>NZ_CP172448.1:3462500-9275689 GCF_044591655.1 Streptomyces sp. BBFR51 | reverse complement strand
GCGATAGGCAAGCGAACGCTCACGCGGAGCGTGAGCGCTGGCGGGACGCTGCGCGTCCCGCCGCTCACCAGACCGGCTGCGCCGGTCTGGTGACGCTCCGTCCGCTGCGCTCCCGGAGTCACGGGGGCCTGCGCCCCCGGTGGGGGCTTCCGCTGCGCTCCAGCCACCTGGTGGCGCTGCGCGCCACAAGACGGACCCGCTGCGCGGGCTCGTCAACGGGCCTTCGGCCCGGGCATCTACAGGGGTGGGGGTGGTCCTCCGGCAGTGGACTGTCAGCAGACCGTGGACTCCGCCCCCGGTGAGGCGGAGTCGGGGCTCGGATTGACTCGTGGGAAGAGTGATGGGCCCTCAGGCAGGGGCGTGACGGCGGGTGCTCGGCAGCCTGTGCGGGGCAGCGTGGTGTACGGGCCGGCCTGTGGCGGGAACGGCGAGGCGCCGCAGGGCGAGGCTCGCGGTGACGAGCAGGACGGTGAAGACGGCTAGGAGGAGGACGGACACCCACATCTGACGGCTCCCCGGGCCTGCCAGCCGGTCCAGGCCGCGGACCCTGCCCATAGGAGGATGGCCGCAGTGTAGAAGGAGCGGATACGGCGCAGTTGCCGCTCGGCCCGCAGGAACTGGATGCGTTCGGTCTTCGGTGCCATGCGGCACCATGTACCCCGAGGCACGCCGGCCATCAGGGTCGGACGGGACCTCGTGGAAGGGGATCTGTCGAGGGGGGCCCGCAAGTCCACATCTCAATGTGATGCAGCATGTAGCATTGGCGTAAGGTAGGGACACCCCAGTAGGCAGGTGTCCGCAACGTCCTGGCAAGGCCGGCGGAGAGGGAAACATGGTGGATTCCGATGCGCTGAGGCCGAGCTCTTTTCCCAAAGTGGAGCCGTGGACGCCGGCGCACGAGGCCGTAGAGATGAGTGAGTATGAGACTCTCGCCAGGCTCCTGGACGCTGGGGCCGATCCGGACGAGGTGTGTTTCGGGCTCACGCTGCTGACTCACGCGATCGGCCTGGAAGGCGACGCTCACGTACAGACGGACTACCCCCTGAATACGGCCTCCACCGCGATCCTGCTGGCCTACGGTGCTGATCCGCGTCTGCCAGCCATCGACGGAGAGACGCCCCTGCAGGTCGCCGAGTACTACCACCACGAGCCGATCAAGCGGCTGCTCCAGCGCTTCCTCGCCCTGGCCCTGGCCCCGGCGGAGACTCCAGGGAGTGCGCGTGACGAATGACCGCGGGCCTTCGCCCCTCGATCCAGACTCCGCTTACAGGGATGCCTCTATCTACGTGGACGCGGAGGCCGCTCCGCGGGTCGTAGGCCGGCTTCGAGACTTGCTCGGCCTCGTCGAGGACGCTGGCGCGGAACTGGTGGTCGGGCCAGTGCGCGTGGAAGGCGAGCCCAACGACTACGCCACAGGCCGGCGCGCCCACCCCTTCGACTTCCTTCAGTGGCCGACCGTGCTGGAATGCGAGGCCACTGCGGGAGCGCCGGCCGAGGAGGTGGTCCAGGCCGTCGCAGCCGTGCTCGGAGCACTGTGGCGCGGGGGCTTCAAGGCCGTAGCCGCCTGCGACTTCGAGGACGAGCTGCCCGCCCGCGGCGGCATCGACAGGTACCCGCTCCCCGCCTCTGGCTCTGGCTCTGGCGGGTCCGGTGCTTCCGCGAGCTCGTGGTGGAGAAACCTGATTTCGCCCGGAAAAAGAAGGGATCGAATGTCGTGATCAGCCTCCGGGAACATCAGGTGACCCAGAAAACCGCAATCCGGGAATGGGTCAAATTCTTTGCAAGATCATCTGTTCCTGCTGAAGGGGCGCGGGGCACACTGGTGTCCGCCACCGGTTCGGGCAAGACGATCACGGCTGCAGCGAGCGGGCTGGAGTGCTTCCCGGGCGGCCGGATTCTGGTGAGCGTGCCGACCCTGGACCTGCTCGCACAGACCGCCCAGGCGTGGCGGGCGGTCGGGCATCGGGCGGCGATGGTGGCGGTGTGCTCGCTGGAGAACGATCCCGTCCTCACCTCGCTGGGGGTGCGCACCACTACCAATGCGATCCAGCTGGCGCTGTGGGCCGGGTCCGGGCCGGTCGTCGTGTTCGCCACGTACGCCTCCCTCGTGGACCGCGAGGACCCGGAGGACCCGACGGGCCAGCGCAAGGTCCGCGGGCCGCTGGAGACCGCTCTGGCGGGCGGGGAACGGCTCTACGGCCAGCGGATGGCCCTGTTCGACCTCGCCATCGTGGACGAGGCCCACTCAACCGCGGGTGATCTTGGCCGGCCGTGGGCGGCGATCCACGACAACGCCCGCATCCCGGCGGACTTCCGGCTGTACCTCACCGCCACGCCGCGGATCCTCGCCTCACCCCGCCCGCAGAAGGGCGCGGGCGGAATGGAGGTGGAGCTGGCAAGCATGGCCGACGATCCGGACGGCACCTTCGGGGCGTGGCTTCCCGGCGCCGAACTGGGGCTCTCGGAGGCGATCGAGCGGGGCGTCCTCGCTGGATTCGAGATCGACGTCCTCGAGATCCACGACCCCTCCCCCATCGTCGGGGAGTCAGAGGAGGCACGGCGGGGCCGGCGCCTGGCGCTCCTGCAGACCGCACTTTTGGAGCACGCCGCGGCGTGCAACCTGCATACGGTCATGACCTTCCACCAGAGGGTGGAAGAGGCCGCAGCGTTTGCGGAGAAGCTGCCCGAGACCGCTGGTGAGCTGTATGCACGTGATGCCACCGGCGAGGACCTGGCGACCGCAGGCGAGCTGCCCGCGTCGTCGATCGGCGCTCAGTTCTACGAGCTGGAAGTCGGCCGGCACGTGCCGCCGGAGCGGGTGTGGTCGGCGTGGCTGTGCGGCGACCACCTCGTCACCGAACGCCGCGAAGCCCTGAAGCAGTTCGCCAACGGCATCGACGCCACCGGGCACAGGGTCCACCGGGCGTTCCTCGCCAGCTGCCGCGTCCTCGGGGAAGGCGTCGACATCACCGGCGAGCGCGGCGTGGAGGCCGTCTGCTTCGCGGACACCCGCGGTTCCCAGGTCGAGATCGTGCAGAACATCGGCCGGGCCCTTCGGCCCAATCGGGACGGCTCCACGAAGGTCGCGCGGATCATCGTGCCCGTCTTCCTCGAACCCGGTGAGGACCCCACCGACATGATCGCCAGCGCCTCGTATGCCGGGCTGGTCGCTGTGCTCCAAGGCCTGCGTTCGCATGATGAACGACTCGTGGAACAGCTCGCCTCTCGCGCGCTCACCAGCGGCAAGCGCAAGACCCACATCCAACGCGACACCGAGGGCCGGATCGTCACGGCCGACGGCGCGGGGGCCGAGGAGCAGTCCGGCGACGACGGTGCGGTCGAGTCGGCGCTGCTGCACTTCTCCACCCCACGCGACCCGGCGACCATCGCAGCGTTCCTGCGCACCCGCGTCTACCGACCCGAATCCCTCGTGTGGCTCGAGGGCTACCAAGCCCTGCTCCGCTGGCGGAAGGAACGCGAGATCACCGGTCTCTACGCCGTCCCCTATGACGTCGAGACGGAGGTAGGAGCGACGAAGTCCTTTCCCCTTGGGCGATGGGTGCACCAGCAGCGGAAGGCGCTGCGGGCAGGAGAGCTGGAGGAGCGGCGCAAGAAGCTCCTCGACGCCCCGGAGGCCGGGATGGTCTGGGAACCGGGCGAGGAAGCCTGGGAGACCAAGCTCGCCGTGTTCCGGGCCCATCGGCGTGCCACTGGGCACCTCGCGCCCCGCCAGGACGCGGTCTGGGACGATCCGGCCGGCGACGGGCCCGTACCCATCGGGCAGCACATCGCCAATCTCCGCCGCAAGGGCGGCCTCGGCAAGAACACCGAGCGTGCGGCTGCACGCGCGGCGCAGCTGACCGCGATCGATCCCGACTGGAACTGCCCCTGGCCACTCGACTGGCAACGTCACTACCGCCACCTCGCCGATCTCGCCGCCGACGAACCCGACGGAACACTGCCCGACATCACACCCGGCGTGACCTTCGACGGCGACGACATCGGACGATGGCTCCAACGACAACGCCGGGACTGGAGACTGCTGACCACCGAGCAGCGGGAACGGCTGTCGAAGCTGGGCGTGCAGCCCGACCAGGAGCCGCCTCCCACCCCGACGGTCAAGGGCGCGGCGAAGGGGCCGTCCAAGGCGCAGCAGGCGTTCCAGCGCGGGCTGGCCGCCCTAGCCCAGTACATCCAGCGCGAGGGCAGAACCGTCGTTGGGCGGGCGCACGTTGAGAAGTTGCCGGACGGTTCGGCGATCAAGCTGGGTGTGTTTTTGAGTAACCAGAAAGCCAGGCGTGACCGGCTGGATGCGACACAGCGGGCCGCCCTCGCCGAGCTGGGCTACGCCTGGGCTGCAGAGCAATCCGGGCGCAGCTGAACGTTCGCCGATGGGCCGCGCGTCGCCCATTACCGGATGGGGCGATAAACCGTTTGGCTGTGTATGCAGGATGCTGGGCGGAGCGGAGCGAGGGCACGGCGGCCAGAAGTCGAGTCGGTGGATGTGCTGTTCCGGGCTGCGGGCGGAGCGGCGGAGTGTTCGAGGTGGTCGTCGGCCGCCGCCGAGGTGGTCTTCGAAAGCTGTCCGCCGCTGAAATCGTTCCCAGTCCGCAAAGGCAAGCGGCTGGCACCGGGATGGTGGTGGTCGGCCACCACCGGACGGCTGGTGCACTACGGGTCCGCGGCGATGCGGCTGCACGTGATGCTCCTCGACCGCGACCCGCGTGTCAGCGGTCTGGCCGCCCGGCCACTTGAACTGCGGTGGCATGGGCCGAGCGAGGTGCGGGCGCATGCTCCGCAGCTGATGCTCCGGCTGGCCGATGGCCAGGGAGTGCTTGCCGACTGCACAGGGAGAGGGGAGCTGTCTCGGCGGCAGCGGTCTCTTGCTGCGGTGGTCGGAGAGGTCTGTGCGGCGGTGGGCTGGCGGTACTGGGTGCTCGGGCCTGTCGACTCGATCTACCGGCGCAATGTGACCTGGCTGGCCGGATACCGGCACCCGCGGCACCACGGTGATCGGTTGCTGGCTGTCGCGCTGCAGGAGGCGTTCGCTGAACCGGCGCCGCTGTCGGAGGGCGTACGCAGGGTCGGGGATCCGCTGCTCGTGCTTCCCGCGCTGTTCCATGCGCTGTGGGCGGGACGGCTGACGGCGGACTTGGCGGCGCCGGTGCATGAGCGGATGCCGGTGTGGGCGCAGGCGGCAGAGTGAGGGCGGCCAAAGGCGGGGTGCCGGGCAGGCCGGTGGTGAGGCTGGGGTGCCAGGTGCGGTTCGGGGGGCGTGCCTGGACGGTGAGGGCGCTTGCTGGCGGTCAGGGGTGGCTGGTCGCCGAGGACGGCGAGGTAGCGGCGGTTTTGCTGTCGCTGCTGTTCGCCGATGCGGGGTCTGTCAAACGAACGGCTCTGTCTCACATTCGGTGGTGACGGAGAGTCGTGAGGTTCGTTGATAGTCACGTGAAAGATGTCAACGAGCTCGTCCAGATGGTGTTTTCGGGCCTGTCCCCGCTGGTCATCGCGGATGTCGCCGACGAGGGCGAGCTGATCGTGGTCCGGGCACGAACGCCGCAGGACACGGCGGTCTGCCCGGTGTGCGGGGCGTCGTCGGGGCGGGTGCACGGCTACCACTGGCGGACTGTGGCTGACGTACCGGTCGACAGCCGACGGGTGGTGGTCCGTGTGCGGGTGCGGCGTCTGGTGTGCCCCACTCGCGGCTGCCGACATACTTTCCGCGAGCAGGTGCCCGGAGTCCTGGACCGATACCAGCGACGCACCACCTGTCTGACCAGGCAAGTCAAGGCCGTGGTCAAGGAGTTAGCGGGCCGGGCGGGGGCACGTTTGCTGGCGATACCCGCGGCGGGCGTCTCGCGTCACACGGCTCTGCGTGCCCTGTTGCGCATCCCGCTGCCCGCAGGGCGGACGCCCCGTGTGATCGGCGTCGACGACTTCGCTCTGCGCCGGCGGCACCGCTACGCCACCGTGATCATCGATGCCGAGACGCATGAGCGGATCGACGTGCTGCCCGACCGCACGGCAGTCACCCTGGAGGCGTGGCTACGTGAGCATCCGGGCATCGACGTCGTGTGCCGCGACGGCTCCGCGACCTACGCCGAGGCCATCCGCCGTGCCCTGCCCCGTGCGACGCAGGTCGGTGATCGGTGGCATCTGTGGCACAACTTGTGCGAAGCCGTCTTGAGCGAGGTCAGGCGCACAGCACCTGCTGGGCCGCCGTGCTGGACGCGCCCATCTACGAGGGACCCCGCGCGCAGACGACCCTGGAACGCTGGCACCAGGTCCACGGCCTGCTCGATCAGGGCGTGCTGCTCGAATGCGCCCGCCGCCTGGAACTGGCCCTGAACACCGTCAAACGCTACGCGCGAGCCGACCGGCCCGAGCGCATGCTCCGCGTCCCCAAGTACCGCGCCAGCCTCGTCGAGCCTTACCGCGAGCACCTGCGCAAACGCCGGGCCGAGGAACCCGGCGTCCCCGTCCAGCACCTCTTCGAAGAGATCAAGGCCCTCGGGTTCACCGGCTGCCTGAACCTCCTGGACAAGTACATCAACCAGGGCCGTGCGGATACCGACCGCAGCCACATCTCCCCGCGCCGCCTCGCTCGGATGCTGCTCACCCGGCCCGACAACCTCAAGACCGAGTATCGCGATCTTCTGGCCCGGCTCACCGCCGCCTGCCATGAGATGACCCAACTGGCCGCCTGCATCGGGGACTTCGCCGAACTCCTGACTCCTCGCCCAGAACATGCCGCCAAGCTCGATTGCTGGATCACCCAGGTCCGCACAGCCGATCTGCCTCATCTGCACGCCTTCACCCGCGGCCTGGACCGAGACCGCGACGCCGTGATCGCCGCGCTCACGCTTCCGTACAGCAACGGCCCCACCGAGGGCGTGAACACCAAAACCAAGCGGATCGCACGCCAGATGCACGGACGAGCAGGCTTCACCCTGCTCCGCCACCGCATCCTCCTCGGATAGCGACACTCTCCGTCACCACCGAATGTGAGGCAGAGCCGAACGATTTACAGTCCCGGCCCCGGAAGACGCTGCGCCTCGTCCACCAGGAAGGTGCGGGGGCAGTCGGCCAGGGCGGTCTTCAGCAGGCGGTCCAACTCGCTGGGGTGACGCGGCGGCTCGCCGGCGAGGTCAAGCACGGTGAACAGTTCGTCGCGCACTGCGCGGGCGGTGGGACGGGCCCGGAAGGTGATCTTGCGGACGTCCTCGCCGGGTACGAGTGCGCGCAGGCAGATGTTGACGGCGAGGGTCTTGCCGAAGCCGGCGCCGCCATGGATGCACATCATCGCGCGGGCCGCGACCGTGTCGGAGATGTTCTCCGGCGCCGCCGACAGCGCGCGGTGGTGACCACGGATGCGTCGGGCAGGTCGACGTACCGGTAGGTGGCCGCGGTCACGAGGCATCTCCGTCTTCACCGGTGGTGGAGGTGCGGCCCGCCTGTCGCGGCCGTCCGGGGCTGAAGCGTGGTCACGGTCGTACGGGTACCGGACGGGCGGGCCTGGTGTGGTCGGCGCGGTCAGGAAAGCCGGGGTGCGCCAGTCGGCCGGGGCACGGCGTGCGAGCTCGGCCTGGACGCTCCCCCGGCACCGTCCACGTCCGCGGCTTCAAGCACACCGAGGGCCCTCGCCCGGCACTCATGCCCGACGCGTGGGAGGGGAACTTCGTGCCGTACGCCTCGCACAGCTGACCCTTCACCTGTACGGGCTCCGCACCTCTGGCAGTCACTGAGTGCGGGGCGCGTCGCCGTGTGCCTCTGCCACCGCTTGCTCTTGACTGCTCATCAGCCACAGCGAGTTCAGTTCGTCAGCGCTGACCACGACCGTGTACCTGGGAAAGATCTTCTCGGTCAGGAACTCGTGCACTTGGGGGTCACGGTCGCCGCTGGCATCGTGCAGAACGACGACGCGATAGTCTCGGTCGAGCGCCTCGAAGACGGTGCTGAGCAGGACTCCGCTGGTGACGATGCCCGCAAGGATCACCGTGGTGACGTCCCGGCTACGCAGTTGTTCGTCGAGATCACTTGTGGTGAAGGCACCGATCCGGGGGCGACGGACGATCATGTCGTCCGGCTGCGGGACCAGACGCTCATCGATCCGCGTGGTGGGCGCGTCAGCGTGCAGCAGGAGACGATGTTGTGGAGCCGCCCTGGGCGCCATGACGCTCGACTCAGGAATGGCATCGAAGTCGGCGTCGTCGAGGGCGGCCCGTACCCACGCGACGTGACCGCCGTGGGAGCGAACGCCGGCGATGGCTGCGTTGACGCGGTTGAGCAGACCGTCAGCGTCCGACAGCTGCTGCACGATGCCGTGCTGGTAGTCCAGGACAAGCAGACTGGTGCGCCGCGCGTCCAAGAACGGCTGATCAGGCATGCGAGGTCCTCTGAGGGGCAGTACGGTGCTGGACCGGCGTGGCAACCTGCATCGCGTTCACACACGAGCGGTCCGGTTTGGTTTCACAGTACATGTCGTCGCTGGACGGTTCGACGAGCTCCTGCGTCCCGACGGCCGCCAGCAGCAGGCCGGCGCCGTCCGTGCCGACAGCCGGGATGAACCAGAGGAGCCGTTGCCGGGCGTCCCGGCTGAAGAAGTTGAGGCAGTTGCAGGACCGAGGAGTTGCTGCCTAAAGGGGATCACGAAACTGGACCGACCGTTCGCGGACTACTCCAAGCACGATGTCCACATCACACCGAGCGGCATGTGGAACCAGGCCCAGCTCCGGAATTGCGTGGAGACCCTTGGCATCGAGCGCATCGTCCTCGCGGTCGGCTATCCGTTCGTGGGAAACGAAGGCGTCGCAGCCTTCCTCGACGAGGCAGACATGTGTGTCGAGGACGAGAACCGCATGGCCCACGGTACCGCCGAACGGCTCCTGGGCCTTTGACCTCGGGGTTTCACGAAGTGATCCGTTCGGCTGGTGATCACGTAAGCAGAAGGCGCCTCTCCGCAGCGACGATGAGGATTGTCGAGGTCCTTGTTCCCGCACTGTCCGGAGGCAATTCCCGGGTGTCGGTTGTGCGGGCTGAGTTGAGGGGCCGCCCCTCCGCTGCCCGTCTGTGGGGGGCGGGCTCGATTGCCCTCTCGGCTATGCGTCGCCCGTCGCAAGAAGCGCGGAGCCGGAGCTTTCAGGCCTCGGCGAGGCTGCTTCACAGGTGCCGCATGCCGTGACGCTCTCTCCCGGCGTCGCATGCCGCCCCGGCGCCGCTACCGAGCGCGGGCCTGAAAGGAGTGCGGGCAGTGTCAGTTCCCACCAGTCGGAGACAAGGCCGCTGAGGGCCTCGGGCCCGTCGAGTGCCTCAGTGAGGGTACAGAAGCCGAAGAACGCACGGACCAGAGTCCGGGCGGTGGCGGCAGGCCGGACGTGGGCGGCCAGATGACCGTGGTTCCGCGCCTGAGCCAGCAGCCGCGTCACTGCCATCGTCCAGAGAACGAAGGGGTCGGGGAGACGGACGTTGATGGCGTCACGCTCCGCCCAGAGACGGGCGCCCGCGCGCGTCAGGGAGTCTTCGGCGAGCGCCCGGGCGATCTTGTGGCTCAGCGCGACGAGGCGCTCCATCGGTGGCACGGTGCGGTCGGCGTAGCACGTGGCAAGGCCGGACCACGTGGCGAAGCCGTCTCGGACGACGGCGAGGGCGATGCCCTCTTTGCTGCTGTAGTGGAAGTAGACGGAGCCGCTGGTTCGTCCGGACCGGGCGCTTATGTCATTGACACTGGTCCCCGCGTATCCGTGCTCGGCGAAGAGGCAGGCGGCCGCCTCGAGGAGTGATCTGCGGGTTTCTCTGGCCCGTTCCTGCACAGTTCCGCGCTTTCCGCTTGTCGTGGAATGAACGACGGAAAATGTAGTGCGCCCGCGTACGCGTGGCGCAGTCCGGCGTCAACTGTGCGCGGGTTGGTGCGTCTATCTTTCGAAGATGCACGCGTGCGGGTGATACGTGACCCGACCAGGTGCCTTTCCTGGCCACCCGCATCGCACGGCGGCGCCCCGTCCCCCAGGAGGGAGCCTGGGTCGACGGCTCCCTCAAGTCATGCTCTCCGCGCCATTCATGACGGTCAGTCAGGGCCGTCCCAGCCGCTCTACTCCTTAGTAGCACATACACCATGGACGCTTGACGGGCGAGCACTCGAAATGGTGATTGCGCCTCGTTTCGAGACAGAAATAACGTAGCCGTCGCAATGTTTTCCTTTTGCGGCTGATGCCCCAAATACGGACCCTTCTGGCACCGGAAACCGGAAACCGGAAGGGAACGGAGACGGCCCCGACGCACTGCACGTGAGCCGGCATCACCGCGATTCGTGGTCCTGCAACGCGCGGACCCTCAAGGAGGCCACCGTGACGCCCCTCTCACGCACCCTGCCGAACTGGTCACCCGAGGCCATCGTCTTCGACTGTGACGGAACCCTGATGGACACCGAGCGTCATTGGCAGGACGCCCGCACACGGGCGTTCCGTGACTTCGGACTGCAGACGCCACCCGGTTTCGCCGAGCGGGCCAAAGGAGTGCACTACCTCGACTGCGGCCGCCTGATGGCGCAGGAGACGAACAAGCCCGATCTGGCCTCCGACTTCTCCACGGCTCTGCTCTCGCACTTCATGTCCCTCGTCGCGGAGGATCCGGTGACCATGCCGGGCGCCTCCGAGTTCGTTCGGCTGTGCTGGCATCGGCTTCCCCTGGCCGTCGCCAGTAACTGCCCGATGGAGGTGGTGGACGAGAGCCTGCTTCGCGCCGGCCTGCGCCGGTACTTCCGCCACGTCGTCGTGCCAACCGTGCAGCGAGACTTCGACGAGTCGCACGAGACACCGGACGACCAGTCGGAGCAGCCCGTGCGGCCCAAACCATGGCCCGATGTCTACAGCAGGGCCTCCTCGTTGTGCGGGGTCGCACCGCGGTCCGCGCTCGCGATCGAGGACTCCCTCCCAGGAGTCGAGTCGGCGTCACGTGCCGGCTTGAGGGTGCTGGGCGTGGGGCCCCTGCCAAAAGAGGGCAGCGGGCAGGCCGACGCGTGGGCCCCGGGGCTGGACTCCGAACAGGTCCTTTCCTGGGTGCGAATGCGCGTACCGGTCCGGGCCACGGATTCCGACGAGCCCCGGAAGAACCGCGGGCCCGCATAGCGAGTTCACGGCGGCCTCAAGGCTGCTGTGCGGCGGCCGCGGTCGGGCCGGAACCGGAGCACACGCTGGACCCAGTTCGTCCCGCGCCGCCCCGTGCCCGTCCTGCTCGCGTCGGTCGCCTGCCTCGGTGCGCTCGCCGTTCCCGCCCCGGACCTGCGGCTGGACACACCCGGGAACGAGGCCATGATTCCGGGCCGGTACGGCTCGCCTGACGCGACAGCAACTCGCCGGGGGCGGATTCGAGCAGGGCAGGAGATCGACGTCCGGTGGGCGCTGCGCCAGGCCATCCGGTGCCCCGGGGCGTGGGGCGTTCCCTGACGGGACGCTGACGGCCGGTGATTATGCTGCGCCGCATGGACATCGTGGTCCCCCTCTTCGACCAGTTCGAGCCGCTCGACGCGATGGGCCCCTACGAGGTACTCGCGTACATGCCCGGCGCCACCGTCCGGTTCGTAACGGCGAAGCCAGGAATGGTGCAGGATGCACTCGGCTCCCTGACGATGCGTGTACCAACCCGGTATTCCGAGGTGGAACGCTGTGACGTCCTGCTGATCCCGGGCGGTAACAGCCGCCGGGTCATGATGGACGACCCCGGTTTCCTCGACTGGGTGCGCCGGATCCACGCCGGCACCCGCTTCACGACCTCGGTCTGTACCGGCGCCCTGGTTGTCGCCGCGGCCGGCCTGCTCGACGGCCTGTCCGCCACCACCCACTGGGAGGCCGTCGCCGAACTGGAGTCGTACGGTGCCGTCCACACCCCCGAGCGCGTCGTCCGCAACTGCCGGGTCATCACCTCGGCCGGGGTTTCCTCCGGTATCGACATGGCCCTGCATCTGTCCGCACTGCTCACCGACGAGGTGACGGCGCAGGCGATTCAGCTCTGCACCGAATACGACCCGCAGCCTCCCTTCGACACCGGATCAGTGGCCAAGGCCCCTGCCGAGGTGCTGGAGAGGGCGAAGACTCTGGGGTGAGTCCGGCCCGGGACGCAGACAGTTGCTGCACCGGTCCCCTGCTCCGACAGACGGCGCCGGTCGCCTCGAACGAGTCGCGGCTGCGGCGGGCTCGGCCGGTATCGGCTCGGCGCCTCGGCTTTCAGGACATGCTGCGCCGTGACACAACGGAGATTCCGGACCCGTACTTCCAGATCGAACGGCTGGTGGTGCAGGGTGACCAGGTGGCTTGCCGTATCCGGTTCGACTGCACCTCGGAGTCGTCGCTCCGCGGGTATCGCGGCCGCCAGCCGGCCGACCTCCGCGCGCAAACATCCTCCGTACGACGGCTGAGCGCGGAGGATCCGCCGGTCTTACCCCGACCAGGACAGGCTTCGCGGTGCCGATACCCGCCCGGCAGGGGCCGGTGATCGCGGAGCCGGCCCTCTGCGGCACGGGCCGAGAATGCACGCGGTCGACCACCTGACGGGTGCCGCTCGCCGAGCACGGCAGGTACCCCCAACGCCGGAGCCCGACCCTGGCGTCGGTCATGGGCTGCCGCAGTCCCCGCCGCGTACATCACGTCACCGCGAGGCACCTGGGCCGTAGCGTCCGGTCCCGTTCATCAGCTTGTCGCCCGTGCGATCTTCTCGATCTCACCGAGCACGAGGGCGGGCCGGTCCTTGGGGACGTCGTGCGAGCTGCCCTTCGCGGTGACCAGTGTCCGGTCCGGGCCCTGCCGCACGAAGGTCGCGGCGGCATCCCGCCAACGCCTGGCGTCTTCGGGCGAGCCGTCGAACGGGGTCTTCTCCGACACGATGACGGTTGCCGGAACGGTGCCGGGCCAGGCAGCGCGGTGGTACGCCTGGTGCAACGGGACGTAGCTCTCCGCGACGGAGATCAGCTGCCTGTTCCGGGGCTCGGTGGGATCCTTCCTGGCAGCGTCGACGGCGGGCTGGTTCGCGGCGGCGAGGCGAGCCGTCTCCTCGTCCGTGTACAGCGGGGGCAGGCTTGCGTCGACGAGTACGGCGCCGGTCACCAGCCCCGGGTTCTCCTTGGCGAAGTAGGTCGCGATCTCACCTGCCTGTGAGTGGGCCACCAGGAGCACGTTCTCGGTCACGCCGAGCTTCTGGAGGCCCGTCTTCAGGTCGCCGACGGCGTCTTCCACTTGCCAGGGTCCGGAGACGGCGTCACTCTTGCCGAGACCGGCCCGGTCGTAGGTGATGATCTTGGCCCCGGTGGCCGCGCCGAGCTTGGGAACGATGTCCTTCCAGTAGGAGGAGTCCTCGCCGCCGCCCGAGTCGAGCACGATGGTAGGGCCGTGCCCGTCGGTGACATGGAACGCGAGACGGTGACCACCGTTGTCAACCATGTGAAGCGTCTGCCCGGCCGCCCGGTCCGCCCCTGGGCGTGACGGGGCGGAGGAGGGCCCGGGGTCCCGCCGGTTCGGCTCCTCGTCGTTGCCGCAGGCTGCGAGACCGCCGACCGTGACCGCGAGCAGGATGACGGCCGGAATCATGCGGTGTGCGGACCGGAGGGGGAGGCGGACACGTGCCATGAGCGATTCCCGAGTGCAGATGATGCGACGACGTGCGGACGAGTGACCATGCTCACCGGAACCGGTCCCCGCGGGGCAGCCGGACACCCCGCCACTCACCAGTGCTGCTGCACCCACTGGCACCCTGGGGAAAACCCCACCACGACAGCCATCTTGGTCCCGCATACACGTATTCGTGGAGGAGCCCCTTGAGCAGGCCGTTCTCCCCGACCAGGTTGAGTCCCTCGCTGCCGGCCCGGTACACCAGCTGCTCGGCCAGTTCCGGTCCAGCTCGGTCAGTCCCGCCAACTCAGCCCCCGTGCGCACGACGTCCGAACTCTCGCGGGAACACTCGTCCTTGCTGCCCATCGGTGATCCTCCCCGACAGAGACCACATCTCATGCCAGACAGGTCACACCGGGGCATACACAAACTTCAGGACAGTCCCCCGCGAACCTGTTGGTGTTCCCCAAGGCGAAGGCCGGACCGAACGGGCCCGCCGGTTACCCGATGCTGCGTCTGGTCGCGCTGATGGCCTGCGGGACCCGAACCCTCATGGACGCTAGTAGGGCTTGGTCATGCTCGGTCCGTGATGGCGTGTTTTCTTGATCGGTTCGTGTCGTTGACCGTGTGCTGAGTGCTGAGTGCTGAGTGCGGAGTTGGCAGGGGTCCGGTGTGATCTGGAGAGCCTCGCGGCGCAGATGCCGTTCCGGCACACGACCTCGATCCTCTTCTTCCCACGCAGCCAGGTCGCCAAGGTTGCGGCCTTGCGGTCGGGCAGGACGTCGATGTGCTAGCCCGTCTCGGCATCGATGATGACCGTACGTAGCGGTGGCGGTGCCAGCTTCGCCCGATGGCGCGAGGCGCCTCCCTCCGACAGGCTTCGGGCATTCGACTTGTCTAACTAGACAAAGTTGGCCTATTGCGTCAAGCTTGATATTCAACGAGGGAGTGTGATGACGATGGAGCACTGGACAGAACGCCAGATCCCCGACCTGGTGGGCCGGACCGCGGTGGTGACCGGGGCGAACTCGGGTCTCGGCTTTGAGGTGGCGCGGGAATTGTCTGCGCATGGTGCGCACGTCGTGATGGCCTGCCGCAGCCAGGAGCGGGGCGCGTCTGCGGCTGAGAAGGTGGAGGCGGCCGGTCCGCGCGGGAGTGTGGAGGTCGCCGCACTTGACCTGGCGGACCTGGACTCGGTGGCCGCGTTCGCCGCCGGCTTCCAGGCCCATCATGGGCGCCTGGATGTGCTGGTGAACAACGCGGGCATCATGACGCCGCCCTTCTCGCGTACGAAGCAGGGCTTCGAGATGCAGTTCGGCGTCAACCATCTGGGGCACTTCGCCCTCACCGGCCAGCTACTGCCCACCCTGCTGGCTACGCCTGACTCGCGGGTGACCACGGTCACCAGCACCGGTCAGCACATCGGCCGGATCGAGTTGGATGACCTCAACTGGGAGAGGCGCAAGTACCGGCCGCTGGCCGCGTACGGGCAGAGCAAGCTCGCCAACGTGCTGTTCACCCTGGAGTTGCAGAACCTTCTTGCCGCCGCGGGCGCCCACGTGCGTGCCACGACCGCCCACCCCGGCTGGTCCAAGAGCAACCTCTCGCGCACGCAGGGCTGGCTGATGGACAAGGTCCTCGACCCGTATCTGGGGACGCCCACGCTGCACGGGGCCCGCCCGATCCTCCGCGCTGCCACCGACCCGTACGCGGCGGGCGGCAGCCTGTGGTCTCCCACGTACATGTATGAGCACCGCGGCCCGGTCAGTGCCGGGCGCATTGCCAAGCGCGCCCAGGACGCCGACCTGGCCCGCCGACTGTGGGAGGTCAGCGTGGGTTTGACCAACGTGGACTACGCCCCGCTCGCACAGGGAGAGCGGGTGCGCGCATGACGGGCGGGGACGAGCAGGAGCTGTCCCGAAGCGAGGAGATCGCCGACGCGGCGGTTCCGGTCTTCCTGCGCTTCGGTCTGCGCAAGACGTCCATGGACGACATCGCCATAGCGGCCGGACTCTCGCGCCAGGGGCTGTACCTGCACTTCAAGAACAAGCAGGAGCTCTTCCACGCCTGCCTGCAACGTGTCGTTGCCCAAACCCGGACCGCCGTCACCCAGGAACTCCGCCGGACGGAACTGCCCCCGCACGACCGGCTGCTGGGCGCATTGACGGCAGTGCACGGACCCGCGGCCACCGCCACCAGCCAAGCGGTGAATGAACTACTCGCCGCGGCGAGCGCGCTTGGCGAAGCGCTCCTGCAGGACCTGGAGCGCTTCGTCGTCGACGCGCTCGCTGCCGTCCTGAGCGATGAGGGAGCGCCAGGGCGCACCCCGGGTGTGACCGCCGAAGAGCTGGCCTACCAGTTGTTCGCCGTCGCCGCAGGCGTCAAGCACCTCACCGTCCCGCCCGAGGACCGCCCTCGGCACATCGAGGTCGCGATCGCCCTCGCCCTCAGTCCCCGCCCCCAAATGGAGGCGCCATGACCGTTCTCGCCTACACCATCGACCACGCCGCAGGACCCATCCAGGCCCGGGGGCACAAGCCGGCGCCGCTGGGACCACTGGGACCACTGGACGTGGCCCTCACCCACACCGGCATCTGCCAGACCGACCTCGGGATGATCGACGACCACTACGGCCAGTCCCGATTCCCCTTCGTCCCCGGCCCACGGAAGAAGCCCTAAAGCACCGGTATTGCGTCCAGGCCCAGGAGGATCTGCGCTCCCACGGCCGGCAGGCACCGGTCGGGAGCGATGCCCTTCGTCGGGGTGATCATGCCGGGATCCCCAGCGGCCCGGACCATCCCGGAGGGGGTGCATCGAAGATGTCGCACCGTTCGAAGAAGTGCGCGAGAACGACCCAGGCCGCGCGCTGTGTGCGTGGCGGCACGCTGCCGTTGCCCAGAACGTACATCTCCAGCTGCCACAGCACGTCTTCGGGATCGGGGAAGTCGCGGCGGACCTGCTCCTAGTACACGCGAAAGCCCTGGGCGACCTCATCGTGCTCCACGGCCCGCAGTGTGCCGGTGTAGAGCGCCTCGACCAGATGGCGTTGCCGCATGCCGCGCAGCAGATCCTCGCGGGCCTCTTCCCGGATCCGGTTGAAGCCGAGTTTGAGCGGGTCCACCTCGGCCAGCGGCATCAGCGGATCCGCTGCCCTGCGCTGGTCGCGCAGGTGCTTGAGCAGTGGCGCAAGGTCTTCCATGCCGATGCCGTGTACGACCGGCTGGATCGGTATCCGGCAGCCGAGTACGTCCTCGGCCAGGGCGAGGTCCAGTTGCCTGCACTCGTGCCACAGCTTGCGCGAGCCCATCGGGGTGCATGCCGCGGCGGTCAGTCTGGATTCGTGCAGCATGAGCCCGTCGGAGCCCTGGTATCCGAGGTTTCCGCGGGTCTGACATCCAGGAACTCGGGATAGCGGGCGCACATCAAACGGTGAAAGAACGCCTCGAACGTGGTCTCGTTCAGCTCGGCCATCAGTTCAAGGAACTTGAGGCGGGCGTACATTCTCTGTTCGTACTGCATCTTCCCCCGGGCGTTCCCGGTGCGCGGGACGAAGGCGGCCTTCGCTGGTGGCCCGCGCCGTGTCAGTGCGCGGCGACGGCGCGCTGGACGGTCTCGCGCAGCAGCGTGCGGCGCTGCTCGTGCAGCTCGACAGGTTCGTCGGCGGTCGCCGCGTAGACGTTGCTGACCGGTGACCAGGCCATCGACATGGCGATGACGAGGGCCATCACGTCGAACGGGTCGCCCTGGCGCACGCGCCCTGCGGCCTGGGCCTCGGCGATGGCGCGCAGCTTGCGGTCGTCGTACTGCTCGCGTCCCTCGACGAGGTGTCCGGCCGGGCGGCGTTCCAGGCGGGCCCAGGTGGCCAGCCGGATCAGGTCGGGGTGCCGGAGGTACTCGTCGTACAGGCGCACCGCCCAGTCCGCGAGGTCGTCGGCGTCTATCGGCACGACGTTCGTGATCCGCTCCAGGGACGCGAAGAAGATCGCGTCGAAGAGCCGCTCCTTGTTGCCGAAGTAGCCGTAGAGCTGCGCCTTGTTGCTGCGCGCGGCGGACACGATCCGCTCGATACGGGCGCCGGCGATGCCGTGCTCGGCGAACTCCTGCGTCGCCGCGTCGAGGATCCGCTGGTAGGTCGCGGCTCCGCGTGAGGTGAGGGGCTGGTCCGTCATGCCCACGACGTTAACAGACAGAACAGTTGGTTTGCTTCTTGCGGGAAGGGCGCTTACTCTCGAATAGACGGAACAGTCTGTTTAAGGAGATGTCATGCGTCCCACCACTGGATGGCAGGCGGACGGCACGACCGGCACGCTGCAGCGCGGCCCGATCGAACGTCGCGACCTGCGCGCAGACGACCTCGCCGTGCGGGTCGACTACTGCGGCGTCTGCTACAGCGACCTGCACGCGCTGGACGTTCACGACGGCAAGGCTGGGCACCTGCTGGTACCGGGCCACGAATTCACCGGCGTCGTCGCCGCGACCGGGTCCGGCGTCTCCGGCTTCGCCGTCGGCGACCCCGTCGCGGTCGGCAACATCGTCGACTCGTGCGGTGAGTGCGCCATGTGCCGGGCGGGCCAGGAGAACTTCTGCCACGACTTCCCGACCCTGACCTACGCCGGCACCGACCGACAGGACGGTTCGCACACCCTCGGCGGCTACTCCCGCGAATACATCGTCCGCGACCGGTTCACCCACCACCTCCCCGCGGGCCTTGACCCGGCTGCCACTGCTCCCCTGCTCTGCGCCGGTATCACCGTCTGGGAGCCGCTCCAGGCCCTGGGTGTGGGGCCCGGGAGTCAGGTCGCCGTGGCGGGGCTCGGCGGCCTTGGACATCTCGCGGTCAAGATGGCCGTGGCGCTCGGCGCCACGACGACGGTCATCAGCCGCTCACCCGACAAGGCCGACGACGCGCGCCGCCTCGGCGCCCACGACCTCCTCGTGTCCAGCGACCCGGAACAGCTGGCCGCGGCGCGGGACCGCTTCGACGTCATCATCGACACCATCTCCGCGCCGCACGACCTCGCCCCGTACCTCCAGCTCGTCGCCATGGACGGCACCCTCAGCCAGCTCGGATACCTCGGGCCCGTCACCGTGGAGACCACCGCCCTCCTCACGGGGCGCAAGAAGCTCAGCTCCGCCGGCAGCGGCGGCATGCCCGCAACCGCCGCCATGCTGGACTTCTGCGCCGCCCACGACATCACCGCGGACATCGAACTGCTGCCGTCCTCGCAGGTGAACGAAGCCCTGGAGCGCCTGCGCCGCAACGACGTGCGCTACCGGTTCGTCCTCGACATGGCCGACCTGGACTGAACACCCCACACCCGCGCCGCCCGCATACACCCGCCCGCTTGGACCTGTGGCACACCATCCACGAACGGCACCTCGCGATGGCCTGCCGACGGTGCAAGGAAGCATCCGCTTCAGCACACCCGGGCCGGCCTCTCTGGTTGCCGGCGAAGAGGGCGCCCGATCACCACGACGCGTGCCTTACCACCCCGAAGAGAAGGACTTCTCGCTATGACCACCCCTTTCACTCCTGCCACGAATCGGCCCTCTCCTGCATTCGCTGGGGAACCGCGCGGTCTGTTCATTGATGGAACGGAGCGGCCTGCCGCCGACGGCGCAGTCGTGGCCTCCATCGACCCGATGACGGGTGCCGAGGTGACCACGGTCGCGGTAGCCGGGCGCGCGGATGTTGATGCCGCGGTGGCTGCTGCGCGTCGCGCCTTCGAAGACCCTGCCTGGGCGGCTATCAGCCCCGACGAGCGCAGCCGCGTGCTGTACCAGATCGCCGAAGTCATCGAGTCGCACGCCGACGAACTGGCCACCCTGGACACCCTGGAAATGGGAGGACCGGTGTCGCTGACACGATGGATGGTCGATCACACCGTCGAGGTCTACCGCCACTATGCGGGCTGGCCGACCCGGATCTACGGAGCCACCGCCCCCTCGGCCCCCGGCCAGCTTCAGTACACCAGGCGCTCCCCGCTGGGTGTGGTTGCCGCGGTCGCCGGCTGGAACGGTCCTCTCCTGCAGATGGGCTACAAGATCGCCCCTGCACTGGCCACCGGGAACACGGTCGTCGCCAAGCCTTCGGAGCAGACCTCACTGAGCGTGCTGCGCATGGCGGAGCTCGTCCATGAGCACACCGACCTTCCCGACGGTGTCCTCAACATCATCACGGGTCCGGGGCGGAGCACGGGCGAGGCCCTGATCACCCACCCGGACGTCAACAAGATCAGCTTCACCGGGTCCACCGCCGTGGGCAAACACGTCCTGGAGACCTCCGCCCGCGACTTCAAGCGCGTCACCCTCGAACTGGGTGGCAAGTCGCCGTTCATCGTCTTCGAAGACGCCGACCTGGAGGCCGCCGCGGCAGCCTCCGCCCTTGCCTTCTCGGCCGGCAGCGGCCAGAGCTGCGTGGCCGGCACCCGCGTACTGGTCCAGGAGTCCGTGCGCGAGGAGTTCACCCGCCTCCTGGCAGCCAACATGGCCAAGATCCCGATGGGTGACCCATTCGACCCACAGGTCCTCATGGGCCCCCTAGCTTCTCGTGGTCACTACGAGAAGGTCGCCGGCTACATCGACCTGGCCCGCAAGGAGGGGGGCGAGATCATCGGCAACCCGCACGACGAAACCGATGACCTCTTCGTCGGCCCCACCCTGGTCACCGGACTCGACAACACCTCACGCATCGCCCGGGAAGAGATCTTCGGCCCCGTTGCCGTCCTACTGCCGTTCAGCGACCTGGACGAAGCAGTGCACATCGCCAACGACACCATCTACGGCCTGGCCGCCACCGTGTTCACCACCGATCTCAGCCGCGCCCACACCATGGCCGACCGCCTCCAGGCCGGAACCGTGTGGATCAATACGGTCAATCAGATGAGCAGTGGCCCCCTGCCCTTCGGCGGATTCAAGCAGTCCGGCCTCGGACGGGAACACGGCACCGACGTCATCGATGCCTACACGGAGACCAAGGCCATCGTCGTCAACCTCTGACGGCTCTCCAAAGTCGGGCTGATTCTTGCCACCGGCAGCAATGAAGCTTCGCCCGATTGGAACGAGGCGGCGTCCGCCACCGGTTCGCTTGGCCGTGGCCTTGCCAGTGGACGTCGTCTCGTGGTCGCTACCGCTATGACCATGACCGGATGAATCTGTAGCCGCCTCGCCTCGGGCGGGCCCTGTCGGCGCCGACCCTGGCCTGGAACACGGACGGACAGGGCTTCTGACCGAATCACCGGGTTTCTGATCTGTTCCTGCCAGCCGCTGGGGAAGCCGGTCCCCGCCCCGGGCGGAGTCAGGGAGTACGACGCTGACCGCGCCTTGGCCTACGTACGGCAGACTACTGGGCGACGCGGCCGAGACGCTGTGCAACCGACGGTGATCGTTTACGCCCGGGGTGCGGTCTTCTGCTTGAGGCGTTCATAAGGAGTCTGGCCGCCGTGGGGGCGATGGTAGTTGTAGTAGTCCTCCCATTCGCGCAGCTTGTCGTTGAAGACGTCGGCGTCGTCGATGATGACGCCCTCCAGGAGCCGGTAGAACTCCTCGCCGTCGATACGGTGAGAGCGTTCGACCCTCCGTTGTCCGTCTGGATCACCTCCACCTGGAACGGCAGCCTCTGCAGGACGTGGTCGACGAACTGGATGGCAGTGGTCTGGTTGAGCGTCGGATAGATTTTCAGGACCCGCAGCCGAGTGCAGTCGTCGATCGCCGTGAACTGGTAGTACGTGTTGCGGCCGCCGCGTCGGCCCTGGGGCATGGAGGCGAGCGGCTCGATGAACTTCACGTCGATCTGCACCCGGTGGCCGGGCAGTTGCTTCTCGTAGCGCTTCCATCGGCGGTCGTGGCGCTTGTACCGCTGGGAGGCCGGCAGGCGGCCTATGTCCAGGCGCTTGAGGATCTGGCCCGAAGTGGTAGTTCTGCCGGAGATGGATGATCTTTCCGACGACCTCAACGTGCGTGGCGTTCGGGCTGTGCTCGGGTGCCTTCGAGCGAGTGCGCAGCCCCTCGATGCCCTCGGCTTGGTAGCGGCGGTACCAGATGTAGTACGCCTGCCGGCTGATGCCTCGTAGTGATCAGAGACCCAGGTGTCAACGATGATCGGCAGTTTTGGACAACTGGGGAGAACTACAAGGCCGTTGACAGGCAACCGACGGACCGCCGGTTCTCATCGGGTATGTTGGCGAGATGGACCTATTGGCAGATGCCTTGAGGGTCTCCGGCGCGCGGGGCTCGTTGGGGACGCGCGTGGAAGCCGGCGGGACGTGGGGACTGTGGCTGGACACCTTTCCCGGTGTCGCCCTACACATTGTCACATCCGGAACGCTGTGGCTCACCGTCTCCGGAAGCCGCCCGCTGAGGATGGAAGCCGGCGACGCCGTACTCCTCCCCCCGGGCACCGAGCACGGGTTGGCAAGCGAGCCGGGCGTCATGATGGGCCCCTGCGACCGGGAGAGAGCCGACCGGGCGCGGGTGATCGGCGGCGCCCTGCAACTCGGAACACAACCGACGCAAACCACCCTGGTGACCCTGCACTACGAGCAGGACCCGGAGGTCAGCACGCCGGTGCTCACCGCCCTCGAGGGACCTGTGCACGTGGCAGCGAGCGAGAGGTCCTACCTCGACGACACCGTTCGGCTGCTGACCCGGGAACTGGCCCACCCGCAGATCGGCGCCACCGCGGCCGTCAACAGCATCATCGATCTGCTACTACTCCAGTTCGTCCGGGCGTGGCTGACCACGCAGCCGGTGCAGCCGCCCCGTTCGTGGCTCGGTGCGCTGCTCGACCCCGTCGTCCGCGATGCGCTGGAGAGTATCCACCGCGAACCCGACCGTGCCTGGACGACCGCGACCCTGGCCGCCGCGATCCGGGTGTCGCGCGCCACCCTGTCGCGTCGCTTCCCGGCCGCGCTCGGCCAGACGCCCGGCGCCTACCTCACGGCATGGCGTATCGATCTCGCCGTCGCACGGCTCCGCGACACCGATGACACGGTCGAGGCCGTGGCCACCGCCGTCGGATACACCTCACCGCACGCGTTCAGCCGCGCCTTTCGGCGTGCTCGCGGGTTGGCACCGAGCGCGTTCCGCACGGATGTGCGCGCAGCCGCGCGCATCGGCCGCCGACTGCCGGCATAGCGGTCGCATACACGGAGGGTGCTCTACGGGCGGCTGTCACCTCACGTGGCGGCGAACGCCACTGGGGTGAGCGCGTCGAGGTAGTACTCGAACTCGCTCAGCGATCCCGCAGCGTAGGAGGGATCGAACAGAACCTCGGTGGCGCCGGACCGGCGCGCGTTCTCGACGTCGTCGGCGACCTGCTCGACCGTCCCGTGGTACGGGGCGCGGTCGTGGCCGAGTGGCCGGTCGGAAAGCGCGATCTCCGCGCGGAGGATGATCTGCCCGCTGCCCGCGTCACGACCGGCCTCGGCGAGCGCGGACCGGTACAGCTTGACGAGATCGACGAGGTCGCTGCCGGCCGCGTTCACCGGGTGGATGGCCGCGCCGACGCGCGCAGCGCGCCGCACCGCTGCGGCGCTGTTGGTCGCGAGGGCGATCGCCGGGTGCGGGTGCTGGACGGGCTTGGGCAGGATCGAGGACTCGGGCACGGTGAAGAACCTCCCCTCGTACCTCACGGGGTTCTCGGTCCACACCGAGACCAGCAGTTCCAGGAACTCGTCCATGCGCCGCCCGCGTGTGGACAGGTCACCGCCGGTCGCGGTGAACTCCTCCGGGTTTGCCCCGACGCCCAGCCCGGCGACCACCCGGCCGCCGGAGAGGATGTCGAGCGTCGTGAGCTGTCGGGCCAGTACCACCGGATTGAGGTAACTGGCGATCAGCACGCTCGTGCCGAGACGGATGCGGGAGGTTTGGGCCGCCACGTAGGTGAGAACCGCGATCGGGTCGAGAGCGTACCGGTGCGCCTCCGGAGGGAGACCGTCCGCCGAGCCCGGATGCGGGCGGGTCGGCCGCGTCGGCACGAGCAGACGGTCGGTGACCCACAGCGATCTGAACCCACGCTCTTCACTGCGCCGCGCGATTTTGCTGATTCCCTCCGGGGTGGCAGCCGGCCCCAGGTTGGGCACGAAGAACCCGAATGTCATGGCTGCCTCTCGTGATGGTGTGTGAGATGTGGCGCGGCTGGTCATCGGACGAAGCGCTCCGACTGCACGAGGACGGTCAGGGAGCGACCGCCGCGGCCGACGAGCTCGGTGAACGCCTCCTGATCCGCGGCCACGCCGTCCTCGAAGGCGGTCCGGGTCGGCCACCAGAGCTGCCGCGCCCCGAGGAAGGTTGGGTTGTCGCCGTGAAACTCGCGGGAGGGGTGGTTGCGCACGTGGCGCAGGGCGCCGATGCGCCGGCCCAGGTCGGCGTCGTCACTGCCGGCCCAGCCGGGATTACCGTCGAGCCGGACGAACTGCAGAAGCTGGATGCTCACGCTTCGGTCCAGGTGGTACCACTGCGCATCGCCGTAGCTCGCCCCGTCCTGGGGTCGGGCGCGGGCGACGAGCACCTCCTCCTCCGTGGCGAAGTTCTCGATCTTCGACTTGTCCATGAACAGGGGTTCGTCGGGCAGGATCCAGTCGTTGTACTGCCGCTCGCTGACCAGGCCGCGGGCCTCGGCGACGGAGTCGAACTCGATCACCGAAATGGCTTCGTGCGTGGCCTGGTCGGCGTCGAGTAGGTCGCTGTGGATCTGATGGGCCTGTACGTAGGTGCGGATGCCGGGGATCAGACTGCCGTAGGTCGCGTGCGGGTGGCGCCAGTGATCGTGGAACACCTCCGGGGCGACCTGAGGCAACCGGGTCAACATGGCGAAATACCGGATCACGGGAGTTCTCCGTTTCAGGGTAGGGAACCGGGGTCGGTGAGAGGTGGCCGCCGGAGGTATGGGTGCTCAGGGCTCGAGTTCGGCATGCACGGTGATCTGCACCCCGGTGAGCGCCTTGCCGAACGGGTCGGTGTCGACTGCCCGTCGAGCGGCTTCGGCGAAGCCGTCGGCGTCCAGGCCCGCGACCCGCCCGCGCACGGTGAGCGTGAGGCCCGCGAGCCGGAAACCGCCCGCGGGATCGGGTGCCAGCGAGACGTCCTCGCTCACGTCCAGGTTTTCCGGGGTGCCGCCGGCCTGCGCGACGACCGCCGAGAGGGCCATGACGTAGGAGGCCGTGTGCGCGGCGGCGAGCAGCTCCTCGGGGCTGGTGGTGCCGCCGGCGTCCTGTGCGGTGCGCTCGTAGTAGGAAACCGGGTGGGTGGCGACACGTGAGCTCTCCAGCGTCACCTGGCCAGAGCCTCCTTCGAGATTTCCCTCCCAAGCGATGCGGGCGGTGCGTGTGGGTGGGCGGGCCGTGCCGGGGTACAGGATGTCGCGGTCTTCGGTGGACATGGTGCTCCTCATGCTGGTGGAGAACGGGTGGTCGGACGGTCAGGAAACGTCGAGGACGGCCTTGCCGTCGATCTTGCGGCCGAGCAGTGCATCGAAAGCGTCGTCGGCGTCGCGCCATGAGCCGCGCCAACCGATGTGCGGGTCGAGCGAGTCGTTCGCCAGTAGGTCGAGGATCAGGGTGAGGTCGTCGGCGCTCTCGCCACCTCGGACGAAGATCTCGACGCGGGTACCGGCGGCACGGCGGCGCTGCGCCTCGAGGTCGAGGACCAGCGGCTCCCCCGAGGTCGCGCCGACGTTCACCGCGGTTCCCCCGGGCTCGAGGTGGTCGACCGCCCGGGCGAGCACGGCGCCGCCGACGTTGTCGACGATGCCCGCGAGCCTTCCGGCGAAGCCGGTGAGCTCGGGGCCGTGCACCACACGAGACGCGCCGATCTCCCGCAGCCCCTTCTGACGCTCGGGGGAGCCGACGGCGGCCACGACCTCGGCGCCCATCAGGGACGCGAGCGCCACGGCGTAGCGCCCGACCCCGCCGGAGGCGCCGGTCACGAGGACGCGGCGGCCCAGCAGGGGCCCGAGCCGGCGCAGCGCCCGCAGCGCGGCCACGGCCGCAACGGGTACGGTCGCGGCAGCCCCGAGATCGACGGCGTCGGGCACGACGGCCATCTCTCCGGTCGCCACCACCCGAAGGGTGGCCCACCCACCGGCGGCGCCGAAGGTCGCCACGCGGGCGCCGGCCGGTGGACCGGAACCGTCGGCGGCAGGGGTGACGACGACACCGGCCGCGTCCCAGCCCGGCACCTCGCCTGGTTGCCGCATCGCGGCGAGGTAGCGCACCTCCCCGTAGTTCAACGACACCGCTTCCACCGCGACCAGCGCTTCATCGGCGGCGGGGACGGGGTCGGGGACCTCGGCGAGAGTAAGTCCCGTCCGGGCCGACGGGGTATGGACGAGTGCCTGCATGCCAACTCCTCCTATCAGCATCGTGTGTGACCGCGAAGCCGGTCACCACCGGATTGAGGGGGGGGTCCTTACGGGACGATCAGGCGGGGCGGACCGGCCAGGGCGGCCTTGGCGCGCATGCTCAGGTCGTCGGCGACGATTTCCAGCTGACCGTTCTCGAGCCCGTCGAGCGCGATCTCGACGAACTCGGCCGGCGGCATCTTCTCCACGTCCAGGGCGGACGTCAGGTCGGTGTCGACCATTCCCACGTGCACACCGACGACGAGCGTGCCTTGCGCGTCCAGCTCCATGCGCACACCGTTGGTCAAGTTCCACTGCGCCGCCTTGCTCACCGCATAGGAACTGCTCCCCGGGTAGCAGAACCAGGAGGCTGCCGAGAGGACGTTGACGATCGCCCCGCCACCATTGCGGGCCAGGACCGGAGCGAACGCGCGGACCATCGAGAGTGTCCCGAAGACGTTCGTCTCGAACTCGGCGCGGATCCGGTCGGCATCACCGTCGACCAGATCCTGCGCATGGGCGACCCCGGCGTTGTTGACCAGCAGCGTGACGTCGTCGGCCAGCGCAGCAGCCGCGGTGACCGACTTCGGGTCGGTGATGTCGAGCGATACCGGTTCGACACCCGGCACCGTCACGCGCGCCGCGTCCCGGGCCCCCGCGTACACCTTCGACGCCCCTCTCTCAAGGAGGTTCCGGGCGAACTGCTCGCCGATGCCACGGTTCGCTCCCGTCACGAGCGCCACTGAGTTCTCGATCTTCAACTGCTTCTCCAGATGCCGGGCTGATGTCTCCCTTCGAAGGTAGGAACTCAGCACGGGCGTGACGATGACCGGCGGCGTCGATGGTGTGTCCGTCTGCCTCACCCACGTGAAACACGTCGCGCCGCGCGGGGCGTCACCAACGGTGGCCGCGCCAACGGTGGCCGCGCCATCATCGACGGATGGATCTCGTGGTGGGCGGCCGCGGTCTCTGATGCGCGAGGGCTCGGCACGGATGCCCTCCACCCATGGCGATGGGAACCATGCTTGATCCGCCTTCCGCATCGAGCTGGATGTGGTGGTCGAGCAGACCGAGAAGGGTTCGCAGCCGCGACCACATCGCTGCCAAGCCGTACGTCGCCCTGCTCGCGAGGCGATCGACTTCCGATCCGAGACGATCAGCGCGGTCGCCGTGGCCCGTGAGCTTGGTGTTCCTTGATCGACTCGGCCGTTTGACCGTTTTGCCGACGTCGTGTTGCTTGGCCCGGTTCTTCTTCTTCGAGCCCGGAGGCCGTCCAGGGCCCGGTCGTGTGGGTTTCGGTGCGGCGTTCCCAGGGCCGGCGGAGATCCTCGACGAGGGGCCGGGCGAGTCGTAGCTGGGTGTGTGCGGCGATGATGAGCCGGGTCCACAGGTCGGCGGTGTCAGCCTGGCAGATCTTCGGGGCGGTCCAGCCGAGCGTCTGCTTCAGCAGCCTGAACGTGTGCTCCAGGTCGAAGCGGCGGAGGAACGACTGCCACCAGCGGTCCACGTCCGTCGGCGTGGCACCGGCGGCTGAGGACCATAGCCAGACGGGTTTCGGGTCGCGGTCGCCCGGCAGGTGATCGACCTTCTGCCGCATTAACGTGCCGTGCAGGATGGGGAGTTCATCGTCCGCGTGCTCCAGCCAGGGGCCGCGGTGGGTGAGTCTGGGGTGCATCCGGTCCCAGGCTGCGGCCTCGGCGGTGCCGTAGCGGGCGGTGTTTTGTGGAGGTGGTGATGTCGGGCTGGTGCCAGGTGTCGGGCTTGGCAAAGGTCAGGACGCCGCCGTGCCTGCGGGGCCGTGAGCCGGGCACGCCTACTCAGCCGTTCATCGACGCGCTGGTCGAACTGGTCCAGGCGCAGGCCGACACCACCGGCTTCGTGGTCCTTCACCGCTGGGCGCAGATCCTGGAACGCCACTTCCCTCGGAGCTTCCCGACCCCGAACACGTCCTAGAGTAAGCAGGCTCCCCGACTGGTCCGCCCGGTGCGGCCGGGTAAGCCTGGGGACATGAGCAACGCGCCGATCACCGTGCACCACCTGTCGGAGACCGGCAGCCGACGGGTGTCTGCGCACCGGCACGGCCGGGACGAATCTCTCGGGCTGGTGCACTCCGACCACGACGTCATCGTCTTCCTCGAGGCTGCGGGGATCCCCGACCCAGAGACGGTGCCGGACGACCCCCAGTGGGTGAAGTGGCGAGGGGACCGGGCCCATCAGTGGAGTGTCTGACCATCCATGGCAGGGATGCCGGCTATGACCTGCGGGAACGACCTGCACGAGCGAGCCGACGATCAGAGTGCCGTCGCCACAAGGACTACTGGACACCTGAGAGGTCGTTTTCACCCGATGTTTTACCCCGGAGATGGTCGGCGGCGACCTGGTCCACGAGCCGGGCGCCGGCGGCGGAGTCCTGCACACTTGCCGCGGTGACCAGCACGGCCAGCAGGAGTCCGAGGGTGTCGGTGACGATGTTCCGCTTGCGCCCGACGATGTCTTCTTCCCGGCATCGATGCCCTGGCCTGCGGCGGCAACGTTGGTGGAGGGGTTCCGGACGCGGGGCACGGCTTGGATGCGTGTCGGCGCGCAGGCGGAGCGATAGATCGTGTCCGCGCGGCGATTCAGGGCTCGACGAGCGTGATCGCCGGGGTGTCCCCGGGCGCCGAGCTCGGTCCGTCTCGAACCAGGAGGTCTGGAAGATCTCGCTGAGGACCTGTTCGGAAGCCGGCCGCAGACTCAGGGCGAGCACGTTCGGGGAGTTCACCTTGCCGGCACGGAACGCGCCGAGTGCAGGGAGCCCGCTCCGGTGCCGGCTCTCTGGCAAGGAGGAGCCTCCGCCGTCCGTCCGTCGTCCGTCAGGGTCCCCGCGCCGGGCCCGAAGGCCGATCGGCGCGCGGCTCGCCCACGTCAGACAGAGGCACGCGAGAACTGCCACCCGGCTGCATGAGGGGGCACCGACGGGCAACCACTCGAAACGGCAATCGGATCGTCTGTGCGGATGCATGTCACCCGACCCGAACCGGCCCGTGTCCTGTCGTCGTCACCGACACCGCCGTCCATCGCGACGGCAGCCACCTCTCGGAGGCATACGCCGAGACACTCACCCCGTTCTTGGCGCCGGCGCTCGACCGGCTCCGCGTACCGGGACGATGCGGCCACTGCGGCCCCGGGCACGGGGCACGGGCGAGGGGCGGCGCAACGTGGGCATGTCCACCGGACCCGGCGGCGAAGTACGTCTGCCCACCGCTCGGAGGGAACGGCGGTGAGCAGGCTCACGGCATGAACAACTTGGGACAGCGAAGTCAGGTGGGATTCAGTGGAGTGATGCCGGTGTCCGCGTACAGCTTGGGCTCGAGTGACAGGACGGTGAGCGGCTCGCCCGCCTTGATCGCCTGCCAGGCGATCGCCGCCGCATGAGCGACCGGCCAGTTTGTACCGCGCCAGCCCATCGCATCGACCGCGTGGGCGGCGGTGAACGGAACGCTCTGCGCGAACCGCAGGGAAGCCGCGTGCCGGCCGGCTCCGGCCGTCTCCCGCTCGGCGGCCACGGCGGCCAGAGTCGGGACGATGACGCGGCCGGTGCCGCGCGAGGCCTCGATGTAGAGGCCGGTGAAGAAGGAGTCCGCCCGATACAGAGCGGCCAGAGCGGTGTGGTCCAGGACAACCGTCAGGTTCACGCGGCGGCGCCGCCCTGATGGGCACGGATCCTCGCCCAGGCATCCTGACCAGCCTGCCGGACTTGCTCGCTGTACTTGACACCGAGTTCACGTGCCGCCTCGGCGGCGCGCTCCTCCCGCTCCGTCCGCGTGAGCTCGCGGGAGGCGAGTTCTTCCAGCAGCTCGGTGATCGTCGTGCCGCGCTCCTCGGCCAGAACACGCAGCCGGTCGCGCACATCCTCACTGGTTTTGATACTCGTCGGCTTGCTCATGCTCTGATTCTACCGCCGGTAGAATCAGGAGGGAACCGTTCCTTCGACGGGGGACCGAGCACCTCGTACGGCCCGTGAGCCTCGTGCACCCGGCGACCGGGCCCAGGACGCCGCGGGGGCCGGCGCGGGGAGGCCACACGTTCGGTAGTGCCTCCTGTACCGCGGTTCGGGGCACACACGTCATGGATCCGCCGTCCCGCACTTGATGTGCTGAGCACGTCGCACAAGGCATCCGTGAAAGGACACGTGGTGAGCATCCACACACCCGACGAGCTGCTCCGGCCATCGGATCCCACCGGTTTGGACGACGACGGCTCCGGAATGCGGGGCCGAATCCGCCGCCATCCACTGGTCTGGTTCTTCTCCCTCGCCTTCCTGCTGAGCTGGGTGGGATGGACTCCCTACGTCCTGTCCGAGAACGGTCTGGGGGTGCTGCACTTCGAGTTCCCCGCGGCGCTCGGCACCAGCCAGCTCCTGGGTGTGCTCCCGGGCGCCTACCTGGGCCCGATCCTGTCGGCGTTCATCGTGACCCTTGTCTGCGACGGCCGCCCGGGGCTCCGGGCCTGGACCGGACGGATGACCAAGTGGCGGCTCGGCTGGTACTGGTACGTCGGCATCATCATCGCGGTGCCCGCCGCGCTGACCCTCGCCACCACCGCGCTGTCCGGTGAGAACCCCACCGTGCCGCCCGTCGCGGTGCTGGTGGCCTACCTCCCCGGCCTGATCCTCCAGATGATCACGACCGGCATCGCCGAGGAGCCCGGCTGGCGCGACTTCGCCATGCCCCGCCTCCAGCGCCGCTACGGCCCCTTCTTCGGCACCCTGGTCCTCGGCCCGCTCTGGGGTGTCTGGCACCTGCCCCTGTTCCTCACCGAGTGGGGCGGCTGGCCCGACACCACCTGGAGCGAGGTGGCGGTCTTCCTCGTCACTACTACGGCCTTCAGCTTCGTCATGACCTGGGTGTTCAACCACACGGGCCAGGCACTGATCCTGGCCATGCTGCTCCACACCAGCGTCAACAACTTCCTCTCCATCGCCTGGTCCGAGGTGTTCCCCACCCTTTCGGACTCGACCCCCAAGCTCGCCTTCCTGCTCGCCTCCGTCACCGCCGCGGGCATCCTCCTCATCGTCACCCGCGGCCGGCTCGGATGCCCGCCGGCCACCCGCGACACCTCCAGGACGGAGTCGGTCGCGCCGACGGCCGGCTGACCGGAACGCCACCGAGTAGGCAATCCGGTGCGTGTCTGTTGCCCGCACGGCGTCGCGCGGGCGACAGACACGTCGGTGTGTCCGCTCGCGTTCCGGAGCATTCCTCCGGATCTCGCGCGCCGGTCCAACGACTGCACGAATCGCGCCGATTGCACCGCGCGCCCCACTCGACCGAACGTGAGCGGTTGTTCCAGGGCGCCTCCGGCGCCGTCTCACGTCCGCGCGTCGGGCGGGGGCGAGGGCGGTTGATGGACGCGTACGAAGCCGGTCTGATAGGCGATCGCGACGAGTTGGGCGCGGTGACGGGCGTCGAGCTTGGCCATGATGCGCTGGATGAAGGTGCGTACGGTCAGCGGGCTCAGGCACAGGAACTCGGCGATCTCGTGGTTGGTGAGCCCTTTGGCCGCCTGCGCCAGGACCTCGCGTTCGCGGGGGGTGAGTGTTTCGAGCGCCTCGGGTACCGCCCTCGACGGGCCCGGGACGGCGAGGTAGCGGCTGATGACGGTGTGCGTGGCGAGCGGGGACAGGATCATGTCGCCGGCCGCGACGGTGCGGATGGCGCTGAGGAGTTCGGCGGGGGCGATGCCCTTGCCGAGGAATCCGCTGACGCCGGCGCGCAGGGCCCGGGTCACGTACTCGTCGGTCTCGAACGTGGTGAGGACGAGAATCCGGGGCCGGTGGGGCTCTTCGGACCGAAGGATCTCCTCGGCGGCGTCGAGGCCGTCCTTGCCGGGCATCCGGATGTCCATGACGACGACGTCCGGTGCCGTGGTGCGGGCCAGCCCGACGGCCTGGTCCCCGTCCTCCGCCACACCGACGACCTCCATGCCGTCAGTGGCGTCGACGAGGATGTGGAAGGTGCCGGCCAGGAGTGCCTGGTCGTCGGCGAGCAGTACCCGGATGGTCATCGGACGTCCTCGCGGTCGGTGAGCGACGGCCCCGCCGGGTGCGCCGTGCCGGTGGGGAGTTCGGCGATCACCTCGAACCCGTGGTCCGTCTTCGGCCGGGCACGCAGGCGCCCGCCCGCGGCGCGGGCCCGCTCCCGCATGCCGATGATCCCGTATCCGGCGGCTGTGTCCGCCACCGCGCGCGGGGGGCCGTCGTCGCTGACCGTGATGGTCAGCAGGTCGCCGGTATGGGTGAGGTGCAGCCGCGCTGCGGGCGTTCCGGCGTGTTTGGCGACGTTGGTCAGCGCCTCCTGGATGATCCGGAAGGCCGTGAGGTCGACGCCGGGCGACAGCCGCTGCTCGGGGCCGTCGTCGGTGCGGTGGACGGTGAGTCCGGCATGCGCGAAGGAGGCGAGGAGGGCCGGGAGCCGGGCCAGTCCGGGCGCCGGTTCCAGTGGGCCTTCGTGGCCGTTGTGGCGCAGGAGCCCCACGGTTGCGCGCAGTTCCTTCAACGCGGTCGCCAACGTGGGGATGAGATGACTCATGGCGGGCCCTGCCCGGTCGGGCCTGCTGGCCAGCAGGTAGTCGGCGGTGGCGGCCTGGGCGTGCGCGAGGGTGATGTGGTGGGCGACGACGTCGTGGAGTTCGCGGGCGATGCGCATCCGCTCGGCGGCGACCCTGTGGCGTGCTTCGTCCTCGCGGGTGCGTTCGGCGAGTTCCGCCCGGGCCTCGACGGCGGCAACGTAGTCGCGCCTGCTGCGTGCGGAGTCGGCGACCGCGGCGGCCAGGAGCACGATGGCGACGAGTCCGACCTCGTCGGGCTGCACGTGGATGCCGTCCGACGTCCGGGCGGCGGAGGCGGCGAGGAGCGGCAGCACACAGACGGCGCTGTACCGGCCGGTGGTGCGTTGGTCGGTGCGCCACGCGAGGGAGACCAGCGCGGCTAGGGCGGTGGAGGCGACGGTGGAGCCGAACTGGTAGCCCAACGTCGGCCCCAGGGCGCCCAGGACGGTGCTGCACGTGGTGGTGACGATGACCGTCAGGCGCGGGTGGCGGCGGTGCCGGAGGAGCACGCCGGCCGAGACCGCGCAGACGACCAGCGCGGGCAGCGGTGGCCACTGATGGACGTACGGAGGCTGCTCCCAGGTCGTGGACACCAGGGTGATGCCGAACAGCAGGACGGCGAGCGTGCTGTCGGTCCCGCGGGGATGGCGCCGGATCCACTGCCGCGGTTCGACGATCACACGAGCTCCTTGACCGGTCATGGTGGTGCCTTCTTCGTCCTGGGCTGTCCCGTCCCGGCGTGTCCTGGGCAGGCGGGGCGCCGGGCCGCCCGGACCGAGGCAGCCCGGCACGACCGGGTCACACGTTCACCGACTCCCCCTGGTGCGGGGCCGGTGCCACCGGAGCGGAATCGCTTTCGAGGGCGTGCGTGAGCCGCTCGCCTTCGATGTCCAGGTCGGGCAGCACCCTGTCCAGCCAACGCGGGATCCACCAGGCGGAGTGCCCGAGAAGAGCGAGAGCCGCGGGGACGATGGTCATCCGGACGACGAAGGCGTCGAAGAGGACGGCCGAGGCCAGTCCCAGTCCCAGCATCTTGATCAGGGAGTCGGTCAGGCCGATGAAGCCGCCGAACACCGCGATCATGATGACGGCGGCGGCGACGACGACCCGGGCGCTGTGCCGGAAGCCGGTGACGACGGCCTGTGCGGGCCCTTCGCCCCGTACGTGGGCTTCCCGGATGCGGGTCACGAGGAAGACCTCGCAGTCCATGGCCAGTCCGAAGACCACGCCGATCAGGAAGATCGGCATCATGCTCATCACGGGTCCGGTCTGGGCGACGCCGAGCAGGTCGGCCAGCCATCCCCACTGGAAGACCGCGACGATCACACCGAACGACGCGGCGACCGAGAGCAGGAAGCCCAGTGCGGCCTTGAGCGGGACGAGGACGGAGCGGAAGACGATCATCAGCAGCAGAACGGCCAGGCCCACCACGACCGCGAGGTAGGGCAGGAGGGCGGCGGTGACCTTGTTCGACACGTCGATGTTCAGCGCGGTCTGCCCGGTCACGACCATGGACGCACCGGTGTCGGCCTCGAGTTCGTCCGCTTCGGCGCGGATGGTCTCGACCAGGTCCTTGGTCTCGGTGGCGGTGGGGCCGGTGCTGGGCACGGCGGCGAGGACGGCGGTGTCTTCGGCCTTGTTGAACATGGCCGGGGACACGTCGACCACGCCGTCGGTGGTGTCCAGGATCTTCCGGGCCCGGTCGGCGACGGCCTTCGCGTCGTCGGCCCCCTGGGCGTCGATCACGATGGTCAGGGGGCCGTTGAAGCCGGGGCCGAACCCGTCGGCGAGGGTGTCGTAGGCGCGGCGCTGGGTGGTGGAGGTGGGCAGGGACTCGTCACCGGGAAGGGCGAGTTCGAGGTCCAGTGCGGGGACGGCGACGACGCCCAGGCCCGCGACGCTCAGCAGCAGTACGGCGAGGGGCCGGCGGACGACGAAGCGAGCCCAGCGGCTGCCGGCCGGCTCCTTGGTCCCGGAGGCCCGCTTTCGTGGGGCCCGGTCGGTCCGGGGCAGGACGGCCCGGGGGAAGAAGCCCAGCAGGGCGGGCAGCAGGGTCAGCGCGACCAGCACGGCGATCACTACGGTTCCTGCGGCGGCCAGGCCCATGTCGGTCAGCAGGGGCACGCCCGCCACCGACAGTCCGGCCAGGGCGATGACGACGGTGGCTCCGGCGAAGACCACGGCGGAGCCGGCCGTGCCCATCGCCCGGCCTGCGGCTTCTTCCGCGCTCTGTCCCTCCGCCCGTTCCGTGCGGTAGCGCGAGACGATGAACAGGGCGTAGTCGATTCCCACGGCCAGCCCCAGCATGAGCGCCAGGGTGATCGTCGTGGTGGCCACTCCGGCGGCGATGATCAGGCAGACCCCCGCGCCGAGCCCCATGAGGGCGGTGACCAGCGGCAGTCCGGCCGCGACGAACGTGCGGAAGGTGATGAACAGGACGATCGCCGCGACACCGATGCCGATCAGTTCGGTGATGCCGCCGAACTCCGGTCCCCCGTCCACGGCCGAGCCGCCGGCCTCCACAGTCAGGCCCGCCTCCCGGCCGTCCTGGACGGCGTCCAGGAGCGCCTCGCGGGTGGCTTCCGTCAGGTTGTCGCTCGTGGCGTCGTAGGTGATGGTCGTGTACGCGGTGGTGCCGTCCTTGCTGACGGTTCCCGGTGCGAAGGGGCTCGGCACCTCCTCCACCTGCGGACTGGCGGCGATGTCGTCGACGACCTTGTTCACCGCGAGGCGGTGGTCGCGGGCCGTGATCTTCTGACCGTCCGGGGCCGCGAAGACGACGCGTGCGTCGGCGCCCTCGGAGTTCCCGCCCGGGAAACGCTCGTCGAGCAGGTCGAAGGCCTTCTGCGACTCGGTGCCCGGGATCGAGAACCCGTCGTCCTCTGCCGCCGGGGCGCTCAGGGCCGCGAAGGCGCATGCTGCCAGGATCACCACCCAGGCGAAGGTGAAGTAGCGGCGTCGTCGGAACGACAATCGTCCGAGTCGGTACAGCAGGGTGGACATGGCGAGCAGCTCCAGTCAGGAGGATGGGAAGAATGCGGCGGCACCGGGCCGCGTTCCGCCTGTACGGGCCGGGAGGAACACGTGCCTCAGCCGTGCTCCATGGTTTGCCGCGCGGGACGTCCTCGTCGTCCCACCCCTGCTGACACCGCCTCGTACTGCGATCACAGTACGAACGGGGTCATGTGTGCCCTCGTGGGGGATGCGCCGCGGTCAGGCGGCCCGGAGTTCCGGGTAGTGCGGAAGCCGCCAGGCACCGCCCCGGTCCTCTTTCGAGAAGCGTGCCGCCAGGTCGGGGACTCGGAGCCTGGTGGCCATGCCGGTGACGCCGAGGAAGGCGTCGATCGCCCGCTGGGTCATGGGCATGGCGAGCTTCAGCAGACGCGGGTTGACCTCGCCCTGGATCTCGTCGGTGAACGGCCGCAGCGTGGTTTCGTAGTTCGCCAGTGCCGTCGGGAGATCGTCCGGGCGCCGGTTGATCTCGCCGGCCAGGACGTGGGCGCCGACCAGGCCGCCGGAGGTTCCCATGCCGCTGTAGGGGGAGGCGCAGTGCGCGGCGTCTCCGGCGAGGACCACGCGACCCCTGGACCAGGTGTCGGTGCGCACCTGGACGATCTCCTGGGAGTAGAAGAACGGGCTCGTCTTCATGCCGTCGACGAAGCGCTCGGTCTGCCACCCGGCGTCGCGGAACCTGCTCGCCCAGAATTCCCGCTGCTTCTCGACGGGTTCGCGGTGGATCGCCGATGCCTGCGCGGAGTCCTCGCGCAGGACGAAGTACACCTGTGTCTCGGTCGGGTTGTGGCTGCGGCGCATGATCTGGCGGCCGCCCGGGACCATGCAGGTGTCGCGGATGTTGCTGTCGGAGGCGATGCGCGGGACGAACCAGTAGGCCATGTGGATGCCGACCCGCCAGTACGGGTCGGCGCCGTCCGGGAGGATCGTCCGACGCAGGCGTGAGCCCTGTCCGTCCGCGCCGACCAGGAGGTCGTACGTCTCGGACGATCCGTCGGAGCAGTGGGCGACGACCTCGTGCTCGTCCTGGTCGAAGCCGTCCACGCTCGTGCCGTAGACGTACTCCACGTCGTTTCCGGTCGCCTCGTGGAGGATGCGCACCAGGTCGCCGCGCATGATCTCGTACTCGGACGTCAGGCTCTGCCGGCCCCGGCCGGAGGTGTTCGCCATGAGGGTCGCCCTCGGCCTGCCGCGGGCGTCGAGGAAGGCGACACCCGCCTCGTCGACGAGCTTGCCGCGGACGGTGTCGATCAGCCCCATGCGCCGGACGGCCTCGATGCCCTGGCCTCGGAGATCGATCTGGGCACCGGTGGCCCGCAGATCCGGGTACCGCTCCCTCACGGTCACCCGGTGCCCCCCTCTGACCAGCCAGTACGCCAGCGCTTGACCGGCGATCCCGCCGCCGGCCACAAGAACCCGCAGGGAGGTCGTCCCCGACCGCTGTGCCATTGCCCTCACCCCAGAATCTATCGGTGAATGATTGCTCTCCAGAGTCATCTATCAGCGATAGGTTGTCAACGTGACCAAGATGAATCGGGAGACGGTGATCACCGAGGCGCTCGACCTGCTCGACGAGGTCGGACTGGACAGTGTCAGCACCCGGCGGCTGGCGAAGCGCCTGGGTGTCGAGCAGCCGTCGCTGTACTGGCACTTCCGCACGAAGAGGGATCTCCTGACGGCCATGGCGCAGGCCGCCATGGGGCCCCACGCGGCCGAACCGCTGCCGGAGCCCGACGAGGACTGGCACACCTGGTTCCTGGAGAACACGCGCAGTTTCAGACGCACCCTGCTCGCACGCCGTGACGGTGCACGGCTCCACGCCGGCAGCAGACCCACCGCCGACCTCGACCGGATCCGCCGCAAGATGGACTTCCTCGTCGCGTCCGGCGTACCCGAGCGCCATGCCCAGACGGCGATGCTCGCGTCCGGCCGCTTCACCGTCGGCTGCGTCCTGGAGCAGCAGGCGCAGACCGGCCCCGGCGACACGGCTGACCTCCCGGCCGGCGTACCGGAGATCGATCACGAGTCGGCGTTCGAGGCGGGGCTGGCCCTCATCACGGACGGACTGGCGCTGCACGTGGACGCGGGGTAGTGACACCCCGTCCCGCTCGGCGCGCCGGGCCAGGTCCGAGGGTGAGGACGACCACAGCTCCGGGGCTGTGGCGTGGATCGCCCGTCGGCGCAGGGCGTACTTGCCGACTCGCGGAGCGGCCGTCACAGCCGTCGGCTACAGCCTGGGCAGCGTTTTCAGCTTGTCCGTCACGGCTGGCACCCTCGCCTCGATGCTCGGCCTGGCCTGCGGCATCGACTACGCTCTGTTCGTCGTTTCCCGCTACCGAGAGGAGCGGGCCAAGGGGCACGCCCCGCGTGAGGCCGCCGGTCTCGCCCTGGCCGGGCTTTCGGTCGTGAACATCCCGGCGCTCACCAGGATGGGCATGAGCGCTGCCGGAGCCGTCCTGCTCTCCGTCCTGATCTGCCTGACCCTGCTGCTGGGCATCGTGGCACTGAGCGCGCTTGCCGCCCCGGCCGCCGGTCTGCAACTGGGCATTCCGGGGGACGAGGCCAAAGCGGTCACCGGCACCGAACGTCGTGCCTACGACGTGCTGGCCGAACGTTTCGGCCCCGGCTTCAACGGGCCGCTCACCATCGTCGTGGACGCGAGGGGCGCCGCGGACCCCGCACACGCCGTAGCGGTGATCAGCCGGAAGGTCGGTGCCACCGACGGGATCGTCGCGGTGACCCCCGCCACCAGCCCCACCGATGCCAAGACCGTCGATCTGGTCAACAGAATCCGCGACGAGCGCCCCGATGCCGAGGCCGGGACCGGTGCGAGCTATGAGGTCACCGGCTCCACGGCGGTGGACATCGACATCTCGGAGAAGATCCGGTCCGTCGTCCTGGTCTTCCAGGACGGCCACGGTGCCGACCTGCTCGGCGTGGAGCAGAGCGGTCCCGTCATGAGCCTGATGCCGATCTTCCTGGTGGGCATCATGTTCGGGCTGGCCATGGACTACGAGGTCTTCCTGGTCTCCCGGATCCGCGAGTCCTACCTGCACGGCCACCGCCGCGCTGATCATGACGGCGGTCTTCTCCGGCTTCCTCGGCGCCGAGGACCCCCTGATCAAGATGCTCGCGTTCGGCCTGACCGTCGCGGTCCTCCTCGATGCCTTCGTCGTCCGCATGACGCTCGTCCCCGCCGCGCTGGCCCTGTTGGGCGACCGGGCCTGGCGCCTGCCATCCTGGCTCGACCGGATCGTGCCCCGCATCGACGTGGAAGGAGCGGCGCTGCTCCGTGAGCAGAGTGTCCGACCCTCCCCGGCAGGTGTGGAAACCGTGCCGGTCACCGCTGGTCTTCCGAGTCAGGACTCCTCTACGGAGGTGTAGGGCTGTCTGGTGGCGCGACTCGGCAGCCGAAGGCCGAGTTGATCGTGTCGGATGCGGAACGGGCTGCGCCGAGGGGATGGGCGCGGCGCCGTTCCACACCGCATGCCGTGGTCGAGTGGCTGACGATGCTCGTCGGCACTCGTTCGTGAGAGATCGCCACCGCGAGGCCTTCCCGCCGACCGTGCGCAGTACGTCCTGACAACACTCTGGGAGTTTCCTCACGATCGCCTGGCATACGATCAGCCAATAGGTTCATTTCAGGGACATTTCTCGTGATGTCGCTCGCGATTCCCATCGGACTCTCATAAACGCTCATCACGCTCGCATCGGCCCCGGCGAGCGTTGGTCTCGCCGCACCAGAGCGTGCGGCCTGTCAACGAGCGGATCAGGGAGAGCGAATGATCGAGGTGCGCGGGCTGACCAAACGCTACGGCGAGGTCCTGGCCGTCGACGATCTGAACTTCAGCGTGCGTCCCGGCGAGGTGACCGGCTTCCTCGGCCCGAACGGCGCCGGAAAGTCCACCACCATGCGGATGATCCTGGGCCTGGACGCCCCCACCTCCGGCACCGCCACCATCAGTGGCCGCCCCGTCGCCGAGCATCCCGTGCCGATGCGGGCCGTGGGAGCCCTGCTGGACGCCAGCGCGGTACTGGGCAGCCGGAGCGCGTACCACCATCTGCTGGCGCTCGCGGCGAGCAACGGGCTCCCCCGCAGCCGCGTCGACGCCGTCCTGGAGGACGTGGGGCTGTCGGGGGTGGCGCGCCGGGCGGCCGGCACGTACTCGCTCGGCATGCGCCAGCGGCTCGGCATCGCGGGCGCCCTGCTGGGCGACCCGCCGGTGCTCGTGCTCGACGAGCCCCTCAACGGACTCGATCCCGAGGGCATCGTGTGGATCCGCCGGCTGATGCGGCGCATGGCCGCCGAGGGGCGGGCGGTGATGGTGTCCAGCCATCTGATGAGCGAGGTCGAGCTGACCGTCGACCACCTGGTCGTCGTCGGCCGCGGCAAGCTGATCGCCGACACCGGCATGGCGGACTTCATCGCCTCGGTCGCGCACCAGGAGGTCGTGGTGCGCAGCCCACAGGCGGTGTCCTTCGCCGGCCGGCTCGCGGCGGCCGGCGCCGCCCTGCGGACCGGCGAGGAGGACGAACTGGTCGTGACCGGGCTCGACGCCGCGCACATCGGCGCGCTGGCCGCCGCGACGGGGGTCGAACTGCACGAACTGGCGTCGCGCCAGACGTCTTTGGAGGAGGCCTTCATGGAACTGACCCGGGACAGTGTCGAATACTCCGCCGAAGGGGAGGCCGCGTGATGAGCCGCAGCACGGTCGCGACCCGTGTGCCACGCCTGAAGCGGCCCGCGAGGCCGCGGCGCGTGAGGCGCGAGGATCCGTCCACGGGACCCGTGGGGCGGGCGACGTTCGGTCACAGTCTGCGCGCGGAGTGGATCAGGTTGCGCACGATGCGCTCCACCCTGTACGTGGTTCTGGCCACCCTTGGCGCCGGAGCCGGTCTCGGCACCCTGAACGGATCCTCGGCGGGCGACGAGTACGCCGCGATGTCGGCCGCGGACAGGCTCACCTTCGACCCGCTGGCCACCAGCCTCAAGGGCATCATTCTGGCCCAGCTCACCCTGGCGCTGCTCGGCGGCCTGGCCATCGCCTCCGAGTACGGCAGCCGCACGATCGTCAGCACGCTGACGGCGGTCCCCCGCCGCGGCCGGGTGCTCGTGGCCAAGGCCGTCGTGGTCCTGGCGATCGCGCTGCCGACGGGACTGCTGACGACGCTCGGGGGCTTCCTCGCGGGCCAGGCGGCGCTGGACTCCTCAGGTGCCCCGTACCTCGCGCTCGGCGACGCGGGGGCGTGGCGGGCGGTCCTCGGCGGCGGGCTCTACCTGGCCCTCTCCGCCCTCCTCGGGCTCGCCGCGGGCACCATGATCCGCAGCACCACGGCCACGGTGACGACGCTCTTCGCGACGACACTGCTCGTTCCCGCGCTGGCCCCGTCCCTTCCCGGTGCGCTCGCGGACGGGGTGGCGAAGTACTGGCCGCCTTCCGCGGGCGGTCAGATCGTCACCGGATACCACGACCCCGACCTGCTGGGCCCGTGGCCGGGCTTCACCGTGATGGCGGACTGCGTCGTGGTCCTGCTGGGCGCGGCGTTCTTCACCTTCCGCCGACGGGACGCGTAGAAGGATCGGTACGGGGCGACCGGCAAGAACGACAGGCACGACAGGCACGACAGGCACGACAGGCACGACAGGCACACGCGATCACGCGATCGGAACGGGACGGACATGGCGGAACAGCTCCTGGTGGTGGAGGACGACAGCACGCTGCGTGAGCTCCTGTCCGCGAGCCTGCGACTGGCCGGCTTCGAGGTCCGGGCGGTGACGACCGGCGCCGAGGCGGTGGCCGGGGTGCGGAGCGATCCGCCCGACCTCATCGTCCTGGACGTGATGCTGCCGGACTTCGACGGGTTCGAGGTCGTACGCAGGCTGCGTGACGGCGGACCGCGGCTGCCGGCGCCGGCCGGGCCCCCGCCGGTGCTGTTCCTCACCGCCCGGGACGCGGCCGAGGACCGGATCAGCGGGCTGAGCGCGGGCGGCGACGACTACGTCACCAAACCGTTCAACCTCGAGGAGCTGATCCTGCGCATCCGGGCCATCCTGCGCCGCACGGGCGGCCGGCAGCCGGATGCCCACCTGGTCGTCGCGGACCTCGCTCTCGATCCCGAGGGCCATCACGTCACCCGCGGCGGGGTGCCGGTCCTGCTGTCCCCCACCGAGTTCAGCCTGCTGAAGGTGCTGATGGAGCACGTCGGCCAGGTGCTGACCAAGCGTCAGTTGCTGGAGGCAGTGTGGCACTACGACTTCGGCGGCGACGACAGCATCGTCGCCTCGTACGTCAGCTACCTGCGGCGCAAGGTGGACGCCGTCGAGCCCAAACTGATCCATACGGTGCGCGGCACCGGCTACGTACTGCGCAGGCCCTCGCGGTGAGCAGGGTGCCCAGCACCGTGACGCGTCGTATCCGGGGCCTGTCGCTGCGCGGGCGTCTGCTCGTCATCACCCTGGCCCTGCTGGTGGCCGCTCTGCTCGGCAGCACCGGGATCGCCGTCGACCAGCTTCGGCGCGGCCTCGTGGCGCAGTTGGACGAGCGGATCCGCGGCGTGGCCGAGGTGACCGCGCGCCTTCCCGTCCTGCCGGAGGCGGTCGGCGAGGACGACGCTCCGCGGGTGCGCGACTCGGTGGAGCTGCAGTGGGTGCGGGACGTCTACATCGCCTACCTGACACCTGAGGGGCGCGTCGAGCGCGTGGTGCGGTCCGCCGTACGGCAGCCGCCCGCGTTGCCGCGACTCGACCAGGCGGAGGTCGCCGGGCGTTCCGGCGAGCCGTTCACCGTCGAGGGCGGGGGCGGCACGGGCGACTGGCGGGTGATCGCGGTGCCGCGCACCGACGGGCCCGGTGCCCGGAGCGGCAGCGTGGTTGCGGCCGGCTCGCTCGGTGAGGTCGACGACGCCGTGTGGCACCTCGCCGGGCGGGTCCTGGTCCTCGACACGGTGGTCCTGGCGCTCCTGGGGGTCGCCGGGTGGTTCGCGGTACGGGCGGGGCTGCGGCCGTTGCGCCGTATCGAGACCACCGCGGCGGCGATCGCGGCAGGCGACCTGTCCAGCCGGGTACCGCGGCTGGCCGCCCCGCGCACCGAGTTGGACCGGCTGTCCACGGCACTCAACGGCATGCTGGACCGGATCGAGGCGGGCGACGCCGCCCGCGCCGATTCCGAACGGCGCATGCGCCGGTTCATCGCCGACGCGAGCCACGAGTTGCGCACCCCGCTCGCCGGCATCAAGGGGTTCACCGAGCTGTACCGGATGGGCGGCATGCCCGAGCGTGCAGACGTGGACGCCTCGATGGGCCGGATCGAGCGGGAGGCCGCCCGCCTGGTCGACATGGTGGAGGAACTCCTGCTGCTCGCCCGGCTCGACGAGCACGGCACCGCCGCCGCGCTCCCGCTGGACTTCACGCCGATGGACCTGCGCACCCTGGCCGTCGACGCGCTGCACGACCTGCGTGCCCTGGACCCGGGGCGGCCCGTCGAGCTCACCGGCCTCGGTGGCGGACGGTCCGGCCCCGCCCCCGTGCTCGGCGACGAGGCCCGGCTGCGCCGGGTCACCTCCAACCTCGTCGGTAACGCCGTCGCCCACACGCCGTCCGGCACGCCGGTTCGCATCGGCGTCGGCACCGAGGGCGAGTACGCCGTACTGGAGTTCGCGGACGAGGGTCCCGGGATGACGGACGACCAGGCCGCGCGGGTCTTCAGCCGCTTCTACCGCGCCGACCGGGCCCGCGCCCGTACGGGAGAGGGCGGCGCCGGTCTGGGGCTGGCCATCGTCGACTCGCTGGTGCGCGCCCACGACGGCCGCGTCGACCTCCGGACGGCACCCGGCGCCGGCGCGACCTTCCGCATCCTGCTGCCCCGCGACACGTCGGAGTGACCTCCCGACGGGCCCGGCAGGAGAAGCGGGTCTGTTCCGTAGTCGGTGGTGACGGAGGGTGTGGTCAGCCCAGGAGGATGCGGTGGCGGAGGAGGGGGAAGCTCGCGCGGCCGTACATCTGGCGCTTGATCAGCTTGGTTTTGTTGTGCACGCCTTCAGTGCCGCGGTTGTGGTGCGGCAGGCGGACCACGACCTGCCGGCCGTCGACCGGCACATCCTCGATGATCACAGGCGAGCACTCACCGTCACCACCGACTACGGAACAGACCTGAACGTTTGACAGACCCAGACTCTGCGGCGAAATATCCACTAGCTCTTTTGCGCGAACCTCTCCGAGGTGAAATTGAGAGATCTGCCGAGCGGACTTTCATCAATCAGGAGACGAACAGAAGTGGCTGCGGGCAACGCCGTGGCGTGAGGAGGCCTACGGCAGTTGACGTCATGCGGACCAGCACCCGATCGGTGGCCGGGGCGGCAGCGCCCTCCGGGACGCGGGGCGGCGCCGCGACCGGCGGCGGCGAGCCCGGAACAGAAGTCGTGACCAGTGGCCCGCAACCCCGGTGGCTGCCGGACGTCTGTCAGGGCGAAGGGTCCGGGCTCGGCCTCGGGGTCTTCTTCGCCGACAGATTCGAGGATGACCGTTGTCCGACCGAACGCGCCGGGTCCTGCCACCCCGGCCCCCCGCCGACCGGCCCGTGGCCGAGGCCGACTCCGTGCCGGCGAACCCGGCGCCGACCCGCCCCGTCCCCAGCACCGCCGGTCGCTGAATGTCCGAGATCCTTCTCCTCCTTCCCGTCCGCCCTGCCCAAGGGATCCGGGGGCTGCTGCGGCGCGTTGCCGACGGCCGGGCGGATGCCCCGCCCGAGCCACCGGTCCTGGACGTCGGCTCCCGGTCCTGGTCCGGGGCGGACCCCGGCTCCGACTCCGACTCCGAGGACATCGACTCCCTCTACCACCACCGGCGACTCGAACTCGTGCGGCTCGCCGTCCTCCTCGTGGACGACGTACCCACGGCCGAGGACGTGGTGCAGGACGCCTTCACCGCCGTGTACCGGCGCCACGGGCCCCGGCTCGCCGGGCTGGACAACCCCGAGGGGTACGTGCGCCGCTGTGTGGTCAACGCGGCCCGCTCGGTACTGCGCCGACGGCGGACCGTACGGTCGTACGTGCCTCCCCGGACGACTCCCGCGCCACCGCCGGAGGAGGAGGTACTGCTGCGCGAGGAGCATCGGGAGGTACTGCGCGCGCTGCGCCGGCTCACGGCCCGTCAGCGCCAGGTGATCGTTCTCCGGTACTGGTCGAATATGTCCGAGGAGGAGATCGCGAACACCCTCGGCCTGTCCCGCGGCACGGTGAAGTCCACCGCGAGCCGAGGACTCGCCGCCTTGGCGCGGCGGCTGGAGGAAGCGCCGTGACCGGGCCGGAGCAGCGACTGCGTGAGGCGCTGGACGCCAGAGCCGCCTCGGTGACGTACGGAGATCTGCGTCCTCCGATGCCGCCGTCGGCCGGCGGGTCGCTCATCAGGGTGTGGTACGGGGCCGCGAAGGTGGCGGGTCTGCTCGGTCTCGCGGCGGGGCTGGCAGCAGTCGTGCTGTTGCTGTCGGACGCCCCCGAGCAGCCGCCCACCCAGGTGCCCGCCCCCTCCCGGACACTGGCGCCGGACCTGCCGTCGGCCACGCCCACCCCGAGCGCCGTCCCCACCCCGTCACCCGACGTGGCGAGACCCAAGGGACCTGAGCCGAGCGCGAGCTGAAGGACGCCGGGCACGTCCGGCACGCCAGGGGAAGTGTGGCCTGCCCGGCTCCTGCGGCACAGCAACGGCCGACCGCCTCGTACCGTCCACGACACGACAGGAGAAGCACTGTGCCCATTGGAATGATCGCCCGGAGCAGTCCGGAACCCGCCCGCCGTCCCGGGAAGCCGGGCCGGCGTCGCGAACTGCTGCCGCTGCTTGCCGCCGCCACCGTGCTCGGCGTGCTCCCGCTCGCCGGAACGGCGTCCGCCGGACCGCGCCCCGTACAGCGGCCGGAGGGCACGTACGTCACGGCCGCGGCGGCGCGGCAGGGCGCCGCCGTCCGGGAGTCCCGTTACGACCTGGGCGACCAAGCTTTCGCTCCAACACCCGAGTTGGGGTATGAGGGGCGCTCCGAGGTCGCCGCGACGGTGTACCGCCCGGCCGACCTCGGCAGCCGCGCCCTTCCCTTGGTCGTCATGGAGCACGGTTCGTGGGAGACGTGCGCGGACGCGGGCGCCGCGGCGGACCGTGAGCGGGCCGTCCGAGCCCGCGACCGGGCCGAGGCGGCCGGGGACCAGGCGGAGGCCGAGCGGCAGAACGCCCTCATAGAGCGTGCGGCCGGCAAGCTCTGGGCGTGGCCGTGTGCCACGGGCACCCGGCAGATCCCCAGCAGTAGCGGATACGACTACCTGGGCCGCGCGCTGGCGGCGCGGGGGTTCGTCGTGGTGTCCGTCGGAGTCAACGGCCTCAACTCGACGGAGGGCGGTCAGGCGCCCACGGCCTACCGTGCCCGGGCCCTGCTCGTCGAGCACCATCTGAAGCTGTGGCAGCGCCTGGCAACGCGCGGGGAAGGACCCCTGGCGCACGCGTTGACCGACACGGCCACCGGCCGGCCGGACCCGGTGGACTTCCGGGGGCACCTCGACCTGAAGCACGTCGGGCTGCTGGGGCACTCGATGGGAGGCGGCGGCGTCATGCAGGAGGTGTCCGACGACAACCCGCGTGCCCTGCCCGGCGGGGTGCGCATCGCCGCCGCGTTCACGCTGGCGCCCACGGCCACCTGGGACTTCGAAGCGGTGACAGGGGTCCCCTTCGCCGTCATGTGGGGCACCTGCGACGCCGTGAACACTGGGTCGTACTTCGAGCACAACCGCGCCACCACCCGGTTCCCGGCGTTCAAGTACACCCTGACCGGCGGCAATCACGACTTCTACAACCGGCAGTGGTCACCCGACAGCGGCCAGGTGGCCTCCCGGGACGACGCCGTGCCCGGCAGCGCTCCCGGCACCTGTCTGTCGCAGTACGAGGACCGTGACCGGCCTCGGGTCGACCAGCCCCGTATGACGGCGGCGTACCAGCGGCTCGTGACGACCAACCGGGTGTCGGCCTTCTTCCAGAGGTTCCTGCGCGGCCGGGACGACCTCACGCCCCGTCTCACGGGAGACCGCCCGTTCCCCGGCGAGGGCCGGCCGGGGCGGGTGTCCGTCGAGCACGTACCCGGCACGGGCTCAGGGCGTTGACCGGCGTGCGGCGATCTGCGGAACAGGAGGGACGAGGCGTGCGGCGGACGCGAGGGGGCGTGGTCGCTCTTGCGGCCGCGGGGCTGGTGCTCGCGGCCTGCTCGGCTCCGGACCAGGACGCTCCCGCCCGGACGGCCAGGGCGACGCCGGACCGTGCGTCGTCCCCTCCGGCCGCGGCGGGAGACGGGGGTGCGGGCGGCACCCGGACCGACCGGACGCGGGTACCGGCGAACCCGCCGGCCGAGTACACCCCGTCCTGGCCCGACGACACGGTGCGGACGAAGGCCGGATACCAGGTCACCACATGTGTGCCCGAGGAACTGCGTGACAGGGCCACCGTGCTGACGACCCGCGACGGGTTCCATCTGTCCGCGCTGGTCCTCGGTGACGGCCCCGACGGCGTCCTGCTCGACCACGAACAGGGCTACAACATCTGCTCGTGGCTGGAGACGGGGCGGCGGCTCGCCGCGGATGGCTTCCGGGTGGTGCTGCCGGAGTACCGCAACCACGGGGCGTCCGAGTACGACGAGAAGAACGAGGACCCCGACCTGGACGCCGAGGCGGCCCTCGCCGAGCTGAAACGGGTCGGGGCCGAGCGGGTGTTCCTCGCCGGAGCGTCCTGCGGCGGGACCTCGACGATCGTGGCGGGCGCGGCCCAGTCGCTTCCCGTGACCGGACTGCTGATCATGTCCTCGCCCTCCGCATGCCTGACCGTCGACGCGGTGCCGCCGGTGCGCCGGATCACGGCACCCTCACTCTTCGTCGTCGGGTCGGGCGACCTCCAGGGGAACATGGAACGGGAGGTGCGCGTCCTCTACGAGAACTCCGGCGCCAAGGACAAGCGGCTCGTCGTCGACGACGACGAACTGCACGGCACGGACATGCTGCGCCGGAGCCCGCGTCGTGACCGGTTCCAGGCCATGGTGACGGAGTTCATCGAGGAGCACGCCCGGGGCTGAGCGCCGTCCCGGTCACCGGCGCCGAGGCCGGACCCCTCGCACCGGGCGGTCGCGGTGGCACCCGCCCGGTCCCGTCAGTACCGCACGGATGCCGTTCTGCGGATCTCCACGACCGTGCCCCACCGTCCGGCGAAGGCGCCCCACACCACCCGCAGGCGTGCGTCCTCACGTGCCACCCGGCCGACGACCGAGGCCGGGTCGGGGCCCGGCGCCCGCTACGGCGCGTCGTCGGAGGTCCCCCATGTGGCGATGTGACCGGCCAGCACCTCGGAGTGGAACTGGACGCCCCACACGGCGGTCCCCACGCGGTGGGCCTGATGGGCGCAGCGCCTGCTGGTGAGGAGCGGGACGGCGCGACCACGGTGACGGAGGAGAGGTTGAAGTGGTTGGACGCGAAGATCTTGGACTGGTTGAAGGCGTCGATCGTGCCGATGACGTTCACCAGGGCGGTGTCCTTCTGGAGACTGATGAAGTCGTTGAGCATCGGCCCCTACGAGGTCATGGGCCGCCTGCCCGGCACCGAGGTCGTCTTCGTCGCCGAGCATCGGGGCATCGTCGTCAACGACCTGGGGAACCTTTCGGTGGACGTCGTGACGAGCCTCGCCGACGTGCCGAAGCCGGACGTGGTGCTGATCGGCGGAGGCCCGGGCCAGGCGGAGCAGATGTCCGACGGAGCCCTCCACGCGTGGCTGCGCAGGGTCGAGCGGACCTCCGTGTGGACGACCTCGGTCCGCACGGGCTCCCTGATCCTCGCCGCCGCCGGACTCCTCAAGGGGCGCCGGGCGACGTCCCACTGGGCCGCGCTCGACCACCTCGGCGAGTTCGGGGCGACGCCGTCGAAGGAGCGGGTCGTCGTCGACGGCCACTACGCGACGGCGGCAGGCGTCTCCGCCGGAATCGACATGGCCCTGAGCCTGGCCGGTCAGCAACTGGGCGACGACGTGGCACGCACCGTTCAGCTCATCATCGAGTACGCGCCGCATCCGCCCTACGACGCGGGATCCCTGGAGTCCGCGCCACCGGACATCGTCAGGATGGCTACGGAGAGGCTTGCCCAGCGGTTCCCCGACGGCCAGGGGTGACACCGGGCGGGCGTCCCCTCCCGGTGCGGCTCCGCGGAACGCGTCCACGGCCCCTCAGGGCGGGACCACGACGTCGAACCCTCCGTGACGCGGTGGCACGTCGGGTTCGCCCAGGAAGTTCAGCGCCCACAGTCCCACGGCGTCGGCGACGGCCACGATCAGTACCGCGAGTACCCAGCATGACGAGCCGCCGCCTGCGCTCCCTGCGCGCTCGGGCGTAGGTGTCCGGGAGGGCACCACGGTGCCGGCGATCGAGTCGAGGGCCTCGCGGAGCAGGGTCTCGGGGTCGTCGACACTCATCGACGTATCCCCATGGCACGCGAAAGCGCATGCATGCCACGCGAGATGTGCGACTTCACCGCGCCCGTACTGATCCCCATCGCCTCGGCGATCTCCCGTTCCCTGAGATCCATCCAGTACCGCAGCACCAGTGCCTCCCTCTGCCGCGTGGGCAACCCCTCCAGAGCGTCGACCACCTGTCGTTGGTCCTCGTGCAGCATCGCCGTCGCCTCGGCGGAGGCGACGGGGTCGAGCCGCACGTCCGCATGGCGGCGTGAGACCTGCAGACGACGTATCCGCATCCGGACCAGGTTGCACACCACGGAACGAAGGTACGCGGCGGCGGCCTGGGGCGCACGCAGTCTGTACCAGCGGCTGTGCAGCACGCAGAACGCCTCCGCCACGACGTCCTCGGCGTCCTGGTCGGCCCCCAGCAGCACGGCCAGCCGTACTAGTTGGGCGTGCTGCCCGTCGAACAGCCGGATCATCGCGGTCTCCCGCTCGACGTCGCGCAGGTCGACGCCCGGCGCCGTGTCCGCAGGATCCGTGTCCGCCGGAAGCGCGGAAGCGTCGGCGGTGTCCGGGAGGCCGGAAGCCTGCTCCCCGAGTACGGTCGTGCACCCCCGCGTACGGCGCCGGGGCCTGTCCGTCTTCCTCACCGTGCCGCCCCGTTCCGGCGCACGCCACCACCGGCGGGTCTCAGCAGACCCGGCAGTCCTCGTGGTACACCGAGCCGGTCCAGCGGCGGACTCGCCGGCGCCACCACGACGACGTTGACGGCAAGGCCGACAACACCCGCGTACACCTGCGCGTCCAAGGGGCCGACCGAGACCCGCACGAGGGAGGAGAACCCGCCCCGGCTCACCAGCGCGGTGCCGACCACCATGCCCCCCACCCAGCCCGCGAGCAGGGAGAGGCGGTGCGGTGTGCGGCGCGGCAGGCCCAGCACGATCGAGGGCAGGATCTGGAGGACCCACACCGCCCCCAGCAGGTGCAGGTTGATGGCGGCCTGGCCGCGCACCCTCAGGGCGAACGCCAGCGCCCCCACCTTGACGACCGGCGACATCAGCCGGGCCGTCCGGGTCACCTGTGCCACGGTGGCCGTCGGGTTGACGAACTCCAGGTAGACGTTCCTCGCGAAGAGCGTCGCCGCGCCGATGGACCTGACCGCGGCCGGCACGAGCGCCGCCACGGCGATGGCGCCCAGGATCATCCCGGCCGCCCACCCGGGAGCGAGGTCGAGCACGAGCAGCGGTACCGCGAGTTCACTGCGCCCCGGTGGAAGGCTTACCCCCGCCGCGAGCGCCGCGATGCCGAAGAGCGCGAACAGGCCGAGCATTGCCGTCCGCCCGAAGAGCGTGACGGACGTCCTGCGCGGTACGTCGCCCGAGCGGGCGGAGAAGGCGACCTGGAGAACGTGCGGGAAGGCGAAGAGCGCCATCGCCGAGCCGACGGCCAGGGAGACGTACGCCGGCGCCAGCGCGGGCCCGGGTACGAGTGAGGCGGTGCCGTCCTGCGCCGCGAACGCGGCGTCGGCCCGGGCGAAGCGGTCCGCCGGCGACCCGCCTCGCGCCGCCGGGCGGGCGCTGAGCAGAGCGGCCGCCGATCCGACGAGTACGACGGCCGAATAGGTGATGACAGCACCAGGGCTGTTCATGGCTCCTCCACGCTCGAAGTGACGTGATGTCAGTCCGGAGCGCGGCCGGTTCTCCTCCCGCGGTCGACGACAGCGCCGTCGGGAGGGAACCCGGCCGAGTCGCGGTGAACCCTCAGGGGTCACCGCTACGTGTGCCGGACGCGAACCCCGTGCCAGGAGGCCGCCGTCGGGCCGAAGCCGTCAGGGTCGAGCGGGATCGACCCTGACCGCTGAGGAGTGAACCACCGATTTCAGCCAATGAACAGCCCTCGACACGGCTTCGCCGCGAGGGCACTCGTCGGCCATACCCGCAGGTTATGAGGTCGTGCGGAGAAGGTGTGTACCGGAGCACCGCGCCGCCGCGTAGCTTCGGCCGAGCCCCGTGCCCACCGTCGTCCGGACCGACCGCCAGGAGGTGAGGCCCGCCTCGTGCCCCACCTCCCGACCCGCGCCGTGGTGCCGACGGGAAGTCAGCCCATCTCTCGCGACACCTTCCAGACCGCGTCGACGAGCCGCTCCACGTCCTTCCTCTGGTGGAAGAGGTGCGTGGAGACGCGGAGCGCCTGGTGCTCCTTGGCCGAGCCGGTCACCGGGAAGGAGATGCTGCGGATCTCGATGCCGTGTTCCTCCTTGAGGCGGGTCACGAGTGCCGACGCCTTCTTCGCGTCGTGGACGTCGGCCGGGTCGCGGAACGGCGTGAAGGAGGTGAGCGCGCACGCCAGCCGCGGGTCGTCCTTCGGTGAGTACAGGGCTTCGATGCCCCAGCGCTCGACGACCAGGTCCTTGAGGTGGGCGGAGAGTCCGAGGACGTAGTCCTGGATCCGGGTGCGTCCGATGCGGTCCCAGATCTCGCAGGTGTTGCGCACGGCGGCCATCATCGCGAGGCTGGTGTTGCCGACGTCCTGGAGGAGTGAGGCGATGTCGTAGCTCGCGGTCGGCCCGGTGGACCGCGGGGGCAGTCCCCCGTCGGTGGGGTAGCTCATGGACACCACGGGCCAGAACTCGGGCAGCGCGTTGGGGTTGTAGCGGGGCAGCACCTTGTTGCGGACGTAGAGGAGACCGGTGCCGGCCGGGGCGCACTGCCACTTCGCCATCGAACCGGCGAGGAAGTCGACGCCCAGTTCGTGGAGGTTGTACGCCATCATTCCCGGGACGTGGGCACCGTCGACGATGGTGATCAGACCGTGCTCCTGGGCGAGCTTCGCCAGCATCGCGATGGGCAGCATGGCGCCCGTCTTCTGAGTGGGCGCGGAGAACAGCATCGCCTTCGTCCGCGAGGTGATGGCCCCGCGGAACAGCTCGACGTAGTCTTCGGCGCGCTGGTCGTTGCCGACCGGGAGGTCCACCTGCCTGACGACGATGCCGTGCCGGTCCCGTGCCTGGGCCAACGACGTGAGCGAGGCAGGGTGCTCGTGGTTGGTGATGAGGAACTCGTCGCCCTCTTTCAGAGCCAGCCCGGCGATGATCTTCGATATGGCGTCGCTGGTGTTGTGTGTGACGGCGACCTCGTCGGGGTCGCAGCCGTAGCCGCTCGCGACGACGGCACGTACGTCGGCGAAGTCGTCGTATCCGGAGAGCGCCCGGACGGCTGTGTCCCGGTGCGTCCTGGCGAGGGTGTCGAGCACCTCGCGCGGGGGCGATCCCACCGTGCCGACGTTCATGAAGAGCACGTCCTTGTCCAGGACGAACAGTCTCTCCACGGCGTCCCAGTAGCGCGGCGACGAGGTGGGCGGCAGTGTGGCCGACGTCAGGCCGGCGGGTGCGCCCAAGGCCGGCGAGGCACCGGCCGCGCCGATGCCGACGGCGGCGGCACCGGCTCCCAGCAGTCCGACGAACCCCCGCCGGGAGACACCGGCGCATTCCGCAGACGTCCCATTAGTCATGATCATGACATTCCTTTCGCGTGTCTCGGCGCACGTGGCACAGGTTGGTTGCGTCGGGAGCGGAAAGGTTTACGTGGGTCGACGGGAATGTGTCCGCGATGCGGCACGGTCCTCGACGGGCCGGTGAGCCGGGGCCTCCTGCCAGGCGACTACCAGGCGACGGGGAGTTCGAGCATCCACACGCTCTCGTCGCGGTTGATGAGGGAGACGGCGAGGACCACTCCGTCCCCGGCACGGATGGTCTGCCCGTCGCCGTCGACGTCCTCGGTGGCCGTCCACGACCGGCCTCCGGCTCGTGCCGCCACTCGCGGACGAGGTCGTCCAGCAGACCCTCGCCCGGTGACATCCGCTTGCGGTCGATCAGCTCGCCCAGGAACGCCTCCAGTTCGCTCCGGGCGCCCTGAGCCTGCGCGGATGAGGCTCCGCGCACCAGCCGTCGGGCCTGCTCCTCGAAGAACTCGTGGTCGGCGTAGGGGACTCCGAGCAGCGCGCAGATCACCATCGAGGGCACGGGCAGCGCGAAGGCCGCCACCAGGTCGGCGGGCGGGCCCTGCGCGACCATCGCGTCGAGCCGTTCGCCGACGATCCGCCGGATGCCCGGGCGCAGTGCGCCGACATCGTGGACGGGCTCCGCAACGGCCGGATCTGGGTGGGGACCGGAGACCTGGTCACCGGCCTCGACCTCACCGTCTCCGGCCGGCACCGCGACGCCGCCATGGGCGAGACCCTGTCCGCCCAAGGAGGCGGTCGCCCTGGTCCGGGAGGCGGCCTCCGGCACCGTCGGGGTCGGCATCGTCGGCCGCCGGCTGCGCGCGTGGGACGTTTCCTGACCGGCGCCGGTTCAACACCCTCGGCCCGGCGCGCGTATCCCCCGGTGAACGTCGTCTCATGCGACCCCGGCCGTACGCCAACACCCGACGTTGTGCTGGAACGTCGCGGATTGGTTGGCTCCCGTCATGTCCGAACAGCCCACGCCCGCGGCTCCGGAGAGCACCACCGGCGACCCCGGCACCCCGCCGCGTACGAGGGGCGCGGCGGTCGTGTCGCGCCGGCGGCTGCTCGGCACGGCCGGGGCCACCGGGGTGGTGCTGGGGACCGCGGGCGCGCTCGCCGGGCGCTCGACCGCCGCACCGGCGGGCGACACCCCGCTGGCGTCGGTCGGTTCCGGGCAGTCGCCCTTCCACGGCAGGCATCAGTCGGGCATCAGCAGTGACCTGCAGTCCTCCGGTCATCTCGTCGCCTTCGACCTGGTGCCCGGTTCGGGCCGCAAGGAGGCGGCCGCGCTGCTGCGCCGGTGGTCGGCGACGGCCGAACGGCTCATGTCCGGCGAGCCGGCCGGGGACGGGGACACCGGGGTGGCCCTGGACGCCGGCCCGGCCTCGCTGACGATCACCTTCGGTCTCGGCCGTTCCTTCTTCGACCGCACGGGGCTGGCGAGCAGACGTCCGGACGCGCTGGCTCCGCTGCCTCCCTACTCCTCCGACCGGATCGACAAGTCCCGCAGCGAGGGGGACCTGTGGGTGCAGATCGGCGCGAACGACTCGCTGGTCGCCTTCCACGCCCTGCGCGCGATCCAGAGGGACGCCGGTTCCGCGGCCAGGGTGCGCTGGCAGATGAACGGCTTCAACCGCTCGCCCGGCGCCACCTCCCACCCCATGACGGCCCGCAACCTGATGGGACAGGTCGACGGCACGCGCAACCCGCGGCCGGACGAGAAGGACTTCGAACAGAAGGTCTTCGTCCCCGCCGACGGCGAGCCCGACTGGATGGCGAACGGCTCGTACGCCGTCGTACGCCGGATCCGCATGCTCCTGGACGACTGGGAGAAGCTCTCCCGCGGTGAGCAGGAGAAGGTCATCGGGCGGCGCAAGGCGGACGGGGCGCCCCTGAGCGGCGGCACCGAGACCAGCGACATGGACCTGGAGAAGACCGATGCGGAGGGCGACCTCGTGGTCCCCTTCACCGCCCACGCGCGCATCAGCCGCCCCGACTACAACCAGGGCGTGACCATCCTGCGCCGTCTGTTCTCCTACCACGACGGGTTCGGCGAGGACGGTGCGCCGGACGCGGGCATGCTGTTCGTCTGCTGGCAGGCGGATCCCATGCGCGGCTTCGTGCCGCTCCAGTTCCACCTCGACCGGGGCGACGCCCTGTCCCAGTACATCCGGCACGAGGCGAGCGGGCTGTACGCGGTGCCGGGCGGGGCGGCGCAGGGCGAGTACGTGGGTCAGCGGCTGCTGGAGGGGTGAGCGCGCCCGCGTCGTACTGTCACAGCTCGTCGTCGAACTGGGCGAGGAGGGTGTCGGCGGTGGCGTCCGCCATGCCGCCGGCCGCGTCGGCGTACGGAGCCAGTTCGGCCCAGATGACCTTGCCGTCCGGCGTGTAGCGGGTGCCCCAGCGCTGCGCGTAGTGCGCCACCAGGAACAGGCCGCGTCCGCCCTCGTCGGTCGTCGCCGCCCTGCGCACATGCGGCGATGTGCTGCCCGCGTCGGACACCTCGCAGGTCAGGTTCGTGTCGTGGAGCAGACGGACCCCGATGGGTTCGGTTCCGTACCGGATCGCGTTCGTGAGCAGTTCGCTGAGGATCAGTTCCAGGGTGAACGCCGTCTCCCCCAGGCCCCACTCCTCCAGTCGTCGCGCGCACTCCCGGCGCACACCGGCCACCGCCCGCGGGTCCGACGGCACGTCCCACCGCGCGACCTGCGAGGGGTCGAGCAGCCGGGTGCCGGCCACCAGCAGAGCGATGTCGTCCAGCGGGTGTTCCGGCAGCATGGTGTCGAGCACCGTCTGGCACGTCTCCTCCGGAGTACGGTCCGCCACGCCGTGCAACACCCCGTGCAGCAGGGCGAGTCCGCTGTCGATGTCCCGGTTCCTGTCCTCGATCAGCCCGTCGGTGTACAGCACCAGTTTCGATCCCTCGGCCAGGCGCAGCTCCGCCGTCTCGAAGGGGATGCCGTTGAGTCCCAGGGGAGGGGAGACCGGCACCTGCGGACTGTCGACGGTGCCGTCCGGACGCACCACAACCGGCGCCGGGTGCCCGGCGCGCGCCATCGTGCAGAGGCCGGTCACCGAGTCGTAGACCGCGTACAGGCACGTCGCCCCTGTCACTCCCGCGCCCTCGCCCGGCTCCTCGTCGGTCCGTTCGTCGGCGTCGATCCGGATCACCAGATCGTCCAGGTAGGCCAGCAGTTCGTCCGGCGGCAGGTCGAGCGCAGAGAGGTTGCGCACGGCGGTCCGCAGCCGGCCCATCGTCGCCGCCGCGTGCAGGCCGTGGCCGACGACGTCGCCGACCACGAGTGCCACCCGGCTGCCGGGCAGCGGGATGACGTCGAACCAGTCCCCGCCCACCCCCGCCTCCGCGGGCAGGTACCGCCAGGCCGCCTCCAGCGCGTTCTGTTCCGGGACACCCCTCGGCAGCAGGCTGCGCTGCAGTGTGACGGCCATCGCGTGCTCACGCGTGAACCGGCGGGCGTTGTCGACGGCGACCGCGGCCCGCGCCGCCAGTTCCTCGGCGAAGGACAGGTCGTCCTCCTCGAAGGCGGGTGCGTCCCCGGTGCGCCAGAAGTGCACCATGCCCAGCGTCGCACCGCGCGCCCGCAGGGGCACCGTCACCAGCGACCGCAGACCGTGCTCCGGCATCGCGCGCACCTGGTCCTGATCCGGGCCGTGGCCCTGATCCCGGTCCGGCTCCGGTCCCTGGTAGTCCCAGGGTGGCGGACCGGCGGCGGCGTGCGGGACCGTCTCCGCGACGGCCCGCCCAGACTCCAGCGCCCGGTCCGGTGCCGTCCCGGGGGCGACCGTGATCAGCTTCCCTGCCGGGGGCAGCGCCGATGTCTTCGCCCCACCGCACAGTGCCGTACGACGCATCCGCCCCCATGCCTCGGAGGACGGCTCCTGGCCTCTCGGCACCGCCTCCAGCAGGTCCACGGCCGCGACGTCGGCGAACCGCGGCACCGCCACCTCGGCCAGTTCCTCCGCCGTGCGGGTCACGTCCAGCGTGGTCCCGATCCGCACCCCGGCGTCGTACAGCAGCGTCAGTCGTGCGCGGGCGACCTCGGCCCGTCCCGAGACCACCGCCAGTTCGGTGGTGTCGCGCAGGGTCGCCACACTGCCGGGCTGCCCGCTGTACGGGGCGGTGATCCGCTTGTTCACCGCCAGCAGCCGGTCGCCCGCCGGCCGCACCTCGTCCGTGACCGGCTCGTCCGACGCGAGCATCCGTTCCACACCTTCGTCCAGACCGAGCGAGCCGATCGGACGGCCCTCGACGTCCGCCGGCAGGTCCAGCAGCCGCCGGGCCTCGTCGTTGGCCAGGATCAGCCGGCCGTCAGGGCCGGTGATCAGCACGCCTTCCCGCACCGCGTGCAGGACCGCGTCGTGGTGGTCGTACATCCGCGCCATCTGCACCGGGCCCAGGCCGTGCGTCTGGCGGCGCAGCCGGCGCGCCACCAACGCCGTGCCGGTCGTGGACACGACGAGGGCGACGGCGCCGGTGCCCAGGATGATCGGCAGCTGGTTCGCGGCCATGCTGGTCACGCTGCGGACCTTGAACCCCGAGGACACCAGGCCGATCACCGAGCCGTCGGACCCGGTCACCGGTACCACCGCCTGGACAACGTGGCCCGAGGGGGTGTCGAGCGTCTCGACGAGGACGTGACCGTGCAACGACGGTCCGATGTTTCCGACGAACTTCTTGCCGATCCGCTCGGGGATCGGGTTGGTGTAACGGATGCCACGGGTGTCCGTGACGGTCAGGAAGTCGACACCGCCCCTCTTCCTGAACGCCTCGGCCCGCGGCTGCAGCACCGCCGTCGGATCCGGGGACTTCAGCGCCTCCTCCATGCCCGGGGCGTTGGCGAACGCCTCCGCCGCGGTCACCGACTGCCGCCTGGCCTCCCTCGTACTGTCCCGGTGGGCCTGCAGGATCAGCGCCGTCACGGCGGCCACGACCAGCAGCACCACGATCCCGACCTGGAGGAGGAACACCTGCCCGGCGGCACTGCGAGGGCTCAGCAGGGCGCGCAGTACCGAACCGGAGGAGTGGCCGGTGCCCGGGTCCCCTGCCGCCGGACGCCGTGGCTCCGAGCCGCCGGTACGGCCCCGTTCCCCCTCGTCGGCCTTCGGCCCGTGCGGCGCGTGCCGGATTCGGCGGAAGAGTGCCTTCATGATCATCCCTCGCGCGGTCCACGCGTGAGAGGTGCCCCGCGCGCGCGTTTACACTAGAGGCTTTTTATGCGCATCTTACCGTTTCATGCATTATTTACCCTTTGCCTGGTCGTTCAGACGGCTGGGCCCTGGCACGTCCGGACGTCGAGGTCACATCATCGGCGCGAGCTCCGGCAGGGTGAGGGCCGAGTGGACGGGGCGCCCTCCCGAGGAGGGCATGGTGTCGAGCCGGCGCAGCATCTCGTTGCGCTGCTCCAGTCCCCGGGCGGTGGTGGGGAAGAGCCTGGCGTCGCCCTCGCCGACCACGTCCTGGTTCAGGGTCACGAACTCCCGGGTCCGGTGTTCGTAGGCGGCGAAGCCCGCGGCGGGGCTCCGGTCGGCCAGGGAGTCGGCGAGCATGTACGCGCCGACCAGGGCCAGGCTGGATCCCTGCCCGGTCAGGAACGAGGGAGCGAACGCCGCGTCGCCCACCAGCGCGACCCTGCCACTGGACCAGCTCGGCATACGGATCTGGCTGACCACGTCGAAGAACAGGTCGTCCGCCTCGCGCATGGCGGCGACCATGGCCGGCACCTCCCACCCCGCGTCCGCGAAGATCCCCGCGACCAGTTCCCGCTGCGCCCCCGGGTCGCGGAACGCGTCGAACGGCGGCTCCGGCCGGGCGAAGATCAGGAAGGCGTGCACCTCGTCCCCGTCGCCCGCCGCGTAGAGCGCGGCGGCCCTGCCCGGACTGTTCCACATCATCGCCTCGCGGGAGAGACCGAGGGTGTCGCGCATGGTGAATCCCGCGAAGCAGTAGCCCAGGTACCGGTGGAAGCCCTCTTCGGGACCGAACACCATCTCCCGGGTGCGCGAATGCAGTCCGTCCGCGCCGACCACCACGTCGAACGTGCGGCAGGCTCCCCCGCGGAAGGCGACGTCCACTCCACCAGGGGTCTGGTCGAGGGTCTCGACGCAGTCGTTGAACACGAACTCCACGTCGTCACGCACCGCGTCGTGGAGGGCGGACGTCAGGTCTCCGCGCCGCACCTCGATGTCCCGTCCGGTCACGCTGCCGACGACGGCGTCCTGGGCGATCGTTGCCACCTGGCTGCCGTCCGCGTCGAGGAACGTGGTCCTGCCCATACCCACGTGCACGTCTCTGAGCCGGGGCAGGATGCCCATCCTGCGGACGGCCTCCAGCGCGGTGCCCCGTACGTCGACGGGGTAGCCGCCACCGCGCGGTGTGCCCGCCTTCTCCACCACCGTGACCTCGAAGCCCCAGCGGTTCAGCCAGTAGGCGAGGGCCGGTCCCGCGATGCCGGCGCCGGAGACCAGGGCGTTGGGCCTCGGTCTGTTGCGGACCTCGGCCATCAGTCCGTCGAACGTCATGTCTCTTCTCCTTTGCTCCTGGTACGAACAACGACAAAACCCGCGCCTCACGGCGCGAGCCGGTGTGTCCTACCAGGTCACGGGCAGTTCATTGAGTCCGTAGAGGGCGGTGTTCCGACGGAAGGCGACGTCCTCGAAGGGGATCGCGAGTCGCAGGCCCGGCAGCCGGCGCAGGAGCGCGGGCAGGGCGATCCGGAGTTCCACCCGGGCCAGGTTCTGGCCGAGGCACTGGTGGGGGCCGTAGCCGAAGGCCAGGTGACCGGTGGCAGGGCGGCGGACGTCGAGGGCGTCGGGGTCGGTGCCGCGGAAGGCTTCGTCCCGGTTGCCGGAGGGGAGGCTCAAGACCAGTCCCTCGCCGGCCCGTACGGGTTGTCCGGCGAGGGTGAGGTCCTCCCGGGCGACGCGGACGACGACGTTGTCGGCGATGGTGAGGTGGCGCAGGATCTCCTCGACCGCTCCGGCGACCACGCGCGCGTCGTCGGTGTCGCGGACGAGCGCGAGCTGGTCGGGGTGGCGCAGGAGGGCCAGGGTGCCCAGGGCGATCATGGTCGCGGTGGTCTCGTGCCCGGCCACCAGCAGGGCCATCGCCATGGGGGCCGCCTGCTGCCGGGTGAGTTGACCGGTGGCGATCCGTTCGGTGACGAGCCGGCTGAGGAGGTCGTCGCCGGGCTGGCGCAACTTGCGTTCGAGGTGCCGGAGGAGATAGGCGGTAAGAGCTTCGGAGGCGCCGCGGACCTCCGCGGCGGAGGCGGTGAAGTCGAACAGTCTCCGGGAGTTCTCCTGGAAGAAGGCGTGGTCCTCGTAGGGGACGTCCAGCAGCCGCGCGATCACTTCGGAAGGGACCGGCAGGGCGAACTCGGTGACCAGATCGGCGGACCGGCCGTGGGCGGTCATCCGGTCGAGGTTGTCGCTCACCACGTTCTCGATGTCCTGCCGCATGCTCTCGGCGCGCTTGACGGTGAAGAACCGGGTGAGCATGCGGCGGTGTTCGGCGTGGCGGGGGTCGTCCGTACGCGCGAAGACGACTTCGTCCTCCGGGCCGGGAACCCGCGTGCCCGGGGAGACCCGGGGGAATCCGGGGTGCCTCGCATCGGCGCTGACGCGGGGGTCACGCAGGGCGGTGCGGATGTCCTCGTAGCGGGTCACCATCCACACCTGGCTGCCGTCCCACAGGCGGGCCTTCCGCAGGCCCGCGGTCTGTCGCCAGTCGCGGTAGGCGGCGGGCGGGTCGAAGGGGCACTGCGCGGAGCGTTCCTGGGGGAAGGCCGGAAGTTCGGCCGTGGGGTCGGGCTCGGCCTGCGTGGTCACAAGTCCTCCATCAGGGTCGTGGGGCAGGTGGCGGAGTGTGCGACGGCCGCGTGGGGGCACGCCCCAGGCCGGCACGGCGCACGTCGTTCGTTCACGCCTCCACCAGACGGATGGCCACGGCGGGGCAGGCCTCGGCCGCCTCTCGGACCCCGTCCCGCGCCTCGGGTGCGGGACGGGCGTCCAGCAGCTCGACGATCCCGTCCTCGTCGCGCTGGTCGAAGACCTCGGGCGCGAGCAGTACGCACTGCCCCGCACCGACGCACTTGCCCTGCTCCACGTCCACTCGCATGGGCCCGCTCCAATCAGTAATCACCGTTTACCAACTTGATGAACAATGTAAACTGAATGCCGCGACAGAATCAAGCGGAATCAATGTGGAGAAGCCATGAGCAGCACAGGCCACACAGGAAGATCCGGTGCGTCCGACGGACGCATCCGCGTACCCAACCGCTGGGGGGAAGGACAACGGCTGCGCCAGGAGGTACTGGACGCGGCCGGACGCCTCCTCAGGGAGGGGGGCGGTCCCGAGGAGATCTCGCTGCGCGGCATCGCCAGAGAAGTGGGCGTCACCGCTCCCTCGATCTACAAACACTTCAAGGACAAGTCGGAACTGCTCCTCGCCGTCCTCGACGACATCTGCCGCGAACTGGCCGAGGACATGCGCGAAGCGGCACGGTCGGCACCCGGCTCCGATCCGTGGACGGCGCTGCGGGCCACCGTCGACACGTACTGCCGGTTCGCCACCGATCAACGGCAGAGTTACCAGCTCATGTTCCACATCGGGCCCACACTGACCGAGCCCCAGTCCTCAGCGGCGCACCCCGGGCACCGGGTGATGGAGGTGTGGCGCGAGGTCGTCCAGGCGTACCTGGCTGATCCGGCCACCAACGTCGGCCGAGACCCGGGCGCGTCGTCACTGACCGCGGAGGACCTCACACGGCTGTTGTGGACCGGCCTGCACGGCCAGTTCGGCATCTGGTGGATCACCACCCGCAACAAGCCGGGCCAACAGCCCCTGGTCCAGCTGCAGAACGCTCTTCTCGTCTCCCTGTTCGGCCGCTCCTGAGCGGGTCCCCGTACCGGACCTGACGTCCTTGCCGGCAAGTCGGGCGGCACGGCGGTCGGGGCGCAGGGTGAGGCCACGGTTCAAGAACGCCTCGGTGTCGTCCGGTCCGAGTCCGGCACCGCGGGAACCTTGCGGCTGGCCGGGTCCCGCATGACCCGGTGGACGGCTTCGACGGCGTGGGCGACGCAGCCGTCCGTGCCGGCCTCCACCAGCGAGCAGGCCCGCCAGGTCCACGTCGCCGCGCCGCCGGGCGGCGGCAACTCGTCGGGACAGCAACAGATCTGTGGCATGACGGCGCACGTTCAGCCTATGCAGTGCGCTCTTCCCGCTTGCTCATCGAGCGGACGACAAGCAGGGACAGCGCCGTCACCACGCCGGCCATGACGAAGCCGGTGACGAAGGAGGATTCGGCCGGGGTGTCCGACCCGGAGGGAGTCCCCGCGGTGAGGATCGCGCCGCTGACCTGTACACCCACCGCGTAGCCGATCACGCGGGTCACCAGGATCAGACTGGTGGCGATGCCGGTGTCGCTCTCGTCGACGGAGGTGGCGGTGCTGCTCACCATCGCCGTGACGCACAGTCCGTTCGCGAGCGCGACCAGCATCTTGCCGATGATGAGGTGCCAGATCTGGGTGTGTACGAGTGCCAGGGCGGCCAGCGCGCAGGCCATCATGACGATGCCGGCGGTGACCACGGCACGTGAGCCGAAACGCCGCGCGCCGATCCCGCTGAGCGGCCCGGCGAGCGACGCGGCCACGGCGCCGGGCAGCAGGAAGAACCCCGTCTCGGTGGCGCTGGCCCCGAACCCGTAGGCATCCTCGGACACCGCGAACAACTGCGGTACGAGATAGACCGCCACCGACGTGCCGATGCAGATCACGAACGTCAGCACACACGACTTCCACATCCCGGGCCGGGTCAGCATCCCCAGATCGACCATGGGCGCGGCCGCGCGCCGCTCCACGGCGATCCATCCGGTCACGAAGCCGGCCAGCAGAACGACGACGGCGACGAGCAGGACCGGCTGCGAGCCGAGGTCGGGCGCGAGCGCGAGCGCGAGCATGAGCGTGATGAGCATCCCGCTCAGCAGGGCCAGGCCCGGCCAGTCGACCCCGGCCTCGTCCGAGCGGCCCGGCGGATCGGCGGGCATCAGCCGGTACACCAGCAGGGTGGACCCGATGACGGCCAGCGTCGGCAGGGCGAACATCCAGTGCCGGGAGAGTCCTTCCGCCACCGGCCCGGCCGACAGTGTTCCCGCCATCCCGCCGCCCACGAACAGCCCGCTGACCACCCCGATGGCGACCTTCGAGTCGCCCGCCGGGAGATGTTTGCGCACCACGATGAACGACAGGGGCAGCGCGCCCACCATGGCGCCCTGCAACACCTGGCCCAGCAGCAGCACCGGCAGGTTCGGCGCCAGGGAGGACACCGTGCCGCCGACCGAGACCACCGCCATCAGCCGGATCAGGACCTTCTTGCCGCCGTAACGGTCGCCGAACTTCCCCGCGACCGGCGTGATGAGCGCGCCGGTGATGAGAAGCATGATGCTCAATAACGCACCTTCGGCGGGACTCATGTCCAACTCCCGTTGCAGGAGCGGAAGTGTGGGCGTCACCACCGATTCCAGGGCACCGGTGGCCAGTGCCAGCATGCCGAGTGCGGCGAGAGCGGGCTTCTTGATGCCGACCGGTGAAGCCAGCGCCATGGTCATGCTCGTCCAATCCGTCGTTGCCGAAAAGTGGGGAGCAGTACGCGGGGACGGGAACGTGTCGTGAACCGTGCGAGCCAACCCGGCGGGCACAGCTGGGTTCGCCGCGCGCCGACACCGGGCGGGCGGGCGGTGATCAGGCCGGGCACGGCATCCAGCCCCCGAGGTAAACTACACCGTGCAGTGTAAGGCGCTAGTATGAGTGCATGGCGACCACGAAGACACCGCGTCCGAAAACCCTGCGCGAGGGCTCCGCGCAGAAACGGACCGCCATCCTCTCGGCCGCCCGGGAGCTCTTCCTGACAGGCGGTTTCGACCGGTCCAGCGTCGACGCGGTCGCCGCGCTGGCCGAAGTCTCCAAGCGGACGGTCTACGACTACTTCGGCGACAAACAGACGCTGCTGCGGGCCGTCGTCGACTCCATCGGCCAGTCACTGATCACCACGATCCGGCGCACCCTCGACGACACCCTCGCGCAGGTCACCGAGGCCGCCGAGCTCGAGGACGCGTTGGTGGCCTTCGCGATGCGCATCGCGACCGACATGCTCGACTCGGGCGAGTACGCGACACTGCAACGCCTGGTCCGGACGGAGTCCCGTCATCTGCCGGACGGGGGCGACCAGTTCATGGCCGACACCCCCGACGAGGCACTGGCCGAACGGCTCGCCGCCTTCGCCGACGCCGGCCTGCTCTCCGTACCCGACGCCCGTCTCGCGGCGGACCAGTTCACCGCTCTGACCTTCTCGGTCGCGCTCAACCGGCTCGGTTCGGCCAACGCCGCGGAGGACCCTCGTGTCCGGCCGCTCGTCGTCGAGGGCGTACGGACCTTTCTGCGGGCCTACCGGCCTTCGTAGCGGACGCGGATCACCCGCGCCGCTCGAGCCACTCCTGGAGTTCGACGAGGTTGCCCGCCGGGTCCTTGAGGTGGGCGACGCGCAGGTGGTCCGTCATGGGGGCGGGACCGTTGACGAGCACGGCGCCCCGCGCGGTGATCTCCTCGCAGTAGCGGTCCAGTTCGTCGACGCGCAGGACGACGAGGGACCGGTATCCGGTCGGCTCGGCGGCCAGCTCACCCAGCATCCCGCTCATCTGGACCCGATCCTGGAGGGCGATGCCCGCGGCACCGCCGTCGGCGGTGAACTTCGCGTACGGCCCGTCCTCCGCCTCGAACTGGGGCTTCAGCGCCAGAACGTCCCGGTAGAAGCGGTAGCAGCGGGGGAAGTCCGCGACCAGCAGGCGGATTTGGGCAAGGTTCATGACCGCACCTTATCGGGAACGCATGAAGGACCTTTCTGGCACGCCAAATAATTCTGACACTGTTAGATAAAATTCATACTGCTAAATCTTCCTCTCCTTGACTACCGTCGCTCACGGCGATGAGGAAGCGCGACAACCCCTCATTCACGACCAGCAGGTGCAAGCAAGAGGAGATGTCATGTTCGAACGCGTGGCCGAGCTGGCGATTCGCCGGTCCCGGCTGGTACTCGTCATCGCCGTCCTGGCGGTGGCCGTCATGGGCTTCGTGGGCGGCGGCGCGTTCACCAAGCTGCTGCCGGGCGGCTTCGACGACCCGAACTCGCAGTCCAGCCGGGCCGTCGAGGTCATCGACGACAAGTTCGGCGGCGAGACGAACCTGGTCCTGCTGGTCGACTCCCCCGACGGCGGTGTCGACACCCCGGCCGCCAAGAGCGGCGGACAGGCGCTGGTCGCCGAGCTCAAGGGTGAGAAGAACCTGGCGAACGTGTACTCCTACTGGGACACGAACCTCGCCGACCTCCGCTCCGAGGACGGGGAGCAGGCCCTGATCCTCGCCCATGTGAAGGGCGAGGAGGCGGAGTTGCAGGACAACGCCCAGAGTCTCATCGACTCCTACTCCGGGGCCTACAAGGACACACTCGAGGTCAAGGCGGGCGGCGGCACCGCCGTGAGCGCCGACATCTCGACCCAGGTGGTCTCGGACCTGGTGCTGGCGGAGTCCATCGCCATACCCCTGACACTGATACTGCTGCTCTTCGTCTTCGGCAGCGTCGTCTCCGCCCTGCTGCCGCTGGCCATCGCGGTCATCGCCATCGCGGGGGCCTTCGCCCAGCTGTCCATTCTCGGCGGCATCACCGAGGTCTCCAACACCGCGACCAACCTGGTCACCGCGCTGGGCCTCGGGCTGGGCATCGACTACGCCCTTTTGATGACCAGCCGCTTCCGTGAGCAGCTCGCGTCCGGAGCCTCCGTGGACGACGCCGTCCGCCGCACGGTGAGCACGGCGGGCCGCACGGTCGCGTTCTCCGCCGCCACGGTGGCCGCCGCACTCGCCTCGCTGCTGGTCTTCCCCCAGTACTTCCTGCGCTCCTTCGGCTACGCCGGCGTCGGAGTCGTCGCCATCGCGGCCGTCAGCACCCTGTTCGTGATGCCCGCCCTGTTCGTCGTCCTGGGACACCGGGTCAACAAGGGCCGGATGCCGTGGGCCAAGGACCGCCGGCCCACCGTGCAGGGTTCCGTCTGGGGCCGCATGGCCCGGACGGTGATGCGGCGGCCCGCGCTGACCGCGCTGCCCGTGCTCGCCGTCCTGCTGGTGGCCGCCGCCCCGCTGATCGGCATCACCTTCGGCACCCCCGACGAGCGGGTGCTGCCTGAGAACGCCGAAAGCCGCCAGGTCACCGCGATGCTCGGCGAGAACTTCAACGGCAACGACGCGGCGGCCCTCCACGTGGTCATCGACAGGGCCGTTGCCACGGACGGGCTGACCTCCTACGCGAGTGACCTGGCCGCCCTCGACGGCGTCCTGCGGGTCGAGACGAGCGAGGGCATGTACACCGGTGGCCAGTCCGCGCCGACCGGTCCCGGCAACCCGGCACTCGGGCGCCCCGACGCCCAGCGGATCAACGTGGTGAGCGGACTGACCCCGAAGTCGGACGAGGCCGAGGCGCTGGTCGCGGATGTACGTGCGGTGACGGCGCCCGAAGGGACCGAACCCCTGGTGGGCGGGACCGACGCCGAGCTGGTCGACGCGAAGGATTCCATCAGCGGCCAGCTGCCGCTCGCGATCGCCCTGGTCGTCCTCACCACCTTTGTCCTCCTCTTCCTGTTCACCGGCAGCATCGTGCAGCCGCTGCGCGCGCTGGCCCTCAACGTGGTCAGCCTGGGCGCCACCCTCGGCGTCATGACCTGGATCTTCCAGGACGGCAACCTCTCGTCCCTGCTCGGCTTCACCGCCCAGCCGATGGAGGTGTCGATGACGGTGCTGATGTTCTGCATCGCCTTCGGTCTGTCGATGGACTACGAGGTGTTCGTCACCAGCCGGATCAAGGAGCTCCACGACCAGGGCGAGGACAACGAGTCCGCCGTGGCCAACGGGCTCGGTCACACCGGACGCATCGTCTCGGCGGCGGCCCTCCTGCTGGCCGTGAGCTTCTTCGCCTTCGGCACGGCCAAGATCACCTTCATGCAGATGTTCGGCCTCGGCAGCGGCCTGGCCATCCTGATCGACGCCATCGCCGTACGCGGTGTGCTCGTCCCCGCCGCGATGCGCCTGCTCGGTGACTCGGCCTGGTACGCGCCGCCCTTCCTGAAGAAGCTGCACGGCCGGATCGGCCTGAGCGAGGGTGGTCCCGAGCCGACGCCGGCGTCCACGACGGCGCCCTCGTGGGCGAAGGACACGACGCAGGTCTGACCACCGGTACCACGACGTCCGGGCGGGCTCGCGGCAGGTATCTGCCGCGAGCCCGCCCCTTCGTGCCTACCGGGGTGGCTCTCGCCGGCCGGGGCGGATGCGGGAAGACGAGGTAGCCGCACCCGGCCGCGTCATATGCCCGAGCTGGACGGTGCGGACACAGACGCGGTCCTGGCGGCGATATCGGCCCACGAGGAGCTGTTGGAACAGCTCAGTGTGGTGTTCGTCGCCGACTGCACGACGATGTGTGTCGGCCACCACGCCCTGCTCGCGGTCACCACCATGACCCGGGAGGACTTCGACGACGACGAGGAGTACGAGGCCGCGGTCGAGTTCGGACGTGCATTCCGCACGCTGCCGGGCGGTGTGCACTCGATCCATGTCAACCCTGAACTGGCCAACGTGGACTTCGAGGAATTCTCTTCGAGCGCGCGCGAGGACCCGGAGGGGGTCTTCCGCTCCGTCGCCGAGCGATAGGACCGTCGAGGGCTCACTGCCCGCCCCTTGCGCGGACCTTGCACCGACCGGCCGCTTCGACACGACGAGGCGGCCGGTGACATGTTGTCACCGGCCGCCGAATTGAGGCCGTCACACCGCCGCGGGCTCCTCCTTGCCGAGGCCCCTCCCGGCCGTCTGCTCCTGGGCGCCCGCGGGGCGCCTGCGGCTGCGGGCGAGGGGCTTGAGGGTGCGCTGGACGATGAACCATTCGGCGACGCCGGCGCTGATGAGGATCGAGCCCCACACGGACGTCGTGTAGACGTCCTCGAAGGACAGCCAGTCGAACTGCGACCGGAGGGCGAGTCCGATCAGGAGGAACACGCGGAGCACGACGGCGGCGAACGAGAGCGCGTAGTTCCGGATCATCCAGATGCGATGGAGCTGGACCTGGCCCTTCCGGATCGTCCGGTAGGCCTGGACCATGGAGTACAGCCAGGCCGCCGTGAGGATGTAGAAGCCGACCTGCGCGGGGAACCCGTCCTCGGAGAACGTCGCCGCGAAGAGGGCCGCCACGGACGCGATGACCATGCTGACCATGTAGACGCGGCCCAGGACCCGGTGCATCTTGCGGTACTTGTTCCGCCAGGCCGGGACGAACTGGATCGGTCCGAGCGCCAGCAGCAACCCCCCGGGCAAGGCGTGGATGCCGAGAATCAGGTAGTGCACGGCCACGTCCGGGTTGAGCGGGATCTTGCTCTGCGACTCACTGCCGGTCAGATAGACGGGGACGCTGTACGCGGCGGTTCCGACCGCCAGAACGGCGAACAGCCACCAGCCGAAGCTCGGCCACCGGCGCTTCGACGTGATCCTGGCTGTGGACATGGGGGGACTCCCGAATTGGTGCCTGGTTGGGGGGACGGGCTCGGAGTGGCTGCGATGCGCCGTGCTCACGGTAGACAGGGATCCATCTGTGTTGGCAGCACTAATTTTACCTAACAGTGTGAGTTTGATTTATCACTCTTCACCATCCTTGTCGCCATAAGGCGTGCGTCGTACGGTCTGAATCATGAACGGAGACGAACCAGCCGGTGCCCCACTGTCCCTGCGTGAACGGCGGTGGGCCGTCGCCGTCCGGGAGATCCTGGCCGCCGCCGAGGACCAGATCGCCGAGAACGGACCGGCCGCGCTGTCTCTGCGTGCGGTCGCCCGGAGTCTCGGGATGACCGTGCAGGCGCTCTACCACTACTTCCCGAGCCGGGACGAGCTCGTCACCGCCCTCGTCGCCAAGGCCTACGGCGACCTGGCCGACGCCGTGCAGGAAGCGGTCGACTCGGCGCCGGAGGACTCCGACCTGCCCGGGATGGTGATCGCCGCCGAGAGGTACCGCCAGTGGGGGGTCGACCATCCGGAGCGGTTCCAGCTCATCTACGGAGCGCCCCTGCGCCACTACTCGGCCCCCGCGGAGGGCGCCAGCACCCGGGCGGTCCGCCGGATGAGCGGGATCTTCCAGAACGAGCTGTTCAGAGGATTCACCACCGAGCAACTCGCCGCCGCGGACACCGCCGCTCTCTCCCCCGCCCTCAAGCAGCACCTGGAGGACTTCCTGTCCCCGGACGCCCTCGGCGGAATGCCGTCTCCCGCCGTGCCCATCCTGATCAGCGCCTGGGGACAGATGCACGGCCTGGTCGTGCTCGAGGTGTTCGGACACACGTCCTTCGTCGGACCGCATCAGGCCGAGATGTTCCGCATGGCGATGCTGGCCATGCTCCAGGACGTCCGCCGCCGCATTCCGGCCGACGTCACCGCGCGGTGACGACACCCCGGTGGACCGCCGGGTCATATGTGTCCCGCCCGTATCGCGTGGGCCATGGCGTGTTCCCGGCCGCGCACCCCCCCCCAGCGGCCAATGACCTGACGCAGGGAGTTCTTGACGGCCCATTCGGAACACTCCAGGCGCTGCGCGATCTCCTGGTTGCTCAACCCCTCGGCGACGTGGCGCCGCACGGTCAGCTCTCGCGGCGAGGGGCGGTGCACCGACCCGGCGGTGTCCTGCCCGACCGCCAACCGGCGCACCGACACCGCGAGAGCCAGCAGCCGGTCGACCAGGTCGCCGTGACCGGCCGCCGCCGCCGAAACCGCCCGGGCGAGCCGGTCCGGGCTGACATCGTGGCTCCGCACGACGACACGGACACCCGCACCCATCACATCGAGGAAGTCCGCGTCCTTCAGACCGCGGGTCACCAGCACGGCGCGCCCTGCCCCGACCTGCGCACACGCACGCAACCGGCCTTGACCGCCTCGTCGGGAGTGTCGACCGGGAACACGGAGACGGCGTCACACCGGCTGTCCGATTCGCCAACCAGCCGGACGGTGGGGCATGGGGCCAGGCAGTGCACGATTCCCGCCCGCAGTACGGGGTCGTCGGCAGGGATCACGACGGGCACGCGATCCGGTGCCGGTGAGGGCGGGTTGGGTGTGGGGGCGTCATGGTGACTCCGTCCAGGGTCCGTCTTCTTCCGGGCGACGCGCGGGGCGCTCACGGGGTGTACGACATCACCCGCCGCACCGTTGAAGAGCGGGTCGGCCGCAAGGGGCCCTGTCATCCTCACCCAGCTCGGGGAACTCGGGGTTCACCGACAAGAAAGCGACAATCCAACGCCACTACGATCTTGGAGACGGTTCAGCCGGACCGAAGGCATGAGAAGGCTGCCGTCACAACAGCCGGTTCGCATACCCCCCGTTGCGAGCCGGCTGTTCGACTGCGCCCTCTCACCCCCTTGCGCAGGGGGCGCAGTCACCAGAGCCGGAACAGTTCTCTCTCGCGACGATCTCGCACACGACACCGAGCGCCCCGACGGCACCCGCAACCCGGGTCGGTAGCGCAGGCTGTACCCCTGGTTGGCCCCAGGGCTTCATGGCGGCCGTCACACCCCGTTCCTATGTTGGTGATCGCGCCGATCGAGTCGACGGCGTCCTTGAACAGAAGGAAGGCCCGGGGCATGGTGATCACGGCGAGGTCCTGGTCACGCCGTCACGAGAGCGCGGTTGGACCGCGCGCGGACATCCTTTCAACGTAACCCCGCCGCGTTGCGTAGACCTTGTGTGAGCGGTCGTGTGTACGAGCTACCCATGCCGCCCGAAGTACCGGCCGGTCATCGGCCGAGGTACCGGGCGCGGGACATCGTTGTCCTGTCCCGGGCGACACCCGGTGCACGCACGACGCCGCCCTTCTTACCACTCCTGCCTTCCCACAAGTCGCTACAGGGGTCTTGATGACACACCACTTGCTGTCCCGGAATTCGGCTGCCGGAAACGACACCCACCCGGGCCGACGTCCTGGGGGCGCGAAGCAGACTCCCGGCGAGTCCCGTCCCGCGTGTACGGGTCGAGTCGCGAGGGTCCGGAACAACCACCGGGCAAGGTCCTGGGGTCGTCATGGCCGTGACCCGCAACGTCGCGACCGGAACCGGCGTATCACCTTGGCGATAACGGCGCATCGAGGAGCAGGCCCCCGCGCGGTGTCAGCAGGAAGTGAGCTGACCCGGTGAACGCGGAAGACGACCACACCATGTGGTACGGCATGCTGGGCCCCGTCGTGGTCCGGCACGGCCGTACGTCCCTCGACCTGGGGCCACGGCAACGTCGGCTCCTGCTCACCCGCCTCCTCATCGAGGACGGCCGGCCCGTCTCCCTCACCGAGCTCTGCCACTCCCTTTGGGGAGACGAGCAGCCCACCGCGGCGGTGTCGTCCATCCGCGCCCACATCAGCCGGCTGCGGTCGGTTCTGGACCCGGAACGCAAGCGCAGGTCGTCCGTACTGGTCAGTGGCCCCGCCGGCTACGCGCTGGCCGTACCGAGGGAAGCGCGGGACACCACCGCGTTCGAGGCGCACGTGCTCCGGGCCCGCGACGTCTTCGCACGGGAGCAACTTCCCCTGGCCCGCACCGAGATCGACACGGCCCTCGGCCTGTGGCGCGGGCCCGCCCTCGGCGAAGCCGCCGAAGAACCCTTCGCGCTGCGCGAAGGCGCACGCCTCAACGCGGCCCGCCAGGACGCGAGGGAACTCCTGACGGCGATCCTCATCGGGCAGGGCGACCTCGTGCCCGCTGTGAGCGTCGCCGAGCAGCTCACGGTCGGCGCTCCGCTGCGCGAGGTCTCCTGGTCCCTGCTCATGCGCGCCCTCTACGCCGCCGGACGACCTGTGGAGGCGCTGCGCCAGTACGACCGCTTCCGCACCATGCTGGCCCGGGAACTGGGACTCGACCCGAGCCCTGCCCTGCGCGACCTGCAGCTAGCCGTTCTGCGGCACGACACCGCCGTCCTCGAAATCCCCCGGTCGTCACGGAAGCCCACGGCACTGTCCGGCACCCCTCCGGTGACGAGTGCACCGCTCGTGGGCCGGTCGCAGGAGACAGCTCGGTTCCGTGCCCTGCTGGGGGACGCGGCGACCGGGCAGTCCCGGTGGGCCGTGGTCTCGGGTGAGCCCGGTTCGGGCAAGACCCGCCTGCTGGACGAGTTCGCGGCCCAGGCCGCCGAGGCGGGATTCGCCATCACCCGGGCCAGCGGGGGGCATGCCCTCGGCCGCGGCGGAACCGTCACCCTGCGCTGCGCGATCACTCAGCTCGCCGACGGACTGCGCCGCCCCGACGGGGCCGCGGAGGCGCATTCCGGGCCCGGCGAGGACGTCCTCACCACACTCGTCCGGCAGCTCGCACGCGTGCCGACCCTCTGTGTCGTCGACGACCTGGACTGGGCGGCCGGTGACGTCCACGACCAGTTGCGCCGGCTCGCCCGCCTGCTGAGGGATGTACCGGTGGTCGTGGTGTGCGCCCTGCGCGACACACAGTCCTCGGCGGTCAGTGGCCTGTTCGCGGAGCTGGCCCGGCTGGACACGACTTGGCTGCGGCTGGACGCGCTCGGGACCGCCCACGTGTCCGACATCCTCGCGGCGCGTGGCGAGAGCGTGTCCCCGGCCGATTGCGCGGAACTGCACCGGCGCAGCGAGGGCAACCCGTTCGTCCTCGGCGAGTTGTTGAAGTTGCCGCGTCCCCATCGCACCGGCCCCCACGCGAGGGTGCCGGAGTCGGTACGCAGCGTCGTCCAGGCACGGCTGGCCGAACTGCCCGCACCGGCCCGGACGATGCTGACCTACGCCGCCGTCGACGGGGGTCGGCTGGACGTCGCCCTGCTCGCGGGCGTACAGCGCCTGACACATGAACAGCTACTGCGTCAGGTCGACGACTCCGCCTCCCGAAGGCTCGTCGTCTGGGACCCGGACTCCAGGGCGCCCGCCGGAGGCCACTATCGTCTGCCCGACCTGGTCCACGACGTACTGGTCGACTCGCTGACCACCTCGTCCAGGCACTTGCTCCATTCCACGATCGCCCGTGAACTGAACGGCCGTAAGGACACCGACCCGGACCGCCTGGTCGGCCATCTGCGCGCGGCCGGCCCGATGGCCCCGGCCACGGTCGCCGGCCCGACCGGGCGGACACGCTCCGGCGCCCCACGCCACCCCGCCTCCCGCGAAAGCGCCGAAGTCAGTGCGATCGGATGATCCAGCGCACCGGCACCGCCCCCTACGCAACCGACCGAAGGACTGGAACGTGTCCAAAACCATCGTCATCACCGGTGCCAGCGACGGAATCGGCCTGGCGGCCGCCCGTCAACTGGTGCGCGGCGGACACCAGGTGGTCCTGGTCGGCCAGTCACCGCACAAGACCCGCACGGCGGCGGAGGAGCTGGGCACCGAGCACTACACGGCGGACTTCGCCCACCTGGGTGATGTCCGCGCCCTCGCGGCGAAACTCGCCACCCGGCACCCCCGTATCGACGTCCTGATGAACAACGCGGGGGCGATTCTCGGCGAGCGCACCGTCACGGAGGATGGGTTCGAGGAGTCGTTCCAGGTCAACTATCTCGCCCACTTCCTCCTGACCACGCTCCTCATGGACCCCCTACTCGCCGGCGGTGCCTCCGTCATCCAGACATCGAGCAACGCGGCCCGGCTCTCCTCCCGGGTCGAGCTGGACGACCTCAACAACTCCCGCCGGTACTCCCCGGTGCGGGCCTACGGCAACGCGAAGATGGAACTCATCCTCTTCACCCAGGAGCTCCATCGCAGGTACCACTCCCGAGGGCTGTCCGCAGCGGCCTTCCACCCGGGGGGTGTGGCCTCGGGCTTCGCCCGGAGCAGCCGGAGCCCGGTGGGCACGCTGTTCAGGTCGCCTGTTCCCGGGCTCTTCTTCCAGTCACCCGCCAAGGCAGCCGGGCAGATGCTGTGGCTGGCCACGTCCGAACCCGGCCGGAACTGGGTCTCCGGCGGCTACTACGAGAAGAGGAGCCTGCGGGCGGTCAACGCCCCCTCCGTCGCCCCTGACCTGCTGTGGGATCGCAGCACCGAACTGCTGAGGCTCGCACCGTGAACGTTCAACGCATCCCCGCGATGTCGCGTAGACCGAGCTCCCGGCCGCGGGACATCGTCGTCGGGTCCCGGCGGGTGCCGGTCGTACGGCGTCCCGGGCTTCGGATCCCGGACGCGGCGCCCACCCGGCTCCCTCGGGTGCGTGCAATACACCTGCTCCGACGCGACGCTGAAGGTTCTGGGCGCCCACTTCGACGCAGTCCCCAGCGGGCGGACCATCGGCAACGCACGCCTGGCGCGGCGGGTGCTGGAGTCGATGGCCCGAGGACCTGCCCTCCCAACCGGGGTGACACGGTTCCGGGAGGCACCGCACCGGGTCAGACGGAGCACGGGCACATGGGAACGCGGGCGATGACGTGCCCTTCGCCGTCCTCGACGATCAGCTCGGTGATGGTGTCCTTGTCCATGGACGTCACGATGCGGAAGATGAGCCGCTCCGCGCTCGCACCGTCCGCGCCCGGCGTCGTCAGACGGTAGGTCTCACCGCTGCTGAGCCTCGACAGCACCACCGGGGCCTCGGTGCCCCACGGCCGGCCGATCATCTCGCCGTGCGTGATCAGCGCGGCCGACGGTGTGGGATCGGCCCCCTGCCGGTGCGTCACGCCGAGAGGAACGACCACTGCCGCGGCCACGACGAGGGCGGCGGCGAACCCGAGGGTGATGCACGTTCCGGGGCCGGTACGAACCGGTTTCGGAGCCTCCGTGCCATTCACGGAGCACACCGGGCCCTGCGGCGCGGCTTTCCAGCGGGCGGAGGCGTCGACCCGCCGCATCGTACGACTCACGTCCTCGGTCTCGGCAGCCTCACGGGCACAGTCCGGGCACTGGTCGAGGTGCCGGGAGAGTTCCTCGGGCAGGGGAGTCCCGAGCAGCAGGTACTCGGTCAGGAACGGCCGTTGGTGAACGCATGCCTTGTTCATGGTGCCGGCCACCCCTTCTCCCTGAGGCCGTACGTGAACGACTGAGTACAACGGGGATACGCGGATTCCACCGTCTGTGTTGAAAGGGAGGAGGGAGACGGCGGCACGTCGTGCCCGGTAGCCCAGGCTGTACATCCGTTGGACGTGCGGGCTTCATCGTCGTGGAGGGGCCGGAGTACTTGGGTTGGTCGCATTCGAGAGTGTGGGCTTCAACGTTCGCGCGCGATCGCCCGTATCCCCCACGGGAACAACTCGTCACGGGTGCGGGCGCATTCTCCGTTGACGAATCTCGAATGACCACGCCGTCCGCGTATTCCACCCCCACGGAGTCTTGATGACGCGCCAGTCGCCCTCAGCGAGGTCGGAACCCGAATGTGACACACACCCCGACACCGTCCGGCACCGGTTGTCCGAGGCGGTGGTCGATCTCTCGGCCATCGCCCACAACACCCGCGTCCTTGCGGCCCGTTCGCGCGGCGCCGCCCTGATGGCGGTGGTGAAGGCGGACGGATTCGGTCACGGAGCCGTACAGGTGGCACACACCGCGCTCGCCCACGGAGCCACCTGGCTGGGCGCCACTTCCACTCCGGAGACACTGGAGCTGCGCGAGGCGGGCATCACGGCACCCGTCCTGGCCTGGATGCGGCTGCCGGGTGAGGACGTCACCGGGACAATCCGGCAGCACGTGGACCTGTCGGCCGCGTCCCTGGCGCACCTGGCGGGGATCGCCGCGTGTGCCGAGAAGGCGGGGATCCCGGGCGCCGTCCACCTCAAGGTGGACACCGGGCTCGGGCGCGACGGCGCCGGCACGGTGGACTGGCCCCGACTCCTCGAAGCGGCCGCCGAGTTCGAACGGCGGGGCCTGCTGCGGGTGCGGGGCGTCTGGTCGCACCTCGTGCACCCCGACGATCCCCGGCACCCGAGCGTCGCCGGTCAGGTCGACGCCTTCGAGGCGGCGGTGTCGCAGGCCCGTGCCGCGGGCCTGCGGCCCCAGGTGCTGCACCTGGCCAACTCGGCCGCCGCGCTGGCCGCTCCCGACACCCACTACGACCTGGTCCGCGCGGGGCTCGGCCTGTACGGCGTGGAGCCGGTCAGGGGCGAGAGCTTCGGGCTGCGGCCGGCGATGACGCTGCGCGGCCGCGTCATCATGAGCCGGCGGGTGGAGGCGGGTACGGGCGTGTCCTACGGGCACGAGTACGTGGCCGAGCGTCCGACCGCGCTCGCCCGCGTACCGCTCGGCTTCGCCGACGGACTGCCCTTCGGGCCTCGCGCTCGGCGGAGATCCTGGTCGGCGGAGTCCGCCGACGGGGGGCCGGCCGGATCGCCATGGACCAGTGCCTCGTGGACACCGGGAACGACCAGGTCACGGTCGGCGAGGACGCGGTGGTCTTCGGCCCGGGAGACAAGGGTGAGCCGACGGCCGCCGAGTGGGCGGACTGGGCGGGAACCACCGACGTCCTCCTCAACCGTCTCGAAGGGAAGACCAGGCATTGAAGCCACCCGCCCACACGCCGGAAGCCCTGCTCATCACGCCGGTCACGAACGACACCCGCGACGCCGCCTTCGCATATCACCGGGCCAACCTCGGTGAGTTCATGCTGCCACTCGCGGCGACCACGTTCCAGCAGATCGTCGGGGCGAGCCGGATGATCGCCGTCGAGCGACGCGGAGCAGTCGTGGGTCTCTGCTACGTCGCACCGGACGGCAAGGGGCTCGACACGGTCGCCCGGTGGGAGTTCGGCGGCCTCCACCTCTCTCCGGCCCTGCGCGGTCGGGGCCTCGGGACGCTGCTGAGCACCGTCGCGATCGCGGCCGTCACCCACACCGACACCAAGCCGGTGATGGGCTACGTGCATCAGGCCAACCCCGACGGAATGGGGCTGCTCGTCCGTCGCCTCGGATTCCTCGTCACCGACCGGACGGTCCGCCTCGGCCCCGACGACGCACCGGGGTACCTCCGCCGCGACAGCGCCGGCTGCGCGACCGCCCACGTCCTGCGACTCCCCGACGCCGCGAAGGCGCGCCTCGCCGACAGTCTGGAGCACTTCGGCAGCGGCCCGGGCGACTCCTCCCTGTCGGCCTCGCCTCGGCTCTCCGAGAGCCTGTTCCCGTCCGGGCCGAGTGAAGTCGCCCGGCGCCTGCGGACGTAGCGCGTCGTCGGCGGACCGTGCGCGGTGACCGGGAACGTTCGGGCCACGGTGGACCGGTTCTGCGGCAAGGGCGCGCTTTCACTCACCGACAGGTACGCGATCTCTGTTCGCCATCTTGAAGACGCCCAGGCCCAGCCCTCCCCGCCTAACGTCGCTCTCGATTGAGACACCTCCTCGGGAAGGGCCCCCACATGTGCGTTCACGGAGACACGGCGCCTTACGAGTCGACCGGCCACGGGCGGCGCGGCTTCCTGCGCAACGCGACACTGGCGGGTGCGGGCGCCGTGGCATTGGGAGCAGGTTCGTCCGTGCTCGGCGCCGCACCCGCGCAAGCCGCCGACGCCTCCGCGAGAGGCCATGTGGGGCGGTGGAATCCGGACCCCGACTCCCTACGGTTCACCTTCGCCGTCATGCCGGACACGCAGTACCTCTACTGGGGCAGCCAGGACAGCGTCAACCGCGCCCCGCAGGAGGAGTCGTTCCGCTACGTCGTCAGGAACAGCGGTGTCGACGACCAGAACATCGTGTTCATGTCGCATCTCGGTGACCTGTCGCAGGACGCCGACGCGTCGTCGTTCGAGCAGATCGACAAGGCGTTCGACATCCTGGACTCGAAAGGCGCCGCGTACAGCGTGGTGGCCGGGAACCACGACGTGAGCGGGGACGACACTCGCGGGGACAGCCCGTATCTGCGGACCCTCGGTCCGCGGCGGTTCAGGCACTCCAAGTCCTTCGTCGGGTCGGACGCCACGGGCTACAACACCGCGCACGTCTTCCGGGCCGCGGGCCGGTCCTGGCTCGTGCTGGCGCTGGACTGGCGGACCACCGAGCAGGGCTTCGCGTGGGCGGAGAAGACCATCAAGGCCCACCCCCGGATGCCGGTGATCCTCACGGCCCACGACATCGTCCACCCCGATTACGATGACAACGTTTTCCCCTACGAGTCCGGCGACCCGGAGAACAACGCCTCGCTCTCCGAGTACGGACAGTCCGTCTGGGACAGACTGATCGCTGACAACGACCAGATCTTCCTGGCCCTCAACGGCCACTACTGGCCGTCCGGTCGTACGACCAGGAAGAACGCCCACGGCCACGACGTGCACCTGCACATCGCCAACTACCAGAACCGCTTCTTCGGCGGTGGCGGCATGATCCGGCTGTACCACTTCGACCTGGCCCGCGACACGATCGACGTCGAGACGGTCAACCCGTGGATCCTGGCCCAGAGGCCGGAGTCCCGCAGCGCGCTGGCCGCCGAGCACGCGCGCATCACGGGTCCGGTCGACGACTTCTCGATCCCGATCGACTTCGAGAAGCGGTTCTCCGGCTTCGCCCCCGTCCCGGCCCGTCCCGCCCGGCCGGCCGACCGGCTGCTGATCAGGGGTACGGTCGCGTACTGGCGCTTCGACGGCCAGGGCGCGCCGGGCACCGCGCTCACGGAGGGCCAGACGGTCCGCGACCTCTCCGGCAAGGGCAACCACCTGACGGTGGTGACCACTCCCGGCACCGCCGCCGACGCGCTGACCTGGTCCGACGACCACCACCCCGACCAGCCCGGGCACGCCGGCCTGAAGTTCACCGGAGGCAGGAACCCGGTCAACGGCTCGTACCTCACCACGAAGGACACGGCACCCCTGAACACCGAGACCTTCAGGGGCGGGTACACGATCGAGACCTTCGTGCGCATACCGCTGGACTGGGACGCCGGCCGGAACGGCAACGCGTCGGTCCTCAGCCGCCGCGGCGCCGCCCGCGCCGCCGGCAAGCACGGCAGGAACACCGACCCGGACGAGTCTCTGGCCCAGTTGGCCATCACGAACAACGGCCGCGAGGTGCAGTTCAACCACTACCCGCTGAACAACACCTATCCCACGACGAACTGGAGCCACGGCCTGGCGGAGCTGAGGTGGTGGCACATCGCCGTCGTCAATGACGGCCGCCGCACCAGGCTGTATGTCGAGGGTTCCCCGGTCGCGGACGATCCGAGGCGCGTGTCGCGCGGCCTCACCTCACTCGGCCTGCCATGGCTGGTGGGGGGCCACGAATACGCCGGCGGGATCGACGTCGTCTTCCACGGCAGCGTCGGTGACATCCGCGTCGTGAACCGCCCGCTGGGTCCGGGGGAGTTCCTGACAGCCGAGTGAGCGTGTCGGCCGCACCGTGCCCCACGGGCTCGGTCTCAGCCCCAGTTCGGTCTCACGCACGCACACACCCGGGTCGTCGTCGCCCAGCCGGAATGAACCGGACTCGGTCCCAGGCCGTTGAGCCTGACGGATGCACCGAGCACTCCGACCAGAGGCAGACGTGTGCCCAAACGTGCCCCCTGGCCTCACCCGAACCTGACCTCACCAAGGAGAACACTCATGAAACGAATGAAGCGGGCGGTCCACGCCGCGGTGGCAACCTTCGCCATGACGGCCTCACTTGTCGGTGTCACTGCGACGGAGGCGTCTGCGATCAACTTCGTTCCGTGCGGCAACCGGACCGACCTCCTGAAGTTCGAATGGCACGGCCCCGGGGTGGGCGGCGTCTCATGTCTCGCCAACGGCGGACAGATCAGCTACGGCCCCAACGCCTGGGTCAAATGGATCTCCACTGGCAACAACCGCGTCCAGTGGCTCGGTGACGGGAGATGGCAGCCCGCCACACCGATCCCCAAGAACACCCTTTACAAATGGCCCAACCACCCGGATGGGGTCAGGATGGAAGCCATCCGAATCGTCTGATCATCAGCGCCCCGGGGCGACGATCACACGCGTCGCCGTCCCCGCTCGGTCCCCCTCATCGGCCTCAGCCCGGTTCGGGTCAACACCCGCAGATCAACGGGGCCGGTGTCGGACCGAGGGTACCGGTGCGGGCGAAGGCGATCCAGGCCGCGCGCACGGCCGCGCCGAGAGCGTCCACCTCGGCCCAGCTCTCCCGGCCCAGCATCGGCGACGACCGCCACGCCTCCCGGGTGCCCAGCAGCAGAGGCAGTTCCAGGCAGTGGGTCGCTCCGAACGGGGAGCCGGCCGGGCGCCAGTCGAGGCGGTACGTGTGGACCCGGGCCCCGGCCCGCGCCAGGGCCGCCCCGTAGCGTGCCAGGGGCTCCTCGTACAGGCGGCGGGTCAGCTCCGCCGCGTCGTCGCCCTCGCCCGGGAAGGCGGTCATGTCGTCCGCGTTCCAGCCGTACATGATGTCCAGGCCGCGCGCGGCCGCGGAGGCCTCGCCGCTCTCGGCCGCGGAGGCCTCGACCGGGAGGAACGGGGGTTCCAGCGTGCTTCCGGTGCGTCGCAGGTTGGCCCTCGCGGTCTCCCGTTGGGCAGCCAGGATCGCGGGGAGGCCGGCAGTGAGGGGGTCCTCGGCCAGCAGGTCGGCGAAGACTCGGCCGAGGTCCTCGGAGTCCGCGCGGGGCCTGGCCGTGATGGACAGCGGCGGGCTCTGGAGAATCGCCCTGCGCAGGAGCCCTCGTGCCTCCCGCGTCTCCAGCAGCAGGCGGATGGAGAGGGCGCCCGCGGACTGGCCGAAGGCCGTGACGTTGCCGGGGTCGCCCCCGTAGGCGGCGATGTGCCGGCTCACCCAGCGCAGCGCTTCGAGCTGGTCGTACAGGCCGAGGTTGCCCTCGCTGACCCCGTCCAGGCAGAGGTATCCGAGGGCTCCGAGGCGGTAGTTGACGGCGACGACGACCACGTCGCCCTCGGCGGCGAGTGCCCCGCCGTCGTACCAGTCCATGAGGCCCGCGCCGCTGCTGAAGCCGCCGCCGTGGAACCAGACGAGGACCGGGCGGGCGCCGTCGTCGCGGGCCGGGGTGGTGACGGTCAGGTGGAGGCAGTCCTCGCCCTGGGGACGGGTGTCGAGCGGGGGTCCCATCACCGCGTCGAGGCGGGAGGGGAGCTGGGGACAGATCTCGCCGCTCGGCGGGCGGGTGTCGTCGGTGTCCACCGGGCGAGGCGGGGCGAAGCGTGCGGCGGTGGCGTAACGGACGGGGCCGGAGCGCACCACCGTGCCAGTGGAGTCGGGCATGTGCGGCCTCCGTACAGGGGTTCAGGTGCGGGCGACAGCCTGCGCCGGGGGTTCTGCCGCCGGTTCAGGTGTGTTCTCCGGGACCAGGCGGAACAGTGCGATCGCCCCGATCAGGCTGACCGCGCAGATCCCTACGAGATACCACGTCACGCCGGTCGACGAGCCGCCGGCGTCCAGCAGCGCGGTGGAGATCAGCGGAGCGAGTCCGCCGCCGAGGATGGCGCCGAGCTGGAGGATCAGCGACGAGCCCGAGTACCGGACGTGGATGGGGAACGTGTCGGCGATGATCGCGCCCTGTACGCAGTGCGTCACTGGGATGATGATCCCCATTCCGACCAGGGCCAGCAGGGCGAGCAGGGACCTGTTCGTGTTGAGCAGCGGGAAGAAGGCCACGCACCACGCCAGGATGGCGACGGAACCGCCGACGAACATGGTTCTGCGGCCGTAGCGGTCGGCGATCCTCGTCCAGAACGGGATGGTCGCGAACCAGATCACGGACGCCGCGGTCACGCCGAGGATGAGGAACTTCTTCTTGTAGTCGAGCTCCTTGGTTCCGTACGACAGCGTGAACACCAGGAACACATAGGCCACGGCGGAGTTCGCGACCACCGCGAGGAGGGTGAGGCCGAGGCGGCGGTATCCGACCTTGAGCGCTTCGGCCAGCGGGAACCTGACCACCTCGTCCTGCTCGACGGCGCGGTTGAAGGACGGTGACTCGGTGACCCGGAGCCGGACCACCAGCCCCACCGCGACCAGGACGAAACTCAGCAGGAAGGGGATGCGCCAGGCCCACGAGGTGAAGGCGGCGTCGCCGGCAACTGAGTTGGTGGTGAGGAAGACGATGTTGGCCAGAACCAGCCCGGCTGGGGTTCCCATCTGCGGGAAGCCGGCATACAGGTTCCGTTTGCCCGCGGGGGCGTGCTCCATCGACATCAGGGTCGCGCCGGCGCCCTCGCCGCCGAGGCCGATGCCCTGGACGATGCGGAGCAGCACCAGCAGCACCGGCGCCCAGAACCCGATCGCGTCGTAGTTCGGGATGGCGCCGATGAGGGTGGAACCGACGCCCATCAGCAGGAGCGAGACCACGAGCGTCGCCTTGCGTCCGATGCGGTCGCCGAAGTGCCCGAAGACCAGACCGCCGAGCGGCCGGGCGACGAAGCCGACGGCGAACGTGCTGAAGGCGGCCAGGGTGCCCGCTCCGGAACTCAGGGAGGGGAAGAACTGCTTGTCGAAGATGAGCGCGGCCGCGGTGCCGTAGAGGAAGAAGTCGTACCACTCGAGCGTGGTGCCGGCCAGCGTCGCGACCGCGGTCCTTCTGGCCGCGGCCCCGCCTCCGCCCGCGCCGTCCTTCTGAGGTGAGCTGTTCATGGGATGACCTATCACTCGGTGACGCGTTAACGGTGGATCCTGGCCCGCTGAGACATGACGCACAAATGCCGAATGCACGCTGCGTCATACCAGTTTGGACATAGCTCGATTTCAGCCACGACCTGAAGGTCGGATATACCAAATCTGGCATACGAGTGGACGAGAAGTTAATTTGTCGGGCATGGCCGCGCCTCCCACAGTGAGAGGCATGACGGCAGAAACTGGGCGGTGGATCCGCAACTTCGTGGACGGACGGTTCGTCGACCCCGATGACGGCCCCGATGACGGCCCCGATGGCGACCGCGGCTTCGACAAGATCAATCCGGCCACCGGTCTCGTCCACGCCCGCGTCCACGAGGCGGACGAGGCGCTGGTGGACCGTGCGGTGACGGCGGCACGGCGCTCGCTGCGCGCGGGGTGGGCCGACACGGCGGTGCGTGAGCGCACCGAACTGCTGCGCCGGGCGGCCGACCGGATCGAGGAGCGGTTCGAGGAGTTCGTCGCCGCCGAGATCGCCGACACGGGCAAACCCGTCACCCAGGCACGGGAACTCGACGTCGCCCGCGCCGTCGCGAACTTCCGCGCCTTCGCCGACGTGGTCGCCGCGGCGGGTCAGGAGTCGTTCCTGACCGACCTGGCCGGCGGGAAGCGGGCCCTCAACTACGCGGTCCGCAAGCCCCTGGGCGTGGTCGCGGTCGTCGTGCCGTGGAACCTGCCGCTCCTCCTGCTGACCTGGAAGATCGCTCCGGCACTGGCCTGCGGCAACGCCGTGGTCGTCAAGCCGAGCGAGGAGACGCCGGGCACGGCCACCCTGCTCGCCGAGGTACTCGCCGAGGTGGGCCTGCCGGCCGGGGTGTACAACGTCGTCCACGGCTTCGGCGGGGGCTCCGCCGGCGAGTACCTGACGGCCCACCCCGGGATCGACGGGGTGACCTTCACCGGATCGTCCGCCACCGGGTCGCAGGTCATGAGGACCGTCGCGCCGCGAGTGCGGCCGGTCTCCTTCGAACTCGGCGGAAAGAACGCCGCGATCGTCTTCGACGACGTGGACGTGGACGAAGCGGTGACCGGGCTGAGCAAGTCGGTGTTCACCAACACCGGGCAGGTCTGCCTGTGCACCGAGCGGGTCTACGTACAGCGGTCCGTCTTCGACGACATCGCGAGTGGACTCGTGGAACGCGCCGAACGCCTGCGGCTCGGAGACCCGCTGTCCGAGGCGACCACCACCGGGCCACTGATCTCCCACGCCCACCGCGACAAAGTGCTGGGCTACTTCGACCTGGCCGAACAGGCCGGCGCCACCGTCCTCACCGGCGGTCACGTACCGGCCCTGGGCGCGGGCCTCGACGGCGGGTCCTGGATCGAGCCCACCCTGTGGACCGGGCTGACCAACGCCGACCGTGTCGTACGCGAGGAGATCTTCGGCCCGGTGGCCGCCCTCATCCCCTTCGACACCGAGGCGCAGGCGATCGACCTGGCCAACGACACCGACTACGGCCTCGCCGCCTCCGTGTGGACCAACGACCTGCGTCGCGGCCACCGTGTGGCGCAGGCGATGAACGTCGGCATGGCCTGGGTCAACACCTGGTTCCTGCGCGACCTGCGCTCCCCCTTCGGCGGTGTCGGGCTCTCCGGCATCGGGCGCGAGGGCGGCGAGTCGTCCCTGCACTTCTACACCGAGCCGACGAACGTGTGCGTACAGCTGTGAACGAACTCCCGAACCCCCACGCCCCCGGCCGTCCCCTGAGTGCCGTGTCCGGTGACCCCGTCGAGGCCGCCGTCGAACTGCTCACCACCGCGGCCGCCACCCGCACCCCCTGTGCCCCGGTCCGCCAGCACCTCGGTGCGAACGACATCGACGCCGCCTACGAGGTGCAGCGCCGCGTGGCCCGGGCGCGCGTCGCGGCCGGCGCGCGCCGGGCGGGCGCCAAGATCGGGCTCACCGCCCCCGTCGTACAGCAGCAGTTCGGTGTCTTCCAGCCGGACTTCGGCGTGCTCCACGACGACATGCTGTACGCGCACACCGAGCCGCTGCCGCTCGCCCGGTTCCTCCAGCCGCGCGCGGAGGGCGAGATCGCGTTCGTCCTCGGCCGTGATCTCGACCGGCCCGGCGCGTCCGTCGCCGACGTGCTGCGGGCCACCGAGTTCGTGCTGCCCGCCATCGAGATCGTCGACTCCCGGATCGCGGGCTGGGACCTGGCCATCACCGACACCGTGGCCGACAACGCGTCCAGCGGCGCGGTGGTCCTCGGCACCACCCCGTACCCGGTCGCGGGCCTGGATCTGGCCCGGGTCGGCATGACGCTGCGCCGGGACGGCGAGGCGGTCGCCCACGGCGCGGGGCACGCCTGCCTCGGCTCACCGGTCGTCGCGGTGGCCTGGCTGGCCCGCGAACTGGTCCGGCGCGAGCAGCCGTTGGCCGCCGGGGACGTGGTGATGTCCGGTGCGCTCGGCCCGATGGTCCCGGTCGAGGGACCGGGGCGGTTCCGGCTGGAGCTGGACGGGCTGGGAGAAGTGGAAGCAGTCGTCGAGGAGGGAACCAAGTGAGTCCAGCAACCACCGGACCGGGCGGCACGCACCCGCCCGCGACCGCGACCGCGACCGGCACCCTCGCCCGCACCGGCACCGGCACCGGCACCGGCATGGTCCCCGTCGCCGTCATCGGCTCCGGCCACATCGGCACCGACCTGATGATCAAGGTGATGCGGCTTTCCAAGACCCTGCGGATGGGTGCCATGGCCGGTATCGACCCGGCGTCCGACGGTCTCGCCCGGGCCGGACGTCTCAAGGTCGCCACCACCGCGGGCGGCATCGACGGCCTCGTGGAGATGGACGAGTTCGCCGGCATCAAGGTGATATTCGACGCGACCTCCGCCAAGGCCCACGTCCGCAACGCCGAGATAGCCCGGCACCACGGCAAGCTGATGATCGACCTGACCCCGGCCGCACTCGGCCCCTTCGTCGTTCCCCCGGTCAACCTGGAGGAGCATCTGGACGCGCCGAACGTCAACATGGTGACCTGCGGCGGCCAGGCGACCATCCCCGTCGTCGCCGCCGTCTCCCGGATCGCCCCGGTCGCCTACGGCGAGATCGTCGCGTCCATCGCGTCGAGGTCGGCCGGTCCCGGCACCCGGGCGAACATCGACGAGTTCACCGAGACCACCGGCGAGGCCATCCGCGTCGTCGGCGGCGCCGCGGTGGGCAAGGCGATCATCGTCCTCAACCCGGCCGAGCCGCCCCTCGTCATGCGCGACACCGTGTACTGCCTCGTCGAGGGCGCGGTGGACGCGGGGACGCGGGAGCGGATCGCCGGCTCCGTACGGGAGATGGCCGCCGACGTCCGGGAGTACGTCCCCGGCTACCGGCTCAAGCAGGACGTGCAGTTCGACCCCGTAGAGGACGTCATGGTCCCGGCGCTGGGCCGCCGGATCACCGGAGTGCGGGTCTCGGTGTTCCTGGAGGTGCTGGGCGCGGGCCACTACCTGCCCGACTACGCCGGAAACCTGGACATCATGACCTCCGCCGCGGTCAGGACCGCGGAGCGGATCGCCGTACTCCGAGGATGGGTGGACGCGTGAAGATCTACGTACAGGACGTGACCCTGCGGGACGGCATGCACGCCATGGGGCACATGTACTCCCTCGACCAGGTGCGCCGGATCGTCGCCGCGCTCGACAGGGCGGGCGTCGCGGCCATCGAGGTCGCGCACGGCGACGGGCTCGGCGGATCGAGCGCCAACTACGGCTTCGGCGCCCACAGCGACGAGGAGTGGATCGAGGCCGCCGCGGAGGTCCTGGAGCACGCGAAGCTGACCACCCTGCTGCTTCCCGGCATCGGCACCATCGAGCACCTGCGCCGCGCCCACGACCTCGGGGTGCGCAGCGTCCGCGTCGCCACCCACTGCACCGAGGCCGACGTGAGCGCGCAGCACATCGCCTGGGCCAGGGAGCACGGCATGGACGTGTCGGGCTTCCTGATGATGAGCCACCTCAACTCCCCCGCACGCCTGGCCGAGCAGGCGGCGCTGATGGAGTCCTACGGCGCGCACTGCGTGTACGTCACCGACTCCGGCGGGCGGCTGACGACGCGCGACGTCACGGAGCGGATCGACGCCTACCGCCAGGTGCTGGACGAGAGCACGCAGATCGGCATCCACGCCCACGAGAACCTCTCGCTCTCGGTCGCCAACAGTGTGGCCGCCGTCGAGCACGGCGCGTACCGCGTCGACGTGGCCCTGGCCGGTCAGGGCGCCGGGGCGGGCAACTGCCCGGCGGAACCGTTCGTCGCGGTCGCGGACCTGCTGGGCTGGGAGCACGGCTGCGACCTGTTCGCCCTCCAGGACGCCGCCGACGACGTCGTCCGCCCGCTGCGCGAGCGCCCGGTGCGGGTGGACCGCGAGACGCTGACCCTCGGCTACGCCGGGGTGTACTCCAGCTTCCTGCTGCACGCCGAACGGGCGTCCCTGCGCTACGGGGTCGACACCCGGCGGATCCTGATGGAGGTCGGACGCCGTCAACTGGTCGGCGGCCAGGAGGACATGATCGTCGACATCGCACTGGACCTGGCCGCGCGAGACGGGGCCGGCACGGAAGGGAGCGCCGCATGAGCACGGCAAGGACCGTGGAGGCTCTCGCGGAGCGGCTCGACACCGCGCAGACGATGCGCACCGACACACCGAGCCTCGCCGACACGCACCGGTTCGACATCGGCGAGGCGTACGCGATCCAGGCGGCGCTGCTGGCCCGCCGCGAGGCGCGCGGCGAGCGGGTCACCGGGGTCAAGCTGGGCTTCACCAGCAAGGCCAAGATGGCCCAGATGGGGGTGTCCGACGTGATCGTCGGGCGGCTCACCGACGCGATGCGGGTCGCGAACGGCGGCGACCTCGACCTCGGGCGGTTCATCCACCCGAAGGTGGAGCCCGAGGTGGCATACCGGATCTGCCGCGACGTGGACATGGACGACCCCGCGACGGACATCGAGTCGTGCGTGGACGCCCTCGCCCCCGCCATGGAGATCATCGACTCCCGCTACCGGGACTTCCGGTTCACCTACGAGGACGTCGTCGCGGACAACACGTCGGCCTCCGCCTACGTGATCGGTTCCTGGCGGCCCCTTCAGAGCGTGCCCAACCGGGCGGTGCGGCTGGTGAGCGGCCAGGCGGAGACGGTCGGCTCGACCGCCGCGATCCTCGGCGACCCGGTGCGCGCCCTGCACGCGCTGCTGGACATGTGCCGGCGCCGGTCCATCCCGCTGCGGGCCGGGCAGGTGGTGCTCGCCGGTGCGGCGACCGCCGCCGTGCCGCTGACCGCCGGCGTCACCGCCTGCGAGGTCGCGGGGCTCGGCACGGTGGAAGTGAGGGTCGTCGGATGAGCGACGCACGTGTTCTCCGGGGACGGGCCGTCCCGCGCGGCCGCTTCCCCCACCTGAAGGTCGTCGGCGACCTGGTCTTCGTGTCCGGCACGAGTTCACGCCGGCCCGACAACACGTTCGTGGGCGCCGAGGCCGACGCCATGGGCACCACGAACCTCGACATCCGCGCGCAGACACGCGCGGTGATCGAGAACATCCGGGACATGCTCGCCGAGGTGGGCGCCGAACTCCACGACGTCGCCCAGGTCACTTCGTACCTGGTGTCGATGAACGACTTCGGCGGATACAACGAGGTCTACGGCGAGTTCTTCGACGAGCGGGGCCCGGCCCGCACGACGGTCGCGGTGCACCAACTGCCGCACCCACACCTGCTGATCGAGATCCAGGCCGTCGCCCACCTGCCCCGGACGTCCCGAGCCGCGGGCAACCCCAGTACATCCGCATCGCACAGCACGGAGGTGGTCTCATGACCGACATTCCCGAGGTCATCGACTTCCAGGGTTGGATCGACGAGCACGCGCACCTGCTCAAGCCGCCGGTGAACAACCGCACCATGTTCCTCGGCGACGACTTCATCGTCCAGATCGTGGGCGGCCCCAACCAGCGCACGGACTTCCACCAGGAGCCGTACGAGGAGTGGTTCTACCAGGTCAAGGGCGACATGCACGTCAACCTCATGACCGGGGACGGGCCGCGGACCGTGCACATCAAGGAGGGCCAGGCCTGGCTGCTGCCCGGCAACGTCCCGCACTCCCCGCAGCGCCCCGACCCCGACTCGATCGGTCTGGTCATCGAGCGGGTCCGCGAGGAGGGCACCCTGGAGCGGTTCCAGTGGTACTGCCTGAACTGCTCCGCCCTGATCCACGGGACCGAGCTCCAGGTCAGGGACATCGTCAAGGACCTGCCGCCGGTCTTCACCGCGTTCTACGAGGACGAGCGGGCCCGGGTCTGCCGCGAGTGCGGCGCGCTCCACCCGGGGAAGGGCTGACCGGTGGACCGAGTGATCGACATCCACACCCACTACGTGCCCCGGGGCTGGCCCGACCTGAGAGCCGACGGCGGGCCGGACGCACCGTGGCTGCGGTTCGAGACCGAGTCGGACGCGATGATCATGATGGGGACCAAGGAGTTCCGGCGGATCCGCTCGGACTGCTGGGACGCCGAGGTCCGCCTGCGGGACATGGACGCGGACGGCGTGCGCACCCAGGTCGTCTCCCCGACGCCGGCCTTCTTCAGCTACGGGCGAAGCGGCCAGGAGGCGGCGAACATCGCGCGGATCTTCAACGACCTGGCTCTGGAGATCGTCGAGCCCGCACCGGACCGGCTGATCCCGTTCTGCCAGGTGCCGTTGCAGGACCCGGACGCGGCCTGCCGCGAGCTGGAACGCTGCGTCGCGGCCGGGCACCGCGGGGTCGAGATCGGCAACCACGTCGGCGACCTGGACCTGGACAGCGAAGGGGTCGTCACCTTCCTCCAGCACTGCGCCTCGCTGGACGTACCGGTGTTCGTGCACCCGTGGGACATGGCCAGTTCCGCCCGGCTAGACCGCTGGATGGCGCAGTGGCTGACGGCGATGCCCGCCGAGACGCACCTGTCGATCCTGGCCATGATCCTGGGCGGGGTCTTCGACCGCATCGACGACCGTCTGAAGATCTGCTTCGCGCACGGCGGCGGTTCGTTCGCGTTCTGGCTGGGCCGCATGGAGAACGCCTGGCACGGACGCAACGACGTCATCGGCACCTCGCGGTTCCCGCCGTCCCACTACCTCGGCCGGTTCTACGTCGACTCGGTCGTCTTCGACGAGCGTGCCCTGCGGCTGCTGGTGGACACGGTGGGCGCGGAGCGGGTGATGGTGGGCAGCGACTACCCGTACCCGCTGGGCGAGCGTCCGGTCGGTCAGGTGGTCCGCAAGAGCCAGTTCCTCGACGACGCCGCCCGCCGGCTGATCGGCTACGAGAACGCCGAACGCTTTCTCGGCCTGTCCTCTTCCTAGACCACGTCGTCAGATTCCCGTCTGCTCGCCGACGGTGCGGCCATGTCACCGGCGACGGTCTCCAGGCTCCGGATGAGGGCCTCGGCAGAGGGGCTCAACGTCCGGGCGGCCGATCTGGTCAGCCCGACGCTGTGCCCGATCGGGGCCAGCGGGACCGACAGCCGCACCATGCGGCTGTCGTCCCGGACGATCAGGCTGGGCAGCACCGCGACGACGTCGGTCTCCAGCAGGAGCTGGCGCATGGTGAGGAACGACGTGGTCTCCACCCGGTTCAGCGGCAGGGCGAACCCGTGGCGGCCGAACAGTTCCTCGATCTCCCGGCGCAGCACAGTCTCCGCGCCCGGCAGGATCCACGGGTGGTCGACCAGCTCCGCCAGCTCCACCCCTTCCCGGCCGGCGAGCGGGTGCGTGGCCCGGACCACGGGCTCCACCGACTCGTCATAGAGCTTGCGGCGTTCCATCCGCTCGTCGGAGGGCGCGGTCAGCCGCCCCACGACGAGGTCGACGCGCCCCGCCTCCAGCTCCAGCAGCAGCGCCTCCGGCGACCCCTCCCGCACGATCACGGTCAGGTAGGGGCGCTCCTTCTTGAGAGCGGCGATGGCGCGCGGCAGCAGGACGTTGGAGCCCGCCAGGTGAGTGCCGACGACCACGGTGCCGCGGTCGGCGTCGGCCAGCTCCACCACATGCCGCCCCGCCTGCGTCAACTGCGCCAGCACCGCCCGTGCGTGCCGGGTGAACGCCTCGCCGAACACGGTGGGGGTGACGCCCCGGGGGCCGCGCTCGAACAGCGACACGCCGAGGATGTCCTCCAGCTCGTGCAGGCTCCGGGTCGCCGCGGGCTGTGTCACATGGAGTTCGCCGGCGGCGCCGACGACGCTCCCCTGGCGCGAGAGCGCGTCGATCAGGACCAGGTGCCGGAACTTGAGCCGGCCGTCGAGCAGGCGGGGCATCTCCACCCCGTGACTCTATCCACCGCCGCCCGCCGCCCGCCGCCCGCCGCTCCCCGGCCGTGTGCGCACGCGCCCAGGGCAGGTCCGATACGCGGCTGATACACGGCCGAGCCCTGCCGGATGCCCCGGGACGACACACGACAGGCAGAATGCGGGCAGTGCGAGGTCGGCGCCGCCCTGCGGGATTCCCGCGGTGGGCGGCTGGAAGAGAGGTTGGGCGCAGTGAGCGAGGAGGACGCCCCGGCGCCCGTGACGATCCTGCTGGTCGAGGACGACGAGGTCATCCGCAGGTCCGTCACGCTCGCGCTGGAACGCTACGGCTACCGGGTCGTGTCGGCCGGTGACGGTCTGACCGGACTGGAGCTGTTCCGGGAGGGCCGCCACGATCTGCTGCTCCTGGACGTGATGCTGCCCGGCCTCGACGGCATCGGACTGTGCCGGCGGATCAGGGAGACCAGCATGGACCCGGTGCTGATGATGTCCGCGCGCGGTGACGCCCTGGACGTGGTCTCCGGTCTGGAGGCGGGTGCCGACGACTACGTCGTCAAGCCCGTCGACACCGCGGTTCTGGTGGCCCGTATCCGCTCGCTGCTGCGGCGGGCGGTCTACACCCCCGCCGCCCCGCCCGCCGCGGGCCGGGGGCGGCCGGAGCGGTCCGGTGCCGACGGGCAAACCCTGCTGGTCTTCGGCGACCTGACCCTCGACACGGCGGGCCTCGAGGTGTCGCTGGCGGGCCGGCCCGTCGCGCTGGCCCCGACCGAACTGCGGCTGCTGCTGGAGTTCGCCGCGCACCCGGGCACCGTGCTCGACCGGCAGACCCTGCTGCGCAACGTGTGGGACTACGGCTGGGACGGGGACAGCCGCGTGGTCGACCTGTGCGTGCAGCGGCTGCGGAGGAAGATCGGGGCCGACCGGGTCGAGACCGTGCGCGGGTTCGGCTACAAGTTGCGGCGCTGACGTGGATGCCGTTCGTGACCTGCTCAACTGGCGTTCACTGCGCTGGAAGACCTGTCTGCTCGTCACCGTGTGCTGCTGTGCCGTCGCGCTGACCATCGGGACCCTGGTGCACGCCAGCACCCGGGCCCGGTCGATGAACGACGGGGCCGCCAGGGCCACCGCGGCACTCCTCGGTGACGTGGAGGCCTACGAGCGGGACGGCGTCCCGCCCCCGGGGCTCCACCTGGTGCCGGGGGAGCTTCCGGACGAGTTGCTGCGCCGGCTCGACCACCGGCAGGAACCGGAGCCGGACCACGACGCGGTCACCTGGTATGAGGATCCGGACGCCGGGGACCACCCCTCGATGTGGGCGGCGCGCATCTACGGCGGCGAGCCCGTCGCCACGGAGATCGACATGACGTCCGACCTGCTCACTCGCCGTGCCCTGGACCGGCACATGTGGAAATACTCTCTTCTCGCCCTGGCCGTCGTCGTCCCCCTGTCGGCGCTCGCCGCCGAACTGCCGTACCGCCGGCTGCGGCGGGTGGCGCGCACCACACGCCTGATCACGGACGGCGATCTGACCGCCAGAACCGGAGCCGGGCGCGGCAACGACGAGATCACCGCCATCTCGGCCACGGTCGACTCGATGGCCGACAGCCTGCACCAGCGGCTGCTGACCGAACAGCGCTTCACCGCGGACGTCGCCCACGAACTGCGGACCCCGCTGATGGGCCTGGTCACCGCGAGCGAACTGCTCCCCGAGGGGGAGGCGACCGGCCTGGTCCAGGACCGGGTGCGGGTGCTGCGGGCCCTGGTCGAGGACCTGCTGGAGATCTCCCGGCTCGACGCGGGCGCCGAGCGGGCCGAGCCGAGAAGGGTGCCGCTGGCCGAGGCGGTCTCCGAGTCCCTGGACCGAACAGGGCTGCACACACGGTTCACCGCAAGGGGCGCCCTGTCCGCCGAGACCGACCCGCGCCGGCTCGACCGGATCGTCACCAACCTCGTCGTCAACGCCCACCAGCACGGTCGCGCGCCCGTCGAGGTCACGGTCGCCGGCACCTCGGTGACCGTACGGGACCACGGTCCCGGCTTTCCGGCCGCGCTCCTGGCCGGGGGCCCCCAGCGGTTCCGCACCGGGGCACCGGAACGCGGCCGCGGTCACGGCCTGGGGCTCACCATCGCGCTGGGCCAGGCCGGGGTCCTCGGCGCATCGCTGTCGTTCACCAACGCGCCCGACGGCGGGGCCGTCGCCACCCTCCGGCTGCCGACCGCTGCCGACTGACGCCGGCTGACCGTGCGCGGTCCGGCCACGTCCCGGTGTGTCGGGCCACTGTGCAGGAGCCGATACACAACGGATGACCGGCAGAGCAGCAGCGGAGGCACGGCGACGGCCGTGCGGACATCCCCCTCGCCGAGAGTGACCGAGATGCGCGAACGGCGCGCACCGCGTCCCTCGGAGGTGCTCCCATGCGCCCAGTCCCCGAACCCGGCGAGCGTGACGGTTCCCCCGCTCCGCCGTCGGCTTCCCGGCTGCCGCACAGCCTGCGGCGGCGCTCCGCGCTCCTCGGCGCCGGCGCGACCGCCCTGCTCACCCTGGTCACCCTCGGGAGCGTCCTCGTGGCCCGCGGAGCCGCGGACGACGCGCCGTCCGCCGCCGGCGCCGACGACGCACCCGGCGGACGACCGGGCTCACTCACCGCATCGCTGACCTGGCCGGACGAGGGTCAGGCGGCCGTCCTGGTCGAGGGGTTCGGGCCGCGCGGTGCCCCGGGCGTCCACGGACCCCGGCGGCCGGTGCCGATCGCCAGCGTCACCAAGGTGATGACGGCGTACGTGGTCCTGCGCGACCACCCACTGCACGGCGACGCGTCCGGCCCCCTGGTCACCGTCGACGAGCAGGCCGCGAACGAGTCCTTCTCAGGCGCGGAGTCCACCGTCGAGGTGCGGCAGGGCCAGCGACTGGGCCAACGACGCCTGCTGGAACTGATGCTCGTACCCTCGGGCAACAACATCGCCCGACTGCTGGCCCGTTGGGACGCCGGGTCGCAGGAGGCGTTCGTCGCCAGGATGAACCGCGCCGCCGACGACCTCGGCATGGACCACACCACGTACACCGGGGCCAGCGGTATCGAGCCCACCACCACGAGTACGGCCGCGGACCAGTTGAAGCTGGCGCGGCAGGTCATGCGCGACGACGTCTTCCGGTCCGTCGTCTCCTTGCCCCGCACCGCCGCCGCGGTGGGTTCCGGTACGATTCCCAACAGCAACGAACTGCTCAACACGCCGGGCGTGACGGGGATCAAGACCGGTTCCAGCACCCCTGCCGGGGGCGCGCTGATGTGGGCGGTCGACGTTGCGGACCGGAGCGGCCGGCGGCATCTCGCCCTCGGCGTGGTGCTGCACCAACGCGCCGGCACCGACCCGCAGGAAGGTCTGCGAACCGCCTTCGACTCCAGCCGTGTGCTCGTGGAGGAGGTGCGCCACCGGGTGGCCGCGACCGACCCCGCCGCGACCTCCGGCGCCCCGTCCCGAACCCGGTGAGACGACATTGACCACTGTGCTCGACTCCTCCGCCCCGCCGGAACCCGCGGCTCCGCGACCGCCTCGCCGTTTCTTCGGCGGCCGCCGCCGCGGCCTGGTCACCGCCCTTGTCGCGCTGCTGGCCACGCTCGTGATGCTGGGACACTCCCTGGTCCCCGACGGGGCCGGGCATCTCGGCAGTCTCACCGAGACCTTCCTACCCTGGACCGGCCTCGTCGTGCCGCTGCTCCTCGTGTGCGCGGCGGTCCGCCGTTCCGCGACCGCCGCCGCGGCCGTGCTGCTGCCCGCCCTCGTCTGGGGCACGCTCTACGGCGGGACGCTGACCGACAAGCAGACGAGCGGCGGTGACCTGACCGTGGTGACGCACAACGTCAACGAGCACAATCCTCGCCCCGGGCGCACCGCCCGTGACCTGGCCGCCTCGGGCGCCGACGTACTGGCCCTGGAGGAGCTGGGCGACTCCTCCGTCTACGAGAAGGCGCTGGCCGCCGACTACCCGTACCACTCGGTGCGGGACACGGTGGGCCTGTGGAGCCGCTATCCGCTCACCGACACCCGCACCGTCGACATCGCCCCCTGGCCGCGCGCCCTGCGTGCCACGGTCCGCACTCCCGAGGGTCCGGTCGCCGTGTACGTCGCCCACCTGCTGTCCGTCCGGCTCAGCCCCGCGTCGGGCTTCGGCACGGACGCCCGGGACCGCGCGGCAGGCCGTCTCGCGGCGGCCCTGCGCGCCGAACCGCTCCCCCGCGCCCTGCTCGTGGGCGACCTCAACGGCACCACGGACGACGGGGCCCTTTCCGCCCTCACCTCCCCGATGCACTCGGCCCAGGAAGCGGCCGGGGCCGGATTCGGGCTGACCTGGCCGACCGCGTTCCCGCTGGCCCGGATCGACCACATCCTCCTGCGCGGCGTGGAGGCGCGATCGGCCTGGACCCTCCCGGCCACCGACAGCGACCACCTGCCGGTGGCGGCGTCCTTGCGGCTGTAGGTGCCTTCCGGAGTTGCCCGTCCGCCCCGCGGGCGACGACGGGCAACTCCGGACGGGACCTAGCCGCGGTGCAGGTACGCCCTCGTCACGGTCTGGCGGACCTCGTTGCCGTCCCCGTCCCGGGCGGTGACGCGCAGCGTCACGAACGCGTCGCCCCGCACCTTCGACGGCTTGGCGACGGTGACGGCGAACCTGCCGTCGCCCCGGGACCCGGTGGGCGCCGCGGTGAAGTGCGCGCCGTCGTCGTAGGAGACCTCGACGCGCGCCCTGACCCCGCGCGGCGCGCCGAGTCCGTCCTGGTGCCGCACCGTCAGCCCGAGCGTGTACGCCCGGCGCGGTCCCACGCTGTTGCGCGCGTCCACCGGTGCCCGGTAGTCCACCTGAAGCAGCGGCAGCGGCGCCGTCCCGCCGGTCGAACCGGAGCGGAAGGACCAGGTCGTGTCGGTGGCCGTGGCGTACCGCCACTCGTCGGAGGTGCGGCCGGTCCTCAGCCTCAGGCGGTAGTCGGCGGCCGAGGACGGCACCTGGACGTCCTGCCAGGCGTCGGCCAGGTCGGCCACCTTCTCGCCGTCGCGCACGAGTTCGGCGGCGACCGTTTCCGTGGCCGTCGACGTGCCCGCGCCACCGGGCAGGGCGGGATCGGTGATCACACGGGACCAGTGGCCGGTCCGGGAGTCGGTGAACTCCGGGATCCGCAGCCTCAGCACGTCCCCGGCCCGCGTCGTCGGGGGCACGGCGCCGCCCCGCGGGATCGAGGGCCTAACGACCGCGCCCTGCCAGGTCTCACCGGTCCGCTCGCCGGCTCGGTGGGTGCGGGGCGCCTCGCGCATGCCGACGTCGAGGGGCGAGTCGATGTTCTCCACCGTCTCGTGCAGGACCAGGTGCTGCCACTGGGTGTCGCCCGAGCTGACGTACTCGGTGCGGGTGAAGTTGGTCGGCACGTGGCGGGGGAACTGGTCCTGGGCGTACTCCTGGTAGGGCCGCCAGGAGTAGCGCTGTTCCGTCGCCCAGGGCAGACCGCCGTTGTCGGCGTACACGGAGCGCACGACGGCGCTGTTGCGGCGCGAGACGGTGTGCGTGACGTGGTGCGGGATGCCCTGCGAGGACACCTGGACGACGTCGTAGAGGTAGGGGCTGCGCGGGGTGCCGGTGAACGCGACCGTGGTCCCGCGCCGTTCGATCCGCTTCAGCAGGTCGGTGCCGTCGGTCAGTCCGACGCGTATCAGCGGCACCCGGGTGCGCGCGCCGTTGGGCGTCCACCGGGTCCAGGCGTTGTCCTCGTAGTGGACGAGCAGCACGGCGCGGGCGCCCGCTGCGGCGGCTTCGTCTGTGATCTCCCTCTCGCTCTTCCCGTCCCCGGCGTAGGTGACGACGGCGAGCCGGCCCCGGGCGGCGCGGAAGTCCGGTGCGGCGGTGGTGCCGGCGGCGACGGCGGTCAGCCGTGCCCCGCGCGGGTCGAACAGGGCGGACGTCGGCTCGTAGAAGGCGTTGAGGCCGCGCGGACCGCCGACGACGTCGGCCCGGAGCATCGGGGCCACGAGCTGCCAGCGGGAGGTGAACTCGAAGGTCCCGTCGGTGACCCGCTCGGTGGGGCTGACGTACAGGTCGCGGACGACGTCGAAGGCCATGACGCGGTCGGTCCAGCCGTGTCCGTCGATCTCCCGGTGCGTCTGGTAGCTCAGGGCTCCGCGCTGTTCGGCGGGCCGGGGGGTGCGGATCTCGACCTTGGTCGTCCTGCGGGGGTCGAGGACGACGGTGGTGTCCTTGGTGACCTCGACCTGGGGCAGGACGACGTGGTACAGACTGTCCCGTTCACCCGACTGGTCCGTGGTGGAGGCGAACACCTGGTAGGTGCCTTCCTCGACCTCGGCGACACCCTTCTCCCAGTCCGTGTACGGCACGTAGCCCTCGGCGCCCTGGATCACGGGGAAGTTCTGGACGGGACGGCCCTCGAGGTCGTGGGAGACGACCCGAAGTTCGTGCACGGGACCGCGCACCCGCAGGCTGAGCGTGGTGTGGACGACGGTCCGGCCGTCGGCGGAGGTGGCCGTGAGACGGCCGTAGTAGCGGCCCAGTTCGGCGCGGGAGGGTGCCACGGTCAGGGGCACCTCGGCGGTGCCGCCGGCCGGGACGGTGAGGCGCTTCGTCGCCGGGCGCACCGCGTCGGGACCGGCCTCGCGGCCGCCGGCGGTCGCCAGCCGGAGGTCCAGGTCGAGGGTGACGTCGTCGTCCGAGTGGTTGGCGTAGCGCACGGTTCGGGTGTGGGTGCCGGTGTCCTCGGTCTCGTAGACGCCCAGGGCCTGGGTGCCGGTGGCGACGACCGGGGTCCGTACGGCGGTCTTGAGGTCGATGCGGCCGCCGCCCTGTTCGGTGACGCGCTGTCCCGGCATCGTGCGGGCGGTGCTGATCAGCGCGTCCTTGAGGCGCGGTGCCGTCCAGTCGGGGTGCTGCTGGGCGAGCAGCGCCGCCGCTCCCGCGACGTGGGGCGTGGCCATGGAGGTGCCGGAGGCGGCGACGTAGTGGTCGTCGACCACGGTGCCGAGGGTGGTTCCCGCGGCCCGCGCGGCCACGATGCCGACCCCCGGCGCGGTCACGTCGGGTTTGACCGCGTCGTCGCCGGGGCGGGGGCCGCGGCCGGAGAAGTCGGCGAGGGTGTCGTCCCGGTCGACCGCGCCGACCGTCAGGGCCGCGTCCGCGGCGGCGGGGCTGCCGATCGTGCCGGTGCCGGGCCCGCTGTTTCCGGAAGCCACGACGAACAACGTGCCCGAGGACTCGGAGAGTTCGTTGAGGGTCTGGCTCATCGGGTCGGTGCCGTCGCTGGGCGCGTCGGACCCCAGGGACAGGTTGACGATGTCGGCGCCCCGGCCGACGGCCCACTCCATGCCGTCGATCACCTGCGACTCGCTGCCGGAGCCGTCGTCGCCGAGGACCTTGCCGATCAGGAGGTCGGCCCCGGGGGCGACTCCCTTGCGGCTGCCGTGGGAGGCCGCTCCCGAGCCGCCGACGGTGGAGGCGACGTGGGTGCCGTGCCCGTTCCCGTCGCCGGTGCCCGTGCCGGTGGAGAAGTTCTTCGCCTCGCTGATGCGTCCGGCCAGGTCGGGGTGGCCGGCGTCGGCACCGGTGTCGAGTACCGCGACCTTGACGTCGTCACCCTCGTAACCGGCCTTCCACGCCTCGGGGGCGCCGATCTGGGCGGTGCTGCGGTCCAGCGAGGCGTGTACCCGGCCGTCCAGCCGGACGCGGGGGGCGGTGGCGGCGGCGGACACCTCGGCGGGGTCGGGGGCGAGGCGTTTCCAGAACGCGCCGAGGTCGTCGGCCGGGACGCGCACGGCCTCGGCGCCGATGGTCTCCAGGTGGCGGGTCGGCGTTCCGTCGGCGGCCAGCGCGGTCAGCCGGCGCGGGGCGGCGTCCGCGGTGTTCCCGGGCGCTTCGGCGCCCTGGGTGCCTCCCACGATCAACGGCAGGGTGTCCGAGTGGGACTCGTCGTACCCCTGGGCGATCAGGGAGGTGATGTCGAACAGGCCGCGGTCCAGGCGTCCGGTGGCCAGCAGTGCCTTCGCGTCGGACGGGAGGACCGACAGCCGGCCGTCCTCCTCGACGGTGCGGAAGAGGACGTGCCGGCGGCCCTCTCCCGGAGTCACCGACGCCGTGTGCCGGCCGCTCGCGTCCGTCGTCACGGTCACCCGGTCGCCGGTGATCAGTCGCACCGTGGCGCTGCCGCCCGGTCCCGGGGCAGCAGCGGTCCTGCTGGTCGTCGGGGGGCCGCCGTGGGCGTCCGCCGCGACCGGGGGCACGGCGCCGGAGGCGAGGGCAAGACCCGTCACCGCGGCCGCCGCCAGGCGCATCCGTCTCATCAGTTCTCATGCCTTCCGTTGTGCCGCACGGCACGTTGGTGCCGCCGTCGCCCGCTGGGCACCCGCCGGCCGTGCGCTGTTCTTCCCCACACGCTCCGTCGCCGCCCCGGCTGGTGTCACCGGTTCGTCCTGGCGCGGGTGGGACATGTCGCAAGGACGACACGTCCACGGTGATCACTACCGGCTCAACGGGACTGCGGGGCAACGGGTTCACGGCTCCTGACCATGCCGTTCGCGGCAGTCACTGGGCCGAACGCACAGGGTCGCACCCTCCGCGCAGCGAATCGCCAGGTGACAACCGCGGCGTCGTGCCGTGGAGTTCACGTACGACATCCGTACGGCACCGCAGGAGGATCCGATGTCTCCCAGGACGACCACCGGGAAATGGTGGAAGGGCAACCTCGTCGAACCGTTCACCTCACGACCGGGCACGGGCGGTCCGTTCCGGGGCCGGGTGCGCTCGAGCCGCGAGATCGTCCCCGGGGTCCCCTCGCTCAGCGACGAGGCGATCGGATGGCTGGCCCACCTGAACCGCAAGGTCGACTTCGGCGGTACGTGGACCATCGAGGACACGCCGCACGAGTCGTGGGACGACCGCTCGTTCACCCCGTTCGGCAACTTCGCGCGCTACGACCTCACATGGAGCCAGTGGTCACTGGCGCTGATGGCCGAGACGACCCCGGCGTGGCGCGAGATCTACACGAAGATCCTCGGCTTCTCGAGCGACCGTTACCTGGAGTACTGGTCGCTGTACGAGTGGCTCGAACACCGGGGCGACGACCCGATGCGCGACTCCTACCCGCCGGAGTGGCTGGCCGCCTTCCCGCCCGGCCAGGAGAGGAACTACAACACAGCGGGATGGGCGGGGAACGGCTCGGGCGGTTACGAGTACGATCCCGACCCGGTCCGGGGCGCCGGCCAGAACCTCATGTACAAGGGCTACCTGAACCTCACGCTGTCCCTCTACTCCTACGTTTCCGGCGACGACCGCTACGACCGGCCGTTCGACGTGGTCTACGACTCCGAGAACTCCTTCCGTTACGACCACCGCGAGCTCAACGAGCTGATCGCGCGGCAGTGGCGGGCGTTCTGGCCGGGCATCGCCTGCGAGGCGGGCAAGATCTTCCCCTGGTGCAACGCCCTGACCGGCGGCGCGGTCCGGCTGTTCGACGTCATGCACGGCACCGACCTGCTCAGCGCCTTCGACAACTGGAAGCGCTACGGGCGGCGTCACTACTTCCCCGTGAACGAGGAGTCGGGCCGGGTCGACGCCCTGACCGGCTTCTACGATCCCAACCACGACTTCAACCTCAACAAGCCCCATCTGCAGAGCGCCGGGTTGTACGCCCCGCTGCTCTGGCACAGCATCGGGCTGGACCTCCCGCTGGCCGAGCGCATGTACGAGGGCATGCTCCACCACTTCCTGCGGGAACAGCCCGACGGAACCGCCTTCCTGTCGCCCCTGCCGGGCATGGACATCGACGCCAACACGGCGACCGGGCTCGCCGCGGCATGTGCCCTGGAACTGGGCGACCGTGCCACCTACTCCGCGCTGCGTGGGTTCATCGAGGCCAACTACGAACCGACGTGGGACGACGAACACGGCGAGTTCTCCTTCGGCTTCGGCCTCGGCGAGAACTGGCCGCGCGGCCAGTACAACGCCTGGCTGATGCCCGCGTTCACCGGCGCCTCCCCCGGCCGGTGGCACGGACTGCACAGCAGCCCGAACACCGGGAAGTTCCACGAGCCCACCCTCGAAGGGGTCGACTACCCCACCGTCCGGGTCCGTCAGGCGTACTACGACGCCGGTACCCGCACACTGAACGTCGCGATCACCACGGCCGACGCCGACTCCGCCGGCAGGCCGACAGCCCTCACCGTCTCCCAGCTCATCGACCAGGCCCACTACCAGGTACTGCTCGACGGCGAACCCGTCGACGTGGGCCGGCCGCGGGGCGGGAAGATCGTCGTCCCGACGACCGTCGGAGCACACACCCTCCTCGTCCGGCAGTACTGACATGTATATACAGAATCCGAACGAGGCCCTGGTGGGCCGGCTGCTCGTCTCCCTCGACCGCGGTGACCTCGACCAGTGGGCCACCCGCCTGTTCGCCGACCACGCCACGCTCCACGGCACGGGCGACGTGGAACTGCGCGGGCCGCGGGACATCGTCACGCGGTACCTGTCTCCCCTGCGTGAGCGCCTGAACACCACCGCCGCCGGGCTGGAGGTGACGATCGACGACGCCGGGGCGACTGTGTCACTCGGCGACGGCGAGCCGGGCAGGGAGCTGTTCCTGCGCGTCGACTCGGGACGGATCAGCGAGATGTGGGAATACGGGGGCGACGCCGTCCCCGAAGCGGTGGCGGCCGCACGGCGTTCCGCGCCGCCGGGCGCCCCCTCGTGCTGCGGCGACTGAGCCGTCGCTGTCGCGCTCGTGGGTGGCCACCGCCCTGACGGAGCTCTCATGGCCACGGTCGCCCCGCCGACCACGACGGCCTCGCAGTCGCGGTCCTGGACCTCAACCGGTAGGAAACCACCGGTCCTTCCCGCAGCCGTCCCTCGCTCTCGCCCGAAACTCCGAGAAGCCGGCCCGCTCACGGCAACGTGTGCGCGTCGCAGTCGAAGCCGTAGGCGCGGGGCTCCACGGTCGGCCGTCGGCGGGGGTGGCACCAGAACGGGGCGGCCGGAAGTTGCAGGACGACGACGTCGCGGCCCGGTCGTACCTGGTCGCACGAGACGGGGACGCCGTCGCGGCGGTCGAGCACGGCGAGCACGTCGGGCGTGGTGGCGGCCACCTCGCCGTCCCGCAGGACCATCAGGTACTCGTTCTCCATCTCCAGGCGCAGGGTCCGACCGGTGCCCGGCTCGGCGACGGCGACACTCCCGCGGGCGAATCCCGGACGGCCCTGCTGAGTGGGGCCGGGCCTGCGCCGGACCTCGACGACCCGGCCCCCGCCCAGTATCCGCCCTCCCGACACCTCGGCGAACTTCCCGAACCCGGCCGGGGTGTTGCCGTAAGCGAGGGAATCGCGGCCCAGGGCGAGTGCCCGGCTCACGGTGTCCAGGACCGTGCAGTGGGACAGTTGCCCAGCGGGTATCGGGGCGAGTGCCATGATCCCCCAGCCGCTGCCGCACGCGACGAAGGCGCGTGCGTTCTGCTCGATCCGGGAAGGGGCTCCCGCCGCGACCACCATCAGGTCGCCTCCGGTCTCGGAGAAGGCGATCGGCGCGAGTCCGCGGCCGGCCGCGCAGACGGATGCCTGGTTGAGCCGGGTGAGCCCCCGTCCCGCGAGGTCGGCGTCGACCCAGGGCAGGTCGAGCCGGGCCCCGAGGAAGAAGGGCAGCAGTCCGTTGACCCCGGCCAGCCCGACGGTCATGAGCGCGTCCGCGGGTTCACCCGTCCAGCGGGAGACGGCGGCCACGGCGGAGGCCAGTTCGTCACCGCTCGGCGGCTTCTCCAGCAGGGCGTCGGGCAGCCCGAAGCCGCCGACGGGGACGACACGTGCGTCGTGCGGCAGCGCGGCCGCGGGGGTGAGTGACAGCCGATGCCCCTCCGCCAGCGCCGCCGTCAGCCAGTCCGCCGCGATCACCGTGTCGCCGCTGCCGCCCGAGGCCAGCAGCGAAGCGCCCCGTTCGAGTGCCGCGATGTGCGAGGTGTCGATGACCATGCGATCAGTCTGCTTCCCCCGTGGCGGGGCGAGGAGCCGCAAGGCGGGGTGGCCCGGCACTCGCGCGGGGATCGTCCGCCAGTGCCACGGTCCGGCAGGCGAGGTGCAGCGCCAGTCGGTCGTCGCGGTCCTTGAGCGTGACGTCGAGGATGCGCTCGACACGTTCGGTCCGCGCCGTGACCGTGTTGCGGTGCACGCCCAGGACGGCGGCGGTCTCCGCGAGCGAGCCGCCCGAGTCCAGGTAGGCGGAAAGGGTGTTGACGAGGTCGCCGGGAAGCTCACGCAGCGGGGCCAGCAGTTTGCGCGCCGTCGGCTCGAAGGTCTCCGTCCGTGCCCACTCCAGCAGCAGCTGCGCCATCCCCAGCCGGTCCGCGCGCAGGAAGTGGCCCACCTCCGGCCGGGCCGCGGCCAGTCGGGCCGCGTCCGCGGCCTCACCAAGGGTCGTGGCCAGACCGTCCCAGTGGGCACGGGGCCTGCCCATGCCCATGTCGGCCTCGACCGTCCGGCGCAACGCGCGGTGGGCCTCGCGCAGGCGCCTCGCCAGCAGGTCCACCTCGTCGGCGGTGGGTTCGCTGTCGTACGTCGTCCACTGCCGTCCAGCCGTTTCCGTCTTCGACCACCACCGCCGGGATGCCCGAAGCCTCCAGCACCCGTGTGATGTCGGGGCGACGCGCGATCGTGTCGACGTCCGGTCCGGTGCCGAGCCGCATGCCCACGTGCCAGCCCGCGAGCACCCAGCCCGCGTCGGCCGCCCGTCGGCGCAGGTCGGAACCCGGGTCCCTGTTCAACCGCAACAGGTCGCCGAGGAGGGTGCCGCGCGACCGGGCGTCCCGCTCCAGGTCGAGCCGGTGGGAGAGCAGCCAGCGCTGGATCGCGCCGGCCGCCACGTCGAGTGCCTGGGCGACGGCGTCGGCGCGGCACACCGAGCCCGGCGGAAGGTCGACGGCGAGCCACTCGCCGGCCCGGTTCGACCCGGCGTGCGGAACGGGGTGGACGAGCACCAGGCCCCGCTCGTGCGGAACGCGGGTCGGGACCGGCAGTGTCCGTGGGCGCGGCTCACCTGCCGACAGCCGCCCGGCGAGCGGTTCGCCCCGGTCGTCGAGGAGGGCCACGGGAGCACGGACGATGTCACGGAACGTCGCCACGACCACCTCGGGCGCGTACACCCGGTTCCCGAGCGCCCGGTGCGTGTCGAGCACGAGTCGGGCACCGTCCAGCTCGGGCAGGGCCAGGAGCGTTCGGGCCGACACGCACAGATCCAGCGGCGCGTCGGTGGTCCCGAGCAGCGGCACCTCCAGAAGGGCGGCGAGGCGCACGGTGGACCGCAGCGGCTTCAGCCCCGGCAGCACGAGCCCCGCGCCCGCCGTGTCTGCGATCCTGCGCAGCAGCACATCCACCCGCCAGTCGTCGAGCGGCAGCGACTGGGCCAGGACGAACAGTTCGCCCTCGTGGAAGGGGCCCGGCGGATCCGCGGTCGCCACGGCGCGCACGGTGTGCACCGACCGGTCGAGCGCGCCCGACCCGGCCAGCACGATGACGGACGCCGACCACGGCGTGGACGCCAGGAGGCGGCGCAGAGCGATACTCACGGGCGCCCCTGGGCCCGCATCCGCCGCGAGCACGCGCCGGTCGCCTCCACGTCGTCCACGGTGATCTCACGTATCCCGTGCCGCCTCTCCCCCGGCGGGCGGCCGGAGGTCTCCGACGGCCCTGGCCCTGACACGCGTGGCGTTTCCGGGCAGGTAGGGCAGCGGTACCTCGTCGTAGTCGACGATGCGCACGGTCGAGGGGTCCGCCCCGGCCGCCACCGCCCTGGCCACCGCTTCCTGTTTCGCCTCGTCGATCAAGGACCGGTGGCCCGTCGTACCGGCCGCGTACACGCGGTCGGTCTCTCCGCCGACCCGGGCGGCCGCCGCGCCGACGGCATTGGCCACGGCCGAGTGCTCCGGACGGTGCACCGTGCCGATGTCCGCCAATCGGTCGGGCAGGAGCAGCGTCCCGCCGCCGACCGCGACCAGGGGCAGCGAGCGCGCCGACGTACGCATCGTCCGTACGCCGCCGGCGATCTCGTCGGCGATCCGGGCCAGCACCGCGTCCACGAAGGCCCGGTCCAGGTGCCGCACCCGGTCCGGGTCCCCCACCTCCGCGCGTCCGGCCGCCACGGCGATGTCCGTCGCGGTGAGGGTACCGCCGCCGAAGACCAGCGCCCGAGAGGTCAGCAGACGGCCCACGGACCGGGGGCCGATCACCGGAGCAGGTGTCGCGCCGTGAACCTCGCTGCCGCCGCCGATGCCAAGAGAGACCACGTCCGGCATCCGGAAGTTGGTCCGTACACCGGCCACCCGGACCCCGGCTGTCGCCTCACGGGGGAATCCCCCCTGGAGCACGCCGATGTCGGTGGTGGTACCGCCCACGTCGACGACGGCGCAGCTGTCGAGTTGGGACAGCACGGCGGCGCCGCGCATGGAGTTGGCCGGCCCCGACGCGAAGGTCGCCACCGGGCAGCGTCGGGCGTGGTCGGCGTCCATCAGGGTGCCGTCGTTCTGGCTGAGGTACAGGGGTGAGGTCACTCCCGCGCCCGCCACGGCCTCCACAAGGCCGTTGACGACATCCCCCGCCAGTTCACGCAGCGCCGCGTTGAGAATCGTCGCGTTCTCCCGCTCCAGCAGGCCGATGCGGCCGATCTCGTGCGAGAGGGAGATGTCGACGTCCGGCAGTTCGGCCGAGACGATCTCGGCGGCCCGGATCTCGAACTCGGCGTCGACGGGCGAGAAGACGGAGCTGATCGCCACACTGCGTACTCCCGCCGCGGCCATGTCGGCCGCGGCCGCGCGCAGCTCGCCGGGGTCGGGTTCGGCGATGCGACGACCGTCGAACTCGTGGCCGCCGCGGGCCTGGTAGCCGCGTCCCGACATCGCCGTGACCAGGGGTTCCGGCCAGTTCGTCAGGGGCGGGATCGCGGCGCCCGACGGCCACCCCAGCCGCAGCGCGGCGGTCTTGGTGAGCCGGTGCCCTTCGATCAGGGCGTTGAGGAACTGGGTCGTGCCGATCACGACGGCACGGATGCGCGACGGATCGAAACGGTGCCGCCGGCGAAGCCCCTCGACCGCGAGGCTGATCCCGGAGGTCACGTCCGGTGTCGTAAGGGCCTTGACCGACGTCAGCACCCTTGCGCCTTCCAGGAGTACGGCATCGGTGTGGGTGCCGCCGACATCGATGCCGATCCGCATGGGTAGGTCTCCTCGTCGGTGGCGGTGCGCGGTGGGGGCGCATCACGACGTGACTGCCCGGAGAACGGGGAGTCGCGCACCGGCCCCTCGTGGAGGAAGCCGGTGCGCGGAGAGGCGTCTTTCACTCACCCCCTCCTCGGGGCCGGGCCGCTCACGCGACCGGCCTGACCGTCCAACGCTGGTTCTGCGACCCGTCGCACGGGGCGATCTTCACGCGGCTGCCCCAGGTGGTGCCGGGGTCGACGGTCTCGACGCACTTGTTCGTTCCCCGGGCGACGATCTCGCCCGCGTCGGTGACGGTGAAGCGCTGGTTGGCGCCGCCGTCGCACTCCCAGATCTGCAGCAGCGTCCCGTCCGCGGTGGCCCCGTCCGGCACTTCGAGGCACTTGCCCAACGCCTGGACCGTGCCGCGGGAGCCGACGTACCACTGCTGCGCGAGCGAACCGTTGCAGCCCCACAGCTGCACCTTGTTCCCGTTCGCGGGGTTGGACGACGGAACGTCCACGCACGTGCCGCGGCTGTCGAGGATTTCGTTGACCTGCGGGCCGCCCCCGTTGTCGTGGCCGGAGACCGTCCAGCGCTGGGCGATGGACTCGTTGCACGGAGCGATCGAGACCCGGTCGCTGTCCACGCTCTGCAGGCACTTGCCCGTTTCCTGGGCGACGATCTCACCCGTGCTGGAAAGGGAGAAGCGCTGGTTGGCGCCGCCGTCGCACTCCCAGATCTGCAGCAGCGTCCCGTCCGCGGTGGCCCCGTCCGGCACCTCGAGGCACTTGCCCAACGCCTCGATCGTCCCTCGGGAGCCGACGTACCACTGCTGCGCACCCGTGTCGTTGCAGCCCCAGAGCTGCACCTTGTTCCCGTTCGCCGAGTCGCCGGACGGGACGTCCAGGCACTTGCCCGCGGAGTGGACGATCTCGCCGGTGTTTCCGCCGTCCAGCGTCTCCGCCTTACGGTAGATCGTCTCGGCGGAGCCCCGGAGCGGCGCGTAGTACTCGCTGCCGCCCGCGCTCGCCGAGATGGCACCGACCGCCTGTCCGGCGCCCGTGGCGGGATCGAAGTCCGCGAGGAAGGGGCCTCCGCTGGAGCCGCCCGTCTGCACGCAACCGATCCCCAGCATCGTCGAGTCGGCGCGCCCCTCGTCCACGTACTGGTCGCCCTCGCAGTGGTTCATCCACTCGCCCCTCCCCTCGGCCTCGGAACCCCCGTATCCGAAGGAGTGCACGCGCATCCCGGGCGCGGCGGTGTTGAAGGACAGCCCCAGGCCGCCGACGATGTCCCCCAGGGAGCGGGTGTTGTACCGGGAGACGACGACGAAGGCGTAGTCGTAGTTGAGGTTTCCGCCGCTGCTCACGTAGTCCGCGTCGTGGAGGAGCTGGGAGGCGGTGAACGTGCCGAAGGGGCGCTCTCCCTCTTCGTACCCGGGGACGAAGACCCAGTTCCTGTACACCTCGCCGGTGCTCGCGTCGACGACGCAGTGGCCCGCGGTCAGGAGGGTCGACTTGTTGGCGCTGTTCACCGCGGACGCCGAACAGGTGAACAGTCCGCCGTCGGCCCGGCTGAAGAAGACCCTGCCCGCCGTGCGCGCTACCAGGCCGCCGCCGGTCCACCGCGTCGGTGAAGTGGCGTCGGCGGACGCTTCGGACGTCGACGTAGACGTTGACGTTGACGTAGACGTAGACGTCGCGTGCGGGGAGCCCTTCCCCCTGAGCGGGGGTATCTCCAGGGCCGGTCGCCCGTCGTCGTTTCCTGCGGAGGGTCTGCTGTCCGGCTCGACCGATCCGGTGGCGGGAGGCGTGGCCTCCCGCGCGGCCCGCATGCGCTCCGTGGACCAGAACGACCGGGCGGCCCGCTGCTCCTTCCCGGACACCGAGGTGGTGTCCATACGGACCGGTGCGGTGTCCGGGAGCGGTGTCGGACCGGGAGTGGCCTGGGCGACACCGGCCAGCACACCCGACAGGCCGAGCGCGAGTGTTCCGACATAGACGGCAGTACGTTTGAGCAACGGATACTCCGAGTCTGAGGATCACCGGTCGCACCGCCTCGCCGTGGCGACGGGACGGCGCTCGCCCCGGACAACGTCCGCCGTGGTGAATGGGTTCAGGGTTGGCCCGGTGTCTTTCCGGCCAACGGGAACGGGCCCGGTACCGACGACATCGTCGATACCGGGCCCGTCACTCGCACCCCACCCCGTCCCCACAGGTGGGTGCGAGCCGCCACATGCCGCCTACATGTGGACGGTGGGGGCGGCGTCCGGGTCCGCCGTCGCGATCCCGCGCCGGAAGAGCAGCGCCGTGATCAGCGCGCCCGCGGCGAAGAGCAGGGCCGACCACATGAAGGCGGTGGTGTAGGAGTCCATCGCTGCCTGGGCCTGGACGAGCTGGTCGGCCGGGTTCCTGCCGACGAGGTAGGACGTGGCGGCACTGGCGGCCAGGGTGTTGAGCAGGGGCGTGCCGATGGAGCCGCCGATCTGCTGCATCGTGTTGAGGGAGGCACTCGCGACACCGGCGTCCTCGGTGGCCACACCACTGGTGCCGACGCTCATGGCCGGGGCCATGACCAGGCCGATACCGAGACCGGTGACCAGGAGGGGCGGCAGGACGTCGGCGGCGTAGGAGCTGTCCAGTCCCAGGGCGGTGAGCCAGAACAGGCCGACGGCCGCGAGTGCCATGCCGAGGGGCACCACGATCTTCGGCCCGACGAACGAGAGCAGGAAGGTGGTGGACATGGTGGCCGACACCATCAGTGTGGCGACCATGGGCAGGAACGCCAGGCCTGTCTGGATCGCGGAGAAGCCCAGGGTCAGCTGGAGGTAGTAGGTGAGGAACAGGAACACGCCGAACATGCCGGCGCTGGCGACCAGCAGTGCCGCGAAGGCGGCGCCACGGTTGCGGTCCAGGAGCACGCGCAGCGGCAGCAGGGGATGCGCGGCCCTGGTCTGCCACCAGGCGAACACGGCCAGCAGTACGGCACCGGCGGCCAGGAAGCCCCATGACAGCGGCGAACTCCAGTCGTGCGACTCGGCGTTGGAGAACCCGTAGACGATGCCGAACAGACCGGCGGTGACCAGAACGGTGCCGGGGACGTCGAGCTTGGCGCCGCGGTCGCGCTCCGTGCGCTCGAGCAGCAGCCAGCCGCCCACGATCGCGACCACGGCGATGATGAGGTTGACGTACAGGGTCCAGCGCCAGTTCAGGTACTCGGTGAGCACGCCGCCCAGCAGCAGGCCGACGGCCGCGCCGGAGCCCGCGATGGCACCGAAGATGCCGAAGGCCTTCGCCCGTTCCTTGGCGTCGGTGAACGTGGTGGTGAGAAGGGAGAGGGCGGCCGGCGCGAGGAGTGCGCCGAACAGGCCCTGCAGCGCGCGGCCGGTGACGAGCATCTCGAAGTTCGGGGCGGCGCCGGCTATCGCGGAGGCCACCGCGAATCCGCCGATGCCCACCAGGAAGGCCGGCTTGCGGCCGAACAGGTCGGCGATCCGTCCGCCCAGCAGCAGCAGACTGCCGAAGGCGAGTGAATAGGCGGTGACGATCCAGGTGCGGCTGCCGTCGGAGAAGCCGAGGTCGGCCTGGGCGGACGGCAGGGCGATGTTCACGATGGTCGCGTCCAGTACGACCATCAGCTGGGCGAGCCCGATCATGGCGAGGATCCACCAACGGCGGCCGGACGGGACGTCGTCGGCTTGGTCACCGCCCTTCGGGAACGGGGTTGCCTCCGGCGTCGCGGCGGCTGTCTGGGACATGGGGACGTCCTCCAGTCCTTGGTTGGAGTAGGGGGTGGACGAAGACTTACGAAACGAAACGGTTTCGTATCATCGCAGAGTACGTCCTGCCCCGGCCGAACCAAGACGCCCGGATCCTCCCCAACGGTGTGATAGCGGCCACATGGCAGCGATGTGGCGGATTCCGGAGAGCGAGCCGTGCCATCCCGCCCCTTCCTCCGAGGGCACCGCGCCGGTCAACACCGCAGGCAGCGGCCCTGCCGGAGGCGCCACGCCCGCGCACCACGACGCGTCGGGCGGGCGACGACAACGGGGCCTTGCCTGTCCGGACCGTGCGAGAAGCAAGGTGGAAGCAATCGTCGCGCGGGGCCGGTCATGTCACCCCTCGTCCTCCGGCGCCCGGTGGATGTCGCCCGGTGGTGCGAAGCCGCACACCTGGCCCTGTTCGTTGACCACGTCCCGGGTGGCGACCAGTCGCCCGGCGGGGTCGCCGGGGATCAGCTCGTACCGGCGCTCGTGCTCACGGCCCTGGTGGACACCGGTGACACACCAGGAGACGTGGTCGTGGATGCTCGTGCGCCGGCCGGGCAGCCACACAAGGGAGACGATCGAGAAGCCGCCGTCCTCCTCCGCGTGCAGGACGTGCTGGCGGTACCGGTCGGCGTCGCCCTCGCACTGACGGTCCGTCAGCAGGTTGGCGGCGCCGAGGTGGGGTGCCAGACGGTCTCCGACCAGACCGGCCGTGCGGTCGGGCGGGAGGCCCCGGTGGACGGCGGCCCGAATCTCGTACACGAGGTGGTCGAGACGGTCCTGGCGGCCGGGGCGAGTGGACACCCCTGTGCGGGTGGTGGTGCTCCGGGAAGCGGTCATGGCGCCCAGCGTCCGGCTCGCCCACGACCGCGTCCAACGACGGTTTCTTCGGTGCGGCCCAACGAGCGCTTATGGATTGACGGGTGGCGCGCACGCGCTCCTCCCCGCCAGTGCCGGGCGCCGGGTCAGCAGCCCACCCGCCGTTCGGCGACCTCCCTGACCGTGTCGACCACCAGGGCGGTGGCCGGAATCCGCAGGTGCTCGCGCAGCACGTACGCCGAGATCCGGCGGCGCAGTGCCGGCTGCAGGGCCCGGCCGGCGACGCGGTCGCGCCGGAGGAAGGACAGCACGAGACTCGGCACCACGGCGACCCCCAGCCCCTCGGCGACCAGCGACTGCGTGACCAGGCCGTCGTCGGTGGTGAAGGCGATGTCGGGGGCGAAGCCCGACTCGGCGCACTCGTGCAGGAAGTTGGTACGGCAGCGTGCGCAGCCGACGATCCAGCGCTCCCCCGCGAAGTCGGCGAGCCGCACGGCACGCCGCCGGGCCTGCGGATGGCCGACCGGCATCAGGACCGTGAGCTGGTCCTCCAGCAACGGGATCTCCACCACGTCGTCGGGTACCGTCTCGGCCGGCCGCGGGTAGGTGAAGGCGAGCGTGATGTCGCACTCGCCGCGGGCCAGGCGCGTGAGGGAGTCGGGGGGTTCGTCGTCGAGCAGGTCGACCCGTATCCCGGGGTGACCGGCGGCCAGTTCCGCCAGGGTCTCGGGGACGAGGGTGGCGTTGGCGCTGGGGAAGCCGCAGAGCCTGACCGTGCCGCTGCGCAGCCGGGCGATCGCCGTGACCTGCTCCTCGGCCACGGACAGACTCTCCAGGATGCTCTCGGCGTGCCGGGCCAGGGTCTCGCCGGCCTCGGTCAGCCGCATCCGCCGCCCCACCCGGACGAACAGCGGGCTGCCCAGCGACCGCTCCAGTGCCTTCATCTGCTGGGTGACCGCGGGCTGGGTGTAACCGAGGAGTGCGGCCGCCCCGGAGTACGTGCCGACGTTCACCACCGCGTGGAAGGTTCTGATGTGCCGAGAATCGAACACGCATCCCGTCATAAGCAGAAGTTGGGTTGGCCCGGGGGCGGCGGGCCGCCCTGCGAACGCCCTTGACAGGATGCGGGACATGAGAGGCACGACGCCCAATGCCCGAGCCGTACTGGCCATGTCCCTGTCCGCGGCACTCGCCCTCCTCACCGCCGGCTGCGCCGGTACCGGAGACGACGCCCGGCCCTCCGGGACCACCGCGTCCGCCGGACGGACCCCCGGTATCGCCTCCGCCCCCGGCAGTGTCGCCGTACGCGTCGCCGGCATCGACCTGGCCGTGACCGACGCGGTGGCGCACCTCGGCCCGTCCGGCGGGAAACTGAGCATGACCGTGCGGAACAACGGCTCGGTGCCCGAACACCTGGGCATGGTCGCCACGTCCGCGGGTGGCCGGGGCGAACTGGTCGGCGCCGAGGGCACGGAGGGCACCGGAGCCCTGACCACCGCGGGCATCCTGCTCCAGCCCGGCACCACCGTCACCTTCGGCGGTGCCGGCGGGCCCAGGGTGAAGCTGCCCCAGGCCGCCCGTAACACCGCCGGACAGCGCACGCTCCCCGTCACGCTCCAGTTCGGGGTGGCCGGGCTGGTCCACCTCGACGCGCGCGTCTCCGACGGCTGAACGGCGCCTCTCCCCGGCAGGACGTCAGGCGTGGAGGTACGGCGCCCTGCGGCCGAAGGTCCTGCGGTACGCGGTGGGCGTGGTGTCGAGCGCGCGCCGGAAGTGCAGCCGTAGGTTGGCGGCCGAGCCAAGGCCGCAGTCGCGGGCCACCACGTCGATCGAGCGGTCGGTTGTCTCCAGCAGTTCGCGCGCCAGCCCGAGCCGCGCGCCCACCAGCCACCGCAGGGGCGTCGTGCCCGTCTCCTCGACGAACCTGCGCATGAAGGTGCGCTCGGACATGCCCGCGTGCCGGGCCAGCCGGGGCACGGTGAGCGCCTCCCCCAGGCGTTCCAGCGCCCAGGCCCGGGTGTCGGCCAGCGCGCTGTCGCCGCGGTCCGCGACAGGCGCGGGCACGAACTGGGCCTGGCCGCCCTCGCGGTGGGGAGCGGCAAGGATCCCCCTGGCGATCTGGTTGGCCACGGCGGCCCCCAGGTCGCGACGGACGATGTGCAGGCACAGGTCGATGCCGCAGCACATTCCGGCCGAGGTCAGGACGGAGCCCTCGTCCACGTAGAGCACGTCGCGGTCGACGTGGACGGCCGGGTGCTCCCGTTCCAGCCGGTCGGTGTACCGCCAGTGCGTGGTGGCGTGCCGCCCGTCGAGCAGTCCGGCCCGGGCCAGGACGAAGGCTCCGGTGCAGATGGACACCACGCGCCGGCCCCGGGCGTGGGCCGTGACCAGTGCGTCGAGCACCTTCTGCGGCAACGGTCCCGGTGGTGGTCCCTGCTCGAATCCTCCCGGCACGATGACCGTATCCGCGGTCTCGAGACCCTCCGGTCCACTCGTGACGGCCATCGCGAAGCCGTTCGCCGTGGGCACGGGACCGCCCGGCCCGCACACGCGGATCTCGTACGGGGTCTCCGGACGCGGACCGAAGATCTGCAGGGGGATGGCCAGGTCGAGCGGAGCCATCCCCGCCAGCGCCAGTACGGCCACTCGGTGAACGGACATGGCAGCATCCTAATGAAAGGGGTCACTTCTGCCACTCGCAGGGGCCGGGCGGTCCGGCAACCCTTGTGCCATGAACGGATCCGCTGCTCCCCGGCGTACCGGCCCCGGTGGCCTGTTCCTGCTGGGCTCGATCGTCGTGTCCCTGCTGGCCGCCTCCAGCGCGCCCACGCCCCTGTACGCGACGTACGCGGACGCCTGGCACTTCTCACCGATCACCACCACCGTCGTCTTCGGTGTCTACGCGATCGCCGTACTCGTGTCCCTGCTCGTGTTCGGGCGGGTGTCCGACCACCTCGGCCGACGGCCCGTGCTGCTGACCGCGCTCGCCCTCCAGACCGTCGCGCTGGCCGTGCTCGCCACCGCGCAGGGCGTGGACGCGCTGCTGCTGGGACGGGTGCTCCAGGGCGTCTCCACCGGGGGTGCCGTCGGCGCGCTGGGCGCGGCGATGCTGGACGTCGACCGGCACCGCGGCGCCGTCACCAACGCGGCCGCACCGGGCATCGGCACGGGCAGCGGCGCGCTGCTGTCCGGGGTGCTGGTGCAGTACGCGCCGGCACCCACGCACCTGGTGTACCTGCTGCTCGTCGGTGTCTTCGCCGTCCAGGGCGCGGCCGTGCTCCGGATGCCGGAGACCGTCCGCCGCACGCCGGGCGCGCGCGCCGCGCTGATCCCCAGGATGGCCGTGCCGTCCGGCCTGTGGGGCACCGTGCTGGCGGCGGCGCCGATCCTCTTCGCCGCCTGGGCGCTCGCCGGCTTCTACGGGTCCCTCGGTCCCGCGCTCGCCCGGCAGCTGTCCGGTTCCGACTCGACGGTGGTGGCCGGACTCGGGCTCTTCCTGCTGACGGTGGCGGCCACCGTGTCGGCCGCCGTTCTGGGCCGCGCCTCACCTCGCAGGGTGATGGTGCTCGGCATCACCGTGCTCATGGCGGCGACACTCGCCGCGCTGGCCGCGGTCGCCGCGGAGTCGGCACCGGGGTTCTTCGGCAGCACGGTCGTCGCCGGTATCGGCTTCGGCGCCGGGTTCCAGGGCGGCCTGCGTACCGTCGTCGCCCCCGCGGAGCCCCGCGAGCGGGCCGGTCTGATGTCCGTCCTCTACGTCGTGAGCTACCTCGGCATGGGGGTGCCCTCGGTCGTCGCCGGCGTCCTGGTGGTCCACGGCGGCGGGCTCGTCCCCACCGCCCGGCTGTACATGTGGGCGGTCCTCGCGCTCTCGGCCGCTGCCCTGATCGGGCTGCTGCTGACGAACCGTTCCCCGCGGTCCGCAGGCGGGCCGCCGGTGGCCGGCGCGGGCGGGACGGCCCGGGTGAACGGCGACGTCGACCGCTCGGTCGCGAACGCCGCGCCGTCGGGATGCCGTTGATCGGGCCGGGGGCTCAGGCCCGCTCCCGGACCGGCAGCGGTTCGACGCCCAGGAGGGACGCCGTCGCCTCGTAGACGCCTCGCGCGAGAGCCGGTTCCCGGGAGAGCCGCGAAGGCGGCGCCACGGGCCCGGCTCCGGTGAAGTAGCCGCCGTTGGGCTCCGGAGCGGTGCGGGCGGTTGCCAGCGAGCAGGCGGGCCGCACCCCTTCGTCCGGCGTGATCGCGAACGGCCGGAACAGCGGGCCAGTGAGCCGCATCAGTCCCCCGGAGTTGGTGTTGAAGCCATTCTTCACCATGCCGGGGTCGGCGTTGTAGGCGCGCATGCCGACGGGCAGCCGACGGGCGAGTTCCATGGTGGCCAGCAGGCCGACCAGCTTGCTGGTGCCGTACACGTGGAGCTGGGAGTAGCGTCGCCCGCCCCGCGAGGTGCCCGTGACGTCGGGCTCCCGGGGGTCGAGTCCGCCGCGCCTGGCCACCGAGCTGGCGATGTTGACGATCCGGGCATGCTCGGCGAACGCGCCTGCCGCGAGGAGGGTGTGCGTCAGCAGGAACGGGGCGACGTGGTTGATGGCGTGGGTGCGTTCCACACCGTCCGGGGTCTGCTCATAACGCGGGTACGCGGCACCCGCGTTGTTGATCAGGACATCGACGCGTACTCCGTCGGCGGCCAGTTCGGACGCCAGGTGCCGGACCTGCGACCACCGGGACAGGTCGGCCGTGTACACCCGGCCAGGGGCGGTGGGGGCCCCTCGGCGGGCCGGGCCGTACACGGCTTCGACCGCCGCGGCCGTGCGCGCGCGGTCCCGGCCGACGAGGACCACGTCCATCCCCTCCTCGACCAGGTGACGCGCGGTCACCAGCCCCAGCCCGCCGGCCCCGCCGGTGACGACCGCGGTCCGGTTCATGGCTTCTCCCCGGTGCCGCCCGGGGCGTCGGTGCCGGAGTCCGGCGGACTCCCGCCCGCCGCCCGACGCAACAGAGCGTGCAGACGCAGTCTGCTGTCGCGATCGAGACGGGCGAACGGGGAGTGCTCGGCGGTGTGCCGCATCACTCGCTCGCGCAGTGCGCAGCCTTCTGATGTCAGTTCGAGGATCTTTACTCGGCGGTCGGTGGGGTGCGCCACCCGGCGGACCAGGCCGTGCCGCTCCAGGCGGTCGACCATGGCGGTGGCCGTGGACGCGTCGCACCGCAGCCGGTCGGCCAGGCGCCGGGCGGTCATCGGCCCCTCGCCGCTGAGACGCCACAGCGCGTCGGCCTGCGCGTCGGTCAGTTCGAGATCGCGCAGCAGGGTTCTCAGTTCGACCTGCACCTGTTGGCGCAGGACCAGCAAGTAGTCGACCAGATCCAGGTCGAGACGGGCATCATCCATGACGATCACAATACATGGAGTTTCCAATTAATGGATATGCCCACTATTGGAGTCTGCATGTATAGCCCGTATGCATATGGCGGAGCCCGTCCGGCATCGTCATCTGCGCCGTCGCGGACCCATCAGGCCCCGGCCGTGTCGCGGGCGGACTCGATCTCGGGCGACCCGTTGGTGACGGCCTCGGCGCTGCGGGGGAACAGGGCCTGCTCGTACTCGGTGAGCGCCGTCTCGATGTCGCCAGGGTGCGCCGCGAGGGCCGCACCGAGTTCGGCGCCGTCGAGCATGGCCAGGTTGGCCCCCTCGCCGTTGGGCGCCGCGAGGTGGGCTGCGTCGCCGAGCAGGGTCACGCCCGGCACCCGGTCCCACCGGTGTCCGGCCGGCAGGGCGAACAGGGGGCGCAGGACGGGTGCTTCGTCGCCGTCGGTGATCAGCGCGGTGAGTTCCGCCGCCCAGCCGTCGAACTCCCGCGCGATGCGTGCGGTGGCCGCCGCGCCGTCGGCGAAGTCGACGTCGGCGAACCAGCCCTGCGGCTCGGCCAGTCCCACGTAGGCGTGCAGGGTGTCGTCCTTCTCGCGGTGGGCGAAGATCTCCCTGCCCGGTGCGGTGGCGACCAGCATCCCCGCGCCGACCGCCTTCGCCGCGGCCGGGTGCCGTGCGACGGCGTCGTACAGATAGGTCTCCACGACCGACTTGCCGAGGTACTCGGGAGTGGCGGCGGACAACAGGCGCCGAACCCGGGACCACGCGCCGTCCGCGCCGACCAGCAGGCCGGTGGCCAGGGTGTCGCCGTCGGAGAAGGCCACTTCGTGGCGGCCCTCGCCGAGGGCGCGGACGCGGTCGGCCTTGCGGCCCCACCGCACGGTGCCCGCCGGAAGGGAGTCGAGCAGGATCCGCCGCAGGTCACCGCGGTCCACCTCGGGGCGTCCGCCCGTGCCGTCGTCGGCCTGGTCCAGCACCACGGTCCCGTCCGGCGCGAGGATCCGCATCGCCTGGCGGCCCTCCAGGACGGCGGCGCGGAACGCGTCCGTCAGGCCGGCCGCCTCGAGTGCGAGCTGCCCGTTGTAGTCGTGGATGTCGAGCAGGCCGCCCTGCGAACGCGCCGTCGGGGAGGACTCCGCCTCGTAGACCGTGGCCGGGATGCCGTGGACGTGCAGGACGCGGGCCAGCGTGAGCCCGCCGAGTCCGGCGCCGATGATCGTGACGGGGGTGTGCATGGTGGCTCCTTCGGGATGGGCCGCCGGGTGAACTCCGGGGCCGTGCTCCGGACGATGCCGGGGCGTACCGACATCCGGCCGACGGCATCGACAGATCACCGACAGATCACCGACACCGCGCGGGGACGGTCCTTCAGCGCGCCGAACGCGCGGCGGCCTCGATCGCCGCGGGCCGGAGCTGCGCCGCGCGGATGCGCCGGGTCTCGAACTTCTCCGACCGGTCGAAGGCGTAGATGCCGTTCTGTTCCTGGAAGACGTCGGTCAACTGCGTGTAGCAGTACCCGAACATGTCCGGGTGGCCGAGCAGTACCGCGACGAGTCCCTCGAAGCGGGTGTGGAACTCCTCGACGTCGTGCACCCGGTTGCCGTACCCCCAGGAGGTGGCCTCCGACTGGGGCCGGTCCGCCTCGGCCGGGTTCCACCAGATGCCGCCGAACTCGCTGACAAAGAAGGGCTGGTCGCGATAGCCGACGGACCAGGACTCGCCGGTGCCGTCCGTGCGGTTCACGTAGGGCTCGCCGACGCCGAGTGCGGCGTGGTTGGCCGAGAGCGTGTCCGGGTCCTGTTCGTAGTCGTGGCTGTCGAAGACGTCCGACTCGGTGACGCGGTGCGCGTACCCGGAGGTGTCGAGCACCGGACGGGAGGTGTCGTGGGCCTTCGTGGCCAGGAACATCGCCCGCATCACGTCGTCCAGCGCGGTGATCCGGTCCCCGTACTCCTGCCAGGTCTCGTTCATCGGGCACCAGCCGACGATCGCCGGATGGGAGTGGTCCCGGTCGAGCACCTCCAGCCACTCCTGGACGTACGAGGCGTCCGGCCGCTGGTTGGTGGAGCGTCCCTCGCCGGTGTTGCAGCCCCAGTCGCCGAACTCGCCCCACACCAGGTAGCCCAGCCGGTCGGCGTGGTAGAGGTAGCGCTCCTCGAAGACCTTCTGGTGCAGCCGCGCACCGTTGAAACCGGCCGCCAGGCCGAGTTGGATGTCCCGGACCAGGTCGGCGTCGCTGGGCGCGGTCATCAGCCCGTCCGGGTAGTAGCCCTGGTCCAGCACCAGCCGCTGGAAGACGACCTCGCCGTTGAGCCGGATCTGCCTGCCGGTGACGGCGACGCCGCGCAGACCGGCGTACGACTCCACCCTGTCGACGACCCGCCCGTCCGCGTCCCGCAACTCGATGTCGAGGTCGTAGAGATGGGGGTCCGCGGGCGACCAGGGGCGGATCCGCTCCGGCGGCAGCATCAGGCTCAGCCGCGGTGCGAGGTCCAGGTCGGCGCGGACGCTGCCGCCGGCCACCTCACCTGCGGCGTCGCGGACGGTGAGGCGGACCGTACCGCCGGGCAGGTTCGCGGAGAGCGGCACCTGCACGTCGAAGGATCCGGCCGCGAGGTTGGGCGTGATCCGCGGACGGCGGACGGCGACCCGGGGCACCGGTTCCATCCAGACGGTCTGCCAGATGCCCGTCGTGCGGCCGTACAGGGGCCCGTTCGGCGTGTAGGCGGCCGACTGCTTTCCTCTGGCCTGCGGCGCCTCCGGTTCGTCCCGGGCCCGCACGACCACGGGCACCGGCGTCCCGGCGGGAGCGGCGTCGGTGATGTCGACGCAGAAGCCGGAGAACCCGCCCCGGTGCCGCCCGGCCTCGGTCCCGTTCACCCACACCGTCGCGTCGTGGTCGACCGCGCCGAAGTGCAGCAGCACCCGGTCGCCCCGCCAGTGCGGCGGCACGGTGATCACGCGGCGGTACCAGACCGCCCGCATGAAGTCCTGTTCCCCGATGCCGGAGAGCGCGGACTCCGGAGCGAAGGGCACCACGATCTCACCGGCCAGCTCCCGTTCGAGCAGGCCGCGCTCCCGGCCGGTGTCGGACCGGTCGATCTCGAACTCCCAGGTGCCGTTGAGGTTCAGCCAGCGGTCGCGGCGGAACTGCGGCCGCGGATACTCCGGCCGGGGCTGGTCGGACGACCGGTCGAGCGCCATGGGGACAGCCTTTCCGTCGGGCTCCTCGGCGTGCGACGCACGGAGCCGGTGGGGTGTTCTCGGGCCGGTGACCCGGAGGGCTCTCAGAGCAGCGGGGCGCGGAAGCGCAGGGTGAGCAGTTCGAAGGGGCGCAGTTCGAGCGCGACCTCGCGGCCGGGCGTCGACGCGCGGACCGCCGTACCGTCCACGGCACGCTCCAGCAGGTCGGTGGCGACGGCCTCGCTCCAGGAGAACGCGGTCCGCACGCTCGCGCGGGAACGGTTGCCGTGCGCCTCGTACAGGCGCACGACGAGATCCCCGGAGCGGTCCTCGGCGAGCTTGACGCTCTCCACGACGACGGCCCGGTCGGTGACCTCCAGCAGCGGCTCCACCGCGGCCCCCGGCACCGTGCGCGGGGGCAGCTGCAGGGCGTACCCGTCCGCGACGGCGTCGGCTATCCCGCCGGGGCGGAGGCTGACGGAGAAGGTGTGCCGGCCCTGGTCCGCGTTCGGGTCCGGATAGCGGGGGGCGCGCAGGAGGGACAGCCGGGCCGTGGTCATGGCCCGGCCACCGGGGGTCCGCCCGCCCCGGATGTCGTGGCCGTAGACGACGTCGTTGGCGATGGCGACGCCGTAGCCGGGCTCGCCGACGTGGATCCACCGGTGCGCGACGGTCTCGAAGCGGGCCGCGTCCCAGGAGGTGTTCTGGTGGATCGGCCGGTGCAGATGGCCGAACTGGATCTCCGAGGTGGACCGGTCCGTGCGGATGTCCAGCGGGAAGGCCAGCTTGAGGAGCTTCTGCGACTCGTGCCAGTCGATGTCGAAGGTGTAGTCGAGCCGGCCCTCGCACAGCCGGACGCGCTGGGTGATGACCGTCCGCCCCCGCTCGTGCCGCACCACGACCGCGTCGTCGACGACGTCCACGGCCACCGGTGCGAGGAGGTCGGTGCCGCTGCGCTTGTCCTCGTCGTTGATGTCCCAGGCGTCCCACTCGCGCGGGGTGTCGCGGAAGAGCTGGAGGACGCCGCCCGCGACGCCGGGCGGCAGCAGTTCGCGGTCCGCGCGCAGGTCGCGGACCGACACGAGCGTGCCCCGGGCGTCGATCTCCACATGCAGCGCCCCGTCGTCGAGCACGATCCGGTCGTCCCGGCGACGCGGTACGGCCGTCGGGGCCGGTGTCACCGGTCCGAGGCCCATCGCCGGTACGCCGTCCAACGGGTACGGGCCGGCGTTGGCGGCGACGGCCAAGGTGTGGTCCGTGTCCGCGCGGAGCGCGTCGAGCGCCGTGGTGATCAGCGTCTCCAGCTCGCCGGCCACCCGCTCGTACTCCGCCTCGGCCTCCTGGTGGACCCAGGCGATGGAGGTGCCCGGCAGGATGTCGTGGAACTGGAGCAGCAGCACCGTCTCCCAGATCCGCCGCAGCTCGTCGTAGGGGTACCGGGCTCCCTCGCGCAGGGCCGCCGTCGCCGCCCACAGCTCGGCCTCGCGGAGCAGGGCTTCGCTGCGGCGGTTGCCGCGCTTGCTGCGCGCCTGCGAGATCAGGGTGCCGCGGTGCAGTTCGAGATACATCTCGCCGACCCACACCGGCGGCGCGGGCAGCTCCGCCTCGGCGGTGCGGAAGAAGCTGCCGGGGTCGTCCATCCGCACCCGCGGCGATCCGTCGAGGTCGCGCTTGCGTTCGGCCGCGGCCAGCATCTCCCGGGTGGGGCCGCCACCGCCGTCGCCCCACCCGTACAGCCCGAGGACGTGTCGTGCCTTGCCCTTCTGCCGGAAGGTCCGTTCGGTGCGCGCGAGGTCGGCGGCGCCGAGGTCGGAGTTGTAGGTCTCGGCCGGGGGGAAGTGGGTGAAGACGCGGGAGCCGTCGATGCCCTCCCAGTGGAAACTGGAGTGGGGCATCGGGTTGGTCTCGTTCCAGGAGGGCTTCTGCGTGAGGAAGTACCGGGCGCCCGCGGCCCGTGCGATCTGCGGCATCGCCGCGGTGTAGCCGAACGAGTCCGGCAGCCACACCTCGTCGCTCTCCACCCCGAACTCCTCGGCGAAGAAGCGCTTGCCGAGCACGAACTGGCGGACCAGTGCCTCGCCGCCGGGCATGTTGGTGTCCGACTCGACCCACATGCCGCCGACCGGCCTGATCACCCCGTCGGCCACCGCCCTGCGGACCCGTTCGAACAGGCGCGGCTGGCTCTCCTTCAGCCAGGCGTACTGCTGTGCCGAGGAGGCGGCGAACACGAACTCCGGGTGGCGTTCGCTGAGATCCAGCACGTTGGCGAAGGTCCGCGCCACCTTGCGTACCGTCTCCCGGGTCGGCCACAGCCAGGCGCAGTCGATGTGGGCGTGACCGACCGCCGACACGATCAGCGAGCTGTCCGGCGCGCGGCCGGCCAGCACCGGCGCCAGGACCTCCCTGCCGAGCGCGGCGGTGCCCGCCACGTCCTCGGGGTCCATGACGTCGACCATCCGCTCCAGGGCGTGCGCGATCTCCGCCCGCCGCGCCCCGTGCGCCGGCAGGACGTCGACGAGTCCGTCGAGCGCGGTCACGTCCTGGAGCAGCTCCCACACCTCCTGGTCCCGCCACGCGACCGACAGCTCGGTGAGGCGGTACAGCGGCTGGTCCCCGGCGGTGGCCCTGTCCCCCATGACCGTGGGTTCGTAGGCGTAGGGGACCTGGACGATCGGGTTCGCGGCCGCCTCGAGCAGCAGCCGGAAGGGTCCGGGATCGGGCAGGGGGACCCAGGAGTTGTAGGGCTCGATCGCCTTGAGGATCTCCCCGTCCGGCCGGTAGACCATGGCCTCGGCCTGGAAGCCCGGCTGGTCGCCGGTGAATCCGAGATCGACGAGGAGCTCGGCGCGTCCCCCCGCCCAGTCGGCCGGCACCTCGCCGCGCACGTCGAACCAGGTCGTGTCCCAGGGCCGCCCCCACGGCTGACCGACCTCGAAGGGCAGGTACGACTTCGTCACGGCGTCGGCGAACGGCACCGGTTCGCCGCCGACGGTCCACGCGGTGATCCGGGTCGGACGCGTCTCGCGGTGGACGGCGGGCCGGATCCGGTACTTGGTGAACCGCCGGACCCGGAGCATCGCCAGCGCGGTGGCGTCGAGCTGCACCCGGCCGTTCGGATTGTCGTCAACCAAGGGAGCGTCTCCTCGTGCATGTCGTACGGCTCATACGTGTCGTACGAGCTGCTGGATGGGCTGGACGGGCTGGATGGGCGGGAGCGGTCAGCTCTTGACGGCGCCGCTGAGGTTCGAACGCATCAGATGCCGTCTCAGGAAGACGTAGAGCACGGCGGGCGGCACCGTGTAGACGACCGAACTCGCGGCGAGCACACCCCAGTCGACCTGGTTGAACGCGGTGAACGCGCGGAACAGGCCGATCGAGAGGGGATACAGGTCCGGCGACTGGAGCAGCACCAGCGGGGTGAGGAAGTCCCCCCACACGGCCATGAACGTCAGCATCGCCGCCGCGCCAAGACCGGGGCCGACCAGCGGGAGGACGATGCGGCGCACGGCGCCGAACCGGGTGCTCCCGTCGAGCCAGGCCGCCTCCTCCAGCTCGAACGGGACGGCGTCGATGGTGCCCTTGAGCAGCCACAGGGTGATCGGCAGCGCCGACGCGGCCTCCACCAGGATCAGGCCCAGGTAGCTGTCGTCCAGGTGCATCTTGACCATGAGCAGGTACAGGGCCACGATCGTCGCCGGTGGCGGGATCACCCGGATCAGCAGGATCGAGAACATGAAGGTCCTGCGTCCGCGGAAACGGTAGCGGGACAGTCCGTAGGCGCCGAGGACGCCGCAGGCCAGGTTCAGCGCGGTCGCCGCGAACGAGACGACGACACTGTTCAGGAAGAGTCTCGGGGTGTCGCCGTCGGTGAAGAACCGGGCGAAGTTGTCCAGGGTGAACGAGGGCAGGGTGACGGTGGATCCCCCGTCGGCGTCCACCGCCGTCAGCACGACCCACGCGAACGGTACGACGCAGAACAGTGCCAGCAGCACCATCAGGGCGTACTGCAGCGCGTGCTGCAGGGTCCGCCACCCCGGCGTGCCGCGGCGCGGGGCGGCGGGCTCGGCGAGCTTGCGGGTCTTCTCGGCCGTCGTCGTCGTGGCCGTCATCAGACCTCCACCTTGGCCAGCCGGGCGTAGGTCACGCCCAGGATCGTCAGCACGACCAGCAGGATCACCGAGGCGGCGCTGCCGAGGCCGATCTGCGAGTACTGGAAGGCCCGTTGGAAGATGTAGACGGAGGCCAGCTCCGTCTGGTGTCCCGGGCCTCCCTGGGTCAGGAAGTAGACCAGGCCGAAGACGCCGACGGTGGTGATGGTGGTGAGCAGCAGGTAGAGGAAGACCGGCCCGCGGATCAGGGGCAGGGTGATGTGCCGGAAGACCTGGAGCGCGCGCGCACCGTCCATCCGCGCGGCTTCGATCAGCTCGTCGGGCACTCCCTCCAGCGCCGCCTGGAACATGATCATGGCGAACGCGATGCCCCGCCACACGTTGATGATGACGATGGACGTCATCGGTGAGTCCTGGAGCGGGGCCGCCGCACCGCCGCCGAACAGCGCGAGCAGCCGGTTGAAGGTGCCGTCCTCGTCGGAGGAGAGCACGCTCGCCCAGGTCAGCGACGCGACGACCTCGGGGACCACCATCGGCAGCAGCACCAGCGCTCCGAAGACCCCCTTGCCGCGCAGCCACTTCTGGCGCAGCAGCAGGGCGGCCAGCATGCCGAGCACCGTCTGCCCGACGATCGCCGACCAGAACACGAACTGACCCGTGCGGCCCAGCGAGGAAAGGAAGTCGCCGGAGCCGAGCAGGGTGCGGAAGTTGTCCAGCCCGACGAACTGGGGGTCGCGGGCGGCGAAGCCGGTCAGCTGCGTGTTGGTGAGCGCGAGGTAGAGGCCGTAGGCGGCGGGGGCGATGACGAAGACCGCGATCAGGAGGACCGAGGGCCCGAGGAAGAGGGGCAGCGCCAGGCGCGTCCGCCCCTTGCGCCTCGTCCGGGGCGTCCGGGGCGTCCGGGGCGTTCGAGCCGTTCGGCCGGAGGTGGCCCCGACCGTGGTCATCGCGCCACCCGGTCGTCGCCGAGCAGCTCCTCGGCCTCGGTCGCGAAGGTGTCGGCGGCCTCGTCGCCGTCGGCGTCCTCGGACAGGATCTTCTCCGTGGCTTCCTGGACCGCCTGGGACACCTGGTCCTCGCCGTCGCCGCGCGGCGGCTGCACGCTCGAGCCCAGCTTGCGCTCCGCCTCGATCAGCGAGGGTTCGTTCTTGTACGGGGCGGTGTCCGCCAGGTCCTTGCGCGGGGCGACCGCCCCCACCGCGGCCAGCTGCTCGGCCAGGGCCGTTCCGGAACTGAGCCACTTGGCCAGCTCGACGGAAGCGTCGGCGTGGGCACTGTCGGCGTTGACGCTGTAGCCGAATCCGCCGCCGCCGACCGAGTACGGTTCGGTGCCGGGTACCAGGGCCGGGTAGTCCCACGTGCCGACCTTGTCGCGCACGTCCTCGATCGGCGCCGCGCCCTCGGGGCCCCAGTCGTACTTCCATCCCCAGCTGCCCTGGGCCGCGACCGGAAGGGTGCCCTTGACGAACTTCTCGTACTTCGTGGGCTCCCACGGGTTCGGGTTCTGCAGGTCCCGGACCGGGAGCAGGTCGGCCGCGACGAGCTTCGCGTACAGGCCGAAGGCCGCCGAGAGTCCCGGGCTGCGGACGTCCCACTTCTTGGTCTTCGCGTCGTAGAACGTGCTGCCGGTGCCGGCCATGACGGGGAGGAAGCCCTCCGACCACGATCCGCCGCCCCAGGCGGTGCCGGCGGGCAGGACGAGCGGGGCCTCCCCGGTCTTGGCCCTGACCTGCTTCAGCCTGTCGATCAGCTCGTCCCAGGTGCGCGGCTGCGAGGTGTCGACGCCCAGTCGCTTCAGCACGTCCTCGCGGTAGAAGAGGCTCTGGATGCTGGCTTCGTGCGGGATGGAGTAGAAGCTGCCGTCGGGCTGCCGGGCGCCGTCCTTCACCGACGGGTAGTACTGGTCCCAGCCGTCCCAGCCGTCCAGGTGGTCGTCGAGGTTCAGCAGGTAGCCGGCGCCGGCCAGGCCGGTCACGTTGGTGCCGCCCATGTCGATGACGTCGGGAGCGGAGCCGGAGTGGAGCTCTTGCGTGATCTTGGTCCGGAACTGCTCGTCGGTGAGGGGGTCGGCGACCAGTTCGACCTTGATCTCCTTCCCCTGCTTCGCCATCTCCTTCTCGAACCGCGGGATGAGGTCCTTGACGACCTCGGCGCGGGCCTCCTGGAATTCCAGCAGCTTGACGGTCACCGGACCGTCGTCGTCCGCCGAGCTCGAGCAGGCCGTGAGTGCCCCTCCCAGCAGCATTCCGGCCGCGGCACCGGCAAGGACACGGTTGCGCCTCATTGCGTCACCTCTCCTGACTGTGGTTCCACTCCGTGCTTTTATCCATTGGATTGAGTAAATTTCGGCGATCGTAAGGAGTGGCATCGCTCGACGTCAAGAGTCTTAAGTCCAGCAATAGGGCAATCCGAGGCGACCATGGGCACGTCCGCCCGCTGAGCGCCTATCATCTATCCGCTGGATTAAATGAGACGAGGGCCCGTGGAGATCACGCGTCCTCGGCGACGCACGGAGGTGTACATGCGGCGAGGGAGCAACCAACTCCGGCTGGCGGACTACAACCAGGCGGTGGTGCTGGACCTGGTCCGTCGCTCCCCCGGGGTCAGCCGGGCCGACCTGCAGCGGGAGTCCGGCCTGAGCTCCCAGACCATCTCCAACATCACCCGCCGGCTGATCGACGACCGGCTGATCCGCGAGAGCGCGCCGGCCGGGAGCGCCCGGGGCCGTCCGAGCATTCCGCTGGTCATCGACCGGGACGGAGCGTACTCGGTCGGCGTGCACATCGACCCCGCCCGGCTGACCGTCGTGCTCCTCGATCTCGAGGGCCGGGTCCGGCTGGGACGCCAGGAACGCACCCCGCAGGCCACGGACCCGGCACGGACGACCGCCGTCATCGCCGAGGTGGTCGAGGGTCTGCTCACCGAGGCGGACATCGCCGCGGACCGGGTGCTCGGCCTTGGCATCGCGGCCCCGGGGCCACTCGACGTCGACGCGGGACTCCTGCTCGACCCGCCCCAGTTGCCCGACTGGCGCAACGTCCGGCTCCGCGCGGACCTGCACGAGGCGACCGGACTGCCCGTCCTCCTCGACAAGGACGTCACGGCCGCCGCCACGGCGGAGCTCCGCTCCTGCGGGGCGGGGTCCAACACGTTCGTCTTCCTCTACCTGGGATCGGGCGTGGGCGCCTCGGTCGTCCTGGACAACCAGGTCGTACGGGGCACCACGAACAACCTCGGAGAGGTCGGCGACCTCGTCGTCGACCCCGACGCCGAGCAGTTGGAGTGGAGCGGCCGGCGCGGCGGTCTGGCCGCCGCCTGCGTTCCGGAGGCGCTCGTCCTCCAGGCCGCCCGGGTGGGCCTGATGCCGCTGCCGAACCTCAACGACTACGTCGCGGTGGACGACGCCTGCTCCGCGCTGTGCGACCTCGCGGCCGCGGGCGACGCCGTCGCCTCCCGTCTCCTGGAGCGGGCGGCGCGACGGGTCGCGGTCGGCCTCGGCGTGCTGGTCAATCTGCTGGACGTGGAGCGGGTCGTGCTCGGCGGCCCGTTGTGGAGCCGGCTCGGCCCGGCGTTCCTCCCCGTCGTCCCCGACCTCGTCGCCCGCGAACTGGTGGCACGCGAGCGGGTCCTGGTGCAGGGATCCGCCGTGGGCGACCAGGTGGCCGCCGTCGGCGCCGGGGAACTGGTGATGGACCACTTCCTCGCGCCTCGCGCGTCCGCGCTGATGGTGGGGTGAGGTCACGTGGGCCGGCGTATCGACACCGCCGCTCGAGTCCGGCCCGTCGTCGTCCCGCGTTCGTTGTCCGAACACCCTTGACCGGCTTACGGTGTTCACCAAACGGGTGGGTGAAATGGACAACCGATAGAGGTGACCCCGTGCGGGTGGACATGCAGCAGGACAAGGGCGCGGCGATCGAGCTGGTGGCGACGTGAGCGGCGGCCCGGTGGTCGTGGTCGGCGCCTCCGCGGGCGGACTGACCACCGCGGCGGCGCTGCGCCGACTGGGGTACACCGGCCGACTCGTGGTGATCGGTGCGGAGCCTCATCTCCCCTACGACCGGCCGCCGTTGTCGAAGCAGCTCCTGAGCGGCGCCTGGGATCCTCCCCGGCTCGCGCTGCGCAGCCCGGCGGAGACTCAGAGCCTCGGCCTGGACATGCGACTGGCCACCGCGGCGACCGGGGTGAACCCCGCGGAGCGCCTCGTGCGTCTCGACGACGGAACCCGTCTCCCGTACGAGTCCCTGGTCGTGGCGACCGGGGTCCGCGCGCGGCGGCCATCGGTTCCGGGCGCGGACGGCACCGCCGGGATACACGTACTGCGCACCTTGGACGACGCCCTGGCGCTCCGGCCGAGGCTGCGCGCGGGCCGCCGTCTGGTGGTCGTCGGCGCCGGATTCGCCGGCACCGAGACGGCGGCGACCGCGCGGGCGCTCGGCGTCGAGGTCACGCTCGTGGAACGGTCCGCGCTGCCCTTGGCACGCGTCCTGGGCGACACGGTGGGCGGATTCCTGACCCGGATGCACCGGGAGCACGGTGTCGACGTCCGTGCCGGCGTCTCGGTCACCGGGATCCGGAGCCGCCCCGGAGGACGCGTCGGCGCCGTGCTGCTGAGCGACGGCAGCGTTCTCCCCGCCGACGACGTGCTGATGGCCGTCGGCTCGGTGCCGAACACCGAATGGCTCGACGGCAGCGGTCTGCGCCTGGAGGACGGGCTGGTGTGCGACCGGTTCTGCGTGGCGGCGCCCGGTGTGTACGCGGTCGGGGACGTGGCCCGCTGGCACCACCCCCGGTTCGGCACGTCGATGCGCGTCGAGCACCGCACCAACGCCGCCGAGCAGGCCCTGACCGTCGCGCACAACCTCCTCAACCCCGACCGGCCCCGGCCCTTCGCACCGGTCCCCTATTTCTGGACCGACCAGTACGACGTCAGGCTCCAGGCCTACGGGCACCCGCGCGGCCACGACCAACACGTCGTCGTCGAAGGGGACATGGCGCAGGGCCGCTTCCTCGTCGCCTACCGAACCGGCGACCGGCTGTCCGCCGTGCTGGCCGCCGGCCTGCCGCCGCGCGCGCTGCGCCCCTGGCGAGAAGCCCTCGCCACCGACACTCCGTGGACGGCGACCGCCGCCGTGACAGCCTCCCCGAGGTCCGTCGCGCCGCACACCACCGTCCCGGCCGCTCTCATCGAGGATGCCTGACCACGCAAGGCCCATGGCCCGTGCTCGCGTGCCCAGGCAGCGGCGCGGGCACGGACCATGACGTCCTCTCAGGCCACGGCCGGTGCGTACCGGGGCGTGGTGCCGGGTTCGTCCGCCATCATTTCCGCCAGGTTCAGCCTGGCCCGCGCGACGCGGGAGCGGATGGTGCCGACCGGGCACCGGACCACCTCCGCGGCGTCCGCGTACGGCAGTCCGTACACCTGCGTGAGCAGGAATGCCTCGCGGCGGTCGCGGGGCAGGGCTTCGACCAGGTGCATCAGGGCGACTCCGTCGTCGAAGCCCGGCAGACCGGCCGGCCGGGCGCGCTCGACCGCGTCCTCCCAGTCGGCGGTGCCGTCCGTCCTCGGCCGTCGGGCGGCCCCTCTGATGTTGTCGGCGACCGCCCGGCGGGCGATCGACAGCAGCCACACCCGGGCCGAGGAGCGGCCCTCGAACCGGTGCAGCGCGGTCAGCGCCCGCAGGAACGTGTCCTGGGCGAGGTCGTCGGCGGCCTGGATGTCGTCGGCGAGGTACGCCACATAGCGCAGTACGTCACGTTGGAGGGCGCGCACGAAGCGGTCGACCGCTTCGCTGTCGCCGCCGGCGGCGGCGAGCGCCCATGCCGTGACCGTCTCGTCGGTCACGGCGGGCAGGGCAGGGATCATGGTCCCGTGGTCCTTCCTCGGCAGGATCCGGTACGGCGGCGCCGAGGAGGGGCCCGGGGGGCCATGGGCCCGCCGCACGGGTGGGAGACCCGTCCGCGCACACGCGCACGGGGACCGCCGGGCGCATCGGACGCTTCGGCGGTGAACCGGCTGTCAGACGACAGCGGTCCCCCGGGGAGGGCCGCGGGTGGCGAGGGTGTGCACGAACAGGAGGCGCCGCAGCCGCCGGCGGGTCCGCCGGGCGGGCCGGAAGGCGGGCGGACCCGGCGGTGGCACGAGGACGACGAGCACCAGCCGCAGCGGCACGAAAGCGCGGTCGGCGCAGGCGCGTACGAGGGCGAAGGCCGCGCGTTCCCCCTGTGCCAGCCAGAGTCCGCACAGGACGGCGGCCACCAGGTGGGCGGCGAGCATGCCCCAGGACGCGGTGCCAGTCATGTGCCCCAGGTGGATCAGGGCGGCCGGCGCCGACATGTCCGTGGTGCCCGACGTGGCCATGGCCCCTGTGGCGTGACCGGGCCCGTGGTGCAGGTGCTCGGTCAGGCCGGCCCGCTGCGCGATGTCGTAGGCACGGGCCGCCTGGGCCGGGGTCGGGTCGGCGCCGCAGAGCAGGTACCGCGCCCACTCCTGGACGCTCTGCGTGCCACCGGCCTTGGCCATGGGCGGCCGGGCCGTGGACTGCGCGAGGGTGAAGCCGAGGTGCAGGGCCGTCTGTACGGCCACGGTCAGGGCGGCCACCGCGGCGCCGCACCGCTCCCTACCGCCGAAGGACCAGCCCACCGCGCCGACCGCGGTGAGGCCGGACAGCAGCACCCACCAGGGCAGTCCGGAGCCGGACATCAGCACGTGGCCGAGGGCGGCGAGCACCACGCAGACGGCCGCGAACACCGCGGCCCGCAACGCGCGCAACGCTCCGTCGGCTGCCATGGCAGCTCATCCTGGCACCCACCGGAAGAAGCCGGACACCCGGGTTCCTGCCAGGACGGGCTCCGCTCCGGTGCGGGCCGCCGTACCGCGGCCCGCGTCAGGCCAGGACGAGTGCCGTGACCTGGTACCCCGCCTCCGCGATCGCCGCACGCAGCGACGCGTCGTCCAGGCCGGCGCCGTCGACGGCGACCGCTCCCGCGCTCACGTCGACGTTCACGCCGGTGACGCCGGGCACCTGGGACACCTCCTCGGTGACACTCGCGGCGCAGTGCTCACAGGTCATGCCGGTGACGAGGTATTCGATACGTGCCATGGTGCGTCTCCTGACGGTCTCCGGAGGTGTGGGTGCGCCCCGGGAGGTGTGCGCCGGCTCCCTCGTTCACGTGGAGCCGTCCCCCAGTGAGTCGCCGTGCGCCCGGATGGAGTTCCCCGCTGTCGTGCGTGTCACCCGCGCGGGGCCGGCACGTCGGTGGCGAGTGGCTGGGCGGCGTAGGTGATGCGGATGACGCCGTCGTCGTGCCGGTGGGTGCTCGCCCGTACGCCGAAGACCTCCCCGAGGACCTGCGGCGTCAGCACCTCCAGGACCGCGCCCGCGGCCACCACCGCGCCCTCGTGCAGGACGACGAGGTGGTCGCAGAGCCGGGCGGCGAGGTCGAGGTCGTGCAGGACCGCCAGGGTGGTGATCCCCGTGGCGCGGACCAGCTCCAGCAGCTCGAAGCGGGCCCGGATGTCGAGGTGGTTGGTGAGTTCGTCCAGGACCAGCAGCCGCGGGCACTGCGCCAGCGCCCGCGCCAGCAGGACACGTTGGCGTTCCCCGCCGGACAGGGAGGCGTAGTCGCGCTGTGCGTAGCGCCGTACGCCGCAGTGGTCGATGGCGTCCTCGACGGCCCGGTGGTCCTCGGCTCCGTCGCGTCCGAGCAGGCCGTGGTGGGGGCTGCGGCCCAGGGCGACGATCTCGGTGACGGTCAGACCGGTGGTGTTGCCGCCGGAGTCCTGGAGCACCGCGGCGGTACGGCGGGCCGCTGTGCGGGCGGACAGGGTCCACACGTCGTCGTCCCCGACCCGCACGACGCCGCCCGCCGGACGCAGCGAACGGTAGACGGTGCGCAACAGGGTCGACTTGCCGCTGCCGTTGGGCCCGACGAGGCCGACGATGTCTCCCGCGCGGGCCTCAAGACTCACGTCACGGAGAATCGGGTTGCCCTCCAGGGTGACGTGGAGCCGTTCGACGGTGAGTTTCATACGTCAGTCCAGGCTCTTGTTGCGGCGCAGCAGCCAGAGGAAGAAGGGCGCGCCGAGCAGTGCGGTGAGGATGCCCAGGGGCAGCTCGTTGGGGCGGTCGAGGGTGCGGGAGAGGAGGTCGACGAGGACCAGGTACACCGCGCCCAGCAGCGCGGTCAGAGGCAGTAGACGGCGGTGGTCGGCACCGGTGCTCAGCCGTACCAGGTGCGGGATCATCAGGCCGACGAACCCGATGCCGCCGGCGACCGCGATGACCGTGCCGGTCAGCAGGGCGCTGAGCACCAGCAGGAGCAGGCGCAGCCGGTTGACGTCGAGGCCGAGCGCGGTGGCGGACTCGTCGCCGGCCAGCAGGACGTTGAGCCGGCGGCCGAACAGGGACAGCAGGACGGTCGTGGCGATCACCACGACGGCGACCGTGGGAAGTTGGTCCCACTGGGCGCCCGCGACACTGCCCAGCGTCCAGAACAGCACCGTGCGCAGTTCGTTCGGGGAGGCGTGGAGCTGTACGAAACTCGTCGCCGACAGGAAGACGTAGCCGACGGCCACCCCGGCCAGCACGAGCCGGGTCGGGGCCATGCGTCCGCGTCGCTGTCCCAGCGCGAAGACCAGGGCTCCCGCCACCATCGCCCCCACGAAGGCCGCCGTCGAGACGCCGAGGCCGGCGGCCGCCACCGAGCCGCCCAGGGTGATGGCCAGGACGGCGCCGAGTGTGGCGCCGTAGGAGAAGCCCAGCACGGTGGGGTCGGCCAGCGGGTTGGAGACGGCGCTCTGCAGTACGGCGCCGGACACGGACAGGCCCGCGCCCGCCAGCGCCGCCAGAACCACGCGCGGGGCGCGGAAGTTCCACACGATCTGGTCGAGCGCGGGGTCCGAGGGTGCCGCTCCGGCACCCGTGACGTGGTGGACGACGATGCTCCACACGTCGCCGACGGGCACGTTGACCGCGCCGACGCCGATCGAGACGATCATGGCGGCGACCAGGGCGACGGGCAGGAGGGCGAACGCCAGCGGCAGCGTGAGCCGGCTCAGGCGGCGTCCGGATGCAGCGCCTCGGCGATCTTCTTCACGGCCACTTCGTTGCTGGGGCCGAGGTACATCGAGTCGGACAGTGTCACGTACGTGTTGTTCTTGGCGGCCGGCCACTGGGGGAACTCCTTGAGCAGTTTCTTGGCGTATCCGGCCGCGTCGGTGCCGCTGGCGTCGATCACGACGAGGGCGTCGACGTCCGTGGTGGCCGCCTTCTCCTTGCTGACGTTGGTGAAGAGCGTCTCGGCGGTGTCCTCGAAGGCGTTGGCGCCGCCGGCCTTGGCGAGGATGTCGTTGACGATGCCCTTGGCGAAGACCAGGCTGAAGTCGGTTTCGCCCGACGGGCTGGCGAACAGCACCATGACTTTCGGGGGCTTGTCCGTCCTGGCCTTCCCGGCGACCGCCGCGATCTTCTTCTCGGACTCGGCGATCAGTTTCTCGGCCCGGTCGCCGACATGGAAGATCTTCCCCATGTCGCGCAGCAGTTGGTAGCTGTCGGCGACGGTCATCCTGGAGGGATCGTCGTCGCAGCCCTGCGGAGAGATGTAGCTGTTGGCCCCCACCTGCTGGAGCTGCTCACGGGTGGCGAAGCCGTTCTTCTGTTCGAAGCCGTACGAGGTGACGGACAGGGTGAGGTCGGGACGCAGGCCGAGCATGGCCTCGCGGGGGATGTCACCGGCGCCGTTGAGTGTGATTCCGCCGGTGGGGAGCTTCTTGATGGCGGCGGCCCGGCCGGGTACCTCGGACCTGCCGTAACTCTGCTGGTTGGCGACGACCTTGTCCTCGAGCCCGAGGGCGAGCAGCGTCGAGACCTCGGCGACGGACGCGCCGTTCATGACGACGACCCGCTCGGGGGCCTTGTCGAAGGTCAGCTTCCGGCCGCAGTTGTCGAGGGTGACCGGGTAGCCGGACGTCGATCCGGCGGCCTCGGTGGTGCCGCTCGCCGTGTCGTCGGACGAGGAGCCGCATGCCGCCGTGAGCAGACAGAAGGCCGCGGCCAGGGTGGCCGCGGCCGGCCGGTTCATCGACATGGGACTCCTTGTGGTGCGCGCCGTACCCACTCATGGGCGGAGTGGTCTGGGCCGAGTGGTTTCGGTGCAGTAGTCGCGGCGGGAGGGCCGCCAGTTCCCGGGCTTCGCCTTCTCGTCGATGTCGTCATCGTCACCAGGCCGGCACCATGCCGGCCGCCAAGCGGCGCGCTACCTTGTTCGCCCATCCCGCATGTTTCCCGGAGAGGCCGACCAGCCATGCCCGACACCGTTCCGTATCGAGTCACCGTGCTGTTGTTCGAAGGGGTCGAGGAGCTGGACGCCTTCGGTCCGTGGGAGACCCTCCGCTTCTGGCAGGAGCTGACCGACCGTGAGGTGCTCGTCCGCACCGCGAGCCTCGACGGGAAGCCTGTGCGGTGCAGCCTCGGACTGGCCGTCACGCCCGACGGCGGTGTCGACGACGACCCGAGGCCGGACCTCCTCATCCATCCCGGCGGTTCGGGGATCGATCACCTCCGATACGACCAGGCACATCTGGCACGGATGCGGTCCTTCGCGGACACGGGCACGCTCCTGGCGTCCGTCTGCAACGGTGCCCTCGTCCTCGGGGCGGCAGGACTCCTCGCCGGGCTGGCCGCCACCAGTCACTGGAGCGTGCTCGACGACCTCGCCCAGTTCCCCGACGTCGAGGTGCGCACCGGGCAGCGGTGGGTCGACGCCGGGCACATCGTGACCAGTGCGGGTGTGTCCGCCGGTATCGACATGTCGCTTCACCTCGTCGAGCGCGTCGAGGGAACCGCGCGGGCCCGGGAAGTGGCTCACGTACTGGAGTATCCGTGGGATTCCGAATCCGGCGCCGCGGAGTAGGCCCCGCCTGCCCGCTGGAGCCGGGCATGCCCCGCCCCGCGTCCGGCACCTGTCACGGTGGTCCGTCGCGGGGTGGGGTCCCTGCCGTCGCGGGGCCGGGTCAGCGCGTGCAGAGCGCGGTGTCGAGGGCGGCCTCGACGTGTTCCGCGGCGGGGAGGGTGGTGGGCAGGGCGGTGACGGCGATGGTGGCCGCCCGGCCGTCCTTGGTCACGGCGTTGCGGGTGGTGTAGCCGGGGGCGTTGCCGCCGTGGGTCCAGGCGTAGCCGCCGCAGCTGAGCTTGAAGGTGGCGAGCCCGAGGCCGTAGTGGCCGTCGCCGACGGTGTCGAGGTCGGGGGCGTCGACGGTGGTCTGCATCTCCTTGAGCTGCGCCGGCTTGAGAAGCCTGCCGTCGAGGAGCGCGGTGAGGAAGCGGTTGAGGTCGCCGGGGGTGCCGATGAGTCCTCCCGCCGCCCAGCCGGCGGAGGGGTCCTGCTCGGTGACGTCGGCGTAGGGCGTGTTGGGCGCTGCGGCGAAGTAGCCGTGGGGGTGTCGTTCCTTGATGGTCTGGTCACCGAGGCCGGGCCAGTAGGTGTGGCGCAGCTCGAGGGGCTCGATGATGCGGTGGGTGATCTCCTCGCCGACGGGGCGGCCGGTGACCTTCTGGACGAGGAGACCGGCCAGGACGTAGTTGGTGTTGCTGTAGCTCCAGCCGGTGCCGGGCGCGAAGAGCGCCTTCTTGTTCAGGCCGAACTGGAGGATCTCGCGGGGTTCGAAGTAGCGGTGCTGCTGCTTGGCGACGTAGTCCTGGACGACTTCCTCGTCGTAGTCGGGCAGTCCGCTGGTGTGCTGGAGGAGCTGTCGTACGGTGATGTCGTGGCCGTCGATGCCGTCGCCGCGGACGAGGCCGGGCAGGTAGTCCTCGATGGGCGCGTCGAGGCTGACCCTGCCCTCGCCGACGAGTTGCAGGACGACGGTCGCGGTGAACATCTTGGTGTTGCTGGCGATGCGTACCTGCCCGTCGAGGGGCACCTTCGACTTGGTCTTCAGGTTGCCGACTCCGGCCGTGTAGTTGCGGGCACGGCCGCCCGGGTCACTCAGGGAAGCCAGTGCGCCGGGGAAACCGTCCTTCTTGACCAGGTCCTTCAGGCTCTTGCGGACGGCGGCGTCGGTCCGGCCCTTGAAGGTGTCCTGGCTTCGGGCGACGGTGGTGCCGGTCGTGGCGGAGTCGTCGGTGAGCGCGTTCGCCGCGGGCACGGACAGGGCGAGAGCCGCGACGATCCCGCCCAGGGCGGTCAGGGTGTGACGACGGTTCGGCATGACTGTTCTCCTTGCGGACAGCGGAAGCAGCAGTGGGGGTGTGGGTCAGCGGGTGCACAGGGCGGTGTCGAGGGCGGCGTTGACGCCTTCGGCGGCCTTGAGGGTGGAGGGCAGGGCGGTGACGGCGACGGTGGCCGCCCGGCCCGTGTCGGTGACGCCGTTGCGGTTCTCGTAGCCGTCGAAGTCGCCGCCGTGGCCCCAGGCGACACCGCCGCAGCTCAACGGCATCTCGACGATGCCCAGGCCGTAACGCCAGCCGTCGTGCAGGCCCTTGGTCTCCACTGTGGTGCGCATTTCCTTGAGCTGGGCGGGCCGCAGGAGCTTGCCGTCCATGAGCGCGGTCAGGAAACGGTTGACGTCGCTGGGGCGGGCGATGAGCTGCCCGGCCGCTCCGCCCCATGAGGGGTCCAGCTCGGTGGCGTCGAAGAGCGGACCGCCGGGTGTGTCGGACCCGTAGCCGTGCGGGTGGCGTTCACGGATGGTCTGCTCGCCCTGGCCGGGCCAGTAGGTGTGACGCAGTCGGAGGGGCTCGATGATCCGGTCGGTGATCTCCTCACCGATGGGGCGGCCGGTGACCTTCTGCACGATCAGGCCGGCGAGGGTGTAGTTGGTGTTGCTGTACTCCCAGCCCTTGCCCGGGGGGAACGACGCCTTCTCCTCGAAGGCCTTGTCGAGCAGGTCGTAGTCGTCGACGAAGGTGTGCTGCCACTCGGAGAGCTTCGGCATGGTCTCCGTGTAGTTGGGCAGTCCGCTGGTGTGCTGGAGCAGTTGCCGCACGGTGATGTCGTGGCCGTCGATGCCCTCACCGCGCACCAGGCCCGGCAGGTAGGTCTCCACCGTCGTGTCCAGACCGATCCGGCCCTCGCCCACCAGCTGAAGGACCACGGTCGAGGTGTACAGCTTGGTGGTACTGGCGATGCGGATCTGTCCGTCGACCGGGACCCTGGACCTCTTCTTGGCCCGGTCGCCCACGCCGGCGGTGTAGTTGCGGGTGTGCCCCTTCTCGTCGCGCACGGAGGCGAGCGCGGCGGGGAAGCCGTGGTCGCCCACGAGGTCGTCCAGGCTCCGCTGGACCTTGGCGTTCGGCCTGGCGGCGGGCTGGTCGGCGCTCGCCGAGGGCAGACCCACCGCCACCATCCCGCCCAGGACCGCGAGTGCGGACACCGCGATGGCCGACCGGCGACGGAGACGGGACCTGGAGGCACGATGCTGAGACACGGGGAAACTCCCTGCTGGACGCTCCTGCTGACATGGATCAGCGTCCCTCGGAAGCCCATGGCGTCTCGATCCCGTCCACTGCCGAGCCGTGGTAGCGCAGGCACTACCGTGCCGGGTGGGGTGGGCCGCAGGGGGCGTCGGTGTCCCGGCTCCCTCTCCGGGTCGGTCCGGTCAGGCGGTGCCGCGTCGTCGGCCGAGGTCAGGGTGTAGTGGTCGATGGCGGCCGCGGTCGTCGATCGGTACTGCAGCCACGCGGACGGACGCGGTGTGAAGTACTTGGTGGTGACGTCGTCGTCGATGAGCTTGTGCTCACTCTCGTCACCGCTCTCGGGGTACTGGGCCGTGAGGACACCGCCGTTCCCGGTGATGTCGGTGCCCGGCTCCGCCACGCCCTGGCCGGCCGTCTGCCGGTCCGCTGCGAAGGCGGCCGGGTCCCGGCCAGGAGCGTCGTGCCGAGGGCTGCGGTGAGCAGGAACGCGGTCGAGGTGCGGGATCTGCGCCGGCCGCCGGAGCCGGTGTGAGGAGAACGCAAGGCGAGTCCTTCCGTGAGGTCGCTGGCCTTCCTCCCGCCCGAACGGGGCCGCCACCGGTTCGGTTCACGCCGCCGATCTCGGCGGGCCGTTGCCCGGTGGGGTCCCGGCTCCGGCCCGGTCGCCGCCCGTGCAAATTGATCCACTTCCTCTTCAACACGACGGAGCACGGCCGCGTATCACCTCATGACAACGGTTACAGAGCCGACCAAGTGCGCGAACCGGCCCGTAAGCAGCTCCCATGCCGCCGGCGCCCGGGAACCGGTCATGCGCGGCGGGGGACACCCAGATCAAGGAGACAGCCCAGGTGAAACGCCTCAGGACCACGCGTCGGACGATGATCACCACCACCGCGCTCGCGGCGCTCGCCCTGTCCGGCGCGGCCGTGACCACGGCCAGCGCGGATTCACCGGAGACGAAGTCGTCGAAGGGGTTCACCACCACCGTGGTGGACTTCGGCGCCTACACCAGCAAGATCGAGAAGGGGAACCCCAAGGATCCCAAGGACCAGGACCCCACCGTCGACGCCACCAACAACACCCTCGCGGTCAGCCCGAACGAGCGGTTCGCCGTGGCGACGAACTCGTACTCTGACCACCTGGTCGTGATCCACGTACCGAGCGGTCGCAAGGTCGCCGAGATCAAGGGCTACGTCAGCCCGCGCAACATCCTGTTCGCGCCGGACAGCAAGAGCTTCACCGTGTCCGACAGCGCGCGCGGTGTCGTGGACCGCATCTCCATGGCCGGCTTCCACGTCACGCAGCGTCTGCCGCTCGGAGCCGGTGTGTTCGGCACCGCGCAGAGCAGGGACGGCAAGTGGCTGTACGCCAACAACGCGGCGGCGGACACCGTCACGGTCGTCGACCTCGAGAACAACAGGCCGACGGACGTCCTCACCGGCTTCCACGAGCCGCGGCAGGGCACCAAGCTCTCGTACTCGGGTGACAAGCTGTACGTCACCAACTACGGGGAGGGCGAGGTCTCGATCGTCGACCTCAAGAACAAGGGCGCCGAGCCGGAGACGATCGGCGACTTCAAGGGCCTGCGCGCGGTGTCCGTCAACCGTGCGGGCGACCGTCTGTACGCGGCCAACAGCGAGTCCGACGAGATCTCCGTCATCAACCTGGAGTCCGGCGCGAGGACCAGCGTCCACGTGGGCGACACGCCCTACGGTGCCGCGCTCTCCCCCGACGGGTCGGTCCTGCTCTCCGGGAACATGGCGGACAACACGCTGACCGCCGTGAACACGGAGGACAACTCCGTGATCGGCACGGTGAAGAGCGGCTCCAAGGGCGCCCTGAAGGGGCCCCGCCAGGCGATCAGCTTCAGCGCCGACTCGAAGACCGCGTGGGTGCTCAACGACGACCTGACCGTCGCCGAGGTCGACGTGGACCAACTCAAGGTGACCGACGTCCTGGGCGACTGACCGTTCCCCGGCCCTTCGGGCGCTTCACATCCTCACCGCGGTCCGCCGGCCGAGCCGGCGGACCGATCGGGTTCGATGAAGCCGAAGTCGCCGCCGTCGGGCGGGGTCGGGACCGAGGCGAAGGGCACGCTCCGGGCGGGCAGGGTGACCGTGAGCGGCGGGAACGCGGCCTGCCAGGAGCCCTGGCGATGCGGAACTCCGGCAGCCGGTCGCGCACCGGCGCGTCGAGGCCGGTCAGGCCCTCGTCCGCGAGCTGCGTGACCGGCGTGGCCGTCCACAGCTTCGTGACGGAGTCGATCTGGAAGGGCGGTGTGCGGCGGGTGGTGGTCCGGATCCCGTGCTGAAGCGGCGCCATGAACAGCCAACACGTAACGAACTTGTTCGCTACGAACATGTTCGTTACGGTTGGGTCAGCTCGAACCGACCGTCTAGCCCTCAAGGGGTCAAGTCTCATGCCGTCCCCCTCCGGAGCGGGCCGGACACCCGCGACCACCGATCCGATCGAAGTGCCCAAGAACATCCGCTGGGTCCTGCTGGGCATCATGCTGGCCCTGCTGCTGTCCATGCTGGACGCGCTCATCGTCGGCACAGCGATGCCGACCGTCGTCGCCGACCTCGGCGGTCTGGAGCACATGTCGTGGGTCGTGACCGGCTACACCCTGGCCACGGCGTGTTCCACGCCCGTGTGGGGCAAGCTGGGTGACCTCTTCAATCGCAAGACGATGTTCCTCACCTCGATCGTGTTGTTCCTCATCACGTCCGTGCTGTGCGGTATGGCGTCCTCGATCGACTGGCTGATCGTCTTCCGGGTGCTCCAGGGGCTGGGCGCCGGCGGCATGGGCGCCGGCGCGTTCGCTCTCATCGGCGCGCTGCTGCCGCCGCGGGAGCGGGGCCGCTACCAGGGCATGGTGGCCGGTGTCACGGCTCTGGGCCAGCTCGGCGGCCCACTGCTCGGCGGCTTCGTGACCGGGCACCTCGGCTGGCGCTGGGCCTTCTACATCAACGTGCCCATCGGTCTGATCTGCATCGCCTGGTGCTGGATCATGCTGCGCGTGCCCGCGGCGAAGCGGCAGGGAAGGATCACCCTCGACTGGTGGGGCATCACATTCCTCACCGGCGCGATCTCCGCGTTCGTCATGGCCGCGACCTGGGCGGGCAGCACCTACGCCTGGAGCTCTTGGCAGATCGTCGCCCTCGCGCTCGCCGCGAGCGTGCTGCTGGCCGCGTTCATCGCCACGGAACGCCGTGTGGCCGAACCGCTGATGCCGCCGCGCATCTACAGCGGCCACCGCAACTTCCCGCTCTCCGCCGTCCTGCTCACCGTCACCGGGGTGACACTGTTCGGAGCCACGCTCTACCTGCCGCTGTACCTGCAGGTGGTCCAGGGTGCCTCGGCCGCCAACTCCGGGCTCCTCCTGCTTCCGCTGATGATCGCGACCCTGATCACCTCGAACATCGCGGGCCGGGTCATGACGGCCACCGGCCGCTACAAGATCTTTCCGGTTCTCGGCTCACTGTTCCTCGTGACCGGAATGGGGCTGCTGTCCACGATGGACACCGACACCTCGCGCTTCACGACCTCCGCCTACATGGCTCTGGTGGGCGCGGGCACCGGCCTCACCCTGCAGATGTCGAACACCATCGCCCAGAACGCGGTCGAGCCGCGCGACATCGGCTCCGCGTCGGCGGCCACCAACCTCTTCCGCAACCTCGGCGGCTCCCTGGGCCTCGCCGTGTTCGCCTCCCTGTTCACCGGTGCCGTCGCCGGTGCCGGCCAGGCGCCCGGCGAGGGAGCTCTCCCCGGCAACGCCGCCGGGCGCCTGTCCGACGCCGCCCGGGAGGCCTACCTGGCTGATGTCGTCCATGCCACCCACCTGATCTTCCTCACCGGCTCGCTGATCGCTCTCGCCGCACTTCCGGCGTCGCTTCTCATCAAGGAAGTGCCACTACGCGGCAAGCCCGGCGGGGCGGCGGCAGAGCCCAAGCGGGCGGCCGACAGTGCCTCCGCCACCTGAGCACCGCCGTCAGTACGGACGGCTTGCTCGAACCGCGTCGTCCGCCGGCCCCGACGCCCCGTGCGCCGCGCCCGCGGATCCCGGCAACTCCCATGGAAGGACACGCAATGACCGCCACACACATCACCAACGCCCGCGTCTTCGACGGCCGGCAACTGCTGGACGCCACCACCCTCACCATGGAGGGCCAGGCCGTCACCGCCGTCGGCGCCTTGGACGCGCCCCGGGACGCCGAGATCGTCGACGCGAGGGGCGGCTGTCTGCTGCCCGGCCTCATCGACAGCCACGTACACACCTCGGTGGACTCCCTGCGTGAGGCTCTGCGCTTCGGCGTGACCACCGAACTGGAGATGCAGGGCTACTGGACACCCGAGCAGCGCACCGACGTCGAGAACGACGACACCATCGCCGACGTGCGCTCCGCGCTGATCGCCATGATGGCCAAGGACGGCCACCCCAGCGAACTCATGGGGGACCTGGGCGAGCACGACCCGGCCGCCGGTGAACACAAGGGGTGGCAGATGCCGTCGGTCAGCACGCCCGACGAGGCCCGCGCCCATGTCCAGGCCTTCGCCCAGGCCGGGGCGGACTACATCAAGGTGATGATCGAAGAGGGCACCGTCATGGGCCACGCAGGCCTTCCCGTGATCGACTCCACGACCATCAAGGCCGGAGTGGACGAGGCCCACCGGCTGGGACTCAAGGTCATCGCCCACGCCATCACTCTGGCCGCCACCCGCCAGGCCCTCGACGTCGGTGTCGACGGCCTGGCCCACCTCTTCATCGACCAGCGGGCGGACGACTCCATCATCGGCGCCCTGCGCGACGCCGACGTCTTCATCACGCCGTGCCTGGCCGTCAGTTCCTCGCTCATGGGCCGCGACGCCGCGCACCTCGCCGACGACCCCCGCGTCGCCGGTCGCCTGTCACAGCCATGGCTCGACACTCTGCGCGGCACGTTCAACTCCTACCCCCAGGGCACGTTCCAGCACGTCCTGGACAGCGTCGCCGCCCTGCACGCCGCAGGCGTCGACATTCTCGCCGGCACCGACGCCTCTGTCCCCGTGCCCAGCCACGGCGGCGTCGCACACGGCGCCAGCGTCCACCACGAACTCACCCTGCTCGTCCGGGCCGGACTGTCCCCCCAGGCCGCCCTCGCCGCCGCGACGTCCGTGCCGGCCCGACGGTTCGACCTCAGCGACCGCGGAAGGATCGCACCCGGTCTGCGCGCCGACCTCCTCCTCGTCGACGGCAACCCGCTCGACGCCATCTCACACACGCTCGACATCAGCGCGATCTGGCGCCGAGGAGTCCGCCAGAGCTGACACGACACCGAGGACCGAGTACGGCGACCTCGATGGGGGGGAGTCGCCGCGCGCCCCTCCCCCCCCGCCCCACGCGCACCGCTCACCACGTCTCGAGCACCAGGCGGCGAAAGGGCCGAAGGGAGGCGCGAGCAGTGGGTCAGGGGCTCACCCTCCGCACTGCCACCGGTTCCTTCCGGGACGTCCGCCACAGGGCCATCCGGCCGAGGAGCCCGTCCCGCAGTACCAGGACGTGGACCAGAACGGCCAGCATGTGCAGGGTGAAGAGGATGAACAGCGCGTAGCCGAAGACCAGATGGGTCTCGTGCAGAGCGGAGTAGACCCCGGGGTCGGCCGGCGCGATGGGCGGCACCCGCACGCCGAGCACGGTGAACGGTGTGTCGGACGCCGACACCATGGCCCAGCCGACCAGCGGCTGGGACACCATCAGGCCGTACATCAGGCACTCGGACGCCAGGGCGGCCCTGCGCTCGCCCGTGCCCATCGACCTCGGGTGCGGGGGTGCCCGACGGGTGAACCTGTTCACCAGCCGAACCACCGCGAGCAGGAGCACGGCCATGCCCAGGGGTTTGTGCACCGACACCAGCAGGCGGTAGTCGGCCAGGGAGGCCACCATGGCCGCGCCGATGAAGAGCATGGCCACGATGAGGACGGCCATCACCCAGTGCAGCCAGCGGGAGAAGAGCGTGTACCGGTCCGGGACGTCGGCGACCGGATCCTGCGGGACCGGGAAGTCGGGGGCCGCGGACGCCCCCGCCGCGGCATCAGTCATCGCGCTTCCCCGCCACCTTCACGGCACCCTTCGTGTCCGGCTCCCCCGTACGCCGCGCGAAGGACTGCGCGTAAACGGACGAGCGGGCACTCAGCAGTGGATCACTGGACGCCTTGATGCCGCGTGGCAGGACCGTGGGGTCGAAGTTGATGTCCCGCGCGTTGCCCGACGCCCCGGTGTGGACGGAGGTGAGGGTCAGGATCCCGGTGTCCAGTGTGCGGCGACCGGCCGGCCAGGGGACGGTGGCGTCGTCGACGGGGTCCTCGGGCCGGCCGATGGTGAGCACCAGTCGCCATCGCAGCGGTCCGCTGTCGAACGCGCTGATCAGCGTCTCGAACAGCTCGTTCCTGCCGATCGGCCCCTCGCCCGCCGTGTGCACCGGCTGGAGGGGGACCATGGACCAGCGGACCGGGACGCTGCCGCCCGAATCGTTGGTGAAGTGGAAGGCGTTGAGGCCGTTGAACGTGCTGTCGGCGAAACCCGAGGTCGGCGGGTGCTTCTTGGCGAGCTCCATGGCGCGTACTGTCTCGGGATGCTCGGCCAGGAACGCGGCCTTCTTCTCCGGATCCGGTTGCCCAGTGTCCGGCAGCGCCTTGAAGGCGAGCATCCGGTCGTAGAAGCCCTGGGGGGTGCGGTCCTGGAACACGGGCAGGTTCACCATCGCGGTGCGCCACTGCTCACCGTCGGGGAGGTCGAAGCGCAGCGCCAGTCCCCGTACGGTCTTGGTGGCGTCGGCGACGTCCGGGACGCCCCCGGACAGCGAGAACCTCCCCGTCACCGGAGTCCGTCTGCCGTCGTCGAACACCACGGCCTCCGACACCGCGGTTCCGACTCCGTTGGCGACGAACTCCCCTGTGACGCTGACCCCCTTGGCGTGGTTGCGTCTGTACCCCGGATGTTTGCCGAACACGGTCTCGAACCCGTCCGCCAACCGAGCCGGCGTCAGCCTGTCCGGCGTCGCCCGTCCGCTCACGTACGCGAACGCGCCGACGTCCACCGCCCCGATACCTGCCACTGCCCCGATACCGAGCAGCGCGGTCCTGCGACGCAGCTCGCGAGCGGGTGCCGCGGGTGGTAGATCCTCATTTTCCAAGAGACCTCTCCTTCAGTTTTCCGTCCTGCGGCGCGTGAGGGCGCCGGACAATGGCGTCGTCAGGGGATACGCGGCAGGGTGCGGCGGTGTTGAAGGATTCGCAGGCTTTTCCGGGGCGGGAATCGGGGAACGGAGCCGTGGGACCGGAAAGCTGTCCTCACCCCCTCACTCATGGTGGTGGACTCCTCCTCTCCCATGGCCCGATCCGGCACGGCTACTCGCCCGTGAACGCTTGGGCCTCGCACGTGTCGACCCACTTCTGCATGTCGGCCGACGGAAGTCCTTGGTCGAAGGAGAGGATGCCGGGATCGTCGGCTGCGGGCGCGACCTTGAGGCCGTGGGAGCGCATGCACTTCAGCCACTTGTCGAACTTGTCCTGGTACTGGGGATCCTCCCGGTAGGCCCGCTGCCAGAGTTCCTCCGGCTCCTTGGCGGCACACGCCTTCTGCGCCGGTGCGAACTTCTCCTCGTTCCTCGCCACCGTCGCCGCGTCCGGCTTGCGGGGGTCACCCACTTTGCCGCTGTAGCCCTCGAGCTTCTTGTATCCGTGCTGCTCCAGACAGCTGAGGTAGACCTGGTGGAGCCTCTCCTCCTCCTCCGCCGACGTGTCGGGGCGGAGGAGGGGGCGTTCGGCCTGCGTCGCCGCCCCCGTCGGCTTCCTGTCCCCGCCGGTCACGCTCGCGACCCCCTTGTCGTCCCCCGACTCGCCGGACGAGGCCCGCGAGTCGCCGCCTCCTGCGCCACAGGCGGTGAGGAGAGTGAACGAGGCCAGCACGGCGGCCACGGTGAGACGGCGCACGAGGCCCGCCCGGTGGAACCCGAAATCTGTTCGCTTTGCATCACGCATGGTGGTCGACTCCTTGTTCATGTGGTGGCCAGCGCCACGGTGGGCGACAGGCGGGAGGCACGGACGGCCGGGTACACACCGGCCACGACACCGATGAGCACCGCGCCGGCGAACCCGCCGGTCACCGCCTCCAGCGGGATCACGGCAGGCCAGTCGCTCAGCGCCGCGTAGCCGATGGTCGCGAGGACGCCGACGACGACCCCGGTGAGTCCGCCGAGGCCGGACAGCACCACGGACTCGGTCAGGAACTGACCCCGGATCTGTCCTCGGTTGGCGCCCAGGGCCCGGCGCAGTCCGATCTCGCGGCGGCGTTCGAGCACGGAGATCACCATCGTGTTGGCGACGCCGATGCCGCCGACCAGCAGAGCCAGGCCGGCCAGGCCGACGAACAGCCCGGAGAAGGTGGCCTCGGCGGAGCGCTTGGCCGCCAGGACGTCGGACGGGCGGCTGACCAGGACGATGCTCGGGGACTCGGGGTTGACGGTGGCGGGGAGCACCGCGCGTACGTCCGCGATGTGCTTGTCGTCCGCCTGGATGAACAACTGTGTGGGGCGGCCGTCGAAGCCGAGGTGGCGGCGCGCGGCGTCCCAGCCGACCAGGACGGCCCGGTCGATATCCGGAGCCAGCGGCACGGAGTGCAGGACTCCGCTCACGCTGAACCACTGGTCGCCGAGGAGGACGAGCGGCGCCGGCTCACCGGGGCGTACCTCGGAGAAGCCCAGGCGGGTAGCTGATTTTGAGCCGAGGACGACGGTGGGGAACCGCTCGGTGACCTGGGTGAGGTACTGGCCCGAGCCGACCCTGGCGTTGAGGACGTCGAGGAGGTCGGGCCGGGCGGCCAGGACCGTCAGGCCGGACTCGTCGAGCGGGCCGACCCTGTCCGAACGCTTCACGGACGTGTGGGTGTTGGCCACTGCGGTGACGGCCTCGACGGCACCGATGCGCTCCACCATGGCGGTCGACTTCTCGGGAAAGGAGACCGGCGTGCCGTCCTGCGCCGCGTCCCGGTCCGCGACCGCCTGGAGCCGGTCGGTGCCCAGCGCGGTCAGCTCGTCGTCGAGGGCCCGCTGGCTGGAGGCCGGGATGCCGGTGACCACGATCATCGTGGCGATGCCGATGGAGATGCCGACGGCCGACAGCACCGCCCGCATCCGCCGGGTCAGGACGCCGACCAGGCCGAGGCGGAGCAGGTCGGCCGGGGAGAGCCTGACCGGGCGGGTCCAGGGGGTCTCGGGCCGGTCCGTCGCTGACCGGCGGCGTCGGCCGGGCGTCACCACGCGCTCCCCAGGGCGCCGCGCGAGACGGCAGTAGGGGCATCGGGCCGATCGACCGGGTGCCCCTCGCTCCGGTCGGCGACGATGCGCCCGTCCTGGATCTCCACCCGCCGGGGCAGGCTCGCGGCGATGTCACGGTCGTGGGTGATGAGCGCGATGGTGGTCCCCTCCTCGTTGAGCGTGGTGAGCAGTTCCAGCACCGCGACGCCGTTGGCGGTGTCGAGCGCGCCGGTCGGCTCGTCGGCGAGGACCAGTGCGGGTTCGTGGACCAGGGCGCGGGCGATGGCGACGCGCTGGCGTTCGCCGCCGGAGAGCTGGTGGGGCCGGTGATCGGCACGGTGGCCCAGGCCGACCCGTTCCAGCGCGGCGCGCGCCAGGGGCGCCCTGCGTCTGCGCGGTACTCCGGCGTAGAGCAGGCCGGTGGCCACGTTCTCGGTGGCGGAGAGTCCGTCGGTCAGGTGGAACTGCTGGAAGACGAAGCCGAGCCAACGGCCGCGCAGCGCGGACAACTGCCGGTCGGGCAGGGTGGTGACGTCGTGTCCGGCGATGACGACGGCGCCGCTGCTCGGCCGGTCGAGGGTGCCCATGACGTTCAGCAGCGTGGACTTGCCCGAGCCGGACGGCCCGACGATGGCCAGGAACTCGCCGTCCTGGATCTCCAGGCAGACACCGGCCAGCGCCTTGACTCCGCCGGGGTACTCGACCACCGCGTCGCGTACCGACAGCACCGCCGTCATGACGCGGTCACCACCCGGGCGCCCTCGGTGATGCCGTCACCGCTGACCTCCACCATCCCTCTGGCGATCAGTCCGGTCTCCACGGCCACCAGCCGGCCGCCGACGAGTTCCAGCCCGTAGCCGCCCTCGCGCAGTGCGAGCAGCGCGGTCAGGGGAACGGCGAGCACGTTGCTGCGTGACTCGGAGCCGAACTCGACCTGGACGGGAGCGGAGTTGAGGCCGCTCACCCTGCCGGGGTCCTTGAACGCGACCGTCACGGTCACGCGCAGTTCCCCGGGCAGTCCCTGTCCGGACGACGAGCTCTTGGCCGAGCTGCCGATGGAGGCCACCTCGGCGGCGGCGCTCTCACCGCCGGGCAGCCGTACCGTCACGGCGTCTCCCTTCTTCACGGCGCCGACCTCGGAGGCGCTGACGTCGACCGTGACCGCCTTGCTGGTGGGGGTGGTTCGCAGCAGGGGCCCGTCGGCCGGGTCACCGGGCTGGACCTCGGCGCCCTCCACCCGGACGGCACCTTTGAGCACCACTACGTCACCGGGTTCGATCACACCGGTGGCCGGCACACCGAGGTCGGTCTGCCAGCGTTTGACCGCGTCGATCAGCGACCGGGTGAGTACGCCGTCCTCGGAGCGGATCTTGATCGGACCGGTGGCGGACCGCTGCTCGGAGGACGTGTTGCTGTCCGTGTCCCCTCCGTCCCCCGTACCCGGCTGCGGGGCAGCGACCGACGGTCCGGACGAGGGCCGCTGCCCTCCCTCTGCGGGCGTACCCCCTCCGGCCCTCCCGTCCTGCTCCGTGCCCGATGGCCCGGTACCGCTCGGCCGCTCCGTGCCGGTCGGGGCGACCGGGCCGGTGACGGTCTCCCCCGGTCCGGGCTGACGGCCGATGTCGTAGCCCAGGGCCCGCAGGTTGTCGGCGATCACTCGGACATCACGTCCCACGGTGTTCAGGGCCTCCAGCCGCCGGTACATCGGGACGTTGCCGTAGAGGGCGGGCACGGGCCGGTCGTCGACGCGGTACAGCGACTCGCCCCGGGACACCGTGGTGCCGGACGCCGCGAGCCAGGTCACCGTGCCGTTCCCGATGCCGTTGAGGGTGCGCGACGTGCCGTATCCGAGGACGCCGTCGAGTGTCCGGGTGTCGGTCAGGTCGGTGCGGACGACCTTGACCGTCCTGGTCTCCGGTTCCGGCTCGGCCTGCGCCGCGTCGGCGCCAGACTTCCAGGGCGCCGACGCGGCGACACCCGCGCCCGTCAGGGTCAGCACGGTCAGGGCCACGGCGGTACGGATGCGCCGACGGCGCTTGCGCGGGGCCGCGTGTGCTCCGCCCCGCTCGGACTCCACAGTCGGCACGTCCCCGTCCGGCAGGGCTTTTGCGACCGGTATCGGCTCCGTCTCTCCGCCGGTCACCGACCGGGCTCCACGGCCGGGTGGGACGCGCCGACGTCCCTGGTGTGCGCTGTGACTCGGATCATGGGAGCAGAAGGTCTCACACCGTCGTCAGGCTGGTTTCACCAAGTTGTAGCGAGATTGTCAGCGTCCCGGGCCCGCCGAAACACCGTCCTATAGTCGCCGCCATGAGCGCACACATCCTGGTTGCCGAGGACGACGAACGACAGGCACAGGTCCTGCGCATGTACCTGCGGTCGGAAGGGCACGAGGCGACAGTCGTGCACGACGGGCGGGCCGCGATCGACGCCGCGCGCCGGCTGCGGCCCGACCTGCTGGTGCTGGACGTGATGATGCCGAAGGCCGACGGCCACGACGTGTGCCGGATCCTGCGCCAGGAGTCTGACATGCCGGTCCTGATGCTGACGGCGCGGTCCGGTGAGGACGACCTGCTGCTCGGCCTCGACCTCGGCGCCGACGACTACATGACCAAGCCCTACAGCCCACGCGAGCTGATGGCCCGGATCCGTACGCTGCTGCGCCGGGTGAAGGGCTCGACGCGGCAGCCGGACGACGGCGTTCTCCGGGTCGGCCCCATCACCGTGGATCCGCTCCACCACGAGGTGGTCGGCCCCTCGGGCCGCCAGGTCACCTGTACCCGCGGCGAGTTGACCGTGCTGACAACCCTGGCCGCGGAGCCCGGCCGGGTGTTCACCCGCAGGCAGCTCCTCGACCGGACCGTCGGCTGGGACTCCTCGGTGTCGGAACGCACGATCGACATGTACATGATGCATCTGCGGAAGAAGCTGGAACCCGACCCGCGCCGCCCGGAATACCTGATCACCGTTTACGGCATCGGTTACAAACTGACCCCGGGTCGCGGTACCGGGGAGGGCGGAATTGGGCCGCGTTAGGATCCGGCCGCACCTCGGGCTGTTCACCCGCCTGCTCACCACCTCGCTGCTGGTCGCCGTCTGCGCGGTGGCCGCCACGGCCTGGCTCACCGTCGCCGGCACGACCGGTGCGATCCGCGACCAGCAGGGCCAGTCGCTGGACGACGACACCCGTGTCTACGACGCCCTGATCGCATACGCGGCCACGCACACCGACTGGAGCGGCGTGCAGGACCTGGTCGGCGACCTCGCGGCACGGACCGGCCGGGCGATCACGGTGACCACGCCGGCCCGCTCCCGGGTCGCCGGGTCCGAGGAGGGTGTCCGGCTGCCCTACCGGCCGACCGCGCTGGTGGATCCGCTGCGGACGGATCCGGTCCTGTCCGACGCGGGCCCGATCGATCCGCGTGCCGTGGGCCCGTTCCTGCTGCCGGCCAAGGACCGGGGGGAGCTGCGGCGCACCGCGGACCGGATCGCCCGGTGCCTGCGCCGCGAGGGCGTTGCCGTCCGGCTCACCACCCTGCCCAGCGGACGGCCCACGATGCGGCCCGACCCCGGCCTGGACGGACGCCTCGTGTGCGACGCACTCGAGTTGAGGAAGCCCCTGCGATCGGAAAGGCTGCCACTGGACCAGGTGAACGAGCTGGCCTCCGAGTGCATGAAGCAGCAGGGCCGTGACGGACTCGTGGTCTGGGCGGACTTCTCCTGGACCCTGAACGACAGGGGGCCCAAGAACTCCGACCGCGCGGCCCAGGAGTGCGTCACCGAGGCCCGGAGCAAGCAGCTCTCCGCCTACGTCTCGCCTCCCGTGCTGCTGTTCGTCGGCGACCACGACAGCCGCAACGCCTCGGCTTTCCACCTGTCCACCGCGAACACCCTGCGCATCGCCGGTGCCGCCGGCCTCGTCCTGGCCGTCGCCGCCGCACTGACCGCCCTGGTGGGCGGGCGGCTGGTACGTCCGCTCCGCGCCCTGATCAGCGCGGCCGAGCACCCCGCGGACGTGGCCGTGCGTGTCCCGGTGACGACACGGGACGAGATCGGGCGGCTGTCCGCCGCGTTCAACGACCTCGCCGACCGCCGGGAGTCGCTCGAACGGCAACGCAAGTCGCTGGTCAGCGACGTGGCACACGAACTGCGCACCCCGCTGACCAACATGCGCGGCTGGCTGGAGGCCGGGCAGGACGGCCTCACCCCGGTGGACCAGGACCTGGTCGCGCTCCTGCTGGAGGAGGCGGTGCTGTTGCAGCACGTCATCGACGACCTGCGCGACCTCGCCGCGGCCGACACCCACAGCCTCGTGCTGCACCGTGAACCGCTGTACGTGCGGGACCTGCTCGAACAGGTGGTGGCGGCCCACCGGGGCACGGCCGGTCCGGCGGGGGTGACGTTGCGGATCGAGGTGGCCGCCGATCTGGTGGCCGACGCCGACCGGGTGCGGCTACGGCAGGTGATCGGCAATCTGGTGTCCAACGCGATCCGGCACACCCCCGGTGGCGGCCGGGTCGTCGTACGGGCCCGCGGAGAGGGCGGTGACCTGGTCGTGGAGGTCGCCGACTCCGGGGACGGTATCGAGCCTGCGGAGCTGGAGCACGTCTTCGACCGCTTCTGGCGGGCGGACAAGTCCCGCAGCAGACACACCGGCGGAAGCGGCCTCGGCCTGGCGATCGTCCGCAAGCTGACCGAGGCGCACGGCGGTTCGGTTTCCGCGGCGAGCGCCCTCGGTGCCGGCTCCGTGTTCACCGTACGGCTGCCGCGGACGTGACCTGCGCGCGTGGGAGCACGGGCGGGGCCCGGACCGCCCCCGTCTCCCCGGTCCGGGCCCCGCGCTCGTCGGGCAGTGGTCAGCTGCCCTGCAGCGTCACGTCGTCGATGACGAAGCTCGTCTGCAGGTACGCGTCCTCGGTGGAGGCGAAGGTCACTGTGACCTGCCGGCCCGCGTAGGCGCTCAGGTCGAGCGACTGCCGGACGTAGCCGCTCGCGGCGTCGGCGTTGGACCTGGTACTGACGGTGGTGCCGTCGACCTGGACCCGCAGGTGGTCGTAGGGGGTGTTCGTCGTCTCCTTCGTGTCGATGTGCAGGAAGTAGTCGAGCTTGACCGCGGCGCAGCCCTCGGGGACGGTCACCTTCTGGCTGATCGTCTCGTTGCTGGTCTTGCCCCAGCCGCCCAGCCAGCTGTACCGGGTGCCGCTGTGCGCGGACTGGCCGTCGTACGTTCCGATGGTGCGGGTGTCACCGGTCCACGGCGACGTGCCGTCCTCGAAGCCGCCGTTGACGATCTTCTGGCCGGTGTCGCAGCCGCCGCCGTCCCCGGTGACGGTCAGTGTGTACGTCGTGGTGTGCGTGGCCGACGTACCGGTGCCGGTGACGGTGAGGGTGTAGGTGCCCGGGGCGGTCGAGGCCGCGGTGGCGACCTTCATGGCGGAGCGCTGACCCGACTGGACCGTTGACGGGTCGAAGGCCACCGAGACGCCGGCGGGCGCGTTCGGCACCGAGAGCCGTACCTGCTGCGCCGAGCCGCCGGTGGTGGCGGTGGACACCTGGGCGGTGGCCGACGCGCCCGCCTTGACGCTGCCGGAGGTGGGCGAGACCGCGACGGAGAAGTCGTTGGCCGGTGCCTCGCCGCCGACCGCCTGCTCCCACAGGGTGTAGGCGATTCCGTCGGACGCGCGGTTGAGGCCGGTCGGGTTGATGTTGTCGATGGTGTCGCAGGAGGAGTGGTAGCACGGGTCGTAGGCCCGGCCCGCCGTACCACCCCACTTGGCGGCCTGCGCCGACGACTTGCGCGCGCCGGCGCCCATCGCGTAGCCGGAGGTGGCGATGTCGTAGCGCTCGAACGAGTAGTCGTCGCTGCGGCCCGCGCCCTCGGTGTTCTCCTCGGGTGCCAGGTTCAGCGAGGCCCAGTACTCCTTCATCGGCGCGGCGGCCGCGGAGTTGATGTGGTTGATGAAGTAGCCGCCGTTGGTGGAGGCGACCATGTCGAAGTTGTAGTAGGCCTTGATCTTCGAGCGCTCGGCGGAGCTGAGCGAGCGGACGTAGAAGTCGGAGCCGTTGAGGCCCTGTTCCTCGTCCGTCCACCAGGCGAAGCGGACCCGGTTCAGCATGTCCGGGTTCTGCCGGGCCAGTTCGAGGGCCGTCTCCAGGAGCGCCGCCGAGCCGGAGCCGTTGTCGTTCATGCCGGGACCGGCGGAGACGCCGTCCAGGTGGGCGCCGAACATGTAGACGCTGTTCGCGTCGCCCCTGGGCCACTCGGCGATCAGGTTGTTGCCCGCGCCGCTGGTGCAGCCGGAGGTGCAGGGCTGTTCGGCGACGGTGAAGCCGGCGGCCTGGAGTTTGCCCTTCACGTAGGCGACCGACTGGTCGTAACCGGTTCCGGTGGAGCGGCGGTTGCCGCCGTTGCGGGTCGCGATGGCCTGGAGTTCGTCGAGGTGGGCCTTCACCTTGGCCGCGTCGATGTCGGGGGCCTGGCCTCCGGGGTTGCCTCCGCCGCCGATGGTCAGGGTGTACTGCGCGGTGTGGTCGGCCGCGCTGCCGTCACCCTTGACGGTGAGGGTGTGGGTGCCCTGCGCGACGGAGTCGGCGACGGACACCTTCATGGTGGCGCTGTTGCCGGAGGTGACCGACGACGGGCTGAAGGACACCTGGACACCGGCCGGGGCGCCCGCCGCCGACAGCGCGACGGACTGGGCGCTGCCGCTGGTGACGGTGGTGGAGACGGTCGCCGTGGCCGACTGGCCCGGTTCGACGCTGCCCGAGGCCGGGCTGATCGCCATGGAGAAGTCGGAGGCCGGGCTGCCGGTGCAGGCCGGGTCCGAGGACTGGGCCGGGACGCTGATCGCGTTCCAGGCGGCCTTCGTCTTGTTGAAGAGGTCGCAGGTGGGGTCGAGGTTCTTGGCGGCGGTCAGCGTCGCGGTGCGGTAGCGCTTGTGGGTCATGCCGCTGGTCTTCAGCAGCATGCCGCCGTAGAAGATCTTGCCCGCGTTCTGGACGCCGACGCCGGTGACGGTGGAGTTGTTGCAGGTGGGACTGTCCGGCTTGCCGCCACCGGGGTTGCTTCCCTCGGCGAGCAGGTAGAACCAGTGGTTGAGGGGGCCGGCAGCCGCGTGGACCTCGGTGTCCGGGATCGAGGACGAGTAGCAGTTGGGGTCCCTGAGCCGGGAGGGGTCGTACATGTAGCGGATCGGTCCGTTGCCGACGAGGTCGACGGTCTCGCCGACCTCGTAGTCGCCGGGGGTGTCGTAGGGCGCCGGCTGGTTGGCGTACGCCTCGGTCAGGGCGCCGAAGATGTCGCCGGTGGCCTCACCCAGGCCGCTCTCGTTGCGGGCGCCGCCGGGGGTGAACTGGTCGATGCCGTGGCCGTACTCGTGGCCGACGACGTCCATCGAGCCGATCCACTCGTTCTGCTCGTTGTGGCCGATGGCGACGCTGGAGCCGTTCCAGTAGGCATTGACCGCGTTCAGGCCCACCTCGGCCGGCCAGCTGCCCCCGTTGCCGTCGTGACCGTCGCGGCCCAGCCAGTCGCGGAGCATGTCCGACTCTTTCTGCGCCGCGTACATCACGTCGACGCAGCCGGTCTCCCTGCTGCTCGCGTCGCCGTTGCCCCAGCTGTCGTCCGGGCCGGTGAACACGCGGCCGTTGCTGTAGTCGGCGCAGCTCAGTCCGGGCCGGGACGCGTCGCTGAGCCGGTAGCTGCCGCCGGACTGGCTGGTGTCGATGGACAGCGGGTTCGGGCCGTTCCACTGGCTGTGGCCGCTGCCGGCGCGTACGTCGTCGTAGGCGTCGACGACCTTGCCGGTGCGGGCGTCGACGAAGACGTGCAGCCGGCTGGGCGTGCCGTCCTCGGTGCTGCCGGTGACGACGGTCTCCCAGGCGAGCTGTGCCTTGTCGTCGGCCAGCTTCACGACCAGTTGCCGCGACTCGGTCCTGTCGGCCTTCTTCAGTTCGGCGCGGCTGGTGCGCTCGGCCGCGTCGGCCTTGATCCGTGCCTTGGTGCCGACGGATATCCGGACGTCGGTGGCGGAGCGCACGGCACGTACGTCACCGTTTTTGTCGGCCAGGACGACGGCGTCGCCGCCGACCACGGGCAGACCGCGGTAGGTCCGCTCGTAGGCGATCGAGTACAGCCCCTTGAGCCAGGGGGTGACCATCCGGCGGTCGTAGCGTTCGTCGGGTCCCTTGGCGAGGGAGTCGAATCCGCTGGCGGTGACCTTGTCGGCGGCGGCGACGGCGCGGTCCACGGGCTTCGGCCGCGCGGCGCCGGCGTTCGCTGTGGCCGTTTCGGCCGCCTGGGCGGTGGTCGCGGCGGGCAGTGCCACTGTTCCCAGGGCCACGGCCAGGGAGAGGCCCGCCACGGCGAGTCTTCGTTTCACGGGTGCTCCTCGAAAGGTGAGGGTTTCGCGTTGTGTGATCGCGTCGAGCACCCGAAGCAGGAGCACCACGTGGCAGGATCCATGACTGAAATGGTCATGGACCTGACATGGCGAGGGGAGTGCGCGCTCCTGCCTGGGCGGCCAGAACACTCACACCGGTCACGCCGGGGGTCAACAGGGTTCACCACCGCGACGTGCTGTTGTCAAACAGCGGCAAGCACGGACCGATATACGGACGAGGAGCTGTCAGCAGGGTGAACGACTGCTATGTCAGGGGCAGTTGGGACGGCCGCCGACTTGCCCGGACGACACGGCACCAGGGCAGACCCGGCACCAGGGGCCCCGCCCCGCCATCGCCCTTCAGTGAGTGAGCACGATCTTTCCCCGGGCACGACCGGTCTCGCTCAGCCGCTGTGCGTCGGCAGCGTCCTCGAGTGGGAAGGCGGCCGCGACCGGCACGGTGAAGTGCCGCTGCTCGACGTCCGCGCCGGCGGGCACCAGGGCGGCGTCACGCTCGCGCAGACCGGGACCGTAGGTGGTCGCCGCCGCCCTCAGTTCCGCGAGCAAATAGTTGTTCGCGCTCGCCGTTGCGACGACGGTCGCGTCCCGCGAGATCCACGATGCCGAAGACCTCGTCGCCCGGCCGCACACCGCTGACTCCCGCGCCCACCTCGTCGGCCACCCGTGCGGCGTCCACTCCGGGCACGTGAGGCACACTCACCGGCATCACGTCGCGAAACCCGCCGGAGCGCACGACGCGGTCGGCCGGTGTGACACCGGAGACCTTCACGGAGATCCGGATCCTTCCGGACCCGCGTGCGGCTCCGGCATGTCGGCAATCTCCAGCGCGCTCGGGGGGCCGTACTCGGGAAAACGCAGTGCTCTCATGACACCGGAAGCTGTCCGAACCACCCGTCGACTCGGCATAAGTCGGTGTGTGGGCAGTTCTGTTACCGAGGATTCGGCACTCGGTCCGCCGCGTCCGCCCAGGCGCCGCGTGCGATCGTCCCGGCGGACGGATACGGTCCCTGGCCGGGCGTGCCCGACCGGTGCCTGCGGGGCCGGACCCCGGTACCGGACGCCGCCCGGCCCTGAGCGCGCGCCGCCCCGCCCACGGCCGAGACCGCGTGCGACTCGGACCGGGGACTCAGGGCCCGGCATCCGCCCGGGCGGCCCGGATCCGCTCCTGGAAGTCCCGCACCTCGCGCAGGCCTCCCCAGGTTCCGGTCAGGTGGCCGTGCAGCCCTGCCAGTTCGTGCGAGATGGTCCGCCGGCGCGCCGCCACCGCCTGCTCCACCACCGGGGTCGCCAGTTCCAGCGCCGCGTCCAGTTCGCCCGCCCCCGCATGACAGTCGGCCAGCCGCAGCGTCAGCAGCAGCCGGGTGGGCAGCATCCCTGCCGGCACCTGTTCCAGCGCCAGCACGGCGGCGCGTGCGGCGCCGCGTGCCGTGGCGCGGTCGCCCGTCAGCAAGGCCAGGTCCCGCAGTCCGCCCGCGACCGCCGACTCGACCCGTAACTGCCCCTGCCCGTCCGCCAGCCAGGGCGCCTGGGCCAGATCGCGCCCGCCCAGGCCGTCCAGTCCACCGCGGCTGAGGGAGGCGCGGCGGCGGCATTCCGCGCCGTCGCCGGTCGCCGCGTAACCTCGCGCCAGGTACATGTGGGCCAGGGTTGCGATCCAGCCGCCGCGGGCACCGAGGCCGGCCAGGGCCTGCGCGTAGCCGAGCGCGGAGGGACCGTCTCCGTCCAGCCGTGCCAGCGTGCACAGGTCGGTCGTCAGCGTCACCCGCGTGATCGTGTCGCCGGCCGCCTCGGCCCACCGCAGTCCGTGGGCGACCCAGGCCATCGCCAGCGCCCCCTGCCCCCGCTGCATCCGCAGTCGGCCCGCGAGCTGGGCGTATCGCGCCGCGATTCGCATCAGCACCAGCGGCGGACCCTGCGCGGCGTCGGCCGCCTCGGCCCAGGCGGCCAACGAGCGCAGCACCTGTTCCACGGTGCCGAGCGCGGTGGTCGAGGTCGAGCGCAGCGCGCTGTGCTCGCACCGGTCCAGCAGGGCGAGGACCAGGTGGACCAGGTCGGGTTCCGCTGCTGCCGGAGCGGCCGTCACGCGGGCCTGCCGCAGCCGGTCCGGCAGCAGAACCAGGTCTCCGAACGGCGGCACGGCGCATCCTTGAGCGCCGACGTGCAGCGCGCATCCGTGAGCGTCGAGCCACTCCGGCCAGTCGTCCACCGCCCGGCCCGGTACGAGCGGCCGTTGCTCGCCCCCTCCCGGCAGCGGCCCGGAGAACGCGGCCCCCGGAGAAACGGGGGGCCGACGCCCTCGCTCGTCGCCGGCCCCGGCCAGCGCGGAGAGCACTCCCCGGGCGTTCAACACGTGTTCCAGTCCGGACACCACCCCGGCGGTCGGTTCTCTTGTGCCGCTCTCCCATTTGCTGATCAGACTGTGGTGGTATCCGACCAGTCGCCCAAGCTGACGCTGCGTCAGTTGCATGCGCCGACGGCAGTGCCGCAGCTGCGCCCCGAACTCCGCCCACGGCGCCAAAACGCCGTCACCCCGGGCCCGGCGCCCTCCCACCGGTCCACTTTTTCCGGCACTCGCGTCCTGGACGGACATCGCCCACTCCTGTCAGCTGCTCGGCCGTCACGGGGCTGCTGCGCAGCGATGGTACGGGCGTGTGAAGAAAGTGGGGAGGTGTCCGCCGAGGGAAACGGTTCGGCGGCCGTGTGTCGTGTCAGGGCTACGTCGGCGGCCTCCAGTCGGCGGGCAGGCCGGACTGGCGGAGCATCGTGGCCCGGTCGTAGTAGTCGGTGTTGACGGCGATCTTTCCGTGCCGGAGTTCGAGGACGCTGGCCATCTGCACCTTGAACGGCTTGGACGCCCCCGGAAGGGTTCCGGAGTAGTCGGTCCGGATCACCACGCGGTCGCCACTGCGGAACGCGTCGGTGATCTCGAGGTCCGCGTCGGGGATGAGCCGCTCGGTGATCGCCTTGAACTCCGTGATCTCCGCTCGCCCTCGCGAGGTGTAGGGCACCGACAGGTCGACGAGGGTGCCGTCCTTGGTGAACAGGCCGGCCAGCGCGTTCGGGTCCTCGCCGGTCCACGCGGAGTGCCACGCGGCGGCGATGCGGGGAACGCGCTCGGACCGGGCCGACGCCTCGGCCGTCGCCGCCGGTGCATGTGCCGGGGCGGTGGCGGGCCGGTCCTCGTCCGCCACCGCCTGACCGACCAGGACCGTGGTGGCGACAGCCGCCATGGTGAGTACGGCGGCCGTGCTGCGTCGGATGCGCGATGTGGCCATGGTGGGCCGTCCCTTCAAGGTGGCTGCGGAATCGAGAAGTACGGGGCCCGGGCGGTTACCGCCCCGGAGCCCTGCTGTTGATCACGCTAGCCACCGGAGAGAGAGTTTGGCAGTGTTCGATTTTCCTCACATGCAGCGATCGAGTACCGGCTTCAACACCGTGCCGCGGACACGCGTATACCAGGCATGAGCGACTCTCCTCCCAAGGTGCCGTCCCCACTCCCGGGCCCCGAGGCCGACCCCAGCGGTGCCCCGGTGGGCCGGCGGGTGCTGCTGGGCATGCTCGGGCTGGGCGCCCTCGGCGTAGCAGCCGGGGGCCCGATCCAGGATGTGGTCGCCAAGGGCGTCGACGCCGTGGCGCAGAAGGATCCGACGGGCCTGTCGGACCTGCTGCCGGGCAACCGCTTCCGGTACTACACGGTCACCTCCAGCACCCCCGAGATGGACGAGGCGACCTACCGTCTCCAGATCGGCGGCATGGTGGACAAGGAGACGACCTTCCGACTGTCCGACCTGGCCGCACTGCCCCAGACCAGGCTGGTGCGGGACGTGCAGTGCGTGACCGGCTGGCGGGTGCCGAAGACCCCGTTCGCCGGGGTACGCCTGTCCACCCTCCTCGACGCCGTGGGCGTGTCGCCCAAGGCCAAGGCCATCCGGTTCAGCTGCTTCGACGGCGCCTACACCGAGAGCCTCACCCTCGAACAGGCCAGGCATCCCGAGGTGCTGGTCGCCACCAGCATGGAGGACAAGCCGGTCACCCACGCCCACGGCGGCCCGGTCCGGCTCTACGTGGCCCCGATGTACTTCTACAAGTCCGCGAAGTGGCTGTCCGGCATCAACGTCACCGACAAGGTGATCCCCGGCTACTGGGAACGCCGTGGCTACGACGTGGACGCGTGGGTGGGACGCTCGAACGGACGCAACGATGCCCCCACGGTCTGACACCGCCGAAGGTTCGCCCCTGTCGCGGACCGGCCGGCTGCTGCGCTTCACCGCCTCGGCGCGCTGGGCCCATCACGCCACCGCGATCCTGGCAGGGGTGTGCGTCTTCACCGCCGCGTGCCTGTACATCTCACCCCTCTCCCAACTCGTCGGTCGTCGGCCACTGGTGACGGTCGTGCACGAGTGGTCCGGAATCGCGCTATCCGTGCCGGTGCTGCTGGGCATGGCTTCGCGTGCGCTGCGCTCGGACCTGAGGCGGCTCAGCCGCTTCGCGCCCCACGACCGCCGCTGGCTGCGGGCAGCGGTCCGTCGCACCGGGACCTCGAACATCCCCTCCGGCAAGTTCAACGCCGGCCAGAAGCTCTACGCCTCCTGGACGGCGGGCGCGGGCCTGGTCATGGTGGGGACGGGACTGCTGCTCTGGTTCCCCGAGCTGGCCTCGCTGTCCGTCCGCACGGGCGCGACGTTCGTGCACGACTGGCTGGCCCTGACGATCGCCGTGGTGCTTGCCGGTCACATCTGGAAGGCGGCCGGTGACCCCGGCGCCCGGGAGGGCATGTGGCGGGGGACGGTCTCGCGGACCTGGGCCAACCGGGAGCACCGGTTGTGGCGACAGGAGATGGACGGCCACAGCGACAGGGATCCGCTGACGGACACGCTCACGGATCTGCGTACCGTCGCGCCGCGCACGGAAGCAGGCAGGAAACCGCGAGACCGGGCCGACACACCACCCTCGTGACCCGGGCCCGGATCCCCGCCTGAGATCTCCGTCCACCGGTCCCCGGCGGCCTCGCCGGGGCAACGCCTGTGACGTCCGTCCACTCTTACCCGGCATGAGAACACCTCTCCGATCCTTGCTCCGACTGCTGACAGGGCTGTTACTCCTGACCGGCGTCCTGACGGCACAGGCTCAGGCCCCCTCCGCCGCGCAGGAGAACCGGAACCCGGTCGCCGTGGCCGAGTACGACCTGGGCGACACGGCCTTCCGGGATCCGCAGACCGGTACGGTGAGCGAGGTGCGCGCGGTGGTGCACTACCCGCGGCACCTCACCGGCCGGGCACCGCTGATCGTCATGGCGCACGGCTCGTGGTGGGCCTGCGACCGCATGGACGCCGCCACCTGGCCCTGCCCGTCCGGCTCCCGGCCGTTCCCGAGCCATCGCGGGTACGACTATCTCGGCGCGGCGCTGGCCGCCCGCGGCTTCGTGGTCGCGTCGATCAGTGTCGACGGCATCAACCAGACGTCCTTCGACTACGGCGACCGTGCCCGGCTCGTCAACGAACACCTGCGCCTTTGGCAGCAGTTGGCCGCGGGCCGGGGCGGCGCCCTGGCCGACCGGCTCGTCGACGGGTCGGGGCACCCGGTCGCAGCGCGCTTCGCCGACCACGTCGACATGACCCGCGTCGGCACCCTCGGCCACTCGCGCGGCGGCAAGGGCGTGATGTGGCAGGCGTCCGACAAGCACCGCGGCGAATGGCCGGCGGGGGTGCGGGTGCGTGCCGTCCTGGCACTCGCCCCGGTCAAGTTCGACGACCCCGAGGGGGACAACAGCGACACACTCGTCACCCGGCTCCCGTTCGCCGTGGTCACCGGCGGCTGCGACGGAGCGGTCCGCGAGGCCGGCCAGGAGTACCTGGACGACGTCGCGGGGCGGAACCGGGCGACGGACTACTCCGTGTCGCTCCACGACGCGAACCACAACTTCTTCAACACGACCTGGACGCCGCCCTTCCTGTTCGGCGAGGACGACAGCACCTGCCCGGACCGGCAGGCGACTCCCGACCGGCAGCAGGACGCGCTCACCGCCTACGCGACCGCGTTCTTCGGCAGCCAACTCCGGGGCGACCGGCACGGGCTGGCGGTCCTCACCGGCGTACAGCCGCTGCCGGGCGGGCCGTCGACGACCCGGGTGGTACCGGCCGTGCGGTGACGCGTCCTCCGGCGGTGCGGTGGCATGCGGGACCCCGCCGCAGGCCACCGCACTCCCTCTCCGCGCCGGCCATGACTACGCCGGTCGGTCCGGGAGCGCTCCCTGCCGCTCCTGCGTCGATCGGGGTGCTGGGCGCCGCGGTACGAGCCGTGGGTCCGGTGGCCGCGACGCGTCGTGCCGAGGTGCGGCGGCGGGGCGGCCGTGACGGGTTCGCAGGGTGAGCGTCGGCGACTCCGACAGGGGCAGGACGGCGGTCCTCGCCTCGTCGGCCGTACCGGCTTCCGGCGGCGCGCCCTCGCGCGGCGGCTCCGGTGCCCGCTGGAGCCGGAGTCCCGCGAAGGGATCGCGCCACAAGGACGACCGCGGAGTCCGCCATCGGCGCCGCTGGGCGAGGATGCGCAGCCCGAAGCCGAGCAGGGCCGCGGCGAAGGCGGTCGGGGCGTTCAGCCGCCCGGCGGCCTGCAACAGGGTGACCACCACACCGCCCGCCAGTGCGGGGACCGCGTAGAGGTCGGTGTTCCAGCGCAGCAGTGACGGTACTTCGAGGGCGAGCAGGCTGCTCAGCACGCCGCCGCCGACGGCACTGGCCGCGCCGAGGGTGACCGCGGCGGGAACGTTGAAACCGTGCGACAGCGCCTTGATGGTGCCGGTGACGCTGAACAGGCCGAGCGCCGCCGCGTCCCCCAGGTCGAAGAGGCGGCTCTCGAGTGCCGTCCCGCCACGGTGGAGCCGGTGTCCGAAGTAGACGATGACCGCCGCCGCCCACGGCGTCAGGAAGTATCCGAGGTCGCTGAAGGCGACGGGCCGGACGCCGATCACCAGGTCGCGGAAGAGGCCGCCGCCCAGGCCGGCCGCCTCACAAAGGATCACGGTGCCGAAGATGTCGAAGTCCTTGCGCACCGCGAGGATGCCCCCGGACAGGGCGAAGGCGAAGATGCCGATGAGGTCCATGGAGTACTGAGCCGCCTGGCTCACATCGTCGATCAGCAACGAAGCGCTCCGCCGGCGGTGCCATGCCCGGTCGTACGCGTGTCCCCTGGTGGTCTCATCTGTCGTCGGCCTTCTTGGTGAATGACTTGGCACACGGCTGTCGGGCCGCAGCTGCCGTGTGCGTCGAACACCCTTGTCCCACAGGGGCGTTCACACGGACGGACCGCTCATCGGCCACTCGTCAATCTAGGCATCCTGCCGACCCGGCACGATGACGGCAGCGTGACCGTTGGCGGTACAGGCTGTGCTACCACGCCCGGCCGCTTCACCTGAGGTCCGGCGCCCCGGACCCGCTCCAGAGCCTCGGGCCCGATGCCACGGTGGCCGTGTGGTCGAACGCGATCAGCGGGTCTCCCGTCAGGGGATGCTCGATCACCGCCGCCCGCACCCCGAAGACGTCAGCGATCAGTCCGGGGGTGAGTACCTCCAGCGGTGTGCCGGAGGCGACGACCTCACCGGCGCGCAGTACATGGAGCCGGTCGCAGACGGACGCGGCCGCGTTCAGGTCGTGCAGGGACACCAGCGTCGTGCGGTGCTGCGCCCGCAGCAGGGCCAGCAGTTCCACCTGGTGGCGTACGTCGAGGTGGTTGGTGGGCTCGTCCAGGACGAGCACGTCCGGGTCCTGGGCCAGCGTGCGGGCCAGCAGCACCCGCTGGCGTTCCCCGCCCGACAGTGCCGAGAACCCGCGTGTGCCGTACCGCGCCATGCCCACCCGGTCCAGGGCGTCGGCGACGATCTTCCGGTCCCCGTCGTCCTCACCGGCGAAGGCCCGCTTGTACGGGGTGCGTCCCATCGCCACCACCTCGCGCACGGTCAGCTCGAAGTCGCCGCCCCGCTCTTGTGGCAGCGCGGCGACATGACGGGCGGACCGTGCCGGGGACAGCGTCGCCAGGTCGGTGCCGTCGAGCAGGACCCGCCCGGACGCGGGACGCAGATGCCGGTAGACCGTGCGCAGCACACTCGACTTGCCGCTGCCGTTCGGGCCGATCAGCCCGGTGATCTCTCCGGGTGCGGCGAACAGGTCCACCCCGCACACCACCGTACGGCCGTCGTAGGCCACCCGCAGGCCCTCCACCTCGATCCTCATCGGGCGCGCTCCAGTCGGCGGTCCAGCAGGAACAGCAGCACGGGAGCACCGACGAAGGCGGTGACCACGCCCACCGGCAGCTCCGTCGACGGCAGTGCCGTACGGCAGACGATGTCGACGACGACCAGCAGGACGGCACCGGTCAGCGCGGAGACGGGCAGCAGCCTGCGGTGGTCGCCGCCGACGACGAGCCGGCACAGGTGCGGCACCATCAGCCCCACGAAGCCGACGGCGCCGGACACCGACACCAGGACGCCCGTCAGGACACTGGTCACGACGAACAGTTCCCGGCGCAGCGCGGCCACGTCCACGCCCAGGCCCGCCGCGGTCTCGTCGCCCAGCAGCAGGGCGTTCAGGGCCCTGGCCCGTGCCTGGAGGGCGAGCAGACCGAGGAGCACCGCGGCGGCCGGCAGGGCGAGGGTGCTCCACTGGGCCCCGCCGAGGCTGCCCAGCAGCCAGAACAGCACGCCCTGGGTCTGCTGTTCGTCGCCCACCCTCAAAACCAGGTAGCTGGTGAACCCTGACAGGAACTGACCGATCGCCACCCCGGCCAGCACGAGTCTCAGCGGGGAGAACGCTCCCCCGCGCCGGGCCACGGCCCAGACCAGGGCGAAGGAGAGCAGCGCGCCGAGGAAGGCGGCGCCGGAGACTCCGAGCCCGAGCAGTCCCCCGGTGCCGGCGCCGAGCACGATGGCGGCGACGGCCCCCAGCGAGGCCCCGTTGGAGATGCCCAGCAGGTAGGGATCCGCCAGCGGATTGCGTACCAGCGCCTGGACCGCGGTGCCCACGACGCCGAGTCCGGCCCCGACGACGGCGGCGAGCAGCGCACGGGGCACCCGCAGCTGCCAGACGATCAGGTCCTGGGTACCCGGCCGCGGCTGCCCGCCGGTCAGCCGGTGCAGCACCGTGGACCACACGTCGGTGAAGGGCACACTGGAGGAGCCCCAGGACACGGCCGCGGTGAGCGCCAGCAGCAGCGTCACGGCGAGCCCGGCGAGCAGCAGGCCGACGGGGACGGTCCTGGCGTCCCGGTCGCCGGGCTCCGGTGCCCTCCCGCGTGCCGCGTCCGCGGACGACGACGTTGCCGTCCGCATCTACCGCACGTCCTGGAACCGGTCCGGGTACAGCGTGCGGGCGATCTGCTCGACCGTTTCCGCGTTGGCGACCGACGGGGTCGTCATCCGTTCCGACCGGATCCGCAGGAACCTCTCCTTCTTGACGGCGGTCAGCCCGCGGGTGGCGGGGAAGGACTTGAGGAACCGCTCGGCCTCGTCGAAGGCCTTCTCGTCGGCATCGGCGCTGCCCCGGTTGCGTACCGTCAGCTGGATCCAGTCGGGGTTCTTGGCGACGACGTCCTCCCAGCCGGTCTTCTCGAAGGTGCCCTCGCAGTCGCGGAAGACGTTGCGGGCCCCGGCGAGGGTGATCACCGCGTTGGCCACCTGCCCGCCGCACACCGCGCTGGGCTGCTTGGTGCCCGCGTCGAAGTCGAAGACGAAGTACGTGGGCCGTTCCGCCTCCGGCACGGCCGCCACCCGCTCCCCCGCCGCGTCCACCTTCTCGCGCATCCGGGCCACGATCTCGTCGGCCCGGTCGGACGTCCCGGTGAGGGTCCCGAGCCGCTCGATGTCGCCCATGACCGCGGACAGGTCCTTCTGGGGTCCGGGGTGTTCGGCGGCACAGGCGGTCGAGAGCAGTTCCACCACTTCGATGCCGGCCGCGTCGAACTCCTCGGGGCGGGGTCCGGTGGAGGTGCCGTTCGCGGGCCGGAACGTCTGAAGGTAGACGTCCGCGCCCGAACCGAGCAGCTTCTCCTTGGGGATGACCGTCCGCCCGAGGACCGGCACGTCGGAGGCCTGGTCGGCGAGATCGGCGGGCAACGCGTCCTTTCCCGGCGGGAATCCGGTACCGATCACCTTGGGTCCCGCCCCGAGCCGCAGCAGCATTTCCAGCGCCGACGCGTTGCTCGTGACGATCCTGCCGGGGGGCGAGTCGAAGGTGACCTTCTCACCGTCGCAGTTCTGCACCGACACCCGGGGGCCGGCTCCCTGCGCGGCCGGCGACGCGTTCCCGCCGCCGTCCCCGCCACAGGCGGTGGTGAGCAGCCCCGCGGTGAGCACGACACCACTGACCGGGCGCCACAGTCCGGACACGTTCAACCTCCATGGTCGCGTGCGATCGAGAAGCCCTGTCAGCCGGCTCCGCACAAGGGGTCGCAGTGGCGAGGCGCCGGGTTCCCGGCCCGTTCGGAATTTCTCACCTGTAGCGGCCCGGTCCTCAGGCGCCCGTGTGCGCCGCCTCCGCTTCGCCGACCAGTCCGGCCAGCGCGGTCCGGGCCCGCGCGACGCGGGAACGGACCGTGCCGACGCGACAGCCGAGGATGACGGCGGCCTCGGCGTAGGGGAAGCCGAGGAGCTGGGTGACGACGAAGGCGTCGCGTCGTTCCGCGCAGATGGTCGCCAGCAGCTCCCTGAGGGCGACGCCTTCCTCGAAGCCGGCAAGGTCACGGGGCTGGGCCTCCTCGGCCGCACGGCACCAGTCCTCCCGGTCGGCGCGCCGGGGCCGGGCCGCGGCGTACCGGAAGCTGTCCACCACGGTGCGCCGGGCGATGGTCAGCAGCCAGACGCGGGCGGCCGAACGTCCCTCGAACCGGGGAAGACCGACCAGTGCCCGTACGAAGACCTCCTGGGTGAGGTCGTCGACCTCCTGCGGGTCGGGGCTGAGGTGGGCCACGAAGGTCCGCACGTCGTGGTGGAGTGCCCGGACGAACAGATCGGCCGTACGGGCGTCGCCGTCTCTGGCGGCCAGCGCGAGCCGGGTCGCCTCCGCGTCGGAGGCCGCCGTGTGCCGCCTCCCGGAGCGGCCGACGGCGGAACGCGGGCCGGAGTGGGGCCGTTCGGGGGTCATCGCCACCAGCTCCTTACGCCGGGCATGTGCTGTCTGTGCTGTCTGCGGGGTCTCCTCCCGCCGGGGAGCGCGGCCCCGGGTGTCGTGCGGGTTTACGCGCCGTTGCGGCGAAACGTTGAAGCGGCCCGGCGTCCGCGCGCCGCCCGTACGCCGCTCCTGTGACGCGCGCCACGCGCCCGTCGAGGAACTCACGCCTCGAGCTCCCCGACTCCTCAGGAAACGCGGCCCGATCCCTTCGACGCCGCGCACCGCGAGCGACCTGGAGAACCCGTGACGGCCGAATACCGACCAAAGTCCCCCAAGGCGGGCGCGTCGGCCCGAGCCCTCGCTCCGCCCCCGGTTCTGTACGGCTTCCTCCTGCTGCTGGCCCTGATGTTCGCGGTGTCGTACGCCGTCGGGTCCGCCGCCGGCCCGGTCTCGCCCGGCATGTCGGGCTCGTCGGACAGCGGAGTCGTGTCCCCGGGGGACGGCGGCGGGGGCGGGACCGGAGGGGGCCAGGACGACATGGACGAGATGGGCTGAGGAGAGCACCGATGGACACCGAATCCACTGCCCCGGATCCCGTCACCATGACCACCGACCTGACCGTCGGCGGCATGACCTGCGCGGCCTGTGTGAACCGCGTCGAGAAGAAGCTCGGCAAGCTGGAAGGGGTCACGGCCAGCGTCAACCTGGCGACCGGCCGGGCCCGGGTGGAGCACCCCGCGGACATCGGCGCCGAGGAACTCGTCGCGGCCGTGGAAAGGGCCGGTTACACCGCCGCGATCCCCGAACCGCCCGGCGAGGCGCGGCCCGCGGACGACGCGGGCGAGACCGCCGGCCCGGGCGGCGGGGCCGGGGGCGGGGCCGACCGGCGAGAACACCACCGGCTCGTGGTCACCGCCCTGCTCTCGCTGCCCGTGCTCGCCGTGTCCATGGTGCCCGCGTTGCAGTTCGTCAACTGGCAGTGGCTGTGCTTCACCCTCACCGCCCCCGTCGTGTTCTGGAGCGCGTGGCCGTTCCACGTGCGGGCCCTGCGGGGGCTGCGGCACTCGGCCGCGACCATGGACACCCTGGTCTCCCTGGGTGTGGTCGCCTCCTTCGCGTGGTCCACGTACGCCCTGTTCCTGGGCGGTGCCGGGGAGCCGGGCATGGAGATGGCCTTCTCCCTCCTGCCCGGCGCGACCACCGACGCCCCGGCGATCTACCTCGAAGCGACCGTCAGCGTCCCGCTGTTCGTGCTCGCGGGCCGCTTCCTGGAGGCACGGGCCAGGCGCGGGACCGGGGAGGCGCTCCGCTCGCTGGCACGGCTGACGGCCAAGGAGGTGGCGGTCCGCGAGAACGGCACCGAGCGGCTCGTCCCCGTGGAGGAGCTGACCGTGGGGCAGGTCTTCGTGGTCCGCCCCGGTGAACGGGCGGCCACCGACGGGCAGGTCGTGAAGGGCAGTTCCGCCGTGGACCTGTCCCTGGTCACCGGCGAGAGCGAGCCGGTCGAGGTGGGCCCGGGATCGGCCGTGGTGGGCGGAGCGGTCAACGCCGGCGGGCTGCTGCTCGTACGGGCGACCGCCGTCGGCGCCGACACCCAGCTCGCCCGGATCGCACGGCTGGTGACCGACGCCCAGGCCGGCAAGGCGAAGGCGCAGCGGCTGGCGGACCGGGTCGCCGGGTTCTTCGTTCCGGTGGTGCTGGCGCTGGCCGTGACCACGCTGGGCTTCTGGCTGGGCGCGGGAGCCGACGCGCAGCCGGCCGTCACCGCGTGCGTCGCCGTCCTGGTCGTCGCCTGCCCCTGCGCGCTCGGTCTGGCCACGCCCACCGCGCTGATGGCCGCCACCGGCCGCGGCGCCCAGATCGGCGTTCTCGTGAAGGGGCCGCAGTCCCTGGAGGGCCTGCAGCACCTCGACGCGGTCGTACTGGACAAGACCGGCACCCTCACCTCCGGGCACATGAGCGTCGCCCGCGTGACGGCGGTCCCCGGCCAACTGGGCGAGGACGCCGTACTGCGGCTGGCCGGTGCGGTGGAGCAGGGCTCGGAGCATCCGCTGGGCCGCGCGATCGTCGGACACGCGCGCCGGGAGCTGCCCGGCGAGGACCTGCCCGAGGTGCACGGCTTCCGGGCGCTGACCGGGCGCGGGGTGTCCGGGCGGGTGGAGGACCGCCGGGTGGAGGTCCTGGCACCCGGCGACGACCTGCCCGGCCCGCTGGCCGGGGCGCTGGCACAGGCCGAGAAGGCCGCGCACACCCCGGTACTGGTGTGCGTGGACGGGGTGGAGCAGGCCCTGATCGAGGTCGGTGACGTCGTACGGCCCGGCAGCTACCGGGCCGTGGAGCGGCTTCGGCGGCTGGGGGTGCGCCCGGTGCTCGCCACCGGGGACCGCGAGGCGCCCGCACAAGCCGTCGCCGACGCTCTCGGTGTCACCGACGTGTACGCGCGTCGCAGCCCCGAGGACAAGGCCGCCCTGGTGCGGGAACTGCGGGAGCAGGGCTACCGGGTCGCGGTCGTCGGCGACGGTGTGAACGACGCCGCCGCACTCGCCGGGGCCGACCTCGGCATCGCCATGGGCAGCGGCACGGACGTGGCCATCGGAGCCGCCGACGTGACACTGTCCCGCGGCAGCATCGACGCCCTGGCCGACGCGGTGCAGCTCGCGCGGCACACCCTGCGCACCATCCGGACCAACCTGGTGTGGGCCTTCGGCTACAACGTGGTGACCGTGCCGCTGGCCATGGTCGGCCTGCTGAACCCCATGCTGGCCGCCGCGGCGATGTCGCTCAGTTCCCTGCTGGTGGTCGGCAACAGTCTGCGGCTGCGCGCCTGGCAGCCCGCGCCCGCACGCAGGAGGATTTGATGACCGGCCCGACGAACGGACTCCTGCGGCGCCTGTCCCGGCGCCGGCTGGCCGACACCGCGCTGGCCGCCCTCGCCCCCGTCGCCGCGTGCGGCGTCGCCCTCGGCGGCCTGACCGCCTGGGCCGGTGCGGGCGGGGCCGGCAGCCCCACCGTGCGGATCGACGTCTCCTACGGCCGGGTCTTCCTGCCGTTCGGCGCGACGACGGAGACGTCCGCCTACTTCGACATCACCAACACCGGTGACACCGAGGACCGGCTGGTCGCGGTGGCCTACTCCGGCCGGGAGGCCGGCCTCAGCCGGCACGTCATGACGCCCAGCGGCGCCGCGTCCAAGAAGTCCCTGGACTCCGTCGACGTCTCGGCCGGCGACACCCTGTCCATGTCCCCCCACGGTGTGGACGTGACCCTGACGGCACGGCCCGGCTGGCGCACCGGGGACCTCGTCCGCTTCACCCTGCGCTTCGAACGCCGCGGCAGCGTCGACGCCCTCGCGGTGGTCACGCCGCCGGGAGCCGCACCGGTATGAACCGCCTTCGGACACACGCGTGTTCCGGCCGCTCAGCGTCCGCTGCGCAGCCGGCGCACCGCCAGCACGGTGGCGCACGCCGCGGTCATGACACCCGCGACCAGGTGCACCCAGGTGCCGGCCCCGGCGAAGGAGGCCACCGTGTTGCCCACGACGCTGACCACGAGGACCACCCACAGCACGGTGCGGAGCACTCCCCCCTCGGCGCCCTCCTGCGGAGTCCCGCCGCGGACGGAGACCGGCGGAAGCTGTGCGGGGTCCGGGTAGGTCATGGCTGCTCCGTGAGGGGTGAGGAGAAACGGTGCGAGGTCTTCGACGTTACGGACCGGCGCCCCGTGTGCCGATCCCTCAGGCCGCCGGATCGGTGGTACAGCAGGCTCTACCTTTTCCTTCCGCCCCTCCGCACACGCCGTGACGGCACATAGGGTGACGGCGTACTGGAGGGCCGGTGAAAGGCGAAACGTGACCGCCCGGCACAAACACGATCCAGCCACCGCGAGCGGGACCGGCCCGGGTCAGTCCTGGAAGGCGGCCGTCGCCGGCAGTCTGTCCGCCGCGCTCGCCGCGCTCAGGCAGCTCGTCGGCGGCTTCGGCACGGCCGTCCTCGCCCTGGCACTCCTCGGCCTTCTCGTGCTGACGGCCGTCGCCTGTCTGGCGGGCGTCGGTCTGCTGCTCGCGCCCGCCCTTCTGCGGGCCGTGCACGCGCTCGCCCGCCGCGAACGCGGGCGCCTGTCCCGCCACGGCGTCGAGATCGTCGCCCCTGATCCGCCACCGACCCGGCTGCGGCTCGCCCTGGCCGACGACACCACACGGCGTGAGCTGCGCTGGCTGGCGGTCCACGCCTCGTTCGGTCTGCTCACCGGTCTGCTCGGGCTGCTGCTGCCGGTCTTCGCCGTCCGCGACACCACCTTTCCGCTGGTGTGGCCGTTCGCCCCGTCGGGTGCCACGAGCACGTCACTGGGGTTCGGCACCGCCGACTCGTGGGCGCAGGCCAGTGTGGTGTCCCTGCTGGGTGTGGGGTGGATCGCCATCATCCTGGGCCTGGGCCCCGGCCTGGCCCGCCTGCAGTCCCGGCCCGCGGTGCGGCTCCTCGCGGCCGGTCCGGGCACCGACCTCTCCCTGCGGATCGCCGAGCTGACCGCGACGCGGGCCGCCGCGCTGGACGCCCACGCCGTCGAGCTGCGCCGGATCGAGCGGTCGCTGCACGACGGCACGCAGAACCGCCTGGTCAGCGTCACCGTGCTGCTCGGAGCGGCCCGCCGCATGGTGGCCCGCGATCCCGCCGGCGCGGAGGAGCTCCTCGAACGCGCCCAGTCGGCCGCCGAACAGGCACTGTCCGAGCTGCGCGCCGTCGCACGCGGCATCCTGCCGCCCGTACTCGCCGACCGGGGGCTGGCCGGAGCGCTCTCCGGCCTGGCCGCGAACAGCGCCGTGCCCTGCCGGACGGACGTCGACCTCCCGGAGCGGTGCCCCGCCTCGGTCGAGGCCAGCGCCTACTTCGTGGTGGCCGAGGCCCTCACCAACGTCGCCAAACACAGTGGCGCCGCCAACGTCGCCGTCACCGTGCGCAGCCGGGGCGGACGGCTCCTGCTGCGCGTCGAGGACGACGGCCACGGCGGCGCCGACGAGACGGGCGGGTCCGGTCTGACCGGCATCCGGCGCCGTATCGCGGCACACGACGGTGTGCTGCGCCTGACCAGTCCGCACGGCGGACCGACTGTTCTCGAGGTGGATTTCCCATGCGGATCGTGATGGCGGAGGACGACTCCCTGCTGCGCGAGGGGCTGGCGCTGCTGCTGCGCGCGGAGTCGCTGGACGTGGTCGCCAAAGTGGGTTCGGCCGACGAGGTGCTGGACGCCATCGACGCCCACCGGCCCGATGTCGCCATCCTCGACGTGCGGATGCCGCCGACCCATACCGACGAGGGCATCCGCGCGGCCGTCGAGGCGCGCCGCCGTCACCCGGGGCTCGCCGTCCTCGTCCTGTCCGCGTACGTGGAGCAGAGCTTCGCCACCGATCTGCTCACCGACGGCGTCGGCGGCATCGGCTATCTCCTCAAGGAGCGGGTCGGGCGGGTGGAGGAATTCCTCGACGCGCTGCACCGGGTGGCCGCCGGCGGTACCGCCATCGACCCCGAAGTCGTCTCGCAACTGTTCACCCGCTCGCGTCAGGACGTACGCCTGGAGCGTCTGACCCCGCGTGAGCGGGACGTACTGGCGCTGATGGCGGAGGGGCTCGGCAACATCGCCATCGCCCAGCGCCTCGTCGTCACGGACGGTGCCGTGCACAAGCACATCCGCAACATCTTCGCCAAGCTGGACCTGGCACCGAACCAGCAGGTCGACCGGCGGGTCGCCGCGATCCTGCACTACCTGGAGAACGCCCGCCGCCCCTGACACGTCCGCCGCGCCGTGGGCGTCATTCCGGCCGCTCCGGTCCGGCGACACCGAGCACGGCGCTCACCTGTCGTCCCCAGGGCCGGCAGACCGTCTCGGTCCGGTCGGCCAGGCAGCCGACGATGTCCAGACCGCGCCCGCATTCGCCGGGCGCGGGCGGCTCCGGCGACGCGGACGGCTCGCCGTGGTCGGTGACGTCGATGTGCAGGGTGTCCCCGGCCAGGGCGAGTGCGACCGTCAGGTCGGACCGGCCGTGCCGCACCGCGTTGGTGGCGAGTTCACTCACGATGAGCACGGCCGCCTCGCGGTCCTCCCCGTGCACTCCCCAGCGGACCAGGACGGCCGCTGTGAAGTGGCGGGTGGTGCGGACGCCCTGCTCGTGTGCCTCCATGGCCACCGCGGCCCTCCTGCGGACCGGAGCGGGCGGTGGGGCGGCGTCACCACTGTCGGGTAACAGTGCCGTGTGGGACATCGGGTCGCCTTCTGGGGAGTCGGGGCAAGACCGTGGCCGAGTGTCCTGGTGGGCCGGAGGGGGCTATGCGTGCGAGCCGTCCCGCGCACCGCGCCGACGCAGTACGGCGGCGGTGAGGGCGGCGGCCACCGCGACTCCCGCTCCGATCAGCGCGATCAGCGGGAGCGATGAACCGGAGTCGGAGTCCTCGGCGGCGGCGGGTGCGGGTGTCGCCGCGTCGGCGGAAGGAGCAGGAGCGGATGCGGAAGTGCCCGGCTGCTGGGCACCGTCGGCGGATCCGGGCGGCGGGCTGGCCTCGGGGTCCACGACGAGGACCGGGGCGGGGAACTCCGGTTCCTCGGCGCCGGTCTGCGGCTGGTTCCACGCGACGGCGGTGCCGTTGGAGTAGGTCTGTTCCGTGTTGAAGGTCAGGGAGTACCGGTCCGGAATCGGGCCGACGTTCGCCTGGAAGGTCTCGCTCTGGGCGGGCTGGATCTCGTGTCCCTGCTCCGCCGTCCACACCAACTGCGTGCCCTTGTCGCCCGTCCCGGGCAGTGTCTCCTGGTTCCATCCGTCGAGCTTCGGCACCGAGGTGATCATCAGGTCCTTCGGAACCTCGACCGTGATCCGGACGGTGGTGGCCTCCGCCAGCTCGCTGGGCACGCGGAACTGCAGGGTGGCGGGCTTGCCGGGGATGACATCTCCGATGACCCGGACATGGGCCGTGGCGGCGCCGGCCGAGAGCAGGACAGCGCCCGCCGCCCCGGCGACAGTGATCAGTGGGGTGATGTGCCGTCGAGTGCGGCGGGACATGGCAACGTCCTCTCAGGTCGGGGTCGGGATTGGTGTCGGGATCGGGGTCAGCAGCAGTCGCAGAACAGCAGGTCGGCGGTCTTCACACCGTGGGTGTGACCGTTGGCCTGGGAGGCGAAGGCCGCCTTCTGGACGGGGGACACCGCGCCCTTGACCTCGATCGAGACGCTCTTGCCGTCGAAGGCACCGAAGGAGAGCGCCATGGGCGTCGTGCCGTTCTTGTCGGTGGGGAAGGTCCGCAGGGGAGTCTTCTTGCCGTTGTCGGACACGGAGTAGGCCTGGTAAACGGTGTCGGCCTTGAGCCCGCGCGCCTGGAGCTGGATCATGTCCAGACCGGCCACGGGGCGGATGGTGGCCTCCAGGACGCGGCCCTTGACCGGGTCGAGGGTGTCGCCGCGCTTGCCGTCGGGCAGCGTGGTGGGCACGTTGTGGGCCTGCTGGCCCAGTCCCTGGTGGCCGAGGTTGGGGGCGCCGCCGGGCCGGTTGGTGGCGCGGGGAGCGTAGACGATGGCCTGCGGTTCCTGGCCGGAGGCGATGGTGTCGACCACCTTGTTGGTGACCGTGTCGATCACGTCCACCGCGTCGGACTTCTCCAGGCCGATGTAGAGGCGGGAACCGTCGCCGCTGCCCCAGGCGCCGTGCGGGGCGTGACCACCATTCTTGATCTTGGTGATGAGCTGCGGGGCGCCGTCGGTCCGCTTGTAGACCCAGGTCTCGTCGAGTCCGCCCATCGTCAGGTAGACGAACTTCCCCTTGCGGTTGTCGACGAACTGCGGGTGGTTGGTGTCCGGGCCGGTGTTCAGCACGGTGACGAGTTCATTGCGCCTGAGGTCGAGCACGCTGATCTTGCCGTCGCGCTTGTGCGAGACCCAGATCTGCTTTCCGTCCGGGGAGATGGCCTGGTCGGAGGAGAAGGTGGAACCGAGCCCGGTGATGCGCTTGACGATCTTGTGCGAGCGCACGTTGATCACGTCGACTTCGGCCTTGGTGGTGAAGTTGACGTACGCGTACTTGCCGTCGGGACTCATGAGCACCTTCGAGGGGCCGTCGCCGACGCGTACGGTGCCGGTGACGCCGCCGTGCTTGGTGTCGACGATGGAGACCGTGTCCCGGCCGCGGTTGGCGACCCAGAACTCCTTGCCATCGGCGGTGAAGCTGCCCTCGTGTGCGGCGCGGCCCACATCGGTGGTGTTGAGGACCTTGTTGGTCCTGGTGTCGACCATGTGGACGGTGTTGCTCGAGACGCTCACCACGGCCAGCAGGTGGTGGTCCGACGAGTAGGCCAGGCCGTGCACCCCGGAGTCGCCGGTGTACTGGGGGCTGAAGGTGCTGCCGACGCGCTGGTCGCCCAGGGCGATCGTGCCCAGGGTCTTGTTGGTCGAGGGGTCGATCACCGACACGGTGTTGGACGACTGGTCGGCGGTGTAGATCCGGTCGCGGCCCGTGACCGGGATCGGGCGGTGCTTGTCCGTGGCGACGGTCTTGGTCCCCGCGGCTTCGGGGCTCGCCTGTGCAATGGAAGCGGCCGCGACACCGCCGCCCCCCACTCCCAGTGTGGCGATGAGCATCCATGTCGCACGACGCGCAGTAGACATCTCTTGTCTCCGTTGTCTGTTCGCTGTTGTTTCCGGGCAGGACGGACCGCCGGGGGTTTTCGGGTACGGCGGACCGCCCGAGCGCCCGGGTGATTTCGGCGTCAGTTGGTAAAGGGGTCCGGTTGCGGTGTCAGGCCGGCCGGGACGCGGACGGTGAGGGCGGCGGGGGCGCCGACACGCTGACATGAGTCACCACGCGCCCCGATTCGTCCTCGACCAGCAGGGCGGTGATGGTGTCCCGGCGCATGGCGGTCATCATGCGGGTGGACAAGTCCTCGTCGGACTCGGCCCGAACGCTGCCGCCCGGCAAGCGCTTGCCCTCCGCGTTGACGGTCACCATCCGGTAGGTCTCGCCCTTCTTGAGCCCGGACAGCACGACCGGCACCTCGGTGCCTCCGGGGCGCTCGACCATCCCTCCGTCACGGACGAGCTGCACCGACGCCGTCGTCGCGGGCGGCGACTGGTCCTGGTCCAGCGTGAGCGGGACGACCACCGCCGCCGCCGTGACGAAGGCGGCGGACACGCCCAGAGCGATGCGGCGCCGGTACCGGGGCCGTGCGACGGGCTGCGGGGCGGCCACGACCCGGCGGATACGGTCGCCGAGATCGCTGGAGGGCCGCGGGTGCACCGCCGGGGCGCCTTCGCCCACCAGGTCGGCGAACGGGTCGACCCGCCGCATCGTGCGCACCACGTCTTCGGTCTCGGCGGCCTCGCGGGCGCAGTCCGGGCACTGGTCGAGGTGCCGGGAGAGTTCCTCGGGCAGGGGGGTGCCGAGCAGCAGGTGCTCGGTCAGGAGCGGCCGGTAGGGGACGCATGCCTTGTTCATGGTGCCAGCCACCCGTTCTCCTCGAGGATGAGCCGCAACGACCGCACGCCGTAGTACAGCCGGCTGCGCATGGTGGACGCCGGGACCCCCAGCTCCTCCCCCAGTTCGGCGCAGGTACGACCGCCGAAGTACACCTCCACCACCGCCTCCCTGTGCTGCGGGCTCAGCCGCTCCAGCGCCTCCCCCAGCTGGATCCGCTCCAGGAGCTGATCGACGGGGTCGAACGCCGAGGACGACTCGGACACGGCGTCCCACGAGGAGTATCCGGTGCCCTCGCGGACCTTGCGCCGACGGATGGCGTCCACCACCGCGTTCCGGGCGATGGCGAACAGCCAGGTCCGCATGGATCCCTGGGCGGGGTCGAAGCCGCGGGGCGACTTCCAGGCCCGCACGAAGGTCTCCTGGACGACGTCCTCGGCGAGCTGCCGGTCGTCCAGGGCCTTGAACGCGAACCCGAAGAGTTCACCGCCGTAGAGGTCGTAGGCGGCCTGCACCTCGCGGTCGGTGCGCAGCGCGGTCGGCTCCGCGTCCTTCGACGCGAACCGTCCGCGCAGCCACTTCACGGGGCTACCGCTCACCGACGCGGCCGTCCGTGTCCGATCCGTGCCAGGGGGCCATGATGCCGTCCATTTCCGCAGACGATGTGGTCACCAGGGGATACGCGGCCTTCGACATCCGTGTTGAAAGGGCTTGAAAATTTGTTGGTCCGGCGGAAAACACGCAGGTCACATCCTTGCATTCGCTGATCTTCGGTGCACGGGACACGCGAACGGCCCGAGCACCGCGGGAAGCGGTGGCACGGGCCCGGTCACGGTCACAGGGGTGCGGCGGCGCCGACGCGACGGTCACGCAGGCGTCACGGGCGCCGACGGCGGTCGTCGGCCGGGGTCAGGCCTCCACCCTCTCGGCGACGGGGTCGGCGGCCTTGGCCCGGTCCGTGAACCGGCCCTCCGACTTCGCGATCACGAGAGCGGCGAGCGAGTTGCCCGTGACGTTCAGACCGGTCCGTGCCATGTCGACCACGAAGTCGACGGCCAGCAGGATGGCGATCCCCTCGGCGGGCAGGCCGATGGTCGAGCCGGCGGAGAACAGCACGACGATCGACGCCGAGGGAACGCCCGCGATGCCCTTGGTCAGCAGCATCAGCACGAGCAGGGTGGTGATCAGACGCGGCACCGTCAGCTCCACGCCGTACGCGTGGGCCAGGAAGACCACCGCGAGGCCCTCGTACATCGTGGCGCCGTCGGCGTTGAAGGAATAGCCGAGGGGCAGGGTGAACGAGGACACCTTCCGGTCCACGCCGAACTTGTCGAGGCGCTCGATCAGCGGGGCGAGGACCACCTCGGAACTGCGCGTCACGAACGACAGGAACAGCAGGTCCCCGACCGCGCGCAGCATCCGGACGTACGGCACCCGGAAGACGACGGCGACGATCGGGAACAGCACGGCGAGGACCACGAGGACGGCGGCGTAGAAGACGAGGACGAACACCGCCAGCTTCACCACCAGGTCCCAGCCGTAGTGAGCGGTGTTGTACGCGACGAACGCGACGACGGCCAGCGGGGTCAGCTTGATGATCCATGTGATCATCTGGAACATCGCGTCGGCGACGGCGTCGAAGACGGCGACCACGGGCTTGGCCTTGTCGCCGATCTTGGTCAGCGCCATCCCGAGGAAGACCGCGAAGAAGAGGATCGACAGCAGCTCCCCCTCGCCCGCCGATGCGAACACGTTCTCGGGAATGATGTGGAGGAACAGGTTCTTCAGATCGACACTCCGGCCTATTCCTTCGGTGTCGGCAGGGTCGACAGATCCCAGGTTCGCACCCTTTCCAATTCCGGAAACAAAGGCGGCGAACAACGTGAATGCCAAAATCACCGTTGTGACGATCTCGAAGTAGAGAAGCGCCTTGGTGGCCATGCGCCCCACCGTCTTCGCCGACTCCATGCGCGCCACGGACACGACGATGAGCGGGAAGATCAGCGGAACGATGGTCATCTTGATCAGCCGGATGAAGCCGTCTCCCACGATCTTCAGCTCGTTGGAGAAGGCCGGCGCGACCACACCGAGCAGGGCGCCGACCACGAGCGCGATCAGAACCTGCACGCCGAGGGGCGGCAGCGTGATCCGTCGTCGGCGGCTCGCAGCGGGCGGAGCATTCTCCGCGACGACTGTTCCTGAATTCGACATGAGCAACACGTCCCTTTCCCTTGCCGGTGAGGAGACATTTGGCGGGATCGCACCCCTCAGGTCAAGAAGGAGGAACGTGTCATGCGTCCTGTGCATGGCCGTCGCCGAAACAGACATTGGACAGCGGATCACCCGGCGGCTTAACTGTTGCCACATTCTCCCGAGGTCACCTGTAGAGGAGCATTCCATGGTCCAGACGGCACGTTTCGCACGGTTTCCTCTGGGACAGTTCCCGACCGCCCTCGAACCGATGGAGAGGCTGACCGACCATCTGCGGCAGAGCCATGCCTCGGTGCCCAACCTGTGGATCAAGCGCGACGACTGCACGGGGCTCGCGACCGGTGGCAACAAGACCCGGAAGCTGGAGTTCCTGGTCGGTGAGGCCATTCAGCAGGGCGCCGACGTCCTCATCACCCAGGGCGCGACCCAGTCCAACCACGCCCGGCAGACCGCCGCGGCGGCCGTCCGCGCCGGCATGGAGTGCAAGCTGTTCCTCGAGAAGCGCCAGACGCGGGACGAGGAGTACGAACTCTCCGGCAACGTGCTCCTGGACGAACTGCTCGGGGCGGAGGTCGTGGACCGCGTGCCGGCCGGGACCGACATGCAGGAGGCCATGGAGATGCTGGCCGACGAACTGCGTGGGCAGGGCAGGCGCCCGTACGTGATTCCCGGCGGCGGTTCCAATCCGCTGGGCGCGGTGGGCTACGTCCTGTGCGCCCAGGAACTGGAGGCCGCCCCCGTACCCGTCGACTGGGTCGTGCACGGCACCGGCAGCACGGGCACCCAGGCCGGCCTCGTCGCCGGGCTGCGGGCGATGACCAGCCCGGCGAAGGTGCTCGGCATCAGTGTGCGGCAGCCGGAGGAGAAGCAGATCTCCACCGTCCTGGGTCTGGCGGAACGCACCGCGGCTCTGATCGGGGCCGAGGGCGCGGTCACCCGGGACGACGTCCTGGTCGACGACCGCTGGGTCGGCGGCGGCTACGGCGTGCCGACGGACTCCATGATCGAGGCGGTCCGCCTCGTCGCCTCCACCGAGGGTGTCCTGCTCGACCCCGTCTACTCGGGCAAGGGATTCGCGGGCCTGCTGGGCAACATAGCCGAGGGCCGCTTCGCCACCGACGACAACGTCGTCTTCCTGCACACCGGCGGGAGCGCGGCGCTGTTCGGCTACCGGTCCACGTTCCAGACGCCATGAGCGGGCCCGACCACCTGGTGGGCATCCTCGGCGGCATGGGGCCGGCCGCCACCGCCGAGTTCTACACCAAGCTGATCCGGCGCACGCCGGTCACCCGCGACCAGGACCATCTCCGGGTCGCGATCTGGGCCGACCCGACCGTCCCCGACCGGGTGGGGGCCGTGCTCGGCGGCACCACCGACCCCTACCCGGCCATGCTGGAAGGTGCGCGGCGGCTGCGCGACCTCGGCACGACCGTCGCCGTGATGCCGTGTCACACCGCGCACGTCTTCCTGCCCGCCCTCGTCAGGGACTCGGGGCTGCGGTTCCTGGACATGGTCGCCGAGACGATGGCCGCACTGGAGCGGCGGGAGGGCACGGCGGGCCGGGTCGGCCTGCTCGGCACGCGCGCCACGCTGGCCTCGGGCCTCTACCAGGACCGGTTGCGCGAGGAACGCTTCGACGTCGTGCTGCCGGAGGAACCGACGCAGTGGCAGGTCGACCTCGCGATCAGGAAGGTCAAGCAGGGCAACCCGGAGGAGGCCGGCCAGCACCTCGACAACGCGGTGCGCGCGATGGCCCGCACCGACGCGAACCTGATCGTCCTGGCCTGCACCGAACTCCCCCTGGCGGCACGGCACCTGACCGCGGTGGGCCACAGCGAGCTCCTCGACCCCACCGATGTGCTGGCCGACGCGGTGATCCGGGAGTGCGGCGGCCTTCCGCCCGCGACCGGTCGGCGACGGGCCGGGTAGAGGCCGGGATCCCGACCGGGACGGGGGCCGGCCGGGAGGGACCTGCCGGGACCTGTACGGTGACCTGACACACCGACAGGTCCCGGTCAGGTATCGGTCATCGCCAGTTCGGCGGCCCGGTGCCAGATGGCCGCCGCACGCGAGGGCACCTTGTCGCTCGGCACCCGGTACAGCCGGATCTCGAGCCTCGCCGTCAGCGACGGGTCGCCGGTCTGCCGCAGGGCACCGGCGGCCAGCTCGGCGCTCACCAGCCTTTCAGGCAGCCAGCCCACACCCAGACCCGCGCCGATCAGCGCCGCGAGTCCGGAGGTGAAGTCGCTCTGCGCGACGGGTGTGAGGTGCAGGTCCCGGTCCGCCAGGACACGCTCGGTCACCCGGCCGAGGAAGGCTCCCTGGCTGTGCGTGACCACCGGGACGGGACGGGCCGCGGTGCCGGGCAGCGAGAAGCCGGGCTGTCCGCCCCGCACCGAGGTGTACGGGGCGAGCACGTCGTCCGCCAGTACCATCCACTCGACGTCGGCGACCGGGATGCTCAGTGGAAGCGACGGATCCGCGTAGGCGAGCAGCAGGTCGCAGCCACCGTGGAACAGCGCGTCGTAGGCGTCGAGCGTGTTGGACGGCAGCAGGACGCACGGCACGGGCCCCTGTTCACCGCAGCGCGCCCACCACCGGGCGAAGAACGTCGTCGCCAGCGTGTGGGTGACCGCGACCCGCACGGCGCCCCGCGGTGCCCGTTGCCGACCGCGGATCTCGTCACGGACCGCGCCGATGGCCGCCACGGTCTCGATCGCCCCGGCCCGGACCTTGACCCCGGCCGGAGTCAGGCTCACCGGGTACGTCGAGCGGTCCACCAGCGGCTCGCCGAACCAGATCTCCAGCGCGCGGATCCGGCGGCTGAAAGCGGGCTGGCTCACGTGCTGCGCCTCCGCGGCGCGCGTGAAGCTGCCGTGCTCGACGAGTGCGAGGAAGCTTTCCAGCCAGCCGATGTCCACGAACGGAGTCTAGTGCTGTGACCGCATAGGTTCGCCGGTTCGCATGCCTTACAGGTTGTTCGCATAGAAGCTGACGAGTCGTTCGACGGCGACGTCGACGTATTCGGGTTCGTCGTACATCTCGTAGTGGCCGGCGCCGTCGATCACCAGGAGGTCGACGGGGTTGGGGGCCAGCTTCCACAGCTGCATGCCGGTGTCGTAGGAGCCGGTGTTGCCGATGCGTCCGGCGAGGATGACCTGGAGTGGTTGGGTCATGAGCTGATCGGCCAGGTGGAACGCGTCGTAGCCCAGCAGGTGGGAGTCGCTGCGCAAGAGGCGCCGGTTCGTGGAGTGTTCGTTGCCGCCGCGCTCGGTGCGGTAGTAGGTGATGGCCTGAGTGGTGTCGATGTCGGTCAGGCCCGCTGCCGTGGCGTCCTCGAGGGTGTCGGGCAGCCAGTTTACGCGGGTCGTCTCGCCGGAGCGGGCCTCTTCGGTGCGTGCGTCCGCGAGGGCGTCGAGTGCTGCGGCCGGACCGTCGGGCTGGAAGCTGCGGAATGAGGCGCCGATGTTGACGGGGACGACCGTGCCGACCGCGTTGATGCGGTGGTCCGTGCGGGCGGTGTGCACGGCGTAGCCTCCACCGGCGCAGATGCCGAGGACGCCGATGCGCTGCGGGTCGATGCCGGGGGTCGTGGTGAGCACGTCGATGGCGTAGGAGATGTCCTCACCTCGGCGGTAGGGGTCTTCGAGGTCGCGGGGCTCGCCCTCGCTCTGGCCTTGATGGGCGGGGTCGAGGACGAGCGCCGCGATGCCGCGGGCGGCGAGACGGGAGGCGTAGTTGGCGCCGATCTGCTCCTTCACGCTGCTGCCTGGGGTGGAGAGCACCACGGCGCGCAGCGGTGCTCTGCTGCCGGCGTTGTCGGGCAGGTGGAGGTCCGCGGCGAGGTCGATGGGATCACGCGGGATCGTGAGGTGCTGAAGCATGCCTGGCTTCCTTCGTGAGATTGTTGTTCCATAGGAGTCCAGTACAAAACAATATCTTGTACGATCTAAAACTAATACGAAACTGTATCATCTGGATGGAGGGTCGATGTCAGTCGACGGGGCGCAGCTGTGGACGCTGAACCAGCGGCTGCTGGCTGTTGTGATGGATGCCTGCACGGGGGAGCTGGCCGAGCTCGGGTTGGAGACGAAGGAGTTTTTCGTCCTGGCCGAGGTGGAGGCATCGCCATACCCGGCTGAGATCGCGACTGCGCTGCTGCTGCCCAAGGCGAGCGTGACGGTCTACGTTCGCAACCTCGTCGCCAAGGGCTTTGTCCGCCGCGAGATCGACGAGGCGGACTTGCGGCGTCATCGGCTCGTGCTGACCGCTGAGGGCACGCAAGCACGCGATCGAGCACTTGCAGCTCTCGCGGCGGAGTACGACCGCAGGTTGGCGAGGGTCACCCCCAGGGACCGCGTTGAGCTGCAACGTATCCTCAAAGCGATGCTCGCCTCGCCCGCGTCAGGCCGTATGCGCGAGTGATTCGTCTGTCCAGTGCTCTACTGCACGTTCGGGCCGCGACCGCATGGATTCGTCAGATCGTTCAGGTTGCGACGGCAAGGGACGTCCGCCCCAGCGGATGCCCTTCTCGCTTCGGACGCGAGCACGTTCGCGACGCTGCGCCGCGAGGAGGTCGGGGTGGCGGGTGTTGGTGTTTCGCCAGCGCGGGTAGGCGTGCAGGGCCCGGGTTTGCACGCTGTGGTTGCGGCGGTTGACGCCCCACAGCCGGTCGTCGCCGACGGAATGGCAGCCGTGGAAGTACCGCACCCCGTGGGTGCGGTGGTAGGTCGCGGGATGGCGCTCGGGGTGACCGGCGGGAGCCCAGCCGGCCCCGGCGGTGGGGCGGATGCCGAGCGTCACGCTCGGGGGCGGGCGACTCCTTCCAGGTTTTGGTGCGCTGGAAGGTGATGCCGCTGCGGGCGAGCAGGCACCGTAATGCCTCGCGGCCGATCCGGATCGCACGGCCGTGCACCTTCCGCAGGTAGGCGGCGAGTTTACGGATCGACCAGCGGGTGAAGGGCTGGCCGAGTTTGGTCGGGCGGGTGGTGGCCGTCTGGACGACGAAGTCCTCGTCGTCAGGACTGAGCAGGCGGGGACGGCCTCCCGCCCAGCGAGGGTCCAGGCCGGCCAGGACGATCTCGTTGAACCGGTGGATCACGTCGCGGACGGTGTCCTCGTCAGCCTGAACCAGCTTCGCGATCACCGGGACCCGGATTCCGCCGGCCGAGGCCAACAGCATCATCGCGCGCCGGTATCGCACCGAGCTGGTGCTGCCCCGGTGCACGATCTGCTGCAGCTTCTGCCCCTCCTGTCCTGGTCGGTCAATCTGCGCACACGGACAGGCTCAGCCACCACACCCCCAACGGTTGGGTCGGACGTCTCCGTGACATCCAACCGCTGGAACCGCCGACCCGGCGAACCTTCCCGGTCAGAGCACTAGCGAGACCGTGTGCGGAAACCGGGGGCAAGCGAACGACAACGTTCGGCCAAGGACGTGCGATGAGTATTGGTTCCAATCTCCTGGTCCGGGACGGGAGTGACCCCCACACGACCGGCGGCACAAGATTGGGCACCACCCATGCACGGGATCACGGAGGCGGGGATCCGCCCCGTCCGACCCCGGCGTCCCACCCAGGACGCCGACCGCGACGGCTTCGTCCGGGGCGTCTACGACGAGTACGGCCCCTCGCTCCTGCGCTACGCGGCACGGCTGCTGGGAGGGGACTCGCACAAGGCGGAGGACATCCTCCAGGAGACCGCCGCCCGCGCCTGGACGCACGCAGACGTGTTCCGCGGTCATGACCAGCACCTACGGGGGTGGCTGTTCACCGTGGTCAGGAACCTGGTCACCGACCATCACCGGGCCGCGGGACTCAGGCCCCTGAAACTGGTGCCCGCCGAGCAACTCGACGCCGTCTGGGAGCGTCCGGACCACGAGCTCACCCTCCACGTGGTGCACAACGCGGTGCTGGACCTCAACGAACAGCAGCGCACCGTGATCGGGCTCGTGTACTACCTGGAGTACACGGTGGACCAGGCCGCGGAGTACCTCGGCATCCCGTCCGGCACGGTCAAGAGCCGCGCCTTCTACGCCATACGGGCGCTGCGCAAGGCGCTCGAGGACCAGGGGGTGCTCGACGGCTGACGGCCCGATGCCCCACACGGTCAGAAATTTCCCTCCCGTCCGGTGAACCGAACCACTGACCAGGCCGTTGTGCCGGTTGTGGGAAGCCGGAAGCCGCACTTGCCTGTGGGGGCGGCGCTTCCGGCAGGTGACGCCACGCACGGTTCCCCGGCCGCGTGTGGCACGGCCCTGGCGGATTCCTTGCCGCATCCGCCAGGGCCGGGGGCCGGCTGAGCCGGCCGGTGGGAATGCCGGTGGTGCGGTGTTCGGGCCGGCTCAGCCAACACACCTTCCTGGCGTGTCGGCACACTGTCTTCGACTCAGCCGACGCTGGTCAACGGCAGACCAACGGCAACGCACAGCATGACCGCGGCCGTCACGGCGGGCGCCCACAGGCGAGGCCCCCGGTCCTCCTGGCCGTCGTGGTACAGGAAGGCCGCCGCGGTGAGCAGGAAGAGCCCCGCGGCAGCGACGGCACCGGCCGCCGTCAGATAGCGCGCCGTCAGCAGACCCGCGCCGCCCAGCAGTTCGAGAGCCCCGATGCCCTGGCACGCCGCCGGTGAGAAGCCGCACGCGGCGGCGGGGGTCCGCAGGGGTCCACGACCGGCGAGTTGCCCCGTGCCGCTCACCACGAACACTCCCCCGTAGAGCACGGTCACGGCCGTCAACGCGATATTCACTTGGCTGGTCTCCCTCTCGCGGCGATGACGGCCCGGGCAGCGGTGCAGTACTGTCCGGGCCGTCATCGCGTCAACGGTGGGAACCGTCCCCCGGTTCACACGGTTTTTGGAGACCTCCGCATCACATGGAGGATGTCAGGTACTGCAGCACAAGACTGGTGACCGAGACCACGACCCACAGGCACGCTCCCAGCAGCAGGGGTCTCGGTCCGGCACGGCGCAGTCCGCGCAGGTCGGTCGTCAGGCCGATCGCGGAGAGCGCCACCGTGATCATGAAGACGCACAGGGTGGTCAGGCCGGGGTGGGCTCGGGAGGGGATGAGTCCGAGGGTGTTGACCAGTGCGGTCAGCAGGAATCCGACGAGGAACCAGGGAACCAGCTTCAGGACGTTCAGACGCGGTCCGGGACCCGGGCCGCGGGTACCCGCGGCGCCGGTACCCGCGGCGAGGGCACGGCGCTTGGTCAGCGCGGCCAGCCACAGGCAGATGGGGATGATCAGGAGGGTCCGGGTGAGCTTGACGACGACCGCGTACTGTCCGGCCTCGTCGCCGTACGTCGCGGCGGCGGCGACGACCGAGGACGTGTCGTTGACCGCGGTTCCGGCGAAGAGCCCGAAGGCCTGCTGACTCATGTCCAGCAGATGACCCAGGACCGGGAAGACGAGCACCGCCGCGATGTTGAACAGGAAGATCGTCGACACCGCGTAGGCGACCTCGGCGCTCACGGCGCCGATGACCGGAGTAACCGCCGCGATGGCGGAAGCACCACAGATGCTGGTACCGACGCCGATCAGGGTGCGCAGGTCGCGTCCGATGCCCAACCTGCGGCCGACGAAGTACGCGGCGGCCAGACAGGCCACCAGCGAGCCCAGCATGACCGGCAGCGAACTCCCCCCGACCCGCACCACCTGAGTGAGCGAGAGCTGGCACCCCAGCAGGACGACCGACAGTTGCAGGACGAACTTGCTCGCCGTGGTGATACCCGGCCTGAGCCGTTCCGCCGGACGCCGCACGGCCGCCAGGACGACGCCGATGACGATGCCCGCGACCGGGCCCCCGACCAGGGGGAACCAGCCGCCCACCACGGTGGCCACGGCGGCGACGGCCACGGCGACGGCCAGGCCCGGCAGCCGGTCCACGAACCGCCGCGACCACGAGCCGCCGGGTTCCGGCACGGCCGGTGCACCGGTGGTCCGTTCCGTCGCCCTCCCGCTCCGGTCAGGGTCCGCACTGCCGCTGTCATCACTCATGGCGACACTGTGGGCAGCCCTCTGACCAGGCCGGTAGCCCTCTCATGGTGGGGAGGTCATAAACAAGGGGAATGACTGCGCGGGCTGACTCGCCGGTCAGCGGTTCCTACGCTTGCGGCATGAGTGGTCTGCCGGATGTGGAAGCGCTGCGACTGCTGGTGCTCGTCGGAGAACTGGGCAGCCTGGGCAAGGCCGCTGCCGAGCTCGGCATCGCCCAGCCGTCGGCGAGCAAGCGGGTGGCGACCCTGGAACGCAGGCTGGGTCTGGCGCTCATCGAACGTACCCGGCGCGGCTCGACCCTGACGACGGACGGTCAGGCGGTGGCCGGCCGGTCGCAGCGTGTTCTGGACGAACTCGCGGCGCTCATGGCCGACGTGGAGGCGCAGCGCGGCAGGCTCAACGGCACCCTGCGAGTGGCGGCCAGCATGACGGTGGCGGAATACCTGGTCCCACCCTGGATCGGCGAGCTGTGTCACGACCACCCGCATCTGCACGTCGGTCTTCAGGTCACCAACAGCGAGCAGGTCCCGGAGTTGCTCCGCAGCGGCGCGGTGGAGATCGGATTCATCGAGTCGCCCCATGTGCCCCGCGGGCTGACCTGCAAGACGGTGGCCACCGACCGGCTGATCGTCGTGGTGGCGCCCGCCCATCCCTGGGCCCGGCGCCGCCGACCTCTGATGGCGGCCGAACTCGCCGCCACTGCCCTGGTCGTCCGCGAACGCGGCTCGGGCACCCGGGTCGCTCTGGAGCAGGCCCTGCGCCGGGCCGGAGTGAAGGAGACCCGCCCACTGCTGGAACTGGGCTCGGCCGCGGCCGTGCGGGGGGCCGTGATCGCGGGCACCGCGCCGGCGGTCATCAGCGAACTCGCGGTGGGCACGGACCTCGCCGACGGCCGGCTCGTGCAGGTGGACGTCGACGGGGTCGAACTGCGGCGTGTGCTGCGGGCCGTGTGGCCCTCCGGCCGGTCTCTGATCGGCCCTGCCGCCGACCTGCTCGCCGTCGCGGCGCGGCGGCGGGCGTGAGCGGCGGCGTGACCGGGTACGGCCCGTCCGATCGGGACGAACCGTACCCGGGCGGCACAACCCCCTGGGGGGAGTAGGGGCATGCCACTGCGGGCGAACGCGACACCCACGGAAGGGGATACGCACCGCTGCCGCCAGGTGTTGAAGGCGACCGCCTCACAACGGCAGGGTTATGCCCAGCTCCCGCATCGCGATCGACGGGGGCCCGCCTTCCGAGCGCTCGGTCTTGTATCCCCTCACGCGGGCGTCGAGGGTGCGGGGATCGACGGCCTCGGCCGGTGCGCCCTTGGTGTACAGCCCCTCGGGCTCGGCGTCGCGGTCGTGGGGCAGCAGCCAGAACACCCGGCGCCGGAACGTGCCGGAGGAACGGGACGCCTTCGCCCTGGGGCTCAGCCGGGCGTATCCGACCATGCGTCCGTCACGGTGGTAGGCCGGTTTGCCGCCGCGGGTGGGCAGCCGGTCGAGACTCTGGCGAACGTAGTCGAGCGGTCCGATGTCCTCCAGCCACACCAGCTCGGTCTCATGGCTGATCTCGTCCTCAGTGATCAGGGAACTCACGCCGCCGCTTCCCCCTCTTCCTCGGTGAGCAGGCCAATACCCGGGTAGTGCTTGCGCTGGTTGGACAGGATCATCTCCTTCGGCGAAGCCAGCCCGACCAGTTCCCGAGTGCGGGTGGCGAACGCGCGTGAAGTCATCGCGGGCGCACCTTCACTCTGGCACCACACACGATACGCGGCGTAGAGAGCCGTCTGCTCGGCACGCAGTTCGCTGCCGAGGCGGCAGCACTCGTCGTAGAAGCGGCCGGCGTGGTCCTCGGTCTCGGCATAGGCCGTGGTGGCGATCCGGACCCGTTCGGGCCCGGTCAGGTCACGGTCGCCCGAGAGGTAGCGGCGGGCCCCGTCGATGAGCCACCCGAGAATGCCGGGGCCCTCCTCGGTGACGAGGATGTCGGCGAGATTGTCGATCTTCCGGTCGTCGGACACGGTGCGTTCGAAGGGGATCAGACGCATCCGGCGCCAGAACGCGAAGCCGCCGGTGCCCACTTCGGGACGGTGGTTGCCCAGCAGCCACAGCTTGTGCGTGGGCTGGAAGCTGAAGAAGTCCTGCCGCATGCGGCGGGCCTTGATGCGGTCTCCGCCGGTGAGCAGCTTGACCCGGGCCTCGTCGAACTTGTCGCCGTGCTTGACCTCGGAGCAGACGATGACGCGACGGCCGTGCAGCTCCGCGAGGTCCGTCGGGTGGCCCTCGTAGGGGCGGGCCATGAGGAAGCCGGGGGGAGCGGCGTCGGCGTAGTCGCCGAGGAGTTTCATCAGGACGTCCAGCAGGACGCTCTTGCCGTTCCTGCCGGAGCCGAAGAGGAACGGCAGGATCTGGCCGCCGACGTCTCCGGTGATGGAGTAGCCGAGCAGCAGTTGGAGGTAGGCGATCACTTCCCGGCCCTCGGCGTCGTCGCCGAAGGTGTCGGTCATGAAGCGGACCCAGCGCGGCGCGGGTCCGTGGTCGGGCCCGACGGACGTGGACCGGGAGTGGAAGTCCTTGTTCGGGTCGGGCTGCTTGACCAGGCCGGTACGCAGGTCGACGATGCCGTCGGGCGTGCACAGGGCGTAGGGGTCGGCGTCCAGCAGGGCGGCGTTCAGGACCATGCCCGGGGCCGACTTCGCCTGGGCGAGCATCGCGTTCATCCCCGTCGTGGACAGCGCCCGGCGGCGATGCGTCTGCAGGGCCTGGGCGGTGTGGATGCCGCGCGGGTCCTGGACGGTGATGGCCTCCGCGAGGTCACCGGCCGCCCAGAGCACGGTGTCGTCCTCGTCGATCTGCCAGCGCGTGGTGTCCCAGCGATACCAGCCGATCCCGGGGACGTGCCGGTAGTCGCGGCCGTAGAGCTTCACGAAGAGCTTGGCGTTGCCCCGGTCGGTGAGGGTGTCGGGCAGCAGTCCCGATGCCGTCGCCTCGCCGTACACGGCCGGCTGACCGCCGGACTGGACGGGCAGCGGCACCGCCTTGTCCTGCGAACGAATCTGCGCGGCGACGGCATCGGGGTCGAAGTCGAAGAGAACCTCGTTACGGGGCGATGTCATGGGCGCCTTCCCCGTGAGGGCAGTGGATGCTCGCGACCTGCCGACAGGCCGCTGCCGACGATTCCTTCCGCCCGGCGTTCCTGACCCGGGCGCGCGGCCGCGGCGCTCTCCCGCAGAACTCGTCGTGCGGCCTCTTCCTCGATCCTGCCCGCCGCGACGAGGCCGCCGAGCGTGTACGCGGCCCGGTTGAGAGCATCGGAGAAGCCCGCACCCTCGGAGACTCTGCCGCAGGCCTCGACCGGCGCCATGACGGCGGCGAGCACCCCCTGAGCGCCCGTGTGGGGGCCTCCCGCAGCGAGCACCGCCTGTTGGGCACGGAGCGGCACCGGCCGGGGTGCGGGGACGGCTGCCGCGGACAGGTGCCCGGTGCGCTCTAGTTCCTGCTCCAGCCAGACCGGGAGGACGGCGGGCTCGCGCACGTCTCCGACCGGGGTGTAGACACCGTCCCGGGTCCGGGTGCCCGGAGCGACGATGTAGCCGCCGTGAGCCCGTACGTCGACCTGCCAGGCGAGCGCACGGCCCGAACTCGACCCGGAAGAACAGTGCCAGCGCCGGTTGGCCGTGGCCCGGTACCAGACGTGGAGGCCGCCCGAAGGCGTGCATACGCGGAGCGTTGTGTCGTCGTCTGCGGGGCTGGGACAGCCGCGGAGGGCCGCGAGGACCGCCAGTGTGTGAAAGCCGTTCGCAAGCCCCGTCAGGTCCACGTGGTCCGCGATGGGAATGCCCGGCAGGATCCGGTCCCGGACCGGGGGTTGGGTGGGGTGCGCGTCGATGTCGATGACGACCAGGCGCGCGGGTCCGCATGCGATGCCGATACCCAGCCCGGGGCGACCACCCCACCACTCGGCGATGCGTCGTTGGTCGAGGGTCGCCGCGTGGAAGCCGTGACACCACCGGCCCTCGGCGTGGCAGGGACACTGCGCGGGCTGGTGGGAACCTTCGCGGCAGCGGGCGCAGTTGGCCACCGGGGTCTTGCACCCGGGAGCGAGCGGATGCACCGGCCAGCCACGACGAGCGAACCAACTCGCGGTCGTCAGCGCGTCCTTGGTGGCGGCGACGGAGCCCGATCGCTTGGCTTTGTTGGAGAAAACCCGCAGCTCAACGGACACGCACACCCCTTATAAGCGACCGAAGCGACTCAACGACAGACATAGCCTATCCAACGTGCCGCACAAGGTCGTGGAACGTGATCCCGTAACGCGCGGCCTGCCGGGGCAGACGTTCGAGCCACGGGCTCCCTCCAGCGACCGAAGGAACATCGACAGCGACTGAAGGCCGTTCAGTCACTCTCCACAGTCTCTTGAAAAACCCCAGGTCACAGACCCGCCAGAGCCAAAACAGCGACTGAAGCGACTGAAGACCTCTATATATGACGCACACACGCACACATGAGGACGTCATATACCCGTACCTTCAGTCGCTTCAGTCACTGCAAGCTTTCGACAACCCGCCTGACCTGCGCTTTTGCCTGAGCTGCCGCAGCGACTGAACAGTCGCTGAGTCGCTGTTCTTCGGTCGCTGCCCTGGCCGGCCTGTCTTTGAGGCCGCGTGACGAATCCGAACTGAACCAAACAGCCAGGAGCCACGTTCCAGTCCCTGCGCGCCTGTGCCCGTCTGCTGCCTGGCGTCCCGCCGTGACCGGCTCCGCCTTCGAAGGATTACTTCAACAGTGAACAGAAAATACCCAGTAGCCCTCTGTGCAAGCATCCTTACCGTGTCCGCGGCTACGGGTTGCGGAATTATTGGCAGTGAAAAAAACCGTGTCACGCTGGGTACCACGGACCAGCTCGAGTACAGCGCTGACGCCCCTGCCCCGCTGGACCCCGCGGCCGCATACGACCTGGGCGCATGGAACGTCATGCGCAACGTTTTCCAGACTCTGCTGAGGCCCCCGTTGATGGCCGGCGGAAAGCCGTCCCCCGAGGCGGCAGAGCAGTGCTACTTCGCCGACGGCGAAGAGACCGAATTTTCCTGCACTCTCCGTAACGGCCTTCAATTCTCTGACGGCGAACCGGTCACGTCCAAGGACGTCAAGTATTCCATAGAACGTGTGCTGCGGATCAAGTATGCCGGAGGGCCTTTCGGTCTCCTGGAAAACGTGTCGAGGGTGGAGGCCCGTGACGATCGGAACATTGTCTTCCACCTCAAGCGACCGGATGCCACCTTCCCCTACAAGCTGTCCACACCCGTCGCCAGTATTGTCAGCGACAAGTACTATCCGTCGTCCAGCGTACGGAAGGGTTTCGACGTCGACGGAACGGGCCCGTACACCATGAAGGTGAATTCAAAGGGCAAACGCGGAAAATCAGTCACATTCGACAAGAACCCCAAGTACAAGGGAACTCTCACTCTAAAGAACACAGGCATCGACCTGAAGATCTTCAAGAGTGCCGAAGACATGGGCAGGGCCCTCAAGAGGACCGAAATCGACGTGATCACCCGAGGGTTCACCTCCACTCAGGTGCGCGAACTGCAGTGGCGGGAGGACGACACCATCAACCTCTACAAGCTGCCGAGCCTCGAAACCCGCTATCTCGTCTTCAACTCCAAGAACCCGGCTGTCGCCAAGAGGTCCGTCCGGCAGGCGATGGCACAGCTGATCGACCGATCGAGCATCGTGCAGAAGGTCTACCCCGACACAGGGAAAGAGCTCCACTCCATCATCCCGGCGCACATGTTCGGGCACGTGAACTCGTTCTCCAACAAATACGGCGAACCGAATGTTGAGAAGGCCAGGAAGCTGCTGGCCGCCGACGGAGTGAAGACGCCGGTACGCCTCACCCTGAACTACACGATCGACCACTACGGGTCGGCCACCAGGCAGGAGTTCAACGAGATAGAGCGCCAACTGGACGCGTCGGGCCTGTTCGAGGTGAACGTCACGGGCACCGAGTGGTCCCGGTTCGGGACCGAGCGGCTGGGGAAGGACTACCCGGTGTACGGGATGGGATGGTTCCCCGACTATTCGGACGCCGACGGCTTTCTTTCGCCATTCCTCGGCAGGCGCAACGACTTCGAGAACGAACCGAGCCCGCGTGTACGCGACGTGCTCCTTCCCCGGGAGCAGCGGGAGAGCAACCGTGCTCGTGCGGTCGAGGACCTGGAGGCCATCCAGGATTCAGTCGCCGACGACGTCTGGTTCCTCCCTCTCTGGCAGGGAGTGCAGTACGTCGCCGCGCAGAACTACGTCACGGGAGTGGAGCTGGCCGTCAACAGTTCTTCGGAACTCCAACTGTGGGAGCTGCGACGGGGTCTGCCGTCCGAGTGAAGGGCCTCGCCCGAGCCATGCCGGGCGTCCCCCGCTGCGAGGACGGACCCGTCCAGCCCTCTCGCCATGCACAGGACAGCGACTGAAGCGACCGGAGTTTCCAAAAGGGACGAGGCCCGGCCCCGATGTATCGCCAGCAACCTCGGACTTCGGTCGCTTCGGTCGCTCCACCCTTCACACTGCTTCGCTGACCTGGCGTTTTCGTCTTTCCTGGCAGCGACTCACCCCTGCCGGAACGGTTGTCCAGCCGTCACCGGGACCGCCACCGAGGCAACGGCGTCGTTGCGAGCGACTGAAGCGACCGGATCGCAAGCCACCCCGGCAGTTGAGAACCCGGCTGCCACAGTAGAAGTCGTACGACCGCGCCGATCAGTTCCCCACGAGGTCGTACGGCTTCATGGCAGCGGCCGTGATGGCTTCGGCCAGAGCCACGGGCCGGGACAGGAATGGAGCGTGCGACGCCTCGAGTTCGGTGACCGTGGTCGGGGACACCGACACTGCGTCGATCTCCTTGACGAAGCGACGTTGCATCGCAGGGGGAATGGCGTTGTCCAGGGTGCAGACCACGTAGGCGTGCGGGATGCTGCCGTAGCGGTGCCCGGTGACCGTCAGAGTCTCGTTGAGGATCTGGAGGGGGGCGTCCGGACTCAGCAGATCGATCGCCGCGTCCGCCGTGCGATCGTCGACGTCGTTGTAGAAGGCTTCCTTGATCTCGGCGCGCCGCACAGGATCGCGCGGGTCGACGCGCAGGGCACCGACCCCCGCGGGGTCACCCACCACAAGCGACGACACGTGAGAGTCGGACATCTCCGGGCGTGTGTTGTACTCCCCCGCCGGCGTTCCGCTCACCGGGGCATACGCCGCCACGTAGACCAGGCCGCCCACGAGTTCCGGATCGAGTTCGGCAACCGCGGTAGCGACGGTTCCCCCCATGCTGTGCGCCACCAGAAGACACGGCCGGCCGCCGCCGATCATCCATATCCTGTCCAGGAGATCCACCGCCGCGGAGGAAGCGGTGACATGGGCCACCGGTGACGGCTCGACCTCGAAGGCCGTCCTGTCGAACGGGCGTGTGCCGTAGGCCCGTGGTGCGGGATTCCGCAGTCCGTGTCCGTCGAGATCGACCGCGACCGACGGGACCCCTCGGGCGGCCAACTGCTCGACCACTGGACTCCAGCACCAACTGCCGTGCCAGGAGCCGTGTATCAGGATGACAGGCATGGGGTTGCTCAACGTCTTTCCTCACTCGTGTCCGTCCGGGAGGGAGAGGAGGGCCGACACCTCGGCGGCCGCTCGGACACCGCGTGCTCAGCGCTTCGGGCGTGGTCGCGTGTCATTGGTAGGACGGTCCGCCTGCCGCGATTGTTCCTTCCGGGGTCGTGACCACGCACACATCCCGCACGCGATCTGGAGTCCAGGGGAAGCGATCCAAGGTGGCAAAGCGGAAGAACTTCCCTGAAGAGTTCAAGCGGGACGCGGTGGACCTGGTCCGTTCCTTGAGGGACCGAACACTCACCGACATCGCACGGAGCTTGGGCATTCATCCGGAGACGCTGCGGAACTGGGTCCGCGAGGACAAAGCCCGCACCCAGGACGCGGACGGCGGGGGTGATGCCGGTATGACCCCCGACGAGAAGGAAGAGCCCAAGCTGGGACCGGTCCGGGTACTGCACCTGGCACAGGAACAAGGAGGTGCGGGAGGAGAAGGCCGGCGTTGAGGAGGAGCTCGCGCATCGCATCCGGGAGATCCATACCGATTCGAGGGGCGTCTGCGGTGCCCTGCGGATCACCCGTGAACTGCGTCGCCGCGGGCAGGTCGTCAACCTTCACACCGTTGTCGGCCCGGGCGCCCTCGGGAAGCAGATCAGTCGCTCGCCGAAGGAGCGTGAAGGCATCGTCCATGAGGACCAAGGCTCAAGCGACGTCCTCGTTCAGGGCGGTGAGCCTTCAGCTCCCCCGTGTCCCCTCGATCTTCGCGGTCACCTGGACTGCAAAACGCGTTCGACACATCACACCGGTGGCTGCGGCGACGGCAAGGTTGGAGCGTTCCAGCCAGCGGCAGCGGCCCAGCGTGTGCACCAGGGCGGCTGCCCTGGCGGCGGGCGGCTCGATGACTGGGTCCGGCTGGCGTACGTCGAGACCGACGCTATCCGCGCAGGCGGGCCGCGATCCGGTCGGCCTCGTCGGCGTCCAGTGGATACGGGCTGCCGTACAGCAGCGCGCCGGTGACGACGGCGGGGCCGCTTACAGGTGAGTGGCCGTGCTCGGCTGCGAGCTGACTGGCCGCGGGATTGGGCCGGCCCGGCTGTGCCTGACCAGGGCTGACCTCGGCATGCCAGAGGGTCAAGTCGTCGCCGAGCTTCGTGGACCGGATGTTCTCGGAGCGAAGCAGTTTGGCGACCTCCTGGACGAGGTCCATTCCATACGAACCGGTGTGTATGCGGGTGATGCCGCTGTCCGTGACGGCAAGCAGTGCGGTTGTCGCGTTGCTGTCGGCTCTGTTGCGCCTGAAGAGTGCCATCCGGGGATGGTATTGGTGTGACCACTCCATCCGAAAGTGGTTGAGGCTGTCGGGGATCTCGGTCGAGACGGGACGCCCCCGGGCGGCGGCTGACACGGAGTCGGAAGGCACTGGTGCGGTGTCGGCGCAGACCGCATGTGTCCGGCCGGGAGCTCCCGGCCGGCTTGGAAACACGCGAAATCAGACGAGGCGCCTCTCCCACAGGTTCACGTCTCCGTCGCCCGCGTCGGTGCAGTAGAACCTGACCGAGCCATCGGGGTTACGCCCCTGCTCCGCATTGGAGCGAGCCGCGTCACTGTTGCAGATCGCCCATGGGTCTCCCAGCCCCGACCAATACTTCACGACGTGGATGTTGACGTATCCGCTGGCGCTCTCGGTGGTGACAGGTGAGGCGGAGGCGCTCCCCGCCCCTGCCGCCATGGCGGTTGCCGCGGCACCAGCGACAAACGCACCAGTCACCCAGCGCTTCACATCTCGTACGAGCATGTCAACTCCGTCCATTCAAAGGGAGGTTGTGATCACTGAAACTCTGATCGTTGATCAAGTGGGAAGTCAAGCAAACGAATTTCGGGCCGGCAGAGATCGATGACATTCCTCACACAGTATGAGATCCGTCCGATGGCACACTCAAAGAGTGGCGACGCGCGGCCAGCGCAGCACCTGTAGGGCGTCGACTGCCCAGGACCGCCAACCCATCTGTCGTCGCCGGCAAAGGTCTTGAGGTCCCTGCCAGGTCCCTGCCAGGTCCCACCGGCCTCGTGGCGCCGTCGTGGTTCCCGGTCGGCCGGCCCCCCACTGGGCCGCAAGCTCGCGCACGATACTCGCGGCCGGCGCTGCCCAGTTGAGCCTCGGCGGCACGCTGAGACAACGGGTCTTGGGCGACGAGTGAATTCCACGCGCTTTCGGGAGACGAACAAAAGTCGGTGTCCGGGCGGCGGATTGAATTCCCGCATCTGACTGATCGTGCCTCAGCCGGAAACCCCGCACACTCGTCGCCATGCTGCCTGCCGAACCGCCGACGCCCGCACCAGTGGCTAACCAGCCCGAACCAGGACTTGGTTCCCCGGATGAACCGGTGCCGGTCGGATCGCCGCCCGACCCGACGGCCTCCGCCACCACGGACAACGCGGGGCCCGGTGTCGACGACGTCGGCGAGTACGAACCGCTCTGGCTCGGAGATTCGTGCCGGAGATCCGTGGTCGAACTGCGGCGGTCGGTCCGGATGTGTGAGGGCGTCGAGCGAGCCGGGCCGCCGGCGGGTGCGCGCAGCCCTCGAAGACACCGGAAGCGCGGTCGAAATGCACTGCACGCCTGCATGCCTGCATGCCTGCATGCCTGCATGCCGAACCTCTCCCTTGTTCCCCGTCATCCCTCTCACGGAGAGTCATAGATGAGGCCAAGCGCAAGAACGCGCATCGGCAGACGCCGGGGCGCGGTGAGCGTCGGTCCGACCGTCTTCGGCATGCTCGTGTCGACGACGGCGACCCACGCCGCCGAGCCGGCCCGGCACGGGCCGTCTCCGCGTCCGGCGGATCCGTGCCGGTCACGCTGATCACCGGCGACAGGGTGCACGTCGGTGTCGACGACGACGGCAAGCCGGTGGTCCGGGACACCGAGAGCGCGGCGGCCCGACGGGCTGCCGGTCGTGTTCCACACCCTCACCCGCCAGGGCAAGTTGTACGTCGTGCCGGACGACGCCCTCGCGCTGGTCGGCAAAGGGCTGCTCGACTGGTCGCTCTTCGACCTGGGCCGGCTCGTGACGCTCGTCGCGGCGGGCCGGGGCGGCTCGGTGCCGACGCTCGTCACCTACACCGGCACGGTCGCGGCCGGCAAGACGCGGAAGGTCGCCGGGGCGTCCGGGGCGGGAGAGCGCTGCCGAGCGTCAACGGACGCTCGCTGAACGTTGCCGACGACGGACGATGGTGGCGGGAGGTCCGGGGCAAGACGGCCTCCACACCTGCCGCCGCCCGGTCCGCCGCCTCCCTCGCCGGCGTCGAAGTGGCCAAGGCTCGGCGCCATCTGCGCGCCCTGAGCTCGGCCAGTCTCCTCACGCGTGACGCCGACGGCGGCTACGTCCTGCACGACCTGGTCCGGGCCTACGCCGGCGAACTCGTCGAGCAGGAGCGGGACGACCGTCTCCTCGCCCAGACACGCCTGCTCGACTACCTGCGCCACAACGCCTACACGGCCGGCCGGGTCCTCGACACCCGGCCCGGCCGGGAGCCGGCCGACGTCCCGGCCCCCGGAGTGGCACGAGTCGTGGTGGACAGCCGCGAAGACGCACTCGACTGGTTCCGACGGGAGGAGCCCGCCGTCGTCGCCGCTCTGCGTTCTCTGGACGATCCTGGGCTGCTACGCCATCGCACGACCTTCCCGATCGACTGGGGCGCCTATTACGCGGTCCAGGGCCGTTGGACCGCCGAGATCGACGTCCTGCGTCTCGGCGTCGAAGCGTCCCTCAGGCTGGACGACCCGGTCGCCATCACGGACAACTGCGCGACCCTGGCGCGTGCGCTGGCCCAGACGGGCCAGATCGAGGAAGCCGATGTACAGATCGAGCTGATGCTCGGGCAACTGGACCGGATCGACCTGGCAACGCGGGGCACCGCCCAGCGGACCATCGGCTGGGTGCGCGGCCGCCAGGGACGGTACACCGAGGCCCTCCACCACGCGCGCGAGGCTCTGTCGATATTCCGTGCACTCGGGGACCGCAGCAGAGAAGCCCGCGAACACAATTCCGTCGGCTGGTATCTGGCTCTGAAGGGCGAGTACCGGGAGGCGATCACCGCGTGTGAGAGTGCCGTCCCACTGCTGCGAGAGGTCGGCAACCGCCGTAGTGAGGCGGCGACCTGGGACAGTATCGGCTACGCCACGCAGCGGCTTGGGGATCTCGACGCCGCTGTCGCCCACTACGAGAAGTCGATGCAGCTGTACGAAGAGGTCCTCGACGACTACAACCAGGCAGAGGTGCTCGACCACCTGGCATCGGCCCAGCTGGAACGGGGAGAAACCGAACAGGCACAGGCGAGCTGGCTGCGCGCCGGCGAGCTGTTCAGTGCCCACCACGCCGCCCGTGCCGCGGAGATGTGGGCCAAGGCCGATACGGCGTCCTAGTCCAGCCGAGACGATCTCCAACCACTCCGGCTCCACGGGAGGGCCGGATAGGGTGAGACGGCCAATCACGCCGCGTCGACTCCGGAGGTACCGTGGGGCCAGCCGAACCGGGTGCGATACGGGTGCCGGTCGGCGAGAACTCCCATCGGTGGACCAGTCGGCGGGCGTGTCGTCACGTGCTGCTGGTGGTCCACAACGTCACCTCCGCCGGACGGCTGCTTGACGTCCTCCCGCTGTTCCACAACGACTTCCGGGTACAGCTCCTGGTCACCTCGACGGGATCTTCCGTCTTCCAAGGGGGGATCGACGAGCTGTTCGCCGAGTTGGGGCTGCCAGTACTGCCGTGGAATCAGGCACTGTCGACGCGGGTGGATCTCGCGATCTCGGCAAGCTTTGGTGGTCAACTCGCACTACTTAAAGGCAAATTGTCCATCCTTTCCCATGGTGTCGGATATACTAAGAAACTCCGGGGGCCGGGGGCCGGGGGCCGGGAGCCGGGAGCCGACGTTCGGTCTGTCTCCGGAGTGGCTGCTGGTGGACGGCAAGCCGTTCGTCGACGGTCTCGTGCTGTCCCACCCGGAACAGGTGGAGCGGTTGCGGCGTGTCTGCCCCGAGGCCGTGGAGGCTTCGGTCGTGGCCGGGGACCCCTGCTTCGACCGCATGCTCGTCGCCCGTGCCCACCGGGACCGATTCCGGCGCGCGTTGGGCGTCCGGCACGGCCAGCGGCTCGTGGTGCTGAATTCCACCTGGAACCCCGAGGGGTTGTTCGGCAGCGGCGACAGAGACGTCCTGCCCGGCCTGCTGCCGCGGCTGACGGCCGAGTTGCCGGCCGACGACTACCGACTGGCCGCGGTGCTGCACCCCAACATCTGGTACGGGCACGGGCCGGGACAGATACGTGCGTGGCTGGACGAGGCGCGCCGCCGCGGCCTCGCCCTGGTGGATCCCGTTCACGGCTGGCGCCAGGCCGTCCTGGCCGCGGACGCCGTGGTCGGGGACTTCGGTTCGGTCTCCTACTATGCGGCGGCGCTTGGCGTACCGGTCCTGATGGCGGCCGACGGGCACGCCAAGCTCGATCCCGAGACTCCGCTCGCCTCCTTCGTCCGGCACGCCCCGCGACTGGACCCGCACGGCTCCTTGCGAGGGCAGGTGGAGCGATTGTTGGCCGAAGCACGCCCCGGGGCCGACTCGGCGGAGGGGATCACGTCGGTTCCAGGAGCGTCGGCGAGGCTGCTGCGGCGGCATTTCTACCGCCTGATGAATCTGTCCGAGCCGTCGGCTCCCGCTCTGCTCGAGCGGCTGTCGCTGCCCGCGTACGACCCCCCGCACCGCACGGCACCGCTACGGGTACGGACCCGCGTCGACGGCGCGGGCGTGGAGATCGAGCGGTCTTCCGTACTCTCCTACGGGGCACGGGGCGATGTCCATGTCGCCGTGCACGAGGACACTCGGGATCCTGCCGCCCTGGAGACCGCCGACCTGATCGTGCGTGACGGACTGCCGGATGACCCCCGCCTGGGCGGTTGGCACGGGTGGACGGCGGATGTCGTGCGCAGCTACCCGCAGTGCGCCATGGCGGTGTTCGTGAGCGGCCCCGACACGTGTGCCGTGCGGACCCGTGAAGGCGATGTGTTCCAGCTGTCGGCGGGCACGGGCGCCGACCTCGATCCGGCGGCGTACGCCTCGTCGCTGTACGCATGGCTCTCGGCCGGCGGCCACGTGCCCCGCGAGGGTGTCACGCTGCTGGTGCGCACCGCCGGTCATGCTCATCCGGTGCGGGTGGTGCCCCTCACCCGGTAGCCCCGCAGCGCTCCCGCAGAGCGGCGAGGTACTGGTGGTGCGGCACGGCCGCCGGGTCGAGCAGCCGTTCCGCCTCCGTGATCCGTGTCAGCGCCTCGGTGTTCCGGCCGTCGTCGTGCAGCGTCTCGGCGAGGTCCGTGAGGGCCCGTGCCATGTTGTAGGACTCGCCTTGCCGCTCGAAGAAGTCGACCGCGGTCCGAAGCAGGTTCTGTGACTCCTCCAGCCGACCCATGCCGCGCAGGGCGCGCCCTCGGTGGCGTTCAACCAGCGCGAGAGCACGGGGGAGGTCATCGGCACCTTCTTGGCCGGAAGTGATCCGTTCGTAGATGCTCTTGGCCTCGGTGAAACGCTCGTACGCCGAAGGGTGGTCCCACTGGTAGAGGCGGAACAGACCCATCATCTCGACGGCGGACGCCTCCCCGCGCAGGTGTCCCGCCGCCCTCTCGCAGTCCACCGCGGCGAGCGCCGCGCGGTCCGCCTCCTCGCGGCGCCCCAACTGGTCGAGACAGTGCGCCGACTGGAAGTGCAGGGCACCCGCCATGCGCGTGCGAGGCTGATGGGTGTCGGCGGAGCGCGTCGCGATGCGCAGGGCCGGCAGCACGTCGTCCCAATGGCCCGCCTTCAGCTGCAGCGGCCACAGGGCGCGGGCCAGGCGAAGCACCGTGGTGGTGTGCTGGTACTCCTCGGCCAGGGAGACCGCTCGGACGATGTTGCCCGCCTCGGCCACCAGGACGCGCAAGCCCTCCGACTCGTCACCGTACGGGGTCCCGTCCGACGGCGCCGGTTCGGTGCGCCAGCTCTGCGGGAGGGCGGCGTGGGCGGCATGCAGGGCGCGGTTCAGTACGGCGTCCAGGCCCCGCCTGACGGAGGCCGAGCACTCCGCGATGCCGAGTTCCGGGCCTGCGGTGTCCGAGAGGTGGCGGCGTACCTCGGGCCGGAAGCGGTGACGTCCGTCAGCCAGCGGGTCCAGCAACTGGGCGTCGACCGCTTCCGTGAGCATCCCGGCGGCCTCCTGCTCGGTCACGTCAGCGACGGCTGCGGCCAGGTGGGCGTCGAGGCCGGGCCATGCGCCCAGTGCCGCGAGCCGGCACAGGCGCGCGGTCGGTGGCCGCAGACGACCGGTGGCGTGCTGAACCGCCTCGCGTACGGGATCGGGGCTGCCGGGGCCGGCCGACGGCAGGGGGCCGGCGGGCCGCTCGCCCTGCAACTGCGTCGCCGTGGCCCTGAGCGCGAACGCGTTGCCGGCACACTGGCCGAGAAGGTGCGGCATTCGGGCCTGTGCCCGGGCGACCTTCTCCCGCCCTGCCAGGGCCCGCAGCATCCGCACCGCGTAGCGATCGCTCAGCGGCTCGACCTCGACGCGTTCGGCCTCCAGGGCGAAGGGCTGTCCTGAGACGACCACGAGCAGGAAGACACCGGGTGTCGAGGGTGTGAGGCCACGCACCTGGGCCAGCGACCTCGCGTGGTCGACCACCACCAGAGCCTGACGGCCCGCCATGAGGCTCCGATACAGCTCTTCTCGGCCCCTCTCCGTGGAGGGGAGCTGCCCGGGTTCGACGACCATCTGCCGCAGAAGCCGCGACAGGACCGCACCCGGACCCGGTCCGACGTCCGTCGACGAGTCCCGCAGGTCGACGTAGAACTGCCCGTCCGGAAACCGGGCGTGATGCTCGGCGCCCATACGCAGCGCGGTCGCGGTCGTGCCGATGCCAGGGGGCCCGTGGAGCAGCGCGACCCGCGGCCGACCGTCGGCGGGGCGGGTCGCTTCCCTGGCCAACTGCCGTAGAACCTTGTCGCGGTTGGTGAAGTGGCGTGGGGCGGGCGGCAGTCCGCTCCCCCGGGCCAGTATCGGCGTTCCCGAACGGCCCTGGACACGCAGGAGCAGGGCCCACTCGGCGGCCAGCCGAGGGTCCTGTCCCAGACGCGCGTGCAGCAGGCCTGCCAGTGCCGCCTGTTCCTCCGGGACGGACGGCAGCGGCGTCCGACGCCCCGTGGTCCTTCGCACCAGAGTGCCTGTCGACAGCAGGAGTTGTTTGCCCATCTCCCCCGCGGCGCCGTTGCCCACGGACATGAGAAACGCGGTCAGCGCGCTGAGCGCCACAACCTCCAGCACTTCGGCCCCCTCCGCTCCCCGATCCGGCCCTGGCCGGACTGTATCCCCGCACCGACAACCCGGGGGAACATTTCAGTCGAGAGCACGCGCCCGGATCCTGTGCCTCCGCGTCGCGTCCGCAGGGTGCTCGCGGACCCAACGCGTACGGCCCCGTCCTTCGAGGCGACTGACCCCGCGGGGCCGAGACACCTCAGTCCTGCGGCGGAGCGGGACTGCCCGAAACCGGCCACACGTGTGCCTTACACTCAGGACCGCCACCGGGCAACGGCCGCTGAACTCCCGGCCACCCGCGCCGAAGGGACAGCATGAGTACCACCCGAGCCCGCTCCGGGACGGCTCTGCACGCGGCCGACGTCGATGCGGTGCTCCGGGAGTACTTGGCCGCCCGTCGGGCCGAGGCCGAGACGATCAGTCCGGCCTACGCGTCCGCGGTCGCCCAGCTGGAGAGCTACGTGCTGCGCGGGGGCAAACGCGTTCGGCCGGCTTTCGCATGGCTCGGCTGGGTCGGCGCCGGCGGCGACGGGGCCGGGAGCGAGGCCGAGGCGGTCCTGCGCACCGGCGCGGCTCTGGAGATGTTCCATGCCTACGGGCTGATCCACGACGACGTCATCGACGCGTCCTCGACCCGCCGGGGTGCTCCGGCCGCACATGTGATGTTCGCCGACCAGCATCGGGCCCACCGCTGGCGCGGCGACGCGGAGATGTTCGGCACGGGTGCCGCGATCCTGGTCGGAGACCTGGCCCAGTGCTGGGCCGACGACATGGTCCGCACGTCCGGTCTGCCGATGTCGGCGCAGCAGCGGGTGGCTCCGGTGTGGTCAGAGCTGCGCACCGATGCCCTGTGCGGTCAGCTGCTCGACCTGACCGCCGAAGCGGCAGGCGCCGAGGACCTCGGCACGGCACTACGCGTCAACCGGTACAAGACGGCCTCCTACACGGTGGAGCGCCCGCTGCACATCGGTGCCGCGATAGCCGACGCCGACGCCGAACTCATCGCCGCCTACCGCGCGTTCGGCGTCGACCTCGGCATCGCGTTCCAGCTGCGCGACGACCTGCTGGGCGTGTTCGGCGCCCCCGAGGAGACCGGCAAGCCGTCCGGCGACGACCTGGCCCAGGGCAAGCGCACCGTCCTGTTCACCGCCGCGCTCCAGTACGCCGACGACCAGGATCCGGACGCGGCGGAGTTCCTCAGGGCCAGGATCGGGACACGGATCTCCGACGAGGACCTGCGCACGATGCGCGGCATCATCACCGACGTGGGCGCGGTGGAGCACGTGGAACGCGACATCGCCGCCCGCACAGAGCGTGCCGTCGCGACGCTGCGGGCGAGCGGCGCCACCGACTCCGCGAAGGACCAGCTGACCGCCATGGCGATCAGCGCGACACAGCGGACCTCGTAACACTCTCGCGTCGCCCGCCGACGACCGCTTTCGAACTGGCCCGGGACGGGCACGACGCGATCCTTACCGATCGCTGACAGGATCCCTATCTCGGCCGCCTACGCTCCGCCCATGCCCAAGACACCCCGCCGCTCAGGCGTCCATCTCGGCCGGACACGCGGCAACGTTCGGCACCAAGCCGCCTTCTCGATGGCGGCGTTGGCCGCCGCCGTCGCCGTCTTGTCCCTGCCCGCAGGCCCCGCTGCGGCAGCTCCACCTAGCCTGTCCGTCACGGGCGGCTCCGGTGGCTCCGGTGGCGTGGCAGGCCATCCGCAGGCCGTCACCCCGGCACAGCAGCGGACCGTGCTGGACTACTGGTCCCCACAGCGCATCGCGGCCCTCACCCAACCGACCTCCGACAACCCGCCCACCAGCGGTCCGGACGGAGCCCCGTGGACCGGTTCCGACACCCTGAGCCGGACGGTGGGCCGGCTCTTCTTCACCGATCACGGCGAGGACGCCAGTTGCACCGCCACCGTCGTCGACAGCGCCAACCGCAGCACCGTGGTGACGGCAGCGCACTGCGTGAACAGCACGGACCTGCTCGGCGAGGACAATCGGTGGACGGACAACGTGATGTTCGTCCCCGGATACCGCGACGGCCGCGCGCCTTACGGAAAGTTCACCGGCCGGCTGGGCGTGGCCGATGCCACCTGGTTGAGGAACGACCAGATCGACTCACTCACGTACGACGCCTACGACCAGGCGTTCATCGTGCTCAACACCGACAGCCGGGGCCGCCGGGTGCAGGACGCGGCCGGCGCCGCCCAGCGCATCGGCCTCGACCGGCCGGGCGCCGGGAAGGTGTACGAGTTCGGCTACCCGCGAGCCTCCTCCGACCCGGCGCGGGAGGGCCTGCCGGAGTACACCGGCGCCCGGCTCGCCTTCTGCGCGGGCGCGGGACGCGAATACCCCGGCACGCCCGACTTTCCCGAGCCCAGGGGTCAATGGGGCAACGCCTGTGTGATGGGCGGCGGCTCCAGCGGCGGTCCCCGCATCGCCGGCTTCGACCCCGCGACCGGACTCGGCACAGTCGTCGGCGACAACACCCAGAGCGGCTTCTTCTCCGGCGCGGGCGAGGCCTGCGACTACGACGACCCCGCCTGCACCCGCCATCTCGTCGGGCCGCAGTTCACCACCGCGATCACCGGCCCCCTCTACCGGGCCGCCGCCCGGCACACGGGCTGACCATCGGCGGGCGACGGCTCAGGCCCGGATCGCCCGAGCGGCGCGGTGATGCAGCAGGCGGCGGTCGCTCTCGCTCGTTCCGCCCCAGATGCCGTGGATCTCCCGGGCCTCCATCGCCCAGCGCAGGCAGGGCCCGGAGACAGGACACACACGGCACACGGCCTTGGCGTCCTCGATCTGCGTCAGGGCCGGGCCGGTGTCACCGATCGGGAAGAACAGTTCGGGGTCTACGCGGCTGCAGGCGCTCTCTGCCCGCCAGTCGGTGGTGGAGAGGAAGTCTCGGTACATCAGGGCCTCGCCAAGGGATCGTTGAGACGCGTCTCAGGAGGAATGGTCGGGACGTTCTCCTCGGCGGCGAAGAGGCAGGCGGAGGGGTGTGCCGCGAGGCCGGCGAGAGAGCGTGGGACGGTTGGGACGTCGAGCACCGGTGTCTCGTGGGCGCACCGGTCCTGTGCCTTCCAGCAGCGGGTCCTGAAGCGGCAGCCGGAGGGGACGGCGGTCGGGGACGGCACGTCGCCGGTGAGGATGATCCGCCGGCGGTGTTCCCGGGCCTCCGGGTCGGGCACCGGTACGGCGGACAGCAGGGCCTGGGTGTACGGGTGCGTCGGGTGGTCGTAGATCTCGGCGTCGCGGCCGGTCTCCACGATCCGCCCCAGGTACATCACCGCGACCCGGTCGGAGATGTGCCGGACGACGGACAGGTCGTGGGCGATGAAGATCCGTCGCGGCGACCCCGCCGCCCGCTCCCTGGCTCAGGCGACCGAGGGCAAGCGACGCGTCGACGCGCTGCGGGACGAGTTCCACCGGTACATGACCGACGAACCTGCCCAGCTCGCGGAGCGCACGGACGCCGCAGGGGCCAACAGTCGCCAGGCGGTGCTGGCCGCTGCCCTGGGACTCGCGGCTTCGACCGGGCTGTTCGCCGTCTTCACCCTGCTTCAGCACCGTGCGGTGGTCAGGCCGGTGCGCAGGGCGGCGGCAGCGGCTCAGGAACTGGCGGGCGGTGACCTGGGTGTCCGGGTCGCCCCCAGCAGGATCGCGGAGATCGGGGCCCTGGGCACGTCCTTCAACAGCATGGCCGCCTCGCTCCAGGACAGCCGTCGACGCATCATGGAGAGCACCGAGGCCGTGCACCGGCGTACCGCCCGGGACCTGCACGACGGGGCGCAGCAGCATCTCGTGGGCCTGATGATCGGACTGCGGCTGGCGCGGGAGTTGCTCCCCGACACGGAAACGGCCGCGATCGACCTCCTGGACCAGTCGATCGACAGCGCGCAGTCGGCCGTCAACGAGCTGAGGGAACTGGCCTCCGGCATCTACCCGCTGGTACTGACGGTCAAGGGTCTGGTGCCCGCGGTGCGGGACCTGGCATCCCGGTGCCCGGTGGCGACGGTCGTCGTGTGCGAGAACGAGCGCAGGATCTCCTCCACGGTCGAGTCGAACGCGTACTTCGTGGTGGCCGAGGCCGTGACCAACGCGGTCAAGCACGCGCGGGCCTCCCGGATCGACGTCCTCGTGGAGTTCGGCGAGAAGCTGCGCATCAGAGTCGTCGACGACGGGATCGGCGGCGTGGACAAGGCCACCGCCGGCAACGGGACGACCGGTCTGGCGGACCGCGTGGCGGCCTTCGACGGCAAACTGGCCATCGACTCACCGCCCGGCGGCGGCACCACTCTCCAGATCCAGATCCAGATCCGGGACTGAACCGGCCGTACCCCGCCGGGCGCGTACGCGCCCGGCGGGGTACGGAAAGCGTGTGCGGTCACCAGGCCCGGCGGCCGCTCACGCCTCGTGCTCCTTGGCGAGGGACACGACCCCGGCGATGCGGTAGGCGTCCGCCTCGTCCAGCGTCTCGTGCTCCAGCAGGCCGGCGGCCAGGTCGTCCAGGCGGTGCCGGTTGTCCTCGAGGGTCCGGCACGCCTCGGCGTAGCAGTCGTCGACGATGCGGCGGACCTCGGTGTCGACGAGATCCAGGGTGTGGGGGGCGGCGGACATGCCGTAGGGCTGCTGGGAGTCGGCGGGGAGCACCGACAGGCGTCCCACCCGCTCGCTCATCCCCCACCGCGTCACCATGCCGCGAGCGAGACCGGTGACCTGTTCGAGGTCGCTCTCGGCGCCGGTGGTGATCACCCCGAAGACGACGCGCTCCGCCGCCATGCCGCCGAGCGCGCCGATGATCCGGCCGCGCAGGTACTCCTCGGTGTACGCGTACTTGTCGGCGTCCGGCGTGGACAGGGTCACGCCGAGTGCCCGGCCGCGCGGCACGATGGTGATCTTGCGGACGGGGTCGGCACCGGGCTGGAGCATGCCCAGCAGGGCGTGTCCGCTCTCGTGATAGGCGGTGCGCCGGCGCTCCTCCTCGGGCATCACCAGGGGACGTTGCGCACCGAGCTGCACCTTCTCCAGGGCGTCGGACAGGTCGCGTCCGGTGACGCGTTCCTGGGCGCGCCGGACCGCGAACAGGGCCGCCTCGTTGGCGAGGTTGGCGAGTTCCGCGCCGGTCATGCCCGGCGTCGTACGGGCGACCTGGGCGAGGTCGACGTCGGTGGCGAGCGGGATCTCGCGGGTGTGGATGCGCAGGATGGCCTCCCGGCCGCCGCGGTCGGGCGGGGAGACGGTCACCACCCGGTCGAACCGGCCCGGCCGGGTCAGCGCCGCGTCCAGGATCTCGGCCCGGTTGGTCGCGGCGACCACGACGACGCCGTCCGAGGCGGTGAAGCCGTCCATCTCGGTGAGGATCTGGTTGAGGGTCTGCTCGCGCTCGTCGTGGCCCCCGACGGCCGAGCCGGTGCGGGAGCGGCCGATGGTGTCGATCTCGTCGATGAAGACGATGGCCGGCGCCACCTTGCGGGCCTCGGCGAACAGCTCCCGTACCCGGGAGGCGCCCACGCCCACGATCATCTCGATGAACTCGGAGGCCGAGGCGGAGAAGAAGGGCACCCCGGCCTCACCCGCGACCGCCCGCGCGAGCAGCGTCTTGCCCGTGCCGGGAGGGCCGGCGAGCAGCACGCCGCGGGGCATCTTCGCGCCCAGGCGGCGGTAGGCGTCCGGACGTTTGAGGAAGTCGACGACCTCGCTCAGCTCGCCCTTCACCTCGTCGATGCCGGCCACGTCGGAGAAGCTGGTCCGCCCCTGTTCCGCCTCGACGGGCTTGGGCGGCTTGCGGCGCAGCACTCCGCCCGCGCCGCCGAGCCCGCCGCCCGCGCCCGCTTTGCGGGCCACGAACACCCAGACACCGATCAGCAGCGCGGTGGGCAGCAGCGACACCAGCAGCGACTGGCCGAGGCCCGGCCCCTGCGACACCGGCGAGGCGGACACCGAGACCTTGTGCGCGGTGATCTCGCGCCACAGCCGGCCGGAGTCGGCGAAGGCCGGCTTGTACGTCTTGAACTTCACGTACGTGGTGCCCTTCTCACCTCCGGGCATCTCGCGGGCCTTCTTCAGCGTGCCCTGGATCTCCGAGCCCCGCGAGTAGACGGTCTTGACGTTGCCCGCGTCCAACTGCGCGGTGAAGGCCGTGTAGTCGACGGACGTGATGCCGTCCCCGCTCATGTTGTTGTAGAGCAGACCGGTCCCGAAGTAGATGACGAGGAAGATCACGACCTGTACCAGGCAGCCGTTGCGCCGGCGCCGGCCGTCCGGTGCCGGCTGTCCCCCCGGTGGTCCGCCCGGCACTCCTTCGGTGCGCCACGGTGCCCGCGGGTCGTTTCGGGGTGGTACGGGTGCGGCCATCGGACTTCTCCTTGAGGGGAACGCGGGGCCCGCCGACGGGACGGGTGGGTGCGGAATGCGGACTACGGGACGCGGTTGGCGCGGCGGACCAGGGCCGCGGACACCAGGCCGAGGACCAGTGCGAGGACGCCGAACACCACCCCGGCGACGGCGGCGCCGCGGCCCGGGGAGGTGTGGGCCACCGCCCAGGGCGCGAGAGCCATCCACAGTCCGGTCACGCCCAGGGCGGCGCTCAGGCCCGTCATGCGCTCCGGAGCCACCGTGAAACCGGCGGCCAGGGCGCAGATGGCGCAGCCCACGACCAGGTCGTGCACCGCGAGGTCGTGGTGCGTGTCGGCGAAGCCCAGTACGTACGGGGACACGGCGTAGAACAGACCGACCAGGAAGACCGGCCCGTTGATCAGCGCCACGTCGTTGTCGCTCAGGACCCGCAGGCGGCGCGGCCGCGTTCCGAGCCCGTCGGGAGGCAACGCCGTGTCGTCCCGACCATGGGTGAAGCCTGGCACCTGGGGACTCCTCACTCGCCGTCCGCGACGGACCGCGTATGGACAGGCTGACGGCGGCACCGGAACCGCACATCACACATGTGAGTGATTCGAGCTGATGACGGGGTGCGGACCTCCGCCGCACCTGGCAGCCCGGCGTAGGTGTCGAGGGCGGACGTTGCCCCGCCTCAGTCGATCGCGCGCAGGGTGCGGGGACCCCGTCGCGCGGCGGCGGCGGCCTCGGTGACGCCGGTGGCCATGAGCACAGCGCCGCCGACGTGGGCCGTCTGCGCCGGGGAGGAGAAGGGGAACGCGGTCATGAACAGACCCGCCGAGACGATCACCGCGTTCAGCAGGTCGTCGTACACGAACACATGACTCACCGAGGGCGAGGTGACGGAGACGGCCATGGTGAGTCCCCGCAGCAGCCAGCCGCAGCCGGTCGACACCGCGAGCAGGAACACGCTGTCGGCCTGGCCGTGGAAGAGGGCCACGCCCAGCAGCAGGACGGCGAGGCCCCCGGCGCACAGCAGCCCCCGGACCGTGTTCGACGCCTTGGAACGATGCACCGCGAGCAGTTGCAGTACTCCCTGAACGACCATGTGCGCCCCGAAGAGCACTCCGGCCGTGGCCACCGTGCCGACGTGCGCGACGATCAGTACGCCGCCCACGGTGGCCGAGATCAGGGCACCGGCCAGCATGGTCGCCCGGGTGAGGACGCCGCCCGGCCCGGCGACCACGCGGCCGCCGGGACGGCCCGTAGGGTGCGGGGTCTCCTCCCGTGGGGTTTCCAGCTGCGTCATGTCCACTTCCTGTTCGTCGGTGATCTCCGGACGGGGCACCATGCTTCGTCCGGGCCTGTACCGGGGTCTGTCATGTGCTCCCTCGGCTCTTCTCGGGACTCCCCTACACTTTCTACTGGGCACACCCCACCCCGGTTCGCCGCACGGAGGCATCGCGGGCAACCGACACACAAACGTCGGGTTGTCCCTACACCCGAACCTGAGGTGTGCCCCGGGACGCATCGGGTGTCCCTGACAGTCACCGGACGCGACACGGACACACCCTGGTCCCGACCGAGGACATCACACATGTGAGCCGACCACGGGTCCGTGGCCCACCGGCCGGCTCGTGACCACCGTACGGAAGCGGCGCCCGGTCGTACGGCCCACCGATCCACTGGAGGCTGCCTTGACCCGGGCCACTGGCATTCCGCCGACGCCGGGCGGCACTGTCCTCGTGTCGTCGGCCGTCTCGCGCGGGCACGGGGCGCAGCGGCAGCACCTTCGTCAGCGGGTGCGGGGGCTCGTGCACCACCGCGAGGGCGGCGTGCTGTGGATCGAGGGCCCCGCCGACGCGGGCAAGTCCCGCCTGCTGGCGGAGGCCGCCGAAGAGGCGGCCGCGGCCGGTGCCCTGGCGCTGACCGGGAGCGGTGTCGCGGGAGGCGGCCTGCCGCCGCTGACGCCCCTGATCGACGCCCTCGCCCCGCTGTCCACGACCCCCGACACCGAACCCGGTTCGCCGTACGAGTCGATGCGACGGATCGAGGACCGTCTGCGGGCCCTCGCCCATGGCCGGCCACTCGTCGTCGCCCTCGACGACGTGCAGCACTGCGACGACCTGACCCTGCGCACGGTACGCACACTCACCGCGCGGCTCGCCGGACTGCCGCTGCTGTGGGTCCTCGCCTCACGGTCCCATCTCGACGTGCCTGCCGTGGAGGCGCTGCGCTGCGCCCTGCCGGCCGAGCGGACCTCCCGGCTCCAACTCGAGCCCTGGGAACCGGACGCCGTACGCCTGCTGGTCGGGGACCTGCTGGGGACGCGGGCCGGGGAGGCGGAGCCGTATCTGCCGCTGCTCGGCGGACTGCCGGGGGCCGTCCGGCAGCTGTGCGCACTGCTCGCCTCCGAGGAGCCCGGCCCGGTGCGGGACGTCGGTGCCGGGCGCGACCCGTTGGCGCGGGACGTCGTCGCCCGCAGGCTCGATCGGTTGACGCGGACCGCGAAGGACCTGGTGCTGACCGCCTCCGTGCTGGACGCGGCCCTCGGGGTACGGCACCTGTGCCGGCTGCTCGACAGCCGCGAATCCGCAGTGCTGCGACCACTGCGGGAGGTGCTGGCGGCGGGTCTGATGCGGGCCGACGAGGACCGTCTCGCCTTCGCGCACTCCTCAGTGCGTGACGCGGTCGCCGCCACGCTGCCCCCGCCGCTACGCCGGTCCTTGCGCCGGCGCTCGGTCGACCTGCGGCTCGCGGAGGGCACGTCCCCGGCGATGCTCGCGGCCGAGGTAGCCGAACTCGCCGAGCCCGGCGACGAGCGCGCCCTGCGGGTCCTGGAGAGCGCCGCTCAGGAACTGGCGCCCTTCTCTCCGTCCGGTGCGGCGACGTACCTGCGCCGCGCGGTGGACCTCAGCCGGACCGACCCGCCCCGGCGGTTGCGGCTGGCCGCCAGGCTGGTGCCCCTGGTGTGGGAGACCGGCGAGCCCGACGAGGCCCGCGCCCTGGCCCGCGAGGTACTCCAAACGCCGCCGGACGCGGTCACCCACGCCCGGGTGTGCCTGGAACTGGTCCGGACCGGCGGACCGTTCCCGGTGCCCCACGCCGAGGCGCACCTGCGCCGGGCGCTGCACCACCACGACGTCCCGCTCGCGGTGAAGGATCAACTGCTGTCGACGACCCTGCTGAACCGTCTGCTGGCGGGCGAGGCCGAGGAGGCCGGCGGAACGGTGGCCGGTTCCCTGATGCGCGCCCGGGGCACACACCCTCTGAACGATCTGACACAGCGCGCCCTCCGGTCGATGAGCGCCTGCCACCGGCAACGCTGGACCGAGGCACTCGCGCACAGCGAGCCGGTGCCGGCGAAAGCGGCCGAGCTGGACCCGGCATACGGACCCGCCCTGCCCGAGGTGGTGCTGTCGACGGCCTGGCGGGCCGCGCTGCTGGGCCTGTCCGGTGCCGGCCGGGCCGCGGCGGTCCTGGTGGAGGACGGTATGGCCGACGCGCGACAGCGGGGCCGGCGGGCGTATCTGCCCCTGTGGCGCACCGCGCGGGCCCGGCTGCTGCTGGACGGCGGCCGGTTGGACGAGGCAGCACGGGAAGTGGCGGCGGCCGGCCCCGGGGCGCAGGCGCCGGGGCCGGCCGCCGCGAGCGATGCGGCGCTGGCGTGCACCCGGGCCCGGATCGCCTTGCACACCGGCGACGGCGCCGAGTTGGAGGCGTGCGCCGCCCTGGCGGAGCATCTGCTGGCCGGGGACGACCCCCAGTCCTACCGGGCCGGAGCATGGATCGCGCTGCTGACCGCCGGGCAGCGGGACCGGGCCCTGACGCGGCACCGTCTCGGGGCGGCCGCCGACCACCTGCGGCGCGGCTTCCTCCACACCACCTGCGTCGACGCCGGTGACGTGGTATTCCTCGTGGCCGCCGCGCTCGACTGCGGCAGCCGTGAGGTGGCCGCCGCGGCGGTGGACTTCGCCGAGGAGCGGGCCGGCCTCAACCCCGGCATTCCTCTCTTCGCCGCCGCGGCCTCGCACGCGCGGGGTTTGTTCGCGCGGGACGCGGAGCTGCTCGCCGGGGCGGCGGACGGTCACGGCGACGCCCGCCCCCTGCTGCGGGCCCGTGCCCTGGAGGACGCCGGGGTGTGCTCCCCGGAGGGCGCCGGCGTCGCCCTCTCCCGCTTCGAGGAGGCGCTGCGCCGCTACGAGGCGTGCGGGGCGGAAGGCGACGCGCGGCGGGTGCGGGGCAGGCTCCGCGCGTTCGGTGTCCGGACGCTGCCCGCGGCGGGCACCGCCGTTCCCACCGCGGACTTCGGGTGGCGCGGACTGAGCAGGTCGGAACTGGGCGTGGCCCGTCTGATCGCCCACGGCGCCACCAACCGGGAGGCCGCACAGCGGCTGTTCCTGTCCCCGCACACCGTGAACACGCATCTGCGGCACGTCTTCGAGAAGCTCGGGATACGTTCCCGGGTCCAGTTGGCCCGCCTGTACGCACGGGAGATCGACTCCACGGGCGCGTCCGCCTGACGACAGGCGGCGCCGTCGATCCGTTCCGAGGAGGCGGGGCCCTCACGGTGCCGGTGCCCGTCGTCCGAACCGCCGGCCGGTGCCGCATCGGGCGACATCTCTTCAGTCACAAGCACCGGAGGCGGCGAACATGCCTCGCAGATCGGCGTCGAACAACTTGTCCTTGGCGACGAAGCACTCGATGCCCACGCTCTCCAGTTCCTCCTGCGACCACAACGATCTGTCGGTCGAGGTCAGCACGATCCGCGGCGGGTGGGCCTCCTCGGTCAGCCGGCGGGCCACAGTCACTCCGTCCAGGTCGGGCAGGTGCAGATCGAGCAGCAGTCCGTGGGGGCGGTGTGCCCGCACCGCGTCCAGAGCCGAGGCACCGTCCCGGGACTCCGCCACGACACGCAGTCCCCGTGCCGTCAGCAGCATCGTGGCGATGCGGCGGAATCCGGGGTCGTCGTCGACGACGACGATGTTGATGCACATGGTCTCAGCATGCACAAGAGTCCGGTGGGCGGACCATAGGGGGAGCCCTACGGTTTGTGTATCACTCACGCACGGGGGTGCCCGCACCCGTGGCCGCGGTCGGACGTGCGGCGGCCCGCTCGATCAGGGCACGGGTGCAGGTCGGCCTCGCCCTGTCCTTGGCACGACGACATGCCGAAGCGGGGAGAAACATGTGGTGAATCTTCTCAACATGTGTGTGCGTCTGCCGTAGTCGGCAGGCCGCGGGCCACAGCGACAAACAGGTGGTATATACAAGAGTGTCCCGCGCTCGTACCGGATCCGGAGCCCTCCTGCCAGGTCCGGGTAGCTGACTCACATTGGGAAATGTATGCCGGACCGAAGAATCGGAATCACCTATCGGGCGATGGCCGCGATCGCGCGCCCGATCGTGCTGCTGCTGTTCAGACGGGAGTGGGCGGGTGCACACCATTTTCCCCCCGCGGACGGGTTCATCGCAGCGGTCAACCACAACTCGTACATCGATCCGGTGGCCTACGGATACTTCCAGTACGCCGCTGGACACCCGCCGCGCTTCTTCGCGAAGGCGGGCCTGTTCAAAGGGGCGTTCGGGCGGCTGATGCGCGCCATGAAGCACATTCCCGTCACGCGCGGCGGGGCGGGCGCGCTGGAGGACCTGTCCCGTTTCCGTGACCGGGAACCGGGACCTGAGGTCTGGCGGGAGGCCACGGAGGACATCATGGCGGCGATAACGTCCCTGCTCGCCGAGATACGCGGGCTTCCCGCACCGGCCACCGCCGAAGAGCGACGAACATCTTCAGGGCGCCGCGGCACCCCGCCCCCGTCGTCCCGGGTGCCGAACTTCGAGTCAGAGCCGATCAGGCGAGGAAACAGGAGTGACAGTGAACGTCGACCGTGAGCACGACCAGCGGGTCGAGAGTATGCAGGCCGCGATGGCGGCACGGTCCGTGATGAAGGGCTGGGCCGAGGGACTGGAACTCATCGAGCTGGTCCGGGCAACCCATCGCGCGGGGTGGCTCGAGGACTTGCGCGGCGACACCACCGCGGCCGAACTGGCGGCCGCGCACAACACCTCGGCGGAGCAGGTCTCCGACGTCATGGCGGTGCTTGTCCCGGCCGGCGTGGTGCGGTCCGGAGAACGCGCTGCCTCCTTTCGGCTGAGCCCCGACTTCGACGCGCTCGTCGCCGGAGCCTCCGGCGTCGAGATGACGACCGTGCTCGGTGCCGTGGAGCTGGCGCGAGGCCAGGTGGCACAGGCGGTGAAGCCGATGGGCCGGGCCCCCGGTATCGACGGTGACCAGGCGCTGGTCATCGCCCGCGACTGGGGGGTGCGGCCGTCACCGGCCTCCCGGCAGGTGATCGGGATGCTTTATGACGTGGTACCGGAGTTCAAGGCGCGGCTGGAAGGTGGCGGCCCGCTGCTCGACGTGGGATGCGGCGTCGGAGGGGCGATGCTCACCGCACTCACGCTCTTCGGCCGACTCCACGCCGTCGGTGTCGAGATGGTCCCGGAAGTGGCCGCCGAGTGCCGCCGTCGCGCCGAAGCCGCCGGTGTCGCCGATCGCGTGGAAATCCGAGCCACCGACGCCCGACAGTTGCGCGACGAGTCGACGTTCTCCGTTTCCTTCTGGGCCCAGCCGTTCTTCTCCCAGGACGTCCGGGCGGACACCCTTGCCGCGATCTTCCGCGCTCTGCGTCCGGACGGTCTGTTGCTCGTGCAGGAGCTCTTCCCACCGCAGACCACACAGGACGAGCCCACGGCCCGCGCCCGGCTCGACCGGCTCTTCTTCACGCAACGGCACATCCCCTACGGGCTGTCCGCCGAAGAACTGGCCGCCGAGGGGAGTGCGGCCGGGTTCCAGGACGCGCAGGTCGCCGACAGTCCGCTGGGAAGGCTCGTACTCATGCGCAAGCCTGGCTGCTGACGGCACTCACACCGACTTCTCCGACGAGCTGGCCTGGCAGGCACTGCACACACCTCGGTCACCACTGCGCACAACGAACACTACGCGAACGAGAACGCGAACGAGGACGAGGAGGAGGACGGCGTCTTCCTGGGGTTCTGACCTGGGCCGGAGCAATTCGGCCTCTCGATCGGGTTCAGCAGCAGGGTGTTTCCGTCTCGGGATCGCGGTTGGCTCCGCTGATCCGGCCCAGCTCCGCGGCACTGATGCCGGGCCTGTCGCTGCCACGCGTGCGGGGCCACCGAGCCACTCGCGGTGATGATGCCGCGGAGTAAGTCATACGGAATGGTGGGGCCGGTTCCAGGGGCGGTGGCCTGTGCCTGCTCCCATGCGGGCCCTTGCCTGTATGGCGGCGCTCAACGGGCGAGGTGGGCAGAGACTCCATACGTTTCTCTGGAGCAGTCAGAGCGCGCCAGATCGAGACCCGTTGATCCCCGGCGGCCGGCCGCGCTGCCCGGCGGCACACGTCCGGCCGATGCGGTGAGACGGCGTGCCCGGCCTCGGGCCCGCCGAGCCGCACCGCGTGACGCGGGTGGGCAGGATCAGCGGCTCGCGGCTCGGCGCTCCATGTTCTGAGGAGTGCAATGAGAATATCGGCCTTCGCCGTCACCGGGGTGCTCGCCCTCTCGGTCGCGGCACCGTTCCCGGCGGGCACCGCTTCGGCGTCGCCTCCCTCGCTCCCCCTGGGGGGACCCTCCAGCAGGTGCACCGACCTGTCCGTGGCCGCACCCGCCGGCACCGAGGTGGAGTCCGTGAAGGGGGCGCGACGAGCGGGCGGGACCGTCACCTTCCCAGCGGTGGCGCCTCAGCCGGCCCCGCCCCCGGCCACTGGTGTTCCGGCGTACTGCGAGGTCACCGTCACTCTCACTCACCCCGGTGCCGGTGACCACGCGCACATCACGGTCTGGCTGCCGGAGACGGGCTGGACCGGCCGCTTCCAGGCGGTCGGGGGCAGTGCCTTCGCGGCGGGGGACTTCGGACCCGGACTCGCCACCGCCATCAAGAGCGGGTACGCCGCTGCCACGACCGACGCGGGCGTCACCCCCGCCTACCTCGACGTCGGCTGGGCGCTCGAGCCCGACGGCGAGGTCAACACACCCCTGCTGGAGAACTTCGCCGACCGGGGGCAGCACGAGATGGCGCTGGTCGGCAAAGAGATCACCGACGCCTTCTACGGCCGCCCGGCCGACTACTCCTACTGGAACGGCTGCTCCACCGGCGGCCGCCAGGGGTACGTGGAGGCGCAGCGTCACCCCGACGACTTCGACGGCATCCTCGCGGACGCCCCCGCCATCAACTGGGACCGGTACGTGCCGGCGACACTGTGGCCGCAGGTGGTGATGAACGAGGAGCACACCTTCCCCGCCCCGTGCGTGCTCGACGCGTTCACCCAGGCGGCCGTCAAGGCCTGCGACCCTCTGGACGGGGCCACCGACGGCCTCCTCGGCGAGCCCGCCGCCTGCGCGTTCGAACCGCGCAAGCTCATCGGCAAGGCCGTCGACTGCGACAAGAAGAAAGTGACCATCACGGCCGCCGACGCCGACGTCGTACGCAAGATCTGGGACGGGCCCAAAACCCCTTCGGGCGAGCGGCTGTGGTACGGAGTGCCGGTCGGGGCCGCCCTCGACGCGCTGGCAGGCACCGAGGCCGACGCGGACGGCACCCGGTCGGGCGCGCCCTTCCCCGTTCCCGCCGTGTGGGTCTCGACCTTCCTGGAGCGCGACCCCGAATTCGACACCTCGACCCTCACCTACGCCCGGTTCGCCGAGCTGTTCGAGCAGTCGCGTGCCCAGTACAACCGCATCATCGGCACCGACGACCCGGACCTTGCCGCCTTCCGCGAGGCCGGCGGCAAGCTGCTCACCTTCCACGGCTCCGCCGACCAGCTCATCCCGACCCAGGGCACTGTCGACTACCGCCAGCGGGTGCAGCGGCTCATGGGCGGCACCGACGAGGTCGACACCTTCTACCGGCTGTTCCTGGCGCCCGGCGTGGGCCACTGCGGAGGCGGCGGCACCGGTCCCGTACCGACCGACCCGCTGGCGGCCCTTACGGACTGGGTCGAGAACGGCAAGGCCCCCGACACACTGCCCGCGGCGGTCACCGACGCCGACGGCAAGACGGTGACCCGTGACCTCTGCCGCTACCCCCTGATCTCCACCTACACCGGGCACGGAGATCGGCGCGCGGCCGGAAGTCACCACTGCACGGCCGGATCGGAAGCGGGCGACCTCCCTCCCCTGAGTACCTCCACACCTGACTCCGACGGCAGCGACACGAGCGACGACGGCACGGAGCGCGGTCGTCCCGAACTCGCCGCCACCGGAAGCGGCACCACACTCCTGCTCCTGGCAGCCGCGGCGGCCACCCTCCTCGGGGGCGGCGCCCTCATCACCGGCCGCACCGGCCGTTTCCCTCGCAACCGAAGGCGCTGAAGTCCCTGAGTGGGGCGCTTTGCCGCCTTGGCGGGCCGTCGGTTCTTCCGGCGGCCCGCTCTGCGGTGTTGCTGGGCGGCACCGGGTACCGGAGCGCTCACACATGTTCTCGGTTCGCTCACATCTCGGTGATACGGTGCGCGCCGGCCGTGCGATGCGTTGGTTCAGGTTTCGGCCGCATACTTGAGATCCTCATGTCACATGTCGTTCGGCCGCCGGTGTCCGGCGCCCCGTTCGGAAGGAACCCATGCCATCTCCACGCGCACCTCGTCCGGACGGAGGCCTCCCCAAACGCGTCCCGGGCAGCGGGAAGCAGGTCGGCTCCTCTTCCGCACCTGCCCAGGACAAGGTGACGGCCGAGGAGACCGGTCCGACGGCTCCGGCGGGCGGGCCCGAAGCGGCCGACCGGGACCTGCCCCGGCTCGTCCAGTTCTCGTCGCTCGGCTCCCGTACGAACTCCGGTGAATCCCGCACAGTATCGTCCCCGGCGGCCGGCACTCCGGCGGACGACTCGTCGAAGAACCCGTCCAGGGGCCTCTTCAGGCGTCGCGGTGACAAGGCCCGGCGTGAGGGGTTCCGTGGCGCGCTGGGCGTGGTGGGCGTCGTGGGGCTGCTGGCCGCGGGTGCCGTCGTTCTGACCCTCGCCCTGGGCGGCGAGGACGGCGACGGGAAGCGCGACGGACGGTCGGTGGCCGTCGACTCCGGCGGCTACGACCTGGACGACGTCGCCGGACTCGGTCGGCCCGCCGACCCGTCGGCGAGCGTGTCCGCCCCCACGGGAGCCGGGGACGGCAAGGACGCCAAACCGTCGGCCAAGCCCTCCACGTCCGCCTCACCCAGTGGCCACGCGTTGGGCACGGCCTCCGCGGCTCCCGGCGGTGAGGCCACCGCCCCGGCCCAGGACAACGCCCCCTCCGAGCCGTCCGAGCCGAAGTCCATGCCGGGCGTGGGCGTGTTCAGCCACGCGTCGCAGCGCTGCATCGACATCGTCGGCGGCAAGGCCGCACAGGGCGCGAGGCTCATGATCTGGGACTGCTCGGGCTCCGCCTCACAGCACTGGACGTTCCCGTCGGACGGGACGATGCGCGCGCTCGGCATGTGCGTGGAACTCGCGGGCGGCTCCACCGACGACGGAGCAGACCTCCGCATGGCCTCCTGCGACGGCCGTCAGGCGCAGCGGTTCACACTGAACGCGCGGCACGATCTGGTCAGCGGCCTCGCCAACAAGTGTGCGGACGTACGGGACGAGCAGACGTCGAACGGCACAAGGCTCCAACTGTGGAACTGCAACGGCCACGACAACCAGAAGTGGTCCACATCCTGACCGTTTCCGCTCAGTGGGTTCAGGGGAACAGCAGCAACTTCCCCGTGGTCGCCCGGGATTCGATGTCGCGGTGGGCCTGTGCCGCGTCCCTGAGCGGATAGCGCCGACCGATGTCGATCTTCCACTGCCCGCTTCGGATCAGCTGGAAGATCTTCTCGGTGTTACGCACCAGGTCCTCGCGGGTGGGGATGTGGTCGCGGAAGACGGGATAGCTGATCTTGATGCTGTTGGGCAGTTCGCGCAGGGTCACCGTAGGGACGGCGCCGATGACAGCACCGTAGTACAGCAGAGTCCCGTGCCTGCGCAGCACCTTCATCGACGCATGGAACGTCGTCTCGCCGCCGCCGTCGAACACGGTGTCCACACCCTGCTGGTCGGTCAGCTCCAGTACCGGCTTCACGAAGGCGTCTCCCGTGGAGACCAGGACATGGTCCGCGCCGAAACGCCGGGCGACCTCGGCCTTCGCCGCCGTCGACGTGAGCCCGATCGCCGTTCCGCCGCGCGCCTTGACCAACTGGATGATCTTCTGACCGAGGCCACCTGCCGCGGCGTGGACCAGTGTGACGTCCCCGGGCCCGACCGGGGCGGCTTCAGTGACGAAGTGATGGGCGGTGATGCCCTGCATCATCACGCTCGCCGCCACCTCGTCGGAGATGTCGTCCGGCAAGCGCACCGCACTGGTGACCGGCAGCACGATCCGCTCGGCGTAGGAGCCCCAGGCGAACACCCAGGCTACGCGATCCCCGATGGCGAACTCGGTTACGCCCGGGCCGATTTCGCTCACCCGCCCGGCGCCTTCCACTCCGGGAATGAAGGGGATCTCACCCGTCGGGATCCCCATTCGTCGCGTTCCCGTGTCCATGAAGTTCACCCCGGCCACGGATACCTGTACGGCGATCTCCCCAGGACCCGGACGCCCTGCCGGGCTCTGGGTGATTCGCAGTTCCTCCGGCCCACCCAAACTGTTGACCACGATCGCTTGCATGTGTCTGAACCTTTCTCCGCGCGGGTGGGACATTTTTGGTGGCGCCTCAGGCGATGAGCAGTCCGCCGTCGACCGGAATCACGGCGCCGTTGACGAACGATGCCTCGTCCGAGAGGAGGAACGCCACCACGTTGGCGATGTCCTGCGGTGTGCCGAGCCGACCGGACGGCACCGAGGCCGCGTATCCGTCGACCTCCTCCTGGCTCAGGTTCCCGAGCATCGGGGTGAGGACAGCCCCGGGCGCGATGCCGTTGACACGGATGTTCGTGTTCTCCAGGGCGGCGTTCTTCGTCAGGCCGACCGCGGCGTGCTTGCTGGCCACATAGGCGTTCAGACTCTTGAAGGTCCGCAGTCCGGCGAGCGAGGCGACGTTGACGATCGCGCCGCCGCCGGCGGCGAGCAGGGCCGGGATCTCGGCGCGGAGGCTGAAGAAGAGCCCGGAGGAGTTGACCCCGTTCACTCGCTGCCAGAGTTCCAGCTCGGTCTCCTGTATGAGGGCGTGTCCCTGCCCGATGCCCGCGACGTTGGCCGCGAGGTCGAGCTTCCCGAAGTGGGTGACGGCGGCGTCGACCATCGCCTGGGCCGAGGCCGGGTCGCTCACGTCGGTGTGCTGGAACAGAGCGGTCCCGTCGGCGGCGGCGATCTCGGAGGCGACCCGGGTGCCGCCGGCCTCGTTGAAGTCGGCGATGAGCACGGAAGCCCCTTCGCGGGCAAGGTGCTTGGCGACCGCTTCACCCATGCCCGACGCGCCACCGGTGACTACGACAGACTTTCCTATGAATCGCATGTTTTCTCCTATATATCGAGTTTTGCTACGGCAACACTTTCACTGATCCAGCGGTTGGCAGTGGGCGAAGGCGTCCCCGGTCAGAAGGGGCTGTGCTGGTCGGCGAGTTCGGCGACCCGCTGCGCGGGGGTGTCCTGGCTGTGCACCGTCGGCTTCCTTCGGCCCGGAATCAGCAGACAGGAGGCCAGTCCCGCGACCGCTGCCACGGCCAGCAGCGCGAATGCCGCGGTGTATCCGCCGTCGCTGGGGTATCCCCCGCTGGTGGTGCTGGAGGTGAGGACGCTGGAGACGAGCGCGGCGCCGACCGCACCGCCGATGGTGCGGATGTTCGCGTTCATCCCGCTGGCCGCGCCGGTGTGTTCGGCGGGGACGGCGTGGACCACCACTGCGGACAGGGCGGAGAGCCCGATGCCGAACCCGATCCCGCCTATGGAGGTCGCGACGACGATCTGCCACACCTGCTCATGAAACGCCGAGATCAGCGAGAAGGAGACGATCACGGGCACGGATCCCAGGACGAGCAGGTGCTTCGCCGGAAAGATCCTGGCGAGCGGGCCGGCGGCGAAGCCGCTGACGAACTGGGTCACCGTGATCGGCAGGAACAACAGGCCGGACACCGCGATCGATTTGCCAAGACCGTAGCCCGTACTGGTCGGGACCTGCAGGAACGACGGGATGAAGCCGAAGGACGAGTACAGGGTGACCCCGAAGAAGAACGAGGCGACGTTCGCGGTCCACACCGGTCGAAGCCGGAACACCCGCATGTCGATCAGCGGGTGACGGGAGCGGGTCTCCACCGCGGCCCAGATACCGCCGGCCACGATCGCGGCGGCGAACAGGACCAGCGTCCTGGCCGATCCCCAGCCCCACTCCTGCCCCAGGCTCAGGGGCAGCAGCAGGAGCACCAGCGCCGCGGCGAGTGCGAGGGCCGCCGCCCAGTTCATCCGCCCCTCGGCCGTCACCCCGGAACGCGGGATGAACAGGAAGACGGCAAGGGCCACGGCGGCGTTGGCGATGGCCGGAAGCCAGAACAGCCAGGGCACTCCGAGATGGGTGATGATCGGACCCGTCACGAGCACGCCGATCGCGCCGCCCACCGAACTCGTCGCCGCGATCATCCCGACGGTGGCCCCGACCTTCTCCCGGGGCACCAGGTCACGGACGATGCCGAAGGCCAGCGGAAGTGTCGCACCGCCCGCGCCCTGCACCACGCGGCCGAAGACCAGCAGCGGCAGACTGGTGGCCAGCGCCGAGATCACGCTGCCGACCGCCAGAACCCCGAGCATGGCCATCATGGTGTTGCGCTTGCCGACCCGGTCTCCCAGCCGCCCCAGCACTGGCGTGAGGACAGCGCTGGACAGCAGGAACGCGGTGAGTACCCAGCTCACTCCGACCTGGTTGGTGTGCACGTGTCCGCGCAGCGCCTCGAGTCCGGGATTCACCATCGACTGCACCAGCGTGTAGGACACGGTCGCGATCGACAGCGTGGCCAGCAGCACACCTGTGCCGCGGGCGATGGGATCGGGCCTCGACGCACGGCGGGGGGAGTCAGCAGGAGTGGACTTCATAGTCCAATACTTGCAGACGAAACACTGGACCGTCAAGTCCATTCTTATCGGGAGTCCAGATATGTGTCGACACCCGGGCCGGCGACGAGCCAACCGTCACCGGTCCGCTCGCCGCGCCCAGGCCGCCCGGGCCGCCAGAGTCCCGTGAGCCCCGCTCGTCGGCGTGACGGCCCCCCGATCAGACCCTCAGGACACGACGGCCGCCGGCCTGAGCGGCTCGATGGCACCGGTGAGCCCAGCAACCAGGTACTCGATACGACCGGTCGCCCGCAGCATGACGACGCCACCCTGAATGGCGACCAGGATGCTCCTAGCGCGGTCCACCGCCGTCTCGTCGCCTCCAGGCGTGAGTGCTTCCGCGCCACGCAGCAGCGCCGCCTCCCACGCTTCGTACAGGTTGGACACCACCGCACGCGCCTCGGGCGAGGACTTCCCGAGTTCGGAGGTGAGACTCCCGAGCGGACAGCGACGGCCCAGCTCCGCGTAGTGGTTGATCACGGTCTCGCGCCACTTCTGCCAGGACTCCCACGTGGTCAGGTCGCCAAGATACGGCTGCTGAACCTCAAGGACCTGTTCGGCCTCGTGCTCGGCCACAGCCACGAGCAGGTCGGATCGCCCGTCGGGGAAGTAGTGGAACAACTGGCTCTTGCTCGTGGACGTCGCGGCGCGCACATCGTCGAGGGTCACCTCCGCGACCCCCTTCTCCCTGATCAGCAGCGCAGCCGCGACCACGATGCGCTTGCGCGTCGCCGCGCCCTTGACTGTCATACCTCTGTTCATGACGCCATTGTCGCACTCTCTGGACTGTATAGTCCAGTAGTGAGGTCAGGGGTCACGTCGCACGGCGGGCCGGGTGCGACACCTGCACCACACCCGCAGCCACACCCGCGGAGTGGCGCACACGAGTGACGCACACGAGTGACGCACACCCAGGAGCGAAGCGACACTCTAAAATTGGACTTGACAGTCCAATGATGGAGGGTTCATACTCAGATCAACCGATACATCCGGAAAAGTGTTCCCAGGGTATCTCGTGTGCTTCAACGTCGAAAGACACGTATTCATGCCGGGGAAAGACCGCAGAGTGATGAGAAGAGTGGAGGCACGACCGATGGATGCCATCGAACGCCTGAGCACGGTCGAGGATTTGCGACGCCTGATGGCGCGCTACGTCTACAACGCCGACATGCAGCGCTGGGAGGAACTAGCCTCGCTTTTCGCTCCCGACGGCACGTTCACCCCGCACAACGTCGACGGTTCCGTCGCGGCCCGCATGGCGGGCCGGTCACAGATCGCCGAGTCGATTCCAGCCAGCGTCGGCGCCGAGGCCGTGGTGGTCCATCACCTGTTCTCCGACGAGATCGACGTCGAGTCCGCGACCTCTGCCCACGGGGTGTGGGCGATGGAGGACCTGATCAAGCGCCCCGCCAGTACCGGGCCCGACGGCAAGCCGCGGTTCACCTCCATGCACGGCTTCGGGCACTACCGGCCCCGGTTCACCAAGGTCGACGGGGAATGGAAGATCGCCGAGCTCGTACTGACCCGGGTCCGGATGGACCTCGAGTACTGACATGACCACCGGTCCCCGTCGCCGGGGCCGATCATCCTCGAACGAAGGAAGCATCACCGTGAGCAGCACCGATTCCCGTCGTGACCCGGAGCCGTTCGTCGTCGACGTCCGGCAGGAGGTCCTGGACGACCTGCGTGCCCGGCTGAAGGCCACCCGGTTCGCGTCCGACCCGGAGAACGACAACGAGACCTACGGTCTGAGCACCGCCTACCTCAAGCCCCTGGTCGAGTACTGGGCCGACGGCTACGACTGGCGGGCGGCCGAGGCGAAGCTCAACTCCTTCAACCAGCACCGCCTGGACGTCGACGGCAGCCCGGTGCACTTCATCCACGAACGGGGCAAGGGCCCGGCACCGATCCCGCTGCTCCTGATGCACGGCTGGCCCTGGACCCACCACCACTGGCACAAGGTCATCGGCCCGCTGACCGACCCCGCCGCGCACGGCGGCGACCCCGCCGACGCCTTCGACGTGATCATCCCCTCCCTGCCCGGCTTCGGCTTCTCCACCCCCCTGACCAACCCCCGCGAGAACTACGCCGACATGGCCGACCGCTTCCACACCCTGATGACCGACGTGCTCGGCTACGGCAGGTACGGCGTCGGCGCGGCCGACTACGGCGCGCTCGTCGGCGCCCGGCTCGGACACAAGTACGCCGACTCCCTCTACGGCATCCACCTCGGCAACGAGATGCCGCCCGCGATGTTCCAGGGCGACCGCTTCTGGGACCTGACGGGCGGCCAGCGCACCGAGGACATGCCCGAAGACATCCGGGCCCGGACCCTGCGCCGCAACAGCACCTACGTCTCCCACGTGGCCGCACACCTGCTCGACGGCCAGACCCTCACCCACGGGCTGAACGACTCCCCGGCCGGCATGCTGGCCTGGGTCCTCAAGCGCTGGAAGACATGGAGCGACCGCAACGCCGACTTCACCGCCGAGTGGCCCGTCGACGACATCCTCACCTTCGCCACCATCTACTGGGTCAACCAGGCCATCGGCTCCTCCATCCGCGCCTACAAGAACGCCAGCCTCTACCCGCCGAAGCCCGTCAACGACCTGAAGCCGTACGTCCAGGCCCCGGCCGGCTTCACCTTCCTGCTCGGCGACCCCTCCCCCGGCTCGGAAACCGCCGAAGAGCGCATCGCGACCTTCAAGGCCGGCGGCGGCCAGTTCTACGCCGACATCCGCGACGTCAACGTCCACGAAAAGGGCGGCCACTTCGGGCCCTACGAAAACCCCGAGGCCTGGATCCAGGACCTCCGCACCACCTACCGCAAGCTGCGCTGACCCCCTCGAGAAGCCAGGGCGGGTGGCCGGCCTTCTGAAGAAGGCCGGACCCGCCCTGGCTTCTTGGGGCAGGTGAGCCGAGTTCGACCGAATGATCCCGGAGTCGACCGTCATATGACTGATGTGCCTGAACAACCGGATTTTCTAGTGTGATCCCACTCAGAGACCCTGCTCAGTACTCGGTGGGAGCACTGCTGCGTCCATCCCACTGATTCATGCCCTCACCGGGTGAGGGCTTCCTGGAGAAACCCATGTCTCGTAACGCCGGTCGCGCGGACAGATCCCAACTCACCCTCATATGTATCTCGATCGCTCAACTGATCGTGGTCTGCAACGCGGCGATCCTCAATGTCGCACTCCCCTCGGCGCAGCTCGACCTCCACATATCCGACGGCGGACGGCAGTGGGTGATCACGTCGTACACCCTGGTCTTCGGCGGGCTGCTGCTGCTGGGCGGTCGGCTGGGCGACGTGTTCGGCCGTAAACGCATCTTCCTCGTCGGGCTGATCGGCTTCGTCCTGGCATCCGCGCTCGGCGGGTCCGCGCCCAACTCCGGGATTCTGCTCCTCGCCCGCGCCCTGCAGGGCCTGTTCGGAGCTCTCCTCGCCCCGGCCACCCTGTCCCTGATCTCGCTGACCTTCCCGGACGGCAAACGACGCGCCCAGGCGTTCGGGGTGTTCGCCGCCATCACCACGGCCGGCGGCGCCGCGGGGCTTCTGCTGGGCGGCGTGCTGACCAGCTACCTCAACTGGCGCTGGGCGCTGTTCATCAGCATTCCGCTGGCCATCGCCCCTGTCATCGGGGTCATCGCTCTCGTCCAGGACGACGCCAAGACCGACCGCGGTGCGCGGCTGGACTTCCCCAGCGCCGTCCTGGCCACACTCGGCCTGGCCGCCCTCGTCTACGCCTTCAACCTCGCCGACAGCCACGGTTGGACGGCGGGCGTCACCCTAGGCTGCTTCGCCGGGGCCGTCGTACTGCTGACGGTGTTCGCCCTTCTCCAGACCCGCGTCCGCGAGCCGCTGCTGCCGCCCCGCATCCTGCGTGAGCGCAATCGCGCCGGGTCCTACCTCTCGGCCGCCCTGGCGCTGCTCAGCCTCTCCGGCATCACACTGTTTCTTACGTACTACTTGCAGGCCGTCAAGGGGTACTCCCCGGCACAGACCGGTGTCGCCTACCTTCCTCTGGCCGCCGGGCAGGTCATCGGCTCCTCGGTGATCGCGGCCCGCCTCCTCACGCGGATTCGGCCCCGCAGCATCATGACCGCCGGATACCTGTTCGCCGCGGTCTTCGTGCTGCTGCTGACGCAGATCGACATCGACACACACTTCGCCCCGCTCCTCCTCATCGCCGAGTTCGGACTCGGCGTCAGTCTGGGCACCGCCTTCATGCCCGCGGCCAGTCTCGGCACCTACGGGATCGGTCCCAGGGACGCGGGCGTCGCCTCCGCGATGATCAACATCTCGCAGCAGGTCGGCGGTTCGATCGGTGTCGCGCTGCTGAACACCCTGGCCACGAGCTCCACGGCCACGTATCTGACCGCGCACGGTGCCGCCATGCACAGTGCCGCGCTGGTGAACGGATACCGCACGGCCTTCCTCTGGGCGGGCTGCTTCCTCATCGCGGCCGGCCTGGTCGCGTTCTTCACCGTCGACGCCGGCCGCTCCCACGCCGCGGAGAAGGAGCCCGCTCCGCAGGAGTCCGTCGCCTGACGCCCGCTGTCAGGGCCTTTGCAGCAGGTCGGCGACGCCGGTTCCCCGGCGAGCCGCCTCGGCGACGGCGCCGCGGGTCTGGGCCTCATACACCGTCAGGGCCTGCCTGTCATCAGTACGACATCAGGCGACGCCGAAGGCGTGGTGGGTCTCCTCGTCGAAGGCGAACGGTCTCTCGTCGGTGTGCAGCCGCAGGAGGAGGGCTCCGTCCTCCCGCGACATGTGCATACGCCGGTAGGCGTGCTGGTGGTCCTGGAATCGAGTCATGATCCCGGGACAGCACGACTGGACCGGAACGTCCATATCCGGGGGCGGACCTCATCCCGGCACCAGAAGGCAACCGAGGATCTCGCCGCCCGGACGGGGAGGCCGGACCGTCGGGTGTTACTGGGACAGGCTCCGCGCGTACACAGGGTTGGTGTAGTCCCGCCACTCCACGATCTGGCCGTCCTGCAAGCGGTAGACAGCCATGTTCCTGACCGGCGCGAGCCGCTTTCCGGGACGGGCGAGACCGTGGATCTGTTCCTCGATCACGATGTCGCCGTTGCCCGCGCTGTGAAGCATGGTGAACTCGACGCGCTCGAAGATGTTGAAGACGTTGCTCCACATGTTCACGACGCCCTCCCTGCCCTTGATCTGCGGATCGCCGTAGTTCTCGAACACGACGTCCGGGTGGAGGCAGGGCGCGAGCGTCGACGCGTCCTTGTGGGCGAAGAGTGCGAGGTGTTACCGGAGGTTGAGCAGTCCCGTGACGGCGATCCGCAGCGCGCGGCCGAGTCGTTCGGCGAAGTCGACTCGGGTGTGGGCCAGTTGCGGGTCCTTGAGGGCCTCGACGACCTGCGGTGAGGGATTGGCGAAGGGCCAGAGCCCGGCCGTGACGACGATCGCCAGGGCGACGAGTTCTCGGGCCGCGGGCTGCGTGAGCGCGGTCGCGTACTGCCGCAGCAGGGTCGCCAGCCTGCTCTGGAGGCGGTTGTTGTCCAGCTTGAAGTCACGCGCCGCTTCACTGGAGATGTTGCGTTCGAGTTCGGTTCCGAGCGAACTGAGCAGTTCGCACAGCAGGGGCCGGCGGGCCAGGGAGCGGGCCAGGGCGTCCGCCACCGCCTCGGGCGGTGCCGGTGCGGCGGGGGCGGCGGCTGCCAGATCGCCGGGCAGGTCCTCCAGCCACTGCTCGAAGGTGCGGTTGAGCAGTTCGAAGAAGACCGCTTCCCTGGTCTCGAAGTAGCGCACGACGTTGGTCTTGGACAGTCCGACCCGCCGGCTCAGTTCCCGGAGGCTGATGTCGCTCACCGGCATCTCGGCCAGGAGTTCCGCCGCGGCCTGGAGGATGGCGTCCTTGCGGGCCTGGCGTTGTTCGGCGCTGCGCGCTCGTTGGAAGTCGATCGGCCGGTCTTCTGTCATCGCTGCTGTCCCAGTCGCCTTCCCGGGGCGCTCGTCCCACGGCCCGTACCCGAGCCGCGCCCGGCAACATTACCGGCCCCCGGCGGTGCCGCCCGGGCAGGGGCGGCACCGCCGGGGGCCGGTTACCGCCCTGCGGCCGGGCCCGAGGGTCACACGGACTCGCTCACGTGGCGCCACTTGGCGTCCCCCTCGGCGAGGGTCTCGGCCACGTACTGGCCGACGGCCACCGCGTCCTTGCCGAGCAGGAGACGCAGCGGCGGGTCCTGGATCTCCGTGATGTCCAGGAGGATCCGCGCCACCCGGACCGGGTCGCCGGCCTGCTTGCCGTCGGACTCGCGCTGGCGGGCGATGGCGGGCTCGATGACCGGCTTGTAGGGCTCGCTGACGGGAGGCGTACTCATGGACGAGCCGGCCCAGTTGGTGCGCATGGCACCCGGCTCGGCCACCGTCACCTTGATCCCGAGGTGGGCCACTTCCTTGGCGAGGACCTCGGAGAAGCCGCCGACCGCCCACTTCGCGGTCTGGTAGGCGCCGAGGCCGGGGCCACCCACACGTCCGCCGACGGAGGACACCTGGATGATGTGACCGGCGCCCTGCTCGCGCAGGACCGGAAGGGCGGCCCGGGTGACGTTGACGACGCCGAAGAGGTTCGCCTCGACCTGGGCGCGGAAGTCGGCCTCCGACGCGTCCTCGATCGCGGCCATGTCCGCGTAGCCGGCGTTGTTCACCAGGACGTCCAGGCGTCCGAACGCCTGGACCGCCGCGTCGACGGCCCTCCTCGCGGCGGCGGAGTCGGTCACGTCCAGGGGAACGAGGCGGACGCGGTCCCCGTACTTGTCGGCGAGGTCGGTGAGGGACTCGGTGCGCCGCGCGGTGGCCACCAGGTTGTGGCCTGCCTCGAGGACCGCCTCGGCGAGGGTACGGCCCAGTCCTCGCGAGCTTCCCGTGATCAGCCAGGTCTTGCTCATGATGTTTCCTCGGTTTCTCTTGATGACTTGATGATTGGTTGTGTGTGTGGGGGATGGGGGTGCGGGGTCAGATGAGGAATCCGCCGTCGACCGCCAGGTGGGCGCCGGTGACGTAGGAAGCCTCGTCGGAGAGCAGGAAGGCGACGGCCTTGGCCACCTCCACGCCGGTGCCGAGCCGGCGGGCCGGGATGCGCTCGGCGATCTTCGCGACCTCTTCGGGGTTGCCCTGCTGGCGGGGCACCGGGATGACGCCGGGCTGGAGTTCGTTGATCCGGACTCCGTGCCGGGCCCACTCCGAGGCGGCGGAACGGGTCAGTCCGCGCAGGCCGTGCTTGCTCGCGCTGTAGGCGGCACGCGTGGGCATTCCCCGGTCGGCGAAGACGCTGGAGATGTTGACGACGGCGCCGCCGCCGGCCTCCAGGATCGCCGGGACCTGGTACTTCATGCCGTAGAAGACACCGGAGAGGTTGATGCCGAGGGTCTTGTTCCACTCCTCCTCGGGCAGCTCGGGCACCTCGTGCACGACGCCGGAGGTACCGGCGTTGTTCACGGCCAGATGCAGGGCCCCGAACTGGCGGACGGTCTCGGCGACGGCGTGCTCGACGGCACGCGCGTCGCTCACGTCGGCGGGCAGGACGAGGGCCTTGCCACCCGCTGCGCCGATCTCGTCGGCGAGCTGACGCAGCGGATCCGCCTGCCGGCTCACCAGGGCGACGTTCGCCCCGCGTGCGGCCAGCAGGCGGGCGATGTCGGACCCGATGCCGCTGCCCGCTCCGGTGACGAAGGCGGTCTTGCCGGCGAACTGGTCGTCGTAGTTCATCGGGGATGCTCCTTCTGATGCGTCGTTCTGTACGTCGTTGTGGTGCGTCGCTCCGGTGTCGACGGGCCCTGCGGCCTCCGGTGCCTCAGTCCTCGGTGTCGCGCGGAAGGACGTTGAGGGCGCCGTACCTGCCGCCCTTGATGTGTGCGGCGTCGAAAAGGGCTCCCAGGTGCGCCACGTCGTCGGCGCTGATCCGGACCGAGGTGGCCGCGAGGTTCGCGCGGACGTTGGCCGGGCGCCGGGAGCCGGGGATCGGGACGATGTCGTGGTGCCGGGCCAGCAGCCAGGCCAGCGCGATCTGGCCGGCCGTGTGGCCGGTGTCCGCGGCGAACTCCTCGAGCGCGTCGACCAGGCGCCGGTTGTGCTCGAAGTTCTCGCCCTGGAACTTGGGCAGCGTGGACCGGAAGTCGTCGGGGCCGAACTCGGCTCCCCCGCGGAAGGCGCCGGTGAGCATGCCGCGGCCCAGCGGGCTGTAGGGCACCAGCGTGATGCCCAGGCGCCGGCACTCCGGCAGCACCTCGGCCTCGACGCCGCGCTCCCACAGCGAGTACTCGCTCTGGAGGGCAGCGACGGGGTGGACCGCGTGGGCGCGGCGCAGGACCTCCGGGGGGACCTCGCTCAGGCCGAGCGCCCGGACCTTGCCCTCGGCGACGAGTTCCGCCATGGCGCCCACCGTCTCCTCGACGGGCACGTCGGGGTCCAGCCGGTGGTAGTAGTACAGGTCGATCCGGTCCGTGCCCAGGCGCCGGAGGCTGGCCTCGCACGCCTCCTTGACGTACTCGGGGCGTCCGTCGAAGAAACTGCGGCCCTCCGGGGTCGGGCGGGCGGAGAACTTGGTCGCCACGACGGCCCGGTCCCGGCGGCCCCGCAGGGCCTTGCCCAGCAGTTCCTCGTTGTGCCCGAAACCCGCGACGGGGCGGCCCGGCGTGGCGCTGCTCGCCCCGTAGTAGTCCGAGGTGTCGAGGAGTTCCACACCCAGATCGATCGCGTCGCGGATGGTGGCGACCGAGGCGTCGGGGTCGGCCGAGCCGTAGAACTGCGACATCCCCATGAGGCCGAGACCGACCGGCCGCACGGACAGACCCGAGCCGCCCAGCGGCGTGCGGGCCACTCGCGCCGGCTCGAGGCCCTCATCCGTGCGCGTGGTGTCGTCGTTCATCTCTGAACACCCTTCCGTCTCACGGTCGTATCAGTGATCGGCCCATAAGAGGCCAGTGGAACTTTACGCGCTCCACCATAAAGGTCCACTGGCCTCTTGTCGAACGGGCGCGCGGAGACAGGCGTCACAGGCGGGCGGCACAGGCGGGCGGCACTCGTCATTCCGCGGGCCGGAGGGACGAGGCCGTGGGCTCGGCCTGAGCCGTGGTGCCGGCCCGTCCCTCCGGACCCTGCCGCCCGGACCGGGGAGGAGAGGCTCGCGAGTCGACCGAGCAGCTGCGCCACGCCGGTGAGTGCCCGGACCGCGGCGTCGGGCGGTCCGGACAGGGACTCGGACCACAGCGCGTCCTCCGCGGCGGAGAGGAGGCGGGAGACGTCGTCCGCCGGCCGGGCGGAGCGCGGTGCCGTCGCGCCCAGCGCCTCGTCGGTCCGGGGCGGGGTGCGTTCCCAGGCGGCGAGGCCGATGGGCGTGGAGATCGCCACACCCGCCGAGAACGCCTGGTGAAGGCGGTGCAACCCGGGGTCGGAGGCCACCAGGCGGCCCCACGCCCCGGCCGCGAGTCCGTGTATCGGCGCCATGTCTCCTCCTCCGCGGTGGTGGCCTCGCGGCCCGGTCAGCAGACGTCGTCCGGTGTGGCGAGGCTCAGTAGGCGAAGGCTCTCCACGTAGAGCCAGGTCAGGGTGAGGGTGAGTCCGAAGGCGGCGTGCCAGGACTGTGTGCGGGGTGTGCCGCGGGTGATCTCGTGTTCGACGCGGCGCAGGTGCAGGGCGAGGAAGCCGGTGCCGGCGGCGAGTCCGGTGACTCCGACGACGGCGCCCAGGAGCAGATACTGGAAGCCGGGCGCGGTGCCGGTGGCCGCCGACAGCAGGAGGTCGGCGGCGATGAGCAGGTTCAGGCCCAGTGCCGCGGCGGTCAGGAATCCCCAGGTCCGGCCGGTGACGCGTATCCAGCGCAGCGCGTGGGCGCCCAGGACTCCGGCGAAGCCGGCCATCGTACCCATGACGAACTGGACGAAGATGCCCGGGGAGACATGGGTGGACACCGTGTTCGACAGCACGCCGAGGAAGACTCCCTGGACCAGAGCGAAAGCCAGGGTCAGTACCGGGGACGAGCGGCGCCTGCGGCACTGGACGAACACCAGGGCGGTGGCCGTCAGGCCGGCCCCGCCCGCGATGCCGTAGGAGACGGCCGTGTTCACCGAGGCGAGGGGCGGCACCAGCCAGGAGAGAACGGCCGTGAGCGCGGTGAGGGCGAACGCCACCGCGGTACGGGCCAGGACGTGGCCCATCATCAAGAGGTCCGCGACGTGGTACGGAGGAAGGGCCGGGTCCGCCTTACGGGCCTGGTCCGTGCCTTCCGCCGGGGGCACGAGGTCCTGGGAGACGGGCACCTCGACCAGCGGGGTTCTGGCCGCGGTCTCCACCAGCGGGCTCCTGGCCGCGGTCTTCCGCCCGCCGTACCGGCCCAGCACCCGCCGGGACAGGACCGGATTGCTGCTCTTCAACGAACGTGTCTCGACCGGTGTCACGTCGATTCCTCCCTTGTCGTACGTGCTGCCGTGCGCCTTCTCGACGAAGGTGTGCCTGCTGATCGCGCGACGCGGAGCCCGTGGCACCGGTGCGTGACCGCCTCGGGCCGGACCGGCCGACTCCACTCTCTCCCCGGGAGGTATCGGGCACATCAGTCACATGACGGTGTGTGCCGGCACTTCCCGCACACATGACGGAGCGCCCGCCGAGGAAAACACCCCAGTCATGTGACAGATGCCGCAACGGGCAAGTCGTAGCACAGTGACCATGTGACCGCGGCCGGCGCAGCACCTGTGCGCCGCCCACCGCGACAATCGCGAGCGGTTCACACCTACACGTGGTTCAGGAACACGTATCTCATCGCGGGCAACGGTAGCCCAGCCACAAGGTTCCTTTTAGGGAATAAACAGGACATATTATCTATATTTGCTGCGACAAAGAAGAGGGACGAAGAGCGTGAATATGACCAAGGTATGGCTGATCACCGGGGCCTCGCGGGGCTTTGGACGTGAGCTGGCGGAGGCGGTACTGGAATCGGGCGACCGGCTGGTGGCCACCGCTCGGCGTCCGGAGCAGCTCGCGGACCTCGTCTCCCGGTACGGGGACCAGGTCCGCGCGGTGGCGCTCGACGTCACCGACGCCGCGGCGGCCCGCGACGCGGTGCGCGTCTGCGTCGACGCCTTCGGGCGCCTGGACGTCGTCGTGAACAACGCCGGGTACGCCAACAGCGCGCCGATCGAGGAGATGGCCGAGGACGACTTCCGCGGCCAGTTCGAGGCCAACTTCTTCGGCGTCGTCAACGTCACCCGGGCCGCGTTGCCGGTCCTGCGCAGCCAGCGCTCGGGGACGTTCGTGCAGTTCTCCTCCCTCGGTGGCCGGGTGGGCGGCACCCCGGGCATGGGCGCCTACCAGAGCGCCAAGTTCGCCGTCGAGGGCTTCTCCGAGGTCCTGGCCGGCGAGGTCGCCCCGTTCGGCGTCAAGGTCGTCATCGTCGAACCCGGCGCGTTCCGCACGGACTGGCAGGGCTCCTCCATGCAGCTGCACACCGTGGGACCGGACTACGACGAGACCGTGGGCGCGATCAACCGCTACCGCGAGGAGAACAACGGAGTCCAGCCCGGGGACCCGGTCCGCGCGGCGAAGGTCATCCTCGACGTCGTCAACCACGACGACCCCCCGCGCCGGCTCCTGCTCGGCGCCCAGGCCGTGACCATGGCACTCGAAGCGGGCCGGGCGCGCGGCGCCGAGACGGAGAAGTGGGCCGCCGCGAGCGGCTCGGCGGACTTCCCGGCACAGCCGTAGGCATGGCACGCCCTCCGCATCACCTTCCGCGACACCCCTCGTCATACCAAGGAGCACCTCATGACCCGCAAGACCTGGCTCATCACCGGAGCTTCCAGCGGCCTGGGCAAGGCCCTCGCCGAGTACGTGCTGGAACAGGGCGACCAGGTGGTCGCGACCGCCAGTTCGACCCGCGCCACCTCCGAACTGGCCGCCCGCTACCCGCAGACGGCCCTGGCGGTCCCGCTCGACGTCACCGACCCCGAGCAGCGCGCCGAAGGCGTCCGCGCGGCGGAGGAGCGCTTCGGCGGGATCGACGTCCTCGTCAACAACGCGGCGATCGATTTCATCGGGGCGCTCGAAGAGCAGGAGGAGGCCGACTACCGCAGGCTGTTCGAGGTCAACTTCTTCGGCGCGGTCGCCCTCACCCGGGCGGTGCTGCCCGGCATGCGCCGACGGGGCAGTGGCACCGTCGTCAACGTGTCCTCGATGGACGGCCTGGCCAGCCTTCCCGCCAACGGCTACTACTCGTCCAGCAAGTTCGCGCTGGAGGGCTTCACCGAGGCACTCTGGCAGGAGATCGAGCCCCTCGGCCTGCACGCCATGATCATCCAGCCGGGTTCGTTCCGTACCGGCATCGAGAACCGGACCAAGGCCTCCGGGCAGGCGATCGAGGACTACGCGGCGACCGCGGGGGCGTTCCGCGGCATGATGGGCAGCCTCACTCCCGAGATGTTCCCCGGTGACCCCGACAAGGCCGCCGAGGCCATCTACGACGCCGCCACGACGCCGGAGCCCCGCCACTGGATCGTGCTGGGCAGCGACGCCCAGCGTCGTATCGGCGTCAAGCTCGACCAGCTGCGTGCCGAGTTCGACGCCGGCAAGGACGTCGCCCACAGCACCGACTTCCCGGGCAGCGCGGAGAACGCCGTTCTGTGAACGGGGCGGGCCGGGCGTCGGCGGCGGGCATCCACTCCGCCGGCGCCCGATTCCGCTCCACACGTCCAAGGGGCCCCGCCCCACGGCGGGCCTTTGGGCTTTGAGCAATACCCGGACAGCGTTGTTGGGAGTCGCGCGCCGAGCCGCCCTCCCGTCCTCGTCGGTGGGCAGGCCGTAGTCCAGCTGGACGAAAGGGAGTTGTTCCGTCTCGTCGGCCCTCCTGGGCGCGGCGGAGACCAAGGTCCACTCGGTGCGGGTGGGCGGCTCGACGGTGCCGTTGACGCGCGACCCGGCCACCGTGCCGAACCAGTGCATGTCCGTGGTCCGCCCGCCGGGTAGCGGACCGGGTCGGAGGCACGTTTGCGGAGTCGGCACCGCTCCCACGGATCGGGCGCCTGCACGGCAATCCGGCAGGCGCCCGATGACGCCGGAACCGCGGTTCCGGCGTCGCGTTGACCGCGCCGGGTTCTGTTGCCTACGTCAGTTCGGGTACTTTCCCACCCATTCCGACGTGTTGTCCGCGCTGCCGAGGCCCGACAGGTGGTGGAAGGGGGCAACCTTGAAGTAGTTCTTCCCATACAGCTTGGCGAAGGCCACTTCGTAGTTGGTGTTGTTCACCACTGACGAGACGTTGTGCCACATGTCCTGGCGGGTCTGGCTGAAGTCGAAATCGTCCTGCTGACCCCACCGGACCTTGAGCGAGGAGCCCTTGTAATCGGGACTCGCGTAGAGGCAGAACTCGTAGGTGGCCGCGTCGCAGCCACCGTCGGCAGCCGGCGCCGCGGCCGCCTCGGTGGCGGTACCGGCCAGGGTCGCGCCGACCGCCGCCATCCCCATGACGACTGTCGCGAGTTGCTTCTTGAAGGTAGCCAACTGAATGCCTTTCATCCGTTGCTCCGGGAGCCACGTGGCTCCCTCATACCAACGTTGGTGTGTGCCCCCGCTGTTCACATCTGCCAGGAGTCTTCCGTCGGCGGGGTCCTGGCCCCGCCCGAGAATGCCCTGGTCCTGGCGGTGGCGGTGGCGGTGGCGGGTCACGGCACCTTGGGTCCGCCGAGATACGTCCCGTGTGCGTCGTACGGCCACGCGTTTGCCTCGCAGCCGTCCAGTCCGTCGATCTGCTGCATCATGGCCGGCGCCGGCTCGCCGGGTCCCGGGCATCCCTCGTGCCCGTGCCCGATGCGGTGTCCGACCTCGTGATTGATGATCAGCGCGCGGTAGTCCGACAGCGGGCCGGGGAATTGCGGGGATCCGGAGGTCCAGCGCTTCAGGTTGACGAAGACACGGGAACCGACGTCACAGTTCACCTCTCCACCCGTGTCCAGTCCCGCGGCACCGCAGATCCTGTCCACCGTCGCGGGAGAGGCGATGACGACCACGAAGTCCCGGTCGCCCTCCGACACGAGCTGGAAGCCGTCGTGGCCGTCCGCCGTCCAGGATCTGGGGTCGGCGAGTATCCCGTACACCTGCCGCGCCGCGTCGTCCGCCGACAGCCCGATTCCGTCCTCCACGCGGACCTTGAAGCGTCGGATCGTGCCGGTGCCGACCGGCGGCGCGGACAGCCTCCCCGTGACGAAGCCGTCCGTGTCCTCTGCCAGGGGGGAGGGTGTGTTGCCCGGTGGAGCATCGGTCGAGGCGGGTTCGGGTGTCCCGCTCTCCTGTCCGTGGGTCACGCTGGCGGCGCTGCTGGTGGTGATGCCGAGGAAACGCAGCAGGTGTGGGGCGTTCAAGGCGCCGACCGCGAGGAGAACACCGACCAGCGCCAGCCGCACCCGTCGCCTGCGCTCACGACGGGGCCGGCGCCGGGACACGGGAGCCGCGCTGCCGCTGGGCTTTCGCGTCCTGGCCGGCGGAGCGGAGTGACGTGCCATGTGCGTTGCCGATCCACGATCCGGATACCGGGGGAGGACGGTCCTCCCCACCTCGCACGAGACCGATGGGTGCTTTTGTTCATTCGGCCCTCCGAAGGAGACCCGGGAATCGGGGCGCCAGGACCACGCCGACCGGGAACCACCGCTGTGCGGGCGTCCGCGACCGCGGGCACCCGCACAGGACCTTGCCGCCGCTGCCGGCGCTCCGGTCAGAAGTCGAGGCTCCAGCCGGCGAGCCGGCCCGGCTCCGGATCGGCGCTGGGGATGCCCACTCCGGCGCTGCTGCCCGTAGCAGCCGGGGGTGGAGGCGCCGGTCGCGCTGTCCCCGCATGCCGGGGTCCGGGTCATGGTGTCGCGGGGGGTGCTCGTCACCGTGGCGTTCGAGCGGTCGGCGGACATGTGCACCACCAGCGCCACGTCCGCGTTGCTGCCGCTCTGCACACCTGTCCCGGAACAGCCCCCGCCGAGCAGTCAGTCCGCCTCACCGGTGCGACCGTCCGAGCCGATGACCAGGATGTCGGCCGGCGTCCGGCCGGGGGCGTCGGCCTTCTCCGGCCGCCCCTGCCGTGCCCAGGACGAGGGCTGCCGGGCGCAGTCCGGCGATCCGCGGCACTCGTCGTCCGCGCGGCACGGGTTTCGCGCGTACGGGAGCGAAGCGCGTCTTCACCTCGACGGCCGGTCACGCAATCCGACGAACACCTGACTCGGGCCGGGTGAGACCTTGCCGCGGGTTGCTCAGTCCGCCGGTTGCGACAGTTCGTCCCAGTTCACCCCGTCCATCTCGGTTCCCCGAGGCACCATGGCGTAGGTGTGGTCGAGCCACTGCGCGACCGGTTCGGCGGGGATCTCGAACAGTGCCGTGTGGGTGTTCACCAGGCGCAGGCAGAACGAGGAGGCCTCTCCGTCGGGAAGGTCGTACAGCGGCCAGAGCACCACGTCGCCCTCGCCCGAGCGCGCGCTCAGGCCGTCGGCCAGCATGTCCCTGGACAGGACCCAGCGCACGGGGCACTCGCTGTCGGTGTCGAGAACCAGGGTGACGGCGAACGGGTCCTGCTCCGCGTACGAGAACTCGCAGGACAACGTGAGGGCGAGTTCGGGGGACAGCCAGCGCGCGATCTCCAGCGTGAGGTTGCACTTCTTCATCGTCATCTCCTGGGTGCTCCGTGCCGGGCGGTCTGCCCCGGCGCAGGGCTTCTGGTCTTCCGGTCCGGGGCTCCGCCCAGTCTCGGAGCGAACCGTGTCGTGGTCTGTCGTGTGCTCCCTCGACGCCTCTCGGGCCACCCTCACGGTTCCCTGGGGCATGCCCCACAGGCGGGGCGAAGCGGGGGGTGTGTGTCCGGTGCGAGGGCCGTTCCCGGCACCGGCGGACCGGAGAGTGTGTGTCTGCACGGCATCACACTTCTCAGCCACATACGTCCGGCTTGTCTCAGGCTAGGATGCGGCCATGAGCCAACCACTGCGGGCGGTGCTCGGAGAAGACCAGGCGATCGTGCGCGAAGGCATCGTAGCCATACTTCTCAGGGCCGGCATCGACGTGGCCGCCGCCGTCGACAACGCGGCGGATCTCGTCCGCGCGGCCCGGGAGCACCGGCCCGAGGTGGTCATCACCGACATCCGGATGCCGCCGGGTCTGGAGGACGACGGGTTGCGTGCCGCGCAGGAGATCCGCGCCGCGCAGCCGGAGACCGCCGTCATCGTCCTCTCCCAGTTCCTGGACGCCTCCTACGCGCTCGACCTGGTGGGGGACGACCCGAGTGGGGTGGGATACCTCCTCAAGGAGAAGGTGGCGAGCCCGCGGGTCCTCACCGATGCCGTGGAGCGGGTCGTGGCCCGTGGCTCGGCCCTGGACCCGGACGTGATCTCGGCGCTGCTGGGCCGCAAGCGTCCAAAGGACCCTCTGGCGGCACTCACGCCGAAGGAACGGGAAGTTCTCGCGCTGATGGCCGAGGGGCACTCCAACACGGGTATCGCCGAGCGGCTGTTCGTGAGCGTCGCCGCCGTGGAACGGCATGTGACCGGCATTTTCCTGAAGCTGGGGCTCGGCCAGACGGCATCCGGACAGCACCGGCGGGTCATGGCGGTACTGCGCTACCTCGGGCAGTGACGACGGAGCACCGGGACCGTCCGCTCGCACACCTGTAACGGGTTCTTTGCGCACACGTTTCACTTCCGGGGCATGTTTGGTCGCCGGTTCCGCTCACATGCATACTCGACACACAAGCAAGGTGTCTCGATTCTTTCCATCGCTAGGCGGAGCATGAGTGCACGACGGGAGCGCAGAGGGCTGCGGCTGCGGCTGCGGCTGCGGCTGACGAGCCTCACGATCGCGGCCAGTGGCCTGCTCGCCCTGCTGATAGGCATCGCCTTCGCCGTCCTGCTGTGGGCGATCGCCGACGCGAACAGCTCCACGTCGGCGCGGCGCGCCTCGCGGTCCGCCCTCGTCGAGGCCGAAGGGATGGAACGACTGCTCCTGGACCTCGAGACGGGGCAGCGCGGATTCGTGATCACCGAGCGGGAGGCGTTCCTCCAGCCGTGGAAGTCGGCGCGTGAGCAACTCCCCGCGAAGGCGAGTCGGTTCACCGAGTCCACCACCTCGTCGGAAGGACGCCGCACCGCCGAGCAGATCACGCGGGGCATCGCGTCCTTCCTGGACGACTACTCCGTTCCTCTGGTCGAGGCGGTCCGGCACCATGACCCGGCCGCGTCCACTCTGGCGAAGACGACTGAGGGAAAGCAGCGCGTCGACACGTTGCGCGCCCAGTTCCATCAGTACATGGTGGCCGAACGCGCCCAGCTCGCGGCTCGGGAGGACGCCGCGAGGACCAACGGGCGGAGGGCGGTGCTTGCCGCGTGCGTGGGGCTCGCGGCGTCGACGGCGCTCGTGGCCGTGTTCACCGTGCTCCAGCACCGTGCGGTGGTGCGGCCGGTGCGCAGGGTGGTGGCGGCGGCGCGGCAGCTCGCCGGGGGTGGCCTCGGAGTGCGGGTTCCGCCCAGCGAGGTGGCGGAGATCGCGGCGCTGGGGGCCTCCTTCAACACCATGGCCGCCTCGGTGCAGGACAACCGCAGACGGATCATGGAGAGCGTCGAGGCGGTCCATCGGCGCACGGCCCGCGACCTGCACGACGGAGCGCAGCAGCGCCTGGTGAGCCTGATGATCGGGCTTCGGCTGGCGCGGGAACTGCTGCCCGGGACGGAGACGTCCGTGGCCGACCTGCTGGACCAGTCGATCGACAACGCGCAGACGGCGATCAACGAACTGCGGGAACTCGCCTCCGGCATCTATCCGCTCGTGCTGACGGTGAAGGGGCTGGTGCCGGCGGTGCGGGACCTGGCGTCCCGGTGTCCGGTGCCCGCCGTCGTGGAGAGCAGGAAAGAGCGGAGGATTTCCTCCACCGTCGAGTCCAACGCGTACTTCGTCGTGGCCGAGGCCGTGACGAACGCGGTCAAGCACGCCCACGCCTCCCGCATCGACATACTCCTCGACTTCGCCGACGTGCTGCGGATAAGGATCGCCGACGACGGCGTCGGCGGGGTCGGCGACGCCCCGGCCGGCAATGGGATGACCGGTCTGGCCAACCGGGTGGCCGCGTTCGACGGCACGCTGGCCATCGAATCCCCACCCGGCGGTGGCACCACGATCCTGATACGTATCCCTGTTCCGTCCTGAGCGGCGCCGGACGGCTTCATGCGGTGAAGAGCGTCCAGTTCTCGGTGAGCCGGAATCCCATGGCCTCGTACAGCGGAACGCCAAGTGGGCTGGCGTGCAGGAAGGCTGTCCGTGCTCCCAGCTCGTACGCGTCCCGCAACACGGCCGCTGTCGCCGCTCTGCCGTAGCCGCGCCGACGGTGCTGCGGTGGGACCGCGATGTTGAACACACCGACCAGGTCGTCCACCAGGACACCGAAGGAAGTCGCCACCGGCACGCCTTCCACTTCGGCGAGGTATGCCCGCATCGAGACGTGGTCCATCACGGCGGGAGCCGTGAAGACGGAGAAGATCTCTTCCGGCCCCTCATACCCGGCGGCCATCACCGTCCGGTAGAGATCACCCTCGTCGCCCAGAACTCTGCGGACCTCCACCCCGTCGGCCTCGGACCTCCGGAGATCGCCGGCATCGAGTTCCTTCAGCATGAAGGGCAGCACCATCCGCTGCTGAAGCCCATGGTCACCCGCCATGGCGACGATCCGGTCCTCGACCTGCTCGCCCCGCACCTGCACACTCCACGCGACGGGCGCCAGCTTCAAAGAAGCGGCGAAGGCCGCCAACTCGTCGGCGTCCGTGGCGCGTGCGGTACTGATGACTCCGTTCAGGAGCGGCATGGGGGCACCGGTGACAAGCTCCGAAGTGCCGTTGGCACCCGCTCGGTAGAAACCGTCGGGCTGAGCCGTCCCGAACATGGCGAGCGCTGCCATCCAAGCGCGCGCTGCGACATCCACGGCATCCAGTGATGTGTCGGTATCCGTCATACGTGAAGGTTACGCAGGTCGGCAGTGGACGGCTCCCCTCCCCCTCTAAAACATGTTTCAACTCTCCGGGATCCGCCGGACGCTCACGGGTGCAGGCGCACCGGCAGGGATCGCACGCTGTTGCCGACGAAGCCGCGGTTGCGCGGGAGCTGCCGATCGGGCAGGACCGGTTCGAGTTCGGGGTAGCGGGTGAAGAGCCGTTCGAGGGCGATGGTCGCCTCCAGCCGGCCGTGAACCTTTCGGCGGGTCGTGCTCGTTTATCCAGTATCCGAAGGTGGGGGGCTCCCCGCGCCGCCGAGTGTGTTCGAACCGGTCCGCCGGTCTCGCGGTGGGGAGCTGACTCTTCGGGACGGAAAGGGGCGGTCGGGCTGTGGAGGGCCCGGCCGCCTTTCCCGTGTGCCCCGGTTGCGGGATCCCGCGCGTCCCGCCTGCGGGCGTGCGGGACGGGAGCCCGCACACGTCGGCATCGGGCGGTACCTCACGCCCGACGGGGCGCCCCGCCGTCGCCTCCGCCCGTCCCGGAGGGCCGGGACCCGCGATAGCTCCACGCCAACAGCGCGAGAAGGATCAGACTGGAAAGGATCAGGCCGGCCCCCGTGGCCCAGCCGCCGAAGGGCAGCCGGGGCTCGAACCCCCACACCAGGCCAGCTGTCATGAGCGCCGCTCCGGTCAGGACGGAGGCGGCGATCCGAAGCGGCGACGAAACACTGTCCGCGGCCGCGCGCAGGGCCCGCCGCTGCACGGGGTCGACGTATCGGGTCAGGGAGGGAAACGGGCGCGAGAGGACCAGGAGGCCGGCGAGCACGAGCAGCAGGCCCGGGCCGGGCAGGACCAGCAGCGCGACGCCGGCCAGCAACAGGGCGCCGCCCGCCACGATCGCCGCTGCCCGGCTCACCGCATTGCCTTTGCTCATGACACCCACACCTTCCGCCCACCCGACGCAACAGACAAAGACACACCTATCAGGGCAATGCGACAACCCTACGCTCAATTGGTCACCTGTCAAGGCGGTGACGCTTGGCGTCGGGAGCCGGCGCCAGAGGGCCGTCCCCTCAGCCGCCCGCCAGTGGCGCCGCCTCCGTCACCGGACCCACCGCGAACACGTCTCCGCACACCCGCAGCCCGTCCAGGTTCTGCGTCGTCACGGACTCCTTCGATCCCGGCGGGTAGACCGTCATCGACGCGGGGGCCGGCCGGCAGTCGCCTCCGCTGACCTCCTCGCCCCCGGTCTTCATCACGGCGTGGGCGCTGTGCCCGGGCCGCAGGGTCACCGCGTGGCCGGCGGTGCCTCCGTCGCTGCTGCGGGACGCGGGCTCCCCGACCCGACGACCCTGCGCGTCCGCGAGCGACACACCGGGGTAGCCGAGGAGCGTGCACGGTCCGGACCCCGTGTTCCTGAGCCGGAGATCGAAGTACTCGCTGTTCATCTCCTGGCCGTTGGACACGAAGGTCAGGGACAGGTCCCCGGCCTCGCACCGCCCGCCCGAGCCGGACCCCGCCGGGTCCGGACGCGGACTGTCGCTCCGGCCTGCCTGTCCCGCCGAGGAGCCGGACGGCGGGGCCGAGGCGCTGCCGGGACCGCCCGTGGCACTGGATGCCGCAGGTGCCGGGGCGGCCGCTGACGGAGTGGCCGCCGACGTGCCCGTGGAGGTGCCGGACGCGCTGTCGCCCTCACCACCACCGGCACCACACGCGGTCAGTCCCACCGCGCACGCGGCCAGCACCGTGGCGCTCACCACGCGCCGCAGCCCTCCGTTCCCACCCCGCCGTGCCGCGTCGTGCCGCGTAGCAGTCATGGGCATCTCCCTGTCCGAAAAGTTCCACTCGAAACACCTCCATACTCCCTGCACAGCGACACAGATGTGTCATGAGATCCGACACGTGTGCATGGCTCGGAGCACAGCACCTACAGTGATGCGACCGCTTCTTCATTGTGGACTTGCAGGAGGAGACCAGCAGGATGCGAGCGATCAAGAAGGCGGCGATCGGATGTGCGGCAGCCGCCATTCCCGCTGTCGCTCTTCTCTGGACCGTCGCGGCGGACCATCCCGAGGGTGACGGTCACCGGGACGTTCCTCTCGTCATCGGAGCGGGTGAGACATGTCGTTCGCTGCAGGATCCACGCTACGAACTCTCGTGTGGCACCACCGCCTTCGGTGACGTGAGGACCCATTGCACGTCGGGCCGGCCAGGCTCCTGTCCCAGGACAAAGGCCGTGACGGTGCGCAACGTCGGCCGAATAGAGGTGGATGTCACCTGGGTGAGCGGCAGGCGCGAAGGCGACCGTCGGTTCTCGCGCGCTCCCGGACTGGACCCCGGCCGCGAGGTCACGATGCGTCCGCGCCCAGGAGACACGTACTTCTTCGACATAATCGTGCGGTCGGCCGTTCCGGGCGTTGGCGCGATAAGGGTAGTCGATGTCTCGTGACTTCAGGTGAGGTCGTCGACGGCACACGTCCGGCACGTGTGCACCTGCATCGCCCCATCGTGGTCTCCAACTTCGCCTCCACAGCGCAGGTTTGACATCGCCGGGAGCAATGACACATTGTGTGCCGCATCGCCGCCTGCGCTCTGTTCGCGGCAGGTCGTTCGAGAGGATCTCATTCGTGGGCAGACGTGCATCATCAGAACAAGGCGACACGCGTTCCACACGTGTACGCATAGCCGCGACCGGCGGCTTCTTCGGGGGTGTGATGGGTGCCGCGATGAGTGCCTTCTTCAACGGCACCCTCGTCGGGCTGCCCTCGGACGAGGTGGCCAACACGGTGAACCATGCGGTCACGGGGCTGGCCAGCGGGTTCTTCGCCGGGTTCATCGGCCTGCTGGTACACCTGCGCAGGAGCTCCACGGAGCGCCCTCGGCCCACGGACACACCGTAGAACAGGCGCGCGATCCCGGCCGTGTGCCGATGCAGGCCGAGACCACCTCCTTCGTCCGGGCCTCACCGACGTCTGTCAGGGGCCGAGGAGTCGCGTCAACGAGCCGCTCGCGGCAGCCTCGTGGCAACTCTGCGAAGGAAGCACATGCGCAAGATCCCCTCACGCTCCACGTCCCTGATGCTCGCCTCGGTCTCCTGCCTCGGTCTGCTCGCCGTCGCCTGCGGCACCTCGAGCGATGCGTCGGCGGACGGCGACAAGGACGGCACGGTCGACGCGTTCCTGCTCTGGGACCCGGCCAAGCTGGGGGAGCCGGCCGGGCGCGCGGCCATCGCACTCGCCTCCGGGCAGATCACGGGCAGAGAGGGCCAGATGTTCCTTGCCGGTGACATGGGCTGGTTCGAAGTGGCCACGGACGGTGTCGTCACCCTGGGTGAACCGACGGTGTTCGACGCCGCCAACATCGACGACTACGACTTCTGATCTCCCGCCGGATCACGACGGCGACTCCGTCTTCTCCATGGGTACTGCCGCCCGTGGCGGGGATCAGTGACGGAGCCGGGATCCCCCGCCCCTCAAAGGTGCGAGTCCGTCGACGGCCCAGGGGCGTCGAGCACCTCCGCGATGAAGGCGTCCCAGTCCAGTGCGTCCATCTCCGACTCGGGCGGCGTGATCCGGTAGGTGTCCTCGAGCCAGCTCTCCAGCGGAGAGACGGGCAGCTCGAACAGGGCGCTCATGTCCCGCGCGTCGAGCAGCAGCCACGCCGTGACCCGGTCGCCGGAACGGGCGGGCCACACCCGTACATCACCACTGCCGCTCACCGAGTGCAGCCCCTTGTGAAGCAGCTCGCGACTGATGCGCCAGGTCACACTCGATCCTTGCTCGACCATGAGCTTCAGAGTCACGATCAGAGGGAAGTCCGGGTCGAACCGGAACTCCGCGCTCATGGGGTGCCGGACGAACCCGTCCAGCACCCGGTGGATACCCAGGAACAGCGAGGGCGGATCCGAGGGCGAGTCCTGCCGGGCCTGAGCATCGGGTCGATAAGCGTCCATGACGAGTACTTCCTTCCGTGGTGCGGACTCGACGCCCCTCACTCTTCTCCGCGAAGGAACCGGACGCATACGTCACTTGACGGGGAGGAACGAACCACGTCTTCCGCAGCCGGCGCCGGCGACCGAGCGGCATGCGCCGCTCGGTGGCCTGCGGGGCGTGCCGTCCGGCACGGGGGCTCGGGGCAGGAGAAGGCCGCGACCGCGCACGACAGGACGCGTGGCCGGCGCGGCTGCGAAGGGTCGGCCACTGCGTCGTCCGGGCCGACCGGCACGAGGCCGTCCCGGACGCGGCTCACCCAAACCGGCTGCGGGCCATGAGCGCGCCGGCGCCGGTCGGGTCACCTCCCACGCAGCCGCCGGCGTCCACGACGAGTTCACGCATGTCGGCCAAGCCGCTCAGGACGGCCGGCGGTTCCGGATCGCAAGGCACCGGCGATGTCATCACGTCGCGTGTGCGGCGAGCGGCCGGGGGAACGTGGCGCCCGGAACCGGCCGCTTCCGGCGGCGGCGGCCGACGGTGATCAGAGGCTACGGCGATCAGAGACGACGGCGATCAGCGGGCCGTGGCTTCCGGCGCCGTCTCGGCGAGTCTCTTGAGCTGGGCGAGCCACCGGGCGTTCAGGCGCTCCGCCCAGGTGGGGGACAGGGCGCCGATGCTCTTGGCGGCGGGGCCGCGCACGACGGCCTCGGTCACGACGTCGGTCTTGTCCCCGACCTCCGTGAGCAGCCAGGCCTGGTAGAGCTGCACACCGGCGCCGATCCCCGACCAGCCGAGCCGTCGGGGCTCGACCCGCTCACCGATGATCACCTCGAAGCGGTGATCGTGGAGCTCCACCTCGAACGCGCTCGCATGGGGCCCCAGCCGGACCTCGGTGATGCCTGGGACCCACTCCGGCCAGCGTGCCATGTCGGTGAGCAGCGCGAAGACCCGGTCCGGCGACGAGTTGATGACGGCCCGCGCCTGGCAGAAGGTGTGCGCGGTCTGCGGCGTGAAACCGGATGGCCAGTGCATGTCCGGGTGGCCGTGTGGGGCGTCGTGCATCCGGTGTCCCTCTCGAGCTGCTGGTCGGCTGAGGCTACGGCCGCCGCGAGAAGGATGCCCCGCAGAGCCATGCCCGCCTCTTTCCACTCTGCCCGCGCGAGCGTGGAGGGGGATACGTCAAATGACTGAGCCGATGAAGGAGACGGGTCCGGGCTCCCGGACCCGGCCGCCGTTCCTGGCGGGCACGGCGAGCGTGGGGCCAGGGCCGCCGTACGTGACGGGTCCCGCAGAGCACCGCGGCGACCGTGTCCGCCGGGCGCCGGCGGGGCGCCCGGGAGGCGGGCAGGACGGCGGGACGCGGGCAGGGCGGCCGGGACGCGGGCAGGGCGGCGACGGCCGCCCCGCCGAGCACCGTGGCCCCGCCGGTCGGGGTCAGCGACCCGGGCGCCGGCCGGTCATGTCGGCGACGGCGGCAGCGAACCTTCTGCCGCCGCCGCACGTGGTCAGAGCAGCGGCGCCGAACACCTCACGTCCGCCGCCTCAGCCGACGAAAGGCACGAATATGGCACACTCGGTCCCCGTCCCCGCGCAGGAAGAACCGGACACGTCGGCCCGTACGGAGCTGACGTTGCTGGTGCGCCGGAGCCGGCGGCTGCCGGCGGACCTGGTGGAAGGGCCGAACACGATCTCACAGCGGGAGTTGGTCACCGGCTACGGCGCCACGGCCGAGGACCTCGCCCACGTGTGTGACGTGGTGCGGGAGTACGACGGGTTCGAGGTGGTCGGCATCGACGCCGCGGCACGGCGGGTCGACGTGGCCGCGCCCGCGTCCGAGGTGATGCGGGTGTTCGGCGGCCGGGCCGGACAGACCTCGGCCGTAGACGCCTTCACCGAGCAGACCGGCACGTACCGGACGTGGGAGGGCGAGCCGGTCGTCCCACCGGAGCTGGTGGACGTCGTGGTCTCGGTGGTGGGCCTCGACACGCGTCCGCGACTGCGCCCGGAGTTCCGGACCTTCCCGGGGCAGCAGCGGATCCTCTACACACCGCCGGAGCTGGGCGCTCTGTACCGCTTCCCGGCCAAAACCGACGGATCGGGCCGGACACTGGCCATCGTCGTCACGGGCGGCGGCTTCCGGATGGAGGACATGGAGGCCTACTTCACCGGTCTCGGCCTTCCGGTCCCCGCCATCCGGACGGTGAGCGTCGGCGGAGTGAAGAACGAGCCGGGAGGCCCCGGCGACCTGGAGGTGGTCTTGGACGTGCAGGTGGCCGGTGCGCTCGCTCCGGGTGCCGACCTGGTCGTGTACTTCGCGCCCAACTCCGACCAGGGGGCGATCGACGCACTCCAGGCGGCCGTCCACGCCACCCCGACACCGACCGCCATCAGCCTGAGCTGGGGCGCCCCGGAGGCGCAGTCCACCCCCCAGGTGCTCACCGCCATGGACGACCTGTTCGCCGAGGCGGCGGCCCTGGGCATCACCGTGTGCGCCGCCATCGGCAACGAGGGCAGCAGCGACGGCGTGTACGACGGCGGTTCCCATGTGAACTTCCCGGCGTCCAGCCCGCATGTCCTCGCCTGCGGCGGAACGACCCTGGTCGGCGATCCCACCAGCGGCACGATCGAGTCCGAGACGGTGTGGAACACGGGAGCGGACGGTGCGACGGGCGGCGGGGTGAGCAGCGCCTTCGGCCTGCCCGACTGGCAGGTTTCCGCCGGTGTGCCCAACCGGACGGGCTCGGACGCCCCGGGGCGGGGTGTGCCGGACGTGGCGGCCAACGCCGATCCCGCCACGGGCTACCAGATCCTCTTCAACGGCCAGTCCGGCTTCATCGGCGGTACCAGCGCCGCCACTCCCCTGTGGGCGGCACTGGTGTGCAGGCTTGCCGAGGGTCTCGGCCGCCCGCTCGGCCTCCTGGCTCCCCTGCTGTACGAGGGCCCGACCACCGACAAGGTGACCGTCGGGTTCCGCGATGTCGTCGCGGGCAACAACGGGGCGTACGCCTCGTCTCCCGGGTGGGACGCGAACACCGGCCTGGGCACACCCGACGGCACCGCGCTGCTGGAGAGCCTCCGCCGACGGCTCGGGTCCTGTGCCACCTCGGAGTGAGATACGCGCTCCGAACACGACCTGTGTGCACGGCGGTTGCTGTTGCGCCGGGACCGTGAGCCGGAGCCGGCCCATCGGGTCGGTGACGATCACGGTCGGCACGGAGCGGCCAGGTACCGGACACCCAGGGGGTCGGAGACGAGCCGGCGCGTGTCGGCATGCTCGCCGTCGGCGTGGAGCCCGCCGCGCGCGGCGCGTTCACCGGGTGTGTCGGCCCTCGCGAGCGCGATGTCGCGGGCCTGCGCGGGATCGGCGGTGCCGAAGACGACGTAGAAGTGGTGCATGACCCGACCGCTTGCCGTATGGAACTCGAAACCTACGAGCCAGGAGCTTTCGGTGACCATGAGCGTGCCTTTCCAGGTGGGTTGACGGCCTGGTGATCCTTGTTCTGTGGTGGAGGCGACCGTCGGCCAATGCGTGCCAACTGCTCTTGTACGTCCAGTGTGCGGACGGCTCGACGCCGGGGCATACGTCACATGACGACAGGTCTGTCGGTGCGTTCACCCTTGCGGGCAGCGGCCGGAGAAGGGGGCGGAGGTCAGGGACGCAAGGCCTGAAGGGTCAGCCCGGCGTACCGGCGCCACAGGGCGGAGTCCCGCTCGGCGATGTTCGCCAGTTGGAGGACGACGCCGCACAGGACCACGCGCAGGTCCAGCACGGTGGCGTCGGGGCGGACCAGTGCGGCGGCCTTGGCCTCTTCCAGCAGCTCCGCGAGCCACTCCAACAGGCCGGACGCGTCCGCGGATCGGGACCCGGCCAGCGCCTCGGACAGCAACCGGTCGTGGGCGAGGTGCTCGAAGAGGCGAAGGGCGTACGTGCCGAAGGCGTCCTGGGTCTCGACGCCGGTCACGGCGGAGGCGAGCCCGCGGCGCAGTACCGCCAGGCGATGCTGCACGACCGCCTCCACGAGATCGTCCTTCGAGGGGTAGCTGCGGTAGATCGTCGCCTTGCCGACCCCGGCGCGCGCGGCGATCTGGGGCACGGTGCCCTGCAGACCGAACTCCTGGAAGATCTCCAGCGCCGCCTCGAAGACCCGCTCGTGGTTCCGGCGTGCGTCGGCCCGCCGGGACGACGTCTCGGACCCGGCCGACGACGGGCTGGTGGTCACGGAGATCGCCCCTTCCTGACTCGCTTGCCCCGGCCGGGACGTGGCCGGGGGCCGCGACGTGCGAAGACCCGACCGTCCGGAGGGCTGGGCGGGTACGGCGGCTTTAATCGGACTATACGGTCCGTTTACTTTCGGCGGCAAACACCCTCCGGCCGGTACGGCCCGGGCAACCGGCCTCCCATTTGACCGGACCATCGGGTCCGTTTATTCTCTCCAGTAAGCGGACTCATGGGTCCGATTAGTCTCCCGCAGTACCGAGGAGTGGAAACATGGACCGCACGACACCGTCCGGCAGCAGCCCCGCCCCCCTGTCGGTGCTCGACCTGACCGTGGTGGGAGAGGGAACCGAGCCGGCGGTCGCACTGCGTCAGACCACCGCGCTGGCGCAGGCCGCGGAACGCTGGGGCTACCGGCGTTTCTGGGTCGCGGAACACCACAGCTTCCCCGCCTCGGGCAGCCCCGCCCCCGCGGTGCTGCTCGCCCACCTCGGCAACGCCACCAGCACGATCCGGCTCGGTTCGGGCGGGGTGATGCTGACCAACCACGTACCGCTGGTCGTGGCCGAGCAGTTCGGTGTGCTCAACGCCCTCCACCCCGGACGCATCGACCTCGGCGTCGGCCGGAACCCGGGCGGCCTGCCCGCCGTCGCCCAGGCACTGCGCCGCGCCGGCGACGACACGCAGAGCGAGGACTTCCGGGCCCTGGTGGAAGAGGTGCTGGGCTTCTGCCGGGACGGGTTCCCGGACGACCACCCCTACCACCGCGATCACGTGCACGTGGTGCCGCGGGCGCCCGAGCTTCCCGTGTGGACGCTCGGCTCGGGCACGACCGGCGCGCAGACCGCGGCGCGGCTGGGGCTGCCCTTCGCGGCCGCCTTCCACATCAACTCCGCACAGGCGCTGCGTGCGATCGACCTGTACCGGGACAACTTCCGCCCCTCCGAGACCCTGTCGGCGCCGCACGTCATGGTGTCCGTGAACGTCACCTGCGCCCCGTCCGAAGCGGAGGCCCTGCGCCTGGCCCGGCCCGGCGCGCTGATGATGATGCGCGCGCGGCAGGGCAAGCAGTCCGCCGTACCGGCCGCCGGCACCGCGGAGAAGTACCCGTACACGCCGGACGAGCGGGAGTTCGTCGACGGATGGCTGGGCGCAGTCGTCCACGGAACGCCGGAAACGGTCCGCACCGGCCTGAACGACCTCCACAAGCGCACGGACGCCGATGAGTTGATGCTGACCACGATGATCCACGACTACGAGGCGCGCGAGCGTTCGTACGCTCTCGTGGCGAAGGAGTTCGGCCTGTCCTCGCGCCAGGGCTGACCTCCCCGCACCACTCCCCCGTGCCCCCACCCGCACCGCGCGTGGGGGCACGCCCCCGAAAGGAAGCGACACCATGACGAACGCCGCTCCCCGCGTGTCCGCGGGCTCCGGCGGCCGGGGGGACGCTCCCGCCACGGCCGCGGAAGCGGGGCGGACCGGGGCGGGCACCAAGTGGCTGCTCGCCCTGATCCTGACCGGTCAGTTCATGGCCACCCTCGACGTCTCCATCGTGAACGTAGCCGCACGGACCATCCAGAGCGACCTGCACGCGTCGGGACCGGCACTGCAGGTGATCGTCGCCGGCTACACCGTCGTCTACGCCGTGCTGCTGATCACCAGTGCCCGGCTGGGCAGCCGGTACGGCTACAGCCGGCTGTTCATGCTCGGCACGGCCGTGTTCACCGTGGCGTCGCTCGCCTGCGGACTGGCCCCCGGCGCGGGATGGCTGACCGGCTTCCGGCTGCTCCAGGGGGCGGGGGCGGCGCTGCTGGTGCCGCAGGTCATGTCCCTCATCCAGCACTCGCTCACGGGCCCCTCCCGGGTCAGGGCGCTCGGCGTCTACACCGCCGTGCTCGCCGCGGGCGCCGTGGTGGGACAGATCCTCGGCGGTGTGCTGGTGGGCGCCGACCTCTTCGGCATCGGCTGGCGCGCGGTCTTCCTCGTCAACGTGCCCGTCGGCGCGGTGCTGCTGGCGGGGCGGAGCCTGCTGCCCGGCATCGAAGGGACACGCGGCCGGAAGCCGGACGTGCCCGGTCTGCTGCTGCTCGCCGCGGCGCTCGGCCTGTTCGTCATGCCGCTCGTGCTGGGTCACGAGACCGGCTGGCCCTCCTGGACGTGGATCATGCTGGCCGCGTCGGTGGTCGCGTTCGCCGCGTTCGTCGTGTGCGAGCGCCGGGTGACGGCCGCGGGCGGCGATCCGCTGATCGAGACACGTGTCCTGCGCTCCCCGGCACTGGCACCTGCGGCCCTCTCCATATGCCTGGTCCTGGTCGCCTTCTCGGGCAGCCTGTTCACCGCCGCGCTCCACCTTCAGGGCGCCCTGGGCTACAGCCCCGAGCACGCCGGACTGCTCTTCCTGCCCCTGGTCGTCGGCTTCGGCCTCGGCGGCCTGTACTGGCGGCGGCTGCCGGCCCGGATGCAGCCCTCCCTGCCGCTGACCGGGCTGCTGGTGTCCGCGGCCGGCTATGTCTGGCTCGGGTTCGTGCAGCGCGACGGCGCACAGGTCGGCGTGGCGGCCGAGACGGCCCTGGGCGTGGTCGGGGTCAGCTCCGGGGTCGCGTACGGACCGCTGTTCGGCCTGGCCCTCAGCCGCGTCGCCCCCGCCGACGCCGCCGACGCCAGCGGTGTGATGAACACCGTCATCCAGCTCGGCCAGGTACTGGGCGTATCCGCGATCGGCACGCTGTTCCTGAGTCAGGTCGTACTTCCCGCCCCGGCGGCGGCTTCCGGACACGCGTTGAGCGTCACGGCGTACACCGTCGCCGCGGTGTCGGTGGCCGCGGCGGTCTTCGGCCACGTCGGGCGCCGTTGCGCACGGACCTCATGAGGCACCGGAACTACGAGGCGCCCGTCGTCCTGCCGCTGATGACCGAGGTCAGGCCGGCAAGGCAGTCGGCCACCACACCGGGGACGACCTTGCAGTCGAGGAGGAGGACTCCCTCGGCTCCCGCTGCCTGCCAGTCGCGGACGACCGCGAGGTCCTCCACGGAGCGCACGGTGGCACCGTGGGCGCCGAGCCCGCGGGCCGTGGCCGCGAAGTCGGTGTCGCCGAAGACCATGGTGTCCCGGTCGGCGCCCAGTTCGCCGTAGAGGACGACCTCCATGCCGTAGCCGCCGTCGTCGTAGACCACCACCAGCGTCGAGTGCCCGGAGCGCACGAGGGTCTCGAGTTCGGACAGGCCCATCAGCGCTCCGCCGTCGCCGAGCGCCACGACGGTGGTCCGGTCGGTGCGGCCCACGGCCGCGCCGACGGCGCCGGCGAAGCCGAGGCCGATGCTCTGGAAGGCGGCACCGGTGAACACGTAGGCCGCCGGGTCGGGGACCGTCCAGTACATGGCGGGCCAGCCGACGAAGTGGCCCCCGTCGGTGACCAGGGTGCGTTCGGCGGGCAGCAGCCCGGCCAGGGTGAGGGTGAGCGTGCGGGGGTCGATCCGGTCACCGGTGCCGGCGTCCTCGAAGGGCTCCTGGTCCCATCCCGGGTTGGCGAGCCGGTCGGCGACGTCGGCACGCCAGCCGGACCCCACAAGGCCGCGCGCCTCGACGCCGTCGAGGAGTGCCGAGGCCATCTCGGCGGCGTCACCGCTGATCAGGAGGTCGACCCGGTCGCTGGTCGGTGTCGTCCGGGTGTCCACCTGCACCAGCACCGCGCCGGGTGCGAGGAGTCCTCCGTCGGCCAGGGTCCACCGGTCCAGGCTCGCCCCGAAGGCGAGGACCAGGTCGGCCTCCCCGATCAGGGCGGCGGCGCGCGGCGAGGCGAATCCGCCGCACACGCCCAGCGACCAGGGGTTGCCGGTGAAGAGTCCCGCTGCCATGGCACTCGTCGCGCAGAGCGCCCCGAGCCGCTCGCCCAGTTCGGTGACGGCCTTGGCCGCTCCCGCCCGCCAGGCTCCCAGCCCGCCGAGGACCAGTGGTCTGCGGGCGCCGGCCAGGAGTTCCAGCACACCCTCCGCGACGGCCGGCGCGGACCGACCGCGCGATGCCTCGGGGCGCGCCTCGGGCCAGGACCCGGGCTCGGGCTCGGTGACCTCGGCGGTGATGAGGTCCGGTGGCAGGCACAGTGCCACCGGCCGCTGTTCGGTGCGCGCCAGCCGCAGCGCCCTGAGGGTGTCGCCGCGCACGGTGGCCGGGTCGGTCAGCCGGATCACGGGCACGTCGAGGGCGGCCAGGAACGCGGTCTGGTCGATGTCGATCCTGCGCGGTCCGGCCACAGGTGTGTCCCCGCAGAGCAGCAGTACGCCACTGCGGTGCTTGACCGCGTCGGTCAGGCCGGTCGCCGTGTTGGTCAGGGCGGGCCCACTGCCGGTGGTGCAGACCGCGACCTCGCCCGTGGTCCGGTAGTACGCGTCCGCCATGGTGACGGCTCCGCCTTCGTGGCGGGCGGACAGGTAGCGCACACCGTGCGACGTGAGCCCGGCGACGGCGAGGACGTTGCCGTTGGCCACCACTCCGAAGGCATGTGCGACTCCGTCCCCCGCGAGCGTACGGCCGATCGCCTCCGCGAAGGTGGTGGTCATCGGTCTCCCCCGCCCGAACCCATCGCCCTTCGCGGAGCGTTCGCATTCCGTCGCGGGCTGTCGAAAGCCGGCGGCCGGGATGTCCTTGGAGGGGCGTTTCATGGCCACCTTCCCCTGTGCTGTGCCACCGCTCACCGACACGGCCCCGGGGCGGGGTCGGCGGGCCCGGCGGTTTCGACGAGCTACCTGTACCGGACACGTATCAACGTGCGGGAAAGGTTCACGGCAGCGAAGCCGGCTGACCGTCGGTGGCGAGTCCGGCGGGCGTGCTGGGCTGCCGGGCGGGAACGCGCATGCCGAGCGCCGCGGCGGCGGCTACCACGGCCGCGACCCCTGCCGCGGTCCAGCCGTGGTGGAAGGCCGTCAGCGCTGCGTGCGCGGTGCGGGGCGTGCCCAGCAGCGTGGCCGTGAGGGCCACGCCGAGCACGGAACCGGTCTGACGGGCCATCGTGGTCACGGCCGATCCGGTGGCGAACCGTGCCGCCGGGAGGGCGGTCGCGGCCGCGCCGATCAGCGTGGGCAGGGCGAAGCCGACGCCGACCCCCGTGATGAGCATGCCGGGGAAGAACTGTGTGAGGTAGTGCGGTTCGGTGCCCAGCGCGGCGGCCCACCAGCCGAGACCGGCGGCGATCAGCAGGCACCCGGTCATGGACGTCACGCCGGGGCCGAACCTGCGGACGACCGGCCCCGACAGGATGGTGACGACCGGGACCACGAGCGGACCGGGAGCGATGGCCAGGCCGGTGCGGATCGCCGAGTAGCCCCAGACCTGCTGGCACCACAGGACCGAGCTGAGCAGCACCGCGGCGAAGGCGACCGTGAAGAGCAGTGCGGACAGCGTGGCTACGCCGAACGTCCGCACGCGCAGCATGGGTATCTCGACGATCGGCACCGGATGGCGGGCCGAACGCCACCAGAAGCCCACGCCCAGCACGACGGCCGCGGCCAGGGATCCGACGACGCCGGGCGAGGCCCAGCCCCAGTCGTCGGCCTCGACGAGGCCGAGAGCCAGTGAGCCGATCGTCAGGGTGAGCAGCACGGCACCGGTCAGGTCCGGCAGCGGGCCGTCGCGGTCCGGACTGTCGGCGGGCAGCAGCCGTACCCCGGTCAGCAGACCGGCCACGCCCACGGGCACGTTGACGAGGAAGGTCCAGCGCCAGTCTGCTTCCACCAGCAGTCCTCCGACGACCGGGCCCAGACCCGCCGCGACGCCGCCGATGGCCGCCCACCAGCGGATGGCGCCGGGGCGGCGTTCCGCCGGAGTGACGACGAGGAGCAGCGCGAGCGAGGTCGGCAGCAGAGCCGCGGCGCCGGCCGCCTGGAGGGCGCGGGCCGCGATCAGCCATCCGACGGAGGGCGCGACGGCGCACAGTACGGAGGCCACGCTGAACAGGGTCAGCCCCAGCAGGAACGTACGGCGGTGTCCGTACCGGTCGGCGAGCCGGCCCGCCACCACGAGCAGGGCGGCGAAGACGATCGCGTACGCGTTGAGCACCCAGGACAGCGAGGTGAGGGGGACGTCGCCCAGATCGGTGCCGATGGCGGGCACCGCCACGTTGACGATGAACAGGTCCAGGTTCACGACGAAGACACCGGCCGAGACGATCCAGGAGGTTGCCCGGCCGTTCACATGTGAGTTTGGATTGCCAACTTCCATGGCAGGGACGCTAGGGGCAACATGTTCGGAAACGCAACCAGTCCTCGGCGTCCACATGGCGCGTGACCGTCGGCACCCCGGACGCAGAACCCGGGGTGCCGACGTTCGCGGTCGGCCACCCGCGCCGGGGGATGGTTGGGTGGCCGTCCTTCGCCCTGCTGTCGCACCACGCACCAGCAGGAGCCCACACCATGGCAACGTGTCGCGGGTCCCGAAAGGTTCACTGCCCGTGGGCTCACCGAGCGACGTGTGAGCCGGACACGGACATCGACTCGCCCTGCGGCGATCAGTGAGTCAGGCGGTTCAGAACCACGGTCGCCAGTCTGAGGGCGGAGTGCAGTTCCATCACCTCGGCGACCGTGGGACGCACGATGTCCGACCAGTCTCCGCGCAGCCCGGGCCATCGCGCCAGCAGGACCTCGGCGCCCGGCAGGCCCAGGCGGGCCTCGACGTCCATGAGGTCCTCGCCCGCCGACGACCAGGACAGCCGGATACGACCCGGTGGGATGCGGGACGGCGCCGCATGGGACGACCAGGCGACCTGGAACGTGCGGTTCGGGGTGTTGTCCACCGTCGTCACGAGCGCGCCTCGCACGCCGGACGGCATGGGTGATCGGGCGACGCCGCTCAGTGCGATCGGGGTCCGGCCGGGGGCGCGTCCCCCGACCAGCGTGAGCGGTGGCGGGGGCGGGCCGACACTGACGGTCCTGGGCCGACGCCTCGGGAGGGGCCGCACGGACCCGGCCGGACGATCGGCGTGCCCCCGCCCGTTGCTGTGGAATGTCATCAGGCTCAACTCCGGACGGGACGGGACGGGCAACTGGCGCCGCGCGACGCGATTCCATCGTCGCTGGAAGGCAATACCCGACACATCCGTCATCTGACGGTCAGCGGGCGGCCGTCCCCGCCGCCCGCACGATCGTCACGTGAGGGCCCCGCCGGACCTCCACTCGGTCATCAGCCGGGCGACCGCCTTCTCCGTGGAGGAACCGGACTTCATCGTGAAGACGAAGAGGGTCTGATCCGCCTCCGACGGCGGCGACACTCCCACCACGTCGAACGTGAGCGCCCCCGCCGTGGGATGCCTGATCACCTTGCGCACCGGGACGTCGACCGCGACCCGTTGCTCCTCCCAGAACGCCGCGAAGAGCGGACTCCTCGTTCTCATGTCGTCGACCAGCGCCCGCAGCCGCGGGTCGTCGGGGTACCGGCCCACGTCGAGCCGCAGCAGCCCTATGACGTCCCCGGCGACGGCGTCCCAGTCGTCGAACCGGCGTGAACTCTCGTCGAGGAAGAACCAGCGGGCGACGTTGCGCTCCCCGGCGGGTTTCGCGTAGAAGTCCGCTATCACCGCGCGCGCGGCCTCGTTGAGGGCGAGGACGTCCGTGCCCCGGCCGTGCAGCACGGCGGGACTGTCACCGACCGCCTCCATGAGGTGTATCAGGCCCGGTCGCGCCGACCGGGCCGCCGGACCGCCGCGGCCGGTCACCGGGAAGTGGGCGAGGTTGAACAGGTGGACCCGTTCCGCCGCGTCCAGGTTGAGCGCCACCGCGAGGGACGCCAGGACGGTGTCCGACGGGGTAGCCTGACGGCCCTGCTCCAAACGGGCGTAGTAATCCGGGCTGACACCTGCGAGTTGGGCGATCTCCTCACGCCGCAGGCCCGGTACCCTGCGCACACCCTTGGTCGGCAGGGGCGCCAGACTCGGATCGCTTGCCAGCCGTCGGGATCGCAGGAACTCACCCAAGGGGGCATTCGATGCCATCCGGTCATTCCTCACCTATGCCAACGCGCTACCGCAAGGGTAGCACTGACAAACCTAGGTACAGCAGGGCGCATGCGCCGCACACGTGTGAGTGCCTCAGGTGTTTCGATGGGAGAGACGGCCTGAGCAAACGGCAGGGACACCGGGCGCCGGTGGTCTCACTGCCCCGACGACCTGATGGGCACCATGTCTGCGTTCACTGTTGATCTCCCCGACGAACTGCTCCACTGCTTCTACACGGGGGGCCGCTGGATACCCGGCGACTCCACCCGCCGCGTCACACTCGTCTCCCCCTCCTCGGAGGAGGAGATGCTGAGCCTGCCGCTGGCGAACAGTACCGAGGTGGACCGTGCCGTGGCCGCCGCCCGCATCGCCTTCGACACCGGGCCGTGGCCTCGTATGCCCGCCTCGGAGCGGGCCGGGTATCTCCGGCGCTTCGCCGACGAGATACGTGAGCGGCTGCCGCTCCTCGCGCGCCTGTGGACCGCTCAGGTGGGGGCTCCGATCAGCTTCGCCCAGGGCCTCATTCACGCCGGTGAGAGCCGTTTCGACCATTTCGCCGAACTCCTCGACGGGTACGCGTTCAGTGAGCGGCGGCCCACCCCACGCGGCCACGCACGGGTCGTGCGGGAGCCGGTGGGAGTCGCGGCGCTGATCGCGCCCTGGAACGCCACGTTCAACATCTTCTCCCACAAGATCCCCGCGGCCCTCGCCGCCGGCTGCACCGTGGTGCTCAAGTCCCCGGTCGAGAGTCCCCTGGACGCACTGGTGATCGCGCATGCCGCCGAGGCCGCCGGCATCCCGCCGGGGGTCCTCAACGTCATCACGGCCGACACCCGGGAGTCGGCCCAGCTGGTGGCGTCCGAAGCGGTGGACAAGATCAGTTTCACCGGCAGCGTGCCCACCGGCCGGCGGATCGCCGAGGTGGCCGCTCAGCGGATGGCCCGCACGACACTCGAACTCGGCGGCAAGTCGGCCGCGATCCTCCTGGAGGACGCCGACCTGTCGACGGCACTGCCCGCCCTCACCCCGTTCACCATGCCGTTCTCCGGTCAGATCTGCTTCTCCCAGACGCGCGTCCTCGCCCCCCACCACCGCCTTGCGGAGGTGGCGGAGGCGTACACCGCCGCCGTGAGGGCGCTGCGGGTGGGCGACCCCTGGGACCCGGCGACCGACATGGGGCCCGTCCTCAACGCACGCCAGTACCAACGCGTTCTCGGGTACATCGAATCGGGCCGCCGGGAGGGTGCCCGGCTGCTGACCGGTGGGGGAAGGAGTGCCGACTTCGACCGGGGGTACTACATCGACCCCACCGTGTTCACCGATGTCACGCCCCGGATGACGATCGCCCGCGAGGAGATCTTCGGTCCCGTGGTGACCGTGCAGGGCTACCGGGACGTCGACGAGGCCGTCCGTCTGGCCAACGACACGGACTTCGGCCTGAGCGGCAGTGTGTTCGGCGCGGACGTCGAGCGTGCCTTCGACGTGGCTCTCCGGGTGAACACCGGTCACCTCGCGGTCAACGGCTTCGAGATCTCGCCGAACGTCCCGTTCGGCGGCAGGAAGCTGTCGGGCCACGGTCGCGAGGGAGGACCCGAGGGCCTGGAGGGCTTCCTCGAGACCAAGGCGGTCTTCATGCCGGCCTCCTGACCGCCGACGGCGGGCCGGCGCTCCGGCGCGGATCGTCATCTGTTCACCGAAAGCCGCCGACCAGCCGTCGGCGGCGGTGGCTCCGCCTTCGCGGAACGGGGGGACCACACGACCGATGGAAGCCGCTGATGCCTCACCTGCTCGACCTTCCCGTACGCGCCTCCCTCACCGCGGGCCACGCCCGCTTCGCGCGTCAACGGGGCCGCGTCCTGCGATACGCGCCCGATCTCGCCGCCTTCGCCGCGCTGCCGGATCGCCCGGAACCGGAGGACTGGGCGGACGCGGCCGTGCTGGCCGGGCCGGGCGGCGTGCTGTCTCTGGTGGGCCAGGACCCGGAGCTCCCGGAGGGCTGGCGGACGGTCTCCCACGTCCGTGGCGTCCAACTCGTCGTACGGCGCCCGGTGACGACGCACGACGACGAGGTACGGGAACTGACTCCCGTTGACATCCCGGAGATGGCGGCGCTGATCCAGGCGACCCGACCGGGGCCGTTCCATCCCGGCAGCTACCGCTGCACCACCTACTTCGGTGTACGCAGGTCCGGGTCGCTGGTCGCCATGGGAGGCCTGCGGATGCGTCCCGCGGGTCACACCGAGATCAGCACCGTCTGCACGCTGCCCGAGTACCGGCGGCGGGGCCTGGCCCGGCGCCTGGTCGGGCATCTCTCCTCCGTGGTCGCGGACCAGGGGAACACCCCTTTCCTGCACGCCGAGGCCGGCCGGGAAGTGGTCACGCGGCTGTACGGATCGCTGGGCTTCGAGCCTCGCTCGGACCTCTCCCTGCGGGAGATAGCGGCTCCGTCGGGAGGCGCGCGTCTCCCGCGCAGGGGGCCCGGGACCGGCTACCTCGTGCCGCCGGTGCCGAAGCAGCGGGAACCGTCCGACTGAGCACGGAGGCCGGTGCCGCGCCTCGGCGCCTCTCAGCCCTGGGCGGGCGGGCCTGGCCGGGCGTCCGCCATGCGGTTGAGCCAGTCCAACAGGAGGTGCCTCTCCGAGGTGCTGAGAGCGCTGGTGTCCTCTCGGCCCAGCGCCGCGCGCAACGCCATGGCCGCACCCGCCGTGCCCGGGCTCGCCTCTGGCGCGGGTGCGTCGCCGGGGGGCGTGGTGATGGCGGCGATGACCACGTCGCGTGCCACGTCCGCCGCTTCGGGGTCCCGCAGCTGCGGTGGCGTACTGATCATCGTGAAGATCGTGCCCATGCCCGCCGAGTGCATGAGGGCCGCGGCCCGCTCGACGCTCATGCGCAGCCGGCCGGCCGCGGCGACCCGGGTGACCATGGCCCGCAGTTCGGTGACGGCCTCCTGGCCGGCCCGGGACAGGTGGCCGGGGCGCGGCAGGCCGTACACCAGGGTGTAGTACGCCGGTTGGCCGAGCCCGAACCGGACGTGCAGGTCCCACGCGTCGCGCAGGTCCTGCACCGGATCGTCGCTGCGGGGCAGCCGGCTCTTGGCCCGCAGATAGGTCTCGAACCCGTACTCGCCCAGGGCCTCGAGGAGGCCGTCCTTGTCACCGAAGACGCGGAAGATCGTCGGCGGCGGGACACCGGCGCGTGCCGCTACGGCGCGGGTCGACATCGCGTCGAGGCCGTCCTTCTCCAGAAGATCGGCGGCGGCCAGAACGATCCTGTGCCGGAGTGTCGTCGGAGTCTCCTCCGCGTCCGCGTCAGTGGCCATGTTCCGACGGTATCAAAGGGAGCGGATCGATGGTTCACCAGCGGCCCGCCGGTTCCCCGGGCAGCAGCCGGCGCAGGTACCGCAGGACCCGCGCCTCGTCCGGGTCGTCGGCCCGCAGCCCGACGTACCCGTCGGGCCGGACGACGAACAGGGTGTCACCGTCCACGGCGTAGTCCCGGCGGGCGTGGCCCTCGCTGTCGGTGAACGAGTCCGGCCCCGCCGCGGAGGTGGGGGTTCTGTCCGGCAGGACGGTGAACGCCCTCAGACACCGGGGGAAGCGCTCGACGAGCGCGTCGGCGGCCCGGGAGCCGCGGGGCCCGAAGGCGATCACACTCGTGTGCGGCCCGCGCAGCAGGTCGAAGAGCCGGACGTCGCTTCCGTCCGCCGCCCGCAGCAGTGAGCCCGGCGCGCGGTCACCCGCCTGAACCCCCGCGTGTCCGTCCCCACCGGCGCCGTTGAGCGCGCTGACGGCGTAGCGCACCCCGAGCTGCCGGGTGTCGGGCCCCTGCCCCTCCCCCGGTACGACTCCCCTGACGCGTCCGGCGGGGAGTTCGGAGGACAGGTTCAGGACGTCGGCGGCGATCGGGAGCCGTTCCTGTTCGTAGGTGTCGAGCAGTGTCCCGGGGGCACCGTCCAGGACGTGCGCGATCTTCCAGCCGAGGTTGTGGGCGTCCTGGATTCCGGTGTTCATTCCGAGACCGCCGGCCGGTGAGTGCACATGGGCGCAATCGCCGGATCGCCAGCCGCGACCGTCCCGTGGCCAGGATCCGGCCGGCCACCCCGAGGTCGTCGAGCACTTCCAGGCTCCGAGGCTGCAGCCCCTTCCCCCGGGAACCGCCGGAAGGCCCCCCGGCCGCGTCCACGAGGCGAACCGCCGTGCCCGTGCGGGCCAGTTCCAACGCGGCGACCAGCCCCACCGGTCCGGCCCCCACCACCAGCACCCGGCCCCCGCACACCTGCCGTGCGCCCCGCCTTCTCACTCACGCCCATCAGCCACAACCATCGGATACGTCATCGCGTCACACGTCCTGGCCCTCGGGCGCCTTGCCCAGCGCGTCACGCAACGCGGCGCGGGTGGTGATGCCCAGTTTCGGGAAGACGCGGTACAGATGGGAGCTGACCGTGCGCGGCGACAGGTGCATCCGTTCGCCGATCTCCTTGTTGGTCAGGCCGCCGGCGGCGAGCTCGGCGATCCGGCGCTCCTGCCAGGTCAGCGAGTCCAGGTGCGCCGACGAGGCACGCGCGGAGACACCCGAGGCCCGCAGTTCGGCCTGGGCGCGTTCGGTCCAGGCCGCGGCGCCGAGCCGTTCGAAGGAGTCGGCGGCCCGGCTCAGCAACTGCCGTGCCGCCTTGGGCCCCTGGGTGTGGCGCAGCCGGACGCCGTGGGCCAGGCGGATCCGGGCCAGCTCGAAGGGGAAGGTCGCGCCGCCCGGGTGGGTCTCGGCCCGCGTGTACATCTCGACGGCCTCCTTCTCGTCGGAGGCCGTCATCGCCAGTGCCCCGTACGTGATCAGCGCCAGCCGGGGCGAGATGTCGGGGAGTCCGGCCTCCTGCGCGGCCAGCGCGTGCCGGCGGGCCTGTTCGGAGCGCCCCGTGTGGACGGCCGCCTCGACGAGGTCGAGCAGCGTACGCGATGCCTGGTGCGCACTGGGCGCGAAGGACCCGGGGGCCGTGATGCCGATCGCGTACAGGTAGGCGGCCTCGTAGTCCCCCTCGCTCAGGGACGCCGCCGTGCCGACCGCGTCGGCGATCTGGGTCAGGAATCCCACGCCGCGCGGGCGGGCCCAGGAGTCGACGGCGGCCTGCAACTCCCGCGCACGGTCCAACTGGCCGCGCATGGCGGCCAGAAGGGCCAGATAGGCGCGGCTGTGGTAGGCGAACAGGACGTGGCCGTGGGACGTCGTCAGGTCGAGCCCGCGCTGTCCCGTGCGCTCCGCCTCGTCCCACTCCCCGACCGCCATCTGGTCGAGCATGATCAGATGCAGCATGGTCATGCCGTTGGCCACGGCCCCCGTCTCCACCTCGCGGTCCACGGTGCGCTGCAGAAAGGGGCGGTAGTGGCTCAGCGTGTCGACGTGATATGCGGCGACGGCCAGGCGTGTGACGTCCCACGGTTCCATGGCCGGGAGATCGGCGAAGGCGTTCTCCACCCGTGTGTGCAGTCCGGCCCCGCGGCGCACGACGTCGCTCCAGGCGTCCTGGTAGATCAGCGAGCTCGGCGGGATCAGGTCGCCCATCGCACCGAGCAGCTCATGGGTGCGCTGCCACACCGTGTGGTCGCTGGCGTACTGGTTGATGGCGAGCAGGAGGTTCACCAGCCGATTGCGGACCTCCGGCGGCTCCTTGAACCCCTCGTCGCGCATGTTCTCGATCGCCGCCATGACCTGGCGTGGCGAGGAGCGCACGTCACCGTCCTCGTAGAGCGCCACGTAGGCCGAGGTGAGCACGGAGGCCGGGGATTCCTGTCTGCCCGGCGTCACGTCGGAGTGGACGAGTTGCTGCGCCTGGTCCAGGAGGGCGGCGTGCCCGGCGATGAACGCCGCGTCGCCCAGCCGTCTGGAGCGGCCCTCGTGACTCTCGCTCAGCTCCGCGGCGCGGGTCAGCCAGCCCACGGCCGCCATGGCGCCACCGCGCCTGGTCGCCGAGTCCGCCGCCTTCTCCAGCGCGGCCGCCACCTGCTCGTCGGGGTCGATCGTCGCGGCGGCCAGGTGGGTCGCGTACCGCTCCACGTCCTCCCGGTGCACCCCGGCCAGGTGCGAGTGCGCCGCGCGCCGCTGGTTGGGAGTGGCCATCTGGACGACGGTCGAACGTATCAGTGGATGCCGGAAGACGAAGTCACCGCTGACCCGGTCGATGTCCAGCAGGGCGGCGGCCACCGCCTCGTCGGCATTCCTCATGCGGTAGCGCGGGCCGCCCGTGCTCCCGGCTCCCGGCCCCGCGCCGACGCCGTCCAGGGCGCCTCGCAGCAGTTCCCCGCGTACCGCGTCGCCGAGCCGCTCGATGCGGGTGCCGTACACGTGCTGGAGCCGACGGGGCAGCGGAACCCCGTGGTATCCGAACAATTCCTCGGCGCTGTGCCCCAGATGACCGCCGCTCACATACGGAGGAAGCTCCAGCAGCGCCAGCGGGTTGCCCAGGGCCTCCTCCAGGACCAGACGCCTAGTGTGCCCGTCCAGCCCGGGGTGGTGCAGGTCCAGCATCTGTTGCGCGGCCGCGTCCGACAACGCCGTCACCGGCAGTTCCGGCAGGGCCGCCGTGTCGAACCGCGAGGGGACCTCGGAGCGCAGGCCCACCATGAGTTTCACGGAGCTGCCCGTGAGCCGGCGCCCCACGAAACCGCACACCTCGGCGCTGGAGGAGTCCAGCCACTGGCCGTCGTCGAGCACCAGCAGGAGCGGCTTGTGCGATGCCGCCACGGACAGCAGGTCGAGTACCGCGATGCCGAGCGCCATGACCGACGGGGGCCGTCCGGCGGTGCGCCCGAAGACGGCGTCGAACACGGCTCCGTGGCCGGCGTCGAGGCCGTCGATGAAGGGGAGCAACGGATACAGGACCTGGTGCAGACCGGCGAACGGAAGGTCGGACTCCGCCTCGACTCCGGCGGCCCGGATCACCCGGTACTCGTTCTGCGCCAGGTCCGTGACATGGTCCAGCAGAGCGCTCTTGCCCACTCCCGTCTCGCCCCTCAGGACGAGCGACTGTCCCCCGAGTGCGGACACGAAGGCGGACAGTGCCGCCTGTTCCCCGTCCCGACCGACCATTGTCCTGACGAGCGACTCCACGGTCCCCCACTCCTTTCACCGCCGGCCGGCCCGGCCCGGTCATCGCGGAACCCCGAGTCCCGCCACCGGGACATCGGGGGGTGGTGCATGCCGGAGGGCGGTTCCGTTCGCTGGATGTGCCCGGCGGTGCGTCTGCTGGGCCTTGCCTCACCAGGCAATACATGTGTCCGGCCGATGCACCTTTTCGCCCATTGTGGTCGAAAGGTCTCCATGTGCGGCCAGAGTAAACGGAGCTGTATGTCCGGTCAACCATGTATCGGGCCGACGTCGACGACGGAACACATGCTTTCTGTGGCGGGTGGGTCTGCCGCGGAGCACGTCACGGCAGTGATACTGCCTCATCGCCACCCTTGAGCGAAACGTCCTGCGCCTGAACCGCAAACTCACACGTATCTACGACGACGTAGACTCGAACGCGAGCGGCGCGGCACTCGCGCCCCTCAACGGCAGGAGGTTTCCCACATGGCGCCCGGTGCGGCACAGGGCAGGGTTCTTGACGAGCTGAGCGGTTACAGCGACGGGCCGTTCGCCGTCGTGGACGCGTACGTCACCCAGCGCGCCCGGTTCCTGCGGTATGTGGCGGGCCTCGACGAGGAGACGTGGAGGACCCCCACCCGGTGCTCCGAGTGGAACGTCCACGACGTGGTGCGTCACGTCCGCGACGTGACCGCGCTGCACGTGTTCCAGCTCGGCGGCCCCTTCCCCGGATTCCGTCTCACGCGGGATTTCGATCCGGTGGTGACGCCGACCGAGTGGCTGGCGGCGTCGTCCGGGGAGAGCCCGCAGGACACGGTGCGGGGGCTGTCCCGGCTCGTCGAGGAGGAGGAGCGTCTCCTGCGGGCCAAGGCGGAGACGAACCCGGACGAGACGATCACGGGTGCGCTGGGCCGCACCCTCGACTGGTCGGTGCAGTCCGTCCACACGTTCTGGGACGCGTGGATGCACGAACGCGACATCATGCTGCCCCGCGGCGAGACCCCGGAGTATCCGGACAACGAGGCGCGTCTGGCCACGATGTACGGGCTGCTGTGCGCGGCAGCCCCGGCAAGCTGGAACGGCGACTTCGTGCACGCCGGCCTGCTGCTGGAGGGCAGCGTCGACGGTTCCTACGTCGTGACGTCCGTCGACGGCGTCATCCGTGTCCTGGCGGCGCCCGTCGACGGGGCGGACCGGCTGACGGGTGAGGTGGGCGCGACGCTGGACGGCCTCGCGGGGCGCGGTCCGGAGCTGGAGGACGTCCTGGACGGCCCCTCCCCCGCGCTCGCGCGACTCGCGCTGCTGCGCAAGATCGTGACCTAGGGGGTGTCGTTCGGCCCCCGTCCGAACGACAACCCCCCTGGTGGCGACGCCCCGCGCCGGTCAGCGCAGGATCCGGCGGGCGACGTTGGTGGTCGCCAGGTCGAGCAGCTCCTCGCCGCGGCCGGAGAGGATCGTCCGGATCGCGTAGAGGGTGAACCCCTTGGCCTGCTCCACCGTGATCGCCGGCGGCACCGACAGCTCCTGACGGGCCGTCATGACCTCGACCACTGCCGGACCGTCGTGCGCGAAGGCTGCCTTCAGCGCGTCTTCCAGCTCACCGGGCCGCTCCACGCGGCGGGACCACAGGCCTACGGCGGCGGCGACGTCGGCGAGCCGGGGGTTGTCCAGTTCCGTGGCGAAGTTGACGACACCCGCCGCCTTCATCTCCAGCTCGACGAAGTTCAGCGAGCCGTTGTTGAACAGGACGATCTTGGCGGGCAGCCCGTTCTGCCGGAGGGTGAACAGCTCCCCGAGGAGCATGGTGAGCCCCCCGTCACCCGCGAAGGCCACCACCTGGCGTCCCGGGTACGCGGCCTGTGCACCCACCGCGTGCGGCAGGGCGCAGGCCATGGTGCCGTGGTTGAACGAACCGAGCAGGCGCCGCCGTCCGTTGAACGTCAGGTAGCGGGCCGCCCACACCACGGGGGAACCGACGTCGGTGGTGAAGACCGCGTCGTTCTCCGCGAGGCGGTTGACGGTGCTCGCCACGAACTGCGGGTGGATGGGGGTGCGCTCGTGGTCGTTGACCGCGAGTCCGTCCAGTGCCTTGCGGGTGCGGGCGTAGTGCGCGAGGGCCCGGTCGAGATGGGCACGGGCGGTCTTCACCTTCAGCAGGGGCAGCAGCGCGGGCAGCGTGTCCCGCACACTGCCGGTCAACGGCAGGTCGACACGGGTCCGTCGGCCGAGTTGTTCACCGCGGATGTCGAGCTGGAGGATCTTCGCGTCCCGCGGGTAGAACTGGCGGTAGGGGAAGTCCGTGCCGAGCATGAGCAGCGTGTCGGCCTCCTCGATCGCCTTGTAGCCGGAGGCGTAGCCGAGCAGACCCGTCATGCCGACGTCGTACGGATTGTCGTACTCGACGTACTCCTTGCCGCGCAGGGCGTGCACGACGGGTGCCTTGAGGGTTTCGGCCAGCCGGACCAGGTCGTCGTGGGCGCCCGCCGCGCCCGCGCCCGCCAGAATGGTCACCCGCTTGCCGGCGTCCAGCAGGTCCGCGGCCTCGCGCAGGGCCGCGTCGTCGGGCCGGGCGAGAGTACGGGTCGGGCGGACGACGGTGGGAGGCAGCACGCGTTCGGCCCTGGCGAGGAAGACCTCACCGGGCACCACCACGACGGCGACCCCCTTGCGTTCGACGGCCGCGCGCATGGCCAGTTCGAGGATGCGGGGCGTGGACTCGGCGGTGTCCGCCACCTCCGCGTAGACGCTGCACTCGCGGAACAGCTCCTGCGGGCGCGTCTCCTGGAAATAGCCGGAGCCGATCTCCGCTCCGGGGATCTGGGCGGCGATGGCGAGGACGGGTACGCGGCTGCGCTGGGCGTCGAACAGTCCGTTGATCAGGTGCAGGTTGCCCGGACCGCAGCTGCCGACACAGACGGCCAGTTCGCCGGTCAGGCCCGCCTCGGCGGCCGCCGCGAGCGCGGCGCTCTCCTCGTGCCGGACGTGCACCCAGTCCACCTCGCCGTCCCTGCGCAGCGCGTCCGTCAGCCCGTTGAGGGAGTCGCCGGGCAGCCCGTAGAGGCGCTGTACGCCGCTGGCCTTGAGCGAGGCGATGATGTGGGCGGCGATCGTGGGCATGCTGGGGCTTCCCTTCGCTGTGCGTCGGTGTGTCCGACGGGCACGTGTGCCGGTCCGTCCGAGTGGGCGCGGACTCCGCGGCACCGACGAATCTTCACCGGGTCCCGCGGTCGGTGTATCCGTCGGATGACGGTCCGCCCCTGTGTCGGATGACGGTCGGTCTGCCCCCTTTGCCGGCGGGCTCCGTGGCGATCACCGGCAGGCTCCGTGGCGATCACGCGAGGTCCTGGAACGCCTCGACCCGCGTCCTCGGGGGGCGCGGGTCGAGACGGGTCCTGCGGGTCGGTCAGACGGTACGGCTCCGCTGCTGACGGGCCTTCCATGCCAGCAGGATGGCCTGGACGACGAAGAACACGCCGCCGCCCGTGGCGTAGGTCGACAGGACGTCCAGCGAGGGATCGTCACCGGCGGCCTGGATGTTGTAGAAGATGCCGACGAGGAAGGACAGCCCGCCCGCGATCAGCACCGGCCACTGCTTGCCCAGTTCGGGTCCGCGCCGCCGCAGGCCGACGATCACCTGGGCCGCACCGGAGATGACGGCCCAGACGCCGAACACACTGAGCACCGTGGCGAACGAGCCGGCCCCGGCGATGCCGACCGCGACGGCGGCCAGCGTGCTGAGTACTCCGTTGAACGCCGTGACCCGGCGCTCGGAGCCGTCCGGGAGGGCCCGGTAGTCGATCAGCGAGGACACCGCGTCGATCAGCGGGTAGACCACCAGCAGGGTGATCGCCACGGCGTCCAGGCTGTCATGGGCTCCGGCGAAGACCACGGCCCAGATCACGGCCAGGATGCCACGGCTCAGGTACAGCCTCATCAGGGAGGAACGTTCGCCGTTCGCCGTGGGTGTCGCGGTCGTCAGGGTGTTCGTGGTCATCAGGAGCCGACTTTCGAATTGGTGGGTTGGGTTGGGACCGCTCAGTGCCGGTGCGGCGAGACGCAGCGGAAGCTGTCGGCGTCGGCGATGTCACCGTGGCCGTTGTAGCGGGACACCAGGGGGTAGCGGCACAGGTCGCGGTCGAGCTGCTGGCCGGAGGCGTTGGTGAGAGTGGCGGGGAGGGTCTGAGGAGCCTTGCCCTGCTCGACCCACTTGGTCAGGGCCGTCAGGTCGTTGCCCTGGCCCGCGAGTCCGCAGTGGACCAGGCCCGGGACGACGAAGAGACGGTAGAAGTCGTCGACGCGGTGCGATCCGCCGAGCCTGTGTTCGACGCGCTCGCGGTAGTCCACGGTGCCCGCGGTGGGGATGTACTGGTCGGACTGGCCGTGGTAGGTGAGGAGCTTGCCACCGGACTTGCGGAAGGCCGACAGGTCCGGGTCGTCGGAGCCGATGACCCTGTCGTACTCGGCCTGGGACTTCTTGAACAGCTTGGTGAACTGCTCGTACGTCAGCTTCGTGGTGTCGAGGTCGGGCTGCTTGGCCACCCACTTCTTGGTCCAGTCGTCGGGCACCTGGAACGACGTGGCACCGGCGAGGCCCTTGAAGTCGGCGCCGATCGGCAGGCCATACCACAGCTTCTTGCCGGACGTGGTGCGCGGGCCGTCCCAGATCTTGCGGACCACGTTCGCGTCGGCCGCCGTGATGGTATCCGTCTTGCCTTCGCACTCGACCTTCGTGCCGATCAGTCGGCGCGGGTCGAAGTCGCAGCGCGTGGCGTCGGAGATCAGGCCGTCCTTGGCGCCGTCGAGCGTGTCACAGGCCCTGAGCGCGGCCTGGTTGAAGGCTGTGAACTCGCAGTCGGTGGGACGGGTCTTCTCCTCGTTCATCACCACCTGCGGCCACAGCGTGGCGGGCACGTAGTCGTCCCAGTTGATGGCGGGCGAGTTGGCGAGGATGCCGTCGTAGTCGTCGGGGTGACGCTGGGCCTCGACGTAGCCCTGGCGTCCGCCGGTCGAGCAGCCGTTGAAGTAGGAGTAGGAGGGGGCCTTGCCGTAGATGGCGTCGACGACCGCCTTGCCGACGATCGCTGTCTCGTGCTGGGAGCGGTCGGCGAAGTTCTTCAGGAGCGCGGTGTTGACCTTGCCCTTGCTGTTCAGCGCCCAGGAGCTGTCGATGGCGTCGCCGACGCCGGCGTCGGTGGTCGCGGCGGCGTAGCCCTGCTTGACCGCGTTGGCCAGACCGGGGTTGTTGTCCCCGGCGGCCCAGGCGGCGCCGCCGAAGGCCTGGAAGCGTCCGCTCCAGCCGGCCTTTTCGGGCAGCCAGGTCCGCACCTTGGCGTGGTCGCCCTGCCCCGGGTGGGTGAGGGTGACCGTCACCTCGCAGTAGGACGGGACGTTGTCGACGCTGCCGCCGAGGACCCCGGTCCCCTTCACGGTCCCGCCGGGCCGGCTGACCGCCGTCACGGACTCCACCCTGGTGCCGGCGGGAGCCTTCACGGGGACGGACGAGCACTTGAGGGGCGCGGAGGCGGAGGCGGAGCTCCCGGTGTCCGCCGATGCGGTCGGCAGGTACACCGCCGCCGCCAGCGGCACACCGGCCGCGAGGACGGTCAGAAGTCGTCTCATGACTTTCCTATCCGAGAAGTGTGTGTCTGCCGTGAGACACATGTGCTGGGTACCGCGAGCATGACAGGTGGCTCGGCCGCCCGGTCCGCCGCAGGTGAATGCTGTTGGCGATGCGCCGTTCTCACCGAATCGCTCCGCCGCCCGCTGGGGGCGAAAAGAGACTGACACGAACTACAGTCACCGGTCAAGCAGGTGACGACCGTATTCCTAGTGATCGCGGCATATACCTGGAATGAAACGTCCCCGACTGCCGGAATGACCGGATCGCACGCATGACCTGCGCCGTTCCGGGAGGCCGGGGCCGACACCGGTCACTCTGCCCCTGCGGCGGATTCGGCACATCAGTCAGTTGACGGTCAGTGCCCGCGGACAGGTGCCGCAGGCACTCACACCTGCCGTGCGGCGTGTTCTGCCTTCAGGACGTGCGGGACCCGGCATCGGGGATGTCCATCTCCAGCCACACGGTCTTCCCGCGGCCGCTCGGGGAGGTGTTCCACGTACTCGCCAGCGCGTCCACGATGAGCGCGTTGGTCACGACCTCCGAGGTACAGAGTTCGTACGGGTACGGGTGGGCCGTCTCCCCGTTCCCCGGGCGGAGGCGTAGAAGGAGCCCGGCGCCATGCGGCCGGGGAGGGTGTGGACGGCGGGAGGGCCCCGCCGATCATGGTGGCCCTCAGTTCGGTGCCGTCCGGGGTCAGCAGATACACGGAGTTGGCCCCTGTCCTCGAAAGAAGTCTGTGAAAGCCGGACGCCCCTCAGGGAATATGTCACTTCTTGTCTACTTCGAGGCTTTCATCCTTCGCGGCATCGTCCCGCAGCCAGTGAGCGTGGTAACGCGCCGCCCACGACCGGCTGACGTATCCGGTGCGCATCCCGAGCCTCGCCTCCGGGTCCTCGTACGCCTTGCGCATGTGCCCGATCAGGACGATGGTGATGGCCCAGGCGAGGCAGTCGTGGACGAAGATCGCGCTGGTGCGGGAGACGGCGGGCAGCAACCCCATGAACCACATGAGCAGCCCGGTGGCCATCATCACCAGCACGGCCCCGGCGATCCAGCCCGCGTACAGCTTCTGACCGGCGTTGAACTTTCCGGCCGGACGTGCCTCCGGAGACGTCAGACGCCTGCGGGCGGACCGGAGCCACCGCTTGTCGTAGACCGCGAAACGGTTCAGCCTGCGCAGATCCGCGCGGAACGCCGGGGACAGGAGCCCCAGCAGGAGCGGCACCGGCAGCAGGATGCCCGACCACTCGTGGACCGTCACCATCAGATGGCGCCGGCCGACCAGTTGGGCGATCGGCCCCAGATAGAGGCAGGCCGCGGTGACCAGGCACAGCAGCATCAGCCACCCGGTGGCGCGGTGGACCATGCGTTCCGCGGTACTGAACCGGCGTACCCGGCCGCCCCGCTCAGGCAGCGTCACTGTGCCGGTCCTCCCCGTCGAGCCAGCCGTCGACCGGATAGCCGCGCTCCTCCCAGTAGCCGGGTACGACCTTGCGGGTGACCGAGATGCCGGACAGCCACTTGGCCGACTTGTAGAAGTACATCGGGGCCACGTAGAGGCGAACCGGGCCGCCGTGCTCGTGGGTGATCGGCTTGTCCTGCATGTTCAGCGCCACCAGCACGTCCGCGCGGCGCGCCTGCTCCAGCGTGAGGCTCTCGCTGTAGGCGCCGTCGAAACAGGTGAACCGGATCGCCGCTCCCTTGGAGCGGACCCCGGCGTCGTCCAGGAGGTCGGCGAGCTTCACGCCTTCGAAGGGTGTCTTGTCCACCCGCCAGCCGTCGGTGCACAGAACGTCGTGGACGACCCGGGTCTGCGGCAGCGCGCGCAGGTCGGACAACGTGTAGGTCTTCGGCCGGTCGACCAGGCCGTCAAGCCGCAGCTCGTAGTTGGTCTCGTCCTTGTGCGGCACCGAGCCGACGACGCTGTAGTAGCGGAAGCCGCCGGGGTTCGGCAGCAGACCGGTCAGGCCCGTCGGATCGAGCTGCGAGGCGGAGCCGAGCACGCCTTCCCAGCCACGCTGCAGGTAGGGCGCGGCGGCGAGCCCCGCGGCCCCGACACCGAGCATGCCGAGCAGCGCGCGCCGCCCGACCGGTGCGCCGTCGCCGTTCCGCTTCGGCTCTTGTGCCATTGCCATGTTCAGTGCTCCTTCGATGGGGCGACGGACTCGCCGGGGCCTCCGGCGCCGCTGCTCGCCCGAAGCACGTGCGCTGTATGTGTCTCGGCGCCCGGGCGGGCTCGCGCTCTCGAGATCGTCACCTGTCTAGGTGGTGACGATGATGACATGCCCTCCTCTCGGGTGTCAAGAAAGCGACGAAGGGGGCACATTGCCAAGTTCACACATCACCCGCACGAGCGAGTCACACGTGTGCGGCAGGCGTTCGCATTCCTCGAGAACGGGGCCCGTTACCTGCTAGACTGGGACAGACTTGACCGCGCACAGAGGGAGAAGCAGACATGGTGGGTGACGACGACATCTCGGGGTGATACCCGGACCCGATGGCCACCGGCCGGCGCCAAGACCGCTGCCGTAGTGGCCTCACTGTCGTCCCCTTTTCCCATGCCTGTCCAGGGCAGTAGTCGCTCTGCCCTCAGCACCCCGAGGTCACCTCCATGTCCGATGCCTCCATTGTCTGTTCGAACCTGTCCTTCGTCTGGCCCGACGACACCCCGGTCTTCCACGACCTGTCCTTCAACGTGAACTCCGGCCGCACCGGCCTCGTCGCCCCCAACGGCTCCGGCAAGAGCACGCTGCTCAAGCTGATCGCCGGCGAACTCAAGCCCGCCACCGGGTCGGTGTCCGTGGGCGGCACCCTGGGTTACCTGCCGCAGAGTCTGCCGCTGGCGCGCGACCTCACGGTCGCCGAGGTGCTCGGGATCGCCGCGGTGATCCGGGCCCTGGACGCCGTCGAGTCCGGGGACGTGGACGAGAAGCACTTCACCACCATCAGCGACGACTGGGACATCGAGGAACGCACGCGCGCCCAGCTCGACCGCCTCGGTCTGACGGACCTCACCCTGGACCGCAGCCTGAACACGCTCAGCGGCGGTCAGGTCGTCTCGCTCGGTCTGGCGGCCCAGTTGCTGAAGCGGCCCGACGTGCTGCTGCTCGACGAGCCCACCAACAACCTCGACCTCGAAGCCCGTCACAAGCTCTACGACGTGCTGGAGGACTTCGGCGGCTGCCTGCTGCTCGTCAGCCACGACCGGGCCCTGCTCGACCGCATGGACCGCATCGCCGAACTCGGCAGCGACGAACTGCGACTGTACGGCGGCAACTTCACCGAGTACGAGGAGGCCGTGCGGGCCGAGCAGGAGGTCGCCGAGAAGAACGTCCGCAACGCCGAGCAGGAGCTGAAGCGGGAGAAGCGCGAGCTCCAGCAGGCCCGCGAGCGCGCCGACCGCCGCGCGAGCAACGCCGCCAAGAACCTCAAGAACGCCGGCCTGCCCCGCATCTTCGCCGGCAACATGAAGCGCGGTGCCCAGGAGTCCGCCGGCCGGGCCGGCCAGATGCACGCGTCCCGGGTCGGCGAGGCGAAGGCCCGGCTCGACGAGGCCGGGCGTGCGCTGCGCGACGAGCAGCGCATCTCCCTGGACCTGCCCGACACCAACGTGCCCGCCGGGCGCAACCTGTTCATCGGCGAGGAGATGCAGGTCCGGCACGACGACCGGGCCGTCTTCGCCGACCAGGGCGTCGAGCTGTCCATCCGGGGCCCCGAGCGCATCGCGCTGACCGGGCCCAACGGTGCCGGCAAGAGCACCCTGCTGCGCCTGGTAACCGGCGACCTCGACCCGGAGCGCGGGCAGATCAAGCGGGCCGAGGGACGCATCGCCTACCTGTCGCAGCGGCTGGACCTGCTGGACGTGGACCGCACCGTCCTCGAGAACTTCACCGCGTTCGCCCCGGAGCGGCCCGAGGCCGAGCGGATGAACCTGCTCGCGCGCTTCCTCTTCCGCGGCGCCCGCGCGCACCTCCCCGTCCGGGTGCTGTCCGGCGGTGAGCGGCTGCGCGCCACCCTGGCCTGCATCCTGTGCGCCGAACCGGCACCTCAGCTGCTCCTCCTCGACGAGCCGACCAACAACCTCGACCTGGTGAGCGCGGGCCAGCTGGAGAGCGCCCTGAACTCCTACCAGGGCGCGTTCGTGGTGGTCAGCCACGACGAGCGGTTCCTCACCGAGATCGGTGTGAACCGGTGGCTGCGCCTGGCCGACGGCACGCTGAAGGAGACGGGAGCTCCCGAGGTGTGAGCCGACGGCGTGTCGACGTGACCCGCGTCCGAGGCATCGCGCCCGGCGGGCCCCTCCCGACCACGTTGGACGGTTCCCATGCCCCAGCCCGCCCTGATCGCCCACGAACTCGTCCGCAACCTGGGCGGCCGACGGGTGCTCGACGGCGTCTCCCTGACCGCCTCCCCCGGCCACCGCATCGGCCTGATCGGGGAGAACGGCGTCGGCAAGTCCACCCTGCTGCGCCTGCTCGCCGGGGCGGACGAGCCCGACGCGGGCGGCGTCACGCGCCCGTCCGACCTGGGATTCCTGCAACAGGAGATGCCGTTCGACGCCGCGTCGACCATCGCCACGGTGCTGGACGAGGCACTGCGCGAGGCCCGCGAGGTCCTCGCGGATCTCGAACGACTCACCGAGGAACTCGCCCGCACCGCGGACGACGACCCCGGATACGCCGAGTTGCTCGACACCTACGGCAGGCGACTGGAAGAGGCCCAGGACCGGGAGGCCTGGGACGCCGACCGGCGCGCGGCCGTCGTACTGGAGGGCCTCGGGCTCGGCGCGTTCGCACACGACCGGACCCTCGGTTCCCTGTCCGGCGGGCAGCGCGGACGTCTCGCACTGGCCGCGCTGCTGGTCCGGCGGCCGTCGGCGCTGCTGCTGGACGAGCCGACCAACCACCTCGACGACGGCGCCGCCGCCTTCGTCGAGGAGCAGGTGCGCGGCCTGCCCGGGGCCGTGGTGCTGGCGAGCCACGACCGGGCCTTCCTCGACGCCGTCTGCACGGACCTGATCGACCTCGACCCGGCCGTGGACGGCCCGGTCCGCTACGGCGGCAACTACAGCGCCTACCTGGCCGAGAAGCGGGCGGAGCGGGAGCGCTGGGAACGGCGGTACGCCGAGGAACAGGAGGAACTGGAGTCGCTGCGTCACTCGGCCGGTGTGACCGCGCACGCCGTCGCGCCGGACCGGGGGCGGCGCGACAACGAGAAGATGGGGTACGGCCACCGGGCCGGCCGGGTGCAGAGCCAGATCTCCCGCCGGGTGCGCAACGCCACCCGAAGGCTGGAGGAGCTGGAGCGCGCCCAGGTCGGTGAGCCCCCACGCCCGCTGCGGTTCGCCGGCACGGTCCTCTCCGCGGAAGCGGAAGCGGAAGCGGTGGAGGGCACAGGGGGTGCGGAAGGCCGGGACGACCCCTTGGTGTCCCTGCGCGGCGTGCGGGTGCCGGGCCGGCTCGCGCTGGACGGCGTGGAGGTGTCGCCGACGGATCGTCTGCTGGTCACGGGGGGCAACGGGGCCGGCAAATCGACCCTGCTGGCCGTGCTCGCCGGACACCTCACGGTCGAGGGCGAGATCCGCAGGCGGCTCGGGCTGACGGTGGGGCTGCTCGCCCAGGACACGGTGTTCGACCGGCCGGACCGTACGGTGCGGGACACCTACGAGCTGTCTCTGGGATCCGAGCGGGCCGAAGCGGTCCCGTTGGGCTCGCTGGGTCTGATGCACGCGGCGGACCTGGGCAAGCCGGTCGGTCACCTCTCGGTCGGCCAGCGGCGACGGCTGGCGCTGGCCCTCCTGGTGGCCCGCCCGCCGCACCTGCTGCTGCTCGACGAGCCGACGAACCACCTGTCCCCACGCCTGTGCGACGAACTGGAGGACGCCATGGGCTCGGGTCCCGGCGCGATCGTGGTCGCGAGCCACGACCGCTGGCTCCGGGAGCGCTGGCAGGGCCGGGAATTGCGACTGGACCCGCAGGGGACACCGAGTTCCGTCACCGGCGCCGCGGTCCGCCCCTGACCTGCGCGTGCGCGGTTGCCCGGCAGTCACGGAGAGGGACGGCACCCGGCAAGGCACCCCCTGAGCCAGTGACGGTTCTTGCGGCTCGTCACCATCACCTGTCAAGATGGTGATGTGAACCTTAACCATGTCTTCGTTTGCGGAAACCCCGCCCTCGACTTCGCCGCCACCCTGCGCGCGCGCCGTTCGGCGCGCTTCGAGATGTTCGTGACCCCCGACCGACTGGACGCCTGGTATCTGGAGTCCGGCATCGTCGACACGATCCTCCCCGGTGAGGAGGCCGACGTTCAGCAGGCGACGTTCGTGCGGGAGGCCATCTACGAGCTGGTCACCGCCCGCCGCCTCGGGGAGGAGTTCGACGAGGCGGCGCTCGGCGCGCTCAACGACGCCGCGCGCAAGGCCCCGGCGACGCCACAGCTCACCCCGTCGGGGCGCCGCACCGAGGCGACACCGGAGCAGGCTCTGTCCACCGTCGCCCGGCACGCCGTCGAGCTCCTCAGCGGGCCGGACGTGCCCTTGATGAAGGAGTGCGGCAATCCCGAGTGCACCCGCGTCTACATCGACCGTTCACGCGGCATGCGGCGGCAGTGGTGCGGCATGGACTCGTGCGGCAACAAGATCAAGGCGGCCGCCTACCGTGCCCGCAAGAGGACCGCGCCGGCCGCGGCCACTCACTGATCGCCGTCTCGTGCTCGGCCGGGCGTCGGCGCACGGTCTCAGCCGTGCACGTCGAGCGCTTTCAGAGTCCTGCGAAAGCTCCTCGCCAGCGGCGTCCTGGCCCACCGCACACATGTGTCAAGGACGCAAACCGTGATCAGTCCATGGCGCGCGGGAACGCGGTGTCCACGATCCTTTCGACGATGGCACTCGCCGTCTTCGTGGGCTCTCGCAGACACACGGACACCTCCACCTCGAAAGGCACGTCACCGGCGGAGTCGACGACTTCCCAGTGGACCCTCTCTCCGTCCGCCCCGGTACCCGTGCAGGTCTTCAGCGGCCGCACCGTCATCGGTTCGCTCCGCTGCGCACCGTCCGTGACATGGTGCCCGTACCCATAGCGGAAAATCACGAGTGCGCCGCCCGCCGCCAGCTGGTCCAGCGGCCGGCATTCGCCCAGCGCCGCCGCCGGAACGCGGTAACAGCCCTCGGGCTGCGGAGCGTGCAGCGGCTGGGAGGAGACGAACCCCACGAAGCCGCCGTTCGCGTCCCTGACGGACAGGCCGTGCCACCCGCCGGGCACCTCGGTCCACACCGGCCGGGACGGGTCCAGCAGGCGCACAGTGGTGGCGGGGGGCGGGGATGCCGCGGGCTGGGCGGGTGTTGTAGTGCCCGGCGCCTGCCCGGGCACCGCGGTGACCGCGGCCACGACGGCGGCCACCGAGACCACCGCTCCGGCCGCCGCACGCCGCTGTCGCCGACGCCGCCGTACGCGCCATCCGATGCGCGCCATTCGGTCGGCGGGTGCCGCGGGCGAGGGCACCGCCTCCTCCAGGAGCAGGCGCACCGCACGCACCGTCTCGCGGGACCGTTCCTCAGACGTGCCACGCATAGCCGTCACTCCCCTCCGTCAGGCCGGGCTGTGCCGTCATCAACGCCGAGCGGAGCGTGTTCAGCGCCTTGGACGCCTGGCTCTTGACGGTGCCGGGCCGGCAGCCCAGCGTCTGGGCCGTCTCCTCCACGCTCAGGCCCTCGAAGTACCGGAGCACCACCACGGCCCGCTGCCGTGGCGGCAGTCCGCGCACGACGTGCGCCAGCGACCGCTCCAGGTCGACCGCGGCGAACGGGTCGGCGGGCTCGGCCTTCTCGGGCATCCGCTCGTGCGGTATCTCGCCCCGCCAGCGCCGCTGCCACCACGAGGCGTGGGTGTTGACCAGGGCTTTGCGGATGTACGCCTCCGGGTTCTCCGCGCAGATCCGGCGCCACTTGGGCCAGACCTTGGCCAGCACGGTCTGCAGGAGGTCCTCCGCGAGGTGTGTGTCTCCGGTCAGCAGCCAGGCGACCCGGAGCAACCGGGGCCCACGGGCCGCCACGAACGCCTCGAAGTCCGCCTCCTCACATCCCCTGCCGCTCCTCATGCCCTTGTTCCTGGCGCAGTTCTCACATGTGCTTCCACCGGTTGGAACCCCCCTTTGGTTGCCCGTCACCGCGAGATTCCTTGTCTCGGTACCGCGAAACATGACCCGGATCACATTTGGCTGCGGTCAGGCAGCCCCTGGGCCGCCCCCGCCGGTTGGGAGGGTCGGCGGGGTGGATCGACCCGTGACTGAACATTCTTCGACCGACATGGCGGACCGACATGGCTCTCATTTTCAGGACACGCGGCGCGTGGCCGGCGGTGGCGACAATAGGTGTGCTCGCGCTCTCCGGGTGTTCACAGGGTGACGGCGACTCCGCCCCGCCCGCGGCCTCCGACGGTGGCAAGCCGTCCCGGACGGCCGCTGCGAGCGGCGAGCTGGCCGTCCCGGCGGACGCCGACGAGGAGACGAAGAAGGCGTACGTGCAGGAGAACGCGATGGCCGCGTGCATGCGTGCCAAGGGCTTCACCTACACGCCGCACGTCAGGAGCGACGAAGTCGCCTTCACCCCGGTCGACGGGGAGGACTACGACGCGGCGAAGAAGTACCGGGAGAAGTACGGATTCGGTCTCTACGCGGGAGCCGTCTACCGGGACGATCCGAACGTGTTCGGCAGTGCCGCGAGCAACAAGCGGCAGGACCACAACCCGGACGCCGCCTACCTCGACAGCCTCACCCCGGCCCAGAAGGAGGCGTACAAGAAGGCGACGGGTGAGAAACTCAGGAACGGCAAGAAGGATCTCGGCCCGGGGTGTCTGCGGGACTCACGGGAGAAGGCGTACGGGCCGGAGAAGTCCCTGGCGCAGAGCGAGCAGGAGAGCGCCGAGGAGTCGCAGCGCGCCCTCGCCGACCAGCAGGCGCTCAACGGTGATCCGCAGCTCGTCTCCCTGGCGCAGGAGTACGCCGGTTGCCTGACCAAGGCGGGGATCCCCGTGACGACCACGCAGCCGACGTCCATGGGTGACATGGTGAAGTTCCAGGTGGGCGACACGATTCCGGCGGACGGCATCCTGAGCCTGGACAAGGACGAGGCCCTCGCCAAGCTGACGCACGAGATCGGTGTCGCCAAGAAGGACCTGGAATGCGGCAAGAAGTTCCGGGCCGCGTATTTCCCCAAGCACGCCAAGCACCCGTTCGAGAGCGTCACCGGATGACCCGGCGCCTTCTGAGCGGCCCGAAGCGCCGCAGCCGGCAGGTCGCCCTGATCGTCGGCGTCGTCGCCCTCGTCGGTGCCGGCGGCTGGCTCGCCGGCAGCCGGATGCAGTCGCCCGCCGACGCGGCCGCCGGACACCGGCCGCCGGATGCCGGACCGGTCACCGTCGCCGTACAGCGTCAGCGCCTGACCGCCTCCGTCGTGGCGCAGGGCAGTGTGGAGTTCGGCGCGGCACGGTCCGTCTCGCTCTCCGGCCCCGTCGGCGCGACCGTCGGGTCCGAGGGCGAGGCCGCCGCCCAGTTGGTCACCAGTCTCCCCGAGGCGGGCGCCACGTTGGCCGAGGGCAGTGTCCTGATGCAGGTCAGCGGGCGCCCGGTGTTCGTGCTGCACGGGACGGTACCGATGTACCGCACGCTGAGCCCCGGCGTGTCGGGGGACGACGTCCGCCAGTTGCAGAGCGCGCTGCGCAGGCTCGGCCATGATCCGGGCGGCGTCGGCGGACACTACGGCCAGGGCACCGCTGCGGCGGTGACCCAGTGGTACAAGAGCAAGGGCTTCGAGCCGGAGTCGCCCGGCGCCGACGACGAGAAGCAGCTCGGTGATCTGCAGCAGGCCGTGACGGACGCCCAACTCGCGCTGCTCCAGGTGCGGAGCGGCGAAGGCGACGACGCGGAATCGGGTGGGAAGGGCGGCGACGCCCCTTCGACGTCGCCCGACTCCGGCGCCGCTCACACGCTGGAGCTGAAGTCCGCCCAGGGCCGACTGGACCAGGCGAACAAGGCACTCAGCTCGTTCACGTCGGGCTACGGGACGAAACTGCCGGCCGGCGAGGTCGTGTTCCTGCCGGACCTGCCGGCCCGTGTCGACAAGGCCAAGGTGCGTCTCGGGGACACCCCGGACGGTCCGGTCGCCACGGTGACCAGCTCGGACGTCGTGGTGCGCGCCGTCGTACCGGGGTCGGACAGCGAGCAGGTGCGCAAGGGCATGTCGGCACGGATCGACACGGCCGACGGCGGGCACGTGACGGGCGTCGTGACGGAGATCGCAGGCTCCGCCGCGAAGCCGGGCGGCGGCAAGAAGGCCGACGGCGAGGGCGGCGAGGCGGACGCGGACGGGGCGGATGGCGGCTCCGACGCGGAGGGCGGCGCTGACGTGGAGGGCGGCACGGGCTCCGGTGACCCGTCGGCCCCGGTGCCCGTGGTCGTCTCGGTGCCCCACCCCGGCGTCCTGAAGGACCAGTCGGGCAGCGCGGTCACGGTCACCATCGGTGTGAGTTCCTCCAAGGGTGCCGTCCTGGTGGTGCCGGTGGCGGCGCTGCACACCACGTCCGACGGCGAGGCACGTGTGCGGGTGGAGCGCGACGGCAAGGTCGTCGGCGTGCCGGTCGAGGCGGGTCTCTCCGCCGCCGGTCAGGTCGAGGTGTCCCCGCGCGGCGACGCGCTGCGCGAGGGCGATCAGGTGGTGGTCGGGCAGTGAGGAGGAAGGCGGTACCGCAGTCGGCGGACCCGGGGCAGGCGCCGGACCCGGACACCGTGATCCGGCTCGGCTCCCTCAACCGGATCTTCCCGTCCGACCCACCGGTGCACGCCCTGCGGGACGTCGACCTGACGGTCCGGCGCGGGGAACACCTGTCGATCATCGGCCCCTCCGGGTCGGGGAAGTCCACGCTGCTCAACACCCTCGGCCTGCTCGACCGGCCGACCTCGGGCAGCTACTGGCTCGACGGGGTGCTCACCAACACCCTCGGCGACCTGGAACGCACCGCGCTGCGCGGCAGCCGTATCGGCTTCGTGTTCCAGTCCTTCCATCTGCTGCCCTACCGGACGGTGGAGGAGAACGTCATGCTCTCCGAGGTCTACCGGGCCCCCCGTCCGGGCCGCGAGCGCGCGACCCGGGCCGGGCGGGCCCGTCAGGCCCTGGCCCGGGTGGGCCTCGGCCACCGCTTCGGCTTCCTGCCGGGCAGGCTGTCCGGCGGTGAGCGGCAGCGGGTGGCCATCGCCCGCGCGCTGATGGGCGATCCCGCGCTGCTGCTGTGCGACGAACCCACCGGCAATCTGGACAGCGAGAACACCGAGTCGGTGCTCGCGCTCTTCGACCGGTTGCGGGCACAGGGCATGACCCTGCTCGTGATCACGCACGACGACGCCGTGAGCGCGTGTGCGAGCAGGCGAGTACGCATTCACGACGGCCGGCTCAGTCAGGAGTGCGCATGACGGTCCGTGCCCGCGGCACCTCCCCGTCCCGTCCGGTCGACGGGGAGGTGTCGTCCACCCGGCGGCGGGGTGGCGGAGGCCGCCGAGGCCGTCCCGGTCGCCTCGGTCCCCTCGGCCGCCTCGGCCGCCTCGGCCGGCGGAGGCGGCCGGACCGTCCGTGGACGGATCCACGGGACCTGTGGTCGGAGTCGCTGGCGGGAGTGCTCGCCCGGCCGGTGCGCTCGGTGCTCACCACCCTCGGCACGGTGCTGGGCATCGGCACGCTGGTCGTCACGATCGGTGTCGCCGCGACGGCGGCCAACCAGATCGTCGGCCGTTTCGACGCCCTCACCGCCACCTCGGTGTCCGTGGTGGTGCCCACTCCGCCGCCGGGCTCGCTCGACCCCCCGCTGGTGCGGTGGAGGGGCGTGGACGCGGTCCGGCGCCTCGCGGGCGTCGAGTCGGTCGCCGCGCTCTCCGACTCCGAGAACACCTCCAACATCCAGGTGAAGGCGAACGACGTGGTCGCGCCCGGGACCGTGAGCGGACAGACCCTGTCGATCGTCGCGGCGGAAGCGACGCTGCCCGCCGCGGTCCGCGGCACCATGACCACGGGCCGCTTCTTCGACGCCGGGGACATCGAGCGGCACGAACGCGTGGCCGTCCTCGGCGACCAGGCGGCCCGGCTGCTGGGCATCGGCGACGTACGCGACGCCCCCGCCGTCTTCTTCAACGGCCAGTCCTTCACCGTGGTCGGCGTCCTCGGCGGCTTCAGGCGCGAGCAGCGGCTCTCCGCCTCCGTGATCCTGCCGCCGACCACCGCGGCGGACCGGGTGGGCCTCAAGGAGGTGACCCGGGTGCTGGTCAACACCTCCCTCGGGGCAGCGGCCCAGGTCGCACGGCAGGCTCCGATCGCGCTGGCGCCAGGCCACGGGGAATCCCTCACCGTGCTCGCCCCACCGGACCTGTCCAGGGCCAGGAAGGGGGTGGAGGGAGACGTCGACGGTCTGTTCCTGGTGCTCGGACTGGTCTCGCTGGTCGTGGGCGCCATCGGCATCGCCAACGTCACCCTCGTCACGGTCATGGAACGGGTCGGCGAGATCGGGCTGCGGCGTGCCCTCGGCGCCTCCCGCCGCCAGGTGGCCGCGCAGTTCCTCGCGGAGTCCACCACCATCGGGCTGCTCGGTGGTGTCGTGGGGGCCGCCCTCGGTGTGGCGGTCGTCGTCGGCGTGGCGGGCGTGAGGCAGTGGACCCCCGTACTCGACCCGCGGCTGGCCCTGGGCGCCCCGGTGACCGGCGCGCTCGTGGGGCTGGTGGCAGGCCTCTACCCGTCGCTGCGGGCTGCCCGAATGGAACCCGTGGACGCCCTGCGCGCGCCGTCCTGACCACCGTCGGCGGCGTGACGTACGTCATGGCGTCAGTGCTTCAGTAGTGCATCCCAGTCGGCTGACGGATGCCGCGGTCCCGGTGACTTCCGTACGTTGAAGACATCGGACGGAAACGTCCACACGGACAACGGACGCGAGTGCCCCGCACTCACGGAACCGAAGGAAAATCGGCACTGCAAACGCCCCGGGCTCGTGGGAAAACGGGCGGTACACGGCCTTGACTGGCCAATCCAGGGGTAGACCAGAAAAGGCCGGTCCTCCGGGTACGGCTCTCCAGGTGTTCACATGTGTCCGTTGACGACATACCGTTCTGCTACCGTGACCAGTCCAAATCCCCCTCCTTCCAGAATTGTTGGCCATGTCATCACGTCCGTCTGCCGGCCTGCCACACACACGTGTCGCACTCGTCACCGTGGCCGACGCCGGTCTCGGACGTGCCGTGGCCCGGCAACTGGCCGAAGCGGGAATGACGGTGTACGCCGGTGCCCGCCGCGAGGAAGCCGGGCGGAAGGCGGAGCGCGAACTGCGCGCCGCGGGTCTCGACGCCCGTCATGTGCCGCTGGACCTCGATGAGGTCGCGACGGTGGCTCGCGCCGCCGAACTGGTCGAACGGTCCAGTGGACGCCTGGACGTCCTGGTCAACATGGTGGGACTCACCTCGTCCCTCGACAGGACCAGTGAGAATGCGACGGACGGCTTCAGAGCGGTCTTCGAGACCAACCTGCTCGACGCCATCCACCTCATGACCGTGACCAACGCGATGTTTCCCCTGCTGCGCCGCTCGGGCGGTGGGCACATCGTCAACATCGCCAGTGCCTTCCACACACCCGAGCGCAACGGCAACAGCACCCCCCGCAACGCCGTCGAGGCGCTCACCCTGCAGTACGCCGACATCGGACGCCAGGACGGCGTCCTCGTGAACGCCGTCTGTGTGGACGCGAGCACTCCCGCGTGGGACGGCTTCGAGGAGGACGGTGCACTGCGCCGGGCCGCCGCGCTCCCCGTCCGACTCGTCCTGGCCGAGGATCCGTTGCTCACCGCGACGTCCACCGGTCCCGACGGCGTGTGCTCGGGTCTGTCGGCCCAGGCCCAGGCCCCGGACGGCGGGAGCGGCGCCGGCCCGGTCCACGTCGTCTGACGAGCACGCCCGTCCCGACTGTCCGCTCTTCCCACGTGTTCTCGCCGCGGAGAGCATCGGCCGGCCCGTCGGGGCGAAGGCCGCCCTCAGCACTGCCCCGATCGGAGACCGCCGATGACGCACCCCGCCCGCCGCCCGATGCGGTACGACGCGGAGGTGAACCGCGCGCGCATCATCGCGGTCGCACGCGAGGCCCTCGGCCAGGACCCGGACGCGACGCTCAAGCCCATCGCCAAGCTGGCCGGAGTCGGCCCGGGGACCGTCTACCGGCACTTCCCCACCCGCGAGCACCTGTTGCTGACCGTGTACCGGAGCGAGATCGAGACCCTGCTCGACACCGCCCCCCTGCGCGCCCGGCAGGAACCCAGGGCGGCACTGCGCCGCTGGCTGGAGCGACTCGCCGCCCACGGGCGGACCGGCAGCGCGGCGTCCCAGGCCGTGCGGGCCGCCACCCGTGCGGACCCCGAGAACCCGTACTACGCGCGGGTCCGCCTCGTCCTGACCGAGCTGATGCTCGCGTGCAGGGCGGCGAAACAGTTGCGCGGTGACGTCACTGCCGGTGAGGTTCTCCTGCTCATGTCCTATGTCTGGAACCTCGGCGGCGGCTCCGACCGGGAACACACCGCCTGCCGTGTCCTGGACATCGTCATGGACGGCCTCTGCCCCGGCCCTGCCCCGACCCGTCGCGATCCAGTGGTATCAGACTTTACGAATCACTGATCGGACCAGTGATACGCTGATCTGCGAACCAGCGATCCAGGCTGAGGAGGGAAGTCGTGAACACTCAGAATTCCGCCTATGACGTGATCCTCGTCGGAGGGGGCACGGCCGGCTCCGTGCTCGCGGCACGGCTGTCCGAGGACCCTGATGTCCGCGTGCTCCTGCTGGAGGCGGGGCCCTCGATGTCCGGTCTGCCGGATGCCGTCGCGCAGCCTCCGGCCTGGCCCTCGCTCGCGGCGACGGCCGCCGGCTGGGGCGACAGCACAGTCGTCCAGCGTGCTTCCGGCGGGCCCATACCCCTGCCCCGCGGCCGGGGCCTCGGCGGCTCGTCGGCCATCAACGCCATGGTGTTCGCCCGCGGCCACCGCTCCAGCTACGACAGCTGGGGCGAACACGGCGCCAAGGGCTGGTCCTTCGACGATCTGCTGCCCTACTTCCAACGCAGCGAGACCGCCGTGAGCGGCGCCCCCGGACGGGGCACCGACGGCCCGCTCGTCGTCGGCCCGGCCACCACACCCAACGACGTCCTGCTCGCCTGCCTCGACGGCGCGGTGGAAGCCGGACACCGCAGGGCCCGCGACATCAGCGGCGGCCTGGAGGAGGGCTTCGCCCCGGTTGACCTCAACATCGTCGCCGGACGCCGGCAGAGCGCGGCGGACGCCTACCTCGCACCCGTCCTGAACCGGTCCAACCTGCATGTCGTCACGGACGCGGTCGCGCACCGGCTGCTCTTCGAGGGCGAGCGCTGCACCGGCGTCGAGTACGGTGTCGACGGCCGGACGCACACCGCGACGACGGCCGGGGAGGTCGTCCTGACCGCGGGGACCATCGGCTCCGCACAACTGCTGCTGCGCTCCGGCATCGGCCCCGAGAAGGACCTCCGGCGAGCCCGGGTGGACGTCTTCCACGCCCTGCCCGGCGTGGGACACAACCTCCACGACCACCCCCGCGCCAACCTCGTCTACCGCGCACAGCGAGAAGTGCCCGCGGCACGCCACAACCACGGCGAGATCGTGGGCCTGCTGCGCAGCGCCCCCGAGTCGGACGGGCCGGACCTGCAGATCATCTTCATCGACATCCCGCTTCCCAACCCGGTCGCCCCGGTGACGAACGGCTTCACCATCGGCGTCTCACCGATGCGGCCGCTCAGCCGCGGCACGCTCCGGATCACCTCGGCCGACCCCTACGCGCCTCCCCTGATCGACCCCAACTACTTCGCCGCGGAGCAGGACGTCCGGGCGGTGTTCGCCGGCATCACGGCCGCACGCCGGATCGCCTGGTCCTCGGCGCTGGCAGAGTGGGGCATCGAGGAGGTCAGTCCGGGACTCGACGCCGTGGACGAGCCGTCGATCAGCGACTACGCCCGGAAGTACTTCGGCTCCTACTGCCATCCCGTCGGCACCTGCGCCATGGGCGAGGACGAGGTCTCCGTGGTCGACTCCCAGCTGCGCGTGCGCGGCCTCGACGGCCTGCGTGTCGCCGACGCCTCCGTCATCCCCTCCATCCCCTCCAACAACACCAACGCCACGGTCTACGCCATCGCCGAGCGCGCCGCCGCGCTGTTGCAGGGCCGCCACTGACGTCACGGCCGCACCGTCCGCGACGCCCGCCGCCCGGACGGTCACCTGGTGACCGGTGACGAGGCACCACATCGGTCACCGTGACCGCGCACTACGACGCGGTGCCCGCCGACCAGGCGCTGGCCGGCCTCCTGACGGCGACCGACCCGTAGGGCACGGTCCTCACCCGCACCTCCCTCGGCGCCGCCGAGGAGGGTGAGCGGCACCGGCTGACGCTCAAGGAGCTGGACCGGGCCGGTCAACCGCTCCGCGGCACCGTCATCCTCACGGCGAAGAAGCCGTGGCTGCCGCTGGAACTGGACGCGCCGGGCACGCTGGACCTGCGGCTCCCGCGCGGCTCGTACACCGCCTGGCTGGACACCCCGTTGACGGGCGCCCACGGGCCGCACTCGCTCGGGCAGGGGCTGCCGGCGGTCACCGGCATCGACCTCGGCCGGGACCGTACCGCGGTCTTCGACGCGAGGAAGGCCCGTCAGGTCAGGTCCGTGCCGCCACGGCCGAGCACGGCCGACGGCGCGCGGGTGGATCTCTACCGCGGGTTCGCCGACGACGACTGGTCCGCGTCGGCCCGCTGGCCGGACGCCTCCACCGACAGCGTCTGGGCACTGCCCACCGGCAGACGGGTCACCGAGGGCGAGTTCGTGTTCGGCACCCGCTGGCGCCTGAACCAGCCCGCGCTGACCGTGCATTCGGGCGACCAGGACTTCGACGACCTACGCGTGGAACGCGCCGCGACGCCGCTGCCCCGGGGGGCGCCACCGCCTCGACGCGGTGTTCGCCGGTGACGGGGCACGGGCCGCGTACGCCTGCGCGACGTGCGGGGCAAGGCGGCCGTGGTACGCCGCGACGACGCCGTGCCCGTCGAGGAACAGGCCGCGGCAGCGGCGGCGGCCGGCGCCCGGCTGCTCCTGGTCGTCAACGACACGGTCGGCCGCCCGCAACCCTGGCCCGACGCCACCTGGTCGCCCGTCGTTCCCCCGCCGCTGACCCTCGCCACGCTCACCCGCGACGAAGGGGAGCGCCTCATCGCCCGGGCCACCGCCGGCCGAGCACGGCTGGACGTCTCGTCCCACCCGGTCACGGAGTACGTCCACGACCTGACCCACGACTACGAGGGAGCCGTCCCCTCAGACCTCACCCGCCGCGCCGGGCAGCGTGAACTCGCCCGCGTCGACGTCTCCTTCCGGAACTTCCGGGCCGGCCGGGCGTTGGAGTCCCGCGGCGACGTGGCACGGGCCGGCAGCAGCGCCCTGAACCCCTCACGGGCGCCCGCCGTGGGAGAACGGACGGACTGGGTGACAGCCGGTGAGCCGTTCTCGGAACGCGCCGAGATCCCCTACGAGCAGCAGCAGTACCCGCCCCCGGTCACCCGCCGTCCGGGCACGGTCGGCGGGGTCCGCTGGTTCGGGCCCGTCCAGCGGCCCCGGCTGACCGACGGCGACGCCCCGGTCCGCCAGGACGACAAGTTGTACGTGTCCGTCCCCGGTTGGGGCGGCTCCGGAACGGCTCATCTGGGCAGCAGCGCGTCCTCGCCCGCCGCGGTGCCGCTTCGATCAGCCGGCGCGGACGCCGGTGAGGAAGCGGCCGGCCAGGTCGACGCTCTCGCCGAGTGTGGTGGCCTGCTGTCCGAAGTCCACGAACAGTTCGTGCACACCGGCCTCGGCGGCGGCCCGCGCGTAGTCGAGGTACTGGTCGAGCGTTCCGCGCCGCGGGACCTCGTCGGGGCCGGCCTTGGTGTGGGCCTTGGTGTCGGTCAGCTCGACGTTCACGCGCAGCGCCATGCGCAGGGCCGAGGGGTCGCGGTCCGCCGCCTCGGCCTCCTTGACGATGGCGGCCCACATCTCCATGAGGTACGGCAGTGGCATGGCCACCGGCAGCCAGCCGTCGAGCCTGCGCCCGATCCGGCCGAAGCCGTGGGGCGTGAACGCCGCCAGCAGGACGGGCGGTCCGGGCCGCTGGTGCGGCTCGAGTCCTACCTTGGTCTCCGGGATGGTGAACAGCGGCCCCTCGTGGGTGTAGAGGTCGCCGGCCCAGTAGCCCTCCAGGATGTCGAGCGTCTCCTCGAGCCGCGCGCCCCGGCCTTCCCAGGGCACACCGACCGCGGTGTACTCCTCCGGCATCCAGCCGAACCCGAGACCGACGTCGAGTCGGCCGCGGGAGACGAGGTCGAGGGTGGTCAGCGACCGGGCGAGCATGAGCGGCGGCTGCCACAGACCGTTCAGCGTGCTCGTTCCCAGCCGGACCCGGCTCGTGTGCGCCGCGGCGAAGGTCAGCGCCACCAAGGGGTCCATGTGGTTCTCGAAGGCGCGTGGCATCACGCCGTCGCCACTCGGGTACGGCACGCTCGGGGTGATGGGGGCCAGTACGCGGTCACCGCACCACAGGGAGCCGTATCCCATGTCCTCGGCGGTGCGGCTGACCTCGATGACGCCTTCCGGCCCCGCGTCCGGACCGAAGGTCGGAAGGGCCAGTCCTAGTCGCATGTGTGTACTTCCTCACTGAGCGGCATGTGCGTTGCTCGTCACATGTCGCGGGCTGTTGCCGAGCCTGGCTCGATGGTCGCAACAACTATATGTATCTCCTGGTCACCCGTGCCGACCGGTGAGCCCCGTATGTGGGTGACGGCCCCGACAAAAACGTGCCGCGCCGAACACCAGGACGGCCGAGGCACCGACGAGACACCCGAGGAGCACGTTGCCGGTTCCCCAGAGCAGCGACGCGAACGCGCTGGAGAGGAGGAAGCGGCGGTGCGGCGCAGGCCCGACGCACCGGCCAGGAAGGGCACGAGCGTCCGGGCGTCGGCCCGTTCGATTCTCCGGCCGAGCCGGAGCCGGGCCACCAGCCGCTCCCTCGACCGGCGCGTTCAGACCCCGACGGACAGGGGCACACCCAGCAGCGCTTCCAGGGCAGCGATCGTCTTCGTCGGTTCCTCCGCGTGGATCACGGCGAATCCCAACTCCTCGGCGGCAGGCAGATGGTGCGCGGTGTCGTCGACGAACACGCACTCCTGGGCGGACAGGTCGAGCTTCCTGAGCACGAGCCGGAAGATCTCCGGATCGGGTTTGCGTATCCCGACCTTCTCGGACAGCACGACGGCGTCAAAGTGCCGGTGCACGTCGTAGCCGTCGTAGAGGTTCCACGGGTGCAGGCCGACGGAGTTCGAGAGGATACCGACCTTGAGACCCGCCCGCCGGGCCGCGGCCCCTGCGGCGATCATCGACGGCTCGGGACGCAGGTCGGCGAAGATGCGGCCCATGAGGTTGTCGGGCGAGATTCCGAGACGTCGGCCGGCCGCCGTGTTCCACTCGGTCTGGGTGAGTTCGCCACGTTCCAGCTCCTGGGTCAGCCGGATGCCCTCGGGGTGCAGATAGAGCCCGGTGAGCAGGGTTCCCTCGGGCAGCCCTTCGCGTTGCTCGAAAGCGAGCGCGGCGGTGGCCAGGGAGGTGGTGAGCACGCCACCGAAGTCGAGCACGAGGCCCTTGCGCTGATTCATACCCACACCTTAGGACGACCCGTTCGCGGATTTTTTTCGGGTGTGTGTGCGTTCGTAGACCGGTAGGTGATTCGTCGGTCCACAAACGTCATTCATCACCGGCTTGACGGGTGATGTATGCGGGTGTCAGGATGACGTCACCGCCTCAACGGGTGATGCGGGCGGGGTGATTCCATTCCGGGCACACGTCCCCGCCCCAGGCACCCACCAAAGACCCGTACCACCAGACCCGCACCACCGAGAACCAGACCGGGAGAACCAGCCATGGCAGTCACCTACACCGCCGTTGTGAACGTCGACGGAGAAGGCCGCAACGGCGGCCGCGTCCACTCCAGCGACGGCCTGCTCGAGACCAGCCTCTCCCTGCCCAAGGAACTCGGCGGAGCCGGCACCGCCACCAACCCCGAACAACTCCTCGCCGCCGGCTGGGCCGCCTGCTTCCTCGGCGCCCTGCGCCGCGCCGCCACCGAACGCAAGATCAGGCTCACCAGCACCACCATCACCGCCGAAATCACCCTCACCCACGGCGACGACGGCGAATTCAACCTCTCCGCCACCCTCAACCCCACCCTCGGCGGCGTCGACCAGAACACCGCCACCCAACTCGCCCACGCCGCCCACCAGATCTGCCCCTACTCCAAGGCCACCCGCGACAACATCCCCGTCACCATCAACGCCACCGCCGCCTGACCACCCACCTGTGCTCTCGCACGAGGCGCGCTCACATGTCAGGAAGAGTCATGTTCCCTCTGCTCCGTGATCCTCACGAGCCATGGCCCGACGCCACACAGATCTGGGCCTGGGCCGGAACCACCACGTTGTCGGGCTACGGACCGACGGCCGCCGATCTTCTCCGACCGCCGCCGGTGCCCGCGCGGGACCCACGCGAACACATGTGAACCCTGCGGCGATCCGCCGCGTTGTGCCAGTGAGGGGTTCCCGCCGCCCAGGCGACGGCAGCGGGAACCCGTCCCGCCGGCACACCTGGTCACAACGGTCGCGGTCGGTGAGTCCAGCGGCCCGAGAAGCTGTCCTCTTCCGGGCCGCACCGGACCGGCTCCATGCCTCGGAGACCCGGTCCTACGCGGTCCCGCCCCCTGGCACCCCCGGCCGGGGCGGGGCCGCTCAGCCGGCGCGCCCCTCCAGCCGGTGCGGATGCGCCGGGTAGGTGCCGAGGACGCGCACTTCGGACGAGAAGAAGCGCAGTTCCTGCAGGGCGAGGGCGACCCGGGGCTCGTCGGGGTGTCCCTCGATCTCCACGTAGAAGCGGCTGGGGTTCAGCCCGGCGCCCATCTGGTAGCTCTCGATCTTGGTGAGGTTCACACCGCTGCTGGCGAAGCCCCCGAGCGCCTTGTAGAGCGCGCTGGGGATGTTCCGCACGCAGAAGAACAGACTCGTCATCGTCGGCTCACCGGTGTCCGGCGCGAGCCGCGGGTCCCTGGAGAGGACGACGAAACGTGTGGTGTTGTCCGGGTCGTCCTCGACCTCCGACCGCAGCACCTCCAGCCCGTACAGCCGCGCCGCGGCGGGCGGGGCGAGCGCCGCGTGCCGGGGGTCGCCCAGCTCCGCCACCTCACGCGCCGCCCCGGCCGTGTCGTCACTGACCAGGGTGCGCCAGCCGCCCTCGCGCAGCACCTTCCGGCACTGTCCCAGGGCGTGCACGTGGCTGCGTACGCACTCCACCTGGTCGAAGGACGTGCCGGAAACACCCATCAGGTCGAAGCGGATGGCGAGGAAGTACTCGGCGACGATGAACAGCCCCGACTCCGGCAGGAGATGGTGCACGTCCGCGACGCGTCCGGCCGCGGAGTTGTCCACCGGGATCACCGCGACGTCGGCGTCGCCGAGTGTGACGGCGTCCAGCGCCTGTTCGAAGCCCGTGCAGGGAAACTCACGTCCTTGCGGGAACAGGGCCTGGGCGACGGTCGCCGAATTGGACCCGGGTTCACCCTGATATGCGACGGTGGTCACCGTGTTCAGCCTTCCACTGTGGAGCTCTGGCCGCCGGGCGGCAGAAGCTCCACCGCGAAGCGCATGTACTGCAGTATCGGTGAGCTCTCCTCGACCAGGCGAACCAGGGGCTCTCTGCCGTCGTCCACCGTGCAGGGCAGGGCCCGCTCGTACGCCGCCGCGACCACGTGGTGGACCGTGCGTGAGGCCCGCCGGATCTGGGCGGCCAGGGCCTCGGCGGAGCGGAGCGCGTCGGCCCGCCCCGCGAGCGGGGCGCCGTGCACCCTCGCCGCCAGGTTCAGCCGCTCGTCCCGCAGCACGGCCGCCAGCTCGTCCGCCGCGTCGGCGGTCGGCGTCGCGGCGGTCGGCGTGGCGGCGAACGGCCTGCTCTGGGTACGCGTGTCGGCGGGGCCCGCCGCGTTCGGGGCGAGGCGGGCCAGGGTGTCGGTCAGGCGCCGCGCCGCCCCGAACGCCAGCCCCGTGACCGCCGTCCAGACGAAGGCCGCGTCGTCCCCACGCAGCGGCGTGCCCGCCGAGTACGTGGCGAAGCCGCTCGGCACCTGAACGTCGTCCAGTCGGAAGGCGGGGCCGGCCCCGTCCGCGTCGTCCACGGCACGGCGAGTGCGCAGTGCTCGCGGCAGCACCCTGGAGGTGGTCACGAAGAGGTCCGGAGCGTTCGCCGCCTCGGTCTTCGCGTCCCGCCGGGTGTCGGTGAGCGGCAGGACCAGCCAGCGTCCGGGGGCGGCGCCAGGAGGCACGTGCCACTGCCCGGTCAGCACGAAGCCCTCGGGAACCGGCCGGGCGACGGGACGGGCACCGAGGCTTTCGGCGGGAACGGCCGCGGCGAGCGGCGCGGCCCAGTTCCACGTACGTGTGAAGACCCGCCAGGCCGCCGACGGGTCGGAGTATCCGTCGAGTTCGAAGAAGTCGAGCACCCGCGACAGAGCCGTGTCGGGCCCGACCACCCTCGGGTAGTCGCCGCGCGCGGTGGTCGTCGTGTTCTCAGGCAGCTTGCTCACCAGCCTCGTATCCGGTCGTCGTCACGACGACGTTGTCCAGTTCCTCGCCACGCGCGTAACGGTGCAGCTGACGCCGCAGGAAGTCAGTGGTCATCCTCGGGAAGACGTCGGTGAAGGCACCCACGTGCGGAGTGACGAGCGCACCGGGCAGGCGCCAGAGCGGGTGGTCGTCGGGCAGTGGCTCCGGGTCCGTGACATCGAGCGCGACCCGCAGCCGTCCGCCGCGCACCTCGCGGACGACGGCGGCGGTGTCCAGCAGTTCGCCGCGCGCCACGTTCACCAGCATTGCTCCGTCCTTCAGCCGTGCCAGTGCGTCCGCGTCGAACATGCCGCGCGTCCGCTCGGTGAGCGGAGCGCACAGCACCACCGCGTCCGCCGTGGGCAGCAGGTCGGCCAGCTCCGCCGCCGCGTGCACGCGGCCCGCCGGGCTGGTGCGCGCGGTCCGGGCCACCAGGACGATCTCGCAACCGAACGCGCCGAGCCGGGCGGCGACGGCCGCGCCCACGGCGCCGTGGCCGACCACCAGGACGCGCCTGCCGTACAGGGTGGGCCGGACTTCGGGCCGCCAGCGCGCTTCGGCCTGCCGGCCCACGAACCCGTCGATCCCGCGGGACAGGGTCAGCAAAAGGGTGACGGCCAGTTCGGCGGTGGCCTCGCGATGCACTCCGCGCGCCGTCGCCAGCCGTGTTCCGGCAGGCATCGTGCCCAGCAGCGGCATCATGTGGTCGTATCCGGAACTGAGGAGTTGCAGGACCCGCAGCGCGCGCATCCGCGGCAGCACCCGGCTCAGGACGCGCTCCGCGCCCGGCACCGGGGGGCCGACGAGGAACGTGACCTCGTCGGGGTCACCGGGCAGGGGCCCGGCACCGTCCCAGTAGCGGTAGGTCGGTCCGTCCGGCAGGCCGGGGATCTGCTCCCTTTGATACGGGAGCCACACGGTCGCGCCGTCTTTCATCGTGCATCAGCTTCTTCCGGGTCTTGCGGTGCGGACCGGCGACGATCGATGTGCCGCTGTCGTCCTGCGGAAGAGCGGCGGATCACGTCCCGCCCGCGCGGCACCCGGCATCCGGACCCCGTCGGCCGACGCCTTTCCGCACTCACTACGTGAACGTCCGCACCGAAGAGCGAGGTTCACGTGAAGCGTGTCACAGGGACGGCGACCGGCCCCGACAACGTGTTTCGGGTCAACCACAACGTCCCTCCCGCGTGAGGCGGGACCCCGGGGATCAGGCGTCCGCGCGGTGCGGCAGCCGCCAGCCGGGGCGCGGGAAGTGGCAGGTGTAGCCGTCCGGGTAGCGCTGGAGGTAGTCCTGGTGGTCGGGTTCGGCCTCCCAGAACGCGCCCGCCGGGACCACCTCGGTGACCACCGGTCCCGGCCAGAGTCCGGAGGCCTCGACGTCGGCGATGGTGTCGAGGGCGACCCGCCGCTGCTCCTCGCCCAGGCAGAAGACGGCGGACCGGTAGCTGAGGCCCACGTCGTTGCCCTGTCGGTTCCTCGTGGTCGGGTCGTGGATCTGGAAGAAGTACTCCAGGAGGGCCCGGTAGTCGGTGAGCGCGGGATCGTAGACGATCTCGATCGCCTCGGCGTGGTTGCCGTGGTCGCGGTAGGTCGGCTCGGGCATGTCGTCGCCGCTGTATCCCACCCGTGTGCTCACCACGCCGGGCAGCGTCCGGATCAGCTCCTGCATGCCCCAGAAGCAGCCGCCCGCCAGTAGGGCCTTCTTCTCTCCGTCGGTCATCGCGGTCACCTGTCTCCGGAGTGTGGGTGGTCAGGCGGCGGTGGCGTTGATGGTGACGGGGATGTTGTCGCGGGTGGCCTTGGAGTAGGGGCAGATCTGGTGGGCGGCGTGGGCGAGTTGGGTGGCGGTGTTCTGGTCGACGCCGCCGAGGGTGGGGTTGAGGGTGGCGGAGAGGTTGAATTCGCCGTCGTCGCCGTGGGTGAGGGTGATTTCGGCGGTGATGGTGGTGCTGGTGAGCCTGATCTTGCGTTCGGTGGCGGCGCGGCGCAGGGCGCCGAGGAAGCAGGCGGCCCAGCCGGCGGCGAGGAGTTGTTCGGGGTTGGTGGCGGTGCCGGCTCCGCCGAGTTCCTTGGGCAGGGAGAGGCTGGTCTCGAGCAGGCCGTCGCTGGAGTGGACGCGGCCGCCGTTGCGGCCTTCTCCGTCGACGTTCACAACGGCGGTGTAGGTGACTGCCATGGCTGGTTCTCCCGGTCTGGTTCTCGGTGGTGCGGGTCTGGTGGTACGGGTCTTTGGTGGGTGCCTGGGGCGGGGACGTGTGCCCGGAGTGGAATCACCCCGCCTGCATCACCCGTTGAGGCGGTGACGTCATCCTGACACCCGCATGCATCACCCGTCAAGCCGGTGATGGGTGTTACCGGCGTACACGTGTGTCGTCCGGCCGTCCACGGGCTGCCGGGTGAACCGAAGCACCGCCCGGCTCCGTTCCCGTAGCAAAGGACCGATGAAAGGCTACGGACATGCTCGCCTACGACATCCAGGGCAGCGGGCCCGGCCTGGTGCTCCTGCACGGCACCAGCAGCACGGGAGCGGGAAGCTGGGGGACGCTGCTCGACGCGCTGGCGGCCGATCACACCGTGGTCATGCCCGACCTGCCGGGGTCGGGGAAGAGCCCGTTGCCGGACGGTCCGCTGGACGTGGACACGGTCGCCGACCAGGTGGTGGCCGCGGCCCGGGAGGCCGGGCTGAGCGAGTTCGTGGTGGCCGGAGCCTCCCTCGGCGCGGCCCTCGCCGTCCGGGTGGCCACCCGTCATCCGCGGTCCGTGCGCGGTCTGGCCACCGTCGTCGGCTTCGCCAGGCCCCGCGCCACGCTCCGGCTCAACCTGGAGATGTGGGCGTCCATGTACGCCCGCGGCGACGAGAACCTGGGCACGTACCTGACCGCCCTGTCCTTCTCCGAGAACTACCTGGCCGGGCTTCCTCCTCAGGCCGTCCAGCAGGTCGTCGACCAGTTCGGAGGGCACCCCGCTCCCGGCACCGCCGAGCAGATCGCCCTGACGCTCGGCATCGACGTCCGCGAGGACCTGGCCGAGATCGCGGTGCCCACCCTGGTCGTGGCGGCCACGGGCGACCGGTTCGTGGCCCCCGAGCACTCCCTGGAGCTGGCCGACGGCATCGCCGACGCACGGCTCGTCGCGGTCTCGGGCGGTCACGCGGCCGTCTTCGAGGACCCGGGGCCGACCCGGGACGCGCTGCTCGGTCACCTCGAAACCCTTCACGGCTGAGCCCGGGAGCGCGGACCGGTGGCGCAGTCGAGCGAGGTGAGGTCCACCGCGTCGGCCGGCGCCCGCATGCTCTTGTCGTAGGGACTGCGCGGCACGTGGTCGACGTCGGGTCACGGCGTCGAACTCCCCGCTGCTCCTGACGAATTCGTTGACCTCACGCCGGACGGATTCGGCCGCCGGATCCCACTCCGGCCAGCTCTTGAACGGCCCCACCGTGGCACCGACCACGCACTTCCCGCGGCGTGCGCGCGCCGGACGATCTCCCGGTATCCGGCGATCACGTCGGAGGCGGTGACGCCGGTGTGGGCCTTGACGTCGTTGTCGCGCGGGATGCCCTGCTTGGCGAGGGCGAGGGCGAGGGCGAGCGGAACGGGGTGCCGGGTTCGGCCCGGCACCGGGGGCAGGGGTGGCGCTCGACGTCATCGGTGTCGCTCGGGGACGCTTCTTGCCGGCGTACGGATTCGCCTTGCGGTTCGTCGCCGCCAGCCCGAACGTTGCCGAGGCGTGCGATCACCAGTTGTACTCGTCCGGTTCTGCCTGACCTACGATGACGCGATGAAGTTCGTGATGGTGCCGGGTGGCTGGCAAGGGGGATGGGTGTTCGACTCGGTGGCTGCTGAGCTGCACCGAGACGGTCACCACGTCGAGGCGGTGACCCTGTCGGGGTTGGAGTCGGATGGCCCAGTCGATGTGGACCGTCCGCCGAACCTCGACACCCATATTGACCAGGTAGCCGAGATCATCGACCGTGGCAACGGAACGCCCGTCGCGCTGTGCGGGCACAGCTACGGCGGGATGGTGATCGCCGGAGTCGCGGATCGGCTCAGCGACTGCCTCGATCAACTCGTCTTCATCGACGCCTACGTCCCGGACGACGGGGATTCATGTTGGTCTTTGACCAGCGACAGCTTCCGGGAACTGTTCATAGCCGGCGCCCGCGCCGACGGTCGATGGGTCGCGGTTCCCGAAGGACTCGACCCTCGCGCGCGACCGCACCCACTGGCGAGCTTCGTCCAGTCGATCAGGCTCGGAGGCACCCCCAGCCGCGCGATCGGCCGAACGTTCATCAGTGGTGGCGCGTGGCCGGGTAGCCCGTTCGTGACCCTGACCGAACGGTTGCGCAACGACTCGGGCTGGCAGGTTCACGAGATCCCCGTCGGCCACAACATCGCCCGCCGCGACCCGCACAGCCTCGCGGCCGTTCTCGGCGCATTGCCGCTCGACTCCGTCTGACGCACGGTCGCTCACTGCTCTTGTGTCGTCGCCCTCGTCGAGGTGGACGGCCGCCACGCACACCCACATCGCTGACACACCCGAGTCTCGGACGACACACCGGGCGACAGTGCGGGGACGAAGAAGTCGGTCAGCTTCGCCACCGCGGGGCCGACGTACTGCTCCTTGTCGTAGAGGTCGACGTGGCTCGCGCCGTCGATCCAGTGCAGTTCCTTCGGACCGCGGGCCCTCTGGAACGCCTCGACGCTCATCCAGGAGGTCACCGCCTCGCCTCCGACGATCATCAGCAGCGGGCGCGGTGCGATCAGGTCGACGAATCGGAAGGCGTCGAAGAAGGCCATGCGGTCGATGCTGGACCAGGTGAGGAACTTCGCCGAGCGCGGGTGCTGAGCACGGTCGGTGCGGTAGTACTCGAAACCCTCGAAGCCGTGCCGGCCGGCCAGGGCGCGGGCCTGCTCGGCCGTGTCGGGGAAGAGCTGGAAGCTCTGGACGTCCTCGCCCCGGGCCTCGGCGGTGCGTGCCGCCGCGGCCGCGTCGAGCATGCCCTGGAAGACGGACGGGTCCTGCGCGCCGTCGGCGCCCAGACGGAACTGACGGGCGATGTCGACGGCGCTGACGGTGGCGACGGCCTTGATGCGGTGGTCGGTGGCGGCGGGAAGCACGTAGCCACCGGAGGCACAGATGCCCAGCGCGCCGATGCGGTCGGCGTCGACCTCGTCGCGGGTGGTGAGGAACGAGACCGCGGCCTTGATGTCCTCGACCCGGTGGGCGGGGTCCTCCAGACCGCGCGGGGTGCCCTCGCTCTCGCCCTGGAAGGCGGAGTCGAAGGCGAGGGCGACGAAGCCCTGCTCGGCCAGGCGCCGCGCGTACAGACCCGCGGCCTGTTCCTTCACACCACTGCCGGGATGTCCCACGACGACGGCGGGACGGGGGCCTGCGTCTTCGCCGTCGGGAGTGTAGACGTGGCCGGCGAGCTTCAGGCCGGCGCTGAGGAAGGTGACGTCCGTCTTCACGGTGGTGTTCTCGGTTGTCCTCATGGTGGTGTTCTCCGTTCGCACAGGGGGGCGAGAGCGCACTGGGGCGAGTTCGGTGGCCGCCTCGGTCCGTCGGCCACGTCCACCACGGTCGCGCCGTCCGGTGCGAGGTGCCAGGGAGAGTCCTGCCTGTGCAGGCCAGTACCAGGCACGTGTCCGCGGTGTGGCGGACACTGGAACACATGGAGAACTCCGGCAACCCTTCCCGCAACGAACTGGGCGAGTTCATACGTGCCCGCCGCGCTGTCCTCGACCCGCACCGCGCCGGCCTGCCCGACGACGGCCGCCTGCGCCGGGTACCGGGACTGCGCCGGGAGGAACTGGCCCAGCTCGCGCACGTGAGCATCGACTACGTCGTACGGCTGGAACAGGGGCGCACCCGCCGGGTCTCCCGCCCGGTCCTCGACGCGCTCGCCGACGCGCTCCAGCTCGCCCCCGACGAACGCGCGTACCTGTTCACCGTGGCCGACGTCACGCAGGCAGCCCCCGCGCTGCGGCCGGGCAAGCAGCAGGTCGACCGACAACTGCTCCAACTGCTCGACACGATGCACGACATCCCCGCGATGGTTCTCAACCGTCGCATGGACGTTCTGGCCTGGAACCGAGGGGCGGCCGCCCTGCTGACCGACTTCGCCGCGCTGGCCCCGGCCGAGCGCAACCTGATCCGGCTCACCTTCCTCGACGACGCATACCGATCCCTGTACGCGGACTGGTCGCGCGCCGCGCGCGAATGTGTCGCGGTCCTGCGGATGGAGGCCGGACGAAACCCCGACGACCAGGCCCTGGCCGCCCTGGTCGACGAACTCACCGTCCGCGACCCGGACTTCCGTGCCTGGTGGGGAAGCCACCAGGTCCGTGGACCCCGGCAGCTCACCAAGACCTACCACCACCCGGTCGTCGGCACCGTGACCCTCGACGTCCAGCAGCTCTCCGTCGACGCCCGGCCCGACCAGCATCTGGTCGCCTACACCGCCCCACCCGACTCCCCCTCCCAGGAAGCCCTGCGGTTCCTCCTCCAGTGGTCCGTACACCCCACCGACCAACCGGACGACCGCGCCCAGGAACGAGGAAGCGCCCCCTGAACAGGCACAACGACCTGCATCACGTGCGCCTCGGATCGACATACGTGTGACTGCACCATCGACTTCATGGGGGGGAGGAACACATGCACCCCATTCGAGCGTTGGACACATATCAGGGGACGCGCTGGACCTGCCGGCTGTCCCCCGTCGACCGACAGGTGACATCATGTGTCCGGCCCACCGCTCCGCCCCCGCCCTCGACGACGGCTCCGTACATGTCCTGGCGACCGGCGAGATGGTTCACGTCCGCCGCGGCCGCCCGGAGGACCTCGACCAGGTCAATGCCATGCACCTGCGGTGCACGGCGACGTCCCGGTACCACCGCTATCAGGCGCCACGGCAGCGGATCGGGCACGCCGAGTGGGCGAATCTGACGGATCCCGCGCTGGGCACGACCTGGCTCGTGGTGCCCTACGACGACCCGGACGCCGTCGTCGCCGTCTCCCACCTGATGCGCACCGGCCCTGAGGGCGTGTCCGAACTCGGCCTGCTGGTCGAGGACGCCTGGCAGTACCGCGGGGTCGGCACCCTGCTCACCCACTGTGCCGTCAACCACGCGGCACGGGGAGACGACCACACGGTCACCGTGATGACCGACGTCGCCAACACGCCCATGCTCGCCATCGCCCGTCGGTTCGGCGCCGTCCTGCCCCGGACGGGGTCCGGCACGGTCGACCTGACCATCCGGGTCCCGGGACCGGCAGGCGGCCGGCGGTGAGGCGAACCGGGCGGACCGAGGCCCTCGCCCGGCCGCCCCCGCGCGGCTCAGGGGCGCAGGGCCCGAAGCGTCAGTTCGCCGTATCGGCGCCACAGCGCCGGGTCCCGCTCGGCGATCCTGATCAACTGGACCGCCATGCCGCAGAGCACCACACGCAGATCGAGGATCGTGGCGTCGGCGCGGACCATGCCGGTGGGCTTGGCCGCCTCCATCAGGTCCGACAGCTGGGTCAGCAGGCCGGAGGTGCTCCGGAACCCGGCGTCCGCGAGCACCTCCGACAGCAGCCGGTCACCGGCGAGACTCTCGAAGAGACGGAGCACGTAGTCGCTGAACGCCTGGTAGGGCTCTTCCTGCGCCAGCGCGGGAGCGGTGTGCAGCCGCAGCCGGGCCAGCCGGTGGTTCACCGCGGCGGTCACGAGGTCTTCCTTGGTGGGGTAGCTGCGGTAGACGGTGGCCTTGCCCACCTCGGCCCGTTCGGCGATCTGCGGCACGGTGCCCTGGAGGCCGGCCTCCTGGAAGACCTCGAGCGCCGCCGCGAAGACGCGCTCGTGGTTGCGACGGGCGTCGGCCCGCCTCGGGGGTGCGCCGGACTCGGCGGTGCTCGGACTCGTCTCCACGGGTTTCACCCGTCCATTGTGCCCACCCGCGTCTCCCCCGGCGCCATCCGGTACGCGAACACAACCGTCGGAGGCCGACCTGGTCCCGCACGAGGCCCGTGAACCTTCCGCCTGTCCGCATCCGTGTATCTTGAGACGGTAAACGGACCCATGGGTCCGAATAGGCTTTGCTGGAGCGATGATGAATCGGTTGGATCCTCAGAAGAACGCCCCGCCCGTCGACAAGACCCGTCCGCTCGTCGAGGCCGCTCGTGCGATCTCTCCCCTACTGCGCCGCGAAGCCGACGACGCCGAGCGGGAGAGCCGGCTCACCTCCGAGACCACGCAGGCGCTGCTGGCCGCCGGAATGTTCCGTCTCGCGACGCCCGAACGCTTCGGCGGACACGAACTCTCGCTCACCGCCTGCGTGGACGTCCTGGCCGAGATCGGCCTGGCCTGTCCGTCCAGCAGCTGGGTGGCCATGGTCTCCTACGGCGCCCAGCAGATCGCCGCGTCCTTCGGCGACAAGGCCCGCTTCGACCTCTGGGGCAACGGCCCTGACGTGCCCATGTGCGGCGCGTTCAGCAGCGCGGGAGCCACCGCGGAGCCGGTCGAGGGCGGGCTCCTGGTCTCCGGCCGGTGGTCGTGGGCATCCGCCTGCCACCAGGCCGAGTGGGGTGTGCTCGGCGTGCCCCTGGCCCGCCCCGACGGGAACGGGTCCGACCCGGGGGTCGCACTGCTGCGGACCCGTGATCTGGTCATCGAGAAGACCTGGGACATGACGGGCATGCGCGGCACGGGCAGCGACACCCTCGTCGCCGACGGCGTCTTCGTCCCGTACCACCGTGTTCGGAGCTTCTCCGACGTGGTGGCCCGTGACGAGCTGGGCGACGAACCGCTGTACCGGGTCCCGCCGGGGGCCATGACGCTCACCGCCATGGCGCCGTTGCTCGGGGCGGCCCGCGCCGTCTTCCGTCTGACCCTGGAGACGGTCGAGAGCGGGAAGCCGATGGCCATGTCCCTCCATCGCCGCCTGGCCGACTCCCCCAGCGTCCAGGCGGCCCTCGCCGACGCGGCCACCCTGATCGACTCCGCCTCCCTCCACCTCACGCGCTCCGCCGAGGCCGTCGACGCGGCGGCGGCATCACGGACCGCTCCCACCCTCCTGGACCGGACCCGGGTGCGCATGGACGTGGGACACGCCTCCACCTGTCTGCGTCAGGCGGTACACCTGCTGCTCACGGTGAGCGGGGCGGGCAGCTTCGCCCGGACCAGGACCATCCAGCGCCACTGGCGCGACCTGGAGACGGCGGCCCGGCATCCCACCCTGAATCCCGGCCTCGCCCGCGAGATGTACGGCCGCGCCCTGGTGGGCGACGAACGGCCCGTCAGCCCCATGGTCTGACACCCCGAACCCGCCCTGCCGTCCCGGCCGCAATCGACAAGAGCAAGGCGCACACCATGACCGATCTCCCCGCTCCCGTGCCCGTACGCGAGGCCGACCACCGTGACGTGCTCGGGCACTTCGCGTCCGGCGTCGTCGTAGTGACGGCGGCCGGATCCGACGGCCCTCTCGGGCTCACCTGTCAGTCCTTCGTATCCCTCTCGCTCGAGCCGCCACTGGTCTCGTTCGCACCCGCGCGGACCTCCCGTACCTGGCCGCTCATACGTGCCTCGGGTGTCTTCTGCGTCAACGTGCTGGCCGAGGATCAGGAAGATCTCAGCTCCGCCTTCGCCCGGTCCGGCGGCGACAAGTTCCGAGGGGTCCAGTGGGACACGGGGCACGACGGCGCGCCGCTGCTGGCGGGCGCCTGTGCCTGGATCTCCTGCGCCCTGAGCCACGAATACGACGGCGGTGATCACACCCTCGCCGTCGGCCGCGTCACCGCTCTGCGTGCGGAACCTTCGCGGGAACCCCTGATCTTCCATCGTGGGCGCTACCGCACCCTCGCCGGCGGCGCCGAGCGCGGACGACCGGAGCAGCCGGGCGCGGCGAACGCGAGGCGCTCGGACGGACCGGGTCCACCGCCGAACTTTCTGTCCCTCCTTCTGTGAGGGACTCGGCGGTCGCACATGTGTCGACAGCAGCACGTCTCGGCCTCCCCGCACACCCCAGCCGAGTGAGTAACCTGTCCCATACATTGAGACGGCCGGACTTCACCGCTTCACACATGGCAACGTTCGTCACGGTGCCGATCGACTGGGCCGGCCCCTCTTCGTCCGGCCGACCCCCGGGTCGAACCCAGGACTCCGAGCACCTCCTTGAGACCACCGGCAAGGAGCTGCGCAAGCTCATGAGCTGGGTCGACGAAGAGGCGTAGGCCCGAGTCCCTTCGGTCCCTGGCCGGCCGGGGCCGCGTGGACGCCGTGGGCTTCCAGCCAGGCCAGGACGTGGTCGGCGACCGCGCGCCAGCCGCTGTCCACGACCATGGAGTGGCCACGGTCCGCGAACTGCTTGAGATCGCTGACGGCCGTGGAATCGCCGTACAGCCTGTACACCGCCCGGGTCACGGAGTCGGGCACCATCCGGTCCTCCTGTCCGGACACCAGCAACAGGGGGCCGCGCGCCGCGTTGCCGACGTCCGCGAAGGCGCGGGGGTGACGGACCGTGCCTTCGTAGTCGAGGTCGGTGAACAGGCGGCGCGGAGCGGGCACCACGTAACGCTCGAAGAGCCTGCCGGACTCCTCCTGTCCGACCGCGTTGGCGAAGACGTGCCGGAACTGCTCCCGCGGCAGCGACATCAGCTCGTGCCCGCTCGCCGGGTCCCCCGACTCCGGGGTCCACAGACGGGCGGCCGAGGCCGTTAAAGGGACGGCGTTGACAGGGGCCGGCGCGATCGCCACCGCCGCCCTGCCCAGGTTCGCGCCGATGAGGTGCTGCGCGATGAGACCGCCGACCGCGTGCCCGACGAGCACGGGCGAGTTGTCGAAGGACCGCACGATCCGCCCGTAGTGGTGCGTGAGGGCGTCCAGCCCGATCTCCCCGAGCGTCCCGGGCCGCCGGCGCGTCTCCCGCACCGTGTCCGCCTCCCCCGGCCATCCCGGAGCGAAGGTGGTGAACCCCCGCCCGGCGAAACGCTCGGCCCACGACTCCCACGACAGCGCGTGCAGCCACGCGCCATGGATGAAGAGGACGGGAGTTCGGTTCACGGCTGAGCCCTCCGAGGGTGGATGAGTACCCGGCACCGACAGGCGGGCGACCACTCAAGGGTGATCCAGGCCCGGCCCGGCGGAAACAGTCGAATGACTCAATGTTCCGGGCCGCCCGCGCCCGGCCTCCGAGAGCCGTGCGCCGACGATGACGGGGGCACGGCTCACCGTCAACTGACTGATGCGCCAGGCCGTGCGCCGGACAAGAGTGTGTGACGCCAGCCCCCACCACACACGGAAGGAAAACCCGTCATGAGCGGTAACCGACCCGGTGTACGGGCCCATCTGGCGACGCCGCAGGAACTCCCCCTGCTGTCGCTGGACATCCACTGCATGCTGGACGCGTTCGCCCGGCACACCATGAAGGCGGAGTTCCGGTTCGACACGCGGGCTCCCCTGGTGGTGTCCCTGACCTTCCTCGTAGAAGGTGCTCCTTGCATCACCTGGAGTGTCGGCCGTGACCTGCTCTACCAGGGTCTGTTCTGGATGAGCGGCCTCGGGGACGTCCAGGTGTGGCCGGCGCATCTGGACGAGCGGGCCACGGCATGGCTGCAACTCGACTCCTACGACGTGACGGCGCTGTTCGAGCTGCCCGTCCCCCCTCTGACGGAGTGGCTCGAGCATTCCTACGAGCTGGTTCCCGCCGGTACGGAGGTGGAAGGGCTGGACTGGGACGAGGTCATCGCCGGTCTGCTCCGGACTCCGAAGGCACCGCCCGACTGAACACGTCGCGGTGACCCGGCGCGATCCGGCGGCTCACACCTCCCACGCAACCGTACAACGGCAGTTCACTGGTACGACGAAGGGCTTCACATGATCAACAGGCGTACGTTCAGCAAGGCCGTGGGTCTGGGCACGGGTGCGGCGGCGGTCTCGCTGGCCGGTCTGCAGGCGTCCCCGGCAGCCGCGGCCCCGGGCGGCGGGGCCGGGGCGGGCAGCGGTGGGCCAGTCCCGACGGTGCCCTCGGTGGCGCCGGGAACCCACACCTCCTTCCACCGCATCAAGCACGTGCGCGCCGGACTGCTCAACGTCGGCTACGCCGAGGCCGGCCCCGCCCACGGCCCCGTCGTCATCTGCCTGCACGGCTGGCCCTACGACATCCACAGCTTCGTCGACGTCGCCCCCCTCCTCGCCGACCAGGGCTACCGCGTCATCGTCCCCTACCTCCGCGGCCACGGCCCCACCCGCTTCCTGTCGCAGCGCACCTTCCGCAACGCCCAGCAGTCCGCCATCGCCCTCGACATCATCGCCCTTATGGACGCCCTCAAAATCGACAAGGCAGTCCTCGCCGGCTTCGACTGGGGCTCGCGCACCGCCGACATCATCGCCGCCCTGTGGCCCGAACGCGTCAAGGCCCTCGTCTCGGTGAGCGGATACATCATCACCAACGTCGAAGCCCAGAAGACCCCCCTTGCCCCCCAGGCCGAACACACCTGGTGGTACCAGTACTACTTCGCCACCGAACGCGGGCGCGCCGCCATGAACGACGACACCTACCGCCCCCAGCTGTGCCGCCTGGTCTGGGACCTCGTCTCCCCCACCTGGAACTACGACGACGCCACCTTCCAGCGCACCGCCGCCGCCTTCGAAAACCCCGACTACCCCGACATCGTCATCCACAACTACCGCTGGCGCCTGGGCCTCGCCGACGGCGAACACCGCTACGACCGCTACGAGAAGAAGCTCTTCGCCACCCCCCACATCCACACCCCCACCATCACCCTCGACGCCGAACTCGACCCCTTCACCCCACCCCCCGGCGACGGCTCCTCCTACCGCAACCACTTCACCGGCCCCTACGACCACCGCACCCTCAAAGGCATCGGCCACAACCTCCCCCAAGAAGCCCCCACCGCCTTCACCCAAGCCGTCATCGACGCCGACCACCTCTGAACCGGACCGCGTCACCGGCACACCGCGTACCGTCCGAGTCGATCCCGGCCTGCGGGCCGCACACAGAAGGCGTCTCCTTCCTGATGAACGAAGTCCTGTGGAACCGTCTGACCGCCGGCCAACTGCGCGACCTCGCGGCCCGGGACGCGGTCGTGCTGCTGCCCGTGGGAGCCACCGAGCAGCACGGGCCCCATCTGCCCACCGGCGTGGACGACCTCCTCGCCGCCGAGGTCTCCCGGCGGGCGGCCGTGCTCGCCGCCGAACACACCGGGGTGGTGGTCACGCCGTCCGTGTGGTCGGGCCTGTCGGAGCACCACATCAGCTTCGGCGGCACGTTCAGCGTGTCCCTGTCCACGCTGCACGCCCTCCTGCGGGACATCTGCCGGTCGATTCTGCGGGCGGGTTTCTCCCGCATCCTGATCGTCAACGGCCACGGCGGGAACATGACGGCACTCAACGCCCTCACGACCGAGCTGACGGCGGAACTGTCCACACCCATCGCGTGCACGAGCTACTTCACCGCCGGCCGGGAGGTGGTGCGTGACACGCTCGAGGCTCAGCCCGGTCTCATGCACGCCTGCGAGGGCGAGACCTCACTGATGATGGCCGCCTTCCCCGATCTGGTCCGCACCGAGAACCTGGACACCGCCTGGGGTCCGGAGATCACGTTGCCCGCGGAGTCGACCGACCCGGTGTACATGGCCGTGTCCTTCGACCGGATCACCCAGTCCGGGGTGGCGGGCAACGCCCGCGTGGCGAGCGCGGAGAAGGGCGAACGGCTGCTGGCCGGCTGCGCCCGGGCGCTGGCCGACATCATCCTCGCAGATCCGTGGGGGAAGGCCGCCGACGCCCCTCAGTGGCGCTAGGGGTTTCGACCCGCGCCGCCGTGCTGCTCAGTCACCGGGCCAGGAGACGGCCGTCGTCACCGTGGCCGCGGTGACGGCGGCGAGGCGTTCGAAGTCCAGCGTCCCCGGTACGTCGGTCGGCCGGTGGTAGTGCGGGTTGCGGAAGTTCGCGGTGTCGGTGAGCATCAGCGCGGGGATGCGGCGGTTCCAGAAGGGCGCGTGGTCGCTGCGTCCGAGGTGGTTGACGGGGGGAACCGCCAGCCCGATGAGAAGGCCCGCCGGACCGTCGGGTCTGGGGTCGCGCAGCAGAAGACCGGGGAGCGCCGGTGAGGCCGCCGCCGCGGCTCGTTGCCAGACCTCGGCCGCCGCTGCGGACGAGCGCCGGTGCACCACCAGGGTGAAATCGCCCCGGTACCCGTGGGCGCGGGTGGTCGCGGCGGCCTCCGGGAAGGCCCGCGCGAATCCGGCGGGGAGCCGCTGGGTGCCGGGTTCGTCCGTGAAGTAGCCGACCGACTCGAGGCAGATCATCCCCTGGACGCGGCGTCCCCTGCCCAGTTCTCCGGCCGCGTGGCGGGCGCCGATGAGGCCGAGTTCCTCCATGTCGAACACGGCCAGGGTGACCGGCGGGGAGGCGGGCAGCGCGGACAGCAGTCGCGCGGTCTCCAGCACGACCGCCACCCCCGACGCGTTGTCGTCCGCGCCCGGACTTCCGCTGACGCTGTCCAGATGTGCTCCGACCACCACCGTGGGGGCGTCGCCGGCGCCGGGCCGGGTGGCGATGAGATTGGCGCCCCGCAGACGGCGGTGCAGCCGTGGCTTGAGGGCGAGCGCCCGGTGGCCGTGCCGGTCGGTGGAGCCCAGCCGCCAGCGCAGATCGAAGGGTTGCCGTTCGACCCGCCAGCCCGCCCGGAGGAGTTGGTCATGGACGTACGCCTCGGCTCGCTCCATCGCACGCGGGGTCCGGCGTCGGCTCCGCGGTTCGCCGGCGAGGAACTCCACGTCCCGGCGCAGTCGGTCCGGGTCCACGAACGGCCCGGGTCCGTCCATGACCGGCAGGCCGTTCGTCATCCGCCACTCCGGGCTCGGCAAGGAAGGGATGTGGGCAAAGCTAGCAGTTCCCGGCATCACAGGTGTCTCCCGGGGTTTGTTCCGGCGACCGCGTCGGCGCATAGTCGCCGTCGCGGCCGGAATTCCTCACCGGGCCGTGAACCTTGTCCGCCTCCCGGCCCGTTGATCCAGGTGGAGACTCCTGCTGCCGGGGCGGAGATTGGCTGGGCCCCGGCAGTGGGGAAGGAGCGGTCGCCCTCATATGCTTCCCCCGCTGTGAGGGCGACCGCTTCGGAAACACACAGGCGGCCGCCGCGGCCGGGGACACACCCTCCCGACGTCGTCGCCCTGCCTGCCGGCGTGCCCGTCCACCTCCCTCGTCGCGGGTCTCGACGCCCTCACCCGATCCCCTTCGCACCGCTCACGACGTCACACACACGCCGGCGGACACCGGAGAAACCTCGCCTCCTTGACATGAGGTGTCCCGTCGGCAATTCTCGTCACCAGTTGAATAGGTGACGCACGTGTGGGTGTCCACACTCCCCCGAACCCCCCGCAACGCAACGAGAGCGAGACGGCCGACATGATCAGCAGGCGGAGACTCACCCAGGCGATGACCACGGCGGCGGCCGGCTACGGCGGACTCCTCGCGGGCGGCGGAAGCCCGGCCGCCGCCGCCGCTCGCCCGGGGCCCCGAGCAGGGCGGGGCGGCACCGACGGCCGGGCACGGGGCCTGGGACCGGTACGTCATGCGCGTACGCATCTCCTCAACATCGCCTACCACGAGGTGGGCCCCGCCAACGGCACACCTGTCGTCCTCAGCCACGGCTGGCCGTTCAGCCCCGTCGGCTCCTACGCCGAGGTGGCCCCCGTCCTGGCCCGGCACGGCTACCGCTGCCTCATCCCCTACCTGCGCGGTCACGGCGAGACCCGGTTCCGGCGCGCGGACACGTTTCGCTCGGGTCAGCAGGGCGCTCTCGGTGCCGATCACATCGCCTTCCTGGACGCGCTCGGAATCCGCCGCGCCCTGTTCGCCGGCTACGACTGGGGCGGGCGGGCGGCCGACGTCGTCGCGGCCCTGTGGCCGCAACGCTGCATCGGCCTGGTCTCGGTGAACAACTACCTGATCCAGAACATCGCCGCCGCCCAGGAGCCGTTGGCGCCGTCCCTCGAGACCGGCTTCTGGTACTTCTTCTACTTCCTCACCGAGCGCGGGCGGGCGGGACTGGAACAGAACAGGAAGGAACTGGCCCGGGTCGTCTGGCACCGCAACTCGCCCGAGTGGCAGTTCACCGAGGCCGAACTCGACGAGGCCGCCGGCCTGTGGACGAACCCCGACTACGTGGACGTCGTGATCCACAGCTACCGCCACCGGCTCGGCGCCGCGCCGGGTGATCCACGGTACGACGACATCGAGGCGCGGCTCGCCGAGCAGCCGCCGATCACCGTGCCGACCGTCACCCTGGACGGCCAGGCCGACGGGGCACCCCGTGGACCGACGGGACGTCCTCGGCCACCCACTTCCCGGGCACCCGCGTGCATCACGTGGTTCCCGGCGCCGGACACAACCTCCCCCAGGAACGCCCCGACGCCTTCGTCTCCGCGGTCCTCGAGGTCGCCGCGCTCTCCTGACACCGACCGCACACCCAGCCACACACACAAACACTCGCCCGCCCACACACCCGGCCGACCGTGAGCGGCCGGTCGGGTGTTCCGGCATGTGCCGGAACCCACCTTCATCACCAGTTCGAGCGGTGACATCTCTTGCCTTTCATGACGTCACCTGTCAGAGTGGTGACGCGGGAGGGAATCTCCTCCGACCGGGCCAGTCACCGACATCCGTCGAACCGCCCCGAGAACGCGAATGTCACCGGACACCTGTGGCCGCCCCGTGCGGCGGACAAGGAGGAACGACGTGAAGAGCAGCAACCCGATCTTCTCCCGGCGAGGCTTCGAGCACGACGACAGCCGGGCCGACGTCATCACGCGTCGGCCGGTCCCCGCCACGGCCGGCGAGGGGCCGACCGACCTCTCGGTCAACCCCTACCTCACGAACGGTGCTCCGAGCCCGGTCAAGGACGCCGCCCGGACCGACAGCGGCGCGATGACGATCGACGACGTGGTCGTCCGCACCGCGACGACGCTGGGCACCGTGGCGGTGGCGGCCGTACTGTCCTGGGTGCTGCTGCCCGTCGACGAGGCGAACATCGGGCGTTCGTACGGCATCGCCGTCGGCGCGGCCCTGGTCGCCTTCGTCCTGTCGCTCGTCCAGACGTTCCGGCGCAGGCCCTCTCCGGCCCTGATCCTCGGATACGCGGCGCTGGAAGGCGTCTTCCTCGGCGTCATCTCCAGCGCCACGTCGACCTACATCTCGCCGGGCGTGGTCGTGCAGGCGGTGCTGGGCACCTTGGCGGTCTCCGCGGGCGTGCTGATCGCGTACCGGATGCGCTGGATCCGCGTCACCCGGAGGTTCTACGGGTTCGTGCTCGCCGCCGCGACCGGCTTCCTGATCCTCATGGTGGCCAACCTGCTCTTCTCCGCCTTCGGCGCGGGCAACGGCCTCGGCTTCGACAGCGGCGCCCTCGGTGTCGTCTTCGGGATCGTCGGCATCCTGCTCGGCGCCTGCTTCCTCGCCCTGGACTTCAAGCAGATCGAGGACGGAATCGCCTACGGAGCGCCGCGCGAGGAGTCGTGGATGGCGGCCTTCGGTCTCACCCTGACGCTGGTGTGGATCTACCTGGAGGCACTGCGCGTGCTGTCCATCCTGAACAGCGACAACTGACGACGGGAAAGCGCGACGCCCCGCACCGGGGTGAACCTTCGCGCGGACGCCAACCGTCTTGATGACAAGGGCCGGACCAGCGGCCCCACAGCGCACACGCACCACACATGCAGTGCACACCGCACAAGGCGCCGACCGGCACCGGGGATCGGGGATCGGGGAGACAAAGATGAACCCGCAGAAGCAACAGTGCCCCGTCGCGGCCGACAGGGTGGTCCTGGACGCCGCCTTCAAGGCCGACGCACCCGGACGGTACGCCCGGCTGCGGGCGCTCGGCCCCCTCCACCCCGTCGAGTACCACCAGGGCCTGACCGGCTGGCTGGTCGTCGGCTACGACCTGGCCCGGCAGGCCATGACCCACCCCGCGCTGCTCAAGGACTCCGAGCCCGCGACCGAAGCCCTGGCCGCCGCGGGGTTCATCCTCAACGAGCCCGGCCTCGGACTCGTCGGACACATGCTGGACGCCGACCCTCCCGAACACGCCCGGCTCCGCCGCCTGGTGGCGGGTGCCTTCACACCCCGGCGCACGGCACAACTGGCGCCCCGCATCGAGCGGCTCGCCCACGACCTGCTCGACGCTCTGCCGCCCGCCGGCGAGACGGACCTCGTCGAGGCGTTCAACGCACCGCTGCCGGTCACGGTCATCGCCGAACTCCTGGGCATCCCGCAGGAACACCGCGAGGACTTCCGCCACTGGTCTGCCCACTCGATGCAGGTGGCCTCGCCGGAGCACCGTCCCGCGCTGCTCGGCCTGCACGGACTGCTGCGCGACCTCGTGAAGGCCAAACGGCAGGCACCGGAAGACGACCTGCTGTCCGCACTGGTCACGGCCCGCGACCAGGAGGACGGCCGGCTCTCCGAGGACGAACTGGTCGGCACGGCGATGCTGCTGGTCGTCGCCGGGCACGAGACCACCGTGAACCTCCTGGGCAACGCCACCCTGGCCCTGTTGCAGCATCCCGACCAGCTCCAGCTGCTGCGTGACAGGCCCGAGCTGCTGCCCGGCGCGGTCGAGGAGTTCCTGCGGTTCGACACGTCCGTGGAGCGGTCCACGAACCGCTACGCGGCCGAGGACTGCGAACTGGGCGGTGTGACGATCCCCCGGGGCAGCATCGTCACCATCGCTCTGGGGTCCGCCGGCCATGATGCCTCCGCGGCACGGGGCGAGGACCCCGGGGCGCTCGACGTCACCCGGCGCAACGCCCGCCACCTGGCCTTCGGCCACGGCATCCACTACTGCCTCGGCGCTCCCCTGGCGCGACTCGAGGCCACCATCGCCCTGCGCGTCCTGCTCTCCCGCGTCCCCGAGCTGGAGCTGGCGGTCCCCGCGGACTCCCTCGAGTGGATCCCCTCCGGCATGATGCGCGGCGTGCTGTCCCTACCGGTGCGCTACCGCACCGCCTGAGGTCCCTGGCACGGAGCCCGTGTCAGATCAGGCGGCCCCGGGCAGGGTCCAGATCTGCAGCGTCGTGCCCTTCTCCGCACGCTTGCCCTGCATCTCACACATCGGCAAACGTTCTTGTGGAGGCGCCGGGTTCACGCCCACCGGCGGTCGGAATGCGCCGACGCCGACGCGGGTTGCCACAACGACGGACGCAATGGATGGGAGAGGCCGTGAAGAACCCCGACTCCAGGAGCGAGCCGCCCCGGCTGCGCCGTGTCCATCTCCCCGGAACCGTGCCGCGGATCCCCGCGTCGCTCACCCCGCGCCCAGGTGACGACGAGGAGCGGCAGGACGCCTCCGAGCCCGGCGCGTACGCGGACACAGACACGGACACGGCTCCAGGAGTCGTCGCGTGAGATGAGGTACGGCCGTACGAGTGCCGCCGGCGCAGGGACGACCGGCCCCCGGGGAACGCGCGAACACATGCGCGCCTGGGGGCCGTCGGCGTGTCGGGGCCCGGTGTGTCAGGACGCTCCGAGGCCGTGGAGCAGGGTGTCGACGACGACGTCCGCCGCCTGCGCGGGGCTCAGCTCGGGCAGTTGCCGGGACACCAGATGCATGAGTTCGGGTAGGAGTGTGGCGGCCCAGCGCTGGGGTTGGTCGGGGCGCAGGAGGCCTTCGTCGGTGGCGCGTTGGAGGAAGGCGTCGACTTCGCGGACGGCGGCGTCGCGGCGGGCGCGGACGGTGTCGTCGGCGAGCATGCGGGTGAGGTCGACGGGCCAGGAGCGGTTGACGCCGATGATGTTCTCCACGTAGCGGTGCAGCGCGACGGCGACGGGTGCCTCGCGCAGCCGCGCGTCCTCGATGGCCCGCTCGATCGCCGTCAGACGGGCTTCGTAGATGGCGGCGAGGAGGTCCTCGCGCGAGTCGAAGCGCCGGTAGACCGTACGCCGGTCCACCCCCGCCTGCGCCGCGATGCTCGCGATGCTCGCCCCCGGATCGGCGGCGAGCATCCGCGCCCCGGTGGTCAGAACGGCTTCCAGATTGCGTGCTGCATCGGCTCTCACCACGCCAAGTCTAGTGGCGAAGTGTGAAGCCTGAGACACCTAGAGCCCCACAGGTGTGAAGCACCATCCATTAAGTGCTACATTGAAGTGACAGATAGCTCGGGTAGTGCCAGTCGGCTGAGACGAGACCGTCCTTCCGATGATCGGCACCCCGCACCTCACTTCTTGAAAGGCACGTTCCGATGCCGAAGGCACAGCAGTCAGCGTCACCCAGGGCGGGAGGAGTGGCAGCCGCCATGAGCGCCCTCATCCTGGCCGTTCTCCTGGCGGCCCTGGACCAGACGATCGTCTCGACGGCGCTGCCGCGGATAGCGCAGGACCTGAACGGCTTCGACGACATCGCATGGGTCAGCGCCGCGTATCTCCTCGCCTCGACGGCGGTGACCCCCTTGTGGGGGAAGCTCGGCGACATGTTCGGCCGCAAGCGGCTGTACCTGGTCTCGACCACGATCTTCCTGATCGCCTCGGTGGCCTGCGGCCTGGCCCAGAACCTGCCCGAGCTGATCGGCGCCCGCGTTCTGCAGGGTGTGGGCGGCGGCGGCATGATCGTGCTGACCTTCGCGCTGGTCGGTGACATCGTCGCCCCGAGCCTGCGCGGCCGCTACCAGGGCATGTTCGGTTCGGTGTACGGCGTCGCCAGCATCGCCGGCCCCCTGCTGGGCGGTGTCTTCACCGACCAGCTCTCCTGGCGGTGGGCCTTCCTCATCAACCTGCCCGTCGGCGCCGTGGCCCTGGTCATCGCCGCGCGAGCGCTGCCCTCGGCCGGCCAGCGGGCCAAGTCCCGCATCGACTACCTGGGCTCCCTGATGCTGGCCGCGATCGCCACCGGCCTGGTCCTGGTCACGTCGTTCGGTGAGCGCTGGGGATGGGGTTCCCCGGCCATCATCGGTCTGATCGTCGCCACCGTCGCGCTGGCCGTACTGCTGGTGCCCGTCGAGCGGCGCGCCGCCGCCCCGGTACTGCCGCCGGCCATGTTCACCTCGCGGACCGTCGTCTTCTCCTCGCTGATCGGGTTCGTCGCCAACGCGGGCATGTTCGCCGTCCTGGTCTACCTGCCCACCTACCTGCAGATCGTCCACGGCGTGTCGGCCACCCTCTCGGGTGTCCATCTGCTGCCCCTGGTCGTGGGCCTGGTCGTCAGCCAGTACCTGGCCGGACGCTGGGCCGCGCACGCCCGTCTGCTGCGCCCGATCCTGCTGGCGGGCCTGCTCGCCAACCTCGCCGGGCTGCTCCTGCTGAGCACCATCGGGGCCACCACCGGCACCCTCGTCCTGAGCGTCTACTTCCTGGTCACGGGAGTGGGGATCGGCATGGTGCCCATGGTGGTGCTGACCACCGTCCAGAACAGCGTGCCCACCGCCGACCTCGGTGCCGCCAGCGCCGTGGTCACCTTCGCCCGGTCCATCGGCGCGGCCTTCGGTGTCGCCGTCTTCGGCACTCTCCTCAACACCGGCTTCGCCGACCGCACCCGCCACCTTCCGGCCACCGGCGGCTTCGACGCGACCCGCCCCGACACCATCACCCGGCTTCCCGCGGGCCTGCGCGACACCGCGCTGGACGGCTTCGCCCACGCCACGGCCTCCGGCTACCTCTGGATCGCTCCCGCGCTCGCCGTGGGCACCCTCCTCGCCCTCTTCCTCAAGCCGTCCCGCACGACCGGCGAGGAGGCGGACACCGGCAAGGAGACGAACCCCGCCGCCGACCCCGCGGCCGACCCCACCTCCGCCGAGGACTCCGCGGTCCCGGCCGCCTGACCCACCGGACAGCACATTCACGACCGGCCGGCGCCCTCACGGGTGCCGGCCGTCGGCGTCAGGACGCTCCGAGGCCGCACAAAAGCGTGTCGACCACCACGTCGGCGGCCTGGCCCGGACCGAGATGCGTCTGCCGGTGCGCCGCGAGGTTCACCAGTTCGGGTAGGAGTGTGGCGGCCCAGCGCTGGGGTTGGTCGGGGCGCAGGAGGCCTTCGTCGGTGGCGCGTTGGAGGAAGGCGTCGACTTCGCGGACGGCGGCGTCGCGGCGGGCGCGGACGGTGTCGTCGGCGAGCATGCGGGTGAGGTCGACGGGCCAGGAGCGGTTGACGCCGATGATGTTCTCCACGTAGCGGTGCAGCGCGACGGCGACGGGTGCCTCGCGCAGCCGCGCGTCCTCGATGGCCCGCTCGATCGCCGTCAGACGGGCTTCGTAGATGGCGGCGAGGAGGTCCTCGCGCGAGTCGAAGCGCCGGTAGACCGTACGCCGGTCCACCCCCGCCTGCGCCGCGATGCTCGCGATGCTCGCCCCCGGATCGGCGGCGAGCATCCGCGCCCCGGTGGTCAGAACGGCTTCCAGATTGCGTGCTGCATCGGCTCTCATACCCATAAGCGTAACGTCCATGTGGAGAATATTGGATGTGTAACCTCATCAATGTGCATCTACTCCCATAGAAGTGCTACATTAAAGTGACAGTTGGACGAGTCAGCTGAAGAACACGAAAGACACGAAGAGGGAACGCACATGATCACCTACGACCGGCTCTTCATCGGCGGATCCTGGGTGGAGCCGAGCAACCCGGAGCTGCTCGACATCACCTCACCTCACGACCAGTCGGTCGTCGGCCGTGCGGCGCAGGCGCAGCCGGCGGACGTCGACCGCGCGCTCGCCGCGGCGCGCGCATCCTTCGAGGCGGGTGTGTGGCGTACGACTCCGCCGGCGGAGCGGGTCGCGGTCCTGCGGCGGTTCAACGCGCTGCGCGAGGAGAACGCGGAGAAGGCCGCACACCTGATCTCCCTGGAGAACGGTTCGGCGGGATGGTTCACTCGGGCCGGGCAGCCGGGCCTGACCCGGCAGGCCAACGCCTATCTGAAGGCGGCGGAGGAATTCGCCTGGGAGGAAACGCTGGTGCCCACCGACCCGGTGTCCCCGTCGCGCAGCGTGGTGCGCCGTGAGGCGATCGGCGTCGTGGCCGCGGTCATCCCGTGGAACTCACCGTTCTCCGCGGCCACGTCGAAGATCATCCCCGCTCTGCTCGCGGGCAACTCCGTGGTCCTCAAGATCTCCCCGGAGAACTCGCTGAGCCTGGGCTTCCTGGCCGAACTGCTGGAGCGGGCCGGTCTTCCGCAGGGCGTGATCAGCGTCCTGCCCGCGGACCGGGAGACCAGTGAGTACCTGGTGTCGCACCGAGAGGTCGACAAGATCGCCTTCACCGGTTCGACGCGGGCAGGCCGCCGCATCGCCGCGATCGCGGGCGAACAGCTCAAGCGGGTCAGCCTCGAGCTGGGCGGCAAGTCCGCCGCCGTCATCCTTCCGGACGCCGACATGGAGAAGGCCGTCGCGGGCCTGAAGTTCGGCTCGCTGCTCAACAACGGCGAGGCGTGCATCGCACAGACGAGGATCCTGGCCCCGCGCAGCCGGTACGAGGAGGTCGTGACGGCCCTCAAGGAGCTGGTGCAGTCGCTGAAGGTGGGCGACCCGAACGACCCCGACACCTTCATCGGCCCGATGATCCGCCCCGACCAGCAGGAACGGGTGCGCAACTACATCCAGCTCGGTATCGAGGAGGGCGCCCGCCTGGTCACCGGCGGTCCGCAGGTCCCCGAGGGCCTGGAGAAGGGCAACTACGTCACGCCCACCGTGTTCGCCGACGTCGAGAACTCCATGCGGATCGCGCAGGAGGAGATCTTCGGTCCGGTCCTGGTGGTCATCGCCTACGAGGACGAGGACGACGCGGTCCGTATCGCCAACGACTCGGAGTACGGCCTCTCCGGCGGTGTCTGGTCCTCCGACGAGGCCCACGCGCTGGAGGTGGCCCGCCGCATCCGCACCGGAACCGTCACGGTCAACGGTGCCTCCGTCGCCTTCGACGGTCCCTTCGGCGGCTTCAAGGCGAGCGGCATCGGCCGCGAGTACGGTGTGGTCGGACTCGGCACCTACACCGAGTACAAGACGATCACCGTCTGAACGACGACCCGCAGCCGGCGGCAGGTGGCCGACCACCTACCGCCGACGCGGCGTTCTCCCGCGGCCTGGAGCTTTTGGCCCCCTGAACTGCGCATCGCGGTTAAGGTCACCGTCCTTCTCGTAGGTCCAGGAGGGACCGGCCTACAGAACCGTCTCCGCCAGGCGCGTCACCTCCTCGATGTCGTCGGTGGTCGGATTGAGCATGAGTTCGTCGGCGCCGAGGTCCTCGAACGCCTCGACCGTCGCCCTGACGGCCTCGGCTCCGCCGCTGACCTGGGAGGCCTTCGCCCGTGCGACCTCCGGTCCGGCGGGCCGGTAGTAGTCGTGGACGTTGGCCCGGCCCGTGTCGACGTCGTCGAGGGCGACGTACGCCAGGGCGACCAGGTACGGCGATCCTTCGCGTCCCGCCTCCTTCCAGGCGGCCCGTGCGCGCTCGAAGGCCGGACCCACGACCGCGGGCGGCGCCGACGGGCCGATGTAGCCCCGCCCCGACCTGGCGACGCGGTCGAAGGAGGCCTGCGCCATGCCGCCGAACAGCAGCGGCACCTCACGGGTGCCCTCGGGCACGGCCGGGTTGTCGCAGCCGGACGGGGTCTGTCCGCGCCACACGCTCCGGTACGTCTCGATGTCCCGGTCCAGCCGCTTGCCGGTCCCCCGCGGGCCGAGGCCGTCCACCACGAAGTCGTCCGACCGGCCGCCCAGCCCGAGGCCGAGTGTGAGGCGGCCGCCGGAGACCGCGTCGATGCCCGCGACCTCCTTGGCCAACAGCACCGCCGGCCACACCGGACCGAGCAGGAGCGTGCTGACCAGCCCGATACGGCTCGTGGCGCCCGCTGCCGCCGCCAGGGCGACCGTGTCCATCACGCCCGGGTAGGCGAGGCGTCCCAGGGAACCGAGCGAGCTGAAGCCGACCACCTCGCTGCGTCTGGCCCACGCGGGGACGACGGCGGGCCGGACGTTGCGAACCTGGTTGGGAAGCCCGATGCCGATCTTCACGGATGGTTCTCCTCACGACGAGGCCGACCGGACACGGCGTCATGCCCGGCGCTGTATCCCCCCATGTGTCACGAAGACGGGCGGGGCCGGGGTTCACTCGCACGGAAGACGGCCCCGGAGCGGTTGGCGCCCCGGGGCCGTCGACGGCGTGGTCTGAAGTGCCGTCCGTCAGGCGGGAAGCCTCCACTTCTGGCCGGCGTCACCCGCGTTGCACTCCCAGATGATCAACCGGTTGCCGTCCGCCGTGCTCCCGTCCGCGTCCTCCAGGCACAGACCCGACCGACCGTTCACGACGTAGCCGTTGGCGGCGTCGGCCGTCCACTGCTGACCCTTCGAACCGTCGCACGCGGTCACCTGTACCCGGGTTCCGTTGGTCACGCCCCCGTCCTGTGTGGCCAGGCACTTGCCCAGGACGCGCAGCGAGTCGTCGGGGGCCACCGTCCACTGCTGGGTCCCTGCCGTACCGCAGGAGTTCAGGACCACCTGCGTTCCGTCGGCCGCGCTGCCGCCCGCGAGGTCGACGCACTTGTCGCCGATGCCGGTGAGGTGACCGGTCGGGCCCACGGGAGCCGGGTTCTCGGGCGGGCTGATCGTGCTCGCCGACCAGTTGTTCGCGTTGAGCAGGCCGGTCGGGAACTCGAGGCGGACCGTGTGGTGAGTGCCCGCGGGGAACCGGAACGTGCCCGCGTCGACGCTCGTGTACTTCTGCCAGTCCCCCGTGTTCGGCACGTCGACGGTCGGACCGGCGACACCGTCCACCACGAAGCGGACCTGGGCGCCGTCGTTCGGTGTGGCGACCCTGGCGGAGAGCTCGACCGTGCCCTGCATGGGCCGGTTCTTCCAGGTGAGGGACTCACCGGCCGCGATGTCGCCGACGTTCCAGCCGCCGCCGGTGTCCCCGGTGGGCTGCACGTCGATGTCACCGGCGCGGTAGACGCTCCAGGCGCTGCCCGGGGTGGCCCCCGTATAGGCGTCCGCCGTCTCCGCCTCGACCGTGAAGTCCCCGTGGAACGGGTCCTTGGAGTACTGCCGCATGATGTCGATCATCTGGCTCGGATAGTCGGTGAGTCGCTCCTCATACGTCCCGTCGGCCGTACGCGCGATCATCGCGTTCTCCTCCCAGTCCGTGAAGCCCTCGACCAGGGTGATGTCCGCGCCGCCGTTGACCGTGGCGTCCAGGGTCTGGTTCAGCTTCCTGCCGTGGTCGGCGTCCATCACCATGTCGGTGGTGTCGTTGACCACGCGGAATCCGGGCGTCGCGACGCCGTAGGTGCGGCCGTTCACCGATTCCGGGCGGCTGGAGAGCACCCGGAAGCCGTCCACGGTGACGGAGGAAGCGGCCTTGTTCGTCACCTGGATGGTGTGCGTGCCCTCCGTCAGGCCCTTCTTCTCGAAGACGACCTGCTGGGTCCTGAGCGGGCCGCTCGTGCCGAGCCGCACGGTGACCGGCGCCTGCCCGTCGACGGAGACGTCGGCGCTTCCCTGATCGGCGGCGGTACGGGCCAGGTACTGGACGCCGGTGCCGATGAAGGAGTACGTCACCGAGGCGCCCGCCCGGGACGTGGACTGATAGGTGTTGCGGTAGTCCCCGGCGCCGTCCGAGGTCCGGTAGTCCCAACCGTCGTCGAACGTCAACTGTCCGTTGTCGGCAACAGGCTGGTGCGTGGCGTTCGTCCAGCCGGTGGGCAGGGTGAACCAGTTGTTTATGCCGTCGATCTGTGAGACCACGCTCGGGTCCCGGTCGGTCCAGCTGCTGTCGACGACGTAGTACGGGTCGACCCCGAACTCGGTCTTCGCGCGCGTACGGGCGTACTGAAGCAGCTTGGACAGGTTCCCCTCGCCCTGGTTGGTGAAGGCGAAGTCGTTGACCGACCACTCGTAGATCAGCGGGCGGCCGTCGACCTTGTACAGCATGTCGTCCGGGATGCGGGAGAAGAACTCGCGCTGGTTGTTGTCCCAGAAGTACTTGTAGCCGCCCTCCCCCGTGCCGTCGGCGTCGCCGATGTCGAAGGGAGGTTCGTAGCCGCCGGTGTGGTGGACGGCGCGGTTCTTCTTGTCGGTGAGCGTCGCGGGGGTGTCGTCCAGGGCCGCGATCTTGAGGCTGTCGGCCACTCCGCGCCGCTTGATCGCGTCGACGAGGGGGGTGAGGGCCCGGGGGTCTCCGGCACCGTCGGGAACGGCGTTGTCCGGTCCGAAGCCGCGGAGGTCGACGGCGACGAAGTCGACCCCTGCCGTGGTCAGTTCCTCGACGTAGTTGTCCCAGAACGAGGCCGGATCGTCGGCCTTCGGTTCGTACATCGGCCGGTTGTAGTTCTTGTTCACCGGCTGGTCGTACGGTCCGCCGGCGAGGGTGTAGTCGGAGAATCCGAACGTGACGCCGAGTGCGCCCGTCTTGCCGGCGACCCGGCCGGGCAGCACACTCCCGCCGTCCACCACGATCGGGGTGTCGGCGGCGGCGGTCCCGGTGCCGGTCTCGGCCGGGGCGCCGACGGCCGCCGGTCCCATGGCCGTGAAGGCGAGCAGGCTCAGCGCGAACGCGGTGCCCGTCGCGGCCCTGCGGCCCACTTGGTCCGGTGCGCGTCTGGGTCTTGGGAACACGTAGGTGTCCATTTCTTCCGAAAGAAGGGTGCGGTGACTGATGCGGCTGTGACGGGTGTCTGAGGAGCGCCGGGGGGGTGCCTGAATGGGCCTCCCGTCAGGCGGGAAGCTCCCACCGCTGGCCCTCGTCACCCGAGTTGCACTGCCAGATGATCAACGGGTTGCCGTCCGCCGTACTCCCGTCGGCGTCCTCCAGGCACAGACCCGACTGCGCGTTCACCACGTAACCGTGCGCGGCGTCGGCCGTCCATTGCTGACCCTTCGAACCGTCGCAGTGGTCGAGCACCACGTTCACGCCGTTGGTCGTGCCGCCGTTCTCGGTGGCCAGGCACTTGCCCTGGCTCCACAGCGTCTTGTCGGTGCCCGCCGTCCACTGCTGCGACGCGTCGTCGTCGCAGGAGTGGAGGACCACCTGGACGCCCGCGGCCGGACCGGCCGCCAGGTCGGCGCACTTGCCGCCGATACCGGTGATGTGGCCGGTGGGCCCGTCCGGCTGGGGTGCCGGGGTCTGCGGGGTGCCGCCGATGGCCATGGCGAAGACATGGCCTTGCGGGACCCCGCCCTCGGGAGCTTCCGACTCGGGCAGGACGACCGCCTCGACCGTCTTGCCCGCCTGGAGCGGGACCTTCGCGGCGAAGAGGTTGACCTTCTGGGTCACCTTCCCGCCGTCCCTGTTGTTGATGTACGGGAAGCTGCTGAGCAGATCGCTGCCTTGGGAGACGCTGAAGCTGTCCCACCAGTCCGAGAAGCTGAGTCCGTACGACTGGGTGGTGCCGTCGGTGTAGAGGATGGTGCCGATTCCCTGGTGGGGTCCGCTGGTGCCGCTGCCCACGAATCCGAGTTCGCTGCCCGAGCCGGACATCAGGATCGCCTGGCCCTTGGTGTCGATGGCGTCCGGCGTGCCCGCCGCGGCGTCGGGCCACTGGTAGGTCAGGCCGTCGTGGGTGAACGACCTGCCCGGGGCGAGTCCCTCGGCGGCCAGTGCCTGCGCGGAGAAGCTGAATCCCCCGCCGTCGTACTTGCCGGGCCCGGGGTTGCCGTCGTCCGTGACGCCGACGTTGGTCCAGGCCGCCTGCTGCGAGGCGAAGGGCACCTGGAGGGTGGCGTCGGCGGTGTGGGAGCCGCCGGTGTACGTCGCCGTGGCGGTGAGCGGGTAGCTGCCCGCAGCGGCGTTCGAGGGGGCGGTGACCTGCCAGGTCGTGGTCGCCGTCGTACCGCCCTCGACGGTCGCGAAGCTGGTCGGTGTGGTGGCCTGGACGGTCCAGCCGGACGGGGCGGGCAGGGAGACGTTCACGCCGGTCAGCGCAGTGCCGGTGCCGTTGGTCAGGGTGGTGGTCACCGTGGCCGTCTGGCCGGGCCGCACGAGTTGCGGGGTGTGGACGGCCAGGGAGTCCTTGACGACCATCACCATGGAGCCGGTGACTCCGCCCACGGTCGCCTTGATGGTCGCGACGCCGTCGGCGGCGGCGGTGACCACGCCCGTGGAGCTTACGGTCGCGACCTTGGTGTCACTGCTGGAGTACTGCACCGACGTGGCGGCCAGGTCCACGAACGACTGGTCGTTGTTCACCGCCTCGACGATGCCGTCGGCCGTGACGGAGGTGTCCCGCTGTTCCTTCGCGGGATCGGTGTCGTCCTTGATCCAGGGGTTCTTCTTCGTCAGGTCGAGCTTGTCACCGGCCTGGAAGACCACCTGGCCGGGCTGCACGGTGACCGTGCTCACCTTGGGTGTGAGCGTCCCGGTGACGTTCACCGTGGCAGTGCTCCGCACGGTGCTGGAGTCGGAGGACACACGCAACGCCCAGGCGCCGGGGAAGACGGTCTGCCGGGAGGTGGCGGGATTCCAGACGCCGAGGTCGGCCGCGTCGACCGGCAGCGTGACGTGGACCTTCTCCCCCGGTGCCAGCACTCCGGTGTTCTTGAAGCCCATCAGCCGCTGCTTCGGCATGGTCACGCCGGAGACGGTGAACGAGTTGGCCGCGTACAGCTGGGCGACCGTGGCACCGGCCACGTCACCGGTGTTCGTCACGTCGAAGGAGACGTTCACGGTGCCGTCGGCGGTGATGGCGCTCTTGTCCACCTGGGCGGGCGAGTAGCTGAAGGTGCTGTAGCTGAGCCCGTACCCGAACGGGTAGGAGGGCGTACCGGTGAAGTACTGGTACGTCTGCCCCTTGCCGTCGGTCTCGGCCGGGGTGAGCCCGTACTCGGACGCGCCCGCGAGCTGGGAGTCGTCCTTGTACCAGGTGAAGGTCAGGTGCCCCTGGGGGTTCTGCTTGCCGAACAGGGCGTCGGCCAGTGCGGTGCCCTGGCTCTGGCCGTTGTAGGCGCTGAAGAGGATCGAGGCCGCCTTGGACTGCCGGGCGGAGATGTCCACGGCACCCACGGCCTGGAGGTCCAGGACGACCTTGGGATTGCCGAGCGCGGCGACCTGGTCGATCAGCGAGTTGTAGTTGCCGGGCATGGCCAGGCCGGTGCGGTCCTTGCCCTCACCGGCGGTGTCCTGGTCGGTGCCGGCGACCACGACCACCAGGTCGGCGGCCTTGATCGCGCCCTGGGTGGCGGCGGTGAGGACGGCCGGTGCGGTCTCGGTGGTGCTGGCGTCTGCCGCGTCGTAGAGCACGGAGGCGTTCGGGTTGGCCGCCTTCAGTGCGTCGGTGATGCCCTGTCGCATCGACACCTGGTGGTCCGGGCCGTTGCCGTAGCTGCCAAGGTTGACGGTGTCGGCGAGCTTGCCGAGCACCACGACCTTGTTGACCGCGCTCGCCTTCAGCGGCAGCAGCGGACGGCCGGTCGCGGCGAGGTCGCTGTTCTTGAGCAGCACCATGGAGGCGTCGGCGGCCTTCTCGGCCAGCGCGGTGTGCTCGGGGCTCTGGATGACCGACTTGTCGATGGAGGTGTACGGCACGCTGCCCGCGGGGTCGAACTCACCGGTCCGCATCCGGACGGTGAACACCCGCACCAGCGAGGTGTCGATGACACCCTCGCTGAGCAGGCCCGCGCGAACGGCCTCCATGACGTTGGCGGTCGTCATCTCCTCGCCGCTGCAGTTGAGGTCGTTGCCCGACCTGAGCGCCATGGCCTGACCGCCGGCCTGGGCGCGCACGGTGTCACCGGTCCTGCCGTCGATCCAGAGCGGGTTGCTCCTGGAGGAGTTGGTGCTGTACGGCGCGGGGGCCCAGTCGTGGCCTTCGTCCGGCAGCTTCCAGGTCGTGCCCACGCCGCCGCAGTCGGACGTCGTGAAGCCGCCGAACCCATAGGTGCGCTGGGCAAGTTGGTTGTTGGTGTAGGTGTTGGCGACCGCGGGTGTGCCGTTGACGGCGTTGTAGGACGTCATCAGCCCCGCCACGTGCGCCTCGCCGATGAGGCCGGCGAACTGCTTGGTGTAGTAGTCGCGCAGCTGGGAGTCGTTGACGTCGGAACTGATGCCGGTCCGGCCGTTCTCCACATTGTTGAGCGCGTAGTGCTTGGCGGTGGCGGCCGCCTTGAGGTACCCGTTGACCGACGTGCCGTCGGGCTTCTGGCCCTGGAAGCCGTCGACGAACTGGTTGCCGAGCCGCGCCTGGAGGTAGGGGTCCTCGCCGAACGACTCGTCGTGGCGGCCCCAGAGCGGATTGCGGGCGTTGTTCACGGTCGGGGCGAAATACGTCAGGGACCCGTAGTTGTCCGCGGAGGTACCGAGGTTGTTGCGGCCCACACCGAACAGCGACTTGTCCAGGAACCCGCGGGCCTCGTCGGAGATCGCGGTGCCCTCCTGGTACTGCAGGGCCGGGTCCCAGGCCATGGAGGTCGCGAGGCTGGTTGGGAAGCCGGTGGCCCTGACCAGTCCCGCGTTGTCGTCGCCGGCGCTCTTGGAGCTGCCGAGCGACTGGATGCCGTGGAGTGCCTCGCTCCAGTAGGTGTAGCCCTGCACTCCCAGGCCGGGGATGGGCGGGGCCTCGTTGGTGATCAGCTGGCGGACCTTCTGGTCCAGCGTCATCCTGGAGACGAGATCGGCCGCCCGCTCCTGGAACGAGTGGCCGGTGTCCAAGTAGAGGGGCGTCGAGGCCGAGTCGGCGGACACCGCCGTGCCGACGGTCGCCTGGGCGAGGGGGGCCGCGGAGGCAGACGACGAGGTCAGGGCCACGCTTACGGCCGCTGCGCAGAGCGTTGCCGCTCTTCGACCGACGCCGCGTGGGCGTGGTCTTGGACGGTGCATGCTTTCTCCAGTTGTGACAAGAGTGGCCGGGCGCGATCACGTGCACCCTGTCGGATGTGCTCCGATGTGGAGACGTGATTGGCCCTCACCCGTGTTCACGCTTCCGGCTTCCAGGGGTGAACACCGGTCCGGTGCGACGCCTTTGTCCGTCTTTCGTCCGGGGCCGGACACGAAAACGCCGCTCCGGGTGACGGAGCGGCGGGAGGATGAGATGAGGGGGTGCGGGCAGGCAGCGCGGGATGGATGTGGGTTCGGCGGCGCGATGGTCAGAGAACCGCGCTGAGGTACGCGATGGCCGCGAGCTGACGCGCCTTCAACGTCGCTTCCTCGACCTTCGTGTCGGGCTCACGCCGGTCGTTGCAGTTGACCCGGCGCAGGAGGGCCTGCATCGCCTCCGCGTCCCTGTCCTGACCCCAGCGCCTACGGTTGTGGCCCTTCGTTCCCATGTTTCCTCCAGGCTTTCGTGTGCTTGGTCCGGCAGTGACTGGCGATGACGCACTTTCGTCACCACTCTAACAGGTGATTCAGGTTGGGGCGAGGGTCGGTCGACGCCCCATGGACCACATCGCCCGCTCAGACGCTGTTCTCGGCCTGGAACATCCAGCTCTGCTTCTCCAGCGTGCCGGTGAGTCCGATCAGCAGGTCCTGGCTGACCGAGTCCGACGCTCCGGTCTCCTCCACCCGGGCGCGCATCCGTGCGATCAGCGTCAAGAACGCCGCCACCAGCACCTGGACGGCCTCGGTGTCCGACACGTATCCCGCCGGGAAGTCCGGCATGCCACCGGTCGCCGCGACGGTCGCCGCCAGGCCGTCCGGGCTGACACCCAGCGCGGCGGCACGCTCGGCGACCTGGTCGGCGTAGTCCCGGGCGGTGGTCACCACCTCGTCGAGCTGCTGGTGGATCGAGCGGAACCGCGGCCCGTAGAGGTTCCAGTGCGCCTGCTTGGCCAGCAGGGAGAGATCGAGCAGGTCGACCAGAGTGCCCTGGAGGGCGTCTCCGGTCACCTGCCGATCCTCGGGCGAGAGCGAACTCCTGATGATGGACATGATGTTGAGGAACCTGCCTTTCCACTGCGGGCGGGGGCACCTGCGGTCGGACCATCCTCCGACCTGCCAGGATTCACCGAATCCGTCATATGACCGTCGAGTGACCGGGCAGATGACTGCCGCCGTGCCGGATGGGTGTGAGACCTGCGGTGCCTCACCGTCAAGTGACGGATGTGTCCGAGCCCTGGGTGCAGAAACATGGGAGTCCCGTACAGCACGGGCCAGATCCACTCGATGGCATGGCAGATGGTTTCCAGCACCTACGGCCTCTTCCAGGCCCTACGGAGCATGGCCGTTCTGGCAGACCAACCACTGGCACTGAGGCCGCACGCCCCTGACCTGGAAGGTCTGGCCGATCGGAGCATGAATCACCGGCTTGACAGGTTACTTTTCCCCGTGCGAGAGTCGTCACTGTTCAAGCAGGTTACTTTTCCAAAGGGGCTCACATGTCGGTCGTACGCTTCCACCTCAACTCCTCGCTCAGCCCGGCCGGCGTGCTGGCGGTGCTGACCGACTTCGGTCCCTCGCGCGCCGAGGCCTGGCCGACGATCGACGCCGAGCACTTCACCGTCCACGATCTGGGCGACACCTGGGCCGAGGTCACCGAGGGAACCGGCGCCGCCTGGGAACGGGCGCGCTACCAGTGGGACGACTCGAGCGGCAAGGTCACCATCACCACCCTCGACTCCAAGCTCTTCGGCCCCGGCGGTGGCTGGGTCTTCCAGACGACTCCGGAGGGCGAGGGGACACGGATCGACGTCCAGCTCACCCGGGAACCCAGCACGGTCAAGGGCAAGATGCTGGCCGCACTGCTGCCGCTCGGCGTCTCCTCCCTGCGCAAGTCCTTCAAGGCTCCGTTCAAGGGCAAGTAGCCGTCGGATCCCGAACGTGTCGCGGGCCGGCCCCCACGAGTGCCGACGGGATCCTCCCGGCGCCCCAACTCGCCTTCCTGCACACGTTGGTGAGCACATACGTGGAGTGACCCCCGGGACTCCGACACCTGGACGCTGGATGTTTCGTCATCCAGGGGAAGTGATCCAAGGTGGCAAAGCGGAAGAACTATCCCGAAGAGTTCAAGCGGGACGCGGTGGATCTCGTGCGTTCCTCGCCGGACCGTTCCCTCACCGATATCGCCCACGGCCTGGGTGTCCATCTGGAGACCCTGCGCAAGTGGGTCCGCGGGGACCGGACCCGCACCCGAACGGCGGACGGCGAGGGTGACGCCGGCATGACCCCTGGCGAGAAGGAAGAGCTCAAGCGCCTGCGGCGGGAGAACGCCCGGCTGAAGGAGGATCCTCCGGAAGGCCGCCGCCTATTTCGCACGGGAGACGACACGGTGATCCGCTTCCGTTTCGTCGACGAGCACCGGAACACCCACAGGGTGAAGCGGATGTGTGACGTTCTCGGATGGGACCGTTCCGGCTACTACACCTGGCACCAGAACAAGGAGGCACGGCAGGAAAAGGCCGATGAGGAAGAGGGCCTGGCCTGTCGGATCCGGGAGATCCACACCGGTTCCCGAGGATCCTACGGGGCCCTGCGGATCACCAGGAAACTCCGCGATCAGGGGCGCGTAGTGAACCGCAAGCGTGTCGCCCGCATCATGCGGGAGCGTGAGATCGTCGGGATAACGCGACGGAAGTCGCGGTCGCTGACGAGACAGGACCGCACGGCGCCGCCGGCGCCGGATCTGATTCTGCGGGACTTCACCGCACCGCTGCCGGGTCTGAAATTCGTCGGGGACATCACCTGCTCGCCGACGGCCGAGGGATGGCTGTATCTGGCGACGGTGATCGATCTGTGCACGCGGGAGGTCGTGGGCTGGTCGATGGCCGACCATATGCGCACCGAACTGGTCGCAGACGCCATCCGGATGGCCCACGCGGGCGGACACACGGCAGGAAACGCAATCTTTCACTCCGACCGTGGGTCGCCCAATACACGTCTCACCAATTCCGTGCCCTGCTGTGCGAGTTGGACATGCGGCAGAGTACAGGACGTACCGGATCGTGTTTCGACAACGCCGCAGCGGAGAGCTTCTTCGCCGTCCTGAAAGCAGAGATCGGTACGACCGTCCGGGAAACCCGAGTACAGGCTCGGCAGGACGTTTTCCGGTGGATCGCAGAACATTACAACCGGGAGCGGATCCACTCGACCATCGGCTACATCACGCCGTACCAGGCGAGGGTCCGCTGCCATCAACGACTGGACCTCGCGGCATAAGACGGAAGTGTCGGCACCTGAGGGGTCACTTCAGACATCGAACGACACCGACCAGCCCCACACCCTCACCGGCACCGGCACCGACTGCGCCAACCCTGAGCGCACCTACACCTACGACACCACTGGCAACACGACCCAGCGCCCCGGCGTCACCGCCAACGCCACCCAGAACCTGACCTGGTCGGAAGAGGGCAAGCTCACCCGCCTCACTGAGGACGACCAATCCACCGACTACCTCTACGGCGCCAACGGCACCCTCCTCATCCGCACTACCGAAAACGGCGAACGCGTCCTCTACGCCGGCGCCACCGAACTCCACCTCCGCACCGACGACACCACCTGGGCCCAGCGCTACTACACCGCCGACGGCATCACCGCCGCCATGCGCTCCAACCAGACCGGCACCATCGAGGACACCTACTTCGTCAGCGACCACCACGGCACCTCCAGCCTGGCCATCAACCGCGCCAGCATCCAGGCCTTCACCAAGCGCTACACCACCCCCTTCGGCGAAGACCGCGGCACACCCCTCTACGGCCCCTGGCCCGACGACAAGGGCTTCCTCGGCAAAACCCGCGACACCACCACCGGCCTCACCCACATCGACGCCCGCGAATACGACCCCACCATCGGCCAATTCATCAGTGCCGATGCACTCCTCGAACCGCAGAAGCCGCAAAGCCTCAACGGATACAGCTATGCCCACAACAACCCCGCCACCAACTCCGACCCCAGCGGTTTCGGTGTCCCGGGATGCCACACGGGTGTCTACCAGCACTGCAACAACGGAGTTCCGACCTCAGAGTCGACCTATCACCCTGAGCGAGAATCTGACCCAGCCCCTGCAGATTGGGTCAACGAAGGAACCAATGGCGCGGCTGACATCGACAATGATGGCTACATTCAATTGCTACCGTCCGTGGCAATTCCTGCAGAGTGGGAAGATACGCAGCCGTTCGTCCAGGCCTTCTACGCTCAGCTCAACAGCCTCACTATTTACGGACTGAGTCACTTTGCGGACAATCAGGATGTTCCGTACGTTCGAGGCGATATAAACAAGGCTCTGGCAGACGCCTGCCAGCTCGTCGGATGTCCCTCCATGAAGCACTTCAAGTGGTCATGGGCAAGTTCAGCTGGTGTTGCTGGATTTTCAGTTGAGGGACCAGGAAGGGGCGTCGGCAGCCGCAGGGCAAATGCCGGCAACTGCACGCACAGCTTTGTCGCGAGCACCGAGGTGCAACTTGCCGACGGCGACACCAAGCCCATCGAAGACGTCGAGGTCGGCGACAAGGTTGTAGCCACCGATCCCGAAACTGGGCAGACTAGCGCTCACGAAGTCACCGGCATCATCGTGACTCGAGACGACAAGGACTTCGTACGGGTCACAGTCAGTGGACCCGACGGCGACGAGCCGCAGGACTCGTTGACCGCGACGATCACACACCCATTCTGGGTACCGTCCGAGGACAAATGGGTTGATGCCGGCGACCTTCACCCTGGCATGGATCTTCGGACGCCTATTGGGCGAACTGCCAAGATCGAGTCCGTCGACAGTTTCGTTGCTCAGCAGGTCACTTACGACCTGACAGTCGGCGATCTACACACGTACTATATGCTGGCAGGCAAGACGCCGGTCCTGGTTCACAATTGCAACCCGATCGCCAAAGCGGTTGCTGAACTGCCGAAGGATTTCAAGCGGAGGACGGTGGGGGTTCTTGATGTAGGGGGCGATCAGCTCCCCTTGTCAAGCGGTCCGGGTGGCCAGTCTCAGATGCTCGCTAACCTTCCCGGCCGAACTAAGCAGAATTTTGACCATGCCGAGACTCACGCTGCTGCATTCCTGAGGATGAACCCAGGCATCAGAAAAGCAGTGCTCTATATCGACAACAAGTTTGGAATGTGTCCGGGGCGTGATGGTTGTGCTGCAAGGATTGAAGACATGCTCCCGAAGGGGACGCAGTTGTGGGTGAATTCAAACGGTCGGAAATACGGGCCATTCACCGGTAATGCAAACTAGAGATCCTAGATAGGTGTTGGCCCGGCCTGCATCCCGTGCAGACCGGGCCAACACCTTTGGTGCTGTTTGCCGCTGCTGCTAGTTTATTTATCGCAGGAAGTCTGGGAGGTCATCCCAGCTGGACTCCTGCGGTTCGACTGGCGTGTAGTTCTTCCAGGGAACGCCAGCGAGGTTGGATAGTGGCGCGAGGGCAACAGCTGAGGGCGCTGCAATAGACACGTCGAACCGACGGGTCTTGTCGTTCGGGTCGCTCACCATGCTGTCGGACACTTGGGCGAGTAGACTGTTTCCCACGAGAATTCTGACCTCCGTGGAGGGCCAACGCCAGTGCGGTAGTGGGAGCGGGCGGAGGTTGGAAGCAATTCCAGATAGAACTTCTTCCGTGATGTTCTCGACATACATCTGGCAGGGCGCTCCGACAATCGCTTCGAACACCGTCGCATGGAGGAGGAATTCCGAAAGCGTTTCACCCGTAGGAATCCAAGGTTCGGGATCTGAACCTGGCTGTCGATCGAATACTATTGAATCGTCGCCGTTAATGTTTGTGGACCACGTCCAGCATCCTTGGTTCTCAACCCAGAAGACCAGCTTCCCATCCTCGATCTCCAGCTCGCTCGGGCCAAGAGGATGGTTGAGGGTAGTCACGGGCGTGGACCATTGTGAGGCGATTTCGTGCCAAAACCTTAGCGGAGGTGGCATTTTGACTGCGTCTGGGTTCACAGAAATGGGCAGGTCTGGGTCGCCGTACCAGCGTGTCAAAAACCTACCAAGACTCTCGCTGGTGATATTAAGCAGTTCCTCCATGTGTTTAGTATGCATCATGTAGAAGCGCTCTCATCCTCGGCATGCGCAAACCTGAGCCCCGTCGGTAGCGTGCCCGACGGTGCTCTTGTGATGAGTGACGGCAGTAGTTGACGGCAACGTCAGTGGACGTGGGTGCTGCAACGTGACGGTTCGCCGCCGTCGGAGCGTCTCGCTCTGAGGTTCTCCGGGCCGCTGAGCACGGTGTCGAGGAGTCTCACTGCACGCAGAGTCGGAAGTGGGTGTAGACAGTCGGGTCATGCAGATGTGGGCGTGACCGTGAAGTTCCTTGATCAGGACCAGCTCAGTCTTCTGTTCCCGGAGCTGGTAGCGGTCGGAAGCGCTCAACGGCTTCAAACGGGCGGCATGTGGTTCTACGCTGGTCTCTCATCGTCACGCTGTCTCGCCGCGTGCAGATCGAATGACTCTTCGAATTCGGCAGCATGACCGGGTCTTGGTCAATGTCCGGTCGTCAGGTGAGACCCGAGGTGGCGTTGTCCTCCCAGCCGTCGACCCGCTGGAAATAACCGTTCATGGAGCGCGAGTGCCGGGCCCATCCGCCCTGGTCGGCAATCGCCACGGCGTCCTTGCCCTTCTTCCGGGCCGTGGTGGCCAGGCCGATGCGCAGGGAGTGGCCGGTCCAGGCGAGCGGGATGCCGGCACGGGCGCTGATCCGCTTCACGGCCCGGGTGACGGAGTCGGGGACCATGCCGCCGGTGACGTTGCCGTGCCGGTCGACGCCGACGAACGCGGAGGCGTCGGGCTCCGACCAGCGCGGCTCGGCGTCTGCGGCGAGGTGGGCCCGGTACGCCTTCCAGGCCTCCACCGGGCAGACCTCCGGGTCCTGTTGGTAGTTGATCTTCGCGTCACGGACACTGTGCTTGGTCTTGCCGGTGAGCACCGACACGACCAGGCCGCGCGGCGTGAGAGCTACGTCACCAGCGAGGAGGCCGGCGGGGTCCTGGGCACGCGAGGCGTAGTGGAAGCCGGTCAGGACGAGTGCCTTGTCCCGGGAGCCGGCCAGGGTGTCGGGACATGCCCTCGCCACCCGGTACAGGTCGGTGACCTCGGCCGCGGCGGCCTGGCCGCGGCCGCGCCGCTCCCCCGCCTTCAGCAGTTCCACGGCTGCCGCCTCCAGTGTCGCCCGCGCCTGCGCCTGGTCGTCCCGGCCCACCTCCGCGCCTCGGCGGCGCAGCTCGACCACGGTCCCGGCAAGGATCGTGCTCGCCGACGACGCCGCGTAGCCCTTCCCGTCCGCCCGGCCCCGGTCCAGCAGCCACACGACGAAGGACGCCAACGCGCCGCGCGTGGCCTCCCGTTCGGGGAACCGCTGCACTGCGCAGAACCGCGCCCAGACCTTCCACGCCTTCGCATAGGTGTCCGTCGTATTGGCCGGCCGCAGTCGCCGCTGCACCTGGTCCGCGAAGTCCTCCGCGTCCGCGAGACGCTGCGCGATCTCCACGCCGTGGCGCTCCGCCCACTGGACGACCAGGGGGGACCGCTCCACCGGAACGGGAGCCGAGCCGGGCTTTCCTGACGGGTGCTCGGTGGCGGTGCTCAACGGGCGCTCCCCCGATCGATCCTGGCATCGGATAAGGAGAGGTTATCCGATGCCACGCCCGCTCGGGCGATGCCGGGCCGCCAGAGGGATGACTCGTACACGTGGAGAATTGCGGCCATATTCTCCGGGAACTGCATGCGGAGCGAGGGCGGCCGGGCCCATGCTCTATGGAGACCCCGGAGAGCTGGGTAAGAATCTGACGGAAGGCCACATGAAGATCACGATCGAGGGCGCAGACAAGGACTTCGCCGAAAATCTCGTCGCACTCGCCGCGGCGCACGACGCGGAGCTGACTGTCGCGACCGTCGACACCAGCTGGACCGTCGAGCGTGCCACGCGCTACCTGCGCTCGCTGACCGCCGGCGCCCGCCGGTTCGCCGAGATGGTCGTCGTCGACGGCGACGGCTACCTCGACGCGGACCAACTGCGCGCAGCCGTCGGGAAGCTCAACGGTCCGACGGTCGCCCTGTCCCGCACCATCCCGCGCGGTGTGCGCAAGGGCTGGTGGCCCGAAGGCATCAGCGCGCCCATCACTCCGGTCTACGACCCGGACAACCCGAGCTGGCACAAGAACATCGCCTACGAGATGTCCAGCGAGGACGTACCCGTCTTCCGTTCCGCCATCGCTGCCCTGGCCACTGGCCGAGGGGCCCCCGTGGCGCCGGAGCCACCGGCGCCTTGGAGCGGAGAGGCGCCCTCCGCCTTCGACCTGCCACCCGGCTGGGGCGCCGGCGACAACGTACCGCGGGCCATGCTCGACGAGAGCGGAACGGACTCGATGGCCGGCAGCAACAGCGAGCACGCGTAGGACAGATGAGGCAGGTCATAAGGGGTTGCGCAGCTAACCCCCTGCTCCCGGACAGTCGGCGCGGCCCGTCACCGCGGCGGGCCGCGACCACCGCTTCTCAGGAGTGATGCCACCATGCCCGCCCTCGTCTCCCTCGCCCTCGACAAGAGCCTGGATCTTCTCGGCACGGCTCTGGGGCAGTGGCTGCCCGTCCTGCTTCTGGCCGCGGGCGTCGCCGGTGCCTGGTTGTACCGACGGGCTCGGGCCGCTCCGCCCGAGCCGCCCCGCGTACGTCACTTCACCCTTCTGCGCACCGAGGGCGCCGGCGGGGCACCCGTACCGTATGAGACCACCCGGCCGACCGGGTCCAAGATCACTCGATGGGTCGACGGACGCCAGCGTCTCTACGAGCTCACTGATGTACAGCTCGAGGACGGAACGTATGCAGCCGAGCCCCTTGACCACCAGTAGCGGAACCCCTTGCGCATAGGTGATCGTTTCAGATTGAGTCTCTGATCGAGCTCTCCAGTTGGCACTTGTGCAGCGGAGTTGGCACCTTGACCCCCTGGCGTTGAGCATGCGGCGTGGGCAGCGGAGCAGATCCGGGCCGGTCGGACGTAGGAGTCGGTGATTGGGCGTAGATGTGGAGCGGGAGTGCTGGGAGATGCGCCCCGGCATCGGAGTGAGGCCGTTGCACTTCGGGATGTCTCCAGCCGAGGTCACCGAGGCACTGCTGGTCTCTGGAGCGCAGGAGCGGGTTGGCGGTCCCTACGAGCAGGAAGACTTCCCGGACGGAGTGAAGGCGTTCTACGAGGCGAGCAGGCTCGCCTGCGTCGCACTTGATGCGGTCACGGGTCCGCAGGTCTTCCTGTCTGGCTTCCCGCTGGCGGGGAGCGATCCAGAGCAGGGGCATCAGTTCCTGCTGGACTACGCTGCGGAGCACGGGTGTTGCCTGCTCTACACGCCTGATGACTCGGTTTCCCTGACTGATCTCGGGCTTCTTCTGCGTTCGCAGCGAGTTGGGGAGGCCTACCTCACGCATCCGCTCTTCGTAAAGGAGGAGTGGCTGGATTCGGAGTACTTCCGAGACCACCTCCCGCTGGAGGCCATATCAGGTTGAGCGCGGGATGAGCCGCGGGTCTTGTGCCGACGATCTTGGCCTGCAGGGTGCCCAAGGCGGTGTGTGCTGATCTTGTCTCGGATGGCTGTGTTAGCGGGTGGCCTCGCTACTGCCGCCTACTCCCGAACGGCGGCGTCGCCGTCCTGGGCGGCTACGTGTTCCCGACCTCGTGGCCATCGTCGGCGTCATGCCGTTGTCGCACGCCCGGTGGTGCCCCGCCGGAGGTCGCCTGCGGTCATACCGCCCAGTCGGGGCTCCGCCGGGACCGGCGACCTCTGAGTACGCGCGCTCACCAGTATCAAGACCGGAGCGGGCACCCGGCCTCATGCCACGGATGGAATGGTTTGGAAACCCGCAGGTCAGGGCGATATTTCCAGGTAGCTGGCTTTGGCGTCGTCTCACGCGGCATACTCGAGGCATGGCTGGCATCGAGATCGACGACACCACTGCGGACGCGCTGCGGACCCTGGCCGAAGCGGCCGGGCTGCCGCTGGACGCCTACCTCGCGCAGGTCGCCGAGGAGAAGCAGCGCGAGCGCGCGCTGGCCGAGGGTGCGGAGATCTTCCGCCGGGTCACCGGTGCCCCGGAGACCATCGCTGCCTTCGACGCCGAGTACGGCGGCCCCGCGTCGGCACAGACCGCCCCGCGGGCGGCCTGATCCGTGCCTGCCGAGTACTACGTCGACTACCGGTGGTTCCTGGAACGCCAGGCCGAGCTGCTGGACGATCTCGCGGTCAACGACTACTCCGTGTTCGTCGGCCTGGCCGCCCGGCACAAGGTCGACCCGCCCCGCCATGACCAGCACCACCCGGACGCCTTCTGGCGTGCGGCCGTGATGCTGGAGGAGTGCGCCGTGCTCCGGCCACTGCCCGCCCGCCCGCCCGCAACGAGCTGTACGGCTTTGGCGTAGCCGTTGCGTACCTCGGGATACACGGAGAGCGGGTGAACACCAAGTTCGAGGCCTGGCGGGACCTGATCGCCGACGTCACCGCCATGCGTCTCGATTCGTTCGGCATCGCCGAGCGGCTGCGCTCACTCCGGCTGCCGACGGCCTGACCAGAGGTTTGGTGAACGGGCCTTGACCCAAGGCCCCCCATCGCCAGCCCGGGGCACTGGACAGCTGAACCACAACTGCGGAGCCGCCGGATCGCCGGAGGGACGAAACATGGGGCGCTCCGGCGCGTGCCGCGGCCCCCACCACCCGCCGATTCCACGCCTTCAGCTGCCGACTTGTGACCCGGCAGCTCAGGGAGCGAGTGTGTTCATCCGGCTGCTTGGGGGGCTTGTCCCCCTCGATCAGGCCTGTTGTTCTCTTCGAAGTCCTCGCGGTCCATCTGCGCGTCGTTCGGCAGCTTCAGGACGAGCGGGTCCTGGGGCGCCATCGGACCCTCGCCGCCGACGACCACCGTGTCCCGGAAGAGCTGTTCCAGCAGGCCGGCGGTCTGCGGCTGCACCGCGCCCTGGCCCGAGATCACACCGCGCAGGAACCAACGGGGGCCGTCCACTCCCACGAACCGCACGACCTGGAAGCCGCTCCTGCCGTCCGGCAGCTGCACCGGGACCTGGGCCCGCAGCTCCCAGCCCAGCGGGCCCTCAACCTCGTCGACGGTGCCCCCCTGCTGGGTGATTCAGGCGGGCGAGGAGCTGCTTGGCCTTCTCCTCGTCGAGGCGTACCTGGTGGAGCTGGGCTTCGTCCTCGGCCCGGCGGTGGGGAGAGGCTCACTGACTTCGCCCGGGCGGCCTTGGCCGTGCTCGTGTTCGTCTGCCGGAGCCTGCGTTCGGACTCGGCGCGGGCGGTTCGCGCAGGAGGTCGGAGACCATGCTGTCCGGCCGGGACTGGCCCAGGAAGCGGGCGAACGCGTCGATGGCGCGCTCCAGGCGTTCCTTCTCGCTGCGGGCCTCGCCGAGTCGGGTCCGGGTGCGCTCGTCCTCGAGGACGGCCAGCGGCAGCCACAGGTGGTTCTGGCGCCGGGCCCGGGTGATGCCGGGGTAGGTGGCGAACGCGTTCGCACCGTGGCCGTACATCAGGGACGTGTTGCACGTCAGGCCCTGGCTCGCGGCGATCGTCATGGCGTAGCCCAGTGACAGGGACCCGCCGGTGACCTTCTGCGCCGGCACCCAGCCGGACTCCTCGCGGTAGCCGCCGGGGGCCTTGACGTCTTTTACGCGCCAGGTGATCTCGATGCGGTGCCGGTCGTCCAGGTCGGTGACGACGGCCCGGTAGCCGTTGAGCAGGTCCGGGCCCTCGCCGCGGCGGGAGCGGTAGTCGTTCTCCCGTACGCGGACGATGTCGCCCACGGCGAGGGTGAGGGTGTCGCCGCCGGGCAGGGTGTACGTGTGCTCGTCGTCGAGTTCGCCGGCCTCGCGGCGAATCGCCTGCGCGCCGAGGTTGAGGGCATCGACGTCGCTGTTGCGGGCGGCGAGCACCACCATGTTGGCGATGAGGTCGTGCGGGTCGGCCCACTCCTGCAGCCGCAGTTCGTCCCAGGCCGTGAGGATCTGGGAGCGGGCGTCGTCGGCACTCTCGGCGGGGTGGAGGCGCCCGCCCTCGGCGAGCAATCGCAGCGCCAGCTCGTGGTTGCCGGTGCGCCACACGTCCAGCGCGGCACGTTCGGCGGCGTCCTCCTGGCGGCGGTTCTCGGTGAGGGTGAGCCCGTGCACCAGACGGTGGGTCTCCTTGAACCAGCCGCCCGGTCCGATCGCCTGAAGCTGGAGGTGGTCGCCGATACCGACGACCTTTGTGCCGGTCCGGGCGGCCTCGCTCATCAACACGGCCGCGGCGCGGTCGTCGACCATCGTCACCTCGTCCACGACCAGGACGTCGATGCCGCGCAATCCGTTGGTGTTCTCGATCTCGCCGAGCCAGGCCGCCACGGTCCTCGCGGGGATGCCGGAGGCGTCGTGCAGCTGCTGGGCGGCGACCGCGGCGAGGGTTGCGCCGGCGTACGTCGTGCCGGTCGCGTCCCAGCCGATCCGGCACGCCTCCATCAGCGTGGACTTGCCCGCCCCGGCGACACCGACCAGTGCGTCGACGCCGTGCCCGGCGGTGAGCACCCGGGTCACCGCGGCCTGCTGCTCCGGGGACAGCTCGAACCCGGCGGCGACCTGGAAGACGTCGATGGCGGCGGAGGCCTGGTCGGTGGTGAGCTGCACCGTGCCGGTGTCGAAGCGTTCCAGCACCTGGACGCGCACGGACTCCTCGGCATCGAGGATGTCCTGCGTGGTGTATCGGGTGGTCGAGGACATGACGGTGGAGCCCAGGGTGGGCACGCGCACCGCGTAGCCGACGACCTCCAGGACGTCGTCGCACAGCCGCTCCAGGCTGCCCGGGTCGGCATCGAGGCCGAACTCCAGCGCGTTCGCCACGGCGGCGAGCAGCTGCGCGCGGGTGAATGTCTTCTCCCTCGCGGTCAGCCCGGTCTTCGGGTCGAAGACGGTGGCCGCGAGGTCGGCGGGCGGCGGGATGCGCGGTCCGCCGCCGGGCCCGTCGACGCCGACGCCGCCGTCCGGGCCGGGCGAACCGGGGGCAGCCGCGGCCACCATCGCGTCGACGTCGCCGACGACGGCCTCGGCACGCCGGCGCCAGCTGTCGCGCATCGTCGTGGCGTCGACGTCGACCTTGTCGCGCTTGGTCGCCATCGAGGCGGCCTGCTTCTCCGTACGGGAGGCATCGGCACCGGCCTTCTCGTCCACGAGCGCCTCTCGGCGGCTGAACGCGTCGCGCAGCTCGGCGGGCACCCCGCGGACCTCCCAGGCGCCGGTCCGTTCGACACGTTCGCGCGCTTCGGCCACACGTTGCTCACCCACGCACTCGACGTCGAGGGCGACGGCCACCTGCAGACGGGGTACCCGTGGAACACGGCGGCCACGGCCATTTTGCTGGCGTACGGCGCAGATCCTGAGCTGCCGGCCGACGACGGGGAATCGCCCATGCAGATCGCCGAACGCTACGGTCATGTCATGGCGCAGGCATTGCTCAAGCGTTTCGGCGCTCCGCGCCACTGAACTTGAAAGGGTGATGTCGGAGGGGGGTATGGCCGCCGTGGGCGGGAGAGGCGGGCCTCTCGTCAGACAGTCCGGAGGTGCCGGCCGGCACTCACCACTCGAAGGTCTTCCACTCCTGTTGGGGGATGCAGCCCTCCGTGGTGTCCCAGCAACGGTCGGCCCATGCTTCGGCCACCATCACCGGGCGGCTCAATACGAGATCGCCAGCCCGCTGGGCCCGGAGCACCAAGCCAAGCTGGGCCGAGCACGGATCGGCACACTGCGAGTACTGCAGGTCCTTGTTGTGCGTCTCGAGGTAGTCGGTGAACTGATCCTCCAGGCGTGATGGCACCTGACCCACGAGGCCCGTCCCATCCAGGGTCACCCGTGGGCCCCGCAGCGCGTTGACCGCGATGCCTGCCAGGCCGATCGCCCGGCCGTAGTACACGGTTACCGCCGGCCCGGAGAAGCGTGCATCAGGACTCTGTGCCAGCCAAAAGTCGGCCCGCACCTCGTTTCCGGAAGAACCCTCACGGAGAACGGTCTGCAGGATGCCATCGACTGCCACCCCTGCCTGCTCGTGCGTCATGCCTAACTCCAGAGGCCCCACGCGCTCGAATGGCGCGAACACCCATGGAGGGCGTTGTTTCTCGTCCAGCACGGCCCAGACGTCCGTTGCCACCGATCAACCTCCGGTCAGTCGAGCACTTCAGCCTGGACGGCAAGCAGCGCGACGATACCGGCTCGGATCGATCGGGGATGCGGCGGTACCGCTCCTGGCGACCGACTGGCTGATCGTCTGCTCGCCTTACGCGGCCAGCAGGTCTTCTCACGGCAACACGAGAGGGGCGAGGCGAGGAGACGGACCAGGCGCGGTCGGCTGTCACGCCCGTGAACCGTGTTCCGGCCCTGGTCGTCGTTCACGGTCTTGGCCGCGCGCTTCGCCACTGACAGCACGACCCCGACTGCCTCGCAGGTGAAGGCGGTCGGGGCCGTATGGGATGTGCAGCTCTGCTATTCCGCTCCCCACTCGGCCAACAGGGCCTTGTACTCCTCTGGGTGCTGATCCCGCAGGATGTCCATCCACACCCTGCCCCCTCGGACGAACGTCTCGGTCGTCATCTTCTGGTGAAGATGGTGAACGCAGTAGAAGGCGTCGTCGTAGGGGAGCCGCTTGGGCTGCTTCGGCTCCGCCACTTCTGCGTTCGCGGGGCTGGACTCTCCTGCGCCGGCACGCGGTACCGGGATGGACTCGGTAGGCGTCTCCGGGATTATCACGCCGTGATAATCGGCGGGGCCCGCAGCGCGCTCGATGACCGGTCGCGTCTGCGCCTCCGCCTTGATGCGCGCTGCCTCGGCTCGTTCGTCCGCCTTCGCCCGCTGCTCCTCGGCGGACAGCCTGCCCAGGTTGCGGACGTGCTCCACCTTCCGCGTCCCGGTCACCAGGTCCTTCTGGAGCTCGGGAGCGAGCTTCAGCAGAGACAGCTTGCTGGAGATGGTGTTCTGCGGGATGCCCAGCCGTTTGGCCGCCTTGGTCTGTGAACCGTAGTAGTCGACCAGGGACTTGAGGGCATGGGCCTCCTCCAGGTCCGTCATGTCGTCGCGGTGGTAGTTCGCGACGAACGCGGCCTCGAGGAGGGCCTCGTCGGTGGCGACCCGTCCGTTGTCGACGCGGACGGGGATGGTGGCCAGCCCGACGCGACGGGCGGCCTCGAGGCGCCGGTGGCCGTCGACGACGATGTACTGCGCCCCGTCGTCGAGGTCGCCGGCGCGGTCCGACCGGTTGCGCAGGTAGGCGTCGACCGTGGCGACGGCGATGGGGATGATGAGGCCGACCTCGCGGACGCTCTGTACCGTCTCGTCGAGGTTGCGCAGGTGGTTGCGCGGATTGTCGGGGTTGTCGCTGATGAGGGTGACCGGCAGCTCGGTGATGGCTGCCGTGGTCGACTCCTCTCCTGCGATGGTCTGGTCGATGAGATTGCGTCGGGAGGACCGGGCGCCGCGGGCTGCGCCGAACGCGGGTGCCGATCCCAGGGTGTCGGCCTTGCTCAACGGGTGGCTCCCCTCGCTACTTGCCGCATGGCTTCCGCCTGATCGCTCTGGGGCGCGTAGGACAGCAGCGGCATCCGTTTGCGGACCGCTTCCCGCTGCTCCTTCAGGTCGCCGATGACAGCGAGGACCTTTGGGTCGCCGAGCGACTTCCAGTTGTCCAGGGAGGAGGTGGCGACGTAACCGCGGCGCGAGTCATAGAGGTTCACGACCAGGCCGAGGTAGTCGATGTCCAGGGAGAGGTCTTCGCAGAGGTCCTCGATCTGCTGGGCGAGCATGCCGTAGGCGGTGGCGGAGGAGTCCTCGGCGAGCACGGGAATGACGACTCCGGAGCCGCCGGGGGCTTCCCCGCGACGCCGACGCCCGTAGTAGAGGGCGGCGTCCATGGCGATGCCGAGGCTGGGCGGGCAGTCGACGATGATGACGTCGTAGTCCGCCTCCAGGGGGCGCAGCGCCAGTTCGAGCGCGGCCTCCTTCTGGAAACCGCGCTTCTGCGTCGCCACGACGGCGATCTTCGCGTCGAGGAGGAACCCGTCGAAGCACGCGGGCAGGACGTGCAGGCGCTTCTCGAACCGTGGATCCTTTATCTCCACGACGAGGTCACGCAGGTCTCCGCTGCCTTCGCCGCACATGTGGGAGACGAGGCTGTCGTGGTTGGGTTCGATCTGGAGGACTCCTAGCTGTTCGCTGAGGTGTCCCTGCGGGTCGAAGTCGACCACGAGGACGCGCTTGCCCGCTTCGGCGTAGGCCTCGCCGATACCGGCCGAGATGGCGGTCTTGCCGACCCCGCCCTTCTGATTGCCGACGATCTTTCGCTCGGGATCGGTTCCGCGAGTCCCGTGCTGGGGCGAGGGGTTCGCGTCGAGCCAGCCACGGATCGACTGGGCAAGACCCTGGGTGTAGGAGACGCCGCGGTCGGTGCAGGTCTCCTTGAACTGCTCGTACAGACCTGGCGGAAGCCACGTGGAGAACGACCTCGCACCGGCGGTGTCCACGTCGGCACCACCGCTCGTGGCGGCGCGCCAGCCGTTGATGGCCGCCTCGACGGCGTCCTGGATGTCCAGGCTGAGCTCGGCGGCGCGAACCTTGAGTGCTTGCTGGAGCGCCGAGGGCAGCTTGGACGCTACCTTTTCCCGGTCTCCATCAGGGTAGGGGGATGCCATGACGTCAGCATACTGACTCCTGTCGGCGCAATGACACCCGCTTTGCAAGTTCTGACGCGGTTTCACCCAATGAGTCGTCCGACCTGGATTATCACGCCGTGATAATTACGGCTCACGGCTCGACACCCCGCCCAGGCATCTGGCATCTGGCATCTGGCATCCGCCGTGACCTGTCTCAGGATTCAGTCCGTCGTCTGCGAGGTCAGCCGCCGACGCATCCCGCCAAACGCCCCCAGACCGACCTCCGCATCCGCCCGCTCGCGCGGCCCGGATACTGACCTCTGATCGTCGCGAACTACCGTGTCCGAATGGCTGATGTCGAGGTCGTTGCGCGCACGCAGACCAAGGGTGGGCACCCCGTCGAACGGTTGGTTTGCCATCCACAGCTTCCGCTCTTCGCATGCCTGGATTCGGAGCGCCCCGCGGTCACCATCTGGACCTGCGACGCGGGGCAGATACGCGAACTCGGTTCAGTTGGCGCCAACTCAGCTGCCTACAGCGAGGCTTTCGGATGGAAGCGATCCCAACAGACGCCCGCAGTGACATGGCATCCCGCCCAGCCGCTACTCATGGTGGCGAGCGAGGGCAGGGTGATGCAGTGGAAGTCCTCCGGGCTGACCAGCCTGGAGAGCTTGCCACCCGCTGCCGGCTACGCCAGCCTGGCCTTCAGCCCAGACGGTCACACCATGTGGGCGTCACCGTCATCAGACGGTGAAGACGACGCATGGGAACGCTCGGACATCCTCGACCTCGCCTCGGGCTCCGTCAGTACTGGCCCGCGTTGGGACACAGGCGTCACGGAACATCCCGGCGGCGGCCTGGTGGCCACGCTCGCCAGCGATCAGGGAGCAACACTCACACTGTTCGCCCGGGTCGGTCCCCACGCCGCACCCGCAGGGATACGGCTGCTGCGGCACGCACTGATCCTGGACGCCGACGGCTACGAGACACCGATCTTCAGCCCTGACGGACGCCTTCTCGCGATCCGCGGCAACGCATACGGCAACTCCCTGGACGTCTTCGAGTTCCCCTCCCTCCGCCGCATCTTCGCGACGTCTCTCGGTGAACCCAGCCCGGGTTACCCATGTCCCCAAGAGTGGCTCGACCAGATGCGCGCCTGGTCACGCCACAACATCGCCTTCGGAATCCGCCCCGACGTGCTCTGGGTCGGAACTCCGACCGGGGCTCTCATCGAGGTCGACATCGAGGCATCGGCCGCGACGGAGCACGACTTGCCAGGAGGCTCTCCGGTGTCCGCGCTGGCCCGCACGGCGACAGGCGAACTCGTCGTCGCCACCGATGCAGGTGACCTCGTGCTCCTGTCCGTGGACCCTGCCTCCGCCAAGACTCATGGCGCCAACGACGTCGCTCCTCGGGCCGCGGTCGCAGCGTTCCTGGACGCAACCTCCGAAGTTCCCGACGATGCCGACCTGGATACCGATCTGGTCCTCACGGACGGAGCCTCCACCTGGAATCCAGACGACCTGGCGACGGTCAACACGGCATCGGCGACAGATCCGACGTGGCTCCAGCTCCAGGCAGCCATCAACAACGCCCGCGACAAAGACAAGTGACCGCAGGGACACGTCGGTCCGGCCTTCGCCGAGCTGTGCCGAGACTCCTCGTTCCAGCGGAGCGCCTGTGATCGTCTTCGTATGCTGCTCCAAGCCGTCCTGTCGGCTCACCGCGTCATGAATCCTCACCAGGCCTCGCCCCTCTTCCCACGCCGATGGTTGCGGGGCTGCACACCTTGGTCTCCGGAGGGTTCCAGTCCCGCACTCGGACCGGCGGATCGTGAGACGGGCGAGCGGTTCAGTGCCCGTCGTTCGCGTCGAGGGCGGCGAGGGCGTCGCGCAGTGCGGCGCGGGAGGTGATGCCGAGCTTCGGGAAGATCTGGTACAGGTGTGTGCTCACGGTCCTGTGGGACAGGAACATCCGCTCGGCGATCTGCTTGTTCGTCAGTCCGGTGGCCGCGAGCGTGGCGATCTGCAGTTCCTGGGCCGTCAGCGACACCGGACCCGATTTGGCGGCGGCCGGGCCGGCCTGGCCGCTCGCCCGCAGCTCGGCCTTGGCGCGTGCCGCCCAGGGTGCCGCCCCCAGTTGCTCGAAGGACTCCAGCGCCCGGGCCAGTTGCTCGCGGGCTTCCGTCGTCGCCCGCATGCGCCTGAGGCGTTCGCCGTGGAAGAGGCGCACCCGGGCGACATCGAACGGCCAGCGTTCCGGCCCGGGCAGGGACAGAGCCCGCTCGAACGAGGCGACGGCGTCGTCACCGGGCGTGGTCAGCGCTTCGCTGGCCCGTACGAGCAGCTCCAGCCGAGGCGACAGCGCGGCCATCGCCGAATCGCGCATCGCCGCCACATGCGCCGCGGCTTCAGCGTCCCGGCCGGTTCTGACCGCCGCCTCCACCAAGTCCATCGCGACCCACATCGCATGCGGCACGTAGGGGGCCAGAGTCCCGGGCGGGCTCAGTGTGGAGGCGTGCCGGAAGGCGGTCTCGAAGTCACCGCTGCCGATGGCGGCCAGGGCTCGGGCATGGCCGGCGAAGAAGCCGGCGCCCCGGACACCCCGCGGGTTCGCCCACCCGACGATCTCCTCGCTCAGCGCGGTGCTGGTCTCCGTGTCGCCCCTCGCCGCCGCCAGCAGCGCATGCACGTAGTGGAAGTACCAGGTGAAGAACCGGTAGTCGTGCTCCGCGCACAGGGCGAGGCCCTCGCGGGCCAGTTCCGCCGCCTCGTCCCACAGGCCGTGGTGGTAGTAGTCCAGGCCGAGGTCCATCAGCGCGCCCAGGTGCCGACGGACCGGTGCGGTGCCGGCCCGGCCCTGCTCGACCACGCGACGCGACGCGTCCCGCAGGGCCGCCAGCCGGTCCGGATAGAGCGAGGCGGTGCCGATGCGCATCACCCACGCGGGATCGGAGTTTTCCTCGATGGCGGCGAGCAACTCACCAAGGCGCGGCAGCGCTTCGGCTCCGGTGCGTGCGGGGTCGGCAAAGGTCCGGATGGTCACCCACAGCAGTTCGGGCACTTCGGGAGTCAGCCGGTCCACGGCCCTGAACAGCGGCTCCCACAGCTGCGGATCCCCACCGAACGAGCACAGCAGGACCAGGGTGTGCAGGGCCTCCCCCAGGGCGGCGTTGGCCGCGTCGTAGCCGTGGTCTCCGGCCTCGACGGCGCCGACCAGCAACCGGTGCGCGGTGCCGATGTCACCATCCCTGTTGATCAGCAGGAACGCGGCCGCCGCCGCCGCGTGCAACGAGTCCTGACCCGTGGGATGGACCAGCCGCGCCCCCGCGAGCAGCCGGGAGGCGTCCTCCAGCTCGCCACCGGCGTCGGCGCCGATGTACGCCGCCTCTGCCAGGCGCCGGCTCTCGTCGGCCGCCGCGGGACTGAGGCCGGCCGCCCGGGTCAGCGCCGCCACCGCACCCAGCGCGTCCCCGCGCCGGATCCGGTGGCGCGCGGCCTGCTCCAGCAGCGCCGCCACCGACTCGTCGGGGCCCGAAGCCGCCTCCCCCAGGTGCCACGCACGGCGCTCCGGCTGGTCGGTGAGGACGTCGGCGAGTGCCTGGTGCGCCCTCCTGCGGTCCGCGGTGGTGGCTTCCTCCACGACCGCCGAACCGATCAGCGGGTGCCGAAAGCTCAGCCGCCGGGTCAGACCCGAGATCGACACCAGCCGCTCGCGTTCCGCGGGCCCCAGCTCGTCCACCACGGCCCGGACGCCTCCAGCCGCCTCGATCACCGCGAGATCACCGGTGCCGTCGAGCGCCGCGATCAGGAGCAGCTCACGCACCGGCCTGGGCAGTGCGGCAACCCGCGAGGCGTACAGCGCCTGGAGTCGTTCCCCCAGGGGCAGCACCGTGGGTACCGCCGCCAGCGCCGTCCGCTGCTCACCGGTCAGTGCCGCCGGCAACTCCACCAGTGCCAGTGGGTTGCCTCGCGCCTCGGCCGCGACCCGGCGTCGTACCGCGGGAGAGACGTCGGGATGCGTTTGGGCGAGCAACTGCGCCGACGCCCGGGCGTCCAGCGGCTGCAACCGGTGCTCGGTCAGACCACTGGACTCGAAGAAGCTGTCGGACCCCACGCGCGAGGCCGACAGGAAGCCGATGCGGCTGCCGACAAGCCGCCGGGCGACGAACCCGAGAACCGCGGTCGTCGCCCGGTCCAGCCACGGCAGGTCATCGACGATCAACAGCAGCGGCGTGCTCGTCGCGGCCTCCCGCAGGAGCAGCAGCACCGCGGTCGACGTCAGCAGGCGGTCCGGTGAGGGCCCGCCGCCGATTCCCACGGCCACCCGCAGAGCGTCACGGTGCACCGGGTCCAGCGCGTCGAAGGCGTCGAAGAGCGGCACGAGAAGCTGGTTCAGGCCGGCGTAACTGATGTCCGCCTCGAACTGCACACCCCCGGCGCGCAGGACGCGGGCCCCGTCCTGAGTCGCGGCGGACGCCACCGCGTCCAGCAGGGCGGTCTTCCCCACCCCTGCCTCTCCCGACAGAAGCAGAGCGCCCCCCTGCACCGCGGAGTCGTTGAAGAACGACCGGACGAACTTCAGGTCCCTGTCCCGGCCGATCAGCCCTGTCGAGTCGTGGGAGGTTCGCGGGTCAAGCTCATTCATCGGGCTGCCTCCAACGGCCACGATGCAAGAAGTGGCCCGGTGTCCGCCGACTCGGCCATGCCCACACGAGGCTCTGTATGGCCCATGCAATCACCCAGGGTAAAGGATGTCCAGATTTCGACGGATACTCTCATTGCACGGTGGGCCTGGGGAGGCATGAACCCGTCGGTGATACCGATCGGAGCGAAACGACCGGGCCGATCCGGCCGGAGACGGCCTTCCAGCGGCTTCCGCGCTCGCCTCTCGACGCCGCGCTCCCGTAGCCCCTGGTTGAATCCGGCCATCCGGGCAGCGGCCCGGCGGCCGGGGGCACGACCGGGGAACGCGCGACGGGCGATCGGTGCGGCGGCGGTCAGGCTCTGGTCAACCGTCACAACGGCAGCGTTATCCCCAGTCGTCGCATGGCACTGGAGGGCGGCCCGCCTTCGGAGCGTTCCGTCTTGTAGCCCTTCACCCGGGGCTCCAGGGTGCGCGGATCGACGGCTTCGGCGGGGGCGCTCTTGGCGTAGAGGCCCTGGGGCTGGCTGTCACGGTCGTGGGGCAGGAGCCAGAAGACGCGACGGCGGAACGTGCCGGAGGCGCGGGAGGGTTTGGCGGTGGGGCCGAGCAGGGCGTAGCCGACCATGCGGCCGTCACGGTGGTAGGCGGGACGGCCCTTGCGGGTGGGCAGCCGGTCCAGGCTCTGGCGGACGTAGTCCAACGACGCGATGTCCTCCAGCCACACGAAGTCGCTCTCGTGGCTGATCTCGTCCTCGGTGATCAGGGAGCTCATCAGTCTGCGTCCCCTTCCTCGTCGGTCAGCAGTCCGATGCCCGGGTAATGCTTGCGCTGATTGGACAGGATCATCTCCTTGGGCGAGGCCAGGCCCACGAGTTCCCTGGTGCGGGCTGCGAACGCGCGGGACGACATGGCCGGAGCTCCCTCATTCTGACACCACGTCCGGTACACCGCGTACAGCGCCGTCTGTTCCGCGCGAAGCTCCGGCGCGTGGCGGCAGCACTCGTCGTAGAAGCGCCCGGTGTGGTCTTCGGTTTCGGCGTAGGCGGTGGTGGCGATGCGTACGCGTTCGGGGCCGGTGAGGTCCCGGGCGCCGGCGAGGTAGCGGCGCGCACCGTCGATGAGCCAGCCCAGGATGCCGGGACCCTCCTCGGTGACGAGGATGTCGGCGAGGTTGTCGATCTTGCGGTGGTCGGGCACCACGCGCTCGAAGGGGATCAGGCGCATGCGGCGCCAGAAGGCGTAGCCGCCGGTGCCGACCTCGGGCCGGTGGTTGCCCAGCAGCCAGAGCTTGTGCGTGGGCTCGAAGCTGAAGAAGTCCTGGCGCATGCGGCGCGCCTTGATACGGTCGCCGCCGGTCAGCAGCTTGACGCGCGCCTCGTCGAACTTGTCACCGGGTTTGACCTCCGAACAGACGATGACGCGGCGGCCGTGGAGTTCGGCCAGGTCGGTGGGGTGGCCCTCGTAGGGGCGGGCCATGAGGAAACCCGGCGGGGCGGCGTCGGCGTAGTCGCCGAGGAGCTTCATCAGCACGTCCAGGAGCACGGACTTGCCGTTCTTGCCGGATCCGAAGAGGAAGGGCAGGACCTGGCCGCCGACGTCTCCGGTGACGGAGTATCCGAGCAGCAGCTGCAGGTAGTCGATCATTTCCCGGCCTTCGGCGTCGTCGCCGAAGGTGTCCGTCAGAAACCGCTGCCAGCGGGGCGTGGCCATGGGCTGGGGGCCGACGGTGGTGGACCGGGAGTGGAAATCCTTGTTCGGGTCGGGGGTCTTGATCAGGCCGGTGCGCAGATCGACGATGCCGTCCGGTGTGCACAGGGCGTAGGGGTCGGCGTCCAGGCGGGCGGCGTTGAGGACCATGCCGGGGGCGGACTTGGCCTGGGTGAGCATGGCGTTGATGCCGGTGGTGGACAGGGCGCGGCGGCGGTGCTGCTGCAGCGCCGTGGTGGTGAAGGCACCGCGCGGATCATGGGTGGAGATGTTCTCGGCGAGGTCGCCCGCCGCCCACAGCACGGTGTCGTCCTCGTCGATCTGCCAGCGGGTGGTGTCCCAGCGGTACCAGCCGATGCCGGGTACGTGCCGGTAGTCGTCGGCGTACAGCTTGACGAAGAGCTTGGCGTTGCCGCGGTCGGAGAGCGTGTCGGGCAGCAGCCCGTGCGCGGTGACCTCACCGGTCGGGGTGCGTCCCGGCTCCGCTTGGGCGGGCACCGGTACGGCGGTCGTCTGGGCGCGGATCTGGGCGGCTACGGCCTCGGGGTCGAATTCGAAGAGCGTTTCGCGGCCGGATGATGTCATGGCCGCTCCCCGGTGGCGCGCAGGGGACGTTCGAGTCCTGCGGTCAAGCCGCTCTTGATGATGTGCTGGATTCGGTGCTCCTGGCCCGGTCGGGCGGCGGCCGCCGTTGCCCGGAGGGCGCTCTCGGCCTCGTCCTGGGGCAGTCGGCCGGCGGCGATGAGTCCTCCGAGGGTGTAGGCGGCCCGGTTGAGCGTGTCGGAGAACCCTGCGCCTTCCCTCACCTGACCGCAGGCTTCCACGGGGGCCAGGACGGCGTCGAGGGTCCGCCGTACACGGTCCCGGCCGCCTCCGGCGCCCAGTACGGCCTGCTGGGCACGCGGTGGGACCGGGCGGGGGGCGGGGATGCTGGAGGCGGGCTGATGGCCGGTGCGTTCCAGCTCCTGGGCGAGCCAGACAGGGAGGGGGGCCGGTTCTCGGATGTCGCCGACGCACGTGTAGGTGCCGGCGCCGATGGTGTTGCCGGGCGCGACGATGTAACTGCCGTGCGCGCGGATGTCGACCTGCCAGGCAAGGGCGCGGCCCGGGCTGGAACCGACGGAGGACTGCCAGCGGCGCTGGTCCGCGGCCCGGTACCAGACGTGGAGCCCGCCGGACGGGGTCCGCACCCGCAGCGTGGTCGGGTCGTCGGCGGGGCTGGGCTGCCCGCGCAGGGCGGCGAGCACGGCGAGCGTGTGGAACCCGTTGGCGAGCCCGGTGAGATCGACGCTGTCCGGGATGGCGATGCCGGGCAGGATCCGGTCCCTGGCGGGCGTCTGGGCGGGATGTGCGTCGATGTCGACGACGACCAGGCCCGCCGGGCCGCAGGAGACGCCGATGCCCAGCTCCGGGTGGCTGCCCCACCACTGCTGGATCCGGTCCTGGTCGAGCGTGGCCGCGTGAAACCCGTGACACCAGCGGCCCGCGCGGTGGCAGGGACAGCTTCCGGGCGGGTGACGGTCCGTGCGGCAGTGGCCGCAGTTCGCGGCCGGGGTCTTGCGCCGGGCGGCGAGGGGGTGCACGGGCCAGCCTCGCCGGGCACACCATCGCGCCGTGGCCAGCGACCGCTCGGCGACTGGAGTCTCGGGGGTCGGCGGGCGTGAGTCGCTGCGAGAGAAGCGCAGCTCAGCAGGCATTTACACCCCCTATCAGCGACCGAAGCGACTCAACGATGGACACAGACTAGCGAACGTGGCCGGTGAGGTCGTGGAGCACATGCGAATAGGCCGCGCCCCGTGTCGATGATGCGATCAACACGAGCCCGGCAGCGACTGAACGAGAAGTGCCAGCGACTGAAGCCTTCGGTCGCTGAACCAGGCCCGACAGAGAAGCACCAGGTCAGAAGCGTTTGAACTACCCAATCAGCGACTGAAGCGACTGAAGGTCTCTATATATGACGCACACACGCACACGCGAATGTCTTCATATACCCGGAACTTGAGTCGCTTCAGTCGCTGTTCACCTTCCACTACCCCTCTGACCTGCTACTTTCCAATAGGGAGGGAAGCGACTGAAGAGTCTTTGAGTAGCTGTTCCTTCAGTCGCTGCGTCGCCGGTGAGGCAGCGACCCAAGCGACTGAAGCGACCGGCGCCCGGTCACAGGGTCGCTTCAGTCGCTGCCGGAGGTGCTAGTGCTCCGTCCGGTCGCGGTACGTCTCGAGCAGGCGCAGCCACACCTCGCTGATGGTGGGGAAGGCCGGTACGGCGTGCCACAGACGTTCGAGAGGGACCTCGCCCGTGATGACAACGGTGGCCGAGTACAGGAGCTCGGCGACTCCCGGACCTGCGAAGGTCGCCCCCACGACGGTCCGTCGCCGGGGGTCGATGAGGATCCGGGCCCTGCCGCGGTAGTCCGGGCGGTACTGGAGGGCGCCCGCGAGGTGACCGATCTCGTAGTCGACGACGTCGACGTGACGGCCGGTGCGCTCGGCCTCCAGCGTGGTCAGACCCACCGCCGCGACCTCCGGGTCCGTGAAGACGACCTGGGGGACGGCGCCGATGTCGGCCGTGCTGCTGTGTCGGCTCCAGGGGGTCGTGTCGGGAGCCGTCCCGTGGGCCCGGGCGGCGATCACCGAACCGGCGATGCGGGCCTGGTACTTCCCCTGATGAGTGAACAGGGCGCGGCGGTTGACGTCCCCCGCCGCGTAGAGCCACTCCCCCGGTACGGCGGGGACCGTCAGGGTGTCGTCGGTGGTGAGCCAGTCCCCCGGAGCGAGTCCCACGGTTTCCAGACCGATGTCCTCGGAGCGCGGTGCGCGGCCGGTGGCGAAGAGGATCTCGTCGGCGGTGATCTCCTCCCCCGTGGACAGGGTGACCAGGAGGTCGTCCTGCGGTCCACCTCCTCGCTTGGCGGTGGAGACCGTCGTGTCGAACCGTACGTGCACGCCGGCTTCCCGCAGGCGCTCGGTCACGAGCTCGCCCGCGAAGGGCTCCATGCGGGGCAGCACGGCGTCACCGCGGACGAGGAGAGAGACCTGGCTGCCCAGGCCCTGCCAGGCGGTGGCCATCTCGGTGCCCACGACACCGGCGCCGACGACGATCAGGCGCTCGGGCGCCTGCCGGGCGGCAGTCGCCTCGCGGCTGGTCCAGTAACGGACGGAGTCGAGCCCCGGCAGGTCCGGGAGGGCGGCGCGGCTGCCGGTGCAGACGGCGACCGCGTGCCGGGCCCGTAGGCGCACGGTGTCACCGTCGGGGGTTCGCACGACCACGCTGCGGGGTCCGTCGAGACGCCCATGACCGCGCAGCAGCTCGATGCCGGCCGACCTGAGCCACTCGACCTGGCCCTCGTCATCCCAACCGGCGGACATCCGGTCCCGGTGCGCCAGCACGGCGGCGACGTCCAGCGGCCCGGCCACCGCGGGGTCCAGCCCCGGCACGTGCGAGGCGTCGGCACGCAGCAGGGCGGGCCGGAGCAGTGCCTTGCTGGGCTCGCAGGCCCAGTACGAGCACTCGCCGCCGACGAGTTCGCTCTCCACGATGACGGTGCTCAGTCCTGCGGCAGTGGTGCGGTCGGCGATGTTCTCGCCGACCGGCCCGGCGCCGATGACGACGACGTCATAGGTGCGGATGCTCTCGGTCGTCACGAATCCTCCGGTGGTTGGGCCCTGGCGGGGCGGGTTGGACGGAACTCGCTGATCAGCGGCCGGGGGCTCGCTCGGAGACTTCCTGGAGGAACCAGCCGTTGCCGTCGGGGTCCGAGAAGGAGGCGAAGGAGCCGTAGCTGGCTCGCTCCGGGTGCGCACCGGGGACCCGGTCGGTGTCGCCGGCATGATGGAACACGCCGGTCGAGTCGCGGAACGGACCGGACACCTCGACGCCGCGCCCGGCGAGTTCCTCCAGGGCCTTCACGATGTCGGTGACGATCAGGTGGAGCCCGTGGTGTGTGCCCGCCTCGGCGTTCGTGAGGCCGTCACCGAAGATGATCGAGCACTCCGAGCCGGGGGGCGTCACCTGGACGACCCGGTAGCCATCCTGGACCGGGAAGTCGGCGTCGAGGCGGAAGCCCAGCTTCTGCGTGTAGAACGCCTTGGCACGGTCGACGTCGGACACGGGTACCACGAGGACTTCGAGCTTCATGTCCATGGCTGTGATCTCACTTCCGGTGTTCATACGGTGAGGGTTTTCTCGTCGGCGACCCGACCGGGCCGTCCGTTGGCCCACATGTGGGTGGCGTCTGTGATGTGGGTGTGTGTCAGTGGTGGGTGGTGGTGTGTGCGGCTTGTTCGATGGTGTGGGTGACGGTGTGGGGGTGGGAGACGGCGACGGAGTGGGAGGCGGGGATTTCGGTGGTGTGGGCGTGGGCGCGGTGGGCCATGAAGCGTTGGGCGGCGGGGGGGATGTTGAGGTCGTGGGTGGTGATGATGTCCCAGGTGGGGATGGTCTTCCAGGCGGCGGTGGTGGCCTTTTCCTCGAGGGCGTTCTGGGCGATGGGGCGTTGGGTGACGGCGGCGAGGGCGGCCTGGTTGCGGGGGACGTCGGCGGCGAACTGGTGGGGGAATTTGTCCTGCTGGATGTAGAGGTCGGTGCCCTGGGTGCCGTCGGGGAGCGTGGTGGGGGCGGGGTCGAGGGTGTCGGGGAGGGTGGAGCCGGGGAACTTGTTGGTCAGTTCCAGGGCGCTCTCGCCGGGGGCGGGCAGGAACGCGGCGACGTAGACGAGGGCCTTGACGTCCCGGTCGCCGGTGGCGGCCTGGCTGATGACGCTGCCGCCGTAGGAGTGCCCGACGAGGATCTTGGGGCCCTTGACGTGGTCGAGGACGCTGCGCAGGGCGGCGGCGTCGTAGGCCGGGCCGCGCAGCGGGTTGGCCGCCGCCACCACCGGATACCCGTCCGCCCTCAGCTCCTTGACCACCCCGTTCCAGCTCGAGGCGTCCGCGAACGCACCATGCTCCAGCACCACCGTCGGCTTCACCCACCGCTGACCGCCCCCGCCGCCGGCCTCCGGCCGCGCACTCGCCGGCCCCGCCAACGAAAACGCCCCCAAAACCACCCCCACCCCCACCGACGCCACCACACCCGACACCACACGACCACGACCCCAACGCACACCCAAAACACCCATCACGACAACCACCTTCCAAAGACTTCGAGAACCGTGTTGTGAGGAACTTCTTCCGAATCGGGCGCGGCCGTCAGCTGCCGGGCTGTTCGGTGTTTCCACCCTGTCCCGCGACCGGGCGCGCCCACATCCGTCACATGACGGTCCGAAGACACTGAATGGAGGAACCCGTGAGATCGTCTCGTGCCTCGCGACCGTGGCCTCGTCCGCACTGGTCAGGGCTTTGATCGACCGTCTTGCGAGCTCGCTCGGCCGGTCCTGCTCCGCTGCGGCCCTAAGCCATTCGACTCTCAGTGCCCGGTCGACGCCCACCTCACCGGCACGGCCGATGCCCTGGAGACCCGGAACAGGTGTCATTTCGTTATCGGTGTTTTCGGCACCCATCGATCCCCGGATACGTGTGACTAGTGAATACCCGATCCGAGCCCCGGACGCCCGTACGGCGGAACCCGACGCGACTGGCGGCTCCGCCATCACCGGTACCGGCCGGCTCGGTCACGAAAGGAACGACCTTGAGAAGACTGCTTCCCACCTCACGCGCGGGGCGCGCCCTGTCCGCGGGCGCCGCGCTGCTGTGTGCCGGAACCGCCCTCGCCACGGCCGGGACGGCGGAGGCGAGCACGGTTGCCGACACCAGGCACCGGGTGGACTACGTCGCTCTGGGTGACTCGTACGCCTCAGCACCGCTCGTACCGACCCAGGTCGACGGGACCTGTCTGCGCTCCGACCACAACTACGCCTCTCTGGTCGCGAGGAGGGCGGGATCGGCGCTGACGGACGTCAGTTGCTCGGGCGCCACCACCGCGAACATGACGGACGCCCAGGGCGCCGTGCCGGCCCAGTTCGATGCCCTGGACCGGGGCACCGAACTGGTCACCGTCACCATCGGCGGCAACGACATCGGCTTCTCGACCATCCTGGGTACCTGCGCACAGCTCTCGGCTTCCGATCCCACGGGTGCCCCCTGCCGGTCCCACTTCACGGACACGGACACGGGCACGGACCAGATCAGGAACTCCATCACCCGGACCGCGCCGAAGATCGCGCAGGTCCTCCGTGGCATTCACCACCGCTCTCCGCACGCTCGCGTCGTGGTGGTCGGGTACCCGGACCTCTTCCCCCACGACGGGGTCGGCTGCACGAGCGCCAAGGTGCCGCTGGCCGCGGGAGACTTCGCGTATCTCCGGGACAAGGAGCAGGAACTGAACGCGATGCTCGCCAGGCAGGCCCGGCACGGGCGGGCCGAGTACGTGAACACCTACACCCCGACCATCGGACACGACCTCTGCCAGCCGGTCGACGAACGGTGGATCGAGACGTTCACACCGGAGACACCAGCGGCTCCCGTGCACCCCAACGCCTCGGGTGAGCGCGCCATGGCCGGGGCCCTTCAGCATGCCCTCTCCCGTCACACGTGGCACCACTGAACGTCCGCTCTCGCAAGAGCTGACCGGTCGGGCCGCCGGGGTACTCCCCCGGCGGCCCGACCGCCCCGGGGCCGCCTGTGGGCTCCTGCCTGTGGGCTCCTGGTCAGGGCAGGTTGAAGCCGAGTTCCTCGGCCGCCGTCCCCAGTCCGGCCACGCCCCAGCGCTTGATCACCTGCTCCACCGTGGACAGAGAACGCAGTTCGGCGCGGTCGAGGTAGAGCGTTCCTTCCAGGTGGTCGGTCTCGTGCTGCACGATCCGGGCGGCGAAACCGTCGTGCTCCTCCTCGATCCGCCGTCCCGTCTCGTCCTCTCGGGTGAGCTTGATCCGCTCGGGGCGGGCGACCACGGCCTGCCACGGCGGCACACTGAGGCATCCCTCGTAGGCCGCGGCCAGCCGCCCGCCCGCGGCCTCATAAGAGGGATTGATCAACACGGTGAAGGGCACGGCCTCTTGTCCCCGCTTGGCCAGCCGGGCGGCGAGTGCCTCGGGGGTCGCCATGACCGCGAGGTGCAGGGGGATTCCCACCTGGGGGGCGGCCAGCCCGACCGCCGAGTCGATCTCTTTCATCGTCTCGCGCATCCTGACGATCAGGCGCTGCAGCAAGTCGTCGCCGAGCTGACCCTCGTAGGGCGCGGACTTCTGCCGAAGGACAGGATCTCCGGCCATGACAATGCTCAACGCCCCCGGTGCGTCGAGAAGTTGGGTCACCTTGTCGGTGAGTTCCTTGTGTTCCATGCCAGACCTTTCGCACGTGTTCCTTGGGACGTCTCAGACCGCACACGCGAAGGAGGCCACCGTCTACAGCGGTGATGGCTCCGACGCGGTGTGTGGCTCCCCGCGTTTGCACAAGCGAGAGCGAGGCAATGGAGGTTCATGCCGATCGACGATCAGTGACCAAGGACACAGACCGCCGGCGAGTGCCCGACAAAGGGGCAGGACACCTACGGGCCCGGCACTCCCCAGAGTTCAGACTTCCCTGCGCCGTAATGGAGTTGACGTGTCATCAGGTACTTACGGGCGCCGCGTGTCACAACCGCGGGCGCCCACGCCGCCTGCCTCGTTTTGGCGACCGCACACGCCCACCGCGGATCCTTCGCATTCGCGACGCCTCAGTCACCGGCTTGACTGGTGACGGGTCACGTTGTCATGATGAGTCGATCACACATCACCCACCATCATCACACCCATTGAGGGGACTGCGGCATGGCCGCGTCATGAAAGAGAGCAGCCATGAACACGAACATTCCCTCTCTCTTTCCGACGACAGGGGACGAGCCCTGCGCAGGACAAGACGTCTTCTTCCCCGACGACTACCAAAACGCGGTCGAGGTGGGAAAGGCCAAGGCGCTCTGCGCCTCCTGTCCGGCCCTCGTGACCTGCCGGGCGTGGGCCCTCGCTCATCCGACCCTGACGACACACGGGATCTGGGGCGGCCTCACGCCGCAGCAGCGCCGAACACACCGCCGCCTGTTCCCCGACAGGAACGATGCGTACGCCGCCCGGGCGGCGTAGCGGGCCCATTTCCGCAGAACCCCGCTCGGGAGGCTGAGCGGGGTTCTCGGGAAAATCGCTCTGAGCGAAGAATCGAACTGTTCGAACGAGCGCTCCCTTTCCGCACAGTCGACCGATTTGAGTAATATCCCTGCCCCCACCACTCCCCCACTTCCCGGGCCGATCAGTGAGAGCTGCTCTTGGACTCCTGACGGTCTCGCTGATGCTTGTTCAGGATCTCCAGCATCCTGTCGATCTCCACATCGCTCATCTTGCGGATGAGATGCATCGCGATGAACGCACCGTCGTCGTAGGGAAGCCGCCGAGCCAGTGCCGAGCCGCTCTCGGTCAGGTCCGGATCAACAACCGTCATGCGATCGGATCGAGGCTCCGGAACAGTCTCGACTCGCGCGGCAGGCCTGTCGGGAGCCGAACCATCTGCCGCTCCCCCAGTGTCCGGCTCGGGCGGGGTGACCGCCGTCTCCGGGACCTGCGGGCGCTTCCGCTTCTCCACACGGGACGGCGGAGCCGTGTCCTTGTCCGAAGCTTTGGCTTCGGGGGTCGGTTCAGCCCCGGCGGGAGGCGTGTCCGCGACAGCCCGCGGTGTCTCAACGACTTCCGGTCGCGTGTCGGCGGCCTGCGGAACAGGGGCGGCTACCGGCTCCGGGGTCGGGGTCGGGGTCGGAGCCGGCGGAAGAACTTCCTCGGGCGCGCGTCGCTCCGCATCCTTGCGTGCACGTGCGGCTTTGAGTTCCGCAAGGGCGGCTTCCTGGCGGTCTTGCGGCTCCTTGGCCACCGAGCGGAGCAACTCGACGGGCTCTTCCCCGATTACGGCTTGAAGTTGAGGAGCCAGGTTCAGCAGCGCCAGGCGCTGGGACACCCAACCCTGCGACTTCCGCAGCCGCTTGGCGAGTTTGACCTGTGATCCGTGCAGGGCAAGCAGTCGCTGGAGGGCATGCGCTTCGTCCAACGGGTCAAGGTCGTTGCGATGGATGTTCGCCACGAGCGCGGACTCGAGGATCGCGTCGGCATCGCTCCCCTGGTCGTCGTCGACCATCACGTTGAGGTGGGTGAGACCCGCTTCGAGGGCCGCGGCCAGACGGCTGCTCCCATCCACTACGACGTGGGTCGCGTCCCGTTCCAGGTCCCTCTCGCGCTCAGGGTTGGCCTTGACGTAGGCGTCCCGGTTCATGACCGTGATGGCCTGCTTCTGCCCATGCTCCTGGAGACTGCCCGCGAGCTCGGCGAGGTCACCGAGCGTGGTACGTGGGTTGTCGGGGTTTGGACTGATGCGGGTGATCGGCAGCCGAGTCGGAGGGGCCACACCCTCGGTCGGGACCCCGGTGGCGGCACCGATCGCCGCACGGCGGGCGCTGACCGGTCGGGCGCCTCCCCCGAAACGTCCGGCACCCAGCTGATCGGCCTTGCTCATGAGATCTCCCGGGCAAGAGCACGCATGCCGACGGACTGCTGCGAGGCGGGAGCATAACTGAGCAGGGGTTGCTTCATCCGTACTGCCTCCTTCTGTTCCTTCAGGTCGCTGACCAGACCGACGACTCGAGGATCCTTTATGTCGACCCACCCCTGAAGGGACGACGTGGCGATGTAGCCCCGTCGACCGTCGTAGAGGTTGACGACGACCCCCAGATAGCCGATGTCGATGCCGAGGTCGTTGCGGAGGTCCTCGATCTGGTTCGTCAACAGGTCGTAGGCGTCGGCGGAGCTGTCCTCGGCCTGGACGACGATGAGCGCTCCCGACTGGCCCGGCCGCTCACCGTCGCGTCGACGCCCGTAGTAGGCGGCGGCATCCATGCTGAGCCCCAGGCTGGGCGGGCAGTCGACGAGGATTACGTCGTAATCGGCTTCGAGGGGCTTCAACGCCCGTTCGAGGGCCGCCTCCCTGGCCCGGACCGCGGACAAGCGGACATCGAGAAGGAATGCATCGTGGCACGCGGGCAGGAGGTGAAGCCGTCCTCCGAAGTGCTCGTCGTCGATGGAGACGATGAGTTCCCGCAGCTCGCCCTTGGGGTCTCCGGCCATGTGGTTGGTGAGGCTGTCGCCGTTCATCGCCAGGGGCGCGGCCCCCAGTTGATTGGTGAGGTGGGACTGGGGGTCGAAGTCGACCAGAAGGACGCGGAGTCCGAGTCCGGGCAGCTTCTCGATGTCGAGTGGATCTGTACCCGTCTCGCCGTCGTCTGCCGTGGCCTCGCCGGCGCGGAGCGCTTTCGCCAAGGCTTTGGCGACCCGTACGGGGTACAGGCTGTTGGAGTTCTCCGACAGGGCCTCGCCCACTCCGGCGGTGATGGCGGTCTTGCCCACTCCGCCCTTCTGATTGCAGACGATGATGCGACGGGTGATGTCGGGGCGTTGCACATCGGGAGCAGGGTTGGTGTCGAGCCAGAGCTGGACGGACTGGGCGAGACCCTGGATGAGGGAGACCCGCCGGTCCTCCGCGATACTCCGGAACGCCTCCCACTGCCCCGGCGGCAGGAATGTGGAGAAGGACTCGGCTCCCGCGGTGTCGACTGCGGCAGTCGCTGAGGCGAGCTCGCACCAGGCGGCAATGCCCTGCTCCACCGCAGTCTGGATCTCGACGCCGAGCTGAGCGGTTCTCACCTTGAGGTTCTGCCGGAGCCAGCCCGGCAGCTTGGAGACGACCTTGACCCGGTCGTTTGAGGTGGCTGGCATACTCATGGCGCTACCTTACTAACGTGGTAGATCATCGACCGCATCGACACGTTAGTTAGTGACACTTGTTGGTGTGTCAGCGCCCGCTACCCCTATTACGGCGTAATAGCCCCGCGGAGTTCACTCGGCCACGCAAGCTCTTCGCTCCCCCTGTGGGGTCGCAGGCTATTACGGCGTAATAGCCTGCGACCCCGTCGTCCCGCCCGCTCACTGTTTCGTGCTCGGAGCTTCGACACCGCGGAGGAACTCCGCAACTGCAGCCACCGTGTGGCGAGCCTCCTCGGTGACCGCGACAGGACGACCGGTGTTCGTTTGCACCTTGTCCAGGGCACGGACGGCCGCTTCCAGATATCGGCTGAGGCTCACCATCTGCAGCGGCGTACGACAGTTGGGCAGTACCGCTTCGATCTCCTCGAGCCAGTACTCCGAGTCCTCGTCCTCCACCAGCCCGTCCCGCTGTTCCAGGAGCCGGACAGCCAGCGGCATCACCAACTCGTGCCGCCGCTGCGCCGCTTCCTGTGCACGCCGCTCCACCGCCTGTTCCAGGAGGAGCCGACGTTCCGCCTTCAGGACCGCTTCGGGTGTTCGACGTACTGGCCGAGCGCCGGGAGTCTCGTCCGTGAAGTCGACAGCCTGCAAACGCTTGGCCTTGTTGTAGGCAGCGCTCGGCGTTCTGACTGCCAGCTCCGGGGCAAGGCTCGCCCACTCCGCGCCCGAGTCCCGTGCGTCGGCCACGGCACGAAACTGGTGCTGGTCGCTCTGCTCACGGAGGTACTCCCACAGCCGTACGCGCTTCAAAGCGGCAGCACACTGAACTTCCCGGGACAGCTTCCGCAGGGCGTCGGCGTGCTTCTCGGCGTACAGCAGGGCACCGAACAGTTCCTCGTCGGCCGGCATACGTTCCACGTCAGGGTCCTCGGCGTCCTCATGGATCTGGCGCAGCTCACCGACAACAGCCGCCGCATCGAGAGCACCGATCCTGATAGGCGCTTTGATCAGGGGCTTCGTGGGTGGGGACAGCCTTCGCGCTCGCTTTGCCATGACGGCATTCTGTCGTGCCGAGCCCGATTCACAGAATGTGAATCATGGGTCGTGGGGGAGTGGCCACGGACTGTCTTGCAGACTCCGTCTGCCGGACGGGGCTCTGACCAGCAACGATGGCCCAGAGGGAAAACTGAAGAAGGCAGCCCCATCAACAGGGGGCTGTGGGAGCAACCGACCGGGCTCACTCCGGCGGCCTCCGGCTGCGGGGAAACGCCGGTCGTGGGGGGCTGGGCTATTACGGCGTAATAGCCCAGCCCGCGTTCCAAAGGCGTCAGCTGTCGGTCGCGCCCGGCCAGGAAGTCCCGGAAGTCCGCCGCCCGGTGCTACGCCGACAGCTGCCCTGGCCGGACGGGCCTGCCCTGGGGCGCTTCCACCTCGGCGAGTCAGCTTGGAAGGCGGCCGGATCTATTACGGCGTAATAGGGGGAGGGCCCGAGGGGGGCCCGGCAAGGCTCGTCTTCCCTCCAACCCACCGCCCGTCGTGGCGCCCCTGCGCAGCCCCACATCCCTATGACGGGGGCAGGGACCGAAAAGGTTCACAGGATTTTGCCCGTTGTCGACCACAGGAAGAGGACAGGGTCCCTGCGGGGGACCGAAGGGGCTCTGGCCCCTTCGGTCCCTGACACTCAGTCCCTGACGTTTTCACAGGTCAGACGCCATATGGGCTCCACCGCAGGGACCGTAGGGACTGAAAAACGCAATTATGACGTAGACAAGCTATATGTATTCATACGCGCGTGCGCATACAACACACATCAACTACAGCTCATAATGGGCGAGATCAGTCCCTTCAGTCCCTATGGCGGGGCATATAGCCCACTTGACCTGCGAGAATGTCAGAGGGACCAAACAGGGCCCGTAACTGGACCAGCCCCTGTGCCTCGGTCCCTCGACGATTTCGATCCCTGCCGGCGCCCGCCCGCCGGGAGACTCGAGGCGGAAGCACATCATGTTCCTCGGTCCCTTCGGCCCCTAGGGTGTGAGTGGCACTCTGGAGTGCCAGGGACTCAAGGGACCCAGCAAACTGATACAAACGGCACGCGGGCCGGACACCTGTCTTTCAGACGCCGCGTCCTACACTTTTCCCGCACTAGAGTCCCTTCGGTCCCTGACGGTTGGCCATCACGCGTCGGGGACCGGTGAAGTGATCGAGCAATCAGACGTGACGAGGACGAACCCCGTGCCGCGCGAAGGTGAGAACCGAGACAGTGCAGCCCGAGCCGGGTCGCCGTCACCGCATGCCGTCGCACGGTGGTGTGCGGCGCAGGGCTGGCCGGTCCATCCGCTTGCCCCGGGACGGAAGACCCCTGCCGGGAACTGCTCGTCCTGCCGTGCCGGCAGGCATGAGCAGACCTCCTGCCCCTGTCTCCCCGCAGGACGGCCCTGTCATGGCTTCCACTGCGCCACGACCAACGCCTTCTTCATCGACCGGTGGTGGACCGACATGCCCGCCGCGGGAGTCGGTGTCTCCTGCGGTCCTGCCGGCCTTGTCGTGGTCGACATCGATGCCCACGTGGTGCCGGTGGCCGACAGGTCACGACTGCTGCCGGGCATCCCGATCCCGGATCAGGTCACGCTGGACGGTCTGGTCTCGGGCTTCGACACTCTGGCGCTGCTCGCCGCCTACCGAGGCCGACGCAGCCCGGCGGAGGACCACACGACGCTCCGAGTCCGTACCCCGTCCGGAGGCCTCCACGTCTGGTACCGGAATCCCGACCCGTCCACTCGCCTGCGTTGCTCGACCGGCTCCGGCCGAAACGCGGCGCTGGCCTGGCAGGTCGACGTACGAGCCGACGGGGGATACATCGTGGCCCCTGGCACCCGCACTCCCCAAGGTGTCTACCGGGCCGAGGGCACGGCACGAACCCCGGCCGTCCTGCCCGACTGGCTACGGTGTGAACTCGTGCGCACCGGCCATGTCGTGACCCCTCAGCCCCCCGCAGATCGTGCCCAGCCTCCCGCTGAACGCCTGTCCGGGGTCCGGCGCGCGGCTCCGGCACGGGCCGAGCAGATACTGGACCCCCTGATTGCGGAGGTGGCCGGGTGTGCGTCCGCCCCTGAGGGGACCGGCTTCTCGGAGAAACTCAATCGCGCGGCCTACGCGGCCGGCGGCCTTGCAGGGGCAGGTCACCTCGATCACGCCGCCATTCGTGATCGACTTGTCCGTGTTGCCGCCTACGCACGCCCCTGGCAACAGCCTCGGAATGAAAAGATCGTCGACGACGCCCTTGCCGTAGGGTCTGCCCGCCCTCTCCACCTCAAAGGACGTCCATGAGCAGCAGTGCCGAAGGCTCGCCGCGTTTCGACCCGCAGGCTGCCGCTCAACAGATGCTCGCCTTCCAGACGATGGAACAGCAGCCCACCGCACCGGCCCTGGTGCCCGCACAGACGGTCTCCGAAGGCCCTCCTTCCGCCCCCCTGCCCGGGGGCGCGGGTGTGTCGCTGCTGCCCCCTTCTTTGTCGGACCGGGGAAACGCTCGTCTCTTCGTGCAACTCCACCGTGATCAGTTCCGCCACGTGGAGGGCTTGGGCTGGTTCTCCTGGGAGGGCCACCGCTGGAAACGCGCCGGGGGCGAGAAGGCGGCCCTGTGGGCCGCGGGGGAGATGGCCGAGGACATGTCGGACACCGACCCGCGCGGTGTCTTCAGCAACCGTGAGATCGCGCAACACAAACGGCGGACCCTGTCCACCACCGGTATGAAGGCCCTGCTCACCCAGGCGAAGGCGTCGCCCGACCTCTCCGTGGACCCGGACCGGCTGGACGGCGATCCGTACGCCCTGTGCACCCCCGCGGGCGTGGTCGATCTGAACAACGGCCACCTGCGCAAGGCCGACCCCACCCGCGACTTCCACTCCCGGGCCACCAGCGTCGCGCCCCAGGGCATGGAAACGCCTCGCTGGCACCGCTTCCTCGCCGACACCTTCGGAGACGACGACGAGGGCAGGGAGATGATCGACTTCCTGCACCTGATGCTCGGCTACTCCATCACCGGCGACGTGGGCGCGCAGGTTCTGCCGTTCCTCCACGGCGAGGGCAAGAACGGCAAATCCGTACTGCTGGACATCATGATCCAGATCCTCGGCGACTACGCCGACGCCGCCCCGCCCGGCTTTCTCATGGACCGGGGAGCCTTCTCCGAGCACTCGACGGAGTTGACCGAACTGCACGGCCGCCGCCTGATCGTGTGCAGTGAGCTGAAGCCCAACGACAAGTTCGACGAGGCCCGCGTCCGGCTCCTGACCGGTGGTGACAAGATCAAGGCCCGCCGCATGCGGCAGGACTACTTCTCGTTCACCCCCACCCATCACCTGTGGCTGCTGGGCAACCATCGTCCCGAAGTGTCCACCGGCGGCTTCGCCTTCTGGCGCCGTATCCGTCTGTTGCCCTTCACCCGGACCGTCCCGGCCGAGCGCCGGATCGACAACCTCGCCTTCGAACTCGTACGTGACGAGGGGCCGGGCATCCTGCAATGGCTCGTCGAAGGGGCGCAACGCTATCTGCGCACCCGGGACCCGCTGGAAGGCCCCGACAGGGTCCGTATGGCCACGACGGCCTACGCCACCACCGAGGACCACATCGGCCGCTTCCTTGCCGAATGCTGCACCAGGGACGGCGACCGTGCGAGGGATCTGCGGGTGGAGCAGGGACTGCTGTACATGGAGTACAGCTCCTGGTGCCATGCGGGGGAGGGGATCCGACCGGCGACCCCCCGGGCTTTCGCCAACCGGGTCCGCCAGGAGGTGGGCGTGGCCTCCCCGGCTGACATGATCAAGTCGAACGGTCGGAAGTACTACCCCGGCATTGCCCTGCTGGAGTCCTCATGACGGCCGTCGCACATTGGCCATCCACACGACATGGCCTACACCGTTGTCGCCGTGCGCTCTACGATGGTTGCCAAGCCCCGCAGGCAGCGGGGGCCCTCAGAGGGCGGCCCGCCATTGGCCGGTGGGCGGGCCGGGGCGACACGGATACTCACTCGGCCACGTCCCCCTGGCCGGGGAGTACGCCGACGAAGGAGGGGCTGCAGCCATGAGCTCGCTGTTGACCGAGAGCGACCTCAGCCACGAAGAAGAGGTGGTGTGGCTGGAGAACCCCTCAGGGCTGGACTATGTCCGCCAGGCGCTCGACAAGACCAGGCGGCGCAACACCAAGCCGCCCTACGCCCGGGACGGACGCATGGTGGGATACGCCCTGCTGGACGACAACGCCTCCCCGGACCCCGACAGCGGCCTGTACAAGCGCAGGGTGTTCTTCCTCCTGCCGCACGATCGTGACAGCCTCCCCGACGGTCTCTACCGCGAAGGCGCTCCGGGAGAGGCTGTCGATCCCCGCACCATCGCCCCGAAGAAACCGGGGGCGAAGACCCCGCGCTCGCAGAGCGGTTCCGTGGCCATAGCCACGTCCGCGTCCTGACCGGGGCCGACGGGCCCAAAGCGCCGCGTCCCCGGCGCTCTTACGCGGCACCGGCCTCTCGCCCGCCGGTCTCGAGTACGAAGTCGCGGACCGCGTCGCGGAAGCGTCCGGGCTCTTCGACGTGTCCCATGTGCCCACTGTCCTCCAGCACCAGCAGGCGCGAGCCGGGAATCAGCTCGTGCAGCTCCTGGCCCCAGCGCGGCCCGCAGATCACGTCGTGCCGGCCTACGATCACCAGCGTCGGGACGACCAGATCCTTGAGCGCGGCCCGGTCGTCGATGGCCTCGGGGGAGAGGTTCTCGTCCAGTCCCGAGATGTACGTGGCCCGCATCGCCTCCCGGACCGGGGCCAGTTGTTCCTCCCGGCCCCAGTAGTCGGCGAAGTACGACGGCAGGACACCCCTGGCGACCGCCACGGTCGACTCGTCGTCGGACATGGCGGACATCGCGCCGAACGCGGCCAGCACATCGGCGAGACCGGGATGACCGGCGTTGCGGACGGCGAACTCCTCCACCCGGCGACCCGCCTCCGCGCCGTGCTCGGCACCGGTGACGGGCGCGCCCTCGTACAGCACGACACCGGCCAGCCGCTCCGGACGTGCGAGGGCATGGTGGGCGGCGACGAACGCTCCGTGCGAATGCCCCAGCAGGTACACCTCGGGTACGCCGAGACGGTTGATCAACTGCTCCAGGAAGCGGCTGTAGCGCTCCCGGGTGTAGCCGTGCGGGTGGGAGGGAAGCCGTCCCGACCCGCCGGTGCCGATGGGTTCGACGTACACCATGGTCAGGTGTTCCTCGAGGGCGGGCATGCGCAGGTAGTCCCAGAAGATGCCGGGGCCTCCGGAGTGCACCACGCACACCGGGCCGGTGCCGTGGACGTGGTAGCACTGGCGGATGCCTCCCACCGTGAAGGAGTGGGTGCCCCGGGGGAGGGAGCCGGTGCCGGACCGCGCGGCGTCAGTGGAGTGTGCCGTGATGCCCATGAGGGGTCTCCGCATCTGTGAGTGTGTCTCTCACACCGACACGGCGCTCGGGGGGTCCCGGAGTTCGAAGACTGGCGTGTGATCCATGTCACGTGTTTCCGGCCCGGCGTCCTGGGAGAGACAACGGCCCTGCGGATTACGGGTGATGTGGGCCGAGTCGGGTCTTTTCGCCAGGCAGCGCTCCGAGTGAAACGCAACACGTGGGCGAGGACGGGCAGCCTGAGGGGCCACAGGACGTTCGGAGAACTGGGGCGCCAGGGGGTGTCGCACCCTTCCACGACGACTCAGTGATCGGCGACACGATGGTGATGAACCGCTTCGAGGCGCGCAGGGCCCCGCCCGCGGCCACAGGGAGGGGGAGGCCGCGGACGGGGGAGTGGGGAAGCGGGCCGTGTCAGGTCACGGGCGACAGGTTGGGCCCGGTGGTGCCCAGCTGCTCGGTGGCGACCACCGGCGGCACCGGCCACGTCACGCCCTTCGGGGGCCAGCTCTGACCGGTCGCCTTCAGGAAGTCCGCCGGCGGTTCGTACAGCGGCGGCTGGGTGCTGTCGGGGATCATCGAAGCCCACTCGATGCCCTCCGTGCGACCCTTGAACTCCTGCTTCATCGCGTCCAGTCGGTCCGGCTGCTCGATGAGGTCAACGGCGGCCGCCGCCAGGTATCGAGCCGCGGACAGCAGGGCCTGGTGACCGATGTTGGTGCCCGCGGTCGCGGTCACGCCCCAGTTGTGGTTGGGGAGCCCGGGCGGGTACGCCGCGGACAACAGCACGGCGGTGGGAGTCTGCCAGCTGATGTCGGCCGTGTCCGTGGCCAGTCCGCCGCTGTAGGCGGCCGCCGGGGGAGCGAGGGGGGTCAGGTCCGTCGGCATGCCCACCTCCGGCTTGCCGAGCGATTTCTGTACGGCCTTCGCCAGGGTGTGGTCGGCGTCGGTGAACTTGGGCGCACCGATCTGCCGCATGTTGTCGTTCAGCAGCTCGGCGCCGGACTTGTTGGCCAGCAGGTTCCACGTCGCGGAGTGGAACTTGTGCACGAGCCGGGTCTGGCTGGCCCGGGCCGCGGCCTTCGCGCAGTCCACGATCTTCTCGTAGAGGACCTGGGCCCGGGCCGGGCTGCCCTCGCGGACGAAGAACCAGATGGAACACATGTCCGGCGTCACGTTCGGAGCGCCACCCCCATTGATGATCGCGTAGTGAAACCTGCCCGAGGGGGCGACGTTCTTCTCCCGCAGATACTCCGACATCGTCGCCATCAGCAGTGCGCCGTCCAGCCCGCTCTTGTTGCCCAGCGGGGTGCCGCCGTGCCCGGAGGCGCCGAGGAAGGTGAAGGTGGCCGAGACCAGTGCGCTGGTGGTGTTCCAGAACGGCACCGTGATGTTGAACGGATGCCAGTCCAGGAAGGCGTCGAGGCCGTCGTAGACGCCCGCCTTGACGGCGTAGGCCTTGCCGACGAGCTGTTCCTCGCCGGCGCTGCCGAACAGCTTGACGGTGGCCTTCAGCCCGTTGTCGTGAATGGCGCGCGCGACGGCGATGGCGGCGGCCGTACCGCCCGCCCCGAGGGCGTTGTGGGCGTCGCCGTGGCCGGCGCCGTAGGTCGGGCCGTACGCGTCGTAGTTGTAGATCAGCGGGTCGTGGGCGGCCACGCCCTTCTTCTGGGAAAGACCCGGCAGGGCGTCGTACTCGGCGTTGAAGCCCAGCACGGGGCCGCCGCTGCCGTAGGTGGCGACGAACGCGGTCGGGAAGCCGGCGGATCCCCACTCGATGGTGAAGCCGTTGGCCTTCAGCAGGTTCGCGGTGGCGAGTGAAGACTTCCACTCACGCAGCGACAGCTCGGCGTGCTTCCACACGTCGTCGCTCAGCCCGGTGACCGTACTCTCGTTGGCGTCGATCCAGCCCAGCGCCGTCTGCTTGGCCGCGGTGTTCTTCGCCAGACCGTTGGGGGCCCGGTACGCCGTGGGGGAGACTCCGGTCTTCTCGTCGTAGCCGAGGGTGGCGGCGAGCACCGGGTCGGCCCGGAGGATGGCCGCCGTGGTCGCGGTGGCGCCCAGTCCGAACATCTTCAGCAGGCGCCGACGGCCCGGATAGAGGTCGTTCACGTCAGTCTCGTTCCTCGGAGGGGAGGCGGTGGCCGGCTGACCTGTCTGTATGTGTCTTCCACGGTGCCGGTTCAGATCACACGTATCCCAGCCGGCCGACATAGGTTGGATACTGACGGAGTGTAACTCCCGTGCTGGAACTTAGGTTTGACACGTCCCGGAGATACATGTTCTCAATCGAACTCTGCGGTCGAACTCTGCGGTCGGCTTCTCTTCGGGGGGTTCCAGAAAAGAAGCCGAACCCGCTGTCCTTCGTCGCGCCGGGCTACCCGGGTGCGGCGCGGTACCCGCAAGAGGGCACCTAAATGTCAGCTTCGTTTCACGCCGGTCCGCTCACCGCCGGCGGATGGCGTGCGGGATGAGTTGTCGTCGGTCGACGTGCCGCTTCCCGCGGTGGCGGACCGGCCTCAGGAGGCGGCTACGAGGGAGTACATCACCGACCGCTGCTGCTTGTGGCGCCGGATGCGGCCCTTGGCGACAAGTGACTCAAGGGTGTTGCGTACCACCTGCGGAGTCGGTGTCCGGTCCGGATGCTTCTCCAGAAGCTCGTCCCGCAGTTCCTTGGCGAGACGCGGCTCGTCGTATGTCCGCAGCAGGTCCATCAGGAGGTCTCCGAGCAGCGGCTGACGCGACTTCCCCTTCGCGGCAGTCTTTGCGGTGGCCTTGGCAGGCGCCCCCTTGGCCGATGCGGGGCGCTGGGGCGCCGCCTTGGCGGGCGCCGACGTGCCCTGGGCACTTCGCCTCGTCTGTGTGAGCGCGGGTTCGTCCTGTGCCTGCTCGGGCAGGCGGGACGGGTCCGAGGAGCCCTCGTACCGCTCGGCGAGTTGCATGATGTCGGACAGGAGAGTCTCCTCCTGCTTCAACATCTTGATCTTCTCGGCCAGTTCCTGCTGCAGACGACGGTTTTCCTCCAGGTCCGACGCGGCTTGTTCAACGTACCGCGATCGGAGCGTGGCGGCTGATTGGCTGGTCACAACCGTTCACTCCCTCGTGTTGGATGTTGCTGCGCATGGTACCCACGCCGCCGGGGATGTGCCGAAGAGTGCGAACGACGAGAGACGGCCGATCGGGCATGTCGCCGGACGGGATCGCCCACGTACCTGTGGCTTTGGGAAGGCGACAACCTTCTCGGACCGTTCTGTGTTCACGATCGCCTCGTACACATGGTCGGTCCTTCAGGAGGGACATGCCCGGGAAGGGTGTCGCCGAACCGTCCGTATCCGCCTTTCATGGGTCACATGTCAGATTAGGGGGTATTCGTCGATCACTCGAACGGCGCAGACCGCGGTGGTCTACCGCTCGGCGCGCTCGCGTGCCGTGGTGGCCGCCTCCTGCACGGACCCGCGGTGCAGCGGCCCGTGACCAGGCACGACGACGTCCGCGTCGACGCCCTCGATCACGGTCAGGGCGTCGAGAGCACGGGCACGATCGGTGTGGAACATGTCGGGCAGCAACTGAGGACCGGCGAGGCGTGACGTGGGGTGAGCCGTCACGAGGGCGTCGCCGCTGACCAGTATTCCGCTTGTCGGCAGCAGGTACGCGCAGTGCCCCTTGGTGTGACCCGGGGTATGTACGGGCACGGGTGCACCGGGCAGGTCGAGCGCACCCTGCCCGGGGAAGGGGCGCGGACCGTGGACGGGAACGGGCGTGGTTCCTCCGGCTCGAAGGGCGTGCACGGCCCAGGGAAGCACACCGGGCCGCCATGCCTGGGCGAGCACCTGCCCGACGGACACCTGGTCGAGGTAGTCCCGACGGGCGTGAGGCACCTCGTCCTCGTGCATGAGCACAGGAGTGCCGTGCTCCACACGCAGGCGTTCGGCCGAACCGATGTGGTCGTTGTGGGCGTGGGTGACCAGGATCGCGGCCACGGATGCCGGGGTCAGCCCGAGGGCGTCCAGCGATGTCAGCAGGGCGGCGTGGTCGCGGGGGTAGCCGGTGTCGATCAGGGTGCAGCTGTCACCGTCCTTGAGGATCACCCAGTTGGTGTTGCTGCCGGAGACCGAGTAGATCTCGTCATCGACGCGAACGATGTCGTCACGCAGTGCCTTGTACATGGAGTTCTGCTCCTTTTCGAGACTTTCGAGGCTTTTGGGGCCCGGCGGAGTCCCTCTGTCGCGAAGTGACCAAGTCGAGGAGGCCGGGTGTCTCCCGTGCCGCGCGTCACGGTGCGCGGCACGGGAGACACCCGGCCTCCTGCGTCCTACGGGGTCGTCGGGATGCGAAGAGCGGGAGACTGGGCCAAGAAGACCCGCCCGCTCCGGCGGCGACTCACGTGCGGCCCTGTCACTCGGCGGCGCGCTCCAGGTCGGCCGGCGTGGCTCCGGGCGGGCCGAGGATGACGTCCCCCAGCTCCTCGGTGATGGCCTGGAAGAGCCCCATGTCCCATTCGGTCTCGGACGTGGCCAGGTGCGCGGGGGTGCCGCTGCGCCGGATGAGGTCCGCGAACTTGCCGGGAGAGGTGATGTTGAGTGTGCGCGCGCCGTCCGCCCCGGCCTTGATGGTGTGGGGCGTGTTCATCGGAATCGCGTAGAAGTCGCCGGATCGCAGCGTGAAGGTCTCCGGACCGGCCCACACCGTCAGGGCGCCGGAGACGACCCAGATGCGCTCCTCGTAGCCGGTGTGAAGGTGCAGCGGCGTTCCCGCTCCGCCCGGCAGCGTGATGTCGGACAGATCGTGACGCCCCTCGGTCTCCTCCGCGGAGGTGAGGATCGAGAGACGGAGGTGCTGGCCGAGGACGAACTGACGGTCCTGGGAAACGGGCGGCGGCGAGGGGAAGTCACTCACGGCGAGAAGCTCCTGGAGTAGGGGTTCTGCGAGGACGCGGTGCGCGGACGCCGCGCGGACACGTGCACGCGGGGACATCCGGAAGCACCCTCTGGGATGGTGGGACCCTATACCCAACAGCGCATACCCGAGTGTCATAAGGCCGCCCAGACCGGTCCACGGCCAGGCACGTGTGCGCATCACATGCCTGAGTGCACGGTCCGGACGCCAGTGATGCGTGACACATACATGTATGTGTGTGTAAGCCCGACGACGGGCCTCCATCGCCTTCTTCGACGCCCCCGAGCAGGCCCATTGGGCCTGATGACCAGCGGTTTCCTCAATCGGCGGCCGGAAGAGCGCCTCTGGGTCGGCGGTGGCGCGCAGCTGGGCGTTCGCAGGTGTGACACCTCGGCGAAGGTACGCGTCCCGTTTGAGCGCCGGAGCCGGGCTTAGGATCACCAGCGGTCCGGCGCGTCCCCAGGCCTGCTCATACCTATGGGGCTGCCGCATCGATGCGTCGTCGCAGGTGCGACGTGAACACGCCGATAGCAAGCTCTCGTATTGCCACGGAAAGGTATGACGACATGCGCAAGAACCTGTTGCGGCTGGGACTGGCCACGGCCGCCGTCATCGGGCTATCCCTCGGAACCGGTACGGCCTTCGCGACCCCGGGCGGCCCGGGTGTCAAGGGCACGATCATCTCCCAGACCACGATCGGCGGTAAGGACTACATCCTCCGCCAGATCACCCTCCCGCCGGGGCAGAGCACCGGATGGCACTTCCACGACGGAACCCTCTACGGTTTCGTCGAACACGGCACGCTCAGCCACTTCGACTCCGACTGCGCCTCCGACGGCGTGTACCGGGCCGGGAGGACCCTGACCGAGCCGTCCGGCGAGCAGCACGTCCACATCGGCCGCAACCTCGGCAAGACCGATGTCGTTCTCGACGTGCTGTACGTCATGCCCCACGGCGCCCCGCTCTCGCAGGACGCACCCAACCCGGGCTGCGACTTCCAGTAGGGCCGTTCGACCGTCGGCCCCATCACCTGAGCCGACGGGCCCGCGCCGGAGGGAACCACCGGCGCGGGCACACCGTCCTCGATCCAGAAGAGCCGGCCACCCCTGGCGGCCCGGACGCGCCGACAGCCGGGACGGCAGACCGACGAACTCGTCCCACGAGTAGCCGAACCGTCCCAACGCGGTGGTGTTGGCGTAGACGAACCGCGGATCGGCCGACGTGTCATGGGCCAGCAGACCGAACGGGGCTCGGGCGTACAGCCAGTCCGCGGCCTCGCCTTCCGTGGACCACTCGCGTGGACACAGCGGTTCGCCCAGCAGACGCAGGTGACTGGAGAGCAGCAGGGAGGCGAACGTGACGCCGCCCGGTTCCGCCGTGGTGCGGATGTCTGGACCGTTCACGACCGTTCCCCGGCGCCTTCTCGTTCCAGGGACCGCTCGTAGGTGGCCCAGGCGATGTGCGACTCGTGCAGGGTCACGCAGACCATGCAGATCCCACGGGCGCCCTCACCCATGGCACCCTCGCGTATCCGGTCGGCGAGACGGTCGGCGATCACCTTCGCCAGGTACTCCGTCGAGGTGTTGACGTTCTCGAACCGCTCCTCGTCGTCGAGGTTGCGGTAGTTGAGATCACCGACGACCGCGCCGAGTTCCGCGCTCGCCAGACCGATGTCCACGACGATGTTGTCCTCGTCCAACGCGGCCCGGCGAAAGGTGGCGTCCACGACGAACGTGGCACCGTGCAGCCGCTGTGCGGGGCCGAACACCTCGCCGTGGAAACTGTGGGCGACCATCATGTGGTCCCGGACGGTGATGCTGAACATGGGTCGGGTCCTCCAGGGGTGGTGGGTGTCCGGACGGAGCAGGTGTCGTACGAGCGCACGCGCACCGCTTGTAGGCGCGGGGGACGCAGTACACGGGCCGACCGCGAATCGCGGGGTCCGCCAACGGTCGGTGGGCCGTCAGCCGGAGCCGTCGCAGACACCGCCGGGGGTCTTCGTGGGCGGTAGGTCGAGCACGGCGCGCAGACGGTACAGGAGCGCTGTGTCCCACCCGGCGGTCAGCTTCTCCCTGCCGGAAATAGCCCCGTCGGCGGGCAGCTCGCGCAGCATACCGACCGTGGCGGTGCCGCGCCGTGCGACGCCCAGAACGCGGAACCGGGAACGTCGGACGAACAGAGTGTCCTGTGTACCCGGTCCTGCCAGTGCGCCCAGCACCCTGCCGGTCTCGGACCACACGAGGACGTGATCGGCGCGGGAGTCCGGGCCGGGTACGTGTGACCCGTCGCCTCGAAGCATACCTGTCGACGCCGTCCGGAAAGCCGGATCGCCGGCGTCGAGGAGCCCGGGACGGGCCGTGAGCCGTCAGGTGTGAACCAGGCGTGCGCATATCTCGTGTCTCTCATGTAGCGGGAGGCCGTCGGGCGCCACGGCACCCTCCCGCTCGTACCGTCCCTTCTCCCGCTCCGGCGGACGCCCAGGAAGCCGGACGGCCGGCCGGACGGACGGTGGAGAGGAGAGAACGCGGCACGCGCCATGTAGGGCCGCCGGACCCTCGCACGGCCGTTCTGACGACATGTCGCCTCGGGCGGCTTCACCGGCGGAGGAGCAGAGATGGACGCGTCACCGGGAGGCCGTCTGCAGGAGGTTCTTGCCGATTTCGCCGAGCAGCACCGTGCCCTGAGTAAGGCCAGAGAGCAGATGAAAGGGCTTTCGGTCACCGCGCAGTCCAGGGACGGAGTGGTGGAGGCCACCGTCGGTGCCGATGGCAGGGCGTCGGCCATTCGCTTCACCAGTCACCGGTTCAAGGACATGCCGGGACTGGCACTTGCCGGCAGTGTGCTGGAGGCCTTGACGACGGCCCGCACCGAGGCCGCCGCCCGTGCCACCGCCATCGTCATGTCCGTGGAGTCCGTGCTGTCGGCGCGCCTGGCACCGATGCCCTGGAGTGAGCTGGTCGCCGGCGGCGTACCCAGACCCCAACCGGTGACGTGCTGGCGGCGGGTGGTGCGGCAGGCGCGGTCGGTCACCGATGCCGGTCCCTCCGTGCCCGAAACCGGAACACCCAGGGCCGCGAGAGGTGTCGTGGGCACCAGAAGCCACCCACAGAGTGAGGCTCTGACGACTTCTCGGGAGGCGGAGCCGTCGCGTTTGCAGCGGCCGCTGTGGGGGAGGGACCGCCCCGGCCCGCCGTCTCCCTTCCGACACGCTCCGCTGCCCGCGGAGCTCCGTGACGCCATCGTCGCTCTGGGCGACGCGGTGTGCGGTGCCGTCGGGGGCGGTCCGTGCGGCGTTGGGGGGTGTGCGCGGACGGACGTGTCGACGCGGACCGGAGACACCCGTCGGCCGCGGTGAGGTGTGACACATGACGTCGGCCGGGTTTCGAAGGGGGCCGGCGCGGGAACAGACTCGGAAGAAGAGTTGCCTGGTGGCAGCGGGCCCCGGTGGTACGACCGTGGACCGGACCGAGCATGCACGGCATGCGTCCGGGACACCACTACCTCGTCACAAAAGCGGCAGTTTTCTGGCACCCACCTCTGCATACATTGCGCACGCGGAGGCTACATCCGGCCTCCGGTCGCTGCATGACAGAGAACCAGGATGGCTCAGAAGACCATGGCTACGCCCCCCACCACCGTCACCCGGTCAGAACTGCTCGGCATCATCATGAGAGAACACCGGGACGGGCTTGTCTCGTACGCCGAGAAGATGCTGGGCGATCACGGGCTCGCGGAAGACGTCGTCCAGGAAACGATCATCCGCGCGTGGCGGAACATCGACCGCCTGCTCCGGATGGAGGGCTCGGTCAGAGGCTGGCTCTTCACCGTCACCCGCCACCTTGTCATCGACTGGGTGCGCAAACCCCACGCACGCAGGGAGGTCGTGGGTGCCACCTACAATGATCCGTCGTCCGGGGGCGACGGCACCGAGGCGGTACGCGACGCCCTGGTGGCCAAGCCCCTGCTGCGTCGGCTCTCTCCCGAACACCGGGCGGTGCTGGTTCACATCTACCTGTGCGACCGGACCATACAGGAGACCGCCGGAATCCTCGGAGTGCCGACGGGGACGGTCAAGTCGCGTCAGCACAACGCGCTTCGCAAGCTCCGCACCACGCTGCCGCTCGAGGCCGCCTGAGGCCACCCGAGGCGTCCGGAGATGCCGTCAGCGCCCCGTCGGGTCGAGGCACATCTCCAGCGTGGATGTCAGTTGCCGGCGGAACGTCTCCGCCCGGGGGTAGTGACCCATGTCCTGCACGAGTGCCGGCAGCAGGTACCGCTCGGCGATGATCCACTCCGCGGCCTCCGTGCGCCCGCGAAACCGCTGCGGCCGGACACCCGGGCGGGGCGGTGGCAGGACCACGGTGCTGCGATGCGGTGCGAGCAGCGCGGTCGCCGCCTCGGCGCTGTACAGGTAGTGCTCGAACATCCTGGCACGCGCATCGGTCCGCGAGCCGGGCGCGTCCAGGACCTCGCTCAACGCCGCCGCGTAGGTGCGTAGCAGCTCGTGACAGGTGTAGCGGCCCGGAACCAGTTCGACCAGCATGTGGTGATCGGTCAGCTCGGCGATGTCCTCACGCGTCGTGTGCAGGTCGGAGCCCGCCAGGCTGGCGGCGGCCGGCACGGAGATGTCGCGCGAGGGGTGAAGGCCGAGCAGCCGGAACAGCAGCGCGGCACCGCTGCTCAGCGCTCCGTAGGAGCGAGCGAAGACACTGCGGGCATCGGTACGGGCGTCGTGAGAGGACAGGGCGACGAGGCTGTCCCGGTTCTCCCGCAGCTGGGTCACGAGGGAGGCAAGGGGGAACCGCGGCTGCATCAGCGCCCGTGTACTGGCGACGGCCAGCGTCAGGGGCAGGCCTCCGCACAGCTCGACCATTTCCTCGGCGGCAGGGCGTTCGGCCCTGATCCGGTCCGCGCCCAGTCGCCGGTCAAGGAGTTCGAGGCCTTCCTGGCGGGTCATGGGATCAAGCGTGATGATCCGGGCGTTGTCCGTGACGGCGAGGCCCTCGAGCCGTCGGCGGCTGGTGACGATCGCGAGACAGCCCGGCGTGGCGGGCAGCAAGGGACGCGCCTGTTCACTGTCGCGAGCGTCGTCCAGCACGATGAGCAGCCGTCGGCCGGCCAGGGCGGTGCGGTAGGCGGAGCTGAGGGAGGTGGCGCTGGTGTGGGCCGCACTCCTGCTGACGCCGAGCGCGTCGAGCACTTCACACATGGCCTGACTCGGGTCCAGGGGCGGCTGGGAGGCGTGGTAGCCCTGGAGGTCTATGTGGATCTGCCCGTCGGGGAAACGGTCGGAGACCATGTGCGCCCAGTGCACGGCCAGGGTCGTCTTGCCGACTCCCGCCATCCCGCAGACGGCAGCGGTCATCGTGGGCGGCCGGCTCTCGCCCTCCAGGGGGAGAAGTTCCAGACACTGGCGCAGTACTTTCTGACGACCGGCGAACGGCACACAGTCCGCGGGCAGTTGGGCCGGCCTGATGGCTGTCCGCCGCGGTGGCTCCGGCAGCTCCTTGCGCGGGTTCAGCCTGCGTCGCAGCAGGTGCTGCTGCGCGGCCCGCAGACCGGGGCCCGGCTCGACCTCGAGTTCGTCGGCCAGCGTGCGACGGATGCTCTCGAACTGCTGAAGGGCCTCGGCCTGGCGACCGGTGGCCGCCAGGGCCGCGATGATCCGGCTGTGGATGGCCTCGTCGAAGGGGTGGCAGTCCACGGCGCGTCGCAGCACGGTCAGGATTTCCTCGGTCAACGCGGGTGCCGCGGTCAGCACCACGTCGGCGGCCTCCTTCGCCGTCGCGACGAACTCGTGCCCGACGGAGGTGAAGACAGGATGCCGGGACACGTAGGTGCCGGCCGCGACGACGGGTCCGCGCCACAGGCGGAGGGCGTCGATGAAATCCTGGGCACCCTGCGCGGGGTCGCCGCCCTTGACGGCGAGCTGTGCCTGCGCACGAAGGTCACGAAAGTGCAGCAGGTCGGAGGTGGAGGTGTCGACCAGGAGGCGGTACCCGTCGGCTGCGCGTACCAGGTGCGCCGCGTTCGTCCGGCTGCGCAGCTCCGGCTCCAGCGTCCTGCGTAGTGCGCCGATGTGGCGGTGTACGACATTGACGGCGCTGGCCGGGGGGTCGTCGTCCCACAGGATGTCCACGGCTTCGCTCAGCGTGAGGGGGCCGGGGGCGCGGAGCAACAGCAGGGAAAGCAGGGCCAGTCTCTTCGGCGGGCCCAGTTCCAGCTCGGTATCACCTCGCAGCACCCGCACGGTGCCGAGGATCGAGTAGCGCACTGTCGCGTCCATCTCGCGGCCGACCTCGCCCTTCACTACGTGTCACTACGGCGTCGTGCGCCCGATCTATAGTCACCGGTCTAACCGGTGACGAGAGCTTCTCGTCACAGAGGGCTCGCTGTCAAGGTGGAGGGGTTCGGCCGACGCCGGGCGTCGCGTGTTCCCCCGGCTCCGCACGGCGGTCGGGTGCGGGACGTCACACTTGACCAACCTGTCCGACGGGGTGTCAAGCGGACGCGGGGTTCCGGTTGGCATGTGGCGGTCCTGGGCAGGTGTGCGAGGGATTCGCCACCCGTTTCGGGGGTGTGGTGCCGCATGGGTTGTGGGCATCGTGATCTCCAGCTGGCATGTGTGCCGCGCGGTGTCCGTCGCCCCGCGGTCCAGTGGCCGGACGCCCTCACCCCGATGACGGAGAGAGGCAAGCGGAATGCAGGGTCCGTTTCATAGTAACCGAACCTTCAGGTCCACTTGCTGACGTGGCGCCCCGACCGACCACGGCACACATCGAGCGCCGCCGTGTACCGGAGGCGCTCGATGCGGTGCTACTACGCCATCGGCCGCCAAGGCTGCCGATGTACAGATGAGGTTGATGGTGCTTCACGTGGCGGGCAGTGACTCCCCCTGGACGGCCTGGATGTCCAGTTCGACCCTGAGGGTGGTGCCGATGGCGGCGATGCCGGCCTGGACGACCTGGTTGTAGTTCATGGCGAAGTCCTCGCGGTGCAGTTCCGTGGTCGCGTGGAAGGCGGCCCGGGTGCCGCCCCAGGGGTCGGCGCCGGTGCCGAGGTAGGCCAGGTCGAGGTCGACCGGGCGGACGATCCCGTGCAGGCCGAGTTCGCCGCGGACGGTCCAGCGGTCCGGGCCGGCCTCCGAGACGCCGGTGGAGCGGTAGGTGATCTCCGGGTACCGCTCGACGTCGAGGAAGTCCGGCGAGCGCAGGTGGGTGTCGCGCATGCCGTTGCCGGTGTCGATGGAGGCCGCCCGGATCACCGCCTGGACTCGGGACTTGGTGACGTCGTCCGGCGCGATCTCGAGGGTGGAGGTGAAGTCGGTGAACCGTCCGCGCACGCTGGAGATGCCCAGGTGCTGGGCGACGGCGGCCACACTGGAGTGCGCCGGGTCGACCGTCCACGGCCCGGGCGGCGGCAGTTCGGTGCCGCCCTGGCGGGCCAGCGTCACGGTGCCGACCTCGGCCCGGCCGCTCGCGGTGACGATCGCGCTGGAGGCGGCGGGCGCGTAGCCGACGGCGGTGACGATGACGGTGTACGCCCCGGGCGTCAGCGCGGTGGTGTCCCGCACGGCGCCCTCGGTGTCCGCCTCGGCGCGCAGTACCTGTGCGCCGGTCATGTCGGTCACCGTGACGACCGCGTGCGACACGGCCCATCCGTCCCGCGTTCGGATCCTCGCGGTCAGTCCCATCGGCGTTTTCTCCCTGCAAAGGCACAAAAAAGTGGTCGTAGACAAACCGGCCCGTGGTGGGCGGGCGCGCCTCCGCTCACAGCGCGCACACCTGCCACGGGCCGGGGCGGTGCTACTCGCCGGGGTGGGCGAGCTGGATGTCGTGGCCTTCGGCACCGGTGCCGCAGACCGTCAGGGCGGTGGCCACCGGCGGGTAGCCGGTCGCGATGACCGTGTACTCACCGGCGTCCAGGTCGGTGAAGGCATACGCCCCGTCCGTGCCGGTGGTGGCCGTGCCGACCACGTTCCCGGCGGCGTCGACCAGCGTGACGCGGGCGTCGGCCAGCGGACCCTGCCCGGCCCGCACGACGCCCTGGACCTGCGCGCCGGCCTGGAGATCGACCTCGACGCGGGTGACGCCGGTGCCAGCGACCTCCAGCGGCAGGGCACGCGGCCGGTAGCCGGCGGCGTTGACCGCGACGGTCACCGTGCCCGGCACCAGCTCGGTGAAGGCGAACTCGCCCTGCTCCCCGGTGGCGGCGCTGGCCAGCAGGTCACCGCGGACGTCGGTCACGATCACCATGGCGTCCTTGACCGGCAGTGAGCTGTCCACGGCCCGCACCAGGCCGGTGAGGCCGCTGGTGCCGCTGAGCAGGATGTCGTAGGCGACCGGTTCGTCGTTCACGACGATCGTGGAGGCCTGCGGCTGGAAGCCGTCGGCGGAGGCGATCAGGACGTACGATCCCGCGCTCGGTGCGTCGAGGGCGTAGGAGCCGTCGCCCTGGGCGACCGAGCGGCCCAGCTGGCGGCCGGCCAGCGAGATCAGCGTGACCGCGGCCTGCGGGACCGGCGCGGATTCGGCGCCGCGGACGAAACCACGGACCGCGACACCCCCGGAGACGGGCGCCTGCGGCTCACCGGCACCGGCCGCCGAAGCTACCGCCGGTTTCGCCAAGGCTGACGTGGCCGACAAGACCGGAGTGACCGCAGTGACGGACGTGGCCGGAGTGGCGGAAGCCAAGCCAGCCGGGACCGGGGTCACCGGAGAGTCGGCCTCCGTGGCGGCCTCCGCCGCCTGGGCGAGGGCGCCCGTGGTGCGCAGCGGGACCTCCTTGATGAACAGCGTCACCAGGAACGCGAGCAGCGCTACGGGTGCGACGTACAGGAAGATGTCGCCGATGCCGTGCCCGTAGGCGCTCTCCAGCCAGGTGCGGACCCCCGGCGGCAGCAGGTCCAGGTCGGGGATGGCGCCGCTGCCGGAGGCCTTGGCGGCCGCCGCCTGCTCCTGCGGGCTGAGCTGCCCGATGGTGTCGGAGGCGTAGTGGCTGATCCGGGTGGACATCACGGAGCCGAGCACCGAGACACCCACCGCGCCGCCGAGGGACCGGAAGAAGGTCACGACGGAGGAGGTCGCACCCAGGTCGCTGGGGTCCACCTGGTTCTGCGTGCAGAGCACCAGGTTCTGCAGCGTCATGCCGACGCCGAGACCCATCAGCACCATGAAGATCGCGATGTGCCAGTACGGGGTGTCGTATCGGAGTGTGCCCAGCAGGCCCAGACCCGCCGTCAGCAGCACACCGCCGGCCAGCAGCCAGGACTTCCACTTGCCGGTCTTGGTGATGATCTGGCCGGAGACCGTGGACGAGACGAACAGACCTCCGATGAACGGGATCGTCATGACGCCCGACATGGTCGGGGAGTCGCCACGGGCCAGCTGGAAGTACTGACTGAAGAAGACGGTGCCCGCGAAGAGCGAGATGCCCACGAACAGCGAGGCCAGCGAGGCAAGGGCGATGGTGCGGTTCTTGAACAGGCGCAGCGGGATGATCGGCTCGGCGGCCCTGGTCTCCACGAACAGGAAGACCAGCGCCAGCACGACGGAGGCGCCGACCAGGCTGTACGTCTGCCAGGACAGCCACGCGTACTTGTCGTCGGCGAAGGTGACCCAGACGAGCAGCAGGCAGACGGCCGCGGTGACGAAGAAGGCGCCGGCCCAGTCGACCTTGACCTTCCGCTTGAGTACCGGCAGGTTCAGTGTCTTCTGCAGCACGACCAGTGCGACGATCGCGAAGGGCACGCCGACGTAGAGGCACCAGCGCCAGCCGAGCCAGCTGGTGTCGGTGATGACACCGCCGAGCAGCGGACCGCCGACGGTGGCGACGGCGAAGGTGGCGCCGAGGTAGCCGGAGTAGCGCCCGCGCTCACGCGGGGCGATCATCGCGGCCATGATGATCTGCGCCAGGGCGGACAGACCGCCACCGCCGAGCCCCTGGATGACCCGCGCGCCGATGAGCGTCGCCGGGTTCTGCGCCAGACCGGCCACGACGGAGCCGAGGACGAAGACGACCAGGGATATCTGGACCAGGATCTTCTTGCTGAACAGGTCCGCGAGCTTGCCCCACAGGGGAGTCGATGCCGTCACTGCCAGCAGTGAGGAGGTGACGACCCAGGTGTAGGCGCTCTGGCCGCCGCCGAGGTCGCCGATGATCTCCGGCAGGGCGTTGGTGACGATGGTCGAGGACAGGATGGCGGCGAACAGGCCGAGCAGCAGCCCGGACAGTGCCTTCATGATCTGCCGGTGCGTCATCGGGGTGTCTCCGGAGGGGCCTCCCCCGTGCTTGGCATGAGCCCGCACACCGTCTGGTGTGGTCGTTGCCATGGACTTCCTCTACTTACGTGTGGTCACGAGTGGATGGGGGACTGTCGGTCCCGGGACGGTGCGGTGACCGGGCCGCGGGAACCCGGCTGTCGTCGAAGCTGGCCCTGAGGCGGGCCATGAGCCGAGTGAGCTGGCCGACCTCGTCGTCGGACCAGTCGCTCAGCCGATGGGCGAGCAACTGAGTGGTGCGCTCGGACAGCTCGTCGAGCCGCTTGCGCCCCTCGGGCGTCAGGCACACGATGCGCGAGCGCTTGTCCGCGGGGTCGGGGGAGCGTTCGATCCAGCCGCGGTCGGCCGCGTGTGTGACGTGGCGGCTGGTCACCGACATGTCCACCGCGAGCAGCTCCGCGAGCTTGCTCATACGTATGTCGCCGTGGCGGCCGACCAGTGTCAGTACGGCGGCGGACCCGCCGGGGCAGTCGGGCGGCAGGATGCGGCCCATTTCTCGCTTCACGGCGCCGAAGGCGCTGAACTGACGGACCAGTTCCTCGTACTGCACCCTCTCGGCCATGGGCACCTCCTGGTTTGTTGCTTGGGGCAACCATAGGTATGTTTGTTGTTCCGGGGCAAACGAAAACAGGTGTTTGCGCACCAAAAGTTGGCAAAGGTGTGTAAGTGTGCCATAACGCCCAGGTGGGTCGGGGTGGTCGAGTTGAGGTGTTTCCGCCGCAGAGGCCGTGAGGGGGAATACGTTTCCCCGTGCGTGCCGCGACGCCTCAGTCCAGCGCCTTCAGCGCCTCAGTCCAGCGCCTTCAGCGCCCCGGACACGGCCGCCTCCAGGAAGGCCCGGTCGGCGCGGGCCTTGCCCATGACGTGCAGACCCTGGATGAACGTGGTGAGGAACCGGGCCAGCTCCGCCGGATTCTGCCCGGCTCCCAGCTCGCCCCGCACCCGGGCGTACTCCAACGTGCCCGTCAGTACGGACTCCATGGCCGCCATGGTCGTCTTCACCTGTTCGACGGTGCCGTCGTGGGCCGCGCGTTCCGTCACCGCGTTGACCAGCAAACAGCCGCGCTCCAGGTCCGCCACGTCGGCCGTGGCCATGGCGAGCAGAAACTCTCGCAGGGTCGCGCGAATGTCGGAGGCGGAATCGATCTTTTCCGCCAGGGCCGCGACCAGGCTGTCGCAATAGCGCTTCAGAGCCTGTGCGTAAAGGCCTTCCTTGGAACCGAACGCCGCAAACAGACTGCCACTGCCGATTCCCAGCCGGGACGTCAGTTGGGGCATCGGGGTGTCGTGGTAACCCTGCCTCCAGAAGAGGTTCATGGCCTGCTCCACCGCGAGATCGGTGTCGAATTCACGAGGCCGTGCCATGCAAGGTCCTTTTCGATGTCGAGACCGACCAGCGACTGAGGGCGGTCGTCATGGTGCCGTCACGGGAAGAGAGGGCCACGGCCCCGACTCTGACAGGGCGGAGCCCGGAAGGTATGAGTCGGTCGACTGCACGCGCGAGGGCGGGGCCACATCGGATGCCCCGCTCTGCGATGTATCACCATCTATGTCCAACGTGGGACGGCCGGGCCCCGGCGAAGACGGACCGGGCGATCGAGCCGTGAATCCACATCCTCAGGGGCATGCTCCGCTCCTGTTGTACGGCTAGCCTCGACGCCATTGGCGGCAACAGCCCGAGGAAGAGCATGCAGCTGCACCTGAAGCACCCACTGGAGCCCGAAAGCGCGCCCCGGCACGCAGCTGACATCGTCGCGGCCGCGGCCGACATCAGTGGTGCGGAACTGGACTACAGCCCTGACAGTATCGACCTCGTGGAAGACATAGTCGACGGCTTCCGGGCCGTGGGTGTCACAGGCGAGGAGTTGGCCGACTCCCTTGTCGCCTTCGGCTGTTACGTCGGTCACCGCGCTGCTCGGTGCCGCGAGGTATCTCGCCGCTGGGCACCCCGAGCGCGCTGAGAAACCCCCCGAGCGCTTCCCCGGGATCCAGGGGGCGCCCCGAATCCTCGAACCCGCGCAGGTTCACGTACAGCTGACCGTCCGGAAAGCGATCCGCCACCCGATGCGCCCAGTGCACCGCGAGCGTGGTCTTGCCCACACCCGCCATGCCACCGACCGCCACGACGACGACGTGCCCTGCTTGCACGGCGACCTGCGACGTGAACACATGTGCCCTCTTCAGCGCCTCCTCGCGGCCGCGGAACGCCGCGAGATCGGGCGGCAGTTGCCCGGGCACCCGCTCCGTGCGCCGCGTGGAGGCCTGGACGAGACGCCGCCGCTGGTCCTCGTCCAGTTCGAGGGCGTCCATCAACTCGATCAGAGTGGTCTGACGCGGGAGGCTCTGCCCCCGCTCCATGTCGCTGATGGCCCGCACACTCACCCCGGAAGCCTCGGCGAGGTTCTCCAGCGTCAGCAGCGAACGTCGGCGCGCCTCACGCAGCAGTCGACCGAATGTCCTCTTGTCCATTCCCACCCCCGGGCCGCGTTTCTGGTGCGTTGGCCGAGGCCGGTGCCGTGCTTCGGAACGTCGTCAAGGTAGCAGTTGTGGATTGAATACTAAAGCAACAATGTGCCCCGCGGACCGCCACGGGACAGGCAGCAGAACCAGCCATATGTATTTGAAACATTGACAACTATGTGCTGCGACTACAGGCTGGGACGCCGGTTGACATGTTCGCCCCACCGGCAAGAGGAGAAGACATGCACAAGCTCGGACGCAAGCGCGCGGCAGTCGCAGTCGTTTCAACGGCTGCCGCACTGCTCCTGGGGGCCGCCCCCGCCATGGCGTCGACGACGTCCGGCCCCGTCATCGTGGACAACCGGGATCCGAGGTGCGCCACCGCCGGCAACCTGTGTGTCTTCGAGACGGAGTGGTTCACCGGCCGGGCGGCCCTCTACGAGGGCGTCGACACCGGGTGTGTCACGGCGCCCTTCGGTGTCCTCGCGAACATCAACATGACGGACAAGCCGGTCACGTTCTACAAGAACGCGGACTGCACCGGCGCCTCGGTCACCGAACCGGCGGGCAACCTCCACTCCTGGGAGTCGCGCGGCCCCATGTTCAGCTTCGTCTCGTGACGGTTTCGCGAACATGTGGTGAAGCCGCGCTCTGACCGGACAACTGGCCCGGCCGTGCCACGCATTGAGCTCCGAAGCACACACATGTGCGGTGGTAGCGTGCGCGCCGAGCCACCCTCCAGAGCGGAAAGCTCTGTACTCGAGCTTTGGATTCCCCATATGAGTGACACGGCAGACCAGACACCTGTGAACACGTTCACCCCGGCGGGACATCACCGGCACCGGAAGGTGAGAACGGCCGGTTCGGCGGTCCGGCGAGCCGTCGTGCTCGCCATGGCCGTACCCGTGGCCTCGGTCGCGCTGACCGGCACCTCCGCCTTCGCCGCCGACCAGAACACCGCGACGACGGTCCCGGACGCCACGCCGGACCAGGACGGTGGACTCGGGGGCGACGAGGAGCAGCTGGTCAAGAACCTCGACACCCGCGTTCTCGACCAGCGTCTGGGAGCCGACGTCAGCGGCGTCGTCCTGGACGCCGACTCGGGCACCGCGCTGTGGGGCCACAACGCCACCACGGCGATGATGCCGGCGTCCAACGCCAAGCTCGCCACGTCGACCGCCGCCCTGACGGTGATGGGTCCGGACCACCGGTTCACCACGAAGGTTGTCTACGGCCACGGCACGCTGACCCTGGTCGGAGGCGGTGACCGGACCCTCGGCAGCGACGACCTCGCCGAGCTGACGAAGACCGCGGTGGCCGGACTCAAGGCGGCGGGCCTGACCTCGGTGAAGGTCGCCGTGGACGACAGCCTGTTCGCCGAGCCGTCCCTGGCCAACGGCTGGAACGAGGGCTACTACCCCACCGAGGTCGCCCCGGTCCGTGCGCTGGTCGTGGACGGACACAGCGTCGAGGACACCTCCGTCGACGCCGGGAAGGTCTTCGCCAAGCAGCTCGCCGCGGCCGGCATCACCGTCGACGGTGATGTCACCCGTGCCGCGGCGCACCACCGGGACGTGCCGGTCGCCCGGCACAAGTCGGCGCCGCTGAGCGACATCGTCAAGACGATGCTCAAGACCAGCGACAACAACATCGCCGAGAGCCTGCTGCGCATGACGGCCGTGGAAGCGGGCCGGCCCGCCACCTTCGAGGGCGGCACCGAGGTCGTGCGCCACGTGCTCAGCCACCGGTACGGCGTGTCCCTCGAGAACTTCGAGATGTACGACGGAAGCGGTCTCTCACGTGCGGACCGCATCCCGGCCGCCACCCTCGCGCAGATCCTCGAGCTGCTGACCGAGCCCCGCAACACGCACACCCTCGGCTCCATTCTCGAGGGCCTGCCGGTCGCCGGCGAGGCCGGCGCCACGCTGGGCCCGGAGTGGGGACGCTTCGACGACCCGAACTCCGAGTGCGCCGTCGGCAAGGTCCGAGCCAAGACCGGCACCCTCACCGGAGCCGTCGCGCTGAGCGGTCTGACGCAGGCCGACGACGGCGAGTGGCGGGTCTTCTCCTTCATCGAGAACGGCTCGACGGCCGCCCCGAACGACATCAAGGACGCCATGGACGGCCTCGCCGCCACCGTCAACGGCTGCTACGCCTGACAGGCCCCAGCGAAGGAGTGGGCCCACGGACCCGGCGGCCGGGCGAGAGCCGTCGCCGTGGGTGTGTGTACGGTGTGCTCGTCACACGTGTGCGACCGAGCCCGGGACGCCCGCTCAACAAACCCGGACGTCGGAGCATGGTGCACACGGGCGCCGTCTCCTACGGTTGCGGTGAGCGAGCCGCCGCCGGACACTCATGCCTGCCGCCGGTCGGCCGGGACCCGCCGGCCCGCCCCACTCGCCGGGACACGGCGCGCACACGCCACCTCCCGCTCTCCCCGCTCTCCCTCGCGAAGGCCGATCCATGACTGCACCGTCCCCCCGCAAGCCCGTCATCCTGCTCGTTCACGGTGCCTGGCACGGTGCCTGGTGCTGGGAACTGCTCGCCCCCGAACTCACCGCGCTCGGATGGCAGGTGGAGACCGTGGACCTGCCGAGCGCCTCGGCCGATCCCCGGAACACGGCGGGCATGTACGACGACGCCCGAGCCGTCCGACGCAGGCTGGACGCGGCCGAGGGCCCCGTCACCGTCCTGGCGCACTCGTACGCGGGCCTGCCCGTCACCCAGGCCGCCGCCGGTGCCGACGTCAACCGGCTCGTCTACCTCGCGGCCTTCCAACTGGACGTGGGGGACTCACTGGCCGGCATCGCCGGAGGCGAAATCCCCGGCGGCGACACGGGAACCCTCCCCGCCCACGAGGACCCGCGCACCCACCTCTACGCGGACGCCACGGAAGAGATCGCGAGCCGTGCCGCAGAGCGGCTGGTCCTCCAGACGGTCAAGTCCTTCAGCGAGCCCCTCACCACGGCAGCCTGGAAGACCGTCCCGTCCAGCTATGTCGTCTGCGAGCGGGACCGCGCGGTGGACCCCGGGTTCCAGAAGGTCATGGCGGCCCGCTCCGAGCGCTCGTACACCCTGCCGACCGGCCACTCCCCCTTCTACTCCGCCCCCGGAGAACTCGCCCGCCTGATCACCGCGGACGCCGACCTCTGACCCCGGTGGGCCGGACCGGGTGTCCGGAGCGTATCCGAGGAACATGTGCGCGATGGCGACAGCGCCAGGCGGTCGCCGTCGCCGCGCAGGACCCGGCCGGTGCCCCGGGCGGTGGCTGGGCGGACCAGGACGACGCGGTGCTGCTGAACCAGGGTCGGGCGTCCGCGATGACCGGCCGGGCGCTGGCCACCAAGGTGGTCCCCGCCCTGCCCGGCCTGGCCGTGAGCCTCGGCGCCGGGGGCAGCCGGATTCTGGACGTCGGTACCGGCATCGCGGCGCTGGCGCTCGTCCTGGCCCAGGAGTTCCCTCGTGCCGAGGTCGTGGGCATCGACACCTTGCAACGCGCGCTGGGACTGGCCCGTGAGGAACGGGCGGCCGCCGAACCGGACGTCGTGCGCAGGATGTCGCTGCGGCGACTCGATGTCGCCGACCTGACGGAGCGAGCGGTCTACGACCTCGCCTGGCTGCCCGCCCCGTTCCTGTCCGAAGCGGCGCTGACCGCAGGCCGGCCTCACCTGACCTGCGGACACCGACCAGGGACTCGGAATCGACGACAGCCCTTCTCCGACCGCAAGGAGACCGGACCGGGCAGACGCCGCCGGCGGTGGGGACGGTCTCGTCGTGCGCCTCACATCCCCGCCGGCTTCCCGGAACCGTCCACCTCGTCCGTCACGCCGGTCGGCCACCGCCCCGTGACCGGCAACGCGAACCGGTCCATCACCGGTCTCGCCGCCCAGGCGCCCGCCTCGCGCCCACTGCCGGAGCTGGCCGCCCGTCGGCCGGCGTTGCTGCCCAAGGCGCGCAGCGGGCCGGGAAACCGGGAAACCGGGAAAGAGGCCTGCCGCGGATGTTCAGCCGCCCTCCGTCAGACCATGGGCGAGTTGACGCAGTGCCTGGTCGAGCATGTGGTCCAGGTCGCTGCCCTCCTCCCGCAGCCAGTTGGTGTAGGCGGCCACGCACGCACCCAGGACGGAGTGCGCGACAACTTGGGGTGCCAGGGCGTCCACCGGCTGCCGCAGCCGTTCGGCGGTGAACTCGGCGACGACCGCACGCCAGGCGGCGTAGCGCAGTGTGGAATGTGCCTGGAGGTCGGGCACCGTCAGAATCAGGGTCATGCGCTGCCGGTGCCAGGGGACCTGAGCGGGGTCCAGGTGGTTGAACGCGACGATCTCCTGGCGCAGCGCCTCCATCAGGGAGAGCTGTGGCGAGCAGGCGGCCAGCCCGGCGCGCATCCGGCCCAGCTCGTTCTCGAAGTCACCCCAGACCAGGTCGTTCTTCGACTGGTAGTAGCGGAAGAACGTCCGTCTGCCGATCCCGGCCGCGGCCGCGATGTCGTCGACCGTGGTCTTGGCGAACCCGTGCGTGACGAACAGGTGCAGGCCGACGCGCTCCAGTTCCGCGCGGGAGGTCAGTGGCCGCCGTCCCGCGCGATGGGCGTGGCCGGCGGGTGATCGCGTCTGGTTCTGCACTCCTCTTCCTTTCGGCACCGAGTGCCGTTATGTTGACACACGGATCGCATTTCAGCACCGAGTGCCAAAATCGAGGCCCGCGGCAGGTCCGTGAGCCCCCGGCGAACAGGGAGCCCTCCATGAGCGACACCGCGACAACACCCTCGCGCACGGAGCCGTCCGACGCGCAGGTCCCCGACGAGGACATCGTGGCCGACGACCTGTTGGTCGAAGAGGTGTCCATCGACGGCATGTGCGGCGTCTACTAGTCCGGCCGGCAGATGTCTGCGCACAGTGCCTCCCCGGCCGACGGCCCGTTCGACCTCGACGAGCCCTGGACTCTGCACCCGCAGGTGGCGGTACGGCCGGAACGGTTCGGCGGGCTGCTGTATCACTTCGGCACTCGGAAGCTCTCCTTCGTCAAGGACCCCACGCTGCTTGCCGTGGTGCGGAGTCTGGCCGATGCCCCGGACGCCCGGGCCGCCTGCCGCACCGCCGGGGTCGCGGACGCGGTGACGCCCCGGTACCAGCGGGCGCTGGCCGCCTCCCGCATGATCACCCCACGGTGCTCGCCACTGCCCGGTGAGCGGACCCCGGCCCAGGAGACGCGGCGATGAGCAACCCGGCACAGGCGGCGAACGGTTCGAGCACGTCCGTGGGCCGTCTGGTGGACCACTTCCAGTACGGCCTGGACGCCCCCATCTGCCTGACGTGGGAACTGACCTACGCGTGCAACCTGGCGTGCGTGCACTGCCTGTCCAGCTCCGGGCGCCGGGATCCCCGTGAGCTGACCACGGACGAGTGCAAGGCGGTCATCGACGAGCTGGAACGCATGCAGGTCTTCTACGTCAACATCGGAGGCGGCGAGCCCACGGTCCGTTCCGACTTCTTCGAACTCGTGGACTACGCGACCACCCATCACGTGGGGGTGAAGTTCTCCACGAACGGCGTGCGGATCACCCCCGCGGTCGCCGAACGCCTCGCCGCGAGCGACTACGTCGACGTGCAGCTGTCCCTGGACGGGGCGACGGCGGAGGTCAACGACGCCGTACGCGGGGCCGGTTCGTACGCCACCACCCTGCGCGCCATGGACAATCTCCAGGCGGCCGGGTTCGAGGGCTTCAAGATCTCGGTGGTGGCGACCCGGCACAACGTCCCCCAGCTCGACGAGTTCAAGGCACTCGCCGACCGGTACGGAGCCCAGCTGCGTCTCACCCGGCTGCGTCCCTCTGGGCGGGGGGCCGACGTCTGGCACGAGTTGCACCCGACCGCGGAGCAACAGCGGGAACTGTACCGATGGCTCGTCGCCCATGGCGACAACGTTCTGACGGGTGACTCGTTCTTCCACCTGTCCGCCTACGGCGATCCGTTGCCGGGCCTCAACCTGTGCGGGGCGGGCCGGGTGGTCTGCCTGATCGACCCCGTGGGCGACGTGTACGCCTGTCCGTTCGCCATCCACGACACGTTCAAGGCCGGCAACGTACGCGCCGACGGCGGATTCACCGGCGTGTGGCGCGGCTCGCCGCTCTTCCTCGACCTGCGGCGACCGCAGTCCGGCGGCGCCTGCACCCAGTGCTCGGCGTACGACGCCTGCCAGGGCGGTTGCATGGCGGCCAAGTTCTTCACCGGGCTGCCGCTGGACGGCCCCGACCCGGAGTGCGTCAAGGGACACGGCGCCGCCGCCCTGTCCTCGGTCGACCGTGCGAGTGCTCCGCGCCCCACGGGCGACCACTCGCACGCCGGCCCGGTGCGGCAGGCACCCGTGCCGCTCGGCATGCCACTCACGCGCCGCCCGGACCGCATCTGTGACGAGAGCCCGTTGGCAGGGCTGGAACCGAAGGAGGAGGCCCTTCATGGGTAACGGGGGATGGTTCGAGACGGTGGCCGAGGCCCAGCGACGGGCCAGGAAGCGGCTGCCGAAGTCCGTCTACAGCGCGCTGCTCGCCGGTTCCGAGAAGGGCGTGACCTACCACGACAACATCGCGGCCTTCGCGGAACTGGGATTCGCCCCGCACGTCGCGGGCCTGTCGGCCAAGCGGGAGTTGAACACGAGGGTGCTGGGCGAGGACATCTCCCTGCCCGTCGTGATCTCCCCCACGGGCGTCCAGGCCGTGCACCCCGACGGCGAGGTCGCCGTCGCCCGGGCCGCGGCGGCCCGGGGCACGGCGATGGGGCTGAGTTCCTTCGCCAGCAAGCCGGTCGAGGAGGTCGTCGCGGCCAACCCGCGGACGTTCTTCCAGATGTACTGGATGGGCGACAAGGACTCCATGGTGCGCCACCTGGAGCGCGCCCGTACGGCCGGAGCGAAGGCCCTGATCCTCACACTCGACTGGTCGTTCTCCCACGGCCGGGACTGGGGGAGCCCGAGGATCCCCGAACGGCTCGACCTGAAGGCACTGGTCAGGTTCGCGCCCGAAGGGGTGACCCGGCCCGCCTGGCTGCTCGGCTTCGCCAGAACCCGGCGACTGCCGGACCTGACCGTCCCGAACGTGGTCGGACGCGGGGAACAGCCACCGGCCTTCTTCGGGGCCTACGGGCAGTGGATGCAGACGCCACCCCCCTCCTGGGAGGACATCGCCTGGCTGCGCGCCCAGTGGGACGGCCCCTTCATGCTTAAGGGCGTCTGCCGGGTGGACGACGCCAAGCGGGCCGTGGACGCGGGCGTCACCGCGATCTCGGTGTCCAACCACGGCGGCAACAACCTGGACGGCACTCCGGCGACGATCCGGGTGCTCCCGGCCGTGGCCCGGGCCGTGGGGGAGCAGGTCGAGGTACTGCTGGACGGCGGCGTCCGCCGGGGCAGCGACGTCGTCAAGGCGCTCGCGCTCGGCGCGAAGGCGGTCATGATCGGGCGCGCCTACCTCTGGGGGCTGGCCGCCAACGGACAGGCCGGCGTGGAGAACGTACTGGACGTCCTGCGCGGCGGCATCGACTCCGCGCTGCTCGGCCTGGGCCACTCCTCCGTCCACGATCTCGGCCCCGACGACCTGGTCGTTCCCGCGGACTTCACCAGGTCGCTCGGCACCGACGGCTCCCGGAACACGATCGACTAGCCATGCCGCTGCCCAGCACGGACCGGTCGGCTCCCCAAGAACTGGCGAGCACGGCCTGGCCGGACATCTCCCACGACGCCTGGGTGCTCGTCCCCGTCGGATCGACCGAGCAGCACGGCCCGCACCTGCCGCTGGACACGGACAGCGTCATCGCGCGCGCGGTCGCGCTGCGGGCGGCGCGCGCCCTGGCCTCCTGCCCCGGAGGCCCACCGCTGGTGGCACCGACACTCGCGTACGGCTCCAGCGGCGAACACGCGGGCTTCCCGGGGACGGTCTCCATCGGACACGACGCGTTGGGCGTGGTGCTGGTGGAGATGGTGCGGTCGCTTTCGCTCTGGGCTCGGCGGGTCGTCTTCGTCAACGGCCACGGAGGCAACACGCGGACCCTCGACCACGCCGTCGGCCGGATGCGCGCCGAGGGACACGATGTCGCCTGGACCTGCTGCGAGGCCCCCGGCGGCGACGCCCACGCCGGCCGCACCGAGACGTCGGTGATGCTGCACCTGGCACCCGCCGACGTGCGCATGGAGCGGGCGGCGCCCGGTGACACACGGCCACTGTCGGCCGTGCTTCCCGAACTGGTGGCCCGCGGGGTCCGGGCAGTGTCGCCGTCCGGCGTCCTCGGCGACCCGACGGGGGCGTGGGCCGACGAAGGGCGCGGCGTGCTGGAGGAGATGGTGCGCGCCACGGTCCGCCGCATCGAGGCGGGCACCGTCGACCACCGGGGCAGGCTCGTCGTCCCCGCACGACACGCCCCGCGGAGACCGGAGGCGACGGGGCCCGACGGAACGAAGACGGAGCACTGATGCCCCTCCCGACGGGTTTCACGGTCATGCTGGACCGCAAGACCGAGGTCCTCGACGACGGCCGGATCCTCCTCGGCGGGTTCCCGACCAGATTGCTGCGCCTGACCGCGCGGGCGCAGGCGCTCTTCGAGGGACGCACACTGCGCGTGACCGGCCGGGCCGGGGCACTGCTGGCGGACCGGCTGCTCGACGCGGGACTGGCCCACCCCGTCGTCACGTCACTGCCCGAACCGCCTGATGCCCGCCACACCTTCATCGTCCCGGTCCGCGACCGGCCGCGGGAGCTGGACCGGCTCCTGACCAGCATTGGGCCGGGCCACGAGGTGATCGTGGTGGACGACGCCTCGCACCGCCCCGAATCCGTCGCGGCCGTGGCGGCCGAGCACGGGGCCCGGCTGCTCGCGCTGTCCGTCAACGCCGGCCCCGCGGGAGCGCGCAACGCGGGCCTCCGCCTCGTCCGCACCCCCTACGCGGTCTTCGTCGATTCCGACGTGGTGCTGCCCCCGGAGACGGTGCCGGTGCTGCTCAGGCACTTCTCCGACCCCCGTGTCGCCATGGCGGTGCCCCGGATCACCGGACTGGAGACGGCGGCCTCGGCGAACTGGATCGGACGTTACGAGAGCGTCCGGTCCTCCCTCGATCTGGGGCGGCATCCCGCGGCGGTGCGTCCGGCCGGCTCCGTCTCGTGGGCGTCGACGGCCTGCACGGTGGTGCGGGTCGACGCCCTGCGGGACGGTTTCGACGCGCGGATGAGGGTGGGGGAGGACGTCGACCTGTGCTGGCGGCTCTTCGCCGACGGCCGGCGGGTGCGGTACGAGCCGACGGTCGAGGCCGCGCACGAGCACCGTGTCCAAGTCGCCGACTGGTTCATGCGCAAGGCGGTGTACGGAACCGGTGCCCACCCCCTGGCCGAGCGCCATCCGCAGCACATCGCCCCGGCCGTGTTCGCGCCATGGAGCGCCGTGATGGTCGGCGCCCTGCTCGCCCAGCGGCGCTGGTCGGTGCCCGTCGCCGGCATCGTTTTCGCGGTGGCCGGTCTGAGGATCGCGCGCAAACTCGACGGCGTGCGCCAACGTCACCGTCTGGCTCTGCGGCTCACAGCCATGGGCAGCGTCGCGGCCATGACCCAGACGTCGGCGCTGCTGACCCGGCACTGGTGGCCGGCGACGGCGGTCGGCTGCGTGGCGTCCCGCCGAATACGCAGGGCCGTCGCCGTGGCCGCCGTGGCGGACGTCGTGCTCGAACACCGCCGCGACCGGGCACCTCTGGACCCGCTGCGGTACGGGGTGGCGAGGCGCCTGGACGACCTGGCCTACGGAGCCGGCGTCTGGTTCTCCGCGCTCAGGGGCCGCTCCACGGCAGCCCTGCGACCGCGCATCGTCCGCAGATCCGGTACACCGGGGCGAGGCCGTTGAGCCACTACGACGTGATCGTCGTCGGGGCGGGCGCCGCCGGTGCCTCGCTGGCCGCGCGGCTGAGCGAGGACACCGACCGGTCGGTGCTGCTCCTGGAGGCCGGACCTCTTCCGCGGACGCTGTCCGGATTCCCGGCCGAGCTGCTGGACGCACGGCTGGTCCCGGGCGCGCGGACCGACCACGGGGCAGTGCGCCCGTACGAGACCCGCCTGACGCCCCGGCACCCCTACCGGGTCTCCCGCGGCCGGTATCTCGGCGGTTCCACGACCGTCAACGGCGGATACTTCATCAGGGCGCGGCGGGAGGACTTCGACCGCTGGGCCGTCGGCAACCCCGCCTGGGCCTTCGAGCGGGTGCTGCCCTTCCTGCGCGGACTGGAGACCGACCTCGACTACGGGGCGGACCGGATCCATGGCGGCAGCGGACCGGTGCGCGTTCGCCGCGGTGCCCTCGGGCATCCGGCGTTCACGGCGTTCCGAGCGGCAGCGCGCGAGATGGGCTTTCCCGACGAGCCCGACAAGAACGACCAGGGACGGGGCGGTTTCGGTCCGGTCCCGTCGAACTCCGTCGACGGCATGAGGGTGAACACGGGCATCAGCTATCTGCTGCCCGCGCTCGCCAGACCCAACCTGTCCGCTGTCGGCGACTGCCGCGTCCTTCGCGTCGTCGTCTCCCGTGGCCGGGCCACCGGCGTGGAAGTCGAGCACGAAGGGCACGGGAGGGTCCTGGAGTGCGGTGAGGTGGTGCTCTGCGCCGGGTCCTTCGCCAGCCCGCAGCTACTGCTGTTGTCGGGTATCGGCGACCGCGGGCAACTGGAGCGCCTGGGCGTGCCCGTGGTCGCGGACCTTCCGGCCGTCGGCGCAGGGTTCGGCGACCACCCGCAGGTGGTCCTGGAGTGGTCGCCACGACAGGAGTTCAACGCTCCCGCCGACTCCTGGCTGGGCGGCTGCCTGCACCTGCCGTCGTCCGGGCCGGCCTCGCCCCCCGCGGGAGACCTGGAGATACTCCAGTCCCTCTCCCCGCTGCCCGCGCTGGCAGGCGTACGGCCGTCGGCCCCGCGGCCCCCGCTCGCCTTCCTGGTCTCGGACCTCGCGCCGCGCAGCACCGGGACGTTGCGCCTGCCGACCGCGGACCCCGCGACCGACCCGTGCATCGACTACCACTACCTGCGCACCGCCGACGACAGGCGTCGCCTGCGGGAGGCTGTACGCACGACCGTCGAGTTGGTCAACACCCGTGCGTTCCGCCAGGTCGCGCGGTCTCCGCTCGGCCCCTCCGCCAAGGTGGCGGCCGACGACGGTGCACTGGACGACTGGATCGAGCGTCGCCTGGGAACGGCGCACCACGCCTGCGGCTCGGTGCCGATGGGACCGACGGGATCTCGGCAGGCGGCCGTCGACCAGTACGGCCGGGTGCACGGCGTCGCCGGCCTTCGCGTGGCCGACGCGTCCGTACTGCCCACCGCTCCGTTGCGCGGCCCGGCGGCCACTGCCGTGCTCGTGGCCGAGGTGATCTCCGACGAGATGCGGCGATCCCGTACCTCAGGTGTACGTGACGTCAATGAAGGCGTCCCAGGGGGCGCCCCTCATTGACCTGACGTCAATGAGGGGCGCCCCCTGGGACGGATCACGTTGCGCGGCGCAGCGGAACGACGACGTTCACCCCGAGTGCCTTCGGGCTGAGCCGGTAGTAGCGGATGTGGGCCAGCTTGTCGGACTCCTCGAGCCACCCGGACTCGATGACCTGCTTGCGGGTGCGGGAGAAGACGGGTGCGGACATGCCGACCAGAGCGGCGAGGTTGGCCGCGGTCTCCACGACCGCGCCCCCGCGGTCGGTCGGGTGCAGTGCGTAGAGCATGACGACGAGGCGCTGGTTGGCCGTCATGCCCGCCGTGGCCTGCAGCAGCTCCAGGTTCTTCTGCTTGTCGTCGCTGGTCACTGTGCCTCCCACCGTGCAGGGGTCATCTCGTTGAAACCCGGAATCTCCGGAGGATTGCACGTCCTCACCGCTTCGCGCTGCTCCAGCCCGGTTCCATGAAATGCGATGTAGGGGCTGATTCTATAGAGGTTGTAGTTGCCGATGCGCCCCCGGACGATCAGGACGCGGTGCTTGGTCAACTTGCGGTTGATCTTCCCGACGGCGTCGGTGGACATACCCACCCGCTTGGCGATGTCCGCCCCCGTCGCTCGCAGCGGGTCCATGCCCTCGGGAGAGACACCGATCCACCACAGGACCAGGAACTTCTGGCTGGGGGTGAACGCCTTGGATTCGGTGATCGCCTCGACGCGGGCCTTGTCCACCTGGGTGTGCCGGCCCGAGAAGGCGTACGGCGCGTAGGGGACCGGCTCGCCCGTCTGGGCGTCGACCAGTCTGCGTGCTGCTCCCAACAGACCCTCCGTGTACGGGGGTGACGGAAATCTTCAAATGCCGGCTGCACCGACCTGATGAACCTAATGGACATGAGTCAGAAGTCAATCAACCCGGTTCACAGGCTTCTTCGCTTGCTCTTCCGGACACCGCCTACCGGCAATCCACCGGCCCAGCTCATTGCTCTGAAGGCAATCCAGGGCGTCCACAGGATCGTGGTACCCGGTTCCTACGGACGCCCTCTCAGTTCCCAGGAACTGCCTCACAGTTCGCACGGACTGCGTGTCACGGAACGTTTGCGCAGGTCAGTGGCCACCTAGAGACGTCGCGCTCTTAAACTCTCATCTGACGGTCGAAAGGAGCCCGAGGTCCAGGCGGCGGTAGCACCGCTCCCGTCCTCGTCCTCCCCGCCCCGGTACCGCATGCCTTAACGGTTCTAGCGCCTCTCCACCCGACCTCAAGCGCAACTCCACGCGCGTACGAACCTGTACCACCGAAAGCACGCCACGACGCGGCGGCACTCGACTTCTCAGGCGCGCGTATGCCTCCCGCAACCCCGTGGCGGTGCCAGCCACGCCATGACTGTTCGTCACGGGCAGCAGGCCGACGGGCTCCGCGTGGGGAGTCAGGCCCCCGGAGAAGAGCGACGGGTCGAGGAACGGGCCGGTGCCGCGGCACCCGCGGGCCGCGGTCACAACCCCGTGCCGCCGGACGCGTCGACGCACTGGCCGGTGATCCAGCGGGAGTCGTCCGACGCGAGGAAGGCCACGACGTCGGCGATGTCGGCAGGTTCTCCCATGCGGTCGAACACGGAATGGGCGGCATGCGCGGCCTCGGCCTCGGGCGTGGACCAACGCCGCTGGTTCATCTCCGTCTTCACGAAGCCCGGTGCCACCGAGTTGACCGTGATGCCTCGCGGCCCGAACTCCTTGGCCAGCGTGCGGGTGAACGCCTCGAGCGCGGCCTTGGCCATGGAGTAGGCGAGGGAAGTGGGAAGAGCAAGGCGGGTGGCCGCGGAACTGATGTTGATGACGCGGCCACCCTCCCTCAGCCGCGGCAGACCTTCCTGGACGAGGAACAGCGGTGCCTTGGCATGTACGGCCATGAGCCGGTCGAAGTCCTCCGGGGTCACTTCGGTCACATCGCCCCGGATGTTGAACCCCGCGTTGTTGACCAGGATGTCCAGAGCCACCGGCTCGGCCAGCTCCTGAAGACCGGAGTCGAACCGTTCGTACAACGCCTGCACGTCGTCGGGCACGCCCAGCGGTGCGCGCAGGGGGAAGGCACGCCCTCCGGTGCCCGTTATGAGCTCCACCGTCTCCCGGGCCGAGGCTTCGTCACTGCCGAAGTGCACGGCGACCAGGGCCCCGTCGGCAGCCAGCCGGCGGGCGATGGCCCGGCCGATCCCCCGCCCGGCTCCCGTCACCAGAGCCGTCTTGCCCCGCAGCGAATTCATCGGTTTCCCATCCTGTATAGCGACACGTCATCGGCTTGCCGAGCGAAGTCTCCACGCACGAGCCCTGCGCGGACCACGGCACAGATCTGCCGCAGGCATGCCCCACCGGCACCATTGAGAAAACCGTATGACCGGTTTATTCTTCGGTCGGTGACGTCTCCGGCCGAGTGGCGGGCTGGACGCCGCCTTCCCCATTCGCGCCGTACGACTGCCCGTGCGGCCCGGCGCAAGGCGGTTCCGGTGGCCCTACGGCAACTGCGTCTGATCGCGGTGAACATCGACGGCGTTCTGCTCAACGACACCTTCAGCCCGGTCATCCACCGGTTCGTGGTCGGTCGCGGACACGCCTACACCGCCGAGCTGGAGCGCGCGGTGCTGTCGCAGACGCAGTTGCGGGCCGCGGAGGTGCTCGGCGGTCCGGGCTCCCCCCAGGAGGTGGTGGAGGCGTACTTCCGTGAACGGGAGGAGTACCTTCGGGACCACCCGGTGCGGGTGCTGGAGGGAGCCGGCGAGCTGCTCGCGCGACTGCGCGCCACCGGGGCGTCGATGGTGTGCTACGGAGGGCTCGGGCGGGCTCACTTCGACCGGCACCTGAGTCCGTGGGCCGAGTACTTCGACGGCCCCGGGTACGTGTGCACCGACGCGTTCCGTCCCGGGGTACGTGAGATCGCCGAGGACGTCTTCGGGCTGCGGTGCGATCAGGCGCTGTTCATCGACGACGTCGCGCGCGTGGCCGAGGCGGCCCAGGAGCTGGGAGCGGCGTTCATCGGGCACCCGACCGCCTATGAACACAGTTTCCAGCGGCAGGCCATGCACGACGCCGGGGTGCGGCACGTGGTCGATTCGCTCGACGCGATCGACGAGTCATTGGTGCGCGCCGTCGACCGGGAACTTGCTGATGAACACGGTGAGACGGCCCGGAAAACCGGCGGCAGCTTTGGTTGACGGCTAAGGTACCACTTGGTCGGTTTTTCTTTGGGGTCGGTGTGCGGCACTGGCACGGGTGGTGGGTGAAGGGACGGTCCAGTGGCCCGGCAAGAACGTGCGGTCAGGACGCGCCGCGCAGTACTGGAGGCGGCGGCGGCGGTCTTCGCGGAGCACGGGTACGCGGCGGCCACGGTCGCCGACATCCTGAAGACCGCCGGCGTCACCAAGGGCGCGCTGTACTTCCACTTCGACTCCAAGGAAGCACTGGCCCGGGGCATCCTGGAAGTCCAGACGGACCAGCGGGTGGCCGAACAGGAGGTCAAATTCCAGGAGATGGTGGACGTCGCCATGACGGTGGCCCACCGGCTGGTGCACGATCCCCTGCTGAGGGCCGGAGCCCGGCTGTCGGCGGACCCGGTCGGCCGCAAGTACTACGGAAGTGCCTGGCACCTGTGGGTCGACGTGCTGACGGAGATCCTGACGCAGGCTCGTGAACGGGGGGAGACCCTGTCGCACGTGGTGCCACGCGAAGCCGCGGAGATGGTGATCGGCGCATACAACGGGGTCCAGCTCTACTCGCATCTGGAGACCGACTTGCAGGATGTCGAGTACCGGGTCTCGGTGCTGCTGAAGCACCTGCTGCCCTCCATGGCATCGCCCTCCGTGCTGATGCGTCTGGACGTGGCCCCGGACCGCGGAGCGCGCCTGCTCAGCGAGGCGGACACGGTCCCGGCGTCGACCTGACCCGCCCCGATACGACACCGCCTCGACCCGAGCGGCCCGGACTCCGAAGAGTCCGGGCCGCTCCAGTCACCGACCGTTCACCGCATCCCGCCGGCTGTGCGGGATGCCGGGGTCAGACGCGGGGCGGCGCCACCGAGACGGTCGAGGTGAAGACGTGCGCCCCTTCCTGCCTGCCGGTCACGAGCAGGCGCTCCCTGCCCTGCGCGTACTTCGGAAGCGGCGTCACCTCTATCACGCAGGGCGCGTCGAGTTCCGCGTACCGGCTGAACTCGCCGGTGATGCCCACCGGCAGGCAGGAACGTCCGAGAAACGCGGCCGCAGCCTGCCGGGCGGCTTCCAGCAGGAGCATGCCCGGCACGTGATCGACGGGGTGGTCGAAGAGGACCGGGTGCCGGGTGTCCACCCGCAGTTGCCAGCGGTCCGGCTCCGGCAGTGGGGACAGGACGACATCCGTGGGGGAGGTCCGGCCGACCTCCTGCGGTGCCGTCGGGCTGGTCAGGGGGAGAGGAGTGGGAGCCCCGTCACCGATGCGGGGGGCGCGCAGCCGCTGGTAGACGGCCGGGGAGGTGCAGGTGAAGCTGGCGACAGCCGTCGCGGCCACTTGTTCGTCTCGGTGGATCACCGCCTCGAAGTGCAGTCTCGACAGACGGTGTCCCCGGCGCTTGATGTCGATGCAGGTGATCTCGATGTCGACGGATGCCGGAGTGGTGCCGATGACCAGGTGCTCGGGCTTGACGTCCACCGAGAGATCCATCATCAGGAACTGGTGACCGAGCGGAACCGCGAACTCGGCGTGAGCCAGCAGGATGCCGACCTGGCGAATCGTTTCAATGACGAGGAGCGGGTCGTAGCAGTCGTCGATGGCGGCGAAGAAGCCGTGTCGGCGGGGCCACTGACCCGCCACCGTGAAGTGGCTGTCGTCCAGGCGTTCCCAGTCGGTGAGCATCACCTCGGCGATACTGGCGCGGTGGACGAACTCCTTGGGAACGGTGGTGGTCAGGTACGAGTACCTTGGTGTGACGTTCTCCGCGACCGTGATGCCGGGTTGGCCGACGTGAAACGTGCGCGTAGACATGCTGGTTCCCCCTGAGCCCGTTGGCGTGAGGCAATCGTGTCGCCTCTCCGGCCAAAGAAGATATATACCACCCGGTTTATTTTTAAGGCGCCATAGGATGTCTTGGGATTGCCTTTACCGGGTCAATGCCTTCGGTCGGACCGCCGCCCCCCTTTTTTGAGGCACGCGCGAGGCAAGCTGTCTGCTGTGATCCCGTATGGGCGGCTTTTATCGGAGCGTCGCATGTCACTTGTGAATATTTATTTTCCGCGCCTGAACTGCACAGTCCTGCCTCTCGCTCGTCGCGCGCTCATGGCATTTTCGAGTGATTCCGGACCGAGTCTTGAGCGTTCTGACGGACTGTGTTGCCGCACGTCCGCAGGGGAGGGGGTTGAGCGGATGAAGAATTCGGAAACTCTGCTTGTCGTGGAACGCGGTCGGGCCAGTGAAGAGGAACTGGCCGCGCTCGCCGTAGTGGTACTCGCGGCGAGGGAGGGCCGCCGGGGTGGGCGGAAGGCGCCGCCCACGGTGCGCGCCGGTCGTTGGTGGGAGCGTTCAACGACCTACGCGTCACCCGGCAGTTGGCGCTGACCTCCCTCCACGCATCTTCAGAAGTGAATGCTCTGAATATAGAAACCGCATAGGCGGTTTGTTAACATGCTCGTGAATCCGGGGCGGGACCTCCTCGGCCTTGTCCCAGGAAGGGACCAGACATGGCGATGACGACCGCCCCGGCACCAACGGGGGCGACGCCGACCGATGTAGGCGGCCGAGTGGGGGAGTTGTACGCAATCCGTGCGCGGGCGCTGGCCGGGCCGGGCGGGAAGGCGACGGCGGCGCAGCACGCCAAGGGCAAGCTGACGGCACGGGAGCGGATCGACCTGCTTTTGGATCCCGGCTCCTTTCGTGAGGTCGAGCAGTTGCGGCGGCACCGGGCGACGGGGTTCGGGCTGGAGGCCAAGAGGCCGTACACCGATGGTGTGATCACCGGTTGGGGCACGGTGGAGGGCCGTACGGTCTTCGTCTATGCGCACGACTTCCGGATTTTCGGGGGTGCGCTGGGCGAGGCCCATGCCACGAAGATCCACAAGATCATGGACATGGCCATTGCGGCCGGGGCGCCGCTGGTGTCGCTGAACGACGGTGCCGGGGCCCGTATCCAGGAGGGCGTCGGCGCGCTGGCCGGTTACGGGGGCATCTTCCAGCGCAACACCAGGGCGTCCGGGGTCATCCCGCAGATCAGTGTGATGCTCGGTCCGTGTGCGGGCGGCGCGGCCTACAGTCCGGCGCTGACCGACTTCGTCTTCATGGTCCGTGACACCTCGCAGATGTTCATCACGGGTCCGGACGTGGTCAAGGCCGTCACGGGTGAGGAGATCACCCAGAACGGGCTGGGCGGCGCCGATGTGCACGCCGAGACGTCCGGCGTGTGCCACTTCGCCTACGACGACGAGGAGACCTGCCTCGCCGAGGTCCGTTACCTCCTCTCCCTCCTGCCGCAGAACAACCGGGAGAACCCGCCCCGCGCGCAGTCCTCGGACCCGGCGGACCGCCGCTCCGACGTGCTCCTCGACCTGGTGCCGGCCGACGGCAACCGCCCCTACGACATGGCCAAGGTCATCGAGGAGATCGTCGACGAGGGCGAGTACCTGGAGGTCCACGAGCGCTGGGCCCGCAACATCATCTGCGCCCTGGCCCGCCTGGACGGGCAGGTCGTCGGCATCGTGGCCAACCAGCCGCAGGCCCTGGCCGGCGTCCTGGACATCGAGGCCAGCGAGAAGGCCGCGCGCTTCGTCCAGATGTGCGATGCCTTCAACATCCCGATCGTCACCCTTCTGGACGTACCCGGCTTCCTGCCCGGCGTCGACCAGGAGCACGGCGGCATCATCCGCCACGGCGCCAAGCTCCTCTACGCGTACTGCAACGCGACCGTGCCCCGGATCTCGCTCATCCTGCGCAAGGCGTACGGAGGTGCTTACATCGTCATGGACAGCCAGTCCATCGGCGCCGACCTCACCTACGCCTGGCCGACCAACGAGATCGCCGTCATGGGCGCCGAGGGTGCCGCGAACGTCATCTTCCGCCGTCAGATCGCCGACGCCGAGGACCCCGAGGCCGTGCGGGCCCGCATGGTCAAGGAGTACAAGGCCGAGCTGATGCACCCCTACTACGCGGCCGAACGCGGCCTGGTCGACGACGTCATCGACCCCGCGGAGACCCGCGAGGTGCTCGTCCAGTCCCTGGCGATGCTCCACACCAAGCACGCCGACCTGCCCTCCCGCAAACACGGCAACCCGCCGCAGTAGCAAGCAACATCATCCGTCGAAGCAGTAGACGCCACGGGGCCGGTCGGTGCGCAACCGTCCGGCCCTTGACCAGGAGTCCTCCATGGTGAAGCAGGAGCGAGCGGTGCGCACGCGGCGGTCCTTGGTGTGGGCCGCAGCCGAAGTGTTCGCCACGGACGGATATGCCAGGGCGTCACTCACCTCGATCAGCCGGGCTGCCGGAGTGAGCAACGGGGCGCTGCACTTCCACTTCGAGAGCAAGCAGGCACTGGCGCACGCCGTGGAGGACGAGGCCGTCGGGATGTTGCGGCTGATCATCCGGTCGACCGACGGTTACTGGTGCGCCCTCCAGCGGCTGGTGGACGCGACACACGCGCTGATCGGAACCCAGGGGGAGAACGCGGTGGTCCGAGCCGGCTTCCAGTTGAGCGGCGCCGTACCCCCTCGTGGTCACGGAACGGACGTGCGCAGGGAATGGAGCGCGTGGGTCGAGCAAATCCTCCATGCCGCGGCGATCGACGCCAGTCTCGCCGACGACGTCCAGGTGGCCGACGCCGCGGTCGCCGTCGTGGCCGCGACCGCGGGCTTCCAACGGCTCGGAGCCGACGACACCCATTGGACTTCTGAGGTTACTCTCGTACGGTTCTGGAACCTGATGCTGCCGCGGTTGGCGGCGCGCACCGTCTTCCCGCGTCTGTCGTCGCGCAGCACGCAACATTTTTCGGCAGAAAACAAACCGCATGGACGGTCTTTTATTCACAGGCGTAGCCAGTCGGCAGGCTGATGTGGCTGGTTCGCTTCCTCCGTCCCCCGGTGAGGCCGCCGGCGCAAGCGCCCCATTCCCCCGCCGTTCGACGATGCATTCGTAAAGACGCAGGTCGATGGCCTGTCGATGAACCGGCTGGACAGGGCTGGGCATTTTAAAAACAGCGCGGACGGTTTTATATTGACAAACCGTCTGGCCTGTTTTGTAATGTGCGAGCTGCACGACACATCACTCAGGGGGACTGACGTGGACATTGATGTACTAGGCGCATTGAACGTCAGGGAGAACGGGGCGTCCGTCGCCCCGACGGCGCCGAAGCCTCGGCAGGTACTCGCCCTTCTGGCGTTGTACGTCGATCAAGCGGTGCCGGTCTGTGCCCTCATCGAGGAGTTGTGGGCGGGCCGACCGCCACGCAGTGCCCGCACCACACTGCAGACGTACATACTGCAGCTGCGCGAACTGATCGCCGCCGCGCTGCAGAAGGACGCGGCCGACGGGACACCCGCGCGCAGTGCCAAGGACGTCCTGGTGACCCTGCCCGGTGGGTACCAGCTCGTCTCCAGCGGCGGCAGTAGCGACGTGCGGGAGTTCGAACGGCTCGCGGGCATGGGCTACCGCGCGATGGACGGCGGGGACTTCCCGAACGCCGCACGCCGGCTGCGCGAGGCACTCACCCTGTGGACCGGCTCCGCATTCGCCGACGTACACGCCGGCTCGCAACTGGAGATGGAGGCCAAGCGGCTGGAGGAGAGCCGACTGTGTGCCCTCGACCAGCGCATCGAGGCCGATCTGCGCCTCGGCCGCCACCGCGAACTCCTGGCGGAGCTGACTGTCCTGACCAGCCGTTACCGCACCCACGAGAACCTGCACGCCCAGTTCATGCTGGCGCTCCACCGCTCGGGTCGGCGGGGCGAAGCGCTGGAGGTCTATCACCGGCTGCGTGGCACTCTCGTCCGGGACCTGGGCCTGGAGCCCTCGGGCCGGCTGCGCCGGCTCCAGCAGTCGATCCTGACTGTCGGCCCGGAGTCGCTCGCCCCGGTGGGGACAACGATGCCCTCCATGGCTCCGACGGGGGACACACCTCTCCTGCAAGCCCACTGACCGCTGACACGCGGAACGCGCCAGCCGGGGCGGCACACTCGCCGCCCCGGCTGGCGCGCTGTCGTCCGTTCCGAGCCCGCACCGCCGCCGCAGCAGGACGCGTGCAGATCCACTTGAGGGCCGCTACAGGACAGCGCTGAGCGCGAACGACCCCGGCTAGCGTGCGACACGACGCAGGTTTCTGGCCAGGAAAGGGACCAGACGAAGGGCTCGACCACTACGGAGGAAACCGTGAAGATTCAGGTTTTGGGTCCGCTGAGTGCCGAGGTCAATGGGGGATCGATTGTTCCTACAGCGGCCAAGCCGCGGCAGATACTGTCGCTGATGGCGCTCTACCCGGGACGGGTCATGCCCGTCCCGACACTCATGGAAGAGATATGGGGGACCGAGCCGCCGCTGAGCGCGCTGACGACCCTGCAGACGTACATACTCCAGCTGCGCAGACGTCTGGGCACCGCGATGGGGCCGAGTGCCCAGGGCAGTGCGAAGGACGTCCTGGTGACCCGGCACGGGGGGTATCTGCTCCAGATTCCGGAGGGCAGCGTGGACGTGCACCAGTACGAGAACCTGGTGCGCGAAGGACAGGCCGCTTTCGAAGCCGGCGACAACGCCGTGTCGGCCCAGCGGTTCGGCGCGGCGCTCGCCCTCTGGCAGGGGCCGGCCCTGGTGGACGTACGGGTCGGGCCGGTCCTGGAGATCGAGGTGAGACGGCTGGAGGAGAGCCGCCTGGTCACCGTGGAGCGGCGGATCGACGCGGATCTCAGGCTCGGCCGGCACGCCGAACTCCTTGCCGAGCTCACCGATCTGACCTCCCGGCACCCGCACCACGAAGGGCTGCATTCCCAGGCGATGGTCGCGCTCTACCGCTCCGGGCGGCAGGGAGGGGCGCTGGAGACCTACCGCAGGCTGCGGATCCGGCTGATCGAAGAGCTGGGTGTCGAACCCTCGCCGCAACTGCAGCGGCTGCACCAGGCGATGCTCGCTGTCGATCCGCAGCTCGAGGTGCTGGCCGGACCGCGCTGTACGTCCACGTTCGACCTCTTCACGGCAGCGTGAGCGCACGGGCCGCCCGGTACCGGAAGCCCGGACGCCGGCTCTGAGGAGCCGAGCCCGCTCGGGCCTTCGCCGGGTTCCGGCCCGCCCTCGGGAGGAGCGGGCCCGGCCGCCGGAGGCATCCTCGGCGGCCGGGCGGTGCGCGGCATGCGGTACGGAGTCCCTCCCGAGCGCCCTGGCGCCCCCTCCACCCGGACCTGCCGACGGCCCCGACGCGATCACCGCACGCTGAGCGCAATCCGCGGCCAGGATCGCTCGGGACGCGGTAGGAGACCGGCGGAGACGGCCGGGCAGGCACCGGTCGCGCAGCTACCGTGCCCATGCCGACTACGAAGGCCCGCCCGGTCGCGAGGACATCCACGTGTCCGGACGACGGACGCCGGCGGTTCGGATCCCTGGGCCGTGTCAGGGTTCTGCCGCCACCAGTGCCTCTCGTGCCGAGAAGGAGAGGAGAAGCGCCGATGCCGTTCAACCGGTCCTCTGTCCCGGGCGTGACCGTGGTCCTGGACCCGGGGTGCCGGGCTCCGGACACCGGCACCGTACTGGAGCTGAGAGGCAGACTCGACACAGCGGTACTGCGGACCGCGCTCGCCCAGATCGCCACCGGCCGCCCCGGACCGCACGGTGAGCCCCGGCTGCTGCGGCACGGTGCCGACCACCACACGCTCGAACTTCCCGCCGGACTCGGAGACTGGGCCACCTGCCCCGCGGGCATGCTGGCGGACCTGGTCACCAGTGGCCCCGCGGCGGTGGCGAGAAGCACCGGGCACAGCCGGGCCGGTGCGGACGTGCCGGGCCCGCGTCCCACGCGGCGACCGGCCCGGACCTTCCCCGTGACCCCGTTCCAGCGGGAACTGCTGGCCGGCCTGCACCTGCCGGACCAGCAGGTCGAGCAGTTCACCTGGCGCTGGCACGGCCCCCTGGACACCGGCCGGTTCACCGCCGCCTGGCAGTGCGTCTTCGACCGGGAGGCCGTCCTGCGCTCCGCCTTCGTCTGGGACTCGCAGCCGAGGGCCGTGCTGTTCGACCACTGCGTGCCGGAGGTCGTGCGTCACCCGTACGACACCTCGGCGAGCCGCGAAGCCCTGCTGACGGCGGAACGCGAGCGCGGCTTCGACCTGCGGCGCCCGGGGTTGTTGCGCGTGGTCCTGCTCGACGGAGCGCCGGACGGGTCGTCGGCCGAGCCCTGCGCCGTCGACGTGACGCTCACCTATCACCGCTCCGTGCTCGACGCCTGGAGCGTCCGCCTGCTGTTGCGCACGTTCTACCGCGCCTATCTCGGCGGAGGCCGGCTGCCCGGCGGTGAACGCCGGCCCGACCTGCGCGACTACACACGCTGGCTGGACGACCGGAACCTGAACGCGGCACGGGACTTCTGGCGGCGGCCGCTCGGACGGCCGCCCGTCGCACCGCGCCCGGCGGCCCGGGGCGAACGGACCGGGCAGGACGGCACCGGACGAGGCAGCGCCCGGCTGTCGCCGGCCGAGACGGCGCGGCTGACGCGGTGGGCGGCACGCCGGGGCGTCACCGAAAGCAGTGTCCTCCAGGCCGTGTGGGCCCTGTTGCTGTACCGGGCCGCCGGCACGGCGGGCACCCCCGCCCCCGTCGTGCTCGGGGTGACGTTCTCCGGCCGCGGCGTCCTTCTGGAAGGCGTCGAACGCGTCCCGGGGCCGCTGGCCGTCCCGCTGCCGATGTGCGTCGCCGTCGACCCCGCGCAGACGTTCTCCCGGCTGCTGCGGACCGTTCGTGACCAGGTCCTCGGCATGGCCGCGTACGAGTGGGTCCCCGCCGGCCGGATACGCGACTGGCTCGGGCTCGCCGACCGACCGGGGCCGGGCGAGGTCTCCCTCACCTTCGAGCACCGCACCGTCGAGGACGACACGCTCACCGAGGCGCTCGCGGCACACGGCGTCCGGGCCGGACCCGCGGCACTGACGGGGGCGCCGTCCCCGGTGGCGCTCAATGTCGTGGCGTACCGCGACGAGCGGGACGGCCTCGTTGTGTCCACCGTGTACGACTGCGCGACGCTGGGGGACGCGGGAGCGCGGACCATGCTCGACCGTTGTTCCCGGCTGCTGCGCCGCCTGCCGTGCGCCGCGGACGAGTCGACGACCGTCGCCGACGTACTCGGCACGCTCGGCGAGGCCGGGACGCCCCGCCTGCACACCAGGCCCGCGCGCGACTCACGTGCCCGGGCGCTCGTGTCGCTGCGTGCGCCGGGCACACCGGACGCGGCGACCGTATGCCTCGTGGGCGCCCCGGGCGCACCCCACGACTGGCACCACGGACTCCTGCGGTGCTACGAGGGTACGCAGGCACTGATGTTGCTGCGCACCGCCCCGCACGCGGTCCACCAGGGTGCCGCGGCGCTGGGACCGCTCGCCGAGGCACCCGGGCGGCTGATTCTCGGCGGGTTCTCCGGCGCGGGGGCGCCCGCCTACGCGATCGCCCGGCGGATGGCGGAGTCGGGGCACAGCCCCCCGCCCGTCATTCTCGGCAGCGGCGAGGAGGGCGAGGGCGCGCACACCCTGGCCGAAGCCCTCAGACGGGCGGCGGAGAGCTGACCGAGCGCGCCGGCCGCTGGTCCCGGACCTGACGGGACGTACGGGACCAGCGGCCGGAAGGTCACACAGTCACGTGGTCGGGGACCGGGCGGCCATGGGCCGCCGCCCGGAGGGACTCGGCCTCGGACTTGAGCCTGCGGGCACGCCCGAAGGCATGCCACGCGGCCCATACCGCGGAGCCCACCCCGGCCAGGGAGACGGCGGAGGCGATGCCGGCGAGCAGCATCCTTTCGTCGGGGTAGGCGCGGGCCTGTCCGTCAGAGGACACGGGCGTCACCGCCCGGACCAGTGACGAGACCCGCGCGGCGTCCGGCGTCGGCCGGGACCCCGCGGGGCGGTAGGAGGGGACATCTCATGGACGACTCCCGTCTGAGAGCGGAACGGGCGCGGCACAGGCCGGCGCCCCGGTGTTCGAGAGGGTCCCGGTAACCGCCGGAAGCACGCTCGAGGGATGGACGAGGTCGACGCGAGGACGCCGGGCAAGCCACCTCCGTTGGGGTTGTCCGCAGCGCGGGAGGGGTGCTGGCAACACCCTCACCGGGGGTGTTGGGAAGGGGGGTTGCCCCCATGGCCGCTGTCCCGAGGGCGTAGGAGGCTGGTCGTCACTTAGGGGGACAGACCGAACGGCAAGCGACAGAGGAGCGGGCGATGCGCATCCTTCCGGCTGACGGAGTGACCGCGACGGTGCGGGAGAACGGCCACATGGAGTTGCGGACGACGGGACAGGGCGTCCGCGGGTGTCCCCCCGTGGGCACCGCCATGTGGATGGCGCTGCGGCACAGCGACGGCTTCCTGGACCTCGCCTCCGAGGCGCTCGCGGACGGCTGGGGCGCGGACCCGGGCACCGTACGTGCCGCCATGGCCGCATGGTCGCGGCGGTTGGTGGCGGACGGACTGCTGAGGACGGCGACGTGAACGACCGGCGGTGACGTCACGCCGGTGTTCGCGCGGCTTCTTGCGGCCGGAACACGGGCCGCGCCGGCGCTGTGCGACCCATCGTCCAAGCACCGGCCGCGTCCGCGAAAGCCCCTAACTCCCCCTACGGCGAAGCGCTTTCGCGCGCTGTGGCCTTTTCCGAAGGGACGGAGTCCCCTAGGGGCCCCTGAGGATGGCGTCTCGCCCCGGTTAGGGGCGAGCGCCTGCCGAATGGCCGAGGAACCAGCGGTAGAACTGCTGGGGAATGCATCAGGCACGATGCCGATCGGTTCGGGAGGACCTCAATGGGCCGGGTTCAAGGAAAAGTTGCCGTGATAACCGGAGCCGCTCGTGGTCAGGGCCGCAATCACGCGGTCAGGCTGGCCGAGGAGGGCGCGGACATCATCGCGATCGACCTCTGCGAGGACATCGACGCCGCCACCTACGCGCTGGCCGGTCCCGAGGACCTCGAGGAGACGGTCCGGCTGGTGGAGAAGACCGGTCGTCGCGCGGTCGCCCGGCGCGTCGACGTCCGTGACGCGGTCGCCCTGAAGAAGGCCATCGACGAGGGAGTCGCCGAACTGGGCGGCCGGCTCGACGTAGTCATCCCCAACGCCGGCATCCTGCCGCTGGGCCAGGCTCCGGTCGACAGCTACACCACCACCCTCGACATCGACCTCGTCGGTGTCCTCAACACCGTGCACGCGGCCCTCCCACACGTCGGAGAGGGCGGCTCGGTCATCCTCGTCGGCTCGGTGATGGCCTTCACCCCCTACGGTCCCGAGGACGCCATCGCCGGCCCCGGAATGGGCGCGTACAAGTTCGCCAAGCACACCATCGTCGACTACGTGACCTCCCTCGCCGCGCAGCTCGGCCCCTCCGGCCGCCGCGTCAACGCCGTCCACCCGACCAACGTGGACACCCCGCTGCTGCTCAACGACACCGTGTACCGCACCTTCCGCCCCGACCTGGAGAACCCGACCCAGGAGGATGCGCTCCCGGTCTTCGCCTCGATCCAGTCGATGCCCGTCCCCTTCGTCGATGTGAACGACGTCTCCAGCGCCGTGGTGTTCCTCGCATCCGACGAATCCCGCTACGTCACCGGAACCAACATCCGGATCGACGGCGGTGCACTGGTCAAGCAGGGCCGGTGACGCACCGTGTCCACCCTCCTGGCCCAGGCCTCTGACGAGGCGGCGCGCTACCGCGCCTACGGGCCGCGCCACATCGACGACATCGCCGCCCGCTACGGGCTGCCCGACGACGTCACCGAGACGGTGCGGCTCAGCTCGATGGTCCTGCCCTTCAGGGTGAACCAGTACGTCCTGGAGGAGCTCGTCGACTGGCAACGGATCCCGGACGACCCGATCTTCCAACTGGTCTTCCCCCAGCGGGGAATGCTGAGCACGGAGGACACCAAGCGTCTGGGGGTGCTCGCGGGCCAGACCGACCCCGCCGGGAAGAGGGAGCTGCGCCGGACGGTCGCCGAGATCCGGGCGGGACTCAACCCGCACCCCTCGGGGCAGATGAGCCTGAACGTGCCCCGGCTGGAGGGGGCTGAACTGCCCGGGATGCAGCACAAGTACCGCGAGACGGTGCTCTACTTCCCCGGCCAGGGACAGACCTGCCACGCCTACTGCACGTACTGCTTCCGCTGGGCGCAGTTCGTCGGTGACGCCGATCTGAAGTTCTCCGCCCCCGATCCCAAGGGGCTGCTCACCTACCTCGCCGGTCACCCCGAGGTGGAGGACGTGCTGGTCACCGGCGGCGACCCGATGATCATGACCACCGACCGGCTGCGCAACCACCTGGAGCCGCTGCTCGGCGTGCGGACGCTGAACACGATTCGGATCGGTACGAAGTCCGTCGCCTACTGGCCCCAGCGCTTCGTGACCGACCACGACGCGGACGACGTCCTTCGGCTGTTCGAGGAAGTCGTGGCCGCCGGCAAGAACATTGTCGTGATGGCGCACTTCAGCCATCCCCGGGAGCTGGAGACCGGGATCGCCCGCCGGGCGATCTCCCGGATCAGGTCCACCGGTGCGCTCGTGTACTGCCAGGCCCCGCTCATCGCGCACGTCAACGACGACGCCGCCGTATGGAGCTCGATGTGGCGCACGCAGCTCTCCCTCGGCGCGGTGCCCTACTACATGTTCGTCGAGCGGGACACCGGTCCGCACGAATACTTCAAGATCCCGCTGGCCAAGGCGGTGACGATCTTCCAGGAGGCGTACCGGAAGCTTCCGGGGCTGGCGCGCACGGTGCGCGGCCCGGTCATGTCCGCGACTCCCGGCAAGGTCGCCGTGGACGGTGTCGAGGACACCCCGCAGGGCCGGTTGTTCCAGCTGCGGATGCTCCAGGCCCGCGATCCCCGGCTCGTCGGGCGCCCGTTCAGGGCCGTGTACTCGGACAGCGCCTCCTGGGTGGACGAGCTCGAACTGGCCCCCTCGACCCCACCGGACATCGGCGAGGCGTTCCTCGGCCGGCCCGGTGACCCGGGGGCCGGAACCACTGACGCAGACGGCCGGTCGGACGTCTGAGAGGAGTCCATCGATGTCGGAGTCGAGGCTGTCACCCAACCTCGCCCTCAACCAGGCAGTGGCCCGGCGCCAGGCGGCCGGGGAGTCCCTGATCCACCTCGGCTTCGGGGAAGCCCGGTTGCCTGTGTTCCCCCCGCTGGCCGAGCGGCTCGCGGAGGGCTCGGCACACAACGCCTACGGCCCGATCCACGGCGGTGAGGAGGTGCGCGAGGCCGTCGCCGGGTACTTCGGACGCCGGCGGCTGCCCACCTCCCCGGACCAGGTGATCGTCGCTCCCGGCAGCAAACCGCTGCTCATGGCGGTCCAGCTGGTCGTGGACGGCGACGTGATCATCCCGCGGCCGGCCTGGAACACCTACGCCCCGCAGGTGGCCCTGGCGGGCAAGCGGGCGTTCGGCGTCCCCATCCCGCAGGACTGCGGCGGCATCCCCGACCCGGCGCTCCTGCGGCAGGAGATCCGGGCGGCCCGCGGCTACGGTCACGACCCGAGGATCGTGGTGCTCACCCTCCCGGACAACCCCACCGGGACCCTCGCGGGGCCCGAGCGGATCCGTGAGATCTGCGCCGTCGCGGAGCAGGAGGACCTGCTGATCGTCTCGGACGAGATCTACCGGGACATCACGCACGACCCGGCCACCCCGTTCCTCAGCCCCGCCGAAGTCGTCCCGCACCGCACGGTGGTGAGCACCGGACTGAGCAAGACCCTCGCCGTGGGCGGCTGGCGCATCGGTGCGATGCGCTTCCCGGACGGGCCGTGGGGACGGCGGATCCACGACGCGGTGGCCGCCGCCGCCAGCGAGATCTGGTCCACGCTGGCACTGCCGATGCAGCAGGTGGCCCAGTACGCCTTCAGCGAGCCGCCGGAGATCCGGGACAGGCTCGCCGCCAGCGCCCGGCTGCACGGCGCGGTCGCTCGAGAGGTGCACCGCATCGTGACCGGGGCCGGCGCCCTGTGCCGCCCGCCCACCGGCGCGTTCTACGTCTACCCCGACTTCGAGCCGCTGCGGGAGCACCTGGCGGGCAAGTGGGGCGTCACCGACTCGCCCTCGCTGTTCCAGCACCTCTTCGACACGTACGGCGTCGTGGTCCTGGCCGGGCACCACCTCGGGGACGACGAGGGCGCGCTGCGCTTCAAGATGGCCACCAGCCTCCTCTACGGAGACACCCGGGCCCGCCAGCAGGAGGCGCTGGAGGCGACGGACCCGCTGCGGTTGCCCCACATACGCGACGTTCTCACGCGGCTCGAGGAGAGCTTCGTGAAGCTGACCTCGTAGCCGGAGGAGGCCGAACACCCATGGACACAGAAGCACACAGCGGTACCGCGGTGGTATTCCCGGGCATGGCGCCGTCCCCCTTCGAGGACGTGTCCCGCTTCATGCTCGCCAACCCCTACGCGCGTGACCTGCTCAAGCGGGCCGAGGAGGTGCTCGGCTACGACCTGCTGGAACGTTTCCGTGACGACCCGGACGACTACTCCGAGTACGCCCAGGTAGCGTTCCTCGTCAACAGCGTGGCGCTCGCCCGGTGGTCCTTCGACGGTGCGGGCGAGCAGCCCGCCGTGATCGCGGGGGCGAGCTTCGGCGGGAAGGCGGCGGCCGTGTTCTCCGGCGCGCTGAGCTTCGAGGACGCCGTCTCGATGACCGCGCAGATGTACCGCCACGAGAGCGCGTACTTCGCCGAGCACCACCGGGACGTCGTCACGCAGTCCTTCGCCCGTACGCCGGCGGACAAGCTGGCCGTCGTCCTCGCCGAGCTGGACGAACGGGGGGAGTGGCACGACCTGTCGTGCCACATCGACGACGACTTCTGGATGTACACGCTGCGCGAGGAGGGCCTGCCCCGGTTCAAGGAGCGGATACGCGCCCTGGGCGGCATGCCGATCTACACCATGCGGCCCCCCATGCACTGCGCCGCCTTCGGGGACCTGCGCGACACCGTCGAGCGGGAGATCTTCTCCGGCCTCACCTTCCACGAGCCCGCGCTGCCGGTCGTCGCCGACCAGGACGGACGGGTACTGAAGACGGCCGACGACATCCGCGCGATGCTGCTGGACGGCTATGTGCGACCGGTCCGCTGGCCCGAGGTGGTGGGCACGCTCAAGGAACTGGGCGTCGGCACGGTGCGGGTGGCCGGCCCGGACGCGCTCTTCGGCCGGGTCGCGTTGACCACCCGCAGCTTCGAGGTGGTCCGGCTGACGCCCGACGCGGCCATGCGACCGCGCCGCACCGCCCCGCGCAGACCCGTGCGCCGGTCCGCCGCGTGAGTGAGCGCCCTCCGCCGGCTCGGCGGAGGGCGCTCGCACGTCGGCACGTGGGATCAGGCGGGTATCAGGGCCGCCAGGCCCCGCCACAGCGTGCCCGGGGTGGCGAAGTTCTCCATCCGCATCATGTCGTCGGCGAAGCGGATGGACAGGCCGCTCTCCAGATCCGCTATCAGACCGACCATTCCCATCGAATCGAGGCCGAGGTCACGCAGATCGTCGTCCTCCTGGATCTCCTGCTCTTTCGCCAGGAAGGGAAGGTGGCTGCGGAGAATCTCCTCGAACTGCTCATTCCACATAACAGGCTCCGTTTTCTCGCTGTATTCCGGCGACCCAGCAGGTGGTGGCTCGCACTTCCATGAGTAAGGGGGCGACTGGAATGGGCGCAACCCTTCTCTGACCCCTATTCAGGAATCTGGAGGAACCATGGAAAGCACCGCCGGGCGGCCGTTGTACGAACGTTTTCTCACCGGCCTGCGCATTTCCCCGACCGGTACCGCCGTCCGGGACGGCGACCGCAGGATCAGTTACGAGGAGGCGCACGAGACCGCGCTCGCCCGGGCCGGGGCCCTCCTCGCCGGTCTCGACCGCCCGCCCGCTGCCGTCGGTGTGGTGGCGGGCAAGAGCGCGGACGCCTACCTCTCACTCCTGGCCGCGCTCTACACAGGTGCCACGGTGGTCCCCCTGCACGCCGAGTTCCCCGCCGTCCGCACCCGCCGGATGCTGGAGGCCGCCGGGGTGCGGGCGGTGATCGCCGACGGCCGGGGGCTGGCGGCGCTGAAGGAGACCGGACTCGAACTGCCCGCCCTTCTCGCCGACGGGGGGCCTGCGGCGCACCGGACACCGTCCACCGGACCCGCCCTCGACAGGCCGCTGCCCGTCGCGGCGGACGACACCGCCTACGTGCTGTTCACCTCGGGCTCCACCGGCCGTCCGAAGGGGGTGCCCATCTCGCACGACAGCGCGCACCACTACTTCCAGCTGGCCGACAAGCGGTACGACTTCCACGCCGCCGACGTCTTCTCGCAGACCTTCGACCTGAACTTCGACTGCGCGATGTTCGACCTGTTCTGCGCCTGGGGCGCGGGAGCGGCCGTCGACGCGGTGCCCGCCGGTGCCTATCGCGACCTGCCCCGGTACCTGGCCGACCGTGGACTGACCGTGTGGTTCTCCACGCCGAGCGCCATCACCATGGTGCGGCGGCTCGGCGGGCTGGTCCCCGGCGCGATGGCCCAGCTGCGCTGGAGCCTGTTCGCCGGCGAGGCGCTGCGTCAGGACGACGCCGCCGACTGGCAGGCCGCCGCGCCCCGTTCCACGCTGGAGAACATCTACGGGCCCACCGAGCTGACCATCACCGTGACCGGGCACCGCTGGGAGCCCGGGACCTCGCCGGACCGCTGCGTCAACGGGCTGGTGCCCATCGGCCGCGTGCACGAGGGCCACGAGTACCTGCTGCTCGGCGAGGACGGACGGCCCACCGAGGAGCCCGAGGGCGAGCTGTGCGTCGCCGGGCCGCAGCTCACCAGGGGATACCTCGACCCCGGCGACGACGAGGGCCGCTTCCTGCGGCACGACGGCGCTCGCTACTACCGCACCGGGGACCGGGTCCGCCGCCCGGCCGACGGCGAACTCGTCTACCTGGGCCGTCTCGACTCCCAGGTGCAGGTGCAGGGGTGGCGGATCGAGCTCGCGGAGGTCGAGCACGCCGTCCGCGGCTGCGCCGCGGTGCGCGACGCGGTCGTGGTGACGCGGACCGCCGAGGACAGGGCCGAACTGGTCGTCTTCTACACCGGCGATCCCGTGCCGGCGGCCGTGCTCGCCCGGGAGATGCGCGGCGCGCTGCCCAAGGGCATGCTGCCGAGGGACTACCGGCACCTGGCGGAGTTTCCCCTCAACTCCAACCGCAAGATCGACCGGGGCGAACTCGCCCGCCGGGCCGCCGGCCTGCCGTGACCCGCGGCGGGCCCCGTGCGGCCCGCACGCCGGGTGCGGACGGCCCGCACGCCGGGTGCGGGCCGTCCCGTGCCGGATCCCTACGCCGTCTGTGCGGCCAGCGCCCTGCGGTCGGTCTTGCCGTTGGACGTGACCGGCAGGCGCGTCAGCACCGTGAACCGGGACGGCACCATGTACGGGTTCAGGGTCTTCTTGCAGAACGCCGCCAGGGCCGGCTCGCTGAACGTCCCGGTGTCCGGGGCCGGTACCACGAAGGCGTGCAGGGCGAGCTCCTCGTCCGCCCGGGGCAGGGCAAGGACGGCCACCGACGTGACGCCGGGGAACTCCGCGATGGCCCGCTCCACCTCGCCGATCTCGATCCGGTTGCCGCGGATCTGCACCTGCGAGTCGCGCCGGCCCACGAAGTACAGCTCCCCCTTCTCGCCGTGGTGGGCGAGGTCGCCGGTGCGGAAGACGGTCCTGCCGGAGGCGGGGTCCAGCGGGTCGGGGACCAGGGCTCTCGCCGTGGCCTCCGGGTCGTCGAAGTATCCGGTGAAGAGCGAGGGGCTGTAGAGGTGGATCTCGCCGACCGCCCCCGGCTCGGTGACCAGGGAGCCGTTCTCGTCGAACAGCAGCATGTCCGCGCCGCGATGGGCGTTCCCGATCGACAGCCGCTGGAGGTCCTCGGGCAGCGGATTGGGCACGTCCTCGAAGGAGGCGGCCATCGACTCCGTGGCGCCGTAGCAGTTGATGACACGGGTGCCCGGCCGCAGTTCCTGCATGCGCCGAAGCTCCGGCAGCGGGAAGTCCTCCCCGCAGAAGAGGATGCCGGAGAGGGTGGACAGCGAGGCGAGCAGCTCGGGCTCGTGGCGCAGGGGGGCCCGCCAGATCGAGGGCACGCCGTCGACGTGCGTGACCCTGGCCGCTTCCAGGAAGCCCAGGAAGCGGCGCGGGAAGTACAACACCTGGCGCGGTACGGGCACCAGCGTGGCGCCGCTGCCGAGGGCGAGCCCGATGTCCAGCAGGGAGAAGTCGAACTGCAACGGGGACGTGGTGGCGACCCGGTCGTCGGTGCCGACCATCCCCTCGGCGAGCATGCCGCGGTAGAACGCCGTCACCCGGTGGCTCATCACGACGCCCTTGGGCCGGCCCGTGGTCCCGGACGTGAAGATCATGTACGCGGTGTCGGTCTCCACCACCTCACGGCGCGGCCGGGCCGAGGGGAGGGGGGCGCGTTCGAGGGTGATGCCGTGCGTGCCGAACCTCGCGGTGCCGATCGACTCCGCGAGCCCGGTGCGCCCGCCTCGCGGCGCCTGGAGGTGCAGGGCGGGGCGGGCCGCGTCGGTGATGTTGCGCAACCGCTGGTCGGGGGTCTCCGGGCTGACCGGGATGAAGGTGATGCCTTGCCGGGAGCAGGCGAGCAGCAGGGCGACCGCGGTGGCCGTGGTGTCCGATTCGATGACGACCCGGTTCCCGATGCCGAGCCCGGCCTCCGCCAGCGCCGACGCGTACGTGTCGGACAGTTCGGCCAGCCGGCCGTAGGAGGTGGAGACCAGTTCCCCGGTCTCGGACAGTTCCACCACGGCCGGGCGGTCGGGCGTCGCGCGCCCCCGCGCCCACATGAATTCATGAAGCAGCATCATTTCAGGCTAGGCACGCGGGCTTGTGTGCGCCGGGCCGGACCGTGTTCCTAGGGGGCACAGGAGGGACCGCGCTTTCCGGAGCGAAATGTCAGCGGTACGGCCGGGGTGGTGTAGGGGTGGGGCGGCCGTTCTCCCGTCGGTACGTTCGAAGCCGCCATACGCCCGACGGATTTCCGCGCGGGGCAGGTCATGGGCAGCTATCCCCTGGGGTTGGGACCAAACAAATGGAAGTCGACCAGGTCGTCACAGCACTGCGTCAGTCCCTCCTGGACAACGAGCGTCTGCGCCGGGAGAACGAGCAACTGACCGCCGCGGCGGCCGAGCCCGTCGCCGTGATCGGCATGGCGTGCCGCTACCCCGGGGGGGCCACGTCGCCGGAGGAGTTCTGGCGGCTGGTCGTCGAGGGCCGCGACGCGATCTCCCGGTTCCCCGACGACCGTGGCTGGGACGTCTCGGGCCTGTACGACCCGGAGCCCGGCGCTCCTGGCAAGAGCATCACCCGGGAGGGCGGCTTCCTCCACGACGCGGGCGAGTTCGACGCCGAGGTGTTCGGCATCTCCCCTCGCGAGGCCAGGGAGCTGGACCCGCAGCAGCGGCTGCTGATGACGGCCTCGTGGGAGGCCCTGGAACACGCCAGGATCGACCCGCTGCTGCTCAAGGGCAGCCGCACCGGCGTGTTCGCCGGGCTGATGTACCACGACTACGAGGGCGCGGACGGCAGTGGCAGCCTGGTCAGCGGCCGGGTCTCGTTCACGCTGGGCCTGGAGGGCCCGGCCGTGAACGTGGACACCGCCTGCTCCTCCTCCCTGGTCACGGTGCACACCGCCGCCCAGTCCCTGCGCACGGGCGAGTGCTCGCTCGCCCTGGCGGGTGGAGTGACCGTGATGTCGACTCCGCAGACCTTCACCTACTTCAGTGCCCAGCGGGGGCTGTCCGCCGACGGCCGCTGCAAGGCGTTCGCCGCGGCGGCGGACGGCACCGGCTGGGGCGAGGGGGTGGGGGTGCTCGTCCTGGAGCGGCTGACCGACGCCGTGCGCAACAAGCGTCGCATCCTGTCGGTGATCAGCAGCTCGGCCACCAACCAGGACGGCGTGTCCAGCGGCATCACCGTGCCCAACGGCCCCTCCCAGCAGCGCCTGATCCGACGCACGCTGCAACAGGCCGGGCTGAAGAGCGAGGACGTGGACGCCGTCGAGGCGCACGGCACCGGCACCCGGCTCGGCGACCCGATCGAGGCGCAGGCGCTGCTCGCCACGTACGGGCAGAACCGTCCCGTGGACCGTCCGTTGTGGCTGGGATCCGTGAAGTCGAACATCGGCCACACCCAGGCGGCCGCGGGGGTCGCCGGGATCATCAAGATGACCATGGCGATGCGGCACGGTGTGCTGCCCGCCACCCTGCACGTCGACGCGCCCACCCCCCAGGTCGACTGGGCGGCGGGCAGCGTACGGCTGCTGACGGAGAACCAGCCGTGGCCCGAGACGGGGCGGCCCCGCCGTGCCGGTGTCTCCTCCTTCGGCATCAGCGGGACCAACGCGCACGTCATCGTCGAACAGGCACCGGCCGGCAGCGACAGTAGGGCGGTCTGAGATGCACCACCCCCCGACGGCCGTCGTCCCGACCGACACCGGCCAGTTCCGGGCCGTGCTCGGGCACTTCGGCAGCGGCGTCACCGTCATCAGCGCCGTCGACGCCGCCACGGGCCGGCCGGTCGGCTTCACCTGCCAGTCCTTCACCTCCCTCTCGCTCGATCCGCCGCTGGTGGCCTTCACCGTCGCGCGTACCTCCGTGACCTGGCCGCGCATCCGCTCCGCGGGCGCCTTCTGCGTCAACGTCCTGGCCGCCGGCCAGGAGACACTGTGCCGGTCCTTCGCACGCAGCGGCACCGACAAGTTCGCCGGTGTGGAGTGGCGCCCGGCCGCGGGCACCGGATCCCCGCTGCTGGCCGGGGTGCTCGCCTGGATCGACTGCCGCATCGAGGCCGTTCATCCGGGCGGCGACCACAGCATCGTCATCGGCAGGGTGCAGGCGCTCGCCGGACCGGCCGGTGACACGCGGGAGCCCCTCCTCTACTACGGGTCGGAGTTCCGCCGCCTGGCCGCCACCGCCCCGGCCCCCTGACCCCCGGCCGCCCGCCCCGGTCCCCGTCCGGGACCTCCGGGGCGCCGGCGCCCCCTTCCTACCGTGACGTTCCGTTCTGGAGAGGACACACACATGCGATTCGGGCTCAGCTACCACCACCAGCTGCCCAAGCCGTGGGCCGACGGCGACGAGGAGCGCCTGTTCAACGAGGCCCTGGACCAGATCGAGCTGGCCGACCGCGTCGGACTGGACTACGCCTGGGCCACCGAGCACCACTTCCTGGAGGAGTACTCGCACTCCGGCGCCCCCGAGGTCATGCTCGCAGCCGCCTCCCAGCGCACGAAGAACATCCGTCTGGGTCACGGCATCGTGCAGATGCCGGGTGCGGTCAACCCGCCGGCCCGCATCGCCGAGCGCATCGCGGCCCTGGACCTGATTTCCGGCGGGCGGGTGGAGTTCGGCACCGGCCAGGGCAGCTCCCAGCTCGAACTCGGTGCCTTCAACGTCGAGCGCACCACCAAGCGCGAGCACTGGCGCGAGGCCCTCGACGTCGTCGTCCGCATGATGACCGAGACCCCGTTCACCGGGCACAAGGGCGACTTCTTCGACATCCCGCCGCGCAACGTCGTCCCCAAGCCCAAGCAGAAGGCCCACCCGCCGCTGTGGCTGGCCTGCAGTGCGCGCGACACCATCGAGAACGCCGCCCGGCTGGGGCTGGGCGCGCTGTCCTTCTCCTTCTCCTCGCCCGAGCAGTCCAAGGAGTGGGTGGACTCCTACTACTCGATCATCGAGTCCGACGAGTGCCGGCCGGCCGGCCGGGTCGTCAACCCCAACTTCGCGGTCGTGCTGCCCTTCATGTGCCACGAGGACGGGGAGACGGCCCTGGACCGGGGGCTGGAGGGGGCTCACTTCTTCTCGTACTCGCTCATGCACTACTTCGTCTTCGGCAAGCACCAGCCGGGTGTGACCGACATCTGGTCGGAGTTCCAGGCCACCAAGGACATGCTGGGCTTCACCCGGGAGCTGCCGCAGCCCGGTAGCGCCCCGACGGCCCCCGGCGCGGAGCAGATGCTGGAGCAGATCACTGCCCTGCGCCGCGGTATCGGCACGCCGGAGCAGATCACCGAGCTGCTCAAGGAGTACGAGGCGGCCGGTGTGGACCAGGTCATCTTCTCGGTCCAGATCGGGCGCAACCGGCACGAGCACATCACCGAGTCCCTGGAGCTGTTCGCGCGCGAGGTGCTGCCGCAGTTCACCGAGGGGCGCGAGGAGCGCGAGGCGCAGAAGGCCGCCCGCCTGGAGGTCGCCGTCAAGGAGGCCCTCGGACGGGTCGAGACGCCGGACAGGGACGTCTCGGACTTCGTCATCGACAACGAGCTCGCTCTCCTGACGAACGACTCCTGAGCCCCGCGAGGGAACGGGGTCCGGCTGCGACCGGACCCCGTTCCCTCGCGCCGTCAGAGTTATACGGATGTACAAGAAGCCCGTATAGTACGGACGACCGGATGGGCTATACGTATGAATAGGACGCGTGTATGATCCCCCCTATGACTCAAGTGACCGCGAAGGCGGGGCGCAAGGAGTGGATCGCACTCTTCGTGCTGCTCCTGCCGCTTCTGCTCGTCTCGATGGACGTATCGGTGCTGTACTTCGCGGTGCCGTTCATCAGTGAGGAGATCTCGCCGACCAGCACCGAACAGCTGTGGATCTTCGACATCTACGGCTTCGTGCTCGCCGGCATGCTGATCACCATGGGCTGGCTCGGCGACAGGATCGGCCGCCGCAAGCTGCTGCTCATCGGCACGGTCGCCTTCGGCGCGGCGTCCGTGGCCGCGGCCTATGCCTCCAGCCCGTTGATGCTGATCATCGCCCGAGGAGTGCTGGGCATCGGAGGCGCCGTACTGACGCCCGCGACGGCCGGTCTGATCCGGAACATGTTCCACGACGAGAAGCAGCGGCAGACGGCCGTGGCCATCTGGACCGGCGGCCTGGCCGGAGGCATCGGCCTCGGCCCCGTCATGAGTGGTCTGCTGCTCGAGCACTTCTGGTGGGGATCGGTCTTCCTCGTCAACCTGCCGTTCATGGCGCTGCTGCTGATCCTCGCCCCGCTGCTGGTGCCCGAGTCCAAGGATCCGGGGGCCGGCCGCTTCGACTGGGTCAGCTCCCTGCTCTCCCTGGCCGCGATCCTCCCGATCATCTACGGCATCAAGGAGTGGGCGGCCAACGGCGCGGACGGTGTCGTCATCGGGGCCATCGCGTTCGGAGCGGCCGTCGGCGTCCTCTTCGTCCTGCGTCAGCGCCGTCCGGACCCGATGATCGACCTCGCCCTCATGAGCCGTCGCGAGATCAACGGCCCGGTCTTCACCAAGATGATCGCGATGTTCTGCCTGGTCGGCATGTCGGCCTTCACCTCCCAGTACCTGCAGTCGGTGTACGGCATGCGTCCGCTCGTCGCCGGCCTGTGGAGCCTGCTGCCGTCCGCCGGGGTCAGCGTCACCACCCCCATCGTCACGATCCTGCTCAAGAAGGGCGTGCACCGCAGCCTGCTGGTCAGCGTCGGCTACCTCATCGGCGTCGCCGCCTTCGCCGTGCTCACCCTGGCGACGCCCGACTCCGGATTCTGGGTCGTCCTGCTCTCCGCGGGCCTGCTCGCCGGCGGTCTGGTCATCGTCATGACACTCGCCACCGAACTGCTGGTGGGTTCCGCCCCTCCCCAGCGGGCCAGCGTCGCCGCCGCGACCCTGGAGACCGGCGCCCAGCTCGGCGGCGCCCTCGGACTCGCGGTCATGGGCTCGATCGCCGGCGCGGTCTACCGCGACGAGGTCGCCGAGAACCTGCCGGCCGGCCTGCCCGACGCCGCCTCCTCGGCGGTCGAGCAGACCCTCGGCGGCGCCGTCGCCGTCTCCGGGCAGCTTCCCGGGAAGCTGGGCGACACGGTGCTCGCCGCCGCCCGCGAGGCCTTCGCCAGCGGCGTGCACACCACCGCGTACGTCTGCATGGCACTGCTCGCCTTCGGCGCCGTGTTCGCCTCGATCTACCTCCGCAAGGTCAACGTCCGCCCCGACGCGGTCAACCCGGACCTGATCCCGGACCAGCCGGTGCAGCACGCCGAACCGGTCCGCGTCCGCTGACCCGTACGCCGCGCCGGGAATCCTCCCGGCCGGCCCCCACAACCACCGGTAGCCGGAGTCATCCCCCGTACTCGGGCGGCCGGTCGTAGGGCGAGGCCCCCACCGCACCCGCGGTGGGGGCCTCGCAGCGCATGCGGCGAACGGAGCCGCGGGGAGCGTTTGTTAGGGGTGTTCCCGTGCTCTTCAGGGGTTTGCCGCCCTGTCCGGCCGGACCCGTCGTCAGTTGAATTGAGAGCGCAGTGGCGGGACGTCCCGCGACGGTCCGATCGAGATTTGGAGAGCCAACCCGTGGTGAAACTTCCTGAGGCGGACGGCACGCTGACCGAATACCGGCCCAACAGGGCGCCGCGCGTGTTCGCAGCCGACAACGCGCCCTTCCGCACCCGTTCCCCGCTCGCCACCGCTCACATCCTCGGCGACCCGCTGGCGGCCAACGAGCCCTTCGGCCCGCCCATGGCCCCCCCGCCGCCGCCCGTGATCGACTGGGACGCCACCCTCCAGGTCCGCCGCGACCTTTGGGCCCAGGGCTTCACCCTGGCCGAGGCACTGGACACCGCCCACCGCGGGATGGGCCTGGACTGGCCGGGCTGCGTCGAACTGATCCGCCGTTCCGCGGACGAGGCCAAGGCGGTCGGCGGCAAGCTCGCCGTCGCCGTCTCGACCGACCAGCTCAACCCCTTCGCCCCGGCCACGCTGGACGAACTCAAGCGCGCCTACGCAGAGCAGTTGGAGGTCGTCGAGAGCGTCGGCGCGTCCGCCATCCTGATGTGCAGCCCCCAGCTGGTGCCGCTCGGCCTCGGCCCGGAGGCCTACGCGGAGTTCTACGGCGACCTGCTGCGCCAGGTCTCCAAGCCGGCCGTGCTGCACTGGATCGCCTCCGACTGGAACCCCGGCCACACCGGCTACTGGGGCCACCAGGATCTCGACGCGGCCCTGGACGCGCTGATCGACATCGCCAAGAACAACGCCGACAAGGTCGACGGCATCAAGATCGCCGCACTGTTCCTCACCCCCGAGCGGCAGGTCGAGATCCGCCGCCGGCTCCCCGAGGGCATCCGCTTCTACACCAGCGACACCGAGAACTACGCGGACCTGATCATCGGCGACGAGCACGGGTTCAGCGACGGCCTCACCCCGGTGTTCAACCCGATAGCCCCGGTCGCCGCCGCCGCGCTGCGCGCCGCCGAGGCAGGCGACCTCCAGGCCGCCCGCGACCTGCTGGTCCCCACCCAGGACCTCGTGCGCCACCTCTTCTCCGGCGCCGGCCGCAGCATCATCTTCTTCAAGACCGGCCTGGCCTTCCTCGGCTGGCTCAAGGGCCAGTCCAGCCACTACCAGATGGTCTGGGGAGAGTCCTCCGCCCGCTCGCTGCCGCACCTCGTACAGGCCTACCGGCTCGCCGACGGCCTGGGCCTCCTTCCGGACCCGGACCTCGCCGAGCGGCGCATCCGAGCCTTCCTCGGCACGTACGGAATCGAGCAGTGACCGCGGCGGTCGTCCTGGGCGGCGGCATGGCGGGCCTCCTGGCCGCCGGTGTGCTGGCCGACCACGTCGACGAGGTCGTCGTCGTCGAAGGCGATCAGTACCCGGACGAGCCCGAGGCACGCCGCGGGCTGCCGCAGGGCCACCACAACCACCTGTTCATGAAGGGCGGCGCGGACGCTCTCGACGAACTGCTGCCCGGGACCACCGACCTGCTGCGCGCCGCCGGTGCCCAGCAGCGCGGGCTGCCCCACGACATCCTGACCCGGGGCCCCCGCGACTGGTTCGAGCGCAACCCCACCGACACCTGGCTGCTGCTGATGAGCCGCGCCGCGCTCGACCATGTCGTACGCGGACAGGCACTGCGCAACCCCAAGCTGACGGTCCGGCAGAGCACCAAGGTCGTCGGCCTGGTGGGCGACGCCCAGCGCGTCACCGGCGTCCGGGTCGAACGCGAGGGGCGGGCCGCCGACGCCGAGGCGTCCGAGGAGACACTGCCCGCCGACATCGTCGTGGACGCCACCGGCCGGGGCGCCCGCACCCCGCAGTGGCTCGAGGAACTCGGTGTCCCGGCGGTCAAGGAGGACAAGGTCGACGCCGGGTTCGCGTACGCGAGCCGGTGGTACCGGGCCCCCGCCGACACGCCGGAGGACTTCCCCGGCGTGATGATCCAGGTCCAGCAGGGCACCGGCCGGCCCGGGCGCGGCGTGGCACTGCTGCCCAACGAGGGCGGCAAGTGGATCGTCACCCAGTTCGGTTCCAAGGGCGGCGAACCGCCCACGGACGAGAAGGACTTCGCCACCTACAGCGGGGACTGGGACCATCCGGTCATCGCCAGGCTGCTGGCCAAGGCGACACCGCTCACCGGGATCCGCTCCTACCGCGGCATGCACAACCGCTGGCGGCACTACGAGAAGGCACCCCTGCCCGAGGGGTTCCTCGTCATGGGCGACGCCTTCGCGGCGCTCAACCCGACCTACGGGACCGGCATGACCGTGTCGGCCCGGAGCGCCCTGGTGCTGCGGGCCGAACTGCGGCGCACCGGACTCACCCCGGACCTGGGCCGACGGGTGCACAAGGGCATCGCGAAGATCGTCGCCTTCGCCTGGCAGAGCTCCGCCGGCAACGACGTGCTGTTCCCCGGCGCCGAGTCCACTCTCCCGGTGCGCGCCGAGAAGTTCCAGACCTGGTTCGGTGCGCGTATCTCACAGGTGGCCGCCCGGGACCGGACGGTCAGCAACACCACCTTCTCGGTCGGCACCTTCATCGCCCCGCCGACCCGGATGGCCTCGCTCGGCTACCTGTGGCGCGTCCTGCGCGGACCGCGCCGGCCGGCCCTGACCGCGGAGCAGGCGATCGCGCAGTTCCCCGGCTTCGGGAGCCTGATCGAGGACCCGGCCGCGGTACCCGTGTCCCACCCCCAGTGATACCGGCCGAACTCGATAGGGGGCCCGCCTTTCCTTTTAAGGGTTGGCTCCCCAAGGACGGCGAAATAGCGTCGAAGTGACGGCACCCGATGGGTGCCGTCACGGCGTTCATAAAGCCGCGAACATTCATCAGGAGGGTGTCCCGCATGAGTGGCGACCAGAAATTCTCCTTTTCCGAGCGGGAATCGGGGGACCATGGCGTCCCGGGCGGGACGCCCCGCGGTCCGGCCGTCATCCCGTGGGTGATCCACGCGGCCGGTCCGGCCGCCCTGCGCGCCCAGGCCCGCAGGCTCCACACCTTCGTCTCCTCGTCCGCGCCGGACGACGAGCCCGCCTCCGCGGCGGACATCGGCCTGTCACTGGTGACCACCCGCGCCGCCCTCGGCCACCGCGCCGTGGTGCTCGGCACCGACCGCGACAGCCTGATCGCCGGCCTGGACGCGTTCGCCGGGGACGGTCTCGGCGGCGACGTCGTCGCCGGACCGGTCGCCGCCCGGAGCGCGGGCACCGTCCTCGTCTTCCCCGGCCAGGGCTCTCAGTGGCCCGGCATGGCCGTCGAACTCATCGACGCCTACCCGGTGTTCGCCACCAGGATCGGCGAGTGCGCCGAGGCCCTGAGCGCCTTCACCGACTGGGACCTCCACGCCGTGCTGCGCGGCGAGCCGGACGCCCCCACCCTCGACCGCGTCGACGTCGTGCAGCCCGTGCTGTGGGCGGTCATGATCTCCCTGGCCGAGCTCTGGCGCTCCCACGGCGTTGAGCCGGGGGCGGTCGTCGGGCACTCCCAGGGCGAGATCGCCGCCGCCGTGGTGGCCGGCGCGCTCACCCTGGAGGACGGCGCCCGCGTCGTGGCCCTGCGCAGCCGGCTCATCGCCGAGGAACTCGCCGGGCAGGGCGGGATGATGTCCGTCCCCCTGCCCGCCTCCGACACCCGGGAGCGACTGACCCCGTGGACGGGCCGGGTGCAGCTCGCCGCAGTCAACGGCCCCGGCTCCACGATCGTCGCCGGGGAGATCGCCGCCCTCGACGAGGTCCACGAGGCCCTCACCGCGCAGGGCGTCCAGGCACGCAAGATCCGCGTGGACTACGCCTCCCACTCGCACTACGTCGAAGCACTCAAGGACCGGCTCCACACCATCCTGGCGCCCGTCGCACCCCGCCCTTCACGGATCCCCTTCTACTCCACCGTGACGGGCTCCCTCATCGACACCGCCGCGCTGGACGGCACGTACTGGTTCACCAACCTGCGCGGCACCGTCCGCTTCGAGGACGCCACGCGCGCCCTGCTCGCCGACGGCTTCGACCTGTTCGTCGAGTCCAGTCCGCACCCCGTACTGCGCACGGCCCTGCACGAGACCATCGAGTCGGCCGGAGCGCAGGCCGCCGCCGTCGGCTCCCTGCGCCGGGACAAGGGCGGCCCCGCGCACTTCACCGCGTCCCTCGCGGAGGCCTCCCTCGCCGGCGCGCCCGTGCGCTGGGCCGACCTCTTCGACAGAACGGGCGCCCGGGTCACCGACCTGCCGACCTACGCCTTCCAGACCCGCCGCTTCTGGATCGACTCCACCGGCGGCTCGGGTGACGTCGGCGCCGCCGGGCTCGACAGCACCACGCACCCGATGCTCGGCGCCGCCGTCACCTCCGCGGCCACCGGGGAGACGGTGCTGACCGGACGGGTCTCGCTGTCCTCGCACCCGTGGCTCGCCGACCACGAGGCACTGGGAGCCACCCTGGTGCCCGGCACCGCGTTCCTGGACCTGGCACTGTGCGCCGGCCTGCAGACCGACACCGCTCAGGTACGCGAACTGACGCTGCACACGCCGCTGGTGCTGCCGGGCGAGGGCTGGGTCCAGCTCCAGGTGACGGTCGGCCCGCCCGGCGACGCGGGCGGCCGCCCGGTCACCGTGCAGTCCCGCCCCGAGGCCGGCGGCGACCTCTGGACGGTGCACGCCACCGGTGAACTGGAGCCGTCCGGTACCCCGGCCGCCCCCGCCGACCTGCGGACCTGGCCCCCGAAGGACGCCCAGGCCGTCCCGCTCGACGGGGCCTACGACCGGCTGCTGGCCCGTGGATACGCCTACGGTCCGGTGTTCCAGGGCCTGAGGGCACTGTGGCGGCAGGGCGAGACCCTGTACGCCGAGGCCGAACTCGACGAGCAGGCACACGCCGAGGCGGCCCTCTTCGGCCTGCACCCCGCCCTGCTGGACTCCGCGCTGCACGCGGGACTCGTCACCGAGGACGACCGGTCCACGGACACCGTCCTCCCCTTCGCGTGGACCGGGGTCTGCCTGCACGCGGCCGGCGCCGTCTCGCTCCGCGTCCGGATCACCCCAACCGAGTCCGGAACCCTCGGCCTGACCGCCGCCGACCAGTCGGGCCGGCTGGTGCTGAGCGTCGACGCGCTGGCGGGCCGCCCCGTCTCCCAGGAGCAGCTGACCGCCGCCTCCGGCGGGCACGAACCACTGCCGCACACCGTGCGCTGGACGGCCCTCGCGGCGGCGGACGGCGAGCTGCCGCCCGGCCCCCGGGCCGTCGTCGGCACCGGCCCCGCCTCCGCCGCGCTCGCCGCCGCGCTCGGCTGCCCCCTGCACGCCTCCCTCACCGAACTCGCCGACAGCACCGACGCCGGCTCCCCCCTCGGACATGTCTTCGCCCTGGCCGCCGCTCCCGCCGTCGCGGACGCCGAGGACCCGCCTGCCGCGGTGCGACGGACCACCGCCCACACCCTGGAGCTCGTCCAGACCTGGCTCGCCGACCAGCGCTTCGCCGACGCCCGGCTCGTCGTCCTCACCACCGGCGCCGTCACCGTCGACGACGTTCCCGCCGCTCTCGCACAAGCCCCTGTGTGGGCGCTGCTGCGCTCCGTCCAGGCCGAACACCCCGGCAGGTTCCTGCTCGTGGACAGCGACGGCTCCCCGGACCCCGGCGCCCTCACCGCCGCCGTCGCCAGCGACGAGCCCGAACTCGCCCTGCGCGACACCGGCATCCTCGTCCCCCGCCTGCACGCCGCCGCCGCAGGGGAGGGGTCTGTCGCGTTCGCCGAGGGTGGGACGGTGTTGGTGACGGGTGGTACGGGTGGTCTGGGTGCGTTGGTGGCGCGGCATCTGGTGGTCGAGTACGGGGTGCGTCATCTGCTGCTGACGAGTCGGCGGGGTGCGGATGCTCCCGGTGCGTCGGAGTTGCGGGCGGAGCTGGCCGGTCTGGGTGCCGTGGTGGAGCTGGTGGCCTGTGACGTCGCCGACCGGGAGGCGCTCGCCGTCCTGCTGGCGGGCATCGACCCCGAGCACCCCCTCACCGCCGTCGTCCACGCCGCCGGCGTCCTCGACGACGGACTGGTGGACTCCCTCACCCCGCAGCGCCTGGACAGCGTCCTGCGCGCCAAGGCCGACGCCGCCTGGCACCTGCACCGGCTCACCCGGGACACACCGCTCGACGCCTTCGTGCTGTTCTCCTCCGTCGCGGGCACCTTCGGCTCCGCCGGGCAGGCCAACTACGCGGCCGCCAACGCCTTCCTCGACGCGCTCGCGGCGCACCGCGAAGCCGCCGGACTGCCCGCCGCCTCCCTGGCCTGGGGTCTGTGGGCCGACGGCACCGGCATGACCGGTCACCTCGACGACAGCGCGGTCGCGCGCCTCACCCGGCACGGCTTCCCGCCGCTCGCCGCCGAGGAGGGACTGGCCCTGCTCGACGCGGCGCTGCGTTCTCCCGGCACCGCCCGCGCACACCAGGTCCTGATCAACCTGGACCTGACGGCCCTGCGTGCCACCGCGGCCGCCGGCGAACTGCCCGCCCTGCTGCGCGGACTCGTCCGCGTACCCCTGCGACAGGCGGCGAGGAACACGTCACAGGACGCCACGTTCGCGCAACGACTGGCCGCCCTGCCCGCCGCCGAACGCACGCGGACCGTACTGGAACTGGTGCGCCGCCTGGTTGCCGAGGTCCTCGGTCACGGCAGCGTCGAAGCCGTCGCCCCCGACCGGGCCTTCAAGGAACTCGGCTTCGACTCCCTGACGGCCGTCGAACTGCGCAACCGGGCCGGCGCCGCGACCGGGCTCCGGCTGCCGCCCACCCTGATCTTCGACTACCCCACCTCACGGACCCTCGCCCAGCACCTGGACACGACGATCACCGGTTCCACCGTCCCGGCGGCCCGGGCGGCCATCGGCGCGGCCGAGGACGAACCCCTCGCGATCGTGTCGATGGCGTGCCGGTTCCCCGGCGGTGTCACCTCGCCCGAAGACCTGTGGCGGCTGGTCGCCGAGGGCACGGACGCCATCGGCCGCTTCCCCGAGGACCGCGGCTGGAACATCGAGGAGCTGTACCACCCCGAACCCGGTGAGCCCGGCAGGACCTACACCCGCTCCGGCGGGTTTCTCCCCGACGCCGCCGAGTTCGACGCCGGCTTTTTCGGGGTCAGCCCCAACGAAGCCCTCGCCATGGACCCGCAGCAGCGCCTGCTGCTGGAAACCTCCTGGCAGCTGTTCGAGCGGGCCGGCATCGACCCCGGCACACTCCGCGGCACCGCCGCCGGAGTGTTCGCCGGCGTGATGTACCACGACTACGCCGACAGCGGCGCGGCCGGCTCGATCATCTCCGGCCGCCTCGCCTACCACTACGGCCTCGAAGGCCCCGCCGTCACCGTCGACACTGCCTGCTCCTCCTCACTCGTCGCCGTGCACCTGGCCGGGCAGGCCCTGCGCTCGGGCGAATGCTCACTCGCCCTGGTCGGCGGCGTCACCGTGATGGCCACTCCGGGGGTCCTGGTCGAGTTCGGGCGCCAGCGAGGGCTCGCCGCCGACGGACGCTGCAAGTCCTTCGCCGACGCCGCCGACGGCACCGGCTTCTCCGAGGGCGCGGGCCTGCTCCTGCTGGAGAAGCTCTCCGACGCCCGCCGCAACGGCCACCAGGTCCTTGCCGTGATCAAGGGCTCCGCCGTCAACCAGGACGGCGCCTCCAACGGACTGACCGCCCCCAACGGCCCCTCCCAGCAGCGGGTCATCCGCCAGGCGCTGACCGCCGCCGGGCTGGACGCCGCCGACGTCGACGCCGTCGAGGCGCACGGCACCGGCACCCGGCTCGGCGACCCCATCGAGGCCCAAGCCCTGATGGCGACATACGGACAGGGCCGGGACGCTGCACAGCCGCTGTGGCTCGGCTCGGTGAAGTCCAACATCGGGCACACCCAGGCCGCCGCCGGTGTCGCGGGCGTCATCAAGACGGTCGAGGCCATGCGGCACGGCGTCCTGCCGGCCACCCTCCACGTCGACGCACCCTCGGCGCAGGTCGACTGGGAGGCCGGCGCCGTCCGGCTGCTGACCGAGCGGCGAGAGTGGCCCGGTGAAGACCGCCCGCGCCGGGCCGGTATCTCGTCCTTCGGCATCAGCGGCACCAACGCCCACGTCATCATCGAGCACGTACCCGACGAGGAACCGCGACAGCCGGACACCCCGGCCGAGCAGGACTGCGGCCCCGTCAGCTGGCTCCTGTCCGCCGCGGACCCCGACGCCCTCGCCGAGCAGGCCCGCCGGCTCGCCGACCACGTCACCGAACGGCCCGCCCTGCGGCCCGTGGACGTGGCCTTCAGCCTCGCCGCCCGACCGGCACTCGCCCACCGGACCGTCGTCACCGGGGAGGAACTCGCCGAACTGGCCACCGCGCTGCGCGATACGGCGGCCCGCCCGGCGGCGGCCGACGGCCCCGCCGCCGAACCCGGGCCCACCGCGTTCCTGTTCACCGGCCAGGGCTCCCAGCGCATCGGCATGGGACGCGAACTCCACACCGCCCACCCGGTCTTCGCCCGCGCCGTCGACGCGGCCGCCGAGGCGTTCGCCCCGCACCTGCCGCGCCCGCTGCTCGACGTCATGTGGGGGAGCGACCCCAAGGACCTGGAGCGCACCGAGTACGCCCAGCCCGCACTCTTCACCGTCGAGATCGCCCTGTTCCGCCTCCTCGAGTCCTGGGGCGTCACCCCGGACTACGTCGCGGGGCACTCCGTGGGCGAGCTGGCCGCCGCCCGCGCCGCCGGCGTCCTCGGCCTCGACGACGTGGCCGCGCTCGTCGCCGCCCGCGGCCGGCTGATCCAGCGGCTGCCCGCCGGCGGCGCCATGATCGCCGTGGACGCCACCGAGGAGGAGGTGCTGCCCCTGCTCACCGGCGGCATGTCCCTGGCCGCGGTCAACGGCCCGTCCGCCGTGGTGGTCTCCGGCGTCGAGGACGAGGCCCTGGCCCTGGCCGGTCACTTCGCCGCACAGGGCCGCCGGACCAGCCGGCTGCGCGTCAGCCACGCCTTCCACTCCCCGCTCATGGACCCGATGCTGGAGGAGTTCCGCCAGGTCGCCGGCAAGATCACCTACCAGGAGCCGCGGATCCCGGTGGTCTCCGGCCTCACCGGCCGGCTCGCCACCGGACAGGAACTGGCCGATCCCGACTACTGGGTGCGCCACGTCCGCGGCACCGTGCGGTTCCACGACGTCCTCGACACCCTCGCCGACGAACAGGTCACCACCTGCCTCGAGCTCGGCCCCGACGCCGTGCTCTCCTCCATGGGCACCGCCCGGACCCAGGACCGTGCCCCCGGCGGCCGCGACCTCGTCTTCCTGCCGACGCTGCGCCGCGACCGCGAGGAACGGCACGCATTGACCGACGCCGTGGGCCGGGCGGCCCTGCGCGGCGTCCCCGTCGACTGGTCCGCCCGCTACGCGGCCCATGTTCCGAGCCGCATCCCGCTGCCCCCCTACCCCTTCCAGCGGCGCCGCTACTGGCTCGACTCCGTCCCCGGAGCCGACGACGTCACCTCCGTCGGCCAGGCGAACGCGGGCCACCCCCTGCTGCCCGCCCTCGTCGAACTCCCCGAAACGGGCGGGGCCGTGTTCACCGGACGGCTCGACACCGCGACCCACACCTGGCTCGCCGACCACGACCTGCTCGGCACCGTGGCGCTCCCCGGCGCCGCCCTGGCCGAGCTCGCCCTCCAGGCCGCACACCGCGCCGGCGGCGCGGGCCTGAGGCGTCTCACCGTCGAGACCCCGCTCACCCTGCCCGACCGGCACGGCGTCGATCTCCGCGTCACCGTCGGCGCCGCGGACGCCTCCGGCGCCCGCCCGATCGCCGTGCACTCCCGCACCGGCCAGGAACCCCACGACGCGTGGCGGCGGCACGCCACCGGCACCACGGCACCCGACACGGCCACCGCGCCCGCGGCCCCGGACACCTGGCCGCCCGCCGGCACCACCGCACTGGACGTCACCGGCGCCTACGGCCGGCTGCTCGACCTGGGCCACGGCTACGGGCCCGCGTTCCAGACCCTGCGCGCCGCCTGGCAACGGGGCGCCGACCTGTACGCCGAGATCGACCTGCCCGCGCAATCCACCGACGCCGAACGGTTCACCCTGCACCCCGCCCTGCTGGACGGCGCCCGCCACACCGGACGCCTACTCGCCGGCACCCCGGCCACCCTCGACACGGTCTGGGAGGGCGTGACCCTCTACACCAGCGGCGCCCGCACCCTGCGCGTCCACGCGGCACCGGCCCAGGACGGCGACGGCACCACCCTCGCCGCCACCGACCCCGACGGACGGCCCGTCCTCCTGGTGGAACGCGTGACGGCCCGAACCGTCACCACGGCTGAGCTGACCGCCGGCCAGGACCTGGCACACCAGGCGCTCTTCACGTACGGACCGCAGTCCGCCACCGCCCCCACCCCGACGCGGACCCCCCGGCTGGTGCTGCTCGGCCCCGACGCACCGGATCTGCCCGGCGACGTCCCGCGGCACGCCGGGCCCGACGCGCTGCGCACCGCCCTCGACGCCGGGGCCGAGGCCCCCGACCTGGTCGTCCACGCCGCGCACTCGGCCGAGGCCGTACTGGGCCTGCTGCACCGGTGGACCGCCGACGAACGACTGGGCGCCCTCCCACTGACCGTCGTCACCCGGGGCCACAGCGCCGCCGAGGGCCAGATCCTCTCCCTGGTCCGCGCGGGACGCGCCGAGAGCGGCTGCGCGCTGTCCGTCCTGCACCTGGACGACTCCGCCGCATCCCTGACAGGTCTGCCCGCGGCCCTGGCCCGGATCGCGGACACCGGCGAACCGGAGACCCACCTGCGCGACGGCGCCGTGTCCGTGCCACGGCTGACCCCGGCGCCGGCCGCCACCGCCCCGGCCGCCTGGAACCCGGACGGCACCGTCCTGGTCACCGGAACCGTCGCGACCGGTGTCCTCGCCCGGCACCTGATCACCGAACACGGCGTACGCCACCTGCTGCTGGCCTGCCCGCAGGACACCGGACCCGCGCCCGACACGCTCGCCGGTCTCGACGCGCACCTCACCCTGCGGACGGTCGACCTCACCGACGCCGAAGCCGTCGACGCCCTCGTCGCCGGCATCGACGCCGAGCACCCGCTGACCGCGGTCGTCCACACCGCCGGACCGGCCGACGGCCGCACCTTCGCCGCGCTGAACGCCGGCGACCTGACCGAGGCGACCCGCGACGACCGGGCCGCATGGCACCTCCACCGGGCCACCCGCACCGCGGACCTCGCCGCCTTCGTCCTCGTCTCCTCCGCCGCGGCCCTCCTCGACGGCGTGGGCCAGGCCGGCACCGGCTACACGAACACCGCCTTCGACGCCCTCGCCCGCCACCGGCACGCCCAGGGACTGCCGGCGCTGTCCTTCGCGCACGGCCCATGGGACCTGCCCGGCTCCAGCACCGCCCAGGACCGCCCCGGGTTGCCCGCCCTGACCACACCGGAGGGCCTCGCACTGCTCGACGCGGCACTGACGCGGGACGCCGTCGCCCTGACCGCGCTGCGACTGGACCGGGCCGCGCTGCGCACCCGGCCCGAAGAACTCCCGTACCCCCTGCGCTCCGTGGTGCGCACCCCTGGGGGCGGCGGCACCGCGGCGAGCGCCCGCACCCTTGCGCAGCGGCTGGAACCGCTCACCACCGAGGAACGCGAACGCACCCTGCTCGCCGTGGTCCGCGAACAGGTGGCGACGGTACTGGGCCACACCGGCGCCGACGCCGTCGACCCCGGGCGGGCCTTCCAGGAACTCGGCTTCGACTCCATGGCCGCCGTCGACCTGCGCAAGCGGCTCAGCGGCGTCACCGGCCTGCGGCTGCCCGCGACGCTGGTCTTCGACCACCCGAGCTGCCACGCCGCCGCGGTGTACCTCGCGGGCGCGTTCGCCCCCGCCGACACCGACCCGGCCCGGCCCGTACTGGACGAGGCCGAACGTCTGGAGGCCGCCCTCGCGGCGACCGAGCCGACCGGCGCGCACGCCGGCCGCATCACCGCCCGCCTGGAGGCGCTCCTGCGCAAGTGGCAGGACACCACGGGCGGCTCCGCACCCGAAGAAGACGACGAGTTCGCGACGGCCACGGACGACCAGCTTTTCCAGGCCTTGGACGACCTTGAGATTGGTTGATGAGTGCCATGGGCAACGAGGACAAGCTTCGCGACTACCTCAAGCGCGCCACGACCGACCTGCAGCAGAGCAGGCGGCGACTGCGCGAGATCGAGGCCAGGGACCACGAGCCGATCGCCGTGGTCTCGATGGGCTGCCGCTTCCCGGGCGGCATCGGCACGCCCGACGACCTGTGGGCCATGGTCGAGGAGGGCCGCGACGGCATCACCCGCCTGCCGGAGAACCGCGGCTGGGACACGGCGGGCCTGTACGACCCCCGGCCGGCCACCCCCGGCAAGTCGTACGCCCGCGAAGGGGGATTCCTGCTCGACGCCGGCGAATTCGACGCGGACTTCTTCAAGATGAGCCCGCGCGAGGCCCGCGAGACCGACCCGCAGCAACGCCTGCTGCTGGAAACCGCCTGGGAGGTGCTCGAGCGCGCCGGGATCGCCCCGGACTCCCTGGCACACACCGACACGGGCGTCTACACCGGCATCGTCTACCACGACTACGGCGACGGCGGCACCGGAAGCATGGCCAGCGTCGCCTCCGGACGCATCTCCTACGTCCTCGGCCTGGAGGGCCCGGCCGTCACCGTCGACACCGCCTGCTCCTCCTCGCTGGTCGCCCTGCACCTGGCGGCCCGCGCCCTGCGCGCCGGCGAGTGCTCCCTGGCCCTCGCGGGCGGCGCCACCGTCATGAGCTCCCCCTCCTCCTTCGTCGGCTTCAGCCAGGACCGCGGCCTCGCACCCGACGGGCGCTGCAAGTCCTTCTCCTCGGACGCCGACGGCACCGGCTGGGGCGAGGGTGTGGGCCTGCTCCTGCTGGAGAAGCTCTCCGACGCCCACCGCAACGGCCACCCCGTGCTCGCCGTGCTGCGCGGTTCCGCCGTCAACCAGGACGGCGCCTCCAACGGCCTGTCCGCCCCCAACGGACCCTCCCAGCAGCGCGTCATCGAGGCCGCGCTGGCCGACGCCCAGCTGACCGCGCAGGAGGTCGACGCCGTCGAGGCACACGGCACCGGCACCGTGCTGGGCGATCCGATCGAGGCACAGGCCCTGCTGGCGACCTACGGGCAGGACCGGCCCGAGAGTCAGCCCCTGCGACTGGGTTCCTTCAAGTCGAACATCGGCCACGCCCAGGCCGCCGCCGGTGTCGGTGGAGTCATCAAGATGGTGCAGGCCATGCGGCACGGCGTGCTGCCCAAGTCACTGCACATAGCCGAGCCGACCCACGAGGTCGACTGGACCGCCGGCGGAATCGAACTGCTCGCCGAGGCCCGCCCGTGGCCGCGCCTCGGCCACCCCCGTCGCGCCGGCGTGTCCTCGTTCGGCATGAGCGGCACCAACGCACACGTCATCGTGGAAGAGGCCCCCGAAGCCCCGGAAACGCAGCAGCCGGAGCAACCGCCGCACGCCGTACCGGGGCCGGTGCCACTGCTGCTGTCCGGCCACACCGATGCGGCCCTCGCCGATCAGGCCGCCCGCCTGCGCGCCGCCGCACAGGACATCCCCCTGCCCGACCTCGGCCTCTCCCTCGCCACCACCCGCGCCGCACTGCGCCGACGCGCCTGCGTCACGGCCGCCGACCACGCGGAACTCGACCAGGCGCTCGACGCGCTGGCACAGGGTCTGCCGCACACCGCACTCACCACCGACGCCCTCTCCGACGGCAGGACGGCGTTTGTGTTCACGGGGCAGGGTGCGCAGCGGTTGGGGATGGGCCGTGGTTTGTATGAGGCGTTCGGGGTGTTCGCTGGGGCGTTCGACGCGGTAGTGACCGCGGTGGACGAGCACCTTGAGGGGGTGTCGCTGCGTGATGTGGTGTGGGGCGATGACCCCGAGGCCCTGAACCGTACGGAGTTTGCTCAGCCCGCGTTGTTTGCGGTTGAGGTGGCGTTGTTCCGGTTGGTGGAGTCGTGGGGGGTGCGGCCCGACTACCTGGCCGGACACTCGATCGGGGAGCTGGCGGCCGCTCACGTCGCGGGTGTGTTCTCGCTGGAGGACGCTGCGCGTCTGGTGGTGGCGCGGGGCCGGTTGATGCAGGCGTTGCCGTCGGGCGGTGCGATGGCAGCCGTGCAGGCCACGGAAGCGGAAGTCCTGCCCCTGCTGACGGACGACGTGTCGGTGGCGGCGGTCAACGGCCCGATGTCGGTCGTGGTGTCGGGCGCGGAACGCGCGGTATCCGCGGTGGTGGAGCACTTCACCGCTGAAGGCCGTAAGACGAACCGGCTGAAGGTGTCGCACGCCTTCCACTCGCCGTTGATGGAGCCGATGCTGGACGACTTCCGTGCGGTCGCGGAAAGCCTGTCGTTCGGCGAGCCCGCCATCCCGGTAGTCCCGACCGCAGCCGGTGCTCACACCGCGGACGAACTCGGCACCCCGGACTACTGGGTCCGGCACGTCCGCGCCTCGGTCCGGTTCGCCGACGGCATCACCCGCCTGGAGAGCCAGGGCGTCACCACGTTCGTCGAACTCGGACCGGACGCCGCCCTGTCCGCCACCGGACCCGAGTGCCTCACCGGCACAGAGGACACCGCCTTTGTACCGCTGCTGCGCCGGGACCGCTCCGAGCAGCGCGAACTCACCGCCGCCATCGGCCGTCTGCACACCCGCGGCGTACCCGTCGACTGGCACGCCTACTACGGCCCCCTCGGAGCCCGGCGCACCGAGCTGCCGACCTACGCCTTCCAGCACACCTGGTACTGGATGGACGAGACCGCGACCGCCACCGGCACCGCGGCTCCCTCGGCGGCCCCCGCCGATGCCGCGGACACCGAGTCCTGGAACGCCCTGGACACCCTGCGCGACGACGAACTCCCCGTGCTCGCCGATCGGCTCGGTGTCGACGCCGACGCCCTGGGCCAGGTACTCCCCGCCATGACCGCCTGGCGCAACGACCGGCGTGAGGACCTGACCGCGGACTCCTGGCGCTACCGCGTCACCTGGCGGCCCGTCGCCGCGGACACCACCGCACGGGCCGACGGCACCTGGCTGCTCGTCGTGCCCGCCGGACGAGCCCACGACACCTGGATCCCCAGGATCGCCCAGGCCCTCGCCGACCGGGGCGCCGACGTCGTCACCGTCGTCGAGACGGCCGACCTGGACCGCACCGCCCTCGCCGCACGGCTCACCGACGCCGACGTCACCCGGGCGGCGGGCGTCCTCTGCCTGCTCGCCCTCGACGACCGCGCCCACGTCGACCATCCGTCACTGTCCCTCGCCGCCGCCACCACCCTCACCCTCGCCCAGGCCCTCACCGACCTCGGCGCCGACACCCCCCTGTGGGTCGCCACCCGCGGCGCGGTCGCCGCCACCGCGGTTACCGAGACCGTCGACCCCCACCAGGCCCAGGTCTGGGGGCTTGGCCTCGGACTCTCCCTGGACCACCCCGACACCTTCGGCGGCCTGGTGGACCTGCCCGCCACCCTCGACGAGGAAGCCGCACACCAGCTCACCACGGCCCTGACCGGAGCCGGGGACGAGGACCAGCTCGCGATTCGCGAACACGGCCTCCTCTCCCGGCGCATGGTCCGCGCTGCCCTCGGGGACACGCCCGCACCACGCGCCTGGCGGCCCCGCGGAACCGTTCTCATCACCGGAGGAACCGGCGGGCTCGGCGCACTCGTCGCCAAGGAGCTGGCCGACCTCGGCGCCGAACACCTTCTGCTCACCAGCCGCCGCGGCACCCGCGCCGAAGGCGCCGCCGACCTCGAAGCCGACCTCACCGCCCGCGGTGCCCGCGTCACGATCGCCGCCTGCGACGTCGCCGACCGTGCACAACTGGCCGCCCTGCTGGACGCCGTACCCGAGGACCAGCCGCTCACCACGGTCGTGCACGCCGCGGGCGTGCTCCAGCGTCTGGCACCCGCGAGTGAACTGACGGTCGAGGAATGCGCGGAGGTCGGCCGCGCCAAGGTGCTCGGCGCCCTCCACCTGGACGAACTCCTCGGCGACCGCCCCCTCGACGCGTTCCTGATGTTCTCCTCCGGCGCCGCCGTCTGGGGCAGCGCAGGGCAGGCCGCCTACGCGGCCGCGAACTCCTCCCTCGACGCCCTCGCCGCCCGACGCCTCGCCCAGGGCCGTACGGCCACCTCCATCGCCTGGGGTTCCTGGGCCGGCGGCATGGTCGACGAGGAGATCACCGGCGTGATGCGACGCCTCGGTGCCCCTCCGATGGACCCGCGGCCCGCGCTGCGCGCCCTGCGCAGGATCCTCGACCACGGCGACAGCCACCCGGTGGTGGCCGACATCGACTGGTCCCGCTTCGCCCCCGTCTACGCGGCGGCCCGGCCCAGGCCCCTGCTCGACGGCGTCCCCGAGGCCCGCGCCGCCCTCGTCGACGGCCCCGGGACGGCCACCTCGGTCGAGAGCGGGACCGGAGCGGGTCTGGAGGAGCAACTGGCCCAGATGCCGCCCGCCCAGCAGGCCCGCACCCTCTCGGACCTCGTCCGCAGCCATGTGGCCGCCCTGCTCGGCTACGCGCGCTCCACCGACCTCGACCCCGGCCGGGCCTTCACCGACCTGGGGCTCGACTCGGTCGCCGCCACCGATCTGCGCAACCGGCTGACGGCGGCCACCGGCCACCCGCTGCCCGCCACTCTGGTGTTCGACCACACGTCCCCCGCGGCCGTGGCAGAGCACCTGCACGAGCAGCTCTGCCGGGACCGCGGCGGCCAGGCACTGAGTCTGCTCGCCGAACTCGACCGGCTCGAACTGACGTTGACCTCCCTGTCCCCTCAGGAGGCGGAGGACCACGGCATCGCGGCCCGGCTCGGCCGCCTCGCCGCCCGCCTGGACAAGCGAGGAAGCGCGACCGACGGACCGGCCTCCGCCGAAGGGCCGGCCAAGGGCATCGAGGAGACGCTCGACGCCGCGTCCGCCGAAGACGTCCTCGCCTTCATCGACCTGGAACTCGGCCTCTCCTGAGGTTCGGCCGTTTCTCGAGAGACGCCGAGGAAGATCAGTTGAAAGCGTCCCACCCGGGACTGAAAGGTGTTGTGAGGCTGGGATGGCTGACGACGGCAAGCTCCTCGAGTACCTGAAGCGCGTGACGGCCGACCTGGCGCAGACCCGCCGCCGGCTGCAGGAGGTCGAGTCCGCCGACCACGATCCGATCGCGATCGTCGCGATGGCCTGCCGCTACCCGGGCGGGGTCGCCTCCCCCGAGGAACTGTGGCGGCTCGTCGAGTCGGGCGGCGACGCGGTGTCGGCCTTCCCCACCGACCGCGGGTGGGACCTCGACCAGCTTCTCGGCGGCGACGGATCCGGCACCAGCTACGTCGCCGAGGGCGGATTCCTCGACGACGCCGGCGCGTTCGACGCCGGATTCTTCGGCATCTCCCCCCGCGAGGCCCTCGCCATGGATCCCCAGCAGCGGCTGATGCTGGAGGTCTCCTGGGAGGCGGTGGAGCGCGCCGGAATCGCCCCGGACAGCCTGCGCGGAGGACGGGTCGGCGTGTTCGTCGGCTCCGGATTCCAGGACTACGGCGACCTGCTGAACTCCGCCCCCGAGGCAGCCGAGGCGTACCTCGGCACCGCTGCCGTCGCCGCCGTCATCTCCGGACGCATCTCCTACGCCCTGGGACTCGAAGGCCCCGCTCTCACCATCGACACCGCCTGCTCCTCCTCCCTGGTCGCGGTTCACCTCGCCGCCCAGGCCCTGCGCAAGCGCGAATGCGGTCTCGCCCTGGCCGGCGGCGTCATGGTCATGTCCACCCCGGGACCGTTCGTCGCGTTCAGCAAGCAGCGCGGACTCGCCGCCGACGGCCGCTGCAAGGCCTACTCCGACAGCGCCGACGGCACGGGCTGGGCCGAGGGGGCGGGCATGCTCGTCCTGGAACGGCTCTCCGACGCCCGCCGCAACGGCCACCCGGTCCTGGCCGTCGTCCGCGGTTCCGCCGTCAACCAGGACGGCGCCTCCAACGGCCTGACCGCCCCCAACGGCCTTGCCCAGCAGAAGGTCATCCGTCAGGCCCTCAGCGCCGCCGGCCTTCCGGCGGCAGAGGTCGACGCCGTCGAGGGCCACGGCACGGGTACCACGCTGGGTGACCCGATCGAGGCGCAGGCGCTGCTGGCGACCTACGGACAGGGCCGTCCGCAGGGACGGCCGTTGTGGCTGGGGTCGTTCAAGTCGAACATCGGCCACGCCCAGGCCGCCGCCGGAGTGGGCGGCGTCATCAAAATGGTGCAGGCCATGCGGCACGGCATCCTGCCCCAGACCCTGCACATCGACGAGCCGTCCACCCACGTCGACTGGAACGCCGGCGACGTCAGACTGCTCACCGAGCAGGTGACCTGGCCGCAGAACACGCACCCGCGCCGCGCGGGTGTCTCCGCGTTCGGCGTCAGCGGCACCAACGCCCACCTGATCATCGAGCAGGCACCCACCGAGGAGGCCGACGACGCCTCCGCGCCCGCGCCGACCCGCCTGCCGACGGGCACCCCGCTGCCCTGGCTGCTCTCCGCCCGCAGCCGGGAAGGACTCGCCGCCCAGGCCGAGCGCCTCACCGCCCGCGTCGATGAGGCCACCGCCCTCGACCTCGCACACTCGCTGGCCACGGGGCGTGCGGCCCTGGACTACCGCGCGATCGTCCTGGCCAACGAGCCCGACGAGGCGCGCGAGGCTCTCACCGCGTTGGCGGCCGGTGCACCGCACCCGGCACTGCACAGCGGCCTGGCCGTCGAAGGGCCGACCGCGTTTGTGTTCACGGGGCAGGGTGCGCAGCGGTTGGGGATGGGCCGTGGGTTGTATGAGGCGTTCGGGGTGTTCGCTGGGGCGTTCGACGCGGTGGTGGCCGCGGTGGACGAGCACCTTGAGGGGGTGTCGCTGCGTGATGTGGTATGGGGTGACGATGCGGAGGTTTTGAACCGTACCGAGTTTGCTCAGCCGGCGTTGTTTGCGGTTGAGGTGGCGTTGTTCCGGTTGGTGGAGTCGTGGGGGGTGCGGCCCGATTACCTGGCTGGGCACTCGATCGGGGAGCTGGCGGCCGCTCACGTGGCGGGTGTGTTCTCGCTGGAGGATGCGGCGCGTTTGGTGGTGGCGCGGGGCCGGTTGATGCAGGCGTTGCCGTCGGGTGGTGCGATGGCAGCCGTGCAGGCGACGGAGGCGGAGGTCCTGCCGCTGCTGACGGACGACGTGTCGGTGGCGGCCGTCAACGGTCCGATGTCGGTCGTGGTGTCGGGCGCGGAACGCGCGGTGGCGGCGGTGGTGGAGCACTTCACCGCTGAGGGCCGTAAGACGAACCGGTTGAAGGTGTCGCATGCGTTCCATTCGCCGTTGATGGAGCCGATGCTGGACGACTTCCGTGCGGTCGCGGAAAGCCTGTCGTTCGGTGAGCCGGTGATTCCGGTGGTGTCCACGGTGACCGGCGAAGTGGCGGTGGGCTGGGACAGTGCCCCGTACTGGGTCGGCCAGGTCCGTGAGGCGGTCCGCTTCGCCGACGCGGTGCACACGCTGGAATCCGTCGGGGTTTCCCGGTTCCTGGAGCTGGGTCCGGACGGTGTGCTGTCCGCGATGGTCCAGTCCATCACTGACGCGGGCGCTGACGCTGACCAGACCGGTATGGGTGTGGTGGCGGTCGCAGCGACCCGTCGGGACCGTGACGAGGCCGAGGCCCTCCTGTCCGCTCTGAGCCGGCTGCACACCAGTGGTGTGTCCGTCGACTGGACGGCGTTCTTCGAGGGCACCGGCGCCCAGCGCGTCGACCTGCCCACCTACCCCTTCCAACGCCAGCACTACTGGATCACCCCGGAGAACGGTGCGGGCGATGTCGTTTCCGCCGGTCTCGACTCCGCCGACCACCCGCTGATCGGGGCCGCGGTCGTCCTCGCCGACTCCGAAGGGGTCGTGCTCACCGGCCGCCTGTCCGCCGCCTCCCACCCGTGGCTCGCCGACCACGTCGTCGGCGGCACCGTGTTCTTCCCCGGGACCGGTTTCGTGGAGCTCGCCATCCGCGCCGGAGACCAGGTCGCCTGCGGGGAGGTGGAGGAACTCACCTTGGAGGCGCCGCTGGTCCTCCATGAACGCGGCGCCGTGCAGTTCCAGGTTGCCGTCGGCGCACCCGCCGAGGGCACCGGCGCCCGCCCGTTCACAGTGCACTCCCGTCGCCAGGACACCGACGTCGACGCCGCCTGGACCCGCCACGCCACCGGCGTACTCCTCCCGGGCACGGTCGCGGCCCCCGCCGCCGACACCTCCCTCGAGTCCTGGCCGCCGCTGGATGCCGCGCCGGTCGACCTCGACCGCCACTACGAGACGCTGGCCGCGGCCGGCCTGGAGTACGGGCCGGTCTTCCAAGGACTGAAGGCCGTATGGCGCTCCGGCGACTCCGCCTACGCCGAGGTCGCCCTCCCGCCGCAGGTGCATGCCGACGCCCAGCGGCTCGGACTGCACCCCGCCCTTCTCGACGCGGCCCTGCACGCCATCGTGTTCACAGGAGCATCGACGGAGGGCGCCGCGATCCCCTTCACGTGGAACCGGGTCGTCCTGCACACCGCCGGTGCCACCACCCTGCGCGTGCGGCTCACCCGTACCGGCGACGACGCCGTCTCGGTCGCGGTCGCCGACGGCTCCGGCCGGCTCGTGGCCACCATCGGGGCGCTGTCCGTCCGGCCCATCTCGGCCGAGCAGGTGGCCAACGCCCGCGCGCCGCGCCAGGACTCCCTCCACCGCCTGGACTGGACGCCGGTGCCCGCCGCCGAGGCGCCGCGCACCGTCACCGCCGTCCTGCACTCGGAACCCGGGACCGACGCCCGGTCCGTCCACCGTGCCGCCACGGAAGCGCTCACCTTCCTGCAGACCCACCTGGCGGACGAGGAGGACGACGGCCGGCTCGTCGTCGTCACCCGTGGCGCGGTTCCCGCGGGTGGTCAGGACGTGACCGACCTGGCCGGTGCCGCCGTCTGGGGTCTGATCCGTTCCGCCCAGTCCGAGAACCCGGGCCGCGTCGTCCTGGTGGACCTCGCCACCGGCGACGGCGACCGGAGCACGGACACCGACGCCCAGGTCGCCCTCGCCCTGGCCACCGGTGAACCGCAGATCGCCGTGCGCGAGTCGACGCCGTACGCCCCTCGGCTCAGCCGTGTCCCCGCCGCGACGGAGGAGGTCGTGCCCGCCTTCGGCCCGGACAGCACCGTGCTGGTCACGGGCGCCACCGGAAGCCTGGGCTCGCTCCTCGCCCGGCACTTGGTGGCACGGTACGGAGTGCGCCGCCTGCACCTCACCAGCCGACGTGGTCCGCAAGCCCCCGGCGCGGCGGAGCTGATCGCCGAACTGACCGGAGCGGGTGCCGAGGTGACCCTGGTCGCCTGCGACGTCTCCGACCGGTCGGCACTCGCGGACCTGCTCACCCGTACGGAACCCACCGCGGTGGTCCACCTCGCCGGCGTCCTCGACGACGGCACCCTGGGCTCCCTCACCCCCGAGCGGCTCGACTCCGTCCTCGCCGCAAAGGCGGACGCTGCCCTGCACCTGCACGAACTGACCGCGGAGCGCGAGTTGTCGGCGTTCGTGCTGTTCTCCTCCGGCGCGGGCGTGCTCGGTACCCCCGGCCAGGGCAACTACGCGGCGGCGAACGCCTGCCTGGACGCGCTGGCCGCACACCGCCGCACCGCCGGACTGCCGGCGCACTCACTCGCGTGGGGCCCCTGGACCGGCGGCATGGCCGAGACCCTCGACGCGACGCACCAGCAGCGGATGTCCCAGGGAGGCATCTTCCCGCTCACCCCCACCGACGGCCTGGAGCTCTTCGACGCGGCCGTCGCCACCGGCGAAGCCTGTGTCGTACCCGCCAAGTTCGATCTCGCGGCGATACGCAACGGTGGCGACGGCCTCCCGGCCCTCCTGCGCTCTCTCGCACCCACCGCCCGGCGGCGCAGCGCCGGGGAGGCATCGGACGGCTCAGGGGCGCTCCGGCGCCAGCTGGCCGGCCTGGCCGCGTCCGACTGGGAAGCCACCCTGCTCGATCTGGTACTCAACCGGGCCGCTCTGGTCCTGGGCTTCGCCTCCGGCCAGGCCATCGAGGCCGAGCGCGCCTTCCGCGACCTCGGCTTCGACTCTCTGGCCGCCGTCGAACTGCGCAACGGCCTGAACAGCGACACCGGGCTGCGACTCCCCGCCACCCTGGTCTTCGACCACCCGACACCGACCGCCCTGGCCCGGCACCTGCTGGAAGAACTGTCCGGCGGTCTCGACGACGCGACCACCGCGAGCGGAACCCTGCCGGCCACCCCTCTGGACGACGATCCGATCGCGATCGTCTCGATGGCGTGCCGTTATCCGGGTGGGGTCGCTTCGCCGGAGGACCTGTGGCGGATGGTCGCGGACGGAGTCGACGGGGTGAGCGTGTTCCCGTCCGACCGTGGCTGGGACACCGACTCCCTCTTCGACCCGACCGGCGAGCGTGCCGACACCAGTTACGTCCGTGAGGGCGGTTTCCTGCATGAGGCGGCTGGCTTCGATCCGGGGTTCTTCGGGATCAGTCCGAACGAGGCCTTGTATATGGATCCGCAGCAGCGGTTGTTGCTGGAGACGGCGTGGGAGGTCTTCGAGCGGGCGGGTATCGACCCGGGGACTCTGCGGGGCAGTTCGACCGGCGTGTTCGCGGGGATGATGTACCACGATTACGCCGCCAGCAGTGGTACGGGCGCCATCGCCTCGGGCCGGGTCTCCTATGTCTTCGGTCTGGAAGGCCCGTCGGTCACGGTCGACACGGCGTGCTCGTCGTCGCTGGTCGCCTTGCACTGGGCGATGCAGGCGCTGCGCTCCGGTGAGTGCTCGATGGCCCTGGCCGGCGGTGTCGCCGTGATGGCCACCCCGGAGGCGTTCGTCGAGTTCAGCCGCCAGCGGGGGTTGTCCCGGGATGCTCGTGCCAAGTCCTTCGCGGCGGGTGCGGACGGCACCGTGTGGGGTGAGGGTGTCGGGATGCTGTTGGTGGAGCGGTTGTCGGACGCGCGGCGGCTGGGTCATCCGGTGCTGGCCGTCGTCAGGGGTTCGGCCGTCAATCAGGACGGTGCTTCCAATGGGTTGACGGCTCCCAATGGTCCGTCGCAGCGGCGGGTGATTCGTCAGGCGTTGGCATCGGCGGGGTTGTCGGCTGCGGATGTGGATCTGGTGGAGGCGCACGGGACCGGGACGACGCTGGGTGATCCGATCGAGGCGCAGGCTCTGCTGGCCACCTATGGGCAGGACCGGGTGGAGGGCCGTCCGTTGTGGCTGGGTTCGCTGAAGTCGAACATCGGTCATACGCAGGCGGCTGCGGGTGTTGCGGGGATCATCAAGGTTGTTGAGGCGATGCGGCACGGGGTGTTGCCCAAGACGTTGCATGTGGATGAGCCGTCGCCGCAGGTGGACTGGTCGGCCGGTGAGGTCGAGCTGTTGACCGAGGCGCGTGCATGGCCGGAGCTGGAGCGCCCCCGTCGGGCGGGTGTCTCCTCCTTCGGTATCAGCGGTACGAATGTGCATGTGATCGTCGAGCATGATCCGTCTCTTGCGGAGGCGGACACCACCGCTCCTGTCTCTGAGGGGCAGTTCGGTGGTCCGGTGCCGTGGGTGGTGTCGGCGAAGTCGGCGGACGCGCTGGTGGCGCAGGCGGAGCGGCTGCTGGCGCAGGTCCGGGAGTGGGATGGCCTGTCGCCGGTGGATGTGGGCTTCTCCCTGGCCACCACCCGTGCGGTCCACGACCACCGGGCGGTGATCGTGGGCCGGGACCGGGACGAGCTGGTCAAGGGTCTGTCGGCCCTGGTGGCGGGTCCTGGCCCCCTGTCCGGGCGCCGTACCGCTGGCAGGACGGCGTTTGTGTTCACGGGGCAGGGTGCGCAGCGGCTGGGGATGGGCCGTGGGTTGTATGAGGCGTTCGGGGTGTTCGCTGGGGCGTTCGACGCGGTGGTGGCCGCGGTGGACGAGCACCTTGAGGAGCCGTCGCTGCGTGATGTGATGTGGGGTGATGACCCCGAGGCCCTGAATCGCACGGAGTTTGCTCAGCCGGCGTTGTTTGCGGTTGAGGTGGCGTTGTTCCGGTTGGTGGAGTCGTGGGGGGTGCGGCCCGACTACCTGGCGGGGCACTCGATCGGGGAGCTGGCGGCTGCTCATGTGGCGGGTGTGTTCTCGCTGGAGGATGCGGCGCGGCTGGTGGTGGCGCGGGGCCGGTTGATGCAGGCGTTGCCGGCGGGTGGTGCGATGGCGGCGGTGCAGGCCACGGAGGCGGAGGTCCTGCCCCTGCTGACGGACGACGTGTCGGTGGCGGCGGTCAACGGTCCGATGTCGGTCGTCGTCTCAGGAGCCGAGCGCGCGGTGTCCGCTCTGGTGGAGCACTTCACCGCTGAGGGCCGTAAGACGAACCGGCTGAAGGTGTCGCACGCGTTCCACTCGCCGTTGATGGAGCCGATGCTGGATGACTTCCGTGCGGTTGCGGAAAGCCTGACGTTCGGCGAGCCGGTGATTCCGGTGGTGTCCACGGTGACCGGCGAAGTGGCGGTGGGCTGGGACAGCGCCCCGTACTGGGTCGGCCAGGTCCGCGAGGCGGTGCGTTTCGCGGACGCGGTGGGCACGCTGGAGGCTGCGGGGGTTTCCCGGTTCTTCGAGCTGGGTCCGGATGGTGTGCTGTCGGCGATGGTCCAGCAGTCCGTCACCGACCCCGCCCCCGGCACTGACGGGGGTGTGGTGGCGGTCGCGGCGACGCGTCGGGACCGTGACGAGGCCGAGACACTGCTGTCGGCTCTGGGCCGGCTGTACGCCAGTGGTGTGTCCGTCGACTGGACGGCCCTCTTCGAGGGCACCGGCGCCCGCCGCGTCGACCTGCCCACCTACCCCTTCCAACGCCAGCGGTACTGGGTCGACACCCTGCAGTACTGGGCCAGCCCCTGGGCCGGTGCGGGTGTCGGCGGCGGAGGCGCCGCTGGCGTGGACGGCATGGGCCACCTCCTGCTGGGCGCGGTCGTCGAGTCCCCCGACGCCGAGGGGCCCCTCCTCACCGGGCAGCTGTCCCTCGCCACGCACCCGTGGATCGCCGACCACCGTGCCTTCGGCAGTGTCCTGCTGCCGGGCACGGCGTTCGTGGAACTCGCGCTACAGGCCGGTGATCACGTCGGTCTCGGCAGCCTCGCCGAGCTGGCTCTGCAAGCACCGCTGGTCCTCCCGGAACAGGGCACTGTGGTGCTTCGTGTGGCCGTCGGAGCGATCCGGGCGGACGGCAGCCGTTCCGTACGCATCCACTCGCGCGTCAAGGAAGCCGACGACGCACCGTGGAATCTGCATGCGGAAGGGCTCCTGACCGCTGAGGTGTCCGTGCCCGCACGGGACCTCGCGGAGTGGCCCCCGGCCGCCGCGGAGTCCGTCCCCGTCGAAGGGGTCTACGAACGGCTGCTGAGCCGCGGCCTGCACTACGGACCGCTGTTCCAGGGGCTCAAGGCGGCTTGGCGGCGCGGTGAGGAGCTGTTCGCCGAGGTCGAGTTGCCCGAGGACGCCCACGAGGACACCGAGCGCGTGGGAATCCACCCGGCTCTGCTCGACTCCGCTCTGCACGTCAGCCTGATCGGCCAGGACTCCGGCGACGAGGACACGGAAGGGGGCACCCTCGTGCCCTTCGCGTGGAACTCCGTCTCCCTCCAGGCCACCGGAGCCACGGCGCTGCGAGTCCATGTGGTCCCGACCGGCCCCGACAGCCGTGAAGTGACCGTCGCCGACAACTCCGGAAACACCGTGCTGAGCGTCGGCTCCCTCGTGGCCCGCGAAATATCGGCCGAACAACTGGCTCCGGCGTCCGGGAGCGGGCCCGCGGACCTGCCGTACGCAGTGCGGTGGGTGCCTGGACCGGCGGCGGACGCATTGCCGTTCGGGCCGGAATGGGCCGTTGTCGGCTCGCAGATGCCTGACCTGGGCCTGGACGTCGTACGCCATGACGATCTCCCCACGCTGCTCGCCGCCGTCGAGGCGGGTGCCGACGTGCCCGCGACGCTGGTCCTGCCCGTGGCCGCCGCCGATGCGAGCGATGGTGTACCGGCCGAGGTCCGCCGGGTCACGAGCGAGGTCCTGGAAGTCGTCCAGACCCTGCTGAGCGACGACCGGTTCACCAGTACCCGGCTCGCTGTGGTGACCCGTGGTGCCGCAGGTCCGGACGCGTCCGCCGACGCGGGCTCCGTGGTTGCGGCTGCTGTGTGGGGTTTGGTGCGGGCGGCGCAGAGTGAGAATCCGGATCGTTTTGTGCTGGTGGATGTGGATGGTTCGGCAGGCTCGGTGGGTGCTCTGGGTGGGGTGCTTGCCGGTGGTGAGGGGGAGGTGGTGTTGCGTTCCGGTGTGGCGTGGGTGCCGCGTCTTGCCCGGGCCGCCGTACCCGTCCCCGTCCCGGGGGAGGGGTCTGTTGCGTTCGCCGAGGGTGGGACGGTGTTGGTGACGGGTGGTACGGGTGGTCTGGGTGCGTTGGTGGCGCGGCATCTGGTGGTCGAGTACGGGGTGCGTCATCTGTTGTTGACGAGTCGGCGGGGTGCGGGTGCTCCGGGTGCGTCGGAGTTGCGGGCGGAGCTTGCGGGTCTGGGTGCCGTGGTGGAGCTGGTGGCCTGTGATGTCGCCGATCGGGAGGCGGTGGCCGCGCTGGTGGCGGGGATCGGTCCTGAGCATCCGTTGACGGGTGTGGTGCATTCGGCGGGTGTGTTGGATGACGGTGTGGTGGGTGCGTTGTCGGTGGAGCGGTTTGCGGGGGTGTTGGGGCCGAAGGCGGATGCGGCGTGGTATTTGCATGAGTTGACGTGTGATTTGGGACTTTCGGCGTTTGTGTTGTTCTCGTCGGTGGCGGGGACGTTGGGTGGTGCGGGGCAGGCGAATTACGCGGCTGCGAATGTGTTCTTGGATGCGTTGGCGGTTCATCGTCGTGGGTTGGGGCTGCCGGCCGTGTCCATGGCCTGGGGCCTGTGGGACACCGGTATGGGTGGAGACCTCGACGAGATCACCGCACGACGGCTGGCGCGCCAGGGTTTCCCGCCGCTGCCGACCGAGGCCGGCCTCGCGCTGTTCGACCAGGCGCTCGGTTCCGACACCGCGCAGGCGGTGCTGCTGCGACTCGACCTTGCCGCGCTCCGCACGCAGGCGGCGGCCGGTTCCGCGGTTCTCCCGATGCTGCGTGGCCTGGTGCGTGTGCCGACGCGGCGGGTGGCTCGTAATTCTGGTGGTGAGGCTGGGCTCGGGGCGCGTTTGTCGGCTCTTTCGGCCGAGGAGCGGTTGCGGGTTGTGCTGGAGGTGGTTCGTGGGCAGGTGGCGGAGGTTCTCGGTCATGCGTCGTCGGACGCGGTCGAGCCGGACCGGGCTTTCAGCGAGCTGGGTTTTGATTCGCTGGCCGCTGTGGAGTTGCGTAACCGGTTGGGTGAGGTGTGTGGGCTGAGTCTTCCGGCGACGTTGGTCTTCGACCATCCCACCTCGGAGGCGGTGGCCGGGTTCCTGGTGGCCGAGCTGACCGGTGCGGTGGAAGGTGCCGTGGTCGTCCGGGACCGTTCTGTCGTGGACGACGATCCGATCGCGATCGTCTCGATGGCGTGCCGTTATCCGGGTGGGGTCGCTTCGCCGGAGGACCTGTGGCGGATGGTCGCGGACGGTGTCGACGGGATCTCCGATTTCCCGTCCGACCGTGGCTGGGACACCGATTCCCTCTTCGACCCGACCGGCGAGCGTGCCGACACCAGTTACGTCCGTGAGGGCGGTTTCCTGCATGAGGCGGCTGGGTTCGATCCGGGGTTCTTCGGGATCAGTCCGAACGAGGCCTTGTATATGGATCCGCAGCAGCGGTTGTTGCTGGAGACGGCGTGGGAGGTCTTCGAGCGGGCGGGTATCGACCCGGGGACTCTGCGGGGCAGTTCCACCGGCGTGTTCGCGGGGATGATGTACCACGACTACGCCGACAACAACAACACCGGGTCGATCGCCTCGGGCCGGCTTTCCTATGTCTTCGGTCTGGAGGGCCCGTCGGTCACGGTGGACACGGCGTGTTCGTCGTCGCTGGTCGCGTTGCACTGGGCGATCCAGGCGCTGCGCTCGGGTGAGTGCTCGATGGCGCTGGCCGGCGGTGTCGCGGTGATGGCCACCCCGGACGTCTTCGTGGAGTTCAGCCGCCAGCGCGGTCTGGCATCCGACGGTCGCTGCAAGTCCTTCGCGGCGGGTGCGGACGGCACCGGCTGGGGTGAGGGTGTCGGGTTGCTGTTGGTGGAGCGGTTGTCGGATGCGCGGCGGTTGGGGCATCCGGTGCTGGCGGTGGTGCGGGGTTCGGCCGTCAATCAGGACGGTGCTTCCAATGGGTTGACGGCTCCTAATGGTCCGTCGCAGCGGCGGGTGATCCGTCAGGCGTTGGTGTCGGCGGGGTTGTCGGCTGCGGATGTGGATCTGGTGGAGGCGCACGGGACGGGGACGACGCTGGGTGATCCGATCGAGGCGCAGGCTCTGCTGGCCACCTATGGGCAGGATCGGGTGGAGGGTCATCCGTTGTGGCTGGGTTCGCTGAAGTCGAACATCGGTCATACGCAGGCGGCTGCGGGTGTTGCGGGGATCATCAAGGTTGTTGAGGCGATGCGGCACGGGGTGCTGCCGAAGACGTTGCATGTGGATGAGCCGTCTTCGCAGGTGGACTGGTCGGCCGGTGAGGTCGAGCTGTTGACGGAGGCGCGTGCGTGGCCGGAGCTGGAGCGCCCCCGTCGAGCGGGTGTCTCTTCCTTCGGTATCAGCGGCACGAATGTGCATGTGATCGTCGAGCATGATCCGTCCCTTGCGGAGGCGGACACCAGCGCTCCTGTCTCTGAGGGGCAGTTCGGTGGTCCGGTGCCGTGGGTGGTGTCGGCGAAGTCGGCGGACGCGCTGGTGGTGCAGGCGGAGCGGCTGCTGACGCAGGTCCGGGAGCGGGATGGTCTGTCCCCGGTGGATGTGGGCTTCTCCCTGGCCACCACCCGTGCGGTCCACGACCACCGGGCGGTGATCGTGGGCCGGGACCGGGACGAGCTGGTCAAGGGCCTGTCGGCCCTCGCCGCCGACCCTGGCCCGTTGTCCGGGCGCCGTACCGCTGGCAGGACGGCGTTTGTGTTCACGGGGCAGGGTGCGCAGCGGTTGGGGATGGGCCGTGGGTTGTATGAGGCGTTCGGAGCATTCGCGGCGGCGTTCGACGCGGTGGTGGCCGCGGTGGACGAGCACCTTGAAGGAGTGTCGCTGCGTGATGTGGTGTGGGGTGACGATGCGGAGGTTTTGAACCGTACGGAGTTTGCTCAGCCGGCGTTGTTTGCGGTTGAGGTGGCGTTGTTCCGGCTGGTGGAGTCGTGGGGGGTGCGGCCCGACTACCTGGCCGGGCACTCGATCGGAGAGCTGGCGGCCGCTCACGTCGCGGGTGTGTTCTCGCTGGAGGATGCGGCGCGGCTGGTGGTGGCGCGGGGCCGGTTGATGCAGGCCCTGCCGGCGGGCGGTGCGATGGCAGCCGTGCAGGCCACCGAAGCGGAAGTCCTGCCCCTGCTGACGGACGACATGTCCGTGGCGGCCGTCAACGGTCCGACGTCGGTCGTGATCTCGGGCGCGGAGCGCGCGGTGTCCGCTCTGGTGGAGCACTTCACCGCTGAGGGCCGTAAGACGAACCGGTTGAAGGTGTCGCATGCGTTCCATTCGCCGTTGATGGAGCCGATGCTGGACGACTTCCGTGCGGTCGCGGAAAGCCTGTCGTTCGGTGAGCCGGTGATTCCGGTGGTGTCCACGGTGACCGGCGAAGTGGCGGTGGGCTGGGACAGTGCGCCGTACTGGGTCGGCCAGGTCCGTGAGGCGGTCCGCTTCGCCGACGCGGTGCACACGCTGGAATCCGCCGGGGTTTCCCGGTTCTTCGAGCTGGGTCCGGACGGTGTGCTGTCCGCGATGGTCCAGCAGTCCGCCACCGCCACCGACACCGGCACTGACCCGGGTGTGGTGGCGGTCGCGGCGACGCGTCGGGACCGTGACGAGGCCGAAACCCTCCTTTCCGCTCTGGGCCGGCTGCACGCCACCGGTGTGTCCGTCGACTGGACGGCCCTCTTCGAGGGCACCGGCGCCCGCCGCGTCGACCTGCCCACCTACCCCTTCCAACGCCAGCGGTACTGGGTCGAGGCCGGGCGAGGGGACAGCGACCTCGGCGCGGCAGGGCTGGAGAGTGCCGAGCACCCGCTGCTCAACGCCGTACTCACCGCCCCCGAGGGAGACTCGTTCGTCCTCACAGGGAGCCTGTCGGTGGCGACCCACCCGTGGCTGGCCGACCACGCTGTCGGCGGTACCGTCCTCTTCCCCGGCACGGGGTTCATCGAGTTGGCGATCCGCGCCGGGGACGAAGCGGGCTGCTCCACGGTTCAGGAGCTCACCATCGCGGCGCCACTGGTCCTGCCCGAGCGGGGTGCCGTATCCCTCCAGGTGACCGTAGGAGGCCCCGACGACTCGGGCGCCCGTTCCTTCGGCGTGTGGTCCCGGCCGCAGCATGCCGAGGCCGACACACCGTGGACCCGGCACGCCACCGGCCTGCTCACCGAGACGGCCTCCGTCGCGGACTTCGAGTTCGGCAGCTGGCCGCCGGCCGGTTCCGAGCCCGTCCAGGTCGACGACCTCTACGACTCGCTGGCCGCCTCCGGCCTCGAGTACGGCCCGGTCTTCCAGGGGCTGCGGGCCGCCTGGAGGTCGGGTGACGCCGTGTACGCCGAGATCGAGGTACCGGAGGAGCACCTCGTCGACGCGGACCGGTTCGGTCTGCACCCGGCGCTGCTGGACGCCTGCCTGCACGCCGTCGGCCTGCGCGACGCCGACGAGGGGGAGCATTCGGCGGCTGCCCGGCTGCCCTTCTCCTGGGACGGGGTCGCACTGTACGCGGCGGGTGCGGGCACACTCCGCGTACGGATCACCCCGGCCGGTTCGGACGGTGTCGCCCTGGCGGTCGCCGACGCAGCAGGCAGCCCGGTCGCGTCCGTGGACACCCTGGTCCTACGCGAGGTCTCCGCCGCGCAGCTGTCCGCGGCCGGCGCCAAGGCCCATCACGACAACCTGTTCCAGCCCGGCTGGGTTCCGCTGACGCCTCCCCAGGTCTCCGCGCCCCCGCACTGGGCCGAGTGGGACACGCTCCTAGACGACGGGCCCGTACCCGAGATCGTCGTGCTGCGCTGCCCGCCGGGCGACGACGCCGAGGCCGTGCACGCGGCGGTGCGGCGGACCCTCGGCGTGCTGCAAACCTGGCTCGCCGACGAGAGGTACGAGGACGCCAGGCTGCTCGTCGCCACCGACGGCGCGGTCGCGGTCGAGGGATCCGCCGTGACCGACCTCGCCGGTGCGGCCGTGTGGGGGTTGGTACGCGCCGCCCAGTCGGAGAACCCCGGGCGCTTCCTCCTCGCCGACCTGCCCGGGTCCGAACTCACCGAAATACCCGCGCTCGCCGCCACCGAGGAGCCGCAGCTCGCGGTCCGGGACGGGCGGATCCTCGCCGCCCGTCTGCTGAGGGTGCCCCTCACCGAGGAGGCCGCCCCGCGGGCCCGCTTCGACGCGAGCGGCACCGTTCTCCTGACCGGTGCCACCGGCACCCTGGGCAGTCTGGTAGCCCGGCACCTCGTCACCGAGTACGGCGTGCGGAGACTGCTGCTCACCAGCCGGCGTGGCATCCAGGCACCCGGCGCGACCGAGCTGGTCGCCGAACTCACCGCACAGGGCGCCCACATCGACGTGGTGGCTTGTGACGTCACCGACCGGGTCTCGCTGGCCAAGGTCTTCAGCAGTGTGCCCGCCGAGCACCCGCTCACCGGGGTGGTGCATCTCGCGGGCATGCTCGACGACGGCGTCATTACGGCACTGACGCCGGAGCGGGTCGAAGCGGTGCTCCGGCCCAAGGTCGACGCCGTTCTCCACCTGCGCGACCTCATCCTTGAAAGGGGAACCGACCTCGCCTCGTTCGTCCTGTTCTCCTCGGCCGCCGGCATCTTCGGCACTCCAGGACAGGGCAATTACGCGGCCGCCAACGCCTTCCTGGACGCTTTCGCCACCCAGCGGCACGCGGCAGGTCTGCCTGCCCAGTCGCTGGCCTGGGGACTCTGGGAGGACGAGGCGGGCATGGCCGGTGAGCTCGGCGACTCGGCCGCGCAGCGGATGAACCGCACCGGGGTCGAGGCACTCACCAGCGAGCAGGGAATGGCCCTGTTCGACGCCTCCGGCACCGTGGACGCAGCCGTACTCGTCCCTGTGCGGATGGACCTGTCGCCGTCCCCGGACAGCGAGACTCCCGCCATGCTCCGGGCCCTCGTCCGGCGATCTGCGCGGCGTGCCGCACAGGGCAGTGGCTCCGCCGCCACCGCCGCCCTGCGCAAGCGGCTGGCGGACGCCCGGGAGGAGGAGCGGTACGCGATCCTGCTCGACCTGGTCCGTACACACGCGGCGGACGTCCTCGGACACGCCGACACGGCCGCGATCGAACCGGACCGGGCTTTCAAGGAACTGGGTTTCGACTCGCTCAGCGCCGTCGAGTTCCGCAATGCGGTGAACGCGGCCACGGGACTGAGGCTGCCGCCGACGCTGGTCTTCGACTACCCGAGCGCGGACGTGCTCGCCGAGCACATCGGCATGGAATTCGCTCCGGCCGGCGACGAAACCGACCAGGACCAACAGGTCCGCAACGTCCTGCAGACCATCCCGCTCAGCCGTCTGCGCGACGCCGGACTCATGGACGCTCTGCTGGAGCTGGGAGGAGTTCTCGACCGTGGCTCCAGCCAGCCGTCCGAGGATGACCCGGACGGGCAGCCGTCCATCGACGAACTGGACGCCGAGGCGCTCATCAGCATGGCGCTTGAAGGCCAGGAGTTCGACGACGCCACGACACGGGGAACGGGAGAACTGTAGATGGCCAGCTCCGACCAGAAGCTTGTCGAGGCCCTGCGGTCGTCACTGAAGGAGACCGAGCGGCTTCGGGCCCAGAACCGGAAGCTCACCTCCGCCTCCCGTGAGCCCATTGCGATCGTCTCGATGGCGTGCCGTTATCCGGGTGGGGTCGCTTCGCCGGAGGACCTGTGGCGGATGGTCGCGGACGGAGTCGACGGCATCTCCGACTTCCCGTCCGACCGTGGCTGGAACACCGACTCCCTCTTCGACCCGACCGGCGAGCGCGAGAGCACCACCTATATCCGTGAGGGTGGCTTCCTGCACGATGCGGCCGGGTTCGATCCCGGGTTCTTCGGGATCAGCCCGAACGAAGCACTACTGATGGATCCGCAGCAGCGGTTGTTGCTGGAGACGGCGTGGGAGGTCTTCGAGCGGGCGGGTATCGACCCGGCGACCCTGCGGGGCAGTTCCACCGGCGTCTTCGCCGGGATGATGTACCACGACTACCCGGCCAACGCCGCCACCGGGTCGATCGCCTCGGGCCGGGTCTCCTACGTCTTCGGTCTGGAGGGCCCGTCGGTCACGGTCGACACGGCGTGCTCGTCGTCGCTCGTCGCCCTCCACTCCGCGGTGCAGTCGCTGCGCAACGAGGAGTGCACCCTCGCCCTCGTCGGCGGTGTCGCCGTGATGGCCACGCCAGAGACGTTCATCGAGTTCAGCCGCCAGCGGGGGTTGTCCCGGGATGCTCGTGCCAAGTCCTTCGCGGCGGGTGCGGACGGCACCGTGTGGGGCGAGGGTGTCGGGATGCTGTTGGTGGAGCGGTTGTCGGACGCGCGGCGGTTGGGGCATCCGGTGTTGGCGGTGGTGCGGGGTTCGGCCGTCAACCAGGACGGTGCTTCCAATGGGTTGACGGCTCCCAATGGTCCGTCGCAGCGGCGGGTGATTCGTCAGGCGTTGGTGTCGGCGGGGTTGTCGGCTGCGGATGTGGATCTGGTGGAGGCGCATGGGACGGGGACGACGCTGGGTGATCCGATTGAGGCGCAGGCTCTGCTGGCCACCTATGGGCAGGATCGGGTGGAGGGTCGTCCGTTGTGGCTGGGTTCGCTGAAGTCGAACATCGGTCATACGCAGGCGGCTGCGGGTGTTGCGGGGATCATCAAGGTTGTTGAGGCGATGCGGCACGGGGTGCTGCCCAAGACGTTGCATGTGGATGAGCCGTCTTCGCAGGTGGACTGGTCCGCCGGTGACGTGGAGCTGTTGACCGAGGCGCGTGCGTGGCCGGAGCTGGAACGCCCCCGTCGGGCGGGTGTCTCCTCCTTCGGTATCAGCGGCACCAACGCCCACGTGATCATCGAACACGTGGCCGCGGCAGAGCCGGAGTCTGCCGGGCCGGAGTTTGGTGTGGTGCCGTGGGTGGTGTCGGCGAAGTCGGCGGACGCGCTGGCGGTGCAGGCGGAGCAGCTGCTGACGCAGGTCCGGGAGCGGGACGGCCTGTCCCCGGTGGATGTGGGCTTCTCCCTGGCCACCACCCGTGCGGTCCACGACCACCGGGCGGTGATCGTGGGCCGGGACCGGGACGAGCTGGTCAAGGGCCTGTCGGCTCTCGCCGCCGGCCCTGGCCCGTTGTCCGGGCGCCGTACCGCTGGCAGGACGGCGTTTGTGTTCACGGGGCAGGGTGCGCAGCGGTTGGGGATGGGCCGTGGGTTGTATGAGGCGTTCGGAGCATTCGCGGCGGCGTTCGACGCGGTGGTGGCCGCGGTGGACGAGCACCTCGAGGGCCCGTCGCTGCGCGAGGTGATGTGGGGCGATGACCCCGAGGCCCTGAACCGTACGGAGTTTGCTCAGCCGGCGTTGTTTGCGGTTGAGGTGGCGTTGTTCCGGCTGGTGGAGTCGTGGGGGGTGCGGCCCGACTACCTGGCCGGGCACTCGATCGGAGAGCTGGCGGCCGCTCACGTCGCGGGTGTGTTCTCGCTGGAGGATGCGGCGCGTCTGGTGGTGGCGCGGGGCCGGTTGATGCAGGCCCTGCCGGCGGGCGGTGCGATGGCAGCCGTGCAGGCCACCGAAGCGGAAGTCCTGCCCCTGCTGACGGACGACATGTCCGTGGCGGCCGTCAACGGTCCGACGTCGGTCGTGATCTCGGGCGCGGAGCGCGCGGTGGCGGCGGTGGTGGAGCACTTCACCGCTGAGGGCCGTAAGACGAACCGGTTGAAGGTGTCGCACGCGTTCCACTCGCCGTTGATGGAGCCGATGCTGGACGACTTCCGGGCGGTTGCGGAAAGCCTGTCGTTCGGCGAGCCCGTGATCCCGGTGGTGTCCACGGTGACCGGCGAAGTGGCGGTGGGCTGGGACAGTGCGCCGTACTGGGTCGGCCAGGTCCGTGAGGCGGTGCGTTTCGCCGACGCGGTGCACACGCTGGAGGCTGCGGGGGTTTCCCGGTTCTTCGAGCTGGGTCCGGACGGTGTGCTGTCCGCGATGGTCCAGCAGTCCGCCACCGACCCCGCCCCCGGCACTGACGCTGACGGGGGTGTGGTGGCGGTCGCGGCGACGCGTCGGGACCGTGACGAGGCCGAGACCCTCCTGTCCGCTCTGGGCCGGCTGTATGCCAGTGGTGTGTCCGTCGACTGGGCGGTGTTCTTCGAGGGCACCGGCGCCCGCCGCGTCGACCTGCCCACCTACCCCTTCCAACGCCAGCACTACTGGCTCGACACCCTTGAGTACCTCGCCGACTACTCCTGGCTCGGCAGCGAACTCGGAGGCAATCCCGCCGCCCTCGGACTCTCCGCCGTCGAACATCCGGTGCTCGGTACGGTCGTCACCCTCCCGGACTCCGACGGTCTGGTCTTCACAGCGCGGCTGGGTCTCGACACCCACGGCTGGATCGGCGACCACCACGTACTGGGATCCGCTCTGCTCCCCGGCACGGCCTTCGTCGAACTCGCCCTCCACGCGGGCGACCACACCGGCTGCGACGTCCTGGAGGAGCTGACGCTCCAATCCCCGCTGATCCTCACCGCCGAGACCGGCGCCCTGCTGCGCGTCACCGTCGGCGGCCCCGACGCCACTGGACGCCGCCCGCTCAGCATCCACTCGCGCGCGGAAGGCGACGAGGGACCGTGGACGCTGCACGCCGACGGCGTCATCGGAAACGAGACCGCGTCGGTGGACTTCGACTTCACCCAGTGGCCGCCCGCGGGCGCAACCGCGGTAGACACCGAGGACGCGTACGAGCGGCTGCGCGAGCGCGGTTACGGCTACGGGCCGGTGTTCCAGGGGCTGAAGGCCGCCTGGCAGCGCGGTGACGAACTCTTCGCCGAGGTGCGGCTGCCCGAGCAGGCCCACGACGATGCGGCCCGGTTCGGGCTGCACCCCGCGCTGCTGGACTCCGCGATGCATGCCGCGCTGCTGGAGGAGGAGGCGAGCGGTGACGAGACGCTGCTGCCCTTCTCCTGGAACGGCGTCTCCCTGCATGCCACCGGTGCCACCGCACTGCGCATGCGCATGGCCTCCGTCGGTTCCGACGCCGTGACCCTGGCCGCCGCCGACACTGAGGGCCGCCCGGTCGTCTCCGTCGGCTCCCTCGTGTCCCGCCCCGTCTCCACCCAACAGCTCGATCTGGCCCGCAACACCGCCGGACAGCAACACATGTTCCGGATCGACTGGACGCTCCTGCCGACCGCCGAATCCGCCGCGTCACCCGTCCCCGTCACAGAACTCGGCCCCGACGGATTCGACGGCGCTGAGGAACTGCCCCAGGGCGACGTCGTGCGGCGGCTCGCCTCCCCGGCGGGGGAGGAGGTCCCCGCAGCCGTGCGCGCCGCGGCCGGTGAAACCCTGGCCGTCGTTCAGGCGTGGCTCGCCGACGAGCGGTATGCCGACCGGAGGCTGACGCTGGTCACCGAGCGTGCGGTCGTGGCCGTACCCGGCGAAAGTGTCGAACCCACGCTCGCCCCGGTGTGGGGACTGGTGCGTGCCGCGCAGGCGGAGAACCCCGGCCGGTTCGTCCTCGTCGACACCGACGGCACCACGGAGTCCGAGAACGCGCTGGCTGTCGCCCTCGAGACCGGTGAGCCGGAAATCGCCCTGCGCGCCGGTGACATCCGGGTCCCGCGCCTCGCCCGCGCCGCCGTACCCGCCGCGGGGGAGGGGTCTGTCGCGTTCGCCGAGGGTGGGACGGTGTTGGTGACGGGTGGTACGGGTGGTCTGGGTGCGTTGGTGGCGCGGCATCTGGTGGTCGAGTACGGGGTGCGTCATCTGCTGCTGACGAGTCGGCGCGGTGCGGATGCTCCGGGTGCGTCGGAGTTGCGGGCGGAGCTTGCGGGTCTGGGTGCCGTGGTGGAGCTGGTGGCCTGTGACGTCGCCGACCGGGAGGCGCTCGCCGTCCTGCTGGCGGGCATCGACCCCGAGCACCCCCTCACCGCCGTCATCCACGCCGCCGGCGTGGCCCGCAACGGCGTGGTCACGGGGGTCACCCAGGACGACTTCGAGGCCGTACTAGCCCCCAAGGCGGATGCCGCATGGCACCTGCACGAGCTGACAGCCGGGCTCGACCTGGCCGCGTTCGTGCTGTTCTCCTCCGCCGGAGGAACCCTCTTCGCCGCAGGTCAGGCCGCCTACGCCACCGCCAACGTGTTCCTCGACGCGCTCGCCGTACACCGGCGCGCCGCCGGACTGCCCGCGACGTCACTCGCCTATGGGCTGTGGGGCGTCGACGCAGGTCTGGGCGCCCATCTCGGCGAAGCCGACCTCGTACGCATGAAGCGCCAGGGCTACCCGCCGCTGACCGTGGAAGAGGGACTGTCCGCGGTCGACACCGCGTTGCACGAGACCGCCGACGTACCCGCTGTTCTCGTCCCCCTCCGCGTGGACACCGCGACCCTGCGGGCGCGCGGCGGCGAGATCGCCGCCCTCCTGCGCGGTCTCGTGCGCACCGCGGCACGCCGTACGGCCGCCTCAGGTCCGGCCGGTGCCTCGGAGCTGGCCCGTCGGCTCGCCGGACACAGTGCCGAGAAGCGCATCGGGCTGCTGCTGGACCTCGTACGCGGCCACGTCGCGAGCCTCCTCGGCCACTCCTCCGCCGACGCCATCGAGCCGGACCGTGCCTTCAACGAACTGGGCTTCGACTCCCTCGCGGCTGTCGAGCTGCGCAACGTACTCAACGCCGAGACGGGCCTGCGCCTGCCCGCGACCCTGCTGTTCGACTACCCGACCGCACAGGCCGTGGCCCAGCACATCGATGAGTCCTTCGAGGGCGTGGACCATGCCACGGCTGGACCGGTCGTCCCGGTCACCGCGGTTCGCGACGACGAGCCCATCGCCATCGTCTCGATGGCCTGCCGTTACCCGGGCGGTGTCACCTCGCCCGAGGAACTGTGGAAGCTGGTCGCCGACGGGGTGGACGCCATCGACGGCTTCCCCACCGATCGGGGCTGGGACCCCGACGTCTACGACCCCGAGCCCGGCAAGCCCGGCAAGTCCTACGTCAACCAGGGCGGTTTCCTGCACGACGCCGCCGACTTCGACGCCGCCTTCTTCGGGATCTCGCCCAGCGAGGCCCTCGCGATGGACCCGCAGCAGCGGCTGCTGCTGGAGACCTCCTGGGAAACCCTGGAGCGGGCCGGCATGGACCCCGACTCGCTGCGGGGCAGTTCCGTAGGTGTCTTCGCCGGCCTCATGTACCACGACTACGGCATGGGTCACGGCGGCGGCAGCACCAGCGGCGGCAGCCTCGTCTCCGGCCGCATCGCCTACACCCTCGGTCTGGAGGGCCCGGCGGTCACGGTGGACACGGCGTGTTCGTCGTCGCTGGTCGCGTTGCACTGGGCGATGCAGGCGCTGCGCTCGGGTGAGTGCTCGATGGCGCTGGCCGGCGGCGTCGCCGTGATGGCCACCCCCGAGATGCTGGTGGAGTTCAGCCGCCAGCTCGGCTTGGCGTCCAACGGCCGTTCCAAGTCCTTCGCGGCGGGTGCGGACGGCACCGGCTGGGGTGAGGGTGTCGGAATGCTGCTGGTGGAGCGGTTGTCGGACGCACAGCGGCTGGGACATCCCGTCCTGGCCGTCGTCAGGGGTTCCGCCGTCAACCAGGACGGGGCCAGCAACGGCTTCTTCGCTCCCAATGGTCCGTCGCAGCGGCGGGTGATTCGTCAGGCGTTGGTGTCGGCGGGGTTGTCGGCTGCGGATGTGGATCTGGTGGAGGCGCATGGGACGGGGACGACGCTGGGTGATCCGATTGAGGCGCAGGCTCTGCTGGCCACCTATGGGCAGGATCGGGTGGAGGGTCGTCCGTTGTGGCTGGGTTCGCTGAAGTCGAACATCGGTCATACGCAGGCGGCTGCGGGTGTTGCGGGGATCATCAAGGTCGTTGAGGCGATGCGGCACGGGGTGCTGCCGAAGACGTTGCATGTGGATGAGCCGTCTTCGCAGGTGGACTGGTCCGCCGGTGAGGTCGAGCTGTTGACCGAGGCGCGTGCGTGGCCGGAGCTGGAACGCCCCCGTCGGGCGGGTGTCTCCTCCTTCGGCATCAGCGGCACCAACGCCCACGTGATCATCGAACACGTGGCCGCGGCCGAGCCGGAGTCTGCCGGGCCGGAGTTTGGTGTGGTGCCGTGGGTGGTGTCGGCGAAGTCGGCGGACGCGCTGGTGGTGCAGGCGGAGCGGCTGCTGACGCAGGTCCGGGAGCAGGACGGCCTGTCCCCGGTGGATGTGGGCTTCTCCCTGGCCGCCACCCGCGCGGTCCACGACCACCGCGCGGTGATCGTCGGCCGGGACCGGGACGAGCTGGTGCAGGGCCTGTCGGCGCTGGCGGCGGGCCGTGGCCCCCTGTCCGCGCGCCGTTCCGGGCGTACTGCGTTTGTGTTCACGGGGCAGGGTGCGCAGCGGTTGGGGATGGGCCGGGGACTGTATGAGGCGTTCGGAGCATTCGCGGCGGCGTTTGACGCGGTGGTGGCCGCGGTGGACGAGCACCTTGAGGGGCCGTCGCTGCGTGATGTGATGTGGGGCGATGACCCCGAGGCCCTGAACCGTACGGAGTTTGCTCAGCCGGCGTTGTTTGCGGTTGAGGTGGCGTTGTTCCGGTTGGTGGAGTCGTGGGGGGTGCGGCCCGACTATCTGGCCGGGCACTCGATCGGGGAGCTGGCGGCCGCTCACGTGGCCGGCGTGCTGTCCTTGGAAGACTCCGCGCGTCTGGTGGTGGCGCGGGGCCGGTTGATGCAGGCGTTGCCGGCGGGCGGTGCGATGGCGGCCGTGCAGGCCACCGAAGCGGAGGTGCTGCCCCTGCTGACGGATGACGTGTCGGTGGCGGCGGTCAACGGTCCGACGTCGGTCGTCGTCTCGGGCGCGGAACGCGCGGTGTCCGCTCTGGTGGAGCACTTCACCACTGAGGGTCGTAAGACGAACCGGTTGAAGGTGTCGCACGCGTTCCACTCGCCGTTGATGGAGCCGATGCTGGACGACTTCCGTGCGATTGCGGAAAGCCTGTCGTTCGGCGAGCCGGTCTTCCCGGTGGTGTCCACGGTGACCGGCGAAGTGGCGGTGGGCTGGGACAGCGCCCCGTACTGGGTCGGCCAGGTCCGCGAGGCAGTCCGCTTCGCCGACGCGGTGCACACGCTGGAATCCGCCGGGGTTTCCCGGTTCTTCGAGCTGGGTCCGGACGGTGTGCTGTCGGCGATGGTCCAGCAGTCCGCCACCGACCCCGCCCCCGGCACTGACGCGGGTGTGGTGGCGGTTGCGGCGACGCGTCGGGACCGTGACGAGGCCGAAACCCTCCTGTCCGCTCTGGGCCGGCTGCACGCCAGTGGTGTGTCCGTCGACTGGGCGGTGTTCTTCGAGGGCACCGGCGCCCAGCGCGTCGACCTGCCCACCTACCCCTTCCAACGCCAGCGGTACTGGGTCGACTCGCTCTCCGGGGGCGAGGTCGACCTGGGGGCGGCCGGTCTGGAGAACGTGCAGCACCCCTTGCTGACGGCGGCACTGACCGCTCCGGACACCGACTCGGTCGTCCTGACCGGTCGCCTCGCGGCAGGAACCCAGCGTTGGCTGACCGACCACGAGGTGCTGGGCAGCGTTCTGCTGCCGGGTACCGCATTTGTCGAGATGGCCGTGCGAGCCGGAGACCAGGTCGGCTGCGGCCGAGTCGAGGAGCTGTTGCTCCACGCTCCCCTGGTCCTGCCCGAGCGGGGCGGAGTCTCCCTCCAGGCGGCGGTCGGTGCGCCCGACCCGTCCGGCTCCAGGACGCTGAGCATCCACTCCCGTTCCGACGAGGCCGGCGAGGCCGACCTCCCCTGGGTTCTGCACGCGACCGGCATGCTCGCATCGGCCACCGGCGCTCCCATCGAGGAACTGGCCGTCTGGCCGCCCACCGGCGCGGAGTCCGTGCCGATGGACGGGGCGTACGAGTGGCTGCGCGAGTCCGGCTACCACTACGGACCGGTGTTCCAGGGGCTGAAGGCCGCCTGGCGGCGGGGTGAGGAACTGTTCGCCGAAGTCGACCTCCCCGAGGACGCTCACACCGATGCCGCCCGGTACGGTCTGCACCCCGCTCTGCTGGACGCGGCCCTGCACGTCAATCTCGTCGCAGCCGACGGCGAGGACGAACGCACCCTGGTGCCGTTCGCCTGGCACGGGGTGGAACTGCATTCCACGGGCGGCACCGCGCTGCGGGTGCGGGTGTCCCCCCGGGAGGTCGAAGGTTCCGCGTCGGGCACTGCCCTCTTCATGACCGACCGCACGGGGCGGCCAGTCATGTCCGTCTCCGCGCTCGTGGCCCGCGAGGTCTCCCCTCAGCAGCTCGCTGCCGCCGAGGGCGAACGCAACCAGGGCCTCTACGGCGTCGAGTGGACGCGTGTACCCCTGCCCGAGAGCACGGGCCCGGCCGACGACTGGACCGTCGTCGGCCCCGATGGCGACCTGCTCGGCACCCTCGCCGGTCACCGCTGCCCGGACCTCGCCGAGCTGGCCGCTCGCGTCGAAGCGGGCCTGCCGCTGCCCGGCCACGTGCTGTACCCCGTCACGGTGGACACCGAGGACGGTGTCGTCTCCGGCCTGCACGACGCGGTACGCCGGGTTCTCGGCACTGTGCAGGAATGGCTGACCGACGAGCGGTTCGAAGGCTCCCGACTGGTGCTGGTCACTCGTGACGCGGTCTCCACCACCACCGACCCGGCGACGGAGCCCGACCCACTGAGCGAGAACTCCGTGGTTGCGGCTGCTGTGTGGGGTTTGGTGCGGGCGGCGCAGAGTGAGAATCCGGATCGTTTCGTGCTGGTGGATGTGGATGGTTCGTCGGGGTCGGTGGGTGCTCTGGGTGGGGTGCTTGCCGGTGGTGAGGGGGAGGTGGTGTTGCGTTCCGGTGTGGCGTGGGTGCCGCGTCTTGCCCGGGCCGCCGTACCCGTCCCCGTCCCGGGGGAGGGGGCTGTTGCGTTCGCCGAGGGTGGGACGGTGTTGGTGACGGGTGGTACGGGTGGTCTGGGTGCGTTGGTGGCGCGGCATCTGGTGGTCGAGTACGGGGTGCGTCATCTGTTGTTGACGAGTCGGCGGGGTGCGGGTGCTCCGGGTGCGTCGGAGTTGCGGGCGGAGCTTGCGGGTCTGGGTGCCGAGGTGGAGCTGGTGGCCTGTGATGTCGCCGATCGGGAGGCGGTGGCCGCGCTGGTGGCGGGGATCGGTCCTGAGCATCCGTTGACGGGTGTGGTGCATTCGGCGGGTGTGTTGGATGACGGTGTGGTGGGTGCGCTGTCGGTGGAGCGGTTTGCGGGGGTGTTGGGGCCGAAGGCGGATGCGGCGTGGTATTTGCATGAGTTGACGTGTGATTTGGGGCTTTCGGCGTTTGTGTTGTTCTCGTCGGTGGCGGGGACGTTGGGTGGTGCGGGGCAGGCGAATTACGCGGCTGCGAATGTGTTCTTGGATGCGTTGGCGGTTCATCGTCGTGGGTTGGGGCTGCCGGCCGTGTCCATGGCCTGGGGCCTGTGGGACACCGGCCTCGGCATGGGCGGGGAACTCGACGCCGCTGCCGTCGCCCGCCTGAAGCGCCAAGGCTTCCCGCCACTCACCGTCGAACAGGGTCTGGAACTCTTCGACCTGGCCGTCGGCTCCCCGGCACCGCTGTCCCTGCTGGTCCACCTCGACCTGGCGGCGCTCCGTACGCAGGCGGCTTCCGGGTTCGTCCTGCCCGCACTGCGTGGCCTGGTGCGTGTGCCGATGCGGCGGGTGGCTCGTAATTCTGGTGGTGAGGCCGGGTTCGGGGCGCGTTTGTCGGCTCTTTCGGTCGAGGAGCGGTTGCGGGTTGTGCTGGAGGTGGTTCGTGGGCAGGTGGCGGAGGTTCTCGGTCATGCGTCGTCGGACGCGGTCGAGCCGGACCGGGCTTTCAGCGAGCTGGGTTTTGATTCGCTGGCCGCTGTGGAGTTGCGTAACCGGTTGGGTGAGGTGTGTGGGCTGAGTCTTCCGGCGACGTTGGTCTTCGACCATCCCACCTCGGAGGCGGTGGCCGGGTTCCTGGTGGCCGAGCTGACCGGTGCGGTGGAAGGTGCCGTGGTCGTCCGGGACCGTTCTGTCGTGGACGACGATCCGATCGCGATCGTCTCGATGGCGTGCCGTTATCCGGGTGGGGTCGCCTCGCCGGAGGACCTGTGGCAGATGGTCGCGGACGGAGTCGACGGGGTGAGCATGTTCCCGTCCGACCGTGGCTGGGATCCGGAGGTGTACGACCCGGAGCCGGGCATACCGGGCCGTACGTACACCCGTGAGGGCGGTTTCCTGCATGAGGCGGCCGGGTTCGATCCGGGGTTCTTCGGGATCAGTCCGAACGAGGCCTTGTATATGGATCCGCAGCAGCGGTTGTTGCTGGAGACGGCGTGGGAGGTCTTCGAGCGGGCGGGTATCGACCCGGGGACTCTGCGGGGCAGTTCCACCGGCGTGTTCGCGGGGATGATGTACCACGACTACGCCGACAACAACAACACCGGGTCGATCGCCTCGGGCCGGCTTTCCTATGTCTTCGGTCTGGAGGGTCCGTCGGTCACGGTGGACACGGCGTGTTCGTCGTCGCTGGTCGCGTTGCACTGGGCGATGCAGGCGCTGCGCTCGGGTGAGTGCTCGATGGCGCTGGCCGGCGGTGTCGCGGTGATGGCTACCCCGGACGTTTTCGTCGAGTTCAGCCGCCAGCGCGGTCTGGCATCCGACGGTCGCTGCAAGTCCTTCGCGGCGGGTGCGGACGGCACCGGCTGGGGTGAGGGCGTCGGGTTGCTGTTGGTGGAGCGGTTGTCGGACGCACAGCGGTTGGGGCATCCCGTCCTGGCCGTCGTCAGAGGTTCGGCCGTCAACCAGGACGGTGCTTCCAATGGGTTGACGGCCCCTAATGGTCCGTCGCAGCGGCGGGTGATCCGTCAGGCGTTGGCATCGGCGGGGTTGTCGGCTGCGGATGTGGATCTGGTGGAGGCGCACGGGACGGGAACGACGCTGGGTGATCCGATCGAGGCGCAGGCTCTGCTGGCCACCTATGGGCAGGACCGGGTGGAGGGTCGTCCGTTGTGGCTGGGTTCGCTGAAGTCGAACATCGGTCATACGCAGGCGGCTGCGGGTGTTGCGGGGATCATCAAGGTCGTTGAGGCGATGCGGCACGGGGTGCTGCCGAAGACGTTGCATGTGGATGAGCCGTCTTCGCAGGTGGACTGGTCCGCCGGTGACGTCGAGCTGTTGACCGAGGCGCGTGCGTGGCCGGAGCTGGAACGCCCCCGTCGGGCGGGTGTCTCCTCCTTCGGCATCAGCGGCACCAACGCCCACGTGATCATCGAACACGTGGCCGCGGCCGAGCCGGAGTCTGCCGGGCCGGAGTTTGGTGTGGTGCCGTGGGTGGTGTCGGCGAAGTCGGCGGACGCGCTGGTGGTGCAGGCGGAGCGGCTGCTGACGCAGGTCCGGGAGCAGGACGGCCTGTCCCCGGTGGATGTGGGCTTCTCCCTGGCCGCCACCCGCGCGGTCCACGACCACCGCGCGGTGATCGTCGGCCGGGACCGGGACGAGCTGGTGCAGGGCCTGTCGGCGCTGGCGGCGGGCCGTGGCCCCCTGTCCGCGCGCCGTTCCGGGCGTACTGCGTTTGTGTTCACGGGGCAGGGTGCGCAGCGGTTGGGGATGGGCCGGGGACTGTATGAGGCGTTCGGAGCATTCGCGGCGGCGTTTGACGCGGTGGTGGCCGCGGTGGACGAGCACCTTGAGGGGCCGTCGCTGCGTGATGTGATGTGGGGCGATGACCCCGAGGCCCTGAACCGTACGGAGTTTGCTCAGCCGGCGTTGTTTGCGGTTGAGGTGGCGTTGTTCCGGTTGGTGGAGTCGTGGGGGGTGCGGCCCGACTATCTGGCCGGGCACTCGATCGGGGAGCTGGCGGCCGCTCACGTGGCCGGCGTGCTGTCCTTGGAAGACTCCGCGCGTCTGGTGGTGGCGCGGGGCCGGTTGATGCAGGCGTTGCCGGCGGGCGGTGCGATGGCGGCCGTGCAGGCCACCGAAGCGGAGGTGCTGCCCCTGCTGACGGATGACGTGTCGGTGGCGGCGGTCAACGGTCCGACGTCGGTCGTCGTCTCGGGCGCGGAACGCGCGGTGTCCGCTCTGGTGGAGCACTTCACCACTGAGGGTCGTAAGACGAACCGGTTGAAGGTGTCGCACGCGTTCCACTCGCCGTTGATGGAGCCGATGCTGGACGACTTCCGTGCGATTGCGGAAAGCCTGTCGTTCGGCGAGCCCGCCATCCCGGTGGTGTCCACGGTGACCGGCGAAGTGGCGGTGGGCTGGGACAGTGCCCCGTACTGGGTCGGCCAGGTCCGTGAGGCAGTCCGCTTCGCCGACGCGGTGCACACGCTGGAATCCGCCGGGGTTTCCCGGTTCTTCGAGCTGGGTCCGGACGGTGTGCTGTCCGCGATGGTCCAGCAGTCCGCCACCGACCCCGCCCCCGGCACTGACGCTGACGCGGGCGTGGTGGCGGTCGCGGCGACCCGTCGGGACCGTGACGAGGCCGAAACCCTCCTGTCCGCTCTGGGCCGGCTGCACGCCACCGGTGTGTCCGTCGACTGGACAGCCCTCTTCGAGGGCACCGGCGCCCACCGCGTCGACCTGCCCACCTACCCCTTCCAACGCCAGCACTACTGGCACCTCGGCGACGACACCGGCTCCAGCCCCGGTGCCATGGGCCTCGACTCGGTCGAACACCCGTTGCTCAGCGCCGTGGTGGCGCTGCCCGACACGGACGGGTACGTGTTCACCGGCCGCCTGTCCACCGGTACCCACCGGTGGATCGCGGACCACGACGTGCTCGGAAGCGTGCTGCTGCCCGGCGCGGCCTTCGTGGATCTGGCGCTCGCCGTCGCGGAGCAGGTCGGCTGCGACAGCATCGGCGAACTCACCCTGCAGGCACCGCTGGTGCTCGCTGAGGAACGTGGCGTCGCGCTGCGGGTCGCCGTCGGCGGCCCCGACGACTCCGGCGCCCGCGACATCACGATCCACTCCCGTACCGAGGGCGCGGACGAACCGTGGGTGCAGCACGCCGAGGGCCACCTCGGCACCGGTCGGCGCGCGGCACCCGCGTACGACTTCACCCAGTGGCCGCCCGAACAGGCCAGGACCATCGAGGTCGAGCGCGCGTACGAGACACTCGCCGAGTACGGCTACCACTACGGGCCCCTGTTCCAGGGCATCAGGGCAGCCTGGCGACGCGGCGACGAACTGTTCGCCGAGGCCGCGCTGCCCGAGGACGCCTCCACGGCCGCCTTCGGTATCGATCCGGCTCTGTTCGACGCGGCGATGCACGTCATGCCGCTGGCCGGGCTGCGCGAGGACGACGAGGGAGGCCAGACGCTGCTGCCCTTCTCCTGGGGCGGCGTCACCCTCCAGGCCGTGGGTGCCCGGGCGGTGCGGGTGCGCATCGCGCCCACCGGACCGAAGGCCGTCACCCTCGAACTGGCCGACCCCTCGGGCGCGCCGGTCGCCCACGTGGCGGAGCTGAGTCTCCGGGAGGCGTCCCCGGAGTCGCTCTCCGGCGCGGCAGGCCCGCAGGGCTCGCTGCTGCGCGTCGACTGGGTCGCGGCCCCGGCGGTGCCGACGGCCGGTGGCCGGAGCCTGGCCGTCGTCGGCACGGCCGAGCCCGGGATCGACGCCCCGGTCCACGCCGGGCTGGCCGAGCTCGCCGCCACGGTCACCAGCGGCGCGGCCAGGGTGCCGGACACGGTGATCGTCCGTGTCGGGACCGGCTCCGGTGACGTGCCCTCCGCCGTCCGGGACACCACGTACCGCACCCTGGACCTGCTCCAGCAGTGGCTCGGTCAGGAGGTCTTCGGCTCCTCGACGCTCGCGCTGGTGACCACGGACGCCACCAGCGCCCTCGACCAGGCCCCGGTGTGGGGACTGGTGCGTGCCGCGCAGGCGGAGAACCCCGGCCGGTTCGTCCTCGTCGACACCGATGACAGCGCGGCGTCGCGGCCCTTGCTGGCCGCCGCGGCGGCCGGCGGCGAACCGGAGACAGCTCTGCGCGAGGGTGAGCTGCTACTGCCGAGACTGGTGCGCACCGGGGCCGGCGCGCAGACGTCCGGGGACGACCTCTTCGGTCCGCGGGACACGGTGTTGGTGACGGGTGGTACGGGTGGTCTGGGTGCGTTGGTGGCGCGGCATCTGGTGGTCGAGTACGGGGTGCGTCATCTGCTGCTGACGAGTCGGCGGGGTGCGGATGCTCCCGGTGCGTCGGATCTACGGGCGGAGCTGGCCGGTCTGGGTGCCGAGGTGGAGCTGGTGGCCTGTGACGTCGCCGACCGGGAGGCGCTCGCCGTCCTGCTGGCGGGCATCGACCCCGAGCACCCGCTGCGCGGCATCGTGCACGCCGCCGGTACGGCGCACAACGGGCTGGTGCCCTCGCTCACCCCCGAACAGGTGGAGATCTCACTGCGGCCCAAAGTGGACGCCGTGTGGCACCTGCACGAGCTGACCGCCGGACTCGACCTGGCCGCCTTCGTGGTCTTCTCCTCCTCGGGCGGCTTGGTGATGGCCGCAGGCCAGGGCGGCTACGCCGCGGCCAACGTCTTCCTGGACGCCTTCGCCGTGCACCGCAGGGCGCAGGGCCTGCCGGCCACGTCCCTCGCCTACGGGCTGTGGGACACCGACACGGGCCTGTCCCAGTGGCTGACCGAGGCCGACCGGGAGCGCATGCGGCGCCAGGGCCTGCCCGCCCTGCCGGTCGCCGACGGTCTGGCGGCCTTCGACGCGGCGCTCCGCAGCGAGTACGCCACCCTCGTACCGGTCAAGGTCGAACCCCAGGGGCTGCGTGGCCGTGGCGAGGGGCTGCCGGCCCTGCTGCGCGGTCTCGTCCCCGCCACCAGGCGCAGGGCCGCGGCCGGCGACGACCCCGGCGCCCTGCGCCGCCGGCTCGCGGCGCTCGCCCCCCAGGAGCGGGAACAGGCCGTCCGGGATCTGGTCCTCGGCCGCGCCGCGGCCGCGGTCGGACACGCGGACGCCGCCGCGATCGACCCGGAACGTGACTTCCTGGAGATCGGCTTCGACTCGCTGGCGGCGATGGAACTGCGCAACGTCCTGACCTCCGCGACCGGGCTGCGGCTGCCTCCCATGGTGGTCTTCGACAGCAAGACCCCGGCCGGACTGGCCCGCGCCGTGGTCGAGGAACTCGCCTCCCACCTCGACGGCGCCGCGCAGGAGACCACGGCCGCCGAGCCGGCCGCTGTCGACAGCCCCCCGGCGGTCCGTGTCTCCGAGACGCTGACCGAGCTGTTCCGCCAAGCGGTGCTGTCCGGGCAGGTGGTCCAGGGCTTCGACCTGTTGCGGGCGGTCGTCGGGCTGCGCGAGCGGTTCGACGCGGCGGAGGAACTGGACCGGGTGCCGGCCGCGGTGAAGCTGGCCGACGGCCCCGGCCGGCACCGGCTGATCTGCGTCTCCTCGCCGATGGCGACGGCCGGACCGCAGCAGCACGCCCGGCTGGCCGCTCCCTTCCGGGGAGTACGCGGGGTGAGCGCCCTGAACACCCAGGGCTTCGCCGCCGGCGAGGCGCTGCCGACCGGTGTCGAGGCGGTCACCGCCACCTTCGCGGAGAGCATCCTCCAGGCGGCGGAGGGCGAGCCGTTCGTCCTGGTCGGCTACTCGGCGGGCGGCATCATCGCCCACGAGGCCGCCGCCTATCTGGAACGCGTGAAGGGCGTCAAGCCGTCCGGTGTCGTCCTGCTGGACACCTATCAGGTGGACACGGACAGCGACGACTCCAACGAACTGATGCGGCAGCTGTTCATCGCCCTGGTGGGCAAGGACTCCGAGTACGGCATGTTCGACAGCACGGTGCTGTCGGCCATGGCCTGCTACTTCGACCTTGTGCCCCAGTTCCGGATCACGTCGGTGGAGTGCCCGGTGCTCTTCGTCGGCGCGGAGCAGCCGTTCTCCCCGGACGGCACCGCCGTGGTACCGGAGGACGACAGCTGGGCCGCCAAGCCGTGGAACGACCGGCAGGCGCACCGCACCCTGCCCGTCAACCACTTCAGCATGATCGAGACGCACGCCGAGGCCACCGCCGCCGTGGTCGAGGAATGGCTCGCCACGCTCGATCAGTAGCCGTACCCGCCAGGGGGCGGGCCCCGTCGCGGACCCGCCCCCGCACCACCGGAAGGCAGGGCAGCATGCCCCCCGCGCGAACCGCGCCCAGCAGCAAGGGAACCGTCCCCTTCGGTCCCTACAAGACCTGGTACCGGGTCACCGGAGACCTGGACAGCGGGCACCCCGCCCTGGTCGTCGTCCACGGCGGCCCGGGCAGCACCCACGACTACCTGCTCCGCCTGGCGGAGTTCTCCGCCCACGGCTGGCCGGTCGTCCACTACGACCAACTGGGCAACGGCGGATCCACCCACCTGCCCGAACGCGGCCCCGACTTCTGGACCGTCGACCTGTTCCTCGCCGAGCTGCGCAACCTGGTCCAGCGGCTCGGCCTGAAGGACTACGTCCTGTTCGGACAGTCCTGGGGCGGCCTGCTGACGGCGAAGTACGCCTCCGCGCGCCCGGCGGGGCTGCGAGGACTCGTCATCGCCAACGCGCCGGCCTCGTACCCGCTGTGGCTGGAGGAAATGGAGATCCTGCGGTCCCGGCTGCCTCCCGGGGTGGACGAGACCCTGCGCCGGCACGAGGCGGCCGGGACCACCGACACGGACGAGTACCACACCGCGGCCATGCACTTCTACGAGCGGCACGTGTGCCGGCTCAAGCCGTGGCCCCGGGACTGGCAGGCGACGTTCTACGAACTCTTCAACGACCCGACCGTGTATTACGCGATGAACGGGCCGAGCGAGTTCCATGTCAACGGCACCCTCAAGGACTGGGGCGTGCTCGACTGCGCCGCGGACATCGCGGTGCCCACCCTGGTGATCTCCGGACGCCACGACGAGGCGACCCCGCGGACCGTGCAGCCGTACGCGGACCTCGTTCCCGACGTGCGCTGGGAGATCCTGGAGGATTCCAGCCACGTGCCTCACCTGGAGGAGCCCGAGCGGTTCGACGCCGTTCTGCACGATTTCCTCAAGACGGTCGGCCAGGGTGGCTGAAACGACCCGGAGCGACCCGGCGACCGATCCGACCTGGATATATATACGTCCGTCCCACTGCGAGGTAGGGTTCTATCATGGGACACCGTGATGATTTGATCGATGGCGCCATGCAGTGCCTTCGGGAGAAGGGCTACGCCCGAACGACCACGCGTGACATCGTCGCGGCTTCGAAGACCAACCTGGCGTCCATCGGCTACCACTACGGGACGAAGGAGTCGCTCCTGCGGGCGGCGCTCATCAAGTCCATGGACGAATGGGGCACGGAGACCTTCGCGGCCGTCGCCGAGGAGACCTCGGACGTCGCCGCGGACGATCCGCTGGCCCGTTTCGAAGCCGTCTGGACCAAGATCATCAATGCGGTTCCGGACAACCGTGCCCTCTGGGTGCTCAGCTTCGAGGTCTTCGCCCAGCTCGACCACGACGAGGAACTGCGGACGTTCATGGCCCAGGCCATGCCGGACGCCTACGAGGCCTTCGCGGAGCTCTTCGGCGGCCTGACCGCCACCGCCGACCCGCAGTCCGCCCGCCTGGTCGGCATGCTCTGCCACTCCCTGCTGACCGGTGTGCTCTCCCAGTGGCTGATCGACCCGGAGAACGCGCCGTCCGGCCACGACCTGACCGAAGCCCTCCGCCTGATCACCGGGATCCGCGCCACCGCGACCGCCTGAGCGGGCCCCTCGGCACACGGAGGGGCCCGCTCAGGCGGCGTCCGGCTACACGAGCGACAGAACACGCTCCCGGATCAGTGAGATCACCTTCGGTGCGTGTTCGTTCAGGTAGAAGTGACCGCCCGTGAACCACGCGAATTCCGCCTCCGCGGACGTGTGCTCACGCCAGCCGTCCGCCTCCTCGGCCGTCACCTCCGGATCGGTCCCGCCGTTCAGCACGAGCACCGGGCACGACAGGGGCGGACCCGGACGGAAGCGGTAGGTTTCCGCCGCCTTGTAGTCGGCGCGGATGGCGGGCAGGGCCATGCGCAGCATCTCGTCGTCGGCGAGTACCGCCGTGTCCGTACCGCCCATCCTCTTGATCGTGGCCAGCAGCCGCTCGTCGTCCTCGAGATGGGTGAACTCCCGCTCCCGATGGCGCGACGGGGCCCGCCGGCCCGACGCGAACAGCGTCAGCGGGCGCGTGCCCCGCTCCTCCAGCCGCAGCGCGACCTCGAACGCCAGCGTCGCCCCCAGGCTGTGCCCGAAGAACGCGAGCGGACGATCGCACCACGGCGCCAGCTCCTCCGCCACCAGATCCGCCATGCGCCGTACGTCGTCCACGCACGCCTCCTGGCGGCGGTCCTGACGGCCCGGGTACTGCACGGCCGCCACGTCCACAGCAGGCGACAGGGCACGGGAGACCGGAAAGTAGTAGCTGGCCGAGCCACCCGCGTGCGGGAAGCACACCAGCCGGGCCGGAGCGTCCTCGGCCGGGTGGAACCGGCGTACCCAGTTCCCCGTCGTGGTCGTCGTCGCATTGGTCATGGGCCCATTCAAGGCAGTAGCGGCGCGACTGAGAACCCTGACCCACCCCTGAATCCCGGGCGCGGACCCCGGTATCTGGCGGTACGAGCCGCTGTACGCGCCGGTTAGGGGTGTTCGGCCGCTTTCCCGCCCACTTAGCGTGCGACCACCTTGTGGCCATTCGGCCCTTGAGCACACCCTCACCGAGCTTGGAGCGTGCAGATGGCCGCGGGCTTCGTTGCTGACGCTGATCACTCGAACGGCGCGGAGGCCCGTCCCGGCGCCGCCCTGGCCGCCCGGCTGGCCGGACTCCCCGACAGCGAGCAGAGCCGCATGCTGCTCGACCTGGTCCGCGCGGAGACCGCCGACGTCCTGCGCCGCACCACCCGGCCCGACACCGGGGATGTCACCGCCACCGGCACGCCCTTCAAGGAGCTGGGGCTGGACTCCATGGGCCTGGTCGAGCTGCACGCCCGGGTCAACGCCGTCACCGGACTGCGCCTGCCGGTGACCGCCGCCTTCGACCACCCCAGCCCCGAACTGCTCGCCGCCCACCTGCGCGCGGAACTCCTCGGCACCACGACCGCCCCGGTCGCCGTCGAGGCGCCCGTCCGCAGTGCCGACGACGAGCCCGTCGCCATCGTCGGCATCGGCGGACGCTTCCCCGGCGGCCTGCGCACCCCCGAAGACCTCTGGGACGCCGTCATCGACGGCCGCACCACGGTCGGGGCGTTCCCCGACGACCGCGGCTGGAACCTCGACGAGCTCTTCGACGAGGACTCCGGCACACCCGGCACCACCTACACCCGGGTGGGCGGATTCCTGCCCGACGCACCCGAGTTCGACGCCGAGTTCTTCGGTGTCAGCCCGCGGGAGGCCCTCGCCATGGACCCCCAGCAGCGGCTGCTGCTGGAGACCGCCTGGGAGGCGCTGGAACGCACCGGCATCGACCCGACCTCCCTGCGCGGCACCCCCACCGGTGTGTTCGTCGGCGCGGGCACCACCGAGTACGGCACCCGGATCGCCCAGGCCCCCGAAGCCCTCACCGGGTACCTGATCACCGGCGGAGCACTCAGCGTCGCCTCCGGACGCATCGCCTACACCCTCGGCCTCGAAGGCCCCGCCCTCACCATCGACACCGCCTGCTCCTCCTCGCTCGTCGCCCTGCACCTGGCAGTCCAGTCGCTGCGCCGCGGCGAGTGCTCCCTCGCGCTGGCCGGCGGCATCACCGTCATGAGCACCCCCGGCCTGCTCACCGAGTTCAGCAGGCAGCGCGGACTGGCCCCCGACGGCCTGACCAAGGCGTTCGCGGCCGGAGCGGATGGCACCACCTTCGCCGAGGGCGTCGGCCTGATCGTCGTCGAGCGCCTGTGCGACGCCCGCCGCAACGGCCATCAGGTCCTCGCCCTCGTCCGCGGCACCGCGATCAACCAGGACGGCGCCAGCAACGGCCTGACCGCCCCCAACGGCATCGCCCAGCAGCGGGTGATCCTCCAGGCGCTCGGCGACGCGGGACTCGCCCCCGGCGACGTCGACGCCGTCGAGGCGCACGGCACCGGCACCTCGCTGGGCGACCCCGTGGAAGCCCGCTCCCTCATCGCCACCTACGGCACGGACCGCGACGCCGAACGCCCCCTGTGGCTGGGCTCCGTCAAGTCGAACATCGGCCACACCCAGGGCGCCGCGGGCGTCGCCGGCATCGCCAAGGTCCTCATGGCCCTGCGCCACGGCACCCTCCCGCCCACCCTGCACGTGGACGAACCCACCCCGAACGTCGACTGGTCGGCCGGCACCGTACGCCTGCTCACCGAACCCGTGCCGTGGCCCGCCGACACCGGACGCCCCCGCCGCGCCGGCGTCTCGGGCTTCGGCATCAGCGGCACCAACGCTCACGTCATCCTGGAAGAGGCACCGCGCGACGAGCCCGGCGAGCTCACCGTGCCCGGACCCGGCACCGCAGCCGGCACGGCCGGCCGCCCGGAGCACACCGAGCCGTCGAGCGACGAAGCGGCTGCCCCGCCCGAGCCGCTGCCCGTGCCGCTCCCGGTCTCCGCTGCCACCCCGGCAGCCCTCGCCGCCCAAGCCGCCCGCCTGGCCGACCACGTCGAACGGCACGGCACCCCCCTGGCCGACCTCGGCCACGCCCTCGGCACCACCCGCGCCGCCCTCGAACACCGCGCGGTGCTCCTCGCCGACGACCAGGACGACGCGGTCGCCGGCCTGCGCGCCGTCGCCGCCGGCGAGCCCACCCCGGCCCTCCACATCGGCCACGCCCACACCGGCCGCCTCGCCTTCCTCTTCACCGGCCAGGGCAGCCAGCGCCTCGCCATGGGCGCCGGCCTGTACGACGCCTTCCCCGCCTACGCCGACGCCCTCGCCGACGCCATCAGCCACCTCGACCCCCACCTCGAGGTCTCCCTGTGGGACGTGCTGTTCGCCGAGGAGGGCAGCCCCGAGGCCGCCCTGCTGGAGCAGACCCGCTACGCCCAGCCCGCCCTGTTCGCGGTCGAGACCGCCCTCTTCAGGCTGCTGGAGTCCTGGGGCGTCCACCCGGACTTCGTCGCCGGGCACTCCATCGGCGAGATCACCGCCGCCCACGTGGCAGACGTCCTCGATCTGGCCGACGCCGCCCTCCTGGTCGCCACCCGCGGCCGCCTGATGCAGGAGCTTCCCGGCGGCGGCGCCATGGTCGCCGTCCAGGCCACCGAGGAGGAGGTCCTGCCCCTGCTCCCCGACACCGCCGGCATCGCCGCCGTCAACGGCCCGGACTCCGTCGTCGTCTCCGGCGAGCGCAACGCCGTACTCGGCATCGGCGAGCACTTCGCCCGGCTGGGCCGCAAGACGAACCGGCTGAAGGTCAGCCACGCCTTCCACTCGCCGCTGATGGACCCGATGCTGGACGAGTTCACCCGTGTCGCCTCCGTCCTGACCTACCGCGCCCCTCGCATCCCCGTCGTCTCCACCCTCACGGGCGCCCCAGCCACCACCGAACAGCTCGCCTCCCCGGACCACTGGGCCCACCACGTCCGCGCGGCCGTCCGGTTCGCCGACGGCGTCGACTGGCTCGTCCACCACGGCGGCACCCGCACCTGCCTCGAACTCGGCCCCGACGCCGTGCTCAGCGCCCTGGGCAGAACCTGCCTGCCGCAGGACTCCACCGACCGCACCGAGTTCACCGCCCTGCTGCGCTCGGGCCGGGACGACGTACGCCAGACCCTGGGAGCCCTGGCCCTCGCACACGCCCGGGGCGTGCCCGTCGACTGGGCCTCCTTCCACGCCGGCCGGGACCGCGCCCGTACCGACCTGCCCACCTACGCGTTCCAGACCCGCCGCTACTGGCTCACGCCCGACGGCGTCGGCGCCGACGCGGCGGGCCTCGGCCAGCAGGACGCCGGACACCCCCTGCTCGGCTCCGTGGTCGCCCTCGCGGGCGGCGACGGCACCGTCCTCACCGGCCGGCTCTCCCCACGCACCCACCCCTGGCTCGCCGACCACGTCATCGACGGCACGGTCCTGCTGCCGGGGACCGCCTTCGTCGAACTCGCCGTACGCGCGGGCATCGAGACCGGCTGCCCGCAGCTGGAGGAACTCGTCCTGCGCACGCCCCTGGCGCTGTCCGACAACGGCGCCACCGTCCTCCAGGTCGTCGTCGGCGCCGCCGACGCCTTGGGCCGACGCCCCGTCGACTGCTACGCCCGTCCGGCCGACGCCGAGAGCGAGGACGCCTGGGTCCGGCACGCCACCGGCACCCTCGCCCCCACCGGGGCCGCCCCCGGCCCGGACACACACGCCGACCTGAGCGGACAGTGGCCCCCCACCGGCGCCGAGCCGCTCGACACCACATCCCTCTACCAGGACATGGCCGCGCAAGGCTACGGCTACGGCCCCGCCTTCCACGGCGTCCGGGCCGCCTGGCTCCGCGGCACCGAGGTGTTCGCCGAGGTCGCCCTGCCCGACGGCGTCCGCGCCGACGCCGCCGCCTTCGGGCTCCACCCCGCGCTGCTCGACGCCGCCCTGCACCCCGCCGACCACGCCCGGAGCGACGGCGACGGACCCGGCGTCCGCATCCCCTTCTCCTTCAGCGGCGTCACCCTGCACGCGAGCGGCGCCTCCACCGTCCGCGTCCGCATCGCCGCCGACGGCGACGAACTCACCCTCGCCCTCGCAGACCCCACCGGCACCCCCGTCGCCACGATCGACTCCCTGCTGCTGCGCACCGTCACCGGCGAACAGCTCCACACCGCCCGTCAGGAACCGCTGCTGGCCGTACGGTGGACCGAGGCGCCCCTGCCCGAGGCCGCCGCCGACCCGGCCCGGAGCGTCGTCCACCGGGTCCGCGCCACCCCCGCGGGCCCCCTGCCCGACGCGGTGCGAGCCGTCTGCGCGGACACGCTCCAAGCCGTACAAGAGCAGTTCGACACCGACAACGACACCCGATGCGTCGTCGTCACCCGCGACGCCGCCTGGGTGCCCGGCACCGACGTGGACGCCGCCCAGGCCTCCGTGTGGGGCCTGGTCCGTTCGGCCGAGGCCGAGAACCCGGGTCGCTTCGTGCTCGCCGACCTCGACGGCACCGAAGCCTCCGAAGCCGCCCTCGCCGCCGCCCTGGCCACCGGCGAACCCGAGTTCGCCCTGCGCGGGGGCCGGCTCCACCTGCCACGGCTCGCCCAGGTGCCCCAGCCGCCCACCCCGCACGAGCTGCCCTGGGACGACACCGGCACCGTCCTGGTCACCGGCGGCACCGGCGGAGCCGGCGCGGCCCTGGCCCGCCGCCTGGTCACCGAACACGGCGTACGCCACCTGGTCCTGACCAGCCGGCGCGGCCCCGAGGCCCCCGGCGCCGCCGGGCTGCTCACCGACCTGCGCGAGGCCGGTGCCCGGGTACGCATCGTCGCCGCCGACGTCGCCGACCGGGACGCACTCCTGTCGCTGCTCGCCGGGATACCCGCCGGGCATCCGCTCACCGCCGTCGTCCACGCGGCCGGCGTCATCGACGACGGCCTCGTCGGTTCGCTCACCCCCGAGCGCCTCGACACCGTCATGCGGCCCAAGGTCGACGCCGCCTGGAACCTCCACGAGCTCACCCAGGATCTCCCGCTGCGGGCCTTCGTGCTGTTCTCCTCCGCCTCCACCGTCCTGGACGGCGCCGGGCAGGCCAACTACGCGGCCGCCAACCTCTTCCTCGACGCCCTCGCCGTCAACCGTGCCGCCGCCGGCCTGCCCGCCACCTCCCTGGCCTGGGGTCTGTGGGCGGGCGACGCCGGCATGGGCGCGAACCTCGACGAAGCCGCTCTGCAACGCATCAGGCGGCTCGGCCTGGACTCGCTCGACTTCGACGAGAACCTGCTCAAGCTCGACCAGGCGCTCACCACCGGCGCCCCCGCCGTCGTACCCGTCCGCGTCGACCACCGCGCGGTACGCGAACGCGCCGACGACATCCCCGTACTCCTGCGCGACCTCGTCAGGCGGCCCGTACGCCGAGCCGTCACCGCCGTCACCGCCGTCGCCCCGAGCGGCTCCCCGTTCCTCGACCGGCTCGCCGGACTCGACGACGACCGCCGCGCCGAGGCACTCCTGGAACTCGTGCGCACCGAGGCCGCCGGCGTCCTCGGCTACGACGGCGCCGGGGACATCGCCCCCACCCGGGCCTTCACCGAGAGCGGTTTCGACTCCCTCGCCGCGGTAGAGCTGCGCAACCGGGTGGCCACCGCCACCGGCCTCAGACTGAGTCCGACCCTCACCTTCGACCACCCCAACGCCCAGGCCCTCGCCATGTACCTCGCCGGCAGGCTCCGGGGCGAGCGCAAGAGCCCCGCCCCCGCCGCCCCGGCCGCCGCCCCCGCCGAGGCCTCGGACCAGGACCCCGTCGTCATCGTGGGTATGGCCTGCCGCTACCCCGGGGGCATCCACTCGCCGGAGGACCTGTGGCGGCTCGTCACCGACGGCGGCGACGCCATCGGCCCCTTCCCCACCGACCGGGGCTGGGACACGGACCTGTACGACCCCGAGATCGGCAAGCCCGGTAAGACGTACTCCACCGAAGGCGCGTTCCTCCACGACGCGGCCGGGTTCGACCCCGCCTTCTTCGGCATCAGCCCCCGCGAGGCCCAGGCCATGGACCCGCAGCAGCGCCTGATGCTCGAAGTCGCCTGGGAAGCCCTCGAACGGACCGGGATCGACCCGCACTCGGTCAAGGGCAGCCGCACCGGTGTCTTCGCCGGCGTCATGTACCACGACTGGGGCCTGCGGCTGGGCCCGCTGCCCGACGACATCGCCGCCTACCACGGCAACGGCAGCCTCGCCAGTGTCGTCTCCGGACGCGTCGCCTACGCTCTCGGACTCGAAGGCCCCGCCGTCAGCGTCGACACAGCCTGCTCCTCCTCCCTGGTCGCCCTGCACTGGGCGCAGCAGGCGCTGCGGCGCGGCGAGTGCACCCTGGCCCTGGCCGGTGGCGTGACCGTCATGTCCACCCCGGACACTTTCACCGACATGGCCCGCCAGCGCGGCCTCGCCGCCGACGGCCGCTGCAAGTCGTTCGGCATCGGCGCCGACGGCACCGGCTGGGGCGAAGGAGTCGGTCTGCTCGTCCTGGAACGGCTCTCCGACGCCCGCCGCAACGGCCACCGGGTCCTCGCGGTACTCAGGGGCTCCGGCGTCAACCAGGACGGCGCCAGCAACGGGCTGACCGCTCCCAACGGGCCGTCCCAACAGCGGGTCATCGAACAGGCCCTCGCGGACGGACAGCTGACCACCGCTGACGTCGACGTCGTGGAGGGACACGGCACGGGCACCCGCCTCGGCGACCCCATCGAGGTGCAAGCCCTGCTGGAGACGTACGGACAGCACCGTTCACCCTCGGGCGAACCGCTGTGGCTGGGCTCGATCAAGTCGAACATCGGCCACACCCAGGCCGCCGCCGGCGTCGCCGGCGTCATCAAGATGGTCCAGGCGATGCGCCACGGCGTGCTGCCCGCCACGCTGCACGCCGACACCCCGTCGGACCAGGTGGACTGGGAGGCCGGACAGGTCAGACTGCTGACCGAGGCCCGGGAGTGGACCGCAGGGAACCGCCCGCGCCGGGCAGGTGTCTCCTCGTTCGGCATCAGCGGCACCAACGCCCACGTCATCGTCGAACAGGCGCCTCCCGAGCAGCCCGCGGCCCCGCAGCAGCCCACGGCGCCGGAGGGGACAGGGCCGTCCGTCCCCCTCGCCGTGTGGCCCGTCTCGGCCGCCACTCCCGAGGCCCTGCGCGCCCAGGCGGACCGGCTGGCAGGCTTCCTGGACGGTCTTCCCGAGGATCGTCTGACCGCTGCGGGCCAGGCCCTGGCAAGCACACGCGCGGCGCTGGAACACCGCGCCGTCGCGATCGGTGCCGACCGCGATGAACTCGCCCGTTCTCTGGCACAGCTCGCCGGCGCGAACTCCGCTCAGACCGGGCGTACTGCGTTCGTGTTCACGGGGCAGGGTGCGCAGCGGTTGGGGATGGGCCGTGGGTTGCATGAGGCGTTCGGAGCATTCGCTGCGGCGTTCGACGCGGTGGTGGCTGCGGTGGACGAGCACCTTGAGGGGCCGTCGCTGCGCGAGGTGATGTGGGGCGATGACCCCGAGGCCCTGAACCGCACGGAGTTTGCTCAGCCGGCGTTGTTCGCGGTTGAGGTGGCGTTGTTCCGGCTGGTGGAGTCGTGGGGGGTGCGGCCCGACTACCTGGCCGGACACTCGATCGGAGAGCTGGCGGCTGCTCATGTGGCGGGTGTGTTCTCGCTGGAGGATGCGGCGCGGCTGGTGGTGGCGCGGGGCCGGTTGATGCAGGCGCTGCCGGCGGGTGGTGCGATGGCGGCGGTGCAGGCCACGGAGGCGGAGGTCCTGCCCCTGCTGACGGATGACGTGTCGGTGGCGGCGGTCAACGGGCCGACGTCGGTCGTCGTCTCAGGAGCCGAGCGCGCGGTATCGGCACTGGTGGAGCACTTCACCGCTGAGGGTCGTAAGACGAACCGGCTGAAGGTGTCGCACGCGTTCCACTCGCCGTTGATGGAGCCGATGCTGGACGACTTCCGTGCGGTCGCGGAAAGCCTGACGTTCGGCGAGCCCGCCATCCCGGTGGTGTCCACGGTGACCGGCGAAGTGGCGGTGGGCTGGGACAGTGCGCCGTACTGGGTCGGCCAGGTCCGCGAGGCGGTCCGTTTCGCCGACGCGGTGCACACGCTGGAAACCGCCGGAGCGCGGACCTTCCTGGAGCTGGGCCCCGACGCCGTCCTCACGGCCCTCGGCCAGGGCTCCGCCACGGACGCCGGCACCGGCTTCGTCGCGCTGCAACGCCGCGACCGCGACGAGCCGCGCGAACTGCTGGCCGGCATCGGCGCCGCCTGGACTCGTGGCACCTCCGTCGCCTGGCCGCACCTGCTCGGCGGCCCGGGTGACGCCCGCGCCGACCTGCCCACGTACGCGTTCCAGCACCGCCGGTACTGGCTCGACGTGCCCGCCCACACCGGGGACGTGTCCTCCGCCGGCCTGGACGCCGTCGATCACCCCGTTCTCTCCGCGGCCGTCGAGTCACCGCAGGACGGCTCCGTGGTCCTCACCGGCCGCCTGTCCGCCGGGGAACACACCTGGGTCACCGACCACGAGGTCCACGGCAACGTCCTGCTCCCCGGCACCGGATTCGTCGAACTCGCCATACGCCTCGGCGATCAGGTCGGCTGCGACCTGCTGGAGGAACTCACCCTCGAGGCACCGTTGATGCTGCCGGCCCGCGGCAGCGCCGCCCTGCGCGCCGTCGCCGGCCCCGCCGACGACTCGGGTCGCCGCGGGCTGACCGTCCACTCGCGACTCGACGACCTGCCGGGCCGCCCCTGGATCCGGCACGCCACCGGATTCCTCGCCACCGGCACCGCCGTCACCGACGGTCCGGACCTCACCCAGTGGCCCCCACCGGGGGCCGCCCCCGTCGACATCACCGGAGCCTACGAGCGTCTCGACGAGCGCGGATACGGCTACGGCCCCGTCTTCCAGGGCATGCGGGCCGCCTGGCGGCGCGGCGACGAGCTCTTCGCCGAAGTCGCCCTCCCCGAACAGATACGTGCCGAGGCGAGCCGCTACGGCATGCACCCGGTACTGCTCGACACCGCCATGCACGCCGACGTCCTCGTGGACCAGGACGAGGGCGGTACCGAGGCGCTGCTGCCGTTCACCTGGAGCGGCGTCTCCCTGCACGCCTCCGGCGCCGACGTGCTGCGCGTGCACATCCGGCGTATCCGCGGCGCCGAGGAATCGGCGATGACCGTGGCCGACGAGACCGGAGCACCGGTGCTCACGGTGGCCTCACTCATCTGCCGTCCCGTCAGCGCCGAGCAGATGGTGCCCGCCTCCGGCACACCCAACGAGGGCCTGCGCCGCGTGGTGTGGAACCGCGTCCCCGCCCAGCCCGGCACACCCGCCCCCTCCTACGCCCGTCTCGACACGGACCTCGCGGCACCGGAGGCCCTCCGAGCCCTCGGGGACTCCCTCCCGCAGGTGGTCCTCGCCCCGGTCACCGCCACCGCGGCGGACCTTCCCGAGGCGGTCCGCGCCACGACCGGCGAGATCCTGGACCTGATCCAGGCCTGGCTCGTCGACGCGCGCACCGATGCGTCCACTCTGGTCGTGCTCAGCCGCGGTGCCGTCGCCACCGACGAGGACACCGCCCCCGACCTGGCCCAGGCGCCCGTCTGGGGCCTGGTCCGCGCCGCCCAGGCCGAGAACCCGGGCCGCATCGTCCTGCTCGACACCGACACCGACACCGACACCGACACCGACACCGACACCGACACCGACACCGGTCAGGCGGTCGAGGACGCGTTCCTCGCGTCGGCAGCCGGGCTCGGCGAACCCGAACTCGCCGTGCGCGGCGGCCGGTTCCTGACCCCCCGCCTGGTCCCCGCGCTCGTGCCCGACGGGGACGGACCCTGGGACCCCCACGGAACCGTCCTTGTCACCGGCGGCACCGGCGGCCTCGGCGCCCTCGTCGCCCGGCACCTGGTCACCACCCACGGCGTAAGGCACCTGCTGCTGACCAGCCGACGCGGCGCCGACGCCCCCGGAGCACACCGACTCAGGAGCGAACTGGCAGAGTCCGGCGCCACGGTGGACATCGCGGCCGTCGACGTCTCCGACCGGGACGCCCTCGCGGCCCTGCTCGCCGGCATCCCCGCCGAGCGCCCACTGACCGGCGTGGTCCACGCCGCGGGCGTGGTCGCCCCGGGTCTCGTCACCGACCTCGGCCCCGAGAGCTTCGACACCGTCCTGCGGCCCAAGGCGGACGCCGCCTGGCACCTGCACGAGCTGACCAAGGACGCCGCACGTCTGACCGCCTTCGTGCTCTACTCCTCCGCCGGTGGACTCGTCCTGCCCGCGGGACAGGGCAACTACGCGGCGGCCAACGTGTTCCTCGACGCCCTGGCCCACCATCGTCGCGCCACCGGCCTGCCGGCCACCTCCCTCGCGTTCGGACTGTGGGCCGTCAACACCGGCCTCGGCGGTGACCTCACCGACGCGGACCTGAAGAAGGCGGAGCGCACCGGCCTGCCCGCACTCCCCGTGGAACAGGGACTGGAGCTCTTCGACGACGCGCTGCGCACCCGGCATCCGCTGCTCGCACCGCTGCCCCTCGCACCCGCCGCCCTGCACGCGCGCGGCCAGGACGTGCCCCCACTCCTGCGGGGCACGACCCGGCCCGACCGGCGCCGTACCGCCGCGGGCGGCGCCCAGGACACGGGGAGCCTCGCCCAGCGACTCGCAGGGCTCAGCACCACCGAACGCACTCGCGAACTGGTCGGCCTGGTCGCCGGACAGGCCGCCACCGTCCTCGGACACGCCTCCGCCGACGAGGTCGGCGTCGACCGGGCCTTCAAGGAGCTCGGCTTCGACTCCCTCGCGGCGGTCGAACTCCGAAACGCCCTCAACGCGGCCACCGGTCTACGGTTGCCGGTCACCCTCGTGTTCGACCACCCCACCACGCGGGCCGTGGCCGAGCTCATCGACTCCCAGCTGGGCGGTACGGCCCAGGAACCGGCCAGGCCCCAGGCCACCGACACCGCGACGATCCCCGACGACGAGCCCATCGCCGTCATCGGCATGAGCTGCCGGTACCCCGGAGGCGTCCGCACCCCCGAGGATCTGTGGCGGCTCCTCATCGACAGCCGCGACGCCATCGGTCCCTTCCCGACCGACCGCGGCTGGCCCGACGTCTACGACCCGCAGCCCGGCACCTCCGGCAGGACCTACGCCCGCGACGGCGGATTCGTCTACGACGCCGCCGAGTTCGACCCCGCCTTCTTCGGGATCAGCCCGCGCGAGGCACTGGCCATGGACCCGCAGCAGCGGCTGCTGCTCGAAGCGTCCTGGGAGGCGTTCGAACGCGCCGGGATCGACCCGACCACCATGCACGGCAGCCAGACCGGCGTGTACGCGGGCGTCATGTACCACGACTACGGCACCCGTCTGCGGTCCGTGCCGGAAGACCTCGCCGGCTACCTCGGCAACGGCACCGCGGCCTCCATCCTGACCGGCCGTGTCGCCTACACCCTCGGCCTCGAGGGCCCCGCGGTCAGCGTCGACACGGCCTGCTCGTCCTCCCTGGTAGCGCTGCACATGGCCTGCCAGGCGCTGCGCCGCGGCGAGGTCGGCATGGCGCTGGCGGGCGGCGTCACCGTGCTGTCCACGCCCGAGGTGTTCGTCGAGTTCAGCCAGCAGTTCGGTCTCTCCGCCGATGGCCGGTGCCGCGCCTTCGCCGGCGCCGCCGACGGCACCGGCTGGTCCGAGGGCGTCGGCATGCTGGTCGTCGAGCGACTTTCGGACGCCCGGCGCAACGGTCACCCCGTCCTCGCTGTCATCCGGGGCTCCGCCATCAACCAGGACGGCGCCTCCAACGGACTGACCGCTCCCAACGGACCCTCCCAGCAGCGGGTCATCCAAAGCGCCCTGGCCTCCTCGGGCCTCACCGCCGTCGATGTGGACCTGGTCGAGGGCCATGGCACCGGCACCCGGCTCGGCGACCCGATCGAGGCACAGGCCCTGCTGGCAACCTACGGCCAGGGGCGGTCCGCCGAAGAGCCGGTGTGGCTGGGCTCCATCAAGTCCAACATCGGCCACGCACAGGCCGCGGCCGGTGTCAGCGGCGTCATCAAGTCCGTCCTGGCGATCCGCAACGGCGTCATGCCGCAGACCCTGCACGTCGACCAGCCCTCACCGGAGGTCGACTGGGAAGCCGGCCAGGTTCGGCTGCTCACCGAGGCCCGCGAGTGGCCGGAGCTGAGCCGCCCGCGCCGGGCAGCCGTCTCCTCCTTCGGTATCAGCGGTACCAACGCCCACGTGATCATCGAGGAGGCCCCGCAGGCCGACGAGCCCGAGCAGGCATCCGTCAAGGGCCTGCCGGTCGTGCCGCTCCTGCTGTCCGCCACCGGCCCCGAGGATCTCGCACGCCAGGCCGGCCGACTCCACGACCACCTGACCGGCCTTGCACCGGCACCCGACCTCCGGGACGTGGCCTTCTCCTTGGCCACCACCCGTGCGGCCCTCGAACACCGTGCGGTCCTCATCGCCTCCCCGGCCGACCGAGAGGCGGCTCTCACCGCCCTCACCGCCCTCGCAGCCGGTGAAGAACCCCTCAACACCGCACTGGGCACCGCCACGACCAAGGGTCGTACGGCCTTTGTGTTCACGGGGCAGGGTGCGCAGCGGTTGGGGATGGGCCGGGGACTGTATGAGGCGTTCGGAGCATTCGCGGCGGCGTTCGACGCGGTGGTGGGTGCGGTGGACGAGCACCTCGAGGGCCCGTCGCTGCGCGAGGTGATGTGGGGCGATGACCCCGAGGCCCTGAACCGCACCGAGTTCGCTCAGCCCGCGTTGTTCGCGGTTGAGGTGGCGTTGTTCCGGCTGGTGGAGTCGTGGGGAGTGCGGCCCGACTATCTGGCGGGGCACTCGATCGGAGAGCTGGCGGCCGCTCACGTCGCGGGTGTGTTCTCGCTGGAGGATGCGGCGCGTCTGGTGGTGGCGCGGGGCCGGTTGATGCAGGCCCTGCCGGCGGGCGGTGCGATGGCAGCCGTGCAGGCCACGGAAGCGGAAGTCCTGCCCCAGCTGACGGACGACGTGTCCGTGGCGGCCGTCAACGGCCCGACGTCGGTCGTGATCTCGGGCGCGGAACGCGCGGTATCCGCGGTGGTGGAGCACTTCACCACTGAAGGCCGTAAGACGAGCCGGCTGAAGGTGTCGCACGCGTTCCACTCGCCGTTGATGGAGCCGATGCTGGACGACTTCCGGGCGGTCGCGGAAAGCCTGACGTTCGGTGAGCCGGTGATTCCGGTGGTGTCCTCGGTGACCGGCGAAGTGGCGGTGGGCTGGGACAGTGCGCCGTACTGGGTCGGTCAGGTCCGTGAGGCGGTGCGTTTCGCCGACGCGGTGGGCACGCTGGAGGCTGCGGGGGTTTCGCGGTTCTTCGAGCTGGGTCCGGATGGTGTGCTGTCCGCGATGGTCCAGCAGTCCGCCACCGACCCCGCCCCGGGCACTGACGCTGACGGGGGTGTGGTGGCGGTCGCGGCGACGCGTCGGGACCGTGACGAGGCCGAGGCCCTGCTGTCCGCTCTGGGCCGGCTGTACGCCAGTGGTGTGTCCGTCGACTGGACGGCCCTCTTCGAGGGCACCGGCGCCCACCGCGTCGACCTGCCCACCTACTCCTTCCAACGCAAGCGGTACTGGCTCGACTCTCCCGCAGTCCTCGGGGACGCGACCGGCCTGGGCCAGCTCACCGCGGGTCACCCCCTGCTCAGCGCGGTCGTCCCCTCTCCGGAGGACGGCGGACTCGTCCTGACAGGGCGCCTGGCTCTCGACACCCATCCCTGGCTCGCGGACCACGTGGTGCTGGGCACCGCACTGCTGCCCGGTACGGCCTACGTCGAGATGGTCCTGCGCGCCGGCCGGGAGCTGGGCTGTTCCCTCCTGGAGGAACTCACCCAGGAAGCCCCACTGGCCCTGCCGGAGTCGGGCGGCACCGCCGTCCAGGTGGTCGTCGGCGAGGCCGACGCCGACGGACGTCGCACCGTTTCGCTGTACTCGCGTACCGAGGACACCGACCTCCGGGACGCCCGTACCGAGGACACGACCGCGCGGCCGTGGACACGCCACGCCCGTGGCGTTCTCGCCCCGTCGACCGCGCCCGGATCCATCGAAATGGAGGCATGGCCCCCCGCGGGCGCGGAACCGACCGACGTGACCGGCCTCTACCAGGAGCTGGCCGCGGCCGGCCTGCACTACGGGCCCGTCTTCCAGGGCCTCAAAGCCGCCTGGCGGCGCGGAGGTGAACTCTTCGCCGAGATCGGGCTGCCCGAGGAGGCACAGGGTGACGCGGCCCTCTTCGGGATCCATCCGGCACTGCTCGACGCCGCCCTGCACGGAGACCAGATCCTCCGCGGAGGGGCGGAGGATCGGCGTACCACCCTCCCGTTCGCCTGGAGCGGGGTCTCACTCCACGCCACCGGCGCCACCATGCTGCGCGTCCGGCTCACCAGCCCGGCTCCCGACGCGTTGTCCCTGAGCATCACGGACCCGACCGGCGTACCCGTGGCGACCGTCGAACGGCTGGTACAGCGTGAGCTGTCGGCCGGCGTCCCCGCCGCCGAAGGCGCCGTCTTCCGCATCCAGTGGGAGCCGGTCCCCGTGCCCGAGACGGACGACCCGTGCGTCACCGTCGGCTGCGCCGTGCCCGACCACCCGGCCGTCGAGGAACTCGCCCAGCTGGACGAACTCGCCGCCCTGGACATGCTGCCGTCGACCGTGCTGTTCCGGGCCGACGGCCTGCTCGCCGGTGAGGGGGCCGAACTCCCCGAACGGGTACGGCAGACCACCACCGCCCTGCTCTCGACGCTCGCCCGGTGGCGCTCCGACGACCGGTTCGCCGACACCCGTCTGGTACTCGTCACCGACGCCGCAGTGGTGGTGGACCCGGCAACCGACGTCATCGACTGCGTTCAGGCCCCCTTGTGGGGTGTCGTGCGTGCTGCCCAGGCCGAGAACCCCGGCCGTTTCACCGTCGTCGACATCGACGCGGACGAGGAGTCCCTGCGTGCTCTGCCCGCCGCCGTCGCCGCCGCCGAACCTGAACTGGCGCTGCGCCGGGGCAAGGCCTTTGTGCCCCGGTACGTCGAGGCGAGGGGTGCCGCCGGGCCGACCGGACCGGCCCCCTGGGACAGCGAGGGAACCGTCCTGGTCACCGGCGGGACCGGCCTGCTGGGCTCCGTCCTCGCCCGGCATCTCGTCACCGCGTGCGGGGTGCGGCACCTGCTGCTGACGAGCCGGCGCGGTGCCGACGCCCCGGGCGCCCGGGAACTGCAGACCGAACTGGCCGAGGCGGGTGCCGAGGTGCGCATCGCCGCGGTCGACGTCTCCAGCCGGCAGGCTCTGGCGGACCTGCTCGCGGCAATCCCCGCCGAACACCCCCTCACCGGCGTGGTGCACGCCGCGGGCCTTCTCGACAACGCCCTGGTCGGATCGGTCACCGAGGAACAGGTCGACAGGGTGCTGCGGCCCAAGGCGGACGCGGCGTGGCACCTGCACGAACTCACCCGCGACCTCGACCTGCGGGCCTTCGTCCTGTACTCGTCGGTGGGCGGGCACGTACTGGCAGCCGGCCAGGCCACGTACGCGGCGGCCAACGTGTTCCTCGACGCCCTGGCCCACCACCGCCGCGCGGCGGGCCTGCCCGGCACCTCGCTGGCCTGGGGACTGTGGGCCGGTACTGCCGGCGACGGCCTCGACCTCAGCGAGACCGACCTGCGGCGCATGAGCCGCTCGGGTGTCCACGAGCTGTCCTTCACCGAAGGACTCGCCCTCTTCGACGAGACTTTGCCGATGACCGACACGGTACTCGTACCGGTCCGGCTCGACCGGGCCGTGCTCCGTGCCCGCACCGACGAGGTGCCCGCACTGCTGCGGGGCCTGGCAGGACGTCGTACGCGACAGCCGGCCGCTTCCACCTCCGCCTCCACCGCCGCTCCCACGGCGCAGCACGAGGGCAACGAGGTCGAGAACAGGCTCGCGGCGCTGTCCGGACCGGAGCGAGAGCGGTACCTGCTCCAGCTGGTGCGGGGGCACGCGGCCGCGGTCCTCGGAGTGAGCGACGTGGCGGCCGTGCCCGCGGACCGCGGGTTCACGGAGCTGGGCCTGGACTCGCTGGGCGCGATCGAACTGCGCAACCGCCTCCAGAAGGCGGTCGACGTCAGGCTCCCCGCGACACTCATGTTCGACTACCCGAACGCCGCGGCGCTGGCCGAGTTCCTCCTGGAGGAGCTCGCCCTCGAACCGGCGGGCGAACCGGCGGCCGCCGATCCGGACGAGGACACCGTGCGGGCTCTGCTGCACTCCCTGCCCACGGCCAGGATCCGCGAGGCGGGTCTTCTCGACGCACTGCTGGCCCTGGCCGGACCGCAGGACGTCACCGCCACGGCGACCACGGCCACGAGCACATCCCCGGCCCCGGCCGCGCAGACCGAGCCGGAGCAGGACCGGAGCACGGCCATCCGGGACATGGACGTCGAGGACCTCGTACGCGCGGCCCTCGGGAACTGAGCACCGCGCCCGCGTCCGCGGCGGGCCGGGCATCGACGGCCGGGAGCCCGGTGAAGGGGAGGTACCCCTTCACCGGGCTCCCGGCCGTTCGCCCGTCAGCGCCGCACGCTGCCCGTGCTCCCCAGCTCCAGGTCCATCGGCAGGTCACCACGGCACCTGATCTGCAACTTGCGGTACACCTTCGTCAGGTGCTGCTCGACCGTACTGACCGTCAGGTAGAGCTTCGCCGAGATCTCCCGGTTCGTCAGGCCCTGGGCCGCCAGAGACGCCACCCGCTGCTCGGAGGCGCTCAGCCGGGCCTCCGTGGGCGCCGCCGTGAGCTCGGACGCGCTCCGCACCTGGTCGCGGTCCCGGTCGCGGTCCTGGGCCAGGGCGTCCGGCAGTATCTCCTTGCACACCCCTGCCGCCCCGCACTCCTTCGCCTGGTTCCAGGCCGCGCGCAGCATCGACGCCCTCCTGGCCGTGGAGCCGTCCGCCTGGAGCGCACGGCCCAGATCCGCCATGGCCCGCGCCGTCTCCAGCCGGTCCCCGGAGCGCTGCAGCTCGGCGACGGCCTGGCCGAGCACTGCCACCCGCTGCTGTGTCCCACCCGCCAGCGCCCTCAGCCGCAGCGAGACACCCCGTGTCCACGGCATGCGTGCGTCGGGATGCGCCAGCTGCTGCAGGACCAGCTTCTCCGCCTGCCGTGCCTTGCCCATGCGCAGCAGCGCCTCTGCCGCGTCCGTGCGCCAGGGCAGGTAGGCCGGCCGGTCCACGTTCCAGCGCTCCATCAGCCGGCCGACCTCCGAGAAGTCCACCAGCGCCGCCTGCGGTCGGCCGGCGGCCAGCTGGTACATGCCGCGGGCCCGCAGGTAGCCCAGCCCGTGCAGGGACGACATCAGCCTCGGCGGCACCTGCCGCTCCACGTACGCCGCCGCGTCGCCCTCCCGTCCCATGGCGATGCAGGCCCGGATCAGAACCGCCGCCGGGGTATAGGCGAACGTGCCGCCGTATCCATCGGGCAGCTCCTCCAGGGCCGCCATGGCCTGGGCGTGGGCGCCACGGACGTCGCCCGTACGCAACAGTGCCTCCGCCTGCAGGGACGAGAACACCGCGGCCCAGCCGGGGGCTTGGCACAGGTGCGCCTCCTGGAGGATCTTCCAGCTCCACGTCACCGCCCGCTCGGGGTGCTCCGAGCAGATCAGTGAGCGCACGGCCTGCGCCGTCCGCGCCAGGCCGGCATCGGTCAGCCGCGTGGACTCCAGCAGCCGCTCGGCGGCCTCCGCACCGCGGTCGACGACCGCGTCCACCGCGGACGCGTCGCCGTCCGTGGCCTGCGGGCCGGGCCGCAGCGCATCCGCGTCCGCCACCCGGCCCTGCATCACCAGCAGTTCCGACACCGCCTGGGTCCAGGACTCGTCCAGGCGTCCCGAACGCGCGGCGTCCAGCAAGGTACCGGCCTGCCGTTCGGCCGCGGCCGGATCGAACCGCCAGGCAACCTGCGCGGACCGGATCCGCACCGCCTGCCGCAGCCGCTCGTCGTCACAGCTGTCGTCGGCGAGCTCCAGCAACCGCAGCGCCTGGTGCGCGTCGTTCACCGCGAGCAGGTCCTCGGCGGCGTCCCGCAGGACATCGATGTCCTCGTTCGCGGTACCGCAGGTTCCCAGCTGCCGGTCGTCGGCAGCCGCGGCCAGCAGATGCCCGGCCACCGCGGTCGCGGGACTCCAAGCCCTGCGCAGCACCTGGGCCGCCCTGCGATGCAGTTCGGCCCGCTCACCGGGACCGGTCGCCTCGAGCACGGCCGCCCGTCCCGCCGGGTGCCGGTACGTCATGCCGTCCAGCACACCGCAGGCGTCGAGCGCGCTCAGCGCGCGGTCCACGGTGGACTGACCGAACTCCAGCAGCTGGGCGATCCGGGACGCGGACACCGGTTCGCCCAGCACCGCCACCGCCCGGGCCACCGCGGTGACCGCGGGCCCCGAACGGTGCAGGCAGGTGGACACGGCGCGGGCGTAGGGCCCGCCCTGTGCCGGCCCGGCCTGCCCCTGCCGCTCTTCGAGGAGCGCCCGCAGCAGCAGAGGATTGCCACCGGTGACCCGATGCAGTTCGGCGGCACGCTCCTCGTCCCCTCCCAGGACGTCCGCGCGTGGATCATCCCGGAACTGGGCCGCGGCATCCGCCACCTCGGTCTGTGACAGCCGTTCCAGCCTGAGGCGCCGGAAGTGCGGCTGACGCATCAGCTCGGTGGTGAAGACCGCGTCGTGCCCCTCGACGGGGAGCGTCTCCGTGACCACCACGAGGACCGCCGCCGACCGTGCGTGCCGCGCGAGGTACTGGAGATGGCGCAACGAAGCGTCGTCGGCGTACTGCACGTCGTCGACGCACACGACGACCGGCCGGTCGCGGCTCAGCTCCCGCAGTTGCGCGCAGAACGCCTGCATGGCCCCGACACGGGTGTACACCACGGTGCCGTCCGGTTCGGCCGCCGGCTTCTCCGGCATGACGAGCGACTGCTCGCAGTCGACCAGCTGACGCAGCACGCCGAGCTGGTCCCCCCGCTCCGCCGCGCTGGCGACGGCGCTCAGTACCACGGAGCCCGCCGCGGCGGCGCGTTCGGCGACGGCGTCGATCAGAGCACTCTTGCCGCATCCCGCGGCACCCTCTGCCAGCAGGATCTGGGGACGACCCGCCGTGCACTCGGCCAACGCTCCGTCCACGGCGCCGACCACCGCGATTCTGCCCACAAACGTCATGACGACCCCCGTCGTAGTGACCACCCCTAAACCTCGTCCCACGGTGCAGGGGGCGCCTACAGGGGTGGTCGAGCGAAGGCAGAGCTGTGGGTCAAGGGTTACTCAGGGGTGTGACACGCAGGGTGTCCGCAGTGGTCCGAGCGCGCTTCGATCCGTTCAACGCGGACGCCCTGCGGGGAGTTGTCTGGCTCCGGACACAGGAGATGTGAGGGATCGCCCGGCGGAGCCTGGAGGGCAGCCGGTTCCGGGTCAGGCGACGGTCCACTCGCGCAGCCTGCGGGCGACGCGGGCGACGCCGAGTTCTCCGGACGCGGTCTCGCGGACGAGGGCTACTGCGGCCTTGGGCGGGTAGTCGAGCCGGCACTCGTTGAGCAGGAGGTACGCCTCGGCGGAGTGCCAGGCGAAGGCCTCGTTGGAGTGCTCGAGGCACGGCAGCCGCACCAAGGTCTGCAGCAGGGCCGCGCCCTTGAGGTGCAGCGAGCCGTAGATGTGACGTTCCAGTGCCCGGGCGTTGACCCGCGCGGTGGCGGCGTACAGCGGCCCGTAGTCGTCGACCTGGGGATCGCCGTCCAGCAGCTCGGCCGCGTGCAGCAGGAAGGTGACGTCGAGTGGATGGATCGGGTCCGGGTTGCTCACGCGGCGTGGCCCCGCCCGGGGAGCTCGACGTCCCGGCGCGCCTCGGACTCCGCGGCCCGCTGCTCGGCGCCGCGGTCCACACCACTCGGCTCCGCCGCGAAGGCGGCGCCGCTGTGCGCCATCGATGCCCTGAAGTGGTCCAGGAAGCGCTGTTCGACGGCGGTCGCCCGAGCATAGGCGGCCGACAGGATGTACTCCTGCAGACTGACCCCCTCCTGCTTCGCGGCGGCGGAGATCGCCGCGCGCTGCTCGGGATCGGGGAAGCGCAGGTTCATCGCCTTGGTCTCCGACATGGCACCGATGGTACCACCGGTGCCGCGGGCGGGCGGGGGTCCTGATCCTGCCGGGTCAGGAGGACCGTGCGCCGACCTCACAGGCCCAGGTCGAGGGCAAGGCAGGAGTAGTAGTTCCAGGAGCCCTCGGGGTTGTAGCGGTTGTTCAGTCCGTTGTCCGGGCTCGCGGACGTTTCCTCGACCATGTCCTCGAACCTGACGCGCTCGGGCAGCTTCCCGAAGCGGGTCTGCCGCGCCGCCGCAGCACTGTCCGTCGTCACCGTGATCTTCATCTTCTTCTCCGCTCTCTCGATGGCGGATTGCGCCGTATCTCTTTGGTGAGTCCAGCATGCACCTCATCGCGTCACCGATCAAGGGGGTGACGCGATGGAATGTATGAAGAGGAACACGTGTACCGACGTGCCCGGCCCGGTACACGTTTCGGGGTCGCGTCCGGGCGTGGGCTACTCTCCTTCACACGTGTGCCAGCGCGGAAGGAGACCGATGCTGTTCGTCCGCACCACCCGGGAACCGCGAGCCGTTGCGGACTCCGCGACGCCGTCACCGTCTGGACCGGACGGGATACATGTGGCGGGGCCCTTTCTGAGCCGGGCACAGTGCCTCGTGGCTCTCGCCTCGTACCGGGCGTACTACCCCGCGAACGCGTACCGGTACGGAATGGACGAACACGAGGCCTGGAACATCTACCGCGTGCCCGCCGAGGACTCCGCCCGATGGGCGAGCGTTACGCCGATCCGCTGACCGCTCCGGGACCCAGGGCGGCGAAGATCCAGCGGTTGGCCGCCGGCGCGTCGTTGTGCGTCGGGCGCGGGCCCCGGCCGTGGCGCCGGGTGAAGTCGAACGGCGTACCGACGGACGTCGACCATCCCCAGCCGGCCAGAGCGGCCGCGGAGTCGGGGCGCTGCTCGTCGCTGAACAGGGCGAGGAGATCGATGCCGAGCCTCTCGCGTGCCGCGGCGTAGACGGCGAAGTCCCGTTGCCTGGCCGGGTCGACGCCCTGCTTGATCTCGTAGGCGAGCACACTGCCCGGCCCGCTGTGCGCGTGGATGACGGAGACGAGGTCCAGTTCCGCGGCCGGCGACAGGTAGGGGATCAGCCCTTCGGCGAGCCAGGCCGTCGGAAGCGCCGGATCGAACCCCGCCGCGATGAGCTTCGCGGTCCAGTCGTCCCGAAGATCGGATTCCACCACGACGCGTTCGGCCCGCGGCTTGCCGTCCAGGCCGATCACGCCGTCCACGCCGACCAGGCAGTCGAGGACGGACTGCTTGAAGGCGAGGACCTCCGGCTGGTCCACCTCGAAGACCGTGCAGCCGTCCGGCCACGGCAGCCGGTGGGCACGGGTGTCCAGGCCCGCACCGAGCAGCACCACCTGGCGGCTGCCCGCCCCGGCCGCCCGCAGCAGGAAGTCGTCGAAGACCCGGGTACGCAGACCGAAGAAGCGGCCGAGGTGCCCCCACAGCGGGTCGGCGTCGCCGTCCGGCACCTCCGCCAGGCTCAGTGGCCAGTCGGCGCAGGCGGGTACCGCGCGGATGAAGCACGCGGCGTATTCGTCCCGGGCCAGCGCGTCGGGCCGGGTGGTCTCGATGGCCCGAGCGGCGGCGACCAGCAGGGCGGTCAGCCCCACGCCCGCGACACCTCGTGTGCTGGCTGCGACGACTTCGGTCATTTCGTTCTCTTCTCATGATGCCGTGGTTCCGGACCCCCTGTCACGGCGGTCGACCGTCCAATATGTGTGTATGGCGGGCAAGATATGACTTTACATGTGTCTCTTCATCGGCAACGTGCCTCGCACACCAGCAGCACCGACGTCAAACAGCCGTTCCCGGCCGGCCTCTCCCGGGCGGAGACAGCAGGGCGTCGGCCGCCCGCGCGGCCAGCCAGTCGGCGCCCTCCGCCCAGGTCCAGCCGAACCCGCGGACGGTCCGCCAGGCGTCCTGCCCGAAGTAGAACCAGAGAATCTGCCCGGTCCGGAACGCGTCCGGGTGGAACTCGGGCAAGGACGCCAGATGTTCGGCGACGAGGGCCAGTCGCTCGCGGTAGCGCTCGACGGAGTGTTCGGCCGCGGCGGCGACCGCCGGATCGGCGGTCGCGTTGTCGCGCAGGAAGTTCAGGACACGTGCGTGGCGGCGGGTGATCTCACCGGTGCTCTCGGCGGTCAGACGCAGGACCTCCAGGCCGTCGGTACTGGCCAGCAGTGCGGCGAGCGCGGTCTGGATCCCCTCGTCCTCCGTGCCTTCCCTGGCCAGCGCGTCGACCAGGGCCGGCTTGCCTCCCACGCTCGTGTACACGGTGTTCAGGGCGACCCCCGCCCGTTCCGCGATGGCGGAGACCGTGGACCTGGTGTATCCCCGCTCCACGAACAGTTCCTCCGCGGCTCGCAGGATGGCGGTGTGTGTCTGACCTGCCGCGACGGCCCGGACTCTCGAACTGTAGGTGCGCTTCGTCATCCCGTCATTGTGGCAGGCACACATTGATATTAATGGAGGTACTATCAATGTATGTTGATTAATCCGAATGCCCCGGCCGACAAGCCCGAGATCCAGCAGATGAAGGTCATCCACCGCGTGATGAGGAGGGAGTTCGCCCAGCTCCCCGACCTCATCGCCGCCGTGCGCGTCGGCGACACCGCCCGCGCCCGTCTCCTCGGGGATCACCTCTCCCTGGTCCTGGACATGCTCCACGAGCACCACGAGGCCGAGGACGAACTGCTCTGGCCGGTCCTCGTGCAACGCGTTCCGCTCGAGAAGGACCTGATCGCCGTCATGGAGACGCAGCACCAGGCGATCGGCGACGCCGTCGACGCGGTCGCGGCCCAGTTGCCCGCCTGGACCGACGATGCGGGGGCCGCCGCACGCGACCTGCTCACCGACGCCCTGCGGGATCTCGGCCCGGCCCTGACCGAGCATCTGGACCTGGAGGAGGACGAGGTGCTTCCCCTCATTCACGATCACCTCACCGTGCCCGAATGGGTGGCGCCGCAGAAGCACGCCATGAAGCACGGACCCAGGACGCTGACCGGCAAGCTGACCCTGGCCGGCATGGTCCTCGAGGACGCGACCCCGCGCGAACGCGCCTGGTTCCTCGGCGAGATGCCCGCCCCCGCCCGGCTGCTGTGGCGGCTGACCGGTGCCCGCCGATACGACGAGCACGTGCGGCTGGTCCGGGCCGGCGCACCGAGCCCGAGCTGAGCGACCGCGCACAGGCCGGGCTCGACGCGCGGTGCGCCACGTACGGCACGCGGCGTGCCCGGCGGACGCGTCCGGGGCGCCGCGCCTTCCTGTCACGCCGTGGCGAGCGCCTCGGTCGGGGTGAGCCGCGCCGCCCGTATCGACGGGTACACGCCCGCCATCATTCCGATGACCACGGCACCGCCCACACCCGCGCCGAGCACGGTGAGCGGGACGACGGGCCGCCAGCCCTCGTAGACGGCGTATCCGGCGGTGGCCAGTACCCCGAGCGCCGTGCCGGCGACCCCGCCGAGCAGTGACAGCACCACCGACTCGGTGAGGAACTGACCCCTGATCTGACCCCGGTTCGCGCCGAGCGCGCGCCGCAGGCCGATCTCCTTGCGGCGTTCCAGCACGGAGATGTACATGGTGTTCGCCACCCCGATCCCGCCCACGAGCAGCGCCACCCCCGCGAGGCCGAGGAACAGCGACGAGAAGGCGTGGTCCGTTGCCCGCTTCGCCGTCAGGGCGTCCGACGGGCGGCTGACCTGCACCAGTCCCGGCAGTTGCGGGTACAGGGTGGCGGGCAGCACGGACGAGACCGCCTCGATCGCGTCCTCGTGCGCCTTCACGTACACCACGGTCGGATGCCCGTCGAACGCGAGGGTCCGCTTCGCGGCCTCCCAGCCGACCAGCACCGCGCGGTCCAGGTCCGGCGCGAGCGGCAGCGGATCGAGGATGCCTATGACCGTGAACCACCGGGTTCCGACGAGGATCTGCGGTGCCTGGACGCCCGGCACCAGGTCGGTCACGCCCAGGCGGGACGCCGCCTCATGGCCGAGTACCGCCGTCGGCAGCCGGTCGGTCGAGGCGTCGAGGAACTTCCCCGCCCGTACCTGGCCGCCCACCACCGACAGCAGCCCGTCGCCGCTGGCGAGGACCGTGAGACCCAGTCCGTCGTTGGGGTCGGTCCGGTCCGAACGGTGCACCAGTTGGTGGATGTTGGCGACCTGGGCGGCCGCCGTGACCGGACCGATGCGGGCGGCCATCCTGTCGGCCGACGCGGGCAGCACCACCGGAGGGTTCTGGCCCGGCTGCGGGACCCCGCGGAGCATGTTCGTGCCGAGCGCGGACAGTTGGTCGTTCAGCGCCCGCTGGCTGGACGCGGGGATACCCGTCACGAGGACGAGGGTCGCGATGCCGATGGAGATGCCCAACGCGGACAGCGCGGCACGCAGCCTGCGGGTACGGACACCGAGCAGCCCGAGCCGCAGTACGTCCGAGGGGCTCAGCCGGGCCGGTCGGGTGAGCCTTTCCGGGGCGGCGCTCACCGCGTCTCCCCCCGGGCCCCGCCGGCGCCGCCCGCCGATCGCCCGGCCGAGGCGGGACCGCCCGACGGCGCGCAATCCACGCCCCGTTCCACCCCTGCCCCTGCCCCTGGTCCCTGTGCCGCGACCGGCCCCGTGTCCCCGACGATCCGCCCGTCGCGCATCTCCACCCGGCGCGGCAGCCGCGCCGCGATGGCCCCGTCGTGCGTGATCACGGCGATGGTGGTGCCCTCTCTGTTCAGTCGGACGAGCAGGTCGAGAACCGCCTGGCCGTTGGCGGAGTCCAGCGCGCCCGTCGGTTCGTCCGCGAGCACCAGGGCGGGACCGTTGACCAGCGCGCGGGCGATCGCGACGCGCTGTCGTTCGCCGCCGGACAACTGGTGGGGCAGATGCCCGACCCGGTGGCCGAGGCCGACCCGTTCCAGCGCGGTGAGCGCGCGCGCAGTACGCCGCCTGCGCGGCACCCCCGCGTACAGCAGGCTGGTGGCGACGTTCTCGGCCGCGGTCAGCCCGTCCGTCAGATGGAACTGCTGGAAGACGAAGCCGAGCCAGCGCCCGCGCAGTGCGGACAGTCGCCGGTCGCTCAGGGCCGCGGCGTCGTGCCCCGCGATCTCCACGGTGCCGCGGGTGGGCAGGTCGAGCGTCCCCATGACGTTCAGCAGCGTGGACTTGCCGGAGCCGGACGGGCCGACGATGGCGAGCAGTTCGCCCTCGTGGATGGTCAGGGACACGTCGTCGAGGGCCGTCACACCGCCCGGGAACGTCTTCGTCGCCCCCGTGAGCCGCAGCACGGCGGACGCCCCGGCGGGTACGGCCGGTGCGGCGGGCACCGCGAGGAAGGGCAGCGTGTCGTCGCCCGCGGGCGTGAAGTGCGAGCCGTCGGCGGGCGCCGGGCCCGGCGCGGCGTGGGACCCGGTGCCACGGTCGTGCGGCGAGCGGTGATGGGCTTTCACGACGCCGTCACCACCCGCTCCCCCTCTTCGACCCCCGCGCCCGAGACCTCGACCCGGCCCTTGGCGAACAGCCCCGTCTCCACGGGGATCAGCCGCCCGTCCGGCCGCTGGAGCGCGTAGCCGCCCTCCTGGAGCGCGAGCAGCGCGCCCACCGGCACGGTGAGGACGTTCTCGCGGGTCTGCGTCGTGAAGGTCACCCGCACGGATGCCGCGTCCAGGTTCTTGACCGAGTCGCTGTCCACCGGCACCACGGTGACCTGCAGCGACGGCGAGGCGTCGCCGCCGGTCGGGTCGGATTCGCCGGCGGCGCCGCCCTGCACGGTCGTACCGACCGACGTCACCTTCCCGGGCACTTCCCTGGCGTCGGGAAGGGCGATGGAGACCTTGTCGCCCCGGTGGATCCGGTCCGCGTCACCGGCGTTGACCGTCACCGACACCGACTTGCGCCGGGAGGTCACCGACAGGACCTCCGCCGCTGCCGCCGGGTCTCCGAGCTGGGCCTTCACCGCGCCGACGCGGACCGCGCCGGGCAGCACGACCAGTTGGCCGACCGAGAGCGTCCCGGTCTGCTGCCGGCCCGTATCGCGCTGCCAGCGTTTCAGCGCGTCGAGGAGGGGCGAGGTCAGCAGGGTTCCAGGGGCCTTGTCCGCACCGGTGGCCGGCTGCGTGCCGCGTGGCTCGGGGCCGATGTCGTAGCCGAGGGCCTTCAGGTTGTCCGCGAGAACGGTCACGTCGGTGCCGCTCGCCCCGGCCTTCACGGCCGCCTCGTCCAGTGTCCGGAACACCGGGGTGTCGCCGTAGAAGACCGTCACCGGCTGATCGTCCTCCCAGTACAGGGGCTTGCCCCGGGTGATCGTCGAGCCGGGCGCCGGCAGCTTGGTGATCAGGCCCTTGCCCGCGCCCCTGATCGTGAGCGCCGCGCCGTAGCCGAGGGTGCCGGGCAGCGCCTTGCTGTCGGACAGGTCGGTGCGCCGGACGAGCGTGGTCTGCGCGGACGGCACCCCCGCGGGTTCGGCATGGGAGGCGTCCCCGTGCCGCTTCAGGGCCGTACCGCCGTAGACGCCGCCCGCCACGACAGCGAGGACGGCGACGGCGACCGCGATCCGCCTGCCGGTCCGTCCACCGGCACGCCCGCGGCCCCGTCCGCCGCTGTCGGCGGACGAGTGCGCGGCGCCCCTAGTTCTTCCCCTTGCCACCGAACGCCTCCAGGCGGCAGTCGTCGTCGATCTTCTGGAAGGCGGGACTGTCGCCGCTTCCCGTGAAATCCTCGTCGTACGTGAAGCCGTCGGGGCTTCCGTCGGGCCCGAACACCTCGTGGACCTTCAGCCCCTTCGACTTCAGGCAGCCGACATAGGCACGGTGGTCGTCCGCGTAGTGCGGGTTGGTCTCGGGACGCTCCTCGACCGGCTGGAGCGGCATCTTGTAGAGGCACGCGGCGTACTGCTTCTTGTACTGGGCCGTCACCTTCGCGTCGCCGACCGGAGGCGCCTGCTCACCGGGATGCTCGACCCGCTCGGTGTTCATCGGCACGCCCTGGTCCTCCAGGCACGCCCAGTACCCGTCCCAAAGCCGCTCGATCTCCTCCTGGGAGCTGTCCAGACGCAGCACGGGGCGTTTGGCCTCGACGGCGGCGGCCGAGGACTGCGCCGAAGGTGCCGCCCCGGCCCTCCCGCCGCCGGACGAGGGGGTCACCAGGGAGGCGACGCCGCCGTCCGACGACTTCTGTCCGCCGTCGGCGCCGCTGCCCCCGCCTCCGCCGCCGCAGGCCGTGAGAGCCAGGCCCGCCGCCAGGAGGACGGCGCTCAGGAGGGCGGTACTCAGGAGGGCGGTACTCAGGCCGGTGACGGCACCGGCGCCGGCACAGGTGCCGGCGCGCGGCCGGTCTGTCTCGTTGTCCATGACATGGCAGCCTGGCGAGCGGATGTCAGAGGCTTGTCAGGAAGCGATGGTCCTGCCGTGCTCCCGCTCCCGGGGGTGTCCGAGCCCGTCGCGGGCGTTCCTACACTCGCCGCATGTGTGCGCACGTTGTCGTCGCTGAGGACGACACCAAGCAGGCCGAGCTGATCCGCCGCTACCTGGAACACGAGAGCCACGGCGTGACCCTCGTCCAGGACGGTCGGGCCGCGCTCGACGAGATCCGTCGTCGACTGCCCGATCTGCTGGTGCTCGACGTCATGATGCCCGGCCTCGACGGGCTGAGTGTCTGCCGGACCATCCGGTCGGAGGCCGGGCTCGAAGGGCTGCCGGTACTGATGCTGACCGCGCGGTCCACCGAGGACGATCTGCTGCTCGGCCTGGACCTGGGCGCGGACGACTACCTGACCAAACCGTTCAGCCCGCGCGAGCTGATGGCCCGCATCCGGTCGCTCCTCCGGCGCAGCGGGCGCGTCCGGGCGACGCCTGCCGCGGTGGGTGGCACCGCGGCGGGCGTGCCGGGCGGCGACCTGCTGAACGCGGGCGCGGTGAGCGTCGACCCGGCCCGGCACGAGGTGTGGGCGCACGGCAGGAGGGTCTCCTGCACCCCGGGCGAGTTCCGGCTGCTGGAGGTGCTCGCCGGGCGGCCGGGGCAGGTGTTCACCCGGTCACAGATCCTGGAGCGGCTGCACGGCTTCGACCGGTACATCACCACACGGACGGTCGACGTGCACGTCATGAACCTGCGAAAGAAGCTCGAGACGAACCCTCGCCGACCGGCGAGCCTGGTGACCGTGTACGGCGTGGGCTACAAGCTGTCCGACGATCCCCGCTCGTCCCGGGCCGCCGAGGGCGAGCGCAATGAGCCGTGACACCCGCCCGCGTGGAGGTCCGGCCGTACCGCTGGGGCGCGGCCTGCTCCTGCGACTCCTTGCCGTGGCGGCCCTGGTGTCGGTGTGCTCGATCGCGGCCACGGCGTGGGTGGTCGTACGGACGACGGCCGTCGCGATCCGCCAGGAACAGGGCAAGGACCTCGCCGACGACACGAAGACGTACGACGTGCTGGTCGGCTACGCGGCGCGGCACCGGGACTGGGACGAGGTGGGGCCCACCGTGGCCGGCCTGGGGCGCAGGACCGGGCACCGGATCGTGCTGCGGGACGGCGACCGGACGCTGGCGGACTCCGCTCCGGTGCCCGGCCACCCCTATGTGGCGGCCCCCAAGCCGACCGCCGTCATCGACCCGCTGGCGGTGGATCCGCAACTGCTGCCCGACGCGGCGCGCGACGGCGGGATCGACCCGCGCGCGGTCGGCCCGTACCGGCTGACGGACGCGGAGAGTTCGAGACTGCGGGAGACGGCCGACGGTGTCGTCGCATGCTTGCGAACGACCACGGGCGACACGGCGCGGGTGGTGGTCGGCGAGGGCGGCCGGCCCACCGTCGAGACACCGGACGAACGGCCCGTCGACCTTCGGTGCGAGGCGACCGTGCTGAACCGCCCGGTGCCCTCGGAGGAGACGGCACTCGACACCCTCGACGACCTGGTCGACAACTGCCTGGAGCGGCGAGGGCTGACAGGGGTGACCATGACGATCGACGGATCCTGGCAGACGGTGCAGCCCCAGGGCCGGACGTCCGCGGCCCCCGCACCCCGCAAGGACGTACGGGACTGCGTCGCGAGCAGCCGCGCGGAGCAACTGGAGCCGTACGTGGCCCCCGCCGCCCAGCTCTATGTCAGCAGCCCCGGCGATCGGACCGCGAACACCTTCTTCGACCTGTCGGCGCCCAACAAGCTGCGTATCGCGTGGGGTGCGGCGCTCGTGCTGCTGGTGACGGTCGCGGTCACGGCCTTCGCGGGGCTGCGGCTCGTCCGGCCGCTGCGCAGACTCACCCTGGCCGCGCAGCGGATGGAGGCCGGGGACGTCTCCGCCAGGGTCGAGGTGACGGGCGGCGACGAGATCGCCCGGCTGTCGGCCGCCTTCAACGCGATGTCACGCCGGCGTGAGCAACTGGAGTCGGCCCGCAAGGACATGGTGAGCGATGTGGCACACGAACTGCGCACCCCGCTGAGCAACATCCGTGGCTGGCTGGAGGCGGTCGAGGACGGTCTCGTCCAGCCGGACGAGAAGCTGGTGGCCTCCGTGCTGGAGGAGGCCCTGCTGCTCCAGCACGTCATCGACGACCTGCGGGACCTTTCGGCGGCGGACGCGGGAGAACTGCGGCTCACCACCGAACGACTGAGCGTGGCCGACGTCCTCGCCCAGACGGCCCAGGGCCACGGCCCGCTCGCCGAGGCCTCGGGCGCGCGGCTCGTGGTGGAGGCGGACCCGGAACTGACGGTGTGGGCGGACCCGGTACGGCTGCGGCAGGCGGTCGGCAACCTCGTGTCGAACGCCGTCCGCCACACACCTCCCGGCGGCACCGTGCTCCTGCGGGCGACCGGCGATCAGCCCGGCGCCGCCCGGTCCGGGAGCCCGGCCGCGGTCACCGCCACGGCGGGTGTCCGGATCGAGGTGTCGGACACGGGCCCCGGGATCGCGCCCGAGGACCTGCCGCACGTCTTCGACCGCTTCTGGCGGGCCGAGAAGTCCCGCTCCCGCCAGACCGGTGGCAGCGGGCTCGGACTGTCGATCGTGCGCAAGCTGATCGAGGCGCACGGAGGCACGGTGGAGGCCAACAGCACCCCCGGCGTCGGCTCGACCTTCGTCCTGCGCCTGCCCTCCTCAGAGCTCGCCGCGTGAACCGATCGTCCTCCCCGGTGCGTTACAGAAGCGAACCAGGCACTTCGTCTCCCGCCACCTGCGGCAGGAGACTCACAGTCGAAAGAATGATCACATGACGGATGAGAACCGCGTGATGGAATTTCTCGGGAGGGTGGTCGCCGACAACGCGGCCGCCTTCGCGGGTGTGTCGACATCTCTGGGTGTCCGTCTCGGGCTGTACCGGGCCATGTCGGGAGCCGGGCCCCTCACCTCGGACGAACTCGCCTCCAGGACGGGACTCGTCGAGCGGTACACCCGGGAGTGGCTGGCGGCGCAGGTCGCCGGTGCCTACGTACTGCACGACCCCGAGACGGATACGTATGTCCTGCCGGACGAACATGCGGCGGTGCTGGCCGACGCCTCCGTGCCTACGTACGTCGGTGGTGGCTTCACCATGCTGAAGTCTCTCTACGGTGCCGAAGAGGAGCTGGCGAACGCCTACCGGTACGGCGGCGGTGTGAGCTGGCAGGAGTACGGGCCGGAACTGGCGGAAGGCGTTGCCGCCTTCTTCAGGCCCGGATACGAGGCGGTGCTGGTTCAGGAGTGGCTGCCCGCCATGGAGGGTGTCGAGGCGAAGCTTCGGCGAGGCGCCTCCGTCGCCGACGTGGGATGCGGCTTCGGCCACTCGACGGTGCTCATGGCCAAGGCGTTTCCGCAGTCCCGCTTCCGTGGCTTCGACTTCCACGAGCCCTCCGTCGAGGCGGCCCGGAAGCTGGCGGAGCAGGCGGGCGTCGGCGATCGCGTGACGTTCGAGGTCGCCGCCGCAAACGACTTCCCCGGTGGCGACTACGATCTCGTCACCTTCTTCGACTGCCTGCATGACCTCGGGGACCCCGGAGCAGCGCTGCAGCACGCCGAAAAGGTCCTCGCGGACGGCGGAAGCTGCCTCGTCGTCGAGCCGAACGTGTCGGCCGAGCCCGGGGAGAACATCAACCCCATCGGCCGGTCCTTCGCCTCCACCTCGGCCGTCCTCTGCCTCCCGGCGGCCATGGCGCAGGGCGGCCCGCACGCGCTCGGCAACCACCCGGGCCAGGAAGCCCTCGCGGCCATCGCCGACGGGGTGGGCCTGCACACCTGGAGGCTCGCCGTCGAGACCCCCACCAACCGGATATACGACGTCAAGCGCTGACCGGCGGGCCCGTGCCGGGGATGCCGAGCCCACCGGGCACCGAGCGCGCATCCGGCTCTCCTGTCCCTGGCGTGCCGGAGCGAGACGTGCGGTTGGCACTCGGGCCCCTGCGCTGAGCCGCGCCGCCGCGCCCCGTACGCGCAATGTACGGCGGATGTACGCATCAAGCGACGCGTCTGGGTAGCATGTCGGCCCAGGAGGTGCCCATGTCCGGTCTGTTCGACGCGGTCGACGCGCTGGTCGCGTCCCGCGCTCCGCTGCCGCCGCCGGAGGAGCGCAAGCGGCTGCGGAAGGCCCACGGACTGACGGCCGAGGAAGTGGCCGTCGCGCTGAAGGTGCGCCGCGCGACGCTGTCCGGCTGGGAGTCCGGCAAGACGGAACCGAGGCCGCCGGAGCGGGACGCGTACGCCCGCCTGCTGAAACAGCTGGCGACGCTCTACCCCACCCCTGGGCAGGAGACGCCGCCGCAGCAGACGCCCGCGGGACTCGCGCCCCCGGTCTCCGAGGCCCCGGTCTCCGCGCCCCCGGTCTCCGAGGCCTCTGACGTGTCGGCCACGGAGGAGGCCCCGGCACGGGCCGGAGTACCTGCTCCCGCCCCGCCTGCGACACCGACTGCCGAGCCGGCACCGGCACCCCGCCGTCCAGCCGGGAGAACGGCCCCGAATCCGGCCACGAAGAAGGCGGCACCGCTCGACACCGCGGCCGCCCCCGGGAGCGACCCGCGCTTCGAGAACGGCCCGCTCGCGGTGGTCGACGTCGAGGACGGCCGGGTACTGGCGTACTGCACCGGCGGCCTGGTCCTGGACGTCCCCGCCAAAAGCATCCCGGCCCTGGTGGACTGGACCCTGCGCGAGGCCGCGCTCGGGCAGCCCAAGCTGTCCCGGCCGGGCAAGGACGCCGACCCGCTCCTCGTGCTCACCGAGGCCGCCCTGGAGCGCTACGGCCTGCCCAGCGCCCTCACCGAGGAGGAGCGGCTCGCCGGGCGGATCCCGGAGAGCCACAAGGTCGTCAAACAGCTGACGCGAGCCGACTGGAAGCTCACGAAGCGCGGCTTCGGGCCATGGGCGCGGATCTACCGCCCGGCCCGGGGCTCGGAGCGGGCCTGCGTGCAACTGTGCGTCCCGTCCTGGAACGCGCTGGACTCCCGCCACTGGGGCGACGCCGACCGGCTCCCCCCGGCGGAACTCGCCCACCTCCTGGGTGTGTACGCGTCCCGCGTCATGACGCCGCGCGGCTCCACCGCCGTCACCGGCCTGGAGCTGATGACCGCGCTGCACCCCCCCACCCGCGCCTCCGATCCCGACGCCGACGGCAGGCGGCACTCCGAGCACAACCCCGGAAGCCTGGGCAAGGACCCGGTGGACTGCGCGCCGTGCGAAGCGCCCGACGGCCACCCGCTCCTCAAGGACCTCCCCAGGTTCCACGTGCGCGGACCCGGGGAGAAGCTGTTCGAGGAGGCGTACGACTGGGCGCGGCCGCTCACCGACGCCGAATGCATGCGCCGCAACCTGGTCGGCATCGACGTGAACATGGCCTTCGCCGCCGGGGCGAACGGCCTGATCGTGGGCCTGGGCGCGCCGACGTACGTCGCGAAGCCGGTGTTCGACCCGAAGCTGCCCGGCTCGTGGCTGGTCGACCTCGGCCATGTCGACCTGTCCCGCGTCAAGGCGGGCAAGGAGTGGGTGGAGCTGGACGGCGACCTGCTGCCCAGCCCCTTCACGCCCAAGGGGGAGCGCCCTGCGGGACCCGCCTGGTATGCGACGCCGACCGTCGCGTACGCGGTGGAGCTGGGATACGAGGTGCGCCCGGTCGAGGCGTGGGTCCGGCACGACAACGGCCGTTACCTGGACGCCTGGTACAACCGGCTGCGCGACGCCTACCTGGCCACGATGGCCGACCTGGGCGTCGGTGCGGACCTGTCGCCGGAAGGCTTCCTGGCGGCGATGAACGACTACCGCCTGCGCGACCCCCAGCTGGCGATCGCGGTGTCCGCGATCAAGGCGACGGTCAAGGGCGGCCTGGGCAAGCTGCGTGAGCGCCCGCGGGGCGAGGGCTGGCGGCCCGGCCGGCCGTGGCGCGCCCTGTCCCGCCCCACCTGGCGGCCGGACATCCGCGCCGCCGTCATCTCCCGCACACGGATCAACATGCACCGCAAGATCGTCAAGCATGCTGCGTTCACCGGCCAGTACCCGGTCGCGATCCTCTCCGACTGCGCCGTCTACGCGACCGACGGCACCTCGCCACTGGACTTCCTCCCCTACCGTGAGGGCAAGCCGCTGCCCGGCGGTTTCAAACTCGGAGTGAATCCGGGCCTGGTGAAATGGGAGGGAACCCAGAGCGTGCTGTGGGGTGAAGGCGTCCGCGAGCAGTTCGGCGCTCCGGAACTGAACCTCGCCCGGTACATCAAGGACGGCACCGTCACCGACCAGGACAACGGGGAGTAGGTGGACCGACGATGAGCATGTTCGGCGAGGGCCTGGACCAGGCGGTGCAGAGGTCGTTCACGCGCCCCGCGCCGAAGTCGGCCGGCGCGCAGATGCGGTACCTGGTCAAGCAGCTCAAGGGCACCAGGGCCGTCGCCCGGATGCTCCGGATCTCCCAGCGCACCGTCGAACGGTACGTGAAGAACCAGATCAAGAAGCCCCGCCCGGAGCTGGCTGCCCGCCTGGAACGCGAGGTGAGGAAGCGGTGGCAGCCGCAGATCCGTGCCAGGGCCCGTGAGAAGGCGGCCACGACCGGCGGCATCGTCATCGACACCCGCGCCCGCCTCGGCTACACCGCGCCGATCGGGACGACGGACCAGGACCGCATCCGACACCTGACGGTGGCCCTGCCGCCCCCGTACGCCGCCCGCCTCTTCGAGGCTCAGCAACAGGGCGCCGGCGACCAGCGGTTGCGCGAGATCACCGCCGAAGCCCTCAAGGAGGTCTACTTCCAGGACAACGGCCGCCGCGCGGGGCAATTGGAGGAGGTCCGCTTCACGGACATCGAACACCTGGAGTTCGACCTCTAGTCGGGTCGGCGGCCCGCGACAGAAAGGCCCAAGTCCGCGGCGTCGAGACCACGACACGACGCAGAGCGGTCGATTCAGCGGAGGAAGCCCTCGTAGTTGCGCTGCTGGAGCTGACTCTCGATCTGCTTCACGGTCTCCAGGCCGACACCCACGATGATGAGGATGCTGGTTCCGCCGAACGGGAAGTTCTGGGTGGCCCCGAGTCCGACCAACGCGATCGTGGGGACGAGGGCGATCAGACCCAGGTACAGCGAACCCGGCCAGGTGATCCGGTTGAGTACGTACGACAGGTACTCGGCGGTCGGCCGTCCGGCCCGGATGCCCGGGATGAAGCCGCCGTACTTCTTCATGTTGTCGGCGACCTCGTCCGGGTTGAAGGAGATCGCGACGTAGAAGAACGCGAAGAACACGATGAGAACGAAGTACAGGGAGATGTAGAGCGGGTGGTCGCCCTTGGTCAGGTTCTGGGTGACCCAGGTCTTCCAGCCGGAGTCGCCGCCCGAGAACTGCGCCACCAGGGCCGGAATGTAGAGCAGCGACGACGCGAAGATGACCGGAATCACGCCCGCCTGGTTCACCTTCAGCGGGATGTAGGTCGAGGTGCCTCCGTAGGAGCGGCGGCCGATCATGCGCTTGGCGTACTGCACCGGAATACGGCGCTGCGCCTGCTCGACGAACACGACCAGGCCGACCATGGCCAGGGCGACGAGGACGACGCCGCCGAAGTCGATCCAGCCGCCGGCGAGTGTCCCCTGCTGCTTGATCGACCACAGTGCGGACGGGGTCGTGGCGGCGATCGAGATGAACATGAGGATCGACATGCCGTTGCCGATGCCCCGGTCGGTGATCAGTTCACCGAGCCACATGACCAGACAGGTGCCGGCGGTCATGCAGATGACCATGGTGACGGTGGTGAAGACCGACCGGTCCGGGATGATGCTCGACGCCACCGAGCACCCCGAGAACAGGGCGCCGCTGCGCGCCGTGGCGACCAGCCCGGTGCCCTGGAGCACGGCGAGCGCCACCGTCAGGTAGCGGGTGTACTGGGTGATCTTCGCCGTACCCGCCTGCCCCTCCTTCTTCAGCGCCTCCAGGCGTGGGATGACCACGGTCAGCAGTTGGAGGATGATGCTGGCCGTGATGTACGGCAGGATGCCCAGCGCGAACACGGTGATCTGCAGGAGCGCGCCACCGCTGAAGAGGTTGACCAGTCCGAACAGCCCCTGACTGTCCGAGGCCTGCGCGACGCACTGCTGGACGGTCTTGTAGTCGACGCCCGGGATCGGGACATGGGTACCGAGCCGGTACACCACGACGATGCCGAGGGTGAAGAGCAGTTTCTTGCGCAGGTCAGGTGTTTTGAGCACATGAATGAACGCGGTGAGCACGGTACCTCCTGCGACCCTCACACAGATGCGCCACGGCCGGCGGCGAGGGCTTCGATTGCCTTGCGACGTTCAGCGGCGTCCCAGTACACATCACATGTTAGGGCATCTCTACATCAAGGTGTGCTCTGGTGACAAACAGGTTCTCAGCAGAGAATGACGCCATAGATACATATGTGTCAATCAGCCTCCCGAGGGCTTCCGCACCTCGGGGCGCGGTGTGTCGGCGCCGCGGTGAGGTTGTAGTGACCAGTCAGTCGAGCGGTACGGGTACGGCCAGCAGCGGGACCCTCCGTATGTCGCTCAGGGTGAGCGTGAGGCCCGCCAGGGCGCAGGCGGTACGCATGCCGATCAGGCTGTCGACCTCACCGGGCTCGAGATCCTCCCAATCGGCGATGCCGGCCGCCTCGAACGCGGCACGCAGCTCGGCGGGCATGCCCGGCAGGTCCTCCTCGAGGAGAAGGTTCTCGACATCGATGGACGCGACCAGCCGACTGTCGACGGCATAGGTGAAACTGGCGTCACCGTTGATGGTGTACACACTGGTGGCCGCCGTCCGACCGTCGCGGGACAGGGCGGACGTCGCCTCGTCGTCGTAGGTTTCCCCGGCGTCGTCGTAGACGAAGGTCCACTCGCCGACGCGTCCCGCCAGCAGCACTGCGGAGGTCCCGGGTTCGACACCGAGAGCCGCGCCGGGCAGCGACGACCACTCGTCCGGCTTGCTGTCGGGCAGTTCGACGGACCGGATCAACTCCGGCTCGGCGCCGAGGGCTTCCAGCGCCTTCGCGGGTTCGATGCCGCGCGCGACGTGCAGGATGTGGTTCGGATCTCCGCAGGCCAGATCGTCGATCCAGGCCGGCAATCCCTCGGAAGTGAGCGTGTCGGGCGGGAAACCAGGCGTGGGCATCGTCGACCTCTCTCGTGACCGGCATGTGTGCTTCCCCGACGACGGTGCCGTACGTGAGCGCGGGGGATCTCCCGCGTCGGGCAGGATCCGAGCGGGGTGAAGACATGACGTGGTCACCGTAGCCACCCGTCCCCTGTCCGGCCAACACGTGTCGGGCATCCGGCGCACCCTGCCCGCCGAACGCCCAGGTCAGCTCGGTTTCCCACGTCGATGAGTGACATGTCACGGCTGCGCGGGCGACAGAAACCTGTCCTCGGCCGGTGACATTCGTGTTCCGGGTAGTGGTCCGGTTCCTGTGTATCGGCCAACCTCAACTAAGGTGTCACCCGGCGACCAGGTCCCCGGCACGATGGTCGCTGCCCGCGCAAGGCACACACTCGGTCCGCGGTCCCGGGGCATCCGTCTGAGGAGGAACCACGCGTGTCTCGCCAGGTACTCACCGTCGGCCCGGACAGCGCCGACGGCTTGTCAACGATCGGCGAAGCTCTGGCCAGAGCACGCAGTGGCGCGGTCGTCAGCGTCCTGCCCGGCAGCTACCCGGAGAATCTGACGATCACCACACCGGTCACCATCGTCGCCGCCCAGGCGCGCGGCACTGTGGAGATAGCCCCGCGCCGTGGCACCGCTCTGACCCTCAAGGCGGACGCGGTCATGCTCACCGACCTGGTGCTGCGCGGCCGTGACGAGGAACTTCCCGTCGTCGACGCTCCCCGTGGGCAGGTCGCGATGGACGGCTGCGAGATCGCGGCCTCCTCGTGGACCGCGCTGCTCGCCCGGAACAGCGGTTCGCTGGCCCTGCGCGACTGCCGGGTGACCAACGGCGTCGGAGCCGGTGTCGTGGTCACCTCGTCCGCGGACAGCTCCGTGGAGTCCTCCACGCTCGAACACCTCGGGACGACCGGGGTCGTGATCGGTGAGGAGGGCCGTGTCACCGTACGGGGCTGCACGATCCGCGACGCCCGCGGCAACGGCTTTCTGGCCAACGGCGAGGCCCAGAGCTCGATCGAGGACTGCGACATCTCCTCCACCGACAAACCGGCGGTGGCGCTGGAGGGCCGCAGCACGACCAGCGTGCTGCGCACGGTGGTACGCGACACGACCACGGGCGTGCACATCACCAGCCAGTCCCGCACCGTCCTGGAGGACGTACGGGTGACGAACACCTCCGGTGTCGGCATCGCCGTGGGTATGGGCAGCGATCCGTTGCTGCGGCGATGCCGGGTGGCCCGGACGAAGGAGCACGGCCTGTTCGTCACGGACCGTTCGCGAGGCACGTTCGAGGACTGCTGGGCGGATTCGTGCGAGGCGCCCGCGGTCCGGGTGTCCGGATCCTCCTCGCCGGTCTTCGTCGGGCTGACGGTGCGGGACTGTGCCGGCTCGGGGCTGCTGCTGGAGGACGAGTCCGCGGCTGAGATGGACCGGCTGGAGGTCGTTGACGCGGGGGGCGTCGGTGTCTCTGTCCGCACCGGTGCCAATCCGCTGATCCGCCGCGGTCGGATCATCTCCCCGGCGGGGCACGGAGTGGAAGTGGTCAAGGACGGCCGCGGCCGCCTCGAGGACTGCCTGATCCAGGGGCCCGGCGGTGCCGGCGTCCGCGTGGAGAACGACGGGAACGTCTACGTCGGCGGAGGCACGGTCGAGGCTCCCGAGGGCGCGGGGCTCTCCATCGGCGGCGCCGGCGCCATGACCGTACGGGACTGCGCGATCAGCAAGGCGGCGCAGCACGGTGTCCTGGTCGAGAAGGACGGTGACCTGACCGCGACCCGTGTGACGTCCCGGGAGAGCACCGAACAGGGGATCCTGATCGCCGACGGTGGGCGGGCGTCCCTGAACTCCTGCGAGATCAGCGGCGCCGGCAAGGACGGTGTGCGGATCGAATCCGACTCCCCCGTCTCGGTGGTGAACTGCACGGTCCGGGACAACGCCGGCGGTGGTCTCGTCCAGGCCAAGGCGGGCGACCGGGTGGCCGTGGAGAGCCTGACCAGCACGGGCAACGGCAAGCGGGACGCGTGGGGCGTCGGAGAGGCCGAGGGCACCGACCCGGCCGCGTCTCCCGGGACCCAGGACCAGGGCGACGGCCCGGGTGACGACGCCTCGCTGGCCGCTCTCGACGCCCTCATCGGTCTCGACAACGTCAAGGAGCAGGTCCGCACGCTGGTCAACCTGACCCAGCTCGCGCAGCGCCGGGCCAGCCTGGGCATGCCGGCGCCGCCGATGAGCCGGCACCTCGTCTTCGCCGGCCCCCCCGGCACCGGCAAGACCACCGTCGCCCGGCTCTACGGAGACATCCTCGCCGGGCTCGGCACACTCCGGTCGGGACACCTGGTCGAGGTCTCGCGGGCCGACCTGGTCGCCCAGATCGTCGGCGGAACGGCCATCAAGACCACGGAGGCCTTCAACCGCGCGCTCGGCGGCGTCCTGTTCATCGACGAGGCGTACACGCTCCTGTCCGACGGCCAGGGCTCCGGCGCCAACTTCGGCCGCGAGGCCGTCGACACGCTGCTGAAGCTGATGGAGGACCACCGCGACGACGTGGTCGTGGTCGTCGCGGGCTACTCGTCCCGGATGGACGACTTCCTTTCGTCCAACCCCGGACTCGCCTCGCGTTTCTCCCGCACGATCGAGTTCGAGAACTACTCCGTGCCCGAACTGGTCGCCATCGTCGAGAAGATGTGCCTGTCCCACCAGTACCGGCTGGACGAGTCGGCGCACCAGGCGCTGGCCGTACGTTTCGACCGGATGCCGAAGGACGCCACGTTCGGCAACGGCCGTGAGGCACGAAGGGTGTTCGAGGAGATGGTGGACCGCCAGGCGACCCGGCTGGCCACGCTCTCCGACATCTCCGAGAGCGACCTTCAACTGCTGCTGGCCGACGACGTGAGCGCCGACGCGGCCGCCGCGGTCTGTGGCGAGAACACGGCGGAGGAGACCAACCCGCTGGCGCGACTGGGGGACCTGGTGGGGCTCGCGGCCGTCAAACGGGATGTCACCGACCTCGTCAACCTGCTGTCCACCGCGCGCCAGCGCGAGGCGGCGGGCCTGCCGGTGCCGCGCATCGGCCACCACCTCGTCTTCACGGGCCCGCCCGGCACCGGCAAGACGACCGTGGCCCGCCTGTACGGCGAACTGCTGGCCTCGCTCGGCGTGCTGCCCCGCGGCCAGCTCGTCGAGGTCTCCCGCGCGGATCTGGTGGGCCGCTACATCGGCCACACCGCACAGCTGACCCGCGAGGTGTTCGAGCGGGCCATCGGCGGTGTGCTGTTCGTCGACGAGGCGTACACCCTCACCCCGGACGGAGCCTCCGCCTCCGACTTCGGCCGTGAGGCCGTCGACACGCTGCTGAAGCTGATGGAGGACCACCGCGACGAGGTGGTCGTGATCGTCGCCGGATACACCAAGGAGATCGAGGGTTTCCTGGCCTCCAACCCGGGCCTGTCCTCGCGGTTCTCGCGCCGCGTCGAGTTCGCCGACTACTCCTCCGACGAGTTGGTCACGATCGTGCGGGCCCACGCGACGGCGTCCGGGTACGAGTGCGGTCCAGGCACCGGCCAGGTACTCAGGGAGTACTTCGACTCGTTGCCGCGCGAGCGGTCCTTCGGCAACGCGCGCCTGGCACGCCAGACCCTGGAGGGCATGATGACACGTCAGGCCGGACGGCTGAGCGGCATGGCGGCGCCCGGCTTCGAGGACCTGCGGCTGCTGTTGCCCCAGGACGCGCCGCAGCACGAGGGGCTGATCGCATGACCCGCCGTCCGCGTCGGGAGACCGTCCGTTGCGGCCCGCGATGCTCCGCGGCCGTACGGTCCGCGGGCTGCGGCCTGTTGCCGCTCGCACTGACGGCGGCGGCCGTACTGGCCGTGTCCCCGACGGCCGTCGCCGACGAGAGGCCGACCGTGAAACTTCCGGTCATGGCCGCCGAGTTGACTGACCACGCCGACTGCACCAAGGCGTCCACGACCACGGCGACGGCCACCCCCTGGGAGCACCAGAGCCTGGAACTGTCCCGTGCCGCGCGGATCTCCCAGGGCGCGGGCGTCAAGGTCGGCGTGGTCGACACGGGTGTCGCCACCGGGGCCCCCGCCCTGTCGGGCCGGGTCGAGGCCGTGGGTGTCGCGGGTGACGACTGCGTGGGCCACGGCACCTTCGTGGCCGGCCTGATCGCCGCCGCTCCGGCGAAGGGGGTCGCCTTCCACGGCGTCGCCCCCCGCGCGACCATCGTCTCGGCCCGTGGCACCACCGAGCGCGGGGCACCGTCGGCGGCCGACGTGGCGGCCGGTATCCGCGGCGTGGTGGATGCCGGGGCCCGGGTGGTCGAGGTGTCCGCCGCGTTCGCCTCCCGGTCCTCCGCGCTCGACGACGCGGTCTCCTACGCCACCGAGCACGATGCCCTCGTCGTGGCCGCCGCCGTACCGGACCCACCGCGAGGCACCGTCGAGAAGAGCACCCCGGCCCCCCGGGACTACTGGCCGGCCGCCTCCCCGGGCGTGCTCGGCGTCCTGGACGTCGATGTACGGGGCACCCGCCCGGATGCGGCGCTGCTCCCGGCGGGCGCAGACCTGGCGGCTCCCGGCGACGGTGTCGTCGGCATCGGGCCGCACGGCGGCGGGCACTTCGTCGGCTCCGGTGCCTCGTTCGCCGCCGGCTACACCGCGGGGGCCGCCGCCCTCGTACGCGCGGCCTTTCCCGGCCTCTCCGCGGCCCAGGTGGCCCGACGCCTGACGTCCACCGCCTACCCGGACGACGTACCCCGGCTGGACGCCTACGCGGCGCTCGCCTCCGTGATGGACGACACGCAGGCGGCCGGGGCGACGGCCGGTGCGCACGGTGCTGCCGTGCGCATGCCGGACCGTACACACGGGGAACGAGCAACCCGGACCGCCCTTCTGGTCTGTGCCGTCGGAGCGGCTGTCGTGCTCCTCGTCGGCTGGGCGGCTCTCGCGGTCCCGCGCGGCCGGGCGCGCGGTTGGCGCCCGGCGCGGCGGCCCTGAACGGGCCGACCGCGGCCAGCAAAGGGGCGTGCCGGGTGGTGAACACCCGGCACGCCCCTGCGCGTTCGCTAGCCCTCCGACGGCTGCGGGGTCTGCTCCGCCACCGCCGTCTGCACCAGCGTCGCCTTGTTGCGGGCGATGTACCGGGCCCGGCCCGGCGGCAGGCTGCGCGGTTTGATGTTGCCGAAGACGTACCCCTCGGTCGGCGGGCAGGACAGCAGCAGGCCGGGGGTGTTGACCTCCCCGAGACGGCGCAGGAGCTGGTCGTTGAAGCCGCGGCCTGCGCCGGTGGCGGAGCGCACGGTCACGACGTGCAGGCCGACCTCGTACCCGAGCGCCAGGAACTCGAAGAGCGGTTCGAACGCGTGGTCGAAGGCGTTGCTGCCGCCCAGCATGTCGTAGTCGTCGACCAGGACGAACAGGCGCGGGCCGGTCCACCAGTCGGCTTTCCGCATGCGGGCCGGGCTGATGTCCTGCCCCGGAAGACGTGTCTTCAGCGCCCGCTGGGAACCGCTCATCAGCTCGCCGAGCGCGGACAGGGACACGGCGTGGCCCAGCCGGTACTCCTCGGGGACGGCCTCGACCAGCTCGCGCCGGTAGTCGACCACCAGGATCCGCGCCTCCTGGGGCGTGTACCGGGAGGTGATCGCGGACGTCACCAGCTTCAGCAGGTTGGTCTTGCCGCTCTCGGTGTCGCCGATGGCCATCAGATGCGGGGTACGGCCGAAGTCGTGCCAGACGGGGGAGAGGGTCTCCTCATCGAGACCCAGCGGCACCCGCAGGCCCTCGCCGCCCTCGCCGCCCTCGCCGCCCTCGGCCGCGGGCAGCTCGGCGGCGGGCAGCCAGTGCGGCAGCATCCGCACGGCGGGCGCGGCGGGACCGCTCCATCCGCCCGAGACCCGCTCGACCAGGTCGGCGACGCCCTCGGTGAGGTCGTCGGCGTCACCGGTACCGTCCACCCGCGGCAGCGCGGCCAGGAAGTGCAGCTTGCCCTCGACCGTGAGACCGCGTCCGGCGATGCGCGGCACGAGCGCCGCCCGGCGGACGTCGATGGACGAGTCCATGTGGTCGCCGAGCTTGAGTTCCAGGCGGGTGGCGATCTGGTCGCGGACCTGTGTCGTCATCTCCATCCAGCGGGCGGCGGCGACGACCAGGTGAATGCCGTAGTTCAGGCCGCGGGCGGCCACCTGGTTGAGCGTCGCGACATGGTTGTCGAAGTCCTGGCGCAGGGTCGCCCACCCGTCCACCACGAGGAAGACGTCACCGTGGGTCTCCTCGGCGAACTCACCGGCCGCACGCCGCCGCCGGTAGGTCGCCATGGAGTCGATGCTGTGGTCCAGGAAGAACTGCTCACGGTGGTTGAGCACCGCCGTGACCTCGGCCACCGTGCGGCTGATGCGCTCGCTGTCCAGCCGGGACGCGACGCCGCCCACATGCGGCAGCCCGGACAGGCCGGACAGCGTGCCGCCACCGAAGTCCAGGCAGTAGAACTGCACCTCGCGGGGCGTGTGGGTGAGCGCCAGGGAGGCGATGAGCGTACGCAGCAACGTGGACTTGCCACTCTGTGACCCGCCCGCGACGCCGACATGGCCCTCCGCGCCGGACAGGTCCACCACAAGCGGCTCGCGGCGCTGCTCGAAGGGCTTGTCGACCAGGCCGACCGGCACCTTCAGCCGGCCGGACCCCGGCCACGCCGCCGCCGTGCATCCGCGTTCCGGGCCGACCGAGAGCGGTGGCAGCAGCTCGTCGAGCGAGGAGGGCAGGTCCAGCGGCGGCAGCCACACCCGGTGCGCGCCCGGACCCGCGTCCCGCAGCCGGTCGAGCGCGACGGACAACAGGCTGTCCCCGGAGTCCTTCTCCTCCTCGGGGGCCGGCTCCGGCGCGGCGGGTGGGGCGACCGTGCGCGGTACGACGTACGCCGACGTCCACGGAACCACCTGGCTGGCCACCCGGGCCTGCGCGACCGCTCCGCCCCGCGTGCGGTACTCGCCCGAGACGTAGGCCGCCCGGAAGCGGGTCAGGGCCTCCACACCGCTCTTGAGGTATCCGCTGCCGGGCTGCGAAGGCAGTTGGTAGGCGTCCGGGACGCCCAGCACGCCCCGGCTCTCCATGGCCGAGAACGTGCGCAGACCGATCCGGTACGACAGATGGCTCTCCAACTGGTGCATCCGGCCCTCGTCCAGGCGCTGGGAGGCCAGCAGCAGATGCACGCCGAGCGACCGGCCCAGTCGGCCGATCATGACGAACAGCTCCATGAACTCCCGGTGTGCGGACAGGAGTTCACTGAACTCGTCGACCACGACGAAGAGGCTGGGCAGGGGAGCCAGCGCGGTGCCCGAGGCGCGGGCCTTCTCGTACTCCAGGGCCGAGGAGTAGTTGCCGGCGGCCCGGAGCAGCTCCTGGCGGCGGATCAGCTCTCCGTGCAGGGCGTCCTGCATACGGGCGACCAGCGCCACCTCGTCCGACAGGTTGGTGATCACCGCCGAGGTGTGGGGCAGTTCGTCCAGGCCGAGGAAGGTGGCACCACCCTTGAAGTCGACCAGGACGAAGTTGAGGGTCTCCGAGGAGTTCGTCAGGGCCAGCCCCAGGACGAGGGTCCGCAGCAACTCGCTCTTGCCCGACCCGGTGGCGCCGATGAGCATGCCGTGCGGTCCCATGCCGCCCTGCGCCGACTCCTTGATGTCCAGTTCGACCGGGAGTCCGTCGCTGCCGACCGCGATGGGCACCCGCAGCCGGGAGGCGCTGTGGGCACGCTGCCACAGGGTCTGCGGCTCGTGCCGGCGCAGGTCGGGAATGCCCAGCAGTGAGGTGAGTTCGGTGTCCGCGGCCAGCGGCTCGGCGGCGGAGGCCGCCGCCCGCATCCGGTACGGCGCGACCGTCCGGGCGAGCGCCTCGGCCGCCACCGGCCCCATGACGTCCGGCCTGCCCAGGTACGTCGTCTGCTCCGAGCGGGTGCGGTCGGTGCGTACCAGGCCGACCCGGTCGGGCCGGACGTCGAGGCGGAGTGTGTTGCGCCCGGGCCGCCACTGGAGGGTGTCGGCCAGGTCGACGACGACCGCGTTGCGGAAGCCCTGTCCGTCCATGCGGTGCCCGGAGGGCACGCTGACCCCGTCCAGGACGACGACCGTGTAGGGCTCCTCACGGCCGGGAGGCAGCTCCGGGTCGAAGGCGGGGCGCTCGGCGAACTCGGCCCCCAGCACGTCCTCCAGGTCGTTGAAGGCGGACGCCGTCATCCTGACCGGACCGGCTCCGTCCTTTTCCTGCGGATGGTGGCCGTGCGGCAGCCACTTCACCCACTCCCAGTGGGCCCGGTGCTCGTCGGCGGCACATACGACGATCCACAGCTCCTCCGGGGCGTGGAACACGGCGAGTTGCGCGAGCACGGCGCGCACCAGGGACCGCCGGGTGGCCTCGTCGCCACGTATGAGCACCCGCGACCAGGAGCGCAGGTACACGGCGACCGGCTGATCGGGCACCGTACTGTAGGCACGTATGAAGCGGCGCAGTGCGTGCGCGGACAGCGGATCGAGGTCCTCGACGGGCTTGGTGGACAGCGCGGTGAGTTTCATGGCCAGTTGCTGGTCGCCGACGGCCATCCTGACTTCGCCGAAGTCCTCGTCCGTCACTCGGCGTTCCCACAGGCGGGTGGTGCGCACCATGGACGGCAGCGCCGCAGGTTCCGGGTGGCGCCAGGCCAGGGCCGACTGCTGCTCCGCCACCGCGCGCCGGGCCTGCTTGCGGACCTGCCCAAGATACCTCAGGTAGTCGCGTCGTTCCCCGCGCAGTCGCTGCTTGCGTTCACTGGTGCGGCGCATGAACTGACCGATGATCATGGCGGCCGACGCCAGCACCATCAGGCCCAGTGACAGGTAGATGAAGACACCGTTCGACCCACCCGGGCGAAGGAAGATCAGCATCATGGAGACGGACATCATGGCCATGGGCATGTATGTCCACACCGCGGAGTTGTCCGGCACCGTCTCCGCGAGCACCGGAGGTTCCTGAAGGTTCAACTCCCCCTGGGGCATGTCCGGTCCACGACGACGCGCGGGACGACGAAAAAGCACGGAACTCAACGAATCGGCTCCTTCGGACGGCAGCCAGGCAGGTGTCACCGGGTCCGCTGACGGGAGGGGCGGGCCGTGAAAACCGGCCCGGCGGACAGAGGTACTCTGCACACGATAGACGGATGGACACCGCACCCCGTCGCACACCTATGTGTCGGCCGGTGTCACACTTTCACATCCGACCGATCCGATCACCTTCCGCGAAAGCGAATGTGCCGACCATGAGCGACACCTCGGTGGCCAGCCTGTGCCGCCTCTCCGTCCGGGCACCCTCCAGAACCATCGACCTGGCCGTCCCGACGGACGTCCCGGTGGCCGACCTCCTCCCCACGCTGCTCAGGTACTGCGTGGAGGGCATGGAGGAAGAGGGACTCGACCACGGCGGCTGGGTGCTTCAACGCCTCGGCGGACCCGCCCTCGACGACGAGGCCACCCTGGACTCCCTCGACCTGCACGACGGCGAGGTCCTCCATCTGCGCCCACGGGCCGAGGCGATGCCCGAGGTCCGCCTCGACGACCTGGTCGAGGGCATCGCGGACGTCACCCGGGAGCGGCTGCACGCCTGGACCACGGAACGCAGCCGCCAACTGCTGCGCGGTTTCCTCGTCTGCGTCCTCGTCATCGCGCTGGGCGTGCTCGCCTGGCCCGGCGGCCCGGTGGTGCCCCGGGCCGCCACCGCGGGCGTCGCCGGCCTGCTGCTGCTCGCCGGAGCCGGCACGGCAGGCCGTGCGGTCGGTGACGCGGCCACGGGTGCCGTCCTCGGCGCGATGGCGGTCCCGGCACTGGCGCTCGCGGGCTGGCTGCTGCCCGCCGGTGAGATCGCCGGCCCCAACGCCTATCACGTGCTGGGAGCACGGCTGTTGGCCGCGGGGGCCGCCGGAGCGGGCGCCGCCGTGCTCGCCCTGGCCGCCGTGGCCGTCTACACCCCGCTCTTCCTCGCCGCGGCGGTGGTCTGCGTGGCCGCGGCCGTCTCCGGGGCGATGATGAGCGTCTTCGACGTACCGGTGGACAAGGCCGCCTGCGCGATCGCCGCCTGTCTGGTTCTCGTCGGTGGTTTCGTCCCCGCCATCGCGTTCAAGCTGGCCGGAATGCGGATGCCGCCACTGCCGGCCAGCCCCCGGCAGCTCCAGGAGGGCATCGACCCGTACGACGGCCCGGAGGTGGCCACGCGGACGGAACTGGCCAGTGGCTGGATGATCGCGCTGTACGGCGCGATCGGTCTCGTCGGCGCGGGCTGTCTCGTTCCGCTGGTGCGGCGCCCGAACCTCCCGGAAGCGCTGATCGCCGTCGTCCTGTCCCTGATCCTGCTCCTGCACGGCCGCGGCATGGTCAACGTGTGGCAGCGGCTGGTCCTGGTCGTCCCCGGCGCCATGGGAGCGGCGCTGGTCCTCGTCGGCGCCGGTGCCCACCTCGCCCCCGGCGACCGGCCGGTGTTCGTCGCCGGACTGCTGGGCCTGGCCGCCGTGCTGGCCGTCGTGACCTGGACCGTCCCCGGACGCCGCATGCTGCCCTACTGGGGCCGCGCGGCCGAGCTGTTGCAGTCCGCGCTGGCCATCGGCCTGCTGCCGCTCACGCTCTGGGCCGTCGGGGTGTTCGGCGAACTGCGTGCCATCTCGGGCTGACCGCGACCATGCCGATTTCGAAGAAAGCCGCGAGGTAGGCCACCATGCAGTCAAAGCGCGACCAGGTGCAGGCGCACAGCTTCACCATGACCCGGCTGAGCGCCGGCATGCTCCTCGCGGAGCCCGACGCCCCCGAGACACCGCTGGGCCGGACCACCCGCGGCGTTTTCATAGGTGTGCTCATAGCCGTGCTGATCTGTGCCGGGTCCGTGGTGTTCGGCCTGATCTCACCTGGCGGCAAGACCTCGTGGAAGACGCCCGGGACCCTCGTCGTCAACAAGGAGACCGGCGCCCGGTACCTGTACGTGGGCGGCCGGCTCAGACCGGTCCGCAACTTCGCCTCCGCCCGGCTCGTCGCCGGCAGCGACCTCGCCACCTCCACCGTGGCCACCGCCTCCCTCCAGGGAACCCCGGTGGGCCTGCCCATCGGCATCCCCGGCGCGCCCGAGTCGGTGCCGAAGCCGGCCGACCTGGACCAGGACGCGTGGCTGGTCTGCTCCACCACCGGCGCCGGGACGGCGGACGCGCACACCACTCTGGTCGCCGGCGCCCCCGTGGCGGGCACCGGGCTGGGCTCGGGACAGGCGTTCGTGGCCCGGGGACCCGACCGGACGGCCTACCTGGTCTGGCAGGGCAGCCGGCTGCGCCTCGACAAGGCTTCCGGCGCCGCCGTGTCCCTCGGCTACGGTTCCGTGGCTCCCCGGCCGGTCTCCGCGGCCTTCCTCAACGCCCTGGTCCTCGGCCCCGACCTGGTGGCCCCCGAGGTGCCCGACCGCGGAACCGCCGGACCCGCGCTCGACGGCGCCGCGAGCATGATCGGCCAGGTGTTCCAGGCCCAGGTGCCCGGCTCGGACGAGCACCCGTACTACCTCCTGCGCAAGGAGGGCCTGATGCCGATGACGGCCACCCGGGCGGCCCTCGTCCTCGGCGATCCCCGGACTCGGGAGAAGGCGTACGGGGGACGGACACCGCGAGCCGTGGGCCTGGGCGCCGACGCCCTGAAGCAGCACCTGGCGCCGGGCGCGGAGGGCCGTTCACCGGTCCTGGAGGGGCTGCCCTCCACTCCGCCGAAGCCGGCCCCCATCGCGGCGGACCGCTCCGCGTGCGTGGGTGTGGAACCGGACGGCGAGGGCACCAAGGTCACCACGCTTCTCGCCGCGACGGCCGAACTGGCCCCCGTCGCCCAGCCGTCGGCCGAGGCCGTACAGGCGTGTCTGCGGGTGGACGGCGTGGTGGTGCGTCCGGGGCACGCGGCGCTGGTCCGTGCCCTGGGAGCGGGCGGTACCACCATGGGCACCACGACCTATCTGGTGGACGACACCGGCACCAGGTACCGCGTCCCGACGGCGAAGGCGCTCGGCGCGCTCGGCTACAGCGAGGCAGAGGTGACCCCGCTGCCCTCGCCCTTGCTGTCGATGCTGCCCGCGGGGCCCGATCTCGACCCGAACGCGGCGACCGGCGCGACGCGGCCCACCACCACACAGACACATTGTGGTTCGACCGGAAAGCACCCGACCGGAAAGCACCCGACCGGAACGCGGTCCGGATGAGATCACGACAGACACATGTGACTGTCCCACACGAGATACATGCTGCCGGTAACGTATGTGTGGGGAATTCATCGAACAGACAACGGAAGGGCTGAACATGGCGGGCAACATCCGCTCAGGCGATGAGCAGGCGACACGTAACGGTATCCAGGCCCTGGAGAGCGCGTTCAACGGCATCTGGAGGTCACGTCAGGACGTCGAGGCGATGCGCAACAACCTGGCCGCGGGGTACAAGGGGGGCGACGGTTACACCTACCGGGACCTCATCATCACCTGGGAGGGGCACGCCAAGAGCATCCTCACGGGCCTTCGGGACGTGATCGACAGCCTCAACACCACCCTGACGGCGATGAACGAGAACCAGGGTTCGTCCAACGAAGCCATCAACCACGCCTACCAGCAGTCGAACAACGCCTTCAACCAGCTCACGGGCAAAGCCTGAGTTCCGAGGGACATCCGAGTCGGGACACCGGCTCCAGTCGAGACATCACGAGGTCACCACCATGAGTTTCACCGACGGCGAGATCTACGTCTCCTACGACCACATGCAGAACGCGGCCGACGACATGGTCCATCAGACCAAGGCCATCAAGCAGACGATCGTCGACCTCGACGCCGAACTGCAGGCGCTGAAGGCCACCTGGAGCGGCGCCGACAAGGACATGTACGAGCACAAGCAGCAGGAGTGGGTCCGCGCGGTCGACGCGATGACCGCGCTGCTGCACGACCACGCCGGTCTCCTCACGCAGGTGTCGGAGAACTACAAGTACACCGAGCGGTCGCTCGACCAGATGTGGTCCGAGGTCAAGGTCGTCGGCTGACACCTCATAACCGGGGCCGAGGCGACCGCACCGGTGGCTCGGCCCCTCCGCCGCACTCGACACCGCCCGCCCCGACACCTCTGGAGGGCCCGTGGGACAACTCACCCAGCTCGACGGCAAGTCGCTGCAGACGTTCATCGACACGCAGCTCAAGGACTTCGTGACACAGACGGAGGAGATTCGCAGGGACGGCACCGACCCGGTCACCCACCGCCCCGCCCGGGCCGTCAAGAGCCTGGTCAACGGCGAGGCCACGGCCGAGACATTGCGGCAGAACCAGTTCCTGGCACTGGGGCCGATGCTCGGCGACGAGGCCCTCACCCATGGCAAGACACTGCTCGACGCGATCACCGAGTCGGCCAAGTCCGTCGACGCCATCCTGGAGAACCAGGAGCGGCTGTTCCGTGACATCGACAGGGGTTTCAGAGAAACGATCAAGATCATCGGATCCACGCAGAGCGACAACATATCCGAGATCAACGCGGAGAAGTTCCTCGACATCTTCGACGATGTCGATCACGACATGAGCGGGTCGCAGAACTCGACCCAGGACATCTAGGGCAGTTGCGCCCCGCCCGCCCCACCCCCACCGACGCGGAGTTCGCGCATGGAATCCAACGACGACGACGACTACTGGGCGGAGGCCGTCAGCGACTACACGGGCTATCCGCTGCCGAGCCGCAAGTCCCTCTTCGAAAAACTCAAGAGCAAAGAGGGGATCCCGCTCATGCGGGTGAACCTGGTCGAGCATTCGATGCGCGCCGTCACGAAGGACGACTACACCGCCGCGTCCGGATGGCAGACGTCCCGCGGCGAGGACTACCGGCTCGCCTTCTACACGCACCAGGAGGGGCAGAAGGTAAGGCTCTACACCGCGGACATCGTGTTCATCGGAGTGCTTGCCGACGCAGCCGGCAAGGGCAGTCTGATGGACGGGGGCACCACCCGGGAGGGCGCGGAATTCAAGGGCAAGTACGGAGACGAGTGGAATGACATCGACCTCTGGCGCTACGTGTCCGCGCCGAAGTTCGTCCTCGAAGCACTCGTGAACCCTCCGTACACCACCAAGAACTTCTCCTACAACGGCGTCTCGGTGGACGACGTGAACGCCGTGGATCTCACCTCCTTCACCCGGACCGCCGAGTCCTTCGACCGGGCGGCGAATTTCTTCAGGGCTCAGCTGAAGCCGCTTGAGGAGTGGAGCAAGTCCCTGGGCGGTGAGGACTCGGCGTGGCGGGGGCAGTCCGCCGACGTGGTGCGGACCCTGTTCCAGACCCTGTACGAGAACTACGACGGCTACGCACGGCAGATGGGTGGCCGGGACTACAAGAGCGGCCACACATTGCTCGACGGCGGGAACCCCCAGTCGACCTACTCCGACCTGCTGTTCCAGGCCCAGTGGGACCTGCATTTCGAGGCCAAGGTCCTGAAGGACGTCTGGCAGAACTGGGCCGACTCGCGCGAGCACGATCCGCACCGGTCACTGCTCGAGGAACTGGACGCGTTGAGCGACTGGATCCTGCAGAACAACGTATCTCTCGTCGTCGTCAATACCGACAAGCTCTACAGCAAACTGGACGGCAGCAGCAACGACAACGACGAAAACCTCAGGGACTACGACGAGGTGGACTTCGACACTCTGCCGGGGTTCAGTGAAAATCCAGGGATAGGCGGACTGCGCGACCTGAACACCTGGAAGACGATCGGTGAGCAAGCGGTGAGCCGCTGGAACCGAAACGTCGACGGCTACCTCGTCCAGGCCGCGAGGCAGTCCCTGGCGAGACTCGGCAAGAGCTGGGGTGAAGGAGCCGAGGACCTGGGGGAGGAGATGCGGTCGAAGGAGGACAAAAGCCTCATCGAGACCTACGAGAAGGAGCAGGCGAAGAGCGACAAGAAAGCCGCCGAGAAGGCCCTCGATCACGCCAACGAGCAGAACAAGGAGGCATGGGACAGCCTCAACAAGAATTTCTCCGACTCGAACAAGAACACGCAGAACGCGTTCGACGGAATCAACAAGAACTTCGCCGACGCCAACAACAACCAGAAGCAGCTCAACACCGGCCTCAGCGGCCTGGGGGACAGCTTCAACGCCGGCCTGAGTCACCTGGGCGACAGCTTCCCGCAGAGCCTCAATCCGGACGCCCTCGGTGGCGGCCTGAACCTCGACGGCGGCGGGACGTCCCTGCTCAACCCCGACGGTCAGGGCACCGGTCTCGGCGGCACCGACGCCACCACCGGCCCGCTGAACCCCTTCACCAACTTCACCGGCCTGAACCCGAACTCGCTCACGAACTCCCCACTGAACACCGGCGCGCTCACCGCCGGCGGGCCGCACCTGGACGCCGACGGAAACCTGGTGCACACGTATCCGGACGGCACCAAGACGGTCTTCGACCCCGGCACCGGGCAGTTGGTGACGACCGACCCGGACGGACACACCACCACGACCCGGCTCAACCCGGGAGATCTCGTCACCACCCCCGACGGCGGTCACCTCCGGCTCAATGCGGACGGCACCCTCACCACCACCGGCCCGGACGGCACCAAGACGGTGTTCGACCCCGCCGACGGAACCCTGCGGACCACGGCTCCGGACGGCACCACCACGACGGCGCAGCTGAACAAGCCGATCGACGTGTCCGGCCTCTCGCATGGCGGGACCACCCCGCTCAACGGTGCGCTGGGCGACGGCAACGGACACTTCGACGCCGACCCGGACGCCGACTACATGGACTACGACAGCACACCTTTCACGGGAGGTACGCTGGGGGGAAACATAGGTGGATTCGACCCGGCCGGCGCCAACAACACGACGGCGCCCCCGGGAGGAACACCTCTCAGCCCCGGCTTCGGCGCCGGAGGTGGAGCCGGAGGGGCCGGAGCGGGAGCGGGAGCGGGCGGAGCCAACGCGGAACGTGTGCGTACCGTACTGAACGACGCGAACAGCCTTTCCGCGCTGCGCCGCACCGGCTCGGTGGCACCCTCCATCGACGGCGAAGCCATGCCCTTCCGGCAGGGCGGGACACAGACCACCAGCACGCCCATGGGCGGCGGCGCTCCGATGGGCGGCATGCAGGGCGGTCAGTCCACGGAGAGCGGGGACAGGCAGCGCACCAACTGGGTGGACGAGGACGAGGACGTGTGGGGCACTGAGGAAGGCGGAACACCGGCGGTGATCGGATGAGCGGGACGGAGGAGAGGAACGGCGGGACCCGTCGCCAGGGGGACGCGCCCGACGCGACCGCCTCGGTGAACCCCTTCACCGAGGAACTCGGCAAGCGTCTCGCGGACACACTGGCCGAACTGGACGCCGTGACCGCCGGAGTGACCAAGGTTCAGGAGGAACTGCGGCAGGCCACCTACGTGGTCCGCTCCCGTGACCGCGTGGTGGAAGCCACGGTGGGACCCCAGGGGCAGTTGACCGACCTGAGGTTCCTCGACAACAAGTACCGCACCATGAGCCCGACCGAACTCGCCGCGTCCGTGCTGGAGGCGGCGACGCAGGCACGTGACTCGATGGCGCGGCACGTGATGAAGACGATCCAGCCCTTCACCGAACCGCGGCCGGGCCTGCCGTACTTGGAGGGCTTCGACATCGACTGGGCCGACATCTTCGGCCCCGGCGGGCTGGAGGAGCCGTCGGGGCCGCCCGCGCGGCAGGGCAGCGCGTCGCTGCGCGACGAGATCCATGAGGACGGGGAGGAGTAGGAACTGTGGAGAACGTCTTCTCGGCGAGCCCCGGAGACATCCGGATGGTGGCCAGGTTCCAGCACGAGATCATGCAGATCGCGCGCAGCTGTGTGCGCGAGTTCAATGCCGATACGGCCAGAAGCGCAGGCTGGTACGGCCATGACGACTCGCTGGCGAAGGAACTCGGCCCGCGGGATGCGAAGGAGCGCGAGGGCGCCGAGGAGGCGGGCACGGCGCTTTCGGACGGCGCCTCGGGCTCGGCCAACCTGTTGGCTGAGAACGGCGGCTTCATCCAGGGTGCTCAGGACGACGCACAGGAGGCCATCGACGAGCACGCCTCCCGGTCCGGAAGGCACTGACCCGCATGGCCATCGTGGTTCCGGACTGGCTGAACGAGCTGTTCTACGCCCTCATGGGCGAGCGCATGCCGCAGGCCAACGAGGACCTCGCCTATCTGAGCCACGAGGCCTACAAGAACTACGCGGACCGGATCCGCAAGCTGGGAGAGCTGCTCACCGAGTCGGTCGGCTACGCCTCCAGGGTTCTGCCTCCGCCGGTCGCACGCAAGTACGTGCGCGCCGTACACGTACTGACCGACGACGGGGGCACGAACCACGTCGACGAATTCGCCCGGCAGCTGGACGACATCTCCGACGGCCGGGTGAAGACCTCCATCGACATCGCCGAGTCGAAGGTCAACCTGCTCATCGAGCTGGCGATCCTGGTGGTCCAGCTCGTGATCCTCACCGTCGAGGCGATCTTCAGCCCCGCCACCGCGGCGACCAAGACGGTCCAGGCCAAGTTGCGCACGACGGCCCGGATCGTGGTGATCCTGCAGATGCTCGCCCAGCGCTTCCATCTGATGCCGACCCTGAGCGAAGCGCTGGAAGAGGCGTTCACCACGCTTGCCGCGCGACTGGTCCTGATCCTGTCGGCAGCCCCCGGTCGCAAACCGCACGGCATCGACGTCAAGGACGTCATACTCAGCGGCCTCACCGGTGGCGCCACCGCGATCTTCGACCACATCTTCCACGGCGGAAAGCAGCTCTTCAAGAAGCTCTTCAAGGACGATCTCGACATCGGACCGGGCCTCGGCAAGAAGTTCGACGGCAAGGAGTCGATGCCCGACCTGAACAAGACGCCCGGCGGCGGCGCGACCCACGGGGGGAAGAGCCCGGCCTCCGACGGACCGCTCTTTGGCGGTGGCGGATTCACCACCAACACCGCCGGCCGGGGGTTCGACGCGCTGAGCGAGGGTGCGGCGGAGACGTTCGCCGAGGCGGCCGTCTACCAGCAGGGGCTGAGCTTCTCGACGTTCCACGGCGCCGTCGTCAGCAGTCTGAACACCGGTCTGATCTTCACGGGAGTGCAGAAGGCCGGCCTCGGGCTGCGTGATTTCATCTCCCCCCAGAGCCTCAACGCCACTCCCAACACCGTCTCGGCCGGACTGACCCCGGATGGCCCCAAGACCACCGACGAGAAGGGTGCGGTCCACCGGCCGGGCCCGGACACCCAGGTTCCCACCACGGGTGCGGGTGTCCCCGCACCCGTGTCGTACTCTCCGGGCGGCCCCACGGAACCCGGCCCGTCCCCGGTCGTCACCACCTCGGCGACCGGCACCCCGGACGGGCTCCACGGTTCCACGGCTCCGGCCGCCACGGGCGCTTCCCACGGCGCCGGTCCGGCCTCCGTGTCCGGCGGCGGGCACACACCGGTGAAGGGCGCGGTCACGGCCGCGGCGCCGGACGAGACCGCTCCCCGGACGCCCTCCGACGAGGAAACGAACGCGTGGCCTCCGGCCGAGGAGCACACGGGCTCCACCGTCACCTCGTCTCCGCCGTCCGACACCTCCGTCGTGACGGACGACTCGGCGGCGCGGGATCTCTCCGGCGACCGGAAGGCGTCCGCGCAGACGGCCCCGGAGTCCGGCCCCGGCCCGGGGAAGACGGACGACGCGGCATCGGTGGTGCCCGCCGACGCCGGCGGCCAGGCTCCGACCGCCGCACCCCAGGACGTCGGCACCCTCAGCGCCCCGGCGGTGGGCGCGGGGCAGGGCCCGACGGCAGGTACGGGGCAGGGTCCTGCGGTGGGTACGGGGCAGGGTCCTGCGGCGAACACGGCTCCGGGCGCGGCGGTCGGCACGAACAACGCGACCTCGGTCAAGGCCGACGCAGGCTCCGCCCATGCCCCGGGCGCCCTCGTCGGCCAGGACCGCCCCAAGGGGGACGCCGGCCGGAACACGGCGCACGACGAGACGCCCACTGCAGTCCCGACCGTCTCCGACCCGGCCGACCCGACGGGCACGGCCGGCCCCGTCGGCGTATCCGAGGAGGCCCGGACCGGGAACCTCGACGCCGCACAGGACGACGGTGCCCGGGCGGGCATCACGCCCGTGGCCACGGTCTCGGCCACGTCTCCTTCCCGGCCGGCCGGCGCACGGCCCGGTCCGCCCACCGAGCCCGAGCCCGAGCCCACAGTCTCGGAAGGCCCCGCCGCACAGGACGACGTTCCCGCCCCCACCTCCGTGGCGACCGTGTCGCACGCCGGCACCGGCACACCGGAGGGCGTTGCCGCCGAGCACCACACTCCGACGGTGGGAGCCGGTGCGCGCACCACCACCGTTCCACCCGCGGGTTCACCGGTGAGTGCGGTGTCCGATCCGCTGGTGCCGGAAACGGCCCCCGCGCGGTCGGATGCGACGAACGCGACCGCCTTCGCCGATGCCGGGCCCGTCGGCAGGGCGGCCCTGCTCCGGGACATCGAAGGGAGGGCCAAGAGGTTCGGCAAGCTCCGCGAGGAGATCGCACTCAAGCCCGCGGCCGAGGCGCACCGGCGCCTGGCGGCGAACAACGTCACCCTTCCGTCCATCCTGCCCGCCGACGACTCCGTGCTTCAGGGGCGGGTCAGAATCCTGCGGGACGCGATCGCCATGGCCCTGTACCAGGGGGCTCCCAACGAGGCGCAGGCGCTGACCGCAGCGGGCCGGGACGGGCTGGACCTGCGAGCTTCGCGTACGGTGACGGTCGGCGGGGCACCGACCGTGCCGGACGGCGGGACCACCTCCGCCCCCGCGCGATCCGGCGACGACGCGCAGGCGCCCCAGGCAGGACCCTCCCGTCCCCGGCACACGACGGCCGACGACGCGGACCCCCCACCCCGGCGCACCCAGCGCCGGGTGAGGGTGGTGCCGCCCGCCCTGGAGCTGCCGGCACCCGGTCGTCGTACCGCCCGCCCGCCGATCGGCCCCCGGAGTTCGGCCACACCGCGTACTCCGCGGGTCTCCGCCGCCGCGAACAAGTCGTCGGGTACCGGCGCCAGGCCGACGACGGGCAACACGCCCGGGGCGGGCCGGACTCCGCGTACCGCGGGCGTCGCCCGGCCGGCCAGGACGCCTCGCACGGTGAGAACGCCCGGGACGGCGAAAACTCCCCCGGCCGCGAGGACACCGAGGCCCAAGCAGGCCCCGCGCACCCCGCGCATCCCGCGGACACCCATGAGCCCCGGGCATGTGCGCACGTCCGTCGTCCGCGCCATGCGGGAGGATCCGCGCCGGTTCCTGGGTGAGAACGTCGTCTCCCTGGACATGACGGACGGTCTGCAGTCCTACGCCTCCCGCCTGTCGAAGGAGGACGCGACACAGGTCGTCAAGGCGCTGGACAACGTGTCGCTCAGGCGGCACTGGTTCGTCCTGGTGGAGGTCGGCCGGGACACCACCGGCAAGCGGCGGTTCATGCTGGCCCCCGCGGTAGAGAAGTACGCGCAGCACTATCCGCACATCGCGGCGTTCAGCAGGATCCCCGACAGCAGGCTTCCGGTCATGCGCAACGAGGACGCCTACCTCCAGGCCGGGTTCATCCCCTATCTCTCGGGTGCCACCAGCGACCTGGACAAGGCGATCGGCCACACCGAGGTGGTCCGGGACCCGAGCGACAAGGAGTTCAGCCCCGACTTCGTGATCACACCCACGATGAGCGGGTGCGCCCTCACGGTCACGGCCGCCGCCGTGCCCGGCCGCTTCACCGCCTGGCACTTCCAGTCGCCGGCGGCCTTCTCGAACGTGGACAACGCCGAACGGTTCCGTTGGACGAAGCGGCCCACCGACTGGTTCGGCGACGGCGAGTACAACGACGTCGCCCCTTCAAGCCCCACGGGCGAATCCGGTCCGATGTTCGAGACGACCAACATGCTGTGGCGCGGTCCGGACGGCTGGGAGGTCCTCAGCCAGTTGAACCGCACCGGACACCAGAGCGACAAGGTCACCCTTCGCCGCTTCGGTCACCGGCCAATCCGGCTCACCGACGGTGGGGAGCTCCGCCAGTTCACCACCTACTACCAGGGCATGGCCAGAGGAGAGGGGTTCGAGGACAACGACATCCAGCGCAACTACCGCAACATCGTCTCGACCAAGCCCCAGCCTGCCGAGGCGCAGGTGTACCGGTCGATCTTCACCATGATCACCGATCAGGTCGGCAGGGAGATCGAGAAGATCGGCGCGGCACGGGACTTCGCGACGCTCCAGGAGCTGGCGGTGACGCTCCGCGCCGATCGCGAGATGCACGCCGGCATTCTCGGTCAACTCCTCTTCCAGGCGCAGCTACTGGCACCGCTTCGTGGTCAGGGCAGAGCCGAGCGGGACCGGATCGAGCGGCGCAGGGACTACGCCAAGCGGCTCGTCGAGGCGTTCGCCGACAACACGTACCGCGACTGGATCGGCCGCATGGGGAGCGAGGCCACACGGCACGTCCGCCCCTCGTGGGACGACCTCCCGGAGCCCCGGCGCCGGGAACTCACCGCTCTCGTCGCCGGGAAGACCGGCCGGGACGCGGGCCCGGACCTCACCCGGCAGGTGGAGCAGGCGTACCGCGACCTCGACGCCGCCTGGTACACGCAGCCCCTCGTGCGCCGGGCGGAACTCGTCGTCAACAGGATCACGACCGGGAAGTTCTTCCCAGGCGAAGGCGGCGCGTCCCGTCGCGACACGGTGACGCCCGAGACGCTCGCCGGTCCCTCCTCCCCGGCGGCACGGGAATCCGGCCGTCCCTCCGGCTCGTCGGCCCCTCCCACGGCCGGACCCGCCCTCGCGTCCGGCCCGAGCGACGAAACGGCACCCGACCGACCCGAACCAGCGGCCGCCCCACGGCCCGAGAAGCGGGTGCGCTTCGCCGACGGCACCGAGCCGGGGGCACCGGACGTGCCGGCGGCGCCGGCCCGGCCCCGGCTCACCATCGACACCCAGCTCGACCACCACCGTCCGCCCCGCCTGGACCGCTCGATGCCGAGCCCGCCGAGGGACGGCCGCCGCGTCGTCTTCAGCGACGGCAGCGAGCTGCCCACCCATCTGACCGGCGACGGCACCCCCGACACCGAAGCGGGCGCGTACGGGCACAGCCGCGTCGTCCTGAGAGGCGTCGACCAGGTGATGGAGGAGATCGCCTCCCGCGCGGGACTGGACCCCGCGGAGCGCGGTCTGAACCACCACACCGTGGTGACCGATCTCGCCCGCGCCCTGCGCGACACGCCCTGGGTGTTCCACGGCGAGGGATACGAGTCGGCCGTGTTCCGGGATCGCAACGGCACGGACCGTGTCCTGCACGTCACCACACGCCCGCACAGCAACTGGGAGCGTTTCGCCGACGACTTCGGCTCGCCCTTCAAGTTCGACTCGGTGGAGCGCAGTCAGGTCACCGTGGGCTCCAGCGCGACGCAGGGCACGGCGATCCGGGTGGCTCCCTCGTTCTCGCTCGGTCCGCTCGCCGGTGGCCTCGCCGGGTATCTGCGCGTGGGGGCGAGCTTCGGGGTCTCGCGGTCGTACGACTACGCCCTGCAGGACCAGACGCTCCTGCAGGGTGAAACGCGGATGAGCGACACCTCGCACCTCCATCTCGACGACATCCAGTACGAGGTCCATGTCCTCAGCCGCGCGCCAGGCTCCTCGAAGCGGCCGTTCCCCGGGGAGGACCACTTCCTCTTCGGTGTGCACAACGGCCTGTCGGTACGGCTGTCCGACAGCGCGACCTCGCCCGTACGCGCCGAACAGGCACCCAGCGCGATGCGCATCGACGCGAACGCCGACTACCGACTCGTCCGTACGGAGGACTTCGGCCCCGTCGGCGAGATCCGGGAGTGGGCGCTGAGCAAGGTCAACGCCGCCCCGGGAGACGCCGCCTACGCGGAGACCGCGAGCTTCTTCACGGGGGAGAACTTCCACCGGCTCGCCGAGCGGGCGGCTCGCGGGCCCATCCCCACGCGGCAGCTACTGGGCGAGGACGGTGAGCCGCTGGGGGCGTTCGTCGTGGACCGGATCGCGCCGGTCGACGCCGTACTGCTCACCGAGACCACGGCTGCGGAACTGCGCAGCACCGTGCAGCAGGCCGTGAAGAGCGAACGGATCCTCGCCAAGACCTACGGTCAGCAGGTCTTCGCGAGCGCCGGGCCGAGCGCGGACCTGCCCGGCTTCTTCGGCGACGACGCCGGACTGCGGCTCATGCTCGGTGCCTTCGGCCGGTACGGTCGCTCCAGCAGTCATGGCGCCGCCTTCGGCGGGACGGCGAACCGCAAGATCGTCGGGCAGGCGAAGAACGTTCCCACGGACCTCTACGTGGTCCGCAAGACCGTCCACGTCCGCAAGACGGGCGACCGGGTGCCCACCCCGTTCGGCGTGTGGAGTCTCGAACGGATGACGCGCTCCGAGGCGCGCCGTCTCGCGGGCTGGGACGACGGCACCACGCGACCCCTGCCGGAGGGAGCCGTGCCGTTCGCCCCGGTGTACCTGACCCCGGACAACCCACCCGTGCTGGGCCTGAGCCGCCCGGTCCATTTCACCTCCGACGTGGCCGTCCCCGGCTGGGTCCCGGTCGAGGACGGCGGCTCGTCGACCGGGGAGGGCACGAGCCCCGAGGTACCCAGGGCGACTCTGTTGCAGTTCTTCACCGCCGAGATCCTGCGGGCCGCCGGGGCCAGGTACCCCGGGATGATCGCTCCCCTGAGTGAACTCGGCGACCCCTCGGACTCCCGGTGGCGCAACCCCGCCCACTACCAGATGGCGCTGCAGAACACCCTGACCGTCATCAACACGCTGGCCCACCACTCCATGGTCGGCAACCTGGAAACGGTGGTCACCACGGGTCTGCGGATCCAACTGGTCGACCCGGGCCGCTTCACGCGCGGTCACCGCTACCTGTGGATCGACGGCCGCCTGACCGGCCGCCGGTTCGAGGGCACTCAGGACGACGAGATGGTGCGTTCGGGCACCACGGCCACCGAGCGGCTCGACGGCCTGCAGAGTGTCGTTCGTGGTGGGGAGTTCGGGTTCGACGCCTCGGTGGCGGTCCGGGACTCGCGCAGGGACCTGCTGAACTACCCCTCGAACATGGGCATCGTGCGGGCCGGGCCGCGCTGGGGCAGGCATCGGGGCGAGCGTCTGGGCCACGGCTCCACGGCGTCGTACGAGACGCTGCACATCGGTGCCTCCCGGTCGCAGCTCCACTCCTACCGCCTGGAGCTGAGCGCCCAGATCGGCGGGTACTGGCGCTTCCGCAGCCTGCTGCGCGGGCTGCCCACCGGGGGGCTGCTGGGCACGCACCTCTTCGTCTTCCACGAGGAGCCCACCGACCTGATCGGCAGGACGGCCGGCGATCCGGTGACGGGGCGGGTGACTCTCGCCGTCGCCGACGAGCACACCCCCACGACCGACCCTCACACCGGACAGTCGCCCACCGGGGTCCGCGTCAGCGGGCTCAGCCCGGCCCGGGCCAAGGCGCTGGGCACCGGGCGTGGCGAGAACGGCCCGGCCAACCCGTTCGGGGACCTGCCGTACGGCGTGCTCGGCGTGGCCGCGCACCCCGAGCTGGAGGAGGCCGCCGCGGCCGTCCTGGAGGCTGCCGCGAACGGCTCCTGGCACGTCAGCGAACGCGGTGCGCCGGCCTACGAGGCCGCCCTGCGGCCACTGCTGTCCCAATACCTGACGGCCGGCTTCGACCAGACCTCGCATCTCGCGGGCACCCGCGTCAACGGACTCTTCGGGCAGGGGCCCTACCTCAACAGGCTCGGCCACATGACGTACCGCACCCGCGTGGAGCGGCTGAGGGTGGCGTCGGGCCCGACCGACGTCCAGGTCGAACACACGCTGGGTGTCGACACGCAGGTGTCGGGCGCTGTCACGACCGTCCAGAGCTTCAGTGTGGCGGCCGTCGGATCGTTCTGGCGCACCCACGAGATCGGGCCCACGGTCTCCGGCGCCTACGGCCTGCTCGGAAACTGGATCCGGTCGGCGGCGACGTCCCGCACCGTCACCCGCAGCGTCCTCATGGACCTGAACCCGGCCGACACCAGCCCCAAGCTGCTCCTCGCCGGGGACACCGTGCACGAGCTCGCCGCCACCGTGCGCGGTGACGGTCTGCTCGCCCCGGTGCACACCCTCGCCACCGCCCACCGCAGCCACTGGGCCGGACGACAACTGAACTTCTCCTCCGACTGGTTCGGACACGTCAACGAGAAGACGGCGCACCGCCTCGGAATCGTGAAGGACCACCTCGGCGAGGTACCCCTGTACACGGAGCGGGAATGGAACCGCCCGCAGTGGCTGCGGGACAATCCGCTGGGGACATACCCCACCAACTCCCTCGAAACGGCCGGGGTGCTGGCCGAGGCCGAGCGGAAGCTGCGCGCGGCCGGCGTCGACAGCGCCGACCGGGACCGGCTGCGTACCCTGCTCAGTCCCCGGATGATGCGGGCGCTGCGCGACCAGGCGTCGTCGACGGGAGTGCGGATACGGGTACGCATCGGCACCTCGTTCGGTCGGACCGGCCTGCGCATCGGCCGGGCCGCGACGCTGCGGATGCAACTGGTCGCGCGAGAGGCCACGTTCGACGGTCTGGGGCACGGCATGGTCCTGCGGGACGGGCGCCACGCGACGGAGACCAGCGAGGTGACCACGGGCCGGTTCACGTCCACCACGCTGGGCGAGACCGTGACACAGGGCGTGCGCACCGGTGACCCCGAGGTGAGGGCCGTCGGACCCACCCTGATCGAGCAGGGGACCAGCGTTCACCAGAGCGTGAGCGGCCGGATGCGCTCACGCCTGCGCAACAACGTCTTCTCCGCCGACGAACCGCATGCCGAGTACCTGACCCCGTACACGCTGCGCATCACCCTGGACCGCGGCGACGGCGGCCCTCCGGTCGAGGTCACCGGCGACGTCGGTCACCTTCGAGACCAGGTGCCGCTCAGCCTGACCGCGCCGGTGACCGAGGAGGGCTCGGCCACCGACGATCTCCTCGGAGTCCCGGCACTGCCCGCCCCCGAGCGCGCCGTCGGCTTCTGGGAGGCCCGTGACGTCACCGCGACCGGGATCGACCGCTGGCGCCGGGACCGGCCGGACGACCAGCCGTTCGTGACTCCCGAGGACGGATATTTCGTCCGTCGGGTCGTGGGTCTGCCCACGCTCCAGGAGGCCGCGGAGCTGGCCGTTGCTCGAGCCGACGGCGCCCTGCCCGGAGTCCGGGACGGGCAGCGGTTGTCCGGCGGCGCCCTGGAGGCGGCGCTGCGCACCGCGCGCTCGCGGGGACTGACCCGCCCCGACACCACGTCCTCCCACGCCCTGCACGACGGCATGGGCGACGCCAACCTGGCCGCGTTCTACGAGGACACCACCGGTGACCGGGGTCATCAGGTGGCCGGACTCACGCAGGACACGTTCCTCCCGGGCGCCAGTGGTGACTACCGCCTCTATTCACGGCCCGACTTCACGGGCGCCGAACTGCTGGCGGTGGCCCCCCAGGCGGGTATGGAGAGCGCGGTCCGGGACACCGAGGGCGGCGACAGCTCCGTCAGCCGCGCCGGTGCCCAGCAGCTCGTCCTGAGCGGCGGAGTACAGGCCGCAACCCCGGAGGCGGGGCGGGCGCTGCCCGGGATCTCCCCCGCCGAGGGCTCCGGTACGGAAACCGACGCCAACCGGCGAGGCGGCGCCGACTCGGCGCAGATCACCCTCAAGCCCACGTCCGGCCGTGCCTACCTGTTCGCGGTCCCCACCGACTGGCTCGGTGTGGCGGAGGTGCGCCGGGGCCTGCCGAATCCCTTCGGTCCCGTCCTGGCCCCCCAGGCGGTCGAGACCCGGGGCCCGGTCATCGCCTGGGTCCGGGAGGACATCGCCCGGCAGCTCGGGCTGATCACCGACGAGAACTTCCCGCCCCAGGTCGCCGACGCCTGGGCTCGGGTCACCGAGGCCGCCCATGCCTGGGTGGAGGCGGACAAGGCCTACTGGGAGCAGCGGCGCGGCCTGCGGGAAAGGCGCGGGGAGCTGCACGACGGGTACGAGCGCAGCTGCCGTGCCCTGTCGGACGCGAAGCGGAGGCTGGAACGCACCATCGAGCACTTCGGCGCCGGCTCCCCGGAGACCGGCAAGGCCCGGGCCGCGGTGCGGGAGGCCACCGCCGTCGTGACGACGGGACGCCAGGCCCTGGCAGAAGACATGGAGGCACTGGCGCCGTGGTCGAGCGTCGCCGAGAAGGCGGCCGCCGAGTTCCACCGGGTGCGGGGCGCCACCGACCGTCTCACGCGCTGGCACCGCCTGCCGCGGGAGGCCGGCCCCGTGGAGAGGGACGGGGTGCCGACGCGGCAGGGCGTGCCCGAGCCGCCCGAGGTCACCGTTCACCCGTCCGAGCCCGTGTCGTCCGACGCGGGGGACCCGCCTGTGGCGTCCGTCGAGTCGGCCGGTCCCGCCGAACCTGTCGGCTCCGCCGTCCCGGATCCCGAGGCGGACCGTTTCACCGAGGTCACGGCCGAGGGCGGGACGCTCGAAGCGCTGATACCCCCGGCGAGGGCCGGTGGCCGGCTCTGGCGCGGTGCCGACCGGTACACGGTCCACGACGTTCCCGGCGACGACGACAGCTTCTTCCACGCCTTCGCCGCGGCGCTCCACCAAGCCGCCCCCACCGCGCTGACCGCTCGCGTCCCGGTGGACGACGACCCGAACGCCCCCGTCGCGGCACTCAGAACACTGCTGGCCGACGAGCTGACCGAGCCGGCCAACGCCCACCTGCTCGACGGGGTCCTGGGCACCGTCACCCCGGAAGAGAGCGGGCAGCGCGCCCGGTTCTACGCGACGTCGGTGCGCCGGCCCGGTGCCCTGCGCGACGACCCCGACTGGGCGCACAGCGAAGCCGGTCTGCTGCCCGCTCTCGCCGCCACGGCCTTCCGCGCCAGGGTGACCGTCGTCGGGCCGGGCGGACACATCGAGGAATACGGCGCGAACGACGGGGAGTCCCACCAGCCGCACGTCGTCCTGCGCCGCCAGGACGACCGCTTCCGGTTCGCCGTACCCATCGGCTCCCCGGCCGACGGCGACGATCCGTCCCCCGCACCGGCGGCGCCGGTACCGGTGCGACGCCGCTCCCACGACTTCGCGCCCTGGAACGTCGGGCCCCTCGACAGGCAGGGTTTCGAGCTGACCGGCCCCGGGCACCTGGTCGGACCCGACGGCACCGCGTATCTGCTGCGGGAACCGCAAGCCGACGGCAACGGTTTCTGGGCGGCCCTGGCAGAGGCGTTCCCGCGAGGGCCCCAAGACCCCGTCGCACAGGTGATCGGGGCGAGGCTGCCCGACAGTGCCGTGCTCGATCCCGAGACGCCCTTCACCCACGACGTGCTGCTGTGGGCGGGGGTCGACTCGCAGGCCGGCGGACCCCTGACGGGCTCTCTGAGTCCTTCGCAGCGCGAGCGGTTCCAGCGCAGCGGTGGACGGTTGCCGAGCGAGGTCGTCCGCGATCTGCGCGATCCCCAGCGGCGCGCACTGATGAAGGCCCAGCTCTTCCTGGGGAACAACTGGAACGACGCGACCGCGGGGACCGCCGCCCAGGTCGCCGCCGACCGCTACGGCGCCACGGTCGTGATCGTCCGCGAGGACGGCACCCACACGCCGCACTTCCCGGCCGGCGGGCAGCCGACACGGCGGGTCGTGCTCTACCGGCGTGGCTCCGAGTTCCTGCTGGCCCTGCCGCAGGACACCGCCGCTCCCTACCCGGGCGCCCCGGCTCCCGACGGCACCGGACAGACATCCGAAGCCGGACCGGCGCAGGACAAGGACATGGGCAAGGGCAAGGGCAAGGCCGCGCCGGAAGCCGATGACGCGGAGCAACGGCAAGCCGCGATCGATGCCGCCCGCGAGCTGTATGTGTCGGCGAGGAGCGAGATCGCCGCAGCCATCGCCGCGTACGGCGCCGCCGAGGGACGGGAGGCGGCGGGTTCCGTGGGGGAGGGGGAGGAACTGGAGAGCGCGCGTCAACGGGTGCGCGCCGCCTCCGACGTCTTCGTCGCCGCCGTGGACGTCTGGGAGACGGTGCTGCCGAACACGCCGTTCCCCCTGGTGGAGGACGTGGTCGAAACGGGGGCCCGCCTGCCTGGCGCGGGCCCGCTTCCCCAGTGGTTGGAACAGTGGGGGCGGGGCGGCGCGGTACTGCCCGGCAGGACGCCGGGCGCACGTGACCTGACGGTGGCCCTGCGACTGCACGAGGGCACGCCCGCGAGCGACGCGCGTGCGCGGCACGTCGAGGAGGCCCGGCTGGAAGAGGCCCGGTCGGCCGTCGAGGGATCCAACACTCAGCGGGCCGAGCAGCACGAACTGTTGGACCGGCTGCGGAGTGAGCTGACCGAGGACCGGGACCTGCTGGAGGCGATGCGCCCACGCCGGCCGTGGTCCGGGCTCGGCGTCGACCACATCGCCGGCCTCGTGGCGGCGGAACGCCGTGCACGGGAGACGGCCACCACCGCGAGCACCCACCCGTCGGGCGCTCCGCCCGAGGGGGCCGAAGGGGAGGATCAGGCGGACTCCGTACCCGACGCGGTCCCGGTCCAGGGTCCGGTCCCGGTCGGCGCCGGAACGGACCGGCCGAGGTCGCCGGCGGACACCCGCTCGTCCGCCGCGGGGCCGACCGCCATGCCCGGCCCGCACCCCGCGCCGCCGGAGTCCGGCCCCGCGCGGGAGTCCGGGCCGGCACCCGAGGACGACCGGACCCAGGACGACGCCCCGCCCCGCGACGGCACCCTGGTGATCGCCGAACCGGGGGCCGACGAGCCGCGTCTCATCACGGTCGAGCAGCTCGCGGCAGCGACACCCGCGTGGATTTTCTCGGACGACCACACCCTGGCCGTGAGCGAGGACGGCGCGACCGCCTTCGCGACCGACGACGCCATCGCCTCGGCCAACCTCGCGCTGGCCAACGCGAACAGTGGGGCCCGGCTCGCGGTGTACGACGACCACGTCGACATCGCGGCCCCCGACGGGCAGGCGGAGATACGTCTCCACCGGGTCGCACCGGTACTCACCGAGCCGACCGACGCCGCCCCCCCGAACCCGGCCGCCCTCGCACTCGGCGGACCTGCGGACCGGCTTGTCTTCCGCGATGTGTACGGGAACACCGCGACCGCCCCGATCAGGTCCCACGGCCGCCTGGACGAAGTGCGACGGCTCGCCTCGGCACTGCTCGACACGGCCGACGGCGGAGAGTACTCCTCGCACTTCCCCGATGCCCAGTGGGCGTCCGAGGCCACTCGCGCACAGGACGGCGAGGGGAGCACCGCCCCGGCGGACGCTGCGCTGCCCGGACGTCGTTACGCCGAGTACCTGGGCGGGGACCCCACGGCTGTGACGACCGTCACCTCCGGCCCCGGTGTGAACACCTGGGCCTGGCCCGAGGTGGGAGAGGCGTACGTCGTCCAGTCCCTCGCCTCGCCCGACGAGCAGGGCGAGGAGCTCGAGCGCCACGACCGCGCCTACGACGACGACAACCCCTACGGGTATCACTACGCCACCGTGGTGTTGACCAGTGAGGACGGCCGTTCCCAGATCACCCTGGAGAACGTCACCAACGGAGCCGAGCAGCGGGCCCTGTTCGCCGAAGCCGTGCGGCGGAACCTGGAGCGGTTCCAGGGCCGCATCCTGGGTGATCTGCGCAGGACGTACCGCCAGGAGGCGGAGACAGCCGCGTCGCCCGACCGGGCCGAGCTCGCCCGGACCTCGCTGCGCGCGGTCGAACGGCTCATGGCTCTGAGCCAGGCGGAGGCCGCGCTCTCCCACGCCGAGCGGCGCCCAGCCGACCCGCGGCGCGACGCGGTCGTCGCCGGCGCGAGGGCGGCCGTCGAGAAGGAGTGGGCGAAGGCAGCCGACAGCATCGGCGCGCTCTCCCGGTACCTGGGGCTGCCGGACCGGCGTCTGCGCCTCGTCCGGATGACTCCGGGCCACACCTTTCACGACGCCATGGTCGCCACGCGGACGACCTCCCACCCGTTCACCGCGGTGGTGGCCGGCGCGCCCAACCGGACGCTGGACCCGTTCTCCTCTCCTCCTCTCGGCACCGTGGACTCGGCCGAACTCGCCGAGTGGATACGGGCCGAGGGGCATGTCCTCGGCACGCAGCCCGAACTCACCCGGCCGCGGCGCGAGGAGCAGGCGGAATTCCTCGACGACCCGTTCTTCCAGAACCGGCGCGACTGGCGGATGTGGCAGGCGCTCACCGAGGTCAGGTTCGCCCACAAGGCCCACGCGTCACGGCAGGGGACCGATGCTCTCGACCCGGAGTTCTCCCGCAAGACGGAGCGGATAGAGCGGGCCAGGGAGATCGCCAAGAAGAAGACCCGTGAATACATCGGCTTTACACGCTTCCTGAACAGCCCGTCCACGCACCTGATCGAAGGGACCGGGATCCGGGAGGCCCGGATCAAGGAGATCGACTCCACCACCGGCCTCCTCACGGAGGAAGACGAATGGGAGAAGTATCAACTCCGTCTCGAAAGAGACGCGCTGAGCAAACAGATCGACATCATCGGCAGGACGCTGGACCGGCGCGGCGCGGGCCACGACGGACAACCGGACACGGCGTGGCAGGCGAGGGTGGAGCGGATTCTGCGCGGCGCCGCGAGTACCGAGCACCCTGATGTCCTCCAGGACCTGTGGCGCAGCGCCCGGCGACTGGACGAAGCCGCGCGCCGAGTACGTGCAGGTGACGGGACGGACGCCCTCGCCCGGGACGCGGACGGGCTCGAACGCCGGCGGCACGAGACGCTGTCGGCTCTGCATGCCGCATCGACGCTGTCCGAAAGGCGCGTCCCCTGGGAGGAAATCGGCCGACAGGAGCAACTCGCCCTGGCCGCAGCCGAGCTTCGCTCGCGGGAGTTCCGGCCGCACCTGACCGAGGCGGCCGTACACCGTCTGCGGCATCTCGACCGGCGCTGGGCGACCGGCTACGGCGTCGACGACCCGGCCCGGGCGACCACGTTGCTGCGCCTGGTGCACGAACATCTCGCCTCGAACGACATGTCGGTGGTGAGCAATGTCGCGGACGAGCTGCTGGATCACCTCGACCCGGACGCACGGCTGGAGGCTCTGCTCGCACCCTCACCCGGCACGGGGAGCAACGAAGCGGCGCCGGGCGAAGCGAGGCGCGCCGCTCTCGTGTCCGCGAAGTACCAGGCTGCGGGCAGCACACCGCACACCGGTATGGCGATCCACTGGAACCACGGGGTCCGACACCGCGTCCTGCACCTTCCCGTCCCGGCGGACGTGACGTCTCCGGAGCAGGGCACGGATCACGTCCCGGCCGACTTCAGGGACGGATTCAGCCTTTCCGCGCTCCACGCTCTGGTGGCCTACGGCGATCAGGACGCCGTGCGGCTCGCACTCGCCGAAGCGACCGGCTTCGCCTACGACACGGAGCTGTTGCGCGAGCGTCGTACCGACCGTTTCGCCCCCGCTGCCCGCTTCGGGGCGCTCATCGCGGGCGGACTCGACTGGCGGGACGTGCGGGGCGTGGTGCTCACGCACTGGGACAAACCGTCGAGAGACGCGGCCCGCGCCCGAAAGGCCCGACTGACGGAGTTCTTCAAGAGCGCTCGCCTCGAAGTGGACCTCCCGTTCGAGGAGGTGGCGCCGCCCTTCGCCGAGACAGGAAGCCCGTACGAGGCGGTGTACACGCCCATCCACGTGGACGGACGCGTCGTCGGGTTGGACTACTTCCCGCTCACCCGGCGGCCGGCGGGCGAGCTGTCGAACCTGCTGACCGGGAAGTTCTACAGGACGCCCGGTCAGTCGCCGAACCGCCCGAAAAGCGCATCCGGCAGTCTGGCGCCGTGGATGAGGTTCCTGAACCCCGGTGAACAGCCGTTCTTCATCAGGGCCCTGCCGGCGGACGACCCGTGGCACACGCTCGCCCTGTTCCAAAACGGAGCCACGCGCAAGCTGGACGAGTGGCAGTTCGCCAAACGCCTGGCCACCGATCTCCCCGCCGACGCCGGCAAGGGCCCCATCGTCCTGCTCGTCCCTCGCGGAGGTCAGGGCCACCTCGAACTGCCCCGCCAGCTTTCGGCCCGTACCGGACGCCGCGTCTGGGCCTTCACCGGTGACCTCGACGTGAGGCCGGCCGCCGACAGGAGCCACTGCTGGGCCACCTCCTTCATCAACGCCGACGGCAGCCCCGAGGGGCTGTGGACGGTGAGCCACCCGGAGGATCTCGGCGCAGCCGCCACCGGGCGACCGGGACCCGACGTGATCGTGACGGACAGCGGCCGGATGTTCCCCGACAGCCATGTGCTGACCTGGCCCATCCCGCACCACGAGACGTTCCGACCGATCGGGCGATCGGTCCACACGCGCCAAGACCACCGCAAATGGGAGACGATCCAGACGAAGTTTCCCGAGCGCACCCACTACGTGGGACTGCTGCCCGGCGAGAGCGCCGACGAGCGCCATTCGAAAGTCCGGGACAAGCCGCTTCCGTGGGTGGACACAGCCGGTGACGGCGCGACCTACTTCCTGGACACCCATGGCTCGGGGCAGGACGTCACCTTCCAGATCCACGACGAAGGGTCCCAGCGGGTGGGGCCGGGACAACTCGGCCGGTATCTGAGCCGCCGCCCGAGCATCGATTCCGACACGCGCATCGTGCTGCTCGCCTGTCACGGCGGCAAGGCGGCGGACCGTACCCCGTCCTTCGCCCAGACGGTCGCCGACACGACCGGCCACGAGGTGTACGGCGCGGACTCGGAGGTCTCCTCCGACTTCGCGCTCGAAGCGAAGGACGGCCGGCAGACGGAAGCGTGGCACCGGTTCACCCCGCAACGGCCGGACGGGCAGGCGCCCGCGTCGCCGTCGGGGAACACGGGCGCGCCGGCCGCCACCACGATTCCCGCCGACGCGGACGTGGCGGCCACCGGCTCGGCGAGGAGCGGGGACCGGCTCTTCGCGGGCGAGGCGCGAGGGGCGGCCGGCCCCGGCTCGGACCTCGGCCTGTCCGACGGGGACGAGGAGGAGCCGTGGTCGGACGGCCCCCAGGACGGCGCAGACTCCGATCTCTCCGACTGGGACGAGGAATTCGCCCGGGAGGCGGAGGAGGCCGGCCGGGGCTCCGAGACGGAGGAATCCGAAGCGGACGGTGAACAGGGCCAGGAAGAACGGGTGCAGGCGGACGACCCCTACGCCCTGGCGCCGTTCGCCGAGGACCCGTTCCAGGCGGACCGGCGAGCCCGCCTGCGGCTGAACCGGCTCCACGAGATCGTCGTCGCACGTATGAACCGGCCGGAGGGCACCGGGGACGCCCCCGAGGCCGCCGCGTTCAGGGCGCAGACGGCCCTGATTCAGGTGGAGAGCGCAGTCGTCAGCCAGGAGCTCGACGGCACCCGCCTCGACACGGTGCTGAGGAGCCCGACCACGCAGTTGTGGGACGCACTGCGGATACGCCGGCGACGCATCGCCGAAATCGACTGGATGTCGGCCAGGAACAGCGCCCTGGAGCGGCCCCGGGACACGGCCCTGTCCGGGGAACGCAAGGCACTGACGCGCGAGGCCGAAGCCGTCGACACCGAGCTGACCCGCAGGAGCCGGGTCCTGGATGGCGCACCGCGAACCCCCGACGACGTGGATCGCCGCGTTCTGCGGGCACTGACCAGCCAGGCCCCGGAAACCGCGGTGGAGGAGATGCGCACGTCTCCGGCACTCGAGGAGACGGTGGAGCTCACCTCGGTCCTGGCCGAGCGGTACGCCGGTCACCCCGGGGCGAGCCAGGAGGAGATTCTCCACCTCGTCATGGCCGAACGCCGCACCCAACGCTTCGCGGAGCACCATGCGCGAGCGGCACTCGCCCGGATCGGACACCTCAACACGCTCTGGGGGACGCACTACGACTCGACCGGTCGAGCGGCGCACGACCTGCTGATCCAGACGCAAGGCCACCTCGTCCAGGGCATGGTCCTGGTGAGCCCCGTTTCGATCGGGGGAGACGCCCATCAGCTCGACGCCATGCTGTCCGGCGCGGACGCACCACTCGGGGGGCTGCTCCGCGAACACGACGAACACACTCGGCAGTCCGGCGACGACGTCCCTTCCGGTCTGTTGCGTACGGCCCTGGTGTCCGCCGCCCATCAGCCGACGGGTGTCTCCCCGCACAGCGGGGCGGTCATCCACTGGAAGCCGGAGGTTCGGGACCGTTGCCTGCACACACCCGCACCGGACGGCCCCGTGCACCGCGGTCTCACCATCTCCTCGCTGCCCGCGCTGCTGGCCCACGGTGAGCAGGACGCGGTCCGGCTCGCCCTGGCCGAGGCGACCGGATTCACCCACGACGAGGCACTGACCGATGAGATGGGCGCCCATGCCGTCACCGACGCCCACTTCGGCGCCTTCCTGCCGACGACCTCGGGATGGGCCGACGTGGAGCAGGTGGTGTTCACCTACTGGGATGCCGATTCCTATGCCCGCGCCGACGAAGCCTCCGGACGCCTCATCGACTTCACGGAGCTCCACGACCTGGACATCGCCGTCTCCTTCGAGCGTGTCCCCGCACCAGCGGCGACGGTGACCGCGCAGGCCGGCCCGTACGATCCCGTGCGCACCGTCATCACCTCCCCGGACGGCGCCGGAGGGCGTGACTACACTCCCGTGACCGCGCGATCGATCCACGCGATCACCAGGGTGGAAACCGGTTCTGTCGGCAGACGGGACCGGCCGACCCGCGGGGCGGGCCGCACGACCGTCTTCAGCACGGCGCCCTGGGCCGTCACCGATGCCGATACGCGGCAGCACGGTCGCCCGGAGCCCTTCGTCGTCGTGGCGAGCGCCACCGTCGACGGGGCAAGGATCGCGGTCCAGTTCGGTGACGGCACCCTCGTGGAGGTCGAGAGGACGGAATTCGCCGACCTGGTGGCGGACGATCCCGCGTTGGGCGACGTCTCCGCCGATGCGGTGATCGTGCTGGCGGTGTCGTACGGCGGTGCCGGCGACCTGACCCTGCCCCGTCGCCTGGCGGCGCAGACCGGTCGGCGGGTCTGGGCCTTCAGCGGACGCCTCCAGGTGTTCCCACGGGACGAGGCGCACTACATCTCGACGTTCGCGACCGACGGAACGACGCCCGAGGGCATGTGGACCGTCAGCCACCCCGAAGTCCTGAGCCCGGCCGACCCGGCCATCGGGCCGGTGCCGCCCGACGTGATCAGGACGAGGGACGGTGCCCTGCTGCTCGACGAGGACATCGTCACGTACCCCATTGCGGACCGGTCGGGCCGACCGACGGGCCGTGCCGCGTTCCCGGGGCCCGAACAGGCCTCCGAGGAGGAGAAGCAGCGCGACCTGTGGTCCCGCGAGACGTACCGGGCCCTGCGGACCGTCAACACCGTTCGCGGCGTTGAAGGAATCGCCGTCGGCAGCCCGTCGGCGCTCCCGTGGGCCGGACGGGACGCCTCCGCACCCAGCTACTTCTGGGAGAGCCACGGCGGTGGCGGTGCCGCGATCACGCTCCCGTCCCGGAGCGGCCACCTGCATGACGTCGAGGCGCGCGAGTTCAGCCGCCACCTCACACGCAGACCCAGCATCTCCCGGCTCTCCCCGGACTCACCCGTGGTGCTCGTCGCCTGCTCGGCGGGAATGGCCACGCAGGGCAGGACCCAGGCGTACGCCCAGACCGTCGCGGACACAACCGGCCACGTCGTCTACGCCGCGGACGGGAGGACCTCCGGCCGACTCGACCTCGCGGACCGACCCGACGGCCGACGGGCCACCTGGCAACGCTTCGGACCCGCCCGACCGGCGCCCGACCGGGACCCCTCGCTGACCCACGCCCACTCGGCTCCCGACCAGGCCGACGCCGAAGGGGAGCGCGTCTCTCCGGACCATGGGACGACTCACAGGATTCTCGAGGTGGGAGCGTCGAGGACACCGGTCCCCGGGAGCGCGGGGCTGTTCGCCTTCCCGGTCGCCGTGGACAAGTCCTTCGAGGACAAGACCCGGACGGCTCTGCAGGGCGCCCTGTTGAACGCGGTGGCCGACGGCAGGACGGGTACGCCGTACATGGCCGGGTTGCTCAAGGCGCTCGACGCGACCCGGTCGAATGCGCCGGTGGACGCCACCGGGCGAGCGTTGCGGCAGACGTCGTCCTCCGACGGTCCGGGCGTCGACGAGTTCGACGGCATGACGCGCAGTACCTTCTCCTCGGGCCCGGTTCCCACCGCGGAGCCCCAGGACGATTTCCCCGGGTGGCAGGAGGCCACGGCGGCGAGCGACGACGTGGAGATGGCGGACGCCGACGACGAGAGCGTCACCGGGCCCACCGGCACCGCCACGTTCACCGGGATCCGGATGGGCGGATACCGGAGCGCGGACGCCGAAGACGGTGGTGAGGCGGAGAAGCAGGCCGAGATCCAGTACACCGTTCACGGCAGGGGTGCCGACGAACGGGGCGTCTTCCGCATCGGGCCCACCGTCACGATGGTGGCTGCCGGCCCGCGAGAACACGGGCCGACGGAGTACGGTCCGGTGATCCGCCTGGACGTGCGGATGCAGTGGCCCGACGAGGAAACCGACCCCCGGATGGCCTTCTCGCAGGACGGCACCCTCGCCGTCAGTACCCTCGACGACACCCAGGTGGCGTTCGCGACCAGAGCGGCCGTCGACAGCGCCAACGCGGCCCTGCGGGCGGCCGACAGCAGAGTCCGGCTCGTCATGGACGACGACACATTCCTCTCCGTTCGGCACGGCGAGGGTGAGCGGGTCCTCCACCGGGTGGCACCCCGGTTCGGCGCCGGGGACGTCCCCGGCGCCACCTCGCTCCAGATCGCCACCAGCGCACTCGGAGGCCTTCCGGACCGCCTGGTCTTCCGCGACCGGCACGGTCTGACCGACATCGCCGGCCTGGACCACGCGGACGGTGTGCCGGTGGGCGAACTGCACTGGCTGGCCCAGGCCGTCGTCGACCTCGTCGACCGGGGAGAGCATTCCGCCGACTTTCCGGACGCCCGATGGGCGGCCGATGTGGTCCAGGCCCACGAGGGCGACGCGGACGCGGACAACGAGTTGGCCCAGGGCCCGGACTCCGGGGAGGAAGGGGAGATCGCGGGCGGAGGTACGTCCGTCCCCGGCCCTCATGAGGCCGCCCCGCCATCGGTGCGACCCGGCGCGGAGTACGGCCGCTACCTCGAGCGCCTCACGGCGATGAAGGCCATCGCGCGGAACCTGGGCGTGAACGAGGAGGCATGGCCGAAAGCACCAGGTGAGGGGTACCTCGTGCAGTCCATCGCCGCGAGCCGGGAGACGGCGGACCAGCTCCGCCAACACGGCCTCGAGGCCGATCCCACCCGCAATCCGAGTGGATACCACTACGCGGCCGTGGTGCTCGTCAGCGAGGACGGGGGCGCGCAGGTGACCCTGGAGAACTCCCGGCAGGACAGTGTGCTCAGGCGAGCACTGGAACAGGCCGCACACGATGCCGGGTTCCTCGGCAAACTGACCCAGCTCAAGGAGAACCACGCCTTCGACCTGCGCGTCTCAGGTGGATCCAGGTCCCATGAAGCTGCCGAGGCCGCGAACGGCGTGCTCACCACGTTCGACGCGTTGGTGGGGGTGCGGGGACCCGCGTCCGGCCAGGGTGAGGCCGTCCACCGCGCTCGCACGGAACTGGCCGAGAAGGAGCGGGCGGCGGTGGGGGCACTGGAAGAGTTCGTCCGCCTGCACGGCCTCCGCGTCCCGCAGCCCGGCTGGAAGATGCGGATCGTCGGGCGGGGACCGGGTGACAGCTATCACCACATCGCCGCACGACGGGTGGGCGTCGAGCGACCTTTCACCGCCGTGGTCATCGGCGATCAGGAACCCCCTTCGGAGGGCCTGGTCTCCGTCACCTTCGACACGGAGCGGCGCCGGATGGCGGAGGAGGGAGCGGAAGAACTCGACGACCTCGCGCGGAGCGTGGTGCGCAGCGGTCTGTGGAGGCTGGACAACAGGCTGTCGCTCCCCAGGGTCCGAGTGACGGTCTATCCCGCCGTGAGCAGTGGTCCGGGTGCCGGAGCGCAGACGCAGGCGCAACACCTGGCCCGGCTCCAGGGCGAGTTCCGTCAGATGCTCGAGCGGCACCTGACCGACCTGCGCCCCGTGCTCGCCGCCGAGGCCGCGTCGGCCGGCGGCTTGTTCGTGCTGGAAGGGCTGCTGCCCGACGGTGTGCGTCCGCCACGCGAAGTGGCAGCGACGCAGGTGCTGGCCGAGTTCGCCGTCGTACCGGCGGCGCACGACGTTCCCGGCCCCCTCCCGCTTCCCGAGCTCCCGGCCGGCGGCGCCTTCCCCGAAGACCCCACGGCCCACCTGGAGTTCACCGCCGACCCGTTCGAGCGTCATCGCAGCAACTACCGAATGCTTCTGTCCCTCGCCGGGACGATCGCGTCGAGACGGGCCCACTCCGCCGCACGGCCCGACGGTGAACCGGACGAGGCGTTCGACCTGCGGACGCAGCAGCACGAACGGAGTATGGCCCAAGCCACGCAGAGCGTGTGGAGACCAGCCGGGTTCGAGGAGTTCCTGAACGGTCCCACGACCCAGCTGCGAGACGGCGCTCTGGCCCGCTCGCAGTGGCTCACCGAAACAGAGGAGCGGCTTGCGGAGGTCGGCGAGGGGAAGCCGTGGCTGAGGGAACTGCTGGAGACGGAGCAGACCTTCCTTCGCGAAGAGCTCGAAAGGATCGACACCGCGCTCCACCAGGCGAAGAGACGAGAACACAGGGGCAATCCCCGGGAGAACGCGCTGGGAACGTGGATCGCACGCGAGGTCTCGGGGCCGGCCGCGCGCAACGCCGTGGAGACCGCACGTGCCCATGTGCGAGACACGGAAGCCGCCTTGAGGACGCTGTGGGCGGACCACATCAGCGACGGTGACCGGCGGACCGATGAGGCGGCGGGTTCGGTGACCTCCGAGCCCGACGGCCTGACGGTGCTCTCGGCGAGATGGCACCGTTCGGTCGAAGCCGTGCACACGGTTTCGTCCCTGGCGACGCGGAGCATTCCGTGGGGTGGTCTGGACACGTATCAGCGGGCCGCCCTGGTCGCCGCGGAGCAGCGTTCACGGCAACTCTTCACTCATCACTTCCACGCGGCGAACAGCCGTCTCGGACATCTGAACGGGCGGTGGGAGACGGACTATCCCACCGGGCGGGAACGGATGAGGTCGATCCAGCACGGCGTGCACGAGTTCCTGGCCTCCCCTTCGATGGCGGTGGTCAGCAACATGGACGCCGACACGCTGCTGCGAGCCCTCGACGCGGACCCCCACAGGGCGTTGCACACCCTGCTCGCGTCGGCATCGGGTTCGGCGACCCTCACCGGGCCCGGGACAAAGGCTCCGGTGGGACTGCCGGCGGCTCTGGTCTCCGTCGCTCACCAGACCGCGGGCCCGTCGCCGCACAGCGGACTGGCGGTGAGATGGAAGCACGCCGTACGGCAGCGGGCGGTGCACACCCCGGAGTCGACGCCCGACCCCAACGGTCTGCCCCATGGTTTCAGCCTCTCCTCACTTCACGGGCTCCTGGCCCACGGAGATTCCGGGGCTGTGCGAATGGCTCTCGCGCAGGCCACCGACTTCGAGTTCGACGTGGATCTTCGCCGGGCGATGTTCGGTCTGCGGCTCGCGCCCGACGCGCACTTCGGTGCCGTGGTCGTCGGGGAGCTGGACTGGAACGACGTGGACGAGGTCATCCTCACCTGGTGGGACGATCCCTCCCTCGATCGCGCCGAGGCACGCAGGGCGGCGCTCATGACGCTGGCCGACCGCGCGGGAGTCCGGATTCCGGAACCGTCGCTGCGGGCCGTTCTGCGCCCTCGGCCCACAGAGGGCTCGGGCCAGGAAGTCGCCTACAGCAACATCCAGGGAGCCGAGGGGATCGACCTCGTGCCGGAACCGTACCGGGCTCTGGGCCTTCCCCCGGTTCTGGACACCGACACCATTCAGCACTCCGTGCAGGATCTGGTGGGCAGGAACGCCGTGGGCCCCGTGGGCAAGGACGCGCGGGCGCCGTGGAACCACTTCCTCAGGCCGGGCCAGACTCCCTACTTCATCGTCGCGAAGAGCGTGGACGACGGCAGTATCCTCACCGCCTACAACGACGGGCGGATCACGAAGCTGCCGGAGCGGGCTTTCGCCGATCTGGTGAGCCAGGGTGTCCCCGATTCCGAGGACGGCTCTCCGGTCGTGCTGCTGATCGACCATGCGGGGACGGGAGAGCTCGTGCTCCCCCGGCTGCTCGCCGCGCACACGGACCGGCCTGTCTGGGCCTTCAGCGGATCTCTCGACTACCGACCGCATCGGCGTGGCGACGAACTGGTGTCCCGTGTGACCACGTTCTCCCGCAGCCGAGGTCGACCTGCCGGTGTGTGGACGGTCAGCCACCCCGACGACCTGCGGGCGGCCCCGGGGGAGGCCGATTTCGCGCCGGACGCGGTCGTGACCACGACCGGCCGGAGCATCCCGGACGATGCCCTGCTGACGCAGCCCATAGCGCACGCCACGACGTACCGGCCGATCGGCCGCTCGGCGCACACAGCTGACTTCGTGTCCTGGCAGGAGCAACTGCAGAGTCTCTTCCCCTTGTTCGAGCACTACACGTCCAAGTGGGATGACGCGGCAGGAGTTTCCCTGCCGGTCAGGTCCGAGAGAAGACTTCCCTGGGCCGGGACGGCGAACGACGGCCAGACCTATTTCTGGGACAGTCACGCAAACCCGGAAATCGTCTCCGTGCCTCAGCTCAACGGCAGAAAGGCACAGGTTGGTCCTGCCGAACACGCCGCCTATCTCAAGCGCCGGCGAAGCTTCGCGCGGGCTGCCCGAGTCGTCCTGGTCGCCTGCAAGGTGGGTACGACCGGGGACAAGCCGTCGTTCGCCCAGCAGGTCGCCGATTCGACCGGTGTGACCGTGTTCGGAGCGGACGGTGCTGTCACGGGCAGGTTCAATGTCCGCACCTCCAACAGGTCACACATCGGGCAGTGGCACGAGTTCTCCCCCGGCACGCATGTACCACGGGAGACGCCGGCTGCCGCGGCTCCCGCCTACCGCCACACGTTCTGGTCGAGCTGGACGCCGGCTCAGGAAGACGCGTACGACGATGCCGCGCACAGGTGGTCCGTCGACCATGAGAAGTCTCGGGGCGGCGAACCTGATTTCGGCCGGCGTCTCACGCGGGCCAAGCGATTCTTTCAGGCACAGGGAAAGAGGAGGGCCCCGGCTGAGGAGACCCTTTTGTCGGATACCGATCAGCTTCTGATCACTGCTCATGATGTGATGGTCGAGCACCATGAGCTGCCCCCACTGGTCACTCAGGACATCTCCGAGGATGATGCGAGACGCCGGATTGTCTACGAGAACGTCCGCCTGGCCGTTGCGCACCAGATCCACCTCGATCGTGGCTCTCTGGACAGCGCGTCGAAGCTCTCCAGGCAGACGGCTTCTCTTTTTGGTACCCAGCGCGTTAGTGCACATGAGACCGCTGGAGGGATGAGGCGGAGGCCGGTCCTCCATGGTTGGCAGGACGACCTGGGTGAGGGGAGTTCTGCACAGAGGGGAGGGCCGGATCGGTTTGGCCACCCCTTTGACAGGTTCATCGGAGAGATTTCTCGTGTGGGTCAGGAGACCGGATCGGCGTCACTCAAGCACCTCGTCGTCGACTTGAAGCGCGCCGTCGAGAACGAGTCGACGAGGAACTTGTCGGCTGTCGCCAAAAGCATCGACTATATTTACGAACGTGGACGTGGCCTTCCGATCATCGACGAGTTGCAACGTGAACTTGCCGTCCTCCAGAGAAGTGTCGAACTGGACCCGGCTCAGAACCTGAGCACCGACCAGGGGAACCTTGAGGCGAGAGGCCGTTCCCGTCGACTGGAGCGGCCCCGTGGAAGAGGGATGCCGACTCCACAGCGGCATCCTGTCCCTGTACCCGAAATCACCTATGGGCATTTCTTGCGTGAACTCCGGGGTCTTCCTCCCACTCGGTCGCAGAACCGTCTTATAGATGCTTTGGAAACACTTGATGACCCGTCGAAGGGGTCTGAAGCGATCAATGTTGTCAAGGCCATCCACAGTCTGATGGAATCAGGCCTTCCAGCTCCCTCGAATATAGAACAGCTGTGGAAGAAGGTTTTCTCGGATTATCCCTATGTCGCTAATTACGCCTGGACTATGGAGAAACACTACACGGCTCAATTCCCATGGTCGAGGCAACTGGTGACGGAGCAGGGGACGTTCGATGCCCAGCCTGTGTCCGCCGAAAGGGCGCGATCACGTCAGCGCAGCCAGACGCCCATGGCGAGGTTGACTGGCATGATGCAGAGAATGGTCAGGTCGCGTCCCAGGAGCAGGTCACAGACGGTCTCCGCATCATCTCCCCAGATTATTGTGGAAAATAGGTACGTAAAGGCTCCGATGGCGCCTGTCTTGGCAGAGTACCTCGAACGTGAAAAAGACATGAAAAAGTGGTCGGCGTATCGACGTCATCCGGATGAGAGGCCATACGGCAGGCTTCGAGGGACTGTTTTGCTGGAAGATCTTCCGAGCGGAAAGTACAGCACGTCGGATGCTCAGAAGGATTTTAGAAGAACTACATTCAGAGGGCGCGCGGGTGCGGTTCCCGGTGCAGTGCTGAGGGCTCGGGAATACTATGAGAGAAAGTGCCCGGAAATGCTCTCATATCTAGATTTCAGGCGGAATAACCCCCATACGCAATGGGATTCGCAGGTCGGCTTGATCGAGAGCAATATCGAGCGGGTGGGAGATACGTACGTCGAATTCTTCTGGCAGTCTTCAAACTCCAGGGCGAAGCACTTCAGGGAGACCTTTGTTCGCAAGCTCAAACATCTGCAAGCTGATTTCACCATGCCTGCAGAGCTCAAGGTGTATATCTCGAAGTACAACGAATCTGTCTACACCATTCAGAAAGATGGAAGGGTGGAGAGGGAACGTATCAGTACAGAAGAGTCTGGTGAGAAAGTCAAACCTTCTTCCGGGGCTACGAAACCTCCGAATGTGCTCGCATTTCATGTGAGAGGCAAGGGTATGGAGTCCACCATTGATCACGAACTGGCGCATGTTCTGCATTTTCGTCAGGCGGAGTCCCTGTACAGAGAGATCAGTGGTACTACATGGAAGAATGATCAGGTCAGAGAGATTGCTTTGAGGGTGGCGAGGATCGCCGATGACGGAGTCTCTGTCGCGGAGTATGCCGCGGCGGACCCACGTGAATATGTCGCAGAGTATTTCAGAGGAGAAAGGCAGGGGTTCACATTTCCTAAAGACGCCGAGCGAATGTATCGGATGCTTGGAGGGCCCGTACCGGACCGTGGACGGCCGAGGAGGTAGATGGTGCGTGCGACGAGAGAAGACGACGCGCTCCCGGAGAAGGAAGCCGAACACTCCAAGTCCTCCGGTGCACCTGTCATGGCTCCCGGCGACGCCGTGATCCCGATCCCCCCGCAGGAGATCATCGAGGCGGCCCGCTTCGCCCGTGACCAGTGGCTCACCGAGACGGACCCCTGGTGGGCGGACGGGGACGACGTGCCGTCCTGGGCCGTCGTGGGCGAGTGGCGGACGGATTCCAGGGGGCTCCTGGTCGCCTGGCGTGGGAACGACGACTACCGGCCGTCTCCGTTCGCCATGGGCTGGGACGAGCCGACAGACGAAGTGGACGAAGCCCTCCAGTGGGTGGCCGCAGGACACCGCCCTGCCGAAGCCGTGCTGCGCGCACTCGTCGAGGCAGGGGAAGCATCGGTCCTGGTGCGAGGGGACGAAAGCCTGATGACCGCTCTCTCGCACGACGGCTTCGACGTCGTCCCGCTCTACACCGCGCCCGAGCAGATGGCAGGCGTGGGGAGGCTCACCGCTCGGACCTGGGCTGTGCGCGATCTTGTCGACCGGCTTCCGGACGGGCACGAGTTCTACGTCAATCCGGCGGGCCCGGTCGCCATGAGGGTGCACACGGAGGCGTTGCGCGCGGCCCTGGCGACGGACTCGGAGGGCGGCGAGGAGACCGTGGGGGAGTCCTCGGATGTGTGAGTATCGACTGACACACGTGAACGCGTCCGGAGGCGGCCGGCAGCCGTGCGCACACGCACCGCATCGTCCTGAAGGGCTGAGAACCAGATGACCGACGCAACTGAGCCAACGTCACCGGTGGGCGAGGAGCTGTTGCCCGTGGAGCAGTTGCCCGAGGTTCCGCCGCAGATTCAGGAAGCGGCCCGGGTCGCCCCCGACCACTGGTTCGGCATAGTCGATCCCGCCTGGCGGGGGGAGGAAGCGCCACCGAACTGGGCGGTGGTCGGGCAGTACCGCTCCGACGCCGACGGCAAGGTGGTGGCATGGCAGGACAACCCGGAATACCGGCCCTCGCCGAGTGCCAATGGCTGGCCCGACCCCACCGACCCGGTCGACGAGGCGATACAGCTCGCGGCCACCGGATACGGTCCCGAGGAGGATGTCTTCCGGCTGCTCGCCGGAGCGGAGGTCGGCGTCCTGCTCACGCCCGACGGAAGCCCTGTAGCGGCCTGCAGCCCCGACGGCGGCGCCGTGGTCCCGGTCTTCACCTCGGACGCGCAACTCCGGGCGCAAGGCCGCTATGCGGGGCGTACGCTGGCCGTCCAGGACCTCGTCCGGGACCTCGGCGAGAACCTGAAACTGTATGTGAACCCTGCGGGGCCGGTCAGCATGTCCGTCGCACCGGAGCAGCTCGCCGCGGTGTCCGAGCAGCCTGCGGACGTCGGTGCGGGTGAGCCGCCCGACGAGGCACGTCACCTTCAGGAGCCGGAGCAGGAGCCCGACCTCGGGCGGGAAGCCGTCGGCGAGTCAGAACCCGAGCCAGGTCCGGTCGTGGAATCCGAGCCAGAATCAGGCGCCGAACCCGAGGAGAACACCGGCGAGAAACACGAATCCGGCGGCGGAGCGACCATTGCCTCCACCCAGGACTACCTCGTCAACGTTCTGAGCGGCGGCGCCGGCTGAGGAACACGCGGTTTGACCCGGGGACAGGTGTGTCAGGGTAGGTGTCTCAAACCCTAGAATCAGCGACTGAACACCGGGCGGGTCACCGGCAGTCGACACAGTCGACAATGCGCGACAAGCGGCACACCAGCCGGGCTCGACCGCGGTGTCACACCAGAGTGTCGTATCCACGTGTCACACCGACCCCACCGGAAAGGTGTCATGACGACTTCAAGACCCCACGACTCTCCCGATGAGCAGACGTCCGTGGCCTGCGCTCGGACCGAGGCCGAGGCCGAGGGCGGCAGCGAAGCCGAGGAGAAGGCGGGGTCCGCCGCGACGACGGCGGAACGCATCCTGACCTCGGCGGCGCCGACCGGGCGGTCCGCCGTGCCCTCCGCGATGGCCGAGCCGGAAGCCGAGCCCGAAGAACCCGTACAACGGGAGGAGACCCAGGAGACCCAGGAGACCCAGGAGACCCAGGAGACCGAGGAGGCGGACGTCGCTTCGGAGGCGTCGGCTGATGACGTCGCGGAGCGGTCGCCGACGGCCGAACCGGCAACCCGAACGTCCACCGACCCGAAGGCGACTGCATCGGCGGACACCTCCACCGGAACCGCGGACACGACTGAGGACGCGGACACGGCCGCCGGATCCGACGGTGCCACCGGCGACTCCGCCGGCACGGCGGTCAAGGCCCTCCCCGGGCGCCCGCACAAGAGCCTGCTCGCGGGCGCCGCCATCGTCGGCGCGCTGCTGATCTCCGTACCCTTCATGATCAGCGGTGGTGACGGCGACGACGGGCGGTCCTCGCCGGGTCCGGGCGCCACTCCGGGCACAGTCCTGGAGGGTCTGGCCGCGGGGGCGGCACCCGGCGTGGTCGGTTCGGAGTCGCCCTCGCCGTCCTCGCCGCACACGTCCAAGGCCGAAGGCGCCGGCGCGCAGCCGAAGACCGTCACCGTCGAAGGCCCGGACGGCAAGCCGGTCACCGTGACGGTGACGCCGAAGGCTGGCACGTCGGGTGGCGGGAAGAAACCCTCGGCCGGGGGCGGACCGACGACCGTGAAGGAGGGGTCGGGCAAGTCGGCCACGGGTTCCGGAGGAACCTCGGGCGCCGCCTCCCCCGGCTCCGGGGGCACGTCCGGTGACACATCCTCCGGCTCCGGGGCGAAGTCGAACAACACGTCCCAGTCGGCATCGGGCGATTCCTGGTCCGGCGGTGTGCAGATCTACAGCCACGCCTCCGGCCGCTGCATAGGCATCGCCAACAGCCCCGGTGCGGCCACCGGTTCCAAGCTGGTGATCTGGGACTGCTACAACGAGTCCTACCAGCGGTGGAAGTTCGTCGACGGCACCGTGCGGTCCGAGGGCAAGTGCATGAACGTCAGCGGCGGCGCCACGAACAGCGGTGCCGTCATCAACTGGACGGCGTGCAACGGTTCGGGCGCCCAGCAGTTCCGGCTGAACGCGGCGCACGACCTGACCAACCCGCAGTCCGGCAACAAGTGCGTCGACGTGATCGACCAACGCACCGACAACGGAGCACGACTGCAGCTGTGGCAGTGCTCCGGCACACCCAACCAGAAGTGGAGCACGCGCACCCCGTAGCAGCTTCTGACATCACGGTGCACAGGAGGGCGTCCGGCCCCGCCCCTACGAGCGGGCCGGGCGCCAGGTCCTGTCGTCGTCGTAGGACGCGTCCCGTCCCGGAACAGCTCGGGCCGTGCCGTGCAGCCGAGGGCTGTGCGTGTGGCGGATGTTGTACTGGAGGCCCTGACCGGGCTCGCGTGCGGACAAGGCGGCACTGGCGGCGCAGGACGTGCTCGCCAAGATCGCCGAAATGCAGGACTCGGACCGGGCCATGGCCGAGCGTAGGCGGGCATTCGACGGCAAGATCGTCTGCTTCTTCCAGAGCGCGGCGAAGTTCAAGGCGCGTTACGCGGCGCTCGGCTTCAGCGATCAGGCGAACCTGGACGACGGCCATATGCGGGTGGGCCGGCTTCGTCCTGACGAAGGTGACACCCGCGGTGGAGAAGCAGATCGCCGCGCTGGTGAAGCAGGCGGTGGGCTGGGGGTGTCGGTCCACGGGCCGACGACGAGACGCCGGTCCGATCGGGCCCCCCAATTTCTTCGGCGGGGCCCCGATCTCGTCTCCCACATGTGCGCCAGGTCAATCAGGACGGCCCAGGGAGCGTGCCTCATTGCTTTGACGTCAATGAGGCACGCTCCCTGGGACGGATCAGGTTGCGCGGCGCAGCGGAACGACGACGTTCTCGCCGAGGGCCTTGGCACGCATGAGCCGCCCCCCGTCCTCGACGGGCACGAATTCGGCGGCGAACAGGGTTCTCAGCCCGTGCGGATTGCCGCCGGAACACGGGTCTGCGAGCAGCGACTCCAGCCGAGCCGCGCGTCGCCAGACCGGGCGTCACCGGACGCGTCCCCGGTGACGCGGTCCAAAAGCCCCGGTCGTGGTGGTCATCGGGCGCGGTCAGCTCCCTGGGACGGCAGCGGGCGGACACCGAGCATGCGTACCGCCGACTCCGCATGCCGCTTGGCCAGGTTCATCGTCGCCACGCCGGCGTCCCCCAGCACGGCCCGCACATGGGCGCGGGCCTCTCGCGGCCCGGCACCCTCGCCCAGGACACGGCCGACACCGCGCTCGTCCAGCACCGCACCGTGCCGGACCACGACCGTCGCGCCCCTCTCGTCCGGGACGACCGACCACTCGCCGCGGCAACTCCTCAGCAGCGGAGACGGAACCGTCTGCTTGAACACGATGCGTCCCGCGTGCGGAAAGCACATCCGCACCGACTCGCTGGTGTGCCTCGGGCCGCCCGGCGTCGAGCCGTCCACCGACACCCGCTGAACTCCCGGCGCGTCCTCCACCACGCGCACCGCCTCGACGTGCGGGACGACGCCGGGCCAGTCGCCCACCCGGTAGAGGAAGTCGAGGACGAGTTCGGCCGGACCGTTCACGCGGACCGAGTCCTCGAACGACAACGACAACGGCGACGACACCCCGCCCGTCGCGGACCGGTCCACCGCGGCTCGCCGCACGTCCTCCAGCATCGCGCGGGCGAAGTCGTCCACGGCCCCGCGCGCCGTTTCCGTGCCGACCCCGCCGCCGTCCGCCGCGACATCCAGCGCCAGGGTCAGGCGCGTAAGGGCCGACGGGCCGGGCTCCACAGTCCAGGAGCCGCTCACCACGCCGGCGGCTGGCGTCGGCGACTCCTGCCGGAAGTCCACCCGCCCGGCCGCCGGTGACAGCACCCGCCTGGAGTACCAGCCGTGGACGCGCCCGCCCACCAGCGCCCACATGCGCAGCCGTTCGGTCCTGCCGTCGAAGTCCAGCGGTTCGACATGGACGCTCGGACCCAACAGGGAGGGCCAGCGGGTGGCGTCCGCGACCAGGCCGTACACCAGGTCCGCCGGAGCCGGGATCAGCACCTCGTGTCCTGTGCCGCGCACACGCCCGGGACGAACGAGCGGCGCTACTGGTGTCGTCATGGTCGACCTCCGGTGTGGTGATGCTCCCGATCCTGTCCGCCGCGTCTGGAAGACCGGGGGAGGCGTCCTGGAGGAACGCTGCAGGAACGGTCCGAGGGCACTCAGGACCGGGCTGCGGGCAGGGACTCCCAGAAGCCGAACCGGTACTCCTCGGCGAGACCGACCGACCGCAAGCCGTCCGGGCCCGAGGCGAAGGACCGCGCGTTCGCCGACGACGGCGTGCCCGGAGCCCAGTCGGTCGTACCGGTACGGGCGAACCGCGACCACGTGCGGGCGGATCTCCTCCAGCTCGAAGAGGTAGGGCAACTCGAAGGTGTGCGGCTCCACCGGGAAAGACGGCTTCGGGTACGTCTCCTCGTCCGCGTACCAGGGGGTCTCGCGATCGTCGAACGTATAGGTGTACGTACGGACCTGCCGCGCCAGGGCCCGGTTCGATTCGATGGTCAGCCGGCCCGGATGGGAGTCGGTCAGCGCATCACCCAGAGCGAGCGCCGGGGCGTCCCGGTACGCGGCCGCGGGATAGTTTCCTCGGCCGGGGTAGGCGGCAGCAGCTCACCGCCGTAGACGGTCCCGCCGTCTTCTTCACCGTGCAGACGACCGTATGAATTCCCGATCACCTGGGGAGCCGGTGGACCACCGTGGGCGGGGTGGGGACAGCCGCAGGGTCGTCGAAAGTGTGTGCCCCCATGGCGGTCGGCGGGCCACCACGCCGCCGGCAGCTCCCGCAACCCCTGAAACACACCGCTCGGCACCCCACTGGCGCCGGCACCAAACCCCGTGCGGCCACAGACCCCCGCCGCCGCCCGCCACAGTTCTCCCCCTCCCCTCCCACTCTCCCGCGCGAGTGACCCCAGAGCGGCGCCGAGCGGCCCCCGGCACCGGCGGAACGCCACGAGGCTGAGCACATCCACCGACCGATCCGCAGGAGGAACACGTGCGCCGTCGACTCGTCCCCACCGCCGTGCTGTCCGCAGCCATCGCCCTGGGCACCCTCGCCGCATCACCCGCCACGGCCGCGCCGGCGGACAAGGCCCAGGTCCTCTCCAGCTGGACCCAGACCAGCGCCGGCAGCTACAACGCCTGGGTCGCGGCTCGCGCGAACCAGGGCACGTGGAGCGCCTACGCCTTCAACTGGTCGACCGACTACTGCTCCACGTCCCCCGACAACCCCTTCGGCTTCCCGTTCCAGACGTCCTGTGCCCGCCACGACTTCGGCTACCGCAACTACAAGGCGGCAGGCACCTTCACCGCCAACAAGGCGCGACTGGACAACGCCTTCTACGCCGATCTGAAGAGAGTCTGCGCGGCCTACAGCGGCGTGAAGAAGACCTCCTGCAACGCGACGGCGTGGACCTACTACCAGGCGGTCGACAAGCTGGGCAGCTGACAACCGCTCAAGAACGACCGGAGGTCCGTGGCCCGCACCACGGACCTCCGGTTGAGTCCCGAGCCGCCGCCGAACTGCGTCATTGCAAGGACCCGCGCCGCCGGCCTGGCGCAGGCCCTCGAACCCCGGCACGTCATGCGATTCTCACCTCGTCGGCCGGGCACGGTGCACACGGCGCCGTACCCGGCGGCCCGGTGAGGTCAGGTGCCCGGTACGGGTTCCATCGTGACGATGGCGACGAAGGTGGTGTTCTCGTTCTGTGTCGCGGTCACCAGGAACCGGGGGCGGCCCTGGGGGCCGATGTGCAGTGGGTCCGTGCGGATCCAGCACGGGACGTCGAGTTCGGTGTAGCGGTTGAACGCGACGTCCATCGCCACCGCCACCATGGGGCGCGGCCCGGCGACGGTGTGGGCGGCCTGACGTGCGGCCTCCAGCAGGAGCATCCCGGGAGCGTGGTCGACCGGGTGGTCGAACAGGATCGGGTGGTCGAGGTCGATGCGCAGTCGGTTCTTCCGGGGTGTCGCGGTGGGGGAGAGCACGACGTCGGCGTGGTGGGCGCGGCCCACGGTCGCCGGGGTGCAGGGCTGGGGGAGCGGGTTGGCCGCGGCCCGCTTCGTCGTCGCCTCCAGGTCGGCGTAGGTTCCGCCGCGGAGGCGGTGGTACAGCGGCAGGGAGTGGTTGTGGAAGGCCGTGTGCACGGAGCCGATCGAGGTGTCGCCGCGCCGTAGGGCCACCGACATCGTCAGTCCGGCCAGCCGCGTGGAGCGCCGCCTTCCTGGTGTGCAGACGGCATGCATGAGGACCGGTATCCGTTCGTCCTGCTCGGGTATGGCCAGGGCGGAGGCGTTCAGCGAGTAGCGCAGAGACTGCCACGACTGCCGGTCGTCCTTGGCGGCGCCGTACCCGGCGTGACTGATCAGCGGGATGGACTGGCGGACCGCCTCGATCGCCAGGAGCGGGTCGAAGTGACCCTGCTGCGGCGCGTAGAACGTGTGCTGGCGGGGCCATGCCGCGTCGATCAGGAATTCCTCGTCCGCAGGTCGCAGCCACGAGGCGAGCAGAACCTCGCCCGAGTCCCGCTTGTGGACGAGGTGACCGGGCACCCGGTCGGCGACCGGGGTTGTGCGGGCGGTGAGCATGGTGGTGCCGTGCATACGAACTCCCCCTCGATGCAGGTGATCTCAAAGCAACCGGGAAACATCGTCGTTTCCGTCGGTGTCCGAAGCAGGTGCGGCAGCTGAAAGAAGCGGACAACGACGCGGACAACGACGCGGATGACGAAGTGGATGACGAAGTGGATCAGGACGGTCGGACGGCGGAAGCCGGGACGCGAGGCGCCGGTCGCGTCACGGCAGCGTTGCGGGTGTGGTGAGTGCCTTCACCAGAGCGGCGGCGGCCAGATCCGTCTGCAGGGCGCCGTGGGCCGCCACCGTGTGGATGTCCCGCCAGGCTCGCTGCAGTTCGCCGTCCGTGCGCACGACATGGCTGCCGGTGCGGACCAGGCGCTCCACCGCGTCGGAGAGCATGGTGACCGCCACCGCGGCGTCGCGCTGGTTGAGCGCTGTGATCTCGTCGGTGACGTCGGAGGTGTCCGCGCGGAGCGCGGCGTGCCGCAGCAGCAGGTCGGCCGCGTCGATGTGCGCGGGAACCGTGCCGAGGGTGGTGCGCACGGCTGCCGTCTCGGTGCGCGGCAGCCCGGTGGCGGCGGCCGGCTGCAGCGCCCAGCCGGTCCACTCGCGCAGGGCGCGGCGGGCACTGCCCAGCGCCGTGGCGGCCAGGAGCAGCCCGCCGGCCCACTGCGCGGGCACGGCGTGGCACCTCGCCCGGCCGGGGGCGGGGCAGCCGACGAGAAGGTCGGCCAGGAGGAAGGAGCGGCGGTCGGGGACGAACACGTCGTCCACGCTCACGCTGTGGGTCCCGGTGGCGCGCAGGCCGGTGCTCTCCCAGGTCTCCTTCACGGCCAGCACCTGGCGGGGCAGGGCGAAGACCCGGGCGGTCCGGTGGTCCGCCTCGATGTCCGGCGCCGCCACCAGGATCCACTGGGAGTTCTGGATACCGCTGGCGAACTGCCAGGTGCCGCGCACGTACCGGCCGCCGTCCACGCGACGGGCCTCACCCGCCGGCGGCATGATCGCCGCCGCGATGCGGGTCGCGGGCGATGTCTCCCAGACCTCTTTCTGACCGGCCTCGGGGAGGTGGGCGGCGAACCGTCCGTGCGCCGCCCACAGTGCTCCGCACCAGGCGGCCGACGCGCAGTGCTCCGCGATGTGGGCGGCATCGGCCAGCAGGGCGGCGAAGCCCCCCTCGTCGCCTCCCCTGGCGGACGGGACGAAGTGCGAAGGCAGACCGGCCAGGGTCAGAGCCTCCACGGTCTGCGCGCCCAGTGTGCCGCCGAGGTCGGCACGCCGGGCGTCCTGGCCCGCGACACGGCCCGCGTGGCGGGCGCCGGGGCGCGGTCGGGGGAAGTTGCAGGGTGGTTCTGACGGTAAGTCGAGGGCGGCGGCTCCGCCCTCCTGCCGATGGATGTCCGAATCACCGGTAATGGACCCATACGTCACGCTGACCTCTTCCTCTGCGCACTGTGTCGAAAGGTGGCGGTGGAACGATGAGTTGAGCGTTGCCCGGTACAATACATTCTCGTAGGTATATTTCAACTGGATTCCGGTCGCGACCCCAGGGAGCAGGCACATGCCCACCCCAGACACACCGAGGCGGCCCCGCACGGCAGTTGCCGGGCGCGAGATGAAGGACCTCCGTCAAGAGCGGGCGGTACGTACGCGTGCGCAGGTGCTCGCCGCGGCCGCCGAGGCGTTCGCCGCCCGGGGGTTCCCGCGCGTCACGATTCAGGACGTCGCCGAGCTGGCGGACCTGACCAAGGGTGCCGTGTACTTCCACTTCGGGAACAAGGAGTCCTTGGCCACCGCCGTAGCCAAGGACTTCTACGAGCAACTGGGCACAATCGGGCAGTCTCTGCATGCCGAGGCACTGCCGCCTCTGGAAGCCGTCAAGCAGTTGCTTCTGCGAACCGCTCGGGCCTTTCGCGACAACGTGACGGTACGGGCCGGCGCGCGCCTGCAGATCGAGCGGTCACTCATCGAGAGCGATCTGCCGATGCCCTACGTACGGTTCGAGACCATGGTCACGGACTACTGTCGGCAGGCGGTCGCCGCCGGCCAGCTGCCCACCGACAAGGACCCGGCAGACCTGGCTCAGGTACTGGTTTCCGCGTTCTTCGGCGCGCAGCACATCTCCTGGGTCCTCAACGAGCGGGCCGACCTGGTCGACCGGGTCGAGCGGATCCTCTCCGTCTCGCTGCCCGGGCCGGTGGCCGCGCAGGGCTGACACGGAGCACGCAGACCATCCCGACTGCCCGACGGAGGAACGGATCGTGACTGCACCGTCCCAGGCGCCCGCGGCCCGGCGTCCGGCCTACCTGGTCTTCAGCGACGTCGACGAGACGCTCATCGACTGCAAAAGTCTCTTCGACTTCCTCAGGTTCCACCTGGTCCGCCGCCACGGCAGCCGGGGGGAGCGGAGGTATCTGCAGGTACGCCGGATGCTGCACGACGCCGCGGCCGCCGGCGCGGACCGCGCCGAACTCAACCGCACCTACTACCGGTACGCCTTCGCCGGCCAGAGCGCCACGGAGGTGTACCGGTCGGGTCGCGCATGGTTCGACGCCCGTCGTGCCGAACCCGGCTTCTTCATCGGCTCCACGCTGGGCGAACTGCGCCGGCACCAGGCGTGCGGAGCCACTGTGGTGCTGGTGAGCGGGTCGTTCGCGCCCTGTGTCGACCCGATCGCCGAGCACGTGGGAGCTGCCCGGGTCCTGTGCACCACACCGGTGATCGCCCAGGGCCTCTACACCGGCGAGGTCGCCCGGACGATGATCGGGGAGGGCAAGCGCTCGGCTGCGCTGCGAGTACTCGGAGAGCATCCGGACGTGGACCCGCAGGAGTGCTACGCCTACGGTGACCACGCGTCCGACATTCCGCTGCTCGACTGCGTGGGGCGTCCCAGGGCGGTCGGCGACGCCCCGCACCTCGGTGCCTACCTCGCCCGGCGTGCCATGTGATCCGGGCAGGGGCGGTTCAGGGCTCCGGTCGGCGGCTGCCGGGCGACTCGGCGGCGGGCCCCCCGCCCTTCCCGGGGGCCAGTACGTCACACAGTTCTCGCAGGTCGTCCTCGTGGCGCCCGCCCGTCGGGGTGTGCTGCAGACCGAGGACCGTCCACAGCAGGGCGCGACCGAGTCGTTCGGGGTCGCCGCCCGCCGCGCTGTGCTCCAGCAGCGATGTCAGGACGCGCAGGAGAGCGTTCAGCTCGCAGGTCATCTCCCCCCGCTCCCCGTCGGGAGACTCCGCCATCAGGCGCAGCCCGGCCCTGAAGCGGTTCTCGTGGCAGACGCGACGCGCCAGTTCGACCACGAGTTCCCGTAGTGCCCGCGCCGCGGGCACCGCCCGAGCACCGCTCCTGGCGGCCAGTGCGGACAACTCGTGCCGGAACAGACTCGTCAGCTCGTCCGCCAGGGCCCCCTTCGACGCGAAGTGACCGTAGAGGGCGCCTCTGGTCAGTCCGGTGCGTTCCACCACCCGTTGGAGGTTGGCGTGGGCGAAGCCGTGGGCGGCGAACTCGGCCGCGGCCGCGTTCAGGATCGCCTCACGCGTCCGTATGGCTCTCTCTTGCTTCATTCAGCAGCCTCTCCCGTCTCCACATAATTCTTTGCCGAATGTTTCTACGGCAGGCGTTCTGGCGCAAGTCGCCCACGCCGCCGACCAAACGCAGGGAGATAAGGGACTAATTGGGACATAAGTCGACTCGATCACTCGATTTCGCCAGGATGTCCGGTCTCAGAAATTGATACCTTCGCGAAGGTATGATTCTGTGGAACCCACCTGGAGGGAGTTGTGACTGTGGGCGCTCCAACGATCCTCGCGGAAGACGTCTACCGTGAGGAACTGGCAAGGGCCGGTGCACAGGACGGCAGGGTCGTGTGTGTCGAAGCCCTGCCCACTCGTGTCCGGCATCCCTTCGAGACGGCCCATCCGGACCGGTTCTTTCAGCTCGGCAGTGTCGAGAGCGCCACGTTGACCATGGTCGAAGGCCTTGTCACGGCCGGATTCAGGGTGTTCGTGTGCGGGGTGGGGCTGGAGGCGGGAGTCAGGGCCGCGCGGCTGCCCCGGCTGTCGACGTCCTGCCTGGCGGCCGGTGCGTCGGTCGTGGTGCCGGACACCCAGGCCGACCCGGCGGACCTGCTCCGCACCCCACGCGTACAGATCGCGGTGCCGAGCGGTGTGCGGGAGATCAGGGGAGTGGTGCGTGGCGCCGTCCGCTCGGGGCGGCCGCATCACATCCGCCTGGGCTCCGCCGCGCCGGTCGACGTTTCGGCGGACTGGGCCGGTGCGGACGACGGTGACATCCCCTCGGTCGTCTGGGGCGCCGACCGTGCGCGGGGTGGCGCGGACACCCAGGTGTGCCTGGTCTCGGTCGGTGAGCACGGGGCGCGGCTCGCCGTCGCGGTGCAGGAGCGCTTCGCAGGGGCGGCGCACGCGCGCCTGGTGTACCTCGACGACAGCCACCTGACCGCGGCCTCGGGCGAACTCGCCCGGCGTTGCAACCGCTTCGTGGTGCTCGGCGGGCATCAGGGGCCGTACGGAGTGCGGTCGCGGCTGAGCAGGCTGATGCCCGGCTGCGACGTCCGGGCCTTCCCGGTGTGCGCAGAGGCCGCCTCGGACGTCGACCGGGTGCTCTCCCTCCTGGAAGGTCTGCGGTCGTGAGGGGGTGTCGGAACGACCGGGCGGGCCGGGTCCGGGCGCGGCCCGCTTTCCCGTCAGTCGTCGCGCGCCGGCTCCGGGAACCCGGATCGGGCCAGAAGGTAGGCGAGATGGGCCCGGCTGCGGCCCCCCACCGTCTCCGAAGCCTTCTTGATGTGGTGGGAGACGGTCCTGGTGCTCATGCCGAGCCGCTTGGCGATGCTCGCGTCCGTGTGGCCTTCGACCATGAGTTGCAGCACGGACCGGCGGGTCTCGTCCGTGAGCAGCGGGGGCCGGCCCGCGTCCTGGCTGATGGTGACCGGCTCGGCGCGCTGCCAGGCGTGGTCGAAGGCCTTGACCAGGTAATGGATGAGGGCCGGATGCTCGACCGCCAGCGCCGTCGTCTGCTGGTCGTAACGGGGGTCCGGGATGAAGGCGATCGAGCGGTCGTAGATGATGACGCGCTCGACGATCTCGTCGAGGGTGCGTACCTGGGCGCCGGCGCGCGTCACCTGCTCGATGTAGGCGAGCGTCGGACCGTGCGCGCGTACGGAGTGCTGGTAGAGAGTGCGCTGGCGCACGCCGCGGTTGTTGAGCCGAAGGGTGCGGGGAAGGGTCTTGCCGAGCGCGTCGGGATCGCGGGCGCCGCCCGGGTGGGCGGTGAGCAGTTCTTCGTGGCAGGCGTCCGAGGCCCGCTCCAGCGCCGCGTAGATCACGTCGGCGCCGTGCAGCAGGCGCACGGACGCGGCGGAGGCGCGCTGCTGAGTGCGGTACACGTCCTCGGCCGCGGACAGCGCGTCGTAGATGCCCGCAACGGTGTGCTGCTGGGCCAGGATGGCGCGTTCCAGCGGGCGCGTGAGGTCGTGGGAGGCGATGTCCGGGGGCACGGCGACCCACCGTTCACGTGTCTCGTCCTGCCGCCGCATCAGGCCCAACTCGATCAGGCAGTCCGGGATGTCGTCGGACGCGAGACCCTCGGCCAGCGCGCGCCGGTAATGATCCAGCCCTCGCTCGCACAGCGGCACGACGTTTGTTTGTGGACTTATGTCCGAGTCTCTGCACACTTTTCCCCCTTGCTGTTTCCTGCAATGCGCGATCCCGAGCCTACCCGTCCATGGATTCCAGCTTTTTGCACGCCATGCTGTTTGAGGCGGAAGGGCGCGGTGCCGTTTCCGTCCGGCGGAAGGGATGAAAATGAAACGGGATACGGATTCTGCTTTATTGCCGCACAGGGTCTCCGGGACCCTTGCGGAATCGGACGACGAGAACTGGAGTACCGCCCCGCGCTAGGGCGGCGGGCGGGTGCACCGGGAACCGGAATACGACGCACAACTCACATTCGCGGGGGGCAGTGGGCGTGAACCGTGACGGGGAAACAGTTGGCATCATTCTGGCCGGCGGCAGAGGCGAGCGCGCCAAGCCGATCACTCTGAAATCCTCCGACTACATCCGGAGCAAGGCGCTCATCCCCTTCGTCGGACGACGCCTGGTCGAGTGGATGACGGACGCCTGCCGGGCCCAGGGCGTGCGCCGGTTCTACGTCGTGACCCACGGCCTCGAGAACCGCGGCCAGATCAAGCTCCTGCTGGGCCACGGCGAGCGCTTCGGTGTCGACATCACCTACTCGCGTTCCCGGTTCGACCGGTACAACGTGGGCTCGGCCGGTGCCACGCTGCACAACCTCGAGCAGTGGGACCTGCAGGGCCGCGCGCTGGTCCTGCCCGTCGACTCGCTCTTCGACTTCGACCTGGCGGCGATGGAGGCGACCCACAGCGCCGAGGGCGCGGTGGTCACGGTCGCGTCCGTGGCCCGCACCGCGTCGGAGATCGCCGGCAAGTACGGCGTCATGCGGACCGACGAACGCGGCCTGGTCGGCGGCTTCGTGGAGAAGCCCGGCATCGCGGAGCTGGGTTCGCTCTTCCCGCGGACGGCGGACGACCCCACCGCGACCCTCGCGACCAACGCCGGCATGTACCTGGTGGACTGCCGCCGCCTGCGGATGCTCGCCCGCGAGCCGGAGCTCTTCCGGCGCTCCCATCAGCGCCTGGACTGGGGCGGCGACCTCCTGCCCCACCTCGTCGAACGAGGCGTGCCGGTGGCGACCCACACCATCGGACGCCTTGGCGACATGGGCAACGTGCCCGACTACCTGCACACGGTCCAGCTCGTGCTCGACGGCGCGTACGAGCAGATGAACCGGCTGATGGCGGCCCCCGACCGGACGGATCCGCGCTGCTGGATCCACGAGAGCAGTCTGCAGACCAAGGACGACGTCACCGGCACCACGCTGGCCCAGAAGATCGACGACGGCTCGGTCGTCGTCGGTCCCGGCGTCCGGATCGGCCGCGACGTCGAGATCGGGCCCGGAGTACGCCTGGAGCACACGGACGTCGGCGACGGGGCCGAGATACGCGAGGGCGCCGTCCTCGCCCGGTCGGCGGTGGGCGAGTCGGCAGTCGTCGGCGCCTGGGCCGACATCACCGACACCTACCTGGGCCCCATGGCCCAGGCGCTCTCGGACCGTGTCAGACCACTGCGACTGGAACAGTTCTCGGCCATCGGCGACGGAGCCGTGCTCTGGCCGGGATCACGATTCTGCGGAGTCACCGTGTACCCCCGACTGCGGGTTCCGGCGCTGGCCGGCGTACCCGCCCAGACCGAGCTCAGGCGCGCTGACGACATCCTGCGCTGGGTGTGACGGCGCTCGTCCCTGGAGGGCACCATGCACAGCCCCATTGCAGTCATCGGAGGGGCCGGCCGGACCGGCGTGATCATCACACGCCGGCTCGTCGAGGAAGGCCACCGAGTACGAGTGATCAGCCGTGCCCCCGAGCACGCGGTGCTGCCGCTCGGAGTGGACAGACGACGAGCCGACGTACGGTACGCGGACGCCCTGGGGCCCGCGCTGCGCGACTGCTCCGGAATCGTGTTCGCCGTCGAGCCCGGCACCGCCGACTCGGGGCCGCACAGTCCCGGGACCACGGTCTACGACGGGGTGCGCAACGTGCTCGCCGCGGCCGCCGACGGCGGCAGGCGCCCGCACGTCGTCCTGGTCAGCCAGATCTACGTGACGCGGCGCGAACACCCGATGAACGCCTACGGCAGGCTGCTCGACTGGCGGCTGCGCGGCGAGGACGAGGTGCGCGCCTCGGGCCTGCCGTACACCGTCGTACGTCCCAGCTGGCTGACCGACGGCGACGTCGCGGGCGCCCGGGTGCGCCTGGAGCAGCACGACCGCGGCGACGGCTGGGTCTCGAGGAAGGCGGTCGCGGAGGCGTGCGTGCAGTCCCTGCGCCTGCCGGCCGCGGGCGGGACGACCTTCGAGCTGTACAACGAACCGGGGGAGGAACCCACCGACTGGGGCCCGCTGTTCGACCGGCTGGTCCCCGACCGGGTGCCCGCGTATCCGGGCCCGGTCCGCTGACGGACGCCTGAGCGTCCCCGCACGGCGGGACGGAGCCGTCGACCGGCCCGCCCCCGCTCACGGCCTGCCGGGGATTCCCCCGTCACCGGCAGGCGGGGACACGGGGCCGGGGCCGGTGCTGCCGCACCGCCCGCCGGCCCCGTGTCCACCACCCGCTCTTCCGCATTGACCGCCCCATTGCCGCGCCTCGCACACCGCTGCCCGGCACGCGGCGGTGCGGCATGCCCGAATTCGGCGGCCCCGGTTCCCGCAGCACGGGTCCCAGGCCCACCGGGATGTGGCTCACGTATTCGATGGAGAGGGGAGAACAGTGTCCGCAGAAGACCGGCAGACGCTTCCCGAAGACATTTCACCGAAAGAATTCTCCGAGGTTCTCTCTGCGCTGCGCTCCATTCCGCGAAGCGACCAGCGGCGCTGGGGCGAAGTGTATGTGCGCGGGCTGCTCGCGGTCCGCGGAAAGAAGACCATGCGCGCTCTCGCCAATGGCGCGGGCAGCGGGGCCGAGCAAAGTCTTTACCAATTCATCAGCAAGTCGCCGTGGGACGCCGACCCGGTGCGCGGCGACCTGGCACGGCTGCTCATCGAGCGCGCCCAGCCCCGCGCCTGGGTGGTGCAGCCCCTCGTGATCACGAAGGTCGGCCGGCACTCGGTCGGAGTGGAACGGCAGTGGGTCCCGCAGATCGGACGGGTCGTCAACTGCCAGCAGGCGATGAGCGTGTGGCTCGCCGGGGACCGGGGGAGCTGTCCCGTGGACTGGCAGCTGGCGCTTCCCGAGTGCTGGACGGGCCAGGAGGACAGGCGCCGCCGTGCCTCCATCCCCACCGAGGTCGGCTCGTGCCCGCCCGAGCAGTGCGCCGTCGACTCGGTGAGCAAGATGGCACGGGAGTGGGGACTGCGCGGCCGGCCGGTGGTGATGGACCTGCGGGAGACCGCGCCGCAGCCGGTCTGCGCGGAGCTGGTGACCCGCCAGATCCCGTTCGTCGTCCGGGTCGACCCGTCCTCCATCACACCCGTGCCTCCCGATCCGAAGGCCACGCCGGGCGGACTCGCGGGCAAGGACAAGGGCGAGAGCTGGGTGGGCTCGGCCGGTCTGCTCTCCGCGCTGCACAGACAGCGCATGCCGGTGGAGTGGTTCGATCACACGACGCGGACCATGCGCGCCACCTCGGTCGGCGCCGCCCGCGTCGCCCTGCGCCGGGGCCCCGGCCCCACCGCCCCCGGCCGGCCGGACCGTCTCGACCTCGTACTGCTGGCCGCCTGGGCGGACCCCGGCCGGCGCTCCCCGAGCGAGTTCTGGCTCTCCAACCTCGCGCAGGCGCAGCTGGGCACCGTGTACCGCACGGCCCAGCTCTCGCGGCGCGTGGAGCGCGACCTGGCGGAGGTGAGCGACGGTCTCGGCATCCGCGACTTCGAGGGCCGGTCGTACCGCGGCTGGCACCACCACATGACGATGGTGTCCCTGGCACACGCCGTCACCGTGCTGTCGGCGTCCCGCGCGCACAGCGCGCCCGCGCCCGCCGCACGGACCACCCTCGTCCCGTCGGGCGGCACCGAGGTGAGCGCCGTATGACCGGGCCGGGCCGGCCCGTGGCGACACCACGGCGACCGGACGGGCCGACCGCCGAAGACCTGGCACCGACGGTCGACGAGCTGTGCCGGCTCCTGCCTGCCTGGCTGCCCGGCAGACGCTGGTACGCGGGCAAGAGCCACCGCCTGTCCGAGGTCCGCCCCCTGCTCGCGGAAGTCGTCGTACCGGGCACACCGGCGCTGTTGCAGACCGTGTTCCGCACCGACGACGGCGCGTGCTACCAGCTCCTCGTCGGCGTCGCACCCGGGCCGGCCGGTCCCGGCACCGGGGTGCCCGCCGACGCCGTCATCGGCACCGGCCGCACGCCCAACGGGCGGTCGCTGACCCTGTACGAGGCGAGCTGCGACCCCGAGCTGCTGTCCGCGCTGCTCGAGCGCTTCGTCGCGGCCGAGCCGTGCGGAGCCCTGGAGTTCCACCGCGTCCCCGGAGCGGTGATCCCGGCCGGACAGCGGGCCAGAGCGCTCACCGGGGAGCAGTCCAACACGTCGGTGGCCTTCGGCGACCGCATGATGCTCAAGGTGCTGCGCCGCATCATGCCGGGCGCCAACACCGAGCTGGAGACGCTGGCCGCGCTGGAGCGGGCCGGTGGCGTGCCCAGCGCGGCACCGCTGGCCTGGGCGCAGACCGTCGCCCGGCGCGGCGCGGAACCGGCCACGCTGTGCATCCTCCAGGAGTTCGTGGCCTCGCGCGGGGACGGCTGGAGCATCGCCACGGCGCAGGCGGAGGCATGCATCCGCGGAGCGCGCGAATCCGTCGCGCCGCCGGGCGACTTCGCCGACGACGCGATGCTGCTGGGGCGGGCCACGGCCCGGGTGCACCGGGCGCTCGCCGAGCAGCTGGGGGCCCGCACCATGAGCCTGCCGGAGGCCGCGGAGCTGACCGACACCCTCGTGGCCCGGCTCGACGAGGCTCTCGTCGAGGTGCCCGGCCTCGCCCCCTGCGCGCGCGGGCTGCGGGCGGCGTACCAGGACCTGCGCGAAGTCGTGCGGCGCGGCGACCCGCTGCCCGTTCAGCGCGTCCACGGCGACCTCCATCTGGGACAGGCGCTGCGGGCCGCGCGGGGATGGGTCCTGATCGACTTCGAGGGCGAGCCCGGCCATCCCTTCGAGGAGCGGCGCCGCCCGCGGCCCGCGGTCCGCGACGTCGCCTCCATGCTGCGCTCCTTCGACTACGCGGCACACCACGCCCTCGGCGAGGTCCTCGGCGTCCCGCCCGGGGAGCGGACCTCGCGCGACATCCACGGCACCCGCCTGGCGCGCCGGGCTTCGGCCTGGGCCGTCCACAGCAGGCGCGCCTTCTGCGCCGGCTACACCGCGGCGGGCGGCCAGGATCCGCGCACGAGCCCCGTGCTGCTGCGGGCCTTCGAAGCCGACAAGGCCGTGTACGAGGCGCTCTACGAGGCCCGCAACCGGCCCGAGTGGCTGCCCATACCGCTCGCCGCGGTGCGCCGGCTCGCGCACGGCGGCCGGTTCACGGACTGACCGCGTCGGCGCACCGACGAGAAGGGAGGGGCCGTGACCGCGGCCACCCACACGGGCGCCCCGGACGGCGCGGACCACCCGGACGGCGCGGACGACCTGAACGTCGCCGGCGGCGCGGACGTCGCGGTGGTCGGAGGCGGCCCGGCGGGACTGTCCGCCGCGCTCCAGCTGGCCCGCTACGGACGCCGGGTCCTGGTCCTCGACACCGGGCAGGGGCGATCGACCCACCACCAGACGAACCGCAACTATCTCGGGTTCCCCGACGGCATCGCCACCACGCAACTGCGCGACCTGGGCAGGCGCCAACTCGCCCGCTACCCGCACGTCCGCTTCGCCGCGCACCGCGCGACCGGTGTGGTGGGCGACGCGCGGCGGGGCTTCACGGTCCAGGCGCAGGGCCACGTGTGGTGGGCCAGGGCGGTGGTCCTCGCCACCGGTGTGCTCGACCACTTCCCGCACTTCCCCGACTGGCAGGACTACGTCGGCCGTTCGATGTTCTGGTGCATCGCCTGCGACGGGTACGAGAGCCGCGGGCGCCGCATCCTCGTCGTCGGACACACCAACGCGGCCGCGGGTGAGGCCATGCAACTGCACAGCCTCACCCGACAGGTCCGGCTGCTCACCAACAGCCGCAGGGACGACATCAGCACCCGCTTCAGACGCCGGCTCGCCGCGGCCGGCGTACCGATCGTGCACGACGGCATCGAGGCGGCCGAGGGCGCGGACGGCCGGCTGTCGGCCATCGTCACGCGCGGCGGTGAACGCCTTTTGCTGGACGCCCTGTTCTCCATCCAGGGCGCCACCCCGGAGACCGCCCTGGCCCGCGGCCTCGGCGTCCGGCTGAACGCGCACGGCTATGTGGAGGTGGACACGGAGCAGCACACGTCGGTCCCCGGCGTGTACGCGGCGGGGGACATCACCGCGCCCCATTCCCACCAGGTCTCGGCGGCGGTACAGGAAGGCGCACAGGCCGCCTCCGCGGCCAACTACTTCCTTTATCCGCCCGAGTTGAAGGCCGACTGACAGCGGTGCGCGCCACCGGCGCGGCAGTTCAGAAAGTCGATTTCGCTTCTTTGGCTTTCCTGATGGCCGCTGGACATGATGAACAAGCCCGTCCAAAGGAGAATACGATGATCCACCAGTTCATTCTGGCGGCGCCCAAGCCGGGTATGACCGCGCAGGAATTCCAGGACTACTGGGTGAATGTCCACGCGGTGCGTTACGCATCGAAGATCCCGCAGATCCGCAAGTACATGGTCGACACGGTGGTGGACGTCGAGGGGAACCTCGGTGCGCCGGCGCTGCCGCACCAGGGCATCGCCGAGATCTTCCTCGACAACGGCGAGGAGCAGCTGGCCTCGCTGCAGACCGAGGAGTTCCTGCAGGGGGCCCGGCTCGACGAGCCCAACTGGGCCGCCTTCTGGCAGACCATCGTCATCGACACCACCGCCCACGAGATCGTCCCCGGCCCGCCGCCGGCCCGGGGGCGCGAGTGGGCCAAGCTCACCGTGCTGCAGAAGCGACGCTCGGGGCTGGCCCTCGACGACTACCGCAAGCAGACCCTCGACTCCTACGCCTCGGTCGTCAAGGGCACCCCGGGACTGCGGCGCTACCTGCACGCCCACACCGTGGACGGCGCCTACGTCTTCGGTGAGGCGGCCTTCGACAGCGTCGAGCAGCTGTGGTTCGACGACGTGGCAGCCCTGGAGGAGGCGCTGCGCTCGGCCTACTTCACCGAGCAGGTGAAGGCGGCGCGCGACGAGATCGTCGACCAGAAGTACGTCTTCTCCCTGGCGGCCGAGGAGAACTGGATCCTCGGCCCCGAGGCCCGCTGACCGCTGACCCGCAGATCCGCGACCATCCCGAACCCAAGACCGAAGGAGCCGGCGTGCCCAGGAAGAACGCCAAGAAGATCCTCGTGATCCTGTCGGAGTACGGCTACTGGGGCGAGGAGCTGGTCGGGCCCCTGCACCACTTCGACCAGCGGGGCTACGAGGTGGAGTTCGCCACCCCGACCGGCAAGCGCGCGCACGCGCTGCCGCCGTCGATGGACCCCGGGTACGTCGACCCGCCGCTCGGCCGCTCGGTCACCTCCGAGGAGGTCGCGAAGCTCACCCGGGAGATCGACGGCTCCACCCGCCTCGACGACCCGATCGACATCTCCCGCTGGATCCCGGAGCGCCCCTACACGGCGGACGACGACTACCTGCGCGAGCTGGAGGCCTACCACCGGGCGGTCGACGTGGTGGCGCAGGAACTCGAGGACTACGACGCCCTGCTGCTGGTCGGCGGCTCGGGTCCGGTCGTGGACCTCGCCAACAACGAGCGGGTGCACCAGATCATCCTGGCCTTCCTGCGCGCCGACAAGCCGATCGCCGCCGAGTGCTACGGCGTCGCGCCGCTGGCCTTCGCCCGTGACTGGGAGGACCGCAGGTCCATCATCCGGGGCAAGCACGTCACGGGCCACTGCAAGGAGTACGACTACAAGGACGGGACCGGATTCCTCGGCACCGACTTCGTGATCGGCCCGCCGCCGTACCCGCTGGAGTACATCCTGCGCGACGCCACCGGACCCGAGGGCCGCTACATCGGGAACTTCGGCAAGGAGACCTCGGTGATCGTGGACTACCCGTTCATCACCGGACGTTCGACGCCGGATTCCTATCTGACCGGCGAAAAGGTCGTCGAGGTGCTCGAGGACGGCCTGCGCCGCTTCGGCTGGTAATGCACGGAAACGATTGAGAAATCGAGAGAAGGCAGACATGGCCAGGCAGGGCAATGCGGCGATCATCGAGCAGTTCATCGCCGACGGAATTCCCTTCATGTTCGGCAATCCAGGAACGGTCGAGCAGGGATTCCTGGACGCGCTGGAGGAATACGACGACCTTCAGTACATCCTCACCCTGCAGGAGACCGTCGCGGTCGGGATCGCGGACGGCTACGCCCGCGCCACCGGCCGGCCCGCGCTCCTGCAGCTGCACAGCGGGGTCGGCCTGGGCAACGCCATCGGCATGCTCTACCAGGCCAAGCGCGGCCACTCGCCGATCCTGACGATCGCGGGCGAGTCGGGGGTCCGGTACGAGGCCATGGACGCCCAGATGGCGGCCGACCTGGTCGCCATGGCGAAGCCCGTGACCAAGTACGCGACGCGCGTCACCGACCCGCGCTCGGTGCTGCGGGTGCTGCGGCGGGCGATGAAGATGGCGATGACGCCCCCGATGGGCCCGGTCTTCGTGGCGCTTCCTCTCGACGTGCTCGACGCCCTCAACACCGAGCAGATCGTGCCGACGTCCCTTCCCAGCACCCGCAGCGCACCGGCCGGCGCGCTCGTGGCGCAGGCGTCGCGGCTGCTGACCGGTGCCGAGCGGCCGGTCGTCCTCGTGGGCGACGGCGTCGCGGCCTCCGGCGCCCAGGAGGAGCTGGTCCGGGTCGCCGAACAACTCGGCGCCGACGTCTACGGCGTCAACTACTCCGAGGTGAATCTGGACGTCAGGCACCCGCTCTACCGCGGAGACCTCGGCCACATGTTCGGCTCCGTCAGCACGGCCGCCGTCAAGGACGCCGACGTCGTCCTCATCGTCGGCACGTACGCCTTCCCCGAGGTCTTCCCCGACACCGGTGACCCGTTCCGCGCGGACGCCCGGATCGTCCACATCGACCTCGACGACTACGAGATAGCCAAGAACCACCCGGTCACCCTCGGCCTGGTCGCCGACCCCAAGGAGACGCTGTCCGCGCTCCGCGCGCGGCTGGCCGGCGACCTGTCCGAACTCGACCGGGCGGCGGCCTCCGAACGCCTGAGGGCCCGCCGCGCCGAACGGCCCGCCGCCGCCACCGCGGCGGACGACGGGTCGCTGCTCCACGCCTTCCTGCGGGAACTGGCGGGCCTGGCGCCCGACGACGTGATGGTCTTCGACGAGGCGCTGACCGCCTCGGGCGCGCTCGCCGCCCACCTCCCGGGCCGCCGGCCGGGCCACTGGTTCTCGACGCGCGGCGGTTCCCTCGGTGTCGGCATCCCCGGGGCGATGGGCGTCAAGCTGGCCCACCCGGACAAGACCGTGATCGGCTTCACCGGCGACGGCGGCTCCATGTACACCTTCCAGGCGCTCTACACCGCCGTACGGCACGGCATCGGGGCCAAGTTCGTCGTCTGCAACAACCGCGGCTACAAGCTGCTCGACCACAACATCGAGCAGTACTGGCGCGAGCGGGACGTGGCACCGCACGCCTACCCGACGCCGTTCGACCTCTCCCACCCCGACCTGGGCTTCGCGCGGATCGCCGAGGGGTTCGGGGTCGACGCCCTGCGGGTCGACGACCACGGCCAGGTCGGTGACGCGGTCAAGCGGATGCTCGCCGACGACAAGCCGTTCCTCATCGACCTGCGGACCACCGAAGGAGGGCACCGTGGCTGACGTACCGTCCCGTGACGGCGTGCTCAGCGGGCGGAAGATCGCGATCCTGGCGGAGAGCGACTTCTACGAGCCCGAGATGGCCTACTACCGGCGCCGGTTCGCCGAGGAGGGCGCCCACGTCGACTTCGTCACCCGGATGTGGGGCAACGAGTCGATCACCTTCACCGGCCACGAGCACCGGGCCCCACTGACCGTGACCCGCAGCCTGGAGGACCTGGACGACCGACGGCTGCGCGAGTACGGCGCCCTGATCGTGCCCTCCGGCATGGTCGCCGACCGGCTGCGCTACACCGAGGACCTCGAACGGCTCGCGCCCGCCACCGACCTGCTGCGCCGGGCCTTCGCCCGCTCGGGCGTGATCAAGGGGATCATCTGCCACGGCATGTGGCTGGCCTCGTCGATCCCGTACGTGGTGCGCGGACGCAAGGTGGTCTGCCACAACAACCTGCTCGGCGACGTGCGGAACATGGGCGCCAACTACGTCGACCAGGACGTCGTCGTCGACGGGGACCTGGTGACCGGCCGCACCGGCGACCACTGCCATCTCTTCGCCAGGACCATCATCGACGAACTCGTGCTGCGAGGGGTGTGACAGCCATGTCAGAAAGTGCCAGGAACGTCGACTTCACCTTCTCGGACACCATCGCGGGACGGGTGTCGGGCTTCGACCGCCAGGCCCGTGTCTTCTCCATGGCCACCGCCGACGGCCGGTCCTTCGACATCAGCCTCGACGGCGGCCCCGGCGCGGAGCTGCTGCACAATCTCGGTGAGCCCTACCAGGACGCCACGGGCCACATCGACGAGCTGCTCTCCCCGGACACCTTCGTCCTCGCCCACGGAGTCTTCTACCCCCACGGCGAGACACTGCGCTTCGAGGCCAAGCGGCTGATCTTCGTGGGGCGCGACGCCGACGACTTCCGCTTCGAGGAGGCCGGCTGGTGGATCCGGCAGATCAAGGAGATCGCCGGCTTCTACCGCAGGGCCCAGTTCGGCGACGGCCCCGTCGACTTCGCCGACTACCGCACCGAGATACGGCTCGGCGGCGACAAGACCGCGAGCCACGTCCAGGAGACGGACACCATCTCGCGGCTCGTCTACGGCATGGCCTCCGCCTTCCTGCTCACCGGCGAGGACGAGTACCTGGAGGTCGCCGAACGCGGCACCGAGTACCTGCGCGAACACATGCGGTTCGTGGACACCGACGAGAACGTCGTGTACTGGTACCACGGCCTCAAGGTCGACGGGGACGTCGAGACCAAGCTGTTCACGTCCGAGTTCTCCGACGACTACGACGCCCTGCCCGCCTACGAGCAGATCTACGCGCTCGCCGGACCCGTGCAGACCTACCGGATCACCGGCGACCCGCGGATCAAGGCCGACGCGGACGCCACCATCCGGCTCTTCGACCGCTTCTACCTGGACCCCGAGGACGGCGGGTACTACTCGCACATCGACCCGATCCTGCTCTCCCCGCACCACTCCTCGCTCGGGCCCAACCTCGCGCGCAAGAACTGGAACTCGGTCGGCGACCACGCGCCCGCGTACCTGGTCAACCTGTACCTGGCCACCGGCGAGCAGAAGTACGCCGACATGCTGGAGTACACCTTCGACACCATCGTCGAGCGCTTCCCCGACCCGAAGAACAGCCCGTTCGTGCAGGAACGGTTCCACAAGGACTGGTCGCCCGACACCACGCACGGGTGGCAGCAGAACCGCGCGGTCGTCGGGCACAACCTGAAGATCGCCTGGAACCTGATGCGCATGCACTCCCTGCGCCCCAAGGACGCATACCTGCAGACGGCCGTCTCCCTCGGCGAGTCCATGCCCGAGGTCGGCGGCGACCGGCAGCGGGGCGGCTGGTACGACGTGGTGGAGCGCGTCCGGGTGGACGGCGAGGAGCGCTTCCGCTTCGCCTGGCACGACCGCAAGGCGTGGTGGCAGCAGGAGCAGGCGATCCTCGCCTACCTGATCCTGCACGGCGTCACCGGGCGGCTCGACTTCCGCACCGAGGCGCGGGACGCCCAGGCGTTCTACAACGCGTTCTTCCTCGACCACGACGAGGGCGCCGTCTACTTCAACACCACGGCCGGCGGCCTGCCCTACCTCCTCGGCGTGGAGCGCCTCAAGGGCAGCCACTCCATGTCGATGTACCACTCGGCCGAGCTGTGCTACCTGGCGGCCGTCTACAACAACCTGCTCGCCGGCGGCAAGCCGATGGACCTCTGGTTCAAGCCCGACCCGGCCCTGATCGAGGACCGCGTCCTGCGGGTCTCCCCCGACCTGCTGCCGGCCGGCGCCGTGCGTATCGCGGCCGTGGAGGTCGACGGCGCCGAGCACACCGATTTCAACGCCCAGGCCCTGACCGTCCGGCTGCCCGTGACCTCGGGCCGCGTCAAGGTCAGGGTCCGCCTCGAAGCCGACTCCCGCCCGGAGGTCAGGGGATGACTGTCAAGGTCAGCTCGCAGGTGCTCGCCGGCGCCACCGTCGTGGCCCTGGAGGGCGAGATCAACTCGACCACCTCCGGCGGACTGCAGGCCCAGCTGCTGCCGTTCATCGGGCGGGGCTCGCTGCTCCTGATCGACCTCACCGGGATCTCGTACATCTCCAGTGCCGGCCTGCGCACCCTCCTCATCGTGCACCGCCACGCCCAGCAGCTGGACGCCGAGATCACCCTGGTCGGTCTCTCCGAGGAGGTCTCCTTCGTCATGTCCGCCACCGGGTTCCTGGACTTCTTCCGGGTCGCCGAGGACCTGGACGCCGAGCTGGAACGTGCGGGCCGATGAGCGGCCAGGACGTCAGGGAGCGCGTCGACGCCTTCCCCACGCACCGGATCGGCCCGTACCGGGTCAGGGCGGGACGGCCCTTCCCGTACGGCGCCACCCCGGTGCCCGGCGGCGTGAACTTCTCGGTCTACTCCGACGGCGCCACCACGATGAGCCTCGTGCTCTTCGAGCGTGGCGCCGCACGGCCCGGCGCCGAACTGGAGTTCCCGCCGGAGTTCCGCACCGGCAGCGTGTACGCCATGACGGTCTTCGGGCTCGACACGGAGAACCTGGAGTACGGGTTCCGCGCCGACGGCCCCTTCGACCCCGGCAGCGGTGACCGCTTCGACGGCACCAAGGTGCTCAGCGACCCCTACGCGCGGCTGATCTCGGGCCGTGAGGTGTGGGGCCGGGAACCGGACTGGGACAACGTCTACCACTACCGCGCGCAGGTGCCGGCCGACGACTTCGACTGGGGCGGCGACCGCCCGCTGCGCATCCCCGCCGAGGACCTGGTGATCTACGAGACGCACGTCCGCGGCTTCACCCGGCACCCCTCCTCGAAGGTGTCGGCGCCGGGCACGTACGCCGGACTGCGGGAGAAGATCCCGTACCTGAGGGACCTGGGCGTCAACTGCCTGGAACTGCTGCCCGTCTTCGAGTTCGACGAGCTGGACAATCCCCGCACGGACCCGGTCACCGGCGACCGGCTGTACAACTACTGGGGCTACAACACCGTCTCGTTCTTCGCCCCCAAGGCGGGCTACGCCGCCACCGGCCCCTTCGGCATGCAGGCCGACGAGTTCAAATCGCTGGTCAAGGAGTTGCACCGGGCCGGGATCGAGGTCGTGCTCGACGTGGTCTTCAACCACACGGCCGAGGGCAACGAGCAGGGCCCGACCATCTCGTTCCGCGGACTCGACAACGCCACCTACTACATGCTGACGCCCCGCGGTGAGTACTACAACTTCAGCGGGACCGGCAACACCGTCAACTGCAACCACCCCGTGGTGCGGGACTTCGTGCTCTCCTGCCTGCGCCACTGGGTCGCCGAATACCACATCGACGGCTTCCGCTTCGACCTCGCCGCCATCCTCGACCGGGCCCCGGACGGCACCCCGCTGCCCAACCCGCCGCTGCTCGAACAGCTCGCGCACGACCCCGTCCTGCGGCACACCAAGCTGATCGCGGAGGCCTGGGACGCGGCCGGCCTCTACCAGGTGGGCCACTTCCCCAACTACGGCCGCTGGTCGGAGTGGAACGGGAAGTTCCGCGACACGGTCCGGCGCTTCGTCAAGGGCGAGCCGGGCCTGGTCGGCGAGCTGGCGACCCGGATGGCCGGCTCGCCCGACCTGTACCAGGGCCGGACCTCGTCCGCGTCGGTCAACTTCGTCACCGCCCACGACGGCTTCACCCTGGCCGACCTGGTCTCGTACAACGACAAGCACAACGAGGCCAACGGCGAGAACAACAACGACGGAGCCAACGACAACGACAGCTGGAACTGCGGCGAGGAGGGGCCCAGCGCCTCCGCACACGTCCGCGAGCTGAGGTCACGGCAGATGAAGAACCTGCTGACCATCCTCCTCACGAGCCAGGGCGTACCGATGATCCTGGCCGGTGACGAGGTCGGCCGCACCCAGCTCGGCAACAACAACACGTACTGCCAGGACAACGAACTGTCCTGGTTCGACTGGGGCCTGGTCGAGGCCAACGCAGGGCTCCTGGACTTCACCAGGAAGCTGATCGCCTTCCGGCGGGCCCACCCGGTCCTGCGCACCAGCGACCACCCCACCGGCACGGACCGGGTCGGCAGCGGCTACCCCGACGTCAGCTGGCACGGCGTCAACGCCTGGGCACCCGACTGGGCCGGCCACGGCCGGGTGCTCGCGATGATGCGGTGCGGCCGGCACGCCAAGGGGGGCAGCGTGGCCGACGACCACGTGTACGTCGCCGTGAACGCGCACTGGGAGGCGCACGACCTGGAGCTTCCCGCCCTGCCCGAGGGGCAGCGCTGGCACCTCTTCGCCGACACCGGCACCGCGGTCCATCCGGTCGGCGCCGAGCCGGAGCTGGAGCACCCCGGGCGCTTCCACCTCCAGGCCCACTGCGCGGTCGTCCTCGTGGGGCGCGCGGCCCGTCGGACGACAGGCCGACCCGACTGACCCGACTGACCCGACCGACCCGACCGACTCAGAAGGAGAACCCCATGGCTTTCGACGTACGGCTGAGGATCAACGACAAGATCGCCACCATCGACCTCGCGGGGGAGCTGGACGCCTCCACGGCCGGCGAGTTCCACGACACCGTCGGACAGGCGGCCGGCGCCGGCGCCGTCGAACTGGTCATCCGCGCCGAGCGGCTCGGCTACCTCTCCAGCGCGGGCCTGCGCTCCCTGGTCTTCGCCCGCCAGAAGATGGGCGACGGCGTGCGCATCGCCGTGGTGGGCGCCTCCGAGCCGGTGGCCCGGACCATCCGGCTGGCCGGATTCGACCACAGCATCGATCTCGTGGACGCCTGAAGGGACGCACCGAGATGACGTTCGACTTCGAGGCCGCAGGGGCCACCAGGGCAGCGGGCGTCGCGCAGGCGCCCGGTGGCGGCGGGACGAACGCACTCCGTGTCGCCGCGACGCTCGACTCGCTCGAACCGGTGTCCGACTTCGTCCTGAGTCTCGGCGAGCGGGCCCGCCTCCCGGAGAGCTCGCTGTACCGGCTCCGCCTCGCGGCCGACGAGCTGGCCACCAACATCGTCCTGCACGGATACCACGGCGAGTCCGGCGAGATCACCGTCGAAGGCGGAATCGACCCCGGCGAGGTGTGGGTCCGCTTCCAGGACGACGCCCCGGCGTTCGACCCGAGGCAGGGCATGCGGGCGCCCGCGCTCGACGTGCCGCTCGCCCAGCGGGAGATCGGCGGCCTGGGAGTCTTCCTGGCGTTCACCGCGGTGGACGTCTTCGCGTACGAGCTCGTCGCGGGGCGCAACGTGAGCACCCTCGTGATGCGCCGGCCGACAGCGGAGTAGACGAGGCGGAGATGGCGCAGACGAGAGTCCTGATACTGGCCGAGCGACGGGACGTCCCGCAGGCGCTGGCCAAGGCGCTGGCCACCGTGGGCGCCGAGGCGCACACCTGCACCCCCGGCGAGGTACTGGCTGCCTCGCGCGGCCGGATGCCGGCGGTGACCGCACTCCTGGCCGACGCGACACTGTCGCCCCACACCGTCAGGGCGGTGGCCCGACGGCTGGCGGACGAGGGGCAGCAGCCCACCGTCGTGGCGTACGCGGAGCACGACCTGCACCTCCTCGACGGCCATGTGCGCGCGGGCTCGGACTACCTGCTGCCGCCGTTCCACCCCGTCCTGGTGGAGGCGCGGCTGCGCGACTGCCACCAGCACGCCGAGTTCAGCCAGAACATCGAGGAGGTCGCCGCCCACGCCGAACTGCTCAGCTACGAAAGGGAACTGGAGATAGGCCGGGAGATCCAGCTGGGCTTCCTGCCGGATTCGCTGCCCAGCCCCGAAGGCTGGGACATCGGAGTGCGCTTCAGGCCCGCGCGGACCGTCGCCGGCGACTTCTACGACGTCTTCGAACTCGTCAACCGGCGTCGCCTCGCCCTCGTCGTGGCCGACGTGTGCGACAAGGGGGTCGGCGCCGCCCTGTTCATGGCGCTCATCCGCTCACTGCTCAGGCACACCGCGGAACAGAGCGGCCTGCAGAACCTCATCGCCGCCGACCTGATGGGCGAGGAGCCCGGCGGGGCCGAACACACCCGGGCCATCCCGGTCGTGGGCGCCACCCCGCTGCTGAACGCCGTGGTGGGCACCAACAGCTACCTCACCCGCAACCACATGAGACAGGGCTACTTCGCCACCATGTTCTTCGGCGTCCTGGACCCGGTCACCGGCAACCTCGTCTACATCAACGGCGGACACAATCCCCCCGTCCTCGTGAGCGGCAGCGGCGCCGAACCCGTACTGCTCCAGCCGACGGGGCCGGTCGTCGGCGTCATGCCGGACTGCACCTTCTCGCTCGGATACGCGCGGATCAGCCCCGGGGACACCCTGTTCATCTACACCGACGGAGTCACCGAGGCCCGTTCCGCGACCGGACGCTTCTTCGGCGAGGACCTCCTCGTCCAGCAGCTGACCGAGGCCACCGTGCGCGGCGAGGAACTGCTCGACCACATGGACGGCGCGCTCAGCGAGTTCGTCGGCCCGGCCGAGCAGTCCGACGACATCACGATGCTGGCCGTGCACTGGCAGGCACCGGCCGGGGCCGCCGGCTGACCGCTCACCGGCCGGAGGGCCGGCCCCCCGAAACCGTCAGGTGGAGAACATGTCGCAGATCATCACGGTGCACTCCTACCGAGGGGGCACCGGCAAATCCAGCACGGCCGCCAACCTCGGGCTGCTGCTGGCCTCCTCGGGCCTGCGGGTCGCCCTGGTGGACACCGACATCCAGACACCCGCGCTCGACGTGATGTTCGGCGACGTGACGGTCCACTCCCGGCGGTCGCTCACCGACTACCTCATCGGCCGCTGCGAGATCGAGGAGGCCGCCTACGCCGTCGACCGGACCGTCGGACACGACGGGTTCTTCCTGGTTCCGGCCAGGAGCCGGACCACGGGCGTCAACGAGATCATGGGCCACGGCTACGACGTGGGCCTGCTGCGCGAGGGCTTCGACCGGCTCATCGACACCCTCGCGCTCGACGTACTGCTGCTCGACACCCACGCGGGCTTCAACAACGAGACCGTGACCGCCATGGCGAGTTCGGACGCGCTCGTCGTCGTGACCCGGGCCGACCGCCTGGACCTGGCCGGCGCGAAGGAGACCACCGCCCTCGCGAGCCGGCTCGGGTTCGGCGCCATGAACATCGCCGTGAACATGGCCCCCGGCGGCGCCGTCGGAGACCGGCTGCTCGGCGAGGTGCAGAGCGCGTACGACACGCGCGTCACCACGGTCCTGCCGTACGCGCCCGAGATGGCGCAACTCGCCGGGGAACGGGTCTTCTCCACGGCGTACCCGCACCACCCGCTGGTGTCGGGCTACCGCCGGATCATCTCGGAGGTCAGCAACGGCACCACCGCCATCCGGCGCTGACGGCGTCCGCCGACCGGCACCGCCGCCCCACCACCCAGGAGGCACGAGCACCATGGAGGGCAAGCCCATGCAGCGCGACGCGACGCGCCCGGCCGCCGACGCACGTGTGGGCCGCATCCCCATCGTGGACGTGGCCCCGAGGATCGACGACGGCGCCGGCGGCCGCACCCCCGCCCGCGCCGTGCCCGGCGAGGAGTTCCAGGTCTCGGCCACCGTCTTCCGGGAAGGACACGACGCGGTCGGCGCCGGCGTCGTGCTCACCGACCCCCTCGGCCGTACGGGGGACCGCGTCCCGATGCGCCTCGTCGCCCCCGGCACCGACCGCTACACCGCGTGGGTCGCCGCCGGACGCGAGGGCGACTGGACCTACCGGGTGGAGGCGTGGACCGACCCCTGGGAGACCTGGCGGCACACCGCCGAGATCAAGGTGCCGGCCGGGATCGACACCGAACTGGTCCTGGCGGAGGGCGCGCTGCTCCTCGACGAGGTGGCCGCCGCCGCGGCCCCCACCGGCGAGGCGGCGCGGCTCACCGAAGCGGCCGGACTGCTGCGGGACGGGCGCCTGGACCCCGCCGAACGGCTCGCCGCCGCCACCGCCGCCCCCGTGACCGCACACCTCACCGCCCACCCCCTGCGCAGGCTGCTCACCCGCTCCCCGGAACTGCCCCTGCGAGTCGACCGGGAACGCGCCCTGTACGGCGCCTGGTACGAGTTCTTCCCCCGCTCCGAGTCAGCCGTCGTGCCCGCCCCGGTGGACGGCGTGGCCCAGCCGCCGCGCCCGGGCACGCTGCGGACCGCCGCCAAACGCCTGGAGGGCGTGGCAGACATGGGCTTCGACGTGGTCTACCTCCCCCCGATCCACCCCATCGGCACCACCCACCGCAAGGGCGCGGGCAACACGCTCGAGGCGGGCCCGCACGATCCCGGCTCGCCGTGGGCCATCGGATCGGCCGAGGGCGGACACGACGCGATCCACCCCGACCTGGGCACCCTCGACGACTTCGACCACTTCGTGGCGCGCGCCGGTGAGCTGGGCCTCGAAGTCGCCCTCGACTTCGCGCTCCAGTGCTCCCCCGACCACCCCTGGGTCACCGAGCACCCCGAGTGGTTCCGGCACCGCGCCGACGGCTCGATCGCGTTCGCCGAGAACCCGCCGAAGAAGTACCAGGACATCTACCCGATCGACTTCGACACCGACCCGGACGGACTGCACCGGGAGTGCCTGCGCGTGCTGCGGCACTGGATGGACCACGGCGTGCGCATCTTCCGCGTCGACAACCCGCACACCAAACCGGTCGCCTTCTGGGAGCGGCTGATCGGCACGGTCCACGCCGACGACCCCGACGTGCTCTTCCTCGCCGAGGCGTTCACCCGCCCGGCCCTGCTGCACGCCCTGGCACGCGTGGGCTTCCACCAGTCGTACACGTACTTCACCTGGCGCAACTCCAAGGACGAGGTGGAGAGCTACCTCTCAGAACTGGCCGGCCTCGGCGGCGAGGAGAGCGCGGCCTACCTGCGGCCCAACCTCTTCGTGAACACCCCCGACATCCTCAACGCCTACCTCCAGTACGGCGGCAGGGCGGCCTTCGCGGCACGCGCCGTGCTCGCCGCGACGGCAGGGCCGGCCTGGGGCGTGTACGCCGGGTACGAGCTGTACGAGAACGTGCCCGCGGGGCCCGGCAGCGAGGAGTACCTGGACTCCGAGAAGTACCAGCTGCGCCCGCGCGACTGGGCCGGTGCGGAGAGCGCCGGCGACTCCCTGGCCCCACTGATCCGCGCGCTCAACGACATCCGGCGGGCCCACCCGGCCCTGCGCCGGCTGCGCAACCTCCGCTTCCACCGAACCGACGACGACGCGGTGGTCTGCTTCTCCAAACGGGCCGCCGGGCACGAGGGCGACGACTGGGTCCTCGTCGTGCTCAATCTCGACCCGCACGAGACGCGCGAGGCGACGGTCACCCTCGACCTGCCCGCGCTCGGCATCGAACGCTCGGAGACCTTCGCGGTGCACGACGCCCTGTCGGGCGAGGACTACCGCTGGGGCCGCGACAACTACGTACGCCTCGACCCCCGGCACCGAGTGGCCCACATACTCACGGACGGGACTTCGCAGTCGTGACCACCGCACAGCACCCCGCCGGCCTGGCCGCCACCCACCTCAAGCGGCTCGCCACCGGAGAACTCAGTGATCCGCACGCGCTGCTCGGCCCGCACCCGGCCGCCGACGGCACGACCGTGCGGGTGCTGCGGCCGCTCGCCGACCAGGTGTGGCTGACCTCGCCGTCGGGCGAACCCCTGGCCGAACTCGCACACCAGGGCGAGGGCGTCTTCGCGGGCCCGCTGCCGGGCACGGCCGTGCCCGACTACCGGGTGCGCGTCCACTACGGCACCGAGGTGTACGCCTACGACGACCCCTACCGCTTCGGACCCACCCTTGGCGAACTCGACCTGCACCTGATCCGCGAGGGCCGGCACGAGCAGCTGTGGCGGGTGCTCGGGGCGCAGGTGCGCGAGCACGAGTGCGGCCGGGGCACGTCCGCCGGCACCGCGTTCGCCGTGTGGGCCCCCCGTGCCCGCGCCGTGCGGGTGATCGGGGACTTCAACCACTGGGACGGCAGGACCCACCCCATGCGCTCGCTCGGCGCCGCCGGGGTGTGGGAGCTGTTCGTCCCCGGCGTCGCCGACGGCTGCCGCTACAAGTACGAGATCCTCGCCCCGGACGGCCGCTGGATCCAGAAGGCCGACCCCCTCGCCACCTCGGCCGAGCCGGCACCGGGCACGGCCTCCGTCGTCCACCGCTCCCGCCACACCTGGAGCGACGACGCCTGGATGGCCCGGCGCGGCGCCCGCACCGTGGACCGCTCCGCCATGAGCGTCTACGAGGTCCACCTGGGATCGTGGCGGCCGGGCCTCGGCTACCGCGAACTGGCCACCGAACTCCCCGCCTACGCCAAGGCACTGGGCTTCACCCACGTCGAGCTGATGCCGGTGGCGGAGCACCCGTTCGGCGGCTCCTGGGGCTACCAGGTGACCTCGTACTACGCCCCCGCGGCCGGCCTCGGCGGCCCCGACGACTTCCGGGCCCTGGTCGACGCCCTGCACCGGGCAGGCATCGGCGTCATCGTGGACTGGGTCCCCGCCCACTTCCCGAAGGACGAGTGGGCCCTGGCCCGCTTCGACGGGACCGCGCTGTACGAACACCCCGATCCGCGCCGCGGCGAGCACCCCGACTGGGGGACACTCGTCTTCGACCACGGCCGCGACGAGGTGCGCAACTTCCTCGTCGCCAACGCGGTGTACTGGTGCGAGGAGTTCCACATCGACGGCCTGCGCGTCGACGCCGTGGCCTCCATGCTCTACCTCGACTACTCCCGCCCCGACGGCGCCTGGCTGCCCAACGTGTACGGCGGCCGCGAGAACCTGGAAGCGGTCGAGTTCCTCCAGGAGATGAACGCCACGGTGTCCCGGCGCTGCCCGGGAGCGGTGACCGTCGCGGAGGAGTCCACCGCCTGGGACGGCGTCACCCGGAGCACCGACGACGGCGGGCTCGGCTTCGACCTGAAGTGGAACATGGGCTGGATGCACGACTCGCTGTCCTACATGGCCGAGGACCCCGTGCACCGCCAGTACCACCACCACTGCATGACCTTCCCCATGGTGTACGCCTACGCGGAGGACCACACCCTGCCGATCAGCCATGACGAAGTGGTGCACGGCAAGGGATCGCTGCTGACGAAGATGCCCGGCGACCGCTGGCAGCAGCTGGCCAACCTGCGCGCCTTCCTCTCCTTCATGTGGGCCTTCCCCGGCAAGCAACTCCTCTTCATGGGGCAGGAGTTCGCTCAGGACACCGAGTGGTCGCACGTCCGCGGCCCCGACTGGTCCCTGCTTCGCGACGGCGCGCACGGCGCGGTGCGCGACCTGGTGCGCGACCTCAACCGCCACTACCTCGACGACCCCGCGCTGTGGAGCCTCGACACCCGGCCGGAGGGCTTCCGCTGGATCGACGCGGACGCGGCCCAGGACAACGTCTACTCCTTCGTACGCCACGGCGAGGACGGCGAGTGCCTGGTGTGCGTCTTCCACTTCCAGCCCACGGTCCGCCGGGACTTCCGCCTGGCACTGCCCGAGGCGGGCCACTGGACCGAGGCGCTCAACACGGACGCGACGCGGTACGGGGGCTCCGGGGTCACCAACCCCGGGCGCGTCCACGCCGTCGCCGAACCCCTCCAGGGCCTGCCGGCCCGCGCGAGCGTGGTCCTGCCGCCGCTGGGCGGCGTGTGGTTCCGCAAGCAGTGACGCACCCGCAGCCCGCAGCCCGAGGAGACACCATGCCCGTCCCCCGCCTGAGGACCACCCCCCTGCCCGGCATCGGGGTGCAGTACGAACTCACCACGCGGCGCCACGACACCCTGTCGGTGATCGCGCACCGCGACCGCACCCGCACCCTGAACGTGCACCACGACGACGACCCGGACTCCTGCGGCCTCTCGCTGCCACTGACCGGCGCGGAGGCCCTGTCCCTCGCCGACGCCCTGCTGCCCGGCCACAACAACCCGAACCTGCTGCACACCAGCGACTTCGGGCTGCTGGCCGAGCAGGTCACCCTCACCGGCACGTCCCACTGGAACGGGCGCACCCTGGGCGAGACGAGGATGCGCACCGCCACCGGCGCCTCCGTCGTCGCCGTCATGCGCCGGTCCCACGCGATCCCCTCCCCGGGCCCCGACTTCCGCCTGCACGGCGGCGACATCGTGATCGTCGTCGGCACCCGGGAAGGCGTGGACGGCGCCCACAAGATCCTCGAGCGGGGCTGATCACGTGGACTCCGCGGTCTTCCTGATCGAGTTCGGCGCCGTCGTCCTCGCGCTCGGCCTGCTCGGCCGCTTCGCCGTACGGCTCAGGTTCTCGCCCGTCCCGCTGTATCTGCTGGCAGGGCTCCTCTTCGGCGCGGGCGGCATCGTCCCGCTGGGCGGCAGCGAGGAGTTCATCGAGGTCGGCGCCGAGATCGGCGTCGTCCTGCTGCTGCTGATGCTCGGTCTGGAGTACACGGCGGGCGATCTCGTCGGCCACCTCAAGACCCACGCCCCCGCGGGCGGCGTCGACTTCCTGCTCAACGCGGTCCCCGGCGCCGCCGCGGCGCTGCTGCTCGGCTGGGGGCCGGTGGCCGCCGTGGTGCTCGCCGGCGTCACCTGGGTCTCCTCGTCCGGCGTCATCGCGAAGGTCCTCGGCGACCTGGGGCGGCTCGGCAACAGGGAGAGCCCGGTCATCCTCAGCATCCTCGTCCTCGAAGACCTCGCCATGGCGCTCTACCTGCCCATCCTGACGGCCGTGCTGGCCGGTTCGGGCTGGCTGGCGGGCGGCCTCACCCTGGCCGTCGCCCTCGCCGCGGTCGGCACCGTCCTGCTCGTCGCGGTGCGCTACGGGCGGGTCATCTCCCGCTTCGTGTCCAGCGACGACCCGGAGAAACTGCTGCTCGTGGTCCTGGGCACGACACTGCTCGTCGCCGGGGTCGCCCAGCAGTTGCAGGTCTCGGCGGCGGTGGGCGCCTTCCTCGTGGGGATCGCCCTGTCCGGAGAGGTGGCCGAGAACACCCACCACCTGCTGATGCCGCTGCGGGACCTGTTCGCCGCGGTGTTCTTCGTGTTCTTCGGCCTGAACACCGACCCCAGCACCATCCCGTCGGTGCTGCTGCCCGCGGTCGTGCTGGCCGTGCTCACCGTCCTGACGAAGGTGGGCACCGGATACTGGGCCGCCAGACGGTCCGGCATCGCGGAGCGGGGCAGGTGGAGGGCCGGCGGCGCCCTGGTCGCGCGGGGCGAGTTCTCCATCGTCATCGCCGGACTCGCGGTCTCCGCGGGCGCGGTCGACCTCTCCCTCGGCCCCATGTCCACCGCCTACGTCCTGCTGCTCGTCGTCCTGGGCCCCCTGGCGGCCCGCTTCACGGAACCGATCGCGCGGCGAATCACCCTGTGGCGCGGCAAGGAGTACCCCGGAGCGGCTCCCGGGCGACGGCCCATGGCGCCCCGGCCGGTCGAACCGGAGCCCACGGCCGCGGCATCCGACTGACGCGGTGGCCGAAACGGAACTCCCGCCACCATCCGGAACGCCGTCCATCACGTACCAAAGTCGCCGTCGTCTTCGGCTGCTCCCGGGCTCGACCACGCTCCCCGACCGGGCGGTTGACCTCGGCCTTCTCCCGTCAGCCGACTGCGTAGGGGTCCTGGAGGGGCCCCACCGGGGCCCGCGTGCGGCCTATGGTCCTCGACGCCCGCCGGGGCACGCCCGGCGCTCCGCGTCGCTCCGAGAAGAGGACCCATGGACACCACCCACGCCCGCCGACGACTCACCGCCTGCGCCCTCGCCCTCACCTGCGCCCTCGCCGTCGCCGTGACCGCCCCCGGCACCGACGCCCGCGCGGACGCCTCGACCGCCCGGGCCCTGACCGTCGACCCGGCCATCACCCTGCCCGGCAACCAGGCCTACCCGGAGAGCATGGCCACCGACCCGAGAACCGGCGACCTCTACGTCACCTCGTTCACCACCGGGGCGGTCTACCGCGCACCCGCCGGCCAGAGCGAGGCCACCGTCTTCCTGCCAGCGGGAACGGACGGCCGGACCCAGGCCATGGGCACCGAGGTCGACCCGCACGGCCGGCTCTGGGTCAACGACGCGAACGGCGTGACGGTGTACGACACGGCGAACGGCACGCGCCTGGCCCGCTTCGTCAGCCCGACCCCCGGCACGTCGCTCCTGGACGACCTGGACCTCACGCCCGACGGCACCGCGTACATCACCGACTCGCTGCTCCAGCTCGTCTACCGCCTGCCCGCCGCCACCGTCGAGGACACCATCGCCTCGCGCGGCACCACCACCCTGACCACCGGGTTCGACCTGAACGACGTGATCGCCCCGCACCCGGAGGGCGCCGTCACCCTGAACGGCATCGAGTCGGACGCGACCGGAACCTACCTGATCACCGCCGACATGGCCTCCGGCGATCTCTTCCGGCTCGAGCCCGCCACCGGCGGCATCCGCAAGCTGACGGTGACCGGTGGCAGCCCCGTCTCCGCCGACGGCCTGCTCTGGGAGAAGGACCAGCTGTGGGTCGTCCAGTTCGGCTCGGACGGCATCAGCCGGCTCGCGCTCTCCGCCGACCGCACGTCCGCGACCGTCGCCGTCCACCTCACCGACCAGGCCCTCGAACACCCGACGGCGATCGTGCGCCTGGGCGGTTCCCTGCACGTGCTGCGCTCACAGTTCGGTTCCGCCACGCTCGACCTGCCGTTCTCGGTGGCCAGGGTGAGCGGTGTCTGAACGACGAGGCCCGTTGCCGCGGCGGCCGAGGACGCCGCGGCAACGGGCCGGACCGCCGGTCGCCCGCCGGTTCAGCCGCCGGTGGGGACGGGCGTGGTGTCGCCCGCGGCAGTCGGCGCCGCGCCCGCCGCCGGAGTCTGGGCGGCCGGCACCTTGAGGAACCGGGTGGCCCACACCGCGGGCAGGGCGACGACCGCGAAGACCAGCGCGGTCAGCGGGACGTCCTCCACCCCGAAGGAGGCCAGGGCCCAGCCCCCGACCGCCGCACCCGCGGCGACACCCACGTTCGCGGCGGACGCGCCCAGGGTGGCGGCCAGGTCGGCGCCCTCCCCGGCCAGCGAGATGACACGCAGCTGGAGCGCCGGGGTGACACCGAAACCGACGAGGCCCCACAGCGCCAGGGCCACACCGACCAGCGGCCGGCTCTCCCCGAAGACGTACAGGCCGAGCAGGCCCACGACGAGGACGGCGTTGCCCACCAGCAGCGTCCGCGAGGCGTTGACGTCGGCGAGCCGCCCGCCCGCGAACGTACCGATCGCACTGAACACGCCGAAGATCATCAAGAAGACGCTCACCATGGCGCCGCTGATGCCGGTGACGTCCTCCAGGAACGCCGCCAGATACGTGAAGGCGATGAACTGCGACCCCATGAGCAGCACCTGGGCCGCCAGCATGGCCAGCACCCGGGGGTGGAGGGCGTGCCGGGCCTGGGAGCCCAGACCGCCCGAGCCGCTGCTCCTGACCGCCGGCACCCAGACCATGATCACGACCAGGGCGACGACACCGAGGACGGCCACCCCGGCGAACGTGGCCTGCCAGCCGAGGTTCTGGCCCAGCAGGGTGCCGAGCGGCACACCGAACACGGTCGACACGGAGATGCCGCCGAAGACCAGGCCGACGGCCTGACCACGGTGCTCGGGGGCGACCAGACCGGTGGCGACGGCGGAGGCCGCGCCGAGGAACAGGCCGTGCAGGGCGCCGCAGAGCACGCGCGCGACGACCAGCAGACCGAAGACGCCGGCGAAGACCGCCGCCAGGTTGCCCAGGACGAAGACGACCAGCGCCGCGCACAGCAGGGTGTGGCGACGTGCCTTGATGGTGGCCGCCGTGACGACCGGGCCGCCGATGGAGATGCCCAGCGCGTACGCGGTGACCAGCAGGCCCGCGGTGCTCAGTGAGACGTCCAGATCGTCGGCGATGAGGTTGAGCACTCCGACGATGACCAGTTCGGCGGTGCCGATGGCGAAGGCGCCCAGGCCGAGGGCGCCCAGGGCGATGTTGTTGCGGGTCTCGCCGGGCCCCGATGCGGTGGCGGTACTCATGGGAGGGCCACTCCTTGGGAAGGGAAGGGAAGCAGGGCGCGAAGGCGCTGTCAGGCGTACTGCAGATCGAGGCGGGCTATCCGGCCGTCGTGGACGTCGAACGTGTAGTTGGCCTCGAAACCGCCGGTGCCGCCGGGCGCGAAGCGCACGAGCAGCGTCGTGCCGTCGTCCTTGGGCGTGTTCTTCAGGACGGTGAGCCGGCCGCCGATGACCTCGTCGCGGGCCCAGTCGCGGATCTCGTCGCGTCCGTCGAACGTCCGGTCCACGTCGACGAGCCGGGCGTCGGGATGGAACGCGTCCACCAGCGCGTCGAGGTCCTCGTCGGCCACGGCGTCGACGTAGGCCTGGGCGGCGGGGTCCACCGCGGTGTCCTTCGGGTCCTCGTCCGCGGCGTCGCCGGGACTCCGTCCGGTCGTCTCCTTCGCCGGGTCCGGTGTCGCCTGCCGCGTGGTGCGCGGTGGGCTGCCGGCCTGCTCGGAGCCGTCGGATCCGTCGGAGCAGCCGGCCAGCAGCAGGGCGGCCAGCGCGAGAGCGGGGGTCATGGGGCGGTAGGGCACGGGCGGTCTCCTCGGGGTGACGGGGGGCGGGCAGGGGGCGGCGTGCCCCGGGCGATCACGTCGTGGCCGGCGCGGAACGTGTGGCGGGTCCGGAGGACCGCGGCGACCCGGACCGCCCTCACCAGTCGATCCTCGCGCGGTCGCGGAAGAACCCCCCGGTGGGCCCGGAGTCCGGCAGCAGCGCCAGCCAGGTCACCGTGTCGGCGCCCTGCTCGACACTGGTCGGTGCCCCTCGGCCCCCCATGTCCGTACGGACCCAGCCCGGACAGACCGCGTTGACCTTGACGGTTTCCGGCACCGCGGCGGACACCACCAGGGTCAGCGCGTTGAGCGCGGCCTTGGAGACGCCGTAGGCCGCGGGGGAGGGCACGTTGCCGGTGAGCGCGCCGAGTCCGGAGGACACGTTCACCACCCGGCCGTAGCCACGCCGCGCCATGCCGGGGCAGAACGCCCGGCAGGTGCGGAACGCCCCCATGAGGTTCACGTCCAGGGCCCGGACCATGGTGTCCTCGTCGAGCGAGAAGAGCCCGTCGGTGGGGTAGATTCCGGCGTTGTTGACCAGGACGTCCACGGCGATGCCGTCGTCGGCCAGCCGCTCGGCGCATGCCGCCACGCTCGTGGCGTCGGTGACGTCCAGCTTCTCCACCCGCACGCGCGGGCTGCCCAGTGTGCGCGCGGCGTCCCGGCCGCGCGCGGGATCACGCGCGGCCAGTACGACGTCGAGGCCGGCCAGAACCAGCCGGCGGACGGTCTCGAGACCGATGCCGCGATTGGCGCCCGTGACGAGGGCGGTGCGGTCCTGTTCCCGGTTCACGTGCTCGGACTCCTCGCCGTGGTCAGACCTTGTAGCGCTGCTTGACGTCCTCGGCGAAGCCGAGGTAGTCGCGCAGCGGCCACACGGTCTCGAACTCCAGGTACTCCCGCATGGGGAGCCGGCCCAGAGCGGTGCGGTCGAGCTCCTCGGCGTCCGGCGAGTCGATGATGGCGATGACCCGCTTCTGCGCGGCGACCTTCCAGATGCCCACGCAGAAGCCGGAGTCGACCGTCTCCTGGGCGTGCACCGCTTCGTCCTGTTCGAGCTCCCACAGCTCCTCGAGGGTGATGCGTCCCTCGTGCTTCCATTTCATCTGGACGTAGAACAGCATGCTTCGACTCCGTCTTCGTGAAGGGCTGTCGGGCGTGGGGCGCCGGGCCGTCAGCGGACGCCGGGGGAGCGGATCAGTCCGGTGAGCGCGTGATCGGCGCCGAAGACCTCGACGGCGAGGTCGAGGGGCGTCTTGCCGTCGTGACCGCGCAGGTCGAGTCGGGCACCGGCCTCGACGAGGGTGCGCGCGCAGTCCTCGTAGCCGTGCCACAGCGCGTCGTGCAGCGGGCTGTAGCCGTTGGTCGCGCCCTGGAAGTCGAGGTCGACGCCGTCCTGACGGACCAGGTCGGCGGTGATGCCGGCGTGGCCGTTGTAGACGGCCTTGTGCAGCGGCACGGCACCGAAGGTGGGCTCGACGGCGTTCACGTCCGCACCGGCCGCGAGCAGCAGCCGCACGATCTCGTCGTGCCCGTCGCGGCAGGCCACCAGCAGCGGGGTGTGACTGTCGTTGAAGCCGCTCAGGTTGGGGGAGCGCTCGTCGACCGCGGCGCCGCCCGCGAGCAGCTTGCGCACCCGTTCGGTGTCGCCCTCCGCGGTCGCCGCCATCAGCTCCTGCCCGGCCACCGCGCGCTCGTCCCCCGCCCGGCGGGCGTTGAGGTGCCCCTCGGCTTCGAGCAGCCTGTCCTTGCCGAACGTGTTGACGTTCAGCTCGTACGCGAAGTGCTGCTCCAGCGAGAATCCGTAGTGCGTGTGGACCTGCAGCGCGGTGCCCCGGTCCAGCAGGTACCCGGCGATGTCCGGGTACTTGTACCAGAGGGCGTCCATCAGGGGGGTGTGCCCCGTGGTGGGCGCCACCGCGTCCACGAAGGAACCGGCCTCGACGAGCGCCTTCACCACGTCGAGGCTGCCGCCCTGGCACGCCTTGTGCAGCGCGGTCGCGCCGGCCCGGGTGTCGGCGGTCAGCACGTCGGCGCCGCCGTCGATCAGGGCACGGACCGTGGGTGCGTCCGCCTGTCCCGCCGCGATCATCAGGGCGGTCAGCCCGGTGCCGGGCTCCCGGTGGCGTGCGTCGGCGCCGGCCACGAGCAGGCCGGTGACCCGTGCGGTGTCCCGGTCGCGTACGGCGGCGATCAGTTCGGCGCTCATCAGGCGGCCTCCTGCCCCGACTCGTCGCCCCGCAGGGCCCGGATGATCTGCGACGGGTCCGTGTAGGACTTCCAGCGCGTGATCCTGCCCTCGCGCACCGTCAGCCACTGGATGAACTCGATCTCGAAGGCGACGCCGGTGCCCCGCACGGTGGACATCTCGTGGATGACCCCGGCGGCCTGGTCGCCGTCGACGACCAGGTTCACCAACTTCTCGGAGCGGACGTCCACGGCACCGGTGAAGATCTTCAGGGTCTCGAGGACGGCGTTTCGGCCGCGGTAGCTGCCGATCCACTCCATGTCGTCGTTGTAGCCGGGCACCGGCGTGTAGTTGATCCACTCGACGTCCTCGGCGAGTGTGTCGAGGGCGGTCTCGAAATCGCCCGATGTCAGTGCGTCGAACCACCGCTGAACGACTTTTCTGGTCTCTTCCGTGGCGTTGCTCATGAACTCTCCTAGAAATGGAAGGAATCCCGGAGAAATCCTGAGTGATGAACTCAGGAGCCAGCAAGAAACGGGTGGTCGACTTTCTGATATCTCCGCTCAGGAATCGGTGGACTGAGCCTGTGCGGCGCGGGCGAAGAGGTGTTGGTTGCCGTCGGCCCAGGTCGCCGTCATCACGATGCCGTTGATACGCCAGCCGTCCGCCGTCCGCTCCAGGTCGATGCGGTAGGTGCCGGCGAGCGTCCACAGCGGTCCGCCGTGCTCGTTGGGCATGCGGTGCGTGGCCTGGAACATCGCGGTCGCCACCGCGCTGTCGCCCCGCACGTCGACCAGGAAGTTGCTGAGCAGGTGCTGGGTGGCGGCGAAGTTGCCGAGCAGCCCCGACCAGGCGCCGATCAGGTCCTTCCTGGACACGGGGCCCGGCTCACCGCCGTTGAGGCTGGTGTAGTCGAGCATGATCTCGTCGCTGAAGACGTCTTCCAGCGACTCCCACTCGCGCTGGTCGATGTACCAGCCCATGCGGGTGCACGTCTCGACGATGTCCAGCCGGTCGGCCACAGAACTCATGGAGTCTTCTTCCTTCAGTGATAGAGATGTGCCATTTTCTTGGTCCAGCGATGGTCGCTGAGCAGGGCGGCGCCGATGAGGACACCGAGCAGGACGACTTCGGCCACCGCTGATCCGGCCCGGCCCACCGGAATGGTGAGTACGGCGACCAGTGCGGCGGTGAAGTGGAAACGCTGTGGGCCGATCTTCAGGATTCCGTGGAACCAGGCGATCCCGCCGAGATACAGCGCGACACCACCGGCCAGCGCGACGGACGGAGCGGTGGCCAGTGGGTCGTAGGGGTGCACGATGGTCTTCTTGACGGCCGCGGCGATGAGGATCAGCCCGAGCAGCATCGGGACGTGGGCGTAGAAGAACGCGGCGAGTGCGAGCCGCGAGCGGCGCAGCGCGTCCTGGCGCTCCAGGGCGAGCTCGGCCCGCCAGGCCTTCTCGGACTCGTCGAAGTAGACCCACCACAGGCCGGCCGGGATGACGAAGATGAGAACCGCCGTGGTCACGACCGACGGCCCCGCCTGGCCACCGTCGGTACCGATGCCGAGCGCCAGGAAGGAGTCCCCCAGGGCGATGATCATGAGCAGCCCGTGCCGCTCCACGAAGTGGCCCGGTTTCAGCTCGAAGCCGGACACGCCCGTCAGCACCGGCGCGATGACCTCGAGGCCCACGGCCGAGGCCCACAGGGCGTACACGGCCCATCCGTCGAGGAATCCGGCGCAGATGATGAGGAGCGCGCCCACCGTGTGGAACGGCGCGATGCGCAGCATGTTGCGGGCCGCTCCCGGGCCGCCGAACGCGAAGAGCGCGGCGTGCACGGTGACGATCAGCAGGTATCCGATGCCGAACGCGACGCCGTCCCCGTCGAAGGCGTTCGGCGTGGCCAGGCCGATGATCAGGAAGGAGGCCATGCCGAGGAGCAGCAGGACCCGGTGGTGCCTGCGGTGCGGGGGAAGGTGGTTGGTCAGCCAGGCGTATCCGCCGTACATCCACCACAGGAGCCAGAAGACCAGCAGTACTTGGCCGACTCCGCGCAGCGTCATGTCCCGGCTGAGCACCCGGGCGAGTTGCGTGAAGTTGAAGACGAACGCCAGGTCGAAGAACAACTCCAGGGTGGTGACTCGAGTACCGCTCTTCGGGGAGTTTCCGTGCGTGGGTCTCGAATGCTCCGGGACGCCTTCTAGCGGGTGCGCGGAAGTCGTTTGAGACATGTCTGGAAGATATCGGCGAAAGCGGTGGACGGGTCAACGGAATCCCGCACACATCATGAGGTCGGGCCACGGGAGCCCCGCGGTCGCCGATGCAGCACCGAGCGGTAGACGGCGTGTGCCCGCTCCGCCGCCACGTCCCAGCCGAACTCCTTCCGAGCCCGTGCGAGGCCGGCCGCGCCGAGCCGGGCGGCATGGTCGGGGTCGGCGAGGAGCCGGTTCACCGCGGCCGCGAGGTCGGAGGTGAACCGTCGGGGGTCCAGGGGGGTGCCACTGCCGTCCTGCTCCTGCTCGATCGGTACCAGAAGCCCCGTCTCGCCGTCCGCCACGACCTCCGGGATCCCGCCCGTCGCAGTGGCGACGACGGCCGTGCCGCAGGCCATTGCCTCCAGGTTCACGATGCCCATCGGCTCGTACAGGGACGGGCAGACGAACACGGACGCATGGGTGAGGAACTGCAGCAGCGAGGTCCGGTCGAGCATCCCGTCGATCCGTACGACCCCGTCCCGCACCCGGCGCAGCTCGTCGACCAGTGCCGCGGTCTCGGCACCGATCTCGGGGGTGTCCGGCTGCCCGCAGCACAGCACGAGCTGGGCGCGGGGGTCCAACCCGAATGCCGCGCGCAGCAGTTGGGACAGCCCCTTCTGCCGGGTGACGCGGCCGACGAACAGCACGATGGGCCGGTCGGGATCCACCCCGTGCCGTTCGAGCGCCGCGGTGCCGTGGTCGGGGCGGTACCCCCGGGTGTCGATGCCGTTGTGCACCACGTGCACCCGGTCCGGGTCCACCTCGGGGTAGACGCGGAGGATGTCCTGGCGCATGCCGTGCGACACGGCGATCAGCGCGTCCGCGCTCTCCAGCGCCGAACGCTCCACCAGGGACGACAGCGCGTATCCGCCGCCCAGTTGTTCGGCCTTCCAGGGGCGCAGCGGCTCGAGGCTGTGGGTCGTGGCGACATGGGGGATGCCGTACAGCACCTGCGCGAGCCGGCCGGCCCCGTTGGCGTACCAGGTGTGGCTGTGGACCAGATCCGCGTCCGCGCATGCCGCGGCCATCTCGACGTTCACGCCGAGGGTGCGCAGGGCGGGGTTCCGCCCCTGCGGCAGTTCGGGTTCCGGGTAGGCGGTCACGTTTCGGGCGTCGCGCGGGGCACCGAAGCAGCGCACCTCCAGATCGACCAGCGCGCGCAGTTCCCCGGCGAGTTCCGCGACGTGGACGCCGGCACCTCCGTAGGTCTGTGGAGGGAACTCCTTGGTGAGCAGATCGACGCGTATGCGGGCCGGATCAGCGGGCTGCTGCGCATGCATGGCGACTTCCTGGAATCCGTGGACGTTTGCGGGCTTCGGCGAGTTCTCCGGGCGGGCGGGCGGGCGAGGCCGGCCGCCCGACACCTACGCGGCGGAAGAGGGCACGAGGACGGGCCAGCCCCGTTCCTGGGCAAGCCTTGCGCCGTCGGCGTTGCAGGGGATGACGCGCGGGTTGCCGACGACGCTGAGCAGCCCTGTCCCGGTGCACAGGTCCCCGTAGCCGAAACAGCTGGCCGGGTCGATGCACAGGCGGGTCATCGTCTCGACGACCACCGTGCACTTGTCCATGTCGCGGGCGGCGGACGGAGGCAGCCGCAGCAGGGTGCCCTCGGGGGGCAGCCGCTGCGGCAACCGCCGGTGGGCGTCCACGACCAGGACGACGAGGTCCCCCTCGGCCCGGTGGTCCGCGAGCGCGTACCGAAGGGCCGGGTCCTCGTCCACCGGGCACTGCGGATGGGTGAGGTCGAAGAAGGCCGCACGCCGCGTCGGTCGGAACATGGCCCACTCCTGTCATGCGGTGTACCGCCGTCACTCCGCGTGACCTTAACCAAGGCCCGAGGGAGGCTGCGAGAAGAGACGTTGTACAACCTGAAGTCACGACGGCGGCAGAAGTGAAGTGACTTCGAAGTGACTTCCTTCACGGCAGATAGCGACAGTTGTCAAACTTCCTGTAAAATCTCACCCGTCCCGTCGACAGCACACCAGCAGGCCGTGAGGAGACACAGTGGACAGCACCGCCGAAGACGGTGAAGGCACCGGCCGACGGCTACGGGAACTCCGCCGTGCTCGTGGTCTCAAGCAGCAGGACCTCGCCAGCGACGACGTCTCGGTGAGCTACATCTCGCTGATCGAGTCCGGCAAGCGGACCCCCTCGGCGGCGGTCGTGGCGCTCCTCGCCGAGCGCCTCGGCTGCACCACCGGCTACCTGCTCACGGGCCAGGACGACACGCGTACACGCGAGCTGGAGCTCAAGACGGCGTTCGCCGACCTCTCCCTGCACAACGGTGCCCATGGGGAGGCACTGCAGGCATTCAGCGAGGCCCTCGCGTCCGCGCCCGTCCTGCCCGCGGCCACCGTGCGCCTGGCACGCCTGGGCCAGGCGCTCGCCCTGGAGCGGCTCGGCCGCCTCGAGGCCGCCGTCCAGGCCTTCACCCTGCTGTACGAGGACCCCGAGTGCGTTGCCGGCTCGGCGGAGTGGAGCCGTCTGGCCACGGCGCTCTGCCGCTGCCACCAGGCTCTGGGCGACCAGGTCCTCAGCGTCGAGATCGGTGAGCGCGCCCTGCGCCGGCTCGACCGGCTCGGACTGGAGGCCACGGACGACCACATCCAGCTGGGAGCCGTTCTGGTCGGCTGCTACCGGGCCCGTGGCGACCTGGCCAAGGCCCGCCTCCTGGCCGACCGTCTGCTCCGGGTCGCCGACGACCACGGCGGCCGGACGGCGCAACGGGAGACCTACTGGAACGCCGCTCTCGTGGCGCAGTCCCAGGGCCGCACCGACGAGGCCCTCGCCCTGGCGGACCGGGCACGCGCACTGCTGGCCGAGAGCGACCACGTACGTCACCACGCCCTGCTCAGCGGTGTCTACGGGAGGCTGCTGCTCCGCTCCGACCCCGGCCACCCCGAGCGGGCCCGTCAACTGCTCGAGCAGTCGCACGCCCGGCTCGTGGACGTCGGAACGCCGGTCGAACAGGCGTCGGCGCAGACCGGTCTCGCGCTGGCGTGCCTGCGGCTGGACCTGGCCGCCGAGGCCGAGGAGCACGCTTCCAGGGCGCTGGCGCTGTTGCGCGACGAGCCGCGCCCGGAGTCGGTCGAGGCTCGTGCCGTGCTGGCCCAGGCCCAGTTCACGGCGGGCGGGAGCGGGCAGGCACAGGAGACGCTGCGGGCCGCGGCGGAGCAGCTTCGCCAACTGCCCCCGGCCCGCTCGTCGGCCGCAGTGTGGCGCCGGATCGCGGACATCTGGCAGCAGCACGGGTACGTGGCCGAGGCGACCGCCGCGTACCAGCAGGCCCTCAACGACGCGGGCCTGCCCGGCCTGTCCGCCCCCACCGACCGGGCGGGAGCCCCCGGCACCGCCCAGGAGGCCGCCGTCTGATCACGCGGCCGGGCGCTGCCGGGTCAGCCGGCCTTGGAGAAGCCGTCCTTCGCGCCGACGAAGACACTGGCCATGACGGCGGGCTCGGCGCTTCGATTGGACCAGGAGTGCCGGTTGCCGCGCAGGACGACGCAGCTGCCGGGCGTCAGCCGGGACTCGGAGCCGTCCTCCAGCTGGAGCCAGAGCTCGCCCTCGAGGACGATCGACATGTCCACGGTGTCCGTCGCGTGGTGGCCCTCCTCGTCCGGTGCCAGGGCCTGGAGCAGTCCGGGGAAGACCTGCTCGACCTCGGCGGAGAGCGCGTCGGGATCACCTTCCGGGCTCTGCCCGGTCTCCGGGGGCCAGCGCAGTATCACGAAGCGGGTCCCGTCGGCCCCGGGGAAGTAGGGAACGAAGGCCGCTTCGGTGCCGCCGTCGCCTGTCGACGGAGTGTCGTTTTGCCCCCAGACCTGGTAGAACTCGACGCCGGGCAGCGCGCCCACGGTCACCGGGGCGACCGTCCCGTTCGCCTCGACCACCGAGGTGCCGTCGGGCCGGCAGCCCGCGACGAGCCGCGAAATCGCATCGATCATGGTGCCTCCAAGTCTCCTGGGGTACGCCGTACACGCTTCACCGCGCGGCGGGGAGCGCGGCGGGAGCCAGTTCACCCAGCGCCTCCCCGACCCGGCCGAGGGAGTCGGCGGGGTCCGCGTCGGGACCGACGATCCGCGGATCGAAGTTGAAGTCGAGGAAGACTTCGGTGGCTCCGACATCGTGCATCTGCTCGATGTCCGACCGGATCTGGGCGATCGAACCGTTGAAGGGGGCACGCCCGGAACCGAGCGCGGGGCCGAGGAAGACGGTGGCCCGCACGACGATGCGCAGCCCGTCGGGGGAGCGCCCGGCCCGTTCCGCGGCCGCGCGCACTCCGGACGCGGCCTCGGCGACCTCCGCCACGGTGACGAAACCCGGACTGACCCAGCCCTGCGCCAGGCGCCCCGCGCGCGTCCAGGCCTTCTCGGTGGAGCCGCCCAACAGCAGGGGGAAGCGCGGTTGGACGGGGCGAGGGCGGACCAGGGTGCGGGGCAGCTCGGTGAACTCGCCCTGGAATTCCGTCTGGTCCTGCTCCCACATCCGCCGCAGCACCTCGACGTATTCCAGAGTGCGGGCCACTCGCCGTTCCATGGGCAGGCCGACGGCCCGGAACTCCTCCTCGGACCAGCCCTGGGCAAGGCCGGTGTCGAGCCGCCCGGCCGACACCCGGTCGAGCTGGATGAGCTGCTTGGCCAGGACCGCGGGGGCGAAGAACGGCGCGTTGAGCACGGATATGCCCAGCCGTATCCGCTCCGTGCGGCCGGCCAGATAGCCGAGCGTGATGAGCGGTTCCGCCACACCGTGGTGGAAGGCCGGCTGGAAGTCGGACGACCACTCGGCGTCGTCGCTCTGCATGGGAAAGAGCAGACGGGTGAAGGTCCACAGGGACTGGTAGCCGAGCGCCTCGGCCTGCTGGGCGACCCGCACCTGGGTGGCGGGTGTCGCCCACGCTCCCGACAGGGGCACTCCGACACCGAGGGCACGGGTGGCGGACTCGGACACCTCGCTCACCCCTCGTCGGTCGTCGGGAACATCGCCCGGCGGGTTTCGAGGGGCACCTGCTCGGCGAACCGGTAGGTGTCGTAGAGCTCCCTGAAGAGCTTGATCTTCCCGTCCACGACCCGGAACAGGCCGTGGTAGACGTTCGTGTACTCGTGGCCGCCGGGCTGGACGATCCGACCCGTGTACTCGACCAGCGCCCACTCGGGGTCGGCGAAGGGCCATGTGGCGCTCACCGGCAGTTCGACCGACAGTGCCGCGCCCACGACCCCCGTGTACAGGCTGCGCAGCGCGTCGGCCCCTTCCAGCCGGGTCGGGCTGCCCGGTGGGGCGAACGGCATCTCCATCACGACGTCGTCGGCCAGGCAGGCGAACGCGGCTTCGAGCCGCCCGCCGCCGATCTGGTCCAGAAAATGGCGCCCCACTGCCTGCGCGTCACGCGGCGGGGCGAGCTGACCCTGCGTCATAGTCGACTCCTTGTTCGGTGACCGGGTCGAGAGTGACTCCGCAACGGACGGGGTGTCAACAAGTAGGTCACTTCCGATCAACAGAATATGACTCTCGACTTGACAGGCAGTCAATCGTCTTGGTTATCATCCATCGCGGAGCGCAGCGAGCGCTGGCAGGACCAGGAAGGGAGACCCATGGACCCCAACGGTGATGTGCGTGTCGAGGGGGTGGCGCTCCCCAGCGAGGGGGTCGAACTGCGCGGCGACCTCTACCTGCCGGCGTCGCAGCCCGCAGGAGAGGCCTCTCCCGCCGTACTCGTGGCCGGCTCCTGGCTCACGGTCAAGGAACAGATGGCGGGCCGCTACGCCGCCGGACTCGCCCGGCGGGGCCTGACCGCGCTCGCCTTCGACTTCCGCGGCTACGGGACGTCCAAGGGCGATCCGCGGGACTTCGAATCGCCGGAGCGCAAGATCGCGGACATCGGCAGCGCCGTCGAGTACCTCAAGACCCGGCCCGAAGTGGACCCGGCCCGGATCGGTGCGCTGGGCATCTGCGCCGGCGCCGGGTACATCGCGGTCGCCGGATCACGCGACCCGGAGATCCGCTCCGTCGCCATGGTCGCCCCCTGGCTGCACGACCGGGCCCTGGTCCAGGACATCTACGGCGGCCCCGACGGCATCCGGGAGCGGATGACCCTGGGCGAGGCGGCCCGGGCGAAGTACGAGACGGCGGGCGAGGTCGACTACATCCCGGCAGCCAGCGACACCGACGAACGGGCCGCCATGTACGGCCCCTTCGACTACTACCTGAACGCCGACCGGGGAGCCGTCCCGCAGTGGGGCAACCGGTTCGCCGTCATGAGCTGGCCGGAGTGGCTGACCTTCGACCCCATCGCGGTCGCCCCCCGGTGCACGGCACCCACCTTCATGCTGCACAGCCCGGACGCCGCCGTCCCGGACGGCGCCCGCCGCTTCCACGAGGCGCTGACGGCGCCCAAGGAACTGCGGTGGACCACGGGCACCCAGTTCGACTTCTACGACCAGGAACCGACGGTCGCCCGGGCCCTGGACTCGGCGAGGGCCCACTTCGAAAGGACACTGTGAGCGGGCGACCTGCCGCCGGCTCGCCCCCCGGGGCCACGGCGGCCGACGCCCGCCCGACGCTGAGCCCCAACGCCACCGTCCTCGTCGCCTGTCTGGCGTTCTTCGTGATCACGCTGGACACGACGGTGGTGAACGTGGCGCTCCCGAGCATCGGCGCGCAGTGGGACGGCCAGGTCTCGGCACTGCAGTGGGTCGTGACGGCGTACACCCTGCTCTTCGCCGCACTGCTGCTGTCGGCGGGTGCGATCTCGGACCGCATCGGCGCGAGCCGGGCCTTCACGATCGGTTTGTCCGTCTTCACCCTGACCTCCGCACTGTGCGGACTCGCCCCCAGCCTCGACGTCCTCGTCGTCGCCCGGGCGATGCAGGGGGCAGGCGCGGCCGTGATGATGCCGGCCTCGCTCGCCCTGGTCCGCCAGGCCTACGACGACCCGTCGCTGCGCGCCCGCGGTATCGCCTGGTGGACGGCGGGCGGTGGGGTGGCCGTCGCCGCGGGCCCGGTCGTCGGCGGAGCCCTCACGACCGGGCTGGGCTGGCGCTGGATCTTCTTCATCAACATCCCCGTCGGCATCGTCGCCCTCGTCGGCATGCTCCGGGCACCACGGTCCCCGCGCGGACAGGCTCCGATGGACCCGGCAGGCCAGATCACGGCCGTCCTGGCCCTCGCGGCCCTGGTCTTCGCCGTGATCAACGCGGGCTCCGACGGCTGGACGAACCCGGTCACCATCGCCGGTTTCGCGGTCGCGGTCATCGCCGCCGCCGCCTTCCTCGCCACCGAGTCCCGCCAGAGCAACCCGGCGGTACCGCTGACCATGTTCCGCAACCCCGCGGTGGCCGTGTGCACCAGCGCGGGCCTGGCCCTCAACCTGGGCTACTACGGACTGGTCTTCGTCTTCACGATCTTCTTCCAGGAGCACCGCGGCGCCTCGGCCCTGATGGCGGGCCTCATGTTCATCCCGATGACCGCCTTCACCACCCTGGTCAACCTGCTGGCGGGCAAGCTCACCAACCGCCACGGACCGCGCTTCCCCCTGGTCACCGGCCAGGTCATCCAGACACTGGGCATCCTCGGACTGCTCCTCGTCACCGAGGACACTCCCACCCCCCTGCTCCTGCTGCTGCTCGTTCCGCTGGGCATCGGCGGCGGCCTGGCGGTACCGCCCCTGACGACGGCCATGCTGGAATCCGTCCCGCACGAGCGGGCGGGCCTGGCCTCCGGAGTCCTCAGCGCGGCCCGCCAGTTCGGCGGCGCCATCGGCGTGGCCCTGCTGGGCGCACTGATCGCCGACTCGGCCCACTTCATGACCGGCATGCGCATCAGCCTCGTCATCGGGGCCGCGGTCCTGGTGGCCACGACGCTGGGCGTCATCCGCTACCTGCCCGCCGGCCACCAGCACATGAACGCGCCGCAACCCCCACCGGGCAAGGCCGGCACCGACCCGGTCCCCGCCCACCCCGACGGACCGCACACACGCTGACGGACGGCACCGGAACAACTCACCCAAGGAGGACTGGTCCCATGGATTTCATGATCCACCTCGACGGCTCCCGCGTCTACGAACTGCCTGCCGAAGAACGCGACGAGGTCGTCAAGCGTGAACACGCACACGCACACGAACTCATGGCCACCGGCGTGCTCAAGCACATCTGGCGGCTGCCCGGCCAGCGCGGCAACGTCGGCATCTGGTCGGCAACCGACGCGGACGCACTCGAGCAGGTGCTGGCCTCACTGCCCATCCGCCCCCACGCGGACATCAAGGTGACCCCGCTGGCCACGCACCCCCTCACCCTGGAAGCGGCGGACAACCACGACTAGCGCGGCAAGAACCGCCCCCGCCTGGTGAAACAGGCGGGGGCGCAGCACGGCCGTCCGGCCTCTACGGCGTGGGACGTCAGCATGGGCGCTCCGGTCCACGACGGCCGCGGACCGTGCATCCCCGGACAGGTTCTCTACCCTTCTGTGCTTCCTGGGCCGGTCGACGGCCTCCTCGGCAGCGGACAGCAGGAGTCGAAGAGCCCGTTGGGTCCGGCCGCGGACGCCTCCGCCGACAACGAGACCGGCGCCCGCGCATGTCATGGACTGGCCTGCTTCCGGGCCCGGCCCGGGCTGGGGGCAGAGCAGGGAAGAGAAGTTGCGGTGTGGGCCCGGACCACGCGGTCCGGGCCGACGTGTGTGTCTGCGCGAACAGCGTTGTGGCGTCCGCCGAGTAGGGGCGGGTCGCCGAGGCATCCAACGCTGCCGTGCTCTGTGCGTCAGAGCACGGCGAGGCGGTCCACCAGCAGTTCCAGCCTCTGCTCGGTTTCCTCCGGCAGCAGCCGTCGTGCCCGGGTCAGGGTGGCCAGTCCGTGCAGGGACGCCCAGAACGTCTCGGTGAACAGTGCCGGGTGGACGCCGTCCCCGGCGACCTCGCCGAGTGTCTCCAGCAGCGCGGCGAAGGCGTCTTTGAGCGGCTGGGGGGTGTCCTCCTGCGCGTATGCCAGGCCGCCGTCGAGCTGGAACAAGGCGTCGTAGACCGCCGGGTTGCGCTCGGCGAAGTCCAGGTAGGCGCGGGCGAGGGCGGCGACCCGCTCGCGCGGGCCGTCCGCGGCCGAGGTCGCGGCCCGCACCGCCGCGGCCATTTCGGCGGCGCCCTCCAGCGCGACGGCGCCGATGATCTCGCGCTTGCCTCGGAAGTGGCTGTAGAGAACGGGCTGGCTGTACTCGATGCGCTCGGCGAGCCGGCGGGTGGTGACCGCGCCCCAGCCCTGCTGCTCGGCGAGTTCTCGGGCCGTGGCCACGATGAGACGCTCGCGGCCCGCCCGTTCGCGCTCCTTGCGTTCCTGTACCGACATGATTCGATCCTAGCACCGCTAGACAATCAAGCGGCAGTAGGGTTAGCGTTGCCACATCAGCTAGCAGCACTAGATGTGAAGAGGGTCGTCATGCTCAACGCACTTCAGGTCGTCACCACCGTGGCCGTCGGCCTGATGGTGGGGGTGGAGTTCTCCGTCGCCTTCGTCATGAACCGGATCTTCAACGCACTCCCCGAGGACAGCGGCCAACTCGGCCGCGCCCACGGGGGCCGGATGCTCGGTGCCGTGATGCCGGTCTGGTACATCGGCTCGCTCGTCCTCGTCGCGGCCTGGGCCATCGCCGGATGGCACGACCCCGGCACCGGCCTCGTCGTCACCGCCGGAGCGCTGCTGCTCGTCAGCGTGATCATGTCGGTCCTGCTGCTCGTCCCGATCAACAACCGGGGCAGGACGTGGACCCCCGAGAACCGGCCCGAGGACTGGAAGGAGCAGATGAACCGCTGGGACCGCTACCACTACGTCCGCGTCGCCGTCATCGTCGCCGCCTTCACCCTCCTGGTCGCCGCCCTCGCCTGAGCCCGCGGGTCTCGGCGACACCCACCGACCGACAGCGAGAGGAAGTACCGAAGATGGCCGAGCTGCAGAGTCTCGACCCGCAGACGCCGATGTTCGCGCAGTTCGAGGAGAAGACCGGGCCCGTCGTCCTGGCCAACACCTTCGTCGTCCCGAAGGAGAGGACGGAAGCGTTCCTGGCCCTCTTCGGGAGGCAGGCCGAGTTCATGAAGGCCCAGCCGGGATTCGTCTCCCTGCAGATGCACAAGGGAACGGCGGACAGCCGGCTCCTGATGAACGTCGCGGTCTGGGAATCGACCGAGGCGCTCGCCACGGCGTTCGGCAGCCCGGAGTTCCAGCGCATGGCTGCCGAGTTCCCCGACGACATCGTGTCGTACCCGCACATCTTCGAGCAGATCGACGCATGACACGGCGGCCGCGTCCGGACCATGTCGACGGACCGCCGGGACCGCCGGCCGACCCACCGCGCGTAGCCCCCGCCCCCGACAAGGAGTCCCTGTGGCCGTGGAACTGAATCACACCATCGTCCCCGCCCGTGACCCGCAAGCCTCGGCGCGGTTCCTGGCCGGGATCCTCGGCCTGGGCGTCGATCCGCCGCTGGCGCACTTCACGCCGCTCACGCTGGCCAACCAGGTCAGCCTGGACTACGACCGGCTGGACGACTTCGAGCCGCACCACTACGCGTTCCTGGTCAGCGAGCAGGAGTTCGACGCCGCCCTCGCCCGCATCCAGCACGGCGGACTCACCCACTACGCCGACCCCGCATGCCGAGATGACGGGCAGATCTATCACAGCGAGCGCATAGCAGGCCGCAGGGGCACCTACTTCCACGACCCCGACGGACACCTCATGGAAATCCTCACCCCGGGCGGCGCCGGCTCGTGAGACCGACGGCGGCCGCCCCAGCCGTGTGCGTCGCCGCACCCTGCCCCCACCCCAGGCTGAACGTCAAAGGAGAGGCACCATGTCGCTGAAGAACGTCAACACCGTCCTGGCCACCGCCGTCACCCTGTTCGTCCTCTACCTCGGGCTGTCCTTCATCCTGACCCCCCAGACGTCCACTCCGGGCGTCGGCCTGCCGAACTGGCCCGACGGCGACGGCGGCGGCTTCCTCACCATGAAGGGCATCCGCGAATTCGCGATGGGCCTGGTCATCGGCATCCTGCTGGTGACGGGCCACCGCCGCGCCCTGGGCCTGGTCCTGCTGATGGAGGCCGTCGCCCCGTTCGGCGACATGATCGACGTCCTGGCCCACCACGGCTCCGTCGCCGCCGCGTTCGCCATCCACGGCCTGACCTCGGCGCTGATCGCGATCACCGGCCTGCTCTTCCTCCGCGAGACCAGCAAGGCCAACGAGGCCAACGAGGCCGGCAAGTCCCATACGGCCCGCAAGGCCCCCGCGCCGGCGCCCGCCGAGCAGCCCGCCTGACAGCTGCGTACGAACACCGCCGGCTGTCGGCCAGAGCCATGAGGAACCGAGTCTCTGCGTCGTCCCGCCCCGCACACCTGCGGGGGACCGCGATGAGGGCGGCCAGGGCTCGGCACCAACCCAGCACACGGCGAGGAGACATGCCAGGAACCAGCGCCGCCGGCTCCTCGATCCTCTGCTCCAGCACGGCTGGGCCCGCAACTCCTTCAAGCACCCAGTCCACGGCGTCGAAGTCCGGGTCGCCCCACGTCGGCCTCGGATCAATCGCCACCATGCGGGCGCCCGGACCAGACAGCACGTTGGCCGGATGGAGATCACCGTGCACGAGTCCCACAGGCCCGTTGCCGGCAAGTTCCAGAGCTGCCGCTCGCGCCTGCCGAAGCACCTTCGAGCCAGCCGGGTCGTTCACGTCGCCCGCTGCCAGCCTGCGGTCGGTCAAATCGACCACGAAGTCGATGCGGTGTGAGAGAAGCCGCAGTGCCGAGTGCTCACCCGGCGCGGGAGCAGCGGCCCGCAGGTCCCGCAGCAGCGCCGTGACCTCGGCCAGACTCCACGCACGCCGGCTCACCTGCACTCCCGGCTGGACCGTGCCCACAAGCGTGGCTGGTTCCTGAGCCTCCGGCCGCGATGAACGCCCCGCGATCGTGTCCACGGTCTCCATAAGGTGAGTCTGGTTCTGTTTGTGTGTACCGTTTCCGGAGTCGGGTTCATCTTATGGAGGGGAGACTCCATGCCCCTTCACGGACAACAGCGTCGACGGCCTTCGGGTGCCCCTGGCTCACTTCCGGCCGCTCTTGTCCTTGTCAGCCTCCGGCGCATCGGGGTCCCGTAATCGGTGAATGCCTGCCCCGGCGGGGTGGGGTGTCCCTCGCGGCCGAACAGCATGTCGGGGCAGGAGGCGTTGCCGGTCGCGACGACCTGGGGTCTGTGGACCAACCCTGTCTGTGAGCAGCGGCGTTCGGTGCGCCCGTTCTTTCGGGCGGACGGCGGTTGTTCACAGGTTCTGGGCTGAACCGCTGACAAGGTGGTTCCGGGTGACGCCAGAGACCTGTCTTCTGCCGGCGGCAGAACACTGGCCCGACCGGGCTCGACGATCGCTACAGTCCAGGCTCATGAAGACGGTTGCAACGCGCACGATCGAATACGCGGCCGACGGTCTGACGATGACCGGGCATCTCGCGCTGCCGGCCGGTGTCGACCGCCGGCCCGTGGTCCTGGTCGGGCCCGAGGGGGTGGGGCTCAGTGACGTCGAGCGCCGCCGGGCCGATGCGCTGGCCGAGCTGGGATACGTGGCTCTGGCCTTCGACCTCCACGGCGGGCGCTATGTGAGCGATCCCGAGGAGATGCTGGCCCGTTGCATGCCGCTGCTCGCCGACCCCGACCGGATGCGAGGTATCGGCCACGCGGCGCTCGATGTGCTCCGCGCCGAGCCGCGGACCGACCCGGACCGGATCGCCGCCGTCGGCTACGGCACCGGGGGCGCAATCGCGCTGGAACTCGGGCGCGACGGCGTCGACCTGCGCGCGATCGCGACAGTCAACGGACTGACCACGGGCCGGCCGGGCGAGACGGCGCGCATCCACTGCCCGGTGTGGGCCGGGGTCGGGTCGCAGGACCCGATCGTGCCGCCCGCGCAACGGGACGCATTCACTGCCGAGATGCAGGCTGCGGGCGTTGACTGGCGCCTCGTGGTCTACGGCGGCGCCTTGCACGCCTTCCATCACCCACCGGTCGACCACATCGTGCGTCCTGGGGTCGGTTTTCACCCTCAGCACGCGCAGCGAGCTTGGCGGGACGTCGTCGACCTGCTCGCCGAGTGCCTGCCCATAACGGAGTGATCTCGTCGGCAACCACGATCTGGGATTGCCGGTCAAGTCGGTCGATCGGGGCTGCTCGGTAACTCGCGTGCGTGCGTGATCAGGCAGACGGCCGGTCCGAGGAATGTTTCGTGGATGCCGTCGTGTTGTTCCAGTGGATGTGCAGGCGGCGGTACTTGTCGTGGTCGTGGCCGCGGTCGGCCGGCAGTGTGTCGGGGCGTCGGCGGGGTCTGCCGGCCTGGCCGGCGACGGCGGGATCTTGTCGAGCGGTGGTTCGAGCCGGGTGACGTCGCCCGCGGTTTTTGCCGGGCAGCGACACCGCGAGCGGGATGCCCTGTCCGACGACGGGGTGGTGCGTGCTGCCCGGCCGTGTGCGGTCGACCGGGCCGGGCCCGTGTTTGGGTCCCGTCGGGCGGCCCGCACGAGTGAGGAGTCGATCACTGCCTGTTCCCAGTCCAGCTGGTTTTTCGACCGGAGCTTCTCCAGCACAGTACGTGCAACTGGTCCCGGGCGCCGGCCTCGTTCCAGGCCGCAAGACGCGGCCGGCAGGTCATGCCCGAGCCGACGCCGAGTACCTGCCCCAGGGTATGTCGTCTGGGTGAGGAGGGGATCCGGGGTGTCTTCGCCGAAGCCGGGAGCGTTTTGGCTGCCGGGTAGTGAGGACACCGGCTCGGGTCGTGGCCGGTGTGCGGGGTCTGTGTGAAATCCCGTTGGCGGAACACGGTGTCCACTGTTAGCTTTCTCAGGCCGTGTGAGGGAACGAGGGGGTGGTAGCCGTGGACGCAGTATCGACATGGGTGCTCCTCTGCGGGGTCACGGTCGGGCGATAGACAGCAGGTCGTCCGGGAGCGCCGTTGCAGTGCACTCCCGAAAGGCACGACCATGCATGTCATTTCCGAGCAGCGCCTTGAAGACGGCGTCCTCGAACGTGAATTCACCCTCGGTGAGATCCCCGGCATTCTGTGGACGCCCGCGTCGGCGTCCGTGTCCGCACCGGTGCCGCTGGTCCTGCTCGGCCACCCTCCGATGGGGCTGCGTTTGGTGTACCCGCGGCTGGTGGCCCGGGCCCGGCACTGCGCGGCGGAGGGCTTCGCCACGGCCACCGTCGAGCTTCCCGGAAGCGGTGAGAGGCCCCGTTGGCCGGCCGCCGAGCAGGCCCGCGCCGACTTGCGCCGGGCGTTGGAGGCCGGCGGGCCGGTCGGCGGCGAGATCGTCGACGCCCTCATGCTTCCGCTGGTCGACAAGGCGGTCCCGGAATGGCAGGCCGCCCTGGATGCCCTCCTTGCGCTGCCCGAGGTCGGCGGCCCGGTCGGATACTCGGGGGGCGTGATCTCCATCGGGGTCCGGCTGGCGGTGGTCGAGCCGCGTATCTCGGCGGCCGTTTTGTTCGCCGGCAGTTTCGTGCCTCGCGCCATGTTCGAGGAGGCTGGGCGGGTCACCATTCCGCTGCACGTCCTGTTGCAGTGGGACGACGAGGGCAATGACCGGCGGGCCGCTCTGGACCTGTTCGACGCGTTCGGGTCCAAGGAGAAGACGTTGCAGGCGAACATGGGCGGGCACACCGGCGTCCCGCAGTTCGCGGGCGACGCCGCGGCCCAGTTCTTCACCCGGCATCTGAGCCGGTAGCCGACGGTTCCCCGCCGTCGGTCCGCCGGCGGACGGTGGTGCCGCAGCAGCGTCGGCGGCGGGGACGGTGGCCGGGCCGGTGGCGGGGACGGTGGCGGGGACGGCGGCCGGGCCGGCGGCGGGGAAGGAGGGCACAGGGGTGCAGGGGGACCCCGATCAACCCGCAGGGCGAGGGCGAGGGCGAGGGCGAGGGCGCGGTGCGCGGAGTGCAGGGTGCGTACCGCGGCCGGTCAGGCCGGGTCGGCGGCTGGACGCCGGTGCGCTCGCGGCCGGGCTTCTTCGGGATCCACAGGAAGCCCGGGTCGTTTCCCGGGACGACCGTCGATGTCGGTGTGCAGCTGATGGGCCTGCTCGCGTTCGGGCCGGCCGCCGTGCCCGGATTTCGGGTAGAGGCGGGTGAGGCCGAGGCCGAGGCAGGCCGCGAACGCGCCCCAGCGAACGAAGCAGACGCCCCGGCGGACGAACCCGGCTCCGAAGACCTGCCGGCACCTTCGCACTCTGGCGCGGAGTGACGACCGTGGACCGTGCTCCGCGTACGGGCCCCGACCCCCGAGGCATGCCCGTGCTCCGTATACCCGCCCTTCTCCGCACCCCGGCCCCGGTCGCCGAGAACACGGCCACGCAGTGCGCGTATGACCACCGGCATCACGCCCACGACCGACGCCTGGGCAAGAGCCAAGCGTCACGCCGGCGGCCGGGTGAGTTTGACGGCCACGGCGTCGAGGACCCAGTCCAGGCCGGTCGCGAAGGCGGTCTCGGCGTCCACGTCCGTGCCGTCGTACACCGCCTTGGCCAGCGCGGGGAAGCGGCCCGTGGCCAACATGCCTGTCACATGCGGGCCGTGGGCGCGCCGCCAGTCCTGCTTGGACAGACCCGTGACGCGCTCGGCCCGCAGGTTTGCGATCTCGCGCCTGATCGCGCCAGTGAAGTAGGCGCTGACAGTCTCCACGGCGCGCATGACGGTGTCGATGTCGGTGAGGTCGTCGAGGGCGGCCAGCGTGGTCTCGGTCACGGCGAGGCTGTTCGGGCCCAGGGCCGGGCGGCCGCCGAGCAGGTCGGCCAGCCATTCGTGACGGAGAGCGGCCTGCCTGGTGCGATGGGCGAGGATGCGCAGCGCCTCTCGCCAGTCACCGGGCTGCTCCTCGGGGAGAATCTCGGCCTGGACCTCGTCCATCATGAGGTCGAACAGCTCCTCCTTGGTGGAGATGTACCTGTACAGCCGCATCGGGCCGGCGTTCAGCCGGGCGGCCACCTTGCGCAACGACACCGCTTCCAGCCCGCCCTCGTCGGCCAGCGCGATCGCGGCGGCGACAATCCGCTCCCGGTCGAGCGGCACGGGGTGAGTCGGCGGCTCCGGCCGGTCCCACACAGTCATAGGTGACACCGTACCGTTGCGATGCATCGTAGACGAGCAATACGGTGTATCAACATGAGACCCCGTATTGCAGTGGTCGGGAGCGGTCCCGCCGGGCTTGCCTTCGCCCGCGTCATGCACCGTCACGGCCACCCCGTCACCGTCCTCGAACGCGATGCCTCCCGCGACGCCCGTCCCCCGGGCGGCACGCTGGACCTGCACGAAGGGCTGGGCCAGCTGGCGCTCAAGAAGGCGGGGCTGCTCGCAAGGTTCCGGGCCCTGTCCCGTCCCGAGGGGCAGGCCATGCGCATCCTGGACACGGACGGGACCGTCCTGCGTGACTGGCGTCCCCGCCCGGACGAGCAGGCCAATCCCGAGATCGACCGCGGGCAGCTCCGTGACCTGTTGCTCGGCCCTTTGGACGTTCAGTGGGGGCGGGCCGTGACGAAGGTGGTGCCCGACAGCCCCGGCGGCGTCCTGGTCCACTGCGCGGACGGCCGGCAGGAATCCTACGACCTCGTGATCGGCGCGGACGGCGGCTGGTCCCGGGTCCGTGCCGCGGTCTCGACCGCGACACCGCAGTACACCGGCGTCACCACGGTCGAGACCTCTCTGGACGACATCGACACCCGCCACCCCGGCCTCGCCCGACTGGTCGGCGACGGCTCCGTGGCCGTCTACGGCGTGAACCGGGCACTGGTCGCCCAGCGCAGCAGCGGCGGCCACGTCAAGGTCTACGCCCGGTTCCGCGGGCCGGAGGACTGGCACACGGGCCCGGACTGGCACACCGGCCTGGACTGGCACACGGGCCCGGACGGCCACGCGGACCGGGACCAGCACGCGGACCGGGACCTGAGCCCCACCGGCGCCGGGAAGCAGGCCGAGACCGAGGCCGTGCGCTCAAGTCTGCTGGCCCAGTTCGACGGCTGGGCGGCCCCCGTCCTGGACCTCCTGCGCCACGGCACGGCCTTCGTCCCCCGCCCCCTGTACGTCCTGCCCGTGGCCCACACCTGGACCCACGTTCCCGGGGTGACTCTCCTGGGCGACGCCGCCCATCTCATGCCCCCGCTGGGAGCGGGCGCGAACCTCGCGATGCTCGACGGCGCCGAACTCGCCGAGTCCATCGCGGCCGCCCCCGGACCCGGTTCCGGGCCCGGGGACCTGGACAGGACCGTCCGCGCCTTCGAGGAAAAGATGTGGGCACGCGCCGGCAAGTGGGCGAGCATCACAACAGCCGGTCTGGAACGCCTCGTGAGCCCGGACCCCTCACAGGCCCTCGCCCTCTTCGACGAGGTCCAGCCCTGACGAGGTCCGGCCCCTTCTGACTGTTTCAGCGGCCACTACGCAGAGTGGCCGCTGAAACAGCCAGGCGCGAGAGCACGGCGCGCCCGGTGCACCCGCTCCTCGCCCAACTCGTCCTCCAGGACGACGCCGGCTCCGGTGCACCCACCAGCTCCGTTGACCTCGATCTCGGCCGTTACCGCAGGCGAACGCGCCGGTCTCTGCTGGCCGCGGTGGCTGTCGAATCGCTGGGCACGGGCGTGTATCTCCCGCCGGCCGTGCTGTACTTCCTGAAGGGCACCCAGCTGGATCTGGGGACCATCGGGCTCCTGGTCGGCACGGGCACCGCAGTGACTCCGCCTGGCTCTCCTGGACAGCCTCCCGTGACCTGAGTCGGTGCACTGGAGGAAACGCAGCGTGGCCCGCCTGGGCGGGCGGTGCCGCTGACCAAAGGCCAACGGGGTCGGGTGCGGCTCTTCTGCAGGGACCGACCCGCTCCGGGCAGCGGTGCGCAGGATGTGCTCGGTGTGACTGCCGGCGGCGGTCGAGTACCTCAAAGTGGCCTGACCGCTCTTCGTGGTCCCAGGGCACGGCCCGGGCGGCCGCGGGGGATGTGCCGTTCTTCGCCCCGGGCCCCCCCGGGGCGATGCGCGCTCATACGCGTCGGCGCTTGTTCCCGTGGCCCGGCCATGCCACAGATGACAGATCACGGGCGCAGCCTGGGGCGCGCTCGCGACGCCTGCTCGGGACTCGGCCCGGGCCGGGCTCCGTCGCGACGCGCATGCCGCAGCCGGGTCAGAGGAACTCCGAAGCCCGGAGGGACTCGACGAGGATGCCGGCTTCGGCGCACAGCGGTTCGAGCTGGTCGATGAGTTCCTGCCGGACCTGGTTTTCTGGGTTCGTGATGCGCTCGCTGATGCGGTCGCGGGACTGTTCGAGCTGCTCCCGGTACTGCGCCAGATTGTCCATCAGATGATCGACGACATCGGTGCCCTGAACACCCGTTGCCAGCATGAACTGCTCCTTGATCGCGGCGGCTTCGGTGTCCAACGCGCCGATCCACTCGTCCTGGAGGACATGCAGGGAACTGATCCGGCCCTTGCGGCGCTGAACACCGAGGAAGACCAGAGCGGCGACCCCGGCGACCAGGCCGGCAGGCGGGAAGAGTGTGCCGGCCGCGGCCAGACCGTACAGCCAGCCCCCGCTGGCTGCGACGGGTGTGACGATGCCGACCAGCGCCGCTGCCCGCTGCACCACGTCGTGGCGGGTGGTCGAACGCGGGCTCTGCTGGGGAAGCGAGAGGCTGTTCACGTCAAGAGTGAAGTCCGGAAGCCGTCCCGCGAGATCCTTGTCGCCGAAGACCTGGTCCACCGCCTGGACCAGGTCCTTCCTGAAGTTCTCGAACTCCTCGGTCCACAGCGTCGCCGGACCGGCAGGTTCCTCGATCCAGGTACGCAGCGTCTGGGCCTTCGACACCTGAACCTGGTTCGCCTTGGTGGGCCTGTTGAGGTCCGTGGCCCTGATGACATCGTCCAGCTCGGCGTGGAGATGGGCGGGCAGCCGGGTGAAGGGGCGAACGGTCCGCGCGATGCGGTTGTGGAGTTTGCGCTCAAGATCCTCGCGCATGCGCGGCAATGCGGAATCGAGGAGCTCCAGTCGTTGCCGCTCACTCTTCAGCAACTCCTTGAGCTCGTCGATCTCAAGGCGTTCGTCGCGCAGCCGCACGGCAAGCGCCTGGTGCCGCGGGGCCATCAGGGTCCGGGCCTCCGCCGCCACCGCAGCGATGTGCCGGGCGCCGGTCCCGGTACTGATCAGGTCCTCGATCGCCTGGCGCAATGTCTCCATGCGGCTTCCGGCACGCTGCCGCTGTGCTGCGGCCTCCGCTCCCTGTCCGCTGAGTTTGTCCGCACGTGCTTCCAGGGCCGGGGAGACGGGCAGGAAGCCTTCACCGATGAAGCCGAGATCCGGCTGGCCGTTCGCCAGCGTGAAATTGTCCCGCAGGTATGTGTTGTTGCGGGCGATCGTCGCCTTCCACTCCGGGACGTTCCGGAGGTCGAGATTGGCTGCCGCGTCGATGGCGGTGACCACCCACACCACCCGCTTGCCCGACAACAGGTAGTGGTCGTACAGGAACCGGATCAGATCAAGGTCACGTTCCGAGAGGGTGCGGCTGGCATGCGACACATACATGAAGCAGTCCGCGTCGGCCATCGCCGTCCGGACGATCATGTCATGGACCGGATTCGGGGAACCGTAGCCGGGCAGGTCGTAGAGCTTCGCCGGAAGCTTGGCGCCGGCGAGCATGATCTCGAGTTCGGCCACCTCACGTCCGCGGTGAGGCCTGAGCCGGTCGGTCACGTCCGCTTCCTGCATCGCATACGCCGCAACGACAGAGGGCGCCGGGGAATTTCCCACCTCCTCCCACCCGTCCTCACCGGAATCCGTGAAACGCACCCGCAGATAACCGGTGCCCCCGGCGTCGACGCTGGACTGGTCCTCCACCGGGACCACACTGGCGGGACACGCAGTGGTGGGAACGGGAGACGAAGGCAGCAGGCCCACGAACTTGTCCGCCGTGTGACCGTCGGCGGTCGCTACCTCGACCAGCTCAAGCCCGCCCTGCAGGCCACTGAGAAGGAAGCTCTTGCCCGACGAGAAAGCACCCAGCAGCGCCACGTTGATGAGGGCCGAGGCCGCACGTGTCCTCAGCCGAGTCATCGTGCCCGCGTCGCCGAGGACCTCCTGCGGCCACTGCACCGGAGTCTCGGGAGCGGCCGACGCGGCGCGAAGCCACACCTCGCACCGATCGAGAACAGCGCGCAACTCGTCGCGTACTTCGTCTACGTCCCTCGGCACAGTCACGGCACAGGTATAACCCAGGCCGGCGAGGCAGCGTGAGCGTTCACAAGATTCCCCCGGCACAGCGCGGGCGCAGACAGGTACGTGATTGCGCAAGAGGTGCGCCACCCTGGCCGCGTGCTGGTGATTCCGCGCACCATTGCCCTTCGTGACCGGACGACGGATCGTCGTGTCCCAGCGTGCGGTCCTGCCGGACGGCAGGATCCCGTGACCGGAGAAGCTCGAGCAGGGAAGCCGCCGCGCGGGAAAGGAACTGTGAACCGCCCACTCAGGGAGCCGGCCGGACACCTGGCCGAGCATGTGCCATGTCCTGCCCCTGACCCCATCGACATACTGCTACGGCGCCGGACAGCGTCGCTGGGGACAGCCCGCCGGGCGGCCGCCGCACGGCCCGCCGCCCGGACACACACCGTCCACCGGGCCCCGGACCGCACCTACGGCGCCCCGAGGACCACCGCCGAACTCCGCGACGGAGGGCGAGACGGTCAACCACAAACGCGTCACCCGGATCATGAGCGCCATCGGGCCGGCCCGGCTTCGCCTGCGCCCGACAGCAGCAGCCCCCCTTGACACAGGACGCCAGACCCCCCGGGTACAGCGACGCGACCCGCAGACCCCCTGCCCTGCGATCAGGGACACATACGGCCGGCCGGCCACCCCGAAACCACGTCCACCACCGGCCCATGACCAAGCACCGCAGAAAGCGGCAATGAAGCCGCCCAATCCGTTCCGGCAGCGCCAAAAACCGAGACAGGAACACCCGGACCCGAGCAACATGGCCCACCCTGCGCACCGAGCTCAAGCTACGCAGCCACCGCTCGACCGTACGTTGCCCCGCCACCGTGCCGAGCACCGACGGCGTACTGCCGGCCGCCGACGACACCCAGGGCAACGTAATGATGCCGGACGCCATCTAGGCCTCGTGGGGTGATGAGGAGACGTATGACTGGCTGCATAGCTCTCAACGAGTGTCGTTTGTCGATGAGTTCGGATGTCCTCCGAGGGCCCGCGAGGCTTGGAATATCGGTGAGTTTCGATGTCACTCGGACGCTCTGGCAAGGCATCCGGAGACCGCGGAGAGCATTCTCCCGGCGCGAAGCGCCGGGGCGTCGTAGACATGGCTGGGCAGCACGTGACCTTGGGGGAGGCATGCGCTGCCCTCAGGTTGTCCGGGTTCTGTCTCAGGTTCAGCGGATAGCGATCATCGGGTGCGAGAGGTTCCCGGCGTGGCGGATGCCCGGCAGGGTGGAGACATGACTGTGGGATTCAGTGGCGCAGTGGCCGAGTACTACGCAGAGTTCCGGCGCGGGTACCCCTCCGAGGTTTTCGACGCATTGCAGGAAGTCTTCGAGTTGTCGGAAGCCGACGTCGTACTCGACTTGGGGTGTGGCACTGGCCAGCTTGCCCTTCCTTTCGCTTCCCGGGTTCGTTCCGTGGTGGGAGTGGACCCCGAGCCGGACATGCTGCGGCTGGCCAGCGTTGCAGCCGGCGACCAGGGAATCAGGAACGCGACCTGGATCCTTGGCTCCGACACCGACGTTCCGGCGCTTGGAGCCCTGATGGGAGAGCGGTCGCTGGCACTGACGGTGATCGGACAGGCTCTTCACTGGATGCAGCACGAAGAACTCTTCCGTGCTGTGTCGCCGCTGCTCCGCGTAGGCGGAGGTATCGCGGTGATTTCGAACGGAACGCCGCTGTGGCTGCAGGACAGTGCATGGTCTCGAGCTCTGTGTGGCTGTCTGGAAGAGTGGTTGGGAATCACGCTGGAAGCGTCCTGCGGCACCAGCAGCCGCGACCGGCTGAGGTATGCGCAGGCGCTGGAGTCCGCGGGCTTCGTCGATGTGCGGGAGATCGTAGTCGAATACAGCGGTGAACTGACCTTCGATCAGCTGTTCGGCGGCGTCTGCTCAGCAATTCCCGCCGACCAGTTGCCCGGGCCGGACGAACGCGCTGTCTTCGCCGAACGTATCCGGCAAGCGCTCCCCGCGGACGAGCGGTTCACCGAGCACGTGAGGGTGTCCACGCTGGTGGGACGTGTCGGGGTCGTCGATGCTTAGCCAGTTGTCGCACCGGCCCGTGCCCGGGTCTGTGCGAGGCGGTAGGAGTCTGTGCCGGTCTCGATGATGGCCGCGTCGAAGGTGAGCCGGTCGACGATGGCCGTGCAGAGCCTCGGATCACTGAACGTCTTCGTCCAGCCGCCGAAGCTCTCGTTGGAGGCGATGGCGACGCTGTTCTTCTCCTCGCGCTCGGTCAGGACCTGGAACAGCAGCTCGGCGCCCCTGCGATCAAGCTCCATGTAGCCTAATTCGTCAATACAGAGGAGATCGACACGTCCGTAGCGGGCGATCGTCTTGGTCAGCAGCCGCTCGTCGGCCGCCTCGACGAGTTCGTTCACCAGTTTGGTGGCGAGGGTGTAGCGGACGCGGTAGCCCTTCATCGCGGCCTCCGTGCCCAGCGCGATCAGCAGATGCGATTTCCCGGTGCCCGAGTCGCCGATCAGACAGAGCGGCTGTCCCTTCCTGACCCACTCGCAGGTCGCGAGGGTGTTGATCGCGGCGGCGTCGACGTTGGGATTCGCGTCGAAGTCGAACGCCCGCAGTGACTTCTCGCGCGGAAACGCGGCGGCCTTGATCCGCCGTTCCGAGCGGCGGCGGGCCCGGTCGTCACACTCGGCCAGCAGCAGTTCGGCGAGGAAGCCCTTGTAGGACATCTGATCGCGCTTCGCGGCCTCGGCGAGGTCGGGGAACTGGCCCCGGATGGTGGGCAGCCGCAGCATCCGGCATGCCTGGTCGATGGCGGTGTCGGCGGCTTGTTCGGTCAGGCCGTGATGGCGTTGGGCACTCACGTCGCTTCTCCCTCGGTGGCAGGGGCACCGCCTGGGCGGCGGTGTCGTAGCAGCTGGTCGTAGGGGGCCACCGAAGGCAGCGGCCGTGTGTCGGCCGGCAGGCCAGTCCCAGTCCGGGTCGATCTCCGTCAGCTGCTGCGCGTGCGGCGGCCCGCTGCGGGTCCTTGCCCAGGCCGTCCTTCCGGCGCAGGTTCGCCATGTGCTGGCCGACGGGCACCATCGCCTCGCCCTCTCCCCACACGGCGTCCTGGCGTGGCGCGAGGTGTCCCGTGGCCCGCCGGTAGGACCGGAGCGCGGCGAGCTTGTTCTCCCAGGCTTCCTCGCCCGGCTCCCAGACCATCCCGGCCTCGGGTGCGTCCAGCAGCGTCTTGCGCCGCTCCTCCAGCTCCCCGGCCCGCAGCGCCTTGCGCTGCTGATGCACCCACCGGCCAAGCGGGAACGCCTTCGTCGCCCCGACTTCGACCTCGACGTCGTAGGGAACGGCGTAGAGGCCGGTGATCTCGTTCTCCTTCCGCCACCGGAGCAGTCCCTGGTAGCCCTCCAGCCACACCAGGGACTCCGGCCGGTAGACCCGGGTCCGGAGGAACGCCGCGATGGTCGCGGCGTCGCGCGGGCTGGAGAAGTGGAGCAGGGCGGCTTCGGCGGCGGCCTGGTTGTCGTCCTCCTCCTGGTCCTCGCCGTCGCCTGCGCCGCCGGCCCCGACGATCTGTCCGTCCTCGTCACGCTTGACGTGGACTGTGCGCTTGCCGCTCGTGAGCGCACGGGAAGCGAGCTGCTCAACAAGTCGATCATCATGCGAGCGGAGCCCCTGGAGGACCGCTACAAGGGGACGGAAGCTGGCACTGGCGACCATGTCCTGCGGGTCCTCGCCGGGCTCCAGGAAGACCGGCACGATGATCCTGGCGACCTTGGTGGAGCCGTCGCGGTTGAGCCGGAGGGCCCGGCCGATGTTCTGGACGATCTCGACCTGGGAGCCGCGGGTGTCGGCGAAGCAGATCGAGTCGACTCCCCGCTCGCCGGTGATGTCCACGCCCTCACCGAGCACACGAACCGAGGCGAGGAAGGCGCGGTGCACCCGGCGCCCGGCGGCGTTGATGCTTGGCGAACTGGCGCAGCACCTCCCGCCGTTCGGCAACGAGGTGGTCTCCGCACAGCCACGCCGACCACACCCGGTCCGGCGGGACGTGGCGGCCGGCCTCCAGCTCGTAGAACTCCGCGTCGATCGACGACTTCGGCAGCTTGTCGGCGGCGGCCAGATCGGCGTCGGAGGCGTCGTTCAGGTACAGCGCGGCAGCCGAATCGGGCAGCATGTCCGCGAACGCTCGGGCCTCTTCGACCTTCTGGTGGAACGTCATGACCGTACGCAGGTTGTACGCCGCCGCGTGCTCCAGGAGCGCGGTCTGCAGGAGCGCCAGGCGCCGGCCCCGCTGCGCCTCCTCCGACTCCCCGAGGACCGGCGAGGGATCGCGGATCTCCAGCACGTCGATCTCGAACCCGGCAAGGATCTCCCGCTCGATCGCCTCGCTCAGACCCAGCTCCGCGAGCCAGGCGCCGTACGTGCCGTCCGGGTCGTCGGCCATGGTCGCGATCTCCGCCTCCTGGCCGTCCGCACCTTTCTGCGGGCGAGCCGCGGCGAGGATGCGCGGTGTGGCGGTCAGGTACAGCCGGAAGTCCGCCGGGATGCGGGCGTTGTCGTGGATCGCGGCCCACGGACGGCCAAGATCACCGGCGGTGCCGTGGGCCTCATCCACGATCGCGAGCGAAAAACCGTCCATGCGCTGGCCGTAGAACGCTCACGCGGAGCGTGAGCGCTGGCGGGACGCTGCGCGTCCCGCCGCTCACCAGACCGGCTGCGCCGGTCTGGTGACGCTCCGTCCGCTGCGCTCCCGGAGTCACGGGGGCCTGCGCCCCTGGTGGGGGCTTCCGCTGCGCTCCAGCCACCTGGTGGCGCTGCGCGCCACAAGACGGACGAGGCTGCGCGGGCTCGTCAACGGGCCTTCGGCCCGGGCATCTACAGGGGTGGGGGTGGTCCTCCGGCAGTGGACTGTCAGCAGACCGTGGACTCCGCCCCCGGTGAGGCGGAGTCGGGGCTCGGATTGACTCGTGGGAAGAGTGATGGGCCCTCAGGCAGGGGCGTGACGGCGGGTGCTCGGCAGCCTGTGCGGGGCAGCGTGGTGTACGGGCCGGCCTGTGGCGGGAACGGCGAGGCGCCGCAGGGCGAGGCTCGCGGTGACGAGCAGGACGGTGAAGACGGCTAGGAGGAGGACGGACACCCACATCTGACGGCTCCCCGGGCCTGCCAGCCGGTCCAGGCCGCGGACCCTGCCCATAGGAGGATGGCCGCAGTGTAGAAGGAGCGGATACGGCGCAGTTGCCGCTCGGCCCGCAGGAACTGGATGCGTTCGGTCTTCGGTGCCATGCGGCACCATGTACCCCGAGGCACGCCGGCCATCAGGGTCGGACGGGACCTCGTGGAAGGGGATCTGTCGAGGGGGGCCCGCAAGTCCACATCTCAATGTGATGCAGCATGTAGCATTGGCGTAAGGTAGGGACACCCCAGTAGGCAGGTGTCCGCAACGTCCTGGCAAGGCCGGCGGAGAGGGAAACATGGTGGATTCCGATGCGCTGAGGCCGAGCTCTTTTCCCAAAGTGGAGCCGTGGACGCCGGCGCACGAGGCCGTAGAGATGAGTGAGTATGAGACTCTCGCCAGGCTCCTGGACGCTGGGGCCGATCCGGACGAGGTGTGTTTCGGGCTCACGCTGCTGACTCACGCGATCGGCCTGGAAGGCGACGCTCACGTACAGACGGACTACCCCCTGAATACGGCCTCCACCGCGATCCTGCTGGCCTACGGTGCTGATCCGCGTCTGCCAGCCATCGACGGAGAGACGCCCCTGCAGGTCGCCGAGTACTACCACCACGAGCCGATCAAGCGGCTGCTCCAGCGCTTCCTCGCCCTGGCCCTGGCCCCGGCGGAGACTCCAGGGAGTGCGCGTGACGAATGACCGCGGGCCTTCGCCCCTCGATCCAGACTCCGCTTACAGGGATGCCTCTATCTACGTGGACGCGGAGGCCGCTCCGCGGGTCGTAGGCCGGCTTCGAGACTTGCTCGGCCTCGTCGAGGACGCTGGCGCGGAACTGGTGGTCGGGCCAGTGCGCGTGGAAGGCGAGCCCAACGACTACGCCACAGGCCGGCGCGCCCACCCCTTCGACTTCCTTCAGTGGCCGACCGTGCTGGAATGCGAGGCCACTGCGGGAGCGCCGGCCGAGGAGGTGGTCCAGGCCGTCGCAGCCGTGCTCGGAGCACTGTGGCGCGGGGGCTTCAAGGCCGTAGCCGCCTGCGACTTCGAGGACGAGCTGCCCGCCCGCGGCGGCATCGACAGGTACCCGCTCCCCGCCTCTGGCTCTGGCTCTGGCGGGTCCGGTGCTTCCGCGAGCTCGTGGTGGAGAAACCTGATTTCGCCCGGAAAAAGAAGGGATCGAATGTCGTGATCAGCCTCCGGGAACATCAGGTGACCCAGAAAACCGCAATCCGGGAATGGGTCAAATTCTTTGCAAGATCATCTGTTCCTGCTGAAGGGGCGCGGGGCACACTGGTGTCCGCCACCGGTTCGGGCAAGACGATCACGGCTGCAGCGAGCGGGCTGGAGTGCTTCCCGGGCGGCCGGATTCTGGTGAGCGTGCCGACCCTGGACCTGCTCGCACAGACCGCCCAGGCGTGGCGGGCGGTCGGGCATCGGGCGGCGATGGTGGCGGTGTGCTCGCTGGAGAACGATCCCGTCCTCACCTCGCTGGGGGTGCGCACCACTACCAATGCGATCCAGCTGGCGCTGTGGGCCGGGTCCGGGCCGGTCGTCGTGTTCGCCACGTACGCCTCCCTCGTGGACCGCGAGGACCCGGAGGACCCGACGGGCCAGCGCAAGGTCCGCGGGCCGCTGGAGACCGCTCTGGCGGGCGGGGAACGGCTCTACGGCCAGCGGATGGCCCCGTTCGACCTCGCCATCGTGGACGAGGCCCACTCAACCGCGGGTGATCTTGGCCGGCCGTGGGCGGCGATCCACGACAACGCCCGCATCCCGGCGGACTTCCGGCTGTACCTCACCGCCACGCCGCGGATCCTCGCCTCACCCCGCCCGCAGAAGGGCGCGGGCGGAATGGAGGTGGAGCTGGCAAGCATGGCCGACGATCCGGACGGCACCTTCGGGGCGTGGCTTCCCGGCGCCGAACTGGGGCTCTCGGAGGCGATCGAGCGGGGCGTCCTCGCTGGATTCGAGATCGACGTCCTCGAGATCCACGACCCCTCCCCCATCGTCGGGGAGTCAGAGGAGGCACGGCGGGGCCGGCGCCTGGCGCTCCTGCAGACCGCACTTTTGGAGCACGCCGCGGCGTGCAACCTGCATACGGTCATGACCTTCCACCAGAGGGTGGAAGAGGCCGCAGCGTTTGCGGAGAAGCTGCCCGAGACCGCTGGTGAGCTGTATGCACGTGATGCCACCGGCGAGGACCTGGCGACCGCAGGCGAGCTGCCCGCGTCGTCGATCGGCGCTCAGTTCTACGAGCTGGAAGTCGGCCGGCACGTGCCGCCGGAGCGGGTGTGGTCGGCGTGGCTGTGCGGCGACCACCTCGTCACCGAACGCCGCGAAGCCCTGAAGCAGTTCGCCAACGGCATCGACGCCACCGGGCACAGGGTCCACCGGGCGTTCCTCGCCAGCTGCCGCGTCCTCGGGGAAGGCGTCGACATCACCGGCGAGCGCGGCGTGGAGGCCGTCTGCTTCGCGGACACCCGCGGTTCCCAGGTCGAGATCGTGCAGAACATCGGCCGGGCCCTTCGGCCCAATCGGGACGGCTCCACGAAGGTCGCGCGGATCATCGTGCCCGTCTTCCTCGAACCCGGTGAGGACCCCACCGACATGATCGCCAGCGCCTCGTATGCCGGGCTGGTCGCTGTGCTCCAAGGCCTGCGTTCGCATGATGAACGACTCGTGGAACAGCTCGCCTCTCGCGCGCTCACCAGCGGCAAGCGCAAGACCCACATCCAACGCGACACCGAGGGCCGGATCGTCACGGCCGACGGCGCGGGGGCCGAGGAGCAGTCCGGCGACGACGGTGCGGTCGAGTCGGCGCTGCTGCACTTCTCCACCCCACGCGACCCGGCGACCATCGCAGCGTTCCTGCGCACCCGCGTCTACCGACCCGAATCCCTCGTGTGGCTCGAGGGCTACCAAGCCCTGCTCCGCTGGCGGAAGGAACGCGAGATCACCGGTCTCTACGCCGTCCCCTATGACGTCGAGACGGAGGTAGGAGCGACGAAGTCCTTTCCCCTTGGGCGATGGGTGCACCAGCAGCGGAAGGCGCTGCGGGCAGGAGAGCTGGAGGAGCGGCGCAAGAAGCTCCTCGACGCCCCGGAGGCCGGGATGGTCTGGGAACCGGGCGAGGAAGCCTGGGAGACCAAGCTCGCCGTGTTCCGGGCCCATCGGCGTGCCACTGGGCACCTCGCGCCCCGCCAGGACGCGGTCTGGGACGATCCGGCCGGCGACGGGCCCGTACCCATCGGGCAGCACATCGCCAATCTCCGCCGCAAGGGCGGCCTCGGCAAGAACACCGAGCGTGCGGCTGCACGCGCGGCGCAGCTGACCGCGATCGATCCCGACTGGAACTGCCCCTGGCCACTCGACTGGCAACGTCACTACCGCCACCTCGCCGATCTCGCCGCCGACGAACCCGACGGAACACTGCCCGACATCACACCCGGCGTGACCTTCGACGGCGACGACATCGGACGATGGCTCCAACGACAACGCCGGGACTGGAGACTGCTGACCACCGAGCAGCGGGAACGGCTGTCGAAGCTGGGCGTGCAGCCCGACCAGGAGCCGCCTCCCACCCCGACGGTCAAGGGCGCGGCGAAGGGGCCGTCCAAGGCGCAGCAGGCGTTCCAGCGCGGGCTGGCCGCCCTAGCCCAGTACATCCAGCGCGAGGGCAGAACCGTCGTTGGGCGGGCGCACGTTGAGAAGTTGCCGGACGGTTCGGCGATCAAGCTGGGTGTGTTTTTGAGTAACCAGAAAGCCAGGCGTGACCGGCTGGATGCGACACAGCGGGCCGCCCTCGCCGAGCTGGGCTACGCCTGGGCTGCAGAGCAATCCGGGCGCAGCTGAACGTTCGCCGATGGGCCGCGCGTCGCCCATTACCGGATGGGGCGATAAACCGTTTGGCTGTGTATGCAGGATGCTGGGCGGAGCGGAGCGAGGGCACGGCGGCCAGAAGTCGAGTCGGTGGATGTGCTGTTCCGGGCTGCGGGCGGAGCGGCGGAGTGTTCGAGGTGGTCGTCGGCCGCCGCCGAGGTGGTCTTCGAAAGCTGTCCGCCGCTGAAATCGTTCCCAGTCCGCAAAGGCAAGCGGCTGGCACCGGGATGGTGGTGGTCGGCCACCACCGGACGGCTGGTGCACTACGGGTCCGCGGCGATGCGGCTGCACGTGATGCTCCTCGACCGCGACCCGCGTGTCAGCGGTCTGGCCGCCCGGCCACTTGAACTGCGGTGGCATGGGCCGAGCGAGGTGCGGGCGCATGCTCCGCAGCTGATGCTCCGGCTGGCCGATGGCCAGGGAGTGCTTGCCGACTGCACAGGGAGAGGGGAGCTGTCTCGGCGGCAGCGGTCTCTTGCTGCGGTGGTCGGAGAGGTCTGTGCGGCGGTGGGCTGGCGGTACTGGGTGCTCGGGCCTGTCGACTCGATCTACCGGCGCAATGTGACCTGGCTGGCCGGATACCGGCACCCGCGGCACCACGGTGATCGGTTGCTGGCTGTCGCGCTGCAGGAGGCGTTCGCTGAACCGGCGCCGCTGTCGGAGGGCGTACGCAGGGTCGGGGATCCGCTGCTCGTGCTTCCCGCGCTGTTCCATGCGCTGTGGGCGGGACGGCTGACGGCGGACTTGGCGGCGCCGGTGCATGAGCGGATGCCGGTGTGGGCGCAGGCGGCAGAGTGAGGGCGGCCAAAGGCGGGGTGCCGGGCAGGCCGGTGGTGAGGCTGGGGTGCCAGGTGCGGTTCGGGGGGCGTGCCTGGACGGTGAGGGCGCTTGCTGGCGGTCAGGGGTGGCTGGTCGCCGAGGACGGCGAGGTAGCGGCGGTTTTGCTGTCGCTGCTGTTCGCCGATGCGGGGTCTGTCAAACGAACGGCTCTGTCTCACATTCGGTGGTGACGGAGAGTCGTGAGGTTCGTTGATAGTCACGTGAAAGATGTCAACGAGCTCGTCCAGATGGTGTTTTCGGGCCTGTCCCCGCTGGTCATCGCGGATGTCGCCGACGAGGGCGAGCTGATCGTGGTCCGGGCACGAACGCCGCAGGACACGGCGGTCTGCCCGGTGTGCGGGGCGTCGTCGGGGCGGGTGCACGGCTACCACTGGCGGACTGTGGCTGACGTACCGGTCGACAGCCGACGGGTGGTGGTCCGTGTGCGGGTGCGGCGTCTGGTGTGCCCCACTCGCGGCTGCCGACATACTTTCCGCGAGCAGGTGCCCGGAGTCCTGGACCGATACCAGCGACGCACCACCTGTCTGACCAGGCAAGTCAAGGCCGTGGTCAAGGAGTTAGCGGGCCGGGCGGGGGCACGTTTGCTGGCGATACCCGCGGCGGGCGTCTCGCGTCACACGGCTCTGCGTGCCCTGTTGCGCATCCCGCTGCCCGCAGGGCGGACGCCCCGTGTGATCGGCGTCGACGACTTCGCTCTGCGCCGGCGGCACCGCTACGCCACCGTGATCATCGATGCCGAGACGCATGAGCGGATCGACGTGCTGCCCGACCGCACGGCAGTCACCCTGGAGGCGTGGCTACGTGAGCATCCGGGCATCGACGTCGTGTGCCGCGACGGCTCCGCGACCTACGCCGAGGCCATCCGCCGTGCCCTGCCCCGTGCGACGCAGGTCGGTGATCGGTGGCATCTGTGGCACAACTTGTGCGAAGCCGTCTTGAGCGAGGTCAGGCGCACAGCACCTGCTGGGCCGCCGTGCTGGACGCGCCCATCTACGAGGGACCCCGCGCGCAGACGACCCTGGAACGCTGGCACCAGGTCCACGGCCTGCTCGATCAGGGCGTGCTGCTCGAATGCGCCCGCCGCCTGGAACTGGCCCTGAACACCGTCAAACGCTACGCGCGAGCCGACCGGCCCGAGCGCATGCTCCGCGTCCCCAAGTACCGCGCCAGCCTCGTCGAGCCTTACCGCGAGCACCTGCGCAAACGCCGGGCCGAGGAACCCGGCGTCCCCGTCCAGCACCTCTTCGAAGAGATCAAGGCCCTCGGGTTCACCGGCTGCCTGAACCTCCTGGACAAGTACATCAACCAGGGCCGTGCGGATACCGACCGCAGCCACATCTCCCCGCGCCGCCTCGCTCGGATGCTGCTCACCCGGCCCGACAACCTCAAGACCGAGTATCGCGATCTTCTGGCCCGGCTCACCGCCGCCTGCCATGAGATGACCCAACTGGCCGCCTGCATCGGGGACTTCGCCGAACTCCTGACTCCTCGCCCAGAACATGCCGCCAAGCTCGATTGCTGGATCACCCAGGTCCGCACAGCCGATCTGCCTCATCTGCACGCCTTCACCCGCGGCCTGGACCGAGACCGCGACGCCGTGATCGCCGCGCTCACGCTTCCGTACAGCAACGGCCCCACCGAGGGCGTGAACACCAAAACCAAGCGGATCGCACGCCAGATGCACGGACGAGCAGGCTTCACCCTGCTCCGCCACCGCATCCTCCTCGGATAGCGACACTCTCCGTCACCACCGAATGTGAGGCAGAGCCGAACGATTTACAGTCCCGGCCCCGGAAGACGCTGCGCCTCGTCCACCAGGAAGGTGCGGGGGCAGTCGGCCAGGGCGGTCTTCAGCAGGCGGTCCAACTCGCTGGGGTGACGCGGCGGCTCGCCGGCGAGGTCAAGCACGGTGAACAGTTCGTCGCGCACTGCGCGGGCGGTGGGACGGGCCCGGAAGGTGATCTTGCGGACGTCCTCGCCGGGTACGAGTGCGCGCAGGCAGATGTTGACGGCGAGGGTCTTGCCGAAGCCGGCGCCGCCATGGATGCACATCATCGCGCGGGCCGCGACCGTGTCGGAGATGTTCTCCGGCGCCGCCGACAGCGCGCGGTGGTGACCACGGATGCGTCGGGCAGGTCGACGTACCGGTAGGTGGCCGCGGTCACGAGGCATCTCCGTCTTCACCGGTGGTGGAGGTGCGGCCCGCCTGTCGCGGCCGTCCGGGGCTGAAGCGTGGTCACGGTCGTACGGGTACCGGACGGGCGGGCCTGGTGTGGTCGGCGCGGTCAGGAAAGCCGGGGTGCGCCAGTCGGCCGGGGCACGGCGTGCGAGCTCGGCCTGGACGCTCCCCCGGCACCGTCCACGTCCGCGGCTTCAAGCACACCGAGGGCCCTCGCCCGGCACTCATGCCCGACGCGTGGGAGGGGAACTTCGTGCCGTACGCCTCGCACAGCTGACCCTTCACCTGTACGGGCTCCGCACCTCTGGCAGTCACTGAGTGCGGGGCGCGTCGCCGTGTGCCTCTGCCACCGCTTGCTCTTGACTGCTCATCAGCCACAGCGAGTTCAGTTCGTCAGCGCTGACCACGACCGTGTACCTGGGAAAGATCTTCTCGGTCAGGAACTCGTGCACTTGGGGGTCACGGTCGCCGCTGGCATCGTGCAGAACGACGACGCGATAGTCTCGGTCGAGCGCCTCGAAGACGGTGCTGAGCAGGACTCCGCTGGTGACGATGCCCGCAAGGATCACCGTGGTGACGTCCCGGCTACGCAGTTGTTCGTCGAGATCACTTGTGGTGAAGGCACCGATCCGGGGGCGACGGACGATCATGTCGTCCGGCTGCGGGACCAGACGCTCATCGATCCGCGTGGTGGGCGCGTCAGCGTGCAGCAGGAGACGATGTTGTGGAGCCGCCCTGGGCGCCATGACGCTCGACTCAGGAATGGCATCGAAGTCGGCGTCGTCGAGGGCGGCCCGTACCCACGCGACGTGACCGCCGTGGGAGCGAACGCCGGCGATGGCTGCGTTGACGCGGTTGAGCAGACCGTCAGCGTCCGACAGCTGCTGCACGATGCCGTGCTGGTAGTCCAGGACAAGCAGACTGGTGCGCCGCGCGTCCAAGAACGGCTGATCAGGCATGCGAGGTCCTCTGAGGGGCAGTACGGTGCTGGACCGGCGTGGCAACCTGCATCGCGTTCACACACGAGCGGTCCGGTTTGGTTTCACAGTACATGTCGTCGCTGGACGGTTCGACGAGCTCCTGCGTCCCGACGGCCGCCAGCAGCAGGCCGGCGCCGTCCGTGCCGACAGCCGGGATGAACCAGAGGAGCCGTTGCCGGGCGTCCCGGCTGAAGAAGTTGAGGCAGTTGCAGGACCGAGGAGTTGCTGCCTAAAGGGGATCACGAAACTGGACCGACCGTTCGCGGACTACTCCAAGCACGATGTCCACATCACACCGAGCGGCATGTGGAACCAGGCCCAGCTCCGGAATTGCGTGGAGACCCTTGGCATCGAGCAATGCTCATGACCTGTGGATCGGCCTCGGGTTGGACGCGATGGGCGTACCTTCCCGGGTGATCGACTTCTGGTCATCGAGTAGGCCGACGTTGCGCCGTCGGTCGGGAAGGCACGCCCGTGCTGAGCGTAGTGAATGCCGATGCAACGACCGAGACCGGCTCCCTGATCGACGACATCGTCCGCGAGGGCGCGAGGCGGATGCTGGCCGCCGCCCTGGAGGCTGAAGTCAACGCCTATATAGCCGAGTTGGCCGACCAGCGAGACGAGAACGCGCGTCGCCTGGTGGTACGCAATGGCTATCACCAGCCCCGCTCGGTGACCACTGCGGCCGGGACGGTCGAGGTGAAGGCCCCGCGCATCAACGACAAGCGCATCGACGAGGCAACCGGGGAGCGCAAGCGGTTCTCCTCGACGATCCTGCCGCCGTGGTGCCGCAAGTCCCCGAAGATCAGCGAGGTGCTGCCGCTTCTCTACCTCCACGGGCTGTCCAGCGGGGATTTCGTGCCCGCGCTCGAGCAGGTCCTTGGCTCCTCGGCTGGCCTGTCACCGGCCACCGTCACCCGGCTGACCACTCGGTGGCAGGCCGACCACAAGACGTTCAGCGAGCGCGACCTGTCCGCCACGGACTACGTCTACGTCTGGGCCACCGGTATTCACCTGCGGATACGGCTGGAGGAGGCGAAGGCCGCGGTCTTGGTCGTCATGGGCGTGCACTCGGACGGAACCAAGGAGCTGATCACGATGGCCGACGGCTACCACGAGTCCTCGGAGTCCTGGGCGAGCCTGCTGCGGGATTGCCAGCGGCGCGGCATGCGCGCTCCCATCCTCGCCGTCGGCGACGGAGCCCTCGGCTTCTGGAACGCGTTGAGCGAGGTCTTCCCCGAAACCCGGCACCAAAGGTGCTGGGTTCACAAAACGGCCAACTGCCTCGACAGCCTCCCGAAGTCGGCCCAGCCCGCAGCGAAGAAGGCCATCCAGGACATCTACAACGCCGAGGACAAGGAGCACGCGGCCGCCGCGGTCACAGCGTTCGCCAAGCAGTACGGCGCGAAGTTCCCCAAGGCCGTCAAGAAGATCGTCGATAACGAGGACGAGCTGCTGGCGTTCTACGACTTCCCCGCTGAGCACTGGATCCACCTGCGGACAACCAACCCCATCGAGTCGACCTTCGCGACCGTCCGGCTGCGGACCAAGGTCACCAAGGGCGCTGGCTCCCGGGCCGCCGCCCTGGCGACGGTCTTCAAGCTCGTCGAGTCCGCCCAGGCCCGCTGGCGAGCCGTGAATGCACCCCACCTCGTTGCCCTCGTCCGCGCCGGGGCCCGCTTCGAACGCGGCCTGCTCGTGGAACGGCCGCAGACGACCGCGGCGTGAATAGGGTGGCGGACCTGCCTCGAAGTTCGAGATCATCCGGTCATGTTGGATGGCACGGCAGGACAGGACCTTCCGGTCGGCTTCGGGTTCCGGCCGTATCATGGCGACGAAGACCACGGCGCCATGGCCGCGGTGCGGCGGGGTTGTGCTGAACAGGACCAGGTCGAGGCCCATTCGGTAGTAGAAGGGCTCCCGACAGCGGCCGAGATCGCCGAAGCTTCTGCCAAGTTGGAGGAGCCGTCCAAGAACCAGATCCTGGTGGTGCTCGACGGCAGCGTCGTCGGCTACTCGACGATCCGGTGGTGGCAAGAGCGGGACGATACGTGGCTCTACCTGCACCGCGGCTACCTCTTGCCCGAGCATCGCGGCCAGGGCATCGGCTCAGCCATGCTGAGCTGGGCCGAAGAGCGGATCCGCCAGCTCGTCAAACAGCATGGAACGGCGCGGACGGCAGTGATCGGCGCGAACGCCATGACCTCCGAGCAGGACGCCACGGCACTTCTGCGCGCAGCCGGCTACCGACGTGTCTTCAGCCTGGTCGAGCTGGAGCTAGGCGATCTGCAGCAGATGCCCGAGCCGGGCAGCGAACTGCCAGCCGGGATACGGACAGGGCCGATCGGGACAAGCCACTACCGTGCAGCCTGGAGGACGGTCGTCGATTCGTACACGGACACCGGTTTCACTCAGAAATGGTCTTTCCAGGACTTCGTCGACACCGCCGACCCCGCATGCTGGCGGGCTGCATGGAACGGGCAGGACATGGTCGGCGTCGCCCTCTGCTCCATCCGCCGCCACGACCGCACCGTGGGCGAGGTCGATGAGCTGAGTATCCGGACGGACCAGCGACGCCTCGGAATCGGCCGGGCCCTGCTGCTGGACGGGCTGCGAAGCCTTCGTGAACAGGGTGCAACGACCGCCCGGCTGTTCACGGGCACGGCAAATCCACACCGGTCCTACGACCTTTACGAGAGTGTGGGGTTCCGGCGGCAGAACGAGTACATCCGTTACCGCAAGCCGCTTGCTTGATCGACCAGCCATTGGGCTGTCTGGTCAGTCCACAGGATTTGACAATGCCTCAGTGGTGACACCACCGCATCGCAAGTTCAAGAAGAACGCCCCGGACTGGTACGAGGAGATGCACGAGCGGCAGCGCAAGGCACACTCCTCACGTCGTATCCGTGTGGAGCACGGCATCGCCCATCTGAAGAATTGGCGGGCCCTGGCCCGCCACCTCGGCCGCAGCGAGCACATGAGCGACACCATCCAGGCCGTCGCCGGTCTGCTGTCCCATCAGCAGACCGCGGACCTGACGTCGACACGGCAGAGCTGAACACCGAGACCGGCCGCCATCCTCGACGCCTCATCGCTACCGTGCACGAGCTCGTTAGTAGGCCTCCGTTACTAGGTCTGAGGTTCGGCTGTTCCTGGGCATGGTGGGTGGATGGACGCACATGGTGTGGCGTGGCGCACGCGTTGACGCAGGCGTGCTTCGGCCTCGGGCGCTCGCCCCACTTGGGAAAGTGTCACGCAGTAGAGGCTCCGAGCGGGTCAGCGATCCAACTCACGCCATAACCGGGCGGTTCCGGAGTGTCGAGCTCCCCTTGTTCGTCCGATGTGAGTACCCGCAGGTGCCCGGGCAGCCCGAGGGCTTCGCAGCCGACTTCCCAGTTCGCACACCAGATACCCAGACCCAGGGGGGCGTAGTAGCGGGATGCTGTGGTGGTGCAGAAGTCGAACCGTGCCATGGCTCGGCCACTGTCATCCGTTGTCCCGATGCATCGGGTGGTCTGGGTGTTGAGGGAGGAGGGCGACCACCGGCACGCCTCGTAGCACCGCCTGAAGGGCGAGAAGGGTGGTCGGTCAACCTTGAGTGGCGTGTCGAAGCTGGGGGAAGCGAAGAATAGCGACGCCAAAGGCAACCGCCGATGTTGTACCAACTCGATGGCTCGGACCACAATCGGTTTGAATCTCGATCGATAGCCCACGGCGCAGACGCAGATGACGTGCTCCTCCGCAGGATCGAATCGGCCTCCCAAATGGGAGACGACGCTGGTCTGGTCGGCGCCTGCTCCGATCCAGCACGTTGCCACGCCCATCCGGGTGGCGTGCAGAACCACCTTGTGCAGGCTTCTGCCCACGTCGATGACCGACAGGCGGTCGTAGGTGCGCGGAGCGACGGCGACAATGAACTCGCGTGCCCCTACGGCCGGCCACACCTTGAGAGGAGCGGCGACATATTCCAGCCGGATCGGCCGGGTGCCGATCAGATGCGTCGGTCGAGTGTGCCGGTGGACCGCGCGCATCAACTCTTCCCGGTCCGACACGGTCAGGTCGCGGTTCTGGAAGGACCGGCAGGACCGCCGTTTGTGCATGACACCGAAGGTGTCGAGTTCGTCAAGGCGACGGGGTACCGGTTCGAAGGGCCGCACTCCCAGCTTGACGGTGACCAGATCGACCAAGAGTGCGCCGAGCAACAGGATGCCGATGCCCAACGGCAGCCGGACCAGCAGGACCTGCCAGATTCCGATCCAGCTTCCCGCGAGCGCAGCGGCCAGAAGGAGGACCGCGGCCGCAGCCGTGGGGATGTACTGCAACCATCCCGTGAACTGCAGTCTCAGCTTGGTCCGTTTCAGGAAGCCGTGTCGGCGATTGTGGGGAGGCAGTCCGCGGTTGGCCCGTTGCCCCAGTCGCAGATGAGTCATGAAGCCCCTTCGGTCAGTCCTGTGACGCATCGCATCCGCACGCTAGACACGCAGCCCCGTCTATTGCAAGCGAACACTTGCAATAGATGGGGGCTAGAATCCCCGCAGAGACGGCGACCTGGAGACATATGCCCAAGCAGATCGACGTGGACAGGCTGTTCGAGACCACCGTCACCGTCTTCGCCGAGCGCGGGTACTCGGCCTGCACCACTCAGGAGATCGCGCGAAGATCCGGAGTGAACGAGGCAACACTGTTCCGCCGCTACGGTGGCAAGGCAGCCCTGCTCAACAGGGCTCTCACGCACGCGCTGGCTCGTTCGTCATTCGCCCGGCTAACGGTCACGGACGACGTGGTCGCCGACCTCGTCGCCATGGCTCGTGCCTACGCCGAATCGGTTGAGCAGTACGGTGCCGCGATTCTCAGCCTCCTCACCGACGTATCGCGCCACCCCGAACTGCGCGACGCGATGGAGGCCCTCATGCCGAACATGCGCAGCGCAGCACAGGTGATCAAGGCGCATCAAGAGCAAGGGCGTATCTCTCCCGGCGATCCGATGCACATGGTGCTGACGCTGATCGCGCCCCTGATGGCGTCGGGGCTCTGGGACCGGGCGGGGTACGCCGTGACCGCGTGCGACAGCGACCTGGACGCCGCCGTCGCCGCCTTCCTCAACGGCCACCGCGGGAAGGGCGCGGCCGAAGAGGGGCACGCGTGAAATTTCGAAGGGCGCGCGGCGAGAGACCCCCACATCGCAAGCACTGGTCAGAACCCCACGGACCGAGTTGACCGTGGAGTGGGCCGTCCTGGTGAGTCCGAATAAGGGGAGTTGGCATCACAGGCGGCCCCACACCTCGAACCGGGTGCCCTGGCCTGGTCACCCAGTGGCGCCCCGGCCTGGAGCGGGTTCACCTTGCTGTGGAGGCCGGCCGGTGCGGCTGGATCCGTACTGGCGGACGCCGGGACGGCGGTCGCCCAGGCCGCTGGCTCAGCGGTCGGGTGAGGCCAGTTGCTGCGGCGTGTAGCTGACGGCGCCGGGCTGAACCGCAGCCTCCAGCTCTGAGAGTTCCTCGGCGGTCATTACGATCTCCGTGGTCCGCGGCGTTGTTGCCGAAGCTGGGGTCGAGGGCCGGCCGCGGGTGCCGGACCGGCAGGCGCTGTGCGGGATTCCTTTCGTCCTGCACTCCGGCATCCAGTGAGAGTAGCTGCCCCAGGAGCTGGGCTTCGGCTCGGGGATGACGTGCTGACGGTGTCTTGCGGCAAGGTCGAATTCACCTCTGCGCGTCGCCCCCATGGCCGGGGCCCTCCTGGAGGTAGCGCAGCAGGGCGCGGTCGGTGTCCTTCTCGGCAAGGTCTCGCACCGCGTCGCAAACGGCGTCGGTGAGCACCGGCGTTCCGACCCGTAGCACCTTCTGTGCGACGGTGGTAAGCCGGAGTTCGACTCTGCGGTGGTCGTGCGCGGGAGTGCTCGTGGTGATGAGGCCCCGATCCCGCAACCGGATCACCAGACGGCTTGTTGCGGATTGGCTCAGGCCGACCTGCATGGCCAGGTCCCGGAGTTGCAGCGTCCGGGCCTTGACCCTTGATGTTGGACACACGAGACACTGGATCCTGAGGATCTGAGAACGGACATCTCGTGGTCATGAAGAACTATCCGCCGCAGTTCAAGGCGGACGCGGTCGCGCTGTACGAGTCGCGGCCCGAGGCGACGATCAGGCAGGTCGCATTGCTCCTCCAGCCGTCACTGACCGTCCTCTCTGCGGCTCCGCCGTCGCCGGAGCGCCGACATGCACTCGACCCGGGACCAGGCCAGGTTGCGGTGGCGCACCGCCACCCTCACACGATGCGAAGTGTTCGAAACGCGTCGAACAATCTACATGAGTGTTGGACGCGCTCCGAACCGGCATGCCTCACGCGATGGCCTGCCCGGAGGCAGATCACACCCGTCCGGATGACGGAGGTGCAGCACGGAGAAGCTGCTGCCGATCTCCATCCATTCCGCAGGGCGCTCACGCTGTGACTGATGCCACGGCTGTCAGATGCCGCACGGACGATGGCCGTGGTACGTTTCCAGGTATGTTCGATGGATAACGAACATTAGTCTCTGTAGAACTGCTTGCGCGGACGTTCCAGGCATCGGGTTGCCGGGCGGGCGCTCGTCGCCCGCGTCACGACTGCCTTCTTTGAATGCGGTCCGAAGCCTTCCGAACGCCCGGGACCGATGCGTCAGGTATGCGCCCTCGTCGTTACCTGGACGACAGGACGGCACGTGCAGGTGCTTGTACAGGGCTTCCTGCAAGTCGAGTTGGCGACTCGCACTCACGATCCGTGAGTCCCAGAGCGCAAACCGACCGCAGGTCCATGAGGGGCCCGGTGTGTGGGATCCGGACCGGGGTGCCCAGCGCTTGTTCTGGTCATGCAGGCCGCCGGAGTACCGCGGTCGCCAGAACGTACCGACAGGAGCATAAGAAGCTGATGCCGAATCGAGAAAGTGTTCTGAGCCGTCGGCGACTGCTGTACGCCATGGGCGCCCTGGGGGCGGGGTCCGCAGCTTCAGTGATCACCCCCGGAGTCGTCCAGGCAGCCCCAAAATCAGGCACTACAGCTGCGGAGCTGTACCTGCCGAGCCCGCCGAATGATGCCGTTGTTCCCATGAGGCTTCACGTGCCCGAGAGCATGCTGCGCGATCTGAGGCAGCGGCTGGAAATGACACGGTGGCCGGCGGAAGAGTTGGTGGACGACTGGTCGCAGGGAGCCCCTCTGCGGCGCGTCAAGCACCTCGTGGAGTACTGGAAGCGGCACTACGACTGGCGCAGGGTGGAGTCGTTGCTCAACAGCTTCGGTCAGTACCGCACGGTTATCGACGGGGTCAGCATCCACCTGCTGCACGCCAAGTCACCGCACGCCGAGGCGATGCCCATCATGCTGACCCACGGCTGGCCGGGATCCGTTCTGGAATTCCGTAACGTGATCCGGCGTCTGACGCATCCCACCGAATTCGGTGGATCACGACGCGACGCCTTCCACGTGGTCGTTCCCTCTCTGCCAGGGTTCGGGTTCTCCGACCAGCCCGACGATCTGGGCTGGGGGCGTGTGAGGACGGCCAAGGCATGGGCTGAGATCATGCCGCGCCTCGGATATGATCACTACCTCTCCCAGGGCGGCGACTGGGGAGCGGCGGTCAACACCCAGTTGGGTGTGCTGCGGCCCAAGGGGCTGCTGGGCATCCACCTGAACTTCCCGCAGATCGTGCCGCCCGATCTCGACCTCGATCACCTGACTCCCGAGGAACAGGTCGCGATGGATCAGCTGAACCGGCAGCAGCAGAACGAGATCGGTTATCAGCTTGAAATGATGACCAGGCCGCAGACAGTTTCCTACTCGCTGGCGGATTCGCCCGTGGGTCAGGCTGCCTGGATCTACGAGAAGTTCGGAGTGTGGAGCGACAGCAACAAGAATCCCGAGTCCATCTGGACTCTGGATGAAATGCTGGACGACATCACCCTCTACTGGCTGACGAATTCCGCTGAATCGGCTGCACGCTTCTACTGGGAGAATTCTGACGTCACCATGAATGCCGTAGAAATTGACATCCCGATGGGCGTCACACTGTTCCCCAAGGAATTCTATACGCCGCCTCGCGCGTGGGCCGAAAGGGCCTTTTCCAAGCTCGTGTACTGGAACCAGGCCAGCAAGGGGGGTCACTTCGCAGCTTTCGAGCAGCCCGTGATCTTCGCGGAGGAAATGCGCAAGTTCGGTCGCCTGTTCCGCGGCGCGTGATCCGTATGCGCGCGACTACGAGGTGACGGAACTGTACGCACGGCGCCGTCATTGCCATCGGTTCATATCGGCCGCCCGCGGGGAGTCCGGTCGCCACCAGGCCGAGTCCTCCAGGAACTTCGCTCCATGCCCCAGCAAGCGCGCCCGCAGGGCGTGCGCCCCTGGGGGTTCATGATCGGAATTCACGGTGATCGAAATCGGAACTGGTCGGTCGTCCTCCCGACGTCTCCAAGAAGGCCGAATTGAGCAATTCCACGTTGTGGCTTTTGCCACAGGCGCAACGTTCGACGAATACCGAATGAACAAGGTAGCTTGTTCGATAGGCGCCGAACAAGGGTCTGGGCGGTCGCACGTAAAGATGCGGTCGCGCCAGTGATACCTGCCCTGTGGGGGTCGGGCTAACAACCATCGACCGCCGACGACTGAGTGGACTCACTCGTCTACGTTCGCGTCGCACAGCAGGCAAACACTCGCACCGCCGACCTTCGGGCAATTGATTGCCCGGACTCGGCACGCCAGAAGCTTCCTGGAGGAAACTATGGGCACGGTCAACAAGGAAATCGAGGAATTCATCCGCTACGTCGTGGAGGATGGAAGCAACTATCGGATGGACGAAATGGACAAGCTCTACGCTGCCGATATGGCCATCCTGTTCCCGAGCAAGGACGGCTCGATCGTCGCGGCACCGCGCGAGGATGTCTTCGCCGAGTTCGCGGCCCGTGGCAGTAACGGGGAAAGGGCCCTGTCCACGGAGTACCGCATTCTGCACCTGGAGGAGCAGGGCGACGACGCCACTGTGCTTCTCTACCGCCGCATGAGCGAGTCCGCTGCACCCTTCCTCTACGAGCTGCGACTCAAGCGCGGCGGTGTCCGCGGTTGGCTCGTCGCCGGCGAGACCGTAACGCCTTGGCCGGACCCGGAGACTGCAGGCGCGTTCCTGCCTCCACGGCAGACCGTCTGAGCGCCTTCAACGGGGCGCAGCGGTCCATGCATGACACGGGAAAGGGCGCCGCGTCAGCAGTGCTCACGTCCTCATGGACACGCGCCCCGTTCTGGCGGCGACAGCACTTCCGGGAGGTAACGGGCGACGGCATCCCCGCTGTCACGATGGCCCACCCACCCTCGAGCAGCGCTGTAATAAAAGGTCCTAACAAGGGCGTTGGACGTGGCGGTAAGTGAAGACAGGTGGGCGAGGTCGGGGAAGGCTTCATGGATGTCGTTGCGTCGTTCCCAGCGGATGCGTAGGTGGCGGAAGCTGTGCAGTCAGGCGATCGTGCGCTCGACGACGTAGCAGAAAGTGCCCAGGCCGCTGGCGTGTTCCTGCCCTCGTTCGGCGATGACTGGCCGGATCCCGCGTTGCCGCAGCAGGCGGCGGTACTTGTCGTGGTCGTAGCCGCGGTCGGCGAGGAGTGCATCCGGCCGGTGTCGAGGCCGGCCCACGACGCCGGCCACGGCCGGGACTTTGTCCGGCAGCGGCAGCAGTCGGGTGACGTTGTTGCGGTTTCCGCCGGTCAGCGACACGGCGAGCGGGATGCCCTGGCCGTCGGTGAGCACGTGGTGCTTGCTGTCCGGCCGCGCACGGCCGACCAGGCTGGGCCCACGGTTGTCGTGCGGCATCGCCCCTCGGCAGCCGACCCGTACACGACGGAGCCTCGCAAGGCCTCGTCGCACGTCTCCAAACCCGCCCACGCCCGCGACGGAGCAGGCGGAAAGCCCCGTGAGTGCAACCACAGCCACGCCAGCACCCTCGTATCTCAGAAGCTGTTGCTTTATCGATCTTGGTGGGCGTGAGTTCGAGGTCGTCGACTCGGTCGGGTGATCTCGTGGCCGACCGGGCATGAAAGCGGGCCTCCCGCACAGCTCGAGGGTGTCGAATCCAAACGAGCAACAGGAGGCCCCTGGTGCTGCAGTCTTCCGTGCCGGCATCGATGGCGTCCAACTCGGTGTCTCCGTCGTGTGATTGTCTCGCTCACCGGTTCGGGAACGCCGCGGACCGGCCGTACAGGCGACCGAAGTATCCGTCCGACATGAGCGACGCGGAGTGGGCCGTCGTACGTGACGCGATGCCGGCTCCCGGCTGGCTCGAGGGCCGCGGCGGGCAACCGGAGAGCTATTGCCACCGGCAGATGGTCGATGCAGTGCGCTATCTGGTCGCAGGCGGCATCACCTGGCGGGCGATGCCTGCGGACTTCCCCGCGTGGGACCGCGTCTACGCGTTCTTCCGGCGCTGGCGGGACAAGGGCCTGACCGCCGAGTTCCACGATCGGCTGCGCGACCGGGTCCGCCGGGCCGCGGGCCGGGACCCGGAACCGACGGCCGGCATCATCGATGCGCAGTCGGTGAAGGCAGCCGCGTCGGTGCCGGGCGCGACCAGGGGATTCGACGGCGGGAAGAAGGTCAACGGCCGCAAGCGGCACATCGTGGTGGACACCCTCGGACTGCTGCTGACCGTGATGGTGACCGCGGCCTCGGTCACCGACCGGGAAGCAGGGCAGACACTCCTGGCCCGGCTGCGTGAACGGCACTGGCGCGTCACGCGGGTGTGGGCCGACGGCGGCTACACCGGGCGCCTGGTCAACCTCGCCCGCGACGCCTTGCGGATCGCGCTGACCGTGGTCAGACGCAGCGACGACACCAGCGGTTTCACCGTGCTGCCGAAGAGGTGGCTGGTGGAGCGCACGTTCGCGTGGCTGATGCACTCACGCCGACTGGCCCGCGACTACGAGACGCGCACCGACACCTCGGAGGCAGTGATCAAGTGGGCGATGAGCACGGTCATGAGCCGCCGCCTCGCCCGACAGGCACGCTGAACAGCCCCGGACGTTCCTCCGCCAACCAGCCCCGCGCGGCCAGCCGCTTGGCTTTCGACCGCACCCCTTCCACCTTCGCCGGGACCGGCTCCAGCCCGAGGCCGACCGCGAGTTGACGACAGTCCATCGTCTCCCCGCGCATCCCGTTCCCGCCGGCCAGCACGGCCATGATCCGCTGGTAGTCCGGCGCGAGAACCACCGGGGCGACCCCTTCCTCCCAGTGAGGCACCACTGAGCCGGGTACCGCCTGCCTGACCTGCACCGGCCGTTCACCGGCCACCACAACCGGCACCACGTCCTGGCCTCCGCGAGGCTCCGCCAGAACCTCACCCACCGTCTCACGGGCAATCACGAACCGCTCCCACACCGCCTCCGCTTCCCGCAACTCGGCCTGGAGAGCATCCACCCGCTGCCGAGCGACGCGTTCACGCTCCTCCAGCAGCCCCATCACCGACGGCATCCCGGCACCTCCATCGAAGAGACGACACAACAACCCGTCCCTCCCGCCGAAACACCACCCCTACACCTGACCAGCGCAAACACACCCGCACTCTCGGAAAGACAACAGCTTCTCACAGGGCGGACCGGTGGCCAGTGCCTGTAGCGCGATGAGGATGCGGGCGTGCCGCCGGGGAAGTCAGGACGCGCCGGGCGCGTACACCGACGCGAACGTCCAGTCGCCGGAGCCGACCGGGTTGACGGCCTCGCCCTACCCGGAGCGCCGGAACCTCGCTCCGGCGGGCGCCGTGGCACATCCTTCGATGAACGGCGCGTGGACCTCTCCTGTTCGGGGCCGCCGCGGTCCGGGCGGGGCTCCGCCCGTTCGCCGCCCCTCGTCCTCGTCCACGCCGCGGCCCTGGCCTGCACGACTGGAGCGTCCGTGGGTTGGCGGACGCACCACACGGCAGCTGGTGTGCGTCGTACCCGCCGTCGCGGGACTGTCGGCGCTCGCGCTCGCCGTACGGATCCCCCCACGCTGGCCCCAGGTGTTCTCTCTCGGCGGTGTCGTCGCGGCCGGGACCGCACTGCGAGCGGAGCGACGGCGGGCCGGTTACGCGGCTGCCGCGCTGTTTCTGTCGACCGCGTAGGTACGCCTGGCGGCTTGGGACCGGCGCAGCACGGCCGGCCCTCCACCGCCGCCGGAGACGTCGGTCCGCACGTCCTGGACCGGTGTCAGCCTCCGGCGAAGAGTTCGGGATGCGCCGTGAGTTCGACCCGGGTGCGACGGATGTGCCCCGTGAGGTATCGCTCACCGTCCTCGGCGTCACGGCGCCGCACGGCGTCCAGGATCAGCCGGTGTTCCGCGTTGACGACGGCGGCCCGCCCCGGTTCCGCCAGCTCCATGAACGCCCGGCGATAGTGCTGCGTCGAGTTCCACAGCCGCTCCGTCATGGCGAGCAGGTGGTCGCTGGGGCAGGCGGCGTAGGTCGTCATGTGGAAGTCCCGGTCCAGGAGCAGGAACCGCTTGACGTCGCTCTGGCTCTCGATCTCGGTCTGGATGCGTTCCAGGGCGGCCAGGTGGTCGGCGGTGAGACGGGGAAGGCTCTCCGTCAGGGTCAGGGGCTCGAGGCGCTCACGCATGCGGTAATGGATGTGCACGTCCTCGAGGCTGAGCACGGGTACGCGTGAACCCCGGTTGGGAAACGACTCCGTGAGTCCTTCCGACTCCAGGATCCGCAACGCCTCTCGGACCGGGATCCGGCTGGCGCCGAGACGTGCCGCGAGTTCGTCCTGGCGCAGCCAGGTACCGGGGGTCAGCTCTCCGGCCAGGATCTCTTCTCGCAGGATGTCGGCGATGTGCCGGCTCCTGACGCCTTCCGAGCCACCCGGACCAACGGCGCGTACAGGAGTCAAGAGCGGTCACCTCCAAGCAGTCGGGGTCCGTGATGGACCCCGCTGCAAGAATAGGACACGGCCTCATGCGGGCGGGGCCCCGAGGTGTCGCGCCCGGCCCCGTCGGCTCACACGGGCAGCCGGTACGGCCGGGCGGCTGGGCCCGCGGGCACGCCGGGTCGTTCGGTGCTCAGGGCCGAGCGGGAAGGTCCTCAAGGAAGTCCGCCGCAGGTGTGATCAACTGCGAGCCGGTGACGGGGGTGGAGAAGTCCAGGATACGGTCGCGCAATGCCGAAGCCGTGCCCAGTAGGGGGTTGGTGGGACGGCTCGGCGGTACTGCCGGGAGTGTGATGATCCGCTACCGCAGACGATGGCGCCGGAGGCGGTGTTCTGCTCGGGTCGGTGCAGGTCACGGCAGTGGCGGAGGCTTCAACGGACCCGGCAGCGGGTGGCTGCGGTGAAGCGGGGACAGCAGGCGGAGTGCCCGGTGTGCGGGCGCTCGTGGACGGTGGGAGCGGAGCGGTCGAGGGCAGCGGTGCAGTGCTCGGACCGTTGCCGGGTGCGGGCCTGCCGTCAGCGGCGGGCGTCGCGGAACGGCGTTACAGAAACGCCCTATCCGAACGCCTCGCGGACCTCTCGAACGCCCCTGATTTTGCAAGGTAATTGGGAACTATTGTCGAGCGCTTCGAGCGCCCCTGGCTCACGCCCTGCCCCGGCGTGTCGCGTGCGCGTCACGGTGGATGGTGAGATCGAGCCCTTGAGGTCGGTGGGCGGGTCGATGCCGAACGGCACGGAGGACCTGTTCACCGTGACGGAGTCGTTGCAGATGTTCGCCGACGACATAGGCGTCGAGCGCCGGACGGTGGAGGACTGGCGTTACACCACCAACCGCTGGCCCGAGGGGCACCGCAAGGAGGATTCGGCCGTGTCCAGGTAGTCTGTGACGGCCCCGTGAGGGTGTCGGACCTGGCCGTATCCGCCGTCAACCTGGTAGTCGGCGCTGTTGACGTGGGAGGCCGCGTCCGAGGCTACGAACGCGATGACGGCAGCGACCTCTTCCGCGGTCCCGGCCCGGGTCATCGGCGTTCCGGTGCCCATCGTGGCGAAGAGCGCCTCGCGTTCCTTGGCGGTGGCGGCCAGTTGTGCGATACCGGGCGTGTCCGTCGGGCCCGGGCTCACCACGCTCACCCGGATCCCGCGTGGGGTCAGCTCAAGGGCCCAGGTACGGGCGAGGGCGCGAACCCCGGCCTTGGAGGCTGCGTAGAGACTCCGCCCGCGCGACGCCTTGTGCCCGGCCATCGAGCCGGTGAGGACGATGACGCCACCCTCCGCCAGCAGCGGCAGCGCCTTCTGGACGGTCATGATCGTTCCGGTGATGTTGACGTCGAGGACCGTCCTGATGACGTCCTCAGTGATGGTTTTCAGCGGTGCGGTCGCGATCGCCGCCGCGTTGACGACCAGCAGGTCCAGCCGACCGCTGCGGCGCTCCACCTGCGCGAAGAGCCGGTCAAGGTCGTCGGCCGAGCGCGAGTCGGCCCGCACCCCAATGACATCACCCGGTATGTCCGCGGCCGCCGCTGTCAGGGCGTTCTGGTCCCGGCCCGTGATGTAGACGGTGCCGCCCCCTTCGGCGATCTTCCGTGCGGTTACGTGGCCGATACCGGCACTCCCGCCCGTCACGACCGCGACCTTGTTGTGAAACGCGTTGCTCGTGGAACTCGTCGTCCATTCATCTGGGCAGCCGTCCCTAGGAACGTCTTGCAAGACGCCCCGGAAACGTCCTGAGGAACACAGGGCGGAACGACCCTGCGCCTTGTGCGGACACCGGTTCCAGAAGCCTGCTGATACTGGTAGTGGCAGCACCATGCCGACGCCTCCCGGCTCTGGCACAGTGGGCCTGTGCCGCCAACCACGAACCGGACCGAACTACGGGAGTTCCTGCGCTCACGACGCGCGCGGGTCACACCCGAGGAAGTCGGCATACGCCCGGGAGTCCGTCGGCGCACCCCCGGACTGCGCCGCGAGGAGGTCGCCCAGCTGTCCGGTGTCGGCATCACCTGGTACACGTGGCTGGAGCAGGGGCGGCCGATCAACGTCAGCTCCCAGGTGCTCGACGCGGTGGCCCGCACGCTGTCTCTGGATGCCGCTGAGCGCGACCACCTCTACCGTCTGGCCGAGGTCCCCCAGTCTCCGGTCACCAGCGTTCCGCCGACCGAGCTCCCCGGCGACCTCGACACCGTCCTGGGAGCCCTGGACCCGTTGCCCGCCATGTTGGTCACAACGCCCGCACCGCGCTGGAACCGCGCATACGCGGCCCTGCACCCCGCTCTGGTCAGTGCTCCGCCCGGCAAGCGCAACACCCTCTGGCACCTCTTCGCGGCACCGGAGGGGCAGCACCACATCGTCAACCGTGACGAGCGGGCGGCCGAGGCCGCGGCAGGGTTCCGCTATCGCTACAGCCAGAACGTGGGCGACCCGCAATGGCAAAACTTCGTCACCCGTCTGTGCACCGCCAGCCCGCTGTTCTCCCGGCTCTGGGCCACGCGCGACGTCGCTCCACCGCACCTGTGCGACAAGCGCTACGACGTTGCGGGGATCGGCGAAGTGAGCCTGCGTGCCACAGGCATGGAACTGACCGACCACCCCGGCGTCCGCCTCGTCGTCCACACCCCCACCGACAGGCGCAGCCGCGAGAACATCGACCGCCTGCTGCGCCTGGCGACGCACGTCACCTCCGTGGTGCGGGCGTAGCCCCCGCAGGTACTTCTGCGCGGCGACACAGCCCCCGCCCGCGAACGCCGGATCCTCGGCACCGACGAGGACGGCCCTGCGCGCCGCGGCTCCTGTCGGGTTCCGGGTTCTCCGTGCCGTCGACGAAACCGAGCATGTGGCGTCGTCGAAGTACTTGAAGCCGCTTTGCGACCGTCCGGTGCACCGGCCCGTGTTCCCGCCCTCGGGAGGGAGGGCGGGAACCAGGACCGACCGGTGACCCGCGGACGGCGGCCGGGGAGGTCACCGGAGCCGCTCACACCGTTTCGGTGGGCGGGAAGAACACGACCTGAGGCTCGGCGTTCTCGTCCAGGCGAAGGCTGTGGTACATCGTGAGCGTGTGGTTCACCCCGAGGGTCTCCACCCCGGCCAGCCGCCCGGACCACTTCTCGAGGAGCGGCTTCGACGCCTCCGCGGCGGCCGCCTCGTACATGGTCTTGAAGTAGACGTAGATGTGGTCAAGACCGACCGTGTCACGAGCCAGTTCGCGCTTCTGCGGCGTGATCTCCAGGGCGTGCCGGGCCGCGTCGCGGACGTCGTGCATGTACTCACGCTGGATCTCGATGTCCTCCCGGGTGCCGAGACGGGTGAGGTGCCCCGTGATCATCGTGTCGAAGTCGAACGAGAGCGCGTGGTCGTGGTGCGCCATGAAGCCCGGGATGTTCTTCGACTGGGCGATGTTCGTGAAGGGCACCCAGCCCGGGTAGATCACGTCGACCAGCATCAGGATCCGCTGCTGCGGCAGGTGGACGAAGCTGTTGCCCGGGGCGTGATTGCTCCCCTTGTAGTGCAGGTCGATCACCTGGCCGCCCACCTCCAGCCGGTACGAGTCCTTGAAGGTCACGTCGGGCAGTCGGCGCAGCGGATCGCTGTGCTCGCGCAGCATCGAGTGCGTCTCCTGCTGCGCGACGCGGACGGCGTCGTCCGGAAACTGGTTCACGGAGCCGATGTGGTCGCCGTGGTAGTGCGTGTACACCACGTGGGTGATGGGTTTGTCGGTCACGTCCCGGATGGCCCGGGTGACGAGTCCGCCGAGCGAGGGCGGCGCGTCGATGGCGACGACTCCGTGGTCGTGCACCACGAACGCGCACTGGTAGCCCCCGTCCGTCACCCAGTGGACGCCGCCGGTGATCTCCTCGACCAGGTACCCGCGCGCCGGCACCCTGGGGCCGATCGCGTTCCGGGGAACCGGTGGGATCTCGAATCCACGGGCTGTCTGCGTCATCGCTTCTTCCTTCGGAACAGACGGTTCGCCGGGGCTCGGCCTGCTGGCGGTGGCCCCGGCACGGTGTGGGGACGCTCGCGTCGGCCGGTGATCCGGTCCTGCGGGCGGTTGAGCTGCGACTGCGGTCCGTGCACGGGCCGCGGCCGGCCACCGGCCGCGAGGTGACGCGGACCGACGACCGGCGGTCGAGGACCTCGGACGGCCCGGCGGGACCGGCCGCGGGGAGACGTCGGCTTCTCCCGCCGGGTGGACGGGCCGTCTGCGTGGCCCTACCGGAGCACGACGGGTTCGCCGCCCCGTACCGGGAGCACGGGGCGGATCGACTCGTACGTCACCGGGTCTCTCCGGCCTCGGGCAGGGCCCGCCAGTCGTCGGGGAAGAAGAAGGCGTCCGAGGTGGGCGGCACCGGCGACTGGACCTCGATCCAACGGGCGGGCTCGTCACGCTCGTTGACGAATCCGTGGGTGCCGTCGGTGCTGACCCAGACCAGGTCGCCGGTCTGGGTGACCTCCTCGTTGCCGTCGATCCAGCCGCGCATGCCGCCGCCGATGAAGTAGTAGATCTCCTCGAAGGGGTGGTAGTGGACCTTCGCGGCCCGGCCCGGCCCGGAGCGTCCGGCGATGCTGGCGATGAAGGTCGTGTGGTGCTGCGCGCCCAGCAGTTGGTCGACCATCATGCGGATGCCGATGTTCTTGATGTTGGGCCCGTGATAGCCCGGCATGGACAGGTCGCCGAAGGGGACCACGTCGGTCGACTCACTGTAGTGGCCGACGAACCGGTGCCGCGGGTCGTTCTCCGACGGCCGTCCCAGGTACTCGCCGGACAGCGGCTCGGTCGAGATGTGGCTGCGCGCGCCGTCGAACGTCGGAGGCTTCGGCGCCCGGACCGAGAACCAGCTCAGGCCCTGGTCGCCGGCCGACAGCGAGTGTGGCATGCCGACGGGGGCCACTCCGTAGTCACCGGCACCGAGGTCGTACTCCAGGCCCGCGAGGGCCGCGCGGCCGTTGCCCGCCGTCACAAACCACGACTCCTCGAACGGGCAGCGGTTCCAGCCGAGGGTGGCGCCGGGTGCCAGTTCGTACAGGGAGATCTCCATGTGGTGCGACCCGTGGACCTCGCCGACCATCAGCGCCTGGCGCAGTCCGGGCACGTCCTTGACGTCGATCCATTCGCGTTCGGCGGCACGTGAAATGTGGTAAGCCATGAGTTCCCTCCACGGTTGGTGCGTAGTGGCGGGACCGAGTGTGGTCGCCGGGGTGTTAATCCCCCGGAAACCGAGCGGACCGTTCAGCGGCGCAGCCGGGACACGAGGCGGCGCACCTCGGCGGACGGCGCGACGCCGAACTCGCGCATCACCGTGGTGTACCGCCGGTACAGCCCGAGCACCGAGTCGTCGCTGCCGCTGGCGTGGGCCAGGGAGATGGCCACCTGCCATGCCTGCTCCCGGTGCGGGCTCGTCCTCAACACCTCGTTCACGAGCCGCCGTGCCTCGCGGTACCTACTGAGCCGGAACGCGAGTCGCGCCGCCTCGATCCGGCCACCGGTGACGCGTTCGTCGATCTCGGACCGGCGTTGCTCCACCCACAGGCTGGACACGGGCTCCAGGTAGGGCCCCCGGTCGGCGTGGGACAGCGCCTCGGTCATGGTGCGCAGCCGGATCTCGCCGTCCTGGTGGTCCGCCTGCACGAGTGAGTCGAGCACGACCTGCGCGGTACCGCTGACCAGGTCGGGGCAGGCGAGGGAGAACCGGTCGCCGTCCTGGTGCGGCACCAGTTCCTCCGGCAGCACCTCGCGCAGGCGGTAGAGCGTCTGCCGCAGGTAGCTGCGCCCGGCCGCGTTGTCACGGCCGTCGAACAGCGCGTCCAGGAGTTCCTGGCGCGGCACCTCGCGCCGGGCCCCGAGCAGATAGCTGAGCAGTTCCATGCTCTTGCTCAGCCGCGGCGCGGTCTCCCGCCCGTCGACGGTCAGCACGGGCTCGCCGAACTCCTCAAGGGACAGCCGCGGCGCCCGCGCGGTGACCCGCAGCGGGGCCTGGCTGGACAGCGTGGCGATCAGTTCGTGCCAGCGCGACATCCGGGTCGGTGAGGCGTCCGCCTCCCGCACCGCGACGGCGGGCACGTCGGTCAGCGCGGCCAGCAGCAGGTGCTGGGAACCCTGTGCCGCGGATTCGGTGAGGGCGAGTTCGGCGGCGGCGTCCGACGCCTCTTCCTCGCCCAGCCGCCAGTACGCCTCCGCCAGGTAGGCGGCGGCGGTGGCGAGTTCGAGCCGCCGGTCACCGCTGCGCATTCCGGCGACGCAGGTCTCCAGTTCGGTGCACGCCTCGGTGTCACGGTTGCGGATGAGGAGGCTGAGTCCGCGCCACAGTTGGCCCAGTTCCCTGCTGAACGCGTGCTCGGAGGCGCCGCTCGCCTCCGCCTCGGCGAGGGCGCGGTCGGCCGCGTCGGTGTCGCGGTTCAGGCGCAGGCAGAGCTTCGCCTCGTTGAGCAGGCCGAAGACGTGGTAGAGGCGTGAACCCGTCTCGGCGATCAGCCGCCGGCCGCGTTTCAGCGCGGCCCACGCCTCGTCCGGCCGTCCGAGGTCGACCATCAGGTCTACGGCGTCGAACGCATGCAGCCAGGGCGGCTGCCACGAGTCCCGGCGCACCTCGTACATCTCCATGGCCTCGTCCAGGCGGCCTGTCGCGCGCAGCCCGGCGATGATCCAGGGTGCGCCCAGCACCGACCTCCACGGGTCGAACACCCCGGGCCGTTCGAGCCCGCCGAGCCGGCCGCGGAAGTAGGCGATCCGCATGAGCAGACCGTCCACGGTGCCCGAGGACGCCGATACGGGGTCGGGGAAGGGCGGCGCGTCGCCACCGGACAGCGCCAGGAGGTTGTCGGCGCCCTCCCGTGCCCGGCCGACGGGCAGCCGGTCGGCCACGGTACGCGCCTCGGCGAGGCGGCCGGAGTGCCACAGGCACCAGGTCGTCAGCAGCAGCGCCTCCTCGAAGTGCGGTGACTCGGGCCCCGGGAGCCAGTCGTAGCCGTGCCGGTCCAGCAACTCGTTGCAGCGGCCCCACTGTTCGAGGGCGAAGGAGACGCGCAGGACCACCGTGCCGACCTCGGGGGTCGGCGTCCTGCGGGAGGCGTCCATCGCGTCCAGCCACCGGGCCGCCGAGGCGAAGTCCATCCGCGCCACCAGGTCGGGGAGGGCGACCGCGGCCTGCCGCCAGGCGTCCTCTGTGTCCCCCAGGCGCAGGAGTGTGTCCACGGCCTCCTCCAACGCGCCCTGCTGCACCAGCAGGTCGGCGTGGAGCCGGTGCAGTCGCCGCACCTTCTCCGGGTGCTCCGTCCGCTCGAGTTCCCCGGTCAGGAATTCCCGGAACTGGGGGTGCGGGGTCAGCCGGGTCCCGTCCCTCGACCAGAGCACCGGCAGCCGCTGGGACCGCAGGCGGGTCATCAGCCGGGCCGCGTCGCTCTGGCCGAGCGCCACCGCGTCGGCGACCGATATCTCGGCCAGGGGGCTGGTGTGCAGCAGGAAGGTGCGTTCGTCGGCCGGAAGGGCGCGCAGGATGTTCGCGGAGAGGTAATCCCGCAGGGCGTCGGACCTGTCGTCGGTCGCCTCGGCCGACCGCCACCCCTCGAACAGCACCCCTGCCACCCAGCCGCCCGTCATACCGACGACTCCCTCGACGTCCGCGTCGGACTCGCCGATCAGCCGCAGGGCCTCCGCGGCCTCGTCGGCGTCGAAGGCGAGATCCTCCTCGCCCAGTTCGCCCACGCGGAAGACGTCGCCGATCGACCCGAAGACGAGCGGAACGCGGGTGCGGGAGACGAGGACCAGGTTGACGCCGGCGGGCAAGTACCGGGCCAGCGCGGACAGGACGGCGACGCATCCCTCGTCGGAGGTGATGCGTTCGGCGTTGTCGCACACCAGTACAAGTTCGCTGCCCTGGAGGCTCTCCGCGAGCAGGCCCGCGGCCTCGCCGGTCTGGATGCCGTCGCGCAGGGCGTCGGTGGCGACGTGACCCGCCGCGGGGACGTGGCCCTCGACCGCTGCCTCCAGGTAGACCAGCAGCCGTCCCGGGGCCTGTTCCGTACCGTCGAGCGACAGCCAGGCGACGGGACGGCCGAGGTCCCGCAGGGCCACGGCGACGGCCGTGGTCTTGCCGCCGCCGGCGGTGGCACACACCGTGACCACGGGGTGACGGTCGACGAGTGAGCGGATCCGCTCGGTCAGGCGGTCGCGCCGAACGATGTCGTCGCCCGGCTCGGGCGCGGTCAGCTTCCGCCGGATCACCATCCGCCGGCCGTTCGCGTGAAGCCCCTGCTCGTCGTGCAATGTGGCCCGCCCAACTCGAAGTCAGAACACCGTGCCGCCGGGGCGGCACCGGCCCCGGCAGGCCGATGCCACGTGTCGCCCGAACGACCCCACGGTGTCATGGTCGAGAACACCGTGGCAGCGGTCAAGCCCGGTTTCCCCGGGATTAACGGCACGGGCCGGGAGCGACACCACTGCTTTCGGGCGGGTCAGGCGAAGGCTTCCGGGCTGCGGAAGTACGCCTTGCCGTTCGGGTACGACACCAGTTCGCACTGGAGCCCCCACGGCGAGAGGAAGTACACCCACCGCTGTCCTTCGTGCGGACCCTTGCTGTCCGTGGGGTCCCCGAGCACGACCAGACCGCGCCGCCGCAGGTCGGCCACCGCCGCATCGATGTCCTCGACGTAGAGGGCGAGGTGGTGTCCGCCGATGTCGCTGTTGCGTGGGGGCTCCAGCCTCTGGTCGGGAGACTGGTACTCGAAGACCTCCAGAACGGCATGGCCGCCGATTCCGAAGAAGAAGATGCGCGGTGACACGGCCCTGTCGTGCACGTTGAGGTGCTCGCTCATCCAGTGGCCCTCGTCGTCACGCAGCGGTCCGAGCCGGTACAGATAGGTGAAGCCGAGCACGTCTTCGAAGAACTCGCGCGCCTGGTCCAGATCGGGGACGGTGATTCCGAAATGATCGGCACGGGTCAGTCCGGGTATGGGCATCGATGCCTCCGTGTGATGCGGTTTGCTTGCGGGTCCGGGCGGTTCACGGGAAGACGACGGTGCGCTTCCCGTCCAGCAGGACGCGGTTCTCCGTGTGCCAGCGCACCGCTCGGGACAGTGCCAGGCATTCGACGTCCCGGCCGAGGGTGGCGGCGTCGGCCGCGTTCATGGAGTGATCGATGCGCGCCACCTCCTGCTCGATGATGGGGCCTTCGTCGAGGTCGGGGGTGACGTAGTGAGCGGTGGCCCCGACGAGCTTCACCCCTCGCGCATGGGCCTGGTGGTAGGGGCGTCCGCCCTTGAAACTGGGCAGCATCGAGTGGTGGATGTTGATGGCCCGCCCCTCCAGCCTCTTGCACAGTTCCGGGGAGAGGATCTGCATGTAGCGGGCCAGGACGACGAGGTCCACCCCGAGGTCCTCGACCAGGCCGACCAGTTCCTTCTCGGCGGCCGGCTTGGTCTCCGGCGTGACCGGGATGTGGTGGTAGTCGACGTCGTACGTCTCGGCCAGGTGCCGCAGGTCCGGGTGGTTCGACACCACGGCGGCGACCTCGGCGTTCAATCCGCCGTTGAAGGCCCGGAACAGCAGGTCGTTGAGGCAGTGGCCGAACCGGCTGACCATGATCAGGAGCCGTTGGGGCCTGGAGGCGTCGATCAGCCGCCATTCCATGGAGAACCGCTCCGGGACGCTGGTGAATCCGTCGCGCAGCGCGTCGATCGTGGTCAGAGGATCGAGCGGCTCGAACTCGACCCGCATGAAGAAGGTGCCTGCACTGCGCTCGCCGAACTGCTGGCTCTCCACGATGGTGCACCCGTTGCCCAGCAGGAACGTCGAGACGGCGTGGACGATCCCCGGCCGGTCGGGGCAGTTCAGGGTGAGGACGTAGCGGGATGCGGTCATGAGGAATCACGTCCTCCACGATGAGGGGCGGAGCCCGGAGGGTCCTGGCGTGGCACGGTCACACCAGGGGCCGGGTGCGGAGCGTGGCGCGGATGTGACGCTGGACGTGCGGTTCGACGGTGGGCTTGGCCGAACCGCCGTCCGGCTCACCGACCACGATCGTCACCTCGCGGCCGTCGACGGCCTCGTGTTCGTCCACCATGGCCAGCGAGGACCAGCCCCCGACGTTGACGGTGTACCCGGCGTTCGCGGAGATGCCCACGGACCGGCCGTCGACGAGGATCCGGTCGTAGGACCCGGTGGCGTAGTTGGACACCGGCATCTCCAGGTACTTCGCGTGCGGTCCCGAGCCGAACAGGCTGTCGGCGATCAGCTCGGCCGTGTCCCGGTCGTTCCAGCGCAGCCACACCTTCCGGCGGTGGGGCTTGGAGGCCATCCCCTCCAGTGCCTCGCGCCCGATGAAGTCGTGGTCGAACTTGATCACCCGGCCGTAGCCGAGATCCCACGGCGTGACGTAGTAGTCCTCGATGTTCTCCGACACGAAGCTGCCGCCGACGGACGCGTTGGCCTCGAAACCGTCCGCGGACAGCCACTCCCGGAACGGCCTTGTCGACTCCCCGGTGTAGATGGCCGGCACCGGCGCGGGGATCCAGCCGGACTCGATGGCGGTGGAGGGGTAGGCGCGTGAACCGCCCAGGCGCAGACCGAACTCCTCGCCGGCCGCAAGGAGCGCCTCGCGGACCGTTTCGCCGTGCTCCGAGGGGCCGACCAGTTCCAGTCCGGTGAACTCCTCCCCGGGCGCCCCGATCATGGTGTGGTTGAGAGCGCGGACGGGGACTCCCGCGATCTCGAACTCGCCCATGGCGAAGAACCTGATCCGCGGGAGCGGCGCACCCACCGCCTTCTCGACGATCCGGTGGGTCGCCGGGCCGTTGAGCTGGAACCGGAAGGTGAGGCGCCTGCCGTTGTTGGCCACGGACCGCTCGTCGCGCGTCACCGTGACGCGGTAGTTGCCGTTCTCGGCGTGGAAGGCGGCCCAGTTGGGTGCGACCGGCCGCCCCACCAGGCTGAACTCGTCGTCCTCGAAGGCGAACAGGATGGCGTCCCCGACGAAGTACCCGTCGTGGTTGCACGCCACGAACTGCTTCGCCTTGTTCCTGCCGAAGTTCTTGAATCCATTGACGCCGAGGTCGGACATCAGCCGCAACGCGTCCGGGCCCTTGAAGTATATGTCCGTCATGTGGTGCGACTGGTCGAAGAGCACCGCCGTCTCCCGCCACGCACGCTGTTCGTCCCGCCAGTTCGTGTACTCGGCGCGCATGGGGTACACGTAGGGACCCTGCGGAGCGTTGCGCAGCATTTCCACGACGCTTCCGGACTTCTGGATCTTTTCTTCCAGATTCATGAACACCCTCGTTCCTCTGTCCGCGGACTCGGTTGTGCCGGAATTTCCGTTCAGTGACGTCAGCCGGCCTTCTCCACACCGCTCGCGCAGTACAACCAGTCGAGCGTGGTGTCGACCTGGTTGAAGGAGAAGAGATGCAGCCCTTCCACCGAGAGATCGGTGAAGGAGATTTCCTCTCGGACGGCCAGCAGCAGATCCAACGGCTCATAGGCGCGTCCGAGCAGCAGATTGCCCACCATTCCATGCTGTTTGGACAGGAATCGCAGTGACTGACCAACCCCGATCTTGACCGAGAGTTCGATCAGTTTCCTGATCTGCAGCGGGGCCGCGACGCCCATGCGCAAAGGCAGGGTGACGCCGCGTTCGCGGGCGGAACGCAGCCAGCCTGCCAGTGCGGAGGCGTCGAAGCACAGCTGACTGACCATGTAGTCGGCGTGCTGCTGCTTGCGCAGCAAAGCCTCGAACAGCACGTCGTCGGCGATCTTCGGATGCCCTTCCGGATAGCAGCCGACGCCGATCCTGGACAGGCCGTGGTCGAACTCGACCAGTTCCTCCAGGATTTCCGCGGCCTCGCTGAACCGGCCGACGGGCTTCTCGCCGTCGCCGCCGATGACGAAGAGCTCCTCGACCCCGAGATCGGTCACCCCTCGCACGAAGTCGCGGAGCGCGGCCCGGTCCTCCACCATGCGTGCCGCCAGGTGCGGCACGACCCGGTGCCCGGAGCGGCGGGCAGCGGCGACGTGATCGAGTGTGCGCGCAAGACCGAACCGGGGAGAACAGGTCACGCTGACGGTGGTGCCGACGGGTACGGCGTCCACCTTCTCCTGAGCGCCTTTCAGCGGGACTATCTCGATGCTCGAATTGCGGACGAGCTCGTCGACCGGAAGGTCCGGGTCAGCAGAATGCGCCATTGCGGTTCTCCGCCTTCTTGAGCTGAAGCACATCGGGGTCCCTCATGCGGTGAACACCGAAGAGAATGCAAGTGACCTTAGAGCAGCGCACGTTAGACACTTGTTAATCGAATCCACGCCGAGTTAGCGGAGCCGTTAGCCGGCCTTGCCGCACGAGTGCTCCCCCGGAGACGCTCGCGGTGGCGGTGCCGACCACCGCGCAAGCAATCCGCGAATGGAGACCTCAGCAATGACTCTTGGGATTCGACTGGACGGACGGACGGCGCTGGTGACGGGCGGCGGCAGCGGCCTCGGCCTCGCCATGGCCGAGGCCCTGCACGCACAGGGCGCCGCGGTGGCCGTACTGGGGCGCACCAAGGCCAAGCTGGACGCCGCCGAGCGGCAGATCGCGGCGCGCGGCGACGGCCGCGTGCGTTCCGTGGTCGCCGACGTCAACGAGGACGACGCGGTGACCGACGCGCTGCGCCAGGTGCACGAGTGGCAGGGCCGGCTGGACATCGTGATCAACTGCGCGGCACCGCTGCTGGCCGTGAGCCCGCTGGCGGACGCGGACGAGGCGGTCGTGAGCGAGGCGCTCAACGCCAAGACCGTCGGTTACCACCGGGTCGCCCGCGCCGCGCTGCCCCTCATCGAGAAGGGCGGCACGGGGCGCATCATCAACGTCGCGGGCATGGCGGCGCACGTGCTCGTTCCCAACATCGGCGTCGCCGCGGTGGTGAACGGCGCCGTCGTCGCCCTGACCAGCTACCTCGCCGCCGAGGCGGCCCCCCACGGTGTCCTCGTGAACGGCATCTCGCCGGGCATGACCCTGACCCAGGTCTGGCACGACCGGCACGCGGCCACCGCGAAGGCGAAGGACATCACCCCCGAGCAGGTGCGGGACGGGATGGTCGAGAACCTCGGCATCCGGCTGGGCCGCTGGGGACGCCCCGAGGAGATCGCGGCCGCCGCCCTGTTCCTGGCTTCGGACCTCTCCTCGTACGTGACCGGCCAGACCCTCCAGGTCGACGGCGGGCTCGGCAAGTCCGTCATCTGACGGCCGGTGAGTGGCGAGTGAGGAGCTTCGCATGACACACGTGTCGATTGCCGGTCTCGGCAACATGGGCCGCGGCATGGCCCGCCGTCTGCTCGCGGAAGGGCATGGGGTGACGGTCTGGAACCGCTCGCCCGCGGGGGTGGACGAACTCGTGGCGCTGGGTGCCGAACGTGCCGGGACCGTCGCCGAGTTGTTCGCCGCCGGGCCGGTGCTGTCGGTACTGTCCGACGACACCGCCGTGGCCGAGGTGTTCGACGAGTCCGTGCTGGCCCAGGCGGGGCCGGACGCGGTCCATGTCGGGATGTCGACCATCTCGGTCGACGCCTGTCGCGCCCTGGCCGAGCGTCACGCGGTGGCCGGGGTCCGCTATCTGGCGGTCCCGGTGCTGGGGCGCCCGTCGGTGGCGGAGGCGGGGCAGCTCAATCTCCTAGCCGCCGGCGACAGCGCTCTGATCGAGTCGCTGCGGCCCGTGTTCTCCTCGCTCGGCCGGCGGACCTGGCAGGTGGGCCACCAGCCGTGGCAGGCCAACGTCGTCAAGATCACCACGAATCTTCTGATCATCCACGCGCTGGAGGCGATGGCGGAGGGCTTCACCCTCGCGGAGCGGCACGGCGTCGACGCGCATGACCTGCACGAGCTGATCGTCAAAACCGTGTTCCCCGGTGCGGTGTACGAGGGCTACGGCAGGGCGATGGCGGACCGCGTGTACCTGCCCGCCGGCTTCCGCACCGCGCTCGGCAGCAAGGACCTGTCTCTGGCCGGGGCCGCGGCCGCGTCGGCCGGACTGGAGCTGCCCACGCTGTCCGCGCTGCGCGAGACCTTCGCAACGGCCGCCGACCGGGGCCTGGCCGACCACGACTGGGCGTCCATCGCCGAAGTGCTGCGCGGGGACTGACCCCCGCGGTTCCATCCACCACCCCCGTCCGGCCCCGCGCGCGGATCCGTCCGGGCCGGACCCCCATCTGATACGAGGAGGGTGCTGACATGGCACTCGTACCGTTGGTTCCCAAGGCACGCGTGGACGCGGCCGATCTCCCCCTGATCGAGGCGGGCGAGGAGTCGTTCGGCACGCTGCTGAACACCTGGCTGGCCATCGCCAACTGTCCCGGGATGTTCTCGACGTACCTGCCCTTCATCCGTTCCGTGACCGGTCCCGGTGCGTTGGACGGGCGGGTCAAGGAACTCACCGCCGTCTACGTGTCGTTGCTGAACCACTGCCGGTACTCGGCGAGCCACCGCTGCTACTCCGCCCTGCGCAAGGGCGTCACCGAGGCCGACCTGGAGCGGCTGGCGGCCGGGGACTTCGCGTCGTTCTCCGGCACCGAGCAGCTCGCCCTGCGGTTCACCCGTGCGCTGACGCTCGACATACCCGTGACCGGCAGGGACGCCGGTGTGACCGGCGTCGATCCCGAGTTGCTGGCACAGGTTCGGGACGCCTTCGAGCCCCCGGCTCTGGTGGAGTTCGTCATGTCCGTCAGCCTGTGGAACGCCCTCACCCGCTTTCACCGGGTGCTGGACCTCGATCTCGACCTCGGCGAGCCGCCGGCCGCGGTGGACGCCGCCGTCTGAGCACGTGCGGAGCCGTCTCCCGGCCGAGCGAGGCGGCGGCGTACGCCGGGCTGTCAGCCGGGCGCCACGGTCGCGCCGTCGATGAGCCGACGGGCCGCTGCGTCGGTCCGGGCGACGTCGTGGGTCACCAGACGGTCCTGGCACAGCCCACGCAGCCCGGAGACGAGCAGTGTGGCGTCGGCCCGTGCCTGCTCCGGCGGGTGACCCAACCGGGTGTAGGCGGCGGCGATCGGGGCGACCATCGTCTCGACGGTGTCGGCGGCGAGGTCGCCGTACTGCCGCGGATCCGTGGTGGCCAGGCTCAGCAGTTGCAGCAGCATGCGCACCGCCCCGGCCTGTTCCCCGGCGGTCATCGTCTCCCACAGGGCGTGTGCGGCCCGCCGGAGGCCGGCGTGGTCATGGACGTCGTCGAACATCGCGCGGGCGTCGGGACGGTTCGCGAGCAGTGCCTGCGCCAGCAGGTTCTCCCGGCTGCCGAAGTAGTACAGGAGCATGCGCTTGGTGGTGCCGACGGCCTCGGCGAGCGGGCTCAACGACATCTGCGCGACGCCATGCTGCTGCAGGTAGGAAACCACCTGCAGCAGCAGATCGGTTCGTTTGGCGACATTGACGGGGCGGGGCATGGCTTTGACTGTACCGGTCGGTACGCGTAAGGTCCCCACGTATTAATGATCCGATCGGTTCATTAATGGACCGACGCTGCGGCGACGGCCGAGCGCGGAGTACGTAGAGGGGCCTCATGGAACTGGCCGCACTGCCAGGGACGATCACGGAGCGCAGGGCGGGAGGGCCCGCTGGCGCGATGCCGCGGAGATGCGGTGGCGGGCAGGTCGGCGGCATGCGGGTGGTGGGGCTGTGAAGCACCGGATGGAGCGTCCCCGGGGCGTGTCGCGGGCCAAGCATCTGGCCGAGATCCTCATGTTCCCGACCGTGCTCTTCCTCGGCCTCCTGTTCTGCTTCTCGGCCGCGTTTCACGCCCCCCAGCCGCACCACACGAAGGTCGTCGTGGCTCAGCCGGCCCTGCAACGCCAGGTCGACACCGTGCTGCGGCGGGAACAGCCCGGCGGCTTCGACGTCACCGCCGTGGCGGACGCCCGTGAGGCCCGGCGGGCGGTGCTGGAACGGGACGCGGTGGCGGGTTACGCCGTCGAGGGGACGCACAGCGTGCTCTACATGGCCCAGGCCAACGGCATGTCCCTGGAGCAGGCGCTGACCCAGGGGTTCACCCGGCTCTCGGCCCACGACCACCGGAAGCTCACGGTGCAGGACGTGGCGCCCACCGTGCGCGAGGACCGGAACGGCACGACCCTGGTCTATCTCGGGGTCGCGTGGAGCGTCCCCGGTTACATCCTCGCGACGACCCTGCTGCGGGCGGTGACCTTCAACCGCCGCAGGAAGCTGATGACGATCGCGGGTGTCTCGGCGCTGTTCGGCACCGTGGGGTACCTCGCCGGCGTATGGTTGGAATACGTTCCGAACGAGCCTTCGGCCCTGGCCATCGGTTGTCTGCTCACCGCTGCCGTGGCCACGTTCTCCGCGGGGGTCGCGCCCTTCACCAAACAGTTCTTCCCCCTGGTGGGCATGGGCCTGTTCATCGTGTTGAGCGTGCCCACCAGCGGCGTGGCTCCCGTCCCCCTGCTGCCCATGTTCTTCCAGGACCTGCACCTCTTCATGCCGCTCAGCAACGCGGTTGACGCCCTGAAGGGCGTCCTGTACTTCGACGGCGCGGGCGTCCTGAGGCCGGTCCTCGTGCTGTGCGCATGGGTGGCGGTGGGTCTCGCCCTGCTGGGTCTCGACGCGTGGCGGCACCACCGCGAGGCGGTACGCGGCGAAGCGGACGACGAGGAGGAGGTTCCCGAGCCGCCCGTGGAGGACCCGTCCCTGGAGGCGCCCATGCCGACCGCGCTGCCGGTGCACCGACACCACCACTTCGGCGAGGCACTCCCGATGCTGGAGGGCAGCGTCCAGGACGTCGGCCACCGGCCCGTCCGCCACGCCGCCGTGACCGTGATGGACACCCGGGGTCACCAACTGGTGCGAACCGCGACGAACGACCAGGGCGAGTACGCCGTGACCGGCCTGCCCGAGGGATACATCACCGTGGTGGTCTCCTGCCCCGGCCGCAGTCCCGTCGTGCACCAGAAGCTACTGCAGTCGGGGGTGGCCGTCCGGGCCGACTTCCTCCTGGACACCCGCTCCCCCTGGCCGCCGTCCCCCTTGCTGCCGCAGCACTGAAACGGGCACCGGCTCCCGGCTTCGGGACACAGGCGGGGCCGTCGTCCAGGTCGACCCACGGTGACGTGCACAGGCCGGTCAGCAATTTCGTTCGGACAGAGGTGCAGGAGGACTGGACCGGCGTCTGGTTCAGCGGGGGCGAAGGTCGGCACGTTGTCGTCAGCGGTGACGGGCCGGCCGGTCAAGCCTTCGCCTCCAGGTCCGACCCGGGCCAGCGGGGCGTTGCGCGCTCGTACCAGCCGCGCAGCACCACCCCCCGTACTCGACCCGTACCCGCACCGTCTGGGACTTCATCTCGGCCACCACGGATCCCACGCTGCTTCCCCCGGCCCCCGCGGAGGGCACGGCGACAGCCGCAGGGCCGACCCCACTGGACGGGCCGGCGCGACGATCGTGCCGCCGTGGGTCGCGCCGCGATTTCCTGTGGATTAACACCCGGTTCACCACACTCGGGCTGGCCCACGGCAGACCGGGGCAGCGCCTCGAAAGAGTCTCGACTCGCCGCTCGGAAAAGGAACACCGTACTCAGCCCTGACCACGACTCCGCCTGGTCGCCGAACGGCCCCTCGTCACCGGGATCACCGGGACGGCCCTTTCGAACCCGACCTCCAGGAGAACGTGATGACGCAATCGCCATCCCCGACCGAGTCGGCGGACACAGCACCCCCGGATGTGAGGTCTCCTCGATGGTACCGCTCCCTCTCGCGGGAGCACCGACCCGTGTTCTGGGCCGGATTCGCGGGATGGGGTCTGGACGCCTTCGACTTCAACACCCTCCCGCTGGCGTTGGGGGCGATCGCCACGGCCTTCTCCCTCAGCTCCACGGAGTCGGGCTGGATCATGACGGTGACCCTGCTGGCCTCGGCGGTCGGCGGGGCCCTGGCGGGACTGCTGTCGGACCGGCTGGGCCGGGTGCGGATCCTGATGATCACCATCGCGACCTTCGCGGTGTTCACCGCGCTGTCCGGCCTGTCCCAGAACTACGAACAGATGCTGGTGTTCAAGGGCTTTCAGGGTCTCGGATTCGGCGGTGAGTTCGCGGCCGGTGCGGTACTGATCGCCGAGGTGGCCCCGGCCGAGCAGCGCGGCCGACTGCTGGGCTATGTCCACAGCTCCTGGGCGATCGGGTGGGGTTGTGCCGTTCTCGCCTACACACTGATCTTCAGCCACGCCGGACCTGATGCCTGGCGCTACCTGTTCTTCCTCGGGATCCTGCCGGCCTTCGCGCTGCTGTTCGTGCGGCGCAACGTCAAGGACTCCGACGCGTCGAAGGAGAACCGCCGCCTGGCCGCCGGGCAGACCACCTCACTCTGGAGCGGCCTCGGCGCCCTCTTCCACCGCGACCTGCGGCGCACCACGCTGCTCGCGGTTCTGGTTGGGATCGGTGTGCAGGGCGGGTACTTCGCCGTGTTCACTTGGTTGCCGTCCTATCTGCACACGGAGCGCGGACTGACGGTCGTCGGGACCGGCGGCTACCTCTCCGTCGTCATCGTCGGCTGCTTCCTCGGCTATGTCTGTGCCGGGCATATGCACGACCGGCTCGGCCGCCGGGCCACGTTCATCCTGTTCTCGGTCAGCGGGGTGTTGTGCGTCGTGGCCTACACCTGGATACCGCAGGGGGCCAACGGTCTGCTGCTGGTACTGGGCGTGCCGTTGGGAGTGGCGGCGTGCGGATCCCTGGCCGGGACGGGCGTGTTCTTCAGCGAGTTGTTTCCCAGCCGGGTGCGCGGCACGGGAGTCGGTGTCGTCCACAACTTCGGCCGCGGAGTCGCCGCGTTCTTCCCCTCCCTGGTCGGGGCGCTGTCCCCCGTGTTCGGGCTGAAGGCGGCGATGGGGGTCGGGGCCCTCGGATACGTACTGGTGATCATAGGGGTGCTGGGGCTCCCTGAGACCAAGGGCCGGCAGATCGCATAGCGCCTGTCAGTGGCGCAGCCCGCCTGCCGTCGTGACGGTAGGCGGGCCGCGTCTGTCCGCGCGATGGAGCAGATCCGGGTGGTCAGTCCGTACAGCGCGTACGGGCACGTGCCGCACGACTTCTCCTTCATGCCGTAGACGGCGACCTGGCCCCCTGAGAGCGGGATGACGTCGCACCAGCGCTGATGGTGGTCAGCGGGGTGCGTTCGTCCCTCCGTCGGCGGTCGTGTTGAGGTGGGACTGCGAGTCGCGCAGGGTCGGCAGCGCCCCACCCACGGCGTAGTACCTCTGCCCGGCGACGATGAGGTCCTCGGCGGGGAACTTCGTGATCACCTTGCAGCCGTCGGCGGTGACCACGACCTCCTCCTCGATGCGTGCCGCACCCACGCCGTCCGCCGACGGCCAGTAGGTCTCCAGGGCGAACACCATGCCCTCCTGCAGCACTTCGGGGTGCTCGAGCGAGACCAGCCGGGAGAAGATCGGCTTCTCCCAGATGGACAGGCCGACGCCGTGGCCGTACTGGAGCGCGAACGCCGCCTCCTCGTCGGGGAAGCCGAACTCCTGCGCCGTGGGCCACACCGAGACGATGTCCGCAGTGGTGGCTCCGGGGCGTACCAGTGCGATCGCCTGGTCCATGTACTCCCGGGTCCGCTTGTAGGCGTCGTGCTGGGCCCGGCTCGCGGAGCCGACCGCGAAGGTGCGGTAGTAGCAGGTGCGGTAACCGTTGAAGCTGTGCAGGATGTCGAAGAAGGCCGGGTCGCCGGGGCGGATGAGCCGGTCGGAGAAGACGTGGGGGTGGGGCGAGCACCGTTCACCGCTGATGGCGTTTACGCCTTCGACGTATTCGGAGCCGAGGTCGTAGAGCTTCTTGGCGACCAGGCCGACGCACTCGTTCTCCCGTACGCCCGGGCGGAGGAACCGGTAGAGCTCGTCGTAGGCGGCGTCGACCATGGAGGCGGCCTGGGTCAGCAGGGCGATCTCGTCGTGGCTCTTGATCCGCCGTGCCTCCATGAAGATCTGCTGTCCATCGACGACGTCGATGCCCTCGTCGCGCAGCGCGAAGAGGACCGGAAGCTCGATGACGTCCACGCCGAGCGGCTCGTTCGCCAGACCGTACTTCTCCAACTCCCTCTTGATCTTGCGGGCCACCGAACGGGCGATCTCCGCGTCGGGGCTGATGGCCCCGCGGAGGGTGGATATACCGGCCCTTGCGCCGGATTCGGCACGCGGCCGCACCGCACCGTGGTGCGGCGCGTGCGGGTCCGCGTCGGCCTCGGCCGTGGTCTCCGACAGCCAGAGGTTGTACAGCTGGTGGTGCTTGGCGGCGGAGCCGAAGTCCCAGGAGATCGGGTCGGTCTTCCGGGTGAGCAGACTGAAGCGGATGAGCTTGTCCATCGCCCACGTGCCGATGTGTGTGGCGGTCATGTACCGGATGTTGGAGAAGTCGAAGGCCAGTACGGCCCCGCAGTCCGAAGCGTCGAGCTGCGCCTTGAGCCGCGCCAGTCGGTCCCCGCGCAGGCGCGCGTAGTCGATCCTCTCCTCCCAGTCGACCGCGTTGATTCCCGTGCTGGCCACGCTGCTGATCATGTGAAGCTCTCCTCGCTGACTGACCCGTTCAACCCATTCACACTGTGTGCTGATACTGAACAGTATGAGGTGTAAGAACTCACCGCAAGGCTGAAGCGCGATGCTCTTCCGGCGCCGCGCTGCACCGCAACACAACACGTCATGGAGGATGCGATCGACGCTATCCCCCATGGACCAACCTTGACGGCGAGGGTGGCGGCACTGACTGTGTTGCGTGCCACTGAACACTTCGGCAAGCTCGATACCCAGGAGCGTCCCACGAGGAGACGTGCACGAGATCACTGGCTCGTCACGGCACCGGCTCGGTTCGCCTGCCGCCGCCGAAGCGGTCGCTTCCGGCCGGGCCACCAGCACGCCTAAGAGTCGGGACGCCAACGTCGAGGCGGTCCGCACCCAGCGGGTGGTACGCAATGGTGTGCAGGTCTCGGTTGGCGGCGCGGTCGCCGCCGCAGTCGAGCCGGTGACGGTCCCCGTACTGAGCGGCTTCGGTTCGGCCTCCAACTCGTCGATCTCCCCGGTCAGGGCCAGGATCCGTCGGCCCAGGCGGCGCAGGGCGGCCTCGGCCGCTTGGGCGGGGTCGTCGAGGGCAGTGCCCGTTTGGTGACGGTGCTCGATCGCATGCGCCGACACGAGCGAACCCGCGCCTGCGTCGAACGACGGACCGGCGGGGGCCTGACGGAGCATCCGTCGGCGACAGGTCCGGGCCGCAGGTGCGGCCCGGACCTGTCGAGTCACACCAGCAGCCGGTACGGCCGGCCGACGGCGTCCACCAGGGCGTCGAGCCACTGCGCCGCGAGCGCACCGTCCACGGCGCGGTGGTCGACGGAGAGCACGAGGGACATGGACGAGGCGGCGACGACCTCGGACTCGCGCACCACGGGCACGGGTCGGATCGCGCCCACGGCGAGGATCATCGACTGCGGCGGGTTGATGATGGCCGAGAACTCGTCGACACCGTGCATGCCGAGATTGGTGACGGTGATCGACCCGCCCTCCAGGTCCCGTTGCCGCAAGGATCCCTCTTCCGCCGTGCGGACGAACCGGCGCACCTCTGCGGAGACTGAACCGACCGACTTGTGTCCGACGTCGCGCAGCACCGGCGTCACCAGCCCGCGCGCGGAGGCGATCGCGACGGCGACGTCGGCCGACTCGTAGTGGAGCAGTGCGTCCTCGGTCCACACCACGTTGGCCTGCGGTACAGCGGTGTGCGCCGTGGCGACGGCCTTGACCAGCAGGTCGTTGACCGAGATCCGCACGCCCGCACCGGCATTGAGGTCCGCGCGCAGCCGCAGCAACGCGTCCACCTCGACCGACCTCTTGAGGTAGAAGTGGGGCACCTCGCGCTTGCTCTGCGCGAGCCTCGTCGCGATGGCGCGGCGCAGTCGGCTGTGCGGTGTGGCCCGGGCCGGTTCACCGAACCCCAGGGGCAGTTGTATACCTGTGCCACCGGCTGCCACCGCGGGCGTCGGCGGCCCGGGCGGTGCCGCTGCCTGCGCCGCCCGTTGGACCGCCTCTTCGGCGTCGCGCCGAACGATGCGTCCGCCCGGTCCACTGCCGGTCACCGTGGCGATGTCGATGCCCGCGGTGCGCAGCAGCCGACGTGCGAGCGGGCTGGCGAAACGACGGCCGCCTGAGACGCCAGTGCCGGACTCCTGCGGGCCCACCGGTTCCGGAGCCTCTTCGGGTGACACGGACGAGGAGTCCGTGGGTGGCGCGTCCTGGGCAGGAGGTACCTCGGGACCTGCCTCATCCGGGGTGCCGACGGCTTCGACACCCAGCCCGGCCAGGACGGCGTCCAGGTCAAAGTCCCGTTCGGTGTGGGTGCCGAGCAGCGCCATCGGCGCGCCGACAGGGACACGTGTGCCCGGTCGCACCAGGGTGCGCAGCAGCACCGTCTCCGTTTCCGCCTCCACCTCGACCTGCGCCTTGTCAGTCTCGACGACCGCGAGCGGGGCGCCCGCGGTGAGTTCCGCGCCCTCGGCCACCAGCCATTCACCCATGATCACGTCGGTGGCTCCGGCCGCGACCTCGGGGACACGCATGAGTTCAGCCATGATTTCCACCTCAGGCGTTCTTGACGGCTCGCAGAGCGGCCACCACTTCGTCGGTTCGGGCGACGGCGGCCCGTTCCAAGACCTTGCTGATGCTCGGGGACGCCTCTCCTCCGGTGACCCGCTGCACGGGGGCGTCGAGCCAGTCGAACAGGCGCCGGGCGATCTCGTCGGCCAGCCAGGCTCCGTACGAGGTACCTCGCGCGCCCTGTTCGACGACGAGGACACGGTTCGTACGGCGTACGCTCTTCTCGATCGTCGTCCAGTCCAGGGAAGCGCGGTCGAGCCACCGCAGGTCGATGAGGTCGGCCTGCACGTCGGTGACGACGTCCAGCGCCTCCAGGCAGTGGCCGACCATGCTCAGGTAGGAGATGACGGTGACGTCGTCGCCGTGGCGCCGCACGGCCGCCCGGCCGACCGGCAGTGCGTAGTCCAGGTCGCCGGCCGGCACCTGGCCCGCGGTCGGGTACAGGTCGACGTGCTCGAGGACCACGACCGGGTCGTCGCAGGCGAGCGCCGTGTTCATGAGGCCGATGTAGTCGGCCGGGATTGAAGGTGCCACGATCCTCAGCCCGGGAGCGGTGGCGAGGATCCCGGCCGGGTCCATGGAGTGCTGTGAGCCGTAGCCTGTCCCGGCGGCGAGCTTGCTGCGCAGTACGAAAGGCACGGCGGTGGTGCCGCCGAACATGTGCCGCGCCTTGGCGACCTGGTTGAACAACTGGTCCGCCGCGACCCACATGAAGTCGGCGTACATGAACTCCACGACGGGCCGGTAGCGTCCGTCGATCGCCATCCCGGCCGCCAGACCAGTGAACGCGTTCTCGCTGATCGGGGTGCCCAGCACCCGCTCGGGGAAGCCCTGCAGGGGTGCCTTGGTCGCCCCGTTGGTCCCGCCGTTGAGCCGGTGGACGTCCTCCCCGAGGATCACGATGCGGTCGTCCTGTTCCATGTGCCGGGCCAGTACGCCGGAGACGGCGTCGATGAAGCGCATCTCCTCCTTCTCCCCCGCCGGTTCGTCCGTGGCGTATCGGAGCCCCTTCAGCTCGGAGAGCTCTCCGCGTACGCCGACGTCGACGAAGGCGGCGTCCGGCCACAGGTCCCCGATGATGCGCTTCTCGCCGGGCTTGCCGCCGGGCACGGATTCGAGGAAGGAGTCGCCGATCTCCGCCAGGGTTTCGGCGGCTCGTGTCCGCAGCGCGCTCACCTCCTCCTGGGTGAGCAGTCCGGCCTCGACAGCGTGGGTCCGCAGCCTGGTGAGCGGGTCGCGGTCGCGCCATTCCTTCTCCTCGGCCTTGCTGCGGTACCCGAAGGCACTGCCGGGGAAGGGGCCGTTCTGGTGGAAGTAGCGGTAGACCTCGGCCTCGACGAGGGTCGGACCGTTGCCCGCCCGCATGTGTTCGACGGCCTCCGCCATCGCCGCGCGTACGGCGAGGGGGTCCATACCGTCCACCCGCCAGGACGGGATGCCGAAGCCCGGGCCGCGGGCCGAGAGCCGGGGCTCCGCGGTCACGTCCGCGACGTGGGTGGAGACGGCGTAGAGGTTGTTCTCCACGAAGAAGCACAGCGGCAGTTTCCAGGCCGCGGCGAGGTTGAACGTCTCCAGCACCGAGCCGATGTTCACGGCGCCGTCGCCGAAGTAGGTGACGGTGACCGCGTCGGTGCCTGCCTGGCGCTGGTTCCAGGCGAATCCGGCGGCCTGGGGCACCCCGCCGCCGACGATCGCGTTGGTTCCCATCGCGCCGGCCTGCCGCCACATCAGGTGCATCGACCCACCGCGGCCCCGGCTCCAGCCCTGGTCCAGTCCGCAGATCTCCGCGAGCGTGCGCCGCAGCACGTCCTTGACCTCGCCGGTCAGTTCGGGCAGGCCGGTCCCCGGTGCGACGACGTGACCGAACGCCTTGGCGAGGAACTGGTGGTGGCCGCGGTGCGATCCGTTGACGAAGTCGTCGGAGCGCAGGTCCAGCAGGGAGCCGACGGCACCGCCCTCCTGGCCGATGCTGGAGTGAGCGGGACCGTGCACGAGGCCCTTGGCGGCGAGTTCCAGGACGTACTCCTCGAAGGTTCGCACCCACTGGGTGAAGGCCAGCATGCGAAGCACCACGTCCGGATCGGCTTGTTTCCGGTCCGCTGCGGTGAGGCTCAGCTCGACCCACGGTTGCGCCGCGGAGAGCTTGGAATGTTTGGCCACGATGAGCCCCTCTCGTCTCGATGCATCCAATACGGGTGGCCCAGGGCTGAGTTTTCACGGGTTCCCGATGGGTGAGGTCCGGCTAATTTAGGACGATGATTGGATCCAATGCAACGGGCGAGGGCGAGAGACTTGCTCCGACTCCGCCCCTTCGGGCCGTCGCCCGAGACGGCGGCGCGGCTCGGCGTCGCCGAGGACACCGCCATGCGCGAGCTGCCCTTCTTCCGGCTGGGCGGGCATGGCGGTGCTCGATGCCTTCATCCACGAGGCCTCGGCAGCCGCTTCGGTGCCGCCCCTCAACAGCGCTGCTGGAGGCCACCATTTGGCGTTCTACGTGGACGATCTCGGCGCGGCGGCCAGGACCCGCACGCCTTCGACCGGCCGCCGCAAGAGCCCCACCGACGAGGCGCCGCGCCAGATCCGGAGCACGTGCCAGGAAGCGCACGCTCGGAGCCCGGGCAATAGCGGCGATATCACTCAAGGATCCAATCGCGAGCTCACTCCACGCCGCGAACTGATCGATTCCTCTCCTGACGACAGGAGAGCGTCGTACTATGTTGGATCCAATCAAGCCGTGCCGCCGTACATCAAGGAGAGCCTCATGCCGATCGCCACTGTCAATCCGGCCACCGGTGAGCTAGTCCGGTCCTTCCCCTCGATGAGCCCGGAGGAGGTGGAGGAGCGGCTGGCGCTGAGCGCCGAAGCGGCTCGGGAGATGAGGAGGACCACCTTCGCCCAGCGGGCCGCGTGGATGCGTACCGCCGCCGATCTGGTGACGGCCGAGTCACGGGACACCGCCGGCCTGCTGACCGAGGAGATGGGCAAGCCGATCACGCAGGCCCGTGCCGAGGTCCTGAAGAGTGCCCGCACGATGCGCTACTACGCCGATCACGCCGAGGACATGCTCGCCGACCAGCCACTGGGCGATCCCGCGGCGGTCGGTGCTTCGGCCGCCTTCACACGCTACGAGCCGTTGGGCGCCGTCCTCGCGGTGATGCCGTGGAACTTCCCGATGTGGCAGGTGATCCGCTTTGCCGCACCCGCCCTGATGGCGGGCAATGTCGGACTGTTGAAGCACGCCTCCAACGTGCCGCAGACAGCCCTCTACCTGGACGATCTGTTCGCTCGAGCCGGCTTTCCGCAGGGCGCCTTCCAGACCCTGTTGATCGGCTCGTCGGAGGTGGAGCGGATCGTCCGGGACCGGCGGGTGACCGCCGTCACGCTCACCGGTTCCGAGCCGGCCGGGCGTGCCGTCGCAGCCGTGGCCGCATCAGAGGTGAAGAAGACCGTGCTGGAACTCGGCGGTTCCGACCCCTTCGTGGTGCTGCCCAGCGCGGACGTCCAGGCTGCCGCGCGCACCGCTGTCGCGGCCCGCACGGTGAACAACGGACAGTCCTGCGTCGCCGCCAAGCGCTTCATCGTCCACACCGACATCTACGACGCCTTCGTCCAGGCGTTCGTCGAGGGCACGAAGGCACTGGTGGTGGGCGCTCCGATGGAGGAGACGACGGACGTCGGACCGCTCGCGACCGAGACGGGCCGCAGGGAACTGGTCGAGCTGGTGGAGGACGCAGTCTCGCTCGGAGCTCGACTGCGGTGCGGCGGCGCGGCGATCGAGGGGCAGGGATGGTTCTTCGAGCCCGCCGTGCTGGAGAACGTCACGCCCGAGATGCGGCTCTACCGGGAGGAGGCGTTCGGGCCGGTAGCGGTCATCCTCCGGGTCGCTGATGTGGAGGAGGCCGTGTCGGTGGCCAATGACACGGCGTTCGGACTGAGTTCATCGGTGTGGACCACGGATGCGGACGAGGAGCGTCTCCTCGTCGAAGGCCTGGATGCCGGTGCGGTATTCGTCAACGGGATGACCGTGTCTCATCCTGAACTGCCCTTCGGCGGCACCAAGAACTCCGGCATCGGCCGGGAACTGGCCGCTGAAGGGATGCGCGAGTTCTGCAACCTCAAGGCCGTCTGGAAGGGCTGATGGTGACGATCGGCTGCGTTGGGACAGGGACGACGGGGTCGGCGATCGCGGGCCGACTGGCCTCAGCGGGTCTCGACGTCGTGGCGTGGAACCGGTCCGCCGAGCCGCTCACGGAGTTGGTGAGGCCGGGACACGTGCCTCCGCCTCGGTGACCGAGGCACTCGCGGCGCCGGGGTCGTTTTCGATGCTGTCCGACGACGACGCGGTCACGGCGGTGCTCACCGGCGCACACCCTGCGCGGTGATGGCGAATTCGCGGTGGGCCGCCTCCGGCGGTGCGGCCCGGAGCACGGCGACGATACCCAGCCGGTGCGTTCAGGTGCGCAGCGAGGGCAGGTGCGTGACGTCGGGTGCGGGGGCGGCTGCCGTGTTGGCCCGCTCGTCGCTCCGCCCGCCGACGACGAACCACACGGCTTCGACGGGCGCATCGGACTCGTTGCTCAGGCGGTGAGGCGTCATGGAGTCGAACGTGACCGAGTCTCCTTCGGTCAGGTCGTAGGTCTCGAAGCCGATCTGGACACGGATCCGGCCGGACAGGATCAAGGCGTATTCGCGGCCGCCGTGCCGCATCATGTCGTCGGGGGCGCACGAGGCGCTACCAGGCTCGTAGCGTACGTGCAGGAAGTCCACGAATGGGTCCGACGCCTGCGTCAGCCGCTCCCAGACCACTCCTGGGAACCGGATCCGCGCCCGGTCCGGGAGGTGAAGCACCGGACTGTCCACTGCTCCGAACCGGTTCACCACGGCACTCGGAACGCCCGGGGGCGGCGAGTCCGGTTCGGCTGCCGGAGGCGTGGGCGGAGCCGCTCCCGGCGAGCCGGGATCCGCCGACACGAGATGGTCCAGAGACAGGTCGAGGGCCTCCACCAGGGTGTAGAGGGTACCCACGCTCGCATTGGTCTTGTTGCGTTCGAGCTGGGAGAGGAAGCTCGGGGAGACACCGATCTGGCGCGCCAGCGCCCGCAGTGACATCCCGCGGGCTTCGCGTGCGGCCCGCACCGCGGGACCGATGCGCTGTTCTGCGGATGTCGCCGACCGTGCTCCGTCACGGCCCGTTGTGCTGTTCACGCGATCTCCCTCACCGTGACGACCTCGTCGTAGAACGCTGCAGCCGATCACGCGCGGTCCGGTCCGGCAGAGGCGGTGCCCGCCGACAATGTTGAGTGTCACTGTACAGATGAATACGGCCGCTGAACACGCGTGCCCCCGCCAGAGGGCCGGGTATGGCTCTGTCTCTGTCGGAAGCAGCGATGCCCTCAGTTGCGTCGCCCCGCCGGGCTACCGCCCTGGCCCGCTGCTAGCGGCACACAGAGATGCGCGGAGCGCGACTGCTTCTCCGAGGTCATGCGGGTAGCGGCTCGGCGTAGTGCCGGAAGTCGCCGCGTTCGGTGTGAATCGCGTGCAGCCGCTCGGCCAGCACCGCGGGGCTGGAGTGCTCGGCGTCCGGGCTGATCGCGCCGGGGATGATCAACTGTGCGGCGTGGATGTTCTCCGGTGCGAGGGACCGGTGGAGCATCGCGGCGTAGGCGCTCTCTGCGGCGAACGCGATCGACGTCCCGGCGACCTTGGGGTTCGGGCGCACTGCGCTGGCGCCGTTGACGAACAGCAGCGTGCCGCGTCCCAGCTCCCGCATTCCGGGCAGGACGGCGTTCACACAGGTCCGAGCTCGCCGCCACCCGCAAGGTCATCGACGGGCCTCACCCCTCCCGACCACGCAACGGCCCTCGCAGAGACCGCCACGGCGACCGTCTACCAGCACTTCGTGACCACGTTCAACGAGCACCCCGGACAGGTGTTCCGCGTCCGCGATCTGCACGAGCATCTCGGTCTGCCCACCGACGAGCCCTCGATCAACGTCACCCGCTCCCGCCTGGGACGACTCGTCCGCCAAGGACTCCTCGAACAACCCGGACGCGGCCGCTACCAGAAACGGACTTAACGCCCTCCAATTAAGTACGGGTTGAAGGCCCAGGGCCCTGATGTTCGGTGATGTGCTCCGCCCGCGTTCTCCGCCTGCTTGAATGCGAGTGTGATCGAACTAGCGTTTCTTGCGGTGGCTGCAAGTCTCGTTGGGTGGCTGATGGGCCGGAAGCGGCAGCAGAGGTCGACCGCAATATCCGCCGGGGAACCGGCCGGGGTGCCTTGCATGCTCAAGTGGTCTGCTCAGGGCTCTCGCTGGAGGGCGGGACGCCTGCTGATCAGTGCTGGCCCCCTCGTCTGGAAACCTTCCTTGGGTAAGCAGGAAGCCGCTCTGCCGGCCGATCTGTGTCAGGCCGGGGTCCGCTCGCCCTCACTGGGTGAGGCGGTGGCGGTCAACCCGGGATCCCGGATCGTCGAATGCGAGTCGTCCGACGGCGAGGTCCTGATCGCGGTCATGCCAGAGGAACTGCACCACGTGATCAAGGCTCTGGAGAGCGCGTAGCCTCTGCTCGTGCTGCCGACTGAGGAGTAGCCAGCCAGCGGGCCGGTTCTTCTTCGCCCAGCTGTCGGTGCGCGGGCCCTTCCGATCACTTCTCAAAGACCCTGCTGCCGCGGCGTCCAGCGTGCGCATGGCCGGAGTGTCCAGCGTCAGCAAAATCCACCACGGGCTGCAGGTCCTCGGTGAGACCAGCACTCGCGAGCGCCAGCACACTCGATGCGTTCCAGACCGCTCACAATGCCTGAGCAGGTAGACGGCCAAAGGAACTGAAGCGCCTCATCGGGTCCTGCCCCGGACGCGAGATCTGGGAGGCAGCCTGGTGGCCGTCTCCCTGATCTCGCCTGGTCCTCGCGTCAGGTGAGACCCATCCGAATCTCGAGCACCGCACCCACCAGTGACAGGAAGGTGATGATCCCAGCGGCGAACCGTATCGACCTCGGGCTAGCCCTTTCAGTAGGGCCGGGTAGAACACCCGCCAGGAACAGAAATATCCGATCCGCCACCTGTCCGATATTCGGAACGGTGACTAGCCCTAGAGGGAACGCAATTCCCCAGATCACGAGCTGCGCCACACTCATATCGGAAGAGACACGCCCTGCAAGTTCAATCACGTCGACCTGATTCATCCCATACCAATTATCCACCATGCCTATATCGCTAATTCGGCCAACCTGCGTACCATGCGAGGTGGTTGCGACCGCCTCGACACCCAAGCCTCCGACGAGGCCAACAGGCACCCACTGACTCACCGCGATTGTTCGCAGCACCGACCGCTCTCTCGTGGCTGACTGTCGCACCCGCACCGTATGCCGCGGTGAGGGTGCCGCCCCAGCCGTCTCCTCTGAGCTGCTCGAAGTCGTGGCGTTGCTGCTCATGAAGGAGACGCCACCATTGAACCCGACGGACGGCGTCTCCGATTCCTTGCTGAAGCTGAGGCCTAAGTCGGTCCTTCCATCGGGCCTCCTTGTGCTGACAAAACACACCGATGCCGTCCCTCCGAATCCAAGACCCGCTCATCCACTCAAACACATTCCTGTGATGTCACCACTAAACCAACCACGACCGCAGCCTACTGGGCCAAATGAGATGACGTCTTAGAAGCTGTTGCTTTATCGATCTTGGTGGGCGTGAGTTCGAGGTCGTCGACTCGGTCGGGTGATCTCGTGGCCGACCGGGCATGAAAGCGGGGCCTCCCGCACAGCTCGAGGGTGTCGAATCCAAACGAGCAACAGGAGGCCCCTGGTGCTGCAGTCTTCCGTGCCGGCATCGATGGCGTCCAACTCGGTGTCTCCGTCGTGTGATTGTCTCGCTCACCGGTTCGGGAACGCCGCGGACCGGCCGTACAGGCGACCGAAGTATCCGTCCGACATGAGCGACGCGGAGTGGGCCGTCGTACGTGACGCGATGCCGGCTCCCGGCTGGCTCGAGGGCCGCGGCGGGCAACCGGAGAGCTATTGCCACCGGCAGATGGTCGATGCAGTGCGCTATCTGGTCGCAGGCGGCATCACCTGGCGGGCGATGCCTGCGGACTTCCCCGCGTGGGACCGCGTCTACGCGTTCTTCCGGCGCTGGCGGGACAAGGGCCTGACCGCCGAGTTCCACGATCGGCTGCGCGACCGGGTCCGCCGGGCCGCGGGCCGGGACCCGGAACCGACGGCCGGCATCATCGATGCGCAGTCGGTGAAGGCAGCCGCGTCGGTGCCGGGCGCGACCAGGGGATTCGACGGCGGGAAGAAGGTCAACGGCCGCAAGCGGCACATCGTGGTGGACACCCTCGGACTGCTGCTGACCGTGATGGTGACCGCGGCCTCGGTCACCGACCGGGAAGCAGGGCAGACACTCCTGGCCCGGCTGCGTGAACGGCACTGGCGCGTCACGCGGGTGTGGGCCGACGGCGGCTACACCGGGCGCCTGGTCAACCTCGCCCGCGACGCCTTGCGGATCGCGCTGACCGTGGTCAGACGCAGCGACGACACCAGCGGTTTCACCGTGCTGCCGAAGAGGTGGCTGGTGGAGCGCACGTTCGCGTGGCTGATGCACTCACGCCGACTGGCCCGCGACTACGAGACGCGCACCGACACCTCGGAGGCAGTGATCAAGTGGGCGATGAGCACGGTCATGAGCCGCCGCCTCGCCCGACAGGCACGCTGAACAGCCCCGGACGTTCCTCCGCCAACCAGCCCCGCGCGGCCAGCCGCTTGGCTTTCGACCGCACCCCTTCCACCTTCGCCGGGACCGGCTCCAGCCCGAGGCCGACCGCGAGTTGACGACAGTCCATCGTCTCCCCGCGCATCCCGTTCCCGCCGGCCAGCACGGCCATGATCCGCTGGTAGTCCGGCGCGAGAACCACCGGGGCGACCCCTTCCTCCCAGTGAGGCACCACTGAGCCGGGTACCGCCTGCCTGACCTGCACCGGCCGTTCACCGGCCACCACAACCGGCACCACGTCCTGGCCTCCGCGAGGCTCCGCCAGAACCTCACCCACCGTCTCACGGGCAATCACGAACCGCTCCCACACCGCCTCCGCTTCCCGCAACTCGGCCTGGAGAGCATCCACCCGCTGCCGAGCGACGCGTTCACGCTCCTCCAGCAGCCCCATCACCGACGGCATCCCGGCACCTCCATCGAAGAGACGACACAACAACCCGTCCCTCCCGCCGAAACACCACCCCTACACCTGACCAGCGCAAACACACCCGCACTCTCGGAAAGACAACAGCTTCTAAGAAGCCGTATCTCAACCGATGACGGAACGTGCGGTTCGAACGGGCTTCCCGCCTGGGTGAACTTCCTGCTGTACGTGCATGGAGACAGGGCCTCTCGGTAGCTCGGGGATGCGAATCTGACCGAGCAGTGCCGGGAGGCCCTGGTGTCCTTGTTGTACGTGTCCGAGCTCGTCCAGTTCAACTCGGCAGCACCATCGTGTGACTGCCTCGCGCACGTGTACGGCAACGCGGCCGATCATCCGGATCGGGTGTGCCGGTATCCGTCGGACATGACGGACGCGGAGTGGGCGGCTGTCCGGGCTTTGCTGCCGGTGCCGGGCTGGTTCCAAGGGCGGGGCGGACGGCCTGAGGGCTACTGCCACCGCCAGCTGCTGGAAGCGGTCCGCTACCTGGTCGCGGGCGGGATCTCGTGGCGGGCGCTGCCCGCTGACTTTCCCGACTGGGGCCGGGTCTACGCCTTCTTCCGCCGCTGGCGCGAGCACGGGCTGATCACTGAGTTCCACGATCGGCTGCGTGGAAGGGTCCGGGAACGCGAAGGTCGTGAGGCCGAGCCCACGGCGGGGATCATCGACGCGCAGTCGGTGCGGGCCGCCGCGACGGTGCCGGCCGCCTCCCGCGGCTACGACGGCGGGAAGAAGGTGCCGGGCCGCAAGCGGCACATCGTGACCGACACGCTCGGCCTGCTCCTGACCGTCGCGGTCACTGCCGCGAACATCGGCGACCGGGACGCCGCGGCGGGCCTGCTGGCCAGGCTGCGCGGCTTGAACCGCGATATCACCCTCGTCTGGGCCGACGGCGGCTACACCGGCTCCCTCGTCGGCTGGTGCCGGGACAAACTCGCCCTGACGTTGGAGATCGTCAAGCGCACCGACGACATGACAGGGTTCGTGGTGCTGCCGAGGCGGTGGGTGGCAGAGCGCACGTTCGCATGGTTGATGAACTCCCGCCGTCTGGCCCGGGACTACGAAACGTTGCCGGCCAGCAGCGAGGCGATGATCCGGTGGTCGATGGTCACGCGGATGAGCCGGCGTCTGGCACGGCCACGGGCCGCCGTCCGGCACTGAATGCCCCCGACGCCTCCAGGAGGAGCCACCCGCGCTCCGCCAGGCGCCGGGCTTTCGACCGCACCCCCTCGACCTTCGCCGGTGTCGCCCCCAGGCCCAGCTCCACCGCGATCTCCTTCGCCCGAAGCGGCCCGTGACCCATGGACCGCTGCTGTTCCAGCACGCCCACAATCCGCTGATAGTCCGGCGCCAAAGCCGTCACCGGCAGCCCTTCCCGCCAGGGCGGCACCGTCGAGCCGGGCACCGGGGCGAGCGGCGGTGCCGCTTCCTCCTCCGCCTCGGTCGTGGTCACGGCAGTGGACTCGGCCGCAGATACTGCCAGGGCCTCGATCAGTTCCTCCCGCGCGATCACCCGCCGGTCCAGCTCGATCTCCGCGGCCTCCAACGCCTCAGCCAACCGCGCGACTTCCTCCCGCAAGCCCTCCACCCGCACACGGGCAGCCGCCTCTCGCTCCTCCAGCATTCCCAGCACCGACGCCACCGCGCACCCCTCGACCATGAAGCGGACACAAGACGTCGCGATGCCTCCCTCAACCCGAGCGAAACCATGCCTGAACAGCAGGAATCAAGGGATCACGTTCGGTTGAGATACGGCTTCTTAGAGGTCCTAACAAAGACGTTGGACGTGGCGGTGGGTGATCAGGCAGGCGGCGATGCCGAGGAAGGCTTCGTGGATGTCGTCGCGTCGTTCCCAGCGGATCCGCAGTCGACGGAAGCCGTGGAGCCAGGCGATGGTGCGCTCGACGACGTAGCGGAAGACGCCCAGGCCGGAGCCATGTTCGACGCCTCGTTCGGCGATGACCGGTCTAATCCCTCGCTGTCGCAGCAGGCGGCGGTACTTGTCGTGGTCGTAGCCGCGGTCGGCGAGGAGCGCGTCTGGTCGGTGTCTGGGCCGGCCCACGACGCCGGCCACGGCCGGGACCTTGTCCAGTAGCGGCAGCAGCTGGGTGACGTCGTTGCGGTTTCCGCCGGTCAGCGACACCGCGAGCGGGATGCCCCGGCCGTCGGTGAGGACGTGGTGCTTGCTGCCCGGCCGTGCACGGTCGACCGGGCTGGGTCCGCTTTTGGGCCGCGCCGAGCGGCCCGCGCACGTGGGAGGAGTCGATCACCGCCCGCGACCAGTCCAGCTTCTTCGCGGCCCGCAACCTCTGCAGCAGCACCATGTGCAGTTCGTCCCACACGCCGGCCTCGTTCCAGGCGGTCAGGCGCCGCCAGCACGTCATGCCGGATCCGAAGCCCAGTTCCTGGGGCAGGTACTCCCATTGGATGCCGGTGTGCAGCACGAACAGAGTCCCGCACAGTGCCTGCCGGTCGGGGACCCGCGGCCTGCCCTCCACCAGCTTGGGACCCGGCTCGGGCAGCAACGGCTCGACGAGCGACCACAGTTCGTCCGACACGATCCAGGACGCAACTCCCTCTTTCCCACGACCAGACCAACGAGCAACCGAGCCGACAGTCACATGATAAACAGGTTCTGTTAGGACCTCTAAGAACTCCTAACACAATGAGCTATCGGAAATGACTGTCTGCCAGGAAGGCGTGGGGTGGGTGAGGGGTGGGTGAGGTTCGCGGCCGACCCCACCTGCGCCGGTTACTACGCAGGAGAGCTACACGCATGCTCTTCGGTGCCGTTCTCTGATCCCGTTGAGTGGTTCGGGACGGGGGTCGGGGAGGTGGGCGGGTGCCAGGTGAGAATCCAGCCGGCGGTAAGTGCCGCCGCGCCGCCTGCCAGGGCGATTGCGCCGCCTGTTCCGATGACTGCGGCCACCGCGCCGAAGCAGGCCGGCCCCACGCCCTGCAGCGTCATGCTGCCGGAGCCGAGCAGGCCGAAGGCCTGGCCCTGGCCATCCTGCGGCAGGGTGTCCAGGAATGGCCGTTGCAGGCCGAGGCCGTAGGCGAATCCGAAGCCGCAGAGCAGCAGCAGACAGGACGAGACCCCCACTCCGGGCTCGGCGGCGAAGCCGACCAGCGGCAGTCCCATTAGGGCGATCAACGGGACTACCAGTCGCTCCCGATTGGGTGGCAGAAGGAGTCGGCCCACCAGCAGGTCACCGACCAGCATGCCGACCGGCAGACAGCCCATCAGCACCGCGTACCGGCCGGGCGCGAAGTGGCGTCCTCCCGCGTAGGCGACGATCAGACCTTCCGCGCCCGCTACGAAAGCGGGCGGCAGCCACTGGGCCAGCATCAGGCGTCGCACCGTGAGTCCGCGCAGCAGCAGGCCGGCACCGTGCAGGCTTGCCCGGACGGCCCCGCCCTCGCCTGGAGCGCTGCCGGGTGTCCCGCCGAACTCTCCCGGTTGCAGCCGGGGCAGCCGGATGCGGATGGCGAGGGCGCAGCCGAAGTAGAGGACGGCGCTTACCGCGAGCGCCCGGTGCGGGCCGAGTACCGCGACGACCGCACCTCCCAGTGCCAGACCGAACAACTGCGCGCCGGAGGCAGCGATGTTGTTCAGTGAACGGCCCAGCACATAGGCATCGCCCTCCAGCGACTGCGCGACCAGGCGACTCGACGCGCCGTGAAACACCGGTGTGGCGAGGGCGACCAGCGCCACGGCACCGAGGCTTGCCGCGATCGGCATCCGCACCAGGGCGAGCAGCAGGGCGGCGGCACACGTCATGGCGTAGCCGCCGGTGATGAGCGCGCGGGGCGGCAGTCGGTCGGCCAGTGAGCCAAGCAGCAGCGAGCCGAACAGCTGCGGGATGAAGCCGATGCCGAAGGCCAGTGCGCTCAGCAGCGCGGAGCCGGTGGCCGAGAAGACCAGCACCGAGAACGTGGTGATCCGCAGCGCGTCCGCAGTGATCGCGACCGTGCGGGTTGAGAAGAGCAGCCGGAATCGTGGCTCTGCCAGCACTTCCCGGTAGGTGGCCCGGTGGTTGGCCTGCGCGGGTGAGGCGGTTGGGGTCATGACGGCCAGCCTCGCCGTGCGCCCACCCCACCGACAATGATTCGTCGCTCGACGAATCGGAGCGGACTTCCTGCGGTAACGTCGCAGGGTGCTCCGCTTCGAAGTCTCCGTCGAGGCCCTGCTGCGCAGCCGCTTCGCACTCTCTCCCGCGATGGACCTCTGCTTCCTGCTGCGCTCGCTCGCGGGCCAGGACCGGCCACTGCCGCGAGCCTGGGCCACCCGGCTCCTGCCGGTCTTCGAACGGCTTCGCCGCGAGACCGAACTGGACGCCGTCCTCGCCCTGCACAACCCCCGATCCGGGCCGAACTTTGTCGCCCCGCCCCCGCGCGGCCTCAACCAGACCTGGGCGGACGACCTGGCCATGATCCGGGCCACACCTCTGGAAGCCGCCCGCCATGAATGCGCCACCACCGCGACCGGCCCGTCCGCCCGCGACCCCCGCGTACGCGCAGTACTTGACTCGACGGCCGCCGTCTCCAGGATCGCCGAGGCGATGGACCAGGCGTGGCACGAGCTGCTCGCCACGGACTGGCCGCAGCTGCGCGCGATCTGTGAGCGCGACGTCGTGCACCGGGTGGGTGTGCTCGGCGAACAAGGATGGGTCACGGCCATCGAGAATTTGCACCCGAGCATCGTCTGGCAAGCGGGCGGTATCGAGGTCGGCCACTTCCCCGAAGTCGGACCGGTCCGCCTTGCCGGCGACGGGCTCCTGCTGATCCCGTCGGTCTTCGTCGCGAATATCGCCGCCCACCTGGAAGACCCCTGGCCCAGGACCTTGATCTATCGTGCCCGCGGCACCGCCGCCCTGTGGGGCGAACAGACGAGCGTCCCCCGACCGGATGCCCTGACCGCTCTGGTCGGCCGGGCCCGGGCCCGGCTCCTGTTGGCGCTGGACGCCCCGGCCAGTACCAGCCACCTCGCCCGAAGCCTCGCCATGGCACCCGGCGCGGTAGGAGACCACCTCGCCATCCTGCGAGGCGCTGGACTGCTCGTCCGCGCCCGGTCCGGGCGGTCCGTGCTCTACCGCCGCACCCCGCTCGGCGAGGCACTGGTCGCCGGTACGGGCTGAAGGCTCAGATCAGCACTGCTTTCTTGAGGCGCCGCCAGCAGATGATTGCGCATCCGAGGGTGAGGAAAGCCTCGTGGATGTCGTCCCGTATCTCCCAGCGGATCCGCAGGCGGCGAAACCAGTGCAGGTGGGCGAATGCGCGCTCCACGACCCAGCGCTGGGTTCCGAGGCCGGAGCCGTGCTCGGTGCCGCGGCGGGCGATGACCGGCTTCACGCCGAGGTCCCAGACGAGCCGACGGTACTTGTCGTGGTCGTAACCGCGGTCTCCGAGTACGACGTCCGGGCGGCGGCGCGGTCGACGGCGCTTGCCGCCCACGGGTGGTACCGCTTGAAGCAGCGGGATGAGCTGGGTGACGTCATTGCGGTTGCCGCCGGTCAGGGTGACAGCGAGCGGGGTGCCGGTGGCGTCGGTAACCAGGTGGTGCTTGCTGCCGCTTCTGCCCCGGTCAACAGGGCTTCGTCCCGTCTTGGAGCCCCTTTTAGCGCGCGGATGTGGGAGCCGTCGACTGCGGCCCGGGAGAAGTCCAGGGCGTCCGCACTGCGAAGCTTGGCGAGGAGGACCTCGTGCAGCCGGGGCCACACACCGGCCTCGGTCCACTGGGCCAGGCGCCTCCAGAACGTCATCCCCGAACCGAAGCCGAGCTCCTGCGGCAGGTGTTCCCAGGCGATCCCCGTGTGCAGCACGAACAAGATGCCCTGGAAAACCAGCCGGTCCGGATGCCGCTTCCGCTCGGGATGGCGGGCTCGGCGCTCCACCTTCGGCAGCAGCCGCTCGATCACCGCCCACAGTTCGTCGTCGACTTCCCAACGCTTCGGCCGCGCCACTCCGCACCCCCGGATCAACAGTCCCGGAGTGATCCAACCACCTCGAAGATCATTTTGTTAGGAGTTCTAAGTGCGTTGTGGCAAACCGGATCTCGTCCGAGGTGTGCGGCGGGGTGATCATTTGGACAGAGGTACGGGTGCGGCCGCGGGCATGAAAGAACGGGCCCCTTGGTAGTGACCCGGTTACAACACCAGCACGACCAAGGAAGCCCGTTGTCCGCCCAGTTGAGCAGTATGTCCGTGCCTGCGTCCACCAGGGTCACCCTGGGTGTGACTGTTACGTGCATCGGTTCGGTTCGATCGCTGCGGGGCGGCGGGCAGCCTGCTGTCCGAGTGATGACGGATGCGGAGTGGGCCGAGGTCCGCTCCGCGATGCCGGTATCGGCCTGGCTCCTCAAGCGGGGCGGGCGCCCCAAGGCGTTGCGCCATCGCGAGATGCTCGACGCCGTGCGCTACCTCGTCGACAACGGTGTGAAGTGGATGGCCCTGCCTGTTGATTTCCCGTACTGGCGGGCGGTCTACGACTTCTTCCGCCGCCGGCGGTCCTACGACTACATGCGTGAGCTGTACGAACGCCTGCGACACTCGGCAAGGCAGCGCGCAGGGCGCAACGCCGAGCCCAGTGCGGGGATCATCGACAGCCAGTCGGTGCACGCCGCCGAGACCGTCGGCGAGGACAGCGGAGGCAGGCGAGATCCTGGGCTCCTGCATCGAGTACGACGGCCCGGCCGGCATCCACCAGGTGATGCTCGAGAACCGCGTCTTCGAGGAGGGCCAGCTGGGGCGCGGAGTGCCACCCGAACCTCTCTCCCGCCCGGGGAGAGATCGTCATCGCGCCGCACAAGAGCATCGACGTCCTGGCCACGACCGACCTTGACGTGCAGCTCCGTCAGCACGGGGTGGAATACGTCGCCATCGCCGGGACGATCGGCACCATGTGCTTCGAGTCCACGGCCCGTAGCTGCATGGAACGCGGATATGACGTGACCATGTTCACCGGCGCCACCGCCTCGGACGTGGGGCCCGAGGCCTGCGACGCGATGATCAAACGCTATCCGGCCGTCTCCCACGCCGTGTACGACGTCGATCAGTACCTGAAGGCCGTCCGCGCGGCACTCACCTGAGACGCCGGACGCCTGAGCGGCTGGTCACCCTGTCACGCCCGAAGGCCGTGCCGTTCCCTGACGTCCTGCTCACGGCGCCTACGTGATCGTGATGTGAGGACACGGCGGTGACTTCCACACGATCGTGGGGATTGCGTGATGGGTCGTCACAAGCGTCGATCGTGAACTGTCTTGGAGAGAGTAGGACGGAGTGATCTCGTCACTTCGTCGATGACTTCTGTCGAGGCCTTCCAAAGGACGACCACATGAACCAGATCAACGTCGCACACCCGCACGCACCGATGAGGGACGAGGCAGTTCCGTCTCGCTACGCGCTGAAAGTCGGCGACATCGATGTCACAGTGATCAGTGACGGGGTACTGGCGATCAACCCTGCGACGCTGGCCACCAATGCCGACAAGGCCGAGCTGTCGGCCTGGCTCCGTGACAACTTCCTCCCGCCCGAGGTGATCGACTACCCGCTGAACGTGTCCGTGGTCCGCAGTGGGGACCGAACCATCCTCATCGACTCCGGGCTGGGTACGGAGTTCCCGGGCTTCCCCCGGGCCGGGCAGTTGGCCATGAGGCTGGACGCCGCCGGGATCGATCCCGCGTCCGTGACCGACGTGGTGCTCACCCACTTGCACATGGACCACATCGGGGGCCTGCTCGTCGAGGGCCTGAGGGGCCGACTGCGCAAGGACCTCCGGGTCCACCTGGCCGCCGCCGAAGCCGAGTTCTGGCAGGCGCCCGACTTCTCCCGCACCGCCATGCCGGCGCCAGTGCCCGAGACGCTCGTCACGACCGCCGCGCGGTTCCTGGATGTCTACCGCGGCCAGTTGCGCCCCTTCGAGACCGAGTTCGAGGTGGCGCCCGGCGTTCTGATCGAGCGCACCGGCGGTCACACCCCCGGTCACAGCATCGTCCGTCTGGAGTCGGGTGGGGAGCGGCTGACGTTCGCCGGTGACGCTGTCTTCCAGTGCGGGTTCGACCAGCCCGGCTGGTACAACGGTTTCGAACACGACCCCGAGGAATCGGCTCGGGTCCGGATGCGTCTGCTGAAGGAGATGGCGGCGAGCGGTGAGCACCTGATGGCCAGCCATCTACCGTTCCCGTCCGTCTGCCACGTGGCGACCGCAGGCAACGCCTTCCGTTTCGTGCCGACGGTCTGGGACTACTGAGTCTCGGCATCGCTGCCGGTTCCGTCAGCCTGAGGGCCTGGGCGGGGCGGATGGGGGGCAGGCTGCGCGGACGCCGCAGCCTGCCCGCGCAGCTCGGACCGTGCCCCGATCACCAAGCCCCGTCGGATGCCCGACGCCTCCGTCGTCCGGTGCCCGGTGATCGCGCCGTGCACCGGACGGTTCCTCTGCGAGAGGCCCCGACGGCGTGACGAGCACCTTGCTGAGGAGCGGACGGTGATCCGAGGCCGTGGGGTCGTCCTTGAGGACCTGAGTGAGCAGAGGCGTCACCTTACGGATCGCGTAGGTGAGATCGATGCGCTCCGTCGGCGACTGGGCGGGGTAGGTTGTCCCGTCTCCACGCGCGTGCCGGGACTTGGCCCAGGTATCGGTGTACGCCTTCTGCAGGGGCTGTGACTCTGGAGCGGCCGGCAGGGCGTTGAAATCGCCCGCAAGGATCCCCGGCTTCGTCGTGCCCATCAGATCCACCACCTGAGCCGTCTGCTGCATGCGGTCGGCCTGTGAGCTTGCGGCCAGATGCGTGTTGTAGAACTCCACTTTCTTGCCGTGGACGTCGAGCGTGGCATGCAGGAGACCACGCTGGGCCTGGCCCGGCGACTTGTACAGCCAGGTGTTGTCCGAGGCGGTGATGGGGTAGCGTGACAGGATCGCGGTGCCGTATTGCACGCGGTGGCCGCCGGGCGCGGGCGGGCTGTTGTCTATGTTGGCGCCGAAGACCACGTGGTAACCCAGCAGCTCCGCCAACTCGGCTGGTTACTGAGGTTGTAGTCGTGGTGTAGTCGGTGTGAGCCCGGTTCCGGTGAGGCGTCCGTCGATGATGTCGCTGCGGTATTGAGTTTGGCGGAGGCCGTGTCGGAGCCGGCGTATGAGGTGGTTCGGATCGGTGAAGGCCGTGTTGGCCTGGGTGGTTCGGCGGAGGACCGACCAGATCCCTTCCACAGGGTTGAGGTCGGGTGCGTAAGACGGCAGGTGGCAGACGTTGAGCCAGTCCTGCGCGTCGATGAAGGCCAGCGTGCGGCGGTCTTTGTGCACGTTCAAGTGGTCCCAGAGGGGGACGGTTGGTGCGTCGAGTTGCTGGTGGGCGGCGATGAGCAGGTCGCGGTGTTCGGTCCACGCGAAGCTCTTGCGGCCTGCGCTCTTGTGATCTGCATGTTGTCTGGGCCGGTAGATGAGGCGGAAGCGCTCGCCGGGTTTGTAGCAGCACAGGGCGGCGATGGAGAAGCGGCGCTGGGAACGGCCGCGGAGCCGGATGACCGGTGTGGTGCCGTGTTGGCTCCAGGTGCGTGAGGTAGGCGGCGTCTCGAGAACCCCGCTTCGTCCTCGAAGACGATCCAGGCCTCGAGCGCCGCCGCGGTGTTTCCACGTGCGGCCATACATCCTTCACCCAGCCGGCCACTGCGGCTTCGTCGCGCTCGGCCGCACGACGGGCCGGAAACCCGCGCCAGGGGAAGTCCGTGGTAACTGAGTGGTGGCCCCCTGGTGGGTCCGTAGGGGATGCATTGCCCCCGTGGGAGGACGGGCCGATTTCATGTGGGCGGGCAAACGGTCGAGCGACGGCCCCCGAACGCTCGGTGGCGTCGGCGGCGGCGAAAGCCTGTGACTTCGCCCGAAGGACCGGAACAGAACCCCACGCCGACGGCCGTGTCCGACGGTGTCGGCGAGGTGCTTCGTCACCATGCGGGGCACGGGTCCCTGCTCGTCGGGGTACCAGAGCTCGATGTCCCTCTCCCGCCCCTGGTGTCGACCCCTTTGTCACTCTTGCGACGAGTATGGGGTCTGTGATCCGTAACCTCGCCGTTCCCGAGGAGCTGTTCGGCGAGGTTTCCAGCCCGTCCCCCCTGACGCGGAGCGCAGAGGAGCACCATGCGAGAACGCCAGACACTGACCCCCTCCGGCGCGTGCGGACGTCCTGAACGTCGCCTACCACGAGGCGGGCCCCGAGGACGGTGACACCGTCCTGCTCCTGCACGGCTTCCCCTACGACCGTCCACAGCTACGTGGACGTGGCCCCGCTGCTGGCGGGACACGGTTTCCACGTCGTGGTCCCCTACCTGCGGGGCCACGGACCCACGGCCTTCCTGTCGCCGTCGACTCCCCGTTCCGGACAACAGGCAGCGCTTGGCGCCGACGTCCTCGCCCTCATGGACGCATTGGGCGTCGAACGGACCTATCTCGCGGGCTACGACTGGGGAGGGCGCACCGCGTGCGTCCCCGCACCCCTGTGGCCCGAGCGCGTCCTCGGCCTGGTCTCGGTGAACGGCTATCTCATTCAGGAATCGGAGCCGCGACGCGGCCCCTCCCGCCCGAACGCGAGGCGGGCTTCTGGTACTTCTGCTCCTTCCTCACCGAACGGAGCCGTGCCGGTCTGGCCGCCGATCCCCGGGAGGTCGCTCGGGTCATCTGGGAGCACAACTCTCCCGGGTGGGCCTTCCACGCACGCGACCTGGATCGGCCCGCGAGGGCCTTCGCCAACCCCGACTACACCGACGTCGTGGTCCACTTCTACCGGCACCGACTGGGCTTCGCGCCCGGCGCCGATGCGTACGCGGAGCTCGAAGCACGTCTCGCCGCCCTCCCACCGGTTCCCGTGCCGACGCTCACCGGACGGCTCCGCGACGGCCCGGCACTTGCCGGGTGACGTCAGCACCGACATGCCCAACGAGTGCTGCTCCCGGTGGTCGGGGCGCGACCACGCTCCGAGGAACGAGGCGCGAGTTCCGTAGGCTGATCCGACGGCGCCGTTTCTGGTCTACCCCTTGGATTGGTTACCGTCCCTCTTGAGAGACACGGGGCGTTTGCAGTGCCGACCGGCGGATCGCCTTCCTCGTGCTGTCGTGCGGGCGAAGCGGTCGCTGGGAGGGTGGGTGAGTCCGGCCTCCGCCCATTCCTTCTCCCAGTACACGCCCTGTGTCCTCCTGCGGCGCCCTTGGAATGCCGTGGGCCGATACGTGAGGCCCTCTAGCGCATCCGTAGCCCCGGGCGGGCCGACCGTGGCGGTTCCGTAGCCCCGGGGGCCTGACCGGAGGGAGGAGTGAGCTTCGGGCCCGGAACCGTCGCGGCCGTCGGTCAGTGCTCTTCGGGACGGACGATCCGCAGGGCCGGGCGGCCGCGCCCGCTCGACGTGGTGCCGGTGCCGTCCGGCCCGTACGTCGGAAGCGCCTTGAGATACACATTCCAGGTGCCCTCGCCGTCTGTGCCGTACCGGTACGCGCGTCCCGGGTCGTGGGCCCGGTAGGCCTCCAGCGCGGTGAGACAGTGGGCCCGGCTGAGGAAGGGACCGCCCACGTGCTGCCAACCCGGTCCCGGTGTGATGCTGCCGACCGAGGCTTCCGAGCGCGGTGCCCGGCCCCGCACAGTCACGCGGAGAGCCATCGCAGCTCGATGTGCCGCGCGCGCCATCCCTGATGCACGGGAAACTAAGAGAGCCAAACGCACAGTGTCACCTGTCCCACTCGGAGTCACTGTACGGACCGATCAAGGGCCTCGTCTGTGACAAGGTTTCGCCGAGTTTCGAGGTGCCGGAGGGCACGGCCGTCACAGCAACACCTTTGACGGCCCGAAATGAAGGGGGCGGCGGAGTCGCTCATGCGGCGGTAGAGCATCGCGGTGGCGTTGTCACCCTGCTCTTCAAGGTGCAGGATCCGGTACTCCGTGGAGAGTGCCTTCTCCCGTTGCCACCACGGGCCGCGAACTCGGCGAAGACATCCTGACGAGACTCAGTCCGCCGGCGGCCAGGCCGAAGCCCGCGGTGGCGAGCACGCTCTCCTCGGCGCATGGAACGCGACCGTCGGCCATCAGGCAGACCGGGCCCGGAGGTGGCTGGCCGGGCGCTCAACCTCCGGCTGTGACGGTGTACCCAACGCGCCACGGACATCTCCGGTAGCGGGGTGCGTCACACATCAAACCTCCGTGCGGTCTCATGGGGTGAAAAGGATGTTCCGGAACATTTACCCGAGAGGGCATGCCATGAGTGACACAGTCCTCGCACGGACAATGGAAAGATCAACCCGATGACATCAGGGAAGCCCACCGTCGTACTCGTCCACGGCGCCTTCGCGGACTCGTCCAGCTGGAACGGCGGGGTGAAATATTCCAGTCCCATGACTACAAGGTGGTCTCCGCAAGCAATCCGCTGCGCGGCCTGACCAGCGACGCCGCGTACGTGAGGGAACTCGTGGCCGCCATTGACGGCCCCGTGGTCCTGGCGGGCCACTCCTACAGCGGCTCGGTCATGAGCGTCGCCGCGAAGGGACTGGACAACGTCAAGGCGCTCGTCTTCGCCGCGGCCTTCCTGCCCGAAGTGGGTGAGAGCGCCGTCGCACTGTCCGGCAAGTTCCCCGGCAGCACACTCGCAGACGTGCTCCGCCCGGTGCCTGTCACGCTGCTCGACGGAAGCCAGGCCGCGGACCTCTACATCGAGCAGAGCGCGTTCCATCAACAGTCTCGCCGCTGACGTCCCCGCGGATATCACCGCGGTCATGGCAGCCATCCAGCGGCCCGTGGCCGATGCCGCGCTGGGGGAGGGCGCCTCGACCGCGGCGTGGAAGGACATCCCCTCGTGGGTTCTCGTGGCCACCGAGGACCGCAACATCCCGGCGCAGAACCAGATCTTCTTGGCCGAACGTGCGAAGGCCACGGTCATGAGCCTCACCTCCTCGCACGCGGTCAGCGTCTCGCGTCCCGGCGATGTCGCGCGCCTCATCAACGAGGCGGCGCAGGCCACCGCCTGAGTGCCCGACGCTCACACAGAGCACCGTCGGGCGGTCGGCCGGGAGAGCCCCCGGCCGCCCGACGGGCGAAACGGTGAGTGAAGGGGTTACTCACCGGCTGCAGACCATCCGCTCAACGTGTCTGAGGCGTCGCTTGCGGTCCGAAGGGCGCCGGATACGTCACACCACATCGCATTCCTCGAGGCCAGCCGCTGACACGCGGCGGGCCGTCCCGCGTTCCCGGAGCCGGCAGAGCTGGCTGTCCGCCGAGTTTCGCCCGCACCCGGCCCCGAAGCGGAGACCAGCACCGCGTGAGCCGGGGCAGACGTCACAGCGCCTGCCCCGGCCATCCCCGTAGAGCGCGACGCCCCCAGTGCCTGGCTCCGTCAGTCGCGCCGGGCGTGTTTCGCGTCCGGCCGCCACCCGGCGAAGCGACAACGACCGCTCAGGGAGCGGGCGGTGGTGTGGGAGCGCCGCGCGGTGGGGCGACCTTCGCGTACGTCGCCGCCCCCGCAGCCTGCGCGGGAACGACGGCGGCCGCTTCCGCGGGGGCGGCGGTGATGCCACCGCCCGGGATCCAGCCACGGTCCACGACCTTCGTCTGCATGATCCAGGCACCGGCCAGGATGATCAGACCGAAGATCAGCATGCCGATCAGACCCACGGTTCCGTCGAGCTTGCCGATGCTGCCGAGCACGGCACCGAACCAGCCGAAGTCGGCGTCGCCGAACGTCGTATTGGCCTCTCCGAACGAGCCGAGCGCCTTGAGCAGGATCGCCGGCAGGAACGTGATCAGCAGACCGTTGAGGAAGGAGCCCACCGCGGCGCCGCGACGTCCGCCGGTGGCGTTGCCGTAGACACCGGCCGCGCCACCGGTGAAGAAGTGCGGCACCAGGCCGGGCAGCACCAGGGCCAGCCCGAAGGCCGGGTTGAACACCCAGATGAGCGCCGCCAGACCCGTCAGGCCGCCCAGGAAGCTGAAGATGAACCCGATCAGCACGGCGTTCTGCGCGTACGGGAAGACGATCGGGGCGTCCAGGGCTGGCTTGGCACCAGGCACCACTCGGCTGGCGATGCCCTGGAAGGCGGGCACCAGTTCGCCGAGGATGGTGCGGACACCGAAGAGGATGACCGCGACGCCGATACCGAACTGCAGGCCCTGCATCACCGACTGCATGATGTAGTTGCCCACGTTGGCCGCCGGGTCACCGCCGCTTCCGGCGAACGCCTTGAACGCCGCGTCCTGACCGACCTTGGCCAGGAACAGCAGGGACATCACCAGGTAGATGAGAACCATCGACAGAGCGGTGGCGACCATGGAGTCACGCAGGAAGCGCAGCCCCTCGGGCAGCTTCATCTCCTCGGTGCTGCGGCTGTTCTTGCCCACGAGCTGCCCCGTGGCGCCGGACACGATGTAGCCTGCGGTGCCGAAGTGGCCGATGGCCAATGTGTCGTTGCCGGTGACCTTCTTCGTCCAGGGATGGGCGAAGGCCGGGAGAGCGACCAACAGGATGCCCAGCAGCACGCCGCCGCCGAGCACCACCGCGACCGAGCCCTGCCCGGCGGTGGCCATGACGATGGTCAGCAGCGTCGCCATGAACAGCATGTGGTGGCCGGTGAGGAACACGTAGCGCAGCGGCGTGAACCGGGCCAGTGCCAGGCTGACCAGGAATCCGAGGATCATCAGCCAGGCGACCCGGGCACCGAACTCGCTCTGCGCGATGCCGACGATGGCCTCGTTGGTCGGAATCACCCCGTGGGTGCCGGTGGTGCCCTGGATCATCCGGCCCAGCGGATCCAGGGACGAGCTGACCAGCCCCGCGCCTGCCCCGACCAGCAGCAGGCCCAAGGTCGCCTTGATGGCGCCGCCGACCGTCTGTCCGACGGACTTCTTCAGAGCGGCCAGCCCCACCGCGGTGATGATGCCGATCAGGTAGGCGGGCTGGCTGAGTATCTCGTTGACGAGAAACTTCGCTATGTCTATGACCCAGTCCATGACAGGTTCTCTCTTGTCACACGTCGTAGGTGTCGCGCAGGACCGCGTCGACCTCGGTGGTGCTGCTGAAATCGCGGACGACCTTCACAGGGATGCCGACGTCACCCAGCGTTCTGGCTATCTCCTGAGAGGTGAGGATGGCGACGGCTTCCGACGCCTTACCCTTGGCGGAGATGGTGTCGGTGGCCTCCACCGACACCTGACGGGACCAGCCCCAGCGGTCGAGCACCTGCTCCAGGGTGTTCTTCAGGAACAGACTGGTTCCCACGCCGTTGCCGCAGACGGTGAGGATCTTGTGCTCCGAAGGGGCCGGAGCGGCGTCCTTGGCCGCGGCAGTCCGCGAGCCGCCCTGGCCGTCGGCGCCGGTTGACTCGCCCTCGAGCACCCGCAGCACTTCCCCGGGGCTCGTCGCCTGCTGAAGGGCACGGACGTTGTCGCCGTCGGCGAGTATCTTCGCCAGCGCCGCAAGCGCCGCCGTGTGCGCTTGGGAGTCGACGGCGGCCAGCCCCACGACGAGTTGCACCGGATCATTGGTCTCGTGACCGAAGGCCACCGGGGAGGCCAGCCTCACCCAGGACATGCCGGTCTTCAGCACCGCCTCGAAGGGGCGGGTGTGGGCCAGAGCGAACCCCGGGGCGATGACGATGTACGGGCCGTTCTCCTCGACGTTCCGTACCATCGCCTCGGTGTACTCGGCCGTACTGATGCCCTCGTCGACCAGCACCTGCCCGGACGCGCGAACGGCGGACCTCCAGTCCTCCGCTTCTACGTCGAGCCGGATGCCGTCGACCGACAGAAGGTCGGTGAGTGCGCTCATGACAGTGGAACCTCCTTCGTGGGCGTAAGTCGGTCGGTCCCAGCTCATGACTGTTCCGCCGTTACACCCCTACTGGACCATCCGTGACCTGATATGTGACGCCGGTAAAGTGTGAGGTGTCTCTCGCCGTTCGGAACGGGGAAACGGGCGACGACCGGGAATGGACGCGCCGTCGAGATGCCTAGCGATCTCGAACTTTGATTCGATTATCATCTCACCCGTGCATGAGACCCCACCTGTTCGGCGACGCGGCCGCTCTCGCCGGGAGCAACGACGTCGCCGCAGGGCCAGGCGACGCCGCATAACGTGGACCGTCACGTCGGTCGTGATCGTGATCGGCGGTGCCACCACCTATGCCATCACCGGGAGCGACTCCGGTGAGTCGTCCGCGTCCGCCCGGCCAAAGGCTCCGTCCCCATCGGCCGTCTCGGCCCGGGCGAAGGCAGGCGAGGCGCCTGCGGACGCGCCAAAACCGTCGCCGTCGCCCTCCTCGACAGGGAAACCGTTCGATCTCGGACCGGCTCTGGCGCCCGTGACCGCGCTCTTCGGCGACAACCGGATGTCCGTGGCGATGCTGGATGTCGAGAGCGGTGCCATGGCGACGTACGGACACGACGCCTTCGACACCGCCAGCATCGTCAAGGTGGACATCCTGGCGACCCTGCTGCTTCAAGCGCAGGACCAGGGTCGGAGGTTGAGCACCGAGGAGCGCGCCCAGTCCGCTGCCATGATCCAGAAGAGCGACAACGAATCCACCAGTGCGCTGTGGACCCGGACAGGCAGCGCCTCGGGGCTCGACGCCGCCAACGAACGGCTCGGCCTGTTCCAGACACAGGGCGGGTCAGGGACCGTGTGGGGCGTTACCCAGACCACAGCCGAAGACCAGATACGCCTGCTCCAGTCCGTGTTCGGCGACAAGTCGCCCCTGAGCGAGGCGTCGCGGGCCTACATCCAGGACTTGATGCTGCACGTCGTGGGAAGCCAGACCTGGGGCGTGTCCGCAGCAGCCGACTCGGGCACGACCGCACTGAAGAACGGGTGGCTCAAGCGGACCCAGACCAAGAAATGGGACGTCAACAGCATCGGTCGGATACAGCATGAAGGCCGCGTCTATCTGATGGCGGTACTTCTCAACGGCTGCAGCACCCAGGAGGTCGGCATCAGCATCGTGGAGCAGGCGTCGCGTGCGTCCGCTACGGCGTTCTCCCGGAAACTCGGGGAGAAGCCCACTGCCTGACGCCCCGACCAGAACCCGGGGCCGTGTCGACGCCTCGACGGGATCGGAGCCAGGCCGCTGCCGGGCTTGAGTCTCCCCCCGGGAGAGGGCCCACGCTGGCGGACATGAACAGCAATGATCTCGACGAACGCGTCGCCGTGGTGGCGGGCGGCAGCAAGGGAGCCGGGCTGGCGACGGCACGGCTGCTGCGGGAGGCGGGCGCGAGGGTCGTCTCCATCGCCCGCACGGCTCCGGAGACGGCCGACGTGGTCTTCGTGCCCGCCGACCTGAGTACATCCGAGGGCGTCAAGGCGTCGTCCCAGGCCGTGGCCGAGCTGGTCGGCGTGCCGGACATCCTGGTGCATGTCGTGGGCGGCTCCCGCTCTCCGGCCGGTGGATACGCGGTGCTCGACGACGAGCGGTGGGCGCAGGAACTGTCACTCAACCTTCTGCCCGCGGTCCGGCTCGACCGCGCGATCGTCCCCGGCATGGTGGCTCGTGGTTCGGGCGCGGTCGTGCACGTGACCTCGATCCAGCGCCGGATGCCGCTGCACGACTCGACCCTGGCCTACGCCGCGGCCAAGAGTGCTCTGACCACGTACAGCAAGGGTCTCGCCAACGAGGTGGCCCCGGCGGGTGTCCGGGTCAACTCGGTCGCTCCCGGCTTCATCCGCACCGACGGCGCCGAGGGTCTGCTGGCACGCCGGATGAGCGAGAACGGCATCACCCGCGAGGCCGCGCTCGACGAGCTGATGCGGGTACTGGGCGGCATCCCGCTGGGACGGCCCGCGGAGCCCGAAGAGGTCGCCGAGACGATCGCGTTCCTGGTCTCGGACCGTGCCGGCGGCATCACCGGATCCGAGCTCGTAGTAGACGGCGGCACCATCCGCACCGTGTGAACCTTCACCGTCACGACATGGGAGACAGCCGTGCAGGACATCCGTGCCTTCGTCGAGGAGTACCTCACCGCGGCGACGGGTCCCGACCACGAGCACTACATCGCTCTGTTCCACGAAGACGCCGCCGTGCACGACGACGGGCGCAGCCTGAGAGGGCTCGCGGAAGTGCGGCGGTGGCGCGAAGAAACGCCGAACGTCGACTACGACCTCCTGGAGGTGGCCGGCACTCCTACCGCCTGCCGAGCCGTCGCACAGGCCTCCGGGGACTTCCCCGGCAGCCCGGTCACCCTCCGCTTCGCCTTCGAGCGCGACGCACGGGGGAAGATCAGCGTGCTGACCATCACCCCCTGACCCCGCGCGGCCGGACGACGGGCCGCCCACGAGGAGGAGCGCACCATGGCGGACAGACTCACGATCGGGGAGTTCTCCCGCATCACGCACCTGAGTATCCGCATGCTCCGCCGGTACCACGAGCAGGACCTGCTCGTCCCCGCCGAGGTCGACCCGGACACCGGCTACCGCTATTACTCCCCCACGCAGATCCGGCCGGCGCTGACCGTCAGGCGCTTCCGTGACCTGGACCTCCCGCTGGCGGATCTGCGGCGGTTCCTCGCCGCCGAGTCCGCGGACGGGCCGGACGACGGCACCGCGCAGCAGGTCGTGGCGGCCCACCTCCGCAGGCTCGAGGACCGGCTCGGCTGCACTCAGCGGGCCGTCGAAGCGCTCCGGGAACTCCTCGGCCCGGAGGCGGAGCGGGCGGTGGCCCTGGAGGAACTCCCCGCTCGGCGCGTCCTGGCGGTGTCCCTCGACGTACCGGAGGGAGCAGGCCTCGACTGGTACGACGAAGCCATGCGGGACCTGGACGCGGCAGCGGGAGAGCGGTCCGTCCTGCCGCCGGGCGGTCGGTACGAGCACACCCTGTTCACCGAAGGCCATGGCCGCGCCACCGTGTACGTTCCCTTCGAAGCACCGCTGCCGCCGGAAGTGCCGGGCACGGTGCGCGAGCTGCACCTGCCGCGGCGTACGGCCGCGGTCGCCACCCATCAGGGACGGCACGACGACCTCGACCTGACCTACGGCGCCGTGGGTTCCTTCGCCGCCCGCAACGACCTGCGCTCGCAGGACCTCGTCGAGGAGGTCTACCTCGTAGGGCCGCGCGACACCGACCGGCCCGAGCGGTGGCGCACCCTCGTGGCCTGGCTGATCGCTCCGGAGAACGGCTGACCCCCGGCGAACGGTGCCGTCCGCCGCCCGCTCGGCCGCCCGGGGCCGCGGTCAGCGGAGGGAGTGGCCCGCGACGGGCCCGCACACGTAGTTGCCCGGCTCGGCGGGGTCGTCACTGATCCAGAACTGGATCCACAGCGCGGCGAACTCGGACCGGCCGAGGTGACCGTCGGCATCCTGGTCGAGACGGTCGAACACATCACCGGTCGCGATCCCCTGCCCGTGCCACAGGTCGATCAGCCTCTGGTGCTCGTTCCTCGAGATGCGGCCGTCACCGTTCTCGTCCACCGCGTCGAAGACCGTATCGGCGGTGGCGGCCACCGCGTCCCGCATGGTGGGCAGCCGGTCGACCATGGCGAGGAGGTCGTCCATGTCGATCCTGCCGTCGTGGTCCGTGTCGACGGCCTCCGAGAGGTGCTGCCACCACCCCAGCAACACGTCCTCCACCCGCGCGGCCAGTGCGTCGTCCGCCCGCACGCGGGGCAGCCGGCTCCACCGGGTCGCGAGGGCCGCGAAGTCCGCCTCCTCCAGGCAGCCGTCGCCGTTCACATCGAAGGCGTTGAACATGTCCTGCAGCTTGGTCCGCTGAAACTCACTGGCCATCACAAGCCCCTTCTCTCGCGGTGCTGAAAGGATGCTGTCCGCGCGCGTGGGCCATCCAACAGCGTGTGAGAGCGCGAGGTGTCACAGCGACGCCGCCGAGCGCCCTGCCCGTGCGCCGAGCGCCGGTTTGAACGCGTGGCGCGCCCTCCTCCGGGCCGCCGGACACCGACCGGTCAGGCAGTGTCGACGCCGGTCAGGACGAGGGGAAGCCGGCCGCTCGCTCCCTCGACGAGACGGACCGGGATATTCCAGTCCGTCTGGTGGACGTGGCATGCCGGGTTGGGCCGACACTTCACGCGTCGACTTCAGCGCTTGGCCGGCCCGCGGTGAGCGGGCGGACGACGACGAACTGGTGGCCCGCGCGGTGGCGGCCTGGGCGCGTCCGGCGCGCTCCTCGTCCAGCGTCACCACCGCGGCCGCGATCACCGTCTCGGCGGGCGGCGGATCCGCCCGGTACCTGCTCGCGCCGTGGATCTCGGAGGCGGCGAGCCGGGACCTGCTGCGTCCCGACGATGCCGCGCACCGTATCGACGTCTCCGCCCACGGCGTGACCGGACCCGTGCCCACGGCCCGGACAGGCTCCTCCTGCGAGCGGTGGCCGGTCCTGCAACTGCGGTCCTCGCCCCTCATCGTGGAGGACCACTCCTTCCTCCTGGCCGATCTCGGTGGCCTCTCCCCCGTACATCTCACTTACACCCCCGCTGCCGGGGGCCGGCGCTCCCCCGCCACGCCAGCCGAGGGAGGCTACCGGCAGCGCGGCCCTGACGATCTGCCCGCCCTCCCTGTGGACACGGCCGACTCGACCGCGCCGTGAGGGGTGACGCGCCACCACCGGCTCCCGACGCATCCGGCCCGGTAGATCATCAGAGCGAGGCGGTCGGTGGACCGGGGGCCGCCCCTGGCCGGGGGGAGCCGTTTCGGCAATGGCCAGGGGCGGTGAGGGCCACGGGGAGTCACCCTCGCTCGCACTTGCGCTGCGGTCGGACGGACGGATGCGGTCCGTACCCCTTTCACTTGTGTGAGTGACAGCAGGGGCCCTTCGCCCTGCCGGACCTGTGGCGGCAAGCACCCGAGTCAACCAGCACACGCGCACGGCACAACACTGGGTGAACACTGTTGTGATCGCCCGGTAGCGCAGGGACTCAAGACGGCATCACACCGTGTGCGTCGTACGGCGCTCGAACGCTAAGCTACGCTGCGACAGTCGGCTCATCATTTTTCCATGACCGCTCCGTGGTTTCCGAGTTCACAGGAGACTGAGTGCCTCCCCAACCCAAGCCGCAGGACCCCTCGCTCCTGGACGGGGCCTCCTCGCGCTTCGCCGATGCGTTCGTCCGGCGCACGACGAAGTCCTCACAAGGCACCAACCCACGCCCCCGGCCGTGGAAGTGGCTGGTCGCCGCAGGCGCCCTCACCGCGGTAGCGGTCCTGGTCGTCTTCGCCGTCGCCAACCTCCCGTCCGACTCGGCCGGCAAGAAGAAGACCACAGCGGCCGACGTCGTCTCACCGGCCGCCGCGACTCCCGCACCGCACAACACCGCGTCCGCGCCGGACAAGTCGGACGGTGGCAGGGCTGCCGCGCCCGGCACCGGCGGTTCGGGCGGCGGCTCCTACGGCCTGCCGGTCACGAAGGGATCCGGTGGCACAGGTGGCGACGTCGCGGACCCGTCGGAGGCCGCGGCCCCGCCGTCGGCCCCGGCCGGCGCCGGTCCCGCCTCCGGATCGGGTTCGGCCTCGGGCGGCTCCAACGGTGGTTCGTCCTCGGGCGATTCGACCGACACGAACCCGCAGAACAGCACCCAGCGGGATCAGTCGGACGTGGCGCCGGGCATCTCCGTCTACAGCCACGACAGCGGTCGCTGCATCTCCGCACCGGCCGCCAAGGACGGCACCCGCCTGCAGATCTGGGACTGCGACGGCAGTTCCTCCCAGAGGATCGACTTCCGTTCCGACGGCACGGCCCGGGTGTACGGCCTCTGCATGGACCTGGCGGGCGCCTCCGACGGCAGCGGCACCCCCGTCCAGCTCGCCCGGTGCAACGGCGGCTGGGCCCAGAAGTTCAAGGTGAACAAGTCCCACGACCTGGTGAACACCGTGATCGGCAAGTGCGTGGACATCACCGACAAGCACACCGCCAATGGCACAAAACTCCAGCTCTGGACCTGCTACGGCACCGACAACCAGAAGTGGAGCAAGCGCTGACCCGGCGCCGGACCAGCGCCCCACCCCCTATCGGGCCTTCAGACGATCGGAACGCAGACGTGAACCTCGACGGCGGCCCCGGCCTTCAGAGACTCCTCGACAACACCCGGCAGCTCCAGCAGGACCTGGCCCGTGCCCAGGAGGAGTTCAGCGCGCTGACCGTACAGGGCACGGCAGGGGGCGGCGCGGTGAAGGCCACGGTCGACAGCAACGGCGTACTCACCGACTTGCGGATCACCCCGGCCGTGGCCGCCCCGGACAATGCCCAGGGCCTGGCCGACCTGGTCCTGGCCGCCGTACGGGAGGCCCAGCGGGCGCTGGCGGTGCGCCACGAGGAGCATTTCGTGCCGCTGCTGAAGTCACTCGACTCTCAGCTCGGCAACTTCCCCGGCTGATCGGCCGCGACCTCGCACGGCAGCGCGTCACCACGATGCCGGGGCTGCCCTGGACCCTGCCACGGTCCGGGCGGCCCCGGCGTTTTCGCGCGGGGGCCCTGTCCTCAGACGACGTGTTTCAGGTTCCCGCCCAGCACCAATTCGCAGAAGCGGGCCGCTCCGCCGCCTGCCTCGGCGGCCAGCAGCCGAGGATCCGGCTTGATCACCCGCGCCTGTGGATCGAGGTCGATCGACATCACGTTGCCCTGTGCGGTCTGCGGCGCCCGGGTCACCTGAGCCGTGGACTGCTCCAACCAGCGGATCTCGCCCATGATGTTCATCGCCCACACCTGGTCGCCGGGGACCGCTCCCAGGACGAGCGAGCGGGCGCCGGGACCCGCCTCCAGCAGCAGTCGTTCCACTCGTGCCACCTCCTCGGTCACCGGCCCCTGCCATGTCCGTTTGGCCAGCGCGATGCGTTCGCGGTAGCCGAGCGGCCCGGTGGACGCCGTTTCCATGGGGTCGACGGACCTTTGTTCGGCCTGCCGTCGGTGCCGGGCGGCCCTGGCCTCCGCCTGCTCGGCGAGTCGGCCGACGACCCGGCGGCGCGTCTCGTCCTTCGTGGTGGTCGCGTAGGCACGGGCTCGGTCCGCCAGCCGATCGAGGGCCTGCGCGCGAAGGGCGTGGTCGTCGGCGTCGTTCCGCCCGTACTCGTTCAGCAACCGGTCGAGATCCGCCACCCGCGACAGCGACCGGAGGCCGGACGCCGCCGGATCCGTGGTCTGCTGTCGGAACCGCTCCAAGTCGAGAAGATCGTCCTCATCGACGCTCTCCGCCTCCTCGGTGAGCGCCGCTTCCTGGGTGAGCGCCGCTGCCTCGGCGGGCTCGGTCCCGTCGTCGGTCACCGGCGTGTCGGTCGCGGTGTGTTCCTCGGCCAACGGCAGGGCGACCACGCGGCCCACAGGTCTTGGGGGAACGAGATACATCCGTGCATCGTCCGCCGTCCGGCTGTACCGGGCCGGACCGGCCGGCGGTGCCGCCCGCTGCCGCCCGGCACCTGGCTTCGTGGCGGTCCGGGCGGTGCGTGGGACGGCGGCGAGGTAGGCGTCGCCCCTTCGGTAGACGGTCACCTCGGGAAGGGGGCCGGAGGTGTCTTCGACGGCTCCCGGGTACGACGTGTGGGTGCCGTTCTCTTCGACGACGGTCAGGTTCACGGCCAGGGTCCGCGCGGTCGCCCGGGCGGCCGCGTCCGCCGTCTGAGCGTTCCAGCCTCGCGCCGTGCGCAGGTTCCGGCGGACCAGCCCCTGGGTCTCCTGCGAGGTCAGCCGGGAGCGCAGCGCCTGGGGCAGTCGCCCGCCGTCGGCCGACATCCGCTCGCGGATCCGCTCCCGCAGGCCCGGCTCGCCCCGGAAGGCCCGGTCCAGTGCGGCGGCCACTTCCCTGGTGTGGAAGACGGCCTGCGGGTCGAGGCTGAGACCGTCCGGGATGTGCGAGCTGCGGGAGACCTGTGCGGCCAGGCGCGCAGGGTCGCCGGTCCGGCTTCCCCTGGCCGCGAGGACCGCCGCGTAGAACCCGTTGCCGTCGCCCTCGGGCCGGTGCAGGTCGAAGAGCACGCGTCGGCCGTCGGGCTCGGTGGCCGTGATGCTGCGATGATCGGACGCGGCGTCGAAATGCCGGTGTTGTACGGAGTCTTCGCTGCCCTGCCCTCGCTGCCAGGGTGCGTCGGAGTACGCGGGCCGTGTCTCGTCTTCCTGTCCGGCGGTTGTCGCCACCGTGGACGGCTCCCCCTTCACGGCCGCCTCGTTCGGGGGCTGCGCGGTCGGGTCCTGCGCCGTGGTTGCAGGGAGCTTGCGGCTCGCCAGTCCGGATGCTGCGGGTTCCGTGAAGACGGCCCGGGGCGGCGCCGGCGTGTCCGCGAGCTGGATGCGCCCCTGCGGGGTGGCGTTGAGCTGGTGCCAGTTCGTCAGGCGGTCGGTGGCCTCGCGTACCCCGGCGTAGGTGATCGCCAGACCGTCGGCGTGCGCCCGGAGCGCCTCCAAGTCCTCCTTGACCTCGTTCAGCCGCTGCTCCGCCACCGCCCGCTCCACCTGCGCCCGGGCCAGCTCGATCCGCTCATCGCGCACCTCGGCCCAGCCGTCGTGGGAGGGTTCGGCGACCAAGTCCTCCCGTTCCAGGGCGTCGAGGGCGGCGCGGGCGTCCTCGACGGACAGCGCGGGTGGCGGGCCGCCGCCGTTGAGTCCGGCCAGGGTGCGTTCGGCGGCGGCCAGTGCGGTCTCGCGCTCGAAGCCGTCGCCGCGGCGCAGGTTCCAGTAGTTCTCGTCGGCGGTGGTCCAGGCCCTCTCCGCGTCGGCCACCGCGTCCCAGGACGCGGACACGTCGGCCGGGAAGAGGGTGTCGTCGATCAGGCCGAGCTGCCGGGCGACGTCCTCGCGCACCCAGGCGAGCACCGTGGCCCCGGTCTCCACCGCCTGCGGCAGCCGTTGCGGGTTGCCGAAGGCGCTGCGGACGAACCGGGCCGGGGTGCTGTCCGTGACGTGGTGCCGCACGTGGGCGACGGACATCCACGTGGTGGGGATGGCGAACAGGAACGTGCGGGCCTTGTCCGGCTTGATGTTCACCGACGCGAGCTGCTCGCCGGTCTGGCCCGAGGCCGCCGAGTCGAGCCCCTGCGCCCCCGACCCGCTGCCGATCTGGTTGGTGCCGAGCGCCGGGGAGGTGGTCGTCGGACCGGCGTGCAGGACGTGCTCGGCCGCCCCGGCCCGGTCGGCGGACGCCCCCGCGCCCTGCGTGCTGCGGTGGGCGTGCTCGAACTTCGCGCCGTCCGTGACGGTCAGCAGCCGCGCCCCGGACAGGTCCGGCTTGGAGTACAGGGTGAGGCTGCCGTCCGCTCCGCCCCAGAAGCCGCGGTCGGTGAGACCCGCGACCTGGTAGCCGTCCGGCGTCAGCGTCTGCCCGTAGAACGCGGCCAGCGCGCCGTTGGACGTGCCGTCCTCCAGGCTCTGGGCCGGTCCCGAGCCCGCCCGGGTCAGTGGCGTGTCCTGTGCCCGCACCAGCAGGTCGGGGCCGAGCGGGCCGTGTGCAGGCACCGGCAGGGACGCGTCGTAGGCGGCACCCAGCGCGAGCGTGTTGGCGGCGTGCAACCCCTCCAGTCCAACGATGCCGCGTACAGAGAAGCCCTGCTCGGGCATCTCGAACGGCTTGGTCCGCGGGTCGCGGCCCGGGTGGGCGACCTCGTGCCAGCCGCCCGCACCGAACGCCCGCGGCAGCTCGGCCCTGTGGGGTTGCGCGTGCTCGTCCAGCTCCGGCGGCGCCAGCGGATCGGGGCGGTCGGCCGTCGCCACTCCAGCGGCATGCCCGTCGCTGGGCCGCGGATCGGGGCGCATCAGGCTCATCGGCAGGTGTTCGACGAGCCGTCCTACGTTCTGCTGGGCGGAGATGCTGTGCTTGCGCCGCCCCGTCCACGTGCGCCACCAGTCGCCGGCCGCGTCCAGCGCCCGCTCCGCGCCGCCGCGCCGCGCCGCTGCCGGGGTGACGGGTGCGGAGTCCGTGATCTCCAGGTCGAGCCTCAGCTCGTACTGCGTGGCGTACTCGCCGTGGGCCTGCGAGATCGCGACCGTCGAGATGTCGACGGTGCCCTCGCTCCACGTCTGCGCCCGGGTCTGCGTCGAGGAGCCCGTCTGCGTGTACGAGGGTCCCGCCATCGGGACCGCGGCGTCACCGGTGTGGGCGCCCTCGGTCGCGGCGATGCCGATCATCCGGCCCGTGCTGCGCCCCTCGGCGCGCTGGACGGACTCCACGGCGTGGCGGGCCTCTTCCAGCTCCACGCTGTGGCCCAGGCCGCCGAAGCCGTCCGGGGTGGCGCGCACGGGTACGAGCTGGGCCCGCAGCCTCACTTGGCGGTGGCCGACCCAGGTCTCGGCCCACTCCGCCCCCCAGCGGCCGATGCGGGCGGGCACGGAGGCGCCGGTGCCGCCGCTCATCTCCTTGCCGACGGCCCGCATCACGCGACCGGAGACGAGCCGGCGCAGTTGCTCCCGGTCCTGTGTGGTGAGCCCCAGGGGCGCCAGTTGCTCCTCGAACCGCTTCAGTGCCGCCGCCGTGTTGAGCGGGTTGACCGGCCAGCCGCCGAACGCCCCGCGCAGCCAAGGGAACGGCGACCACGAACGCTGCTTGTACAGGGGTACGTCGCCGAAGGCGTCCTTGAGGGCCCCGAGCCGGTGGGCGTTCTTCTCGGGGACGTGCACCAGAAGGCCGTCGGGGACCACGACCCGGCTCCCCGCGGCCGAGGCAAGGGACGTCGGCATGTGGGGGACGCGGTGCGCCCAGGTCCCCAGCCGGTCGGAGGCGGCCGCGAACTCGTGCAGGAGCGAGGCGGCCACCAGGGCGTGGCGCCCGCTGTCCCTGCGGGTGACCTCCGACACCGCGGAGCGCTGCACCGTGACCGACGTGGACAGGTCCCGCCGGTAGGGGCTGAGGACCAGGCCGTAGTTGCCGGTGACGCCCGTTCCCGCGTCGTGGGTCCTGCGGAAGCCCACCTGGCCGCCGAAGAACAGAGTAGTGGTGCGGGCGCTGCGGCCGGACGCCTGAAGGGTGCTGCCGACGACGGAGTCGGAGTTGATCGTCTCCGCCCGGGTCAGTGCGGTCAGGCCCGGCAGGACGGTCGTGCGGTGGGCGAGCCACGTCGAACGGTTCAGGTACGGTGCCGCCGCCCACAGCTCCGGCGCCCGCCAGCCCATGGGGGTGGAGGCCTGGTCGTGGTTGGCCCGCAGCGTCTTGCTGTCGGTGAGCTGGATCGCGGCGTCGTGGACCGGGGCGCCCTTCCGGCCGGCCGTCCAGGAACGCCCGGTGGCCTTGTCGAGCGTCGTCTCCAGTGCCCGCGTCATCTCGGGGCCGGACGTGACGGATACCGTCTGGTGCGGATGCGACGCCAGCACGGAGTCCTCCCTGCCTGCCGCGTCCTCCAGCGCCTTGTCCGTCCCCAACGCCAGGTCGAGGGCCTCCTGCCGGGTCATCTCCGGTGCCGCCTCGGGGACGTCCCGCGTCCGCGGGCCGGACTCGGGCCGTGTGGTGGTGACGGACGTGGCGGCCGGGGCGTGCTCGACCGGGACGCTCAGCAGCACCCTGCCCAGCCCCGCCGACACCTCCGTGCCCGGCCGGGGGGTGAACAGGGGGCTCTCGGGCTCGCCGAACACGAAGGGCTGGGTGCCCAGCACGTTCAGGAGCACCAGGCCCCGCATCCACCGGCGGGGGCGGGAGTAGCCGCCGCGCTTGGCCTCAAGGCGCAGGTCGTAACTGTAGAGGTGGGCGCCGCCGGTGTTGTACGACATCTGTTCGTTGGCCGCGGACATGCCGTAGCCGCTCTCGGAGTCGGTCCGCCCACCCGCACGGACGCCTGCCGAGAGGGTGCCGGTCTGGAGTACGCCGCCCAGGTCGCTGGGGGTGGTGTCGCTCAGCGAGAGCATGCCCTCCACCCCCACCTGGCCGCCGCGGGAACCGCTGCGCTGGCCGCCGACGACCTCGGTGCCGGGAGCGCTGAGGCGCACCCGCAGGTCCTGCTGGTCCCCCTCGTAGCGCCGTCGGGTCAGCTTGGCGTCGATCCACACGTAGCGGTGGCCGCGGGAGAGCGTGGCCGACTCCACCAGGTCGATGCGGAGCCCGGTGGTCATCATCGTCTCGACGTTCGTCGCCAGGCTGTGGTGGGCGAGCTGGTTGTAGATCTCCAGGGTGTTGTTCAGCACTGTCTTGAAGTGGTCGGCGCCGCGCCAGCGGGGGTTGAACGGGTTCAGCTCCCGCAGGGGGGCGACCATGTCCGGATAGGCCCTGCCGACCTCCTTGAGCACGGCGTCGGCGAAGTGTTCGGGGAACGTCACCGTCCTGCCGTCCACGACCTTGCTGACGGTTCCGTCGGGGAACGTGAACTCCTCGACCCGGCTCATGCCGAGCGTCGTCGGATCGTTCTCCGTCAGATAGCGCGGAGCCCGCGGTTCCGGCGTCGTCCGCTCGGGTGTCCTGTCCAGCCCTGCCAGCCGCCGGGCCTCGGTGCGGGTGATCCGTTCGATGGCGTAGGTGTCGAAGACCCGGGTGGCCGGTTCCTCGCTCCACTTCCGCGGTGAGTGCTTGCGCAGCCTGCCTGGGCGGTCCCCCTCACCCGGGCCGGACCTGAGCGGCGCGGCCCGCTTGTTCGGCGGCGCGGTCACCGTGACCTTCTTGTGCACCAGGTACAGGCCGGTGTCGGTGGTCTTGGCCTGCCCGGTGATCTTCACGGCGGCGGTCCCGCCCGAGACGGTGCCGCGGTTGCGCGCGGCGGCGTAGCGCGCGGTCAGTCCCGCCTGCGCCCGCAGGTTGAGCGCGCCGCCGTCCAGGTCGAACAACTGGAAGGCGGGGCCGAGCACGGCGCCGACGTCGACGGTCCGCGCCTTGCCGACCTGCCGTTCGTTGCGCGAGGTGCTCTGCGCGATGTCGCGCAGCTCCGCCGCCTTCGTCTCGCTGATCAGGACCGCTTCGCCGGACTCGACCCGCACCGAGAACACGCCGAGCGGGTCGGCACCGTGCGTGCCGCCGAGGAGTGGCGGGGTGAACACGGGGCCGGAGTTCAGTACGCGGGACATCGCGTGGAAGCCGCTGGTGGAGAAGAACGCGCCGATGCGTTCCGCGGCCATGGTGTCCGGGCCCACACCGGCCTGCTCGACCACCCAGTCGTGGATGTGGCCCACCGGACCGAAGTCCTCGGTGCTCACCAGCCGGTAGCGGGCGTCGCCCGTCATGGTCAGGCGTTCCGGCAGCTCGCCAGCGGGCGGCGCACCGCTGGTCGACGACTCGGGGATGCGCACCGTGAGGCCGTCGCGCACGGCGAAGCCGAACCCGGTGGCCTGCCGGGTCGTGTCTCCGTCGGTGATCGCCTTGCCGTTCAGGTCGACAGGCCGACCGCGCTGGTCGTGGACCGAGAACTCGTACCAGACGTCGTCGACATGGAGGTGCGAGGCGTCCGAGGCGCGGGACTCGGTTTGGTTGACCACCTGGCGCTGCTGGTTGTACTTCACCTGCTTGCCGAAGTTGACCTGCGCGTGCAGCCGTGCCCACGGTGACAGGAACGACTTGAGAGGGCCGAGGGGCACACTCGGGGACAGACCGAAGGAGGTGCCGTTGGCCTTGACCTGGCCACCGGTCGTGGTCGACCGGCGCATGACGTCGTTCTTGACCGGGTTCGCGTAGCCGAAGGTGAACCGTTCCCAGGTGCCGTAGGGCCGGGCGGTGATCCGCAGGACGCGGGTCCTGCCGTTCGCCGTCCGGTAGCCGAACGTCTTGCCGTCGCCGAAGAATCCCCGTGTGTCGTCGCGCAGGGCGCGGCTCACCTGCTCCAGCAGGACGGGGGTGCCCTGCTTCTGTCCCTCGGGCAGCGCGGGACGGGTGCTCTCCCGGGTCGCCAGCTCCCGGCCGAGCTCGCCCACGACCTGGTCGATGCCGCGCAGTCGGGGGTTGCTCTGGCCGAAGGCGAACGAGCGGCGTACGACGTCCGGCGGCAGTTCGGTGAGCCGGGTGCCGACGCCCTCGGCCATCTGAACGGGCAGCCGGGTGCCGTCGCTGAACTTCACCGGACCCGTGGTCGTCGGCGCGGGCGGCAGCTCGCGGTCGAGCCGCGGCGGCCGGCGTTCTTCCAGGTCCACGCCGATCGTCGCGGGCCGGGTCGTGGCCGTGGGGGTCTCGTGGACGGCCCCTGGAGTCTCCTCCACCTCGGGGACGGTCTCCAACGGAGCGGCGTCGAGCAGGCGTTCCGGGGCCCCGGCCGGGACGGTGACGTCGGCGGCGGTGCCGTTGCGCGGGGGGTGACCGGGGATGCCCTCGGTGGTCGGCAGGAACGACGCCGCCCGCTCGGGTGCGTGGTCGGGCGCCGCCTGCCCCGCCGCCACGCCGTGCCCGTCCGTCTTGGCACCACCTGGCGTGAGGTCGCTCTCCAGTCCCGCGATGAGCCGCGCGGTCCTCTCCACCCGCGCCCGGAAGTCCAGGTGCGCGAAGGTGTCCCCGACCGATCCCAGCTCCCGGTATGCCTCGATGGCCCGCTCGGCGTCGACGGGCTCGTGCCCGAGCCGCGTCAGCCGCCGGTTGACCCTGTGGGTAAGGTCCGCGTCCAGACCCAGCACGCGGGAGACACCCGGTCCGCCGTACCACCGGCCGAGTCCGGCGTGCCGCTCCCCGGTGAGGGTCATGACGAACTGCGCGAAGGAGTCGGCGTTCATCAGCGAACGCCTGCCCATGGCGTACCAGTTGTGCTGCTTCGCGGGGAGGACCGACTCGTCCGACCCGGTGTAGGTCATCGGATCGCGGGCCTGCCGGTTCTCCAGCCTCGGCGTGCCGAGAGCGTCCTCGACCCGCTCCATCTCGTAGCTGCTGTACTGGTAGTCGTCCGTTCCGGCGTACCGGTGCGTGGCCTCGTGGACGAGGGTCCACGCCAGGTCCCAGTCCTTGTCGTTCGCCTTGGTGAGGTGGATGGGGCCCTTGCGTGCGAAGACTGGTGCGATCTCGTCGCGCTTCATCCGGTGGGGGTCCAGGAGACGGCCGGTCACGTCACGGGCGACGGGGTCGACCCAGCCCACCGCGCCGGCCTTCTCAGCCAGCGCCGCGGCCAGGTGGTACGAGGTCCTGCCCACCAGGGTGACGGCCGCCGTGCCGGAGTCCAGTCCGGCGCCCACCCGCTCCAGCACCTGGGTGAGGTGGGCGAGGAAGGGGGCGGCCTCCTGCGGTGTCGCCCGCTGGAACAGGGGGAAGCTGCTCGTCAGCGCATCGAGCAGCGCCCCCTGGGGAGTGCCGTCGGCGGCGCGCAGCTCCCGCAGGGCCAGTTCGACCCGCCGCTTGGTGTCGGGCAGCACCCGGCGCACCGTGTTGGGCCAGCGATCGGGCGCCGCGATCTCGCCGAGCGTCGAAATCTTGACGTTTCCGCTGCCGTAGGCGCGGTCCGTCACCTCGTCGAACTGGTCGCCGTGCTCCCGGTGGCCGGGCCCGATCCCCAGTTGCTCCGAGGTGGCGGTACGGGACGGATTGCGGACGTCCCGCCACAGACCACCGCCCCGCTGCCCGGTGTGGGTGTGCGGCAGGGCCGTACGGTCGTACCTCCACACGGTGACCGGGACATGGAAATCCTCGGTGACCGTCGGGACGGCGGCCTGCGGGGGCTGCTGCGACACCGGGGCCCGCCGGTCCGTGTCGACCCGGCGGCCGTCCCGGGCCAGCCTGGCGGCCAGTTCCCGGGCGGACTCGGGACCGTTGCGGTGCAACTCCCAGCCGATGTCTGCCAGCTCCCGAAGTCGCTCCCGGTGCCGCATCCCGGGGACCCAGGATCCCTCGGACTGCCGGATGTGGAAGGCCTCGCGCGTCGCGTCCAGCGGCAGTCCGTGCAGCAAGGGCTCGTCCTCGTGGGCCTCCCGCAGGGCCTGGTCGAGGGTCACCCTTTCCCGGTCGGGCTCCAGTACGCGGCCCGAACTCGCCGAACCCTGGACGAACTCCGGGTCCTCGCCCACCTGGTCCTGTGCGACGCCCTTGCCCTTGCCCTTGCCGACGGCCGTGGTGTCGTCCGCCCCCGACCGCGGGGGCTGCTGCTCGGAGTCGTCGCGTGCCCCTCCCGGACGAGCGGTTTGGGGCAGGCCCGCGAGACGGGTGGCGACCGCTTCCGCGCGGTAGACGCTGTTGCCTCGCGAGAAGGCCGTTCCACTCGAGGTTTCCAGGCTCCGGTGGGTCTGGTGCACCCGCCAGGCCGACACCCTTTCCCGGCCCATGCCGGTGAGCAGGTCGTTGACCGAGTGGACGAAGAGATCGTCCACGTCGGGGTTCCGGGGCCCTCCGTAGAGGGTGTCGGCGATCCGGTTCGCCCGGTCGGCCGGCGGCCCGTTGCGTACGGCGTCGTCCAGTCCGTCGTAGGCGTCCCGGACCCGGAGGTCGAAGAACGCGTCCTCCCTGACGCCCCGGGGCAGCCGGCTCTGGACCTGCCTGCCCAGTTCCGTCTGTTCGTCGTGCGGCAGCCGTTGCCAGGCGCTGGCGCCGGTCACGGCGGCGGTCTCCTCACGCAAGCCCTTGATCCAGTCTTCCAGCCGGGGGGTGACCAGAGCGTCGAGGATGTTCCGGACCGGCGGAAGGAACCTCTCCACCTGCTTGCGGTCCTTCTCCAGGCGAGTCCTGGCGTGGTATTCCGCCTCTCCGGTGATGCGCAGGTCGCCGCGCTCCGCCGCGAACCGGTCGGCCAGACCCCGCAGGACGATGAAGTCCTGCGCCCGGCCCAGCCGGTCGATCTCGCGCCCGATCTGCCCGCGCACCGAGGTCGCGAGGTCGGAGACGGTCTTCGCCACCGTGCCCTTCGGCTTGGCGCCCAGGGCGCGGTTGATCTCGATGTTCACCGTGGAAAAGACGCTGTTCAGCTCGGTGCGCGCCTTGCGCTGGTACGACGCGGCCGTCGTCCGTGGATTCTCCGGGGCCGACTCGCCGCGCAACTGTTCGATCCAGTCCTGGCCGGGCCGGTTGACGAACTGGTCGACCATCCGCTCGGCGTGGTCGCGCCGCGCCGTGACCGCCGCCTTGGTCTTCTCCGTGGTGGCCCACGAGGCGGCCTCGGCGGCGGCCCGCGCGACCTGCTCCTCCAGGACGGTCTTCAACGCGGCCCGCCCGTTCGAGAACGTGTCCGCGAGGCCGCGCAGTGCGTCGAACGTCGTGGGCGTGCCGAGCCGGTCGATCTCGCCCTGGATGTGCGCGGCGATACGGTCGTGCAGTGCGCGCAGCATCCCGGTGTCCGGGCCCTGGGGTCGCACGCCCTCGATGTTGCGCAGCGCCTGCGGCAGGTCCCAGTCGTGCAGTTCGCTGTGGACCAGGCTCTGGTAGGCGGTCTTCGTGTACGTCAGCTCGTGGCCCGGTTCGGTGTGCACCGCGCGGCTGCGGACGCGGGCCAGGGTCGTCGTGGTGTCCGTCGCCCCCGTGTGGGTCTCCTGGCTGACGAACTCCCATCCGTCCCTGCCGTACGCCATCACATTGGCGACCTCGAAGAGCTGCCCTTCCGTGCCGCCCCCGTAGTACTCGCCCGCGCCGTACCAGTCCGTCGGCCGCTGCTCCCTGCGGAACACCACCGGGGCCGGCATCTTGGTGTCCGGCGACTGGTAGTGCCATACCGTGATCCGGCCCTCCCGCGCCGAGGGTGTGACGGCGTAGGCGCAGCCGTTCATCGTCGGCGTCAGCACCAGGCGGGGGTCCGACAGGCCGGGATGTGCCAGCACGTCCGCGTGACCGACGTTGTCCGCGTAGTCCTCCGAGCCGCGCGTCAGGTAGGGCACGAAGACGGCGTTCACGTACTCGCCCTCGGGCCTCGGGGCGGGCAGGACCGTGTCCTCGCTGAAGGAGAAGCGGTCGGCGCCGTAGTGCCCGACGTACCACTCGACCGCCGGGGCCAGCGCGAACACCGCCTTCCCCACGGTGTCCACGCCCCGTTGCGACAGTACGAAGCGGTGCTCGGACAGGTGCCCCGCGTGGCTCGGCAGAATCGACAGGGCGTTGATGAAGTCGTCCAGGTCCTTCGGTCCCAGACCCGGTGCATGGGTCTCGAGACCGGTCTTCATGTCCAGGGACAGCACGTGTGCTCCGAGGAACGACTTGGGGTCGGCGCTCAGGTGCGCCTCCGGATGTGCGAAGTGCGCCTGCGCAGTGGTCTGCGTGCCGCCCGAAGGAGCTGCGGACTGACCGGCGGTCGAGGTCGCCGCCTGCTCGGAGCTGCCGCCGAACAGGCCCGTTCGGTCTCCGTGTTCGGCCAGCCGTCCGGCCAGGTCCCAGGCGGCTTCGGCACCGTGCAGGTGCAGCTCGCGGCCGATCCGGCCCAGGTGGTGCAGACGGGTGAGCCGATCCGCGCCGGCGACGGCGGGATCGGTGTGCTCCTGGATGCGCAAGGCGTCACGCAGTTCGCCCGGGGTCAGGTCGCGCAGCAGAGGGTCCTGCGTCTGCAGCTCGCGAAGGGCCCGTTCCTGGTCGAAGCCGTCCTCCGGCCCCTGGGTGCGCTCCCGCGGGTCCGCGTCCCGGCCGCGGTCCACGGCTTTGCCCTTGTCCGCCGTGCGCGCTGCCGTGGTCTCGGCCCGGTCCTGCCGGAGCGTTCCCAGGATGTGGTCGGCGATGGCCTCCACCTGCGCGGGGGCCGACAGGGACGTGAACGCCTCGCCGGTCTCCGACGCCAGCTGCCACGCCGCGTCGCCGACCTCCTCGTAGGACACCGGTCGGCCGGCCCTCGCACCCAGCTCGTCGTTGACAGCGTCGGTCAGACGCTCGCTCTCGGTCACGAAGTCCGCCACGACCGCGGCGCGTTCGGCGAGTGTCGACTGCGGGGTGAGGATGCCGACGTTCAGCAGGTCCTCGTGAGCCCGGTCGAGCCGGTCGGCCGGGAGGTCCTCGATGCCGCGTTCTGCCAGGATGCCCCGGATGGTCTCCGTCGGCTCGGCCGGGTCGACGGACGAGACAGGGTGGTGCGGGGCCGCCGTCGGCCTCCCGAAGTTCTCGTCCAGGGTCCGTGCGACGACGAGGTCCGCCCGCTGGGCGGGCGAGAGGTCCTGGAACTCGGTGCCGAACTGCTCGAACAGTTCCTGGTGCACCTGGTGGATCCGCTGGTTGTCGGGATAACGGTCCGTGTACCGCAGGAGCGTCTGGCTCGTGGCCCTCCGCATCTGCTCCTGGGAGCGCACCATCTCGTCGGCGACCAACGTCGCCTGCGTCTTGACGGGGAGCTTCACGACGTCGGGACGCTGCTCCAGCAGCCGCTGGTGGGCGTGCTCCGCCTGGGCCCGGGTGCCGGTGAACTCCGAGGACTCCCGGACAATGCGACCTACCTCGGCGGGCAGGTCGAGGGTCTGTGCGGCGTCCTGGAGAAGTGCGTGCGCCGGCTGCTGCGCTCGGTGCTGTTGCTCCGAGCCGTGGGCGCTCGCCTCGGGTGTGCGGACCGCGGTCCCGGGCGTGCCGGCCGCGTCCCGGTCCAGGGTGACCTGCGTGCGTGCGGGTCCGGGTGCCTCTGACTTCGGCTGCGCGGACGCCTGCGTGTGCTCGGTTGGGTCCGTCCGCGGGGGCGCCGGTGTCCGCGAGGGCGAGGGGACCGGTGCGTCGGAGGCCGCGTCGTGTGCGGGGGCGGGTGTCCGGTGCCCGGGGGCGGCGTCGCCGTCCCCGGAGACGGGCCGGGCCGGGGTGTCCGGGCGGCCCTCGGCGGACGGGACCAGATCCGCGCGCCAGTCCCGGAAGGCCGGGTAGGACCAGCTCCGCAACTCGGGCACGAAGTCGCCGTCGCGCAGGTCGTCGAGGCGGGCCTGGAAGCCGTCCTCGCCGCGCGACTCGTGCGACAGCCAGGCCGACGTCCGGTGCCCCTCGGGGGCGAACAGTTCGTCGTACCGGGTGACGCGCTCCGTGCGGAAGTCGTTGCCGAGTCTGCTGAGGGTGTCCTCGTGCAGGGGGAAGGCCTCGGTGCTGCCGGGGTGGCCCGCGATCTCGTGGAAGGCGTGTGCGGCCTCGCCGACGACGGCCTGGAGGTCGCCCTCGTGCCGGATGCGGTCGGGCACCGACGTACGGAGGTCGTCGCGGGCGCCGGACCAGTCCGCAGCGCTCTCCCCTGCCTTCGCCGGGCTGTCCAACCGCTCGTCGAAGTGCCGCTGGGCGGTGGCCCGTACGGCGTCGAGGTACTCGGCGACCACGCGCTCGCGGCCGCCCTCACCGAAGCGGCCGAGGAAGTCCTCGCCCAACTGGGACAGGTGGTTCTGCGCGAAGGCGGCCTCCTCGGTCACCCGGGCACGGACGAAGTGCTCCTTGGCGATGCGGCCGGGGAGTTCGTCGATCGCCCGGCTCGTCCTCAGGTCCCACAGCGCGCGGGGTCCGTCTCCGTCGCCGTGACGGAAGACGAGGTCGTGGTCGATGCGCAGGTCGTACTCGAAGTCCTGGCGCACCTTGGCCAGGAAGTCCTCGGACAGCACGTCGCGGCCCCGCGAGTTCCACCGGATGACGTCGTCGAACTGCTCGCCGGTCGCGGTCCGGATGTCCCGCTCCCGGGATGCGATGGCCCCGATGTCGTCGGACACGCCCTCCACGAGGGTGTCGATCTGGCGGCCGGTGCGGGCGGGCAGTCCCCCGCCGGTCTCCCCGCGGTGCAGGTACCGGTCGAGGATCCCGTCGAGCTGGGCCTCCTTGGTGAGGTAGTACTGCTCCAGCACGTTGTAGTCGTGCGACCGGTCACGGAAGGGGTCGGCGGGCGCGGTGGTGCCGTCGTCGAGGTGGCCGTACAGCTTGCTGTCGTCCTTGACGAATCGGTTGAGGTCCTTGTCGAAGACGGACTTCGTGGGCGCGTGCTGGAAGTCCGGCAGCAGTTCCCCGTCACCGAACCGGTTCGCCTTGTAGGAGTCGATCCGTTCCTTGACGACAGCGGCGAACCTCTCCTTCTGGTCGGCGCGCACGATGTAGTTGTGGGTGCTCGCCCTGGCGTCGTGGACGATGCGGTCGAACGCCTCGGAGGAGACGCGTCCCGTGCTCTCGACCTCGGCCCGGAACTGCTGGGTGATGTCGTGGCGCCACTGCCAGTGGGCGTTGCGCATCTGGGGCCCGTCCCGGGCGATGCGCGTGCCGCCGAACACGTTGTTCTCGGCGAACGTGTCGTACGCCGTGTTCCATGAGGCGGTGAGTTCCTCCCCGCGGAACTCCAGCCGGGCCTCTGCCTCAACGACGGGCGGGGTCCGCTCGTTCTGCTCCTGCCGGTAGGTGTGCCACCGCTGCTCTGGCGTCGCGCCACCGTCGGGGGCGGGGGTGCGCGGGCTCTGGGGGCCGCGCGTGTCCTGTGCGGCACGGTCGGGGCGGGCGGGCAGGGCGGCGGCCTCGTGGCCGGGCTGGACGGGACGCGCACCGCGGTGCGGGGCTCCCTGGGGTCCGTCGTGGGCCGTGGTGCCCGCTCCCGCTTCGTGGTGGGCGGGCGCCGGAGCCTCATTGGCCGAGGAGGACACCGAGGCCGGCCTGCGGACGGGGGCCGCGGGGGTTTCGACGCTCGCCGCCGTCCGCACCGGCGTGCCCTGCGCGGAGCGCTCGCCGGTGCCGGACGCGGGCGTGCCCGGGCGTACGGGGGTGGGTTCGGGCGTGCCGGTGCCGCGGGCGGGGGGCTGGGTGACGCGGGCTCCCTCGGCGGGCGTGCCCTGCGGCGTCGGCGTCGTGGTCCGTCCGGCGCCCGCGCCCGCGGCGCCCTCGGCGAGGGGGGCCTGAGGGTTGCCCGCGTGCGAGGTGACGGTGTTGCGCGGGGTCGTCTCCCCCGAGCCCGGGGCGTGTGTCGTCGCGGTGGGGGTGTTCTGTTCGCCCCGGGGACTGTTCGTGCGGGGCACGCCGCCGGGGCCGGCGGGGGAGGTCTCGCGCACCGCTCCGGCGCCGCCGTGCGGGCTCGGGGAGACCTCCAGGGCGTCCGGGAGGCCGGCGCTGCGCGGACCGTCCAGGAAGGCGTGCGGCGTCTGAGGGGCGGAGGGACCGCTGCGTACGGCGGCGGGCGCTGTGCCGTTGCCGGTGGCGAGGTCGTTGCCTGCGGTGTGGGGAACCTGGTTGCCCGGCCGCGGGGTGACCGGCGTGTTCGGAGCCGTGGCGGCGGGCGAGCTCCCGCCGGAACGGACCTCCCCCGGCCGCAGGGTGACCGGCGTGTTCGGTCCCGACACCGCCGGGGACGTCCCCTCGGGGTGGACCTGACCGGGCCGGACGGTGTGGGGCCGCTGTCCGCCGCCCGCGGTCTGGCCCGCGGAGGGCGTGGGGAGGGGCTGGGGCACCGGGGAGTCCGGCCGGGCCGTGCCGGGTGTCTGCGTGCCCGACCGCTCCTGCCCCGGGCGCACGGTGCCCGGCAGCGGGGTGGTGTTGCCCGGGGCCCCGGCGTTCGGTCCGGGCGCGGCGGTCACGGGGTTGGTGACTCCGGCGCCGGTGGGCGGTGCGTGGTTGGTCTGGACGACCGAGTTCGGGAAGGGGGCGAGGTCTCCCACGTGTGGCAGCCCGACGTTCGGGATGTTGTCGCCCGCGTGCGGCACGGAGAGGCTGGACGCCTTGCTGGGGCTGGGGGCGGGGCCGGGGGTGGCGATGTTCGGCAGGCCCTTGCCGCCCGCGGCGGTGTTCGGGCCCTTGAGGATGTCGACTCCGCCCATCCCCCAGCCCGTCCACACGCCCAGGCCCATGTTGATGCCCTCGGACTCCCAGTCGATGTGCATCGGCCCGTGCCCCGCCTTGGAGCCCAGCCATCCCGCGAACAGGTCGGTGCCGAGGGTCACGCCCGCGTTGAGCACCGAGTCCGCGGTGAACGCCGCCGCCCGCCCGACGTTCGCGGCCGCGGCGGCGATCCGGGAGATGCTGGAGGCGATGCTCTGCACCAGTTGGCCCACGAGCGAGGTCAGCCGCGCCAGGACGGCACCGATGCCGAACGAGGCGACGCCGAGAACCATGCCGAAGATCGTGGTCAGTGCTCCGATGAGAGCCGCGCGGTTGATCTCGTCGATGGCCTTCTGCAACTCGTCGGCGTAGTTGATGATCGCCTGCCCGATCTCGACCGCCACCGTGCCCGCCTCCAGCAGCGCGTGCCGGATGTTGTGGTCGGCGACGCCGTTCCAGACGAGTTCCGCCGCGTGGCCCGCCTTGCCCGTCCAGCCTCCGGCCATGGAACCCACGGCGCCGTCCATGACCCCGACGGCGTCCTGCAGCATCTCGCCGGTGGAGATCCACAGTTGGCCGAGTTCTCGGATGTGCGCGTCGTCGTAGTGGACTGGCATGGTGTGTCCTCACAAGCGGTGGCCTGGGCCGGGGAACCGCGGTCCGGTCAAGAGGTTCGCGTGTCGGTCTCGGTGGTGCGTGGGGCCGAGGACCCCGCGCACCTGCTAGTCGTCGGCCGGGTCGTAGACGGTCTGCAGCAGGGCGGTGCCGGTGCGGCGGGAGACGAAGAGGCCGCGGCCGGGTGGGAGGCGCCGGGCCCGCTGGTCGTGCAGGACGGACCCCTCGCGGGGGTCGCCCGAGAGCAGCAGCCCGTCGGCTCCCAGTTCACGGATGCGTCCGCCGACCGGGTCGGAGAGGGAGCGGGACAGTCCGCCGCTGCGGCGGGCCAGCACCACGTGGAAGCCGATCTCGGCGGCCTGGGTCACATAGTCGCCGATCGCGGCCAGTGGCCCGCGTCCGCCCGCCCCGGCGGGGGCGACCAGGTCGTAGTCGTCCACGACCAGGTACAGCTCCGGTCCGGCCCACCAGTCGCGTTCCTTGAGCTCGCGCGGGGTGATGCCGGGGGGCGGGATGCGCTCCTTCAGCTTCTCCACGACCTGCCCGAGGTACGCGGTGGCGGTGTCCGGGTCGCCGGCGACCGCGCCCATGTAGTCGTCGGGTACGGCACCCAGCAGTCCGCGCCGGTAGTCGACGACGATGAACCGCACGTCCCAGGGCAACCGGCGCGCGGCCGTCTGCCGCATCCAGGACCGGAGGAACGACGTCTTGCCCGATCCGGAGTCGCCGTAGACCAGGAAGTGCGGCCCGTCCGTCTCCAGGTCGATGACCGCGGGGGCCAGGTCGAGTTCCCCGATGCCGATCGGCACGGCGCCCGCGGGCAGCGCCTCGGCGCCTCCGGGGAGGGTTTCCACGGCCTGCGCCAGGTCCTTCGGCGTCACCACGTCGGCCAGCACGCGCAGCGGCGGGGCCACGACGCCCTTCCAGGCGGTGGCGAGATCCGCGACCGCGGTCTCCTGTGCCTTGGTCAGGTTGTCGACGGACGCGGCGCCGTCCAGGCGGGGCAGCGCTGCCTGGAAGAAGCTGCCCGGTGCCGCGAGGCCGCGCCCCGGGACGAAGGCGCGCACCTGTTTGGCCAAGGGCCGGGAGATCTCCGACTCCGCGGGTTCGGCCAGCCGCAGTTCGAGGCGTCCGGTGATGGTGTCGCGCAGGTTGGCCCGCAGTTCCGCCCAGCGGTTGGCGGTCAGGACCAGGTGGACGCCCACGTTGAGGCCGCGTACGGCGATGTCGGGAACGATCGCCTCGGCCTCCTCCACGGCGCCGCGCAGCGCGCTCCAGTTGTCCACGACGAGGACGACGTCGGCGGCGTTGACCCCGGCGGGCAGGGACTTCTCCTCGCGGAGCCGGCGGAAGTCCGCCGCGGAGTCGACGCGCAGTTCCTGGAAGAGCCGTTCGCGTTCGTCGACCAGTCGGCGGACCACCGCGAGGGCGCGCCGGGTGCGCGCCTCGTCGTGCCGGGTGGTGATACCCGACACGTGCGGTGCGTTCTCCAGGCCGATGAGGCTGCCACCACCGAAGTCGATGCCCGTGAACTGGAGTTCGTCCGGGGTGTGGGTGAGCATGGCGCTGAGCATGAGGGAGCGCAGCAAGGTGCTCTTGCCGGACTGGGGGGCACCGACCAGGATGAGGTGCCCCTGCTGGCCGGACAGGTCGAGGAGCAGCGCGCGCTGTTCCTGGCGGGCCGGGAGGTCCACCACGCCGACCGGGAAGGTGAGTCCGCCGCCCTGGGGCCACAGCAGGGAGTGGTGTCCCCGCTCGTCGTCGCTCTCCAGTGGGGCGAGCACCGATTCGAGTTCGATCATCGGAGGCAGGGGCGGCAGCCACACCTGGTGCACGGGGCTGCCGTGCGCCTTCACCTGCTCGACGACGACCTGCATCTCGGTGCGCCGGCCGGGCAGCGTGCGGGGCAGGGAGGCCGAGGGCTCGGTCTCTTCGCCGTCCTCCTCCTGGGCGTCCTCGGCGGTGCGCAGGCCGAAGGGGACGGGCACCGCGGGTGGCCCGGTCTGCGTCACGTGTTCGTCGGCCTCCTCGTAGGCGCCGGAAATGTGGGCGACGCGGAAGCGTTCGTAGACGGACTCGTCGACCTTGAGGTAGGCGGAGCCCGGGATCGAGGGCAGCCGGTAGGCGTCGATGGTCCCGATCACGGCCCGGCTCTCCTGGGCGCTGAAGGTGCGCAGGCACACCCGGTACGACAGGTGTGACTCCAGCCCGCGCAGCCTTCCCTCGTCCAGCCGCTGGGTGGCCAGCAACAGGTGCATGCCGAGGCTTCGGCCGACTCGCCCGATCTGTACGAACAGTTCGATGAAGTCGGGGCGCTGGGTGAGGAGTTCACCGAACTCGTCGACGACGATCATCAGGTACGGCATCGGCTCCAGCGGCCTGCCGTCCTCGTCGGTGCCGCCGTTCGCCCGGAGGATCTGGTACTCGCGCACCGAGTCCACGTTGCCGGCCGCCCGCAGCATCCGCTGACGGCGCTGCTGCTCGCCGTGGAGGGCGGTGCGGACCCGGTCGACCATGGCCAGGTCGTCGGCGAGGTTGGTGATCAGACCTGCCACGTGCGGGAGTTCGGTCACGCCGGCGAAGGTGGCGCCGCCCTTGAAGTCGACCAGGACAAAGCTCAGGTGTTCGGGGGCGTGGGTCATGGTCAGGCCCGTCACCAGGGTGCGCAGAAGTTCGCTCTTGCCGGAGCCGGTGGCGCCGACGACCAGGCCGTGCGGGCCGATGCCGCCCTGCGCGGACTCCTTGAGGTCCAGCACGAGCGGGGAGCCGCCCCCGGTGAAGCCGATCGGCAGCCGCAGCAGCGCCTCGTCGTCGGGCTCGCGCCACAGCGCGGTGGGGTCGAACGCGCCGAGATCCGACACGCCCAGCATCTCGGGCAGGGCGACGGTACGCGCGAGGACCTGTTCGTGTTCGCCGGACAGCCTCAGCGGCGCCAGCGCGCGGGCCGTCTGCTCGCCGAGCGGAGGCGGGCACACGTCGGCAATCGCGTCCTCGGCGGTCTGGACCAGCGCGGGGTGCCGCGTCTCCAGGGTGAGAGCGCCCTCGGCGTCCACCCGGGCGCGGGCGTCGACCCGGCTGGGCTCCTCGCTCTCCTTGGCGACCACGCACACCACATGCAGGCCGCTGTCCGGGCCCGCCTCCGCCAGCAGGTCGGACACCAGGGGCAGCCCGGCCCAGTCCGCGTCGGGCCGGAAGCCGTCGAGGACGACCACCAGATGCCGTACGGTCCTGGGCTCGCGGCGTATCCCGAGCGAGCCGGCGCGCTCGGTGCGCTCTTCACGCACCCGGTCGACGTGGGACTGGAGGATGTCTGCGAGACCGTCCATGCTCAGCGCGATCATGGGCGCCGAGCCGCCCCGGCCAGGCCGGCGGGCGTGCGGCAGCCACTTCGCCCAGGCCCAGGAGCGGTCCTCGTCCTGGACGAGGGCCGCGATCTGCACGTCGTCGGGGGCGTGCAGCACGGCGAGTTGCAGCAGCAGCGATCCGGTCAGCTCGGCGGTGCGCTCCTCGGGGCCGAGCAGGCTCAGGACGCCGGTGCCCGCGAGGTCGACCAAGGCGGACTGGAGTCCGACGGTCTCGAAGTCGCGGGACAGCTTCTCGGCCCGGCGGCGGGCGTCCTGGTCGTGTTCCGTCGTGGGGTCGCTGTGCCGGCTCAGCGCGATGCGCATCGCTGGGGCGCCACGGCCGATGCCGAGCCGGAGCTTCATGAAGTCGGCGTCGGCGGGCCTGCGTTCCCACACCCGGCGCGGGCCGGTGGTGGCGATCGCCCACAGGCGCCGGGGGCTCGGGTGGACGAAGGCGCTGACCGCGCGCTGCGCCGCCGCCGACTCGCGGGCCTGGTTCCGGATGTCCCCGAGGTACTCGACGTACCGGTCGCGCTGCCGGTACTGGGTGCGCCGGCCGGCGTTCTTGGTCTGGGTCCTGACGACGACCGTCACACCGATGGAGACGACGACGAAGCCGATGCCCAGCATGATCATCCAGGGTCGCCCGAAGGTGACCATGTAGGCGGCCATGCTGATGCTGCTGAGCAGCGGAAGCAGCATGTAGAGCCAGGTCTGCGCCTGGTTCTGCGCGGCCTTCTGCGGAGGCGCGGCCAGCGAGACCTGCTGCTCCGGGACCGAGGTCGGGAACGTCCTGGCCGGGCGGTGGAAGCTTGTCCTGGTCATTTAGTTGGGGAAGTCCTGAGTGAAGGGGAATTCGGGTCCGAGGTGGTCCGAGGGCCCGCCGCCGTCACCGGTGGGGACAGCCATTTCGTTCGAGAAGTTGGTGAAGGCCCACCACAGTTCGTTCTCCAGATGGCTGAAGCCCACGGCCGCGCCGAGTATTCCTCCGGCGATGGCGGGAAGGACGCCGAGTTGGCCGCCCTCCTGGCCGAACATCTCCGTCATCACACGCGTCCAGCGGTCGCCGAATTCCTGGGCCTCCGTGGCGCTCGGGGCGACCCAGCCGAGTCTCAGCCCGGCGGCGATGTCGTTGACACGCATGATCGACTCACCGATCTCGCCGGCGAGCGACACGAGTGTGGTGCCCTCCGTGCCGAGTGCCGGCGGATCGATCTTTATCGTGACGGCGTCGTAGTTCGCGCTCTCGGGCATCGTCAGCCTCCGGAATTGGTGGTGTTGGCCTGCTCGGCGGAGGCGTAGTTGTCGTAGGCGGTCTGCATGCGGTGCGCCATCTCGCGCAGCAGTTCCTCCAGATCGTGCGAGGCCCTGGCGAACCAACTGGTCATCACCTCGGCGGTCGAGGCCGCGGGGCTCTGCCAGTGGGTCTGCGCCGCCTCGAAGCGGGCCTCCACCTGACCGATCAGTCCCGCGATGTGCTCGCTCTCGCCGCGCACCGCTCCGATCGCCCGCCTGAGTTCGCCGAGCGCGACCCGGAACTCCTCCGGAGACATGCCGCCGCCGTGACCGCCCGAACCCTCGCCGTCCGAACCACTGTTGTTTCCGGCCGGTGTTGACATGACTGACACTCCTTGAACCTTGACCGCCGTCCACGGCACACGGAAGCCGGGCGGCCTCCCGGACATGGGATCCGACGCTTTCACCGCCGGAGCTCGGTGTGACAACATTGCGAGGGTCGGCATCGTCCGACCAGACCGCCGGCTGTCTGTCGCCGACGGACGCTCACATGGGAGCAGAGAATGCCCAATCCCCAGAATGAACCCGCCCCGGGCGGCGAGGGCGGCGGAGCCGCCGAAGATCCGGACAACGTGAAGGAGTTCGGCCATCTCGTCCCCGGCATGTCGGTGGGCTGGGACACCCCGCCCAGCTTCAACCAGGACCCGAGCGGCGGATCGGGCGGCGAATCGGCGACCGAAGTCGCCGACAGCGGCCCGATCATGTTCGACGCGACCACCGTCCGGGCGACCGAGACCACCCTGCTGGCCCAGGGGCGCAACGCGGTCAGCAACTACGAGACCCTGCGGGCCAGGGTCGACACCGCCGTGCACTCGCAGTTCTGGGCGCTGGCCAAGCCGAAGCCGGCCATCTCCTCGGGTTCGTACGGCCCCACGACGCCCGGGGGCACCGGCTGGAGCCCGACGGTGCAGGAGACCAACGACAACGATGCGCGCATCGTCGCCGAGATCGGTGAGGAGTTCGCCGCCCACATCAACCCGGCCATGCAGAAGGCACTGGCCCTGCAGGCCAACGCCCTCGCGCTGCTGGGCAACTACATCGCGCTCATCAACAGCTCGGGCCAGTCCTACTCCCGTCTCGACCGTGCCTCGCACTTCCCGGAGCCTCCGGGTCCCGTGACGAGCTGAACAGCACACGGTATGCCGCCCGGCGCCGGTGTGTCGGGCGGACACACCACGGCCCGCCATCAGGACACCGCCGCGGGGACGTCGGCCGGCAGCAGCACCGTGAGGTCGTCGACGTCCGGGTCGGACAGGTCGGCCACCCGCATGGCGTGTTGTTCGGTCATCTGCTGGAAGACCTGGCGGGCGGTACGCCCGTTGCCGAAGCGCTCGGTCCGGGCGATCGAGCCGAAGTGGTCCAGCAGCGCCGTGGCCGTGTCGTCGCCGATCCGGTACTCGTGCCGGGCCGCCTGGTGCTCCACGATCCGCACGAGGTCCCGCGACGAGTAGTCGTCGAAGCGCAGGGTCCGGGTGAAGCGCGAGGCCAGGCCGGGGTTGGAGTCGATGAGGCGCTCCATGTCCTCCGGGTATCCGGCCGCGATCACCACCACGTCGTCGCGGTGGTCCTCCATCAGCTTCACCAGGGTGGAGATCGCCTCCTGCCCGAAGTCCGTACTCTGCCCGGCCGGCACCAGGGAGTAGGCCTCGTCGATGAACAGCACCCCGCCCAGCGCCCGTTTGAAGACGGCGGTGGTCCGGGGCGCGGTGTGGCCGACGTACTCCCCCACCAGGGCGCCCCGGTCGGCCTCCACCAGGTGCCCGTCGGTCAGCAGTCCGAGAGCGGCCAGCAGCCGTCCGTAGAGTCGCGCCACCGTCGTCTTCCCCGTGCCCGGGTTCCCCGCGAAGACCAGGTGGCGGCTCAGCGGCGGCGGTTGCAGGCCCGCCTCCTGACGCCGTTTGACCAACTGCATCAGCTTGGCCATGGACTCCACCTCGCGCTTGACGCTCTCCAGGCCCACCAGGTCGCCCAGTTCGGCCAGCAGCTCCGGCAGCCGGTCCTCGCCCGTTCCTTCCCGGACGGCGAGCGCCGTGCCTGATGCCGTGCCGGGGCCGGTCGCGGGTACGCCCGCGGTCCTGCCCTCCGTGTCCGCCGCGCGGGCCGGTCCGGTGCCGTCGTCCTCGTCGGCCGTGGGCAGGGTGGAGGCCGTGACGCCGCTGGTGCGGCACTGCTCGAACCGAGCCACCGCGTCGTCGGCCTGGGACAGGCCCTCGTCCGTGTCGCGCACCAGGCAGCGGCGCAGGATAGGGGCCGCCTTGGACCCCACGTACACCGCCGGATAGCCGGTGGCGGAGATCGTGCAGTCCTCCAGCAGACCCTCGGACCCGTCGCCCGCGTACACACCGTTCTTGGTGGTGCCCGCGATCGTGACGGAGCGGACGCGGGGCCGGGCTCCGGCCCAGATCACCAGGCCACTGCCCTGGGCGTCCAAGATGGTGAGGTCCTCGATCCAGGCCTCACTGCGTTCGTCGAGGAAGACGCCGGCCGATCCCGACCCCTCGATCCGGCCGCCCACCAGCAGGGCGCTGGTGCCCGCCGCGATCTCGACGCCGGTCCTGGCGGGCCGCAGTACCTCGCAGTCGGCCAGCAGCGGCCGGTGTCGGCTGTCCAGACGGATGCCGGTAGCCGTGTCGGCGACGACGAGCCCGCGCAGTACGGCGTCGGCGTCCTTGACGTCCACGCCCGTCATCCGGGCTCGTTCGATGCGGGTGTCCTCGGCGGTGAGGTCGGCGGCACCCTCGACGCGCACGGCGTGCTGGGCGCTGTCCCGGACGGTGCAGGAGCGCAGTTCGGCGCGGACGTTGTCGGCGATGTGCAGGGCCGTGTAGGCCGTGGTGGAGATCTCGCACTCGGTGAGCTGTACGGTGCACCGGTCCGTGGCGTGCACGCCGTTGGCCCCGGTCCGGGCCACTGTGCCGCCATGCACCCGCAGTTCCGCGTCCTCCACGACGGCCAGGCCGGTTCCGGGTACGTCGACGACGCGGACGCGGTCCATCTCGACGCGACCGGTGCCCGTGGCGATGACGCCCGCGCCGCCGGTCTCCCGTATCTGGCAGTCGTCCATCTGGAGCCGGGCCGCGTCGCCCGCCAGGACGCCCTCGCTGCCGGTGCGGAAGATCTCGCACGTCTCCAGCCTGATGCGGGGCGCCCCGCGCTCGGCCGCTGCGGCGTGCTCCCCCTCTTCGGCCGCGGGGGTGACGGCCGCCGCGGTGGCGCCGTCGGCGGCGCGTACGCCTTGCGTCCTGACGTCGTGCAGCCGGCAGTCCCGCAGGAGCGGGCGCGACCGGGTCTGCGCCAGCAGACCGGCGTCGCCGACGCGGCGGACCGTGCAGGCTTCGAAGATGCCCTGCGACTCGCCGGTCAGCACGATGCCGCAACCGGTGGCACGTTCGACCGTGGTGTGCCGTACCTCCGCGCGGGCGGCATCACTGAGTGTCAGGCCGTGCCCCGCCATCGAGCGGATCACACACTCCTCCAGGACGGCGTGGGCGGTGCCGGTGACGAGGACACCGGAGCCCTCGGCGTTCTCGATGGTGCAGGTGCGCAGTTCGACGGTTCCGCGGCCGATCTCGACGCGCCCGCCGGAGACGGCGCAGTGGTCGAGGACGGCTCGGCCGCCGCGGACGAGCACGGCCGGCTCGCGGTCGGCGGTGCCCTCGACCGTCAGGTCACGCAGTTCGCAGGTACCGCCCCGCACCGTGATCGCGGGTCCGTGGGCGGCGACGACGCGCACCGTTCCCGGGCCCTTCTCGGCGATCAGGGTGATGTCGCGGTCCAGCACCACGGATTCGCGGTAGTCCCCGGGCTGGACGTGGATGACCGCGCCCTCACCGGCCGCGCGAACTGCGGCCGTGACGGTGCGATGTGTGCCCCAGCCCCGGCCCGCCACCCTGAGGGCGTTGCGTTTCACCGCCGTACCGCTCCGGCCTCGGGGCCCCTCACGGAGTCTGCCCCGACTGCAGCAGCGAGGTGTAGACGCCGAAGACGCCGACCGCGACCGGTACGGAGGCCAGCAGGAAGAACCCGGCGAGTGTGTCGATCCAGGTCGGCCGCTCCTCGTCCGAGTCGGCGCGGAACGCGCCGCCGAGGCCGAACACCAGCGCCAGCACGGCCGCGCCCAGCAGGGCGACGGGCCCGGTCCACGCCGGTGCCCCGGAGTTGCCCGGGGCCCGGACCAGTGCCACGGCCAGGCCGAGCGTCCCGGCGGCCACCATCGGGACGACGGCGGGCGCCATCGTCAGCCGCCCGGCTCGCAGGATCAGCGCGAGGCCGAGGCAGGCGGTGAGCGCGACCGCGAAGGCCTGGCCCGCCGAGCCCAGGATTACCAGGCACGCGGCGGCGACGGCCGAGCCGAGTACGTTCGTGCTGATGAGCACCCGCTGCCCTCGCTTCACCAGCCGCAGGACGTCCGCGTCGTCGGCGTAGGGGTCCGTGCCGCCCGCCCGCGAGCCCGCCAGCACCGCGAGGTGCCCGGCCGCCTTGGGTGCGGCGGCGAGCACGCCCATGGTGGTGACGGACACCACGGCCGCCGACTCGAGCAGCGAGGTACGGCCGAGGCTGAGAGCGGCAGTCAGCAACAGGGTGATGCCGGTGATCGCCACGGCCATCAGCGTCGTGACGTGACGGACGGCCAGCAGCCCGGCGAGGGCTCCGACCAGGGCACCCACACTCAGGGCCAGGAGCAGACCGGAGGTGCTCGCGCTCGCCACCGGCAGGCAGGCAGCGGACGTGGCGAGCAAGGGTACTCCCGCGTGCGCCATGGTCAGCCTCAAGCCCAGCGACAGCGACCAGCTCTGGCGGGTGGAGTGCCAGGCCAGCAGGGTCAGGGCGAACGCCGCGACCATCGCGCCGATCCCGGTGCCGGGACGGTAGGAGTCCGCGGAACCCGACCACGCCATTACCACGAAGGCCGCGATGAGACCCAGGACGGCCAGGACCAGTGTGGTGTAGGCGCGGACCCGTCGGCCCCAGGCGGTGACACCGTCGCGGGTCTTCTCGACGGACTCCTCCAGATCGGTGACCACAGGCTCGTCGAACTCGCCCGCTGCCACGTCCCGGAGGTAGAGCGTGGCGCCGTCCGCGACGCCCGCCTCCCGCAGCGAGGCTTCGGGCGCGAGGGGCGGGGCGCCGGGCAGGGCCAGCGACCACACCGGGGGGAACGTCTCGTCCAGCTCCACCTGCCCCACGAGCGTGAGCAGGGCCGGGGTGTACTCGGCGATGGCCGCGTCCGCGGGCACCGCGAGATCGACCCGCCGCCGTGCTCCCACCACGGTCACATGACAGCGTTCATTCTCCACTGGATGTCTTCCTTGTCACACGTAGCCGGGGCCTGTCGAGGGGGCGGGGTCAGTGCACCGAGTTCCAGGTCCTGATGTTGGCCTCCTCGGCACCGACGTAGTTGCCCCAGTTCACCCGCATGACGTGGGCGATCTCGCCGAGCACTCCGTCGTCCTCCTCGCTGCCGAAGAGGCCCACCGCGGCCATGTCCCACTCGTGCATGCGCAGTTGGTAGTCGGTCGCCGACTGGGCGTTCCAGGTGTCGATCAGCGACTGGATCCGGCTCTTCAGGGCGTGCAGCTCACCCATGATGTGCTGGGCCGCGGCGTTGATGTCCTGGCCGGCGGTCTCCAGGCCCTGGCCGACATAGATCGGCACACTTTCGATATCGGGCATCGCGATTCCTTCCTCGGAGGGTGGGTGCGGCGAGCGGACGTGCGGACGCAGGCCGGGATCAGGACAGGTTGGCCTTCGGAAGTGACACGTTGTTGAGGTTCGCCAGGTTCGAGTGCTCGGAGCCGAGGTAGTTGCCGGCGCTGGAGTCCAGGCCGCCCGCGATGGCGAGCAGCGCGTTCTGGAGCTGTGCCGCGTACACGTCCCACTCCCTCATCAGTTCCTGGAAGGTGTTCGAGGCGACGCCCTGCCAGTTCGCCTCCATCGCGACGACGTAGCTCTTGAGGGCATCGAGTTCTGCCTGCACAATCTGTTCGGTCGTGCGAATGTCCAGGGCCTTGGCCTTCAGATCCTCCGGTGTCGTTTTGTACAGGACGCCGTCCGAGCCCCTGAAACCGCCCTGCCCTCCGTCGGGTGTCGCCATGAGGCCCCGCCTTCCTTAACTCGATTCGGTGGCCTACCTGCCCGGCGCGCCGGGCAGGTAGGAGAGGTCGCGGAACCGACAGCCGTCGGCGGAACTGTCCGTCGGACAGGCGGAATCCACCCGACCGGCACACGAACGGCTGATCGTGAAACCAATGTTAGGGGAAAACAACGGTATACCTGTCAGTGGATGGCCAAGTTAATGTTGGCTTGGCTCACTGTCACACACGTCCACACCTTCGGACATACAGTGTGAGGCGCCCGTATACCAGCCGTACCCGTCGCGTCGTGCCAGCTCGGACAGCAGGTCGGCTCGACGTGCGCTCAGAGCACCGGGGTACGGAGGCGGAACGTCGTCGCCTCGATGGGCGCGAACGATGCGGTCCCGCCGTGACCGACGACACTGTCCTGCCCTGGCCGACCGGCCGCGTCACAGGCAGCCGCAGTCGGTGGCGTAGAGCAGCAGGAAGAGAGCCGTCGCGGCGGCCGCGCCGAAGACGGTGGCGGCCAGGGCGGCAAGGCCCCGCCGTCTCCCGTTCGGCGGGGCGCGGAAGGTCCGCCAGGCACCGTGGGCGAGGAGCAGGCTGAGGAACCCGGCTCCTGCGACGGTCAGGCGTGGGTCGAAGGACCAGCTCAGGTAGGCGAGCAGAACCACGCAGCCCAGCAGGAGGCAGGCGAGCAGGCCGAGGACCACCTCGGCGACGGCCTCGCCCACCGTGTCGGCCAGGAATTCACCGATATTCCGGGCCGCTCTGCAGACGCCCATGTGACCGCCCCTCCCACGCTCGCGATCGGTCCCCCGGAGATACTCGTTGGGGAGGACCCTCACCGAGCGGAAAGGGTTGCAGGCCCGCTCGTGAGGTGTTGCCCGGAGCCGACCGGGTGGACGACCTCGCCCTGCCCGGAACGCCGGAGCCAGGCGCGCGCCGAACGGTCAGGCCGCTCCGCCCATCCGTCCTACGAGATCCTCGATGAGTGCGGCGAGAGCCGCCACCCGCTCGGGTGTGGCCTGGGACTTGAGCAGCGAGGAGCCGACGGCGAAGGGTCGGCCGCCCGGCGGCGGTCCGGGCACGGCTGCCACGACGCAGACGATGCCCTCGGCGATCTCCTGGTCGTCGACGGCGTGACCGGCCGAGCGTGCTTCGCGCACGTCCGCGAGCAGCGCGTCGAGGGTCGTGATCGACCAGGGCGTACGGACCTCGAACGGTTCGCGTTCCGCGAGCAGTTCACGCACGGCGGTGTCGTCCAGGCCGGCCAGAATGGCCTTGCCCAGCGCCGTGCAGGTGACCGGGAGCCTCGCGCCCGCCCTGCTGGTGAGGCGCATCAGGACGGTGCCCTCGTGCACCGCCAGGTAGACGACGTCCGTGCCGTCCATGGTGGCCAGTTGCAGCGTCTCCCCCCGGTCGCCGAGGCGGTCCACCTGCTGCCGGAAGGCGTGTACCGGATCGAGGGCGTCCAGGTAGGACTGGGCGAGTCGCAGCAGGCCCGGGCCGAGCGCGAAGCCGCCGTCCACGACCCGGACGAGTTCCCGTTCGTGCAGGGCCGCGCAGATGTTGACGACGGACGCGCGCGGTATGCCCCCCGCGGCGGCGGCCAGTTGGGCGGACGACAGCGCACGGCCGCGGGCGTCCGCCGGCGCGGGTGCGGCACTGGCCCATACCGATCCGTCCCGAGTACTCATGCTACCCCGCCCTAGTTGTCAGTGAGTTGACAGACCACGTAGTCCATTGACAAAAGGGTGGTGCCTCACACCGATACTGAGCCGGCAAGCACCGGAGCGGCGGCCGCCACGACGGCGCCGTCACGGCACACACTCGCGCGCTGACGAAGACGGACAATGCCTCGTCACGACGGCGCGACCACCCACGCCCCTCCACGTCCGGTCGGCAGCGGACGCGACCGGCGGCCACGGCCCGAACCGGCCCTCGACCAAGGAATGCGGCACATGAAACTCGTACGGCTCGGAGACCCCGGGCAGGAACGCCCCGCCGTCATCGACGACCGGGGCACCACCCGGGACCTCTCCCCCTCACCCCCGACATCGACGGCGCCTTCCTCGCCGCGGACGGCATCGCCCGCACCCGCCGGGCCCTGGCCGAGGGCACGCTGCCCGTGCTGGAGGCCGAAGGGCTGCGCCTCGGGCCGCCCGTCGCCCGGCCCGGCACGGTGGTCTGCATCGGGCAGAACTACGCGGCCCACGCGGCGGAGTCCGACAGTGCGCCGCCCACCCGCCCGATCATCTTCCTCAAGCCCCCGAACACGGTGGTCGGCCCGTACGACGAGGTGGAAATCCCCCGCGGCTCCACCAAGACCGACTGGGAGGTCGAACTCGCCGTCGTCATCAGCCGAACGACGCACTACCTGAACTCCCCCTAGCAGGCCCTGGAGCACGTGGCCGGCTACACGGTCTCCAACGACGTCTCCGAGCGCGACTTCCAGCCGGAGCACTCCGGCGGACAGTGGTCCAACGGCGCCAGCGCCAGACGCTCCGCTCCTCCTGACCGCGCCGGATCTCCACGGGATCGTCGGTCGCGGACCTCTCTTCGACACCGACGTCCAGCAGCCCGCTTCAGTGCCGCTATGCGTACGAGTCGACGGTGATCGAGTAGCCGGCACCGGTGCTGAGGTCGGGGCGGCTTCCGTGGCCCTCTTCCGTGAGCAGTTCGGCGGTGAGGAAGTTGATCCGCAAGTTCATGGCCCTCTTGACGAAGCTCAGGTCGTCGGGCGCGGCGTCGGGGTCGGGGCTCCATCCGTCCTGTTGCGTTGCTGTCCGGTAATGCGCTGCCACGTCGGCTCGGGTGCCGGGAAAGGCGTATGTCCGCTCGGCATACACCGTGACTTCGCCGCTGTCGGACCAGCAGCCGGCGTCGACCTCCTCGAAGCCCCGGGCGACGGTGGCCGCGTCGGGCCGGGAGTCAAGGATGTGGAGCGCCGCCGTCTTCTCGACCCGGGCGTCGGTCCCCTCGCAGTCCTGGGCGAGATCCATCAGCGTGCAGCCGGCGAGCGCCGAGGTCACCAGCACGGTCGCCAGGAGAAGGGACACGGGTCGGGTGCGAGCTGTTCGCAAGGACAAAGCGGGCTCCAGGTGTGGTCCGGGGCAGCGGACGGGCCGCTGTCGGACGAAGACGTCTTTGGGCTGGCTCCGAGGAACCACGGCCCGGTTCTACCAGAAGTCGCCACTCGCGCATCGCCGCTGACGTGAGGATGGGCCCCGTCGGCGACAGTGCCGCGTCGAGCTCCCCGGCCTCTCTGTCATGGCCGACGGGCGCGGGTCGGGCCGCTCGGTGCTCAGGGCCGAGCGGGAAGGTCCTCCAGGAAGTCCGCCGCCGGTGTGAAGAACAGCGAGCCGGTGACGGGGGTGGAGAAGTCCAGGATGCGGTCGTGCGGTGCCGACGCGGTGCCCAGGAACATCCGCTCCAGCATCGTCTCCGTCACCTCGGGGGTGCGGGCGTAGCCGATGAAGTACGTGCCGAACTCCTCGCGGCCCACCGACCCGAAGGGCATGTTGTCCCGCAGGATCTCCAGATCGTTGCCGTCCGGACCGGTGACACTGGTGAGGGCGACGTGCGAGTCGGCCGGCTTGACGTCGTCGGACAGCTCCACGTCGGTCATCTTGCGGCGGCCGATCACCCGCTCCTGGGCCTCGACGGAGAGCCCGTCCCACGCGTCGATGTCGTGCAGGTACTTCTGCACGCCGACGTAGCTCCCGCCCGCGAAGGCCGGATCCTCGGCACCGACGAGGACGGCCCTGCGTGCCGCGGCTCCCGTCGGGTTCTCCGTGCCGTCGACGAAACCGAGCATGTCGCGCTCGTCGAAGTACTTGAACCCGTGCACCTCGTCCCGAGGGGTGACCGCTCCGCGCAGCCGGCCCATGATCTCGGCGGCGAGTGCGAAGCACAGGTCCAGCCGTGAAGCCCGGATGTGGAAGAGCAGGTCACCCGGGGTGGCGACCGCCCGGTGCACCGGCCCCTCCAGCTCCCGGAAGGGATGCAGCCCGGCCGGACGCGCCCCCGAGAACAGACGGTCCCAGGCCTCGGAACCGATGCCGGTGACACAGCTCAGCCTGCCGTCTGGCTGCGCCCGGAACCCGACAGCTCGCTCCAGCGAGGCGACATCCGACAGCAGGTCCCGTACGGTGTCCTCCCCGCCGCTGTCGATCGTGACGACAAGGAAGATCGCCGCACTGGTCAGCGGGGAGAGAACCATCTGGGGCTCCGGCTCCTCGACTTCTCCGCCCATGAACGAACATCCTCCCACGACTGACTCGTACCTCCACACACCATGTCACATCAGTGTGGTGCGCACGGGTCCCCGACGGTACCCGCGAGAGGCACGACGTCGCGGACGGTCGGCAAGCGCCCGCCCGGTCATGCGGCCTCGTAATCCTCGGCCCCGTCACCCCCGCGCGTCTGACCGGCGGCGTCCTCACGGCCTTGCCTGTCCGCGACGCGGTCCGTGGCGAGGTGCCGTCGCGCTCGGTGCACCAGGTGCCGGGCCTGGGCCTCGTCGATGTCGAGGAAGGCAGCGATCTCGGAATAGGGGGAAGCCAGCGTCTCCCGCAGCACGAAGGCCGCGCGTTCCACGAGGTCCAGCTGTTCCATCATGACCAGAACGTCGAACTCGACCGGCGCCGCGCGCGCGGCGCCGGTCCCGGCATGATCGCCGGTGTCCAGGGGCTCGGGCAGCCAGGGGCCGACGTAGGACGCGCGCCGCAACCGCGCGGAGTGTGCGACGTCGATCGACAACCGGGTCGTGGCCATGATCAGGTATGCCCGCGGATCGGCGACCACCGCACGGTCGGTGGTCTGCCAGCGCTGCCAGACGTCCCGCACGAGGTCTTCTGCCAGGGCAGCGCTGCCGAGCATGCCGTATGCGATCCCGAACAGTCGCGGCCCCTGCCGTGCGAAGACCTCCTCTCCCCGACCAGGCGGACCGGCGGGTGGCTCATGCGCTGGCAGCGAACGATGCGCACGTCCCCGCTCGTCGACCCCACTGTGTTCCTCAACCCTCTTGGCGCCCATCGCTTCCACGTTTCCTTCCCGAGACGAGTAACCGACCAAGGGCCTCGTTCAGACGTCGTGGTATTTCATGACCGAACCTACGCCGCCGCCGGGGGCGATGGCGCGCACTGAGGGGGCGACAGTCATTCGGCAGTCATTCTCTGGCGGAGGAAGCAGCGTGTGGAGGAATCAGGGAGAGGTTGCGGAGAACAGCCCCCGCTCGCCCCTCTTGTCACAGGTGGCACTCCTGCACGGTTGTAGTTGTCGGCGGAACCGGGCTCATCGGCTCGCAGGTCGTCGCCAGGCTGGGCGAGCACGGGCACGAGGCGGTCGCGGCCTCCCTGAACACCGGTGTCAACACGCTGACGGGCGAGGGCCTGGCCGAGGTGCTGCGAGGCGCCTCCGTCGTCGACGTGTCGAACTCTCCGTCGTTCGCGGACGACGCGGTCAAGGAGTTCTTCCGAGTCTCGACGACCAACCTGCTGAAGGCCGAGGCGGAGGCCGGTGTCGCCCACCATGTGGCGCTCTCCGTCGTGGGGACCGACCGTCTTCAGGCGAGCGGCTACTTCCAGGCCAAGCAGGCCCGGGAGGACATGATCAACAACTGAGGTCGCGGGCCCCGACGTCTTCCGGATGGAGGACTTCATCCGCAAGGGCCTGGCCGTGCGGGAGGACACCCGTACGGTCGTGACGGACCCGAACGGTCTCTACTGGGGTATCGCACTCCAGGAGTCGGATCTGCTCCCCGGCGCCGGCGCCCGCATCGCGGAGACCCACTTCGACGAGTGGGCCGCAGGGCAGCGTTAGTCCCGCGTTCCGGGAACCAGTGGGATCACCGGTCGGCTGTGCGGTCCGCGGGCGGTGGAGGTACGGCTGTGCTCCCGCAGGTCCGGCTGCTGGCCCCACAGGGGCGCAGCCGGGGTCAGCCGGGCGCCTGACTGACCCCGGCTGCGCCCCCCATGGAACCGTCGACGCTGGTGCTCACCGACAATCGCGGCCCCACGGAACGTTGCCTCCGGGGCCGTGACTGCGAGGGATGCGTTCGAGGGACGGGACGGTCAGCGGTTCCAGTAGCCGAAAACCCGGGACGCGGCGTCACCGGTGTAGTCCGCCTCCATCTTCAGGTACTTTCCACGGGTACCGAAGGTGGGGTTGAAGATCAGGTCCCTCCGCTCCGCCTGAACCGGAGCCTCGGCGGCGAAGCGGGCGGCGAGCGGGTGCAGGTGGGAGGGGAACTCCCCTTCCCTCGACGGGACGGCGAAGCAGAGCCTGCGGGCCCGCGGGGAGTTCCAGTCGAACGTGTAGTAGACGTTGATCGCTCCCCGGCAACGCCCGATCTCCTCGATGTCCGGCGGGCGAGAACCCATGTCTCGGATCATCCTGGCTATGTCCTCCTGGTCGAAGTAGCCGGGACTGACCATCTCGGAGTAGAGGTTCGTCGTGTTGTTGCGGAAATCGAACCCCATGATCGCGAATTTCTCGATACGAGCCTCGCCGAAACGTTCACGATGGTCACGCAGGGAATGGGGGATGTTTTCGAGCGAAGCGATTTCACCGAATTCCAGGGGCCGCTCGAAGAACGCCCAGACCTTCTGTACGCCGTGTCCCACCGACGCGTCCAGCCCCCACCACAGGGGGATCTTGTCGGTGACCTCCGCGAGCAGCGACATGACGGCAGGATCGGCGTCGGGAAGAAGTCCGTGTTCCCTGGCGATCTCGACCGGAACATGGGGCGAATCCGGGTACATGTAACGGAAGTTCACACTGCGGACGGAGGGTTCGTGTGTCGTCGTGCGGACCGTGATGGTTCCCGTGGCGAACTGCTCCGCGAAGACGTCAACCACCTGCTCGACGGCTCGGTTGTCGAAGTCGACCTCGGCAAGCTCCGCGTACGCCTCGAGGTCGGAAAGGAACCGAGCCAGATCCGTCGTTCTTCCAGTAGGCATTGCTCTCCTGCTTCTTCCGGATCACATAGGGGTGCTTGGCCGCATGACTCGCTCGTGGTCCATGAACGCAACAGTCACGCGTCCGCGGCCGCCTTGCCGTCAGTCTGACACAGTGTTACTTCAGCCTCATCCGGGTCGCTCGACCACCACACCATACTGGGACTTCTTCACACTGTCTGTGCCCCACCCACTTCCCGGTGGGAGCGGTCACCTTGCTGATGCACGGACACGACCACCGGGATGACAATGAAGAGTGCGACCGACTGACCCGTCGGCCGCACCCACAGCGGCAACCCAACGTCCAGGGAGAATCATGACCGGCTCCGAAGCCGACGCCGAGGGACAGATCCTCGGTCGCATCAACGAAATGATCCGTCAGGAGAAGGACCTGCGGGAGCAGCTCGCAGAGCAGGTGATCGACGAGTCGACCGAGCACGCTCGTCTGGCCCGTCTGGAGGTCGAGCTGGACCGGTGCTGGGACCTGCTCCGGCAGCGAAAGGCGCGGGTCGCCGCAGGTCAGGATCCCGGCAACGTGCGCGTTCGGCCCGCCTCGCAGGTCGAGCACTACCTCTCCTGAAGCGGAGCCGACTACCGCGGCTGACACAGGGAGGTGTCCGGGGCAGGTATCCAGCGGTCGGTGAGCAGTGAACGGCGCCGTGTGACAGACGGCGGGAGTTCGGACGTCCCCACGATCGTGCGACGTTCGGGGACGGCGTCCGGGCCGGTCCGAGGAGTGAGCAGTCGGACGGCAGCGATCCGATGAGTCAGGCCGTGGACCGGCTCAGCGCCCAGACCGGCGCGCTGTTCGTCGTCGCCGCGGGCAACGCGGGCGAGACCGGCACCATCGGCGCCCCTGGTGTGGCCACCTCCGCGCTGACCGTGGGCGCGGTGCACTCCACCGACACCGTCGCCCCGTTCTCCAGCCAGCCCCCCGGGTCGACAGCGCGCTGAAGCCGGAGATCACCGCCCCGGAGTCGGCATCCTCGCCGCCAACTCCTCCTTCGCCGCCAATGGCAACGGCGCGTACCAGAGCCTGGGCGGCACCTCGATGGCCACGCCGCACGTCACCGGCGCCGCACGTCCTGACCTCACCGGCAGCGCCCTGAAGGACGTCCTCGCCAGCAGTTCGCACCGCACTCCGCAGTACGACGCCTTCCAGGCCGGCAGCGGCCGGGTGGACGTCGACGCAGCCGTGCGCGCCGGGGTGTACGCCTCGGCGACGGCCTACGCCCCGGGCAGCTCACCCGGCCCCGTGCAGCGCCCGGTGACGTACACGAACACCACCGGCGCCGCGGTCACCCTGGATCTGTCGGTCGCGGCGACACACGCACCCGAGGGGATGTTCCGGCTGTCGGCCTCCCGGGTCACCGTGCCGGCGCACGGCTCCGCCGGTGTCACGTTGACGATCGACGGCTCGGGCTCGGCCGGTGGCCGCACCTATAGCGGTCAGATCCTCGCGACGGACGCCGACACGCGGAGCGTGGCGCACACCGCGGTATCCCTGGGCCCGGTCCGGCACAAGCTGACGGTGCACTTCAAGGACGCGGACGGCAACCCCATGCCGAGCGTGTTCGACCTCCTGAAGTCGGGGGGGCTCCGAGTCCCTCCCCGTCCTCGTGGGCGACAGCGGCACGACCGAGCTGTACCTGCAGGAGGACACCTACTCGGCCCTCGCCTTCAAGCCCGTCCCCGGCGTCCATGGCCCCCACTCGTGGGGCATGGCGCTGCTCGGCGACCCCGAGATCCGCCTGACAACCGTTCCCAAAGCCATCGAGTTTCACCGTGGTATCGAGGGATCGCGGAAACAACTACACCTGCAGTCGCTCCGGAACTACTGGGTGGAGCGCGTACGGGACCTCCCGGGCATGCAGATCCTCACACCCGACGACACGGCACGCCACGGAGCGGTGACCAGCTTCCGGCTTCCTGCGATGAGGGACTACACGCAGGCACAGAAGATGGCGACGCTGCTGCTCAAGAAACACCGTGTTCTCACGGTCGCGCGCACAGGTATCGCACAGGGCAGCGCTGTCCGGGTGGCCCCCACGCTGTACAACACGCACCAGGAACTAGACCGTCTGGTGGCGGCGCTCCGCCAGGAAAGCGGCGCCTTCGTGTGATGCCGTCCCGGCCGCGCGGGTCCGAAGGGGCATCGGCTCGCGGCGCACCGTCATCCGGCCGGGTCGGCTGAACCCGAGGTCGTCCGGTCGTCTCCGAGCGCGGCCAGCGCTGCGGAGAGCCTGCCGCGGCTGGTGATGCCCAAGCGTGGATAGATGCGGTACAGATGGGCTCCCACGGTCCGGTGCGAGATGAACAGGCGCTGGCCGATTTCCCGGTTGCTCAGACCCTGTGAGGCCAACTCGGCGATCTGCCTTTCCTGGACTGTCAGACTCTCGCCCTTGCTCAGGCGCCGTCGTCCGTCCGACTCCCCCGCTGCCCGCAATTGCTCACGGGCCATGTCGGCCCAGGGTTGCGCACCGACTCGGTCGAACTCGTCACGTGCGAGCCGCAGAGGCTTGCGCGCATCCACGTTCCGACGCTGTCGGCGCAGTCGCCTGCCGTGTTGCAGATGAAGTCGGGCACGCGACAGCGGCCACGTGTCCGGCAATGCGGAGAGCGCGGAGTCGTAGTACTCCTCGGCGGTGTCGTCCGGAGCGAGGACTGCCGCGCTGTAGGTCCGGGCCACGATCATCATTTCCGAGGGTAGCCGGTCTGCCAGTTCGGGCAGCTCTGCCAACAGCTCTCGCACCTGTTCGGTTCGGCCCGCAGCCGCGGCCGCGTCCACCAGATCCGGGACGATCAGCCAGCGACTGGTCGAGTGGTAGTGCGGGTCCGTCTTGTCGAACGCACGCGCGAGGACGTCGTACGCCTCCACGGCACGGCTGTCGAACAGTGCGAGGAGACCGTCGACCTGCTGCGCCATGACGCTCGCGAAGGGCATGACGGGGAAGAGGCTGTGCGCTCTCAGCTCCCGGACACTCCCAGCTGCGGCTTCGCGTTCTCCCCGCAGCACCGCCGCGAGTGCCGACGTGGCCTTGAGGCCGAGCCAGACGATCCACTCCCCGGTCTCCTCGGCGAGCGCGATCCCTTCTGCGGCCTCTTCCCGGGCCTGAGCCAACTGCCCGAGGTACAGACGTGGCCAGGATCCTGCCAGGGATCGCGCGAGCAGGCCGAGACGGCCCTGGGACCGCCACACGGAGGCCGCCTGGGCCAGGTAACGAGTGGCGCGGCCGACGTCACCGATGACCATCGAGCCGCTGCCCAGGTAGTGCAGCAGCTGGCCGTCCTCGCGGTCCGGCTTGAGCTTTTCGAGCCGTGCGATCAGGTCGGTCCCATGGCGGTACGGCTCGGTGTAGGCCCGCACCGTCAGGACGTGAGGGGCGTCCGGGTCGGGCTTCCACCGGTCCAGTTCGGCAGCGGCCTGAGCACGCACGCGTGCGTCGCCGTCCTGGAAGAAACATCGGGCGGCCGCACGCCACAGCAGGTTCTCCGCGACGTTCGTACTGCCGACGTCAAACGCCCCGGCTGCCGCGTCGATCATGTCCTGAATGCGGCGTTGAGGCTCATCGGGTTCGAACGCGGCCTTGTCGGAGACAAGCATGAGGCGGGCCCGCTCCGTGGAGCCCAACTCCGCGAGGTCGGCCCTGTCCAGCAGGATCTGGGCCTGCACGCGGTCGTTGATCTCGCTGGCCAGCTCGGCCGCACGGACCAGGAGGCCGGTCTGGCGGCGTGCGTCGTGCACCAGCTCGCCTGCCTGGCGCAGGGCGGGTACAGCCGCGGCCAGTTGGCCCCGTTTCTGGGCGTCGTCCGCGAAGCGCTCCAGTTGGCCGGCCAGTTCGTCGTCCGGACCGAGCGTGGCCGCGGCGAGGTGGACGAGCCGCCGCCCAGGTGATCCCTCCAGCGTCTCGGCCAGGGCGCTGTGGGTGGACAACCGGTCGGCGACGGTGGCACGTGTGTAGATCGCGGAGCGCATCAAGGGGTGCCGGAACTCCGGGGTACGACCGGTCAGAACCACCAATCCGGCGTCGACGGCCTCCTGCAGGGCGTACACGGAGACTTCCGATCCCGCGAGACGACTTGCCACGTCGAGGAGCTGGTTCAGTGGCGCGGTGGGTTCCGTTGCCAGGACCAGGAGGAGCGTCCTGCACTCGCGGGTGAGTGAGTCCGTGCGCGAGGCGAACGCGGACTCCAGTCGCTGGGTCAGAGGCAGATCGTCGAGCCGGGGTGACATGCCCTGAGCCGCCCTCGGCAGTTCGACGAGCGCGAGAGGGTTGCCGGCGGCGCGCTCCAGGATGCGGGCCCGCACCGCGTCCGCCAGGCCGGGGGCGTCGGCATCGAGCAGTTCGGCCGCCGCGGCCGGGGGGAGAGGCTCCAGCACGAGTTCGGCGTGAGTCCCCAGGCTGTACGTGCCCGGTGACGAGGTTCTTGCCGCACCGATCACGAGGATGGGGAGGTCCCGGGTACGCCGGGCCACGAACCCGAGCACGTCACGGCTCGACGAGTCGACCCATTGGAGATCATCGACGAGCAGCAGGAGGGGCTGGCTGTCGGCGGCGTCGGCGAGCAGCTCGAGCACCGCCATCCCGACCCGGTAGATCTCGGGTTCTCCATCACTGGCCCCGAAGGCGCCACCGAGGGCCTTCCGGTAGGGGGCCGGCAACGTCTCGGCCCCGCCGAGAACCGGTTGGAGCAGCAAGTGCAGCGCGGCGAACGGCAGCCACTGTTCGGTCTCGACGCCGGAGGTGCGAAGGACTCTGACCCCCTGGTCCGAGGCATGAGAACCGAACGTGCGCAGCACAGAGGATTTGCCGACCCCGGGGTCTCCGCGGACGAGCAGCGCGTCGCCCTTGCCTGCCACCGTGCTCGAGAGCAGGCCGTGCAGAACCTCCAGTTCTCTGTCCCGACCGATCATGCCGCGAGCACCGATGCCGGTCCGGACAGGACAACCCTCAGTCGCATCGTGGTCGGCTGCTCAGCAGCCGCCGTTCGTACCGGGCTGAGCCTCTGCTGCACACCTCTGATGTCGGCCACGCTTCCGGATTTTATCTGTCCATGCCCTCCTCCGCTGAGGTGGGTCCGGTTCAGTCATCAGTCGAATGACTACCTGATGACTCTCTGTCCACGACTTCCCCGGACCGCTCTCCTCCGCCGCTCCTCCTCGTCGCGACAGTGGAATCGCGGACCGTGTCGAATTGCGGGCACAGGGTCATCGCGTGGCCTCCGCGGGAGGGCAGGGGTCAGGGGGGGTCGTACGCGTGGAACGCCGTCGGCCCACCGACCGGGTCGGTGGGCCGACACGCGAAACCGGGTGAACCGAAGTGCCTACCGCTTCCGGAGGCACCAGACGCCGGCCTCGTGGTCGTTGTCGCAGTAGTAGCTGCCGCCCGGGTCGTTGCTCTGGTAGACGACCTTCACCGCGAGGCACTGAGCCTGCGTGTCCTAGAGCCCGATCATGGTGTCGGCGTGCGTGGCTGCGGCTCCTCCGAACGTGACGCCCGTCGCACCCAGCGCGACGAGGCCCGCGGAGACAGGTTTCTTCTTCAAGCCCAGAGATGTCATGTGGGACCTCTCCTTGCCTCAGCAGTGCGACGCCGGCTGTACGCGACGACGCATACGAACAATATGTGACACGTGTCACATTGATCAACAGGTCGGCAAGCCTCATCTCTCGCGCCGCATGGGTTGCCGCCCCGATTGGCCGATTCGGAACCTCGGCCCCGCAAGACGCTTCCGCCGTCAGTTCGTGTGTCGCGGGTCGGGGCGGCATCCTGCTGCACCGTGTGATGGAGGGCGATGGGGACCACTCACTCGAAAGGGCGGGCGTATGCCGCCTGATCCCATGGCACCGTTCCACGGTGAAACGTAAGAGAGTGACGACCAGTGGATCTCAAACTGGAAGTCCTGGTACTGCCCGTCTCCGACGTCGACCGGGCGAAGGCATTCTACGAGGCGGTCGGGTTCCGCCTGGACGCCGACCACGTCACGGACGAGACCTACCGGGTCGTCCAAGGGCCTCCACCTCATCGTCTCGGACATCTTCGAGGCCCGGAACGAGCTGGTCGGCCGAGGTGCGGAGGTGGGCGAGGTCTATCACGACACCAGCGACATCTTCCGTCGCTGCACGGGCGAGAAGTGGATCAGCGGACCCGACCCTCAACGCCGCAACTACTGCACCTACGCGGACTTCACCGACCCGGACGGCAATGGCTGGGTCCTTCAGGAGGTGCCTAACCCGTAGGGCCTCGTCGTGCGTCCCGTTCGTGGGTCCCGCCCTCTGCTGCCGATCCTCCGCGGGCTCCGGCCCCCGCGCCGGGGCCCGCGCGGCGGCCGGGGCCGTTGACCGACGGTGAACGGAGCCGTCAGCGCCCTACTGGGAGATCATCTTCTCCACCGAGAAGTGATCGATGTTCGCGACGCCCGGTGCGGTACCGAGAGCCTTGAGGTAGACGTCGTGCGTGCCGCTCGTCGGACTGATCGTGAACGTCTGGTCCAGGTACGTGTCCCAGCCGCCCGTGTTCTCCACCCGCACGGTGCCGACGACCGGGCCGGTGGCCGAGTCGAGCCGGACCTCGAACCGGCCTCCCGCGTACGGCCGCTCGCTGCCGATGCTCGCGACCAGGAGATTCCGGCCGGTGCCGAAGTCCACGTCGTCGTAGCGGACCCAGTCGCCGCCGTCGAAACTGCCGAGGACCGAGCCGGTTCCGGCGGCGTGGGTGGCGACGCCGCCGCCCTCCGCGTACGACTCGGCCTGGACCGTCGTGCGCTGCATGGCCGCTCCGGCCTGCCACGGCGTCGCACCGTACTGGTAGGCGCCGGCGCTGGGCTGCGGGTCGGTGTAGCCGTCCGTGGCCGGGGGCCGCACCAGGCCGTAGTTGCGTGCCGGTGAGGTGGAGCGGAGGGTGTAGTCGTGGTGCGCGGGGCCCGTGAACTGCGGACCGTCGGCCATGGGCAGGTTGTTCGTGGAGGACACTCCGGCCATGGTGTCGGCGTCGCCGATGTTGTTGGCCACCTCGGTGTCCGAGTAGGTGCCCGGGAAGAGGCTCACGGACTTGCGGTCGGTGCCGCTGGTGTTGTTGTAGACGCGGTTGCCGCTGGTCGTGCCGCCGTTGGGGTTGATCAGGACGACGCCGTAGGTCGTGCGGTTCCACGCCACATTGTCGTAGACCGTGGCGTTGTACGTGGACAGGTCGAGGTACACGCCGGGCGCGGGCGCGCTGGCCGCGAACAGTGCGGCGTCGTGGAGCTTGTTGTGATGGATCTCGGTGCCGGCCAGGTTCACCTGGCAACAGATGTAGATCGCGCCGACGTCCACGACCAGGTTGCCGTAGTCGGACAGGTCGTTGTAGGCGATCTCGTGACCGGAGGCCGTGGTCCCGGCGACCTTGTTGTCGATGTTGATGTTGCTGCGGCCACTATTGGTCACGGTGTTGTGCGTGATCGTCTGGTCGCTGCCGAGGACGTTGATCCCTGCGGCGTAGCTGCCGCGGTAGTCGACGCGGGTGATGAGGTTGTTGGTCACCGTGTTGCCCGAACCGGCCAGCAGCACCCCGTTTCCGGCGCTGTGGTCGATCCTGCTGTTGCTCAGGGTGTTGGCGGTGCCCTTCAGGAGGATGCCGCTGGTGGTCTCACCCGCCGTCAGCACGTCGCAGGGGTCGGCGGGCGTGACCTTGCCCGGGTCCACTTTCAGATCCATGTAGTGCGAGACGTACGTGGCGTCGATGCCGTCCAGCACGTTGTGCGTGGAGGTGGACGAGGTCACCACCGTGGCGGCCCGGACACCGAGGCCGACCACGGACACGTAGGACCGCCCGGACAGGTCGACGGCGACGTTGCGCTGCTTGGCCTCGACGGTGTGCCCCGCCGGGCTCGTACCATCCGGCATCCACACGTAGAGGCGCTGCGCGTCGGCGTCGTAGAACCACTGGCCGGCATGGCTGAACGCCTGGAGCTTGCCGGTGAGCGAGTAGAGGTTCTGCTGGTTGGGGCTGAGGCCGACGCAGGAGGTGGCCAGCCCCGAGGCGGTCACGGAGCCGGTCGCGGACGAGGTGACGGTGCCCGTCTGGCTGACGAACCAGTTGTGCGAGGTCAGGCGGGCCCCTTTCCAGTACCCGGCGGGCTGGGTCAGGGTGTCGTCGTACAGCGTGTCATTGGTGCCGGCGTCCGCGGAGTTGTAGTCGGGGCGCGTCGGCTCGGTGCCTGGGTAGGGCCACTGGGCCTCGCCCAGCATCGTGCCGTCGACGAAGAGCTGGTTGCCGGGCAGCGCGGGGTTCAGGACGATGTCGGTTCGGTATATTTTCCCGGCCGTGGCGGCCGTGGCGAAGTCCGAGCCGCTCAGCGTCGGGTCGGCGGCCTGCAGTGCCGACAGGTCGGAGGCACTGACCTGCGCCCATCCGTCGACCGGGGCACTGCCGTCGAGGACGACGCGCGCACCGGGGGCGGCGCGGAACGTGATCCGGGCGGACGCCGTGCCGTCGCGCGGCGGCGTCAGGGTCTCCCGGTAGGTTCCGGCGGCGATCACACAGGTGTCGCCGGCCTGTGCGACGTCGGCGCACTGCTGCACGGTGCTGAACGGGGACTGCCTGGTGCCGCGGTTCGCATCGGAACCGGTGACGCTCACATAGCGTGTGGTGCCCTTCGTGTGCGCTGATGCCGGAACGGCGGCCGTCAGTGCGGTGAGCACCGTCGCGGCAGCGGTTCCGATGACCAGAGCACTACGTCTCCAGTACATGGATCTCCCATCGCCTATCGATAATCGCGAGTCGGCGATCAATATAGGTCCCGCGGAGCGATCGCGTAAGGAGTGGGAGGCGCGGGTCTGTGGGGGTGCGGAGTGCGAGGGACGCTCCACGCCGGAGGCCGGGCGACCCGCGAGGGCGTCCCGGAAGCGGGTGTCGTCAGGCACGCGCTTCGGGCGGAGTCACGGAACGCGGGGCGCCCACGAACGATCTGGAGGTCCGGGGCGGCGGAAGGACGGAACGGCCGGAAGGCCACGAACTGGCGGGACGGCACGTAACGCCGGAATCGCAAGGAAAGAATGGACGGTCTGCGGGCCGCAGACCGTCCCCATGATGGGAGGACAGGCCGAGTCGGTCGACCGGACAGGCCGAGCGGGGAGCCAGGCGGTGTCCGGTGGACGCGCCCCGCTCAGCCGTGGCCGAGGCGCGGGACGCCCTCGTCCCCCCGGGCGTGTGCCGCGAACGCGGCGGCTGCGCGGTCGGCGTCGGCTGACTCCAGGGTCTCCAGCAATACGCCGTGCTGGACTGCCATCTCGGCCCAGTCACCGGTGAACAGGGGGTCTGAGACCACGCGCAGCGCACGCAGGCTCGGTTCCATCAGGCTCCAGATGCGGGACAGGAACGGGTTGGCGCTCGCTTCGCACAGGATCCGGTGGAAGGCGATGTCGGCGTCCCGGAAGCGTCCGATGTCACCGGCCTCGGCCGCTTCCCGCATGTCCTGCACCTTGGCGCGCAGCGCATCGACGCACTCCGGGTCGGCGCGCTCGGTGACCGCGCGGGCCGCGAACTCCTCGATGATGACCCGCACCGCCCGCGCGGCGTCGGCATCCTGCGAGGACACGTCGGCCACGAAGCTGCCGCGCCGCGGGATGTGGTCGGCCAGGCCCTCGTGAACCAGCCGCTTGACGGCTTCCCGTACGGGCGCCTGGCTGACCCCGAGATCACGGGCGATCTCGGCCTCGACCAGCCGGTCGCCGGCTTTGAGGTCCCCCTTGACGATGAGACCCCGCACCCGGGTGTACACCTGATCGGACAGCAGTACCCGGGTCAGCGGCTCACCGACGCCCGCCATGACGGCCCCCTAGGTTCGTAGAACGTCTTCGCATCTTATCGATGATCGTGTGTCAGTGGTTGCAGGCTCTTGACAACCACCTAACAGGAGTCATCATATCGCCTATCGATAGAACATAATCGATAGGGAGGGCGACATGGCCCGGAGAAGATCCATCAACGCTGCGGTAGGCATCCTGTTGGGCCTGGCCCTGACCACCGCGTGCGGCGGCAGTGGCGGGTTCGAGGCGGACTCGGCCGCCGACCCGGACTCGGGTGCCACCGGCACCGTACGGATGCTGGTGAACATCACACCGAATCTGACCAAGGGGTACTGGCGGGAGCTGGTCGCTCCCTTCGAGAAGGCCAACCCCGGAATCAAGGTACAGATCGACTCGCCCACGGCCGCCGACGGCTCCGTGGACAGCACCCTGCAGCAGCTGCTGGCAGCAGGCAACGCCCCCGACGTCGTCGAGGGCTCACACAACGACAAGGTCCTCCCCTATCTCAGGGACCTGTCCGACCTGAGCTGGGCGGCCGACGCGCCCATGGCGGACGCCCAGCGACTGGACGGCCACCTGTACGACGTGGCGATCGGACAGCAGGTCCAGTCCCTCGTCTTCTACAACAAGAAGGCCTTCGAGAAGGCCGGCATCACCGAGCCGCCCGCCACCATGCGGGACCTGACGGCGGCGATGCGGAAGCTCAAGTCCGCCGGATTCCTGCCCATGCAGACCGCCGGGGAGTGGGTCACGCAGGCACAGGTCATGATGCTCTTCGCACCGACCGCCACCACCGGCGAGCCCGACTGGTTCAAGCAGGCCTCCGCCGGCAAGCGCTCCCTGAGCACCGACCTCGGCCCGGCCTTGAACCTGTACAAGGACTGGCTGGACAAGGGCTATCTCGACAAGCAGGCCCTGGGCACCAAGTACGCCGACGCGGAGACCGAGTTCCTGTCCGGCAAGGCCGCGATGTACCCGATGGGCTGCTGGTTCGTAGCCGCCGAGGCACAGGCGAAGAAGGACTTCGAGGTCGGCGTCTTCGCCTCACCCCAGCTCAACGACCCCTCCACTCCGAGGCTCTCGGTGACCCCCGGGGCCAACTACCGCATCTTCAAGGCCGGCAAGCACCAGAAGGCCTCGGAGAAGCTCGTCCAGTTCCTGACCACCGACCGTGCCGCCGTGGCCGGCCAGCTCAAGCAGGACTCCTCGTTCCGCACCGGGTACCCCTACAAGCTCTCCCCGCTGGCCGACGAGGTGCAGGCGCTCCTCGACAAGTCCACCAACCACCAGGCCATCGCCGGCAGCGGCGAGTACCAGATGCCGACCGGCTTCGAGGCCGAACAGAACAAGCAGGTGCAGAGCCTCTACACGGGCGGCGACGCCGCCGACGGGCTGAAGAACGTGGACACCTGGCTGAAGGCGCACACGAAATGAGTCTGCCCACCACCTCCCGGCCGGCGCGGGCCGTGCGCGACCTGTTCGCCACCGCCCGCGGCCGGGACCGGCTGACGGGGCTGCTCATGACCGCTCCCGCGGTCGCGCTCTTCCTCGTCATGATGGTCGTGCCCCTGGTGCTGTCCGGCTATCTCAGTCTGACCGACTGGGACGGCTACACGGCACACCCCGCGATGGTGGGGCTCGACCACTACCGCGCCCTCCTGGACGATCCGGAGGTCCGGCAGGCGGCCTGGATCACGGTGCTGCTGGCGGTGATCGGCACCCTCGCCGTCAACGCCGTGGGACTCGCCCTGGCCCTCGCCATCTCCACTCCCAGCCGCACCAATACCGTGCTGCGGACCGTCTTCTTCTACCCGTACGTCATCAGTGCGCTGATCATCGGCTTCCTCTGGTCGGCGCTGCTGTCCACCAACGGCGCGGTCAACAGCGTGCTGCGCGCCGCCGGGCACGCCGGACTGCCGTTCCTGTCCCAGCCCGGCTGGGCGCTGGCGAGCCTGATCGGGGTCGTGGTGTGGTCCGGCTTCGGATTCACCCTCGTGCTGTACATCGCCGGACTGCACACCGTCCCCGCCTCGCTGCTCGAAGCCGCCCGGATCGACGGCGCCGGCCGGTGGCGGACCCTGCGCAGTGTGACCCTGCCGATGATCGCGCCGGTCGTCACCGTCAACATCGTGCTGACCCTGGTGACCCTGCTGCGCTCCTACGACCTGGTGCTCTCCCTGACCGGAGGCGGTCCCGCCGGCTCCACCCAGACCGCCGCCTATCTGATCCTGGCCCAGTCGTTCCAGAACAACGCCCTGGGGTACGGCTCCGCCCAGTCGATGGTGCTGACGGTGGTGACCGGCATCGCCGCCCTGGCGATCACCTTCCTGCGGCGCCGCGCCGACGAGAGAGCGGGGGCCTGACCATGCCCACCGAACCCACCACCAGCCCTCGCCGGCCCGTCATCGGCCCAGTGGCCCCCGCCACTGCTCCGAACCAGCGACCGCAGCGCCCGGCGCCCGCCTCACGGACGCGACGGCGCGCGAGCGGCACCGTACCGGGAACCTCGCTGTGGCAGCTGCCCCTGCTCCTCGTGTCCGCCTCGTTCATGGTGATCCCGCTGTGGCTGCTGGTCGTCAACGCCTTCAAGTCGGAGCAGGACATCCGCGACTCCCCGTTCGGCCTGCCGCTGACCCGGCTGAGCCTGCGGCCGCTGCGCGACGCGTTCTCCAACCCGGACTTCGACGTCGTACGGGCCTACGGGATCACGCTGTTGTTCGTGCTGCTCGTCAACGTCCTGTCCCTGCTGGTGTCGGCCCCGGTGTCGTACGTGATCGCCCGCGGCACCACCCGCTGGCACACGGCGCTGCTGCTGCTCTTCGTCGCCGGTACGTTCGTCCCCAGCCAGGTGCTGCTGATCCCGGTCGTCTACGTCCTCAAGTACCTCGGACTGATGGGCACCATCCCCGGCTTCGTGCTCTTCGAGACGGCGCTGACCCTGCCCGTGTCGGTGTTCCTGTACAGCGCCTACATCCGGACCATCCCCAGGGAGCTGGACCAGGCCGCGTCCGTGGACGGCCTGGGACGGCTGCGGACCTTCCAGCTCGTCGTGCTGCCGCTGATGCGTCCCATGGTGGCCACCGCCGTGATCCTGCACAGCCTCAGCGTGTGGAACGACTTCGCCAACCCGCAGATCATCCTCGGCCCCGGCAGCGGCCTCTACACCGTCACCACCGGGGTGTACGCCGCGGTCGGCAAGTACTCGACGCACTACGCCGTGGTCTTCCCCAACCTGCTCCTCGCCGTCGCGCCGGCACTCGCCTTCTTCGCGATCATGCAGCGGCACATCATCAGCGGCCTGACCTCCGGCGCCCTGAAGGGCTGACATGAGCACACGACACGACACCCCCGCCACCGGGGCGAGGCCCGTCGGGACATCGGCGTCCGGCAGCACGTCCCCCGACACCCGCCCCACCGAGATCACCGCCACCCTCCCCACCGGGCCGCCGCCCGCCTGGGCCGTGCTGCAACGCCACCTCTTCGACGAACTCGACGGCGCCTGGCGGCTGTTCAGCGACCGATACACCGAACCCGACGGCCGACTGCGCTTCTCCGGCACCATCCCCGACCGGGACGGCGCCGACGATTTCTACGAGGCGTTCTTCAACTGGCCCGCCCTCTACCGCCTGGGCGGCGCCGCCGACCTGCTGCCCGCCGTCAAGCACCACTGGGAAGGAGTCACCGCCCAGCTCACCGAACTGGGCCTGTATCGCAACGAGTTCGAGCGCGGCTACGACTGGTTCCACCAGGGCGAGGCCCTGCTGATGTTCTACGGCATCTGTGCCGCCGACCCCACCGACCAGCGCTTCCGAGACCGGGCCCGGCGCTTCGCCGAGCAGTACGTCGCGGTCAGCGCGACCGGCAACTACGACCCCGCCACCCGGACCCTGCGCGCCCCGCACAACGGCTCGGACGGCCCCCGGCCCGGCCTCGGCCCCCAGTGGGACGACCGGTTCGGGCACGAGCAGCAGGGCATGCGCCCCTACGGTCTGCCCCTGCGCGACGTCCCCGGCATCACCTCCTGGGACGACCTGGCCGACGAGGACAACGCCGTGCGGATGGGCCACGCGATGCGCGACCGGCTCGGCCGCGGGGATACCGCCGTCGACCTGGCCGCCACCGCTCTCGTCGTCAACGCCTGGCTGTACGACCACGACCCGCGCCTGGCGGACTGGGTCCTGGAGTACGTCGACGCCTGGCGTGAACGCGCGGCCGCCGCCGCAGCCATGCCCGACAACGTCGGACCCTCCGGCGAGGTCGGTGAGGACCACGGGGGCCGCTGGTACGGCGGCCACTACGGCTGGACCTGGCCGCACGGCGTGCACTCGATCGGCGCGGCGACGCTGGTCGGAGCCATCAGTGCCGGCATGCTCGGCCGCGCCGACGCCCGGCTCGACCTCGCCCGGCGGCCCCTGGACCAGGTCTGGGAGCAGCGTCGCACCGCCATGCCGTACGACACCGGCGCGACCCGCCGCCCCGGCTGGGCCCACGTCCTCGGCCTGGGTGAGGGACGCACCGTCAACGCGCTGCCGACCCGGGTCGGCCCGGAGGGATGGTTCGACCACCAACCCGCCCAGGTCGCCTACTGGACCTGGCTGTGGTGGTTCGGCATGCGCGACGAGGACCGCGCCCGTCTGGACCGGGTCCGCGAACACTCCGGCTACGACTGGCGGGAGGTGCACGCATTCCGCGACAAGGAGGAGGCCGGGCACGAGGCGCCGTGGCTCGCCTATCTCGACGGCGACAACCCCGACTACCCCGAGCGGGCCCTGCGCATGGCCCTCGCCCAGGTCGCCCACCGCACCGCCCTGATGACGGCCGAGGACGCCGACACCGACGACCTCGACCTGCACAAGTGGCAGCGGGTGAACCCGGTGGTCACCGAGGTGCTCACCCAGCTGACGACCGGAGCACCGCAGACCCTCTACAACGGCGGCCTGCCGCTCGCCCGGGTGCGCTACGACGACCTGGACGCCGCCCGCCCGGGGCTCCCCTGGGACGTCGCCGCCCTCGTCGAACAACTCGACGCCGCCGGCACCACCGTGCAGTTGGTCAACCTCAGTACGGTGCACACACGCCGGCTGCGGCTGCTCGCGGGCGGCTTCGGCGAGCACCTGATCACCGAGGCCCACTGGACCGGCGGCGGCGAGCAGTATCCGGGCGACTCCCACGACTACCACCTGCCGACCGGCCCCGAGACCGAGCACTCGGCACCGGTCGACGACAACGGCCTCCACATCGTCCTGCCCCCGGGGCGCCGCATCCGGCTCCGGCTGGACATGCGGCTCAACGCCCGCCCCTTCGCCCACCACACATCCCCCACGACCTTCCGGAGAACCCGATGACCATGTCACTCCCCCGTCCCGCGGGCCACGAGGCCGGCGGCGCTGCGGCTGACGCCAGGCCCGTGTGGGATCTGCCCGTGCACGGTGATCCCTGGGACCGCCCCGACGGCGAGCTGGTGAGGAGCCTGAACCGGGTCAGCTCCGCCACCGCCTGCGCCAAGCTCCACGAACTCGGCATCCGCCGCAGCTACCTGTCCGGTCCCACCGCCCTGGAACTCGGCAACAAGGTCACGGGCCCGGCCCGCACCCTCCAGTTCATGCCACAGCGCGAGGACGTCGCCAGCGGCCTGGCCCAGGAGTACGTCGAGCGCAGCACGGCCCTGTGGGCGGTCCTCGAAGAGGTCCAGCCCGGCGACGTCCTCGTCGTCCAGGCCTACGGCAGCGCCTTCACCGGCTGCCTCGGCGACATGCTGGTGCGCTACTTCAAGCGCAAGGGCGGCGCCGGCATCGTCGTCGACGGGCGCATCCGGGACGCGCCCCGGGTCCGCGAACTCGGCGTCCCGATCTGGTGCACCGGCACCACCCCGCACTACGCCTCCCAGTCCGAGCTGTTCCCCTGGGCCTACGACGTGCCCGTGGCGGCCGGCGGCGTCCTCACCCTGCCCGGCGACCTCGTCGTCGCCGACGACGACGGCGCCGTGGTGGTCCCGGTGTCCAAGGCCCAGCAGATCGTCGACAGCGCCTTTGACCACGAGCAGTGGGAGGAGTTCAGCCGGATGCGCATCGACCAGGGCGCACGGCTGTCGGACTACTACCCCCTGAGCCCCGACAGCAGGGAGGAGTACGAGCAGTGGCGCGCCTCGAAGCGGTGACCCCGGCCGACGGCAGACGGCTCGCCCTGCCCCGCTTCGGCCTCGGGTGCGCCCCGATCGGCGATCTCTACCACGAGGTGGACCCCGAAGTCGCCGCGGCCACCGTGCACGCCGCCGTGGACGGCGGGGCCACGCTGATCGACACGGCTCCGCTGTACGGCGACGGCCTGTCCGAGCGACGCGTCGGCAGGGCGCTGGCCACCGTGGGCCGTGCCCGGTTCCAGCTGTCCACCAAGGTCGGCTGGCAGATTGCCGAAGGCGCCGAGCCCCGGCACGCGTTCGGCCGCGACGACATCCTGCGCAGCCTCGAAGGCAGCATGGAACGTCTGGGTGTCGACCGGTTCGACGTCGTGCACGTGCACGACCCCGAGGACCATCTCGACGAGGCGGTACGGCACGCCGTGCCCACGCTGCAGGGCCTGCGGGACGAAGGAGTCGTCGGCGCCGTCGGCGCCGGGATGAACTACAGCGCGCCGCTGGCGGAGCTGGTGCGGCGCACCGACCTGGACGTGGTGCTGATCGCGGGCCGCTACACACTGCTGGAGCAGCCCGCGCTGGCCGACCTGCTGCCCCTGTGCGCCGAACGGGGCGTCGGGGTGATCGCCGGAGGCGTGTTCAACTCCGGGCTGCTGGCGGACCCCCGGCCCGGCGCGCCGTACCACTACCACCCCGTACCGGACGACGTGCTGCGGCGAGCGCTGGCGCTCGGCGACGTCTGCGCGCGGCACGGGGTGCCGCTGCGGGCCGCGGCCCAGCAGTTCCCGTTCGGACACCCGGCCGTGGTGTCCGTCGTCGTGGGCGCCGCGTCGTCTCAGGAGGTGACGGACAATCTCGAACTGGCCGGTCACCCGATCCCGGCCGCGATGTGGGCGGAACTGCGCGAGGCGCACCTGCTCGAGCCGGCCGTCCCGGTGCCGTGACAGCGGGCACCGGGCCACGAGCAGACACAGGACCAGGACCGAAGACCATGGGGAGAGAACACAGATGACAACGACCGGTTCCGCACTACCCGGCGCGGTGCCCTTCGCCGGTCTCACCGCGCTGGTCACCGGCGGCGCCTCCGGGATCGGCCTGGCCACCGCCCGGCTGCTCACCGCCCAGGGCGCCCGGGTGGCCGTCCTGGACCTGTCCGAACCGGAGCGCGCCGACTTCGCGGCGGCCCTGCGCGCGGACATACGCGACGACGCCTCGGTGGTGGCCGCCGTCGACGCCGCGGTCTCCCGGCTCGGCGGACTCGACGTCGTGGTCAACAACGCGGGGATCGGGGCGCAGGGCGGCGTCGAGGACAACTCCGACGAGGAGTGGCACCGCGTCCTGGACACCAACGTCGTCGGCATGGTCCGGATCACCCGGGCCGCGCTGCCCACCCTGCGGGCCTCCGCCCACGCGGCGGTCGTCAATGTCGGCTCCATCGCGGCCACCGCCGGGCTGCCCCAGCGGGTGCTGTACTCGGCCGGCAAGGGCGCCGTGGTCGCGATGACCCGGGCCATGGCCGCCGACCTGCTGCCGGAGGGCATCCGGGTCAACGCGGTCAACCCCGGGACCGCGGACACGCCCTGGATCGGCCGGCTGCTGGACCGGGCCGCCGATCCCGCCGCCGAGTACACCGCCCTGGCGGCCCGGCAGCCGCACGGCCGCCTGGTCGCCGCCGACGAGGTAGCCGCCGCGATCGCCTACCTCGCCTCGCCGGCCGCCGGGTCCACCACGGGCACGTGCCTGGCCGTGGACGGCGGCATGGACGGCCTGCGGCTGCGCAAGAAGGGGTGAGCCGGCTCCGTGCGCGTCGACGCCCATCATCATGTGTGGGACCTGGCCGTCCGCGACCTGCCGTGGACCCACGGCAGTCCGGTCCTGCACCGCACCTACACGGCCGACGACCTGCGCCCGGCCCTGCTGCGGAACGCGATCGACGCCACCGTCGTGGTGCAGACGTGTGCCGTGGCCGAGGAGACCGCGGAGCTGCTGGCCCTGGCCGCCGACGACCCGCACACGAGGGCGGTCGTCGGCTGGGCCGACCTCACCGCCCCGGCCGTCGCCGACCGCCTCGCCGCGCTGCGCGAGGGTCCCGGCGGCCGGGCCCTGGTGGGCCTGCGGCACCCGGTGACGGACGAGGCGGACCCGGACTGGCTTGCCCGGTCCGAGGTTCGCCGCGGGCTGCGTGCGGCCGCCGACGCGGGCCTCGTCCACGACCTGCTCGTCCGCCCGGACCAACTGCCGGCCGCGGTACGCGCGGTACGGGAACTGCCGGAGGTCCGCTTCGTCCTGGACCACGCGGGCAACCCGGTGACCGACCCGGACGCGTTCGCCCTCTGGGCGGGGCACATGGCAGCTCTGTCGGTCTGCCCCAACGTCGCGGTCAAACTGTCCGGTCTGGTGACCCGCATCACCGGGGATCCGGTCCGCGCGCTGCGTCCGTTCACCGACGTGCTGCTGTCCACCCTGGGTCCGCGACGTCTCATGTACGGCTCGGACTGGCCGGTGTGCCTGCCGGCTGCCGGGTACGACGAGGTACTCGCGCTCGCCGAGACCCTCACCGCGGGGCTCGGAACGGAGGAACGCGAGGCGGTCTTCGGCACCACAGCCGCCAGCTGGTACGGCATCGGCGCGTGACCGCCGGCGTCGGTTCAACGAGGTCCGGCGAGTGATCTGGCTGCCGCGACCTCGTGGCGCACTGAGTCCAGAACACTGTTCGCGCGACTGGTCGAGTGGCGGGGCAGCGTCGTCGTGCCCTCGGGTTTCCGAAGATGTTCCGCCAGCTCACGCAACTGCCGGGACACCTGCCGGGTCTCGGCCGCGGACGGGGACGGCGCACCGTGATGAACGCTGATGCGGGCTGCGGTGGTCGCGTCCACGATGCGCTCGACGGCGATGACCAGTGGCCACCAGGCCGCCGCCCGACGGCCCGTGGGCGGTGGCTCGGTCAGGGCCCGCTGGAATTCGGTGCGAACGCTTGAGAGATCTCGGTAGAGGCGGCGGCGCATACGGGTGCGGTCGGACGGGTCGACGCCTGCACCGAAGGCGGCGTCCACGTAGGCAGCCGTGTCCGTGACAGCTTGGGCCAGACGGTGGCCGACTCGGGTGCCCCAGCTCTCGGGCCACAGGACGTAATCCGCGACGACCACGATCGCGCAGCCCAGCAGTGAGTCGAACAGGCGGGGCAGCAGGAGACCTGTGCCGTTCTGATTGAGAACGTCCGACAGGAGGAGGACCACCGGGGTGATCGCCGCGGTCTGGTACCCGTACCCGCGTGCCGACAGAGCCGGAATCAACGCCGCCAGGCCCGCCAGGACGGGCACGTCCCACCAGCCGCGCGGCACACCCGCCAGCACCGCCGCCGCCAGCAGGAGTCCGGCCACGGTGCCCATGGCCCGCAGCACCGCCCGGGAGAACACCGACCCGTAGTCGGGCTTGAGAACGAAGGTCACGGTGAGAGCGATCCAGTAGGAACGCGGCACCGGAACCAGCGACACGAATCCCTGTGCGATGGCAATACACAGGGCGAGGCGAAGCCCGTACCGCCAGGAGCCGGCGGACAGGGACGCTTCGCGCACCGCGCGTGCCGTGCGTACCCTCAGGCGGGTCGGTCCGCTGGTGCGGTAGTCCAGACCCCATGGGTCGACGTCGGGATCGGCCACCACCTCGGCCGCGTGGTGCAGCGCGTGCTCGACGGCGCGTCCGGCGTCGGTGGTGGGGGCGGGCAGGGCCGGCCGCCTGGGCTCGGTGCGGCCCCCCTCGATGTCGTCGGCCAGGAGCCGTAGCGCGTCGGGTACCTCCGGTGGAAGAGCCCGGGAGGCCAAGAGGAGGGTGGGCGCCGCCTCGGCCACGGGATTGATGGCGTTCAACTGGGTCACCAGGCGGGTCAGTTCCCGACTGCGGGCGTGATGGCGAGCGCGACGGGCGAGGAGAAGATCGTAGGAGTGGTTGAGTGCGTGGGTGACCTCGGTGCGCGCGGCACCGTACCGGTCGGGGTCGGTTCCACTGGCAAGCAACTCGGCGACGGAGCGGTAGGCGGCCGCTACTGACGCGCGCTCCGCGGTGCCGGCTCGCAGTGGCCAGGCCAGCAGTGCCAGTACAAGGACCCCGAGCCCGCCGAGACTCAACAGGACCGGTGCGGCCCACCAGGCGCCAGGGAGCGGAAGTCCCGCACCGATCACCGCGTTGAGGAGCAGCAGCAGTCCGGAGGACGAGGCGACCGCACCGATCGTGGAGATCATTCCAGACATCAGGGCGACAGCCGTGAGGGTGGCGACCGTGGTCCAACCGCTGTCGTAGACGAGTGAACCCACCACGACGCCCGCCGCACCGGTCACCTGGGGAACGGCGATGTTGAGCACGCGCAGTCGGTAGGCGGCGGCGGTGTCCCCGATCACACCGTTGAGAGCACCCAGTGACGCCACCGCACCGTAGGCGGGGTGCACTGCGGTGATCCCGACCGCCAGCGGCAGGGACAGCGCTACGGACGCGCGGACCATGGCCGCGCGGTTCATGGGTGGTGCCCCGCCGTGTGGACGAACGGGCCGCCGGCGACCTGACGGGCCGGGTCTCCGAGGAAGACCTGGTCCTCACCCAGTTCGGCGCACAGGTGCCGCAGGCCCCCCTCGATCGCGTCGTAGAACTGGCCGATCGTCTCGTAGTGATCACCCTCGGCCGGGTCGCCGGGGTGGGCCGGCTGTTCCAGGCGCAGGAACAGCCTGAGCGCCTCCTGGCCGAACGGCAGGAGTGACAGCTCGATGGACGGGTCGGCGTGCGGCATCGTCCGTGGGTGGGGCGGCAGCATGTGGGGGGCGTCGAGGACAGGTCGGCCGCCGACCGCGTTGAGCAGGTTGGCCGCCAGCGCGAGGTGGATCATCTCCTCGACGAAGACACCGCTGATGTGCTGTACGGCGTCCGCGTTCCGCTCCGCGTCCAGGGAGTAGAGGGCTGTCAGATAGGGAGGCAGCGTGGAGTGTTCGACCTCGATGACCCACTGCAGGTGCCTGCGCAGATCGTCCAGCGTCGCGATGCCGGTCGCCGATGCGGTGTCGAGCGTGTCGGTCTGGTCCTGAGACATGGGGGGCTCATTTGGGTGTCGTAGCGCAAGGGGCTCCGGCCGCCGGGCATCAGCGGAAGCCGACGGAACGGGCACGCCGATGGGGTCACCGCTCTGACCGGCGAAGCCGGACATCTGTGACACGGACCCGGAACTCTGCAGGTTGTTCACACTGTTTCGAGCACGTCACCTGCTCATTTCGATGCACTGTGCACGTGAGATAGTGTCATGCCCGTCGGCCGGCGGGTGGCCGTGCCCCGGTTCCCCGCCTCGTTCCGCTGGTCAAATCTGTGGCCCGGGCCCGTCTGGGCCTGTTCCTCCGTCCCCCGCCCAGGGAGTTCTCCGAAAGGTTGTCTCATGGCTGAGTTGTTCTACGACGCCGACGCGGACCTGTCCATCGTCCAGGGCCGCAAGGTCGCGGTCATCGGTTACGGCAGCCAGGGCCACGCCCACGCCCTGTCGCTGCGCGACTCGGGCGTCGACGTGCGCGTCGGTCTGCACGAGGGCTCCAAGTCCAAGGCCAAGGCCGAGGAGCAGGGCCTGCGCGTCGTGTCGGTGGCCGAGGCCGCCGCCGAGGCCGACGTCATCATGGTGCTCATTCCCGACCCCATTCAGGGTGACGTCTACGAGAAGCACATCAAGAACAACCTGAAGGACGGCGACGCGCTGTTCTTCAGCCACGGCCTGAACATCCGCTACGGCTTCGTCAAGCCCCCGGCCATCGTGGACGTCTGCATGGTCGCCCCCAAGGGCCCGGGCCACCTGGTGCGCCGTCAGTACGAGGAGGGGCGCGGGGTGCCCTGTCTGGTGGCGGTGGAACAAGACGCCACGGGCAAGGGCCTCGAGCTGGCCCTGTCGTACGCGAAGGGCATCGGCGGCACCCGCGCCGGCGTCATCAAGACGACCTTCACCGAGGAGACCGAGACCGACCTCTTCGGCGAGCAGGCCGTCCTGGCCGGCGGTACCACGGCTCTGGTCAAGGCGGGCTTCGAGACGCTGACCGAGGCCGGTTACCAGCCGGAGATCGCCTACTTCGAGTGCCTGCACGAGCTGAAGCTGATCGTGGACCTCATGTACGAGGGCGGCCTGGAGAAGATGCGCTGGTCGATCTCCGAGACCGCCGAGTGGGGCGACTACGTCAGCGGCCCGCGGATCATCACCGACGCCACCAAGGCCGAGATGAAGCAGATCCTCGCCGAGATCCAGGACGGCACCTTCGCCAAGAACTGGATGGACGAGTACCACGGCGGTCTGAAGAAGTACGACGAGTACAAGAAGCAGGACTCCGAGCACCTCCTTGAGACCACCGGCAAGGAGCTGCGCAAGCTCATGAGCTGGGTCGACGAAGAGGCGTGACATCCGGGCGGGCCGGTGGGCGCGCCGCGGCGGCGCGCCCACCGGCCCGGTGGTCGTTCCGAGTCAGCCCATCTCCTCCAGGGCCTTGCCCTTCGTCTCCTTCACGAACCTGAGTACGAAGGGGATGGAGAGCGCGGCGAAGATTGTGTAGATCACGTAGGTGACGGAGAGGTTCCAGTCGGCCAGCGACGGGAAGCTCGCGGTGATGGCCCAGTTGGCGATCCACTGCGCGGACGCGGCGACGCCCAGGGCGGCGGCGCGGATCCGGTTGGGGAACATCTCGCCGAGGAAGACCCAGACGACCACACCCCACGAGAGGGCGAAGAAGAGGACGAAGACGTGGGCGGCGATCAGGGCGACCCAGCCCTGGGTGGCCGGGAGCTTGCCGTCGACCAGGTCGAAGGAGAACGCCCAGGCCTCCAGCGCGAGACCGATCACCATGCCGACGGAGCCGATCAGGGCGAGCGGCTTGCGGCCGATGCGGTCCACGAAAATCATCGCGATCACGGTGCCGACGATGTTGATGATCGACGTCGTGAACGAGTAGAAGAACGACTGCGACGGGTCGACGCCGACCGACTGCCACAGCGTCGAGGAGTAGTAGAACGCGACGTTGATGCCGACGAACTGCTGGAAGACCGACAGGCCGATGCCGACCCAGACGATCGGCTTGAAGAAGAAGCTGCCGCCGAGGAGGTCCTTGAAGGAGGACTTCTCCTCGCTGTGCATGGCGTGCTCGATCTCGGCGACGCGGGCGTCGAAGTCGACGTCCTTGCCCTCGACCTCTTCGAGGATCTCCTTGGCGCGCTCGTGCCTGCCGACGGAGACCAGGAAGCGGGGGGACTCGGGGATCGCGAAGGACAGCAGGCCGTACAGGACGGCCGGGATCACCATGACGCCGAGCATGACCTGCCAGGCCTCCAGGCCCATCAGCTCACCGCGCTGGTCACCGCCGGCGGCGTTCAGCAGACCCCAGTTGACCAGCTGCGACACGGCGATACCGATGACGATCGCGGCCTGCTGGAAGGAGCCGAGCCGGCCGCGGTAGGCGGGCGGGGAGACCTCGGCGATGTAGGCCGGGCCGATCACCGAGGCCATGCCGATGGCGAAGCCGCCGATGACACGCCACATGGCGAGGTCCCACAGCGCGAAGGGCAGCGCGGAACCGATGGCGCTGACGGTGAAGAGGACCGCCGCGATCTGCATGCAGCGGATACGGCCGATGCGGTCGGCGATGCGGCCCGCGGTCGCCGCACCGATGGCACAGCCGATCAGCGCGATCGCGATGACCTGGGCCAGCACCGCGGAGCCGACGTCGTAGCGGTCCCGGATGGCCTCGACCGCGCCGTTGATCACGGAACTGTCGTAGCCGAACAGGAAACCGCCCATCGCGGCCGCCGCCGCGATGAAGATGACGTGCCCGAGATGATCGGGATGAGCCGTCCTGGCTCCTGGGTTGGGTGCCTGCGATGTGCTGGCCACGTGTGTACTCCTCGGGCTACCGGCAACGCCGCCGGGGCGGTATGGGCGAACTCTCGTCCCTAAAGACCATCTTCGCCCGACCGATGTGACATATATGTTCCGCTTTGCGCGGAGTGTATCGGCGCCAGTCTCCCGAAGGCGACTCAGCTCCAGTAGTCGCTCAGTCGATCGGTACGGGACAGTTCACGCTGCTCCCACGGGGTCAACGGGCGCGGGGCCGCGGCCGCTTCGACGGCCTTGACCGCGTCCTCGCTCAGTACTCCCCCGGCGCGCAGTTCCTCAAGGAGCCGGGACAGGGCGAAGGTGTGCGCCGCGACCTGTTCCAGGGCCCGGTCCAGCCGCGGCCGGGCTGCGAGGTCCAGCGCAGAGGGTGCCGTTTCGGGGTTGCCCTCGTCGCCGACGAGTTCCAAGTGATGCCGCCGGCCCCCTTCCTCGGTCCGCTGCCACACACAACGTCCGAAGCGCATGCGCACCGGTGTGTCGCTGATGCCCCGGCGTGTGACGTCGTACCAGGCACCGGGCTCCCTGAGGAGTTCCTCCAGGTGCTCGTCGTCCTCACCACTCAGCGCCGCAACGACCGTCACCCTGATGGTGTCCTCGTCGGCTCGTTCCCTGTACATGCCTGGGACGATGCGCAGTCCCTCGACCTCGAGAGCTTCGGCATACAGGATCTCGACCTCCTGGATCTCGATCCGGTAGACGTAGATCTCGGGCCGGCGGCCCTGGGAGGATGCGGTCCAGCCCTCCGAGACGCGCCACGCCGCGTCGCTCCCTTGCAAGTGGTCTCCGTCCGGCGTGGCGGCCGCGTTGAGTTCGGCGTCCAGTTCCTGGTGCCGCTCGTCGGGCACGTGCAGTTGCAGGGCGTACCGGCGCAGGAGCCGACCGCTGTGCGCGGAGGTGACGGGAGGCAGTTCAGCGGCCGTGATCTCGCGGAACGCGCCGAGCAGCGTGAGGTTGAGGGTCGTCATCAGCGGTTCTCTCTCGTGCCGTTCGTGTCGTCGGGTCAGGAGGTGGTGTCCGGCGCGGGCCGGCCGGCGAACCATTCCCGGTAGGTGGTTCGCGCGATGAAGGCGTCGGGGCCCGGCAGCAGGTCCCGGTACCGGAGCCGCGCGCCGTAGAAAGGGCTTAGGGCGTCAGTACGGACCTGCCGGTACTCCGCCTCCGTCAGCAGGGCAGTGCGCACGAACGCGTCCAGCCGGAACTGCTCGGGACCCGCGATCTCACGGACCCCGTTCACAGGCCGCGTCACGGCGGTGTGCGCGAGCAGCGTCGCCACGTCGGTGAGGGAGATCGGGCGCACCTCGGCGGGCGGAACCCACACGATCCAGTCCTCGGTGGCCGCTGTCGCGATGTCCTCCGCCGCGTCGAAGGTCTGTGTGGCGCGAAGGATGGAGTACGGGATCCCGGACCGTCGGACCATGGCCTCTCGGTTCCTGAGCGCCCGGAACACCCCCTCACTACCGACACGGTCCACGCCGACGACGGAGAGACACACATGGTGGCGGACACCGGCGGCGGCCTCGGCTCTGAGGAGTGCGCCAGTGGATCCGGCCCAGGAGTCCACAAGGGCCGCCTCGTCCACGACCAGACCGTGGTCCTGCGAGAAGGTGCCGATGTCGGCGGACGGCTGATGGGCGAGGTCGACGAGCACGGAGCAGCCTCGCAGTGCCTCGGCGACCTCGTCGGAGGTGGGCGCGTGCGGGTCGCCAGGGGCCTGGACGAGGGCGACCTCATGTCCGTGGTCCCTGACCCAGAGCGCGGTCTCGACGCCCATGAGGCCTCCACCGTCGACCACCACGACCTTCATACGAGTAACCCTCCCGGCCTCGTGCCGCCCACCGGACCGTGCAAGCAGCCACGGGACGGTGTCGGTGCGTTCACCGGCGATCGGCTGAGCGTTTGACCGGACGGGTGGCCGATGTGTGACACGGAGAACGCCCCGGTCGGCGATGGCTCACACTGAGCGGGACGACATCACGATGTGAAGTGAAGGGAACAGTGTCAATGGTAAACTCGACCGGTGCGACCGGTACGTCGCACGACGCAGGATCCAGGGCGGCGTGGCGGCCTCCCCAGCCATGGGATCCGTGTTCGCCAAGGCTGCGCGCGGCCCGCCTGGCCGAGGAACTGTTCGAGGAGCGGCTGCGCCGTCAGCCCGGCAGGACCATCACCAACGTCGGGGACTTCGACCTGCTGCAGACCCTGCGCCAGGCGGCTCCCGGGCACGCCCTGACGCCGGGGCAACTGATGCGGCACCTCGTGGTCTCCTCGACCGGTCTCAGTGGCCGCCTCAACCGGCTGGAGCGTGACGGCTGGATCGTCCGGACCGCGTCACCCGACGATCGGCCGCGCTCGCTGGTCAGCCTGACGATGCAGGGGCGGGAGGAGTTCGACCGCCGGCTGGAGAGTCACCTGGCTGTGGAGTGTGAGCTGCTGTCCGTGCTCGACGCGCGGGAGCGGGTCGTCGTCGGCGCGTAGCGCAAACTGCTGCTCATCCTGGGGGCGTCGGAGTGAGCCGGCGGACGCGGCGGGACCGAGCCGCTCGGGCGTAGCGTCTGGTGTGCCGCGCCTCCACCGTCGTGATCTGCTCGGTGAGGTGATGGGCGATGGCGCGGGAGACCCTGATCTGCTCCTCGACGTACCACCACTCCAGGACGGTCTTCTGTTCTTCGCTGAGTCCGGGCACGTGTGCGGCGAACTCCGGCACCCGGCGGTGGGAGTCCCAGTACAGGTAGTCCTGAATGACCGTCAGGCGCGCTCGGCCTCGTCCTTCGCATCCATGGTGTGCTCCAGCCATCTCCCGCTCGCGAAAGAGGGGACGGCGAGGCATCACTCGGCCATGACGCAGTGCATAACAGTGTGATCACTCGTTGTGTTATTCCTTGCGAGGTTGCCGCCCCTCACGGATCATGGGATGACGTGAAGCACACGCATCGGCCGGGGACTCTCCCGCGCACACCCGAAGACCCCTCCGTCCCCCTGTCTCCAGGCACGCACACGATCACCGTTCCACACGGTCCCGCCCGCGTCGCACTGCGCTACCACGTCGCAGGCTCGGGCCCGGTGTGCCTCGCCCACTCGGGCGGACCGGGCATCGGCTGGGACTACCTGCGCATGCCCGGTCTCGAGGACTCCTTGACCATGGTCTACGTCGAACCGGTCGGCACGGGCGACTCCGGTCGGCTCCCGGATCCGCGGGACTACACCGTGGCCACGTACGCGCACTTCCTGCACGCCGTGGTCCAGCACCTGAACGTGCCACGGTTCGCCCTGCTCGGTCACTCCCACGGTGGCTTCGTGGCCCAGCGGTACGCCCTCGACCATCCCGCACAGGTCACTGCCCTCGTTCTCTACGACACCTCACCGGTCGCGGACGAGGAGTTCTGGTCGGCGGCAGTCACCGCCATGGAACGGTTCGTGAAGGACCACGTCGAGGATCATGGGGACGTCGCGGACTACGTGGCCACCCTCACCACGCGCCTCGGCCTGCTGGACGACGACGGCGCCACCGCCGTCCTGCGCACACTGATGCCGGCCTATCTCTACGACTACTGGGGCAGAGAAGCCGAGTTCGCGCCCGCTCGTCGGACGCTGCGCATGTACGCGGCCCCCTCCCTGGGGGAGGAATCTCCCTTCGACGTCCGGGACGAGCTGTCCCTCCTCACCCCACCGGCCCTGGTCCTGGCGGGCCGTCACGACTTCATCTGCGGGCCACGATGGGCCGCCCTGCTGCACGAGGGCCTGGAAAACGCCGAGTTGACGGTCCTGGAGGAGGCCGGGCACCTCGTGCACCTCGAACAGCCCGCACGGTTCGACGCCTCCGTCCTCGCGTTCCTCCACGCCCAAGGGGTCGTCCGCGGGCCGCGGAACCCATAGCTCCGGCGCCCGGTCTCCTGCTTACCCGTCGTCCTCAGCCCCGGGTCACCGGTCGGCTCGGCGGCCGCCAGCAGCAGCAGGAGGCGCGCTGGGGCGGGCAGCGGGGCGAGCTGGACGACAAGGCTCTGCTCGATGCGGCTTTCCAGCGGCAGGGAACTTGTCAGGGTGAATCCGCCGGCGATCTGGGCCGGACTCAGGGCCCGGGGCAGTTCACGCAGGGCTAGGAGGTTGCCGCGGGCCTCCGCGATCAACTGATCGCGTACCCGCAGGTCGAGGCCACCGGGTACGGCCAGGCGCAGCAGTGCGCACGCGTCCTCGTGATCGAGTCCTTCGACGGTCATGTGGGGCAGGCCCGCGAACACCGGGTCGGGCTGCCGCATCGCGAGCACCAGGGCGATGCCCTCCGCGTCCAGACGGCGGGCGGCGAAGGCGAGGGCGTGTGCGGACGCCTGGTCGAGCCACTGTGCGTCGTCGACGACGCACAGCAGTGCCTGCTCCTCGGCAGCCTCGGTGAGCAGCCCCAGCAGGGCCGGCCCAACGAGGAACGGGCTCGGGGCGGCCGCGCTGCGCAGGCCGAACGCCACCTCGATCGCTTCCTGCTGCGGGACCGGCAACCGGGCGGCGGAACCCATCATGTGTCCGCAGAGCTGCTGGAGGCCGGCGTAGGCAAGTTCCATCTCGGACTGGGAGGCGCCGACGCGCTCGGTGCGGACGTGTGCCGCGGCCCGTGCCAGGAGGTGGTCCAGGAGCGCGGTCTTGCCGACACCGGCCTCACCGGAGACGACCAGTGCACCGGCGCGGCCGCCTCGGGCACGGCTCACCAGCGCTTCCAGCTCCGCCAACTCGCCGTGTCGCCCCGCAAGGGCGCGATGTCAGGCACCATGTCCGCCTTCGCCGGGGAGTACCGCTCATCCATGTTCTTCGTCCACGCATTCCATCGGAGCGTCGACCTGATCCGCCGAGCGTCGCGGTGCCGTGCGTGGTGAGCATCCGCATCTCAGCGGCGCGGTGTCACCGCAGAGGGGCATGACTCAACTCCTGAATCGAAGACTGGAGTCGACGGCTCGGTCACCGTGATGAAGAGCTACACCGGTGGATCTTTGTGGTCAGCCCGCCGCGGGACCGGCCGATCGCCTCGCCCGGCCGGAGCTCCCTTTCGGGCCCTGGCCGCGTGCTGGTGGGCTCGCACGGTCGTGGAGTCGAGACACGTGACGGTCCAGTCGACCCCACCGACGGCGTCACAGCGCCGCTGGACGTGGGCCAGGAGCCGGTCTCAGGCTCCGTCGGCCGACCAGCGGCGGAAGCGCTTGTAAACCGTCTCCCACGGCCCGTACCGCTCGGGAAGGTCCCGCCAAGCCGTACCCGTGGACAGCTTCCACAGAAACCCGTTGACCACCTGACGGCGATCGCGCACCGGACGGCCCATCCGCGGCGGAGCCAGGAACGGCTCGATCACCGCCCACAACTCATCGGTCAGCTCATGACGACGCACCACGAACGACCCAACGAGCCCACCACTTTCCGGGGGCGGGCCTGTTTTTGCCCAGCAGGTGCTGTGCGCGGCGACCTCTTTGCGGACGGCCTCGGCGAGGTTGTGCCACAGGTGCCAGCGGTCGCTGGTCTGGACCGCGTCGGGCAGGCCTCGGCGGACCGCCTCGGCGTAGGTGGCCGATCCGTCCCGGCACACGGCCTCGATGCCCGGATGTCCGCGCAGCCAGGCTTCCAGAGTGACGGCGTCGCGGCCCGGGAGTACCTCGATTCGCTCACCGGTCTCGGCGTTGATGATGACCGTGGCGTAGCTGTGCCGGCGCCGCAGGGCGAAATCGTCGACCCCGATCACTCGCGGGATCCGCACCGTCGGCACTGGTACCCGCCGCAGCAGTCGCAGGGCGGAGGCGCCCACGGTCCTGCAACCGGTGCTCCGCGAAGCTATGTACGGCGCCGCTGAGCACGCGCCAGGGATCGGGCTCGTCCAGAGATGCCTGCATGTCCCCACGGCATTCCGCAACGACCTCTTGGACCTTGACGACTACGTCCGTGGACGGCTCACGCGTCCGGGCCCTCAGAGGGGGATCACGTCGGCCCCTCGCCCGTCGACCGGACCCGCCCCGACTCGAAACTCCATGTGATCATCGACCGTCACGGGACCACTCGCCGACACGGTCGAGGCGTCGAGTAGCCGGTAGTCGGCGCGCGGCGGACGTCCGAGGTGTTCGTGCGGTTGTGTTCGGCACGAACACAGGGCATCAGTCCTTGGCGCGGTGCAGTTGTATCTGCTGATTGACGAAGAGGTGCACGAAACCGCAACGCAGGCAGATCAGCCCAGTAGCGGTCTCATCTGCCCAGGCCAGATTGAACAACTCCCCGCCTGTACTGTTGAGTTTCACCCCCCGTTCACGGAAGAGATCGCTCTTACAGACCTGACATGTGATCCACATCTCTCCCAGTGAGACCCGCACCGCTTTGGCCATTGCATCCCCCTTGCTATGCACAGCACCGTGGCTGGGCCATCAGTACTCCGTCGCTCTCGTTCGGTTTACGTTTGATCATCATCGCGCAACCCATCGTCCGGGAGAGCATTTGAGCAAGAACTGAGCACGAGCGCCCAACGCGGGTGCCCCTTCCTCACCGGCCTCTCACATTTCATGCCGACCCCACATTGAAGGCTCCTCGTTCACGCCTGGGGCGCGGCGAAGGGTCGGGGCGGCCCCCCGGGCGGGTGTCCGGGGGCACTTGGCCGAAGTATGACGGCCCCTGGGGAGGCCCCGGCCTTCCGGTGGGCGCCCGGTCAGTACAGCTTTTGTCTGGTCTGGCCGGAGGGAGCGGCATGGCGTGAGAGACCTGGAGCAGACGGCCGCCATGCACCAGCCGGCGTGGTGGCAGAAGGCGCGGGGGCGGCACGCCAGGCCGGTCCTCACGCGGATCCACCGCGACGTTGACCCGCTCGCAGCCGGCCGGCAACGTCTCGCAGCTCCGTCACCGCACAACGACGCCGAAGAAGGCCACAGACCGCCAGCGGTGTCCACGGCCCGCGCCGGCGGCCCACGGAACGGCGCACTCCCCCGCTCGGCCTCCAGCGCCCGCACCCCAGCCACCCCCACAGCCGTCACCCGCACACCTGACAAGGGCACCCACTCCCACCCACCAGCCCTTCCGTACCCACCACCAAACCCACCAGTGGCTTGAGGTCGCGGTCAGGGCAGTTCGTCGACCACGTGCTCACGGCTCGGCTCACGCCGATGGCTGGGGCGTGTTGCGATGGTGGAGGCTGGGTTCCGGGTCCGGGCTGCGGGCCGGTGCTCAGCGAGGTCCAAGTCCTGTCCGTCCGTCGATTAGTTCGCGGGCGATGTCCAAGTGACCGGCGTGACGCGCGGTCTCTTCGATGACATGAATGATGATCCCGCGCAGGTCGGCGAGTTCGTCTCCCAGAGGTTCGGGGTGACGGCCCCGCGGGGGTGCCGACAACGGCGTGCGGGCGATCACGGCATCGGAACGGCGGCACTGGTCGTCGTAGAAGGCGAAGACCACCTCCGGATCTCGTGGTGTCGTCAGCGGGGCATGGTCGTCGGGCCATGGCAACGGCTCGGCAGTTCCGGTGACGACCTCCTGGAACCAGTGCCTCTCAGCGTGCCCCAAGTGTTCTATGAGTCCGAGGGGTGTCCACCCGGAGGGCAGAACCGACGTGGTCAGTGCCTGCGCGTCGAGCCCGTCGACAATGGCCAGCACGCTGGCTCGCTGTGCCGCGAGGAACACCGACAGAGTCTTCTTTTCCGTGTCATCGGAGTTCATGGGCGCATGGTGCCAGGAGCCACTGACAAGCGCGGCAGCGGCCCGCCCACCGCTTGACGAGGGCGGGTCACAGCCACTCGTCAATGGCAACGACAAGGATGGTCGCCTCGTATCGGACCGCCAGCTTGTCGTAGCGCGTGGCGACAGCACGGTTCCTCTTGAGGCGGTTGATCCCGCACTCCACCGCATGACGCTCGTGGTAGTCGACCGGTTGAAGCGCGGTGGCCGGCCGCCGCGGGAGCCGAGCTTCTGGCGGTTGCGGGCCTGGTCAGCCCTGTCGGGGATGGTGCAGCGGATTCCGCGGCGGCGCAGGTAGGCACGGTTCTTGCGGGAGGCGTACGCCTTGTCCGCGCGGACCCGATTGGGGCGGTCGCGTGGGCGGCCCAGTCCAATGCGAGGCACGCGGACCTTCTCCAGCTCGGGCTCGAACTGCGGCGAGTCACCGCGCTGCCCAGCCGCGACCACGATCGACATCGGCTTGTGACCTTGCGCGACAGCCAGGTGGAGCTTGGTCGTGAACCCGCCGCGCGAGCGCCCCAGTCCGTGATCTCCGGGCTCGGTGAACACGCCGCCCGGTGGTTCCTTCTGCATGTCGCCCTGCTCGCGGGCCCCGGCCGCATGCCGATGGGCGCGGCACACCGTGAAATCGACGCTCGGGTCCCACGCAATCGCGCCTTTCGCGTCGGTCAGGGCCTGGAGCCCGGTGAGGATGTGGTACCAGGTGCCATCCCGCTGCCACCGGCGGAAGAGGTCGTAGACCCGGCTCCACGGCCCGTACTCGACGGGCACATCCCGCCACGGAACACCGGTCCGGACCCGGAACCGGATGCCGTCGATCAGCTGCCGCCGAGGCCAGACGGGCGGCCGCCCCGTCTTCGTCCCCCGCGGCAACAACGGTTCCAGCGTTGCCCGCTGCTCATCCGTGAGATCTCCCCGTCCCATGAACCGTGATCATGCACAGCTCAAGATCCAATTTTGATACACGCTCTAGTCGTCGCGTGTTCGCTCCGGTCCGACCGGGCCAAACGCCGCATCGGAGTTGTTCGACTCGCCCCGCCGCCCGTCCTCGTCCCGCATCCGCCCGTTCTCCGGGGTTCCAGTGAGACGGCTGACGAGGTGGTAGTTCACGCTCACGCCGCGGTAGTCCTGCCCGGGTGCCACCCGTTGGGGCAGGTTGGTCCGCTCCGCGCGGGACACCGACTCGCGCGCTCCGGTGCCGGGGAAGGAGACTCGCGCCCGTGGCGCCTCCTCGAAGCGCAGACGGTCGCCGCTGACGACCGCCTCGAACGTGATGTCAGCGCCGGGGCCCGCAGGACGCCCGGCGGATGTCTCAGCGGCCGACGGCGGCGTGCCCGTTCACGGCGGCTCTTCGCGCTTGCTGACACCCCGGCGCCCGCCGGTGGGTCGCGTCGCCCCGGCCTCGTCGTCGCGCGTGCGGCGTCGGCCGACGGAGCGTTTGTCCTCGGCGTCATAGCCCGTCCGTCCGGGCGTCCGCCGCGGCCCCGCGCCGCCCTGGGAGGCGGTGCGACTCGTGCCATGGCCCGAGCGAGTGCCGGAACCAGCCGTTCCACCGGCCCGAGGAGTGGTCTTCCCGGCCGCCCTCCCGGCCCCGGCCTCCTTCGAGGTGTGTCGAACACTGCGCCCGGCGGCCGGTCCGGTCTCCCGAACCTCGTCGCCAGCGTCCACGCCGGCCCTGCCGACCTCGTCGGCAGCTTCCGCCGCACTCCCTCCTACGCCCTCGACGGCCTCGCCGACGCCCTGCGCGACCTCGCCGACGGCCTCGCCTGCGCTGCTGCCGACGTCCTCGACCGCAGACCCGGCCCCCTCTCCGACCTCCTGCACGGCGGTTCCGGCGCCCCGGCCCACGTCGTGTACGGCCGAGCCGACGCCGCGGGCCAGGTCCTCCAGAATCTGCGGATTGCGGTCCAGCGTGGTGAGAACCCGGTTGATGATCAGCGCGACGTTGTCCAACCGGACCTTGAGCTGGGCCTGTGCCTCGACTCCGGAGATGCCGAGGTGGACCTCGCCGAGCGCGACGTCGGCGCCGACGTTCAGCTTGAGCAGGTCAAGCACCTCGGCCTGGAGGGACACCCTGGCCCGCAGGTTCTCCACGTCGAGGTTGAGCTCATCGACCTTGAGTTGGGGGACGTCCAGGAAGACGTCGGGGTCGCGCCCCTGCGAGAGCCCCGCCGCCGAATCGTCCTCCTGGACCACCGCGCCTTCGTATGCCGAGTCGTTCCCGGACTGGTCGGCCCCGTCCTCATAGAGCTCGTCGTCGTACGGCTCCTGCTCCTCCGCGGCGCCCGTCGTGTGGCCGCCGCCGTTCCCGGCGTCCTGCTGCATCGCTACGCCTCCGCGAACTCGCCCTTTCGAAATTTCATCCCGTTTGTTCCAGTATTGCGCGGGTGGGTCGGCGGGGCCGAGTTCGCGGAGCACTGCGGCGAAGCTCCGGCGCCCCGGGAGCCGGGGCGAGCGCTCCTGAGACGGGTCAGTGGGCGCGGACCGGCACGGGGCCGAATGGGTTGCCTGGTCGGTTGGCGAGGTGGGTTCGCGGCGTGGACGCCGCCGGCGGCCACGCCGACAGGCGGCGTGCTGGCCGCATGGCCTGCGAGCGCGGGACACGGTGCCGGAGCCGCTGAAGCAAGGGCGCGGGAGCACATCACACCGAGGGGGAGCATGCCGCTTCTCCTGCCCGCCGGGCGGACACGGCACGAGTGTCAGGCGTCGGTGACCGTCGTGGTCACCGGAGTGCCGATCTCGACGGTCCTACTCACGGTGCAGAGACGGTCGTGGGAAGCCTTGACCGCGCGGGGCAGGATCGCACGTGCGCGCTCCGCTTCCTCGCCGTCCGGGAAAGCCACGGTGAAGGCGACCTCGATGTTCGTCATACGGTTGCCCAGGTCGTCGCTCACCTTGTCCCCCCTGACCGTCACGGAGAACCGGGCGGGCTCTGCGTGACGGCCGGTGGCGACGTCGACGTCCACAGCAGTGCAGCCGCCGATCGCGGCCAGGAACAACTCGACCGGGGTGAACCCGGTGTCCTGGCCGTTGTCCGAGGACGTGCCGAAACTGACTGATCCGCCGCGGGCGTTGGTCGCCACGAATTGGCCGCCGCTGGTGCGTTCGACGACGACGGAACGCTCCGAGTGTTCGCTCATGCCATGCACACTAGCCACATCGACGCTCGGGCCCACGGCGCCGACCCGGCAGCGCCGGGTGAAGCGAGCTCCTGAGGCCGCCCGTGGGCATGCGATCTTGCAGACGGCGCAGGCCGGCCCCGGTCCGAGTCCGACGCTCATTCCCTGTCGCGCAGATGTTCCTCAGCCCGTTGAGTCAGGCGCCTGTAATAGGGCCAGACGGGCTTCGGCCTCTGGGCGTCGCGATGGGCGAGAAACGGCGTTGCAGAACGCTGGAGGGTCACGAGCGCCGGCGCCCACAGATCAAGGAAGTCCTTCTCGTTCACATACTTCTTCGCGCAGTAGAAGCCGGCGATGTCCAGGGCTGCCAGGGCCCGGTTCGCGAGTTCGTACTCCTCTGACGTCAGACTGGCGACGTCCTGCATTTCGTGGAGCACCTTCCGCCCGGACTGGAGCTTCGGGTCGATCAGCGACTCGTAGAGCCTTAGCGTGACGTCCCGGCGGTCGCTCCTGACCGACCGGTAGAGCGAGCACAGGCTGATCAGCAGGGCGACGCCCGATATCACGACTGCGGCCTGATTCACGTCTGTCCGTCCCCCTCGGAGCCGACCGTGCACGGAATCAGCAGTCGTACCCAGCCGACAGGCGCGCCATCCCTGCGGCCTCCGCTTCGGTTCGCGCCAAAGCCATCGCCTCGCCCGCCGCCCGCACGCACTCCTCGCCCCTCGCTCCGCAGCGGCGGCCTCGGCAAGAAGGCCGCGCCAGCATGTAACACGGCTGGAACATTGACTTCGAAGCTCTGGTCGCCAAGAGCGTAGCCTGACGACGCCACGGCCCACCCCACCTAACCCCCTCTCTTCCCTCCGACGGCTTCCTGCCGTCCGGCGGCGCCCTACAACTCGCCGCCTGCCGCGCAGCGCCTGCGGAACAATCCTCCAGACGGAACTGCGAAGTCGCTTCGCCGGCTCTCAGTACGGGCCCAGTACGAACTCCTCCCACTGCTGAGGATCGTTGTGTATGTCCCTCAGGAGGTCCTCGAAGACCTCGGGGTCGAACAGCATGCCGTTGTACGACGTCGGTATTTGTTTGCCGTTGATCACGGCGGTGGGTGTCCCCGGTCCCCGGGGGTTCGCTGTTCCGCCGGCCCGCTCGTACGCCTTCTCCGAGGCTGTGACGAAAGAGCGGTACTTCATCGTCTTCACGGCCGTGTCGAACGCGGGGCCTCGCAACCCCTCCACCCGGCCGGCCAGTTCCAGCAGGAAGGCGTCGGTGTAGCCGTCCACGCTCTCCTCCGGCTGGTTGGCGTAGAGCACCTCGTGGTACTCCACGAACCTGCCCTCGTCCAGCGCGGCACGCAGCGCGTTGACCGCCTTCTTCGACCCGGTGCCGCCCACCCGGTCGTCCAGGAAGGAAGCCAGGGTGTACTCGGTTCTCACCCGACGGGAAAGCATCTCCTCCCGCAACTGCGGAGAGCCGCCTGCGGTCTCGAACTCCTCGCACACCGGGCAGCGCGGATCCTCGTACAGCCGCACCCTCGTAATCGCCTGCGGATCACCCACCACAATGGTGACACCGTCCTTGCCGAGCCTTTCCGGCAGCTCGTGCACTCCCGCGAAGTCCGGCTCCGCCTCCACCGCCCGTTCCCCACAGCCGGCCAGCGCCAGCACCACGGCCGCACACAACACGACCCACCGCCCCCTACGCACCATGCGTCATCCCCTCCCCAGAGAACATGCAGACGATAGATCATCCGCGAGCCGGACACATCGCCGTTCCCACTGCCGGTTAACGAACAACGCCAGACCACGCGGCTCGGGCACTGCCGAACTCATCGACGCCGACCACTACCGGGGACCGGACGCCCGCACCACGCACACAGACCCACGCGCCCTCAACTCAACACGCTCCCCTCGGCGTGCTCCCCCCGCCCGGTGCGATCCTGGGCACCGGATGAGTGATCTACGGAGTGCCGCTGATCATTGGCGCGCTGCCCGACGAAACCCCGGGCAGTTCGCGCGTGCCCCTGTGCCCACCGCCCTCCTTCGGATGTTCGCCCCGGCCTCAACGGCCAATCGCACAGCCCCTGTCAGGGTCCCTCGCACGGGTCGTCGCCCGCGGGCACCGGCCTGGTGTCGGCCGCCAGGCACGAGGAGTACACCCGCGACGGCGCAGGCCGCGGCTCCGGATCCGGCTCCGCCATAGCCTCCGCCGCAATGATCGCCCCCACGCCGACGACGGTGAGCCCCGCCAACGCGGCCTGCCAGGCACCGCGGTTCACCGAGCGCCCCCGAAGTGGTTACGCAGTTCCTCGCCGCAGTCGCTCCCGGTGCCGGCCTGGACCCGGGAGAAGGCCAGCACGTCGCCGCCCCCGCCTTCCCGCCTGGCCTCGGCCAGCCGCATTTCAATGTCGGCGATGTACTCGGCGCACTCGGCACTGACCGGTTTCTCGGGCCGCTGGTCCGGAACCGAAGAAGCGTTCAGTCCGGCAGTGGCGGCGAGGCCGGCTGCGCACAGCACCGCCCACGCGGCACCCCACATGCGGCGGCTCATCCTTATCGGCTTCGGCATCCAGGCATCCTACGAGCGCTGCGGCAGGCCGAAGCCGGATCACGTCTTCTCCATCGACGAACCCAACAAGCGAGCAACCACCTCGCCGCCTGCCCGCCGTAGCCGACGAGCCCGAGAGGGACTCCGGACTCCCCGTCACCGCTCGAGACTGCGAGCGGCCACAGAAGGAGCACCGGAGCACCCTCAGCGCATCAGGAGACCCACGGCGGCCTCCAGCCGTTCGAGGTAGACCTCCCGGGATGCCGTCTGATGCTTCAGGCCGATCGACACGCTGATCATCGTCTGCGCCGCCGGGCCGGCGGACTCTTGCCCCTTCTCGACGGCGATCGCATCGGTGACCAGTTCCTCGAAGCGTCGCGGTGCGGTCTCGACGATCTCTCCCAGAAGTTCGGGACTGGCCTCGACAACCGCCACGACATCACGCGCCAGCGGGCCGATGTAGCGCCCCGCCCACTGGTCGAACGCCTCGACGAGGCGCTGCGCAAGGGGACGGCCGCTGTCGGTCAGGACGCGTTCGACGGCGGTGAGGTCGCGATCCAGGGTCTGGGTGACCGCGGCACGGAACAGCGTCTCCTTGGAGGAGAACAGGAAGTACAGCCCGGGCCGGGAGATGCGGGCCGCTCTCGCCACCTCCTCCATCGAGGTCTTTCTGTAGCCGAAGCGCGCGAACGTGGCCATGGCCGAGTCCAGCACCGTGGTTCGACGGTCGGTGTCGGCGACAGTCGACGGCGGACGGCCGACATCAGGACTGCTCATGGAACGAGCATACGAGTGAAAACCGAACTATACAATTATCGTTCAGTGCGTATAGTCGCAGCATGGACACCCACGAACGCATCTCCACGCCCTTCACCGCGTCCAGCACCGCGGACGACGTGGTGCGCGGCGTCGACCTCACCGGCGTCCGGGCGATCGTGACAGGAGCCTCCTCGGGGCTCGGGGCCGAGACGGCTCGTGTACTGACCGCCGCCGGGGCGGAAGTGACGCTCGCGGTCCGCGACACAGCCGCCGGTGCCGCCACCGCCGAAACGATCGCGAAGTCGAGCGGACACATCCGCCCCCGGGTCGTCCGCCTCGACCTCGCCGACCGGAGCTCCGTCGCCCGGTTCGTGCACACGTGGACCGAGCCGTTGCACCTGCTGATCAACAACGCGGGAGTGGTCACCGGTGGCCTCGAAAGGACACGTGAGGGCTGGGAACTGCAATTCGCGACGAACCATCTCGGACACTTCGCCCTGGCCACCGGCCTTCACGACGCTCTGGCCAAGGGAGCGTCCGATCGCCACGGGGCACGGATCGTGTCGGTCAGTTCAACGGCGCACATGCGTTCCGGCATCGACTTCGACGACCTCCACTTCGAGCGTCGTGGCTACGATCCCCAGATCGCCTACGCCCAGTCGAAGACGGCGAACTCCCTCTTCGCCGTCGAGGCGACCCGCCGCTGGGCCCGCGACGGCATCGTCGCCAATGCGGTGAACCCCGGGGGTGTCGCGACGGGACTGCAGCGGAACTTCACCGCACGGCAGAGGGCGTCGCTCCACGCGGCCGAGGCCGCAGGAGTCTTCACGTACAAGACGGTGGGGCAGGGGGCCGCCATTACCCTCGTCGCGGCCGTCGCCCCCGAGTTCGCCCACTCCGGAGGCCACTACCTCGACGATGCGCAAGAGGCCTACACCGTGCCGAACGACGCCGACCTCGCGAGGCACCCGCACGGTGTCAAGGAATGGGCACTCGACCCTGTCACCGCCGAGCGTCTGTGGGCCGTGTCGGCCGACCTGCTGCGCAGCTGACCCCCTCGGCGGATCACGGGCGACACCCCGGTCATCGTCACGGCGCAGTGCCCACCGCGCCTCGACGCTCGAGGACGGCGGGACGTTCGACGACCCGACGGCTCGGACCCGGCCGCTGCCGAGCAGGTCGGTGAGCAGAGGTCAATGCGCCCCCACGCCCAACCAGCGGAGCCATCCCCCAACAGCGGACGCGGGCGTACGACCTCTGGCGCCGATTTGTGAACCGATCCCTCCGTTGGTGTTGAATACGGCCGCATGGACAAGAGTGGGCGTGCGGCGAGCCGGACGGCGGTTCTGGTCTGCCAGGGGCGAGCAGCCGCGGACGGCAGGGCCGCTACGGGCCGGTTCTCGGATCCGGTGGCGGCACGGCTGCTGCGCGCTGCGGAGCGCAGGGTCGTGGACGAGGTGCGGGCGGGCGCTCCGCCACAGGGCTGGCAGGCGCGCATGGCCTATGAGACGGTGCGGGCGTGCTCCGAGGTTGTCGTCCCTCGAACGGTCGCGATCGACCTGGCCCTGCGCACACGTGTGACCGGCCAGCTCGTGATCCTCGGCGCGGGTCTGGATACGCGCGCGTGGCGCCTGTCCGAGCTCGCCCGGACCGATGTGTGGGAGGTCGACCATCCCGCCTCCCAGCAGGACAAGCGGGCCCGCCTTGCCGAGGCGGTTCAAGACGGCCGCGGGCAGGATGCGGACAGTCGTCCCGCCGCAGAGCTGCCGGCCGTTGCCCGCTCGGTACGGTTCACGCCGGTCGACTTCGCCGTCGATGATCTCGGTGCGGCGCTGGACGCCGCCGGGCATCAACCGTCCGCGCCGACCACATGGTTGTGGGAGGGCGTCGTTCCGTACCTCACCCGCGAGGAGGTGCGCGCCACGCTGGCCGCGCTCGCCGCCCGGACGGTTCCTGGCAGCGCGCTCATCGTCAACTACCAGACGCGGTCGGTGAAGGCGACGGCGGGGCGGCTGCTGACGCGTGCGCTCGGCAGTTCCGCCAGCTCGGGCGAGCCGTGGCGCTCGCTGTGGAAGCCGCGACAGATGGCCGCAGCCCTGGCCGAGTACGGCATGCGAGTAGTGTCGGACGACACCCTCCTCACCCTCACGCGCAGCCTCGGTGGTTCCGCCCGGGAGCGGACCTCCTTGAAGACGGGTCGCGTAGTCGTCGCAGAGAGCAACTGACGTGAACCGGACCGCCTTTGTCGCGCCCATGGAGTTGCTACGGCCGCTGGCGGAGTGAACAACCCCTCGGCCAAGACGCACGTCAGATGAGGTGTCCGGCGACCAAGTTGCCTGGCGGAGCGGTCCATGACCGCGTAATCAGGCAGGCGGTTGAGGCGCCCGGACGATCTCCCGCGGGTGGATGACCTCCGCCTGCGCGTCGAGCACATGGCGTCCCTGCGGTGAGGCCCGTGCCGACGCCGAGGTCCGCCGTACGGGTGCGTCGCTGCCTCGTCCCGTGAGGCGACGGGCGCCTCGGTCCGCACGCCGGCCGATCACGTCGCCGGAATGTCGTGTGCGGCACCGAGAGCAAGGGGCCCTCGTCCCATCGTTGCCCCCGCACGATGACGGGACAACTGTCCCTTCACCTATCCTGGTCTCATGGCTAGATGGCAACCGGGGGCGACCGAACGACTCGTCGTTGCGGCCGTAGACCTGTTCACCGAGCAGGGATACGACGCCACCACAGTGGCTCAGATCGCCGAGCGTGCCGGCGTCACCAAGAGCACCTTCTTCCGGCACTTCTCCGACAAGCGCGAGCTACTGGTGGCCGGGCAGGAGACGCTCAGCAGGCTGCTCGCGGACGGGATCACCGAGGCGCCTGCGAACGCCACCCCGCTCCAGGCGGTGGCAGCCGGCCTCGAGTGCGCTTCCAGCGCGATGGGTCCGGCGAACCGTGAGCTCGGCCCCCGCATCGAAGCGGCGGTGGCGGCCAGCACGGAACTCCAGGAGCGCGACGCCCTCAAGAGCGTCGGTCTCGCGGCCGCCATGACAGCCGCACTCGTCGCCCGAGGTGTCCCCGACACAACAGCGCACCTCGCGGCCGAGCTGGGCGTACTCGCGTTCAAACGAGGCTATGCCCAGTGGTCCGAAGGCGATCGTGATGACGCGGAAGGGCTCGCCCCGCATGCACTGGCGGCCTTGGAGGACCTCAGGATGGCCACCGCGTCGCTGAGCTGATCCTGCCGCAGGGATGCTCAGTCGGCGATGTCGACGCCGAGGGAGAAGTTGTAGTTGCCCACTCCATGGCGTCCCAGGCCCATCATCAGCACGCCGGCTCCCTCCAGCCACTGCGCCATCCTCAGGTCTCCGGTGTCCATCGGGCGCAGTCCGATGCTCTCGATGAACGCTGACGTGCGTGCCTTGGCTCGCGCGTCGTCACCGGCGAGGAACACGTCCACCGGACGTCCCTGGGTCAGGACATTGCCGAAGACGGTGTTGAACGCCTTGACGACGTGGGCGCTCGCCGGGGCGGCCTTGGCGATCTCCTGCGCTATGGAGGTGCCGTCGGGGGTGACAACGCCAGTGGCACTGGAGTCGAAGGGGTTCGTGATGTCGACGATGACCTTGCCGGCCAGTGCGTCCCCGTACAGGCTGACGAGCGGCACGGCGCTGTCGTGGGGCACGGCGAGGATGACGATGTCTCCGGCCGGGGCCGCGCCCACTGTTCCCGCCGTGGCGCCGCGGCCGAGCGCGCCGGCCACGTCCGCGGCCTTGGTCGCGTCACGGCCGATGACCTCGACGGTGTTGGCGCCGTCGAGCGCGCGGGCAGCGAGAACGCGGGCCATCTGTCCCAGACCGATGATGCTGATGTTGCTCATGGTGAGTACTCCTTCTTGTGGTGCTGCCTTTTCACTTGTGTCGCGTTGCCGGTCAGGACCAGCGCGCTCCACCGTCGACGTGGAGGGTCTCGCCCGTGATGTACGGATTGATCAACAACGCGCGGGCGGCGGCCGAGACGTCGGAGGGATCCCCCACACGGCGCGCCGGCGCGGAGGCTGCGACGTGTCGGAAGAACTCCTGTCTGTCGGGCACCACGGTGTCCCAGTTGCTGGTGTCGATCACGCCGGGCGAGACGGCGTTGACACGTGTGGGCGCCAATTCGACCGCGAGGGCGGACGCAAGTGTGCTCACGCTGCCGTTGGTGGCTGCCATCGCGACGTGTCCCGGCTTCGGCCGCCAGGCGGCCAGGCCCGAGAAGAAGAGCAGCGACCCCTCCTCTGCGATCAACGAGGCGAAGTGCTTGGCCAGCAGGATGGGGCCCACGACCTTGGCATCGAAGGCCGCGAGCAGCGCGCGGCGCTCAAGGGAGGCGACTGGGCCGTTGCCTCGTTCCGTGGCGACACTGACCAGATGATCGAGCCCGCCGGCGACCCGGACCTGGTCCGCGGCTGCCCGGATCGACTCCTCGTCCGACAGGTCGAGTGCGATGTGCCGGACGGTGTCCCCGACGGCCTTCGCCGCAGCGGCCGTTCTCTCGATGTTCCGGCCCGCGATGGTGACCCGTGCGCCATCCTCGAGGAGATCGGTGGCCAGGGCAGCAGCGATGTCGGAGCCGCCTCCGACGATGAGAACGCGTTTGTCCTTCAGTGAATACGGCATCGAACGCTCCACGCGTGTTCCGCGGGACAGGCGGTGTACCCGTCCCCGTCGGAGAGTCCAACAGGCGGGGAGGTACTACCCTTCCCGTCCGAGCATCGATAAGGATGCGCGTTGCCATAAATTCTTCTCATGTCAGAACGATGAGCGGCCTCTCCGTCCCCGGCAGCTCACGGTGACGGCGCCGACGCCGCGAGCCCTGAGCCATTCGGGAGCCTCCTAGTGATGGGACTCTTGTCCCGTCATCCTGTTAGAGTGATGGGACAGGAGTCCCATCACATGCTGGAGAGGCCCATGCGCGTCTTTGTCACCGGCGGCACCGGTCTGATCGGTTCCGCGGTCGTCGCCGAACTGCTGGGAACCGGACACACCGTCCTCGCACTCGCCCGCTCCGACACGTCCGCACGGGCAGCCGAGGCGGCCGGCGCCGAGCCGCTCCGGGGAGGTCTGACCGATCTGGACGCCCTTCGCGCCGGCGCCGCGCGGGCCGACGGGGTGGTCCACCTGGCGTTCGGCAACGACTTCAGCAGCTCCGACGCCGTCGCAAGGTCGGTCGCGGAGGAAGGTGCCGCCCTCGCGGTCCTCGGCGAGGAGTTGGTAGGCAGCGACCGCCCCCTCGTCACCGTCTCGGGTACGCCCCTCGCGCCGGGCCGCGCCTCCACCGAGGCCGACCCGGTATCTACCGACGGTCCGGTCGGCGGTCGAGGGCGCGCGGTCACGGCGGTGCTGGGCTTGGCCCCGAAAGGAGTCCGGAGCGTGGCCGTACGCCTGCCGCGCACGGTTCACAACCAAGGCTCGGGCGGATTCGCCGGAATGCTGACCGGCATCGCACGACAGAGCGGGGTGTCCGGCTACCCGGGCGACGGCACCCAGCGTTGGCCTGCCGTGCACGTGCTCGACGCGGCCGTCCTCTTCCGGCTCGCCCTGGAAGTGGCCCCGGCCGGTACCTGCTGGCATGCCGTGGCCGACGAAGGAGACAGGGTGCGGGACATCGCCACTGTCATCGGGCGACGGCTCGGACTGCCGGTCGAGTCGGTGCCGTCGGAGACCTACGGCCCTCTCGGCCCGATCTTCGCGACCGATCAGCCCTCGTCCAGTACCCACACCCGGCAGGCACTCGGCTGGGAGCCGAAGCACCCACGCCTTCTGCAGGACCTGGAGAACATCCAGCCCTGACCGGCGCCGGGGCGCTGGGCCGGGAGTTCACATCAGTTCCATGAGGACGTCGGCGCGGGCGTAGTAGTCGGTCACGGGGAGACGGTCTCGGGTGATTCTGACGAACCCCGCGTCCTCGTAGAGGTGGATGGCGGGGGCCAGTTTGGCGTTCGTGCCGAGGAACAGCCGTGTGCCACCGAGGGCCCTGGCGCGGTCGATCGCCGCGGCGACGAGCAGGCGGCCGATGCCGCGTCCCTGCGTGGCCGGAGCCACCGCCATCTTCGCCAGTTCGAACACATCGTCCGGATAGGCCAGAAGTGCGATGCAGCCGACCACTCCCCCACTGCCGGGCTCGCGCGCCGCGAGTACGTCGCCGCCCGTGGCCACGATGCGGCCGAACGGATCGCCGAGCACGGCTCGGTCCTCGTCCTCCAGGGTGAACAGGCGCGAGATCCACTCCTCGTTCAGCGCGTAGAACGCCTCGGCGTCACTTTGTGAGGCGATCGAGGAAACCTCGACGGGGGCAGCGGCGTACGACATGAGACGGGCTCCCTTTCCGGTGGCGCTGCCCACAGCCTCTGACCTCAGTCACCCATATGTCCAATACACTCGTTGGTGCCGATCAATAAGCTGAGTCTATGGATCAGCGAATCGAGCTTCGCCATCTGCGGTACTTCCTGGCTCTGGCCGAGGAGCTGCACTTCGGTCGCGCCTCGCACCGGCTGCACATCGCTCAGCCGGCCCTGTCGCAGCAGATCAGGCAGCTTGAGAAGATCGTCGGCGTCGAACTGTTCCGGCGGACCTCCCGAAGCGTCCGCCTCACGGAAGCGGGGGCCGCCTTCCAGCCACGGGCTCAGAATCTTCTGGACACTCTGGCGGCCGACCTCGACGAGGCGGGGCGTGTCGGCCGCGGTGAGGCCGGCCGCTTGGACGTCGCCTTCATCACCTCCGCCACCACCATCGTCGGCGAGCACCTGCGTGAATTCTCCCGCCGCCGCCCCGAGGTCCAGGTCAAGCTCCACGACGGCTTCACCACCGACGTCCTGGCGGCCCTGGAGCGAGGCACAGCTGACGTCGGAATCGTCCGGGATGCGGAGAAGCGGGACGACATCGACCTCTCCCTCCTGACAGCCGAACGGTTCGTCGCCGTCGTCCCCGCAGATCACCCCGCTGCCGAGGGCGACCGGGTGGACGCGCGAGCGCTGACCGCCGACCCTCTGATCCTCTTCCCGCGTTCAGCGGGACCCAAGGCGTTCGACACGAACACGCAGCCATTGCGGGACGTCGGCATCGACGTCCGGGCCGCGCAGGAGTGCTCGCACTGGCACACCATCGTCACGTTCGTCGCGGCCGGCCTCGGTGTCAGCATCGCCCCGTACAGCGTCACGGCACTGCTTCCCCCAGGCGCCCGAAGGCTCGAACTCGACGGACCCCCCACTGTGAGCCAGATCCTCATGGCCACCCGCCGAGGAGACGACCGACCCCTCGTACAAGCCTTCCTCGCGGCATCCACCTCCATGGGTCACGCCGGGAGCCGGCGTCCTCGCCGATGAGGCGGCGGCCCTCGCCCACTCGGTCAGCATGTGGATCGGCTCGATCAGCGTCGCTCCGAGCGGGGTGAGTTCGTACTCGACGCGGGGCGGCACCTCGGCGTAGGCGTGGCGGCGGATGAGGCCGTGCGCCTCGAGCCGCCGGAGCGTCTGGGTGAGCATCTTGCGGGAGATGCCGCCGATCAGCTCGATCAGCTCGCCATGGCGCACCGGGCCCCTACTGAGGCCGTAGAGCACGACCACCGTCCACTTGTCGGCGATCAGCTCGACCGTCAGACGCCCCGGACAGTCGGCGAGGAAGGGACCACCAGGACCGAAAGCGTTCATGGCGCCAACGGTACCTGCGGGTTCCTGTCAGAAACATAGCCTGGGATCTCTCCCCCCTTCACAGCCAGGAGAGTCATGCGAGTCATCACCCAGCAGGCGCTCGGCGGTCCCGAGGTGCTCACCATCGTGGACGCGCCCGAGCCTCATCCCCTCCCGACGGAGGTTCTCGTCCGTGTCAAGGCGATCGGGCTGAACCCGATCGAGGCGCTCCTGCGCGCAGGTGAGTTCCCCCCGATGCTCGGCCGGCCGCCGTTCGTCCTCGGCTGGGACATCAGCGGCGTCGTCGAACAGGGGCCGCTGACGTATCGGTTCCGGCCCGGCGACGAGGTGTTCGGGATGCCGCTGTTCCCGCGGGCGGCGAGCGCGTATGCCGAGGTCGTGTCGGCGCCGGCGTTGCACCTGGTACGCAAGCCGGCGTCGCTCTCGTATGTCGAGGCGGCGGCGCTGCCGGTCGTCGGGCTGACGGCGTGGCAGGGCCTCGTCGACCTCGCCGGCGTGAGCGAGGGCGACCGCGTCCTCGTCCACGGCGGTGGTGGCGGGGTCGGACACGTCGCGATCCAGATCGCGAAAGCGCTCGGCGCGCACGTGATCGCGACCGCCGGCGGGAGCAAGCGGAAGTTCGTCGAGGGGTTCGGCGCCGACGAAGTGATCGACTACACGGCGGTCGACTTCACCGAGGTGGTCCGCGACATGGACGTCGTGCTCGACACGATCGGCGGCGACACCGTCGAGCGGTCGCTCGAAGTGCTCCGCCCTGGCGGCCACTTGGTGACGGCGGTCGCCGAGGGGGACGCGGAGCTCACGGCCAAGTACGAGGCGGCCGGCATGCGCTTCAGCGGTATCGCGGTCGACCCCGATCCGGTCGCCCTTCGCGGTCTCGTGCAACTCGTCGAACAGGGCAGGCTCCGGGTCCACGTGCAGGAGACGTTCCCGTTCGAGCGTGTGGCCGACGCGCACCGGCTGCTCGACGGCGGTCATCTCCAGGGCAAGCTCGTCCTCAGCCTTTGAAAGCCACGGTTCGATCCCTGACATGGCGTCGTCCCTCAGGCCGTGGGCCGACAACACCGCAGGGGTCGTCGTGCCGGGCGCGGGGCCTGTCACCTCCGAAACCGCTGCGCGACTGCCGCGAAGGCGGCCTTGGGCTCCCATTCCATGTCGGGGTAGGTCTGCCCCCGGCGCCCTTCGAGGAGCTTGACGATACCCAGACCTGCCCGGTCCAAGTCGTTCCTGGGATCGCCGTCCGGGCGGTGCGGGTAGCCGGGCAAGGCGAACAGGAACACGAACGCGCTGTCCACGCCCTCGGTTTCGAAGATCTCCAACAGCTCGTTCAGATATGCGGCCTGGCCTGCCTCGTCACGCTCGTACAGGCCGTTCAGCCGTACGGGGGCCCTGGTCTCCGGGTCGTAATCGACGACTTCCAGCACCCGCCCGCCGCGGTCTCCCGCGCCGCGGTAGGCGGCGGTGCCGAACCCGGTGATGGCGAGCGGCTTCGGGCCTTGGGCCAAGGTGCGCACCGCGTCCCGGAACCGGTCGGCGACCTCGGCCGAGCGGATCAGCTCGAACGTCACGATGTCGAAGGGAGCCCAGTCGACCTGCTCGAACTGGATGGATGCGTAGGTGAGCTTGCCTTGGAAGCGCTCGCGGACCGTGGTTGCGGCATCGAGGAGGAATGCGTTGATGCGCACGCCGAGTTCGCGCATCGCTTCGGCCCGCCGCTCGGGTTGGCTCAGCAGATGCTCGACCCGCTCCTCGGGGGTCTCTCCGGGCAGGAACCCGTGGTTCATCACGCTCAGTTCGACCCCTGCGACGAATACGACCGTGGCCCCCTGCTGCCGGAGCCGTTCCGCTCGCTCGGCGCAGTCGCGGAAGAGCGTGAGGATCTGCTCCGGGTCCAGCTCCAGCGGATAGGGCGAGAACCAGACCTCCAGGCCGAGCTCGGCGGCAGTGCCGGCGGCCAGCTCCAGTCGGTCCGGGTCGCCGCCGATGATCTGGATCGCGTTGCAGTGCAGGTCGTCGCGGATGATGGTGAGCTCGCGCCGGACCACCGCGGGGTCGAAGTGCTCGCGGGATGTCTGGCCGTGCACGACGAATCCGGTGTCGTAGGTCATTCCTCTTGCTCGCATAGTGGCGTCCTCTCTGCCGGTCTCGGTCGGCCGAGGCTGACAGGAAATGTGCGTGCACGCAAGTTTGCGTGCACGCAGTCATGTGTGGAACGCTGACACCGTGACGACACCACCAGGGCTGCGGGAGCGGAAGAAGCAGGCCACGCGCGAGGCGCTGCGCGAGGCGGCCCTGCGCCTGGCCGTGGAGCGCGGACCGGACCAGGTGCGGGTCGAGGACATCGCCGAGGCGGCCGGGGTCTCGCCGCGCACCTACAACAACTACTTCGCCAGCCGCGAGCAGGCGATCGTCTCCGCTGTTACCGCGGACCGGGAGGCGCGGATCGCGGCGGCGGTCGCTGCCCGGCCCGCAGGGGTGCGTCTGGCTGACGCCGTCACCGAAGCAGTGGTCGAGCAGTACACGAACACCGGTGAGCGCGAACACCAGGCACTGCTGCTGGTCACCACCCAGACCGCGCTGCGCGACGCATTCCTCAACACCACCGCCGACATCGAGCCCCCTCTCACGGCGGTGATCGCCGAACGCCTGGGTGACGCCGGAGCGCACACGGCCCGCGTTCTCGCGGCAAGCGTGGCCGCGGCGGTTCGTATCGCGTTGGAGGGCTGGCTCCGGCCGGCGGGGAAAGCAGAGGCCGCCGGGAGTTTCGGTGCCGGAGGACTGGTCGTGGCCTCCGGCTCACTGCCCGACCAACTCGGCGCGGCGCTGGCCCCGCTCGCGCCCGCGTTCGACGCCGCCGAGCGACGCACCCAACCGTGAAGACGACCCCCTCGGGTGTCCGCCGGGCAAACAGAAGCTCCGGAACGTGCCGATGCATCGCCGAAGCCACCGCCCCGCAGATGCGCCACCCTGTCCTGCTTGGCCTGCCTACCTCCCGCGCGGCACAGCGCCATCCCTGAACAAACTACTTGGAAGCACACTCGCGTCCGCCCGAGCCGACGGTGCCCCGCTGCCTGGTGTAGGGGATCTCCGCGGTTGAGTGGGCGTGTCCACCCGCTCGGTCGACGACCTCGTCAAAGCCCGCGGCTCCGACACTTCTTTCACTCCTCGCGGCTGGGGGTTTGGAAGTTCCCGTGCTCAGGATTTCCCACGCTGCGCCGCATCTTCGGATGCGCCTTCGAGCCGCCGAATTCCCACGGGTTGCCGTCGCAGACGCTGGTCCACAACAGCTTCGCTGCCTTGTCGTCGGGATACACGCCCCACTCGCCGGTGCCGCTGCACTCCGACACCTTGTCGCCGTCGTTGTTGTACTCGGCAAGGTTGGTCACGACAACGGTGCCATCGTCCTTGAAGCGCAGGGCCCCGGCATCGCCCCCGGTCCAGGTGCCTGCGATGTCGGCCCGAGCCAGTCTCTGCTGCTGCCACATGCGCCCCGTGGCCGGCATCAACACCGCGACCGCGACCGCCGAGACCACCCCCCGCAACCCCACCGCAGCGACTCGCCCTCGTTCGTCACGCATGACTCCCCGTGCGTACGTCACGGGGACGGCCGTGGTGTCTCGTCCGGAGGACCTGCCTGGGCGAGCTGAGTCCGCACATCGCCCGGCACACTCATGCCGTGACTGCGCAGATCGCCGATGAAACGTGCGACGAGCGGATCCGGTTCCGCGGACGTCACCGCCACCAGTTGCCTGACCCACCGCGGAGAGAACGAGCGCACTGCTCCCGGAAAGCCGGGGCTGATCGCACTCACGGGACACACGGCGACTCCCAGCCCGGCAGCCGCGAGCTGCGGTGCCGTCGCGGTCACCGATGTCCTCATCACCGTCTCCGGGTGGACTCCCGCGCGGGCGAAGGACTGGTCGAGCCAGGCGCTGAGGCCGTTGTCCGGTGAGAAGTGAACGAGCGGGGCACCTTCAAGATCCTCCAGCCGTACGACGGCCTGCCCGGCCAGCACATGGTCGGCGGGCGTCGCCAACACGATCTCCTCCTCCGCGAGGGCGGTGATCGTGAAACGGCCGGCCGAGGGAGCGGTCAGCACTGCTGCGTCGACTTCGCCGGAGTCGACCAGGCCGAGCGCCTCGTCCATCGCCGTGGACTCGCGCAGCGTGATCGCGACCTCTGGCTGGCGGCGATGCCACTGCCGCATGACACCAGCGAGCAGCGGCACCGTGAGGCTCTGCGCACAGACCAGTCGCAGGACACCCCCAGCCGCCTCACCCGCCGCACGTGCCGACCGCACCGCGGAAGCGGCCGCTTCGATCGCTCGTCGGGCATCCGCGACGGCGGCACGGCCCGCGGAAGTGAGCTTGACCCCCCTGGCCTCGCGGCGAAGCAGGGCCGTACGAGTCTCGCGTTCCAACGAAGCGAGCTGGTGAGAGACAGCGGGCTGCGACGAATGCAGCAGCAGCGCGGCCTGGGTGATCGATCCGGAGTCCGCGACGGCGACAAGGCACTCAAGTGCCCGTAGAGAAGCCATCCAAGAATTCTATCGCAGGCCTTCGAAGCATGAACACAGTTGAGGGAAGCCCTCGGGGCCTGCCGTTGCTCTAACCCACGAGACCTTCTCGCCCAGGACCGGCGAGGGGCTCACAGAGCGAAGGAGAGATTCATGGCACGGACGTTCGTTACCGGGGGTTCCGGGTTCATCGGCCAGGTGCTGGTACGTCGACTCCTCGGCGCGGGGCACTCGGTGGCTGTCCTGGTTCGAAGTGAGGCATCGGCTGCGAAGGTCGCGGCACTGGGAGCGGAGCCCGTGCGGGGCGAGTTGACCGACCCGCTGACGTGGCGGGATGATGCGGCGGGCAGTGAAGTGGTGTTCCACCTCGCCGCCGAGACGGATGTCAGCGCTGATCGTGAGCGCCATGAGCTGGTGACGGTTCGCGGCACCCAGGCAGCCCTCGACGCTGCCCGATACGCACGGGTTCCGCGTTTCGTCCACTGCGGGAGCGAAGCCGCGCTCCTCGCCGGTGCCCCGCTCGTGGACGTCGACGAGACCGCCCCGCTGCGGCCCGACTCGGAAGCCGCTTACAGTGCCGTGAAGGCCGTGGCGGAGAAGATCGTGCTCGACGCGAACACCACGGACTTCGCCACGGTATCGATTCGCCCGCGGTTCGTCTGGGGCCCCGACAGCTTCCTCGTCGAGGGCCTGGTCGCGGCAGCGAAGGCGGGGCAGTTCGCCTGGATCGACGGAGGCCGGCACACGACCGACGTCACATACGTCGAGAACGCCGTCGAGGGACTCGTGCTCGGATGGCAGCGCGGCCGACCGGGTCAGGCCTACTTCATCACCGACCGGCACCGCGTCGCCCTCCGCGAGTTCCTGGAGACCCAGTTCGAGATCTACGGCGTCGACGTCCCGATCCCCGACGTGGACGCCGAGACCGCTGCCGGCGAGGTCCCCGTTCCCGCCCGATGGTTCCTCGGGCAGCAGTGCACCCTGCGGACGGACAAGGCCGTATCCGAGCTCGGATACGAGCCCGTCGTCAAGCACGCCGCCGGCCTGGACGCCGTCAGGAACTCGGTGGCACTCAGCCGCGCATGACGCGCATGAATCGCCAACCTCTTTCCGGCGTGGGTCAACGTCCTGGCCGGCCTGCGGACGGCACACCATGTGACTGTTCCAGACAATGAATCACATTTGGAGATTCCCATGTTTGAAGCGATAAATTGGCCGGCGGCCATGACTCCCAGTCGCTCCCCCATCCACTTCACCAACGAGCTCGAGGTCGAAGCCTCTCCGGAGACGGTCTGGTCTCTGCTCGTGGACCCACGCACCTGGCCCACCTTCTACCCGGGCGTCGGACACGTGCAGTTGCTTGACGGGCACGACTCGCTGCGCCTCGGGACCCGATTCGAAACCAACCTGGCCGGCCAGGACGTCTTCGCGTCCGTACAGGAGTTCCAGCCCGAGACGCGTATCGCCTGGGGTGGTTACCCCAAGGCGTCCGAAGATTCCAAGGCTTATCACGCCTGGATCATCACACCCACGCCCCGGGGCAGCCACCTCTGGACCGAGGAGACAATGCAAGGCCCGCTCTGGATCGAATTGGCGAAGCAGGATCCTGAAGTCTTCTGGCGCACGCACGAGAACCTTCTCGCGGCGCTCGCCAGTGTAGCCAACGAGCGTTCCAGGCAGGCTGGTTGACCCACGGACACGTTGAACTTCTCTCGCCAAACGCTCGAAAAGGAACAAAGTCTCATGTATGACAAGGTAATCTGGCCCGAACAGTACGACCCGAAGTTGTCGGCTCTCTACGCGCTCAATGACATCGACGTGAAGGCACCGCCCGAGGTGGTGTGGAGGCTGCTCGTCGACGCCGAGAACTGGTCGAGCTACTTCCCTCCCGAAGATCGCGTCAAGATCCTCACCGGCGAGTCGGAACTGGCCACCGGAACCAGGTTCAGCCGAGTGACGGTTGGATTTCCCATGACTCTGAACGTGACAGAGTACGAGCCATTCACCAGGCTCTCATGGGCGACGACAGTGGACGGCGACGAAACGGGTTCCAGCGCGTACCACGGCTGGGTCATCACGCCCACGGACGACGGCTGCCACGTATTGACCGAAGAAACACAGCAGGGCGCCTTCTTCGTCGAGGAACTCGGGCGTAAGTATCCCGGTGCGCTGTACCGCTACCACCAGGACTGGGTCGAGCGCCTCGCCCGTGCCGCAGAGGCGGAAGTGGCAAATCGTTCGGCCTGACCCGCACGAACGCAGGCACGTCGGCGAGTCGCCCCATCCCTTACGCAACGGTCTCCGGGAGGTCGACTGCCCTTCCACAAAACAGTGCCACCATCCAACACGCTGGGACTTCGCCGGGTCGTCGAGGACGGCCTGGGGGTGCCCGACGACATCGCGAACGCGCAGGCTGCCAGTCTCCCGCTCATCGGCGTCACGGCACTCCACGGATTGCGCAAGACGGTTCGTTTCTTGGACGCAAAGTGCAACCCGTGCGAAGTACGCAGTTCGTGATCCGCGGCACCAGAGAGGGTGGCAGGCCCGGCAAGATGGACTCCCGCCCGCCAAATCCAGCGATCGCCCTCGGCGTTCGAGAAAATAGCTTGTGCTTCGGGTAGCCGGGCAGGGCGGACTGGACACTACCTGGGTCCAGCGCGATCAGACCGTACAGGGGGATTGCGGCAATCAGGCTGGCTACGGCCGCGATCCAGCGGCGGGCACGCCTGCGCCGCGTCCCCGCGAGACTGTGCACGGCGTAGGACAGCGTTACCGCGCACGCTGGGCACTTGACGGAGTGTTGACGGGCCGGCTCCCCGTCCTCGGGGCGTTCGACCGCCCAGGTCTTGCCGCTGTAGTTTCAGGCAACGGAGCCGTACACCGGGTCAAGCGCCCGGCACCATCGTTTCTCAGTGGCTTCGGCGCGTGGGTGCGACGAACGGCTGAAGAGCCTTCTCCAGGTCCTCGGTGCGGACGGACTGTGGTGTCTCCGACGGGATGTTCCCCTCTCGATATTCGATTTCGTCGGGACAAGTGTCGTTCCCTTTCAGGGTGAACTGCGTGACCCGTTCAGCCGTTCTGGCAGTCAGCACCCGGTAGGTCCACGTGGCGCTGACGAGCGACACGAAGTGGTCGCCGAGGTACTTGCATGAGTCACCCTTCGCTCCGGTCGACATCAGGTACTCGCAGACGACCAGCTGGGTCTCGAAGCTGTTGTAGGTCGCCTCCCACCCGTCGGGAAGTGTCCGATGCGGAGCGTTCGCCGCGGAAAACCCGTTCGCGTTCACCACCTTGACGGGGTGTGGGGCCGGTCCCCCATAGGGTGCTGCATGATTGGTGTACTTCGAACGGCGCGGCTTGTCGCCAAGCTCGGAGGGACACGGGTTCTCAGCGGGCCGGTCCGGAAAGGTCACCGAGGACCTGCGCGGCTCGGGGTCGTTGCTCAAATCCAAGATCGCCAGAGTCGCCAATAAAGCGATCATCACCGCGACGAACACCCATATGCCGCGCAACATATGCTCCTCCAGGGCCGGCCCCCATGCCGCCAACCCCTTGCTGGCGCCACGACCAAGGCTGCCAGGTGATCACCACATCTGGCACCTGCCGGCAGGCATTGACACCCCGTGGCCTCTCACCGGCGCCCTGCCCCGGCCGTCCGGGGTGGGCGTCTGCGGGCGGCTGCCGAAACCAAAGGGATGAACTTGATCTTGGTAGCGGTCGGTGACGCGCACGAGGCCGCCGGGTAGCGGTGCGGTCAAGCACGCGACAAATCCCGCGACGTCGACGATCGTCCCGGGGATAGTGGTCGCCCATGGATGAGGTCAAAGTCGTCGTCGCCCACTCCGAGCGCGCGACCCTGCGCGTCGGCGACGTGTTCCTGAAAGTGGATGCCGATCAGGCGCGTATCGACGTCGAGGTCGAGGCGATGGCCCTGGCGCCGGTCCCGACCCCAAAGGTTCTGTGGCGCAAGCCGCCCGTGCTCGCGATCGCCGCGGTCCCGGGGAAGGCGCTCGGCCGGCTCGGCGAACCGTCGACCGCGTCCCCGGCGGCGTGGGCGGCGGCGGGGGCCGCCATCAGGAAGTTGCACGACGCGCCGTTGCCGCCCTGGGGCGGCCGGAGCGGCCTGGACCTCGACAAGCTGGCGGCGGATCTCGACGTGGAGTGCGAGCTGCTCGTGAGGCACGGCGTCCTGCCCGCCGACCTGGTCACCCGCAACCGCCAGGTCGCCGATGCCGCGCTCCGGCCGTGCACTCCGGTGTTCTCGCACGGCGACCTGCAGATTACTCATGTGTTCGTAGACGGCGACGAGATCACCGGCATCATCGACTGGTCCGAGGCGGGCCCGGGTGACGCCCTGGCCGACCTCGCCACCTTGAGCCTGGGACACGAGGAGCACCTCGGCGACATCGTCGCCGGCTACGGCACCGACGTCGACCTCGACGTGATCCGTGCGTGGTGGTCGTTGCGAAGCCTGCTGGTGGTTCGCTGGCTGGTCGAGCACGGCTTCGACCCGACCGCACCGGGCTGTGAAGTCGACGTGCTGAGATCCCGGATGTGACACTGCCGGCGCCCGACGGCTACGCGTGCGTTCTGACGCATCCAGCAGGTCGTCTCTGGGGCCCTCTATTGCCGAGCCCCGACAAGGCTGTGCATACGCACGACGTCGCCGGGATGCAGCTCAGCGAGGACTTTCTGTCCTCCCTGGAGAAGGCCGCCGAGGAGGAGAAGGCCCGGCCAAAGGGGCAGCGCGCAAGGACAAGACGGGCGATCCGACGACAGCGACTCCGCCGGGTAAGAGCGACGCCGTCTCCGGTGCCGACACCGGGTCCGGCGGAAGGCCGCCCTTTGATCACAGATAGATACGGGACTGTTCGGGGGGTCAGGTGGTCAGCGCCGCAAGCTCCGTGTTGGCGCGCTCGGTGACCAGGGCGAGGACGCGTCCGGCGGCGCTCAGGTCCTCCGCGGGTATCTCGCCCCAGATGCGGGCGCTGATGGGGGCGGTCTCCGCGCCGACGGCGGCGATCAGCTCGCGCCCTGCGTCCGTGGGGCGAAGGTGCGAGCCGTCCGCATCGAGCAGTTGCTTGGCAAGCAGCTCGTCGAGAGTGGCGCGGATGTCGGCTGGATCGGCCTTGAGGGCGCCCTGGGCCTGGGCGACGAGATCGTCCGGCGTTTGCGGAGCCTCGGTGGTGACGGCGGCGCGCAGGACGATCTGCTGCTGGAACGTGCTGCCGTGCCGGGCCAGGACGTGCTCCAGGACGCCGCGGGCGGCGTAGTGGGCGAGGGCGAGGGTGCGGGCGTTGGCGACGGGTTCAGTGGTAGTGGATGCACTGGTGGTCATGGTGTTCTCCCCTGAGTGCTCTCGTCGTTCAGTACGGATGGGGTGAGAGGTGCGTCGAGCAGGGTCGTCAGCTCGTCGGTGAACGCGCGCGTCCGCGGGGTGTCGAGGCCGCCGAGTGGATCCAGCAGCTGCTGAAGCAGTTCCTGGACCACCACGATGGCCTGCCGCACGACCGCCTGCCCCTGCTCGGTGAGGGCGAGCTGCACCGCGCGCGGGTCGCGGGGGTCGCGGGTGCGCTCAATCAGGCCGGCTGACTCCAGGGCACGCGCCAGCTTCGAGACGTACAGCGCCTCCAGACCGGCGTGTTCGGCGAGTCGCCGCTGACTGGGTCGCTCGCCGACGCGTTGCATGCCGTGCAGCGACGCGACCAGTACATACTGCGCGTGGGTGAGGCCCAGCGGAGCCACCGCGCGATCGACCGCGACGCGCCACTTGTTGGCGAGCCGCCACACCAGGAAGCCGGGTGTGGGGCCCGGTGAACCCTTGCTCGTGCTCATGCCGGATAGATTACATGGCTACTATGTCCATGGCTATTATCTTTCTGGCGGATGCGACGGCATACCTGCTCGGCACCGTGACGGGCTGACGGAACGCCTCCAGCGGGACCGCCCCCGCCCATCGCATGATCAAGACTCAAGTCAGGCCATAGGCGGTGTCGCCTTGACCGTCTACGGGCTGGGGCGTTTGCGGGTGGTCCCCGCCAGAACCTGCGGAAAGTCGTCATCGTCGATGGCGCCCCACGTGCTCCTGACGGAGTTGGTGGATGATCTCGACGAGCTCCGGTCCAAGCCGCATCCAGGCACGGGAGGTACGGATCTCTTCATCGACCTGTTGCATGAACCAGCGCATGACCCCTCAACCCACCTGACTGCTGCGCCCCCGAATCAGTGTGTGCCGTCGTTGTTCATGAACATCGAACACCTCCACGTCGACGTGCTGCTCGAAGTCGCGTACAGCCGCACGGCCGCGCTGGGACCGGGGGTTTTCGGCGCTGGCTGCGAGGGTCGACTCCGGATGAACTCAGCCGTCCAATCCGGCCTCCCGTTTGCGCCGGCGCAGCACGTGATCGCTGAAGAGGTGCCGGCTGCGGTCGAGCAGCTCCCCCACCTCCGCGTCTGCGCGCCGCACCTGCGCCGACGGATGCCAGCGCTGCACCAGCTGCTCGGCCCACGTACGCAGCTTCCCGTCCGGGTCGTCCAGCAGCCCGACCGCAGCTCGCAGCGCCACGACCCCGCCGTAGGCGTCGAGAAGCCGGAACGCGGCGAGGCGGACATGCCGCGGCCGCTCGGATCCGGTGCGCTGCGACAGCCAGTCGACGGACAGCTGCTTCACCGACGGCAACAGGGCGGCGGTCGCCTCACGGACGACCGCCGGCGCCGGGTCGTCGAGCAGCGGCCGCAGGCGTTCCACCTCCCCGACGTCCAACGCCCGCAGCCCGGCCACCGCCCGTGCCCGCACCCCGGCCACCGGGTGGGCGAGCAGTGGCCACAGCAGGTCGGCGTCCGCGCGGTGCCCGCACTCGGCCAGCCCGATGACCGCACCCGGCGGCAGTCCGCGGCCAGCCGCTCCCGGTGACGCACACTGCCTCCGGTACCAGGATGCCGGTTCGTCCCCGTGCCGGCGCACCACGTAGCGGGCGCAGGCGCGTACCAGGCCGGAGCGGTCAGCCAGGAACGGCTCCGCCTGTTCGGGCCTTCCCGCCCGCCGCAGCGCGGTGACGCCGGCCGCACGGGTACGCGGGCCCCGCGCGGCCAGCAGTGGTCCGAGCACCTCGTCGTAGGCGCCCTCCTCGTCCCGCAGGGATGCCAGTGCCGCCGTGGCGCATAGGTCCTGGACCACCGTGTCCGGGTCCTGTGCGGCCGCACGGGCCAGCTCGGCGGGGCCCAGCAACCCGTGTTCGACGGCCAGCCGGAATCCGAACCGCCGCACCGTGCGGTCGGGGTGAGCGAAGAGGGCGGTGAGCCGCCCGCGGGGTTCCCCGCCCAGGGCCTCCTCGAGCAGGGCGATGGCGAAGGCGCCCCGGTCGCGGCGGCCAACGTGCAGGATCAGCGCCGCCAGGACGACGGCGGTGTCCTCGTCCAGGGCCTCGCGGAGCAGCTTCCGGGCGCGCTCACGCACCGGCTCCGCCCAGTCCGCGCAGCGGATCACGATCAGCGGCAACAGGCCGGAGTAGCGCGCCGACCGGCGCACCGCAGCCTCGCGTATCCGCCCGTCCCGGTGGCACAAGGCGAGCGCGAGCCGGGACTCGTCCAGGTGCGCCAGATCGGCGGGCAGCGGAGCGGTGAGCTCCCACTCCGGCAACGACTGCGAGCGGTACCAGGCCGGCTGCCGCACCGCCGCGTCCAGCACAAGCCAGTCATCGGGACCGGCACCACCCAACGCGTCCCGCAGCGGCGCACCTGCCGAAAGGCGCACCGCCACCGCTGTCCCGCCCTCGAGCTCCTCACACATCCCCGCCCCCCGTTCACCGATCGTGCCGAGAGAAGCGTAAGGGCCGGGGTGTACCCGGGTCGTGTGAAATTCCGCTGGTCAACGCGTCCTGGTACGCCCGAACGTCTCAGAGACGTGTCGTCTCCCGTGCCGCCCTTTCCCGCCGCTCCCCGCGGCGGAAATGGAAATGCATGGCGGCCTGGCGGAGCGGGCCGAGTGGCTGCTGGAGAGAAGAGGGGACGACGGACCGCGTATGCCATGTCCCGCCTATGCCTTGCCCCACAGTCTTCCCAAGGCGTCGTAGACGTGCTGTTGGGTCAGCTCGTCCGCGGGCAGGGGGCCGCGGGCGGCCTCGGCCCGCAGACCGTCCAGGAGGAAGGCGGCCTGGCGGCGCCAGGCGTTCGGGACGGTCTCGGTGGTGGCGCGGGCCAGCAGGGCGTTGGCGGCGAAGGCGAACACCAGGTCCGCGTTGGTGAAGTCGGGGCGGAGAGCGCCGGCTTCCTGGGCTCGCCCGACGATCTGTTGCGCGGCGTCGATGGTGCGGCCGCAGGCGGTCATGAGGCGCTCCGCGCCCGGATAGCGACCGCTGACCACGTCGGCGACGGCTGGGTCGGTGGCCTGGAGTTCGCAGAGCCTCTCGACGTAGTACGCGAAGCCCTCCCAGGCGTCCTCGAAGGACAGGGCCTTCCGAGCGGCCTCCTCCAGGAGGTGCGCCGCACGGTCGGTCACCACCTCGTCGATGAGTGCCTCGCGCGTGCCGAAAAGGTTGTAGAGCGTGCCGTGACTCACCCCTGCCCGGCGGGCGATCTCTTTCAGCGGTACCTGCAGGCCTCGCTCCTGGAAGAGCTCGGCGGCGGCTGCTCGCAGTTTCTCCGCGTTCCGTTGCGCGTCAGCCCGCATGCCTTGATTCCTCCTGGTTCCGGCCGGTTGTACGGCTCGCTCGCCGCGCCCTGCCCGTCGATAGAACTTGACCCTATGGTCAATCTGCATGCTACCGTCGAATCACAAGTTGACCCGCCGGTCAAGATGTCTGGAACAAGGAGCATCCTCATGCCCAAAGTGATCGCCGTATTCGGGGCCGGAACCGGTCTCGGCGCCTCCGTCGCCGGCCGCTTCGGCCGCGAGGGCTTCCGTGTCGCCCTGGTGGCACGCCGCCGGCAGCGCCTGAACGCCCTGGTCGAGCAGTTGACGGCGGACGGTATCGAAGCAGCCGCGTTCCCCGCCGACCTGTCCCGGCCCGCCGAAGTTCCGGCGCTGATCGAGCGCATCCGGGACCGCTTCGGCCGCATCGACGTGATCGAGTACGGGCCGTTCAGCACCGAACAGAACCTCATCCCGGCCGCCCGGATGGATGCCGCCTTCCTGGAGAAGGGGCTCCCGATGTTCTTGCTGACGCCCGTGGAGGTGGTTCGCGCGGTGCTGCCGGAGTGGACGGAGCGGGGCGACGGAGCCTTCCTCCTGACCACCGGGGCCTCCGCCGTCCACCCCATGCCCGGGCTCAGCGGCCTGGCACCCCTTGGCGCCGCCGCCCGCAACTACCTCTACTCACTCCACGGCGAGCTGGCCGACACGGGCATCTACGCCGGAACCCTTTCCGTCGCGGCAGGGATCGCCCGCAGCGAGCTGAGTGCACTCATCGCCGAGGCCGGAACCCCTGCGGAGCCGACCGTGGAGTTCCCGGTCGTCGACCCCGACGACCTCGCCGAGCAGTACTGGGACATGTACACCAAACGCGATCGGATCGAGCAGCTCTACCCTCAGCCTCAAAGCCTGTAGTGCAACGCCGGGTTGTCCGACCGAGGCACCAGCCTGGTGGCGGTCTTCTCGTCGCGTGTGGCGAGCCACCGCGCTACTTCAAACGGCTGTGGCGTCGATCAACGGTTTCCGAAAGGGCAGTTCGTGAAATGACGCAGACGAGGATCACACCGCGAGGGCGCCACCGACGAAGGTTCGTTCCGGTGGTGACGCCACGAGTTCGACCATGGCGCCTGAGCGGAGGTCGTCGCCGATGACGCGAGCCATCGCGTCGGTGAGCGCGGCGCCGAGGCGCGCGGTGACCTGAGCGGCGTCGGGGCGGTCGAAGACGCCGGCGCGAACGCCCAGGACTACCGAGGCGTTTGTCTCCACGACCTTGCCGCCCTGCGCGAAACGTCCTGCGGGCACTCCGGCCAGGCGGACGCTCACGAGGTCACGGGCCCAGTCGCCGTAGACGTCGACGATCGCGTCGGTCAGCGCGGCGACGAGCAGGGGTTCCTTACCGGTCAGCCTGCTCTCTGGAAGGTGGACGGTCAGGTGCGGCATAGTGGACCTCGTTCCCTTTGGATCTAAAGCCTTTGTTTGCAAAGATACTTGGAAGAGATCGCTGATGTCCACGGAATCGGACGGCCCGGCCGTCGAAGAGGCCGTCCGCACCCTGCTGCTGCTCATGCCACGGCTCGTCGGGCGCGCCAAGCGCCTGCCCATTCCTCCGGCGCTCCAGGGCATGGACCTGGCGCCACGACACCTCGCGCTGCTGGCGCACCTGGAGTACGACGGCCCCACCAGCGTCAACGATCTGGCTGCCCGGCTTGAGGTGGCCCCGACGACCGTCAGCCTCATGGTCGGCGAGCTGTCACGGCCTGGCATCCTGGAGCGCGCCGTCGATCCCGCCGACCGCCGCCGCCGCATCGTCGCCATCACTCCCGCCTACGCCGGACCGATCGGCGAATGGCTGGCCGGCAGCGCCTCCGCTTGGACTCGCGTCATGCGCGGTCTCGCCCCCGCGGAACGCACCACGGTCATCGCCGCCCTGCACGCCTACGAGGACGCCTTGGAGCAGCCAAGCGACCAGCAGCGGAACGCGCAGGCGCGTTAGCCGGCTTGGCCGAGTCGGCACACCGGCCAGCCGCACCTTGCGGGGTGGAACTACTTGGCAGACTCGTACCGCAGGACGCTGCCGGGCGACAGCACCCTCGGTGAGTCCAGTCGCGGGAGCGGGGAGGGCCCATGAGCGAGAACGATCCGCACATCCATGTTCAGTCGAAGGCGGTGGCCGGTGATGCCGCTGTCCGCAACACGGTGGCAGCCACGTTCGGCCTGGCCGGAGACCTGCCAAGCCTCGTCACCACTGGATGCGGGCTGCGGGTGCCGTATGCGATGACCTCTTCGCGTCCGGATCGTGTCACCTGCCTCGCCTGTCGTGAGCACGCGCGGCGCGAGCACCAGCGCTTCGCGGACCAGGTCGTCCGCTTGAGCCGCGTCCCGGGATCAGCGATCAGCCCCGCCCAGGCAAAGCTGGCAGCAGACACGCATCGCGACCTCGCGCAGAGGTTTTTCGACGCGGAGGACTGAGTGCGTATCCGGCACTACGGGAACGCGACGACCGAGCTGTACGAGGCCGTACTGGCCGTCCACCGGCGGCGTTGACTGGCTACTCCTCGGGCTCCCAGGCGATCAGCTGCTGGAACACCTGCCGGTCGCCCTCGATCTTCAAGTCGTTCAGCGTGAGGCGGCCCCAGACGAAGAGGAGCAGCTGCTCGGCCGTGCCCGTGGCCGAAGCGGAGGCGGGCGCGGCGTCGTCCGTGAGAGGTGCGGGCCAGGCGCCGGTGTCGTCAAGCGAGAGGAGCCAGGAGCGGCCCTCGGTGGCGTGGTAGTGGATGGCGGCGGCCTCGTGCGGCCAGGCGGCCGGGGTGGAGTTGCAGGTGTCGAGGAACTCGGCCACGCCGTCGAGCGCGACGTCCGCCGGCATCGGCTGCACGGCGCCTGCGGCGAGCTGGGCGTCGTAGGTGTGCACCAGCACCTCGTGCACCCGGCGCCGGGCAACGCCCCAGGCATTCGCCGGCGACAGGCCGGCCCTCCACCACGTCCAGCACTCGCGCTCCGGGTCGGCCTCGCGCAGCGTGCTCAGCAGCAGCTCGGTCGACTCGGCGTACCAGGCCAGCAGCGCCTCGAACTCGCGCGGCACCTCCGCAGCCTCCTTGGACGGCGGAGCCTCGGCCGGGCCTGCGGCGACGATCGCGGCCCACCAGCGCTGGCCCGTACCCAGGTGCCGCACCAGATCGAACAACGTCCACTCGGGGCAGGACGGCACCGGCGCGTCAAGGCTGGGCGCGGCGGCAACCGCACTCCGGAACGCGGCCGACCGCTCGTCGATCAGTTGCAGCAGGGCGGAATACTCGAGACTCTCTGTCGCATCGCTTCCCTATCACCCCAGCTCAGCCGACCGCACCACAATTTCCAGGCCGTCAGCTGCGGGAGAGAGCACCTGATGGAAAGCCTGGTCGTAGAGATGTCCCCGTGCTGGCTGGCTCGTGCCGGATGACCTGTGGGGGCGGATCGAGCTGTTGCTGCCGGTCAGGCAGCGGCGTCCGCGCCGTTGTGGCTGCTCAGCACCCTTTTAGATGACCGGTGGGCGGCCCAACCGTGTCATCCGTGCCACGGTTGCCCACCGCATCGGGCGACGCGGGCCGCCCGACGCGCGCACCCCTTCGGCGAAGCCCGCCGCCCAGGCCCGCAGCCCGCCCCGCGAGCGCGTCCGCGCCACGGTCAGCAGCGTCCACACCCCGAGGTAGGCGGGGACCAGCAGGGCGGGCAGGTGCCGTTTGGCCAGCCACACCCGGTTGCGGGCCGTCATCCGGTAGTAGACCGCGTGCCTGGCCGGTGACGTCCAGGGGTGCTGGAGCAGCAGGGACGGCTCGTACACCACCCGCCATCCGTCATCCAGCGCCCGCCATGCCAGATCGGTCTCCTCGTGCGCGAAGAAGAACGCGTCCGGCCAGTCGCCGATCCGGTCGAGCATCCGCATCGACAGCGCATGCCCGCCGCCCAGGAAAGTCGTCACCTCACCGCCGCGCATCGGGTCCTTCGCCCGCAGTCGCGGCACATGCCGGCGCTGGGTACGGCCGCGCTCGTCGGCGATCCGGAACGACACGATCCCCAGCCGCTGATCGCCCTCGTACATCGAGGCCAGCTTCTCGAACACGTCCGTGTCCGTGAGCAGTCCGTCGTCGTCCAGGTCGACGACGACGTCCACGTCACCGTGTGCCCGCAGGTGCGCGATGGCCACGTTCCTGCCGCCGGACACGCCCAGGTTCTCGTCCAGTTCCACCCCGTCCACACCTGCGGGCAGTTCGGGCAGTGGGCTGCCGTTGCCCACCACCACGATCCGCGCGGCCGGCAGCGTCTGATGCGCCACCGAGTCCAGCAGCGACCGCAATGCGGCGGGCCGGTTGCCCATGGTAAGGATCGCGATCCCCAGACGTGGATGACTCACGGGTGAACTCCGATCGACTTCTCGACCGACGCAGCCTACCGGGCCACCGCCCCGGCCCCGCTCGCTCCACGCCGCGCTGCACCTCCCCCCGGCCCGTCTGCCCCTCCACCTCCCCCTCCCCCTCGCCGAGCCCACCTACCGTCTCGGCGCTGCGCACGCCAACGTCGGCGATTCGGCCAACCGCCCTGCTCTGCATACCCGTTGCCGTGTCTGGGTCCATGCATCCACCACACGCCGCCACGCGCTCCGTCCCGGGATTTCGGGAGCGACCGAAACACATGTGTTCGATATGTCTGCCTGGTCGTTGAGCTCCACGACCACGCTGGACGATTGTCAAAGGGGACCGACGTTGACCTCGAACGCTACGAATGGACAGCCGGCTGCCGCGCCTCCCCCTCCGCCGCCCCCGGCGGAAATCACCTATAGCGGTCAGTACTCCGTCAACCCGCTCGCCGAGGTCTCCTTTGGACGGATGTGCGGGCACATCCCGGCCGTGTTGGGCAGGATCGTTCGACTGTCGTGGCGGACCGACCGGCGGGCCGTGCAGTTGCTGCTCGGCTGCCAGGTGGTCACAGGTGTCTCAGCCGCCGTACTGCTGACCGCCACTGCCCGTGCGATGACGCCCCTCCTCGGCGGCGCCTCCGCCGGCGACAGGCTGCATGGGGCTCTCCCGGCGCTGCTGGTGGTCGCGGTCGCTGCCGCGCTGGGCCGCGGTGCGGCGGCGGTGGCCGCGTACGCGGAGCGGCGGATCACGCCTCGGCTGACGACGGAGACGGACAGCGCTCTGGTCGAGGCGGTGTGCCGGGTCGAAGCGTCCGCATATGCGGAGGAGGGATTCTCGGACCGGCACGAGGCGGCCGAGATGGGAGTGATCCGCACCCAGGTGATGGTCGCCGACGCCCAGCGGTTTCTGTCGGCGTTGATCCGGATGGTCACCGCAGGCGGTGTGCTGTCGGTGCTGAACCCGCTGCTGCTGCCGCTGCTCCTGCTGGCCGTGCTGCCGGCCGGCGCGGGTGCGGTACTGACCGCCCGGGTCGACTACGAGGTCCACTACGCCAACATCGCCGACCGCAACGTCCGCGGCATGATGCGCTGGTGGGCGACGACGTCGAAGTACGGCGACGAGGTTCGCGCCAACTCGATGACCGACTACCTCGTCTACTGGTACCGGGCCCTGTCCGACCGGTGCGACCGGCGCACCCTGGCCGCCGCGCCGCGGACCCTGCGGATCGCGGTGCTCTCCGCCCTGGCCGGCGGTGTCTTCCTCGTCGCGACCTGGTCGGCACTGGCCTGGCTGGCGATCTCGGGCCGGATCGACCTCGCGGTCGCGGCCACGGCCGTCATCGCCGTGCAGACCACACTCGCCGCGCTCTCCCAGGTCGTCGTCAACGGCGCCGCGGTCTTCCACACCAGCCTCTATTTGAGCGACATGCAGGTCTTCCTCGACGATGCCGCGGCCCGCACCCCCGAGCGCGGACCCGGCAGGCACAGCGCGCCGACCGAGCAGATCCGGCTCGAGGAAGTCGTCTACCAGTACCCGGGCAAGGACAAGCCCGCCGTCGACGGCGTCTCCCTCACCCTTCGGCGAGGCCAGATCCTCGCCGTCGTCGGCGCGAACGGCTCGGGCAAGTCCACTCTGACCCGCCTGCTCACCGGCATCTATCTTCCGGACAAGGGACGCGTCACCTGGAACGGCACCGACCTCGCCGCGGTGGACCCCGCCTCCGTCTGGGCGCACACCGGTCTGGTGCCGCAGATCTTCGCCCAGTGGCCGATGCCGGTCCGCGAGAACGTCACCCTCGGTCAGCCCCGTACCCACGACGACACCCCGGTGTGGGAGGCCATCGACGCGGTCGGTCTGCGGGAAGCCGTCGACGACCTCCCGGAAGGCCTGGACACCCTGCTCTCCCGTGACGTCTTCGGCGGCTTGGAACTCTCCGGGGGCCAATGGCAGCGCATCGCGTGCTCCCGGGCCCTCTACCGCCGCCCTGACCTGCTGATCCTGGACGAGCCGACCTCGCAGATGGACCCGCGTGGCGAACACCAGATCTTCGAACAGATCAAAGCGATCGCCGCCGACCGCATCACGATCGTGGTGACCCACCGTCTTGAGAACACGCGGATCGCCGACCACATCGTCGTGATGGAACACGGCCGGATCACCGAGCAGGGTCACTACGACGACCTCGTCCACGCCGGTGGAACCTTCGCCGAGCTCCTGGAGCTCTCCCAGGACCGGTAGCCACCTCGCCCGCCCGTGGGAGCCGCCCCCTCGTCGAGATCCTCCGCGGCGGCTCCGCGCCCTTCATGGCGACCCACCATGTCGTCAGCGGACACGTCATCGACCTCTACGGCGACACCGCGAAGATCCACGCACGTGTGCGTGCCGAGCACTGGCTCCCGGCGGAGGGCTCGCTCGCAACACGCTCTACAACTGCGCGCGCGACAAGCACACGCTGGGCCGCGCGCTGGCCGAGCGGGTGAGCGGGCGAGCCGGCCCATGCTGGTACGGGTGACAGCGATCGCCGAGCGGTCTCAGGACCCAGCGGTGGAGCTGTTGTCCGGCGTCATGCGCGCCGGCGCCGAACGCATCGGCCGGGATCCGGCCGCCATCGCGCAGTCGGTCCGGTCGGCGCGGGACATCATCCTCGCGTCGTTGGTCGGCGTCTGGCGCCGGACCGGCCCGCTGACCGACTGCCGGCTGGACGAGCCGGTCGTCACGAGCGGTGACGAATCCTTTCCGTGGTGATCAGTCGGGCCAGTAGGGCGGTGAGTTGTTTTCGTTCGGCCGGGGTCAGCGGGGCGAGCAGATCGTCGTTGGCCCGGTCGCCCAGTGCCTCCAGCCGGTGCAGCAGTGCCCGGCCGTCCGGGGTGAGCGCGAGGGCGTTCTTGCGGGCGTCGCGGGGATCTCTGGTGCGGCTGATCAGCTTCTTGGCCTGCAACTCGTTGAGCACCGTGACCATGTCCTTGGGGTCGATCCGGACGGTCCGCGACAACTCGGCCTGGGCGATGGGGCCGAGTTCGGCGATGCCGCACATGACGGCGTGGTGCGGCATCCGCATGCCCTCCTCGGCCAGCCGCTCGCCGACCAGGCGGTGTCCGAGGGTCGCGGCGCGGCCCAGCAGCCAACTCGGCAGGGTCTGCAAGCGGCTGAGCGGCGCGGGGGTTGCGTCCATGGGTCCAGCCTAGCCGAATTCGTTGGACCTCCCAACGGAACACCTTTATCGTTGGGTCACCCAACGGGTTGCTGAGAGGGAGGGATACACACATGCGCAAGGTCAGGTTCCAACCGCTCGACACCGCCGAGCCGTTCAGGATCGACGAGGTGGCGGCGCCGGCCCCGGGCCCCGGACAGCTGCTGGTGAACACCGAGGTCGTGGGTGTGAGCCTGGGCCTGGTCAGGATGCTGCGCGAAGGCACGGTGGCGACGGCCGGACCCGGGGGCGAGATGGTGGGGCGGGTCGCTGCCCTGGGCGCGGGGGTTGAGGGCTTCCGGGTCGGAGACCGGGTGGGCGGGGTGGTGTTCGAGGACGTCTACGCTCAGTCGGTGCTCGCCCTGCCCGCGATGGTCACCGCTGTACCGGCGCGAGTGACCGCGGCCGAGGCACTGGCACTGGTACGCGGCGGACTGGTCGCGCTGAGCGCACTACGTGCCGGACGTTTCGCACCGGGTGAGTCGGTCCTCGTCACCGCGGCTGCCAGCGGTACCGGGCACCTGGCCGTGCAGTTGGCGAAGACGCTGGGTGCGGGCCGTGTGGTCGCGGCGGTCAGGTCGGCGGACAAGGCCGATTTCGTGCGTGGGTGCGGCGCCGACGAGGTGGCGCTCTATGCACAGGGCGCCTGGGGCGACCCGGTGGACCTGGTCCTCGACGGAGTCGGCGGCGATCTGGTGCAGCGGGGCGTGGACGTCCTCTCGCCCCACGGCAGGCTCGTGGCGTTCAGCGCGGGCGGCGGCACCGTGGACGCCGCCAGTCTTCTCGGCGGCCTCAAGTCCGTCATCGGGTTCTCCGTCGGGCTGATCAGCCACCGGCAGCCCGAACTGATCGAGCAGCGCAGGGCCGAGCTCTGGGACCTGCACGGCGCCGGCCGCCTGCGCCCGGCGCATCAGGCTCTGCCGCTCGATCAGATCGCCGAGGCCGTCGGGCTGATCGAATCCCGCAGCAACCGGGGCAGGGTGCTGCTGCACATGTCCTGACCGCCGTTCTTGCCGGCTTGGGGTACGTGAGCCCGTACTGCTCGGCGAACACGGCGCCGGCTGTCCCGCGGTGCGCGGCCCGAGGTCACCGACCAGTGGGGCACCGCCAACCCCATGAACGAACTGGTCGCCAAGGAGTCCTTCAACGACCCCGATCGCGGCGTCTTCATCGCCCCACCGGTCTGAACGGTCCCGTCGACTCCGGGGGCGCGGGCGGCAACACGGCCCCTGCCCTGACGCGTGCTGACGGGTCCCGGTACCGACCTCAACCGCGACCCTCACCTGATCTCCGCTGGAGCCGCACCATGCGTTTCGCCGCCTACGAACACCAACAGCGCCGTCGGGTGGCGTGGTGGAGGAGGACGGCACCCTCTTCCCGCTGCCCGGCGTCACCTCCCTCACCGCACTGACCCGGGAGACCGGCGGCCTTCCCGGACTCCTCGCCGCCGGCTCGGCGGCCCTCACCGTACCCCCGGGGCCGCATGTCTCCCAGGTCCGGCTGCCGGCCCCGCTCCGGCCCGCGTCGGTTCGAGGACGTACCGGTGCCGCCCGGCTCGGCCGTGCTGGACTTCGAACTGGAGGTGGGCGCCGTGATCGGCCGCGAGGGCCGAGACCTCACCCCCGACCAGGCCCGCGAGCACATCGTCGGCTACACCGTCTTCAACCGTCGAGATCAACGGCGAGAGGGTGGGCCGGGACCTGCTGTCCAACATGAGCTGGACCTTCGAGGAGATGACCGCCTACGCCTCCCGCGGCACCCGTCTCGTCCCCGGCGACGTCCTCGGTTCCGGCACCTGCGGCAACGGCGGCTGCCTCGCCGAACTCCGGGGGCGACACGGGGAGCAGTCCGCGCCGCCGCTCAAGCCCGGCGACACCGTCACCCTCACCGTCGAGGGCATCGGCACCTCACCAACACCGTCGTCCCCGGCCTGGAACCGGTCCCGCTGCCGCTCGCCAGGCGCCGGTCCCGGGAGCGACCGTGAGCAACCCCGCACCTTGAGGAGGCTGATCACAGGTCACGGCCGCGCCAGTCGCGCCAGCCAGGGATGTCCGGGGTGCATGCGCTCCAACCACCCGCGGAGAACGTCGCGCCGTGCCTGGTTCATCAGCGGCAGGGCACCGTCGAAGTCCGCGTGATCCTTGGGCCGTGCCGCCTTCGCTTTGAACAACAGCACCACCTCCGGAACCAGATAGGGAATGCCGTCCACCGTCCGCTCGATGATCGCTTCGTAGGGCAGTCGCAGGCTCTCGTCCCGCCGGCAGATCCACGTCCCGCCCTCGTGCGGCTCGCGGAAGACGTCGAACAGGAACTGACCGTTCGTAGGATCCCGCAGCCAGGTCTGGTAGGTGGCCCCGAGCGTCTCGGCTCGCGCGCCCGCCCAGACCCGTCCCGAACCCACCGCGTCGAACACGTACTCCGGGAAGCGGTCGCGAATCTCCGCGAATCCCGCGGCGGGCACCGCGATCTCCAGATCGCCGTGGGGCCGCGAGCGCCTTCCGCGGAACAGGTCCAGCGCCCACCCCGCCACGACGCACCAAGGCGCGCTGACCCCGTCCAGTCGCTCTGCGACCTGCTCCGGCCGCCAGGCATCCGCCCACCGGGACTCCAGTGCGTCCGCGTCAAGGACGGCGCCGCCGGGCGGCAGAGAAGCGGTCATCGCAACAACCTACTGCCGTGATCCGGCCGAGGCGCCGCCCGGTGGCCGGCAGCAGCATGCGACTGCGCCGGAAAATTCTTAGCGGACGATGTCGAGAACACGCGCGTTGCTCCGTCCCAGGAGCGGACACGGCCACAATGGGCCGTACCTCACCAAGGAGAACATGATGGCCAAGTACCTGCTGCTCAAGCACTACCGGGGCGCGCCGGCGCCGGTCAACGACGTGCCGATGGACCAGTGGGAGCCGGAGGAGGTTTCGGCTCACATGCAGTACATGCGTGACTTCGCCGCCCGGCTGGAGGACACCGGAGAGTTCGTGGACGGTCAGGCGCTCTCTCCCGAGGGCACCTTCGTCCGCTACGACGGCGAGGGGCGGCCACCGGTCACCGACGGCCCGTTCGCGGAGACCAAGGACCTGATCGCCGGCTGGATGGTGATCGACGTCGAGACCTACGAGCGTGCGCTCGAGCTGGCCGGCGAGTTGTCCGCGGCTCCGGGTGCGGGTGGCAAGCCGATCCATGAGTGGCTCGAGGTGCGCCCGTTCTACGCCGAGCAGGCGACGGCCACCGAGTGAACGAGGCCATGCTCCGGCAGCTGGTGCCGGCGGTGATCGGTGTTCTCGTCCGCCGCGGAGCCGACTTCGCGGCGGCCGAGGACGCCGTGCAGGACGCCCTGATCGAGGCCGTGCGCGCGTGGCCGGACGACTCGCCGAGGGACCCCAAGGGCTGGCTGATCACGGTGGCCTGGCGCAAGTTCCTCGACGCCGCCCGCGCCGACGCCTCCCGGCGGCGGCGAGAGGAACTGGTCGAGGCCGAGCCCGTCCCCGGCCCGGGCGAAGGGGTCGACGACACGCTTCAGCTGTACTTCCTGTGCGCGCACCCGTCCCTGACACCGGCCTCGGCGGTCGCGCTCACGCTGCGAGCGGTCGGCGGTCTGACCACGCGGCAGATCGCGCGGGCGTACCTCGTGCCGGAGGCGACGATGGCCCAGCGGATCAGCAGGGCCAAGCGGACCGTCTCCGGCGTCCGGTTCGACCAGCCCGGCGACGTCGGCACGGTGCTGCGCGTGCTCTACCTCGTCTTCAACGAGGGGTACTCCGGCGACGTCGACCTCGCCTCCGAGGCGATCCGGCTCACGCGCCAACTGGCCGCCAGGACCAGACATGAGGAGGTCGCGGGCCTGCTGGCGCTCATGCTGCTTCACCACGCGCGGCGTCCGGCACGGACCACCGGCCCCGACAGCAGGCTCGTACCGCTGGCCGAGCAGGATCGCAGCCGGTGGAACACCGGGCTGATCACCGAGGGCGTCGGGATACTACAGACCGCTCTCGCACGCGACCGCCTGGGTGAGTTCCAGGCCCAGGCGGCCATCGCGGCGCTCCATGCCGACGCCCGGACCGCCGAGGAGACCGACTGGGTGCAGATCGTCGAGTGGTACGACGAACTGGTGGGTCTCACCGACAGCCCCGTGGCCCGCCTCAACCGGGCCGTCGCGGTGGGCGAAGCCGACGGTCCGCGGGCCGGCCTGGCCGCCCTGGCGGAGCTCGACCCCCGTCTGCCCCGGCACACCGCCGTGGCGGCATACCTGCACGAGCGCGACGGAGATCCAGCGACCGCGGCACGCCTCTACGCCCGGGCCGCCCGGTCGGCGCCCAACATCCCCGAACGCGACCACCTCACGCGCCAGGCCGCTCGGCTCAACACGCGGCTGCGCGGTTGAGCCGACGGCGACCCCGGCCGGGGCAGGCGAAGACGTGGGTCGGGCACCTCCCGCCGGTACAGCTGCGCGAGGCCGATCATCGGCGGTGGGTCGGTCTCGAACACCCCGGCGATCGTGGTCGCGGGCCCATGCGGAAGCCAGGACCCGCGTCGTCGTGCCCCGAAGAGCGGCCATGCCGGGTTCCGGAGCCGCCCTGCGCGCCCGCTCAACGACGGTGAATCCGGCGGCCGTCCGAGCGTTTGGAACAACGTGACATTGTATAGTGGCAGGTCATTGGCTGGTCGTACGGAGGAGCAGGGATGCCTCATCTCAAAGCCCAGGCGATCTCCGTCCAGACACATCTGCGCGATCAGGTTGCCAATGCGCTTCGGGCTGCCCTGATCGCGGGCGAGCTTCGTCCGGGTGTCGTCTACTCCGCGCCCACCTTGGCGGCGGAACTCGGTGTGTCGGCCACTCCGGTGCGCGAGGCCATGCTGGATCTGGCCAGGGAGGGCCTGGTCGAAGCGGTACGCAACAAGGGGTTCCGTGTCACGGAGATGACCGAGCAGGATCTCGACGAGTTCACCGAGATCCGAACCCTGATCGAGGTCCCCACCGTGGGGCGCGTCGCGGCGACGGCGACCGTCGAGCAGCTGGAAGCCCTGCGTCCCCTGGCGCAGCGGATCGTCACAGCGGCCCGGGAGCACGACGTGCTCCAGTACCTGGAAGCCGATCACCGGTTCCATCTTGAGCTGCTGGCGCTGGCCGGCAACCACCATCTCGTGGAGGTGGTGGCGGACCTGCGCAAGCGTTCGCGCCTGTTCGGACTGGGCGCGCTGAACGGGACGGGGCGGCTGGTCGCTTCCGCCCAGGAGCATGTCGCACTGCTGGATCTGATGGTGAGCGGCCGGATTCAGGAGGCGGAGGAGTGCATGCGTCGCCATCTCGCGCACGTGCGCACCCTGTGGGCGGACGGCCGGACGGACGACGAAGAGCTCACCCGCCCCGGGGCGCACGAGACACCGATGGCTCAGAGGGTGAATCCCGCCGGGTAGGGATCGGACGGGTCGAGAAGGTACTGCGCGGTGCCGGTGATCCAGGCGCGGCCGGTGACGGACGGCAGGACGGCGGGCAGATCGCCGACGGTGGTCTCCCCCAGGACGCGGCCGACGAACCGGGAGCCGATGAACGACTCGTTGACGAAGTCGCGGCCGACCGGCAGCTGCCCGCGGGCGTGCAGCTGCGCCATCCGTGCGCTGGTGCCCGTGCCGCAGGGGGACCTGTCGAACCATCCCGGATGGATCGCCATGGCGTGTCGTGAGTGTTCCGCGGTCGATCCGGGGGCCTCGAGATAGACGTGGTGGCACACGTCTATCTCCGGGTTCTCCGGGTGGGACACCGGGTTCTGCCGGTTGACGGCGTCCATGACGGCCAGTCCGGCGTCGAGCAGCCGTTGTTTGTGCGCCCGGTCGAAGGGGATCCCGAGGTCCTCGGTCCGGACGAAGGCGTAGAAGTTGCCCCCGTAGGCGATGTCGTAGCGCACCGTCCCGTATCCCGGCACGTCGACGACCTGGTCGAGTGCGTGGCAGTACGACGCGACGTTCTCCAGGGTGACCGATTCCGCGCGGCCCTCGCGCACCCGTACCCGGGCCGTGACCAGTCCGGCCGGTGTGTCGAGCCGCACCAGGGTCTCCGGCTCGGCCACGTCGACCATTCCGGTCTCGACGAGGACCGTGGCGACGCCGATGGTTCCGTGCCCGCACATCGGCAGGCAGCCGGAGACTTCGATGAAGAGCACGCCGTAGTCGGCGTCCGGCCTGGTCGAGGGCTGCAGGATGGCCCCGGACATCGACGCGTGCCCGCGCGGCTCGCACATGAGCAGGGTGCGCAGGTGGTCGCGTTCCGCCACGAAGCGTTGTCGTCTCTCGAACATCGTCGCGCCGGGGAGGACGCCGACACCTCCCGTGATCACGCGGGTGGGCATTCCCTCGGTGTGCGAGTCGACGGCGTGATAGCAGACGGTGGAGCGCATCGTCAGTTCGTCCCGGCGTCGATGACGGCCCGGGTGGCGGCACGTACGACGGCCTCCGTCTCCGGGCCGAGTGGCTGTCGCGGCGGTCGGCACGCGCCACCGCGGCGGCCGGTCATCTCCTGGCCGAGCTTGATGGCCTGGACGAACTCCGTCTTGCTGTCCCACCGCAGGACCGGGTGGAGCCGGCGGTAGAGCGGCAGCGCCGTCTCCAGGTCACCCGCGACGGACGCCTCGTACAGTGCGAGACAGGCCCGGGGGAAGACCTGCGGGTATCCGGCGACCCAGCCCTTGGCGCCGGCGAGGCCGACTTCCAGCACGGTGTCGTCGGTGCCGATCATGAGGTCGAGGCCGGGTGCCAGCTCGGAGATCTCGTAGCAGCGCCGGACATCGCCGGAGAACTCCTTGACACCGACGACGAACCCTTCGGCGTGCAGCTTGGCCAGCAGGTCCGGGCGCAGGTCCACCTTGGTGTCGATGGGGTTGTTGTACGCGGTGACGGGCAGGCCGGCCGAGGCCACCAGCTCGAAGTGCTCGAGGACCGCGCGATCGTCGGCGCGGTAGGCGTTGGGAGGCAGGCACATGACGGCCTGGCAGCCCGCGTCCCTGGCGAACTGGGCGTGCCGCTTGGCCTCGACGCCACCGTAGGCGCCGACACCGGGCATGACGGTGAACCCGTCAGGGGCGTTCGCCACGGCCGTCTCGACGACACGGTCGCGCTCCTCGTACGTCAGGGTCTGGTATTCCCCCAGCGAGCCGTTCGGTGCGACGCCGTGCATCCCCTCCGCGGCGAGCCGGGCGACGCTTTCGCCGTAGGCGCCGAAGTCGATCGTGAGGTCGTCGTGGAACGGCAGGCTGGTCGCGACGACGACGCCGTGCCAGGCCTTGCGGGTCTCGCTCATGAGCACTCCTTGTCGGCTTTCCTGGTGTCCGTCGAGTGCGACGGTCATTCCTTGAGGTCGTCCAGGTCGTCCAGGTCGTCGATGTCATCCAGTTCGTCGAGGCCGGCGAGAGCGCCGAGGGTGACGGGGGTCGCGACGAGCCGTTCCGCGGGCTCGTAGGACCGCTGTTGTGCGGCGAGGCACTGCACGGCCGGACCGCACATGCGTCCCTGGCACCAGCCCATGCCGGCGCGGGTCAGTTGCTTGATCTGCCGGTGGTCGGGCGCACCGTCCTCGGCGCGGGCGGTCCGGACCGCGCCCGCGGTCACCTCCTCGCAGCGGCACACGACGGTCTCGTCGGTCAGCCATGAGGACCATGCCGCGGGGATGGGGTGCGCGAGGGCCAGGGCCCGGGCGAAGGCGCGTTGCCCGGTCACCGCGGAGCGCACCGCGGCCAGTTGTCTCCTGCGCAGCACGGGGGCGGCTCCGGAGTCGGCGAGGACGGACTCCGCGGCCAGGCGGCCCTCGCCCACCGCGAGTGCCGCCCCGCCCACACCGCACGTCTCCCCCGCGGCGTAGAGCCCCGCAACGGTGGTGCGCTGCCCCCTGTCGACCGCGACGACCGCGTTGCCGTCAGCGGAGTCCGTGAGCGCGCAGCCCAGGGGGACGAGCAGGTCGAGCTGTGGTGCGAATCCCCATCCGACACCGACGGCGTCGACCGCGACGTGTCGTTCCGTGCCCGGTCGTGGTCTGCCGTCCGACGTCAGAGAGGCGATCCGCACCGACGTCACCCGGTCGTGTCCTTGGGCGCCGACGATCGCCGTGCGCGGGCGGACCCGGATGCGATGGCGTGCGAGGGCGGCGGCGTACCCGGCTCCCTCGGCCCATTTGCGGGGGTTGCGCAGGAGCGGGCCGGGGTGGCGCAGCCATGCCGCCGGGTGGGCGGCCTCGCAGACCGTGACCACCTCGACGCCGCGCGCGGCGAGGCCGGCGGCCACCGGCAGCAGGAAGGGGCCGGTGCCTCCAAGCGCCACGCGGTTCCCGGCCGCGACGCCACCGCCCTTGAGCAGGGCCTGGAGGCCGCCGATGGTGAGGACACCCGGCAGGTCCCATCCGGGGAAGGGCAGTTGCCGGTCGTAGGCCCCGGTCGCCACGAGGAGCTTCGGCGCGCGCAGGGCCAGGGCGATCTCCCGCGGCGCCTGTCGACGGTCGACCACGTGGACCGCGAATCCGTCGTCCTCGCGGACGGCGGACCACACGTGGTGTGCCAGGCGCAGGTCGAGCCGTCCCGCCGCCCGGGCCGCCGACAGCGCGTGGCACAGGGCGCGGTACTCGGGCAGTGCGTGGTGCAGGTCCTCGGTCGGGATCGACTGCCGCGCGTGCTCCGGCGGGTGCCGCCAGAACTGACCGCCGACGGCCGTGCCGGAATCGACCAGGGCGACGCGCAGCCCTCCGGCGAGGGCGGTGGCCGCGGCGGACATGCCGGCGGGTCCGGCGCCGACGACGACGAGGTCTGCCGATTCACTCATCGTCGCTCTCCTCGGTCGTGACGGTCATACCCGCGTGTGCCGGTACCAGGCAGGCGCGCAGGCCCGCGGCTCCGTCGATCGTCACGAGGCAGTCGAAGCAGACTCCGATCCCGCAGAAGACGCCGCGTGGACGGTGTCCGACGCGGGTGGTGCGCCAGGCGACCCGGCCGGCGGCCACGAGGGCCGCGGCGACGGTCTGCCCCTCGACGTACGGCAGGGGTTCGCCGTCGACGATGATCTCGCTCACCGCGGCACACCTCCGGGGGTGAGGAAGCGGTCGGGGAGCAGCCCGGTGTGCGCGGCCGGATCGGCGCCGCGCCAGGGACGGCCGAGCAAATGCGCCGTCACGAGCGCGCCGGTCGCGGGGGCGAGGCCGATACCGGCCCCCTCGTGGCCGCAGGCGTGGACGACCCCCGGCACCCGTGGGTCGGGGCCGACGACGGGCAGATGGTCCGGGCAGTACGGCCGGAAACCGCGATAGGCACGGATCAGGTGGACCTGACGCAGAAAGGGGAACAGCAGGCACGCCTGTGCCGCGAGCCTGGCGACCACGGCGGTGTTCATCGTCATGTCGAAGCCGACGCGTTCCCGGCTGGCACCGATGAGGATCGTGCCGCCCCGTGTGCCCTCCACGACGCACGAGGTCTCCAGCCCGGCGTCGGAGGAGGCGACATTGGCGACGTAGTCCGCCGAGTAGACCTTGTGCCGGACCATCGGCGGCAGCGGTTCGGTCACCAGGACGAAGCCACGACGTGGGAGCACCTCGATGGGCGCGCCGAGCCGGCGCCCGACCTCACCGCCCCAGGTTCCGGCGGCGTTGACGACGGCATCGGCGGGCAGGACCTCACCGGCAGCCGTCCGGACGCCGGTGATCCTGCCGTCCCGGCCGGTCTCCACGCCGACGACCTCGCCCGTGTGAAAGCGTGCGCCGTGCCGCACGGCGGCGCGCAGCAGCGCGACGGCCGCCAGGACCGGCTGCACCTGGGCGTCCTGCGGGTAGTGGACGCCACCGGGGACCTCGGACGCCAGGTGGGGTTCGAGGTCCCGCACCTGGTCGATCGGCTCGACCCGGACACCGGCCGCTTCCTGCCGCGCGGCGAACTCTCCGAGCGCCGCGAGGGCTTCGGCGCTGCTCGCGACAACCAGGCCGCCCTTCGACTCGAGCTCGACCGAGTCCGCCCCGATCTCCTGGCCGGCCTCGTCCCACAGCGTGCGGCTCAGCCGCGCCAGGTCGAGTTCGGGGCCTGGTTCCTTGTCGGAGAGGAGAACGTTGCCCTCGCCACGACTGGTCGTCCCGGCGCCGACGGGGCCTCGGTCGGTGACCGTGACGTCCATGCCTGCCGAGGCGGCGTGGAAGGCGCAGGCGGCTCCGACGACGCCCGCGCCCACGACGACGACCTTCAGCGCCACGGGACTCCCCTCTGTGCAATGTCACATGACATTGCACAGGCTATACATCCGACCGACCCGGGACAACGCCGTCTGCGGCGTGACTTTGGTTCCTCACTCCGCGTCCCGCGCCCCGTGCCCTGCCGGCGGGCTCCGCGTCACCGTGGAACTGCCCACGGCAGGAGCCAGAGGGTGACCACGATCTTCCCGTGGGCGTGGCGCCGAGCCGGCGACACGGACAGCGTCGACGACCTCGGCGGCCCGCTGGCCACCGTGGTCGGCCACAACAGCCTCGATGTTCTGCGGTCGGGCCGGACCCGGTGTGACTCCGAGACGCACCGGGCACGACAGTGCGGTCACGTGGCGCCGGTGCCCGTACGCGCGTGCGACGACGTCTCATGGTCCCCGTCCGGCGCCGGAACGGCCGGTCCGGGCAGCCCGCTGGGGACCGCTCTTGGGACCGGGCCTCCGGGGGCCGACTCGGTGCTCTCGCCGAGGAAACCGCCCGACTGGTGCTGCCACAGCTTGGCGTAGGCGCCCTTCGAAGCGAGCAGCTCCTTGTGGGTGCCCTGTTCGACGACGCTTCCGCGGTCGAGGACGACGAGACGGTCCATGCCGGCGACGGTACTCAGACGGTGGGCGACCACGAGGGCCGTACGTCCGTCCATCAACCGCCACAGGGCGTCCTGGACGAGGAGCTCGCTCTCCGAGTCCAGCGCGCTGGTCGCCTCGTCGAGCAGCAGGACCGGGGCGTCGCGCAGGATGGCCCTGGCGAGGGCGACGCGCTGGCGCTGGCCGCCCGAGAGTTTGACTCCCCTCTCCCCCACCAACGTGGCGAAGCCGTCGGGGAGTTGATCGGCGAACTCCGTGACGTGCGCGGCCTCGGCCGCGGCGTGGATCTCGTCGTCGGTGGCGCCGGGCCGGGCGAAGGCGATGTTGTCCCGCAGGCTGCGGTGGAACATGGCGGGCTCCTGCGGGACGTAGGCGATCAGTGAGCGCAGGTCGCTCTGGCGCAGCCGGCTGATGTCCTGACCACCGATCAGGATGTGTCCGTCGTCGATGTCCGACATCCGCAGCAGGAGCCGGGTGAGGGTGGTCTTGCCGCCGCCGGACCTGCCGACCAGACCGATCCGCGCGCCTGCGGGAACGTCCAGGTCGAGTCCCTTGAAGATCGGTTTCGCACCCTCGTGGGCGAAGGTCACCGCCTCGAAGCGGATGCCGGTGTCCCGCGGCGCCGACGGTTCGGGCGACGGCGGGTCCAGCACGGTGGGCGGATCCAGCAACAGCTCCGTGAACTGGGCGGCCTCGGTCATCGAGCTTTCCAGACGCCGGTAGATCTGATTGAACTCGAACATGATCTGCGTGGCGTTGGAGTAGTAGGTGAAGGCGACGACGACCTCCTCCACGCCTTGGCCCGAGCCACCGAAGGCGACGGCGACCAACAGGCCCAGCACGTTGGTCAGCACGGACATGGGCGCGATCAGGACGTCGACGCGCAGATTGCCGTAGTCCCACGACCTCAGCGTCAGCCGCCGCGAGTCCGCGACACGGCTGCGGTGTTCGTCGGCCTCCCGCCGCTCGGCCGCGAACGCGCGGATGGTCTCCATGTTCATGAGGCTGTCGGCGACGTGGCCGGAGACGCGGGCGATCGCCGCCTCGCGGTCGTTGACGAGTCTCTGCCGGCGGCGGATCAGCGGTGTCGCGGCCACCACGGTCAGCGCGATCATCACAAGGAGGCCGGCGACGAGCATCGGTTCGTAGCTCCACAGCACCACGGCACCGAAGACCAGGGGGATGAGACTGCCCACGATCCGGTACGTCACCGTGTCGACGAAGTCCTCGAAGCGCTTGCCGAAGCTGAGCACCCGTTTGGTCAGGGAGCCCGCGAAGTTGTCGTGGAAGAACGCCGCGTCCTTGGCGAGGAGTTCGTCCATGCCGCTGACGTACAGGTGTTCCATGCCGAGGGCGTCCACGCGGTTCAGGCAGTGCTGCCCGACCCGCCACACCGCCTCGGACACCAGCAGCGTCACGCCGAAGCCCAGCACGTACGGCACTGCCGAGGTGAGGGTGAGACCGTCGTCGTCGGCGGCCTGGCCTGCGAGTTTGGCGATGAGCAGCGGGGCGATGTAACGGATGCCGATGTTGCCCACGGCCGGCAGCAGCAGCGCGGGCAGGGCCAGTCGTCGTAGTCGCAGCAGTTCCCGGCCGTAGTGGCGCAGTGCCAGAACGACCGCGCTCCTGCCCGGCGTCGGCCCTTGCGTGTCTGTTGTCCCCATCACACTCCCGGTGGTTCGGAAGTCGGAAGTTTCCCGTCAGGGGACGATCTCAGTCCAGGCATTTACCGCGGACCGGCGAGAACCGGACACCGCACCCGTGCCGGGGCGCGGTGCCGGGTCGAGTCCGGCTTGCAGGGTGTCCCTCAGCCGGGTGAGGCGTTCGATCTCCGAGTCGAGTACCGCGATGCGCCGCCGCACCACGGCCGTGCCGACGAGGGCAGGCTCCCCGGGCGCCGTGGGGTCGCAGCGTCTCGGCGGGTGGACGGCGAGCAGCGGCAGGCGCTCCGCGATGCCGGCCAGGTCCTCGACGGTGAGGCCGAGGCCGAGGAGGTGCCGGATGACGCGGAGCACGGCGAGGTCTTCGGGGCTGTAGTCGCGCTGGCCCGCCCTCGTGCGGTGCGGTGGCGGGAGCAGCCCACGCTGCTCGTAGAAGCGCAGTGCCCTCGGTGTCGCGCCGACCGCTGCCGCGGCGTCCCCGATCCGCATGGTGGATGCCTCCCGCCCCTCCTCGTGGCCGCGGTCGTCAGTCGTCTCCGGGAAGGTCGACGACGACCGTGCCGAATGTCTGTCCCCGGGTCAGTTCCCACAACGCCTGCGGAGCCCGTGCAATGCCCTCGAACCGGGTCAGCGGCAGCCGGATCTCGCCGGTCCGCAGCCAGCCGCCGAAGCGGCCGGTCCACTCCGCCTCCACGTCGGGGTGGTCGACGCCGGTGTATCCCCGCACGGACATGCCCTTGACCACGGCCCGGAAGGCGTCGATCCGGGTCGGCGCCGTGGCGCCGGTGCCCTGCGCGGCGAGTTGCCCGGAGAGGGCACCCACCAGCGCGAACCGGGCCCCGTGCCGTGCGGCGTCCACGGCCGCCGTGAGCTGGATTCCGCCGACATTGTCCAGGAGGACGTCGATGCCGTCCGGCGCGGCCCGGGCGAGTTGCGCGGAGAACGCGCGGTAAGCGGCGCCGTCGTCGGAGCGGTCGTCGGAGCCGTCCCGCCGCTCACGCCACGAGCCGCCGGTCAGTACGGCGTCGTAGCCGAGCTCGGACGTCAGCCGACCTGCCTTGTCCGGCGAGCCCGTGCTCCCGATGACCCGGGCGGCGCCGAGCAGCCGGGCGATCTGTCCGGCGAGTGAGCCCACGCCGCCCGCCGCTCCGGTGACCAGGACGACGTCCCCCTCACCTACGTCGGCGAGCCGCGTCAGCGCCCCGTACGCGGCGGAGCCGGAGGAGAGCCGGGCGACGGGATCGGGCAGGGCCGAGTCGACCAGAGCGCACTGGGCCACAGGTACGAGGGCGTACTCGCGCCAGCCCTGCAGGTGGGTGACCAGGTCGCCGGGGCGCGGCGGGCCGTCGGGCGGCGCGGCGACGACCTCGCCGACGGCCGGCCCGAACAGCGCCTCCCCCGGGCGCAGTCCGGGCACGGGCGTGCCTTCGGCCGCTCCGCCCAGCAGGGTGCGCAGGCCTCCGAACACCTGGAAGTGCCGGTTGCGGACCAGGACTTGGCCGGGCGCCGGGTCGGGCAGCGTGGTCTCGACGACGGTGAAGTCGCTCGGTTCGGGGAGCCCTTGAGGTACGGCGGCGAGCCGTACCTCGCGGCTGGTCCGGGGCAGAACCGTGGTCATGGGGCGGCCTCCTGCGAGTGAGTGGGAGCCGACGCTAAACCCTGACGCGTGGGTCAGGGGCAAGCCCGCTGTTTCGCCGGCGGCGGGCCGAAGGTGCGCTGACGCGCCCCGTCCTGGAACCGGAGTTGGGCGAGAGAGTCCCCCTGTTATGGTGCGCCCGTGTCATCGATCAAGCAGTTCCAGGTCACCTTTGACTGCGCGGAACCCGAGCGCGTCGCCCGCTTTTGGTGCGAGGTGTTGGGGTACGTCGTCTCGCCGCCACCGGGAGAGTTCGCCACATGGGACGAGTTCGACCACTCGCGGGCTCCTGAGGACCGGGGTTCTTGGTTCGCCTGTGGGGACCCCTCGGGGGTGGGCCCGCGACTGTTCTTTCAGCGTGTTCCCGAGGGCAAGGTCGTCAAGAACCGGGTGCACCTCGATGTGAGGGTCGGCACCGGCCTCGTGGGTGAGGAGCGTCTCGCCGCGCTCGAAGCCGAGTGCGCACGGCTGCTCCCGCTGGGCGCCGTACGCGTGCGGCTGCTGTATGACGGCAGTGATTCGTGCATCGTGATGCAGGACGTCGAGGGCAACGAGTTCTGCCTCGACTGAGCTTCGTCCGGGATCATCCGGAGGCGGCTTCGGCGGCGTCGACGGTGGGATAGGTCCGGAAGACCTGGTCCAGGCCGACCATGCCGAAGATCCGGCTGACACGGCCGGGGACTCCGGCCAGCGCGATACCCGCGTCGGCCGCCAGCGTGTGGTTGCGGGCGGCGATCAGTACGCTGATACCGCTCGAGTCGCAGAACGTGAGACCTCCGAGGTCGATGACGAGTTGCTGATCCGGACGCAGGTCGATTCCGGGCAGCGCGGCGCGGACCTCGGGCGCGGTGTGGTGGTCGAGGTCTCCCGTCAGTTCGAGGACCGCTCCCGCGGTGGTGGCGCGGATGTGGAGGGACAGGTTCTTGGTCACTGCTGCTCTTCACTGGAGGGTCGGGGCACGTGGATGGCCAGGACGGCGGTGTCGTCGTCCACGCCGGTGCCGAAGGTGTCGAGCAGGTCGCGTACCGCGTCGATGATGTCCGCGGCGGTGGTGGGGGCGAGGTCGCGCCCGAAGTCGAGGAGGGCGTCGTCACCGTAGCGGTCCCCGCCCCCGGTCGCGGCGGTGTGCGCTTCGGTCAGGCCGTCCGTGTGCAGGAGCAGGGTGTCGCCGGGGGCGAGATGGACGGTGGTGGTGGCGATGTGCGCGTCGGGCAGCACGCCGATGAGCTGTCCGCCCGGGGTGGGCAGAAAGTCGGCGGTGCCGTCCGCGCGCATCAGCAGGGCCGGGGGATGGCCGCCGCTGGCCAGGGTCATGCGGAAGCCTCCGCGGCCGGTGTCGGGGGTGAGCAGGCCGAAGACGACGGTGCAGAAGCGGGGGTCATCGCCGTTGTACTCGTGGTTCAGGACCGTGTTGAGGTTGCCGAGGATGGCGGCCGGGTCGGGGTCGTAGACGGCGGCGGCACGCAGCGTGTAGCGGGCCAGGGAGGTGATGGCCGCGGCGGCGGCGCCCTTGCCGCACACGTCGCCCAGGAACAGTCCCCAGCTACCGTCGGCGAGGGGGAAGAGGTCGTAGAAGTCGCCGCCTACCTCGTCGACGGACGCGATGTGGTAGTGCGCGGCGACGTCCAGGCCCGGCACGCCGGCCAGCGCAGGGGGCAGCAGTGTCCTCTGCAGGGTGGCGGCCAGGACCTTCAGGCGGTCGCGCTCCTCGTCGGCTTCCTTGCGGGCCCGCAGCAGCTCGGTCTCGTACGCGCGGCGCTCGCGTGCGTCGAAGACGGTGGTGCGAACGAGCAGCGGTTGCCCGTCGCTGCCCGTTTTCACCGTCGAGGTGACCATCACCGGCAGCCGGGAACCGTCTGCGGCCTTCATCTCCAGGGCGATGCCACTGATCTCGCCCTGCATCCTCAGGAGCGGGGCGAAGTGAGTCTCGTGGTAGAGCCGGCCGCCCACGGTCAGCAGGTCGGAGAAGTGCTTACGGCCCACCAGGTCACCGCGCTCGTAGCCGAGCCAGTCCAGCAGCGTGCCGTTGACCTTCGCGATCCGTCCGTCCAGCAGGGTGGACAGGTACCCGCAGGGCGCGTGCTCGTACAGATCCTCGGCGCTGTCCTCCAGCAACGCGGAGAACTGCGCCTGCTCATCCACGGGTCCGCGTTCGTCCTTCCGGTTGCCCTCTTCGTCGTTGTCCGCCCGGCACATCATCCGGCGGCTCCCGCGAACGCGGCGATGGCCGCGGCGGTCTCCTCGGGGGCGGCGAGCTGGGGGCAGTGTCCTGTCGCGTTCAGCGTGATCAGACGGCTTCCCGGGATCTGCGCATGCACGAACGCGCCGACTTCCGGCGGGGCGAGCGCATCGCTGGAACACTGGGCGACCAGCGTGGGCACCGTGACCGACGCCAGATCCGCACGGTTGTCGGACAGGAACGTCACTCGGGCGAAGACCCGCGCGATCTCCGGGTCGGTGCGGCAGAAGCTGTTGGTCAGCTCCTCCCCCAGCTCGGGCCGGTCCGGGTTGCCCATGATCACCGGGGCCATGGCGCCCGACCAGCCCAGATAGTTCGCGTCCAGCGATCCCAGCAGCTCATCGATGTCCTCGGTGCTGAACCCGCCGCGGTAACCGGCGTCCGGATCGTCGATGAAGCACGGCGACGGAGCGAGCAGCACCAGCCCGGCGAACGCCTCGGGCTCCCGCGCGGCGGCCAGCACACCCATCATCGCGCTCACCGAATGCCCCACGAACGTGACGGGTCCCAGTGCCAGCTCCCGGATCAGCTCCAGCACGTCGTCGGCATAGCCGTCCAGAGACGAATAGCGCTCCCTGCTCCACGCCGACAGCTGTGAGTTCCCGGCGCCGACATGATCGAACAGGACCACGGTGAAGTCGCGCTCCAGCGCGGGCACCACCAGACGCCACAGGTTCTGGTCACACCCGAACCCGTGCGCGAGCATCACCACCGGCCCCCCGGTCCGACCGGTCACCGTCACATGGTTCCTGCCGCGCGCGTCCATTCAACCCATTCTCCCAGACTTGCTCGGATCGGCGGTCCCCGACGGGCCACGGTGGGCCGGCCCCACTCCGGGCATTGGTCTGCACCAGGCTCTTGACAGACCTTTGTCTCACTTCTTAAATCACGTGTTGAAGTTAGTAAGGTTTCCTGTCTCCTCCCCCACCGTCGCCGCCCGAACAACCACCCCGCACCCGGGAGCATCGCTCTCCAGGGGCCCGGTTCCGGCGGCAGAACAGGACAGCCACTCGTGACCACGCCACCTCTTCGCAGACCAGCATCAGGTCGAGTTCTGGGCGCCGCCGCCGCGGCCGCCCTTGTCGCCGGACTCGGCTCCTTCCCCGCCGGAGCTGCCGCGCAGGCCACCGGGCAGATCACCGGCATCGGCGGAAAATGCGTGGACGTCGCGGGCGCCGGCACCGCCAACGGCACGGCCGTGCAGCTCTACGACTGCAACGGCAGCGCCGCGCAGCAGTGGAACGTCGGCGCCGACGGCACCATCCGTGCGCTCGGCAAGTGCCTGGACGTCACGTCGGGCGGCACCTCCGACGGCACCCGCACCCAGTTGTGGGACTGCAACGGCAGTGCCGCCCAGCAGTGGACCGTCACCGCGGCCCGGGACATCGTCAATCCCCAGGCCGACAAGTGTCTGGACGCCACCGGCAACAGCTCCGCCAACAGCACCCCGCTGCAGATCTGGACGTGCACGGGTGCCGCCAACCAGAAGTGGAGCGCCCCGAGCGGTGGCGGCCCGGCACCCGGCCCCGGTTCGATGGCTGTCGCGCCCTACCTCTACAACGGATGGGGCAGTCCCCCGAGCCCCACCACCGTCATGAACGCCACCGGCGTCAAGTGGTTCACCCTGGCCTTCGTCCTCAGCAACGGCTACTGCGATCCGCAGTGGGACGGCAGCCGGCCACTGGCCGGGGGTGTCGACCAGCAGACCGTCAACACCGTCCGTGCCGCGGGCGGCGATGTCGTCCCGTCCTTCGGCGGCTGGAGCGGAAACAAGCTGGAGAGTTCCTGCGGCAGCGCGGGTGAACTGGCCGCCGCCTACCAGAAGGTGATCAACGCGTACGGTCTCAAGGCCATCGACGTCGACATCGAGGCCGCCGCGTACGACAGCCCGACCGTGCAGCAGCGAACGGTCGACGCGCTGAAGTCGGTGAAGGCGAACAACCCCGGTCTCAAGGTGTACGTCACCTTCGGCACCGGCCAGAACGGCCCGGACAGCAGCCTCATCGGCAAGGCCGCCGCGTCCGGCCTGACGGTGGACAGCTGGACGATCATGCCGTTCAACTTCGGCGGTGCCGGGCAGAACATGGGACAGCTCACCGTCCGCGCGGCCGAGGGCCTGAAGACCGCGGTGAAGAACGCCTACGGCTACTCCGACGACCAGGCCTACCGGCACACCGGCATCTCCTCGATGAACGGCATCACCGACAACAGCGAGACGGTGACCGTCGCCGACTTCCGCACCATCCTCGCCTACGCGCAGCAGCGTCACCTGGCCCGGCTGACCTTCTGGTCGGTCAACCGCGACCGGCCCTGCACCGGCGGCGGGGCCGACACCTGTTCGGGCGTCTCCCAGCAGCCCTGGGACTTCACCCGTGTCTTCTCCCAGTACAACGGCTGACCCGGTGCCACCGCGCACCGGCGCCCTCCTCCACTCCCCTACCCGAGCCGCTCCGGCGGCACTGGAGACGACACGATGCCTCGAATCCCGCGCCCACCCGTCGGCGGCCGCTCCGGCGGCTCCCCGGTGAGCCGTACCGGTCGCCCGCGGAGCGCCGTGCTCTCGGCCGCCGTCATCGCGGCTTCGGTCGCCTCGGTCCTCGCCACGGGGCCGACGCAGGCCGCTCCCGCGCAGCCCCGCGGCACGTCCGCCGGATCGGCGGCCGCCGCGGCGCTGCCGGCCGGCTGGTCCACCCTGGTGAACAGCGGCAGCGGCAAGTGCCTGGACGCCAGGGCTGCCGGAACCGTCAACGGCACCGCGGTGCAGCAGTACACCTGCAACAACTCCGCTGCCCAGCAGTGGGCCCTCACACCGACCGACGACGGCTTCGTGCAGATCGGCAACCGCAACGACGTGCGGCAGGTCGTGGACGTGAGTGACGTGTCCACCGCCGACAACGCCGCCGTGCACCTGTGGACGTACGGCGGCGGCGCCAACCAGCAGTGGCGGCCGGTCGACGAGGGCGGCGGCGCGTATCACTTCGTCAACCGGAACAGCGGCAAATGTCTCGACGTCCCGTCCGCCTCGACGACCGACGGCGTCCAACTGGTCCAGTACGCCTGCAACGGCACGGCGGCACAGAGGTTCCAGGTCACGCCGTCGAGCACCGCGCCCGGCGACGTCGATCTCGGCCCCAACGTGGCGGTCTTCGACCCTTCGATGCCGTCGTCGACCATCCAGAGCCGCCTCGACGCGATATTCCGGCAGCAGGAGACCAACCAGTTCGGCTCCCAGCGCTACGCGGTCCTGTTCAAGCCGGGCACCTACAGCAACGACGTCAACGTGGGCTTCTACACCCAGGTACTGGGCCTGGGCCAGTCGCCCGACTCGGTCACGATCAACGGGGCCGTACACGTGGAGGCGGACTGGTTCCCTCCGCAGAACGCCACCCAGAACTTCTGGCGCGGTGCCGAGAACCTGTCCGTGAACCCGGCCGGGGGCACCGACCGCTGGGCCGTCTCGCAGGCGTCCGCGTACCGGCGCATGCATGTGCGCGGCAACCTGGAACTGAGCGACGGCGGCTGGTCCAGCGGTGGATTCATGGCGGACAGCAAGATCGACGGCCAGGTGCGCTCCGGCACCCAGCAACAGTGGCTGACCCGCAACTCGCAGCTCGGCAGCTGGACCGGCTCCAACTGGAACATGGTCTTCGTGGGCAGCCAGGGCACTCCGGGCAACACCTTCCCGAACCCGCCCTACACCGCGGTGAACCAGACGCCGACGGTACGGGAGAAGCCCTTCCTCTACGTCGACGGCGCGGGCGCGTACAAGGTGTTCGTGCCCTCCGTGCGCACCGATTCCACGGGCAGCACCTGGGCGAACGGCACCGCGAGCGGGGCCTCGCTCGGCATGGACCGGTTCTTCGTGGTGAAGCCCGGGGCGAGCGCCGCGCAGATCAACGCCGCCCTCGCCGAGGGCAAGAACCTCCTGGTCACGCCCGGCGTCTACCACCTGGACCAGACGCTGCGGGTCACCCGCCCCGACACCGTGGTCCTCGGGCTCGGGCTCGCCACCTTCGTCCCCGACAACGGCGTCACGGCCATGACGGTCGCCGACGTGGACGGGGTGAAGATTGCCGGAGTGCTCTTCGACGCCGGTACGACCAACTCACCCACGCTCGTGGAGGTGGGCCCGGCCGGTGCGTCGGCCGACCATGGAGCCAATCCCACGTCCCTGCACGACGTGTACTTCCGCGTCGGCGGAGCCGCCGTCGGCAAGGCGACCACGAGCCTCGTCGTGAACAGTGACGACGTCATCGGCGACCACATGTGGATCTGGCGCGCGGACCACGGCAGCGGCGTCGGATGGAACACCAACACCGCCGACACCGGGCTCGTCGTGAACGGCGACGACGTGACGATGTACGGCCTGTTCGTCGAGCACTACCAGAGGCACCAGACCGTCTGGAACGGCAACGGCGGCCGCACCTACTTCTATCAGAACGAGATGCCCTACGATCCGCCCAACCAGGCTGCCTGGATGAACGGTTCCACCCAGGGCTACGCCGCGTACAAGGTCGCGGACTCCGTCACCAGCCATGAAGCCTACGGTCTCGGAAGCTACTGCTACTTCAACGTCAATCCGGGCGTCGTTGCCGAGCACGCCTTCGAGGTGCCCGACAACCCGAACGTACGCTTCCGGAACATGGTGACCGTCTCCCTCGGCGGCACCGGGACCATCCGTCATGTGATCAACGACCGGGGTGGGCCGTCCAACTCCAGCAACAACGTCGCCAACCTGGCCGGCTACCCGTAAGGAACGTCCCGGTCCGAGGTGTCAGACCTTCCCGATGCCGAGTGTGGTCTCGCGGGGCAGCATTCCCGAACCCAGGACCTCCAGCCAGAGCGGTCCGAGGAGTTCGGCCAGCCGCGCGATGCCTTCGTCGCCGAGAGTCCGCCAGGGCGCCGCGGCCAGTTCGTCGGTGCGGCGCTCGATCTCGGCGCGCAGGGCGCGGCCCTCGTCGGTCGCGGTGTGGTCGGCGTTCAGCAGTCCCCGGCCGAAGAGCCGTTCACCGGCGGCCGACCACTCCTGCTCGGTCCAGCCGCGGCTAGCGAAGACGGCGGCCGGCGCCGCGCCGACGGCGGCGAAGGACACCAGTGCCTCCACCGGGTCGAGGCCCGCGGCGAGCAGCGCGGCGAGATGGCCGTCGCCGCGATGCTCGCGCAGGATCGTCGCGGCCTGCCACAGCACGAGGTGCGGCTCCTCGGGCCAGGGCAACTCGGCGTTCGCGGCGGCGAGCGGACGGCCCTCGGTGGGCGCGGCCTCGGCTGCCCGGCGGGCGAGCGCGGCGGCCTCGGCGAGATCGGGACCGTCCGTCCGCTCGCCGAAGAGGGCGCGGTAGGCCAGGTCGATGCCGCGTGTCCGGGCCTCGATCACCTTGTCCGGTGCGGCGACGTCCCAGGCGGCGGGGATGTGCTCGGCGACCGTGCGCGGGCTGAAACTGTAGAACGCGGACGCCACCTGGCGGGGCCCCGGGGCCCCGAGTGGCGCCGCCCGCAGGGCGAAGTAGCTCGGCCAGCGCTCACCGGTGTCGTAACCGAGCGACTCGACCTCCTCGAAGACCTGTGGCGCGAAGTAGAGGACGGCGTGCAGGGGCTCCAGGAGGTGCCACATCTGCCTTACGCGCCCGTTGTCGTTGCTCAAGACGACTCCCTTTTCCATCCCCTGCATCTTGTCACTGCCTAGACTGTCCTCACCACGCCATCTTGTCAATGCCAAGATTGCGCTACGCTGCTCATCATGTCCACGGAACGCTCCTACCACCACGGAGACCTGCGCCGGGCCGTGCTCACCGCGGCCCTCGACGTCATCGCCACCCACGGGCCGGCCGCCCTCTCCCTGCGCGACCTGGCCCGCCGCGCCGGCGTTTCGCACGCCGCGCCCGCACACCACTTCAAGGACCGCGCGGGCCTGCTCACCGCCATCGCCACGGAGGGTTACGGCCTCCTGTCCACCACTCTCGGCGAGACGGAGGACCTGCGGGACCTGGGCGTCCGGTACGTGCGCTTCGCCATCGCGCACCCGGCGCACTTCCAGGTCATGTTCCAGCCGGAACTTCTGCGCCCGGACGACCCGGAGCTCCTCGCGGCGCGGGAGCGGACGCGGAGCATGCTCCGTACGGCGGTGACGGGCCATGGCGACGATCCGGCCGTCGGCTTCATGGCGGCCTGGTCGATGGCCCACGGGTTCGCGACGCTACTGCTCTCCCACAACCTCGACGGCCCCCTGGAGGGGCGGAATCCCGAAGACACCTTCGGCGCACTGGCCGGCATCATGTTCAGGCCGACCGGAACCCCCTCGGCGGGCTGACCCCTCCCGCAAGCCGGCCTCGGCCGGTGGCTCGTGACGTGCCCGAAGAAGGGGCGGAGTCGGCAAGGGTCCGGAAGTCGTCCTCGCGCAGCCCAATCCGCGGGTCGACGTGGTGGAGAAGTCCAGGTGCCCGGTGGTGCGTGCTGACGTACACCTGGTCCGCGTCGCTCTGTTCGTCGTCCACCCATACGAACGGACGTCCGTTGGCATGGTCCACCAGCGGCCCTGTCTTCCAGTGGACTCCGTCGGGCCGGTCCTGGAGCAAGGCGTCGCCGAAGTCGACGAAGGGAAGTTCAGGGAGACCGAGTGCCGGGGCGATCCACCGGTTGGCATCCGCCATCCATGTGGTGGCCCAGCACAGCTCGTAGTCAAGCCGGAGCAGGGCTTGTCCGTGTGCCGGGTTGAGCCAGACCCGCAGGGGTCGCCGACGCAAGGAGGTGGTCCGGTGCACCTCTGAAGTTCCGCCGCCGCGGGGCACTCTGAGCGTGGTGTAGCCGGCGGGGCGCCTCTCGGGCTTGGCCGCATAGGGGTTGAGGGGGCCGTCCACGTCGAGGAACAGCAGTGGTCGGCGCACGATCTCTCTCCCCCCGGCCATGGGCGTCGTCGGCCGCAGCGTTGGAATGGTATCTGCGGCACGGGGCCGACCGTGCCGCGAGCGTGTCCGACAGTTCTTCAGGCCCCGCCCCGTTCGCGGGGAATCATGAGGCCCGCCTCGATTGGCACCGGCAGGCGGTTCTCCGGCGGTGGCAGGGGGCAGGTGGCCATGTCCGTGTAGGCACAGGGAAGGTTCGCGGCGCGGTTGAAGTCCAGGACGACGGTGCCGTCGGCGGCGGGTGGGGCCACGCTCAGGGAGCGGTTGGCGGCGTAGGTGGTGACGCCCGAGGTCGCGTCGGTGAAGAGCACGGTCAGCCGGCCCGGAGCGTGCCCGGGGAACGCGGTGAGGGAGAGTGGCCGCCCGGCGAGTTCGAACTCGATACGGCCCGGGGCGTCGTACACGTGCTCCAGACCTTCGACCGCGGCGCCCACAGCGGTCGGCCGCGGCACGTCGAACGCGACGTAGCGGCCCCTGACCACCCAGCGCGGATGCGGTGCGTAGGCAGGCGTCCCGGTGAAGGCGGTCCGCAGCGGGGCGTGCGGGTGCCGGGGGCGCACGATGTCGTGTCCGCCGCGCTTGGCCACCTCGATCACGGCGTCTCCCCACGTCACGTCGATGCCACCGCGTTCGGGGAGCACTCCGAAGTGGTGCTCGCCCCTGACGGTGGTTCCGTCGACGTCCAGTTCCTCACTGTCGTCCAGAGCGACGGTGATCCCGTCGGCGTCGGCCCACCACGCGCCCGGGGCGTCGGAAAAGCGCTGCGGTGTCTCGTCGAGCCAGTGCAGAGCCGTTATCGACAGGAATCCGTGCGGGGCGGCGAGTCGTTCCTCCTGGGCGCGGTACCAGACCAGCCATTCCTCGGTGAACGCGCGGAGGTCTGCCGTGGTGACCTGTGTGGTCATGTGTACTCCTTTGTCCGGGAAGGGTGTGCCTCGCGGCACCCTGCGGTTCCTGTCCGGCGGTGCGCCTCATCCGGCCAGTTCGCCGAGGAGTGCCCAGGTACGTCGCCGGTCCGCTTCGCCGGCGATCTCCGTGCCGGAGAAGACCACCTCCGTCGCTCCGGCGTCCCGGTAGCGCCGAAGCTCGGCCGCGACCGTCTTCTCGTCGCCGATCACGGCCACGTCGGACGCCCGTCGTGCCCCGGAGAGCTCGATGACCCGTGCGTAGGACGGGATCTGCTCGTAGAACGCCAGCTTCTCGGTCGCCTTCGCCCGCACCACGTCGGTGTCGTCGGTGACCACGCCGTGCACCAGGGCGACGATCCGCGGCGCGGGTCGGCCCGCGGCCGCTGCCGCGGCGGTGAGGGCCGGAACGATGTGCGTCTCCAGTGCGCGTGGGCCCGCCAGGTAGGGCAGGATCCCGTCCGCCAGTTCACCGCTGGCTCGCAGTGCCTGCGGCCCCATCGCCGCCACCAGCAGGGGGACACCCGATTCCGCGCCGGGTACGCGGGCGGGGGTCGGCGTGACGGCCGTGAGCAGTTCGCCCCGGAAGTCGGCGGTCCCGGTCTGCGTCAACTGCCGCAGCGCGGTGAGGAACTCGCGCAGCCGGGCGACGGGCCGTTCGAAGGGCAGGCCGAAGCCGCCCTCGGTGAGCAGCTTGGTGCCCAGCGCCAGTCCGAGGTGGTAGCGGCCGTGTGTGGCCGCCTGCGCGGTCTGGGCCTGGCTGGAGACGAGCAGGGGGTGCCGCCCGAAGACGGGGATCGCGGAGGTGCCCACGTGGAGCCCCGGCACCTCGCGCCCGACGATCGCCGCGAGCTGGGGTGAGTCCGCGCCGAAGGTCTGCCCGAACCAGGCGGAACGCAGGCCCGCGGCCGCGGCCTCGCGGGCCAGCTCCACGGACGCGTCGACCTGGTTCGGCGCGTCGGTTGCGTTGAGCGCTACTCCTACAGTCATGTGGGTGAAAACCTCCCGCTGCCGGCACCGCATTCCGGTCCCTGTGTGACAGCTTCTTGTCAGTCGTGTGTACGGGGACGGTCCAGACCCCGGGGCTCAGGGCAGGAGTTCCGCCACCAGCGCGGCGACCTGCTCCACCTCGAGCAGGAAGCCGTCGTGACCGTGGCGAGACTCGATGGTCCGGGGCGCGTCGGCCGTGCCGATGCCGGACGCCAACTCCGCCTGCTGTGCGGGCGGGTAGAGCCGGTCGGAATCGACCCCGGCCACCAGAGTCCTGGCCGTCACCCGTCTCAGCGCGGCCGGCGCGCCTCCGCGACCGCGGCCGATGTCATGGCTGTTCATGGCCTCGCACAGCACGACATAGCTGCCCGCGTCGAAGCGGCGCACCAGCTTGGCGGCGTGGTGGTCGAGATAGGACCCGACCTGATACCTCCCGCCCGACCAGGGATCTTCCTGGCCCTGTGCCGAGCGTCCGAAGCGGGCCTGGAGTTCGGTCTCACTGCGATAGGTGACGTGGGCGAGCCGTCGGGCGAGGCCGAGTCCTGCGTGCGGCCCCTGCCCGGTGGCGTGGTAGTGGCCGTCGCGCCAGTGCGGGTCGGAGCGGATGGCGTGCAACTGGATGTCGGCCCAGGCGATCTGCTCGGCGCTCGCGGCGGCCGTCGTGGCGAGCAGCAGGAGCGCTCCGGTCCGCTCGGGATGTGCCACGGCCCATTCGAGCGCCCTCATGCCTCCCATCGAGCCTCCCACCACCAACGCCCAGCGCTCGACGCCCAGCGCGTCCGCCAGACCGGCCTCGGCGGCGACCTGGTCACGCTGCGTCAGGAACGGGAAGTCGCCGCCCCAGGGGCGTCCGACGGGTCCGGGAGAGGACGGACCGGTGCTGCCCTGACAGCCGCCGAGGACATTGGGGGCGACGATGAACCAGCGGTCCGTGTCGAGCGCCCGCCCCGGCCCGACGAGCCCGTCCCACCATCCGGGGGTCGGATGGCCGGCGCCGGCGGGTCCGGCCACATGACTGTCACCGGTGAGGGCGTGCAGGACCAGTACGGCATTGGAGCGGTCCGGCGCGAGCCGTCCCCAGGTCTCGAACGCGAGCCGCAGCCCGGGTAGTTGACCGCCTGCCTCCAGACGGAACGGCGCCTGGCGCTCGTACCACTGGCGACGCCCGGGCGGGTCCCCCTCCTGCCAGGCCCCGCAGGACGGTGGGAGGGGGACCCGCGACGGCGTCCGTACGGTGTTCAGGACGCGCCCTTCGCGGCCCGGAACCCGGCCTCGAGGTCGGCCTTCAGGTCGGCGAGGTTCTCGATGCCGACGGAGAGCCGTACCAGGCCGGGCGAGGCGCCGGCGGCCTCCAGCTGCTGCTCGCCCAGCTGGCTGTGGGTGGTGGACGCGGGATGGATGATGAGGCTGCGGACGTCTCCGATGTTCGCGAGGTGGCTGAACAGTTCGACGGCGTCGACGAATCGCTTGCCCGCCTCGGCGCCGTCCCGCAGTTCGAAGGCCACGACGGCGCCTGCACCCCGCGGCAGGTACCGCTGCCCGGCGTCGTACCAGCGGTTGGACGGCAGTCCCGGGTAGTGGACGGCGGCGACCTCGTCACGCTGTTCCAGCCATTCGGCCAGGTCCTGGGCGTTCGCGGAGTGCCGCTCGATGCGCAGGCTGAGTGTCTCCACGCCTTGCAGGAGCAGGAACGCGGAGTGCGGGGAGATGGCCGGGCCGAGGTCGCGCAGCAACTGGACCCGCAGCTTGACGGCGAAGGCGCCGGGACCGAGGGCGGGCCAGTACCGCAGCCCGTGGTAACTGGGGTCGGGCTCGGTGAAGTCGGGGAAGCGCTCGGTGTGGGCGCCGAAGTCGAAGGTCCCGCCGTCGACGACGACGCCCCCGATGGTGGTCCCGTGGCCGCCCAGGAACTTGGTCGCGGAGTGCACGACGATGTCGGCGCCGTGCTCGATGGGCCGCAGAAGGTACGGCGTGGGCACCGTGTTGTCCACGATCAGCGGGACGCCCGCGTCGTGTGCGACGTCCGCCACGGCCCGCACGTCGAGCACGTTCCCGCGCGGGTTGCCCAGCGTCTCGGCGAACAGTGCCTTGGTGTCGGGCCGGATCGCCGCCCGCCAGGCCTCGACGTCGTCCGGATCGTCGACGAAGGACACGTTGATGCCGAACCTGGGCAGCGTGTGACGGAACAGGTTGTACGTGCCGCCGTACAGGGAGGCGCTGGAGACGACGTGGTCACCGGAACCGGCCAGCGTGAGGATCGCCAGGGTCTCCGCCGCCTGCCCGGAGGCGAGGGCCACCGCCGCGACGCCGCCCTCCAGCGCGGCGACGCGCTGCTCGAAGACGTCCTGGGTGGGGTTGTGGATGCGGGTGTAGATGTTGCCCGGCTCGGCGAGCGAGAACAGGTCGGCGGCGTGCTGCGTGTCCCGGAACACGTACGACGACGTCTGGTAGATCGGTGTCGCTCGGGCGCCGGTCGTCGGGTCCGGTTCGGCACCGGCGTGGACCTGCTTGGTCTCGAAGGACCACGCCGAGGTGTCGGGCCCGGCGGACTCCGCGTCGGGCGCGTGATGGGCGGTGACGGAGTCGATCGGCTGCTGGCTCATGGTGCTGCTCCCTTGGGGGGGAAGGCGGAGTGGAGAACGCGGGGTATGCGCCGCGCGCACGGCAGAGCGGCGCGCTCCGGGCGCGTGAGGAAGGAACCGCCGGTCTTGGTCTCGTACTTGCGCGAGGCCGGCGGTCGGCGCGGCGCGGTGGGAAGGAGGTGGGGCGGATGCCCGGGCGAAGCGTCAGCTCCGGGCAGTACAACCCGTGGTGGTGACACGCGCGTAGTCGACGTGGCGGCGGGTCACGAGCACGGTCATGAGGCCAGGTAACCACACGCCGAAGCCGAAGCACCAGTACAGGGGCGCCTACCCGCTCCCCCGCCATACGCCCGCAACACAACCGCCATGAGACGCGTCCCTCAGGCGCCGAGCGCGGCGACGAGGTCCGGGATCAAGGACGCGTTGGGGTGGCTCAGAGGCACGGTCAGCACCGGCTTCTCGACGCCTGCCCGGTAGACACAGATCATGCCGTTGGACAGTTGCGTGGCGCCGATCGACTCCCAGGGCAGGGTGAGCCGTGGCTTCGCACACGTGATGCCGCTCCGGTTCACCTTCAGGCTGCCGCCGACCGTGATGGTCTCACCACGCCGGACCCGGGCCACGAGGTCGGTGAGCAGCCGGGGCTCCAGGTACTGCCTGACGAGGTTCACCAGGAACGTCCACTCCGCGGGCTGGTCGGCTCGCCGTCCTCCCTGGTAGAAGGGCACGCGGATCACGGGCCCGCCGTAGTACGGGTACCTGCCCACCGCGAACTCCCACGTACTGTCGTGGGTCGTCGGGAACAGGAAGCGCTTGGTGGCGGTGTGGGTCGCCGCATAACCGACCCATTCCACCTCGTCGAGGGCGAGCGAGTGTCTGCCGAAGGTGATCACCTGCGGGTCGGCGTAGAGACGTTTCCGGCCGATCCGTGTGTCGAGGACCGGCACCGGAGGGGACTGCGCCGGACCCGTCGGGGAGGCTACCGCGCGGTCCTGTCGCTGGTCGGATGCCGGCGTCCTCCCACCGGTGGCCCGCGGTGCCGTGCGGGGCGTGGGACCTTGCCGGCCCTCGCTGTCGCCTGCGACGTACGCGGACAGCCACGCCGGCGTCTGTGCGCGGGGGTAGGCGGCGAGGTCGTCGCGGTAGTGCTCGGGGCTCAGCAGGTGATCGTCCGGGAGGCGCTGGTCGCCGTAGTCGTAGTCCGTGGTGATCTGGGCGCTCGATCCGGCGCTGTGGCTGACGGTGAGCAGCAGACGCCACCACGGGCCGGCCGGCATGCGCGCGGCCAGGTGTCGCTGCCTGCGGACCAGCAGGGCCGTCTGCTCCGGGACCCGAACCTCGGTGCTCCGGTCTCCGGACCAGAACCGCAGCTGGGCGACCTCGCCCGAGACCGTGAAGGAGAACACGGCCGCGAAGCGGTCCCAGCCGGCCGCCGGGCCCAGCAGGGCCAACTGCTGTGTGATCGGGGCGAGAAGCCGGGACGCCCTGGCCGCGGCCACCTCCTGGGAGGGGGCGTCGATGGTGAACGAGCTGATACCCGCGGAGCCCTGCGACGCGGAGTCGAGCCGTGTGACCTCGTCCCAGAGGTCGGCCATGGACTGTTCCTCGGCGGGCGTGCGGCGGACGTACGCTTCTTCGGCGGTGAACATGTCCTGCGCCTGCTGCGGAGGGATCGAGCTCGATATCTCCTTGACCCGTCCGATGTCGCTCACGAGGAACACCGACCGGCCCACCGGCATGTCCAGGAACGCCATCGGGTCTGTTTCGTCGATGTCCACGGGGGCGTACACGCTCCAGCCCGCCTCGAAACGGTCCGCCGCCAGCCCCTCGGTGGGGTAGTCCAGGCGTCGGCCTCTGATCCGGTCCACGACCAGTGAGATCGCCCGCGCCGCGGCCATCCGCCCGCCCTCGGGCGTGGGGACATGGTCGAGAGGGTGACCGACGCCGTCACCGCCGAGATCGGTGACGGCCGGCACCGGGCCCTGGTAGTGCTGGGTGAGGTCGAACCAGAGGCACACCTCCTCGGCCGTCTCGACATCGACGTCGGCCGCGATCACCGACCAGGAGTTGCCGGCGCCCCGCCCGTAGAGCGTGACCACGTCGGCGCCGTCCACGCCGGCCACGACGTAGTTCGTCTCGTGGAGACCGCCGAGTCGGGCTGCCTCGGCGAGCGTGGGTGGCGAGGCGCTGACGCGCTCCCCGTAGGGTTCTCCGTCCACGTCGACTGCGGTCAGCACGTAGTCGCCTTCAGGGGTGGGCTCGTACTCGAAGCCGACCTGAGGTCCGTCGTCCCGGGCGGGCCGCGGCCGGCACTGGGCATCATGTCCGCGGCGTATCTCCACGACGACGGGGGCCGGGGCATCGGCGGCGAGGACCGACCAGGTGCCGGTGGCGTCTTTCCCGTAGAGCGTGATGTCGTGGCCGTGACGGACCGACACGTAGTTCACGCGGTGGCTGTTGCCGTATGCGGCGGCTTCGTCGAGGGTCGGCGCCGCGGGTGCGACACGTTCCGCGAGGCGTTTGCCGGAGGCGTCGGTGGCAGCCATCACGTGCTCGGTCATCCGTCCTGCTCCTGTCGCGATGGGGATGGGGGTGCGGTGCAGGTCTCCGCAACCCTAGCGGCTGACGACTGCAGCCTGCCGGGGACCGGAAGGGGCCACCGCTTCGAATGCCTGGGCGACGGCGAGGCTGTCCTCGTACACGTGGTGCCGGGTGACGAGGCCGCCCTCGACCGTGAGGTGCAGAGCGAACCGCGCGCGATACGCACGGCCGGTGGGCCGGGCGGTCTGGCGGATCTCGCCGAGCACGACCGCGTCGTTCCCGTCGACGAGGATCCGCTCGACCTCGGTTGCCACCCCCTCCGGCAGATGGTGCTCGGCAAGCTCGCGGTAGTGGGCCGCCGCGTCCGCGCGGGTGGCCCGATGGCGGATCCATGGCGTCGCGGAACGGCCGTGCTCGGCCTCCGGCCAGTCGAGCTTCCAGTCGCCCTGCTCGGCGTACAGCTCGGCGATGCGCTCGGGGTCACCCTCGCCGATCCTGCGCAGCAGTTCCTCAATCACCGTGCGTGTGTTCTTGGGTGTGTCAGTGGACATGGCCGGCCTCTCCCTCCTGGCCCGCATCCCGTCGATGCGGAGAGATCGCCCATCTTGCCGACGCGGCCCGCGCGTGGCGATTACCTGCGGGGTAGGGGGGCAAGCGCCGCGCCGACCAGCACAGGTCTTGATCGGCGTCTCGCGTACCGCATACCGCATACCGCATACCGTCAGGACGGTGGAATCAACGCACCGGCCCGCCGACCGACTCGATGCGGCGGCAGTCCTTTCAGTTGGCGTCTCGGACGTCCCAGTGGGCCGTGAGGCGTTGGGGCTTGCGGAAGACCAGGCCGTACGGGGAGCTTGTCGACCGGTCGTCCAGGCGCAGGGCCGGCAGACGGTCGAGACAGGCGCGCAGGGCCACGCGGGCCTCCAGGCGTGCCAGGTGGGCGCCCAGGCAGTAGTGGGGGCCATGGGCGAAGGCCAGGTGGGAGCGGGCGTTGGGGCGGCGCGGGTCGAAACGGTCGGGGTCGGCGAAGACCGCGGGATCCCGGTTGGCGCCGGCCAGGGAGACGACGACCAGGTCTCCGGCGGCGATGTGGGCGCCCGCCAGTTCCGTGTCACGTGTCGCGTAGCGGTCCACCACGGCCGCGCCGGGCTCCAGCCGCAGCGACTCCTCGATGACGTTGTCGAGCACTTCGGGCTGCTGGCGCAGCAGTTCGTCCGTGCCGGGGGTGCCGAGTATGTGCAGCAGCGCGTTGGTGATCATGCCCTCGGTGGTCTCGATGCCGCCGAAGAGCAGCACGGCGGCGTTCGAGGCGATCTCGTGGGTCTGCAAAGCGCCCGTGGCGGCCCGGACGAGCAGGGAGTCCTCGCGCCCGGCGTCCACGGTGCCGGCGACCGCCGCGCGCAACGCGGTGTACGCCGCAGCCCCCTCGTCTCCGGCCGCTCGGCCGCGGGTCAGGGCGTCGACGGCGCTCACGATCGCGTCGTACCAGGCGAGGATGCCGGACACGGGTACGTCGCGCAGGCCCAGGACCTCGGCCATGACCACGGCGGCGAGCGGCCCGGCGAACTGCCTGCGCAGATCCGCCCCGCCGAGCGGCGCCAGGCCGTCGAGCAGCCGGTCCGTCTCGCGGCCGACCGTCCCGGCGAACGAGGACTGTACCGCGCGCGGACGGAAGGGTTCGGTGAAGGGCTCACGGTGCCGGGCGTGCTCGGGTCCGTCGAGCGACAGCATGCTGGGACCGGTGACCCGCGCGGTGGTGAACCGCGGGTCGTCCACCGTGAACGTCCCGGCGTCCCGCATCGCGGCCAGGGCGGGGTCCCGTCCGGTCACCATCCACCCGCCGACGGCCGGCACCCATGCGACGGGGGCCTGTGCGCGAAGCGCGGCCAGGTGCGGGTGCGGATCCTCCGCGAGAGACGCCAACGAGACGTCCGCGGCCCCGTACGCTGCGGTTTCCCCGTTCACGACCATCTGTTGAGTCTACTTCTGCCGCCCGGTGCGGAACACCGCGAGGGTCGAGGCCCGGTGCGGTCGGGGAATCCGGGTGCCGCCCCACTGTGTTCGTCTCATCGTCAGCCTTCCGCCAGTGCTTCCAATTTCGTCACTGCTTCTGCTTCTGCTTCGTCCAGGAGGCCTCCCATGTCAGAGCCGGAGATCGATGTCCTCGTGTTCGACGTGCTCGGCACGCTCGTCGACGAACCTGCCGGTATGCGCGCCGGCGTTCGTCGGCTCGACCCATCGCTCGACGATCCCGGGGTCGAGCGGCTTGTGTCGCTGTGGCAGGAGCACGTCGACCGCGAGCAACGGCGCATCCTCGGCGGCGTCCGGCCCCATGTCCCCAGTGACGCCCTCGACCTGGAAGCCGCCCGGATCGTCGCCGATGCCGCCGGAGTCGACGGGCCTGCCGCGGTCGGGGCGCTGGCGCTGTCCGGTCGCACGCCGCCGCCGTGGCCCGACACCGTGGCAGGGCTCGCGCGACTCGCCGAACGGTTCCCACTGATCGGACTCTCCAACGCAAGCCGGACGGCGCTGCTGGGACTCAACGCCCATGCCGGACTGCGCTGGCACCAGGCCCTGTCCGCCGAAGACGCCCGGACCTACAAGCCGGACCCGGCGGTCTACCAGCTCGCCGTCACCGTCTCCGGGCGACCGCCGGAGCGGCTCCTGATGGTCGCTGCCCACGCCTGGGACCTGCGCGCCGCACAGAGCCTCGGCCTGCGCACCGCCTACGTTGCCCGCCCCGTGGGTGACCCGCCCGCCTCCTCCGACCGGTTCGACCTGTACGCCGACGATCTGGCCGACCTGGCCGGCCAACTCGGTGACGCCCAGACGTTCACGTGACGCCCGGCGCGACGACAATTCGATCGCGACGCGGCTCGATGTCCGCTACACAGGGGCCGTGACCGATCCCTGTCTTCTCCGTCCCGTCACCGGCGACGACTTCGCCCTCTGGGCCCGCGTGTTCGCCGACACCTACGGCAATGACCTGTCCGACGAGGAGCTGGCCGGGGAGCGCGCCGCCATCGAACTGGACCGCGCGATCGGCGCGTTCGAGGGTGCGCAGCCGGTGGGAGGCACCGCCGCGGCATCCTGACCTCGCTGACCCGCAGGCAGCTGATCGGCCTGCACGAGGCCGGCGGCGAGCCGATCGCCGTACTCCGCCCGTCCGAGGCCGCGATCTACGGCCGCTTCGGCTACGGGCCGGCCACGGTGGGGAACCAGCTCCGTTGCGAGAAGCGGTCCATGCTCTTCCGCCCCGGAACCGACTTCGCCGACGGGACCGTCCGGCTCCTGGACCGCGACCCGGCCCGGCCCGGCCCGGCCCGGCCCCTGATCGAGCCGGTCTACGACCGCGTCCGCACCACCTCCATCGGCTGGCCCGACCGGGCCGATCGGTTCTGGGACAGCCGGCTCGACGACGCCCCGCACGCGCGCGGGGGCGCCACGGCGCTGCGCTGCGCCGTGCACCTCGACCATCGCGGCGACGCCACCGGCTACGCGCTCTACCGGATCAACGATGCGCGTGACGCACTGGGCGGCGACACGAGCGCGGTGCGGGTCGTGGAGCCGGCGGCGGCCGGTCGGCAGGCCTACGCCGTGCTGTGGCGCTTCCTCGCCGGCATCGACCTGGTGCCATGGATCGAGTACGAGGCCGCCGCGGACGAACCGCTGCCACACCTGCTGACGGATCCACGGGCACTCCACTCGACCGTGGTCGACCGGCTGTGGGTGCGACTGGTCGACGTCGACCGTGCCCTGGCCGGTTGCCGCTACGCCACCGCGCTGGATGTCGTCCTGGACGTCGAAGACGACTTCTGTCCCCGGAACACCGGACGATACCGGCTGCGGGCCGAGCCGGACGCGGTCACCTGCGAGCGCACGCAGGCCCCCGCCGACCTCCATCTCACCGCGGCCGCGCTCGCGGCGGCCTGCCTCGGGGGCACGACACTCGCGTCCCTCGCGGCCGCAGGCCTGGTCCGGGAAGCGCGGGCCGGTGCGCTGGCCCGCACCACCCGGGCCTTCCGCGCCGACCGCGAACCCTTCTACCCCGGCGGCCGGGCGTTTCCCGCCTTCTGAACGCGCCCCCCTTGCGGCGGCCTTCTGGCCGAGTGCGGGGCCGGCCGCCTCGTCGATCTCGGCGCCACCGTACTGGCGCGACACGAGGAGAACACCGTGCTCGCCGTCCCCGAGGGGAACGAGTTGTGCCTGTTCCGGCTCGGCTCGTAGGGCGTCGGTGAGAGGCGGCCGACGGGCGATCAGTTCGCGTCGACCAGGTCGTGGGCCGGTACGGTCACCGTCCGCTTGTCGGGCTTGCCGCCGAGCACGATCTTGCGCAGGGCGCTGTTGTTGTCGACGTCGGTTTCCTTCAGCCGCTTCTCCGGGTTGGCCAGTACCTGGATGTAGTACGTGCCGTTGGGCACGTCCGTGATGTCGAAAGACTGGCCCGGCAGGTCCTGTGAGTAGGTGTCCCCGGAGCCGACGTCCAGCACCTCACGCACGGAGATCGAGTTCTCCTCGCCGCAGGCGGTGGACAGATCGGTGTTGAACGGATGCCAGTTGGCGTTCTTCACCGTGTAGTCGATCGCGTCGGTGTTGGCCAGGCAGAAGGCCTCCTTGCCGCTGCGCACGGCCTCCTTCTTGTCCGCCTTCAGCAGCCGGTAGCTCGCGAAGTCCGTGAAGTGCCAGTGCACATGGCCCGGACGCGGGTCCCATTCCATGGTGCCGGTCGGGGTGTAGCCGACCTGCTTGCCCTTGGCGTCGTAGAAGTACTGGTAGGCGTCCATCTTGTCCTTGCCGGGCGACCGGAAGCCGTCCACCACGAGTTGCGCCGGACCGGCGTTCCACACGTTGGCGCTGAAGGCCAGATAGTCCTTGCCGGGGATGTCCTGCTCACCGTCACTGACGACGATGCCGTAGGCCGGCAGCGAGCGCAGGTCGGGCTTGGGCACGTCCGGGACGGAGGCCGTACCGGCGGGCCGCTTCGACAGCGGTTGGAGCGCCGGGGCCTTGCGCGATCCGTCGGTCTGGCCACCCGTGTCGCCGACCCGCGTCGAGCGCGCGGCCTGCTGCTTCTTCAGCGCCCACGGCAGGGCGGGCGGCGCCGCCTTCAGGGGTCCGTGGCCCGCGTTGTACGAGGGGCCGGCGCCGCTCGTGACCGGCGCGGCGGACTGCGCGGGCGTCGGGGCGTGTCCGGGGCCGTGGCCCGCGTGCGCGGTCGGCGCCTGGTGGGCGGCTCCGTGTCCGGCGTGCCGGCCTGCCGCCGCGGACCGGGAAGCGGGTTCGGTGGCGCTCTGCTCGTCCTCGTAACTCCGCTCCTGCACCGTTACCTTGACGGTGGCCGGCTTGTCGGCGATGCCGAACAGGTCACGGTACTTCTTGGCGACGCCGACTTTGGCGGTGTAGCTGCCGGCTGCAAGCTTCACCGCCTCGGTGTAGGAACCGGCGTAGGTGTTGGCCGCCCAGCCCTTCTCCACGCCCCATACCGAACCGAGGGTGAACGGATTGGTGGGGCAGCTCTCCGGATACCTGGAGGTGGCGGGGGCGTCGGGCCGCACTCGGCCGCTGGCGTTGTTCGGGCAGAAGTCCTCGCTACGGCTGAGGACCTTCTTGCCCGCCTTGTCCGTGACCGTGATCTCCGCGAAGCCGGGCAGTCCGGAGAAGTCCTTCACCGTGCCCTTGGGCAGCGCCTTGGCTTTGGCCTTGCCGCCTTCGTACACGGTCTGGGTGATGGTCACGGGGTCCTTGTAGGACTTCCGGGTGACCTGCAGCTCCAGCGGCGTCCCCTCGGCGGTGAGGTAGGTGCCGAGGTCGAGGTAGACGCCCGGGTCCTCCTTCCAGGAGGTGAGCGTGATCGAGGCGGAAGCGGCGATGAGGCTCAGTTCGGGCCCTGTCGCCGCCGTCGCCGGCTCCGCGGTGGCCGCCACGAGCCCGGCCGTCACGGCCAGGGCGGCTACGGCCGTGGTGCCGGCGAGCAGCGGACGCCGCAGCCGGGTGTTGTGCGTTCTGGTCATCGATCCCTCGTCCCTGGCAGTGTGACGGGACACTTGCTGTGCCCGCGCTGTGAGAGGAAGGGACCGGATACCCGGTTGTCCGGAAGGTGGAAAACCGCGGGATGTTGGCCGGATCGCTCGGTCGCAGACGAAATCAGGCTGAAGTCGCGGACATGGCGCACTCGGTGACGAGCCGTTTGGTAAAAGGTCCGGCGGCGGCCGCCCGTGGGAATGCTAGGGGTTCGGCCTGGTCGCGAACACCCACCGATTGCCGGCCAGTGCGTCGTTCCGCTCGGGCAGCGGGCCCCGCCCGTGCCGGTGGGTGAAGTCGAAGGGCGTGTGGACCGTTGTGGACCAGCCCTGGTCCGTCAGACGGGCCACGGAGTCGGGGCGCGTCTCTCGGCTGAACAGGCTGAGCAGGTCGATGCCGAGCTGTTGACGCGTCGAGGTGTAGAGCGGGCTGTCGCGGTACTCCAGCAGGTCCTTGTCGAGCTTGACCTCGAATGCCAGCGCGCTTCCCTCCGCACTCAATCGGTCCACCGTACTGATGAGAGAGGTCTCGGCCGCGCCGGGCAGATAGAACAGCAACCCCTCCGCCAGCCAGGCGGTGGGTGCCGCCGGGTCGAAGCCGGCGGCTGCCAGCGCGCTGACCCAGTCGGTGCGCAGATCGGCTGGGATCGGTACGCGTGTTGTCTTCGGTGTGGCCGCCAGTTCCCCGAGGACCTTGTGCTTGAACGCCAGCACCCCTTCCCTGTCGATCTCGTAGATCACGCACTCGGCAGGCCAGTCGAGTCGGAACGCCCGTGAGTCCAGCCCCGCCCCGAGCAGCACCACTTGGCGGGCGCCGCCCGCGTGCACCGACTGGAGCAGGAAGTCGTCGAGGACCCGGGTCCGCAGGCCGAAGTAGCGAGCGAATCGTCCCCACAGCGGGTTCGAGTCCCCGTCCGGGACCTGGCGGATGCGCACCGGCCAGCCGGCGGACGCGGGTGCGGCGCGTACGAAGTGCTCCGCGTAGTCGTCCTGGGCCAGGCTGTCGGGGCGGTGGGTCTCGATCGCCCGGGCCGCCGCCACCAGGAGTGCGGTCAGGCCGACGCCTCCTTCCACGCCTTCCACACCGGTGTTTCGCTGTGCGGTGTCGACCATGTGTTCTCCCTCGGTGTGACCAGAGATCATGGGATCAGGACCGGTTTGACGACGCGGCCCGCGTCGCAGTCGCGTTCGGCCTCGTTGATGTCGGAGAGCGGATAGGTGCGGATCAGCTGGTCGAAGGGGAACCGCTCGGCCTGCCACAGCGCGGTCAGCCGCGGGATCAGAAGCCCGGGGACCGCGTCGCCCTCGCAGATGTGGGAGATTCCGCGGCCCCGGTCGAGTGCTCCGGGTTCGAGCGGCAGGGCGGTGTGGAGGCGTGCCACCAGGCCGAGGTGACCGGTTGGGCGCAGGGACCGTAGTGCGTCGTTGATCAGCTCGGTGGAGCCCGTGGTGTCCAGTGCGTACTGCGCGCCGCCGCCGGTCAGTCGCCGGATGCGGGCGGGCAGGTCGGTGGACGCGGCGTGCAGGGGGATGGCGTGGAATCGCTCGGCGAGGACCAGGCGTTCGGGGTGCCGGTCGACGGCCACGGTCGCCGCCCCGGCCGCGGTGGCCGCCATCACCGCGGCCAGCCCCACGGCTCCCGCGCCGAAGACGGCGAGGGCGTCACCGGGGCCGACGCGCAAGGAGTTGAAGACCGCTCCGGCTCCGGTCAGGAAGCCGCAGCCGAGCGGCCCGAGCAGTTCGACGGGCAGCGAGGGATCGACCCGCACGGCGTTGCGTGCCGAGACCATCGCGTACGCGGCGAACGAGGACTGTCCGAACCATCGAGGGGCCAGTCGGCCCCCGCTCGCATCGGTGAACCGTGCGGCGTTCTCCTCGCGCCCGCCGAAGAGGTTCAGCGAGGCGAAGGAGTCGCAGTAGGCGGGGGCCGCGCCCAAGCAGCTGTGGCAGTGTCCGCAGGAGTCGAAGCTCAGTACGACATGGTCGCCGATGTCCAAACCGGTGTCCGCGCCGCCCGTCCGGACCACGACTCCGGCTCCCTCGTGCCCGAGCACCGCCGGCAGCGGGGAGCGGCCCGCCGAACGCCGCACCGCGAGATCGGTCCGGCACATGCCGCAGCCCGCGATGCGGACCAGGATCTCGCCCTCGGCCGGACCGGCGTTCAGCATCACCTCCTCGACGGCGAACCGGCTGTCGTAGGAGCGCAGTACCGCCGCGGGAAACCTCATGTCAGGCCTCCTCCCGGCGGTGCACGACGAACGGTCTGAGGTTTCCGTAGAGGCCCCACGGACCGCCCGCCACTCCGACACCGCTTTCCTTGATGCCCGCGAAGGGCTGGGCGAGGGACAGCTCGGCATGGTGGTTGATCCACGCCGTTCCGCACTCCAGGCGGTCCGCCACGGCCTCGGCGCGTTCGAGATCGGTCCCCCACACCGAGCCGCCCAGTCCGAACCCGGTGCCGTTGGCCGCCTCGACGGCTTCGTCGACACGGTCGTACGGCAGGACCGGCAGGACCGGGCCGAACTGCTCCTGCGTCACCACCGGGCTGTCGGGCGGCACGCCGGCCAGGACGGTCGGGGCGAAGAAGTAGCCCGAGAGGTCGAGGCGGTGGCCACCGGCCGCGGCTCGGGCACCGTCTGCGAGCGCCTGGGCCGTGTAGCGCTCGATCCGTGCCAGCTGGGGGCCGTTGTTGAGCGGCCCCAGCTGTGAGCCCGGGTCGAGCCCCGCTCCGACCACGGCCGTCTTGGCCCGGTGCGCGAGGGCCTCGACCACCCGGGAGTAGAGCCGGGCCGGTGCGTAGACGCGCTTGACCGCCATGCAGACCTGACCGCAGTTGCGGAACGCCGCCCAGAACAGCCGGTCGGCGATCCGCTCCACGTCCACGTCCTCCAGCAGGACGGCGGCGTCGTTGCCGCCCAGCTCCAGGGTGACCCGGGCGAGCGAGGCCGCCGCGCTCTCGGCGACGGCCCGTCCGGTGGGGATCGAACCGGTGAAGGTCACGTGGCGGATCCCCGGATGCGACGCGAGTCGTGCGCCCAGGGGTTCGCGACCGGTGACGATCGTCAGGACGTTCTCGGGCAGGGCGCCGGCGACGACGGACCCCAGTAGCCGCGTGGCAAGGGGGGTGTACGGGGAGGGTTTGAGGACCATCGTGTTGCCCGCGGCGAGCGCCGGCGCGAACTTTGCCGACGCGAGCTGGAGCGGGAAGTTCCACGGGACGATCGCGGCGACGGTGCCGAGCGGTCGCCAGCGGATCTCGCCGCGCACCGGTCGGCCGTCCGAGATGGGCTGTGGCTCCGGAACCAGTTCCGCGAAGTAGCGCAGTCGGGCGGCCGTTCGGGCGACCTCCGCGTACGACTCGGCCACGGGCTTGCCCTGTTCACGGGTGAGCAGCGGGGCGAGATCGGCCGCGGCCGCCTCCACGGCGTCGGCCGCAGCGAGCAGCGCGGCCGTACGTGTGGCGGCGTCGGCTCGCCAGTCGCGCCAAGCGGCTTGCGCCCGTTCGACAACGGCGTCCAGCTCGTCGGGGTGTTGGTCGGGCGCCTCGTCGAAGGCCACGCCCGTCGCCGGATCGACGACGGCGAGGCGCCCGGCGTGGCTTGTGGGCGCGTCACGGAAGCCGTTTGCCCGCATGGCGGCGGTCAGCTCGCGGCGGCGGGAGCCGCGTGTTCCTGGACGTGCCGGTCCATCTCCGCCCGGAACGCGGCCACCAGACGCGGTTGGATCCGGCCGGAGTTGCGGTCGCCTCCCTCGCACACCGCGCCGCGCACGCCGACGATGTCCGTCCCGATGCGCGCCAGTTCGCCCAGGTCGCCGGTCTTGACACTGCCCGCCAGTGCGGCGAGGAGGCCGGCCCCATGGGCCAGTCGCACGAACTCCGCGCAGACGTCGGGGGAAACGTGGTCGAACAGCCGCGTCCCGTCCTTGACCGCGGTGTCGAGCATGGCCGCGTCGGAGCCGGAGCGGCGGGCGATGTCGGGCAGCGCGAGCGGGTTGACGCAGCCGACCCGGTGGGCGTCGGCGTAGCCGGAGGCGACGACGAACGCGTCCTGCCGGTAGTCCTTCACCGCCCGGACGACCCCTCGCATGACGTCGACGGCCTGCTCGGGCGTGGTGCACCCGTAGAGGCCGACCTTGATGTAGGTGGCTCCGGAGACGGCCGCCCCGAGCGCCGCCTGAGCCACCGTGCCGGGCTTGTACGGTACGTCGCCCACGGTGGCGGACACCGGCTTGTCCGCCGGGATCGCGGCCCGGATCTCGCGGATGACCCACGGGAAGTTCGCACCGAGCGAGCCCTCGTCGGGCTTCTTGACATCGACGATGTCGAGGTGTTCGGCGGCCTTCGCGCATGCGAGGGCTTCCTCGACACTGTCCGGAGAGATGAGGAGCAACAAGGTGGAATCCTTCCCCTGCCCGTCACCTGCCGAAGGCAGGTATGCGGATTCGCCTGGTTCACGTGCGGTCCGCACATCATTTCCGCGGCCGTCGGCCCTCGGCAGGGCGCGCGGAGTGACGAATGGGTCATTGCCACGGCCGGTCCGCGCCCCGCCCGGTGCGCCGTCTGCGCCGAGTCGGCGGCGCGCGTGTGCACTCCTCGGCGCGTGAACCGCTCGAAGGCGGCCGTCTGGGGAATCGGTCGGCGGTCCTAGCGCGTCAGCGTCTCGAAGCCGACATCTCCGCAGTACTGCACGACGATCCCCTCCGCCTCGGGGTCACTGTTGTTCATCGCCGCCGCCGTCGCCTCACCCAGGGTGCGTCCTCCGCCGACGGGCTCGTCCCGGAGCGATCGCAGCGCGAGAAAGGCGTCTTGAGCGGCGGCGCCGACCTCGTCGTACTCGGACGGGTCCGGCGTGTCCGTGCCCGCCGCGTTCCGCGCCTTCTGCCACTCGCCGACCTGCATGCAGTAGTTCTCCCGCTGCTCGGTCAGCCGCTGCTCGTCCCGGCCCTCGGACGAGGAGCACCCCGCACCCACCGCCACCAGGACAACGACTGGGAGTACTGCCCTGAGCATGCGCACCACGTGGCCCCCCGGCTGGAACTTCGTTCGCTCGGCACTGTCACCTGCGACTGCCGCGACAGGCTACCGCTGTGGGACACGACCTAGCGGACGAGGGGCAGTTCGGTGAGGTGTCGCCACCCTGTGGGGGTGAGGGCAACCACGTGCAACGAGTCGATCTCGGTGGTGATCGGCAGCGCGGCAGCGGTGCGGCGGGCGATGTCGGCGGCGGGTTCCGGGGCCGCGTCCAGGGCCACGGTGACGTGCACCGGCGGGTTGGGGCCGAACCGGCCGCCGTACGGGGCATGTTCCGGGAAGGCGGTGCGAACGGCCTTGGCCACGGCGCCGAGTTCGGGCACCGGGACGCCGACGAAGCCACCGCTTCGTTCGACCGAGGACATCCGGACGTGGACTCGGCCGACGGGTAGTGCGACCCGTAGCCGGTGCAGCTCCGGTTCGCCGACCTCGTCGACGGCCAGCCACGGGTAGAGCAGCGCGGCGTGTGCGGGCACACCTGGTCGCACCGCCCGTGCGTCCACCTCGGCGGCCGACCGCAACAGCGGCCCGGCGTCCGGCATCATCGCGAGTACCGCCGTCGTTCCGATCCGGACCAACGCTCTACGGCTTCCGGGCCAGGCCGGCGGCGATGAGACGCTCCCAGACGGTCAGTTCGTCTTCGGCGTCGCCCTTCCGCGTACTGCCGGCGGCCTCGGAACGCCACACGGACGCCGGTACGATCCCCGGTTCGAGAATCTCCAGGCCGTCCAGCAGGGCCGCGATCTCCTCGTCGCTGCGCCACCTGCCGCGGCCGAAGGTCCCCTGGAGGACCTTCTCGGCCTCCGCCGTCTCCGGGTTGTTCCCGGAACGGAAGTGGCTGACGAAGAAGTAGATTCCGGACGGCACGTGATCACGCCAGTGGCGGACGATCCCGGCGGGGTCTTCCTCGTCGTTGACGTGGTGCAGGATGGCGCTGAGCATGACGGCGACGGGGCGATCGAAGTCGATCAGCTCCTGGGTGTCCGGGTGGCGCCGTACTCCCTCGGGGTCGCGGACGTCGACCGGCACGACCCGCGTCCGGTCGTTCTCCTCCAGCAGCGCCCGCCCGTGGACCAGCACCTGGGGGTCGGTGTCGACGTACACCACCCGGGTGTCCCGAGCGTGCCGTTGCGCGACCTGGTGCACGTTGTCGGCCGTGGGAAGACCGCTGCCCAGGTCGATGAACTGGCGCACCCCGGTCGTCGTCACGATCTCCCTCACCGCCCGGGTCAACGCCGCGCGGTTGGCGAAGGCGATCGCCACCGACCCGGGAAGGTCACGTTTGAACACGTCACCGATCTCCCGGTCCACGGCGTAGTTGTCCTTGCCACCGAGCAGGTAGTCGTAGACGCGGGCGATGCTGGGCCTGGTGCGGTCGATGGAGGAACTGGCTCCCGTCATGGCACCCATCTTCTCCCGACGCGAAGCGCCGCGACCACCACTTCGGCAACCGTCGCGGGGAGGTGGCGCGGGCTGTGTTTGACCTTGACACGGTGACAAGGCCTTCACTGCTGCCAGGGAGGTGGTCCCGATGACCATGACGAGACAGGACGCGGACGCGCTGCGAGCGCTCCAGGGTCTGGAGGACAGTCGTTCGTCCGTGCGGCTGCGGGCGGCCATGGCGGTCGGCACGGCGCCCGACCCGCGCTTCGTCGGCAAGCTCGTCGAGCGATCCGCGATCGAGCCGGAGTTCTTCGTCCGCGACATGCTGACCTGGGCGCTGACCCGCCACCCGGTGTCCTTGACGCTCCCCCGGCTGGTCGGTGAAGTCCGTTCGGAGCACGCGCAGGCACGGAGTCAGGCGCTGCACACACTGTCCAAGATCAGGGACCGGCAGGCGTGGCCGGCGATCACACCGGCGGTGCTGCGCGACGCCGACGACGAGGTGGCGCGCAGCGCCTGGCGGGCCGCGGTCGTGCTCGTACCGGAAGGCGAGGAGTCCGCCCTGGCCTCGGTGCTGGCCACGCAGCTCGGGCGCGGTGACCGGGAGACGCACCTGAGTCTCAGCCGGGCACTGGTCGCGCTGGGTGAGGCGGTTGAGGGGGTTCTGCGTGCCGCGACGACGGCCCCCTCCCCGCACGTACGCGCACACGCGCTCGCCACCCAGCGGCTGCTGCGCGACCCCGACGCCGGATTCGAGTTCGCGATCGAGGAGGCGAAGCGCGTCGTGGCCCTCGGCGGGTCCGGCGAGGAGGGAAGATAGAGCGTGTTGATCGGTGAGGTGGCGCGACGGTCCGGGGTCAGTGCCCGCATGCTCAGGCACTACGAGTCGCTCGGCCTGGTACGGCCTTCCGGTCGCACCGGCTCCGGTTATCGGGAGTACTCCCGTGCGGACATCCGGCGGATCTTCCATGTCGAGAGCCTGCGGTCGCTGGGGCTGTCACTGCGGGAGATCGGTCGTGCGCTCGACGAACCCGGCTTCACGCCGTCGGCCCTGGTCGACGACCTCGTCCGGCAGACCCACGAGCGCATCGCGGCCGAGACCGAGCTGCTCACCCGGCTGCGCCGGATCGATGCCGCGGACCCCGCCGGCTGGGAGGACGTCCTCCAGGTCGTCGCGCTCCTCCAGGCGCTGGGCTCCAAGAGCGCCGACGCGCGCCAGCGGGCGGCCCTGTCCTCGGTCCACGAGGCCGTGGTGCCGGTGGAGGCACTGGTCGAGGCGGCACTGAGCGAGGCGGATCCGAACGTCGCCGGAGCCCTTCGGTGGGCGCTGGCCCGGTCGGGCGACGACGGCACGGCACTGCTGGCGGAGGGCCTCGGCTCGCCGGTCGCGGCGGTGCGGGAACGGGCCGTTCAGACCCTCGCCGAGATGCCCGGCGCTGAGGCCGCCGCGCATCTGCGGGGCGCGCTGGCCCATCCCGACGTCGTGGTCCGCGGGTATGCGGCACTGACGCTCGGGACGCAGGGGGTGACCGACGCGGTCCCGACGCTCATCGACATGATCGTGGCGGGAAGGAACGACACCGATGCGGCCGACGCGCTGAGCGTGCTGGCGGGCGAGGCCGCGATGGCCGATGAGATCGCGACCGGGCTCGTCGGCCGCCTCGCCCACGACGCCACCGCGGCGCCCGCACGCGGACGGCTGACCCAGGCACTGGCGGGCATCCCGGGGGCGAGGGCGTCCAGTGCCCTGGTGGAGCTGTCGCGCGACGAGGACCGTGCCGTCGCGCTGACCGCGGCGTACCTGCTTCGGCTGCGCGAGTCCCGGTGACGCGTCCGCCCGCCGGCGGACACACCGCGTGAGCGGAGCCGGTGGTCGTAAATGCGTCGACAGCGCCCCGCCGCACCCGGCAGAGTGGCCGCCCGTGACGAGCAGTGAGCTGTGGACCCGTGCGACCGCCGACCGCTACGACGCCGAGGAGACCGAGATGTCCTCGGCCGCCGTCCTCGGTCCGACTCTCGACTTCCTCACCGAGCTGGCCGGAGACGGCCGCGCGCTCGAGTTCGCCATCGGAACCGGACGAGTGGGCGTGCCGCTCCGGCAACGCGGCGTGCCGGTGGTGGGCATCGAACTGTCCGAACCCATGGCCGCGGTCCTGCGGCGCAAGGTCGACGAGGACACGCTGCCGGTGACCATCGGGGACATGGCCGCGACCGTCGTTCCCGGCGAGTTCGCCCTGGTCTATCTCGTCTACAACACCATCACGAACCTGCTCACGCAGGACGAGCAGGTCGAGTGCTTCCGCAACGCGGCACGCCATCTGAGGCCCGGCGGCCGGTTCGTCATCGAGCTGGGCGTGCCGCCGCTGCGCTTTCTGCCGCCCGGCCAGGTCGCGGTGCCGTTCGACGTATCCGAGCGGCATCTCGGTTTCGACACTTTCGACCTGGTCGAGCAGATTCTCGTCTCGCACCATTTCACCCGTGACGGAGACGACGGCGGCTACCGCCGTGACCACTCCCGGCACCGGTACGCCTGGCCGGCGGAGCTCGACCTGATGGCACGGCTCGCCGGGCTCGAGCGGGAGCGTCGCGTCGGGGACTGGGGCGGGGAGCCGTTCACCCAGGATTCCGCGAAGCACATCTCCGTGTGGCGCAAGCCGGTGTGAGCGCAAGCCAGGTGAGCGCATGCCGGTCCGAGACCGGCCCGGGCGGCATCCGGGCCTCAGGCCGGGGTGGCGGACGACCGCTCGGTGCGGGTGGTGCGCAGTTGCCGGCGGGAGGTGATGCCGAGCTTGGCGAACACCTTGCGCAGGTGCCACTCGACCGTGTGCGGGCTGAGGAACAGCTGCGCGCCGATCTCCGGGTTGGTCAGCCCTTCCCCGGCCAGACCCGCGATCTGCGCCTCCTGCGCGGTCAGCGCCGCCGGATTCGCCACCCCGCGCCGGGCCACGACCTCTCCGGTGGCCTGCAACTCGCGGGCGGTGCGTCCCGCGAACGCGCCCGCACCGAACCCGGTGAACATCGCGTGTGCCGTCCGCAGCTGATCACGCGCGTCGCTGCGCCGGTTCTCCCGCCGCAGCCATTCGCCGTACACCAGGTGGGCCCGGGCCAGCTCCACCCTCAGGCGGGTACGCCCCAGCCGCTCGATCGCATCCCGGTACCACCCCTCAGCCGCTTCCCCCTCGCTCACCAACGCGCGTGACCGCGCCTGAACACCCAGCGCCCAGTCCGTGCCCGCCGCCCCCGTCACCTCGCCCAGCCGGTCAAGCGCGGCAACCGCCTCGTGCCGCTCACCGCACCGCACCGCCGCCTCCACCGACTCGACGAGGTACCAGCCGAAGAAGCCGAGGTCCTCGTACTCACAGGCGCGCCGGGCCCGGTCGAGGGCGACGTCGTACCGGGACAGGCCGTTGTGCAGGACGGCCGTCGCGTAGTGGGCCAGGCCCAGGGCCCGCCCCTGGCCCTTGTCGGTCGCGGTGCGGATCGCCTGCTCGATCGCCTTCATGGCCCGGCGCTCGTCGTCGCGCCAGGCCACCAGCATCAGGGAGGTGTAGTCGAGCGGAGCGTTGCCCGTGGCGGCGGTCAGCGTGTCCGCCTCGTCGATCAGGGCCGACGCCTCGGCGAACTCGCCGGCTTGCAGGTGCACACCCGCGCGGTAGGTCAGCGCGACGGGCAGGGAGGCGAGAGCCCCGGCGCCACGAGCGAGCCTGACGGCGCTGTCGGCCAGGTCGTGCCACGCCTCGTCGTCCCACAGCTCGGGGGCGATGGGTTCGGGTGCGACGGGGCATGCCAGCCACAGCCACCGTGCGGTGTCGCCGTGTCCGTCCCCCGCCTCGGACCGGAAGGCCCGCAGGGCGTCCCGCAGCGGTCCCACGGCGGCCGCGTAGCCCGCGGTGAAGCGGGTCGACACGCCCTCCAGAAGGAGATCCGTCCGGCTGGGGGACCCGGATGTGCGCGCCGCGGCCCGGGCGGTCTTCGCGGCGTCCTGGACGGTGGTCCCGCTTTCGAGCCGCCCGGCGAAGACGGCTGCCGCGAGGGCTTCGAGATACGTCTCGCGGGCCAGCACCGCGTCGAGTGGCTCAAGGCGCCTGGCGGCTTCCAGGAACAGGGGCGTCGCCTCGCTGCCGCGGCTGCGGGCGAAGACGATCCGGGCGTGCAACCGCGCCAGCCGGGCACGGTGAAGACGGTCCAGGGGTCCTGTCTCGGCGGCCTTCGCGAGCTGATACGCCGACTCCACCTCCGCCGCCTCGAACTTCGCCTCGGCGGCGATCAGTGCCCGCTCACAACGCAGCGAGGAGTCCGAGGTCAGCTCCATGGCGCGCGCGAGGAAGGCCGCCGCGGCGGTGAGCCCGCCCCGGTCTCGCGCCCGATCCGCGCAGCGCACCAGTTCGGTGGCCACGTTCTCGTCGGGGAGCACCGCGGCGAGGGCCAGGTGCCACGCGCGGCGATCCGCGTCCTGCGCCGGGTCCGTCGCCTCGGCCAGCGCCCGGTGGGCGGCGGAGCGGTCGGCCTGGGTCGCGTGGCGGTAGGACGCCGAGCGTACGAGCGGGTGGCGAAACCGGACCCGGCCGCCGAACTCGATCAGTCCGAGTGCCAGCGCCGGTGACGCCGCGTCCAGGTCCATTCCGAGTCGCTGTGCGGCGCGGCGCAGCAGGGTGATGTCGCCGATCGGCTCGGCGGCCGCGATCAGCAGCAGTCGCCGGGCCGCCGGCGGCAGCGACTGGACCCGTCTGCGGAAGCTCTCCTCGATCCGGGCGGCCGAGGGCTGCGCGGCCGGTCGGGCGAGACCGCCTGCCAGGTCGGCCGCCGTGATCCCGCGCGGGAGTTCCATCAGTGCGAGTGGGTTTCCCCGGGCTTCGGCGAGGATCCTGCTTCGGACGTGCGCGTCGAGCGCCCCGGGCAGCACCGACCGGAGCAGGGCGCCGGCGTCGTCCTCGTCGAGGCCCGTGAGTGTCATTTCGGGGAGCCCGTCCAGGAGCCGCTCGTCGTCCGGTTCCCGTACGGCGAAGACCAGGCCGACCGACTCGGCCTTGAGGCGCCGGGCGACGAAGCCGAGAACCTGCAGTGAGGCGCGGTCGAGCCACTGGGCATCGTCCACCAGGCAGATCAGCGGCTTCTGACGGGCCACCTCGGCCAACTGGTTCAGGATCGCCAGACCCAGCAGGAACGCGTTGGGTGGCGGCCCTTTGGTCAGGCCGAACGCCACGTCGAGGGCATCGCGCTGCGGATCGAAGAGGTGGTCGACGTCGTCGAGCAGCGGGCCGCACAGCTGGTGCAGTCCGGCGAACGGGAGTTCCATCTCGGCCTCGCTGCCGGCGGCGCGGGCCGTCCGGCAGTCGGGCACGGCGGCGGCCAGCTGGTCCAGCAGGGCGGTCTTGCCGATGCCGGGCTCTCCGCGCACCACGAGAGCGGCGCTCCGCCCCTCGCGTACCTTCGCCGCCAGCTGGTCGAGCATCCGGGATTCACGTCTACGGCCGAGCACCACGTAACACCCCGCACTGTGCAAAAAGGCATCGACCATATCGAGCCTACTCCGCGCGGCCTGTCCGTGTGCGGCTGTGGATGATTCGGTGCGGCCCTGTTTCGCGGGTTCCGCGAGCGCCGGGTCGGCCGATCGCCCTCGATCGGCCGCCCGCCGGCGCTGTGCGGAGCGCCGGCCGCTCAGGCGGTGGCCTGAGCCGCCTCGTTGATCAGCCGCGCGACGTCGCCGGGACGCGAGACGGCGACCGCGTGGGAGGCGGAGACGCTCACGGTCGTGGCCTTCGCACGCTCGGCCATGAAGGTCTGCGCCTGCGGCGGAATGTTGCGGTCCTCGGTGGCCACGAGAACCCACGAGGGGATGTCCGCCCACGCGGGGGCCGAGGCCCCCTCCCCCAGTGCGGCATCGGTCACCGGCCGCTGGGTCGCGGCCATGACCACCGCGGTCTCCTCGGGGACGTCGGCGGCGAACTGCTGGGGGAACTTGCTCTTCTCGATGTAGAGATCCGCGACCTGGCTGCCGTCGGACAGTGTGACCGGCACCGGGCGGAGCGCCTCTGCGAGTGTGCTGCCGGGGAACTTGCCGGACAGCGTGATCGCGCTCTCGCCCTCGTCGGGCACGAAGGCGGCGACGAAGACGAGCGCCTTGACGTTGTCGAGCCCCTTCGCGGCGTTGCTGATGACCGAGCCGCCGTAGGAGTGGCCGGCCAGGACGACCGGGCCGTCGATGGAGGCCACGAGCTGCCTGACGTACTCGGCGTCGCTGGTCAGTCCGCGCAGCGGGTTGCTTGCGGCCACCACCGGGTATTCGTGGGACTGGAGCTTGTCCACGACGCCGTTCCAGCTGGAGGAGTCCGCGAACGCGCCGTGGACGAGGACGATGGTCGGTTTCTGTGCACTCATCGGATTGACCTTTCCCATCCGTGGAATACGCGCGCCGTCGCGCGTATGAACTGAGCCGAATTCGCTCTCGACGACGACTCGGCATTTCGTCCCCCGACGTGTGTGTCAGTTGGTGCCGAGCGCCTTGCGCAGCACGTGAACGGCCTGCTCGACGGCCGCGCTCGAGGCCTGCGTCCCGCGAACGGGGTTCAGCATCATGAAGTCGTGCAGGGTGGCGTTGTAGCGCATGCTCGTGGTCGGCACGCCGGCCTGGATCAGCTTGCGCGCGTACGCTTCGCCCTCGTCGCGCAGCACGTCGTTCTCGTCGACGACGACGAACGCGGGCGGCAGGCCCTGGAGGTCTTCCAGCGTAGCGCGCAGGGGCGACGCGGTGATCTGTGCGCGCTCGGCCGGGTCGCTGGTGTAGGCGTCCCAGAACCATTCCATGGCCTTCGCCGTCAGGTGCGGCCCGTGGGCGAAGGTGCGGTAGCTCTCGGTGTCCTGGGCCGCGTCGGTCACGGGGTAGTACAGCGACTGGTGCAGGAAGGTGACGTCCCCGCGCTGCTTGGCCATGTGGGTGAGGGCGGCGGTCATGTTGCCGCCGACGGAGTCACCGGCGACGACCAGCCGGGAGGCGTCCAGGCCCTCGCCGGCGCCCTTGGCGGTGATCCACTGGGCGGTGGCGTACGCCTGCTCGATGGCGACGGGGTACCTCGCCTCCGGGGAACGGTCGTACTCGACGAAGACCACGGCCGCCTCCGCCCCCACGGCCAGCTCGCGCACCAGACGGTCGTGGGTACCGGCGTTGCCGAGGATCCAGCCGCCGCCGTGCACGTAGAGGATCACGGGCAGGGCACCGGTGGTGCCGACGGGCTTGACGATGCGTACCCGCACGTCGCCGACCTGGGCCGGGACGGTGATCCACTTCTCGTCCACGTCGAGCTTTTCGACGGGCTGTGCCTGCACGTCGTCGAGCAGCTTGCGGGCACCGTCGACGCCGAGTTCGTACAGCAGCGGCGGCTTGGCGGTCGCGTCGGCGAATTCCTGCGCGGCGGGCTCGAGATTGACGTCACTCACGGCGTGCTCCTTCGGGGCGGCTATGACGTTTGTGTGCCTTTCACCCCATGAGACCGAGCCGGGAGTCGATGTGTGACGTGCCACGGTGAAAACCTCAGGGAATTGGCCGGTCCGGGGGCTTCGGCAGCAGGTCGCCGTCGATGTACAGATCGACGTGCTCGTTGTAGAAGGCACTCATGCCGGCGATGCGATTGGCGTGGATCGTCGGAAAGTCGTAGGTCCAGGCGATGTCCTCGTGAGAAGCGGTTTCGCTGTCGAAGGACCAGTAGCTGCTCGTGGTGCCCTTGTACGGGCATCGGGTCACCGTGTCCGAGTGCCGCAGCCGGGCCCAGTGGATGTGTGTGCGGTCGAGGTAGTAGCGGGTGGGCAGTCCCGTCTCGAACAGCTTGACGCAGGTGGCGGCATCGGCCAGCACGACACCGTCCAGCTCCACTCGGACGGTGCTGTCCGAGCGCAGGGCATCCACGCGGGAGTACGGGCTCCTGGGATGGACGAAGACCGGCTCGTCCTCCTCGAACCAGGAGTCCATCGCCTCCCACTCGAAGCGCACGGTGTCGTGCAGGGCCTGTGGGGCGCCGTCACCCCAGACCCATGCCGCGCCCTCGCGGACCTCGGAGCCGACGTGAAGGGTGTGCCGGTGTGCGGGGCCCGCACCGAGCGGCTCGGCGTGTCCGTCGTCGTGGAGCACACCGTCCACCAGGTCCGCGACCGGGATGCTGAACTGGGGGTAGGCCCGCCACTCCCACACGTACAGCGCGCGACGCGTGTCGAAGACGATGCGGCCATTGATCAGACCCCGGATGCGGCGCGGCACGGGCTCGACGTGCCCGACCGGGACGATGAGGCCGGGATGCAGGATGCTTTCGGTTGCCATGGTGATCACCTTGATCGGTTCGCCGACTGTGCGCCGGGGCGTGCCAAGAGTGTGTCATAACACTGTGTCCCGTTCGCTGTGACGGCGCCGTCACGGATATCAGTGTGACGACATGTTGTGTTCTCTCTTCATCGGCGCCGAACGCCGACGGAGCATCGGAAGGCGTGACGTACTCTCGGCAGGCTCGCCGACGAGGCCGCCACCGCGGTGTTGCGCACGATCACGCCGGCCCATCTCTTCGACTACTGGGGCCCTGCGGACGAGTTCGCACCCGCCCGTGCGTCATGCGCATTGGTCGGCAGGCCCTTCACCAGCCATGATCGGTCCATGATTCGAGGACGCATCATCGCTGAAAGTCTGCGAACCGGCGCGGACATTCGGGTGGCAGGGCTCCGACTTGTCCGGCTCGGCCGCCACGACGTGGCCGCGTCGACGCGGCCGGCTGAGGAACGTTCGGGCGGCGACCAGCACGGAGCGGTCAGCGGTCAGCCGACCACCTGGACGTTCATCGACTTCGAGGCCCCGGACTCCGTCGCCGGCGAACTCGCGCACGGCCTCGCCGGTGCCCTTGAACCAGACCTTGGATGGTGGGCCGACTTCACCGTGAACGACACCGACCACGTGATCGTGTTCGCCGGACGCTTCTTCCGCTACCGCGTGGGTGACCATGCGGGCAGAGCCGAAGCGGTCGCCTGGGGCCGGGCGGCCGGGACACCCGAGTACCAGCTCGACTGGGGTGTCTAGCAGACGAACGGGGGCTCCGGTCGCGGTGGAGCCCCCGGTCGTTCGGCGTTGTCGGTCAGCGTTCGCCGGCGAACCAGTCCTTCTGCGGGGTCTTGGCCGCGAGTGCGCCGCAGTTGGAGCCGTAGTTCCAGGCCTGGAGGTTGTCGATGACGCCGCCCCACTCGACGCAGGCGCCGCGCGCGGACACGTACACCGGTCCGGCGTAGGAGCGGTAGTCGCCCTCGTCGTACTGGTCCTCGCCGCTGTCGACGTTGCGCACGTAGGCCACCATGTACTTCGGTGCGCCGGTGCTGTTGCGGATGGTCACGGTACAGTTCTTGCCCGTTGCCGAGTTGTAGGTGAGATACACCGTGCCGGTACCGCCGATCGGCATGGAGTTCACCACCTTGTAGCCGGAGCCGCAGACACCGTTGTACGACGCGGTCGTACCGGTGGTCGCGGCGCCTGCGGCGGGAGCCGTCGCCAGCAGCCCCGCCCCCATGGCTCCGACGGCGATCAACGACGCCCCCACGGCTTGCATGGAACGCTTCATGGCACCTCGATCCGTGAATGGACTGGCCTCCCCATGGTGTTGCTGAAGCCACCCAGTGAGACCTTTGCACCCCTTCGGTGGTTGTACGCCGTTGACGGCTGTTTACAGCCATTCGCGGAGAAGATCGGCAAGCTCGCTCCGCGCCGGGCGGAGGGACGAGTCAGCTTCCGGTCGCCGAGCCGTCCTCCGTCGCCACCTGGAAGCTGACGACGGCGTCACCGTACGACCTAGCCCAGTCCGTCAGGGCCGCGATGGGTTCGACGAGCGTCAGACCGAGGTCGGTCAGGCTGTACTCGACCCGTGGCGGCGCTTCGGCGTAGGCGCGGCGCTCGACCAGGCCGTAGCCCTGAAGCCTGCGCAGTGTCTGGGTGAGCACCTTGCGGGAGATGCCGCCGACCAGATCGACGAGTTCGCCGTGCCGGCACGGCCCGCGACTGAGCGCGAACAGGACGACGACCGCCCACTTGTTGGTGATGATCTCAATGGCCAGCCGGGCCGGGCAGTCGGCGAGGAAGACGCTTCCCGCGGAGTCGCGCATGAGCCGAAGGTTACCAAAAGGTACCCATCGGATCCGTAGCGTCCTGTCCCATGAACACGTCGCATGCGAAGGTCTACGTCCTTGTCCATGGTGCCTGGCACAGCGGTCACGTCTGGGACCGCGTGGCGCCCCTGCTGACCGGGGCAGGTCACCGGGTGTTCGCCCCTTCACTGACCGGCCACGGCGAGAAGGAGCACCTGCTCGGTCCCGACGTGGGACTCGACACCCACGTCGCCGACGTCGTCGCACTCCTCGCCGAGGAGGAGCTGACCGACGTGGTGCTGGTCGGGCACAGCTACGCCGGGATGGTCATATCCGCCGTGGCCCATCAGGTGCCGGACCGGATCGCGGGTCTGGTCCATGTCGACGCGATGGTTCCGGACGACGGTGAGACCGTGCTCGACGTCATGCCCGCGACCCGGCACCTGCTCGATCTCGCCGCCGCCTCCGCCGACCCGTGGCGTGTTCCGCCGCTGCCGGAACGCCCGGCGCCCGCGGGCCTGTTCGGGGTCACCGACCCGGCGGACGCGGCATGGCTGCGCACGATGCTCTCGGACGAGTCGGCGCGCTGCTTCCAGCAGCCGGTCCGGCTGGACAACCCGGCCGCGGACGCGATCCCCCGGACGCACATCCACTGCGTCGGCAGCACGCCCGAGGGTGTCACCCGCCGCCCGGTCCCCGAGACACAGCCCGACGGCACTCCGTCGCGGGTGTGGGAGTTGCGCAGCGGCCACGACTGCATGGTCACCGTGCCGGAGGAACTGACCGAACTCCTGCTGAAGGCCGGCTGACGGAGCCGACCGGCGTCCCGGTTCTCCGCACCTCGGTGTCAGGCGGAAACGTGTGCCTCTCCTCGTGGCCCCACGTGCGTGGTCAGCCACGCCGCCGTCACCAGGAGAGCGGGGAACACGGCGGACACACCGTGCAGCCACCGCTCCAGCAGGGTGAACGCGGCGGCGCCCAGAACCAGCAGGCCCATGGTGACCAGGGCCCGTCGCGGCGGCCGCCGTGCGGTCACCGCCTCCGCGACGGCCTGGGTCAGCAGTCCCGTCAAGTAGGCGGTCGTCACCTTCGCGCCCAGGGTGACGCGCACACCGGCGCTCTGGCACCCCATCGCCGCCGACACCGTGCCCAGCATGACGGTGCGCGCCCAGCCGCTCGGGTGACCGGCCGCCGAGAGCCACCACGCGGCGACGGTCCACAGCAGTACGAGTTCGAGGAGCAGGAAGTCGGCCGCCGGGGACCGCGTGCCCCGCTGGGCACGGGCGGCCGCCCAGCTGCCTGCTGCCGCGCCCAGCACGTAGCAGAGCACCGCGAGGCCGGCCAGTCCACCGAGTTCCCGGTCGACGCTCCCCAACCCGATCCCGAACATCGCCGAGTTGGCGGTCACCACGCTCGTGAAGACTCCGCCGAGGGAGAGGAAGCCCAAGGCGTTGACCGCGCCCGCGGAGACCGTCAGCAGCCGCGCGGCCCACGCCTCAGCACGCTGCCGTGGACGCACCGGTCGATCCCGCCGACGGATCCCTTCCGCGGTCCTCTCCTCGTCCCGCCGGCCGCCCGCCCTCACCGAAGCTCATGGTCGCCGCCCGCGCTCGTGCGCCGCGTCGGCCGGCGGCACGGGCATCGCCAGGTGTGCGAGGTCTCCCGGTGGGGGTGTACTGACCGGCCACAGGGGGGCGGGCGTGCCGTCGGCGACCGCGGCCGGGGCGTCGGTCAGCCGCATGCGTTCCCGCAGCCGGCCGTAGAAGTCCATGGGCCCCAGCCGCACCGCCCGCAGCCGGTGCTGAGCGGCGTAGACGCCGAGCCAGTCGCCCGGATCGAGTACGCCCCGCAGCTGCCCGTCGATGCTCACGGCGGCGCGGCCCGAGCGTTCGAGGATCCGCAGTCCGACGGGTTCGTCCGGTGCGGTGACCACCGAGCGGTCGAACGTCATGTGCGGGGCCACCGCCGTGAAGACGAGTGCCTCGGCCCGGGGAGAGACGACCGGGCCGCCCGCGGCGAAGCTGTAGGCGGTGGAGCCCGTCGGGGTGGCCACCAGCAGCGCGTCGGCGGAGTACGAGGCCAGCAGCCGGCCGGAGACATAGACGCCCACGGAGATCTGCCGGTCCCTCGACAGCTTCTCGAGCACCACGTCGTTGAGCGCCGTGACGTTCAGGGCGATGCCCCATTCGTCGCCGCTCTCGCAATCGGGACGCACCCGAGGGGGCGGCAGCAACGGGCCCCGCCCGTAGCGCATGAGCGCCTCCATCTCCGACGGGATCTCCAGCAGGCGGGAGGTCCGCAGAGTGAGCAGCATGCGGCTCTCCGGCTCCAGATCACCACCCTGGACGGCATCGAGGGCGGAGCGCACCGCGGGCGCGGGGACCTCGGTCAGGAACCCGACCCTTCCCAGGTCCACGCCCAGGATCAGGGCGTCGTTCTCGGCCGCCAACCGGGCGCCGCGCAGGAAGGTGCCGTCGCCTCCCAGGGTGACGATGAGGTCCGGGTCGCCCGCCGCGTCCACCTCCTCCCGGGCGCTGTGGCGGCCGTCGCCGCTCCACACGTCGATGTCGGTACACACCACGGCGTTCTCGTCGCACCACTCACGCACTTCCCGTGCGGCCTGCGCGGAGCCCTCGCGTCCACCGTGCACCACGAGTCCGACCCGCTCGATCGTCACCACTGCCTCCCTGCGCGTTCGTACGGGTTGCCCGAGGTGTGCTCGGCTCGCGTCGATCCGGAACGACGGAATCCTCGCCGACCGTCACCGCGAGGCGGGCCGCGACATGCCGAGGCGGGGCGACCGGGTCGGGAGACGGGAGGGCCCGCCGCTCACCCGGCGGGTCGCGTGTCAGGTACCGAGTAGGTACCATGCGGGTATGCCATCGCTCAACGTGACCTTCACCGAGGAAGAAATGGAAGGCGTGCGTGCCGCTGCCGCAGCCGAGGGCAAGAGCCTGAAGCAGTACATGCACGACCTGGGTGTCCGCGAGATGCAGCGCAAACGGTTCGTCGCCGGCGCCACCTCGTGGGCGGACCGGCTGCGTGCCGAGTTCGACGAGGCGTTCCCCGACGAGATCCCCCCGTCCCAGCGTGGCGAGGGAGTCACCGCCGCCTGATGAGCGAGCCCCTGTACATCGATGTCCCTTGGCTCCTGGACGTCCAGGACGCCGCTCTCGACAACGAGGACGTGTCGGTCACGGACTACTCCGCCCTCGTCGCGGCCGTGGCGCGGCACAAGACCCGCATGCCGACCCTGGCCGCGTCCAATCCCGACAGCGCGTGGCGGGCGGCCGCCCTCCTGCACACCATCGTGCGTCTCGAGCCGCTCCCCCACCGCAACAGCCTCTTCGCCGCCTTCGTCACCGGTCAGTACATGGACCAGTCCGGGGAGGGGATCGACCCGCCCTACGGGGATCTGTCCGACCTGATCAGAAAGGTCCGCGAGACCCGGCTGAGCATCTACGACATCGCCGACGCGCTGCGCTCCTGGCGCATCTGACACCGCCGCGGCCGGACGTCTGCGAAGCGGTCACATGCCGCGCCAGATGTTGTCGAACGCCGCCTCCTCGATGCTGCGGCGCTGCCGGATGGCGGCCAGCTCCACCACCGCGTCGTTCACGGTGGCGAGCACGGCCGCGATCCCGTCGTCCTCGGGGTCCGCCACCTGGTCGGCCGACTCGTGCCGGATTCCCACCGCGGCCGCGAGACCCACCAGCACGGGATCGCCCAAGGACCATCGCTCGGTGGCCTTCCGCCGGGCCGAGGGATCGGCCGGGGCGGGCCGGTCGGCGGTACGCCGTACGGTCCATCGCGATCGCCTGCGGCCGCCGTCGTCCGCCCCCGCGGCGGCGAGGTACTCCACCGCCAGGCCGCGCCCCCGGCGCCACAGCCAGTCCTCCACGGACTCGGCGGGTTCCTCCGCGACGAGCAGGGCGGCCGCGTCGAGCAGTGGGTCACCGGACTGAGACGGCGACGCCGGCCGAAGACGGAGCCCGTCCAGCGACACCCTCCCCGCGTCCAGCAGGTCGACCAGTTCGGCACCGGCAAGGGCCAGCGAGAGGTCACCCCGCTCCACCGGATACTCGGAGCCGACCTCGAGAGAGACGATCGTCAGGTCGTGCGCTGTGGTCATGGCGGAAGCTCCACATCTGTCACATCTGCTGCGATACGGCGGCCTTGATCCGAGTCAGCCTACCCACGCCCGTCGTACGGCCCGCGTCAGGCGGCCGCTAGGTTCGGCCCATGACGATCACGTACGAGTGGCGGGGCGACGTCGGCAACGAGGCTCTCGACGAGTTGCACGCCGAAGGGTTCGGTCATCCGGTGGAGCGGACGGACTGGCGTGCGAGGCTTCGGCGGCACAGCCTCGGCTGGGTCTGCGCGGTGGAAGACGGCGCTCTGATCGGATTCGTCAACATCGCCTGGGACGGTGGAGTCCACGCGTTCGTCCTGGACACGGTCGTGGCTCGGCGCCGTCGTTCGAACGGGGTGGGGGCCGCGCTGCTCGAGGCGGCCGCCGAGGGATGCCGTGCGGCGGGATGCGAGTGGCTGCATGTCGACTTCGAAGAGCACCTGAGATCCTTCTACGTCGACACCTGTGGCTTCCGGGAGACGGCGGCGGGGCTGATCGCCCTGTCCTAGGGGGTGTCGTTTGGATCGGGCCGGCTCCAGCCAACGTTGCGTTGTTGCCGACCCGAGCGGGGCCTGGTGCGTGCAGCTGCAAGGCGGAGGAGGGCGACAACGCGGAGCGTTGGCAACCGACGACAACGCCGAAGATGTGCGTGCCAGGCCCCGCGACCCCGGCATGATCCAAACGACACCCCCTAGCTCCACGCCCGCAGCTTCTCCGGATTGCGGACCGCCCAGATCCGGGTGACGCGTCCCTCGGCGACATCGAACGCGGCTACGGTCACGACGACGCCGGCCCGCTGGGCCACCAGGCCCGGCACTCCGTTGACCGACCGCTCCAGGAGTTCGAGCCCCGGTGCCCTGTCGGCGATGGCGACCATGTACCGGGCGATGCGCGCTGCGCCTTCGACCGGGCGCAGGACGCTACCGACCTGTCCGCCGCCGTCGGCGGTCATCACCGCGGCCGGGTCGAGGACGTCGACGAGGGCCGCGATGTCCTTGCTCTCCCATGCCTCCTTGACCTGCCGGACCACGTCGGCCCGCACGGCCGCCGTCACCGGGGCCCGCGCCACGCGCGCCCGCCGCCGGGCGGAGGCCGCGAGCTGCTTGCAGGCGGCAGGGGTCCGGCCGACGATGCCGGCGATCTCCGCGAAGGGATAGCGGAAGACGTCGTGCAGCACGAAGGCCACCCGTTCGGCGGGTGTCATCGATTCCAGGACGACGAGGAAGGCCATGGTCACCGATTCGTCCAGGACCAGCTGATCGGCGGGGTCGGCGGGGTCGGCGCCGTGGCCGTGGTGCCACTCGGCGTGGTCGGGCAGCGGCTCGGGCAACCACGCGCCGACATAGCGTTCACGCCGGGCCCGCGCCGAGCCGAGCACGTCCAGGCAGATGCGGCCGGTCACCGTCGTCAGCCAGGCGCCCGGCGCCACGATCTCGTCCTGCCGGCTCCGGGGCAGCGCGTACCAGCGTGCGTAGGCCTCCTGCACGGCGTCCTCGGACTCGGCCAGCGAACCCAGCAACCGGTAGGCGACATTGATCAGTTGGCGCCGCTCGGCGGCTGCCGCGTCGGTACTGCTTCCGGCTGTCCCCATGCCCCCGCGCCCCCTGGCCCGCCTTACCTTTCACCGGCCCGCGTCGTCGGGCTGGTGAGACCTTACCGATCTACTGCCCCCGGGGGGCGGAACAGGGGACGTGGCATGGCAACCCAGGTGGCGGCGCGGCGCCGATTCTCGTTTCTGCGGATCACGATCGCCCTGCAGACCCTGACCATCTTCCTTCAGGCGGTCTCCGCCGGACTGCTGCTGACCTCGTCCTACGGAGAGACCCTGCACAGTGCAGGAGCGCGCGTGATGTACGGGGCGTCGATGCTGTACCTGCTCGCGGCGGTGCTGGCGTGGAAGCCGGGTGGAGGCTCGCCCCGGCCCGTCTGGCACGCCTCCGGCTTCCTCGTCCTCGCCTCGGTCCAGGTCGTGCTCGGCATCGCCCACATACCGTCGGTGCATCTCCCGCTCGGTGTCCTGATGTTCGGGCTGAGCCTGCTCGCGCTGGCCCGGCGCTGACCGTCACCGGGCACGGGCGGTCCGCTCGTCCCGGTCCGGGGGGTGCCGGAGGCAGGAGGCGGCGACCACGAAGGGCCACACCGACTGGACGGACGTCACGGCGCGTTCCGCGACACCGGCGCCACCCTGTCGTTGCACCGCGATCAGGAACCACACTCCGCCGGCGGCCATCAGGCTCGTCGCCACGATCGACGGCGCGCGTCGCAGGGCCCAGGGGGCGGCCGAACCGCCGTTGACGGCGAGGACCGGCCACACCGCCAGCAGGGTGAATCCGACCACCACCACCGCGCCGTGGCGCAGAGAGCCCCCGCTGCTCGGCGCGGGAAGCGCCACCAGGACCAGCGCGGCGAGCCCGCCGCCCGCCAGCGCCACGCGCCCGGCGGTGGCGGCCGGCCGCAGTCCCCAGGCGGTCAGCAGGTGGCAGATGCCCAGGGTCAGGAAGGCCCCCGTCATCACCCAGAATCCGGAGGCCCCGTACGCCCCCAGGACACTGATCGTCTGAGTGACGGGATCGTAGGAAGACCCTTCGAACAGCGCGGCCACGGTCCAGCCTGCGATCAGCAGGACGGGCGCACACCCTGACGAGAGCAGGACCCATCGGGGAACAAATCGCATCGGGCAACCATAAAGCGGCCCACCATGCGACGCAGCGAGGACGAGGTCAGCGATCCGCGCGGCGCCCTGGCCGGTCGAGGGCCACGGTCACGATCCGACGCCAGTCCAGTGGCGGGTCCGCGGGCACCGTACCCGGCCGGTCCCGCGGGACCAGGACGCGCAGCGCGCCCGGCCGGACGGTGCACACCACGGGCGTGGGCAGCGTCAGCGCCTCGCCGTCGACGGCCACCGGGATGCTCCCCGCGTCGGCGGTGACCTCGATCCGGCGGGATGTCAGGATGGTGAGCGCCGGGGAGAGGGAGCGCCGCACCGCGAGGTCGGCCGCCTGCGCCGCACCGTCCACGCGGACACCGAGCACTCCGAGTTCGCCCCGGTCCAGCCGGGGCCTGCGCCCCAGGTCGAGCGGATCGGACGACGCGTAGGCGTTGTTGCTGACGAGCAGGGCCTGCTGTCCGTCGACGGCCCGGTCGTCGGCGAGGGCGTCGAGACGCTCGCCGGCTCCACCCGCCAGGAGGTCCGGCATCGCGTCGAGCGCGGTACCGGTCTTGGCGTCGCGGTACTCGGGGCGCTGCACGATCGCCGCGTACACCCCGAACGACACCGTGTTGACGAACGCCCGGCCCGCCACGTCACCCAGGTCCACCCTGAGCTCCTCCCCGTCGGTGAGGGCGTCCAGGCACCGGGAGGGGTCGGCGCGGTCCAGGCCGAGGTCCATGGCGAAGTGGTTGCGGGTGCCGGCGGATATCACCAGGAACGGCAGGCCGTGCTCGGCCGCCACCGCGGCGACCAGTGCCTGGGTGCCGTCGCCGCCCGCGACGCCGAGCAGGTCGGCGCCCTCGGCGACGGCGTTCCGGGCGAGTTCCCCGACGTCCGTGTGGGTGCCGGGCTCCAGGAGGAGTACCCGGGCGCCGAGGGCCTCGGCCCGCTCGACGAGGTCGAACCGCTCCACCTTTCCGCCGCCCGAAGCCGGGTTCATAATGAGGACCGGCCGTCCGGGCGCTCGGTGCGGGCGGACGGCCGTCCGCGCCGGCTCCGGCCGGCGCTCCGCCCGCAGGGCGCCGCGCGCGCAGGCCAGTGCCACGCCCCACAGCAGGATCGCGGCCGGTGCGGTGAACCACATGCCGCCGTTCAGGAACAGCAGGAGCACGGCCACCGGAGCCGCCACGGCGAGCCCGGCGCCCAGCACCCGCAACGGCCCCCGGTGGGCCAGGAACCACCAGGCGCCGACGGCGCACACCGCCAGTCCCGCGAGTGCTCCCAGGAGGACGAGGGAACCGCCGTCGCCGAGCGACAGCAGGACGACGAGGACCGCCGCCGCGGCCGCGAGCAACGCGTAACGGGCCAGCGAACGGGCTCTGTCCGACGGATCGACCTTGCTCACCTGCGCGCTCCCCACTTCACCGAGGCTCCGGGCGAGGGGGAGCCGCCGGGCAGCCTACGGCCTCCGTGCGGACCGTGGACGGCCGCCGGCCCCGCGGCCTCGAACGCTGCCCTTCGGGCTTTCCCATCCGGACCGCCGCCCCTGCCCGCCCGGTCGCCCGCCGGCGGAACTGCGGGGCGGGTCGGCAGGTCGAAGGGCCGGCGGGTCGAAGGGTCGGCGGGTCGAAGGGTCGGCGGGTTGGCAAGTCGGCAAGTCGGCGGGGCGTCTCAGTCCGGCGTCGGAACCCGACTGAAGCTCCGCTGCCAGCGCAGCTCGCCGTCGTGCCACCGGCCGGTCGGCGTGAGCCCGGCGGCCAGGGCGACGGCGGCGGAGGCGTGATGTTCGGGGTGGATGTGGGCGATGACGCTCCGCACCCGCTGCCGGGCGAGGCGGCCCACGAGTCCGCGGGCCGCCTCGGTGGCAATGCCCCTGCCCTGCCACACAGAGCCCACCACCCAGGCGATCTCGGCGACGAGTCCCTGCCCGGTGGTGCGGACCGTCGCCTGCACCGTGCCGGTCAGGCACTCCTGCGCACGGAGCCGGATCACCCAGTTCAGCCAGGAGACGGCCGGGTCGGGTGAGCCCTTGGCCAGGCGCTCGTACCGCGAACGCAGGGCCTGCGGGGTGTCCGGCACGCCACCGATGAAGGTGTGCAGAGCCGGATCGGCCGGCACCCGGGCCATCTCATCGGCGTGATCGACGCGCAGGGGCTCCAGGTCCAGCCGCCCGGTGCCGATGGCCTCGGCCGAGAGGCGGCTCATACCGCGCCCGCCCCAGGGCGTTCGCCGTCGGTGATGCGGTCGCCGTTCCTCACCGGAGTGCGACTTCGCTCGGACCGTTGAACGGCGCCAACGACAGGACGGTGCGCGGCGTGCGCAGCTCCTCACTTTCCGCGAACAGCTTGCGCGCCGCGTCGAAGGGTACGTCGTCGCCCGCCACCGCCGAGGCCCGGTCGTGCAGCTCACGGGCGCTGTCGCTCATCTCCGTCTCGCCGCCCGCCCCCGCTCCCCAGGTGTCCCACAGCAGCGTCTCCACCTTGTTCAGCGCAGCGAGATCGATCCGGACGTCGTGTGCCACGAACCACTCGCCGAACATCGGCCCCTCCTGCGGAGGATGGAGCCCGAAGGTCCTGGGGTCCGCGTCGCCCGCCCGGATGGCCCGCCACGCCTTGCCGGCGACGATGAAGCGGTCCCGTGGCACGTCCATCGGATCGAAGTCCACCTTCCACCTCTCGCAGACCACCGGGTCGGCCAGCTGCGGGTCGGCGAGCAGCCAGCCGCGCGCGGGGTCCCAGTACTCGGTCACCACGTGGTCGCCGTGGAATCCGTCCGGACCGAAGTAGTCGGCGAAGCCGGAGCGCAGTCGTGCGGGGATGCCCGCGTGACGCAGGAACGAGCAGTACAGCAGCGCGAAGTCGCGGCACACTCCGACGAACCGGTCACCGACCTAGCGCCGCCGCGTCAACGGGGCGTCGTTCCGCTCGACGACGATCCGCAGGACGTCGTCGAGATAGCGCGTCTCGGCGTCGTTGTGCAGGCGGTCCGGCGGGACGGCATGACGGAACAGGTCGCCTTCCAGACGGTGGACCATCAGGTCCCGCGCTGTGCGGGCGAGCTGTGCCGGATCGTCCGGCAGGCCTGCATAGAGCCCGACGAGTTCACGGGGATCGGAGAAGGCACTGTGCGCCGTGTAGAAGGAAGCCGCGTCCCGTCCGAGGCGCGTGGATGGCATGGCCGGACCCCCAGGGAACAGCGGACACGGCTTCGGTCGCCGGGCGTCCGGTGCACGTCACCGTGCCAAAATCTCCCCGTACCTGTCCAGAGCGGACCGATCGCGCCTTCTGATCTCCCGGGGCCGTCCGCCGCGACCGCTCACTTCGGCGGGTTGAGTTTACGAAAGTAGGTCCAACTGGTCTCGTTCGGCTCGCTCCACTGCTCCGGAGCCCGGGCGAACTCCGGGTGGTGGTCGGCGATGTGGGCACGGGTGCGCTCGGGGACCTCGGCGTACGAGTCGAGCTTGCGGCCCCGACAGTGATAAGTGAGGCCGCCGGGCCGTTGGCCGCGGGCCATCCACGGGGCCCACGGGGACATCCGGGTCCAGGACATGGTGGCCGGGACGCTCGGGGCCGGTCCTGCCAGGTCCGCGCGGTGGGCGAAGAACTGGAAGAGCTCCAGGGCCTTGTACGTGTCGCCCGCCGAGTGGACCGGGTACTGGGCCACCGGCAGGGGCGAGGGGTAGGCGAGCGGGATCTCCAGGCTGAAGCAGACCTGTCCGCCGAGGTCGGTCGTCGGGATCGGGAAGGGGCGCCACTTCTGGTTCGCCGGGTCGTTCCAGATGTGCACCACCGGCAGGTCCTGCCAGGTTTCCAGGATCTCGCCGGTGGCGGGGTCCAGGTAGAACGCGGCCTCGCGGGTGAGCAGCCGGTAAGGTGTCCGGGCCGTCGTCGGCTTCGTGGACCAGGCGGGCGACGTTGACGCCTTCGAAGCCGAAGACGCGCTCGTAGGGTTCGTCGGGGGCCCAGGTGTACACGCTTCCGGACCACCAGTAGGTGACCTCCTCGCCGTCGAGGGAGGCCCGGGTGCGTGCGAGGGAGCGGAGCGGTTCCGCGGGTGTCGTCATGGACAGTACTCTGCGCGACGGCCGCCCCGGCCGGGCGCAGAACACCGGGTCCGGGGCCGAAAACGGCCGGAACAGAGGCGGACTCCGGCGATGACTTCCGGCGGCGGACCGGGTCCACCCTGTATGACTCGCATCATCGCTGACATCTCGGTCTCCCTCGACGGCTTCGTCACCGGGCCCGATCCCGGCCCGCACAACGGTCTGGGCACCGGCGGCGAGGCCCTGCACACCTGGGCGTTCTCCGACGACCCCGAGGACCGCCGGATCGTGCGTGAGGCGACCGCCCGCTCGGGTGCCGTCGTCCTCGGCCGCCGGCTCTTCGACGTGGTCGACGGGCCGGGCGGCTGGGACGACACGATCGGCTACGGCGCCGCGGAGGTGGGCAAACCCCCGTTCGTCGTCGTGACGGGCTCGGCGCCGGAGTCGGTGCGGCTCACCGGCCTCGACTGGACGTTCGTCACGACCGGTCTGCCCGACGCCGTCGCCGCCGCCCGCGAGCGTGCCGAGGCGGCTTCGGCGGCCGGTGGCAAGGACCTCGACGTCGTCGTCATGGGCGGTGGCGTCACGGTCGGCTCGGCGCTCCACGCGGGGCTGGTCGACGTGCTGTCGCTGCACCTGGCTCCCGTGATTCTGGGCTCCGGGACGCCCCTGTTCGTCGGAGGACCACCGCGCACGCTGGTCCAGCGGGGCGCGAACGCGACGTCGACGGCGACACATCTGACGTACGAGATCCTCTGACGTACGAGGGTCCTCTGACGTACGAGGGTCCTCATGATTCAGGGGCGAGCAGGGGCAAGGGCTCCCCCGGGCCGGGCGGTTCAGGGATCATGAGGCATGCGACCGGACAGCTGGCACCTCACCGAAGACCTCGACGACTTCCTCGCCCGGGCGGGAGACTTCCTGTGCTCGCGCCCCGCCCTGCACACCACACCGCTGACGACGGTCGAGAAGCTGCGAACGCGTGGCGCGGACGCCTTCGGGCCGGGAACCACCGTCTTCGGCCGGCTGGAGGCCGGCGGCGAGGTCCGCGCCGTCTTCCTTCGCCCGCCGACCCGCCGGCTGACCCTCACCGCGCTGTCCCCCGCGCAGGCCGACGCCCTCGCCGCCCACCTCGTCGGTCTCGGCCACTCCCCCTCCGGCGTCCTCTCGGACCACGACACCGCCACCGCCTTCGCCGAGGCCTGGCAACGGCACACGGGGGCCGAACCCGTGCGCAGTTGGGGTGCCCGTCTCCACCGCCTCGCCGCGCTCACCCCGCCGGAGCGCGTTCCGGCGGGCCGGGGCCGGCTCGTGGGCCAGCGGGAGCACGAGCACCTCATGCGCTGGTGCCGCGAGTTCGCCGCGGACGTCGGTGAGGACGTGACCATCGACGCCGCGTCCTGGGCCGGCACGCGCTTCGCGGAGAAGCGCTACACCTACTGGGAAACCCAGGACGGCACGCCCGTCTCCATGGCGGGCGCGAACCCGTTGGTCGGCGGGCAGGTCCGGATCGACCCCGTGTACACCCCGGTCCCGCTGCGCGGACGCGGCTACGCGGGCGCCGTGACGGTCGAGGTCAGCCGTGCCGCGCTCGCGGCCGGCGCGACGGAGGTCGTGCTGTTCACCGACCCTGCCAACCCCACCAGCAACGCCCTCTACCGGCGCATCGGATATGTCCCGCTCGCCGACTTCACCGGCTACGACTTCACCCACACCGGTCGGCAGCCGTAGGCGCATCGCCATTGACACACCTGTCCGAGTCGTTCAAGGATGACCTTGTTGACAACGTTGTCGCCTGGCAAAGAGGACCATCATGGGACCCATTTCCCTCCCTGTCGGCCGCAGGCTCCTGCTGCGAGTGCTCGGGGCGACCGGCGTCGCGGCCGCCCTCCAGCCTGCGCTGGGTTCCCCTTCGGCCGCCGCCGGTTTCGCCCCCACCGCCGCCACCGGCTCCGACCGGACCGGTGACCCGCCGGACGACGTCGCCGCCACGTACCACCGCGTTCTCCTGCGGCACACCCGTTGGTCCGAGACGCAGTGGGACGAAGCCAAGGGGACCTACACCGACGCGTACTTCGGCTTCGCCGTGGTCCTCGGGCACGCCGTGCTGCTGACGCACGGGACCTTCGACGAGGAAGCGGCCGGCATCGACCGGGAGACGCTCAGGAGCCGGACCCTGGCGACGCTGCGGCACTTCGCCGCCTCCAACCGGCTCATGGGCGGCACCCAGTGGGGCCGCACGCTGTTCTTCGACACCACCTTCCAGTCGTACTTCATCCTCGCCGCACACCTGCTGTGGGACCAGCTCGACGCCGGTACCCGCTCCGCGGTGGACACCATCACCCGCGAACAGGCGGCGTACACGCACTCCCTGGGCACGGGCGACGACCCGGCCTCCGGGGACTGGACCCCGAACGGCCTCGAGGGCGGCTACGTCGGTGACACCAAGCTGGAGGAGATGGGGCTCTACGCGCAGACCCTCGCCCCCGCGCTGGCCTGGGCACCGGACGACCGGCGCCGCGCCGACTGGGCGACCGACTACGGCACCTGGTCGCGCAACGAGGGCGGTCTGCCGCCCGCCGACCTGGCCAACCCGACGCGGGTGGACGGTGTTCCGGTCTCGCGCAACACCGCGCACAACACGTACGACACCTTCATCGTGGAGAACCACGGCTCCTTCGGACCGCATTATCAGGAGGAGATGTGGCGCACTTCGGCGCGTAACGCGGCGCACTTCCTCGCGGCGGGCGAGCCGTTGCCCGAGGTGCTGACCAAGCAGCCCAACGCGGAGCCGCTGTGGCGGACGCTGCTGGGTGTCATGTCGGACGCGGGCGAGCCGCTGATGCCGATGGTGGACGACCGCGAGCACCTGTACGGCAGGGACGTCATACCGCTGGCCTTCCTCTCCCGGGTCGCGGGAGACCGGGCGGCGGCCCGCGCGGAGACGGAGCTGGCCGCGCGTCTGGAGGCGTATCAGGCGTATCCGCCGGAGTACCGGTTGGCGAAGTTCTCGGGCGAGCCGAAGTACGAGCCGGAGGCACGGGCGGAACTCGCCATCAGCTATCTGCTGCACGTGTGGCCCCACGCGGGCCGGCGGGTGCGCCCGATGTCCCGCGAGGAGTTGTTCGCGTACGCGTCCGGTGTCACCGACTTCGGGACCGGCCCGGGACTGGTGTCCCACCAGTCTCCCGCCGCCTGGGCGGGTGTGGTGACGAAGCCCGGGTTCGTGAAGTTCGCCTGGCAGCCGGGGCACGACGACTGGCTGTTCCGCCTCAGCGGGAAGACCCCCATGTTCCTGCCCTCGACCGCCGCGGCGGTCACCGGCCGGACGGTCCGTGTGCACACGGCACTGCGGGACGGGTTCGACGGCAGCGCCACGGTGCTGCGCCTGGGCGAACGCTTCGCCGGGTACGCGACGCTCCCCTCGGGCGGGGTCGTCTACGCCTGCGACGGGCCGGACGCGGGCGGCTCACGGCTGGAGGTGCACAACCTCACCATGCCCGGTGTGGCGGGCCTCGACGGGAGCCGCACCTACCGCTTCGCGGAGGGCTCGGCCACGGTCCGCGCGCAGGACGCCACGCCCTCGGCCTCGGGACGCGTCGACGAGCTGACCTTCGCCCGCGCGACGGTGCGTCACCTGCGGATGCTGGGCGTGCAACCCGACCCGACGTACGGGTACTCGCTGTACGCGGTCGAGGCGCGCGACGGGGCCGGTTCCCCCGACCTCGCGCGGGGCGGAACGGCGACGGCCTCGTCGCAGTCGGCCGGTATGACGCCGGAGCTGGCCGTGGACGGCGACGCGAAGACCCGCTGGGCGGTCTCCCGCGAGGACCGGAAGCGGGCGGACAGCTGGTGGGCGGTGGACCTCGGGTCCGAGCGTGCGCTCGACCGGGTGACGCTGCGCTGGGAGGCGGCCGCCGGCCGTTCCTACCGCGTACAGGGGTCGTCCGACGGCGAGCGGTGGACCGACCTGGCGACCGGGCCGGCGCCGGCGCTGCGCAGCCGGGGCGGCTGGCTCGACGTCGACGGCCGCGCGGGGCTGGTCGTTCGGGGCGGCGAGCAGGCGCTGGCCGTGTACGGGGACACGATCGCCCTGGCCGAAGGGGCGCGGGACCCGCTCGTGGTCGAGGGGCACTGCGGGGTCTCTTCCGACGAGCTGCGCGAGCTGGCGCGCGCTGCCGCACCCGCCGCCGACGACGACCGGGTCCGCACGGCGCGGGTGGACGGGTACCTGAGCCTGTTCAATCTGTCGGCGGACGAGGTGGACACACGGGTCGAGGTGCCGCAGCAGGGCCGGCGCCGACAGGTCTACGAGGGCGAGCAGACGGTGACCCGGGAGGGCATCGGCTACCGGGCTCGCCTGGACGCCGCGTCCGCCCTGCTGCTTCCCCCACGCTTCACCCTCACCGCGCTGTCGGGGCGGACGCTGCCGCCGGGGCTGCGGGTGCGGGTGGCCGACGGGGCGACCCTGATCCTGTCCGGCGCCCGTTGCCGGCTGCGGATCGAGGCCCGGGGCCGCAGCACCGACGCGACCGTGCGCGACGGACGCGAGACCCGTGTCACGGTGCGTGGCGCACAGCCGTACCCGCACCACGACCTCGCCCTGGGACGGAACACCTTCCCGACCAATCCGCTGCCGCCCGGGACGACCGGGCCGGGCGCCGCCGTGGACGGCGACCCGGACACGGTGTGGCGGCCGGGCCGCGACGGCCGCATGGTGGTCGACCTCGGGGCGCGCAGCCAGGTGCGGTGGGTGGAGGCGCAGTGGACGACTGGGGCGGCCCCGGCCGCCCGGGTGGAGTTCAGCAACGACGGGGTGCGCTATCAGCGCGTGGGGTCCCTGGACGGCCGCGGCCGCGTACGCCGGCTGACCCGTGCGGGGTCGGTCCGCTACGTCGCGGTCACGGTGGTGGGCACGCCGCACGCACACGACGGGCTGACCCGGCTCTCGGTGGGGTGAGCGGGCTCCCGTTCCACGGCGTGGCCGTCCGGCGCGCTCCCAGAGGCGCACCGGACGGCCGTTGTCGCTTCGGGCCGGTTCAGCAGTACGGCTTGGAGTCGGCCGCGAAGTCCTTGAAGGCCGCCTTGGTCTTCGTTCCGGCGATGCCGTCGATCTTGCCCTTGTAGCCGTGGTACTTCTTCAGGTCGCGCTGCAGGGCGCTGACGGTGTTCTTGCCGACGATGCCGTCGATCCTGTCGTCGTAGCCCCAGTGCTTCTTGAGCCAGCGCTGCAGCGACTGCCAGCTCTGCGTGCCCAGCTGCCCGTCCAGGGCGCCGTTGTAGTTCCACTTGTCCTTGATCCAGCACTGGACGTACCTGGCCTGCGTCGTGCTCAGGCCCAGGTTGTTCACCGCCAGCGGAGCGGCGTCCTTGGTGCTGACCGCGGCGGGCGCGGACCGGGCGGGCTGCGCGGTCGCGGTCGCGGCGCCCGCAAGGCCGCCGGCCGCGACACCGGCGGCGGCGGTGAGGCCCACGATCGTCCTCGTCATCGTGTTCATTCGCATTGTTCCCCCTGTGGGTCGTCGTGCGTCGGAGTCCTGCCTCCTGCCGTCCCTGCGGAGCGGCACATACGACGATGAGGGCCGGCCGGCGAGTCCCGCCAGATCCGCCGCGAACATGGCGCGGGACGGGGACGCCCCGGGCCCGACCTGCGCGTTCGCCGCCCCGGATGACGCGTCCGCGGGACGCGGCGGGACATCACACGGCGGGATCAGGCGCCGTCGGCACGTGTGAAGTAGCCCCCGTACGGCCATTGACGGCCGTACGCCGTGCCCCTACGTTGCCCTCACCACGCGACCCGCGATCGGTCCCGGGGCGTCCCGAGGGGATGGTGGCAGGGCGATGAAGGCAGTGGTCCAGGAGCGGTTCGGCGCGCCGGACACCCTGCGGCTGCGGGAGGTCGACCGGCCCCGCGCCGGGGCCGGCCAGGTGCTGGTGCGCGTGCACGCCGCCGCGGTGAATCCGTACGACTGGCACATGCTGCGCGGAGACCCGTACGCGGCACGGCTGTTGGGAGGCATGGGGCTCACCCGTCCGAAGTGCCGGGTGGCCGGTCTCGACGCGGCCGGGGTGGTGGAGAGCGTCGGTGCCGGTGTGCGGGGGCTGCTGCCCGGTGATCCGGTGCTCGGCTTCTGCCCGGGGGCCTTCGCCGAGTACGCGTGCACCACCGAGGAGTTGCTGGTGCCCAGGCCCGCCGGCCTGACCTTCGAGCAGGCGGCCGCCGTACCGGTGGGGGCCGTGACCGCGCTGCGCGGCGTCCGGACCGTGGGCCGGGTGCGTCCCGGGCAACGGGTGCTGGTCAACGGGGCGGGCGGCGGAGTCGGCACCTTCGCCGTGCAGCTCGCGGCGGTGCTGGACGCGGAGGTCACCGGGGTGTGCAGCGCACGCAACACCGACCTGGTCCGCTCACTGGGCGCCGCCCACGTCCTCGACTACGCCCTCGAGGACTTCACCGACGGACGCGAGCGCTACGACGTCATCCTGGACAACGTGGGCAACCACCCGCTGGGCCGGCTGCGCCGCGCGCTCACTCCGGCGGGCGTCCTGGTGGCCAACGGCGGCGGCTCCCCCGGCCGGGTGTTCGGGGCGATCGGCGCCATGCTGAAACTCGCGGCCGTCAACGCCCTCACCCGGCAGCGGCTGCGCCCGATCCTCCCGGCGACCCCGGACGGGCCGGCCCGCGAGGACCTGCTCGCCGTCACCGGGCTCGTCGAGGCGGGGCAGGTCACGCCCGTGGTCGGCCGGACCTACGCCCTGGCCGACACCGCGGAGGCGGTACGGCACGTCGAGGAAGGGCACGCCTGCGGCAAGACCGTCATCACGGTGCCGTAGGCCAAACGCCCCGGGCGGGGTCGCCGTACCGCGCTTCAGCAGAACCCCGTGCGGGGAGCCGTGACTTCGATGGTGTCCTTCAGCAGGGCCAGCGCCGCCCCCACCGGGCTCGACCGTCCGCCGCTCACGGTCACGTCGCCCGCGTCGGGGCAGCCGAAGACGACGGCCTTCTCGGGCCCGGTCAGCGCGTGCAGAGGATCCCCCGGTCCGGTCTCCTCCAGGCGTACGCGCACCACGTGGGGCTCGTCCGCCGACGCGGCGGCGACCGCCCGCAGCCGACGGGACCGGGAGGCCGCGTCCCGGGCTCTGCCGGCGGTGCCTTCGTCCACCGGCTCCGTCCGCACCCGCACCGTCGCCGGGTCCCATCCCCAGGCCAGTGCCGCCAGCAGCCGCACCTTGGTGGCGGCGTCCTCGCCCGACAGGTCCGCCGAGGGATCCGCCTCCGCGATGCCCCGGAGTCTCGCGGCACGGATGGCGTCGCTCAGCGTGTCGCCGTCGGCGAGGCGGTCGAGGACGAAGGTCACGGTGCCGTTGGGGCACGCCCGGATCGTCCGGCAGTCCAGGCCGCGCAGGGACGTTCGCGCCAGGTCGCCCGCGGGAAGCGCCGATCCGGTCGCCCCGGAGATCCTGATCATGCTGCCGCCCGCCCGGGCGGCCTCGTCGAGTTCCCGCCAGTGCGTGAGCAGGTGGCTCTTGGTGGCCGTCACCACGTGGATCCCCCGGCGCAGCGCGGTCACGGCCTCCTGCGCCGCGTGCTGCCGCAGTTCGGGCGAGGAGGGGAGGGCCTGGACGAACACGCGCGCGCCGGTCCGGTCGAACGTCTCGTCCAACGGTCTCGGCGGACCCCACTCCGAGCGCGGCGGCACGGCCCCGTCGTCACCCGGCCGGCACTGGGCCGAGCTCGCGCGCACGGCACCCACGCGCGGACGTATGCCGTAACGGCCTTCGAGCGCGTCCCCGTGCCGGGCCAGCCTGTCGACGAAAGCCTGCCCGACCGGGCCGTACCCGGACAGGACCACGTCGGTTCGAGTCGCTTCACCCATGGATCCGGGATCCTCTCACATCGACCGAACGTGACGCGGCCCGTCAGAGGCGGCCCGTCAGCGCGGTGGTCTCACCAGGCCGGAGCGGTAGGCGTGGGACACCAGTTGGGCGCGGTCGCGGGCGCCGAGTTTGGTCTTGGCGCGTTGGACGTGGGTGCGTACGGTCAGCGGGCTGAGGAACAGTTCGGCCGCGATCTCCTTGTCGGACTTCCCGTCCGCGACCAAGGCGGTCACCTGTCGCTCACGGGCGGTGAGAGCGGCCAGGTCCTCGGGCAGCACGGGGGAGGCTGCGGGGTCGGGGGAATCGAGGAACCGGGTGATGAGGCTGCGGGTGGCCGCGGCGGACAGGAGGGCGTCGCCGGCGGCCACCGTGCGGATGCCGTCGAGGAGTTCCTCGGCCGTGACGTCCTTGCCCAGGAAGCCGCTCGCGCCGATGCGCAGTGCTCGGGCGACGTGCTCGTCGGTCTCGAAGGTGGTGAGGACGAGGACCCGGGTGTCCTTGAGGTCGGGGTCGGCGCAGATGGCGGCGGTGGCGGCGAGGCCGTCTGTGCCTGGCATGCGGATGTCCATGAGGACGATGTCGGGGCGGTGGGTGCGGGTCAGCGCGATGGCGTCCTGACCGTCGGCGGCTTCGGCGACGACTTCCAGGTCCTCGCTCGAGTCGATGAGGATCCGGAAGGTCGCCCGCAGCAGAGCCTGGTCGTCGGCGAGCAGCACGCGGATGGTCATTGGGGCTGTTCCCTTGGTGGAGGAGGCGCGGGCAGTTCGGCGGTGACGGCGAAGCCGCCTTCCGGCAGGGCGCCCGCCCGCAGGCGGCCTCCGGAGGTCTGGGCGCGTTCCCGCATGCCGACGAGGCCGAAGCCGCCGTCGGGGCCCGGTGGGCGCGGGGTGGCGCCTCCGTCGTCGGCGACGGTGAGGGTCAGCCGGTCGTGGGCGTAGGCGAGGTGCACGTCCGCCGTGCCGGCGTCGGTGTGTTTGGTGACGTTGGTGAGGGCCTCCTGCACGATCCGGAAGGCGGTCAGGTCCACTCCGGGCGGCAGGGGGCGCCGCACACCCTCGGTGGTGACGGTGACGAGGAGTCCGGCGGAGCCGAACGCGGAGACCAGTTCGGGGAGCCGGCCGAGTCCGGGCGGGGGTTGCAGGGCGTCCTCGGGCTCGTCGGAGCGGCGCAGCAGACCGACGGTGGCCTTCAGTTCGCGCAGTGCCGATGCGGTGGTGCCCGTCAGGTGCGAGAGGATCTCGTGAGCCTGCTCCGGGTGAGTGCGGGCGAGGTGGGCGGCGGTGCCGGCCTGGGCGTTGGCCAGCGCCATGTGGTGGGCGACGACGTCGTGCAGTTCGCGGGCGATGCGGACGCGTTCCTCGGCGACGCGCCGGCGGGCCTCTTCCTCGCGGGTGCGCTCGGCGTGCTCGGCCCGGGTGTGGACGGCGTCGACGTAGGCGCGGCGGCTTCTGACCGCTGCGCCGGCCAGAACGGGAAACAGCATCCAGGCGGCCGGGGCGAAGCCCTCTGCCACCAACGGCCGGCCGTTGCGCCCGGAGAGCAGCGCGGCCGGGATGATCAGCGCGACGGCTCCGAGGTAGGCGACGTAGGCCGCTCGCTGCGGGGTGCGGGCGGCCGCTTCGTACAGCGCGACGAGCACGGGCGTCAGCAGCAGCGGCAGGACGGGATAGCCCACCGCCACGGACACGGCGGCACAGGCGGCGGTCGTCAGGACCGCGGCTCGCGGGTGGTCGCGGCGCCGCAACAGGCCCGCGGTGGCCGCGAGTGCCAGGGGCTGGCCCGCCCACCAGCCGACGTCTCCCTCCACGTACTGCCGGCTGGTGGCGACGAACGCCAGCAGCAGGAAGGCCGCCTCGACGAGGTGGGGGTGGCCATCGGCGTACCGTCGCCAACTGCTGAGCATGAGTTCCTCCTCGGACCAGGATCGCCGATGCGGCCCGCGCACGTCAGGAGGGCCGCCCGGGTCACGCGCGGGCGGCCTTCCCGGGGTGCGGTTCAGAGGCGCACCGGGTCCTGCTGTTCGGCACCGGGCCGGGCCGCGAGCGCCGGGGCGGGCGCCCGGCGGCCGAGGGCCTCGCCCTCCACGTCGACCCGCGGGAGCAGCCGGTCCAGCCGGCGTGGCAGCCACCACGCCCGCTCGCCGAGCAGGACGAGAACGGCGGGCACGAACGCCATGCGGACGACGAAGGCGTCGAACAGGACGGCGAGCGCCAGGCCGAGGCCGACCATCTTGAGCAGGGTCTCGCCGCCGGTCATGAAGCCCGCGAAGACGGCCATCATGATGACCGCGGCGGCGGTCACGACCCGGCCGCTGTGGCGGAACCCGGTGACGACGGCCTCGGCGGGCGGCTCCCCGTGGATGAAGGCCTCCCGCATCCGCGACACGAGGAACACCTGGTAGTCCATGGCGAGGCCGAAGACGATGCCCACCAGCATGAGCGGCATGGTGCTCATGATCGGTCCGGTCTCGTCGATGCCCAGGAGTCCGGCCCCGTGGCCGTTCTGGAAGACGGTGACGAGTGCGCCGAAGGACGCCCCGACCGACAGCAGGAAGCCGAGGGCGGCCTTGAGCGGTACGAGTACGGACCGGAAGACGACCAGCAGCAGGAGGAAGGCCAGGCCGACGACGACCAGCAGGTACGGGATCAGGGCGTCCGTCATCTTCTGGGCGACGTCGATGTTGAGCGCGGTGGTACCGGTCACCTCGAAGGTCGCGCCGGTGGCGGCCTGGGTCGCGGGGCGCTCGTCGCGGATGGTGTGGACGAGTTCCTTGGTCCGCTCGCTGGTGGGCGCGGTGGACGGGACGGCCTGGATGATCGCGGTGTCCTTCACGGCGTTGAACCGGGGCGGCGACACGGAGACCACTCCCCCGGTGCCGGCGACCTTCTTGGAGACTGCTGTGACCGCGGAGCGCGGGTCGTCGGCCTGCCGGGCGTCCACGACGATGGTCAGCGGGCCGTTGAACCCGGGGCCGAAGCCGTCCGCGAGGGCGTCGTACGCCCGGCGCTCGGTGGTGGAGGTGGGCTTGGCCTCGTCACCGGGCATGCCGAGCCGCAGGTCCAGCGCCGGTACGGCGAGAGCGCCCAGCACGGCCACCGAGCCGAGCAGTACGGGCACCGGGCGGCGCCGGACGAACCGGGCCCAGCGGGCGCCCCACTCCCCGGTCTCCCGGACCCGCCGGGCGGGGCGGGGCTTCGTCCCCTCGCGGACACGGCGGGCCAGCAGGGCATCGGGCCAGAAGCCGAACAGCGCGGGCACCAGGGTCAGTGTGATCAGCACCGCGAAGACGACCGCGCCGGCGGCGGCCAGACCCATCCGCGTCAGGGACGGGACTCCGATCACCGACAGGCCGGCCAGCGCGATGACCACGGTGAGTCCGGCGAAGACGACCGCGGATCCGGCCGTGCCCGCGGCCAGCCCCGCGGCCTCCTGGGCGTGGTGCCCCCTGGCCCGCTCCTCGCGGTAGCGGGAGACGACGAGCAGGGCGTAGTCGACACCCACCGCGATGCCGATCATCATCGCCAGTTCGCTGTCGGTCGAGGACAGGCCGAGGGCGCCGCCCAGCGCGATGATCGAGGTGAGGGTGAGGGCCACGCCGAGGACGGCGGTGATCAGCGGCAGCCCGGCGGCCGCCAGCGATCCGAAGGTGACCAGGAGAACCACCGCGGCGACGCCGATGCCCAGGAACTCGCCGATCCCGGTCGACGGCTCCCCCTCCAGGGCGTCGCCGCCGGCCTCGACGGTCAGGCCCGAGTGCCGGGCCTCCTCCACGGCTTTCGTGAGATCTGCCCTGTCGGCGTCGGTGACGTCGTCGTCGGTGACCTTGTAGGTGACGGTGGCGTACGCCGTGGACGCGTCCTCGCTGACCGTCGTCCCCTCGAGGGGGTCCGACACCGCGGCGACCTGTGGCCCGTCGGCCACCTCGGCCACCAGGGTGTCGATCGCGGCCCGGTACTCGGTCGCCGTGACCTTGCGGCCGTCCGGTGCGACGAGGACGATCCGGGCGCTCGAGCCCTCCGCCTCGGCGTCCGGGAACCGCTCGTTGATGAGGTCGAACGCCTGCTGGGACTCGATTCCGGGCATCGAGTCCGAGTCCTCACCCGCCTCGCCTGCGCTCATGGCGCCGAGTCCGACGACGGCGAGGACGGCCACCCACAGGAGCGTCACCCACCGGCGCCGTCGGAAGGCGCCACGTCCCAACCGGTACAACAGGATTGCCATGGAGAGGTCTCCGCATCTGATCTGGGGAACCTCTCCAGCCTCACCGGGCGGGCCCGCCCCGTCGTCGTTCGCACCGACCGTCGCGTGTACTCAGTTTCGAGTACGGCCGGCCTCCGGCTCCGGGGAGTCTTCCGCTCGTCCCTCCCCCGCGAAGCGCATGTCCACGACGGTGGCGGCGAAGGCCAGGGGGCCGGGCAGCAGGGGGATCAGTACGGGGATGGACCAGACGAGCAGCGCGGCCAGTACGACCGCGCCGGTCAGCAGGAGGCTGCCGCGAGGGTCGGCGACGGAGCGGAGGAGACCCTCGCGCAGGGACAGTGTGTGCGGCGCAGGCAGCGCGGTGGTGCGCAGTGCCACCACCGCGCTGCCGAGGGCGAGCAGGACCAGTGCGGGGGCCACGACGTCCGCGCCGGGCATGGTGCTGCGCGTCAGCGCGTGGTCGACCAGCAGGATGACGGCGAGGAGCGGCACGGCCAGACCGCCGGCGAGTGAGCCCCGGGTCAGCCGCGCACCCAGCTGGGCGGCGTACGTACCGGCCTTGACGGGCACCGCGTCCTCGGCCGCCCGGCGCAGGGTGGCCGACGCGGCGGCGAACGCGGCCGGCGCGGTGACGACGGGGAGGCAGGCGACGCCGGTGAGCAGGCCCACCAGCAGCATGTCGGCGAAGAGGGTGAAGCCGGCCGAGAACACCTCTCCGGGTTCCCTGCGGTCGCTGGGCGAAAGGGTGGGTGCCTGGGTCATGGTGTCAGCCCTTCAGTCCGGAGGTCGCCATGCCCTGCACCAGGTAGCGCTGGAAGACGAAGAAGAACAGCACGATCGGCAGCACGGAGATCACGGACATCGCGAACATGGGACCGTAGGCGGAGGTGCTGGACTGGTCGACGAAGCTGCGCAGGGCGAGGGTGATGGTGAACTTCTCCGGGGCGAACAGATAGATCATCTGCGTGAAGAAGTCGTTCCACGTCCAGATGAAGGTGAAGATCGCCGTGGTGATCAGGGACGGCCGGCTCAGCGGCAGCGTGACCGACCAGTACGTGCGGAAGGCGCCGCAGCCGTCGATGCGGGCGGACTCCTCCAGCTCGCGCGGCAGACCGCGCATGAACTGGACGATGAGGAAGACGAAGAACGCCTCGGTGGCCAGGAACTTCGGCAGGATCAGCGGCCAGTAGGTGTCGACCATGCCGAGCCGGTTGAAGATGATGTACTGCGGGATCAGCACGACGTGGTGCGGCAGCATGAGCGTCGCGACCATGAAGGCGAACATCACCTTGCTCATGCGAAAGCGCAGCCGGGCGAAGGCGTAGGCGGCCAGGGAGCAGGACACCACGTTGCCGATGACGGCGCCGCCCGCGATCAGCAGGGAGTTCCACAGCAGCCGGCTCACCGGGACTCCGGACACTCCGTCCAGGGCGGTGGTGTAGTTCGACCACTGGAGGTGGCTGGGCCACAGGTCGAGGCTGGTCACCACCTCGTCGGCCGGCTTGAGCGACGTGGCGAGCAGCCAGGCCAGGGGGTACAGCAGGACGAGCAGGCCCACGACGGCGATCGTGTGCGGGAGCCATCGCCTGGTGGTGAGGTTCATCGTCCCTCCTCGTCCGCGTAGAAGACCCAGGACCTGGAGGTCCTGAACAGGATCAGGGTGATGACACCGATGGCGATGAGCAGCAGCCAGGCCATGGCCGCCGCGTAGCCCATGTGGGAGGCGGTGAAGCCGCGTTCGTAGAGGTACAGCGTGTAGAACATGGTCGAGTCGGCGGGACCGCCCTCGCCGCCGCTGACCGCGAAGGCCGGGGTGAACACCTGGAACGACTGGATCATCTCCAGCACCAGGTTGAAGAAGACGACCGGGGACAGCATCGGCACGGTGACCGAGACGAACTGCCGCCGGCGGCCCGCGCCGTCCAGCGCCGCCGCCTCGTACAGTTCGGGCGAGATCTGCTGGAGCCCGGCCAGGAAGATCACCATGGGCGCGCCGAACTGCCACACCGTCAGCAGGACGATGACGTACACCGCGAGGTCCGGGTTGCCGACCCAGCCGCCGAGGTCGATGCCGAGGGAGCCGAGGACACTGGAGACCGAGCCGCCGTCGTTGAACAGGGCGCGCCACACCAGGGCGATCGACATGCTCGCCCCGAGCAGCGAGGGCGCGTAGAAGGCGGAGCGGTAGAACGCGCGGCCGCGGCCGAGGTTCTTCAGGAGCATCGCCGCCCCGAGCGCGAGGATCAGCTTCAGCGGTACGGCGACGACCACGTACAGCAGTGTGGTGCCGACGGACCGCCAGAAGCGGGGGTCCTCGGTGAGCATCTCCTTGTAGTTGCGCAGGCCCACCCAGTGCGGCGGGTCGAACAGGTTGTAGTCGGTGAAGGACAGGTACAGCGACACGGCCATCGGCACGAGTGTCAGGACGGCCGCGCCGAGCATCCACGGGGTGAGGAACACGTAGGCGGGCCACTGCTGTTCGCGGCGGCCGCGGCGGCGTTTGGCCGGTGGCCGTGGTTCCGTCGCGGGGTGGGCGCTCGCGGGCGCCCTGGTCGACACCGTGCTCATGACCTCAGCTCCCGGTTGGCCTCGTCGATGAATTCCCGTGCCGCATCCCGCGGGGAGGTCAGTTCGTACATCACACGGTGGTAGGCGCGCTTGAAGGCGGTCTGGATGGCGACGTCGCCCCGCGGTGGCGCGGTGGGCGGCGCGTCCAGGCCGTACTTCTCCATCTTCTGCGCGTACTGGTAGATCTCCCGTTCCGCGCCCTCCAGTGTCCTGGCGACGCGGGCGGCGACCTTCCGGTTGGGCGGTGTGGAGCGGGTGAAGCCGAGGATGTCCCCGGCCCGCTCGTCGTTGAGGAGGAAGTCGACGAGTGCGGTGGCCTCCTTGGGGTGGTCGCTGTTCGCCCCGACGCCGAGGAGCATGGAGGGTTTGAAGTAGGCGCCCTGGCGCCCGTCGGCGGTGGGGACGGGGGCGAAGTGGACCTGGTCGCCGAGCAGTGCGGTGTAGCCGGGGAACGGGGCGTCCCAGGTGAAGTCGGCTGCGGCGAGCCCGCGGCCCATGGGCGACATCTCGGTGGTGTTGGCCTGTGAGGTGTCCGCGGCCTCGGCGACCACGCCTTCCTCGCGCAGCTTGTCGCAGAACGTCCAGAACTCCGTGAGGTCGTCCTCGGTGAAGCCCAGTTCCGTCTGGCTCGCGTAGAGCTTCCCGCCGCGGCTGCGGAGCCAGTCCTCGAAGATGTCCTCGTTGACGCCGTTGTCGTTGGCGCCCACCACGTCACGTCCGTCGGGGGATTCGAGCCCCAGGGCGGTGATCTTCCGGTTGGCCTCGGCCCATTCCTGCCAGGTCCAGTCGGGCTGGGGCGTGGGGATGCCGGCCTGCCGGTAGATCTTGGAGTCGTAGGCGTAGCCGGTGATGCCGCGGCCCATCGGCACGGCGTACTGCTCACCCTCGTAGGTGCCGGTGTGCAGGAACTCCTCGTCCATCTCGGAGGTACGGATCGCGCCGCTGTCGACGGCGTCGTCGAGCGGCAGGAGCGCGCCGCCGCCCGAGTACTGGGAGATCTGCCGGTAGTCGAGCTGGGCGACGTCCGGGATGCCGCCGCCGGCCGCCTGGGTGGCCAGCTTCTGCATGTACGAGCCGAAGTCGGCGTTCGACGTGCGGACGGTGACGCCGGGGTGTTCCTTCTCGAAGAGTTCCACGGCCTTCTTGGTGCGTTCGGCGCGGTCGTCGTTGCCCCACCAGGAGAAGGTGAGGGTCACGCCGCCGGACGACACGTCGCCGGAGGAAGAGGAGCACGCGCTGAGCGATGCCGTCAGCGCGGTGCTGAGACCGACGGCGGCCGCGGCCAGGACGGCCCGGCGGCTCGGGAATCGGCGCCGGCCGCTTCGGGGCTCGGGCATGGGGGGGCCTTCCCAGGGAGTGCGGGGATGGGTGGGGGTTGCGGCTCGGGCGACGCCTGCCGTTCCGAAGAGGGGGAGAACGCGGGAGGGCGCGCCGAGGGGCGACGGGGCGGAGGTCAGATGCCCGGGTAGACGGCCAGCCGGCCGCACATTCCGAAGCGTCCGGTTGCCTTGGGCCCGGTCGCAAAGACCCTGGCGTCGGCCAGGTGCCCGTCGTTCCTGCCGCGCAGGGCGTCGAGTTGGGTCCCGGTCGCCTCGGCGGCGGCGTGCGCGCCGTCGCGCCAGCGCCGCTCCCACTCCTCCAGCCGGGGCCGCACCAGCTCGGCGGCCGCCCGCTGGAAGGCCGCCAGCGGCTCCGGATCGCCGCTCTCGGTGGCCTCGCGCAGCTCCAGGAAGCGCCGGGTCGCCAGGTCGCGGCGAGCGCGCGCGACCCTCACCTGCTCGGCCTCGGGGACGTCGGCGGGGATGCGGATCGCGTCGGCGTACGTGTCGGGGTCGGCGAGAAGGTCCTCGGGCAGGGTGAGGACGGCGTCGCCCGCCTCGGGCAGACCGCTGTTCTGCATCACGACGGTGATCTCGAGGCCCGAGTCGTTGATCAGCCGGTGGATGGTGCCGGGCGTGAACCAGGCGACCGTGCCCGGCTCCAGGGGGGTCTCCTGGAAGCCCGAGGTGGTCAGGGTCTGCACCGCGCCCCGGCCCGACGTGACCACGTACCCCTCACTGCAGGTGAGGTGCAGGTGGGGGGTGCCTCCGCCGGGCAGTCCCTCGACGGTCGGCCAGTCGTAGACGGTCAGTCGGGACACGCCCACCGCTCCCGGGAAGCCGTCGTACGCGGCGCTCACCACGTGAGTCCGTCCAGGTGGGCGGCGACCCGCGCCCGGTCCCAGGCGCCGTCGGCGACGAGCACGCGGTAGCCGCGGGCGAGGGTCTCGCCGGGCGGCAGGACCAGCTCCTCGTGGAACGCCCAGGACGGTGCGACCGCGGCGAAGGGGTCGCTGCGCACGAACCAGTGCGCCGGGTGGGTGCCCTTCTCGCCCAAGTGGTCGTTGGAGGGCGCGTGTTCGAAGACGACCGTGGCGTGGCCGTCCCACCCGTCGTGCTCGCCGACGTACGCCAGCCAGGAGGCCTGGGTGCCCATGAGGTCGCCCTCGGACGACTCCGCGGTGAAGACCGTGCCGTCACGGAAGGCGCGGGGGCCGCGCCAGAACAGTCCGGTGTAGCCGGCGGCGGGGCGCCCGTGGGTGGTGGGGCTGCCGAACCGCAGTGGTTCGGCACGCCGGTTGGTGACCGCCGACGTCCAGGTGAGCGTCCAGCTGCCGGCTTCCGGGTCGACGTCGCGCACCTCGATGCGGCGCTCCTCCTCGGCCCACAGTTCGCCGCCGTGCGGATGCCAGGTCAGCTTCTCGGCGATGACGGCGCGCTCCGCCGAGGCGCTGACCTCCTCGAAGGCCACGTGGGCCATCGAGCCGACCTTCTTCGGCAGTGCGAGGTAACCCTCGCCGTGCACGTAGGTGTTGCCGCCCCACAGGTTCTGTCCGGAGAGGTGGGAGGCGGTCAGCTGGAGCCCCTTGTGCCAGCGGTGGTCGTTGGGCCGGTAGTCGGTGACGAGTCCCCCGGACAGGGTCCGGACCGGGTGCAGGTACGGCTTGGGCGCCTCCCAGTCGGCCTCGGGGCGGTACACGTAGGAGAACAGTTCGGTGCCGGCCGTCCCGTGGGCCACGGTGACGCGGTCACCGTGGACATGGGTCAGTGAGAGCGTCATGCGTGGTCCTCTTCCTTGACGGTGGCGGCCGGGGCCCAGCCGGGGGCTCCGCCGTGCAGTTCGGTGTAGTACGGGTCGCCGGGGCCGATGTCGCCCGCGCGTACGGTCGTGCCGGTGAACGCGGACTTGTACAGGGCGGTGATGAACTCCAGGGTCCGCCGGCCGCCCGCGCCGCTGGTGGTGTGGCGCCGGCCGCTCTTGATGTCGTCGACCAGGACGCGCAGCTGGGCCAGGTGTGAACTGGGTTCGTCGGCGCCGAAGTCCCGCCAGGCGGCGACGGTCTCCTCGGGGACGCCGGGCGCCGGGGTGATGCGCCAGTCCGCGTTGCGGTAGCCGTACAGGTGGGTCAGTTCGATCGTGGCGAGTTCGCAGTCGATGCGTATCCGGCTCACCTCGTCCGGGCTCAGCACGCTGTTGACGAGGGTGGCGACGGCTCCGTCGGCGAAGCGGACCAGTGCGGTGGAGACGTCCTCGGTCTCCACGTCGTGCACGAGCCGGGCCGCCATGCCGCGCACCTCGGCCCACGGGCCCAGCAGATCCAGCAGCAGGTCCGTCTGGTGGATGCCGTGTCCCATGGCGGGGCCCCCGCCCTCGGTCGCCCAGCGTCCCCGCCAGGGAACCGCGTAGTAGGCCGTGTCGCGGTACCAGGTGGTCTGGCAGTGGGCCACCAGCGGCCGGCCCAGCGCACCGCCGCGCAGCAGCGCGCGTACGTGGCGGGCCCCGGACCCGAAGCGGTGCTGGAAGACGATGGAGGCGTACGGCCCGGTGCCGTCGCCCCGTTCGGCCGCGTCACTGCCACCGCCCCGTCCCGCCGCCTCGCCGTCACCGTCCCCTTCGGCCGCCGCGACGGCGTCGAAGTCGGCCAGTGAGGGGCTCGGCGGTTTCTCGCACCACACCCAGGCCCCGGCCCGCAGCGCGGCCACGGACTGCTCGCGGTGCACGGCGGGCGGTGTGCACAGCACCACGAGGTCGGGGCGCACCGCGGTCAGCATCGCGTCGAGGTCGGTGGACGCGTGCGGGATCCCGAACTCGTCGGCGAACGCGCGCACCGCCGTGCCGTCCACATCGACCGCGGCGACGACCTCCACCTCGCCCTCGGCGGCCAGCTTCTGGAGGGCGGGCAGGTGACTGGACCGCGCGATGGACCCCGTGCCGACCACTGCTGTGCGCAGCGGGGCGTTGGGAACGTGCGAAGACATGCGGACCCTCTCGTGAGCGGGACGGGCCGGGTGCTGCGGGACACGTGGTGTGGGGCGTGCGCAGTCAGGCGGAGACATCGGCACCGCCTCGCAGCAACCGCTTGCTATCGTGGTGTTCCAACGTTGTAACCGGCGTGCGTCCGCAAGGTCAACCCTCTGTCGGGAAAAGAGTCGGCGGCCGGCGCACCTGCTGACAGGTGGCGCACGCAGGTGCATACTCTGCGGAAACTTCGGCAAGGGGGCGGGCTGTGGCCGCGGTGACACTGAAGGACGTGGCGGAGCGCGCGGGGGTGTCGATCAAGACGGTGTCCAACGTTGTACGCGGCGCCCCGCGCGTGTCCGACGCCACGCGGTCGCGGGTGATGCGGGCGGTGGACGAGCTCGGTTACCGGCCGAACCCCTCGGCGCGCAGGCTCCGCACGGGGCGCAGCGGCCTCGTCGCCCTGGTCGTTCCGGAACTGGCGACGCCCTACTTCGCCGAACTCGCCCATCACGTGCGCAGGGAGGCCACCCTGCTCGGCCTGACCGTCCTGATCGAGGAGTCACTGGGGGACGCGGCCGAGGAGCTGCGGCTGGCCAACGGGGTCGGCGCCTCGCTGCTCGACGGCGTGATCCTCTCCCCGCTGCGCGTCACGCCGGACGAACTCGCTTCCGTCACCGACGAGTTCCCGCTGGTCCTGCTCGGCGAGCGGACCTACGGACGCAACCGCGTCGTCGCCGACCACGTGCTGATCGACAACGTCGCCGCGGCCCGTGACATCACCGCCCATCTCATCGGCCTCGGGCGCACCCGGATCGCCGCGATCGGCGTGGACCGCCAGGGGTCCGCGACCAGCCGTCAGCGCCTGGAGGGGTACCAGCGGGCCCTGCACGAAGCGGGGTTGCCCTTCGATCCCCGGCTCGCGCCCCGCGTCGAGGAGTTCGACCGCCACAACGGACTCCTGGCGATGCGCGCGCTCGCCTCGCTGCCCGCCGGAGTACGGCCCGACGCGGTCTTCTGCTTCAGCGATCTGCTGGCCGTCGGCGCGCAACGCGCCCTGCACGAGGCGCGACTGGACATCCCGGACGATGTCGCCGTGGCCGGCATCGACGGCTCCGAGGAGGCGCTGTACAGCACGCCGTCCCTGACGACCGTGGTCCCCGACAAGGCCGCCATCGCCTCGCTGGCCGTGAAGTGCCTGGCGTCCCGGATACGGGCGCGCTCGCCCCTGCCGTTCGAGGTGCACGTGGCGCCGCACTGGCTGGAGGAGCGGGAGTCCACCCTCGGCGGGAGACGGCCGGTACGTCTCTGAAGCTGCCGGCGCGTCTCTGAAGCTGCCGGTACGTCGCTGAAGCTGCCGGCGCGTCTCTGAAAAGGTCGGCCCGCCCGGCCACCGGACCGCATGGGCACCGGCGAGGGCAAGGACGAGTGCCCTCACCGAGAACACTCCCGCTCGACGAGACACTGAGGCGCACACCCTGCCGCCCTAGGCTTTTGATCATGGAAATCCCGAGACGTCTCATCGAGCTCAGCCGTGCCGTCGAGGCCGCGGACAACCGGTACCGCAGCAACTCCGGCGAGAACGCCACGGTCGCCCTGGCGGTCTGGTCGGACGCCACCGCCGCCCTCACCCACGGCATCACCGCCTACGCCGACGAGGTCGGTGTCCCGCGCCGCGAAGTGGAACTGGCCGTACAGCGCGCGGCGGGACGACGCACGCCGGCGGACTGAACCCGCACCCCCGGCGGGCCCATTGACAGCTTTGGCTAACGACAGTAGCTTTTAGCTAAAGCTGTTAGCCCTATTGAGGGAGTGAGCATGACCGAGTACCTCGCTGTTGACGGCGGCACGATCGCGTACGAGGTGACGGGGTCGGGCCCGCTGATCGTTCTCGCGCACGGCATGGGCGACAGCCGCGCCGCCTACCGTGCCGTGATCCCGCAGCTGGCGGCAGCCGGTTACCGGGTCGCCGCGCTCGACCTGCGCGGCTGCGGCGAGTCCGGCGTCGACTGGCCGGACTGGAGCCGCACCGCCATCGCCGGTGATCTGCTCGCCCTGATCCGCCACCTGGGCGGCCCGGCCGTGCTGGTCGGCCACTCGGTCTCCGGCGGTGCCGCCACGATCGCCGCGGCGCGGGAGCCCTCGCTGGTCACCTCCGTCGTCGAGCTGGCGCCGTTCACCCGCAAGCAGTCGGTCCGGCTCGGCGACCTGCGGGTGAAGCGGTTCCGCCGGGGCATGCTGCGACTGCTCGGCGCGGGCGTGTTCGGCAGCCTGCCGCTCTGGCGCTCGTACCTCGACGTGGCGTACCCGGGCGTGAAGCCGGCCCACTGGGCCGAGCGGCTCGGCCGCATCGACTCCCTGCTGCGCGAGCCGGGCCGGATGAAGGCCATGCAGAGTATGGGGCGCAGCGCGCCGACGGACGCCGGCGCCCAGCTCGGCAACGTCCGCTGCCCGGTCCTGATCGTGATGGGCACGCTCGATCCCGACTGGGCCGACCCGCACGCGGAGGGTTCGGCGATCGTCGACGCCCTGCCGTCCGGCCTCGGCCGCCTCGAGATGGTCGAAGGTGCCGGTCACTACCCGCACGACCAGTTCCCCGACCAGGTGGTCGCGCTCACGCTCGGCTTCCTGCGCTCGGACGCGGCCCGTGCCTAGGGCGGGCCTGGACCCGGCGGCCGTGGTCGCGGCCGGTGCCGCCCTCGCCGACGAGGTGGGCTTCGCCAACCTGACGATGGGCCTGCTGGCCGAGCGGGTCGGTGTGCGCACCCCCTCCCTCTACAAGCACGTGGGCGGGCAGGACGACCTCAACCGGCGGATCGCGGCCCTGGCCCTCAACGAGGCCGCCGAAGCCGTCGGCGGCGCGGTCCAGGGATACGCGGGCCGTGACGCCCTGGCAGCGGCCGCGCGCGCCTTCCGCGGCTTCGTACTGGAGCACCCCGGCCGGTACACCGCGACGATCGGCGAGGAACCGTCGGGACCGGACGACCCGATGGCCGCGGCCGGGCAGCGGCTGCTCGGCGCGTTCACCGCGGTGCTGCGCGGCTATGAGATCGCGGACCGCGACGTGAACCACGCCCTGCGCATGCTCCGCAGTCTGTGCCACGGCTTCGCGACCTTGCAGGCGGCCGACGGCTTCCAGTGGGGCACCGACGTGGACGAGAGCTTCGAGTGGCTCATCGCCTTCGCCGACCGGGGCCTGCGCGCGATGTGAGCCCACCGCCCTGGGCCCCCTTCGCCACGCCCCGCGCCGTGCCGGCGCGCAGGGGGCCCGCCGGGCCCGCCCGCGTCAGTCGAGCCGGACGTCCACGGAGCGGCTCTGCACGGCGTCGAGCGCGGCGAGGGACGTCTCGTCGAGGGCGAGCCCGCCCACGGCGATGTTGGCGTCCAGGTGGCCGGCGTCGGCGGTGCCGGGGATGAGCAGCACGTTCGGGGCGTGGTGCAGGAGCCAGGCGAGACCCACCTGTGCCGGGGTGGCGCCGAGGGTCTGCGCCACGGCGTGGACCGCGGGCTCGTCGGCGACCTTGGGCATGACGGGGAAGGCGCCGCCGAGCGGGAAGTAGGGCACCCAGGCGATGCCCTCGGCCGCGCACAGCGCGAGCATGTCCTCGTCGCCGCGGCTGACCAGGCTGTAGGAGTTCTGGACGCAGACGATGCCCGCGGGAAGGGCCCGGCGCAGTCCGTCCGCGGTCACGCTGCTCAGGCCGATCGCACCGATCTTGCCCTCGTCGCGCATCCGCGTCATCACGGCGAGCTGGTCGTCGAGGTCGACCAGCTGGTCGCCCGCGGCACGGAGGCCGGGACCGGTGTCGGCGCGGCGCAGGTTGACGACCGCGAGCCGATCGGTGCCGAGGCTCTTGAGGTTGTCCTCGACGCTCGCCCGCAGCTCCTCGGGCCGCTGCGCGAGGCGCAGCGGGATGGAGCCGCCGGGGTCGGGATCGGCGCCGACCTTGCTGACGACCACGGCGTCGTCCGTTGCGGACAGAGCCTCACGGAGGACCTCGTTGACAAAGCCGTCGCCGTAGAACTGGGCGGTGTCGAAGTGGTCGACGCCGAGTTCCACCGCACGTCGTACGAGCGCGACGGCGGCGTCGCGGTCGGTGTGCAGGCGCTCGAGCTGCATCGCGCCGTAGCCGATCCGTGAGACGGTCCGGCCCGCGAGCAGGCCCGCCCCGCCGGGGCGAGGAGTGCCTGCGGCCGTTACGTGGGAGGAGGAGGTGCCGGTTGACGTCATGGGAAGTCCGTCCTCATGAGAAGATGGCAGAAGCGGAGGATCCTCCGCTTTGCCCACTGTAGCACTACCGGAGGACCCTCCGCTTTGAGTCCGGACCAGGAACCGAGCCCTGCCGCCGGTCGACCCGACCCGCCGGCCCCCGCCGAGCGTCCGCTGCGCGCGCACGCGCGACGCAACCGCGAGAACCTCATCGCCGCCGCGCGAGCCGCGTTCACGGCCGCGGACGACTCCGTCCCCCTCGAGGGCATCGCCCGCGAGGCAGGTGTCGGCATCGGCACGCTCTACCGGCACTTCCCCACCCGCGAGGCGCTGGTCGAGGCCGTCTACGCCGCCGAACTGGACGACGTCACGGCCGGCGCCGCCGCGCTGCTCGACGAACTGCCGCCCGAGCGGGCCCTGCGCGCGTGGATGGAGCGCTACGCGGCGTTCGTCGCGACGAAACGCTCCATGCTCAACACCCTCCACAGCGGCTGGGCCTCGGGGCGTCTCGCGACACCCGCCACCCGCGAACGCATCACGGCCGCGATCGGCGCCATCCTCGCGCACGGAGTACGCGCGGGCTCGCTGCGCGCGGACGTCGCGCCCGACGACGTCACCGCGATGCTCCTCGGCGTCTTCCTCTCCACGGCCGCCGACGACGAGCCGGAGCGGACGGACCGCCTGCTCGACCTCGTCGTCGACGCCCTGCGCCCGCACGGGAGTTCATGACCCGGGCCCTGGGATCACCGCCGGGCCGACGCCGCCAGCATCGGGAGCGAGATGATGTCGGCCAGCGCCTGCTGGCCCGCGATGTTCGCGTGGACTCCGTCGCCCGTGTCGTACGGCGGGTAAATGCTGTTCGGCCGCACGGGGTCCTCGAGCACCTGGTCGAAGGGGAGCACCCCGTCGCAGGTGCCGCCGCAGCTGTTCCACTTCGAGACGAACGTGCCGACGGCGTGCCGGTCCCGGTTGTTCTGGTCGGTGTAGCCCGGCCGGGGGGTGATGGGCGTGACGTACACCTTGATCCCCGCGGCCCGCAGCCGCTGGAAGACCTCGCGGTAACTGGTCTCGATCTGCGCGGCGTCGCACCCGGCCGGAAGGTCGTTGGTCCCGTAGTAGTAGAGGACCCCGGTGACCCCGTGCAGCGACAGGACGTCCCGTTCCAGCCGGGCGGACGCGTCCAGACCGCGGACGGCGTCGCCGATGCCCGGGCAGGTCGCGGCGCTGGTGGTGCCGCCGATGCCCGCGTTGGCGACGGCGAACTGCCGGGCGGCGGGGAGTTCCGACGTGATCCGCCGGGCGAGGTCGTCCGTCCACCGCAGGTCGGCGCCCGGACGGGTGCAGTCCTGGCCGCAGTTGGTCGACCCGGTGCCGTCGACCACCGAGCTGCCGTAGGCGACGAGGCTGCCCCGCAGCCGCGGGTTGCGCACGTCGACCGCGCTGACCAGGTAGGTGGATCCGGTCGTCTCGGTGTACGCGGAGCCCGCCGTGTCGGTGGTGTGGTCGCCCGAGCCGGGCGGGGTCAGGTAGTTGGTACGGAAGGCGCTGTCGTGCCGTCCCGGGGACACCGTGCCGGAGACGGAGAGCGAGACCGCGATGTCGTCCTGGGCCGCGGTCCTGAGTACGGCGGTGTCGCTCCACACCTCCCCGCCGGCCGGGACGACGACCTCGCGCCGGCCGTCGAACGTGACGGGCCGCGGGCGGCCTTCCGTCGCCGCGTCCTTTCCGGTGCTGTGGGCCACCGTCGCGGCGTCGACGGTCAGCGGTGTCTCGCCGAAGGTGTTCTGGACGCGTATCCGGAGCGCGTCACCCCCCTGACTCAGGTGGGTGATCATGCGCATGGACTGGTCGCGTACGGGGGTGGGCGCGAGACTCTGCTGCGAGCCGGCCCATGACGTGAACCAGGCGTTGCCTCCCGGGCCGCGGCCCGACCCGGCGTCCGCGGGGGCGGCGGCGGTGGACGCGGACGCGGCGAGGGCGGAGGAGGCCAGGGTGAGGGCCAGGGCGGCCGCGACACCTCTGGCCAGGTGTGCCCGGTCGGGGCCGAGTACTCGGGCGAGGAGACGGTGCATCGGTGCCTGCCTTTCCGACGTGACTGGACGGGTGCAGGACTGGATCCTCCCCGGCGTTCCCTGCGCCCACGCCACTCGCGGCGCTCCGATGCCGTGCGCCCCGTGGACACCAACCCCACTCCCCCGTAACCGAGTCGCGGTCGCCGACCGCCGTAGCGGCGGGCCTCGGCGGGAGGGTGTCGCCGTTGCGACATGTCCCACCTGTGCCACCGGAATCCAATGACACCCCGTCTTCGGCAAGCTCATTCTGGCCAACGTATGAACTTGCATCTCACGCATGGGAAGGCAGCGCACTGATGAGACGGATCCGCCTGTTGGCAGCAATATCGGCAGGTCTGGCGCTGGCCGCCGGCGCCGTGGCACCCGTACCCGCGCTCGCGGCCACACCGCGTCAGGGCGCCGCCGCGACCCCGTCGGACCACGGCGCGGCGACGGTCAGGCTGATCACCGGTGACAGTGTGACGCTCACGCGGGCTCCGGACGGCCGCCAGGCGGCGTCCGTCACGCCGGGGCCCGGACGGCGGGGTCTCCTCTTCCGGACCCTCGAGCAGGACGGCCACGTGACGGTCCTGCCGTCCGACGCCGACGCCCTGGTGGCCGCGGGGCGGCTGGACCAGGACCTGTTCGACGTGACCGCGCTCCTCGCGCAGCAGTACGACACCGCGCACATCGACGCGCTGCCGCTCATCGTGGAACAGGCCGACGGGGTGGCGGCCTCTTCCGTGAACGCCCTGACCGATCTGGGGCAGGACGCGTCGGTCCGCAGGCTCGACAGCATCGACGCGCGTGCCGTGCGGGTCGAGGACGCCGACCTCGGCAGGTTCTGGAAGCAGTTGGTCTCCCCCGGCGACGGGCGGCGCGCGCAGAGCGGGGCCGGCACCCCACGCGTGTGGCTGGACGGCCGGGTGGGCGCCTCCCTCGACCGCAGTACGGCCCAGATCGGTGCCCCCGACGTGTGGTCGGCGGGCTACCGGGGCGAGGGCGTCAAGGTCGCCGTCCTGGACACCGGCGCCGACCAGAGCCATCCCGACCTGGCCGGCCGGGTCGTCGCCGCCAAGGACTTCTCCGGCAGCTCCGGCACCGGGGACGTCTTCGGGCACGGCACCCATGTCGCCTCCATCGTCGGTGGCAGCGGCGCCGCGTCCGGCGGGAGCCGCCAGGGTGTCGCGCCCGCCGCGCAGTTGCTGGTCGGCAAGGTGCTCGGCGACGACGGCTTCGGCAGCGAGTCGCAGGTGATCGCCGGCATGGAGTGGGCCGCGGACCAGGGCGCCGAGGTCGTCAACATGAGCCTCGGCTCCTCGACGGCCACCGACGGCACCGACCCCATGAGCCAGGCGCTGAACGACCTGAGCCGGCGCACCGGCACCCTGTTCGTGGTGGCGGCCGGCAACGAGGGCGAGCAGGGCCCCCGTACCGTCGGCTCGCCCGGCGCCGCGGACGCCGCCCTGACCGTCGGGGCCGTGGACCGGGACGACTCCCTCGCCCCGTTCTCCAGCCGCGGCCCACGGCTCGGTGACGACGCGGTCAAGCCCGACGTGACGGCTCCCGGTGTCGGCATCGTGGCAGCACGGGCGGCCGGGTCCGCCATGGGCGATCCCGTCGACGAGCACTACACCGCCGCCTCCGGCACCTCGATGGCGACCCCGCACGTGGCGGGCGCCGCCGCGCTGCTCGCCCAGCGCCATCCGGACTGGACCGGCGCGCAGTTGAAGGACGCGCTGATCAGCACCGCGGTCACGGTGGACGGCCAGAAGGTCACCGAACAGGGCGGCGGACGGATCGACGTCCCCGCCGCGGGCCTCGGCGCCGTGACCGCCACCGGCACCCTCGTCATGGGCCCGTTCACGTCGCAGGACACCGAGCCCGTGACCTCCGGGGTCAGGTACACGAACTCCTCGGACGAGGACGTCACGCTCTCGCTCGCCGTCGAGTTGGCCACGGAAGGGGGCAAGGCGCCCGCCGAGGGATCGGCGCGGCTCGGTGCCGACTCCGTACGCGTCCCGGCCGGTGCCTCGGCCGAGGTCCCGCTGACCGTAGATCCCGCCCGTGCCGGGCAGGGCAAGTTCTACGGCTACGTCACCGCGAGGCACGCCGACGGCTCGGTGGCGGCGCACACCACGCTGAGCCTGGTGGTGCACGGCCCCACGCACCGGATCACCGTCAAGACCATCGACAAGGACGGCAAGCAGGTCCACGACCTGCCGACCATCTGGGGTGCGGAGGGCTTCGTCGGCTACACCGACTCCGCCGCGGCCGTCGCCGAGGTCGAGGAGGGCGTCTACCAGCTCAACACCAGCTGGACGACGTCGGCGGACGACGGCCAGGAGCTGCGCCACGTGGTGCTGCCCGAGGTGAAGGTCACCAAGGACATGACCGTCACCCTGGACGCCCGCAAGACGGTTCCCGTCCAGATCCGCACGCCCCAACCCGCGGAACAGCGCGGGATCATGAGCTACCAGACCTACCGGGAGATCGGGGGCCGCAGCCTGACGCAGGGCACGATGTACTTCGACATCGCCAAGCGGCTGTACATAAGTCCGACGGCCGAGGTCACCGAGGGCACCTTCGAGTTCGCCTCCCGCTGGCAGCTCGTCGCCCCGCTCATCGAGGCGAAGGTGTCCCGCTCGAAGTTCGACCTGGGCGCCTACTACATGCCCGCCTCGCCGCTCTTCCCCGAGCGCGGCGCGACACTGACCGCGGTCGACGCGGGCGACGCGGCGAACGCCGACTTCAGCCGGGCCCGCGGAAAGGCCGCGGTGGTGAACAACCCGACGGGAGCGAGCGAGAGGGCCCTCGTCGAGCGGGCGGCCGCGGCCGGTGTCCGTGCGGTGATCCTGATCCACTTCAACGACACGGGCTGGACCCGCTGGAGGCCGACGGGCGACCGTACGGCCCTGCCCACGCTGCGGATCGGCAAGGGCAAGGGGGCCGAACTGCTCGCACGCGTCGCGCACGGCTCGACCTCGGTGAAGTTCTCCGGCACCGCGCGCAGCCCGTACCTGTACGACGTGATGCAGGTGTCGAAGCAGCGGGTGCCCCAAAAGGTCGTCCACTCGGTGTCCGCGCGCAACAGCGCGGTCGTCCGGTCCACCTACGCCGACAACGGCGTCACGGGCTGGGCGAGCGAGCAGCGCTTCGGCTGGCGGCCCTACCAGAACACGGCCTGGCTGCAGTACACCCGGTTCGCGCCGCTGGGCTTCGCGCGCACCGAGTACGTGAGCGCCAACGGCACCGCCTGGCAGCACCGGGTGCACCACACCACGACGTTCGACGTGGACCAGCCGCTCGTCGCCGGCATGCGTGACAATCCGCGCACCTACCGGGCCGGCGTGCAGCCCCGGGAGAGCTGGCAGGGCGCGGTCGTCCGGCCGTCGATCCCCGCCGGCACCACGACGCCGACCGTGCGGGACGGCAACGTGATGCGCCTCAGGGTCCCGGAGTTCACGGACTCGCAGGCGGGCCACTGGTCGCCGGCCTCGGGAGGCGGCGGCTTCGGCACCTCCGCCACGGTCACCGCGGGTGATGCCGCGAGTGCCGTGCTGTACCGGGACGGCAAGCGGGTCGACGACGTCGAGAGCGCCTGGCAGAACGTCGGTGTCCCTGCCGGACGCGCCCACTACCGGCTGGACATGGAGACCTCCCGCGCCTCGGAGGACTGGAGGATGGGCGTGGCCACCAGTACGTCGTGGTCCTTCGAGTCGGGCCGGACGGACTCGGCCACGCCGCTGTCGCTGCTCCAACTCGACTACGACGTACCCGTCGACGTACGGAACACCGTGCGCGGCACCCGTTCGCACCGCATCGGCGTGCAGGTCCGTGCCCAGGAAGGGCTCGCCGTTCCGCGCGGCGTGAGCGTCCGCGTCGAGGCGTCCTACGACGACGGGCGCACGTGGTCGACGGCCCGGGTGAACGCCCACGGCCACAACGCCTTCCGGGCCTCGCTCACCCCGCCGGGCCACAAGGAGACGTGGGTCACGCTCCGTGTCACGGCGCGCGACTCGGCGGGCAACTCGGTGCGGCAGACGGTGCAACGCGCCTACGCGGTACGCCGGTAGCCCGGCAGGGGGTGTGCGGCGATGCCGTACACCCCCAACGCGCCCTCCTCGCCTGTGCAGTACGGTGTTCAACCGTCGCAGCCCAGGATCCGGGGAGGGCGTTCGTGGTGCTGGAGATCGCGGGGCTGTCGCCCGACGAGGAGTCCGTGTACGCACTGCTCGTGGCGTCCGGCCGGGCCGGTGCAGCCGACCTGGCGGAGCGCGGCGGTCTGACGGTCGCGCGGATGGACGACGTGCTGGAATCGCTCACGGCGAAGGGGCTGGCCAGTCCCACCGACGGCACGCCCCGGCGCTACCAGGCCGCTCCGCCCGACGTCGCCCTGCTGCCCCGCCTCAAGCGCAGCGCCGACGCCCTCGACCTGGCCCAGCACGAGGCGGCCAGGCTGATCGAGTCCTACCGGGACACCATGCGCAGACGCGACGCGGGTCAGCTCCTCGAGGTGATCACCGGCGCCGAGGCCCTGCGCCAGCACCTGCGGCAGATCCAGACCAGTGTGCGCGAGGAGATGCTCTGGTTCTGCAAGGCCCAGTACGTGGCCATGCCGTCGGGCAGCAACACCGAGGAGTTCGAGGCGCTGGCCCGGGGCGTTCGCTACCGGGTGCTGTACGAGAAGGCGTTCTTCGACGACGAGGGCGCGGTCGACAACGTGGTGTCGGGTGTACGGGCGGGTGAGGTCGCCCGGGCCGTGCCGCAACTGCCGCTGCGCCTGGCGATCGCGGACCGTACCGTGGCCGTCTTCCCCCTCGTCTCCGGCGGTCCGCACGGCAGTCCGGAGGAGCCGACGACGGCGCTGGTCCGCGACAGCAATCTGCTGGCCGCCCTCATCGCGCTGTTCGAACGCTACTGGGAGGACGCGGTCCCGCTGGACGTCGACGACACGGGCGAGCTGTCGGGGACCGACGGCCCCGGTGCGCCCGACGCGCTGGCCCCGACCGACCGCAGACTGCTGTCCCTGCTGGTGGCGGGAGTGGCCGACAAGGCGATCGCCTCGCAGATGCAGCTCAGCCGCCGGACGGTCCAGCGCCGTATTCAGAGCATGATGGAGCGCGCCAACGCGGAGACCCGCATGCAGCTCGCCTGGCAGGCGGCGCGGCGGGGCTGGCTGTGACCGGCGGGCCGGCGGGTGTCCGGGCCCGCGGGGCGGCGGGGGACGCCGTGGACAGCCACCGACCCGCTGTGATGTGATCCGTGCGGCGGAACGGTTCTGCCTGGCGTGGTCACCGGGCGATCCCCGGGTTGCCTCACGCGAGGTCGGGCCGACCCCCTCGTCATGTCTTCCGCCGCTCGTTGCGCCCGCCGGCCCGCCTCGCCACTGCGAGCGATCGGGTCCGTCCCCCCAGGCTCGAAAGTTCCGTTCACATGCAGAAGACCAAGGCCGCTCTCTGGGAATTCCTCCAGGGGCTCGGCAAGACGTTCATGCTCCCGGTGGCCCTGCTCGCGTTCTGCGGCATCATGCTGGGCATCGGCTCGTCCCTGTCCAGCGAAGCCGTCACTGACAACGTTGCCTTCCTGAAGGGCGAGGGCTTCCACCTCGTCTTCACCTGGATGGCCAACACGGGTCTGGTCGCCTTCACGTTCCTGCCCGTCCTGTTCGCCATGGCGATCCCGCTCGGTCTCGCCCGCGAGGACAAGGGCGTGGCCGCGTTCTCGGGCTTCGTCGGCTTCGCCGCCATGAACCTCGCGGTGAACTTCTACCTCACCGCCAAGGGTGTCGACTTCGAGGACGAGAAGGCGATCGAGCACTACGGCATCGCCGACGTGCTGGGTGTGCAGTCCATCGACACGGGCCTGCTCGGCGCCGTGGCCGTCGGCGTCGTTGTCAGCCTCCTCCACCGGCGCTTTCGCACGCAGCGGATGCCCGACGCGCTGGCCTTCTTCGGAGGGCTGCGTTTCGTCCCGATCATCTCGGCCCTGGTGCTGAGCGTGCTCGGTCTGCTGATCCCGCTGGTGTGGCCGACCTTCAACGGCTGGATCACCGCCGTGGGCCGGGGCATCGGACACACGGGGGTCTTCGGGCCGTTCTTCTTCGGCATGGGCGAGGTGCTGCTGCGCCCGATCGGCCTGCACCACATCCTCGTCGCCATGTTCCGCTTCACCGACGTCGGCGGCTCGGGAGCCGTCTGCGGCGACCACGTCTCCGGCGCCCTGAACCTGTTCTACGCCCAGCTGGACTGCTCGGCAGCACCCAATTCCGCGGTCACCGACGCGACGCACTTCCTCTCCCAGGGGAAGATGGCGGCCTACCTGGGCGGCCTGCCGGGCGCCGCGCTCGCGATGTACCACTGCGCGAAGCGGCGGATGCGCCCGGAGATCAAGGCGCTGCTCGTGTCCGGCGTCGTGGCCTGCGTGGTGGGCGGCATCACGGAGCCGCTGGAGTTCCTGTTCCTCTTCGTCGCCCCGTGGCTGTACGCCATCCACGCCGTCCTGGTGGGACTCGGGTTCCTCACGGCGGCCGTGCTCGGCGTCTTCATCGGCAACACCGACGGCAATGTCATCGACTGGCTCGTCTTCGGCGTTCTCCAGGGCTCGACGACCAAGTGGTATCTGGTGCCGGTGATCGCGGCGGTGTGGTTCGCCGTGTACTACTTCCTGTTCCGCTGGGCCATCACCCGCTTCGACCTGAAGACTCCGGGCCGCGAGGACGCCCCGGAGCAGGAGGCGGAGGAGCAGGACTCGGAGAAGCAGGACGCGGAAGGGCGGGGCGAGGACCAGCGGGACGGCGGCGCGCCGGCCGGCTCCGACAAGGTGCCGGGGCCGGCGCGTGAGCTGGTGGCCGGGAAGTACGACGCCGTCGCCATCCTCGACGCGATCGGCGGCGCCGGCAACATCCGCTCCCTGGACAACTGCATCACCCGCCTGCGCATGACGGTCCAGGACGCCGAGCGGGTCGACGAGGCACGGCTGAAGAAGCTGGGGGCCGTGGGCGTCATCAAGCTCGACGGCCACAACGTGCAGGTCGTCATCGGCCCGCAGGTCCAGTCGGTGAAGGACGCCCTCGCCACGATGATCCCGGTGGGCTGACCATGACGTCGCCCTCCTCCCCGGTCCACGGGGCCCGAACGCCGCCCCCGTCGCTGTCGTACGACTTCGACACCCCGGTGGACCGGCGCGGTACCTGGTGCACGCAGTGGGACTACGTACAGGACCGGTTCGGTGTCCCGGACCTGCTGCCGTTCACGATCTCCGACATGGACTTCGAGACCGCCCCGGAGATCCTTGCGGCGCTGCGCGAACGGCTGGACCACGGGGTGCTCGGCTACTCACGGTGGCGCCAGGACGACTTCCTCTCCGCGATCGTCCACTGGTACGCCTCGCGCCACGCGACCGACGTGGACCCCGGGTCGGTCGTGTACGCGCCCTCCGTCGTCTATCAGATCTCGCAGTTGCTGCGGCTGTGGTCGCGGCCGGGTGACGGCGTCGTCACCCACACCCCCATGTACGACGCCTTCCCCAAGACGGTGGCGGCGGGCGGACGGCGGTTGCGGGGCTGCCCGTTGGACGACTGGGCGGAGCTCGAACGGCTCCTGGCGCTCCCCGACACGGCCGTACTGCTGCTGTGCTCACCGCACAACCCGACGGGCCGGGTGTGGACCGCCGAGGAGCTGGACCGGATGGCCCGGCTGTGCGCGCGGCACGACGTGGCGGTCATCAGCGACGAGATCCACTCCGACCTGGCGTACGCCCCGCACGTCCACCGTCCCTGGGCACGGCACGGCGGTGACGGCCGGTGGGCCGTGGTCACCTCGGCGTCCAAGTCCTTCAACATCCCGGCTCTGACGGGCAGTTACGGAATCATCGGTGACGCCCCGTCGCGCGACGCCTACCTGCGGCAACTCAAGGACGCGGACGGCCTCTCCTCCCCGGCGGTGCTGTCACTGGTCGGCCACATCGCCGCGTACCGCAGGGGGGCGCCCTGGCTGGACGCCCTGCGCACCTATCTGGCGGGCAACCTCGCGATGGTCGCCGACCGCCTCGGCGCGGAGTTCCCGCGGCTCGGCTGGGAGCCCCCGCAGGCGGGATACCTGGCCTGGCTCGACCTGCGCCCCCTGGGCGTCGACGACGCCGTGCTCCAACGCGAGCTGGTGGAGGTGGAGAAGGTGGCCGTCATGCCGGGGGCCGCCTACGGCTCCCCGGGACGGGTAAGGCTCAACGTCGGCTGCCCCCGGTCCAAGGCGGAGGCGGGCGTCGAGGCGCTGGTGCGGGCGCTGCGGCGCGTCGGCACCACCAATTAACAATGAACACCGTTTTCATGTAGCGTCGTGGTCCAGTTCGGCTCCGCCGCTCGGTGAGCGCGCGCGGAGCCGGTCAGCCGTCTGCTGAAAGGACCCGTCCCATGGCCGTTCCCAAGCGCAAGATGTCCCGCAGCAACACCCGCCACCGGCGCGCCCAGTGGAAGGCGGCCGCACCCGCGCTGGTGCCGGTGACGGTGGACGGGGTGACCTACCGCGTCCCACGGCACCTGGTGCCCGCCTACCGGCGCGGCCTGCTGCGGCCGGAGGGCTGAGCCCGGCGTTGCGGGTGCGTGTGCCGCGGCGGAAACCTGCGTGCCGAACTCGCCGCCGGAAAGGATGGTGGGCGGCCCCGCGCACCTCGTCGGCTCGAGCGACGAGGCGTCGCCGCGCTGCTCGTCGCCGTGGCAAGGCCCGACCTGGTGCGCTCGGTTCGTGGTGATCGGCGCCAACCTCCGCCCGGCCGCCGAGTCCTTCGTCGAGCCGCGGACGCTCGACGCGATGACGCCCGACGAGGCTCACCGCCGAGGAGCCGGGCCGTATCCGGGCGATCCCGGGGTCCCGGGGTCCCCGTCGGCCGGGGTCGCGGGGGCCTCCCACCTGGTACCGCTGGAGAAGCCCGTCCTGGTGGACCGGCTGATCCTGGAGCACCTCGGGCAGGGCACGGTGGAGACGCTGATGCCCGTTCGGCGCGCGCCGGCCTCCGGCGCCGACGACCGCGCGCCGACCTGACCGCCGGCCGGGTCAGCGCCCGGCGACGGGGTCGAGCGCCAGTGCGGCGAAGGTCGCCAACCAGTGGTCGGTGGTGAAGTCGCCGCGTTCCACCGCGGGCAGGCCTGCCGAGAGGTGCGCCTCGGCCGCCTCCCCCAGGCGGTCGCGGACCGCTCCGGCGGGCAAGGCGTCGGCGACGGAGCGCAGGGCGGCCGCCCGGCTGAGCGTCAGGCCGAGCAGGTGGCCGATCTGGGGGTCGGCGTGATCGGAGACGACCGGCACCTCAAGCAGCGGGCAGGGGGCGCCGGAGCCGAGCGCGGGCAGGAAGCGGTCGAGCCACTCGGCGAACCCCTCCTTCGGCAGCACCCTGCGCATCGCGTCGGCCTCGCTGAGCGCCGGGGACAGGAAGTCCTGCCCCGACGGTTCCCAGTGCGCGGGGGCGTCGTGGTCGTCGGCGAACCAGGCCGTCAGGCGCTCCCGCACGGCCAGGTCGGTAGCCGCGGACAGCTCTCCCGAGTCGAGTGCGAGGCCCAGCGCGAAGGCGCTGTTGGGATGGTTGCCGTGGCGCACGGGATACGTGGCCTTGGGCAGCCAGTCGGCCAACAGCCCGTCCACGGCGTCCACGGCAGGCGCCAGTGCCGCGACCCAGCGTTCGCCGCTCTCGCCTTTGAAGGCCCTGCACTCGGCGGCGAGCGCGAGCAGCCACGCCCAGCCGTAGGGCCGCTCGAAGGAGGGGCGGTCACGGAGGTAGGCGGCTTCCGCGGCGAGATGGCCGGGGGTGAGGTGCCGGTCGAGCACCTCGACGGCCGGTCCGGTGTCCGGCAGGGCGGGCGTGCCGCCGTGGCGGCGGAGCACGCGGAGGAGCAGCCAGTGCATGTGGACCGAGGAGTGCCAGTCGTAGGCGCCGTAGAAGGCGGGATGCAGGGAGCGGGGTTCGAGATGCTCGTCGGGCGAAGTGATCAGGTGGGCGGGGAAGTTGGGGTACTCGCGGGTGATGTTGGCGAGGGCGAGCCCGGCGAATCGGGCCGCGTGGGTGCTCAGCGGCATCAGTGCGTGGCTCCTTCGGTGACCTTCAGGTCCTGCTCGGCGGGGGTACGGGCGGCGCCGGCCAGCAGGGCGCGCAGGCCGTGGGCGACGGTCGCGGGCGGGAGGGAGGGCGCGGTCCCGTCGGGGACCTGCTCCGGCGCCCAGGGGACGTGCGCGAACCCGCCGCGTATGTGGGGGAACTCGGTGGCGATGAGATGGCCGAGGCCGTATGCCACGTGATTGCAGACGAAAGTGCCGGCCGTGTTGGACACGGCGGCCGGGACACCGGCTTCGCGCATCGCGGCGACGCAGGCCTTGACGGGGAGGGTGGAGAAGTAGGCGGCGGGACCGTCCTGGATCACAGGTTCGTCGATGGGCTGCCGCCCCGCGTTGTCGGGGATGCGTGCGTCGTCGACGTTGAGGCCGACGCGTTCGACGGTGACCCCGGGGCGGCCGCCCGCCTGGCCCAGACAGAGCACCAGGTCGGGGTTCTCGGCCCGGAGGGCGTCGCGCAGGGCGTCGAGGGACTTGCCGAAGACACAGGGCAGTTCGACGGCGGTGACCGTGAGCCCGGCGGGCGGTTCGGCCGCCACCAGCGACGCGGCCTGCCAGGACGGGTTCACGCGCTCACCGCCGAAGGGGGCGAAGCCGGTGACGAGGACACGGGTCATGAGCACTCCTTGCGGGGCGGACGGGTGCGGGGCCGGGCGAGGGGCCCGGGCTGCGGCTCAGAAGGCGAAGAGCGCCATGATCACGGTGCAGCAGCCGAGCAGCGCGACGCCGGTGGGAAGCTGCGCCTTGATCGGCCCGTACTGGTCCTTGAGTTCGAGCAGGGTGGCCGGGACGATGTTGAAGTTGGCGGCCATCGGCGTGCAGAGCGTCCCGGCGAAGCCGGCCAGCATGCCGATCGCGAGGACGGCGGGCTCGTTGCCGTGCATCTGCTGGATGAGCACCGGCCAGCCGATCGCCGCGGTCATCACCGGGAACGCCGCGAAGGCGTTGCCCATGATGACGGTGAACAGGAACATGCCGACGCAGTACGCGATGACGGCGAGGTACTTGGAGTCGTCCGGCAGGACCTTGTCCATGATGTCGCCGACCTGGTCGCCGACTCCGGCGGCGGCGAAGATCGAGCCGAGCACGGCCAGCAGCTGGGGCAGCAGCAGGGCGGAGCCCATCGCCTCCAGCATGGAGCGGCCGGAGTGGATCGGGACGGAGAGCTTCTTCTCGCCGGTGACGAGCATGCCGACGACGAGCGCGACGACACATCCGAGGCCGAGCCCGAGGAGGGTGGCCTGTCCCGACTCGAAGAGCCCGGACTCGTCCAGCACGGAGGCGCAGACGATGGCGACGAGCGGGATGGTCAGCGCGGGAATGAAGATCTTGCTGCCGAGCCGGTCGGCGGCGGCCTCGCGCTGCTCGCCGGTGGTGGTGACCGGGACGCCCTTGCCCAGGAAGTTGAAGCCGGCGAGCACGATCAGGGCGAGGACGGCGACGCCGAGCGGTTCGGCGGGCAGGGTCCAGCCGCCCTTCCCGGCGGTGGCCACGCCGGTGCCGTAGGGGAAGGTCAGTCCGAGCAGGCCCCAGAAGGCCGCGGACGTCCACCGCTTGGGGTTGCTGCGGTCGGTGGCCATCTGCACGGCCATGACGACGAAGACGAGGCCTATCAGCCAGTACAGCCATTCGACCTTGATCACTTGGCGGCCTCCTCGGGAAGCGGCAGGTCGTGCTCGGCGGCGGCGAGCGCGATCTCGCGCTCGAGCTGCTTGTCCATGAGCAGCAGCCGGGCGCCGTGGATGAGGAAGGCACAGACGGCGAGCGGGATCGCCCAGAGGGCCAGCTGGGTCGGTTCGATGTGCTGGTGGTACGTCGAGTTGACGAAGCCGGTGATCAGCAGGATGGAGCCGATGGCGATGAAGCAGTCCTCGCCGAAGAAGACGCCCACGGTGTCGGCCGACGCCGAGTAGGAGCGCACCTTCTCGCGCAGGCGGTCGGGCAGCTTGGCCCCGGTGGTGCGTTCGGCGGCGGCCTCGGCCATGGGCGCCACCAGGGGCCGCACGGTCTGCGCCGGACCGCCGATGCTGTTCAGGCCGAAGGCCGCGGTGACCTGCCGGACCAGCAGGTAGACGGTGAGGAACCGGCCGGCGCTGAGCCTGCCCAGCCGGCCGATGAGGTTGCGTGCCTGTTCGCGCAGGCCGTAGCGCTCGAGCAGCCCGATCACGGGGAGCACGATGGCGTAGACGGTGACCGAGCGGCTGTCGGCGAAGGACCGGCCGAAGGCCGCGAGGACCTCCTGCGGGTTCATCTTGCCGAGCAGACCGGTGACGATACCGGCGACGCCCACCACGAGGACGGGGTTGCGGCGCGTGACGAATCCGAGGATCACCACGACCACACCGAGAAGAACGATCATTCGGTGGCCTTCTTCAGGCATGAGGGGGCAGGGCACGGATCCGGGAGCTTCGGAGCCGCGGCTTCAACGGTCCTCGGACCATAGCTCCGGATACGTGGCAGATGCACGGACACTAGCGATCGTTGAACGATCTAACAAGAGGCTGATTTCGTCCCACCGCCACCATCGCCACCACCGCCGCCACCACCACGGAGGGGCATCGATCTCTTGTCGGATCGTTCAACGATCGTCTACTTTCAAGAGGTGATCGACCTCAACGCAGACCTCGGCGAGGGCTTCGGCCGCTGGACCCTCACCGACGACGACGCCGTGCTCTCCGTCGTCAGCAGTGCCAACGTCGCCTGTGGCTTCCACGCGGGCGATCCCTCGGTGATGCGCCGCGTGTGCGATCTCGCCGCCGAGCGCGGGGTGCGGATCGGCGCCCAGGTGTCCTACCGCGACCTGGCGGGCTTCGGACGACGCGCCATGGAGGTGCCCGGGGACGAGCTGGCGGCCGAGGTGGCGTACCAGATCGGCGCGCTCAGGGTGTTCGCCGAGGCCGCCGGGGCGGAGGTGGCGTACGTGAAGCCGCACGGCGCGCTCTACAACCGGACCGTCCACGACGACGGGCAGGCCCGTGCCGTCGTGGCCGGGATCCGGCTCGCGGGCGGTGCGCTCCCGGTGCTGGGCCTGCCCGGCTCGCGACTGCTCACCGCCGCCGGCGAGGCCGGGCTCACCGGTGTGCCCGAGGCCTTCGCGGACCGCGCCTACACGCCGAGGGGCACCCTGGTCCCCCGGCGCGAGGCGAACGCCGTCGTGACGGACGAGGAGGCGGTGGTACGGCAAGCGCTGGGCTTCGCCGTGCGGGGGACGGTCGAGGCCGTGGACGGGACGACCGTCGCGGTCGCCGCCCGCTCGCTGTGCGTCCACGGCGACACTCCGAACGCGTCGAGGATCGCGGCGCGGGTGCGCGAGGCGCTGGAGGCCTCGGGGGTCGGGATCGAGGCGTTCGCATGACAGGGAGCCCGCCCCTCTCGGCGCGTCCCGCCGGGCGTCACGCACTCCTCGTCGAGCTGCCCGACGCCGAAGGCACCGCCGCCTTCCACGCCGAGGTGCTGCGCCGACGCGCCGCCGGGACGCTGCCGCCGGTGCGGGAGATCGTGCCGGGGGCACGGACCGTACTGCTGGACGGGGTGCCGGATCCGGAGGCGCTGGCCCGCACGCTCACCGAGTGGGCCGTACCGCCGGGTGGCGCGGACGACGGGGACGTCGTGGAGATCGCCGTACGCTACGACGGACCGGACCTGGCCGACGTGGCGGCCCTGTGGGGCGTCGCGCCCGAAGAGGTCGCCGCCCGCCACACCTCCCGCACCTACCGGGTCGCGTTCTGCGGCTTCGCGCCCGGCTTCGGCTACCTGACCGGACTGCCACCCCGGCTGCACGTACCGCGCCGGTCCACCCCGAGGACCCGTGTGCCGGCCGGGGCGGTCGCACTGGCCGGGCCGTACAGCGCCGTCTACCCGCGCTCCACGCCGGGCGGCTGGCAGCTGATCGGCACCATGCCCGACCCGCGACCGCTGTGGGACCCCACGCGGGAGCGCGCGGCCCTCCTCGCGCCGGGGACACGTGTGCGCTTCGTCACGGCGGACGGCATCCCCGCGAAGGCGGGGGCATGACGGCCAAGCTCACGACCGTGCGCCGCGGTGCCCTGACGACGGTGCAGGACTCGGGCCGGCACGGCCACGCCCACTTGGGTGTCCCCCGCTCCGGCGCACTGGACTCCCCCGCGATGCGGCTCGCCAACCGGCTGCTCGGCAACGATCCGGGGGCGGCCGTCCTGGAGACCACCCTCACGGGGTGCGCCCTGCGGCCCGACCGCGACATCACCGCCGTGGTCGGCGGCGCGCCCTGCCCGGTGACTGTGGCCGGCCGGCCCGCCGCCTGGGGCGCTCCGGTGCGGGTGCCGGCGGGCGCGGTGCTGGACGTGGGGGCGGTGACCGCCGGCGTGCGCTCGTACGTGGCCTTCGCGGGCGGCGTCGCCGCCGAACCCGTGCTGGGCAGCCGCTCGACTGACCTGCTGTCGGGGCTGGGACCTGAGCCCCTGCGCGACGGAGACGTCGTCGAGGTGGGGGCCCCGGCCCGGCCGGTGGCGCTGCCCGTCGCCGCCCCTTGGCCCGCGCCGCCCGCCGAACTGGTCCTGCCCGTACGCCCGGGTCCCCGCGCCGACTGGTTCTCCCCCGCCGCCCTGCGCACGCTCACCTCGGCCACGTACCGCGTCTCCCCGCACAGCAACCGCATCGGCCTGCGTACGGAGGGACCTTCGCTGGAGCGGGCGCGGACGGGTGAACTGCCGAGTGAGGGCATGGTGCTGGGCGCCGTCCAGGTCCCGCCGGACGGACGCCCGGTGATCTTCCTGCACGACCACCCGACGACAGGGGGTTACCCCGTCGTCGCGGTCGTCGCGGAACCCGCCCTGGCGGCGGTGGCCCAGGCCGCGGCCGGGACACCGGTGCGGTTCACGCTCGGCTGAGCCGGCCGGCCGGCGGCGCTACGAGGGGTCACCGCGGCGGGCGCGCACCTGCCCTGCGCATCCGGGTCACGACGGACCAGCCGGCCACCGCGCCGACCGCGTACCAGAAGAGGTCCGGTGCGTTGAAGGTGGAACCGAGGACCAGCCGAGCGGCCGTGCTCTGCCGGGCGAGGTGGGCCGGCAGATCGGTGAGCTGAAGAAACTCCACACCCCAGCTCACGGCCAGAGCGGCGCCGGCGGCCTTCGCCGGTGACGTCGACGGCGCCACCACGAAGACGAGGGCGAGGACCAGCAGGGTGTACAGCGCGTCTCCGCCGTACTTGGCCACGTCTCCCGCCGCCGCGGCCCTGAGGGCCAGTCCGGCGCCGACGATCACGGCCGAGGCCACCGCCGCGGCAAGGCGCGTCCGCGTCGGGTCGCCGTGGGCGTCGGTGCGGGTTCCGCACGTCGAGTCCATGCGGTCCTCGCGGGCCGCGGGCCGGGTCAGCGCGGCCGCCGTTGCACGACGTCGGCGAGCACCGTGGTCACCAGCTTGCTGACGGTCGCGGTGGTCGGTGGGCCGGGGTCGCGGTCCGCGAACAGGAGATGGCCGCCGCCCACCAGGGAGAGGGTGAGTGAGTCGATGTCGGCGTCGGCCGCGATGCGGCCCATGGCGCGCTCGTCGGCCAGGTAGTCCGAGACCGCGGTCGTGACCTGGGCGAGGATCGCGATGCCGCCTCCGGGTTTCGTCTGCCGCAGCCGCGCGCGCAACTCGTCCCGGAAGGTGATGAGCGGGATGATCGCCACGGGAACCGGCCCGAACAGGGTGGTCAGCGCGCCCGTGAGGTTGTCGGCCACGGTGCCGGTGCCGACGGTCTCGCGCAGCGCGTGCGCCTGCGTCTCGAGCTGTGCGGCGCGGTCGAGCACCAGCTCGGCGAGGAAGGCCTCGAAGTCGGTGAAGTGCCGGTGCAGGAGGCCTTTGGCGCAGGCCGCCTCGTCGGTGACGGCCCGGCTGGTCAGCCCGTCCGGGCCGTCGCGCAGCAGCACGCGTTCGGCGGCGTCGAACAGCTGCTGCCGCGCGTCGCGAAGGTGAACCCCGGTCGGCACTTGCGGCTCCTCTCGCGGGCCAGGCTCCTGGCACCGTTGGCAAGTGGGCGCTTGCCCACTAAAGTGAACGCATGCCCACTCTACCGCGAGAGCAGCCCGCCCAGCCCGAACCGGCTCGGCCCCAACCGGCTCAGCCCCAACCGCAGTCGCCGCCCCCACCGCAGTCGCATCAGGCCCGGCAAACGGCCGAATCCTTCGGCACGGACGCCGAACGCTACGACCGGGCCCGCCCCGGATACCCCGACGACCTGGTGGCGCGTGTCGTCTCCGGGAGCCCGGGGCCCGACGTGCTCGACGTCGGCTGCGGCACCGGCATCGCGGCCCGCCAGTTCCTGGCCGCCGGCTGCGCCGTGCTGGGCATCGAGCCGGACGCGCGGATGGCCGGCCTCGCGCAGGCCCGCGGTCTGCCGGTCGAGGTGACGACCTTCGAGGCCTGGGAACCGGCAGGCCGGACGTTCGACGCGTTGACGGCCGCCCAGTCGTGGCATTGGGTCGATCCGGTCGCCGGCGCCGCGAAGGCGGCCCAGGTGCTGCGTCCGAAGGGGCGCCTGACGATCTTCGGGCACGTATTCGAACCGCCCGCCGAGGTGGCCGAGCCGTTCGCCGCGGCCTGCCGGCGGGTGGCGCCCGACTCCCCGTTCAGCGACCAGCCGGCTCGGCGTCCGCTGGAGATGTATCAAGCGGGGTACGCGAAGTTCGCCGACAGGATCCGCGAGACCGGGCGGTTCCACGACCCGGAGCAGTGGCGGTTCGACTGGCAGCGGTCCTACACGCGCGACCAGTGGCTGGACCTGCTCCCCACCACCGGCGGCCTCACCCGGCTGAGTCCCGGTCAGCTGGACGGGATACTGGGCGCGGTCGGCCGCGCCGTCGACGCGCTCGGGGGCCGCTTCACGATGCACTACACCACGCTGGCGACCACCGCCGTACGCGCCGACGCCCTGTGACCGGCTCAGCAGGTGGGCACGTCCGGGAGCCATGAGTCGGCGACGTCGATGAAGATGTTGGAGACGTAGCCGCCGTAGTCGGGCAGGTAGGACCAGGCGTCGTTGCCGTAGCCGTCGTAGGTGACAAGTTGGCCGTGGACCTGGCACCGCACCCGCACGGTCGTGGGCCCGGGCAGGCCGGCCACGCGGGTGGAGGTGGCCGTCGCCTGCTGCCGGACGCTCACGTCGGTGCCCCACGTCGGGAACGACTTGGTGTCGCCGCCGCCGTCGGTCCACAGATAGGTGACGGTCACCCAGCCGTTGTCGTCGAGGCCGACGTTGTAGAAGGTGCCGTCGGCCAGGTCGATGCCCGCCGGATTGGCGACCTGCCGGCCGAACTCGTCGCGTCCGCCGTTGTAGCCGTCCTCGTACGCGGCCTGCGCCTCGGGGAGGCCCTGCGGCAGGTCCTTCCACTGCTCGCGCTGCGCGGCGGGGTTCCAGTGGTCGTCGTGCGTGTTCCAGGGACCGACGTCCCACACCGGCGCCGTCTCGCAGCGGGCCGGCCCGCACACCTGCACCGAGTACTGTCCGCTGCCGTTCGGCGAGAGCGCCCGCCGGGAGGGGAGGGCCACGAAGTGGTCGTTCTCGCGGATGACGTGGCCGTTGGCGGTGGTGTGTCCCACCAGGCCCTCGCGGGTGGCGTAGACGCGGGCCGAGAAGGCGGAGGCGGGTGCGGGCTCGGCGGGGACGCTCCGCGTGTCGTCCGCCGTCAGGGTCACCGCCCGCACGGCGGCCGTGGGCTCGCCCTTGGCGTTCCACAGGGTGAGGCGGGCCTGGACGTCGACGACGTCGCGGGGCAGCCGGGCCGGGGCGCCGGGCGCCGCCCGCCGCCACTCGGTCCAGGTTCCGTCGGCCGCGCGTCCCCGTACGTCGACCTGGACGTCCGCCGCCTCGGGCACCGTCGCGTCGAGGCTCGCGGTGACCCGGTTCACCGGCCGGTCGATGTGGTGCGTCTCCAGCACGGCGGAGGCGTAGCCGCGGTCCCGGCCCAGGGAAGCGGGGCTGACGGAGCCGTCCCGCACCCGCAGGGCGCCCGCGTCGTAGCGGACGTTGACGTCGTCGCCGCCCGTCCTTGACAGGTCCGGGTGCCAGGACACCGGGCCGGGCGGGAGCGCGGCCTCGGCGGCCGGGGCCGGCGCCGTGGACAGAGCCGTACCGGCGAGGACGAGCAGGCACACCGTGCCGCCCAGCGCGCGCGGGGGCCGCCGGCCGCGGCGCGGGGCGGAACTCGGGTACCGGGTGGGAGGGGTCGGCATGTGGGCACTCCTGGGAGCGGACGTCTGGGAGCGGGCGTCGTTGCTGTAGCCGTCGTACTCGACCGGACCGCCGTCGACCCGGCAGGCCACGCGGACGGACGTCGGTCCGGGCAGGCTCGCCACCCGTGCGGAGTCGGCCGACGGCCGCGGACGGGCGCGCACGTCGGCGCGCACGTCGGGGCGCACGTCGGCGCTCGTGCCGGGAACGGGGTGTGGTGAGCCACGTGGCGCCGTCCCGGGGTGTGCCCCTCGGGGTTGCCGACTGCCGACGAGGTGACGCCGGGGCGGCGCACCCCGCTCACCTCGGCGGACTGACGCCCTCGACGGTCAGGTCCAGCAGTCGACGCGCCTCGGCGGCGGGGGTCGGATGGTGCTCCGTGGCCAGGGCGATGCCCGTGACCAGCGCGACGAGGTCGGCGGGGGTGACGCCCGGCGCCACCACCCCCTCCTGGGCGGCGCGCCGCACCAGCGGTTCGACCGCGCCGCCGAGCTTCACGGAGCAGACGTTCACATGCTCCGGGTCGACCAGCCGGTCCTGGGCCAGCGCCTCGGCCATGCCCCGTGCGGAGGCGGCGTACTCGGTGAGCGCGCCCAGCCAGTCCAACAGCGCGGTCCGGGCGTCGGCCGCCTCGGCCGACGCGGTGGCGCGGGCGCACAGGGCCTCGATCCGCTCTCCGAACACGGCCTCCAGCAGGGCGCGTCGGCTCGGGAAGTGCCTGCGCACCGTCGCCGAGCCGACACCGGCGATGCGGGCGATCCGTTCCAGGGACGCGTCGGCGCCGTGGGCGGCGACCTCCTGTTCGGCCACGGCCAGGATCCGGGCGTAGTTGCGCCGTGCGTCCGCGCGCTGGTTCTCGGGCATGGCGTCCCTTCGGGATTGCCGATCGGGATGGCTGATCGGGATTGCTAAGTGGCGGGGTCCTCCGTATCGTACCCAGGAGATAAGTGGCGGCCCCCGCCATTTATATTTCGCCGTCCCGGTCCCGGAGGACACCATGCCCACAGCTTCCGCACCCGTTCTGGTCACCGGCGCGACCGGCCGGCAGGGCGGCGCCACCACCCGCGCCCTGCTCAGGTCGGGCATCGCGGTCCGCGCACTGGTCCGCGATCCCTCGACCGACCGGGCGGCGGCGGTCGAGGCGCTCGGAGCCGAACTGGTCGCCGGGGACCTGGACGACCTCGACTCCGTGACCCGGGCCGCCGAGGGGGCCCGTGCCGTCTTCTCCGTCCAGATGCCCGACCTCGAAGGGCGCGGCTTCGAGGGCGAGGTCGCCCAGGCCGTCCACCTGATCCAGGGCGCCAGGGCGGCCGGAGTACCCCAGTTCGTGCACACCTCCGTTTCCGGCGCCGGACAGCACACGAGCTGGGTGAAGGGCCGTTGGGCCTGGATGAGCCCCTACTATGCGGCGAAGTCCGGGATCCAGGACCGGGTGCGCGAGGCGGGCTTCGCCCACTGGACGCTCATCAAGCCGGGTTTCTTCATGGAGAACTTCCTCCCTTCGGAGGCCATCATGTTCCCGCGCGGCCTGGAGGGCGGTCTGGTGAGCCTGCTGAAGCCCACGACCCGGCTGTCACTCGTCGCCGTCGACGACATCGGGGCCGCCGCGGCGGCGGCCGTGGCCAGGCCGGAGCGCTTCGACGGGGTCGAGCTGGAACTGGCGAGCGACCACCTGAGCATGACGGAGATCGCCACCATCCTTTCCGGCCACCTGAAGACGACCCTGACGGCACCCGACCTGACCGAGGACGAGGCGGTCGCCGCCGGCATGCCCGACATGGGGTTCGGGCAGTCGCATCTCAACGAGTCCCCCCAGCCCGCGCTCCCGGAGTTCGCGCGGAAGCTGGGACTGTCACCCACCTCCTTCGAGACGTGGGTGCGTGAGCGCATGCCGGTCGCGGCCTGACGACACGCTCGACACGTTATACAGGCACACCTGTACAGTTGAATCTGTAGAAGCTAGGCTCTCGCACATGAGCGAGAACCAGAGCCTGTCGCCGTCGGCGATTCAGGCGTCGCGCGAGGTCCGCGCGGTCATCAGCCGCCTGCGGCGCCGCATCCTGAAGGCCTCCGAGGTGGAGGACATCACCCTGGGCCAGGCCTCGGTCCTGGCCCGTCTGTCCGGCAAGGGCGGCGTCACGGCCAGTGAACTCGCCGCCGCCGAAGGGGTGCGGCACCAGTCGATGACGGCGACGGTCGCGTCCCTCGCCTCGATGGGCCTGTTGGAGCGGCGCCCCGACCCGGACGACGGGCGGCGTCTGCTGATCACGCTGACCCAAGAAGGCCAACGCCGGGTGGAGGAAGGGCGGCAGGCCCGGACGGAATGGCTCGCCGGCCAGTTGCAGGACAAGTGCACCGAAGAGGAACGCCGGGCCGTGATCACCACCATGGCCGTGCTGGAGCGACTGACCCGTGACTGACGCGAAGGCGGCCTTGAGGGGGGACACGGACAAGCCGCGCTTCGACCGTCGGCTGCTGCCCCCGATGCTGCTGGGCTCGGTCCTGAACCCGATCAACTCGACGGTCATCGCCGTCGCCCTCGTACCCATCGGCCGGGCCCTGGGCGCACCGGCGTCGCAGACCGCGTGGCTCGTTTCCGCCCTCTACCTGGCCACCTCGCTCGGACAGCCGGTCGTGGGCCGGCTCATAGACCTGTTCGGCCCGCGCAGGCTCTTCCTCCTCAGCACCGGCCTCGTGGGCGTCGCCGGTGTCGTGGGCGCCCTGGCACCGAACCTGGGCGTGTTGATCGCGGCCCGCGTCCTGCTCGGCTTCGGCACCTGCGCCGGCTATCCCGCGGCGATGGCACTGGTGCGCAGCGAGGCCGAGCGCACCGGACGGGACAGTCCGGGCGGGGTGCTCACCGCGCTGGCGGTCGCCAACCAGACCATCGCCGTCGTCGGCCCGCTGCTGGGCGGCCTGTTGATCGCGGCGGGCGGCTGGCGCGCCACGTTCGCGCTGAACGTGCCGCTTGCCGTCGCGGCGGTGCTGCTCGGGATGCTGCGGCTGCCCAAGTCGTCCGGGAGCGCCGGCTCCCCGGGGCGTGGGCGCCTGACCGCCCAGCTCGACCTGCCCGGCATGGGGCTGTTCGCCGCGATGCTCGTCTCGCTGCTGCTCTTCCTGATGAACCTGCACCTGCGCGACTGGTACCTGCTGGCGATCTCCGCCGCCGCGGGGGCCGCGTTCGCGGTCCGGGAGCTGCGGGCCAAGACCCCGTTCATCGATCTGCGGGTCCTCGGCGGCAACACCCCGCTCCTGGCCACCTACGGGCGGGCGCTGGTCGCGTACGTCGTCGCGTACGCCTTCCTCTACGGCTTCACCCAGTGGACCGAAGAGGGTTTCGGGCTGACGCCCTTTCACGCCGGGCTGGCCCAGATCCCCATGTTCCTGCTGGCCATCGGGGTCTCCATACTCTCCGGGCGCCGCAGCGGGAGCGTGCGCGGGAAGCTGCTGCTCGGCGCGGTCGGACAGATCGTCGCCTGCCTGGTGATCCTCACGCTCACGGGGAACAGCCCCCTGTGGATGCTGCTGGTGGTCGCCCTGATATTCGGTGTGCCGCAGGGGCTGAACAACCTGGCCCTGCAGAACTCCGTCTACTTCCAGGCCGACCCCGAGCGCACCGCCTCCTCGGCCGGACTGCTGCGCACCTTCGCCTACATCGGCTCGATGGTCGCCTCCTCCGCGACCGCCGCGTCCTTCGGGCAGCACGCCGACACCGGCGGCCTGCACCAGCTCGCCTGGGTCATGCTCGGCGCCGGCGTGCTCTACCTGCTGCTGACGCTCTTCGACCGCACCCTCGGCCGTACGGGGGCAACGGACGCGCGGGCAACGACGTAGCGGTGGTGCGGGAGCACGGCCGCGTCGAGTCGACAGGCGCAACCTCCGTATCCCGGCGCCGGTTTCGCAATCCCCCGAGGGGCAGGACCGAGGGGCCGCGGGCACAAGAACTGTTTCCCGCAAGTCCATTGACCACAACGTCGTTTCTGCCTAACGTCCCGGTCAAGCCCATTGAAACCTTTCAGTGCCCTGGCCCCACGCTCGGGCGACCCCCACGCGACTTTCACGCACCCGCAGGCCCCTCCCCCGGCCGAACGCCCCCGGCGAACGGCCTCGGGTGCCGCACGTCGACTCACCGAAAGAAGCACATGCGCACATCCCCCTCACGTCGCGCCTCCGTACTGCTCGCCGCCGTCTCCTCGCTCAGTCTGCTCACCGCCGCGTGCGGTGACACGGACGAATCGGCGGACGGCGACAGTACGGCCAACGCCAAGAACGCCGAGGCGTCGCCCAACGCGCCCACCAAGACGGGCCTGAACGTCGGTTTCCTGCCCAAGCAGGTCAACACGCCGTACTTCACGGTGGCCGACGAGGGCGGTGAGCGGGCCGTCAAGCAGCTGGGCTCGACGTTCAAGGAAGTGGGCACGGACCAGGGCTCCGACGCCGCCGGTCAGGTCTCCCACATCAACGCCCTCACCGAGGAGAAGGCCGACGCGATCGCCGTCTCGGCGCTGGACCCCGACGCGCTGTGCGACGCCCTCAAGCAGGCCATGGCGGAGGGCATCAAGGTCGTCACCTACGACTCCGACACCAAGCCCGAGTGCCGCTACGCCTTCGTCTCCCCCGCGAGCTCCGAGGACATCGCCGTACGACAGCTGGAACTGCTCGGCGAGCAGATGGACTACAAGGGCGACATCGCGATCCTGTCCGCCGCCCGGACGGCGACGAACCAGAACGCCTGGATCAAGAGCATCAAGAAGGAGCTGGACGACGCGCGGTACACGGACATGCGGCTCGTCGACGTCGTCTACGGCGACGACGAGGCGGAGAAGTCGTACCGGGAGGCCGAAGGGCTCCTCGAGGAGCACCCGAACCTGAAGGGGATCATCTCCCCCACCACCAACGGCATCAAGGCAGCCGCGAAGTACCTCTCCCAGTCGCAGTCCAAGGGCGACGTGAAGCTCACCGGCCTCGGCGCCCCCAACGACATGCGCCCCTACGTCGAGGACGGCACGGTGGAGGCCTTCGTGCTGTGGGACCCGGCCAAGCTCGGCGAGCTGGCCGGTCACGCCGCGGTGGCCCTCGCCTCCGGGCAGATCACCGGCCGGGAGGGGCAGATGTTCCTGGCCGGGGACATGGGCTGGTTCAAGCTCGGCGGGAACGGCGTCATCACCCTCGGCGATCCGACGGTCTTCGACGCCGGGAACATCGACGACTACGACTTCTGACCTCCGCACGCACGTCCGCGTGGGGGTGACTCCGGCGCCGGGCCTGCGGCGGTGGTGCCGGCGGCGGGGAATCCGCCGCCGGGCTCACCGCGCCTGTCCTCCGGGCGCCCCGGGGTTCGCGGAGCCGCCGGCGTTCAGGTGCTGCAGCGCCTCGACCAGCTCCTGGCAGGCCTCTTCCACCGACCGTCTGGTGTTGAGCTGTTCGCTGATCACCGCGGAGAGCAGGAGCGCGGTCAGTCCGAGGGTCCCGTTGAACGCCTGGAGTTTCATCATCGTCTCGATCTCGGTCAGCTTCCCGAAGGAGCCGGCTTCCTGCCGGGCCACGACGGTGGCCATCACCGAGGCGAAGAGGGCGCACGGTATGCCGCCCGCCAGCTGGAAGCGCAGCGCGGACCAGATCAGCAGCGGATAGGCGAGGAACAGCACGCTGACCGAGCTGTACATGATCAGCGGCACCGCCACGCACACGACGACGGTGAGGCCGAGGGCCTCGCCCCAGCGAACCGACGACGGGGGCGGCAGGCGGGCTCGGTACAGCAGGAGCAGCAGCGGAGTGACGAGGACGACGCCCATGGCGTCGCCCACCCACCACGCCAGCCAGATGAGCCCGAGATGGTGGGTGGGGAGCTTGTCCGACAGCACGAGCATGCCGACGCCCGCTCCCGAGCTGATCAGCATGGCGGCCAGCGCCCCGAGGAAGACGAGCGCCAGTCCGTCGCGCAGGCGGCTCAGGCTCAGCCGGAACCCCACCGCGCGCAGCATCAGCCAGGCGCAGACCGGGGCGGCGGTGTTGCCGGCCACGATCCCGACGGCCTCGGCCCCGGGCTGCCCCAGGGAGACGATGACCAGGAGCGCGCCGACGGCGATGCCCGGCACGCACCACGGGCCGAACAGGAGCAGACAGGCCACCGCCAGGCCGGTGGGCGGCCAGATGGGCGTGACGATCGCCCCGTCGGCGGTCAGTCGCTGCGACAGCCCCAGCCGCCCCGCCGCGTAGTAGCAGGCGGCGACGAGCAGCGTCTCACAGGCCAGGACGACCGGTCTCGGCCACGCACGGATTCCCACCACAGCAGCCATCAGACACCGGTGCGGCCGCATCAGCGAGGCGGGAGCCGCGGCGTCCCGCCCTACGGGGTAACGGCACGCCCGTCATGACCGACGACGAGTACGGCCGCGTCGTCCTCGTGTCCTATCCGCTCGGCGTTCTTCAGCACACCGGCCGCCAGCGCGTGCGCCTCCATGCCGACGACGGCGGCGAGGCCCGCCAGCCGCACCACCCTCTCCAGACCTTCGTCGACGCTCAGCGACGGTCCCTCCACGACGCCGTCCGTGACCAGGACGAACACTCCGCCCGTGCCGAGCCGGTACCGGGTCACCGGGTACTCGGTTCCCGCCATGACGCCCAGTGGCGGTCCCCCCTCGTCCCGGCAGACCTCCGCCCTGCCGTCGGCCGTGGCCCGGACGCAGGGAATGTGTCCGGCCCGGGCGCTCTCCAGTACTCCGGTGGCCGGGTCGAGGCGCATGAAGGTGCAGGTGGCGAAGAGATCCTTGTTCAGGGCGAGGAGCAGCTCGTTCGTGCAGGCGAGGAGGTCGCCCGGCTCGCTCGTCACGGAGGCGAGCGCCCGCAGGGCCACCCGGACCTGGCCCATGAAGGCGGCCGCGTCGATGGCGTGCCCCTGGACGTCGCCGACGGACAGGCCGATGCGGCCGTCGGGGAGGGTGAAGGCGTCGTACCAGTCGCCTCCCACGTTGAGTCCGGCGTACGCGGGCGAGTAGCACGCGGCCAGATGGATGCCCGGAACGGCGGGGAGGTCACTGGGAAGCATGTCGCGCTGGAGGGCGATCGCCAGCTCCACCTGCGACCGCCGCAGTTCGGCGAGCTCCCTCGCCCGGGTGGTCAGCGACGACAGCCGGGCGAGCAGCTCTTCGCCGTCAGGTGCGGGACGCTTGCGGAACATCGACCACTCCCGGGCCAGGCCGCCTCTCGCAGGCGGGAGCCTCTCGGCACCCTGGACAGTGCAAGTCTGTCACCCGGCACGGGAAAGGTCATGCCGAAGCCGTCCGGCGCTCGCGGGCCCGGCGTGCGCCCGGCTGGCGCGGCGGTCGCGGTGTGCGTCCGGAGGTCGCGCGGCGGCAGGCGCGGTGTGCGTCCGGCGGGCGCGGTCGCGGCGGCGGCAGGCGCGGCATGCCTCCGGCGGGCGCGTGCCTCTGACGGGCACGGGTCGCAGCGGCGGGCACGGCGTGCCTCCGGCGGGCGCGGTCCCGGCGGGCGCGCAGCGGCAGGCGCGTGCCTCCGGCGGGCACGGGTCCGGCGGCAGGCACGGCATGCCTCCGGCGGGCGCGCGGCGGCAGGCGCGGTGTGCGTCCGGCGGGCGCGGTCGTGGCGGCGGCAGGTGCCCCCGCCACGCCCCGCCACGCCAAGGACGGCGGCGCGTTCCGTACCCTTGCCGCATGCGCATGCGCCCCACTCTGAGCTGGACCCCGGGAGCGGACCTGCCGCCGGGCACCACGGACCTGGAGCCCGTCGCCGACGCGCTGCGCGCCGGCGGGGTGCTGGTGCTGAGCGGGGCGGGCATCTCCACGGAGTCGGGCATACCCGACTACCGGGGTGAGGGCGGGAGCCTGAGCCGGCACACGCCGATGACCTACCAGGACTTCACCGCGCACCCCGACGCCCGCCGCCGGTACTGGGCGCGCAGTCACCTCGGCTGGCGCACCTTCGGCCGCGCCCGCCCCAACGCGGGGCACCTGTCGGTGGCGGCGTTCGGGCGGCGCGGCCTGCTCACCGGCGTGATCACCCAGAACGTCGACGGGCTGCACCAGGCCGCCGGCAGCGAGGACGTGGTGGAACTCCACGGCAGCCTGGCCCGGGTCGTCTGCCTGTCCTGCGGCACCTTCAGCCCGCGCGGCGAGCTCGCCCGGCGGCTGGCGGAGGCCAACCCCGGCTTCGCCCCGGTGGCCGCCGGCATCAACCCGGACGGCGACGCCGACCTCACCGACGAGCAGGTCGGGGACTTCCGCGTGGTGCCCTGCACGGTCTGCGGCGGCATCCTCAAACCGGACGTGGTGTTCTTCGGCGAGGCCGTGCCGCCGCGCCGCGTCGAGCACTGCCGCGAGCTGGTGCGCGAGGCGTCCACGCTGCTGGTCCTCGGCTCCTCGCTGACGGTGATGTCGGGGCTCCGGTTCGTCCGCCAGGCGGCCGAGGCCGAGAAGCCGGTACTGATCGTCAACCGTGACCCCACCCGCGGCGACCGGCAGGCCGCAACCCGGGTCGCGCTCCCGCTGGGAACGGCCCTCACCACCGTGGCCGACCGGCTGGGCGTCCCCCTGGGCGACGAGGCGACGGCCTGATCGGGCCGCGAGGCACCGGCGCGAGGCACCGGCACGTGGCATCGGCGCGTGGCCGCGAAACTCCCCGAGCCACCCCCTTGACCGCACTCGCTCCACTCCATATGGTCCTCGCACCTCATGAGGTACATCGATTAACCAATCGTTAACCGCTTGGTTGGAGACCACCCCTGTGCGCTCATCGCTGACGCGGCGCGACCTGCTCGCCGCCGGTTCCGGTCTGGCCGCGGCCGCTGCCCTGCCCGCTCTGTCCGGCTGCTCGTCGCTGGCGTCGGCGGACTCCGACCCGGACACCCTCGTCGTCCACACCCAGCTCGGCACCACCGCGCCGGGCTCGGCCACCTACCTGGCCGCCGTGGACCGCTTCCACGAGGAGAACCCGGGGGTGAAGGTCAAGAACCTCATCAACGGCGACGACCTCGGCCAGGTCTACGAGACCTCCCGGCTGGCCCGCAAGGAGGCCGACGTCGTGATGGTCAACCTCTACGACAAGACGCTGGCCTGGACGGACGTGGGCGCGACCGTCGACGTCGGCCGCTACCTCGACGACTGGGGGCTGCGCGGGCGCGTCCTGCCCGAGGCCCTGGCCGACTGGACCGACGACGAGGGCAGGGTCCGGGCCTTTCCCTACTTCGCCACGAACTGGCCCGTCGCCTACAACCGCGCCCTGCTCGACCGGGCCGGGGTCGACGAGATCCCCACCACCGGGGACCAGCTGATCGCCGCGGCCCGCAAGCTGCGCGCCAAGGGGATCGCCCCGGTGACCGTGGGCGGCAACGACTGGACCGGCCAGAAGCTGCTGGCGCAGATCATCCAGACGTTCCTGTCCGAGGAGGAGGCTCGGCACGTCTACTCCACGGGTGACTTCGGCGGGCGCGGCGCGCGCCGGGGCATCGAGTACTTCACACACCTGCGCGACGCCGGCGTGTTCGCGGACAAGGCCCAGGGCCTCACGTCCGACTCGATGACCACGCAGTTCAACACCGAGGAGGCGGCCGTGCAGTCGGCGATGTCCTCCGCCCTGGCCAAGGTGCCCGAGAAGGTGGCCCGGCACACCGAGGTGGGCGGCTGGCCCCTGGCCGACGGGGCGGCGCACGACGGCCCGACCGTCATCCGCGCCTACACCCTCATCGGGTTCTGGATCAGCCCCAACGGCGTCCGCAAGATCGAGCACGTGGAGAGGTTCCTGCGGTTCATGTACCGCCCGGACATCGTGGCGCGGTTCGTGACGGAGAGCGGCCGGGACATGGCCCTGCGCACGGCCGCCGTGAGCACCGGCTTCCCGCTGGTCGGGGCGGCCCAGCGGCTCGGCTCCGAGGTGAGCCAGGTGCTCCTGCCCGACGTGTACGTTCCGCCCGCCGCCGCGCAACCGCTGATCACCGCGACCAGCACGTCGTTCACCCGGGGCACGAGCCCGGCCCGCGTGCGCTCCGCCCTCGAGTCCGCGTACCGGTCCGCATGAGCCGCCCGGTCCTCCTCTCCCCCGCCGCCCGGCCCCTCCTCGTCCCCCTCACCCGTTCTCCGGGAGTCACCGCATGACGACGCTCACGACGACGCCGGACGGCAGCGCGGCCCGTCGGTCCGCCCCGCCCTCCTCACCCGCCCCGGCCGCGCGCCGGCCCCGGCAGGGCGGGACCGTCCTCGCGGTGCCCGCACTGGTGTGGTACCTGGTCTTCATGGTCGGGCCGCTGCTCGCCATCTTCGTGATCGCGGCCCTGCACTGGCCGGGCATGCTCCAGCCGGTGTCCTTCGCCGGCCTCGACAACGCCCGGGTGGTGCTGGACGACCCGGTGTTCTGGGACGCGGTCCGCAACACCGCCGTACAACTGGCCGTCGCCCTGCCGGTGATGATCGTCTGCGCGTTCATGCTGGGGTACTACGTGGCCCAGCGGCCGCCCGGGCACCGGGTCATCCGGTATCTGCTCTTCATCCCGGGGCTGATCTCGACGCCGGCGAAGGCGATGGTCTTCTACGCGGCCCTGTCACCGGACGGCCTGGTCAACGGCGGTCTTGAGGGCATCGGCCTGGGCTCCCTGACCGATGCCTGGCTGGCCTCCCCGTCGACGGCTCTGGCGTGTCTGATCGCCCTGGACATCTGGGCCGGCATCGGCTTCACCGCCGTCCTCTTCGCCGCCCGGCTGGGCAGCGTGCCCGACGAACTCGGCGAGGCCGCCCAGCTGGACGGGGCGGGGCACTGGCGGACGATGTGGTCGGTCCACTTCCCGGTGATCCGTGACTACGTCGGCGTGGTGACGATGCTCCAGTTCCTGTGGACGCTGTTCGGCTCCGCGCAGCACGTGCTGCTGCTCACGCAGGGCGGTCCGGGCACGTCGTCGACCACGCTGTCGTTCCTGGTCTACCAGAAGGCGTTCATCGCCGCCGACCTCGGTTACAGCCAGACCGTCGGCGTCCTCCTCTTCCTCGCCGGGCTCGTCGGGCTGCTGACGATCCGCCGCGTCTTCCGCCAGAACCACTGATCGGAGCAGCACTCATGAAGCTCGGCAAGCGCTGGCTCCCGGCCCACATCCTGGTGTGGACGTACGCGGTGCTGCTCGTCGTCCCGCTCTACTACTTCCTCGCCTCGGCGTTCAAGTCGAACGAGGAGATCTTCGCCCACCCCTTCGCCCCGCCCGGCTCCCTGGGTCTTGACAACTTCCGGACCGCGTTCGAGAGCGCCGACCTCGGGCTCGCGGTCGTCAACTCCACGCTGGTGACGATGTTCTCGCTGGCGCTCACCCTGCTGCTGGCGATTCCGGCCGCGTTCGCCCTGGCGCGTTCGACCGGGCGGCTGGCGGGAGTGGTCGAGAAGGTCTTCTCGCTGGGTTTCCTGATCCCGACGTTCGCGGCGCTCTTCCCCACCTTCCTGCTCGCGGCGGCCACCGGGCTGTTCCACACCCGGATCTTCATGGTGCTGTTCCTGCCCGCGACGGCGCTGCCGCTGTCGGTGGTGATCCTCGTGCAGTTCATGCGCACCATCCCGCCGGAGATGGAGGAGGCGGCGCGGCTGGACGGGGCGTCGACCTTCGCGGTGCTGCGGCACGTGTACATGCCGATGTGCCTGCCGGGCATCGCGACCGTGCTGCTGCTGAACTTCCTGACCTTCTGGAACGAGTACCTGTACTCGCTGGTCATCATCGGTCCGGACCCGGCGCAGCGCACCGTCCAGGTGGCGCTGCCCACACTCAAGTCGATCACCGGCACGGACTACGGCGTGCTCACGGCGGGCACGGTGCTGACCCTGGTACCGGTGTGGATCGTGTACACACTGCTCCAGAAGCGCATGCAGCAGGCCCTGGTCAGCGGGGCGGTGAAGATGTGAGCGTCTCCACCGAGCGGGCGGGACGCCGGCCCACCATCAAGGCGGTCGCGGCGGCGGCGGGCGTGTCGACGGCCGCCGTGTCCCAGGCCTTCAACAACAAGGGCCGGCTGTCCGAGGCGACCCGCCGCCGGATCCTGGACGCCGCGCTGGAACTCGGCTGGTCCCCAAGCGCCTCCGCCGCCGCCCTGCGCAACGCCCGTACCCGCAGCCTGGCCCTCGTGGTGCGGCGCCCCACGGACGTGCTGGGCTCCGACCCCCACTTCAGCGAGCTGATCACCGGCATAGAAGGGGAGTTGGCGCCCCGCGGCTACGGCCTGCTGCTGCACCTGGTCAGCGGTCACCGCGAGGAGAACGCGCTGTACGAGCGGCTCGCGGCCGAGGGCCGGGTGGACGGCGCCGTCCTCACCGACGCCCGCGACGACGACGCCCGGCCCGCGCTGCTGGCCCGACTCGGGCTGCCCGCTGTGCTGCTCGGTTCGCCGGACGACACGGCCGTCGTGCCGCGCGTCGGACTGCGGGAGCAGGGGGCGGGGATCGCCGAGGCCGTCGCGCATCTGCTGGGCCTCGGCCACCGGCGTGTCGCGTATGTCAGCGGGCCGCCCGAGCTCCAGCACACGCGCGTGCGCAGGACGGCCTTCGAGGAGGCCCTGCGCGTGGCGGGCCTGCGCCCCTTCGCGGTCCTGCCCACCGACTTCAGCGAGCGGCGCGCGGTCGGCGCCACCGAGGCACTCCTGGACGCCGCCGACCGGCCCACCGCGATCGTGTACGCCAACGACTCGATGGCGGTATGCGGCATCGGCACCGCGCAGCGCGCCGGGCTGGCCGTCCCCCGTGACCTGTCCGTCGTCGGTTACGACAACCTGCCGCTCGGCAGCTGGCTCCATCCCCGGCTGACCACGGTCGACCAGCAGGTGCAGCGGGTCGGCGCGGCCGCCGCGCGCATGCTGCTGGCCCTGTGCGGCGAGGAGGTCGAGGAGCGGGCCCTCGCCGAGCGGCCCCGACTGGTCGTACGCGAGTCCACGGGGCCCGCCCCCGGCTGACCACCCGGCCGCGGCGCGCCGCCTCGGCCACGCACCATCCGCACCCCCACCACCCGAGAAGGACCATGCGACGCCACAGCGCCCAGCTCACCCACCACCCCGACGTCCTGCCCTGGCTCGGCGCCAACTTCTGGTCCCGCACCGGCGGCCCGCTGATGTGGCGGAACTACGACCCCAAGACCGTCCGCGACGAACTGCGCGTGCTCGCCGACCACGGCCTGAACCTGACGCGGTCCTTCTTCTACTGGCCCGACTTCCACCCGGAGCCCGACCGCGTCGACGACGAACTGTGCGCGCGCTTCGAGGACTTCCTCGACGCCCACGTGGAAGCGGGCATGGGGACCATTCCGACGTTCATCGTCGGCCACATGTCGGGCGAGAACTGGGACCCGGCCTGGCGCGGCAACCGTGACCTGTACGAGGACGTGTGGATGGTCGGCCGCCAGGCGTGGTTCGTCTCCCGCATGGCGCGCCGCTTCAAGGACCATCCGGCGGTCACGGGCTGGCTGATCACCAACGAGATGCCCGGGTACGGGCGGATCCACCAGGTCGACCCGCCCTCCTCCGAGGTGGTGACCGCGTGGGCGCAGGCCATGTGCAACGCGGTGCGGGCGACGGGGGCGACGCAGCCGGTGTCGCTGGGCGACGGGGCGTGGGGCATCGAGGTCACCGGCCGCGACAACGGCTTCTCGCTGCGGGAGACGGCCGAGTACGTCGACTTCGTGGGCCCGCACGTGTACCGCTCGGACACCGACCGGCCGCGGCAGCACTACCGCGCCGCCTTCGAGTGCGAGCTGGCCGCGGTGACCGGGCAGCCGGTCGTCCTGGAGGAGTTCGGACTGTCGACCGACACGGTCTCGGCCGCCAACGCGGGTCACTTCTACCGCCAGACCCTGCACAACTCCCTGTTGGGCGGGGCCACGGGCTGGATCGCCTGGAACAACACCGACTACGACGACCTGTGGGACCAGTCACCCTACGACCACCACCCCTTCGAGATGCACTTCGGCATCACCGACTCCACCGGGGCACCCAAGGAGCCGCTGCGGGAACTGGCCGCCTTCGCCGAGGTGTTGAAGGCGGTGGACTTCCCGCGCTGTGTCCGGACGGACGCCGACGCGGCGCTGGTCGTCCCCGCCTTCCTGGAACGGGGCTACCCCTACAGCCGCGTCGCCGACCGGCCGCTCATCTTCACGTCCCTGCACCAGGGGTACGTCACCGCACGCGCCGCCGACCTGCCCGTGGCCCTCACCCGCGAGGCCGACGGGCTGCCCGGTGAGGCGTCGCTGTACCTGCTGCCGGCCACCCGGCAGCTCACCACCCGCACCCGCAGGGAGCTGGCCCGCCGGGCCGCCGAGGGCGCCACCGTGTACCTGTCGTTCTGCTCCGGGGAACACCCCGTCACCCGCGGCCCCTGGTTCGACGACCTCGACGGGCTCTTCGGCGTCGAGCTGCAGTTGTCCTACGGCGTCGCCGAGCCGATCGAGGACGACGTGCTGGAGATGACGTTCACCGAGGACTTCGGCGACCTGCGCGCCGGCGAGGTGCTGCGCGTCCCGGTCGCGGGCAACGAGGACAGCCGCGCCTACCTGCCCGTCGTCCCGCGTGCGGGGCGGGTCGTGGCCGTGGACGGTCACGGCAGGCCGGCCCTGATCGTGCACGAGACCGGGGTGGGGCGCACGGTGCTTGCCACCTATCCGCTGGAGCACATGGCGGCCCGCACCGCACACGTCAACCCGGACGCCACACAGCGCCTGTACGCGGCGCTGGCGCGGGTGGCGGGCGTACGGCGGCCCGTCACGGTCGCCGATCCGCATGTCTCGGCGGACGTCCTGGTGCACGCCGACGGCCGCCGCTTCGTGTGGCTGGTCAGTCAGAGTCCCGAGCCGCTCGTGGTCCGTCCGGTCGCCGAGGGGAAGCTGCACGGCCTGGCCGGCGGCGAGCCGGTGGAGGACGTGCACCTCGACGCGTACGGCGTCGCCGTGCTGGAGCTGCGATGACGGTCCCCCGCTACCGCGACCCGGCGGCGCCGGTGCCGGAACGCGTCCGCGACCTGCTGGACCGTATGACGCTCGCGGAGAAGGTCGGGCAGGTCAACCAGCGCATGTACGGCTGGGAGGCCTACGAGCGCACCGGCGACGGCCATCGCCTCACCGACGCCTTCCGCGCGGAGGTCGCCGCGTTCGACGGCATGGGCGCGCTGTACGGACTGCAACGCGCCGACGCCTGGTCGGGCGTCGGCTTCGCGGACGGCCTCGACGCCCGGGACGGGGCGCGGACGGCGGCCGAAGTGCAGCGGCATGTCTTGGACAACACCCGGCTGGGCATCCCGGTCCTGCTGGTGGAGGAGATGCCGCACGGCCACCAGGCGCTGGACGGCACGGTGCTCCCCGTCAACCTCGCGGTCGGGGCGACCTGGGATCCGGGGCTGTACGCCGACGCGGTGGCCGGGGTTGCCGCCGAACTGCGGGCGCGCGGCGCGCACATCGCGCTGGTGTCCGCCCTCGACCTGGTGCGTGATCCGCGCTGGGGGCGCAGCGAGGAGTGCTTCGCCGAGGACCCGTACCTGGCCGCACGGCTGACGGAGGCGCTGGTCGAGGGGGCGCGGCGGGCGGGGGTGGCCGTGGTGCTCAAGCACTTCGCCGGGCAGGGCGCCACGATCGGCGGCCGCAACAGCGCGGCGACGGAACTGGGGCCGCGGGAACTGCACGAGGTGCATCTCGCCGCGGCTCGGGCCGGGGTGGCGGCGGGCGCGGCCGGGGTGATGGCCGCCTACAACGAGTTCGACGGCCTGCCGTGCGTGGCGAACCGGTATCTGCTCACCGGCCTGCTGCGCGAGGAGTGGGGGTTCGAGGGCGTCGTCATGGCGGACGGCACCGCGGTGGACCGGCTGGTGCGGCTGACCGGCGATCCGGTCTCGGCCGGGGCTCTGGCCCTCGAGGCCGGCTGTGATCTGAGCCTGTGGGACGACTGCTTCACCCGGCTGGGCGAGGCGGTGGAACGCGGCCTGGTGTCCGAGTCGGCGCTGGACGCCGCGGTGGCCCGCGTCCTCACCCTGAAGTTCCGCCTCGGCCTGTTCGAACAGCCGCTGCCTCCGGCCGAGTTCGGGACCGCAGGTCTTCCGGACCCCGGTGAACTGGGCGAGCGCCTCGCCCGTGCGTCGGTGACCCTGCTCTCCCACGAGGGCGGCGTCCTTCCTCTGTCCCGTACCGTGCGGCGGATCGCGGTCCTCGGTCCGGGCGCCGACAGTCTGGCGCAGCAACTCGGCGACTACACGGCGCCGCAGCGGCCCGGCGGCGGCATCACCGTGCTGGAGGGCATCCGCGCGGCGGTCGCGCCCGGCACCGAGGTGGTGCACGGCCGGGGGTGCGAGCTGGTGGGTGACGACGTGTCGGACGTCCCGGCCGCCGTCGCGCTGGCGGCGGGCTCCGACGTGGCCGTCCTGGTGCTCGGCGGTTCCAGCGCGCGCTCCTCGGACACCGCCTTCGACGCGAACGGGGCGGCCGTCACCGGGGGCGCGACCCCGTCCGACATGACCTGCGGGGAGGGGGTCGACCTGGCGGACCTGACGCTGCCCGCGGCCCAACGCGTTCTGCTGGCGGCGGTGTCGGCGACCGGAACCCCGGTGGTGGTGGTGCTGGTTCAGGGCCGCCCGCATGCGCTGCCCGAGCCGGCCGCGCCCGCCGCGGCGGTGCTGAGCGCCTGGTATCCGGGGCCGCGGGGCGGGCGTGCCGTGGCCGAGGTGCTGTTCGGCGACGCCGAACCCCGCGGACGCCTGCCGGTCTGCGTACCCCGCTCGGCCGCCCAACTGCCCGTCTACTACAACGGGAAGGACCACCGCTACCGCGGATACGCCGACCAGAGCGCCCGGCCGCTCTACGCCTTCGGGCACGGTCTGTCGTACACGAGCGTCACCTACGGGGCACCGCGCCTGTCGCGGTCCCGGGTCGGCGCGGACGCACCGCACCTGACCTGCCGGGTGACGGTCCGCAACACCGGCGCCCGGTCGGCCGAGGAGACGGTCCAGCTGTACGTGCGACGCCTGTCCGGGGGCACGTCCTGGCCGCGCGTGCGCGAGCTGCGGGGCTTCGTCCGTCTGCGCGTCGCGCCCGGCGACGAGGCCGACGCGGTCTTCGAGGTGGGCCCCGACACGCTGGCCTCGGTCGGGCGCGACCTGCGCCTCGCCGTGGAGGCGGGGGTGGTCGAACTGGAGACGGGCCCGGCGTCCGACCGGACGCGGGGCGCGCGCCTGGAGATCACGGACTCGGAATCGAACGGAACTTAGGCTAGCCTTGCCTCATGGCCAAGGTTCGTCGGCTCACGCCGCAGCACCCGGAGATGTTCCGCGCCCGCGTGGTGCGCAGCGAGCGGGTCTCCCCGTCCATGCAGCGCGTCACGGTCACCGGACCGCGACTCGGCGGCTTTCCGTGGCTGGGGTACGACCACTGGTTCCGGCTGTTTCTCCAGCTCCCCCATCAACGCGAGCTGCGCCTCCCCGAGTTCACCGGTGCCCAGTGGTGGCAGCCGTACCTCGCGATCCCTCAGGACGAGCGGCCGCACTGCGCCAACTACTCCGTGGCCGACTACCGCCGGCGGACGGCCGAGCTGGACATCGACTTCGTCGTCCACCGCGGCCCCACCGGCGAGATCGAGGGCAGGGCCGCGATCTGGGCCTGCGCCGCCAGGCCCGGGGACGCGCTCGCGCTGCTCGACCAGGGCATCCTCTTCGACCGCCCGCACGACGCCTCCGAGGTCATCGTCGCGGCCGACGAGACCGGACTGCCCGCCACGGCGAGCATCCTGCGCTCACTCCCCGAGGACACCGTGGGGCGGCTCATCCAGGAGATCCCCACCGACGGCGACCGCCGCGAGCTGGACGCCCCGGCCGGGATGACCGTCTCCTGGGTCGTGCGCCGGGACAGCGCCTCGGTCCCCGGCGCGGCCGCGCTCCGTGAGCTTCGCCGGCTCGCCCGCGCCGAGGCGACGGGATACGCCTTCGTCGTCGGCGAGTCGACCCTGGCCACCGAGGGACGCAGGCACCTGCACCGCCTGGGCCTGCCGAAGGAGCGCATCACCTTCTCGGGATTCTGGAAGCACGAGGCGGCGGTGGCCGCGGCCTGACCCCGCAGGCTCCGCCCTCTAGGCCTGGGATTCCTGGGATTCCTTCACGCGCCGATAGTGCCGCCGTGCCTTCATCCGGTTCCCGCACTCGGCCATGGAGCACCAACGGGCGCTGTTGGGCTTGCTCCGGTCCAGCAGGAAGCGCCGGCACTCGGGATTGCCGCACGGCTTGAGCCGACCGGGCCGGGTTTCCCCGACGTGCGCCCAGGTCAGCACCAGCTCCACCGCCAGGCGGTGCGCATCGGGCAGCTGGAGGGTCCATTCCAGCCTGCCGTCCCTGATGTCGGGCACGCTGCTGACGCCCCGGAGGAACTCGCCCAGGCACTCGGGATCGCGCCGCCCCCGCACGACGTCCTGGAGAGCGCTTCGCGCCGCCAGCAGGAACGCGACCTCCTCGGCCGACCCGGTCCCGCCGTGACCGCGCGCCCAGGCACGGCCTTCGGCGGGCGTACCCAGAGCATCGCTCACGGAGCCCTGCACCACCGGCGTCGTATTGAGGAGCTCCACGAGCGCATCCTCTCGGGCCCGGTCCGTCACCACATCCACCCCTAACCGTCTCCGAGACATTGACAGGTTACTCCAGGAGTGCTGAACTTTGGCTAACCACTAACAGACGCCAAAGGAGTTAGCATGAACACCACCGTGCATCACCGGACCACCACCGTCGACGGCCTGGACGTCTTCTACCGGGAGGCCGGCGACCCGCAGGCACCGACCGTCGTGCTGCTGCACGGCTTCCCGACCAGCTCCCACATGTTCCGGAACCTGATCCCCGGGCTCGCCGACACCTACCACGTGATCGCACCCGACATGATCGGCTTCGGGTACTCGGCCATGCCCACGACCGACGCGTTCGACTACGGCTTCGACGCCCTCACGGACGTGACCGTCGCCCTCCTGGGCCACCTCGGCGTGGAGCGCTTCGCGGTGTACGTGCAGGACTACGGGGCGCCGGTCGCCTGGCGGATCGCCACCCGGACACCGCACCGCATCACCGCGATCATCACGCAGAACGGCAACGCCTACACCGACGGCTTCGTCAAGACCTTCTGGGACGGGCTGTTCGCCTACACCGACGACCCGACCCCCGAGACGGAGGCTTCGGTCCGGCAAGCGCTCAGCCCCGAGATGATCCGCTGGCAGTACGTGAACGGAGTCGTCGACCAGAGCGTCGTCAGCCCCGACACCTGGGCGCTCGACCAGGCCCTGCTGGACCGGCCGGGCAACGACGCCGTCCAGCTCACGCTGTTCCGCGACTACCCGACCAATGTCGCCCTGTATCCCCGGCTCCAGCAGTACTTCCGCGAGTCCCAGGTACCGCTGCTGGCCGTCTGGGGGGCCAACGACGAGATCTTCGGCCCCGACGGGGCGCGCGCGTTCCTGCGCGACCTGCCGGACGCCGAGATCCACCTCCTGGACACCGGGCACTTCGCCCTGGAAAGTCACCTGGAGGAGATCACCGGACACATCCGGGGCTTCCTCGCCCGGGTCGCGGCATAGGGCGCCGCGCGGGTCACGACCCGGCCGGCCGGCCGAGGACGTACGGCGCGAGGATGTCGGTCACCGTCCCGTTGCGCGGTGCGGGAACGTCCAGGCGACCGGCGAGATCCACCACTCCCCCGCTGAGCCAGGGCAGTTCCAGCCGGTTGCCCTTCTCCAGATCGTTGTGCATGGAGGAGGTCATGCCTGCGGGAAGCGTGTCGCAGAAGGCGAGTTGGGCGTCGGCGAACCCGCTGTCCAGCCGCACTCCCGACGCCTTCGCCACGGCCACCGTCTCGGCCATGATGTCGCGCAGGAGACGTCTGCTCCGTTCGTCGGCACGGACGACGCCGATGGGCTGACGGATCGTCGCCGTGGTCGCCGAAAGGCCCACGAGGAACACGAACTTCTCCCAGATCGCCCTCTCGATGTCGTCGCTCTCCTCCGCGTCGATCCCGGCATCACGGAGCGTGGCCAGTACGGTCCGGCTGATCCCTGACCGGCCGGTTCGGTAGGGGCCGAGCACCACCCTCTGCAGGGTGCTGTTGTGCCTGACCACGCCGGGTTCCTCGATGAACGCGGAGATGAAGCAGACGCCGCCCAGTACCTGTTCGTCCGTCAGCCGGCCACGCAGGACGGCGTCCTTGTGCACCCCGTTCTGCAGGGACAGCACCGGCGCCTCGTGTGCCGCCGAGGAACGCAGTTGCTCGGCGACGGACTCGGTGTCCCAGAGCTTGACGGCGACGAGGACCAGATCGGTGGGGCCGAGTTCGGAGATGCTCGCCACGACGGATTCGGGTGAGGTGCGGAACTCCCCCAGCGGACTGTGGACGACCAGCCCGGAGCGGCGTATGGCCTCGAGGTGTCTGCCGCGCGCCACGAAGGTGACCTCGTTCCCGGCGGCCGCCAGTCTGGCTCCGAAGTAGCCTCCGACGCCGCCCGCCCCGATCACTGCGATGCGCATGGCTCCGCCCCACTCCCTTAGTAACCGTTTAAGTGGTTACTATGAAACCATGGATGTCGTGAGGCAGGGCGCGCCCCGCACCAGGGTCACGGCGCGGGTCCGGGAGCTTCGTTTCGACGCCGGCACACTGTGCCTCGACCTCGTGGCCACCGTGGGCCGCAGGCCCGAAGTCCCGATCGAGCGGATGGGCGACGCCGAGCGCCTCGAAGCCTGGTGCCGAGGTGTGGGGGTGACGCTGGAGGACGGGTACGACCCCGAGGACGTTCTGCGTTCGCTGCACGCACTGCGCGCGGCCGCCTACGACGTCGCCTCGTCCGCCCTCGACGCGCACCGGCCGCGGCCGCACTCGGTCGACCTGGTCAATCTCCTGGCCAGGGCCGAGCCGCCGGTGGCGCAGCTGGAGCTGTCGGCCGGCGGCGAGTGGGCGGCGCAGGGCGGCCGCCCGCTCACCAAGGAGGCGCTGCTGTCGCTCGTCGCACGGGACCTGATCGATCTCATGACGGACGCCGGTCGCCGGTCGCGGCTGACCGCCTGCGCCTCCGAGGTGTGCAGGATGCTCTGTCTCGACTCCGGCGGCGGCCGGCCCCGCAAGTGGTGTTCCATGCGACGCTGCGGCAATCAGGCCAAGGCGGCCGGCCACCGGCTGAAGGCGTCGACGCGCTGAGGCGTCGCGCCGCTCACAGGCCGCGGGCCAGCAGCAGGGTGACGTCGTCGGGCGGGGGCGTGGTGGGCAGTGTGCCGATCACCGCCGCGCCCAGCTCCTCCAGGGACGAGGCCTTGCGGGTCAGGGCGCGGCCCACCCGTTGCAGTCCCACCTCGATGTCCTCGTGCCGGTCCTCGACCAGCCCGTCGGTGAACAGGGCGAGCAGACTGCCCGCGGGCAGTTCCAGCTCCGTGGACGGGAACGGCAGCAGGCCGACTCCGAGCGGGAGGCCGTGCGGAAGCTCGGGGAACGAGAAGTCGCCGCCCGGATGGACGACGGCGGGCGGCGGATGCCCGGCCAGTGCCAGGGTGCACGTCCGGGTCGTGGGGTCGTAGACCGCGTAGACGCAGGTGGCGCTCATGCCCGGGACCTCCGGGGCGGACGCCTCCTCGTCCTCGGTCAACCGGATGAACGTCCGGTCCAGTCTGGCCAGGACCTCCCCGGGCGGCAGATCGAGATCGGCGAGGGTGCGGATGGCCATGCCCAGTCGCCCCATGGTGGCCGCGGCGTGCACTCCGTGCCCGACCACGTCGCCCACCACCAGTGCCAGGCGGTCGCCCGGCAGACCGATGACGTCGAACCAGTCGCCGCCGACGCCCTCCTCCGCGTCCGCCGGAAGGTAGCGGGCGGCCACCTCCATGGCCGTTCCGCCGTGCACACGGCGCGGCAGCAGGCTGCGCTGGAGGGCGAGCGCGGTGTTCCGCTCCCGGGTGTAGCGGCGGGCGTTGTCCAGACTCAGCGCGGCCCGGGCCACCAACTCCTCCGCCAGCAGCTGGTCGTTCTCGTCGAACGGCGTCGGGTTCGACGTCCGTACGAACACCGCGACGCCCAGCAGGACGCCGCGGGCGTGGACCGGGAGGATCAGCAGGGAGTGCATGCCGAACTCGCGGATCTTCGCGGCCCGTGCCGGGTCGTGGGCCAGCCAGGTGTCGTGGGCGGGGTCGATCAGGGGCTGAAGGAGCGGGCGACCGGTGGACAGCACCTGCATGAACGGGGAGGGCTCGGGGACGTACACCACCTCGCCGCGCGACCACAGGGACTCCGGGGCACCGGCGTGCACCGAGGCCCTGCCCGCTCGCCGGAACTTGGGGACCCGCCCCTGGGACGGGCCCAGCCGGTCCAGCGGCTCCTCGCCGAGCCGTACCGCCTCCGTCAGGTCGACGGTCACGTAGTCGGCGATCAACGGCACGGTGAAATCGGCCAGTTCCTGCGCCGTGCGCATGACGTCCAGGGTGGTGCCGACGCGGGTGCCCGCCTCGCTCACCATGGCCAGCCGGTCGCCGGCCCACCGCCGGTCCGTGACGACCAGCATCACCATGCACACACCCAGGGTGCGGCCCTCGGCGTCGTGCAGGCGCAGGAAGGACGCCGAGAAGGCCCGGTCGCGACGTCTGCCGGCCTCCGTCGGAACACGGTACTCACGGCCGGTGACACAGCGGCCCGTGGTCAGCACCCGCCGTACGAGCGCTTCCAGTTCGTCGGTGTCCCCGGTCAGTGACTCCCGTGGCCGGCGGCCCAGCCGCTGCTCCCGGGTGATCCCGTCGTAGCGTTCGAGGGCGTCGTTGACCCAGATGCACCGCAGGTCGGTGTCCCAGACGGCGAGCCCGACGACCGAGTCGGTCAGCAGGGCGTGCAGCGCCGGGCCCGCCTCTTGCGCTGATTCCATGAGCCGGCGGGGGCTAGGACTTCACGAAGGCCAGGAGGTCGGGATTGACGACCTCGGGATGGGTCGAGAGCATGCCGTGCGGAAGCCCTTCGTACGACTTCAGGGTGCCGTTCTTCAGGAGTTCGACCGACAGCGGCGCCGCGTCGGCGTAGGGCACGACCTGGTCGTCCTTGCCGTGCGCGACGAGGACCGGGACGTCGATCTGCTTGAGGTCGTCGGTGAAGTCGGTCTCCGAGAACGCCGCGATGCACTCGTAGTGGGCGTTGGCCGCGCCCATCATTCCCTGGAGCCACCAGCGGTAGATCAGCCCCTGCGAGACCGTGGCACCCTCCCGGTTGAAACCGTAGAAGGGACCCGACGGCACGTCGATGTAGAACTGCGTGCGATTGGCGGCGAGGGCCGCACGCCATTCGTCGAAGACCTCGATCGGCAAACCGCCGGGATTGCTTTCGGACTTCACCATGACCGGCGGAACGGCGCTGACGAGTACGGCCTTCGCGACCCGGCCCGGCTTGGCACGCGCCACGTAGCGCGCGACCTCGCCGCCGCCGGTCGAGTGCCCGATGTGCACGGCGTCCCGCAGGTCGAGGGCATCGGTCACCGCCGCGACGTCGGCGGCGTAGGTGTCCATGTCGTGGCCGGTCGAGGGCTGACTCGAACGTCCGTGGCCACGGCGGTCGTGGGCGACGACCCGGTAGCCGTGGGAGAGGAAGAACAACATCTGGTTGTCCCAGTCGTCGGCGCTGAGCGGCCAGCCGTGGTGGAAGACGACCGGTCGGCCGTCGCGCGGGCCCCAGTCCTTGTAGAAGATGTTCGTGCCGTCGGAGGTGGTGACCGTGGCCATGGCAAATCCTTCCGCGGATGCGATTGAGGCGGCTCGGTCGTGCGGAGACACCCGGGCCCGCGATGGGGCCGCGACCGGGGCCGTGCGAGCAACCTTACGCCGATTACCGGCATATCTCATTTTTCACCCATACTGATTAAAAACCGGAGGAAACGATGGCAACAGGGCGGCCGCACAGCGTGGGTGTCCTCGTGTTCGACGGGATGAAGCTGCTCGATCTGTCGGGGCCGGCGGAGGTCTTCAGCGAGGCCAACCGGTTCGGCGCGGACTACCGGCTGAGCATCGTCTCGGCGGACGGGGCGTCGGTGTGTTCGTCCATCGGCATGCGGGTACCGGCCGACACGGACGCGCAGGCCGCCGCGGCCTACGACACGCTCGTCGTCGTCGGCGGCGACGCGCTGCCCGACTCCCCCGTGGATCCCGCTCTCGGCGCCGCCGCGAAGTGCTTGGCGGACCGGGCGGGGCGCATCGCCTCGGTGTGCACCGGTGCCTTCGTGCTGGGTGCCGCGGGACTGCTGGAGGGCAGGCGCGCGACGACGCACTGGCAGCACACCGCCACGCTGGCCCGGCGCTGCCCCTCGACGCGGGTGGAGGCCGACGCGCTCTTCGTGAAGGACGGCACCACTTACACGTCGGCCGGCGTGACCGCGGGCATCGACCTAGCCCTCTCCCTGCTGGAGGAGGACCACGGCCCCGCCCTGGCCCGTCAGGTCGCCCGCTCGCTGGTGGTGTACATGCAGCGGGCCGGCGGGCAGTCCCAGTTCTCCGCTTCGCTCCAGGGCCCGGCCCCCAGGACCCCGGTGCTGCGCCTGGTCCAGGAGGCGGTGCAGGGCGATCCGACGGCCGACCACGGCCTGGACGCGCTGGCCGCGCGGGTGCGGGTCAGTCCACGGCATCTGACCCGCATGTTCCGGGCCGAGCTGGACACCACGCCGATGAAGTACGTGGAACTGATCCGCTTCGACATGGCCAAGGCCCTGCTCGACGCCGGCCACAACGCCACGGAGGCCGCCACCCTTTCGGGCTTTCCCGGCTACGAGAGCCTGCGCCGGGCCTTCGCCCGTCACCTGGGGCTGTCGCCCATCGGCTACCAGCGCCGCTTCGCCACCACCCACCCCACCACCACGCCGGGCCGTCGGCCTCCGGTGGCCCGCGGCTGACGCGGCCGCGAGGGGCGATGACCGGTTCCGAGGGGTTGTTGGCCATCGGGTGGCGGACCCGGGCGGCCCGTCCCACGCAGGGTGGGAACAGACAGGACGGACCACACGACGGAGGAAAGTCATGACAGAGACCATCGCCGGCATCGAGATCCCCGACAGCGCCCTCGCGCGGGAAGCCACCGAACTCATCCGCGACACCACACCGCCGCTGATCTTCCACCACTCGCGCCGCGTCTATCTCTTCGGCAGTCTCCAGGCCGCCGCCCGGGACATCCGGCCCGACCCGGAGCTGCTGTACGTCGCCGCGCTCTTCCACGACACCGGCCTGGTGCCGCCCTATCGCGGCGACGACCAGCGCTTCGAGATGGACGGCGCCGACCAGGCGCGGGCGTTCCTGCGGGCCCACGGCGTGTCCGAGGCCGACGCGGGCACCGTATGGACCGCCGTCGCGCTGCACACCACCCCCGAGGTCCCCTACAAGCTGGCACCGGAGATCGCGGCGACCACGGCCGGCGTCGAGACGGACGTACTCGGCCTGCACCTGAGCCGCATCACCCGGGCGGAGATCGACGCGGTCACCGCCGCCCATCCCCGCCCGGACTTCAAGAAGCAGATCCTCCAGGCGTTCACCGACGGGTTCAGGCACCGTCCGGACACCACCTTCGGCACGGTGAACGCGGACGTCCTGGAGCACTTCGTGCCCGGTTTCCGACGCACGGACTTCGTCGACGTCATCGAGAACTCCGCCTGGCCCGAGTGACGCTCCCCGGGGACGCGACCTCGGGCGACGGCCGGCTGGTCCGTGCATACGCACATGCCAGGCCAGGGATTCGATGATCCGGCTCATGCGAAGTGACAGGTGACTTCTGCCTTGCATCTGCGGCAGTATCATCTGCGCACGCACAGCTGACGAGGGAGTGGACCCGTGATGACCCGTTCCGCGCGCCGGACCCGCCGGATACTTCAGGTGACCGGCGCAGGCGCCGCAGCCCTGCTGGCCCTGAGCGCCTGCTCGTCGTCGGACGCCGAGTCCGACGCCGAGTCGGGTGCCTCCTCCTCGTCCGGAGGGCCGGACGAGCTGTCCGGGACCGTGAACGTCTTCGCCGCGGCCTCACTGACGGAGAGCTTCACGAAGCTGGGCAAGGAGTTCGAGCAGCAGCACCCCGACGCGAAGGTGACCTTCAACTTCGGCGGCAGCGACTCGCTCGCCGCGGGTATCACCAGCGGCGCCCCGGCCGACGTGTTCGCCTCCGCCAGCCCCAAGACGATGAAGGTCGTCACGGACGCCGAGGCCGCGGCCGGGACGCCGGCCACCTTCGTCCGCAACCAGCTGGAGATCGCGACGCTTCCCGGCAACCCGGACGGGATCGCCTCACTGAAGGACCTCACCGGGGACGACCTGAAGGTCGTGCTGTGCGACAAGGCGGTGCCGTGCGGGGCCGCCGCCCAGAAGGCGCTCACCGCCGCCGATCTGAAGCTCACCCCGGTCTCGTACGAGGAGGACGTGAAGTCGGCCCTCAACAAGGTGGTGCTCAAGGAGGCCGACGCCGCGGTCGTCTACAAGACGGATGTGAAGGCGGCCGGCGACAAGGTGGAGGGTGTGGAGTTCCCCGAGTCGGCGAAGGCCGTCAACGACTACCCGATCACCCTGCTCAAGGACGCCCCCAACGCCGAGGTCGGCAAGGCGTTCATCGAGCTGGTGCGGTCGGCCGAGGGCCAGAAGGTGCTGACCGAGGCCGGGTTCACCGCGCCGTGACCTCGCCGCACAAGACCGGTGCCGCGACCGCCCCCCGCACAGGCGGGCCGCGGCGCCGCCGCGTCCGGACGGGAACGGGAATGCGCGGCGGAGCTCCCCTCCCCCTGCTCGTACCCGCGTTGATCGGTCTGGCGTTCCTGGTGCTCCCGCTGGTCGCGCTGCTCATCCGGGCGCCCTGGGCGAGCATGCCCGAGCTGCTGACCAGTACCGAGGTGTGGCAGGCGCTCAGGCTGTCGCTGATCTGCGCCACCGTGGCGACCGTGGTGAGCATGGTGATCGGCGTGCCGCTGGCCTGGCTGCTGGCCCGGGTGGAGTTCCCGGGCCGCGGTCTGGTCCGGGCCCTGGTGACGCTGCCGTTGGTGCTGCCGCCGGTGGTGGGCGGTGTCGCCCTGCTCATGGCGCTGGGCCGCAACGGTGTCGTCGGGCAGTGGCTGGACTCCTGGTTCGGGATCACGCTGCCGTTCACGACCACCGGCGTCGTCCTCGCCGAGGCCTTCGTGGCGATGCCGTTCCTCGTCATCAGTGTCGAGGGCACCCTGCGCGCCGCCGACCCCCGCTACGAGGAGGCGGCCACCACCCTCGGCGCCTCCCGCTTCACCGCCTTCCGCCGGGTCACCCTGCCGCTGATCGCGCCGGGCATCGCGGCCGGTGCCGTGCTGGCCTGGGCCCGGGCGCTCGGCGAGTTCGGGGCGACGATCACCTTCGCCGGCAATTTCCCCGGCCGCACCCAGACCATGCCGCTGGCTGTCTACCTCGCCCTGCAGAGCGATCCCGAGGCGGCCATCGCCCTGAGCCTGGTGTTGCTGGCCGTGTCCATCGCGGTCCTCGCCGGGCTGCGCGACCGCTGGATGACCACCTCATGACCGAGATCGAGATGACGCCCGATTCCGACACGGCCGGGCTCGACGCACGGCTCGAAGTGGAGCGCGGGACCTTCCGCCTCGACGTGAGGCTGACGGCCGCGCCCGGCGACGTGGTCGCCCTGCTCGGCCCCAACGGCGCCGGCAAGACCACCGCCCTGCGCGCCCTCGCCGGCCTCGTCCCCCTCTCGGGCGGCCATCTACGGCTCGACGGCGTGGAGCTGGACCGTACGCCGCCGGAGTCCCGGCCGGTCGGGGTGGTCTTCCAGGACTACCTGCTCTTCCCGCACCTGTCCGCTCTGGACAACGTGGCCTTCGGACCGCGCTGCCGCGGCACGGGCAAGGCTGAGGCCCGGGCGCAGGCCGCCGTACTGCTGGACCGCATGGGCCTGGCCGACCACGCGGGAGCGAAACCGCGCCGGCTCTCCGGTGGCCAGGCCCAGCGCGTCGCCCTCGCCCGCGCCCTGGCCACCCACCCACGGCTGCTGCTCCTCGACGAGCCGCTCGCCGCCCTCGACGCCCGCACCCGCCTCGACGTCCGCGCCCAGCTCCGCCGCCACCTGGCCGACTTCGAGGCCGTCGCCGTACTCGTCACGCACGACCCGCTGGACGCCATGGTCCTCGCCGACCACCTCGTCGTCGTGGAGGACGGCCACGTCGTGCAGGAAGGCGCCCCGTCCCACATCGCCCGCCACCCGCGCACCGACTACATCGCCCACCTGGTCGGCCTCAACCTCTACCGGGGGCAGGCCGAGGGGCATGCGGTACGCCTCGACGACGGGCCCCCGATCACGACCACCGAGGAGCTGACCGGACCGGTGTTCGTCGCCTTCCCGCCCAGCGCGGTCACCCTGCACCGGGACCGCCCGACGGGCTCCAGCGCACGCAACCTGTGGCGCTGCGAAGTGGCCGGGCTGGAGACCCACGGCGACCAGATCCGCGCCGACCTCACCGGCGAACTCCCGCTCGCCGCCGACCTGACCACGGTCGCCGCCGCCGAACTCGACCTGCACCCCGGCGTCGCCGTCTGGGCCACCGTCAAGGCCACCCAGACCCATGCCTACCACGCCTGAAGTCCCCGCTCCGCCGCCGCCTGCGGCCCGTCTCAGCCGCGTCCGGGAAGCGTGATGCCGTAGGCCCTCATCTTGCGGTAGATCGTCGTACGGGAGATCCCGAGCCGCTGGGCCGCGAGCAGTTTGTTGCCGTCCGCCTCCAGCATGGCCTGGACCAGGGTGTCGCGCTCGGACTCCTCCCAGGGGCTCAGGGACCGGCTGCCCGCGCTGTGCAGGGACGGCGGCAGGTCGCGGAGCTCGATCCGGTACGTACGGCGGGCCGCGGCGGCCTTGCTCAGGACGAGACTCAGTTCGCGGACGTTGCCGGGCCAGTCGTACCGGCGCAGCGGCGGCAGGACCTCCGGGGCGCATTCCACGCCCGCGCCGATGCGTCGCAGCAGGCAGTCGACCAGGGCCGGGAGGTCCGTGAGACGGTGCCGCAGCGCGGGTACCGCCGCCGCTTGGAGGAAGCAGCGCCTGAGCGACTCCGGTACGCCCGATGCGCGGTGCAGCGTGCCGACGACCCAGGTGCCCCGGGCCGCCGCGGTGTCCAGCGCCCGGGCGACGGCGGGTCCCTGCTCGGGAGCCACCGCGTCGACGTTCCGCAGCACCAGGGCGCGGCCCGGTCCGGTGGGTGCCGCGAGCAGGGCGGCCGACAGGTCGTTCCCGACGTTCGCGGCCCCGGGACCCGCGGCATCCACGACGACGGGTGCCGAGGCCGACCCGGTCAGCGCGTGTGCGGCGCGGACCAGGGTGGCCTTCCCGGTTCCGGTCTCGCCGTGGAGCAGGAGCGGTGTCCGTTCGCGGGCGCAGCGCGAGACCGTACGGGACACGGTGTTCCATGCCGGGTCCGTTCCGACCAGACCCGGCAGCGGCCGACCCTTGGACCTACCGCTACTTGGAGGCCTGCCGGGAGCTGGGCATCAGGAACATCCACATCCACAAGGGCCCCACCATCCGGCCCCTGGACCGGGACGCCTTCGACGTGGCCGACGTCGACGCGGCCGCCACCGACTTCACCGACCTGAACTTCGTGGTCGAGCACTGCGGCCTGCCCCGGCTGGAGGACTTCTGCTGGATCGCCACCCTGACATGCCCGCCGGCTCATGGGAACGGTCCGCCCGCGCGGCGCTGGACACGGTCTTCGACCCGGAGCTGGACGAGCCGATCACCGACCTCGGCTTCGTACGCTCCGTGACCGTGGCCCCCGACGGGGCGCTCACCGTACGTCTCAGGCTCCCCACGTCGTTCTGCTCGCCAACTTCGCGTACCTGATGGCCTCGGACTCCAAGGACGCGCTGACGGCACTGCCCTGGACACGGGAGGTCGTGGTGCTGCTCGACGACCACCACGACTCGGACCTGATCAATCGCGGGCTGGCCGCGGACGCGGGCTACCGCGGGACGTTCGGGGCCGAGGCGGAGAAGGACCTCGAAGCGCTCCGGCTGACGTTCCGCCGCAAGGCCCACACCGCGGCGATGGAACGCGCGCTTGCCCTCCTGCTCCGGCAGGACCCGGACCTCGCGGAGGAGGACCTGCACGGCGTGGTGCTCGGCGACCTCCCCGAGACCGCGGCGTCCGGTGCGCTGCTGCGCCGGCGCGCGGCGCTGGGCCTCGGGGTGGCACCGTCCGACCCGGTCCTGGTGGACGAGGACGGGCGGCGCCACCCACCGGAGGAGATCCCGCTCCGGCTGCGTTTCGCCCGTTCGGTCCGGGTGTCGATCGACGGCAACGCGCACTTCTGCCGGGGCCTGCTCCGCACCCGGTATCCGCGGTCCGCGGCCGACCAGTCCCCGCGCATGGATGAGTTTCCGGCAGCGGGGGAACCCGTGCGCGCGGGAGAGCCCGTGCGGGCGGGGGACCTCTTCCAGCGCACCGCACCACCGAAGGAGAACGTCTCGTGAAAGCAGTCCAGGTGGTCGGCTACGGCCGGAACCTCGAAATGGCCGAGGTCCCGGCTCCGGAGGTCGTCGGCCCGTACGACGTGATCGTCAGGATCGGCGGTGCCGGTGTGTGCCGTACCGACATCCACATCCTGGACGGGCAGTGGGCCGAGAAGTCGGGGGTGGAGCTGCCCTACACGATCGGGCACGAGAACGCCGGCTGGGTCCACGCGGTCGGCAGCGCCGTCACGAACGTCTCCGAGGGCGACAAGGTCATCGTGCACCCGCTGATCACCTGCGGGCTGTGCCGGGCGTGCCGGGCCGGTGACGACGTGCACTGCGAGCACAACCTGTTCCCCGGTATCGACACGGCCGGCGGCTATGCCGAGTACCTGAAGACCTCCGCGCGCAGTGTCGTGCGGCTCGACGACTCCCTCGAACCGGCGGACGTCGCGGCGCTCGCCGACGCGGGCCTGACGGCGTACCACGCGGCGGCCAAGGCGGCCCGCAGGCTCCGGCCGGGAGACCGCTGCGTCGTGATCGGCGCGGGCGGCCTCGGGCACATCGGGGTGCAGGTACTCAAGGCCCTCACCGCCGCCGAGATCGTCGTCGTCGACCGCAACCCCGACGCGGTCGCCCTGGCCCTCTCCGTCGGCGCCGACCACGGTGTCCTCGCCGACGGCGACCAGGTGGACCGGGTGCGCGAGCTGTCCGGCGGGCACGGGGCGGAGGCGGTCGTCGACTTCGTCGGTGAGGGCGGCTCCACCAAGGACGGCGTCGGCATGCTGCGCCAGGCCGGTGACTATCACGTGGTCGGCTACGGCGAGAACATCGACGTCCCGACCATCGACATCATCTCCGCCGAGATCAACTTCATCGGCAACCTCGTCGGCTCCTACAACGACCTGTGCGAGCTGATGGTCCTCGCCGCGCGGGGCCGCGTACGCCTGCACACCGCCAAGTACCCTCTCGACCGTTTCCAGGACGCCCTGGACGATCTCGGGAGCGGCCGGATCCGGGGCCGCGCGATCCTCACCCCGTGACCGTGCCCTCAACAACGAAGGAAGCAGACCCTTGATTTTCATCACCGCGAAGTTCCGTGTCCTTCCCGAGTACGCCGACCGATGGCCGGAGGTGGTGGAGGAGTTCACCCGCGCGACGCGTGCCGAGCCGGGATGCCTGTGGTTCGACTGGTCCCGCAGCCTCGAGGACCCGACGGAGTACGTTCTGGTGGAAGCCTTCCGCGACGACGAGGCGGGTGCGGCGCACGTGGGCTCGGCGCACTTCCAGGCGGCGCGGCGGACCCTGCCGCCGCATCTCGCCGCGACACCCAAAATCGTCAACGCGAAGGTGTCCCAGGAAGACTGGTCGCTGCTGGGTGAGATGGCGGTCGACGAAGGCTGACGCCGGCGACATTTGTACAAGACCCTTGGCCGGTGCCCGGTGCACCATTCCCGGCATGAGTGAGTACGACGCCGAACTCTCGCACGGAATGCATGTGGTCCACGACGGCCCGCCGCAGGCGCCGCCCATGTTGCTCATCCACGGATCGGGCGCCTCGGGCGCCTCCTGGGGCCCCGTCGTCCCGGCCCTCGCCGGCCGCCGTCACGTCCTGCGCGTCGACCTCCCGGGCTGCGGCAAGTCCCCGCCCACGAAGCCGTACGACGTGCCGGTGCAGGCGGGCCGGGTGGCGGCGCTCCTGGACGACCTCGGGCTCCGTTCGGTGACCGTGGTCGGACACTCCAGCGGCGGTTACGTCGCCACCGCGCTGGCGGAGCGGCGCCCCGATCTGGTGGGGGCGATCGCTCTGGTCAGCACCGGTCCGGGTCTCGACGCGTTCCTTCCGCAGCCGTTGATCCTCCGGGTCTTGCTGGCTCCGCCCTTCGGCCCGCTCCTGTGGTCGCGGCGCACGGACGCGATGCTCCGCAAGGCGATCCGCGCGACGGCCGCCGGCCCCGTGGACGTCCCGGGCGACATGCTCGACGACCTGCGGGGCATCTCGTACCGCGCCTTCAGGACGGTGGCCCGGGGGAACACGGCCTATCTCGCCGAGCGGAGCGTGCCCGAGCGTCTGGCCGCGCTCGACGTCCCGGTGCTGGTGCTCTTCGGTGCCGCCGACCCCCGCTGGGAGCCGTCGTCGGCCCACCGGTACGACGCCGTGCCGAACGCGCGGGTCGAGCTGCTGCCGGGGGTCGGGCACCTGCCCCCGCTGGAAGCGCCCGAGGCCACCGGCGAACTGCTGCTGGGCCTGGCGGCAAGGGCGCCGGCGTCCCGCCCGTCGATCCCCGAGACCTAGACTGGTCACGTGTTGTCGACCGGGGCACCACCCGACTGGGCAAGCGTGGACATCGCGGTCCCGCGGCCCTCGGCCCGGCTGCCGGGGATCAGCATGGCCGGGTTCAGTCAGCGTGTGCCCGCCTTCGTGGACATGGCCATGGTGGCGCATCCGTCCGTCACCCTGCTCATCGACCTGAGCGAGGGCGAGGGTCTGCTGTACGGCGCGCGCGGCCGGCACGGGCACGGCAGTTTCGTCGTCGGGCTCGCCCCGGGCGGGCTCAGGGCGGCCGGCCGGGTGGGCGCGTGTCTCCAGATCCGGCTGGAACCGGCCGTGGCGGCCGCGGTGCTCGGCTCGTCGACCGCGCTCACCGGGAGGGTGGAGTCCTTCGAGGACGTCTGGGGCCGCGAGGCGGGGCGGGCACAGGACGAGCTGCGCGCCGCCGGGTCGTGGGACGAGCGGTTCGCCGTCGCGACGGGAATCCTCCGCCGCCGGATGGCGGACCGCCCGCCGGTCGATCCGGAGGTCGCCCACACCTGGCGGACGACGCTCGCCGGCCGGGGCAGGGTACGGGTCGACGGCCTCGCCGACGAGGTCGGCTGGAGTCGTAAGCGCCTGTGGGCCCGCTTCCGGGCCCAGCTCGGCATCACACCCAAGCGGGCCGCCCGGCTGGTGCGCTTCGACCACGCCGCCCATCTGCTCGCCGCGGGCCTCGCCCCGGTCGCCGTCGCGCCCGAGAGCGGCTACGCCGACCAGTCCCACCTCCACCGGGAGGTCACGGCGTTCACCGGGCTCACGCCCACGGCCGTGGCCTGCGCACCGTGGCTCGCGATCGACGACATCGCGTGGCCGGCCTCGTCACCGGCAGGGTCCACGGTGTCCGCACCCCGTCGAATGGCACCGCCCGGCCGTGCGTGAAATCGTGGAGGGACGGCATGCGCGGATGCACCCCGAGAAAGCGTCTTCCCCAGGAGGCTTCCATGTCCTCGAAACGACGCCGGAAGAAGAAGGCACGTCGCAAGCACGCCGCCAACCACGGCCGGCTGCCCCAGTCCTGACCACGGCACCGCCGGCCGCACCGGCCGGCGGTGCGGCGGGTCCGCCGCCCGGAAACGCGTGTCACACCGCGTTCACGGGGTGGCGTACGACCGCGTCGAACAGGTAGCCCTGTGTGTTGTGGACGGTGGTGTCCGGCTGGGTCCGGCCCGTGCTGTCCGTCGCCCTGGCCAGCAGCGTGTACGGGCCGGGTGTCGCCGGCCGCCAGTGGGTGGACCAGCGGACCCAGCCGTCGCGCCGGGGCACGTCGTGGAGTCGGGCCGCGCTCCAGGTGGCTCCCGCGTCGGTACTGACGTCCACCCGTACGACACGGCCCGCGCCGGACCAGGAGCGCCCGGTGAGGCGGTGTGCGACGCCGGCTCTCAGGTTGGCCTGCGCGTCCAGCTCCCAGGCGCTCTTGATGGTCTGCCTGGTCAACGGGGCGCTCCCGCCGTCCGGGTGGGCGGCGCCGAACAGTCGGTAGAAGTCGGTGTTCCACGGTGAGTACAGCGGCTGGGCGGACACCTCGATGTCGCCGACCCACTTGATGGAGGAGATGCCGATCCACGAGGGGACGAGGACGCGCACGGGGTGCCCGTGGTCGTGCGGGAGCGGTTCGCCGTTCATCTCGTAGGCGAGCAGGACGTCGTCGAGCGCCTTGGACAGCGGGAGCGGGCGCCGGACCCGGCCGAGGTCGACTCCTTCGGTGACGTATGCGGCGTCGAGGCCCCGGGGCAGGACGTCGACGGCCCGGCGGCTGACTCCGGCCCGCTTCAGGACGTCGGCCAGACGGACTCCGCGCCAGCGCGCGACGCCGATCGCCCCCAGCGTCCAGGCCGTTCCGCTGACGGTCTGGTCCTGCTGACTCGTGTAGAAGCTGCGGCCGTTGCCGGCGCACTCCACGAACGCGCTGTGCGACACCGACGGCAGCTTCTTGAGGTCGGCCAGGGAGAAGTCGACGGCGCGGTCCCGGGTGAGGCCGTCGCCCCAGACGGTGAGGGTCCAGTCGGCCGCCGACAGGACCGGGGTCGCCGTGTGGTTGCGGACGAAGAAGCGGTCGTTGGGCGTGTGGTAGCCGGTGCCCGCCAAAGAGGCGAACCGTGTCTCGGCGTTCGTGCCCCGGACGGTGAACAGGTCCTCGGGCAGGGGCTTGACGATGCCGGGCGCGGTGGGCGCGGTGGAGGCGGCGGCGGGCGTGTCCAGGGCCACGGACGCCGCACCGGCGAGCCCGGCCGCGGCGAGGAGCCGGAGCATGTCACGCCGGGAGACACCGTCGGCCCGGGCCTCGCCGGCCAGCCACTGGCGGAGTCTGCGTCGGTCGTAGGCGGATTCGGGAGTACGCATGACGGCCTGCCTTTCACAGGGAAGCGCGGACGGTCCCGCGCGGGTGGAGGGGTGCCCGCCCGAGGCGGAGTGAGGAGACGGCACTGCTCGCGGGGGCACAGCGGCGAACCGGGCCTGCCTGCCCCAGGGGGTCTACGCGGTGAGGATCAACAACAGCCGTACGGCACGAGCACGAGCACGCGGGGCCGCGGGGCGGCGAGGCGGCGTCGGCTGCGGATCATGCCGTCATCGTACGGAGGGGGCACGCGCCGCGGGCGGATATCGACAAGCTCCCCGCGCCGGCACGGCGGGCGGCCGCCGGTCGCCGCTTTGACATCCTTCGCCAGTTCGTTCATATTCCTATGCATGTCGTCCGTCCACGCTTGCGCACGCGCAGCCATCGAGCTGGCGCTGATCGGCGTGACCCCGCTCTGCGTGGCCGACATTCTCTGTCGCTGACGTCCGCCTTCGGCGCGTACGTCGCGTTCTTCGACCTTCACGGCTCTTGCTCCCCTGATACCTCTCACCCGTGCCAACGGGACATCCGGTGTCCGGCGGTCGCTGTGCCCGCGCCGGGGCGGACCCCTCCGACAGCTGCTCCCCGTGTCACCGTCGCCCCGATCACCGGGCGGCTCATCCGAGAGGTCGTCTTCCGATGCGTCATTCGTCCCCCAGAACGCGCCGCGCCACCGCCGCGTTGACCGTCAGCCTGATCGTGACGGCCGGTGCGGCCGCCTGCGGGCCCGACGACAACGATGCCAAGGGCAAGAGCGCCGACGCCGAGCCCCAGAAGGGCGGCACGCTCACGGTCCTCAACTCCCAGCCGCAGCAGGACTTCGACCCCGCGCGCCTCTACACCTCCGGCGGCGGCAACGTCCCCTCCCTCGTCTTCCGCACCCTGACGACCCGCAACCGGGAGGACGGTGCCAAGGGCGCCGAGGTCGTGCCCGACCTCGCCACGGACACCGGTCGCCCGAACAAGGACGCCACCGTGTGGACGTACACCCTCAAGGAGGGGCTCAAGTACGAGGACGGCACGAAGATCACCTCGGCCGACGTCAAGTACGGCATCGAGCGGTCCTTCGCCGCCGAACTGTCGGGCGGCGCCCCGTATCTGCGGGACTGGTTGATCGGCGGGGCCGACTACCAGGGCCCGTACAAGGACAAGGGCAAGGGGCTCGAATCGATCGAGACTCCGGACGAGCGCACCATCGTCTTCCGTCTGAACAAGCCGGAGGGCGAGTTCCCCTACCTGGCCACCCAGACCCAGTTCACTCCGGTGCCCAAGGCCGCGGACAAGGGCACCAAGTACGAGGAGCACCCGGTCTCCTCCGGTCCCTACAAGGTCGTCGAGAACCAGAACGACGGTGAGCGGCTGGTCCTGGAGCGCAACGAGCACTGGTCGGCCAAGACCGACGAAGAGCGCAAGGCGTACCCGGACCGGATCGACGTCCGCTCCGGCCTCGACTCCTCGGTCATCAACCAGCGGCTGTCCGCCTCCCAGGGCGCCGACTCGGCCGCAGTCACCACCGACACCAACCTGGGACCGGCCGAACTCGCCAAGGTCACCGGCGACAAGGAGCTCGCGGCGCGGGTGGGCACCGGCCACTTCGGCTACACCAACTACATAGCCTTCAACCCGAAGGTGAAGCCCTTCGACGACCCCAAGGTGCGCCAGGCGATCGCCTACGCCGTGGACCGCACCTCCGTGGTCAACGCGGCCGGCGGCTCCTCGCTGGCGGAGCCCGCGACGACGTACCTGCCGAACCAGGAGTCCTTCGGCTACACGGCGTACGACCACTTCCCGGCCGGCAGATCCGGCGACGCGGCGAAGGCCAAGGAACTGCTGAAGGAGGCCGGTTACGCGAACGGGCTCACCGTGACGCTCACCCATTCCAACTCCAAGGACTTCGAGACCAGCCCGGAGATCGCCACCGCCCTTCAGGACGCCCTGAAGAAGGCCGGGATCACGGTCAAGCTGGAGGGGCTGGAGGACAACGACTACAAGGACACGATCCACAGCGCCAAGACCGAGCCCGGGTTCTTCCTGGCCCACTGGGGTGCCGACTGGCCCTCCGGCGGCCCGTTCCTGGCGCCGATCTTCGACGGCCGGCAGATCGTGAAGGACGGCGCCAACTTCAACACCGGCTTCCTGGACGACAAGTCGGTCAACGACGAGATCGACGCCATCAACAAGCTCACCGACCTCGACGAGGCGGCCAAGCGCTGGGGCGCCCTCGACAAGAAGATCGGCGAGCGGGCGCTGACGGTCCCGCTGTTCCACCCCGTGTACAAGCGGTTGTACGGCAAGGACGTCAAGAACGTCGTGATCAGCGACTGGACCGGTGTGCTGGACGTCTCCCAGGTCGCGGTGAAGTAGTTCCATGAGTGAGGCCCAACTGGTCTCCGAGGGCGCGCGGGCGGGCACCGGCACGGTGCTCGCCCCCGCCTCGGGGGCCCGTCAGTTCTGGCGGCGGCTGCGTGTGCAGCGTGCCGCCCTCGTCGCGGCGTTCGTCGTCGCGCTGCTCGTCCTGGTCGCGCTCGCCGCACCCCTGCTCACCGCGATCGAGGGGCAGAACCCGACCGCGTACCACCCCGAACTCGTCGACTCGGCCCGCGGTGGTGTGCCGGTCGGCACCTTCGGCGGCATGAGCGCCGAGCACTGGCTCGGTGTCGAACCCCAGACGGGGCGCGACCTGTTCGCCCGCCTCGTGTACGGCGCGCGGGTCTCGCTCGGCGTGGCACTGGCGGCGACGCTGGTGGAGGTCGCGATCGGGCTCGTCGTGGGGATCGCGGCCGGGCTCGGCAACCGGTGGGTCGACCAGGCGCTGAGCCGGTTCACCGACGTGGTGGTGGCGCTGCCGCTGATGGTGATGTCCCTCGCGCTGCTCGCAATCGTGCCCGGCGGCTTTCCGCGTCCGGTTCTGGTGGCGAGCGTGATCGGGCTGATCGGCTGGGGGACCGTCGCCAAGATCGTGCGGGCGCAGACGATGACGCTCAAGCAGCTCGACCACGTGGCGGCGGCCCGGCTCAGCGGCTGGGGCTCCTGGCGGATCGCCCGCCGTGAGCTGCTGCCCGCGCTCGCCGCGCCGGTCATCACCTACTCGGCGCTGCTCGTCCCGGTGAACATCTCGGCCGAGGCCGCGCTGAGCTTCCTGGGCGCGGGGGTGAAGCCCCCGACGCCGTCCTGGGGCCAGATGCTCACGTCGGCGAACGTCTGGTACCAGGCCGCACCGCAGTACCTGCTGCTGCCGGCCGGGATGCTGTTCGTCACCGTGCTCGCCCTGACGGTCCTGGGCGACGGGGTACGCCGGGCCCTCGACCCGCGCGCCGCCTCGCGGCTCGCCGTCGGCACCGGTCGCCGCAAGGAGGCACGCGCGTGAACGCCCTGCACGGCTTCCTCGGTTTCGCCCTGCGCCGCACGCTCGGCGCGATCGTCACGCTGCTCGCGATCTCGGTGATCGTGTACGTCGTCTTCTACGCCGCGCCCGGCGACGTCGCCCAGATCACCTGCGGGCCCCGCTGCTCCCCGGCCCAGGTCCAGCAGGTGGCCGGGCAACTGCGGCTGGACGACCCGCTGTACGTCCGCTACCTGCACTTCCTCCAGGGCGTGTTCGTCGGCCACGACTACTCCACCGGCACCTCCGTGGAACACTGCTCGGCACCGTGCCTGGGGCTGTCGTACCAGAGCGACCAGCAGGTCACTCAGCTGATCCTGACCAAGCTGCCGGTCACCGGTTCGCTCGCGCTCGGTGCCATGGTGCTGTGGCTGCTGCTCGGCGTCGGCACCGGCGTGCTCGCCGCCTGGCGGCGCGGCCGGCTGGACGAGCGGATCCTGACGGGCATCACGCTGGCCGGCTGGGCCACACCCGTGTTCGTCATCGGACTGCTGCTGATGATCGTGGTCTGCGGGCAGTTGCAGCTGCTGCCGTTCCCGCAGTACGTGCCGTTCACCGACGATCCGGAGCAGTGGGCGTGGAACCTGCTGCTGCCCTGGTTGTCGCTGGCCCTGATCGAGGCCGCCAAGTACGCCCGCCTGACCAGGTCGGCCATGCTCGAGACGCTGGCCGAGGACCATGTGCGCACCTTCCGTGCCTACGGCGTCGGGGAGCGCGCCATCGTCGGACGGCACGCCCTGCGCGGCGCGGTCGGGCCGCTGATCGCGCTGAATGCCAACGACCTGGGGTCGCTGTTCGGCGGGGCCGTGCTCACCGAGTCGCTCTTCGGGCTGCCCGGGATCGGGCGCGAGCTGGTGCACGCCGTGAACGTCGTCGACCTGCCGGTGGTCGTCGGCATGGTGGTACTGACCGGCTTCTTCGTGGTGCTCGCCAACGCCGTCGCGGACGTGTTGTACGCGGTGGCCGACCGAAGGACGGTGCTGTCGTGAGTCTGGTCGAAGTCACCGGTCTGTCGGTCGGGTTCGGTTCCGTGCGCGCGGTGGACGCGCTGTCCTTCCGGCTGGAGAAGGGGGCCGCGCTCGCCCTGGTCGGCGAGTCGGGTTCCGGCAAGTCCACGGTGGCGTCCGCGCTGCTGGGGCTGCACCGGGGCACGGGCGCCGTCGTGGAGGGCACGGTCCGGGTCGCCGGGGTCGACGTGGGATCGGCGTCCGAGGAGGAACTGCGGCGGCTGCGCGGCAAGACGGCCGCGATGGTCTTCCAGGACCCGCTGTCGTCCCTGGACCCGTACTACGCCGTCGGCGACCAGATAGCCGAGGTGTACCGCGTGCACCACAGGGGGTCGCGGCGGGCGGCCCGTGCCCGTGCCGTCGAGGTGCTGGACCGGGTGGGCATCGCCGACGCGGCACGACGCTCGCGGTCGCGCCCGCACGAGTTCAGCGGCGGCATGCGCCAACGCGCGCTGATCGCCATGGCGCTGGCCTGCGAGCCCGAGCTCCTCATCGCGGACGAGCCCACCACCGCCCTCGACGTGACCGTGCAGGCCCAGATCCTCGACCTGCTGCACACGCTGCGCGAGGAGACGGGGATGGGCCTGCTGCTCGTCACGCACGACGTGGGGGTCGCCGCGGAGAGCGTCGACGAGGTCCTCGTGATGCGCCACGGCAGTGCGGTCGAACACGGCCCCGTCGCCTCGGTCCTGGGTTCTCCGACGCGGACGTACACCAGACAGCTGCTCAAGTCGGTGCCCCGGGTCGACGTACCCAGGCCCAGGCGCCCGGCCGATACCCCCGGCGAGCCGGACTCCGGGCCGGTGGTGCTGGAGGCGGTCGGTCTGCGCCGTGTCTTCGGGCGCGGGTCGAGGTCGTTCGCGGCGGTCGACGACGTGTCGCTGCAGGTGCGGCGCGGGGAGGCGCTGGGCGTGGTCGGCGAGAGCGGCAGCGGCAAGACCACGCTCGGCCGGATGCTGGTGGGGCTGCTCGAACCGTCGGCCGGTCAGGTCCGCCGCGGCGGTGTGGCCGTGACCGGTGTGCGACCGGACGTCCAGATGGTCTTCCAGGACCCCGTCTCCTCGCTCAACCCCCGCCGAAGCGTGGGAGAGTCGGTCGCCGACCCGTTGCGGGCACGCGGCGAGCGGGATCCGGCCGTCCGTGCCCGGGTCGCGGAACTGCTGGAGCGGGTCGGTCTCGAACCCGCCCACTACGACCGCTATCCGCACGAGTTCAGCGGAGGGCAGCGGCAGCGGATCGGCATCGCCCGGGCGCTGGCGGCCGGGCCGCGCGTCCTGGTGTGCGACGAGCCGGTCTCCGCGCTCGACGTGACCACGCAGGCCCAGGTCGTCGGGCTGCTCGACGAGTTGCGGCGCGAACTGGGGCTCGCCCTGGTGTTCATCGCCCACGACCTGGCCGTCGTACGTCAGGTCAGCGACCGGCTGGCGGTGATGCGGGGCGGCCGCGTGGTGGAGTACGGCCCCGCCGACGAGGTCTACGAAGCGCCGCGGGACGCCTACACCAGGCAGCTGCTCGCCGCCGTACCGGCTCTCGACCCGGGCCTGGCCGCGCTGCGCCGCACGGAGCGCCGGGAGTTGGCGGCCGCGTCGGACGCGTAACGTCCGGCCGTATGGAACCACTGCCTCAACCGCACCGCGCGCCCGGCGCCACCCCGCGCCGGGCGCGTGACCTCGGGGTCGTCGTCGGGTGCGGCGTCACCGGGCCCCTCGACGCGATCACCGACGTGCCGGGGGTCCGCGTCGGACACACCACCGTTCGCCGGCCGCCCGACGTGCACAGCGGGGTCACCGCCGTCGTGCCGGACCTCGTCGGTCCCGGCTCACCCCTGCCGGCCGGGGTGTTCACCGGCAACGGCTACGGCAAGCTCATCGGCACCACCCAGCTCACCGAACTCGGCACGCTGGAGACACCCGTCCTGCTCACCTCCACCCTCTCGGCGTTCCGTGTCGCCGACGCCCTCGTCGGCTGGATGCTCCGGCGGCCCGGATGCGAGCAGGTGCGGAGCCTCAATCCGGTGGTGGGCGAGTGCAACGACGGTTTCCTGTCCGACATCCGGGCCCGGCCCGTCCACGAGGAGCACGTGCGGGCCGCCCTCGACACGGCCTCGGACGGGCCGGTGGCCGAGGGATGCGTCGGCGCGGGAACCGGCACCGTCGCGCTGGGCTTCAAGGCCGGCATCGGCACCGCCTCCCGCATGATGGACCTGGAGGGCCGGCGCTTCACGGCGGGCGTCCTGGTGCAGGCCAACTTCGGCGGCACGCTGCGCGTACTCGGCCGGGCCCTCACCCCGCGGTCGCTGGGCCTGGGGGCGGGTGGTCCGGGGCCGGCGGCGGACACGGGCTCCTGCATGATCGTGGTGGCCACGGACGCGCCCCTCGACGCCCGGCAGCTCACCCGTGTCGCACGGCGCGCGGTGTTCGCGCTGGCCCGCACGGGAGCGGCGTACAGCCACGGCAGCGGGGACTACGCCGTCGCCTTCGGTACGCGGCCGGACGCCGGTCACCCGGTTGCGGACGCGGAGCTGGGTCCGCTGTTCGAGGCGGTCCTGGACGGGGTCGAGGAGGCGGTGCTCAACTCCCTGCTCGCGGCGGACACGACGACCGGATTCGGCGGCCGGACGGTACCCGCGCTCCCTGCGGATCTGCTGGCCGCCGCCGTCACCGGGCCATGGTCCCCGCCGCCCGGCGACGGTTGACGGGAGGGCTGCGAGGGGGGCAGCCCGACTGGGCCGGGCTGCCCCCGGTCACCGCCGGAGCCGGGTGGACGCGCCGGTCAGTGGCCCGCGACCGTGCCCGACAGTTCGTTGGTTGCCTTCGGCAGCGTCACCGAGGTGAGCTTCTTGCCGGATTCCAGGTCGATGGCGTGCACGGCCTTCCTGCTCGGTTCGCTGACGTAGGCGGTGTGGTCGCGGACGAAGAGGGTGGGCCGGGTCTGCTGCCAGTCCAGCGGCTCCTGCCACTCGCCCACGGCGGGGATCTTCTTCTCGACCTTGCCGGTGTCCGGATCGATGACGTGGAGGGCACCGTCCGTGCCCAGAACGAGCGCCTCGCCGTGCGGGCCACGGGCGAGGGAGCGGGACGAGTAGCTGGTGCCCAGCTCGACCAGGCGCAGCTTCGCCGTCCCTGTGTCGATCAGGGACACGCGGGTCGGCCGTTCCAGCTCGGCGTCCGGGTCGGTCTTGTAGTCGCCCAGGAGCACGGCGGACTCCTCACTGCCCGCCTGGTTGCCGGTGCGGCCGTATGCGTCGGGGGCGTCGGCCTTGGTGAACTTCCCGTCCTGGTAGATCAGGACGCCGTCCTCGCAGCCCACGGCGACCGCCTCGCCCTTGGCGGCGGCCTCGCCGTGCACGCCGGGGCAGTCCTCGTTGCGTGCGACCTCCTTGTCGTCCTTGTCCAGGACCACGGCGCCGGTCCTCTTCTCCTCGTCTCCCAGGGTGGTGAGGAGGCGGCCGTCGCTCAGTTCGATGGCGACGCCGTGATGGGCCTCGGCGGTGGTGTAGGTGCGTCCCTGCGGCTTCTTCCCGTCGCTCAGGTCGTCGGGCTCGAAGACGTTGACCTCGCCGGTGCCGTCGGTGAAGAGCACCGTCTTCCCTGCGTGGCGCACGACATGGCCGGGCTTCGCGCCCTTGTACTCGATGTCGGTGAGCGTCTGGGCGGTGGCGTTCAGGAGGCGGAAGCCGCTGTCGGTGGAGACGACGACGTGGTCCTCGTCCCCCGCGGGGTTGACACGGTTGAAGCCGGGCAGGTCGACGGTCTCGGTGAGTTCGAGGCTCTCCCCGTCGAGGATGTACAGCCCGCCGTCGAAGGTGGCGACCAGTGGGTCCTCGACCTGGGCCGCGGGCCTGGCGCGGGCGGTGTCGCCGGCCTTGGCGTCGGTGGCGGGGGTGTCCTCCCCTCCGCAGGCGGTCAGGACCGTGGCCACCGCGAGGGCGAGTGCGGTTCCCGTGAGGGTCCTGGTGCGTATCGACTTGTTCAACGGTGTGTTCCTTTCGGGCTGCCGGCGGTCAGTCCGTCGGTCATGGCGGTGGTGTTGGCGCGCATCATCTGCAGGTAGGTGGCGGCGCCGCCGTTCTCGGCGGTCAGCGACTCGGAGTACAGCTCGACGACCTGCACCCGGCCGCCGAGTTCGCCGCGCAGGACCTCGGCCAGCCTCTTGGGCCGGGAGGAGTCCGCGAACACGGTCCTGACCCCGGCCTTCTCCATGGCCCGGGTGAGCGAGCGCAGGTCGGAGGAGCTGGGGGAAGCCAGCGTCGTGCCGCTGGGGATCACGGCGCCGATGACGCGGAATCCGAACCGGTCGGCGAGGTAGCCGAAGACGTGGTGGTTGGTGACCAGGTTGCGCCGGTTGTCGGGGACGCGGTCGAAGGACTTCTCCATGAAGGTGGTGAGGTCGGCCAGTTGCCTGTCGTAGCGGGTGGCGTTGGCACGGATCGTGCCGTCGTCCACGCCCTTCACGTGTGCGGTGACGCGGTCGGCGATGAGGCCGACGGCCTTGCGCACGCGGTCGGGGTCGGTCCAGAAGTGCGGGTCGGGCTGTCCCGCCTCCTCGTCGGGGCCGCCGTCGTCGCCGGTGTGGAAGGTGAGCGGGTCGACCGCCCTGCCGACCTCGAAGGTGGCCACGCCGGCCTCCCGGGCGGCGTCCACGTGGCGCAGCACGTTCTCCTCCAGGCCCAGGCCGTTGAAGACCACGAGGTCCGCGCGCTCCAGTTGGGCGGCCTGCGCGGCCGAGAGGCCGAAGGAGTGCGGGTCCGCGTTCGGCTTCATGAGGACCGTGACGTCCGCCTGGTCGCCGACGACCCGACGGGTGATGTCGCCCAGGATGTTGGTGGTCACCACGATGCCGGGCCGGTCCTGCGTACCGGCACAGGCGGTGGCGGTGGCGACGGTGGCCAGGGCGAGCAGCCCCATCAGCAGGCTGCGCAGCCGTGCGACCCGTACGCGTGCCCGTGTGCGCCTCGCCCCGCTCATCGGCCGGTCTCCGCCATGAGGCCCGGTTCGATGGCGAGGTCGAAGGAGCGCGCGACGCGCAGGTTGTCGTTGTAGTCGATCTCGTACACGCGTTTGCCGTTGGGGTCGTTGACGTAGGCGCGGCTGCGGTCCACCTCGACGACCGGTCCGCCGCCGTCGGTGGCGCTCTTGTCGGGTGCGGTCAGCAGGGGCTTGGTCCGGGACCGGTGTTCGCCGGCGGCGATGTCGTAGCCGTGCAGCGCTCCGTCGGTCTCCAGGACGAGCAGCGGGGAGCCCTCCCCCGCGGTGTTGGCCGCCAGGACCGGCCCCGTCTCCACGCGTGTCCAGGTCCGGTCGGTCACGTCCAGTACCCACACGGCCCGCTCACCGGCGGGTGCCGTCAGGGTGTCGCTGCCGGCCCGGTGCCGAAAGGCCGTTGCCCGTTCCTTCTCCGGCACGTCCTGTCCGTACGGGATGGTCTCGGCCGTGAACGCCCCGTCCTCGGCGCGGACGAGCAGGGCCCCGTCGGCGCACCCGAGGACGACTCCGCGACGGGTGACGGCATCGCCCCGCGGCCGCTCGCACGTCGCGTCCGGCGAGGCGACGCGCCTGCCTTCACGGTCGTACACCGTGACCTTGGCAAAGTCGTCGTCCCCGGTGAGCGCGACCAGGTGTTCCTCGTACGGGACGACGGCGCCGGTGTGCGCCCCGCCGAGCGTCCGGACGGACTTGACCTCGCCCTTCTCCAGTGCCGTCCGGTCGTACAGCGCGGTCCGGCCGTCCGTGCCGGTCACCGCGGTCACGGTGGCGTCGCTGCGGACCTCGGCGCCCGGGCCGGCCGGGATGTGGCCGACGTCGCGTATCGCCGCGCGGTAGTAGTGCACGTGGTCGCCGTGGTCCACCATCCAGGCACCGCCGTCGACGACATGCGTGTCCTGGGCGGTGTGGAAGTAGCCGAAGCGGCCGTCCGTGCTCAGCCGGGCCGCGCCCGACACCGACGCGGTCCGGTGCACCTTGCCGGTGACGAGGTCGAGCACCCGGCCCGCTCCGGTGCCGGGGTCGCCGAGGAGCAGCCGGGTCTGTTCCTCGGCCGCTTCCCGCGCTCCTTCGACGTACCCGTGGGGGGTGGCGGACGACTCGGTCGCCGCCGGGCCGGACCCGGTGTCCGCCTGCCCGGTACAGGCCGTGGCGAGCAGCGTGGTGAGGACAAGTGCGGCCGAGGCCCAGGGAGTTGCGTTTGTACGGACGGTGGGGACCATCGCCTCTGACTTTCTTCAGTCGACTGTCGGGACGGGAGCGGCCGGGCGCGCACGGAGGTGCCGGAGGCCGGACGCCGCGTGGGAGAGGAAGAACAGGGCCACCGCGACGGCCGAGACGGTCGCACCGGCGGCGGTGCTCAGGTGCCAGGACAGGAGCAGCCCGCCGAACGTGGCGGTGACGCCGAGGAGTGCCGCGAGCACCATGACGCCGCGGACGGTGCGCGCCCAGGGCAGGGCGGCCGCCGGCGGCGCGATGAGCAGGCCGAGGACGAGCAGCGTGCCGACGATGTGGAACGAGGCCACGATCGCGAGGCCCAGCAGGACGAGCAGCACCGCGTGCGCCAGACGCGGGCGCAGGCCGAGGGTGTGGGCCTTGCGCGGGTCGAACGCGAGGGCGAGGAAGGCCCGGTGGCCGAGTGCGGCGACGAGCAGGGCCACCAGCAGCGCCACGCCCAGCAGGAGCAGGTCCTGCTCGCGGACGGCGAGGACGTCACCGAAGAGGAATCCGGTCAGGTCCACGGCGAAGGACTGCGAACGCGACACGATGATCACGCCGATGGAGAGCATGCCGACGAAGAGCAGTCCGATGCCGGTGTCCTGGGAGAGCCTCGCGGTGCGCCCGAGCACGGTGACGCCGGCCGCCATGACGGCCGCGCTGGCCACTGCTCCGACCAGCAGGTTTCCGCCGAGCAGTGCGGCCAGCGCGACCCCTGGCAGCAGCCCGTGGGACATGGCGTCGCCGAGGAAGGCCATCCCCCTGAGCACGACCCAGGTGCCGGCCAGTGCGCAGATCGCGGACACCAGGATGCCGCCCCACAGGGCGCGTTGCACAAAGGTCACTTCGAACGGGGCCGTCAACCAATCCATGCGAGGACACTACAATGAAAATCATGTTCAATAAATCCCGCCCCTCGCCCCTCCCTACGCCGCAGCGGGCGGCACATGTCCGTTTCACCGGACTGTGCGCCGGCTATCCAGGGCGTACGGTGCTCCATCAACTCACCGCCGAGATACCGGCGTTGGCCGTGACCGCCCTCGTCGGACCGAACGGCAGCGGCAAGTCGACACTGCTCGGCGTACTGGCCGGTGTGATCCGCCCGACATCGGGAGAACTCCGCCGGGACGGCGAACGGCCACCGGCCTTCGTGCCGCAGCGCGGCGCCGTCGCGGACACCCTCCCCCTGACCGTCCGGCAGACCGTGGAGATGGGGCGCTGGGGCGAGCGCGGGCCGTGGCGCGGACTGAGCCGCCGGGACCGGCTGATCGTGGACTCGGCGCTCGACCGGCTCGGCATCGGGGGTCTCGCCCCGCGCCAGCTCGGGGAGCTGTCGGGCGGGCAGCGGCAGCGCGCCCTCATCGCCCAGGGGCTCGCCCAGCGGTCCGACCTGCTCCTCCTGGACGAACCGACCACGGGACTCGACCCGGAAGCCAGGGAGCGCATCACCGCACTCCTGACCGAACTGGTGGCCGACGGCGTGACGGTGGTCCAGGCCACGCACGACCTGGAGGCCGCACGCTCGGCCGAGGCCTGCCTCCTGCTCCGCGAGGGGATGTTGGCGGGACACGGGCGTCCCGACCGAGTGCTGACCACGTCGGCACTGGCCGAGGTCTGGGCAGCGACCGGGCACTCCGCCGCTTGATAGGCAAGTGAACGCTTGCCTATGGTGTGGTCATGACGGAGGATGTCTTCAAGGCACTCGCCGACCCCACCCGTCGGCGCATTCTCGACGAGCTGGCGGAGCGCGGCGGCCAGAGCCTGTTCGAGATATGCACCCGGCTGGCGACCAAGCACGGTCTGGGGCTGTCCCGGCAGGCGATCAGTCAGCATCTGGCCGTGCTGGAATCCGCGGGTCTGGTCGTGTCACGACGCCAGGGCCGCTACAAGTTCCACGACCTCGACACCGACCCCCTCGAGCGCATCCTGACCCGATGGCTCAGCCCCGACTCACCGGAGAACACCTCATGAAGATCCACCTCACCAGCGTCTTCGTCGACGACCAGGCGCACGCCCTGCGCTTCTACACCGAGACGCTGGGTTTCGTGAAGAAGCACGACGTCCCGGTGGGTACGGACCGGTGGCTGACCGTGGTCTCGCCCGAGGCTCCGGACGGGACCGAGCTGCTGCTCGAGCCCTCGGGCCATCCCGCGGTGGGGCCGTACCGGACGGCGCTGGCGCACGACGGCATCCCGGCCGCCTCCTTCGCCGTGGACGACGTGCGGTCGGAGTTCGACCGGCTGCGCGGACTCGGGGTGCGCTTCACCCAGGAGCCGCTGGAGATGGGCGCGATCACCACGGCGGTCCTGGACGACACCTGCGGCAACCTGATCCAGATCATGCAGGGCGGATAGGGCGCCCGGCCGCACGGCTCATCCCTGGGGGGCGCTCGCGCCCGTGAGGCGGTCGGCCAGCGTCGCGGCGAACTCCTCCGCCCGCGCCAGTTGGGTCCGCAGGTCGGCGACCCGCTGCCGGGCGGCCCGCTCGAAGGCGCGTACCCGCTCGAGGAGCTCCTCGCGTTCACCGGCCGACAGCCGCGCGTCATCGCCGTCCAGGCGGTCGGTGGCCGCCAGGAGGTCGCGCATCTCGTCGAGGGTGAAGCCGAGCGGTTTCATACGACGGACGACCATGAGGCGGGCGACGTCGGTCTCCGTGTAGAGACGGAAGCCGCCCTGGGAGCGGGCGGAGGGGACGACCAGGCCGGTCTCCTCGTAGTGCCGGATCGTGCGCAGTGACAACTCGGTCCTCGACGCCACCTCGCCGATCTGCATGTGCCCGTCGCTCACCCGCGTGCCTTCCTCGTCGTCCGCCCTGCCGCCGCAGCGGCTTCGATCTCTACCGTAACGTTAGGGTAGAGTTGCCCGGGTGCCGGGCCGCCGTGCCGTTCGGCACTCCACATGATGCGGGAGACCCGACCCGTGATGCCCTGCCGGGGCCGAGGAAGCCCCCGGTGCCGCTCGGGCCCCGCACCGGTCGGGTCCGGTCCCGTCCTCGCATTCTTCCGCACGTCCCTCGCTGCCGGGCGTGCCCGACCATGACAGGTACCGCCCTCTTGTCTGTTCCTGCGCTCTCCCCCGTCGCGCGGCTGCGCGGCCTCAGGCCCGACTGGATCTCCGACCCGAAGGTGTGGCGCACCGAGGTCCTCGCCGGACTCGTCGTCGCCCTCGCCCTGGTCCCCGAGGCGATCTCGTTCTCGATCATCGCCGGGGTGGACCCGGAGGTCGGCCTGTTCGCCGCCTTCACCATGGCCGTCACCATCTCGGTCGTGGGCGGTCGCCGCGCCATGATCTCCGCCGCGACCGGCGCCGTCGCGCTGGTGATCGCCCCGTTGAACCGCGAGCACGGCCTGGGCCACCTCGTCGCGGCGGTCATCCTCGCCGGCGTCTTCCAGGTCGTTCTCGGCGCGCTCGGCGTGGCGAAGCTGATGCGGTTCGTACCGCGCTCGGTGATGGTCGGCTTCGTCAACGCCCTCGCCATCCTCATCTTCATGGCGCAGGTGCCCGAGATGACCGACGTGCCCTGGCCCGTCTACCCGCTCGTCGGGGGCGGGCTCGTGCTGATGGTGCTCTTCCCCAGGATCACCAAGGTGGTCCCGGCGCCGCTGGTCTCGATCGTCGTCCTGACCGTCATCACCCTCGCGGCCGGCATCGCGGTGCCCACCGTCGGCGACAAGGGGGAGCTGCCCCACGCGCTGCCGGTGCCGGGCCTGCCCGACGTGCCGTTCACCCTCGACACGCTGACGACCGTCGCCCCGTACGCGCTCGCCATGGCCCTGGTCGGGCTCATGGAGTCACTGATGACCGCGAAGCTGGTGGACGACATCACCGACACCCGCTCCGACAAGACTCGTGAGTCGATCGGTCAGGGCATCGCCAACATCGTCACCGGCTTCTTCGGCGGCATGGGCGGCTGCGCCATGATCGGCCAGACGATGATCAACGTGAAGGTGTCCGGAGCGCGTACCCGCCTGTCCACGTTCCTGGCGGGCTCGTTCCTGATGGTGCTGTGCATCGTCTTCGGGCCGATCGTGTCCGACATCCCGATGGCGGCCCTGGTCGCGGTGATGGTGATGGTGTCCTTCGCGACGTTCGACTGGCACTCCGTCGCCCCGAGGACCCTGAGGCGGATGCCCGCCGGCGAGATCCTCGTCATGGCGGTCACCGTCGCCGTCGTGGTCGCCACCGAGAACCTCGCCATCGGCGTCGTGGTCGGCTCCGTCACCGCGATGGTGATCTTCGCCAGGCGGGTGGCGCACCTGGCCGACGTCACGTCGGTCACCGACCCGGACGGCGGCCAAGTCGTCTACTCCGTGACCGGCGAGTTGTTCTTCGCCTCCAGCAATGACCTGGTCACCCGGTTCGACTACGCCGGTGATCCCGACAGTGTCGTCATCGACCTGTCCGCCACCCACATCTGGGACGCCTCGTCCGTCGCCGCCCTGGACGCGATCGAGTCCAAGTACGCGCAGCGCGGCAAGCGGGTCGAGATCGTCGGACTCAACGAGCACAGCGCCCTCCTGCGCGCACGGCTCGGCGGCGACCTCGCCGGCCACCACTGACCGTCCCGCCGGGCGTCACGTGCGCGGCGGGCGGAACTGGGGGCCGTAGTTGCCGGGGGCGCCCGGGATGGTGGTTTCCATCAGCTCCAGTGCGGGGCTCTCCAGCCCGCGCATCGTCCGTACCGCCGAGCCCAGCGTGCGCGCGTCGCCGTCGGCCCAGGCCGCCTCGAGGGTGCTCAGCACCTTGGCGTAGGCGGAGTCGAACCGGTCGAGGAGGTCTTTGACGCGCTGCGGCGGGTCGGGCCATCCGCCGGCCGGGACACGGGCCATGGGGCGCGCCTCGGGGAAGGGCACGGGAGCGCCGGTGAACTCCCAGCCGTCGTCCTCCTGGCGCAGCTGCCGCCCGTGGTAGATCTCACCGAAGGCGTAGTAGTGGGCCGGGTAGTCGTCTTGGAAGGCGTCCTCGGGGGAACTGGTGGTGCCCTCGCCCTGCTCCTTGATGACCTCGATCGCGCGCTCGACGCCGTCGAGGTCGGCCACGGGTTCCAGGACGTCGGAACCGATGCGCTCGGACAACTGCCCGCGGGCCGAGAGTTCGGGTGCCGTGGACCTGAAGGCGGCCAGCAGGTCGTCGTAGAAGTGGCCGATGCTGGGCGAGTTGTTCACGCTGCGGGCGAGGGGGGCCTCGGGTGCCTCGATCGCCATCATCACGTCGTGCACGAAGGGCCTGGTGAGACCCGAGAGGTAGACGTTCACTCCGTCGCGCACCCCGCCGGGCAGGGGGCCGGGGTAGGCGAGGGCCGCGTCCGTGATCCGCGGCCGGCCGCCCACGGCCACCAGCAGGTTGCAGACCACTCCCATGTGGTACATCTCGTCGCCGATGATGCGCCGGATCAGGCGTGCGGCGTGGCTCCCGCGGTCCTCGACGGACCACCATCCGCACAGGTAGGGCGGGATCGTGGCGAGTTCGAGCGCTACGGCGACCTGGAGTGCCTCCCTCAGCCAGTCGACGCCCCGGCCGCTCTCGGGGACGGCGAGCAGCCGCGCCACCGAACGGCGGCCGGACGGGGCGCTCTTCGGCGACTCGGCCGCCCGGACGGGGCCGGCGGCCGAGACGGGCGCGGCGGCCGTCAGAACGGCCGACGCCACGAAGGTCCTTCGCCCGAACGGGGCGCCCGTCCCCGATGAGTCCTCGCGCACACCAGTCACCCGTGCTCCCTCTGCGAACGGCATACGTCTCCGACCGAGACGTCCGATTTCTCCGACGGCTGGCGAAACTAGCAGCGGCACGGTCGTTCTCCGGCGTGCGGCACCGGGTACGGCGCCGAGTACGGCATCCTCTACCCGGTCGGCCCTACGGACGCCGGTCGCGGTCGGCGCCGGAGCGCTCCGGATCGCCGACAGCGGCAGGCCGTGGGTCCCGGCGTCGGCCGCCCGGCACAGCGCGATGCCCGCGGCGCAGTGCACCCCCTCGGTCAGGTCAGCACCATCGGTGACATTGGCGGCGCGCTTTCCTGTCGCGACCCGGGCCGGCACCGGCGTCGTGGACACGACGCGCGGCCGCGGTGGGCTCCATCGGCGTGTCGTGCCCGTCGCGTCGGCCGTCGCGACGTCGGTGTCGTCGTGGCTCGCGGATGAGTCGATCACGGTATGCGGGGTGGCGGTCGGCAGGCCTCGCACACCGGCGGCATGTGTACCATGCACGCGGCACGAGCGGGCAACGGCGGCGGGACAGGACCGGGACGGACATGAGCGATCAAGAGCGCCGGCTGAGTGATCTCGAACGGGAACTCACCCTGCTGACCCGGCACTTCGTCGCCTCGCGGGGCCCCCGCATCGGCCAGAGCCTGGAGCGCTCGGCCTATGTGCTGCTGACCCGGCTGGAGACCGGGGAGCCACTCACGCTCAAGGAGTTGGCGCACACCTTCCAGGTGGACGTCTCCACCATCAACCGCCAGGTCAGCGCCATGCTCCGCAACGGCCTGGTGGAGCGCATCCCCGACCCCGAGGGCGGGATGGCGCGCAAGTTCCGGCCCACCCCACTCGGCCTGGAACGCCTGGAGGCGGACCGGGCCATCAGCCGCGCCGGGACCGCACGGCTCGTCGAGGCGTCCGGCTGGGCGGGCGAGCAGACCCAGCGGTTCCTCGATCTGCTGATCGAACTCAACCAGGGCATCGAGCACCTGGAGGGACTCGCGTGGTCCCGCGAGGGCGGCGGCGCTCAGCCCTCCTCCCCCGGCGACTGAGGTACGGCTCAGCGGAGTTTGATCGCGCCGCCGTCGGCCATGACCGTCTGGCCGGTCATGTACTGGGCGTCGTCGCTCGCGAGGAAGGCGACGACCGGGGCGACGTCGCGGTCCGGGTCGCCGAAGCGGCCCAGCGGCACCTTCGCGGCGGACTGCGCGTACTGCTCGGGCCGGGCCTCGGCCCACTGGGCCACGCCCGCCGTCAGGGCCATCGGGCAGACCACGTTGACGCGGATGTTCAGCGGCGCCCACTCGTTGGCCACGACCCGGCTCAGGCCGCGGATGGCCTCCTTCGCCGCCGCGTAGGACGCCTGGTTGGGCTGGCCGTCGAGCCCGGCACCGGAACCGAAGTTGACGACCGACGCGTTGCCGGACTTCCTGAGTTCGGGCAGGGCGGCGAGCATGAAGTTGCGCGTGGCGTACAGACCGGTGTTCATGGCGAGGTCCCAGTCCCCGTCCGTCTGCTCCTCGAACGGCTTCTGCCGCGACACACTCGCATTGTTCACCAGTACGTCGAGTGCGCCGAAGTGCTCGACGGCCGTCGCGACGGCGAGGTCGGCCACGGCCCGGTCGGACACGTCGCCGCACCGGAAGACGACCGATGCGCCCAGTTCACGGGCGAGGGCCTCCCCGGCCTCCTGCCGCAGGTCGACGACGACGACCCGGGCACCGCGTGCGACGAACAGTCGGGTGATGGCCCCGCCGATGCCGGAGGCACCGCCGGTGACGATGGCGGACTTGCCCCGCAGGCCCGGTGAACTCATGGCTGCTTCCCCTGCTCCGTGTATCGCATGTGCACTATGCACTCGATATGCACAGTACATATTGACGTCAGGGTGTGCAAAGGGAGGACACCTCACAGCGCCGCGCACAGCGGCCCTCCTCGAGCAGTACGGCCTCCTCGGCCAGCGCCCGCACCGCGGGCAGGTCGTGGCTGACGAACAGCAGGGCGGTGCCGGCCGGGGCGAGCAGGCGGGGCAGCGCGTCGAGGACCCGCTGCCGGGAGACGGTGTCGAGGGCCGACGTCACCTCGTCGCACACCAGCAGCGCGGGGCGTGCCGTCAGCGCCCGCACCAGCGCACAGCGCTGGAGCTGGCCGCCGGAGAGCCGGTCGGGGGTCCGGCGCAGCAGCCCCTCGTCGAGCCCCAGCTCCTCGGCCGCCTCCGTCGCCCCGGCCCTCGCCTCCGCCTTCGGCAGGCCGCGCAGCAGCCGCGCCGTGTCCGCGAGTTGGTCCAGGACCGGGCGGTGCGCCTCGAAGGACCCGGCGCTGCTCTGGTGCACGTACTGGACGACGCGGCGTTCGGCGGTCGAGCGCCGGTCCAGGCGGCGCGGCAGCGGGCGCCCGGCGAACCGTACCTCCCCCTGGGTCGGCGTGGTCAGGCCGGCCAGCACCCGGGCGAAGGTCGTCTTGCCCGCACCGGAGGGTCCGAGCAGCGCGGTCCTGCTGCCGGGTGCGAACGCCATCGACACCGGCCCGGTGAGCAGGTCGCCGGTGCGACGGCGTACGGCGACTTCCGAGGCGGTGACCTCGCCGAGGGCGTCCGGAGCCGGGGCGGGCACTGCCCCGGCGGCCCCCGGGACCGGCCCGGTGGGGCGTTCGGCGGCGAGCAGGTCCCGGGTGGCCCGATGCCGGGCGGCGGCCGGTCCGGTACGGGGGCTCGGGCCGCCGGTGCCGGGGCCGGGGCCGCCGTTGCCGAGGACGTCCGCGGTCCGCCCGTGGTCCACGCGGCGGCCGTGCTCGAGTACGACGACCCGGTCGGCGGTCTCCCGCACCAACGCCAGGTCGTGGCTGAGGAGCAGCACGCCGGCGCCGTCGTCGGCCAGGGCGCGCACCGTGTGCCCCAGCGCCCGGGTCAGGGCCGGGTCCAGGCCGCTCGTCGGCTCGTCCAGCACCAGCAGCCGCGCCCCGGTGACCAGGGCGGAGGCGAGTGCCAGGCGCTGCTGCTGGCCGCCGGAGAGCTGGTGCGCAAAGCGTCGGCGGACCGTCTCCCAGTCCAGACCGGCCGAGGTCAGCGCGCGGCGCCCGGCGGCCCTGCGTTCGGTCCGGCCCGGGTGCCCCAGGGCGGCCAGTTCGGTCAGGGTTCCGCCGGCCCGGCGGACGGGGTCGAGCACGGTCTCGGGGTGCTGGGGCAGATGCGCGGCCACTCCGGCGCGGGCCGCGGGGCGCCGGCCGGGAGGCAGGAGCAGCAGGTCGGTGCCCGCGAGGAGGACGCGTCCGGTCAGTCGCACACGGTCCGCGGCGGCGCCGAGGACGGCCAGGCCGAGTGTCGTCTTGCCGCTGCCCGACGCGCCGACGACGGCGGTGACCAGGCCCGCCTCGACGGTCAGCGCGACCCGGTCCAGCAAGGGACGCGCCGCCCCGTCGGCATGCGCGCAGACCTCCGCGACGTCGAGCAGCGGCACGTGGGCGCCGGGAGCGGTCACCGGTCTCTCCTGTGGTGGGCGAGGGCGTGGTCCACGAGAAGGTTGCCGCCGACGCACAGTGCCGTCAGCAGACCGGCGGGCACCAGCACGGCGGCGGGCTGGGTGAACAGGGCGTCGCTGTTGCGCTCGATGAGCACCGCCCAGTCCGGGGAGGACGCGGGCAGGCCGAGACCGAGGAAGTTGGCGGAGGCCAGCAGGTACAGCACGACGGAGAACCGGCCGCCCGCGTCGGTCGCCAGGGGTGCCGCCAACTCCCGTGCCAGGTGGCGGAAGTGGATGTAGGCCCAGCCGCGCCCCTGCATGCGCAGCGCCTCGACGACCGTCCGGGAGCCCGGGGACAGGGCGGCCGAGCGCACCAGGCGGGCGACGGCCGGGACTTGCAGCACTCCGGCGACCGTCACCAGCCAGTACCAGTCACGGTGTCCCGTCGCGGCCAGGGTCATCAGCACCAGCAGTCCCGGGAAGGCGAGCAGCAGGTCCAGTGCGCGCATCACCGTCTCGTCGAGGCGGCGTCCCGGGCCGGCCGCCAGCAGTCCCAGCGGCACCCCGGCGGCCAGGCCGACCAGCAGTGCGCCGAGGGCACTTGCCAGTACCGAGGCTCCTCCGTGCAGGACGAGCCAGAGCACGTCGCGGCCGATGACGTCCGTGCCGAGGGGGTGCCCGGCGCCCGGCGGCCGTGACGGCAGCGCGCCCCGCGTCGAGGGCGCGTCCCCGGCCACCAGCGGGCCCAGACAGGCGGCGAGGACCGGCACGCCCAGCAGCGCCAGAGCGGTCCACGGGCGGCCGCGGGCCGGGGCGGCGGCACGTGCGACGGCGTCCTTCGTCCACGGGGTCACGCGGTCACCTCCCGGCGCGGCGCCAGCCGGTGGGCGACCAGGTCACCGGCGAGGTTCACCGCGACGGCGGTGCCGGCGAACAACAGCGCGTACGTCTGCACCTGGGGCAGGTCCCGGTTCTGCACCGCCTCGACGAAGCCGGTGCCGAGGCCGCGGAAGCCGAACACCGCCTCCACCAGCACGGCCCCACCCAGCAGCCCCTCCACACATCGCGCGAACTGCTGGGCGGCCGGGCCGAGGGCGCCCGGCAGCACATGACGGAGCACCACCGTCCGCTCCCGCACGCCCAGCAGCCGCAGGTGGCGGGCGACGGGACCGTGCCGCTGGGCCGCCACCCCGGCGCGGATCTGCCGGGCCAGGTCGCACAGGTGACGGCCCGTCAGGACGGTGACGGGCAGCACGAGTACGGCTGGCTGTGCGAGCAGCGTGGCCGTGTCCATGCCGACGGCGGTGGCGGGCAGCAGTCCGGCCCACAGCGACACCGAGGCGACCAGCAGCAGGCCGAGCACGAACTCCGGGACGGCGTGCAGCACCACGGCCGCCGTGTTGAGCATCCGGTCCACCCGGCTGCCCTCCCTGAGCCCCGACACCGTGCCGAGCAGCGGCGCCAGCACGGTGACCAGCAGCAGCGCCGGCAGGCCCAGCAGCAGCGTCACTCCGGCCCGGCGGCCGATGTCGTCGCCCACCGGCAGCCCGGTCGTCAGGGAGGTGCCGAGGTCGCCGGTGACCAGGTGGCCGAGCCAGTGGCCGAAGCGCGTCCAGGCCGGCTCGTCCAGGCCCAGCCGGGTACGGAGCGCGGCCACCTGTTCGGGGGTGCCCAGTTCGCCCCGGAGCACGTCGGCGGTGTCGCCCGGCAGCAGGGAGCCCACGGCGAACACGGCGACCAGGACCACGAGACACTGGAGGACGGCGAACAGGGAGCGGCGCAGGACGTAGGCGCGCACGTCAGCCGACGCGGACCCGGTCGAAGCGGGCCCAGTCGTGCGAGTTCGGCGGGGCGGCGCGCAGGCCGCTCACCGACCGGGCGACGGCGTCGTTGGCGTCGGAGAACGCCCACACCAGCAGCCCCGACGCGTCCCGGGCGATCTTCTGCGCACGGGTCAGGAGCGCGAGCCGTTGCCGCTCGTCCCGGCTGGTGCGGGAGCGCTCCAGCAGTTCGTCGAACTTCTTCGAGGCGTACTGCGTCTGGTTGCGGGCCGCGCCGCCGCGGACCCGTTGCTCGAGGAAGTCGGAGACGGGGAGGGTCGAGGTGGTGTTGAAGGCGGCGACACCCTTGGTCTTGATCTCGCTGAAGTACGTGCTGGACGCCCGGGTGTTGGCGGTCAGCCGCAGCCCCACCTCGCGCAGCTGCCCCGCCATGAGGTCCGCGGCCGGCTCCCAGGCGGCGTCGACGGAGCTGGTCTCGACGGTGAGGTGCAGCCCCTGCGCACCGGCCTGCTTCACCAGCCGCCGTGCCTCCTCGACGTCCCGTTCGCGGGGGCCGAGGTCGTCCGGGTAGCCGTGCAGGCCCAGTCCGAACAGGTCGTTGCCCACCTCGCCGTGGCCGGCCAGGGCGACCCTGACCAGTTCCTCCCGGTCGATGCCCAGTTGTACGGCCCGCACCAGCCGGGGATCGTCGAACGGCGTGCGGCCGGTGCGCAGCAGGAGCTGCTGCGCGGTGGCGCGCCGCGCGGTCAGCAGCCGTGTCGAGCCGTCCTGCTTCAGCCGTTCCACGGAGGCGCCCGCCATGTCTGCGGCGTAGTGGACCTGGCCGGACAGCAGCGCGTTGAGCCGGGCCGACTCCTCGTTGGCGGGGACGATCTCCAGCTCGGCGATGTGCGGGGCGCCGTCCCAGTGGTCCGCCCAGCGCCGGAAGCGGGCGGTGCCGCCGGGCGTGAACGACACGTAGGTGAAGGGGCCGGAGCCCACGGGCTCGTGGAAGTCGGTCGTCCCGTCGGGGACGATCTCGGTTCCGGGGCCGGCGAAGGCGGTGGGGAACTCGAAGTTCGGGGCCTTCAGCACGAGGACGACGGAGCGTTCGCCGTCGGCCGCGCTCGCGTCGAAGTCGATCGCGGAGAGCAGCACTTGGGAGGGTGAGCCGGTGGCGGGGTCGGCGGCCCGGCGGTAGCTGTAGAGCACGTCCTTCGCGGTGACGGGTTTCCCGTCGTGGAACGCGGCCTTGCGCAGCCGTATGCGCCACCGGGTGCCGGAGGCGTCGCTCTCCCAGGACTCCGCGAGCCGCTCGCGCACGGACATGTCGTCGGCGTACGTGCCCAGCGTGTCGTACAGGGCCTTGGCGCGGGCCTGGTCGACGAAGTTGGGGGCGACATGGGGGTCGAGGGTCTCCTGGGAGCCGCCGGCCGTGAACGCGGCCCGGAACCGGTCGCCGCTCGCTCCGTCCTTGCCGTCCCCGGCGCAGCCGGTGAGCAGACCGGACGCGGTCAGCGCCAGGGCGCCCGAGGCGGCCAGCACCCCCCGTCTGCCGGGTTCGGGCCGCCGTACGGTCTCCGTGCGGGCATGCGTCGTCACAGCCGATCCTCTCCGGGGTGTCCTCGCCCCTGCCTGCGGACCGGCGACGGGTCAGTCTCCTGGCTTCCGGATCGTCGCTCGCCTCCGCCTTCCCGTCCGCTCGCGCGGACAGTGGCGTGCAGGAGGATCGCTCCCCGGTCACAGTGGCGGGACCGCGCCGGACTCGCACCGGCTTCCTGGTCCCCGTCGCCTCTTGCGCCCATTCTGGCCCACGCGGGGGTGCGGTCCGCGACCGGGGCCGGTCCGTGCGCCTCCCCGGTCCGTGCACATCCCCGAGCCGCCGGGCCGCCCCGAGTGCTCCATCCCACCTCCGGGCACTATTGCATGACTGTCGCAACAACTTATTGAATGCATATGCTGATCCGTCGAAACGATCAGCAGACAGTCAGCAGGAAGGTGCGTACGCATGCCGGTCCCCCTGTCCCGCCGCAGCGTCCTCGCGGCGGCCGCCGCCGCGGGTGCCGGTCTGCTCACGGGCTGCCAGGCGTCGGGCGGTTCGGGTTCCTCCACGCCCCGCGAGGGCGGGAGTCTGCGAGCCGTGTTCCCGGGCGCGGGGGTCAAGGAGACGATGGATCCGCACGCGCAGCGGCAGTTCGTCGACATCGCCCGTCACAAGGCGGTCTTCGACAAGCTCGTCGACCTGGACGCCACCCTGCGGCCCGTGCCCCGGCTGGCGCGTTCCTGGTCCAGTGACGACTCGGCCCGCGTCTGGCGGTTCGAGCTGCGCGAGGCCCGCTTCCACGACGGGCACGCCCTCACCCCCGAGGACGTCCTGTACAGCATCTCCCGGATCCTCGACCCCGACGCCGCGGACCATCTGGCGAAGAAGTCGCTGTCCCACGTGGACCTCGCCAACTGCCGCGCCGTGGGACGGCACGGCGTCGAGATCTCCCTCACCCGGCCCAACGCGGAACTGCCCACACTGCTGGCCATGACCGGCACGGCCGTCGTCCGAGACGGCTGGAACGACCCGGGGCGCCCCGTCGGCACCGGCCCGTTCCGTTTCGTGTCCTTCACCGGCGGACGCGAGTTCACCGGCCGCCGGTTCGACGACCACTGGGGCGGCGCCGCCCACCTGGACGAGGTGCACATCCTGTCCGCCGAGACCGAGGCGCGGGCCGCCGCCGTGCGCGCGGGCGAGGTGCACTACGCGCACGAGATGACGCCGACCTTCGCCCGTACGGTCGAACACGACAGCCGGGTACGGGTGGTGGCGACCGCGCGCAGCGGGGTGCAGGGCTTCGCCCTCAAGACGGACCGGCCCCCGTTCGACGACCCGGACGCGGCGCTGGCCGTCAAGCTCCTCCTCGACCGCGAGCGGCTCGTGGACGTGGTCTGCGCGGGCCGCGCCGAGATCGGCAACGACCTGTACGGCAAGGGGTTCACGTACTACCCGGACGGCCTGGAGCAGCGCGAGCGGGACGTCGCGGAGGCCAGGCGGCTGCTGCGCCGTACCGGCCTGTACAACAAGAAGGTCTCCTTCTACACCTCCACCGCCGCGGACGGCTTCGCGCAGGCCGCGCACCTGTTCACCGAGCAGGCGGGTGAGGCCGGACTGCGGGTGGAGATCGTCAACGGGCCCCCGGAGTCCTACTTCACGGACGTCCTGAGCAAGGGCACCGTCACCAACCACCGGTGCGGGGCCATGCCCATCCCCACCTACATCAGCGAACGGCTGCTCACCGACGCGCCGCAGAACGCGACCGCCTGGGAGCGCCGGGACTTCGACGAGGCCTTCGCCGCCGCGCGGGCCGTCACCGACGACGCGGCACGCACCCGCGCGTACCGGTCGGTGCAGACGACACTCCGCGATCGTGGCGGCCTGGCGCTGTGGGCGCACCCGGAGTGGCTGAACGCCGTCTCCCGCACACTGCGGGGCGTGAAGGAGGCTCCGCCCAACACCGTGGACTGGGCGCGGTTCGACACGGTCTGGCTGGACTGAGGTGCTGCGGTACGCGCTGCGGCGGTGCGGGTGGACCGTCGTCCAGCTCGCCGTGCTCGGCGTCGTCGTCTTCCTGCTGACCAATCTGCTGCCGGGCGACGCGGCCACCGTCGACTTCAACGAGCAGGCCGGTCTCGACCAGGTGGCTCAGCTGCGCGAGCAGATGGGTCTCGACCGGCCGCTGGGTGAGCGCTTCGTCGACTGGGCGGGGGACCTGCTCACCGGTGACCTCGGCACCTCGCTGGTGGGCGGCGGTCCGGTGAGCGACGCCCTGTTCTCCACCGTCGGGGTGACGGCCACGCTGGCCGGCGTCACACTCCTGCTGCTGGTCCCGCTGGCCGTCGCCGTCGGCCTGTTGACGGGGCTGCGGGCCGGCGGCCGTACGGACCGTGTGGTGTCCGCCGTGACGCTGACCCTGACGTCGATACCGGACTTCGTGCTGGCCCTGCTGCTGGTGGCGTTCTTCTCGCTGCGGCTGGGCTGGCTGCCCTCCACGTGGGTGGGCGCCGACGACGGCTGGTGGCAGCGCCCGGAACTGTTCGTGCTGCCGGTGGCTGTCCTGCTGGCCCGCACCGTGTGTGTGCTGTCGCGGCAGATCCGGGCCGGCACGATCACGTCGCTCAACTCCGGCTACACGGTGCAGGCCCGCCGTCTGGGGGTGCCGCCGACGCGGCTGGTGCTGCGGCACGTGCTGCCCAATGCAGCCGTGCCGGGCGTACAGGAACTGGCCCGCACCGGGGACCAGTTGCTGGGCGGTGTACTCGTCGTGGAGGCGGTGTTCGCCGTTCCCGGCACCGCGACGGCGCTGGTGGCGGCCGTGCAGAACCGTGACGTGCCCACCGTCCAGGCGCTCACCCTGACCCTCGCCGCCGTCGCCTGTCTGCTCAATCTGGCGGCGGATCTCGTCACCCAGCGCCTGGCTCCCCGTTCGGAGGTGCTGCGATGAGCGGCATACGGTCCCGGCCCCGTCGGCGGGTGTGGGGCGGCGCGGTGCTCCTGGCGCCGCCGGTGGCGACGGCCGTCGTCGGCCCGCTGGTGACGTCCGCCGACATCCCTTCCGACGGAATGCCGTACGCCCTCGGTGACGGACATCCGCTGGGCACCGACGCGTTGGGCCGGGACGTGCTGTCGCTGGTGCTGCGTGGCGGGGCCAGCGCCCTGGGCGTGGCGTGCGCCGCGGTGGCCCTGGCCGTGCTCGTCGGCGGGGTGCTCGGGCTGGCGGCCGCGGCCTCTCGCAGCCGCTTCGTCGACGACCTGCTCATCCGGCCCGTGGAGCTGTTGCTGCCGCTCCCCTCGCTTCTGGTGATCAGTGTGGTGGGAGTCGGCTGGCGTGGGGACCCGGTCGCGGTGGCACTGGCGGTGGCCGCCCTCAACGTACCGGCCGTGGCGCGGCTGTTGCGGGCGGCGGCGCTCGACGCGGCCAGTGGCCCCGTCGCCGAGGCCATGCGGCTTCAGGGCGAGTCGCCGGCGCGGATTCTGTTCGGGCACGTCGGACGGGCCGTGCTGCCGGTGGCCGCCGCCGACGCGGGCACCCGGGTCGGCGCCGCGGTCTTCACGGTGGCCGCCGCCAACTTCCTGGGGCTGGGCCTGGACCCGACCTCGCCGGACTGGGGTGTGGTGATCGCCGCGAGCAGGGAGGCGCTGTTCGTGCAGCCCTGGGCGGTCTGCGCGCCGACACTGATGCTGGTGATGTTCACGGTCGGCGCCAATCTGCTGGCGGACGGCCTGCTGCCGCGCGCCGCGACAACCGAGGGGAAGGCGGCGGCGTGGAACCGGTGATCGAGGTCGGCGGCCTGACGGCACGCGCCGGTGGGGCCATGCTGCTGGACGGCGTCGCGTTCACCGTCGAGCCCGGCGAGGCGACCGCCCTGGTGGGGCCTTCGGGCAGCGGCAAGACCACCGCGGCGCTCGCCCTGCTCGGCGAGGCCGCGCCCGGGGTCCGGCTCACCGGCACGGTGCGGGTGTCGGGCACCCAGGTGGTCGACTCCGGTGGGCCGACCGGCTCGGCGGCGGAGGTACGCGGCCGGGTCGTCGCCTACATGCCGCAGCACCCGGCCCACGCCCTGAACCCGGCCCGGCGGATCGGCTCGGTCCTGACCGAACTCGCCCGTCTGCACCGTCCGGACACCGAGGGCGGCCGGGCCGCCGCGCCGGACCACGCGGCCGCGGCCCTGCGGACCGCCGGGCTCCCGGACACCGCGGCGACCCGGCGGCGCTTTCCCCACCAGTTCTCCGGCGGCCAGCGGCAACGGGTGGCGCTCGCACAGGTACTGGCTTGCGGACCGCGGGTCCTGGTGCTCGACGAGCCCAGCACCGGCCTCGACACCGTGGCGCGCCTGCGGCTGGCGGGCGAGCTGTCACGGCTGGTGGCCGACGGTTTCACCCTCCTGCTGCTGAGCCACGACCTGGGCCTGGTACGGGCGGTGGCCACCCGCACGGTCCTCCTGGACCGGGGCCGCGTCACCGCCGCGGGCCCCACCGCGGACGTACTGCCTGCGCAGGCACCGCCCACTGCCCGGGTTCCCTCCGCGCCGGACGGGCCGGCCGCACCGGACGCCGGGACCGCCGCCCCCGTCCTCGAAGCGCGCGGCCTCTCCGCATGGCTGCGCGCCGGGCGGCGGGGCGAGGTACTGCACGACGTGACGGTCGGCGTGCGCGAAGGCGGGTGCACCGCGGTCGTCGGCCCGTCGGGCAGCGGCAAGACCCTCCTCGCCCGGTGCCTCGCCGGTCTGCACGAGCGGCACCGCGGACAGGTCGCGTTCCGCGGCGCACCGCTTCCCGTGCTGCGCCACCGCACCCCGCGCCAGACACGTGCGGTGCAGTACGTCTGGCAGGAGGTGCGCAACTCCTTCGACGAACGCCGCACCGTCCTCGAACAGGTCGCCCGCACCGCCGTACGGCTGCGCGGACTGGCGCCCGCACAGGCCGGACAGCAGGCGCTGCAGATGTGGGAGCGGCTCGGTCTCACACCGGAGCACGCGTCCCGGCACGCCGCGTCCCTGTCCGGCGGCGAACTGCAACGGGCCGCCCTGGCGCGGGCCCTGCTCGCCGAACCCGACGTACTGATCTGCGACGAGATCACCACGGCCCTCGACGCCGCCGGCACGGCACTCGTCGTGGCGGAGATCGCCCGGCTCAGGGCGGAGCGGGGCACGGCCGTGCTGTGGATCGGCCACGATCTCGCGCTCGTCGAGCAGTTGGCCGACGACCTGGTGGTCCTCGACGCCGGCACCGTCGTGGACAGCGGCGCGTGCGACACCGTCCTGACCTCTCCCCGCTCCGAGACGACCCGCCTGCTGCTGCGCTCGAGGCACCTGGCGGCCAAGTGAAAGGAACACCCCATCCCATGACAACCACCGCCGCGTCCGACTGGCAGCGCTGGCAGACCAGTTGGGACCGTCAGCAGGAGTGGTACATGCCGGACCGGGAAGAGCGCTTCCGGGTCATGCTCGACACGGTCGAGGCGGTGACCGGCCCCGCGCCACGCGTCCTCGACCTCGCCTGCGGAACGGGCAGCATCTCGGACCGCCTGCTGCGCCGCCTGCCCGGCGCCACCACCGTCTGCGTGGACATCGACCCGGCCCTGCTGGCCATCGCCCGCGGCCACTTCGCCGGGGACGAGCGCGTGACCTTCGCCGAGGCCGACCTGACCGACCCGGACTGGACCGACCGGCTTCCCCACGCGTCCTACGACGCGGTGGTGACCGCCACGGCCCTGCACTGGCTGGACACGGACTCGCTGCGCCGCCTCTACGGCACGCTGGCCGGCGTGGTCCGTGAGGGCGGGGTGTTCCTCAACGCCGACCACATGACCGACGAGTCCGCGCCCGCGCTCAACGCCGCCCTGCACACCCTGCACACCGCACGCCAGGAGCGGCAGCGCCGGCAGGGAGCCCTCGACTGGGCCGACTGGTGGCACGAGGTGGCCGTCGACCCGGTACTCGCCGAACCGGCGGTGCGCCGGTTCGCCCTGCTGGGGGATCCGCGCGAGCCTCGCCCGGCCGGTGAGCGCGGGGACCGGCCGACCGCGACCCGCTGGCACGTCGACACCTTGCGGGAGCAGGGGTTCGGCGAGGTACGACAGCTGTGGTGCTCGGCGAGCGACGCGCTGGTGGCCGCGCTGCGCTGAACGGGGGCGGTACAGGGGCCGGGCGGGGCACGCTGGCTGAGCGGCCTCACCCCGTCCGGGCGCGGCACGACCGGCCCGTGCGCAGGTTGGTCGTGGCGCCGGTGATGACGGAGTCCAGTCTGTCCCGGGTGCCGACCAGCTCGGTGATCCGGCCGTCGATGCGGTCCCGTTCCCTGGACAGCCGGTCCAGCAGTTCCGGCGTGGCGTTGCCGTCGACGACGCAGGGCAGGAGCTCGACGATGGCGCTGCTCGACAGGCCGGCGGCGTAGAGCTGCTGGATCAGCCGGACGTGGTCGACCGCGCCTTCGGGGTACTGCCGCTGGCCGCTGTGACTGCGCTCCGGAACGAGCAGGTCCTGTTCTTCGTAGTAGCGCAGCGCCCGCACGCTGACGCCCGTTCTGCCGGCCAGCTCCCCGATGCGCATCCCGCGCCTCCTCTCGTGGGTCCGTCGGACGACTTGCCTCTCACGTCAACGTGAGGTTTTAGCGTAACCCAAGAGGGCTCGACACCACCCCTGAGCCCTTCTCCCACGCCGTCCGCCGACAGAGAGAAGCGCCCCATCATGACCGCATCAGACATGGCGACCGGTGCCCCCGCCGCCGCACCCGTCGCCTCGGTGAACCCCGTCGTCTCGGTGAAGCCCGTCGTGCTCCACGCACCGGAGCGTGGCGACGACCTGCGCCTGCGCGTGTCCGCGCCGGTGACCGGGCACGACCTGCCCGTCGTCCTTCTCGCGCACGGCTTCGGCTCGTCGCTCGACGGCTACGGCCCGCTCGCCGACCACTGGGCCGCCCACGGCTTCGTGGTGATCCAGCCCACCCATCTCGACTCCAGGACACTGGCCCTTGCCGCGGACGACCCCCGCAGGCCACGGATGTGGCGATTCCGCGTCGAGGACATGAAGCGCGTCCTCGACGACCTCGACGTGGTCGAGGCGGCCGTCCCCGGTCTCCGCGGACGCCTGGACCGCGACCGTGTCGCGGCGGCCGGCCATTCCTTCGGCGGCCAGACGGCGGGCATCCTGCTGGGCCTGCGCGTCCGCGACCCCGAGACCGGAAGGGCGGAGGACCTGTCCGACCCCCGGGTCAAGGCGGGTGTGCTGCTCGCCACTGCCGGCACCGGCGGCAGCGACCTGACACCCTTCGCGGCGGAGAACCTCCCGTGGCTCAGGGATCCCGACTTCACGCACATGACCACCCCCGCCCTCGTGGTCGCGGGCGACCGGGACGACCTCCCGTTCACCGTCCGCGGCGCCGACTGGACGGCCGACCCGTACGTGCTCAGCCCCGGCGGGAAGAGCCTCCTCACCCTCTTCGGCGCGGAACACTTCCTCGGCGGCATCTCCGGCTACGACGCCGCGGAGGCCACCGACGAGAACCCCGCCCACGTGGCCCTGGTCCAGCGGGTCACCCTGGCCTACCTCCGCCACGCCCTCGACATCGACAGCACCGACTGGACGGCGACGCGGAAGGCTCTCGCCGGGGACACCCACCCACTCGGCCGGCTCGAATCCAAGTAGGGTCCGGCCGGACCGACCGGCCGGGCTCCGGTTCGCCGGTCACACACTCTTGACACGGTCACGTCGACCGCTTGTATGGTCTAGTCCAACAGAACTCGCCGCTCCGCTTGCGGAGTTGATCCTTGCCGGGGCCCCGATTCCCCGCCTGGACGGTGAGTGCGCGTCACCTTCGCGCCTCTTGGCCCCACCCACGAGAGGCCGTACGCGGCGTGCGCGGTCCCCCCACACATGACCGCGCGCGCCCCGGGACGGCCTGATGTGAAGGAGTTCCCCATGCACGCACGTCGGAAGACCGCTGCCCTGATCGGCGCGGCCCTCGCCCCCGTGGTCGCCGTGAGCCTGCCCGCCTCTTCGGCGAGCGCGCACGGCTACATCTCCGACCCGCCCAGCCGTCAGGCCCAGTGCGCCGCGGGCACGGTGTCCTGCGGCGACATCACGTACGAGCCCCAGAGCGTCGAGGGCCCCAAGGGCCTGAGCAGTTGCAGCGGCGGCAACAGCCGCTTCGCGGAGCTGGACGACGACAGCAAGGGCTGGACCGTCACCCCCGTGTCGAAGAACACGACGTTCTCGTGGCAGCTCACCGCGCAGCACGCCACCAGCACCTGGGAGTACTACGTCGGCGGCCAGCGCATCGCGCTGTTCGACGACGGCGGCGCGAAGCCCGGAGCGGTGGTGAACCACCAGGTCGACTTCGGTGGGCTCACCGGACAGCAGAAGGTCCTCGCCGTGTGGAACGTCGCCGACACCAGCAACGCGTTCTACGCCTGCATCGACGTCAACGTCGGCGGCTGACGGGCCGGGTGGAGCAGACCGCCCTCCCCCCCACGCCGTTCCCCCCACCGAGCAGGAGTCGATACCGTGCAGCACCGCAAACTCGCACTGCTGGCCGCCACCGGCGCGGCCGCCGCCCTGTGCACCCTGACGATGGCGCCGTCGGCCGTCGCGGAGAAGTCCCACACCCGGGCCTCCGCCGCCGAATTCGTGGTCAGCGAGGGCCAGTTCAACGAGATGTTCCCGAGCAGGAACTCCTTCTACACCTACAGCGGTCTCACCGCCGCGCTCAGCGCCTACCCGGGTTTCTCGAACACCGGCAGCGACACGGTGAAGAAGCAGGAGGCCGCGGCCTTCCTCGCCAACGTCAGCCACGAAACCGGCGGACTGGTGCACGTCGTCGAGCAGAACACCGCCAACTACCCGCACTACTGCGATGCCACCCAGCCGTACGGCTGCCCGGCCGGCAACGACAAGTACTACGGTCGCGGGCCCGTGCAGCTCAGCTGGAACTTCAACTACAAGGCCGCCGGAGACGCCCTCGGCATCGACCTGCTCAACAACCCCGACCTGGTCCAGAACGACTCGGCCGTGGCCTGGAAGACCGGCCTTTGGTACTGGAACACCCAGACCGGGCCCGGCACCATGACCCCGCACGACGCCATGGTCAACGGTGCCGGATTCGGTGAGACCATCCGCTCCATCAACGGCAGCCTGGAGTGCGACGGGGGCAATCCCGGGCAGGTCCAGAGCCGGATCGACAACTACGAGCGCTTCACCCAGCTCCTCGGCGTCGAGCCCGGCGGCAACCTCAGCTGTTAGGAGGCGCCGAGGCGTGTGACGCCCGCCCCCTCGTGATCACCGGCGATCCCGGTCGCGAGGGGGCCGTCGGCCGAACCAGCGGCCGAGGCGGCCGCGTCGCGAGCGGCGAGGATCCCGTCGCGTCGTGCGACGAGATCCCGTTTTGTCCCCGTCCGTGACAGCGGGGCTTCGCCCCCGGTGGTCGTCGGGCGAAAGGAGCGGGGCCCTGCGGTCCGTCTGAGCCCGGATCTCCACATGGGCTTCGTGAGCCGTGACGCGGAACGCCTCCTCGTAGGAGGCCAGGGCCGCGCTCATCGCACCGCCCGCCGTACCCCGGCGGCGTATGCGTGCCGCCAGCCAGGTGAAGAGGCCGAGGACGACGACAAGGCCTCCGGCGAGGATCACGAACGGTAGGAGCGCGGCCATGGCATGAGACTAATGGCCGACCACGGGCTGCTCCCCGTGCCCGGGGCCCGCTCCGGGCTCTCCGAACCGGGCGAGTTCGTCGGCGTCCGGTTCCTCCAGCAGGAACCCGGCGCCGCCCTCGAGCATCGCGGCGGTTTCGGCGGAGCGCGGGAGCATGGTCTTCTCGTAGGTGTGCACGGCGTCGTCGACGGTCGCGGAACCGGCGAGGGCGAGCGCGAGTTCCGCGGCGTCGAGCATGGCGAGGTTGACGCCGACGCCGAGCGGGGGCATCAGGTGTGCGGCGTCTCCCAGGAGGGTCACGCCGGGCGAGTGCCGCCAGGTGTGCGGCACCGGCAGGGCGAACAGCGGACGGTCGACGTACACCCCGTCGTTCTCGGTGATCATCCGGAGTATGCGCGGCGCCCAGCCGGCGTACTCGTCGAGGAGATGTGCGCGGATGCCGTCGGTGTCCTGCGGAGCGAGCCCGCTCGCGGTGATCCAGTCCAGCGGGGCTCGCCGCATGATGTAGACCCGCATGTGACCACCGCTGTTGCGCTGCGCGAACAGGCCGCGTTCACCGTCTGCCACGTGGGCGCTGCCCTGGCCGACCAGTGCGGACAGCTCCGGGTGTGCGGATTCCATGTCGTCGAACCAGGCTTCCAGGAAGCCGACCCCGGTGTAGCGCGGCACGGCGTCGGAAACCGCCGCACGGACGCGGGAGAAGGCACCGTCCGCTCCGATCACGAGGTCCGTTTCCACGGTGCTCCCGTCGGTGAACGTCAGTGTCCGCGGCCCGTCGGCCGGCCCGCTCACCGACTCCAGGGTGTGCCCCCACCGCACCGTCCCGGCGTCGAGCGATCGCAGCAGCAGGTCCCGGAGCTGACCGCGGTCGATCTCGGGGCGGGACGTCTCGCCCGCGTCCGGCAGGTGGTGGCCGAGGAGGCGCCCCGCCGGGTCGAAGCGGCGCATCTCCTGACTCTCGCATCTGGCGAGCGCGAGAAACTCCTCCAGCAGGCCCGCTTCGCGAAGGGCGAGTTGGCCGTCCTCCTCGTGCAGGTCGAGCGAGCCGCCCTGGTCGCGGGAGTACGCGTCCGGGTCACGGTCGTACACCGTCACGGCGATGCCGTGCTGCCGCAGGACGCGTGCGCAGGTCAGGCCTCCGGGGCCCGCACCGATGACGCTGATGCGTGCGCCCGCCGGTGTCGGAGCGTTCATGGTGGGTTCCTTTCGTGGGTGGGGCCTGCGGCGATGCCGCGACCCGCCGAAACCACTAAAGCAGAAACGAATAAGAAACTGCAACGGTTCCAGTTTCGATCTCGCGCCAGTTTCTGCTTCGTTCCAGTTGTGCGTTAGAGTGGCGTCATGCCCGACTCTCCGAACCCTGGCCGTCGCGAGCGCAAGAAGGCGGCGACCAGGCAGGCCATCGCCGACGCGGCCCTGGAACTCTTCCTGGAGCACGGTTTCGACCGGGTCAGCGTCCGCGACGTCGCCGAGAAAGCCGATGTGTCGACAACGACCCTCTTCGCGCACTTCCCGAGCAAGGAGTCACTGGTCTTCGACCGCGAGGGGGACGTGGAGGCACGGCTGACGGCCGCCGTCCGCGAACGGCCCGCGGGCCAGGACGTGGTCGAGGCATTGCGCGCCCACGCGCTGCGGTCCTGGGTGCCGGTCGCGTCGGACCCACGACGCGACCGATTCACCGCGCTGGTCAACGGCACGCCCGCGCTCCGCGAGTACGGAGAACGGATGTGGATGCGGCATGCGGGCGCCCTGAGCGCCGCGATCGCCGAGGAACTCGGCCGGGAGGCGGACGATCTCGCCTGCTCGGCGCTCGCACGGTTCGTGCTGGAAGTGCCGGCCCTGGCAGCGGGGCGGCACGATCCGCGCGCGACTGTGGAGACGGTGTTCGACCTGCTCACGCACGGCTGGCCGGCGCCGGGCCACTCCTCAAGTCCGGGTGCCGCAGCGGGCACCTCCGCGGGCTGACCCACCTCAGGAGCTGCCGCGCTCCTTCCCTGTCGCCGCCCCGTCCGGCCCGCCCGCCGAGGGCGGCCGGGCAGCCACCGGCACCGGTGGGGTCGGCGTGGCCTCGTCGTCCAGGTCCCCGCGCAGGGCGGCGACGGCGAAGGCCACCATCGAGGCGGACGCGAGGAGGGCGAGGGGTCCCCAGATCGCCGGGATCGCCCACAGCGGCCAGTCGTTGGACTCCTGGGCCCAGAGCGTCAGGACGGCCGCGCCACCCATGCCGACACCATGCCACCGCACCACGGCCGCCGCCTTCGCGTGCCGTGGGTCTCTCCGGGCGAAGAGGGGCCACAGGCCACCGACGAGGGCGGTCAGGCCGACCGAGAGACAGGCGAGCGCGCCGCCGAAGTGACCCTCCGGCATTCCCACGGGGCCCGCACTCGTCTGCTGCCGGCGGCCGTCGGCGTCCCGCACCTCCACGACCCGCCCGTGCCAGATGACGCCGACGACCTTGTCGGCCGGTTCCAGCTCCGACAGCACCGGGTCGGTCGCCCGGAACGTCACCTCCCACGACCTGCCGGAAGGCGGCAACAACTCCGCCTCCGGCGACCGACCCCGCTCACCGCGGTGCGTGTCTGCCGTCCGCACCGTGAACTCCTGCTCCCACAGACACCCCGCCGCCCGCACCGGGACCGAGGCACAGGCCGGCGCGGCCCGGTACTCCCGCTCCCGGTCCAGCGCCCGGCCCATCTGCCCGGCCGCCACGACCCCCGTCACGAGAGTCGCGACGGCGACGAGCAGCCACACCACGGACCGTGCCGCCGCCTTGTATCTCACCGCGCCTCCCCCGTTCGCTCCGCGTATTCGAGCACACCGGACGGAAGGCCACCCATGCCCACCACCGGCAGAACACGCCTCTTCGTCTTGCCGGATCACGGAAACGTCGGCCTGCGGGCGACGACGATCGGGGACAGCCCGGACGGCCCGGGACGGAGCCCCGGGCGCACCCGCGGGCCGTCCGGGACCGAGCCCACGGGCGCTCTCGCGGGTCACCCGCACCCGCGCCCGTGGGCTCCGCCCTCAGGCGGCCCGCGGGTAGTCGGGCAGCTCCATCGCCGAGTGTGCCGCGCGCCCTTCCAGCGCGCTCTCGGTCACCAGCGCCCCAGCCGCCGCCTCCGGGTCGCGGAGCAGGGCGTTGCGGGCCTCGAGATCCTCCCGCGTCGCGGGGGTGACCGCCGGGCCGCCGCTGGTGGCCAGCGCCTGGTTGCGCTCCGCGAAGGGACGGATCCTGCGCTCGTAGGCCGCGAAGGCCTCGGTGTGGTCCGCGTGCGTGGCCAGTTCGCCGGCCAGGACGTACGCGCCGACGAGCGCGACGCTGGACCCCTGGCCGGAGATGAACGACGTGGCGTGCGCGGCGTCGCCCGCCAGGACGACGCGCCCGTGGGACCAGGTACGCATGTGGATCTGGCTCACGACGTCGAAGAAGAGGTCGTCGGCCTCGCGCATGCCCTCGACCAGACGCGGCACGTGCCAGACCTGCTCGGGGAAGCGCGCCGCCACCAGGTCCCGCTGGGCCCGGGGGTCCCGGAACGCGTCGAGGGGCGGGGTGTCGCGGGTGAAGGTGAGGAAGCCGTGCACCCGGTCGGAGGGCTCGTGGGCGTAGAGGACCGCGCTGCGTCCCGGATCGTTCCAGATGGCGGCCTCGTGCGCGAGCCCGAACTCGTTCGGCAGCGTGAAGCCCGCGAAGACGTATCCGAGGTAGAGGTGAAAGGGCTCCTCGGGTCCGAAGACCAGCCGGCGGGTGTTCGAGTGCAGTCCGTCCGCGCCGACCACGAGGTCGAACGTGCGGCGTATCCCGCTGTCGAAGACGACGTGTACGGCGTCCCCGGTGTCGTCCAGTGTCGCGATCGAGTCGTTGAAGAGGAACTCGACCCGGTCCCGCAGCGGGGTGTAGAGCGCGTCGGCCAGGTCACCGCGCCGGACTTCGAGGTCGAGGCCCGCCTCTCCCCCGGTCAGCTGCTCGGGCTGCAGCGTGCCGACCGTCTCCCCCGCCGCGCCCACGAAGGTGATCCGCCGGCTGTCGACGTGCGCCTTGCTCAGACGCGGCAGCAGACCCATGCGGTCCACGGCCTCACGGGCCGTGCCGCGAATGTCGATCGCGTACCCGCCCCCGCGGACGGCGGCGGCCTTTTCGACGACGGTCACCTCGAAGCCGTAGCGGTCGAGCCAGTGCGCGAGCGCGGGGCCCGCGATACTTGCTCCGGAGATCAGTACGCGGCGAGCGGGACGGGACGTGTGGATCATGGCTTCTCACCTTTCCGCCGGGGCGGGCCCCGGAAGGACGGAGGTACGCGCCGCATGGAGCGCAAACATACGTACCTTAGGTATCTTTATGGAGGCCATACGGCACCCCTCCAGGCACCGGCCGCTCCCCACGATATAGATACCTAACTCAGGTATGCAAATGGAGACCTCATGACCCCCGAGCCCTCCGGATCCCCCGGACCGGAAAACCCGCACGCCGACCTGCTCGCCGTGCTGCCCCGGCTCACCCAGCTGAGCGCCGCCTTCACCAAGGGACGGCTCACCGAACGTGCCACCGACGCGGCCGGCCTCGCCCTCGACCGCCCCGCCATGGGCGTGCTGCTGGCGCTGCGTACGGCCGACGCGCCGCTGCGGATCGGCGAGATCGCCGACCGGATGCAGGTCGTGGGCCCGCACGTCACCCGGCAGGTCCAGGCCCTGGAGAAGCGCGGTCTCGTGCGGCGTGTCGCCGATCCGCACGACCGCCGGGCGAGCCTCATCGAACCGACCGAAGCGGGAACGGAGGCCGCCAACCGCTATGTGACCTCCCTGCTGGGCTGGTTCGCCGAGGCGCTCGCCGACTGGCCCCAGCAGGACCGCGACGACCTCACCCGTCTCCTCACCCGTCTCGCCGACGACGTGACGGCGCGGCTGGCCCGCTTCGACACGGAGGAATGAGGCAGGAGAGCACCCGAGGGCGGCGGGGAGGGCCTACCCGGCCGTGCGGGAGCGGGCCCGCCACAGGTCGCGAAGCAGCGCGATCTCGGCCATGTGGTGGATGAACTCGAGATTGTCCCCGGCCACGACGCCGATGTAGGGGTCGTCGGGATCCGAGCCGTACGGGTACTGGGAGAAGCCGACGGTGTCGAGCTGCTCGTCGGTGACGGCGGCGACATCTTCGCGCCAGCGGTCGATCACCGCCCAGAACCCCTCGAGGGCCAGGGTGGCGGAGGGGGTGAAGTCGACCAGCAGCTTCGGATCCTGGCGCCGTTCGCCGAAGGTCCACTCCCATTGGCCCGCGAAACAGGAGTGCAGGTGCGCCAGCCGCCAGGCGATGGTGGTGACCGGCGTCTCGTCGGGCTCCGGCGTACCGGTGTGGGCGAGGACCTGCTCGACCCGCTCGACGCTCACGCTCCAGTCGTCGGCGATCTTGGCGACCGGCATCCCGCCGGCGGCCTGCCGGGCGACCTCGGCGTACTCACTCGACGGAATGTCGGGGGCGCCCTTGTCGAGCACCCACTCGCCCGGCCCGTACGCCCGGGGCGTGACCGCCTCGCCCCGACGCCGGACCGACCAGCAGCCGGGCACCGGCTCCCACAGGTACTCCTCGTCGCCGAGCCCCGTCAGCCGCACCTCGGCCATCTCCCTGGCCTGGTCGAACTGGTCGAGCAGCAAACCCAACCGGTCGGTCCGCGCGCCCTCGATCTCCATGCCCGGCTCCTTTCGCGGTGCACCCGCGCCACACTGCGCCCATGCGGAGGCTAACGACTCGCGTCACACGGGCGCGACCCATTTCCCGCCCGCGAAGGAGTACGGCAACAGCCCTGCCGGGGCAGGGCCTTGACGCGCGGACCGCGTGACGGTCATCGCTCGGCCGACGTCATGGGTTCTCGTCCTCGGCCCCACGGCCTCGGTCCCACGGCACGACCGCTGTCACATCCCTTGATGCGGCCCACAGGGCGTGCATAGGATCGTGACGACGAGAATTGAATCGTTTCAAGCGAGTTCAGGCAGCCGACGCGAGGCACACGCGCGGTTCGTTCCCGCTGCGTCGGCACGGCGAGCAAAGGCGGATGCACATGACCGAGGACACGACCGAGGGCTGGAACCGCAGAGTCTTTCTCCGCGGCACCGTGGCGACCGCGGGCGCCGGTGTCGCTGCGCTGTCCACCGGCGGCGTAGCCGGGGCGACCGGTGCCGGGGCGGCCGACGGCCGGCCGGAGACGAAGGCGGGGCTCCGCGTCGTCCGCACCGGTGTCGAGTACGCCGAGAACCTGCTCGGCACGGACGTCGAACTCCCCCGCCTGTCCTGGGAGCTGGCCGCTCCCGGACACGGCGCCCGGCAGACGGCCTACCACATCCGGGTCACCCGGGACTCCGGTGGCCGGGGCCCGCACACCCACACGGTGTGGGACTCGGGCAGGGTCGCCTCCGACCGCAGCGTCGGCATCCCCTACGGCGGGCCCGCGCTGCTCCCCCGTACCCGCTACCACTGGCAGGTCCGGGTCTGGGACGCGGCGGGGCGCCGCTCCCGCTGGAGCGAGACCCGCTGGTGGGAGACCGCGCTCCCCGCCGACGGGTGGCGGGCGAGCTGGATCGGCGCCGAGGAGCCGCCCGCGCCGCCCTCTCTCGAGGGTGCCTCCTGGATCTGGTCCCCCGGCGCGACCTCGTCGGACGCCCCGGAAGGCACCCGCAGGTTCCGCGCCGCCCTCACCCTCCCGGAGGGGTTCGTGGTGAAGCGCGCAGTGGTGACCGCCACGGCCGACGACGACTTCACCCTGTACGCCCACGGACAGCAGGTGCTGCACGCACCCCAGCAGACCGACGGCTGGCGCAGCGGCCGCACCGCCGACGTCACGGAGCTCACGCGCTCGGCAGGCGACGAGATCCTGATCGCCGTCCTCGCCACCAACCGGCCCGGCGCCAGCGTGAATCCCGGTGGGCTCCTGGTCCGCCTCCTCGTGGAGACCGAGGACGGACACACCCACGAACTCCACACCGGGGACGGCTGGCGCACCACCGGCCAGGTGCAAGAGGGCTGGGAGCGGCCCGGGTTCGACGACGGCGACTGGGAACCGGCCGCCGTCCTGGCGCCCTACGGCCAGGGGCCCTGGGGCGGCGGCGTCACCGTCGCCACGCCCGAGGCGCCCGCGCCGCTGCTGCGCCGCGCCTTCACCGTACGCGGGCGCGTCGCGCGCGCCCGCCTGCACATCAGCGGACTGGCCTACTACGAGGCGCAGATCAACGGCCGCCGCGTCGGCACCCAGGTCCTGGACCCCGGCTTCACCGACTACGACGAGACGGTGCTGTACGCCGTCCACGACGTGACGGAGCTGGTGAAGCGTGGTGAGAACGCCATCGGGGTCACCCTCGGACGCGGCTTCTACGGTATGACGACGCCCAACGTCTGGAACTGGCACCGTGCACCCTGGCACGGCGAACCCCGTCTCCTCGCCCAGTTGGAGATCGACCACCCGGACGGGACCCGCACCACCGTGGCCTCCGACGGCGAGTGGCGCATCACCGAGGGGCCGACCCTCTCCAACTCCCTGTACGCCGGGGAGACCTACGACGCCCGCAGGGCACCCGACGGCTGGTCCCGGCCCGGCTTCGACGACTCGGGGTGGCGGCCGGCCGGCGTACGCGAGGCGCCCGGCGGCACGCTGCGTGCGCAGCCGCACGACCCGATCGAGGTCGTCGACACGGTCCGCCCGAAGGCGATCGAGGAGCTGAGCCCCGGCGTGTACGTGGTCGACATGGGCCGCACGATGGCCGGCTGGACCCGCCTCACCGTGCGGGGGGCCGCCGAGGGCACCGTGATCCGGCTCGTCCACGGCGAGAAGCTCAAGGACGACGGCAGTGTGCACGCCGAGACCGGGCACGTACCGGGCCGCTTCCAGACCGACGAATACGTGAGCGCCGGCCGGGACAAGGAGGTGTGGGAACCCGCCTTCTCCTACAAGGGGTTCCGGTACGTCGAAGTGCACGGCCTGCCCGGACGTCCGGACCCGGGGGACGTGCTCGGCCGCCTGGTGCACTCCCGGGTGGACGAGGTCAGCTCCTTCTCCTGCTCCGAGCCGTTCTACGAGTGGCTGGACAAGGCCATGCGACGCACCGTCCTGAACAACCTGCACGGCATCCCCACCGACACCCCGATGTACGAGAAGAACGGCTGGACCGGCGACGCGCAGCTCGGCACGCCCGTCATGACGTACGCCTTCGGGATGCAGCGCTTCCTCTCCAAGTGGCTCGGCGACCTCGCCGACAGCCAGACCGACGAGGGACAGCTCCCGGTGATCGTGCCCAGCGGCGGCTGGGGTTACGGCGATCTCGGTCCGTCCCCCGAGTGGACGACCGTCTATCCCTTCGTCGTCCGCGAGCTGTACCGGGTGTACGGGGACGAGCGGGCCGCCCGGGAGCACTGGGAGACCCTGACCCGCTACCTCGACTGGGAACTGAGCCGGCTGCGGGACGGCCTGGCCGTCACCGCGCTCGGCGACTACCTGGCGCCCGGATACGGCGGCAACCCGCCCGAGGACACCCGGCTCACCGCCACGGCGTATCTGCACCGGGCGCTGCTGTACACGGCGGAACTCGGCGAGGAACTCTCCGGGTTGCCCGGCGACAACGATGTCTCCGAGCGCTACCGGACCGCCGCCGAGAGTCTGCGCGGCGCGTTCAACGCGGCGTTCCTCGGCCCGGACGGTCACTACCGCACGGCCAAGGACCCGGACTACCGGCAGACGTCCAACGCGATACCGCTGGCGTTCGGGCTGGTTCCGCCGGGTGCCAGGGCCACGGTCCTGGAGAGCCTGGTGGCGGACATCGAGGAGCGCGGGGACCACCTGAACACGGGCGCTCTGGGCACGAGCGTGCTGCTGCGGGTGCTGTGCGCGCACGGCCGCCCGGAGGTCGCCCACGCGGTGGCGACCCAGCGCACGTATCCGAGCTGGGGCTACTGGCACGACAACGGCGCCGACACGATGTGGGAGATGTGGCCGCTGGACTCCCGCTCGCGCGACCACTACTTCCAGGGCACCGCCGCCCAGTGGCTGTACGAGAACGTGGCCGGGCTCAGGCCGGGAGACGCGGGATACCGCACCTTCACCGTCCGCCCCGACGCCCGTACGGGTGTGGACTGGGCGCGTACCTCGGTGCGCACCGTGCGCGGGGAGGCAGCGGTGGCGTGGTCCGCCGTCGCCGGCACGCTCCGGCTGACGGTCCGGGTGCCCGTGGGGTCACAGGCGGAGGTCCATGTCCCCGTGGCCGAGGGGACGCGCGCGACCGCACCCGGCGGCGCCAGGTTCCTGCGGTCGGTGCCCGGCTTCGACCTCCACCGGGTCGGCCACGGCACCTGGGAGTTCACCGGAGCCGCGTGACCCGGCCCGGACGTCAGGGACGTCAATTCGCCGGTTCGTCGGTTCGGCAGTTCGGCAATTCACACCCTTCCGACATGAATCGATTCATCCCCAAGGTGAGGAGTCATCATGATCAGCAGAAGGAACATCCTGGCGGGCGCGGCCGCGACAGCCGCGGCCGCCACTGCGGGCGCGGTACCCGCCGTGGCCGCGCCGGTAGCCGCGCCGGTGTCCGGACCGGTCGCGGCGCAGGCACGGCGGGGTGGCCTGCGGGTCACCTCGCCGACCGTGGAGTACGTCCGGCGTCCGCTGGGGCTCGACGTGCCACGCCCCCGGCTGAGCTGGCCGCTGGCGTCCGGGAAGCCGGACATGCGCCAGAGCGCCTATCAGGTCCGCGTCGCCACCACCCCGGACGGCCTGTCCGACCCCGACGTCTGGGACAGCGGCAAGGTCGTGTCCGGCGAATCCGTCCTCGTGCGGTACGCGGGCCCGGCGCTTCGCCCCCGGACCCGCTACCACTGGTCCGTACGCGTGTGGGACGGCGACGACCGGGTCTCCGGCTGGAGCACGCCCTCGTGGTGGGAGACCGGGCTGATGGACGCCGGCCAGTGGCGTGCCGACTGGATCTCGGCGCCGGCGAGCCTCACGGACGCGCCCTCCTTCGACGGGAGCTTCTGGATCTGGTACCCCGAGGGTGATCCGGCCGTCAGCGCTCCGGCGGCCACGCGCTGGTTCCGCGGGACCGCGGAGCTCCCCGACGGGATCACGGCGGCCACCCTGGCCATCAGCGCGGACAACGTCTATGCCGTCTCCGTCAACGGGGTCGAGGTGGCCCACACCGACCTGGAGACGGACCACGACGGCTGGCGCCGCCCGGGCGTGATCGACGTACGGGAGTGGATACGGGCCGGGAAGAACGTACTCGCCGTCCGCGCCGCCAACGCCACCGAGGGCCCGGCGGGGCTCATCGCCGTGCTCTCGGTCCACACCGCTGCCGGGGAGCACCGGGTGGTCACCGACGGCAGCTGGAAGGCCGCCGACCAGGAACCTTCAGCCGACTGGCGCGAAGCGGGATTCGACGACGGGGCCTGGCCGGCGGCTCGCGAGGCGGCCCCGTGGGGCGGCGGCCCGTGGGGAAGGGTCATTCCCTCGTCCTACGCCGTCAGCCTGGTGCGGCGCGAGTTCCGGCTCCCCCGCAAGCGGGTGGCCCGCGCGCGCCTGTACACCACGGCTCTCGGCCTGTACGAGGCCCACCTCAACGGCCGCCGCGTGGGCCGTGACCACTTCGCCCCCGGCTGGACGGACTACCGCACGCGCGTCCAGTACCAGACGTACGACGTCACAAAGCTGCTGCGGCCCGGCGGCAACGCCCTGGGAGCCCAGCTGGCGCCCGGCTGGTACGCGGGCAACGTCGGCATGTTCGGGCCGCATCAGTACGGCGAACGCCCGGCATTGTTGGCGCAGTTGGAGGTGGAGTACGCGGACGGCACGAGCGAGCGCGTCGCGTCGGGCACCGACTGGCGGGCCGCGTCCGGGCCGATCGTCTCCGCCGACATCCTGGACGGCGAGAAGTACGACGCGCGCAAGGAGCTGCCCGGCTGGGCCTCACCCGGCTTCGACGACCGGGCCTGGCTCGGTGTGCGCGGTGCCGACGGCGTCGGTCCCGAACTGGTCGTCGCACAGGTGGACGGCCCGGTACGCGTGGCCGAGGAACTGACCCCCAGGAAGATGACCGAACCCGAGCCCGGAGTCTTCGTCTTCGACCTGGGGCAGAACATGGTCGGCTCGGTACGCCTGCGCGTGTCGGGCCCCTCGGGAACGACCGTCCGGCTCAGACACGCCGAGGTGCTCAACGACGACGGCACGCTCTACACCGCGAACCTGCGGACCGCGTCGGCGACCGACACGTACACCCTCAGGGGTCACGGAGAGGAGACCTACGAGCCGTGCTTCACCTTCCACGGCTTCCGCTACGTCGAGGTGACCGGTTTTCCCGGCACCCCCTCGGCCAAGGCGGTAACCGGCCGGGTGATGCACACGTCCGCGCCCTTCACCATGAAGTTCGAGACCGACGTGCCGATGCTCGACCAGTTGCACAGCAACATCACGTGGGGGCAGCGCGGCAACTTCCTTTCCGTGCCCACCGACACGCCCGCCCGCGACGAGCGCCTGGGCTGGACGGGAGACATCAACGTCTTCGCGCCCACGGCCTCCTACACCATGGAGTCGGCCCGCTTCCTCACCAAGTGGCTCGGTGACCTGCGCGACTCCCAGACCTCGGACGGCGCGTTCACGGACGTGGCGCCCATGGTGGGCACGGTCGGCCACGGTGTGGCCGGCTGGGGCGACGCGGGCGTCACCGTCCCCTGGTCCCTCTACCAGGCCTACGGCGACCGCCGGGTCCTGGAGGACGCCTGGCCGTCCATCCAGGCGTGGTTGACGTACCTGGAGAAGAACAGCGACCACCTGCTGCGCCCGGCCCAGGGGTACGGCGACTGGCTGAACATCGAGGACGAGACCCCCAAGGACGTCATCGCCACCGCGTACTTCGCGCACGGCGCCGACCTGGCCGCTCGCACGGCCCGGGAACTGGGCGAGGACCCCGCCCCCTTCCTCGACCTCTTCGGCCGGGTGCGGGAGGCGTTCCAGAAGGCGTACGTCGGCTCCGACGGCAGGGTCAAGGGCGACACCCAGACGGCCTATGTCCTCGCCCTGTCCATGGACCTGCTGCCGGACGCCTCCAGAAAGGCCGCGGCCGACCGGCTCGTCGCTCTGATCAGGGCCAAGGACTGGCATCTGTCGACGGGCTTCCTCGGCACGCCCCGGCTGCTGCCGGTCCTGACCGACACGGGGCACACCGACGTCGCCCACCGCCTGCTGGAACAGCGCTCCTTCCCGAGCTGGGGGTATCAGATCGACAAGGGCGCCACCACGATGTGGGAGCGCTGGGACTCCATCCGGCCCGACGGCAGTTTCCAGACCCCGGACATGAACTCCTTCAACCACTACGCCTACGGCTCCGTGGGCGAGTGGATGTACACGAACCTGGCCGGCATCGCGGCGGGCCGTCCCGGTTACCGGGAGACGGTCGTCCGTCCGCGTCCGGGCGGATCCGTCTCCGCCGTCCGGGCCACGTTCACCTCGGTCTACGGACCCGTCTCCACGCGGTGGCGGCAGCGGGCCGGACGCTTCACGCTGACCTGCGAGGTGCCGCCCAACACGACCGCCGAGGTGTGGGTCCCCGCGTCCGGCCGGGAGGCGGTCTCCCGCGCCGACGGGACGTTCCTGCGCCTGGACGACGGCTGCGCGGTCTACCGGGTCGGTTCCGGCACGCATCGCTTCACCGCTCGATAGGCGCGGAACAGGCCCTGAGCCACGGGTGGGCTTGTGCGCCCACCCGTGGCCGACGTCAGGACGTCAGGCATCCATGGACTCGGCGAGGGAACGGGGGCGCAGATCGGTCCAGTTGGCCTCGACGTACTCCAGACAGGCGTCCCGGGTGTTCTCCCCGAAGACGGTCGTCCATCCGCCGGGCACGTCCGCGAAGGACGGCCAGAGCGAGTGCTGACCCTCGTCGTTCACGAGGACGAGGAAACGGCCGTCGGCGTCGTCGAAGGGGTTGGTACTCATGTGCGGTGCCTCCCAGGAAGATTAGGTTAGGCTCGCCTAATGGGCGATGAGCTTAGCCTTCCGACTTTCCGCTCCACAAGGAGACGTTCATGAGGTGGGTGGGGCAAGACACCTTCGCCGCGTTCGGACTGTCCGGAGCGCCCGGCAGTGACGCCTTCTGGGACGCGGTGAGGTCGCCCGCCGCGATACCGGACGGCGACGGGTGGGCGATGCTGTTCGTGCGGCGCGGGTCCGAGGCGGCGAGCATCGGCTTCGAGAGCTGGTCGGAGCCGGTGCCCCTGCTGCGGTGGGGCGAGACGGACTGCTGGTACGCCGAGGTGCGCATGCCCGCGCGGCTGCGGGTGACGTACCAGTTCCTGGTGCGAGACGCGGCGTACGCCGACCCGTTGAACCCGGCGGGCGCGGGCGGCGACCGCTCCATCGCCGCCACTCCGGACGCCCCGTCCCAGCCGCACTGGCCCCTCGTCGGCGCCGACGACGTCCTGCCGCTGCCCCGCACCCGGCTGCGCTGGAACAGCGAACGGCTCGGCGGGCGGCGCACCGTGCGGGCCCATCCGGTGGGCGGGGGCGGGCCGGTGGTCCTGCTGCTCGACGGGGACGACTGGCTGTACCTGCACCCGGCGTCGGCCGCGTTCGACTCCGCCGTCGCGAGCGGTGCGATGCCACCGGTCACCCTCGTCTTCCTCCCCGCCAGGGACCGGATGGCCGAGTTCGGATGCCGGCCCGCGCTGTGGGAGGCGGTCCGGGACGAACTGCTGCCGCTGGTGGCGGAGTCCGGCGTGCCCGCCGACCCGGAGCGGCTGGTGGTCGCGGGGCAGAGCCTCGGCGGTCTGAGCGCGCTGTACGCGGCGCTGGAGTTCCCGGACCTGGTGTCCCGCGTCGCCTGTCAGTCGGCGTCAGTGTGGTGGACGCCCGACGCCGGGGACCTGGCGGACCCGTTGGGCGGCCCGGTCGGCGGCGTTGTCGCGGCACGCCTGCGTGCACGGCCCGACCTGTCCGGTCTGCGCGTCGCCTTCGACGTGGGGGAACACGAGACGCGGATGCTCCCCCACTGCGCCCTGGTGGAGACCCTGGCCGAGCGGGCCGGCGCGACCGTGCGGGTCTCCCGGTCGGCATCGGACCACGACCGGGCGGGCTGGCGGCACGCGCTGCTGCGGGACGTCGCCTGGGCGCTCGCCTAGGGACCGGCGGCGGCCGGGGCGCCCTGTCGAACGTTGCCCGGCCCGTGCTACCGGGCCACGGCCAGGCAGTACTCCTCGTCGGTGGCGAGGAGGTTGCGGTGCGTGTCCTCGGCGGTGACGACGCCCTCGTCCAGGACGAGGACGCGGTCGGCGGCGTCGAGGAGGGCGGGGCTGCTGGTGATCACGAGGGTGGTGCGGCCCCGGCGCAGCTTGGCGACACCCCGCGCGATGAGCTGTTCGGTGACCGCGTCGACGGCCGTCGTCGGGTCGCGCAGGACGAGGACGTCGGTGTCGGCGGCCAGGGCGCGCGCCAGCGACAGGCGTTGGCGCTGGCCTCCGGAGAGGTTGGCGCCGCGGTCGCGGACGGCGTAGTCGAGCCCTTCGCTGTGCAGGTCGACGACGTCGGTGAGCATCGACGCCTCCACGGCCTCGGGGACCGTCCGGCTGGTGCCCGACGGGTCGATGTTCGAACGCAGGGTGCCCGCGAAGATCTCCCCGTCGTACGGGTTGACCAGCAGCTGCTCGCGCACCGCCTCGACCGCGAGGTCCGCGAGGTCCCGGCCGCCGACCCGCACCGCGCCCTCGTACGCGTCGGGCGGGACGTTCAGCGCCAGGATCGCCGCGAGGTCGGCCGCCGCGCGCGGCTGGTAGGCGGCGACGGCCACGAACTCGCCGGCGGCCACCCGGAACCGCACCTTGCGCAGCGCCCCGTGCCGGACGCAGTCGACCTCCAGATCCGCGTCCCCGGCCGGCCGCCCGGTCCCCGGCGCGGTGACCGGCGGCGCGGTGAGGACCAGTGCCATGCGCTCGGCCGAGGCGCGGGCGATCATCACGTACTTCGGCATCTCAGAGAAGAGCTTCAGCGGCTCCATGATGAACTGCGCGAGGCCCACGGCCATGACGAGTTCGCCGATGTTGATCCGGCCCTCGAAGGCCAGCCATCCCGCCGTGAGGGTCACGGCGGCGGCGAGGACCGCGTTGAGGGCCAGCGCGGTGCCCGCGTAGGCGCCGTTGACCCGGGCGACGGTGATGGACTGGTGCTTGGCCTCCGTGCTCACCCGGCGGTAGGAGCCGAACGCCGCGTGGTTGCCGCCGAAGCCGTGCAGCGGGCGCAGGCCGATGATCAGGTCGGCGACCTTGGCGCCCGCCCGCGCCACCCGGGCCTGCTGCTCGCGGGTGCTGGAGCCGATCCGTTTGGACATCACGCTCAGGATCGACAGGATCGCGACGGTTCCCACGATGACCAGCAGTCCGAGCCGCAGGTCGGCCAGGCCCAGCGCGAGAGCCGCGATCAGCACCGCGACCAGCGAGCTGATCAGCAGCGGCACCACCTCGATGATGTCGGCGGTCTGGTCGGCGTCCTCGGTGGCGATGGTCAGCACCTCGCCGGACTTCAGGTCGACGTCCCTGGCCACCGGCTGGAGTCCGCAGCCGGCGACCCGGACCCGCCAGCGGTGCGCCTCGGTCGTGTTGGCCTTCTGCAGGATCCGCATCCCGAACCGCCACGACAGCGACACGCTCGTGATGATCACGGCAAGGGCGGCGATGGAGACGCCCAGCGCTTCGGGGCTCCGGTCCCGCATGGTGTGTTCGACGATCAGGCCGAGCGCGATGGGGAAGGCGGTCTCACCGGCCTGGTAGAGGCCCATGAGCACGGTTCCCCAGGCCATCGCGCCGAGGTTGCGCCGCAGGGCGGTGCGCAGGATGTCGGACCCCGGGCGGGGCCGCTGCGTGTCAGGAGTTGTCATCGAGGTGGCGGGCAATCGCTTCCGGGGTTCGCAGGGTGAACAGATCGCGGATCGTGATCACTGGACCGTACTCCCGGCGGAGCAGCCCGGTCAGCCGGACCGCCAGCATGGAGTGCCCGCCGAGGGACACGAAGTCGCTCACGGCGCTCACCTCGTCGTCGTCCAGGTCCAGTGCCTCGGCGAACACCTCGCACACGGTCGCCTCGGTCTCCGTCTGCGGGCCGCGCTCCCCCGCCGTGGTCAGCGCGCCCAGCGGCTTGGCCTCCGGCAGTGCCAAGGTGTCGGCCTTCCCGTTCACGGTGAGGGGGATGGCGTCGACCTGGGCGTAGTGCGTGGGGCGCAGGAAGTCCGGCAGTCCGGCGCCCACTTCGGCGGCGACCTCGGCCAGGTCGGCGCCGTCCAGCACGAGATAGGCGGCCAGCCGGTACGCGCCGTCGACCTGCGGGTCGGGCTGGGCGACGGCGGCGGCGAACCGCACCGCCGGGTGGGCGGCGAACACGGCCTCGACCTCGCCGAGTTCGACCCGGTGGCCCCGGATCTTGACCTGCTGGTCGGTGCGGCCGAGGTACGTCAGGTTCCCGTCGGGCCGCCTGACGACCAGGTCCCCGGTGCGGTACATGCGCTCGCCCGGTGCGCCGAACGGGCACGCGACGAAGCGGTGGGCGGTCTGGGCGGGCTGCCCGAGGTAGCCGCGCGCGATGCCGATGCCCGCGACGTACAGCTCACCCGGGACGCCGTCGGGCAGGGGCCGCAGCCACGGGTCCAGCACGTACACGTCCGTGTTGTCGATCGCGACGCCCACCACGGGGTCCGGGCACTCGAAGGTGCCGACGCCGAGGGTGTTGATGGTGTACTCGGTGGGTCCGTACAGGTTGTAGCCGACGGTGCCCTCGGTCTCGGCGAGCCGCCGCCACAGCGTCGGGGTGACGGCCTCGCCGCCCAGGAGCACCAGCGCGGGCCGGCGGTCCGGGTCCTCCAGCAGTCCCTCGGCGACCAGTTGCTGCGCGTAGGTCGGGGTGACGTTGACGACGTCGATCCCGTGCTCCAGGCAGTACTCGACCAGTCGGGGCGCGTCGCGGCGCAGCTCCTCGTCGCAGATGTGCACTTCGTGGCCGTCGGCGAGCCACAGCAGCTCCTCCCACGACATGTCGAAGGCGAACGACACGGTGTGGGCGATGCGGAAGGTCCGGTGGCCGTGCCGCGCCAGCACCGGCTCGAAGATCCGGCGCCGGTGGTTGACCAGCATGTTGGTGAGTCCGGCGTACTCGGTCACCACGCCCTTGGGCTTCCCGGTCGAGCCGGAGGTGTAGATCGTGTACGCGGGGTGCCGCAGCCGGTCAGGATCGTCCGGCGCGAACGTCACGAGCGGCTCGGCCCCGGGCAGCGGACGGTCCAGCTCGATCAGGTCGCCGGTGAGCCGGTGCGCCACCGCGCTCACGGTGAGGACGACGTCTGGGCGGGCGTCGGCGACGATCGCGGCGATCCGCTCGTCGGGGTGGTCCAGTTCCAGCGGCACGTACGCGGCGCCCGCGCGCAGTACGGCGAACAGGGCCACGATCGAGTCGAGGGAGCGTGGGATCGCGAGACCCACCGTCGTCTCGGGGCCGATGCCGCGCCGGGCGAGCACGCCCGCCACCGCCCGGCTGCGGTCCCGCAGTTGCGCGAAGGTCATGGTCGAGCCGTGGGCGACGAGGGCCACCCGCTCGGGGGCGCGGTCCGCCGCGCGGTCGAAGCGGTCCACGACGGTGTCCGTGCCGACGTCGGTGCGTTCGGCGGGCTCGGGGGCGGGCACCGGGCCCGGGAGGGCGCCGATCGGTCCGGTGGACCGGGTCAGGTCGTCGAGGACGCGCAGGTACTCGTCGAGGAGACCCCGGGCGTGCCCGGTGTCGTGGTCGCGGTACTCCAGTTTGACGGTGAGCCGGTCGCCGGGGGTGACCACCCACGTGAACGGATAGTGGGTGGAGTCGTCGGCCCGCACCGAGGTGATGCCGTGCCGGGCGTTCATGTCGGCGAAGGCGTCCATGTCCAGGAAGTTCTGGAGGACGAACAGGTTGTCGAACAGGGTGTCGTGGCCGCCGGCCCGCTGGATCTCGCCGAGACCGAGGTGCTCGTGCTCCATGGCCTCGACCCTGGCCGCCTGTACGGCCGTCAGGTAGGCGCGCACCGTGTCGTGCGGCCGGGCCCGCGTCCACATGGGCACGGTGTTGAGGAGTACGCCGACGACGTCGGACAGCCCTTCGCCCTCCCGGCCGGAGACGGTCACCCCGAACACGGCGTCGGCGCGACCGGTGCGGGCACCGAGGAGGAGGCCGAAGGCGCCGGTCAGCACGGAGTTGAGCGTGACGCCGTGCGTCCTGGCCGCGTCCCTCAGCGCGTCCGACCGTTCGGCGGTCAGGGTGTGCACGAGCGCGCGCGGCAGGTCGTCGGGGAGGGACGGCGCCGGTCCGGCGAGCAGGGTCGGACCCGGGAGGCCGGCCAGGTGCTGTGCCCAGAAGCGCTCCGACGTGGCGGGGTCCTTGGCTGCGAGGGCGCGGGCGTGGTCCTCGAAGGCCGGCGTCGCCGGGACCGCGTCGAGGGGGGTGCCCTCGAGGACGGCCCGGTAGGCGTCGAACAGGTCGCGCAGCACGATCTCCCGCGACCAGCCGTCCCACAGCAGCAGGTGGTAGCTGAGCAGCAGTCCGTCGCGGTCGTCGGGCAGGCGCACCACGGTCAGCCGGATCAGCGGCGGCTCGCCGGGATCGAATCCCGTGTCGCGGTCCGCGAGCCGCAGGGCCTCGACCTCCGCGTCCGTGGCCGCCTCGACCGTGCGGACGTCGACCCGCCGTCCCGCGGCGAGGACCTGGACGGGGCTTCCGTCCGCGTCCGTGGTGAAGCCCGCGCCCACGGCCGGATGCCGTGCGATCACGTGGGCCATCGCCTGGGACAACACGTCGGTGTCCAGGCGCCGTTCGAAGGTGAAGTAGCTCTGGGCGACGTAGTGCCCGGCCGGGCCCGTCAGCTGTGCCTGGAAGAACAGGCCCCGCTGGAGGGGGGTGACGGGTGCCGTGCGCTCGGCCGTCGCGGCGGCGTCCGCGATGCGTTCCAGTGCGCGGCGCCAGTGTCCGGTGATCTCGTCGGGGACGCCCTCGGCGAGGGTGAAGGCCGCGTGCAGGCTGCCGGTGGCCGCGTCGGTCCACGCGTTCACCTCGACGGCGTACGGGCTGCCCTGGTCGCCGGCGGTGAGACGCAGGGCCTCGGACTCGGCGCCCCGGCCGAGGTAGTTGAACAGTACCTGCGGGCGGCCGTCGAGCAGCGGCGCGGTCTGCGGGTTGAGGTACCTGAGCCCGCCGTAGGCGACGTGCGCGTGCTCGTCCGGCTGGCGTTCGGCGACCTCGCGCGCGGCGGCCACGGGGTCGGTGTGCGGGGTGAGCCGTACGGGCGCGACGGAGGTGAACCAGCCGACGGTGCGCGTGTAGTCGTGGTGGTCGAGGGCCGGGACCCTGCCGTGCCGCTCCAGTTCGACCGCCAGATCGGTGGGCGTCGGCTGGATGCGGGTCAGCGCGGTGCGCAGCGCGCCGCAGAGCAGTTCGGTGAGACCGAGGCCCAGTGCGGCGGGCGCGGTACGGGTCACGAGGTCGCTCACGCCGGGGGCGAGTACGACCGTGGTCTCACGGAGGTTCTCGGCGACGGGCAGCGGTGCGGGGGCCCGGAGTGTGGTGATCCACTGGTCCAGGTCGTCGCTCGCGTGCGCGGCGCGGTACGTCAGTGCTTCGGCGTACTCGGCGTAGGAGGTGGTCGGCGCCGGCAGGGCGGCCCCGCGCATCGCGGCAGCGAGGTCGTCCAGCAGGATCAGCCAGGACACGGCGTCGACGGCGAGGTGTTGCACGGTGACCACGAGGGTCCGGCTCGCCTCCAGCCAGGTGAACGCGACGATGTCGCCCGACTCGGGGTCGAGCCGGGCGGCTGCCTCGTCGGCCGCCGCCGTCGCGTCGGTCCCGGCCGCGGCGCGGTCGACAGTGACCTCACGGACGGGTTCCGTCGAGAGCGACCAGACGCCGTGCTCGACGTGCAGTCGCAGCCGTAGGGCCGGGTGCGCGTCCACGACGGCCCGCGCGGCCCGCCGCGCGTCGGCGAACCCGGTCCCGTCGGGTGCCACCAGCGTCCTGGCCTGGGCGAACCGGGCGAGCGAGCCGCCCAGTCCCCGCTGGCGCAGGATGATCGGCGTGGGCGGCAGCGGCCCGTCCCTGTGGTGAGCGGGTGCCGCCGAGGTCTCGGGCTCCGGTGTGCGGATGCCCAGGTGTTCGGCTAGAGCACGGGGGGTCCGGAGCAGGAACACGTCGCGCGGTGCGATCGGCAGGCCGAGCGCCCTGGCACGGTTGATCACGGTGATGGCGACGATGCTGTCGCCTCCGGCGGTGAAGAAGTCGGTGTCGGCGTCCGGGGCGGAGCCGGGCAGCGTTTCGGCGAAGATGTCGACGAGTGAGGCGAGCACGGGGTCGTTGGGCCTGCCCGCGGGAAGCGCCGCCCCAGACCCGGCGAAGTCGGGCGCGGGCGCGTCACGGCCGGTCGTGTTCTTCTCGGCCGTCGCCCCGGCGAGTTCGGTCAGGGCCCGGCGGTCCAGCTTGCCGTTGACCGTCAGCGGCAGGACGTCCAGCGGCAGCACGCGGCCCGGCACCATGTGCGTGGGCAGTTTGGCCGACAGGAGCGCGGTGAGGTCGTCGGGCACCCGGCCCACGACGTGCGCCACGAGGTGGTCCTCGGTGTCCGCGACGGTCACGGCCACATCGGTCACTCCGTCGAGGTCCCGGATCGCGGACTCCACCTCGCCCGGCTCGATGCGGAATCCCTTGAGCTGCACCTGGTCGTCGGCGCGGCCGGCGAACTCCAGCTCGCCGTCGAGCGTGCGGCGGCCCAGGTCGCCCGTGTGGTACATGCGGGAGCCGTCCGCCGTGAACGGGTTCGCCACGAACCTGCCCGCGGTGAGCCCCGCCCTGCCCAGGTAGCCGAGGGACACCTGGTCGCCGGCGACGTAGATGGCGCCCACCCGACCGGGCGGCACCGGCCGGAGACGGTCGTCGAGCAGATGGGTGACGAGGCCGGGGATCGGGCCGCCGATCGGGCTGACGGGGCCGCCGGGCGCGAAGTCCGCCTCGGTCAGCGCCCGGTGGGTGACGTGGACGGTGGTCTCGGTGATGCCGTACATGTTGACCAGCTCGGGCGAGTCGGTGCCGTGCCGCTCGACCCAGCCGTGCAGTCGCCCGAGGTCGAGCGCCTCTCCCCCGAAGATGATCCGGCGCAGGGCGGGCAGCGGTTCGCCCGCGTACCGGTCGGCCTCGGCGAACTGGTAGAACGCCGACGGCGTCTGGTTGAGGACACTCACCCCGCGCTCGCGGACCAGCCGGTGGAAGTCGACCGGTGAGCGGGTCAGTGCGTACTCCGGGACCAGCAGCTCACCGCCGTGGGCGAGCGCTCCCCACAGCTCCCAGACCGCGAAGTCGAAGGAGAAGGAGTGGAACTGGACCCACACGTCGTCCGGGCCGAAGGCCATGTGGCGGCGGGTGTTCGCGAGCAGCGTCACCACACTGGAGTGCGGGACGACGACGCCCTTGGGCCGGCCGGTCGATCCGGACGTGTAGATCACGTACGCGGGGTCGTGCCAGCCGGCGCCGTGCCCGGGCTCCGTGGCCGTGGTGACCGGCGGGTGCTCGTCCCCCGGTACGAGCACGCGGGCCGGCACGCCCGCCCGGGCCAGCAGCCGGGTGAAGCGGTCGCGCTGCTCCGGGTCCACGAGGACGACCTGGGGAGCGGCGTCGGCGAGGACGTACTCCAGTCGCTCGTCCGGGTAGGCCAGGTCGAGCGGTACGTATGCGCCGCCCGCGCCGACGACGGCGACCAGGGCGACGACCTGCTCGACGGAGCGTGGGACGGCGACGGCGACCCGCCTGCCCGGACCGACACCGGCCGCGTGCAGGGCTGATGCCATCTCGTCCTTGGCCCGGGCCAGTTCGGCGTAGGTCAGGGACCGGGTCGTGCCGTCGAGGCCGCACTGGGTGACGGCGGTGGCACCCGGGGCTCGGCGCGCCGCGGCGTCGAACAGGTCGCCCAGGGTCGTCGGGGAGACCGGCTCGAGGTGTCCCGCTTCCCCGGACGGCAGTGCGTCGACCGGGGTGTCCGGCCGGGTGAGCAGGCCGGTGAGGGTCCGGGTGAACGTGCGCAGGATCTCCTGGGCGTTGGTCTCCCGCAGCAGTTCACCGTCGTAGATCAGGTTGAAGCGTGGCCGGCCGTCGGGGGTGCGCTCCACCACCAGGGTGAGCGGGTAGTGCGGGGCGCCCTCGTTCACGATGTCGGTGATGGCCAGCGTGTCGCCGGCCCGCCGCAGGCCGTCCGCGTCGGTCGCCACGTCGAACACCACCAGGGTGTCGAAGAGCGCCCCGGCACCGGCCCGGCGGGCGATCCTCGCCAGCGAGACGTGCTGGTGCGGCAGCACCGCGCTCTGGTGCGCCCGGACCGAGGCGAGCAGTTCGCCCGCGGTGGTGGTGGCGGCCCACCGGGCGCGCAGGGGGATGGTGTTGATGAACAGGCCCACCATGTCCTCGATGCCGGCGAGGTCCGCGTCACGGCCGGACACCGTGGAACCGAACACCACGTCCCTGCTGTGCAGGATGCCGCCCAGGGTGAGGGCCCAGGCGCTGTGCACGGCCACGCTCAGCGGCACACCGGCCGACCGGGCGGCCGCGTCGATGTCGGTGTCCGCCGCCACGGCGGTGTCGGCGAACCGGTCGGAGGGGGTGTGTCCCTCGGCTACCAGCGAGGGGCCGGGGAGTTCGGCGAGCTGCTCTCCCCAGACCCGGTCGCTCTTCTCGTCGTCGCGGGCGGCGAGCAGGCGTACGTAGTCCGGGAAGCCGGCGAGCGGGTACCCGCTGCCCGGCTTGTGGTACTCGGCCAGGAGGGTGCGCAGCATGGGCGGCACCGACCAGCCGTCGGCGATGATGTGATGCACGGTCTGCACCAGGACGTGCCGGCCGGCTCCGGTGCGGACGAGTGTGTACCGCATCAGTGGACCGGTGGCCAGGTCGAACCCGGCGCGGCGGTCCCGCTCGGCGAGGGTGCGGAGTTCGTCGTCAAAGATGCCGGGGCGGTCCAGCGTGGTGAAGGGCGCCTCGACGCCGTTCTCCAGCACGGAGACCACACGGCCGTCGGCCAGGGCCACGAAACGGGCGGCCAGGTTGGGGTGGAGGGTGAGCAGGCGGGTGGCGGCCGTCGCGAGCCGCTCGGCGTCCACCTCGCCCTCCAGTGTCAGCAGTTGCTGCTCGACGTAGCTGCCGCCCGCGTCGTCGTAGACCGAGTGGAAGTACAGGCCTTCCTGCAACGGGGTCAGCGGCAGGATGTCCCGCAGCGCCGGGCCGTCCAGGGCGTCGACGTCGGCCTGGGTGAGCGGCAGCGGGCGGAAGTCGCTGGGCGAGTGGCCGCCCCGGTCGAGCGCGGCCAGCCCGGTCAGGGCCTGTCGGAAGTAGGTGCCGAGCGTGGTGATGTCCGCGTCGGTGAACATGCCGTCGGGCCAGGAGATGGCGGTGACCAGCTCGTACTCGCCCGTGGGGGCCGGTTCGGCGATCGCGTTGAACTCCAGGGCGCGGGGCAGCCGCATGCCCGGGTCGCGCTTCTCGCCCAGCCGGCCCGTGGTGCCGGCGAGTTGCCAGTCGCCCGGTGTGCCCGCGTCGAAGCGGCCGAGGTAGTTGAATAGCACCTGGGGGGCGGGCGCGTCGAAGGCGGCCTGGGCCAGATGACGCAGGGCGCCGTAGGAGACGCCGTTGTCCGGTACTCGCGCGAGGTCTTCCTTGACCGCCTTGAGCGCGGCGGCCAGGTACTCGGGTGCGGTGGGGTCGGAGGCGGTGCCGGGGTCGACGGTCACCGGGAACAGGGTCGTGAACCAGCCCACGGTCCGTGACAGTTCCGGCTCGAAACCGGCGGACGGCGCCACGAACTCCGGCTCGCGGCCGTGGCCCTCGAGTTCGATGTGCGCGAAGGTCTGGTCCTGGCCGAGGTCGCGGCGCCAACGGGCGAGGGTGACGGCGAGCGCCGTCACCAGTACGTCGTTGACGCCGGCGTGGAACCTCGCGGGTGTCTCGCCGAGGAGTGCGGCGGTGGTCTCGGCGTCGATCGAGACGGTTCGTGTCCGCTCGCGTGCGACGGTGTCGTCCTCCGACAGCGCGCGTCGGCCGAGCGGTTCGTCCGTGCCCGGCAGTGGGCGCCGGAAGTAGGCGCTGTCCGCGTCGAACGCCGCGCGCTCCAGCAACTGGGTCCAGCGCCTGAACGACGTGCCGACCGGAGGCAGTTCGATTGGTGCGCCCGAGGTGAACTGCCGCCACGCGGTGGCCAGGTCCTCCATCAGCACCCGCCAGGACACTCCGTCGATCACCACGTGGTGGACGACGACGGCCAACTGCCGTGCCTCGCGGCGCCAGACGGCGCGCAGCATCACCCCGCCCGCCGGGTCCAGTCCCTGGGTGGCGAGCGCGACACACTCGTCGAGCGGCCGGTCGCTCTCCTGCCAGTGGGCCGCGGCCGGGTCCGCCTCGGGGATGTCGAAGCTCCAGCGGTCGCCGCGCACCAGCCCGGCGCGCAGCATGGGGTGCCGGTGGACGACGGCGGCGAGGATCGCGTCGAGGGCGTCGGCGGTCAGGTCCGCCGGGGTGTTCAGTACGACGGACTGCACGAAGCCGTCGATGGCGTCCGTGGTCTCGCCGAGCCACTGCACGACGGGCGATCCCACGACGGGGCCGGTCGCGACGTCGCGGTGGTCCACGGTCGTGGTGTTTTCGCGGCTCGCCACCGCCGCCAGCGCTCCGACGGTGCTGTGGGTGAAGATCTGCCGTGCCGTGACGTACAGACCGGCGTCGCGCAGCGCGCTCAGCAGCGAGATCGCCAGAATGCTGTCCCCGCCGAGCTGGAAGAAGTCCTGGTCGACCCCGACCTGGTCCAGTTGGAGCAGCGCCGCGACCGCCGCGCACACCGCGCGCTCGTTGTCGGTGCCGGGCGGGAGTACGGAGGCCGTGCCGATGACGGGCTCGGGCAGTGCGTTCCGGTCGAGCTTGCCGTTCGCGGTGAGCGGGAACTCCTTCAGCACGACGACGTGGGTGGGCACCATGTACTCCACCATGTGTTCGCCGGCCCAGGCCTTGACCTCGTCCGCGCGCAGGTCCTCGTGGCCGGCGGCCGGGATCACGTATCCCACCAGGTAGGTGCCGCCCGCCGTGTTCTTCTTCGCGACGACGCAGGTGTGGCGTACTCCGGGGTGCTCCGCGAGGCCGATCTCGACGTCCTCGATCTCCAGGCGCATGCCGCGGATCTTGATCTGGTTGTCGGCCCGGCCGAGGAAGTCGAGTGAGCCGTCGGGCGCGAAGCGCGCGAGGTCACCGGTCCGGTACAGCCGGGAGCCGTCGTCGGCGAAGGGGTTCGCCACGAACCGGGAGGCGGTCAGCCCCGGGGCGCCCACGTAGCCGCGTCCCAGGAGGAGGCCGCCCGCGTACAGTTCGCCGCCGACGCCGACGGGGACCGGGCGCAGCTCCTCGTCCAGGACGTACAGCTGGGTGTTGGGGTTGGCCCTGCCGATCGATGTCGACAGGCGTTCGGCCTCGCCCCGGTAGATGACGTGGGAGACGCCGATCGTCGTCTCGGCGGGTCCGTAGCCGTGGTAGAGGGGGATGTCGAGCCGGGTGCGGAAGCGTTCGTACAGTTCGGGTGTGAGCACCTCGCCGCCGCACCAGACGTGCCGGAGGCTGTCGAGACGCCCCGAGTCGCCGGCCATCTCCAGCAGCACGTCCAGCATGGAGGACACCAGGTAGGTGAAGGTGACGCGCTGTTCGGCGATCACGCCGAGCAGGTGGTGCGGGTCGCGTTCGCCGCCGGGCCGCAGGACGACGAGCCGGCCGCCGCTGACGAGGGGCAGGAAGATCTCGTTGATGGAGATGTCGAAGGACAGCGGTGCCTTGAACAGCGACGCGTCGTCGTGGCCGAAGCCCAGGATCTCGTGGATCTGCCACAGCAGGCGCTCGCTGATCGCCTCGTGCCGGATCATGGCGCCCTTGGGCCGCCCGGTGGAACCGGAGGTGAAGATCACGTACGCCAGGGCGTCGCCGTGCACGGTGACGTCCGCCTCGTCGGTGGAGTGGGCGGCGAACCGCCAGTCGCCGAGGTCCACGGCCACGGCGTCCGGTTCGTCCGGGGCGTGCTCGCCCGAACCGTTGAGCTGGACGACCACCCCAGCGTCCTCGATGACGACGGCCCGGCGCTCGGCGGGCCAGTGCGGATCGAGCGGGACGAACGCGCCGCCCGCCCGGAGCACGCCGAGCAGCCCGATCACCATGTCGGCGGAGCGTTCCAGGGAGATGCCGACGACCTGCTCGGCGGTGAGCCCGCGTTCGATCAGGTGGTGGGCCAACTGGGAAGAAAGGTCGGCAACCTGACGGTAGGTCAGCGATCGGTGCTCGTCGACGACGGCCACCGTGTCCGGCCTGGTGCGTGCCTGTTCGCGGAACATCTCCACCAGGGTGGGGCGGACCCGGTCGGCGCCGGTGTCGTTCCACCTGGTCAGGTCCGCCAGCCGCGCGGCCGCTCCGGAAGGGCCGATGGTGCCCAGGGGGCGGTCCGGGAAGTCGGCCAGGTCGTCGAGTGCGAGTTGCGCTTCGCCCGGCACCACGCCGTCCGGGAGGGTGATGCTCCGGCCGTCCTCGCCGATGCTCCAACCGCCGGGCGCCGCACCTGCGTTGCCGACCCGGCCGAGCACGTCGGTGAACAGGGTGGCCGGGGTGAGGTCGAGTCCTGCGGGGCCTCGGCCCGTGGCCCAGTACGACAGCCCGATGGCGCACGCCTCGGCGACGGCCTGGTCGGAGAAGTCGCCGGTGCGCCGGCGTATGTCGGTCAGGTGCCCGGGAGAAAGCCGTACGAGACGAGCGGTCGGTTCCATCATCGAAGACTCAACGCCCCTTCCAAGGAATGAAGGCAGGCTAACCTAAGTTAGGCATACCTAACCACCCTGCCTAACTACCCTCTCTCCAGGCCCGCCACAGCCGTGCGTACCGCCCGCCCAGCGCGACCAACTCCTCGTGCGTGCCCTCCTCCACGACCCGCCCGGCGTCCAGAACGGCGATCCGGTCCGCCGCCATCGCCTGGGTCAGACGGTGCGCCACGAAGAGCGTGGTGCGGCCCGCGCAGGCGGCCAGCACGGCCCGTTCCAGCTCGGCGGCTCCCTCGCTGCCCGCCTCCGCGGTCGACTCGTCCAGCACCACCACCGGCGAGCGGCCGAGCACCAGCCGGGCCAGCGCGATCTGGGCGACCTTGGTCACGTCGAGACGCTCGCCGCCCTCGCCGACCAGGGTGTCCAGCCCGTCGGGCAGGGTGTCGACCCACTGGCCGGCACCGACGGTGCGCAGCGCGTCCAGGAGTTCGGCGTCGGTCGCCTGCGGCGCGGCCAGCCGCAGGTCGTCGGCGAGCGCCCCGGAGAACACGTGCGTCTCCTGGGTCAGGATGCTCACCAGCGCCCGCGCCCCGGCCTCGTCCAGCCCGGCCAGGTCGGTCGGCCCGACGCGCACCGACCCCGCCTGGGGCGTCCCGATGCCCGCGACCAGGGCGGCCAGGGTCGTCTTGCCCGCGCCCGTCGCCCCCACCAGGGCGAGCGAACCGCCCGCCGGGATCGTCAGGTCCACGTCCCTGAGGACCGGCTCCTCGGCACCCGGGTATCGGAACGTCAGCCCCCGCACCGTCACCGGGTACGCCCCGGCCGCCGCCGGCGCGACGGACACGTCGCCCACCAGCCGGTCCTCGGCGTCCTCGCCCAGTACGCCCACCAGCCGGGTCAGGCTCGCGCCCGACTTCTGTGCCTCGTCGAAGGTGAACATGATGGCGCCCAGCGGGGTGAACAGCCGGTGGAACAGCAGCGGGGCCGCCGACACCTCGCCCAGGGTGGCGGCGTCCGCCTCCAGCAGGGCGTACCCCACCACGATGATGAGGGTCAGCCCGATGAACTCGGCGCGGTTCTCCCTGCCGACGAAGCGGCCGAAGAACCGGAACACCTCGACGCCGAGATCGCGCACCCGCCACGACTCACGGGTGACCCGCTCGCGGAAGGCGTCCTCGAGCCGGTACGCCCGCACCGTGTCGATCCCGTTCAGGCCGCTGATCAGGGCCTGCGCACGGTCGGCCTGGGCCACCCGCTGCTTCTGGTACAGCGGGGCCGACCTCGGCAGATACCAGCGCAGGGCCAGCGCGTACGCGGGCAGCGCGCCGGCGCCCGCGAGACCGAGCCGCCAGTCGAGGCCGAACATGCCGGCCGTGGCGATGGCGACGAGGACTCCCGCGGAGAACACCGTGGGAACGGCCGTGCGGATGCCGTTGGAGAGCACGGCGACGTCGTCGCCGACCCGGGACAGCACGTCTCCGCGGCCGACCTGTTCGACGCGGGCGCTGGGCATCCCCAGCACCGCTCGGACCGCGCCCTCCCGCAGCCGGGCGAGCAGATCGGCGCCCAGCCGTCCGATCAGATAGGTCGACACCGCGGTCGCCGCCGCGCCGAGCAGCGCGGCGGCGACCATCAGGGCGCCGATCGTGACGAGGACCGACTGCGACTCGTCGCCGACCACCGCGTCGACCACCCGGCCGAGCAGCAGCACCGGGAGCACCTGGAGCGCGGCTCCGGCCACGGTGGTGAGCACCGTGGTCGCCGTCAGCCAGGGCACCTCGCGGCAGTGTGCGCCGACCCATCGGGTGGCCTCGCGTCCGGTCGCCGTACGCAGCTTGGGCGGGGCGAGGCGGGTGTCGGTGCCGCTCACACCTACCCGGCCGAGTTGACGAGTTCGTCCACGGCGTACGGCATGGACAGCAGGGTGCCCTGGGAGATGGCCGCGCCGACCGCCGGTCCCTCGCTGTCCAGCAGGTACGACACCTTGCCGTTCTTGACGGCGTCCAGGTTGGTGAACAGCTTGAACTTCTTCAGCGCGTCCTGGTCCGCCTCGTCGTTGATGACGAAGACGCGGTCGACGTCGACCAGGTCGACGCGTTCGGGCGAGAGCGTGGTGTAGAAGTCGCCGTCGGCGATCTTGTCGATCTCGGTCTGGTACTTGAAGCCGATGCCCGTCACGAGCCGCCCGCGTACGTCGGTGGAGGTGAACGGGGCCACCGAGTCCTTGTACCAGGACAGGACCACGGCGGTCTGGTCCGCGAACTCGGGGTGCGCCTGCTTGGCCGCGTCGAGCTTGCCCTGGATGTCCGCCACCATCTTCTCGCCCTCCTCGGCCTTGCCGAGCGCCTTGGCGATGTGGAGCGCGTTGTCCTGCCACGGAGCGCTGAACGGCTCCTTCTCGGCCTTGGTGCGACCCACCGTGGGCGCGATCTTGGAGAGCTTGTCGTAGGCGGCCTGGTCGATCTCGGAGTAGACCGCCACGATCAGGTCCGGGCGCAGGGCGGCGATCTTCTCGAAGTTGGGGCCCGTGTCCCCGTTCTTCATGATGACCTCGGGCTTGGTGTCACCCCACTTGTCCTTCACCCAGGGCCACTGGGTGTTGATGTCGGGGCTCTGACCGGCCGGGTTCGGGTACTGGTCGACCATGCCGACGGGCTTGATGCCGAAGGCCAGGATGGTCTGGTCGTCCGTGTAACCGACGGAGACGACCCGCTCGGGCGCCTTGTCGATCTTCGTCGTTCCGAACGCGTGCTCCACGGTGACCGGGAAGGCGCCGGCGGTCGCCGAGGTGTCGTTGCCCGCCTTGTCCGCCGAGTCGCCCGAGTCGTCCGAGTCGGAACCGCACCCCGCGAGGAGGCCGACGCCGAGTGCGGCGGCGGACACTGCCGCCGCCCATCGCCGCCAGGGCTTCATACGCGTCGTTCTGAGGAGCATCCGGAGATCCCTTTGCTGTCGCGCCGTTCACTGCGCCCCGTCTGAGGGCAGCAAACCTTACCGCGTCCGAGTGAGGTTAGCCTACCCTCACTTCGACAACTCGGTGACGGTCCTGTCGAGTTCGACGTGGGTGCGCCCGATCGGCACGATGAGGGGTCGGTCCCCCACCGGGTCGTCGATCACCTTGGCGCGCAGTCCGAACGCCTCGTGCAGCAGGTCGGGGGTGATCACGTCGCGGGGGTGCCCCTGCGCCAGGATCGCGCCCTCCCTCATGACGACGAGGTTGTCGCTGTATCGGGTGGCCAGGTTGAGGTCGTGCAGCACCATGACCACGGTGCACCCGGACTCGTGCAGGTCGTCCACCAGGTCGAGCACGTCCACCGCGTGCGCCAGGTCCAGATAGGTGGTCGGCTCGTCCAGGAGCAGCAGGTCGGTGCCCTGGGCCAGGGTCATCGAGATCCACACGCGCTGCCGCTGCCCGCCGGACAGCGAGTCGACCGGACGGTCCGCGAGGTCCGACACGCCCGTCATGGCCAGCGCGCGCTGTACGACGTCGGCGTCGTCCGACGACCACTGCCGCAGCCAGCTCTGGTGCGGATGGCGGCCCCTGGCGACCAGGTCGGACACCGTCAGCCCCTCTGGCGCGACCGGCGCCTGCGGCAGCAGACCGAGCTTCTTCGCCACGTCCCGGGTCCTGAGCGCCGCGATGTCCTCGCCGTCCAGCACGACCGTGCCGCTGGTCGGCCTGAGCAGCCGCGACAGCGTCCGCAGCAGCGTCGACTTCCCACAGCCGTTCGGGCCGATGATCGTGGTGATCACCCCGGGCGGGATCGCCACGTCGAGACCGTCGATGACGGAACGGGCACCGTACCCGACCGTGACTCCCCTGGCCGCCAGCCGTGAGGCGCCGTCAACTCCCGTTTCGGTCCCGGTGATGGACTGAACGACCACAAGGCCCCCTCGATTAGGCTCGCCTTACTTTGTACCAGCTATCTGCGGTTCGCCCGCACCAGCAGATAGACGAGGAAGGGCCCGCCGATCGCGGCGGTGACCACACCGACCGGCAGGGAGACCGGCAGCACCGTGCGCGCGAGCAGGTCCGAGCCGGTCAGCAGCAGCGCCCCCACCAGGCCGGAGGCCACCAACGGCGGCGTCGGGCACCGCGCCAGCCGCATCGCCACCTGCGGCGCCACCAAGGCGACGAAGGGCACCGGGCCGGCCGCGCTCACCGCGACGCCGGCCAGCAGCACCGCGCACAGCAGCAGCACCGCGCGCACCGCCCCGTACCGGACACCGAGACCGGCCGCGACCTCGTCGCCGAAGTGCATCGGCTTGAACTGGAAGGCGACGCACGCCACGACGACCAGGAGGGCCAGCGTGCACCACAGCGCCACTTCGACCTCGCCCCACGACCGGTTGTCCAGCGAGCCGACCAGCCAGGCCTGGGCCCGGGCCACGTCCCTGATGTCCGCGGTGACCAGCAGCCACGTCGTGATCGCCTGCATCACGGCGTTCACCGAGATGCCGATGAGGATGAGCCGGAAGCCGTCGATTCCCCGGCGCCACGCCATGAAGTAGACCAGCAGACCGGTGCCGAGGCCCCCCGCGAGCGCCGCCGCCGACAGCCCCACGGAGTCGACCACGGCCGTCGCGGCGCCGCCCGACACCGTCACCAGGAACACCGCGACCGCGCCGGCACCGCTGGTGATGCCGAGGACGTCCGGGCTGGCCAGCGGATTGCGCGCGATCGACTGGGTGAGGGCGCCGGACACCCCGAGCGCGACGCCCACGACGAGCCCGGCGAGGGCGCGGGGCATCCGCAAATCCATGATCACGAACTCGTCGACCTGTTCACCCCGGCCGAGGATCGTGGCGACGACCCGGGGCAGGCCGATGGGGAAGTCCCCGACGCCGATGGACAGGCAGAACACCAGGAAGCTCGCCACCGCGAGCAGCAGCGTGACGCCCGCGACCCAGGGCCGCCACACGAACGACACGCTGCCGAGCCGCACACCGGGCGCCACCGAGGCCCGCACATCCGCCTTCGCGTCCACTGCCGCACCCGCCCCGTTCGCCTTCACATCCGCCCCGTTCACGCGTTCTTGAACTTTCCGCGCCACACCAGGACGGCGAAGAAGGGTGCGCCGAGCAGGGAGACGACGACACCCGCGTCCAGCTCCCCCGGCCGGACGACCAGGCGCCCCACGACGTCGCAGACCAGCAGCACGACGGCCCCGAGCAGTCCGGCGTACGGCACCAGCCAGCGGTAGTCCGGCCCGGTCAGGTACCGGGCCACGTGGGCCACCATCAGGCCGAGGAACGCGATGGGACCGCAGGCGGCCGTCGCGGCGCCGGCCAGCAGGGTGATGGCGACGACGCCGACGGTGCGGCTCAGCGCGATGTTCACCCCGAGCCCCCGGGCCACGTCGTCGCCCAGGTTGAGCAGGTTGACGGCGGGCAGCGTCGTCAGGGCCAGCAGCAGCCCGGCGGCGATGAAGACGGAGACCGGCCAGATCACGTCGAATCCGACGCCGGTCAGCGAGCCCGCGTTCCAGAACCGCAGCGCGTTCAGCGAGGCCTTGTCCGTCAGCGCGACCGCGGTGGTCATCGCCGCGAGGAACACCGTGACGCCCTGCCCGGCCAGGGCGAGCGTCAACGGGTTGCCCGCCCCCCGGCCGATGCTCGAAAGCCCGAACACGACGACACCGGCGACGGCCGCGCCCAGGAAGGCGGACCAGACGTACTGGAACGGACTGGTGAACCCGAACACGGCGATCCCCGTCACCACGGCGAACGACGCGCCGGAGTTCACGCCCAGCAGACCGGTGTCGGCGATCGGATTGCGCGTGTACCCCTGGATCAGCGCGCCGCCGACGCCCAGGGCGATGCCGGCCACGACCGCGAGCACCGTGCGAGGCACCCGCACGGTCTGCACGATGAGCCTGATCTCGGTGAGCCGCTGGTCGGACTCGGGCCCCGCGAACAGCCCGTGCCAGACCTCGCCGGGGCTCAGCGCACGCGCCCCGACGGCCAGCGACGCCGCGGCCGCGACCACGAGAAGCGCCGCGAGTACGCCCAAGCCGGCGACCCGTCGTCGACGGGCCTCTGTCGGGCCCCTGGGCGCGGGGCGCTCAACCGCAGTCGTGGTCATGGCGACGTACACTAACGCGCGGTACCCCCGGTCCCGTCGGCGACCGTACGGGCCTCGTCGGAGGCGGACTTGAGACCGCGGTCGAGGAGCGACTCCAGGATCTCGCCCACCCTGATCGCGGTGTTGGACAGCAGCGACGACGTGATGCCGTGCGTGTGCTCCGTGCCGCCCTGCAGATAGATGCCGCAGGGAAGGCCGGGGTCCGTCGCGATCCGGTAGTCGCGCTCGACGCGCACCCGGCCCTCGTCGTCGCGCAGGCAGCGGTCCGCGACCTCGCCGAGCAGACCGAGGGGGTCGGCCTGACCGTAGCCGGTGGCGAAGACCACGACGTCCGCGTCCAGCAGGGTCTCCTCGCCGGTGACCAGGGATGTCACGGTGGCGCGTACCCGGTCGGGCGTCTCCTTGACGTCGGTGAGCCGGGACACGTTGAGGAAGCGCAGCCGCTCGGTGCCCAGGACCTTCTCCCGGTACATCTGCCGGTACAGGTCGTCGATCAGGTCGATGTCCACCACGGAGTAGTTGGTGTTGCCGTGGTAGTCCATCAGCCGGCGTTTGACGCTGCCGGGCGCGGTGAAGTAGTCGTCCACCGCCGCCGGGTCGAAGATCCGGTTGGCGAACCCGCTGTCGTCGGCGGGGCTGTATCCGTAGCGGGTGAAGACCGCGCACACCTCGGCCCCGGGGAAGCGGCGGTGCAGGTAGGCGACGTTCTCGGCGGCGCTCTGCCCGGCTCCGACGACGACGAAACGGGAGGGCGAGGTGCCTTCCAACGCGTCGACCTTGGCGAGCAGTTCGGAGTTGTGCCAGACGCGGTCCCCGCGCTCCACGCCCTTTGGCACGAGGGGACGCAGGCCGGTGCCGATGACGAGGTTGCGCGCCCGGTGGACCTCGAGCCCCTCCCCCGAACGGACCGTCACCTCCAGGTGGTCCACGGCTCCGTCCCGCACGACGGGCGCGACGCCGACGACCTCGTGGCCGTAGGAGACCAGGTCGTCGACCTTGGTCGCGGCCCACTCGAAGTAGTCGTGGAACTCCACCCGCAGCGGGAAGAGGTTCTTGTGGTTGATGAAGTCGATCAGCCGCCCCTTGCTCTGCAGGTAGCAGAGGAAGCTGAACTCACTGGCCGGATTCCGCAGTGTCACCAGGTCCTTGAGGAAGGACACCTGCATGGTCGCGTCGTCGATCAGCATGCCGCGGTGCCAGCCGAAGCGTGGCTGCTGCTCGAAGAAGCGGGCGGTGACCGTCTCCTGCCCGTCGGCCGCCTGTGCGTTGTGTTCGCGGATCGCGATCGCCATGGCGACATTGGACGGTCCGAAGCCGATCCCAATGAGGTCGTGGACCAGCGTTGCGTCACCAGGAAGAACCTGTGACATGTCACTCCCATCGTGCGCCGGAAACTTAGGTGAGCCTAAGCTAACGAGATGCGACTGTCGATAGGGCACTCCAGGAGATGATTCACGTCAACTGGAGTGTCGCGGAGGGATGTTACGCACTAAGGTAAGCCTTGCTTAACTGCCCGGCTGAACCCCTGCCTTGAGGAGGAACCCCCATGCGGGTCGTCATGTTCGGTTACCAGACCTGGGGGCACCGCACCCTGCGAGCCCTCCTGGACTCCGAACACGACGTGGTCCTGGTCGTGACGCATCCGAAGAGTGATCACGCGTACGAGAAGATCTGGAGCGACTCCGTCGCCGACCTCGCCGAGGAGCACGGTGTCCCGGTGCTGCTCCGCAACCGCCCCGACGACGACGAGCTGTTCGAACGCCTCAAGGACGCCGACCCGGACATCATCGTGGCCAACAACTGGCGGACCTGGATCCCGCCGCACGTCTTCGGCCTCCCCCGCCACGGCACGCTCAACGTGCACGACTCGCTGCTGCCGAAGTACGCCGGATTCTCCCCGCTGATCTGGGCACTGATCAACGGCGAGACCGAGGTGGGCGTCACCGCGCACATGATGAACGACGAGCTGGACGCCGGAGACATCGTCCGGCAGGAGGCGGTGCCGGTCGGACCGACGGACACGGCCACCGATCTCTTCCACAAGACCGTCGACCTCATCGCCCCCGTCACCATCGGCGCGCTGGGCCTCATCGCCGCCGGGCAGACGGAGTTCACCCGGCAGGACCGGTCCCGGGCGACCTTCTTCCACAAGCGGTCCGCCGAGGACATCCGCATCGACTGGAACTGGCCCGCCGAGGATCTGGAGCGCCTGGTCCGGGCCCAGTCCGAGCCGTACCCCAGCGCCTTCACGTTCCACCGCGGCAGGCGGCTCGAGGTCCTGGCCGCCGTGGTCTCCCGGGGCCGCTACGGCGGCACGCCCGGCCGGATCTTCTACCGCGAGGGCGACGGCGTGGTGATCGTCGCCGGAGCCGACGCGCGCAGCGGCCGCAATCACGGCCTCGCCGTCACGCGCGTACGGACCGAGGACGGACGGGAGTTGTCCGCGGCCGAGTACTTCACCTCCATGGGCGGCTATCTGACCGGCCGCCCCTGACCGGACCCCCGCGACCGACAGACAGGGCCCGACCGTGTTGCCACGGTCGGGCCCTGTGCACGTACGGCCGGTCGCGTCTCAGCCGCTCTTGCGCCGGAACGACCGCTGGCTGGCGGCGGGCCCATGGGCGCCGCGGATCTTCGCCACGTCGGCGTTCGCGGCGAGCGCCGCGGCCTCCGCCTGCTTGCCGCGCTTGCGCTCCAGTGCCTCTCGGAACTTGCCCTTCAGGTCGTACTGACCGTTCTCGTCGGGGGTCAGGGCGGGGTTCTCGTCCTCCGCCGGTTCCGAACCTGCCTGCGATGAAGACTCTTCAGTCATGGTGACCTCCTGGGCTCGGACAACAAGAGCACAGCTTGTCACGGCCGGCCGCCCGGAACCACCGAGAAAGTCCCCGGGCCGGCCGGCAGGCTCACCGTGTACTGGCGCAGGTAGGTGTCCAGGTACGGCGACCGGTCGCCCTGGGTGGCGACGTCGTCGGCCGGGTCGTCCAACGCGAGCCCGAGCTTCGCTCCCCTGATCGTGATCGTCTCGCCCGAAGGCGTGTCGCGCCAGGAGCCGGTCTGGATGGAACCGATCTCCACGGCCAGGACGTGCCCGGCGGCGAGCGTCCAGTCGGTCGCCTTCAGATCGACGCTCATCCGGCCCCGGTCCACCAGGGAGACCTGCTCGTCGAACATGACGGCGGTGCCGTCCGGGGCGACGTCGTACAGCTTGAGCATGACGTTGCCCTCGCCGCGGGCCGTGAAGGACACCTGCGGGGTGCCGGTGACGCGCGCGGCCTTCTTCAGCGGCTTCGACCACACGAAGAAGCTGGAGGCGACCTCGCCGGTGCGCTGGCTCTCCGCCGCTTCCGCGGCCAGGCCGGCCGGGGCCCGCTGCTCGGTGGCGGGCGCGTTCTCCATGTCCCACTTGCCGGTGGGCTGTGCCGGCGGCTGCGGCGTCGCACGGCCGGACGCGGTCAGCCCCGCGCGGGCCGACGCCCCGCCGTCGTCCACGTAGGAGCCACCGCCGAGCGGGAGGTCGACCGAGCGCTCCGTGACGGGCCACGTGCGCTGGGCGCGCCAGGCACCGGTGGAGTCCTCGACGGCGTAGGCCGGGTAACGCACCGTCGGCCCGGTGCCCTTGAGGTACTGGTCGTAGAAGGACAGGGTCTCGTCGTACCAGCCCTCGCGGCCCATCGCCAGACGTCCGTCGCTGGTGCGGTCCCCGCCACGCACGTGGTCCCACTGGCCGAGCCAGCCGCGCTCGGGCCCCTTGTGGTTGTCGAGGTACTCCTCCATCTCCTCGGGCTTGGTGTTGTTCTCGACGAAGCCCTGCGTGACGAACAGCGGGGTGTCGCTGCCCCGGGCCATCCTCGCCAGGTCACGGGAGGTCCAGTGCCTGTCCCGCTGGTCGGATATCCGGTATCCGGCCGAGTTCTCCGTCAGGCACTCCGGGTGGCTCTCCTCGTACCGGGCATTCGCCCGGTAGCGCGGATCGTCGTCCGCCATCGGCGGCATGGAGGCGATGGAGTTGTACGCGTCGGCGGTACCGGTCACGTTCGGGCGGGGCACGCCGTTGGAGTAGATGTACTGGTACATGTCCCACACGGGTTCCTGGGCGACGACGGCCTTGAGCGCGCGCTGGTCCAGGTTGTTGCCGATGAGGCCCGTGACGGCGTCGTACGACTTGCCGTACATGCCGACCGCGCCGGTGGACCACGGCTGCTTCGCGGCCCAGTCGACGGCGGCCCCGACGTCGGCCTGTTCGCCGGGCCCGCCCCAGTCGAGGCAGCCGGTGGAGCCGCCGAAGCCACGCAGGTCCACCATGACGAAGGCGTACCCCTGGTCGAACAGGTCGGTGCCCTCGATGAAGTCCTGGAAGCGGGCGGACGGGCCGGTGTGGGTCCAGCCCTCGGGACCGGTCTGGCCCGTGTGGGCGAAGTACGGGCCGATCGACAGGATGACCGGCACCTTCTCCTTCCGTCTCAGCCCTTCGGGCAGCAGGACGTCGGCGTGGAGGCGGGTGCCGGAGCGGTCGGAGGACGGGAAGTAGTGCTGGGTCCAGACCGAGCCCTCTGGGACGCGGTCGTTCTCCTCGTGCGTGACGGGGCCGGACCCGGTGGCGGCCGGCCCGGCCTCCGCCTCGTGCGCCGCGGCGGCCGGGCCGCCGAGGCCGACGGTCAGGGCGAGGGCGGCGACCAGTGCCGAGGCGGTCCTGACGACCGCGCGACGTGCTCTCACATGCTCCTCCTTGGACGGTGGGTGCAGGTGGTGCGGGTGGTGCAGGTCTAGCAGCGAAGTCCGCCCACGTCGATGGGGCCTCCCCGCAACTTCCCGTGCCAGGCCGGGCATTGACCCACTGCGCCGGACCATGGACCCCTGGTTCCGATGTCGGCGGGCCGGCCGGAATCCCCACCCCCGTGAGCGTCAGGCACCGTCGCGAGCCCGTGGGCCCGTGCGCCCGCGAGACGACGCGCACCGTGCTTCGCCGCCCAGGAGGAACCCGCCCTGCTCGCCGACGACATCACCGCGTACGTCCGCGATCTGCGCCCTCACCGTCGCCGGGACGCGCGGTCGGGCACGTGAGCCGGCCCTCGGTCGACCCGGACGCTCGTACCGAGGGCCAAGCGGCGGTAACGGGCCGGGACCCCGGGGCCCCGCTCTCCGAGGAAGCCCTCGACCATCGCGGTGCCGACGTCGTTGAGGGCGCCGTCGTGCACGGCGTAGGCGTCGAGGGGAGCGACCTCGCGTACGTAGTCGATCAGATCACCCACGGTGGACCAGGGAGCGTGCACCGGCAGCAGCAGCGTGCCGACCGGGGTGCCGGGAACGGTCAGGGCGTCGCCGGGATGGAACAGGGTCTCGTCCACCAGGAACCCGACGTTGGAGATGCGTGGGACATCCGGGTGGATGACCGCGTGCCAGGCCCCGTGCACCTGGATGTCGAAGCCCGCGACGCCGAAGGCGTCCCCGTGCCCAGTGGCGGTGACCTGCGTGCCGAGGCCGTCCAGCCGCTTCGCCACGGAGGGGTCGGCCCAGATGCGCAGCCCGGGACACGCCGCGGCCGCCCGGCGCAGCACTTCCTCCGAGAAGTGGTCGAAGTGCTCGTGCGTGACGAGTACGGCGTCGGCGCCTTCCAACGCCCCGGGGTCGGTCAGACCGCCCGGGTCGATGACCAGGCGGCGCCCGTCCTTCTCGAGCCGCACACACGCATGCCCGAACTTGGTGAGTTCCATGACCGCAATGCCCTCTCGCTTCAGCCAACCAATTTGTACAACCTGACTGTACAACTTGATGTGAAAGCTGCGGCTAGGATGACCTCATGGACGAAGACAAGCTGGCCGAGGAGCTGCGGCACTCGATCGGCGAACTGGTCCGGGCGGTACGAGCCGCGGACACCATGCCGCCCGGCGAGGCCGCCGTTCTCGGATTCCTCGACCGCGGCGGCCCCTTGACCACGGCGGATCTCGCCCGACTGCGCGGCGTCACACACCAGTCGGCCGCCAAGTCGGTCAAGGACCTCTCCGCCGCCGGCCTGGTCCACGGCGAGCAGCACCCCGACGACGGCCGCAAGCTCCTGGTCCACCTCACCGGCGCCGGCCGCTCCCGGCTCCAGCGGGAACGCACTCTGCGCGCGGGTGCCCTGGGCGCCGCCATCCGCGAGACCCTCGACCCCGACGAAAGGCGGCGGCTCAGCGAGTCCGTCGTCCTGCTGTCCCGCCTGACGGCCCGTCTCACCGGACGCTGACCGTTCGGGAGCGGCCGGCCGAGCGCGTCAACCGCTCGCTGCCGGGAGGCCCCCACGTCCGGCCCGGGGTACGGGGAACTCACCGGGGAGGCCGAGATCCGGCCCGGCCGACCCGACTGCGCCGGAATCGCCCGCGCCGCGATCCCTGCCTAGGGTGGGGCACGCCGACGGAACCGGAGTCCTTGCCGACCGCAGGAGAGTGGGGCGCCATGGCGCGCGGTGTCGAATCGATCCGGCGAACCCTCCTGGGTGTCCTCGGCGGCATCCTTGTGGTGATCGGCGTCGCTCTGCTGGTGCTGCCGGGGCCTGGTCTGCTGCTCGTGTTCGCCGGCGTGGTGCTGCTGTCGCGCGCCGTCCCGGCACTGGACCGGTTCGTCGCCCCCGTACGGACCCGGGCGATGCGTGCGGCGGAGGAGAGCGTCTCCTCCCGATGGCGGATCGCCGGTTCGGTGCTGGTGGGGGTGTTCCTCGTCACCGCGGGCGTGGTGTGGGGCCTCGTTCCGCAAGTGCCGTACTCCGGATGGGCCACGGGGGCGAGCCTGATCATCTCCGGAATGGTCCTGTTCGCGCTGCTCGCGTGGAGCCACCGCCGCGTCCGGGCGGCGCGCGCCTCGTCACAGGCCTCGCGGTGAACGCGCCCGACGGCCGGGCCGCCCCTGCTCGGACGGGTCGAGTCCCAGTAGGCCCTGCCCGGTCGGCCGTACGGCGCGGCGGCGCCCGCTGGTAAAATGGGCCGCACGCTTTGAGGCGCCCGGGTCCGTACCGAGGGGTACGGACCCGGTCGCGTTCCGGGCGCCTGATCAGGAAGGTCCCCCATGAACGCGAAGCCGCCGTCGGCCCACGAAGGCTCCGGGTCCGGCAGGTCCCGGCGTACGACAGCTCCCCGGGGCGGGTCCGGGATGTCGCGGCCGGTGACGCCCGACCCTGCGCCGGTCGCGTCCTTCGACGCCCTCGGACTGCCGACGGCGCTGGTGGAGACGATGGCCGGGCTCGGGGTGACGGAACCCTTCCCGATCCAGGCGGCGACCCTGCCGGACGCGCTGGCCGGGCGCGACATCCTCGGCCGCGCGCGGACCGGCTCCGGCAAGACGCTGGCCTTCGGGCTCGCCCTGCTCGTCGGGATCGCCGGCCGGCGTGCGGAGTCGAAGCGGCCGCTGGCCCTCGTCCTGGTGTCGACCCGCGAGCTCGCCCAGCAGGTGAGCGAGGCGCTGGCACCGTACGCGCGGACGCTGAACGTGCGCCTGACGACGGTCGTCGGCGGTCTGTCGATCAACCGGCAGACGGAGGCGCTGCGCGGCGGCGCCGAAGTGGTCGTCGCGACGCCGGGACGGCTGGCCGACCTGGTCTCACGCCGGGACTGCCACCTCAATCACGTGCGGATCACGGTGCTGGACGAGGCGGACCAGATGTGCGACCTCGGGTTCCTGCCGCAGGTCTCCGGCATCCTGGACCAGGTGCCCTCCGACGGGCAGCGCCTCCTGTTCTCGGCCACGCTCGACGGCGACGTCGACGCGTTGGTGCGAAGCCATCTGCACGACCCGGTGCTCGCGTCGGTCGACCCGGCGTCCGCCTCGGTGTCCACGATGGAGCACCACGTGCTGACCATCCACCCCGCCGACAAGTACGCGACCGCGACCGAGATCGCCGCCCGGGACGGCCGGGTGCTGATGTTCCTGGACACCAAGGCCGGGGTCGACCGGTTCACCCGGCACCTGCGGGCCGCCGGGGTGTCCGCCGCCGCCCTGCACAGCGGGAAGTCGCAGCCGCAGCGCACCCACACCCTCGCCCGGTTCGTGGAGGGCGACGTCTCCGTGCTGGTGGCCACCAACGTCGCGGCCCGGGGCATCCACGTGGAGGCCCTCGACCTCGTCGTCAACGTCGATCCGCCGGCCGACGCCAAGGACTACCTGCACCGTGGCGGGCGTACGGCGCGGGCCGGTCAGTCCGGGAGCGTGGTCACGCTCGTCACCCCCGACCAGCGGCGCGAGGTGAACCGGATGATGTCCGAGGCCGGGATCCGGCCGACGGTGACCCCCGTGCGCTCCGGCGAGCAGAAGCTGACCGCCATCACCGGTGCGAAGCGCCCGCCGGCCGGACCGGGGACCGACGGGGGCAACGCCCCCTTCCGCGGGATGGGCACCCGCCCGGGCCGCGCCGCGAAGGGGTCCCGCAAGGCCGTCGAGGCGCGCAAGGCCGCGGAGGCCCGCGCGGCGGCCCGGGTGCGCAGGGGCCGCTGACCGCGCCAACGGGCCCCGCCGCAAAGAACTTTGAACACAGCGATGACAAAGTATGGACATGTCAAGCGGAAGTCTCCTACCTTGGCGGCGGAACTTCCGTCATACCGCTCAAGACCGGAGCGATATCCGGCACGGTCCGGTCCCCACATTCCGGAGGACCAATGCACCCACGGCTGTTCTCGCGCGCCCGAAGACACCTCATCCTCCTGCTGACGTCGGCCATATCGATCGGTGGTGCCTGGGCCGCCCCGGCGTCCTCCGCCGCGACGGCCGACATCCCGCCGCAGGAGCCCGGGGTCACGCTGCGTGTGTTCGACGTCCAGACGCCGCTGAACGAGCTGTGCACCCTCAAGCCGGGCCAGACCCCCAACCACGACAAGCTGATGCCGACGGTCGACTGGTCCACCACCGCCGACTTCGGTGGGATCGCCGACAACTTCGTCTCTCAGGCCTCCGGTTACCTGGTCGCGCCGCGTGACGGGACCTATGTGTTCCGGCTCGTCAGTGACGACGGATCACGGCTGAGTCTCGACGACGCCACGGTGATCGACCACGACGGACTCCATGGCGCGGAGCCCAAGGACGGCACGGTCGACCTCACCGCGGGAGCGCACCCGCTGCGCATCGAGCACTTCGACCGCGGCGGCGGTCAGCAGCTGCAACTGTCCTGGATGCCGCCCGGTGAGAGCGAGTTCTCCGTCGTGCCCCGGGAGGCGCTGAGCACCGACGCCGGGGTCGTCCGGGTGACGGCTCCGGGCCGCAAGGAGTGCGAGGCCGGGCGCGACACCCCCGGGGACGGTCTGCCGCTGGCCTCGGTGCGCCCCGACCTCACGCTCACCGACCTGCGCCCCGACGGCTTCGAACCGCAGGTCACCGGCATGGACTGGCTGCCCGACGGACGCCTCGCGATCAGCACGTGGGGCGGCACCGACAACGTTGCCGGAGAGGTGTACCTCCTCGACAACGTCACCGGTGAGACCAGTCGCGACAAGGTCGGCGTCGAGAAGGTGGCGAGTGGGCTGCGTGAGCCCATGGGCATCAAGTACGTGGACGGTTCGCTCTACGTCTCGCAGAAGCACGAACTGACCCGGCTGGTCGACAGCGACGGCGACGACGTGACCGACGAGTACCGCACGGTCGCCACGTGGCCGTACGGCGGCAACTTCCACGAGTTCGCGTTCGGCCTGCTCTACCGCGACGGCTACTTCTACGTGAACCTCTCCGTCGCCATCGACCTCGGCGGCGCGACCACGAACCCTCAGCCGGCGCCCAACCGCGGGACGACGTACAAGATCAGCAAGAAGACCGGGAAGATCAGCCCGATCGCGGGCGGGCTGCGCACGCCCAACGGCATCGGCTGGGGCCCGGGCGGCGACATCTTCACCACCGACAACCAGGGCGGCTGGCTGCCCGCCTCGAAGCTCGTCCAGATCAAGCAGGACCGCTTCTTCAACCACTACACGGAGCCCGCAGGACCCTTCGAGGGCTCCCCCGTCACCGAGCCGGTGCTGTGGCTGCCGCAGAACGAGATCGGCAACTCGCCCTCCACCCCGCTGTACCTGAGGAAGGGCAGGTTCGCCGGACAGATGCTGATCGGCGACGTCACCTACGGCGGCCTGCAGCGCGCCTACCTGGAGAAGGTGAAGGGCCAGTACCAGGGCGCCGTCTTCCGCTACACGCAGGGCCTCGAGGCGGGCGTCAACCGCGTCTCCCTCGGCCCCGACGGCGCGATCTACACCGGTGGCCTGGGCGCCGACGGGAACTGGGGGCAGGAGGGCAAGCTGAAGTTCGGTCTGCAGAAGCTGACGCCGAACGGCGGCGACACCTTCGACATCCAGAAGATGCGGGCCGTGCCGGGCGGCTTCGACCTGACGTACACCCAGCCGGTGTCCGAGGAGACCGCCGCCGAACTCGCCGCGCGCTACGAGGTCGAGCAGTGGCGCTACACGCCGACCGCCGACTACGGCGGCCCGAAGATCGCCGAGGAGGAGCTGACCGTGCGGTCGGCGAAGCTCTCGCACGACGGCCGGACCGTCCGGCTGCGCCTGGACGGCCTCAAGCCGGACCGCGTGGTGCACGTGCGCTCCCCGCGGCCCTTCGCCTCGGCCTCCGGTGAGACGCTGTGGAGCACGGAGGCCTGGTACACGCTCAACGAGATGCCCGGCAAGCAGCCGCCGGCGGCCACCCTGTACGAGGCCGAGGAGGCGCGTCTGACGGGGAAGGCCGGCATCAACACCGACCACTCCGGCTACTCCGGCAGCGGCTTCGTCGACCGCTACGCCACCGAGGGCAAGGTCACCACGACGTTCGACGTGACCGTCCCGAAGGCCGGCACCTACGACGTGGGCCTGCGCTACTCCAACGGCCCCGACCCCTTCGAGGGCACCAAGTCGCTCTCCCTGTACGCGGGCGGGAAGAAGGTGCGCCAGACACAGCTCGCGTCCACCGGGGACTGGGACACCTGGTCCACACGGACCGAGCCGCTGCGGCTGCGCGCCGGCCACAACACCCTCTCCTACCGCTACGACCCCGGTGACACCGGACACGTCAACCTCGACCTGATCACCGTGCACCCGCACGGCGCCCGGGTCGCCCTGTTCGACGGCACCGCCGGCTCGCAGGAACAGTGGCAGCACACGGACGGGCGGCAGGTGGCGTGGCCGCTGGCCGAGGAGAGGTCCATGGAGGTGTGCTGCGGCGACATCCGCACCAAGGACGCCTACCAGGACTTCAAGCTGCACGTGGAGTTCCGCGTCCCCCTGCTGCCGGACGACGTAACCGGCCAGGACCGCGGCAACAGCGGCATCTACCTCCAGGACCGCTACGAGCTGCAGATCCTCGACTCCTACGGTGACACCACCCTGGACACCAACGAGGCCGGGGCGATCTATCTGCAGAAGGCACCCGACACCAACGCGGCGGCGGCGCCGGAGACCTGGCAGACGTACGACATCGTCTTCCGCGCCGCCCGCTACGACGAGAACGGAGCCAAGACCGCCGACGCGCGGGTGACGGTGGTGTGGAACGGCGAGAAGGTCCACGACGACGTCGCCCTCGCCGGGGCGATCCGGCTGCAGGACCACGGGAACAAGGTCCGGTTCCGCAACATCCGGGTGGAGCCGCTGAACTGACCCGAAAGCGTGCGGGGCGGCCCCTGCCGGCCGCCCCGCACCTCCCGCTCCACGACACCGCCTCGGTCCGGGTCCCCGACGCCTCTGGGTAGGGTGAAACGAGACATGCCCCGCGCATCGAACGAGGAGCGGAATTGAGCGAGCCGGCGTCCATCGCCCTGCAACTGGAGATCGCCCGGGAACTGGAGGTCGCGGAGACCTTCGACGCCGAACGGGAGATCGAGCGCCGGGTGGCCTTCCTCGCCGAGCGGCTGACCTCCACCGGTCTGCGCGCCCTCGTGCTCGGCATCAGCGGCGGGGTCGACTCCACCACCGCGGGCCGGCTGTGCCAGCTCGCCGTGGAGCGGGCCCGCGACGCGGGACACGAGGCGCGGTTCTACGCCATGCGGCTGCCGCACGGCGTCCAGGCCGACGAGCACGACGCCCAGCTCGCGCTCTCCTTCATCCGGCCCGACCAGGTGCTGACCGTGGACATCAAGCCCGCGAGCGACGCGGCGCTGGATGCGCTGCTCGCCGCCGACGTGGCCTTCCGCGACGAACGGCACCAGGACTTCGTGCACGGCAACATCAAGGCGCGCCAGCGCATGATCGCGCAGTACGCCGTGGCCGGAGCGCACGGCGGCCTGGTCGTCGGCACCGACCACGCGGCCGAGGCGGTCTCCGGCTTCTTCACCAAGTTCGGCGACGGCGCCGCCGACGTCGTACCGCTGACCGGCCTCACCAAGCGCCGCGTGCGCGCCGTCGCGGACGCCCTCGGCGCGCCCGCCGAGCTGGTGCGGAAGGTCCCGACGGCCGACCTGGAGAACCTCGACCCGGGCAAGGCCGACGAGGACGCCCTCGGTGTCACCTACGAGGAGATCGACGACTTCCTGGAGGGCAGGCCGGTGAAGGAACGGGCCTTCGACACGATCGTCACCCGCTACCGCCACACCGACCACAAGCGCCGGCTGCCGATCGCTCCGCGGCCATGAGGAGCAGCCGGCGCTCACCTCTCGTCAGCCCACGGGCGTGACGGTCTCCGTGGGTGCGGACTCCTCTCCCGTTCCCTGCAGATTCGTCGCCGCTACGGTGAAGCGGTACCGCGTGCCCGGCTTCAGTCCGTCGACGACGGTCTCGAGCAGGTCCCTGGCAACCGTTCTGGTGCCGATCCTGTCGTCGCCCTGCCAGGTGGTGACGAGGTAACCCGTCACGGGGTCTCGCCCTCGCCCGGCAGTTCCCCTCTGTGCACGTGACGGCGGCGGACATCTCCCCGCAGATGCTGCACCGCCTGCACCAGCAGGCCGCCGCACGAATGGGCCGGCTCCTACGCCCAGATCTGCCTGGCCAAGCTGCGCTCCCACGCCACCGACGTCTTGGACGCGGACGACCTGGCCGCCTTGGACGCCCCGCTGGACGAAACCCAGCCGCACGGCACCGCGCGAGGCGACTACACTCCCGGATGTCCTTTAAGTGCGGTTTGCCGGAAGTCACCTTAATGTGTCCGAGGAGATGCTCGAACAGTCGACGGCCGGTCAAGCCGGCGGAAGGTGAGCTTCCATGGCTGAGCGGCTCAAAAGATCCGGTCTGATCGGTGAACTGTCGGCCGAATTCGCCGGCACGATGATCCTCATTCTCTTCGGCTGCGGCGTGGTCGCCCAGGTGGTCGCGGGCGGGGCCCTCACGGACCCGGCGGGCGGCCTCGGGGACCACGACAGCATCGCCTGGGCGTGGGGGCTGGGTGTCACCCTGGGCGTCTACGTGGCCGCGCGGCTGAGCGGTGCGCACATCAACCCCGCGGTGACGGTCGCCCTCGCCGCGTTCAAGGGGTTCCCGTGGCGCAAGGTGATTCCCTACACCCTGGCCCAGACGGCGGGCGCGTTCGTGGCCGCCCTCCTGGTCCGCTGGAACTACACCGAAGCACTGGCGAAGGCCGACCCCGGCCACACCCTCAAGACGCAGTTCGTGTTCTCCACACTCCCCGCCAACGGCAACACCGCGCTGCCGGTCCACGAGTGGGGCGCCTTTCGCGACCAGGTCATCGGCACCGCCATTCTGCTGCTGCTGATCCTGGCCCTGACGGACCTGCTCAACTCGCCGCCGGGCGCCAACCTCGCGCCCTTCGTCATCGGCCTGGTCGTGGTTGCGATCGGCATGGCCTTCGGCACCAACGCGGGATACGCCATCAACCCGGCCCGTGACTTCGGCCCCCGGCTGGCCAGCTTCATCACCGGGTACGGCGGGGCATGGCGAGATCAGTACGGAAACTTCTACTTCTGGGTGCCGATCGTCGGCCCACTGGTAGGCGGCCTGCTCGGCGCGGGGCTGTACAAGGTGTTCATCGGCCGGTTCCTGCCGGCCGCCGAGCCCGAGCTACCGGGGCGCGTCCCGGCACCCGAAGAATGACACCGGCCGGAGAGGCGGAGTAACCATGGCGGACTTCATCGGCGCGGTGGACCAGGGGACCACCAGCACCCGGTTCATGATCTTCGACCACGGCGGCAACGAGGTCGCGAAGCACCAGTTGGAGCACGAACAGATCCTCCCCCGCTCCGGGTGGGTGGAGCACGACCCGGTGGAGATCTGGGAGCGCACCAACTCGGTGATGCAGAACGCCCTTCGCAACGGCGGCCTGTCGGGCACCGACCTGGCGGCCATCGGCATCACCAACCAGCGCGAGACCACCGTGGTCTGGGACCCGCGCACCGGCCGTCCCTACTACAACGCCATCGTGTGGCAGGACACGCGTACCGACGCCATCGCGGCGAACCTGGAACGCTCCGGCCGGGGCGACGTCATCCGGCGCAAGGCGGGGCTGCCGCCCGCGACGTACTTCTCCGCCGGAAAGATCCAGTGGATCCTGGAGAACGTCGACGGGGTGCGCGAAGCGGCGGAACAGGGACACGCGGTGTTCGGCAACACGGACTCCTGGGTCCTGTGGAACCTGACCGGCGGTCCCGACGGCGGCATCCACGCCACCGACGTGACCAACGCGAGCCGCACCATGCTGATGAACCTGGAGACGCTCGACTGGGACGACGAGCTGCTGGGCTTCTTCGACATCCCCCGGAGCATGCTGCCCGCCATCAACCCCTCCTCGCACCGGGAGGCGTACGGCACGACCCGGACGTCCCGGCCGCTGCGCGCCGCGGTTCCCATCTGCGGGGTGCTCGGCGACCAGCACGCGGCGACGGTCGGGCAGGTCTGCTTCAGTCCGGGCGAGGCCAAGAACACGTACGGCACCGGCAACTTCCTGGTGCTCAACACCGGCACGGAGCTGGTCCGCTCCGAGCACGGGCTCCTCACCACCGTGGCCTATCAGTTCGGCGACAGTCCGGCCGTCTACGCGCTCGAGGGGTCCATCGCGGTGACGGGATCGGCCGTGCAGTGGCTGCGCGACCAGATGAAGATCATCAAGACCGCGGCCGAGAGCGAGGAACTCGCCCGTACGGTCGAGGACAACGGCGGCATGTACTTCGTCCCCGCCTTCTCGGGCCTGTTCGCCCCCTACTGGCGCTCCGACGCCCGGGGAGCGATCGTCGGCCTCGCCAGGTACAACGACAACGCGCACCTGGCACGGGCGACGCTGGAAGCCATCTGCTACCAGAGCCGCGACGTCGTCGAGGCCATGGAACAGGACTCCTCGGTCCATCTGGACGTGCTCAGGGTCGACGGCGGTGTGACCGCGAACGACCTCTGCATGCAGATCCAGGCCGACATCCTCGGCGTCCCCGTCAGCCGCCCCGTCGTCGCGGAGACCACCGCCCTCGGCGCGGCCTACGCGGCGGGGCTGGCCACGGGGTTCTGGCGCGACACCGACGAACTGCGCACCCACTGGCACGAGTCCAGGCGCTGGGAGCCGCAGTGGTCCGAGGACCGGCGCGCGCAGGGTTACGCCGGATGGAAGATGGCGGTGGAGCGCACCCTGGACTGGGTGAAGGTTCCCGAGGAGTGACCCCGGCGCGGGTCACCGGCCGATGACGTCGGCGGCGTAGTCCCACAGACGGTCCGCGGCCTTCGGGTCGAGGGCGTGGGGGGCCACGCCGCCGACGTGTTCCGTGTCGTCGGCGGGGACCGTCGGCGCCTCCTGGTTGTCCTCGAAGTAGCGCCCGGTGACACCGTTGACCAGGGGGGACGCCGCCAGCAGCACGGAGGTCGCGGCGCCCTGGAGGGGTGTCTTGTAGTAGGGCTGCTCGATGATGTTCCCGTCCTCGTCCATGGCGCCCAGGGCGCGCATCGTCTCGTCGTCGACGTGGCGCTGGAGGTTGGTGCTGATCCAGCCGGGGTTGAGCGCGTTGGCGGTGATGCCGTCCGCGCCCCAGCGACGGGCGCCCACGGCGAACAGGACGTCGGCCGTCTTGGACTGCGCGTAGGCGGCCCAGCGGTCGTAGGGGCGGTGCGCGAAGTGCGGGTCGTCGAAGTCGAAGGCCGCGTTGCGGTGGGCGCCCGAACTGACGACGACGATACGAGCGTCACCGGCCGCGCGCAGGTTGTCGTGCAGTCCCAGGGCGAGGGCGAAGTGGCCGAGGTGATTGACCGCCAGTTGCATCTCCCAGCCCTCGGCGGTGACCTGCCGGTCCGGGAGGGCCATGACGCCGGCGTTGGCCACGAGGGCGTCGAGCGGCCCCTGCCATCCCCGTACGAAGGCGGCGACCGACCCGAGGTCGGCGAGGTCGATGGCTTGCGCCCGCACCGAACCCGGGCCTGGCAGTGCGGCGATGTCCCGGACGAGCGGCTCGGCCGTGGCCGGGTTCCGGACGGCTACGGTGACCTCCGCGCCGGCGGTGGCCAGAGCACGGACGGTTTCGACACCGATGCCGGAAGCGCCGCCGGTGACGACCACGCGCCGACCGGTGAGGTCCACACCGTCGAGGACTTCGGTGGCGGTGGCGTGCGAGTGGAAGGGGGTGGTGAGGAGAGGTGTGGGGTTCACGACCGGATCTTTCCTGTTGTGGACTGTGCTCACTGCACCAAAGTACGAGAGCCGCGCTGGAGTAGCTATACTGAAACATCCAGATTACTTGCTCAATCGTCCAAACGGGGGTATGTGATGGATCCGCTCGAGGACGTGCTGGCGCTCCTCGACACGAGGAGCCACCTGTCGTCGAGCCTGGTGGCCGGCGGCAGGTGGGCGGTGCGCTTCAAGGCGCCGGAGGGCGTGAAGTTCAACGCCGTCCGGCGCGGCGGCTGCCTGCTTCGCGTCGCGGGAGCCGACGAGCCGATTCAGCTGGCCGAGGGGGACTGCTACCTGCTGACCCGGCCACTCGAATTCACGCTCTCCAGCGACGCCGACGCCGTTGCGGTGGAGGCCGGCCCGGTCTTCGCCGCCGCCGAGAACGGCGTGGCGCGTACGGGAGAGGGCGAGGACGTCCTCCTCGTGGGAGGGAGTTTCTCGTTCGGCGACCGGGCGCGCGCCCTGCTGCTCGACGCGCTCCCCCCGGTCATCCACGTCCCGGCGGGTTCCGGGGAGGCCGGCACCCTCCAGTGGGCGCTCGGCCAGATCGACCGGGAGCTGCGGCAGCGCCCCATGGCGTCGACGCTGGTGGCGCGGCATCTCGCGGTCGTCATGCTCGTCCACGTACTGCGGCTGCACTTCGCCCGCGAGCCGCACGCCGTGTCGGGGTGGGCGGCCGGCCTGGCGGACCCCGTCGTGGCCACGGCCCTGACCTCGATGCACACCGCGCCCGAGCGCCCCTGGACGGTGGCCGAGCTGGCCCGGGTCGGCGCCGTCTCCCGCTCGACCCTCGCCGCGCGGTTCAAGGACACGGTCGGCCAGGGGCCGCTGGACTACCTCACCCAATGGCGCATCGAACTGGCCGCCGAGCGCCTGCGCGGGGGAACCGAAACGCTCGCCACGATCGCCGGCGCCGTCGGCTACGGCTCGGAAAGCGCCCTCAGCTCCGCCTTCAAGCGGATCACCGGCACCTCACCCCGGACATACCGCAACCAGCACAGGGCGGGGTGACCGGCCCCGCCTTCGCGTGACTTGCCACTCCATACCCGGGTCGCACCGTGGCATCCGGGCCATCCCCATAGGGTGACCCCATGTCTGCCAGATTGAGTGCCGCGCGGACCCGGGCCGCGCTGCGCACCAGTGCGCGTGTCTCGGGCGAGTTGCTGCTGATACTCGTCATGCTCGCGGTGGCCCTGTGGGTCCTCGGTCGTATGTGGTCGGTCGTGTGGCCGCTGATAGTCGGTCTGCTCCTGACCACGTTGACCTGGCCCTCGGCCCGCTTCCTGCGGCGGCACGGGTGGCGTCCCGCGTTGGCCGCGGCGGCGGTGACGGTGGCTTTCCTGCTGGTCGTCATGGGCATCGTGGCACTGATCGCGGTGCCGATGTCCTCCCAGACCGACGAGTTGACCGACGGCGTGGTCGAGGGCATCCAGCGACTGCGCGAGTGGGCCGCGGGACCGCCGCTGAACATCGGCGACGACCAGATCACCGGTGCGGTCGACTCGGCGGTGGCGCGCATCCAGGACAGCGTCGGCAGCATCACCACCGCGGTGGCGACCGGGGTGAGCACGGTGGTCAACGGCCTGATCACCGCGGTCCTCGGCGTCTTCCTGATGTTCTTCTTCCTCAAGGACGGGCCGCGGTTCCTGCCGTGGCTCACCCGTCAGTTGCCCGGCCGGCTGGCCACCGACGTCCCGGTCGTCGCCCTGCGCGGCTGGGAGACCCTGGGCTCCTTCGTCCGGTCGCAGGCGCTCGTGGGCCTGCTCGACGCCGTGTTCATCGGCCTCGGGCTGTGGATCCTTGGCGTGCCGCTGGTACTGCCCCTGGCGGTACTGACGTTCGTGTCCGCCTTCGTGCCCATCGTGGGCGCCCTGTTCGCGGGCTTCGTGGCGGTACTCATCGCGCTGGTGTCCAACGGCCTGACGGACGCCGTGATCGTGCTCGCGATCATCGTGGTGGTGCAGCAGTTGGAGGGCAACGTCTTCCAGCCCATCATCCAGAGCCGTGGTCTCGGTCTGCACGCGGCGGTGATCCTGCTGGCGGTGACGCTGGGCGGCAGCCTGTCCGGGATCGTGGGCAGTCTGCTCGCCGTCCCACTGGCCGCGCTGATCGCGGTGGTCTGGAACTACGTACGCGAGCAACTGGTCGACCCGCCCGAGGACGCCGCGACCGCCGACGGCTGAGCCGGGGGGCCGGGTGGGCGGCATTCCCGTCCCGCCGCCGCGAATTGGGTCGCGGCCGGGCGGTCGGTGCTGTTGGCTGTCGGGCGTGGATCTCTTCTCCAGCTCCTGGTCGGCGTTGCGCACCGCGGTCGCCGAACTCTCCGACGAGGACTTCGCGCGTCCGTCCGGCTGCACCGGCTGGCTCGTCCGGGACCTGGTGTGCCACCTGGTCATCGACGCCCAGGACGTCCTGATCACCCTGGCCACCCCCTCCGAAGCGGAGCCGACCCGGAACGCGGTGACCTACTGGCGGGTGGTCGAAACCCCGACGGGTGACGACCCGCTCGACGCGCTGATCGTGCGCCTCGCCGCCGCGTACGAGGAGCCGTGGCTGCTCAGGTTCCACCTGGACGACGTCGGTTCCGCCGCGGGCCGCGCCGCCGAACTCGCGGATCCCGCGGGCCGGGTCGGCACCCAGGAACAGGTGCTCACGGTGGCGGACTACCTCTGCGCGTACGTCCTGGAATGGACCCTTCACCACCTCGACCTGATCGCGCACCTGCCCGAGGCGGCGGCTCCGCCCGCGGCGGGGCTCGCGTTCTCGCGCGAGCTGTTGGAAGGGGTCGCCGGAATGACGTTTCCCGTGTCGTTCACCGACCGGGACGCGCTGCTGGTCGGCACCGGGCGACGTGCGCCGACCGGGGCGGAGAAGGCCGCCCTGGGCGAGTGGGCGGCCCGGCTCCCCTTCCCCGTCGGCTGACCCGCCGGATGCCTGGTCCGCGGGGGCGTCCACGACGTCCCGGTGCGTGCGGTCGCCGTCGCGAGCGACCTCTTGCCGTCTAGGGGGTGTCGTTTGCGACACCCCCTAGTCCTGCGCGGTGGGCCGGACGACGATGTCGCCCACGTCGACCCCGGCGGGCTGCTCGACGGCGAAGGCGACCGCGCGGGCCACCGCCTGCGGCGGGATCGCGATCCTGTCCCTGGTGTCGAGGATCTGGGCCCTGGCCCCGGGGTCCGTGACGCCGTCCGCGAAGTCCGTGTGGACGAAGCCCGGGGAGACCACGGTGACACGGAGGCTGTCGCCGGCCTCCTGTCGCAGGCCCTCCGACACGGTGCGAACGGCGTTCTTCGTTCCGGCGTAGACCGACATGAGCGGGCTGATGCGCAGTCCGGCCGTGGACACGATGTTGACGAAGTGGCCGGAGTCCTGTTCCCGGAAGACGGGCAGGGCCTCGGCGATGCCGTACAGGACGCCCTTCAGGTTGACGTCGATCATCCGTTCCCAGTCGTCGACGCGGAGTTCGTCCAGCGGCGAGATCAGGCCGACCCCGGCATTGCTCACGAGGACGTCGAGCCTGCCGAACCGCTCACGTGCCAGGCCGACGAGAGCGGCCAGGTCCTCGCGCCGTGTCACGTCGGTGCGGACCCAGGCCGCCTCGCCGCCGTTCTTCTCGATGCGCAGGGCCAGGTCTTCGAGACGGTCGGGGCGGCGCGCCCCGAGGACGACCTTGGCTCCGCGTTCGGCGAGCAGCAGGGCGCTCGCCTCGCCGATGCCGCCACTGGCACCGGTGATCGCCACGACCTTGCCTTCGATTCCAGACATGCTGAGCAGTCCTTCCGGACGGGATGGGGGCACATCTCTGTCGTGCCCTAGAGTGGTAAGTGGAGGCGCCGCCACTTCAACCCACAGTAAGCGGGGACGCCTCCACTTAGCAACCGGTGACGAGGAGAGCCATCCATGTCCGGAGCCACGAAACGTCCGCTGAGGGCCGACGCGCAGCGCAACCGGGACAAGATCCTGGTCGCGGCCGTGCGGGTGTTCAGCGAAGAGGGACTGGACGCGCACCTCGAGCGCATCGCCAAGGAGGCGGGCGTCGGAAGCGGCACCCTCTACCGGAACTTCCCCACCCGTGAGGCCCTGATCGAGGCCGCGTACCGCAACGAGGTGGCCCGGCTGTGCGACTCCGTCCCCGGCCTGCTGGCGGACCTGTCCCCGGCCGAGGCGCTTCGCGCGTGGACCCGCCGCTTCATCGACTACGCCACCGCGAAGTTCGGCATGGCGGACGCCCTGCGGGCCGTCGTCGCCTCGGGCGGCAATCCGTACGCGGACAGCCGGGAGCTGATCCAGGCGGCCCTCTCGTCCCTCATGGACGCCGGGGTGGCCGCCGGCGAGATCCGGTCCGACATCAGGCCCACCGACATGTTCGCCGCCCTTGCGGGCATCGCCCTCACCTCGGCCCACCCCGAACAGCGCGAGCAGGCCGAACGCCTCCTCGACCTCGTCCTGGACGGACTGCGGCCCGTGGCCCGGCGCCCCGTGTGACGGCGACCGTCCTCGGGCAATCGCCACGGTGGCCGGGCGGTGCGGTCAGATCCAGGCCCGGCGTTCCTCCCCGCGGGGGTCGTCGACCTGCCTCCACTGCGTGTCGATGCGCATCGTGGCCCGGCGCCCGGTGGCGTACGGGTCCCAGCCGGGGTCGCCGGTCCTCGCGAACCGGATCCAGGCCGCGTGGGTGCGGGCGGAGAGGTCCGCGGGGGGCTCGTCGGGGCCGAGGAGACCGATGGGTCCGTGCAGCTCGGGCAGGTGGGTCCGGTCGAAGACGAAGGGCAGCTCCATCGTGTGGGTGGCGCCGAGCTGTCCGTCCAGGCCGTGGGAGCGCCACGCGAACTCGTAGGCGTGGGTGGCGGATGCGGAGTGCGCCGCGTGCGCGTCGGCCAGGGCCCTGCTGCCGGCGCCGAAGAGGGCGTCGCCCATGACGGCGGAGCGCAGTTCGCCGAAGGACGCGTCGGGGCGGGCCCTGCGGTACGTCTCGACCAGCCGCGCCGGATCCGGGTGCGAGAGGGCCGCCGCCGCTTCGACGTCTTCGGCACGCGAGGTGGCGTACCGGCCGACGGGAGCCAGGTAGAGGTTTCCCTCCTCGGTGGTGGTCCCGACGAGCAGGTCGACGTCCGCGCCCAGGCCGGCGGCGACGGACGCGGCGGGCTGGGTGTCGAGGACCAGGCTGAAGGGGCTGAGCCCGATCAGCGGGTCACGGTGCGTCCTGGTGCGCAGGTCGATGCCCGCGAGTCCGGCGGCGGCCTCCACCAGGCGTTCGTCGGGGATCTCGGCGAAGGCGCCGGCCCGGGGAGCGACGCCCAGGGCTTCGGCCGCCGCGCCGGTGACGCGGGCGGCCTGCTCGGTGGTGAACGCGCCCAGGCCGCTGCCGCTCTGGACGATCGCCCGGCGGAAGAGTCCGGCGGCCCCCGGGGTGGCGAGGACACCACCGACGACGGTCGCGCCGGCCGACTGGCCGAAGAGGGTGACACGGTCCGGGTCGCCGCCGAAGGCCGCGATGTTCTCCCGCACCCAGCGCAACGCGGCGACGACGTCCAGCAGGCCGCGGTTGGCGGGCCCTCCGGGCAGGTCGAGGAACCCGGCTATGCCCAGCCGGTAGTTCAGGGTGACGAGGACGACGCCGTCCCGGGCGAATGCGGAGCCGTCGTACATCGGGGACCGTGTCGATCCGGCGACGAATCGCCCGCCGTGGACGAACACCATGACGGGCAGCCCGCCGCTCCCGGCCTCGGGCGTCCAGACGTTGACGGTGAGGTAGTCGTCGCCGCGTGCCCAGCCGGGACCGAAGTAGGGGGACATGTCGACGCTGCCCAGCCGGCGCTCGGACTGCGGCGCGTTGGGACCCGGCCGGGTGGCGTCCCGTACGCCGTCCCACGGAGCGTGCGGCCGGGGCGCCGCGAACCGCCCGGCGCCGAGCGGAGGGGCCGCGTAGGGGATGTCGAGGAAGGCGGCGGTGCCGTCCTGGCGGATGCCTCGTACGGTTCCCCGGGCGGTGGTCACGACGGGGTGGTGGTGGTTCACTTCTGCGGCCTTTCCGGCGGCCTCAGCGCTGCTCGGTGTACGGGGTGAAGGGTGCCCAGCCCTTGATGGCGAACTTGTCCCCCTCGCGTGTCACCTCGGCGGCTCCGTGGCCGCCCAGGTGGGCGGGGAAGAGGAGGGCGTTGTGGTCGGCGGCCCAGCCCAGGAGCCTGCGGCGGGTGGCACGGGCCCCCGCGGGGTCCTCGCAGAAGCAGCTGTTGTGGTCCGGCTCCAGGATCTGCACCGGGTTGTGCAGCAGGTCACCGACGACGGACGGCTCTCCCGTGCACTACCACGCCTCCTACCCGGCACTCGCGGAGCCGGCCGCCGCCGTGCGCGCGGGCCGGCGCGAGGAGGCCGCCGCGATCGTGGAGCGTTGCTCGCGCGAACTCGCCCGGAACGCCTCGCCCCGCCTGCGCGCGCTGATCGACCGGGCCCGCGGTCTGCCGGCGGACCCGGCGGACGCCGAGCCGCACTTCAGGGCGGCGCCGGCGGACCCGGCCCTGGAGCACTGGCCCTTCGAGCGCGCCCAGACCCTGCTGGATCTCGCCGAGTGGCTGCGGCGCCGACGGAGGAGCGCGGAGGCTCGCGGGCCGCTCGCCGAGGCCCTGGAGACCTTCCGGAGGCTGGGCGCCCGCCCGTGGATCGAACGGACCCGGGCCGAGTCGCGGGCCGCCGGACTCGACGTCACCGACGCGGCCCCCGACGCGCTGGCCGAGCTCTCCCCGCAACAGCGGCAGATCATCGGGCTCGCCGCCCGCGGCCTGACCAACCGCGAGATCGGCGAACGGCTCTTCCTCTCCCCGCGCACGGTCGGCTCACACCTCTACCGGAGCTTTCCCAAGCTCGGCATCACCGCCCGCTCCCAGCTCCGCGACCTCGTCGAGGGCGGCCTCGCGACGGCCCCGGGGCCGCGAGGGCGGTGATCCTCCCGACGGGCGGGCCCGGAGCCGGCGCGGGCAGGTCCGCTAGCCGGCGTTCAGCGGGCGTTCGAAGAACGTTTCCAGGACCACCGTCGCCTGGGTCCCGCTCACCCCGTCGATCGCGTAGAGACGGCGCAGCACGTCCTGGAGGCGCTCGGTGCCGGCCGTGCGCACCTTCACCAGGACCGCCGCGCTGCCCGCGATGACGTGCGCCTCCTGGATCTCCGGCACGGCGGCGAAGTCCTCGGCCCGGTCGCCCATCCACGTCGTGGAGTCGACCAGCACGAAGGCGAGGACTCCGCGGTCGAGCGCCTCGGGGTCGACGTCGACCGTGGTGGCCCTGATGACGCCCTGTTCGCGCAGTTTGCGGACGCGTTCGTGGGCGGCGCCCGCCGACAGGCCGACCTCCTTGCCCAGTGCGGCGTACGGCCGGGTCGCGTCCCGCTGGAGCAACGCGATCAGCCGACGGTCGATCTCATCCACTGACTTCATCCATGGACCGTATCTGATTCGGCAGGGTGCGTGCTACGTTGAATGACGTTCTGATCACTTCCGCTGAGAGGACATCATGTCCACCGACAGCCCGTACGAGATCCTGGACGACCGCTTCCGCACCGGACGCTGTACGAACGGTGACAGCAGGCTGGAGGTCCTGCACAACGGCTGCCGCTGGGCCGAGGGCCCGCTGTACCTCCCCGCCTGGCGTCAGCTGATCTGGAGCGACATCCCCAACGACCGCATCCTGCGCTGGGACGAGGCCACCGGCACGGTGGGTGTCTTCCGCTCCCCGGCCGGCCACAGCAACGGCAACACGCTCGACCGCCTGGGCCGCCTGGTCACCTGCGAACAGGGCAACCGGCGCGTCACCCGCACCGAACCCGACGGGACCGTGACCGTCCTCGCCGAGCACTACGCCGGCAAGCGGCTCAACAGCCCCAACGACTCCGTCGTCCGCTCCGACGGCACCGTCTGGTTCTCCGACCCGGACTTCGGCATCACCAGCGACTACGAGGGCCACCGCGCCGAGTCCGAGATCGGCGCGTGCAACGTGTACCGGATCGACCCGGCCTCCGGGGACGTGCGGCTCGCCGCCGCCGGCTTCGAGGGGCCCAACGGCGTGATCCTGTCCCCCGACGAGCGACGGCTGTTCGTCTCCGACTCCCGGGCCGCCCGGATCCACGCCTTCGACGTCCAGGAGGACGGCACGCTGTCCGACGGAAAGGTCTTCGCCGAGGCCCGGGGGGACGTGCACTTCGACAACATCCGCTTCGACGACGAGGGCCGCCTGTGGGCCGCCGCCCTGGACGACGGCGTCCACTGCTACGACCCCGACGGCACCCTCATCGGCCGGCTCCGCGTGCCCGAGCCCGTCTCCAACATCGCCTTCGGCGGCCCGAAGAACAACCGCCTGTTCATCACCGCCACCACGTCCCTGTACTCGCTGGTGATGTCGGTGACGGGCGCGCCGCGCCTCTAGAGCCCGCCCGTCGGTGAACCGGTGTACAGGAAGGGGCCGTTGCGACGTAAGTTGTGGGCAAGCACCCACGCCTCGGCTGAAAGACGGACCGTATCCATGAGCGACCCTGCGACGACCCCGGGCCACGCGGCCCACCAGAAGATCGACACCTCGGTGCCGCACTCGGCCCGGATCTGGAACTACTGGCTGGGCGGGAAGGACAACTACCCGGTCGACGAGGAGGCCGGGGACTCGTACACCGCCGTCTTCCCCGGCATCGTCACCATCGCCCGCAGCAGCCGCGCCTTCCTGCGCCGCAACATCACCTACCTCGTCGCCGAGGCGGGCATCCGGCAGTTCCTCGACGTCGGGACGGGTCTGCCGACCGCCGACAACACCCATGAGGTCGCCCAGCGCATCGCGCCCGAGACCCGGATCGTCTACGTCGACAACGACCCGATGGTCCTCGCCCACGCCCGCGCGCTGCTCTACTCGACCTCCGAGGGGGCGACCGCCTACATCGACTCCGACGTACTCGACCCGGACGCCGTCCTCGCGGCCGCCGCCGAGACGCTGGACTTCGACCGGCCCATCGCTCTGGTCCTCAGCAACATCCTGGGCCACATCGCCGACTACGACCAGGCGCGTTCCGTGGTCACCCGGTTGCTGGCCGCCCTGCCGTCCGGCAGCTACCTGTCCGTCAACGACGGCTCGCGCGGCATCGATCCGGGCTTCGAACGGGCCCAGGACGCCTACAACGAGAGCGGTGCGGCGCCGTACATCCTGCGCACCGTCGACCAGATCACGGCGTTCTTCGAAGGCCTGGAGCTGGTGGAGCCCGGCGTCGTCCCGGTGCCGCTGTGGCGTCCGGAGCCCGGTGCTCCCGCCCCCGAGCCCATCGGTGAGCACGGCGGGCTCGCCCGCAAGCCGTGACGCCCTGAGCGGCGCCCGACCGAGAGGAACCCTCCCATGTCCGCATGGCCGTTGCCCGAGTCGTTTGCGAGCAGCTCGGGCACCGTCCGCTGGAACCGGCTGGGCCCAGCGGACGGGCGCCCGCTCGTCCTTCTGCACGGAACGCCGTTCTCGTCGTACGTGTGGCGTACGGTGGCCCGCTCGCTGGCGCGCGACCACCGGGTGTTCGTCTGGGACATGCCCGGTTACGGGCAGTCGGAGATGTACGCGGGACAGGACGTGTCCCTGGCCGCCCAGGGCCGGGTCTTCACCGAGCTGCTGGACCACTGGGGCCTGGCGGAGCCCCTCGTGGTCGCCCACGACTTCGGCGGCGCCGTAGCCCTGCGGGCCCATCTGCTGCACGACGCGGCCTACCGGGCGCTCGCCCTGGTCGATCCGGTCGCGCTGGCGCCCTGGGGGTCGCCGTTCTTCCGGCTGGTCCGCGAGCACGCCGAGGTCTTCGAGCAGCTGCCGGCGGCGCTCCATCAGGCCCTGGTGCGCGAGTACGTGGCGTCCACCGGCGGTCCCGGGCCGCACCCGGCGGTCCTGGAGCGGCTGGTCGAGCCCTGGCTCGGCGAGTCCGGGCAGCCGGCCTTCTACCGGCAGATCGCCCAGGCCGACCAGCGGTACACGGACGAGATCCAGGACCGCTACGCCGGCATCAGTGTGCCGACGCTGATCTGCTGGGGCGAGGAGGACGCCTGGATTCCCGTGGCGAGGGGACGCGAACTCGCCGATCGTGTCCCGGGCGCACGATGGGAGCCGATCGCCCACGCGGGTCATCTCGTCCAGGAGGACGCTCCCGCCGAGCTGACGGCCGCACTGCTCGCCTTCCTCGGCCGCCTCCCCTGAGGGTCGCGCGTCCTGCACGCGCACGGCGGCATGCCACGGGGCAGGGTGCCCGGGAAAGTTCACTTCCCGGGCACCCTGCCCCGTGCAACGGTCTCCCGATCAGGCGGGGGTGATGTTCTCCGCCTGCGGGCCCTTCTGGCCCTGGGTGATGTCGAAGGTCACGGCCTGGCCTTCCTGCAGCTCGCGGTAGCCCTGAGCGTTGATGTTGGAGTAGTGCGCGAAGACGTCGGGGCCGCCGCCGTCCTGCGCGATGAAGCCGAAGCCCTTTTCAGAGTTGAACCACTTGACAGTTCCGCTGGCCATGCCTTTTGCCTTTCAGCCGTTATCGGATCCGCACCGCGCGAACCCGGAGGTGGTCGTCCTGGTCCTCCGGCATTGCACAGCAAACCGCCCGCACTCCTGGGCGGGCGGTCTGGGCGAACCACGACATCTGCTGCTGACGCTACACGGCATGTCCGAGCCTCACCAGTGAGTAAGGGGTGTGAGCGGGAACGATGTTGTCGAGCGGCACCCTCGGCCGCTGCCGTGGGGGTCGCTTCTGCGCCATACGGGGGAGACCGCGAGGCGGCCGCACAACCCGGTTCCGTTAGTGGTCTAGCTATGAGTAGTCCACACACGGAGTCGGAGATCGATATGACCGTCAGGAAAGCGCTGGCCCTGGTGATCGGCGCTGTCATGTGCACCGGCGTGCTGGGAACCGGCTGCGCCCGGGAGCACGCGGGCGCCTCCTCGCAGGACGCACACGCCCCCGGCAGTTCCGCGGCACCGCCCGCGTCCCCGCGCGCCGCTCCCCCGCGCTCCTTCCCCCGCCCGCTGCCCGGGGTCGGGCCGGTCATGCGGGACCGGCTCCCGGCAGGCTCCCGGCAGGCGCTGGTGGTCACCGGCGAGACCGAGGACTCGTCGCAGGCGCGGGCGGTGCTCTACGAGCGGTTCCCCGCCGAGGGCTGGCGCGCGGTCGCCGGTCCCTGGCCCGCCCACAACGGCCTGCGCGGCTGGACCGACGACCACGAGGCGGGCGACCTGCACACGCCGATCGGCGTCTTCGGCCTCAGCGACGCCGGTGGCCGGCTGCCCGATCCGGGCACCCTGCTCCCCTACGACCAGGACCCGGAGTTCGCCGTGTCGGGCACGGGGTATCTGGGCGAGCCGCTGGAGGGGTCGTTCGACTACGTGGTCGCCATCGACTACAACCGGGTGTCCGGCACCACCCCGTTGGACAGGACCAGGCCCATGGGCGAGGACAAGGGCGGCGGGGTCTGGATCCATGTGGACCACGACGGGCCGACGAACGCCTGCGTGTCCCTGAGCGAGGAGCACATGCGCGCGTTGCTGACCGCCCTGGACCCGGACAAGGAGCCGGTCGTCGTCATGGGCCCGAAGGAGGTCCTGGACCGGTAGTCCGGCTCGGGGCGGGGGGGGGCGTTGACGGCCTTGTCCGCCGCGCCGCCCGGACCCTGGAGGGGCCCGCCTGCCCGAACGGTGGGCGGCGACGGGCAGGCGCGCGACGGGACCGGTGCCTGCGTGCCGGGTTCAGCCGACGGGCGGCATGTCGGTGGGCGCCGAGTCGAGGCCGGGCCTGCGCTCGCGCCAGGCGCCCCGGGTGAAGTCGGGGATCTCGACGGGGCGGCCGCCCCTGGCCAGCGAGGTGACGCTGAGGGGGACGGCGGAGCACCAGGCGGCCGAGTCGTAGATGTCGATGTCCGGTACAAGACCCGCCCGCATCAGCTGGACGGTGCGCCACTGCAGGACGTAGTCCATGCCGCCGTGGCCGCCGTTGTTCGCGGCGTCGTCGCCGACCTTCAGCCACAGCCAGTGGTCGTACTCCTTGCGGTAGGCGTCGAAGTCGCGCCAGGTGTGGCCGCTGTGGTCCGGCTCGACGTAGACGCGGGCGCCCGTCGGTGCGGGTCCGGCGTAGTCCTCGACTGTGCCGCGGCTGCCGGCGAGGGTGTTGATGCGGCTGTAGGGCCGGGGCGAACTGACGTCGTGCTCCGCGCGGATCGTCCGGCCCTTCGCGGTTTCGATCATGCAGGTGACCAGGTCGCCGTTGACGTAGGTCTCCTTCCAGGACGGGTGGTCCCGCGGGACGAAGCGGGCGCGGTAGTCGGCCAGCCCCTTCGGGGCGGTCGTGGTGGCGCTCAGGGTGGTCATGCGGTCGCCGCGGTTGACGTCCATGGCCGCCGCGATCGGGGCCAGCCCGTGCATCGGGTAGAAGGAGGCGGTACTGCGGGTGTGCCACAGCCGTCGCCAGGAGTCGGTGTAGTAGGTGTCGGAGAAGAGGAGTTCGCGCAGGTCGTGGAGGTAGCCGCCGTGGCCGTTGGTGATGTCTCCGAACAGGCCGTCGTGCGCCGCCTTCAGCATGGCCAGCTCGTTGCGGCCGTAGCTGCAGTTCTCGGACAGGAGCAGGTGCCTGCGGGTGCGCTCGGAGGTGTCGACGAGGTCCCACAGCTCGCGCAGCTCCGTCGCGACGGGGAGTTCCACCACGGCGTGCCTGCCGCTGAGCAGCGCCGCCCGGCCGTGCTCGTGGTGGAACTCCCAGGGTGTGGCGACGTACACCAGGTCGATGTCGTCGCGCCGCAGCATCCGGGCGTAGGAGTCGGCGGAGCCGCCGTATTCGGCGGGGCGGGGGCTGCCCTTGCCCTCCAGGCGGTCGGCGGCGCTCTTGGCGCGGTCGGCGCGGATGTCGCAGACGGCGGTCACGGTGCAGCCGGGTACGGCCGCCCAGCCGGTGATCATGCTGCCGCCCCGGTTGCCGAGGCCGATGATGCCCACGCGCACGGTCCGGTGGGCGTCGAAGGGGACACCGATCATCGACTTCTGGCCGGGCCTGCGGCGGGGCGCCTGCCCGGCCGCGGCCGACGCGGACGCGGTCGTCCCGACCGCGAGCGCGCCGGTGGCGACGGCCGAACCCAGGAGCAGTCGGCGTGAGACAGCGGGCGTTTGGGACATGACGGCAACACTCCTCGTGGGGCGGTCGGCATCACAGTCGGGGCATGACTCTGCGGGCTCTGCCGTGACATGTCAATACGTGCTTGATACACAGCAGTTCCGAGCACTTCCGCGCACCGAGAAGCCGAAGGTGCCGCTACATCCCGTCCTGCACCACCCCCCGCGTCGAGAGCGTGACGGGGTCCTTGGTGGTGAAGTCCCCCGGCGGAATGCCCGGATGATGCCCCTCGCCCGGAGGCGGTGCCTGGTCACGCGGGCCCAGGGTGAGCCGGGAGACGATGCGGTAGCGGTCGCCTCGGTAGAGGGAGTGCACGTACTCGACGGGCCGGCCCCGGGTGTCGATGGTCAGGCGCTCGAAGAGCAGCGCCGGGGAGAGTTCCGGCACGTCGAGCAGGTCGGCCTCCGCGCGGGTGACCACGGTGGGCTCGATCGACTGCACGGCCTCGCTGACCCGGACGTCGTGCCGCTCGACCAGGTGCTCGTAGAGGTCACCCTGCTCCAGTTCCTCACTGGTCAGGTCCGAGACGAGGTCGGCAGGCATGTGCAGGTACTCGATGGCCATGGGCGAACCGTCGACGAGCCGCAGGCGCGCCACGTAGTGGATCCGCGCCGCGGGCGACATGCGCAGCTTGCGGCCCACCCGGGCGCCCGCGGGCAGGGTGCGCACCTCCAGGAGCCTGCTGGTCCAGGCTCCGGCTGCCTGCGGAAGGCTGAAGGCCCGCCGGTCGGAGACCAGTTCCTGGGTGATCTTCTCGGCGGCGACGAACATGCCCCGGCCGTGCTCGCGCACCAGCAGTCCGGCGACCACCAGTTCGTCGACCGCGGCACGCAACGTGGGCCTGGACACCCCGAGTTCGGCGCACAGGGTGCGCTCCGAGGGGATCGCGTCCCCCGGGCGCCGTTCCTCGATGAGTTCCAGGATGGCGTCGCGGACGCGCTCCCGCTTGAGCACCGCACCGGAGGCGGCGGCGTCGATCTCCATGCAGTACTCCCGTAACTGGTCTGCTGGTCAGCCGAGCTTACCTGTCAACCTCGGCCGTGAACCAGCCACATCGGTGACCGAGCGGCCGAAATCCGATACATACGGGAGGGGTTGACGCCCTCATTGGTCCATGCCACCTTCGAGCAACGCCGACTGGTAAGTCTTGCGACCCTTACTGGTCAAGTGTGGGTGTGTCGTCCTCCCCTCCCAGCCCTCCCAGCTCTCCCAGCTCTCCCAGAGGTGAACCGTGAAGTACCGCTCGCTCGCCCTGCTCTCCACCCTGGTGCTCAGCGCCGGACTCGCCGCCTGCTCGTCGTCCGGCGACACCTCGGACGGCGCCGGCGACGGCAGGACCGCTCTCGACGTGTGGCTCATGCGCGACAGTGTCTCGGCAGGCTTCCAGAAGGAGTTCGAGACGGGCTTCGAGAAGGCCCACCCCGACATCGACCTCAAGATCCAGATCCAGGAGTGGGAGGGCATCGGCGAGAAGGTGACCGCCGCCCTGGCCAGCAACGACGCCCCGGACGTCATCGAGGTGGGCAACACCCAGGTCGCCCAGTACGCCCAGAGCGGCGGCCTCACCGACTTCACGGACCGGGTGGAGGAACTGGGCGGGGGCGACTGGCTGAAGGGCCTCGCGGAGCCCGGCTCGTACGACGGCAAGCAGTACGGCATCCCCTACTACGCCGCCAACCGGGTCGTGATCCACCGCACCGACCTGTTCGAGAAGGCCGGCGTGGACCCCGCCGGGATCAGGACGCGGGACCAGTGGATCGACGCCACCCGCAAGCTCGACAAGGGCGGGACCCAGGGCATCTACCTGCCGGGGCAGAACTGGTACGTCCTGTCCGGCTTCGTCTGGGACGAGGGCGGCGACCTCGCCACGAAGTCCGGCGGCGAGTGGAAGGGCGGCCTGGACAGCCCCGAAGCCCTGCGGGCGATGGACTTCTACCAGCGCCTCCAGGCCCTCGGCAAGGGCCCCAAGGACTCGGACGAGGCCCAGCCGCCGCAGGCCGAGGTGATGGCGAAGGGACAGGTGGCCCAGATCGTCGCCGTCCCCGGCGGCGCCAAGGTCATCGAGGAGAAGAACCCCGAACTCAAGGGAAAGCTCGGCTTCTTCCCGATCCCCGGCAAGACGGCCGGGCGGCCGGGTGCCGTCTTCACCGGCGGTTCCGACCTGGTCGTCCCGGCCGTCGCCGCGCACCAGGAGGAGGCCTTCACGTTCCTGCGCGAACTGACCGGTGACGCCTGGCAGAAGAAGCTCGCGGTCGCCATGAGCTACGTACCGAACAAGACCACCCTGGCGGGGGCCGTCTCCGCCGACCCGGGCACCGCGGCCATGGCGGCCGGCGCCGTGAACGGACACGCTACCCCGAACACGCCCCAGTGGGCCGCGGTCGAGGCGAAGAACCCGATCAAGGAGTACATGACGGCCGTACTCACCGGCGGCGACGCCGAGTCCGAGGCGGCGAAGGCGTCCCGGACCATCACCGACACGCTGGGCAGCGACTCCTGAGCGCGGCCGGCCCCGACCCCACGAGGACCAGGAGACGTCGTGTCGACCGTCCGTGAGCGCAGCGTCCCGCGCAAGGCGGGCCCCCGCCCGCCGGCAGCCACCGGGAGCACCGGTGGGCACGGCGGGGCCCGCCGGGGCACGCTCTGGCCGTACCTGCTGATCGCGCCCGCCGTGCTGGGCATGCTCTATCTGCTGCTCTATCCGCTGGCCCGCGCGGTGCTCATCTCCTTCCAGGACTTCCGGCTGCGCCAACTGATCCTGGGAGACGCCGACTTCGTCGGGCTGCGCAACTACCGGACGCTGCTCGGCGACCCGGAGTTCTGGGAGGTGGTGCGCCGCACCTTCGTGTTCATGGGCATCAACGTGGTCGCGATCATGGTGCTGTCCACCCTGGTGGCACTGATGACCGAGCGGCTGGGCAGGGCGGCCAGGACCGTGGTCCTCAGCTCCCTGGTGCTGGTCTGGGCCGTGCCGGTGGTCGCGGCCACCACCGTCTTCCAGTGGCTGTTCCACTCGGAGTTCGGGATCGTCAACGAGACCCTCACGGGCCTCGGTTTCGACTCGTACGAGAGCTATCCCTGGTTCGCGCACGGCGGTGCCGCGTTCGGCATCGTCGTGGTCCTGATCGTCTGGCAGTCCGTGCCCTTCGCCGCGATCACGCTCTACTCGGCGCTGGTGACGGTGCCGGCCGAGCTGTACGAGTCGGCCCGGATGGACGGCGCGGGGGCGGTACGCGTCTTCCGGTCCGTCACGTTCCCGCTGATCCGGCCGATCTTCATGCTCGTGCTGTCCCTCGAAGTGATCTGGACGTTCAAGGCGTTCGTGCAGATCTGGGTGATGACCCGCGGCGGGCCGGGCGAGGCCACCACCATCCTGCCGGTGTACGCCGTGCAGAGGGCGCTGGCGGGCCAGCGCTACGACCTGGGCTCCGCCGCCTCGATGCTCACGGTCCTGCTGATGAGCGGCGTCCTCGTCCTGTACTTCCGCCAACTGTTCCGTCAGGAGGGTGAGCAGCTGTGAGCACCTCGCACCCCGCGGCGCGTCGCGCGCTGCGCCGCCTCCCGCTCAACGCCGCCGCCGCGCTCACCGTGGTGATCTGCCTGTTCCCCGTGTACTGGATGGTCACGACCGCCTTCAAGCCGTCCACGGACATCCAGTCCTACGATCCCCATCTGGTGCCCCGCGCCTGGACCTTCGACCACTTCCACAAGGCGGTCGGCGCCGACGGCTTCGCGCTGTTCTGGCGCAACAGCATCCTGGTCACCCTCAGCGCGGTCCTGCTCGCCCTGGTGGTCGCGCTGGGCGCCGCCTACGCCGTGGCCCGCATGCGGTGGCGCGGGCGCCGGCAGTTCATGCTGGCGGTGTTCATCGCGCAGATGGCGCCCTGGGAGTCACTGATCATCCCGATCTACATCATCTCCCGCGACACCGGAATGCTCGACCGGCTTCCGACGCTCACCCTGATCTACTTCATGATCACGCTGCCGTTCACGGTGGTCGTGCTGCGCGGCTTCATCGCCGGGATTCCCCCCGAACTGGAGGAGGCGGCGCAGGTCGACGGCTGCACCCGGGCCGGTGCCTTCCGCAAGGTGGCGTTCCCGCTCCTCGCGCCCGGTCTCATGGCGACCTCGCTGTTCGGCTTCGTCACCGCCTGGAACGAGTTCACCTACGCCAACTTCCTCATCATCAAGCAGCAGGACAGCCGCACGCTGCCGGTGTGGCTCTCCTCCTTCCAGTCGACCTTCGGTACCGACTGGGGCGCGACCATGGCGGCCTCCACGCTCTTCGCCCTCCCCGCGCTGATCATCTTCCTCGCCCTGCAACGCCATGTGACGGCCGGGCTGGCCTCGGGAGGCGTCAAGGGCTGACCGCGCACGCCGTTGCCCGCCCTTCTCCCGCACCGCCCTTCACCCGCACCGCGCTTCTCCCCCCGCCGCGCTTCTCCCCCGCCGTCGTGCACCGCCGACCACCGGAGCCGTCCCGTGGACCTGCCACGCCCCGAACTGGCCCTCGTCCCCCGCCCCCGCCGCCTCTCCACCCGTTCCGGGCGTTTCCGTCTCGACGGCACGACCCGGCTGCGGGTCACCCCGGGGGCGGGTCCGGCCGCGGCCCTGCTGCGCACCCTCCTCGCCCCGGCCACCGGACTGCGGCTGGACTCCGCTGCCGACGGCGCCTTCGTGCTCGCCCTCGACCCCGCCCTGACCGGCCTCGGCGACGAGGGGTACGGCCTGACCGTGAGCCCCCAGGGAGTCCTGCTGCGCGCCGCCCGGCCGGCTGGCCTCCTGCGCGGCGTGCAGACGGTGCGGCAGCTCCTGCCCTACGACGCCCTGTCGGAGCGGCCGGTGCGCGGCGTGCCGTGGGACCTGCCCGCCGTGGAGATCACCGACGTCCCCCGTCACGCCTGGCGCGGTTCCATGCTCGACGTGGCCCGGCACTTCCAGCCGGTGTCCTACCTGCGGCGCTACGTCGACCTGCTGGCGCTGCACAAGCTGAACGTCTTCCACCTCCATCTCACCGACGACCAGGGCTGGCGGATGCCCGTGGCCGCACACCCGCGGCTCACCGAGGTCGGTGGCCGGCGCGCGGAGTCGATGGTGGGCCCCGCGGGCGGCGACCGGTTCGACGGCGTGCCGCACACCGGCTCCTACACCCGGGCGGAACTGCGGGACCTGGTCGCCTACGCGGCCGAGCGCGGGGTCAGCGTGCTGCCGGAGACCGGTGTTCCCGGGCATGTCCGCGCCGCCCTGGCCGCCCACCCCGAACTGGGCACCGATCCCACGCGCCGCCTGGACGTGTGGACGCACTGGGGCGTGTGCGAGAACGTCCTGGGCACCGGCGAGCACGTCCTGGACTTCTTCCGCACCGTCCTGGACGAGGTGATGGACGTCTTCCCCTCGCCGTACGTCCACCTCGGCGGCGACGAGGTCCCCACCACGGAGTGGGAGCTGAGCCCGGCGGCGCGCGACCGCGCCACCCGTGAGGGGCTGACCGGGCCCCGCGCGCTGCACTCCTGGTTCATCGCCCGCCTGGCCGGGCATCTCGTGCGGGCGGGCCGCCGGCCGGTCGTCTGGGCCGAGAGCGGCGTCACCCTCCCCCTGGAGTGCACGGTGATGAGCTGGCGCGAACCGGCACACGCCCGCGCGGCGGCACTGCGCGGGCACCAGGTCGTCCACACCGACCACCGCGCGACCTACTTCGACTACGCGCGCGGCCCCGGCCCCGAGGAACCGCAGGCCCAGCCCGGCGAGATCGTCGACCTGCGCGCCGTCCACGACGTGGACCTCGCGCCGCCGACGCCGGAGTCGGCGTCCCGGGTGCTGGGTGCCCAGGGCCAGTTGTGGACGGAGTTCGTGCGCACCCCCGAGCACATCGAGTACCTCACCTTCCCGAGGCTGTGCGCCCTCGCCGACCGGGTCTGGGACGGAACGTCGGGCTGGCGGGACTTCACCGCCCGGCTGGCCGGCCACCGGGCCCGCCTCGACGCCCTGGGCGTCCCGCACGCCCACCCACCGAAGCTCCCGCGCACGCAGGAGCCGTGCCGAAAGGATCCCGTATGAGAAACCGACCCACCGCAGGCCGCGCCCGCCTGGCGCTCGCCGTGGCCGTCGCTTTGGGCGGCGGCGCCCTGACCGCCCTCCCCGCCCAGGCCGCCCCCGCGGCCGACGGCCTCACCGTCCAGTACCGCACCAGCGCGAGCGGAGCCACCGCGGACCAGACGGAGCCCTGGCTCAAGGTCCGCAACACCGGCTCGTCCACCGTGCAGCTGAGCCAGGTGAAGATCCGCTACTACTTCAAGGCGGACTCGCCGACCGCCTCCTACCGCTTCGCCTGCTCCTGGGCGGTACGCGGCTGTGCCGGCATCACCGGCACGTTCGGCACCCTGGGCAACCCCACCGCGACGGCCGACCGCTACCTGGAGATCGGCTTCACGTCGGCGGCCGGCACCCTGGCGCCCGGCGCGGACACCGGTGACATGCAGTTGCGCTTCTACCAGAGCACCTGGCAGACGCTCCGGCAGAGCGACGACTACTCCTTCAACGGCGCGCAGACGTCGTACGCGAACTGGGACAAGGTCACCGCGCAGCTCGCCGGCGCCACTGTCTGGGGAGCGGCTCCCGAGGGCAACGACCCCACGGACCCGACCGACCCGACGGACCCGCCCGGCGGCGGGCAGACCCTGTTCGACGACTTCGACTACACCTCGCACACCGACCCCGCGATCTCCGCCCACGGGTGGAGCGTGCGCTCCAACTCCGGCGGGCCCGGCGTCCCCGGCGCCACCTGGGACCCGTCGAAGGTCACCTTCGTCTCCGCCGGCGGCAACTCGGTGATGAACCTGGAGACCTCCACGGCCGGCACCGGCGCGTCCACCACGCAGACCGAGGTCCTGACCAAGTCCATGAAGTTCAAGGACGGCACGTACGCGGCTCGCGTCAAGTTCTCCGACGCCCCCAAGTCGGGACCCGACGGGGACCACCTGGTGCAGACCTTCTTCACCATCAACGACCTCAAGGCCCCGATGGCCGACGACTACGCCGAGTACGACTTCGAGTACCTGCCGAACGGAGGGTGGGGCGAGCCGTCGAACATCCTGTACACGACCTCCTGGGAGACCTACAACCCCGACCCCTGGCAGGCCGTCAACCAGCACTCCGAGCAGCGGCGGAGCTACGCGGGCTGGCACGACCTGGTGGTGACCATCGACGGCGGCGCCATCACGTACTACGTGGACGGGCAGCCGTTCGGCACGCATGACGCGCAGTACCTGCCCGAGCGGCCGATGTCGATCAACTTCAACCAGTGGCTGATCGACCTGAACGGCCAGACGTCGACGACGCCGCGCGCCTACGACCAGCAGGTCGACTACGTCCTGCACGTCAAGGACCAGGTGCTCACCCCGGCCGAGGTCGCCGCGAAGGTCGCCGGGTACCGCGACGCCGGTACCGGTTTCGTGGACGAGGTGCCCGCTCCCTGATCCCGGCGGGGACGGTCAGAACAGCCGCTCCTGAGCGGGTGAGGGCCGTCCCCGCCCCTTCCGGCGCGTGGCGCTCGGGGCGGGCGCCGCCTCCCCGAACAGGGGGGCGGTGCCGTACTCGTCGGGCTCGGCGGGGACGGTGGCGGGCCCGGTGCCCACGTTGAGGACCAGCGGGGCGTCACGGTCGAAGTCGCCGGGTGTCATCGCCACCCACTCACGGTCCTGCCGCTCTCCCACGCACCGACACCTCTCTCGCGCCGCCCGCCGCGACCACGCGACGCTACCAGCCCCGCGGCCGCCCGGTGATCACGGCTCCCGCCCGGCTCGCTCCCGTCGTTCCCGGGCACGCCACACGCGGCGCATCATGATTGTTTCTGCGTCGAACAAGCTCTCTTCAATCATGTTCGTGCACCAGTTGCCTTGTTTCGAACTCTTGACAGGGGCTGGATCCGGTCGATTTACTCCCGATCAACGCCGATGTCGTGTGATCGGCGGCAGAGGTACGCCCAGCCGGTAGCTGGCTTCGCGCCAGGAGCCCGGACTGAGTCGCCAGGACCGCCACGCGCGTCCGAGGCGGGGACGTGCCCACCACCCCCCGGAGCTCGAACCATGAGCCGTATCCAGGTGCACACCCCCAAAAAGCCGGTGCTGGCCGGCGTATGTGCCACCGCCGTCCTCGTCACCGCCGCCGCGCTCGTCCCGGGCAGCACCCCGGCCGAGGCGGCCACCCCGGCCCCGCCCCCGGCCCACGCGGACTTCGACTACCAGATCGGCGGCGCCTACACCCCGCCCGCCGGAGTGCGGGTGATCAGCCGCGACCACACGGCCTCCCCCGCGGCGGGCCTGTACAACATCTGCTACGTCAACGCCTTCCAGGCGCAGCCCGGAGCGGAGGACGACTGGGACGACGACCTGCTGCTGCGCGACGCGAACGGTGACGTCGTGTACGACACCGACTGGGGCGAGGCCTTCCTCGACATCCGCACCGCCGACAAGCGCGAGCGCATCGCCGAGAAGGTCGGCACGTGGATCGACGGCTGCGCGGACAAGGGCTTCCAGGCCGTCGAACCGGACAACTACGACAGCTACACCCGTGCGGGCGATCTGCTGGACGCCGCCGACGCCCAGGGCCTGATCAAGCTGCTGGCCGAGCGCGCGCACTCCGACGGGCTGGCCATCGGCCAGAAGAACACCGTCGAGCTGGCCGCGAACCGCGAGGAGAACGGTCTGGACTTCGCGGTCGCCGAGGAGTGCGGCGAGTGGGACGAGTGCGGTGACTACACGGCCGAGTTCGGCGACAACGTGATCGTCATCGAGTACACCGCCAAGGGCCTGTCGAAGGCGTGCTCGGGGTTCGGCGACACGCTGAGCGTCGTCCGGCGCGACCTGGACGTGTCCCCGAAGGGCAGCAGCGGCTACGTCCGTGAGACCTGCTGACACCCGACGGCCAGTCCAGTCCTTGGAGGTACAGATGAATGCGGTCCGACGTGCCGCGGCTCCCTCACGCAGGGGTGTGCTGCGGGCCGGCGGGGGTGCCGCGCTCGCGGCCGTCGCGGGCACCGCGGTGACCGGCTGCGGGGCCGGCACCGATGACGGCGTCGGGCCCGACGGCACGGTCACCGTCGAGATGTGGCACGGCCAGGCGGACACGGCGAAGAAGGTCCTGGAAGGTCTCGTCGCCGACTTCGAGCGGGCCCACCCGAAGATCAGGGTGAAACTGGGCGGCGGAGTGCTGTCGGACGTGATGCTGCAGAAGGTGACGGCGGCCCTCGCCGCCGGCTCCTACCCCGACATCGCGTACATCTTCGGGTCGGACCTGGCGCGGGTGGCCCGCAGCCCGCAGGTCGTCGACCTCACCGACCTGGTCGCCGACGGTCCCGTTCCGTGGAAGAACTACTGGGCCGCGGCCCGCGACGCCGTCACGCTCAACGACCGGGTCAGGGCCGCCCCCGCGGTGCTCGACTCGCTCGCCGTCGTCTGCAACAAGAAGCTGTTCCGCGAGGCCGGTCTGCCGCTGCCGAAGGCCGGCTGGACCTGGGAGGACTTCGTCTCCTGCGCGCGCACGCTCACCGAGTCCGGCCGGGGCCGGTTCGGCACGGGCTGGCCGGGCACCGGCGACGAGGACACCGTGTGGCGCCTGTGGCCGCTGATCTGGGACCTGGGCGGCGACGTCGTCGACGACAGCGGCAAGGGCATCGGCTTCGCCGACACCGGCGCCCGGGCGCTTGAGGTGGTGGCCGGCCTGGCCCGGGACAAGAGCGTCTACGTCGATCCCAAGCCCGGCAGCGAGCAGATGTACCAGGTGTTCCAGTCCGGCCGGATGGGCATGGTGGTCACCGGTCCGTGGCAGCTGCCCGACATCGAGACCGCCGGAGTCGACTACCACGTCACCGCGCTGCCCTCCTTCAGCGGACGCCCGGTCACCATCTCGGGGCCCGACACCTGGACCGTCTTCGACAACGGCGAGGCACGGTCCGAGGCCGCCCGTACCTTCCTGAGCTGGCTGGCCCGGCCCGAACAGGACGTGCGCTGGGACATCGAGGCCGGCAGCCTCCCGCTCAGCCGCCGCACCGAGGCGCTGCCCGAGTGGCAGGACAAGGTAGCCCGCACCGAGGGCCTGAACGTGTTCACCACCGCGCTGGAGACGGCGCGCGTGCGCCCCGTCCACGCGGCGTACCCGGAGGTCTCGCAGGCGCTGGGGCAGGCGATCGTCGCCGTGCTCCTGGGGCGCAGTACTCCCGAGAAGGCGTTGCGTGCCTGCGCCGACGACGCCAACGCCGCCCTGCTCATACCGCGTTGAGGAGCCACACCGCCATGCCGCGCCTCCCCCGCCCCATCACCGTCGAGGGTCCGCCGCCGGACCCACGGCCACTTCGCCGCAAGCGCCGGCGCGAGACCACCGCCGCCTGGGCGTTCGTCTCACCGGCGGTCCTGATCGTCCTCGGTCTGAGCATCGTCCCGGTCATCTGGTCGCTGCTGCTGTCCTTCCAGGCCAGTGACCTCGTGACGCCCAGCCGCTGGGTCGGCCTGGACAACTACCGCGCCCTCGCCCAGGACCCCAACTTCAGTCAGGCGGTCCGCAACACGCTGCTCTACACGGTCCTGTACGTGCCGTTGAGCCTGCTGTTCGGCCTGGCCCTCGCCCTGGTGCTGAACCGGCGCATCCGCCTGGTCGGCCTCTACCGCACCCTGATCTTCGTGCCGTTCGTGCTGTCGGCGACGGCGCAGGGCGTGCTGTTCTCCTTCATCCTGGACCCGGAGTTCGGCGCCGCCAACTCGGTGCTGCACCACCTCGGCGTCTCCTCGCAGGGCTTCCTGTCCGATCCATCCCAGGCGCTGCTGGTCCTGGTGGCGATCACCCTGTGGAGCGGCACCGGTTTCTGCGTCGTCGTCTACCTCGCCGCCCTCCAGGACGTGCCGCAGTCCCTGATCGAGGCGGCCCGGCTCGACGGCGCCGGCCGCCGGCACCTGCTGCGCCACGTCACCCTGCCCACGCTCACGCCGGTCACCGTCTTCCTCGTGCTGTGGCAGGCCATCCAGTCCCTCCAGGTCTTCGACCTCGTCTACGTCACCACCAAGGGCGGCCCGCTCGGTTCGACCACGGTGATCGTCTACTTCATCTGGGAGAAGGCCTTCAAGGACGCCACCGCCGGATACGGGGCCTCGGCCGCGTACGTCCTGGCCGTCGCCCTCGCTCTGGTCGCGGGGGCCGTCCGCATCGTCCGGCGTCGGGGACGCCACCGTCTCGAAGGGGCCCGATCATGACGGCGACCTCCACCCCGCCGGGCACCGCCGGCACCGCCGACGCCCTCGTGAAGGCGCCCGCCGCCGGCGAACGGCGCCGCCCGCGGCTCCCGTTCAGTCCCTGGCACCTGCTGCTCGCGCCGCTGGCCCTCGTGTTCGCCGTGCCGCTGGTCTGGCTGGTGCTCAGCTCGGTGATGAGCAACGCGGAGATCAACCGGTTCCCGCCGGCCCTGTGGCCGTCGGGGATCGACCTCGGCGGCTACCGGTACGTGCTGGGCAACGCGATGTTCCCCCGCTGGTTCGTCAACTCGCTGATCGTCTCCGCCGTCACGGTCAGCGCGAACCTCGTCTTCGGGTCGCTGGCCGGGTACGCCTTCGCCCGGATGCGGTTCGCGGGCTCGCGGGTGCTGATGGGGCTGATGCTGGCCACCATGGCGGTGCCGTTCCAGCTGACCATGATCCCGACGTTCCTGGTGATGAAGAAGCTCGGCCTCATCGACACCCTGGGCGCGCTGATCGTGCCGTCGCTGGTCACGCCGTTCGCGGTGTTCCTGCTGCGGCAGTTCTTCCTCTCGCTGCCCCGTGAGCTGGAGGAGGCCGCCTGGATCGACGGCTGTTCACGGCTGCGGGTGCTGTGGCGCATCGTGCTGCCGCTGTCCCGGCCGGCGCTGAGCACGGTGGCGGTGCTCACCTTCCTGACCACGTGGAACGATCTGACCTGGCCGCTGATCGCCATCAACCACGACACGCAGTACACGCTGCAGCTGGGTCTGACCACGTTCCAGGGGCAGCACCACACCCAGTGGGCCGCGGTGATGGCCGGCAACGTCATCACCGTGCTTCCGGTGCTGCTCGCCTTCCTCGGCGCGCAGAAGACCTTCATCCAGTCGATCACCTCGAGCGGGCTCAAGGGCTGACCGCCGCTCTCGCCGAGGCCCTCGAACTCGCCGCCGTGTGCGGCGCCCTGTCCACCCGCGCCCACGGCGGCACCGCCGCCCAGCCCACCTGGGACGAAGCGTTCGCCCAGGTCACCCGCAACGGAAAGAACCCCGCATGAGCACCGCCCACCCGACCGCGCCCAAGATCACCTTTGTCGGAGCCGGCAGCGTCGTCTTCACCCAGGGGCTGCTCGCCGACCTCTTCGCGTTCGACGAGCTGAAGTCCGCGCACATCGCGCTGCACGACATCGACGCCGAGCGCCTGGCCACCGCGCAGGCGGCCGCCGAGTACATCGCCGCCGAACGCGGCGCCCGCCCGCGCGTCACCGCGCACGCCGACCGCCGTGAGGCCCTCGTCGGCGCCGACTTCGTCATCAACATCGTGCAGGTCGGCATGGGCGAGGCGACCCGCACCGACTTCGAGGTGCCGGCCCGGTACGGGCTGCGCCAGACCATCGGCGACACCCTCGGCGTCGGCGGCATCTTCCGCGCGCTGCGCACCTTCCCGCTGCTCAAGGCACTCGGGCAGGACATCGCCGAGGTGTGCCCGGACGCCTGGCTGCTCAACTACACCAACCCGATGGCGATGAACGTCCAGTACCTCGCCGAGGCGACCGGTCTGACGCGGGTGGTGGGACTGTGCCACTCCGTCTACTGGACGGTCCAGGGCCTGTGCGAGTTGCTCAAGGTCCCCTACGAGGAGGTCACCTACCGGGCCGCGGGCGTCAACCACCAGGCGTGGGTGCTGCGCCTGGAGCACCGGGGCGAGGACCTCCACCCACGCCTCGACGCCCTGATCGCCGAGGACGCGCAGCTGCGCCGCCGGGTCCGCATGGACATGTACCGGCGCCTGGGGCACTACCCGACGGAGACCAGCGAGCACTCCTCCGAGTACGTCCCCTGGTACCTGCACCACGACAGCGAGATCGACCGGCTGCGGCTGCCCGTCGGCGCCTACCTGGGCATCGTGGACGAGAACGTGGCCGAGTACGAGCGCACCCGCGACGCGCTGGCCTGCGGCGCGCCCCTCACCGTCGAGGGCACCATGGAGTACGCGCCGCAGATCATCCACAGCATCGTCACCGGCACGCCCCGCACGGTCTACGGCAACGTGCCCAACCACGGTCTGATCGAGAACCTCCCCGCCCGCGGCACCGTCGAAGTGCCGTGCCTGGTCGACTCCTCGGGCATCCAGCCCACCCGCGTCGGCGCGCTGCCCCCGCAGCTGGCCGCCCTCAACCGGGCCTATCTCAGCACCACCGACCTGGTGGTGCGGGCGGCGACGGAGGACGACCCGCGGCACATCAGGCACGCCGCGATGGCCGACCCGGCGACGGCGGCGACCCTGCGGGTCGAGGAGATCTGGCAGTTGTGCGACGACATGGTCCGCGCCCACGGGGACCGGCTGCAACCGGCGCTGCGGGCCGTACTGGCCCTCTGAGTGGGCCGGACCCGGCTCGCGCACTGGTGCGGCCCCGCGTACGGGGGAGAACGCGGGGCCGCACCAGCAAGCTATCGGAGTAAGCGGCCGCCTGCCAGACCCGCGGACGGCGCGGATCGGGACAGGTCGTCCGTACGCGCCCCGTCGGGGCCGCCGGGCGCCGCCCCCGCTGCCCGTTCGGGCAGCTCCTTGTGCCTCGGGGACTCCTGACGCCCGCCAAGGGCGGCGATACCGTCCCTTCGTGAGCAACACGTCCCGGCGAGCGCCCAGGTGAACGACGAACAAGTGAGCGTGGCGGAGCCGGCCGACGAGGCGGACGAGCGGCCGGAGCAACCGGAACAGCCCCGGAAGCGAAAGCGGCGGGGGCCGGGCCCCGTCACCCTGCTGGTGCTGCCCGCACTGGTGACGGTCACCGGCGTGGCCGCCTTCCTCGCGCTGGGCGGGCTGCCGAACCCCTGGCCCGACGACTCCGAGGCCAACCCGTCCGCCTCGGTCGACATCGACCCCTCGTACGTCCCCTGGCTGCGCGAGGCGGCCTCGGCCTGCACCGTTCTCGAGCCGTCCGTGCTCGCCGCCCAGATCGACCAGCTCTCGGGCTGGAGCGACGACACGGACGCGCTCTCGGGCCAGAAGGGCATCGCCGGATTCACCGACGGCGAGTGGCGGAACTGGGGCAAGGACGACGACGGCAACGGGCACTCCTCGCCCCGCGATCCCGCGGACGCGATCATGGCGCTCGGCCGGCGGGACTGCTCCCTGGCCGGGAAGGTGACCGAACTGCGCACCGAGGGCAGGGTCAACGGCGACCTCGTGGAGCTGACCCTCGCCGCGTACGCCGCGGGAGAGGACGCCGTGACGAAGGCGGGCCGGGTTCCCGCGGAGGCGAAGACGTACCTCGCCGAGGTCCAGGCACTGATCCCGCGCTACGAGGCACTCGACCGGGACGACTCCGGCGGCGGCGCGGGCGGGGCGGCCGGCACCCTTTTGACCGCGCCGGTGAGCCCGCTCACCATCACCTCGCCCTTCGGGTCGCGCGAGCACCCGCTGACCGGTGTGACCAAGCTGCACACCGGTGTGGACTTCGCCGCGCCCCAGGGCGCGCAGGTCGTGGCGGCGCGCAAGGGCCGCGTCGTGTTCGCGGCGCTCACCAGCGCGTACGGCAACCGCATCGTGATCGACCACGGAACCATCCAGGGCAAGGGGGTACAGACGACCTACAGTCACCTGTCCTCCCTGGGGGCGGCCGTGGGACAGACCGTGGAGGCCGGCACGCCGATCGGACGGGTCGGCTCCACCGGCCTGTCCACCGGCCCCCACCTGCACTTCGAAGTGATCCTCGACGGGTACTACACCGATCCGCGGCCCTGGGTCGTCGCCGGCGGTTAGACGCCCGCGACGGTGGCACGCGGAAAAGGGGTTTGATCCGGCGGATCGGGTCGAAGGACACAACATGACCCAGTCGAAGCGCGAGACAGAGCGAAAGTACGAGCCGCCCGCCGGCGGCGTCGCCGGGCTGCCGGACCTCACCGGCGTCGGGCCCGTCGCCTCGGTCACCGCGGCCGGGCCCGTGGAGCTGGACGCGGTGTACCACGACACCGCGGATCTGCGGCTCGCCGGGGCCTCGGCCACGTTGCGCCGCCGTACGGGCGGTCCGGACGCGGGCTGGCACCTGAAGCTGCCGCTCGCCGGGGACACCCGGGAGGAGGTGGGGGCGCCGCTGTCGGACGAGGTGCCCGAGGCGCTGCGCGAGCTGGTCCTGTCGCGCACGCGGGGCGCCGAGCTGCGTCCGGTCGTACGGATCCGGTCCACCCGGGCCGTGCGTCAGCTGCGGGACGCCGAGGGCGGGGTGCTCGCCGAGCTCAGCCTCGACGAGGTGCGGGCGGAGTCGACGGCGGTCGGCGGCGGCCGTGCCGAGTGGGGTGAGCTGGAGGTCGAACTCGCCGACGGCGTCCACGCCGGGCTGCTGGACCTGGTCGAGAAGAGGCTCCGCAAGAAGGGGATCGTCCGCGCCGACAGCCCGTCCAAGCTCGCGCGGGCCCTGCGGGACACCGGATCGGCGGCCGAGCGGTCACGGCCCGCGGGGGTGGTCCCCGGGTCCCCGGGCTCGTACGTGCTCGCGTACCTGCGCGAGCAGGTCGGGATCCTGGTGGCGTTGGATCCGGCGGTCCGCCGTGACCTGCCCGACGGGGTGCATCAGATGCGTGTCACGTGCCGTCGGCTGCGCAGTTGTCTGCGCTCGTACCGGTCGGTGCTGGACCGGCGGGTCACCGATCCGGTGCGGGCGGAACTCCAGTGGCTGGCGGGCGAGCTGGGGGTGGCGCGCGACCAGGAGGTGCTGCGGGAGCGCATCGGGACCGCGCTGGACGAGCTGCCCGACGATCTGGTGCTGGGCCCGGTCGCCGCCCGGCTGCGGGTGTGGGACGTCTCCCGGGGCGGCGACGTGCGGTCCCGGACGCGGGAGGCCCTGGACACGCCCCGCTATCTGCGTCTCCTGGACGCGCTGGACTCCCTGGTCGGGCGGCCGCCCCTGCGTCCCAAGGCCGCGGGGAAGCCGGCCCGGACGATGGCCCGGGCGGTGCTCAAGGAGTACGACCGTCTCGCCGGGCGCATGGAGCACGCGCTCGCGCGGCCTGCGGGCCGGTCGCGGGAGACGGCACTGCACGAGACGCGCAAGGCGGCCAAGAAGCTCCGCTACGCGGCGGAGGTCGCGCGTCCCGCGCTGGGCAAGCCCGTCGCCCGGCTCGGCAAGCGTGCCAAGGCGGTGCAGCAGTTGCTCGGCGAGCACCAGGACGCCGTGGTCGCCCAGGACACACTGCGGGGGCTGGCGGTGGCCGCCCACGGGGCGGGGGAGTCCGCGTTCACGTGGGGACTGCTGCACGGCCGGGAACGGGCCGGGGCCGACGCCCGCCAACGGGAGCTGCCCGCGGTGTGGCGGGCGGCGTCGGATCCCGCGCTGCGTGCGCCGCTGAGGCACTGATCCGGGCGGGGCCCCGTCGGCGCGCCTACGCGGGCGCCCGGACCGGCGGTCTCAGGGCGACTCGTCCGGGTGGGTCCCGGGGCCGCCGCCCTGTCCGGCCAGCGGTGTCGGCGAGAGGTCGACGGGTTCCTCGTCGGCCTCGAGCAGGGTGTCGGCGGCGCCCACGATCAGCGGATCGGGACTGCCCACGGCCCGGTGGTCCTTGGCCGGGTAGTCGCAGCGGTCCAGCAGGCTGCGCATGGCCTCGAGGCGGCCGCGGCGTTTGTCGTTGTTCTTGACCACCGTCCAGGGCGCGTGCGGTGTGTCGGTGGCGCGGAACATGTCGACCTTGGCCGCGGTGTAGTCGTCCCAGAGATCCAGCGAGGCGAGGTCCGTCGGCGACAGCTTCCAGCGGCGCACCGGGTCGACCCGGCGGATCGCGAAACGGGTCCGCTGCTCGGCCCGGGAGACGGAGAACCAGAACTTCACCAGCAGGATGCCGTCGTCGGTCAGCAGCCGCTCGAAGGCCGGTGCCTGCTGGAGGAACGAGCGGTATTCGGGCTCGGTGCAGAATCCCATCACGCGCTCGACGCCCGCCCGGTTGTACCAGGAGCGGTCGAAGAAGACGATCTCGCCGCGGGCGGGCAGGTGGGCCACGTAGCGCTGGAAGTACCACTGTCCCGCCTCCCGTTCGGTCGGCTTGTCCAGTGCGACCACGCGGGCGCCGCGGGGGTTGAGGCGTTCGGTGAACCGCTGGATGGTGCCGCCCTTGCCGGCCGCGTCGCGGCCCTCGCACAGGACGACGACCCGCTGCCCGGACTCCTTGACCCAGCGCTGCATCTTGAGCAACTCGATCTGCAGGACCCGTTTCTGCCGCTCGTAGTCGGCCCTGCGCACCTTGCGGTCGTAGGGGTGGTTCTCCCGCCACGTGTCGATGGGCGCCCCCTCGGCGTTGAGGAGGATCGGCTTCTCGGGTCTGCGCTCGTCGATCCGCAGGCCGTCGAGGAGATCGCCCTCGGGCGGCTCCCCGGCCGCGGCGCCGGCCGCAGCTCCGGCCCGGGCCGCCTCGGAGTCGTCGTGTTTCTTCGCCGCGTCCTCGCGCTCGGGTTTCACCGGCACTCCCGTCCTTCCACCGGCGCCGGCACCGCTCCCGGGCCGGCCGCACTTCGTCCGGCCGCTCGGTCCCCTCTCACGCGGCGCGCGCCCGCTCCGCCTCCGGGCGTACGGGTGCCGCCGGGGTGCGGGCGGCGCGGACGCGGTAGGTCGTCCGGGCCGGATCGGCGAGGGGTTCGCCCAGCGTGATCCGGCCGGCGGCGTGCAGCAGGTCGCACTGGGCGGTGGGCAGCGCGACGTAGCAGCCTCCTCTGCCGGTGGCGGAGTCCAGCGGCCGCCAGTAGCTGTATCTGCGCCGGCCGCCCTCGCGCACGGTGACGAAGACGGGGGTACGCGCGTCGGCGACGATCCGCAGGATTTCGGCCTCGCCCGCGCCGAGCGGGGTGCCCGGGCGGGGTGGCCGGCGGACGACGGCGGACGGGTCGCCGGTGGGCAGAGGCGTGGCGGAGTCGGCGCGGCGCCCGGTCACACGGCGGTCGGCGGTCTGCGGGCGGACGACGGTGGGCGGCATCGGCTGTGGCCTTTCCAGGTCGGTGACTCGAGACCGCCTACCCGGTCCGGCCGGTGTTGATCTCGCTTGCCCGCATTCTTCAGCACGACACTGACAATCCCGTGCTCCCCGGCGCCGGACCACGCCGGGTCAGTCGCGCCAGACACCCACATCAGCGCCCATACGGCGCAGGGGGTGGGGGTTGACCCGGCGACCTGGTCCTCCGTCAGGGACCAGCAGGCGGCGCGGTGGCGGCGGCACGGGCGGGAGTCTTCGGCCGCCGTCCGGCTCCCCTCCCCCGCAAAGTCCCGTCGGAAGTCTTGCCCGAACTCTTGCCCGATCGATGCCTCACCACTTAAATCACACCTTGAACTAAGCTGCCGCGCAGGCCTGTTCGTCTCCTGCGCGCACGTCCGGCACCGGTGCCCGGCCAGGCAGGCCGGGTGCTCCCCTGTCCGCACCCGCAGAAAGCCCACGTATGAGACTCAGATCCTTGGGTGTCGCGCTCGTCGCCACGGCGGCGCTCGTCACCCTGCCCACTCCCATGACGGCCACCGCGGCCGACACTCCCCTCTCCCAGGGCCGGACGGCGGCGTCGTCGTCGGCCGAGAACGCCGGAACGCCCGCCGCCAACGCCGTCGACGGCGACACGAACACCCGCTGGTCGTCGGCCGCGAGCGACGACCAGTGGCTCCAGGTCGACCTCGGCGCCACGGCCTCCGTCACCCGGGTCGAACTCGACTGGGAGGCCGCCTACGGCAAGGACTACAAGATCCAGCTCTCCCAGGACGGGAGCACCTGGTCCGACGCGAAGACGGTCACCGGCGGCGACGGCGGCACCGACACGCTGGACGTCTCGGGCCAGGCCCGGTACGTCCGGATGCAGGGGGTGCACCGGGCCACCCCCTGGGGCTACTCCCTGTGGGAGTTCCAGGTCTTCGGCACCACCGGCGGCACCACACCCGGCGGCTCGTGCGACACCGCCAACGCCGCCCGGGGCAAGCCCGCCTCCGCCTCGTCCGTGGAGAACGCCGGGACACCGGCCGCCGCGGCCTTCGACGGTGACACCGGCACCCGCTGGTCGAGTCAGGCCTCCGACCCGCAGTGGGTGCGGGTCGACCTCGGCGCCGTACGCGACCTGTGCAAGGTGGACCTCGACTGGGAGGCCGCCTACGCCAAGGACTTCCGGATCGAGGCCTCCTCGGACGGGCAGAACTGGCAGACGCTGAAGAGCGTCGCGGGCGCCACCGGGGGCAAGGCCTCCTACGACGTCAGCGGCTCGGGCCGCTACGTCCGCGTCCACGGCACGGCCCGCGCCACCGGCTACGGCTACTCGCTGTGGGAGGTCGCGGTGCACACCGGCACGACCGGCACTCCCCCGGTCGAGGGCGGCGGCGACCTCGGGCCGAACGTCATCGTCGTGGACCCCTCCACGCCGAACCTCCAGCAGAAGTTCGACCAGGTCTTCGCCCAGCAGGAATCGAACCAGTTCGGCAGCGGGCGCTACCAGTTCCTGCTGAAGCCGGGCACCTACAACGGCATCAACGCCCAACTCGGCTTCTACACCTCCATCTCCGGTCTCGGGCTCAACCCGGACGACACGCAGATCAACGGTGACATCACCGTGGACGCCGGCTGGTTCAACGGCAACGCGACGCAGAACTTCTGGCGTTCGGCCGAGAACCTCGCCATCACGCCGTCCAACGGCACCGACCGCTGGGCCGTCGCCCAGGCCGCCCCGTTCCGGCGCATCCACGTCAAGGGCGGCCTCAACCTCGCTCCCAACGGCTACGGCTGGGCCTCCGGCGGCTACATCGCCGACTCGAAGATCGACGGCACGGTCGGCCCCTACTCCCAGCAGCAGTGGTACACCCGGGACAGCTCGGTCGGCGGCTGGACCAACGGCGTCTGGAACATGACGTTCACGGGTGTCGAGGGCGCGCCGGCGAGCAACTTCGAGACCGGTCCGTACACGACGCTGGACACCACGCCCGTCTCCCGCGAGAAGCCCTTCCTCTATCTCGACGGGAACGAGTACAAGGTGCGCGTGCCCGCCAAGCGCACCAACGCCCGCGGCGTCTCCTGGCCCGCCAACGCCGGGGGCACGTCCCTGCCGCTCAGCCAGTTCTACGTCGTCAAGCCCGGCGCCACGGCCGCGACCATCAACGCCGCCCTCGACCAGGGCCTCAACCTGCTGTTCACGCCGGGTGTTTACCACATCGACCAGACCATCGAGGTCGACCGCGCCAACACCGTCGTGCTGGGACTCGGGCTGGCCACGATCATCCCGGACGGCGGTGTGGACGCCATGCACGTGGCCGACGTCGACGGCGTGCGGCTCGCGGGCTTCCTGATCGACGCCGGTCCGGTGAACTCCGACACGCTGTTGCGGATCGGGACGCCGGGCGGGAACGCCGACCACTCGGCCAACCCCACCACCATGCAGGACGTGTTCATCCGCGTCGGCGGCGCGGGACCGGGCAAGGCCACCGACTCCGTCGTGGTCGAGAGCGACGACGTCGTCATCGACCACACCTGGATCTGGCGGGCCGACCACGGCGAAGGCGTCGGCTGGGAGACCAACCGCGCGGACTACGGTCTGCGGGTCAACGGTGACGACGTCCTGGCGACGGGTCTGTTCGTCGAGCACTTCAACAAGTACGACGTGTACTGGAGCGGTGAGCGCGGCCGGACCATCTTCTTCCAGAACGAGAAGGCGTACGACGCCCCGAACGAGGCCGCCATCACCCACGACGGCATCGTCGGCTACGCGGCCTACAAGGTCGCCGACTCGGTGAACGTGCACGACGCGGTGGCGCTGGGAAGCTACTGCAACTTCACCACCGACCCGAGCATCGTCCAGCACCACGGGTTCCAGGTGCCGGTCAAGCCGGGCGTCAGGATGCGCAACCTCCAGGTGATCTCGCTCGGCGGCATGGGTCAGTACCGCCACGTCGTCAACGACACCGGCGCGGCCACGTCGGGGACGGACACCGTGCCGTCCAAGGTCGTCCAGTTCCCGTGACCGGCGGCTAGTGGACGGGAACCCGCGCGTCCGGGGGTCACCCCGGGCGCGCGGGTTCACCGGCGGGTCAGGCGAGTTGCACGAGGAGGTCGCCGCCCTCGACCTGCTGGATGCGGTTGATGGCGAGCCGGGACACCGTGCCGGACTTCGGTGCGGTGATCGAGGCCTCCATCTTCATCGCCTCGATGGTCGCCACGGTGGCACCGGCCTCCACCGCGTCGCCCTCGGCGACGGCGAGGGTCACCACGCCGGCGAACGGCGCCGCGACATGGCCGGGGTTCGCCCGGTCGGCCTTCTCCGTCACCGGGACGTCGGAGGCGGCCGACCGGTCGCGGACCTGGATGGGGCGGAGCTGGCCGTTCAGGGAGGACATCACGGTGCGCATGCCGCGCTCGTCGGCGTCGCCGACCGCCTGCAACTCGATGAGCAGCCGGACGCCGGGGTCGAGGTCGACCGTGTACTCCTTGCCGGGGCGCAGCCCGTAGAAGTAGTCCTTGCTGTCGAGGACGCTGGTGTCGCCGAACGAGGCTCGGTGGGTGTCGAACTCGCGCGCCGGCCCCGGGAACAGCAGCCGGTTGAGCGTCGCCCTGCGGTCCTTGTCGAGACCGGTGCGGTCGTCCGCGGACAGTTCCGGCAGGGGCTTGGCACCGGCGCGGCCGCGCAGCGCCTTGCTGCGGAAGGGCTCGGGCCAGCCGCCGGGCGGGGTGCCCAGTTCGCCGCGCAGGAAGCCGACGACGGAGTCGGGGATGTCGAACCGGTCGGGCTCGGCCTCGAAGTCCGCCGGCAGGACTCCAGCACCCACCAGGTGCAGGGCGAGGTCGCCGACCACCTTGGAGGACGGGGTGACCTTCACCAGGCGGCCCAGCATCCGGTCGGCGGCGGCGTACATCGCCTCGATGTCCTCGAAGCGGTCGCCGAGGCCGAGCGCGACGGCCTGGGTGCGCAGGTTGGAGAGCTGGCCGCCGGGGATCTCGTGGTGGTAGACGCGGCCGGTCGGGGAGGCCAGGCCCGCCTCGAAGGGGGCGTACACCTTGCGGACGCTCTCCCAGTACGGCTCGAGGTCGCCGACGGCCTGGAGGTCGAGGCCGGTGGGCCGCTCGGTGTGGTCGGTGGCGGCCACGATCGCCGACAGCGACGGCTGCGAGGTGGTCCCGGCCATGGACGCCACCGCTCCGTCGACGGCGTCCGCGCCGGCCTGGACGGCGGCGAGGTAGGTGGCGAGCTGGCCGCCCGTGGTGTCGTGGGTGTGCAGGTGCACCGGCAGGTCGAACTCGCGGCGCAGCGCGGAGACCAGCGTCGCGGCGGCCGGGGCCCGCAGCAGGCCGGCCATGTCCTTGACGGCCAGCACGTGCGCGCCGGCGTTCACGATCTGCTCGGCGAGCCGGAGGTAGTAGTCGAGCGTGTAGAGCCGCTCGGACGGGTCGGACAGGTCGGCGGTGTAGCACAGCGCGACCTCGGCGACGGAGGTGCCGGTCTGGCGTACGGCCTCGATGGCGGGCCGCATCTGCTCGACGTCGTTGAGGGCGTCGAAGATGCGGAAGACGTCGATGCCGGTGGCCGCGGCCTCCTGCACGAAGGCGTCGGTCACCTCGGTCGGATACGGGGTGTAGCCCACGGTGTTGCGCCCGCGCAGCAGCATCTGGAGGCAGATGTTGGGCACGGCCTCGCGCAGCGCGGCCAGCCGCTCCCACGGGTCCTCGGCGAGGAAGCGCAGGGCGACGTCGTAGGTGGCGCCGCCCCAGCACTCCAGGGACAGCAGCTCGGGCAGGGTGTGCGCGACCTGCGGGGCGACGGCGAGCATGTCCTTGGTGCGCACCCGGGTGGCCAGCAGCGACTGGTGGGCGTCGCGGAACGTGGTGTCGGTGACGCCGATGGTGGGCGAGGCTCGCAGCCACCGGGCGAAGCCCTCGGGGCCCAGCTCCGCGAGCCGCTGCCGGGAGCCGGCCGGGGGTTCACCGGCGGGCACCGGCGGCAGCTTGGTCAGCGGGTCGACGAGTTCGGGGCGCTCGCCGTGCGGCTTGTTCACGGTGACGTCGGCGAGGTAGGTCAGCAGCTTGGTGCCGCGGTCGGCGGAGTGACGGGCGGTGAGCAGGTGCGGGCGCTGCTCGATGAACGAGGTCGTGACCCGGCCGGCCTGGAAGTCCGGGTCGTCGAGCACCGCCTGGAGGAAGGGGATGTTGGTGGCGACGCCGCGGATGCGGAACTCGGCGACCGCGCGCCGGGCCCGGTTCACGGCGGTGGTGAAGTCGCGCCCCCGGCAGGAGAGTTTGACCAGCATCGAGTCGAAGTGCGCGCTGATCTCCGTACCGGCGTGCGTGGTGCCGCCGTCCAGGCGGATGCCGGAGCCGCCGGGCGAGCGGTAGGCGCTGATCTGCCCGGTGTCGGGCCGGAAGCCGTTGGCCGGGTCCTCGGTGGTGATACGGCACTGCAGCGCGGCGCCGCGCAGGGTGATGTTCTCCTGGGCGAGGCCGAGGTCGGCCAGCGTCTCGCCGGCGGCGATGCGCAGCTGGGCCTGGACGAGGTCGACGTCGGTGACCTCCTCGGTCACCGTGTGCTCGACCTGGATGCGGGGGTTCATCTCGATGAAGACGTGGTTGCCCTCGCGGTCGACGAGGAACTCCACGGTGCCGGCGTTGCGGTAGCCGATCTGCCGGGCGAAGTTCACGGCGTCGGCGCAGATCCGCTCCCGCAGGGCCGGGTCGAGGTTGGGCGCGGGGGCGAGTTCGATGACCTTCTGGTGGCGGCGCTGCACCGAACAGTCGCGCTCGAAGAGGTGGATGACGTTGCCCTGCCCGTCGGCGAGGATCTGCACCTCGATGTGGCGGGGCTCGACGACGGCCTTCTCCAGGAAGACCGTCGAGTCGCCGAAGGCGGAGGCGGCCTCCCGGGACGCGGCCTCGATGGCCTCGCGCAGCTGGGCGGGTTCCTCGACGCGGCGCATGCCGCGCCCGCCGCCGCCCGCGACCGCCTTGACGAAGACGGGGAAGCCGACGTCGTCCGCGGCGCGGACGAGTTCGTCCACGTCGGTGGAGGGCGCGCTGGAGCCGAGGACCGGCACGCCCGCCTCGCGGGCGGCGGCCACGGCCCGGGCCTTGTTGCCGGTCAGTTCGAGGATCTGGGCGCTGGGTCCGACGAAGGTGATGCCGGCCTCTGCGCAGGCACGGGAAAGTTCGGGGTTCTCGGACAGGAATCCGTAACCCGGGTAGACGGCGTCGGCTCCCGCCCGGCGGGCCGCGCGGACGATCTCCTCCACGGAGAGATACGCGCGCACCGGATGCCCCGGCTCTCCGATCTCGTAGGCCTCGTCGGCCTTCAGCCGGTGCAGCGAGTTGCGGTCCTCGTGCGGGAAGACGGCGACGGTGCGCGCGCCGAGCTCGTAGCCCGCCCGAAACGCACGGATCGCGATCTCACCGCGGTTGGCGACCAGCACCTTGCGGAACATTCTTGATCCCTTCAGCCTGCCGGGTGACGAGACCATGGTGTCGGTGCCACCTCCTGTACGCCATGTGAGCCGGGCCACTCACGGCCCGGCTCTTCCGGCCGGTTTCACACGTCGGAGTCGATCCCGGTGACCACCGACGGTCCGAGCGGCGCGCGGTCGCGGTCCAGGCCCGCGGTGCGCAGTGCGGAGTCCGCGACCTCCTGGGCGTGGCTCTCCGCATGCTTGGCGGTGTCCGCCTCGACGGTGAGCCGGATGGTGAAGGTGCCGTCCTCGTTGACCGAGAGGGCGTCGAGGTCCTCCTCGTCTCCCAGGTGGGTGCGGTGCGAGTCCGCGGGGCGCAGCGCCCGGGCCAGCTCGTCCCTGGTGACGTCCGGTACGGCGCCGGTGAATGTTCCCGGCACCGAGATGACGTACGTGGTCATGGCACTCCTCCTTCGGTGTCCCTTCCCCCTACCCCGCGACCGGCTCCTCACCTCAGCGGACTTTGGCGGCTCTTTTAAGGCTTTCTGAAGACGACCTTCGAACGGCCGTTTCAACGCCGAAGGCGTCCTAGGCTCTCGGACACCCCCCACAGTCCCGGTGGGCGCGGTCGCGTCCACCGGGTACGGGGGCTTCCGTCAGCCGACCGACAAGCCGAGGTGTCCTGCGTATGGGTTCCCGCCGAGCCGCTCGCCCGTCCCGCTCCCACGCCCGCCCCCGCAGCGGGCTCAGGAGCCGCGGTACCGCGCTGGTGCTCGGCGCCGTCACCGTGACGGCGGGCGTCGGGATCACGCTGGCCGTCGCCGACGGTGACGACGGCGGCGCCTCGGACCGGGTCACCGCGAACTCCGCGGACCTGACGCCGAACGCCGAGGACGCGGCGGGCGGTGCGTCACCGCTGACGTCCGCGTCGGCGAGTCCCAGCACGTCGGCGAGCGGCTCGCCGAGCAGGAGCGCCGAGCCGACGAAGAAGCCGAAGAAGACGGCGCGCCCCACCACCAGCGCCCCGAAGGCGCCCGCGCCCGCGTCGAGCGCTCCCGTGAAGGCGACCGCGAAGAGCGGCAGCGACCGTCCGGCGGGCGGGGGCGGCGACTCGGGATCGGACACCGGGTCGGGCTCGGGTTCGGGTTCGGGCTCTGGTGGGTCCGGCGGGGCCGAGGCGCAGGTCCTCGCGCTGGTGAACGAGGAGCGGGCCGCGGCGGGCTGCTCGCCGGTCACCGCGAACGACCGGCTGACCCGGGCCGCGGACGACTACAGCGATGTCATGGCGAGCAGCGGTGTGATGTCCCACACGGGCCCCGACGGCTCCACCATGGCGGGCCGGGTGGAGGCCGCCGGTTATCAGTGGTCGACGCTGGGTGAGAACATAGCCCGGGGCCAGGCGGACGCCGCCTCGGTGATGGACTCGTGGATGAACAGCGAGGGCCACCGCGCGAACATACTCAACTGCTCCTTCAAGGAGCTGGGCGTCGGCGTCCACTTCGGCGACGGCGGTCCCTGGTGGACCCAGGACTTCGGCGCGGGCCGCTGACGCCCGTCACCGCTGCGCCCCCCGGGCGGCGTCGGCCAGCGCGAACGACACCCGCACCCGCGCGCCTCCCAGCGGCGCGCGGCCGATCGTCAGCTCGCCGTCCGCCGTGCGGGCCGCCCGGGCCACGATGTCCAGGCCGAGCCCGGTGGAGCCGCCGACGCTGACGCCCCGGGTGAGCGCCGCCTCGGGGTCCGCCACGCCGGGTCCGGCGTCGTCGACGGTGAGGTGGACGTACCGGTCCTGCCGCTCGACGCGGACGGCGAAGGCCGTGCCCTGCGGGGTGTGCCGGAAGACGTTGCCGATCAGGGCGTCGACGACGGCCGCGAGGTCGTCCTCGGGGAAGGCCACGGGCGTCGGACGCGGCGTGAGGTAGCGCTCGCACGGCCGCTCCTGCTGGGTGGCGAGGACCGACCAGAAGTCCAGGCGCATGGCGACCACCTCGGCGACGTCGCACGGCTTTCCCGTGCCCGCCCCGGCCCCGCCGAGCTGTACCGACGCCAGGGGCGTACGCGCCGCCGCGATGATCGAGTCGAGCTCGTTCTCGAGCTGGCCGGCCGCTTCCGTGACCCGCCGGGCGCTCGGTGTCGCGCCCATCCGGTCGGCCTCCAGATACAGGGCGGTCAGCGGGGTGCGCAGCCGGTGCGAGAGGTCCGCGACGAGTTCGCGTTCGACGGCGAGCAGGTCGACGACCCGGTCGGCCATGGTGTTGAACGCCACGCCGGCCTCCTGGAGCTCGGGCGGGCCGTCCGGTTCCACCCGTACGTCGAGGTCGCCGGAGCCGAGGGCGAGCGAGGCACGCTTGAGGCCCCGGGAGGAGCGGACCACGCGGGCGCCGAGCCGGTCGGCGACCAGCACCGAGCCGCCCACGAGGCCCAGCGCGAGCAGCGCCATCACGCCCCACGAGGCCGTCACGCCCCGGGTGAGGTCCGCGGCGGGCACGTAGGCCTCGACGACCGCGACCCTCTCGCCCCGCAGGACGACGGGCTGGAGGTAGGCCCAGCCGTCCGGGGTGTCGACGGCGAGTGTCTCGCGGCCCCGTACGGCCCGGTCGAGCGCCTCCTCGGGCGCGTGCGGGGTCCCGACGAAGCCGCCGTCGGGCAGCCGTACGACCAGCTGGTCGGAGGAGCCGAGCTCCGCGACGGCCTGCTGCACGTCGGCGCGCCGGGTGGTGAGGGCGAGCACCGGGGAGAGGGCCGAGGCACGCTGCTCGGCGGCGGTGGTGACCCGGTCCCGGGCCTGTTCGCGCACGAGGAGGGCGAGCGGGATGAGGAACGACAGGGCCACCATCGAGGTGACGGCCAGGGCGATCCCGGCGAGCGCACGTCTCATGGCGAGCTGACCAGCTTGATACCGATACCTCGTACGGTGTGGAGGTAGCGGGGCTTTCGCGCCTTCTCGCCCATTTTGCGGCGAAGTGCGGAGAGGTGGACGTCCACCGTCTGGTCCTCCACATAGGGCTGCTGCCACACCTCGGCGAGTATCCGCTGTCGCGATATGACATGGTCGGCGTTGGCGGCCAGGTAGGCGAGCAGGTCGAACTCGCGGCGGGTGAGGGGGAGTTCCCGGCCGGCGAGATGCGCGGTGCGCGCGGTGGGGTCGATTCGGAGGTCGGCGACCTGGAGAACGGGCCGTCGCGTGGCCCGCAGGTCGGCGGGCACGGAGCGGCGCAGCACGGCGGCGAGGCGGGCCGCGAGCTGGCCGCCGGAGAACGGTTTGACCATGTAGTCGTCGGCGCCCGCGTTGAGCAGCCGGATGATCTCGGTGTCGTCGTCGCGGGCGGTGGCGACGAGCACCGGGACCCGGGAGATGCCCCGGATCATCCGCAGCACGTCGAGGCCGTCGAGGTCGGGCAGCCCGAGGTCGAGCACCACGATGTCCGGCGGGCTCTGGGTGATGTCGCGCAGCGCCTCGAAACCCTGGTGTGCGGTCTTCACCGCGTAGCCGTGTCCGGTGAGGACCTCGATCAGCGCGGCCCGGATCACGGGGTCGTCCTCGACGACAAGTACGGAGGCCATGGGCAGGCACGTTAGCCGGTCCGTCACTATGGTGTCGTGTCCCGCCTCCTGCGCTACCTGATCATCTGGCTGTCCTGCACGGCGGCCAGTGTCACGGCTGTCATCATCACGATCCACTTCGTGGTGGGCTCGACCCGGCCGACCGCGCCGGTAGCGCAGACGGCGCCGAAGGAGCTGCCGCCGTCCCCCCGCCCCACCGTGACCAAGACCGAGCACCCCTCCCCCAGCCCGTCGCCGACCAGCCGGAAGCCCAGCCCGTCGCCGTCCCGTACGAGCGCGAAGCCGCCCGAGCCGACCCCGACACCGACGCCGAGCGCCCGCACCACGCCCTCCGCGCAGCCCACGGGCGGGGGCGAGACGGGGTGCGAGGAGGGCGGGGCCGGTGTGTACACGGTGCCGTCCGAGGGCGGCAAGGTGACCGTGCGGTTCGGCGGCAGCGGGGTGTGCCTGATCTCGGCGGTGCCGAACCAGGGATTCACGGTGAGTACGGAGCAGAGCTCGCCGCAGACGCTGACGGTCACGTTCGCGGCGAGCCGGCACCGCTCGGAGATCACCGCGACGACGCGGCCGCAGAGCCGGGCCGACGTCCGCGAGGTGTCGTGGTGAGGTCCCTCACCGCGTTCACGTCGTGGTGCAGGATGCCCCGTTGAGGCTGAACGCGGTGGGGGCGGTGTTGGTGGCGCCCTTCCCGCCGGTGAAGCCGAGGGTGACCGTGCCGCCGGCCGGGATGGTGGCGGTGTAGGCGGCCGGGGCGACGCTCACCGCGCCCGCGTTCTGGGTGGCGGTGCCTCCCCACATGTTCGTGACGGTCTGGCCGTCCGCGAAGGCGAAGGCGAGCGCCCACGGGCCGATGGAGACGCTCCCGGTGTTGCGCACGGTGATCTCGCCCTGGAAGCCGCCCGGCCACTCGCCCACGACGCGGTAGCCGACGGAGCAGGTGCCGCCGGGGGTGCCGCCGCCCTCGTCGGTGGTCACGTCGACGGTGGCGGAGCGGGCGGACCGGTTGCCGGCCGCGTCACGGGCGTAGACGGCGAAGGTGTACGGGGTGTCGGCGGTCAGGCCCGTCACGGTGGCGGTGGTGGCTGTCGTCGCGGCGACCTGGGTCTCGGTGCCGTCGCCCACCCGGACGACGTCGTAGCCGGTGACCGCGGTGTCGTCGGTGGCGGCGGCCCAGCCAAGGGTGACGGAGGTGTCCGTGACGGCGGAGGCGGTCGGGGTGCCGGGGGCCGTCGGGGCCCGGGTGTCGTCCGGGGTGCCGTCGCCGAAGACGGTGGCCTCCTCGGAGGTCTGGGCGATGCCGTTGGTTCCGTGGAAGATGCGTTCGCCCCAGGAGCTGAGCCTGCTGGGGTCGAAGTCGATCGCCAGGTCGAGGATCGGGTCGGTGTTGCCGCTCCAGGACCAGGCCAGGTAGCCGAGGCGGAGCTGCTCGGCGGTGGCCATCATGGTGTCCTCGTCCGGGTCTCCGTACTGGTCGGCGGGGCCGCCGAACTCGCCGATGAGGATGGGCAGTTCCGCGTCGACGAAGGCGTTGAGGTAGTCGGTGATCTCCTGGGCGGTGTCGAAGACGCTGTACATGTGGATCGAGAAGATGAGGTTGCCGGCGGGGTCGGCGTCGTAGACGGACTGCGCGTTGGCCCGCATGACGCCCTGCCAGTCCTGGCCCCAGTTGGGCGCGTCCACCATGATCGTGTGCTGGAGGCCGGCGTCGCGCAGCTTCTTGACGGCCGCGACGGTCGGCTCGGTCCAGCCGGCGGGGTCGGTGTTGCCCCAGGGCTCGTTGCCGATGTTGACGACGACGTAGTCCTCTTCACCGGCCAGCACGTCCTTGAGGCCGATCCAGTAGTCGGCCGCGTGGTCGAGCGTGCCGGCCGCGGTGTCCTCGCCGTACCCGGTGGTGTCGTGCACCTCCAGTACGCAGATCAGCCGGTTGGCCTTGCACTGGTCGATGACGGCGGCCACGTCATCGGGTCCGTTCTCGCTCCAGCGGTACCCGTCGGACAGGACGACCCGGACACTGTTCGCGCCCAGCGCCTTCACGTCCGCCAGCGACTGCGTCTCGCCGGGGTACCAGGTGTGGGCGTGGTTGACCCCGCGCATGACGAAGTCGTTGCCGTTGCCTTCCAGCAGCCGGCCGTCACTGATGTGCAGGCCGGCCGCCTGGGCACCGGGCGACTCGGCACCGGGCGCCTGGGCCACGGCGGCGGCCGGGCAGAGGGCGCCGACGACGACCAGCCCGATGAGTGCGGCCAGGCCGGTCAGCAGGCGGGCCAAGGGGGACTTCGGTGTGTCGCGTCTTGCTGTGCGCACGGCGACTCCAGGGGTGAGTAGTGCGGACACGAGGGGCGTGAGGGCGTGGGAGCGCTCCCATGAAACGCACCACGCCGCGTACACGTCAAGACGTCGAGCAGAAAACGCTTGCCATCGGTGCCGGGCCGACCGACCGCCCCGAAACGGACGGCCGGTCGGTCGGCGTCGCTCACCTGACGTCGCTCACCTGACGTCGCTCACCTGACGTCGCTCACCTGTCGGCGCTCCTCAGGGCAGGGTCCACTTCTGGTTGGGGCCGGTGTGGCAGGTCCACAGATGGACCGGCGTCCCGTCGTTCCAGGTACCGCCCGACGCGTCCAGGCACTTGCCCGACTGCGGATTGCGCACCGTACCGTCCGACTGCGCCGCCCACATCTGCGCACCCGTGCCGTTGCACGTCCACAACTGCACCCGCGTACCGTCCGCGCTCCCACCACCCGAGATGTCCAGACACTTGCCCAGCGCCCTGAACGTGCCGTCGCCACCGACCGTCCAGTCCTGGGCCGCACTGCCGTTGCACGTCCAGATCTGCACCTCGGTACCGTCCGCCGTGCCCGCGTTGTCCACGTCCAGACACTTGCCGCCGACCCCGGTGACCGGGCCCGATCGCGGGCCGGTCGGCGGCGTCCCGGCCTGCTTGACGCGGATGTCGCGGAACGCGACCTCGTCGCCGTCACCGTGGTTCTGGAGACCGATGTGTCCCTGCGCCAGGCTCCGTGCCGGGTCGGTGTTGGTGAAGTCGTTGATCTTCACGCCGTTGAGGAAGACCTCCAGTCGCTCTCCCGTGACACGGATCTCGTACGTGTTCCACTCCCCCGGCGGGTTCAGCGCCGCGTCGCGGGCGGGCAGGTCCGCCGACTGGAAGCCGTACACGGCGCCCGTGGTGCGGTCGGCCGCGTCGGTGGCGTCGATCTGGATCTCGTAGCCGTGGTCCACCGCCGACCAGGGGTCGTCCGAGGCCGGGAAGCCCACGAAGACACCGGAGTTGTCGTCGCCGGTCGCCCTCCAGTCCAGCTTGAGGGAGTAGTCACCGGTGAACTCCTCGGCCGCGTACCAGAGCATCCCCAGTCCGCCGTGCGAGGTGAGGGTGCCGTCCGCGAGGGTGAAGCCGCCGGGGCCCGCCTGCTGCCAGCCGGTGGTGCCGGAGCCGTCGAAGAGGGACGTGTAGCCGCTCTCCGGGCGGCAGTCGGCGTTGGTCGTTCCCGCCGCCCAGCGGATGCCGCCGAGCAGGTGCCGGCGGAAGGCGGGGTCGGTGTAGGACTCGTCGGTGTGGCCGCCGCCGGTGTAGAAGGCCCGGCCGCCCTCGTACTCCTTGCACCAGGCGATCGGGTGGTCACCGTTCATGTTCCCGCCCGCGTAGCTGGACTCGTCGAGCGAGGCCAGGACATGGGCGGTGGTGCGCGGGTTGGTGCGGTAGTTGTACCACTCGTCGGTCCGCTGCCAGGTACCGCCGAGGTGCGCGGTGGCGTCGTGCGCCCGGTCCTCGATCTCGACGGTGGCGGACTGGACGGCCGGGTGGGAGTGGAAGAGGGCGCCGGCCAGACCTTCGTAGAAGGGCCAGTCGTACTCGGTGTCGGCCGCCGCGTGGATGCCGACGTATCCGCCGCCGGCGTTGAGGTACTGCTCGAACGCCGTCTGCTGGGCGGCACCGAGTACGTCGCCCGTCGTCGACAGGAAGACGACCGCCTTGTACTGGGCGAGGTTGCCGGTGGTGAACGTGCCCGGGTCCTCGGTGGCGTCCACGGTGAAGTTGTTCGCCGCGCCGAGGTCGCGCAGCGCCGTAATGCCGTCGTCGATCGAGGAGTGGCGGAAGCCCGCCGTACGGGAGAAGACGAGGATCTTGTACGCGGGGTCGGCCGCGGCCTGTGCCGCGGTGTCCGGGCCCGCCTGTGCGGTGGTGCGGACGGTGTCGCCGGTTGCGGCGGCGCCGGGCAGTGCGGTGGCCTGGGGTGCCACGCACAGCATGGCGCCGGCGAACAGGCCGAGGGCCGCCTTGAGGTGGTTGCGCATGTGAGGTCGCCTCCTTCCAGCTTGCTACGGCAGGGTCCACTTCTGGTTGGGGCCGGTGTGGCAGGTCCACAGATGGACCGGCGTCCCGTCGTTCCAGGTACCGCCCGACGCGTCCAGGCACTTGCCCGACTGCGGATTGCGCACCGTACCGTCCGACTGCGCCGCCCACATCTGCGCACCCGTGCCGTTGCACGTCCACAACTGCACCCGCGTACCGTCCGCGCTCCCACCACCCGAGATGTCCAGACACTTGCCCAGCGCCCTGAACGTGCCGTCGCCACCGACCGTCCAGTCCTGGGCCCCACTGCCGTTGCACGTCCAGATCTGCACCTCGGTACCGTCCGCCGTACCCGCGTTGTCCACGTCCAGACACTTGCCGCCGACCCCGGTGACCGGGCCCGTACGGGTGCCGCCCGCCGTCGTACTGAACGAGAACTCGTCCACGTCGAACAGCGAGCCGGTGCCGCCCTTGAAGACCAGGTAGAGGGTCGTGGAGCCGGCGGGTTGGTTGCTCAGTGCGGCCGTCACGTCCTGGAAGGTCTCCCAGTCGCCGGTCACCGGCACGGTCGCGGTGCCGAGCAGCGGGCCGGCCGGGGATCCGGAGCGGACCTCGATGGTCCCGCCGGTGCCCGCCGAGGAGACCCGGGCGGTGAGGGCGGTGGTGTTGTCGAGGGCGTACGGCTGGAAGGAGATCCAGTCGCCGTTCTCGATGTTGCCCACCGTCCTGCCGCCGTGCGCGGGGGTGTGGGTGATGACCTGGACGCCCGAGGAGTCGCCGTAGTGCTCGGCCTGCCGGTGGCTCGGCTGGGTGATGTGCTGGTCGTGGGTGGTGAGTGCGGGCTGGCCGTTCGCGCCGTTGTCCGTGTACTCGGCGTCGATGACGCCGAAGATGTTGGCGTTGGGGTCGTGTTCGCCGTCCGCCAGGGTCTGGAGGGTGCCCGTGCAGCCGGCGGCAGAGGTCTGCGGGTGCCCGTGGCTGTCGTGGCCGATGATGAAGGTGACCTTCACCTTGGCGCAGTCGACGGCGCCGTCCTCGGGGTCGGTCACCGTCACCTTGAAGGGGATCGCGGCGCCGAAGTCGTAGACGCGCCCGTCGGTGGGCAGGTCGATCCGCACGGTGGGCGCGGTGTTGCCGACGGTGATCTGGACGGAGGCGGTGGCGGACTTGCCGGTCGCGTCGGTGACCTTCAGGGTGGCCGTGTACTGGCCGTTGGCGGTGTAGGTGTGGGAGGGGTCGGCGGCGGTGGAGGTGGCGCCGTCGCCGAAGTCCCAGGCGTGGGTGAGGGCGTCGCCGTCCGCGTCGGAGCTGCCCGCGGAGGAGAAGGTCACCGCGAGGGGCGCCGCGCCGGAGGTCTTGTTCGCCTTGGCCTGGGCGACCGGGGCGCGGCCGCCGGTGACGTGCTCGATGCGGTAAAGGGCGGAGTTGGCGTCGCCGTTGAAGTAGCCGGTGCCGTAGTCGAGGACGTAGAGGGCGCCGTCCGGGCCGAAGGCCATGTCCATCACCTGGGTCCCGCTCCAGGGGAAGGCGTTGATGGACTGCACGGTGCCGTCGCCGCCGGCCTCGATGCGTTTGATCCAGCGGCGGCCGAACTCGCCGGCGAAGAAGTCGCCGTCGTACTCCTCGGGGAACTTCACCTCGGAGGTGGAGTCCGCGTCGTAGCGGTAGACGGGCCCGCCCATGGGCGACTCGGAGCCGTTGCCGAACTCCGGTACGGAGCCGCCGTCGTAGGGAATCCAGGCGGGCTGGACCGGCGGCAGTTCGGTCAGGCCGGTGTTGCGCGGCGAGGTGTTCCTGGGCGCGGCGCAGTCGAACGCGGCGCCCTGGCCGCCGGTGGCGAAGTCGTGGTCGACGTAGGCGTCGTTGTCGCCGGTGCAGTACGGCCAGCCGAAGTTGCCGGCCTTGGTGATCCGGTTGAACTCGACCTGCCCGGCGGGGCCCCGGGAGGCGTTGGCGGTGCCCGCGTCGGGGCCGTAGTCACCGACGTAGACGGTGCCCGTGGCCTTGTCGACGCTCATCCGGAAGGGGTTGCGGAAGCCCATGGCGTAGATCTCGGGCCGGGTCCCGGCGGTGCCGGGCGGGAAGAGGTTGCCCGACGGGATGCCGTACGATCCGTCGGCGTTCACCTTGATGCGCAGGACCTTGCCGCGCAGGTCGTTGGTGTTGCCCGCCGAACGCTGGGCGTCGTAGGCGGGGTTGCGCGAGGCGCGCTCGTCGATGGGGGTGTAGCCGTCCGAGGCGAACGGGTTGGTGTCGTCGCCCGTGGACAGGTACAGGTTGCCCGCCGCGTCGAAGTCGATGTCGCCGCCGACGTGGCAGCACAGACCGCGGGAGGCGGGCACGTCGAGGATCTTCTTCTCGCTGCCCGGATCCAGGGTGCCGTCGGTCTTCAGGACGAACCGGGACAGCCGGTTGACTCCGTCGAACGGGGCGAAGTCGGCTGCCGAACCGTCCGCCGGCGCGTCACCGGCCGGTGTGTCGAGCTTGGGGGCGTAGTAGAGATAGACGAACCGGTTGGTGGAGAAGCCCGGGTCCGCGGCGACGCCCTGGAGGCCCTCCTCGTCGTGACTGTAGACGTCGAGCCTGCCCGCCACCGTGGTGGCGCCCGCCGCGTCCGTCAGCCGGAGGGTGCCGTCCCGCGAGGTGTGCAGCACCGATCGGTCCGGCAGGACCGCCAGCGTCATCGGTTCGCCGGTCTCGGCCACGCCCTTGGCGAGGGTGACCTGTTGGAAGTCCTCGGCCGCCGCCCCGGCGGCACCTGCGCCGGGGTCCGCCGGGGCGGCGGTGGCCGGGCCCATCGGCAGTGCCAGGCCGAGGGCACACGCCAGGGCCGGCAGTAAGGTGCGGACACGTCTGCGTCCGAGCGGTCTCGTGCGCACAGGGTCTCCCGGAGAGTGTGGGGTGGCGGCAGGCGTGCGTAGCCCGCCGTGAAGGGAGTACGGGCGCGCGCCGTCGCGCCGTCGAGCCCCGGTCGAGAGAAGGACTATGACCGGTTCATTTCAAGGAAGTTAGCGGCCTTGGTCCGCACCTGTAACCCCTTTCGCGCAAGATCTCGATTCTTTTTCCGTCAAGGGGACAAAGTGCTCTACGCGGTGTCGGTGAGCGTGGCGTACACGACGATGTTGTCGGCGTACCGGCGCTCGGCCGTGGAGTAGTCGCCGGCACAGGTGATGAGCCGGAGCCCCGCGTGGTCCAGGTCGCGGTAGACCTCGACGGTGGGGAACTCGTCCTTCGGGTACTGCTCGACCCGCTCCACGGTGAAGGTCGCCGTGCGCCCGTCCTCCCGGTCCACGGTGACGGTGTCGCCGGGGGCGAGTTCGCCCAGGCGGTAGAACACCGAGTGGTCGCCGTTCCAGGTGACGTGCCCGGCGATGACGGCGGGGCCGCGCTGCCCGGGCGCGGGACCGGGCGTGTACCAGCCGGCCAGGTCGGGATCGCGCGGGGTCCGCATCTCGCCGTCGCCGTTCCGTCCGAGATCCTCCAGTGCGGAGGAGACGCCGATGGCGGGGACGCTCACCTTGGTCGGCGCGGACCGGGGAAGGGCGGCGGCCGCCGGGCCGTGCCCGGTGTCGTGCCGGTGCCCTTGCGACGGGGAGGCGGTGGGGGCGCCGGTCCCCGGCCCGGCCGGTGCGCCGACCGACGGGGCCGGAGGTGCCGTGCGGGACTCTCCGGCGCCGCGCCACAGGCCCGCGGCCAGGGCGGCGCCGGAGAGCACCGCGATCACCGCGCAGAGGACCAGCAGCAGGCGCCGCCGGGAAGGCCCGCGGTTCATCGGGCGGCCCGGTCAGCGCTCACCGGTACGCCGCCACACGGCCACAGCTCCGACGGCGGCCGCCATCAGGCCGGCTCCGCCGAGGGCCGCCATCTGACCCGAGTCGCCGCCGTCGGCCGCGGCGGTACCGGTCTCCACTCCGCCCTCGGGCATCTCGCCGATGGAGGCTCCGTGCACCATGCCGCAGCTCGCGGGGGCGGTCGCCTCCAGGGGGAGCTTCGGGTCGAGTTGGCTCTTGCCGGCGTCCGTGTCGTAGGTGCCGTTGTCGTTGACGTCGATGCCGTGCTGCACGATGTGCAGGTCCTTGAAGTGGTCGGCGACGTCCTGCGAGACGGTGATGGTGCGTTCGTAGGACAGCTTGCCGTCCTTGTCCGCGGTGGGCATCCGGTCGACCGCGAGGCCGCTGTCCTTGCTGGTGTCTCCGCTGGTGGTCAGCGAGATGTTGATGTCTCCGTAGGCGGGCAGCCCTTCCACGGTGGAGACGATGCCGTCGCCGTCCTTGTCGGCGCTCGCGTCGGGACAGTGGAAGTCCATGCCCTTGGTGGAGCCGTGGATGTGCTGGGCGTGCGGCGCTCCCGGGGTGAGCCCCTCGGCCTGTATCTTCACCGTGAGCTTCGTGCCCTCCAGGCTCACCATGGCGGTGCCGCCGGCGCCGGAGTCGTTCAGCTGCTCGAGGTTGATCTGGTACGCCTGGCTGTCGGCGGCGAGTGCGGGAGCCGCGGCTCCCAGGGCCACGGCTGCGGGCAGGGCGGCGAATGCGGCTGTCCGTGCGATGCGTCGGTTCCTCACGCGATCACTTCCTTCCTCACGGCCCACCCGGGGGCGGGCCTCTGGGGGCGATGCCCGGCACGGGGCCGGGCGGCCGCTGGTACGGGGAATCCGGAGCGCGCGGGCGGCCGGATTGGTCGAAGTGCGGCCCGGTTCGGACGATCCGCCTCCGCCGGGGCCGCGGTGGCGGACCGTCAGTGAGCAGTCCGGCGTCGTGCCGCATCGGCCCGTCGACGTGGAACCATCGCCTTCGTCGCCAGGGAGCAGTGATCCGCTGCGCTCCGGAGATGCTGCTGGACCACACCGCGGCCCGGCTGCCGGCGGTGTGAACGGGCCGGCGCACAGAGTCGACGGCACGCACGGTCAGGTCGGACGACTCAACGGCCGCGGTCCCGTGACAGGGTCAACCGACTGATGTGCGCCGGGGGCGTTCGGGACGAAGGTGGGTGCCGCCCCCCCTCCAGTCCCACGGAAGGAACCTCCGTCATGAGTGGCGAACACCAAGGTGTGCGGACGCCCCACCCGGACTCGCACGTTCTCCCCCTTCTCTGCCTGGACCTCAACCGGGTGGTGGGCATACTCGAGTGGGCGGACGTCCGGGCCGAGTTCCAGTACGATCCGGACGCTCCGCTGGTGGTCACCATCACGTTCGTCCTCGAGGACGGTCCCCGGATCACCTGGCACGTCGGCCGGGATCTGCTGCACGAGGGACTCCACACCATGAGTGGCATGGGCGACATCCAGGTGTGGCCCGAGTACGGGGCCGAGCGGGCGTCGGCATGGCTTCAGATCTCCTCGTACGGCGCCACCGCGCTCTTCGAGCTGCCCGTCCCGCCGCTGGCTAAGTGGCTGGCCTGCACGTATCAGCTCGTCCCGGCCGGTGCGGAGACGTTCCGGCTGGGTACGGACGCCTTCCTCGCGGGTGTGCTCGGCGACTGAGGAACGGCCGTCCGGCCGAGCCGCCGGTGCGGGCGCCGGCCCGGTCCGGTTACCTACGGCGGCTCCGCAATCGATGGTCATGTGACCGATGCGCCGGACGGACCCCACCGGCGAGTGTGAAGGCGTCGGTTCAGGCAGGTGCGCGAGGAAGGCAGGGACAGCGACGACATGGACGCGGCGGTGCGTTACTCGATCCTCGGTACGGTGCGCGCCGTACGTGAGGGAAGGGAACTGGAGGCCGGACCTCCGAAGCGGGTGGCGTTGCTCGCCCTGCTGCTGTTGCGCGCACCGGGGCCGGTGGCGCTGAGCGAGGCGGTGGAGGTCCTGTGGGCCGACGCTCCTCCGGCCAGTGCCGTCAACGTGGTGCACCGGCACATCGGCGAGCTGCGGCGGGCCCTGGAGCCGGGGCTGCGCAGCCGGACGCACGCCGAGCACCTGGTCCGTGCCGCCGACGGCTACCGACTGCTGGTCGACGCGTCCACGTCCGACCTGCTGCGTTTCCGTGGCCTGCGCACCGAGGCGCGGCAGGCGGCGGAGGCGGGCGAGCCCGCCCGGGCGGCACGGCTCTTCCTGGAGGCGACAGGCCTGTGGCGTGGTCCGGTGGTGGCGGCGGGCACACGCGTGGCGCGGCACCCGCTGTTCACGTCGGTGGGGCACGAGTTCGTGGCCACGGTCAAGGAGGCGGCCGATCTGATCCTGTCGGCGGCGCCGGCGTCGGCGGAGGAGTTGCTGACCGCGCTGCGCCGGGCGGTGGACGGCCACCCCCTCGACGAGGCACTGCACTCGCGCGTCATGGCCGCGCTCGCCGCCACGGGCCGGCAGGCCGAGGCCCTCAGCCACTACGAGGTCGTCCGGCACACCCTGGCCACAAAACCGGGCGTCGAACCGGGTCCCGTCCTGCGCGCCGCCCGGCAGGACCTGCTGGGGCACGGTGCGCCCCTCGACTCGGGCGGCCCGGCCGCCGGCTCACCACCCGGCCGCCCGGTGGCACGGGCCGTCTCGGAACTGCGGGGCGAGGGCATCGCCCTACCGGGTCAACTTCCCCCCGATTCCGTGGCGTTCGCCGGACGGCGGCCGGCCGTCGAGCGGTGCATGGCGCTGCTGCCGCCGCCCGGTCACCGTCACCCGTACGCCACCACCGCGGTCATCTGCGGCATGCCGGGCGTCGGCAAGACCGCCCTGGCGGTGCGCTGGGCACACGAGATCGCCGACCGTTTTCCCGACGGCCAGGTCCATCTGGACCTCCGCGGTCACGATCCGGTCCGTCCGCCGCTGAGTACCCAACAGGCCATGCGTGAGGTCCTCTACGCGCTGGACATCTCCCACCCCCGCCTGAGTACCGCCTCACTCACGAGCCTGTACCGGAGCGCGCTGGCGGGCCTGCGCCTGCTCGTCCTCCTCGACGACGCGCGTGACTGCGAGCAGGTCCGCGGCCTGTTGCCCGCCACCCCCGGCGCCCTGACCGTCGTCACCAGCCGGCGACGCCTCGAGGGCCTCGCCGTCACCGACGACGCCCAGGTCGTCCCGCTCGGTCCCATGAGCCGGGAGGAGGGCCTCGAACTCCTCGACCGGCGCCTCGGCTCCCGCCGCACGCACGCCGAGCCCGTCGCCGCCCGGGAGATCGTCGACCTGTGCGCGGGGCTCCCCCTCGCGCTCGCGCTCACCGCCGCCCGTGCGGCCGTCAACCCCACCTTCTCCCTGGCCGCCCTCGCCGCCGGCCTGCGCGCCGACTCGGACACGCTGGCGCCGTTCGCAGGACCGGATCCCCGCACCGACCTGCGGCAGCGGTTCAGCCGGACCTGTCAGAACCTCTCCCCCGGCGCCGCCGCCCTCTTCCGGCTCGTCGGCGTCCACGCCGCCGCGGACATCACCGTCGACACCGCGTCCGGCCTCACCGGCACGGCAGCGCACAGCACTCGGCAGCACCTCGCCGAACTCGTCGACCACCACCTCCTCACCGAGGAGGCCCCCGGCCGCTACGCGTGCCACGGTCTCCTCCGCGTCTACGCCAACGAGCTCGGGGACGGCGTCGTCGCACCGGTTCCACCCGCAGCCACGCACCTTGGCACTTCCCGTCGGAAGCCCGCTTCGCCGCGACACCCGCAGGAACGGAGACAGCAGGACCATGCACCTTGACCCCTCGCCCGCGGAAGACACCCTGCACGAGGCCGTTCTCGTCTTCGTCGAACTCCGTCCCCGTCTCTATGCCATCGCCTACCGGGTTCTGGGCAGCGCGGTCGAGGCCGAGGACGTGGTCCAGGAGGTCTGGCTGCGCTGGCAGCGCACCGATCGCTCGGTGGTGCTCAGCCCCGCGGCCTTTCTCTCCCGCACGACCACCAGGCTGGCCCTCAACGTGGCTCGCTCCGCCCGGGTCCGCCGTGAGACCTGCGTCGGCCCGTGGCTGCCGGAACCGGTCGACACGCGCAGCGGCCCGGAGGCCCGTGCCCACGAGGCACAGGACCTGGAGATCGCGCTGCACGTGGTGCTGGAAAGGCTGACTCCCATGGAGCGGGCCGCGTACGTCCTCCGAGAGGCCTTCGAGTACGCCTACACCGACATCGCGAGGATCCTCCGTATCAGCCTCGTCAACGTACGCAAGCTCGTCAGTCGCGCGCGCAGGCATCTCTGCGCCGGGCAACGGGGGACGGTGGACACGACGGAGCATCGGCGGCTCGTTGCGACCTTCATCTCCGCGGCCCGGTCGGGGAACACGCTCACGCTGGAGGCTCTCCTCGCGCCGCGCGCGGCCCCAGGTGGATGAGTGTCATGGGCCCGGGTCACCCGGCTCCGTGTCGTGGGCGACCAGTGCGTCCCGCAGGGCCGACCGCGAGTTGATGCCGAGTTTGGGGCAGAGGCGGTACAGGTACGCGCCGACGGTGTGGTGCGAGATGTAGAGCCGCTCGGCGATCTGCTTGTTCGTCAGCCCCGAGGCGGCCAGTTCGGCGATCTCGCGTTCCTGCGGGGTGAGTTCCTCCGCCCCGCTCCGTTCGTCGCTCGGCACGGCCTGGCCGGCGGCCCGCAGTTCCTTCGCCGCGCGCTCCGCCCATGGACGGGCGCCCAGCAGCTCCAGGAGAGCGAGGGGGTTGCCCCGCGCGGCGCCGAGCAGGCGCTGCCGGACCTGGCGGGCCAGGTTCGGGAATCGGTCGTCGACCAGGCGGGTGGCCGACTCGGTGTCCAGAGGGGGCAGTTCGTACGTCGGCAGGCCGCCCCGTTCGAAGAAGCCGTCCGCCCCTGAGCGCATGGCAGCCAGGAACCTGACGCGGGAGCCGGCGAGCCTGCGGGCGACGAAGGCGAAGACCGCGGCACTCGCCCGGTCGACCCACGGGAGGTCGTCGACGACCACCAGCACGTCGCCCGTGTCGCTTCCGGCGCTCTCCTCGCTTCCGCCGGCCGCGGCCCGAAGTGCGGCCAGGGCGGCGTTGGAGACGACGAGGCGCTCCGGAGGCCGGCGACGCCGAACCCCAGGGCGACGCGAATGGCGTCCCGGTGCGTGCCGTCGAGCGTGTCGAAGGTGTCCCGGAGCGGAAGCAGGGCCTGGTTCAGTGCCGAATAGCTGACGTCCGCCTCGAACTGGACGCCCGCGGCACGCAGCACGCGGGTGCCGGCGTCCGCCGCGGACTTGCCGACGGCGTCCAGGAGCGCCGTCTTGCCCACGCCGGGCTCTCCGGACAGCAGCAGGGAGCCACCGGAGTCCGTGTGCGCATGTCTCGGTCTTCGAGGACCGGGACGCGCGGCTGTGCGACCCACCCTACACACTTTCAACGAGGAGGGAACACAAACGGCACAACATGCACACCATCTGCATCCCGATCGGGAACATTTACGCAGGTCATCTAGGTTGTGCCGATGCCAACTGCCGACGACACTTCGGTGAGTCAGAGTGTGACACCTTATGGGATCCAGACGAAACGAATGGGCCGTCCAGAGGTGGACGGCCCATTCGAGGGTCGCGCCGACGGCCGGCGCGGGGCAAGCTGTCCGAGACGTGTCAGCCGTGGTCGTGGTGGGACGGACGTTGCTTGGCGGCCACCTCGTCGGCGTAGATCAAGGCCGTCTTGTGGCTGTACTGGATGGTGTACATCTTCTTGGCGCCGAAGACGACCTTGCCGCTGGACGGGAAGAAGTCGTCGGTCGGGGCCGGTGCCGACGTGGCCACGTACGCCTGGCCGGCGGGGACGCCGTACATGCTCAGCGGAGCCTGGGTCGACGGTGAGAGACCTGCGGGATACTCGGCGGCGTCCGGGTAGTTGGTGCCGTAGACCTTCGGTGCCTGGGTGCCGGCGGGCTCGACGATCGTGACGCCGGGGGCCGGGATCGTGTTGCCGCCGTGCGGGTTGTGGAACCACAGCTTGCTGCCGCTGTACCAGATCGCCGTCCAGTCGCCCTTCTTGCCGGCGACGACGAACTGCTGCCCGGCCTGGGCGGCGGCGCCCCAGTCACTGATCCGGTTGGTGCCGGGGGCGTCCGGGTGGATCGTCTGCTCGCCGAAGAGCGGGGCGTCGGCCCGCGGCTCGGTGCGCAGATACACGAAGTTCGACGCCTGGCGCACGGTGGCGCATTCCTCGGTGTCGCCGCTGCCGTCGTCCTGCGGGCAGAGCTCCATCGTCTGCCTGTTCCCGGTGAAGCCCGGCACGATCGTCACCGCGGAGCCGACGGGGCCGACGCCGTGCCGTCCCTTGAGCGGCGCGCCCACCATGGCCATGAAGCGCTCCCAGTTCCACGACGGGCCCGGGTCCCAGTGCTGGTCGTGGATGAACCGGTCCGCCGGGGCCGGGATGTTGTCGTGGCCGATGACGTGCCGGCGGTCGAGCGGGACGTCGTACCGAGCGGCCAGGTACTTCACCAACTCCGCGGTCGCGTGGTACTGGGACTCGGTGTACCAGGTCGCGCCGTGCGCGGCGTAGCCCTCGTTCTCGATGCCGATCGAGTGCAAATTGGTGGAGTAGTTGCCCGCGTGGAAGCCGAGGTTCCTGGTGGGCACCATCTGGGTCACCGCGCCGTCCGAGGACCGCACCACGTAATGGGCGGCGGTGCTGCTCGCCGGGTTCTGGAACGTCGCGATGGCCGACTCGTAGGGCGACTCGGTGTCGTGAATGACGATTTGGTCGATCCGGACGCCGTTCGCGGGCCGGTCCGACACCTGACCGTTGCCCGGGGCAGCCGGGACGAACGTGCAGTCCAGTGCCGGCGGGCACTCGGTGTCCGACACCGGGGCGACGGGCAGCTCGAGCTTGTTCACCTGCGAGGTGGCCGGGGAGAGCCCGCCGTCGGCGGTGAGCTTCACGCTCTGGCCGTCGGACGTCTTGCGGGCGACGCCCTTCTTCATGGTGGCGAACACGCGGTCGGCGAACGCGGTCGCGCCCTGACGCACCGAGGCCTGGCTGTAGCGGGCCACCGCCGCGTACCAGTCGTCGGGATCGTCGGAGATCTCGCCGGTCAACTCCTTCTGGTACGAGGCGAGTAGCGCCGCGCCACCACGGATGTTCGCCGAGGAGTCGGTACGCAGCTCCTCGGCCGGCAGACCCGTCAGCTGCGCCGCGGTCCGCAGCGTGTGCTTGGCCTCGCCCTTCGCGAGCGCCTCTGCCTCCGCGCGCCCGGCCATGCCCGCGGCACCGCCGTCGATCATCTCCGGGGTGACGTCGGTCAGGTGCATGGGCCCGAAGCCGCCCGAGGCGCTGTGCTGCCCCTCGTGGGTGTCCCATGCCGACTGCTGGTAGGCGACCGCCAGCAACACCTGCCGGGGCACGTCGTACTCGGCGGCCGCGGCCGCGAAGTCCCGCTGCAGCGCGGTGTCGGTCGCGGGGTCCCCCTGCGTCGCCTGTGCCACCACCGGTACGGCGATGGCTCCCGCCACCGCCACTGCCGCCGCGCCGAGCGCGACGGGGCGCCGCCTCAGAGCGTGCTTGCGGCGGGGGTTCGTGTCTCTTGTCATCAACTTCCCGATCCTGGGAGACGCGCCTCGAACGCAGCCGACGATATAACAAACGATCACAACGTTGTTACTTGGGTGGCTCAAAAACTCGGTGGGACAAACCTGTCACAGAACGGCGAGCTGCGGTGTCTATGAAGCGGAAGCGATCGAAGCAACCGCGTCGTCAGTGGCAAAGGCTCCGTACATCCCATCCGTGGCAGAGCGCTGCCCGCGGAGCCACCGTGTGATCACTCCTGCCGGACGACCACCCCGGAGGAAACGGAGACAGCAGGACATGCACCTCAAGACGCCCCCCGCGACAGGCACTCTGGACGAGGCCGTTTCTGTCTTCGTGGAACTCCGTCCGCGTCTCTTCGGCATCGCATACCGTGTGCTCGGCAGCGTGGTGGAGGCCGAAGACGTGGTTCAGGAAGTCTGGCTGCGGTGGCAGCGGACCGACCGCTCGGTGGTGCGCAGCCCGGCGGCCTTCCTGTCGAGCACCACCACCCGGCTGGCTCTCAATGTGGCGCAGTCCGCCCGGGTCCGCCGCGAGACCTACATCGGCCCGTGGCTGCCCGAACCGGTCGACACGAGCAACGACCCCGAGCTGGGCGCGGAACGTGCTCAGGAACTGGAGCTCGCTCTGCTCCTGGTCCTGGAGAAACTGACTCCCGTGGAACGGGCGGCATACGTGCTGCGAGAGGCGTTCGACTACGCCTATGCCGACATCGCGAACATGCTTCAGCTCAGCGTGGTCAACGTCCGGAAGATCGTGAGCAGGGCCCGCAGGCATCTTCTCGCCGAACAGCGGGCGCCCGTGGAGAGGGCGGAGCACCGCCGGCTCCTCGACGCCTTCCTCTCGGCGGCCCGGACGGGAAACACCACCTCACTGGAGGTCGCCCTCACACCGGCGATCGTCGGACACCCCGGATCGCTTCGACCGCCCGCGGGGGTTCTCCGCCGGGCGGTCGGCTCACCGGTACCACGCGGTGCCGCGTGACGCATCACGGGTGTGCGGTGTTGGGCTGGTTCCAGGAGCGGAGCTTGTCGGGGTTGAGGACGACCCAGATCTGTACGACCCGGTGGTCGGCGATGTCGAGACCGATGACGGCCACCACCTGCTGGTCGTGCCGCACGACGAGACCGGTCCGCCCGTTGACGGACTGAGCCCGCAGCGTGGTGCGCGAGCGCCCGTCCAGCAGCCCCAGCAGGCTGCGAGCGACCTGTTCGCTGCCGTGCACCGGTTTGATCAGCGCGCGGATCTTGCCACCACCGTCGAAGAACGCCGTGACATCGGGTGCCATCAGGGATGTCAGGAGCGCCTCGTCCTCCGTCGCGCAGGCGCGGCGGATCCTGCGGGCCACCGCGTCATGTTCGGCGGCGGTCGTGGGTCGTGCGCTGCGGGCCCGCAGGCTGTCGCGGGCCCGGTCGGTCAGTTCGGCGACCTCCGGCTCCGGCTGCCCCACGACGTCGGCGACCGCGTCCGGCGCCATCCCGAAGACATCGTTGAGCACGAACGCCGCACGCTCGGTCGGCGTGAGGGAGTCCAAAGCACTGAGCAGTACCTCGCTGATCTCCTCCTCCAGCGGGCTGCGTTCCCCCGGCGCCCCGCCGCCGTCCGCGCCGCCCGTCTCCCGGTCGGGCAGCGCCAACCGGGCCAGGCAGATGCCGCCGGCCACTTTGGCGAGCCAGGACCGCGGCGAGTCGATCCGCGCGCGTTCCGCGTCGGACAGCTCGTACCACTGACGGTAGGCCTCGTCGATCACGTTCTCGGCCGCACCGCCGCTGCCCAGCATCCAGTAGGCGACGTCCAGCAGGTGCTTCCGCTCGTCGAGCAGCTCCGAAATCGGCACCGCGTCATCGGCACGGTCCATGCGCCCTCCCTCCTCTCGCCCGGCACCGCGTCACACGGCCGCCGTGGCAGACATCCCGGATGGTCTGTCGACTCGACAGCTAGACCGGACTGACGAAGATGTTGTGACATCCCCCTCGCGGGGCACCGGTGAACGGGCCTACGCCTCCTCGTCGACCCAAGCGATCTCCATCTGGTAACCGGCCTCGGTCGGCGTCGGAGTCGTAGAACAGCTCAGCCATGGTGAACGCCTTTCAACCGGTCTGCGCTCCCGCGCAGCTGTCACAAACCCTATGGCTGCCCGGTCAGTTCGTCGGTGGTGTGCGTGACGCCAGCGTGCACCTGTCCTACGAGGAAGGGAACAGGCATGTCAACAGCTCGCGATCGCGGGATCGTCCACACCGATCCCGCCGGCGTAAAGGTCTCCCTGGCGGCCGAGGCGGCCCTGCTCGAGGCCCGCCTGGGCATGCTGAGCGAGGCGCTCCACGAGATCGACGTGCGCATCAGGGTGGTTTCGGACAGTCTGCACAAGCTGCGCCACTCGCCGGCCGTCACGGACGGGGAGGAGCACGGCCGGACGGGCACCACCGGGTGATCGCCGGTGAAGGCTACGTGAAGCGTGAGCGTCACAAGTGCGCGCGTCCTCCTGTCTTACTCATGAACGACGAGCCACCGCCCCGGGAGGAAGACCGATGAACGGACGTGCCGTGTCAGTACGTGAGGGTCGGCGCCTCGCCCGCTCGATCGCGGTCGGGCCGCACACCTTGACGGCAGACGAGCCCCAGCCCATCAGCACCGACACCGGGCCCACCCCCGGCGAGCTGCTCCTGGCCGCGCTGGCGGCGTGCACCTCCATGACCGTACGGGCGTTCGCGGACAGACACGCCTGGCAGCTGGACGATGTCGATGTGGTCGCCCGCTTCGACTCGGCGGGACAGATCGTCAAGCACGTCAAGCTGGCCGGCGCTCTGGACACCGCACAGGCGGACCGGCTGATCGCGGTCGCCGGTCGTTGCCCGGTGCAGCGGCTCCTCAACAATGAGGTCTCGGTCGTCACCGTGCCCACCGTCGTACCGGCGCCCCGCAGGGCCGGGGAGCAACCACTGCCGCAGTGAGGTGGGCCGCGTCAGGTGCGCGCCGCGGCTGTGCGGATCAGGACTCGCCCCCGACAGTGTGACCGGTGGGGGCGGGGCCGTCGAGCCGGCGGACCAGGTCACGCAGGACGGGGCCGTACTCGGGATGGGCCAGAGCGTGGGCCACCTGGGCCACGAGGTAGTCGGCCGGGTTGCCGGTGTCGTACCAGGTGCCCTGGATGACCTGCCCGTAGACGGCGCGGCCGGCGGCGTAGGCGTTGATGGCGTCGGTCAGGTAGATCTCGCCCACCGGCCTGCCCTTCCTGGCGGCCTCGTGCCAGCGGCGGGTCTGCTCGCGCAGTTCGTCGACGATGCCCGGCGTGATGACGTAGCCCCCGATGGCCGCATAGGCCGAGGGTGCCTTGTCGGGGTGGGGCTTCTCGACCAGCCCGGTGATCCGCAGTTGCCCGTCGCCCAGGTCCTCCTTGACGACGGGTACGCCGTACCGCTGGGACTCGGCGGGGTCCATGGGCAGCAGGGCCAGTACCGGGCAGCCGGTCTGTTCGTAGGCACGGACGAGCTGTTGTGCGCGCGGCACCTCGGCCACGAAGACGTCGTCGGGCCACAGGACGAGGACGGGTTCGTCGCCGAAGCTGCGGGCCGCGTTCAGGACCGGGGTTCCGTTGCCGTACGGGCCGTGCTGGTCGAGGTAGGTGATGTGACCCCTGAGCGCCAGTTCGGCGACTTCCTCCACGGCGTCCGCGTACGCCGTTCTGCCGTCCGAGCGCAACTGCTCCACGAGAGCCGGGTTCGGCCGGAAGTGGTCCTGGATCAGTGACTTGCCGCCGCTCACGACAATGGTGATGTCAGTGATGCCGGAGTTCACCAGTTCGCGCACGGTGTGCTCCACGACCGGCTTGTCCCCGACCGGGAGCATCTCCTTCGGGATCGCCTTGGTCAGCGGCAGCAAACGGGATCCGAGTCCGGCGGCGGGGATCACGGCCCTGCGGATGGTCGGGGACATCACGTCTCTCCCGGTGGATGGGCGCGCCGTGCCGGCCGGCACGGCGCGCATCGACGCTACCAACCCCATCCGCGCGCGTCTCGTCCGGAGGCGGCTCGTTGTCACACGTGGGTGGAGGCGGAGCTGTCGAGGGCCGGGGGGCGGCCGCGGGACGGGGTTCCGGCCGCGGGCTCGGATCAGCCCGACGTGCCCAGGATCACCGTGACGCACAGCCCCATCGCCACGGTGATCAGCGCCATCGCGATCATCGTGCCTCGCAGCCACCGTCCGAACCGCCCACGGTGCTGCTCCTCCAGGACGCCGATGCTGTCGGCGATGTGGTCGGTGACCATACGTGCCACGCGTACCTGCTCGTCGAGGTACCACTGCTCGATACCCGTCTTCTGTTCCTCGGTCAGCCCCGGCGCCCGGGCGGTGAACTCGGCCACCCGCCGGCGTGCTGCCCGAAGGTGAGCGTCCCGGTACAGGAACGTCTCGATGTCGCTCAGGCCGCGTGCGGCCTCCTTGCTCGCGTCCATGGTGTGCTCCAGGGGAAGCGGGAAGTGCCGGTGGCGGTGGTGCCCGGTCTCGGCCGGTGCCGCCCGCACATCACAAGGACCGGGCAACCCGCCCGGCTGTGACACCTGCCCGATAGCCGGGACGCCTCGGGCCCCGTGACACACCGACGTGTCAGCCTCCGCCGACGAACGTGACCGTCTCCTCGAGCGGTGCCCGTCCGGTACGCGGCTGCGGGACCGTGGGGTCCTCGTACCCGATGGACATGCCGCAGAAAAGGAGAAGGTCGTCCGGAGGCGAGAGAATCTCCGCGACGGACCTGCGGTACTTCGCCCATGCCATCTGTGCGCAGCTGTGCAGCCCTTCGGCACGCAGCAGCAGCATGACGGTCTGCAGGTACATCCCGACGTCGGACCACTGGGCCGGGCCGAGATCGCGGTCGATGTAGCAGAACAGTGCGGCGGGGGCGCCGAAGCAGTCCCAGTTCGCGGTCGCGGCCCTCTGGCGCGCCTCCCAGTCGTCGCGTGCGATCCCGAGGGAGCCGTAGCGCTGGGCGCCGAAGTCGGAACGGCGTTCATGGTAGGGAGACTTGAGCGTGGGCGGGTACTGCACGTACTCGGGGTCGTCCCACGGCTCTCCCGAGGCGAGGCGCTCCCCCACACGCATCTTCAGTTCGGTCAGCGGCTCGCCGCTCAGCACATAGGCGTGCCAGGGCTGGAGGTTCGACGCCGACGGCGCCCAGGCCGCGGTGGACACGACGCGCTCGAGGGTCTCCCTCGGGACGTTCCGGCCGGTGAATCCACGCACCGCTCGTCGGCTGGTGACCGCTTCGTAGACGTCCAAGGTCGCCTGCTCCTCACTTACTTGACTGCTGGAGCTTCATTGCGCACGAAACTGTATCAGCCGATACCATTGTCGATGCACCTGTCACCGACCCCCAACACTGTTATGGGTCAGCCGTTGGAGAAGCGGCCGGCCTGGGCGAGGATCAGCTCCGGGTCGTCGACCGGCGGATAGATCCACAACGTGTTGATGTTCTCCTTGAGGGTCTTCGCCTCGGCACCGGTCGACACCACCCCGCGCTCCCAGCCCGTCGTGGCCAGGGCGCCGGCCGGGCCCAGGTCCAGGGAGTTGGAGTAGGGATCCGGGGTGAACGGGAGCAGGGTCCTGCCGAGCAGTTCGGCCACGACGTTGTGCCCCGCGAACTTCCCCATCGGCAGAGCGTGCTGGCAGCTCTGGATCGTGCTCCGGCCTTCGTCGGCCGGGCCGCGCGCCGTGTCGCCGGCGGCGTAGACGTCGGCGACGCCGGTGACCCTCAGGTACTCGTCCACGGTCAGCCGACCCGCCCGGTCCCGCTCGCCGGGAATCTGCGCCGTGAGGGGGCTGGCGGCCATGCCCGCCGTCCACACCACGGTCGCCGCGGGGATCACTTCGCCGTCCGACAGTGTGGCGTTCTCGGGTGTGATCGATGCCACGGTGCGTCCCAGTCGCCGCTCGATCTTCAGCTCGTCGAGGGCGCTGTCGATCTGCGGACGGGGACCGGCGCCGAGTTCCGGACCGACCACGTCGGCGCGGTCGACCAGCACGACGCGGACGTCCTGTGCCGCGTCACCCTGCGCGTCGGCGAGGGTGCGCAGGCGCTCGACCAGCGCGGTGCCGATCTCCAGACCGGTGAATCCGGCACCGACCACGACGGCCGTGTACCGGCCCGGTGCGGGGGTCTCTTCGGACAGCCGGCGCAGATGGCCGTCGAGCCGTGCCGCCGCGGGCAGCGTGTCGATGTCGAAGAGGCCCTCGGAGCCGGGGAAGTCGGGGCGGACGAGCTGACTGCCGGTCGCCAGCACGAGGCGGTCGTATCCCAGGTCGAGGCGCTCCCCCGTCCGGTCGACGGCGCGGACGGTGTGGGCCTCGGTGTCGACCTCGGTCACGGTCGCCACTACACGGCGCACACCGATCGGGCCGAGGACGCGGTCCAGCGGCACCCGCATCGTCTCCGGCGCGTCCTCGTACAGACGCGGGCGGACGACGAGGTCGTCACCGCCGCTCACCAGCGTCACCCTCACCTGCCCGCCGGCGCCGCCGGCCTCGCGGGCGGCCCGCACGGCACCCGCCGCACTCCACACGCCGGCGAATCCTCCGCCGATGATCACGATGTCCTTCATGAACGTCTCCCTCAGAAATCCGGAGCGATGAGCCGGTGCTGTCCGGCGCTCCGCGCGAACCCGGGGCCCGCCGGCCGGGACGGTCGTCACCGGGCCGGGCGGCCTTGCACCCGTATTTCTGGACACTAGATATCCAGGATCTTATCTGTCAAGATCTCCGCTCGCACAGGCCCGGAGTCCCGCTGAAGGCCGGCCGGAAGTCCACCGGGGATCCCGGACATGTAATGTCCGTAATATGCGAATGGCCAAAGGGGTCGAGTGGGCCCTGCACACGCTCCTCAACCTGGACATGATCGGCGGGGGCCCTGCGGGCAGCGGGCAGCTCGCCGAGGCCCACGGCCTGTCCCCCTCCTACCTCAACAAGCAGTTGCAGCTGCTCGCGAAAGCCGGACTGCTGATCTCCGTGCCCGGGCCCCGGGGCGGCTTCAGCCTGGCCAAGCCGCTCGAGGACGTCACGTTGCTGGAGGTGGTGCAGGCCATCGAGGGCACCGCACGCCTCTTCCACTGCGAGGAGATCCGGTGCTGCGGCCGGATCGGCGAACTGTCACCGCCGCCCACGGAGACCTGCGCCGTGAACGCGGCGATGCGCCGTGCCGAGCAGGCGTGGCACCAGGCCCTGGCCGCGCAGACCCTCGCCGAGATCCGCACGGACCTGGACGGCACCCCGTCGACCCGCCGGATCGTCCGGTCCGCGTTCGGCTGAGCCGGCCCCGTCGCCCGCGTGCGGGCGGGGGCCGCCACTCGTCTCAGACGCCCGCGTACGCTCCCCAGTGCGCCTCGAGGGCCGCCGCCACCTCGGCGGGCCGCTGGAGCACGGTCCAGTGGTTGCAGTCGAGTTCGAGGACCTTGGACGCGTGCAGGGCCTCGCCGAGTTTCCTGCCGAACTCGACCTGGCACGCCGGGTCGAGCGCACCCCAGAACACCATGCACGGCGCTGACACCCGGGCCAGCGCGGGTTCCCACTCTGCCCCCACGGTCAGGGCGGAACGGTAGAGCCTGAGAATGCTGTCCTTCATCGAGGCATCGACCCGCTCGGCCGCCTCACCGGCCGGCCCGGCGGGCACGTCGAAGCCTTCCGCCAGGTCACGGGCGAAGGACGCCGCGCCCAGTTGCCGCATGTACCGGCCGCCTTCGACCGGGTCCTGCCAGATTCTCGCGAGCGGATGCCAGACGTACTCGGCACTGACGGGACCATTGCCCCCGGCCCAGGTGCGGACCAGATCCGGCCGCAGGGAGGCCACGCGGGCGGTGAGGATGCAGCCCCAGTCGTGACCGACCAGGTCCACCGGCTCGCCGACCCGCTCCAGCCGCTCGACGAGCCAGTCGACGTACTCCTCCTTGGTGGAGCCGAAGCCACTCGGCCTCGGCGCACCGAAACCGGGCAGGTCCCACGCCTCCACGTCGGCCCGGGACAGATGCCGGCGGACTCCGTCCCACAGACGGTGGGTGTCGGGAACGCCATGGATGAGAACTGCGGGCATGAGATGAGGTCCTTCACGCAGGATGAGTTACGGAAGCATCGCGGAACCAGGTGGCAGAACGCCCGCCGTGAACCCTACAGCGGGGAACAACACTTTGTCACACTGTGTTGCGACGGATGACGCTCGGACACAGCCTGAGCGCGGGGATCCGCCTCGTGGGGGCCGGGTACCGCGGATCCATGGGCCGACGTCACATGGATCGGCCCGCCCTGCGCGCGGAAGCGTTCTCGGCGTCCGCCGGTGGGAGCCACACGAGTCTCCGGTCGCTGTCGGCCGTCGGCGTCTAGCCGTCGTCGCCCAGGGTCACGTGTTCGCCCACGTGGTCGGCGACGGCCGCGGACAGCAGCGCGGGCAGCAGTCCCGGGAAGCGGGCGTCCAGGGTCCCGCGGCGCAGCGTCACGTAGCAGCGCGTGCCCTCCTGCCGGGTCTCGGTGATCCCGGCCTCGCGCAGCACCTTGAGGTGGTGGCTGAGGGTGGACTTGGCGATGGGGGCGCGCAGCTCGCCCCAGCCGCGTTCGGTGCCGTCGGACAGCACCCGGACGATGCCGAGCCGTGTCGGGTCGCTGAGCGCGCCCAGCAGGCGCGGCAGGGTGATCTCGGCGAGGGCGGGCGAGGAGTGGTCCGGCATGGCGGCCAGGTTACCGCCTGTTCGAATACGGGCGAACATCCCCGTGTCACCCCTCCGGGTGTCACACATCCCCGGCCTGTCCTGTCAGTACTGCGTATCCGCACCACATATCCGCAACCGCGCAGGAGAACCCCCATGAACTCGCGTCTCAACTACTTCGGCAACCCGCTCGCGGGCAAGATCCTCAAGCACATCAACTCGGCCGCGAAGGTCGCGTCGGAGGCGGGCGTGCCCGTCGCGACGCAGGAACTGGTGAAGATCCGCGCCAGCCAGATCAACGGCTGCGGCTTCTGCACCGACATGCACACCAAGGACGCGGCCGCCGCCGGAGAGACCCAGATACGGCTGAACCTGGTCGCCGCCTGGCGTGAGGCCACGGTGTACACCGAGGCGGAGCGTGCCGCGCTGGAGCTGTCCGAGCAGGGCACGCGGCTGGCCGACGCGTCCGGTGGCGTCACCGACGAGGCCTGGGCGAACGCTGTCAAGCACTACGACGAGGACCAGCTCGTCGCGCTCATCTCACTCATCGCCGTCATCAACGCCTACAACCGGATCAACGTGATCAACCAGCAGCCCGCCGGGAGCTACCAGCCGGGCCAGTTCGGCTGACGGTAGCCGGACACGGGACGGTCCGTCCCCCGCGCGTGTGCGCCACCGGGCCGGATTCCCACTGTGTCACAACCCCTCTTCGCCGCGTCAACGGTGTGTCCATCCCGTTGGCGCGGTGCCATGCCAACGTCTGCTACGTTGTTCGATGTCCAACGAACATCGAACAACGGGATGGAGCATTTTCATGTCCAGCACCACCGCCCCGCACTTCTCGGACCACGTCGCGATCGTCACGGGAGCGGGATCGGGCATCGGCAGAGCCACAGCGGTCGCCCTGGCCGAGGCGGGCGCCCGCGTCCTCGGAGTGGGCCGCCGAAAGGACGCGCTGGAGCAGACGGCTCGCGCGCACGACAGCATCGACGTCCTGCCCCTCGACCTCTGCGCCGACGGCGCCCCTGAGCAGGCCGTCGACACGGCCGTCGAACGGTGGGGCCGGCTCGACCTGCTGGTGAACAACGCCGGCGCCACCGCCGTCATGCCGCTGGCCGAGACGGACCGCGCGGTCATCACCGGTCTCTTCGAGCTGAACGTGACGGCCCCCAGCCTGCTGGCCCACGCGGCCCTGCCCCACCTGCGGGAGTCCTCCGGCTCCATCGTCAACGTCTCGAGTACCTACGGCCACCGTCCCATGGCCGGCGGCGCGCACTACGCGGCCACCAAGAGCGCGATGGAGCAGCTCACCCGGAGCTGGGCGCTCGAACTGGCCCCGGAGGGCGTGCGGGTGAACGCCGTCGCCCCCGGCCCCACCCAGACCGACGTCATGCTGGCAGCGGGACTCACCGACGAGGCCGCCGACGAGATGTACTCCTACGAGCGCGAGCGCATCCCCAACGGCCGGATCGGCGACCCCGGTGACATCGCGCACTGGATCGTGCGCATCGCCGACCCGCACAGCTCGCACGTCACCGGTCAGGTGCTCACGGTCGACGGCGGGCTCGAACTCATCTGAACCGCGACGGTGCGGGCCGCCACCACCCGGCGCGCCCCGCACCGTCCTCACGCACACACACGAGGACATCCACGACCATGCAGGCAACCGCACACATCGGTGTGACCGGGCTCGGAGTAATGGGCCGCAGCCTGGCCCGCAACTTCGCCCGTCACGGCTACACCGTCGCCGTCCACAACCGCACCGTGTTCCGAACCCGGGCGCTCGTCGAGGAGTTCGGCCACGAGGGCACCTTCGTCCCCGCGCCGACCGCCGAGGAGTTCGTCGCGGCACTGGAACGCCCCCGCCGACTGATGATCATGGTCCAGGCGGGTGCGGCCACCGACGCCGTCATCGAGGAGTTCGCCCCGCTCCTGGAGCCGGGCGACATGATCATCGACGGGGGCAACGCGCACTTCGGCGACACCCGCCGCCGCGAAGCCGCCCTGCGCGAGCGCGGTATCCACTTCGTGGGCACCGGCATCTCGGGGGGCGAGGAGGGCGCCCTCAACGGACCCTCGATCATGGTCGGCGGCTCGGCCGAGGCGTACGCCGTCCTCGGTCCGATGCTGGAGGACATCAGCGCCAAGGTCGACGGCGAGCCGTGCTGCGCGCACATCGGCAGCGACGGCGCCGGGCACTTCGTGAAGATGGTGCACAACGGCATCGAGTACGCCGACATGCAGCTGCTGGCCGAGGCCTACGACCTGCTCCGTCAGGTGGCCGACTACACCCCCGGCGAGATCGCGGACGTCTTCCGCGCCTGGAACCGCGGCCGGCTCGACTCCTACCTGGTCGGTATCAGCACGGAGGTGCTCGACCACACCGACGCGCACACCGGCGGTCCGTTCGTGGACGTGGTCGCCGATGTCGCGGGCCAGAAGGGCACCGGCCGCTGGACCGTGCAGACCGCGCTGGACCTGGGCGCGCCCGTCACCGCCATCGCGCAGGCCACCTTCGCCCGCGCCGCGTCGGGGCAGCGGGCGCTGCGCGCCGCCTACCACGGCATGCCGGGCGGCGTCACCGTGCCGCTGAGCCGTACGGAGGCCGCCCGGTTCGTCTCCCGGGTCGAGAACGCCCTGTACGCGTCCAAGGTCATCGCCTACGACCAGGGCCTGACGATGATCCAGAGCGCCGCCACCGAGTACGGCTGGGACATCGACCTCGCCTCGGTCGCCCGGATCTGGCGGGCCGGCTGCATCATCCGTGCCGCCTTCCTGGACCGCGTCCGCGCCGCCTACGCCGCCGATCCGGAGCTGAGCAGTCTGCTCCTCGAGAAGGACTTCGCCGGGGAGATCGCCGACGCGCAGGTGCCGTGGCGGGAGACGATCGCGTCCGCCACCCGCCGCGGCATACCCGTCCCCGCCTTCGCGGCGGCACTGGCCGCGTACGACACCCTGCGTGCCGGGCGTCTGCCGACCGCCCTCGTCCAGGGGCAGCGCGACTACTTCGGCGCCCACACCTACGAGCGCGCCGACCGACCGGGCACGTTCCACACCCACTGGGCGCAGAACGGCCGTCCGGAGACCCGCGACGACAACGGGCACGCCTCGTAATCCGTGCGTCGACCACTCGTTCCGCGGAAAGGACACCCCCGTGCCGTACGGGACTTCGACCGTTCTGGACGCCGCGACCGGGTCGCCGTACTGGCTGAGCCGGGCCGGGCGGCTCGGCTTCGACCCGCGGCGGGACGTCAAGGGAGTGGAGGACCTGGCGCTCTTCCCCGATCTGACGGACGAACTGCGGGACGTGCGGGTGACGGACCCGGTCCCCGGTGGGTACGGATCGAAGGCCCGGGGCCGGGCCGCAGCAGGATCCTCGTCACCGCGGACACGGACCGGCGTGAGCATCTCGACGTGATCGTCGGCTCGGTCGCCGACGAAGGGAGCACCGCGTGCGTCAACGCCACCGCGGCCGTGCAACCGCTGGACCGGGCCAGGGCCAGGGCTCGGGCCCTGGCCTCCTACCTGCGCGAGGTGGCCCAGGGGACGCTCGCCCGGCTCGGTGGTGAGGGGTCGCCAACGTGTACCGCGGTGACCACCCGACCTGGTGGATGGCGCCGGGTGTGCCCCACGACAGCTATCTGTCGGACTTCCTGATGCGATGCGCGGCAAGGCCGTCGTCGGCTCCCCGTGACGGCCTTGCCGGGCGCGCTCAGTGGGGCATCAGGAGCATGAGAGCCGTCCCCAGGGCCGTCGTGCCGTCCCAGAAGTGGCCGTAGGGCTGTCCGGCGGCGGCAAGGACGCCGGTGTCGTCCGCCGTCGCGTGCCGCGCCGGGCGCAGCACGGGCAGGTCGCGGGTCAACGACCACAGGGCGCACGCCAGCAGGAACAGGGCCAGTACCGCGCCGAGCGCCTCGCCGCTCTCCGGTTGCCCGGCGAGATGGCCCGGGTGGGCGGCGTGGTGCGCCGCCGGGGGCCCGTCTGCCAGTGTCTCGTGGGACGAACCCGCCATGGAGTGGGTCATCCAGGCCATCGCGGCCATGCCGGCCGCGTGGGGCAGCCTCTCGACGACAGCGGCCGGCCGGTACGTGCGGGAGCGGCCGGCCGTCGCGGTCACGGGGAACCACAGCGCGGCGGCCGCGAAGAAGACCGTCTGCGGCGACTCGGGCAGCGCCCGGCCCCAGCTCCACGGCATCACCGCCATGGCCAGGGCCATGGCGGTGTGCAGGAGGTGGTCGACGCGCCCGCGCCAACCCGGGCTCCGGGACAGGACGCCCTGCCGGAGCCCGTGGACGGCCGCGCCCGCGAACAGGGCGGTCAGCATGCCGTACACGGTGTCGGTGGCACTCATGACTTTCGCGGACTCTCGCGTCTCGGCCGACCTGTGCGGGCGGGCCGGGGTCAGGCGGTGGGCCGGGGGGCGCGCAGGTGCTTGCGCCGGGCCAGTTCCTCCTCGTCGACCAGTTCGAGCATGGGCTTGCCCGGCGCGCACATCATGGTCACCACGAACCGGGTCGGCGCGTCCGTCAGCGCGTTGCCGTCCTGGTAGTGGATGGCGTCGCCGCCCGGCTCCCAGAACGTCCCGCCGGCCTCGACGACGCGCTCGGGCTCGCCCTCGAGTTCGAACCGGACCGCGCCCTCGATGACGTACCCGAAGGCCGGGCCCGAGTGCCGGTGCGGAGGGGTGCCCGGGTCTCCGGGCTCCCAGTCGACCTGGATGGTCATCGCCGAGGCGCCCTCGGGGACGGTGATCGGCGCGGCGTCCTGCAGCATCTTGGCCGCGGTCATCCAGCCCGCCGTCTCCTCACCGTCGCCGCCTCCGTGCGTGTGCGTGTGCGCTGCATGGTTCTCGGACACTGTGTTGCACCTTCCGTCAGTTCCACAACCGCTTCCCCGTGATGACCGGACGCCGGGCGGTTCTGTGACACGGGCGAGTGTCGTCGCGCAGTGTCACAACAACGGTGCGAGCACGGTCGTACCTGTGGTGAGCGGTCGATTCCGCCGTCACCGCCACTGAGGTACCAGCGGGGTCACCGGCCCCCCGACGGGAAGAGACCCGAAATGAGAGTCGTCGTTGCAGGAGCCACCGGGCTGATCGGCTCCAGGACCGTCGCCAGGCTCCGGGACCACGGTGTGGAGGCCGTTCCCGTGTCACGGGGTGAGGGTGTCGACCTCACCACCGGGGAAGGGCTCACGGATGCCCTGCGCGGCGTCGAGGTCGTCGTGGACGTCACGGACGCGCCCTCGCGTGGGGAGCGGGCGAGCGCGGAGTTCTTCGACACCGCGACCGCCAATCTGCTGCGGGCCGCCGCCGCGGCGGGCGCCGAGCACTTCGTGGCCCTGTCGGTGGTGGGCGCCGACCGGGTGCAGGGTGGCTACTTCCGGGCGAAGGCGCTCCAGGAGCAGCGGGTCCGGCGCTCCCCGGTCCCCCACTCCGTCGTGCGTGCCACGCCGTTCTTCGAGTCCGTGGACGCGCTGTCGCGCTCCGCCAAGCACGCGGACGGTGTGCACGTGGCGCCGTCGCTGGTGCGTCCGGTGTCGACGGACGACGTCGCCGCGGTGGTCGCCCACACCGCCGTGGGGGTACCGCTGTTCGGCGTCCTCGAGGTCGCCGGTCCCGAGCAGTACCGGCTGGACGAACTCACCGCGAAGGTGCAGGCGGCGCACGGTGATCCGCGTGGCGTGGTCACCGATCCGCACGCTCCCTTCTTCGGCGCGGTGCTCGGCGAGCGGACCCTGCTCCCCGGGACGGACGCCCACCTGGGCCACGGCACCCTCGACCAGTGGCTCGCCCGGCGGTGACACCTCCCGGCGATGCCGGCCCGCGTCCCGCCCGCTCCTCCCCCTCCCTACTTTGCGACAGGAAGACCGCCATGAGTGATCCGGCCCAGCCCGCCGAGCCCGCCCCGACGAGTGAGCTCGACCAGCTGCCCGACCGCGACCTCGAAGAGACCGCCGAGTGGCAGGCGTCACTCGACGCCGTAGTGCGCAACGCCGGTCCGGACCGGGCGAGTTATCTGCTCCGCCGGGTCCACGAGCACGCGGCCAGGTCCGGGGTGCGGCTGCCCGGGCTGCTGTCCTCGGACTACATCAACACGATTCCCGCTTCCTCCCAGCCGCCCTTCGACGGTGACCTCGACATGGAGTCCAGGATCACCGCCCTCAACCGGTGGAACGCGGCCGCGATGGTGACACGCGGTTCCCGTCTGGGGCTCGGCGGCCACATATCCACGTACGCCTCGGCGGCGTGGCTCTACGAGATCGGGTTCAACCACTTCTTCAAGGGCAAGGACGGGGACGGCTCCGGCGACCAGCTGTACGTGCAGGGGCACGCGTCGCCGGGCATCTACGCCCGCGTGTTCCTCGAAGGACGCCTGAGCGAGCAGCAGTTGGACGCCTTCCGGCGTGAGGCGGACGGTCACGGGCTGCCGTCCTACCCGCACCCGCGGCGGCTGCCCTGGCTGTGGGAGTTCCCGACCGTGTCCATGGGGCTCGGCCCGCTCGCCGCCATCCACCAGGCCCGCTTCAACCGTTACCTGCACGCCCGGGGCATCAAGGACACCTCGGGGTCGCGGGTGTGGGCCTTCCTCGGGGACGGGGAGATGGACGAGCCCGAGGCCATGGCCGCGTTGTCACTCGCCGCACGCGAGCGGCTCGACAATCTCACCTTCGTCGTCAACTGCAACCTCCAGCGCCTGGACGGCCCCGTACGGTCCAACTCGAAGATCGTGCAGGAGTTGGAGGGGCGGTTCCGGGGCGCGGGCTGGAACGTGGTGAAGTCCCTGTGGGGTCAGGCGTGGGACCCGGTGATCGGGCAGGACACCACCGGCGCGCTCGTCCACCGTCTCGGCGAGGTGCCCGATGCCCAGATGCAGACGTACGCCGTGCGCGACGCCGCCTACATCCGCAAGGACTTCTTCACCGGCGACGCGCTCTCCGGCATCGCCGCCGGGCTCAGCGACGCGCAGGTGACCGAGCTGTTCGAGAACTCACGCGGTGGTCACGAGCCGTTGAAGGTCTACGCCGCCTACCGGGCGGCGGTCGAGCACCGGGGGGCGCCGACCGTCGTCCTGGCCCAGACGGTGAAGGGGCACACGCTGGGGTCGGGTTTCGAATCGCGCAACGCCAACCACCAGATGAAGAAGCTCACCATGGGCCAGTTCCGGCAGATGCGCGACCTGCTGGAACTGCCCATCCCGGACAGCGCGTTGAGCGGCGACCTGGTGCCGTACTGGCATCCCGGCGAGAACTCGCCCGAGGTCCGCTACCTGCGTGAGCGGCGTGCCGCGCTGGGCGGGCCCGCCCCGGTCCGCCGGGTGGTGGCCAAGCCGCTGGAGCAGCCGCCGGCCCGGCCCTTCGAGGCGCTGGAGAAGGGCTTCGGCACCCAGGAGGTGGCCACCACCATGGCTCTGGTCCGCCTGGTCCGGGATCTGATGAAGGGCGAGGAGACGGGGCGGCGCTGGGTGCCGATCATCCCCGACGAAGCCCGCACCTTCGGCATGGAGTCCCTGTTCCCGACGGCCGGGATCTACTCGCCGGACGGACAGACCTACGAGCCGGTCGACGCGGACCAGTTGCTGTACTACCGGGAGTCCAAGAACGGCCAGCTCATCGACGAGGGCATCACCGAGGCCGGTTCCATGGCCGAGTTCACCGCCGCGGCGACCTCGTACGCCACGCACGGCGAACCCATGATCCCCTTCTACATCTTCTACGCCATGTTCGGGTTCCAGCGGACCGGCGACCAGTTCTGGGCGCTCGCCGACCAGATGGGGCGGGGGTTCGTCGTCGGGGCGACGGCGGGGCGTACGACGATGACCGGTGAGGGCCTTCAGCACGCCGACGGCCACTCCCACCTGCTGGCCTCCACCAATCCGGCGGCGATCAGCTACGACCCCGCCTTCGCCTACGAGATCGCGGTCGTCGTCAGGGACGGCCTGCGCCGCATGTACGGCGAGCGGCCCGAGAACGTCTTCTACTACCTGACGGTGTACAACGAGCCGAAGCGGCAGCCCGCCATGCCTTCCGGGCCGTCGGTCGAGGAGGGCATCGTCCGGGGCATCTACCGCTTCCGGCAGGCGGACGTCCCCGACGCCGGTCCGCGGATCCAGCTGCTGGCCTCGGGTACGGCCATCCACTGGGCGCTGGAGGCCCAGGAACTCCTGCGGTCGCGGTGGAACGTGCACGCCGACGTCTGGTCGGTGACGTCCTGGACGGAACTGCGCCGCGACGCGCTGTGCGCGGACCGGGCACGGCTGAACGGCGAGGAGCGCACGCCGTACGTGACGAGCGCGCTGTCGGGTGTGCGGGGGCCGGTGCTGGCGGTCAGCGACTGGATGCGTCAGGTACCCGACCAGATCAGCCAGTGGGTCGAGCAGGACTACTCGTCCCTGGGGACGGACGGCTTCGGCCTGTCGGACACCCGGGACGCGGTGCGCCGCTACTTCCGGGTGGACGCCGGATCGATCGTGGTGGCCGCCCTGGACCAGCTCGCCCGGGCCGGCGAGGTCGACCCCGCGACGGTCGCCGAGGCCCGCGAACGCTACGGCCCGCAGGGATGAACCGGGCCCGCGCGGTACGGGCCGTGTACGACGAGCGAGGGGCGCCGCGGCGCCCTGTGGACGTGTGGACACCGAGCGCGCCCTTGATGACACCGGTCATCAAGGGCGCGGGCGACAACGACCCGGCTTCCGGAACCGGCATGTGAGCCTTGAGCCGACCCCGGCTTCGACGAACGGACAGACGGTGTAGGTCGGTCACGACAACGGGTCCTGCGCCGCGACCGTCGCACCGCGGCGGTCGCGGATGATGGCGATCACGGTGTCGGTGGTGCGGTCGAGGTGGCTGCGGCCGTCGGGCAGCGAGGCGCTCGGGCTGATGTAACTGCGCGGTCCGACGTGAGTGGCCGGGTCGAGCCGGTGGACGGTGATCTTCCCGGCGCGGGCGGCCCGGTTCCACGCGCTGCGGCGCAGCAGCCGCCAGCGGCGCGGGAACATCCAGGTGCCGACCCGTTCGACCCGGTCGCTCGCACTCGTCAGCTCATGCACGTGCTCGACGCGCGTGAGGTCGTTGGCTCCGTTGTGGAACGCCCCGAACATGATGAGTACGAGCGGGGCCCCCAGCCGTGTGCGCAGTTCGTCGACCGCGCCGGTGGCGACCTGGGCCCCACCGCTGTAGCTGAGCAGCACCACGGGTATGCCGCTGCCGGGCCGGTAGCCGGCCAGCCGGAGCTGCGTGGCGATCTGGGAGCCGACGGCCCGGTTGTACAGGGGCCGGTACCGGCGGTCGGCGGCGACGAAGATCTGCATGACGTTGTGCAGGAACAGCAGCAGCCCGACGCGGCGGCGCAGCCACGCCCACACCGGTCGGTCGGCGAGCGGGTCGGCGAGCGGCGAGTAGGGCTGGACCTGCCCCAGCACCCGCAGTTCCGGTGCTCCCGCGATCACGGCCTTGACCAGCTGGCCGCCGTCCCGGCTGTCGCGGACACGGCGTTTGCCGATGCCGTCCAGGTAGACCAGATAGGCCTCCGGGGGATCGTCGGGGGCGGCGCCCCGGGCGTAGGGCACGCCTTCGGGGAGTGTGGTGACGGGTCTGCGCCAGCCGGCCCCGTAGGCCAGCACCTCGTAGCGGGCCAGCAGTCCCTCGGCGAGCAGTGCCGGGCCCAACGCGGCGGCCCAGAGCAGGAAGTCGTTCATACGACGGCCTCCGGAGTCCTGGTCGCACTGAGCCGTACGACCAGTCGCCGCACGCCCTCCACCGTCCCCCCGAGCGCCACGCCGGCCGTGGCCACACAGCCGGCGGCGGTCCACCAGCCCAGCCCGGTCACCGATGCCAGCGGGCCGGTCAGTCCGGCGCCGACTCCGACGTACAGCAGCAGATGGAGCAGGGGCCCGAGCAGCGGGAACGCGAGTACGGCGGCGAGCGTCAGCGGGGCGACCAGAGCGGGAGTCCACACCAGTTCGCCGCCCGGGGGCGGGGTGGACAGCAGCAGTTCGGCGACGGTCAGCGCGGTCAGCGGCCACAGCGCGAACACGGCGCCCTCGACGACGGCACCGGTCAGCATCAGTCCGGCGACGTTCCTGCGGGACACGCCGGGCCGGCGCACCAGGAGCGGCATGATGCGCCCGGCGGCCTCCGACAACCCGGCGAGCAGGAGCAGCGCGACGACGGCAGATGACATGGCTGTCTCACCCCTGGTGTGCGGAGCCGGCGGCGTCCGGCCGGACCGGACCGGCCGTACGCAGATACCACTCCAGCTCGTCGGCGGCACGGTGGAACCCACCCGCCTCGCGCTGGGCGTCCCGCATGGTGTGCGCGGCCTCCCGGAAGCGCGGCTCCTCGAGCAGGCGCCGGGCGAGGGAGCGGACCGACTCCTCGGAGACGTCCTCGGTGCGCATCGACAGGCCCACGCCGAGTTCGGCGACGCGCCCGGCCACCAGTGGCTGGTCGGCGCCCTGCGGAATCACCAGCATCGGGACGCCGGCGTACATGGCCTCGTTCACACTGTTCATCCCGCCGTGGGTGACGAGCAGCGCCGTGCGGGCCAGCACCTCCGTCTGCGGCACGAAGGGGCGGGCGATCACGTTGGCGGGCAACGGGTCCAGCGCGGCGGGATCGGTCTTCCCGGTGGACAGGACCACCGTGCCGCCGAGCGGGGCGAGCCCGGTGGCGAAGCGGCGCAGCAGCTGTGGGTCGGCGTCGAACACCGTGCCCAGGGAGGCGTACAGCACGGGGTCGCGCAGTTGCCGGATCGGGAAGGACGGATCGTGCGGACGGGCGCCGAGGCTGGGGCCGACGAACCGGTAGGACCCGTCGAAGTCGTCGGCATCGGGCTGGAACGCCCGTGAGGTGTACACCAGGTTGAGCGGCTGCCGGATGCCCGAGAGGTCGACCAGCGGCACGTCGTGCGTGTCGAACCGCCGGTGCAGCTCCCGGCGCGAGCGTACGTAGCCCTGGAGGCTGCGGGGCCGGGCCCGCGCCGCGCTCAGCAGGTCCCAGGAGGCGCTCGTGGGGCTGGGCACGTGCCGGTTGTAGGCGAAGGTCGTGAACGACGACGCCGCCGGCACCCCGAGTTCACGCGCGGCGACCGCGCCCCAGGGACAGGCGTTGTCGTGGACGATCAGGTCCGGGTCGATGCGGCGGAGGTCGGCGAGCACGGTGGGCAGCAGGCGCACGGCGGTACCGGCGAGCGCTTCGAGGAGCGTGAGCGGGGTCACCGGGTCGGGCAGCGGCGGGGCGCCGCCGGGGTAGAGGTGCACGGCGGCACCGGTGCCCTCGATCGCTTCACGGAACGCCGGCCACGTGTGATATGTGACCGTGTGGCCACGCCTCACCAGCTCGGACACGACCGGCAGGGTCGGATTGACGTGCCCGTGCATGCCGATGTTGAGGAACGCGACGGTGCTCACAGGCCAACCTCCAGTACGTCGGAATTCGATGTGTCGCGGGAGTGCGACGCCTTGGGCGAACCCGGCGAGGCCGACGCGGCGTCCTCGAGCCGGTACAGGCCCGGCCCGTCGACGCGCAGCCCGTCGATGAAGTGCCCGGCGGTCCGGGTTGCGGTGCTGATCAGCCGCCGGGAATGGCCGAAGTCCCAGGGGGCGGGCCAGTCCTCGGTACCGGTGGGCAGCACCACGGTCGGGATGCTCCGCGCCACTTCCCGCAGGTCGCGTTCGATCTGGTGGTGCAGCAGCAGGACCCCTGCCCTGGCGGCGATCGCGCCGGCCCGCCGGGGCGGGGTGGTCGTGGGCAGCGGGGAGCTTTCCGGCCCGGTCGGCACCACCACCACGCTGGACGCCCCCGCTTTCAGGGCCGCCAGCACCGGGACGTAGGCGGTCACCCCGCCGTCGACGAGCATCCGGCCACCGCGTTCCACCGGGGGGAGGATCCCGGGAATGGCCGCGCTGGCAAGCAGCGCGGATTCGAGATCGCCGTAATCGAGCAGGACCGAGGTGCCGGTGACCAGGTCCATGGCCACCGCGGTGAACGGGATCCCCAGTTGCTCGACACGCGACGGCAGCCCTGCCCGGGCGATCAGCCGGCGCAGGCCCCGGTCGGTGAAGAGACTGGACCGTGAGGAGAGAGGGCCGAGCCGGTACACGTCACGGCGGCGCAGCTCGCTCCAGACATGGTCCAGCCACGGCGCGGCCCGGTCGGGGTGGGCGGCCGCGATGGCCCCGTTCAGTGCCCCCACCGAGGTCCCGATGATCATGTCCGGGACGAATCCGCGCTGTTCCAGAGCGTGCCCGATACCGACGTGGGCCGCGCCCAGCACACCCCCGGCGCCCACGACCGCGGCAACGGGCCGGGGCAGGGTGTGCAGGCCCGTCGTCGAGGAGGCGCCGGGCGGCCGGCCCGGTGACGGGGAGCGTGCCCCGTCGAACCGTGGCGACGGAACCGGTTCCTGGCGGTGAGTGACCCGCATGTTCCACCTTCTCCACCCTGGGCGACGCGTCGTGACGATGCGCCTTCTAGGACCGAGCGGCGCGGCCATGTGTGACACGGGGCCCCGCTGTCACACGGCCGGCGTCTGGTTTGTCTTGCTGGACATGCACTCCGTCATTTCGAGAGCGTCGGTGGTCCGGCCGCTGCCGGACGACGACTACGCGGTCACCGCGGAGTTCTACGACGTGCTCCAGGCCGAACAGGACGAGGCACGCGTCCGGCACCTCTACGGCCGCGCCGCGGCCGGCGCGCGCGTCGGAGTGCTCGACATCGGTGCCGGTACGGGACGCGTCACGATGATGAGTCTGCGTGAGTCCCGGGTCGGCGTACACGCCGTGGAGCCCTCACGGGCGATGCGCGCACCGTTCATGACGCGTCTGGCCGCGCTGCCCCGGGGGCTGAGAGAGCGTGTCACCGTGCACCCCCATTGCCTCGGGGAGACCGGTCTGCGCGGGGTCGCGGACGTGGCGATCTGCCACAACACCGTCGCCTGCCTGGCGCCCGACGCACGACAGGCGCTGTGGCCGGCGATCGCCCGGGCGCTCGTTCCCGGCGGTTCACTCCTCTTCCAGCTCCCGCCCGACCGTCTCCCCCGCACGGACGTCGTGCGCGTCTTCCCCCGGCAGCGGATCGGGCAACACGAATACGGGGGGCACATGGTGATGTCGGCCGTCGAGGGCCGCATCCGCACCCGGTGCCACTACTGGGTGCGGGGGGCGGAGGGCTTGCTCAGGGAGCACACGGAGACGTTCTGGATGTGGCCCGCCACTCGCGCCGAGATGCTCGAGGACCTGACCCGGCACGGCTTCACCCCGCTGCCCTCGCGCGACGACCCGGCCGTCCTCGCGATGGCCCACAGCGAGTGACACGGTTTTCCGGGCACAGTGTGGATCCACCCCGGGCTGCCCACGCGTCCCACCTGCCCCGGTTGTAGCATGGGTGATCTACGGGCCGGAAAGGGACGACCATGCACGCTGGGGACGGTGCCGACTCACTCGAGAAGGCGACAGACGACTTCGTCGCAGCGCGCCCGCGGCTCTTCGGCATCGCCTACCGCGTACTGGGCAGCACGGCGGAGGCCGAGGACATCCTCCAGGAGGCCTGGGTGCGGTGGCAGAACGCCGACCGCGCCAAGGTCCTGGAGCCCGCGGCCTTCCTGGCAACCGTGACCACGCGGCTCGCCATCAACACCGCTCAGTCCGCCCGGGTCCGGCGGGAGGCGTACGTCGGGCCGTGGCTGCCCGAACCGGTCGACACGAGCGCGGATCCCCAGATGGGCGCCGAACGGGCCGAGGCGGTCGAGCTGGCCGTCCTGCACCTCCTGGAGAGGCTCAACCCGGTGGAGCGGGCCGCCTACGTCCTGCGCGAGGCGTTCGACTACCCCTACGGGCAGATCGCCGAGATCCTGGAGACGAGCCAGGCCAACACCCGTCAGCTGGTGAGCCGGGCCCGCAAGCATCTGGCAGCCGAGCGCGGCGAGCGGGTCAGCCGGTCCGAGCACCGGCGCCTGCTGGAGGTGTTCCTCACCGCGGCGCAGACCGGTGATCTCAGGGCGCTGGAGAACGTCCTGGCCGCGGACGTCGTCAGCTACTCCGACGGCGGAGGAGTACGCGGCGCGTCCCGGATTCCGGTCGTCGGACGTCTTCGTGTCGCCAAGTACCTGGCCGCCTTCGCGCCCCGCTTCTGGCCGGATTCGCAGGTCCGCTGGGTCGAGGCCAACGGCCGGCCGGCGGTGCTCGTCGAGGCCGGCGGGGACGCCGTGGCCCTGCTGTCCGTGGACGTCTCGGCGGAAGGCATCGACCGGATCATGTGGGTGATGAACCCGGCCAAGCTGTCGCCCTACGTCGAGTCGTTGAGCGGCTGAACACGCCCTGCGGACCGGCAGGAACGGCGTCCCGGGGCCCCGGTGTCACAAGCACGGCCACTTGTCGGTCAGCTGGTTACCCGGAAACCTGCGGTTTCCTCAAGACCAGAAGGACAGACGACGTGACGACAGTCATGAGTGGCGCGGCCGGCCCCGCCCTCGGCGGTGTGGACGGCTGTGCCCGGACAGGGAAGACGCGGAGCGCGGGAGTCGTGAGATGACCGAGCACATCAAGTTGCCCGACCTGTCCACGGACAAGGACTTCGACGGTGCCTCCTTCTCCGCCATCTACACGACCACGGTGACCGTCAGCGGCGGCGCCGCGGCTCACGGGAGGGCCTCCGGGAGGGCGCGTTCGGACGACGGCGTTCTCGACCTCGACCTGCGCATGCCGGCCGAACTCGGCGGCGACGGGCACGGAACCAACCCCGAGCAGCTCTTCGCCGCCGGTTTCGCGGCCTGTTTCCACGGGGCGCTGAGCCTGGTCGCCCGGCAGGCGGCGCTCGATCCGGCCGCGATCTCGGTAGCGGCGACCGTGGCCTTCGGGCGGGACCCGGGAGACGGCGGGTACCTGCTCCGCGTCGATCTGATCGTCCGGTGGCCCGGTGTCGCGCCGGAGGTCGCCGCGCCCCTGATCGAGAAGGCCGACTCGTTGTGCCCCTACGCGAGGATGGCCGGCGAGGGAACACCGGCGACCGTCACGCTGGCCTCCTAGGGCCTGACCGGGCGCGCACGCCGGGCGGCGGCCGGCGTGCGCGCGGTCAGTCGGGAAACCACAGATCGGCGTCGGCGGCCTCCTCCTTACGGATGGTGAACGCGGCGATCTCCCTCTTCTGCGAAGTCTGCGGGGGCAGCCCGGCGACGAATCGGTGGTCGCCACCACCGACCCGCGGCTCGTCCAGCCCCTCCGCGGCCTGGAAGTACTCGGCGTTGACGGACCGGTAGTGCGCCCATCGCTCCGGCAGCTCGTCCTCGTGGAAGATCGCCTCCACCGGACACACCGGCTCGCACGCGTGGCAGTCGACGCACTCGGACGGGTGAATGTAGAGCGTCCGCTCACCCTCGTAGATGCAGTCCACGGGGCATTCCGTGACGCAGGCCCGGTCCTTGATGTCGACGCAGGGCTGCGCGATGACGTACGTCAACCTGTCCTCCTTCACCGTCGGCGCGGCGCTCCCGGCCAGCCGTTAAGACCGGACGGACAGTGGTGTTGTGACATCGCCACGACCGTCGCCGGGACGCCGGGCGCCTGTCACACCGGGCGCGGGTGCCCGGTCTGTCGGTCGGGGGCGACCTGCCACGCCGCGCAGGATTTCCGAGAAGGGGAACACCGTGTCACCAGCGAGTACTTTCGTGATCGTCGGAGGCGGCCTGGCCGCGGGCCGGGCAGCGCAGGCGCTGCGGGAACACGGCCACACCGGCCCACTCCTCGTCATCGGCGACGAGCCGGAGCGGCCCTACATCCGCCCGCCCCTGTCCAAGGGCTATCTGCTGGGCAAGGAGGAACGCGACTCGATCTTCGTGCACCCCGCCGACTGGTACGCCGACAACGACGTGGAGCTGCTGTTGGGCACTGCCGTGCGGGCCGTCGACGCGCGGGCCAAGGAGGTGGCACTGGACGACGGGCGCCGCGTGCCCTACGCCAGGCTGCTGCTCGCCACCGGCTCGTCCCCGCGCCGCCTGCGCGTTCCGGGCGCGGATCTCGAGAACGTGCTGTACCTGCGGCGGGTGGGCGACAGCGAGCGGCTCAAGGCCGCCTTCACCGAGGGCGCTCGGATCGTGGTGGTCGGCGACGGCTGGATCGGCCTGGAGACCGCGGCCGCCGCCCGGACGGCCGGGGCGGAGGTGACCGTGCTCGGGCACGCGGAGCTGCCTCTGCTGAAGGTGCTCGGCCGGGAGGCGGCCGAGGTGTTCGCCGGCCTCCACAAGGACCACGGCGTTCAGCTGCGCCCCGGGGTGGAGGTCGAGCGCATCACCGGAACGGGGGGCCGCGCGGACGGGGTGCTGCTCGCCGACGGGACACGTCTGGAGGCGGACGCCGTCGTCGTGGGCGTCGGCATCACCCCCAACGTGCGGCTCGCCGAGGAGGCGGGCCTCGAGGTGCGCAACGGCATCGTCACCGACGAGCACCTGCGCACCTCGGTGCCCGACGTCTACGCGGCGGGCGACGTCGCCAACGCCTACCACCCGTTCCTGGAACGCCATGTGCGCGTCGAGCACTGGGCCAACGCCCTGAACCAGCCGGAGACGGCCGCGCTGGGCATGCTCGGTGAGGACGCCGTCCACGACCGGCTGCCGTACTTCTACACGGACCAGTACGACCTGGGCATGGAGTACACGGGTTACACGGAGCCCGGCGGGTACGACCGTGTCGTCTTCCGCGGCGACCCGGGCGAGCGGCGCTTCGTCGCCTTCTGGATGTCGGGCAACCGTGTGCTCGCGGGCATGAACGTCAACGTGTGGGACGTCGTCGATCCGATCCGTGCCCTGGTCCGGTCCCGCGCCGACGTCGACGACACGCTCCTGGCCGATTCCGGTGTTCCCCTCGACAGCCTGGTGCCCTGACCTCCCGTGCCGTGTCACAAACCGCCGGATCAGCCGGTCGTACTCACTGACGACCCAAGCGATCGGAGCAATCGTGGCTATCACCGAACAACGTCTGTCCACCATGGTGCTGGTGATCGGTACGGGCGGGGCCGGCCTGCGGGCCTCCATCGAACTCGCCGAGGCCGGAATGGACGTCCTCGCCGTCGGCAAGCGTCCCAAGGAGGACGCCCACACGGCTCTCGCGGCCGGCGGCATCAACGCCGCCCTGGCCACCATGGACCCCGAGGACAGCTGGCAGCAGCACGCGGCGGACACGCTGAAGGAGAGCTACCTCCTCGCCGATCCGCGCACCGTCGAGATCGTCACCCAGGGCGCCGCCCTGGGCATCGACGACCTGGAGCGCTACGGCATGGCCTTCGCACGGGAGGACGACGGCCGTATCTCCCAGCGCTTCTTCGGCGCGCACAAGTTCCGGCGCACCGCCTTCGCCGGCGACTACACGGGTCTGGAGATCCAGCGCACGCTGATCCGGCGGGCAGACCAGCTCAAGATCCCCATGCTCGACAGCGTCTACATCACCCGGCTCCTGGTGCACGACGGGGCCGTGTTCGGGGCCTACGGCTTCGACCTGGGCACCGGACAGCGTTACGTCATCCACGCGGACGCCGTCATCCTCGCGGCGGGCGGTCACACCCGCATCTGGCGGCGCACCTCCTCGCGGCGCGACGAGAACACCGGCGACTCCTTCCGGCTGGCGGTGGAGGCCGGGGCCCGGCTGCGCGACCCGGAGCTGGTGCAGTTCCACCCCTCGGGCATCATCGAGCCGGAGAACGCGGCCGGCACCCTCGTCAGCGAGGCGGCCCGGGGCGAGGGCGGCATCCTGCGCAACGCCCTCGGCGAGCGGTTCATGAACCGCTACGACCCCGAGCGCATGGAGCTCTCCACCCGCGACCGCGTGGCCCTGGCCTCCTACACGGAGATCAAGGAGGGCCGCGGCACGCCCAAGGGCGGCGTCTGGCTCGACGTGTCCCACCTGCCCCGCCAGACGATCATGAACCGGCTGCCCCGCGTCTACCAGACGCTGCTGGACCTGCAGATGCTGGACATCACCCGCGAGCCGATCGAGATCGCGCCGACGGCGCACTACTCGATGGGCGGGGTGTGGGTCAGGCACGAGGACCACAGCACCGACGTCCGCGGCCTGTACGCCATCGGCGAGGCGTCCAGCGGCCTGCACGGTGCCAACCGTCTGGGGGGCAACAGCCTGATCGAGCTGCTGGTCTTCGGCCGCATCACGGGGCAGGCGGCCGCCGCCTACTCCCAGGGCCTCACCGCGCAGCCGCGCTCGGCGGCGGCGGTGGCCGAGGCCCGGGCGGAGATCGACGCGCTGCTCGCGGCCGACGGACCGGAGAACGTGCGGGCCCTCCAGCGCGCGATCCGCAACACCATGACCGAGCACGCGGGCGTCGTACGCGACGAGGAGGGGCTCAGCGCCGGGCTCGTCGAACTCACCGCGATCGAGAAGCGGATGGAGGACGTCGGCGTCCACCCCGACATCGCCGGCTTCCAGGACCTCGCGCACGCGTTCGATCTCAAGTCCGCCGCCCTCTCGGCGCGCGCCACGCTGGAGGCCGCGCTCGAACGCCGGGAGACCCGGGGCTGCCACAACCGCAGCGACTACCCGGCGATGGATCCGGCACTGCGGGTCAACCTCGTGTGGTCCCCGACGACGGGAATCACCCACGAGAGCATCGGCCCCGTTCCGGACGAGATCGCCGCTCTCATGGAAGAGGTCTCGACCGAGGGAAAGCTGGCGGAGTAGCCGTGTCACAAATGCGGTGACCGCCCTGTCTTTCCCAGTGAAGGCACCCATTGACCGGCACGGCCGGACGGCGTTTCAGTGATTCACGGCCGCCGCCGTGCACGGAGAATATCGGAGAGGATCCGAAATCATGAAGGTCGTAGTCATCGGCGGGACCGGTCTGATCGGCTCGAAGCTGGTCGCCAAGCTCAATGAGCACGGCCACGAGGCCGTTCCGGCCGCGCCCAACACCGGCGTCAACACGCTGACGGGTGAGGGTCTGGCCGAGGTTCTGCAGGGCGCCTCCGTCGTGGTCGACGTCTCGAACTCCCCCTCGTTCGCGGACGACGCCGTGATGGAGTTCTTCCGCACGTCGACCACCAACCTCCTCAAGGCGGAGGCGGAGGCCGGGGTGACCCACCATGTCGCGCTCTCCGTCGTCGGCACCGAGCGGCTCCAGGAGAGCGGCTACTTCCGTGCCAAGCAGGCGCAGGAGGAGCTGATCAGGGAATCGGGAATCCCGTTCTCCATCGTCCACGCGACGCAGTTCTTCGAGTTCATGAAGGGCATCACGGACTCCGCGACCGAGGGCGACACCGTGCACCTCGCCCCCGTCAAGATCCAGCCCGTCTACTCCGACGACGTGGCCGCCGCGGTGGGCCGCACGGCCGTCGGCACGCCCGTGGGCGGCGTGGTGGAGGTGGCCGGGCCCGAGGCGTTCCAGCTGGACGAGCTCGTCCGCAGGGCCCTGGCCGCCAAGAACGACCCCCGCAAGGTCGTGGCGGACCCGAAGGCCCCGTACTTCGGCGCGCAGCTCCAGGAGACCACGCTCCTTCCCGGCCCCGGCGCGCACCTCGCCGAGACGCGCATCGCCGACTGGTCCGCGCAGCAACGCTGAACCGTTCAGCCGGGGTGGCCCCTGTTTCGGGGGCCACCCCGTTGTCTTTCGGCACCCGGACGCCGAAATCCACCTCCCCAGCACGCAGGAAGAGGATCGTCATGCTCAGGAACCGCACGCGCAACACGCTCTCCGCCGCCGGCCCGTACCAGGGACTGACCGGCGCCTACACCATCGACCCGGTGCACAGCACGGTCGGCTTCTCCGTCCGGCACGCCATGATTTCGAATGTCCGGGGGAAGTTCGACTCGTTCGAAGGGCTCCTCAAACTCGACGGGTCCCGGCCCGACCGGTCCGAGGCCTACGTGAGTGTCCAGACGCAGAGCCTGGACACGGGCATCCGTGACCGGGACGCCCATCTCACGGGCCCCGAGTTCTTCGACTCCGCGACCTTTCCGCTGATGACCTTCCGCTCCACGGGAGTCGTTCCCGTCGGGGAGGACGTCTTCCGCCTGGTCGGCGGCCTCAAGATCAAGGACATCGAGCTGCCCGTCGACATCGAGGTCACGTTCGGGGGTTCGGGACAGGACTCCTACGGCCAGCACCGGGTCGGTTTCGAGGGCAGGGCCACCCTGCAGCGGTCCGACTGGGGGCTCACCTGGAACGCCGCTCTGGAAACCGGAGGCGTTCTCATCGGCGACAAGGTGACGCTGATACTCGACGTCTCCGCGGTGCGGCAGGAGCCGGCGGAGGCCGCCGCCTGACACGGCTTCCGCCCCACCGCGAGACCCGGCGCGGGGCACGACAGAAGGGCGGGGTGGCGTCGAATCGCCACCCCGCCCTTGTCGCGCTCGGCCGGTCAGCGGACCGTTCGCGCGGCGTCCTCGATGATCCGGGAGACGTCGCCCGGCCGGGAGACGCTCACCGCGTGCGAGGCACGGATCTCCTTGGTGTGGGCCTCGGCCCGCTCGGCCATGAAGGTCTGGACCCTCGGGGGGATGTTGAGGTCCTGCTCGGTCACCAGGACCCAGGACGGGATGGTCTTCCAGGCCGGCTCGCCGGACCCTTCCTCCAGCGCCGCGCTGGTCACGGGGCGCTGGGTGACCGCCATGAGGTCGGCGGTGCCCTTCGGGACGTCCGCGGCGAACTGGTGGTGGAACTTGTCCTGTTCGATGTAGAGGTCGGTGCCCTGGGAGCCGTCGGGCTGGGTGATCGGCACCGGGTGGAGGGCCTCGCCGAGGGTGCTCCCCGGGAACTTGCCGGACAGCTCGAGCGCGCTCTCGCCCTTGTCGGGGAGGAACGCCGCGATGTAGACCAGCGCCTTCACGTTGTCGGCGCCGCGGGCCGCGTTGCTGATAACCGATCCGCCGTAGGAGTGTCCGGCGAGCACGACGGGCCCGTCGATCCCGGCCAGGAGTTCCTTGACGTAGGCGGCGTCGCTGCTCAGCCCGCGCAGCGGGTTGGCCGCGGCCACGACCGGGTAGCCGTCGCGCTGCAGCTTCTTGATGACGCCGTTCCAACTGGTCGAATCGGCGAACGCGCCGTGGACGAGCACCACCGTCGGCTTGGGGTCGTGCGAGGGCGATCCCTTGCCGGCGCTGGCCGGGGCGACCGAGGTGGCGAGGAGAGCGGCGGCGGCGGTCGCCGTGGCCGTCAGGGTGAGCGGTGTGCGGACACGGCGGTAAACGGTACGAGCATTCATCGAGTGGTCCTCTCAGGGATGAATTGGTGTGGCACTTTCACTCTTAGGACAGGGCACCCGTTCACGGCGTGACATTTACGAACGGGTAATTTCCTTGTATTCCTCTTCGGTTGGCTTCCGAATCTGCGAATTCTCCCCGTAGAAACCCCGGCTGAGTCTGACCCGAAGCCGCTGCGCGCGCGTGGGCCTGCCGTCGGGGTGGTCGTCGCCGGCCGGCGGGGCGAGGGGCGTGTACTGCTCGTGCGCGGTGAGCGCGTACAGCTTCTCCCGGCCCAGGGGTTCGTGCACCTCGACGTACTCTCCGTGGGGCAGGCGTTTGACGACGCCCGTCTCGCGGCCGTGGAGCGCCTTGTCGCGGTCGCGCCGCTGCAGGCCGAGGGCCCAGCGTTTCGCGACGCGGTAGACGACGAGTGGGACGACGAACAGGCCGATGCGGACGGCCCATGTCACGGCGTTCACGGAGACATGGAGCCGGATGGCGATCACGTCGTTCGCGGCTCCGGTCAACGCCACGAGGTACACACTCAGCCAAGCTGCGCCCAGTGCGGTGCGTACGGGCCGGTTGCGCGGCCGGTCGAGCAGGTGCTGCTCCCGGTCGTCGCCGGTGACCCATGCCTCGATGAACGGGTACGCGCCCATCACGAGGAACAGGCCGACGCCCGCCAGCAGCGGAACGAGGTTGTCGAGGGCGAGCGTATGACCCCAGGCACTGACCTCCCAGCCGGGCATGACGCGCAGGAGACCGTCGGCCACGCCCATGTACCAGTCGGGCTGCGAACCGGCCGAGACCTGGTCGGGCCGGTAGGGGCCGTACTCCCAGACGGGATTGATCTGCGCGACGGCCGCGACGAAGAAGATCACGCCGCAGACCAGGAAGAAGAAGCCCGCCGACTTCACGAGATACACCTGGGCGGGTATCCCGACGACGTTCTTGTTCGTGCGTCCCGGCCCGGGGTACTGGGCGGGCCGGTGACGCAGGGACAGGACCACGAGAGCGATGATCAGCGCCGCCATGAGGGCGGGGATCACCAGCGTGTGGATGGCGTTGAAGCGGGCCACCAGATCGTCCCCCGGGAACTGCCCGCCGAAGAGGAACATCGACAGGTAGGTGCCGACGATCGGCACGGACAGAATCGTTCCGTTCACGACGGCGAGCCCGGTTCCGGACAGCAGGTCGCCCGGCAGGTCGTAGCCGGTGAGTCCACCGAACATGGCCAGGACCAGCAGGGAGAACCCGAGGACCCAGTTCAGCTCGCGCGGCTTGCGGAACGCACCGGTGAAGAAGATCCGCATCATGTGCACGAAGAGGGCGGCGACGAAGATCAGCGCCGCCCAGTGGTGGGCCTGCCGGATGAGGAGGCCGCCTCGGACGTCGAAGGAGAGGTGCATGGTCGAGTCGAACGCCTCCGACACCAACTGACCCCGCAGCGGAGCGTAGCTCCCCCGGTACGTCACCAACTCCGACGACGGGTGGAAGTAGAAGGTCAGGTACACGCCCGTGAGGACGAGGACGACGAAGCTGTAGAGGCAGATCTCCCCCAGCAGGAACGACCAGTGATCCGGGAAGGCCTTCCGCAGTGCTTCCCGCGCCCGGCCGCGGTAGCCCAGTCGCGCGCCCGCCCATGCGGCGACCCTTTCACCCGACTCATTCACGGTGGTACTCCTGAAGCAGGGTTTGTGAAGTTCCGTCTCCCATAAGACCGAACACCGTGTGAAGATGTGACATAACGCTGTCGTGGTGGCGTCCCGACCGCTCCGGGAGCCGTCACGCGCCGGCTCCCACGGTGGTCCGGGCCCGGCGGGCCGACCGGCGCCTGATGGCGCGGCGCTCGCTCTCCGTGGTGCCGCCCCAGATGCCCTCGACGGGTTCGGCCCCGATCGCCCAGTTCAGGCACTTGTCCATGACGGGGCATCGTTGGCACACGGCCTTCGCCTCGTCGATCTGTATCAGTGACGGACCGCTGCTGCCGCTTCCGATGGGGAAGAAGAGGTCGGGATCTCCCTCTCGGCAACTCGCCAGTTCACGCCAGTCCACGGCTGAACCTCCTCGGTGACGAAGTGTCTGGCCTCTCAGACCGAGCGCTGTCCGTATGTGTGACACCGGCTTCGGCGGTCGAGTCGCCCTCCTCGCCCGAGCCCGGACGAACCCGCGTCGGACAACCCGTTGCACTCTCTGTGGGACAGTGGCAACAATTGGTTCATCTTTGTGCGGAGTGCGCTCCCGCTTATGATGTCCACAACGGCTGAGGATGAGAGGAACACATGGTCTCGGGAACTCGTGCGGCGCACAATGTTGAGATCACCGCAGAGAGCCTTCAGGAGGACCTGGCCCGCCTTGAGGTCCAGAAGCAGGCCCTGGAGCGGGAACTGGCGGCGGTCGTGGCCCACCTCGGCTCCGTCCAGCGGGCCCTCAGTGCCCTCGAAGTCCTGATGCTCGCCCCCACTGCCACCAAGGCCCCGGCAGCGGCTGCCGCCGCCCCCGCGGGCTCCGCGCCCCGGTCCCCGGAGCCCTCGAAGGCGCAGGTCGACGCCTCCGCCGAACCCGCCGGTGCCCGCCCGCGGGCGGAGTTGCGCGCGGAGCAGCCCAAGCGCCGGCAGGCGGCGAAGCGGACCTCGCGCGCACCTCGTGCGGAGGAGGAGCAGCGGAACTACGGCAGGCTCACCGAGCAGATCCTGGAGTACTTCGCCGGTGTCGGCGACGCGGACGTGCGCGCCCGCGATGTCGCGGCGGCACTGGGCCGCGACAGCGACAGCGGAAGCATCAACGCGGTGCGCAGCACACTCGACCGGCTCGTCGGCAGCTCCCGCATCCGCCGGGCGGGCCGGGGACTCTACCGCGCCCAGCAGCCCTGACGACAAGCTCCGGACGCCCACTCGCGGGGGATCGAGTGGCGTCCGGAGCGACGCACCTGCCCGGCTCTGACGGCAGGTGCTCAAACATGTTCCGGACTGCTGCCACGGGGATCGTGTCTCACAGTGTCGGGAACACTGTGCACACTATATCGCACTGTCGTGTGCCCTCCGGACTCGGTCAGCGTGCCGCGCCGGTGCGACCGCCGTCGACGAAGGCGTCCCGCGGGTGCTGCACGGACGCGAGCGAGACGAGGTCCCGGCCGAAGAGCGCGGCGGTGAGCCAGACGGTGAGGACGCGCACCTTGCGCTCCCAGGTGGGCACGGCCAGTACGTGGTAGCCCCGGTGCATCAGCCATGCGGGGAAGCCCTTGACGACGATGCCCTTGTACTGGAAGATCCCCCGCCCCAGTCCCAGTGTGGCCACGACTCCGAGGCTGCTGTGGCGGTAGTCGCGGACCTTGCCTCCGCGCAGGTCGGCCACGATGTTCTTCGCCAGGTGCCTGCCCTGTCGTACGGCGTGCTGGGCGTTCGGCACCGTGTGTGCCCCCGCCACGGGCGAGGCCAGATCGGGGACCGCCGCGTCGTCGCCGGCCGCCCACACGTGTGGTAGCGGCTCGTCGGCCGTGCCCGCGCGCAGGTCGGCCCGGACCCGCAGCAGACCGCGGTCGTCGATCGGCAGGTCCGTGTGCCGGTGCACGACCGGGTTCGAGGCGTTGCCCGCGGTCCAGACGATCAGGGCCGAGTCGAACTCCGCACCGCTGGAGAGCACGACGTGCCCGTCCTCGACGGAGACCAGCTGGGTGTTCAGGTGGACGTGCGCCCGGCGGCGTTCCAGGGAACGCACCACCCAGGCCCCCGGCTTGTCGCTCACCTCGGGCAGAATCCGGTCGCGGGCCTCCACGAGGTGGAAGGACAACTCGTCCGGGCTCAGTTCCGGGTAGGCCTTGAGTATCGCGGTGGCCAGCGACAGCAACTCGCCGAAGCCCTCGACCCCGGAGAAGCCGCCGCCCACGAAGGTGACCGTGAGCAGCTTTCGCCGCTCGGCACCGGGCGGCATCGAGGCCGCCTGGTCGAACGCCGTCAGCAGGCGGTCACGGATGGCCACCGCCTCCTCCACGTGCTTCAGACCGATGGCCTGCTGCGCAAGTCCGGGTATGGGAAAGGTACGGGTCACGGCGCCTGCCGTGACCACGAGGGTGTCGTAGGGGAGTTCGTACTCCGGCCCGTGCACCGGACGTACGGTGACGCTCCGGTCCGCGTGCCGGATCTCGGTGACGCTTCCCGCGATCAGCCGGGTGGTCCGCAGGTGCCGTCGCAGCGACACGGCGGCATGGCGTGCCTCGACCGAACCGGCTGTCACCTCGGGCAGAAAGGGCTGGTAGGTCATGTACGGACGCGGGTCGACGACGGTGACCCTCGCCTCGTCCCGCCGCAACGTCTTCTCGAGGCCCCACGCAGTGTAGAAGCCCGCGTAGCCGCCACCAACGATCAGGATCTCACGCATGGTTCCCTCTGTTCTCGTCTTCGTCAGCAGGTAGACAAGACAGAGCCCGCCCATGTGACAGGTAATGTGCCCGCATGGCCCCTGAAGCTGCTCATCCCTTCGCCCTCGGCCTGTTGCTGCGCCGGGCGCACTGGCGCGCGGCCACCGCGATGACGGAGGCGCTGCGACCGCTCGGCGTCGAGCTTCGGCATCTGGCCGTACTGATCGTGCTGGTCGATCGCGGACCCACGGTGCAGCGGGACCTGGCGACGGAGACGGGGGTGGACAAGGCCTCAATCATGCGGGTCGTGGACGACCTGGAGGGCCGTGGGCTGGCCGTGCGCAAGCCGGTTCCCGGCGACCGGCGGGTGCGGCAGGTGGAGATCACGCCTGCGGGCGTCGACCTCTTCCACGCCGCCTGTGCGGCGGCGGAACCTCCGGCCGAGGGCCTGGTCGCCGGACTTGCGCCCGGCGAAGCCGACCAGTTCCTCGACCTGCTGACACGGTTCGCGCACTGAGGCCTCCCGTTCCCCGGGATCGTCAGTCCACCGTCACCACGACGGAGTGCCAACCACTCGCACCGTCAGGAACGGTGCGGGTCCGCTTCTCGGTCTGCACCTCGCCCGTCCGGTCGGTCGCCCGCACGGTGAGGGTGTGGCCGCCCTTGGTGGCCCGCCAGGCGTAGGACCACTGGCGCCAGGTGTCGCGCGAGTCCTCGGCCGCCAGTGTGGCCTCCTGCCAGGGACCGTCGTCCACGCGGACCTCGACCTTGTCGATGCCGCGGTGCTGGGCCCAGGCGACACCGGCGATCATCACGTTGCCCGCCGTCGGCCGGGCGAAGGGCTTCGGCGTGTCGATCCGGGACTGGGTCTTGATCGGGGCCTCGCGGGCCCAGTCCCGCTTGACCCAGTAGGAGTCGTAGGCGTCGAACGTGGTCAGCTCGATGTCCTCGATCCACTTGCAGGCGGAGACGTAGCCGTAGAGACCGGGCACGAGCATGCGGACGGGGAAGCCGTGGTCGAACGGCAGGGGGTGGCCGTTCATGCCGACGGCGAGCATCGCGTCACGGCCGTCCATGACGTCCTCGACGGGGCTGCCGATGGTCATGCCGTCCACGGAGCGGGCCACCAGCTGATCCGCCGGGCCGCCCGCCGACGGCGGGCGGACGCCGCACTCCTCGAGCAGGTCGGCCAACCGGACGCCGATCCAGCGGGCGTTGCCGACGTAGGGGCCGCCGACCTCGTTGGACACGCAGGTGAGGGTGATGTCGCGCTCGATCAGCTTCCGCCGCAGCAGGTCGTCGAAGGTCAGGGTCTTCTCCCGGGCGACCCCCTCGCCGTGGAGGCGCAGCCGCCAGGTGGTGGCGTCCACCTTGGGGACGACCAGGGCGGTGTCGACCCGGTAGAAGTCGCTGTTGGGGGTGACGAAGGAGCTGATCCCGTCCACCCGGACCTGTGCGCGCCGGGGCACCGCGGGGGCGCGCGAGGCGGGCGGTGGCAGGGTGACGTTCTTGCGGGAGGCGACCGCTTCCCGGCCGTCCGCACCGTTCAGGGCCCGGCCGAGGACGCCGGCCCCGGCCGAGGCGGCGGCAGCGGCGCCCGCCGCGATCACGAAGCGGCGCCGGTCCCAGCCCTCGCTCGGTGTCGCCGCCGGTGGCAGGTCCCAGCGTGGTGCCGGGAGGAGGCCGACGAGGACGTACAGGAGCACGGCGCCGGCGACCGCCCCGAGGACGGAGGGGAAGGCGTCCGTGACGCCGGTGGAGTCGGGCCTGCCGAGGGCGGCTGCCGCGCCGACGACGCCGAAGACCAGGACGCCCGCGGCGCCGGTGCGCCGGTGGCGGGCGGCGAGCACGCCGAGGGCCAGGGCCAGCAACGCCAGGACGGCGAGGATGCCGAGCTGGAGCACCAGCTTGTCGTTGGTGCCGAAGGAGCGGATCGCCCAGTCCTTCACACCCGTCGGCGTGCGGTCGATGGCGGCCCCGCCGACCGCGACGACCGGTCCGGCCTGCGGACGTACCGCCGCCGCCACCAGCTCCGCGACGGCGAGCGCGGCGCCGCCGGCCAGGAGACCGCTCAGCGCGCCCAGCGCGAGGCGGGTCCATGTCCTGGCCGACGGTTTGCGTGGGGTCTTGTCTGCGTCGCTCACGTCGGTAATCCGGGGCCGGGCGGCGCGCGGATTGGTGACCGGCGCGCCCGGCCGCACGGCGTCACGGCGCCCGGCCCGGGCCGGTGCGGCCGAGCACCGTACGCATGGCGCGGCGCACCGCCTCGCGCGACTCGTCGGTCCGGTCGACCGTCTCGAAGGCGTGGTGGCCGCGCGGCACGTCGATCACCTCCACGTTCGCCCCGCAGTCCTTGGCAGCGGCCAGGAACTCCTCGACGGTGGCGGCGATCTCGGGCATCTCCAGCCCCACCCGGGTGAGTACGACGGGCAGGGCCCCCGCCTGGGCCAGCGCACGCGCCGGGTGGAACCGGGTGCCGGACAGGCCCCAGTTCGGCAGTGGGGCGAGGATCGGGTACGTCGCCGCCAGGCAGCGCAGCCACGCCGGGGGCGTGTCCAGCCAGTCGGCCGCGAGCAGGCCGCCGCCCGAGAAGAACCACAGCGCGATCCGGTCCGCGTCCACCCGGGGGTCGGCCCGGACCAGTTCCACGGCGGCGGCCACGTCGGCGGCGGCGCGCCCGTAGTCGGCCAGGTCGTGCAGGCGGTGGTCGAGGACCACGCCCACCGCCCCGTCCCCGGCCGCGTACCGGGCGTATCCCGTCAGGGTCGGCCAGTCCCGCGGGGTCGGCCGGGCGTCGGCGGGCACCGGGCCGCCGTGCACGAACACGACCGCCGGGCGCGGCTCCTCGGCGTCCGGGAGGTACAGATCGACGTTCCCGTGCCGCTCCCGGGGGACTTCGGGGACGTCCAGCAGGAACGGCCCGAGGTGTGCGGGCGGCGCCTCGGCGTCCACGGGCTCCAGCCGGTGTCCCTCCCCGGCCGCGGCACGCAGCAGCACGTCCGTGAGTTCGGCGGGGCAGGACAGCATCGGCCAGTGTCCGGTGGAGAGTTCGAAGAAGGTCACCCGGGGGTCGGTCAGGGCCCGCAGCGCGGGGTCGCCGAGGCCCACCAGCATCTGGACCAGCTCGATGCTCGAGCCGTTGCCCGTGCACAGCACGCCGGTGGTGGGCACCGGGTCCACGGCGCCGGTCAGCCGCAGCGGCTGGAGCAGGGTGCCCAGCGGCTGCGGGGCGGCGAGGGCGGTGAGCCGGTCAAGGGCCGCGCCCGGAACGCCCGCGATGCTGCCCCAGCGCGGCCACTCGTCGTGGGCCGGGGGAGGCAGCACCCCGTCGGACGCCTCGCCCTTGCCCTCGTCCCCGTCCCCGTCTGCGTCGCCGCCCGTCGCGTCCCATCCGGCGTACTTCTCGCGCAGGGACTGGTCGGGCAGGGCGGCCAGGGCCGGGACGCCGTTCCGCGGCAGGCCGGAATCCAGGTGGACGATCCTTTCGACGCGCCGCGCACGCCGGTCGGCGGCCGCGACCGCCGGGTGGATGCCGTAGTCGTGGCCGACCAGCACGATCTTCTCGTCGGCCGCCGTGTCGAGCGCGTCGATCGCGGCGAGTACGTCCGCGATGTGTGTCTCCAGGTCGATGCCGCCGGTCCCCGTCGCCGCGCGCGGTCCGTCGAGCCCGGTGAGGGCGACGGTGTGCGCCCGCGCACCGGCGGCGGTCAGGCGGGCGGCCGTCTCCTGCCACACGTGTGTGCCGGTGAACATGCCCGACACCAGGATGAACGCGGTCATGGTCTCTCCTCGGTCCGTGGTCCGGCCCGGTCGCCGGCCCGCTCTCGCCGGTACGGTAGAAACTCCCCCTGAGGGAGGTTCAAGTGTTCACGTCGTACGACGGTCTGTGCGGCATCGGGGAACTGGCCGAGCTCGCGGGCGTCACCGTCAAGACCGTGCGCTTCTACTCCGATCGCGGTCTGCTGCCGGAGGTCTCCCGCAGCGCCGGCGGGCACCGCAGGTACGGCCCCGAGGCGCTCGGCCGGCTGCGACTGATCCGCTCCCTGCGCGCTCTCGACCTGTCCGTGCCCGAGGTACGGCGGATTCTCGAGGCCGATGACGAGGCCGATGACGGGAACGGGACCGGCCACGGGGGCGGGGGCGGAGCGAGTGCCGTGCTGGAGTCGGCGGTGGCGGAGCGGCTGCGCGAACTCGGCTCCGAACTGCGGGCGTTGCGCTGGCGGGAGGCCGCCCTGCGGCTGGTGCAGGAGTGTCCGCCCGGGGAACGGGCGGGCCGGCTGCGGCTCATCGGTGCCGTGCCCCTGCCGCCCAGCACGGCCCCACTGGTCCGGTTCTGGCGCGGCTGGCTGCCGGCGCGGATGCCGGCCCGGTCGGCCGGGGCCTTCCTGGACGTGGCGGTTCCGCAGCCGCCCGACGACCCCGCCCCCTCCCAGGTCCTCGCCTTCGCCCGGCTGAACGCCCTGACACTCGCCCCGTGCCGCCCCGGCACGGCTCAGCCCCAGCCGGAGGCGCACCGGGCGGCCGGGGCCCGGGGGGCGGCCGTGCTGTACGCCGGGCTGGCGGAGGCGTACGAGCTGGCCGGCGTACACCTGCGCCGGGACCGGGATCCCCACCCGGGTGAGGCGCTGGACGGTTTCGTGGCCGCGTACACGGGCGCGTACGGGGTCCGGGACACCCCGGACTTCCGCCGCCGGCTGGCCGGGCAGCTCGCCGTCGACCCTCGGCTGGACGGCTACTGGGAGCTGGTGACCGAGGTGATCACCGTGCCCGGCGGGCGGCCGGAGCCGACCCCCGGCTCCGCGCACGACTGGCTGCTCGCGGCGCTGGTCGGGCAGACGGGTGCGACCGGGTGGGATCAGGGCACGTCGCCCCGCCAGTCGTAGCGGCGTGGATCACCCGGCCTCGGACCGTAGGCGGTGCGGCCGCCCGGGCCGTAGCGGCCTATCTCCGTCGCCAGTGACACCCCGCGGACGCGTTCGTGTTCCGTGAGGTCCGTGACGTCCAGGAGCAGGCCGTCCAGGGGGCCGCCCACCAGATGGGCGTAGACGCGTCCGGCGCGCGGTCCGGGATTGTCGTGGTCTGCGCCGTAGACCCTACCCCGCATGAATTCCACCTCATCCATGACTCGAAGCCTCGCATCCGCCACTGACAACGGCCCGTGCGCCGGGGACGGGCCGCCTCTACAGCGGTGGGTCGTCCAGCAGTTCCAGCAGGCAGCGCGCGCCTGCCGCGGCCGTGGCCGCGCCGGCGGTGCCGGTCGCGGTGGGGAAGAGCCTGCCGTAGGCGGCGGCCCGGCTCAGGGCGCTGAGCCGCCAGGCGAGGCGCACCGCGCGCCGCAGTTCCGCCGTCGTCCGGCCGGCGCCCGTCCACGGCTCCAGGTAGGCGTCGCGCAGACGTGGCAGTACGTGGGCTCCGTACCGCTCGACGGCCCGGCGGGCGGGGACCGGCAGGCTGCAGAAGGGGTGGGAGACGACGGCGTCGCCCCAGTCGAAGAAGGTGAACCTGCCGGGCCCGGGGTGGAACAGCTGGCCGTCGTGCAGGTCCGCGTGGTCGAGGGTGTCCGGGACGCCCACGGCCGCGAGTTCGGCGCACCAGTCCACGAGACGGGGGCGGAGTCTTCCGAGTCTCCTTCTTTCCTCCGGCCGCAGCGGGGTGGCGTCGAGCCGGTCGAAGACGTCGGGCAGCGCGGCGGCGGGCACGGCGGGAACGCCCAGCCGTGCGATCTCGGGGGCGCGCGCGGTCAGGGCGTGCTGCATGGCCGCGTACTGGCGCAGGAGCTCTTCCCACACACCGGGTCCGACCGTCTTCCGCGCGAGTACGTCCCGCAGGAGCGGTCCCCCGTCGGGCAGCAGGGACCAGCCCCGGCCGGTGTCCACCGCCAGCGGCTCCAGCACGTGCCGGGGGACCCAGCGGGCCAGCGCCGCGGTCAGCGCGCCCTCGAAGGCACTGGCCGGGGGGTTGGCCTTGAACCAGACCGGGTCGCGGCCCTCGACGCCCAGCCGCAGCAGGACGGACCACGGCCGCAGCCGCACCCGCCACTCCCCCGTCGGCCGCAGGCCCCGTGCGGCCAGCCCGGCCTCGATCCAGCCGAGGGCGGCGGTCCGCCAGGCGGCCTCGTCCCAGGGAGTCACCGTGTCCTGGTGGCGGCCCCGGTCCACGACCGCGGGCACATCGCTGAGCATCACGCCATCCCAGCACCGTGCGCCACGCGTGGCCACCGGATTTCGTCCCTCCGGGCCGGCCGGTGCCGGCCGGCCCGGAGGTCACCGGCTCAGGCCAGGTCGAAGCGGTCCAGGTTCATGACCTTGACCCAGGCGGCGACGAAGTCGTGCACGAACTTCTCCTTCGCGTCGTCGCTCGCGTAGACCTCGGCGAGCGCCCGCAGCTCGGAGTTGGAGCCGAAGACCAGGTCGGCGCGGCTGCCGGCCCACTTGACCTCGCCGGTGGCGGCGTCGCGGCCCTCGAACGTGGTCTGGTCCTCGGACGTCGACTTCCACGTGGTGCCCAGGTCGAGCAGGTTGACGAAGAAGTCGTTGGTCAGCACGCCGGGCGTCCGGGTGAACACGCCGAGCTGGGACTGCTGGTGTCCCGCGCCCAGCACCCGCAGGCCGCCGACCAGGGCGGTCGTCTCGGGTGCGCTCAGGGTGAGCAGGTTCGCCCGGTCGAGCAGCAGGAACTCGGCCGGCAGCCGGTTGCCCTTGCCGTGGTAGTTGCGGAACCCGTCGGCGGTCGGCTCCAGCGCCTCGAACGACTCGGCGTCGGTGTGCTCCTCCGTCGCGTCCACGCGGCCCGCGGCGAACGGGACCTGCACCTGGAAGCTGGCTTCCTTGGCGGCCTTCTCGACGGCGGCCGAGCCGCCGAGGACGATCAGGTCGGCCAGGGAGACCTTCTTGGCGCCGGCGCCGGAGTTGAACTCCTGCTGGACGCCCTCCAGGACCCGCAGGACCTGCGCCAGCTCGTCGGGCTCGTTGACCTCCCAGCCGCGCTGCGGCTGCAGGCGGATACGGGCACCGTTGGCGCCGCCGCGCTTGTCGCTGCCGCGGAAGGTGGACGCCGAGGCCCACGCGGTGGAGACCAGCTGCGAGACGGACAGGCCGGACTCGAGGAGCTTGGTCTTCAGGGTCGCGACGTCCTCGGCGTCGATGCCCTCGCCCTCGGCCTCGGGCAGCGGGTCCTGCCAGATGAGGGTCTCCTCGGGGACCTCCGGGCCGAGGTACAGGGACTTCGGGCCCATGTCACGGTGGGTCAGCTTGTACCAGGCACGGGCGAAGGCGTCGGCGAATTCCTCGGGGTTCTCGTAGAACCGGCGGGAGATCGGCCCGTAGATCGGGTCGAGGCGCAGCGACAGGTCGGTGGTGAGCATCCTCGGGCGGTGCCTCTTCGACGGGTCGTGCGCGTCGGGGATGATCTCCGGGGCGTCCTTGGCCACCCACTGGTTGGCGCCGGCCGGGCTCTGCTCCAGCTCGTACTCGAACTCGAAGAGGTTCTTGAAGAACCCGTTGCCCCACTGCGTCGGCGTGCTGGTCCAGGTGACCTCCAGGCCGGAGGTGATGGCGTCCCCGCCCTTGCCCGTGCCGTGGGTGCTCTTCCAGCCCAGGCCCTGCTGCTCCATGGAGGCGGCCTCGGGGTCGTCGCCGACCGCGTCGGCGGGGCCCGCGCCGTGGGTCTTGCCGAAGGTGTGGCCGCCGGCGATCAGCGCGACGGTCTCCTCGTCGTTCATCGCCATGCGGCGGAACGTCTCCCGGATGTCGCGGGCTGCGGCGATCGGGTCCGGGTTGCCGCCCGGGCCCTCCGGGTTGACGTAGATCAGGCCCATCTGGACGGCGCCGAGCGGGTTCTCCAGCTCGCGGTCGCCGGTGTAGCGCCGGTCGTCGAGCCAGGTGGTCTCGGGGCCCCAGTAGACGTCCTCCTCGGCCTCCCAGACGTCGGCGCGGCCACCGGCGAAGCCGAAGGTCTCGAAGCCCATGGTCTCCAGGGCGACGTTGCCGGTGAGGACCAGCAGGTCGGCCCAGGAGATGTTCTGGCCGTACTTCTTCTTGACCGGCCACAGCAGGCGGCGGGCCTTGTCGAGGTTGCCGTTGTCCGGCCAGCTGTTGAGGGGGGCGAAGCGCTGCTGTCCGGCTCCGGCGCCACCGCGGCCGTCGCTGATGCGGTAGGTGCCGGCGCTGTGCCAGGCCATACGGATCATGAGTGGGCCGTAGTTGCCGAAGTCGGCGGGCCACCAGTCCTGCGAGGTGGTCAGCACCTCGGCGATGTCCTGTTTCACGGCCGCCAGGTCGAGGGCCTCGAAGGCGGCGGCGTAGTCGAACTCCTCACCCAGCGGGTTGGCGACCGCGGGGTTCTTGGCGAGGATCTTCAGGTTGAGCCGCTCCGGCCACCACTGACGGTTTCCGCCGCCCTGCGTGGGGTGCGGGGCGCGTCCGTGGGCGACCGGGCAGCCGCCCGACTCCTCGGTCTTCGCGTCGGTCACGATGGCGTCGTGGTTCTCGGACATGGGAGGGGAATCCTTCCGAACGGGGCGGATCAAGGTGCTGGGGAACTGCCGGGGGTGGAGCAGTCGGGGCACAGGCCCCGGTAGATGACCTCGGCCTCGTCTATCGAGAAGCCGTGGTCGTCGGAGGCGGTCAGGCAGGGCGCCTCGCCGACGGAGCAGTCGACGTCGGCGAGGGCACCGCAGGACCGGCACAGGACGTGGTGGTGGTTGTCCCCCACCCGTCCCTCGAACCTCGCCGGGCTGCCGGGCGGTTCGATCCGTCGCACGAGGTGTGCCGCGGTGAGCGCGTGCAGGGCCTCGTACACGGCCTGGAGGGAGACGTGCCCGACGCGTAGGCGCACCCCGGAGGCGAGGGCGTCCGCGTCGAGGTGGTCGCCCTCCCGGACGGTCTCGAGCAGCGCGACACGGGCTGCCGTCACACGCAGCCCCGCCCGACGCAGCTCCGCGGCGGTGGCCGGGTTCCGGACGTTCCGGGATGCCGTCATGGCGGCGACCTTATTCCCTGTGGCACGAACGACTCAAGGAAACGAACCCTTCCACTCTTGACCGCCGTGCGGAACACGCCCTGTCCGGTGGGGGCGGACGGCCGTGGTAGACAACATGCGTGGCGGGCGCCGGTGCGGGAAGCCGAACCCCGCACGGTGCGACGACAGGAATGAGTGACCGGTGCTACTGAAGACGTTCCGCTGGGCTTTCGCCGTCACCGCCCTCGGCCTCGCCGCGGGCGTGCTGTACGACGGCTGGACCGCCCTCGGCATCGTGGCGATCCTCTCCGTCCTGGAGATCTCCCTGTCCTTCGACAACGCGGTGATCAACGCCGGGATCCTGAAGAAGATGAACGCCTTCTGGCAGCGGATCTTCCTCACCGTCGGCATCGTGATCGCCGTCTTCGGGATGCGACTGGTGTTCCCGGTGGTGATCGTGGCGGTCAGTGCCCGGCTGAGTCCCTGGAGCGCGGTGCACCTCGCCCTCACGGACAAGGACCGCTATCAGGAGCTGGTGACGGACGCTCATCCGTCGATCGCCGCGTTCGGTGGCATGTTCCTGATGATGATCTTCCTCGACTTCGTCTTCCAAGACCGGGAGATCAAGTGGCTGGGGTGGCTGGAGCGCCCGCTGGCCAAGCTCGGCAGCGTCGACATGCTGTCGGTCTGCATCGCCCTGATCGTGCTGCTGGTCTCCGCGATCACCTTCGGCGCCCACGCCCACCAGCACGGCGGCACGCACGCCGACAAGGCGGAAACCGTTCTGCTCGCGGGCATCGCCGGTCTGATCACCTACATGATCGTCGGCGGCCTCTCCGGCTTCTTCGAGCAGCGGCTCGAGAACGAGGAGGAGCGCGAACACGAGGCGGAGCAGGAGGCGGAACGCGCCGGGAGGCCGGGGTCCCCCGTCAAACTGGCGGGCAAGGCCGCGTTCTTCATGTTCCTCTACCTGGAGGTCCTGGACGCGTCCTTCTCCTTCGACGGTGTCATCGGCGCCTTCGCCATCACCAACGACATCGTCCTGATGGCCCTCGGCCTCGGCATCGGCGCCATGTACGTCCGGTCGCTCACGGTCTACCTGGTCCGCCAGGGCACCCTCGACGACTACGTCTACCTGGAACACGGCGCCCACTACGCCATCGGCGCCCTGTCGGTCATCCTGCTGGTCACCATCCAGTACCAGATCAACGAGATCATCACCGGCCTCGTCGGCGTCGTCCTGATCGGTGCCTCCTTCTGGTCCTCCGTGCGCCGCAACCGCGCACTGCGGACCGCCTCTTGAGAGCCCGGCCCGGTGCGCTAGATTTTGCAGCGCCTTGACCACGATCACCCGCGATCCCTCACGCTACGGAGCCGGCAACGCCATGAGCGACATCGTCAACGGACTCGGCCGGGCCGCCGCCTACGGCGGCCTGGGTCTGGTCCTCCTGGTCCTCGGCATCGTCCTCGTGGACCTGCTGACACCCGGAAAGCTCGGCCGGCAGATCTGGGAGCAGCGCAATCGCAACGCCGCCATGGTGCTCAGCTCCGCGCTGCTCGGCATCGGCGGCATCGTCTTCACCTCCATATGGACGACGTACGAGGACTTCGGCAAGGGCCTGGTGTCCACGGCGGTGTTCGGGCTGCTCGGGCTCGTGATGATGGCTCTGGCCTTCCTGGTGGTCGACCTGATCACCCCGGGGCGGCTGGGCGCGACGCTGGTGGAGCAGGAGCCGCACCCGGCCGTGTGGGTGACGGCGTCCTGCAATCTCGCGGTTTCCGCCGTCATCTCGGCCTCCATCGCCTGACACCGCCGCCGCGTCACCGCAGGCGCCTGATGTCCCCGCGCACCCGGTAGAAGCCGCCCGACGCGGCGTGCAGCGCGTCGACCACGTACCGCGCGCCGGGTTCCCGGATCGCCCTCGGGAACTGGACGTTCCACGAGTGGTCGTACCCTTCCGACACCACGTGGATCCGGGTGCGGCCGTTGTCCTGGACACACTCGACGACGACGGAGCCCGCGGGCGCCGCGGTCACGGTCGTCACGGCGGCGACCGCGGTGGCCGGCGCGTACGTCGGCAGGGTGGCCGCGAGCTTGACGTCACGGGCGACGGGCACCGAGCCCTGCTGCGCGGCGGTGACCGCCATGTCGCTCGCGTCCACGCACACCAGGGAGCCGTCGGTGGTGACCAGGAAGAGCCGCTCGTCGCGGTACTGCATGGACAGCGCGGAGCCGCCACCCGTGCCCAGCTTCCACAGCCTGGTGCCGTCCCGGTCGAAGCAGTACACCGAGGAGGCGGAGTCCCCGGCGAAGACGAACCGGCCGCCGGGCGAGGTGGCGCACGAGTACACCGGGCTGTCGCACCGGTACGTCGCCTCGACGGCGCCGGTCGCCTTGGACAGCCGCTGGACGGTGTGACGCGCGGTCCCCGCGTACACCGCGTCGTCCTCCTGCCAGCCGAAGAGCACGGCACCCTGGGTGGGCGTGTGCCACAACTCGGTGCCGCCGTCCGGGGAGTGGGCCGTCACGCCGCGCGTGTGCCCGTGGTAGACGGCCCGGTCGTCGGCGCGCACCATCCAGGCGTGCTCACCGCGCCCGCCGCGCGCCCACTGGTGCTCGTCCTCGTGGTCGATGACGGTGAGCCGCCCGGCGCGGTCCGCGACGTTGAGCACGCCCTCGTGGATGTCGAGCCAGAAGATGTCGACGTCGGCCGCGATGTCGTAGGCGGCGAAGGGCAGTTTGGACGACAGGTCGTACACACGGCCGTCGTCGCAGCCGGCGTAGATCCAGAAGTCGTCGGCGACCAGGCACTTGACGCCGTCCGGCAGCTGATAGCGGGCGAGGACCTCGCCGCCGTGCGCGAGGGTGTAGACGTCGCCCGCCTGGTTCCCCACCCAGCAGCGGTCCTCGTCGATGTGGATGCCGAACGCCGCGGAGCCGGTGCGAAAGCGCCACAGGACCGGTGCGACGGCGCGTGCCGTGGACGGCGCGGAGGCCACCTGCCGGCGGGTGACCGCGCGGGGCGCGCGCTGCCCCTGCACGGCGGGCTCGTAGCCCTTGCGCACCTTCTCGCCTATCTTCTTGGCGGCCGCGGCCTCGGCCTTCTGGACGGTCGGGAAGGTCGAGGTCTGGGTCTGTCCGGCGGCGCCGATCCTGCCGTAGCGCACCGACACGACCTGTCCCTGGACGGTGACTTCGTAGAACTTGTGCGCACTCCCGTCGTCCTGCGACAGCTCCAGGTACGTCCTCGACATGGCAGACCTCTCCCCGGTCGGTACCCGCGGCGTTTCCGCGGCTCCCACTGTCTGAACAGTAGAGGGGGCCACTGACAACGGCCCCGGGCCCACCATCGCCCCCTCATTGCGCGTACATGTCATGTTTGTTGACAGCCCGTCAACTCGCTTGTCCGGTACCGACGGACGACCGAGGCTGATCAACGACCGGGAGCGGAACGCGACGCTCCCGGCCGGGTGCGCGATCCCGCGCACGCCCCCACAGTCGCGCGCCCCCACCCGGGCGCGCGCCGCCTGGAGGAGGACTTGCTCGTCATGGCACGACTGCGTAGCACAAGACTCCGGTTCGCCGCTCTGACCGGTGCGGCCGCCCTCGCCCTCACCGGCACGCTCACCGCCCTGCCCGCCCAGGCCGCCGAGGCCGCCCAGGCCGCCCAGGCCGAGGGCACCGTCCTGGCCGCCGGTTCACCCATGGCCGTCAAGGACAGCTACATCGTCACCCTCAGGAAGGATGCCGGGCTCAAGGCGTCCTCGATCGCCGGAAGGGACCTCGTCGAGGAGTACGGCGGCACGGTGCGCAGGACGTTCGGCAGCGCGCTGAACGGCTACACCGCCACACTCTCCGCCACCGAGGCCGGGCGGCTGGCCGCCGACCCCGCCGTGGCCTCCGTCGAGCAGGACCAGCGCGTCCGCCTCGCCGACACCACCCAGTCCAACGCCCCCTGGGGCCTGGACCGCATCGACCAGACCTCCCTCCCGCTGTCCGGCACCTACACCTACCCGGACAGCGCGGGCGGCGGCGTCACGGCCTACGTCGTCGACACCGGCGTCCGCATCACCCACCAGCAGATCAGCGGCCGCGCCTCCTACGGCTACGACGCCGTCGACGGCGACACCACCGCCTCCGACGGCAACGGCCACGGCACCCATGTGGCCACCACGATCGCGGGCACCACCTACGGCGTCGCGAAGAAGGCGAAGGTCGTGGCCGTGCGGGTGCTGGACGACAACGGGTCCGGCACCACGGCCGGGGTGATCGCCGGCATCGACTGGGTGACCGCCCACCACTCGGGTCCCTCGGTCGCCAACCTGTCGCTCGGCGGCGGCGCCTCCACCACCCTGGACAACGCCGTGCGCACCTCGATAGCCAGCGGTGTGACCTATGCCGTGGCGGCGGGCAACAGCGGCGCCAACGCCTCCTCCTACTCCCCCGCCCGGGTCACCGAGGCCCTCACCGTCGGCGCCACCACCAGCACCGACGCCAGGGCGAGCTACTCCAACTACGGTTCGGTGGTCGACCTCTTCGCGCCCGGCTCCTCCATCACGGCGGGCTGGAACACCAGCGACACGGCGACCAACACCATCTCCGGCACGTCGATGGCGACCCCGCACGTGGCCGGGGCGGCGGCGGTCTACCTGGCCGGCCACTCCTCGGCCACTCCCGCCCAGGTGGCCACCGCCCTGGTGAACGGCGCGACCACCGGCAAGGTGACCAGCCCCGGCACGGGCTCGGCCAACCGCCTTCTGAGGCTCGTACCCTGACCCCGTACGGACGCCGTGACAGATGTGACACGGTGACAGCCTGACAGTGTGACGCCGCGCCCCGGGCCACGAACCTCCCCGGGGCACGGCCGCGCGTACGGTCCGCCCGGTGTGCCCCGTCCGCCGGCGCGGCCCCGTTCAGCCGGCCCGCCGCACGCTCCACGACGGCACCGCCGCGAAGAAGTCGACCGCCTCCGCACGCCAGCGCCCGTGCCAGCCCTCCGCCACGAGGCGGGCCTGCTCCGCGTACCGCCGCATGTCCGCCTCCATCAGGGTGGCCACACCGTGGCGTTCGCCGATGCCGCGGATCGCGGCGATCGTGTCCGGGGTGCAGGAGCGGTCCCCGAGTGCTCGCTCGACCGTCCTGCGCTCCGAGCCGGTCACGGCGGACAGCAGCCCGGCGACGGCGTAACTGCGCCGGCCCTCGCGGATGTCCGCACCCGTCGGCTTGCCCATGGTGGCCGCGTCGCCGAACAGGTCGAGGTAGTCGTCGCGCATCTGCCCGCAGACACCCACCAGTCGCGCGTAGCGACGCAACTCGTTCTCGTGGGCCGCCGGTTGTTCGCCGGCCGCCAGGAGTCCGAGACACATCGGCGCGAGCACCGAGTAGCGGGCCGACTTGTGGTCGGCGACATCGTGCAGGACGTCTACGTCCGGAACCTCGGCGGCGAAATCGCGCTCCAGATCGACGATCTGACCCACGAACGTGTCGGCCGCGGCCCGCGTCTGGACCTCGACCATGGCCTGCCGCACCTCAACGGGCAGCGCGGCGTCCAGGAGCACGCGCAGCGAGAGGGCCAGCGCGAGGTCGCCCGCGAGTACGGTCAGGCCGAGTGCCGCCCGAGGGTGCCCGGGAAACCTCTCCCGGTAGGCGTAGTAGGTGGTGGGGCCGCCGCGGCGGGTGGCGCTGTCGTCGATGAGGTCGTCGTGCACCAGGCCGTGGGTCTGCAGGAGTTCGACGCTCAGGGCGGCGGCGTCCAGCCCTTCGACGGGCTCGGGGGTCACCAGCCGCGCGGCCTCGTGCAGCAGCACGACCCTCATCCGCTTGCCGCCGCGCAGCGACAGGTCGCGCAGCAGCTCGATGCAGTCCGGGGTGAAGCGGCTGAAGGACGGGGCGTCCAGCGTCGTACCCAGCGTGTCGAAGTACTCCGCGAAGAGGGTGTTGAACCGGTGCTCGTAGCCGGCGACGCGGTTCAGCGGCTGCTCGGTCATGGCGAAGTCCTCCTGAGGGCGGGGCGGGTGGCGCGCTCAGCAGTGTGTCAGGAGGATTCGGCGTGAAGTTCCGACGTCGCACGGCGCGGGTCGAGACGACAACAAAACGGGATCAATGGGCATTCGAGTTGAAGGAGTCGTGGATATACCTCCATTATTTCTCCATGTCTCTCGCGTCCACCGCCTCCGATCTGTCCGACCTGCGCGACTACGCCTTCGAATGGGCGTTGGTCGACGTGGAGACCTCCGGGCTCGTACCGCGCCGCGACCGGGTGCTGTCCGTGGCCGTGGTGACACTGGGCCCGGACGGCGGACAGACCGGGGAGTTCTCGACCCTGCTGAACCCGGGCTGCGATCCCGGGCCGGTGCATGTGCACGGCCTGACGGCCGAGCGGCTGCGCGGGGCGCCGGACTTCGGGCAGGTGGCCGAGCGGATCGGCGCCCTGCTGGAGGGCCGGGTGCTGGTCGCCCACAACGCCCAGTTCGACTACGACTTCCTCGCCCACGAGTTCGCGCGGGCGCGGCTCCGACTGCCCGTCGCCAGGCGGCTGTGCACCCTGGCGCTGAACCGCCGCGTCGACCCGCCCACCGACGACCTGAGGCTCGGCACCCTCGCCGCTCACTACGGCGTGCCGCAGGTGCAGGCGCACGACGCGCTGGACGACACGCGGGTACTGGCGGGGGTGCTGCGGGCCTCGCTGCGGGAGGCCGCCCAACTCGACCTGCCGCTGCCCCTGGTGGCGTGCCCGCCCCGGCAGGACCCCCGGTTCGCGCCGAAGCCGCCGAAGACGCCGTGCGCCTTCCGAAACCCGGGACGGCTCACCGCAGGCGGGCCCCTGGTGCAGGGCATGAAGATCGCCGTCACCGGGGAGACCCGTACCGCCCGGGCGGACCTGGTGCTGCGGGGCGTGGCGGCGGGGCTCAACATGGTGGGCTCGGTCAGCGGGCACACCAGTGCCCTGGTCACCAACGACCCCTCCGGGGACTCGGCCAAGGCGCGCCGGGCCCGCGCCGAAGGCGTCGCGGTGATCGACGAATCGGCCTTCCTGCGGCTGCTCGGCGACGTGCGCCCCGGCACCTCGCACGAGGGCACGGCCCCGGCACCCGCGACCGCGACCACACCCTCCCCGTCCTCCCCCGCCCCCTCGCTGCCGGCCGTGCCGACGCCGCGCGGACCCGGGGCGTCCGAGGCCGCCGTCCCTGACGTACGGGCGGAACCGGCCCCGGCGGCACCGGGCCCGAAGCCGGGCAAACGCCCCGCGAAGCCGCGTGGGCCGCTCTCCGGACGGCGGGTCCTCGTGCTGGGCGGCACCCACCCCGACGCGGTGGCGGCCCGTACCCGCGTCGTCGAGCTGGGCGGGGCCGCGGCCATCAACCTGTCCGCCGGCGTCACCGACGTGGTCGTCCTCGACGGCGGCCACGCCGACCGCAGGCTGCCCAGGATCACCGCGCTGCTCCTGCCGACGTACGACGCCGCATGGCTGGTCGCCCCGGTGGTCACGGAGGCACCCGGGACGGGCCACCGGCGCGCGGCCGCGCATGTGCTGCCGCGCGGTGGCGTCGTCGACCTGCCCCTGCGCGACGGACGGGAACCGGCGCACCGCTGGACGGTGACCGCGTCGTGGGCGCAGCAGACGGCGTGCGAGATCGACGTGGTGGCGTTCGTGCTGGACGAGGACGGCCAGGTCTCCTTCGACGAGGACTTCGTCTTCTACGGCGCCCCGGAGAACCCGGGTGGGACGGTGCGGCTGCTGAGCGACGGCCCGACCGAGCAGACCGTCGGCGTGGATCTCGCCGGGCTGCCGCCCGCGGCCCGCAAGGTCGTCGTCGCCGCCGCGATCGACGGCTCCCCCACGTTCGGCGACGTCGGCGCCCTGCACATCGTCTCCGGCCCCGGCAGCAGCGCGGCGGCGCTCGCCCAGGCCACGCTCGACGCCGCCACCACCGAGCGCACGATGCTCCTGGCGGAGATCTACCGGCGCGGACAGAGCTGGCGGCTGCGGGCCGTCGGCCAGGGCTACGACCACGGCCTCGGCGCTCTCGCCCGGGGCTACGGTGTCGACGTCGCCGACTGACCGCCGCCCCGCGCACGCGGCACGGCCCGGCCCCGCCGATCGCGGGGCCGGGCCGTGCGGGGGACGCGCGCCGCTCAGCCCTGGCGGGCCTTGAAGCGCGGGTCCTTCTTGTTGATCACGTAGGTCACGCCCCGGCGACGCACCACCTGCGCGCCGGGCCTGGCCTTCAGTGAGCGCAGGGAATTACGCGTCTTCATGGGTCTCTCCTCGCTGCGTGGCGCCGTTCAGCGTTCCTCACGGAACGGCACGTGCTCCCCCGCCACCGGGTCGTACTTGCGCAGGACGAGCCGGTCGGGGTCGTTGAGCCGGTTCTTGCGCGTCACGTAGGTGACGCCGGTCCCGGACGTCGACTTCAGCCTGACGACCGGGCGTGCGGTACTGCGTGCCATGGGTGCTCCTTCCGACCTCCCGCGCGGCACCTGTTCTGACCCGCGCATGTCAGTCATGGGGCTCAACACCGTCCCCCGCCGGCGCATTCCCGCGACGCCCGCCGGACCCGGCCCCGCTCGGCACCCTGCCACGGCCGGGTCCTCATCCGCGGCTGATCCCGAGCCGCATCGCCCCCCGCCGACCCTCCGCACGTGCCGTCCCCTCCAGTCGCCCGCCGCGCACCATGCCGCGTTCAGCTGTCCGTCGTCTCATGGCCACGGCCGCTGACCAGCGTGAGCCGGGCATGGTGGACTTCCCGCTCCTGGAGGGCAGATGAGCACGGCGGAACAGCACGACGGCCCGGGCAGACGCACGCTGCTGAGAGCGGCCGTGGCCGGCGGGGCGGCCACGGCCGCGGTCGGAGCCCCGGTCGGGAACGCGACGGGGGCACCCGCACAGGCCGCCGCGCCGGGCGGCGGGCGCTTCGACACCGACAGCCCGCGTTTCACGCTGGCCGTCCTGCCGGACACCCAGTACCTCTTCGACGCCGACAGCGCCGACCCGGCTCCACTGCGGGAGACCTTCCGTCATCTCGTGGCCGACCGGTCGGCGTCGAACATCGCCTTCATGACCCACCTCGGCGACGTCACCGAACACGGCACCGAGGACGAGATCCGGCGGGCCGCCCAGACCTTCCGCACGCTGCACGGCAAGGTGCCCTACAGCGTGCTGGCCGGCAACCACGACATCGCGTCGTCGACGGACGACCAGCGGGGCGAGACCGCGTACCTGCGGGAGTTCGGACCCCGGCGCTACGCCTCGATGCCGACCTTCGGGGGTGCCTCGCCCGACGGCTACAACAGCTACCACGTCCTGCGGGCCGCCGGCCGCGACTGGCTGGTCCTCGCCCTGGACTGGCGGACCTCCGACAAGGGCCTGAACTGGGCGCAGGGCGTGCTCGACGCCCACCCGACCCTGCCCGCCGTGCTCACCACGCACGACCTGGCCTTCGCCGGCGAGGACGGCTCGGCGCGGCTCTCCGACAACGGGCAGCGCCTGTGGGACGGCCTGATCCGGGCCAACGACCAGATCTTCCTGGCGCTGGGCGGGCACTACTGGCCGCCCGGCCGGACGGTGCTCGCCAACGACGCCGACAACGATGTCCACATCCACATCACCAACTACCAGGACCGCTACTACGGCGGCGCCGGAATGATCCGCACCTACGGTTTCGACACCGTGCGCGGGGTGATCGACGTGGAGACGTTCGCACCGTGGTTCCTGGCCCGCGACCCGGCGCGGCGCACGCCGCTCGAGGCGGAGACCGTCGAGCTGACCGGCCCCGCCGACCGGTTCAGTCTGGGCATCGACTTCGACGAGCGCTTCTCGGGCTTCGCGCCCGTCGTGCCGCCCAGGCCCCGGCCCGCCTCCGCGGTGATGCCGCGCGGCACGGTCGCCTACTGGCGGTTCGACGCCTCCGGCATGACGACCGTCCCGGACGGCGACCCGGTCGCGGACGGCTCCGTCGTGCGCGACCTGTCCGGCCACGGCAACGACCTCACCGTCCGCCGCCTGCACTCCAGCGGTCCGGCGGCGCTCACCTGGTCGGCGGATCACCATCCCGGGCAGCCCGCACACGCCGGCCTGCGCTTCGACGGCGGCAAGGCGCCGGATCGCGGGGCCGTCCTGCGTACCGGGGCGAGGGCGCCGCTGAACAGCGAGAAGTTCCCTCGCGGGTACACCATCGAGACCTTCGTGCGGCTCCCCGAGCCGTTCGAGGGCGATCACAGCTGGATGGGCATCCTCAGCTGGGAGGGGCGCAACGGGGACGCGGGCAAGACCACCGGCTGGTCCCCGCTGGAACCGACGTGCAGCCTCAACCTGTCCCCGGAGCGGTTCCTGCAGTTCGTCGTCTACCCCCACCGCCAGGACGCGGACCCCACCTCGTGGAGCCACGCCGTGCCGGTGGGGCGCTGGATGCACATCGCCGTGGTCAACGACGGCCGCCGCACCGTCATGTACGTGGACGGCTCGAAGATCGCCCGCAATCCGACGGCGCCCTCCACCGGCATCGCCACGCTCGGCAAACCCTTCGTCCTCGGTGGCACCCAGTTCGACGAGGCCTTCGGACAGGGCTTCTACGGCTGGATCGGCGACACCCGCATCGTCGACCGGCCGCTGCGACCCCGGGACTTCCTCACCCCGTTCGACTGAGGCCCGTGCGCCCCGCGCGTCAGGCGACGTGGCCGTCGGGGCGCACCAGCACCCTGCGTACGGCGCTCCACCCCGGGCCGGCGTCCACCAGGCGCACGGTGTGGCGGCGGGTGCCGGGCGGCAGCGGCCGGCCGGCAGGCACCGCGTCGGCGCCTTCGTGGCCGTCGAGTTCGAGCAGCAGGTGCCTGCCGTCCCGCAGCAGTGCGAAGAGACCGGTCCCGTCCGCGAAGGCCAGGTCCGGAGCCCGGCTGCCGCTCAGCGGGTGGGCGGCGCCCGGATCGGCCGGCGGGTAGTGGACGGCGAGGGCGCTGAGGCGTTCGGCGAGAGCGCGCGAGAAGTCCGGGACGGTGCCGATCAGTTCGGACAGGACGTCGCGCAGTGCCTGGCCCTCGGGTGAGTAGCCGGTCATGAGGGCGGTCTGCGCCCGGGTGGAGGCGAGCAGGTCCGCGCCGACGGGGTGGCGTTCGGCGTGGTAGGTGTCCAGCAGCCCTTCGGGGGCGGTGCCGAGCACCGTCGCGGCCAGCTTCCAGGCGAGGTTGGTGGCGTCCTGGAAGCCGACGTTGAGTCCCACGCCTCCGGCGGGGAAGTGCATGTGCGCCGCGTCGCCGGCGAGCAGGACACGACCCTTGCGGTAGGCGGCGGCCTGGCGCGTGGCGTTTCCGAACCGGGAGAGCCAGCGGGGGTCGCGCATGCCGAAGTCGTCGCCCAGGACGCGTCGGGTCCGCTCGCGCAGCTCCTCCAGGGTCAGCTCTCCCGGGTGGTCGACGCCTCGGTCCTGCGGGGTGTGGCCCACGAAGCGGGTGACCCCGCCCGGCATGGGCACCGCCATGATTCCCCCGTCCGGCCCCGAGGCGCTGAGCGGCAGCGCCGGGGACCGGTCGAGGACGACGTCGCCGAGCCAGCCCCAGACGGTCGCGTCCGTGCCGGGGAAGTCGATGCCCGCGGCCCGGCGGACCCGGCTGCGGGTGCCGTCGCAGCCCACGACGTAGCGCGCCCGCAGGACGTACGCCCCCTCCGGCCCCTCCGCCCGCACCCGTACGGCGTCCGGCGTCTGCTCCAGGTCCGTCACCCGGTGCCCGCGCAGGACGCGGGCGCCCAGGGACAGCGCGTGGCCCTCGAGGAGGGCCTCGGTGCGCGCCTGCGGCAGGAACAGGGTGAAGGGGTAGGGGGTGTCCAGGACCTTGAAGTCCATACGCGATTCCAGGGAGCCGAAGTGCCCCGTGGGCACCGGCACACCCTCGTCGACGAAGGTGTCCGCGAGGCCTCGCATGCCCAGGATCTCCAGGGTCCGGGGATGGAGGGTGAGCGCCTTGGAGTGCGGGTCGCGTTCCGTACGGGCCTCCAGCACGGTCACCGGGACGCCCTGCAGCCTCAGTTCCGCCGCCAGCCACAGCCCGGTGGGCCCGGCTCCGACCACGACGACCTCTTCGGTCTTGTCCATGCTCTCCCTCTCCTCCACGACGCCTCTTCTTGGTCACTGACCAACGCGACTCCTCGAACTAAACTAGGTCAGTGACCAAAAAGCAAACGCATCCCACCCCCCGCACCCGCCTGACCCCGGCCGCCGTCGTGGACGCGGCCCTGCGCCTGCTCGACGAGTCGGGTCTGGAGGCCGTCACCACGCGCGCCGTCGCCGACCGGATCGGCGTACGCATGAACACGGTGCTGTGGCACGTGAAGACCAAGACACGGCTGCTGGAACTCATGGCCGACGCCGTCGCCGGCACGATCGGCTACGAGGGGCTGCCCGAGGACGCGGGCGAGCGGGCCCGCGAGCTGATGCGCCGCTACCGCCGCTCCCTGCTCGCCCACCGCGACGGCGCCGCGCTCGTGGCCGGCACCTATGCCCCGGATCCGCACACGCTGCGCTTCGCCGACACCCTCGTGGGCACCCTGGCGGACCACGAGGCCACCGGGGAGACGGCGGCCTGGACCCTGTACGCCCTCGTCTACTTCACCCTGGGCCTCACCCAGGAGGAGCAGGCCGCGGGCCAAGCGGAGGAGCACCGCCTGCGCGAGGCGGTCGCGTCCGGCCCGTATCCCGCGCTCGCCGCGACGCTCGACACCCTGACCAGCCACACCTTCGACGCCCGCTTCGAGGACGGCATCACCCGCATCCTCGGCGGCGCCGGTTCCGGGCGGCGATGACGTCGCGCGGTCTGTCGCGGGCGCGACCTCCTCAATAGCCTGGTGGTGCAAGGCCGTTGTCGACCGAGGAGTCCCATGTCCACCGCGCAGCAGGTCCCCGACATCCTCTCACCCGAGTTCGCGGCGAACCCGTATCCCGTCTACCGGATGATGCGGGACAGCGCACCCCTCATCCGCCACGAGGCCACGCAGAGCTGGATCGTCTCGCGCTACGAGGACGTGGAACGCGTCTTCAAGGACCGGGGCGGGCAGTTCACCACCGAGAACTACGACTGGCAGATCGAGCCCGTGCACGGCCGGACGATCCTTCAGCTGAGCGGCCGCGAGCACGCGGTCCGGCGCGCGCTGGTCGCTCCGGCCTTCCGCGGGGCCGATCTCCAGGACCGGTTCCTGCCGGTGATCGAACGCAACTCCCGTGAGCTGATCGACGCGTTCCGGCACACCGGCCGCGCCGACCTGGTCGCCGACTACGCGACCCGGTTCCCGGTCAACGTCATCGCGGACATGCTGGGCCTGGACAAGGCCGACCACGACCGGTTCCACGGCTGGTACACGTCGGTCATCGCCTTCCTGGGCAACCTCTCCGGTGACGCCGCGGTCGCGGAGGCCGGTGCGCGCACCCGGGTGGAGTTCGCCGAGTACATGTTCCCGATCATCCAGGAGCGCCGCGAGAACCCGGGCGAGGACCTGCTGTCCACCCTGTGCGCCGCGGAGGTCGACGGGGTCCGGATGAGCGACGAGGACATCAAGGCGTTCTGCAGTCTGCTGCTCGCGGCGGGCGGCGAGACCACGGACAAGGCGATCGCGAGCATCTTCGCCAACCTGCTGGCCCACCCCGAGCAGTTGGCGGCCGTCCGTGCGGACCGGAGCCTGATTCCCCGTGCCTTCGCGGAGACGCTCCGCTACACCCCGCCCGTCCACATGATCATGCGGCAGACGGCGACCGAGGTCACGCTCAGCGGCGGCACCATACCGTCCGGTGCCACGGTCACGTGTCTGATAGGCGCGGCCAACCGGGACGAGAGCCGCTACCGCGACCCGGACCGTTTCGACATCCTCCGCGACGACCTGACCACGACGACCGCCTTCTCGGCCGCCGCCGACCACCTCGCCTTCGCGCTCGGCCGGCACTTCTGTGTCGGGGCGCTGCTGGCGAAGGCCGAGGTGGAGACCGGGGTGGGACAGCTCCTGGACGCCCTGCCCGACCTGCGGCCGGACGACGGATTCGACGTGGTGGAGCAGGGCGTGTTCACCCGGGGCCCGCAGTCGCTGCCGGTGCGGTTCACGCCCACGGCCTGACGGCCGGCGCGGCCCGTCAGGGCACGACGGGCGTGAAGAGGGCGGGCAGGGTTGTCAGTCCGCGCATCCAGATGGACGGACGCCAGGTCAACTCCCCCGGTTCGACCTCGAGTACGAGGTCGGGGAGGCGTTCCAGCAGGGTCTCGACCGCGGTGCGGGCGACGACGTCGGCGAGCAGCGGGGCGGGGTAGGGGCACCGGTGCTCGCCGTTGCTGAAGGACAGGTGCGCGGAGTTCTCGGCACCGACGTGCGCCTCGGGCCACAGCTGCGGGTCGGTGTTGGCCGCGGCCAGGCCGAGGACGAGGCAGTCGCCGGCCCGGATCTGCCGGCCGCCCAGCTGGATGTCGTTGACGGCCCAGCGGCCGATGAAGTTCTGCGTGGGGGTGTCCAGCCACAGGACCTCGTTGAGTGCCTCGCCCACGCTGAGCCGGCCGCCCGAGACGTTCAGGGCGAAGCGTTCGTCGGTGAGCAGCAGCCTGAGCGTGTTGCCGATCCAGTTGGCGGTGGGCTGCTGGGCGGCGGCGATGACGGAGATCAGGTCCTGGACGGTCTCCTCGTCACTCAGCCCGGCCGGGTGGGTGAGCATCCGTGAGGTGACGTCGGGTCCCGGCCGTTCGCGCTTGTGCCGGACCAGCCGGTGGATGCGCTCGCCCACGCGCGTGTACGCCGCGACCGGGTCGTCCCCCTCGGCCGCGTCGAGGGAGATGCGCAGGTCCTCGACGAGCGCTTGCGTCTCGGCGCCGCTGTGCGGCATCCCGCACATGCGCACGGCGGCACGCATCGGCAGGGGGTGCGCGTAGCAGCTCATCAGCTCGGCCCGGCCGCTGCCGGCGAAGGAGGCGATGAGCCGGTCGGCGAGCTGTCGGCAGTCCCGGGCCAGCTCGAACTGGTCGATGCCCGACAGTGCCTGGGTGATGACGCCGGCCCGTCGCCGGTGTTCCTCGCCCTCGGTGAACAGGACCGACGGCTGGTGGCCGACGTAGGGCATCAGTGGCCAGTCGGGCGGGATGCGGTCCCACTGGTTCCAGCGGCGCGAGTCGCGGGCGAACAGCTCGTCGTGGCTGGTCACATAGCTGACCTCGGGGTAGCCGAGGACCAGCCAGGCGGGGACGCCCCCGTCCAGGAGTACGGGCGCGACGGCACCGTGCTCGCCCCGCAGCCCGCGGTACAGCTCCGACGGCGTCTGCTGGTACTCCAGTCCGGCCAGCGGTACGGCGTCCGGGTGCGCGGGGCAGGCCGGCACGGCGGTGCGGTGGGGTGCGGGGTCGATGTCGGTCACGATGCGCTCTCCTGGGCCAGGGCCAGTTGGTAGAGGTGGTCCACGAGGGTGACCAGCACGTTCTTGCCCGACGTCCGCACCCGCGCGTCGCAGTCGATCAGTGGCACGCGGTCGGGCAGCGCGAGTGCCAGTCGGATCTCGTCCAGGGAGTGCCGGGCGGAGTCGTCGTCGAAGCGGTTGACGGCGACCACGAACGGGGTCCGGTGGTGTTCCAGCCGGTCTATCGCGTACCAGGAGTCGTCCATCCGGCGGGTGTCGACGAGGACGACCGCGCCCAGGGTGCCGGAGAACAGCCGGTCCCACAGGAACCAGAAGCGTTCCTGTCCGGGGGCGCCGAACAGGTACAGCACCATGCGGTCGTTGAGGCTGATCCGGCCGAAGTCGAAGGCCACGGTCGTGGTGGTCTTCGCGGTGACCTCGCCGGTCTCGTCGACGCCGACTCCGGCCTGGGTCATCACCTCTTCGGTGTTGAGCGGCCGGATCTCGCTGACGGAGCGGACGAGGGTGGTCTTGCCGACCCCGAAGCCGCCCACGACGACGATCTTCAGCCCGGTCTCCGCGGCGTCGGTCAGGGGCTTGCGGCCGGATGCCGTGGTGACCTCGGAGGCCGTGGCGGCTTCGGAGGCCGTCGGGTCAGAGGTTGCGGAGCCCATGGAGCACCTCCTGGAGAAGGGCGGTATCGGGGTGCGACGCGGCGGACTGCCCCAGGCGCGGGTGGCGGGCGGTGATCGTTCCGGTGGCGAGCAGGTCGCCGAGCAGGATGCGGACCACCGTGATCGGCAGGGCCAGCTCGGCGGCGAGTTCCACCACGGCCGTGGGGTGGCGGCACAGGTCGAGGATGCGGACGTGTTCCGACTGCATGCCGGCCGACGGCCGGCACTCGGCGACCACCAGGGTGACGAGGTCGAACGAGTCGTCGGCGCGGCTGCGTCCGCCCGTGACCGTGTAGAGCCGGTCGGGTGCGCCGGTGTCCACGGGCCTGCGTGTCACGACGTACTGCTCCCGGGGACGGCGTGGCGCGGCTCGGCCCGCAGGTGCTCACCGATCTGGTCGACCATCTCGGTCATCTGGTGGCCGACCACGCCCGGGTCGGCGTCCTCCACCGCGACGACGGCGAGGTGCGCGCCCTGGCCGGCCTCCACGATGAACAGCAGTCCGCCGTGGAACTCGGTCATGGAGTGCCGCACGCCGCCGGTCCCGTTGCCGAACTCGACGGAGGCGCCCTGGGCGAGGGCCTGGATGCCCGAGCAGATCGCGGCGAGCTGGTCGGCCCGGTCCAGGGTGAGGTGTTCGGTCCAGCAGAGCTTGAGGCCGTCCCGGGAGAGGACGAGGGCGTGGCGGGTGCCGGGGGTACGGTCCAGGAGGTTCTGCAGGAGCCAGGTGAGGCTGTTGTCGGTGGTCTGCATGATGGGTGAGGGGACGGTGGTTCCTGGTTGTGCGGTCACCGGCCCGTTCCTCCAATCTCACGAGCGACACGAGCAAATGGGGGCGAGGGGCGCCTTGCGCGCCGTGCGGTGCGGGGGCGGCCTAGCCCGGGGCGGGCGGTTCGGGCGCCTGCGGCCCACCGCCCGCCCCGGCCCGGCGGCCGCGGTGGAAGGCGCCGAAGCTGGCCCCGGCGTCCCGGGACGCGGTCGCCGCCCGGTCGTCGGGCTGCCGGGGCGGGTCGCGGCGCTCGCGCTCGGCCTCGGCCATCGTGCGGCCCGGAGAGCGCACGGGCAGGCCGCCCGGTGTGGCGGCAGCGGGTGCCGGCCGCGCCGTCTGCTCGGGCGGCTCGGCCCGTTCCGCCTGTCGCGCGTCCGGGACGCGACGCGCGGACGCCGGGGCCTCCGCCGCGGGTGCGGGGCCGGGCATGACGGAGCCTCCGCCGAACGTGCGACCGGTCAGGGCCGGTCCGGGTTCCCGCTGCTGTGCCAGGAGTTGGGGTGGTACGAGGACGACGACGCCGGTCCCGCCGCGTGAGGAGGGCCGGTAGCTGACGCCGACGCCGTACTTGGCGGCCAGCCGTCCGACCACGGCGAGGCCGAGGCGCGTGCCCTGCAGCGAAGCCAGGTCGGTCGTCCGCCCCGACACGGCCTCTTCGGCGTGGCGCATGGCCGCGTCGGCCATCTTCAGTCCGCTGTCCTCGATCGTGATGACGATTCCGGCGGTACGTTCCTCCACGTAGACGTGGACCTCGTCGATGGGCGGCGAGAAGTTGGCAGCGTTGTCCATGAGTTCGGCGAGCAGGTGCATGACGCCCTCCGCCGCGTGGCCGGAGATCGCGGCGCCGGTGGAGCAGTGCATCCGGACCCGCTGGTAGGCGGCGATCCGGCCGACGGCACCGCGCAGGATGCTTTCCATCACGATGGGCTTGTTCCAGGCCCGGCTGGAGCGTCCGCCCATCAGGAGGGCCAGGCGGTCGGTGATGAGGCCGAGCTGCGAGGTGCCGTGGTCGAGCCGCAGCAGATCGCCCAGGACGTCCTCGCCGTGACGATCCTGCATGTCCCTCAGGTCGGCGAGCATGCTGACGGCCTTGGCCTGGACGCGGCTGAGGGACTTGGCGGAGGCGGCCTGCGCGGCGGCGGTGCGCCGTTCGCTGTGGGCCAGTTCCCGGACGAACAGCTCGGCGCAGGCGCGCGGTTGCGGTTCTCGTGGCCATTCCAGCTCGGCGAGGACGATGTCCGCCGAGGTTCCGTCCCGCAGCTTCTCCACCGCGGCGGGCAGGGTGCTGCCCGTCAGGTGTTCCAGTTCGGCGGCGCTGCGGCGGGTCTCCTGAAGCACCTGCCGACGCCGGGACTCGGCGTCCGCGGCGTGCCGTACGGCGTCCTCCACCAGGAGGGCGAAGCCCTGTGCGACCTGACGCAGGTGTGGACCGGAGGCGGGCGCGGTGTTGGCGACGGCCTCGTCCGCGCCGGTGCCGTCACGCACCTGCTGCGCGATGCCCGGCAGTGCGACGTTGACCAGGTGCGCGAGGGCGGCGTTCTCCTGCGCGAGCCGTGCCTTGAGGGCGCTGATCTCGGTGCGCCGGTCCGCCGCGGTCCGGCGTGCCCGCCCGACCAGGTGGGAGCCGAGGACGACGGACACGGCGACGCACAGCCAGGACGTCACCGCGAGGGTCGCGGTCCAGCTCCGGGCGGCCTCGGGAGCCGCCGCCCAGGCGGCGCCCACCGCCGCGGCGGCGGCCGGCAGCACGAGCAGGGGGATGGCTGGGGTGGAGCGGCGGGGTTTCTGCGTCCTGGGCGGGGTGGGGGGTGCAGACACTGACATTCCGCGGTCCCTCGGGTCCTTGAGAGCGGGGAAAAGGCCGGTCGACTTGGGTCGGCCACGGGCCGGAGCCGTCCCACCGAGTGCGTGGTGATCACTCCGGCGGGCTTGCGGCTCATGCTAGTCATCGGGTTGGGCGCGCATGCCGGACCGGCCACAGACCCCACCGAGGAGCGAACTTCACCGACATCTCGCCATTCGAACGCACCGATGTGGTACGGGCGTTCTGGGTGAGACGGGTGTTCCGGTGCGGCGGCGGTTCAGTCGGCCAGATGCCGCGCGAGTGTCTGCGCGACCTCCCGCGCGGCCGGGGCGGTCCATCGCCGACGGTGGCGGGCGAGCCGAACCGGCACGTCGGGGAAGCCGGGTCCGTCGAGCTTCACCAGTCGGCCCCGCCGCAGTTCCTCCGCCACCGTGGTCAGCGGCAGCAGGGCCAGTCCCAGACCGGCCGCCACGCAGTTGCGCGCGGCGTCCACGCTGCCGAACCTGGTCAGCCTCGGCCGCCCGTCCGGCACCTCGAGCAGCCGGCGGGCCAGCGCGTCGCTGTAGGAGCAGCCCTCCTCCAGCAGGAAGAAGCTCTCCGGCGCGAGGTCCGGCCAGCTCACCGCCCGCTCCCGGGCGGCCAGGGGGTGTTCGGGAGCGGAGACGAGGGCGAGCGGCTCGCGGCCGACCGGTGCGGCCGTCACGTCGGGGAACTCCGCCTCCTCCTCCAGCAGCAGTGCCAGGTCGAGGCGTCCGGACCGCAGTCCCCCCACGCACTCCTCGGTCCCGGCCGCGTAGAGGTGGACGTCCACCTCGGGGTGGTCGGCGCGCAGCGCGGCGACGACACCGGGCAGCCGGCTCGCGCACAGGGATTCCGGGCTGCCGACCACCACCCGTCCCGACACGACGCCGGTGTCGTCGCTCCCGGCCCGCAGCCGTGCCATGGCGTCGAGCACCTCCTCGGCCTGCTCCAGGAGGCGGCCGCCGGTGTCGGTGAGCAGCGCGCCGGTGGGCAGGCGGTCGAAGAGCCGGACGCCGAGGTCCCGTTCCAGGGTGCGGATGTGCACGGTGACCGTGGACTGGGCCAGGTGCAGTTCGGCCGCGGCGGCGGTGAAGCTGCCCGTGCGGGCGAGCACGGTGAAGGTCGTCAGCAGTCGGGTGTCCACGCGGCCAGCCTATTCGTAAACTCGATGGGCAGCATCGAAATCGATCGTTGGACACGATCGGTACCGGGTGGCAGCGTGTCCGCCATGACCAGCGACGCGACGGGAACGAGCCCTGTGGACGACCGGGAAGAGCGATCCGGGCCGACGACCGGAACCGGGAGCGGGACCGGGAGCGGGACCGGGAGCGGCATCGAGATCCTGCGCTACTCGGCCTTCACCCACGTCCCCGCGGGCGGGAATCCGGCCGGGGTGGTCCTGGACGCCTCCGCACTCGACGCCGCGCGGATGCGGGCGATCGCCGCCGAGGTGGGCTACTCCGAGACCGCCTTCGTCACCGGCGGCGACGTGGAGAGTCGGCGGTTCGGGGTCCGCTACTTCAGTCCGCTCGCCGAGGTGGCGTTCTGCGGGCACGCGACGGTCGCGCTGGCCGTCGCCCTCGCCGAGCGGCTGGGACCCGGCGAGATCGTCCTCGACACGCCCGCCGGCGAGATCCCCGTGTCCACGACGGCCGACGGGACCGGAGCGGTGCGGGCCACCCTCACCAGCGTGCCGACGCGTTCGCGTCCGGCTCTCGCCTCGGGACTCGATCCCGCGCTCCGGGCGCTCGGCTGGACGCCCGCCGATCTGGATCCGGCGCTGCCCGCCCACGTGGCGTTCGGCGGCAACGACCATCTCGTGCTCGCCGCGGCGTCCCGGGCGCGGCTGGCGGACCTCGACTACGACTTCGACGCACTCGACGAGGTCATGCGGCGGCACGGCTGGACGACGGTGGACCTGGTGTGGCGCGAGTCGGCGGAGCGCTTCCACGCCCGCAACCCGTTCCCCGTGGGTGGCGTCGTGGAGGACCCGGCGACGGGCGCGGCGGCCGCGGCGTTCGGCGGGTACCTCCGCGAGCTGGGTCTGGTCACCGGCCCGGGCACGATCGCGATCCGCCAGGGTGAGGACATGGGCCGCCCCAGCGAGCTGCTGATCGACGTGAGCCCGCTGGACCCGCGCACCCGGGTGACCGGACAGGCGGTGCCCATCCCGTAGGCACGTCGGCCCGTTGCGGGGGCGTCAGGGCGTCGGTCCGGTCGCTTCCGGCAGCGGTGTGTGCAGGGTGCCGTCGAGCAGCATGCGCAGGGCCCAGGTCCGGCGCAGCTCCGGCGTGCCGGAGAGCAACTGGTCGGCCCGTGCGGCGACGTTGGGGTGCTCCTGCGGTGAGGCGTCGCGCAGGGCTTCGGTCAGCCCGCTCCACTCCTCGTCGGCGTGCGGCGACTGGGCGCGGGTGGACTGCTCCGCCGCGCCGGCCGTGGCCACGAGGAGCAGTACGTCCACGCCCCAGGCCGCCCGGTCGTCCGGGACGCCGCCCTCCTTCAGCAGGGACAGCAGCCCTTCGAGCAGGTTGAGGAAGTTCGGTCCGAACGGGCGGGCGGAGACCGCGCTGCGGGCGAGGCCGGGGTGCTGGTAGAGGACGTCCTCGTAGGAGCCGAGGACAGCCTCGACGCGTTCGCGCCAGTCCCCCGCCGCGCGCACCGGGCCCAGGTCGACCTCGCCGAGGAACTCGTCCAGCACCGCTGCGTGCAGCTCCGCGGTGCTGGCGACGTACACGTACAGCGAGGCCGGCCCGGTGTCGAGTTCCTGGGCCAGGCGCCGCATGGTCACCCGCTGCAGGCCCTCGGCACGCAGGACACGCACCGCGGTCGCGACGATGCCCTCCCGGGTGAGGGCGGGTTTGGCGGGGCGTTCCCGGCGACCGGGCCGGGGGTTTCGAGCAGCAGGCATGCGCTCACGCTAGCGAACACGTTCGGCCAGGGGCAAAGGCCGCCCAGGTGCCGGCCCGAGGGACGAACTTGTTCGTTACGAACATGTTCGTTACGCTGGTGGTGCAAGCGCGGGAGCGGAAGCGACGCCAGGAGGCGGATCGTCATGAAGGACCACCAGCCCGTATCGATCATCGGAGCCGGCCTCGGGGGGCTCACCCTGGCCCGAGTGCTGCACACGCACGGCATCACGGCCGTCGTCCACGAGGCGGAGGCCTCGCGCCGGGTCCGCACCCAGGGCGGCATGCTCGACATCCACGCCGAGAGCGGCCAGGCCGCCCTGCGCGCGGCCGGGCTGTACGAGGAGTTCCGCGCACTCGTCCACCCCGGCGGCGAGGCCGTCCGGGTCCTCGACAAGCACGGCACGGTGCGCTGGGAGGAGGCCGACGACGGCACCGGCGGCCGGCCCGAGGTCGACCGGGGCCAGCTGCGCGACCTGCTGCTCGACTCCCTGCCCGAGGGCACCGTCCGCTGGGGCCACAAGGTCACCGGCGCCCGGCCGCTGGACGGCGGCCGCCACGAGGTGGCCCTGGCCGACGGCTCCTCGTTCACCACCGGCCTGCTCGTGGGGGCCGACGGCGCCTGGTCGCGGATCCGCCCGCTGCTCTCCCCCGCCGGGCCCGGGTACACCGGTGTCTCGTTCGTCGAGGCGGACCTGCGGGACGCGGACGTCCGTCACCCCGCCGGCGCGGCCGTCGTCGGCGGCGGCATGCTCTTCGCGCTGGGCGACGGCCGGGGCTTCCTCGGCCACCGCGAGACGGATGGCAGCCTGCACGTCTACATCGCGGTGCGGACCGGTGAGGAGTGGCTCGACTCCATCGACTTCTCCGACTCCGAGGCGGCCAAGGCGGCCGTGGTACGGCAGTTCGAGGGGTGGGACGAGAGCCTGACGGCCCTGGTCAGGGAGGCCGACGGCCCGCTGGTCCCCCGGAAGCTGCACGCCCTCCCGGTGGACCACCGCTGGCGGCGCGTCCCGGGCGTGACCCTGCTCGGCGACGCCGCACACCTGATGTCGCCGTTCGCCGGTGAGGGCGCCAACCTGGCCATGCTCGACGGCGCCGAGCTCGCGCGGGCCGTCGTCGAGCACGGCGACGACACCGAGAAGGCGCTCGCCGCGTACGAGCAGGATCTGTTCCCGCGCAGCGCGGAGATGGCCGAGGGATCCGCGGCGAGCCTGGAGCTGTGCTTCGGACAGGCGGACCCCGTCGCCGGCCTGCTCGCCCTCTGGTCGCAAGGACCGGCAACACCGTCTGGGTCACTGTGAGGTGCGGCGGGGCGTGACACCGGATCATATGGGTGCCATGCGCAGACCCATAGCCGTGGCATCACGCCACTCACGCCTGCTCACGTCAGGCGTCCTCCTCGCCGCCCAGTCACTCCTCCTGACCCTGTCCGCGGTCCCGGCCTCGGCCTCGGGCCCCGCCGACGACACCCGGACTCCGGTCCGCGGTTCCGCCTACATGGGCAGAGGCGTTCTCGCCCACGAAGGGATCCAGGGCCGTCCCGTCGGCACCCGGGTCGCCCAGACCGAAGGGGTGGACGTCTCCAGCCATCAGGGCAACGTCGCCTGGTCGACCCTCTCGAAAAGCGGAGTGAAGTGGGCCTATGTGAAGGCCACCGAGGGAACCTCCTACCGCAACCCCTACTTCGCCCAGCAGTACGGCGGTTCCTACGACGTCGGCATGATCCGCGGCGCGTACCACTTCGCGACCCCTGACACCGCCGGCGGCGCCGCACAGGCCGACTACTTCGTCGACCACGGAGGCGCCTGGTCGAAGGACGGCAAGACGCTGCCGGGCGTCCTCGACATCGAGTACAACCCGTACGGTGACACCTGCTACGGCCGGACGTCGAGTCAGATGGTGAGCTGGATCAAGAACTTCCTGAACCGGTACAAGGAGCGCACCGGCCGCCACGCCACGATCTACACCTCCACCAACTGGTGGACGCAGTGCACCGGGAACTACAGCGGTTTCGGCGCGGACACCCCGCTGTGGATCGCCCGGTACGCCTCGACGGTGGGCCCCCTCCCGGCCGGCTGGGACTTCCACACGATGTGGCAGTACACCTCGACCGGACCGACCGTCGGAGACCACGACAAGTTCAACGGGGCACTGGACCGCGTCAAGGCTCTGGCCAACGGCTGACGCGGGCTCGCGGAGCGCCGGCCGCCCGATCAGCGGCCGGCGAGGGGGCCCAGGACGTCGGCGACCTGCTCACGCACCACGTCCCGGGCTCCGGGCGGCAGCGCGCCGATGTCCGTCCCCTCCAACGTGCCGAGCGCCTCCTCGGCACCCGCGTCGCACGTGGTGGTCTCGCTGATCACCTCGTAGCCGTCGCGGACGGCGACGCGCAGCCGACGCCGGCCCTCGCCGTCGGCGTGTACGGCGGTGGCGACGACCAGGGGTGGTGGCCCGCCGGCCACCGCGGGCTGCTTGCGGTATCCACTGGCCAACGGGGTGTGCCAGCGCAGGCCGAGCAGCAGGTGACGCTTCGCCATCACCTCGGCCAGGTCGGTCTCGTAGGCCCGGTCGGGGCCCAGCACCGTGGCGCGGGCGTCCAGTACGAGCGCCGCGGGCAGCAGGCAGCGCAGGCTGCTGCCGACGAGGTTGCCGCCGACCGTGGCCGTCCGGCGTACGGCTCCGGTCCCCACCGAGCCCGCGGCCTCGCGCAGTACCACCGGCACGCGGTCGTCTATGCGGTGCAGCACGACGGCCGCGCCCATCGACTCGGGTTCGACGGCGGTCGCCTCCGGCAGGTCGCGCAGCGACATGGCCAGTTCCGGGAAGCCGTCGCGTTGCCAGGTGGCCCACACGAGGGTGGCCCCGCCGATGGGCACCGCCCCCTGCGCCATGCACTCCTGTGCTTCGGACACGGACGTGGGCAGACGCAACAGCATGGCTCGACCTGCTTCCCGGGAAGCGGCGGTCGGACGACGCCGCGTCTCCCGCCGCGTGATCACGGACACTGGGATTGTCCGTACCGCGGAGGGGGCGCGTACAGGGCTCACACCATTCTCGTATGCGCCCTCCGCGCGCCGGACCGTGCCCCGGCCCGTCATCCCAGCGCGGCGAGGAACTCCAGCAGCGCGGCGTTGAAGCGGTCGGTCTGCTCGGCGCCGGGGAGATGACCTGCCTTCTCGACGACGGTCAGGGTGGAGTGCGGGACCAGGCGGTGGATGGACTCCGCCTCAGCCACGGAGGTATAGACGTCGTCCGCGCCGACGACGACCAGGACGGGGGCTTCCACGGTGGCCAGGACGTCCCGGTAGTCGGGGCGTTCGGCCCGGCCGCGCAGGGCCGCCGCCGCGCCGCGGGGGTCGGTGGCGCACATCATCTCGAGCACGCGGGCGGCCACATCCGGCATCCCGGTGACGTTGTAGGCGGCGAGCATCTTGTCGATGACCTCGTGCGCGTATCCGTCCATGCCCTCGGCGAGGAGTCTGTCGGCCAGTCGGTTGCGGAACTCCCTGCCCTCGGCGGTCTCGGCGGGCGCGGAGGTGTCGGACAGGACCAGTGCGCGGACCCGCCGGGGGTGGCGGCGCTGGAACTCCATGGCGATCTGCCCGCCCATGGAGACGCCGCCGACCACCGCACGCTCGAGGCCCAGGTGGTCCAGGAGCGCGGCGAGGTCGTCCGCGAAGTCGGCGAGCAGCACCTTGCCCGGGCTCACGCCGCTGCGGCCGTAGCCGCGCAGGTCGGGGGCGACGACCCGGTGACCGGCCGCCGTCAGCGCCGCGGCCTGTGGCGCCCACAGGGTGCGGTTGAAGGGGTGACCGTGGATCAGGAGAACCGGGAGCCCGGTGGTGGGGCCGAGGTCGTCGTAGTCGATCGTGGCGCCGCGCACGGTGATCGGGTTCATTCGGTGACCCTAACGGGAGAGCGGCCGGCCTCGGCGGGCGGCGGGCGGCCGTCTCACGGACCGAGCAGCGCGTCGGCCAGTTCGGCGCCCAGTTGCTCACCCTCCTTGCGGACCAGCGCGGGGACCTGCGCGTTCCACGCCGCCGCGGCACGGTCCAGGGCCTCGGCGAAGGCGCGCCGGGCCCGGCGCCCCAGGACCGCCGTCGCGACGGGGACGAGCGGGCGGGCGAAGGAGCGTCCCCTCGCCCGTGCCTTCACCGTCACCTGCCACCGCCCGTCGGGCGCGCGGCGCGGCACGACCGTCACGGTGACGCGGGCCAGTGTGTGCGTCAGGGTGCCGCTCAGGGGCGCGCGGGAAGGGGCCGGACGGTGGCTCGCCGCCCGCGACCACCATCTGTCGAGGTCGAGGTGCAGTTGCCCGCTGCCGCCGAGGTACTTCGCCCGCTTGCCGCCGCTCGGGCCCAGTGTCGTCGACAGCGACGCCTGTCGTGGCCGTGCGGCGCTCGTGAGCCGCAGGACGCAGACCAGTTGTCCGCGGTGGGCCGGGTCGTCGTCGAGGGTGACGACCTCCAGCGCCGTCTCCCGGTGGCGGTCCCAGGCGAGGACGGTGACGCTCTGGTCGGCGTCCGCTTCCCCGTCCTTCCCGTTCACGGGCCGGTACTGCGCGCCCGGCCGCAGATGCCGCCCCTGGGCCAGCACCAGGCCGGGCAGCGGGCGTCCGTCGGACAGCCTGAGACCCGCTCCCCCGGCGTCCGTGCCCTCCGCGAGGTCGTGCAGCGCGGCGACGCACGACTCCAACCAGCGGCGGGGCACGGGGGCGAGAGTCACGGTGTGCTGGAAACGGGCCATGGGCCCAGGATGGACGCCCGAAGGGCACCGGGTCACGGGTGCGGCCGGGCAGTGAGGGGACGGTGTTGGCTGCCGGATTCCGGAGTCCTTCGTCGCGCGGCGCCCGGAGGCCTCGGTGCCGCTACGCCCGGGGACGCCAGGCGACGAAGACGAACTCCCGGCCCTCGCGGTCGGGGGCGCCGCGCACCTCCCGTACGGCGTAACCCTGTTCGACCAGGTCCGCCTCCACCTCCTCCCGCTCGCGAAAGCGCAGCGTCGAGTCGGAGGTCAGCACCTCGCCGTCCGCGGGGAAGACGTAGGTCCACCGGAAGGTGACCAGCGGGCCGCTCACGTCCAGCAGCCGGCACCAGCTCTCGACGGTGCCCGTACCGGGGAACTCCGCGACCTGGTGCGTGTGCTCGCGGGTCCACTTCTCCCAGGCGCGCCGGGCCGGGTCCCGTGTCTCGAAGACCAGGTGCCCGCCGGGCCGCAGGGCCTCGTACGCACCGCGCAGCGTCCCCTGCCAGGAGGACCGGTCGGTGATCGCCTGGGCGACGTTCGCCGTCATGGTCGCGAGGTCGACGCTCAGCGTGGGAAGCGAGGTGGCGTCGCCCTCGATCCAGCGCACCCGCTCGGCGCCCGTCCTGCCCCGGGCCACGCCGAGACTGGCCCCGGCGGGGTCGACGCCGACGACGTCCACGCCGCGACCGGCCAGCAGCAGGGCGAACACCCCGGTTCCGCAGCCGATGTCCAGCACGCTCCGTGCGCCGAACTCCTCGGCCATGCGCAGATACGGGTCGAGGTCGCCGCGATCGGTGTCGAACACGTCGTAGAGCGCGGCGAGCCGAGGATGCCGGAAGCACTCGTCAGCCATACGGCCGACGATAGCGGCGGGACTGACGGGGAAAACGGGTAGGCATGCGCGCACTCGTCATCAACTGCACCCTCAAGCCCTCCCCCAAGCCTTCGAACACCGAGGCCCTCGCCGCCACGGTCATCGCGGCTCTGAAAGGCCACGGGGCGGAGGTGGACGTCGTACGGGCCGTCGACCTGAACCTGAAACCGGGGGTCGAGACCGACATGGGCGACGGCGACGACTGGCCGGACGTGCACGAGAGGCTGCTGGCGTCGCAGATCCTGATCATCGCGTCGCCGACCTGGCTCGGCCGCCCCTCCTCCGTCGCCCAGCGGGTTCTCGAGCGCATGGACGCCATGCTCGGTGAGACCGACGACGAGGACCGTCCCGTCGCGTACAACCGCGTCGCCGGTGTCCTGGTCACCGGGAACGAGGACGGCGCCCACCACGTGATCAGCGAGATCAGCGGCGGACTCGCGGACATCGGCTACACCATCCCCGGCCAGGCCTGGACCTACTGGCACCTCGGCCCCGGGCCGGGTCCCGACTTCCTCGACGACGAGCGCGGCCACGACTGGTCGGTCTCCACCGGCCGGGCCATGGCGTCCAACCTCGTGCACGCGGCGCGTGCCCTCGGTGCGATGCCGCTGCCGGCCCCGCCGTCCTGATCCCGGCGCCGCCCGCGCATGTCTGCCGGGGCCGATGCGGGGCATTCGTGCACGAGCAATGACATACGCAACGCATGAGGAGCTGAGGTCCGCCATGACGCACGACCTGACCCCGAAGTACACGGTTCCCGGCATCGAGCGCGAGGCCGCCGGACGGCTGATCGGTGTGCTGCGGCTGCGCCTGCACGCCCTCAACGACCTGCACCTGACCCTCAAGCACGTGCACTGGAACGTCGTGGGCCCGCACTTCATCGCCGTGCACGAGATGATCGATCCGCAGGTCGACCAGGTGCGCGAGATGGCCGACGACGTCGCGGAGCGCATCGCCGCCCTCGGCGGGGTGGCCCAGGGCACTCCCGGCGCGCTGGTGGCCGAGCGGAAGTGGGACGACTACTCCATCGGACGGGCCGACGCCATCGCCCACCTCGGTGCGCTCGACCTGGTGTACACCGGCGTCGTCGAGGGCATGCGCGCGGCGGTCGAGGAGGCCGGCAAGATCGATACGGCCACGGAGGACCTCCTGATCGGCCAGCTCAGGGACCTGGAGCAGTTCCAGTGGTTCGTGCGGGCCCATCTGGAGAGCGCCGGCGGCACGCTGGCGACCGGGAGCGCGACGTCCGAGACCGAGGCGGCGGCACGCGGCGCGGAAGTCGCCTGAGGGGCGCGCCGTGACAGGGCACGGGGCCGACCGGACGCCTTGACGGCCCGGCCGGCCCGGCCCCGCCCCCGACGGGGCCCGCCGGCGGGGTCAGCGCCGGCCCAGGCGGCGCTCGCCGCGGCTGCCCGGCTCGTAGGGCAGGTGGTAGTGGGCGAAGACCGCGCCCTCGTCCTCGGCGGCCAGTTCACCGTCCGGGTCGATCCCGGGAGCGTCCTTGACCAGCGACTTGTCGTAGGTCACCTTCAGGTGGGCCGGTGCGACGGTGGCCTTGTCCACCGGAACGAAGACGAGACGCCGGCGGGTCGGCAGACCGGTCGTGACCGTGGCGAAGGCAGGCCGGTCGGTGAGGGTGTCGAAGTAGATGGACTCCAGTGTCCCGATTTTGCGGCCGTCGTAGTCCACGACGTCGAGGCCGCGCCAGTCACGAATGTTTTCGGCTTCAAACATGCCCACTCTTCCCTTCCGAGGACGCGCTCACTGTCTAGTTCCCCACTTCGCCCGCCTGTCGCCTGTTTGTCCCCTCCCCGGCGTCCGGGATCCGGGCGCGGTAGGCTGCCTGGCCGGAAGTGGCGCCCGTATCGCGGACGGACACCCGGCACAGTTCCGAAGGGGATCGAGTGTGGATGGCACAGGCGCCATGGGCGGCCCGGCCCGCGTGCGCGGTGGTGCCGTACTGGAAGTGGGCCCGCTGCCCGGCCGTCCCGGTATCCGTGCCAGCGGAGAGATCGGCGTGACCACCCGGCTGTCCTGGGAGAACGCTCTCACTGAACTGTCCCGGCAGCACACGGACGTCTCCTACGTGGAGCTGTCCGGCGTGCGGTTCGTCGACGTGGCCGGGGTGGCGGCGCTCGCCGTCACGGCCATGAACCTTCCCTGCGGCCGGGTCGTGGTGGAGCGGCCGCCGCCGCAACTGCCTCGCGTGCTGGACCTGTTCTGGCCGGCGCTGCCCCGGATCGAGGTGGCGCCCCGATGACCCCGGTGACCACGGTGACCACCGATGAGACGTTCACCCATCCGGCGCTGTTCTACCGCTCGCGGCAGGAGTACGCGGACCAAACGGTGACCTTCGTACGGGAGGGGCTGGCCGCGGGCGAACCGGTGGCCGTGGCCGTTCCCGGCCCCAACCTGGAGCTGGTCAGGGCGGGGCTGGGCCCGGAGGCGCGGGACGTCACCTTCCTGGACATGACCGAGGCCGGACGCAATCCGGGGCGGATCATCCCCGGCGTGCTCAGGGCGTTCGCCGACGCGCACGTGCGGGAGCGGGTGCGGATCATCGGCGAGCCGGTCTGGGCCGGGCGGAGCGCCGCCGAGTACCCGGCGTGCGCCCAGCACGAGGCGTTGATCAACGCGGCCTTCGCCGGACGTCCCGCGACGATCCTGTGCCCGTACGACGAGACCCGGCTGGACGCCGACGTCCTGGCCGACGCCCTGATCACCCACCCGACGGTCATCGCCGCGGGAAGTGAGCGGGCCAGCGAGGCGTACGACTGGCGTGCGGTCGTCGCCCGCTACAACGAGCCGCTGAGGGCCGCGCCGGACGCCGTCGTCCTCGCCTTCGGGGCCGGGGAGCTGCCCGAGGCGCGCCGCTTCGCGGTCGGCCGGGCGGCGTCGCTCGGGCTGGCCGAGCGGCGGCTGCAGGACGCGGAACTGGCGGTGGCCGAGCTGACCACCAACAGCGTGGTCCACGGCGGCGGCAACGGAACGCTGGCGGTCTGGGCCGAGGCGGGACAGGTGGTGTGCGAGATCCGCGACTCGGGCCGGCTCACGGATCCGCTGGCCGGCCGCCGGCCCCCGGAGCACGGGCAGATCGGTGGCCGCGGCCTCCTGCTCGTCCATTACGTCGCCGATCTGGTGCGGGTGCACACGACGGACGAGGGCACCACCGTCCGCTTCTACCTGGGCATCTGAGGCTCTGTCGGGGACCTTCGCCGAACACCGCGACGCTTCCGGATGTGTGCGGGGCCTGACCCGGGGTAGGCGACCGGTCGTCGGCCGACAAGGTGACAACGACGACCGATCGACCGGGAGGGCACATCATGACGACGACCGCACAGACCACCGAGCACGCCACCACGGACATGCCGGAGATCGCGGACCCGTCCAAGGTGGCGCCCAAGGACGCGCGGGAGTTGTCGAAGCTGTTCTTCCAGCAGCTGACGGTGCTGGAGGAGGGCACGCCCGAGTACCAGTACGCGCGCAACACCCTGATCGAGATGAACATGTCCCTGGTCCGCTTCGCGGCCGGCCGGTTCCGCAGCCGCGGGCCGGAGGAGATGGAGGACATCGTCCAGGTCGGCATGATCGGCCTGATCAAGGCCATCGACCGGTTCGAGCTGACTCGCGAGGTCGAGTTCACCTCCTTCGCGGTGCCGTACATCGTCGGGGAGATCAAGCGGTTCTTCCGGGACACCTCGTGGGCCGTGCACGTGCCCCGGCGTCTTCAGGAGGCCCGTGTCCAGCTGGCCCGTGCCACCGAGGAGCTGCGCAGCCGGCTGGGCCGCAACCCCACCACCCAGGAGCTGTCGGAGCTGATGTGCCTCCCGGAGGACGAGGTCGTCGAGGCGCGCCTGGCGGCCAACGGCTACAACTCGGCCTCCCTGGACGCGGCCATCAACGGCAGCGAGGACGGCGAATCGGCCCTGGCGGACTTCATCGGTGCCGACGACGCCGCCCTGGGACTGGTGGACGACTTCCAGGCCCTGGCCCCGATGATCGCCGAGCTGGACGAGCGCGAACGTCGGATCATCCACTGGCGGTTCGTCGAGGAACTCACCCAGAAGGACATCGGCGAGCGGCTCGGTGTCTCCCAGATGCACGTGTCGCGGCTGATCTCGCGACTGCTGACCCGCCTGCGGGAGGGCATGCTCAGCACGGCCTGAGCCGCGGGCCGCAGGCCGCCTGAGCCGCGGTCGGTTCAGGCGGCCGTCGTCTTCTTCGGCCGGCTCCGGGTGCCGCTGAGCGCGTCGACGAGTTGCTCGCGGCTCATCTTCGACCGGCCGGGGATGTCCTGGTCGGTGGCCCGCTCGTAGAGCTCGGCCTTGCTCAGCTCCCGCAACTCGCCCCGCTTGGGCGGTGTCCGCCGCGAGGGGGCCGTGGCCTTCTTCCTCGGCTCGGCCGCCTTCTTCCGGGTTGCCTTCTTCTCGGTGGTCTTCTTCTCGGCAGCCTTCTTCTCCGTGGCCTTCTTCCGCGACGCGGGGGTCCGACTGCCGTCGGCGCTCCCGGACCCGGCCGCCCCCTGCTTGCCGCCGCCCTTCGCCTGCTCCAGGCTGCCGCGCAGGACCTCCATCAGGTCGACGACGTTGGTGGCCTGCGGCGCCTCCTCGGCGACGGCGACCTCCTCGCCCTCGGCCTTGGCGCGGACCAGCTCGCGGACCTTCTCCTGGTACGTGTCGCGATAGCGGGTGGGGTCCCAGTCGCCGCTGAGGGCGTCCACCAGGCTCAGCGCCATGTCCAGTTCCTTGCCGCGGCCCACCCGGCCCGACGGCAGCTCGGGCAGTTCCTCGACCGGGTCGCGCACCTCGTCGGCCCAGTGCAGCGTCTGGAGCACCAGGACCTCGTCCTCGGCGCGCAGCGCGGTCAGGTACTGCCGGTTGCGCATGACGAAGGTGGCGACACCGACCTTGCCGGTCTCGGCGAGTGCGGTGCGCAGCAGTTCGTAGACCTTGAGGTACTCCTTGCCGCGCGGGGCGAGGTAGTAGGTGCGGTCGAAGTAGACCGGCGCGATCCGGTCCAGGTCCACGAAGTCGGTGATGTCGAGGGTGCGGGAGCGGCCCGGCGCGATCTCCTCGAGTTCCTCCGGCTCCACGACGACGTACTCGCCGTCGCCCACCTCGTACCCCTTGACGATGTCACCGGTGTCGACTTCCTTGCCGGTGCGCTGGTTGACCCGTCGGTTGCGGATCCGGTCCGAGGTGCCGCGCTGCAACTGGTGGAAGTGGACCGTGTGGTCCGCCGTCGCCGTGAACAGTCCGACGGGCACCGAGACCAGCCCGAACGTGATCACACCTGTCCAGATCGCCCGCGCCATGGCCGTCCGCTCCGTCCGTCCTGCCCGCACCGTCCAGTCCTGCCACGCTGCCACCCGGCCCACGGCCCCGCGCGCCGGACGGGGCACACGGGTGGGCGGCCGGGTGACAGCGCGCGGATCGGCCGTCGTCGTTGTTCCCTGTGAGGTGCGGGACGGCACGCACGCCTCGGGCCTCGGCCGTCTCCCCGTCGATCCGAGCCGAGCAGAGGGACGCACCCCATGAGCTGTCACCTGAAGCCGATCAGCCGCGAGGAGCATCTGCGCTTCGTCACGGCCCGGCCTTCCGTCAGTCACCTCCAGGTCCCCTCGTGGGGTGACGTGAAGCCGGACTGGCGGGCGGAGAGCCTGGGCTGGTTCGACGAGGGCGGGGAGCTAGTGGGGGCCGGGCTGGTGCTGCTGCGGCCGCTGCCGAGGCTGAGGCGGTACCTGGCCTATCTGCCGGAGGGCCCGGTCATCGACTGGTCCGCGGCGGACCTGGAGGGCCGGCTGCAGCCGATGCTCGCGTATCTCAAGGAACGCGGCGCGTTCACGGTGAAGATGGGGCCGCCGGTGGTGGCAAGGCGTTGGAGCGCCGACGCGGTCAAGGCGGCGATCGCCGACCCGGGGGCCCGGCGCCTGGGGGACGTGGAGGCCACCGTGCGGGAGCCCGGGGCCGACGACGTCGCCGAGCGGCTGCGCCGGATGGGCTGGCGGCGGACCGAGCCGGGCGACGAGGAGGGCTTCGCCGCGGGACAGCCGCGCCACGTGTGCCAGGTACCGCTCGCCGGGAGGTCGCTGGAGCAGATCCGCGGCGGCTTCAACCAGCAGTGGCGCCGCAACATCAAGAAGGCCGAGAAGGCCGGCGTCAAGGTGGTCCGGGGCGACCAGGAGGACCTGTCCGTCTTCTACGAGCTGTACGTGGAGACCGCGGAACGGGACCGGTTCGTCCCGCGCCCCCTCGCCTACTTCCGGCGCATGTGGACCGCGCTGAGCGCCGAGGACCCGGACCGCATGCGCCTCTACCTCGCCCATCACGACGGGGAGGTGCTCGCCGCGGCGACGATGCTGACGGTCGGGGACCACGTCTGGTACTCCTACGGCGCGTCCACCGACCGCAGGCGTGAGGTGCAGCCGAACAACGCCCTCCAGTGGCGGATGATGTGCGACGCCCATGAACTGGGCGCCGCCATCTACGACTTCCGCGGCATCACCGACACCCTGGACGAGGACAATCACCTGCTGGGGCTGCTGCGGTTCAAGGTGGGGGCGGGTGGAGAGGCGGTGGAGTACCTCGGCGAGTGGGACTATCCCGTGAACAAGGTGCTGCACAGGGCTCTGGCCCTGTACATGTCGCGCCGCTGAGGGGCGCGGGTAAGGGGGTGGGTGATGTCGCGGCTGTTGGTGGTGCAGAACCATCGGGGCGGCGGGGCGGGCCGGTTCGGTGACTGGCTGGTCGCGGACGGGCTGTCGTTGGACGTGGTGCACGCGTACGCCGGGGAGCCGCTTCCGGGGCATTCGGAGCACGACGGCGTCATGGTGCTCGGGGGTGGCTACCTGCCCGACGACGACGCGCGCGCTCCGTGGCTGGCGCCCACCCGGGCTCTGGTCGCCGACGCTGTGGAGCGGGGCGCCCCGGTCTTCGGGATCTGCCTCGGCGGGCAGCTGCTCGCCCGGGTCGCGGGTGGCACGGTGCGGGGTGAACACGGCGAACCCGAGTTCGGCAGCACCCCGCTGACCCTGCGGTCGGAGGCCGGGACCGATCCGCTCTTCGGGGGGCTGCCCGAGCGGGTGACGGCGGTCGAGCACCACGTGGACGCCGTCACCGCCCTGCCGCCCGGTGCCGCCTGGCTGATGGCGAGCGAACGGTGCCCGTACCAGGCGTTCAGGGTCGGCGAGCGGGCGTGGGGCGTGCAGTTCCACCCCGAGGCGGGCGCGGACCGGGTGAGGTCGTGGGACGCCGGTCGGATGCGGGCCCGGGGGCTGGACCCGGTGGAGCTCACCCGCCGGGCGGAACTCGACGAGCCGGCGGCGGAGCCGGTCTGGCGGGAGGTCGCCCGGCGCTTCGCCGCGGTCGTCGCCGCATGAGGGTCAGCCCTTGAAGGCCCCCTGGTCGCAGAAGGCGAGCTTGGCGAAGCGCTCGCCCATGAGGCGGTGGGTCGCGGCGTCCGGGTGGACGGCGTCGGGCAGGGGCAGTTCGGCGGCGTCGGCCTCTCCGTAGAGCTCGCGGCCGTCCAGGTAGTGCAGGTTCGGGTCGTCGGCGGCCCGCGCGGTCACGATCCGGGACAGCTCGTCCCTGATGATGTTCAGGGTCAGCTTCCCGCTCGCGCGTTGTGCCGGGTCTCCCGTGGCGACGAACCGCACGCGCCCCTGCGCGAGCCCGGCGAAGTCCGGTGCGAGGGGGCCGGGGGTGTCCTCGTGGACGGGGCACAGGATGGACGAGACGACCAGCAGCGGGGCGGTGGGGTGGCCCTCGCGGATGGTGTCGAGGAAGCCGTGCACGGCGGGGCCGAAGGCACGCAGGCGCATGGCGTCGGCGTTGACCACGTTGATGCCGATCTTGACGCTGATCAGGTCGGCGGGGGTGTCGCGCATGGCCCGTGCGGTGAACGGGTCGAGCAGGGCGCTGCCGCCCAGGCCCAGGTTGACCAGTTCGACGCCGCCGAGGGAGGCGGCGAGCGCGGGCCAGGTGGTGGTGGGGCTCGCCGCGTCGGAGCCGTGGCTGATCGAGCTGCCGTGGTGCAGCCAGACCCTGCGGCCCGGGTCCGGGACGGCCTCGACGGGGGCGTTGGTGCGCAGCGCGACGAGTTCGGTGGTCTCGGTGTGCGGCAGCCAGATCTCGAGGACCTTGGTGCCCTGGGGCAGGTCCGCGAAGCGGAGGGTGCCGGACGGGCCGGGCTCGACGCCCGCCGTGCCGGTGGCCATGTCGATGGTGAGGGTGTTGCCGCCCGTGACACTGCCCCGGCCCGCCGGACGGCCGTCGACGAGCAGGTCGTACACGCCGTCCGGGCGCGGCGGTGCGCCGACGTAGCGGCGCTTGGTGGGCAGGGTGTCCAGTTCGAGGGCGGTGGCCCGGGTGCGCAGGACCAGGCGTACGCCGGAGGGCTGGGACTCGGCCATGGCCAGTTGCCCGTCGGTGTTCTGCGCGCGGGCCCGGGCGGGCAGCCGGTGGGGCAGCAGGCCGTGCTCGGTGCGCTCCAGGTCGAGGGCGCCCCGCAGGAGGTTTTGGGTGATGGGGGTGGTGATCCAGTCGTCCTCGGTGCTCATGTCGCCTCCGGCGGTGGTGCGTCTCGCTGTGTCGCGTCTTCCTTTGCCGATTATGCATTAGCCTAAATTCATTAGGCAAATTACCCATCATGATAGGAAGCCGGTTCACAGATCCGGCGCACGGAGGCATGAGCGCAGGCACCGAGGGGACTCCGAGCACATGTCCCCGCCTCATCTGGTCACGTTCGGGCACGGCACCGCGGGCCGCGCGGAGCTGGCCGGGCTGCTGCGGAACGCCGGTGTCACCTCCGTGGTCGACGTCAGGACCGCCCCCGGCAGCCGTCGCGACCCCGACCTGCTGCGGGACCGGCTGCAGGAGTGGCTGCCCGAGGAGGGCATCGCCTACCGGTGGGAGCGGCGTCTGGGCGGGTTCCGCAAGCCGGCGCCGGACTCGCCCGACGTCGTCTGGCGCAACGCGTCCTTTCGGGGGTACGCCGGACACACCCGCTCGCCGGAGTTCGTCGCCGCCATGGACGAGCTGCTGGCGCAGGCGGCACTCGAGCGCACCGCGGTCATGTGCGGCGAGGCCGTGTGGTGGCGGTGCCACCGGCGCCTCATCGCCGACTTCGCCGTACTGGCCCGTGACATCCCCGCGGACCACCTGATGCACGACGGCCGCCTGACGGCCCACTCCCCCACGCCGGGCGCCCGGCTGCGGACGGACGGCCTGCTCGTCTACGACGACGACGAGGCGGCGGCGGCGAAGTCGGCCGCACCGCCGTCCGGGCGGTCGTAGCGGCCATAGCGGTCGTAGCCCGTCGTGGGAATCGTGGTGAGGACGGAGGCGGATGCCATGCAGCGCAAGGGCGGGCGCCGTCGGGGCACCGGCGGGCACGAGGAGGGGGCTGTCGAGCAGGTCCTGGACGAGCTCTACAGCACGCCTCCGTCCGGCTTCGTCTCCCGCCGCGAGGAACGGGCCGCGGCCGCCAGAACAGCCGGTCGCCAGGACGACGCCCGCCGTATCCACGCCGCCCGCCGGCCCACGCTCGCGGCCTGGGCGGCGAACCTGCTGACGCGTGCCCGACCGGAGGAGACCCGGGGGTTCCTGGAGCTGGGGCAGGCACTGCGCGAAGCACACCGCACCCTGGACGCCGCGGGACTCAAGGAACTGTCGGCGCAACGCCGGCGCATCGTCTCCGTCCTGTCCCGGCAGGCCGCACAGCTCGCGGACGAGTCCGGGCACCGGCTCTCGCAGGCGGCGCAGCGGGAGGTCGAGTCGACCCTGCGCGCCGTCCTCGCGGACCCGGGCGCCGCCGAACAGTGGGCCGCGGGCCGCCTGGAGGTCTCCCTCACCCCGCCCTCGGCGTTTCCCTCGGGCACCGCCCCGACCGGACCGGGACCGTCCGAGCCAACACCGCCCGAGCCGGCACCGCCCGAGCCGGCACCACGCCGGAAGTCCCCGCGCCCCGCGTCCCGCACCCGGAGCAAGGACGAACTCGCCGAGCGGCGCCGCAGGCGGCGGGAGGAACTCGCGCGAGCCGAACAGGAGGCCGAACAGGCCGCGCGGCGACTGCGGGACGCACACGCGGAGCAGACGGACGCGCAGGAGTCGCTCCGGCGGGCCGACGGTGAACTCGGCCGGGTCCGTGAGGCGGTGGCCGCCGCCGAGGAGCGGCTGCGTACGGCACATGAGGACCTCGACCGGGCCGAGCGGGAACGGCGGGAGGCCGGGGAGCGGGAACGTGCGACGGCGGACGCGGTGACCGGGGCCGAGCGCGAGGCGAGGGCGGCCGCGCGCCAGGCGGACCGTTTGGCCACCCGTGCCGGGCAGTAGAGCTCGTCCGATTGAGTACCCGTACTCATGAAGCGCTTCCCCCCGTCGGGGGAGGCTTGCCGTACCAGCCACCCACAGGGAGCCAACCGTGCGTACCAGCAAGCGAGTTCACCGACCGTCGGGCGTCCGCGCCGGCCGCACCACGCGATCCGTCCGCGGTCTCGTCCTGGCCTGTGCGGCCGCCTCGGCGGTCCTGGCCGGCTGTTCCATGGAGGAGGCCAGCTGCGGCGGTGGCGAGTACCCGGTCATGACCATCGGCGGCACCGGCAGCGCATGTGTACCCAACGGCGAGGAACCGCCCGAGGGTTACACCCGCTACCCCGAGGGCAAGGTCCCGGAGCACGTCGGTGACGAGTGGGACACCTACTGGCAGACACACACCGTCGACAAGGACGGAAAGGTCGTGGAGGTGCCCGCGGGCGGGTGACCGCCGGGTCTCCGTGCTCCGAACACACGCACTGGGTTGCGGCGGCACATACCATGGTGGCGGCCATACGTGGTATACCGGCTCGGCAGCGAACAGGACAACAACTGGGGCTGTCCGTCTGCCTTCACGGCCGCGAATCGAGGAGAGTCAACACCATGTCCGAGAGCACGATGCAGTCCGCCACCGAACTGGCGTCGCAGTACAGCGTCCAGGTGACCGACGACCTGGAGCGCAACGTCAAGGAGCAGGAACGTGTCAGCGCGGAGGTCACAGCGCTCCAGCAGCAGCTGGCCGCGCTCCAGCACGACCACGCCCTGCTGGTGAACATGCAGCAGGCCCTCGGCATCACCCCGCCGCCGACCCAGTCCGTCACCGCTCCGGAGCGCGCCCCCGCGACCGACACGGCCACCGTGCCCGCGCCGCGCGACAGTGCCCCCGCGGAAGCGACGGGCAGGCGTACCCGGAGCAAGAAGTCCGCCGCCGCGCCCAAGCGTGCCACCGCCCCGAAGCCGGGCGCCAAGCCGGCGTCGAAGCCCGCGGCCAAGAAGGCCACGAAGACGGCCACGAAGACGGCCACCAAGTCCGTCGCCAAGACGGCCGCCAAGACGGCCGCGACGACAGACGCGAAGACGGACGCGAAGACAGTCACCAAGACGGCCGCCAAGGCTGCCGAGAAGCCTGCTGCGAAGAAGGCGCCGGCCCAGGCCGCCGCCCAGCCCACCCTGGTCGAGCTGGTGCGCAACCACCTCACCGAGCAGAGTGAGCCGCGCTCCGCCGCCGAGGTCACCACCGCGCTGGGCGAGGCCCACTCCGGACGCACCGTCAAGACCACGGTCGTGCGCACCACGCTCGAGGGACTCGTCGCCAAGAACCAGGCCCAGCGCACCAAGCAGGGGAGCTCGGTCTACTACACCGCCACCGACGCCGCCGCGCCCAAGCAGAAGCAGGACACCGCGGCGGCCGAGGCCCCGTCCGCGCAGAGCGGCAGCTGAGCACACCCCGCCCCGGACGCGGCACCGCGCGCGGCCGGGGGCGAACGGGGTGAGTATCGGTGGATGGGTGTTGTACTGCCGGTGCTCTTCGCACTCCTCGCCGCGTTCAGCAACGCGCTGGCCACCGTGCTCCAACGGCGTGCCGCGCTGAGCGTGCCGCAGTCCCAGGGGTTCCGCCCGGGGCTCGTCCTCGACCTGCTGCGGCGGCCCGTGTGGCTCGGCGGCATGCTGGCCGTCGTCGTGGCGGGCGTGGGGCAGGCGGTGGCGCTGGCGACGGGGCCGCTGTCACTCGTACAGCCCCTGTTCGTGCTGGAGCTTCCGCTGGCCCTGCTGCTGGCCTCGCTGCTGACCGGCAATCGGATGCCGGAGGTGATGTGGCTCGCCGTGGGCGCGGTGGTCGTGGGGCTCGGTGTCGCGCTGGCCTCCGCCGCGCCAGGAGGCGGCAAGGCGGAGGTGCCCCTGGATCGCTGGGTGCCCGCGCTGGCGGCCTGTGCCGGGGCGGCCGTGCTGCTGGCCGCGGCGGGCCTCAGGCGGCCCGTCGGCAAGGCCCGTGCCGGGTGCATCGGCGCGGCCACCGCGGTGTGCTACGCGCTGACGGCCGCTCTGATGAAGGACTCCATGCGCGTCCTGACCACCGACGGCGTGGTCGGCTTCCTGACGGCCTGGCAGACCTACGGCTTCGCCGCGGCCGGTGTGTGTGCCGTGCTCCTGCTGGAGCACGCCATGCAGGGCGGCCCGCTCGTCGCCTCCCAGCCCGCACTCACCCTGGGCGACGCGACGGTGAGCCTCCTGCTCGGTGTGGTGCTGTACCGCGAGGACGTACGCGGCGGCTGGTTGGTCGTGCCGCAGCTGCTCGGTGTGGCGCTGATCGTCGTGGGGGTCCTCAACCTGGCCCGGCGCGGCGCGGATCTGCGCACCGCGCAGTGAGCGTCGCGCCGCCCGGGTGGCGAAGTGCGCGTCACTCCCCGCGAACCCGCAGGTCAGTCGTTTTCGCAGGTCAATGAGGGTGGCGTAACTTCGGCGAAACATGGTTCGGGCTACCGTGAGCGGCATGGACCACCACGTGGGACGGCCGCGCGCCGAGCGGGCCCGGCAGCTGGCCGATGTGCTGCGGCAGCAGATCACCGACGGCGCCTTCGCCGACGGCGTGCTGCCGGACGAGCGGCTCCTGGGCCGCCGGTTCGCCGCTTCGCGCAACGCCGTACGGGACGCGCTGGCCCTGCTGTGCCGGGAGGGGCTGATCACCCGGCGACGCGGGGTCGGGACGACGGTGGCGCTGTCGAAGTACGGACACGGTCTCGACCGGCTGACCGGCCTGGCCGAGGAGCTGACCGGGCGCGGCACCGTGACCAACGAGGTGCGGGCCGCAGCGGAGGTGCCCGTCCTGCCCGCCGCGATCGCCGCCCGGCTGGAGGTGCCGGCCGAGGCGGGCGGCGTGTACGTGGAGCGGCTGCGCAGGCTCGACGGGCTGCCGTTGTCGCTGGACACCAGTTATCTGACCGCGGACATCGGCCGTGCCGTGCTCGCCGGCGACCTGGCGGACCGGGATGTGTTCGGCCTGATCGAGGAGGCCGCGGGCAGCCGGCTCGGGCGTGCCGAGGTGGCCGTGCACGCGGTCAACGCGGACCCCGGCACCGCTGAGCTGCTGGGGATCGAGGCGGGGGCGGCGGTGTTCGCCCTGGAGCGGTTGACACGGCTGGCGGACGGTCGGCCGGTGGACGTGGAGTCGATCCGCATCCGCGCGGACCGGATGACCCTGCGCTCCACGCTCCACCGTGGAGAGCCGGCCTGACCCGGTCCGGTCCGTTCCGTTCGTCCAGGCACGTGAGAGGAGGCCGGCGATGGCCGGTTCGAGTGTGCCCGTGCTGATCGCCCTGGGGCTGCTGGGGCTGGTCGGCGGGGTCGGCATCACGGCCGTCGGGCCGGGCGGGGTCCTGCCCACGATCGGTCTGTTCGCCCTCACCGGCCTGACACCGGCGGAGGTCGCCGGGACGGCCATCGTCACCCATGTCGCCACCGGCGCCCTCGCCACCGCCGCCTACACCCGCTCCGGGCAGCTGCGCGAGCCCCGGACCCGGCGCACGGCGCTGGTCCTGGCCGTGAGCGCCGTCGCCGGTACCCCGCTCGGCGTCATGGTCAACTCGTACGTGTCCCAGCGGATGTTCGGGCTGGTCCTCGGGGTGTTCGTGGCGGGAGTGGCGGGCCTGGTGTGGTTCCGCGAGCGCCGCGGCGGGGCCACGCCGCGGGCACATCCCGCTACGGGGGTGGTGGCCGGGCTGGGATTCGCGGTGGCCGTCGCGGCCGGTGTCGTCGGTATCGGCGGACCGATGCTCACGGTCCCGCTGCTGGTGGCTCTGGGCGTGCCCGTGCTGGAGTCCCTCGCCTCGGCCCAGGCGCAGTCCGTCGTCATCGCCGGTGTGGGAACGCTGGGTTATGTGGCCCAGGGGGCCGTCGACTGGCCGCTGGCGGTGCTGGTCGGCGTCCCCGAGCTGGTTGGCGTGCTGCTGGGCTGGCGGATCGCGCACGCACTGCCCACACGCCATCTCAAGTACGCCCTGATCTCGACGCTGTTCGCGCTCGCCCCGTACCTCGCCCTGCACGGCTGACCGTCAGCCGGCGGCCGTGCCGGTGACTGACCGTGAACACGAACAAGATGCCCCGGGCCACCACGTGATGCACAGTGGTCACAATCGCTCAGCCCTCCGGAGGGACGGCATGTCGCAGGCCGCTGCTTCCGACACCGACGGCACGTCACCGCCCACCGCGAAGCTGCCGCTGTTCACCCTGACCGCCATGGTCGTCGGGTCGATGGTGGGCGCCGGTGTGTTCTCGCTGCCGGGGCGGTTCGCCGAGGAGACCGGCGTCGCGGGCGCGCTGATCGCCTGGGCGATCGCCGGCACGAGCATGCTGATGCTGGCGTTCGTCTTCCAGTCCCTCGCCGTGCGCAGACCCGACCTCGACGCCGGTGTGTACGCGTACGCCAAGGCGGGCTTCGGCGAGTACCTGGGCTTCTTCGCCGCCTTCGGCTACTGGGCCAGCACCTGTGTGGGCAACGTGACCTACTGGGTCCTGATCATGTCGACCGTCGGGTCGATCCGGCCGGACCTCGGCGACGGGGACACCGCCCTCGCGGTGGTCCTGTCGTCCGTCGGGCTGTGGGCGTTCTTCTGGCTGATCCGGCGCGGTGTGAAGGAGGCGACGGCCATCAACAAGGTCGTCACGGTGGCCAAGCTCGTCCCGATCGTCTTCTTCGTCGTCCTGGCCCTGGTGTACTTCGAACCGGGTGTCTTCGCGGACAACTTCAGGGGCGCCGACTACGCGGGCTCTCTGTTCTCGCAGGTGCGCGGCACCATGCTGGCCACCGTCTTCGTGTTCCTCGGCGTCGAGGGCGCCAGCGTCTACTCCCGGCACGCCAGGCGACGGTCCGACGTCGGCAGGGCGACGGTGCTCGGCTTCCTCAGCGTGTTCGCGGTCTTCGCGTCGGTCACCATCGTGTCGTACGGCATCATGCCGATGGCCGAGATCGCCGGCCTGCGCCAGCCGTCCATGGCGGGCGTCCTGGAGGCGGCCGTCGGCACCTGGGGCCGGGTGTTCATCAGCGTCGGTCTGATCGTGTCGGTGCTGGGCGCCTACCTGGCCTGGACGCTGATGGCGGCGGAGGTGCTCTTCGTCGCGGCCAAGGACGACGACATGCCGCGCTTCCTGCGCCGCGCCAACGCCGTGGACGTGCCCGTGCCCGCGCTGTTGATGACCTCGCTGCTCACCCAGGTGGTGCTGATCGCCACCAGTTTCTCGGACGACGCCTTCAACTTCGCGCTCAACCTGACCAGCGCCCTCTCCCTGATCCCGTATCTGCTGGCGGCGGGCTTCGCGGTGCGGATCGGCAGCCGGGACGACCCGCGCACCGAGGGCGGCCGCACCTCCCGGCGCGAGCTGGTCGTCGGTGTGGTCGCCACGCTGTACACCGCCTTCCTGCTGTACGCGGCGGGCCTGAAGTTCGTGCTGGTGTCCTTCATCCTCTACGCCCCGGCGACCGTCCTGTTCGTGATGGCCCGCCGGGAACAGGGCCGTCGGTTGTTCTCGCCCGGGGAACTCGTCGTCCTGGCCGTCTCCGTGGTCGGCGCGGTGCTCGGTCTCCTAGCCCTGGCCGCCGGGTGGATCAGCCTGTGAGCCGGGCCGGTGAGCCATGCCCGTGAGTCGTTTCCCTGTCCGCTTTCCCCGCCTCGTCCCGCATCCGTCAAGGAGGCCTTGTGACCAGTAACGAGAGCACCGTGGGGCCCGCGCTCGGCGTCCATTCCGAGGTCGGCAGGCTGCGCAAGGTGCTGGTGTGTTCGCCCGGACTCGCACACCGGCGGCTGACCCCGACCAACTCCGACGACCTGCTCTTCGACGACGTCATGTGGGTGGAGAACGCCCAGCGCGACCACGCCGCCTTCGTCGGCGAACTGCGCCGGCGCGGGGTGGAGGTGGTAGAGCTGCACGACCTGCTGGCCCGGATCATGGCCGTCCCGGAGGCGAAGGCTTGGCTCCTGGACCGGAAGATCGTGGCCAACCGGGTCGGCATCGGCCTCGTCGACGCCACCCGCGCCTACCTGGAGACCCTCTCGCCCAGGGAACTCGCCGAGTACCTCGTCGGCGGGCTCGCCACCAGTGACCTGCCGGAGGACTTCCGCTCCCCGCACTTCGCACTGGCCCGCGAGTCCACCGGCGCGCGCGAGTACCTGATGCCGCCGCTGCCCAACACCCTGTACACGCGGGACACCTCCTCCTGGCTGTACGGCGGTCTCACCCTCAACCCGCTGTACTGGCCCGCACGCCACGACGAGACTCTGCTGATGAAGGCGATCTACACCTTCCACCCCGACTTCAAGGGCTCGACGGTGTGGTGGGGCGACCCCGAACTCGACTGGGGCCAGGCCACCCTCGAGGGCGGCGACGTCATGCCGGTGGGCAACGGAGTCGTCCTCATGGGCATGAGCGAGCGCACCTCGCGGCAGGCCGTCACCCAGGTCGCCGCCGCGCTGTTCCGCAAGGGGGCCGCCGAACACGTCGTCGTCGCCGGGATGCCGAGGCTTCGGTCCGCCATGCACCTGGACACGGTCTTCACCTTCGCCGACCGCGACGTGGTCACCCTCTACCCCCGCATCATGGACGCGGTGCACACCTTCTCGCTGCGCCCCGGCGACCGGGCTCCCGGCTTCGACATCGTCGACGAGGGCACGACGCCCTTCGTCGACGTCGTCGCCAAGGCTCTCGGGCTGTCGTCGCTGCGGGTGGTGGAGACGGGCGGTGACGCCTACGCCTCCGAACGCCAGCAGTGGGACAGCGGCAACAACGCCGTCGCGGTGGAACCCGGCGTGGTGTTCACCTACGACCGCAACACCCTCACCAACGCGCTGCTGCGCGAGGCCCGGGTCGAGGTGGTCACCATCGTGGGCGCGGAACTGGGCCGGGGGCGCGGCGGCGGGCACTGCATGACGTGTCCTCTGGTGCGTGAGCCCGTCGAGTTCTGATCTCAGCGGCAGAACCCGTAGGCCTGCTCCAGCCAGCGGTGGAGTGCCGTGTGGACGCTGCCGGGGAGTTCGCTGAGCCGTTCGATGGCGGCGCGGTCCCCGGCGGAGGGCGCGATACCGGCGGCGGTCAGCAGGGCGAGCAGGTCGAGGCGGCGCAGGTCGACGGGGTCGACGCGGCACGGGACGCGCTCGGCGGGGTTGGGCGGCTGGAGCAGGAAGTCGCCCCGGGTGTCGCGGGAGCGCGAGCGCGTCGGGTCGGCGGCGGTCGGAGCAGTCGTCGTGTGCATACCGCGGTCCTCCACTTGATGGGTCGCCGTTCTTGACGGCATGAGACACCGGGGCGGCGAGGGCGGTTGCGGACCGCCGCGAGGACCACACGGTGGATGCAATCGGCGTCTTGTCGCACGAACCGGGTGAGCGGGTGTACGGCCAGGTCCGGGCCCCGGCGAGCCGATCACTGCTCCGTACGAGTGGTGCGTTCGTGGTCACGGTCGTACGGTCGGTACGGGGAAACGGGAAGCGGAGACAAGCGACCCCGAGACGGCCGGGAGCAGACATGGGCAGAAACCCGATGAGGGCAGCGGTCACACTCTGTGCCGCCGCCGCGCTCGCAGTACCCCTGGGCACGGCCTCCGCCGCACCGTCGGCGCCGACCGCCGCGCCGACCCAGCAGACGCAGGATCCGGTGCTGACCGACTGCGCCGGGCAGCCGCAGGTACGGCCCGAGGCGTACATACTGGCCTGCGGGGACGGCAACAGCCGCCTGGTCTCGATGCACTGGTACCGCTGGGACGCGAACGCCGCGGTGGGCCGGGGGACCAACGCCGTCAACGACTGCGACCCCTACTGCGCGGCGGGCGCCTTCCACTCGTATCCCGTGACCGTCCGGCTCGACCGGCCGCAGGCCGGGGAGCAGGGCACGGGACAGCGGCACTACACCCGGATCACCCTCACCTACACCGACGGCAGGCCGGACGGAGCCTCGCGCACGGTGACCTATCCCCTGGCGGGCTGACGGTTCCCGCGCTCAGTCCGGGAGTGCCAGCCGGCACGTGTCGCCCGGCCTGAGCCGCACCTCGCGGTCCGGCAGCCGGACGTCGATGGGCAGCGGACCGGCCGAGGGCACGGCGATCTCCAGTCGCCCGTGCTCCAGCCGGAGCCGTACGCCCCAGTGGCCCTGGTAGCGGATGGCGAACCCGTACGAGGACAGCTCCGGCAGCGGCACCGGGTTCAGCCACAGGGCGCCGGCGCGGGTCTCGAGACCGGTCAGTCCGCGCTGGACGAGGTCGAGGGTGCCCGCCATGGCCCCCAGGTGGATGCCCTCGCCCGTGGTGCCGCCCTGGAGGTCGGCGACGTCGCCCTTGAGTGCCTCCTGGAAGTAGGCCCAGGCCTCGGCGCGGCGGGCGCGGGCCAGGATCCAGCCGTGCACGAGTCCGCTGAGGGTCGAGCCGTGGCTGGTGCGGGCCAGGTAGTAGTCGACGGTGCGCTGCCAGGTCTTCTCCTCCAGGCGGTACCCCAGCCGCTCGAAGAGCGAGCGGAGCTCGGCCGGGGAGAACAGGTAGCCCAGCATCAGGACGTCGGCCTGCTTGGACGCCTGGTAGTTGTTGACGCTGTCGTTCTCGGCCTCCAGGACCCGGTCGAGGCGCCGGATGTCGCCGTACCGCTCGCGGTAGCCCTCCCAGTCGAGTTCGGCGAGGTCGCCGTACCCCTCGAACTGGCTGACGACGCCGTCGTGGAAGGGGACGTGGAGGGTGCGGGAGACGCTGTCCCACTGTTCGAGTTCGTCGTCGCCCAGGGCGGTGCGCTCGACGAGTTCGCGACGCCGTGGTTCGGGCAGGTCGCCGATGACTTCCAGGGTGCGGGTGAGCACCCAGGCGGCGGTGACGTTGGTGTACGCGTTGTCGTCGAGGCCCGGCCGCTCGGCGCCGGGGTAGCCCTCGTGGTACTCGTCGGGGCCGACGACGCCCCGGATGCGGTACCGCCCCAGTCGCTCGTCCCAGGTGGCGGAGTCCGCCCAGAAGCGCGCGATCTGGAGCAGCATCTCGGCGCCCTTGGTGTGCAGGAACTCGGCGTCGCCGCTCGCCTCGCAGTACTGCCACACGTTGTACGCGATCGCCGAGCCCACATGGTGCTGGAGGTGCGAGTGGTCCGGGAGCCAGCGGCCGGAGCGCGGGTTGAGGTGCAGTTGCTGGGTCTCCTCGCGGCCGTCGCTGCCGCTCTGCCAGGGGTACAGCGCGCCGCGCCTGCCCATCGCGCGGGCGGCGTGGACGGCCCGTTCCAGGCGGCGGTGCCGGTAGTGGAGCAGGGCCCGCGACACCTCGGGGAAGTGCAGGTTCAGGTAGGGCAGCACGAACAGCTCGTCCCAGAAGACGTGGCCGCGGTAGGCCTCCCCGTGCAGCCCGCGCGCCGGTACGCCCACGTCGAGGTCGGCGGTGTGCGGGGAGAGGGTCTGGAGCACGTGGAAGAGGTGCAGGCGCAGGATGCTGCCCGCCTCGCCGGGTACGTCGAGCTCGGCGCGGCGCCACAGCTGGCCCCAGGCCCTGCGGTGGGACACCATCAGCTCGTCGAATCCGGGGGCGTCGGCCACCCGGTCGACGGCGGCCTGAAGCGGATCGCTGATCGCCGGGTCGCGCGAGGTGTGCAGGGCCACGACCTTGTCGACGGTGACGGTCCTGCCCGGTTCGGCGCGCAGGGTCGTGCGCTGGGTGACGCACAGGTGTTCCCGCGCCGCGGTGACCGGCGCGTCGGCGGTCGTGCGGGCCGCCATGCCGACCCGGATGTCGGAGGTGCGGGTGCGGCAGCGCAGCCACACGGTGCCGTCGTCCGCGCCGTCGGTGTGCACGTGGGTCAGGTGTCGGCCGTCCAGGTCCCGGTAGCGCGGCACCCCGGAGTTGGTGACGCCGCCGTCCAGGGCCGCCTCCACCTCGAGGTCGGCGGGGCCGGAGTCGATCGTGAACTCCGTGCGCAGGGCGGCGAGGTGCGGGTCGGCCATGTGCACCAGGCGCAGCTGGCGCACGGAGAGCACGCGTCCCCCCGCGAGCCCGAAGCTGGTGCGCCGCTCCAGGACGCCCGTGTCCAGGTGCACGGTCTGACGGTGGTCGAGCACCTCGGCGGTGTCCGGCGTGAGCCAGTCCCCTCCTACGGGCCTGAAGCGCAGCGGCAGCCAGTTGGGGAGGTTGACCATGTCCTCGTTCTCGACTTCGCGTCCCGCGACGGTGGAGGTGAGGCGGTTGTAGCAGCCGGCCACGTAGGTGCCCGGGTAGTGCACGTCGTCCGCGGCGCACTCGGGCAGGGCGCCGCGGGTGGCGAAGTAGCCGTTGCCGAGGGTGCACAGCGACTCGCGCAGCCGCTCCTCGGCGGGGTCGTAATGGTCGTAGTCCCAGGTCGAGGGCGTCACGGTCATCGCGCACCGTCCCAGGTCCAGTCGGCGACCTCGGGCAGGTCCACGCCGTGTTCGCGGATCCAGTCGTGGTGGCGCAGCCGGGCGTCCTCCATCCGCTGCCGTACGGGCGCGGCGCGCACGGCGAGGCCGGGCACCCGGTCGATGACGTCCATGACGAGGCGGTAGCGGTCCATGTCGTTGCCGACCACCATGTCGAAGGGTGTGGTGGTGGTCCCGATCTCCTTGTAGCCGCGCACGTGCAGATGTGCGTGGCCGGTGCGCCGGTAGGCGAGCCGGTGGATCAGCCAGGGGTACCCGTGGTAGGCGAAGATCACCGGTTTGTCGGCGGTGAACAGGCCGTCGTACTCGAAGTCGCTCATGCCGTGCGGGTGTTCACCGCTGGGCAGCAGGCGGGCGATGTCCACCACGTTGACCACGCGTACGGCGAGTCCGGGCAGATGCCGGCGGACGAGCTGGGCGGCGGCGAGGATCTCCTGGGTGGGGACGTCGCCCGCGCAGGCGAGCACCACGTCGGGTTCGCGGGCGCCGTCCTCGGTGCCGGCCCAGTCCCAGACCCCCGCGCCGCGTGCGCAGTGCACCCGGGCCTCCTCCATGGACAGCCAGTCGAAGCAGGGCTGTTTGCCGGCGACGATCACGTTCACGTAGTCGCGGCTGCGCAGGGCGTGGTCGGCCACCGAGAGCAGGGTGTTGGCGTCCGGCGGCAGATACACCCGCACGGCCTCGGGGCTCTTGTTCAGGATGTGGTCGACGAAGCCGGGGTCCTGGTGGGAGAAGCCGTTGTGGTCCTGGCGCCAGACGTGCGAGGTGAGCAGGTAGTTGAGGGAGGCGATGGGCGCGCGCCAGGGCAGCCGGCGGGTCACGCGCAGCCATTTGACGTGCTGGTTGACCATGGAGTCGACGATGTGGACGAAGGCCTCGTAGCAGGAGAACAGTCCGTGCCGGCCGGTGAGGAGGTAGCCCTCGAGCCAGCCCTGGCAGGTGTGTTCGGACAGGATCTCCATGACGCGGCCGTGCCGGTCCAGGTTCTCGTCGACGGGCAGCGTCCTCTCCTGCCAGGCCTTGCCGCTGGCGGCGTAGACGGCCTGGAGGCGGTTGGAGGCGGTCTCGTCGGGGCCGACGAGCCGGAAGTCGCGCCGTTCGGCGGTGGCGTCCATGACGTCCCGGAGCAGGTCGCCGAGGACCCGGGTGGGTTCGTGCATGCTCGCGCCGGGTTCGCCGACGGGGACGGCGTACTTGTCCAGGGGCGGCAGGGGCAGCTCGCGCAGGAGCAGTCCGCCGTTGGCGAAGGGGGTGGCGCCCAGCCGGCGCGGGCCCTCGGGGACGGCGGCGAGGACGGCGGGCCGCGGGGCCCCGGCGTCGTCGAACAGCTCTTCGGGCCGGTAGGAGCGCAGCCACTGCTCCAGCTGGGCGAGGTGCTCCGGATTGGTCCGTACGGCGGACAGGGGGACCTGGTGGGCGCGCCAGGTGTTCTCCACGGGCAGTCCGTCGACCTCGGCGGGGCCGGTCCAGCCCTTGGGAGTGCGCAGGACGATCATCGGCCAGCGGGGGCGGTCGGTGGCGCCCTCCTCGCGGGCGGCCCGCTGGATCGCGGCGATGCGGTCCAGGGCGGTGTCCATGGCCCGGGCCGTCGCGCGGTGGACGGCGGCCGGTTCGTCGCCGGTGACGTGGATCGGGTCGTGACCGTAGCCGCGCAGGAGTTCGTCGAGTTCGCTCTCGGGGAGGCGGGCGAGCACCGTCGGGTTGGCGATCTTGTAGCCGTTGAGGTGCAGGATCGGCAGCACGGCGCCGTCGTTCACCGGGTCGAGGAACTTGTTGGAGTGCCACGACGTCGCCAGCGGGCCGGTCTCCGCCTCGCCGTCGCCGATGACGCAGGCGACCACCAGGCCGGGGTGGTCGAAGGCGGCGCCGTAGGCGTGCGAGAGGGCGTAGCCCAGCTCGCCGCCCTCGTGGATCGAACCCGGCGTCTCGGGCGCGACGTGGCTCGGCACACCGCCGGGGAACGAGAACTGCTTGAACAGCCGGGCCATGCCGCTCGCGTCCCGGGTGATGTCGGGATACGTCTCGGTGTACGAGCCCTCCAGCCAGGCGTTGGCCAGCACGGCGGGGCCGCCGTGGCCGGGTCCCCAGACGCACAGGGCGTCGAGGTCGCGCGCCTTGATCACCCGGTTGAGGTGGGTGTGGACCAGGTTGAGGCCGGGTGAGGTGCCCCAGTGGCCGAGCAGGCGCGGCTTGACGTGCTCGGGACGAAGGGGCTCGGCCAGCAGGGGGTTGGCCATGAGGTAGATCTGGCCGACGGAGAGGTAGTTCGCGGCGCGCCAGTGGGCGTCCAGGCCGGCGAGCTCCTCGTCCGTGAGCCCGGACGGCGCCTGCTGCGGGTCGACGGACATCGGTGGTCCTTCCGTGTCGGGACAGCCGGTCGGGGCGCGCGGGCACGGGGTGCCCGTGCACATCCCAACCCTGCGCCGACCGGGCGGGTACCCGAGAGGGCCGTTCGGGTCACATGGTGTTCCGAGCGGGTCACGGAGCGCCGGTGCCGCGGGGCGGCGGGCGGCGGTACGTGAGGAGAACAGCACGGCCGTCACCGGCGCCGACCCCGGTGTCGACCGTGCCGGTGCACCGTGTACCCCAACTTCGACGCGGCACACAGGAGTTGCCGAATCAGGCCAGACGGGGGAGGAAGAGCGACTCCAGGCGGGCGCCCGCCGCGGTCCGTCAATTTTGCATACCGTGCATCTTTGCATACCATGCAACTTATGTCGGAGAAGGGTGCCGCGGGGGGCGGTCTGCGGGAGCGGAAGAAGCGGGCCACGCGTGCCGCTCTGGCCGAGGCCGCGGTACGTCTCGCCGCCGAACACGGGGCGGAGAAGGTCACCGTCGAGGCGATCAGCGCCGCGGCCGGGGTGTCCGTGCGGACCTTCTTCAACTACTTCGACACCCGCGACGACGCCTTCGTCGTGATCGACGCGGACGCGGGGGCACGTATGCGCCGCGCCGTCCTGGACGCACCGGCCGAACTCTCCCCGCTGGCAGCCCTGCGCGAGGCCATGGCGGCGGAGCTGGCCGAGGCGGAACAGCAGCACGAGCTGTGGCGGCTGCACGCCGAGGTCCTGCACGCCTCACCGCATCTCCTGGCGCGCGGCGTCGGGGCCCACATGGCGGCGGAGGCGGACCTGGCCGACGCCATCGCCCTGCGCCTGCGCGGGGACGGCGAGACGGGCGGGGACGGGCCGGGGCTCTACCCGCGACTGCTGGCCGCGGTGGCGGGCGCCGCGGTGCGCACCAGCATGGACCACTGGTCCGCACACCAGGAGGAAGCCGCCTTCCTCGACGTCTTCCACGAGGTGTTCACCCTCCTCGCCGCCGGTCTTCCGGCACCCTCCGCGTAGCCTCCGCGCCGGGCTCGCGACCCACCAGACCACCACCGAAAGAGATGTCGTGACCGCAACCCAGGCGCCCGCCGACGCGCCTCCCACCTCCATGAGCCACCGGCAGATACTCCAGGCCATGTCCGGCCTGATGGCCGGCATGTTCGTCGCGATCCTGGCCGGCACCGTCGTGGCCAACGCGCTGCCCACGATCATCGCCGACCTGGGCGCCAGCCAGTCGTCCTACACCTGGGTCGTCACCTCCGAACTGCTGGCGATGACGGCGACGGTGCCCCTGTGGGGCAAGCTGTCCGACCTCTTCAACAAGAAGCTCCTGCTCCAGCTGTCGCTGAGCATGTTCGTGGTCGGTTCGCTGCTGGCCGGCTTCTCGCACGGAGTCGGGCTGCTGATCTTCAGCCGGGTCGTGCAGGGCATCGGCGCGGGCGGTCTGACCGCCCTCGCCCAGGTCGTGATGGCCTCCGTCATCCCGCCGCGCCAGCTGGGCAAGTACGCCGGCATCTTCGGCGCCGTCTTCGCCGTGGGCACCGTGGCCGGTCCGCTGGTCGGCGGCGTCCTGGTGGACACCTCGTGGCTGGGCTGGCGCTGGTGCTTCTTCATCGGCGTCCCGTTCGCCCTGCTCGCCATCGCGCTGCTCCAGCGCACGCTGCGGCTGCCCACCGTGAAGCGCCAGGTGCGCATCGACTGGCTCGGCGCCTTCCTGATCGTGGCCGGTGTCTGCGCGCTGCTCATCTGGGTGTCACTGGCAGGCAACGAGTTCGACTGGGCGTCCTGGCAGACCGGTGTCCTCACCGGCGGCGGCGTACTGCTGCTGGTCGCGGCGGTGTTCGTCGAGGCCCGCACCGCCGAGCCGGTCATCCCGCTCGGCATCTTCAGGAACCGCACGGTCACCCTGACCACCGTCGCCAGCCTCCTGGTCGGTGTCGCCATGTTCGGCGGGACCGTCTTCCTCTCGCAGTACTTCCAGATCTCCCTGGGCAAGTCGCCGACCGTCGCGGGCCTGATGAGCCTGCCGATGATCCTCGGCCTGCTGGTGTCCTCCACCGTCGCCGGACAGGTGATCAGCCGGACCGGCAAGTGGAAACGGTACCTGGTGGCGGGCGCGGTGATCATGGCCGTCGGCCTGGCGCTGCTGGCCACGATCGACGCGAAGACCAACTTCGGCCTGCTCAGCCTCTACATGGCGATCCTGGGCGTCGGCGTCGGCATGCTGATGCAGAACCTGGTGCTGGCCGCCCAGAACGACGTGGCCGCCGCCGACCTGGGCGCCGCGACCTCCGTGCTGTCCTTCTTCCGCAGCATGGGCGGGACCATCGGCGTCAGCGTCCTCGGCGCGATCCTCGCCAACCGGGTCGCCGACGAGACGGCCAAGGGACTCACCAACGCCGGTATCACCGCCCCCGGTGGCGGTGGCTCCGCAGAGGGCAGCGTCCCGGACATGTCCACGCTGCCCGGCCCGCTGCGGTCGATCATCGAGCACGCCTACGCCGTCGCCACGGCCGACCTGTTCCTCGTCGCCACGCCGTTCGCGGTGCTCGCGCTGGTCGCCGTCGTGTTCATCAAGGAAAAGCCGCTGAAGACCACCAGCGGCATGGAGCGCCTGGCCGAAGAGTCCGGCGAAGGCACCGCCGCGCCGACCGACAAGGACCCGGCGCCGGCCGCCTGAGGCACCCGACGCGAAGACAGCGGGGCCGCCCGTCCGATCCGGACGCGCGGCCCCGCTGCCGTGGGTGCGGCGGCCCCGGGGTCAGCCGCGGGCCATCGCGATCGAACCGGCCAGCCGCTCCCCCGCCTCATAGATCATGTAGGGGACGCCGTGGTCGGTGCCGAAGGACGGCGCGGCGGCGCGGCCGTTCTCCGGCGCGGAACCGCGGGAGTCGTAGAAGACGCCCAGGTGCCTGCGGAGCGAGAAGTCGTTGCCGACCTCGGTGATCATCAGGTCGCCGCCGCTCTCCTTGTCCTTGTTGTAGACGACGTACGTGCTGTTGTTCCGGTGCAGCAGGTGCGGGCCGCCCACGTTCACCGCGCCGACGTCGCCGTGCCGCAGCAGGGGCTCCTGGGAGAACGTCCAGTCGCGGCCGTCCGCGGACCAGCCCCAGCCGATGTCCCGGTGGTTGCTCTTGTTGTTGATCATGAACACCATGACGTAGTGGGCGCCGCGCGAGGTCAGTTCGTGCGGGAAGACCCGCGCGTACGAGGTCTCGGTGGTGCCGGACGGCAGCATCGAGGTGTTCAGCACCACCTTGTCGTACGTGAAGTGGATGCCGTCGCTGGAGCGGGCGAGCCTGGTCGTGGTGTTCTCGCCGTGGAAGTACAGCCACATCTCCTTCCTGCCGGCGTGCCACATCACGTGCGGCGAGGAGACGTGGCTGACGGAGTAGTGCGGCGACCACTTGTTCGACACGATCGGGTTGTGCGGGTACTCCGTGAAGGGGCCCTCCAGCGAGTCCCCGTAGGCCAGGCAGATGCCGCCGGGGGCGTCGTGCGGGGCGTAGTACAGGTAGTAGCGCCCGAGCCGGCCGCTCGCGGGCAGCCGGTCGTAGACGCCCCGGACGGTCGGGAAGATGATCTCGCCGGTGGGGTTGTAGGCGAGCTGGGACGGGGTCAGCAGGGTGCGGACGTAGGTGTAGTCGGGAAAGCCGCCGGGGGCGGCCGACGCGGTGGGCGCGGTGGTGGCGCCCAGGGCGAGCGCGGCGCCCGTGACGGCCGTGCCCTTCAGGAACAGACGGCGGTCGAGGTGCGGCTCGTGCATGTCGACTCCTGGGGAGAGGGGGGGTGTCAGAGGTACAGGGCGGCGGTGACGCACATGCCGCCCAGGGCGACCAGCCACACGTAGGGCAGGGTGCGGACCATGACCTGCTGCGGACTGACGCCCGCGTACTGCGCGGCCCACACGGTCTGCGTGCTGGTCGGGTCGGCGACGCCGAACACCTGGTTGTACGAGGTGGCCATGCCGAGGACGGCGACGGCCGGGTAGATGCCGGTGGCGATGAGGACGCCCGCGACGCCGGCGCCGAGACCGAACACGTTGAGCGGGCCCCGGTACAGGCACAGTGGCACCAGCAGCGTGAAGACGACGACGAACAGCACCGGGTTGTGCGGGCTGACCGCCTTCATCAGCGGCTCGAGCGCGTCGACGGCGCCGGGGAGTTTGACGGCCGCGAGCAGGATGCCGATCGCCACGAACAGGGCGAGCGGCGGCGCGGCCACCTCGAATCCGCCGTACAGGGTGCGCAGCAGCCGCTTGTTCATCTCGCCCGGCCGCGTGGTGGTGAGCAGTGCGTAGAGCACGCCGGCCAGCATGGAGGGGATGATCGCCACTTCCAGGCCGAGGGCCAGGACCAGCGGGATCACGGGCGCGAGCAGCGCGTACCAGGGTGCGTCGCCGAGGCGTTCGCGGCGCGAGGCCGGGCGCGCGGCCACCGACTTGAGGGACCAGGCGTGCTCGGTGCCGCGCCGCCGGTTCTCGATCACCACGTAGGCGACGGCGGCGACCAGGGCGAACGGGAACAGCTTCACCATGAAACCGCGGACGGTGTCGATCGGCAGGTCGAGCGCGGTGGAGAAGAACTGCCAGACGGGCAGTTCGAAGGGGACTCCGACCGCGATGCCCATCAGGACGGTGCCCGCTGCCGTCACCTTCGGTACGCCGACGGCCACCATGGCGGGGATGCCGATGATGCCGGCCAGCATCGCGGCCGGCGCGGAGCCGGTGACGGTGCCGACGAGCGCGGAGACGGCGAGGACGCCGAGGGCGACGACGGTGGGCCGGTCGCCGCCGAACTCGACGATCTTGCGGACGAGGGTGCCGGCGATGCCGGTCTCGTCGAGCAGCTTGCCGAGCCAGGAGCCGAGGATGATGGCGACCATCGTCGCCGCGAGCGCCGGGGCGCCCTCCTGGAGCACCGTGTCCAGGACGCTGTTCTTGCCCGTCAGGGGCGCACCGGAGAGGAAGGCGATGACCACGGCCAGCAGCACCAGCGCGAAGGCGGTGGGCAGCTTGCGGGTGAGCATCGCGGCGACGCCGGCCGCCATGACGAGGAGGATGACGACACCCATGGGTCAGTTCTCTCTTCTTGCGTCACGTGCGGGTGGTGGGGTGGTCCGGGGAGCCGTCCCGGCCCGGGTCTCGGCCTCGGTCTCGGCGGCCAGGGCGGCGGTCAGCAGCAGGGGGCTGCGCCCGAGTCCGCAGACGGTACGGGCGTAGGCGTGCGCGGCCACCTCCTCGGCGCCGGCGACATGGCCGGGTACGCGCAGCCGGCCCAGGCGCAGGGCGGTGTGGCCCAGGGCGCGCTTCAGGTCGGCCCGCGCGGTCCCGTGGTGGAGGTGGACGTGCACCGCCTCGTGGGCGAGGGCGGCGGCCCGTACGGAGCCGGCCGGGTACCAGGCCCGCCAGCCGCGCGCGTCGACGACCGCCTCGGCGCGTTCGATCGTGTCGGTGAACAACTCGACCGTGGGCGGTCTGGACGTGTACCGCGCGAGCAGCCCGAGTTCAAGACCGCCGTCGCTCTCCACGATCCTCGCCTCGCACGCGACGGGCGCGAGGGCGGCGCCGAACGCGTCGGCCGCCCGCGCCCACCGGCGCAGCAGCTCCGGGTCCCGGTGCTCGTGGGTCGGGGTGGCGGCCAGCAGCCGTACGGCCCACCCGATGTCGTCGGTGGCGGCGAGGTCCGCCGGTGCGGGGGCTTCCTGGACGGTCATTCGCGCACCTCCAGAACGGCCACGACCGGTTCGTCGGCGGCGCGGGAGCGCAGCTCGCTGCGGGCCAGGGCGAGCAGCGGCTGCGGGTCCAGGACGCCGGAGAGGTCGGCGATGCGGGCGCCGAGCAGCAGCCGCACGGCGGGGGCGCGCACGCCTCCGTCGCCGTAGGAGGTGTTCTCGGTGACCAGCTTGGCCAGCACTTCGGGGGCGGCTGCCACGGTGGTCGCCTCGACCCGCGCGTCGGGAGCGTGGTGGCGTACGACGCCGTCGGCGTCCACGACCCGCACCGGGTGCCGGACCGGCCTGAAACGGCGGTGGACCTGCGCGCCGTAGACGGTGTGCGCGGGGGTGGCCGCGAGCACGTGCACCTTCGACGGGTCGGTCTTGAGGCTGGTGGCGGCCAGCCGCAGGCGCTCCGCGTCGTCGGTCCGGTGGGCCCGGTCCTGGGTGCGCAGTTCGGTCGCGCCGGTGGCGATGGCGCGTACGACGTTGGTCTGCGGGTCGACGGTGACCTCGACCTCGACGCCGTCGGCGGCGGCACCCTGTTCGACCACGGCGCGTTCGGCCTCGGCACGCACGGCGAGGATCTGCTCCTGCGTGGCGCCGGGCACGATCCGCTCGACCTGCTCGCGGACCAGGGCGAGGGCGACGCCGATGGGGCTGATGACCTCGTTGTGCTGTGCGATGCGGCCGGTCATGTCGGTACGGGCGGCCAGGTGCGGGGTGACGGAGGCCGCGCCGCCGCCTCCGCCGACCAGGACGGCGGTGTCGGTGTCGAGGCGGTACTCGCGGACGAGGTCGTCCACGACGCTCTTGACCTGGTCGGTGCCGGCGTCCAGGAGCCGGGCGGCGGCGGTGGGCACGTCGGTGCCGAGGGCCGCGGCGAGCGGGGCCAGCGCGGCGCGGGCGGTCTCGGGGTCGGCGTGGGCGAAGTCGCCCTCGGGGACCCGGCCGAGCGCGTTGGCCGCGCAGGTCATGGTGAGCGCGAACCGGCCGCCCGCCGCGTCCAGGACCGCGTAGTCGGCGGGGTCGCCGGGCAGCGGGCTGATCGTGGCCAGCTTCGCGTCCCGCAGGTCGGCCGGGTCGGCGTAACACGCGTACGGCAGGCCCGCGATGTGCGCGCTGCGCGGCCCGGTGCCGGTGACCCGGTCTCCGCAGACGCGCACCATGGAGCCGCCGCCGACGCCGACGGTGCGGACGTCCAGGGCGTTGAGATAGGAGGTCTGGCCGAGCAGGACGGCGTGCCGTACCGCGACCTTGCCGCGCTTGACGACGCTGATGTCGGTGGAGGTGCCGCCCGTCTCCAGGAACACGCCCTCGCTGACGCGTTCCTGCATCAGCGCGCCGGCGACGCCGGCGGCCGGACCGGACAGCACGGTCAGCAGGGGCCTGCGTCGCATCTCGTCCAGGGACATCACTCCCCCGTCGCAGCGCATCACCATCAGCGGCGAGGTGACGCCGGCCTTGGTGATGGAGGCGTCGACGAGGTCGGCGGTGGCCAGCATCCGGGGCAGGATCGCCGCGTTGACGACGGCGGTGCGGGTGCGCTTGCGCAGCCCGTACAGGGAGGTGATCTCGTGCGCTGCGGTGGTCGGCAGGCCGGTGGCGCGGGCCGCCCCGGCGACCGCCTCCTCGCCCTCGGGCCGGTCGACACCGAAGGGTTCGCTGGCCACCAGGGCCTGCGCGCCGGCCGCCGTGAGCTGTTCGACGGCGGCCCGTACGGCGGGGGCGTCCTCGGGGTCGGGCACGTGCGCGTAGTGCAGCGGCAGCCGCTTGCCGGGGGTGAGTTCGAGCTTGGCCAGCGAGGCGAGCTTGCGGGTGAAGAACGTCCCGGCGCCGGTGCCGATGCCGAGCAGGCCGACGGTGGCGACGTCGCCCTCGAGCAGGGCGTTGGTAGCCTGGGTCGTGCCGTGCGCCAGGAAGGCCACGTCGGCGGGTGCGTGCCCGGTCTGCTTCAGCAGCCGGTCGAGTGCCTCGACGATGCCGTGCGCGACACCGTCCTCGTGATGGTGGCTCGTGGGGACCTTCACCTGGCCCACGAGCGTGAGCGTCGTGGCGTCGACCGCCACGGCGTCGGTGAAGGTTCCGCCCACGTCGATGCCGACGCGGATGCGGTGGGTGGTCATGTCCGGGCACCTCCTTGTGCTGGGTCGGTCCACGCGCGGGCGGTCACCGGGCGGGGCAGGTGGTGCTGCCCCGCCCGACTCCCGTCCCGCGCGGGGTCGTTCAGTAGCCCCTGATGTCGGGCCAGTGACGCTGTACGCCGTCGCGGTCGAGCACCCTGGCGAACTCCTCGAACCTCTTGTCCTCGCCCTGCACCTGATGCGGCTCGACGTCCTCGGCGAGGCAGTGTGCGGCGAGCGCGCCGGCGACCTCGCCGACGTTCCACTCCACCGGGTGCAGTCGGTAGCAGCCGTTGGTGATGTGGGTGGTGCCCAGGTTCTTGCCGGCCGGCAGCAGGTTGCGCACCCGGCGCGGTACGAGGGCGCCGAGCGGTATCTCGAAGGGCACGGAGCCGATGTCGACGTAGCCGTCGCCGCCGGTGGAGGGGTGCAGGTCGATGCGGTAGTTGCCGACGCCCACGGAGTCGCGGTGGCGGGTGCGGCCGTAGGGGCCGACCAGGTCGATGGCGACGTCGTGCTCGGTGACGGTGGTGACCGCCTTGATACGGCGGGATTCACGGACGTACGCCGCCTTGGCGAGGCCGTCCGGGGTGCCCGTCACGTCGGGGCGGGGGCGCAGGCCGGGGAATCCGGTGCCGCCGTCCGTGCGCGGCGCCTCGGTCTGCAGCCAGTACAGCACCGAGAGGGACAACTGCCGTGCCTCGCGCAGTGCTTCGGCCTCCTGGCCGATGTAGGGCTTGAGCCAGTAGTCGTTCAGCGGCCAGTTGGCGAGGGTGATGTCCGAGTCGAAGGCGCCCTCGGTGTGCAGCTTGCGGGCGAGGATGCGGCGGAAGCCCCACAGTTCCTTGTCGCCGGCGTCGGCGCTCTGGTCGGCGCTGACGGCGAGTGGGTCGAGGTCGGGGTTGGGTTCGAAGGTGCGCGGCACCGGTTCCAGGGTGCGTGGGTCGGGGGCCTCGAAGCCGAGCAGCGGGCCGGGCCAGAAGTCGGGCTTGTAGTCCCGCCAGAAGTCGTAGTCGGCGGGGCGCTCGATGGTGTGGTCCTCGCCCTCGTGGTGGGAGACGGCGAAGCAGACGGTGATGCCCTGCTGGTTCTCCGGCTGGGCCTGGTCGGGGGCGTGCGGTTCGTCGAACTCGGCGCGGGACTCGGCACCATTGGCGTGCTCGACGCCGGCGAGGTGGAGCAGTTCGCCGGTCTCGGTGGCGTCCAGGACGTAGCGGGCGGGGATGGTGCGCCGGGTGCCGTCGCGGAGGTCCTCGACGGTGACGGCGCGCACGACATCGTTGTCGGCCTCGGCGGCCACCGGTCGGTGCTCGGTGAGGACGGTGAGCCGTCCGGCCGCCCGGTGCGGGGCGAGCATGCCCTCGAGGACGGCGAGGGCGACGCGCGGCTCGTGGCAGAGTTTGCTGACCCGGCCGGCGCCCGGGTTGAGGTCGGTGAGCGCCAGGGCCTCGGCGCGCAGGGGGTACCACTGGCGGTAGTAGCCGCGGATGCCCTCGCGCAGTTGCCGGTAGGTGGCGGTGGTGCCGAACTGTTCGACCCACGGGTGTTCGTCGGGCGGCACGGCCTGGCTCGTGAGCTGGCCGCCGATCCAGTCCGTCTCCTCGGTCAGGACGACGCTGCGGCCGGCCCGGCAGGCGGCGAGGGCCGCGGCGACGCCGCCGAGGCCGCCGCCGACGACGAGGATGTCGGGTTCCGGTATCACGCTGCTTGCTCCTCTGGTGGTGCGGTGGGTTCTGGTCGGGTGGTGCGGTTCAGGGGGTGGCCGGTGGGCCCGCGGTCGCGCCCGGTCTGAAGGTGCAGGCGACGAGCGTGCCCACGGCCGGCCCGCCCGCGATGCGGGCGGCGAGCAGTCGTACGGCCTCGGCGCCCAGCGCGGGGCGCGGGATGTCGAAGCCCATCGGCGCCGGTTCGTCCGCCAGGTCGGCGGGCGGGCTGCCGAGCAGTGCGAGCGACACCTGGCCGGGGCAGTCCAGGCCCGCCTCGTCGACGGCGGCACGCAGCGCCCGCCAGGCGGCCCCGGTGTCGGTCTCCTCGGCGACGAAGGCGGTGAAGCCGTCGTCCAGCCAGGACCGCACACGGTCGGCGGTCAGCTCGCCGCGCGGGTCGCCGGAGCGGAACACGGCGCCGGGGCCGGCGGGCAGGCCGTTGCTCGCGAGTCCGTCGAGGAAGCCTCTTTCACGGTCGGTGGAGGCGGGCGCGTCGTCGTCCTCGCGGACGAGGAGGACGCGCCGGTGGCCGAGCCCGGCGAGCGCGGTCACGACCTCGCGGCTGGCGCTGACGTAGTCGGCACCGACCCAGGCGAGGCCCTCAGGTTCGTCGCGCCGGCCGACGTGGACCACCGGGAAGTCGTCGGCCACCAGCCGGCCCAGCTCGTCGGCGGGGGCATGACGTCCCAGGAAGAGGCAGCCGTCCGCCAGCCGCACCCGGTTGAGTGCGCCGGCCCCGTGCGTCGCGCCCGCTCCCCCGCTGCTCGACCCGGTGAACAGCACCAGGTCGTAGCCCTGGGAGGCGGCCTCCTGCTCCACGCCGACGAGGAACGGGTAGTACGAGTGCCGGACGTCGGTCGGGAAGGTCGCGGTGAAGCTGAAGACGCCGAGCAGGTTGTTGCGGGCGGCGGCGAGCCGGCTGGCGGCCGGGTCGGGGACGTAGCCGAGGCTGTGGGCGGCGTCGAGGACCTTTCTGCGGGTCTCCGCCGAGATCGGGCGGCCGGTCGCGATGTCCCGTCCGGACAGCACCAGGGACACCGTCGCCTGGGACACACCGGCGAGTGTGGCCACCTCCGCCTGCCTCGGCCGGGCCCGCCGGCCGGCCGGCGCGGGGGCCCTCCCCGGCCTCGCCCGCCCTGCGGCTTCGTTCGCCACCCCTGCTCCCCTCGATCTGTTAATGCGCATTACCTAATGCGCATTAACCAGTAATGTGAAGGACCGCGGGCGTCAGGTCAAGGGTTTCGGCCAAGGAAATCGGCCACGGGAACGCCGCGTGCCGGCGGGAGAGGCTCCCGCCGGCACACGGCGTGGCGGTTCAGCCGCGAAGCGGATACCGGTCGGCGCGGATCAGATGCCGAAGGGCGCCGCGTACCGGACGGTGCCGGCGGGCAGCGGGTGGGCGGCGTCCAGGGTGAGGGCCATCAGGGCCTCGTCCGGGACGTCGATGGTCAGGCCGATGCCGTGGGCGGAGGCCCGGGTGAAGCCGAAGCGCGGGTAGTACTCCGGGTGTCCGAGGACGACCACGTGGTGCTCGCCGAGGCCCTCGGCCGCGACGAGCGCGGCCCGGACGGCGGCCGCGCCGGCGCCGCTGTTCTGCCGCTCGGGCCGGACGGCGACGGGTGCCAGGCACAGCGCGGGGCTGTCCCCGATGTGGCAGCGGGTCAGCAGGGCGTGACCCACGGGACGGTCGTCGTCGTCCACCGCGACGAGGGAGAGTCCGTCGATCCACGCCTCGGGGTCGGCGCGCAGCGCGTCGACGAGGGTGGCCTCCTCCGGTGTGGGGAAGGCGGTGCGGACGATGTCGCGGATGGCCGGGATGTCGGCGCCGGTCTCGGCGCGGGTGTTCCAGGTGTGGGACATGACGGGATGAGGATCCGTTTCCGGGTTGCGTTCGACTGGGGCGGCGGAAGTCAGGCCGTGGCCCGGGACGCGAGGGAGACCCGGGCGTCGCGAGCTGCGGCTTCGAGCGCGGTCATCAACCTCACCTCCCTGTGGTCCTGGTCTTCCCGCTCCGAATCGAGCGCGAGCGGCCCCAGTGTACCCGTGCGGGTACGGGTACCGGCCGCCCCGACCACCACCTCCGCCTTCGGCACCTGATGAGCCCACGACCGGCGTCCTACGTGATGGGGAAATCGAAGTAGGTGTCCGGATAGGGCTCGTCGGCGAGCGTGTAATGCCACCACTCGCACTCGTACGCACGGAAACCGCAACTCTCCATGAGGGAGCGCAGGTGCTGCCGGTTCCGCGCTTCGGCAGGTGTGATTCCTCGTGCCCCATGATGTGAGACGGAATCCATCAGGTCATGGTCTCCGCCCATGGGGACGAGTTCACCGGTGGCCAGGTCGTAGAGCGTGAGGTCGACGGTGCTGCCCCGGCTGTGGCCCGACCTGGCGGCCACATATCCCTTCTCGAACATCTCGGCCCTGCCGATATTCGGATAGTGCCGCGACTTGGTCCGGTCGTCCTCCGGCTGCCGCGACCAGCGCAGAAAGCAGTCGACGGCGTGCTGTGGGCGATAGCCGTCCCAGAGCAGCAGGCCGAACCCCCGTGTTTCGGCCTTCTCCCGCGCCCGTTCCAGGGCCGCGCACAGAGCCCTCGTGCCGACGACCCGGTTGGCCAGGTAACCGTCCACCGGTTTGCCGGTGAAGTTGTCCCACGTGGCGTACTTGGCGTCCCAGCGGATGCCGGATGCCAACTCGTCCACAAAGACGAAGTCGTCCTTCATCGGATCTTTCCCGTCAGGGCGAGGGACACGGTCCGGTCGATCACCTCGGAAAGCGGCACTCCCGCGGCCGCCATCATCCTCGGGTAACGGCTGTACGAGGTCATGCCGGGGAGGGTGTTGACCTCGTTGAGGACGACTTCTCCGTTCTCCTTGAGGAACATGTCCACCCGCGAGAGGCCGCCGCATCCCAGGGCGCGGTACACGGCCTTGGCCGTCTCCTGAACGAGGAGCCGTGACTCTTGCGGAATGTCGGCGGGAACGATTGCCGTGGCGTTCTCGGAACCGGCCTCGGGGGCGTCCTCCTGGTGGATCCTGAAGAACCCGTGCGAGAGGGCGATCCGGTCCACCTCGCCCGCGGTCGGTTCCGACGCGTTTCCGAGGATGGCGCAGCCGATCTCGCTGCCGACGACCGCCTCTTCGATCAGCACCTTCGAGTCGTACCGCCGTGCCACTTCGACTGCGCCCCGCAGTTCCTCTTCCCGGGACACCTTGGTGACGCCGAAGGACGATCCCGAACGGGCCGGCTTCACGAAGACCGGATAGGTGAGCAGGGCCGGATCGATGGTTTCGTCCGCCGTGACGGTCCAGAAGTCCGGCGTGGCGATTCCCACGCTTCTGGCGACCACGTACGCAAGGGACTTGTCCATGCACAGGGCGGAACTCTGGATGTCGCAGCCGACGTAGGGGATGCCGGAGAGTTCCAGCAGGCCCTGGATCGCACCGTCCTCGCCGAGTGTGCCGTGCAGTACGGGGAGCACGACGTCCAGACGGATCGTTGCGTAGCGCCCCTGATCCAGAGTGAGCAGTCCGTGCACGTTGCTGTCCGGCGACAGCGCGACGGGACGGCCACGGCCGTTTTCCCACTCCGTGTCGGGCCCGTCGCAGAGCCTCCAGGCTCCGCTCCGTGTGATCCCGATGTAGAAGGGTTCGTACTTCTCGGGGTCGAGGTTCCGGGCCACCTCGCGCGCCGACTTGACGGAGACGGGGTGCTCCTCGGAACGGCCACCGAAGATGATGCCGAGCTTCAGCTTAGCCACGCTGGTTCCTGCTTTCGAATGCCAGACAATTGGTGAGTGAGTTCTCCACGGCGTCGCGCAGGGCGTGGTCCGTGTAGTAGGCGGTGTGCGGACTGATGAGCGCATTCGGCAACTCCTGCAGTCGCAACAGTGCTTTGCTTTCTATGGGTCTGTCCCGGCAGTCGGTGTAGAAGACGCCTTCCTCGCCTTCGACGACGTCCAGCGCCGCACCGCCCAGCCTGCCGCTTTCCAATTCCTGCAGCAGTGCCTCGGTGTCGATGAGCGCACCACGTCCGGTATTGACGATCAGCGCGCCGTTCCTCAACTGCGCCAGGCGCCGCCGATTCAGCAGATGGTGCGTCTGCGCGGTGAGCGGCGCGTGCAGCGTGACGAGGTCGCTCCGCCGCAGCAGTTCGTCGAGCGGAACGTGCTCGACAGCGGTCCCGGGACGATCGACGGGGCGAGTGTCATGGGCCACGATTCGGCTGCCGAAACCCCGCAGCCGGTCCATGACCGCCGCGCCGATACGGCCGGTGCCGATCACCCCGACGGTCAGATCGCGCAGCTCCTTTCCCCGCACATCGTTCAGCCGGTAATCGTGCATGTCGGTGCTCCGGACGACGGCTTTCGCGTTCCGGACCGCCATCAGCATGAGCATCAGCGTGTAGTCGGCCACGCTGTCCGGAGAGTAGGAGACGTTTTCGACGAAGATGCCGACGCTGACCGCGTAATCCACGTCGATGTGGTTGTAGCCGATGCTCCGGGTGGAGATGTAGCGCACACCGGTCCGGCCGAGCGCACGCAGAGTGGCATGGGTGATGGGCGTCTTGTGTCCGACGCTGACGCACCGGCTGCCGGAGGCCAGTTGGGTGTTGGCTTCGCAGAGCGGTGCGTCGGTGAGGGCGGGCCGCACACCGAGGCCCGGTGCCAGCTCACGGAACAGAGCGACTTCGTCCGGGTCGCACCCGTACATGGTGATGCGGATCGATTCGCTGTGGGTCATGCCTCCAGTCAAGGTGGCGTGCTGTTGCCGGAGCGTATGTGGTTTTCGATATGCCCGCGATACGTCCCACTGCCTTGACTGGAGGCATGAATGACACCACACCCGACATGACGCCCGGGAGGCCCGCGTGATCCCGCTCGGCCTCGGCGAGATCGCCGAGATCGTCGGCGGAACGGCCGAGGGCGACAGCTCCGTGACCGTGACCGCGCCGGCCGTGCTCGACAGCCGGCAGGCCGGTCCCGGGGGCCTCTTCGTCGCCTTCGCCGGCGAGCACGCCGACGGCCACGACTACGCCGCCCAGGCCGGCCGTGCCGGTGCGGTGGCCGTGCTCGGCTCCCGGCCCACGCCGCTGCCCACCGTTGTCGTCGAGGACGTCAGGGCCGCGCTGCAGATGCTCGCCGCCCATGTCGTGGCCCGACTGCGCGACGGGCTGACCGTGGTCGGGTTGACCGGCTCGCAGGGCAAGACCGGCACCAAGGACCTGCTGACGGCCGTTCTTTCGAGCGCCGCGCCGACGATTGCCACGATCGGCTCGCTCAACAACGAGCTCGGCGTGCCGCTCACCATGCTGCGCGCCCAGCCGGCCACCCGGTTCCTCGTCCTTGAGATGGGAGCCCGCCATGTCGGCGACATCACCGCGCTCACCGGCCTGGTCGCGCCCGACATCGCCGTCGTCCTCAACGTCGGACTGGCCCACCTCGGCGAGTTCGGGTCGCGGGCCGCCATCGCCAGGACCAAGGGCGAACTGGTGCGGGGTCTCGCGCCCGGCGGCACCGCCGTCCTCAACGCCGACGATCCCCGGGTGGTCGCCATGCGCTCGCTCACCGACGGTCCCGTGCTGACCTTCGGCCGGGCGGTGCACGCCGGCGTACGGGCACACGACCTGGCCCTCGACCGGCTCGGCCGGCCGTCCTTCACCCTGCGGACCGCCGACGCCTCGGCTCCCGTCGCGCTGCCGCTCGTCGGCGCCCACCAGGCGCTCAACGCTTCGGCTGCCGCGACGGCGGCACTCGCGGCCGGGGTTCCTCTCGGCCCGGCGGCGGCGGCGCTGGCCACCGCCTCGCTGTCGCCGTGGCGGCTGGAGCCGCGCGACCTCGCCTGCGGCGCGGCGCTGCTCAACGACTCCTACAACGCCAATCCCGACTCGACCCGCGCCGCTCTGGACGCGCTGGCGGCCGTCGAGGGCGGGCGCCGCATCGCCGTACTCGGCGACATGCTCGAACTCGGCGACGACAGCGAGGCCGAGCACCGCGCCGTCGGGGCGTACGCCGCGGCCCGGGCCGACGTGGTGGCCGCCGTCGGCGAGGCGGCCCGGCCGATCGCCGACGGCGCGGGAGAGCGGGCGGTGGTCCTCGCCGACAACGACGCGGCCGTCGACTGGCTGCGCGGCCACCTCACGACCGGCGACGTGGTGCTGGTCAAGGCGTCCCGCGGGGCCCGCCTCGACGAAGTGGCCGCCGCGCTCCTCTAGTTCAGCGCCTGCGCCGCCTCATGTAGAGGTCGAAGGCCCGGTAGACCATCGGCCGCAGCGGCAGGTCCCACTCGCCGACGTACCGCACCGCCCGGCCGCCGGTGCCGACCTTGAACCGGACCAGGCCGACGTGCGGGTCGTCGGCGTCGAGGGTGGGGGTGATGCCGCGCAGGTCGTACACGTCGCAGCCGGCCGCGAGCGCGTCGCGGATCATCGCCCACTGGCAGGCGTTGGAACCGCGCACCTCACGCTTGTCGGTGGCGGATGCGCCGTAGGCGTACACCGCGTGGGCGCCGACGCGGACCAGGACGGTGGCGGCGACCAGGTCGCCCTGGTGGCGGGCCAGGTAGAGCGTGATCCGCTGGGGGTCCTCGGCCCTCAGCGCCGCGAACATGGTCTCGAAGTAGCGCAACCCCCGGGGTGTGAAGCGGTCGCGCTCGGCGGTGTGGACGTAGAGGTCGTGAAACGCCTTCAGGTCTTCCGGACCCCCGTCGCAGGCCGTGACCTCGACACCCTCCTTGGCCGCCTTCTTGATGTTGCGGCGCCACTGCTGGTTCATGCCCCTGAGCAGCTCGCCCTCGGTCCTGCCTGCCAGCGGGACCTCGTACTTGAACTGCGGATGCCCGACGCCGAACCCGTCCCGCGGGTTCTGCGGCAGCCAGCCCGCGTCCTCGAGCCCGCCGCTCACGCGGGCGCCGACCGGGTCGCCCCACTGGCCGGGCAGGTCGGTCAGCCGCCGGATGTCCGGATCGGCGACGCCCTCCTTGACCTGGGCGGCGCTCCAGGTGTCGGTGACCACGGGCGGGCCGAGCCGGATCGCGAACGCGCCGTGCGCCTTGAGATACGCGGCCAGCGGATCGAGCCACGCACCGATGTCGCCGCTCCAGTCGATGACCGGGCCCTCGGGCAGATACGCCAGCGTGAAGCGGTCGAGCCGCGGCACCGGGCGATGCAGGACGAGCCCCGCACCAATCAGGCGCCGACCGTCGAACCAGCCGAGGGACTCGCTGCGCCACTCGGTCTTGACGCGGCCCCACGCCGGGGTCTGCAGAAAGCTGACCGACCGCTGGGCCCGCACGAACGCCGCATGCTCGGCGGCGCTGATCGGCCTGACGACCGGATTCCCGGCTGGTGCTCGTACTGGTTCTCTGTAGGACATGCCACCAGTGAAGGCGGCGGGGTGTTGCCCGGACGTATGCGGTTCTCGATACGCCGACGATATGCCACCACCCTGCGGCTCACCCGGCGTTCACCAGCTGATCCCGGCCGCCACCGGCCGGTGGTCACTGCCCGTGGCCGGCAACAGCCACGCACTCTCCGGCTCCACACCGCGGACCAGGATCTGGTCGATCCGCGCCACCGGGAACCTCGCCGGCCAGCTGAACCCGAACCCGTCCCCGGCCACGTCCTGAACCGAGCGCAGCTGCGAGGTGAGACCGTCGAACGCACGGTCGTCCATGGTGCCGTTGAAGTCACCGAGCACCAGCACCCGCTCGGCGCGCTCGGCGGCGACGGCCCTGGCGAGCTTCGTCGCGCCGGTGTCCCGCGAGTCCGTCCAGAAGCCGCCCCGGGGCATCACCCGTACGGAACCCAGATGCGCCACGTACACCGCCAGCGACCCCTTCTCGGTGGCCACCGTGGTGCGCAGCGCCCGGGGCGGGTCCACCGGGAGGTCCTCGGGCGCCGGCTTCTCGGCCAGTGGCCCGGCCATGCCCCGCAGGACGTCGACCGGCCGGGTGTCCGACAGCGGCAGCCTGCTCCACAGCCCGACCGTGCCCTGCACGGTGTGGTGCGGGTACGCCTTCGCCAGCTCCTTCTCGTACGTCGTCCTGGCCCGGTCGCTCAGCTCCTCGAGCGCCAGCAGATCCGCGCCGGAGGCGGCCAGGTCACGGGCGGTGCCGGCCGGATCGCGGTTCTCGGCGGCGACGTTGTGGCTGACCACGGTGAGGTCACCGCCCGCAGGGGACTCGCTGCCGAGCAGCCCGCCGAAGAGGCTCACCCACGCCACGGCCGGAAGCAGCAGCGCGAGGACCGCCGAGGCGGAGCGGCGCCAGAGCGCCGCGGCGAACAGCACCGGGACGAACAGGCCGAACCACGGCAGGAAGGTCTCCACCAGACTGCCCAGACCGGCCCGGCCCGTGAGCTTCTCGTGCAGCAGCAGAAGCAGGCCGAGCAGCAGCGAACACGCCGTGAGTACAGGCCCGCGCCTCCAGGGGCCCGGCCGGGAGCCGCTCTCGGGCCGAGTTCCTTCGCCGCCGGCCGCCTGGCCCACCTGTCCGGTCGCCACCGTGTCGGGCTGCGTCATGGTGTGTTCTCGCTCACTCCTGCTCCGTACGACGAAGCTCAGTTTGGTATTCCTCCGGCGAACGCCGGCCGCTGCCGAGGGAGAATGACGGCAGGGTTCGACACATACCGCCAGTGAAAACAACCGGGTGTTGCCGGCACGTATGCGATTTTCGATACGCGGACGATATATGCGGCCCCTTATCCTTCCTATATGCGTGTCTTGATTGTCGAGGATGAGCCTTATCTGGCCGAAGCGATCCGTGACGGCCTGCGCCTGGAAGCGATCGCGGCCGATGTCGCGGGTGACGGCGACACCGCTCTGGAACTGCTCGGCATCAACACCTACGACATCGCCGTCCTCGACCGCGACATCCCCGGCCCCTCCGGCGACGAGATCGCCAAACGCATCGTCGCCTCCGGCAGCGGCATGCCGATCCTCATGCTCACGGCCGCCGACCGTCTCGACGACAAGGCATCCGGGTTCCACCTCGGCGCCGACGACTACCTCACCAAGCCCTTCGCACTCCAGGAACTCGTGCTCCGCCTCAGAGCCCTCGACCGCAGACGGGCCCACAGCAGGCCTCCCGTGCGAGAGATCGCCGGCCTGCGTCTGGACTCGTTCCGCCGCGAGGTCTACCGCGACGACCGCTACGTCGGGCTCACCCGCAAACAGTTCGCGGTCCTCGAAGTCCTCGTCGGCGCCGAAGGCGGTGTCGTCAGCGCCGAACAGCTCCTGGAGCGCGCGTGGGACGAGAACGCCGATCCGTTCACCAACGCCGTGCGCATCACGGTCTCCGCTCTGCGCAAACGCCTCGGCGAACCCTGGATCATCGCCACCGTGCCGGGCGTCGGCTACCGCATCGACACGACGTCCGGCACCGGGCGTGCGGGTGGTGACCGTGGTTAGGCGGCCCGGCCTGAGCGTCCGCCTCAAACTCACCCTCAGCTACGCCGGATTCCTCACGCTCGCGGGGACGCTGCTGCTCGTCGCCATGGGAGTTTTCCTCCTGCGATCGGGGTGGTTGCGAACCAACGAATCGGGGGCGGTGCGAGAAAATCCGGTCATCCAATTCGTGCGCGCCTTCGTCCCAACGGCAGCCGCGGTAATGGTGTTCCTCCTGGTATTCGGCCTCGTGGGAGGTTGGATCCTCGCCGGACGCATGCTCGCCCCCCTGGACCGCATCACCCACGCCACCCGCACGGTCGCGGCCGGATCGCTTTCCCACCGGATCCGGCTGCCGGGCCGCGAGGACGAGTTCCGCGAACTCGCCGACGCCTTCGACATGATGCTCGCGCAGCTCGAAGCGCACGTCGCGGAACAGCGGAGATTCGCGGCCAACGCCTCGCACGAGCTGCGTACCCCGCTGGCGATCTCGAAGACGCTCATCGACGTCGCCCGCGCCGATCCGAATCACGACACCGGCGAACTCGTCGACCGTCTCCACACCGTCAACACCCGGGCCATCGACCTCACCGAGGCACTGCTCCTGCTCAGCCGCGCCAACCAGCGGTCCTTCACCCGAGAGCACGTCGACCTGTCCCTCGTCGCGGAGGAAGCGGCCGAAACGCTCCACCCGCTCGCGGACAAGCACGGTGTCACCCTCGAGACCAGCGGCGACATCGCCCCCACGACCGGTTCGCCCGCGCTCCTGCTTCAGCTCGTCACGAACCTCGTCCACAACGCGATCGTCCACAACCTGCCACGACAGGGCACCGTCCGGGTGCACACCGGCGTTCGCCCCAGGGCCGTGGTGCTCACCGTCGAGAACACGGGTGAGCAGCTCACCCCCCGGTTGGTCGCGACCCTCACCGAACCCTTCCAGCGCGGCACCGAGCGCACCCACGCCGACCAGGCGGGCGTCGGCCTGGGCCTGGCCATCGTCAAGACCATCGCCGAGGCACACGACGGAACCCTCACGCTGACCCCACGCCCGGCCGGCGGGCTCCGCATCACCGTGGAGCTGCCCGCGCCGTCAGGAGCCTGAACCCCGGGCTGCCGGGGCACCAGCAGGTGAGGGACACGCAGCGCCGACGGCGCCCCGACCAATCCGCGAGCCGCGCGGCCTCGGATTACGCGGGGAGATCCCCGCCCGTCGCATTCTCTTGGAACAACCGTTGGAGCAACCGTCGTGAAGGAAGCCGTACACATCGGCAGAAATCCATCGGCCCAGCCCGATCTGCAGCAGCTGATTCGTGAGGTGGCCCTGGGTGATCAGGACTCCTTCGCCGCCGTGTACGACGCGGTGGCGGGGCCCGTGCTCGGGGTCGCCCGGGGGGTGCTGCGCGACCAGGCGCAGTCGGAGGAGGTCGCGCAGGAGGTGCTGGTGGAGGTGTGGCGCACGGCGCCCCGCTACCGGCCCGAACGCGGCACGGTGGTCAACTGGATCCTGACCCTGGCCCACCGGCGGGCGGTGGACCGGGTGCGGTCGGTGGAGGCCGCCGCGGCCCGCGACCACAAGGCCGCCCTGCTCGACCGCACGCCCGAGTACGACGAGGTGACCGAACAGGTCGAGACCCGGCTGGAGCGGGAGCAGGTGCGGCGTTGTCTGCGCACCCTGACCGACATCCAGCGACAGTCCGTGACCCTCGCCTACTACCGCGGCCTGACCTACCGGCAGGTGGCCGAGGCGCTCGCGCTGCCGCTCGGCACGGTCAAGACGCGGCTGCGCGACGGTCTCATCCGGCTCCGTGACTGCCTGGGGGTGAGCGCGTGATGCGCACCGAGGACCTGCACAGCCTGACGGGCGCCTACGCCCTGCACGCGCTGCCCGACGACGAGCGGGACGCCTTCGAACGCCATCTGGCGGACTGCGGCACCTGCGAGCAGGAGACTCTGGAGTTCGCCGCCGCGACGGCCCGGCTGGGGCTGGCCGCGACACTCGTGCCCGGTCCGGCCCTCAAGGGCCGGGTGCTGCACCGCATCACGACCGTGCGCCAGGTCCCGCCGGGCGGCGGCACCGTGGAGAAGGCACGCCGTGTCGTGCCCCGTGGGCGCGGTCTGGCCCGCTGGGCGCTGGCCGCCTGCCTGGCCGCCGCGGCGGGCCTCGGCGGCACCGCGGCGTGGCAGTACGAACGCGCGCAGGACGCCGGCGAGCGGGCCACGCAGGCCGAGCGGCGGGCCGAGACCCTGGCGGGGGTGCTGGCCGCGCCGGACGCCGAGTCACGTACCGCGCGGCTGGCGGACGGGGCGAGCGGGACACTGGTCGTCTCCGAGGGACAGGACCGGGCGGTCTTTCTGGCCTCGGGCATGACCGAACCGCCGCGCGGCAAGGTGTACCAGCTCTGGTTCGACGACCACGGCACGATGCGGTCGGCGGGACTGATGGATCCCGGCAGCACCAGTCAGGCGGTGCTGATGGAGGGCGCCGTCGACGGCGCGGCGGGGGTGGGCATCACGGTCGAGCCGGCCGGTGGGTCGGAGCAACCGACCTCCGACCCCGTCGCCCTGCTGAGCATGCCGGCCTGAACGGGGTGAGGGTCCGGATCGGGCCCTCATCCCGTCAGCCGCCCTCGCCCCTGCTGCTCGGCTCCGCGCGGCTCAGGCGGAGCCGCGCGGCGGACGCGGGAGGAACCCGCTGGTGCGTGCCGCGTACGCGGCCCATCCCGGGCGGTCGGCCATGTGCCGTTCCAGCAGCCGCTTCCCGCTGCCGCCGATCAGCAGGTACGTCATGACCAGCGGGGAGACGACCGAGACCGCGGCGGCCGGGAGTCCGGCGTCGCAGGCGATCAGGAACAGGCCCCACCAGACGCAGAAGTCGCCGAAGTAGTTGGGGTGCCGGGTCCAGCTCCACAGGCCGCGGTCCATGATGCGGCCCCGGTTGGCCGGGTCCGCCTTGAACCGGGCCAGCTGGGCGTCCCCCACCGCCTCGAAGGCCAGCCCCACCGCCCACACGGCCGCGCCGGTCCAGGCCAGGGCCGTCAGCGGCCCCGGCCCGTACGAGGCGGCCTGGACGGGCAGGGACACGAGCCAGACCAGAGCGCCCTGGAGCAGATAGATCATGCGCAGGGCGTAGAGGTTCCGGTTGCCGCGGGCCTTGGCGAGCATGGCGTCGTAGCGCGGGTCCTCGCCGTGTCCCCGTCCGCGCCGGGCGATGTGCGCGGCCAGGCGCAGCCCCCAGCCGACGGTCAGGACGGCCACCAGGACCCGGCGGACGGGGTCGCCCTCCCCGGCCGCAGTCGCGCCCACGCAGGTCACGACGGCGACCGCGGCGAAGCCGAGGCCCCACGCCACGTCCACGACACGGTGCACGCCCTTGCGCAGGGCGACGGCGAAGGTGGCCAGCATGACGGCGAGCGCGGCCGCCGCCGCCCAGCCGAGACCCGCGGCGAACGCTCCCCACGGGAAGCCGTTCACGGGCGGGCCGTCCGCTCGTACCACTCCCCCGGCGTCGCGGGCATGCCGCTCACGCCCCCGGCGGTGGGCCGCACGCTCAGGATCTGGTCGACGCCCATGCGCCGCTGCTCGAAGGCGAGCGCGCCGCCCACCAGGTACAGCCGCCACACCCGTGCCGTCTCCTCGCCGACCAGCGCGACGAACTCGTCCCGGCGCCGCTCCAGGGTGTGCTCCCAGGCCGTGACCGTGCGGACGTAGTGCTCGCGCAGGGACTCGGTGTGGCGTACTTCGAGCCCCGCGTCCTCCAGGAGCTGGACCGTCTCACCGAGTGGCCGCATGTGCATGTCGGGGGCGATGTACGCCTCGATGAAGGCGCCGCCGCCGGGCGCGTTGCGGCCGCGTGACATCTGCTGCACGAGGACGCGGCCCCGGGGCCGGACCAGCCGGTGCAGGGCGGCGGCGAACGCCGGGTACTCGGCGTCTCCGACGTGCTCGCCCATCTCGACGGTGGAGACGGCGTCGTAGTCCCCTCCCGTGATGTCGCGGTAGTCCTGGCAGATCACCTCCACCCGGTGCTCCAGTCCGCGCTCACGCACCTGTTCGCGGACGTACGCCGCCTGCTCCTTGGCGAGGGTGACGGCGGTGACCTGTGCCTTGTGCCGCTCGGCCGCGTACAGGGTGAGTGAGCCCCAGCCGCAGCCGACGTCGAGGAGGCGGACACCGGAGGTGAGGCCCAGCTTGCGGCAGATCAGCTCGAGCTTGGCGCGCTGGGCGTCGGCGGCACTGCCCTCCGCGTCGGTGTCCTCGTCGGCCCACACCCCGCAGGAGTAGGCCATGGTCTCGTCGAGGAGGAGGCGGTAGAAGTCGTTGGACAGGTCGTAGTGGTGGCTGACGGCGGCCCGGTCGCGGGACCTGGTGTGCAGGCCGCCGCGCAGCCGGGCCTGGGCGGCGGGGGTCGCCGGGCGGGGGCCCACCGCGCCGAGGCGGACGGCGGTGCCCGCCGCGCGCACCCGGTCGGTGAGGCCGGGGCGGGGCGGGTGCAGGCGGCGTTCACGGGTGGCCGCCCACATCCGGCGCAGGCCGTCGGCCAGGTCGCCGTCGACGTCCAGTTCGCCGGTGACGTAGGCCTGCGCGAGGCCCAGTTCGCCGGGCTGCCACAGCAGGCGGCGCAGGGCGCGCCGGGAGCGGACGACGACCACGGGGCCGTCGGCGGGGCCGGTCTCGGTGCCGTCCCAGGCGCGCAGCCGGACGGGGAGCGGCCCGCCGAGCGCGTCCTCGACGAGCGCGGCGAGCCGGTGGGCGGCGCCGGGCCGGGTGGTGCGGACGGTGCTCATCGGGCGGTGCCCTCCTTGGTGAACAGGTACTGCTGGACGTCGAGGTAGGCGGCGCGGAAGCCGGCCTCGGAGTAGGCGAGGTAGAAGGTCCACAGGCGCCGGAAGGTCTCGTCGAAGCCGAGGGCGTCGACCTCGGCGGCGCGCTCGGTGAACCGCTCCCGCCACAGGCGCAGCGTCTCGGCGTAGTGCGGGCCGAAGGCGTCGCGACGCTCGACGCGCAGCCCGGTGTGGTCGCGGGCGGTCTCCTCCATCGCGTCGGTGGAGGGGATCAGACCGCCGGGGAAGACGTACTTCTGGATCCAGGTGTAGGTGTGGCGGGCGGCCAGCATGCGGTTGTGCGGCATGGTGATGGCCTGGAGGGCGGCTCGGCCGCCCGGGGCGAGGCGCTCGTCGAGGGTGCGGAAGTAGACCGGCCAGAACTCGGCGCCGACGGCCTCGATCATCTCGACGCTGACGACGGCGTCGTAGGTGCCCCGCTCCTCGCGGTAGTCGCGCAGTTCGACGCGGACGCGGTCGGCGAGGCCGGCCTCGCGGGCGCGTTCGAGGGCGCGCTCGCGCTGCTCGCGGGAGAGCGTGAGGGAGGTGACGTGGGCGCCGCGGGCGGCGGCGCGCAGCGCGAGTTCGCCCCAGCCGGTGCCGATCTCCAGGAGCCGGGTGCCCTCGCCGACCTCGGCGAGGTCGAGCAGCCGGTCGATCTTGCGCTGCTGGGCGGCGGCGAACGACTCGCGGCGGGCCGGGAAGACGGGGAAGACGGCGCAGGAGTAACTGAGGGTCTCGTCCAGGAAGAGGGCGAACAGGTCGTTGGACAGGTCGTAGTGACTGCTGATGTTGTCCCGGGCGCCTTCGGGGGTGTTGCGCCGGGCGGCGGGCTGCCGCTGGTGCCACAGGCCGCGCAGCCGCTGGAGCGGGGCGGGCACCAGGTCCGCGGCGTGGGCGGCGAGCACGGTGAGGGCGCCGACCAGGTCCGGGGCGTCCCACTCGCCGGCCAGGTAGGACTCGCCGAAGCCGATGAGGCCGTGGGCGCCGATCCGCCCGTGGAAGGCGTCGGGGTCGTGGACCTCGACCAGCGGTCCGCCCAGGCCGAGGGTGTCGCCGTCGGCGAATCGCACGCGCAGCGGCAGCCGGTTCAGGGCCCGGCGGACGACGGCCGCGGCGGTGGCGCGGCGGGCCCGCGAGGCCCGGGGCGGGGCGGCCACGTCGGGCCAGTGGGCCGGGTCGACCTGTGTGGTGCGGGCTCCCGCGACCAGGGGTGCGGTGGCGGGGCGGGAGTGGGTTGCGGTCATGTCGCTTTCTCCGTGGTGCGGTGGCTCGGGCGCGGCTGGACGGGCAGTCCGCGCAGGTAGAGACGGATGCCGTGCCTGCGGATGCCGGCCGACACCGCGAGGGTCGACAACGGATGCCGCAGGGCGAGCCGCAGGAGGGCGGCGGGGGTCGCCTCCCGGCGGGTGCCCCGGACGGTCGCGGTGAACGGCCGGGCGCCGGGCCGGTCCAGTCGTACGGTCAGGTCGAGGCGGTCGGCCGGCAGTGGCAGCCGCATGCGGTAGGCGCCGTCGACGGGGAAGAACGGCGAGACGTAGAAGTCCTTGTCGACGTGCGCGACGCCCGCCTCGTCGGGGTGCAGCAGGTAGGCGTGCCGTTCGCCGTAGGTGTTGTGCACCTCGGCGACGACGCAGCGCGGGGCGCCGTCGGGGCTGTGACACCAGTACAGGGTCAGCGGGTTGAACACGTACCCGAGGACGCGGGCGTGCGTGAGCACCAGGACCCTTCCGCCTTCCAGGTCGACGCCGTGCGTGGCGAGGAAGCCTTCGAGGCCGGCCCGCAGCGAGGGGGCGTCGCCGGTGAAGTGGTCGGCGGCGCGGAACCCGGCGAGGGGACGCAACGGGCGCGGCAGTGCCGGGGGCCGGTCGACGTCGACGAGCCACATGTAGGTGCGGTGGCGCAGGGTGTGGCGGACCGGGTCGGTGCGCACGTGGCCGATCTCGCACGGGTACAGGCCGGGCCGCGCCGCCGGGGTGCGGTTCACCAGGCCACTCCGAGGGCCGCGGCGGCCTCCACCCCGGAGCGGCAGCCGTCCTCGTGGAACCCCCAGCCGTGGTAGGCGCCGGCGTAGGCCGTGACCGGGGTGCGCAGGCCGGGCAACCGCCGCTGGGCCGCGACCGACTCGGGGGTGTAGACGGGGTGTTCGTAGGTCATGCGGGCCAGCACCCGGTCCGGGTCGACGCGGTCCTCGCCGCCGAGGGTGACGACGTAGGTGTCTTGCGCGTCGAGGCGTTGCAGGCGGTTCATGTCGTAGCTGACGCGGACCCGGTCGGCGCCCGCGTCGCAGGAGGGCAGCAGGTAGTTCCAGGAGGAGCGGGCTCCCCGGGCGCGGGGCAGCAGGGTCGTGTCGGTGTGCAGGAGGGTGGCGTTGCGGGAGTAGCGGAACGCGCCGAGGACCTCCTTCTCCTCGGGTGTCGGGTCGGCCAGCAACTCCAGGGCCTGGTCGGGGTGGACGGCGACGACGAGGTGGTCGTAGGTGTCGGTGGTGCCGTCGGCGGCGGTGACGTCCACGCCGTCGGTGTGCCGGGCCACCGAGCGGACCGGGGTGGCGGTGCGGACGTCGGGCAAGCCCTCGGCGATCCGGTCGACGTAGGAGCGGGAGCCGCCGGTGACCGTGCGCCACACCGGCGAGCCGCCGACGGCGAGCATGCCGTGGTGGTGCAGGAAGCGGAACAGGTAGGCGGCCGGGTAGCGCAGGGCGGTGGCGGCGTCGCAGGACCAGACCGCGGAGACCACGGGCGTCATGAAGTGGGCCCGGAAGTACGGCGAGAAGCCCTCGCGGTCCAGGAACTCGCCGAGCGTCAGGGCCTGGTCGGCGCCGCCGGTGAGCAGCCGGCGTGCCGCGCGGTGGAACCGGGGCACCTGGGCCAGCATCCGCAGGTAGGGGCCGTGCAGGACGTTGCGCGGGCGGGCGAGCAGTCCGGCGGGGCCGCGGGCGCCGGCGTACTCCAGTCCGCAGCCCTCGCACCGTACCGACATGCTCATCTCCGACTCCTGTGTGGCGACACCGAGTTCGTCGAAGAGGCGCAGCAGGTTCGGGTAGGTGCGGCGGTTGTGCACGATGAACCCGGAGTCGACCCGGTGGACCCGGCCGTCGGCCGACGCCAGGTCGTGGGTGTGGGCGTGTCCGCCGAGGCGGTCGTCGGCCTCGTACAGGGTGACGTGATGCTCGTGGCCCAGTACGTACGCGGCGGTCAGCCCCGCCACTCCGCTGCCGACGACGGCCGTGCGGCGTACGGCCTCCCCTGACGCTCGCGGCATTTCGTTACTCCTCCGCCCACTGTGATCAACGCTGGCGTGGGTAATCCGAAGCCGCGGGCCGCGCGGATTGGACCGGCTTGCGGGCGCCGACACGAAAGCCGTCCGGGCGACTCGCGGCAACGCATCAGAAGTGAGGAGAAAAGCGGAGCAAAGCACATGAACGACATCTGCGAGTCGGTCCGGGACACCTACGAGGGGACGCTGGGCGTGGAGCGGGCCGAGGCGGTTCCGCTGCGGTCGCCGGGCCTGCTGCACGAGGCGGACCTCGGCCTGCCGGTCGGCCGTCTCTAGGCCGGACAGCGACGGCGCCTCGCCCTGGCGCTGCTGGTGGCGTGCCCGCCCCAGTTGCTGCTGCTCGACGAGCCCACCAACCACCTCTCCCCCGCGCTGTGCGACGAACTGGAGGAGGCGCCGGGCAGCGGGCCCGGCGCGATCGTCGTGGCCGGCCACGACCGGTGGCTGCGGAGAGACCGGCAGGGCCGGGAGATCCGCCTTCACGGCGAGAGCGGGTAGGAGGTGTCGTTTGCGGTCGGAGGGTGCCGGGCGGCAGGCTTCGGGGGTGGCCACTTTGCTGATCGTGCATCACACGCCGTCGCCGAACTGCCAGGCGATGCTGGAAGCCGTCGTGTCCGGGGCGACCGCTCCCGAGATCGAAGGGGTGCGGGTGATCCGGCGGGCGGCGCTGGCGGCTACCGCGGTCGACGTGCTGGAGGCCGACGGGTATCTGCTGGGCACCCCGGCCAACCTGGGCTACATGTCCGGGGCGCTCAAGCACTTCTTCGACCAGGTCTACTACCCCTGCCTGGACGGCACCCGGGGCCGGCCCTTCGGCTACTACGTGCACGGCGGCAGCGACACCACCGGCGCGGTGCGCGGCATCGAGTCGGTCACGACCGGCCTCGGCTGGCAGCGCGCGGCACCCGCGGTGAACGTGGCCGGTGAGCCCGCCAAGGGCGACCTGGAGGCCTGCTGGGAGCTGGGGGCCGCGCTCGCCGCCGGCCTGATGGGCGACTGACGCGGGGTGCTCCGGGGCGTCCGTCACCGCGCGGCCGGGGGGCGGGCCACTGCCCGATCCGCTCCCCCGGCCCGCGCGCCCGGTCCCGCGTCAGCTCTTGGGCATGAGGACGGTGTCGATGATGAAGACGTTGGCGTTGGCGGTCTTCACGTTGCCGCAGACGACCTTGGCGGAGTCGTTGACCGTGTAGGACTCGTCGGAGCCCGAAGTGGTCAGCTTCGACTTCTGCAGGGTGTCGAAGGAACCGTTCTCGAGGTCCTTGGGGGCGAGCTTCTGGCCCACGACGTGGTAGGTCAGGATGTCGGTGAGCATCGCCTTGTCGTTCAGGACCTTGTCCAGGTCGGCCTTCGGGATCTTGGCGAAGGCGTCGTTGGTGGGCGCGAACACGGTGATGTTCTCGGCGTTGTTGAGGGTGTCGACCAGGCCGGCCTTCTTCACCGCCGTCACCAGCGTGGACAGGGCCGGGTTGTTCGAGGCGGCCGTGGCGACCGGGTCCTTGGCCATGCCGTCGAAGGAACCGGCGCCCTCCTTCGGCACCGTGGAGCAGGCCGGTCCGAACGGCTCGTCCATTCCCGCCATGTCGCCGGAGGTGTCGGAGGACTGCTCGTCGCCGGCCGCGGGCGCCGAGGAGGCGGCCTGGGCGGAGTCCGAGGAGCCGCTGTCGCCGTCGTCGGAACAGGCGGCCAGGGACAGGGGCAGGACGGCGGCCGCGACGACGGCGACGGCGGAGCGGCGGATGCGGGCGTTCATGGAATCTCCTGGGAAAAGGGCAGCACGAAGACTGCGTTGGCGCGGAATACGGTGAAGTGGTGATCGGCCGGGTGCGCGGTCCCGGCCCGTGGGGGCGGACCGGCGGATCCGGCTCCGGGTCAGCCCGGCGTGCGGGGGTCGAGCCGCCCTGCGCGTATGGACGGCAGGGACCGTCGGCGGGCGGGCCGCTGTCGGTGTGTTCTCGCTTCTTCCCTCACACGGGGAATCCGGAGCCGGTCGGGCTCCGGATTGGCCGATCACCCGATCGAGTGAGGATCGGTTGCCAGCACTCCTGTGACCTGGGGTTTTCCCCGGAGGTGAAAGCCGCTCAGAAGGGCGTCGCGGCCCGGAGGATGAGGAACATCGTGACGGCGGCGTTGGCGGACGACATCGCCGAGACGGCGGTTCCGGCCGCCGCGGCCCACGCCGCCAGGCCCGCCGAGGTGAACACCGGCGGCCAGGTGCGGACCGCGGGAGCGGGACCCAGCAGGGCCGCCACCCGGCGCGGTACCGGGCCGGGCGCGGCCAGGCCGGCGAGGGTGGGGACGGGGGCGTCCCGGGAGACGAGGGCCGCCTTGCCGATCGCGGTCGCCACCGCACGGCGGTCGCCGACCGCCCGCGCCGCCGTCTCGTCGGCCCAGCGCTCCGCCGTGAAGGACACGGCGGTGCGCAGGGGGCGCAGGAACGGGTTGGCCAGCGCGGCGAGCCGAACGGCGAGCAGGAAGCGGTGGTGCCGGGCGGCGAGATGGGCGCGCTCGTGGGCGAACAGCGCGCGCCGTTCGCCCGGTTCGAGGCAGTCGAGCAGGGCCGTACTGACCACGACGCGGTCCCGGCGCCCGCCGGGCAGCGCGTACGCGTACGGCACGTCGTCCGGCAGTACGGCCACCCCGGTGCCCGGCAGTCCGGCCAGCGCGCGGTGGGCGCGGCGGCGCACCCTGCCGTGCCGCCACAGGGCTCGTACCGAGGCAGCGACCACCAGGCACAGCGCGGGAATCGCCGCCTTGCCGACGATCTCGTCGTAGGGCACCGCCGCCCGCACCTCGGGGTCGGACCAGGCGTCGGGCAGTGGATTGCCCGGCAGCTGCGCGGTGCCGACCACCATCACCAGGGCCAGGCACAGTGTGCTGCACAGGGCCATCACGGCGGCGACGACGGTGAGCAGCCCCGTCGCGGTCCGCGGGTGCAGATGCTGTGCGGCCAGCCTGGCGATCGGCCATGCGGTGAGCGGCAGGACCAGGGGCAGGAAGACGAAGACCCCCATGCGGTGTCAGCCGTCCTCCGCGGCACGCGCGTGCCCCAGCAGGTCGCGCAGCAGCCGCTCGTCGTCCGGGTCGAGGCCGGTGACGAAGCTGGCCAGTACCGCTTCCCGGTCGCTCTCGGCGTCCAGGACCTTGCGCATCTTGCGCGCGGCCAGTCCCGCCTGGTCCGAGGCGGGGGTCCAGGCGAAGGAGCGGCCCGCGCGCTCCCGGCTGACCGCGCCCTTCTCCAGCAGCCGGGTCAGGATCGTGATCACCGTGGTGTAGGCGAGGTCGCCGCCGAGGCGCTCCTGCACCCAGCCGGCCGTCGCGGGTCCGTCCGCCTCGCGCAGCCCGGACAGCACCAGTGCCTCCAGCTCGCCCTGCCCCCGCCGCCGCGGACGCCGGTCATCCCTCACGGCCCGCCTCCTTCCGCCGCCCATCACCTTCCGAGGCGACATCGTATAGAAGGCTTTCTTCTACAGTGTTGTAGATTGGCTGGCAGGCACACGGACGTGATCAGAAGACGTGATCAGAAGACGCGACGAAGGAGAACGCAGTGGGAGTTTCCCTGGCCAAGGGCGGCAACGTCTCGCTCAGCAAGGAGGCGCCCGGGCTGACCGCCGTGCTGGTCGGTCTGGGCTGGGACGTGCGCACCACGACCGGCACCGACTACGACCTCGACGCCTCCGCGCTGCTCCTGGACGCGGCGGGCAAGGTGCTCTCGGACGGGCACTTCGTCTTCTACAACAACCTCACCAGCCCGGACGGCTCGGTCGAGCACACCGGCGACAACCTCACCGGTGAGGGCGAGGGCGACGACGAGGCGGTCAAGGTGAACCTCGCCGCGGTCCCGGCCGAGGTGGACCGGATCGTCTTCCCGGTCTCCATCCACGACGCGGAGAACCGCGGTCAGAGCTTCGGCCAGGTCCGCAACGCCTTCATCCGGGTCGTCAACCAGGCGAACAACCAGGAACTCGCCCGCTACGACCTCTCCGAGGACGCCTCGACCGAGACCGCGATGGTCTTCGGCGAGCTGTACCGTCACGGCGCAGAGTGGAAGTTCCGGGCGGTCGGCCAGGGGTACGCCTCGGGCCTCGCGGGCATCGCCGCGGACTTCGGCGTCAACGTCTGACCCGCGTCCCTGCCGGGGCCGGACCGGGCCCGGCAGGGTCAGTGGTCCGTGGCACAGCAGCCGGCCCCGCCACCGGCGACGGGGGCGGCGGCCGGGGCGGTGTCGAGGCGGCAGAAGCAGGACGCCTCCACCGGTACGTCCGCCAGAGCGGCGGCGAGCTTCAACTGCTGTGCCACGATCCGCGCCTCCGCCGCCCTGCCCAGCCGCACCAGGCACTCGTGGAGTCCGTGCAGGGCCCAGACGTTGTTCGGGTGCTGGAGCGGGCGGGGCAGGGTGTCGTCGAGGCCCAGGTCGGCCCGGTAGACGGCCTCGGCCTCGGCGGTCCGGCCCTGTTCCAGGAGCAGGGCGCCGTAGGCGTGCCGGGTGGGCTGCATCCAGCCCCAGGGTTCGTCGTAGGGAAGGTTGTCGTCCAGCTCGATCGAGCGTTCCAGGGCGGCGAAGGCGGCGGCGTGGTCGCCCCTGCGGTACTCCAGCTCGCCGTCGAGCATGGCGGACGCGATGGCGAGGATGTCGGCGCAGGTGTTGTTGAAGAGGGTGCGGGACTCCGGCACCCGGGCGACCGCCTCGCGGAACAGGCCGCGTTCCGCCTCCGCCTCCGCGACCCGGCCGGTGGCCGAGAGGGCGACGCCGCGGGCGTAGTGCAGCATCGCGGTCGTCACGCAGTACAGGCGCGGGTCGGCAGGCAGCGGCAGGGCGAGGATGTCCGCCCAGCGGCCGAACCGGATCAGGACGTGCACCCGCATGGCCGAGAAGGCCTCGAGCCAGTCGGCCATCGGCGGGCTCTCCACCCGCAGCAGTTCCTCGGGAACGGACGCCTCGAGCCGGGCCGCGGCATCGAGGGCGACCTCGTACTGCCCCAGGAACATCGCGCCGTAGATCCTGAAGTGGTGGTTGTGCGAGCGGTAGAGGGTGTAGAAGTTCATCGCCCCCGACCGCGCGCGGTACTTCTCGTCGGCGGCGATCGCGGCGTCGTTGTCCGACACCACGCGGCGGTAGTCGCCGCACAGCACTTCGAGGTGGGACGGCATGTGCAGGAGGTGCCCGGCGTCGGGTACCAGGCCGCGCAGCCGGTCGGCGACCGTGAGGGCCGCCTCGGGAGTGGGGGACATCTCCATCAGGTGGATGTAGAGGTGCAGGACGCCGGGGTGGTCGCGGCCGCCGTCGGCGGTCAGGGCCCGGTCCAGCACCTCCTTAGCCGCCAGGGTGCGCGCGCCCTCGGCGGGCCGTCCCGTGCGCAGGTCCCACAGCTGCCAGGGCGTCAGGTTCATCAGGGCGTCGGCGTAGAGGGTGGCCACGTCCAGGTCGTCGGGGGCCAGTTCGTACACGCCGCGCATGCTGTCGGCGTACGGCGTGTTCCACACCGAGCAGTCCTCGACGGCGCTCGCCTGCGGGTAGCGGGCGCGCAGGGCGCCGATCAGGGCGCGCTCGAGGGGGGTGGCCCGGCCGGCCAGGTCGTGGGCGCGTTCGACGGCGGCGTGGGTGCGGTCGACGGTCCGGGTCAGCTCCTCGGTGCCGAAGGCCTCCCACGGCTTGTTGTAGTTGGGGCCCAGGGCGTGGGCGATGCCCCAGTGGGCCATGGCGCACTCCGGGTCCGCCTCGGCGGCGGCCTCGAAGCACGCGACGGCCTCCTCGTGGTGGAAGGCGTACGTCCACACCAGCCCACGGTCGAACCACCGCTGGGCCTCGGGCGACGAGGTCGTCACCGGGCGGCCGTGGCTGCCCAGGTCGTAGTAGTCCAGGTCGTAGTAGTCCATGAAGGGACGTATACCGCACCCGGGACGGTCGCGGAGCACTTCGGCGGCCGGTCGCACCGGCCGGTGTCCCCGCCGGACGCGGCGCGCCCGGCGGGGGTGGGGGGACGGGGTGGCGCGGGTCAGCCGAAGTCGACGTCGCTGCACAGGAAGTACGTCTGGTCCATGTGCGAGGCCTGCCAGATCGTGTAGACGACGTGCCGGCCGCTCAGGCCCGAGGTACTCACCGGGATCTCGTAGTTCTGGCTGGGCCCGTAGCTGCCGGTGCGCGCGACCTGCTGGAGGTCACCCCAGGTCAGGGCCTGCGTGGCGGGGTCGAAGCCCTGCCGGGTGACGTAGACCAGGAAGTAGTCGGCTCCGTGGCTGGCCTGGTCGTAGAGCTTGACGGTGAAGTCGTCGGTGATGTCCGTGGTCTGCCACGCGCCCACGGTGTCGAGCGAGTTGTAGCGTCCGCTCTCGGTCCGGCCGCCGCTGCAGAGCTGACCGTCGGGGACGACGGCCTGGAAGTCGCCGGCGGAGCCGTTGCGGTAGAGGCCGTTCCAGTTCCACATGGCGTTGGGGTCGTCCTGCCATGCCTGCCAGCACATGGGGTCCTGGTCGGCCATGGCCGGGTTCTGGAAGTCGTCTCCCCAGCGCTCCCAGCAGCCGTAGTTGCGGGACGCGGGGTCGACGACCGAGCCGTGGGCGACGGCGGTGCCGCTCCAGGGGATCAGGGTGAGCAGGACCGCGGTCAGGGTGCTCAGGGCGAGGGTCGCCACTCGTCGAGCTCTCCTGACTTTGAGGTGATCATGACAAGTCATGACGTCCTTCTTTCACGTGGGGGGACAACACGGAGCGAGGGACCCGGGGTGCGGGTGGGGCTGCCAGTGGGAGCGCTCCCAAGGTCCCGTCGGAGACCAGGCTGCGCCCGGGTGAGCGGATTGGCAACATTCGAATGAGCCAGTTCCCGCCCCGCGTTGGCGTGTTCGACACGTTCGACACTGCGACACTTCGACACGAGGGGCGGGCGGGGAACCATCCCGCCCGCCCCTCGTCATGCCGGTGTCACAGCGCGCGCCGCCTGGAACGGATCAGCAGCACGCAGCCGCCGGCGAAGAGGACGCCGCCGAGCGCCGCGGGCCACAGACCGAGTCCGGAACCCGTCTCGGCGAGCCCGCCCTGCGCCTGCGGTCCGGGCGCCGACCCGGCGCCGCCGCCGTTGCCGCCGTCACCGGTGTTCCCGGTCGCCCGGGGTGCGGCCACGGCGCTGCTCACGTCGTCCGGGGCGTCGGCGGGCGTCGTCGCGGCCCTGGGCTCGGCGCTGGCGGAGGCGTCGGCGTCCTGCCCGTCGTTCTGACCGGCGGCCTGCCCGTCGTCCTGGTCGTCCTTTCCGCCGGCCTGCCCGTCGTCCTTTCCGCCGGCCTGGTCGTCCTGGCCGTTGTCCGCGGGTGCCGAGGCCGTGGCGGTCTGCTCGGCCGGGGGCTCGGCGGTCTGACCGTCGCCGTCGCCGTTGCCGCCCGGCTGCTCCTCGCCCTTGCCGTCGTCCGGCGCCTCGGACGCGCCGGGGTCCTCGGACGGCTGCTCCTGCGGGTCCTCGCCCTGACCCGGCTCCGATCCCGGGGGCGCGTCGGGACCGCACTCGCGGCCGGAGTTGATGCAGTCGACCATGTCCCGCATCAGGTCCTCGTCGAAGACGTTGATGAAGTCGCTGTGGTCCGTGACCGGCTTGTGCAACTGCTCCGGGAAGGAGTCGACGGCGAACAGCGGAACGGTCGTCCCTCCGTCCTGGAGACTGGGCGCCTCCACGTCGTACACGACCCGCTGCACAAGTCGGGGAATGGGCCCGAACCCCTCCGGGCAGCTGCCGTCGGCGGCTGCGAAGGCCATGTGGGTGCGGTGGTTGGCGCTGTCGATGTTGCGGCCGTCCCAGCAGCTCTGGAAGGTGAAGGTGCGCACCACGTCGCTGCCCGAGGGGCAGAGCGGGTACTTGTCCTTCAGCTGCCGGTCCTCGAAACCGGTGCAGCTCCAGGAGGCGTTCGCGTTGGTGTTGCCGTTGACGAACGCCTTCGCGTCGCCGGTGATGATGCGCAGCAGCCGCGGCATCTCGGTGACCTTGGCGCGTTCGTTGCCCTCGAACGTCAGCGTCACCTCGGCCGGTGTGACGATCTCGCCGGCGTTGCCCTCGATGCCGCCGCCGGGCGCCTGGGCATCCTGTTCGACCGTGCCGTTCTGCAGCCGGAGCACGGGCCAGTAGTACGAGGACTTGTCGCCCTGGTCCGCGCAGCTCGTGCCGGCGGCGGCCAGGTCCTCGTCGCTGGCGAAGGCGTCGTTGTCCTGGTTGCCGACGTAGTCGTGGAAGTGGTGCGCGCCGTTGCTGACGCCGGGGGCGGCGATCAGGTTGTCCGAGTTGAACAGGCCCTCGGCGTTGACGCCGCAGCTGGTGACGAAGGAGCCGGTCGAGGCCTTCTTCTGCCGGGCCGCCTGGACCACGTTGGGCTGGACGGACTTGATGTCGACGTAGTCCGCCGCCACGGGCCCGTTGCCGGCCTGTCCGCCGTTGCCCGGCTGCTGCTGCCCGTCACCGTTCTGCCCGTCGTTCCCGGCGTCGTCGCCGTTCCCGCCGTCGCCGGCTTCTTCGCCCTGGCCGTCCTGCTGCCCCTTTTGCTGGTCCGGGCTGCCGCTTGCCGCGTCCGCCGTCGCGATCTCGGTGCGGCGCAGCGTGCACTGCGCCAGCGTGTCCAGACCCTCGGGGCGGTCACCGACCTTGTCGATGGCGGCGGCGATGCGCTCGATCGTGCCCGCCCGGTCCTTGCGCAGCGGGTCGAGGACGGCGCCCTCGTCGAGGGTGCCGTCGTCCGCGGTGCGGGCCGCTTCCTGGAGTTGGCGGTAGGCGGCGGCGATCTGCTCGTCGAGCTGGGCGAGTTCGGTGTCGACTTCCGGTCGCGCCTGCTCCGGAACGGCCGTGAGCCGCTCGGTCAGATCGGGGCAGTCGACGGTGGCCGCGACTCCGGAACTGCCCAGGGGGACGGCATCGTTGCCGGATTCGGTCGCGGAGGCAAAGACGTTCACGGCCACCAGACCGCTGCCCCCCAGTATCAGCGCGACCGCTCCGAAGGTCGCGCGCCGCGCCCCGGTCGGGCGTCTGCGCCTGTTGTGTCCCAAGGCGTGCTCCTGTGTCGTGACGGACTCGGACATGAAATGCCCCCGGCTCCATACGGAACCGGGGGCCGGAGTGTTCAAACGCCTCAGGAATTCTCAGCGATCCCTCACCTGGCGGACGCAGGATCAGCCGGGTCGGGTCGCCGCTTGCCTTGCGGGTCCGCTCGCCCGAAGGGCCCCTTGTCGGCCGCTCGCTCCCGGTGGAACGATGACCACGGCACCGGCTCACCGCACGAAGGGACCGCCGTGACCGAGGACGACCAGCACCGGCCGGAGGCCGCCGCCGCGTTCGACGCGCTGGGCGCCGACTACGAGAAGGCGTTCGCCGGGTCGAAGACGCACCGCCGTTCACTGGAGTGGCTGCTCGCGCGGCTCGCGCCGGGCAGCCGGGTGCTGGACGTGGGCAGCGGCACGGGCCGGCCCACCGCCGAGGCCCTCGCGGCCGCCGGGCACCAGGTGCTGGGCGTCGACATCTCCCCCGTCATGGTGGAGCTGGCCGCCCGGCAGGTGCCGGCCGCCGACTTCCAGTGCGCCGACATCCGGGACGTGCCGCTCGCGGAGGCCTCGTTCGACGCCGTCTGCGTGTACTTCTCGCTGCTCCAGCTGGACCGGCGGGAGCAGACGGATCTCGTACGGCGTCTGGCGCGGTTGCTGAAGCCGGAGGGCTACCTGGTCCTGGCCACCGTGCCGCTGGACGTGGAGGGCGTCGACGCCACCTTCATGGGTCAGCCGGTGCGCGTGACCAGCTTCCCCGCGCAGGAGCTCGTCGCCCTGGCCGAGGAGACCGGCCTGGAGGTGCTGGCGCAGGAGGCGACGATGTTCACCCCGGCCCACCCGGACGCCCGGCCGGAGCCGCACCTCTTCCTGCACTGCCGGCGCCGGTCCACCACCGCGCCGCACGCCTGACCCACCTCCCCTCGGGCGGTGTACGCCCGAAGCGCCCCCCCCGGATGGGGTAACTGCGCACGCGAGGACCGGGACCCCGCGGTCAGAGTGGGCAGCATGACAGAACCTGGCGAGCGACGGCGCCGCACGACGTCCACGATCACGCGCGAGCGTGCCGTGCAGGGTGCTCAGGACGCCGCACGGCGTGCCGCTGACGCCCTGTCCGAGCTGATCCTGCACCACCTGGAGGGGGTCTCCGCGGTGTGCCGGAGCGAGAACGACGGCTGGATCGTCAACGTGGACGTGCTGGAGGTGGCCCGCATCCCCGACACCACCAGTCTGCTGGCCACCTACGAGGTCGAGCTGGACCAGGCGGGCGACCTGATCCAGTACCGCAGGATCGCGCGCTACCGACGCGGTGCCCAGGACCAGTGAGCGGACCGTGAGGCCCGCACCCGGAAGGACCACCGCATGATCACCTACGACGACGAGGTCGTCTGCGCGCCTCGCGCCGGAACCCTCTACGACGTCCTCGAACTCATCCTCGACCGCGGCATGGTGATCGACGTCTTCGTGCGCGTCTCCCTCGTCGGCATCGAGATCCTCAAGGTGGACGCACGCATCGTGGTCGCGAGCGTCGACACGTATCTGCGGTTCGCCGAGGCCTGCAACCGCCTGGACCTCGAGCACGACGCGCGCTCCAAGACCGTTCCCGAGCTGTTCGGCGGTCCGGTCGCCAAGAGCGTGGGCAGGGCGGGCGCCAAGCGGACCGCGCGCTCCCTGACCGACAAGGTCCGCGGCATCCTCACACCCGAGCAGGAGGCGGAGGAGGAGGAAGAACCCCTTCCCCCCGAGCGCCCGGAGCGCGGCAGGAGCGCCCAGCGACCCCGCGGCCGGTCGGCCGCACGCCTCCGCGACGAGGACGACCGCGACCGCCCTCGCTCCCGCCCCCGCAGGCGCACTGAGACGGAGGACGAATGACCGCGCCCGTCACCACCACCACCGCCACCACCGGCACCGGCACCGGCACCGGCATCGGCACCACCTCCGTCCAGAAGGCCCTGTACGTCTACGGCATCACCCCCGCCGGGGTCCGCACACCCCGCTCCCCCGGCGTCGACGGCGCCCCGGTACGGCTGCTGACCGAGTCCGGGCTGTGCGCCGCGGTGTCGGCCGCGCCGCCACGGCTGCGGCCCCGGCGCCGTGACCTGCTGGCCCACCAGGCCGTCCTGGACGAACTGGCGGCCCAGGGACCCCTGCTGCCCATGCGGTTCGCGGTCCTCAGCCCCCGGACCGACATCCTGACCGACCAACTGCGCGCGGATGCCGCCCACTTGACGGGGCAGCTGAACGGCGTACGTGGATGCGTGGAACTGAACGTCAAGGGCACGGTGGTGCCCGGCCACTTCGCCGACCTGGTCCGCCGGGACGACAATCTGCGGACCCTGGCCCTGCGCACCCGACGCCGGCCGGACTACGAGGCCAACGTGCGGCTGGGTGAGGCGATCGCCCTCGGTGTGCGCCGCGAGGCGCGGCGCGCGGCCCGCGAGGTCGTCGACCACCTGGCCCCGCTCGCCGTGCGTACGGTCCAGGGCGCGACGGACGACGAGCAGGTGCTCAGCGCGTCGTTCCTGCTGCGCTCGGCGGACGAGACGCGGTTCCGGGAGGCGGTGGCCGCCCGGGCACGAGCCTGCGGGGACCGGCTGGCGCTCAGCGTGACCGGGCCCCTGCCGTGCTACAGCTTCGTCGACCCGCGCCCCGCGCCGGCCGGCGGGTGAGCGCGTGGGCATCGTGAGCGGTCTCCTCCTGCTGCCCCTCGCACCGGTGCGCGGCACGGCGTGGATCGCCGACCACCTGCTCCAGGAGGCCCGGCGTCAGGTCCACGACCCACGCGCCGTCCAGGCGCGACTGGCCGCACTCAACCGGGCCCTCGACGAGGGCGCCATCGACGAGGCGGCCTTCGAACGGGAGGAGGAGCGTCTGCTCACCCTCCTCGAACGCCCGGCCCGGCCCGCCGGCCGGACGACAACCACGGATCGAGTACGGAGAAGACACGTATGAACGACAGCAAGGCGGCCCTGGCGGCCGCCGTGGCGGGCGGATATCTCCTGGGGCGCACGAAGAAGGCCAAGCTGGCCTTCGCGGTCGGCTCCTACCTCGCGGGGCGCCGCATCGGCCTGTCTCCCGGCCAGGTGCTGTCCCAGGGTCTGGGCGACCTGCAGCGGATGCCGCAGGTACGGGAACTGACCGAGCAGGTGCGCGGCGAGCTGCTGACCGCCGGACGCGCGGCCGTCACCGCCGCCGCGAACCGCCGGCTCACCGGCCTCGCGGACACCCTCCGCGACCGCACCGAGGCGCTCACCGGGGAGAGCCTGCGGGACGACGCGGACGACGAGGCCCGGGAGGAAGGCGCCGGCGACGAGGAGGACCGGGAGGAAGCCCGCGGGCCCGCCCCCGCACCGCCCCACCGTCCGGCCAAGAAGACCGCGAAGAGGCCGGCGAAGCGCGCCGCGAAGAAGACCGTGCCCGCGAAGAAGGCCACGGCCCCGGCCAGGCTCGGAGGTGGGCGCGGATGACCCCCGAGGGGCAGGACAAGGGCGCGCCGTCCCCCTTCGGCGACCTCAAGGACGCTCTCGGCGGGTACCTGTCCGCCACGGGCCACAGCCTCGTCGGCAAGGCGGGCAAGCGCATCGGGGGCCTGACGGAAAGCCTGACCACGTCGGCCGGCGGCGGAGGCTCCGACGGCGGCGGTTCCAAGAACGGCGGTTCCGGCAACGGCGGCTCCAAGGGCGACGGCGGCTCCAAGAGCGGCGGCAGTTCCAAGAGCGGCGGTGGCAGCGTCAAGGCGACGCACATCATGGAGATCGTCGACATCGGCGTCCCCCTGCGCACCGTCTACGACCAGTGGACCCAGCTCCAGGAATTCAGCGACTTCACCAAGGGCGTCCGCAGCGTCAACGCCGAGGACGAGGTGACCTCGAACTGGAACGTCAAGGTCGGTCCCTCCAGCCGGAGCTGGAAGGCGACCGTGGAGGAGCAGGTCCCGGACGAGCGGATCGTCTGGACGTCCGAGGGCGCCAAGGGCAGCACCCGCGGGGTGGTCAGTTTCCACGAACTGGCGCCCCGGCTGACCCGGGTGGTCGTGGTCGTCGAGTACTACCCGGCGGGCTTCTTCGAGAAGACCGGCAACCTCTGGCGGGCGCAGGGCCGCCGACTGCGCCTGGACCTCAAGCACTTCGCGCGGCACGTGACCCTGGTGGGCGACGAGGAGGAGATCGAGGGCTGGCGCGGCGAGATCCGCGACGGCGAGGTCGTCAAGAGCCACGAGGAGGCGCTGGAGGAAGAGGAGCACGCCGACGACGCCGACGAGGAAGACGAGGACGAGGCGGAGGACGCGGAGGACGAGTACGAGGACGGTGAGTACGACGAGGACGGTGAGTACGACGAAGAAGACGAGGAGGAGGCGTATGAGGACGACGATCGCGCCCGCCCTCACCGCTGACACCGCGGGGAGCGCGAGGTGACGGACCTCGACCACCGGTACGCGGGCCCGGAGACGGAGCCCTACGCACCTGCCACCGGCAGCCTCGCCGACCTCCTCGAACGGGTCCTCGACAAGGGCATCGTCATCGCCGGCGACATCAAGATCGACCTGCTCGACATCGAGCTGCTCACGATCCGGCTGCGGCTGTTCATCGCCTCGGTGGACACCGCGAAGAAGGCGGGCATCGACTGGTGGGAGACCGATCCCGCGTTGTCGTCCCGGGCCGCGCGGGACGCGCTCGCCGAGGAGAACGCGCGGTTGCGGGAGCGCCTCGACGCCCTGGAGGGGGCCGCCGAGGAGCCGACGGGAGCCGTGCGATGAGTACGCACGCCGGCGCACCGGCGGCCCCCGGCGTCGTCTGTGCCTTCGCCGTCACCCGCACCCCGCCGGGCCCCGCGGTGCTGGCCGCGGCGACGGGGCACGAGGAGGGCGGGCCGCTGCGCGTAATGAGCGCGGGCCGCGGCCTGTGCCTGGTCGTCCAGGACGTCCCCGCGGCGTTGTTCGACGAGGAGGCGCTGACGGAGCGCCTCAACCGGCCCGACGACCTGGAACGCTGCGCGCGCGCCCATCACCGGGGCGTCGAGGCCGCGGCCGGCCGGGGTCCCGTGGTGCCGCTGCCGATGGCGACGCTGTACCGGGGCGACCTGACCGCCGCTCGGGCCGTCGCCGCCCGGCAGCAGGTGCTGGACACGCTGCTCGAGCGCCTGCGGGACCGTACGGAATGGGCGGTGAAGGTGCACGCCGCCGACCCCTCGCCGGACACCCCCGCGGATACCGAGACCGCCACCGAGACCGCCACCGGCGCCGGTGGACGTGCCTATCTCAGCCGGGCCAGCGCACGGCGCCGCGACCGGCAGCACGCGCACGGGAAGGCCCTGGCCGAGGCGGAGGCCGTCGACGCGGAGCTGCGGAGCCACGCCGTCGCCGCGACGCGGCACCGCCCGCAGAGCGAGCGGCTGACGGGCCGCCGTGCCCCGCAGCTGCTCAACGTCGCCTACCTGGTGGAGAACGCGCGGCGCACCGATTTCACCCGCGCCCTCGCCCGGCTCACCGCCGACGGCCTGCACCCTTCCGTGCGGGTCGACGCCTCGGGCCCGTGGATCCCGTACTCCTTCGCCCGCTGGGACGAGGAACCCGACCCGCGGGCCGGCCCGGACCAGGAGGTCCGTTCATGACCGTCGCGGACGCCCGTAAGCCCGGTCCGGCACCCGTGCCCTGGGGCGGACCGGAGCCGTACGCACCGATCGGGGTGCCCCTGGTCGACCTGCTGGACCGGGTGCTGGCGACCGGCGTCGTGGTCAGCGGCGATCTGGTCCTGGCCATCGCGGACGTGCCGCTGGTGCGGATCTCCCTGCACGCGCTGCTGTCCTCGGTGAACGAGCGGGTGCCCGCTCCCTGGCCGGACAGTGGACCGCTGTGACCGCGCCCCGGGCCCATGCCCTCGACCTGGACCCCGAGCGGGTCACGAACGACCTGGCCGCCCTGGTCCTCACCGTCGTGGAGCTGCTGCGCCAGCTCATGGAGCGCCAGGCCGTGCGCCGCTTCGACGAGGGCACGCTGAGCACCCGGCAGGAGGACCGGCTCGGCACGGCGCTCATGCTCCTCGACGAGCGCATGGACGACCTGTGCGCGCAGCACGGCCTGAGCCGCTCCGACCTGAACCTCGACCTGGGCCCGCTGGGCCCACTCCTCGCGGACCCCGAGCCGTAGGGGAACCCCGGACACCCGCACGAGCGATCGTTATGATGACACCGAATCGCTCAAACGAACATTCACGGGTGGGGAGACCTGATGCGGGAGCCGGTCGATCTCAGGCGCCAGCGGATACTGGCGGCGGTCCAGGCGCGCGGTACCGCGCGGGTGCGTGACCTCGCCGACGAGTTGCAGGTCTCCGTCGTGACGGTGCGCCGGGACGTCGAGGAGCTGACGCGGGAGGGCAGGCTGCGCCGCGGCCACGGGGTCGTACGGTCGACGGTGCCGGCCCAGGAGACGAACGTCGACGCGACTTCGGCGGCCGGGGACCGGGTGGCCGTGGTCGTGCCCGTACGGCACTCGTACCTCAACGAGACCCTGCACGGGGCACGCACGGTCCTGGAACGGGCCGGGGTGCGCATGGCCCTGCACCTGTCGCCCCAGGCCTCCGGTGCCGAACGCCCGTTGGTGGAGCGGGCGCTGGCGGACGGCGCGGACGGGCTGCTGATCGCCCCGCGCTGGCGCGGCCGGGCCGACGAGGAGGCGGACCACGAGTGGCTGGCCGGGATCGGGGTGCCGACGGTGCTGATGGAGCGCCGCCCGTGGCGCGGCAGCGCGCTGCACGCCCTGGACTCGGTCTGCTCGGACCACTGGTACGGCGCGCATCTGGCGGTGGAGCACCTGGTGGGCCTCGGCCACCGGCGCATGGTGTTCGCCACCCGCCACGACAGCCCCACGGCACGCTCGCTGCGGGCCGCCTTCGCAGAGACGGCCGGGGCGCATCCCCTGGTGGAGCAGTGGGCGTGGACGCTGATCGCGCCGGAGGCCGGGGCCGACGGGCCGTACTCGGCCGACGAGAGGGCCGAGTTGCCGGCGCTGATGCGCAAGGTGGGCGCGACCGCGATGGTGCTGCACGGCGACGTGGACGCGCTGATGGTGGTGCAGCGGCTGGCGGAGGACGGGGTACGGGTGCCGCAGGACTGCTCGGTCGTGGCGTACGACGACGTCGTGGCCGGGCTGGGTTCGCCTCCGCTGACGGCGGTGTCGCCGCCGAAGGCGGAGGTCGGGCACGCGGCGGCGGAGTTGCTGCTCCAGCGGCTGGCCGAGGCGCCCGGCAGCCGGCCGGGCCGGCGTGTCGAGCTGCTGCCGCGGCTGATGGTGCGGGGTTCGACGGACCGCCTGGCCGAACCACTCGACGAATGAGCGTTTGAGCGTTTCATTTTCTTCTGATCGATCTATTGACCGTTTGAGTCAGGGCGTTCAGGATTCCCGTGTCCCGAACAGTCGTGTCCGCACCCGTGCGGACCCGCAGGAGCCGCGGGAGGCGCCATGCCCGGACGACCCAGCCGTCGTTCCGTGCTCGCCGCGATGGCCGCCCTACCCCTGACAGGAGCCGTGAGCGCCTGCAGCGGAGGGGACGGCGCGTCGTCGGCCCGCACCGGAACCACCACACGCATCACCTTCTGGTCCGCCCTGCGCGGCAGCCAGGAGGTGGTCGACGCGTTCAACCGCACGCACCGCAGCATCCAGGTCGAGTTCCAGCAGATCCCCTCCGGCGGGCAGGGCGGCTACGCCAAGCTCAGCAACGCCGCCCGGGCCGGCAACGCGCCGGACGTCGCCACCCTCGAGTATCCGCAGGTGCCGGGGTTCGCCATCGACGGCGTCGCCCGGGACGTCACCGACCTGGTGAGCGACGGCCTGCGCCGCAAGCTGCTGCCGCAGGCGCTCGGCCTGACCACCTTCGAGCGCCGGGTGTTCGCCGTACCGCTGGACGTCGAGCCGATGGTGATGCACTACCGCGCCGACCTGTTCGACCACCACGGGCTCGAAGTCGCCCGCACCTGGGACGAGTTCGCCGAACAGGCCGCGACCGTGCGCCGCAAGGCGCCGGGCCGCCGACTGGTGCTCTTCCCCACCGACGGGATGACGCAGTTCGCCTGCTACGCCTGGCAGGCGGGCGCCCAGTGGTTCGACACCTCGAAGGGTGCCTGGAACGTCTCCTTCGCCGACGCCCCCTCCCGGCGGGTCGCGGACTACTGGCAGGGCCTCATCGACCGGGACGACGTCTTCATGAACGCCGTGGAGAGCAGGCAGTCCGACGCGCAGATCGGCAACGGCCTGGTCCTCACCCGGCTCAGCGGGGCCTGGGACGCCGGCGCGCAGATGAACGCGCGGCCCGGGCAGAAGGGCCAGTGGCGGATCGCGCCGCTGCCGCAGTGGGACACCGGCAGCCCCTCGACCGGCACGCACGGCGGCTCGACCTTCGCGGTCACCGAGGACAGCAGGCACCCCGAGGCCGCCATGGAGTTCATCGAGTGGCAGGTCTCCCACCCCGACGCTCTGCGCGCCCGGCTCTCCAGCGGCGCCAGCAGCCAGTACCCGGCCGCACCCGGCCTGGTCTCCGTGGGCCGCGACGCCTTCGACCGGTCGTACTACGGCGGACAGGACATCTACACCCTGTTCGAGAAGGAGGCCGAGAAGATCGGCGACCAGTGGCTGTGGGGCCCGCGGATGAGCGCCACCCAGAAGGTCATGCAGGACTCCTTCGCCCGCGTCAGCGGTGGCCAGGGCAGTCTCGTCGAGTCGCTGCGCACCGCCCAGGAGGGCACCATGCCCGACCTCAAGGCCCTGGGCCTGTCCACCACCCAGCACAGCACCTGAGCCGACGAAAGGCAGGTGACACACCCATGACCACGACGACCCGCTCACGGGTGCCGACCGGCGCGTCCCGCGCCGCCTCCCCGGCACCCTCCGCCTCGGGCCTGCGCGCCCGCAGAGCGGCCAAGCGCCGTCAACTGACCGCCGCCGGCGTCCTCATGACGCCCTTCTTCGCCCTGCTGGTCACCGTCTTCCTGATCCCCGTCGGCACGGCCGTCTACCTCAGCTTCTTCAGTGACGACCAGCCCGGTCTCGGCTTCGGCCCCGAGCGCACGATCTTCGTGGGGCTGCGCTCCTACACGGCCGTGCTGACCGACCCCACCTTCCTCGGCGGGCTCGGCACGGTCGCCCTGTACTGCCTGATCTACATCCCGCTGATGGTCGTCGGCGCACTCGCCCTCGCCCTGCTGCTCGACTCCGGCGTGGTCCGGCTGCGCGCCTTCGCCCAGCTCGGCCTCTTCCTGCCGCACGCGGTGCCCGGCATCATCGCCGCGCTGATCTGGCTGTACCTGTACACGCCCGGCATCAGCCCGGTCATCGAGCTGTTCGCGAAGGGCGACATCACGATCGACTTCCTGGGCGTGCACACGGTGATCCCGTCCATCGTGAACATCGCCCTGTGGAGCAACCTCGGCTACAACATGGTGGTCTTCTACGCCGCCCTCCAGGCCGTGCCCCGCGAGGTGATCGAGGCCTCCGTCGTGGACGGCGCGGGGCCGGTGCGCACGGCGCTCCAGGTCAAGACGCCGCTGGTGCGCGCCTCGATCGTCATGGTCGCCATCTTCACCCTGATCTGGGCGCTCCAGCTGTTCACCGAGCCGATGCTGCTCAGCCAGTCCTCCCCGATGATCAACTCCCGCTTCTCGCCCAGCATGTACATCTACGACGCGGCCTTCACCCGCAACAACTACAGCCTCGCGGCTGCCGCCTCGGTCGTCCTGCTGGTGTGCACCATCGCCCTGTCCTACGGCGTCACCCGCTTCACCAGCCGCGCCGACGCCGAGGAGGCCCGATGAGCGCCACCGACAGCTCCCTGCTCCGCCCGAGGCTGCTGGGCCGCGCCACGGTCAACGTGGTCGTCGCCGTCTCCGTCCTGTACACGCTGCTGCCCGTGCTGTGGCTGGTGCTCGCCTCGGCGAAGGACCGGGACGCGCTGTTCAGCAGCGACCTGCTGTCCCTGAGCGACTTCTCCTTCCTGCAGAACCTCAAGGACCTGTTCGCCATGGACGGCGGCCTGTACGGCCGCTGGTACGTCAACAGCCTGCTGTACGCCGTGATCGGCGCCGCCGTCGGCGCGCTGGTGAGCGTGGCGTGCGGCTACGCCTTCGACAAGTACCGCTTCCGGCACAAGGAGAAGCTGTTCGGTCTGGTGCTGGCGGCGGTCATGGTGCCGCAGACCGTGCTCGCGCTGCCGCTGTACCTGATGGCCTCGGAGGCCGGCCTGGTCAACACCTTCTGGGCGGTGTTCATCCCGGTGCTGTTCAACCCGTTCGGTGTCTACCTCGGCCGCATCTTCAGCCGGGGCTACGTGCCCGACGAGGTGCTGGAGGCGGCACGCGTGGACGGTGCGGGCGAACTGACCACGTACGCCCGGGTGTCGCTCAGGATGCTCGGCCCCGGGCTGATCACCGTCTTCCTCTTCCAGCTGACCGCGATCTGGAACAACTTCTTCCTGCCCATGGTGATGCTGTCCGACCAGGACCTGTATCCCGTCAGTCTCGGCCTGTACCAGTGGAACAGTTCGGCGTCCGTCTCGCCCGAGTACTACCCCGTGGTGATCATGGGTTCGCTGCTCGCCGTACTGCCGCTCATCCTCGCCTTCGTGCTGCTCCAGCGTTTCTGGCGCAGCGGCCTGACCGCCGGAGCCGTCAAGTGACCCTGCACGCCCCCGACGTCCCCGGACGTGGGCACCGGCCCCGTGCCGCCGTGGCCATGTCCGCGGACGCCGCCTCGGCCGTCCTCGACCCCCAGTCGCTCGGCGCGTTCCGCCGGGTCTGCGACCTCGCGCCGCCGCCGGTCCTCGACGACCTGTCCACGCCGCGCGCGAGATCCGTACTGGCGGACGTGGAGCTGCTGATCACCGGCTGGGGCTGTCCGCCGCTGGACGCCGAGGTGCTGCGGGCGGCGCCCCGGCTGCGGGCCGTGGTGCACACGGCGGGCAGTGTCCGCGGGCATGTCACGGACGCGTGCTGGGAGCGGGGCGTCGAGGTCTCCTCGGCTGCCGCGGCCAACGCGCTGCCGGTGGCCGAGTACACCCTGGGCATGATCCTGCTCACCGGCAAGCGGGTACTGGAGCGGGCCCGGGACTTCCGGGTGTCCCGGACCCGCGGCAACTGGCTGCGCACCTCGCGCGGCGTCGGCAACTACCGCCGTACGGTCGGCATCCTGTCGGCCTCGCTGATCGGCCGCCGGGTCATCGAGCTGCTGCGGCCGCACGACGTCGAGGTCCTCCTGCACGACCCGTTCGTCGGTGCCGCACAGGCCGCCGAGCTGGGGGTCGAGAGCGTGGGGCTGCCGGAGCTGTTCGCGCGCTGCGACACCGTCAGCGTGCACACCCCGCTGCTGCCCACGACCCGTCACCTCGTCGGCCGTTCGCTGATCGACGCGATGCCGGCCGGCGCAGTGCTGATCAACACCTCCCGCGGGGCGGTCGTCGACCAGGACGCGCTGACCGACGCCGTCCTGGCGGGCCGGATCCGGGCCGTGCTGGACGTCACCGACCCCGAGGTGCTCCCGCCGGACCACCCGCTGTGGGACAGCGAGCACGCCCTGATCACCCCGCACCTCGCCGGCTCCGAGGGCAACGAGTGGCGCCGCCTGGCCGACCTCGCGCTCGCCGAGACGACCCGCTGGGCGTCCGGCGCCGGCTTCCTCCATCCCGTACGACGCGAAAGGCTGGCGTTCCTGGCATGAGCATCCCGTTCGAACTGCCCACCGAGGACCGTGTGTCGAGCCCGTACACCGGTTACACCCGGGCCCGCTGGGAGGCCGTCGCGGACGGGCTGCTGACCGCGGCCTGGCAGTGGGGCACCCCGGGGTGCGCCCTGCTCGACCTGCCCGGACGGCCCTCACGCTCGGGGGTGCGCTCCGACGGTCTCGAGGGCTTCGCGCGGACGTTCCTCGCGGCCGCCTTCCGGGTCGCGGGCGCCGAAGGGGCCGATCCGCACGGCTGGCTGGACCGTTACGCGCGGGGCCTCGCCTCGGGCACCCGCACCCCCGGCCGCGACGACACCGAGTCCTGGCCGCTGATCCTGGACCACGATGTGCAGGGCCAGCCCATGGTCGAGTCGGCGTCGGTCGCGCTCGGGCTGCGGCTGACCGCGCCGTGGCTGTGGAAGAACCTCGACCCCGGCGTCCAGGACCGGGTGGAGGAGTGGCTGCGCGGGGCGCTGCGGCACGTGCCGGCGCCCAACAACTGGTACCTGTTCCCGTACACGGTCGCCGGGTTCCTGGAGTCGGTCGGCCGCGGTGACGCCGAGACGGCCGCGGCCCGGCAGCGGGCGCTGGAGCTGATGGAGGGCTGGTACCGGGGCGAGGGCTGGTACGCCGACGGCGACGGACGCGCCTTCGACCACTACAACGGCTGGGCGCTGCACCTGTACCCGGTGCTCGACGCCCACCTCGGCGGCGACGCCGACGCTCTCGCCCGGTACGGGGACCGGCTGCGCGCGCACCTCGAGGGCTTCGCGCTGATGTTCGGCGCGGACGGGGCGCCGCTGCACTTCGGGCGCTCGCTCACCTACCGTTTCGCCGCGTCGGCGGCCGTCGGCCTGGGCGCGCTGACCGGGTACACCCCGCTGACGCCGGGTGCCTCGCGGCGGCTGGTGAGCGGCAGTCTGCGGTACTTCGCGGACCGGGGGGCGCTGACGGACGAGGGGCTGCTCGGTCTCGGCTGGTACGGCCCGCACGAGGCGACCCTGCAGCCGTACTCGGGCCCGGCCTCCCCGTACTGGGCGTCGAAGGCGTTCGTGTCGCTCCTGGCGCCGGCGGACCACCCGCTGTGGACGGCGCCGGAGGAGCCCGCACCGGTGGAGGAGGGTGACCGCGTGCTGGCCCTGACCGCGCCGGGGCTGCTGGTGCAGGCGACCCGCGGCGACGGGATCGTACGGCTGCACAACCACGGCAGCGACCATGTCCGGCCGCACGAGGGCGAGTCGGCGGCCGAGGACGATCCGCACTACGGCCGGCAGGCCTACTCGACCCGGACGGGTCCCACCGCGCGGGAGAACGTGGCGGACAACCACCTGTCGGTCGTGGTGAACGGCCGGTCCAGTGTGCGGCGCCGGGTCCGTCCGCTGGGCGCGGGACATGGCGACGGCTGGGGCTGGGCGGCGTCCTGGCACCGGCCCGTCTTCACCGGCGGGCCTCCCATGGTGCCGGGGCTGCGGGTGGAGAGCGTGACGGTGGCCCGGGGGCCGTACGAGCTGCGGGTGCACCGGGTGGTCGGGGCGCCGACCGGGGCGCGGCTCACCCACACCGGCTGGGCCACCGGCCCCGAGGAGCCCCTGGTCTCGGCACTGCACGGCCTGCGCGGCTGGCACCCCGGGACGGAGACCGTCCGCGCACCGCAGGGCACCGCGTACGCGCCGTGGGCCGAGCTGCCCCGGCTGTCCGGCGAGGCGGGCGGCACCACCCTGCACGTCTGCCTGGCCGCGCTCACCGGCGAGCCCGGTCCCGGTGCGCCCACGCAGGCCGTGACCGAGACCGTGACGGAGGTCGTGGCGGACGAGGGCGGCGTCGAGGTGGTCTGGGCGGCCGACGGCGCGCGCACCCGGGTCTCGTTCGAGCCGGTACGGGTGACGCACACGGCGGGCTAGGCGGCACGGCCCTTCGAGGGCTCCGGCCGGCACCCGCCGAACGGAGCCCCCCGCCGCGCGAGTCCTCCCCCGTGCGCGCGCCTCCGGTGGCGTGCCGCACCCGGGCCGGTGACGCTGGTACCGCACCGGTGAGAAGGAGCCCCTCCATGCGCAAGTCGTCGTGGACCGTGATCGCGGCCCTGGCCGTGTCGGTCGTGTGCGGCCCCGTGGCTCAGGCCGCCGTGTCCCGCACCCCGCGCCTTCCGGGCGACGTGACGGCGACCGAGTGCCTCCAGGGCGGCGGAATGATCGTCATCGCGGCGGACGGGCGGGGCACGGGCTCCCTCACAGCGCGTTGCCAGGGTGGCACCCACGACGGGCAGACCATCACCTGAACCAACCGCCTCCGTTCCCCGCGCCCATGCCTTGAGTCCCGAACGCTGGGTACGCGGTCACGGCCCACCGCGGCAGTCGGTATTCGAACACGACCGGGCGTGTGCAGCGGCCCGCCCAGAACGGAGCAAGGCCGATGAGCGACGCCAACCCCCTCAAGCGAGCGGTCCGCAAGGTGACCGAGGGCCTGCACGGGGAGGCGGGCGGACCGCCGGACGGCATCCCCGGCCGGCCGGGTCCCGAGTCGCCCGCCGTCGCCGAGCCCACCGAGCCCAGGGAGCCGCTGCCCCCGAAGCCGGACCAGAGCGGCCCGGACACCGTGTCGCCGACCGGTCAGCCCACGGGCGCCGACCAGGCCCGGGTGGCGCAGTCCGGCAGCTACCTGACGAACGCTCAGGGCACGCGGCTGTACGACACCGACCACTCGCTGAAGGCCGGGCCGCGCGGGCCCGTGCTGCTGCAGGACCATCATCTGCGCGAGAAGGTCATGCACTTCGACCACGAGCGGATTCCGGAGCGTGTGGTGCACGCCCGGGGCGCGGGCGCGCACGGGGTGTTCCAGAGCTACGGAACGGCGGCCTCGGTGACCAAGGCCGGCTTCCTGGCCGCGGACGTGGAGACGCCGGTGTTCACCCGGTTCTCCACGGTGGTCGGCTCGCGCGGTTCGGCGGACACCGTGCGGGACACCCGCGGCTTCGCGACGAAGTTCTACACCAGCGAGGGCGTCTTCGACCTGGTCGGCAACAACATCCCGGTCTTCTTCATCCAGGACGCCATCAAGTTCCCGGACGTCGTGCACGCCGCGAAACCGCACCCCGACCGGGAGATCCCGCAGGCGCAGAGCGCGCACGACACCTTCTGGGACTTCGTCTCGCTGCACACCGAGGCGACCCACCACACCATCTTCTTCATGGGCGACCGCGGCATCCCGCGTTCCTACCGGATGATGGAGGGCTTCGGCGTCCACACCTTCCGGCTGGTGAACGCCGAGGGCGCCACGACGCTGGTGAAGTTCCACTGGAAGCCCAGGCTGGGCGTGCACTCGCTGGTGTGGGACGAGGCGCAGATGATCAACGGCATCGACCCGGACTTCCACCGCCGGGACCTCGCCGACGCCATCGAGGCGGGCGCGTACCCGCAGTGGGAACTGGGCATCCAGACCTTCCCCGACAACCCGGAACAGACCTTCGAGGGCATCGACCTGCTGGACCCGACCAACCTGGTGCCCGAGGAGCTGGCACCGGTGCAGCCGGTGGGGCTGCTGACCCTCGATCGCAACCCGTCCAACTTCTTCGCCGAGACCGAGCAGGTCGCCTTCCACGTGGGCCACCTCGTGCCGGGCATCGACGTCACCGACGATCCGCTGCTCGCGGGGCGGCTGTTCTCGTACCTGGACACGCAGATCACGCGCCTGGGCGGCCCCAACTTCCCGCAGCTGCCGATCAACCGGCCGCAGGCGCCGGTCAACGACATGCTGCGCGACGGCATGCACCAGAGCGCCGTGCACCGAGGCGTGGCGCCCTACCGTCCCAACTCCCTGGACGGTGGCTGCCCGTTCACCGCGGGCGCGGACACGGGCGCGTTCATCGAGGCGCCGGTGCGGGTGCCGGAGGCGACGAAGGTCCGCGAGGCCCCGGAGTCGTTCGCGGACCACTTCAGCCAGCCGCGCCGCTTCTGGCTGAGCATGAGCCCGGTGGAGCGCGAGCACATCGTCGGCGCCTACACCTTCGAGCTGGCCAAGTGCTACGAACAGGCCGTCAGGGAGCGGACGCTCCAGGTGCTGGCCAACATCGACCCGGAGCTGTGCGCGGGCGTCGCCGAGGGCCTCGGCCTGCCCGCACCGCAGCCCACCGTGCCGTTCGCCGACGTCGAGCCCAGTCCGGCGCTGTCCCAGGTCGGCGGCGTCTGGCCGCTCGACGGCCGGGTCGTCGGCATCGTGACCGGCGGGGCGGACCTGGAGGGCGTGACGGCCGTGCGGGAGGCGGTGCTGAACGCCGGGATGGTGCCGCTGGTCGTGGCGCCGACCGGCGGAACCCTGGGCTCCGGTGACGCCGCGCTGACCGTGCAGCGCAGCTATGTCACCGCACGGTCGGTCGAGTTCGACGCCGTACTGCTCGCGGGGACGCCCGACATGGGCGGCGACGCCTACACCCCGCGGGACTACAAGGCCGCTCCGGCGCCCGCGGGGCAGGGGGCGATCGACCCGCGGGTGAGCCTGCTGCTGTCGGAGGCGTTCCGGCACGGCAAGGCGATCGGCGTCTGGGCGGGCGGTGAGCCGGCGCTCGCGGCGTCGGGGGTGCCCGCCGACGCTCCCGGGGTGATCGTCGCCGACTCCGGCACCGCGGCCCTGGAGCAGGTCACGGAGCTGATGGGCTCGCACCGGGTGTGGGAACGCTTCACCACTCCCCGGGGCTGATCAGCACAGGACGCGCAGCGCTCCGGGCAGCACCCTGGCCGTGACGGGGAGGACGGCCTCGACCTCGCCGTCGGCGCCGTAGGGCACCGGCCGGTCGGCCTCGATGCGGATCTCCCGTCCGCGCAGGACGCGTACCTGGGGCCGGTGGATGTGGGCGCCCGTGGCGAGTTCGTTCATCAGGGCGAAGAACAGCAGCCGCGGCGCCTCGTGGATCATCACCACGTCCAGCAGTCCGTCGTCCACGCGGGCGGAGGGGGCGATGAGCCGGTTGGAGCCGTAGTAGCCGGAGTTGGCGGCCACCGCGGTGTAGCCGGTGAAGGTGTGCTCCTCGCCGTCGACGGTGACCCGGTAGCGGGTGGCCCGCCAGGCGGCCACGGCGCGCAGCGCGCCCGCGTAGTAGGAGGCGGTGCCGCGCAGCAGGCGGGCGTTGTTGGCGTGGTGGTTGGCGAGCGCGTCGACTCCGGCGTAGACGCTGCCGAGGACGACGGTGCGGTCGTGGACGGCGGAGGTGACCTCGACGGTGTCGACGGCGCGGGGTTCACCGTGCAGCAGTACCCGGGCCAGCGCGGCCGGTTCGGTGGGCAGCTTCAGCGCCCGGGCGAAGTCGTTGCCGCGCCCGGCCGGGACGAGTCCGAGCACGGTTCCGGTGCCGCTGAGGGCGCCGCCGATCCCGCCCGCCATGCCGTCGCCGCCGACGGCGAGCACCACCCGTCCGCGCTCCCCGGCCGCGCGGGCGAGTTCCCGGGCGTGCGCGAGGCTGCTGCTGTACTCGGTCTCGAGTCCGGCCCCCGCCTCCCGCAGCAGCCGGGCCACCCCGAGGAGCGCGGCGGCCGAGGTGGCGCCGCCCGCGGTGGGGTTGACGACGGCGGTGAACTGTCGCATCGATGTGCCTCCGGGCTGACGTGTGGTGCCGGACTGTTGTCTCACGGGGTGGGAGTGCGCTGCCTGGCGGGGTCAGTCCGCGGGCAGCAGGACGCCCGGGCTCAGCAGTCCGGCGGGGTCCAGGCTGCGCTTGACGGCGCGCAGCGCCTCGACGCCGAGGGCGCCCGCCTCCCGGACGTACCAGTCGCGGTGGTCGGTGCCCACCGCGTGGTGGTGGGTGATGGTGCCGCCGGCGGCGAGGATCGCCTCGTTGGCGGCGTGCTTGGCCCGGGTCCAGTGCGCCACGGCGTCCTCGCCCTGGGCGGAGACGGCCGTGAAGTACAGGGAGGCGCCGTTCTCGTAGACGTGCGAGATGTGGCACATGACCAGGGGCGGGGTGCCGGACTCGGTGAGGGTGCCGGTGAGCGCCTCGCGGACGGCGGCGTACAGGGCGGGCAGGCGGGACCAGTAGGCGGCCGTCTCCAGGGTCTCGGCGAGCGCGCCGGCGTCGAGCAGGGAGTCGCGCAGGTACGGCGCCGAGTAGCGGCCGTGGGCCCAGCGCTTCCCCGCGTCCTCGCCGGCGAAGGTGCCGCCGCTCTCGCGCAGGACGGCTGCGGCGCCCTCGCGGCGGTACGTGGTGTCCTCCTCGGTGCCCTCGAAGCCGACGACCGCGAGGCACCCGGCGTCCTGCTGTTCGAGGGAGGCGCCGATGGCGTCGGGCTGGGCCAGGCCGATCAGGGTCTCGGTCTCGTCGGACAGCCGGAGCACCGTGGGACGCGGGCCGTCCTGGGCGAGCCGGCGCAGGGCCGCGGTGCCCTGTTCGAAGGAGGCGAAGCGCCAGCCCTCGTAGCGGCGGACCCGGGGCACCGGCCGCACGCGCACGGTGACCGACGTGATGACGCCGAAGGCGCCCTCCGAGCCCAGGACGAGCTGGCGCAGGTCGGGCCCGGCCGCCGAGCGCGGGGCGCGGCCCGTGTCGAGGGTGCCCTCGGGGGTGGCGAGGGTGAGGCCGAGGACCATCTCGTCGAAGCGGCCGTAGCCGGCGGAGGCCTGTCCGCTGGAGCGGGTCGCGGCGAAGCCGCCGATGGTGGCCCACTCGTAGGACTGGGGGAAGTGGCCGAGGGTGTAGCCGTGCTCGGCGAGCAGCGCCTCGGCCTCGGGGGCGCGCAGGCCGGGCTGGAGGGTGGCGGTGCGGGAGACCTCGTCGAGGTCGAGCAGACGGTTGAGGCGCCGCAGGTCGAGGGCGGCGAAGGAGCCGCGGCGTTCCGGGGCGAGGCCGCCGACGACGGAGGTGCCGCCGCCGAAGGGGACGACGCTCAGCCCGTGCCCGGCACAGGCCGCCAGTACGGCGAGCACCTCGTCGTGGCTGTCCGGGAGGACGACGACGGCCGGGGTGTCGGTGACGTCGCCGGTCCGCATCCGCAGCAGGTCGGGGGTGGACTTGCCGCGGGTGTGCCGGACGCGGCTCTCCGGGTCCGTGCGCACGTCGTCCGCACGTTCGCCGACGGCTGCCTCCAGGGCGCGGCGGGCGGCCTCGTCCAGTGGCGACGCGGGGACGTCGATGTCCTCCAGCGGGAGCGGGGCGGCGTCGCGGGGTGTGACGCCGAGCAGTTCGCGCAGCAGTCCCGTCACCGTGTCGGGCAGCGGAGTCGCCCTGGCGGGGTCGCCCCAGCCGTTCCACAGCATGTCCATTGCCTGTCGTCCTCACGGTCGCTTCGGGCGATGCCGTCCGCACGGCCCCAGTGGCGTTACACTGTTACACATGACGCCCAATCGTCACAACCACTCGAGCCGGCCGAGCCCCTCGGACAACGACACGGTGCTGGACGCCGTACGCGACTGCGTGCTGGCGGTCGGGGTCCGCCGCACGACGATGACCGACGTCGCCCGCCGGGCCGGCGTCTCGCGGATGACCCTGTACCGACGCTGGCCGGACGTGCGGTCCCTGGTCGGCGACCTGATGACCCGGGAGTGGATCGCCGTGGCCACCGGCGCCATCCCCGAGCCCCGGGCGGACACGGGCACCCGGTCGCGCGTCGTCGAGGGCCTCGTGGCGGGGGTGGAGGCGTTCCGGGCCCACCCGCTCTTCCGCAAGATCGTCGATGTCGATCCCGAGCTGCTCCTGCCCTATGTGCTCGACCGGCGCGGGGCGAGCCAGGAGGCCCTGCTGGGGCTGCTGGCCGAGGCGCTCCAGGAGGGGCACGCCGACGGGTCGGTGCGCCGGGTGCACACCGGGCGGCAGGCACGGTCGGTGCTGCTGATCGTCCAGTCCTTCGCCCTGTCGCTGCGCACCATGACCGACGAGGACGACGCCGAGCTGACCCCCGCGGCCCTCCTCGCGGAGCTGCGCACCATCCTGGAGAGGACCCTCACGCCATGAGCCCCACCAGCCGCCCCGCCGCCGGGGCCTCCCTGTCCGCCGCCCGGCGCTCGCGCGAGCTGACCGACACCGTCGGCGGACCCGTCGTGGACGTCCTGGTCGTCGGGCTCGGCGCGACCGGCGCCGGCGTCGCGCTGGACGCCGCGGCCCGGGGCTTGAGCGTCGTCGCGGTGGACGCCCACGACCTGGCCTTCGGCACCTCCCGCTGGAGTTCCAAGCTCATCCACGGCGGCCTGCGCTACCTCGCCTCCGCGCAGCTCGACGTCGCACACGAGAGCGCGGTGGAGCGCGGGGTGCTGATGGAGCGCACGGCGCCCCACCTGGTGCGCGCCCAGCCGTTCGTACTGCCGCTGACCCCGCTGGTCTCCCGCGGCCAGGGTGCGCTGGCGTGGGCCGGTTTCCGGGCCGGCGACACCCTGCGCCTGGCGGCGCGCACCGCCCGGGCCACGCTGCCCGCGCCGCGCCGGCTGTCCGCGGTGGAGACCCGCCACCTCGCCCCGGCGCTGCGCTCCGACCGGCTGCGCGGCGGCCTGCTGTCCTGGGACGGCCGGCTCACCGACGACGCGCGTCTGGTGACCGCGCTGGCCCGGACCGCCGCGGCGCGCGGCGCCCGGATCCTGACCCGGGTCAGGGCGCTGGAACTGACCTCCTCGGGCGCCCGGGTACGCGACGAGCTGACCGGCGAGGAGGGCGTGATCCGGGCCCGCGCGGTGATCAACGCCTCCGGGGTGTGGGCCGGCGGTCTCGTGGACGGCATCCGGGTCCGCCCCTCCCGCGGCACCCACCTCGTCCTGCGCTCCGAGCGCCTCGGTCCGCTCCCCGCGGGCCTGCACGTACCGGTCCCCGGCGAGACCAACCGCTTCGTCCTCGTCCTGCCCCAGGGCGACGGCCGTGTCTACGTCGGGCTGACCGACGAACCCGTGGACGGGGACATCCCGGACGTTCCCGAGGTGCCGGAGACCGACGTGGGCTTCCTGCTCGACGTGCTGGGCTCCGTCCTGGAGGTGCCCGTCCACCGCGAGGACGTGGTGGGGACCTTCGCGGGTCTGCGTCCCCTCCTGGACACCACGTCCGCCGGCCGGCCCGGCGGCGGGCCCCGCACCGCGGACGTCTCGCGCCGGCACGCCGTGCTCACCTCGTCCCAGGGCGTGATCACCGTGGTCGGCGGCAAGCTCACCACGTACCGGCGCATGGCCGAGGACGCCGTGGACGCCGCCGTCGCCGCCCGCGGCCTGGCCGCGGGCCCGTCCCCCACCGCCGCGCTGCCCCTGGTCGGCGCCGCCGCCCCGCACACCCTGGCCGAGGTGCGGGCGCCGCGCCGCCTGGTGCGGCACTACGGCACCGAGGCACCGGACGTCCAGGCCCTCGCCGCCCGGGACCCCCGGCTCGCCGAACGCGTCCTGCCGGGCCACCCCGTCACCGGGGCCGAACTCCTGTGGGCACTGCGCCACGAGGGCGCCCTCGACGAGACCGACCTGCTCGACCGACGCACCCGCATCGGCCTGGTCCCCGAGGACCGGGCGACAGCCCTGGACGCCGTACGCGACCTCATCGGCGCGGTCACGGCCGACCGGGGCTGAGACCGACGGAGGCCGGGGCGGGACCGAGACTGGGGCGGGACCGAGGCCGGGGCAGGGCTGAACCCGGCTGGGACTGAACCTCGGCGGGGCTGCACCCCGGCCGTGGTTGAAACCGGCTCGGGTTGAAAGGCACCCGCAGGCTGACCCCATCCGGGGCGAAGACGGCTGGGGCCAAAGCGGCCCGGGTCAAAGCAGCCGGAGTAAAAGCGGCGGGGCAGCGGCCCGGCCGAGAGGCGGCGCAGGCCGGCCCGGTCGATCCGGCCCGGGAGCCGGGACACATGCCCCCGGCCCGCAGCCGAGGTGAAACGGCCAGGGGCAGCAGGCCGACCGGGCGAGTCAGCCCCGCCGACAGACGGCGCCGGCCGGCGGGGGCAGCAGCCGCACCGAGAGGCGGCGCAGGCCGGCGGCCGGCCCGGTCGATCCGGCCCGGGAGCCGGGACGCATGCCCCCGGCCCGCAGCCGAGGTGAAACGGCCAGGGGCAGCAGGCCGGCCGGGCGGAGTCAGCCCCGCTGGCAGGCGGGGCCGGCCCCGGGCCGAAGTGTGGTCCGGACCCGGTCAGGTGCCTCGCCCGTCGTCCTGGACGGCCTTGCGGACCTTCGCCTCGATCTTGTGCCGGGACTGGCCTCCCTCCTTGACGTACTCCGACATCGCGGTCCGCGCGTCCCGGTCCAGGTCGCGCCAGGCCCGTACGGCGGTCTCGTACGTGTTCGACTGCCGCGGGGTCCACTGATGCTGCGTGGGAGGCCCGTACGAGTCGCGCAGTTGCTCGACCCTGTGCTGTGCCAGGTCCGCCGCGCGACGCTTGTGCACGAGCTCCTCGAATGTGTGAGCCACCACACCATCGACCGTAGTCAGAGGAGCGCCGTCGCGCGCGTCGAGCCCGCCGCCGCGGGTCCGGTCGGCCGGGTCCGCACAAGTGGTCCACGTGGACCGCGAAGAGCCTTAACATCAAGCCACCGACGACGGCCGGGCACATGCGAGAAGCGAGGGCAACGTGGTGGACATCGAGGGAGCGGCAGTACCGGAGCGGCTGCTGATCACCCGTACCACCACGGGCGACGGCGTCAGCATCGTGATACTCGCCGGAGAGGTCGATCTCGACGGCAGCAGTCAGCTCCGCGACGTCCTGCTGTCGTCGGTGCGGTCCGCGCCGGGCACGGTGGTCGACTTCGGGGAGGTGGGCTTCCTCGACTCCAGCGGCATCAACGTGCTCATCTCGGCGCACCGGGCCGCCGAGTCCCGCGGCGTCTGGTTCCGGATCGCCGCGGCGCGCGACGCGGTCGAGCGGGTGCTGCGGCTGGTGGGTGTCGACGCGCTCATTGACTGCCACCCGAGCGTTGAGCAGGCTCTGACCGCCTGAGGGAGGTCAGCGCAGCGGCAGGCGCGCGTACACCGTCTTGCCCGTCGCGTGCGGCCTGGTGATGACCTCGTCGCACAGCCGCGTCACGATCTCCAGGCCGTGCCGGCCGACCCGCAGGGGATCGCGGGGCAGGAACGTCGGAAAGCCGTCCCCCGTGTCCGAGACCGCGATCTCCACCTGGTCGTCCACCAGCGTCAGCTCCAGCCGGCAGGGGCCGGGCGCGTGCCGCAGCGCGTTGGTCACCAGTTCGCTCGCGACCAGGCGGGCGGCGTCCAGGAAGGTGTCCGCCGGGTCCGCGCCCCGCTCGGCGAGTCGCGCGACGAAGCCGTGCACGACGTCCCTGGAGGCCGGGATCATCGCCGATCCGCCCCTGAACTCCACCACCGCGGACACGACGGAGGCATCCGCGGTATCGGGTCCGTGCGCCGGAGTCATACAGAGCCTCACCGTCCGGTCCGGGGCCGAGTGGGGGGAAGCGAAGGTCCCCGGCTCTCACGATACGCACCGGGGTCCTTCGCACGATCCCTTTGCCCCAACTTCCGCCGGACGCGCCCTTTTCCGGACGGCCAGATGTACGGACCGGTCAGGAAGCGGTGCAGGTTCCGACCGAGGGCGCGGCGTCGCTGCCGTTCTTCGCCACGGTGAACCCGAAACTGGTCGACGCGCCGGCCGCCAGGGTGCCGTTCCAACTCGGCCGCACCGTCATGACGTTGCCGCTCCAGGCGGGTGTTCCGTTCCAGAGGGACGAGACGGACTGCTGCGCGGGCAGGGTGACCGTCGCGGTCCAGGAGCCGATGGGCTCGCTGCCCGCGGTGATGGTGACCTGGCCGTTGTAGCCGCTGCTCCAGTCCGCGGTCCTGGTGTACGTGGCGGTGCAGCTCGCACCGTCACCCGGGTCTCCCGGGTCCCCGGGGTCGCCCGGATCGCCCGGGTCCGCGGAGCCGCCGAGGGCGGACAGGACGGCGTCGTAGGCCGGCTTCTCGTTGTAGTTGCCGTCGAACAGCAGCGGGGTGCCGCTGCTGCGCCAGGAGTACTTGTCGGTGACGCCCCAGACGGTGATGCCGGCGCAGCGGTCCACCGCGAGGCAGGCCTCGACGACCTTGGTGTAGTTGGCCGCCTGGGCCGAGCCGGAGCCCTCGATGTCGAGTTCCGTGATCTGCACGTCGACGCCGAGGTCGGCGAAGCGCTGGAGGTTCTGCCGGTAGTCGGACGGGACCGGGGAGGCGCTGTTGAAGTGGGACTGGAAGCCGACGCAGTCGATGGGTACGCCGCGGGACTTGAAGTCCTTGACCATGTTGTAGACGGCGTTGCTCTTCGCGTTGACGCCGTCGGTGTTGTAGTCGTTGTAGCAGAGCTTGGCGGCCGGGTCGGCGGCGCGGGCGGCGCGGAACGCCTCCTCGATGAAGCCGTCGCCCAGCTTGTCCTGGAAGGGCGAGCTGCGCCGGGCGCCGCTCCCGCCGTCCTGGAACGCCTCGTTGACTACGTCCCAGCTGTGGATCTCTCCCTTGTAGTGGCCCATCAGGCCGTTGATGTGGCTGTTCATGGCGGTGCGAAGGTCCGAGGCGCCCAGGGAGCCCACCCAGGAGGGCAGTTGGGAGTGCCAGACGAGGGTGTGGCCGCGCACGTCCATGCCCTGGCTCTGCGCGTGGTTCACGACCTGGTCGGCGGCGCCGAAGGTGAAGTTGCCGCGGCTGGGCTCGGTGGCGTCCCACTTCATCTCGTTCTCGGGCGTCGCCGAGGTGAACTCGCGGTCCAGCGTGGAGACGTAGTCCGCCTCGCCCAGGTGGCTCGCCGCGACGGCGGTTCCGAAGTAGCGGCCCTGGCCGGCCGCCGCGGACCCGAGTGTGTCGGCGGCTTCGGCGGAGTGGGCGGCGGCCGTCAGCGCGGCCGCGGCCACGAGAGCGGCGGTGGCCGCTCTCGACAGGCGTCTCACAGTCATGCTCATGTCATCCCGTCCTTGAATCGGTGTGCGGAGGCCGTTCGGATGGGCGGAAATCGCCGAACGCCGCCGAGGACCGTCGGGGAACGCCGAGAGCGCCGGGAGTGCCGGGAGCGCCGGGGACCGACGAGCAACACCGAGGATTCGTCGAAAGTTTCGGGTCGATTTCCGAATGCCGGGAGGAGATTACGGACTCCCGTCCACGAGGTCAACGCCCGGCACGCTCACCCGTGCGGCCCGACCACGTGCGCGACCCGGGTGTGGTGGCGCATTCTTGCTGTGTCGCCCGCGCGGCGGCGCACGGACGAGGTGGGGCCGATGAGTACAGGCGCCGAGAACGCCGGGGACACCGCCCGGATGCCGGAACGCCTGACGGCGCCGCTGATCGACGCGGCCACCCGGGCGATCGGCGCCGCCGGTGGCCGGGTGGGCGGCGTGTACCTGCGGTCCCCGACCCCCGGCCTGCTGCGGCTGGCCGTCCTCGCCGGACTGCCGGGTCCGCTGTTCCGCCCCTGGTGGCGCCTGCACACCGACAGCCCGTTCCCGGTCGCCGACGCCTATCGGCTGGGCGTGCGCGTGGTGCTGCCCAACGCCGCGGAGACCATGCGCCGTTACCCGCAGTTCGCGGCGGGCCTGCCCTTCCCCTTCGGGTCCCTGTACGTGCCCGTCGCCGGGTCGAGCGGGACGTACGGCGTCCTGACCGTCCTGTGTCCCCCCGCCTCCGACGCCGCCGAGATGCTGGAGGGCGCGGACCGGATGGCGGGGTCGGCGCAGGACCTGGGCGCGGCCCTTGAACGGCTGGCCGCCGACCGCGGCGCGCCACCCGTCACCTGGGAGGGCGAGCCGCTGTGTGTGCGGCCGCCCGCCTCGGGACGGCGCCCGCAGCGCGCCGGAAGTTTCGGCTGGGATCCGGCCACCGGTGCCGTCACCCTCGACGGGCCGCTGTGCGCCCTGCTCGGCATCGCTGCCGACGTCGCCGGAGCCGCCGCCGCGCTCGAGACGCTCACCGGCGTCCTGGCTCCCGACGACGGACACCGGTTTGCCGCGGCGCTGCGCGACACGGCCGCCGGCCGGCCGCCGCAGCTCCCCCTGTACGTGCGTGCCGCGGACGGTTCGCTGCGCCTGGTGGAGCTGTGGCGGCCGCGGTCCGCACCGCCCGTCGGCGGCCCGGTGCGCGGTGTCGTCCGCGACCCCTTCGCCGCCACCGTGGCGGACGCCGCCGCCGACCTGCTGCCGGAGGGCGTCTTCTGCGTGGACCGGCTCGGCACGATCGTCTACGCGAACCCGCGCGCCGCCCAGCTGCTGGGCCGGCCGCGAGCGGCACTGCTCGGCCGCTCTTTGTGGGAGGCCGTGCCGTGGCTGGACCAGGCCGCCTACGAGGACCATCTCCGCGGCGCGCTGCTCTCCCCCGAGCCGGTCCGCTTCCACGTCCGGCGACCGCCCGACGACAGCCGCCGGACGGCACCGCGGCCCTTCGAGGGGGACTGGCTCGCCGTTCACGTGTATCCCGGGCCCGACTTCCTGACGGCCACGCTCCGCCCGGCCAACCGGGTGGCCGACGCCTCCGCCGGCCCGGCCCCCGGGCACGACGTGCCCCGGGCGGCGCCCGAGGCGGACGACCCCGCCCCGCCGATCGCCTCGACGGCGCCGAAGTACCGCCCCATCGTCCTGGCCGTGGCCCTGACGGAGGCCGTCACCGCCCGGCAGGTGTCCGCCGTGGTCGTACGGGAACTGCTGTCGGCGTTCGGCGGCCGTCGGCTCGCCATCTACCTGCTCCAGGACCGCCACCTGCATCTGGCCTGGGAGACGGGCTTCCCGCCCGGCTTCCTCGCGCCCTTCGAAGGAGTGCCCCTGGATGCCCGGCTGCCCGGGGTCGAGACGCTGACCAGCGGCCGGCCGCTCTTCTTCGACTCGATGCGGGCACTGGCCGCCGCGTACCCGGGCATCCCGCTGGACGCCACGGAGGGCGCCCGCGCGTTCCTGCCGCTGATCGCCTCCGGACGCCCGGTCGGCTCCTGCATTCTCGGCTTCGAACGTTCCCGGGGCTTCAGCACCGAGGAGCGCACGGTGCTCACCGCCCTGGCCGGACTGATCGCGCACGCCATGGAGAAGGCCCGGCGCTACGAGTCCGAGACCGCGCTCGCCCGCGGGCTCCAGGAGGTGCTGCTGCCCCGGCGGCTGCCCGCGCACCCGCTGCTGGAGACCGCGGGCCGCTACCTGCCCGGAACCCAGGGCATGGACGTGGGCGGCGACTGGTACGACGTGGTGGCCTCCGGGGACGGCATGGCCCTGGTCATCGGGGATGTGCAGGGGCACGGTGTGCAGGCCGCGGCCACCATGGGGCAACTGCGCAGCGCCGTGCGCGCCTTCGCCCTCGGCGACCGCCCGCCCGACGAGGTGATGAGCGGCGTCAACCACCTGCTGGCCGATCTGGACCCGGGCCTGTTCGCGAGCTGCTGCTACATCCGGCTCGACCCGGCCACCGGACGGGCCCGCGCCGCCCGTGCGGGGCACCCGCCACCGCTGCTGCGCCACCCGGACGGACGCACCGAGACACTCGACCTGCCCGGCGGGATGGTCCTCGGCGTGGACCCGGGCGCGCCCTACCCGCTGACCGAGTTCCGGGTCGAGCCCGGTGCCGTCCTCGCCCTCTACACGGACGGTCTCGTGGAGCGGCCAGGCACCGACATCGACGACGGCATCACCGCCCTGCGTCTCGCGCTGGCCAGGGCCGGCGCGCCCGCCGCGCGGCCGGGGAGCCGTTCGCTGGCGGGCGTCGCCGACCGGATCGTCGTGACCGCCCGCCACACCACGGACCGGCTTGACGACATCGCCCTGCTGCTCGCCACCCGCCGCGCACGCCCCGGCAGCCCCCGGTGAGGCCGCCTCGGGGCCCGGGTCCGGCGGGCCGCTCCGTCCCGGGGGGTGCCCCTCGCCTCCTGGAGCCCGGCAGTGTAGACATGGGCACATGGTCCGACTGATGGGTCGATCGGGAGAGCGGTCACCCCGTCGTCCCGGCGGCCCGCACGCCCGACACCGGGAGGACGCGGACCGGTCACGGCGGGGAGTGGACGCGGGGCGGCATGCCTCGGCGCTGCGCTCGGCGCTGTCCGGACGCAGCGTGGCCGGCCAGGTCTTCGTCATGAACGTGGTCATCGTGCTGCTGCTCGTGGTGGCCGCGGCGGTCGCACTGGTGCTCCAAGTACGGCACGACAGCACGGTGGAGGCCCGCAACCGGTCCCTCTCCGTGGCCGAGACGTTCGCCAACTCCCCCGGCATCCGCGAGGCGCTGCGCAGTCCCGATCCCACGGCGGTGCTCCAGCCCCGGGCCGAGGCGGTGCGCAAGGCCACGGGCGTGGACTTCGTGGTGGTCACCAACACCGAGGGCATCCGCTACACCCACCCCAAGCCGGACCGCATCGGCAAGAAGTTCGTCGGGAACATCGCCCCGGCGCTGGCCGGGAAGACGGTGACCGAGGAGATCGAGGGGACCATCGGCCCGCTGGTCCAGGCCGTCGTGCCCGTCGAGGCTCCCGACGGCACGGTCGTGGGGCTGGTCTCGGCCGGCATCACCACGGAGAACGTGGGCGGTGTCGCCGACCGGCAGCTGCCGCTGGTGCTGAGCGCGGCGGCCGTCGGGCTGGCCCTGGCGACGGGGGGCACGGCGCTCGTGAGCCGCCGGCTGCTGCGGCAGACGCACGGCCTGGGACCGCACGAGATGACCCGGATGTACGAACACCACGACGCGGTCCTGCACAGCGTCCGCGAGGGCGTGCTCATCGTCGGCGGGGAGGGCAGGCTGCTGCTCTCCAACGACGAGGCGCGGCGCCTGCTCGACCTGCCCGCCGACGCCGAGGGCCGGCACGTCCTCGACCTCGGGCTGCCGGCCGACACGGCGGAGCTGCTGGCCTCCGGACAGGCCGCCACCGACGAGGTGCACCTCGTCAAGGACCGGTTGCTGGCGGTCAACCAGCGGCCCACGGACGTGCGGGGCGGTCCGGCGGGCACCGTCGCCACGCTCCGGGACTCCACGGAGCTGCGGGCCCTGTCCGGCCGCGCCGAGACCGCCCGGGAACGCCTGGACATCCTGTACGCCGCCGGTGTGGGCATCGGGACCAGCCTGGACGTCACCCGCACCGCCGAGGAACTGGGCGAACTGGCCGTGCCCCGGTTCGCGGACTACGTCAGCGTGGACCTGTTCGACACCGTGCTGGCCGGCGGCCAGCCGAGCGGTGTGACGCCGCTGTGCCGCACCGCGCTCAGCGGTATCCGCGAGGAGGTCCCGCTGTACCCGGTGGGCCGGCAGATCCGCTACGTGGACTCCTCGCCGCAGGGCCGCGCCCTGCACGCCGGCCGGCCCGTCCTGGAGCCCCGCCTCGGTGAGGCGCCGGGCTGGCAGGCACAGGACTTCGAACGCTCGGCGCAGGTGGTGGAGTACGGCGTCCACTCGCTGATCACCGTCCCGCTGCGCGCGGGCACCCTGGTGCTCGGGGTGGTGAGCTTCTGGCGTTCCGAGAAGCCCGAGCCGTTCGACGAGGACGAGCTGGCCCTCGCCGAGGAACTGGTCGCGCGGGCAGCGGTCTCCATCGACAACGCGCGCCGCTACACACGCGAGCACAGCATGGCGGTGACGCTCCAGCGCAGCCTGCTGCCCCGCAGGATGCCCGATCAGAACGCCCTGGACGTCGCCTACCGTTACCTGCCCGCGCAGGCCGGGGTCGGCGGGGACTGGTTCGACGTACTGCCGCTGTCCGGGGCCAGGGTCGCGCTCGTGGTCGGCGACGTCGTCGGACACGGGCTGCACGCCGCGGCGACCATGGGGCGGCTGCGCACGGCGGTGCACAACTTCACCGCCCTCGACCTGACGCCCGACGAACTGCTCGGGCTGCTGGACGAGCTGGTCGGCCGGATCGACCAGGACGAGACGGCCGACGACAGCACCGCCCCGGTCACCGGCGCGACCTGTCTCTACGCGATCTACGACCCGGTCTCCAGCACCTGTGTGATCGCCCGGGCGGGCCATCCGCCGCCCGCCCTGATCCGGCCCGACGGCACCGTCGACTTCCCCGAGGTGCCCGCGGGTCCCCCGCTGGGCCTGGGCGGCCTCCCGTTCGAGACGACGGAGCTGCGGCTGGCGGAGGGCAGCCGCCTCGTGCTGTACACCGACGGGCTGGTCGAGGACCGGGAACACGACATCGACGTCGGTCTGGAACAGCTGCGCCAGGCGCTGGAGACGGCCGGCGAGACACCCGAGGAGACCTGCCGGACCGTCCTGGACGCCCGGCTCCCGGACCGGCCGGGCGACGACATCGCCCTGCTGGTCGCCCGCACCCGGGCGCTCGGCCCGGACCAGGTCGCCGAGTGGCAGGTCCCCAACGATCCGGCGGCGGTCGCCGAGGTGCGTTCCCAAGTGACCCGGCGGCTGGCCGAGTGGGGTCTTGACGAGCTGGCGTTCACCACGGAGCTGATCCTGAGCGAGCTGGTCACCAACGCGATCCGGTACGGGGGCGAGACCGTCCACGTCCGGGTGCTGCGTGATCGCAGCCTGATCTGCGAGGTGTTCGACAGCAGCAGCACCTCGCCCCATCTGCGCTACGCGGCGATGACGGACGAGGGCGGGCGCGGACTCTTCCTCGTCGCGCAGCTCGCCGAGCGCTGGGGCACCCGCTACACGCCGGCCGGCAAGGTCATCTGGGCGGAGCAGCCGGTGCCCTGACGGAGGCGGGGGCGTCCTCGGTCCGTACCAATTTCGTGCCGCACGGGTGTCCGGGACGCCGATTGTCTGGTAGGAAACTTTCCTATCAGTGCCCGGCACTCCCATCCCCCCACGACACCTGGAGATTCCGTGAGGCACCCGTTCCCCGACCCGGCGCGCCCCGCAGGCACCTCGCGCCGTACCGTGCTCGCCATGGCATGCGCGTCCCTGGTGACAGTCCCCCTCCTCACCCCCTCGCGGGCCGCGGCGACACCCGCGCGCGCGACGGGGCTCGACGACCCGGCGAAGAAGGAGATCGCCATGCAGCTGGTGTCGAGCGCGGAGAACTCCTCGCTCGACTGGAAGGCGCAGTACCAGTACATCGAGGACATAGGTGACGGTCGCGGCTACACCGCGGGCATCATCGGCTTCTGCTCCGGCACCGGCGACATGCTCGACCTGGTGGAGCTCTACAGCGACCGCAGCCCCGGCAACGTGCTCGCCCGCTATCTGCCGGCGCTGCGCCAGGTCGACGGCACCGACTCGCACGAGGGCCTCGATCCCGGCTTCCCGGACGACTGGCGCCGGGCCGCGGGCGACCCGGAGTTCCGCCGGGCGCAGGACGACGAGCGCGACCGCGTCTACTTCGACCCGGCCGTACGGCGGGGCAAGGAGGACGGGCTGCGGACGCTGGGGCAGTTCGCGTACTACGACGCGATCGTCATGCACGGCGACGGCGGCGACCCCGCGAGCTTCGGCAGCATCCGGGAGCGGGCCCTCGGCAATGCCAGGCCCCCGGCCGAGGGCGGCGACGAGGTGGCCTACCTGCACGCGTTCCTCGACGCGCGGGTGTGGGCCATGAAGCAGGAGGAGGCGCACAGCGACACCAGCCGGGTCGACACCGCGCAGCGCGTCTTCCTGAACGAGGGCAACCTGGACCTCGACCCGCCGCTGGACTGGCACGTGTACGGGGACAGCTACCACATCGGCTGACCCCGGGCCCCGGGCCCCGGCGGGACCAGCTGCCCGCACCCGGGGCCGCCGGGCACGACGCGGGCCGCGGAACCGGCCGTATGCCGGGTTCCGCGGCCCGTGTGCCGCCGGACTCGTACCGGTGTCAGTGCCGGAACGCGTCCTTGCCCTTCTCCTTGGCCTGCCGGACGTCGCCCTTGGACTGCTCGGCGCGACCCTCGGCCGTCATCCTCTCGTTGCCGACGGCGCGGCCGACCGCTTCCTTGGCCTTCCCCTTGGCCTGTTCCATCTTGGACTTGGACTTCTGATTGCCGGCCACAGTGGCTCACCTCTCGGCGTTCGCTTGCGATGTCCTGCCCTGCGGGTCGCCCGCCGCGGCGCGCCCAAACCCCCGCACGGCCGGCGGGGTGTTCGGCACACCTCGGGGTACGAGCACGGACAAGGCAGGTCCGTCGTCGACTCGGAGGAACGTCATGGCCGGAGTACTGGACCGGATCAAGCGGTTCGCGCGCAGCCCGCAGGGCCGCAGGGCGACCGAGCAGGTGCGCCGGGCGGCCTCGGACCCGCGTCGCCGCGCGCAGGCGCAGGAGATGCTGCGGAAGTTCGGCAAGCGCCGCTGAGCGCGGGCGGACAGAGGCCGCGCAGGGTGGCGAGCCACGCCGGTCAGTGCTGACCGGCGTGGGTGTGGCTGTGGGACACCTCCGGCGAGCAGGGCCGGTCGCCGTCGCGGTCCCGGCGCCAGTCGCGGACCGCGACGGTGAGCGCGCACAGCATGGCGGCCACGCCGGTGCCCACCGACACGGCCACGGCCTCGTGGTAGTCGTCGTGGGTGGCGCCGAGCGTCAGGTAGAACAGCCCCGGCAGCGCCGCGGTGCCCACCGCGCCGCCCAGCCGCTGCCCCGTCTGCAGGGCACCCCCGGCGGCGCCCGCCATCCGCACCGGGACGTCACGGAGCGTCATCGTGATGTTCGGGGAGATCACACAGCCGCTGCCGAGCCCGCCGAGCAGCAGGGCCGGAGCCGCGATCCAGGCGGCCGGGCCGGAGGGCGCGAGCCAGAGCACCAGCGCGGTCGTGCCCAGACCCACCATGACGGCGACCAGTCCCCAGACCGTCAGCAGCCGCCCCAGCCGTTCCACCAGCCGGCCCGCCACGGCCGCGGCGACGGCCGAGCCCGCGGCGAACGGGGTCACCGCCAGGCCGGACATGAGGGGTGAGTAGCCCAGCCCGTTCTGGAAGAAGAGCGCGAACACCAGCCACACCCCGCTGAATCCGACGAAGTACAGGGCGGCCAGGCCCGCGCCGGTGGCGTAGCCACGGGTCTCGGTGAGCAGTCCCGGTTCGAGGAGCGGCTGCCCGCCCCGCCGGGCGACGCGGCGCTCCCACCACGCGAAGCCGAACAGCACGAGCAGTCCCGTCGGGAACAGCCACCACACCCTGGTCAGGCCACCGCTCTCGGCGAGCACCAGCGGCGTCATCAGGGTCAGGATCCCGACGCCCAGGAGCACCACCCCCACCGGATCCAGCCGCCCGCGGCCGCCGGGCGCCACCCGGGGCAGCAGGCGGAAGCCGAGCAGGAGCGCGAGCACGCCGACCGGCACGTTGACGTAGAAGATCCACCGCCAGCCCGCGGGGCCGGCCAGCGCCAGGATGAGACCGCCGACGACCGGGCCCACGGCGCTGGAGACCCCCACGGTGGCGCCGAAGAGCCCGAAGGCGCGCCCGCGTTCCGCGCCCCGGAACAGCTGCTGGATCAGTGCCGAGTTCTGCGGTGCGAGGCTGCCCGCGGCGACGCCCTGGGCGAGCCGGGCGGCCACCAGCAGCTCGATGCCGGGCGCGGCCCCCGCGGCGGCGCTGAAGAGCACGAAGGCGGCCAGGGCGAGGAGGAAGACGCGGCGCCTGCCGAACGCGTCACCGATCCGGCCCGCGGTCACCAGGGTCAGGGCGAACGCGAGCGCGTAGCCGGAGACGACCCACTGCACGGAAGCCGGTGAGGCGTGCAGTCCCCGCTGCATGGACGGCAGGGCCACGGCGACGATGGTCACATCCAGCAGGGTCATGAAACCGGCGACCAGGGTCACCCACAGGGCCCGCCACCGGTTCGGATCCGGGCTGTCGTCGGGGCGCTGCACGCGGACTCCCCTCGTGAGGCGGCACGGGACGCGTCACCGCGCCCCACGCCTGCGTCACCCGTGACCGGGGCTTCAAACCCGGGCCCACCCGTGCCCCAAACCTGAACCATGGGATCCCATAAGACGTCCTTATGACCTCATAGACCGGACCCGCGTACCGACTTAGGCTTGCCTTAGCTTAGGCTTCCCCCAGAGTCGATCTGTTGCCGCTCGAAGGGAACCTGAACATGCCCCGCCCTCTGCGGGTAGCCATCGTCGGATCCGGCCCGGCCGGGATCTACGCCGCCGACGCCCTGCTCAAGTCCGAGGTGGCCGCCGGCCCCGGTGTGTCCATCGACATCTTCGAGCGCATGCCCGCCCCGTTCGGACTCATCCGGTACGGCGTCGCGCCCGACCACCCGCGGATCAAGGGCATCATCTCGGCCCTGCACCAGGTACTCGACAAGCCGCAGATCCGTCTCTTCGGCAACGTGAACTACCCGACCGACGTCAGCCTGGACGATCTGCGCGCCTTCTACGACGGTGTGATCTTCGCCACCGGCGCCACGGCGGACCGGGCCATGTCCGTGCCCGGCATCGACCTGGACGGCTCCTACGGCGCGGCCGACTTCGTGTCCTGGTACGACGGCCACCCCGACGTGCCGCGCACCTGGCCCCTGGAGGCGGAGAAGGTCGCGGTCCTCGGCGTCGGCAACGTGGCCCTCGACGTGGCCCGCGTCCTGGCCAAGACGGCGGACGAGCTGCTGCCCACCGAGATACCGCCGAACGTCCACGAGGGCCTGAAGGCCAACAAGGCGCTGGAGGTCCACGTCTTCGGCCGCCGCGGCCCGGCGCAGGCGAAGTTCAGCCCGATGGAGCTGCGGGAGCTGGACCACTCCCCCAACATCGAGGTCATCGTCGACCCCGAGGACATCGACTACGACGAGGGCTCGATCGCGACGCGGCGCGGCAACAAGCAGGCCGACATGGTCGCCAAGACCCTGGAGAACTGGGCGATCCGCGACGTCGGCGACCGGCCGCACAAGCTGTTCCTGCACTTCTTCGAGTCGCCCTCGGAGATCCTCGGCGAGGACGGCAAGGTCGTCGGCCTGCGCACCGAGCGCACCGAGCTGGACGGCACCGGCAACGTCAAGGGCACCGGCGAGTTCAAGGACTGGGACGTCCAGGCGGTCTACCGGGCCGTCGGCTACCTGTCCGACCAGCTCCCCAAGCTGCCCTGGGACCTCGACTCGGGAACGGTCCCGGACACGGGCGGCCGGGTCGTCCAGGAGTCCGGCGAGCACCTTCAGTCGACGTACGTCACGGGCTGGATCCGGCGCGGCCCGGTCGGTCTGATCGGCCACACCAAGGGCGACGCCAACGAGACGGTGTCCCATCTGCTGGACGACTACGCGAACGGCCGTCTCCAGACGCCCGCCTCGCCCGCTCCGGAGGCCGTGGACGCCTTCCTCGCCGAGCGCGACGTCCGCTTCACCACCTGGGACGGCTGGTACCGCCTCGACGCCGCGGAGAAGGCGCTGGGCGAGCCGCAGGGGCGCGAGCGCGTGAAGTTCGTCGAGCGCGAGGACATGCTCCGCGAGAGCGGCGCCTGAACCGCGGCTGCCGGCACCGGCGGCCTCCTGGCGGGGCCCCGGCGCCGGTCGGCCGGTGACGGACTTCAGCCCAGCTCGTACTCGAACCAGATCCGGTGCGTGCCGTCGGCGTCCGAGGTGAGGCCGCCGGAGCCCGAGATGCCGGCCAGGTCCCCGGTTCCACTGGCCGGTACGACGGTGAAGAACTCCGCCGTGTTGTCGCTGCCGGTGGTCGTCGCCGAGTGCACGAAGTTGAACGCGCCGTCCCGCCCGTCCAAGGTGCCCTCGAAGGACTCCATGGCCAGATAGGTGCCGACGCCTGTCTCCTGGTCGTAGGCGGCGGTGAACACGGTCGCCGAGCGGCCGGCGACCGCCCCCTCGAACCGTTTCTCCATCGTCGCCACTCCCACCGGGAGCCCGGTGGTCACGGGCGCCCCCGGCGTCACGTCCGCCGGGGTGAAGTCTTTCACTGTGAACGTTCCGGTCGCTTTCATGGGGCGACCGTATCGCCCACCACCGACACCCCGGGTCGCGACGACCGGGTCCGGCGGGGAGGTGCCCCGCCGGACCCGCGAGTGGCGAACGCGCGGTCGGGGTCAGACCTCCAGTTCGTTCTCGATCCGGCGCAGTTGGTGGCGGGCCATCGCCAGGTTGGCGCGGCTCGCGTCGAGCACCAGGTAGAGGAACAGCCCGTTGCCGCCGCGGCCCTTGAGCAGGCGGATCATGTGGTACTGGGTGTTCAGGGTGATCAGGATGTCCTCGATCTCCTCCTTCAGACCGAGGTGCTCCATCGTGCGCAGCTTGGAGCGCACGACGTCGGTGTTGCCGGCGGCGGCGACCTCCAGGTTGAAGTCCTTGCCGCCGCCGAGGGTGCCGAGGGCCATCCCGCTGGTGTAGTCGACCAGCGCGGCGGCGGTCGCTCCGTCGATGGAGCTGAGGCATTCCTTGAGCGAGGTCTCCAGGTTGGCCATGGTGGTTTCCTTTCCGGACGTGATCGGTACGCGATCGGTTGGTCAGATCGGCCGGCGGTGGCCGCCGGCCTGGGGAGTGGGCTGGTGTGCGGGCCGCTGCGGGGTGCGCACCGGCAGGGTGCCGATACGGCGTTCCGTGTCCGACTCGAGCGTGGCGAGGGGTTCGGCGGCCGGGGGACGGCCGCGGTCCTGCCCGACGTGGGTGGCGACCAGCTCTCCGATCCGCGCACCGCTGCGCCGGCCCTCCAGGTGCAGCCGGCCCACGTTGACCCGGCCGTCGGCGAGCAGGGTGAGCACGGCGGCCGGACCGGCGGCGTACGTGGCGACGTAGCCGTCGGCCCCGCGCAGCAGCAGTTCGCGGAATCCGCCGCGCGCGGTGGCTTCGGCCATGCGGTGCGCCACGCCGAGGGCGGCCGCGGTGAGCGCGGCGAGGCCCTCCGGTTCGGTGCCCGGCGCGTCGTGGGCCAGGACCAGCCCGTCCACGGTGGCCGCGAGGGACCCGGTCAGCTGGGGCACGCGGTTGCGCATGCGGTGCAGTTCGTCCAGGACGTCGCTCTCGACGGCCATGAGCAGTCTCCTTTCGTCACGCCGGCGGCGCGCGCGGGTCACAGGGCCTCCAGGGCGTCTCGGAGCCGTCGCAGCAGGGTCGTGTCGGGGTCGTCCCACACGACCGCGCTCGGGTCCGGGCCCGGGTGCGGGGGCGGGACCGCGGGTGGTGCGGCCCGGACGAGGCCGTCGGCGGCCAGGCGGCGCAGTTCGACGAGGGTGTGGTAGGTGCGGCAGGCGAGCGCCGAGGCGATCTCCGCGGCGGTGCGGACGCCGTCGACCTGCGTCAGGGTCCGGCCGCGCCGCACGGGCAGCTCGGCGGTGTCGGTGCCCGGCACCCGGGTGAGGGGGACGGTGTCGATGGCGGGGTCCGGCCAGATGCGGTCCAGCAGCGCCCGCCGCCGTCCGGACTCGCGGACGACCACGTCGACCGCCACCGAGCGGACCGCGCCGAGCCAGTGCACCGCACCGGGCCTGAAGCGCTGCGCGCGTGCGTCGTGGGCGAGGACGAAGTAGGCGGCGTCGAACAGCGCGCCCAGGTGGCAGACCTCCAGCGCCCCGGCGGTGAGCCGGCCGCTGTCCACGAGCCGGTGGCCGACCCGGTGCTGTGTCCCGCCCCGGTCGACCGCGTCCCACCAGCCGTCGGGCGGGACGGCGCCGCTGCGGATGAGCAGCGCGCCGAGGTCGGGGGTGAAGGCCGACTCCACGTGCACGACGCGGCCCGCCGAGAGGTAGACGATGCCCCGCTCGCCCGACAGGGCACCGGTCGCCCCCTCGGTCGCGAGCGCGCCGAGGGCGGCGGACGTCGTCTCGTGCGTGGTCCAGGTGGTCGTCACCCGGGTCATCCGAGCACCAGGCGGTCGGCCATCTCGGCCAGCCGGATGCGGGCCAGGGCGAGGTTTCCGTCGTGGCGGTCCAGCCACAGGTGGAGGAAGACGGTGCTGTCGAACGGGGTGCTGACGAACCTGAGCAGGTGGTAGGCGTCGGCGGTGGTGGCGATCATGTCCTCGACCGGCGGTTCCTTGCCCGGGTCGGCAGCGCCGCCGGCCGCCAGGGAGCCGCTCTCCGCGACGTGCCTGCCCAGCTCCGCCGTCTCCGCCGCCGTCGCCTCCCAGTCGCCGCCCGGCGCCTCGCCGACGGCGCCCAGCGCGAGCCCGCTGATCCAGTCGACCAGCGACGCGCCCCGAGCGCCGGGCAGTCGCATGGCTTCCAGCAGACTCTCGTCGATTCCGGGCACGCCGGATCCCCTCCCCTGCACGGCAGTACCGCGAACGTGACGACGACACTACGGAAAGTGCACGCATCCGGTGAGCGCTTTGGCATTTTCCAGAGGAACGTGCCCGCGCTGCGGCATACTGCGGTATTTTGACCGTGCCGGGACCCGTCGTCACCCGCCCGCAGGGGCGGGCATGCGCATGCAGAGACGGGCAACCCGCTGTGCATGGCCCGACCGCATCTTCCCCACCGCGGGAAGCACACGAAGGACGATCCGGCGGACGAGACGGTGCCCGAGGACTACGGCCCGGACGCCTCCACCGAACAGGACGCCCCCGACTCCCCCACCGAACTGCCCAAACGCTCGTGGTCCGCGCTGCTGCGGCGCGTGGTCGCCGAGTTCAAGGACGACGAGCTGACCGACCGCGCGGCCGCCCTGACCTACTACGGGATCCTGTCGCTGTTCCCGGCCATGCTGGTGCTGGTCTCGCTGCTCGGCATCGCCGGGGAGTCCGCCACCCGGGAGGTCCTGGACAACGTACAGAAACTCGCGCCCGGTTCGGCGCGGGACGTGATCACGAACGCCATTGAGCAACTGCAGGCCAAGGCGGGCCTCGGCTCCGTGCTGGCGGTGGTCGGTCTGGTGGGTGCCGTCTGGTCGGCGTCCGGCTACGTGGCCGCGTTCATCCGCTCGGCGAACGCCGTCTACGACGTGCCCGAGGGGCGCCCGATGTGGAAGGTGCTGCCGCTGCGGGTGGCCCTGACCGTGGTGCTGCTCGTGCTCGCGGTGGTCAGCGCGCTCATCGTCGTGTTCACCGGCAGCCTGGCCCAGCAGGCGGGCACGGCGCTCGGGGTCGGCGACACCGCGCTCACGGTGTGGTCGATCGCCAAGTGGCCGGTGCTGGTCGTGCTCGTCACCTTCATGATCGCGATCCTGTACTGGGCCACCCCGAACGCCCGGGTCAAGGGCTTCAAGTGGGTCTCACCGGGCAGCGTGGTGGCGCTGCTGATCTGGCTGCTCGCCTCCGCCGGGTTCGCGTTCTACGTGGCCAACTTCGGCTCGTACAACAAGACGTACGGCACCCTGGCCGGTGTCATCGTCTTCCTGGTGTGGCTGTGGGTCACGAACCTGGCCATTCTGCTCGGCCTGGAGTTCGACGCCGAGCTGGCCCGGCAGCGGGTCATCGACGGCGGCCACGCGCCCGACGACGAGCCGTACGTCGAGCCGCGCGACACCCGGGCCTGGGACGAGAAGGACCGGCGCCGCGCGGCCGCGGACGAGTGAGGCGGTGGAGCGGTGGGGCCGGGAGCGCTACGGGAGGATGGAGTCGACGTACCCGCCGTCGACGCGGACGGCCGCGCCGGTGGTGGCGGAGGCCTGGGGCGAGCTGAGGTACACCACGAGGTTGGCGATCTCCTCCGGCTCGATCAGCCGCTGGAGCAGGGACTGCGGGCGGTGCTCGCGCATGAAGGCGCGCTGTGCCTCGTCCCAGGGCAGGTCGCGGTCGACCAGTTGGTACACGAAGTCCTCGACGCCCTCGGTGTGCGTGGGTCCCGCGATGACGCAGTTCACCGTGACGCCGCTGCCCGCCGCCTCCTTGGCGAAGCCGCGGCCGACGCCGAGCAGGGCCGTCTTGGAGACCCCGTAATGGATCATCTCGGCCGGGATCACGACGGCCGAGTCACTCGCGATGTACAGCACCCGTCCCCAGCCGCGTTCCCTCATCCGGGGGAGATGGGCGCGCGTCAGCCTGACACCCGCCAGGACGTTGATCTCGAAGTAGCGGCGCCACTCGTCGTCGCTGATCTCCAGCGCGGGCACGGCGCCGAAGACGCCGAGGTTGTTCACGAGGATGTCGACGTCGGGCAGCGTCCGAAGGGCACGTTCCGCGCCCTCCTCGGTGCCGAGGTCGGCCGCGACCGGCACGAACACGCCGTCCGGCACCTCGGCGCGCAGTTTCGCGACGCTCTCCTCCAGGCGGCCGGCGTCGCGCCCGTTGACGCCCACGGTGGCGCCGGCCCGGGCCAGCCCCGCGGCGATCGCCGCCCCGATGCCCTGCGAGGAGCCCGTCACCAGTGCGGTGCGTCCGCCGAGGTCGAGGTTCATCAGGTCACTCCTTCTCGTGCCGTACGGTCGGTCGGGTTGCTCCTGCCCACCCTCGCCCACGGCGCACCCGGGAACGCGTCGGCCGCACCGCGCACCCCGCCGCGGCACGCCCGGTCGGCGGACCCCCCGGATGCTCTCCGCTGACCTGCGGCGACGATACTTGCCTACGTCCTTGCCCCTGCTGCCCGATGGACTCATGCCGACCTCTCCCACCGCCCGCCCCACGACTCCGCCCACGCTGTGGGCCGCTCGCGGCCGTCACGTCGGCTCCGCGGCCGAGGACACCGTCCGGCACACCCTGCAGCGGCTCAAGGACGGCCACGTCCTCGACGACTTCCTGGAGCCGCCCGACGAGCCGACGGCCGAGGCGCCGGCCGACGGGACCGCCGGGCCCCGCATCTTCGAAGCCCGCTGGAAGGCGTCCGGGACCGTGACCGTCCGGGCCAGGCTGATCCTCGAGCCCGGCTCGGCCGGCGGGCAGGAGTGGACGCTGCTGGCGGAGGCCGAGGAGGCCTGGGAGGACGCCTGGCCCTCCCCCGCCACCATGTTCTGGCCCGACGACCCGGACGTCACCTGGGACCGGGACGCCGCCACGGGGCTGCGGCTGCGGGGCCTCAACACCGTGCCGGAGGACGACAAGGCCGTGCGCCGGCTGTTCAGGGCGGCCGGGCGCAGCCCGTGGAACATCCACGTCGTCGTGCACGAGGCGATGACCCCCGACCACCGGGGCCGGGTGCCGCTGGCGCAGCGTCTGCCGCCCGCCCTGCGGCACCGGGTGGTCGAGCATCGCGCCGCGCCGCAGCAGTTGCGGGTGGTGAACTGGGCCCTGGAGGACTTCGGCGTCCAGGTGCCGCGCGGCGGCGCGGTGGTGCTGCCCGGGGCCCCGGCCCCGGCCGGCTACGACGCCGGGGACTTCTCCGTGCGCACCGTCTTCCTGGACGGCTCCGAGCCCACCGGCCTGATCGCGGCGGTGACGTCCTACGCCGCGCTGCCCAGGCCGCTGCCCGACGACGCGGTGGCGGCCCTCGCCTCGCTGCGGGAGGACTGGCGGCTGCTGACGCCGGCGGAGGAAGTGGAGCGCGCGCGCAAGCTGGTGGCGATGTACGCCGAGGCGCTGGAGGCCATGACCCGGTCCCGGGACCTCTACCGGGAGGCGGCCGAACGCGCCGCCGAGGCCCTCGCCGTGTACCGCGAGTCCGCCGCGGCAGCCCCGGCCGGTCCACCGCCCCCCGCCGCGCCCCCGGCGTCCCCCCGACGAGGTCTGACCCGCACCCTCGACCGCTTCCGGGGCTCCGCCCGGCCGTCCCGCCCGGACCCGGCCGACCGGGACGCCCACGGACCGTCGGACCAGCAGGGCGACTGACTGCGACGGGGCCTTCGACCGGCGGTGACCCGACGCGGCGATCCGTGTCCGGGCCGGTGCCGGGGGTCGCGGGCCGAGGATGCCACTGAGGGCACCCTCACGTGTCATCCGACGCGAGGTGGATACGCGGACGGCACAGCAGCGGCCCGTCCCGGAAGGTCATCGACGCCATGGACAGCCAGCACCAGAGCGCCCCAGCTTCCCGCCCACCGGAGTCCTCCCGTTCACAGACCACGCTTCGCGTCAACGGCAAACCGCACACCCTCACCGTCGACCACCGCCGTGTCCTGCTGGATCTCCTGCGGGAGGATCTCGGGCTCGCGGGTGCCAAGAAGGGCTGTGACCACGGGCAGTGCGGTGCCTGTACGGTCCTGGTCGACGGGCGGCGCGTCAACAGCTGCCTGCTGTTCGCGGTCGCCCTGGACGGCTGCGAGATCACCACGATCGAGGGTCTCGCCGGGGACGGCGAGGAACTGCATCCGGTGCAGCGGGCCTTCCTGGAACGCGACGCCTTCCAGTGCGGGTACTGCACCCCGGGCCAGATCTGCTCCGCGGTCGGCGTGCTCGCCGAGGCCGCGGCCGGGCACCCGTCCCACGTCACCGACCCGGCGACGCCCTCCGGGGAGCCCGTCGCGCTGGGCCGGGAGGAGATCCGGGAGCGGCTCAGCGGCAACCTGTGCCGGTGCGGCGCGTACCCGCGTATCGCCGACGCGGTTGAGGACGTGATCTGAGTGAAGCCCTTCGCCTACGTACGCGCCGACAGCGTCGAGGAGGCCACCGACGCGTTCGCGGCCCACCCCGGCGCCCGCTACCTCGGCGGCGGCACCAACCTCGTCGACCTGATGAAGCTCGGCGTGGAGACGCCCGCCGCGCTCGTCGACGTCACCCGGCTGCCGCTGGACGGGGTGGACGAGCTGCCCGAGGGCGGGCTCCGGGTCGGCGCGACGGTCCGCAACAGCGACCTCGCGGCCCACCCCGCCGTGCGCGACCGCTACCCCGCGCTGTCCCAGGCGCTGCTCGCGGGCGCCTCCGGGCAGCTGCGCAACGCCGCCACCACCGGCGGCAACCTGCTCCAGCGCACCCGCTGCCCGTACTTCCAGGACGTCTCCAAGCCCTGCAACAAGCGGGAGCCCGGCACCGGTTGCGGCGCGATGGAGGGCGTGCACCGCGACCACGCGGTGCTCGGCCACTCCGACCAGTGCATCGCGACGCACCCCTCCGACATGGCGGTGGCGCTCGCCGCCCTCGACGCGCGCGTGGAGCTGCACGGCCCCGACGGCACCCGGAGCGTGCCCGCCGCCGACTTCCACCGGCTCCCCGGGCTGCACCCGGAGCGGGACACGGAGATCCACCCCGGCGAGCTGATCACCGGCGTGACCCTGCCCGCGGCCACGGCCGGACTGCCCTCGGCGTACCGCAAGGCCCGCGACCGGGCGTCGTACGCCTTCGCGCTGGCCTCCGTCGCCGCGGTGCTGCACATGACGGACGGGGTGGTGGACCGGGCGCAGATCGCCTTCGGGGCGCTGGCGCACCGGCCCTGGCGGGCCCGGCGGGCCGAGGACGCGCTGGTGGGCGCGGCGCCCACGGCGGCGGCGTTCGAACACGCCGTCGACCTGGAGCTGGCCGCCGCCGAACCGCTGCGGGACAACGCCTACAAGGTGCCGCTGGCCCGCCGGCTCGCCCTGGACGTACTGGGCCGGCTCGCCCCGCCCGCCACGACCTGAACCCCGGCGTCCACGAGGAGGACTCCATGACCGCCACCGATGCCGTCCTGGGCGCTCCGGTCGAGCGCCGGGAGGGGCGGGAGAAGGTCACCGGCACCGCCCGGTACGCCGCCGAGTACGACGCTCCGGGCCGCGCCCAGGCCTGGCCCGTGCCGGCGACGGTCGCGCGGGGCCGGGTGACCGGCGTCGACACCGCACCGGCGCTCGCCCTGCCCGGCGTACTCGCGGTGCTCACGCACGAGAACGCGCCCCGGCTCGGCGATCCCGACGACCCGACCCTGGCCGTGCTGCAGAGCCCGCACGTCCCGCACCGGGGCTGGTTCGTGGGCCTGGTGGTGGCCGAGACGCTGGAGGCGGCCCGCGCCGGTGCCGCCGCCGTCCGGGTCGGCTACGAGACCGAGCACTTCGACGTGACGCTCACCGCCTCTCATCCCGAGGCGTACGTGCCCGAAACGGCCAACGGGGGGTTTGCGGCGGTCACCGAACACGGCGACCCCGACACCGCCTTCGCCGCCTCGGCGACCCGGCTGGACGTCGAGTACCGGGTCCCGCCGCTGCACAACCACCCGATGGAACCGCACAGCAGCACGGCGCACTGGGACGGCGAGCGGCTGACCGTGTACTCGTCCAGCCAGGGCACCAGCGCCGTGCGCGCGGAACTGGCCCGGCTGTTCGGCCTGCCCGGCGACCGGATCGAGGTGCGCGCCGAGCACGTGGGGGGCGGCTTCGGTTCGAAGGGCACACCGCGTCCTGACGTGGTGCTGGCCGCGCTGGCGGCACGCGAGACGGGCCGGCCGGTCACCGTCGCGCTGCCGCGCCGCTACCTGCCCGCCGTCGTCGGACACCGCGCGCCGACCCTGCACCGGCTGCGCCTGGGCTCCGACGCCCGCGGCCGGCTCACCTCCCTCGTGCACGAGGTGACCACGCAGACGTCCCGGGTGAAGGAGTTCGTGGAGCAGGCGGCGGTCCCCGCGCGCGTCATGTACGGCACTCCCGCCCTGCGTACGCTGCACCGGGTGGCGGCGCTGGACGTGCCCACGCCGTCCTGGATGCGCGCCCCGGGCGAGTGCCCCGGCATGTACGCCCTCGAGTCCGCCATGGACGAGCTGGCCGCCGAAGCCGGCGTCGACCCGGTGGAGCTGAGGATCCGCAACGAACCGGAGACCGAGCCCGACAGCGGCAAGCCCTACAGCAGCAGGCATCTGGTGGAGTGTCTGCGCGAGGGCGCCCGCCGCTTCGGGTGGCAGGGGCGCGATCCGCGACCGGGCTCCCGCCGTGCCGGGCCCCTGCTGGTCGGCAGCGGGGTGGCCTCGGCCACCTATCCGGTCCTGGTCTCCCCCTGCGTCGCCTCGGCGCGGGCGCTGCCCGACGGCGGCTTCCTCGTCCGGGTCAACGCCACCGACATCGGTACGGGTGCCCGGACGGTACTCGCGCAGATCGCGGCCGACGCCCTCGGCGCCCCGCTGGACCGGGTCCGCGTCGAAGTCGCCGACAGCGACATCGGGTTCGCCCCCATGGCCGGTGGTTCCTCCGGCACCGCCTCCTGGGGGTGGGCCGTGCACGCGGCGTGCGAGCGGCTCACCGGTCTGCTCGCCGAGCACTCCGGGCCGCTGCCCGAGGGCGGCCTCACGGCCGACGCCGACACCTCCGGCACCGCCGACGCCGAGAGCCCCTTCGCCCGGCACGCGTTCGGCGCGCACTTCGTCGAGGTCACCGTCGACACCGTCAGCGGTGAGGTACGGGTGACCCGGATGCTGGGAGTCTTCGCCGCGGGGCGCATCCTCAACGCCCGTACGGCGCGCTCCCAGTTCATCGGGGGCATGACGATGGGCCTCGGCATGGCACTGACCGAGGACAGCACGATGGACCCCGCGTTCGGCGACTTCGTCGAGCGCGACCTGGCGTCCTACCACGTGCCCGCCCACGCCGACGTGGCGGACGTGGAAGCGCACTGGGTCGACGAGGAGGACGACCGCCTCAATCCCATGGGCAGCAAGGGGATCGGCGAGATCGGGATCGTGGGCTCGGCGGCGGCCGTGGGCAACGCCGTCCACCACGCCACGGGTATCCGCTTCCGGGAACTGCCGCTCACTCCGGACCGGGTGCTCACCGCCCTGCTCGAACACGGGCATCCCGCGGGCATGCTGGGGGCCTGAGACCGGACGCGTGGTCCGCGCCGGATGTCCTTCCGACGCGGACCACGTGGTGTGCGGGGGTGGGCGGCACTCAGTCCGCTGCGGTGCGCGCCACGGCCACCCGGCGGGCCGGGCGGCGCCGGGCGGAGTCCCGCGACGCCACCGCCACCCGCACGCACAGGGCCGTCAGCGCGACGAGCGAGGCTGCCACGGCCACCGCGACCGCGATCCAGGTGGGGGCCAGGGTGAGGTCCGTGACCGGGGACACCCGGGCCGAGGAGGTGGCGCTGCCGTAGAGCTTGGCCGCGGCCAGTGCCGCGGGTCCCACGACCGCCGCGGCGAGCAGCGGTACGGCGGGGCGCACGGTCAGCAGCAGGGCCAGCACCAGGCAGAGCGCCGACAGGCCGAGGGCCACCCCGTAGGCGCTCGCGGAGGCGTCGGCGCGGCGCAGCGGGAAGTAGGCGACGCCGCACCCGGCCAGGACCGCGACGGTGAGCCAGGCAGGCCAGGCCGGTCCCCGGGCGGCCCGGCGTGCGGCACGGTCGCGGTCACGCTCGACGCGGGCCCGGTCGCGCTCGCGCGGGGCCCGGTCGTTGTCGCGCTCGCGCCGCAGGCGGGCGGGGCGGGGCGGCCTGCGGCGCTCGCGGCCGCGACCGCGGCGGTCCGCTCCGGTGAACGCTCCGGCGAGGCCTGCCGGTCGGTCGGCGGACTCCCGCCCTTCGTCCTCGCCGGTCGTGTCCTGGGCGGCCCGCGCCTGCCGTGCGTCGGGGCGCTCCGCGCGTACGTGTCCGTCCTCGGCGAGCCGGCCGATCAGTTCGACCAGTTCCTCGACGGGCCGGCCGGTGGCGGCGGCCCGTACGGCCTCCTGTCCGCAGTGCGGTTCCAGGGGCGTGCGGTGCAGCAGTGCCATCAGCCGGGTCACGTCCTCCACGGAGCGGCACTCCGCCGCGGCCCGGATCGCCTCGTCCGCGCTGTCCGAGTGGCGCGGCGGCCGGGTCAGCAGGCCGACCAGCCGGGTCACGTCCTCGACGGACCGGTTCACGCCGACCGCGCGCAGCGCGTCGATCGTGGCCTGCGCGTACCTCGGTGACTGCTCCAGCGTCGTGATCAGGTCGACGACGTCGTCCAGCGGCCGGTCGGCGACCGCGGCGCGCACCAGGTCGCCGACCGGGTCGCCGTACGCGTTTGCCGCTCCGGCGTCTGCGGCTGCGGCTGCGGCTCCGTCGAGTTCGCGCGGGCCGGGCTCGTGCGGGCCGGGGCTGTCGAGGCCGGGGTCGGGAACGTCCGGGTCGGGTTCGAGTTCGGGGAGGTCGGGGTCGTCGAGGTCGACGTCCCAGACGTCGCCCTCCCGGTCGGGCGAGGGCCGGCCGGCACGGGGCCGGGCATCGGGGTCCGCGCCCGGCGGTCGCGCCGTGCCGGTGGTCGTGGTCGTCTCCCCGGTGGGCAGGTCCAGGGCGGATATGGCGTACTCGGGCGAGCGGGGTGAGGAAGATCCGGTGGTCATGATCTCTCCGTGTGATGGGGGTGCGGCCGCCCTGCGTCCCCGACATGCGACTCGCGCTGTGTGCTGCCATTACTAGGCACGTCCACCCGGCCGTGCCACTCGAGTGCGCCACAGGGATGAGAGACCCCGTGCTCCGGTCTTGCCGCCGCCGCGAACGGGCATCCGGGTAACGAGGCGCGTGCCGCGCGCCACAAGGAGGGGACCGTGGATACGACCACAGTGATCGTCGTGGCGGTGCTGCTCGCGGCGTTCGTCCTCGCGGCGGCGGTCGCCGTCCTGGTGCGGCTGGTCCGCACCCGACGGGATCTCAGGCGGGCCGGGCTTCCCACGGGACCGCGCTGGGTGTTCTGGGGTGCCGTCCTCTACTTGGTGCTTCCGGCGGACCTGTTGCCCGATCCGGTCTACCTGGACGACGTGGGTGTGCTGCTCCTCGCGCTGCGCTCCGCGCGCGGTCCGCTCGGCGGCCGGCGCGGGGCCGCGGACCGGCGACGGGCCACGGGCCCGCCCGGTGACTACGCAGCGTAAGGAAACCATTCACCCGTTCGATTCGTATAAGTCACTGGAAGCCGAAGGAAGTCGGCGGACCAGGTGACGGCGCAAAGGGATCGTCGCCTGATCGGCGCAGCACCGACTAGGGAGAGACGATGCAACCGTTCGCGCTCAACTACGCACGGCCCGCAGTGGAGTTGGAAGCCACCACTCCGTACGTCTACGACTCCGGGCTGCAGTTGAACGTGCTCCTCGACGGGCGGGTGGCCGCCGGTGACCACGCGCTGCTGAGAGAGCTGGGGACCACGACCTCCACCGCGGGGTCGAAGACTCACTTCGACGACTGAACACGGGTCGTCGGATATGACCGTGTTGATCCTGACCAGTGAAGAGGACGTCACCGCGGACATGGTGGTGGTGCACCTGAACGCGTCGGGAGTACCGGTGGTCCGCCTGGACCCCGCCGATCTGACCGACTCCGTCGCGCTCTCCGGCGAGTTCGTGCACGGCTCCTTCAGGGGCCATCTGTCCTCGGGGGGACGCCTGGTGAGCATCGGCGGGCTGCGGTCCGTCTGGGTGCGCAGGCCCGGCGGCGCGGCCACGCGGGCCGCCGAACCGTCCCCGTGGCTGACCGAGGAGGCCGGGCAGGCGCTCTACGGCATGCTCCGCGGCTCGGGCGCACGCTGGATGAACCAGCCGGACGCCGCGCACCGGGCCAGGTACAAGCCCTGGCAGTTGCGTCTGGCCCAGCAGTGCGGGCTGCCCGTGCCCGCCACGCTGATCACGACGTTCCCACGGGCGGCGCGCGAGTTCGCCGAGCGCTATCCGGATCTGGTGGTCAAGCCCGTTTCGGGGGCGCACCCGCAGGATCCGCCGCTGGCGGTGCCGACCAGCCGGGTCCCGCCCGAGGCCGACTTCTCCGCCGTCGCCCACGGCCCGACGCTGCTGCAACGCCGGGTCACCAAGCGTGCCGACATCCGGCTGACCGTCGTCGGCGACACGTTGCTGGCCGCCCGGAAGACGGTGCTCGCGGGCCTGGACCCCGACGAGGTGGACGTCCGTTTCGCCGCGTCCGGCGAGCCGTGGCGGCCCGCAGAGGTGCCGCCGCGCGTCGCCGAGGGGGTCCGCGCCTATCTCCGGGCGGCCCAGCTGGCCTACGGCGCGCTCGATTTCGCCGAGGACGGCGACGGCACCTGGTGGTTCCTCGAGTGCAATCAGTCGGGGCAGTTCGGCTTCGTCGAGGTGGACACCGGTCAGCCGATCGCCCGCACCATCGCCGAGTGGCTGGCGCGGCCCGGGTCCGCGGATCCGGTGGACGCGGACGGTCCGGGCGCGGCGGCCGTCGGGTGAGTTCGGGCGAGTTCCGGTGCGCCCCTCGCGGTGCCGCCCGTCAGTGCGGGCGCGGGCCGGGCAGCAGGGCGGTGCGCTGCCAGCCGGCGCCCGGGGACGGCCGGCGCTCGGCGCCGGGCAGGTGCCCGGGGGCGTGCAACGGACGCATGACCACCTCCAGCTCCCTGCTCACACGCTCGGCGTCCCGCCGCACCTGCTCGGGGACGTCACCGCGTTCGGCGACGAGTCGGTCGTAGATGGGGGAATCCTGGAACACCCGTCAACGTGCCTTTCGTGTCGTCCGCCCCCGCACGGAGGCGCGACTGAGCAGTCTAGGCGCCCGTCCACCCGGTGGTGCACATTCCGCCCAGGAGGTGACGTCCGCTCAGGCGCCGGTCGTGGAGCCGGGCCGGACGATCATGAGGATGGTCACCGTGGCCCACAGCAGGTTGAACAGGCCGGTGAACATGGCGAGCCGGGCCGTGCGGGACCGTTCGACGGGCTGCCGCTCGGTCAGTTGCTCGAGGAGTTCCTCCTGGCGGGGCAGGACGAAGGCGACCAGGATTCCGGCGGCGGCCGCGGTGAGGGTGATGGACGTGATGAGCCAGGCGTCCCCGAGGACACCCATCGCGGACGCGGTGGCGAAGCCGAGGACCGGGACCGCGATGCCGAGAGCGGCGTAGACCCGGCAGATCCGGTGCAGCAGCCGGACGGTGCCCACGTCCCCGGCAGCCGGCGCGTCTCCGGCCTCTCCCCCGACCGGCAGTGCCACCGGCACCCGGCGGGCCGCCGCCGGGAACATGCTGGCCGCGACGGTGACGGGTCCGACCGCGATGATGGCGGCCAGGACGTGGAGGGACAGCAGGATCTTGGTCATCGGTCGGGCTCCGGGAGGCGGGTTCGGGTGATGCGGTGATCGAAAACCACGGTAGGAAACCCGCGAGTAAGCTCACAGGGGCTGAAATGACAGCTTCCAACGGATTCTCGCCAGGGCCCGCGACCAGGAGTGTCCGCGGCGGGACCGGGCCTGGCGAGGACTTCTGCGTCCGGCGGGAATCCGCCTATGGTGGCGTCCATGCACTCGGTGGCGATCCTGGTCCTGGACGACGTGGTGCCGTTCGACATGGCGGCCCCCATGCAGACGTTCGACTGGACGCGGCTGCCCGACGGGCGCAGTCCCTACCGGGTGAGTCTGTGCGCGGAGTCGCCCGAGGTGCGCACCGAGGGCCTCACCCTCCGGATCGAGCGGGGCCTGGAGGCGCTGGAGAGCGCGGACACGATCATCGTGCCGGGGCGCTCCGAGGAGTCCGGCCCGCCCTCCGACCGCGTCCTGGAGGCGCTGCGCCGGGCGGCCGGTGCCGGTACGCGGATCGCGTCGGTGTGCGTGGGCGCCTTCGTGCTCGCCCGGGCCGGGCTGCTGGACGGCCTGCGGGCCACCACCCACTGGGTCGCCGCGGCGGAACTGGCCCGCCGCTACCCGCGGGTGGAGGTGCAGCCGGACGTGCTCTACGTCGACAACGGGCAGATCCTCACCTCGGCGGGCGCCGCCGCCGGCCTGGACATGTGCCTGCACATGATCCGCCGGGACCTGGGGTCGGCCGTCGCCGCGCACGCCGCCCGGATGTGTGTCGTACCGCTGGAACGGGAGGGCGGTCAGGCCCAGTTCATCGTGCACGAGCATCCGCCGGTGCCGCGGGGTTCGGATCTGGAGCCGCTGCTGGAGTGGATCGAGGACAACCTCGCCGGGGAGGTCACCCTCGCTGCGATGGCGGCGCGTTCGGGGATGGGTGAGCGCACGTTCAGCCGCCGGTTCCGCGAGCAGACGGGCACCACTCCGCTGCAGTGGTTGCTGCGGGCGCGGGTGCGGCGGGCCCAGTACCTGCTGGAGAACGGCGACCACTCGATCGAACGGATCGCCCGGCAGGCCGGGTTCGGCTCGCCCACGGCGTTCCGGGAGCGGTTTCGCCGGGTGGTGGGCACCACTCCGTACGCCTACCGCGCTGCCTTCCGGGGGCGGGCCCCGTCATCGTCGGGCCGCAGGTAGCAGCCCGAGACTCGGGCTGCTACCTGCGGCCCGACGGGTTCACACAGCCAGCGACAGGCCGCTCTCGCCGTCGGCGTCCGCCGGGCGGACCTCCCGCACCGGCCGCCCCCTGGCGAGCAGCAGCGCGTCGGCCTTCGCCAACGCGTCGTGGACGCTGGTCGTCGCCATCATCACGCACAGTGTGTAGCTGACGTCCGCCAGCTCCCGCGCCGTCGCGGACCGCTCCCTCTCCGCCTGAGCGATCCGCAGTGACGCGTACCGCGTCAGCAACTCCCTGACGACCTTCGGGTCCGGTTCGAGCACGAAGCGCCCCTCTCTCGATTTTCGCTGCGTATGCCCGGACCCGGCCCAAACAATCACACCGTGCGCACCCCCGCTCACACATGGCGGAAAACTGTCGCACCCTGTCCGACCGCCACCGTGGACCTCGTCAGGCCACCTGGCCGCTGTGCAGTGCCGTGTACGCCCCTCCCCTGGCGAGCAGTTCCTCGTGGGTGCCGATTTCCTGGACGCGGCCCTCGCCCATGACCACGATCCGGTCCGCGCCCCGCACGGTGGACAGCCGGTGCGCCACGACGAAGGTGGTGCGCCCGCGCAGCAGCCGGGCCAGCGCCTGCTGGACCAGCGCCTCCGAGCGGGTGTCCAGCGCCGAGGTGGCCTCGTCGAGGATGAGCACCCGGGGGTCCCGGATCAGCGCGCGGGCGATGGCCAGGCGCTGGCGCTGCCCGCCGGACAGCCGGGCGCCGTGCTCTCCGACCAGCGTGTCCAGGCCCCGCGGCAACCGGTCGACGAACTCCAGCGCGTTGGCGTCGCGCAGCGCACTGCGCACCGTCTCCTCGTCGGCGTCGTCCATGCCGTAGGCGACGTTCTCCCGGATCGTGCCGTCGAAGAGGACGGACTCCTGCGGCACCACCGAGACGAAACGCCGGTAGGTGCGCAGGTCGAGGGTGTTCATGTCGGTGCCGTCGAGCAGCAGCCGGCCCGAGGTCGGCCGCAGGAAGCCGATGACCAGGTTGAGTACGGTGGACTTGCCGGCGCCGGACGCGCCGACCAGCGCGACGGTCTCGCCGGGTTCGACGGCAAGGGTGAAGTCCTGCACCGCGGGCCGCCCGTCGCTCTCGTAGAGGTGCCCGACGCCCTCGAAGGCGACGGCTCCGCGCAGCGAGGTCACTTCCGCCTTGCCCTCGTTGTCCTCCAGTTCGGGGGCCTGGAGCACTTCGCCCACCGAACGGACGGACTCCAGGCCCTTGGTGATGACCGGGGCCAGGTTCGCCAACGTGGTCGTGGAGTTGGTGAGGGTGGTCAGGAAGGCGCTGAGCATGACGACGTCGCCGGCGGTGACCCCCCAGACGTCGTAGTACGAGATCAGCGCGGCGCCCGCGAGCACCAGCACGCCGACCACGTTGAGCACGACCCAGGACAGCGAGCCGAAGCGGCCGTTGACCAGGTCCAGGCGCATCCCGGAGGTCAGCAGCCGGTCCAGGGTGCCGTCCATGCGGCGCAGCGCCTTGCCCTCCAGGCCGTGGGCGCGCGTGACCGGGATGAGCCGGGTCATCTCCGTGACCCGTGAGGACAGGGTCTCGACCTCGTGGCGGAAGTGCTCGTTGTGGGCGCGCAGCCGGGACCGGAGCCGGGCCACGAGGAGGGAGGCGGCGGGGACGACGACGAGGAAGACGGGCAGGAACTCCGGGGTGCGCACGGCGATGATGACCAGGCCGCCGGTGAGCACGGTGAACGCGCCGAGCCCCGTCTCGGCGGTCTGCTGCACCATCTGTTCCACCGTCTCCACGTCCCGCACGACCTTGGCCTGGAGTACACCCGCGCTGACGCGCGAGTGGTAGCCGATCGAGAGCTGCTGCATGCGTGTGCACAGCGCGGAGCGCAGGGCGGTGCCCATGCGGCGCACGCTGCCGTACAGGAGGCGGACGTACAGCAGGTGCAGCGGGTAGTTGACCACCAGGATGAACATGATGATCCCGGTGCTGGTCCACAGGTTGCCGATGGGGCCGTGCTGCACGACGGTGTCGATGATGGACGCGGTGATGAGGGGCAGCAGCCATATGGGGCTGTGCTTGACGGTGAAGACGGCGACGGCGCCCGCCAGTCGGCGGCGGTCGGCCCGGAACAGGTAGACGAGTGTGCGTATCGGGTGTTCGCCCCGGTAGCGGTGATCGAGCGGCATTTCGGGCGACGCCATCGGCGTGGTCCTCCTGGTGACCGAGTGGGGCAAGCGCTTACTTCCCGCGCTTTCCTACCCCGTCGGCGAGGAGTTCGCCACACCGTTCCGCGCCTTGGAAGGAGACCCGCGCCTTCTCCCCCGTGGAGGGCGCGGGTCTCAGTCTCCGAGGGTGCGGGCGAGTTCGGTGGTGGCCCGCGTGATCTCGCTGTCGTCCTCGGCCAGCAGCCGGTCCAGTTCGCCCCGCCGGTCGCGGACCGCCTGACGCGCGGCACGCTCCCACGCCACCGGGTTCTCGCGGTGGTTGAGCAGCTTGGGATACGCGGTGGCGGTGGTCTCCCACTGGCGGGCGTCGGCGATGTTCTTGAGCAGCTGGATGATCTGCGCCCGGCAGCTCACCTGGGGCCGCTGCGCCAGTTCCCACAGGAAGGGGACGGTCGCGGCGGTGGCCTGTTCGACGACGAAGCCGTACTGGCAGATGCGCCCCCGCAGGTCGCCGAGGGCGGCACGGGCGGTTTCGGCGTCGCCTCGGGCGACCTTGCGCAGCAGCCGGGGAATGGCCGCCGCCGAGCCGCTGGAGTCCTGGATCTCGCTCCACGGGACGCCGTCGAGGCCGGCGAGGAGTGCGGTGGCGCCGGGCACGCCGGGCGGCTGCGTCCGGCGGACGGTGCGCTCGGTGCTCGGCTCGGGTGTCGGAGCGCTGCGCATGGTGTGGGGCCCTTCCGCGGCAGTCGGGTCAGATGAGGGGGCGGGTCGACAACGTGGCCCAGACCGTCTTGCCCGCCGGCGGGCGCGGGGTCCAGCCCCACTCCTGCGAGAGTGCGTCGACGATGCACAGGCCGCGTCCGTGCTCCTGGAGTGCGGAGCCGTCGGACGGGTGGAACACGGGCGTGTTGTCCCCGGGGTCGGAGACGGTCAGCGTCAGCCGGCCGGGGCCCAGGACGAGTCCCAGCCCGACCTCCGGTGCGCCGGCCCCCGCCGACGGCACCGCGTGCGTCACGGCGTTGGAGACGAGTTCGGTGATCACGAGGACCGCGTCGTCGCCGCGGTGGTCGAGGGACCACCCGCGCAGTGTCTCCCGCGCGAAGACCCGGGCCCGGGCGAACCCCTCCGCGCTGCACGCGACGCGCAGCGCGGCGGAGGCCGGCCGCTCGCGCGGCAGCCCCGCGGACCGGCTCGTCGCGTCCGCCTCCAACGCGGGTTCACCGGGCGACAGGAGCGTTAAATGCGCAGGTGACGGCACAGCATCTCCCTGATGCGACGTCAGAACCAGGCGTCGACCGAGGGGTTGACGCCACAGCTATTATCCACGCTTAGAGCGCTCGCGTGCAATTGCACGAGAAATTGCGCGAAAAAAATCGGATGGGGGCGCTCGGGGACCGACGGGACTCGGTCCGCTCCCCCGAACGGCAAGGAGACCGCGGTGCCATCAGTGCGCAACGGAGTGCAGGCCAGCTCGTTGGACGCCTGCTGGAAGAAGAGTCGGCACAGCAACGCCGAGGGCAACTGCGTCGAGGTCGCCCTCGTGGACGGGGGCATCGCGATGCGCAACTCCCGTGACCCGGACGGCCCCGCCCTCGTCTACACCTCCGCGGAGGTGGCCGCCTTCCTGGCCGGGGCGAAGGAGGGCGAGTTCGACCACCTGCTGTAGGCGCGAGGACGCGTAAGCGGAGTCCAACTACCCGATTTCTACAGGCGGATGCGGCGGGCACCGAGGGGATGAGATAGTCTTTCCCTCAAGTCTGCCGGTCTGCTGGGAGCCAGGATGTCCGCCGCGTCGCATCGCATCTCCCGTCTCGAACCCTATCTGGACCGGGCCGAGCCGGCTCCGACTCTGCTCAAGATGCTCGTCGGCGTACAGCTGGCGGGTTTCCGCGAGGACGCCGACCTCTCCCAGGACCAGGCCGCACGCGATCTCGGGTTCAGCCCGGCGAAGCTCTCGCGCATCGAGTCGGGCAAGGGCCGCAGGCCCCCGACGGAGACCGACGTCCGTGCGCTCCTCGAGCGGTACGGCACCGATGCCTACGAAGGCTCGGTCCTGCTCAAGCTGTTGCAGCGCGCGGGTGAACCGGGCTGGTGGCAGCGGTACGACAAGCGCCTGATGCCCGAGTGGTTCGACCGCCTGGTCGGTCTCCAGGAGGCCGCGACCACCATCCGTACCTTCGAGATCCAGTACGTCCCCGGCCTGCTCCAGACCGGGGCCTACACCGAGGCCGTGGTCAGGCGCGGCCTGCCCAACGCGCCGGCGGGCGAGGTCGGACGCAGAGTCGAACTGCGCAAGCGCCGGGCTCAGTTGCTGGACCGCGACGACGCGCCGCAGCTGTGGGCGATCATCGACGAGTCCGTGCTGCTGCGCGTGCTGGGCAGCCGTGAGGTCATGCGCGAGCAGCTCGATCACCTGGTCGCGATGGCGAAGCTGCCCCATGTGACGCTGCAGATCGTGCCGCTGGACGTGACGAACGCGTCGGCGCCCGCGATCCCCGTCACCTATCTGCGTTTCGGCGGCACCGATCTGCCGGACGTGGTCTACCTGGAGCACATCAGGAGCGCCAACTTCCTCGAGGACCAGGACGAGACCGAGGAGTACCGGGTCGCGCTGGACCGGCTGGCCGACGAGGCGCTGACTCCGCGCGAGTCGCTGGACCGGCTCCGCGAGACGACGGCCATGCGCTACGCCGACAAGTAGCGGCAGCGCGGAGGGGCCACGCGCATCGCGCGTGGCCCCTCCGCGTTGTGCGGGTGACCGGCTCGTCGGCGCTCAGCGCAGACGGCCCAGTCCGCCGAACTCGATCCACTCGTCGGACAGCTGACGCGGCGCCACCTCGGTGTCCGGGCGCCAGGTGGAGACCTCCACCAGACCCGGTTCCAGGATGTCCATGCCGTCGAAGAACGCCTCGACGTCCTTCGGCTCGCGGACCCGGCCCCAGTGTCCCTGCGTCGCCTGGTCCATGAAGTCCGTGACGAACTTGCGTACCTCGGCGTCCTCGCTGACCAGCTGGCACATCACCGCGTAGCTCCCGGGCGCGAGCCGCTCGGTCACCCGGCGGACGACCGCCATCGGGCCGTCGGTGTCGCTGTCCGGGATGCAGTGGAAGACCGAGTTGAACAGCACGGCGACCGGCTGCGAGAAGTCGAGCAGGCGCCGGGTGTCCGGGTGGGAGAAGATCTCCTCCGTGGCACGCATGTCGGCGTGTATGACGGCGGTCTGGTCGTTCTGGTCGAGCAGTGCCCGGCCGTGGACGAGCACCATCGGGTCGTTGTCGACGTAGACGACGCGGGAGTCGGGTGCGACGCGCTGGGCGACCTGGTGCACGTTGTCCTGCGTGGGGAGGCCGGATCCGTGGTCGAGGAACTGCCGGATGCCGTAGTCCTCGGCGAGCGTGCGGACGACCCGCTGCAGGAAGCGGCGGTTGTTCAGCGCCAGCCGGCGCGTGCTGGGGACGACCTTGTCGAGTTCCCCGACCGCCGTCCGGTCGGCCGCGTAGTTGTCCTTGCCGCCCAGGTAGTAGTCGTACATCCGTGCGGCCGTGGGCACGTTGGCGTCGATCTCCGTGGACAACTGCTTGTCGGCTTGCATCGTTCCCCCAGCTTCGTACCGCGCCAACTGCACTGGCATGACCGAGAGTACATCCTAGGGACCCCGTGTTCGGCGAAACCAGCCCCTGGACCGAACGGCCGTCAAGACGACTGCGTGGCAGCCGAATTGACGGCCGATCAGCGCCCTCAGCCGCGGGCGGCCAGGTACGCGTCCACTCCGGGCGCCTTGTGGGCCTCCTCCACGCCGACCAGACCGCCGACCGCCTTGGCGTCGGGCTTGAGCACGTACGTGGACCGGCTCGCCGGCGCGGTCACGAGGGTGAAGTCCTGCGGGGTGCCGAGGCCGGTGTCGGCGTTCTTCTGCGAGCGGTGCGCCTTGACCACGTCCTGACGGGTGAGGCTGCCGCCCTCGCAGGCCTTCTTCAGGTCGACGCCCATCAGCTGGGCGGCGTTGTAGCCGGAGAGCACACCGGAGTCGACCGGCTCGCCGGGGTACGCCTTGTTGTAGGAGGCGACCATCTTCTTGACGCCCGGCAGGTCGGAGCTGACCGCCGGTGCGGCGCTGACCACGTGGACCATGGCCTCCAGCGCCGCCGCCGCGGGCGTCTTCAGCAGCTGCGGGGCGTAGCCGGGCGCGCTGCTGACGATCGGCACGTTCAGGCCGCGGGCGGCGGCCACACCGGCGAGGGACGCGGTCTGGGCGGGGCCCGCGCTGATCAGGATCGCCTTCACCCCGGCCTTGCTCAGCGCGGAGACCTGCGCGGTCAGGTCGGTGTCCGTGGCCTTGATCTTCTGCCCCGCCACCTTCATCCCCGCCTGCTCGGCGGCCCATTCGGAGCCCTCGAGCGCGTTGGCGCCGTAGTCGCCCTCGAAGTACACGTGGCCGATGGTGTCGCCCTTGGCGATCTTCTTGGTGCGGGTCAGGAAGTCGACGGCGGAGATCATGTCGAGGTCGTAGGTGGTGCCGAGGACCTGGACGGAGTCCCGGCCGAGCAGGGAGGCGGCCCAGGCCTGCGGGAAGGTCAGCATGTGGTCGCGCTCGATGTCGTCCAGCAGGGCCGCGACCACCGGGGAGCCGATGACCTGCGGCAGGGCGACGACGTCCGGGGAGATGTCGGCGTAGGCGGTGACTGCCTTCTGCACGTCGTAGCCGTGGTCCTTGACGACGATCTCGACCTTTCGACCGCAGATCCCCCCGGCGGCGTTGGTCTCGTCGGCCCACATCTGCTGGGCCTGCACGATGCTCTTGCCGAGGGTGGCGTAGGGGCCGGTGAGGTCGGTCAGCGCGCCCAGTCTGATGCTCTTGTCGCTGACTCCGGGGCCGGCCTTGACGCCGTCGGCGGCGTCGTCGGTGCTCCCGCCGTCCGCCTTGGAGCTGCAGGCGGTGCCCGCGAGCAGCACGGCGGCCAGCGCCGCGGCCAGGGCGGTGGTCCGGGCGGTGCGGGCGGTGCGGGGCCTGGGGTGCGTGACGTTCACGGGGTGTGCTCCTTGGCTCGTGCGGTGGTGGCGGGAGTGGCGGAGGACGCGGAGTTCGCTCCGGGCGAGGGTCCGGTGCCGGGAGGTCCGGTGACGGGTGCGCCGCGGTGCAGCCGTGCACGGGTGCGGCGGGCCAGTCCGTGCAGGCCGTCGGGGGCGTAGAGCAGGATCACGACGATCGCCGCGCCGTAGAGGTAGCGGGACGCCTCGGTCGGGCCGATCGAGCCGTCGCCGGACCCCGGCGTCGCCACCAGCGGCAACTGGTCGGCGTAGCGGGTCATCAGCAGGGGCAGCGCGGTGACGAAGACGGCTCCGGCGGCGGCGCCGGCCACCGAGCCGAGGCCTCCGATGACGATCATGGCGAGGTAGTCGACGGAGAGGGCGAGGGAGAAGTAGTCGGGCACCACGCGGCGGAAGGAGAGCGCCAGGAGCACGCCGGCGAGGCCCGCGTACATCGACGAGACGACGAACGCGGACGAGCGGTACCGGGCCACGTGCACGCCCATCACGGACGCCGCGGTCTCGCTGTCGCGCAGCGCCACCAGGGCGCGTCCGGGACGGCCGCGCAGCAGTCCGCGCGCGGTGAACCAGGTGAGGGCGAACAGGGCGAGGCCCAGGTACCAGAGCCGTTCCTCGGCGCCGAACGGTACGCCCAGGACCGTCAGTTCGGGATCGGTCTCGGCGAAGGTGAAGCCGCCCAGCTCCAGCGGCGGCACCGAGCGTCCGTTGAAGCCGCCGGTGACGGAGTCCGCGGTGAGCAGGACGTGGTGGCCCAGGAAGACCAGGGCGAGGGTGGCCACGCCCAGGTAGATGCCCTTGACCCGGCCCGCGACGGGACTGAACAGGCCGCCCGCCGCTCCGGCGAGCAGTACGGCGAGGACGGCGGCGACGGCGGGCGGCAGGCCGGGTCCGGGCTCGCCCGCGAGCCAGACGTAGCCGTAGGCGCCGACGGCGAGGAAGAAGGCGTGCCCGAGGGAGAGCTGTCCGGCGGTGCCGCTGAGCAGGCCGAGCCCGACGGCGCCGATGGCCGCGGCCATGGAGAACAGGCCGATGCGCAGCCAGAAGGCGTCCAGGTAGAACGGCAGGGCGCACAGGAGGAGGGCGGGCAGTAGGACCCGGCCGCTCCTGAGCAGCGTGGCGAGGCGGTCAGACACGGGCCGCTCCCTTCGCCGCGAAGAGTCCGGCGGGGCGCACCAGGAGGACGAGCACCATCACGGCGTAAGGCGCGACGTCGCCGAAGCCCTCGCCGAGGACGTGCAGGTCGGACTGGTAGCCGGCGACGAAGGCCTCGGTGAGGCCGATCAGCATGCTGCCGACCAGGGCGCCGACCGGGGAGGTCATCCCGCCGAGGATGGCGGCGGGGAACGCCTTCAGCGCGATCTGCCCGGTGGTGCGCTCAAGTCCGGGCGCGGGGAAGGCGACCAGGAAGACCGCGGCGAGCGCGGCGAGTCCGCCGGCCAGGCACCAGGCGACGGTGCGCACGCGGGTGAGCCGTACGCCCATGAGGGCGGCGGCCTCGCCGTCCTCGGCGGCGGCGCGCAGCGACAGCCCCCAGGGCGTGAAGCGGAAGAGGGCGAAGGCGCCGGCGATGGCGACCGCGGACACCAGGATCGCGGCGATGCGGCTGTCGGCGACGGTGACCGGGCCCAGGTCGGTCACGGCGGCGCCCCAGGGGTCGCCGAGCGGCAGCAGGTCGCCGCCGATGCGCCGGGCGAGGTCGGTGACCAGGACGATGTCGATGCCGATGGTGACGATGGTCTGGACGTGGGCGGAGTGCGGGTCGGTCCCGACGCGTTGCAGCACCAGCCGGTCCAGCGCACCGGCGACGGCGGCCGTGGCGAGGACCGCGACGGCCAGCGCACCGGCGAAGCCGATGTCGTCGTGCAGGACGGCGACGAGGTAGCCGCCGAGCAGCAGGAGCGAGCCGTGGGCGAAGCTCAGTACGCCGGAAGCCTTGAAGATGGTGACGAAGCCGAGGGCGATCAGGGCGTAGACCGAGCCGAGGGCGAGGCCGTTGAGGAGGTTGTCGAGGAAGCCGCTCATGCCGCGTCCTCCCCCGTGCCGGCGGTGCCGGTTGTGGCGGTGGTGCCGAGGTAGGCGCGCAGTACCTCGGGGTCGCGCCTGACCTCGTCGGGGGTGCCGTGGGCGATGGCCCTGCCGAAGTCGAGGACGGTGACCTCGTCGGCGAGCCGCATGACCAGGCCCATGTCGTGCTCGACCAGTACGACGGACAGGCCGAGTTCGGCGCGGATCTCCCGGACGACCTCGGCCGTGCGGATGCGTTCGGCGGCGTTCATGCCGGCCACGGGTTCGTCGAGCAGCAGTACACGGGGCTCCAGACAGAGGGCGCGGGCGAGTTCGACACGCTTGCGGTCGCCGTAGGACAGCAGGGCGACGGGCGAGTCGAAGTGGGCGCCCAGGCCGGTGAGTTCGGCGATCTCGCGGGCTTTGGCGAGGTGTTCGCGCTGTTCGCGCACGGCGCGCGGCAGTCGCAGGGCGCTGGCGGCGAAACCGGCGTGGGACAGGGCGTGCCGGCCGAGCATCAGGTTGTCGGCGACGGTGCCCTGGGTGGTGACGATGTTCTGGAAGGTGCGGGCCACTTTGAGCGCGGCGATCCGGTGCGGGGCGAGCCGGGTCAGCTCGGCGTCGCCGAGCCGTACGCTGCCCGCGGTGGGCCGGTACAGACCCGACAGGACGTTGAAGCAGGTGGACTTGCCGGCGCCGTTGGGGCCGATGACGGCGTGCACGGTGCCGGGGGCGACGGTGAAGGAGACGTCGTCGAGGGCGAGCAGACCGGCGAAGCGCACGGTCACGCCCCGCACGTCGAGCGCGGGGGGTGCGGCGGTACGGGTGCTCACGCGGCCCCCTTGCCGTCGGCGCCCTCGGGGGTGTCGCCCAGATAGAGGCGGCGTACGGCGTCGGTACGGGCGAGTTCCCCGGCGTCGCCGGACAGCCCGATCTCGCCGACCTCCAGGACGTAGGCGTGCTCGGCCAGGGACAGCGCCATGCCGGCGTTCTGTTCGACGAGGAGGACGGCGGTGCCCTGGGTGTTGATCTCGCGGACGACCTCGGCGATGCGGTCCACCATCATCGGGGCGAGGCCGAGGGAGGGTTCGTCGAGCAGGAGCAGGCGGGGCGCGGCCATCAGGGCACGGCCGATGGCCAGCATCTGCTGCTCGCCGCCGGACAGCAGTCCCGCGGCTTGGCGGGTGCGTTCGGCCAGGCGCGGGAAGAGTGTGAAGACGCGGTCCCGGGCCTCACGGACCTGGGCCGGGGCGCGGCGGCTGAGGCCGAGCCCGCCGGCCCGCAGGTTCTCGTCGACGGTGAGTCCGGCGAACACCCGCCTGCCCTCGGGCACCTGTACGACTCCGGCGCGTACGGCGGCGACCGGGTCCCGGCCGTCGAGCGCCGTGTCCCCGTAGCGGACCCGGCCTGCCGTGATCGCGCCGCGGTGCAGGCGCAGGGTGCCCGAGACGGCCCTCAGCAGCGTCGTCTTGCCGGCGCCGTTGGCGCCGAGCAGCGCGACGACCGCGCCGTGCGGGACGGTCAGGGACACGGAGCGGAGGGCGGACAGTGCGCGCCCGTACGTCACGTCGAGGCTCTCGACGTGCAGCGCGGGTGCGCCGTCCGGTGGTGCTGCGGGCATCGCGGCTCCTTGGGACCGCGCCGGGACGGCACGGTGACGGGTGAATGGGGGGAGCTCACGACAGCACGGGCACCGCCGGCCGTACAGGGGTGGCGGGCAGGGTCGCTGCGGCGTCCCAGTGCGGGGCCGGTGAGTCTGTGCGGATGCCCAGGAGGGGCGGTGGCGGGCAGCGGACCGGGGCCCGGGCAGCCGACGCATACCGGACCCCGGGCGCCCCGGTACCGGCCGCCGTACCCGCGGTGTGCCGGAGACCGCCCCGGTCTTGGCAACCGGGCGCACGTGCTGCCTGCACCAAACCCGCTCGCGCGGGTCGCGGCCTGCGGGGGCTCGGGCACAGGGGCATCGGCACGACGAAGCACCCCGGCCGGGTGTCTCGGCCGGCCCGCGAGCGGCCCCGGGGCCCTCCGCCGACGGGACGATGACGCCGGGGCTCTGGGCGTCGCGCCAGCGGGGGGACGGACAGCGGGGGGCGCACGGCGCCGGGGGCGGGCACCAGGGCGGCGGCGCGACGAAGCACCCCGGTCAGGGGCCCCGGGCGGCGTGCGAGACGCACCGGGGCCCTCCGTCGACCGGCCGATGACACCGAGGCTCCGGGCGCCGTGCCAGCGGGGGGACGGATAGCGGGGGGCGCACGGCGCCGGGGGCGGGCACCAGGGCGGCGGCGCGACGAAGCACCCCGGTCAGGGGCCCCGGGCGGCCCGCGAGACGCACCGGGGCCCTCCGCCGACCGGCCGATGACGCCGGGGCTCCGGGCGCCGCGCCGCCGCCGACGCGGGGGCGGACGGCGCCGGGGAGCGGGCACCATGGGCGGCGGTGCGACGAAGCGCTCCGGTCAGGGGCCCCGGGCGGCGGGCGAGAGGTCGGCCGGCCGTCGGCGGGTCGGTGGCTCCGGGCGGCGTCCCGTCGCGCGTTTCAGTCGCGCAGGACGCGCCGGGCGGTCAGGGCCAGGCTGAACTCGACGACGTCGGCCGGGCGTGCCAGGGAGCGGCCGGTCAGTTGTTCGCAGCGGCGGAGACGGTTGAGGACGGTGTTGCGGTGGCAGTAGAGGCGTTCGCCTGCGCGCTGCGCCGAGCCGTCGCAGTCGAGCCACGTCGTCAACGTGTCCAGCAGCACCTCGCGGTCGGCGGGCTCCAGACGGAGCACGGGACCGAGCACCCTCTCGGCGAGGGCCCGGCCGAGTTCGGGGCTGGAGACGACCAGCGCGGCGGGGAGCTGGTCGGCCAGTCTCACCGTGCCGCCCGCCTCGGGGCAGATGTCCAGTGCGGTGTCCGCGAGCCTGCGGGCGTCGCCGACGGCGGCGAGTCCTTCGACCGGGCTGCCGACGCCGATCCGCAGGCCCGGGGAGGAGGGGTGCGGCCCGGAACCCGGCTCGTGCGGGTCCGCGAGCCCCTCGCCGGCACCGACCAGGACGATGCCGTAGTCGACCTGGGCCCCGGCGTGCCAGTGGACGCGGACGCCGGGCGGTACGGCGGTGGCGCGGGCGGCGTCGGACCGGACCGGAGGCCCGCCGGTGACGGCGACGACGACGTAGCGGCCCTGCTCGGGCAGGTCGAGAGCGCGGGCGGCCTCGGGCAGGTCGGCGATGCGGCTGGTGCCGTCGAGCAGGCCGGCCGCGAGCAGCCGGGCGCGGTTCTCGCGGCGGCGGCCGAGCTGCCACTCGGTCTGCCGGTAGGACTCCGCGACGAGGGTGCAGTGCTCGTCGACGAAGTTCCACACGTCGGCGGCCACGTGCACGAGGAGCCGCACGTCCTCGGGCGCGGCCCTGGACGTCTCCTCGACCAGCCGCTGCCACACCAGCGAGCCGCCCAGGCGGAAGGCGTGCAGCAGGGCGTCCAGCGGGAGTCCCTGCTCGGCGCGGGTGGCGCCGATCCGCCAGGAGCAGCGGCGGGCCGCGTCCCGGGCGCCGCGGGGGTCGAGCAGCGAGGCCACGCTGTGCCGCAGGGAGCGGTGGGCCTCCTGCCAGGTGGCGGTGGGGTCCTTCGTGACGGCCGCGCGGTAGGCGGGCTCCTGCTCCTGCAGCAGGGCCACCAGCCGGTCGGTCAGGTCGGGCAGGTCGTCGAGCAGGGCGCGCGCGGCCCGGTGCAGGACACGCAGGGCGTCGGCGTCGATCAACGACGTGACACCCGGTGTCCGCGGGCGTGGAACGGGCGTCAGCCCGGTGCGGATCGCTGCTCGTGACCGTACGGCGTGCTGCATCGCGGTCCTCCCCGGGTCAGGGCTTGCGAAGGCGCCGCCCCGCGACGGGCCGTTCCGCCCGCGCCGGGTCTGCCTCCTGACTCGTCCTGCCCCGAAGGATGGCATACCGTCCGGTCGGTCCCTAGGGTTGTGCACCGGTCTTTTCGACGTGTTCGGCCTGTTCCGCCTGCCCGACCAGGCGGGCCAGCTCCAGGCGGGACCGCACGCCGAGCGCGGCGAAGACCTTGCGGAGGTGGTAGTCGACGGTGCGGGTGCTCACCGCGAGCCTCAGCGCGACCTCGCGGTTGGTGGCACCCTCGGCGACGTGCCGTGCGATGCGCAGTTGCTGCGGGGTCAGGCGGGTGAGGCGGGTCAGTGTCCCGGCGCCGGTGCCGTACGGTGCCGCCGCCCCGAGGGCACGCAGTTCGTCGCGTGCCTGTGCGGCCCAGACGCCGGCGCCGCAGCGCTCGAACCCGGCCAGCGCGGTGCCGAGGCGGCCGCGGGCCTCGCGCGGTCTGCGGCGCCGGCGCAGCCACTTGCCGTACAGCAGGGCGGTGCGGGCCCGTTCGAAGTCGCCGCCCGCCTCGTCGTGCCGGGCGAGCGCGCGGCGGTAGAGGTCGTCGGCGCGGTCCGGCGGGGCGAGGAGGGCGTGGCAGCGGGCCAGTTGGGCGGCGGCCTGCGGGTCGGCGCCGAACGCGGCCCAGCCGGCGAAGTCGGTGAGGACCTCCCGGGTGTCGTCGTGGCGTCCGGCGAGGACCGCGGCCTCCACGAAGCACGGTACGGCGAGCCGCCAGACCGCGAAGTGGCCGCGCCCGGGCCCGGGGAGGACCAGGAGCCCGAGCCGGTCCGCGGCGTCGAAGGGGCGTCCCCGGCCGAGGTCGGCGCGGGCTGCCGCCCACTCCGCGAGGGTGGCCGCCTGGGCCAGCCCGTGCTGACGGGCGGTGGCCAGCGCGGCCGCGACGTGCCGGGCGACGACGTCCGGCTCCTCCTCGATCGACGCCGCGAGGGCCAGTACCGCACGGTGGTTGGCCGCCGTGTTGCGCTGCCCGGCCGACAGCGCGGTGCGCAGCCCCTCCTCCGCGTGGGTGCGGGCCTGCGCGTGCCGGCCGGCGCGCAGTTCGGCGTAGGCGAGGTACTCCAGTGCCTGCGGCACCAGCGCGTCCGAGCCGAGCTGCCGGGCGGCGGCCAGGGCCCGGGCCCCGCCCCTGCGGGCCGCGTCCACGTCCCCGAGCAGCAACGCGGCCGCCGCCGACCGCAGCAGCGCCTCGGGCCGCTCCTCGGTCCTGCCCCGCTCCACCACCTGCCCGAGCGGTCCCCCGGCCCGGTCGAGCCGCCCTTCGAGCAGCGCGCGCATGCCGACGCGATGGTCACGTACGACGGTGGCCAGGGGTACCGCGGGGCGGTGGCCGACGGTGTGGCCGTGGACCGGGACCCCGGCGGGACTCTCGTGGACCGGGATCCAAGCAGCCCCGTCGCGGACCACCGCCCCGGCAAGGCCCTCGCAGCCCCGGCTCCCGGCACCCCCGTCACGGACCACCGCCCCAGCAGGGCCCTCGCAGCCCCGGCTCCCGGCAGCCCCCTCGCAGACCACAGCCCCGGCAGAGCCCTCGCAGCCCCGGCTCCCGGCGAGGCCCTCACAGGCCACAGCCCCGGCAAGGCCCTCACAGCCCCAGCTCCCCGCAGCCCCCTCGCAGACCACAGCCCCGGCAGAGCCCTCGCAGCCCCGGCTCCCGGCGAGGCCCTCACAGGCCACAGCCCCGGCAAGGCCCTCACAGCCCCAGCTCCCCGCAGCCCCCTCGCAGACCACAGCCCCGGCAGAGCCCTCGCAGCCCCGGCTCCCGGCGAGGCCCTCACAGGCCACAGCCCCGGCAAGGCCCTCACAGCCCCAGCTCCCCGCAGCCCCCTCACAAACCACAGCCCCAGCAGGGCCCTCGCGGACCAGGGTCCCAGCAGGCCCCTCGCAGACCACGGCCCCGCCGGGCCCCTCGCAGACCGCGGTCCCGGACCGGGTCGGTGGGCCAGGGGCGAGGGTGGCCAGGCAGGCCGGCAGGTCGCCCGCGGCCCAGGCCGCGTCGGCGGCGGCCAGTGCGGCGGTCGCGGCGTCGGCGGGGGCGTCCGCGGCGAGCAGGGAGGCGGCCAGCAGCAGGGACTGGTGGGCGTCGCCGACCGGACCGTCCCTGAGTTCCACCAGGCCGCGCACCAGCTCGGCCCGCCCCCGTACGGCGGCCGGGGCGGCGCAGCCGCGGGCCGCGGCGAGCAGCGGGCGGGCCCGTTCGGGGCGCCCGGCGAGCAGGGCCTGCTCGGCCGCGGCGGTGTACCGCTCCGCCCGCCCCGCGCCGTCGGACGTCAGCTCGGCGGCACGGGCGTACGCCGTCGCACGCAGCCGGTACGAGGCCCGTACCGTGCCGTCGGCCGCCACCGACGCGAGCCGGTCCGCCGAAGACGCGGGCGCCGGGCCGCTCAGGGACCAGGAGCGGTGCAGCAGCCCCGGGAGCCGGTGGCCGCCGGACTCCAGCACGTCGGCCAGCGCGCGGTGCGCGGCGCGCCGTCGGTCGGGCGCGGCGGTGGCGTGCACCGTGCGGCGGACCAGCGGGCTGTGGAAGCGGAACCGGTCGCCCGCCAGGAGCAGCTGTACGGGCAGCGCTTCGGCACGGGGGCCGGACCCCGGCGCCGGACGCAGGCGCCGCACCGCGTCGAGGACCGGGCCGGCGTCGACGTCCGGCCCGTCCGAGCCCCGCACGGCCGCCGCCACCGTCAGCAGCAGGTCCCGCGCGTAAGCGGATGGGCCGGCCGGCGCACCGCCCGCCACCTCGGCGAGGGTCGCGGCGTCGGCCAGCGGCTGGGGCAGGGGCCGGTGTCCGCGCAGCTCGCCGGGTGACAGCCGGCGGACGAGGGCGAGCAGGAGCGCGGGATTGCCCTCCGCCTCGGCCAGGAGCCGCTCGCGGACGGCCGGGGCGACGGCACCGTCGGTCACGTCGTCGAGCAGGGCGGCGGCCCGCGGCGGTGCCAGCGGGTCCAGGCGGAGAACGGGCAGGTGGGCGAATTCCGGGTCGACGGCGCGGTCCGCGGCGACGGAGAGGAGCAGTCCGACCGGGCCCGCGGAGTGCGGGCGGCCCTGTGCCGCCCGGCCGAGGGCGGTGCGTGACGCCGCGTCCCACAGGTGGGCGTCGTCCACGCACACGAGTACGGGCGCCGCCCCGGCCGCCGCCCGCAGACTGCCCAGCAGTCGCTCGGGGGTGACGTGCGCGCCCGGGTCCGGGCCGGGGCGGGGGCGGAGTACGGGACCGGCCCGGAAGGAGCGGGCGGCCCACTGGAGCAGAGTGGTCCGGCCGAGTCCGGGTTCGCCGGTCACGAGGAGTTGGCCGCCGCGGGTGGGCAGCTCCTCCAACAGGGCGCGCAAGGCCTCCCGTTGCGCGCCACGGCCGTGGATCCGCACGGCCGTACGTACGGTCGTCTCTCCGGTCATTTTCGGGAGGTTACGCGCGCGTAACCCGAGGCGGAAGGCATCGATCCACCCGCGTCCACCGGCGCTTCGGCCCTGTCACCTGCGGATGTGTGCCGTGCGAGCGGCCCGGGCACTGTGCCGGCGCCCAACCGGGCGCGGCCGGGGCCGTGCGGCGGCACAGCGGACCGGCGGCGGCCGCGAGGTGCCCGCGACCGCCGCCGGACGGTGCCGTACTGAGGGTCAGGAACCGTGCGGGCAGTTGCCCCGGTACTCCTCGATGGTCAGGCCCGGCCTGGGCAGCGGGCACAGGAACTGCTCGTAGCGGGTGTCGTTGTCGATGAACCGCTTGAGCCAGGAAATGCTGTACTTCGCGATCGTCGTGTTCGACGTGTTCGGCGAGAAGTGGGTCGCGTTGTTCAGCTCCAGGTAGGCGCGGTCCGTGGCGGACGGCAGGCCGGTGTAGAACGGCTCGGCGTGGGAGGCCACGGGGGCGATCGTGTCGCCGTCGGCCCCCACTACCAGCGTCGGGGTGCTCACCTCGGGCCAGCTCTTGTCCAGGTTCCAGGGGGTGAGGGGGATCGCGGCCTGGAGCGACGGCCGGGACTTGGCGGCCTCCAGGGTGCCGCCGCCGCCCATCGAGTGGCCCATGACGCCGAGCCGGCTGCTGTCGATCCGGCTCCGGACGGAGCTGCGCTCGGTGAGGTAGTCCAGGGCTGCCAGCAGTTGCCGGCCGCGGGAGTCGGGCTGGTCCAGCGTGGTGTTGGTGTCGATGGTGAACACGACGAAGCCCTGGGAGGCCAGCCGCGGTCCGAGCCAGGCCATGGAGGACTGGTACGCGGTGAAGCCGGGCGCGATCGCCACGGCGCCGAACGTGCCGTCGCCGGTGCTGGTCGGGTAGTAGATGGTGCCGCCGCCGAAGCCGGTGACCGCGAGCGAGGAGACGCTGGTGTCGGCCACGGAGTAGGAGCCGCGCGACGCCTCGATGCTCGACTCGGTGGGCGCCGGGCCGCGCTCGTAGGGGTTGTCGGCGGCCTGGGCTCCCGGGCCGGTGAGGGTGCCGAGCACGACGGCCGCGGCCACGGCGGCCGTCAGGCCGGAGAGCCGCCGCCGCGCGCCCCGGAACGTGGGGCGTGGCGCCCGGTGGGCGGCGTGGGTGTGGGGGTTCTGCTGCACGAGGGGTCGTCCTCTCTGTCGTGGCGAGCGGCCCGGCCGGTGATCGCACACGGCCCGGGAACACGTGGGGTCGCGTCCCGGGACATCCGCCTGACGGGCGTCGCCGATGAGCTGGCGGTGCCACTGTCGACGGGCGGGGCGGCCGGGGGGATCGGCAGAATCACCGGTCTCGTGCGACGCGGGGCCGGCATTCCGAGCGCCCTGTCCGGACACCCGGTCGGTGTGACACGCTCGGCGTCGGCCGGGCTGTCGCACGCCGGTCGTCAGGGAGGAACGCCGCCGGGTCCGTGGCCGGACCCGGCAGAAAACGTGGAGAGGCGACGCAATGCGCATCGGACTGCTCGGCACCGGCCCCTGGGCGGACATGGCGCACGCCCCCGCCCTGGCGGCCCACGAGGACCTGGACTTCGCGGGGGTGTGGGGCCGCCGCCCGGACGCCGCCAAGGAGCTGGCGCGGCGGCACGGCACGCGGGCCTACGACGACGTCGACGCCCTGCTGGCCGACGTGGACGCCGTCGCCGTCGCGCTGCCCCCGGCCGTCCAGGCCGACCTGGCGGTGCGCGCGGCGCGGGCGGGGTGCCACCTGCTGCTCGACAAGCCGCTCGCGACGACGGCGGCGCAGGGGCGGGCGGTGGTGGAGGCGGTGCGGTCGGCGGGCGTCGCCTCGGTGGTCTTCTTCACCACCGGGTTCCAGCCCGAGACCGAGGCGTGGATCACCGAACAGGCCGCCGCGGGCGGCTGGTTCACCGCGCGGGCTCAGTGGCTCGGTGCCGTGTTCGGCGGCGGTGACAGCCCGTTCGCCGACTCGCCCTGGCGGCGGGAGAAGGGCGCCCTGTGGGACGTGGGGCCGCACGCCCTGTCGGTGCTGCTGCCGGTCCTCGGTGACGCCCGGCGCGTGACGGCGGCCGCGCCGGGCCCCGGGGACACCGTCCATCTGATGCTGGACCACACCGGGGGTGCGTCGAGCACGCTCACGCTCAGCCTGACGGCGCCGCCCGCGGCGGCGGGTGCCACGGTGGAGCTGCGCGGCCGGGCCGGGGTGACGCTCCTTCCGGAGTCCACGCAGGGACCGGTGCCCGCGCTGCGGCGGGCCGCGGACGCGCTGCTCGCCGCAGCGGGCGGCGGGCGCCCGCATCCGTGCGACGCCGCGTTCGGGCTGCGGGTCACCGAGATCCTCGCCGAGGCCGAGACCCTCCTGTCCGACCGGGCGTGAGGCCGGTCAGCCGTCGGCCCGCTTCCGCCGGAGCGGTTCGTCGCTCCACCGGAACCAGGCCCTCTCGCCCTTGATGTGCAGCAGGAACTCGGCGACCGGGCCGTCGGGCGACACCAGCCGCACGCGCCGTTCGATCTCTGCGTAGACCGCCTCCCACTGCGTCCAGTGCCCCGCGTCGTCCCGCTCCGCGAGGGCGAGTTCGCGGACGAACAGGTCGTGCACCGCGCCGTACGCCGGGCCCGCGCGGAACCGGCCCGACAGCCAGGGGAAGTCGGCGTCCTCGATCAGGATCTCCCCGATCTCCGCGCCGGCCTCCCCCACGCCCCGCACCTGACGCACGTGCCAGGTCTCACCTTCGAATCCCACATCGCCTCCGGATTAAGCGGCCCTTAAACACCGGTTAAGCGTTCCTGCGCCGTCCCGGGCATCCCAAGTCCCAGCAGGTACAACGGGCTTGGGGGCACGGAGAGACGGTTGGACGGGACATCCACTCTGCGTACCATCGGCGCACCGCGTGAGAGCGCTCTCAGGCCTCCGGGTTCCCGCTCTCGCGCCGCCCGCCCCGATCACTCTGGAGACCCCCCACATGACTGCCCGTCACCAGCGCCCGCTCGCCCGCCGCAAGCTCCTCGTCGCCCTCGGCGGCATGGTCGTGGCCGCACCCGTCGCCGCCGCCGTCGCCCCGCACGCGCTCGCGGGCGTCGGCTCGGACGACTCCGCGGCCGCCCCCGGCACCAAGGCCGCCGGCGCCCTGCCGCTGACGATCGTCAACGGCACCGGCTCCTTCGGCAACGCCGACGTGCACGTCTACATCGTCGGCAACGTGGACGGCCGGCAGGTGCGCGTCACCCCTGACGGCACCGTCGCGCCCGTGGCGCTCTCCGACAACGGCGCCGACGGCTTCACGGACTACGCGATCAGCCTGTCCGGCGGCGGCGAGACCAAGCTGAACCTGCCGTACCTCTCCGGCCGGATCTACGTGTCCCTCGGCGAGAAGCTGAAGTTCAAGGTGGTCGCCGACGGCGCGGGCAACGCCGCGCTCCAGTACCCGGCGGGCTGGGTCGAGTCCGACCCGAACTACGGGGTGCTGCACGACTGCGCGGAGTTCACCTACAACTCCTCCGGGATGTTCTGCAACACCACCATGGTCGACATGTTCAGCGTGCCGCTCGCCATCCGGCTGACCGGCGCCAAGGACCAGACCACGGGCACCGTGCGTGCGGGCGGACGTGCGGACGTGTTCGCCGCGCTGCGGCAGGTGGAGGAGTTCGCACCGCTGGTCGTGGACGACACCCGGGTGATCGCCCCCGGCCACGGGCTGGACGCCGGCCTGTTCCCCAAGGACTACCTCGCCCCGTACGTCGACGAGGTCTGGAGCACCTACACCGGCAAGGACCTCAGGATCACCACCAACGCCGGGACCTTCACCGGCCGGGTGCGCGGGGACCGGCTGACCTTCGACGGGCCCGCCCAGGTGTCCTTCGCCAAGCCGTCCACCCGGGATGTCCTGTTCTGCGACGGCGCCCTGGCCGCGCCCAACGACGGCACGACCGGTCCCGTCGCCGCGGTCCTCGGCGCCGGCTTCAACCGCTCCACGCTGGTCTCCTCGGCCGAGCAGCCCACCACCGACCCGGCGACGTTCTACGGGACCGGTCTGACCAACCACTACGCGAAGGCGGTGCACGCGGCCACCGAGGACGGCAGAGCGTACGGCTTCGCCTTCGACGACGTGGCCGACTTCGCCTCCTACATCCAGGACAACGCGCCCACCGGCTTCCGGCTGACGCTCGGCGCCTTCTGAGCCCGGCCGACGACGGATCGCCACCCGTCCGAACGGCTCTGCGCGTGCGGGCGGCGCCCCGGCGTAGGAGCGTGGTGGTGTGCGAAAGGTGTCCGGCCCGCCGCCGGGCCGGGGCGAGGACCGGCGGAGCTGGCTGAGCGGGGCGCCGCCGCCCCGCTGGGTGCGGGTGCTCCCGCCGGCCCTCGTCCTGGCGATCTGCGCGGCGACCCTCCTCAGTCACGAACCCCTGGAGATCGGGTTCCTGCTGGGTGCCATCCCGCCGCTGGCCGTCCTGTCGTACGGCCCGCTGGCGACCGCCCTGCTGGGCGGGGTGGTGGTCGCGCTGCTGCACGTCCCGGCCCTCCAGCTGGACCGGCCGGGCGACGCCGACCTGCTGACCATCGTCTTCGTGGCCGTGCTCAGCGTCTTCGTGTCCTTCGTGCGCAGTCGCCGGGACGCCCAGCTGGGTCTGGAGCGCACGGTCGCCGAGGCCGCGCAGAACGCCGTCGTACCCCCTTTGCCCGAGCGGGTCGGGGCGGTGCGCTGTGCGGGTCTGTACCGGGCGGCGCAGCGCGGGACCCTCGTCGGGGGCGACTTCTTCGACGTGCGGGACGGCCCCTTCGGCGTACGGGTGGTGACGGGGGACGTGCAGGGGCACGGGCTGTCGGCGGTGTCGACGGTCGCCTCGCTGCTGGGGGCGTTCCGGGAGGCGGTGCTCGACCAGCCGGACCTCGCGTCGGTGGCCGGGCGGCTGGACCGCAGGCTGCTGGTGGACTCGGCGGACGCGCGGCACGCCGAGCTGTTCGCGACGGCCGCGCTGCTGGAGTTCTCCGCCGACGCCCTTCAGGTGCGCGTCGTCGTCTGCGGCAACCCGCCGCCCCTGCTGCTGCGGGGCGCGGACGCCACGGAGCTGGAGGTCTCGCCGTGGACACCGCTGGGGCTCGGGCTCGCGGACGCCGGGGCGATCGAGGCGTGCACGGTGTCGCTGCGCCCCGGCGACCGGCTCTTCCTCGCCTCCGACGGCGTGGTCGAGGCCAGGGACGACAGCGGCGCGTTCTATCCGCTGGCCGAGCGGCTCGGCACCTTCGCGGGTGAGGACTCCGCCGCGCTCCCCCGGCGGGTGTGGGCGGATCTCGTGCGCTTCTGTCCGGACGTGCAGGACGACGTCACGATGCTCGTCCTCACTCCTTCGCCGCCGGCCGGGGACTGACACCGCCGGCCCCGCGGCGCTTCAGGATGCGCCGGCCGTTTCCGCATTGAATGGTGTTATCGGGATATTCGGGACCGACAACAGCACGGCACCGAAGCAGCGAATCCGGATCCGAGGAGCACTGATCATGTCGACGTCACAGCCCGACGACCCGCGACCGTCCCAGGCCCGCGCGGACGACGACCGCGCCACCCCGGACGACCTGCTCCACGCCCGCACCGGCACGGACGTGTCCCCGGAGGACCTCGTCCTGGCGGCCGGCCGGGACGTCACCCCGCAGAACCTGGAATGGGCCAGGCGCAAGCTGTCCGAGGAGGGCCCGGCGGCCCTCGACAAGCTGCTTCCCTGACCTCTCCGGGACCTCCTCGGGGCTCCGGCCGCCGGCTCAGCCGGTCCGGCCGGGGCCCGCCCCCTCGTCCTCGGCGCCCTCGGCGTCCGGCGGCGCCGGCTCGTCGTCCACGACGTGCATGGCGGCCTCCTCGGCGCCCGCGGCTCCGCCGTCGATGCCGACGTCCTCGGCGACCGTCTCCTTGGTCGTGTCGGTGCGTACGCCCTCGTCGGGGGCGACGAGGCGGCCGGAGCGGTCGGTGCCCACCTCCTGGTCGACCGGTTCGCCCTCGCCCCCGGGCTCGTCGCCCACGCCGTCCCCGTCGGGCGCCGACACCTCGGGCTCCTCCTCGGCCAGCCGTTCGTCGAGGCTCTCGCCGTCGTGCTGCTCGGCGGCCGTGGTGCCGTGCTTGGTGACGCCGAGTGGTTTCTCGGGCGGGGAGTAGCCCTCGTCGAGCGTGTCGTCGTAGCTCCGTTCGTCGACGGCGTCCTCGAGGTCGAGGGGTGCGGCGTCCGCCTGCTCCTCGTTGGTACCGGTGGGCTGGTAGGCGTCGTCGGCCATCGGGTCCGTGCCCATCGTTGCCTCCCTCTCGCGCTGCGTCGGCTCGGTCGTCCCGCTGTCCGCTTCGCGTTTCCCGATCCGCGATCTCTAACCCGTGGGTGCGACGCGGATCTCCAGGTCGGTGATGCGGTGCGGGGTCCAGTCGCGGGCGTAGCCGGGCGGGGTGCCGCCCGGTCCGGTGACGGCGGCGACCGGGATCCGCCGGGCGGTTTCCTCGATCTCGGCGGCGGTGGTGTTCTCGTTGTTGCCGCCGGTCGCGCCGGAGGAGCAGCCGGTGTAGTAGCCGATCGGGATGGACTCGTGCTCGGTGAGCAGACACGGCGGGCGGACCCCGAGCCGGTGCAGTTCGTCGGCGACCCGGGCCCAGTCCTCGCGGCTGTCGACGTTGCGGTTCACGGTGCCCACGAGGACCGCGAACTGGACCGCCAGGTGCCCGGCCAGCGCGAGCGCGACGAGGGTCGCGGCCACCGGCCGCCACCGGTCGCGGCCGGTCCTGGCCAGGTGCCACAGCGCGTCGGCCACCGGGAGGGCGAGCAGGGCGTAGGCGGGCTGGAGGAAGCGGGGCGCGGCGTAGCCGATCATGAACAGGTACGGCACCGCTGCCGTCAGGGCGCAGGCGAAGGGGATCAGCGTCGCGGTGGCGCGGCGGGCCCGCACCGCGACGACCACGCCGAGGACCGCGACGGCGGGGAGCAGCAGCCACCACAGGGTGACCACCGGGTGGGGCATCGCTCCGGTGCACGGGCGGCACAGGCCCCGTCCGCCGAGGCTGCGCATCTGGTCGTCGACGGCAAGGTTCCAGCCGAGGCCGCCCTGGATCTCGGAGGCGCGGGACAGCCGCTCCCCCACGCCGCCGTACCAGGCGTACGCCTCGATCATCCACTCCACGCCTCCGGCCGCCAGGCCTCCCACGAGGGCGAGCAGCAGCGGCCAGTGGCGGCGCACGAGGACGAGGACGAGCAGGGGTACGGTCACCCAGACCGCGTCGGTGGGCCGCATCAGGGCCATCAGGACGGCCCCGGCCGCCACACCCCACAGCAGGCCCCGGCCCGGGTGCCCACGCCGGGCCCGCAGGAAGCAGCCCACGGTGACCAGGGCGCCGATCGCGACCCAGTAGTTGGGCATGGCCTGGGGGCCGTAGAAGAGGGTCACCCACAGGGTGGCGAGGAACGCGCCCGCGGTGGCGAGGACCCGGGTCGGGAACAGGCCCTTCCAGGCGCGCAGGGCGAGGTACAGGCCGAGGCCCGACAGGACGGAGAGGTAGACCCGCAGCAGTTCCGTGGAGGCCGACCAGGAGGCCACGGGCGCCACCAGCAGGGAGACGCCCCGGGAGCGGGGCGCGCTGAAGAAGGCGGCGGGATGGTGGGTGGTGACCTGGCTGATGTACACCGTCTCGTCCCAGCCGAGGCCCATCGTCGGGTGGACGAGGACCAGCTGGGCCAGGGTGAAGGCGGCGGCCACCGCCACGACCGGTGCGTCACCGCGCAGCCGCCTGGGGGTGTCCGGCGTCCTTGCCGTCTCGCCCCGCCGTCTGCCGACGAGAATGGCGTTGGCGCCGTCGGCCATCGTGCACCCCTCACCCCCGCTTGTCGCGGGGCCGCTCGGTCCTCACCTCCTGCCGCCCGTGGCGGGAGCCCGGAAACCCGGAAAACAAGGTCAAACTAACCCGCGTCCCCCTGATCCGCAGGGCGGAACTCGGCCAGTCCGCTGTCTCATACGTCACCCCCCGGGGCCCGGTCGGTCGGCGGGCACGGGGCGGCGGTGCGGGGGCTGTTCGGGTGTGGGCCGCTGTTTCGGGGCGGAGATGGCGAGGGTGACGGGCCCGTCCCCGTTCACGTGCACCTCGGTACCGTGGTGATGAATCGTCAGGGGCGGCCCGGTCAGCAGCGAGTACGTCGCCTTGCCGCCGTCGATCTCCACCTGGAGGCACCGGCCGCGGAACTGGAGCCGGAAGGCGAGCCGGCTGAACTTCTCCGGCAGGCGGGGGGTGAAGCGCAGGCCGTCGCGGTAGCGGCGGGTGCCGCCGAATCCGGCGACCAGCGCCATCCACGTACCGGCCAGCGAGGCGATGTGCAGGCCGTCGCGGGTGTTGTGCTCCAGGTCCGCCAGATCCATGAGGGCGGCCTCGGTAGCGTAGTCGTAGGCCAGCCGCAGGTGCCCCGTCTGGGCGGCGACGACGGCCTGGCAGCACGCGGACAGGGAGGAGTCCCGTACGGTCAGCCCCTCGTAGTAGGCGAAGTTGGCGGCGATCTGGTCCTCGTCGCAGTGGGCGTCGAACCAGCTGCCGCAGGTGTACATGGCCAGCACGAGGTCGGACTGCTTGACGACCTGCTTGCGGTAGATGTCGAAGTAGGGGAAGTGCAGCATCAGCGGGTACTGGTCGGCGCCGGTGCCGGCGAAGTCCCAGCGCTGGTGGCGGGTGAAGCCGGCGTGCTGCTCGTGGACGCCGATCTCGTCGTTGTAGGGGATGTGCACGGCCTCGGCGGCGTCCCGCCAGGCGGCGCTCTCCTCCTCGTCGACGCCGAGCCGGGTCGCCTCCTCGGGGTGGCGTTCGCACACGTCGGCCGCGGCGAGCAGGTTGGAGCGCGCCATCAGGTTGGTGTACGTGTTGTCGTCGACCACGGCGCTGTACTCGTCCGGTCCTGTGACGCCGTCGATGTGGAACACGCCGTGGGAGTCGTGGTGGCCCAGGGAACGCCACAGCCGGGCCGTCTCCACCAGGAGTTCCACCGCGGTCTCGCGTTCGAAGTCGGTGTCGCCGGTCGCCGCCGTGTAGCGCACCGCGGCGTGCGCGATGTCGGCGGCCACGTGGAAGGCGGCGGTGCCGGCCGGCCAGTACGCGGAGCCCTCCGAGCCGTCGATGGTCCGCCACGGGAAGGCGGCGCCGCGCAGCCCGAGCTGGGTGGCGCGGTCCCGGGCGGCGGGCAGGGTGCCCTGCCGCCAGCGCAGTGCCTCGGCGACGGCCTTGGGCGCGGTGTAGGTGAGCAGGGGCAGGACGAACATCTCGGTGTCCCAGAAAGCGTGTCCGTCGTATCCGGACCCGGTCAGTCCCTTGGCCGGAATCGCTCGCTGCTCGGCGCGGGCCCCGGCCTGCAGCACGTGGAACAGGGCGAAGCGGACGGCCTGCTGGATCTCCTCGTCGCCGTGCACCTCGACGTCCGCGCGGGCCCAGAAGTCGTCGAGGTAGGCGCGCTGTTCGGCCACCAGGCCGTCCCAGCCGCCGTGGGCGGCGGCGGCCAGCGCCGCCTCGACCTGGTCGCTCATCGCGGGCCGGGAGCGGGCGCCGGACCAGCCGTGGGCGACGGTCTTCTGCACCCGCAGCCGCTGCCCCGGCTCCAGGACGGAGGTGAGGGTCAGGCGGGCCACGTCGGTGTTGCTCTCGCTGCTGGTGGTGATCTCCCCGGGGGCGTCGACGACGTGGTCGGCGGCCACGGCGACCCTGAGACCGCTGTGCCGGGTGCGGTGGACCAGACGCAGCCGCGACCCCGTCGCCAGGTTTTCCTCCGGTTCCAGCGGGGACTGCAGTGCCTTGGCCGCCCTCGGGTCGCCGTCCTGGGTGGGCAGGCTCTCGTTGGTGACCAGTTCCGACTGGATGACCACCCGGGTCCGGCTGTCGACGGGCTCGACCTCGTACTCCACGGCGGCGATGGCGCGCTGGGTGAGGGAGACCAGCCGGGTGGAGCGCACCCGGACGGTCGTGCCGGCCGGTGAGGTCCACTCGCAGGACCGCTCGAGCACGCCGCGCCTGAGGTCCAGGGTGCGTTCGTGCTTGCCGAGCCGTCCGTAGCGCAGGTCGAAGGGCTCGTCGTCGACCAGCAGCCGCAGCAGCTTGCCGTTGGTGACGTTGATGACGGTCTGGCCCGACTCCGGGTAGCCGTAGCCCGCCTCGGCGTACGGGAGCGGGTGCAGTTCGTACACGCCGTTGAGGTAGCTGCCGGGCAGGCCGTGCGGTTCGCCCTCGTCGAGGTTGCCGCGCCAGCCGACGTGCCCGTTGGAGAGGGCGAAGACGGACTCGCTCTGCGCCAGGAGGTCGAGGTTGAGGGCCGTCTCGCGCACGCGCCAGGGCTCCACGGTGTACGTCCGGTTGGTGATCACGCGCGGCCTTCCAGTTCGGCGAGGTCCTTGACGACGCGGTCGGCGCCGTGGGCGTAGAGGGCGTCGGTCTGGCCGACGCGGTCGACTCCGACGACGTACCCGAAGCGCCCGGAGCGGCCGGCGTCCATGCCGGCCAGCGCGTCCTCGAAGACGGCGGCGCGGGACGCCTCGACGCCTAGGTCGCGGGCGGCGGCGAGGAAGGTGTCCGGGTGCGGCTTGCCCGGCAGTTTCCGTTCCCGGGCCACCACTCCGTCGATCCGTACGTCGAACAGCCGCTCGGCGTCGATGGAGCGCAGCACGTCCCGGGTGTTGGCGCTGGAGGAGACGATCGCGGTGGCGAGGCCGGCGGCGCGGACCGCGTCGATGTAGCGCAGGGTGCCCTGGTACGGCTCCACGCCGTCGGTGCGGATCTTCGCCAGGAGCAGCTCGTTCTTGCGGTTGCCGACGCCGTTGACGGTGCCCGCGTCCGGGGGGTCGTCGGGGCCGCCCTCGGGCAGCTCGATGCCGCGGGAGGCGAGGAAGGAGCGGACGCCGTCGGCGCGGGGGCGGCCGTCGACGTACTGGTCGTAGTCGGAGTCGGTGAAGGGGCGGAAGTCCGCGCCGTCCCGCTCGCGCAGGAAGGCGTCGAACGTCTCCTTCCAGGCGGCGGCGTGCACCACGGCCGTCTTCGTGACGACCCCGTCGAGGTCGAAGAGACAGGCCTGGATGTCGTCGGGAAGTCCCAGCTGCGTCGTCATACCCCCACAGTTCCCCGCGAGTGCGCGTCCCATCGGGTGACACACTGTGCGGTGTGCCGCTGACTTTCGACGACCTGCTCGCCCGGGCCCGCGCTCTCCCCCGGGGCGGGCGGCGCGCGATCCTGGGCGTCGCGGGCAGCCCCGGCGCGGGCAAGTCGACGCTCGCCGCCCGTCTGGTGCGGGAGCTGAACGGCACCGGCGAGCCGTGGGCGGCGCACGTGCCGATGGACGGCTTCCACCTCGCCGACGCCGAACTGGACCGGCTCGGCCGCCGGGACCGCAAGGGGGCGCCGGACACCTTCGACGCGGCCGGGTACGCGGCGCTGCTGCTGAGGCTGCGCGAGGAGGGCGACGGCGACATCGTGTACGCGCCCGGCTTCGAACGGGTTCTGGAGCAGCCCATCGCCGGAGCCGTACCGGTGCCGCCCTCCGCCCGGCTGGTCGTGACGGAGGGCAACTACCTGCTGCTGGAGACCGGAGCCTGGGCGCGGGTGCGGTCCCACCTCGACGAGGTGTGGTTCTGCGGCCTCGATGAGGCGGAGCGGGTCCGTCGGCTCACGGCGCGGCACGAGCGTTACGGCAAGTCACCGGCGGACGCGGCCGCCTGGGCGCTCGGCCCCGACCAGCGCAACGCCGACCTCGTCGCGGCGACCCGGCACCGGGCCGACCTGGTGGTGCCGCCGGTGTGGGGCGATGCCTTGCGAGGCGGTCACTCCTCGTCGTAGTCGTCGGGGCGGACGTGTGCCTCCTCGAGGGCCTCGCGCAGGGTACGGCCGGTGCCGCCCGGGGGGCGGGGCGCGTCCGGCCGGCGCTGATCCAGAACGTCGTCGGTGGTGTCGGTCTTCGGCCGGTTCTCTTCCGGGACGGTCATGACGTCGGCTCCTCGTGCGTGTCCGTGGGCTCTGGCGTGCCCGTGGGTTCTTCCGTGGCGGCGGGTTCCCGTACGGCGCGGTGCTATCCCCGTCCGGGGCCGCGCGGTGCCATCTCCGTTTGGGGCCGCGCGGTGCTGTCCCCGTCCGGGCGCAGCGCCCTGCCGGCCACGAGGGGTGAGCTATGTTGACCTCCGTGGGAGACAAGGGAGGCGCGCCCGTGCCATCGCCGCAGCAGGCACGTGCGCAGGCATCGGCGATCACCTCGGGACGCGCGGCCCCGGAGTCGGAGGCCTCCCCCACGTCCCGCCTCAGGACGCTGTTCGACCGGCCCCGCCTGTCCCCGGGACAGCGGCGCATCGCGCAGTACCTCATCGAGCACCTCACCGAGGCGGCGTTCCTGTCGATCACCGACCTCGCCGACCGGGTCGGGGTGAGTCAGCCGTCGGTGACGCGGTTCGCCTCGGCGGTCGGCTTCAGCGGTTACCCGGCGTTGCGGGAGCAACTCCAGGCGATCGCGCTGGGCGGCCGAGGCGGGAGTGCGGCCGAGGAGAACCGGGGCAACGAACTCCAGGCGGCGGTCGACGCGGAGATCGAGAACCTGGAGAACCTGCGGCGCGACTTCGCCGACGCGGACCGGGTCATCGACGTCGGCCGCAAGCTGGCCTCATCGGCGCCGCTGACCGTCCTCGGGCTGCGCATCTCCGTCTCGCTCGCCGAGTACTTCGCCTACGCGGCCCGCCGTGTCCATCCCGACGTACGCCTGGTGACCCGGGGCGGCACCGTCGCCTACGACGCGCTGCTCCAGTCCCGGGAGGCGGGCGGCACCTGGGTGCTGGCCTTCTCCATGCCCCGGCACGCCCACGAGACCCTGGGCGCCGTCCGGGTGGCACGCGGTGCCGGTCTGAAGGTGGCGCTGATCACCGACCTGGCGCTCGGCCCGCTCGTGGACGAGGCCGACGTCACGTTCGCCACCGGCACGGGATCGCGGCTGGTCTTCGACTCGTACGCCGCGCCGGGCGTGATGTGCGCGGCGCTGCTCCAGGCCATGACCGACGCCGATCCGGGGCGGACGCAGGCGCGGCTGGAGGAATACGAGCAGGTCGCGGACCAGCACCAGTTCTTCCTGCGGGACTGAGCGGCCCCGCGAGGGCGGGGACCTGCGATTGGTCGGCGCAGAGGGGGCCATCCCCGTCAAAGCAGGCATGAATGTTTTCATACGTCTTGCAAAGCAGATGGCATATATAAATACTGCTCACGGATCGCGACCCGGCCGTACGGAACGCGTCCACACCTGCCGCGAACACCTCGGGCCGCCGACTCCTACCCGCTCCGGCGCACCGGGTGTTCCGGTCGGGCATCGCCAGCGCGAGCGCCCGCGGCGGTCCCGGTCGTCCCCTGGACCGGGACCGCCCCCCACCCGTCGCCCACCCCGTCGACGCCGCACACCCGGAAGCGATGATCATGCCCCTGACGACCACGCGCACCAGCCCGGACTGGCCCTGCCAGGTCAAGACGCCCGGCAGCTACGACTGGGAACGCTCGGCCACCAGGTGGCTGCGCGAGCTGGTCCCGGCCCGCTACGCCGGATACCCCGCCCTGATCCGGCACCCCGTACTGCTCGCCCGCCATGCGCAGATCCAGGTCCAGCACGAGATCCGGGTGGCCCGCACCGCTCTGCAGACCGCCCGGGCGGACCTGCCGCGGCTCGGCCTGCACGAGGCGGTCATCGAGCACACCATCAAGCTGTACGCGGCCGAGGTCCTCCAGTTGCAGCACATCGCACGCAGCGTGCGCGCGGTCACCGAGGCACTGGTCGAGCGGGGCACCGCCGGGCGCTGACCGACGGGGCCGACCAGAGGGGCCGACCGTCGGGCGCGCGTCAGTCCACCGGGTGCCCGGGCCGGATGGTGCGGGCGTCGGCGAGCCGCAGCAGCGGTCCGGCGGCCTTCTCCCGTCCGCCCCACTCGACCGGCTCGAGGACGAAACCGACGTGGTCGCCCCCCGCGGCCCGCTCCACGACCCGCCCGACGAACCACGCCTCGGCGTCCTCCAGCACCACGGCTCCGCCGTACGCCTCCCGCCAGCGCACCCGCTGGAACTTGTCGACGTCGTCACCGGTGCGCCCGCCGAACAGCTCGGCCGTCGCGCGCTGGTCGCGGGCGAGCAGGTGGACCGCCAGGACGTCGGCGGACCGTGCGACGCGGTAGGTCCGGTTGACGTCGGAGATCCACACGGCGTACCGCACGGGCCGCAGGGAGCACTGCGAGGAGAAGCCGACCAGGCAGCCGGCCCGTTCCCCGTCCGCGACGGCCGTGACGACGCACATGTCCGGGTCGAGCCGGTCCAGGAACACGTCCATGGCGGCCATGCTAGGCCGCCGCCGCCGTCGCTCGGGCTCTCAGGCCGCGAGCAGGCGGCGCAGGGCCGTGCGCAGGGCGGTGACGAAGGAGTCGCGGGCCGCCTCGTCGAGGGCGTCGAGGGACAGGTAGGGGTTGAGGTCCTCCAACTCCACCAGGAGCAGCTCGCCGCCGGGCGCGCGGCAGGCGTCGACGCGCTGGATGCCGTGGTCGACACCGTTCCACTCGATGAACCGCCGCGCGAAGACGAGGTCCGCCACGGTGGCGTCGTACGGCTCCAGCTGCCAGCGGCGGTCGGGGTGGGGCGCGTGCAGGGCGTACTGGTAGTCGTGGTCGACGAAGTAGAAGGAGACCTCGTAGGTGAAGTCGACGCGCGGCTGGACGAGGAGGTCCCCGGCGCCGCGCAGCGCCTCGTGCACGCGGCCGGCGGGTACGATCCGCAGGCCCGCCGAGTCCGCGCCGAGCTTGGGCTTGACGACGTATTCGTCGGCGGTGGGCAGCCGGTGCAGGTCTTCCGCGCGGTCGACGGTGGGGATGACCGGGAAGCCCGCGGCGGTCAGGTCGAGCAGGTACTGCTTGCCGACCATGTCAGCCCGGCCGGTGAGCTGGTTGTAGACGCGCGTACCGCGCCGGGCCGCGCGCTCGCGGAAGGCGTCGTACGCGGCCTTGTACCCCTGCACGGGACCGCTGTTGCGGACGACGACCGCGTCGAAGGCGTCCAGCAGGGCGGCGGCGTCCCGGGGATGGCACAGGGCCAGGTCGAACTCCTCGCGCAGCCGGGAGGTGAGGAACACGTCCTCGTCGCAGTAGCGCCGCCCGCGCGCCTCGTAGGCCAGGTCGGTGACGTACAGGATGCGGGGTCGGGCGAACGGCATGCGGGACTCCTCGGGGGCTGACCGGAAGTGATCGTATGCGACCGGTCCGGCGAGGCGGCAAGCGCACTCGGTTCCCTCCGGTCACTGCACTGAGTGCCAAGACCGTTGGCGGGCTGCTACGTTCCCCTTCATGAGCACCAGCAGTGCGGCGCCCCGCCGCGGGGACGGGACGGACGCGGCGGGTGCCCGGCCGCCGATGCGCGAGGCGCTGGTCGCGGCGGCGTTCCGGCTGTTCCTGGAGCGGGGATACGAACAGACGACCGTGGACGACATCGTCGCCCTCGCCGGTGTCGGACGGCGGTCGTTCTTCCGGTACTTCCCCTCCAAGGAGGACGTGGTCTTCCCCGACCACGAACGGTGCCTGGCCGACATGACCGCCTTCCTGGCGGCCTTCCCCGAGGACGCCGACCCGGTGCGGCGGGTCTGCGACGCGGCCCGGCTGGTACTGCGCATGTACGCCGAGAACCCCGCGTTCTCGGTGCAGCGTTACCACCTCACCAAGAAGGTCCCCGGGCTGCGCGCCTACGAGTTGTCGGTGGTGTGGCGCTACGAGCGCGCCCTCGCCGAGTATCTGCGCGGTCGCCTGGGCGGACGGCCGGACGGCATCCTGCGCGCCGACGTGATCGCGGCCGCGGTGGTCGCGGCGCACAACAACGCCCTGCGGTCCTGGCTTCGTTCGGACGGCCGGGACGACGCGGGGGCGGCGGTGGACCACGCGCTGGGGTACGCGCAGTCCGCGTTCGGCGGTGTGCCCGTGCCGCCCCGCGGCGAGTCGCCCGAGGACGTGGTGGTCGTGGCCGCGCGCCGCGGGACACCCTTGTGGCAGGTGGTGCGCGAGATCGAGAGCGCGTTGAGGCGGGACTGACCGGCCGGCTCTCCACACCCCGCTGGACCCGAATCAAGGGTACCGAGTGCCTTTACGGGTGACACTCAGTGCCATACGCTGTGGCCCGTGCACGGTGGCACGGTGAGCCGCGCACACGCGTGCCCGGCGACGGCGCACGCGGGATTCCGGCTCGAGTGCAGGGAGTTGACCAGCGTGTACCACTCAGGAAACGTCGCTCAGCAGGGAGCCGGCTCCGTGACGGGCCTGCTCGACCCCAAGGCCCAGGCCCAGGCCCCGGACGCCGAGGCCGTCTTCTACCAGCACTGCACCTGGTGCGGCACCGCCATGTACCACCGGGTGCTGTGCCCGGTCTGTCGCGGAAGCGAGCTGCGGACGGAACGCAGCCAGGGCACGGGGACGGTGCGGCACGCCACGGTGGTGCACCGCAACACCCCCGCCGCGCGCAACGTGTCCCTGATCGAGATGGCCGAGGGATTCGTGCTGCGCGGCCGGGTCATGGGCCCGCTCATCGGCATCCACAGCGGCGCCCGGGTGCGGCTGTCCACGGCCAAGGACCCGGTGCGGGGCGAGCCGGTCTTCCAGTTGGTCGACGAGCCGTACCGGGCCTGGACCTGAGGGGCGGTCAGTTCCCGTCGGCCCCGGGCGTGAGCGTGACGCGGATGCCCACGGTGCCGGACGGTCCCCGGCGCAGTCTGCTGCCGAGGAGGGTGAGCCGGCCGACGATGCCGTACTTGCGGGCGAGCAGCCGCCGGTAGCGGGCCGTGGTGGCCGGGTCGCAGATCTCCGCCGTCCCCGGGACCTGGTCGCCCGTCGGCCTGCCGCGCACGTCGCAGGGGCCGACCAGGACGTCGGCGCGGTTGCGGACGCGCTTGACCTTCCAGGAGTCGGCGACCGTCCAGACGCCCAGCGCGTCCCCGTCCCGTACGACCCAGACCGGGGTGGCCACCGGGGTGCCGTTCTTCCGGTAGGTGGTGACCAGCAGGTACTTGCCGGTGGCTAGTTGGGCCAGTGACGCTTCGTCGTCCATGCTGCGGAAGTCTACGGCCAGGACTCCCGTGGGGCCGCGGCGCCCGTGTCTCACTCCAGGACCGCCGCCATCCTGCGCACCGCCTCCGTGATCACCTCCGGCGAGGTCGCCAGGTTGAGCCGTACGTGTCCCGCCCCGCCGGTGCCGAAGGGGATGCCGGAGCTGAGGGCCACCCGGCCCCGGTCGAGGAAGGCCTCCGCCGGATCGTCGCCGAGGCCGAGTACGCGGCAGTCCAGCCAGGCGAGGTAGGTCGCCTCCCCGGGGCGGTGGACGACGCCGGGCAGGTGCTCGGCGAGCAGGTCGGTGAGCAGCCGCCGGTTCTCGTCGAGCCCGGCGAGCACGGCGTCCAGCCAGGCCGTGCCGTCGCGCAGGGCGGCGGTGTGGGCGAGGACGCCGACGTGGCTCGGTCCGTGGCCGACCTCCTCGGGCATCCGCGCCAGGTCGGCGGCGGCGCCGGGGCCCGCGATCGCCAGGGCCGCCTTGAGCCCGGCGAGGTTCCAGCCCTTGGACGCCGACATCAGGGACAGGCCGCGCTCGGCGCCGGGCACGCTCAGGTAGGGCACGAACCGTGCGTCGCCGGTGACGACCGGGGCGTGGATCTCGTCGGCGACGACCCGGACGCCGTAGCGCTCCGCGAGGGCGGCGACGGCGGTCAGCTCGTCGGCAGTGTGCACGGTGCCGGTCGGGTTGTGCGGGCTGCACAGCAGGAACGCCGCCCGCCCGCCTCCGGCGACGGCACTCCGGAACGTCTCCTCCAGCACGCCGAGGTCGATCCGCAGGCCGGGGTCGAGCGGTGCCTCGACGACGTTGCGGTCCAGGTGGGTCACGAACTGGTAGAACGGCGGGTACACCGGCGGAGTGACGATCACCGGGTCGCCGGGTCCGGTGACCAGTTTGAGCATCTCGACGACGCCGAGCATCACGTCGGGCACGATCGCCGTGCGTTCCACTGCCAGGCCGTCCCAGCCCCACCGCTTGCCGGCGAAGGCCGCGAGGGCCTCGGCGTAGGCGGTGCCCACGGGATAGCCGGTGTCGCCGAGTTCCATCGCGTCGGTGACGGCACGCACGACGGATCCGGCGAGCGGCACGTCCATCTCGGCCACCCACAGCGGCAGCACGTCCGCGGGGTGGGTGCGCCACTTCATGCTCGTACGGCGGCGCAGCTGGTCCAGGGTGAGTGCGTGCAGGGGGTTCGGTTCGCCGGGCCGGTCCCGCGGGATGCTGGTCATGGGCACAAGATAGGTCGCCGCGGTGGGACGGGGGAACAACGGCGCCGTCCGGTGAACACCGCCGGGTCCGCCGCCGTATGGGAGGAGGGCGCTCGACGTCCGGAGGTCCCCGCGGCGGCGACGCCGTGTGTTCGGGTTCGGGAGCGCACGCATGAGGCACGCACGACGACGCATGGTCCGGCGAGTGGCACGGCTGGCGGCCGTCGGCGGGCTGGTGCTCGGGGGGACGATGGTCACCAGGGCCGTGGCGAGCGAACCCCCCGACACCTCCGCGGCGCCGCACACGCTCGCGCAGACCGCTTCCGGCTCCGGCGCCGACCTCGTGTCCCGGCTGGGCGGCGACCGTACGGCGGGCCACTGGGTCGGCGCCGACGGGCGGCCGGTCGTGGCGGTCACCGACGAGAGCACGGCCGAGGCGGTGCGGCGGGCCGGTGCCGACGCGAAGATGGTGCGGCACAGCATGTCCGAGCTGAGGTCGGCGACCTCGACGCTGCGTGCGGCACCCCGTGTGCCCGGTACGGCGTGGGCGCTCGACTACCGGTCGAACGAGGTGGTGGTGCGCGGCGACCGCACGGTCTCCGGGTCCGACTGGTCCCGGCTGACCGGTGTGGCCGAGGGCATCGGCGGGTTCGTGCGCATGGAGCGCACCGAGGGCACGTTCACCACACGTCTGAACGGGGCGGAGCCGATCCTGTCCACGGCCGGGCGCTGCTCGGCGGGGTTCAACGTGACCGACGGAGCGAACGACTTCATCCTGACCGCGGGCCACTGCGGGCCGACGGGGTCCGTCTGGTTCGGTGACGGCCAGGGCGACCGGCAGGTCGGCAAGACGGTCGCCGGGAGCTTCCCCGGGGACGACTTCTCGCTGGTGGAGTACGCGGGCGGCAAGGCGGGCGAGGGCGCGGACGTGGTGGCGGTCGGCGGCGGCAAGGGGGTGCGGATCACGGGCACGGGTGAACCGGCCGTCGGGCAGCGGGTGTTCCGCAGCGGGAGCACCAGCGGGCTGCGCGACGGCCGGGTGACGGCGCTGGACGCCACGGTCAACTACCCGGAGGGCACGGTCACCGGCCTCATCGAGACCGACGTGTGCGCCGAACCCGGGGACAGTGGTGGGCCGATGTTCTCCGAGGGCGTCGCGCTGGGCGTGACGTCGGGCGGCAGCGGCGACTGCGCGAAGGGCGGTACGACGTTCTTCCAGCCGCTGCCGGAGGCCATGAAGTCACTCGGCGTCCGGCTCATCGTCTCCGGCCCCGACGGGGCCGGGCGGCAGGGGGCGCAGCAGGGGGCCGCGCCTTCGGCGCCGGCCTCCGGTGGTGCGCCGGGCGCCGCGGCCCCGGGGGCGTCGGCGCCCGTGACGGGGGTCGAGGGTTCGACCCTGCTCGCCCGACTCACGGACCGTCGCAACGTCGGCCCCGGTCTGCTGGTCGTCGCGGGCAGTCTGGTGGCGCTGGTGGCCACCCGGTGGATCCGGGCGGAGCAGGATCGCAAGGCATACCGGAGGCACTACTCGGCGACGTGGGGGTGAGCCGTGGGCACCTGCGGGGCCCATGGCCCGTGGCGGGCTTCAGCCCAGTGTCAGCAGCACCGTCGCCGCTGCCGCGCCGATCAGGCCCACGGCCTGTCCGCGATCCACGCGTTCGTGGAGAAGCGCGACGCCCAGGATCACGGGCAGCGCCGGATAGAGCGAGGCCAGGACCACGGCGACCGAGAGCAACTGCCGTTGGGCGGCGAGGAGATAGAGGATCAGACCCAGGGCGGCACCGGCACCGATCAGCAGCGCCTCGGCACACCGGCGCGGCGGCAGCCGCAGGCGCCCGGAGTGCCGTACGACACCGGGGAGCAGCAGGAGGACGGCGGCGACACGGCCGGCCGCCACGGGCCACAGCCCGCTCTCGGGACCGGCCTGCCCCAGGGCGAGGTACTGGACCGCGACGCCCGCGCTGGCCAGCAGGCCGTCGGTGACGGCGTGGCCCGGACCCGTGCCGCCGCCGGAGACGAGCCAGAGGGCGGGCACGGTGACGACGATCCCCAGCCAGGCGACCGGGCCGGGACGGTCGCCGAGGAGCAGCACACCGCACAGGACGGAGAGCGCGACTCCTGTGACGGCGCTCACCGGCACCACGACGCTCATCGCGCCGCGGCTCAGGCCCCGGTTGAGGAAGTGCATGGCGGCGCCGCTGCCGACACCGGACAGGGCGCCCCAGAGCAGGTCCGTCGGGCGCACGCCGTCCGCGGTCACGAGGAGGGCGGCCAGGCAGGCGAGGGCGAGTCCGCCGGCCTGTCCGAGAAAGGTGACGGCGGCGAAGTGAACGCGTCGGGAGAGCAGGCCGCCGGCGAAGTCGACGACGCCGTAGCAGACGGCCGAGGCCAGTGCGAGCAGAGCACCCATCCAGCAGGGGTGCCCGGGGCGGGGGCTCCGATGCGCCGAGGAGTCTCAGGCGCCGGTCAGGCCGCCCGCACGGACTCGGGGGCCGCGCCGGCCCACTCCGTGACGAGCCGCTGGTACTCCGCGCGCTGCTCGACGCTCAGTGTCCCGCCCGACCGGAGCCACAGGGCCCGGATCTCCTCGTTGACCTCGGCAGCCGATCGCTCGGAGGAGGGTTCAACAGTGGTGGACATGCTGTGAAGCATACGGCGCCCGGCGTGAAGACGATGTGAGTAATCGCGAGCTAAACGGACATATCAGACCGTGTTACTGATCACGTCGAGTTTCCCATCTGTCAAGACCTACCGGCGAGTTCGTTCGCCGCACATGTGTCCTGCCGCACACGGCACGCCTGTTCACGCCTGTTCACGCCTGTTCACGCCCGTTCACGCCTGCGCGGCTCCCAGCACCAGCACCTGGATCGCCAGCACGGCGGCGCCGCGCGCCCAGTCGTGGAAGTCGGACACCCTGGTCTCCAGGCCGACCGGTGCGGCCCGCGGATGCCGGTTGTCGCGGACGGCCTGCGCCACCACCTCGCCGGCCACGTCCATCAGCCCGACCCCCTCCCCGGCGAGCAGGATCTTCTGCGGCATCACGAAGTTGGCGATCTGCGCCACCAGGGTCCCCAGCGCGCGCCCGGCCTCCGTGACGACCCGCGCGGGCATGGGCTCCCCGGCGGCGGCGGAAGCGAGGATCTCCTCGTAGCTCCGGTCCCGGCCGGTGGCGGCCCGTACCTGGTAGCGGATGTTGGGGATGGTCAGCAGGGAGACGGCGCTGCCGCGCCGGCCGTCGGGGGTGAGCGGACCGTGGGGGTCGAGAATCCAGTGGCGCCCGAACCCGCGGTCCTCGTCCCCCGCGTACGGCACCCGCCTGCCGCCGAGCACGAGTCCGTACCCGAGGCCGGCGCCGATGGTGAGGACGACGAAGCGGTCCAGGCCGCGCCCCGCCCCGAACCAGGTCTCGGCCTCCACGAAGGCGGCGGTGTCGTTCTCGACGACGACCGGCAGTCCGGTGCGCTCCTCGACGAGCGCGGCCAGCGGCACCCCCCGCCAGCCGAGGAAAGGGGACTCGCCGACCACGGCCCGGTCCTCGACGAGTCCGCCGACGCCGACGCCGATCCCGGTGACGCCGGGCCGGCCGCGGGACAGTTCGCCGGTCATCTCGGCCAGCAGTCCGGCGACCTCGGCGGGGTCGTGGGTGGCGAGCGCGCGGTCGTGCCGGGCGACGATCTCGCTCCTGAGGGTGGTGACGACGCCGTACACCATGTCCTGAGTGATCTTGAAACCGAGGAAGTACCGGGAGTCGGCGACCACGTCGAGCGGCTGGGACGGGCGGCCCTGCCGCGCCCCGGCGGGCCCGCCCGTCTCCGGGACCTCCACCAGCAGCCGTGACTCGATCAGCGGCTTGGTCAGCCGGGTGAGGCTGCCGGGCGAGAGGCCCAGCCGCCGGGCGATCTCGCTGCGGGACAGCGGGCCGTGCACGAGCACCTCGATCGCCACGGAGCGCTCACCGGGGCTCAGGGGAGGCCAGCTTTCGGCACTGGTGGGCATCACCATCGCGCTCCACTTTCTTCCATACCGGAAACAACGAAGTCACTTTATGTCCCCCACGACCGTCGGCAAAGGCTGGGAACGATGTTCGCACGACCCCTTGACGCGATGATTGTTCCGCACCAAAAGTAAATGAAGTCCAAGCCGCCGCATGCGAGGGGAGTCTCCCGATGGCCATCGCCTCCAGCAGCCGAGCCGGGAACCGGGGTGACGGACGTCTCGCCGCGCTGTTCGTCGCACCGGCGTTCCTGGGCTTCGTGGTCTTCCTGCTCTGGCCGACACTGCGGGGCGTCTACCTGAGTTTCACCCGTTTCAACCTGCTGACCCCGGCGAAGTGGGTGGGCCTGGACAACTACGTGCGGATGGTCCACGACCCCATCTTCTGGGACTCGCTGCGGGTCACGGTCGTCTACGTGGTCATCAACATCGGCGTGCAGACGGTGTCGGCGCTGGCCGTCGCCGTGCTGCTCCAGCGGCTGACGCAGTCCTCGGTACTGCGCGGCATCGTGCTCACGCCGTACCTGATGTCCAACGTCGTGGCCGGCATCGTCTGGCTGTGGATCCTGGACACCCAGCTCGGCATCGGCAACGAGATCGTCGCGGGCCTGGGGCTCGAGCGCATCCCGTTCCTCGCCGACGAGACCTGGGCGGTCCCGACCATCGCGCTCATCAACGTGTGGCGGCACGTCGGCTACACCGCGCTGCTGCTGTTCGCAGGGCTCCAGGCGATCCCGGGCGACATGTACGAGGCCGCGAAGGTGGACGGCGCGAGCGAGTGGCGGATGTTCTGGCGGATCACCATGCCGCTGCTGCGGCCGGTCCTCGCGGTCGTCCTGATCATGACGGTGATCGGGTCCTTCCAGGTGTTCGACACCGTCGCCGTGACCACCGCGGGCGGACCGGCCAACGCCACCAACGTGCTCCAGTACTACATCTACGGCGCCGCCTTCGGCCGCTTCCAGTTCGGCTACGCCTCGGCGATGTCCGTCGCGCTGCTCGTCGTGCTGAGCGCCATCACCTTCGTCCAGTACCGGCTCACCCGGGCCGGCCGGACCGACCTCGGATGACGGAGAGGAGAACGGGATGACCGACATCACGTCCGTGCCCGGCACCACGCCCGTGACCGTGGCGGACCGCGTGCCCCCCGCGACGACGGCACGGCGCGGCGGACGCCGCCTCTCCCCCGGGCGGATCGCGGCCTGGGCGGTGATGGCCGCGATCGTGCTCATCACGCTGCTGCCCTTCTACTGGATCCTGCGCACCGCGCTGTCCACCAACACCGGGCTGGCCGGCCACCCGGCCGACCCGCTGCCGGTGGACCCCACCGCGGGCGGCTTCGAGCGGGCACTGGGCCTGCAGTCCGCCGAGGAGGCGATCGCGCAGGGCGGTGCCGGCGGCGGGCTCAGATTCTGGCGGTACCTGCTCAACTCCGTGCTCCTCTCGACCCTGGTCACGGTGTGCCAGATCCTCTTCTCCGCGATGGCCGCGTACGCCTTCGCCCGGCTGCGCTGGCGGGGCCGGGACACGGTCTTCACCCTGTTCCTGGCCGGGCTGATGGTGCCCGCCATCTTCACCCTGCTGCCCAACTTCGTGCTCATCAAGGAACTCGGCCTGGTGGACTCCCTGCTGGGCATCGCCCTGCCGACGATGTTCATGACCCCGTTCGCGGTGTTCTTCCTGCGGCAGTTCTTCATGAACATCCCGCTGGAGGTGGAGGAGGCGGCCCTCCTGGACGGCGCCGGCAAGGTGCGGGTCTTCTTCCGGGTGCTGCTGCCGATGGCGTCGACGCCCGTGCTGACGCTGGCCGTGCTGACGTACATCACGTCCTGGAACGACTACTTCTGGCCGCTGATGGTCTCCTACAGCGACAGTTCGCGCGTGCTGACCGTGGCGTTGGCCGTCTTCCGCGCGCAGACCCCGCAGACCGGCACGGACTGGTCGGGCCTGATGGCGGCCACGCTCATCGCGGCACTGCCCATGCTGCTGCTCTTCGGCCTCTTCGCGCGCCGCATCGTCAGCACCATCAGCTTCACCGGCATCAAGTGAGGGGACGGGCATGCGATTTCGTACGGTCACGGCACTGACCGGGGCGCTGGCACTGTCCCTGGTGAGCGGCTGCGCGCAGGGCGACGGCTCGGGGTCGTCGCGGAACACGGTGTCGTACTGGCTCTGGGACGCCAACCAGCTGCCCGCGTACGAGGCGTGCGCGAAGGGCTTCGAGAAGCGCAACCCGGGGCTGGACGTGAAGATCTCCCAGATGGGCTGGGACGACTACTGGACCAAGCTCACCGCGAGCTTCATCGCGGGCACCGAGCCTGACGTGTTCACCGACCACATCCAGAAGTTCGGCCAGTTCGCCGACCTCAAGGTGCTGGAACCGCTGGACGACCTCGGCATCGAGGACGCCGCCTACCAGCCCGGCCTGGCCGCCAGCTGGCTCGGCGAGGACGGTCACCGCTACGGCGCCCCCAAGGACTGGGACACCGTCGCCCTGTTCTACAACGCGAAGATGGCCAAGGACGCCGGGCTGAGCGCCGAGGAGCTGAACGGGCTCGCCTGGAACCCCGAGGACGGCGGCACCTTCGAGAAGGCGGTCGCCCACCTGACCGTGGACGCCAAGGGCAGGCGGGGCGACGAACCGGGCTTCGACAAGGACGACGTCAAGGTCTACGGCCTGGCCACGGGCGGCGGTGGCGACGGCGACGGGCAGACCACCTGGAGCCACTTCGCCGCGTCGGCGGGCTGGACCTACACCGACAAGAAGCGGTGGGGCACCGAGTACCGGTACGACGACGACACCTTCCAGTCGGTGATCAAGTGGTACTTCGGGCTGGCGGACAAGGGCTTCATGGCCCCGTTCACCGACTACTCCCCGTCCAACCAGGCCAACGCCCAGGTGGCCGCGGGCAAGGCGGCCACCGCCTTCGACGGGGCGTGGATGATCTCGACGTACGCCGGTTTCAAGGGCCTCGACGTCGCCACCGCCGTCAATCCGGCGGGCCCGACCGGCAAGCGGGCCACCATGATGAACGGCCTCGCGGACTCCGTCACCAAGAACGCCGACAACAAGCCGGGCGCCCTGAAGTGGGTGAAGTACCTGGCCTCCGAGGAGTGCCAGCGCACGGTGGGCGGCTACGGCATCGTCTTCCCGGCAACCCCCGACGGCACCGAGGCGGCCGTGGCGGCGTACGAGAAGAAGGGCGTCGACGTCTCGGCCTTCACCCGGCCGGTCGACGACAAGAAGGCCTTCGCGACCTTCACGTACCCGATCACCGACTACGCCGCCGACGTGCTGGCGCTCATGCACCCCGCCATGCAGGACATCTACGGCGGCGGCAAGCCGGTCGGCGGCCTCGACGAGACCAACGAACAGATCAATCTCATCCTCGACCAGTGACACGACGAGTGACACGACCAGTGACGCGACAAGTGAAGGGCACGCCATTCATGACGTTCTCCCTCGGCATCGTCGGTGCCGGCCAGTTCTCCGGGCAGTTCGCCAGGCTGTTCCTGGCCCACCCGGGAGTGAGCGACGTATTCGTCACCGACCTGCTGCCGGAGCGGGCCGAGCGACTCGCCGCCGCCGAAGGCCTCTCCGGCACCTTCCCCAGCTACGAGGCGATGCTGGAGTCCGAGGCGGTCGACGCCGTCGCGATCTTCACCCAGCGCTGGACCCACGGCCCGCTCGTGCTCCAGGGGCTGGGCGCCGGCAAGCACGTGTACTCGGCGGTCCCCATGGCGATCAGCACGCAGGAGATCGCGGACATCATCGACGCGGTCAAGGCGACCGGGCTGACGTACATGATGGGTGAGACCAGCCAGTACAACCCGGCGACCGTGCACGCCCGCAACAAGATCGCCGAGGGTGCCTTCGGGCGGCTCTTCTACGCCGAGGGCGACTACGTCCACGACATGGACCTGGGCTTCTACGAGGCGTACCGGTACAGCGGCGGCGAGGGGTGGAAGGCCACCGCGAGCTATCCGCCCCTGCTGTACCCGACCCACTCGGTGGGCGGGGTGCTGGGCGCGTGGCGGACGCACGCGGTCAGCGTCTCGGCGATCGGGGTGGTGGACGGGCGCGGGGACGGGGTCTTCGACCGGTCGGTCAGCCAGTTCGACAACGACGTCTCCAACGCGACCGCGCTGTTCGAGGTGGCGGGCGGCGGGTCGTTCCGTACGAACGAGTTCCGCCGGGTCGGTTATCCCTCGCACATCCGGGAGTCCCGTTTCCGGTTCTTCGGCACCGAGGCGAGCATGGAGCAGCTGGCCACGGTGGCGATGTGGCAGGACAAGACCGGGGTTCAGGACATCAGCGAGCTGCTGGAGCCCAAGCCCACCACGTCCCCCGACGACCCCTCGCTCCAGCATGTCGCACCGGAGCTGCGGGCCGCCTTCACCTCGGGTTCGGCGCCGGTGCACGACCGGGCGCGACTGCCGCGGGCGTTCGACCACATGCACAACGGGCACGAGGGCAGCCACCACTTCCTCGCGGACGACTTCGTGCGGGCGGTCGACTCCCGGACCCTGCCGTCCGTGAACGCGTGGGTGGCGGCCCGCTACACCCTGCCGGGCATCGTCGCGCACGAGTCCGCGCGGCAGGGCGGTGTCAGGCTGGAGATCCCGGACTTCGGGGACGCGCCCGAGCTGTGACGCCCGCACGCGAGCCGGGCGCCCCCGTGCGTCAGGTGCCCGGCTTGCGGCCGTACACGTAGACGTCGTCGTTCTTCTTCAGCAGCGACCAGTACTTCTTGGCGGCGGTCTTCGTCATGTTGACGCAGCCGTGCGAGCCCGGCGGGCTCCACATGCTGACGCCGACCGAGTGGAAGGCCTGGCCGCCGTCGAAGAACTGGCTGTAGGGCATCGGCACGTCGTAGATGGTCGAGACGTGGTCGATGTTGCGCCAGTAGACCTTCTTCAGGCCGGTGCGGGTCTCGTAGCCGTTGCGGCCGGTGCGGACCGGCACCGGGCCGTACACGAGCTTCTTGCCGTCCTGGATCCAGCTCAGCTGGAGGGTCAGGTTCACACAGGCGATACGGCCCTTGTTGGTGGGGCACTTGCCGGATTTGTTCGGGTTCTTGCCGACGGCCTTCTGCTTCGTCATCAGGTCCATCACGCCCCAGGTGATGGGGCCCGCGTAGCCGGCGTTGGGCTGGATGCCGTGCTTGGTCTGGAAGGCGCGGATCGCCTTGCAGTCGGCGGTGGACTGCTTGCCGTCGGCCTTGCGGCCGAGGAACTTCTCCACCTTCTTCTGGTACGGGCCCGCTGTCGGGTTGCAGCTCGCGGCCTGGGCCGGCGCGGCCGTGAGCGCGAGTGTGAGCGGTGCCACCAGTGCGGTGACCCCGAGTGCGACGGCTCCCCGTCTGCGTATGTCCCCCATGGCCGGTCATGCCTTTCGCGTCGAGGCGGTGCGCTGGGCGGAAGGTCGCCTTCGTGCGATCCCCGCCTGCTAGACCGTCGGGTGCGGGCTTTGGTTGCGCCCCGCCCGCCGCCGCGACGAAACAGTGACAAACACCACCGGCCCGGACCCGCCCGCTCAGGCCGTACCGTCCGGCTCCTGCAGAGCCCGCCGGAAGCCCGTGTTGACCGCGGTCAGGCCGCCGTCGACCGCCAGCGTGGTCCCGGTGATCCAGGAGGCGTCGCGCGAGGCGAGGAAGGCGACGGCCGCCGCGACGTCCTCGGGCTCGCCGACCCGGCCCAGCGGGTACAGCCCCCGTATCGCCGCCAGTTCCTCGTCCCGGCCCTCCCAGGCCGTGGTGCGCACCGTGCCCGGCGTCACGAGGTTCACCCGGACACCGCGCGGGGCCGCGTGACCTGCGAGGGTGCGGGTCAGCGAGGCGAGGCCCGCCTTGGCCGCGCTGTAGGCGTGGTTGCCGAAGTCCTGGACCGCGTTGACCGAGCCGATGCTCACGATCGCGCCGCGCCCCGAGGCCGCCAGGTGGGGCAGGGCGGCCCGGCAGCAGCGGTAGGCGCCGGTGAGGGTGACGTCGAGGTCGCGGGCCCAGACCTCGTCCGGCTCGTCCTCGAAGAGCGGGGCGTCGGGCGCGCAGGCGTAGGCGTTGTTGACCAGCACGTCGAGGGTGCCGAACGTGTCCACGGCGTGGGCGACGGCCGCCTCGACGGACGCCCGGTCGGCCACGTCGCAGGCGAACGCCTCGACGGCGAGGCCCTGTTCGGCCATGCCTCCAGCCGTCCGCCGCGCCGCGGCGAGGTCCACGTCGGTCAGCAGCACCCTCGCCCCCTCCGTGGCGAGCCGGCGCGCGGTGGCCGCGCCGATGCCCCGGGCCGCGCCCGTCACGAGTACCGCGTAATCGGTGAACCGCCTGGTGTCCGTCATGCGCCCGACCGTACTGCCGCGCCGATCACCCCGGGCGGATACCGTGCGGCCATGTCCGAGTTCCTCCAGCAACTCCCCGCGCTCATAGGCGTCGTCATCGGTGCGCTCGGTTCCTATCTCGCCGTGGTCCGCAGCGACCGGGCCCGGTTCCGGCGTGAGACGGCGGCCCGCTGGGAGGAGCGCCGACTCGCGGTGTACGCCGACTACGCGCGCACGCTGAAGGCCTCCGTCACGCTGACGTACCGGGTCGCCGCCCACCTCGGCAACGACCCCCACCCGCATCCGCTCACGCCCCGGGAGGCCGCCCGCCCGCAGGCCGAGGCCGCCCTCGCCAGGGACCCGGCCGGCGAGGCGCTGATCCTGCTGGGCAGCAGGGAGGTGGTGGAGAAGGCGCGGATCTGGGTGGTGGCGGTGATGGAGATGGAGCGCTTCCTGCGCGAACAGACGCGCGATCCGCAGGCGTGGCGGGCCCTGCTGGAACGGCAGCGCGCCGCCCGCGAGGGCTACTACACGGCCGTACGGCAGGACCTGGCCCTGCCGCCGGGACACGGTGCCCGGTGGCCGCTGCCGCCCGTCAGCGGTAGCCGGTGACGTCGGCCGGCTTGTCCGGGTCCTGGACCTCGACGAGATAGCGCCAGGCGTCCGGACGGCTGCCGTCGAGGTCGGTGAAGCCGTATTCCTGGGCGAGTCCGCCGCTGGAGAGGGACTGTCCGTTGAAGCGCGCCACGCCCGGGTCGGCGGCGAGGGCGGTGACGGCGCGGCCGATGTAGCGGGGCGTCTCGGAGATGGCGAAGTGCGGGACGCGGTCGAGGGCGTCGCGCCAGTTGTCCTCGCGCACGCCGAAGTGGTCGAGCATGATCTCCGAGCGCAGCCAGCCCGGGGTCAGCGCGAGGGCCGTGGCGCCGCGCGGCCCCACCTCGTGCCCGAGGGAGAAGGCCATGCGCAGGACGGACGCCTTGGCGAGGTCGTAGAAGAACGAGTTGCGGTAGTGGTCGCGGTTGTAGGCGTCGGTGCCGTCGGTGACCTCGACGACCAGTCCGCCGGGGCGGCGCAGCAGCAGCGGCAGCGCGTGGTGGCTGGTGATGGCGTGGGTCTCGACCGCGAGCCGCAGGAGCCTGAGCCCGTTGTCGAGGTCGTGCTCCCAGACGGGGCTGTCCCACTCGTAGAGGGTCTCGCCGCCCCAGATGTCGTTGACCAGGATGTCGAGGCGGGCCTGTTCGCGGGCGACGCGGTCGACGAGCGTGGCGACCTGCGCCGCATCGAGGTGGTCGGCGGGTACCGCGATGCCGTGGCCGCCGGCCTCGGTGACCAGGTCGGCGGTGTCCTCGATGGTCTCGGGGCGGTCGTACTCCGAGCGCCGGGCGCGGGTGCTGCGGCCGGTGACGTAGACGGTGGCGCCGGCCGCGCCCAGTTCGACGGCGATGCCCCGTCCGGCGCCCCGGGTCGCCCCGGCGACCAGTGCGACCCTGCCTGCCAGCGGACCTCTCGGTGACCCTGCCATGTCCGGCTCCCGTCCTCTCCCTCACGTCCCGCACGAGCGATGTCGTGTTCGAGGGTGCCCGGGAAGCCGGACATCTTCTGTCACCTATACCGCGTGTCCCGCGGCGATCCTGAACGCGCCCGGCCGGGGTCAGTGCCCGCGCTTGATCCACTCCTCCAGGTGCGGGGCCTCGGCGCCGATGGTCGTGGAGTCGCCGTGACCGGTGCGGACCTCCGTCTCCGGCGGCAGGACGAGCAGCTTGTCGCGGATCGAGTCGATGATGGTCGGGAAGTCGGAGTAGGAGCGGCCGGTGGCGCCGGGTCCGCCATGGAAGAGGGTGTCGCCGGTGAAGACGGTGCCCAGGCCCGGGTCGTAGAGGCAGACCGCGCCGGGTGCGTGACCCGGGGTGTGCAGGACGGTCAGGTCGGCGCCGGCGGCCTCGATGACGAGGTCGTCGGTCAGCCAGGCGTCGGGGTCCCGGTCGGGGTGGGTCTGCCGCCACAGGGGCAGGTCGTCGCGGTGCAGCCAGATGGTGGCGCCGGTGCGCTCGGCGAGCGCGGGCGCGGCGCCCACGTGGTCGTTGTGGGCGTGGGTGCACACGATGGCGGTGAGGCGCCGGTCCCCGACGGCCTCGGCGATCGCGTCGGCGTCGTGGGCGGCGTCGATGACGACGACCTCGTGGTCGTCGCCGACGAGCCAGACGTTGTTGTCGACGTCCCAGGTGCCGCCGTCGAGGCTGAACTGTCCGGAGGTGACGAGGCGTTCGATGCGGGCGGCCATCACAGCACCACCACCGAACGCAGCACGTCGCCGGCGTGCATCCGGTCGAAGGCCTGCTCCACCTCGTCCAGTTGGATGGTCTCGGTGACGAACTTGCCGAGGTCCAGGCGGCCCTGGAGGTGGAGGTCGATGAGCATCGGGAAGTCGCGGGAGGGCAGGCAGTCGCCGTACCAGGACGACTTGAGGGACCCACCGCGCCCGAAGACGTCCAGCAGCGGCAGTTCCAGCTTCATCTCGGGGGTCGGTACGCCGACGAGGACGACGGTGCCGGCCAGGTCGCGGGCGTAGAAGGCCTGCCGGTAGGTCTCGGGACGGCCGACCGCCTCGATGACGACGTCGGCTCCGAAGCCGCCGGTGAGTTCGCGGATCGCCTCGACGGGGTCGTTCTCGCGGGAGTTGACGGTGTGGGTGGCGCCCATGGAACGGGCGGTCTCCAGTTTGCGGTCGTCGATGTCCACGGCGATGACCTTCGAGGCGCCCGCCAGGTACGACCCGGCGATCGCCGCGTCGCCGACGCCGCCGCAGCCGATGACGGCGACGGTGTCGCCGCGGCCGACGTTGCCGGTGTTGATGGCGGCGCCGATGCCGGCCATCACCCCGCAGCCCAGCAGGCCGGCCACCTGTGCGGAGACGGCGGGGTCGACCTTGGTGCACTGTCCGGCGGCTACCAGCGTCTTCTCGGCGAAGGCGCCGATGCCGAGGGCCGGGGAGAGCTCCTGGCCGGTGGCGGCGAGGGTCATCTTCTGCTCGGCGTTGTGGGTGTCGAAGCAGTACCAGGGCCGCCCGCGCAGACAGGCCCGGCACGTGCCGCACACGGCGCGCCAGTTGAGGATCACGAAGTCCCCGGGGGCGACGTCGGTGACGCCGGCGCCGACGGACTCCACGACACCGGCGGCCTCGTGGCCGAGCAGGAAGGGGTAGTCGTCACTGATGCCGCCCTGCTTGTAGTGCAGGTCGGTGTGGCACACCCCGCAGGCCTGGATCTTGACCACGGCCTCGCCCGGGCCGGGGTCGGGCACGACGATCGTCTCGATCCGCACCGGCTCGTCCTTGCCCGGTGCGATCACGCCGCGTACTTCCTGCGCCATGGTCCTGACCCCTTCCTCGGCCGTTCTGTGTTCCCCCCAGACCCTACGCGCAAGTGATCGGGAAGGGGCAGGTGACAGGGCGGTTCGCGGGGTGCGGGAGGCCGCCCGCGCACCGGCGGTTCGTGCCGCCGGGCGCCGACGTAGCCTGAGGGCCTCGTCCGCGTGCCGTACCGTGCCGAAGGAGCAACGTGACCACCGCAGAGCCGGAGACCGTTCAGCCAGCCTGGCGGCTGCTCCTGTCCTACGTACGGCCGCACCGCGGGGCCCTGTTCGCGGGCGCGCTGCTCTCCCTGGTCACCGGCGCCACGGGGCTGTTGCTGCCGCTGGTGGCGCGGGAGCTGATCGACGACCTGTCCCACGACCGGACCATCACCGGTGCCCTGCTGGCCATGTCGGGGCTCGTGGTCGCCAACACGGCGCTGGGGGCGCTGGGTTCGTACGTGTTGCGGCGCACCGCGGAGTCGGTGGTGCTCGGGGCGCGGCGCACCCTGTCGTCGTATCTGCTGCGGCTGCGGATCACGGCGGTGGACCGCACCGAGCCCGGCGACCTGATGGCGCGGATCACCTCCGACACGACCCTGCTGCGCGAGGTCACCACCGACTCCCTCATCGGCCTCGGCACCGGCGGGCTCACGCTGGTGGCGACGCTGGTGATGATGGGCGTGGTCGACCCGGTACTCCTCGGGGTCACGCTGGCGGTGGTGCTGGGGGCCGGGACCGTGCTCGGGCTGATCGTGCCGCGCATCAACCGCGCGAGCCGGCAGGCGCAGGACGCGGTGGGCGTGATGGGTGCCGCGCTGGAGCGGATACTCGGCGCGCTGCGCACGGTGAAGGCGTCGGGCGCCGAGCCCCGGGAGGAGCGGGCGCTGCACGAGGCCGCCGAGGAGTCGTGGCGGCAGAGCGTGCGCGCCGCCAAGTGGTCGGCCGCCGCGGGCAACACGGCCGGGCTCGCGATGCAGATCGCCTTCATCACGGTGCTCGCGGTGGGCGGCGGGCGGGTGGCGACGGGGGCGATCGACGTGGGCACGCTGGTCGCGTTCCTGCTGTTCGTCTTCTATCTGATGTCGCCGATCCAGCAGGTGGTCGGCGCGATCACGCAGTACCAGACGGGCCGGGCGGCGCTGGGCCGCATCCAGGACGCGCTGCGGCTGCCCGCGGAGCCGCACGCCCGGCCGGTCCCGCTGCCCTCGCCCGGCGCGCAGCCCGCGTCGGTGGCCTTCCACGACGTCCGCTTCCGCTACGCCGACGATCTGCCGTACATCCACCACGGGGTGAGCTTCGAGGTGCCGGCCCGGGGGATGACGGCGTTCGTCGGCCCGTCCGGCGCGGGCAAGACCACCGTCTTCTCGCTGATCGAGCGGTTCTACGACCCGGGCTCCGGGGAGATCACGCTGGACGGCCAAAGCCTCGCGGACTGGGAGCTGGCCTCGCTGCGGGCCGCGATCGGCTACGTGGAGCAGGATGCCCCGGTGCTGTCCGGCTCCCTGCGGGACAACCTGCTGCTGGGCAACCCCGAGGCGGACGAGGGCACCGTCGCCGGCGTGCTGAAGACGACCCGTCTCGACGGTCTGGTCGGGCGGTTGCCGAACGGCCTGGAGACGCTGGTCGGTCATCGCGGCACCAAGCTGTCCGGCGGCGAGCGCCAGCGGGTCGCCATCGCCCGCGCGCTGCTGCGCCGTCCCCGGCTGCTGCTGCTCGACGAGGCCACCTCGCAGCTGGACGCGGTCAACGAGGCGGCGCTGCGCGACACCGTGGCCGACGTGGCCCGGACGACCACGGTGCTGGTCGTCGCCCACCGGCTGTCCACGGTGACGACGGCCGACCGGATCGTGGTGATGGACGCGGGGCGGGTCCGCGCGGTCGGCACGCACCGGGAGCTGGTGACCGCCGATCCGCTGTACGCGGAGCTGGCGGCCACCCAGTTCCTGGCGACCGGCGGCTGACGCGGACGTCAGCCCAGGGCGGGGACGGCGCCGAAGAGGGGCGAGACCAGGCCGGTGACCTGCTGGAGCTGGTCGAGGTCGTTGAGCCGGTTCAGCTGCTGCGACGGCAGGGGCAGCTGGGCCCGGTCCTCGGCGGGCATGTCACTGACCGCGAGCGAGTCGAGGGTGTTCGTCACGCTGAGCTTCTCCGTGCCCAGCGGGCCCCCGCCGGACGCGCTCGCCATCGGGGCGGCGAGGCCGGTGACACCGGCGGCGAGCCCGACAACGGCGACGATACGTCGTGTTGAGATCATGTGCTGAGCAACGCCGGTGGGCCGGGGGCGGACACGGGCCGGCGGTGCGGCTCACCCGTGAGGACGAGTGTCACGGCCGCCGTTGCCGTGGGCCCGGGGACGGAGGAAGCTCGAAGGAGAGGGCCACTGCGGCCCGTTCCCCCCTTCGGGCCGCGGCCTTCGAAGGAGGTCGTCATGAGCACCACGGCAGGCCCCGGCTTCGACACCGAAGCACTGCGCCGGGGCATCGAAGGAGAGACGGCGGCACCTCTGTTGTCGCTGTACGCGCGGGACGCGGAGGTCCGCGTCGTCGACCGGTACGACCAGCCCAGCCGTCCCAAGGTGCTGCACGGCCGGGACGAGATCGCCGAGATGCTCGACGACGTCTACAGCCGCGACATGACCCACCGCATGGAGCGCTGCGTCGTCCAGGGCGACCAGGCCGCGTTCACCGAGGAGTGCACCTACCCGGACGGCGTGCGGGTCCTCGCCGAGTCGATGCTGTCGCTGCGGGACGGGAGGATCGCCGAGCAGACCGTCGTCCAGGTCTGGGACGAATAGCCGACGCGTGGTCCGGACGGTCCTCGGTGAACGTGGTCTCCAGGCCGGGGCGTGAACACCCCCGCCACCACTTTCTCGACCTCGCCGGAGCGCCCGTCCAGCCGTCGCGCCACACAGCGGCTGACCGCCCAGTGGTACTCGCGGTAGGCAGCGCTGAGACGGCACGTGGACCGTGGCGCTGCCGGCCTTCGCCGCACCGATGTGTGAGGCGGCCCGACAGGGGTAGTCGCCCGGCAACGGATGAGGCATGCATGTCCTCGGCACCACTCCCCCGGAAGGAGGTCCGTGACAGCGCACTCAAGAAGAAGCGTCCGGGCCGCTTCCTGCGACACGGAGCGGCCCGGTCCGCACCGGGCGGCGTCCTGACGGGCGCTGCCCGTCTCTCGTCCGGCTCGTCTTCCTCCGGCCCCTTCACCGTGGCGGCAGCCGGTGCAGTTCGACCTCCCCCAGCCTGCCGTCGGCGACCATGACGGTCAGGTAGGTGCGGTACGGCTGACGGCGACGGTCCGTGGGCGATCCGGGATTGAGCAGCCGCAGTCCGGTGGACGCGGTGGTGTCCCACGGGATGTGGCTGTGCCCGAAGACGAGGACGTCGAGGTCGGGGAAGCGGGTGGCGCAGCGTCTCTCGCGTCCCTGGGCGGCGCCCGTCTCGTGGACCACGCCGAAGCGCAGGCCGCCGAGATCGGCGTACGCCACCTCGGGCAGCCGGGCGCGCAGTGCGGGTCCGTCGTTGTTGCCGTACACCCCGAGGAGTCGGCGGCTGCGGCTCTCCAGCAGGTCCAGGGTGGCCGTGTCGACCCAGTCCCCCGCGTGCAGGACCACGTCGGCGCGCGGGATCTCCGCCAGCAGTGGAGCCGGCAGTCCCTTCGCCCGCTTCGGCAGGTGGGTGTCGGACATGAGCAGCAGACGCACGGAGCCAGCCTAATGGCGGGGGGCGGCGCACCGGCACCGCGCAATCAGCAGGTAAAACTGTTCAGTCTCACTGGACAGTTTTACCTGTCGAAATTACCGTGGCGTCATGGACGCGAACGCTTCGGGTCCCGACCTCTCCGGAGAAATCCGCCTGAAAGGCACCCCCTCATGGCAGTCACCGCCCTCGACCCCCGCACCGCTCTCGTCGTGATCGACCTCCAGGCCGGTATCGTCGGCGCGCCCACCCAGCCGTACAGCGGCGCCGAGGTCGTCGCCCGCAGTGCCGAACTGGCCGATGCCTTCCGGGCCCGCGACCTGCCCGTTGTGCTGGTCCGGGTCTCCTTCGCCGCCGACGGGGCGGACGCGGTGCCGGGTCGCACGGAGGTCGGCGGGGCCGGCCGGTCCCTGCCCGAGGGCTGGGACGTCGTCGTCGACGAACTGGCGGGCCACCCCGACGACATCACCGTCACCAAGCGCAACTGGGGCGCGTTCCACGGCACCGGCCTCGACGTCCGGTTGCGCCGCCGCGGCGTCACCCAGATCGTGCTGTGCGGCATAGCCACCAGCATCGGCGTGGAGTCCACGGCCCGCGCCGCCCACGAGCACGGCTACCACGTCACGCTCGCCACCGACGCCATGAGCGACATGAGCGCCGAGGCGCACCGGGGCAGCGTCGAGCGGATCTTCCCGCGTCTCGGCGAGACGGGCACGACGCAAGAGATCCTGGAGCTGCTGGCCAAGACGCGCTGCTGACCGGCGGCCGGACGCCGCGGGGCGTCAGTCCACGACGGTGTCCTGCTTGAACGGCTCCCACCAGGCCCGGTTGTCCCGGTACCAGGCGACGGTCTCGGCCAGCCCGGCCGTGAAGTCGCGGCCCGGCCGGTAGCCCAGCTCCTCGCGGGCCCTGCTCCAGTCGACCGAGTAGCGCAGGTCGTGGCCCTTGCGGTCCTCGACGTGCACGACCCGGTCCCAGTCGGCGCCACAGGCGTCCAGGAGCAGGCCGGTGAGGTCGCGGTTGCTCCACTCGGTGCCGCCGCCGATGTTGTACACCTCGCCGGCCCGGCCCCCGGTCCGCACGAGGTCGACGCCCCGGCAGTGGTCGTCGACGTGCAGCCAGTCGCGGACGTTGCGCCCGTCCCCGTACAGCGGCACCCGGCGGCCGTCCAGGAGGCGGGTGACGAACAGCGGCACGAGCTTCTCGGGGAACTGGCGCGGGCCGTAGTTGTTGGAGCACCGGGTCACCCGTACGTCCAGGCCGTGGGTGCGGTGGTACGAGAGGGCCAGCAGGTCGCCCGACGCCTTCGAGGCGGAGTACGGGGAAGTGGGCCGCAGCGGGTGCTCCTCGGTCGCCGAGCCGGACTCGACGGAGCCGTAGACCTCGTCGGTGGAAACGTGCACGAAGGGCCCCACGCCGTGCCGCAGGGCGGCGTCCAGCAGGTTCTGGGTACCTACGACGTTGGTGAGGACGAAGTCGGCCGCGGCGTGGATCGAGCGGTCCACATGGGACTCGGCGGCGAAGTGCACCACCTGGTCGGCCCCGGCCATCAGCCTGTCGACGAGCGGGGCGTCGCGGATGTCGCCGTGCACGAACTCGAGCCGGGGATGGCCGAGTTCGAGGTTGGCGGTGGTTCCGGCGTAGGTGAGCGCGTCCAGCACCGTGATGCGCGGTGCCCCGGGCACGTCGGAAGCGAGGAGCGTTTCGACGTACCGGGAGCCGATGAACCCGGCGGCGCCGGTGACCAGGATGTTCATGAACGGTTCAGTGCCTTGCTGCGCTCGGGGACGGGGCCGGGGGACGCCCCTGACGCTACCCGCGTGCCCCGCGTCGTCCGTGACCGGCCCGGAACCCGCACCGCGCCGGCAGCGAGGCCGGCGCGCTGGGCGGTGTCACCACCCTCGGGGCTCGGTCAGTCCTCGCCCCGGACGATGTTCGACTCCTGGCCCGGTTGCGGTGCGCGGGGAGCGCTGCCGTCCTCGACGGCGGGTACGCAGGTGCGCATCAGGCCCCTGCTCCGCAGGCGGCGGGCCTTCGACCATCCTGTCTCCAGCCGACGGACAGCGGGTTTCCCGCTGGTGTCCGTGGTCACGAGGCATCATCTTCCTTCTTCTTTTCCGCGTCCGGTGCGGTCGCCCCTCCGGGTCCCCGGTCGGGCCACCGTGAAACGCCGGTCACCTGAGGCGGGCGGCGGCGCTCACCGGCCGCCCACCGGGACCTCGCTCCAGACCTGCTTGCCTCCGCTGACCGGCAGCGTCCCCCAGGTCGCCGACATCGCCTCGACGAGGAGGATGCCGCGTCCGCCCGTGGCCTCCCAGCCGATACTGGTCGGCTTGACGGGCGTACGGGGTGAGGCGTCGGCGACCGCGACGCGCAGCCGGCCGCTGATCAGGGTGAGGTCGAGGCGCACCTTGCCGTCGGTGTGCACCAGGGCGTTGGTGACCAGTTCGGAGACGATCAGCAGGACGCCGTCGACGTCGTCGTCCGGTACGCCCCAGGAGCGCAGGGTGCGCCGGGTGAAGCGGCGGGCGTGCCGCACGGCCTCCGGCAGCCGCCACACCGACCAGCTCTCCCGCAGCGGGCGCAGGGACATGCCGTCGTAGCGCACCAGCAGCAGGGCGACGTCGTCGTTGCGGCGGGCGTTGCCGAGCAGGGCGTCGGCGACGAGCCCGAGGTGGGAGGGGTCGGAGACGGCCAAGGCGTGTGCGAACCGGTCCATGCCCTCGTCGATGTCGGCGTCGGGCGTCTCCACCAGGCCGTCGGTGGTCAGGGCGATCAGCGTGCCGGGCCGCAGCCGCAGCGGGCTCATCGGGAAGTCCGCCTGCGTCACCACGCCGAGCGGCGGGCCGCCCTCCACCTCCGCGATCTCCGTACTGCCGTCGGGGTGGCGCAGCACCGGAGGCAGGTGCCCGGCCCGCACGCACCAGGCGGAGCCCTCCTCCATGTCCAGCTCGACGTAGACGCAGGTGGCGAAGAGGTCGGTCTCCATGCCCGTCAGCAGCCGGTTGGCGTGGGAGACCACGACGTCGGGCGGGTGGCCCTCGACGGCGTAGGCGCGCAGGGCCGTGCGCATCTGGCCCATCAGGGTGGCGGCGCCGGCGCTGTGGCCCTGGACGTCGCCGATGACGAGGGCCACGTGGTGGTCGGGCAGCGGGATCACGTCGTACCAGTCGCCGCCCAGCTCGAGGCCGGCCGTGCTGGGCAGATAGCGGGCGACGGCGACCGCGCCGGGCAGCTTCGGCAGCCGGCGCGGCAGCAGCTGACGCTGGAGCATGCCGACCAGTTCGTGCTCGGCGTCGAAGGCGTGGGCCCGCATCAGGGCCTGCCCGGCGAGACCCGCGGAGGCGGTGAGCAGGGCGCGTTCGTCGGGTCCGAAGTCGTGCGGGGTGTCCCAGCCGATCAGACAGGCGCCGGCCATGCGGCCCCCGGCGGGCAGCGGCAGCACGGCCAGGCCGCCCGGGCCGACGTCGGCGAGGGCCGGTTCCAGGTCGCCGGTGCCGGCGGGCCAGATCCGGGCGCGCCCCTCGCGCAGGGCGGCGGCGAGGGTGGGCATGGCCCGTACCGGCGCGTCCGGCCACTCGGTGCGCCACTCCAGCCGCCACAGCTCCGGCCAGGACTCCGGTTCGGGCGGGTCGAGGACGGTGACGACGAGCCGGTCGTTCTCCAGCTCGGCGAGCGCGATCCGGTCGGCGCGCAGCGGCCTGCGCAGGGCGGCGACGACGGCCTGGCTGACGTCCCGGACGGTGCCGGCGGTGGCCAGCGCGGCGGCGAGCCGCTGGACGCGGGCCACGTCGGTGACGTCCGGGCGCAGGGTGGAGGCGTCTGCGACGGTGCCGACCAGACGCGTCGGCCGGCCGTCGCCGCCGGGCAGCAGGCGCCCGCTCAGCCGCAGCCACCTCGGCGGGCCGGTGGGCTGCTCCACCCGGAACTCCAGCTCACGGTCGCCGATGGACATGTGGTCGGATTCGGTCACCGACATCAGCGAGGGCAGGTCCTCCGGCACGGCGAGGCCGAGCAGTGTCTCGACCTTGCCGTCGAACTCGTCGGGGGCGAGGCCGAACAGGCGCAGGATGTCGTCGCCCACCTCCACCCGGCCGGTGTCCATGGCCAGGGTGAAGGCACCCGGCTGCAGCTCCCCGGCCTCCGCCGAGGCCGCGGCCGCTGCCACTGCCTGTGCCGGGGCGGGGCAGGTCATGGCCTCGGCGATCAGTTCCAGGCACCGGCGGTCCTCGGCGTCGAACCCCTCCGGGCGCTCGGTCAGAGCGAGGAGGCAGCCGCCGCCGTCCCCGCGCACGGGCAGCGTGGCGAGCGAGAAGCCGCTGGAAGGCACGTGCCGCGACTCGGCCGATCCGGCGAACTCCTCGGGCCCGACCCACACCGCCTCGCCCGCGCGGTGGGCGTCGGCCACCGGGGAGCCGCCCGCCGCCGGGTAGCTGTCGCGTACTCCGTACAGGGTTCGCGGCGCGCCGGCCGACTCGGCCAGGCAGAGCAGCTCGCGGTCGTCGCCGGGCGTGTACAGGGCGGCGAGGGAGGCGCCCGCGAAGACCAGCGCCTGTTCGAGGATCCGGCGCGGCCGCTCCTCGGGCTCCGGGCCCGCCGCGATCGCTTTCAGGGCACCCTCGGCACGCAGCGTCCTCGATCCGCGTTCCGCAGCGCCCTGTCCGACCACGTCGCCATTACAGCGCTTATGCGACACCCGCGCAGCCCCTAGGGACGGGGTACCGGCGCTCGAGGGCCCGCAGGGGGCTCGCGGACGGGGCGCCGCGCACACGCGTGGTCGCGTGCCGACGAGCCGTACGCCCGTGAGCTCCCCGGCCGCCGGCACGTGCGGGTGGGAGGCGGGGCCGGTCGCGCCTCACGGCCGGCGACGCGCGGGCCGGCCGGAGCGCGCTGCGGTCGGGTCCTTCGGTGGTCGAGGCCTTCGGTGGTCCGGTGGTCCGGTGGTCCGGGCCTCCCGCCGAAGGGCCGGACCGGCCGCACACACCGCCGGGCCGCCGACCGGTCCCGTCGGGGCCGATCGGCGGTCCGGAGCTCCTTTTGCCGGAGAGCGCTGTGCGAGTGGTGCGGGGCGTCAGTGCCGGCCCGTCATCCCCTCTGCCCGTCAGCCCGTCAGCCCGTCAGTCCTGAGCCGTCCCCGCTGCCGGCGCCCGTGCCGTCGCCCGCGTCACCGGCGTCACCCGCCTCACCGGCACCCGCGCCCGCGTCCCCGCCGCCGGCCTGCTCACCGCCCGCCTCGTCGCCACCGCCGACGGCGTCGCCGCCCCCGGCCTCGTCCCCGCCGGCCTCGTCCCCGCCGGCCTGGTCGCCCGCTCCGCCGGCCGCGTCGCCGCCGAGGGTGGCGCCGACCGCCTCCAGGGCGGTGGTGACCGGCTGGAAGAACGTCTCGCCGCCGACGGTGCAGTCCCCGCTGCCGCCGGAGGTCAGGCCGATGGCGAGGCCGTCCTGCGTGAACAGGGAGCCGCCGCTGTCGCCCGGCTCGGCACAGACGTCGGTCTGTATGAGGCCCGTGACCGTGCCCTCGGGGTAGTTGACCGTGGCGTCCAGGCCGAGGACCTGACCGTCGGCCAGCCCGGTCGTACTGCCCATGCGGAAGACCTGCTGACCGACCGTCGCCTCGGCTGCCTGGCCGATCGGGAGGGTCTGGTCGCCGAGGTTGACCTCGCTCGGGGCCTCGGTCGCCGGGTCGTCGTACTTCACGAGTGCGAAGTCACCCTCGCCGGGGAAGACCGCCTGGTCCACGGTCCCGATCGGCTGCCCGTCCTGCGCGTCGGACCACTGGTCGGCCGCGACTCCGCAGTGACCGGCCGTCAGGAAGGCGGGCGAGCCGTCGCCCGCGGTGACGTTGAAGCCGAGTGAGCAGCGCGCGCCGCCGCCGAAGATGGCGTCGCCGCCGGACACGAAGGTCTTGAAGGTGCCGGCGGACTTGTTGACGGTCGCCATGCCGGAGCCGAGGCCCTCGACGGTGGACTCGAGCTGCTCCCACCGGTCGCCGGTGACGGTGCTGTCGGCGGTCACCAGGATCTTGTTGGTGCGCGGGTCGATCGCCCACGAGGTGCCCGGGATGGTCGCCTCGGACTTCAGGGTTTGGGCGCCGCTCCTCAGCTCGGCCATGCTGTTGTCGACCTCGCGGACCTCCGCGCCGGCCTGCTTGGCCTGCACGACGACCTGGTTGTTGTCCCCGGGGACCACGTTGACGACGAGCTGCTGCGCGCCGGAGTCGTAGTACGAGCCGGCGAAGGCGTCGCCGAGCATGCCGGCGAGCCGCGAGGCGAGGTCCGACGCGTCCGCCGCCTTGAGGGTCCTCGGCGCCGCCGCGGCGTCGTCCGAGGATCCGCCGTCCTGCGAGGCGTTGGCGTTCGGCAGCAGGATGGCGGCCGCGCCGAGCGCCACCACACCGCCCGCCGCCATCGCGGCCTTGCGCTTCGGGATTCGCTTGTGACTCAACCTACTCGACCTCCTGGGACCGGGGTCCGTGCCCGCCGGTCCGGCAGCTGTTGGGGGCGCCTGGACGGCTGTTGGTACGCACGGGCCGGGCCGGGTGTTCAGACGGGCCGTCGGACCGCGCCGGATCGACACCCTCCGCATCCGGCCGGGGACGTACGGTTGCGATCACGGAGCGGAATCCCTGCTTCAGCAAATCTGCACATCGAATGCCCAACCCGGTCACCCTCGTTGGGGGATCTGCACAACCCCGCGGTACCCCGCACGTCTTTGGGGCGGGAGTGTCCCAATCGCCCGCGTGCGTGCAAGGGGTGGCACGAGCCGATGTCGCGCACGGTGTGAAGAAGTGGCCGCGAAGGCGTGCGCGGTCCTGCACGCTTGGGCGCCCCGGCGTCGCAAGTGCCCTGGTGGGAGGGATGTTTGATTGGAAGCCCGGACCGGCCGCGTGCTTTGATCCATCGCACCGCGGGGGCCGCGGTCGGCTCCGGAAACGGGCGCCCGGCGCCCGCGGTCGCGGCCGTCATCTGTCCCCAGAGGGGGCCGCTCCCCCCTTGTGAAATAGCTATACGAAGGGAAGTTCCATCATGAACTCCACCCCCCAGGTTGAGACCGTCGAGATCTCCGACGCCGACCTCGACAACGTCTCCGGCGGCCTGAACGTGAACGCCGTCGGCACCGTCACCGGCCTGGTGGACGGCATTGCCCCGGTCTCCGGCCTGCTCAACACGGCCGTCGGCACCGTCGAGGGTGTCACCGGCCTGAACACGGCCCCGGTCACGGGCCTGGTCGCCGGTCTCTGATCGCGCCCTTGTACCGCTGAGTCCCGGAGCCAACCAGGCTCCGGGACTTTTCGGCCGTTCTCCTCAAGCCCGGGATACGTCAGCCGTGCAGTTCCGCCAACAGGCCCTCGCAAAACTCCAGTCACCGGAGGAACTAGACCTTCCGGTGCGTTTCGCCCGCCCGCAGGGCTGGCTGGTGCTGTCCGTGACCGTGGTCGCGATGGCCGCCGCGTCCGTGTGGGCGGTGGGCGGTTCGGTGACCTCCACGGTCGGCGCGCCCGCCATCCTCACCCACGGGCAGGGCAGTTACCTGCTGCAGAGTCCCGTCTCGGGCCAGGTGACCGCGGTCCTCGCGCGCCCGGGACAGCGGCTGGCGGCCGACGCCCCCGTACTGAAGGTCCGCACCGCCGAGGGCGAGACCGTGGTCCGCACGGTCGACGCCGGACGGGTCAGCGCACTCGCGGCCACCGTCGGGCAGATCATCCAGACCGGCGCGAACGTCGCCTCGGTCGAGAAGGTCGCCCACGCCGACGACCCGCTCTACGCCACCGTCTACGTTCCCGCCGAGAAGGCCGCCGCCATCCCCGCGCACGCCTCGGTCGACCTGAGTGTCCAGTCGGTGCCGACGCAGCAGTACGGCGTCCTGCACGGGCAGGTGAAGTCCGTGGACCGCTCGGCGCAGTCGGCGCAGACGATCGGCGCGTTCCTCGGGGACAGCCAGCTCGGCGAGCAGTTCACCAAGGAGGGCAGGCCGGTGGCCGTGACGGTCCGGCTGGACACCTCGAAGTCGACCGAGAGCGGCTACGAGTGGTCCTCCGCGGACGGACCGCCGTTCGAACTGACCTCCATGACCCTGGCCTCGGGCTCGATCCGGCTGGCCGACGAGCGTCCCGTCGATTGGCTGCTGCCGTGAGCACCGCACAGGAGACCCGGGGCAGACGCCGCGCCGCCCCGCCGAAGCGCAGCGTGCCCAAGAGCCGCGCGAAGACGGTCCGTACGCCCACCGTGCTCCAGATGGAGGCGGTGGAGTGCGGGGCAGCCTCCCTCGCGATGGTCCTCGGTCACTACGGCCGCCATGTCCCGCTGGAGGAGCTGCGCATCGCCTGCGGCGTCTCCCGCGACGGGTCGCGCGCCAGCAATCTGCTCAAGGCGGCGCGCAGCTACGGGTTCACCGCCAAGGGCATGCAGATGGACCTGGCCGCGCTCGCCGAGGTGACGGCACCGGCCATCCTGTTCTGGGAGTTCAACCACTACGTCGTCTACGACGGCATCGGGCGCCGGTTCGGACGGCGCGGGGTGTTCATCAACGACCCCGGCAAGGGCCGGCGTTTCGTGTCCCTCGAGGACTTCGACGGGTCCTTCACCGGGGTCGTGCTGACCATGGAGCCCGGTGAGGACTTCACCCGGGGCGGCCGCAAACCGGGCGTGCTGGGCGCGATGCCGGCCCGGCTGCGCGGCACCGCCGGGACGCTGCCCGCCGCCGTGCTGGCGAGCCTGCTGCTGGTGGCGGTCGGCGCGGCGGTGCCCGCGCTCAGCCGCACCTACATCGACATGTTCCTGATCGGCGGACAGACCTCGCTGCTCGGCGTGCTCTTCGCGTCGATGGGAGCCTGTGTGCTGCTGACGGTGGTGCTGACCTGGCTCCAGCAGGCCAACCTCCTGCACGGCCGCATCATCTCCTCCACCCTCTCCAGCGCCCGCTTCCTGCGGCACCTGCTGCGGCTGCCGGTGACCTTCTTCTCCCAGCGCAGCCCGGCCGACCTGGTGCAGCGGCTGCAGTCCAACGACGCCGTCGCCGAGACGCTGGCCCGCGACCTCTCCGCCGCGGGCGTGGACGCGATCGTCGTCGTCCTGTACGCCGTGCTGCTGTACACGTACGACCCCCAGCTCACCTTCGTCGGCGTCGGCGTGGCGCTGCTCAACATCCTCGCGATGCGGGTCGTCATCCGACTGCGCGCGACCCGTACGGCGAAGCTGCGGGCGGACACGGCCCGGCTGACCAACACCGCGTACACCGGTCTCCAGCTGATCGAGACGATGAAGGCGACCGGCGGCGAGGACGGCTACTTCCGCAAGTGGGCCGGCCAGCACGCCACCACGCTGGAGGAGCAGCAGCGGCTCGGGGTGCCGAGCGCCTGGCTGGGCGTGGTCGCGCCGACCCTCGCGACGCTCAACAGCGGGCTGATCCTGTGGATCGGCGGTATGCGCGCGGTGGAGGGGCACATCTCGGTCGGCCTGCTGGTCGCCTTCCAGGCGCTGGTGGTCCGCTTCACGGCTCCGCTGACCCGGCTGAACGGCGTCGCGGGCCGCATCCAGGACTTCGCTGCCGACGTGGCCCGCCTCAAGGACGTGGAGAACTTCCGGGCGGACCCGCTCTACGACCGTCCGGGCGGCACCGACTCGACCCGCCGGCTGCGCGGCCACGTCGAGCTGCAGAACATCTCCTTCGGCTACAACCCGCTGGACAAGCCGCTGCTCACCGGTTTCGACCTCACGGTCGGGCCGGGGCAGCAGGTGGCCCTGGTGGGCGGCTCGGGCAGCGGCAAGTCCACGGTGTCCAGGCTGATCTCCGGTCTGTACGCCCCCTGGGACGGTGTGATCCGCATCGACGGGCAGCGGCTGGACGACATCCCGCGCGGGGCGCTGGCGTCCTCCGTCTCCTTCGTCGACCAGGACGTGTTCCTCTTCGAGGGCTCCGTGCGCGACAACGTGGCGCTGTGGGACCCGTCGATTCCCGACGACGCCGTGGTGGACGCACTCAAGGACGCCGCGCTGTACGACGTGGTGACGCGCAGGCCCGGCGGCATCCACAGCCCGGTCGAGCAGGACGGCCGCAACTTCTCCGGCGGGCAGCGCCAGCGGCTGGAGATCGCACGGGCCCTGGTGCGCCGGCCCAGCATCCTCGTCCTGGACGAGGTGACCAGCGCCCTGGACGCGGAGACCGAGCAGGTGGTGATGGACAACCTGCGCCGGCGCGGCTGCGCCTGCGTGGTGATCGCGCACCGGCTCAGCACCGTGCGGGACAGCGACGAGATCGTCGTCCTGGAGCACGGCACGGTCGTGGAGCGCGGACGGCACGGGGAGCTGGTGGCACGCGGTGGCGCGTACGCGGCTCTGGTCAGGGAGCGGTGAGATGACGGCAGTGCACGAAGGACAGGGCGACCTCGTCCTCGGGGCGCTCGGCTCGCTGGGCACCCGCGTCGACTGCGCCGGGTTCGGCCGGCTCGACCTGGAGGGGCCGCAGGTGCTGTGGCTGGTGGCGTCCGGCGCGGTGGACCTGTTCGCCGTCGACGCCGGGGAGCAGGGCCACTGGCATCACCTGGGCCGCCTCGAGGCGGGCTCGGTGCTGCTCGGGCCGGTCTCCGGGCCCCGGCACACGCTGGTCGCGCGCCCGCTCAGGGACTGCGTGGTGCACCGCATCGCCCTGCGCGAGCTGTACCAGCCGGCGAGCACCCAGACGTGGTCGTACGACGCGTACGGCAACCCGCAGTACGTGCCGCCGACGACGAGCCCGCTGGAGTACGCCCTGGCCCTCGGCGTGGGTCGCGGCCTGACCGTCCTCTTCCAGGCACCGATGGCCTCGGAGCGGGCCGCGGCGCCCACCGACGACGACGTGTTCTGGATGCAGGTGCCGCCGGGCAGCGTGCAGTACGGGGCGGTGTACGGCCAGGAGGCGGCCGCCGATCTGCTGATGGACCCGGCCCTGTGGCAGAGCATGGTCGACCAGCAGTACCGGCTGCTGACCACCCTGGACCGCTGGATCGAGCAACTCGAGCGCACCCACGAGACGCGTACCGCGGCCGGCATCAAGGCCGGTGAGGCGGTGCGCGCCCAGGCCGACCGGACGCTGCTGGCCTCCATCGGCAAGCGGTCGGCGCAGCGCACCACGGCCGCCGACGCCGACGCCACGTACGCGGCGTGCCGGCTGGTCGCCCGCGCCGCCGGGATCCCGCTCGCCGAGCCCGCCCGCAACGGGACCGAGAGCGACCGGCTCGACCCGGTGGAGCGCATCGCCCTCGCCTCGCGCGTGCGCACCCGGTCCGTGCGGCTGGAGGACCGCTGGTGGCGCGACGACGTCGGACCGCTGGTCGGGCACCGGACGCTGTCGGGGGCGCCGGTGGCACTGCTGTGGCGGCGTGGCGGCTATGTGGCCGTGCATCCGGCGACCGGTCGTGAGACGCCGGTGGAGAAGGCGAACGCCGCGGAGTTCGAGCCGCGCGCGGTGATGTTCTACCGGCCGCTGCCCGAGCGGCGGCTCAGTCCGCTCAGGCTGCTGCGGTTCTGTCTGTCGGGCACGCGCGGGGATCTGACCGGGCTGCTGCTCGCCGGTCTGGTGACGGTGGCGATCGGCGCGCTGGTGCCGATCGCGACGGGCAGGGTGCTCGGCGAGTTCGTGCCGAAGGCGCAGACCGGGCTGATCGCGCAGGTGTGCCTCGCGGTGATGCTGAGCAGCGTCGTCGCCGCGGCCTTCATGCTGCTGCAGAACCTCACCATCCTGCGTCTCGAGGGGCGGATCGAGGCGACCCTGCAACCGGCCGTGTGGGACCGGCTGCTGCGGCTGCCGACGAAGTTCTTCACCGAGCGTTCCACCGGCGAGCTGGCGAGCGCGGCCATGGGCATCAGCGCGATCCGCAGACTGCTGGCGGGGGTCGGCCCGACCGTGGCGCAGTCGGTGACCGTCGGGGCGATGAACCTGGGGCTGCTGCTCTGGTACAGCGTGCCGATGGCACTCGCGGCGATCGGCATGCTGGTGGTCGTCGCCGGTGTCTTCCTGGGGCTCGGGCTGTGGCAGGTGCGCTGGCAGCGGCGGCTGGTCAAGCTCACCAACAAGCTGAACAACCAGGCCTTCCAGACCCTGCGCGGGCTGCCCAAGCTGCGGGTCGCGGCCGCCGAGAACTACGCGTACGCGGCCTGGGCGGGTCAGTTCGCGCGCAGCCGTGAGCTCCAGCAGCGGGCGGGGCACGTCAAGAACCTGAACTCGGTGCTCGGCGCGGTGTACCTGCCGCTGTGCACGCTGCTGATGTTCATGCTCCTCGCCGGTCCGGCGCGGGGCTCGATGTCGGCGGCGGAGTTCCTCACCTTCAACGCGGCGGTGACGATGCTGCTGACCTCGGTCACCCAGCTGACCGGCGCGTTCGTGTCGGGGGTGGCGGCGCTGCCGCTGTTCGAGGAGATCAGGCCGGTGCTGGACGCCACGCCCGAGGTGCGCACGGCCAGCACCCGGCCGGGGCCGCTGTCGGGGGCGATCGAGGCGCGCCGGCTGTCGTTCCGGTACACCGACGACGGGCCGCTGGTCCTGGACGACGTGTCCTTCGAGGTGCGGCCGGGCGAGTTCGTGGCGGTCGTCGGGCCCAGCGGCTGCGGCAAGTCGACCCTGCTGCGGCTGCTGATCGGCTTCGACCGGCCGCTGTCGGGCAGTGTCCTGTACGACGGCCAGGACCTGGCCGCGCTGGACCAGTCGGCGGTGCGCCGGCAGTGCGGGGTGGTGCTTCAGCACGCGCAGCCCTTCACCGGCTCGATCATGGACGTCATCTGCGGCACCGAGCCGTACACGCCGGAGGAGGCGATGGCGGCGGCCGAGATGGCGGGGCTCGCGGAGGACATCAAGCGGATGCCGATGGGCCTGCACACCATCGTGTCGGGCAGCGGGGCGGTCTCCGGGGGCCAGCGGCAGCGGCTGATGATCGCGCAGGCGCTGATCCGCCGGCCGCGCGTCCTCTTCTTCGACGAGGCGACCAGCGCCCTGGACAACGAGACGCAGCGCACCGTGATCGAGTCCACCAAGGCGCTGAACGCCACCCGGATCGTGATCGCGCACCGCCTGTCCACGGTGCTCGACGCCGACCGCGTGATCGTGATGGAGGACGGCAGGGTCGCCCAGCAGGGTCCGCCCGCCGCGCTGCTGGCGGACACCGGCGGCCGGCTGCACGAGCTGGTGCGGCGGCAGCTCGCCTGACGGGTACCGGGGCGGCGGGCGTGCCCGGCCGGGTCCGCCCGGTTTCCGGCCGTGGCGCCCCGGATGCCGTTGGACCGGCGCGTAAATGGGTACCTGCGCCTTCATGCGTATCAGCGTGGTGGATGTGGGGTCGAACACGGTCCGGCTCATGGTGGCGGACGCGGAGGGCGGGGTCCCGCTGCCGGTGCACACCGCGAAGTGGCGGCTGCGGCTGTCGGAGCAGGTCAAGCCCGGGGGCCCGGTCCCCGAGGAGGCCGTGGAGCGGCTCGTGGCGGCGGTCGCCGACGCGAGCAGGACCGCGGACCGGTGGGGGGCGTCGGGGCCGCTGGCGTTCGCCACCGCCGTGGTGCGTGCCGCGCCGAACCGCCGGGAGGTGCTGCGCACCGTCCACGCCCGCACCGGGGTGCCGCTGTGCACCCTGCCGGGCGAGGTGGAGGCGGAGCTGACGTTCCTGGGGGCCCGGCGCTGGATGGGCTGGCGGGCGGGACCGCTCGCCCTGCTCGACATCGGCGGCGGCTCGCTGGAGGTGGCGTTCGGGCGCGGCCGGCTGCCGGGCTTCGTGGCCTCGCTGCCGCTGGGGGCGGCCCGGCTGACCCACGAGTTCCTGGCGGGCGGCGAGGCCCCGGCGCCGCCGGACCAGCTGCGGGCGTTGCGCCGCAAGGTCCGCCATCAGCTGCGGGACGTCGCGGCGCGGATCCGCTGGGAGGGGCCGCGCACGGCCGTGGCCACCTCACGGACCTTCCAGCAGCTGGGGCGGCTGTGCGGTGCCCCGCCCGGCCGGCACGGGCCCTTCATGGAGCGGCGGATGCTCTGCTCGGACCTGGGGGACGCGGTCGGCCGGCTGGCCGCCCTGTCCGCCGCCGAGCGGGCCCGGCTGCCCGGGATCTCCGCACCGCGCGCGGCACAGAGCCTGGCCGGCGCCGTCGTCGGGCACACCGCGATGAAGCTGACCGGACTCGAATCGGTCGCGCTGTGTCCCTGGGCGATCCGTGAGGGCATCCTGCTGCGCCACATAGAGGACGGCCCGTCCTGGTGGGCCGAGGTCGTCCGCCGCAGCGAGGAGGCCGTGGCCCCGGCTCCGGTGCCCCTGCGCCTGGCGGCCACGTCGAACTGACCGGGAACCCGAACGACTGGAAGGAGACGTTCGTGTCCCACAAAGGCGACCGCGACCACCAGCGGCCCGAGACCGCCGTCGAGGAGGTGCTGCGCGAGATCGAGGAGGCAAAGCCCCGCGACGCGGAGTCCGAGGAGGGCGAGCACCGGGGCGAGGCGGGGGACGCCACCTCGCCGAACACCGGCGCCCAAAAGGATGTCGAGGGAGAGTGACGCCCCGTACCGCGGCACCGCGGGTGCCGCGGCGGCGTCCGGGTACTCGCGGCGCATGGAGTACGACCGCGAAGGACCACAGTTGCCGACGGCCCGGGGCCCGCTTGCCGCGGCCGTCGGCGCCCACCTGCTGGGGACGGGCCCACTGCCCGGCCCGGAGGCGGTCGCCGCCGCCCCGGTGTACGGCGACGACCTGCAGCTCGCCCTGTACCAGTGCTACGAGCTGCACTACCGGGGTTTCGCGGGCGTGTCCCCCGGCCTCGAGTGGGACCCGGAACTGCTGCGCACCCGGGCGGCGCTGGAGGACCGCTTCCTGTCGGCGCTGCGGGCCGACACCCGGGTGCACGAGAGCGTTGAGGACGCGGTCGGGGCGCTGCTCGTCGAACCCGTCCACGGCGAGGGCGTCAGCCACTTCCTGCGGGACGAGGGTGAGTTGTGGCAGCTGCGGGAGTACGCGGCCCAGCGCTCCCTGTACCACCTCAAGGAGGCCGACCCGCACGCCTGGGTGCTGCCGCGGCTGTGGGGACGCGCGAAGGCGGCGATGGCCGCGGTCGAGTTCGACGAGTACGGCGGCGGCCGTGCCGAGCGGGTGCACGCCCGGCTGTTCGCCGACCTGATGGCGGATCTGGGCCTGGACACGACCTACGGGAGCCATCTGGACGCGGCCTCCGCCGAGTGTCTGGCGACGGTGAACATGATGTCCCTGTTCGGCCTGCACCGGGCGCTGCGCGGCGCCCTGGTGGGGCATTTCGCGGCGGTGGAGATCACCTCGTCGCCCGGTTCCCGGCGGCTCGCCGAGGCGATGCGCCGCACCGGTGCCGGGCCGGCCGCCGAACACTTCTACGACGAGCACGTCGAGGCCGACGCGGTGCACGAGCAGATCGTGCGGCACGAGGTGATCGACGGCCTGCTGGAGCAGGAACCGTGGCTCGCGGCGGACGTCGCCTTCGGCATCGACGCCACCGGGCATCTCGAGGACCGCTTCGGCGCCCGGCTGCTCGCCGACTGGCGGGCGGGACGGTCGTCCCTGCGCGTACCGCTGCCGGTCGCCCCGGCTCTCCGCGCCGATTCCGAAATTTCTCATATTTCGTGACGGCCGGGGTACGTGGGTTCCGTGAATTTCATGGTGCTACCGGGCGTCTACGCCCCTCAGGAGGACACCGCCCTGCTGGCCGGGGCGCTGTCCGACGAGTCGCTGCCCCCGGGGGCGGCCGTGCTCGACGTGGGCACCGGCACGGGCGCCCTCGCCCTGGCGGCGGCGCTGCGGGGCGGCCGGGTGACCGCGGTGGACGTGTCGTGGCGCGCCGTGTGCGCCGCGCGGCTCAACGCCGCCCGGGCCGGGCTGCGGATCCGCGTCCGGCACGGGAACCTCTTCACGCCCGTACGCGGTGAGTCGTTCGACCTGGTGCTGGCCAACCCGCCGTATGTCCCGGCGCCGGCCGGCGCCCGACGTCCGCGTGGTGCGGCACGGGCCTGGGACGCGGGCCACGACGGTCGCATGGTCCTGGACCGGATCTGCCGGGAGGCGCCCGTTCTGCTGCGCCCCGGCGGGGTGCTGCTGCTCGTGCAGTCGGCGCTCAGCGACCCCGGGCGGACCGTCGGGCTGCTGCGCGAGGCGGGTCTGAAGGCCGCGGTGACGCGGCGGCGGCGGATCGCGTTCGGTCCCGTGGTGCGCGGCCGGGAGCACTGGCTGCGGCAGCGCGGGCTGCTGTCCCTGGCCGAGTACGAGGAGGAACTGGTGGTCGTCCGTGCCGAACTCCCCGTCTGACTCCCCCGGCCCGTCCGACGCCTCCCGCCCGACCGGCGCCTCCCGCCCGAGCGACGCCCCGCGCCGGATCAAGGTCCAGCGCCGGGGCCCGATGCTGGTGGAGGGGCCGGTGGAGGTGGAACTGGAGGACGGGACGACGGTGTCCTGCGACCGCTTCCGGGTCGCGCTGTGCACGTGCCGGCGCAGCAGGCGCTACCCCTGGTGCGACACCAGCCACCGCGCCAGGTCGTCCGGAGCCGGTGACGGGCAGGACGCGAGGGACTGACCCCCGCCGGCCGCCCCTGGTCCAGGAGGACGGCGGACGGCCCCACTCCGTCCGCCGTCCCCGGTGCGGGACCGCGGGACCCGTGCGGCGGCGCTCGCACTCCCCAGTAGCGAGCCGCCGGTCACACCGCCCGGGCCGAACGGTCCCGGTCCCTCAGAACGTGAAGACGCTCGCGCTGCCCGCGTTCTTCACGCACTCGTTGGCGAAGGTGCGTTCGTAGGAGAGGCGCCGGCCCTGCCAGACGCCGTCGACGGTGACGACGACGGGGGCGTACTCCCGGGTGCACATCACCCCGTCCTCGGCGGTCAGGGCGTCGAGGTCGCCGCCCGCGCCGCGCAGTTCGGCGCAGGCCGCGTCGGCTGCGGGGTGGGTTCCCGAGGCCGTGGGGGCGCAGGTCAGGGTGACCGCGCGCAGGGGTGCGGCGGTGGCAGCGCTCTCTCCGTGCCCCACGGTCAGCACCAGGGCCGAGGGGGCGTAGAGCGACGCGGGGGCGGTGGCCGGGGAGGCGAGGGAGGCCCCGGCGAGGGGCCCGCAGACGGCGGTGGCCGTCAGGCCCAGAGTCGCTGCCCAGCGCGCGGTGTTCCGCATTGTGTGCATCCTTCCGCTCTTTCGAGGGTGTTGACGCCGGCCCGGCTCGGTTGGTGCCGGAACGGCGAGCGCGAGTCTGCCGAGTCCGCCGTCGAAACTCATCTCGACCCCACGGGATTCGGTAACATTGCGTATTGAATCAGTGGCGTGAAGTCACGAAATTCGAACGTTCCAAGTCCGGAACGGGACGGTTCTTGATCGATTATTGAGACCCGAACTGGCCGGATGGCGTGATCCACACGTTCGCCAATAGGCCTGAAACACCCCTGAAACAGGCCCGTCCCCCCTGGCGGCCGACCACGGCATACCGGCGAGTATGGTGCTGGCGGCGCGAGCTCGACGACGAGAGGCGGACGTGGGATGCCGAAGCACTGGGCGGACTTCCAGTACGAGATCTATCTGAACGGCATGACGGGCGCGGTGCCGCGGCTGCCCACCGACCTGACCCGGCTGGAGGAGCTGACCGCGCATCGGCTGGGCCCCGGACCCGTCGGGTACGTCGCGGGCAGCGCCGGTGACGGCAGCACCGCCCGCGCCAACCGGGCGGCTCTAAACCGGCGCCGGATCGTCCCGCGCATGCTGCGGGACGTGCACGAACGCGACCTCTCGGTCGAGGTGCTCGGCCGTCCGCTGCCCGCCCCGCTGGCGCTGGCGCCGGTGGGGGTGCTGTCGATCATGCACCCGGACGCGGAGCCGGCCGCCGCACGGGCCGCCGCCGCGCAGGGGGTGCCGTACATCCTCTCCTCCGCCTCCAGCACGCCGATGGAGCAGGTCGCCGAGGCGATGGGCGACGCCGAGCGCTGGTTCCAGCTGTACTGGCCCAAGGACCGCGAGGTGGCGCGCAGCTTCCTGCACCGCGCCGGGTCCGCCGGGTACAGCGCGCTGTTCGTCACGCTGGACACGCCGCTGCTGTCCTGGCGCCCGCGCGATCTCGACCAGGCGTGCCTGCCCTTCCTGCACGGGGTGGGCACCGCGAACTACTTCTCGGACCCGGCGTTCCGAGCCGGTCTGGCCAAGCCGGTGCACGAGGACCCGAACGCGGCGGTGATGCACTTCGTCGGCATGTTCTCCGATCCCGGCAAGTCCTGGCCGGATCTGGCGTTCCTGCGGGAGAACTGGGACGGCCCGATCGTCCTCAAGGGCGTCCTGCACCCGGACGACGCCAAGCTCGCCGCCGACGCCGGGATGGACGGCGTGGTCGTCTCCAACCACGGCGGCCGTCAGGTGGCCGGTTCCGTCGCGGCGGCCGACGCGCTGGAGCGGGTGGTGGCGGCGGTCGGCGACCGGCTCACCGTGCTGTTCGACAGCGGCGTCCGCACCGGCGACGACGTCTTCAAGGCCCTCGCGCTCGGCGCGCGGGCGGTGCTCCTGGGCCGTCCCTACGTCTATGGGCTGGGCCTGGACGGACAGGCGGGCGTCGAGCACGTGATCCGCTGCCTGCTCGCCGAACTCGACCTCACCCTGGCCCTGTCCGGCCACGCCTCACCGGCGACGCCGGGACCCGAGGACCTCGTCGAGGACCCGGTGTGAGGGTCCGGTGGTGCGCCGTCCCGCGCCGATGAGGCCGCCGCCGACGGCGCGCCGGTTCCCTCAGCCGCCCGACAGCTCCACCGCCCGCGCGCCCGGGGTGTCGGTGCGGGCGATCGACAGGGAGCCCTCCGCCGTCGGCACCGGGTCGGTCCGCCAGCGCTGGGCCTCGGACCCGTCACGCACCTTCACGACGAGGTCGGCGTCCGGCGCGCCGGTGGTGGTGGCGAGCACGAGCTGCCGCTGTCCGCGCGGCACCAGTACCCCCTCGCCGGTCAGGTCGTAACGCACGTCGTCGCCCCGCTCGGTGCCCTCGTCGGCGCAGGTACCGAGAACGACGACTCCGGCGTCCGCCCGCGAGTCCAGACACAGCCCGGGGTCGGCGACACTGCGCAGCAGTCCGTCGTCCTCGTAGGTCCACTGCTGGGTCCACGCCTCGGAGCACGCCGCCAGCCGGGCGCCCGCCCCCGCCTTCGGTTCGCCCCGGACGTCGAGGCACAGGTTCGCGGCGACGTTGCGCAGCCGCGTCCGGTCGGCCGACGTGGGCAATCCGGCCGCGCCGGACGGTTTCGGACGGCTCGTCGCGGACGTCTCGCCGTCGCCGTCGACGGCGCTGGTGGAGGCGGCCGGATCGGCGCCGCCGCCGTCGTAGGACCACACGCTCACCACCAGCACGACGGCCAGCACTCCGGCCGAGGCGGCGCCTAGCTGTCGGAGCACCGACCGGCCCGAGCGCGGGCGGCCGGGCAGGCGCACGGGCACCGGAATCCGGGCCAGCAGTCCGGGGCGTCCGTTCCGGTGCCGGGCGGCGCCCTTGGCCAGCGCGCCCAGCGTCACGCGCGCCGGACGGGAGTCGAGATAGCGCCGGGCGCCCCAGCCGAGCACGGCTTCGGCGATCAGCGTGCCCAACTCACGCTCGAAGTGCCCGAGTTGATCGGCAGCGTGCCGGCAGTGACGGCAGTCCGCCAGGTGCTTGCGGACATCCGGCAGCAGGGCGCCGCCGCGGCGAATCGGGACGTCGAGCAGCCGGCTGTGGAAGCGGCAGTCCTGACTCGGCGCGAGCTGCCTATGGGCGTGGAGACAACCCTCGCGGAATTTCTCCCGCGCTTGTTCGAGGGTGGCCGACGCGGTGTCGGTATCCATGCCGAGCAGACCGGCCGGGACACTTATGGACTCGCCCTCCACCTCCGTGTGCCATAGCAAACAACGGGCCGGTCCGGGAAGAGACGCGAATGCCCGGGCGGCCAACGTCCGGTTTTCCGGAGTCAGGGACTTCGCCGCCCGCATACCACGTCCGCCGGCGGGTTTGAGCAACTGCGGCAGAACGTCGGATATCGAGTCGTCGGCCGACCACTGCCGGACCGTGTCGCGGACGGCCACCAGCAGGCGCGGCCGCAGGGCGGTGGCCTGTTCGCCCTGGGCGAGGCGGGCCAGCACCCGGTGCCAGGCGGCTGCGGTGACCATGGCGGTGACCTGCGCCGACGTGGCGAGGCAGATGGTCGCGTAGTCGTGCGCGGGCTGCCAGTGGCGGGCCATCAGCAGGGCGGCGACCTGGGCGGCCTCGCTCTCCGGGCCGTCCCGGAGCCGCGCGGCCAGCAACTCGTCGGACTCCCCGGGGGCCCCGCCGGGGGGCGGGTACGCGGGTCGAGGGGGGTGGGGGGTGGGCACTGAGGTGGTTCCTTCCCACGCGCAGGTGACTCAGAAGTTCCGATGCCGAAAAGGACCCACGGATTGGTGTGTACCTCTTGGGCAGGGCACGGGGGGCGTGAATTCGCCATGGCGAAATCGGACCCGGCCCGTCAAAGCGCGTGCGAGACCCGGCCTTTACCCCCCGCACGGGTGCTTCACTCTCGCACAAACCACTCATGGTCAACAAGGCGACCGAGCAACATCGGCCGCCTTTGAAAGAAGGTCAGATTCCATTGCCTCCCATGGGGCCGCGCCGGCTTTCGGATTTCTCCGGCGGCCGGCGCGGCGCTCGAGGGCTCGGGGGCTCGGGGGTCAGCCCTGGTCCGCCACGAAGGAGGCCATCCTGGCCAGCGCGGCGTTCCAGTTGATGGTGTGCTCGTTGGTCGACCAGGACTGGATGTCGTCGATGAAGCAGAACTGACCGACGCAGCCCTGGAGTTTGCTCTGCGCGTAGGGGTCCTGAATGCTCGAGTTCGGGCCGCCGGACAGGGTGCCGTCGGGCGGCGCCGGCAGCGCGGGGTCGAGCTGGTGGGCGTACCAGCGGCTGTGCTGGTTGTGCGCGTTGACCTCGCCGTAGCCGGTGACGTACGACATGTTCAGCGCGTTGCGGCCGAGGATGTAGTCCATGCTCTGGACGGCGCCGTCACGGTATTTGGAACCCCCGGTGATGTCGTAGGCGGTGGCGAGGACGACGGCGTTGTTGAGGACCTGGTGGCTGGAGCCCCAGTCGTACAGGTTGTTGTCGGGCGCGTAGGGCATGCCGTACGGGTGCGCCTTCAGCGTGGCCAGGTAGCCGTCGGCGCCCCGGACGACGGAACGGCGGACCTTGTCCCGGCCGGGGAGCCGGTTCGGCACGGTCGCCAGGTCGAGGCGGGCGGCGGCCGCGGTGCGCGCCCAGTCGAAGCCGATCGGGCCGAAGATGTCGGCGGTGTGGACCGGGGAGTTCAGCACGTGGTCCTTGAAGTCCCGCTCCCCCGTCGTCAGGTACAGCTCGGCCGCGGCCCAGTAGAACTCGTCCTCGACCTGGGCGTCGGGGTAGGCGCCGCCACCGACGCCGTCGCTCTCGTCGGCGAGCAGGTCCGGGTGGGCGAGGGCCGCCGCCCAGGCGGTGCGGGCCGCGTCCAGTGCCTTCGCGGCGAACTCACGGTCGTAGGGGCGGTACAGGCGGGCGGCCTGCGCGGCCGTCGCCGCCAGGTTCAGGGTCGCCGCGGTGGTCGGCGGGTGCAGTTCGCGCTTTTGCGGGTCGTCGCTCGGCAGCAGCGGCAGCCCGGTCCACTGCTCGTCGTGGATCTTGTGGTGGGCCATGCCGGCCAGCGGCTGTCCCTGGGGCACCTGCATCTTCAGCAGGAAGTCCAGCTCCCAGCGGGCCTCGTCGAGGATGTCGGGCACCTTGTTGCCGCTCTCGGGGATCTCGAGCGTGCCGTCACCGAGCTTGGCCGGCTCCCCCGTGCGCGCGTGCAGCGAGCGCTCGTAGGTGCTCAGCAGCTCCCAGGTGGAGATGCCGCCGTTGACGACGTACTTGCCGTGGTCGCCGGCGTCGTACCAGCCGCCGGAGACGTCCAGGGTGTAGTCGCACACGCCGGGTTGGCAGGGCACCTCGGTGTCGCCCTGGTTGGGTGCCGTGCCCACGTGCCCGGCGGGGCGGGCGTAGCCGGGGCGCAGGTCGCCGCTGATGGCGGTGCCGCTGCGCTGGGTGTAGTAGTACTTCGCGGAGTCGGTGCGCAGCCGCTCGTAGGCGGCCGTGCCGATGTCGAACGGGCGGCTGGTCTCGCCGTCGGCGACCAGGGTGTAGCCCTCGCCGCGCTTCTTGTAGCGGCCGAAGTCGATCGAGTGGACGTTCTGCCCGGAGGAGGCGTCCACGCCGCGCGGCACGCTGCGGCCGTGGGCGACGACCCGGCCGGCGTCGTTCTTCAGCTGCCACGGCAGGCGCGAGGTCGCGTCGGTGACGAGCGTGGCGTTCTTCGGGCCGTCCGGCAGGTAGGCGACCTGGTTGACACGGACCCGCGGTCCGGTGTCCGGCACGTACGGCTCGGGTGCCACGCCGCCCAGCAGGGACACGTCGTCCACACAGAACCGCCAGGCGTCGGGCGTGCCGCCGAGCTGGAAGCCGACCTGGCCCTGGGCGGTGTCGACGGGCGAGGTGAAGGTGTAGGAGTACGTGTCGCCGGAGACGCTCAGCTGCGGGCTGACCTCGTAGTAGGTGTCGTACGGCGACACCGACAGGCCCACGATCGCGCGGACCACGTGGCCGGCGGGCGTACCGGTGGCGGTGAAGGAGAACTTGTACGACTCCCCCGCGACCAGGGTGATGTCGTTCTGGCCGACGGCCGCGTCCCACCGGTTGGTGGTGCCGCCGGGCGCGTCGGCGCACAGCCGCCCGTCGGAGGCGTCCGCGGTGACGTTGCTGCTGGTCCACCAGGAGTCGGTGCCGTTGTCGAAGGTGCCGTTCCTGACCTGCTCGGTCTCCTCGGCGCCGGCCGGGGCGGCGGGCAGCGCGGTGACGGCCGCCGCCAGCAGGGCCGTCAGGGAGACGAGCGCGGTTCTGCGTCTTTTCACGTCCGGGCTCCTCGGGGGAGGTGGCGCTCGCCCTGGAATGGGAGCGCTCCCAAATGCGGTCGCAGGCCATGCTTGTGGCAGACATGACATGCCGTCAACGGTCCGGACGGGACCGGTTTTCCCGACCGGTTCCCGCCCGGATCGCGTCCGGACCCCGCCCGGACCCCGTCCGGATCCCGTCCGGACCGCCCCGCGAGGCCTCAGGCGGCGGGTGCCTCCAGACGGCTGACGCGGATCGCTCCCCGCGCCTCACCGGGGTGACGGCTGGGCAGCGTGAGGCGGACGCGGGAACCGCGCACCGCGTCGAAGGTGATCACGGTGGGCGCGTCGGAGGCGGTCGCCCAGTCGGTCCGCGCCCCTCGGGCCGCGCGCCAGGCCCGGCCGTCCCAGACGGCGACTTCGACCGTCGAGGGCAGGCTGTGCGCGGCGTCCACGGTGAAGGAGACCTCGATCCGGTCGTAGGTGCGCCGGCGCCCGTGGTCGACCGAGATCCAGTCCTCGGCGCGCGCCCCGTCGAAGGCGGGCAGCAGGGCGGTGGCCGCCTTCTGGAAACCGTTGGACCAGCCGGTGGCCGGGTCGCCGTCGAGCACGGCGGCGGGGAGGGTGTCGGGCCGGCCGGAGTAACTGGCGTCGGCGTGCGGGTGGTTCACGGGCGCCGGGTGCTCGGGGCCAAACTCCGGGGCCGGTGTGGTCGCCCGGTCCGAGGCCCGCCGCGCGTGCACCGTGGCCGTGTCGGTGCGCAGCCCGTCCGCGCGGGCGCTCACCCGCACCGTCCCCGGCCGGGTGCCGGACCGGACGACGGCGAGCGCCTTGCCGTGGAAGGCGGTGCGGGTACTGGCCTGATAGCGCTCGGCGCTCTCCTGGCGGCCGTTGTCGAGTCCGGCCAGCGAGCCGCCGGCGACGTCGAAGGAGATCAGGTGCTCGGCGCCGGGCACCACCACGCCGTGCCGGTCGACCACCTCGGCGGTGACGAAGACCAGGGAGCGGCCGTCGGCGGCGACGCTCTCGCGGTCCGGGGTGAGACGTACGGCGTGCGGCGTTCCGGCGGTGCGCAGGACGTCGGTGGCCACCACCCTGCCGCCCCGCCGGGCGACGGCCTTCAGCTCGCCCGCCTCGAAGGGCACCCTCCAGGTCAGATGGAGCTTGCCCGCACTGCCGTTGGCACTGGTGTAACTGCCCGGGTAGGGGCCGTCGGTGAAGGTCTTGTCGTCGCCGGTGGCCTCGGTGGTCTCCAGGTAGGTCCGGCCGTCGACGGTCTTCTTCGTGTCGAATCGGCGGGTGCCGTGGGACTTGCCGTTCAGGTACAGCTCGACGGTGTCGACGTTGGCGTACGCCCAGACCTCGACGGTGTCGCCCTCGCGGTGGTTCCACGTCGTCGGCAGCAGGTGGACCATCGGCTCGTCGGTCCACTGGCTGCGGAACAGGTGGTACATGTCCTTCGGGAAGCCGGCCGTGTCGACCGCGCCGAAGAAGGACGCCTTGACCGGGAAGACGTCGTACGGGGTCGGCTCTCCGATGTAGTCGATGCCGGACCACAGGAACTGGCCGGCGAACCACTTGCGGTCCCGGTCCTTCTTGTGGCCGTACTCGCCGCTCATCGTCCACGAGGCGAGGTTGTTGTCGTAGGACGAGGTGGCCCGCCGCCCCGGGGTGTGGTTCTCGCCGGTGTTGAGGTGTTCCGGCTCCTGGTAGGTGCCGCGCGTGGAGGTCTCGGAGGACGACTCCGACTCGAAGAGGAACAGGTGCGGGTAGGCCGCGTGCAGGTCGTCCACCGACTTGGCGGTGTTGTAGTTGAGTCCGAGTCCGTCCAGCTTGGCCAGCATCAGGTCGGCCGCGGAGCCCTTGGTGGGCATCCGGCGGTATTTGTCGGAGCCGATGACCAGCGGGCGGGTGTCGTCGGCGGCCCGGATCGCGTCGATGATCCGGTCGGCCATGGCGAGTCCGGCGGTGGAGGTGGAGTCGGGGACCTCGTTGCCGATGGACCACATGACGACGGCGGGCGAGTTGCGGGCCGCGAGCACCATCTCGGTGGCGTCCTTCTCGCACCACTCGTCGAAGAACCGGCCGTAGTCGTAGCGGTTCTTGCCGGTGCGCCAGCAGTCGAAGGCCTCCACCAGCATGATGATGCCCATCTCCTCGCAGACCTCGATCATCTCGGGCGAGGGCGGGTTGTGGGAGGTGCGGAAGGCGTTGACGCCCATCGACTTCATGATGGTCATCTGGCGGCGGATCGCGTCGAGGCTGACGGCGGCGCCGAGCGCGCCGAGGTCGTGGTGCAGGTCGACGCCCTTGATCTTGGCGTGCGCGCCGTTGAGGTGGAAGCCCTCGTCGGGGTCGACGTGGAAGGTGCGGATGCCGAACGGGGTGCGGTAGGTGTCGACGGTCTTTCCGGCGACGCGCAGTTCGGTGTGCAGGGTGTAGCGGTGCGGGGTCGCGAAGTCCCACGGGCGGGGGTGCGCGACGGTGAGTTCGTGGGTCTCGTCCGCCTCGTCGGCGACGTGGGCCGTGGAGGCGGCGCGGGCCACCGTGCGTCCGTCGGCGTCCTCGACCGTCGACCGGATCTCGACCTCGCGCGGGGTCCCCGAGGCGTTCACGACCGAGGTCTCCACCCGGACGACGGCGCTCTTCGCGCTCACCCGCGGCGTGGTGACGTACGTGCCCCAGCGCCGTACGTGCACCGGTTCGGTGACGACGAGGCGGGCCTCGCGGTAGATGCCGCTGCCGGAGTACCAGCGGCTGCTCGGCAACTGGTTGCGCACCTGCACGGCGAGGACGTTCTGGGTGCGGCCGTCGGTGTGCACCAGGTCGGTGAGGTCGAGGGCGAAGCCGGTGTAGCCGTAGGGGTGGCGGCCGGCCTCCCGGCCGTTGCAGTGGACGCGGGCGTCCATGTACACGCCGTCGAACTCGACCGAGATCCGCTTCCCGGCGAGCGCGGGCGGCAGGGTGAAGGCGAGGCGGTACCAACCGAGGCCGCCCGGCAGGAAGCCGGTGCCGCTGGTGGTGCCGTGCTCGGTGGTGGGCGCCTGTTCGATGCTCCAGTCGTGCGGGACGGCGACCTCGCGCCACGCCGAGTCGTCGTACCCGGGGTCGGCGGCGTCCGTGGCGTCCTCGGCCGCTCCGTCGGCGTCGACCAGCCGAAAGCGCCAGCCGTCGCGCAGGGCGACGGTGCTGCGGCCCGCGGCGCCGCCGGTCGCGTCCGCGGCCCACGAGGGGGTGGCGAGCACCAGCCCGGCCGCGGGCGTGGCGGCGGAGGCGATCAGAACCGATCTGCGCGTGACCGTCATGACGGATCTCCCTCATCGGAACTCAGAAGTACTCACAAGTGATCGTGAACAAACAGATTCTGACGTCGCGCCATACGCGCCCGTCAAGGGCACGGAAAGCTCTTTCTGTCTTGGGCGGCCCGGACCGCCCGGTGCCCGCGCGGCGGCCGGGATCCGTGGGCCGCGTGGGTTCGGGTCCGCACCGGGCCCGAAGCCACTACGCTGGGAACAAGGTGACGCGCTGTTCACTGTGAGTGCGCAATGGAGTGGCGACGATGAGTCCGGTCAACCCGTTCGACGATGCCGCCACGGCCCGCGTCGTCGTCGACGACTCCGGCACCCTGCGGGAGTGGAACGAGGGCGCCCGCCTGCTGCTCGGCCACCCGGCCGCCGAGGTCGTGGGGCGCCCCGCCGCCGACCTGCTCGCCGACAGCCGGGACGGCACCCCTCCCGGGCGCGAGGACGAACAGTGGAGCGGCACCCTGGCACTGCGGCACCGCGACGGGGGCACCGTGTCGGCGTGGGTGCTCGCGCACCGCAGACCGGCGCCGGACGGCAGGCCGGGCGCGTGGCTCGCCGTCACCCCGCTGGAGGCCGGTCCCGAACCGGAGGACGACCCGCTGATCAGAGCGGCCCTCACCCAGTCCCCCTGCGCCATGATGATCTTCGACGACCGACTGCTGCTGCGCGGGATCAACGACGCGATGGCGCGGCTGGTGGGGCTCCCGTCCGACCGCGTCCGCGGTCTGCGGGCCACCGACCTCAGCGCCCGGCCGCAGAACGTGGAGCTGGAACGGCAGATGCGGCGGGTGCTGGCCTCCGGCCTCCGGCACGACATGCAGACCCGGCTCAGGGCCGTCGGCGAGAGCCGCGCCCACGCGTGGAACGCCCGAATCGCGCCGCTCACCGACCCCGGCGGCCAGGTGTGCGGCGTGTGCGTGAGCGCCCACGACTTCACCGAGCAGCACCGCGCCCGGGAACGGCTGCAACTGGTGAACGAGGCCAGCGTGCGCATCGGCAGCACACTGGACGTCACCCGTACGGCCCAGGAACTGGCGGACGTGTGCGTTCCCGCGCTCGCCGACTTCGTCAGCGTCGACCTGCTGGACCCGCGGGAGCACGGCGGTGAGCCCGCCACCGTGGTCGAACCGCCGGTCGGCCTGCGCCGGACGGCCCACCGGTCGGTCACCGCCGACTGCCCGCAGGCGGTGGCCGGGACCGGACAGCTGGACGTCTACCCGGCCGGCTCCCCCCAGGCGGAGTGCCTGCTCTCGGGTCAGGCGATCGTGGCCGCGGAGGCCTTCGGCGACCTGGAGCGCTGGATGGAGTGGGACCCGGTCCGTCTGCGGCGGGTGAAGGAGTACGGCATTCACTCCACGATGTCGGTGCCGCTCCAGGCCCGCGGCACCACCCTCGGCGTCGCGGTCTTCACCCGTTTCCGGCGTCCCGACCCGTTCATGCACGACGACGTGCTGCTGGCCGAGGAGGTCAGTGCCCGCGCCGCCGTCTGCATCGACAACGCCCGCCGCTACAGCCGGGAGCGGGAGGCCACGCTGACTCTGCAGCGCAGCCTGCTGCCCCGGTGGCTGCCGCCCACCGCCGCGGTCGAGGCGGCCTCGCGCTACCTTCCGGCGGCCCGCTCGGGCGTCGGCGGCGACTGGTTCGACGTCATCCCGCTGTCCGGGATGCGGGTCGCCATGGTCGTCGGGGACGTCGTCGGCCACGGCATCCCTGCCTCGGCCACCATGGGCCGGCTGCGCACCGCCGTCCGCACCCTCGCCGACATCGACCTGACGCCCGAGGAGCTGCTCACCCACCTCGACGACCTGGTCGTCCGGCTGTCCGAGGAGTCCGGCGACGACCGGGCGGGCGAGGTCGGCGCGACCTGTCTGTACGTGGTGTACGACCCGGTCTCGCGACGCTGCTCCCTGGCCCGGGCGGGTCATCCGGCGCCCGTCCTGATCCCGCCGGACGAGCCGCCCGGGCTGGTCGAGCTGCCCTCCGGGCCGCCGCTGGGCGTGGGCGGGCTGCCGTTCGAGTCGGCCGAGCTGGAGCTGCGCGAGGGCAGCGTGCTGGCGCTCTACACCGACGGCCTGGTCGAGAGCCGGGAACGGGACACCGACGAGGGCCAGGCACGGCTGCGCGAGGCCCTGGCCGCCCCCGCCGACTCCCTGGACACCGCCTGCGACCGCGTACTGCGCACCCTCCTCCCCTCGGGCAGCGCCGCCGACGACGTGGCCCTGCTGCTGGCCCGTACCCGCGGCCTGCCCGCCGGACAGGTCGCCACCTGGGACATCCCCGCCGACCCGTCACTGGTCGCCCCGGTACGCAAGCAGGTCCTGGACCAGCTGGACACCTGGGGCCTGCTGGAGGCGTCCTTCACCGCCGAGCTGGTCGTGAGCGAGCTGGTCACCAACGCCATCCGGTACGGCTCCCCGCCCATCCGGCTCCGGCTGATCCACGACACGGCCACACTGATCTGCGAGGTCTCCGACACCAGCCACACCGCGCCGCACCTGCGCCGGGCCAAGACCTGGGACGAGGGCGGCCGCGGACTGCTGCTGGTCGCCCAGCTCACCCAGCGCTGGGGCAGCAGGCACACGACCGAGGGCAAGACGATCTGGGCCGAGCTGGGGCTGGTCGACGACGAGGAGTGAACCCCTCGTGCACCGGTGGCCGTTCGCCGGACGGCCGTTTCCCGGGCGGTGCGACGGGACACTCGACAGCACAGGACGTACGGCGCCGCCTCGGACCGGGGCCGTACGCGAGACCTGACGGGAGTGTGGACAGCGATGGCGAACACGTCCCAGCCGATGCGCCGGACGGCCCTGCTCGCGAGCGCGGTGGCGCTCCTGGGCCTGTTGACCGCCTGCGGCAACGAGAACGCCACGTCGAGCACCCCGCGACCCACCGAGGCCGCCCGCACGACCGGTCCGGACACCGGCAGCGGGAGCGGCACCGACACCGCGCCCGCGGTCGGCGCCGCGCCGAGCGACACCGCCGGATCGGCCTCCGCCTCGGCCCGCACCGACGGCCGCTGCCACACCTCCGAGCTGCGGGCCGCCGTCGGCCGGGTGGACCCGGGGGCCGGCCAGCGCAACTTCCCCGTCGTGCTGACCAACACCTCCGAGCGCACCTGCACGCTGTACGGCTACCCGGGCGCCGCCTTCGTGGACGCGTCCGGCGGGCAGCTGGGTCCGGACCCCGAGCGCACGCCCGCCTCCCCGGAGACGGTGACGCTGACGCCCGGCAGGAGCGCGTGGGCCGGGCTGTCGTTCTCCAGTCCGCAGATCAGCGGCGCCCGCACGGCCACTCCGGCGGCGCTGCTCGTCACCCCGCCCGACGAGCGGGAGCCCCTCGAGGTGAAGTGGACGGCCGGCGAGGTCCCGGTGAGCGGCAACGCGTCCTCGGTGTCCGTCACCGCCCTGGAGGCGGGCACCGGCCCGTGACGCGTCGAGTCGAGGATCAGTGCCCTGCGATCGGATGCGGCGCGTAGGGCCGCTCCAGCTCCTCGATCTCCTTCTCGGTGAGCGTGAGTTCGACCGCCGCCACGGCGTCCTCGAGGTGCCCCGGCTTCGACGCGCCGATGATCGGAGCGGTCACGCCGTCCTGGTGCAGCAGCCAAGCGAGGGCCACCTGGGCGCGCGGGACGCCGCGGTCGCCGGCGATGCGGGTGACGGCCTCGACCACGGCACGGTCGCCGTCCCGGTAGAGGGTGCTGCCGAAGCCGTCGGTGGCGCTGCGCTCGGTGGCGGTGTCCCAGTCGCGGGTGAGGCGGCCGCGGGCGAGCGGGCTCCAGGGCAGCACGCCGACGCCCTGGTCCGCGCAGAGGGGCAGCATCTCGCGCTCCTCCTCGCGGTAGACGAGGTTGTAGTGGTTCTGCATCGACACGAACTTCGTCCAGCCGTGCCGCTCGGCGGTGTACTGCATCTTGGAGAACTGCCAGGCGTACATCGAACTGGCGCCGATGTAGCGGACCTTGCCCGCCTTCACCAGGTCGTGCAGGGCCTCCATCGTCTCCTCGACCGGCGTGTGCGGGTCGTAGCGGTGGATCTGGTAGAGGTCGACGTAGTCGGTGCCCAGGCGCCGGAGGCTGTGCTCGATCTCGGTCATGATCGCCTTGCGGGACAGTCCGCCGCCGTTGGGGCCGGGCCGCATCCGGCCGTGCACCTTGGTCGCGAGCACGAGGTCGTCCCGGCGGGCGAAGTCGCCGAGCGCCTTGCCGACGATCTCCTCGCTGGTGCCGTCGGAGTAGACGTTGGCCGTGTCGAAGAAGGTGATGCCGGCCTCGAGCGCCTGCCGGATCAGCGGGCGCGAGGCCTCCTCGTCGAGGGTCCACTCGTGCGCGCCGCGGTCGGGAACGCCGTAGGTCATGCAGCCCAGGCAGATCCGCGACACGTCCAGGCCCGTCGAACCGAGCTTCACGTACTGCATCGTTGCTGCTCCTGTCTTCGGGATCATCACTACCAGGGCGAGCGTACGTCTGCGCGCGGGCCGGGACTCCGGCCGGGGTCAGCGCCGTTCGAGCAGGTCCAGGGCGCGCTCCCAGCCGAACTCCGGGCGGCCGCCGCCCTCCCCCGCGTCGCCCGCGTACGGGTCGCCGAAGCGCACGCCCATCCCGCGCAGCCGGTCCAGGCTCTCCCGGTAGGCGGGGTGGGAGGCCAGCGCGTCGGAGACGCACGGCAGGACGGCGACGGAGACGCCGAGGCCGCACGCCTCGCACAGGGTGGCCACGGCGAGGGTGTCGGCCAGGCCTGCGGCCCACTTGTTGACCGTGTTGAAGGTGGCGGGCGCGACCACCACGGCGTCCGGCGCGGGAAAGGGCCGCGGATCGCCGGGACGGCGCCAGGCCGACCGTATGGGGCGGCCGGTCAGCGTCTCGACGGCCCCCGTGTCGAAGAAGCCGTCCATGGCCACCGGAGTGGCGAAGACGCCGACCTCCCAGTCGCGTTCCCGCGCCGCGGTGATCAGCCTGCCGACGTCACGGGCCACGCCGGCGGCGCAGACGACGACGTAGAGGAAGGGTTTCCCGGCGTCGCCGGTTCCGGCCTGTTCGCTCACCCGGGAACCCTACTGGGCGGGCCTCGGGCGGCTGCCGCCGCAGGCCCGGTGTCAGCCCACCCGCTCCGACACGGTGATGGCGCCCACGGGGCACGCCCGGGCCGCCTCCCGTACCAGTGCGCTGCCGCCGCCGTCCTCCCTGCCGGGCCGGAGCGTGCTGTAGCCGTCGTCGTCCTGGGTGAACACCTCGGGAGCGGTCAGGGCGCACTGGCCCGCGCCGATGCAGGTGTCCTTGTCGATGCCGATACGCATGTCGGGAACCCTCCTACCAGGCCACGGGGAGTTCCAGCATCCCCTGGATCGTGTCGCCGGGTTTGAAGGGGATCTCGTCCGGCGGGGCGGCCAGGCGCAGCGCGGGCAGCCGCTCGAAGAGGGTGTGCAGGGCGATCTCCAGTTCGGCGCGGGCGAGGTTCTGGCCCAGGCACTGGTGGATGCCGAAGCCGAAGGAGACGTGGTGGCGGGCCGGGCGGTGCCAGTCGAGGGCGTCGGGTTCGGGGTAGAGGGTCTCGTCGCGGTTGATGACGGAGGTCGAGAAGAGGACCCCGTCGCCGGCCCGGATGGTCTGTCCGTCCACCTCGATGTCCTCGGTGGCCAGCCGCAGCAGCCCGTCCACGATGGACAGGACGCGCATCAGCTCCTCGACGGCGCCGGGCAGCAGCGAGGGGTCCTCGCGCAGTTCGGCCAGCCGCGGCGGGTTGGTCAGGAGCGTGAAGGTGCCCAGCGAGATCATGTTGGCGGTGGTCTCGTGGCCCGCGACCAGCAGGATCACCGCGAACGCGATCAGCTGTTCCCGGTCGATCGCGCCCTCGCTCAGCTGTTGCCTCACCAGGTCGTCCAGCAGGCCGTCACCGGGTGCCTCGCGCTTGCGGTCGACCAACTCCCCCAGATACGCCTCCAGTCGGTCGCGGGCGTCCCTGGTGTCGGCGGGCAGCGGGCCGCGCAGCAGCCGACGGGACTGCTCCTCGAAGAAGTCGTGGTCGGCGTAGGGCACCCCGAGCAGCGCGCAGATCACCATCGAGGGCACGGGCAGCGCGAAGGCCGGCACCAGATCGGCGGGCGGGCCCTGCGCGATCATCGCGTCGAGCCGTTCGTCGACGATCCGCTGGATGCGCGGGCGCAGCGCGGCGGCGCGCTTGAGGGTGAACTCCGGGAGCACCATCTTGCGCTGGGCGCGGTGTTCGGGGTCGTCGACGCCGAGCAGCGCGGTCCTGCGTCCGCGTACGGCGGCCAGTCGCGCCGAGGTGGCGGGGAAGCCGTCGCGGGTGCGGTCGGTCGACAGGCGTGGGTCGGCCAGCAGCCGGCGGGCGGCGGTGTGTCCGGTCACCAGCCAGGCCGGGCGGCCGTCGAAGAGGGTGATCCGGGTCAGCGGCCGGGCGGCGCGCAGCGGGTCGTAGGCGGCGGGCGGCTGGTAGGGGCAGGTCCGGTCCTGCGGGAAGGCGACGGAGTGCGCCGCGTCCCTGTGCGTCGTCGTGTCGGTGTCCGTCATGGAAGACCTCGCAGACGAAGAGTGCGTCGAGCCGATCTTCATTAGATGCCTCGGGCATCTATGGGACGACGTCAAGTTCGGCCAGATCGGTGGCGGGGGCAGAGTGGCCGGGGAACACCGCGTCAGGGGCCGCGCGGCCGTCCCCTGCGGCCGGGGTGCGCGGGGGAAGTGGCGTGATCGGGCCGTCCGGCACCCCCGGCCGCCCGCCGGATCTGGCCGAGCGGCACGGTGTGGCGGGCGTCTGGCGGAGCCGGTCCGTCCGGATTCCCGCGCGGCCACCGTCGATCGAGGGGCAGGATGCGGTAAGGATGGTTCCGAGTGGGCCGGTGGTGCACACCGGGCCGGCCGGCCCTGCGAAGTGACGATGGGACGGATGCACACATGCCTCTTGAGGGTGAGTACGAACCCAGCCCGGCGCAGTGGGTGCGGGAGCAGGTCGAGCTGTACGAGAGCTCGGGCGGCACCGAGGGGACCGCTCACGCGGACACGGGCCTGCCCGTGATCCTGCTGACCAGCCGGGGCGCGCGGAGCGGCAAGCTGCGCAAGACACCGCTGATGCGCGTCGAGCACGCGGGCCGCTATGCCGCGGTCGCCTCCCTGGGCGGGGCTCCCAAGCACCCCGTCTGGTACTTCAACGTGAAGGCCGATCCGCAGGTCGAACTCCAGGACGGCCCGGTGAAGCGGGACATGACGGCCCGTGAGGTCACCGGCGCGGAGAAGGCCGAGTGGTGGGAGCGTGCGGTCGCGGCGTATCCGCCCTACGCCGACTACCAGAAGAAGACGGACCGGGAGATCCCCGTCTTCGTCCTGGAGCCGGCCGACGGAAGCTGAACCGGGCGCGCGGTAGTTTCCCGGACGGGCGCGCGGAGGTTTCCCGGACGGGCGCGGAAGTTTCCCGGACGGGCGCGCATGGACCGGCACCTGCCGGGAACACGTCGTTCAGGCCCCGCCGCGTTCCCCCGTCGCGGCGGGGCTTTCCGCCGCCTCGCGCGCGGGCCGGTCCGTGACGTCGAGGAAGACCTGCCGCGCCTCGGGGACGGTGCGCGCGATCGACCTCTTGATGCGTACGGCGACCTCCTCCACCCGCTCGCTGTCCAGGCCCGGCACCAGATCGACGCGGGCGGCCACCAGGGTGGAGTCGAGGCCGGTCTTCATGGTGAACAGCGCCTCGACGCTGTCGATCTCCGGCTGGGCCCGCAGCAGCGCACGGATCCGGCCGCTGGCCTCGGGGTCGGCGGCCTCGCCGATCAGCTGGTCGCGGGCCTCCCGGCCCAGCCGGTAGGCCACGTAGACGAGCAGCGCGCCGATCGCGAGCGAGGCGCAGGCCTCCCACACCACCTGCCCGGTGACCATGTGCAGCGCCATGCCGGTCATGGCGAGGGTCACGCCGAGCACCGCGGTGCCGTCCTCGGCGACGACCGTGCGCAGGGCCGGGTCCCGCAGCCCGCTGGCGACTCCGCCCTGGCCCCGCACCTGGTGCAGCGCCCGCAGCAGGGAGCCGCCCTCGGCCAGCAGGGCGACCGCGAGCACGATCAGTCCGGCCACGTAGCCGGACGGTTTCGCCTCGGCGCCGGTACGCAGGGCCTCGGCGCCCTGGAAGAAGGAGAAGCAGCCGCCCATGACGAAGATGCCGACGGCCGCGAGGAGCGACCAGAAGAAGCGTTCCTTGCCGTAGCCGAAGGGGTGCCTCCGGTCGGCGGGGCGGCGGCTGCGGCGCAGTGCGGTCAGCAGGAAGATCTCGTTCATGCTGTCCGCGACCGAGTGTGCCGCCTCCGACAGCAGCGCGGGCGATCCCGCGATGAATCCGCCGACCGCCTTGGCGACGGCGATCACCACGTTGGCCGCCAGGGCGACCAGCACGGTGACGCGTGTTCTGCGGTCGGCCCTCGGGCCCCCCGGTTTCTCCTGCGCGACTGTCCCACTCACGAGGGCCCGACTGCCCCTGCCCGGGCGAGTCACACCCCGCCTTGCGGGTGGCCACCAGTGCCGACGGCCGAAAACGGGGAACGCCTCTACGAGGGCACCGATGCGAAGAGACACGGACGACGGGAAGGCGGGCCCATGACTGGTGACGACGCGACGCCCGGCAACAGCGGCTACGGAAGGAAGGCGTTCAAGAGGTCCCGGAGTCACTTCGCGGACCGGATCACGGCGGACGGCCGGGACGGCTGGCCGGTGGAGTCCGGCCGCTACCGGCTGGTGGTGAGCCGCGCCTGTCCCTGGGCGAGCCGGGCGCTGGTCTCACGGCGGCTGCTCGGTCTGGAGGACGCCCTGTCCCTGGCGATCGCCGACCCGATCCAGGACGACCGCAGCTGGCGGTTCACGCTGGACCCGGACGGCCGCGACCCGGTCCTCGGCATCCGCTACCTCAGCGAGGCCTACGACCGGCGGGAGAGCGGCTACCCGGGCGGGGTGAGCGTGCCCGCCGTCGTCGACGTGCCCAGCGGCGCCCTCGTCACCAACGACTACCAGCGCATCACGCTCGACCTCGCGACCGAGTGGGCCTCCCTGCACCGCCCGGGGGCGCCCGATCTGTATCCGCACGCGCTGCGCGACGAGATCGACGAGATGATGGCGGGGGTCTACGAGGACGTCAACAACGGCGTGTACCGGGCGGGCTTCGCGACGGGCCAGGAGGAGTACGAGGCCGCGTGCGCGGGCGTGTTCCGGCGACTGGAGCAGCTGGCGCCCCGGCTGGAGCGGCAGCGCTACCTGGTCGGTGACACGATCACTGAGGCCGACATCCGGCTGTTCACGACGCTGGTCCGCTTCGACGCCGTCTACCACGGCCACTTCAAGTGCAACCGCTGGAAGCTGACGGAGAACCCGGTGCTGTGGGGGTACGTCCGCGATCTGTTCCAGACCCCCGGGTTCGGCGACACCGTCGACTTCGACCACATCAAGCGCCACTACTACCAGGTGCACACCGGCATCAACCCGACCGCCGTCGTGCCTCTGGGCCCGGACCTGACCGGCTGGCTCACCCCCCACCACCGGCAGGAGCTGGGCGGCCGGCCGTTCGGCGACGGCACCCCGCCGGGGCCCGTCCGGGCCGACGAGGAGGTACCGGTGCGGGGCAGGCCCTGACCCGGGACCAGACGACCAAACCACCAGACGACCAGACGACCGACCGGCCGACCGGCCCACCGACCGCGAACCCTCACACGCAATCAGCGCACACGACGCAAGGAGACCAGCATGGCGAAGAAGAAGAAGAAGCAGAAGCTCCCTCTCGCCTACAAGCCCGTCGGCTTCGCGCTCGGCTGGCTCGGCGGCACGCTGGCCGGGATGACGTTCCAGAAGACCTGGAAGATGATCCGGCACGAGGACGACGCGCCCGACGCCCTGGACCCGGACCGCGGCTGGGGCGAGATCCTGCTGGCCGCCGCGATCCAGGGCGCCATCTTCGCCGCGGTGCGCAGCGCCGTGGACCGCACGGGCGCCAAGGCCATCGAGCGCAGGACCGGTGTGTGGCCGGTCGGCGACACGGCCGGCCGGGACTGACCGCACCGACGTCCGTCCCCTCCCCGCCCCGACGGCACCCGGCAGGCCGGCTAGCCCTGCTTGGGTGCCGTCGGCGCGAGGGCGAGGCGCAGGGTGAAGGAGTGACCGGCCGGGTCGGAGAAGCCGCGTTCCTCGTGCGGGCCGGCCGGGTCCTTCGCCTCCACCGGGCGTCCGCCGAGTCCCACGATCGCCCGCTCCGTCTCGTCCAGGTCCGTCACCACGAAGTCCAGGTGGGCCTGGAGGGAGTTCTCCGGGCGCGGCCAGCTCGGCGGGGTGGCGCCCGTGTCCCGTCGGAAGGCCATGCGGAAGCCGCGAGGGCCCTCGATCTCGATCCGGTTGGCGCTCACGTCGGTGTCCTCAGCGCCCAGCAGCCCCTTGTAGAACTCGGCGAGCCTCTCGGGTTCGGCGCAGTCGAGCACCACGACGCCCGCGTTGACCAGTGCCATGTCTCCTCCGAAGGATTCCGGGCGCGGGGCGTCGTGCCCCGTGCCCTGTACCTTGCGGATATCCCGGCGCGGCCGAATCAGTCGGTGGGTGCCGCGAGGTAGTTGCGAAGATCACCACCGGACCCCGTGTAGATCATTTAGGGTCGGGGCAGCCTCGAAGCGCTTCTCGGTTCAACTTTCGCTCCGTGAAGGCCAGTTCGAGTGTGCGGACGGTCCTGCGACCGTCCGCTCGCAGGGCCGGGGGGACTCTGCGCTCCGTCTCCCGAAAGGAAACACATGTCTCAGGACGTCCGCTTCGACCTCCCCTTCGACACCCCCGTCAGCCCGCATCTCGACTACGCCCGTGACCGCCATCTGGAGTGGGTGCGCGAGCGGGGGCTGGTGCGCAGCCGGGCCGGTTTCGAGGAGTACCGGTCCTGGGACCTCGCCGAGGCGGCGGCCCGCACCTACCCCCACGCGTCGGCGGACGACATGGTCGTCCTGATGAACTGGTTCTCCCTGGCCTTCCTCTTCGACGACCAGTTCGACGCCGGGCGGCCCGACCGCGCGGAGCGCATAGCGGAGGTGGCGCGGGAGCTCATCGCCACACCGCTGCGTCCCGCGGGCACGCCGCCGCGGGTGGAGTGCCCCATCACGCTGGCCTGGGCGGAGGTCTGGGGCCACCTCTCGGATGGCATGTCCCTGACCTGGACCTCGCGGTTCGCCGCCTCCTGGGGCCGCTTCCTGGTGGCGCACTGCGAGGAGGTCGACCTGGCGGCCCACGGCCGGGCGGGCACGCTCACGCTCGACGACTACGCCGTCTTCCGGCGCCGTACGGTCGGCATCCACCACAGCATCGACGCGGGCGAGCGCAGCCGCGGCTTCGAGGTGCCGGCCGCGGCGATGGCGCACCCCCTGATGGAGCGGATGCGGGACCTGGCCGCGGACACCATCGGCTTCATGAACGACATCCACTCCTTCGAGCGCGAGCGGCGCCGCGGTGACGGCCACAACCTCATCGCCGTCCTGCACCGGGAGCGGGGCTGCTCCTGGCAGGAGGCGGCCGAGGAGGCGTACCGCATGACGACCGCCTGCCTCGAGGAGTACGTCGCCCTCGAGGCCCGGGTGCCGCTGATGTGCGACGAACTGGATCTGGACGCCGACGGGCGGACGCGGGTGCGGATGGGCGTGGAGGCCATCCAGCACTGGATCAACGGCAACTACGAGTGGGCGCTGACCACGGGCCGGTACGCGGCGGCCAAAGAGGGCCCGGTGGCCACGGCGGAACTGGCCGGACGCGGCTCGGTGGACGACCTGCTGAGCGTGTGAGACGGGCGCGCCGCCCGGCCGGGACCCTCCGGCCGGGCGGCGCGGTGCTGACGGCGTACGCCGTCGGTGGCGCCGCGACCGCGCGTGGCGCTATGCCGCGAACTCCACCGGCAGGCTGTCCAGCCGTGACTCCCAGGTGGAGGCCGTGGAGGTGAGGTCGGCCGAGGGCACGGCCAGGCGCAGGCCGGGCAGGCGGTGCAGCAGGACGTCGACGGCCGTCTCGATGATGGCCTGGCCGATGTTCTGCCCCGGGCACTCGTGGGGTCCCGCGCTGAAGGCGAGGTGCGAGGCGTTGCCCTGGACCGAGACGCCGGTGTCGGGGCGGACCTCCGGGTCGTGGTTGCCGGCCGCGAGGCCCAGCACGAGCAGGTCGCCCTCCTTGACCGGGCAGCCGCCCAGTTCCAGGTCGGCGGTGGCGAACCGGCCCGGCAGCACGGCGAGCGGCGGGGAGTTCCACATCACCTCCTCCACGAGCGTGGACAGGTTGAGCTGCCCGCTCACCAGGCCGGAGAGCCAGGAGGCGTCGGTGAGCAGGAGCTGGAGCGCGCGGGCCAGGAGATTGCTGGTCGTGGTGTGGGCGGTGATCAGCACCAGGCGCAGATGGTTGACGATCTCGTCCTCGTCGAGGCCGGAGTGGTGCTCGATCAGGCCGGAGGTGAAGTCGGATCCGGGCTCCTCGCGCTTGCGCGCGGCGAGTTCGCCGAGGATGCCCATGATGCGCTCGTTGTGCGTGAGGGCGTCCGCGCCGCCCTTGATCACCTGGTTGCTCGACTCGGCGAGGGTGCGCCCCTCCCGTTCGGCGAGGCCGAAGACGCGGGTGAGGACCAGCATGGGCAGGTACTCGGCGAAGTCGGCCACCAGGTCGGCGCGGCCCGCGTCGGCGAACGCGTCGATCTGCTTGTTGGCGAAGTGCGTGATGTGACGGCGGATGCCGCGGCCCGCGACGGCGTACAGGTTGTCGGTGACGGCGCCGCGCAGCCGCCGGTGCGGTTCGCCGTCCTGCGAGACGCAGTCGGGGCGCCAGCCGAGCATCTGCATCAGCGGGGAGGTCGCCTCGACGCGGCCGTCCAGGAAGTCGCGCCAGATCCGCGAGTCCCGGCTGAACTGCAGGGGGTTGTCCAGCACCCGCCGGTTCTCCCGGTAGCCGAGCACCAGCCAGGCGGGGACGTCACCCTCCAGCAAAACCGGCGCGACGCTGCCGTGCTCCCCCCGCAGCCGCGCGTAGATGTCGTGCGGGTCGGTGGCCGCCTCGCCGCCGTAGAGGCGGGTGACGCCCTCGCCGTGGGCGACGGGGCAGCCACCGCCCGTGGGGGCGGTCGGGGTCTGGTCGTCGTTCATCGGGGCTCCAGGGCGGCGGCCGAGCGGTCCTTCAGATGTCGTATCAGGGTGACCAGCACGTCGCGGCTGGCGGTGCGGTCGCGGGCGTCGAAGGTGACGACCGGCGTGTGGGGCGGGATGTCCAGGGCGTCGCGGATCTCCTCGACCGGGTAGTGGCGGGAGTCGGGGAAGACGTTGAGCGCGATGACGAAGGGGACCTTCTGCCGCTCCATCTCCTCGATCGCGCGGAAACTGGAGGCCAGCCGCCGGGTGTCCACCAGCACGACCGCCCCGAGCGCCCCCTTGAACAGGCCGTTCCACAGGAACCAGAACCGCTCCTGGCCCGGTGTGCCGAACAGGTACAGCATCAGCGTGTCGTTGAGGCTGATCTTGCCGAAGTCCAGGCTGACGGTGGTCTGCGTCTTGTCGGCCACACCGATGAGGTGGTCGACGTCGGCGCTGGCCTGGGTGAGGGTCTCCTCGGTGGTGAGCGGTTTGATGTCGCTGACGGAGCGGACCATGGTGGTCTTGCCCGTGCCGAAGCCGCCGGCGATCATCACCTTCACCGAGCGGGTGTCCCCGGCCGTCGGTGACCCCGGTCGGTCAAAGCCTTTCAAGTCCACTGAGTACCTCCTCAAGGAGCGCGAGGTCGGGCCCGCGACCGGCGTCGTGCGCCGGGATGGGATCACGGGCTTCTACGCGGCCCGCCTGGAGCAGGTCGGACAGCAGCACCGCGAGAATGTTGAAGGGCAGGTGAAGGTGGGCGCCGAGTTCGGCCACCGACAGCGGGTCGCGGCAGCGCCGGAGGATCTCCTCGTGCTCGTGCTGCATGCCCGGTAAGGGAACGGCGCGGGAGACGACGAGGGTCGCCACGTCGAGGGTCGACGCCGAACCGCCCGGCCCGCTGCGCCCTCCGGTGAGGACGTAGTAGCGCTCGAGACCGGACGGATCGGTCGGTCGGCGGGGAGCACTCATCCAGAGTGCTCCTCCTGGCGCGGAGTGGTGCCGAGGAGCTCACCCATCCGGCGGGCCAGATCGCGCATCTGATGGCCGAGCAGGCCCTGGTCGAGGCCCTCGCGGGCGAGGACGCCGAGGTAGGTCTCCAGGCCCGCGCGGACGACGAAGAGGTGCCCGCCGTCCACTTCGATCATCGCCAGCCGCAGTTGCCCCGCGTGCTGCGGGAACTGCTCGGCGACCGGCTGGGCCAGCGCCTGCAGTCCGGCCACCACGGCGGCGAAGCGGTCCACGTCGTCCGGGTCTTCGGCGCCGTAGGAGGTGATGGCCTTGCCGTCGCTGGAGGCCACGAGGGCGAAGCGGATCTCCTGGATGGACTCCACAAGGTCGCGGAGCGCCCAGCTCACGTCGGTTCCCTGGTGCGTCATGGGGACTAGTCGCTCTCTTCAGTGCGGTGCTCGGTGGACGCGCCACCGGTGGTCGTTTCACGGGTTCCGGCGGCCTCCGGCGGCGGGGAGACCCCCGTCACGGCGCCCGTCACGGCGCCCGTCGCCGCGCCGGTCACCGGAGCGGTCCCGGCACCGGGATCGCGTCCGGCGGTGGCGAAGGCGGCGAGACCGGCGAAGGACGCGTCCGGCGGTACGGCGGCCACGGAGGCCCGTTCGGCCGGGCCGGGCCGCTCGGCGTGCCCGGCGGTGGCGGGGGCCGGGGCCTGCCCGGCGGACGGTTCGGCGCGCCTGCTGCGACGGCGGGGCAGGCCGCCGGGGGTGGTCTCCACGCCGTCGTCACCCGTGCGGGCCGCGACGGCGACCGGCCCGGGGTCCGCGGCGGCGACGGCCGAGGGAGCGGCGGCGTCGAGCGGGGTCTCCGAGGAGGCGGGCGGGGTTTCCGGCGCCGCCGCCGTGGGGGCCGCGGGCAGCGGGCTGAAGTACTTGTGGGGCACGACGACCACGACGGAGGTGCCCAGCCACGGCGAGTCGGCGAAGGTGACGCGGATGCCGTAGCGGCGGGCGAGGGCGCCGACGACGCGCAGGCCGATGTTGGCGTCCTCCGAGATGCCGCCGAGTCCCACGCCCGGTGAGGTGCCCGCGAGGGCGTGTTCGGCCTCGCGCTTCTTCTCCTCGCTCAGCCCCTTGCCGGAGTCCTGGATCTCGATGCCGACGCCGTTGGGGACCTCCTTGCCGGAGACGACGACCGGCTCGGTGGGTGGCGAGTAGCGGGCGGCGTTGTCCAGCAGGTGGGCGAAGATCAGCGTGAGATGGTCCACCAGGCCGCCGTCGACGCCGAGTTCGGGCAGATGGCGCAGCTGGACGCGGTGGAAGTCCTTGATCCGGCCGATGCCGCCGCGCATCACGCTCAGCAGCCGCTGCGGTTCCTGCCACTGCCGGCCGGGGCGGTCGGAGCCGCCGAGCACGCCGATGCTGGCGGCGAGGCAGTCGGCGGGGCCGATGGCCTGGTCCAGCTCCATCAGGCCCCGGGCGACGGCCGGCAGCCGTCCGTGCTCGCCCTGCAGCTCGTGCAGGCGGCCGCGGAGTTTGCTGGTCAGGACGTGGATGCGGTTGCCGACGCTGATGACGGCCTGTTCCGCGGAGGTCGAGCGGTCGAACTGGGCCTCGACGCCGATCAGCGCGGTCCTGAGGACCTTGCGCAGCTCGGCCTGGAGGTCGGCGCCGACCTTCGCGCACTGCTCGACGGTCGGCAGGATGTCGTCGATGGCGTCGCCGGCGCGCAGTCTGCGCATCGCGTCGGGCAGCTGCTCGTCGGCGAGCCGGGACACCGCGGCCAGCTGGTGGCCCAGCTGCTCCTGCCAGGCCCCGGTCCGCTCGGCGAGGCGGCTCTCGTAGGCCGTGGCCTGCTCGGCGAGCCGGTCCTCGTAGGCCCGGGAGTGTTCCGTCAGCTGTGCCTCGTAGGTCTGGGCCTGCTCGGTGAGCTGTGCGTCCAGGGCGGCGCGCTCGGCGGAGAACTTGCGTTCCAGGCCGGCCACGTGCTGCTGCCACTGCTGGGAGTTCTCGGCGCGCGCGGAGCTGTGGGCGTTCTCGGCCCGGCCCAGCTGGGCGCGGGTGCGCAGGAGGAGGCGCACGCACACGGTCCCGGCCGCGGTGGCCGCCGCACCGGCGACGGCCACGGTTATTCGCTCCGAGCTCATGAACGTGGCGGCCACCGTCCCGCCTCCCAGGCCCAGTGGCATCAGCCACCAGCTGTACCAGGCGACAGGGGCCCGCGCCGCCGGTGGCGGAGTGGCGAGTTCCATCTGCATCCTTCGAAGCAAGACGATCGAACAGGGGGGAGTCTGCAAGCAGGGTGTGCAAGGCAGGAGTGCGCAAGGCAGGGGTGTGCCAGGGGGGAGGGCGCACTCATGACACGCACTGTGAGTCGACCCGTCGCGATCGCGTCAACTCGCAGCGCCGTTGGGGAGCTTATCGGTTGGGAAGCCTAAAAGATCAATTTCCCAGCCCGGCGGAAGTGAGGATTCCGTCACGACCCCACGAGCGTTCCGGGGTTCGCGAATCTCCTTGCCTCCCGGGCAAGTTGAGGCCGTCCCCCGAGTGCCTCGCCCCGGGTGCGGGGCGGCCCGGGGAATGGCACCATCTCGTCGGCGGTTGCAGACCGTGCCTCCCGCCCCCTCCCCGAGTTGCGAGGTCTCGATGAACACCATGCGCGCCATCGGCCAGGACGTCCTCGGCGGTCCCGAGGTCCTGAAGGAGGTGCGGCCCGAGCGCCCCGAGCCGCGCCCGAACGAGGTGCTGGTGCGGGTGCGTGCCGCCGGGGTGAACCCGACCGACTGGAAGCACCGGGCCAACGGGGGCTTCCTCGGCGAGCCGCCCTTCGTGCTGGGCTGGGACGTGTCGGGCACGGTGGAGGCGGTGGGGATCGGCGTCGCCGCCTTCCGGCCCGGGGACGAGGTCTTCGGCATGTTGTCCTACCCCTTCGGCCACGGCTCCCACGCGGAGTACGTCACCGCGCCGGCCCGCACCTTCACCCACAAGCCGGCCGGCGTCGACCACGTGCAGGCGGGTGCGCTTCCCCTGGTCTCGCTGACGGCGTGGCAGGCCCTGGTGGAGCGGGCGGACGTACGGCCGGGGCAGCGGGTGCTGATCCACGCGGCGGCCGGCGGTGTGGGCCATGTGGCGGTGCAGATCGCCAAGGCGCGAGGTGCCCATGTGATCGGCACGGCCAGCGCGGGCAAGCACGAGTTCCTGCGCTCCCTCGGGGCGGACGAGACCGTGGACTACCGGGAGACGGACTTCGCCGAGGCCGTGAAGGACGTCGACGTCGTCCTGGACACGATCGGCGGCGACACGTCCCTGCGGTCCCTGCGCGTGCTGCGCCCGGGCGGGGTGGTGGTGTCGATCCTGCCGGTCGGGTCGGACGAGTTCTACGAGGAGGCCGACCGGCTCGGCGTACGGGCGGTGCGGATGCTGGTCGACGCCGACCGGGCCGGCATGGAGGAGATCGCCGGCCTGGTGGAGGCGGGGAAGCTGCGGGCCTCGGTCGAGCGGACGTTCCCGCTGGCCGAGGCGGCGCGGGCACACGAGCTCGGCGAGCGGGGCCGCACCACGGGCAAGCTCGTCCTCGTGGTCGACTGACCGGCCGCGGCGGGCCCGTGGGCCCCGGCTCTGAGATTTCGATGACATATGTCAATCGAACATGCTCAAACTCGCTCGTTCGGGGTAACTTTTCGAGCGGACTGGGTAGTTGAGCCCCCGGAAGCAGGCCGGAACAGGCTGGAGGCAAGGTTCGTGCGGCAGGAATCCGCGTCGTCCACCCGGCATCTGCGGGTGCGCCGTCATCGGGGCCACACGGTGCTGGAGTTCCGGGGCGAGATCGACATCGCCTCGGCCGCGGAGATCGTCCCGCACCTGGACCGGGAGACGGAGCGGCCCGGCGCCCGGATCGTGCTGGACCTCGGTGGGATCGAGTTCTTCGACTGCTCCGGGCTGCGGCTGCTGTACCGGGCCCGCAGCCGGGTGCTGGACCAGGGCGGGCAGGTGCACCTGGTGTGCGCCCACCCGCTGACCCTGCGCATGCTGCGGATCACCGGCCTGGCCCGGCTGCTGCCGCCGCTGCCGACCCTGGACGAGGCCCTCGGCGTCAGCCGGCCGGCCGGGCGTCGAACAGGGCGCTGACCGACTCGCCGTTGTGGATGCGGCGTACGGCCTCGGCGAGCGCGGGGGCGATGGACAGGATCCGCAGCTTGTCCGTGTGGTCGTCGGCCGGCACCGGCACGGTGTTGGTGCACACGATCTCCAGGACGTCCGGCTGCTCGCTCAGCCGCCCCAGCGCACCGGCCGCGAACAACCCGTGCGTACAGGCGAGGCGGATGCTGCGCGGGCCCGCCTCCCGCAGCCGGTCCAGGAGTTCCAGCACCGTGCTGCCCTTGGCGATCTCGTCGTCGAGGACGATGACGTCGCGCCCGGCGACGTCCCCGATCACGGCGCTGATGCTGACCCGGTCGTCGGCGTACCGCTGTTTCGCCCCGGCCGCCACCTGGGCGCCGAGCATCCGGGCGAACGCCGCGGCCTCCTTGGCGTTGCCCAGGTCGGGTGAGACGACCGTGGTGCGGGAGAGGTCGTACTGCCGGAAGTGCGCGGCCAGTTCACGCAGCGCGTGCAGGTGGTCGACCGGGACGGAGAAGAAGCCGTGCACCTGGGGCGAGTGCAGGGTCATGGCGAGGACCCGGCTCGCGCCCGCCGCCACCAGCAGGTCGGCGACCAGGCGCCCGCCCAGCGAGATGCGCGGGGCGTCCTTCTTGTCGGAGCGGGCGTAGGAGTAGTGCGGCATGACGACGGTGATGCGGCCGGCCGACGCCCCGCGGGCCGCGTCGCACATCATCAGCAGCTCGACGAGGTGCTCCTGGACCGGCTTGACCAGGGGCTGGACGAGGAAGACGTCCCGCTCCCGGCAGTTGGCCATCAGCTGGACCTCCAGGCAGTCGTTGGCGAACCGGCTCACCCGGGTGGGGCTGAGCGGCACGCCCAGCTGGGCGCAGACCTCCTCGGCCAGCTCGGGGTGGGCACTACCGCTGAACACGGCGATGTCTCGCACGGACCGCTCCTCGCGTGATCCTGTCCGGCCGGGATCCCCAGCCTACGGAAATCCTGTTGCGCCGCTCCCGGGGTCGCGCGCCATGATGGCGCCGTCCGCCCCCCTCGGGTCTCACCCGGGTCCCCTCACGTCAGGATCCTCGCATGCGCCGACTCCTCGGAATCACCCAGTGCCCCTTCCGGCCCACGGTTCTCGAGGACTCGTCCACGCATGCACACCCTGAACATCGGCATTCTGGCCCACGTCGACGCCGGTAAGACCAGCCTCACCGAACGGCTCCTGTTCGACCACGGCGCCGTCGACCGGCTCGGCAGCGTCGACGCCGGCGACACCCGTACCGACGACGGCGGCATCGAGCGCCGCCGCGGCATCACCATCCGCTCCGCCGTCGCCGCCTTCACCGTCGGCGACACCCGGGTCAACCTGATCGACACCCCGGGGCACTCCGACTTCGTCGCGGAGGTCGAGCGCGCCCTGGAGGTGCTCGACGGCGCGGTGCTGCTGCTGTCCGCCGTGGAGGGCGTGCAGGCGCGGACCCGCGTCCTCATGCGCACTCTTCGGCGGCTGCGGCTGCCCACGCTCGTGTTCGTCAACAAGATCGACCGGGCGGGAGCCCGCACCGACGGCCTGCTCGGCGACGTGCGGCGCCTGCTGACGCCGCACGTCGCACCGCTGACCGAGGTGACGGGCGCCGGTACCGCGCACGCCCGGGTCACCCGCCGTCCGCCGGACGGGCGGACCGCCGAGGCCCTGGCCGAGGTCGACCCGGACATCCTGGCCGCGCTGGTGGACGGCCCCGAGCCGACCGCGGCGGAGCTGGGCGCCGCCCTCGCCGCCCGGACCGCCGACGGCTCCTTCCACCCGCTGTTCCACGGCTCCGCCCTCGGCGGCCAGGGCGTCGCGGAGCTGGTGGAGGGCCTGGTACGGCTGGTCCCGGCCGCGGCGCCCGCCACGGCCGGCGCCGAGGCACCGCGCGGCACGGTCTTCGCCGTCCGCCCCGGGCCCGCCGGTGAGCGCACGGCGTACCTGCGGCTGTACGACGGTGAGGTGCGCCCGCGGCGGCGGCTGACGTTCCTGCGGCGCGAGTCCGACGGGCGGACCACCGAGGTCTGCGGCCGGGTGACGCGCCTCGACGTCGTCGGCGGCGACGCCACGCTCACGGCCGGGAACATCGCCGCGCTCGCCGTCCCCGGCGGCCTGCGCGTCGGCGACCGGCTCGGCGGCCTGAGCGACCGGGCGCCGCAGTTCGCGCCGCCGACCCTGCAGACCCTGGTCCGGGCGGTGCGCCCGGAGCAGGCGGCGCCGCTGCGCTCCGCCCTGCTGGCGCTGGCCGACCAGGATCCGCTGCTGCACGCCCGCCCGGCGGCGTCCGGCGCCACCACCCTGCTCCTGTACGGCGAGGTCCAGATGGAGGTCCTCGCGGCGACGCTGGCCGAGGACTTCGGTATCGAGGCGGAGTTCGAGCCGGGCCGCGTCCGGTTCCTGGAGCGCCCGGACGGCACCGGCGAGGCCGCGGAGGAGATGCCGTGGCTCGACCACACCCGGTACTGGGCGACGATCGGGCTGCGCGTGGAGCCGGGCCCGCGCGGCTCGGGCGGGGTCTTCGCGTACGAGACGGAACTCGGCGCGCTGCCCCGCGCCTTCCACCAGGCGATCGAGGAGACGGTGCACGCCACGCTGCTGACCGGTCCGGCCGGTGCCGCGGTCACCGACTACCGCGTCACGCTCATCCGCTCCGGCTTCAGCTCGCCGCTGAGCACGGCCGCCGACTTCCGCGGGCTGACCCGGATCGTGCTGCGCCGTGCCCTCGCCCGGGCCGGGACCGTGCTGTACGAGCCGTACCAGGCCTTCGAGGCGGAGGTCCCGGCGGACACACTGGCGGCCGTGACGGCTCTGCTGGCCTCGCTGGGCGCGGACTTCACCGGTACGACGGGCGGCGACCCGGCCTGGATCGTCACCGGCGAGCTGCCGGCCCGGCGGGTGCGGGAGGCCGAGCTCCGGCTGCCGGGGCTCACGCGCGGGGAGGCGGTGTGGTCCTCGCGCCCGTCCGCGGACCGTCCGCTGAAGCCGGGGCACTGAGCCGCCGTGCGCCCCCGCATGCCCTCGTCCCCCGTGACCGGCCGACAACTGCTGCGTCTGGCACGGGAGATGGCGGGCATCCGGGTCAGTAGGAAGGAGGGCCGTCGCCATGACGACTCCCGTCAAGAGGCCCACGAGTCCCGTCGAGAAGCCCGCGAGGCGCATGCCGGGCTGGGCGAAGGCGCTGACCGCGGTGGTGCTGGTGCTCGTCGTGCTGTTCGCGGGGCTCCGGCTGAGCGTCCTGCCGGGTCTCAAGGACCTGTTCGGCTCCGAGACCCAGGACCGTTCGGGGCCCGCGCTGCTCAAGTCGATCCAGGACATCAGCCGTTACGAGGCCGCCTCCGGCAACTTCCAGGTCGTCGTGGACCTGGAGAAGGACGCGAAGTTCCTGCCCGACACGATCCGCGGCACCCGCACCCTGTACGTCGGGGCGGGCACGGTCGACGCCTTCGTCGACCTCGGGAAGCTGGGCGAGGACGACGTGAGGGTCGACGGCGAGCGGACCTCGGCCACACTGCGGCTGCCGCACGCGGCGCTCGGCGAGCCGGCCCTCGATCCCGACCGCTCCTACGCGGTCTCCAAGCAGCGCGGGCTGCTCGACCGCCTCGGCGACCTGTTCTCGGACAACCCGAACGGCGAGCAGGCCGTGCAGAAGCTCGCGGCCCGGCACATCGGCGACGCGGCGAAGGACAGCGAGCTGAAGGTCCGGGCCGAGAGCAACACCACGGCGATGCTCCGGGGGCTGCTGAATTCCCTCGGCTTCGAGGAGGTGCGGGTGACGTACGGGACGTGAAGTCCCGCCCGTGGGGCACCGCCGCGCTCAGCCCGGCAGGACCGACGGCAGGGCCAGCACACCCAGCACGGTGGTGCCCACCAGCAGCCATGCCACGTAGTCGCCGACGTGCCCGGACTGGAGCCGCCGCAGAGCAGCCGCCCAGCCCGGCGCGGCTGGCGGCCTCGGGCGGGTGACGGCGATCGCGGCCAGCGCCACGGCCAGGACGGTCGACAGCAGCCCCAGGCCGACGCCCAGGAGTGTCCAGCGCACCGAGGTGTGGACGAGCCCGGTGGTGGTGGCCCCGCTCATGGCGTGGGCCACCGCGTCGCCGAAGCCGGGCACCGCGCCGGCGGCGAGGGCCCCGGCGAGCAGGAGGGCCGGGACGGCCGTCATGGTGTCGGGAACGCGGCCGAGCCGCTGCCGGGTCTCGGGCTCCTCCCCCGAACCGGTCGTCTCGTACGGGTCGGCCACGCCCTGACCGTCGGCGTCCCTCGGCGTCGGCCCGAGGCCCAGGAACACCCGTGCCGCGACGCGCAGCACGGCCGCCGCGGTCACCGCGCTCGCCAGGACGTAGAGCACGGTGAGCGGGCCGCCCACCGCCTCCTCGGCGACGGACTTGCCGAGCCCCGTGCCGAACGGCGGCAGCCCCGCCAGGCCCAGCGCGCCGACGACGACCATCACGGCGACGCCGCGCAGAGGGCGCGCGCGGCCGTGCAGGACGTGCTCCAAGCACCGCGCGGGTGGTGGCCGACGGCGGCGCGCGGTGGCTCCGTGGCCGGAGTGCCCCGGACGGTCGGGCGAAAACCGGGGGCGGGGAGGGACGGTTGCGTGGACCGCCGGGGCATCCTCGGCGGTTCGGCGGGTAACCGCGCTACCACGCGGGGAAGTTGACGACTGGAGGACCGAAATGGCTCGTGCCGCCTCAGGGCCGCGCAGTTTCCTGTCACGCCCCCGCGCCGCGAAGGCGAGGACGGAGAACGACGACCGGCGCGAACGGCGCCCGCTCGCCCTGCCGTTGCGGCTGCTGGCGACGTGCTGCGCGTTCGTCTTCATGGTGGCGTTCGCGGTGGTGCTGGCGCGGCTGACCCTGCACCCCTCCCCCGCGTCGGAGGCGCTCACCCACACCAACATGCATCCCGGCCGCTCGCTGAAGGCCTATCTGGACCAGCCCGCGTTGCGTGACGCCGTCAAGCAGATCGGCGGGAACATCCTGCTGGGGGTGCCGTTCGGCGTACTGGTCCCGGTCGTCGCGCCGCGTACCCGCGGGCTGCTGCGGGTGCTGCTGCTGACGGCCGTCGTGATGCTGCTGGTGGAGTTCGCGCAGGGCGCCCTGGTCACCGGGCGGGCCTTCGACATCGACGACGTCATCCTCAACACCACGGGCGCGCTGCTCGGTTACCTGCTTCTGGGCCGGCGGATGAGCCGTGCGGTGCACGCGCGCAGGGCGCGTGCGTGAGTGCCGGCAGCTGGTCCGTACCAAGGTATTGACCGCCCCTTATCTCACTACTTGAATAAAGAGGCGACACCCCCACCCCCACCTCGGTCGGTGCTCCCCAGCGGAGCACCGTACGGAAGGGAGAGCCGTGGCCCGCCCACGCCTGCTCCGCAGATGTCTCCTCGCCGCCACCCTGTCCGCCGGTCTGGCCGCGTCCCTCGTGACCGGACCCGCCCAGGCGGAACCCGACACCACCGCCCGGGTCGCCGACGCCTCGGCCGCCGCCGTGACGTTCTCCGACACCTTCGACGGCCCGGCCGGTGCGGCCGTCGACTCCTCGAAGTGGCAGATCGAGACCGGTGACAACGTCAACAACCACGAACGGCAGTACTACACCTCCGGCAACAAGAACGCGGCCCTGGACGGCCAGGGCCACCTGGTCATCACGGCCCGCAGGGAGAACCCGGCCAACTACCAGTGCTGGTACGGCACCTGCCAGTACACCTCGGCCCGGCTCAACACCTCGGGGAAGTTCACCGCGCAGTACGGACACGTCGAGGCGCGGATGAAGGTGCCGCGCGGGCAGGGCATGTGGCCGGCGTTCTGGATGCTCGGCACCCCGGTGAACTGGCCGGACTCCGGCGAGATCGACATCATGGAGAACGTCGGCTTCGAACCCTCCACCGTGCACGGCACCATCCACGGTCCCGGGTACTCCGGCTCGGGCGGCATCGGCGCCGGCTACAGCCTGCCGGGCGGTCAGGCCTTCGCGGACGCCTTCCACACCTTCGCCGTCGACTGGGCACCCGACTCGATCACCTGGTCGGTGGACGGCAACGTCTACCAGCGGCGCACCCCGGCCGACCTGGGCGGCAGGCAGTGGGTGTTCAACAAGCCGTACTTCCTGATCCTGAACCTGGCGGTCGGCGGCTACTGGCCCGGCGACCCGGACGGCTCCACGGTCTTCCCGCAGACCCTCGTCGTGGACCACGTCTCGGTGACGACGGGCGACTCGTCGGGCGGCGGCGCGATCCGGGGCCTGGCCGGCAAGTGCGTGGACGTCGCCGCGGCGAACACCGCCAACGGCACCCCCGTACAGCTCTACGACTGCAACGGCACCGCCGCCCAGCAGTGGACGGTGGGCTCCGACGGCACCGTCCGCGCGCTCGGCAAGTGCCTGGACGTCAACGCCGGCGGCACGGCGGACGGCACGGTCGTCCAGCTGTGGGACTGCAACGGCAGCGCCGCCCAGCGATGGGTCGTCACCGCCGCGCGCGACATCGTCAATCCCCAGGCCGACAAGTGCCTCGACGTCACCGGAAACAACTCGGCCAACGGCACCCGGCTGCAGATCTGGACCTGCACGGGCGCCGCCAACCAGAAGTGGACGGTCGGCTGAGCCACCCGGGCGGGGCACCGGCCGCCGGCCGGCCCGGTGCCCCTCCTGGTCCTAGTGCAGCGTCCAGGTGAACTTGTCCCCGCCCACCCAGCGGACGACGTCCGGGTCGTCCAGGTCGTGGACCGTGATGCCGAAGGCCGCGGCGGCCTCCAGCACGTCGGTGACGGCCTTGGCCTCGCCGACCACCTGGCCGTCGATCTCCACGATCCGGAACGGGGGCGTGCCCGGCTGCACCCGGAGCACGAGGATCCGCGGACTGCCGATGTGCGGGCTGTCGATTTCGGTCATGCCTAGAGGGTAGGCCGTCACCCGCGGCACCCGGCACGTCACCGCTCGCACCGCTCGGCCCGTGGTGCGGTCCGCACGGCGCTGGGGAACCCTGGAGGTGCCGAAGGAGGAGGTGCCCATGGACCCCGTCGAAGCGCTGGAGCGGATCGCGTTCCTCCTGGAGCGGGCCCAGGCGCCGACGTACCGCGTCCGCGCCTTCCGCACCGCGGCCGGGGTGCTCGGCGGTCTTTCGGCCGCCGAGCTGCGGGAACGGGCCGGTTCGCTGGAGTCGCTCAAGGGTGTCGGGCCCAAGACGGCGCAGGTGGCGCGCGAGGCGCTGGCCGGAGAGGTGCCGGGCTATCTGGAGAGGCTGGAGGGCGAGGCGGACACCCCGCTCGCCCGGGGCGGTGAGCGGCTGCGGGAGCAGCTGCGCGGCGACTGCCACCTGCATTCGGACTGGTCCGACGGCGGCAGCCCGATCGAGGAGATGGGCCGGACCGCGGCGGCGCTCGGGCACGAGTGGGCGGCGCTGACCGACCACTCGCCGCGGCTGACGGTGGCCCGCGGTCTCTCCCCCGAGCGGCTGCGCGAGCAGCTGGACGTGGTGGCGGAACTGAACGCCACCTGGGCGCCGTTCCGGCTGCTGACCGGGATCGAGTGCGACATCCTCGACGACGGCTCGCTCGACCAGGACCCGGAGCTGCTGGAGCGGCTCGACGTGGTGGTCGTGTCGGTGCACTCCAAGCTGCGGATGGACGCGCGCTCGATGACCCGCCGCATGGTGGCCGCCGTCCGTGATCCGCACGCGGACGTCCTGGGGCACTGCACCGGGCGGCTGCTGACCGGGCGGGGGCGGCCGGAGTCGGAGTTCGACGCGGACGAGGTGTTCGCCGCCTGCGCCGAGTCCGGCACCGCCGTGGAGATCAACAGCCGCCCGGAGCGGCTCGACCCACCGCGGCGGCTGCTGCGCCGGGCGGTGGCGGCGGGTGTGCTGTTCTCCGTCGACACCGACGCGCACGCGCCCGGCCAGCTGGACTGGCAGATCCACGGGTGCGCGCGGGCCGAGGAGTGCGGGGTGCCCCCGGAGCGCGTGGTCACCACTTGGACCCTGGACGAGCTGCTGGCCTGGACCCGTCAGGGCCGTACTCCGTCCGGAGTGGCGGGCCGCTGACGTGGTACCCGTCCGCCGAGCCTCGGACCAGGAAAGGAACAGTGCATGGAACGGGCGGCCGTGTTCGACGTCGACGGGACCCTCGTCGACACCAATCACCTGCATGTGACGACCTGGTGGGAGGCCTTCAGGCAGGCCGGGCACCGGGTGCCGATGCACGCCGTCCACCGGGCCGTGGGGCTCGCCTCCGGCGACCTCGTCGGGCACCTGCTGGGCGAGGACCGGGACCGGAACCAGGACGCGGAGCTGAGCGCCGCGCACAAGGCACTGTACGGACAGTACTTCGACCGTCTGCCGGCGCTGCCGGACGCCGGGGAGCTGCTGCGCCGCCTGGCCGGCGACGGCTGGAAGGTGGTCCTCGCCACCTCGGCGGGCGGCCCGGAGCTGGGTGCGCTGCGGCGGGCGATCGACGCGGACGACGCGATCGCCGCCACCGCGAGCGCCGACGACGTGGACGCGGGCAAGCCGGCACCGGAGCCGGTCGAGCACGCCCTGGAACTTGCCGGGGTGCCGGCCGGGCGGGCCGTCTTCGTCGGCGACACCGTGTGGGACATGCGGGCGGGCAGCCGGGCCGGGGTGCGCTGCGTGGGCGTGCTGTGCGGCGGTCTGCCGCGTGCCGACCTGGAGGAGGCGGGCGCGGCGGCGGTCTACGCCGACCCGGCCGACCTGCTGGCCTGCCTCGAACGGAGCCCGTTCGCATGAGCCGCCGGTTCGTACCCCGCTTCGAGACGGGTCCGCCGGTCACGCGGACGCCCGGCACCGCATGACCGCTGCGACACACAGGCTCCGGGAAGCACTCCGGGGACGGCGGCCCGTGGCCGCGGTGTGGTGGGAGATGTGCGCCGTCGGACGGGCCGTCCGCGCCGCCTGGCGGGGGCCCGGACGGGAACGCGACCTGGTCGTGCAGTCGCTGAAGGCGGCGGGCGCGGCGCTGATCGCCTGGGCCGTGGCGGGCGTGTGGCTGGGCGATCCGCTGGCGTTGATGGCGCCCTGGGTGGCGCTGGTCCTCGTCCAGGCCACCGTGTACAGCTCGGTGCGGCAGGCCGGGCAGCAGTTCGCGGCGATCTGCGCCGGGGCCCTGGTGGCGTCGGTGGCGCAGGCGATCACGGATGACACCACGGGGGCGCTGGCACTGTCCCTGCCGGTGCTGATGCTGATGGCGAACTGGTCCCGCTTCGGCCAACAGGGCATCTACACGGCCACCACCGCGGTGTTCGTCCTGGCCTCCGGCACGGCGGTGTCGGCCTCCGCGGTCGGCCACCGGGTGGGGCAGGCAGCGCTCGGCGCGTTCATCGGCGTCGCGGTCAACGCCTTCGTGCTGCCGCCGGTCCATCTGCGCGACATCCGGGAGAACCTCGCCGCGCTGGCCCGGGAGGCGGGCGACCTCCTGCACTCCGTGGCCGACGACCTGCGAGGGACCGAGTGGGACGCGCAGAGCGCGGCCGGCTGGTCGAGCGACGCCGCCCGGCTCCAGCGGCGGCTGGACGCGCTGTACTCGGCCCGGTCCTGGAGCAGGGAGAGCCTGCGTCTGACCTCCGGCCCGCTGCGCCGGCTGCACCGCGGGCCCACCGTGGTACCGCCCGAGGACGAGGACCAGCGGTGGAGCCGGGTCACCGGGAACATCACCGCGTTGACCCGGACGCTGGCGGTGGCTGCCGACGAGCACCGGACGCCCGTTTCGCCCGATGGCCCGGCCCTCGACCTGTACGCGCGCCTGCTGCGGCAGATCGGCGACGCCTGCCACGTCGAGGCGAGCCGGCTGGTGGGCGAGGCCGCGAAGGCGAGCCCGGAGCGGGCGACCGAGGTGACGATGGAGGAGCTGCACCGGCGGTTGCAGCTCGGGCTGCGGGAACACGCAGGGCGGGGAGCCGCGCGGACGGCGGTTCTCGGCACCCTGCTGCTCCAGGCGGAGAACCTGTGGGCCGAGATCGTGCCCGAGCGGGGCGAGCCCACGGAGCAGTGACCCACATCACCCCAAAACGCGACAGAGGGTGGAACACCGGCGGGGGCTTCTCCGTTGAACAGAACGTGGGTGCGGATGGAACAGTGTCCCCGGGCCTCACCTATAGCCCACAGGGAAGATCGTTCGGCTGAAGCCCTGTGGAGCCCCCCGCCGAGAGGCGACCGCCATCCGTATCCACCCCAAGCCGCCCCGGCCGTGATTCCCCCGTCGCGGTCGGGGCTTCTCCTTGCGTGCCTCCCCCGAGCGGTGGGTACCCGGTGCTGTCCGCACGGCCGAGCCGCCGAGAGGAGCACAGGGTGAGCAGCGCAACGGGCAGCAGGATCGTCGTCACGGGCGCCACCGGCAACGTGGGGACCAGTGTGGTGCGCCTTCTCTCCGAGGACCCGCAGGTGGGCTCAGTGCGGGGACTGGCCCGGCGGATTCCCGGGTGGTCGCCCCCGAAGACGGAGTGGGCCGCGGTCGACCTGGCCTCGGACCGCACCGACCTGAGCGCCCACTTCGCGGGCGCCGACGCCGTGATCCATCTGGCCTGGGCGTTCCAGCCGACGCACGACCCGGCGACGACCTGGCGTACGAACGTACTGGGCTCCATCCGGGTCTTCGAGGCGGTGGCCGCGGCCGGGGTGCCGGCGCTGGTGCACGCCTCGTCGGTCGGCGCGTACTCGCCGGGACCCAAGGACCACGCGGTGGACGAGTCGTGGCCGACGCACGGCTGGCCGGACGCCGCGTACTGCCGGGAGAAGGCCTATCTGGAACGGGCCCTGGACACTTTCGAACGCGACCACCCGGGGATCCGGGTGGTGCGGATGCGGCCGGCCTTCCTCTTCAAGCGGGAGTCGGCCAGCGAGCAGCGCCGGATCTTCGGCGGACGGTTCCTGCCGGGTCCGGCGGCCCGTCCGGAGCTCCTCCCCTTCCTGCCGGACGTCCCCGGCCTGCGGGTCCAGGCCCTGCACACCGACGACGCGGCCCACGCGTACCGGCTGGCGGTGCGTTCCGAGGACGCCCGGGGCCCCTTCAACCTCGCCGCCGAGCCGCCGGTGGACGCCGAGCTGCTGGGTGAGCTGATGGGGGCGCGTCCGGTGCGGCTGCCCCGGACCGCGGCCCGCTCGGCGGTCGCCGCCGCGTGGGGGCTGCGGCTGCTGCCTGCCTCCCCGCACCTGTTCGACGCGGTGCTGCGACTGCCGCTCATGGACTGCACCCGGGCACGGGTGGAGCTGGGCTGGCGCCCGACGCGTACGGCCACCGAGGTGCTGGAGGAGTTCCTGCGGGGCCTCCGGCAGGGCGCGGGGGCGGACACGGAGCCCATGCGGGGGCGCAAGGTCGGCTGAGCGCGGGGACTGCCCGCCCCACGCCCATGCCTCCTTGACGTCGTCAGCCGGACGACTCGTCGGGCACCGGGTGCTCGGGGTTCACGTTGCCCGAGTGCGGGGCGCCCTGCCGGCCCGTCCCCGCCTCGTCCGTGTCGGGCACGTCGGTGGCGGACCCGTCCGGCTGCTCCGCCCTCTCGCCGCCGGCCTCGTCGTCGGCCTCCGTGTGCTCCTCGCCCTCGCCCTCGCGCCGGTCGCTCTCGTCGCCCTGACGGTGTTCGAGCTGCTCGCGGGTGGGCGCGGCGGCCTCCCACGGGTCGTCGTCGATGCCGGCCTGCTGATCGGGCATGTCGCGCGGGACGGGATCACCGTTCTCACCCGGTCCCTCGTGGCGGTGATGGGTCACGGCGCGCTCCTTCCCGTGGTCCTGCCGGTCGCCCGAGCGGCATCGGGTACCGCCGCGGTGACCGGCGAAACCTCAGTGCGGGGCCCGCTCCTCGAGCGCGGTGCGCCAGGCGGGGACCGGGTACTCGGGCGCCGGCTCGGGGCGCCGGCCGCCGCGCGCGAAGAAGTCGGCCAGGGGCAGGATCGCGGCGCCGACGGTGACGGCGTCGGGGCCGAGCCGACCCAGGTCGACCGTCACCTTCTGGGCGGGGTGGCGCAGCGCGTACGACACGGCGTGGCGGCGTACGGCCGGCAGGAAGCGGGTGCCGAGCTGGAGGCCGGCCCAGCCGCCGATGAGGATGCGCTCGGGCTGGAAGAGGTTGATCAGGTCGGACAGGCCGGCGCCCAGGTACTCGGCGGTCTCCTCCAGGACGGCGAGCGCGACCGGATCGGCCGTCCCGCCCTCGGCCGGGTAGGCGGCGGCGAGCATCGTGGTGAGGGCGGTCTCCTCGTCGGTGCCCTCCGGCACGCGGCCGCCCTCCTCGCGCCAGCGGGCCAGCAGTGACTCGGCGCCCGCGTACGCCTCCAGGCAGCCGAGCGCTCCGCAGCGGCAGCGGCGGCCCCTGACCCGTACCGTCAGGTGGCCCCATTCGACCGCCCGGCCCTGCTCGACCTCGGGGGTGACGAGGCTGGCGCCGACGCCGGAGCCGAAGAGGACCACGACCGCGTTGCGCGCGCCGCGTCCGGCGCCGAACCACATCTCGGCCTGGCCGAGGGTCTTGGCGCCGTTGTCGATGAGATGAGGCACGGTGTCGGGCAACGGCGACCCGGCCCGGAGCAGGGCCTCCAGCGGGACCGCGTCCCAGCCGATGGTCTGGCCGTGCACCACGGCACCGCGGTCGGCGGTGTGCTCGACGATGCCGGGGACGCCGATCCCGGCGCCGAGCAGCCGCTCGGGCGGGAGTCCGGCCGTGGCCAGCACCTCGGCGATGCCGTCGCGGATGTGGCCGACGATGACGTCCACGTCGTACCGCTGCTCGGCCAGCGGGTGTTCGGCGCGGGCGAGTTCCGTGAGCGTCAGGTCGAACAGCTCGACCCGCACCCGGGTCTCGCCGACGTCCACGCCGATCATGTGGCCGCTGGCGGGGGCCACGCGCAGCAGCGTGCGGGGCCGACCGCCGTCGGAGTCGACGCTGCCGGCCTCCTCGACCAGTCCGTCGGCGACCAGGTCGGCGACCACGTTGCTGACGGAACCGGAGCTGAGGCCGGTCGCCGGGCCCAGCTCGAAGCGGCTGAGCGGTCCGTCGAAGTAGAGCCGTTGCAGCACGGCCGTACGGTTGGCCCTCCTGAGGTCGCGCACCGTGCGCCCGTTCCGCCCCGCCATGTGGCTCCTCCCGTACCGTGCCCGGTCTGCAACATACCTCTGCCGGACTGCCGCACGCGACTTCCCTTTGCCCTTAATTCATGCTATGAACTCGCGCCCGCCGAAAATGCGCTGGCCTCTTCCCCTGTCGGCTATCTACGCTAGGTGGAAACCTAGAACCCCTAGGTTCTTGCCACGTCGACATACGCATTCGACATACGAATCGACATACAAAGGGGAGGCTCCCATGAGAGCACTCGTCGAACAGGACATCCGCACCTCCTTCATCAACTGCTCGAAGGGCGAGACCAAGCGCCTGGCCGTCCCCCGCGATCTCGACGAGCGTCCCTGGGGCGATCTCGACTTCCTCGGCTGGCGGGACCCCGGGGCGCCCGACCGCAGCTATCTGGTCACCGACCACGACGGGGGCCTCACCGGTGTGGCCCTGCGGTTCCAGCCGGCCCGGAGCGGCTACTTCCAGCGCAGCATGTGCGCGCTGTGCCTGACCACCCATCCCCGGGGCGGTGTGTCGCTGATGACGGCGCGCAAGGCGGGCGCGGCCGGCCGCGAGGGCAACTCGGTCGGCCTGTACATGTGCACCGACCTCGCGTGTTCCCTGTACCTGCGGGGCAAGAAGGTGTCGCAGAGCGGCGCCCGCTTCGAGGAGAGCCTCACGCTGGAGGAGCAGGTCGCCCGGGCACTGGGCAATCTGTCCGCCTTCGTCGCCAAGGTGAGGGCCTGACCCGTCCGGCGGCGCACGGCGCGTGAGAGGGGCCCGGCCGTCCGCGTCCGGCTACCGTCCTGATCGGACACGTTCGAGGCGCCTGCGGAAGGGAACAGCCCGAGGATGCGGGATGTGCGTGAGGCCGTGGGGTCGACTCTGCGGCGGGTGAAGTGGCTTCGGGACCCCATGGTCGTGCAGGCCCTGCGCTCGGCCGCCGCGGCCTCGATCGCCTACGTCATCGCGGTGCGGCTGACCCCCGACAAGTCGGCGGCGCCGCTCACCGCTCCCCTGACCGCGCTGCTGGTGGTCCAGGTCACCCTGTACGCCACGCTCAAGATGAGCATCCGCAGGGTGAACGCCGTGGTGGCCGGTGTGCTGGTCGCCATCGCCTTCAGCCAGCTGGTCGGGCTGAGCTGGTGGAGCCTGGCCCTGCTGATCGTGGCGGCGCTGGGTGTCGGGCATCTGGTGCGGGCGCACGAGTTCACCGCCGAGGTGGCCATCAGCGCGATGCTGGTGCTCGGCGTGACCTCGCACGGCAGCCTGGCGTGGGCCCGGGTGGTGGAAACCCTGATCGGGGCGATCGTCGGGCTGGTCTTCAACCTGATCCTCGCCCCTCCGGTGTGGGTGGAGCAGGCGGGCGAGTCGATCGTGGGGCTGGCCCGGCAGGTGCGCCAGCTCATGCTGCGCATGGGTGAGGAGGCCGCCGACAGCACGCCGTTCCACGAGGCGGCGGCCCGGCTGCACGAGGCCCGCCGGCTCGACCACGACATCGGCGAGGTGGACGAGGACCTCCGCCAGGCCGAGGACAGCCTGCGGTTCAACCCCCGGGTGCGCGAGGGGCTGCTCCACCGGGTGGTGCTGCGTACGGGTCTGGACACCCTGGAGATCTGCACGGTGGTCATGCGGGTCCTGGCGCGCACCTTCACCGACCTCGCCAAGGAGCGTGAGCCCGAGCCCCTGTTCCCGCCGGAGACGGGGGCGACCATCCAGCAGCTGCTGTCGGAGATCGCCGACGCCGTGGTGAGCTTCTCGGTGCTGGTCACCACCAGCGCCAGTGACGACGCCGAGTCCGCGGAGGAGCGGCTGTCCACCGAGCTGCGGCAGGCCGCGGCCACCCGCGACCGGCTGGCCGTCCTGCTTCTGGAGGAGGTCAGGCGCGACGAACGGCAGTGGCAGTTGCGGGGCGCGGTGCTGGCCGAGGTCAACCGGATCATCGACGAGATGGACACCGAGCACCGCTCCCGCCGGCTCCTGGAGGAGCTGGACCACCACACGCGCGAGCAGCGCGAGCGCATGCCGCGGCTGACCCGGCTGTGGGACCGGGTGCGGGCGCTGTGGCGGAAACGGAACCGCGGCCGCGCCGCGCGGCGTTCCCATTGAGGAAGAGTCCACAGGGATGAGGGGGCGTTCGGATGACCGACACCAGCGTGCGGATCGACGGGAACCGGCTGTTGCTGCCGGGTGGTGCGGCGGTGCGCTTCATCCGCACCATGCGACTGCCCGAGACGGGCACCCATCCGCTGCCGCCCGGGCTCGGCGAGTTCCCGGTCCGCCGGGTCTCGGACTACGCCGACACCGTGCCCGAGGCGTGGCGGGCGCGCGGCGGCGTGATGCTGCCGGTGTACCTGCGTGAGGCCATGTGGCTGAGCTTCGCCGGCACGAGGGAGCCCGCCGCCCTCCAGGTCGGGGTGGGCAAGGTGTGCGCGGTCTCGGGCAGGCCCTGGAGCGACCGGCTGTCCCGCGATCCGCAGAACTACGTGGTTCTGCCCCGCCAGCCCTGGCTGGACGGCATCAACTCCGGGACGGGCACGGTCCGTCAGTTCGTGGCGGTGCCACTCGGCATGGGGGCGACCGTCGAGGGCCAGGTCACCGGCGAGGAGGTCTGGGGCGGCGTCCAGCTGCAGGCCCGCCCCCTCAACGACACGGAGCTGGCCCGCTGGCGGGAGGAGAAGGAGGAGGAGCGGCGCCGTGCCGAGGCGACGCGCAGGCGGGCCCGGTCGGGCGGAGCCTTCGGTGCCCCGATGCCGGCGTCGGCCCCCGCCGCCCCGGGTGCGGCCCCGGCCTACGGAGGCGCGGCCCGGCCCCGCTCCGCACCGGCCATGGGGCTCGGCGTCGGAGGCTCCATGCGCCAGGAGGTGTACCGCGACCAACGGCCGCTGACGGACTGGGCCGAGGCTCCGGCCGGCCGGGTCTTCGTGCACCTGGTGACGCCTCCCGAGTGGCAGCGCATCACCGGCGAGGCGCCGCCGCCCTCCCCCGTGGACCGGGCCGCGTACACCCGGGCCGGCCTGCCCTGGTACGACTACTACGACCAGGACGCCCACGATCTCGCCCCCACGGGGCCGCTCCAGGACGTCAAGCCGGTCGGCGACTGGATCGGGGACGACCACGAGCCGTGGCAGGCGCCCACGCCCCCGCAGGTCAAGCCGCTCAAGGACGCGCCGGGCGAGCCGGTCCAGGACGGCGACTGGTAGGGGACGGGGGGGCTGGTGGAGGACGGGACCGGAGGCGCGGACACGAGCCGCGACGACGGAAACGGGCGGCACCCCTCAAGGTCGCACCGGGCGAACCCGTACAGGACGGCGACAGGCGACGGACGGCGCCCGCCAGGGGACGGAACGGGCAGGGGCGGACGGGCAGTTGCGGATCGGGCAGGGGCGGAACGGGCAGGGGAGCGCGGACATGAGCGGTGACGGCTGGAACAGGCGGCGGTTCGTCGGGCTGCTCGCGCGGACGGCCGCCGCGGCGGCTGCGCTCCCCGCGGCGGCTGCGTGCGGTGCTCCGTCGGACCCCGTGGCGTCCTCACCGGCGCCGTCCACGACGCCCACCGCGCCCGGGGCGAGCGCGGGCGCGTCGGGCAGGCAACGGGAGTCCGCCGGGCCGCGCCCGCTCCTGACCGGCACCTACACCTCCGTCGAGGGCGGCGGCAAGGGCATCGGGCTCGCCGACTACGACCCCGGGACGGGCCGGGTCACCGGCCGGGGCGTCCTCGCCGAGGTGGACGATCCCTCCTACCTGGCGGTGCACCCCGACGGCCGCGTCCTGTACGCGGTGAACGAGCGCGAGGACGGCGCGGTGAGCGCCGTCCGGCTGTCCGACCGCAGGGTCCTGGGCAGCCGGAGCACCGGCGGAGAGGCGCCCTGTCACCTGTCCGTGCATCCGGGCGGGCGCTGGCTGCTGAGCGCCAACTACGGCTCGGGCAGCGTCGCCGTGCACCCGATCGACGCCTCGGGCGCGCTCGGCGAGCGCACCGGCCTGGTCACGCACTCCACTCCCCCGCCAGGACCGGGGCAGCGGGGTCCGCACGCCCACCAGATCGTCACCGGCCCGGACGGGAACCACGTCCTCGCCGTGGACCTCGGCACGGACACCGTCTACACCTACCGCCTGGACGAGGGCGCGGGCACCCTCGAGGAGGTCGCGCGGGCACGGACCCGGGCGGGTGCCGGGCCGCGCCACCTCACCTTCCACCCGGGCGGACGCCACGCCTATCTCGCCAACGAGGTCGACAACACCGTCGCGGTCTGCGCCTACGACCCGGACACGGGACGCCTGAGCATCGGCGAGGCGCAGTCCACCGGCACCGGTTCCGGCACCAACCACCCGGCGCAGATCCTGGTCACGTCCGACGGCTCGTACGCCTTCCTCGCCAACCGGGGGCACAACAGCCTCACGCGCTATGCGGTGGAGGCCGAGGGGGCCCGGCTCCGGCCGCTCGGCACGGTGCCGGTGGGCGGGGACTTCCCTCGGCAGATCGCCTTCTCCCCCGACGGCGGGCTGTTGTTCGCGGCGAACCAGAGGTCCGGCACCGTCAGCGTGTTCCACGTGGCCGACGGTGGCGAACTGCGGCCCGCGGGAGAGCCGTTCCCCTCACCCGTCGCCGTCTGTGCGCTGCCGCTGTAGGGCCCGGGGGCAGGACGCGGCGCTCGCCTGGGACAGCAGCACGTGCACCCGTTCCGTGAGCTGTGCGATGTCGTCGGCCGGGGCGTGGAAGGGCAGCCGTACGTCGCCGTGGTCCCTCAGGCGCTCGATGCGCAGGGTCAGTCCGTGCCGGTCGACGGCGAGCGGCCGCACCCGGACCGCGCCGTGCAGGCCGTCGGGTTCGACGAGCCGGGTCAGCCGCTGGACGGCGTCGCCGTGGCAGTCGGCGAGATGGGTCAGCAGCCGGGCCTCCGCCAGGGCCAGCGGATCGGGCGCGGCGGCGGTGAAGTCGTCGACGTCGACCACCACGGCACCGGACGGCCGCCGCAGCACCACGCGGGTGGGCCGGAAGGCCAGGTGCCCGTCCTGCACGGCGAACCAGCCGGCGAGCCAGAGCCGGGCCCTGATCCGCCCCCGTACCGGGACGGGCGCCACGTCTGCGAACTCCAGCACGGCGGACGGCTCCCCGCGGGGCGCGCAGACGGCGGCCGCGAGCAGGGCGCTGTCCTCGGGCACGTGCAGGAGCACGCGGCCGTCGTCGGCCACGGTGTGCGCGCCGACGAACTCCTCGCGGCCGCCCTCCGCGGTCACCGCGCAGGACCAGGCGGCGGCGAGCACGGAACGGGCCTGCTCCGCCGCGGCGGGCGCGGCCGTCCAGGTGTGGCTGTCACCCATCCCAACCTCCGTTCAGCAGTCATTAGGTAAGGCTCACCTAACCTATCGGAGATCGGAGAGCGCGCCAACCACGACGCGCGATCCCACCGCGCTCCCGCATCGCGGGCTCAGGGCGCGATGGCACCCAACAGCGCCCGCGCGCACAGGTCACGCACCTGTGCGCGGGCGGGTTCCGGGTCCCGCAGCCACTCCAGGCAGACCGCGGTGGTGAACGCCAGCCAGCCGCGCACCGCCAGCCGTACGTCGCCGCGCTCCTCGAAGGCCGGGCCGAACTCCGGGTCGGCGGCCAGCGCCGCGAGGATCTGCCGCTCCTGCGCGGCGAGCGCCCGCCGGTAGACCCGGCGCACGGCCTGGTCCCCGGTCGCGTCGGCGCGGTGGAAGGCGCGGTAGCCGTGCGCGTGGGCCCGGACGTACTCCAGGTACGCGTCGAGGCCCGCGGTGAGCTGCTCGCGGACCGGCACCCCCGGCACGGCCGCCGTCATGCGCAGCATGCGCTCGCTCTCGCGCTCGACGACCGCCGCGAAGAAGTCCCGCTTGTTCGGGAAGTAGTGGTACAGCAGCCCTCGGGAGACCCCGGCGATCTCGGCGACCTGCTCGATCCACACCTCGTCGTAGGGGCTCTCCGAGAACAGCCGCGCCCCCACCGAGAGCAACTGCTCCCGACGCTCCCCGGTGCTGAGCCTGCGGCGGGTGCGCTCCCCCTGTTTCGCGGCCATGCCCGCACCTTACTTGACGTCGGTTCAACAACGGGACGAGACTGGGCCGCGTTATTGAATCCATGTACAACACGCTGGCCCCGGCTCGTGCAACACGCCGCTGCGTCAAGGGAGATCGCGTCATGGCGGAGACGACGAAGACATTGGCACCGGACGGACTGCCCAGGGGCTTTCGCAGCGCCGAGCTGGGCTGGCCCGAACTGCACCGCATACCCCGCCCGCCGTACCGGCTCCCCCTGCTCGGGGACGTGGTCGGGGCGAGCAGGCGCACCCCGATGCAGGACTCGCTGCGGTACGCCCGGCAGCTGGGCCCGGTCTTCCGGCGGCGGGCCTTCGGCAAGGAGTTCGTGTTCGTGTGGGGTGCCTCCCTCGCCGCCGACCTGGCGGACGAGACGCGCTTCGCCAAGCACGTGGGCCTGGGCGTGGCCAACCTGCGGCCGGTGGCCGGGGACGGGCTGTTCACGGCGTACAACCACGAGCCCAACTGGCAGCTCGGGCACGACGTGCTGGCGCCCGGTTTCAGCCGCGAGGCCATGGCCGGGTACCACGTGATGATGCTGGACGTGGCCGCGCGGCTCACCGAGCACTGGGACCGGGCCCGGGCGTCGGGGCGGGCGGTGGACGTGCCGGGCGACATGACCAAGCTGACGCTGGAGACCATCGCGCGCACCGGTTTCGGGCACGACTTCGGGTCCTTCGAACGCGCACGCCCCCATCCCTTCGTCACCGCGATGGTGGGCACGCTCACCTACGCGCAGCGGCTGAACACGGTGCCCGCACCGCTCGCCCCCTGGCTGCTGCGCGGCGCGAACCGGCGCAACGCCGCCGACATCGCGTTCCTCAACCGCACGGTCGACGACCTCGTCCGCGAACGCCGGGCGGCCGGCGGCGGGGGCGGCAGGGGCGGCGACGGCGACCTGCTCGACCGGATGCTGGAGACGGCCCACCCCGAGACCGGTGAACGGCTGTCGCCTCAGAACGTCCGCCGCCAGGTCATCACCTTCCTGGTGGCCGGCCACGAGACCACCTCGGGCGCGCTCTCCTTCGCCCTGCACTACCTGTCCCGGCACCCCGAGGTCGCCGCCCGGGCCCGGGCCGAGGTGGACCGCGTCTGGGGCGACACCGACGCGCCCGGTTACGAGCAGGTGGCCAAACTGCGCTACCTGCGCCGGGTGCTGGACGAGTCGCTGCGGCTGTGGCCGACCGCGCCCGCCTTCGCCCGGGAGGCCCGCCGGGACACGGTGCTCGGCGGCACGTATCCGATGCGACGCGGTGCCTGGGCGCTGGTGCTGACGGGGATGCTGCACCGCGACCCCGAGGTGTGGGGGCCGGACGCCGAACGGTTCGACCCGGACCGGTTCGACGCGAAGGCCGTACGGTCGCGCGCCCCGCACACCTACAAGCCGTTCGGGACGGGGGCCCGGGCGTGCATCGGACGGCAGTTCGCACTGCACGAGGCGACGCTGGTCCTGGGACTGCTGCTGCGCCGCTACGAGCTGCGGCCCGACCCGGACTACCGGCTGCGGGTGACCGAGCGGCTGACGCTGATGCCGGAGGGTCTGCGTCTGCGTCTGGACCGGCGGACCGCCTCCGGCCCGCCCCGAAAGGTGCCCGAGCAGGCCCCGGTCACCGGGGACGTCCCCTCAGGACCCGGCTGTCCAGTGCACCGGGCGCGTGACTGACTCCGGCAGCCTGGTTCCGGCGCTGCCCCGGGCGGCGGTGAGCTGCGGCTGGGTCAGGAAGAAGGCGCCGGTCAGGTCGGCGTCCGTGAGGTCGGCGTCCCGCAGGTCCGCGCCGATCAGGTCGGCGCCGCGCAGGTCCGCGCCGTTGAGGTCGGCGGCGATGAGGTAGGCCCCGCGCAGATCGGCGCCCGCCAGGTCGGCGCCCCTCAGACGGGCGCCCATCAGGTCGGCGCCCCGGCGGTTCTTCTTGCGGCCGCGGGTGCCGGACCGCACGAGTTCGCTGGTGCGCAGCAGGAGCACGTTGACCCGCTGCCGGTGCCCGGGCACGTCCAGGGCGGACAGCTCGTCGGGGGTACCGGCGGTGAGGCGCTCGGTGTCGGCGAGGGCGCGGCGCAGATCGGCGTGGACCGGGCGGGCCGCGGGCAGGGTCAGCGCCTCGGTCAGGTACCAGAGCAGCTCGTGCAGTTGGCGGACCACCGGGAAGACGTCGAACATCCGGCGGGCCCGCTCGGGCGGGCCGGTGCGCCAGTCCTGGCCGCCGAAGGTCACCTGCGAGACCCGCTGCCCGGCGCCGAAGCAGTCGTAGACCGTGCAGCCGCTGAAGCCGCTCTCCCGCAGCCTCGCGTGGATGCCGCAGCGGTGGTCGGTGCGGAGGTTCGGGCAGGGCGTTCCGGCGTCCTTGTCGATCGCGAAGTCCGCCGAGCGGGCGAAGGGCAGGGCCGCGCAGCACAGGCCGAAGCACCGCTCGCAGTCGGCACGCAGTTCCGCCGGGTCTGCCGGATCCGCAGCCGGGTCCGCCGTGTGTTCTCGCATGCCGACGAGGATACGGTCCGCCGGGGTGCCCCGGCGCCGACGGCCACCGGCCCCGGTCAGGCCTCCAGTGCGGAAAGGTCCAGGTCGGCCAGGCGCTCTGGGTCGGACAGGATGTACAGGCCGGTGATGAGTCCGTCGGCGACGGTGACGTAGGTGACGGACTGCACGCCTGTCCCGGACACGGCGACGGTGCCGACCGCTCCGTTGACCAGGACGACGCGGGCGAGCCCGGCGAGGTGACGGAAGTGGAACGCCCCGGTGGCGACCGTCCGCGCGCCCCGCACCACCTTCGACGCGGCCGCGCCCCGGGCCAGCACACCGGCGTCGGCCCGTAGCACCACGTCCGGGTGGAGGACGGACACCAGGGCCTCGAAGTCACCGGCGCGGCTCGCGGCCAGGAACGCCTCGACCGCCCGGCGCTGCCGGCCGAGGTCCGGTTCGGCGGCGGGGGTCGCGTCGCGCACCCGGCGCCGGGCCCGGCTGGCCAGCTGCCGGGTGGCGGCCGGGCTGCGCTCGACGACCCGCGCGATGTCGTCGAAGGGCACGGCGAACATGTCGTGCAGGACGAACGCCAGCCGCTCGGCCGGCTCCAGGGTCTCCAGCACCACCAGCAGCGCGATGCCCACCGAGTCGGTGTGCAGGGCCTCCTGCTCCGGATCGGTCCGCGGCAGCGCCCGCACCACGGGGTCCGGCACGAAGGTGTCGAAGCCCTCGGCCAGCGGCTCCTCGCGGCGGGCGGTGCGCGAACGCAGCAGGTCCAGGCAGATCCGGCCGGTCACCGTGGTCAGCCAGGCGCCGAGGTTGTCGACGCGGTCCCCGCCGGTGCGGTCGAGCCGCAGCCAGGCCTCCTGCACGGCGTCCTCCGCCTCGGCCAGGGAGCCGAGCATGCGGTACGCCACCGCCTTGAGCTGCCCGCGGTGCTCCTCGAACCGCTCCGCCAGACGCTGCTGCGCCTGCGCGCCCCGCACACCATGCACGCCGTCTTCCCCCCGCTGGTCCCGCTCGTCCCGCTCCCCCGCCACGCCGCTACCGTCCGAAGACTTCGAAGGTCACGGCCGGCTTTCCACCGAACCGCTCCCCCGCGGCCTGGGCGAAGCCGGTGAGGAATCCGCGCACGTACGTCTCCGGGTCCTCGTCGGTCAGCACCTCGATGTACGTCCGGTGTTCGAGCAGCGAGCGCACCGCGCGCTCGAGACCCGGCGCGGCGTCCACCGCGTGGGTGGGCGAGGAGGAGCCGGCGACCGCGACCCACCGCACGCCGTCCCACGGTTCGAGGCCCTGGTCGGTCAGCTCCGGGAAGATCCAGCGGTTGCCGGCGTCGCCCGCCGCGTCGAGCGTGGCCCGGCCGACGGCCACGTGGTCCGGGGTGTTCCAGGCGACGCCGCCCCAGGTGTCCCGGTGGTTCATGGTGATGACCAGCTCGGGCCGGTGCCGGCGGATCGCGGCGGCGATGTCGCGGCGCAGCGCGGTGCCGTACTCGATGACACCGTCCTTGTGGTCGAGGAACTCCACCTCGCTCACCCCGACGACGGCCGCGCTCGCCCGCTGCTCCCGCTCACGCAGCGGGGCGCACTCCGCGGGCGCCAGCGTGTCGATGCCGGCCTCGCCCCGGGTCGCGAGCACGTAGGCGACCTCGCGGCCCTCGTCGGTCCACGCGGCGATCGCCGCCGAGCAGCCGTACTCCAGGTCGTCCGGGTGGGCCACGACGGCCAGGGCGCGGCGCCAGTCCCCGGGCATGGGCTCCAGTTGCGTGATCGTCGGCTCCGTCATGCCCGCACACTAACCCGGGCCGCCGGCGCCGCACCCGGATTTCGGGCCTCGCCGCTCACGCCTCGTCGCGGGCGAGCGCGAGCAGCCGGTCCAGGACGCGCGGGCCGCCGGCCCGGACGCCGTCGTGCTCGAACTCGTCGGTGACCCAGGTGCGCAGGCCCCGGATCGCACGGGCGGTGGTGAGCGCGTGCACGGTGTCGACGTACATGTCGTCGTGGTAGACGGCCGCGGCGGCGGGCACCTCGTTGGCGGCGAGGCGGGCGGGGTCGTACAGGGGCGTCCAGTCGGTGCGGGCGGCGAGCAGTTCGGCGGTCTCGCGCAGCGGGCGCAGTGCCGGGTCGCAGTCGAACATCCAGGGGTGGACCGACTCGCCGGTGAAGAGCAGCGGTTCGTCGCCGGCCAGGGCCTTGGCGGCGTCGAAGCGCGGGAACTCGGCGCGCACCCGCTCGGCGGACCAGTCGGTGGGCCGCGCGTCCTGGCCGTAGCAGGCCTCGTGGACGAGGGCGTAGAGCGGGTGTCCGGCGTAGGACAGCAGGCCCTGCGCCTCCTCCTGGAAGGCGTCGGACAGCTCGTGGCCGTTCGGGGTGCGGACGAAGGCGTCCTCCAGCAGGAAGTGCAGGCGGTGGCTGCCCTCGCTGCCGCCGAGCATGATGCCGAGGGACTGGAAGGCCTCCACGGTCAGCCGGTAGCCGTTCGGCAGGACCACGTCGTGGGTGAGCAGGTGGTCGGCGATGCGGCGGGCGCGTTCGACGTCCTGCGGATAGCGGGCGTAGTGCGCGACGACCTTGCGCTCGATGCGGGGGAAGGCGGCCCGGTAGACGTCGTCGGCGTGGGCGTCGAGGGAGGGCAGACCGCCGGTGATCAGAGCGGCGCTCAGGCCCTCGGGGGCCAGCGACAGGTAGGCGACGGTGCAGAAGCCGCCGAAGCTCTGGCCGAGGACGGTCCAGGGGGCGCCGCCGGTGATCTGCGGGCGGATGGCCTCGCAGTCGCGGACGATGGCGTCGGCGCGGAAGTGGGCGAGGTAGTCGGCCTGCTCGGCGGGGCCGCCGCGCAGCGGGAGCGTCTGACGGTTGGCGGTCGTGGAGGCGCCGGTGCCGCGCTGGTCCAGGAGCAGCACGCGGTACTCCTTGAGGGCGCGGCCGAGCCAGGCGGGACGGCCGATGAAACGGTTCGCCCCGAAGCCGGGGCCGCCCTGGAGGTAGACCAGCCACGGCAGGTCCTGGTGTGCCTTGTCGCTCGCGACGGCCTCGCGGGCGTACAGCTCGATCGTCTCCCCGGTGGGGTCGGCGTGGTCGAGGGGCACGGTGAAACGGCGGTCGGTGAGGACGACGCCTGGCTGGCGGTAGCTGACGCTCAAGGGGGCTCCCGGGGCGGACGGATCTGACGGTGCGGGTCTGACGGACGGATGCGACGGCCGATTCTTTCGGCCGTGTCCCAGTTCAGCACACGGTCCTGCGGCCGCCGACCCCCGGGATCATGAAATCGTGCTGAATGACCGGTCAGCGGGCGGCGAGGCTGGAGCGTCGCACCACCAGTTCGGGCTGGAGGACGACCCTCCGGTGCGGGTGGGTCCGGTCGGTGCCCTCCAGTTCCGTCTCCTCCAGGAGCAGTTCGGCGGCCATGGCGCCCATGGTGACGGCGGGCTGGCGCACGGAGGTGAGCGGGACGGCCGCGGCGGCGGCGAACTCGATGTCGTCGTAGCCCACGATCGCGAGGTCCTCGGGGACGCGGACTCCGGCGGCGTACATGGCCTGGAGGACACCGAGGGCGAGCAGGTCGTTGGCGCAGAAGACGGCGGTCGGCCGGTCGGCGAGGCCCAGCAGGCGGGCGCCGGCGTCCCGGCCCGCGGCGACGTCGAGCCGCTCGGTGGGCAGTTCGCGCAGTGCGTCGGGGCCGAGCCCGGCCTCGGCGAGCGCGCTGAGGGCGCCGGTGCGGCGGTCGCGCACCTGGTTGAGGCCGGGCGGACCGCTGACGTAGGCGATGGAGCGGTGCCCGGCGTCCACGAGGTGGCGCACGGCCAGCGCGCCGCCCGCGACGTCGTCGACGGAGACCGAGCACTCGGTGGTGCCCTCGGCGACCCGGTCGACCAGCACGAAGGGGATGTTGTGGCGCCTGAAGCCCTCGATGTTGCGTCCGGTGGCGTCGGCCGGGGTGAGCAGCACACCGCGAACCCGCTGTTCGGCGAAGAGCGAGAGGTATTCGGCCTCCTCACCCGGGTTCTGGGCGCTGTTGCAGACCATCACGCCGAGCCCGGCCTCGCGGGCGGCCCGCTCGGCGCCCCGCGCGACGTCGACGAAGAAGGGGTTGCCCATGTCCAGGACGAGCAGTCCCATGATCCGGCTGCGGCCCGCGCGCAGCTGCCGCGCGGACTCGCTGCGGACGTAGCCGAGCCGGTCGATCGCGGACAGCACGCGCGCGCGGGTCTGCGTCGCGACGGTGTCGGGGCGGTTGATGACGTTGGAGACCGTGCCCACGGATACTCCGGCGACGCGGGCGACGTCCTTGATACCCACGGAATGGGCCATCGGGCAGGGACCTCCGAGGTCGAGCTGGGTATGGGGGGCGGCCGCAGAACCTTCACATTACCCGCGGCGCCCCGGGAAGAGCCCCTCAGGCGAGGTGGAACACCTCGGTGAGCGGCTTCATCGCCTCGTCGGGGCGGGCTCCGTCGAGGGACTCGAAGAGGGGGCCCATCTCCGTCTGCCAGCGGGCGTTGACCTCGGTGGCCTCCATGCCGGCCTGGGCGGCGGCGAAGTCCTCGGTCTCCAGGTAGCCGACGAGCAGGCCGTCGTCCCGCAGGAAGAGCGAGTAGTTGTGCCAGCCGGTGGCGGAGAGTGCCTCGCACATCTCCGGCCACACGGCGGCGTGGCGTTCGCGGTACTCCGCGATGCGGTCCTGGCGAACCTTGAGCAGGAAACAGACGCGCTGCATGAAGTACCGCTCCCGTACGAGAAGCCGAGAACTCGAGAAGTCGAGAAGCCGAGAAGTCGCGACTAGAACTTGAACTGGTCGATGTTCTCGGCGGTGAAGACGGTGGGCTTGCCGAGGTTGATCACGCCGTCCTTGCCGATGGTGTACTCGCCCAGGCCGCCGGCCTTGAAGGTCTCGCCCTCCTTGCCGGTGATCTGCCCGGAGGACAGGGCGACGGCGGTGCGCGCGGCCAGTTCGCCGAGCTTGGCCGGGTCCCACAGCTCGAACGCCTCGACGGTGCCGTTCTTGACGTACTTGCGCATGTCGTTGGGCGTACCGAGGCCGCTCAGCCTGACCTTGCCCTTGTACTTGGAGCCGGACAGGTACTGGGCGGCGGCCTTGATGCCGACGGTGGTCGGGGAGATGATCCCCTTCAGGTCCGGGTACTCCTGGAGCAGGCCCTGGGTCTGCTGGAACGACTTCTGGGCGTCGTCGTCACCGTAGGCGACCTTGACCAGCTTGATGTCCTTGTACTTCGGGTCCTTCAGCTCGTCCTTCATGATCTCGATCCAGGCGTTCTGGTTCGTCGCGGTCTGCGCGGCGGAGAGGATCGCGATCTCGCCCTTGTTGCCGATCTGCTCGGCCATCTGCTGCACCTGGGTGCGGCCGATGTCGTCGGCGGACGCCTGGGAGATGAAGGCGTTGCGGCACTCGGGGTTGGTGTCCGAGTCGTAGGTGACGACCTTGATGTCGTTCTTCATGGCCTGCTTGAGCGCGGTGCACAGCGCGCCCGGGTCCTGCGCGGAGACGGCGATGGCGTCGACCTGCTGCTGGGTGAGCGTGTTGACGTAGGAGACCTGGCCCGCGGTGTCGGTGCCGCTGGAGGTGCCGACCTCCTTGTAGCTGGAGCCCAGCTCCTTCAGGGCCTTCTCGCCGCCCTTGTCTGCGACGGTGAAGTACGGGTTGTTGACCTGCTTGGGCAGGAAGCCGACGGTCAGCCCCTTCTTCGTCTCGGCGTTCGGGTCGGCCTTGCCCGCCGCGGCGGCCGAGCCGCCCTCGTTCTTGACGTCCTCCTTCGTGGTGCCGCCGCAGGCGGTGGCCGCCAGGGCGAGAGAGGTGACGGCGGCGAGGGCCGCGCAGGTGCGGCGGATGGTCGACTTGCGCATGGTGGGTTCCTTATCGGGGATGGGCAGAGCCGGTTACGGGTTACGGGGTCGGCGCGGGCGCCTTGGACAGGGGCGCCGATGCCGCCCTGCGTCCGGCCCGCGCGACGGAGATCTGCCGTGCGACCCGGGGGCCCAGCACGGAGACGACGAGCAGGACGCCGGTGACGACGATCTGCGACTGTGCGGAGACGTTGACGAGGCTCATGACGTTCTGCAGCGCGCCGAGCAGGAACACACCCGCGATCGCGCCGCCGAGGGTGCCCTTTCCGCCGTCGAAGTCGATGCCGCCCAGCAGCACGGCGGCGACCACGGAGAGTTCGAGGCCGGTGGCGTTGTCGTAGCGGGCGCTGGCGTAGTGCAGGGCCCAGAAGATGCCGGTGAGCGCGGACATCAGGCCGGTCAGCGTGAACAGGACCAGCTTCTGCCGCTTGACCCGGATGCCGGCGAAGCGCGCGGCCTCCTCGCTGGCGCCGATGGCGAACAGCGACCGGCCGAACGGCATGGCGTGCAGCGCGATCACGGCGATGGCCAGCAGCGCGAGGAACGGCAGGAAGGCGTACGGAACGAAGGTGTCGCCGATGCGTCCGGCCGCGAAGTCCAGGTACTGCGAGGGGAAGTCGGTCACCGCGTCGGAGCCGAGCACGATCTGCGCGATGCCCCGGTAGGCGGCCATGGTGCCGATGGTGACGGCGAGGGAGGGCAGCCCGAGCCGGGTGACCAGGAGGCCGTTGACCAGACCGCACACGACACCGAGCAGCAGGCAGATCGGGATGATCACCTCGATGGTCATGCCCTGGTTCCACAGCGCCCCCATCACCGCGCCGGACAGTCCGGCGGTGGAGGCGACCGAGAGGTCGATCTCGCCGGAGACGACCAGCAGGGTCATCGGCAGGGCGATGAGCGCGATCGGCAGGGTGTTGCCGATCAGGAAGGACAGGTTGAGGGCGTTGCCGAACCCGTCGACGAAGCCGAAGGAGAGCAGCAGGACCACGACGAGAAGGCCGCCGACGGCCCCGTCCCACCTCAACGAGGCGGACCAGCGGCCGGCGCGCGTCAGGGAGCTGTCAGCCATGGCGGGCGTTCCTCTTCTTCAGGGCGTTGGCCACCCGCAGCGCGACGATCCGGTCGACGGCGATGGCGAGGATGAGCAGGATGCCGTTGATGGCCAGCACCCACACGGAGCTGACGCCGAGGGCGGGCAGCACGCTGTTGATGGAGGTCAGCAGCAGCGCGCCGAGGGCCGCGCCGTAGACGCTGCCGGAGCCGCCGGTGAAGACCACGCCGCCGACCACCACGGCGCTGACGACGGTCAGTTCGTAGCCGTTGCCGGTACCGGAGTCGACGTTGCCGAACCGGGCCAGGTAGAGGGCGCCGGCGAGTCCGGCCAAGGCGCCGCAGAAGGTGTACGCGGCGAGGATGCGCTTGCGGACGGGGATGCCGGCCAGCCGGGCCGCCTCCGGGTTGGAGCCGAGCGCGTACAGCTCGCGTCCGCTGCCGAAGTGCTTGAGGTAGTACGCCGTGGCGACGAGGACCACGAGGGCGATCATGGCCAGCCAGGGCACGGCCGAGAGTCCGCCGGAGCCGAAGTCGACGAAGCCGCCGGGCAGGTCGGCCGCGGTGATCTGGCGGGAGCCGACCCAGATGGAGTCGATGCCGCGGATGATGTAGAGCGTCCCGAGGGTGACCACCAGGGCGGGCACCTGGCCGAGGCTGACCAGCAGACCGTTGAGCAGACCGGCGCCGACGCCCATCAGCACCGCGAGCAGCACGGCCACGACGGGGTTGCCGCCGCCCTGGAGGTAGCTGCCGGCGGCGAAGGCGCTGATGCCGAGGGTGGAGCCGACGGACAGGTCGACGTTGCGGGTGATGACGACCAGGGACTGGCCGGTGGCGACCAGGATCAGGATGGTCGCGTTCAGCAGCAGGTCCTTGATGCCCTGCTCGGACAGGAACTCGCTGTTGCCCGCCTGGGTGATGGCGATCATCACCAGGAAGACGAGCAGGATGGCCAGTTCGCGCATCTTGAAGATGCGGTCCACCAGCCGGGTGGCGCCGGCCTTGGGCACGTCGGCCACGGGGGCCTGGTCGGGTGCGGTGACCGTCATGCGGCGGCCCTCCCCGTGGCTGCGGCCATCACGGTCTCCTCGGTGGCGTCGGTACGGGGGATCTCGGCGGTCAGGCGGCCCTCGTGCATCACCAGGACGCGGTCGGCCATGCCGAGGACCTCCGGCAGGTCGGAGGAGATCATCAGGACGGCCACGCCGTCGGCGGCCAGCTCGCTCAGCAGCCGGTGCACCTCGGCCTTGGTGCCGACGTCGATCCCCCGGGTCGGCTCGTCGACGATCAGCACCTTGGGGCCGGTGGCCAGCCACTTGGCGAGGACGACCTTCTGCTGGTTGCCGCCGGACAGGGTGGCGACGGTGTCGGCGATGCGGGCGTACTTCACCTGGAGCTTGACGGCCCAGTCCAGGGAGCGGCTGCGTTCGGCGCCGCGGTCCATGAGTCCGGCCTTCACGGTGGTACGCAGCCCGGTGAGGCCGATGTTGCGCTCGATGGACATGTCCATCACGAGGCCCTGGGCGCGGCGGTCCTCCGGGACGAGGGCGAGCCCGGCGGCCATCGCCGTGGAGGGGGCGCCGTTGACGAGCGGCCTGCCGTCGACCTCCACCTCCCCCGCGTCCCAGCGGTCGACGCCGAAGACGGCGCGGGCGACCTCGGTGCGTCCGGCGCCGACCAGTCCGGCGAGGGCGACGATCTCGCCCCGGCGGACCTCGAAGGAGACGTCGGTGAAGACGCCCTCGCGGGTCAGCCGGCGCACGCTGAGGGCCTTCTCGCCCGGGGTGACCTCCTGCTTGGGGTACAACTCGTCCAGGTCGCGGCCCACCATGCGGCGCACCAGGTCGTCCTCGGTCATGCCCTCCAGCGGCTCGCCGGCGATCCGGGCCCCGTCGCGCAGGGTGGTGACCCGCTTGCAGATGCGGAAGATCTCCTCCAGGCGGTGGGAGATGAACAGGACGGCCGCGCCCTGTTCCCGCAGGGTGCGTACGACGCCGAAGAGGCGGGCGACCTCGCTGCCGGTGAGGGCCGCGGTCGGCTCGTCCATGATCAGGACGCGGGCGTCGAAGGAGAGTGCCTTGGCGATCTCCACGATCTGCTGGTCCGCGATGGACAGACCGCGCGCGGGCCGGTCCGGGTCCAGCTCGACCCCGAGGCGCCGCATCAGCTCGGCGGTGGCGTCGTGGGTCGCCCGGTGGTCGATGCGGCCCAGCGCGCGCCGGGGCTGACGGCCCATGAAGATGTTCTCGGCGATCGACAGGTCCGGGAAGAGCGTGGGCTCCTGGTAGATCACGGCGATACCGGCGTCGCGGGCGTCGCCGGGCCCGTGGAAGACGACCGGCGCACCGTCGAGCAGCACCTGGCCGGCGTCAGGGCGGTGCACTCCGGCGAGCGTCTTGATGAGGGTGGACTTTCCGGCGCCGTTCTCGCCGGCGAGGGCGTGCACCTCGCCGGGGAACAGCTCCAGGGAGACGTCCCGCAGCGCGCGGACGGCGCCGAAGGATTTGGAGACGTCCCTGAGCGCCAGAACCGGGGCCGTACCCGTGTCGGACGGGTGGGTCATTGGGGGCTCCTCGACGACACCGGGCGGGACGGCCCTCACGGCGTCGTGAAAGGTTTCAACTTGGTTGCCGGGGACGTTAGGCAGCGAGGGTATGTCACGTCAATGGTTCCGGGTCGAAAAACTTTCGATAGTCGAAGGTCACGACCGAGTCACGGAGAGCCTGGTCGGCCAGAAGGGTTGACACCTCACCTGGCGGCTCATAACTTCGCGTTCTGAATCGTTTCACACATGGTCGTGCTACACGCTGGCCACGACCCGATGTCACAGGAGCGCCGAAGTGACCGAGCTCGCCGCGGTGAAGGCCGCGCTCAAGACCCAGGCAGTCGAGACGCCGTCGTGGGCGTACGGGAACTCCGGCACCCGGTTCAAGGTCTTCGCCCAAGCCGGTGTGCCGCGCGATCCGTTCGAGAAGCTGGACGACGCCGCGAAGGTCCACGAGTTCACCGGCGTGGCCCCGACGGTCGCCCTGCACATCCCCTGGGACAGGGTCGAGGACTACGCCGCGCTGGGGCGGCACGCCGAGGACCGGGGTGTCCGGATCGGCGCGATCAACTCCAACACCTTCCAGGACGACGACTACAAGCTCGGCAGCATCTGCCATCCCGACGCCGCGGTGCGCCGGAAGGCGGTCGACCACCTGCTGGAGTGCGTCGACATCATGGACGCCACGGGTTCCCGTGACCTGAAGCTGTGGTTCGCCGACGGCACGAACTACCCCGGGCAGGACGACATCAGGTCCCGGCAGGACCGGCTGGCCGAGGGTCTTGCCGAGGTGTACGAGCGGCTCGGCGAGGGACAGCGGATGCTCCTCGAGTACAAGCTCTTCGAGCCGGCGTTCTACACGACGGACGTGCCGGACTGGGGCACGGCGTACGCCCACTGCCTGAAGCTGGGCGAGAAGGCGCAGGTCGTGGTGGACACGGGGCACCACGCGCCGGGCACGAACATCGAGTTCATCGTGGCGACGCTGCTGCGCGAGGGGAAGCTCGGCGGGTTCGACTTCAACTCGCGGTTCTACGCGGACGACGACCTGATGGTCGGTGCGGCCGATCCGTTCCAGTTGTTCCGGATCATGTACGAGGTGGTGCGCGGGGGCGGGTTCACCTCCGACGTGGCGTTCATGCTCGACCAGTGCCACAACATCGAGGCGAAGATTCCGGCCATCGTCCGGTCGGTGATGAACGTGCAGGAGGCCACCGCGAAGGCGCTGCTGGTCGACGCGGCGGCGCTGGCCGCCGCGCAGGGCTCGGGGGATGTGCTCGAGGCGAACGCCGTGCTGATGGACGCGTACAACACGGACGTGCGGCCGCTGCTTCGGGAGGTGCGGGAGGAGTCGGGGTTGGACCCCGAGCCGATGAAGGCGTACCGGGCGTCCGGTTGGGGCGAGAAGGTCGTTGCCGAGCGGGTTGGTGGCGAGCAGGCGGGGTGGGGAGCCTAGTCCGTAGGCGTCTGCCGGGTTTGTGTTGTTCGCGGACTGCGGGCCCGTTGTGGCTGGTCGCGCCCGCGCGGCGGAGCCGCACACAGATGCAGCCCCGCGCCCCTTGCAGGGCGCGTCACCACCCCTCGATCGAAAAGGCACCGTCATGACATCTCACCCTGAAGCCGCGGCCCTGCTCGCCCGTTCCCATCGGCTCGGCGCCGATGCGCGCAACACCAACTACGCCGGCGGCAACGCGTCGGCGAAGGGCACCGAGACCGATCCCGTCACCGGGGGTGATGTGGAGCTGATGTGGGTCAAGGGGTCCGGTGGGGATCTCGGGACGCTCACCGAGGCGGGGCTCGCCGTGCTGCGGCTGGACCGGATGCGGGCGCTCAAGGGCGTCTACCCGGGCGTGGAGCGCGAGGACGAGATGGTCGCCGCCTTCGACTACTGCCTGCACGGCAAGGGCGGCGCCGCGCCCTCGATCGACACGGCGATGCACGGGCTCGTCGAGGCAGCCCACGTCGACCACCTCCACCCGGACTCGGGGATCGCGCTGGCCTGCGCGGCGGACGGCGAGAAGCTGACCGCCGAGTGCTTCGGCGACACCGTGGTGTGGGTGCCGTGGCGGCGGCCCGGTTTCCAGCTGGGGCTGGACATCGCGGCCGTCAAGGAGGCCAACCCGCAGGCGATCGGATGCGTGCTCGGCGGGCACGGCATCACCGCGTGGGGCGACACCTCCGAGGAGTGCGAGCGCAACTCGCTGCACATCATCCGCACCGCGGAGGCCTTCCTCGCCGAACGGGGGAAGGCCGAGCCGTTCGGACCGGTCGTCGACGGGTACGTGGCGCTGCCCGAGGCCGAGCGGCGGGAGCGGGCGGCGGCACTGGCGCCGTACGTCCGTGGCCTGGCCTCCCAGGACCGGCCGCAGGTCGGGCACTTCACCGACGCGGACGTGGTGCTGGACTTCCTCGCCCGCGCCGAGCACCCGCGGCTCGCCGCGCTCGGTACCTCCTGCCCCGACCACTTCCTGCGCACCAAGGTCCGGCCGCTGGTCCTCGACGTGGCGCCGGCCGCCCCGCCGGCCGAGGCCGTCGCCCGGCTGAAGGAGCTGCACGCCGCCTACCGCGAGGAGTACGCCGCCTACTACGAGCGGCACGCCGAGCCCGACTCCCCCGCGATGCGCGGCGCCGACCCGGCGATCGTGCTGGTACCGGGCGTGGGCATGTTCAGCTTCGGCAAGGACAAGCAGACCGCCCGGGTGGCCGGCGAGTTCTACGTCAACGCGATCAACGTGATGCGCGGGGCGGAGGCGGTGTCGTCCTACGCGCCGATCGAGGAGTCGGAGAAGTTCCGCATCGAGTACTGGGCGCTGGAGGAGGCCAAGCTCCAGCGGATGCCGAGGCCCAAGCCGCTGGCCACGCGTGTCGCCCTCGTGACCGGCGCGGGCAGCGGGATCGGGAAGGCGATCGCGCGGCGGCTGGCCGCCGAGGGCGCGTGCGTCGTCGTCGCCGACCTGAACGCCGAGAACGCGGCGGCAGTCGCCGAGGAGCTGGGCGGGGACGACAAGGCCGTCGCCGTGCGTGTCGACGTCACCTCCGAGGAGCAGATCGCCGAGGCGTTCAAGTCGGCCGTGCTCGCCTTCGGCGGGGTCGACCTGGTGGTCAACAACGCGGGGATCTCCATCTCCAAGCCGCTGCTCGAGACCACGGCCAAGGACTGGGACCTCCAGCACGACATCATGGCCCGGGGCTCCTTCCTCGTCTCGCGCGAGGCGGCCCGGGTGATGACGGCGCAGGAACTGGGCGGCGACATCGTCTACATCGCGTCGAAGAACGCCGTGTTCGCGGGCTCGAACAACATCGCCTACTCCGCCACCAAGGCCGACCAGGCGCACCAGGTGCGTCTCCTCGCCGCCGAGCTGGGCGAGCACGGCATCCGTGTCAACGGGGTCAACCCCGATGGCGTGGTGCGCGGTTCCGGGATCTTCGCGGGCGGCTGGGGCGCCAAGCGCGCGGCGGTGTACGGGGTTCCGGAGGAGAAGCTGGGCGAGTTCTACGCGCAGCGCACCCTGCTCAAGCGCGAGGTGCTGCCCGAGCACGTCGCGAACGCCGTGTTCGCGCTGACCGGCGGCGACCTGACCCACACCACCGGCCTGCACGTCCCGGTCGACGCCGGCGTCGCCGCCGCGTTCCTGCGATGAGCGGTGCCGTGGGCGTCAAGGCGTACGCCGCGGTCGACCTCGGCGCGTCCAGCGGGCGTGTCATGGTCGGCCGCGTCGACCCCGACCGGCTGGAGCTGACCGAGGCGCACCGGTTCGCCAACCGGCCCATCCGTACGCCCGACGGGCTGCGCTGGGACATCCTCGCGCTGTACGCCGGCGTGCTGGACGGACTGCGCGCGGCCGGCCAGGTGGACTCGGTCGGCGTCGACAGCTGGGCTGTGGACCATGGCCTGCTGGACGCGGACGGGGCGCTGCTCGGCAACCCCGTGCACTACCGCGACGCCCGCACCCAGGGCGTCGCGGAGAAGGTGTGGGCCACGCTGCCCGCCGCGGAGCTGTACGGGGCGACCGGGTTGCAGCACGCGCCCTTCAACACCCTGTACCAGCTCGTCGCCGCCCGCGGCACGGCCCAGTTCGCCGCCGCCCGGCGGCTGTTGCTGGTCCCCGACCTGCTGACCTACTGGCTGACCGGCGAGCAGGGCACGGAGCTGACCAACGCCTCCACCACCCAGCTGATCGACCCCCGCACCCGCGACTGGTCCCGCGAGGTCGCGGCCCGGCTGGGGATCGACCTCGGCCTGTTCGCGCCGCTGCGCCGGCCCGGCGACCCGGCGGGGCTGCTGCGGCCGGAGGTGCTGGAGGAGACGGGCCTGGCGGGACCGGTGCCGGTGACGGCGGTCGGTTCGCACGACACGGCCTCCGCGGTGGCCGCCGTACCGGCCTCCAACGAGCGGTTCGCGTACATCTGCACCGGCACCTGGTCGCTGGCCGGCCTCGAACTGACCGCTCCGGTGCTGACGGAGGAGAGCCGGGCCGCCAACTTCACCAACGAACTCGGCCTGGACGGCACGGTCCGCTATCTGCGCAACATCATGGGGCTGTGGCTGCTCCAGGAGTGCGTACGTGCCTGGGGCGAGGCCGATCTGGGCGCGCTGCTGCTCGAGGCGGCCCGGGTGCCGGCGCTTCGGTCGGTGGTGGACGCGGGTGACGCGGCGTTCCTCGCGCCGGGCCGGATGCCGGAGCGGATCGCCGAGGCGTGCCGTGCCTCGGGGCAGCCGGTGCCCCGGGCGCCCGCCGAGGTGACCCGCTGCATCCTCGACTCGCTGGCGCTGGCCCACCGCAGGGCCGTCCAGGACGCCCAGCGGCTGGCCGGGCACCCGGTGGACGTCGTGCACGTCGTGGGCGGGGGCACCCGCAACGCCCTGCTGTGCCAGCTGACCGCCGACGCCTGCGGGCTGCCGGTGGTGGCGGGCCCGACGGAGGCCGCCGCGCTCGGCAACGTCCTGGTGCAGGCCCGCGCCGACGGGCTGGTCGGCGACCTGACCGGGATGCGCCGACTGCTGACGCACACCCAGTCGTTGACCCGGTACCAGCCGCGCGGCGGCACGGCCCGCTGGCGGGCGGCCGAGGCCCGACTCGCCGACCGGTGAACCGGGTCTCCCCCGCGCCCGTCCCGGCGACTACCCTGCATTCATCATTCATCCGATGATCGAACCCATAGAACCCATAGAACCCATCGAACACGAGGAGCCGCGATGCGTGTCGCTCTGTTCCTGACCTGCGTCAACGACACGCTGTATCCGGACACCGGCCGTGCCGTGGTGAAGCTGCTCACCAGACTGGGTGTCGAGGTCGACTTCCCGATGGCCCAGACCTGTTGTGGGCAGGCGCACTACAACACCGGCTACCGGCACGAGGCCGAGCCGCTGGCCCGGCACTTCGCCGACGTCTTCGCCGACTACGACGCGGTCGTCACGCCCTCGGGCTCGTGCGGCGCCATGGTGCGGGAGTTGTATCCGCGGATGGGCGAGCGGGCGCGGGCCGAGGGGCGCGGGGACGCGCTCGCGGCCACGCTGGCGCCGGTGGTGCCCAAGACGTACGAGCTGACGGAGTTCCTGGTGGACGTGCTGGGCGTGACGGACGTGGGGGCGTACTACCCGCACACGGTGACGTACCACCCGACCTGCCACGGACTGCGGAGTCTGGGTCTGGGCGACAGGCCCCGGCGGCTCCTCGAGGCGGTCAAGGGGCTGGAGCTGGTGGAGTTGCCCGGTGCCGAGGAGTGCTGCGGCTTCGGCGGCACCTTCGCCGTGAAGAACTCCGACGTGTCGGCGGCGATGGGCGCGGACAAGGTGCGCAACGCCGAGTCCACGGGCGCGGAGGTGCTGTGCGCGGCCGACAACTCCTGTCTGATGCACATCGGCGGAACCATGACACGGCTGCGCTCGGGCATGCGGCCGGTGCACATCGCGGAGATCCTGGCGGGCACGGAGGAGGCGGCGGCCGTATGAGCGGGACGTATCTGGGGATGCCCGCCTTTCCCGAGGCGGCGCGGGAGGCGGTGGGCAACGCGACGCTGCGCGGCAATCTGCGCCACGCCACGCACACCATCCGGGACAAGCGGGCCCGCGCGGTGGCGGAGCTGGACGACTGGGCGGCGCTGCGCGAGGCCGGGAAGCAGATCAAGGACCACACGCTGCGCCATCTCGACCGGTATCTGGTGCAGGTGGAGGAGGCGGTCACGGCGGCCGGCGGGACCGTGCACTGGGCCGCCGACGCGGACGAGGCCAACGAGATCGTCGCCCGGCTGGTCGAGGAGGCCGACGGCGGTGACACGGGCGAGCGCGAGGTCGTCAAGGTCAAGTCGATGGCGACGCAGGAGATCGCTCTCAACGAGGCGCTGGAGGCCCGGGGCATCCACGCCTACGAGACCGATCTCGCCGAGCTGATCGTGCAGTTGGGCAAGGACCGGCCCTCGCACATCCTGGTGCCGGCCATCCACCGCAACCGCGGCGAGATCCGCGACATCTTCCGCGCCGAGATGAGCGAGTGGGGCCGTCCCGCGCCCGAGGACCTGCCCGACACTCCCGCGGAACTCGCCGAGGCGGCCCGGCTGCACCTGCGGGAGAAGTTCCTGCGGGCCAAGGTCGGCGTCTCGGGCGCCAACTTCGTGGTGGCGGAGACCGGCACGCTGGTGGTCGTGGAGTCCGAGGGCAACGGCCGGATGTGCCTGACCCTGCCCGAGACGCTGATCTCGGTCGTGGGGATCGAGAAGATCGTGCCGAGATGGCAGGACCTGGAGGTCTTCCTCCAGACCCTCCCCCGCTCCTCGACCGCCGAGCGCATGAACCCGTACACGTCCATGTGGACCGGCACCACCGACGAGGACGGTCCGCGCAACTTCCATCTGGTGCTGCTGGACAACGGCCGCACCGACACGCTCGCCGACGAGGTCGGCCGTCAGGCGCTGCGCTGCATCCGCTGCTCGGCCTGCCTGAACGTCTGCCCGGTGTACGAGCGGGCCGGCGGACACGCCTACGGCTCGGTGTACCCGGGCCCGATCGGCGCGATCCTGAGCCCTCAGCTGCGGGGCACGGGCAGCGACATCGACGCCTCCCTGCCGTACGCGTCCTCGCTGTGCGGCGCCTGCTACGAGGTGTGCCCGGTCGCCATCGACATCCCCGAGGTGCTGGTGCACCTGCGGGAGCGGGTGGTGCAGGGCGGGCCGGCCGTCCGGCACGGCAACCGGGTCGTCCTGAAGCCGGCGAAGGGACACGCCGCCGAGCGGGCGGCGATGCGGGCGGCGCAGTGGGCGTTCACGCACCCGGGCGCGCTGCGGACCGGCCAGCGGCTGGCGTCGCGCACCCGCCGCCTGCACCCGCGCACGCTGCCAGGCCCTGGCCGGGCGTGGAGCGGCAGCCGGGATCTTCCGGCGGTGCCCGCGGAGCCGTTCCGGGACTGGTGGCAGCGCACGCGCGGTGGGAAGGGCGGAGCGAAGTGAGCAGCAGGGAACGCATCCTGGGCCGGGTCCGGCGGGCGCTTGCGGACGTGCCGGGTGACGACACGCCGTACGAGGAGGCGGTCGCGCGGGACTATCTGCGCGAGCACGGGCGACGGACGGTCGCCGAGACGGTGGAGCTGCTCGCGGAGAACCTGGCGGACTACCGGGCGATCGTGCACCGGTGCGCGGACGGGCAGGTGCCCGAGTTGCTCGCCCGTCTCCTGTCCGCGCGCGGTGCGGGGAGCGTGGTGGTTCCCCCGGGGCTGCCGACGGCGTGGCTGGAGTCCGTCGACGCGACCCTCGTCCAGGACCTGGCGGCGAGTACGGCCCCGGAACTCGACCGGGTCGACAGCGTGGTCACCGGCTGTGCCGTCGCCGTCGCCGAGACCGGGACGATCGTCCTGGACGGCTCCCCCGATCAGGGCCGGCGCCGCATCACCCTCGTCCCCGACCACCACATCTGCGTCGTACGGGTGCCCGACCAGGTGGTCTCCTCCGTCCCGCAGGCCCTCGAACGCCTCGACCCGGCCCGCCCGTTGACGTGGATCTCCGGTCCGTCGGCGACCAGTGACATCGAGCTGGACCGGGTCGAGGGGGTGCACGGTCCGCGCACCCTGGAGGTGGTGCTGGTCGCGGGGTGAGTCACTGCGCTTCGGCGAGCCACGCTGTTCCGTCCGTCATGGCGATCATCGTGACGCATGCCGCCCGGGGGTGTCGCTGAGTACACCCCCCGATACGGGTTCTGCACCCAGTGTCACGCGGCCCCGCGCTCCGTAGCGTCTTCGACGAGGCTCCGCACAGGGCGTGGCCGCACGGAAGGTGATGACGATGTTCCGCTCCGGCGCACGCGGCGACCACGACCCGGGCCCCGCCCCCGAGGCCCTCCGGCTGGTCAAGGTGACCCGGACCTACGGCTCGGCGGAGAACGCCGTGACCGCCCTGGACGGCGTGACGCTGAGCCTGGGGCGCGGCACGTTCACCGCGGTGATGGGGCCGTCGGGCTCGGGCAAGTCCACGCTGCTGCAGTGCGCGGCGGGCCTGGACCGGCCGGACAGCGGCGTCGTCTGCGTGGACGGCAAGGAGCTGACCGGTGGCGGTGAGGCGGAGCTGACGAAGTTCCGGCGCGGCCGGGTCGGGTTCGTCTTCCAGCAGTACAACCTGCTGGAGACGCTGACGGTCGCCCAGAACACGGTGCTGCCGCTCAAGCTCGCGGGGCGGCGCGTGGACCGCCGGCGTGCCCGGGAGATCCTGACCACGGTCGGCCTCGGGGACCGGCTCGGCCACCGTCCCGACCAGCTCTCCGGCGGTCAGCGGCAGCGGGTGGCGATCGCCCGGGCCCTGGTCACCGAACCGAGGGTGATCTTCGCGGACGAGCCGACGGGCGCGCTGGACACACGCAGCGCGCGGCAGGTGATGCTGCTGCTCCAGGAGGCGGTGCGGGTGCATGGGCGGACGGTGGTGATGGTGACGCACGACCCGGTCGCCGCCTCGTACGCCGACTCGGTCGTCTTCCTCGCCGACGGCCGGCTGGCGGGGCGGATGGACGCGCCGTCGCCGGACGCGGTCGCGGAGCGGCTCGCGCACCTGGGCGACGACGTGCCGGCGGGGGTGTGAGCGATGTTCGTACTGGCTCTTCGGTCGATCCGGCGGCGCCCCGGACGGTTCCTCGCGACGCTGCTGTCCGCCTTCCTGGGGGCGGCCGTCGTCATGACGTTCAACTCGATGCACGACACGGCCGGGCAGGACGGCGTCGACCCGGTCAGCTCGGGGACGCTGGGCCTGGCGGCGGGGGTCGTCGGCGGTTACGGGACGCTGCTGGTGTTCTTCGCGGTGGCCTCGACGCTGACGGTCAACGTCCGGCAGCGCACCGCCGAGCTGGAGTTGCTGCGCTGCTCGGGGGCGACCCCGGCGCAGATCAAGCGGATGGTCGTGGGCGAGGCGTTGGCGGTGGCCCTGGTGGGCGCGGCGCTGGCGATCGGCCCGGCGATGCTCGGTGGACGGGCGCTGCTGGCGATGTTCCAGGACAGCGGCCAGGTGGCGGAGTCCGTCGACTACTCCTTCGGCCCGATCGCGCTGCTGAGTGGCGTGGACATCACGCTGCTGGCCTCGGCGGGCGCCGCGTTCCTGGCGGTGCGCCGGGTGACGCGGGGCAGCCGGGAGCGGGCCGGGGCGAAGCGTTTCGTGGCCTACGCCGCGCTGGCCACCGGTGCCGCGGGCTCCTGCTCCACCTTCCTGTTCTCCGCGACGGACGACGCGCTGATGGCGGCGCCCGCCTACGGGGCGATCCTGCTGTCGGTCGGTTTCGCGCTGCTGTCGCCGGGACTGCTGAAGGGTGTGCTGAACCGGCTGCCGCTGAGCGGCGCGAGCGGCTGGCTGGCGGTGCGCAACCTGCGTGAGCGGGCGAGTCATCTGGCCGGGATCCTGGTGTCGTTGATCCTGTTCACGGCGGTGTCGACGGTGACGGTCACGATGCAGGCGGTGGAGAGCGACGCGGTGAAGGCCTCGGGTCTGGTCAAGTCGGTCGACGCCAAGAACCTGGAGACGCTCAACCTCACGGTGGTCGGCATCATCGCGGTGTTCGTCTGTGTGATGCTGGTCAACTCGCTGTACGCGGCGACGACCTACCGCTCGCGTGAGTTCGGTCAGCAGCGGCTGGCGGGGGCGACGCCCGGGCAGGTGCTGGGCGTGGTCGGCGTCGAGAGCGTGATCCTCACGGTCACGGGGGTGTTCTTCGGCACGGTGGCCGCGCTGGCCGGTGTGGTGCCGTTCACCGTGGTCCGTACGGACGCGGTGCTGCCGGACCAGTTCCTCGGTGTGTGGCTCACGATGGTGTCGGTGACGGCGGCGGTGACGCTGGGGACGAGCCTCGGGACGGCCCGGCGGGTGCTGCGCACGCCGGCGGTCGGGGCGGTGACGCTGGCCGCGTGAGCGGACGGCAGGGGGAGGGACGGCCGTTGTGACGGTCGTCCCTCCCTTGCGCCGTTCGCGTGACAGCGGCGGTGAACAAGCGCTTGGATAGGGCGGGTAAGCGCTGCTGCCCGAGCTGGAGGCCCCCGGTGTTCACTTCCGTCGACGACGTCTCCGCGCGACTGGCCGAGACCGGCTATCTGGCGTCCCCGGCGGTCGCCACGACCGTCTTCCTCGCCGACCGCCTCGGCAAGCCGCTGCTGGTGGAGGGCCCGGCCGGGGTGGGCAAGACCGAACTGGCCAAGGCGGTCGCGCGGGTCGCGGACGCGCGGCTGGTGCGGCTCCAGTGCTACGAGGGCGTGGACGAGTCCCGGGCGCTGTACGAGTGGAACCACGCCAAGCAGCTGCTGCGGATCAGCGCGGGCCGCGACGAGAGCTGGGACGAGGCCCGGACGGACATCTTCGGCGAGGAGTTCCTGCTCACCCGACCGCTGCTGACCGCGATCCGCGGGGACGACCCCAAGGTGCTGCTGATCGACGAGACCGACAAGGCGGACGTGGAGGTCGAGGGGCTGCTCCTGGAGGTGCTCAGCGACTTCCAGGTGACCGTCCCGGAGCTGGGCACGATCAGCGCGACCCGCCGTCCCTTCGTCGTCCTCACCTCCAACGCGAGCCGTGAGCTCTCGGAGGCGCTGCGCCGGCGCTGCCTGTTCCTGCACATCGGGTTTCCCGAGGAGGAGCTGGAGCGGCGGATCGTGCGGCTGAAGGTGCCCGGACTCGACGAGGCCCTCGCCGCCTCACTGGTGCGGGTGGTGGGCGCCCTGCGCGCGATGGACCTGCGCAAGGTGCCCTCGGTCGCCGAGACGATCGACTGGGCCCGCACCCTGCTGGCGCTCGGCGCGGACACCCTGGAGGAGACCGTCGTGCGGGACACCCTCGGCGTCGTCCTCAAGCACCAGGACGACGTACTGAAGGCGGCGGCCAAGCTCGACCTGGACGCGCTGTGACCACCACCGGGGCGGGCCTGGCCGAGCGGCTGACGTCGCTGGTCGCGGCGCTGCGGGCGCACGGCGTCCGGATCGGCACCGGAGAGAGCGTGGACGCGGCGCGGGCGGTGGAGGCGCTCGGTCTCGCGGACCGGGAGCTGCTGCGGGAGGGCCTGGCGGCGACGCTGCTGCACTCGGCGGGACAGCGGCAGGTGTTCGACCCGGTCTTCGACCTGTACTTTCCACGCGGGGTCGGCGGCCCGGAGCCGGGGGCGGCCGACCGGGAGGAGCTGCGCGACCGGCTGGCCGCCGCGCTCGCCGACGACGACCGGACGCTGCTGGCGCGACTGGCCGGGGAGGCGGTGGACGGGTTCGGTTCCTACGGCTCCTCCGCCGGCTCGGACGGCTGGTCCGCGCACCAGACCCTGGACCGGCTCCGTCCGCAGACGCTGATGGCCCGGGTCCGCGACGGCGTGCGGGCCCGGGGCGGCGCTCCGGGGTTCACCGACCGGCTGCTGGAGGACGAGATCCGGGGCCGTATCGAGGCGTTCCGGCGGATGGTGGCGGCGGAGGCGCGGCGCCGGGTCGCCGAACGGCGGGGCCGGGACGAGGTCGCGCGCAGGGCGGTGGCCCCGACGCCCGACCGCGTCGACTTCCTGCTGGCCGGCAAGGCGCAGCTGGCCGAGCTGCGCCGGACGGTGCAGCCGCTGGCCCGCAAGCTCGCCACCCGCCTCGCGGCGCGCCGGCGCCGGGCCTCCCGCGGGAGCATCGATCTGCGGCGCACGCTGCGCGGCTCGCTGTCGACGGGCGGGGTGCCGATGAAGCCGGTGCTGCGCCGACGCCGTCCCGTGCGGCCCGAGCTGGTGCTGCTGTGCGACGTGTCGGGGTCGGTGGCGGGGTTCTCGGACTTCACCATGCTGCTGGTGCAGGCGCTGCACGAGCAGTTCACCAAGGTGCGGGTGTTCGCCTTCGTCAACCGGATCGACGAGGTGAGCGGCCTGCTCGTGCACGGCGCCGCCGACCCGGAGGGGCTGGGCACCCGTATCGGTGCCGAGGCGCGGCTGACGGGCTGGCACGGCAGCAGCGACTACGGCGTCGCGCTGGGCGAGTTCGCGGAGCGCTACGGCGACGCGGTCGGCCCGCGCACCACCGTCTTCGTGCTGGGCGACGCCCGTACGAACATGAGCGACCCGAACCTCGCCGCCCTGCGGCAGATCGCCGGGCGCTCCCGGCGCGTGTACTGGCTGAACCCGGAGCAGCGCTCCCGCTGGGGCACGGGTGACTCGGCCGCGCCCGTGTACGCCGAGCTGGTGGAGATGCACGAGTGCCGCGACGTCCGCCAACTCGGCGCGCTGGTGACCCGGCTGCTGCCGGTGTGACGAGACGCTAGTCGGCCTTGGCGTACTGCTTCGCCATGTCACCGGCGAAGTCGTACACGACGCACGGTCCGTCGCCGACGACCCAGGCGTCGTGGCCGGGCGAGCAGACGAAGACGTCGCCGGGGCCCACCTCGCTCTCGGCGCCGTCGTCCATGCGGACGTGCATGCGTCCCTCGACCACGTAGCAGTTGTGGTGGATCATGCAGCTGTCGGTGCCGGCGATCGGCGCCACGGACTCCGACCAGCGCCAGCCCGGTTCGAAGGTGGCGACGGCGAAGTCGAGTCCTTCCATGTGTACGGCCTCGATGTGCCCGCGGGGGAAATCGCGCCGCTCGTCGGGCTTGTCGAGCGTCTTTGCCTGCAACATGACGCTTCTCCTTTCCCTGGCCCCACCACTCCATCGTCCGCCTGTCAACTCGGCGGCGCCATCCGGGGGACGCGGGTGGTCAGGGGGGTGCGCCGCAGAGTTCCGCGAAGCGCGCGGCGTCCACGTTGCCGCCGGAGAGGATCACGCCGATCCGGCGGGGCGGGGCGTCGATCCGGCCGCTCAGGAGGGCGGCCAGCGGGGTGGCGCCGCTCGGTTCCAGGACGGTCTTCAGCCGTTCGAAGGCGAACCGCATGGCGTCCCGGATCTCGTCGTCCGAGACCAGCACGATGCCGTCGAGCAGCCGCCGGTTGAGGGAGAACGTCAGCTCGCCGGGGGTGGGCAGGGCCTGGCCGTCGGCGATGGTGCGCGGGACCGGGACGGTGACCCGCCGGCCGGCCGCGAGGGAGCGCCGGGTGTCGTCACCGGCCTCGGGTTCGACGCCGATCACCCGGGTGCCGGGGTGCAGGCCCTTGACCGCGGTGGCGCTGCCGGCGATCAGTCCGCCGCCGCCGACCGGTGCGATCAGCGCGTCCAGCGGACCGGTGTCCTCGAGGAGTTCGAGGGCGGCGGTGCCCTGCCCGGCGATGACGTGCGGGTGCTCGTAGGGCGGGATCAGGGTCAGCCCGCGTTCGGCGGCCAGGGCCTCGGCGACGGCGACGCGGTCGCCGGTGTAGCGGTCGTAGGTGACGATCTCGGCGCCGTAGCCGGCGGTGGCGTCCCGTTTGGAGGGCGGCGCGTCCTCGGGCATGACGATCACGGCCGTGGTGCCCAGTTCGCGGGCGGCCAGGGCGACGGCCTGGGCGTGGTTGCCGGAGGAGTAGGCGGCGATGCCGCGGGCCAGCTGCCGAGGAGTGAGGCGGGAGGCCGCGTTGTAGGCGCCGCGGAACTTGAAGGCGCCGACCCGCTGCTGGTTCTCGCACTTGAGGTGGACCTCGGCGCCGACGAGGGCGTCCAGGGTGCGCGAGCGGAGCACCGGGGTGCGGTGCGCGACACCCTTGATCCGGGCGGCGGCGGAACGGACGTCGTCGAGGGTGACCGGCGGGGTGGTGGTCGTCACGGGTGTCCTCAGGGGGTGTCGGCGGCCGGGCCGGGCACGGCGCGGGCCTGGGAGAGGTAGTGGTAGGCGGAGGCGCGGGAGATGCCGAGCCGGGCCGCGACGTGCTCGACCGAGCGGCGGACGGCGAACACGCCGCGTGCGTCCAGGTCGCGGAACAGCTCCAGGCGCCGGTCCCGGTCCAGCGCCGCCCAGCTGGTGTCCCGGCGCAGCGGATGGGCGTCCACGATGGCGTCGACCACCGCGTCGATGTCGTCGCCGAAGGTGGTGGCCGGCGGCTCGACGGGGATGCCGGCGGTCCCGGCGAGGGCGCCGAGCAGGGCGTGGGCCCGGTCGACCGCGGTGACGTCCAGGTTGACGCACAGGGCACCGAACACGGCGCCCGTGGAGTCGCGCAGCACCATGGTGGAGGACTTCAGCAGCGTGCCTTCGGCCGTGCGTGTGACGTAGTTCAGCTCGTCGCGCGCCTCGTCGCCGCGGGCCAGTACGCGCATGCCGATCTCGCTCATGGCCCCGCCCACCGTCCGTCCGGTGACCGATCCTGCGACGGCCACGACCGAGTGCTCGGGGTGCCGGTAGTCGTGCAGCACCGCCTCGCAGACCGGCCCGAACGTCGCGGCGATGCCCTCGACCACGGGGCGCAGCGCGGCGAGGACGGCGTCGCGTTCGGCCTCCGGCGCCGGTTCGCTCATCAGGGGCTCCTTGCTCGGACTCCAGGGAGGACAAGACTACACGTCCAGAGCCTAGACTGGCAGTCCAACGCTTGGCCGCGCAGGGCTTCCCGTTCTCACCCTCGCCCTCGCCTCCGCCCCCCACCCTCACCCTCCTCGCGGTCCTTTTTTCGCGGCGCCGGGTCTGGCACCCTTCCCGGCACCCCTCACTGTCCGAGACCCTCGTACGGAGGTCGTTCCGTCATGCCCAAGGACGCCAAGTCCCCGAAGAAGCTGCGCGACAACCGCGCCGCGCTCACGCACAAGGTCGGGTACGCACTGCGCCATCCCGAGCGCGTCGGCCCCTACGTCCGCCGGGCGGGCCGGGACGCGTGGCTGCGGATCAAGCACCCCGACCACGTCGGCTACTACCGGGCGGTGATGGCCTCCGACACCCGGCGCGACCCGCAGGCCGCGGTCGGCAGCCGGACCCACGACCGCTGGCTGGCGCTCGGCCGGATGCAGTTCGACTACCTGATCGAGCACGGGCTGCGCCCCGGGCACCGCATGCTCGACATCGGCTGCGGCAACCTGCGCGGCGGCTGGCGGTTCATCGACCACCTCGACGCCGGTCACTACTACGGCATCGACATCTCGCCGGACATCCTGATCGCCGCCAAGAAGACCCTGACCGAGCGCGGCCTCCAGGCCAAGCTGCCCCACCTGACCATCACCGGGGACCTCCGGCTGGAGTTCCTGCCCGACGACCACTTCGACGTCGTCCACGCCCACAGCGTCTTCTCGCACTCGCCGCTGAGCGTCGTCGACGAGTGCCTCCGGCACGTCGGCCGCGTCCTGACCGACACCGGGTTCTTCGACTTCACCTTCGACCGCACGGAGGGCACCGAGCACCAGGTGCTGCGCGAGGACTTCTACTACCGGACGGACACCCTGCTCACGCTGGCCGCCCAGCACGGTCTGCACGCGCGGTTCATGGAGGATTGGGAGAAGCGGCCGCACGGCCAGTCCAAGATCCGGGTCAGCCGATCGCCGCTGCCGCCGCTGCCGTAGGCCGCGTACCTCCTCCTGTGTGATCACTCCGCAAGCCCTGCCCGTTTCAGGCGTTTTGTCTGCTTAACATGCGGGGTCCGCGCATCCGGGGGCCACGCCGTCGCGCGACAGGTCCCCGGTACGGACAGCCACGCCCCGTACGAGAGGACACCAGATGGCGCCCACGGGCCGTCCCAGCGCACTGGCCGAGCACGCCTTCTCCCCGCACGACGCCGTGATGGGCGCCGCCGCCCGGCACCTCGGCCGCCGGCGCTTCCTCACGGTGACCGCGGCCGCCGCCGCGCTCGCCTTCTCCACCAACCTGCCGGCCCGCGGCGCGGTCGCCGCCCCCGAACGCGCCGCACGGATCAGCAAGGACCCCTTCACCCTGGGCGTCGCCTCCGGCGATCCGCTGCCGGACTCGGTGCTGCTGTGGACCAGGCTGGCGCCCGAGCCGTTCCTCGAGGACGGCGGGATGGGCACGGAGCGGGTCGCGGTCGAGTGGGAGATGGCTCTCGACGAGCACTTCGCGGCCGTCCTGTTCCGGGGCACCGCCGACGCCCACGCCGAGTACGCGCACAGCGTGCACGTCGACGTGAAGGGCCTGACACCCGGGACGGTCTACTACTACCGCTTCCGCGCCGGCGCCTGGCTCAGCCCCGCGGGCCGCACCCGCACCGCGCCCGCGGCGGGCAGCGCCACCTCGTCGCTGAAGCTCGCGGCGGTCGCCTGCCAGGCCTACATGGACGGCTACTACACCGTGCTGCGCCATGTCGCCCAGGACGACGTCGACGTGGTGTTCCACCTCGGCGACTACCTGTACGAGTACGCGGTCAACTCGGAGGGCGGGGAGCGCCGTTACACCGACATCACGCTGCCCGACGTGTTCAACCGCGAGACGATGACCCTCGCGGACTACCGGCTGCGCTACTCGCTCTACAAGGCCGACGACGACCTGCGGGCCGCGCATGCCGCGCACCCGTTCGTCGTCGCCTGGGACGACCACGAGACCGAGAACAACTACGCCGGCGGCATCCCGGAGAACGACATCCCGCCGGAGGAGTTCCTGCTGCGCCGGGCCGCCGCCTACCGCGCGTTCTGGGAGAACCAGCCGCTGCGCGCCGCCCAGCTGCCGCAGGGTCCCGACGCGCGGCTGTACCGCCGGCTGCACTGGGGCACGCTCGCGCAGTTCGACATCCTCGACACCCGCCAGTACCGCTCCGACCAGGCCTACGACGACCGGCCGCACGCTCCCGGAGCCGAGTCGGACGATCCGGCGCGCACCATCACCGGCGCCGCGCAGGAGCAGTGGCTGCTGGACGGCTGGAAGGGCTCGACCGCGCTGTGGAACGTGATGCCCCAGCAGGTCTGCTTCTCCCAGCGCAAGTTCGACGTGACGGCCGACGCCGCGCTCTCGATGGACGCCTGGGACGGCTATCGCGCCTCGCGCGACCGGGTCGTCGCCGGAGCGAAGGCCGCCGGCGTCGACAACTGGCTGATCCTCACCGGCGACGTGCACGTGGGCTACGCCCTCGACGTCAAGGAGGACTTCGACGACCCGGCGTCCGCCACCGTCGCCACCGAGGTCACCTGCACCTCGGTGGCCAGCGGCCGGGACGGCGTGGCGCAGCCCGCCAACTGGGACCTGTACCTGCGGGCCAACCCGCACATGAAGTTCTACAACGGCAACCGCGGCTACGTCCGGGCCGAACTCGGCCGCCTGGCGACCCACCTCGACTTCCGGACGGTCCCCGCCATCAGCACGCCCGGCGCCGCCGTCACCACGGCCGCGTCCTTCGTCACCGAGGCGGGCGAACCGGGACTGAAACCCGCCTGATCCCGGAACACGCGGCTGTACGCCCGCGTACTGCACTTGCCGCCCAAGGCGTCCCCCATCGCGGGAAAGAGGCGGGCCTCCCGCATCGCCGCGGATCTTTCCGGCAAGGCCTGTGACTTCGTCGCACTCACACCGTGTCCCACGGTCACCCACTGATCCCCGCTGTCTCGTACAGCCCTCGAAGGAGGCACATCGCATGGTCGGCAGACATGCCGCGCGCAGCCGCCGCGCAGCCCTGACCGCGCTCGGCGCCCTGGTCCTGACCGCACTCCCCTCGGCCGCGTCGGCCGCCCCGCCGCCCGCCCCCGGGCCGCAGCCCGCCGCCCGGACCACCGGCACCGGTGCTCCGCCGGCGCGGATGCTGCGCGCGATGGAGCGCGACCTGGGGCTGACGCCGAAGCAGGCGGCGGCCCGGCTGGTCAACGAGGCGGAGGCGGGCACCCGCGCGGGCATGCTGCGCAACACGCTGGGCGACCGCTTCGCGGGGGCCTGGGTCGACGGCGCGACCGCCGCCGAGCTGACCGTCGCCACCACCGACTCCGCGGACACCGCCGCCATCGAGGCCCAGGGCGCCAAGGCGGCCGTCGTCGGCAAGAACCTGGCCGAACTGCGCGCGGTCAAGGAGAAGCTGGACGCCGCCGCCGTCCGTACCCGGACCCGGCAGACGCCGGTCTGGTACGTCGACGTGAGGACCAACCGGGTCACGGTCCAGGCCACCAGCGAGTCGGCCGCGACCGCCTTCCTGGAGGCGGCCCGGGTGACCGGCCAGGGTGTGGGCGTCCGTGTCTCGCCGGACCAGCCGCGGGTGCTGGAGGACCTCGTGGGCGGTGACGCCTACTACATCAACGACCAGGCCCGCTGCTCCATCGGCTTCTCCGTCACCAAGGACGACCAGGAGGGCTTCGCCACGGCCGGGCACTGCGGCGACCCGGGCGCCACCACCACCGGGTTCAACGAGGCCGACCAGGGCACCTTCCAGGCCTCCACCTTCCCCGGCAAGGACATGGCCTGGGTGGGCGTCAACTCGGACTGGACCGCCACGCCGGACGTGAAGGCGCAGGACGGCGAGAAGATCCAGATCGCCGGGTCGGTGGAAGCGCTCGTGGGTGCCTCGGTGTGCCGTTCCGGCTCGACCACGGGGTGGCACTGCGGCACGGTCCAGCAGCACGACACGAGTGTCACCTACCCGGAGGGCACCGTCGACGGGCTCACCGAGACGACGGTGTGCGCCGAACCCGGCGACTCCGGCGGGCCGTTCGTCTCCGGGACCCAGGCGCAGGGCACCACGTCCGGCGGCTCCGGCGACTGCACGAACGGCGGGACCACCTTCTACCAGCCGATCAATCCGCTGCTCAGCGACTTCGGCCTCACCCTGAAGACCACCTCAGCCGCGGAGCAGACTCCCGCTCCGCAGGACAACGCGGCGGCGGACGCGTGGGCCGCGGGCCGCGTCTACGAGGTCGGCACCACCGTGTCCTACGACGGCGCGCGCTACCGGTGTCTGCAGAGCCACCAGGCGCAGGGCGTCGGGTCGCCGGCGAGCACGCCGGCCCTGTGGCAGCGGGTCTGACGGGCGGACGGACGGCCGCCCGGGTGCGGACGTACGGCGCGGGGCCGCTCGACGCGGCCCCGCGCCGACGCATGTCCCGCGCCCACGCGTGTCCCGCCGCTATCCGTCGGCGAGGAGCCCGTAGGCGGTGGCGATGAACGGGTCCCGGGCGCGGAACCGCCGGGAGCACACCGCGGCCAGGGCCGTGTCCGTGTCGGGCCGGAAGCCGAGGAAGGCCTGCTGGCCCAGGGTGGCGCCGCTGTGGAAGTACATCGGTCCGCCGTCCGTGGGGTGCCGGAACCATCCCACGGTGTGCACGTGGCGGTGCCCAAGTCCCCGCGCGAGCACCGGTACGCGTACCGCCCGCAGGGCGCCGGCTGCCGGTGAGCGGGCCGGGTCCAGGTGGGCCTCGAGGAAGGTGAGCAGGTCGTTCGGGGTGGACCGGACGGCTCCGGCCGCCTGGAAGCCGCCCGCGTCGAAGGCGGGCACGGGAGTGCGGCCGTCCTTGCGGTGCCCCACGGCGTCGGTCTCGGGACCCTCCGCGCGCAGGGCGGTACCGCTGAGGCCGAGCGCGCGCAGGACCTGACCGGTGATCAGGTCCTCCCAGGCGGTGCCGGTGGTCGCGGCGATCGCCTGGCCGAGCACGGAGACGCCGTAGTTGGAGTAGTGCCAGCGGGTTCCGGGGCGGTGCCGGGGCCGATGGCTCAGGAAGGCGTCGGTCAGCAGTTCGGCCGGGTAGCGGGCGTAGGGGTTGGTGCGCCAGGCGGACAGGCCCCGGCGCACGAAGTCGGCCGGCAGGGCGGGCAGCCCCGACGTGTGGGTGATGAGGTGGGCGAGCGTCACGGGGTGCGGGCCGGCGGGCCGGCCGGGGTCGAGGCAGGTGACGGCCGTCTCGCCGCCGGTGAGCACACCGCGCCGGATCAGGCGCGTCAGCAGCAGCGCGGTGAACGTCTTGGACGCCGACCCGATCTCGTAGCGCAGGTCCTCGCGGGGGACGGCGGGCGGCTCGGCGGTGCCGCCGCCGCACAGGACGCGCCGGCCGCGTCGGGAGACGGCGAAGACGACGTCGGGTGCGTCGCAGGCGTCGACGGCTGCGGCCAGCCGCTCGCGCAGCGCCGCCTCGTCGGCCGGTGCGGACACCGACGCAACGGACCGTGGCGGGGCGTACTCCTCCTCGTCGGCGGGTGCGCCCGGCCAGGGCGTGCGACGGCCCGTCACGACGCGGTGTGCGCCAGCTCGGTGAGCGCGCGGGACGTGGCCAGCAGGGAGGCGAAGGCGGCGACCAGCGTCGGGTGGTAGACCATGTCGAACACCGTGTCGGGGTCGCCCTCGGGCATCGTGCGTGCGGCGGGCATGGCGCCGTCGGGCTGCTGCGCGGCGGCGAAGCCCTGCCAGGCGGCCTCGTCGAGGGTGGGCCGGGGCAGACAGGCGTCCACGACGAGGAGTTCGCCGAGCAGGTCCCAGCGTTCGAGGTCCAGCCAGTCGTCGATCCAGACCGGGAGCCAGGTGGCGAGGTAGTCGGCGACGGAGGGCGGCAGCCCGCCGGGGTTCTCGCCCCAGTCGGTGAGGTGGAAGACCGTGTGCGTGATGTCGTACGCGGTGTGGCCCTCGACCGTCCACGGCTCGGGGGTGCCGGCCAGCCAGGTGGTGGCGACCAGGTCGGCCTCGGGCGGCCGTGCGGTCAGGCCGAAGCGGCGCTGGAAGGCGGACAGGCCCAGGCGCCGGGTCGGCGTCACCGGGAAGCGCGTCCAGCTGTCCAGCCGGTGGTTGAGGAGCGTGGCCCGTTCCACCTCGGGCTGGCTGTAGCCCAGTTCCCTGAACGGCAGGTACACCTCGAAGGGGACGGGCGAGAAGGGCTCGACGCGCTGGCCGCGCACCAGCATGCGGCCGCCGTCCAGGGTCTCGCGCCAGGTGTGGTCGAGCAGTTGGCGTGCGAGCTGGGCCTGCCGGGATCCGGCGACGCCCTCGCGGAAGAGCACCGTGCAGATGAGGGCGAGTTCGCCGATCGGCTTGAAGCGCTCCAGGAAACCGATCTCGGGGTCCACGTCCGGCTCCAGCCGGAAGCCGTCGCGGTGGGCCCACAGCCACTCCAGGGCACCGGCTCCGACGCGGTGGATCAGGCGGGTGTCCGTCATCCCGGCACTCCTTGTCCGGCGTGTTGTCCGGCGTCCCGCGTCCCCCGCGGACGCGCGGTGGCGAGGGACGCGGCGAACGCGGCCATCAGGGTGGAGTGGTAGCAGTCGGTGAAGTCGTAGGGGTCCGGTCCCGGGTCCGCCCCGGCGGCGTCCTGGGCGGCGCCCTCCTCGGGGACCGCGCCGGAGATGTCCTGGGCGGCCGCGACCCGGTGCCAGGCGTCCTCGAGGACGGCCGGCCCGGGCGGGCGCGGCAGGCTCGCCGCCACCGCCAGCAGCTCACAGCTGAGGTCCCACATCCGGGCCTCCAGGCAGGTGTCGAGCCAGGGCGGCAGCCAGTGCAGCAGATAGTCCGCCAGGTCCGCCGGCACACCCTGGGCGGCGCGCCCCCACTCGGTGAGGTGGAAGACGACGTGGGTCAGCGCGTAACCGGCCGCGCGTTCGAAGGTCCACGGTTCCGGCAGGCCGCCCAGCCAGGTGCGGCCCAGTGCCTGCGGGACGTGCCCGTGCGGGTGGATGCCGCTGCGCCGCTCGGCCTCGATCACACCGAGCCGGCGGGTGGGGTACTGCTCGGTCAGCCGCCAGCCTCGGGTGCGGGCCACGACGGCGGCGGACGCCTCGTAGCCGGGGTGCCGGAATCCGGCGGAGGCGAAGGCGGCGTACACCTCCAGCGGGTAGGTGGCGAACGGTTCGAGCGACTGCATGAGCGGGAAGAGTTCGCCCCGGTGGGTCTGCTGCCAGGCGAAGTCCAGCAGCTCGGACACGCGGGTGTGCAGCGGGTCCCCGGGTGGGGTGCACAGGGAGACGGACGCGCAGACCTGGGTCAGCTCGCCCAGGGGTTTCCACGTCCGGTTGACCTGGCCGTCGGCCGCCAGCGCGTCGTCGCCGAGCGCGAAGCGGTCGCGGTGGGCCCACACCCAATCCAGTGCGGCCTCCTCGACCTCCTCGACGTCACGGACGCTCACAGGAGGACTCCGGCCGGCATCAGCCTCGCCGCCTCCAGTTGCAGGGCCACCCGCGGGTCCGAGCCGCCCATGAGGCGTACGAAGTCGAGGCCCGCCTCGAGGCCGAGGGTGTCGGGCACGCCGTCGAGCAGTGTGAGCCAGCGTCCGGCGCCGGCCGCCTGCTGCCAGTCGCGGCGGCGTACCGCCCGTACGAAGCCGCGGGCGACGTCCACGGGACGGCGGCGTGCCGCACGGGTCACGGCGCACTCCTCGCCGGGCAGCGCGAGCGGGGCGAGGACGGCGAGCTGGTGGGTCAGGAACTGCCAGCCGGCGTCGTCGAGCCAGTCGGCGCCGGGTTCGGCGCCCGGCTCGTCGGCGAGCGGGCCGGTCAGGGGCTGTTCGGTCCGGCGCAGGGCGCGGGCCATGGCCCAGTGGCTCCATACGACGGTGGGTGCCGCGTCTTCGCGCGGCGGATGGGCCGCCACGGCGTCCTTGAACACGGCGAGTTGTGCGGGGTCGGGGGGAACGCGCAACAGGACGCCGGGCAACAGCGTGTCGGCGCCCAGAACGCGTACCGCCGCCCGTGCGACGCCCTCGCCGGCGCCGCCTCCCGTCAGGGTGCTCCCCGCTCGCACGTGGTCTCCGCTCCGAAGAGCGGAGACCACGTCGGAAGCGAGTTCCAGCACCGTTCCCTGTAGCAGGGCCGACGTGCTCGACTGCTCCATCTCATTGCTCCCGTCGGTCCGTCAGCCCTTCTTCGGGCGCGGGGTCGGGGGCGAGAGCAGCAGGCTGGTGCCTCCGGACTGCAGGGCGAGCGCGGCGCACTCGCGGCTGTCGCGGAAGACTCCGTCGGGCTCGGCGGGGTCGAGTGCCGCGTCGATGTCGATGTTCTCGGTGCGGGTGACTTCCTCGAGCACCTTGTCCTTGGAAGGCATTTCACCATCTCCCTCTGGTAGCCAAATGGCCTTCACACCCAAGGGTGTCCGGGAAGTCACAAAGCATGCCTCTCTTCTCAAAATTCTCAGAAGATAACTTCTTCAACAAATCGGGCAGGCGTCATGCCCGGCGCAGGCGCCAGACGTTGTCCTCGCGGAAACCTTCGAGGCCGTCCGGCGAGACGCTCGGCCGGCGGACGGTACGGCTGGTCTCGACGGTCCACTCGCCCTGCGGCAGGGCGAGTTCGGCGAGGACGCCCTCCAGGGTGGGGAAGACCGCGTCGAAGGGCGGTTCGGTCTGCCAGGAGGGCCAGCCGGCGTGCATGACGAGGAGCAGGGAGCCCCCGTCCGCCACGGCCCGCGCGGCGGCGTCCAGGACGGCCCGCTGGTCGAGCGCGACCGGGGACTGCAGGTAGTGGGCGCTCACCAGGTCGAAGGAACCCCCGGGGAACGACCGTCCCAGCTCATGACGTTCCCAGGCGACGCGGTCACCGACCCCGGCCTCGGCGGCGTGCCCGGCGGCGCGTTCCAGCGCGGTGGCGGAGATGTCCACGCCGGTGACCCGCCAGCCCCGCGAGGCCAGCCACACGGCGTCCGCCCCTTCGCCGCAGCCGAGGTCCAGCGCTCTGCCGGGCGCCAGGTCGCTCGCCTCGCGGACCAGCAGTTCGTTGGGGCGCCCGCTCCAGACGCGGTCGGTGTCCCGGTAGCGGGCTTCCCAGAACTCCGCGGCGGGAGCCTGCGCGGGGGTGTCGGTCATGGTGCCTCCTGGGGCGGGCGCGGTCGGCTGCTCGGCGGGCGCACGACGGTCCGCGCGCCCCGCGTGCAGGCTGCACCGGCCGGGCAGGGGACACCAAAGTTCTTTGCCGGTTCGGCAAACCCGGTTTCTGGCGTCAGGGCATCAGGGCATCAGGGCATCAGCCTGTCAGCGCGTCCGACTCGCCCTCCGAGGCGTCCGCGCGCACCCATACCGCGCGCCGCGGGAAAGGGATCTCGACGCCCGCCTGGTCGAGCGCGTCCTTGACCCGGCGGCGCAGCTCGCGGGTGACGCCCCACTGCTGGAGCGGCACGGTCTTGACCGCGAGGCGCACGAGCACGCCCTCCGCGTCCAGGGACTGCACGCCCCACACCGTGGGGTCCTCCAGCAGTACGTCCGCGAAGTCCGGCTCCTCGCGCAGCGCGCGGCCGGTGTCCTCCAGCACTCGGTAGACGGTGTCGAGGTTCGCGTCGTGGGCCACGGCGACGTCCAGGACGGCACGCGCCCATTCCTGGCTGTCGTTGCGGACCCGCAGGATCTCGCCGTTGCGGATGTGCCACAGACCGCCGTTGAGGTCGCGCACGTGGGTCAGCCGCAGGCCGACGTGCTCCACCTCGCCGACGGCCTCTCCGAGGTCGACCGAGTCGCCGACGCCGTACTGGTCCTCGACCATGATGAACAGGCCGGACAGGTAGTCGGCGACGAGGCTCTGGGCACCGAATCCGATCGCCAGGCCGACCACTCCGGCGCTGGCCAGCAGCGGGCCGAGGGCGATGCCGACCTGGTCGAGCACCATGGCCACGCCGACCATGAACAGCACGATGGTCACGGCGCTGCTGAGCACCGAGCCGATGGTGCGGGCCCGCTGTTCGCGGCGTTGCCGCGCCCGGCTCCGGTCGCGGTGCAGGACGGCCGCGCCTCGGGTGGGCCTGCGGGGACGGCTCCGGTCGGTCTCGCCCGCCGACGGTTCCAGGACCCGCTGGACGACGCGGGTGATGGCCCGCTTGGCCACCGCGCGCACCACCAGCAGGATCACGACGATGAGCGCGATGCGCAGCGGTATCCCGATCAGTGCCGTGGTGTGGTCGCCGATCCAGTTCGACCACGAGGCCGCCAGCTGCGGATTCGTGACCGGCTCGGCGGGTGGGGAGGTGTGCGACATCGACTCTGCTGCTCCGTTTCTCGGGACGACTTGTCTGCCGTCGGAGCCGCCTACCCAGGCACCGGCCGAACATGACGCCCGGCCCGTCGGGGTCACCCATCACCCGTTACCTCACTTGCGCCTTATGTCCGACAGTTACGTCATCTTCACTCGTGACCGGCTATCACCGCCGCCCGCCGGGGCACTCGCAGGAGGTCATCCCACAGCGGAGGGGAACGGCGTGGTTACCGTTGCCGTCGTACTACTGCCCGGACTGGCGCTGCTGTTGTTCACCATGACGTACATGGAGGACCGGCTGTTCGGTGATCCTGGGCCGCCCCGGCACGCCCGGCGCCGGCATCTGCGTCTCCTTCCGGGCGGCGGGGGCCACGACTCCCCGGCTCACGACTCCCCCACCCACGACTCACCGGACCGGCGCCCCGGACCGGCCGAGCTGCCGGCGTCCGACCGGGACGCCGCCTGAGTCCGTTCCCCGCCCGCTCCCCGCCCGCTCCCCGTCCGTTCCACGCCCCGGGTGCGCGTTCGCGCGGACCCCGGCGAGCGGGCGTGCGGTCCGCCGGGCGATGCTGTCCCGGACGGGTCGCAGACAGCGCACGCGAGGAGATCGGATGGACACCGGGGAACGGCACGACGCGGACGAGGAGTTCGTCCGGTTCTGGCAGGAGCGCCGGGTGTGCTTCCTGTCGACGCGGCGGGCCGACGGAACGCCGCACCTGGTCCCGGTGGGGGTGACGTACGACCACGCCACCCGCACGGCGCGGGTCATCACGAGCCGGGACACCGCGAAGGCACGAAATGTGCGGCGGGCCGAGGGTGCCCTCGTCGCCGTGGGGCAGGTGGAGGGCCGACGCTGGTCCACGCTGGAGGGCGTCGCCTCCGTGCGGGACGACGCCGGGGCGGTGCGCGACGCGGAGGTCCGGTACGCGGCCCGCTACCGGCAGCCCCGGGCGAACCCGGAGCGGGTGGTCATCGAGATCGACGTACGGCGCTTCCTCGGCACGGTGCGCCCCCTCGCGGGACCTCCGGACGCGTGACGTCCCCGGCGGGGCGTGTCACCCCTCCCCGGCCGGGGTCCGGCGCCCGAGTCGTCCGGGCCACCAGGCGACGGCGCCGATGTCGCGGGCGAGCGCCGGGACCAGCAGGGAGCGCACCACCAGCGTGTCCAGCAGGACGCCGAACGCCACGATGAAGGCGATCTGCACCAGGAAGGCCAGCGGGATCACCCCGAGCGCGGCGAAGGTGGCGGCGAGCACGACCCCGGCCGAGGTGATCACGCCGCCGGTGGCGGTCAGACCGCGCAGGATGCCCTCTCGCACCCCGTGGTGCAGCGCCTCCTGGCGGACCCGGGACATGAGGAAGATGTTGTAGTCCACGCCGAGGGCGACCAGGAAGACGAACCCGTACAGCGGGACGGAGGCGTCGGTGCCGCTGAAACCGAACACGTGGGTGAAGACCCGGCTCGAGACGCCCAGCGTGGCCAGGAAGTTCAGTGCCACCGTGGCCACCAGCAGCACGGGCATCAGCAGGGAACGCAGCAGGGCGATCAGGATGACCAGGATGATGGCGAGGACCACGGGCACGATGAGCGTGCGGTCCTGTTCCGCGGTGCGCTGGGTGTCGTACTGCTGGGCGGTGTAGCCGCCGACGAGGGCGTCCGCGCCGGGCACGTCGTGGACGGCCGACCTGAGGCGGGCCACCGCGCTCTTGGCGGCGTCGCTGTCGGCCGGCGCCTGGAGCGTCGCGTCGATCCGCACCCGGCCGTCGACCACCTTGGGCTCACCGCCGCCGGGGCGGCCGGCGGCGGTCACCGGTGCCGCGGAGGCGACGCCGCGGGTGTCGCGGGTGGCCGCGAGGACGGGGTCCAGCCGGTCGGCCTCGGCGATGATCACGGCCGGGTTGCCGGAGCCGCCGGGGAAGTGCCGGGCCAGGGTCTCCTGCGCGGCGACCGACGGGGTGTCGTTCACGAAGATCTCGTCCAGGGGCACGCCCTTCGAGGTCAGCGTGGGCGCGAAGGCGGCGCAGGCGAGCAGCGCGGCCAGCGAGATCGCCCAGATGCGGCGCGGGGCCCGGTCCACCAGTTCGGCGACGCGGTGCCAGAGCCGGTGCCCGGCCTCCGGGTCGCCGGTCCGTACGGGCCTCGCCGGCCAGTAGGCGGCCCGGCCGAGCAGGACCAGGACGGCGGGCAGGAAGGTGAGCGTGCTCAGCACGGCGCAGACGATGCCGATGGCGCCGACGGGTCCGAGCGCGCGGTTGTTGGTCAGGTCGCTCAGCAGCAGCGCCAGCAGGGCGAGGGCGACGGTCGCCGCGCTGGCGACGACGGCCCCCCAGGAGGCGCGCAGAGCGGCGCGTACGGCGGCGAAACGGTCCGGTTGGCGGGCCAGTTCCTCGCGGAAGCGGGCGGTGAGCAGCAGTGCGTAGTCGGTGGCGGCGCCGATGACCAGGATGGAGAGGATGCCCTGGACCTGCCCGTCGACGCGTACGACGTCGCGCTCGGCGAGCGCGTAGACGATCGCGCAGGCCAGGCCCAGGGCGAAGACGGCGCCGAGGATGATGACCAGGGGCAGCAGGACACTTCGGTAGACGAGGAGCAGGATCACCAGCACGGTGATCAGCGCGACGCCCAGCAGCAGTCCGTCGATGCCCGAGAAGGCGTCGGAGAGGTCCGCCTGGGAGGCCGCGGGACCGGCCAGTTGCGCCCGCGTACCGGGCACCTGCTCGGCGGCGTCGCCGATGCGCGCCAGGGCGTCGGGCAGTGCGTCGCCGAGGTCGGGCCTCAGCTGGACGACGGCTTCGAGTGCCTCGCCGTCGTCGGAGGGCAGCGCGGGCGACGCGGGGCCGACCACCCCGGGCCCGCCCGCCACCGACGCGAGGGCGCGGGTGGCCTGGGCCCGGTGGCCGGTGACGGAGCCGCCGTCGTCGGCGGTCCACACGACGATCACCGGCAGCGTCTCGTCCTGCTGGAAGGCCTGCTGCGCGTCGATGACCTGGGTGGACTCCGCGCTGCGGGGCAGGAAGGCGGCCCGGTCGTTGGTGGCGACCTCGCCGAGCTTTCCGGCGTACGGTCCGAGCGCCCCGCCGATGCCGAGCCAGACCAGGAGCAGGAGGGCGGGGACGAGCCATCGGGCCCGTCGGGAGGGGGCGGACATCGGTGTCGGGTCTCCAGGTCTCCAGCGGCACGGAAAGTGACTCGATCATAAACAATCTCAATCATCGAGTTACTTGGGGGGCGTCGTGACACACCGACGTCTTCCCCGGCCGCTCCCCGGGATGCGACACGGCCGGGGAATTCAGCCCTCGTGCGACCGCACGTGGCGCAGTTCCTCGTTCAGCGCCGCGAGGAAGCGGACGACGACCGCAAGTTCGCCGTCGTCGAAGCGCGAGCGGGTGGCGGCGGCTGCCTCGGCCAGCGGAAGGAAGTACGTCCGGGCCGCCTCCCGGGCCTCCGGCACGTAGTGCAGGTGGACGACCCGGCGGTCGGCGCTCTCCCTGACCCGGCGCACGTGCCCGGCCCGCTCCAGGCGGTCCACGCACGCCGTCACCGCGCCCGAGGTCAGCCCCAGGTGCTCGCGCAGCCGCCCCGGTGTCATGGGCTCGCGCGCGTCCAGGATCGCCGCGAGCGCCTGGACGTCGGTGGCGTGCAGCCCGTGGGTGCCGGCGAAGCCGTGCACGAGGCGGTTGATCTCGCCGTTCGTCCGCCTCAGCTGTGCGGCGAGAACGTGCAGGTCGCCCGCCTCGGGGCCGGAGCCGGTCCCCCGCTCGTGCGCGTGCTGTCCGCGCTGGTTCGCTGTCGCCACGCGATCAGCGTATAGAAGGCTCGATCTGGGCCGGGGAGCGTCCGCTCCTTCGCCGAGCGGGCCGAGGCGGCCGGGGTCCGGCGCGTCGTCTACCCGGGCGGTTGGACACCGTCCGGCGCGCGGGTGCCGGGGCTGTCGGGGCGGGACGTGTGGTCCGGGTGGTTCCGGGTCCGGCGGGCCTCCTTGAGCTCCGCCTCGTACAGGTGCTCGCGGCCCCCCGCGAGGCGCCCCGCCGCCTCGCGTTCCAGATCCCTGAACGCCTGGTAGTACGTGCGGTCGTAGGCCTCGACGACCTGGTACGTCCAGTGTCCGGGGATGACGTTGCGGCCAAGGATCTCGGTGCGCACCCGCTCCGCCCACTCCGGGTGCCCGGCGGCGCGCAGCAGCTCGACCGTGCGGTCGAGTTCGAAGTCCGCCGAACCGGTGAGCTGGTGGAAGGCGAACAGGTGCCCGCGGGCGCACTCGGTCGTCTCCAGCGCCTTGGACAGGGACCCGAGGGCCTCGACCGTCTCGTCGCTCACGCCCTCGGGGCGCCGGCGCGGGTCGTCGCCGTCCATGGGGCCCACTTCTTCTCCGGCGCGGACGGCTTGTGCACCGCCGGCCTCGGTGCGCCCGGTGAGGTTCTCGTCGCGCTTCTTCGCCATGCCGGTACTCCTCCGTCTCCGCACCAGCCTGGGCCGCCGGCGGGGCCCGCACCACTCGGGCGCGGGCCCGTTCAACGCCGAACTATCCTGGTCGCGGCCCCGGCGGCCCGCGTCCAGGGCCCCCCACTCGTCACCGTCGTCGTTCCAGGAGCAGCCCGTTGAACACCAGCACAGCGACCCCGGACAGCTACTACGAGCGCATCGACGAGCACCGCTACAAGCCCACCCCGCACGCGGGCGGGGCGTGGAGCGCGGACGAGCAGCACTTCAGTCCGCTCGGGGGTCTGATCGTCCACGCCGTCGACCGCCATCTGGCGGGCCGTGCCGGTGCGGACATGTCACTGAGCCGGATCAGCTTCGACATCCTCGGCCGCCCCGCGCTGGACGAGTGCGAGATACGGGTGGAGACGCTCCGGCCGGGCCGCACCATCGAGCTGGTGGAGGCGACCGTGCTCATCGCGGGCCGGTCCGTGGCGCGGGCCAGGGCCTGGCTCCTCGCCGACGTGGACACGAGCGCCGTCGCCGGTGGCGGCGCCGACCGGCTCACCGCGCCGGAGACGCTCGCGCCCTGGACCATGGCCTCCCAGTGGCCCGGCGGCTACATCGCCTCCCTGGACGTACGCCCGCTGGCCCCGCCCCGGCCGGGCCGCACCACCGCCTGGGTCTCCACCGGGCTCGACCTGGTCGCCGGGGAGAGCGCGAGCCCGCTGGCCTCGTACGTCGCCCTGGTCGACACCGCCAACGGCATCGCGGTACGGCAGTCACCGGCCGAGTGGATGTTCCCGAACGTCGATCTGACCCTGCACCTGCACCGCGCGCCGCACGGCCGCTGGACGGGCCTGGACACCACCGTCGTCTTCGGGCCGACCGGGCAGGGCATCACCAGCACCGTGCTGCACGACGTGGACGGCCCGGTGGGACACGCTCAGCAGCTGCTGACCGTGCGTCCGCAGCCGTGAGCGTCCGGCGCCGCGGGACGCCGTGCCCCGCGTGTCAGCCCGTGCCCGCGGGCGGATCGGCGAGGATGCCGGTCAGCAGTCCGGTGGCCTGGCCGACCTCGATCAGGTAGCCGTCGGGGTCGCGCAGATAGCACCGGAGCTCGGCCTTCCGGTCGATCGGCGGGGTGAGGAACTCGGCGCCCAGCGCACTCCACTCGCGGTAGCAGCGCTCGATGTCGGCCACCCGGATGTTGAGGAAGCTCGTGGCCGTCCCCGGGTCGTCGGGCGGGCGCAGCGTGACGTCGGGTTTGTCGGGCGTCGGTTCGCCGCCCGGGTTCATGATGAGCCAGCTGTTCGCCAGTTTGACGATGCACGGGTTCTCCGCGAGCACGACCTCGCCGCCGAGCACCTCGGCGTAGAAGGCACGCGAGCGCGGCACGTCGGCCACGGTGAGGAAGTGGGTGAGCAGCAGGCCCGACTCCGGTGCGGGCAGGTCTTCACGGCGCATTCGCGGACCTCACGCTCTTGTGACGGGTTTGTCCACCAGCTCCATCATGGACCGCGCTCGCCGCGCCGGAAAGACGATCAAGGAGGCGTGAGGACCAGACGCCCCCGTACCTCCCCGGCCTCCAGCCTGCGGTGGGCCTCGGCCGTCATCGACAGCGGCAGCCGGTCGGCGATGCGCGGACGCCACGGCGTGTCCGCGAGCGCGCCCACGACGCCCCGCGCCGCCTCGGCGAGGTCGGCGGTCGTGGCGTTGCTGATGGCGAAGCCCACGATGCTCGCGTCCCTGGTGTAGAGCCGGCTGACCGGCAGTGCGGCGGCCCCTCCGCCCAGACCCACCATCGCGACCAGGCGCCCGCCCCGCGCCAGCGAGTCCACGGCGTCGGCGAGCACCCCGTGCCCGGAGGTGTCCAGGTGCACGTCGTAGCCGTCGGGGGCGGCCCGGCGCACGCGCTCGTCGAGGTCGGGCGCCCGGTGGTCGAGGACCTCGGCGGCGCCCAGCTCCCGGACCGCCGCGGTGTCCTCGGCTCGCGCCGTGGCGACGACGCGGGCGCCGGCCCGGGAGGCGAGTGCCACCGCGGCCGCGCCCACGTTCCCGGCGCCGCCCCCGACGTACACGCTCTCCCCCGCCCGCAGCCGCCCGTGCCGGAACAGTGCCAGCCAGGCGGAGGCCGCCGGGTGGGCGGCGGCCACGAGATGTTCCGGGTCGACGCCGGGCGGCGCCGCGTAGAGGCGTTCCGCGGCGACCGTCGCGTACTGGGCGAAGGAGCCCTGCCGGCCCGCGTGGCCCAGGCTGTTGCACCACACCCGCTGCCCGGCGGTGAAGCCCGCGGCGCCCGGCCCGGCCACCGCGACCTCACCCACCAGGTCACGGCCGACGACGAAGGGCGACGGAAGCGGTGTGGCGTACGCCCCGGACCGCACGAAGGTGTCCACGGGGTTGACGGCGACCACCGCCACCCGCACGAGCACGTCCGTGGGCCCCACCGGTGGCACGGGCAGTTCCCCGTGGCGGATGGCGTCGGCCGGTCCGACGGCGTCGATGTACGCCGCCCGCATCACGTCGGGGACTGTGCCGTTCATGGCCTCATGCTACGAACCATCCGGTGGCGCCGCAGCCGTGGGCCGCCCCGCCAGGGGGTGTCGTTTGGATCAGGCCGGCTCCAGGCAACGGTGCGTTGTTGCCGACCCGAGCGGGGTCTGGTGCGTGCAGCTGCAAGGCGGAGGAGGGCGGCGACGCGGAGCGTCGACAACCGACGACAACGCCGCAGATGGGCGTGCCAGACCCCGCGACCCCGGCAAGATCCAAACGACACCCCCTAACGGTGGTAGGCCTCCAGTTCGGCGATCGAGGTGAAGGTCTGCGTGCCTCCGCTGCCTCCGATCACGCGTACGCCGTCGCCGCTGGTGGTGGCGAAGTCGAAGACGTAGGTCCGGTTCGTGCCGGCGGCCGACGACGTCGGGTAGGCGGGGGTGACGCGCTGGGCCTCGACGTCCGTCCAGACCCCGTCGCGGCGGACCTGGATCCGGGGCGCGGCGCCGAACCAGCCGCCGTCGCCGAACATCGTGCCGGTCGTGTACGCCACCTGGTTGACGCGGTACTCGCGCGGCCAGGTGTAGCCCCACCAACTCGTCGGCTTGCGTTCGTCGTTCCAGTCGTCCTCGTTCTGGCTCCGGTTGCCGTCGTTGTAGACCGCGGTGCCGAAGTGCGTGGCCCGCTCGACCGGGACGGTGCCGGGTTCACGCGCGAGGTTGCGCGAGCCGTCCGGCGCGTTGCCGGGCGTGGTGGGCTCGGACGGGGTGAGGGACATCCTGCGCAGCGAGTACGTGTACGCCCAGAAGTCGCCGCCCGGGTAACCGCCGCCGCAGGGGCAGACGTTGGACTGGAGCCACATCGACTTGCCGTCGGCGGCGATGTACTTGGACGGGATGGTCGTGGCGTAGCCGCCGTGCTTGGTGTGCGTCCAGGGATAGCCGCCGAAGTCCTTCGGGGTGAAGCGCTTCCACGGGCCCCAGGGGCTGGCCGCCTCGTAGAACGAGGACGTGTACTCCGTCCACGAGGTGTAGAGGTAGCGGTTCAGCGGCTTGTTGTAGACGACGCCGCCCTGGCTGATCACGCTGAGGTCCCTGACGCGGCCCGGGGTGCCCACGTTCTGGTAGACGCGCCGGTCGTGCAGGACCGCCACCCGCTGGTCGATGTCGGACGTCCACCGCACGGTGCCGCCGCCGTCACCGGCGTAGAACTGCCACGTGGACCGGTCCTGGACCGAGTCGGCGGGCACCCGGGCCAGGTAGAGGTCGGTGGGGTCCGGGTCGGGGTCGAAGGTGTCACGCCAGTTGTGGTCGAGGCCGTGGGCGTGGACGGACCCGTCCGGGCTGTTCGCGTTGTCCTTGCCGTAGTCGAGGAACATGACCGTGTTGAATCCTCCCCTCCGTGAAGGGAGGGGATTCCTGGCTCAGGCTGCCTCCTGGAGCGGCGCTCCAGGAGGTCTTCCGCCATCGGCACCAGCCGGGTTGAGACCAGCCCGGACGAGCATGACGCGTGCGGAGTTCTTGTCCCGTGGGGAGACGGTTCCGCAGGCGGTGCAGGTGTGGGTGCGTTCACCCAGCGGCAGTGCGTGCTTGGCTCTCGCTCCGCACCGCGCGCAGTCCATCGTGGTGTACGCGGGGTGGACCAGGCGGATGTCCCGCCCGTGTTTGCGTCCCATCTCGATCAGAGCGGCCTTGGTGGCACCGATCGCGGCGTCCGCAGCCTTGCGGGCCATGTTTGTCCTGGCCAGGAACTTCGGGCAGAAGTCCTCGACCGCGACGGCGTCATGGTTGCGGACGACCTTCTTCGCCCACTTGCGGCCGGTGTCCGCACGCTGTCTGCCGACCTTCTTGTGGGCCTTCGCCCGCAGCGTCTTCGCCGTCCGGTAGCCCCTCGACCCGGACGTCCCCTTCTTCGGCCTGCGGCGGGCCATCATCCGGTCGTACCGGGCCAGTCTCACCCGCATCCTCCCGCCATACTCGGGGTGCGGCAGGTCGTGCGCGTCCGACGTCGTGGTCGCCGTCTCCCTGACACCCCAGTCGACGCCGAGCACGCGGCCGGTCTTCGGCAGGGGCTGGACGTGGGCGGGGACGACGAAGGAGGCGTACCAGTGCCCGAGGCTGTCCTGGTAGACGCGTACCGAGGACGGTTCGGCCGGCAACTCCCGCGACCACACCACCGACACGGTGATCCCGCCCGCCAGGTGCAACCGGCCGTCCTTCAGCCGGAACCCGCGCCGGGTGTAGTTCAGGGTCGCCAACGCCTCACGCCTGGTCTTCCACGTCGGCATCCCGGCCCGGCGCGCCACGGGCAGACGCCCGGCGATGTCCTGCTGCGCCTTGGCACGGGAGCGGCCGAAGTCGCGGATGATCTGCTGCTGGGGAACGCACGAGCCCTCCCGCAGCCACGGCGTACGGGCGCGGGCCCCGGTCAGCATCCTGTCCAGCTGCGCCGGGCCGCACGTGGTCTTCTCGCCGGTCGCCCTGTTGTGCAGGTGCACGGCCCTGGACTTGGCGACGCACTCGTTCCACAGCCAGCGGCACCGGCCCCACTCCGCCTCCAGAGCGGTACGGGCAGTCGACGACACCCGCAACCGGTACGTGTACCGGGCATGCCCGCCCTTTTCATCGGCCCCCACCTGCGCCATCTCGCCCCCCCCTCACGGCCACGGCCAGGACACTGTGCCGTCCCGAACCTTGCGAAGGACCATACGTACGACAGCCGCACACACACCCGCCTATCCCGCAACCGCCACCCCGACCAGCGATCACAGGCACACGTGTTCGCTTTGCCTCGGGTCATGCTGGTAGCCATACGGGCACTCCGCGCCCGTATCCGGGCTTCGGCGACGCTCCGCGTCGCCATACTCGGATGCGGTTCCTCCCGGCGTGAACGCCGGAGCCTCCTCGCAAGAATCAGGTGACGGCGGCGGCGCTAACGGGGGTCACGCTCGCCGATGCCGCGCCCGCGGTCGCGGCGCCCGCGGCCAGTCCGGTCGCCGTCAGGCCGAGTTCCGTGCGGAGCAGGAGGCGTCGGGGCGGTCCGGCGGCCGTGTCCCGGCCGGGCCCGCTCACGTTCATGTCGTGAACCTGCCATTTCAGCCATACGGGACTCCTCGGGTTCGTGGGGGTGTTCCGCCCGTCGTGGACGACGGGCGGAACGCCGGGAGCAGGGAGCAGGGGTACTACAGCGCCACGTCCCCGCACAGGTGCACCTCGAGGCCCAGCTCGGCGAAGAGGGCCGCCTTGGCGCGCAGTGCCTTGTCGGCGGTGGCCGCGTCGGGCGCGTAGGCCACGTTGAGGTGGTTGGCGCGGTGGCGGGCCATGAACTGGTCGCGGGTGACCCCGTGCAGCACCGCGTGCATGATCGGCCACTGCGGGTTGGTGGCGTCCAGCCGGCGCCGCGTCTCCTCCTCGGGCAGTTCGACGGCGCTCGCGCGGCCGAGGTCCACGTGGAGGCGGCCGTCCATCAGGAAGACGCGCGACCAGACGATGTCGCCCGGCTTGGAGACACCGCTGAGGGTGCCGCCGCCGAGCGGGAAGAACATCGGCGGCTGGCGCATGCTGTACGACTTGTCGTAGCCGCCGTGGTGGGAGGCGGGGACGGAGCCGGAGATCTCGAAGACCCAGACGAAGCGGCCGTCGTACTCCTCGCCCCAGCGGATGTCGTGCAGCGTGGTGGCCGGGTCCAGGCCCATCGCCGTCCAGATGCGGTTGGTGACCAGGGAGTCGACGGCGACGCCCTCGTCGACCTCGTTGAAGTGCGGCAGCGGCGCGCCCGCGTACAGCTCGCGGGCGCCGTCCCGGCTGAGCACGGGAGGGCGCTGGACGTTGTTGAGCAGGCCCTCGGCGAGGTCGCTGGCGGGCACGGTGTCCTTGAGGCCTTGCTGGTACTGGATGCCGACCGCGTCGAGCCCGAAGTCGTCGGAGATGCGCAGCGCGGCGATGTACATCTTGAACTGGCTGAGCAGCTGGGCGTCGGTCAGCTCGGTCGCCTCGTCGGTGCCGGTGTGGAAGGTCATGCCGGCGTCGTCGAGCCAGGTGCGGACGGCCTGGGCCTCCGCGTCGGAGACCTTGTTCATCTCCGCGACCAGGGCGCTCTGCGAGAGGCGTTCCTTGTAGATGCCGAGCGGGTTGAGGAACTCGTCGTCGATGATGGCGTTGTACATGCCCATGCAGCCCTCGTCGAAGACGCCGATGATCGCCTTCTCCTCGCGCAGCTGCCGGGCCAGCGCCGTGCCGAGTTCGGTCTCGGCGTCCTCCCCCAGCGCGGGAAGGGCACGGACATGGCCGGTGTCGTGAGGGAGGGTGCCCGTCTCCAGCCAGGTGCGCAGGCCCTCTCGCGCCCAGTCGTCGGTGAAGTCGGGGCTCCACAGGACGGAGTAGTCGATGCCCGCCTTGGTGAGGCTGCCGGCCAGGCCCAGCAGGCCGACCAGGCCGGGGAACTCGCCGCTCCAGTTGGCCACGACCAGGATCGGGCCCTGGTGGTCGCGCAGTCCGGCCAGGACGTGGTGGCTGTACTGCCACACGGCCTCGACGACGATCAGCGGGGCGTCCTTGGGCAGGTTCTTGAAGACCTCGATGCCGGCGCGCTGGCTGTCGATGAAGCCGTGGCCCTTGGCCTCGTCGACCGGGTGGCCGCGGCGTACCTTCCGGCCGAGGGCGGTGACGGCCGCCGCGAGGTCGTTCTCCAGCTTCTCCTGGGTGGGCCAGCAGGTGGTGTTGGCGGCGGGACGGAGATCGCCGCTGGTCACGGTGTAGACGGTGGCCGGCTCGGCGGCCGGAGCCTGGTGGAGTACGGGCAGGGTGTACGCGGTCATGCGGTCTCCGTAGGTTGTGCGTCCGGCCGTGATGGGCCGGCGGGTCGAGCGGGTCGAGCGGTCACGGGGGGCGGCCGGTCAGCGGTCCTGGAGCGTCGCCAGGGTGTGGACGACGTCCGAGGTGGCCGGGTAGAGCCGCCGGTAGAGGGCGTAGAGGTCGTCGTAGCGCTTGGTGTGCTCGGCGCGCGGTGTCACCGTCGCGCGGACCGGGTTCCAGTCGTCGACGCAGACGTCCTGGACGAGCCCGGCGGCCAGCAGCGCACCGCCGTAGCTCGCGCCGATGGTGGTGGTGCGCAGCTCCTGCGGGCGGCCGGTGATGTCGGAGACGATCTGCGTCCACAGGGAGCCCTGGGTACCGCCGCCGACGGCGACCACGCGGCGGATGTCGCCGCCGGCCGCCTCGATGACCTCGATGTTGTGCCGGACGCCGAAGCCGATGGCCTCCAGGGCGGCCCGGTAGAGGTCGCCGCGGGTGTGGGACAGCGTCAGGCCCGCGATCACACCGCGTGCGTCCGGGTCCATCACCGGGGTGCGCTCGCCGGAGAAGTAGGGCAGCATCAGCAGGCCGTTGGCCCCGGGGCCGGACTCGGTGGCGAGCCGGGTCAGGCCGGCGTGGTCCCCGTCGGCGAACAGGTCCCGCAGCCAGTTGGTGATCGCCCCTGACGTGGCCATGCCGCCGGCCAGGTTGCGGGTGCCGGGCAGCGCGCCGACCGTACCCCACAGGGACTCACTGGTGAGGGGCTCGGGAACGGTATGGACGAGGAACATGGTGGTGCCGTACATCAGCATCAGGTCGCCGGTGCGCTGGGCGCCCACGCTCAGGGCCTCCGCCCAGGCGTCGATGGTGCCGGTCGTGACCGGGATGCCCGCGGGCAGGCCGGTCCGCCGGGCGGCGTCGGCGGTGAGGGTGCCCGCCGCCTCCCCGGACCAGCGCAGCGGCGGCAGTTCGATGCCGGGGGCGACCTCGGCGGCCCAGGGGGCGTACCACTCGCAGGCGTGGGTGTCGTAGAGCGGCGTGCACTGGCTGGCCGAGTGGTGGTCCAGTACGTAGGCGCCGGTGAGCTTGCGGACCAGCCACGAACTCGGCATGTAGAGGCGGCGGGCCCGGGCGTACAGCTCGGGCTCCTCCTCCGCGACCCAGGCGATCTTGGGCCCCGCCGCCTGGGTGGTCAGGGCGGAGCCGCCGCGGCGGATGATCTCCTCGGCGCCGAGCAGTCCCTCGAGGCGTTCGATCTGGCGGACCGAGCGGGTGTCCACCCCGTAGAGGATCGCGGGGCGCAGCGGCGTGTCGTGTTCGTCGGTCAGCAGGACGCAGGGTCCCATGCCGCTGACGCCGACGGCGGTCACCGTGACGTCGCCGGCGGCGGTGAGTTCCCGGGCGATCTCGGTGAACTCGTCCCACCAGAGTGCGGCGTCCATCTCGAAGCGGCCGGGGCCCGGCCTGGCGGGGGTGTGCTCCCGTACGGCCGAGCGGATCAGGACGCCGTCGAGGCCGACGAGTACGCCCTTGCTGCTCGAGGTGCCGATGTCCACACCGATGACTGCGTTGCGAGGCATGGCGAGCACGTTTGCAGAAATCGATTTCAGCGTCAAGGGAACGCACGCAAAGCGCGAGTTGTCCGCAGAAGACCGGGTCAGGCATGGTGTCCGGGGCGCGAAACCGTGCATCCGTCTCAGCTCTTGACACCCCTTGGAGGCCGCTCTACGTTTCGGTGAAATGGATTTCAGGGATGTTGCGCCGCCTTGACGACGGCGTCCCGTCCTCCCCGCGCCCACGACGGCCGAAGGGCCCGCGGCGCGCTCCGCAACTCCACCTTGAGGGCAAGACACGATGACGACCTTTGGACTCGACGGCATCTCCCGCAGGACGCGCGCCGTGAGCCGTTCCATCAGCGCCGAGAACTTCACCGGCGCCAGGGCCGGCGGCGGCCGGGCCACCCAGGGCACCGGAGCGGTCGCGGCGAGCCGGCTCGGGCCGGGCTGGAAGATCTCTCCCAGCATCGACATCCCCGCCGGTGAGACGGCGGTGCTCGCCGACATCGAGGGCCCCGGCACCATCCGCCACCTGTGGTGCACCACCGACCCGCACGGCGCCTGGCGCGGCACGCTGCTGCGGATGTACTGGGAGGGCGAGGACACCCCGGCCGTCGAGGTCCCGCTCGGCGACTTCTTCTGCAACGGGTGGAACACCTTCAGCCAGGTCTCGTCGGTGCCCGTCGCCGCGAACCCCAACGGCGGCTTCAACGCGTACTGGCCGATGCCGTTCCGCCGCGCGGCGCGCATCACCCTGGAGAACCTGACCGCCGAGAAGGTCACGCTCTACTACCAGGTGGACTACGAGCTGGACGAGGTCGGCGAGGACGCCTCCTACTTCCACGCCCAGTGGCGCCGCAGCCACCCCGTCCCGTTCGGCGAGGTGCACACCCTGCTCGACGGCGTCACCGGCGCCGGCAGCTACGTGGGCACGTACATGGCGTGGGGCGTCAACAGCCCCGGCTGGTGGGGCGAGGGCGAGCTGAAGTTCTACCTCGACGGCGACGACGAGTACCCGACGATCTGCGGCACCGGCACCGAGGACTACTTCGGCGGCGCCTGGAACTTCGACGTCCCCGGTCAGGGCTACACCGCGTACACCACCCCGTACCTGGGCCTGAACCAGATCCTGCGCCCGGACGGGCTGTACGGCAGCCAGCAGCGGTTCGGGATGTACCGCTGGCACGTCCTGGACCCCATCCGTTTCGCCGAGGACCTCCGCGTCACGGTCCAGAGCCTCGGCATCGGCCCGGGACAGGGCAACGGCCTGCCGCACCGCTACCGGCACACCAGCGACGACATCGCCAGCACCTCGCTCTTCTACCTGGACGCACCGGCTTCCGCGTCCCTTCCGGCCACGCCGGACCTCCTCACGCTCGAGGTGGACTGACCGCCGCTCGGCCGTCCGACCCCGAGTAGACCCCCGCGTCCACGGACGCGGGATCCCAGGATCAGTCCGCGGGGTGAGCGGTTCTCGTGACGAGTGCCGTACACCCCGGGCCCGCCCCCCAGGATCCGCTCTCCCAGGCCCATCCCACTCCGACAGGAGCGCACGCATGCTCCAGCACGGCAACGAAGCCGGGCAGCCGGCCGCATCCCCGGCCGGCACCTCACGCCGCCGCTTCCTCACCGCCATGGCGGGCACCGGCGCGGCCGTCGCGGCCCCGGCCCTGCTCACCGGCTGCGGCTCGGCCCAGGCGAAGGGGGGCAACCTCCAGTTCTGGAACTTCTACGGACCCCAGCGCTCGCCCGACCCGGCGATCAACGCGCAGTCCAAGTGGTTCACCGACATGGTCGGGAAGTGGAACGCCACCCACAAGGCGCAGATCGACCTCGTCTATCTGCCCCAGCCCACCTACCTCAACGGATTCAAGCTGCCGTCCGCCTTCGCCACCGGCGAGGGCCCGGACATCTTCATGCTCTCCCCCGGCGACTTCCTGCGGTACTACAACGGAGGCGTCCTCGAGGACCTCACGCCGCACATGGAGAAGGCGGCCGTCGACGACTTCGGCTCCACGCTGGACAGCCGCAAGGTCGACGGCAAGGTCTACGCCCTCCCGATGGAGGTCGAGCCGCTGGCGATGTTCTACTCCGAGGGCCTGTGGGAGAAGGCCGGCCTGTCCGAGGCCGACATCCCCACCACCTGGGACCAGATGCTCGACATCGGGGACAAGCTGCGCGGCCGCACCACGGCCGGACTCGTCTTCGAGACCAACCCGGGCTACTTCCAGAACTTCACCTGGTACCCGTGGATGTGGCAGGGCGGCGGCGACGTCCTCGACAAGCGGGGCGACGTCGCCTTCGACTCCAAGGGGACCCGCCAGGCCCTCCGGCTGTGGCAGGACGCGGTACGCCACGGCATCGCGCCGCGCACCGTGCCCGCCGCGGGCGACGTGATCGGCGGTTTCAAGGGCGGCAACGTCGGCATGTGGCAGCAGGGCATCTGGAACGTCTCCAGCTTCAAGGCGTTCGCGCCCGACTACCCGTACGGCGTCTTCAAGCTCCCCACTCCCCCGGGCGGCGACTACGTCACCGCGCTGGGCGGCTGGTCCTTCTGCGCCAACGCGCAGGGCCGCAACCCGCAGGCCGCGGCCGAGTTCTGCGTGTGGGCGCTGGGGTCCATGAAGGACGACTCCATCGACCGGATGGTCGACTGGTGCGTCGGCGCCAAGTCCGACGTGGCACCCCGCGCCAGCGCCCTGGAGCGCGGCGCCGCCAAGGGCGGCTACGACTCGGACGTCATGCGCAAGTTCAAGGACGAGATCTTCCCGGGCGGCCGGGCCGAACCGCGCTATCCCCCGGTGGTCTACAAGGCGATCTCCGACGCCATCCAGGGCTCCATGCTCGCCGGCCGCGGCGTGGAGAACGAGATCGAGCGGGCCACCCAGTCCATCAACGCCTACACCAAGAGCTACAAGGGGGCGAGCCTGATATGAGCAGCGTCGCCGCGAAGGAGCGCCGGGCCGCCGCGGCCCCGGCGCAGGCACCGGCCTCGTCCAGAGGCCCCGGGCTCAGCCGCAAGCACCGGGAGTGGCTGGCCGCCGCCCTCTTCCTCGCCCCCGACGTCCTCGGGCTGCTGGTCTTCGTCGCCGTCCCGATGGTGCTGTCCATCGCCCTGAGCTTCTTCCAGGTCAGCGGCTTCGGCAGCTACGAGTGGATCGGGCTCGGCAACTACGAGCGGATGATGAACGACCCGCTCTTCTGGGACTCCATGAAGATCACGGGCCTGTACGTCGTGATCCTCGTCCCCGTGCTGTTCTGTGTGAGCCTCGGGCTCGGCCTGCTGGTCAAGCAGAAGCTGCCCGGCATGGGCGTCTACCGCACCGCGCTCTTCCTGCCGTACGTCATCAGCCTCGTGGTGGTCGGCGTGCTGTGGAAGTTCCTGCTCGACGAGCAGACCGGCGCGGTCAACCGGGCGATGCGGGCGGCCGGCTTCGACGGCGAGTCCTGGCTCGGCAGCCCGAACCTCGCCCTCGGCTGCGTCATCGCCGTCATGGTGTGGGTGATGATGGGCTACTACATGATCATCTTCCTGTCGGGTCTGCAGGAGATCCCCAAGGAGTACTACGAGGCCGCGAAGCTCGACGGCGCGGGCGCGTGGACCCAGTTCCGCTCCATCACCTGGCCGCTGCTGCGTCCGACCAGCTTCTTCGTCCTGATGATGTCCACGGTCGCCGCCATCACCGGCGGTCTCGACCTGATCTTCGTCCTGACCAACGGCGGACCCGCCAACGGCACGTCGCTGGCGATCTTCTACATCTACCAGCAGGCCTTCGGGTTCGGTGAGTACGGCTACGCGTCGGCCATGGGCTCGTTCCTGGTGCTGATCATGGTCGCCGTCTCCGCGGTGATCTTCAAGTTCACGAGAGGCGGGAGGTTCGACGATGGCGAGTGACACCCTGACGACCGGGACCGGCGAGCCCGGCACCAAGGCAGGCCGGCGCCGGCCGCTCTCCCCGCGCGCCGGGCTGACGATTCTGGCCGTCGTCCTGTCGGTGATCAGCGTCCTGCCCGTGCTGTGGATGCTCACGTCGTCCTTCAAGACGCGCGACACCGTGACCGACGGCAAGCTGATCCCCACGGACTTCACCTTCGACAACTTCGTGTACGTCTTCACGGAGGTGCCGTTCGCGCGCTACCTGTGGAACAGCTTCTTCATCTCGGCGATGATCACGATCGCGGCCCTGTTCTTCCACTCGATGGCCGCCTACGCGCTGGCCCGGCTGCGCTTCCCCGGACGCGAGAAGCTCTTCGGCGCGATCTTCGCCACCCTCCTGGTCACCGCGCCCGTGGTGCTGATCCCGCTGTTCCTGGTCGCCCGTGAGCTGGGCCTGCTGGACAGCTACGCCGGTCTGATCATCCCGGCGATCTTCAACGCCTTCGGCATCTTCCTGCTGCGCCAGTTCTATCTCGGCCTGCCCAAGGAGCTGGAGGAGGCGGCCGTCATCGACGGCTGCGGCCACTGGCGGGTCTACTGGAACATCGTGCTGCCGATGTCCCGGCCGATCCTCTCCGCGCTGGCGATCTTCTTCTTCCTCGCCAACTGGAACGCCTTCGTCTGGCCGCTGGTCGCCACCAACGACCAGGACCTGACGGTGGTTCAGCTGGGCATCGCCTCGTTCCAGACGCAGTACACGTCGAACTGGAACTACATCCTGGCGGCGGCGACGGTGGCCGCGCTGCCCATGCTGATCCTCTTCTTCGTCTTCCAGCGGCAGATCGTCGAGTCCATCAAGACGTCCGGCATCAAGTAGCCGGACACCGCACACGCGAGCGGCGCCGCACCGGCCGAGGGGACCGGTGCGGCGCCGCTCGCGTGTGCTCAGTGACCGGCCGGGCCGCCGGTGCTCTCCCGGACCTGGAGCGACGTGCGCAGCACCACGGTCTGCAGGGGCGCCTCGCCGCCCTCGATCCGCTGGAGCAGCAGGTCGGCCGCGGTGCGCCCCAGCTCGTAGGCGGGCAGTTCCACCGCCGACAGCGACGGCCGCACCAGCGACGCCCAGGGGACGTCGCCGAAGGAGAGGACACCGGTGTCGGGCGGGGTGCGGCCGGCCTCGCGCAGGGCGTCGAGCACGCCGATGGTCATGAGGTTGTTGGCGACGAACACCGCGTCGGGCGGCTCGGGCAGGGACAGCAGTTCGCGCATCGCCGCGCGGCCGCCCTCGACCCGGAAGTCGGCGTGGCGCACGTAGGTGTCGTCCGCGGGCCGCGGCCCGAGTTCGGCGCGCAGCGCCTGCCGGTGACCGGCCAGGCGTTCCTCTGAGGTCGAGGCGCCCTGCGGTCCGGTGATGCAGGCGATCCTGCGGTATCCGGCGCGCAGCAGGTGCCGGGTGGCCGCCTCGCCCCCGTGCCGGTCGTCGAGGCGGACCGCGTCCACCTCGGCGTCCCTGGGGCGGCGGTCGACGGCGACGACGGGGACGCCGCGGGCGATCAGCGGGCCGAGGTCCGTCTCGTCCTGGGAGGCCGCCGCCACGATGACGCCGGCCATCTGCTCGCCGAGGGCGACCTCCAGGTAGCGGCGCTCCTTGTCGGTGTCCTCGTCGGAGTTGCACAGCACCACCGAGAGACTGGTGCGCTGCGCGGCGTCCTCGACGCCCCGGGCGAGCGAGGTGAAGAACGGGTTCTCGATGTCCGGGATGATCAGGGCGATCACGCTGGAGCGCTGTTTGCGCAGCGAGCGCGCCAGCCTGTTGGGCGCGAAGCCGAGCGCCGCCGCGGCCTGTTGGACGGACTGGACCCGGGCCGGAGTGACATTGCCGCCGTTGAAGACCCGTGAGACGGTCGCCGGGGATACTCCGGCGGCTCGCGCCACGTCCTGGATCGTCACCACCTGCGTCCGCGTCCTCTCACTCCGGGTCATGTCCACCCGCTCACCCTACCTGCGCGTGAAAAGGATTTCACCCTTTGCCTGAGCGGGAGAGGGCGGGACGGACACCCGCGGGACGCGCCCGCAGCCGGCGACCGCGCCGCGTGAGCCCCCAGGGCTTGAGGAGCGAGATCACCGTCATGAGGACATAGGCGGACAGCGAGACCACCGGTCCGAACAGCACGTCCCCGGCGTCGGGCAGCGAGTCACCGGCGGCCACGGCGGCGACCGCCGAGTTCACCCCGGGGCGCAGCGCGAAGACCGTGGCGGTGGTCGTGGCCAGCGTCAGCCAGAACTTGGTGAACACCCACCGGTGCCGGGCCAGCCCCCAGGACGTGCCCAGGGCCAGCACCAGACCGCTCGCCAGGGTGAGCAGCGCGAGGGGAAGCAGCAGCCAGTCGGCGAACAGCTTCATGCAGCGGACACTGGCCTCCACGGTCACCGGGGAGGCGGTGGTGGCCGCGGTCAGGCCGAGCGCCAGCAGCCCGAGCGTGAGCCCGAGCCAGCAGGCTGCGGCGACGACATGGACGACCAAGAAGGCCCGGCGTGCGGGGCGGCTGAGTTTCACCCCGTCCACGCTGCCGGTCGGCGGCCGCCGGGTCGTCCGGCGACGGGAGTAACCCCGCGTACTGACCCGGGCGTACGCGGCGGGGCGCCTCCGTGCCCCGATCGGAGCAGGCACCGGACGCCCGCGCTGCGCACGCCCCCGGTGCACCCTAGGCTGGGACGTATCTCCACGAAACGCCGCTAGGAGTTCTCATGCGTCTGCCCATCGAACTCAGGCATGTCGCCCCACGCCTGGCCACCGGGGCCTTCATCCTCAACTCCGGTCTGGCCAAGCGCGGGGCCGATGAGCAGACCGCCGCCATGATGCACGGAATGGCGAAGAACACCTATCCGTTCCTCGGCAAACTGCAGCCTTCGACTTTCGTCCGGCTGCTCTCCGCCGGTGAGATCACGCTCGGCGCTGCGCTTCTCCTTCCGGTCGTTCCGACGGCCCTCGCGGGAATCGGCCTGACCGCTTTCTCGGCCGGCCTTGTGGGGCTGTATCTGCGCACCCCCGGAATGCGCGAGGAGGGCAGTCTGCGTCCGACCCAGGAGGGCACGGCCCTCGCGAAGGACACCTGGATGCTCGGCATCGGGATCGGTTTCGTCGTCGACGGAGCCACGAGCAGGTCGTGTTGACCGCACCCCGTCCGGTGCGGCGGCCGCCGCGGTAACGGCACGTTGCCGAGGAATTAACGGGGGGCCACGGAATCCGTAATGCCGGGCGATTGCGGTCCCACCTCGCCGAATTGCGGTCGGATCGGTTCCGGGTCGTACATCGACATCACTATGCTGAAGCCGCTTCGCCGAGTCGGCGGGGCGGCTGCCTACGTGCCCGGGGAGGGGCACCGAACGCGGCCTGTGGGGGGTGCGGAGAAATTCGGGGAATGACGCCGTCATGTCCAGGTGCCGTTTCGCGCGGGCTCATTGTCTCGCCACCCCGGTATCCGTGTGACGAAAGCCGAGGAATTCCCGTGAGACGTACGACCTCCGTCCTGCTGTCCCTGAGCGCCCTGCTGGCGACCTCCGCGCTGGCCGCCCCCGCGGTCACGGCCGCGCCGAACGCCGACCGCCCGGCCGGCGCACCCGCCGGCTGGGAGGCCGTGGACGCCACCGGTCTGGCGCGGCTCACCGGGGACGCGGACGCCCGGCGGGCCCCGCTCGCCGCCGAGGAGCCCGAACTGCTGGCCGTGCAGTCGGTCCGCAACGACCGTTTCGTGGCCACCGAGGTGAACTACGCCGCGCCGAACGCCGGTGTCCAGCGGGCCCGTTCGGCCGAGTTCGGCGGCTCCTGGGAGAGCTACGCCTTCGAGTGGGACGAGGCCACCCAGACCTACGCCCTGCGGTCGCTGGCGAACAACCGCTACGTGGCGGTGGAGAAGAACTACACCGGCAGTGCGCAGAACGTACTGCGCGCCCGCTCCACGAGCGTGGGCGGCTGGGAGCGCTTCGTCCTCTTCTACAACGAGGACCTGGACCGCTATGCGCTCCAGTCCACGCTGAACGGACTCTTCGTCACCATGGAGAACGGCTACACCGGTTCGCTCCAGTACGCGCTGCGCGCCCGCTCCGCCGAGATCACGGGCTCGTGGGAGGAGTTCGTGCTCTGGGACATCGGCGCCTGACGCCCCACCGCGTCCGACCGTCGCGACCCACCGGTGCCCCGCGTAACGCGGGCGCCGGTGGGCGCTTCGCGTCACGGGCCGGACCGCTCGCCCCACTCCTGGTCGGTGAGTGCCAGCAGGGCACCGACGGTGTCCTCGTCCGGCAGGGGCCCGTGGTCCCCCACGACCTTCAGCGCGGAGGCGGCCGTGATGTGGCCGAGGCGCAGGGCGCGGCCGATGTCCGCGCCCCTCCACAGCCCGGCGAGGAATCCGGCGGCGAACGCGTCCCCCGCGCCGACCGGCTCCACGACCTCCGTGGCCAGGGCGGGCACCGTGCACACGCCCTGCTCGGTGAACGCGGTGGCGCCCCGCCCGCCGTCCTTGACGACGAGGATCCGCGGGCGGCTCAGCAGCCGGCGGACGTCCGTGCCGGTCAGATCGGCGCCCCACAGGTCCTGCGCCTCGTCCAGGCCGACGAAGGCGATGTCGGCGCGGTCGGCCAGGTCCCGGAGCACCGTGGCGGCCGTGTCCGGCGGCCACAGCGCGGCACGGTGGTTGACGTCGAAGCTGACGGCGTGGGGGCGTTGCGCCGGCGGCGTGTGAAGCACCCTTTCCACCAGCGCCCGGCAGGACGCGGACAGCGCCGGCGTCACCCCGGTCAGGTGGACGAGGGCGGCCCTGCCGAGCCGTTCGTCGGCCAGGACGTCGGGGCCGAGGGCCGAGGCCGCCGAACCCTTCCGGTAGTAGTGCACGCGGGTCCCCGCGGCGCCCGGGTCCTTCAGCAGCAGGCCGGTCGGCCGGGCGGGGTCGGTGCGCACACCGCAGACGTCCACGCCCGCCTGCGCGACGGCCGCCCGCACCCGGCGGCCGAGCGGGTCGTCACCGAGGGCCGAGAGCCAGGAGACGGGCAGACCCAGGTCCGCGAGGTACATGGCCACGTTCGACTCGGCGCCCGCCACCGACAGGCGCAGGGACTCGGCGCTCTCCAGCGCGTGGGGCGGGGCCGGGGCCACGGCCGCCATGGTCTCCCCGAGGCACACCACTGGTCCCCGCGACGGCCGCCAGGGGCTCGCGCCGCTCATTCCCTCTCCCCCGACGCCTGAACCGAGGTGTCCGGGCGGTAGGCGCACGCCGGACGGCCCGGCACGTCGACCCGGACGGAGAACAGCGCCCCGTCGTCGGGACCAGGTGCGGCGAGTCCCACCCGCGCGGTGGTGATGTGCAGTACGTCGTCCTTCAGGCACAGTCCCGCGGGCCGGCGGGCGGACAGGCGCACCACTCGGTCGGGGCCGCCGTCCCGGCGGTATCTGCGGACCGTGCCCGTGCCCCACAGCGCCACCCACAGGCCGTCCTCCGCGTCGACGGCCATGCCGTCGGGGCTGCCCTCCTCCGGCGTGGCGAAGACCTCGGGCGGGCCGAGGCGCCCGGTGGCCGGGTCCACCGGGTACCGCCGGATCACGCCCCGTGCGCTGTCGGCCAGGTACATGGCACGGCCGTCGGCCGTGAACGCGGGGCCGTTGGGCACGGTGATGCCGTCGAGTACGCGCTCCACGCCTCCGTCGTGGTCGGCGCGGTAGAGCGAACCGGCGCCCTCGGTGGCGTCGTACGCCATGCTGCCCGCCCAGAACCGGCCGGCCGGGTCGGCGGCGGCGTCGTTCATGCGCATGTGGGCCGGGGCGTCGCCGTCCCCCTCGGGCCGGGCCAGCCAGGTCGTCGCTCCGTCGGGGGCGAGCAGGCAGATGCCCGTGCCGGCGGCCGCGACCCAGGTGCCGGGCCGGTCGGCGACGGGCGCCACCGCGCCCAGGGGGCACGGCAGTTCCGCCAGTACCCGCAGCGGCGCGTCGTCCGGTTCGGGGACACCCAGCAGCCGTCCGGAGAGGATGTCGACGAGCACCAGGCCGGCGTCGGTCCACCGGACGCCCTCGCCGAGTTCCAGCCGGTCGGGACGGGGTGAGAGCAGCGCGTCGGTCACGGCCTGGCCTCCCGCACCGCGGCGCGGAAGGCGCGGGCGCGGGCGCGGAGGCCGTCGAGGCTGCCTCCGTCCGCGGCGTCGCCGATCAGCGGGGAGCCGACCCCGACCGCGGTGGCACCGGCCGCCAGGTGGGCGCGGGCGGCCGCCTCGTCGACCCCGCCGACGGGCACGAGGGTCTCGTGCGGGAAGGGGCCGCGCAGGGCCTTGACGTAGGCGGGCCCACCGGCCTGGGCCGCGGGGAAGATCTTCAGCGCGGTGGCGCCGAGCGTGCGTGCCGTGATGATGTCGGTGGGTGTCATGACGCCGGCCAGGACGGGCAGACCCCGCTCGCGGGCCGCCGTGACGCCCTCCCCCAGGCCGGGGGTGACGGCGAAGTCGGCGCCGGCGCGGTGGGCGGCCACGGCGTCGTCGGCGGTGAGGACCGTTCCGGCCCCCAGGGGCCGGCCGGGTCCGAGGGCCGCCCTGGCCCGTTCGATGACCAGGAGGGCGTCCTTGCCGGTCAGCGACACCTCGATGAGCTCCAGGCCCTCCTCGGCCAGGGTCAGTACGGTGCGCAGCGCGGCGTCGGCGTCGTCTCCGCGCACGATGGCGACGAGGCGGTGGGCGGCCAGGGCGGCTCGCAGGTCCACGGGCGGGGCTCCTTCTTGCAGGGTCTTACAGGTCGGTCGGCGCGCAGCGGCATTCGGCGGCCAGGGTAAGTCGCCACCGCACCTCGCCGGAGGGCGGGACCCGGGCGGCGTCGTCGGGGCCCGCCTCAGCGATATCGAACACGCGTCCGAGCATCGGTTCGACGCCGATGCTGCGGTAGGGGCGCCCGGCGGGGAACCCGCCCAGGTTGCGCCAGAGCGCCACGGACCGCGGCTGCGCCCCGCACTCCAGGGCGAGAGCCAGCCGGTCGGTGCCGTCGTGGAGGCAACAGCGGGCGGTGTCCAGGGTCGCGCCGACCGCGGTGCCGTCCCGGGGTCCGAACCGGCCGAGCGGCAGTCCGTGCGGCCGGGGCCAGGAGCCCTCCAGCCACGGGGCGCCCGCCGGCCACGGAGCGTCCAGGAGTGCGGCCGCCTCGGGGAAGAGGCGGGTGCGCGCACCGTCGGGGGCTCTCAGGACGGCGGCCTCGGTGAGGTCGAGCAGGGCGTGTGCCGCCCAGACGAAGCGGAAGCCCGGGTCGGCGGTCAGTACGTAGTCGGCCTCGGCCCCGGTGGGCGTGGTCCGGATCGTGCGGGCCAGGGCGAACCGGTCGCAGCGCACGGTCCGGCTGCCGTCCTCACCGGTGGTCCACGCCCGGGACCAGGCAGCGCCGTGGTCGGGGGTGCCGCGGACGGTGGGAACGCACTCCTCCAGGCCGCCCGCGTCGACGAAGGCGTCCCCCGGCGACACTGTTGCCCGCCCGGGCGCGTGGCGGTGCCACAGCCACTCCCGTCCGCCGGCCTTCAGCGAGGTCCAGCGGCCGCCGTGCGCGGGGTCGGTGGCGACGTGGAGGGACACGGGATCACCACTCCGCGAAGGAGCCGTCGGGCTGCCGCCACACCGGGTTGCGCCACGCGTGGCCTGCGCGGTCGGCGGCGCGTACGGCCTTCTCGTCGACGTCGACGCCGAGGCCGGGCGCGTCGCCGCGGGGCGCGTGGCCGTCGACGAAGCGGAACGGCTCGGTGTCCACGAGGTAGGTCAGCAGGTCGGCGTTCTTGTTGTAGTGGATGCCCCGGCTCTGTTCCTGGATGAGGAAGTTCGGGGTGGCGAAGGCCACCTGGAGGCTGGCGGCGAGGGCGATCGGACCCAGCGGGCAGTGCGGGGCGAGCAGGGCACCGTAGGTCTCGGCGAGGGAGGCGATGCGGTGCACCTCGGAGATGCCGCCGGCGTGGGAGAGGTCCGGCTGGACGACGGCGACGCCGGCGGCGAGGACGGGCAGGAACTCACCGCGGCCGTAGAGCCGTTCGCCGGTGGCGAGCGGAATGTCGGTGGCGTCGGCGAGCCGGACCAGCAGATGGCTCTGCTCCGGGACGACGGGCTCCTCCACGAACAGCGGGTGCAGGGGTGCGAGTTCGGCCAGGACGCGGCGGGAACTGGCGGCGGTGAAGCGGCCGTGGAAGTCGACGGCGACATCGCGGTCAGGTCCGAGGGCCTCCCGTGCGGCGGCCACCCGGGCCACGACGGCCGCGGTCTCGGCCGGGCTCGCCACCGGTGAGACGCGGCCCGCGGCGTTCATCTTCACCGCGGTGAAGCCGGCCTCCACCTGGGCGGCGATCTGCTCGGCGAGCGCGGCGGGTTCGTCGCCGCCCACCCAGGCGTAGACGCGCACCCGGTCGCGCACGGGCCCGCCCAGCAGGGCGTGCACGGGTGCCCCGTAAGTCTTGCCGGCGATGTCCCACAGGGCCTGGTCGAGGCCGGCGACGGCGCTCGACAGGACGGGGCCGCCCCGGTAGAAGCCACCCTTGGTGAGGACCTGCCAGTGGTCCTGGATGCGCAGCGGGTCCTTGCCGACGAGGTGCTCGGCGAGGACGTCTACGGCGGCGCGCACGACTTCGGCGCGGCCCTCGACGACGGGTTCGCCCCAGCCGACCACACCGTCGTCGGTTTCGACGCGGCAGAACAGCCAGCGCGGCGGGACCAGGAAGGTTTCAATGCGGGCGATCTTCACTTAGCGGTGCAGCCTTTCCGTGTCGTCGGTCGCATCCGGTTCGTCGGCGTTGCCGATCCGGTCCTGGTCGCGGTCGGCCTGGTCGAGCAGGGCGCGCATGGCGGCCTCCGCGGCCCGGGAGTCCTGGTCCCGGACGGCGTCCAGGACCGCCCGGTGGGCCGGTACCGGGTCCCCGCTGTGCGGGGAGCTGTGCACGATGCGGTCGCGGTGGGCGAGTCCGGACTCGATCACCATCTCCATGCGTTCGAGGAGTTCGTTGTGGGTGGCGGCGAGCAGGGCGCGGTGGAAGGCGAGGTCGGCGTCGACGGCACGGGCGGGATCGGCGTCCTGCTCCCCCATCGCGGCCAGCGCGGCGTCCAGCGCGTCGAGGTCCTCGTATGTGCGGCGGCCGGCGGCGAGACGGACGGCGGCCGGTTCGATGATGGCGCGCACCTCGGCGAGGTTGCGCAGCAGGGCCTGGTCGGAGCCGGTGGTGCTGCCGCCCTCGAACTGCCAGCGCAGGACGTCGGCGTCGAGCAGGTTCCAGTCGGCGCGGGCGCGGACGAAGGTGCCGCGCTTCTGGCGGGCGTCGACCATGCCCTTGGCGGCCAGCACCTTCAGCGACTCGCGCAGCGCGGTCAGGCTCACGTCCAGCTCGCTCTGGAGCGCGACCAGGTCGAGCGTGGCTCCCTCGGGGATCCGCCCGCCGAGGATGCGGCGGGCGAGGGCTTCCACGGTCTGGCCGTGCACGCCGCGACGGGCGTAGGGCGTCATGTCGTACAGCCTTTCTGCTACGGGATGCTACGGGAACGGGGTTACGCGGAGGCCTTGACGACGCTCCAGCCGCCGTCGACGAGCAGGTGCGATCCGGTGATGTAGGAGGCCTCGTCGGCGCTGAGGAAGGCGATGGCCGCGGCCACCTCCTCGGGGGTGCCGAAGCGCCGTGCGGCGGTCTCGGCGACGCTGCGCTCCCGGTCCGCCGGCGGCACCCTGTCCCAGGCGGCCGTGAGGACGGGGCCGGGCAGTACGGCGTTCACGCGGACCTCCGGTCCGTACTCGACGGCGAGCTGGCCGCACAGGGACAGCAGGGCGCCCTTGGACGCGGCGTAGGCGGGGTGGCCTGGGATGCCTTTGTGGGCGTGGACGGAGGAGGTCAGCACGACCGCGCCGCGCCGCTCGCGCAGGTCGGGCAGGACGGCCCGGAAGCCGAGGAAGGCGCCGGTGAGGTTGACGGACAGCTGCCGTTGCCACGAGTCCAGGGACATGGTGTGGGCGGGGGTGACGTCGACGGTGTAGGCGTTGCTGACGAGGACGTCCACCGGGCCGAAGGCGTGCGCGGCGGCCACGATCCGCGTCCAGTCGTCCTCCGCGGCCACGTCGGCGGTGACGAACCGGGCCCGGCCGCCGTCCTCGGCGATCCGCTCGGCGACGGCGGCGCCGCGTTCCCCGTCGACGTCGGCGAGGACTACGGCGGCGCCCTCGCGGGCGAGGCGTGCGGCCGTGGCGGCGCCGATGCCGGAAGCCGCGCCGGTGATCACGGCCGTGCGGCCGGTGAAGCGGGCGGCCGCCGCTGCGGGTGCGTCCATCGTGGGTTCTCCTCCTTCGCGCCGGCGCGGCGGCCGGCGGTCGTCGGCCGTGCCGGCAAACATATGCGCCCTCACTCCTGCCGCCGGGTCAGCACGACCAGTTCTGCGTCGTGGCCGGCGCTCCAGGTGAACGGCAGTCCGTGGTGGAGCAGATGCGCGCCGCTGTACGTGGTGTCCGTGGCCCGGTCGTGGTAGCGGGCGGCCGGGTCCAGGCCGCGCAGCCGCAGCCGCTCGGGACGCCCGGGCAGCAGCGGGGCTCCGTCCAGGAGCCCGGTGCTCAGGGCGGCGACCACGGTGCGCCGGCCGTCCGCCGCGTCGAACTGCACTCCGCAGGTCGCGTCGTGCGGGGTGTTCAGGAGGCGGGCCTCGCCGTGGTGGACGACCTCGCGCACGTCCTTGTAGCGGGCGATCCACCTCGCGGCCTCGGCGCGCCGGTCCGGTGTCCAGGCGCGCAGGTCGGCGCCGATGCCGAGGACACCGCACATGGCGCTGACGAAGCGGAAGGCGAGGCTGCGCGGGCGGGGGTCGAAGATGCCGGGCGCGTCGGTGACCCAGGAGCTCATGACGTGCGGGGCGTGGGCGTGCAGGAAGCCGTACTGGACGGAGAGCCGGTCCAGCGGGGCGGTGTTGTCGCTGGGCCAGACCACGTCGGTCCTGGCCAGGGTGGCGTGCTCGATCCGTGCCCCGCCGCCTGCGCAGCCCTCGACGGTGACGTCCGGGTGGGCGGTGCGCAGGTGGTCCAGGACGCGCAGGTAGCCGGCGACGTGCCGGGCGTCCAGGTCGAGGTGGTCGGCGGGGTGCGGGCCGGGTCGGCCGCGTTCGGTGGGCGGCCGGTTCATGTCCCACTTGAGGTAGCCGATGTCGTGGGCGTGGAGCAGCCGGTCCAGGGTGGCGATCACGAAGTCCTGGACGTCGGTGCGGCCGAGGTCGAGCAGCAGCTGGTTGCGGACCAGCCGGGCGGGGCGGCCCTCGATCCGGTAGACCCAGTCGGGATGTTCGGTGTGCAGCCGGCTGCCGGGGCTGACGGCCTCGGGCTCGACCCACAGGCCGAAGTCCATGCCCAGCGCCCGCACCTGGGCGACGAACCGGTCGAAGCCGTCCGGGAACGCCTCGGGGTCCGGGTACCAGTCGCCCAGTCCGCCGGTGTCGTCGGCCCGTCCGGTGAACCAGCCGTCGTCCACGACGAACAGTTCGGCGCCGATGTCCGCGGCCGCCTTCGCCAGTTCCAGTTGGCCGGCGGCGTCGACGTCGAAGCCGGTGGCCTCCCAGGAGTTGTAGAGCACCTTGCGGGGGCGGTGCAGCCGCTCGCCGGCGAGGCGGCGTTCGTAGCGGTGCCAGAGGCGGGAGAGTCCGTCGAGTCCGTCGGCGCTGAACGCGCAGGCCAGGCGCGGGGTGGTGAGGCTCTCGCCGGGCGCCAGGAACACCGCGCCCTCGTGCGGGACGCGTCCGGCCCGTACCCGCGGGCTCGCGCCGGGTTCCGCCTCGGCGGTGATGTGCCAGTTGCCCGGCCACTGGAGGGCGATGCCGTACGCGGCCGGCCCGTCCTGCCCCTGTACGGCGAGCCAGGGCACGTGGGCGTGGCCGGGCACGCCTTGGCCGCTGCCGATGGTGAAGGTGCCCCGCGTCAGTTCGAGCCGGGTGTGCTGGAACTCCTGCGACCACTGTCCGGTGAGGTGGGTGAGCAGAGCGGGGCCGGTGACGGGGATGTTCACGGCGGCCGAGTCGAAGCGGTCCAGGCGCAGTTCGCCCGCGGCCGTGCTGGTCAGTTCGGTCCACCGCAGGAGGACGTCGGTGCCGGGGACGGTCTCGTAGCACAGGACGGTGCGCAGCCCGAGAACGTCGTCGGTGAAGGTGAGGCGCAGGGTGCACGCACCTTCGCCGGTACCTGCGTCCGCCTGGGTCCCGACGCCCTCCTCGGCACCGGCGAAGTCCCACCACACGCCGCGTTCCGTGCCGGGGCGGGACGCGACGAGGTCGGCGCCGTTGAACGGGCGCAGTCCGTACGGGATGTACTCGGCGGGTGCGGTGTCGGCCGGCGTGATGAAGTGGGTGCGCCGGGTCAGGTCCAGGGCGGACGGGCCGTCCTCGACGCCCAGGGGTCCCCAGGCGTCGAGTTCGGCCCACGGTCCCTCGGGGGAGAGCCGGACCGTGTAGCTGGTGTGTTCGGTGCGCAGGGTCCAGCGCGGGTACGGGGTCACGTCACCGCTCACTTGACGGCTCACTTCACCGCTCCGAGGTTGAGGCCGGCCACGAAGTGCCGCTGGAACCGCAGGAACACGGCCACCGTGGGTGCGGCGGCGATGACGGAACCGGCGGCGATCACGTTCCACATCGACACGTACTGCCCCTGGAGGCCGATGAGGGCCGCGGTGATCGGCATCTTGGTGTCGCTGCGCAGGACGGTGATCGCCCAGAGCAGGTCGTTGAAGATCCAGGTGAAGGAGAGGGCGCTGAGCGCGGCGAGGGCGGGACGGGCCAGCGGCAGGATGATCCGCCAGAAGACCTGCCAGGGCCCGGCGCCGTCGACGACCGCCGCCTGCTGGATCTCCGGCGGGATGGCCCGCATGAACCCGTGCAGGACGAAGACGTAGAAGCCGACGCCGAAGCCGATCTGGACGCCGATGAGGGCGGGCAGGGTGTCGTAGACGCCCATCAGCTCGCTGAGTTTGGACACCGGGATGAGCAGGATCTGCGGGGGCAGCAGATTGCCGCCGAGCATCAGCAGCAACAGCGAGCGGCGCAGCGGGATCTCGTAGCGGCTGAGGGCGAAGGCCGCCATGGCCGACAGGGCGAGCGTGACCAGCACGCACGGCACGGTCACCAGCAGGCTGTTGATGAGGGCGCGCTGCTGGCCGCCGTCGGACCATGCCTGGGAGAAGTTGCCGAGGGTGAAGGAGCGGGGCCAACTGCCCAGGCCGTGCGCGGCGATGTCGTCGAAGGTGCGCAGGCTGGTCACCAGGACGAGCGCGATGGGCAGAAGCCACAGCAGCGCCAGGGCGCCGGCGCTCAGATGGAAGCCGGCGGTCGCGGCCCGGCGACGGCGGAGCGCGGCGGAGGTACGGGCGGCGGAGGTACGCGCGTCGGGGGTACGGGCGGCTGGGGTGCGGGCGGCTGGGGTGCGCACGGTCGCCATCAGTCGGCCTCCCGGAAGGCGCGGACGAGGTAGGAGGCGATGACGCCGAAGGCCAGCACGAAGATGACGACGGCCAGGGCGGAGCCGTAGCCGAGACGCAGGGACTGGAAGGCGGTGGAGTACATGTAGGTGCTCAGCAGCTCGGACGAGTGGTAGGGGCCGCCGCGGGTCAGCGACCAGACGACGTCGAAGGAACGCAGCGAGTCGATGACGATGACGGACAGGACGACGGCGTTGACGCCCCGCAGCTGGGGCAGGGTGACGTGCCGCAGGCGCTGCCAGGGGCTCGCCCCGTCGACCTTGGCGGCCTCGTACAGCGCCGGGTCGATGCCTTTGAGGCCGGCGAGGTAGAGCACCATCACGTAGCCGATCTGCCGCCACAGGGCGGGCACGATGACGGCGTACAGGGCGGTGTCACGGTCGGCGAGCCAGGCGTGGCGCAGGCTGCCGAGGCCGACCGATTCCAGGGTGTGGTTGAGGACGCCGTCGGGCTGGTAGATCGCCTGCCAGACGAGGGCGGTGGCGACTAGGGAGAAGACGACCGGCAGGAACAGGGCGGCCCGGTAGAAGCCGACGCCGCGCCGCTCCTGCTGGAGCAGCAGCGCGGCGGCGAGGCCGAGCAGGGCGGACAGGCCGCCGAAGAGCACCAGCCACAGCACCGTGTGCCAGGTGGCGCTGCGGAAGACCTCGTCGTGGGCCATCTCGCGGAAGTTGTCGAGGCCGACGAAGGTCGGGGCCGAGACGCCGTCCCAGTCGGTGAGGGCGAGGTAGAAGCCCTGGAGCGCGGGCCAGAACACCCACACGGCCTCGGCAAGCAGGGGGACGAGGAGGAAGGCGAGGACCAGCGGGGGTGTGCGGCGCGGTCCCCGGGCCCGGCCGCCGCGGGGCGGCACGGGGGTCCGGGATTTGCGGTCGGGGGCGGTCAGGACGGTCACGTCACGCCCGCCAGATCTTCTCGGCCTCACGCTGCCAGGTGGTGAGGACGGAGTCGACGGACTTGGGCTCGGCGATGAACCGGGTCAGGGCGGTGTCCGCGGCGGGCTGCATGGCGTCGCTGGAGTCGCGGTTGAAGAACTGGGTGATCTCGGCCGCTCCCTCGATGTGTTCGCGGCCCTTCTGCACGAGCGGGGTGCCCGCGTCGGCGGCGTCGGGGTGGCAGGGCAGTGCGGTGCCCGAGGAGCCCTTGACGTAGATCTCCTGTGCCTCGGCGGTCGCCAGGTAGCGCAGGACGTCGAGCACGTCGTCGCGTTTGCCGGTGCGGGCGCTGGCGAAGTAGCCGTCGGTGGGGGCCTCTTCGGCGAGCGGCACCTCGGGGTCGATGACCGGGAAGCGGAAGAAGTCGATGTCCTCCAGCGCGTCCTTGGGCGCGGCGTCGGCGAAGAAGGTGCCGATGAGCATCGTGCCGGTGCGGCCGTTGAGCAGGGAGGTGGTGGCGTCCTGGAAGGCGACGGCGGTGCCGTCGGGGTCGAAGTAGGGCAGGATCTCCCGCCAGCGGTCGAAGACCTTGTGCACCTGGGGGTCGTCGAAGCGGTGCTTTCCGGCGAGGAGTTCGCGGTGGTAGTCGGCGCCGTTGATGCGGATGTCGAGGTAGTCGAACCAGGCCGAGGCCACCCAGGCGGTGTTGCCGCCGGCTCCCAGCCCGATGGGGTCGACGCCCTTGCCCTTGAGCGTGTCGCACAGGTCGAGGAAGTCGTCCCAGGTCTCGGGCTCGTCGACGCCCCACTTGGCGAAGTTGGACTTGCGGTAGAACATGCCCCACCAGTAGTAGGTGGTGGGGACGAAGACCTTCTTGCCGGAGCTCGCGGTGCACAGCGTGTTCAGCGCCTTGGAGTAGCCCTTGAGGTCGGGCGACTCCCACACCTCGCCGAGGTCGAGGAGCAGGTCCTTCTCCGCGTACGCGTCGGCCACCGAGCCGGGGTACCAGGTGTAGACGTCCGGGGGGTTGGCCGAGGTGAGGTAGGTCGGCAGCTGGGTGCGGAACGTCTCCGCCGCGACGGTGTTCAGACTGACGCCGCCCGACCCCTTCTCGCCGTAGGCGGCGACCAGGTCCTCCATCGCGGCCTTGGCCTGCGGGGCGGACAGGTTGGACTGGAGGGTCACGGCGCCGCCGGACGAGCTCTTGCCGCTGGAACCGGAGGTCACGCAGCCGCTGAGCAGGGCCGCGCTCCCGGCGGCGCCGACACCGGCGAGGAATCCGCGTCGGCTGGGCTGATGGATCGTCATGGAGTGCTCCTACGGGTCCACGGGGACGGGGCGGCCTTGCGCGGCCGGGCCCCGCCCCGGCGGATCCAGATTCGCGTGGCACGCTCGCCACGTCAAGGATAATTACTAATTTATTCGAACCGCGTCAGGTGAACGTGCCCGTCCACCCCCCGGTACACGGCGTCGACGGCTCCGTCCGGGCCGGCCACGGCGCCGGGGGCGCCCTCGAGGGCGGCGCTCGGGAACTCGGGTCGCTTGGTCCAGCCCTGCCAGGCCCCGTCCTGGAACCGCTGCTGCCAGAGCGTGTAGTCACCGGCCCGCGCGTAGAGGGCCACGGTGTCCCCCACGGCGACCAGCGTCGGGCTCCCGCTGACCGTCCCGCCGAGCGAACTCCACCCCGACCACTCCCCCGACGTCTGCCGCGTGCGGGTCCAGACGTCGTCCGCCGAGGTGCGCACGGCCACGTGGACCCGGCCCTGCGCGTCGATCACGGCGGAGGGCCTCCCGTACGTGGGCCGGTCCCCGGGTGCGCCGAACGACGTCCAGCCGGCCGAGGGTCCGCGCCGCACGATCCGGCCGTCGGCGCCGCGCGCGAAGAGCGTCCAGTGGTCCGGGCCCCCGAACGCGACGGAGGGCGCGTCGGTCAACCGCCCGCCCAGGTCCTGCCAGCGCCCCCAGTGCCCGTCGTCGAACACCCTGCGGTACGCGCGGGAGTCGGCGCCGCGCACGAAGACGTCGACGCGGCCGCCCGCGGAGGCGTAGGCGGCCGGCTGGCCGAGGATCCCGCCCCGGACGGGGCCGCCGAGGCTCCGTACGGCCGGCCTGCCCTCCCCCTGCGTCCGGGCCACGAGCGTGCCGCCCGGACCGCGCACGAAGACGGTGAGGCCGGCCGCGTCGCGCACCACGGCCGGGCTCGCGGTGGCCCGCTGCCCCAGGTCGGCGCCGGGCAGGGCGTCCTCGCCGCTCAGCTTCAGCAGGGCGGTGCCGTGCGCGGGGACCTCGACCGTGTAGGACCCGGTGTGCGTGCCCCGGTCGGCGCGGGCCCGCAGGTCGCGCACGGCCACCGCGCCGCCGAGGCCGGCGTCGGAGAAGTCCACGGTGCGCCGCGCCGGCTCGTCGGACCGGTTCAGCAGGACGACCGCGCGCCGTCCCCGGCCGCTGAGCACCTTGCTGTACACGTCGCCGGTGGCATCGGCCCGGACCCGGACGCCCTGGACGGCCAGCGGATCCTGGTTCACGGCGATGATCTCGGGGTTGCGCAGCGTCCGGAGCATCGAGTCGGACAGGGTGCGCGGGTCGGTGCCCAGCACCAGCGGCGAGGCCATCTCCGCCCACATGACGAACTGGGTGGTGGACTCCTCCTGGGTCAGCTCCGGCGTGCCGTCCGCCATGCGGCGCATCGGGATGAGGTAGTCGGGGTCGTTGTAGTGGCCCGGTCCCTGCGCCTCGGGGTGCCAGGCGTTGGCGTCCATGTTGCGCAGCACGTTGGCCCACTGCCCCGGGCTGGGGGTGCCCCAGGCGATGTCCGTGCCGGTGCGCCAGGAGTCGGCGGTCGTCGGGGCATAGGTGTAGGTGTTGTGGGCGTCCTGCTCGGGGGTGTGCGGCAGGCCCCAGTCGTCGGTCAGCGGGTTGCAGAGGTTGAGCAGCATCTTCCGACCGGACTTGGCGACCGCGTCGGCGAACTCCTTGAAGGCGGGGCCCGGTTCGAGCTTCGCCCCGATCCCGCACAGGAAGTCGACCTTGATCGCGTCGACCTTCCAGCGGGCGAACTGCCGGGCGTCCTGCTCGTAGTGGCCCCTGCTGCCCAGACCGCAGCTCTTGCCGCCGTCGTAGGCGCCGGCGTCGGTGTAGATGCCCGCCTTCAGGCCGCGCTCGTGGAGGTAGGTCACCAGCGCGGGGACGCCGGAGGGGAAGCGTTCCGGGTGTGCGACCAACCGCCCTTGTGCGTCACGGGGGTTGTCGGCCTGCCAGCCGCCGTCGAGCCAGACGATGTCGTAGCCGCTGTCGCGCAGCCCACTGCCGACCAGCCGGTCGGCGACCGATCGCACCTCCTTCTCGGTGGGGGCGCCGAGCCCGTAGTAGGTGTTCCAGCCCATGTAGGGCGTCGGCGCGAGTCCGCTGTCGTAGTAGTCGGGCGCTCCCTGGTCGACGCTCGCGCCGGTGGCGGGAGCCGCCGTCGCCCAGGGGGCGCCGGTGGCGGTCAGGGCCAGGGCGAGCGCGGTGGTGAGGAGCGCGGGTGGGTGTGCTCTCACGTGTCTCTCCGGGATCGGGAAACAGGGGGACGGCGAAGACTGTGGCCCGCCCGCGGAACGCTGTCAATGATTATTACTAATTTATCCAGAGGGCTGTCACGAGGGGCTCGAAAGGCGCCCGTCAACCCCAAATATTGCGTTTTGCCCCTTTCCACATGGTGACCCGGGTGGAGGACATCCACGTGCGACGAGGTGAGAAACATGCTGGTGCTGGGTCTCCTGCTCATGGCGGGCGCCGCCGCCTTCGCAGGCCTGTTGATCGCGTACAACCTGTCCGGCGGGCCGGACTACACCGTGACCCTGCTGGGGAGCGATCCATTCACGATCAGCACGCTCGGGGCGTTTCTCGGCGGTATCGCCCTGACTCTGATCTTCGGCCTGGGCATGTGGATGCTCATGGCCGGGACGGTGCTGGCACGCCACCGCGGCAAGAAGCGCCGCGGCGAGCGGGAGACCGCCAAGCGGGCCTCCGCGGAGCGTGACGAACTGGCCGGGCGCCTGGAGGGCCACCCGGGCAGCAGCACGGACACCGGGGGCGAGACCGCCGGACACCGCCGCCCCGCCGGACACCGGCCACGGCTGCGGTTGCACGGCCACCACTGACCGGGACGACGACCAGGGCCGACCGGGCCGGCTCACCGCCGGACCGGTCGGCCCCGGCGCCCGGATCGGGGCGGCCCCGGGGTGCTCAGGTCGATTACTGGCCCATTCGTCAAAGCCTGAGCACTAATTGCACACATCCTCTCTACATACCGGCCGCGATGGTCTAGATTGACCGTGCTTCAGATGTTCGGACATGAGGCGACCATTGATGATCTGGGGATGATCAATTCAAGGAGCCCGGAAGGGGCCTTGGGTGCGGGGAGCATCCGAGGTTTCGACGGGTTCTCGCGCACCTCAAGAGCCTGGCAGGACATGCGGGTCCGCTGCCGCCAGGGTGGGTTGTTCAAGTAGCGCCGAAACAACCGGGATGTCGCGTGCGGGAGGCGGGGGCCTCCCGAGGGGAGGGGCAGCGCGGTGCGGGAGGCGGGGGCCTCCCAAGGGGAGGGGCAGTGTTAGGCGAACACGTCGAACCACTGGGGACCTGGGGGGTTCTGTGCGGCAAGGGGGATTGGTCAGCCCGTTTCCGTCCGCGGGCGGGCGACTGGCGAACGGGGAGATCAGCCGGACCGAGACCGACTGGGAGCAGCGGTACCGCCGTACCGTGATCACCAGCGATACGGTGACCACCGCTTTCGTGGTGGCGGGTATCGGCAATTTCTTCGGCGTCCGGGACGCCGCCAACTGGCACGAGAAATGGGGCATTCTCGCATTCGGCACCGAGGTGCTGGTGCTGGGAGCGCTCGCGGTGAGCCGGTCGTGGGCTCCGGCGGTTCTCGGCCAGGGTGCCGAGGAATTCCGCCGGCTCGGCCGTTCCCTGTTCATGGCCACCGTCGTGCTGGCGCTCGGCGGAATCGCCCTCACCTCGCGCAACATCAAACTCTGGATCTTCGTCGCCGTTCCCGCGATCGCGATCGTCACCATGATCGCGCGGTATTGGCTGCGCATCCGGCTGCACCGGCAGCGGAAGGCGGGACGGTGCCTGAGACCGGTGCTCGCCGCCGGGAGCCCGGCCACCGTCAGCGATCTCATCGCCCGGACCCGAAGATTCCCGCACCTCGGCTGGCGGGTGGACGCGGTGTGCACGACGGACGGTCCCGGACTCCACGGCGACCAACTGGACGGCGTACCGGTGGTCGGCCCACTGGCGGACGTCGCCGACCACGTCCACCGCGACGGCTACCGCGTCGTCGCGGTGACACCGGACCCGCACTGGTCACCGCACCGGCTGCAGCGGCTGGCCTGGAACCTCGAAGGCAGCGACGCCGAGATGGTCGTGGCCCCCGTACTGATGGAGGTGGCCGGACCGCGGCTGCACGTCGACGCGGTGCTCGGGATCCCGCTGCTGCGGGTCAGCATGCCGGCCTTCACCGGGGGCCGCCGCGCGGTCAAGGGAGTCGTGGACCGGGTGGGCGCGGCCCTTCTGCTGGTGGTGTTCGCGCCGCTGATGGCGCTCGTCGCCCTGCTCGTCCTGGTGGACAGCCGGGGCGGGGTCTTCTACCGCCAGCGCAGGGTCGGCAAGGACGGCCGCGAGTTCACCATCGTCAAGTTCCGCACCATGGTCGCCGGCGCCGACGGGGCACGTGCCGCGCTGGCCGACCGCAACGAGGGCGCGGGCCTGCTGTTCAAGCTCCGCCGGGATCCGCGGGTGACGCGGCTGGGAGCGGTGCTGCGCCGGTACTCGGTCGACGAGCTCCCGCAGCTCTTCAACGTGCTCACCGGCTCGATGTCGCTGGTCGGTCCGCGGCCCCCGCTGCCGGAGGAGTCCGCCGCGTACGGCCCGGACATCCGGCGGCGGCTGCTGGTCAAGCCCGGACTCACCGGCCTGTGGCAGATCAGCGGACGCAGCGACCTGCCGTGGGAGGAGGCGGTGCGCCTCGACCTGCGGTACGTGGAGGACTGGTCGCTCGCCCTGGACACAGTGATCTTGTGGAAGACGCTGCGTGCGGTGGTCCACGGGCAGGGGGCCTACTGATGCGCGGGCGTCGTCGTGGGGACGCGCGGACGGCAGGCCGCCAGGGCCTGCCCGGGGGGAGGGACGGGTCATGAGGGTCAGCGTTTTCGGGCTCGGCTACGTGGGCTGCGTGTCGGCCGCGTGCCTGGCCGGCATGGGGCACGAGGTCATCGGGGTGGACGTGAACCAGGTGAAGGTCGACCTGGTCAACGACGGCAAGGCACCGGTGGTCGAGGAACGGATCGGCGAGCTGATCGCCGAGGTCGTGGGGACCGGGGCGCTGCGCGCCACCGGAGACGTCCACGAGGCGGTCATGGGCAGCGAGGTGTCGCTGGTCTGCGTGGGCACGCCGTCGGAGCCCAACGGCAGTTTGTGCACCACGTACCTGGAGCGGGTCACCGAGCAGATCGGCGCCGCGCTGGCGGACCGCGGCGGGCGCGGCGGGCGGCACACGGTCGTGTTCCGCAGCACCATGCTCCCGGGCACCGCCCTGAACCTGCTCGTGCCGATACTGGAGAAGTACGTCGGCGGCACGGCCGGGGTGGACTTCGGGGTCGCGGTCAACCCGGAGTTCCTGCGCGAGGGCACGAGCGTGCGGGACTTCTTCGACCCGCCCAAGACCGTCATCGGCGAGCTGGACCCGGCGAGCGGCGACGTCATGGCGGCGCTGTACGACGGCCTGCCCGGCGAGGTGTTCCGGGTGCCGGTCGCGACGGCCGAGGCGATCAAGTACGCGGACAACGCGTTCCACGGCCTCAAGATCGGCTTCGCGAACGAGCTGGGCGCGGTGTGCCAGGCGCTCGGGGTGGACTCGCACCAGGTGATGGACGTGTTCCTGGCCGACCGCAAGCTGAACATCAGCCCCGCATACCTGCGGCCCGGCTTCGCCTTCGGCGGCTCCTGCCTGCCCAAGGACCTGCGCAGCCTGGTCCACGCGGCGCAGCGGGCCGACGTCTCGGTGCCCATCCTCGCCCACGTGCTGCCCTCCAACTCCGCGCATCTGGAGCGCGCGGTGGAGCTGGTCGAGCGCACCGGCAAGCGCCGGGTGGGGATGTTCGGGCTGTCCTTCAAACCCGGCACCGACGACCTGCGTGAGAGCCCGCTGGTCGAGCTGGCGGAGAGGCTCTTCGGCAAGGGGTACGACCTGCGGATCCACGACGCCAACGTGAGCCTGTCCAGGCTGCTCGGCGCGAACCGCGAGTACGTCGAGACCCGGCTGCCGCACCTGGCGCAACTGCTCGCGGAATCCGTCGAGGACGTGCTGGAGCACGCCGAGGTGTGCCTGGTCGGGACGAGGGACCCGGCCGTGCTGTCGGCGCTGCCGCACGGCGAGGGCCCGACGCTGATCGACCTCATCCACCTTCCCGACGCCGAGGCGCGCCGGGCCGAACCGGGGTACGTGGGCCTTGCTTGGTGACACTTCGTTCGACGACGGAGCCGGCGGCGACCGGCCGGGCCGGCGCGCCCTGATCCTGGTGGAGAACCTGTCGGTGCCCTTCGACCGGCGGGTGTGGCAGGAGTGCACGACGCTGCGCGACGCCGGCTGGACGGTGGACGTCATCTGTCCCCGGGGCACTGCGCGGGACACGGAGGCGGAGGCGGAGATCGACGGGGTGCGGATCCACCGCTACCCGTTGCGCGCGGCCACCGGGGGGCCGGCCGGCTATCTGCGGGAGTACGGAGCGGCGTTGTGGCACACCGCCCGGCTGGCCCGCAAGGTCGGCCCGGTCGACGTGGTCCACGCCTGCAACCCGCCCGACCTGCTGTTCCTGCCGGCCCTGTGGCTGAAGCGGCGCGGCGCGCGGTTCGTCTTCGACCAGCACGACCTGATACCCGAGCTGTACCTCTCCCGGTTCGGCCGCGGCAAGGACCTGCTCTACCGCGCCGTGTGCGCGCTGGAACGGATGACCTACCGGGCCGCGGACGTCGTGCTCGCCACCAACGAGAGCTACAAGGACGTCGCGATACACCGTGGCGGCCGGCGGCCGGCGGACGTCTTCGTGGTGCGCAGCGCTCCCGCCACCGACCGGTTCCGACCGGTGCCGCCCGAACCGGGGTTGAAGTGCGGCAAGCCCCATCTGCTGTGCTACCTCGGCGTCATGGGCCCGCAGGACGGCGTCGACTACGCCTTGCGGGCGTTGGCGAAGCTGCGCGACGAGCTCGGGCGCACCGACTGGCACGCGGTGTTCGTCGGCTCCGGAGACGCCTTCGACGCGATGGTGGAGCTGTCCCGGCGGCTCGGTCTCAGCGACCAGGTGCGGTTCACCGGGCGCATTCCGGACGCCGACCTGGTGCGCTACCTGTCCACCGCGGACGTGTGCCTCTCCCCCGACCCGCGCAATCCGCTCAACGACGTGTCGACCATGAACAAGGTCCTGGAGTACATGGCGATGGGCCGGCCGATCGTCTCCTTCGACCTCCGGGAGGCGCGGGTCTCCGCCGGTGACGCCGCCGTCTACGCCCCCGCCAACGACGAGACCGAGTTCGCCGCGCTGGTCGCGATGCTGCTGGACGATCCGGAGCTGCGGGCCCGGATGGGCAAGACCGGCCAGGAGCGGATCGGCGGGCAGCTCTCCTGGCGCAACTCCCAGCGATCGCTGCTCGCCGCCTACGCAGCCGCCTGCCGTGACCGCACTCCGGTGTCGGCGGGCGCCCCGTTCCGGACAGGGAGAAGGCCGCGCAGTTGAGCGACGACACGATACGCCTGGTCACCATCGGGCGGATGCTCCGCAGGCGCGGACGGCTGCTCGCCGTCCTCGCCCTGGTCGGCGCGCTGGTCGGGTACGGCACCTCGGTGCTGTTCCCGCCGCGGTACACCGCGTCGGCATCGGTGCTGCTCCCCGGGCAGTGGGAGGAGCGCGAGCTGCTGACCCAGGTGGAGGTCGCCACCAGTTCGACGGTGATCGACCGCGCGGCCGCCGCCCTCGACCGGCCCGGCGTCGGCGTCGGCGAGCTGCGGGACCGGGTGAGCGCCAAGGCCAGCGACGGCAACATCATCAAGATCTCGGGCACGGACGACACCCCGGAGCGCGCCCAGCGGCTCTCCGACGAAGTGGCCCAGCAGTTCGTCACCTTCGCCGCGCAGATCGCGGGCGGCGGCACCGACGCCGACGCCGCGTCGGGGCCCGAGGCCCTGCGGCAGCAGGTGTCGCAGACCAACCGCCGCATCACCGACCTGGCCGACTCGGCCGATCCGGGGCGGACCGTCGAGAGCGTGCAGGCCCGCACCGAACTCGAGAAGCTGCGCAGCGCGCTGCAGGAGGCCATGAACAAGCTGGAGCAGGCCGACCCGGCGAGCAACAAGGCCGGCATGGTCGTCATGGGACCGGCGACCCGGCCGACCGGCGAGGCACCGCCGACCAGGACGCAGCTCGTCGCCGGCGGGGCGCTGCTCTTCTTCCTGCTCGCGATCGTCGGCCATCTCACCGCCGCACGGATGAACCGGCGGCTGCGCAGCGAACCGGAGATCGCCGCGGCGCTGGGCTCGGCGCTGCTCGGTACGGTCGACGTGGCCGGTGAACGGCGGGCGCACCGGCCGCGGGGCGGTGGCACGCGGGCCCGGGTCCGGCGGCTGCTGGGCGCCGACACCCGGTGGGACCTCCCGGCCCCGCGGACGTCCTCGGACGAGGCGGGCAGGCGGCTGCGCTACCGGCGGGTGTGCGCCGGTCTCCGGGAGCAACTGCCGTCCCCCCGGCGGCTGCTGGTCGTCGTACCGGACGGCGACGAGATCGCCCGCCGGGCCGCCGGGCAGCTCGTCGCCGAGGCCGAGGGCGATCCGCTGCTGCGCGTGGTGGAGGTTTCGGTGTCCCGGCCGACGGTGCCGGACCGCGACACCGAGTCCGGTGCCCTGGTCGTACTCAGCGCGGGCGGCTGGACCGCGGAGGAGCTCGCCGGCATCGCCGAGGCCTGTGCGGACGGCGGGCACGAGGTCGTCGGCATCGTCCTCGCCGACCCGGTCCGGGCCCGTCCGACGCGGTCCGCCGACCGGCCCCGGGACGACGCCGGCGGTGCGGTCCCGGTGGGCGGCCACGCGACGGGAGGTGCCACGTGACGACGAGCGAGACGTCCTCTTCCTCGGCCGGCGCTCCGCTGCTCGACCTCCAGGCGCTGGTGGTGGCGGTGCGCAGGCGGCGCCGCTTCTGGGGCTCCCTGGCACTGCTGGGGCTCCTGGTCGGCGCGGCGGTGGCGGTCCTGATGCCACCGCCGCCGACCGCGGTGGCCCAGGTGCTGGTCGCGCATCAGGAGGACCAGCCGAACGACACCGGAACGCTGATCCGCACCGACGTCGAACTGCTGGGCACCACACGGATCGCCGGTCAGGCCCTGCGGTCGCTGAAGTCCACGGAGAACCCCGAGGACTTCATGCGGGACTACCGGGTCACCGGCCTGACCAACAACCTGCTCCAGATCGAGGTGACGGGTGACAGCGACGCGGAAGCGGTGGCGCGGGCCAAGGCGCTGGCCGACGCGTTCGTCGCCGACCACGTGAAGCGGATGCGGGAGACCGCCGAGGCCGAGGCCGAGGCCCTCCTCGACCAGCGGGACCGGATGCGGAAGGAGCTCGCCGAGGTCAACGAGGCGATCGGGGACCGGTCGCCGGAAAGCGACCCGGAGGCGTCGGCGAGCATCGAGTCGCTCTTCGCCCGCCGGGCCGAGCTCGACTCGCGGATCGCCGAATTCGACCAGCGTGCCGCGGAGGCGCGCACCGGCGCGCCCAGGGTCGTCGCCGGCACGCAGATCGTGGACGCCCCGCACCTGGTGCGGCACTCCCTGCCCATGACCACGGTCACCGACGCCGCGATCGGACTGGCCCTGGGGCTGGTCCTCGGGCTCGCGCTGGCCGCGGTGTCCGCGGTGGTGGCGGACCGCCCCGTGCTGCGCCGGGAGATCGCGGCGAATCTGGGCGCCTCGGTCGTCGCGGAGCTGCGCCGCGCGCCACGCCGGTCGGCCGGGTGGCGGCGCCGGCGGACCCGGGCGGCACGCGAACGGCTCACCACGACCCTGGCCCGTGCGGTGCGCGGCTCCGCGGAACCGGTGTCGCTGCTGGAACTGGGCTGTGCGCGCGGCACGAGCGTGATCGCCATGGACCTCGCCCGGGCGCTGGCGGCGCAGGGTCCTGTGGTCGTCGTCGACGGTCTGCCCGGACCGCAGCTCGCCCGACGCCGCCCGAGGCCGTCGGACCCGACCGTGGTCGGCGGCGAGCGTACCGAGGCCTCCTCGCCCCAGGAGCGCCGGCTCGGCGTCGGCTCGGTCGCACCGGGTACGGCGTGGACCGACCTCCAGCACCTGGGCGGCCGGACCGTGCTCGTCGTGCGTGCCGGGCACGGCAGCGCCGCGTGGCTGCACACCGTGGCCCGGCAGCTCGCGGACCAGCGGATCGCGGTGATCGGGGTGGTGCTGATCGACCCCGATCCGCGAGACCGGACCGACGGCACGCTGTGGGACGGGCAGCACACCGCGCTGCGCGGCCACTTCGACCGGCAGGCCCGGCGCAACGGTTCGCGGCCGCGCACGGAGCGGCCGCCGGTGCCGGCCGCACGGGTCCCGGACAGCGACGAGGAGGTGCGGTAGGACATGTGTGGCATCGCAGGCACGTACCGATGGCCGGACGGGAAGGCCGTCACCGACCGGCTCACCGATGTGCTCGCCCACCGCGGTCCGGACGGGGCGGGCCGGTACGGCCACCGGGCCGGTGACGGCGAAGTGCACCTGGGGCACCGCCGGCTGGCCATCATCGACCTGTCCGAGACCGGCGCCCAGCCGATGGTCTCGGACGGCCTCGCCCTGACCTACAACGGCGAGCTGTACAACGCGCCCGAGCTGCGCGCCGAGATGGCGTCCGCCGGGGTGCGCTTTCGCGGTAGCTCCGACACCGAGGTGCTGCTCGAGGCCTGGCGACGCTGGGGCACCGACTGCCTGCCCCGGCTGCGCGGCATGTTCGCGTTCGCGGTCTTCGACGAGCGGACCGGTGAGCTGGTGCTCGCCCGCGACCAGCTCGGCATCAAGCCGCTGTTCCTGCTCCGGCGCGGCGCGGGCCTGGTGTTCGCCTCCGAGCTCAAGGCGCTGGCCGCCGTGAGCGGCGGGTCGCTCGAGGTGGACCACGCCGCGCTGGTGGCCTCGCTGCTGTACTACTGGGTGCCGGACTCGCGGTGCGCGTTCCGCGAGGCGGAGAAGCTGCCGCCGGGCAGCTGGCTCAGGTGCCGGCCCGACGGCCGGGTGGAGCGCGGCCGGTACTGGAACCTGAAGGACGTCGCCGCCGAGGGCCAGGAACGCGCGCGAGCCGGGGAGCTGCCGGATGTCGCCGCCGTCGTCGAGGAATCGACCCGGCGTCACCTGCTTTCCGACGTACCCGTGGCGACCTTCCTCTCCGGCGGGCTCGACTCCAGCTACCTGACCGCGCTGGCGGCCCGCGACCGGCCCGGGATCTCCGCCTACACGATCGGGTTCCGCGCCGAGGACGCCAGGTTCGAGGCGATGCCGGACGACCTTCGCTATGCCCGGCAGGTGGCCGAGCGGTTCGGCGTCGACCTGCACGAGATCGAGATCGCCCCGGACGTGCTCGACCTGCTGCCGCGGATGACACACCACCTGGACGAGCCGATCGGCGACCCCGCCGCGATCAACACCTTCCTGATCTGCGAGGCCGCCCGGGAGGCCGGGGTCAAGGTGCTGCTCTCCGGGATGGGCGCCGACGAGCTGTTCGCCGGTTACCGCAAGCACCTGGCCAACCTGCTCGCGCTGCGCTACCAGCGCGTCCCGCGGCCCCTGCGGCGCGGTCTGTCCGCCGCCGTGGACCGGCTGCCGGTCGCCACGGCCCGCCGGGGGTACCGGTCCGTGCGCTTCGCGAAGCGGTTCCTCTCCTTCGCCGATCTGCCGGAGGAGACCGCGTTCCGGCGCAGCTACACCATGTACGACCAGGAGGAGCTGCTCGCCCTGCTCGACCCGGACCTGGCCCCGGCGGTCGAGGACGTGCTGACCGAGCACGCGGACACCTACCAGGACAACGACCTCGACGACTTCGTCAACCGCATGTGCCTGGGCGACGCCCGGATGTTCCTGCCGGGTCTCAACCTCGCCTACACGGACCGGTCGAGCATGGCGGCGTCGACGGAGGTGCGGGTGCCGTACGTGGACGTCGACGTGGTCAGGGCGGCGTTCGCGGTGCCCGGGGACCGCAAGATCGTCGGCCGGCAGGGCAAGGCGGTCCTCAAGGAGGCGGCCACCTCGATCCTGCCCCGGGAGATCGTGTACCGGCCCAAGGGCCTGTTCAGCGCCCCGTTGCGGGCCTGGATGAGCCGTGATCTGGCACCGCTGGTGCGCGAGGTGGTGAACGACGGCGTACTCGTCGGGTCCGGGCTCCTGCGCCGAGACGCGCTGGCGCGCATGGTCGCCGAGGACGCGGCCGGGCAGCGGGACTTCTCCAAGCATCTGTGGCACGTGCTGACCCTCGAGTACTGGTATCGCGGCGCGACCTCCGGCTCCGGTTCCGGCCAAAGCCGGGCGGCTTGAAGGTTTGGCGGCTTGACGGCTTGACGGCGTAGAGACAAGAGGACTTCGGGTGAAACAGGTTGTGCAGAACTACAAGAGCGGCGAGCTGGCGCTGCTCGACGTGCCGGTGCCGGGCTGCAAGCCGGGCGGTGTGCTGGTGCGGACCGCCTACTCGCTGATCTCCACCGGGACCGAGCTGATGAAGGTCTCCGAGGCCGGCATGTCGATGCTGGGCAAGGCCCGTTCCCGGCCGGACCAGGTGGCCAAGGTCGTGCAGAGCGTGGCCACCAACGGGGTGCCCGCCACGTACCGCAAGGTGATGGGCAAGCTGGACTCCTACACGCCCCTGGGCTACTCGCTGTGCGGGGTGGTCGAGGAGGTCAGCGCCGGGATCGACGACGTGAAGGCCGGCGACCTCGTGGCCTGCGCCGGCAACGAGCACGCGCTGCACGCCGAGTTGAACTGGGTGCCGAAGAACCTCTACACCCCGGTGCCCGACGGCCTCGAGCCGCGGCACGCGGCCTTCGGCACCGTCGGGTCGATCGCGCTGCAGGGCGTCCGCCAGGGCGAGTCGCGGCTCGGCGAAGTGGCGCTGGTCGTCGGCCTCGGGCTGATCGGGCAGCTGGTGGTGCAGTTGCTGGCCGCCTCGGGAGTCCGCGTGGTCGGCGCCGATCCCGACCCGGCGCGCTGCGAGCTGGCCGCGCGTCTGGGCGCCGCGGCCTGCGGCGATCCCGCGTCCCCGGCCGTGGAGAGTGCCGTCGCCGAACTCACCGGCGGTCACGGCGTGGACCAGGTGTACCTGGCCGCCGGCGGCGGCAGCAACCAGCCCGTCGAGCTGGCCGCCCGGCTGTGCCGGGACCGGGGGCGGGTCGTCGACATCGGCAAGTGCCGCCTCGACCTGCCGTGGAACGCGTACTACGAGAAGGAGCTCGACGTCAGGTTCTCCCGCAGTTACGGCCCCGGGCGCTACGACCCGGAGTACGAGCTGGAGGGGCGGGACTATCCGATCGGCTACGTGCGCTGGACCGAGCGCCGCAACCTGGCCTGCTTCCTCGACCTCGCCGCCCGCGGCCGCGTGGACGTGGAACCGCTGGTCTCCCACACCGCCGACTTCGACGACGCCGTCGAGACGTACCGGAGCCTCAAGGACGGCGGCCTGAAGGCCGTGGCGGTGCTCTTCCGGTACCCCGGACGAGCGGCCGGGCCCGGGGACCAGGCAACGGCACCGGCACCGGTGGTGGCCGTGCCCGCGGTGAACGTGAAGCGGAGGCAGACCGCCCGCACCGCCAAGGCGCCGGTGCGCCTCGCGTTCGTCGGCGCCGGGAACTACGCGACCTCGATGCTGCTGCCGCACCTGGCGCAGCGCGGCGGCGTCGAGTTGTCCACGGTCGTCACCACGACGGCACTGTCCGCCGCCAACGCGCAGCGCAAGTTCGGCTTCGCCCGGGCGACCACCGATCTCGACGCCGTGCTCGGCGACACCTCGATCGACGCGGTGTTCGTCGTCACCCGCCACAGCTCGCACGCGGAACTGACCCGGCGGGCGCTGCTGGCCGGCAAGGCGGTGTTCGTCGAGAAGCCGCTGGCGCTCACCGGGGACGAACTGGCGGGCGTGCTCGCGGCGGTGGAGGAGTCAGGCAACGACCGGCTCCAGGTGGGCTTCAACCGGCGGTTCGCGCCGCTGCTGCGGGAGGCCGGAAGGCAGTTCGGCGCCCGCAACGGGCCGGCGCACGTCCGGTACCTGGTCAACGCGGGCCGGCTGGACCACGGCAGCTGGTATCTCCAACAGGGCACCGAGGGCTCCCGGTTCGCCGGAGAGGGCGGGCACTTCATCGACACGGCGAGCCGGCTGCTGGGCGCCGACCCGGTGTCGGTGTACGCGACCGCCACGCCCGGCAACGAGGACCTCCAGGTCGTCCTGCGCTACCCGGACGGGTCCACCGCCACCATCGCCTACGTCACCACAGGACCCTCTGGGTTCCCGAAGGAGACCCTGGACCTGGTCGCGGACGGCCGCGCGCTGCGGCTCGACGACTTCGTCCGCGCCGCCGTCTACGACGGCCGCCGCAAGCGGTCGGTCGGCCCGCGGCTGCCCAAGGCCCGGGACAAGGGCCAGGCCGCCGAACTGGCCGCGTTCGTCAAGGCCGTACGGACCGGCGGGCCGATGCCCGTGCCGCTCGAGTCGCTGGTCGCCACCACCGCGGCCACCCTCGCCGTGCCGGCCTCGCTGGCGGCCGGTGCGCCGGTGACACTGGCGGGGGCGCGATGACCATGAGCGCGGGCTGGTACCTGCGGCGGCTGTCCCGGATGGGTCCGCGGGAGGTCGGCGGCCGGGCGGGCGACGCGGTGCGCAGGCGGCGCTGGCGCTCGGCTCGCCCTGAGAGCCCGTCCGTGAGCGGCGCGCGGTTCACCGCGGTACTGCCCGCCGGGACCCTCGCCGCGGTGCCGCCGGACGCCGCGAAACGTCTGGTCGCTCAGGCGGACCGGCTGATGGCCGGGCACGTCGAGTACTTCGGCGTGCTCCGCGACGACCTGACCGACCCGGACTGGTGGTACGACCCGAAGACCGGGCGCCGCGCCCCGTGGGGCTACGCCTTCGACGTGCCGTACCGGAACGAGGACGCGGTCGGGGACGTCAAGCAGATCTGGGAGCTGTCCCGGCATCAGTACCTCACCGTGCTCGCCGCCGCCTACGCGGTCACCGGGAACGAGCGGTACGCCGAGCGCGTGGCCGAGCACCTGCGGTCGTGGTGGACGTCGAACGCGCCGCTGCGCGGGGTGCACTGGACCAGCGGCATCGAGCTGGGGATCCGGCTGCTGTCCTGGGTGTGGATCCGCCGGCTGCTCGACGGCTGGCCGGGCGCGGCCACGCTGTTCGAGGGCAACCCGGCGGCGCTGAACCAGATCTGGCACCACCAGCGCTGGCTGGCCGCCTTCCCCAGCCGCGGGTCCTCGGCGAACAACCACGTCGTCGCCGAGGCCGCCGGACAGCTCGCCGCGGCCTGCGCGTTCGGGTGGTTCCCCTCCTCGGCGCGCTGGCGGGCCGACGCGCTGCGGTCGCTGGAACGGCATCTGAAGAGCAACACCTTCGGCTCCGGCCTCAACCGCGAGCTGGCCACCGAGTACCACGGCCTCGTGCTGGAACTCGGCCTGGCCGCGCTGGCGGAGGCGGATGCCGCCGGCGTGCCGGTCCCCGCGTCCGTCCGGCTGGTGCTGCTGCGCATGACCGACGCGCTCGCGGCCGTCGTGGACAGCCGGCTGCGTCCGCCCCGCCAGGGCGACGCGGACGACGGGCACGGCCTGGTCGTGGACGGTGCGGGCACCGACCGCTGGGCCTCGCTGCTGGCCACCGGGGACGCCGTGTTCGGCTCGCTCCCCTGGTGGCCGACGGTGACCGGCACCGATGTGCGCACCGCGCTGCTGGCCGCGCTCATCCGGCCGTACGCGGACAGAGGGACCGGCCCGGCCGTCCGGCGACCGGCGACCCGGCCGGCCCACTTCGCCGACGCGGGGCTGACCATCCTGCGCGGTCCGGCGGGGATCTGGTGCCGCTGCGACGGCGGTCCGCACGGCTTCCTGTCCATCGCCGCGCACGCCCACGCTGACGCGCTGTCCGTGGAGGTCCGGCACGACGGGGTCGACGTGCTCGCCGACCCGGGCACGTTCTGCTATCACGGGCAGCCCGTGTGGCGGCGGTACTTCCGCTCGACCCTCGCTCACAACACCCTCCAGATCGACGGCGCCGACCAGTCCGTCTCCGGCGGCCCGTTCCTGTGGACCCGGCACGCCCGCACCCGTGTCCTTGCCGCGGACACGTCCGGCTCCTCGGACAGGGGGGTGTCCCGCTGGTGCGCGGAGCACGACGGCTACGGACGCTCCGTGCACCGCCGCCGGGTGGAACTGACGGCCGAGAGCCAGGAGTTGCGGGTGGTCGACGAGGTGCGCGGCCCGCGCCGGTCGGTGCGGCTGGCGTTCCATCTCGGCCCGGCGATCACCGCGGACCTGGCGGGGAGCCGGGCCGTGCTCACCTGGGCCCGGGACGGCGAGGACCGCTCGGCGGTGCTCGATCTGCCCGGGCAGCTGTCCTGGCGGGCGCATCGCGGCGAGAGCGACCCGCCACTGGGCTGGTACTCCGCCGGTTTCGGGCGCAAGGAACCCGCCACCACGCTGGTCGGCACCGGCTTCGCCGACGGCGCGGCCGGGTTCACGACCGTACTCAGGTTCCACGGCTAGGGGGGCGTGTGGGGATCAAGGGGCGGCACTGGGCGTGGCCGGTGGCACCGGTGGCACTGGCTCTGCTGGCGGCGACCGGCTGCGACGGCACGCCAAAGGCGCGGCCGGAGCCGACCGCGCCCTCCGCTTCCGGCGCGCCCTCCGCTTCCGGCGCGCGGTCCGTGGCCCGGGTGTGCGCCAAACCTCCGGCCGGGCCGGCGAAGGCACCGGCGGGCGCGGTGACGGTCGACCCCGCGGTCGCCGGTGACCTGGCCGCGAAGACCAAGAGCAGTCCCGCGAACACCACGTTCTGGCTTCGGCCGGGCAAACACAGGCTCAAGCAGGACCGCTACGCCCAGGTCGTGCCCAAGAAGGGGAACACCTACCTCGGCGCACCGGGCGCGGTGCTCGACGGGCACAAGACCAACCAGTACGCGTTCAGCGGCGCCGCCGACGACGTCACCATCAGCCACCTGACCGTGCAGGGTTTCGTCGCGCCGCACGACGAGGGCGTGGTCAACCACGATTCGGCCGACGGCTGGGTGATCGAGCACTCGACGATCCAGAACAACTCCGGCGCCGGGCTGATGGCCGGTGCCCGCCAGCAGGTCCGCGCGAACTGCCTGCGCGACAACGGCCAGTACGGCATGAACGCGTACAAGGGCGGCGGCCCGCTGACGGACCTGGTGGTCGAAGGCAACGAGATCGTGGGCAACAACACCGGCGACTGGGAGCGGCGGCGCTCGGGCTGCGGCTGCACCGGAGGCGTCAAGTTCTGGGCCGTCGACGGCGCCGACATCCGCGGCAACTGGGTGCACGACAACCGCGGGACCGGGCTGTGGGCGGACACCAACAACAACGACTTCCGCATCGAGGACAACGTGCTGGAGGCCAACGACGGTGCCGCGCTGATCTACGAGACCAGCTACAACGCGGTCATCCGCAACAACACCATCCGGCGCAACAACTGGGTGGAGGGCCGCAGGTACGCCGACCGCGGCGACGACTTCCCGTTCGCGACGGTCTACCTGTCCGAGTCCGGCGGGGAAGCACGTGTCCGGGCCCGCACGGACAAGATCGAGGTCTACGGGAACCTGTTCGAGAACAACTGGTCCGGAATCACTCTGTGGGAGAACGCCGACCGGTTCTGCAACAGCCCGGCCAACACCTCGTCCGGTGACTGCACGTTGCTGGTGAAGGACATCGACCGCTGCGATGCGCCGGCGATCGCCGACGCACCGCTCTACGCCGACTGCCGGTGGAAGACCCAGCGGGTGGACATCCACGACAACCGCTTCGTGCTGGACAAGTCCGTCGTCGACTGCACGGTGAAGTGCGACCGCATGGCGGTGCTGGCCAACTACGGTACCTATCCGGACTGGTCTCCGTACCAGGGCGAGCGGGTGGCCGAGGCGATCACCCTCGAGCAGCACAACCGCTGGCACGACAACGTCTATGTCGGAGCGTGGAAGTTCGTCGCCCACGACCCGAGCCGGGTGCTCGACTTCGGGCAGTGGCGGGGCATGCCCTACCGCCAGGACGCGGGCAGCACCCTCGACCCCCGGGTTGGTGGTTGAGATGGGCGGGGAGCACACGCCGAAGGCGGTCGGGGCGGTCTGGGGGCTGCTGGTCCTCAACACGCTGGGCTCCGCCGGTGCGGAGACCATCATTCCGCTGCCCCGCTCGCTCATCCAGATGGTCACCATGGGCGCCCTGGTGGCCGCGTTCGGCCTGGCGCTCGCGCTCAATCTCCGGCTGCGCATCCGGGCCGGCGCCTACGTGTTCCTGCTCACCCTGCTGCTGGTGCCGAGCGTGATCTCCAGCGCGCATCTGGAGTCCGGGTTCGGCGCGCTGTTCCGCTGCGCCCGGCTGGCCCTCTTCATCGGCACGCTGTGGCTGCTCAGCCGCTGGTGGGACGGCGGCCTGACGTTCGTCCGGCATCACATCCGGATGTACTTCGCGGTGCTCGGATCGGTCGTCGCCGGCGCGCTGATCTCTCCGGGCGCGGCGCTGCCCGATCTCTACGGCGGGCGGCTGGTCGGCGCGTTGTGGCCGCTGACCCCGCCGCAGATCGGGCAGTACGCCGCGGTGATCGTCGGGCTCACGGTGCTGCTCGTCCTGGACCGCCGGACCGACCGGCGGAGCGCTGCGGTGATCATCGTGCCGTCGCTCGTCCTGCTCGTGCTGACCCACACCCGCACGGCCACGATCGGCCTGCTCGCCGGGCTGGCGCTGGCGATCGGCTCGCTCGTCATGACCAGCGCGGCCGCCCGCCGGTTCTTCGCCTGGGCGGTGCTGTGCGCCGCGGTGGCCACGGTGGGGTTCGCCGCCGCGCTGCGGGCGTGGTTCCTGCGCGGACAGGACGAGGAGTACTTCACCAGCCTCACCGGCCGGGCCAAGGTCTGGGACGCGCTGCTGGCAGCGCCCCGGACGACCTCGGAGCAGCTGTTCGGCATGGGCCTGGGCGACAAGTCGTTCGACGGGCTGCCGATCGACAACAGCTGGCTGGCCGTCTACCACGAGCAGGGTCTGACCGGCATCGCCCTGGTGGCGGCGATCGTCGTCGTGCTGGGCGGCGTCGCCCTGCTGCGGCCACCGTCGCTGGCGAGAGCCTGCGCGATCTTCCTGATCAGCTACTGCGCGATGGCGTCGTACACCGAGGCCGGCCTGGGGGACGCCTCGCCGTATCTGCTGCATCTGGCCGTGGCCGCCTCGCTGCTGGCGGCGCCCGCCGCGGCCGCGCCCCTCGCACCGCCAGAACCCGCACGACGTCGTGTCCCGCGCTGGGCGCGCGGATCGGAGGTGACCTGAACATGCACGTCCTCGTGGTGCACAACCGCTATGCCTCGGCGCAGCCGAGCGGGGAGAACAAGGTCGTCGACCAGGAGGTCGCGCTGCTGCGCGGCGCCGGTCACCGGGTCGAGCTGTTCGAGCGGCGCAGTGACGACATCGCCGCCCGCTCCCTGCCGGGCAAGGTCGCGGTGCCGCTGCTGGTGCCGTGGAACCCGGCGGTCCGCACGGAGCTGGCCGCCCGGCTCCGCTCGGACCGGCCGGACGTGGTGCACGTGCACAACGTCTTCCCGCTCCTGTCGCCTGCGGTGCTGGCCGCCTGCGCCGACGCCGGGGTGCCCGCCGTCGCCACGCTGCACAACTACACCCAGGTCTGCCCGCCCGGCACGCTGCAACGGGACGGCCGGCCGTGCACCGAGTGCGTCGGGTCGTCGCCGCTGCCCGCCGTGCGGCACGGCTGCTACCGCGGCTCCCGGCTGGCGACGGTGCCGCTCGCGGTGAGCCTGTCGGTCAACCGGCGGCGGTGGTGGTCCGGTGTGGAGCGGTTCTTCTGCATCTCCGCGGCGCAGCGCGACGTCCTGGTGGGGGCCGGCATGCCGGCCGGGCGGCTGGCGGTGAAGCACAACTTCGTGCCCGACCCGGACGCCCGCCGCTCGGGCGCCGGCGAGCAGCTGCTCTATCTCGGCCGGCTCGCCGAGGCCAAGGGCGTGCGGCTGCTCATGGCCGCGTGGGACGAGATCGCCGCGGACGGCGGTGTGGGCGTGCCGCTGGTGATCGCCGGCGCGGGGCCGCTGGAGCGGGAGGTGACCGCGTGGGCGGCGGGCCGGGACGACGTGCGCTACGTCGGCCTGTACGACCCGGACCAGTGCCGGCGGGCCGTCGCCCGGTCGGTGGCCGTGGTGGCTCCCTCGACGTGGCTGGAGGCGTTCGGCCTGGTGGTCGTGGAGGCGATGGCGGCGGGAGTCCCGGCCGTCGCCGCCGGACACGGCGCCTTCGTCGAACTGGTCGAGGACGGGGTGACCGGGCTGCTGCACCGGCCGGGCGAGCCCGCCTCGCTCGCGTCCGCTCTGCGCCGGATCACCACCGACGCGGGCCGCAACCGGGAGATGGGACAGGCGGCCCGGCGCCGTTACGAGCAGGCGTTCAGCCCGGCCGTCGGGCTGGAGCGGCTGGTGGAGGGGTACCGCTCCGCGATCGCGGAGCGGTCAGTACTGGCTCGCGGCGGGGACACCCGTGCGAGCAGGGGGGATGGGGACGGCACATGACACGATGCCGACTGTGCGGCGCGGATGCGATGGCGAGCGTCGTCGATCTCGGGGCGACGCCACCGTGCGAAAGCTTTCTCGCCGCGGACGAACTGGACCGGCCGGAGCCGGCGTACCCACTGCACCTGCGGGTCTGCACCGAGTGCTGGCTCGCGCAGATCCCGCCGCTGATCACTCCGGAGGAGACGTTCACGCAGTACGCGTACTTCTCCTCCTTCTCGTCCTCCTGGGTGGAGCACGCGCGGACGTTCGTCGCCGACTCCGTGGAGCGCCTCGCTCTCGGCCCCGACTCCTTCGTGGTCGAGGTCGCGAGCAACGACGGGTACCTGCTGAGGCACTTGGTGGACCGTGAGATCCGCTGCCTGGGCATCGAGCCGTCGGTGAACGTGGGGGCCGCGGCGCGGGAGGCGGGTGTGCCCACGCTCACGGAGTTCCTGGACCCGGCCACCGGCTCGGCCGTCCGCGCCGAGCACGGCCCGGCGGACCTGGTCGTGGCCAACAACGTGTACGCGCACATCCCCGACGTGGTCGGCTTCACCAAGGGCCTGCGCGCAATGGTCGCCGACGACGGCTGGGTCTCCATCGAGGTGCAGCACCTGCTGACCCTGATCGAGGAGAACCAGTACGACACGATCTACCACGAGCACTTCCAGTACTACACGGTCGCGTCCGCGACCCGGGCGCTGACGAGCGGCGGACTGGCCCTCGTGGACGTGGAGTTGCTGCCCACGCACGGCGGTTCCATCCGGCTGTGGGCCCGTCCGGTGGAGGTGGCCGGCGAGCCGACCCGGCGGGTGGCACAGGTGCTGGACCGGGAGAAGGCCGCGGGTCTGCGGGAGCTGTCCGGGTACGCCGAGTTCTCCGCCCGGGTGGCCAAGGTGCGCCGGGACCTCCTGCGGTTCCTCGTCGAGGCGGCCGAGCGCGGTGAGACGGTGGTCGGCTACGGCGCGCCGGGCAAGGGCAACACGCTGCTCAACCACTGCGGCATCCGGCCCGACCTGCTCGCCTACACGGTCGACCGAAACCCGTACAAGCACGGCAGGTTCACCCCGGGCACCCGCATCCCGATCCTGTCGCCCGAGCGGATAGCCGCCGACCGGCCGGAGTACGTCCTCGTCCTGCCCTGGAACCTGCGGGCCGAGCTGGTCGAGCAGCTGTCCTTCGTGCACGCCTGGGGCGGCCGGCTGGTCTTTCCCATCCCGGAACTGAGCATTGTCGAGGCCCCGTCTCGAGAGGTCACAGCATGAAGGTCGTACTGTTCTGCGGCGGTTACGGGCTGCGCATGCGCGCCGGAGCCTCCGACGACATGCCCAAGCCCATGGCGATGGTCGGCCCGCGGCCGCTGATCTGGCACGTCATGCGCTACTACGCCCACTTCGGCCACACGGAGTTCATCCTGTGCCTCGGCTACGGGGCCCACCACATCAAGGAGTTCTTCCTCAACTACGAGGAGACGACCTCCAACGACTTCGTGCTGCGCGGCGGACGGACCGAGCTGCTGTCCACCGACATCGCCGACTGGACGATCACGTTCGCGCAGACCGGCATCGAGTCGCCGATCGGGGAGCGGCTGCGCCGGGTGCGGCAGCACCTGGACGGCGACGAGATGTTCCTCGCCAACTACGCCGACGTGCTCACCGACGCCCCGCTGCCGGAGATGATCGACCGCTTCTCCCGGCGCGACGCGGGGGCGTCGATGATGGTGGTGCCGCCGCAGTCCTCGTTCCACTGTGTGGACCTGGGCGAGGACGGCCTGGTGGGGGGCATCACGCCGGTGAGCGAACTGCCGCTGTGGGAGAACGGCGGCTACTTCGTGCTCCGTCAGGAGGTCTTCGACCACATCCCTCAGAACGGGGACCTGGTCGCCGACGGCTGCGCCCAACTGGCCAAGCGGGGGCGGCTGGTGGCCCATCAGCACCGCGGCTTCTGGAAGCCGACCGACACCGTGAAGGAGCGGGCCGCGCTCGACGACGCCTACGCCCGGGGCGAGCGGCCTTGGGCCGTGTGGGAACGGGGCGGCGCGGGCGCGGACTCCGGGGTGAGGACCGCGTGATCGGGCTCGGCGCGGGGCGCCTGGACCGGATCGTCGCGGTGGGCGCGCACTGCGACGACATCGCCATCGGCGCCGGCGGCACGCTGCTGAAGCTGTGCCTGGCGCGGCCGGGTGTCCGCGTCGACGCGCTGGTGCTCAGTGGCGGTGGCGGCGAGCGGGAGCAGGAGGAGCAGGCCGCGCTCACGGCCTTCTGCCCGGGCGCCGACCTGCGCCTGACCGTGCACAAGCTGCCGGACGGGCGCCTGCCCGCGCACTGGGAGGAGGCCAAGTCCGCGGTCGAGGAGCTGCGCGGGCGCACCGAGCCGGATCTCGTCCTGGCGCCGCGCACCGACGACGCGCACCAGGACCACCGCGGCCTGGCGAAGCTGATGACCACGGCGTTCCGCGACCATCTCGTGCTCCGCTACGAGATCGTCAAGTGGGACGGGGATCTCGGGCGTCCGACGGCGTACCAGCCGCTGTCGCCGGAGATCGCCGAACAGAAGGTACGGCTGCTGCAGGAGCACTACCCCTCGCAGCGGCACCGGCCCTGGTACGACCGGGAGGCCTTCCTGGGCCTGGCCCGGATCCGCGGCATCGAATGCCACGCGCGCTATGCCGAGGCGTTCGACGTCACCAAACTCACTCTCGATCTGGGGGATTGAACCTTGCGCGTACTGCTGACCGGGCACCAGGGCTATCTGGGCACCGTGATGGCCCCCGTCCTCGAGGCCGCCGGGCACGAGGTCGTCGGGCTCGACGCCGGCCTGTTCGCCGACTGCGTGCTGGGCCCGACGCCCGCGGACCCGCCGGGGCAGCGGGTGGACCTGCGCGACGTCACGGCCGAACACGTGGCCGGGGTGGACGCCGTCATCCACCTGGCCGCGCTGTCCAACGACCCGTTGGGATCGCTGGCGCCGGAACTGACCTACGACATCAACCACCACGCGTCCGTGCGCCTGGCCCGGCTGGCCCGCGACGCCGGGGTGCAGCGCTTCCTGTACGCGTCGACGTGCTCGGTCTACGGCGCCGCCGGCGGGGGCGACCTGGTGGCCGAGGACGCCCCGCTGCGCCCGGTGACGCCGTACGCGGAGTCCAAGGTGCGGGTGGAGGACGACCTGCACGCGCTGTCCGACGGCGACTTCAGCCCGGTGTACATGCGCAACGCCACCGCCTTCGGCCACTCCCCCAGGCTGCGCGCCGACATCGTGCTGAACAACCTGGTGGGCCACGCGCTCCTGTCCGGCGAGGTGCTGGTGCTCTCCGACGGCACCCCCTGGCGCCCGCTGGTGCACGCCGCCGACATCGCGCGGGCCTTCACGGCGGCGCTGACCGCGCCGCGGGAGGCGGTGCACGACCGGGCGTTCAACATCGGCAGCGAGGTCAACAACGTCACGGTGGCCGAGATCGCCGAGCAGGTCGCCGCGGCGGTGTCCGGCTCGAAGGTGGTGATCACCGGGGAGACGGGTGCCGATCCGCGGTCGTACCGGGTGGACTTCTCCCGGTTCCGCGCCGCGATACCCGGCTTCGACTGCGAGTGGACGGTGAAGCAGGGCGCGCTCGAACTCGCCGACGCCTACCGGAAACACGGCCTGACCCGGGAGGACTTCGAGCGACGCTTCACCCGCCTCGCCGTGCTGCGCGCGGCCGCCGAGTCGGGCGCCGTCGACGACACCCTGCGGTGGCGCCGATGACCGAGGCGGGCGAGGAGATGTACGCGCTGGTGGAGCGGCTGTATCCGCTGTGCCGGAGCATCACGGGCGACGGTGTGCGCGCCACCCTGGAGATCGTCGGCGAGTACGTCCCGCTGCGGGTGCACGAGGTGCCGACCGGGACGCAGGTGCTCGACTGGACGGTGCCGCAGGAGTGGAACATCCGCGACGCGTACATCGCCGACGCCGCCGGGAACCGTGTCGTCGACTTCGCCGCGTCCAGTCTCCACGTGCTCGGCTACAGCGTGCCGGTGTCGGCGACCATGCCGCTGTCCGAACTGCGCGCGCACCTGCACACCCTGCCGGAGCACCCGTCCTGGGTGCCGTACCGCACCAGCTACTACCGGCCGGACTGGGGGTTCTGCCTGGCCCAGGACACCTTGGACGCGCTGCCGGAGGGCGAGTACGAGGTGTGCGTCGACTCCACGCTGGCGGACGGCCATCTCACCTACGCCGAGCATGTGGTCCCCGGGCAGGTCACCGACGAGGTGATCGTCTCCTGCCACGTCTGCCACCCGTCGCTGGCCAACGACAACCTGGCGGGCATCGCGGTGGCGGCGTTCCTGGCGCGGGCGCTGGCGCAGCGGACGCCGTACTACACCTACCGGTTCGTCTTCGCGCCCGGCACCATCGGGGCGATCACCTGGCTGGCCCGCAACAGGGAGCGGGTGGAGCGGGTCAAGCACGGTCTCGTGCTGGCCTGCGCGGGCGACCCCGGACAACTGACGTACAAGCAGAGCAGACGCGGCGACGCGGAGATCGACCGGGTGCTGCGGCACGTGCTGACCGCGTCCGAACGACCGCACCGCGTCACCGAGTTCACGCCGTACGGCTACGACGAGCGGCAGTACTGCTCGCCCGGGTTCGACCTCGGCGTGGGCTCGCTCACCCGCACCCCCTACGCCGGCTACCCCGAGTACCACACCTCGGCGGACAACCTGGACCTCGTCTCCCCCGAGGCGATGGCGGACACGCTCGCCGTCTGCCGCGAGGCGTTCGCCGTCCTCGACCGCAACCGGCGCTACGTCAACCTCAGTCCCTACGGCGAACCGCAGCTGGGCCGACGCGGGTTGTACGACTCACTCGGCGGCCGCAGCGACGCGAAGCAGGCCCAGATGGCCATGCTGTGGGTGCTGAACCTCTCCGACGGCGAGCACAGTCTGCTGGACGTCGCCGAGCGCTCCGGGCTGCCGTTCGACGCCGTCGCCGACGCGGCCGGCGCCCTGCACGGCGCCGGGCTGATCAAGGCGTGACGTCGATGACCACCGGGGAGGAGAAGAGGACGCCCGCGGCCGGGGCCGACCATGCCCCGCGAACCGGCACGCGGGGCATGGTCGGCAGGCTCTCGTGGGGCCTGGCCGACCAGGCGGCGTCCAGCCTGTCCAACTTCGTGGTGGGAATCTACGTGGCCCGCGAGCTGGGGCTGACCGCGTTCGGCGTGTTCAGTCTGGCCTGGGTGACCTACGGCGTGGTACTCAGCGTCTCGCGCGGGCTGGCCACCGACCCGCTCGTGGTGCGCTTCAGCGGCGTGGCGGAATCGGCCTGGCGCGGTGCGGTGGCCCGGTCCTCCGGTACCGCCGTCGACGTCGGGGCCGCCATCGGCGCCGCCTGTCTGGTGACCGGCCTCGTGGTCGGCGGCCGGGTGGGACCCGCGTTCGCCTGTCTCGGCGTGGTGCTGCCGGGCCTGCTGCTGCAGGACGCGTGGCGGTACGCGTTCTTCGCCGCCGGCGCCGGTCGCAAGGCGTTCGTCAACGACGTCGTGTGGGGCGTCGCGCTCGTCCCGGCCATGGTGCTGGCGGCCCACGTCGGCACCGTGTCCGCCTTCGTGCTCGCCTGGGGCGGGTCCGCGGCGGTGGCCGCGGTGTACGGCTGCTTCCAGTCCGGCATCCGGCCCCGGCCGAGGGGAGCGGGCGAGTGGCTTCGCGAACAGCGCGACCTCGGCTACCGGTACCTGGTCGAGAACGTCGGCGTCAGCGGCGCGGGCCAGCTGCGGGCGTATGGGCTCGGCGCGATCGTCGGGGTCGGCGCGGTCGGTGTGGTGCGGGGCGCCGAGCTGCTGATGGGTCCGTTCCTCGCCGTGCTGATGGGGCTGTCGCTGGTCACCGTCGCGGAGTCGGCGCGGGTGCTGCGCCAGGCCCCGCACCGGCTGGGCAGGTTCTGTCTCCTGCTCGGCGGCGGACAGGCCCTCGCCGCGCTGCTCTGGGGCGCGACGCTGCTGCTGGTGCCGGACCGGCTGGGCGAGTTCGTGCTCGGCGACGTCTGGAGCGGTGCGTCGGAGCTCATCGTGCCGGTCACGCTGAGCGTCGCGGGCGCCGGCATCGGCACCGGCGCGGCGGCCGGGCTGCGCGCGCTCGCCGCGGCCCGGCGCAGCCTGCGCTGCCAGCTCTTCGCCTCTGCCTGCTACGTCGGCGGCGGGCTCGCCGGCGCGGTCTGGGGCGGCACGGTCGGCTCGGCCTGGGGCGCCGCTGCCGCGTCCCTGTGCGGCTCGGCCGCGTGGTGGCTGCACCTGCGGTCCGCCCTGCGCGAGCGCCACCACGATTCCATCCCCGAAGTGAGGAAGCCATGACCGACCGTCCCCGGCTGAGCATCGGCCTGCCCGTCTACAACGGCGAGGAGTACCTGGCCGAGTCGCTCGACGCCCTGCTCGGCCAGACCTACGAGGACTTCGAACTGGTCGTCTGCGACAACGCCTCGACCGACGGGACCCAGGACATCTGCCGCCGCTACGCCGCGCGGGACTCGCGCATCCGGTACATCCGGCTGGCCCGGAACATCGGCGCCGCGCCCAACCACAACTACGTCTTCACCGAGTGCCGCGGCGAACTGTTCAAGTGGGCCTCGCACGACGACCTGTACGCCCGGGACCTGCTGCGGCGCTGCGTCGAGGCACTGGACGAGCGTCCCGACGTGGTCCTCGCGCACTCCGGCCAGGCGGTCATCGACGGCGACGGCAAGGTGAAGGTCCCCTACGAGTACGGGCTGGCCACCGACTCCCCGCACGCGCCGGAGCGCTTCCGCAGCCTGCTGTTCGAGCCAGGGGGCGACGACTTCTACGGGGTGATGCGGGCCGACATGCTGCGCCGGGTGAAGCCGCACGACAGCTACCACCACGCGGACCGCACGTTCGTCGCCGAGATCACCCTGCACGGCCCCTTCCACCAGGTGCCGGAGCTGCTGTACTTCCGCCGCGACCACCCCACCCGCGCCGAGCGGGCCAACCCCTCCAAGCGCTCCCGGTGCGTCAATCTGGACCCGCGCCGGGCGGGCCCGCTGCACCCGACACCCCGGCTGCTCGCCGAGTACGTCTGGGGTTTCGCCTCCGCGATCGGGCGGGCGCCGCTGTCCTCGGCCGACCGGCGCGCGTGCCACCGCCATCTGGCGGCGTGGATGACCAGCCGGGTCAGGCCGGGCGCCGGCGAGCGGGTCGAGGACCGCGCCCCGGTCGACCCGGACCGGCTCACCGTCTCCGTCGACGACCTCGTCGCCGGCCGTGAAGGGAAGAACGCATGACGTCGGTGCACAAGACCCCCCTGCGCATCGGGGTGTTCGGCCTGTTCGGCGCCGGGAACACCGGCAACGACGGGTCGCTCGAGGCCGTACTCGACCACCTCCGCGCCGCACACCCCGGGGCCGTGGTGGACGCGATGTGCGGCGGACCCGAGACGGTCGCGACCCGGTACGGGATCCCCGCGACGCGGCTGAACTGGTACCGCGGGGAGTACCGCACCGCGTCACGTGCGAGTGCGATCGCGGGCAAGGGCCTGGGCAAACTCGTCGACGTCGTCCGCACCGCCGCCTGGGTGCGCCGGCACGACGCGGTGATCGTGCCGGGCACGGGCGTCCTGGAGACCACGCTGCCCCTGCGGCCGTGGGGCTTCCCGTACTCGCTGTTCCTGCTCTGCGCGAGCGGCCGGCTCCTCGGCACCCGGGTCGCCCTCGTCAGCGTCGGCGCCGGAGCGATCGGCAACCGGGCGACCCGTACCCTGACGCGCTGGTCCACACGGCTGGCCGCGTACCGGTCGTACCGGGACACCCAGTCGCGCGACGCGATGCGGGCGATGGGTGTGGACACGGCACGGGACGACGTCTACGCGGACCTGGTGTTCGCCCTGCCGGCGCCGTCGGCGGGCGAGCCCGCGGGCACGCCGGGGCCGGTCTGCGTCGGCGTCATGGACTTCCACGGGAGCAACGACGAACGCGCCCGGGCCGAGGAGATCCACCGGCGCTACCTGGACGGGACGACCCGGTTCGTGCGCGCGCTGGCCGAGGAGGGCAGGCCGGTCCGGCTGCTCACCGGCGACGAGCTCGACCGGCCGGTGGCCGACGCGATCGTCGACGCGGTGGACTCGCCGCTGGTCACCGTCGCCGAGGCGGCCTCGCTGGCCGAACTGATGAAGGAGGCGGCGTGCGCCGACACCGTGGTGGCGACCCGCTACCACAACCTGGTCTGCGCGCTGAAGGTCGGCACACCGACGCTCGCGATCAGCTATTCGACGAAGAGCGACGCGCTCATGGCCGAGATGGGTCTTGCCGCGTACTGCCACTCGGCGCGCGAGGTCGACGCCGACCGGCTGCTGGAGCAGTTCCGGGCGCTGGAGCGGCAGTCGGCCCCGTTACGCCGGACGCTCTCCGAGCGGAACCTCGCCGTCACCCGGCGCGTCCAGCGCCAGTTCGCCGCCTTGGCCCCGGCGCTGTTCCCGGCGGCCGGCCCGGACGTCGCCGGCGCACACACCCGGCAGGAGACTCCATGAAAGTGACCGAAGTCCCGGAGATCGCCGGCGCGTACCTGTTCGAGCCGACTCCGTACGCCGACGAACGCGGCTTCTTCTGCCGCACCTTCGACGCCGACGTGGTCCGCTCGGTGGGCCTCGACCCGGCCGCCTTCGTCCAGGACAGCCTCTCCCGCTCGGCCCGGGGCGTGCTGCGCGGCCTGCACCTGCGCTCCGGCGCCGGCGAGGCCAAGCTGGTGCGCTGCTCGTACGGGAAGGTCTTCGACGTGGTCGTGGACCTGCGGCCGCACTCGCCGACGTACCTGGGCCGGGGCTTCTTCGAGCTGTCCGGCCAGACGCAGGCGACCCTGTACATCCCGGCGGGATGCGCGCACGGCTTCCAGGCGCTGACGGACACCGCCGACACCTCGTACCGGATCGACCGCCCGCACGACCCGGCCGAGGACGTGACGATCGCCTTCGACGACCCGGACCTCGCCATCCCCTGGCCGCTGCCCGTCACGTCGGTGTCCCGGCGGGACCGGGAGGCGCCGAGCCTGGCCGAGTTCCTGAAGCACGAGGGGAGTTGAGCCCGCATGAACACACAGGACACTGAGAACACTGCGGACGGCGAGGAGTTCGCCCTGCCCCGCTCCCGGGCGGCGAACGAGCGCCTGCACGCCCTGATCCCCGGCGGCGCGCACACCTACGCCAAGGGTGACGACCAGTACCCCGAGAACCTGGCCCCGGTCATCAGCCACGGCCGCGGTGCCCACGTGTGGGACGTCGACGGCAACCGTTACATCGAGTACGGCTCCGGGCTGCGGTCGGTGAGCCTCGGCCACGCCCACCCACGCGTGAGCGAGGCGGTGCGCCGGGAACTCGACCGCGGCAGCAACTTCGTGCGGCCGTCCGTCGTGGAACTGGAGGCCGCCGAGCGCTTCCTGACCACGGTGCCGACCGCCGAGATGGTGAAGTTCGCGAAGAACGGCTCCGACGCCACCACCGCCGCGGTGCGGCTCGCCCGCGCCGCCACCGGGCGCCCGCGGGTGGCCCTCTGCGCCGACCACCCGTTCTTCTCCGTGGACGACTGGTTCATCGGCACCACGCCGATGTCCGCCGGTGTTCCGGCGGCGACCACCGAGCTGACCCTGTCCTTCCCGTACGGCGACCTGGCCGCCACGGAGGAAGTGCTCACCCGGTACGAGGGCGAGGTCGCCTGCCTGATCCTCGAACCCGCCGCCCACACCGAGCCGCCGCCCGGGTATCTCGCCGGCCTGCGCGAGCTGGCCGACCGGCACGGCTGCGTCCTGGTCTTCGACGAGATGATCACCGGCTTCCGCTGGTCGGAGGCGGGCGCCCAGGGCCTGTACGGCGTCGTCCCCGACCTCTCCACCTTCGGCAAGGCGCTGGGCAACGGGTTCGCCGTCTCCGCGCTGGCCGGGCGCCGCGATCTGATGGAGCGGGGCGGGCTGCGGCACTCCGGCGAGCGGGTGTTCCTGCTGTCCACCACGCACGGTGCGGAAACACACGCGCTGGCCGCGGCGATGGCCGTACAGAGCGTCTACGTCGAAGAGGGCGTCACCGCGCGGCTGCACACCCTCGGGGAGCGGTTGGCGGCCGGTGTCCGTGACGCCGCGGCCGGCATGGGCGTCGCCGACCACGTCGTCGTCCGGGGCCGGGCCAGCAACCTGGTCTTCGCCACCCTCGACGAGAACGGGCAGCCGTCGCAGCGGTACCGCACGCTCTTCCTGCGCCGGCTGCTCGCGGGCGGGGTGCTGGCCCCGTCGTTCGTGGTGAGCAGCGCGCTCAGCGACGCCGACATCGATCGCACCGTCGACGTGGTGGCCCAGGCGTGCGCGGTGTACCGGAAGGCGCTGGACGCCGGTGACCCCGCTCCCTGGGTGGCCGGACGACCGGTGAAGCCGGTGTTCCGCCGCCTGGCATGACACGACGCGAGGCAATGTGACGGGACGTCAGCGGCTGTCCCGCCGACCGGCGTCGACCAGCGGCTCGACCCGCCGGTCGGCGGTCCGGTCGGCCAGCCACGCGGTCGCCGGCACCACCGCCAGCGCGGTGCACCAGCCGCCGAGGGCGTCGGTCGGGTAGTGCGCGCCGAGGGCGACCTGCGCCCAGCCCATGGCGGCTCCTGCGACCAGCGCAGCGGTGAGTACGAGGACCGTGCCGGCCGTCCTGCCGAGACCGAGCCGGCCGGTCACGAGCAGCGCCAGCACGAGGGCGAAGGCGGTGAGGAAGGCGGTGTGCCCGCTCGGGAAGGACAGGTGCCCGCCGTTGATCGTGCGTCCCACGACGCGCTTGAGCAGCGTCGTCGTCACCACGGGCAGGCCGGTACCGGCGACGACGAGCACCGCCGCGCGAGGACTGCGCAGCAGCAGACAGCCCGTCAGGACCGCTCCGACCAGGATCACCGCCCCCGCGGGGTCGCCCAGGAAGTCCATGGCCGTGACGACGTGCGGCCACGGCGGCCCCGGACCGTACACCGCCGCCGCGATCCGCGCGTCCACCGCGCCGGGTTCGCTGTCGCCCGCATACAGGACCCCGAGCACGACGACCACCAGCGCGGCCAGGACAGCGAGCGGCCCGAGCCACGCGCGCAGCCGCGAGGGCAGGGCAGGGGCGGTCAACAGGCCCTTCCTCGCGGCTTCAAGGCCGTCGCCGACTGCGGCATGTGTCATCCCCCTGACTCCCAGCATACGTCGGCGGCATCGATCAGAGCTTCGCGTCAGCCCCGGCCGAGGACGCAGAACTCGTTGCCCTCCGGGTCGGCCAGGACGACCCAGGAGACGTCGCCCTGGCCCACATCGGCCCGTGTCGCGCCGAGACCTTCGAGCCGGGCGACCTCCGTGGCCTGGTCCTCCACGGGGTCGGACATCACGTCGAGATGGACGCGGCTCGGTACGACCTCGTCATCCGGCGTGCGGCGAAACTCGAGGTACGGCCCGACGCCCTGGACGGAGCGCAGCAGGGCGCGGTCGTCGGTCAGCTCATGGACGGTCCAGTCGATCGCCTCGCCCCAGAACCCGACCATGGCCCGCGGGTCGGCGCAGTCGACGACCACGGCGGCGATGGGCCCGGTGTCCCGGTAGAGCGCGCGGGGCTCCAGGACGCTGAACACGTTGCCCTCCGGGTCGGCCAACATCGTCCACGGCACGTCGCCCCGGCCCGCGTCGACGGGCGTCGCCCCGAGGCCTTCCAGGCGTGCGACCAACTCCGCCTGATGGGCGTCGGAGGTGGTGGCGAGCTCGAGGTGCACGCGGTACCTCACCGTCTCGGGGTCCGGGACGCGGACGAGATCGACGCAGACGGCGGACGGGTCCGGCCAGTCGAAGCCCACGGGTTCCAGGTTGGTGGCTCCAGGGCCCTCGCTGGAAAGACCCCAGCCGAGCGCCTCCGCCCAGAACCGGCCGAGCGCCGAGTCGTCCCGGGCCTTGAAGTTCACCTGAACAAGTTGCAGCGTCATGCTTCGTACCCTAAGGGTCCTTCCAAGATGCTCGGAGGGCTCACCCGGCGCTTCCGAACACGTCGGACGCCGGCCATGCGATGGGAGACGACCAACGATGTTCACTCCGGTACGGAACAGACTGCGAACCGCGGCGCTCGCGCTCTCGGCGGTCGCGGTCCTCACCTTCGGCACGACCACGACGACCGGCGCGGCGGCGGCTCCCGCTCCCGCCAAGCAGGGACCGACCTCGGTGGCCTACATCGAGGTGAACAACAACAGCATGCTCAACGCCGGCAAGTACACGCTCGCCGACGGCGGCGGCAACGTCTTCGACGTCGCCGTGATCTTCGCGGCGAACATCAACTACGACACGGGCACGAAGACGGCCTATCTGCACTTCAACGAGAACGTGCAGCGCGTCCTCGACAACGCCGCCACACAGATACGGCCGTTGCAACAGCAGGGCATCAAGGTCGTGCTCTCGGTGCTCGGCAACCACCAGGGCGCAGGGTTCGCCAACTTCCCGTCCCAGGCGGCGGCTTCGGCGTTCGCCAAGCAACTGTCGGACACGGTGGCCACGTACGGACTCGACGGCATCGACTTCGACGACGAATACGCCGAATACGGCAACAACGGCACCGCCCAGCCCAACGACAGCTCGTTCGTGCACCTGGTGACGGCGCTGCGCGCGAACATGCCGGACAAGATCATCAGCCTCTACAACATCGGCCCGGCCGCCTCGCGCCTGTCCTACGGCGGCGTCGACATCTCCTCCAAGTTCGACTACGCCTGGAACCCGTACTACGGCAGCTGGCAGGTCCCCAGCATCGCACTGCCCAAATCGAAGCTCTCCCCGGCGGCCGTCGAGATCGGCCGGACCTCGCAGAGCACGGCGGCCGACCTCGCCCGCCGCACCGTCGGCGAGGGGTACGGCGTCTACCTGACGTACAACCTCGACGGCACCGATCGCAGCGCCGACGTCTCCGCGTTCACCAGGGAGCTGTACGGCAGCGACGCCGTCCACACGCCGTAGGGCGCCTGCGCGGACCGCGCCGTCGACAACGATGTCGGCGGCGCGGCCACACACTCGCTGCACGCGGAGGGCGCGCCACCCCTGGGAGGGATGGCGCGCCCAGCCGTGCTCGCCGGAAGCCGGGCCCTGACTACCGGCGTGATCCGCTACTACCAGCGGTGGCCGCCACGGTGCTTCTTGCCCCACGACTTGTCGTCGACGAACCGGCCGCGGTCGTTGCGGAGCGTCGCCGTGTCGGACCGGTTGTCCCACACGTAGTTCCGGCGGTCCTGGTAGACGTCCTTGCGGGCGTCGCGTCCCTTGCCGGTGTGGACCCGGACGGTGGCACGCCCGTCCAGGCGGTAGTGGCGGAAGCGGTAGGTGCGGCCGTCCTCGGCCTTGAGGGTCCAGCCGTCCAGGTTCACGGCACGGCGGCTGTTGTTGGTGATCTCCACCCACTCCTTGTTCAAGGAGCGGTTCGAGTGGTCGTCACGGCCCGGAGAGTCGTACTGAACGCGACTGACCTCCACGTTCGGCCGCTTCGGCCTGTGATCGGCCGCCGAGGCCGGCACGGCGACGGCTGCGGTCAGAGCTCCGACGGTCAGTGCCGCGGCGGTCAGACGGCGGGCAGTGATGGACTTCGACACAGGTTCCCCCTGCTTTGTCCGGTGGTACTCACGCGGCCGGTCGGCTGCGCAGTCACACAGTGCCGACCGGCCGACCGGTACGTGAAGGAGACGTGAACGCCGTTACGAATCGACCACATTGCTGTGACAGTCGACTGCATCATCCATCTATGCACCGAATGCACCAGGTTGACGCCCCGACGAGACGGCGACCCGTGCCCCTACTCGACCCCGGCCCAAAACCGCCAGGGCGCGCCACCCCACACGCCGGCCGGCTCTCACCCGAAAGTGCGTCACAAGACCCACGACCCGAAACACCGCCAAGCCGCGCCGAAGCGTCCGATCCAGTTCCGGAACAAGGCGAATCGCCGGTCCCGGAGGAGTCATCAACCGTGACTCCGTCCAGGTCCACGACCGCATGCCCACCGGCGTCCGAAGCCCGGTCACCGGCAGTCCTGTGACGTCGAATTCGCAGGGAGGACCGGATCAGTGGGGCGGGGCGGCGCGCAAGCCCTCGATGATGACGGTGAGCATCCGCCGGCGGCGTTCGCGCCACACCGGCTTGTCTGCGGCGCGCCAAAGACAGGATCCCAGCAGCAGGACATCCTCCGCCTCGGCGTCCGGCCGCACCTGCCGCGCTTCCTTCCCGGCCTTGAGCAGCAGGTCCAGCGCGGCGACTGCCGGCGGACTGCCCCGCTCTCCCCCGGCGCGTGCAGCTGCCTCGACAGCCACGACCGCCCCGTGCCCGCTGCGGCCGTAAGCGGTGAGGTGCTCGAACCACAGGCGCAGCGCTTCCAGCGGCTCGTACGCGGCCAGTAGTACCGAGGCCGTGTCGGTGAGTGCGTTCACCTCTTCCTGGTGGACGGCGACCAACAGGGCCTCCCGGCCGGGGAAGTGACGGTACATGGTCCCCTGGCCGACGCCTGCCGCCCTCGCGACCGATTGAAGGGGGGCCGAGGGGTTGTCGGCGAGGACCGCGCGTGCGGCCGCCAGGATGCGCGCGCGGTTCTCCCGGGCGTCCGACCGCGGCGCGCGTCCACTGGGCTGCGTCATCCGGTGCCTCCCGTTTTGCGCCCTGGAGCGACCATCCTCATATACTTGTTAGTCGGATGGCAAGTATGTTGTAGCCTTCGAGTCATGACCACCACTCGCCGCACTCAGGCACAGCGTCGCGCGGAGGCCGAGGCCGCGCTGCTCAGGGCCGCCGCCGAACTGATGGACGAGCAGGGTGTGCGCTCGCTGACCCTGGCGCGTGTGGGCGAACGGGCCGGTTACAGCCGGGGACTCGTCACCCATCACTTCGGCTCGAAGCAGGCCCTCGTCGAACGCCTGGCACACACCGCCCAGGCGGGATTCGTCCCTGGTCTCGACGGCCTGCCGCCCGGACTGGACCGGCTGCTGCGCCTGATCGACGGTTACGTCGGAGAACTCGGCCGTATGAGCGTGCTGAACCGGGTCTTCCTGCTGCTGTGGGCCGAGGCCGCCACGGCGCCCGACCTGGCTCCCGTCTTCCGCGAGCGGGGCGAGGCGTTCCGCACGGATCTGCGCGAGGATCTGAGCGCGGGGATCGCCGAGGGCACGATCCGCCCCGACGTGGCACCCGACGAAACGGCGACCGCCCTCTTCGCGCAACTACGCGGCATCGGCATGCAACAGCTCGTTGACCCCGCCCGCATCGATACCGAACGGCTGCGCGCACACGTCACCGAGCACTGGCGCAGGGCGCTGATCCCCTAAAAAGTCGCCGCAATTGGCCCGGTCCCCTGCCGTTGGCCCGACAGGCGGGCTTGTTCCTTCTTCAGCTCAGGGTTCGCCAAGACTTCAGTCGTAGTAGCGCGCGGTGGTCGAGGTAGTTCTGGAGCCTCGACCGCCTTGGCCGGACTGGCGTCCGGCGCAGGACTTGCGGTTGCGCAGCCAAGCCTCGAGCCGCTTCTTGGCCTGTCCGGCGGAGCGCGGCCGGGGTCTGGTGAGGTCCAGCGCCGCTCCAGGCCGGGGAAGACGGTCGCCTGAGGAGGATCATGATGGCCAGGGCGGCCCCGACGCGGCCTCCCTGGGCCGCGATCACCGTCGCCGTCGTGCGCCGAGCCCGTACCGCCAAGACCCGCTGCGGGCCGCCAAGAACCGCCAAGGCTGAAGCGCGACAGGGCTGACGAGGCCCCGACGTGCCCGAGTCGGCACTCACCCGATCACGGCCACACTTGGGAATCGCCCGCCGCCGGTGGAGGGCGACACCGGGGCACACACCTCTCATCAGCCGCCGAGCGCAGGCCCTTTTGCAGGTCAACGGGACCTTCCACGAGGCTTCGGCGGGACTGCGGTAGCGCGGGGGCGGCCTCCGCCACGCCGTCCAGGCCGCCGAGCGCCAGCCCACAAGTCTTCCCGGGGAGGAACTGACGGCTCAGCCGGTACACACCCTGGCGAAGGAGGTGATGGTCCTCAACCAGCAGATCGACGAGATGGACGAGCCCATCGGGCGCGGTTTCGCGACCACACCTTCGAAGTGATCACCAGCATGCCCGGGCCGGGTGTCATCCTCGGTGCAGAGTTCCTAGCTGCCACCGGTGGCGATACAGCTGTCTTCGGCACCCCTGACCGCCTTGCCGGCTTCGGTGGTGTCGCGCCCGTACCCCGCGACTCCGGAAAGATCAGCGGGAATCTGCGGCGTCCTCAGCGATACAACCGCCGCATCCAGCGGGCCTTCTACATCTCGGCGTTGTTCAGCATCCGCTTCTGCGAGGATTCACGGCGCTTTTACGATCGCAAGCGTGCCGAAGGCAGGCGTCACACCTACAGTAAGCGGTGCTCGCCCTCCCCCGCCGCCGTGTCAACGTCCTCTGGGCCCTTCTGCGCGACGGGCGGTGCTACCAGCCGAAGCCGCCAATCCCTTTGGCGGCTTGACAAACACCATTAGGAATCCGGGGCGGGTTCTACTCCTGCCTCAGCGCTCGTTCGGACGCGTTGTTCGAGCTGGCCGACGCAGTTCTGTGCCAGGACGGGCCGGTGAGGTCGCTGGCCCAGTTGTCGCTGGTCGGTGAACACCGCCGTGCTCACGTAAGGCTCTACGCCGCCGTCTCAAAGGGCAGGGTCGAAGCGGATCCTCGGTGCTGCTGCCGCGCGCGGCCGACGGCCGGCTGGCCCTTGCCGTCGATGTCACGTGCTGGCTGCGGTCGGACGCCCACACCTCACCGGAGCGGATCCTGTGCCACACCTACGGCCGGGGCAAGGACCAGCACACATTCCCGGTCCCGGGTGGCCGAACTCGATCGTCTGCGCGCTGGAGCCCGACCGCATCTTGTGAACCGCCCCGCTGGACGCTCTGCGTTTGGCATCTGGCGACGACACCGCCACCGTCACCGCCCGGCAGTTGCGCGAACTGGTCGAGCGGCTGATCCCCGCAGGTCAGTGGCGGGCCGGCGACCCAGACGTTCTCGTCATCGCGGACGCCGGATACGACGCACCCTGCCTATCCATCTCCCTCACACCACGGGCCGACCGGCCCGGCACGGTGGCGAGTTCGTCTTCGGGCAGCCCAACGCCTGGGCACCCCGGACACCGAAACACCCTCTACGGCACCGCCACCGCACGCTCCTGTAATGGGAGTGGCAGCCCTGGCACGAGGACACGCGAGGCGAGCGCGACCCCGGCGAGATCGCCGCACTGCGAGCGTGCCGGGACATCCGTCCTCCCCTGTACGACGCCGTCGAGCCGTTCCGCTCCTTCTCCGTGCCCCCACATCTGTGAGTCCTCGCTCGGCGCCGCGACGCCGCTCCCTTCCGCCCCCGGCCCTCGCCGACCGGAGACCGCGAGCCGCCGCGCTGCAGCGGGCCCGGTCGGCGCCAATGACGGGCCTGCGGTAACGAGCCGCCGTGGCGCGGGCGCTGAGCCTTTGAGGAATGGACACCTCCGACCTGCTCGCCGACTCCGACGGCCGTACGGGGCTGCGCCGCGCCCGGTCCCGTCCCAGTCGATTGCGCCCGCGCTATCGCCGTGCTCCTCGACGCGCTGTGGGACCCCGTACGAAGACGGATGGATCCCCAAGCCGCTGCATGGAGTCGACGAGTAGTTCCGGTTCACCGTGCTGCGTTCCGTGCTCGACCTGGCCACATCATTCGAGGACGTGGCACCGGTGGCCATCGCCATGGTGGCCACCGGCCGCGGGTCCGTCATCGACAACGAACGCGGGCCGATCCTGTTCAGAGCCTTCCCCGGCGGCACGACCCGACCCAGCCGCTCGCCTCCGCCCAACGCACGCTGCTGCGGGCCTTCGAGGACACCAACGAGGTGACGGGCAGCATCGGCTGCAACTGATTGTGGTTCAGCGCGGCCGGTCTGCCGGAGAACCGGGAAGGCATATGTGCGTTGCTGTGACGCGGCGATGCAAGTGCCGCCGACTGAATCGACCGGTCTACTCCCTCGGGCTCCCAGGCCGACCCTCGATGGCGTGGTAGCGGACGGTGGCGGCCTCCTGCGGCCAGGTGGCCGGGGTGGAGTTGCAGGTGTCGAGAAACTCGGCCACGCGGTCGACCGCGACGTCGGCCGACATCAACTGCACGGCGCCTGCGGCGAGCTGGGCGTCATAGGTGTGCACCGCCACCCGGTCGCAGCCATACTCCGTTCCCGGGGCGGGTTTGGTGAACGAGTCGTGCTACCCGCGCAACATTTTGATCGCCTGAGGCGTGTCGGCTCCAAGCCGTGACTCGTGCACGTACTGGTCGGCCCAAGCGCTGATGACGCGGCCGGCTCGCTGTGCCTGCCCCCGGGCGGTCAGGAAATGGTCTGCGCCCTCGAGGGAGACGAAGCTTCGCGGGTGTCTCGCCTCTTGGAAGATTTCCCTGGCGTTGGCGATGTCGACAGTATTGTCGGTGGGCGAATGCAGGACCAGTATCGGCAGGCGCAATTCGCGTATCTGCTCACGCAGGCGAGCGTGATGGACGTCATCGACGAAAGCACGTTTGAGGACCAGGGTCCTCCCGCCGACAAACCATTCATGCGCCCCCTCACTGAGCACGCGTTCCATGACCGTGTCGTACTGTCTCTCGACGTGGCTGGGGTCGACAGGCGCGCCGATGGTGGCGACCGCACGGACGCCGGTTGCCTCGGTTGCTGCGGCGATGGCCGCGGCGCCTCCCCACGAGTGGCCCACCAGCACGTCTGCCGGAGTGCCTCGCTCCGCCATCAGTGCCGCCGCCCGGATGGTGTCCTGGACTTTGACCGTGAAGGAACCGTCGCCCCAGTCGCCCCCGGAACCTCCGATCCCGAGGTTGTCGTAGCGCAACATCCCGATCCCCTCGCGTGCCAGTTGCTTGCTCACCCGTGAGGCGGCCGGTGAGTCCTTGCCGAGTGTGAATCCGTGCACGAAGATTCCCCAGCCTCGGACCCTGCCCTCCGGTGGATCGATGGCTCCGGCCAGTTGCGGGCCGACGACGCTCTGAAACTGCACTTTTTCAGTCATTTGGTGAACACCTCGGTAGGGGTTGTGTCCGGCGCCTTCGTGTCGCGGTGGCGCAGTCGCCCCGCGGAGTACCACGCCGCGACGGGTACGACCGCCGCGGAGAGGAAGGCGAGCAGCTGACGGTCCGTGCCCTGGACCACGACCGCCACCTCGACCGTGGCGACCAGCGTCACAGCGGCCCGGGGCCATGCCCTAGCCGTGGTGGCGGCGGCCGTCAGCGCCAGGAGCACAAACCAGCCTGCACGCACGGCGGGCAGGGTCCAGTAGCCGTGGACCAACGGCAGTTCGCGGACCGGTGCGCCCCACCCGGCGACGAAGACGACGAGATGTGCCGCGGAGCACAGCACCAGTGCGGACGCGAACCTGACATAGAGCGCCTGGTCACGACGGGCCAGGCGAAGCAGGCCGAGCGCCACCAGCGGCCACGGCGCAAGCGTGTTGATGCGCTCCAGCACGTGGGCCGCATCCTGTCCGGCCGACACCAACCGCTCGCCCAGGGCGATTCCGTAGGGGAGGAGACGTTCGGCGGAGACCGGCAGCGGGCGGACATGGCGCGAGGCCTCCGCGTGGCCCAGCACCTCCAGGGACACGAAGTAGGCGACCGCGGTTGTCGCCGCTCCCGCCACCGCGCCCGTGACGGGTCGTGGGGTCCGCCACCACGCGTGCCGGTCACCGCTGTCGGCGGAACTCACCGGGACGCCCCAAAACCGGATCTTCGAGAGGGTTCGCCGGTGACGACGTAAGGGGAGGCAGATTCCAGGTTATGGGCGGCTGCCGCCTCCCAGAGCGCCATGACGCGCCGGGGCGGCGCCACCCCGGCCGACGCCGAAGGCGTGCTGCTTTTCACGGATTTGGACGGGCTCACTGGTAGCCTCCTGATCATGGAGAGACACATTGTCCGGGAAATGCGGGACACGCATTCCCCGCTCTCTGATCAGGGGCAACTGGACTTTCCCCACCGCTTATTTCGCGTGACACCTATGACGTGTGTCACGGGGAGCAGTTCACGTGGTGAATCAGCCGGATTCGAGGAGCTGTTCGGTCCAGATGGTCTTGCCGTTCGGCGTGTACCGGCTGCCCCAGCGATGACAGAACTGGGCGATGAGAAACAGCCCGCGCCCGCCCTCGTCGGACAGCCGCGCACGCCGCAGATGGGGCTGGGACTGGCTGGGATCGGAGACTTCACAGACCAGACGATGGTCGTTGACCAGACGTACGCCGACGGGCCCGTGGGCGTAGCGAATGGCGTTGGTGACCAGCTCGCTGACGATCAGTTCGGTACTGAAGGCCATGTCGTCCAGGTCCCACTCCGCGAGTTGGTGAGTGACCAGTTCCCGGGCGCGCGCGACCAGGGCCGGGTCGGGGGACAACTGCCAGAAGACCGTCTGTGCGGGCGGTACGCGCTCGACGTGCGCCAGGAGCAGTGCCTGGTCCTCGTGGAGGGGTTCGGCCCGCAACCGTGCCAGCACGTGGTCGGTGAGGCCGGTGACCGAAAGGTCCCCCTGCGCGGCGGCGGAGTGGACGCCGTCACGGATGTGTTCGACGTTCAGGCGGCTGCTGCTCAGGGCAAGGACGTCTCCCGGCTGGAGCAGCAGTTCCGCCGTCTCGAACGGTTGCGTGCCGTCGCCGAGCGGTGGTCCCGGATGAAGAGGGATCTCGTCCACGGTGGTGGAGCCGGAGCGGACGACGGCTGCGGCCAGACCTCCCGCGGTCGCGACCAGGCACTGGCCCGTGATGGGGTCGTAAGTCGCGTAGAGACAGCTCGCGTTCGACAGTGAGCCGAGAGTCGGCGGCTCGTCCCCGGCCCCCTCCCCCTCCGCGTTCTCGTCCTCGCCGATGTGCAGCACCATGTCGTCGAGATGGCTGAGCATTTCCTCCGGGGGCGGATCAAGATCGGCCAGCGTCTGCACCGCGGAGCGCAGCCGGCCCATGGCACCGGCGGCATGGATCCCGTGCCCGGCGACCTTGCCGACGACGAAGGCGGTGCGGACCCCCGACAAACGTACGACGTCGTACCAACAACCGCCGGTCCCGGCGGCGGTGCTGGCCGGCGCGTACGCCCCCGACGTCTGCACGGCGGCCATGCGCACCACCGGCGGCGGCAGCAGACTGCGTTGGAGCACTTCCGTGGTCCGCCGCTCCCGGACATAGCGCCGGGCGTTGTCCAGGCTGAGCGATCCGCGGGACGCGATCTCCTCGATCAGCGAAACGTCGCCCGCCGAGAACGGCGCCCGGCCGGGGTTGCGCCATGCGTCGAGCACTCCCAGCAGATTGCCGCGCGCGAACAGCGGAACGTACACCGCTGAAGCGGTCTCGCCCGGGAACATCAGGCGCAGCAGGTCCTCGTCGTATGTCTGGCCCCTGTCCCACGGGCTGTCGTGCGGCACGCGCCCCGCACGCCAGGCAGCCACGTCGGGTACCAGGAGGGTTTTCCCCTCGTGGAACGCGGTGGCTTCCCCCTTCCCGCCGCGAACGACATCGCCCAGTCGGTGAGCGTTCGCCGGCCAGTCGCCGATCGGGGGCGACACGGCCACGCGCCGCGCCTGCATACCGACGAAGAACTCCCTCAAGTCGTCGCCGCTGAGGACCTCGTCGGTGAGATCCACCGCTACCAGGTCGGCGAGTTCCGGGACCAGGACGGCAGTCAGTTCCTGGGCGTTGCGCGTCACGTCCAGGGACTGGCCCAGCCGTCCCGCGGCCGCGTGCAGCAGCGCCAGCCTGCGCCGTGTGGGAGTGGGTTCCTGTACGTCGGTGAGAACAGCCGTGACTCCCAGGACCCGGCCGTGCGGGTCGGCGACGCGAAAGGCCGACACCGACACCACGCGTTCCGTCCCGGCAGCACCGAGCCGCCGGGCCGGTTGCTCCCAGCCGGTCAGCGCCTCGCCGGACGCCAGTACTCGCCGCAACTGCTCCTCGATCGCCGCGGCGTCCTCGGCGACGAGGAAATCCTGTAGGCGAAGACCGACCCGGTCACCCTCCGGCGACGGCTGGTGCTGGTCGCGCTCCGAAGGCACAGGTTCGAGGTTCGTCCGTGTGATGGCCAGACCGGCGTCGTACATGACCACCCCGACCCGGTCCTGCGCCAGCAACGCGTGCGCCAGACCCGCGTCCTCCACGTGACTGCCGGCGATCGGGCCGGCGAGCAACAACAGCCGCGCTTCGGACTCCGGGGGCAGGCGTACCACCTCGACGGCGACCTCGGCCTCGGAACCGTCCCGGCAGCGCAGAACCGCGCAGAACGACGCCGGTCCGCCACGGCCGAGCCGCTCCTCCCAGCGTGCCGGCGCCACCACGACCTCGGCCATCCGCAGCCCGCGGATCTCGTCGACGGACCAGCCGGTCAGAGCCGGCTCGGCGTCCGCGTAGTCCAGTACCGTCCCCTGCTCGTCCAGCATGAACACCGCCGTTCCGCCGGAACGGTGGTCAGTTCCCCGAGATGGTGCGGTCGGAGCCACCACGCTGTCTCACTTCGCTGGCAACAGAGCTTTCCGCTTCCATTAAAGCCCCGGCGCACCGGCCGCGCACGACGGCAACCACCACTTTGTGGTTACCGCGTCGCGGCGGCCAGTGCCGCGCGGATGGCGTCAGCGCCGACCGGCAGGCCCTTCTCGTTCGAGACCGGGCCGTACGGCGTCCCCCACACCGGCGTGTCGGTCGCCTGTCGCCAGCTGTCGGCCAGCGAGCCCGCGTCCACGACGCTGTACCCGATGGACTCGATGAACGCGGTCACCGCCGCCTTCGCCGAGGCGGAGTCCCCCGCGACCGGCAGGTAGGAGCGGTCGGGCGCCTCCACCGGGCGGACGAGTGACAGCAGGTGCTTGAAGTAGATGTTGTTGAACGCCTTCACGAGCCTGGCGTCCGGCGCGTACCGCAGCAGCAGCTCGCTCGAGGTGAGCGACTTGCTGTCGAGCTCGGGGATGTGTCCGTCACGCGCCGGGCCGTAGTTGCACGTGTCGACGACGGTCTTCCCCGCCAGTGGCGCGGCGGTCAGACTGGGGAAGGCCTTGACCGGCACCGTGACGACCACGATGTCTCCGGCCGCCGCGGCCTCCCCGCTCGTCGCGGCGGAGGCCCGCGGCCCCAGTTCCGCGACCGTGTCCGCGAGCGTTTCGGGACCGCGCGAGTTGCTGAGCACGACCTGGTGCCCGGCTTCGACGGCGAGCCGCGCGATGGTGCTGCCGATGTGCCCGCTTCCGATGAATCCCACTGTCGTCATGTTCTCAGTGTCCTTCCAGGGTGATGGTGCCGAGGTGTGTGAACGAGGCCGCCACCGTCGTCCCGGGGGTGACGGAGACGGCGCCGGTCAGCCCGCCGGTGAACACGAGCCAGCCCGGCTGCAGGGCAATGTCCTGCTCGGCGAGGGCATTCGCCGCGAGTGCCAGGGCCTCGGCGGGATGGCCGTACGCCGCCACGCCGGTCGCGGAGTCGAACACCGCGCCGTCGACCTCCAGCAGGCACGCTTCGAGCGAGAGATCCAGGTTCTCCGGTCGGCGGCCGACAGGGCCCGTCACCAAGCGCGCCGTCGAAGCGCTGCCGGCTGCCGCAGTCGCAGGCGTGGAGTGGAGATCAGGGGTCCGTCCGTCGAAAATCTCGACTCCCGCGTAGACGGTGTCCACGGCGGCCAATGCGGTCGCCGCGTTGGCGCCCGGGCCGGTGAGCTGCCGCCCCAGCAGGAAGACCACCCCCGGTACGACGCGCGCGTCGGCCAGACCGGCGGGTACGGGCAGGCCCGTGCGGAGCACCATGGCGTCGGTGAGCCAGCCGATCGTCGGCGCGGTGGCCGTCTGTTGGCCGTGTGGACCGGACGAGCCGAGCGAGAGGCCGATGACACGGCCGCCTGTCGCGTTCCGCTGCTCATTCATGAGGGACTCCCTCGCCCGGCTCGGGCGTTTGGCCGGCGGTGAAGGCCACGGCGACCCTGCCGATACCGGCGAAGACGGCGGAGAAGGTGTCGCCGTCGGCCACCGGGACCGACGCGGTGATCGACCCGGGCAGCACGACGTGCCCGGCCTCCAGGGTCACGCCCAGCGGACCGACCGTGTTCGCCAGCCAGGCCAGGGAGTTCAGCGGGGATCCCAGAACGGCTCCGCCCGCACCGCTGCCGACCACCCGGCCGTTGCGGTGCAGTACGCAGCCGGACAGCCTGAGGTCCGTCGTGGACAGCCGGACCGGGTCGCTGCCCAGGACCACGGCGCCCGACGAGGCGTTGTCCGCCACGGTGTCCAGAAAGCCGATGTTCCAGTCGGTGATCCGGGAGTCGATGATCTCGAAGGCGGGAAGCACGAAGTCGACCGACGCCGCCGCGTCCGCGACGGTGACCCCCGGGCCGCGCAGAGGCTTCGCGAGCACGAACGCGACTTCCGGCTCGATCCGCGGCTGGATGAACCGTGTCATGTCGATCTCGGTGTTCTCGGCGCAGAACATCTCCTCCAGGAGCACGCCGAAATCCGGTTGGTTCACCCCGAGTTGGCGTCGCATCGCAGCCGACGTCAGCCCGACCTTGTGCCCGCGGATCCGCGCGCCGGCGTCGACGCGTCGGCGGATCTGCAGTCGCTGGATCTCGTACGAGTCGGTCACCGTCATGTCGGGATACGACGCGATGAGCGGTTCGGTCGGCCTTCGGCTCGCCTCGGCGTCGAAGAGCTTCTGCGCCGCCTCGGCCCTCGCTGTCATGTCCACAGGTCACCCTCCTGCCGCGGCGAGCGAGCCCTGCTGCTCCTGCTCGGCCGCCAGCTGGATCGCCACGTCGATGATCATGTCCTCCTGGCCTCCGACGTAGCCGAGTTCTCCGCACCGCTTCAGGATGTGGTGGGCGGGGACCTTGTAGCGCGCTCCGGCGCGTTCGGCGTGCAGCAGGAAGCTGGAGTACACCCCGGCCCAGCCCTGGACGATGGCGTTGCGGTCCATCTTGGGCCAGCGAGGGAGATAGGGGCGGACGACGTCCTCGGCCGCGTCGATGACCTTGGAGACGTCGAGCCCCGTGTCGATGTCCAGGCGTTCGAACACCGCGGCGAGCACCTCGGTCGGCGAGTTGCCGGAACCCGCGCCGAGTGCGCACAGCGAGCCGTCGATCGAACGTACCCCGGCCTCATGGGCGAGGACCGAGTTGGCCACGCCGAGGGAGAGGTTCTGGTGACCGTGGTAGCCGACCCAGGCCTCGTCGCCGACCTCGTCCACGAGCGCTTCGAAACGGGCCTTCGCCTCGTGCATGAGCAGCGCGCCGGCCGAGTCCGTCACATACGGGGACTGGCAGCCGGCGTCGACCATGATGCGGGCCTGCTCCGCCAGCTCCTCGGGCGATGCGCGGTGGGCCATCATCAGGAAGCCCGCCGTCTCCATCCCCAGGTCGCGCGCGGCGGCGAAGTGCTGTACGGAGACGTCGGCCTCGGTGCAGTGGGTGGCGACCCGAACCATCTGGGCGCCGGCGTCGTGGGCACGCTTGAGGTCTTCGACGGTGCCGATGCCGGGCACGAGCAGTACGGCGATCCGCGCGTTGCGGGTCTCCTCGCGGGCCGCCGCGATCAACTGCATCTCGTCGGTGCCGGAGAATCCGTAGTTGAAGCTGGATCCGCCGATGCCGTCTCCGTGCGAGACCTCGATCCATTCGAGGCCCGCGGCGTCCAGCGCACGAACGGTGTCGCGCACCTGCGTCTCGGTGAAACGGTGTGACATCGCGTGGCTGCCGTCGCGCAGCGTGGTGTCGATGATCCGTACGTCATGGGTGAGAGTGGGGCGGGTCATCACTTGGCCTCCTGATCCGGTCCGAGGGCGGCGCGGGCCATGAGATCGCCGACTCGGGCAGCGGCCGCGGTCATGATGTCGAGGTTTCCGGCGAAGGGCGGGAGGTAGTCGCCGTTGCCCTTGACCTCCAGGAACACCGCGACCCGCGCGTTTCCGCCCCACTCCTCGGCGGGGTCGTCGAACTGCGGCTCCGCCCGGAGCGTGTAGCCGGGGACGTACTGCTGGACCTCGGTGACCATGTCGTGGATCGAGGCCGCGACGGCCGAGCGGTCGGCGTCGGCGCCGATCATGCAGTAGACGGTGTCGCGCATGATCATGGGCGGCTCGACCGGGTTCAGGACGATGACTGCCTTGCCGCGCTCGGCGCCGCCGACCTCGGCGACCGCGTGGCTCGTGGTGAGGGTGAACTCGTCGATGTTGGCCCGTGTGCCGGGGCCGGCCGACCGGGAGGACACCGAGGCGACGATCTCCGCGTAGGGGACCGGCGTGATCCGGGAGACCGCGTGGACGATCGGGATCGTCGCCTGGCCCCCGCAAGTGATCATCGAGATGTTCGGGGCGTCCAGATGCGCCTTCAGGTTGACCGGCGGGCACACCATCGGTCCGAGGTGGGCCGGGGTCAGGTCGATGGCCTTGATCCCGGCCTCGGCGTACCGGGGCGCGTTGGCCTCGTGGGCCTTGGCCGAGGTCGCCTCGAACACGATGTCCGGGAGCGTGTCCCGGCGCAGCAGCCAGTCGACTCCCTCGGCGCTGGCGTCGAGGCCCTTGGCGCGGGCGCGGGCCAGGCCGTCCGATTCGGCGATGCCGACCATGTAGCGCACATCGAGAAGTGGATTCGGCAGCAGTTTTTCGAGCAGATCGGTGCCAATGTTACCCGGCCCCACGATCGCTGCGGTCAGTTTTGTCGCGGTCATTGCTTGACAGTGCCAAGCGCCCCTGCCGAAGATGAAGCAATGCGCTCCACTCAGCGGAACGCCGACCCATTGGCGCCGAATTCGGTACTGGGGCGTGCGTTGACTCTGGTCAGCGCGTTCCGGGCCGGGGACGAGCAACTCAGCCTCGCTGAACTGCATCGACGCACCGGGATCGCCAAGCCCACGATTCTTCGCCTGTTGGCCGAGTTGGCCGAATGGGCGGTCGTGGAGCGCAGTGCCCATGGTTATCGACTGGGCATGCGCTTGTTCGAACTCGGTCAGTTGGTGCCGCGTCAGCGCGGTCTGCGCGAGGCCGCCGCCCCGTTCCTGACCGACCTGTTCGAGGCGACGCACGAGACCGTCCACCTCGCGGTGCCCGACGGCACCGAGGTGATCTACGTGCAGAAGCTCGACGGCCGTCGCGGACCCCTGGTGTCCTCCCGTGTGGGCGGCCGGATGCCCGCCTACTGCACCGGGGTGGGGAAGGCGCTGCTGGCGTTCGGACCGCCCGAGCGGTTCACGGAGGTGCTCGCGGCCGGCCTGCGTCGTCGCACACCGCGCACGGTTGTCGCCCCCGGCCTGCTCAGGGCCGAACTCGACAGGATCCGCGAGTCGGGGGTCGCGCTCGAACGTGAGGAGTCCACGGTCGGTATCACCTGCGTAGCGGCACCGGTTCAGGATCCCCAGGGCACCGCGGTGGCGGCGATCTCGATCACGGGCTGGACCAACCGGCTCGATCCGGAACGGTACGCCCCCGCCGTACGCACCGCGGCCCTCGGTATCTCGCGCACGCTGCGCCGGCGCGAGCCCGCTTGACCTGAAGTCAAAAATGCTTGACTTGAGGTCAACCCGGCTCCTAGCATCGATGTGGAAAGCCGTCTGCAGCGTCTTGGCGCGGCCGCACTCGACCAGCGCGCCAACATCATCGGACGCCAGGCGTCCCTAGTAAGGACTCACACATGCCTTCATCGATCAAGCTCGCCGTGATCGGCGGCGATGGTATCGGCCCCGAGGTCACTGCCGAGGCCCTCAAGGTACTTCGCGCGGCGGCGCCCGACATCAGCCTCGACACCACTGAGTACGACCTCGGCGCACGGCTGTGGCACCGCACCGGTGAGACGCTGCCGAAGAGGGTCGTTGAGGAGCTCCACGAGCACGACGCCATCCTGCTCGGCGCGATCGGGGACCCGTCGGTGCCCCCCGGGATCATCGACCGGGGAGTGCTGCTGCAACTGCGGTTCGAACTCGACCACTACGTGAACCTGCGCCCCGTGAAGCTTCTCCCCGGAGTCACCTCGCCGCTCGCGAAGGGCACCCCGGAGACCATCGACATGGTCGTCATCCGGGAAAACACGGAAGGGGTCTACACCGGCGCCGGCGGCGTGATACGCGGCGGGACGCCGCAGGAGATCGCGACCCAGGAGAGCTACAACACGGCGTTCGGCGTGGAGCGGGTCGCGCGGTACGCGTTCTCCGTGGCCGCGTCCCGGCCGCGCCGCAAGCTCACGCTCGTGCACAAGACCAACGTGCTCACCTACGCCGGTGAACTCTGGCAGCGGATCGTCGAGGCTCTCGGCGCGGAGTTCCCGGACGTCACGGTGGACTACCAGCACGTGGACGCGGCGACGATGTTCTTCGTGACGCAGCCGGAGAGGTTCGACGTCGTCCTCACCGACAACATGTTCGGCGACATCCTGACCGACCTCGGCGCAGCCATCGTCGGCGGCATCGGACTCGCCGCGAGTGGCAACCTCAACCCGTCCAAGGCGGCGCCCTCGATGTTCGAGCCGGTGCACGGCTCGGCTCCGGACATCGCGGGGAAGTCCAAGGCCAATCCGACCGCGGCGATCCTGTCCGCGGCGATGCTCCTGTCGCACCTCGGACATGCCGAGGCGGCAGCCCGGATCGAGGCCGCCGTCGCCGAAGACCTGCTCAACCCACAGGGCGAACGGTCGACCACGCAGGTCGGGTCGGACATCGCCGAGCGAGCATCGGCGTGAGTGCCGGTCCCGGCATCGGGACCGGCACGACGCCCACCCTCCCCGGTCCGGGGTGCAGCCGCTGAATACGGGCTGGGCCCGCGAGCGCCGGGGTCCGGCCGGGCAGGCACCGGACAGGTGGTGGGTGCCTTCCGGCCACCATCGAATCTCGCAGTAGCCCGGACGCGCCGGGCCGTCGGCAGGCGCGTCCGGGGCGAGCAGGCGAGACCGCACACACTGGAGAAATCCCGATGACAGCCGCACACGCTGCGCCAGTGCAGCCGCTGACGCTGGCCGAGAAGATCTGGGAGGCGCATGTGGTGCGCCGCGCCGACGGCGAACCCGATCTCCTCTACGTCGACATGCATTTCGTCCACGAGGTCAGCAGCCCTCAGGCCTTCGACGGGCTCAGGCTCGCCGGACGCAAGGTCCGCCGGCCGGATCTGACCATCTCCACCGAGGACCACAACACCCCCACCCTGGAGATCGACAAACCGATTGCCGACCCCGTCTCGCGCACCCAGATCGAGACGCTGCGCCGCAACTGCGCCGAGTTCGGTGTCCGGCTGCACCCCCTCGGCGACGCCGACCAGGGTGTCGTACACGTCATCGGTCCGCAGCTCGGCCTCACCCAGCCCGGCATGACGATCGTCTGCGGCGACTCGCACACGTCCACCCACGGCGCGTTCGGCGCCATCGCCTTCGGCATCGGCACCAGCGACGTCGAGCATGTCCTGGCCACCCAGACACTGCCGCTCAAGCCGTTCAGGACGATGGCGATCAACGTCACGGGCTCCCTGAAGCCCGGCGTGACCGCGAAGGACCTCATACTCGCGGTGATCGCGAAGATCGGCATCGGCGGCGGACAGGGCTACGTCTTCGAATACCGGGGCGAGGCCATCCGGAACCTCTCCATGGAGGCCCGGATGACGGTGTGCAACATGTCGATCGAAGCCGGGGCCCGCGCCGGACTCATCGCCCCTGACGACACCACGTACGCCTACCTCGAAGGACGTCCCCACGCCCCGCGGGGCAAGGACTGGGACGCGGCGCTGGCCCACTGGTCGACGCTGCACACCGACGAGGGCGCGCGGTTCGACGCCGAGATCACCGTCGATGCCGACGCGCTGACCCCCTTCGTCACCTGGGGTACCAACCCGGGACAGGGCGCCCCGCTGAGCGGATTCGTGCCGGACCCGGCCGCGATCGCCGACCCGAACGCGCGCGACGGCGTCGAGCGCGCGCTCGCGTACATGGGTCTGACGCCCGGAATGCCGCTGCGGGAGATCTCGGTGGACACGGTCTTCCTGGGGTCGTGCACGAATGGCAGGCTCGAGGACCTGCGCGCGGCGGCCGGGGTTCTGAAGGGGCGCAGGGTCGCCGAGGGCATACGCATGCTGGTCGTCCCCGGCTCCGCGCGCGTGCGCATCGAGGCGGAGGCGGAGGGACTGCACGAGGTGTTCGAGGCCGCGGGCGCGGAATGGCGCTTCGCCGGCTGCTCGATGTGCCTGGGCATGAACCCGGACCAGCTCGCCCCGGGCGAGCGTGCGGCTTCCACGTCGAACCGGAACTTCGAGGGCCGGCAGGGCAAGGGAGGGCGTACCCACCTGGTGTCGCCGCTCGTGGCCGCGGCGACTGCCGTGACTGGGCACCTGTCCGCACCCTCCGATCTGCCCGAGTCATCGGAGGTCTGAGGCGTCATGGACAAGTTCGTCAGCCACACCGGCACGGCCGTTCCGCTGCGCCGTTCCCACGTGGACACCGACCAGATCATCCCGGCCGAGTACCTCAAGCGGGTCACCCGCACCGGCTTCGAGGACGCGCTGTTCGCCGCCTGGCGCGCCGATCCCCGGTTCGTGCTCAACCGGCCGGAGCACAAGGGAGCCACGATCCTGGTGGCGGGGCCGGGCTTCGGCACGGGGTCCTCCCGCGAGCACGCGGTGTGGGCACTGCAGGACTACGGATTCAAGGCCGTCATTTCCGCCCACTTCGCCGACATCTTCCGCGGCAACTCGCTCAAGGGCGGGCTGCTGACCGTTGTGCTGCCGGAAGAGACCGTGGAACGGATCTGGACGGCCGTCGAAACCGATCCGGCCACCGAGGTGAACGTCGACCTCGACGCACGCGAGGTACGGTGCGGGGACCTGACCACCGGCTTCGAGATCGACGACTACACTCGTCGGCGCCTGATGGAGGGCCTCGACGACATCGGGCTCACGCTCCGCAACGTCGAGGCCATCGACGCCTTCGAGCAGGGCCGCCCGGCCTTCAAGCCCGCCACGCTCTGACCTCCGAGGACGCACCGGCGTCACCTACAATCGACCACTACCGCCACGCCGCAGTGCTTACGCTTGGAGACATGCTCCAGATGCCTGACCGCCGCCCTTCGAAGCCACAGCGCAAAACTCGGAACGAGGCGTCCGCCGACAAGAGCCGGAGCGGAGACCGACGGTCCCGCCTGGTGGCCGCGGCGTTGAAGCTGTTTTCCGTACGGGCTTATGATTCGGTCTTTATTGACGACATCTGCGATGAGGCCGAGGTTGCTCACGGCCTGGTTTCGTATTACTTCGGCAGCAAACGAAACCTTTACGTGGCCGTGCTGGAGCAGGTATTCGCGGATCTTCAGGCATTCACGAAACCACAGCCCGAGGACGGAGATGCGGCAGCGCAGATTCGCGGCATCATACGTCGTCACTTCGAGTACTTCCGCGGCCATCCGCAGGTGCTGCTCGGGCTGCTTCGGGCAAGCCCCGGAGACACCGCGGAAGCCACTATCCGGGAATCCGTCCATCACGGCGGGGTCACGACCTTCATGCAGCTGCTGGACCTTCCGCCGGGCGAGGCTTCGCCCTTTCTGCGCTCCGCCCTGTCCGGATGCCTCGGCTTCACCGACCGGGTCATCATCGACTGGCTCACTCATGACGAAGACGTGCCGATTGATCTTGTCGTCGACCTGTGCACCAACATGACGATATCCACGATCATTGCGACAGTGCCGGACTTCTCCAGCTCCTCGAGCTGACCCGATCCGGTGCGGTGCCCGCCGGGAGGACAGCGGCGGGCACTCGCCGTTCGAGGGAAGGGTCCGTCAGGACTTCGCTCCGTCAGGGACGACCAGGTGATTGAGCAGCCATGGACGCAGCTCGTACTGCCTGGCGCCGCCGGTGTGCATCGGATCCGCCTCGGCGACGGCACGGGCCGCGGCCAGTGACCGCGCCTTGAAGATGAACATGGCGCGGCCCGACCACGGATCGGAGCCCTCTCCGGACAGCACCGGGCCGCCGGCGAAGAGAACGCCCTCCTCCTCCAGCTCGGCCCAGTAGTCCCCGTGTGCCGGGATCGCCTCCATCACCGCGGCGATGCCCGCGTCGGTGGGGAAGCTGGACAGAACGAACATAGGCAGGGCCAGCAACCGATGCTGCCGGCTCAGTGCCACCAGTCCGTCGCCGGTCGGTACCGACTCGTCGGTCGGTTCAACTTCAGTCACGTCAGGCTCCTCATGCTGTGAACGAGTCGCGTTCGGCACCGATGAGCACGTAGCACATCAGGGCGGGCTTGTCGCTGCGGTTGTGCCATGCGTGGCGCGTGCCCTGCTGCACGACGCAGGCGCCGGGAGTCAGCCGGACCTCCTCGCCATTGTCCAGCTCCAGATACATCTCGCCTTCCAGGCAGATGCCGTAGTCCACCGAATCGGTGGTGTGCATGCCCGGGTGGTCCGGCTCGAACACATCGAGCAGCCCGGGGAGCTTCTCGGCCACCTCGGCGGACCGGGCGGCCTCGTCACCGACCGGCTCGAGCGCCGAGGAGTCGGGGGCGAAACGGTGGAACAGGATCCGGGTGCCGCCGGTGCCGGGGAAGTAGGGCAGGTGCTTCGGCTGCCGCGGCCCGGTGCCGACGGTCGGGGTGCCGTCCTCGGTCCCCCAGAGAAGGTAGATCTCCGAACCGGGCATGGCGGCGACCTCGATCGGGTCGGCGGGCTTGTCGGTGACGAACACCGAGGCGCCGTCGGCCTCCCGGCCGGTGACGACGAGACGGGGGCGAATGGGCATGCTGGCGACTCCTTCGTGCCCGCGGGGTGACCCGAATCCGCGTCTCGTCTTCTCGGCCACTCGCCGGACTGTCTCGCCAACCTATCACGGTGTTACAGTATTTGAAATACACTTCGAATATGGGAGTGACGCCATGAAGGCGGCCAGATTCACAGCCCCCGGTACACCCCTTGAGATCACCTCGATCCCCCAACCCCGGCCCGGCCCCGGTCAGGCGCTCGTCCGTGTGCGGGCCGTCGGCCTGTGCGGTTCGGACGTCCACATCACCGCGGGGCACACGCCGACCGCGTTCACACCCATCACCCTCGGCCACGAGATCGCGGGCGTCGTCGAGGCGGTCGGCGACCGTGCCGGGCACCACGTCTCCGCGGGCGACCACGTCTTCGTCAACCCGATGGTCGGCTGCCTGGTCTGCCGCTTCTGCCGGGCGGGGGAGGTCAACTTCTGCCCGCGGCGCAGGATCCTCGGCATTCAACTCGACGGGGCCCTGGCGGAGTACGTGCTCGCGCCCGTGGCCAACCTGACCGTCATGCCCAAGTACGTAGGGTTCCCCGAAACGGCGCTGATCGAGTCCGCCGGCACGGCCAACCATGCCGTTCGGGCCCTGCGGGCCGCTCCGGGCGACGTGGTCGCGGTCATCGGCGCCGGCGGCCTCGGCATGCAGGCAGTGCACCTCGCGGTCGCCCGCGGCGCGCAGGTCGTCGCGGTCGACACCGATCCGGTCGCACGTCAGCGCTGCCTGGACGCCGGTGCGCTCGCCACGATCGACCCCGCCTCACCCGACACGGTCGAGCAGGTCCTCGACGCGGCGCGGCGGCCGGACGGACTCGACGGCGTCGTCGACTGCGTCGGCATCGGGATCACCTTCACCACGGCGCTGCGGATGTTGCGGGTCAACGGCCACTGCGCCGTCGTCGGCATCGGCGGCGAACCGCTCGCGCTCACCGCTCCCGCGCACTTCATGCGCCGGGCGCTGCGTGTGTCCGGCATCTACGGATACACCGCGGCCGACATCTCCGAAGTGGCGGCCAAGCTGGCCGACGGCTCGCTCGACCTCCGCGCCTCGATCAGCGCCGTCGTGCCGCTGGACGAGGTCAACGAGGGCATCCGGATGTTCGCGGACCGGCACAACTCCCCCGTGCGCGTCGTCGTGGAGCCCTGACCCGCCGGTCCAACGGGCCCGCCGGGTCAGTCCCGGCCGAACAGAGCGCCGGCCTCCCGCGCGGCGGCCACCAGCGACTCGGCCAGCACGTCGAGCGACAAGTGCGCACGGGCCGTCGGCGACCAGACGCCGACCGCACCGAGGACCGCACCGTCCGGCGAGAAGAACGGCGCGGCCACGCCCACGATTCCGGCGTTGTAGTCCTCGTCGTCCAGGGCCCAGCCACGCTCACGGGTCACGGCGAAATCGCGCTCGAGCGCTTCCCGGATCTCGGTGTGCTGGGCCGGGGCGATGCCGGACAGCGACTTCTGCAGTATGCGTTCACGCCGGTCCTCGTCGAGATGGGCGAGCACCGCCTTCCCCGACGAACGGACGTGTTCCAGCCCGGTGAGGCCGACGTACAGGCCCGTGGCCCGCACGGGTTGGGGGCCTTCGGCGTAGGCGGTGAGGACCACCGAATCGCCGGTGAGGGTCGAGAGCCAGGCCGTCTCGGTCGTCTCGGCGGCCAGTTCGGCGACGAAGTCCTGCATCCGCCGCTGCCCGGAGAAGCCCCTGCGGTAGCCGTCGTAGAGGACCGCGGCCTTCCGGCCGACCCGCAGCGTGAGATCGGGGTTGCGCTCCACGTACCCGTGCGCGACGAGCGTGTTGTACAGGTGGTAGCAGGTGGTGAGGTTGACGCCCAGGCGCCCGGCGACGTCGCGGACGGTCAGTTCGCTGCTGGACACGGCCACCAGCTCGAGGAAGGCCAGCGCCCGCTCGACGGTCTGCAGCGTGGTCGCTGCCGTTTTCTTCTCGGAACCCGATGCCATCACTCGCTCACCTTAGTCCCGGGACGGGGCGAGGTTCCCGAGACCCTCTCTATATGAGAGTATGAAATCCGCTTCATTATCTGAAATCACTTGAAGGAGAGAAGATGAACACTGTCAGTGAGCCGATCCCGTCGGGCTCCGATCAGCGGGCTTCACGCCCGCCGACCGGAGCCCAAGCGGTCGCCCAGGTGATCGCCGGGCAGGAACGCCCCATCGTGCTCGGAATACCGGGCGGCTACACCATGCGCATCTACGACGCGCTGTTTCCGCTGCGGGACCGCGTCGACACGCACCTCGTCCGCCAGGAGTCCATCGCCACCGTGATGGCCGAGGCGCACGGCAGGCTGACCGGTCGGCCCGCCTTCGTCATCGCTCAGGGTGCCTGGGTCCTCGGCAATGCCGGGATCGGCGTCATGGAGGCGCATCTGGGGGCGTCCCCCGTGGTGCTGCTCATCGACGCGACCGACGGCGGCGCCTACTCCCATCTCGGTCCCTACCAGGCCGGTTTCGGCGGCTACGGTGCCTACGACCTGCCGGCCGCGATGTCCGCCATCACCAAGCGCACATTCGTCGCCGGGGATCCGACCCAGGCGCTGCAGATGACACAGCTCGCCATCAAGCACGCGACGAGCGGTGAGCCCGGTCCGGTCGCCGTGATCTTCCACGGGCGCTCGCTGTTCGAGCGCCTGGACCCGGCCGTGCAGCCGCCCACGTATCCCGACCGCTCCTACGCAAGCCCCGCCGCACCGGTGGCCCCGGACGCGCAGATCGACTCCGCGGTCGACCTGCTTCGCGCCTCGTCGCGACCGGTGATCGTGTCCGGCAACGGCGTCCGGCTCGCCAGGGCGGAGGAGCAGCTGCTCGCGTTCGCGCGTGCCATCGGCGCGCCGGTCGCCACGACGCCCGCGGGCAAGGGCACCTTCCCGGAGGCCGACGCACTCGCGGTCGGCGTCATCGGCTCGTTCGGACACGACACGGCCAACACCGTCGTCGGGGACGCGGACCTGGTGATCGCCGTCGGAACGAAACTGGGCGCGACGGACACGGCGAACGCCCATCCCGCACTCATCAACGCCCGTCGGCAGAAGATCATGCATCTCGACGTCGAGCCCCTCAACCTCTCCTGGACCTACCCGGCCGACGTGATGGTCCTCGGTGACGCCGCGGACACCCTGATCCGCCTGCGGCACAGCGCGGCGCGGCGGACCACCGACGGCGCCCGCCGGGTCGCGGCCGCTCGCGCCGAGCACGGCTACTTCGACCGGCCCTTCTCCTCGAAGCCGGGCAGTCTCAGCGCGCGCGACGTCGTACGCGTACTGTCCGAGGAACTCGCCGACGAGGCCGTCGTGACCTGTGACGCCGGTGAGAACCGGCTGTTCGTGCTGCGCGACTTCCAGGCCAAGCCCGGCGGCACCGTCCTTCAGCCGAACGGCGGCGGCGGCATGGCCTACGCGATTCCCGCCGCGATCGCGGCAGCGGTCGACTTCCCCGGCCGGCCCACCGTGGCCGTGTGCGGTGACGGGGGATTCTCGATGTCCCTGCATTCGCTGGTGTCCGCGGTGGAGCTCGGGGTGAGCCTCACGGTGGTGGTGTTGGACAACAACGTCCTGGGCTGGGTCTACAACGGTCAGCGCGGGCGGGTGATCGCGTCCGAGCTGGAGAGTCTCGACTACACGGCGGTGGCGTCTGCCATCGGCGCCTTCGCACGGTCGGTGGACACCCTCGACGCGGCGCGGAAGGAGATCCGGGACGCTCGGGGAAGGTCCGGTGTCTCGGTCGTGGTGGCGAGGACGACGAAGGACGACCGCTATCAGGACATCATGTCCGCGCTGAACCCGCACGACGTGTACGCCGTGCCGGAAGACTGATCGGCACCTCCCCCGGCCTCGGCCGTGCGGGCGCCGGTCGAGCGGGTGCGGCCGGCGCCCCGAGGCACGCCGAGGCACGCCGAGGCACGCCGAGGCACGCCGAGAGCCCGGCGTTCACCGGTGGGCGCGGAAGAACTCGGTGAGGTCGTGGGCGAGAAGTTCGGGTTCTTCGTGGGCGGCGAAGTGTCCGCCACGGGGCATGCGCGTGTACCTGGTGATGTGGTGTGTGCGCTCGGCCCAGCTGCGGGGCGGCTGGGTGAGGTCGGCCGGGAACAGCGCGAGGGCGGTGGGTACGTCGACGCGCTCGACCCTCCTTGTCAGCCCCTGAGCGTATTCGTAGTAGGGCCGGAAGGAGGTCGAGATGGTGAGGGTGAACCAGTAGAGGGATGCCTGCGTCAGGAGGAAGTCGTCGCTGAAGCGGGACGAGAAGGTGCCCTCCCCGTCGCTCCACGCGCGGTATTTCTCGACGATCCAGGCAAGCAGGCCGGTCGGTGAATCGGCCAGGCCATAGCTCAACGTCAGCGGGCGGGTGCTCTGTTGGTGCAGGTAGCCGCCCTCGTCCGCGGACCACGCCGCGACGGAGTCGAGGTACTCCCGCTCCTCCGGGGTGACACTGGCGGGGTCGTGGGCGACCGGGCCGGGGACGGCCATCAGGTGGATGCCGACCACGGCCTCGGGGTGGGCCTCGCCGAGCCGGGAGGTGATGCCGGCGCCCAGGTCTCCCCCGTGCGCGGTGTAGCGCTCGAAGCCCAGCTCGTCGTGCATGAGCCGGTGCCAGATCTCATGGGTCTGCATCGCCCCGGCGAGCGAGGGCCGCTGGGGGGAGAAGGCGAATCCGGGCAGCGAGGGGACGATGACGGTGAACGCGTCGGAGGCGTCGCCCCCGTACCGCGACGGCGTCGCCAGCCGGCGGGCGAGGGTGGTCAGTTCGAGGAAGGAACTGGGCCACCCGTTGGTGAGGACGATCGGCAGGGAGCCAGGGTGTTCGCCGTCGAAGCGCAGGTAGTGGACCGGGGTGCCGTCGATGTCCGCGAAGTGTGACGGCAGGGCGTTGATGGCGGCTTCGTGGGCACGCCAGTCGTAGCCGGAGACCCAGTACCTGACGAGGCGTCGCAGTTCTCCGGGGTCGGTACCGGTGTCCCGTCCGGAGGCGGGCCAGGTGGTCGGCCAGCGTGTGTGGACCAGCCGTGAGCGCAGCTCGTTCAGCTCGGAGTCGGAGACAGCGATCACGGGTGCGTGGCGGGTCATCGGAATCTCCGGGGTCTCGTGCTCGCACGACGGCGGTGCGTGCCTGGGTGTCGGGCCTGGGTAGCGGGCCTTGGTGTCGGGCTCGCGCTGCCCGCTTGTGTCCGGCAACCGTCGGGCCCTGCCCGCTGTTCCGGCGGACAGGGCCATGAGAACGGCAGCCGTGCCGAGGCCGGGCGGGGCGAAGAAGAACCGCTCCCGCTCGGCCGGCCAACCACTGTGCTGCCGCTCCTCGTCAGTCGGTGTCAGGGCGCATCCTCCTGACAAGGTGCAGTTCGAGTCCGGACAGCGGAGCCCCGACCTCGTGCATCGCGCCGCCGACCGCGAGCGACCCCAGATTGACCGTGGCGAATCCCGCACCGTCGAGCAACTTCATCACCAGGTGCTTCGCCTCCGCGTCGTCGCCGGACGCGAACAGGACCGTACGCGGCCGGTCGGCGCCGAAGTCCTCGATCCACTCCATCGGTATGTTGCTGATCGACTTCACCAGGCGTGCGCCGGGAGCCCATCCGGCCACCAACTCGCTCGATGTCGAGCCGGTCTCGGCCAGCACGGCACGCGACCTGGTCACTCCGGCCAAGCTGATGTCGCCCTGGTGCTCGGCGTGCGCGTTCATCGCGTCGACCAGGATCCGTCCGGTCCAGTCGACACCCTGAAGTGCTTCTTCGGCGTGCACCCAACGGACCGAGATGATCACGACGTCGCTCTCGACGACCTGGGCCTTGGTTTCCGCGGTCGCGCCCGGCCCGAGTTCCTTGACCAGCCCGGTGAGCGTCTCGGGTCCCCTCGAGTTGCAGACGGCGATCGTGTGACCGGCGTTGAGCAGGTGCCGGCCCATGACCTGGGTCACCCGGCCGGCTCCGATGAATCCGATACGCATTTCTCAGTACTCCTTCGTCGGCGATGGTCGCGATGTCGGCACACGGTTGAGCCCGCGATCACGTTTCACGCGAACCGTCGCAGGTCGGGGTAGCCGGTGATTTCCCAGCCGCCGTCGACGACGAGGCTCGTGCCGGTGATGTAGGTGGCTTCGGGGCCTGCGAGGAAGAGACACGCCGCGGCGACCTCCTCGGGTCGGCCCGGGCGTCCCTGCGGGATGCGTTCGAGCCAGGTGTCCATCAAGGGCTTGTTGACCAGTCGTCGTTGGGTCAGTGGGGTGTCGATGAGCCCGGGGAGAACGGCGTTGACCCGGATGCCGTCCCGGGCCAGTTCGAGTGCGGCGTTCTTGGTGAACATCTCGACACCCGCCTTCGCGGAGGAGTACGCGGCACCGGTGTGCATCGGCACGTGGGCGTTGAGCGAGGACATGTTCACGATGGCACCGCCGCGGCCGGTGGCCCGCATCGCACGTGCTTCGTGTCTGGTGCTCAGGTACACACCCTTGAGGACGCGGTCGACGGTGAAGTCCCAGAGGTCTTCCTCGAGGTCGACGATCGGTGCGCCACGGGACACGCCGGCGACGTTGAACGCCATGTCCAGTGTGCCGAAGGCGTCGAGCGCCGCCTGGACGCCCGCGACGATGTCCGCCTCCCGGGTCACGTCCGCCACATGTCCCCTGAAGGCGTCGCCGTGCTCGGCGAATTGGGCCAGCCCCTCCTGGTAGAGGTCCGCGCCGACCACGCGCGCACCCGCCCGCAACAGGGCATCGGTGACCGCGGCCCCGATGCCGGAAGCGGCTCCCGTGACGAAGGCGACACTGTCCTCGAACCGTCCGTGCATTCCTCGCTCCTCGTCGGTCACGGCGCGTCTCCGGCACGGCCCCGGCCGCGCGGCTGAACCGCGCTCACGGCGCACCGGTGCCGGGCACCGCCACCTGCGTGGCCAGCAGGACCGACTGTCGTGACGTGCTCGGGTCGAAGGTGCGGTGCGGTGGCGCGCAGCACAGGTACAGGGTGCGGAGGTCGGGCCCGCCGAGCGCCAAGGCGTAGACGCTCAGGTCCCCGGTGTCGACGAAGTCCACGACCTCGCCGCCCCGGCGGACGCGCGAGGCTCCGTGGCCCTTGGCGTCGGCCACCCAGAGCATTCCTTCCGCGTCGAGGGCCATCCCGTCGGGGAGCAGCTCGAGTTCCTTGGTGGCCCGTGGCTCGTCGAGATAGTCCGGTGCCGCCCCGAACTGCGCCCACGTCGTGCGACCACTGAGCCCGCCGTCCGTGTCGACCTCGAACGCCGAGATCCGGCCCACGAAGGTCTCGGCGATCAGCAGGTGCCGTCCGTCGGGAGTCAGCGCTGCGCCGTTGGGGAAGCCCAGTTGCGATGCGGCGATGCTCGCCGTGCCGTCGGGGTCGACGCGGACCAGGGACGCGTACGCCAGGTCGCTCCCCGCCGGCGAGCCGAAGTTCCCGATGTAGGCACGCCCTGCGGCATCGACCACCATGTCGTTGGCGGGTCCGGCGGCCAGTTCCGCGAACGAGGCCACCTCGGTCAGCCGGCTGCCGTCCAGGCGCAGCAGGCGACGGTCGAGCATGGAGACGACCAACAACCGGCCGTCCGGGGTGAAGCCCAGGCCCGACGGCTGTCCCTCCACCTCGCAGACCACATGACGGCCCTCGCCGTCGAAACGCAGCACTTCATGTGTATAGAAGTCGGACACGAACAGAGCACCCTGGTGCCAGCGCGGACCTTCCAGGAAGGAGCAGTCGTCCGCGATCAGTTCCAGGGAGCGCGAGTCGTTGGGCAGGTTCATCGACGGTCCTCACCTTGGATCAGCGGGATCGTGCCGTGCGCCCGTGCGACGCACGGCACGGGATTCACGGGTTACTCCCCGTTCGTGCGCAGCTCCCAGGGCTGCATGCCGAGGCCCGGGGCGAGCTTCGCCTGCAGTTCGACACCGGACGGCAGCGGGCGCCAGAATATGGTGATCTCGGAAATCTTTCCGTCCGCGTCGAGCAGAAGGTAGTCCATTCCGTCGACCCCGGTGTCTCCGATATCCAGCCGGAAGGCTATGGCGTGGTGGGTTTCGCCGCTGAACACCTCCGAGTAGACGAGCTTGGCCGACGTCCCGTGGACGGTCTGGATGGCGAACACGACGGCGTCGAAGCCGGTGAGCGGCTCGTTGTCGAGCGGGCTGTACAGCACTACGTCGTCGGCGAGCACGCCGGCGAGGGCGTCCTTGTCTGCACTGCCGTGCACGATGTCCACGAAGGACTCCACCGTGCTGCGGTGCGGGGCGAACGTGGTCATGGGTACTCCTCGTTGTATGGGATCTCTTGACGGTCCTGGGATTGGCGGGATCAGGGTCCGATGACCAGGCTCGCGTGCAGCGTGTCGTGGTATTCCTTGACCGTGACGATCTTTCCGTCGCGCACGACGTACAGGATGTGCATCTGGTTCTCGTACCGGCTTCCGTCCTTCGTCGGGCCACTGACCTCCACTTCCACCGCGACCCGTTCACCCTGCGCGGTGATCCCGACGACTTTGACTTCCAGCGGTTCGGTGAGAAGCGGCCCGACCTTTTCTCCGAGCAGCTTCTGGAGGCCGTCCCGGTCATGGGTACCGCCGACCGACCATTCCTTTCCCGCGAGCCAGAAGGTCGCGTCCGGATCGACGCGGTCGAAAGCCTCCGCCAGATTGCTGTCGTTCAAATCCCCTAGGAACCCCAGCACTACCTGGGTCGGGAGCTCGGCCATTGAGTCGCCCTTCTATCCGAGATGTACACGCGTTCTCCGGCGCCCTGTCGCACTGGTCGCCACGGTCCGACGCGAAACCGTTCGTCCTGCGTGTCAGACTGCTGAGCTGCCGCCGTCGGCGACGAGTTCGAGGGCGTTGACGTAGGCGGAGTCGCTGGACGCGAGGAACAGCGCGACGGACGCGATCTCCTCGGGGCGGCCCATCCTCCCCCGGGGAATCAGCGACTCGAACTGCTCCTTCGCCTCCGGAGTCAGAACCTTCTCCAGGATCGGCGTCGCGACCTGACCGGGAGTGAGCACGTTGACCCGGATGTCACGGTCCTTCAGCTCCGAGGCCCACACCCGGGCATACGCCTGCTGCACCGCCTTGCTCGCCGCGTAGACACTCCACTCCGGATAGCCCTTGAGCGACGCGTTCGACCCCGTCATGAAGATCGAACCCCCGTCGTTGAACAGCGGCAGCGCCTTCTGCACCGTGAACAACGTGCCCCGCGCGTTCAGCCAGAACGCGTCGTGGAAGTGCTGCTCCGTGATCTCACTGAGCTTGCGCTGCTCACCGATCCCGGCACTGGCCCACAGCACGTCGATCGAGCCCTTCTCCCGCTCGACCGTCTCGTACAGCCGGTCCAGATCGGCCAGATCACCCGAGTCGGCCCGCACCCCCGTCACATTCCGGCCGATCAGCTCGACCGCCTCGTCCAGCGCCTCCTGCTTCCGCCCCGTGATGAAGACATACGCGCCCTCCTCCACGAACCGCTTCGCACCCGCCAGCGCCATACCACTGGAACCACCAGTGATCACCGCAACCTTGCCATCAAGCTTTCCCACGACTGCTCCATTCCTTGATGTTCGGCACATGTCCGTGCCGCGGAACTGGTCGTCGGGCTGCAACGGCCCGACGGGGGATCACTATGTACACTGATCCATCTACTTAACGAGCCTACGCCACGTTCGGCCGGGAGTTCAAGCTATGTACACAGATCAGTCTTGTTTACTGGCCGGCCATCTTCTGGGCGAGTCTCCGAGCTACGCTCGACACGTGAGTGAGCCAGAGAAGGGCCCGCGAGGCCTGCGCCGGGGCAGGGGCGCCCGAGAGCGCATCCTCAGCGCGTCCTACCAACTGTTCCGCGATCAAGGCATCAACAACACCGGCATGGACCAGCTCTGCGCGGTTGCGCACGTGTCCAAGCGCACCATGTATCAGCACTTCGCCAGCAAGGACGAACTGATCGCCGAATACCTGCGCCGCTTCGACCCGGACGCGACGCTCGGGGTGCTCGACCGCACCGATCTCACACCCCGCGAGCGGCTCCTCGCCGTCTTCGACATCCATGCGCCCCTGTGCCCGTTCATCGGGGCGGCCGTCGAGATCGCGGACCCCGACCACCCGGCACGCGTACGCGCCCGCGAATACAAGCAGTCCGTCGCCGACCAGCTGACCGAAACCGCCCGGGAAGCCGGCGCCACCGACCCCGAGCAGCTCGGTGAACAACTGGCGCTGCTGCTCGACGGCGCGTCGGCCCGGACCCGGACCCTGAACTCCGAGACACTTCCCACCGCCGCGGCCATCGCCACCACCTTGGTCGAACTCGCCCTCCCGAAGACATCGCCACGGGCCCGGCCGGGCACGGGGCGAGGCGGCGCTCCGGCCGCAGCCGCCACAGCGGCGCCATGACCGACCGGGCCGTCACCCGGCCGTCACCGGTCCGTCCCCGGTACTGGCCTTCAGTCAGTCGTGCTTGGCCAGCCACGACGAGATGGCCTCGCCGACCTGCTCGATGACGTCTTCGCCGGTGCCGGACACGGGCATGCCGTAGTGGTCGGAGTCGATCTCCACGACGGATACGTCCGCGGTCCCCGCACGGTCGACGATGTCCTGGAGCTGGTCGGGGAATATCACGATGTCCCTGGTGTAGTTGATGACGAGCATCGGCACGTGCACGTGCGGGATGTTCGCCGGGACACTGGCGCGCGAGGCGAGTCCCGACCAGGTGGACAGCCATGCCTCGGGCGTCACCACCGACGCGGGACCACCCAGCCGGTAGTTGTACGCGTGCGGATCGCGGCCGCCGAACAGGGATCCGACCTCCCGGGGCGAAGGGTGGATCGACATGTCGGTGAAAGCGGGGTTGGCGTCCATGCGGGCCACCGTCAGATAGCGCGACACCTCGGACCTGCGAATGGTGGCGAGCCGGGTTCGCAGCGGCAGATCGGCGAAGCCGGGCGCCCTCATGGCCTCGCGCGCCTCGCGGCGCCGCCGAATGTCCTCTCGCGCCATTGCGTCCAGGCGCTCGCAGCGAGCCCGCTGTGCCTCCCGGTACCGCGCCAGGAAGTCGGCGGTGTACCGGCTCGACTCGGGCGGCTCCCGGTAGCCGTTGTCCGGGTTGTACATGTCCAGACCGGGGTCCCAGGACAGCGGGTCGTTCTCGTCGACCATCGACGGATCGAGGCTGTTCAGCGCGTAGAGGCCCTCGCCCAGGTGCGCGGCCAGCAGAATGAGGGCGTCGGCCTGCGGCAGGTCCAGCGCGTTCAGGTCGTACGGGTCGCCCGCCGGGGTGTCGGTCAGCCGCCCGGGCGGCTCGATGCCGGCCTGGGCCTGGTAGAAGCTGAAGAGGCTGCCGCCGCCGCTGTTGCCGACCAGCACCACCTTCTCGAACCCCAGGGACCGCAGGTACCGGATCTCGGCCGCGACGTCGGCCAGCAGGGATTCGTGAATGCAGTCCGAGTCATTGGCGAACGACCGCACCTGGCCGCCGAACACCGCCACGCCCGCGTCCAGCAGGACCGGTGTGAGGTAGTGCGAACTGAAGTCACCGCGCGGGTGCGCGAAGACGAGGACGGTCGTCTCGTCGCCCCTGCGGTAGAGAATGCCCCGCGAATGCGCACCGTCCTCGGCCTGGAGCCGCACCATCGTCTGAGTGATGCCCTCGGGGAGCGCCAGCTTCGCCGACCCCCACCAGGTCGTCGGGTTGCCGCCGGGAGGGCCCTCGATGTCGCCACGGGCAAACCCGTGAAGGAAGGCGCTGCTGCCGGACCACTGCGGCACGTTGTCGGCCATCTGAGTCTCCGTCGTCGTTGGTGGAGGGGTGGGGATACCTGGCCGGTGAGTCGTGTGGTGCGCGGCTTGCCTGGCCGGGGAGTGTGGCGCATCGCCGGGAGCCCGGTTCGATCGTCCGGGGAGGGCGACACCGACCGCGATAGATGCGGTGGACAGCACACTGCCTGACGTTACGAACCAGTCTGACTTGAAGTCAAGCCCTTCCTTGACAGAGAAATCCAACTGCGAGTCTGACCTGAGGTCAAAGACCTGTTGACTTCAAGTCAGACCCTCCTTACGCTCGAAACACAGAGCCGCTTGCGGCTATCCCGCAGCGCTGCGGTCCCTGCACCGTCCGGGCAGTCAGGGCGCAGCCGGGTTTTTGGAAGGGAAGATCGACAATGTCATCTGCGCTCACCGAACCAGGCACAGTCACGGAGACGCGGTCGGGGGTTCGCCGTCCGCCCGCGCGTCTGCATCACAACAACTTCTACACCGGAGACCTGGAAGCGACCAGGCACTTCTACGAGGACATCGCGGGCCTGCCCCTGAAGGTGTTCTGGATCGAGCCGGTGCCCGAGGGCCAGGGTACGGAGCAGATCGGCCACGCCTTCTTCGGCCTGGCCGACGGCGGGTTCATGGCGTTCATGCAGTACACCGAGTCGGCCGTCCAGGCCACGATGGTGAGCGGCGAGCAGCCGACGAGCGTCCACATCGCGCTCAAGGTCGACGACGAGCAGCAGCGGGACATCCGCAAGCAGGTCGAGGCGGAGGGGTACGAGCACTTCTTCATCGACCACGGGATCCTGCGGTCGCTGTACGTCTTCGACCCCAACCGTCTCCTGGTGGAGTTCGCCGTCGATCCGGACGGCCACAAGGAGATGTACCAGATGGAGGCCGAGCGCGCCCACGAGATGATGCGCAGGTTCCTCGCCGGCGACCGCACACCCACGTTGCCCGAGAAGCTCTGACCCACGCGGCGCGTACGGAGGGGAAGTGCGTCGACTCTCCCGCGCGCAACCGAGCAGGCTGCTTGGCGCGGTACCGATCCGGTACCGCGCCAAGCAGCCTGCTCGGTTGTGTCCCGCGCATCGAGAGGTGGTGCCCGGACATCCGGTCCGGACACCACCTCTCGCTCTGCCCCTTCGAGGAATCTCCCCACACCTCAGCTCTTCGCCGCGGCGTGGCGTCGTCCCGCCTGCTTCGGCATCTTCGGCGAGGCCGAGGCTCCGGCCGCACTCGCCCGGGTCAGCGCGCCGACGATCTCCTCAACCTTGTTCTTGGCGTCGCCGAAGAGCATCTGGGTGTTGTCGCGGAAGAACAAGGGGTTCTGGACTCCGGCGTACCCGGTGGCCATCGAGCGCTTGAACACGATGACGTCCCCGGCCTCCCAGACCCGCAGAACGGGCATGCCCGCGATCGGGGAACCGGGGTCCTCCGCGGCGGCCGGGTTGACCGTGTCGTTGGCCCCGATCACCAGTACGACGTCGGTGGCGGCCAGGTCGTCGTTGATCTCGTCCATCTCCAGGACGATGTCGTAGGGCACCTTCGCCTCGGCGAGCAGCACGTTCATGTGGCCCGGCAGGCGGCCGGCGACCGGGTGGACGCCGAAACGTACCTCGGTGCCGTTGGCCTGCAACGCCCGGACCAGTTCGGCGACCGGGTACTGGGCCTGGGCGACCGCCATGCCGTAGCCCGGGGTGATGACCACGGAGCGGGCCTCGGCCAGCAGCTCGGCCGCGGCCTCGACCTGGACTTCGCGATGCTCGCCGTAGTCAGCGTCGTCGCCGGACGGTGCCTCGATGCCGAAGCCGCCCGCGATGACGGAGAGGAAGGAGCGGTTCATCGCCTTGCACATGATGTAGCTCAGGTACGCGCCGGAGGAGCCGACCAGCGCACCGGTGACGATCAGCAGGTTGTTGTTGAGCAGGAACCCCGAGGCGGCGGCGGCCCAGCCGGAGTAGGAGTTCAGCATCGAGACGACGACCGGCATGTCGCCGCCGCCGATCGAGGCGACCAGGTGCCAGCCGAAGACGAGCGCGAGCACGGTGACCGCGATTACCAGGCCCAAGCTCGGGCTGTTGGTGAACCAGGCGGTCAGGCCGACGAACGCGGCCAGCGCACCCAGGTTGAGGAGGTTCTTGCCCGGCAGCATCAGCGGTGCGGACTTGATCCTGGCCGACAGCTTGAGGTTGGCCACGATCGAGCCCGAGAAGGTGACCGCGCCGACGAAGATGCCGACGAAGACCTCGACGTGGTGGATGTTCAGCAGGGCACCGTGGTAGCCGCCCATGTGGTCGACCTCGACCTCGATGTAGGAGGCCCAGCCGACGAGAACGGCCGCGAGACCGACGAAGCTGTGCAGCAGAGCGATCAGCTCGGGCATCCCGGTCATCTGCACGATCCGGGCGCGCCACAGGCCGACCACGGCGCCGATGACCATGGCGACGACCAGGATGACGACCGCGGTGCCACGATCGGTGGAGTCGGACAGCGACAGGCCGATGGTCGCGGCCAGCGCGACGGTCATGCCGATGAGGCCGTAGGACCAGCCCAGGCGGGCGGTCTTGTGTCTGGACAGGCCGGCCAGGCTGAAGATGAACAACAGCGCGCCGACGATGTAGGCAGCGTTGGCGCTGTCGGTGGCGGTCATGTCAGGCTCCCTTGCTGAACATCGACAACATGCGGCGGGTAACGGCGAAGCCGCCGAAGATGTTGATCGAGGCGAGCAGGATCGCCACCCCGGCCAGAATCTCGATCACGGTGTTGTCCAGGCCGACCTGGATCAGAGCGCCCGCCACGATGACCCCGGAGATCGCGTTGGTCATGGACATCAGCGGGGTGTGCAGGGCGTGTGCCACCTTGCCGATCACGTAGTAGCCGATCACTATCGCCAGCGACAGAACGCTGAAGTGATCCGGGATCGGGGCCGGGGCATAGGCGTTGACGAAGTAGAAGGCGACCAGACCGGCCACGACCAGGCCGGCCTTCCTGGCCGCCGACATGGGCTCGCGTTCCGCCTTGGCCTCCGTCGGGGGTGCCGCGGCCTGCGCGGCGGGGGCCGCACTCACCTTGACCGGGGGCGGCGGCCACAGCACCTCGCCGGCGTTGGTGACGGTCAGGCCCCGCTGTACCACGTCCTCCAGGTCCAGGACGACCTTGCCGTCCTTGCCGGGGGTGAGGAGCTTGAGCAGGTTGACCAGGTTGGTGCCGTACAGCTGGCTGGCCTGGGCGGGCAGCCGGCCCGCCAGGTCCGTGTAGCCGATGATGGTGACGCCGTTGACCGTGGTGACGACCTCGCCGGCGACCGACCCCTCGACATTGCCGCCGTTGGAGGCCGCCATGTCCACGATGACCGAACCCGGCTTCATGGCCGCCACGTCGGCTGCGGTGATCAGCCGGGGCGCGGGGCGGCCGGGGATCAGCGCCGTGGTGATGATGATGTCGACGTCGACGGCCTGGTCGGAGTAGAGCCTGGCCGCTGCCGTGTCGTAGGCCTCCGAGGTGGCCTTGGCGTAACCGTCGGTCGACTGCTCTGTCCGGGCCTCGACGGCGAGGTAGGTGCCGCCGAGCGAGGCCACCTGGTCGGCCACCTCGGGCCGGGGGTCGGTCGCACGCACGACCGCACCCAGGGACGAGGCCGCGCCGATCGCGGCCAGGCCCGCGACGCCGGCGCCCGCCACCAGCACCTTGGCCGGTGGCACCTTCCCGGCCGCGGTCACCTGGCCGGTGAAGAACCGCCCGAAGCGGTGCGCCGCCTCGATCACCGCGCGGTAGCCCGCGATGTTCGCCATCGAGGACAGCACGTCCAGCGACTGGGCGCGCGAGATCCGCGGCACCGCGTCCATCGCCAGCGCCGTCACGTCCCGCTCGGCGAGCGCCTCCAGCAGTTCCGGGCTCTGCGCGGGCGCCATCAGCCCCGCGATGTACGTGCCCGGACGCAGCCACGCAGTCTCACCGACCGTGGGGCCGTTCACCCGGAGCACCACCTCGGCGCCCCACGCCTCCGCCGCCGCCCCGATTTCCGCCCCCGCCTCGACGTACGCCTGGTCCGCGAAACCCGACAGCGATCCCGCGCCGGATTCCACCACTACGTCATGCCCCAGGCCGGTCAGCTGCCGCACCGTCACCGGCGTCGCAGCCACACGGGTCTCCCCGGGCCGGGTCTCACTTGTCACTCCGATCAACATGCGTGGTCCCTTACCGATCTCATGTCTGTTCCAGAATTCGATGTGCGGGCCTACCCCGGCGCGGCGGGGTAGGCCCGCACTCATGGGCCGACTACACGGCCTTGGGCCTCAGTCCGGGAAGCGAGGTTCCGTCAGACTGCTGAGCTGCCGCCGTCGGCGACGAGTTCAAGGGCGTTGACGTAGGCGGAGTCGCTGGACGCGAGGAACAGCGCGACGGACGCGATCTCCTCGGGGCGGCCCATCCTCCCCCGGGGAATCAGCGACTCGAACTGCTTCTTCGTCTCCGGAGTCAGGACCTTCTCCAGGATGGGCGTCGCGACCTGACCGGGCGTGAGCACGTTGACCCGGATGTCACGGTCCTTCAGCTCCGAGGCCCACACCCGGGCATACGCCTGCTGCACCGCCTTGCTCGCCGCGTAGACACTCCACTCCGGATAGCCCTTGAGCGACGCGTTCGACCCCGTCATGAAGATCGAACCCCCGTCGTTGAACAGCGGCAGCGCCTTCTGCACCGTGAACAACGTGCCCCGCGCGTTCAGCCAGAACGCGTCGTGGAAGTGCTGCTCCGTGATCTCACTGAGCTTGCGCTGCTCACCGATCCCGGCACTGGCCCACAGCACGTCGATCGAGCCCTTCTCCCGCTCGACCGTCTCGTACAGCCGGTCCAGATCGGCCAGATCACCCGAGTCGGCCCGCACCCCCGTCACATTCCGGCCGATCAGCTCGACCGCCTCGTCCAGCGCCTCCTGCTTCCGCCCCGTGATGAAGACATACGCGCCCTCCTCCACGAACAGCTTCGCACCCGCCAGCGCCATACCACTGGAACCACCAGTGATCACCGCAACCTTGCCATCAAGCTTTCCCACGATTACTCCATTTGAATGGATCGATATTCCGAGTCGGGAGGTATTCGGCACAGCCGTCTGCGCCGGGCCGCGCACCTCGACCAAGCGATCGGCACCTCCCGTGACGCCGGCGGCACCAGTCCGAGGACTGCGGCAGCGCCCACTCCGAGGAGGCGTTATGTAAACCGATCTGCGTACTTAACGTACCGGACGGCCAAGGAGGGCGCAAGCTATGTACACCGCCCGGTACCCATCGGGGCCGTACCGTGTGGGAGCGGCGGCTGGGCTGGAAGTCAACAAGGCTCCCGCACAAGCGAGTCGAGGCGTCGAACGCCCCTCTCATCGGTACGGGAGCCTTGCTACCGTGCGCTCTTGATCTCGTCCACGTGGGGCGCGGCCTTCGCCGCTACTCCCCGTCCGTACGCAGTTCCCAGGCCTGCATGCCCAGGACATGCGCCAGGACCCGCTGCAGCTCTACGCCGGCCGGCAGCGGACGCCAGAAGATGGTCACTTCGGCGATCTTGCCGTCCGCGTCGAGCAGGACCTGGTAAATCCCGTCGATCGCGGCGTCTTCGACTTGCAGCCGGAAGCGCGCGGCGTGGTGGGTCGGGCCGCTGAGGACCTCTTTGTAACTGTCGTCGACCGCCATGCGGTTGACCATCTGCGTGACTTCCACGACGGCCTCGCGGCCGGTGAACGGCTCGTCGCCGAGCGGGCTGTACAGCACCACCTCCTCGGCGAACAGACTCGTGAGGGTGTCTCTGTCTGCGCCGCCGTGGATGCAGTCGACGAAGGACTCCAGGGTGTCGCGGTGTGAGGCGAGTGTGGTCATGATGACTCCTCGTTCTGCGTGGGACTGGGGCGGTGCGCCTGGGCGTCAGCCCGCGGGGAAGTAGTGGCCGTTGTCCAGATCGGCGAGCAGGTTGGGCTGAGTCGGTTCCCAGCCGAGGGTCCGGCGCGTGACGAAGTTGGTCGCCGGGAAGTTGTGCGGGACCAGGTTGGCGAGGAATCCGAAGAACCCCGGGAGCATCAGTACGTCGGCGGGAATGCTCACGGCGGGCAGGCCCAGGCGGCTGCCAATGGCCTCGGCGAGCTTGCGGAAGGGGATGACTCCGTCCTCGACGGCGTGCCAGTACTTGCCGGCGGGGCCCTTCTCCAGCGCCAGGCGGAACACGGCGGCGGCGTCGCGGATGTGCACGGCGCCCCACAGGTTCTCTCCGTCACCGGGGTATCCGACGACGCCCTTCTCCTTCGAGAGCGCGATCAGCAGCGGGAGGAAGCCCTCACGGTCGGTCGTGCCGTGTGCGATGTTGGGAAGGCGCACGACCGAAGACCGCACTCCTTGTTCGGCGAGGCCGATGACGGTGGTCTCCACGATGTTGCGGAACCGCAGAGTGCCCTTGTGCTCGTCGCCGCTCGGCAGAGCCGGGTCTTCCTCGGTGGCGGGCCGGCCCAGGTTGTAGCCGGGCGAGGCCATGGTCCCGGCCCAGACCAGTGGCTTTCCGGATCCCGCCAGTGCGTCGCCGTACGCGAGTACGGACGAGAGCTCCGAGGCGGCCAGGGCGTCGAGCCCGCCGGCAATGAGCACATCGCGGCGGTACGCGACGTGGATGACACCGTCGGAGTCCGCGGCCGCCTCCTTGAGCCCGTCGAGGTCCTCGAGATCGCCGCGACGCACCTTCGCGCCGAGCTCGGACAAGGCCGCCGCAGCAGAGTCCGACCGGGCCAGGCCGGTGACCTCGTGCCCGGCGGCGACGAGATCCTGGATGACGTACGAACCGGTGTGGCCGGTCCCGCCAACGACCAAAACGTGCATTTCACTGTCCTTATAAGGGTAGATGGAGGGGGCTGTGGAGGAGCTCTTCTTCGCGTGCCGAAAATCGAATAAAGCGGTGTGGGTGCGCTCAGCCGAGAATGGTGATGCCGAGGGAGAAGTCGGCGTGCTTGAGCTGGGTCATGAGGCCCAGCTCAAGCAGGCCGACGTTCTCCAGTGCCCGCGCCATGGGGAGGTCCCCGGTGTCCAGCGGCCGGAGCCCCAGGCTCGTGACGAAAGCCGATACCTGTTCCTTTGCCTGCGCGTCGTCGCCGGCGATGAAGACGTCCAGCGGACGGGTCCCGGCAGCGTCGGCTGCCAGAACGTGGGAGAACACGGTGTTGAACGCCTTGACGACATGTGCGCCGGCCGGGGCCGCCTTGGCAATCTCCTGTGCGCCGGAACTGCCGTCGGGGGTGACGAAGCCCTTGAGATCGGGAGTGACGGGGTTGGTGACGTCAATGATGATCTTGCCGCGCAGTGCGTCCCCGTACTCACGGACCACTGCCGCGGCACTGGCGTACGGCACCGCGAGGATGACGATGTCCCCGGTCGGGGCGGCGCCGGCCGTCCCGGCGGTGGCGCCACCGAGCGCGGCGGCCACGTCCTTGGTCCTGCCCGGGTCGCGCCCGATGATCTCGACGGCGTTGCCGCCGGCCAGCGCCCGGCCGGCCAGGGTGCGGGCCACGTTCCCCAGGCCGACAATGCTGATGCTGCTCATGGATCTCCTGCTTTCTGGAGGCGGACGGGACGCCATGCCCACTCCGGCGTTGTCGACTTTCGGTTCGTCGACGTCGCCGAACGGCGTGATGTACCGCGCTCAATTTCTGATGCCCTTATTCTGAGTCTGGTTCTGGGCCTTGGCCTGTGCCTACTATCAAGTCCCGATTTCGAATTCTTGCGCCGAATTCGTTCCAGCCCATCAGTTACCTATTAACGGTGCCATTGCCCTGAGTCGGTGTCCAATACCTCTTTCAGTGGTGGTGATACCCTGAAGGCATCAACAGGCCGGAGGCGCCATGGATCTGGACCTACGCAAACTGCGCTACTTCGTCACCGTGGCCGACCAGTTGCATTTCGGCCGTGCCGCCGATGAACTGCACATCGCGCAGCCGGCACTCAGTCGGCAGATCCGCGCACTGGAGCAGGATCTCGGCACTCCGCTGCTGACAAGGGATCGCCACGGCGTGGCGCTGACCGACGCCGGCAGGCAGTTGCTGACCGACGCCGGCCCGCTGCTGGCCTCCGTGCAGGCAATCCGACGCCGGGTGGCCAGGGCCGCGCGCGGCGGCCAACGGCTCATCGTCGGCTTCCGGGCCGGCATTTCGGTCACCTCGGCGGTACAGCTCTTCAACGCCCGGCACCCGGAGGTGGTCGTGGACATGCAACGGATCGAAGGGGACGACCAGACCTCGATGCTGCTCGACGGCCGGATCGACGTCGGCTATGTGCGGCTACCGATCGACGAGACCGGCCTGCGCGTCACCCCGCTGTACACCGAGCCAAGGGTGGCGGTGCTGCCCGTCGGCCACCGGTTGGCCGGTAAGGGCGCGGTCACCCAGGCGGACCTGACCGATGAGCCGCTGGTCTGGCATGCCGACCCGAGCACACAGCCCACCAGGCGTCCACATCCCAACGCCGGGTACCTGGTGCGCGGGGTGGACGAGACACTCGAGCATGTCGCGGCCGGTCGGGGCATCTCGTTCCTGGCCCGTTCGGCGACCGTGTTCCACTCACATCCGGACATCGCCTACGTGCCCATCCCCGATCTGGCGCCCGACCAGGTGTCCCTCGCGGTGCCGGCGTCGCGCACCTCGCCCGTGGTCGACGACTTCCTCGCCGCGGCTCAGGAGACGGCCGAGATCACGGCAGAGTGTGGGAACTACGAAATGGGGCTGCTTGGCAGCGGGGCCGTTGCCAAGGAGTAGGGGTGGCTTTCGTGGTGTCGTCACGCGGCCGTGCGACGAGTGGCAGGGTCGGACGGCTTCGGGGTGTCCTGTCCAGCGGGAAACGAGGCTTACGACCTGGCGGCGTCGGCCCGCCGACACCGGACGTCACCGCGCAGGGCTGACCTCCCACTCACGGGCAGCATCCTCAATGGGTCGGCGCAGCGACGCAGCACAACTTCGAGGTCTTGGTTGGTCCTGAACGCGACGACGGTGGTTCCCACTCCGGGTCCCGGCGCCGGTGCCGGTGACGCGAAAGGGGCGAGAACCTCGCACATGGCCCCTCCCATCTCGCGCACGGGTTCGCAGGACTCGCGGAGGAGCCATCCGCGTAGCACGTGATTGTGGGCAGCAACCACCGCTGCGGGCATGTGCTCGGCCCGCAACGAGACTGCTCCCGTGGTCATGTCCCTTGTCGTGGTGCAGGCGATCAGTCGTCTGACGCGGCTGGCAGAACAGTCGGGGTGTCGGGGTAGAGGGTGTCCATGCTCTCGTTGGAGAGGTAGCGGCAGGGGAAGTCCGCGAACGCGGTCAGGTCTTCCTTGGCCTCCAGCAGCATCTCTCTGACCATGGGGAACTGTCGGCCGAGCATGCTGGCGACCGTGTCGAGCTGGGTGCGGACGGCGTCCGCGGTGGGCTGGGCGAAGACGGTGCGGATCGTGGCTGCGACCATCTCCGCGGACCCTTTCGGGATGACGGCGAAGACGTTGCGGACGAAGTGGAACTGTGCGGAATTGACCTGGTGGATGCCCCTGCTGGGGAACGGAGGCCAAGAGGACGCCGACAGTTCGGTACTTCTTCGGGGCTGGTCTGACTCCGTCTTCCTCCAGGAGCGGGCGCACGTCGAGAAGGGCGTTGCCGATGGTGCGGCGGCTCACCTGGAACAGCTCGGCCAAGACCTCACCGGTGCAGACCCGGCAGTGGAAGAGCACGGCCGCCAGCACGCGCTCCGCGTCGCCGATCTTCTGAGGGAAGACGCCGCCGCGTATGCCCGGCTGGCGGGGGCCGCCTCGCTGTTGGTGACGGCGCCGTTCCACTCGGGCAGCCTGCCGGAGCGCGAGGCGGTCTACGAGCGTCGGTGAGATCGATCCGGCTCATGCCGGTCAGGGCAGGGTCGGACAAGATCTCGGGCAGCGGTTCGCGGTTGCGGGATGCCAGCGGTCCGGTGCGCAGGAAGGCCAGTAGCTCGTCGGGGGTGCTGAAGAGCAGGGTGGTCGGCTCGATGCTGACCTTGTGCTCTCGCAGGAGCAGGCGGGTGTCGGTGACGACCTGGCTCATGGTGCGGTCGTTGATCTCCAGCATCTCGCGCAGAACCCGTTACGAGCACACGCGCGCCGCAGGTAGAGCAGGGTGACGAGGATGCGGTCGCGGCCGTTGAGCAGGGGCTTCTTGCCGTGTGTTCCGGGGCGCTGACGACGTGGTCCGCCGCGGGCTTCGTATCGCTGCTGTTCCCACCGAGCCCGCTGGGCTGTGGCCAGCTTCTCGGCCAAGGCGTCGAGATCACCGCTGGTCATGCCAGTCAGACGCGGGTCGTCCAGCATTTCCAGCACCGCTGCCCGTTCCGTGGTCGTGTAAGGAGACGGTGCTGGTGTCGGGTCGGCAGGTGCCGGGCGGAGCGTGTAGTTCCAGGTGCCGCGCACGGGGTGGGCTTCGATGGGCAGGGACTGCATCCGTGCCTTGCTGATCGCCACGCCGAGCGGATAGGCGCCTGGGTCGAGTTCGGCGTGAACACGCAATCCGGCGCGGGTTGTGGTCGCCGCGATCGTGTTGACGACGACTTCATGTCTGGTCAGCGGCCTGCCTCGCCAGTTCATCGTGATCTGGGAGAACAGCCGGTGCTCGATCTTGTTCCACTTCTACGTCCCCGGAGGAAAGTGGCAAACCGTGATGGCCAGACCCGTCTGGGCGGCCAGGGCGGCGAGCTTGGAATCCAAGCCCGGTAGCGGTAGCTGTTCGAGCCGCCCGCGTCCGCAGTGACCAGCAGTCGGGTCGCAGCCGGATAGTCGAGTCGGCCGCGTGCCAGCCACCAGCGGCGGATCGTGGCCACCGCGAAGGCAGAGGTGTCGTGATCGACGCCGACGCTCACCCAGCCGGCGTCGGCGGTCAGGTCGTAGACCCCGTAGGGGATGGCGGTCTCGCCCTTGGAACCGGTGAAGAAGCTGTGGTCCTCAACCTCGATCGACTCACCTTTGGGACGCCGCTCCCGCCCGGCACTCGGCAGCTGGCCAAGCATCTCCTTCTTCTTCGAGTCGACGCTGATCACCGGTTCGTCGGCCGCCTGGAACTGTTTGGCCTGCTCGTTGATATAGCGGAACTGGGCGTCCCGGTCGGGATGTTGCTTGCCTTCCAGAGTCTGGGCGGTCCCCTGCAGGCTGATTCCACTCGCCCTCAGCAGCTTGCCCACGGAACCTGGAGATATCGGATGGCCTTGACGGGTCAGTTCGGCGGCCAGCTTGCGCAGCGACTTCGTGGTCCAGCGCAGCGGCGACGTGGGATAACCTCGCGCATCCGGCTCGACCAGAGCCATGACCGCCGGCAGCAGGCGCGGGTCACGCTCCGTCAGGCGCTTGCGGCCACCTCCCCGCCTGCGGACACGTCCCCGCCCAGAGGCACACAGTCCGCCTCCAGCTCGAGCAGGCCCCTGCGGACGGTGGTCTCGCTCGCTCCGGCAACCCGCGCGACGGCGCGGACGCCACCATGGCCGAGCAGGCCCGCCTCCGTCGCCAGCGTCAGCCGCCGCTGCCGCTCGTTCAGATGCGTACACAACACGCCGAAACACACGGCAAGTTGCTGCCGTACCCCCTCCTTGATCCCCATGCCAGATCAACGATCTACATCGCCGAAAGCGACACCTTGTTTCCGTACAGTTCCAGTGGACCCGGCAACGCTGCCAGGCGGCGCCGAGCATGACCTTGCGGATCGCTTTGACCAGGCCTCTGTGGCTGTCGGAAATGACCAGACGGACGCCACTGAGGCCGCGTTCACGCAAGTGACGCAGGAACTGGGTCCAGAACACCTCGGTCTCGCTGTCACCGACCATGACACCGACGACTTCCCGGCCGCCGTCCTGGGTGACGCCGGTGGCGATCACAATCCCTTGGGAGACGATGCGGTGGTCGACGCGAGCCTTGACATAGGTGGCGTCGAGGAACAGGTTCCGGGACACCTCGCTCTTGGATATCCCGGTGTCCGAGCCCAGGGCCTTGACCAGGTCGTCGACCGAGCGGGTCGAGACGCCGTGGACGTATGCCTCCATGACGACCGCGTAGAGGGGCTGGTCGATGCGCCGCCGGCGCTCCAGCAGGCTGGGGAAGAAGCTCCCGGCCCGCAGTTTCGGGCTGGCGAGTTCCAGGTTGCCGGCCTGCGTGATCATCGTCTTCTGGCGGTGCCCGTTGCGCCAGGTGGTGCGCGCGTCGGTGTGTTCGCCCCACTCGGCGCCGATCTTTGTGGCGACCTCGCCTTCGATCCGCTCCTGCAGCAGCCGTTCGGCGACCTCACAGACGAGTTCAAGACCATCGGCCGAACGTAGAGACTCAAGCAGGCGAAGTAGGACGACACGGTCGTCGGCGGACGTCCACATGTCGGTGTCGGCACGGCGGAGTTCACGCCCTCGGGCGCCGGGGCGGTGGCCGAGGACGGTGGCCCAGTACGCGAGATCACTGAGCTGACCGGCGTCGAAGGCGGAGCAGGCGTGCAACACCTGACCCCGCCACCAGCCGGATCAGCATCGGTCCGGACACACCACCGAACCTGCAGACGCCTACACGGCGCTCAAACTGGGGAAAGGCTTCACATCCCAACCTGATACTGCGTCAGCAAAGTCAGCATTGGGTCAGCAAGCGTCCTGCCACAGGCGCCCGCGGACAGCCACACCGTGGAATCGCCGACTTCACCGGCCTGCGAGCCAGCCAGTTGTTCGGGCGCCTACCGGCAAGCAGGTGGAAGACGGTGAGAACATCCGGCCGCCTTCCCTTCGACGGTGACCAACTCTGAGGCGTTTCCACAGGTCAGCGCACCCTCCCCCGCGGTTTCAACGGCACGGGCGGCAGTTCCGGCGCAGGCAACGGCACACCGTCGTACCCCTTCACCTCGCCGAACCGGGTCCCTTCCGTCCAGTCGCGGCGGGCCTGCTCGATCTCCTCCTGGGAGCGTCCGATCCAGTTCCAGAACATGATCAGCTCCTCCTCGAACGGCTCGCCGCCCAGGAGCATCAGGCCCGCGTCCGAGTCGGCCCGCAGGGGCAGTTCGTCGCGGCCGCAGCCGAGGTAGAGCATGGAGCCCGGCACCAGGGGCACGCCGTCGACGTGGGCCTCGCCGCTCATGGACAGCACGGCGTACTCGAAGTCCCGTTCCAGCGGGAGGCGTACGTCCGTGCCGCCGGTCAGGGTCAGGTCGGCGCCGACGAGGGGTGTGTACGTGGAGCCGGGCGAGGTGGTGCCGTCGAGGGTGCCGAGGAGCACGGTGGCCGCCAGGCCGGGTGCCGTGACGTGCGGCAGCTCGGCGTGGAACTCGAAGTGCGGGTCGGTGTGGCGGTCGGCGTCCGGGAGGGCGACCCACAGTTGGGCGCCGTGGAGGTAGCGGGCGTGGGAGCGGGGGCTCTCCTCCGAGTGGCTGATCGCGCGGCCGGAGGTCATCAGGCCCAGCTGGCGCGGGCGGATGGTCTGCAGGCTGCCGGTGGAGTCGCGGTGCAGCACCTCGCCCGCGTGCAGCCAGCTCACCGTCTGCAGGCCCATGTGCGGATGTGGCGGCACCTGCATGCCGGGCTCGTCGGAGATGTCGTCGGGGCCGTAGTGGTCGACGAAACACCATGCGCCCACCATGCGCCGGCCCAGGTTGGGCAGCAGCCGGCGGACCTCGGTGGACTCGCCGAGCTTGACGTTGCGAGGGCTGAGGAGTTCCCTCACGGGCTCCGCCACCACGAAGCCGCGGCCGCCGCACAGGCTGGGAACCGCCTCGCGATCAAGATTGCTCATGCCGCCCAACTTAGCCCCGGTCGGCCCTCGGCGTCAGACGGTCCTCGGGCCGTCACCGTGGCGGGCGAAAGGACGACCACCGGGCGGTAGTGGAATGTTCAACCACATGGGGTGGTTACAGAGGGCGAAGGAGGTCACGAGTGGACACGACGTACTACGACCACGGAACGTCCTCGGAGCGCTGGGAGCGCGCGCGGATGTTCTTCGACGCCAAGGACTACGCCGCCGCGGCACGCGTCCTGGACGGACTGGTCGGGGAGGTGCCCGAGCAGACCGGACCGCGCCTGCTGCTGGCGCGCGCCTACTACCACTCGGCCCAACTGCGGCGGGCGGAGGCCGAGCTGCGGGTCCTGGTCGAGCGCGATCCCGTCGAGCAGTACGCCCGGCTGATGCTGGGCCGCACCCTCGAACGGCAGGGGCGGCAGGAAGAGGCCGACGCCCAGCTGCGGATCGCCTCCGCCCTGGCCGGCGACTTCGCCGGACTCTGAGCGACGGCGGCCACGGCGACGCGGCGGTGCGAAGGCGCCGCCGCGTCGTCGCGTTTCAGCGCCGCGCCGCCGTGGCGTCGCGTTTCAGCGTCGCGCCGCCCCGGCGCCCGCGTACGTACGCCGTCCGCGCCGGTGGGCGATCTCGCCGAGCGCGACGTCCAGCGCGACGAACGCGGCCAGCGGGATGCCCAGCAGCGGCACGAAGTAGCCGAGGACGGCGACCGCCGCCAGCAACGGTACGAGGAGCAGTGGTGACACCTGCTGCCAGGCGCCGCGCGGGATCGGGCGGCCGAAGGCGGAGCCCCGGCCGCGCTGCCACCACATGCGGTAGCCCCAGGCGACGAGCAGGATCAGGGACGCGGCGAGGAGCATCAGGGCGATCTGGTTGACCAGGCCGAACAGGCTGCCGGTGTGCAGGTCGATGCCCCAGCGGCTGAGCTTGGCGAGCACCGGGTAGTCGGCGAAGCGGAGTACGTCGGTGACCTCGCCCGTCGACGGGTCCACGGCCACGGAGTCCTGCTTCTCCGGCCAGCTGCGCTGCACCTGAGCCACGACATAGGCGGAGGACGCGTCGGCCGGTGGCGTGATCTCCACCGGGTCGCCGAGGCCCTCGGCGCGGGCGGCGGCCAGCACGCGGTCGAGGCCGACCCCGTGCGCGGCGTCCCCGCCGGCACCCGCCGCCGCGCCGTGCCCCGCGTGCTCACCGCCCCCGGACGCGGGTGCCGACACGGACGCCGACACGGACGGCGTGGTCTGGCCGAGCGCGGCACGCAGGTCCTCGATGTTCGCTCCGGCGTACGTCGACCAGGTGAGGCCGGTCGCCGAGAGGAAGACGAACCCGGCCGCGACCCAGGCGCCGACCGTGCCGTGCAGACCGAGGGTGCGGCGGCGGCCGCTGGTGCCGCGCACCTTGCGCCGGGAGCGGCGGCGGGAGAACCACAGCACAAGGCCGCCGCTCGCGATCACCCACAGCCAGCTGGCGGCGAACTCGCTGTACAGCCGCCCCGGGTCGCCCAGGTGCAGGTCGCGGTGGAACTCGTCGATCCAGGTGCGCAGCGGCAAGGCGCCGCTGGAGCCGTACTGTTCGAGGGCACCGCGCACCTCGGCGGTGTACGGGTCGACGAAGACCGCGAGCGTGTGGTCCGGGTCGACGCCCTCGACCCCGGACAGCAGCACCCTGGTGGTGGCGTCGTCCTCGGGCGAGGGGCGTACGGCCGACACACCGCCCTCGGGGTGGGCCCGCCGGGCGGCGGCGACCTGTTCGGAGATCGGGAGCTTGCGGTCGCCGGCCTCGGGGACGGTCAGCTCATGGGCGTAGACCAGCTTCTCGGCCTGGAACGAGGCGGCGTAGAGGAAGCCGGTGGCCGCCGCGACCAGCAGGAAGGGGGCCACGAAGAGCCCCGCGTAGAAGTGCAGGCGCAGGACCAGGGGGCGCAGCGCGGACCATCTGCCGGGTGCGGGCGGCGGGGCGGCCGGCTCCGGTGCCTTGTCCGTACTGGTCGGGGAGGTGGTCGTCATCGGTGGGCGCTCCGGGACGTCGTGGGGAGGGGACGGTCCCAGTGGTCGGGGCGCGGGCGCGCCGGGTTCCCGGAGCTCGCAGTGGCGTGCGTCACATCAGCGTCGGCTGTGGGCCGGCGGGCCATGGCATCCTGGCGCGATGGGAACTCCGAGTGGTCGTGCCCCTCTTGCCGAGCGGGTCGAGGAACTGCTGGCCGTCGACGGCCCGTTGCCCGTCGTCGCGGCCGGAGATCCGGTGCTGCGGCGCGCGGCCGAGCCGTTCGACGGGCAGTTGGCGCCCGCGCTCCTGGCACGGTTCGTCGAGGCGCTGCGCCTGACCATGCACGCGGCGCCGGGTGTCGGCCTGGCCGCGCCGCAGGTCGGGGTGGGGCTCAGGATCGCGGTGATCGAGGATCCGGCGCCGGTGCCGGACGAGGTGCGGGTGGCGCGGAGGCGGGTGCCGCAGCCGTTCCGGGTACTGGTCAACCCGTCGTACGAGCCCGTCGGCGCGGGGCGGGCCGCGTTCTTCGAGGGCTGTCTGAGCGTGCCGGGCTGGCAGGCGGTGGTGGCGCGCCACACCGAGGTGCGGCTGCTGGCGCGGGACGCGCACGGGCGGGCGGTGGACGAGGTGTTCGCGGGGTGGCCGGCCCGGATCGTGCAGCACGAGACGGACCATCTCGACGGCACGCTGTACCTGGACCGGGCGGAGCTGCGTTCGCTGGCGTCGAACGGGGCGATGGCGGAGCACTGGTCCCAGCCGACGCCGGAGCGGGCGGCGTCGGCGCTGGGGTTCGAGCTGCCGGGCCCGACGGCCTGATCGGCCGCCGGGCTCCGGGGAGGGGCGACCGACCTCGGCCGTCCGGATCAGTTGTCCCGGTACGTCTCCAGGAGCCTCAGCCACACTTCGCTGATCGTCGGGTAGGGCGGGACCACGTGCCACAGCCGGCTGATCGGCACCTGGCCGGCGACCACGACGGTCGCGGAGTGGACCAGCTCGCCGACGCCGGGGCCGACGAAGGTGACGCCGCGGACGATCTCGTCCTCCAGGTCGACCACCATGCGGGCGCGGCCCTTGTAGCCGTCGCCGTACAGGCTCGAACCCGCCACCGCGATGTCCACGTCGACGGCGCGGACCCGGTGTCCCGCCCGCTCGGCCTCGGCCAGGCTCAGGCCGACGGACGCCGCCTCGGGGTCGGTGAACACCACCTGGGGGACGGCGTCGTGGTCGGCGGTCGCGGAATGCGCGCCCCAGGGGTCGGACTCCAGGATCGGCACCCCGGAGGCGCGGGCGGCGATGGCGGCTCCCGCGATGCGGGCCTGGTACTTGCCCTGGTGGGTGAGGAGCGCGCGGTGGTTGACGTCGCCGACGGCGTAGAGCCAGTCGTGGCCCTCCACCCGGAGGCTGTCGTCGACCGGCAGCCAGGAGCCCGGCTTCAGTCCGACGGTGTCCAGGCCGATGTCGCCGGTGCGGGGCACCCGGCCGGTGGCGAAGAGGATCTCGTCGGCCTCGAGGCGGTCTCCGGTGTCGGTGACGGCGACGACGGTGCCGTCCTCGCGGGTGACGGACTCGACGGAGACGCCGGTGCGGATGTCCACCCCGGCCTCGGTGAGACCCTCGGCGACCAGTTCCCCGGCGAAGGGCTCCATGCGGGCGAGCAGGCCGCCGGCGCCGCGCACCAGCATCGTCACCCGGGAGCCGAGGGCCTGCCAGGCGGTGGCCATCTCGACGGCGACGACTCCGCCGCCGACCACGATCAGCCGACCGGGTGCACTTTTGGCGCTGGTGGCCTCGCGGCTGGTCCAGGGGCGTACCTCGGCGAGCCCGGGCAGCGGGGGCAGGGCGGCCGCGCTGCCGGTGCAGACGGCGACGGCGTGCCGGGCGGTCAGGGTGCGGCGGGTGCCGTCGGGACCGGCGACCTCCACCGTGCGCGGTCCGGCGAGCCGTCCCTGTCCGCGGTAGAGGTCGGCCCCGATGCCCTCGACCCACTGGACCTGGCCGTCGTCCTTCCAGTGCGAGGTGAACTCGTCGCGGCGGGCGAGGACGGCGCCGGCGTCGAGGGGTTCCTGGACGGCCCGGGCGAGTCCGGGCAGGCGGCGGGCGTCCGCGCGGGCGAGGACCGGGCGCAGCAGGGCCTTGCTGGGCATGCAGGCCCAGTAGGAGCATTCGCCGCCGACCAGTTCGCTCTCCACGATCGCGGTGGACAGCCCGGCCGCCCGGGTGCGGTCGGCGACGTTCTCCCCCACGGGGCCCGCGCCGATCACCACGACGTCGTACGTGATGGAATCCGATTGCGTCATGAGGTCAGTCTGGTGGGTGGTGTGCGACGTGGCCACATGGGTACGTGCGCGGAATACCCACCAGGTCGGCAGTGTTGTGCCGACGGCCTACGCCCCGAAACCCAGGAAGAGGGATCAAGCCATGACCACCACCGTGGAGCTCACCAAGGAGAACTTCGACCAGACGGTGACGGACAACGAGTTCGTCCTGATCGACTTCTGGGCGTCGTGGTGCGGTCCGTGCAAGCAGTTCGCCCCGGTCTACGAGAAGGCGGCCGAGGCCAACCCCGACCTCGTGTTCGGCAAGGTGGACACGGAGGCGCAGCCCGAGCTGGCGCAGGCCTTCGGCATCCAGTCGATTCCCACGCTGATGATCGTCCGGGACCAGGTGGCCGTGTTCGCGCAGCCGGGCGCGCTGCCCGAGGAGGCCCTCACCGACGTCATCGGCCAGGCCCGGAAGCTGGACATGGACGAGGTCCGCAAGTCGGTCGCCGAGCAGCAGGCCCAGGCCGGTCAGGACGGCCAGGCCGGCCAGTAGCGGGCGGATCGGCCGCCGGTCAGCTCGACTCCCGGTGCACCAGCGTCGCGCCCAGCACCTTGTGGCGCTCGGGCGCGGCGCCGGGGTCGTGCACCGCGCGGTCGACGAGTGCGGCCAGGTCGCGGCCGGCGGGCAGTTCCAGGTGGACGGTGCTCAGCCGGGGCCGCAGCAGGCGGCCCAGCATCAGGTCGTCGGCGCCGATCACGGCCGCGTCGGCGGGGACGGCGAGGCCCTCGTCCTGAAGGGCGCGCATCAGCAGCATCGCGTACTCGTCGTTGTACGCGAACACCGCGTCGAGCCCCAGGGAGCGCCAGCGGGCCGCGAGACGGGCGGCGTCCCGTTCCTCGTAGGCGAGGGGCAGCTCGGTGACGGTGGCGTCGGTGCCCTCGACCGCGCGCCGTGCTCCGTCCAGGCGCGGTGCCGAGAAGACGTCGAGGCCGTGCTCCGTGGGCACGACGACGCCGATTCTGCGGCGTCCGCGGTCGTAGAGGTGGCGGGTCGCGCCGCGGCCGACGCCCTCCTGGTCGGTGAGCAGGGCGTGCGCTCCGTCCACGGCCTCGGGACCGAGGGTGACGACCGCCCGGGCGCCGGAGCGTTTGAGGACCTCCACGCCCTGCGGGCCGAGGTCGGAAACGGGTGCGAGGACGGCGACCGGGCGCAGTTCGGCCCAGGCGCGGGCGGCCTCGTCACCGTGCAGGCCGACGGTGCCGTACTGCACGACGGTGTAGTCGAGGCGGCCGAGGGCCCACTGGAGTTCGCTCTGGAACCGGCTGTAGAGCGGGCCCGCGGGGAAGGACGGCGCGGGCATCAGGACCATACGGCTGTGTCCGGCGCGCAGTGAGCGGGCCGCGGCGTGCGGGACGTATCCGAGTTCTCGGGCGGCCTCGTGGACGCGGCGGCGGGTGGGCTCGCTGATCCGGACGGCGCCGGTGTTGTTGAGGACGTAGGAGACGGTCGCGCGCGAGACGCCGGCCAGGCGGGCCACATCGGCGCTCGTGGGCACGGAGCGCGGTGCGGGGGACTCGGGGGCCGGCGGTTTCGGTATCTGCACCATGACGTACGGCATCTTGGCAGAAGCCGGATGCGGGGCGGCGGGCGGGGGAACGCGCCGGGATCCCGGGGTCAGGCCGGGGGTTCGGGAGTGCCGGCCGAGGGGTCGGTGCGGGTCACCCGGGCGACCAGGTCCATCCAGCCCTCCCGCAGCCGCTCCGCGGGCACCCCGCACTGTTCGGTGAGGTGGTGGATCAGGGCGGCGTCGAGGTACGCGAGCAGGGTGTGGGACAGGAGCTCGCTGTCGCCGTCCGGCACCGCCTGCCGCAGCAGCAGCGCGATGTGGCCGCGCAGGAAACGGCGCGGCGCGGCGGTGTGGCGGCGTTCCGCGCTCGGCTCCGCGGCCAGTTGCAGGTCGAGTTCGTCGATGGAGCGGCGCAGCATCGCGCAGCCGAAGGCCCGCAGCCGTTCGACGGGGGGCGCGCCGGGGCCCAGGGGTGGCGGGCCGCTCAGGAGCGCGGCCTGGAACTTGCGCTCGGAGTGGTCGAGGAGCGCCGCGAGCAGCCCGGTGCGGTCGCCGAAGCGGCGGAAGACCGTGCCCTTGCCCACCGAGGCCGCGACCGCGACCCCCTCCATGGTGAGTGCGGCCGCGCCGTGCTCGGCGACCAGCCGCTCGGCGGCGTCGAGGAGCCGGGCCCGGTTGCGCGCGGCGTCGGCCCGCAGGCAGGGCTCGTCCTCCTCGGCCCCCGTGCCGAGTTGCAGCAACTCGGACGGACCGACGGCATCCGGGGGCGTCGGGAAGGACGGCGGGGCGGCGGACATGAAGCCAGCGTAAAGCATCGGGAAGAAAACTGGACCGCGGTCCGTTTGGGATGTTAGAAATTAAACGGACCCCGGTCCGGATTGTTGCGGCGGTGTTTCGCACCGGCCCGCGACACCTGCAACACCCTCAGCACGCCCAGCACGCTCAGCATCTTCACTATCTGTTTCAGCAGTGGGAGTACTCATGTCTGTCCGCATCCTCGCGCTCGTCGGCAGCCTTCGCGCCGGTTCGCACAACCGCCAGCTCGCCGAGGCGGCCGTCAAGTTCGCGCCGGAGGGCGCGGATGTGCAGCTGTTCGAGGGGCTCGCCGAGATCCCCTTCTACAACGAGGACATCGACGTCGAGGGCAACGTCCCGGCCGCCGCCGCGAAGCTGCGCGAGGCCGCCCAGGGCGCCCAGGCCTTCCTGCTCTTCTCGCCCGAGTACAACGGCACCATCCCGGCCGTCCTGAAGAACGCCATCGACTGGCTGTCCCGCCCCTACGGCCAGGGCGCCTTCACCGGCAAGCCGGTGGCCGTGGTCGGCACCGCCTTCGGCCAGTACGGCGGCGTGTGGGCGCAGGACGAGGCCCGCAAGGCCGTGGGCATCGCCGGCGGCAAGGTGATCGAGGACCTCAAGCTGTCCATCCCCGGTTCGGTGACCCGCTTCGCCGAGACCCACCCGGCGGACGACGCCGAGGTCGCCGCGCAGCTGACCGAGGTCGTCGCGCGGCTGCACGGTCACGCGGACGAGTCCGTCGCCGCCTGACCGGCGCGAGAGCACGTCGTACGGGACCGGAGCTCGGCCGAGCTCCGGTCCCGCGGTGTGTCAGGCCACCGCCGCCGCGGCCAGCGTGCGCAGCTCCTCCAGCGCGGCCGCGACCGCCGCGCGACCGTGTCCACCGCTGCGCGTGCAGGTCAGCAGTTTGCGGTGCGGCCGGCCGACGCACGGCACGCGGACGATCGGCAGCTCGGGGGTGAGCCGGGCGAGCCGGGGCACCAGCGCGACACCGAGCCCGTGGGCGACCAGATGGGCGGTGACGTTCCACTCCACCGCGAGATGGACCACGTCCGGGGTGAACCCGGCGGCACCGCAGGCCGCCACCATGTGCGTCCGGCAGGGACTCTGCGGCAGCGGCGCGATCCAGGCCTCGTGGGCCACGTCGGCGAGGTCGGCCTCCTCCCGTCCGGCCAGCGGATGATCCACGGGAACGACCAGGTCGAACGGCTCGTCCAGGAGCGGCCGCTGTTCGAAGCGCGTGTCGGCCGAAGGCGGGCTGACCGGAGTCGCCTCCACCACCGCCAGATCGCTCTGCCCCTCGAAGAGCAGGTCGAAGCTCTCCGCCACCTCGACCTCCCGGATCCGCACCGACAGCCGGGGGTGCCGCTCGCGCAGCCGCGCCGCCATCGGGGCCAGCAGGACGGAGACGGCCACCGGGAACCCCGTCACCCGCAGCGGTCCGGCCGGGACCCCCTCCCCCGCCCGCAGATCCTGTTCGGCCTCGTCCCAGCGGGCCTCGATCGCGTCGGCGTGTTCGAGCAGGCTCTCCGCGGCCGGCGTGAGCCGCACCCCGCGCCCCTGCGGCTCCAGCAGGTCGACGCCCAGGTCCCGGGCGAGCTGCCGGATCTGCTGGGAGGCGGCCGAGGTGGTGAAATGCAGGGCGCGGGCCGCCGCGGTGACCGTGCCGTAGTGGGAGACGGCCCGAAGTACGTGCAGCCTGCGCAGATCAATCATGAAGTGCACGGTTCACGGTGGAGTCCGTAAAGTCAACCTGGACGTGAACGGATCCGTGGCCGCACCCTGTCAGTGGCGCCACGGTGGGACCGAAAGCCCACACCAGCATCCCGACGTACCACTGACGCACGAGGAGTCGCCATGCCCAGCACGACCGGTCTCGTCTGCCCGCACTGCGGGTGGCCCGACGGTGCCGAGCCCTTCCAGGTGCTGTCCGCACACCCCACCGGGGCGGGCGGCACCCTGTGGACCCGGTGCGCCTGCGGTTCGCTGCAGGCCCGTGTCGTCGACGGCCACGGCACCCGCGTGGTCTCGCGCGGCAGGCCCACACCGGCCGGCTGCTGAGCGACTACCGCCGACTACGGCGACTACCAGGGCAGCGGGCCCGCCGCGTCGAAGTAGCCCCCGGTGGGTCCGTCCGGGCCCAGCCGGGCCATCCGGACGATGACCTCGGCGCCCTGGGCCACGGTCTGCGTACCGGTGTTGCCGTTCAGGTCGGTCGCGGTGAAGCCCGGCTCGACGGCGTTGATCCGCATCCCGGGGAACGCCTTCGCGTACTGCACGGTCAGCGCGTTGACCGCGGTCTTCGACGCCGGGTAGGCCAGGCCCGGGTAGCCGTAGCCCGGGCTCTGCGGCGAGGTGAGTCCGGTCAGCGAGGCCAGGCCGCTGCTCACGTTGACCACGACCGGCGCGGCGGAGCCGTGCAGCAGCGGCAGGAACGCGTGGGTCACCCGCACCAGACCGAAGACGTTTGTCTCGAAGACGGTGCGCAGCAGGTCGGCGGTGGTGTCGTCCGCGCCGGTCACGGTGTTGTGCTCGCCGCGCTGCTCGATGCCGGCGTTGTTGACCAGCACGTCGAGGCCGCCGTCGGCCGCCACGGTCTTCACGGCGGCGGCCACCGACGCGTCGTCGGTGACGTCCAGGACGAGGGGCCGTGCGCCCAGTTCCTCGGCGGCGCGGCGGCCGCGCTCGGGGTCGCGGGCGGCGGCGTAGACGGTGTGGCCGGCGGCGACGAGGCGGCGGGCCGTCTCGAAGCCGAGGCCCTTGTTGGCTCCGGTGATCAGTGTGTTCGTCATGGAGCCCAGCCTGCGGCGTGGCCGCCGGGGCAGCCAGGCGTCCCGGCTTCCTGGGACCACGGGTACCAGGAAGCCCGGACGCCCGCGGTGTTCACTGGGGGTATGACGGCTACGGAGTTCGGGCGGGCGTTGCGGCTGCGCAGGGACCGGGTCTCCCCCGAGGCGGCCGGGCTGCCCGCGGGCGGTCACCGGCGGGCGGCCGGGCTGCGGCGCGAGGAGCTGGCGCAGCTGGCCGGCATCTCCGTCGACTACGTCACCCGGCTCGAACAGGGCCGGGCGGCCAATCCGTCGGCGCAGGTCGTCGAGGCTCTCGTACGGGCGCTGCGACTGCCGGCCGAGGAGCGCGCGCATCTGTTCCGGCTGGCCGCACTGGTGCCGCCGGGTCCCGAGGCGGTTCCCGCGTACATACCGCCGAGCGTCCACCGGCTGCTCGACCGGCTGGCCGGCACTCCGGTGGCCGTGTACGACGCGACCTGGACGCTGCTGCTCGCCAACCCGCCCTACGCGGCGCTGATGGGCGACCCCTCCGAGTGGCACGGACCGGAACGCAACGGCGTGTGGCGCAACTTCGTCGGCCCGGGCAGCCGGGCCCGGTACACGCCGCAGGAGCGCCGCGCCTTCGAGGCGGCGCTCGTCTCGGACCTGCGCACGAGTGCCGCCCGCTATCCCGCCGACCGCCGGCTCGGCCGGCTGGTCGCGGAGCTGCGCGCCCGCAGCGAGCGGTTCGCCGAGCTGTGGGAGACCGACGCGGTCGCCCGGCACGAGGCGGCCCGCAAGACCATCGACCATCCCCGGGTCGGGCCCGTCACCCTGGACTGCGACGTGCTCGGCGTGGCCGGCAGCGATCTGCGGATCATGGTCTACACGGCCGAACCGGACACCGCCGACGCCGAACGGCTCGCCCTGCTGACGGTGCTGGGCACCCAGGAGCTGGTGGAGTAGCTGGCGGAGTGGACCGCACCGCCGCAGCGCCGAACGGCCTCACGCCCTCTCCTGCCGCCTCGCGGCCCACAGGCTCGTCGCCGTGGTGACGGCGAGGACCAGCACGATGAAGCCGAGCGAGAACGGGATGCCGATCTCCGGCACGTGCACGCCGGACTCGTGCAGGGCGTGCAGCACCAGCTTGACGCCGATGAAGCCCAGGATGACCGACAGGCCGTACGAGAGGTGGACCAGCTTCCTCAGCAGGCCGCCGATGAGGAAGTACAGCTGCCGCAGGCCCATCAGGGCGAACGCGTTGGCCGTGAACACGATGTACGGGTCCTGGGTCAGCCCGTAGATGGCGGGGATGGAGTCCAGGGCGAACAGGATGTCGGTGAACCCGATGGCGAGCATCACGACCAGCATCGGGGTCATGACGCGCTTGCCGTTCTGCTCGACCCACAGCTTGGTGCCGTGGTACCGGTCGGCGACGCCGAAGCGGCGCTCGATCGACTTCAGCAGCTTGTTCTCCTCGAACTCCTTGTCGTGCTCGTCCTTGCGGGCGTCCTGGATCAGTTTCCAGGCGGTCCAGATCAGGAAGGCGCCGAAGATGTAGAACACCCAGGAGAAGGCGGAGATGATCGCCGCGCCTGCCGCGATGAACGCGGCGCGCAGCACCAGGGCGATCAGGACGCCCACCATCAGCACCCGCTGCTGGTACTGCGAGGGCACCGCGAACTTCGCCATGATCAGCACGAAGACGAACAGGTTGTCGACGCTGAGCGACTTCTCGGTGATGTAGCCGGCGAAGAACTCGCCGCCGGGCCCGCCGCCGCCGACCACGAGCAGTCCGACGCCGAACAGGCAGGCCAGGACCACCCAGACGGCCGTCCAGATCCCGGCCTCCCTGACGGACACGTCGTGCGGCTTGCGCCCGATGAAGAAGTCGGCGGCGACGAGGACGCACAGGCCCGCGACGGTCAGCAGCCAGGTGCTGAGAGAGACGTCCACCGGTGCTCCTCGGGTGCGGGCGTGGGGAACGGGACCACGTACGGGTTCTCGGTCAGGGTGTTTGCGGGGAACGGCGACGGCAACCCGGCCCGGGGCCGCCGGGGTGCGCGCGCTGACCGTCCGGCACGGGCGCGGACCGCGCGGTCTGCCCTGGCGGCTGGTCCAGTGAACTGCTGCGGCAGGGGCCCGGCTGCGCACGGAATCGGGCCGAGCTCCCGGGCCGGGCTCAGCTCGCCCAGTCCAGCAGGCGTTCCCGGTTCTCGGGGGCGCGCAGATGGGCGAGGGAGGCCTTCTCCAGCTGGCGGACGCGTTCGCGGGTGAGGCCCACGTGCTGGGCGACCTGGTGCAGGGTGCGCGGGCGGCCGTCGTGCAGGCCGTAGCGCAGGCTGAGGATCAGGGCCTCGCGGGGTGCGAGGGTGCCGACGGCCTCGCGCAGTTCCGCCGCGAGCGCCTGGAACTCGGCGACCTCCGGAGCACGCAGCACCTCGGTGTCGGGGATGAGGTCGCCGACGACGGTCTCGCCGGTCTCGTCCACCGGGGTGTCCAGGCTGACCGCGTCCCGTCCGACCCTCCGCAGCCAGACGACCTTGTCCCCGTCGATGCCGCTCTCGGCGGCGACCTCCTCGGTGGTCGGCTCGCGGTCGAGGCTCGCGCGGAGTTTTCGTTCGACCTTGGCAAGCTTCTGGAGCTGTTCGACGACGTGGATCGGCAGCCGTACCGTACGCGCGTGGGTGGCCAGGCCGCGTTCGATGGCCTGGCGGATCCACCAGGTGGCGTACGTGGAGAACTTGAAGCCCTTGGTGTGGTCGAACTTCTCCACGGCCCGGATCAGCCCGAGGTTGCCTTCCTGGATGACGTCGAGGAGAGGCAGCCCGCGGTGGGCGTGGCGTTTCGCCATCGACACCACGAGCCGCAGGTTGGCCCGCACCATGTGGTCCTTGGCCTCCCGGCCGTCGTGGACGGTCTCCTCCAGCGCGCGACGCCGGCCGGGTGCCGGGGCGGGTTCACCGGTGTCTGCCGTCTCCAGTTCCTCCCTGGCCCGGACCCCGGCCTCGATGCGGGTGGCCAGCCGCACCTCGTCCTCGGCGGTCAGCAGGGGCGTGGCCCCGATCTGGGTCAGGTACTGGCCGAGCAGGTCGGGTTCCTCGTCGGGTTCGGGGATCCGGCTGCGCAGACGCGCGGTGCGGGTGGTGGCGCGGCGGTCCTCCCGGGAGTCCGCCGCGGGCGTTCGTGCCGGGGGAGCCATGTCGCTTCCTCCGTCCCCTTCTTCGGGTGATCGGGTTCCGGTCCCCCTCCTGGGCGTCGTTGCGTCATCGGGTTCCGGGGTGCTCGCGGGGGTGCGGGTCGGCGCTGCCGCGTTCGGCGCGCAGCCTTCGGACGACCACCAGCAGGTCGGCCGCGGCCAGCAGGGCGAGCGCCGCGCACACGACGGCCACGACCACGAGCATGCCGCGGCCCGGGCTTTCGCCGGAGCCGGTGCCGGCGGCCCAGAAGCCGAAGAACACGGCCCCCGCGACGAACACCGGCAGGAAGACGGCCGAGAGCAGCAGCCGCATCCGCAGCGCGCTCTGCGCGCGGACCGGTTCGGTGCCGGTGCGCGGGGAGCGGCGGCCGACCGCGCCGGATCGCGCACGCGGGGCGGGTTGCGTGGCCCAGTGCGGGCGGTGTCGATCGCTCATGCGGTTCCTCCCCGCTCAGTGGTCGGGTGAGGCCCGGCTGATGTCCGCGAGCGCGGAGTGCGGGTCGTCGGTGGTGGCGAGGTCGCCGAGGGTGACCACGCCGACCGGGACGCCGCCGTGCTCGACGACCGGGAGCCGGCGCACGGCGTGGCGTCGCATCAGCTCGGCGGCGCGCTCGGTGGTGTCGTCGGGTTGCAGGGTGACGACGGGCGGGGGCGTGCACACCGCGCCGACCGTGGTGGCGTCGGGGTCCCGGCCGTCGGCGACGCCGCGGAGCACGATGTCGCGGTCGGTGAGGACACCGAACAGGTCGCAGTCGTAGGTCACCAGGACGTCGCCGACGTTCTCCTCGCGCATCAGCCGGGCCGCCCGCGTCACCGTCGTCATGGGCTCGACGGCCACCGCGGCCGGTGACATCACGTCTCGGACAGACCGTGTCATGGTCGCGCCTCCCGGATTGTCGGTACGGGTCGCGTGCGGGCCGCGTAGCCCGCACCCGGGTCGGTAAACCGTTCCGCGACGAGCGGCTCAGCCCAGGTCGATCAGCGCCAGGCCGATGTCGGGACGGTGGGTCTTGGCCAGCTCGGCCGGGCTGTCCCGCACGACGACCTCCAGCGTCGGCCAGACCCGGCCGGACAGCAGGTGGCCGCCGCGGGTGGAGCCGTCGGACAGGCCCAGTACGGCGTGCAGGTGCGGGGTCGGTCCGTCGTCGGCGACGGCGATGTCCCCGATGAGGGACAGCACCTCGCACTGCTCCTGAACCGGGATGTGCCGGTAGTCCCCGGCCTGCCGGTCGAACCAGCCGACGACCGCCTCGGAGAAGGCGCCCACGGCGGTCACCTGGGAGGCTCCGAGCGACCGGTCACGGGCGAAGGCCGTGAGTTCGGCGACCGGGTCCTCGCCACGGTCGAGCACCACCACGTACACCGCGGACGGACCCTCCTGAACCTGCTGCCACTTCATGGGCCGGCGGGTACCCGGCGCGGGCCGCGGCAACCCCGGTCGGCGTGCCGCCGCGGAACCCGCCGCGAGGTCCGCCTCCAGGTCCCGCCTCCAGGTCCCGCCTCCACTGCTCGTGCCGCCGCGTCGAGCGTCGCGGCCAGGGAGGGCAGGCGGTGCGGGTCGCAGCGCACGCGCGGCATCGACACCGACAGGGCCGGCCACCGCCCGGCCGTACTCGTCGCGCAGGGGCAGGGCAACGCCCACCGCCACCAGCCCCCGCTCGGAGCCGCTCCTGGTTCACGGCGAAGCCACTGCGGCCCACGCGCTCCGGCTCGGTCCCGGCAGCACTACGACTACGGCATCACCGACTGGGTGTACGGCCCCACCGCGCCGGCCCCCGACGAGGAGCCCCCGCTCACGCCTCCAGCGTCCCGCGGATCGCGGCGAGCCAGCCGTCGACCGGGCCGAAGGTGAGCAACCCGCTGCCCGCGCCCGCGAGTTCACCGGAGGCGGGCAGCAGCCGTGTGTACGTGCGCTCAAGGGCCTGGGTGTCGCCGAGTTCGAGGGCGAGCGCGGCCTCGGCGCAGCACAGGGCCTCGTAGAGGAGGTCGGGCGGCGGTTCGGGCAGGGCGCGCAGGGCGGCCCTGGCCTCGGTGTCACGGCCCTCGGCCAGCAGGGCGAACGGCTCGGCCCAGGGCCGGTACGGGCCCCACTCCTCGTCCGGGTCCACGTCGGCCGGCCGGCCGTGGGCCAGGCGCAGGCCGAGCAGGGCGAGGGGCAGGAGTCCGCGTTCCAAGCCGGGCATGCCCGCGCCGTCGAGCCGTGCGGCCGCCGACCGGTAGGCGGCCTCGACGCTGTCGTGGGGGCTGCCCGCGGCGGCCTGGCGCAGCGCCCGGTACCACTGGGTGAAGACGGCCACGAGCGGCCGTTCGTGCCGTTCGGCGAGGCGGTCCACGGCCGTGGCGTGCTCGTCGGCTGCGGTGAGGTCGGCGAGGGCCGAGCGGGCCTGGAGCCGGATCAGATGGCCGAGCACCGCGTAGTTGACCAGGCCGTGCCGGGTGCCGAGCGCGACGAGTTCGGCGCCGATCGCGTCCCGGCGCGGGGCCAGCCCGGCACTGGTGCAGGACTGCATGAAGACACCGTTGAGGGCGAACGCGAGCAGCGCGGGGTCGTCCAGGCGGCGGGCGGTCCGCTCGGCCTCGGCCGCCGCGCGCGGCCCGCGCGGGGACCGCACGCCCCGGGACTCCAGGGCGACGGTGGCCAGCAGGCGGCAGCGGGCCGCGGCGGTGGTGGGGTCCTCGGGCAGGGCGGCGAGGGTGCGTTCGGCCGCCGCGACGATCCGCCGGGCCAGTTCGGGATCGTCGCTGCGGGTCCAGTTGGCGGGGACGTCGTAGGCGCCGATGACCCGCGCCGTCAGTTCCGCGTCGCCCGTCTCCTCCGCCGCCGCGACCGCCGTCATCCGGTGCTCCCTGGCCGCCTCCAGACCGCCGCCGCCGGTGACCGCGAGGCTCCGCAGCAGGCCGACGGTGGATTCCAGGCGGGCGTGGGCACCGGCGGCGACCGTGCGGTCGTACGCCTCGGTCGCCCGGGCCCACAGCCGGGCCGCCGCTTCCGCGGGCTCGCCGGACGGGTCCAGGTCCGGGTCCTGGGCGAGGATGCCGGCCTCCAGGCGCCGCAGCCGTGGCCCCGGGTCGATGCCCAGGTGTCCGGCCAGCAGGGCGCGGGCCCGGCGCAGCACGGCGAGGGCGTCCGCCTGCCGTCCGGTCCGGTACAGGGCGAGGGCGAGCAGGCGCCAGGACTCCTCGCGCCAGGGGTGCTCGGTGAGGTGTGCGTCCAGGTCGGGGACCGCCTCGGCGGCGCGGCCGAGGTCCACGAGCAGTTCCGCCCGGCGTTCGACGGCGCGCAGCCGCAGTTCGGTGAGCCGGGAGCGCTCGCCCCGGGCCCAGTCCGCCCCGCCGAACTCGGCGTAGGCGGGGCCCCGCCACTCCCCCAGGGCCGCCCGGAGCCGGTCCGGTGCCTGTGCGGCCGGCAGCCGGTCGGCCTCGGCGACCGCCGCCTCGAAGCGCCAGGCGTCCACGGCGTCCGGGGCCGCGCGCAGGGCGTATCCCGGGCCCTCGGTGACCAGCAGCCGGGCCGGGGCGCGCGGCGGACGGTCGGGTTCCAGGGCGCGGCGCAGGTCCCCGACGAAGGTGCGCACCGCTCCCACGGCACGCGGCGGCGGGGTGTCCCACAGGTCCTCGACCATGCGGGTGAGGGGGACGACCCGGCGCCGGGCCAGGACGAGCCGGGCGAGCACGGCGCGGTGCCGGGGGCCCTTGAGGGCGAGCACGTGGGCGTCGCGCGCGGCGGTGACCGCGCCGAGCACACCGAACGTGACCGCTTCCATGTTCCGTCCGCTCCGATCCGCCACCGCTCGTGCGCCCAACGGTACGCGGGCCGGCCGTCCACTGATCGGTTGCTGATTCGCGCGCGGCAGGCTCGAAGACGTCCCCGCGTGAGCACCCGATGTGAGCAGAAAGGCACTGAACAGCCATGGAACCGACCATCCCGGGCTTCACCCACGACCGCGTCACGGTCGCCGACGGCATCGCCCTGCACGTGGCCGTCGGCGGCACCGGCAGCCCCCTCGTGCTGTTGCACGGCTTCCCGCAGACCCATCTGATGTGGCGGCACGTCGCCGCCGACCTCGCGGCCGAGCACACGGTCATCTGCCCCGACCTGCGCGGCTACGGCGCCAGCGACAAGCCCGCCGACCCGGACGGCACCGCGTACGCCAAGCGGGCCATGGCCGCCGACGTGGTCGCCCTGGCCCGGGAGCTGGGACACGAGCGGTTCGCGCTCGCCGGGCACGACCGGGGCGCGCTCGTCGCGGTGCGCGCCGGGCTCGACCACCCGGAGGCGGTGACGCACCTGGCCGCGCTGGACGTGCTGCCGACCCTGGACATGTGGGACGTCCTGCACGGCACGACGGCGGCGGTGGGCTTCCACCTGTATCTGATGGCGCAGCCGCCGGGGCTGCCGGAGCAGCTGATCGGCGCCGCGCCGGACGCCTTCTTCGGTCACTTCCTCGACATCTGGACCCGGGACCCGCAGGCCCTGCCCGCCGGCGTCCGCGCCGCCTATCTGAAGGCGTCCCGCGAGGCGGTGCCGTCCATCGTGGCCGACTACCGGGCCTCGGCCGGCGTCGACGTCGACCACGACCGGGCGGACCGGGACGGCGGCAACCGGCTGCGGATGCCGGTGACCGTCCTGCAGCAGGACTGGGGCACCGCCCTCGGTTACGACGCCGCCGCGCTGTGGCGGGCCTGGGCCCCGGACCTGCGGCACGAGACGGTCGACTGCGGGCACTTCATGGCGGAGGAGGCGCCGGGCGAGGTCGCCGGGGCGCTGCGGAAGCTGCTGACGCGCTAGGCCGGGCGCGGCTGTACGGGCACACTGGTGGACCGGCGTACAACGGCTGGTTGTTCGTATGGCGCGGGCGGTTGTTTGATCCGCGGGGCCCCGGCTCGCTTGGATGGCGGGCGTGACGGAGACGGGTGCGGTGGAGTCGGGCGTGGTGGGCGGCGGGTCGCTGGGGCGGCGGTTCGGATGGCTGTGGGGCGCGTACGCCGTCAGCACGTTCGGCACGCGACTCGCCTTCGACGCCTTTCCGTTGATCGCGGTCATGGTGCTGGACGCCGGTCCGGCACGGGTGTCGGCGCTCGCGGCGGCCGGTCTCGCGGTGGGCGCGGTGGTGGCGGTGCCGCTGGGGCCGTGGGTGGAGTTCCGGCGCAAGCGGCCGGTCATGGTCGCGACGGACCTGGTCCGGTGCGCAGTGCTGCTGAGTGTGCCGCTCGCGTACGCGTTCGGCCGGCTCGGCTTCGTCCAACTGCTGGTCGTGTCGGTCGTGGTCGCCGCGGCCGACATCACGTTCAGGGCCGCCGCCGGTTCCTGTCTCAAGTCGCTGGTGCGGTCGCAGGACCTGCTGGCCGCGAACGGCCGCTTCGAGGCGACGACCTGGACCGCGACCATGCTCGGGCCCCCGGTCGGCGGGGCGGCGATCGGACTCTTCGGGCCGGTGGTGACAGTGGCGGTCGACGCGGTGAGCTATCTCCTTTCGGCGCTGGGGATCCGTGCGATCGGCGGTAAGGAGCCGCGCCCGCGGCGCGCGGACGCGCCCGGGCTGCGGACGGGCGACCTGCTGGACGGCTGGCGGTACGTGCTCGCGTCGCCGGATCTGCGTCCGCTGTTCCTCAACACGGTCCTGGTCAACGGTCTGATCATGGCGACGGCACCCCTGCTCGCCGTGCTCATGCTGGGTGATCTGGGCTTCGCACCCTGGCAGTACGGTCTCGCGTTCGCGGTGCCGTGCGTGGGCGGGCTGATCGGCTCGCGGCTGGCCCGCCCGCTCGTGGCGCGCTTCGGGGAGCACCGGGTGCTGGTCACCAGCGGGGTGCTTCGGGTGTGCTGGCCCGTCGGGCTGACGTTCGTCGGTCCCGGTGTCCCGGGACTGGTCCTGGTGATGGTCGTCGAGTTCGGGCTGATCACCTCCGTGGGGGTGTTCAACCCGGTGTACGCCACCCGCCGGCTGGAACTGACGCCGGCGGACCGGGTCGCGCGCACCCTGTCCGCGTGGACGATCAGCGGGAAGCTGACCACCGCGGGCCTGACCGCGGTGTGGGGCCTGCTGGCGGGCCTGACGGGGACGCGTACGGCGGTCGCGCTCGCGGGCGCGCTCATCCTGGCGACCCCGCTGCTGCTGCCGCGACACGGCCACGCGTCCGCCCCCGCCCCGGCGGCGCCCGCCGGGGAGCCGGGCGGAGCCCGCCGGTGACCGGTGAGGGCTACGGCGACGGCGACGTGCCCCGGCGCAGGTCGGGGAAGTGCCGGCGGGCCTCGGCGAACAGGTCCGGGTAGTCGGTGCCGTGCGCTACCGCGGCGGCGAAGAGGGCGCCGAGCGCCGCGCGCAGCGGATCCGCTTCGGCCGCGGCACGCAGTGCGGGCAGGGCAAGCGCCCGGCGGAGCGGATCGCCGTGGCATCCGTCGGGCACGTCCGGCGCGGTGAGGGCGATGCGGTCGTCGGTGAAGAAGCTGTCCCAGGCCCGCCGGGGGTCGTCGAACGGGGCCGGCAGCGGCTCCCCGCGATCCAGCGCGGCCAGGGCGGGCGCGATCCAGTCGATGCCGTCCAGTCCCGTCGCGGTGAAGGCGCGGCGGGCGGCCCACCGGGCGAGGGCGCGCTGCGTCGCCGGGCACGCCGCGTCGACGGCGTCGAGCAGCTCCCGGTCCAGCGGCACCAGCCCGCGTGCCTCGGCGCCGGCCTCCCGGACGCGTCTGCTGGGCAGCCGGCCGCCCCAGGAGCGGATCTCGGCGCGCTCCCGCTCCGTCCGTTCCCCGGTTACGGGCGGCCGCAGGGCGCGCGCGTACCGGTGCCTGCGGGCGGCGCTGCGTGAGGTCTGCCGGACGACCAGGTCCACGGCGGGCGGGGCCGGCCAGAACTGCAGCAGATACTGGCCGACCGGCCCGGCACCCCGGGCCGTGGCGGACTCGGTCCCCGCACCGCCGTCCAGGCCGCGTCCGCAGTAGCGCACCCGGTGGTCGGCGGGCGGCAGGGCCACCTCGCACAGCGCGCCGCGGCCGCAGGGCAGGACGGCCGTCGTGGTGGAGACCGGCCGGAAGGAGGCCTCCACCACGTCCTCCCAGCCGTCGTCGAGCGGCGGCGCGGCCCGGTGCACCTCGACGGTCAGTCCGACCCTGCCGCTGCTCAGGCCCGTAACCAGGAAGAGGCAGCCCGGGACGGCCGCGCCGCACAGGCCGTTGGTCTGCCCGGCGCAGGCCTCCGACGGCCCCGGATGGCGCGGTTCCCGGCGGCTGTCCACGTGGAACCGCCCGTGGGCGACCGGCAGTTCACCCCTGTACACCGTTCGCACGGCATCCCCCTCGTATCCGCTGCATCCGGCTCTTCGAGGCCACCAGTATGCGGAGGGGGTCTGACAACGGTCCCGCGGCGCCGGTCAGCGGGCCCCGGGCACGTCCTCCGTGACGCCGTTCAACGGCGAGGACGGGTCACTGCCGTAGGGGCGGGTGAAGGCCTCCATGCCGTGCCCGGACGGGTCGGTGAAGTACACGCCCCGACCGCCGTCGTTGCGGTTGATCCGGCGCGGGTGGCGACCGTGCGGGTCGGCCTGGATGGGGATCCCGCCCTCGACGAGACGGGCGAGGATCCCGTCGAACTCGTCCTCGGAGACGAGGAACGCGTAGTGCTGCATGGGGAAGTCGATGTCGACGGTGGCGAAATCGAGGGTGACGCGGTTGGCGGTCGTCACGGGCAGGAACATTCCGGCCGGCTCTCCGACCTCGAGCCCCAGGATCGCCGCGAGGAAACGGGCGGACTTCTCCCGGTCGCGGGAGAGAACGATGGTGTGGTTGAACTCGACAGACACGGGTCAATGCCTCCACGGGCATCTTCGCGGCGCCTCCATGCCTCACCCGGACGGTGACCGACACGCGATGCCGCGCCGGAGATCATACGCCCCCGACCCGCCCCTGATCCGTCCCCGATGCGTCCCCCACCCGCCCCTGAGATGTGTCAGGAATCTTTGACAGGTCACCGCGGCTCCTGTCAGCCTTCTCTGACAGGTACGACGGAAAGGGGCCGCGATGCCCGAGGTCCGGCCTCCGGCACCGACCGGCGACGAGCTGCTCAAGGTGCTCTCCGCGCTCGGCAATCCGCACCGCATGCGGATCGTCGCGGCGCTCGTGGAGAGCCGCAACTACGTCAGCGCGCTGGCCCGCCTGATCGGCATGGGCCGCCCGTTGCTGCACATGCACCTGCAGCGGCTGGAGGCCGCGGGCCTGGTCGTCGGCACGCTCGAGGTCGGGGAGGACGGCAAGTCGATGAAGTACTACGACGTCACGCCGTTCTTCTACGAACTCACCCCGCGGGTCGTCGCGCAGGCGGCCGCGACGATCACCGACACCACCGAGACCGGCCGGACCACCGGCCGGACCGCGAAAGAGGAAGCCAAGTGAACGAGGACGTGGTGAGTCTCGCCGCAGGAGCCGAGGAACTGGGGGTCCTGGTCGGCGCCGTGGGCGCGGCCGGGTTCTTCGGTCTGATGATCGTGATCGTCTGGCAGGTCGCCGCGACCTGGCGGGCCCGGATGCTGGCGGCGCGCGAGGAGCAGTACAAGGAACTCGCCACGCGGTACGCGCGACTCCTGGAGGACACCGTGGAGTTGCAGCGCCGCACGGCGGAGGAACAGCGGCAGACCCTCGACGAGCTGACCCAGACCCGGCTCTCGGTCGGTTCGATGGAGAAGATGATGCGCGAGATCGAGTAGACGCCCGCCGCAGACGTACGGCCGGGAGCTGCAACTCCCGGCCGTACCACGGCGGAACACACCTGACATCGCCCGATGTCACACCCGAGACACACATCCGTCCCCTACGCCGCGGCAGGTCGACACACCTCAGCGCCGCGGTGCGGGTTCCGTGCGCCCCCGCGCCGGTCGGCGACCGGCGGGCGCGTTCCCCATGAAGGAGATTACTCATGCGTGCGCTGTTGCGGCGTGTGGCCCGTGCGCCCGGCGGGCGGCGCGGCAAGTGGTTCGTCCTGGCGGCCTGGCTGATCGTGGCCGTCGCCCTGGGCCCGCTGGCCGGCCGGCTGGGCGACGTCGAGGACTCGAGCGCCAACGCCTTCCTGCCGCGTGGCGCGGAGTCCGCGCGGGTCAACACGGAGCTGGAGAAGTTCCGTACGGACACGCTGATGCCCGCCGTCGTCGTCCACACGGGTGCGGGGGCGAAGGCCCAGGCGGTCGCCGACCGCTCCGTGCTCGCCCGGTACGCCGCCGCGGGCGAGGAGGTGTCGCCGCCGATTCCGTCCGAGGACGGCACGGCGCTGATGACGGTGGTGCCGCTGGACAGCGAGGACGACATCACCGGCACGATCGACGAGCTGCGGAAGTCCGTGGGCGCGAACGCGCCGCCGGGCGTGGACGTCGTCGTCGGCGGACCGGCGGGTTCGCTCACCGACCAGGTCGCCGTCTTCGACAGCCTGGACGCCACCCTGATGCTCGCCACCGGTCTCGTCGTGGCGGTCCTGCTGCTGATCACCTACCGCAGTCCCGTCCTGTGGCTGCTGCCGCTGCTCTCGGTCGGCTTCGCGGCCGTGCTCACCCAGGTCGGCACCTACCTGCTGGCCAGGTACGCCGCGCTGCCGGTGGACCCGCAGAGTTCGGGCGTGCTGATGGTGCTCGTCTTCGGTGTCGGCACCGACTACGCGCTGCTCCTCATCGCGCGCTACCGCGAGGAACTGCACCGCCGCACCGACCGGCACGAGGCGATGCGGATCGCGCTGGCCCGCTCGGGCCCGGCGGTGCTGGCGTCGGCCGGCACCATCGCGGCGGGCCTGGCCTGTCTGGGCTTCGCCGACATCAACTCCTCGCGCTCGCTGGGGCTGGTGGGTGCCGTGGGTGTGGTCTGCGCCTTCCTGGCGATGGTCACCGTGCTCCCGGCGCTCCTCGTCATCACCGGCCGCTGGGTGTTCTGGCCCTTCGTGCCGAGGGCCGGTACGCCCGCCCGCAAGTCGCGCACCGTGTGGTCGCGTATCGGTGCCGCGGTCGCCCGGCGGCCCCGCTGGTCGTGGCTGATGTCGGTGGGCGTCACCGGTGTTCTCGCGCTCAGCGCGGCAGGCATCTCCATGGGGCTGACCCAGGCGGAGCTGTTCCAGGACAAGCCGGACTCCGTCGTCGCCCAGGAGCGGATCTCGGCCCACTACCCCTCGGGCGCCTCCGACCCGGCGAAGATCGTCACCACCACCGACCACGCCGGCGCGGTGCGGCGGGCCGCGGCGGAGGTCGAGGGCGTGGCCCGCGTGGAGGCGGGGGGCGACCGCACGCCCGACGGCGCGCTCACCCAGCTCTCCGTCGTTCTGGAGGACACCCCGGACAGCGAGCGGGCCAAGGACACGGTCGACGGACTCCGGGACGCCGTGCACGGGGTGGCGGGCGCGGACGCGCTCGTCGGCGGCACCACCGCGCAGACCCTGGACACCCAGCGGGCCGCCGGCCGCGACCTGAGGACGGTCGTCCCGATCGTGCTCCTGGTCGTCCTGGCCGTGCTGGTCGGGCTGTTGCGCGCCCTGGTCGCGCCGCTGCTGCTCCTGGCCACGGTGGTGCTGTCGTACCTGGCGGCGCTGGGTGCCTCGAACCTGCTCTTCGAGCACGTTCTGGGCTTCGCGGGTGTCGACTGGTCGATTCCGCTGATGGGCTTCGTGTTCCTGGTCGCCCTCGGCATCGACTACAACATCTTCCTCATGCACCGGGTGCGCGAGGAGACCGCCCGGCTCGGTCACGTCCGCGGGGTGCTGGCGGGGTTGACCAGCACCGGAGGTGTCATCACCTCCGCCGGTGTCGTCCTCGCCGCCACCTTCGCCGTGTTCGCCGGGCTTCCCCTGGTGACGATGGCCCAGATGGGCGTCCTGGTCGGGATCGGCGTCCTGCTGGACACGTTCCTGGTCCGCACCGTACTGGTGCCCGCCCTCGCGCTCGACCTGGGCCGCCGGTTCTGGTGGCCGGGGAAGCTGTTCCGGCTTCCGGCCCGGGACGAGGCACCGCACCTCAGCCGGACTGGGAGCTGTCCTTCAGCGCCCCCCAGCCGTGCCAGCGTTCCACCTCGATCCACGCGCTGACCCGGGGACGGACCCGGTCCGGGTACGGGTTGCCCGTGTAGTGCCGGGAGAGCCGGTCGATGCCGGCGAGGTCCTCGTCGTCGCGCATCTCGGCGACACGGCCGATGAGGGTGACATGCGTGTACCAGTCGTCGGCCGCGAGGACGGTGAGGGTGACGCGCGGGTCGCGACGCAGGTGTCCCAGGCGTACGCGGCCCGCGTCGAGGTTGACCAGCACGCGACCGTCGTCGTCCCACCCGTACCAGGTGGGCGTGGAGACGGGGGCGCCGTCCGAGCGGAGGGTGGCCATGACGCACGGGTTGGGGCGGCGCAGCAGTTCGACGGCCTCGGACGGCAGCGGCGGCTTGGACATGCGGACTCCTCTGGATTCGGTCGGTTGGATTCGGTTGGTTGGATTCGGTCGGGTTGGATTCGGTCGGGTCCGGTGCACCTGGTACCCCGGGCGGGCTCAGTCGCTCGCCTTCTCCACGAAACTGGCGAAGTAGGCCGCCGCCATGTCCTCGTCGCCGTGCCCCTGGGCGGCGGCCCGGGCCAGGCGTTCCGCGCCGGCCGCGGCGACGTCGAGACGGACGCCGTTCGCCTCGCCGGCCTCGACGATCAGCCGGGCGTCCTTCTCGGCGGTCGTGACGGCGAACTGGGCCGGTGTCAGCGCGCCGTCGCGGATCATCGCGGCCTTGGCGCGCAGATAGCCCATGTCGAGCGGACCGCCGGCGATGGCGTCGAAGAAGTTGTCCGGGTCCACGCCCAGCGCCTTGGCGAGCGCCAGGACCTCGCCGACCGCGTTGGTGGCGGCGAGGACCCAGCTGTTGGCCACCAGCTTGAGCCGGGTCGCGCTGCCGGCCGCGCCGTCCACGCCGGTCCACACGGTGCGGGAGCCGACGGCGTCGAACACCGGCGCCACCGTGGGCCGCGCGTCGGTGGGACCGGCGGCCAGCACCAGCAGTTGGCCGGCCTCGGCGGGCTGACGGGTGCCGAGGACCGGGGCGTCGAAGAAGACGAGGCCGTGTTCGTGGGCGAAGGCGGCCAGGTCGGCGACCGCGTCGACGCCCGCGGTGGTGGACTGCGCCCACACGGCTCCGGGGCTAAGGCCGGGCGCGGCCCGCCGCATGACGTCGAGGGCGGCCGGGCCGTCGTACAGCATGGTCAGGACGACGTCGGCGCCCCGTACGGCCTCCTCCGGGCTGTCGGCGACGTGCGCGCCTTCGGCGGCCAGCGGCTCGGCCTTGTCCCGGCTGCGGTTCCAGGCGCGGACGGTGTGTCCGGCGCGGGTGAGGTTGCGGGCCATCGCGGCACCCATGATGCCGGTGCCCAGGACGCTCACGGTGAGCTGGTCGGTCATGACGTCGCCTTCTGACTCGTGCGGTCGGTGGCACGCGCCCCCGGACAGGGGCGGGGGCCCGGTGATCAGCCTGCCACCCGATCGCGGCCGGCGCCGACCGACGCGGTGGGGCCGTGGCCTTCCCGACACGGGTCACCGCACGTCCGCGCGGAACCGTCCCGTACGGTACGGCCGTGAGCGCCTTTACCGACGACATCGACAGCAACGGCGAGACCGTCCCCGGACGTTACGGTCCCTCCGCGACCACCGAGGCCGACCCCCGGAAGGTGGGCCGGGTGCGTACGGAGTACTCCCCCGCGCACGACGGAGACCCCGATCCCGGCGAGATCGTCTGGACGTGGGTGCCCTATGAGGAGGCGGACGGCCGGGGCAAGGACCGGCCCGTGCTCGTCGTCGCCCGGGAGGCGGCCGGGACGGTGCTGGCCGTGCAGTTGTCCAGCAAACGGCACGACGGCGACCGCGAGTGGGTGCCGATCGGGAGCGGGCCCTGGGACCGCTCCGGGCGCGACTCCTGGGTCGACGTGGACCGGGTGCTGCGGCTGCACGACGCGGGTATGCGGCGCGAGGCGTGCGCCCTGGACCGGATGCGCTTCAACCTCGTACGGCAGCGGCTGCGGGAGCGCTACGGCTGGAGCTGACCGGGACGGCCCGCGCCCTTGGGGAAGGCGCGGTCGAACGCCGCCCGGACGGTGCCGCCCGGGGTGCGGTCCAGGATGCCGAACGCCACGCGGTCGAAGGCGTCGGCGAACCGTCCGCCGGGCCCGAGCAGCGTCCGGAACGCGCCCGCCACCTGGGCCGGGTCGTTGCGGAACACCCCGCAGCCCCAGGCGCCGAGCACCAGCCGCCGGTATCCGTGCGCCGCGGCCGTCTCCAGCACCCGCTCGGCGCGCACGGCAAGGGCGGCGGGCAGTTCGGCGGCGCGCTCCGGGGCCGTGCGCAGCACCACCCCGGCGTTCGGCGCGGCGGAGGTGAGGAATCCGGCCGGGTACGGCTCGTCCAGCAGGCGGCCTCGGTCGTCGCGGAAGACGGGCACGGCGGGTGAGTGGATGACGCGGTCCGTGTAGAACGGGTCGCGGTGGGCGCGGTGGTGGTCGTAGAACTCGCGCGCCCGCAGCAGGCAGGTGTACAGGGCCGAGGCCCGGCACAGGGCCTCCTCCTGGGCCTGGGCGCCGTTGAGGTAGCCGCCGCCGGGGTTGCGGGCGGAGGCGAAGTTCAGGACGGCGACCTCGCCGCCGAGGCGCCGGGCGGCCTCCAGGCTGCTCTCGCCGGTCACCTCGAAGACCGTTCGCGCCGGTGCGCGGGGGGCCACGCCGACGGGCTCCGGCCCGTACGTCCGCGTACCGTCCCGTGCCGCCTCGATCGCCGCCCCGACCGGCACCTCGTGGCCGTCGGGCGTGCGGTAGAGCCCGGCCGTCACGATCTGTTCCGTCTGCTGTGCGATGCCCCGCAGGCGCGCGCTCTCCCCCGTCGTGCTCATGCGGGAATCCTGGGTGATGCTGGTGATGCGGTGCAACGGAGTTTCCCGACCGGCGAACGACGGGGAAAGCCCCCGGAAACGGGCGGGTCGCGGAGATTACCGAGCTGGAACGTCCTGATATGCACCCTTGTGCGGAGCGGCACGAGGGTCTTGGGTGGGACGAGTGTGCCGACCCGGCCCACCGCAAAAGGGTCGGCGGCATGGTGGAATCTCAGGAGGATCCCGACATGTCCGATTCGGTTGGTGGCTGTATCCGGCCACGTACCGCCGTCAGTGAGGCCGAGGTCGAGGCGCTGGTCCACGGCATCTGCTTCAAGACCGGCCCGCCCGAACGCCTCGGCGTCGAGGTGGAATGGCTCGTCCACGAGCTGCGCGCGCCGCGGCTCCCCGTATCACCCGAACGGCTCCAGGCGGTGTACACCGCGCTGCGGGCCGTGCCCCTGAGGTCGGCGCTGACCGTCGAACCGGGCGGCCAGCTGGAGCTGAGTTCGCTCCCCGCCGCCTCTTTGACGGAGTGCGTCCGTTCCGTCTCCGCCGACCTGGACGCCGTCCGCGCGGTCCTGCGTGAGGACGGTCTCGCCCTCGTCGGCCTCGGCCACGATCCCTGGCACACGCCGCGCCGCTTCCTGCGGCAGCCGCGTTACGACGCCATGGAGGCCTGTCTCGACCGCAACGGCCCCGGCGGCCGCTTCATGATGTGCACGTCCGCCTCCGTGCAGGTGTGCGTGGACGCCGGGCACGAGGAGCCCGGGCCGCTGGGTCACGTACGCCGCTGGTGGCTGGCCCATCACCTGGGCGCGGTACTGCTCGCCGCGTTCGCCAACTCCCCGCTGGCCGAGGGGCGACCCACGGGCTGGCGGTCCACCCGGCAGCTGCGGTGGACGCAGATAGGCACCGGCCGGGCCGGCGGCCCGCCGCTGGACAGCGACCCGCGCCGCACCTGGACCCGGCACGTGCTGGACGCCCCGGTGATGTGCGTACGCCGCGACGGCGGTCCCTGGGACGTGCCGGAGGGCCTGACCCTGCGGGAGTGGACCCGGGAGCTGGTGCCGAGGCCGCCGACCCGGGAGGACCTCGACTACCACCTCACCACGCTGTTCCCGCCGGTGCGGCCGCGCGGCCACCTGGAGCTGCGCATGATCGACGCACAACCCGGCGACGACGGATGGATCGTGCCGCTCGCCGTGACGGCGGCGCTGTTCGACGACCCGGAGGCCACGGAGACCGCCTACCGGGCCGTGAAGCCACTCGCCGAGCGGACCCTCGGCCGGCCCGCCCCGCACAATCCGCTGTACGAGGACGCGGCCCGCGACGCACTCACCGACCCCGAACTGCGGGAGGCGGCCGCCACGTGCTTCACCGCGGCGCTCGCCGCCCTGCCGCGGCTCGGCGCGAGCACCGAAGTCACGGACGCGGTCGCCGGGTTCCTGGAGCGCTACGTCCGCCGGGGCCGCTGCCCCGCCGACGATCTGCTGGACGAGCTGTACGACGGCGGCCGTGGCCCGCACGGGAGGGAGACCCGCTCATGACCGACCCCACCAACGACACCGCGACCACCGCCGACGAGGCGGCCACGGACGCCGGGAGGCTGCGTGAGCGGGCCCTGGCCACGCTGGTCACCGCCCGGGAGCGCACCACGCTGCTGACCAGTTGCGTGGAGGGTCCCGACCTGACCGGCCAGGTGTCGCCGCTGATGTCCCCGCTGGTGTGGGATCTGGCGCACATCGGCAACCAGGAGGAGCAGTGGCTGCTGCGCGCGGTGGGCGGGCAGGAGGCGATACGCCCCGAGATAGACAGCCTGTACGACGCCTTCGAGCATCCCCGCTCCCAGCGGCCGAGCCTGCCGCTGCTGGCGCCCGCCGAGGCCCGCCGGTACGCGGCCGACGTGCGCGGACGGGCCCTGGACGTGCTGGAGTCCACCGCGTTCGACGGGACCCGGCTCACCGAGGCGGGCTTCGCCTTCGGGATGATCGCCCAGCACGAGCAGCAGCACGACGAGACCATGCTGATCACGCACCAGCTCCGCAAGGGCCCCCAGGCCCTGACCGCCCCGGACCCCGACCCGGTGCCCCTGTTCACCGGCGCGGCCGAAGTCCTCGTCCCCGGCGGCCCGTTCACCATGGGCACCTCCACCGAGCCGTGGGCGCTGGACAACGAACGCCCCGCGCACCGGCGCGAGGTGGCGCCGTTCTTCCTCGACACCGTCCCGGTGACCAACGGCGCCTACCGGGCCTTCATGGACGACGGCGGCTACGAGGACCCGCGCTGGTGGGCACCGGCGGGCTGGGACCACATCCGCCGGCACTCCATCACCGCCCCGCTGTTCTGGCGCCGCGACGGCGGGCAGTGGCTGCGGCGGCGGTTCGGTGTCACCGAGGCGGTGCCGGCCGACGAGCCGGTGGTGCACGTGTGCTGGTACGAGGCCGACGCCTGGGCCCGCTGGGCCGGCCGCCGGCTGCCCACCGAGGCCGAGTGGGAGAAGGCCGCCCGCCACGACCCGGCGGGCGAGCGCACGGCCCGCTACCCGTGGGGCGACGCGGACCCGGGACCGGAGCACGCCAACCTCGGCCAGCGGCACCTGCGTCCGGCGCCCGCGGGCAGCTACCCGGCCGGCGAGTCGCCGCTCGGGGTACGGCAGTTGATCGGCGACGTGTGGGAGTGGACGTCGAGCGACTTCACCCCGTACCCGGGCTTCCGGGCCTTTCCCTACAAGGAGTACTCCGAGGTGTTCTTCGGGCCCGAGTACAAGGTGCTGCGCGGCGGGTCCTTCGCCGTGGACGCGGTGGCCTGCCGGGGCACGTTCCGCAACTGGGACTACCCGATCCGGCGGCAGATCTTCTCCGGGTTCCGCACCGCGCGGTCGGCGGAGGTCGCCTGATGTGCCGTCACCTCGCCTACGTCGGCCCCGCCGAGACGCTCGGCCGGCTCCTGGTGACGCCGCCCCACGGCCTGTACCGCCAGTCCTGGGCGCCCCGCCACCAGCGGCACGGCACGGTCAACGCCGACGGGTTCGGCGTCGGCTGGTACGCCGAGGGCGACCCGGTACCGGCCCGCTACCGCCGGGCGGGGCCGATCTGGGCCGACCAGTCCTTCGCCGACCTGGCTCGAGTGGTGCGCACCGGCGCACTGCTCGCGGCCGTACGGGACGCGACGCTCGCGGGCGCCGACGCGGAGGCCGCGGCGGCACCGTTCGCCACGGGGACCTGGCTGTTCAGCCACAACGGCGCCGTGACCGGCTGGCCCGGCTCGCTCGCGCCGGTGGCCGCGACGCTGCCGCCCGAGGACCTGCTCGCGCTGGAGGCCCGCAACGACTCGGCGCTCGTGTGGGCGCTGGTACTGGCCCGGCTGCGCGCCGGCGACGACGAGGGCCGGGCGCTGGCCGAGACGGTGCTGGAAGTGGCCGCGGCGGCCCCCGCCTCCCGGCTCAACCTCCTGCTCACCAACGGCGCCGCCGTCACCGCCACCACCTGGGGCGACACCCTGTGGTACCTGACCCGTCCGGGTGGCGGCACGGTCGTCGCCTCCGAGCCCTACGACGACGACCCGCACTGGCAGGAGGTCCCCGACCACACCCTGCTCGCGGCGAGCGGCACGGACGTGCAGCTCACCCCGCTCAAGGACCCGGGCACCACCGCCCCGGGGCCCGGTCCGACCGACGCTTTCGGCTCTGAGAAGGAGACCCGCACGTGAGCCAGTTCCGCCTGACCCGGACGTTGCCCGAGGACGCCACGGACGCCGCCCTGCGCGCCGACGTCCTGGCGGGCCTGACGAGCACGCCCAAGTGGCTGCCGCCGAAGTGGTTCTACGACGCGCGGGGCAGCGAGCTGTTCGAGGCGATCACCGCGCTGCCCGAGTACTACCCGACCCGGGCCGAGCGGGAGATCCTGGTCGACCGGGCGGACGAGATCGCGGCGGCGACCGGGGCCCGGACCCTGGTGGAGCTGGGGTCCGGCTCCTCGGAGAAGACCCGCATCCTGCTCGACACGCTGACTCGGCTGACGGGGCTGACCGGCTATGTGCCGGTCGACGTCAGCGAGAGCGCCCTGACCCAGGCCGGCCAGGCGCTCGTCGCCGAACGGCCGGACCTCCAGGTGCACGCGCTGATCGCCGACTTCACCGGGGGTCTGACGCTGCCCGACACGCCGGGCCCCCGGCTGGTGGCGTTCCTCGGCGGCACCATCGGCAACCTGCTGCCCGGGGAGCGCGCCGCGTTCCTGACCGCCGTCCGCGCCCTGCTCGCCCCGGGCGACGCCCTGCTGCTGGGCACGGACCTGGTCAAGGACGAGCGGGTACTGGTCCGGGCGTACGACGACGGGGCCGGGGTGACGGCCGAGTTCAACAAGAACGTGCTGTCCGTGATGAACCGTGAGCTGGAGGCGGACTTCGAGCCCGCGGCCTTCGAGCACGTGGCGCTGTGGAACGCCGAACGGGAGTGGATCGAGATGCGGCTGCGCTCGCGCACCGCGCAGACGGTCAAGGTCCAGGCGCTCGACCTGGCCGTGGACTTCGCGGCCGGGGAGGAGTTGCGCACCGAGGTGTCCGCGAAGTTCCGGCGGGAGGGCGTACGGGCCGAACTGGAGGCGGCCGGGCTGGACCTGACCCACTGGTGGACGGACGGCGAGGCGCGTTTCGCACTGTCGCTGAGCGTGGCGCGCTGAGCGTGAGGCGCTGAGCCCGCCGCACTGGGCGTGAGGCGCTGAGCGTGGCGCGCTGAAGACGGCGCGCCACGCCCGGCCGACCGTCAGCGCGCGTTGACGTCCAGCAGTTCGGTGACGCGTTCGGAGGCCCGGCGGGCCTCCGACTCCGCGTCCGCCCCCGTGAGCACCTTCGTCATGTACTCCTTGATCGGGTTGTCGGCCTCGACCGCGCCCCACTGAGGCGTACCGGGGGTCGCGCGGCCCTGTGCGGCGCCGGCCGCCATGGCTGCGACCCCCTCCTCGTCCGCGACGGCCTTGGCGAGCGACTTCTTGTTCGGGACGTAGTTCATGGTGCGTGCCAGGTCGGTGTTCCACTTGGTGCCCACGAGCGCCTCGACCACGGCGAGCGCACCGTCCCGCTGGTCGGAGTTCTTCGGGACGACGAGGTCCGAGCCGCCGGTGAAGACGGCGCCGGGTTTGCCGGCGCTCTTGCCGGGCACGGGGAAGAAGCCGAGTTCGCCCTTGAGTTCGGGGTTCTCGCCCACGATGGACTGGGCGAGGCCCGGCACCGCGACGATCTGCGCGACCTCTCCCTTCGCGAACACCCCGGACTGCGGCGGGTGCTCCTCGTCGGCGTCGAGCGGGCCGTCGCCCAGGGCCTGGAGCTCGCGGTAGAAGTCCATGCCGCGCAGGGCCGCCTCGGAGTCCAGGGCGCCCGTCCAGGTGCCGCCCTCGCCGTCCTGGGTGGCCAGCTCGCCGCCCTCGTCCCAGATGAAGCCGGAGAGCGTGTACCAGTCCTGTCCGGCCAGGTAGATGCCCTGGTCGCCGCCCTTGTCCAGCTTCTTCGTGGCGGTGAGCCACTCCTCGCGGGTGCGCGGCGGCTCGGTGATGCCGGCCTGCTCGAAGAGGTCCTTGCGGTAGATGACGACGCGGTTGGCGGCGTACCAGGGGATGCCGAACTGCTGGGACATCCACTGCCCCGGTTCGGCGAGGCCCGGCAGCCAGTCGCGGATGCCCCAGTCGCGCATCGACTCCAGCGTCAGGTCCTGGAGCCGGCCGCCCTCCGCGTACTGCGGGACCTGTGTGTTGCCGACCTCGACGACATCGGGGCCGTCCGTGCCGTCGGCCTTCAGCGCGGTCTGCACCTTGTCCCCGATTCCCGTCCACTCCTGGATGCGGATGTCCAGGTCGAGGTCGGGGTGGTCGCGCTCGAAGTCCTCGGTGAACCGGCGCAGGAAGTCCTGCGAGGCGCTGTCCTTCATCAGCCACACGGTGACGGTGCTCCGCTCGCCCCCGCCGTCCTGCGAGATGAGGCCGCAGCCGCTGACCAGGGAGGCGGACACACAGACAAGGGCGAGGAGGCGACGTCTCACGAGGGGTCCTTCTGTCTGACGGACAGGGGGCGGAGGCGGACAGGAGTGTCCTGCGCACGCGAAGGGAGACCCGACGTGGGGGGACGAGCTCGAGGCTCGAACGGGTGTATGAGATTTTGGTATGTACCAATGGGAAGGTCAAGAGGGTGACGGACGGTTGCCGTCCGGAAAGCCGATGCCTCGCGCTCCGTCCCGACTTGGGGCACGGTGGAGTGACGCACGGCACACCGCTGCCCCGCGGAAGGGAGCACCCGCATGTCGAACCACACCTACCGCGTCACCGAGGTCGTCGGCACCTCGCCCGACGGTGTCGACCAGGCCGTCCGCAACGCCGTCACCCGCGCCTCGCAGACTCTGCGCAACCTGGACTGGTTCGAGGTGACCCAGGTGCGCGGCCAGATCGAGGAGGGTGAGGTCGCGCACTGGCAGGTCGGACTGAAGCTCGGCTTCCGCCTGGAGGAGTCGGACTGACGCTCAGGTGCGGCCCTCGCGCTCCTGCGCCGCCCGCAGCTCGGCCGACCGGGCCGCCCAGCGCGCCCTCAAAACGGTGAATCCGGCACGCTCGGCGTCGTCGCAGACCAGCTCGTCGTCGTCCACCAGGACCCGGACCTCGCGGGTCCGCGCGAGCCGCCGCAGGATCTCCAGCTTGGTGCGCCGGGCGGGCCTGCGGTCGGCGTCGCCGCGCATGTGCACGACCCCCTCCGGCAGGCCGTGCGCGGCCAGCCAGTCGAGCGTGTCGCGGCGGCAGCGCTCGGGCCGTCCGGTCAGATAGACGATCTCGCACTCCCCGGCGGTCTCCCGCACCAGCGCCACGCCCTGAGCGAGCGGCGGATCGTGCGGCGCGGCGGCGAAGAAGGCGGCCCAGTCGCGCGGCCGGCGCTCCAGGAACCGCTGCCGGTGCGCGGTGTCGGCGAGGGTGTTGTCCAGGTCGAACACGGCCACCGGGGGCCCACTGCTGTCGCTCACCCGCCCACCCTAGAACGCGGCCGCGGGAATCTGTGCGGCGTGGGGGCGTTGAACCCCATGTGACCTCGAGCCTCGCCACCACCCGCTTCTCCGTCCTCGACCGCTCCCGCATCCGCGCGGGCCGCACCGCCGGGGAGGCGCTGCGCGGCACCGTGGAGCTGGCGCGGGAGGCGGAGCGGCTTGGCTACCACCGGTTCTGGGTGGCGGAGCACCACGGCGTGCCCGGGGTGGCCGGATCGGCGCCGACCGTGCTGGCGGCCGCCGTGGCCGGCGCCACGAGCCGCATCCGCGTCGGCACCGGGGGCGTGATGCTGCCCAACCACCGGCCGCTGGTCGTCGCCGAGCAGTTCGGCGTGCTGGAGTCGCTCTTCCCCGGCCGGATCGACATGGGGCTCGGCCGCTCGGTGGGCTTCACCGACGGCGTACGCAGGGCGCTGGGCCGGGACAAGGACGACGCCGACGACTTCGACGCCCAACTGGCCGAGCTGCTCGGCTGGTTCCGGGGCACCTCGCCCACCGGCGTGCACGCGCGCCCCGCGGAGGGGCTGACCGTGCCGCCGTTCGTGCTGGCCATGGGCGAGGGCGCGGCCGTCGCCGCCCGCGCGGGCCTGCCGATGGTCATCGGGGACCTGCGCGACCGGGACCGGATGCGCCGCGGCATCGACCGCTACCGCGCCGGGTTCCGCCCCTCCGAGTGGAGCACGGAGCCGTACGTCGTCGTCTCCGGCACCGTCGCGGTGGCCGCCACGCCCGAGGAGGCGCGGCGGCTGCTGGTCCCGGAGGCGTGGTCCATGGCCCACGCCCGCACCCGCGGGTCCTTCCCGCCGCTGCCCCCGGCCGAGGAGGTCGGGGCCCGGACGATGACCGCCAAGGAACGGGACCTGTACGAGGCCGGTCTCGCGGGCCACATCGCCGGCACCGGGGAGCAGGTCGCCGACGAGCTGGAGGCCCTGGTGAAGGAGACGGGCGCGCAGGAGGTCCTCGTCACCACCAGCACGTACGACCGCGAGGCGCTGCTGGACTCCTATCGGCGGCTCGCCCGCGCCGTCGGCGCCGGGACGCACGCCGCCCCGGCGTAGAATCGCGGGGTTTGTCCCCCACGTCCGCTGCCGCGACCGAAGACCGTACGGAGTTCCCCGCGATGCACAGCCCCCACGACCCGTACGTCCGGGTGCGCGACGCCCGCGAGCACAACCTCCAGGGCGTGGACGTGGACGTCCCCCGGGACGTGGTCGCCGTGTTCACCGGAGTGTCCGGTTCCGGGAAGTCGTCGCTGGCCTTCGGGACGGTCTACGCGGAGGCGCAGCGGCGCTACTTCGAGTCGGTCGCGCCGTACGCCCGCCGGCTGATCCACCAGGTCGGCGCCCCCAAGGTCGGCGAGATCACCGGGCTGCCGCCCGCCGTGTCGCTACAGCAGCGCCGGGCCGCTCCGACGTCGCGCTCCTCGGTGGGGACGGTCACCAACCTGTCCAACTCCCTGCGGATGCTCTTCTCCCGCGCCGGCGACTATCCGCCGGGCGCCGAGCGGCTCGACTCCGACGCCTTCTCGCCGAACACGGCGGCCGGGGCCTGCCCCGAGTGCCACGGGCTCGGCCGGGTGCACCGCACGACCGAGGAACTGCTGGTCCCCGATCCGTCCCTGCCGATCCGGGACGGCGCCATCGCCGCGTGGCCGGGCGCCTGGCAGGGCAAGAACCTGCGCGACGTCCTCGACGCGCTCGGGTACGACGTGGACCGGCCGTGGCGCGAGCTGCCCGCCGAGCAGCGGGAGTGGATCCTGTTCACCGACGAGCAGCCGGTGGTCACGGTGCACCCGGTGCGGGACGCGGGCCGCATCCAGCGGCCGTACCAGGGCACGTACATGAGCGCCCGGCGCTATGTGATGAAGACGTTCTCGGACTCGAAGAGCGCCACACTACGGGCGAAGGCGGAGCGCTTCCTCGCCAGTGCGCCGTGCCCGGTGTGCGGCGGCGGCAGACTGCGGGCCGAGGCCCTGGCGGTGACCGTCGGCGGCCGCACCATCGCCGAGCTGACCGCACTGCCGCTGACCGAACTCGCCGGGACGCTGCCGACCGACGGCGAGACGGCCAGGGTGCTCACCGGTGACCTCACCGCACGCATCGCACCCGTCGTCGAGCTGGGGCTCGGCTATCTCAGCCTCGACCGCGCGACCCCGACCCTCTCGGCGGGCGAGTTGCAGCGGCTGCGGCTGGCGACCCAGCTGCGCTCCGGACTGTTCGGGGTCGTGTACGTCCTCGACGAGCCCTCGGCGGGCCTGCACCCGGCCGACACCGAGGCCCTGCTGACGGTGCTGGAGCGGCTGAAGGCGGCCGGCAACTCGGTGTTCGTGGTGGAGCACCATCTCGGCGTGATGCGCGGCGCGGACTGGATCGTGGACGTCGGTCCGCGGGCGGGCGAGCACGGCGGGCGGGTGCTGTACAGCGGTCCGGTCGACGGGCTGGCCGGGGTCGCGGACTCCGCGACGGCCCGGCACCTCTTCGACCGCTCCCCCGCCCCCGTGCGGGAGGTACGCGCCGCGCGGGGCACCGTGACGGTCGGTCCGGTAACCCGGCACAACCTGCGCGAGGTGACCGCGCGGTTCCCGCTCGGGGTGCTGACCGCGGTGACGGGCGTGTCCGGTTCCGGGAAGTCGACGCTCGTCGGCGAGATCACCGAGGACCTGCCGGACGTGGGCCGGCTGGTCTCCGTGGACCAGCGGCCGATCGGGCGCACCCCGCGCTCCAACCTGGCCACGTACACGGGCCTGTTCGACGTCGTGCGCAAGGTCTTCGCGGCCACCGGGCAGGCGCGCGAACGGGGTTACGGCGTGGGCCGGTTCTCCTTCAACGTGCCGCAAGGGCGCTGCGAGACCTGCCAGGGCGAGGGTTTCGTCAGCGTCGAGCTGCTGTTCCTGCCGAGCACGTACGCACCCTGTCCGGACTGCGGCGGGGCGCGCTACAACCCGGCGACGCTCGAAGTGACGTACCGGGGACGGAACATCGCCGAGGTGCTGGACCTGACGGTGGAGGACGCGGCGGAGTTCTTCGCGGACACGCCGGCGGTGGCGCGCAGTCTGGCCGCGCTGCTGGACGTCGGTCTCGGCTATCTGCGCCTCGGCCAGCCGGCGACGGAGCTGTCCGGCGGGGAGGCGCAGCGCATCAAACTGGCGAGCGAGCTCCAGCGGGGGCGGCGAGGCCACACCCTGTATCTGCTCGACGAGCCGACGACCGGTCTGCACCCGGCCGATGTCGCGGTGCTCATGCGCCAGTTGCACGGGCTGGTCGACGCCGGTCACACGGTGGTCGTCGTCGAGCACGACATGAGTGTGGTGGCGGGCGCCGACCATGTGATCGACCTCGGCCCGGGCGGCGGCGACGCCGGTGGCCGGGTCGTCGCCGCGGGGTCTCCGGCAGAGGTGGCGCGGGCCGGCGGCGGTGCCACCGCGCGCTATCTGGCCCGCGCCCTGGACGGCGGGACGCGCCGGTGAAGTCCGTTCACCGGCGCACGCACGGTCCCGCGACGGCGGGGGACGGTCACTCGCGGCCCCGACGGGTGTCGTCCTCGGTGAGGGACTCGGTCTCGGCCTCGATGCGTTCCTTGCGGACCTGGCCGCGTACCGTCTCGTTCTCGGTGTGCTCCTCCGTGGTCATCCGGACGCGCTCCACCGGCACCGCCTCGGTCTCCACGACGGGGCGTTCCGCGTGCAGCGTGACCTCGTGCTCGGCCTCGCTGATCTCCGGCCCGGCCATCGCCTCGTCACGGTTGGCCTCCGTGATGGGCTCGCGCACCACCCGCACTTCCTCGTGGGTCACCGGAACGGATTGCTGGACCTCTTCCGTGACCACGTACTTGTGCAGCCTGGCCCGGCCCGACTCGTGCCGTTCGACACCGACGCGCATCTGCTCCTCGGAGCGGGTCATGTACTCGTCGCCGCGCATGCCCTCGCGGTCCATGGCACCCTGACGGCCGGTCTTGCCGCCCGCCGTACCGGCCATGCCCGCGGTCCCGGCATCGTCCTTCGTGCCCGCGGCTCCCGCGGCTCCCGCGGCACCTGCCGCCCCGGCGGCGCCCGCCGCACCGGCTGTGCCGGGTCCGGCCGCCCAGCGGCCGTCGTCGGTGCGCTCGGCCTCGGACAGCACGCTGTCCCAGTTGATGCCGTAGTAGTCGTAGAGCCGGTGCTCCTCGGACTCCGACAGATGGCCGCCCGCGTCGACGTCGACATTGGGCGCGCCCTTGATGTGGTCCTTGCGGTAGGGAACCTCGAGGTGGTCCTGCACCAGCGCGGCGTCGCGAATGGGTATGAAGGACTCGCTGGAGCCGAACATGCCCGTCTTGACGCTCACCCACTCGGGACGGCCGGTCATGTCGTCGAAGAAGACATGCTTGGCGTCGCCGATCTTGTTGCCGTCCCCGTCATAGACCGGTTGGTCCAGGACGTTGGCGATCTCTTCACGGGTGATCATCTGCCATCACCCTCCTTCCGGAGTGTCTGTCTTCCGGATGTCCGTATCAGCGGTACGGAAACTGCGCATACGTCACAAACCACACATACTTTTCGAAGGTGCTTTCCCCTGGTGGCCGTGGGGGTGGTGACCGGCGGCCTCGGCCAGCGCGCGGCGGTCGTGATGGCGGCCCGGCGGGACGGCGGGGCACACCTCCACCTCCGCGGTCAGCGCGCGTGCCGACGCCACCCGCCACAGCGAGGCCAGCAGCGTGTCCGCGCCGACGAACGCGGGGGCCGTGCTCACCGCCGCCCGCTCGCCGGCCCGGTAGCGGATGCGGACCGGCTGGACCGGCACTCCGGCGTCCAGGGCGGCCTGGAAGACGGCGCGGCGGAAGGACCCCCGGGCGCGTCCGCACCACGTGCTGCCCTCGGGAAAGGCGGCGACCGCGGCGCCCGCGCGCAGGGCCCGCGCGATCACGGCGACCGTGTCCGGCAGGGCCCGCAGCCGGTCCCGTTCGATGAACAGCACCCCGCCGCGGGCGGCCAGCGCGCCCGCCACCGGCCAGCGCCGGATCTCGCTCTTGGCCAGCATCCTGGCGGGGCGCACGGCGGCGAGCAGCGGGATGTCGAGCCAGGAGACGTGGTTGGCGACGAGGAGCAGCCCGCCCCCGGGCGCGGCGGCTCCCGTGACGCGGACCCGGACGCCGGCGGCCCCTACGATCCACCGGCACCAGCGCCGCACCACGGCGTCGGGGACTCTCCCGCGGCCGAGCGGCGTGAGCACGACCGCGATCCCGGCCAGGAGCAGGACTGCGACCGACGTCAGCCGCAGCACGGCGCGCGGTGCCGCCACCGCCGCCCGGACCGGCTCCACGCACGTCCCCGGAGTACAGGGCGCGACGGGCAGCCAGCCGCTCATCAGGCCGGGACCAGGGAGAGGAAGTGCCGCAGATAGCGCGGGTCGACCCGGCTCATCGGCAGCAGCACGTACAGGTCCGCGACGCCGAAGTCCACGTCGTGCGCGGGTTCCCCGCAGACCCAGGCGCCGAGCCGGAGGTAGCCGCGCAGCAGCGCCGGCAGTTCGGTACGGGCGGCGGGCGCGGCGGCGCGCGGGATCCACGGGAGCAGCGGCCGCACGCGGTACTCCTCGGGCGCCAGGTGCTTGGCCCGCACCCGGTCCCAGGCGCCGGCCGCGAGGGCCCCGCCGTCGGCGAGCGGGAGCGAGCAGCAGCCCGCCAGCCACTCGTGCCCGCGGTCGGTCATGTACCGGGCTATGCCGGCCCAGACGAGGCCGATGACGGCGCCGTCGCGGTGGTCCGGGTGCACGCAGGAACGGCCGACCTCGACCAGGCCGGGCCGGATCCCGTCCAGCGCCGCGAGGTCGAACTCGCTCTCCGCGTACAGCCGCCCGGCGACCGCCGCGCGCCCCGGCGGCAGCAGCCGGTAGGTCCCGACGACCTGCCCGGTCGTCTCCTCGCGCACGAGCAGGTGGTCGCAGTACGCGTCGAAGGGGTCGACGTCGTACCCGGGTTGGGGGCTCGCGAGCAGCGCGCCCATCTCCCCGGCGAAGACGTCGTGCCGCAGCCGCTGCGCGGCCCGCACGTCGTCCTCGTCGCGGGCGAGGGTGACGGTGTAGCGGCGGGGCTCGGCGGGCTTCGGGCGGCGGTCTGCGGTCAGTACGCCGGTCATGGGTGCTCTCCTGGTCGTGGGGACGGCTCCGCCTCAGTTCTTCCGACACCGGCTGTACTGCACATGACCAGTGCCGGGAGCCGGGATGTGCGCTTCCTGAATGGCGGGCGCCCGCATGCGAAACGGGGCCGGGAGGAGCACCTCTCCCGGCCCCGTCCGTCCGCACCTTTCGGCGAACGTCTTGTGGGGCTACTTCTTCGCCACCTTGCGCGTGGCCCGCAGCCACTCCTTGTTCATGCTGGTGATGGACACCAGCGGGATGCCCTTGGGGCAGGCCGTGGCGCACTCGCCGGTGAGCGTGCAGCCGCCGAAGCCCTCGTCGTCCATCTGCGCCACCATGTCCAGGACCCGCGTCTCGCGTTCGGGCGCGCCCTGCGGCAGGACGTTCAGGTGGTTCACCTTCGCGGACGTGAAGAGCATCGCCGCTCCGTTCGGGCAGGCCGCCACGCACGCACCGCAGCCGATGCACTCCGCGTGCTCGAAGGCGAGGTCCGCGTCCGGCTTCGGCACCGGCGTGGCGTGGGCCTCCGGCGCGGCACCGGTCGGCGCGGTGATGTAGCCGCCGGCCTGGATGATCCGGTCGAAGGCAGAACGGTCGACGACCAGGTCCTTCACGACCGGGAAGGCGGACGCCCGCCACGGCTCGATGTCGATCGTGTCGCCGTCCTGGAAGGACCGCATGTGCAGCTGGCAGGTGGTGGTGCGCTCGGGGCCGTGGGCGTCGCCGTTGATGACCAGCGAGCAGGCGCCGCAGATGCCCTCGCGGCAGTCGTGGTCGAAGGCGACGGGGTCCTCGCCCCTGAGGATGAGTTCCTCGTTGAGGGTGTCGAGCATCTCGAGGAAGGACATGTCCCGCGAGATCCCGTCCACCTCGTAGGTGGACATGGCGCCGTCGGCGTCGGCGTTCTTCTGCCGCCAGACGCGCAGGGTGAGCTTCATGCGTAGCTCCGCTGAGTGGGGTGGACGTACTCGAAGACCAGGTCTTCCTTGTGCAGGGCGGGGGCCTCGCCGGTGCCGGTGAACTCCCAGGCGGCGGAGTAACCGAACTCCTCGTCCCTGCGGGCCGCCTCGCCGTCGGGGGTCTGGGACTCCTCGCGGAAGTGGCCGCCGCAGGACTCGGCCCGGTGCAGCGCGTCGAGACACATCAGCTCGGCCAGCTCCAGGTAGTCGACGACGCGGTTGGCCTTCTCCAGCGACTGGTTGAACTCCTCGCCGGTGCCGGGGACCTTGATGCGCCGCCAGAACTCCTCGCGGATCTGCGGGATGCGCTCCAGGGCCTTGCGCAGGCCCGAGTCGGTGCGGGCCATGCCGCAGAACTCCCACATCAGCTCGCCGAGTTCACGGTGGAAGGAGTCGGGGGTGCGGTCTCCGTCGACGGACAGCAGCAGGTTCAGCCGGTCCTCGGTCTCGGCCAGCACCTCCTGCACCACCGGGTGGCCGTCGTCGACCTCGTCGCCCTCGCCACCCAGCGGGTTGCGGGCGAGGTAGTCGTTGATGGTGGCCGGCAGGACGAAGTAGCCGTCGGCCAGGCCCTGCATCAGCGCGGAGGCGCCGAGCCGGTTGGCTCCGTGGTCGGAGAAGTTGGCCTCGCCGACGGCGAACAGGCCGGGGACGGTGGTCTGGAGGTCGTAGTCGACCCACAGGCCGCCCATCGTGTAGTGCACGGCGGGGTAGATCCGCATCGGTACCCGGTACGGGTCCTCGTCGGTGATCCGCTGGTACATGTCGAAGAGGTTGCCGTACTTGGCCTCGACCGCCTTGCGCCCCATCCGCTCGATCGCGTCGGCGAAGTCCAGGTAGACGCCCTGGCCGCCGGGGCCCACTCCCCTGCCCTCGTCGCAGACGTTCTTCGCGGCGCGGGAGGCGATGTCGCGGGGGACGAGGTTGCCGAAGGACGGGTAGACGCGCTCCAGGTAGTAGTCGCGCTCGTCCTCGGGAATCTGGTTCGCGGGCCGGTCGTCGCCCTTGGCCTTCGGCACCCAGATGCGGCCGTCGTTGCGCAGCGACTCGCTCATCAGCGTCAGCTTCGACTGGTGGTCGCCGGTGCGCGGGATGCAGGTCGGGTGGATCTGCGTGAAGCAGGGGTTGGCGAAGTAGGCACCGCGCCGGTGCGCCCGCCAGATCGCGGTCGCGTTGGAGTTCATGGCGTTGGTGGAGAGGTAGAAGACGTTGCCGTAGCCGCCGCTGGCCAGGACGACGGCGTCCGCGAAGTAGGTGTCGATCTTCCCGGTGACCAGGTCGCGGGCGACGATGCCGCGGGCCCGGCCGTCCACGACGATCAGGTCGAGCATCTCGGTGCGCGCGTGCATCTCGACGGTGCCGGCCGCGATCTGCCTGCTGAGGGCCTGGTATGCGCCGAGCAGGAGCTGCTGGCCCGTCTGGCCGCGGGCGTAGAAGGTCCGGGAGACCTGGACGCCGCCGAAGGAACGGGTGTCGAGCAGACCGCCGTACTCGCGGGCGAAGGGCACGCCCTGGGCCACGCACTGGTCGATGATCTCGATCGAGATCTGTGCGAGCCGGTGCACGTTGGACTCGCGGGAGCGGAAGTCGCCGCCCTTGACGGTGTCGTAGAACAGGCGGTGGATCGAGTCGCCGTCGTTGCGGTAGTTCTTCGCCGCGTTGATGCCGCCCTGGGCGGCGATGGAGTGGGCGCGGCGCGGGGAGTCCTGGTAGCAGAACTGGACGACGTGGTAGCCCTGTTCGGCCAGCGTCGCGCCGGCCGAGCCGCCCGCGAGGCCGGTGCCGACGACGATGACGGTCTTCCCGCGCCGGTTGGCGGGGTTGACCAGCTTCGCCTCGAAACGGCGCGTGTCCCAGCGCTCGTTGACCGGTCCGGCGGGGGCCTTGGTGTCGGCGACCGGCGTGCCGGTCGTGTAGTCGGCGTAGGTTGTCATGTCAGCTCACCACTCCGGTCATGACGCCCACGGGTACGGCGACGAAGCCGATCGTGAGCACCAGCGCGAGGACGTTCGCGGTCGTCTTCAGGGCGCGGTCGCGGGTACGGCTGCCGGCGCCGAGGGTCTGGGCGGCGCTCCAGAAGCCGTGCTGGATGTGCAGGCCGAGGGCGAGCATCGCGACGATGTAGATGACGTTGCCGTACCAGGTGGAGAAGGTGTCCACGACGTTCTGGTAGGGCTTGCCGGTCTCGAAGCCGCCGGTGTGCACGGTGCCGGTGGTCAGGTCGAGGACGTGCCACACGATGAACAGCCCGAGGATGATCCCGCCCCAGCGCATGGTGCGCGTCGCGTAGCTGGAACGCGCCTTCTTGTGCACGTACTTGCTGGGCCGCGCCCTGATGTCGCGGCGGCTGAGCTGGTACGCGGAGACGGCGTGGGCCACGACGGCGACGACCAGCACGACGCGGATCAGCCAGAGCGTCCACTCGTAGTGCATGAACGGTTCGCCGACGGTGCGCAGCCAGTGGGCGTAGTGGTTGAACTCCTCGACCCCGAAGTAGATCTTCAGGTTCCCGATCATGTGGGCGACCAGGTAGAGCAGCATGACGAGACCGCTGACCGCCATCACTGTCTTCTTGCCGACGGTCGAGTCCCACACGGTGCGCGCCAGGGACGGCCGTCGGTCCGTCCGCGTTGCCAGAGCCATGTCACAGGACGCTACGGGGCCGGGGCCCCATCGGTCCAAGACATGGAACGCCTCGTTTCCATAGAGTATGCCTATCGAGGACGTATGCTCGCGGTATGCAGTTGCAACAGCTTCAGTACTTCGTGGCGGTCGCCGAGACGCGGCACTTCACCCGGGCCGCCGAGGTGGTGCACGTGGCGCAGCCGTCGCTGTCGCAGCAGATCAAGGCGCTGGAGCGGGAGCTGGGCGCCGACCTGTTCCTGCGGGCGCGCGGGAACATCACCCTCACCGACGCCGGGGAGGCGCTGCTGCCGCTGGCCCGGCGCATCCTGGCCGACGCGGACACCGCCCGGCACGAGGTGCTGGAGCTGGCGCAGCTGCGCCGGGGCAGGGTCCGACTGGGTGCCACCCCGAGCCTGTGCACCGGCCTGCTCCCCGACGTGCTGCGCGCCTTCCACGACCGCTACCCGGGCATTCAGCTGCTGATCGAGGAGGGCGGCTCGCACGACCTGGTGCGGGAGCTGGCGCGCGGCGCGCTCGACCTCGCCCTGGTCGTGCTGCCGCTGCCCACCGCGTCACCGGCGCTGACCACGGTCGAGCTGCTGCGCGAGGACCTGGTGGTGGTGTCGTCCCCGGAGTCGCCCCGGCCGGGCGGCGGGCGCCGTGCCGTGCGCGTCGCCGACCTGGAGGGCGAGCGTCTGGTGATGTTCCGGCACGGCTACGACCTGCGGGAGCTGACCGTGGCCGCGTGCCGCTCCGCCGGGTTCGAGCCGGACTTCGCCGTGGAGGGCGGCGAGATGGACGCGGTGCTGGGCTTCGTGCGGGCGGGCCTTGGCATGGCCGTCGTCCCGCGGATGGTGGCGGCGCGCTCCGGGCGCGGACTGCGGGTGACACCGCTGGCCCGGCCCGGGCTGTACCGGACGATCGCGCTGGCCCACCGCAGCGACGTGGCACCGCCGCGGGCCGCACGGGAGTTGCAGCGGATGCTGCTGGAGCGGTGACCCGACCCGGACGTCAGGCGAGCGTGGCCGGCCGGAGGATCTCCTCGCACCAGCGGCGGAAGCTCGTGGGCGCAGTGTCCGCAGTGCTGGGCTCGGCCGCGCCGTAGAAGCCCTGGGTGGCCATCGCCGAGGCCATGTCGGCCAGGCCCCGGGCCCCGTCCTCGCTCGCCCCGAAGCGAAGGGCCGACGCCCGGTACTCCTCCGGCGTCGTCTCCAGCACGCGTACCGGGCGGCCCAGTACGTCGGACAGCACCTTTGCCATGCCCTCCGGGGTGAGGTCGTCGGGGCCGACGAGCGGGACGTCGGCGCGGCCGGTCCAGGAGTCGTCGAGCAGCAGCCGGGCCGCCTCCCTGGCGATGTCGGCGGTGGCGCAGGTCCGCAGGACCCGGTCGGCGGCGTAGGCCATGCGGAACTCGCCCGTGGAGCGCAGTGCCTTCGCCTGGCCGAGCAGGTTCTCCATCAGGAAGGGCGGGCACAGCGCCCGGTAGTGCACGCCCGTGGCGGCGATCCGGTCGTCCATGGCGAGCGAGGCGGAGATCTGCCCGGCGTTCTTCGCGACGCCGCGTCCCAGGGAGGAGACCGCGACGACCCGTTCGGGGCCCTGGCCGGCGATCACCTCGCACAGCGGCAGCGTGAAGTCGCGGAAGTGGCCTTCGACGCTGTCGGCGCCGGGTGCGGGCGGCACCAGCCAGAACACCTGGTCGGCACCGGCCAAGGCCGCGCCGAGGACCTCTGGGTCGGCGTGCGAGCCCTGGAAGACCTCGGCGCGCTCGCGGGCGCGGGCGGTCAGGCGAGCGGGATCGCGGGCGATCACTCGGAGCACGGTGCTGTCGTCCAGCGCGTCCAGGACGTTGTCGAGGACCTGCTGGCCGATTCGGCCGGTCGGGGTGGTGATGACGATCACGAAGAGCTCCGGTTCGGGAGTGAAAGGGGGACCGCGCCGGCCTGAGGCCCGTCTCGTACGAGCGCCGGACGCACGTCCATCCTGTGGCGCCGTCCGACGGAACTGAAGGACCGGTCCGGTCGCGGTTGTTACCCTGAAGGCAATACCGAAGGGAGGCCGGGCGTGGAATCCCGTCCGTTGCGCTACTTCGTCGCCGTCGCCGAGGAATTGAACTTCGCGCGCGCCGCGGAGCGGCTGGGCATCTCCCCACCCCCGCTGTCGAGGGCGATCCGCCGGCTGGAGGCCGAGCTGGGCGTCGCCCTGTTCGAGCGGACCACCCACAGTGTGACCCGGACCCCGGCTGGGGACGTGCTGCTCGCCGAGGCCCGCGTCGCGCTGAACGCCCTGGAGGCCGCCGGGCGGCGGGCCAGGCGCGCGGCCGGGGAACCGAAGCTGGTGCTGGCCATGAAGGCGGACGGGGACGCCGGGCTGCTGGAGCCGATCCTGGCGCGCTACGCCTGCGAGCCCGGGTCCGTGCCGGTCGCCGTCCGGCTGTGCGGGTGGCAGGAGCAGCCGCGGCTGCTGCGCGGCGGCGAGGCGGACGTCGCCCTGGTCCACGCGCCGTTCGACGGGACCGGTCTCGACACCGAGACACTGGCCGCCGAACCGCGCGTCGCCGTCCTCGCGGCGGACCATCCGCTCGCCGCCCGCGACCGGCTGGAGCTGGCCGACCTCGGCCTCGACGCCGGCAGCGTGGAGCGGTACATCGACGAGGCCCGGCGCGGCCACGACGACCTGGCCCAGGTGCTCACGGCCGTCTCCCTCAGGAAGGTCGTCACCCTGCTGCCCGCCTCGGTGACCGCCCGCTACCCGCGCCCGGGCATCGCCTACCGCCCGATCCCGGACGCCCCGCCGGTCGTCCTCTCCCTCGCCTGGCCCCAACAGTCCCGCTCGACCGCGACCGCGGCCCTGATCCGCGCGGCCACCGAGGTCGCCACAGCCGCCCGGCAGCCGGACCGCCCGTGACAGGTCGTGAGCCGGACGACGACCCCACCACGTGACGGCGCGGGAGCCGGCGGCCCCTCTCACACCATGGCGTCACCCACCACCCCGCCGCGTGACACGCCACCCGCCGCCCCGGCCCCGCCAGCCCCGCCCGACGGCCACCACAGCCCTCGTCCGCGCAGCCACCGAAGTCGCCACAGCCGCGCGAGAGCCGGACCGCCCGTGACAGGGCGTGAGCCGGACGACGACCCCACCGCGTGACGGCGCGGGAGCCGGCGGCCCCACTCACACCATGGCGTCACCCACCACCCCGCCGCGTGACACGCCACCCGCCGCCCCGGCCCCGCCAGCCCCGCCCGACGGCCACCACAGCCCTCGTCCGCGCAGCCACCGAAGTCGCCACAGCCGCGCGAGAGCCGGACCGCACGTGACGGGGCGTGAGCCGGGCGGCGACCCCGCCGCGTGACGGGGCGGGAGTCGGCGGTGCCGCTCAGCCCGTGGCGTCCACCAGGGCCAGTTCGTGCAGCCGCTCCGGCGGGCCCGGGCGGGCGTAGTACCAGCCCTGGGCCGTGTCGCAGCCCAGTATGCGCAGCTGCTCGGCCTGCGCGCCGGTCTCCACGCCCTCCACGGTGACCGCGAGGTCCAGGCTGTGGGCCAGGGCGACGATGCCCTCGACGATCTTCAGATCGACGGGGTCGGCGGGGAACTGCTGCATGCTCTGCGTGAAGGAGCGGTCCAGCTTGAGGACGCTCACCGGGAGCCGGCGCAGGTTGGCGAGGTTGGAGTAGCCGGTGCCGAAGTCGTCCAGGGCGATGTCCACACCCATCTCGGCCAGCCGGCGCAGCGGCTTCAGCAGGTCGTCGTCCGCGCCGATCAGCGCCGACTCCGTCACCTCCAGGCACAGCGCGTCGGGCGCCACGCCGGTCCGTTCCAGGATCTCGACGGTGTCCTGGACCAGTCCCGGGTGGGTGAGCTGGCAGGGCGAGAGGTTGACGTTGATGCGCAGCGGGCCCGCGGCGCCGGTCTCCCCGTACCGCTCCCGCCAGGCGCGGGCCTGCCGCACGGACTGCTCGAGGACCCAGCGGCCCAGCGGCACGATCAACCCGGTGTGTTCGGCGAGCGGGATGAACCGGTCCGGGCCGAGCACGCCGTGCTGGGGGTGCAGCCAGCGCACCAGCGCCTCGGCGCCGCGCACGCTGCCGTCGCCGAGGTGGACCAGCGGCTGGTACTCGATGAAGAACTCGCCGCGTTCCAGGGCCGCGGGCAGCGCGGTGGTCAGTCCGTGCCGGGTGATGACGCGGGCGTCGGCCTCCGGATCGGCCAGCTCGAAGCGGTTGCCGCCCGCCGACTTGGCGCGGTACATGGTGATGTCGGCGCTGCGCAGCACCTCCGCCGGGCTGCGCTCGCCCGTCGGGCCCTCGACGATGCCGATGCTGCCGCGCACGGTCAGTTCGCGGCCGTCGACGCTGATCGGGGCGAGCAGCGCGTTCATGATGCGTCCGGCCAGCTCGTCGACCTCGTGCCGGGTGTCCGTACCCGTGGTCAGCGCGACGAACTCGTCGCCGCCGAGGCGGGCGACCATCTCGCCGGGCGCGGTGGCGCAGGCCTGGAGCCGGTCGGCGACCTCCACGAGCAGCCGGTCGCCCGCCGCGTGACCGAGGCTGTCGTTGACGGTCTTGAAACCGTCGAGGTCGAGGTAGCACAGGCCGAAGCGCTGACCCGGAGCCGCGTTCAGGGCCTTCTCCAGGCGTTCGAAGAAGAAGCTGCGGTTGGGCAGGCCGGTGAGCGCGTCGTGCGTCGCCTCGTAGCGCAGCCGCAGGTTGAGCAGCCGCCGCTCGGTGGTGTCCTCCATCAGCGCGAGCTGGTACTGCGGAGTGCCGTCGGCGTCACGCAGCAGGGAGACGGTGAGGTTGGTCCACAGGACCGTTCCGTCGGGCCGGTAGAAGGCCTTCTCCACGTGGTAGTGCTCGCGCTCGCCGCGCACCAGCTCCTCGTAGAGCCGCCAGGTCTGCGGCGCGTCCTCGGGGTGGGTCCACTCGATGGCGTTGCGGCCGCCCAGCGTCGGGTCGGCGATGCCGAACATGCGCATCAGCGCCTCGTTGACCTGGAGGACGTTGCCCTCCAGGTCGGCGATGCCGATGCCTATGGCGGCGCCCTCGAAGACCGCGCGGAAGCGCGCCTCGCTGGCGTGCAGGGCCTCGGCCACCACGCCCTGCGCCTTCAGGGCGGCCTGCGCGATGGCCTCCTGCTCGGCCAGGGTCCGTGCCCGCAGCGCCCCGGCGAACCCGGCCGCCATCGCGTGCTGGAGCCGCGCCGAGCGGGCCCGCAGGTCCTCCGGGTCGCCGTCCGCGCCGCAGTAGAGCACCAGATAGGCGTCGACGCAGTCCAGCGTCCGGGAGAGCGCCTCGGGGTCGGTGCAGTGGGAGTCGACGAGGGCGGCGCCGGCCGCCCTGGCCTCGTCCGCGTCGAAGCTCCGTGCGCGCAGTACCTCGCTCAGCCGGCGGGCCAGCGGCAGCAGTTGCTCCTCGAACTCGGGCCGGGTGGACGAGGTCGAGGTCACCGGGAACACCGCCCGGCTCCAGATCGTCGCGAACCGGCGCAGTCTGTCCTCCGGCCCGTCCGGCTCCGCGCTCACGCGGTGCGCCCCACGCCGGCGAACCCGGAGAACGCGTACGGGTCCTCGTCCTCCACCGCCCCCTCCGGCCGCCAGCGCGGCATCGGGACCAGTCCGGGTTCCACCATGTCGTACCCCTCGAAGAACCGCGCGATTTCCTCGCGCGAACGCATGATCAGCGGATTGCGGATGTTCTTGTACACGTCCACCGCGCCCCCGGCCCGCTCGGCGGGCAGCGGGATTCCCTCGTACGAGGCGTGCGTGAGGACGAGCAGGCTGCCGGGCGCGAGCGCGTCGCTCAGCTCGGCCACCGCCGCGTGCGGGTCGTCCGCGTCTTCCACGAAGTGCAGTATGGCAACCAGCAGCAGGGCGACCGGTCGATTCAGGTCGATCAGCCGCCGCACCTGCGGGGCGGCGAGGATCTCCCGCGGCTTGAGGAGGTCGCCGGCCACGACGTCGGCGTCGTCGTGGCCCGCCAGGACGGCTTCGCTGTGCGCGACCGCCACCGGGTCGTGGTCGACGTACACCACGCGCGCGCCGGGGCGGCTGCGCCCGGCCACCTCGTGGACGTTGCCGAAGGTGGGGATGCCGGAGCCGATGTCCAGGAACTGGTCGATGCCCTGGTCGGCCGCGAAGCGCACGGCCCTGCGCATGAACGCCCGGTTCGCCTGCATGATCTTGGGGAGTCCCGGCATGAACTCCATGGCCCTGCGGGCCGCTTCCCGGTCGACCTCGAAGTTGTGCGAACCGCCCAGGTAGAAGTCGTAGATCCGGGACACGCTGGGCACCGAGATGTCGATGCTGCGAGGGGCCCAGGCGGGACGCTCCATCTAGCTCTCCAAGGCATAGGCGATCCGGTGTTCGAGCTGAGGCTACTGATCGCCCGCCAAAGGGGCGAGCCCAAACGGAAATTGACCGTCCGTTCCCGGTCACTGCCTGGGGCACGTGCCGTGGGCGAAGGCATGCGAAAGCGCACGAACCAGGCCGTCCCCTCCGCCTGGGTACGGAGGGGACGGCCCGCTGGTCGCGCGCTGAAGGTTGGCAGGCGGGAGGTCGCTACTTCTTCGGCGCGCCGACCGGCTTTCCGTCGGGCTTGACGGCGTACCAAGTGCCGCCCACGCCCTGACCGTTGGTGTCTCCGGCCTTCTTGTCGCCGCCGAAGGTGTAGATCGGCCAGCAGTCGATGGTCTGCTGGGCAGCGCCGTCGGGCCGCGTGAAGCTCATCAGGCCCTTCTTCTCCACGCCCTTGGTGTCGTTGGCCTCGACGGGCGCCACGACCGGCCACTTCTCCACGCAGGCGCCGGTGCACGCCGACACGGGCTTCGGCCAGGCCTCGTCCTTCATGAAGCGGTAGACGGTCATGCCGTTCTTGTCGACGACGATCTCGCCGAGCTTCGGGTCCTCGCGGGTGGACAGCCCGGCGGCCGGCTCGGCCTTGGCCTTCTTGCCGTCGGCGGCCAGCGCGTACCACTTCTTGCCCACGCCCTGGCCCTTCACGTCGCCGGCGGCGGCGTCCTTGGCGTAGCGGTACGCGGGCCAGCCGCCGATCGTCAGCTGCTTGGTGCCGTCGGGGCGGGTGACCTCGCCGAGCAGGGCCTTGTCGATGCCCTCGCCGGCGAGGGCGTCGTCCGCGGCGACGGGCGGCCAGGCGGTGGCGCAGTCGTTCTCGCACGTCGTCTTGGGCGGCTGGGCGGTATCGGCGTCGAAGCGGTAGAGGGTGCGGCCCGCTCCGTCGGTCACCAGGTCGCCGATCTCGGCGTTCGTGGAGACGGACAGCTTGCCCGCGGGTTCCGGCGCGCTCGCCGAGGCCTGGGTGCCGCCCGCGCTCGCCCCGGTACCGAGTCCGTCCCCGGCCCCCGCGCCGATGTCGCCGACGTCGCCGGGCGCGGCCGTCGCGCCCACGTTCTGGCTGCCGGTGGCGCCGCCGCCGTCCTGGCCGCACGCCGTCGTCAGCGCCAGCACCGCCGCAGCGCTCGCCACGAGTGAGGCGCTCCGCCAGGAGGTCTTCATCGTCAATCCCCGATCGTCACAAAGGTGTTGGGGCGCCCTGCTGGGCCGCCGCACGACACTGGGTACGCATGGGGGAGCCGGTTGTGTTCAACGGGGGCGCGGGTTTCTTTCCCGCGCCCGACGGCGTGTGACCCTCTCGTACGCGCGTCCGGGTCCCGTCGCGAGCGGGCTCGTCGTCGTCAAACCCCTGGTGGGACGGTGTCCCTCCTTCGGGGCAATCACCGGCCACTCGGGCGTGGCCCGGTGCGCCAGGCTCCATGATCTGCGTCGTGCATGGACCCGAACCGACCCGAACCGCCTCAGCCGGACGGGTGTTGGCCCTGGTGACGCTGACGTTCACTCTCGTCGGCATACCGGTCGGCCCGGCGCAGGCGGACGCCTGTGCGTACGCGTCGACCGGACCGGGCGGTACCGAAGCGGTGGCGGTCGCCGGGAGCGCCTCCTGGCCCACCTTTCCGCCGTGTCCCGAGCCCTCACCGACACCGACTCCCACCCCGACGCCCACACCCGCGCCGCCACCGCCGAAGCCGACTCCCCCCGCGCCCCCCGCGCCCCCCGCGCCGAAACCTCCCCCGCCGGCACCACCGGCCCCGAAGCCCGAACCACCGCCGCCACCACCTCCGCGGCCCGCGCCGGCCCGGCCCACGCCGGCGCCCGCCCCGACGCCCCGTCCCACTCCGCCACCGGTCCGTCCCGCGGCTCCCGCGGCTCCCGCGCCCGCTCCGTCGGCCACTCCCACGCCCACGCCCACGCCCCGGCCGTCGCTGAGCCCGGTGCACTATCCGCGCCACCGCGCCGCCCGGCCGCCGCAGCGGCCCTCGCGCGGGACCACGTCGCCGCTCGTCTTCGTCCTGCTCATCACGGTGCCCGCGGTGGTCGCCGTCGCCGCGCTCCGAGCGCGCTGATTCCTGGAGGCCTCTCTTGCCGGAATGGCTTGTTCTCACCCTCGCGATGCTGGCCGCCTGTGTCGTGGTGGTCATCGTCACCCTCCTACGGCACCGCGCGGCGTCCGACGACGAGGACATCACCGAGACCCCCGACGTCATCGAGTACATGACGATGTGGATCGGCGTGGTGTACGCCATCGTCCTGGGCCTGGCCATCGCCGGTGTCTGGGAGGCGCGCAGCGCCGCCCAGGACAACGTGCAGACGGAGGCCGTCGCGCTGCACGAGATCTCGGAACGCGTCCGCATCTACCCGCCCGACGTCCGTGACCGCATCCGGGAGGATGTCAACGCCTATGTCGGACACGTCGTCACCACCGAGTGGAAGGCGATGGCCGACCACAGCGAGGTGACCGACCGCGGCACCGAACTGCTCGACCGCGTCCGCGCGGACGTCACCGACTACGAGCCGCGGTCCGACTTCGAGGCCCAGGCGTACCAGCCCCTCGTCGACCAGGTGGCCATCGCCGACCAGGCCCGTACCACCCGGGAGCAGTCCACCGGCGCGACCATGCCGGGGGTGGTGTGGTTCGGGCTCATCGCCGGGGCCGTCATCACGATCGGAATGGTCTTCGCCCTGCAGATCCGGCGTACGCCCCGCGAACTGGTCCTGGCCGGGCTGTTCTCCGCGCTGATCGCCTTCCTGCTGTTCCTGATCTGGGACTTCGACGCCCCCTTCAGCCGAGGCGTGGCGGCCTCGACCGACCCGTTCCTGAGCCTCTTTCCCGGGGCCGGGGACTGACACCCAGCCAGGGGACGCCCGACACCCCGTCATCGTCCCCTGAGCGGCCCACCCTCTTGCCCCATTCGCGCGACTGCGATCGCGCCCGCGCGCACGGCTTCCTAGCGTTTCGGACATCGAGGTGCATTCCTGGCGCGAGCGGAACAGGTCCGCCGCCGCTCCTCGGGGACCCGGAGGATTCACCATGCGCGCGATACCCGTCGCCTCGGTCGCACTGCTGGGCGTCGCCGCCCTCTCCGCCTGTGTACCGGCCGGGGCCGCCGTCGGCGGAGACAACTCGACGTTCGGCTTCACCGTCCACCCCGCCACCGTGGCGCCGGGCGGCGAGGTGACGCTGGGGGTGGGCCGCACCGCAGCGGGCTGCCGGGGGCGGGTCACGGTCACCTCGCCGGTGTTCGACACGGTCACCATCCCCCGGCACGAGTCGTCGGCGACGGCGCGGGTCGACCGGGACGCCCGTCGCGGGGCGGTCTACCAGGTGTCGTTCGCCTGCAAGGAGCGGACCGGCACCGTGAACCTGACCATCGCGGGCGGTTCGCACCATCCGACCCCCGAGCCCCGTCACCCCAAGGGGGTGCACGCCGGCGAGGGCGGCAGCGTCGCCGGGTTCGACGTGAAGCAGATCGGGCTCGGCCTGGCGCTCGTGGCGGGCGCGGTGGGCACGGCGTACCACCTCTCGCGCCGCCGTCCCGGCGGGGACGGCAGCTGATCCCACCGCCCCGCGCGCACAGGGCTTCGCCCCGGATCCGGCAAGGGTCCGGGGCGAAGCCCTGTCATGGGGGCGGGTGGACGGGAACGGGTCAGTACCGACGCTCGGCCCGGCGGCGCATCCAGAACAGGCCGCCCCCGGCGAGGGCCGCGGCGACGAGCCCGCCGCCGATCGCGATGTCGGTCGGGGTCGCCCCGCTGGAGCTGCTGCCGCCGAGGCCGCCGCGGACGCCGCCGATGACGGTGAAGGCCGCCGGGCGGGTCAGCCGCCTGCCCGAGCAGTTGACGGTGATGTCGTACGAGCCGGGCCGGGCGTCCTCCTTGATGGTGGCGGTGCCCTTGGAGGTCTCGTTGGCTCCCCTGACCGGCGTCAGGTGGGTGGTCCGGAACGCGTCCGAGGTCATCGTGCCGCCCTGGGGGCAGCCGTCGACCGTGACGGTCATCTGACCGCCGCGGGCGATGACGCTGGGCAGGGCGACGATGTTGCTCGGCTGGTTGTGGTCTCCACCGGCGGTGGCCGTGGGGGCGGCCAGTCCGAGGACAGCGACCGCGGCGCCGGCTGCCGCGAGGGCACGAGTGTTGCGCATGTGATCCTCCGCGGAAGACGCCCCGGGTCCCGTCCCCGGTCGATCGGCGAGAAAGCGCCTCCCAGAAAGACCCTCAGTTGCCTTGCACGAGGCCGCATTTCGGGAATGGTCCGTCCTGGTGAGGGCCGTGTCGGGCCGGAACCGCGCGAGTGGATATCGCCGCAGGTCACGCACCGTCAGAAAATCTCCGCCGGGGAAATCCCGGATGGCTCACCGAAGGACGCGCGCACCACCCGTTCGCCGCCGCCCCGTCGCCGGTCCCACGCGCGGCGCTTAGCGTGCTCGTATGCGCGGATGATCCGGCGACGGCCGGGTCGAGAGGGGATGGCGAATGTACGACTCCGAGTTGGCCGAAGAGGAGGAGCGGCGGAGGAAGCGCGCTCCCTGGGGCGTGATAGCGCTTGTTCTGCTGACCGGTCTCGCGCTCGTCCGCAACGGCTCGGGGGAATTCGACGTGGGCCCGCCGCAGCCGGCGTCGGCCGCCGCCTCGGACACCCGCGTGGCGGCCGGCGACGGCGCGGCCACCGGTGTCGCGCCGTTGTCGTACTCGGTGCCCGACCGGGTGTCCATCCCCGCGATCCAGGTCGACGCGCCGGTCATGGCGGTCGGTCTGGACGTGGACGGCTGGGTGGACGCGCCGCCGCCCGAGGACCCGAACCTGGCCGGCTGGTTCACCGGCGCGGTCGCCCCGGGGGAAAAGGGCACCGCGGTCGTGGTCGGCCATGTCGACAACCAGCAGGGCCCCGCCGTCTTCTACGGACTCGGCGCCCTGAAAAAGGGAAACAAGGTGGAGATCCACCGCCAGGACGGAAAGACGGCGGTCTTCGAGATCTACGGCATCGAGGTGTTCGAGAAGAACAATTTCCCCGGCGACCGGGTATACGCCTCCAAGGGCGGCCCGGAATTGCGGGTCATCACCTGCGGCGGCGGTTTCTCCAAGCAGAACGGCTACGACGGGAACGTCGTCACCTTCGCCCGCCTGGTCGAGGTCCGCTGAGCGTGCCCCGGCCGGGCGGGCGCGGCGGCGGTCACAGCAGACGCCGCCGCGGGACGGTGAGGTGGTAGCCGGAGTCGAGCAGCTCGGGCAGATAGCGCCGCAGGGCGCGGACACTCTGCGACCGGTCGCCCCCGGCGTCGTGCGAGAGCACCACGACGCCGGGGGCGGCGCCGTCCTCGACCCGGTCGACGATGGTGGCGGTGCCGGGTGTCGTCCAGTCGAGGGTGTCCACGGTCCAGGCCAGCGGTTCCATGCCGAGCTCCGAGCCGAGCTGGAAGGCGGCCCGGTTCCACGCCCCGTAAGGGGCCCGGAACCAGCGGGGCGCCTCGCCGTAGGCCTGCTCGACGACCTCGCTCGTACGCTCCATCTCCGAGCGGATGCGGCGCCGGGTGAGTTTGGTCAGCAGCGGGTGGGACCAGGTGTGGTTGCCGACCACGTGCCCCTCGTCGGCCATCCGGGTCAGCAGGTCCCGGTTGTAGTCCGCCATCTCCCCGCACACGAAGAACGTCGCGCGCACCTCGTACTCGGCCAGGGTGTCCAGGATCTGCGGGGTGTACTTGGGATGGGGTCCGTCGTCGAAGGTGAGCAGCATGGTGCGGCCCCGGCCCGTCATGCGCAGGATCGGCTCGCTGCGCACCGGGGGCTGCCGGGGCGCGGCGCGTGGGGCGCCGTATCCGGTCAGGGGCGCCAGGCGGTAGGCGGAGGGTTTGAGCGGGCTGTGCTTCGGGGGTCCCGGAGCGGGTGCGGCCGGCCGGGCCGGTCCGTTTCCCAGGCCCGTCGCGAGCGCGGCGCCGGCGCCGGCGGCTCCGACGGCCGCGACACCGGCGAGCAGTGTGCGACGCGTGAGCAACTGATCCTTTTTCATGACTCATCAGTCGCCCGGCCGGGCCGCGCCGCACCTGAGCAACACCGGTGCGGCGGCACGAAACCACCCGCCCAGCCCAAGATCACCGAGGACTCCGATAGCCTCGCCGCGTGACGGAACAGCACTCCCATCAGTTCGAACGCGGCACGGACGGACCCAAGGTCATCGTCGTCGGTGTGGACGGCTCCGACTCCTCGCTGAGGGCCGCGGCCTACGCCGGTGGTCAGGCCCGGCGCCAGGGCGCCCTGCTCGCCGTGGTGTACGTGCAGCCGGTGCTGGCGGGGGGTGCGGCGCTCGGGGCGCCGGTGGCGGAGACGACCGACGAGATCGCCGAGGAGCTGGTGGCCCAGATCCGGGAGGCGACCGAGCGGGTCAAGGGGATATTCGACATCCGCTGGGAGTTCCACACCTTCCGCGGCGATCCGTACAGCGGACTGGTGAAGACGGCCGACCAGTTGAAGGCGGACGCGGTGGTGGTGGGCGCCTCCGAGCAGGCAGGTCACCGGTTCATCGGCTCCGTCGCGGTCCGGCTGGTGAAGGCGGGGCGCTGGCCGGTGACGGTGGTGCCGTAGCACCTGTCCGGTCCGGGTGTGCGTCGTGGCTTCCGTCGCGGACGTGTGTGAGTCATCATGATCCACCGTCAGCCGTTTGCCGTTCACAAAGAGGTGAGGCGCATGGCCGGGTTCCGCATGGGTGAGGGTGTTCTCCGCCGCAAACCCATCGAGCACATCGAGGAGACGGAGAGCGGCGGGGGCCTGGTCCGCTCGCTGGGGCTGTGGCAGCTGACCGCGATCGGCGTGGGCGGCATCATCGGGGCCGGCATCTTCACGCTGGCCGGCACCGTCGCCAACGGCACGGCGGGTCCCGCGGTCCTCGTCTCCTTCCTCATCGCGGGCGTCGCGAGCGCGGCGGCCGCCCTGTCCTACGCCGAGTTCGCCGGGCTGATCCCGAAGGCGGGCTCCGCGTACACCTACGGCTACGCGGTCCTGGGCGAGCTGGTGGGGTGGTTCATCGGCTGGGACCTGCTTTTGGAGTACACGGCGATCGTGGCGGTGGTCGCGATCGGCATCTCGGGCTACTTCAGCTTCCTGGTCAACGAGATGGGCGCCGACCTGCCGAACTGGATGCTGGGCGCGCCCGGCACCGGGGACGGTCACCGGGTCGACCTGTTCGCGGCGGTGCTGTGCCTGCTGATCGCGTATCTGCTGACGCTGGGCATCAGGAACGCGGCCCGCTTCGAGATGGTCGTGGTCGTACTGAAGGTGCTGGTGGTGCTGTTGGTGATCGGGGTGGGCGTCTTCCACGTCGAGACCTCGAACTACCACCCGTTCTTCCCGTTCGGGGTGGGCGGGGCGTTCACCGGTGCGGCGACGGTGTTCTTCGCGGTCTTCGGGTACGACGCCATGTCGACGGCGGCCGAGGAGTCGAAGGACGCCCAGCGGCACATGCCGAAGGCGATCATCTACTCGCTGATCATCTCGATGGTGCTGTACGTGGCGGCCTGTCTGGTACTGACCGGCATGCAGAACTACAAGAGCATCGACCCGGAGAGCGGCTTCTCGACGGCGTTCAAGTCGGTGGGGCTGAGTTCGCTGGCCGACATCATCGCGGTGGGCGCCATCATCGGCATCCTCACGGTGATGTTCACGTTCATGCTGGGTGTCACCCGCGTGTGGTTCTCCATGTCGCGCGACGGGCTGCTGCCCAAGTGGTTCGCCAAGACGCACCCGACGCGGCACGTGCCGACCCGGGTCACCTGGATCGTGGGGTTCGCGTCGGCCGCGATCGCCGGGTTCCTGCCGATCGGTGAGGCGGCGGAGCTGACCAACATCGGCATCCTGCTGGCGTTCGTGGTGGTGTGCGCGGCGGTGATCGTGCTGCGCTACCGGCAGCCGGACCTGCCGCGCACCTTCCGTACGCCGTGGATGCCGTTCGTGCCGGCGCTGGGCATCGTGTTCTCGATCTGGCTGATCACGTTCCTGCAGTGGCAGACCTGGGTGCGGTTCGCCGTGTGGTTCGTGGTCGGTCTGGTGATCTACTTCGCGTACTCGTACCGGAAGTCGGAGCTGGCGCGCCGATAGCGGCTCGCCTTCACAGGCCGCGCAGGAATCCGGTGACGATCTCCTCGAAGACCTCGGGCCGTTCCATGTTCGGGTAGTGCGCGACGCCTTCGACGACGACGGAACGGCCGTCCGGGACCGTACGGGCGAGCCGTTCCGCGTCCGCGATCAGGTCGGGCGCGTCCAGGGCGCCGTTGACGGCGAGGACCGGGACGTCGATCTTCGGGACCCGGGACCAGGTGTCGGTCAGGGGCACGTGGTGGTTCTCCTCGTCCGGGGTGTGCTTGGAGAGGGTGCCCAGGGCCATCTCGCGCACCCGGCGCAGCACGTCCGGGTCGACGTCGTCGGGGGTGCGGTGCTTCCCCGGCACGAAGCGCAGGAACGCCGTGAGCCAGCCCTCGACGTCCCCCGCGCCCAGTGCGGCGGCCTGCTCCGCCAGCACCCCCCGCACCCAGGGGTCGGTGTACTCGAACTCGCTGGTGGACGCCCCGCAGGCGACCACCGCACGGACCAGCTCCGGGTACTCGAGCACCGTGTCGGTGGCGATGGCGCCGCCCATGGACACGCCGACGAGCACCGCGGGGCCGGCGTCGAGGTGGCGCAGCAGCGCGGCGAGGTCGTCCGCCCAGCGGAACGGCCGGGTCGCGTTGGCGGAGGCGCCGTGTCCGCGCACGTCGGGGGCGATCACGCGGTGGCCGCGGGCCAGGGCCGGGATCTGGGCGTCGAAGACGCGGTGGTCGGTGAACCCGGAGTGCAGCAGGACGACGGGGTCACCGGTGCCGGTGTCGCGGTAGGCGAGGTCGCCGTCGGCGGAGGCGAAGAAACGGAGGTCCGAAGCAGTATTCATGACAACCAAGGTGTCATGTGGGCCTCACTTTGACAACCGGGGTGTCATGATGGCGGGGTGAACGACATCGACGCACCCCTCCCGCCGGACGCGCTCGCACGGCGGCTCACCGAGGTGTACGACCTGGTCGGCCCGCTCTACCGGCGCGCGCAGCGCGGTGTCGAGCAGGGCCTGGCCGCCGACGGTCTGTCCGTGGGCGTCCGCGCCGTGCTGACGATGCTGCGGCGCGGCGGTCCGATGACCGTGCCCCAGATGGGCCGGGCCCAGGCGATCAGCCGGCAGTTCGTGCAGCGGATGGTCAACGAGGCCGCGGCGCAGGGCCTGGTGGAGAGCATCCCGAACCCGGCGCACCGCCGGTCGTCGCTGATCCGGCTGACCGCCCGGGGACGGGACACGATCAGCGAGGTCCTGGACCGGGAGCACCGGCTGCTGCGCGAGGTCGGCCAGGACCTCACGGACACCGACGTCACCACCTGCCTGCGGGTGCTCGGGGCCATGCTGACGGCCCTGGACCACGTGGAGGACACGTGACGCCACACAGGCGGCGCCTGGCCTACTTCCCCATCACCAGCCCGTCCTCGGCGGCGCCCCTGCTGAACACCACGTCGCGGATGCGGTCGCGCACGGCGCGTACCTCGGCGCCCTGGTCCAGTGCCTGATTGAGGTTCACCACCCGGCCGGCGTCGACGTCGAACAGCTGCGGGACGAACTCGGCCCTGGTCACCCTCCAGCGTTCGCCGGGCCGGGCGGGCGGCGCGAAGGTGAAGCGGCCGATGGCCGACTGGTTGCCGCGCGGATCGCGGGCGCCCTCGTCGTTGACCATCTCGCCGGCGATCTGGTCCCCCATCCCGTAGATCACCCAGGTGCCGTTGAGCTTCTCGTAGGCCTGCGGGACATGGGCGTGGGTGCCGAGGATCAGGTCGATGTCGGGGCGGTCGCCGGTGTGTGCGGCGGTCAGGCTCCGGGCCAGGGCCAACTGGTCCCCGTCGGGCTCGTCCTGCCATTCGGTGCCCCAGTGCAGCGACACCACGACGACGTCCGCGCCCGCCTTCCGGGCGGCCCGGGAGTCCGCGACGATCCGCTCCTCGTCGATCAGGCCGACCGCCCAGGGCTGTCCCGAGGGCAGCGGGTGGCCGTTGGTGTGGAGGGTGTAGGCGAGGTGGGCGACCTCGGCGCGGCCGGCGCGCAGGACCGTCGCGGTGTCCGCCTCGCCCTCGGTACGCGCCGTCCCGGCATGCCGCACGCCGGCGCGGTCGAGGGCGTCCAGGGTGCGGCGGATGCCGTTCGCGCCGTCGTCCACGCTGTGGTTGGAAGCGGTGGAGCAGCCGTCGTAGCCGGTCGCGGCCAGCGCCTTCGCCACCTCGGGCGGGGACTTGAAGAGGGGGTAGCCGCTGTAGTCGCCGTTCGCGCCGTAGATGGTCTCCATGTGGCACAGGGCGAGGTCGGCGCGCGAGACGATCGGCCGGGCGCCCGCGAGCATGGGGCGGAAGTCGTAGCCGGTGCCGCCGGCGTCGAAGCGGGCCCGCTCGATGATCGAGTCGTGCGGCAGCACGTCCCCGGAGGCGACCAGCGTGAAGGCGCCGTCGTCGGCGGCGGGCGGGGCCTGCGCCGGGCGTTTCGGCGGTTCGTGGTCGCGGGCCTGGCAGGCCGCGCCCGCGGTGAGGAGGGCGGTCAGGGCCAGGGCCACCTGCCGACTGCGTGTGATCATCCGTTCACTCCGCTGGGTCGCACACACCGATGAAAAGTCACATTTACTTACAAACAGGTAATGAGGCATGGCTTGTCACAGGCGACTCCGACACGCCCATTAGCCCGTCCGGCGTGCGCGAACGGGGGGTGCCGACCGTTCGTCGAACCGTTCGTCGACGCGATCGACCGTCCGCCGCACGCCCGTGCGTGCGCCCTGTCCCCGGGCGGCCCCCTGCGGTGCCATACGGCCATGACGGCCGGAATCACCCTGACGGACACAGCGAACGGGACGACCGCCGAGCACGAGCTCGCCGCACTGCAACGCGAGCACGGCCGGCCGCTCTTCGCGCTGCTGCTGCGGCTCAGCGACGGCGACCGGCAACGCGCCGAGGACCTCGTGCAGGAGACCCTGGTCCGCGCCTGGCAGCACCCCGAGGCGCTGCGCGCCGACGACTTCGACTCCGTACGGCCCTGGCTGCTCACCGTGGCGCGGCGCCTCGCGATCGACGCGCGCCGCGCCCGTCAGGCCCGTCCCCCGGAGGTCGGCGACGCCGTACTGGAGAACGCGCGGGTCTGCGCCGATCACGCCGAACGGGCCGCCGCTGCCCTCGATGTGCGCGAGGCTGTGAAGACTCTCACTCCGGAGCACCGTGAAGTCCTGGTGCTGGTGTACTTCCAGGGGGCGAGCGTGGCGGAAGCCGCGGCAGCCCTCGGCATCCCGCCCGGTACCGTGAAGTCCCGCGCTTACTACGCGCTGCGCGCCCTGCGCAGGGTGCTACCGGGATACGCCGCCGACCTGCGGTGAAACCGACCGTATGGTCAAACCTCCGTAAAGCGCCTTGCCCGGGACCCCGGTTGAGTAATCGGCTGTTCTCATCCGTGTTCCGGACGGGGGCCCATGACCCGGGTCGGGCGACGCGCACGCACCGGAGGAAGGCAGGAAGGGATGCTGCACAGAGGTCAAGAGAGCACGGACGGCACAGGCGGGGGCGAACTGAGCGTTCCCATGGCGTGGTTGTACGCCGAGTACATCGCCGACGAGCTGCTGCGGACCGGCGACCTGATGCCGCCGACGTCCTTCGAGTTCCGCGCCGGACGCGACGCGCTGGCGCTGACCGTCTTCCTGTCCGACACGGAGAACGAGCTGAGCGGCATCCGTGTCGTCACCCACCTGGAGACCTGGCTGTCCCTGACGGCCTACGACCAGCCGTGGCACGAGTGGGTGCACGGGCGGCTGGCCGAGGTCACGGCCGACGCGATCGCCGCCGGACGCCACTCGCCCGACCTGGAGCTGGCCCGGGCCGCCTGGCGCTGGCTCCAGGAGACCGAACTGCTGGCCCCCGACCTCAACGCGGTGCCCGGCGGAGCGCCGGTGACCGGGGAGGACGAGGGGCCCCAGGTGTGGACGCCGGCCTGGCAGCTGGGACTGCCGCTGGGCCATCTCGCCATCCATCTGTTCTAGCCGTCCGGACCTGCTCACAAACTTCTTCGGGGACCGACCAATCCACCGCTTTCGCCGCTCCGAACACCTTGGTTGCGATTGTGCGGTGGCTTGAGTGATTCGGCTGTCCGGTGCGTACGGGTGGGAGCAAGGAGTAACCCCACCCGCACCCAACGGCACGAGGATTCGGCATGAGGTCCCTGGAAAGGCATCGTGACGTCGGCGCCTACGCGCTCGGCGTGCTGGACGAGGCGGAAGCGTTCCGCTTCGAGGACCACCTCATGGAATGCCCTCGGTGCACGGCCCAGGTGACCGAATTCGGCCCCGCCGCCCGCCAGTTGATGCTGTACCGGCAGGCGACACCCCGCATCGTGCACCCCCTGACCAGGCCCGGCCCGCGCCTGCTCGACCGGCTGCTGTCCGAGGTGGCCACCCGCCACCGGGCCGGCCGCAGGCGGGTGCTGTACGCCGTGGCCGCCGCGGTGGTGTGCGCCGTGGCCGGACCCGGCGCCGTGCTGTACGCGAGTCAGGGCGATCCGGCGGCGCCGGTCACCGCGACCGATGCCCGCTCCGGGGTGTGGGCGCGGATCACGGCCGAGGACGAGACCTGGGGCACGGACGTGCGGCTGGAGGTCAAGGACGGGGCGGGGCCGCGCTCGTGCCGGCTGATCGCCGTCGGCCGCGACGGCACCGAGCAGACGATCACCAGCTGGAACGTCCCGGAGCACGACGCCCGGCCGAACACCATGCACGGCGGTGCCGCCCTGCATCCCGACGAGATCGCCCGCTACGAGGTGCGGACCGCGACCGGGCAGCATCTGGTGACGCTTCCGGCGGGATGACATCCGCCCCGGCCACCGCCGTCACTTCAGCAGCCGGGACATCCTCCGGTCCGCCAGCGGCTTGCCACCGGTCTGGCAGGTCGGGCAGTACTGGAGCGAGGAGTCGCTGAAGGAGACCTCACGGATGGTGTCGCCGCACACCGGACAGGCCTCGCCGGTGCGCCCGTGGACCCGCAGCCCGCTCTTCTTCTCGGCCTTCAGACGTCCGGCGGCGATGCCCCGCGAGCGGTCCACCGCCTCGGTGAGTGTGCCGCGCAGGGCCGCGTACAGCCGCGCGGTCTCCTCGTCGGTGAGGGAGGCGGCCAGTTTGAACGGGGACATCTTCGCGGCGTGCAGGATCTCGTCGCTGTACGCGTTCCCCACGCCCGCGATCAGGCTCTGGTCGCGCAGGGCGCCCTTGAGCCGGCGCCGCTCGCCGTCGAGGAGGGCGGCGAAGCGCGCCTGGTCGAAGTCGTCGGCGAGCGGGTCGGGCCCGAGCCGGGCCACGCCCGGGACCTGCTGCGGGTCGGCCACGACGTACACCGCGAGCCGCTTCTGCGTGCCCGCCTCCGTCAGATCGAAGCCCGCGCCGGTCTCCAGGGCGACACGCAGCGCGAGCGGTCCCTTCCCGGGCCTGGGCAGACCGCTGGGCAGGCTGTCCTTCCAGCGCAGCCAGCCGGCCCGGGCCAGATGGGTCACCAGATGCGGGCCGCCGGCGGTCTCGACGTCGAGGAACTTGCCGTAGCGGTGCACGCCGGCCACCTGGTGGCCCTCCAGCGCCGTGAGCGGCGGGTCGTACGTCTTCAGGACGCTGATCGCCACGGGCAGGACCCGGACGATCTCGCGGCCGGTGAGGTGTTCGGTCAAAAAGTCGCGGAGCGCCTCGACCTCGGGCAGTTCTGGCATACGTCCAGAGTGCCACCGGCCACCGGCGGCGCCAGTGGGTTTCAGCCCGCGCCGTGGGCCACCACGAACTCGGACCACACGCATTTGCCGCCGCCGCGCGCCTCCACACCCCACTCGTCGGCGAGCGACTCGACCAGGAGCAGCCCCCGCCCCGAGACACCGTCGTCCCCGGCCTCGCGGCGGCGCGGCAGGGCGCTGGAGGAGTCCTCGACCTCGACCCGGAGTCTGCGGTCGGTTCCGGTGAGCAGCCGCAGCGTGACGACGGCTGAGCCCTCGGTGTGCATGAGGGCGTTGGTGATCAGCTCGTCGGCGACCAGTTCGATCTCGTCGCTCTGGCCCCTGGCACCCCAGGACCTGACCGCGGCGCGGATCATGTGCCGGGCCTCGGTGAGGGCCTCGGGGTCGCCGGGGGACACGTGCTGCTGGACCCGGCCGAAGGTGCGGGGGGCGCCCAGACCGTGGCGGCGCAGCAGGAGCAGCGCGACGTCGTCGTCGCCGCGGCGTTCGTCGGCCACGTCGATGAGCCGGTCGGCGAGGTCCCGTACGTCCTGCGGTCCGGAGCCGATCAGCGCCGTGAGGACGTCCATCCCTTCGTCGAGGTCGGCGCCGGGCTGCTCGACGAGGCCGTCGGTGCACAGCAGCAGGGTGTTGCCCGGGTCCAGTTCGAGGGTGGCGACCGGGTAGGCGAGGCGCCCGAACTCGGCGGACAGGCCGAGCGGCAGCCCGCCCTCGACGCGGACGTGGCGGCAGGTGCCGTCACCGAACCGCAGCAGAGGGTCGATGTGTCCGGCGCGGACCAGCTGGACCACTCCGGTGCCCAGGTCGACCTCCGCGTACAGGCAGGTCGCGAAGCGGTCGGTGTCGAGTTCGTGCAGGAAGACGGAGGCCCGCGCCATCACCGTGGCCGGTGGGTGGCCCTCGGCGGCGTAGGCGCGCAGCACGATGCGCAGCTGGCCCATGACGGCGGCGGCGTGCGTGTCGTGGCCCTGCACGTCGCCGATGACGGCGCCGACGCGTCCGCCGGGCAGCGGGATCAGGTCGTACCAGTCGCCGCCGATGTCACGGCCGAGGGCGCCCCCGATGGAGGCGGCGCGGTAGCGGACGGCGACGTCGCAGCCGGGCACGCTGGGGATGGTGCGCGGCAGCATGGCCTGCTGGAGCCCTTCGGCGAGGTCCATCTCCTGCTCGTAGAGCATGGCCCGCTGCAGGCTCTGCGCGATGCCGCTGCCGAGCGCGACCAGGACGTTGCGGTCCTCCGGGGAGAAGCCGTGCCGGTCGCTGTAGAGCAGCCCGATCGCGCCGATCGGGCGGGCCTGGGCGATCAGCGGCAGGTAGGCGGCCGCGGTGATGTCGAGGTGGGTGATGTCCTTCCACAGCAGGGGGTAGCGCTCCGCGAAGTCCTCCGGCGACTCGATGAAGCGGGGGCTGAGGGTCCGTACGGCCTCGCTCATCGGGTACGGCTCGTCGATCCGGGTGACCCGGGTGCCGGGGACGAAGCTGTTCTCGGGGCCGTCGGCGACCAGCCGGATGCGGCCGGCCTCGACCAGCCCCATCACCAGGCTGGTGGCGCCCAGCCGGGTGAGGCCGTGGGTGTCGCGCAGCACCTCGATCACGTCGTCCACCGTGCGGGCGTGTGCCAGGGCGGCCGTGGCGAGCTGGACGACGTTGGTGAGCCGGCGGCGGGCCTCGTCCTGCGCGGCCTGCTCGCGGTTGGCCGCGGTCTCCGCCATCTCCTGGGTGGCGTCGCGGACGATGCCGATGATCCGGCGGGGGCGACCGGTCTCGTCCCGGCGGATGTAGCCCTGGGTGCGGGTCCAACGCAGGGTGCCGTCGCGGCGGCGCAGACGGAAGTAGGTGCCGTAGTTCTCGCTGCCGTCCTTCATGGCCTGGGCGACGATGGCGTCCATGCGGCGGCTCTCCGCCGTGGGCACCCGCGCCGACAGCGACTCGGGGCGCCCGTCGTACTCCTCCGGGCGCAGGTCGAACACCTCGTGGGCCTGGGCGTCCATGTGGAACAGCCCGGCGTCCAGGTCCCAGTCGAAGCTGCCCATGCGGTTGAGCGCCAGGATCGGGTCCGGGTGGGCGGGCCAGTCTTCCGGGAGTGACGGGGCGCTCGCTCCCCGATCAGCCATGGACCCCACCTTGCCAGGATTTGCCCGAATCTTCGACTCCTGGTCGGCCGCCCGGTGCCTTCCGGGAGGGACCGGGCGGCCGACCGGGGTACACAGAGCGTGACCGTACGAGAGGAGCGCGGCCGTGGAGTGGTTCACCGCACCCGACTACTGGCTGGGCCGGCTGGTCTTCCAGCGGGCGCTGGCCGTCGTGTACCTGGTCGCGTTCCTGACGGCGGCGCTGCAGTTCCGGGCGCTGCTCGGCGAGCGCGGTCTGACGCCGGTGCCCCGCTTCGTCGAGCGGGTGCCGTTCGGGCGGGCGCCGAGCCTGTTCCAGTGGCGCTACTCGGACCGGCTCTTCGCGGGCTGCGCCTGGACGGGCTGCGCGGTGTCGGCGGCGCTGGTGGCGGGTCTCGACTCGCTGCTGCCGCTGTGGGGCGCGATGCTGCTGTGGCTGGTGCCGTGGGCGCTGTATCTCTCGATCGTCAACGTCGGACAGACCTGGTACTCGTTCGGCTGGGAGTCGCTGCTGCTGGAGACCGGCTTCGTCGCCGTCTTCCTCGGCAACGACGAGGTCGCGCCGCCGGTGCTCGTCCTGTTCCTGCTGCGCTGGCTGCTGTTCCGGGTGGAGTTCGGGGCGGGGCTGATCAAGATGCGCGGCGACGAGTGCTGGCGGAAGCTGACCTGTCTCGACCACCACCACGAGACCCAGCCCATGCCGGGCCCGCTGAGCTGGTTCTTCCACCACCTGCCCCGGCCCCTGCACCGCGTGGAGGTGGCCGCCAACCACGTCACGCAGCTCGTGGTGCCCTTCCTCCTCTTCACCCCGCAGCCGGTGGCGAGTGCCGCCGCCGCGCTGATGATCGCGACCCAGCTGTGGCTGGTGCTCTCGGGCAACTTCTCCTGGCTGAACTGGATCACCGTCGTGCTCGCGCTGTCGGTGGTCGCGTTCCCGGCCGATCCGCCGTCCGTGGCCGCCGCTCCGCTCTGGTACGAGGTCGTGGTCCTGGCCGCGGCGGCGCTGCTGCTGTTCCTGAGCCACCGTCCGGTCCGCAACATGATCTCCCGTCGCCAGGTGATGAACCGCTCCTTCGACTCCCTCCACCTGGTCAACACCTACGGCGCCTTCGGGAGCGTCAGCCGGATCCGGTACGAGGTGGTGATCGAGGGCACCGCCGACGAGACGGCCCGCGAGGACGGCGACTGGCGGGAGTACGAGTTCAAGGGCAAGCCCGGTGATCCGCGGCGCTGGCCGCGTCAGTTCGCGCCGTACCATCTGCGCCTGGACTGGCTGATGTGGTTCGCCGCGCTGTCGCCCTCGTACGCGGGGTCGTGGTTCGGCACCCTGGTGGAACGGCTGCTGGAGAACGACCGCGCGACGCTGAAGCTGCTGCGCCGCTCCCCGTTCCCGCCCGACGCCCCACCGCGCTTCGTCCGCGCCCGCCTGTTCCGCTACCGGTACACGACGTGGCGCGAGCTGCGGGAGACGGGGGCGTGCTGGGAGCGGACGTACGTGCGCGAGTATCTGCCGCCGACGCGGCTGACCGTGGTGCCGCAGCGGTCGTAGCGGGGCGGGCCCGGCGCACCGTTTCCGGGTGCCGGGCCCGCCGCCGGACGCGCTACGCGCGCTTGAGGCGCAGGGTCATCAGCTGGAACGGGCGCAGGCGTACGGCGATCCGGTCGCCGTCGGTCTCGATCGCGGGCTCCTCGTCGGCGAGGGGGCGCTCCAGGAGGTCGGTGACCGCCACGGCGGCGACCGGGAAGCCGGCCGTCAGGGTGGCCCTGGCGCGGCCGCCGTGGGCCTCGTGGAAGCGGACCACGACGTCGCCGCTGCCGTCGTCGGCGAGCTTGACGGCGGTGACCACCACCGCGTCCCGGTCGGCCGAGATCAACGGCGCCACCTCGTCGGCGCCCGTGACGTGCCGCTCGGGCAGGTTGATCCGCCAGCCCTCGCGCACGGCGTCGCCGATGGACGCGCCCGGGACCAGCGCGTGCCGGAACCGGTGCACGCCCTGGTCGGTCTCGGGGTCGGGGAAGCGCGGGGCGCGCAGCAGGGACACCCGGACGGTGGTGGTCGTACCGGCGTCGCCGTCGGTGCGGACGGTTCGGGTGACGTCGTGGCCGTACGTCGAGTCGTTGACGACCGCGACGCCCCAGCCGGGCTCCTCCAGGTGGACGAAGCGGTGGTTGCAGGCCTCGAACTTGGCGGCCTCCCAGCTGGTGTTGGTGTGGGTGGGCCGGTGGAAGTGCCCGAACTGGGTCTCCGACGCATACCGTTCGGCGTGCACGTCGATGGGGAAGGCGAGCTTGAGGAACTTCTCCGTCTCGTGCCAGTCGACCTCGGTGTCCACCTCGAGCCGCCGCTCCCCCGGCGCGAGGGTGAGCACCTGGGTGACGCGGGAGGAGCCGAAGGAGCGGACGACGCGCACCGAGGCGCCGTCGTCGCCGGGGGCGACCTCGTCGGCGTCGGTGAGGTCGGTGACCGTGTTGCGGTAGAACTCGTCGACGTCCCAGGCGTCCCACATGTTCGGGAAGTCGGGGTGGAGCTGGAGCAGGTTGCCCGCCCCGCCCGGCGCGATCGTCTCGCGGTCGGCGGCGATGTCGTACGCCGAGACCACCAGCCCGCGTTCGTCGATCTCGACGCGCAGCAGGCCGTTGTCCAGGACGTGGCCGCCGCCAGGGCGGGCGGTGAGGCCGGTGCGGCCCTCCGTCAGCGGGGCCGCCGCGGCGCCCGCGCGGACGCCGGCCCGTGCGTGCGGGGCGGAGTTGAAGACCAGCGGGGTGTCGCCCTCGCCGGCCAGGGCGCGCTGGGCGGCATCGATGATCCCGGTCAGTTCGGCGGCGACCCGGTCGTAGGTCGCACGGGCCTCGCGGTGCACCCAGGCGATGGACGAGCCGGGCAGGATGTCGTGGAACTGGTGCAGCAGGACCGTCTTCCAGATGCGGTCCAGGTCGTCGTACGGGTAGGGGAAGCCGGCCCGCACGGCCGCGGTCGCCGCCCACAGCTCGGCCTCGCGCAGGAGGTGTTCGCTGCGGCGGTTGCCCTGCTTGGTCTTGGCCTGGCTGGTGAGGGTGGCGCGGTGCAGTTCGAGGTACAGCTCGCCGACCCAGACGGGCGGCTGCGGGTTCTCTGCCTCGGCCTTCTCGAAGAAGGCGTGCGGGGTTTCCCACTCGACCGTCGCCGAGCCCTCGATGTCACGCAGCCGGGCCGCCTTGGCGACCATCTCGCGGGTGGTGCCGCCGCCTCCGTCGCCCCAGCCGGTGGGGGCGAGGGAGTGCCGGGCGACTCCCTTGTCCTTGAAGTTCTTCGCCGCGTGGGCGATCTCGCTGCCCTTCATGGAGCAGTTGTAGGTGTCGACGGGCGGGAAGTGCGTGAAGATCCGGGTGCCGTCGATGCCCTCCCAGCGGAAGGTGTGGTGGGGGAACTTGTTCGTCTGCGACCAGGAGATCTTCTGCGTCAGCAGGTACTTGGTGCCGGCCGCCTTGATGATCTGCGGCAGTCCGGCCGCGAACCCGAAGGTGTCCGGGAGCCACGCCTCGTCGTTCTCGACGCCGAACTCGTCGAGGAAGAACCGCTTGCCGTGCACGAACTGCCGGGCCATCGCCTCCGAGCCGGGCATGTTGGTGTCCGACTCCACCCACATGCCGCCGGCCGGCACGAACCGCCCGTCCGCGACGGCCTTCTTCACCCGCGCCCACACCTCGGGCCGGTGGTCGCGCACCCACGCCCACTGCTGGGCCTGCGACATGGCGAAGACGAAGTCCGGCTCGTCCTCCAGGAGGGCGGTCATGTTGGAGGTCGTGCGGGCCACCTTGCGCACGGTCTCGCGCAGCGGCCACAGCCACGCCGAGTCGATGTGCGCGTGGCCGACGGCGCTGATGCGGTGCGCGGAGGGGACGGCGGGGGTGGAGAGCACTTCGGTGAGCCGGGAACGGGCCTGCTCGGCCGTGCCGTTCACGTCCTGGAGGTCGATGGCGTCCAGGGCCTTGTCGAGCGCGCGCAGGATCTCCCAGCGGCGCGGCGAGTCCACCGGCAGCTCGGCCATCAGCTCGCCCAGCACCTCCAGGTCGAGCACCAGGTTCCACACCGTCTCGTCGAGGACGGCGAGGTCCATGCGGGCGAGCGTGTACTGCGGCTCGCTGCCCGCGGTGTCCTTGTCGCCGAGGTGCGTGGGCACGAAGGGGTGGTAGTCGAGGACGACGGGGTTGGAGGCGGCCTCGACGTGCAGGCGCACCTCCTCGCCGCCCTCGGCGGGGGCGCCGATCCGCACCCACTGGTTGCGTGGGTTGAGGCCCTTCACCGGGGTGCCGTCGGGCCGGTAGACCAGGCCCTCGCACTGGAAGCCGGGCATGTTCTCGTCGAAGCCGAGGTCGAGGATCGCCTCGACGGTCTTCCCGGCCCACTCCTCGGGGACGGTGCCGGTGACCCGGAACCAGCTGGTGCCCCAGGGCGCGCCCCAGCGGGCGCCCACCTCTATGGGCTGCGGTTCGGCCGCGAGTCCCTCCTCGACCGGCACGGGCTCGCCGGGCGCGTTCCAGACCGCCACGTCCAGCGGCACGGACTCGGGGTAGAGGGCGGGGCGGACGCGCTCGTCGAGGACGCGCTTGAGGCGGGCTTCGACCAGGTTGCGGTCGTCATGCATGCGGGGTGCTCCTGGTTGCGTGGGGCGGGTGCGGGCGGAGTGCGGGGGGTTACCGGGTATGGGTCACGGTGTCGGGGTCCGACGTGGTGTACAGCTCCCCCACCGCGTGCGGTTCGAATCGTGCGGCGGTCACGAGGGGGTGCCTCCCTGGTGGACGTGGGGTCCGTGCGGGGCCTCCCGTGTCGCGGGAGTCACCTGGTCGGGGGTGACGACCTCGGTGATGCCGCGGGCCGCGAGGTGCCCGGGGTCGGCGGCGCGCGTGTCGAGGACGGTGGTGGGGCGGGCGCCGTCGGCGACCAGCCGGAAGAAGGCGTCGAAGACGGCGCCGCCGGGGGCGCAGGCCGAGCGCCGCCCCGGATCGGCGGGGACGACGAGAGCGGTGGTGCGCGGGGCGGGAGCGGGACGGGCCCCGTCCCGTGCGGCGCGGGCCGCGCGGGCCAGGGCGCGTGCCGCGCCCTTGGGACGGCGGTCGTTGGTGAGCAGCCCGAGCCCGTACTCCAGCTCGGGGAAGTCGGCCAGCTCCCGGGACACGTCGTGCGAGCACCACCAGGTGACGCCCCACAGGTCGGGACTGTCCAGGGCGTTGTCGATGGTCGCCTCGGTGAAGGCCGCAGCGTGCTCGGCCGGGACGAGGGGCGCGGGGGCGCCGACCTCCTGGAGCCAGACCGGGCGGTGCGGGTCGTCGGCCCAGGCCTTGCTCAGCTCGATCAGGTAGGCGGCGTGGTGCTCGCTGGGCACGGAGGTACGGCCGTGGCGCTGTGCGGTGCCGTTGAAGACCCAGGAGTGCACGGCCGTGACGGCGCCCTGCCGGGCGGCCTGGGCCGGGGTGAAGGGCTGGTCGTCCTGGTACCAGGTGGCGTCGTACTCGGCGTGCAGGTGCATCCGGCCGGGGGCGCCCTCCTCGCAGGCGGCGAGCATCCGCTCCAGCCAGGTGTCGATCTGCTCGCTGGTCGCACGGTCCGGGTCGGGATGGGGCCCGGCGGAGAACTGGTTGACCTCATTGCCGAGGGTCATGCCGAGGAAGTTCGGCCGGCCGGACAGGGCGGCGGCGAGGGTGCGCAGGTAGGTGGCCTGGCCGTCGATGACCTCCGGGTCGGTGAACAGGTTGCGGCGGTGCCAGGTGCGGGTCCAGGCCGGCACGAAGTCGAAGCTGCTCAGGTGGCCCTGGAGGCCGTCCACGTTGACGTCGAGGCCGCGTTCACCCGCCGCGTCGACCAGCGCCACCAGGTGCTCGACGGCGCGTTCGCGGATCAGGGAGCGGTTGGGCTGGAAGTACGGCCACAGCGGGAAGACGCGGACGTGGTCCACGTCCAGTGCGGCGACGGAGTCCAGGTCGGCGCGTACGGAGTCGAGGTCGAAGTCGAGCCAGTGGTGGAACCACCCGACGCTCGGGGTGTAGTTGACGCCGAAGCGCACGGCAGAAGGCATGCGGTGTCCTTGTGAGGGGGAAGCGGGTGGTTCAGCCCTTGACGGCGCCCTCGCCCACGCCGCGGAAGAAGTACCGCTGGAGGCAGGCGAAGAGGGCGATGAGCGGCGCCACGGCGATGATCGTGCCGGCGGCGACGAGGCGCTCGTCGTTGGCGAAGGTGCCGTGCAGATAGTTGAGGCCGATGGTCAGGGTGAACTTGGACGGGTCGCTCAGCACGATCAGCGGCCAAAGGAAGTCGTCCCAGGCGCCCATGAAGGCGAAGATCGCGACGACCGCGAGCGTGCCCTTCACCGAGGGCAGCGCGATCCGCAGGAACCGCTGCCAGACGTTGGCGCCGTCGACGTAGGCGGCTTCCTCTATCTCGTAGGGGAGGTTGAGGAAGGCGTTGCGCATCAGCAGCACGTTCAGGGCGCTGACACAGCCGGGCAGCACGACGCCGATCAGGGTGTTGTTCAGGCCCAGCTCCCGCATGGTGGTGAACTGGGCGATGATGATGCCCTCCACGGGCACGAGCATGGCCAGGATGAACACCAGGGTGGCGACGCGCCGGCCGCGGTAGCGCAGCCGGGCCAGGGCGTAGCCGGCGAGGGCGGCGCCGACGCAGTTGGTGACCACGTTGGCCGCGGCGACCTTCAGCGAGTTCAGGGCGTAGTCCCACACGGGGATGGTCTCGGCGACCCGCTCGTAGTTGTGCAGCGTGGGCTCGGCGGGCAGGAACTTCGGCGGGGAGCTGAAGATGTCCTCGGTGGGACCCTTGAGCGAGGTCGACAGCTGCCACAGGAACGGGCCGATGGTCAGGGCGAGGACACCGAGCAGGAGCAGGTAGCGCAGGGCCAGTTCCCACCCGCGTACGCGGCGGCCGTGCTCGTCGGTGACACGGGGTTCGCGGGCCGGCGCGACCTGCGGCCTCTCGGCGGGCAGGGGCTTCTCCACGACGCTCACGACTCCTCCTTCCGGTCCGCGCGCAGCACGAGCAGCATCAGGGCGACGGTGACGACGAAGACGACGACGGAGATGGCGGAGGCGTAGCCGACCCGGCCGGTCAGGCCGGTGCCGGTGCGCTGGACCAGCATCACGAGGGTGGTGTCCTCACCGGCCGGGCCGCCGCTCGGGCCCGCCATCAGATACACCTCGGAGAAGACCTTGAAGGCGGCGACCGAGGAGAGCGCCGCGACCAGGACCATGGTGGAGCGGACGGCGGGCACCGTGACGGTGAGGAAGCGGCGGACCGCGCCCGCGCCGTCCACCGCGGCGGCCTCGTGCAGCTCGCGGGGCACGTTGGCGAGCGCCGCCAAGTAGATGATCATGTAGTAGCCGAGGCCCTTCCAGACCGTGACGGCCATCGCGCTGAGCAGGATCAGCCACTGGTCGCTGAGGAACCCGACCGGACTGGCGCCGAGCATCTCCAGCAGGGAGTTGACCAGTCCGCGCTCGTCGAGGAGCCAGACCCAGATCAGCCCGACGACGACGATCGAGGCGACGACCGGGGTGTAGAAGGCCGAGCGGAAGAAGGTGATGCCGGGGATGTTCTTCTGCACCAGCAGGGCGAGCAGCAGCGGCAGCAGGACGAGTGCGGGGACGACCCCGAGGACGTACAGGGAGCTGTTGCGCAGGCCGATCCAGAACATGTCGTCGTGGAGCAGCTCGCGGAAGTTGGCGAGGCCCACGAACTCGCCCGGGACCAGGGTGCGGCGGTCGGTGAAGGAGTTGACGAGCGTGGAGACGAACGGGTACAGGATGAACGCGCCGGTGATCAGCAGACCGGGCGCGGCGAACAGCCAGGGGCTGGCGGGCAGTTGGCGCCGCACGCGCCGGGTCGCGCCCTGGGCGACGCGTCGGGGGCCGGTGACGGTGGGACTCGCCATGACGTCTCAGCCCTGCTGCTGCAGAAGCCGGTCGCACGCCTTGACGGCGTTGTCGAGTGCTTCCTCGGGGCTCTGCTTGCCCTGGAGCGCCTTGGCGACCTCGTTGCGCAGCTCGGTCTTCATCTGCTCGCTGAACAGGACGGGCGTGTAGTTGACGGCGTCCTTGAGGGACTTGGCGGCGGCGACCCGGACGCGCGTCTCGTCGGTCCCGTCCTCCTTGGTGAAGTAGGGGTCGTCCAGCGAACCGGCGGTGCTCGGGAAGATGGCGACCTGCTTGGCGAAGGACATCTGGTGGGCCGCGTCGGTGACGTAGTGCGCGAAGGCGACCGCCGCGGGCTTGCGCTGGCTCTGCTGGTTCACCATCAGGCCCATCACGTACATGTTGACGTGGCCGGTGCTGGTGATCTGGTCGGTGATGCCGATGTTCTTGTACAGGTTCGGCGCCTGCTTCTTGAAGTTGGCGAGGTCGAGCGCGCTGCCCGGGTTCATGGCGACGGCACCGGTGAGGAACTTCTTCCCGGAGGACTCGGGGGTGGCCGTCAGCGCCTGCGGGTCGAGGGCCTTGGCGTCGTACAGCTCCTTGTACTTGGTGAGGAGTTCGACGCCCTTGGCATCGTTGAACGCGAAGGCCGTGCCCTCCTTGTCCATGAGCGGTACGCCGTAGCGGCCGAAGTCCTCGATGGTGGGCACGTTGGCGAGCGTGGCGACCTCGCCGTCGGTCTTGTCGGCGATCGTCAGGGCGGCGTCGAAGACGTCGTCGTACGTCTTCGGAGGCTGCTCGGGGTCGAGCCCGGCCTTCTCGAAGAGGGACTTGTTGTAGAAGAGCGGGCCGGTGTTGAGGTACCAGGGGAAGGCGTACGTGCCGTCCGTGCCCGGTATCCGGTGGCTGGCCCAGGCCCCTTCCAGGTACTCCTTCTCGTACTGGCCCGCGGCCTTGTCCAGGTCGAGGGCGAGGCCGGCCTTGGCGAGCGGTGCGACGAGGTCCGGGGAGACGTTGACGACGTCGGGCAGGGTGCCGCCGGCGGCGTCGGCGCTGATCTTGTCGGCGTAGCCCTCGCCGGGCTGGTCGACCCACTTGACGTGGGTGCCGGGGTACTTCTTCTCGAAGTCGGCGATCAGGCCCTCGAAGTAGTCCTTGAAGTTGGCCCGCAGGTTCCAGGTCTGGAAGGTGATGTCGCCCTCGACCTTGCCCGAGGCGTCCGACGAACCACCGCCGTCGTCTCCGGAGCCGCAGGCGCTGAGCGGCAGGACGAGGGCGGCGACGGCGGCGACGGCGAATGTTCTGCGCGAGGTGGGCACGGTGACACGTCTCCCTGAAGACGTCGACGGTGGGATGGCAGCGACCATGCACGGCGATTCCGCGGGAAGTCAATGGATTCACGGGAACTAAAGACACGTGAAGAGCATTAGTCCAGGTCAGACGGCCACTGCTGCTTTACTTGCCACGATCCACTAATGCGCTTTAGGATCTTTCCACTCAAGCGCTTTAGCTCAGCACCGGGAAAGGGGCGTACATGCCGGCCAAGCGGCCTGCGGCGCGGCGGCCGACGATGAAGGACATCGCGCGGCGGGCCGGGGTCTCCGAGAGCGCGGTCTCGTTCGCGCTGAACGACCGGCCGGGGGTCTCCGAGATCACCCGGGACCGGGTGCGCCGGGTGGCCGAGCAGCTCGGGTGGCGGCCCAGTACGGCGGCGCGCGCGCTGTCCGGGGAGGGTGCGGCGACGGTCGGCTTCGTGCTGGCGCGGCCCGCGCACACCCTCGGCGTGGACTCCTTCTTCCTGCAACTGGTCTCCGGCATCCAGGAGGTGCTGGCGCGGCGTCATCTGGGCCTGCTGTTCCAGGTGGCGCAGGACGTCGACGACGAGTGCGCCGTCTACCGGCGCTGGTGGGCCGAACACCGGGTGGACGGCGTCCTGGTGGTGGACCCGCGCACCGACGATCCGCGCCCGGACCTGCTCGACGCACTCGGCTTGCCCGCCGTGGTGATCGGCGGCGCGCCGGACGAACGCCACCCGGGCCTGTCGACGGTGTGGGCGGACGACGCGGGCGCGATGGCCGCGCTGGTGGACGGGCTGCACGCGCTCGGGCACCGGCGGATCGCGCACATCGCCGGGCTGCCGGGACTCGCCCACACCGAGCGCCGTATCCGGGCCCTGCGCGCCGAGGCCGCCCGGCGCGGCCTCGGCGAGGTCGAGTCGGTGACCACCGACTACTCCGACGCGGAGGGCGCGGCCGTCACCCGCCGGGTCCTGGAGGCGCCCGCTCCCCCGACGGCCCTGATCTACGACAACGACGTGATGGCCGTCGCCGGGGTCGCCGCCGCGGCCGACCTCGGTTTCTCGGTGCCGGCGGACGTGTCCGTGGTGGCCTGGGAGGACTCGGCGCTGTGCCGCATGGTCAAGCCGTGGCTGTCCGCCCTGTCCCGGGACAGCGTGGAGTTCGGCCGCACGGCGGCGACGGAGCTGACGGCCCTGCTGGACGGCGGCCCGGCCCGGACGGTGCGGGTGCCGGTGCCGCGGCTGATCGAGCGGGACAGCACGGGAGCGGCCCGGCCGGCCTGACCGGGACAGCGGGCCGGCGACCGGGCGGTCCGCACTCTCGACGTGGGCGCCGGGGGCGGGCAGAGTGCTGCTCGTACTCGCCAGTAGTCCCGTCGTCCCGCAATCCCGTCGTCCCGTCGTCCCGCAATCCCGTCGTCCCGTCGTCCCGCAATCCCGTCGTCATTTCGCCACCCCACCCCGAGGAGCCCTCCGTGACCGACTGGGCCGGCCGGACCGCCACCGAGATCGCCGCCGCCGTACGCGAGAAGCGGGTCACGCCACGCGAGGTGGTGGCGGAGCATCTGGCCCTGATCGAGCGGCTCGACGGCGGCGTCGGCGCCTTCCGCGCGGTGCGGGCCCCGGCCGCGCTCGCCGAGGCCGACGAGGTGGGCGCCCGCGAAGACCTGGCCGAACTGCCGCTGGCCGGCGTGCCGGTGGCGGTCAAGGACAATCTCGCGGTGCGCGGCGAGTCCACGCGGCTCGGTTCGGCCGCGACGCCGGACACGCCCGCGGACGTCGACCATGTCACCGTGGCCCGGTTGCGGGCGGCCGGCGCGGTGGTGGTGGGGCTGACGAACGTGCCGGAACTGTGCGTGTTCGGCACCACCGAGGGCGTGCACGGCACGGCCCGCAACCCGTGGGACCCGACCCGCTCGGCGGGCGGTTCGTCGGGCGGGAGCGCGGCCGCGGTCGCCGCCGGGATGGTGCCTCTCGCGCTCGGCAACGACGGCATGGGCTCGCTGCGCATCCCGGCGGCCAACTGCGGTCTGGTCACCGTCAAGCCGGGCCACGGCGTCGTGCCGGCCGGCATCGGCGAGGGCGACTGGTTCGGCATGTCCGAGAACGGGCCGCTGGCGACGACGGTCGCGGACGCCCGCCTGATGCTCACGGTCCTCGCGGACGGCGCCCTGCCGGACCGCGGGGACTCCGGCGCCCTCCGCGTCGCCGCCTCGCTGCGCAGCCCGCTGGCCGGCGTCACCGTGTCCCGGCCGTACGCGAACGCCGTGCGCGGGGCCGCCGAGGTGCTGATGAAGGCGGGGCACCAGGTGCGGCGGGCGGACCCGCCCTACCCGGCGTCACTGAGCGTGACCGCCCTGGCCCACTGGACGGCCGGCACGTCGGTGGACGCGCGGGACCTGGACCGACGGCTGCTGGCCGGGCGGACACGGGTCCACGCGGCCGTCGGGCGGCGCTTCGTCGGCGCGGTGTCGACCGGCGAGGCCCGGGAGCGGCTGCGCGGGCGCCTGGAGCCGTTCTTCGCCGAGTACGACGTCCTGCTGACGCCGGCGCTGGCCCGCCGCTCGCCCAAGGCGGGGCCCTGGCACGAGCGGGGCTGGCTGCGCAACGTGGTGGCGAACTCGGCGTACTCGCCCTTCACGCCGCCGTGGAACCTGACCGGCTGGCCCGCGATGACGGTGCCGCTGGGCACCCTGCCCTCGGGCGCGCCCTGCGCCGTACAGCTGGTGGGGCGTCCGGGGTCGGAGGCGGCGCTGCTGGAGCTGGCGGGGCGGATCGAGGCGCTGCGGCCCTGGCGGCGGACGGCCCCGCCGGCCTGAGCGGTCCCTGCCGGGCGCGGTCGAGCGGTCCCTACAGGGCGCGGTGCATGATGTGCAGGCCCACCCTCCCGTGCCGCGGGTGGTCGAAGGCGTCCGGCACCGTGCCGAGGATCGTGAAGCCGAGGGAGGTCCACAACCGCACGGCCGGGTTGGTCTCGACGACGGCGTTGAAGACCATGCCCCGGTATCCGTCGGCTTTCGCCGCGGCCAGGACGTGTTCGGCCAGGGCCCGTCCGGTGCCGCGGCCGGCCCGGTCGGGGTCGACCATGAAGCCCGCGCCCGCGATGCGGGCGGCCGGGCCGCCGTAGTTGGCGGTGACGTAGGCGGAGGCGACGACGGCGCCGGTCTCGTCCTCGGCGGCGTAGACGCGTTTGGCGGGGTTCATCCACAGGGCCCGGGCGGCCTCCTCGGAGGTGTCCGGGTCCCATGCGTAGGTCTCGCCGGCCGCGACGATGCGGTGCCAGAAGGGCCAGATGTGCGGCCAGTCGTCGGCCGTGGCTTGCCTGATCAGCATGGGCGTGAGTCTCGCACGCCCATGCGCGGGCGGCTTCGGTGGGCGGTGGCGGGGGTGGCGGCGCCGGTCAGTCCACGCTGGGCAGGATGTGGGGCTCCGCGAGGTCCTCCTCGTAGCCCGCCAGGCGGATCGGGGCGGACCTCGCCCACACGTCGAGGCTGCCGATCTCTCCGGGCCTGCGGCTCGCACGCCCGGTGCGTTCCTCGGTGCGTTGCTCTGGGTTCGTCGTTGTCTCCGGTGTCACCGCGCACTCCTTATGTGTCGGGTCACCCTCGGGGCCTGTCGGGCAGTCTCCTGTCCGGCACCAGTCGCCCGCTCGGGTGTGAGTCGAATGCAGTTCGGACGCGGTGGCGCCGGTAACTCGTGCGAGAGCAGACCGTTGTGAACCGGCTTGTCCCATGGCGGACCTTGGGTGTGGGTAGTGCCCTGTGCTGCCGTCCGTCCGATCCAGATTAACCAAATGAGCGGGGGCGCGCTCTATGGGGCTCAAAAGATGGGAGAACCATTGCCCTTCGCCGCGTGCACAGTTGGCCCAAGTGTGCCCTGATAGCTCCACTTTCGCACCCCTGTGCAACTCACCCGTTCGGCCCACACCGGCGACCGCACCTTCGAATGTCGGCGGCGACGGGTCGCGCAGTTAAGTTGCCGTTGGCTGCGGCGCAAGCTCGCCATGGTCTGCTGCCGGTCGGCAACGGCTGTCTCGTGGGAGGACCGAGGCATGGAACTGCGCAGCGTCGAGGAGCTGATGGACCTGCTGTACGCCTGCCGGGACGAGCGGTCCGCCGCGCGGCACGGCGGTGGGCCCGACGATCCGCACGGGCACGCCCTGCGGACGGCCGCGCTGCTGCGCCGGCGCCGGCCCGCCGACAAGGAGCTCCAGGTCGCCGGCCTGGTGTCGCCGGTGGGCCGGCTGCTGTGGCCCGGCGACCCGGCCGTCCGGACCGCCGAGGCGGTACGGCCGCTGCTCGGCGCGCGGGTCGCCCGCCTGGTGCGCCGGCAGGCCCACCCCGAGGCCTGGGCCCACGACGACGACGTGGCCGGCCTGCGTCAGGCGGACGACGAGGCCCGCACGGCCGTCTTCGACGCCGGGGTCCTGGAGGACTGGCGCACGGTGCTGGAGCTGACGGCGGCGCGGAACTCGCGGCTGGGCGCCGTCGACTGAGACGGCGTACCCGTCACCACTTGCCGGGTGCGTAGTCCTTGAGGAAGACGCCGTACAGGTCCTCGCCCGTCTCGCCGCGCACGATGGGGTCGTAGACGCGGGCCGCGCCGTCGACCAGGTCGAGCGGGGCGTGGAAACCGGCGTCGGCCAGGCGCAGCTTGTCGAAGTGGGGGCGCTCGTCGGTGATCCAGCCGGTGTCGACCGAGGTCATCAGGATCCGGTCGGTGTCGAACATCTCCTGGGCGCTGGTCCGGGTCACCATGTTCATCGCGGCCTTGGCGGCGTTGGTGTTCGGGTGGCCGGCGCCCTTGTAGCCGCGGGCGAACACGCCTTCCATCGCCGACACGTTGACGACGTAGGCGCGCCCCGCGGACGCCTTGCGCGCGGCCTCGGCCATGGCCGGCCGCAGGGCGCTGATGAGGATGAACGGCGAGGTGTAGTTGCACAGCTGGGTCTCGAGCAGTTCCACCGGGGAGATCTGCTCGATGGTCTGGACCCAGGTGTTGGAGTCGACGACGTCGGGGACCAGGCCGCCCGCGTCGATGGCGGTCCCCTCGCGGTGCCTCACCACGCTGGCGTTGCCCGCGACCAGGGCGAGGTCGGCCACCTTCTGCGCGTCGAGGCCCGAGGCGCCCGGCGGCAGCGCGGCCAGGCCGTCCACCGCACCGGAGTTGAAGGCGCCGATGACCTGATGGGCCGGCAGTTCCCCGGCGGGCAGCGGGGCGCTCTCGCCCTCGACGAGCGCGGCGTACGCGGAGGGCAGCCGGCGCACGGTCTGGGTGGCGTTGTTGATCAGGATGTCGAGCGGGCCCTGCTCGGTGACCTGCTCGGCCAGGGCCACGGCCTGGGCCGGGTCGCGCAGGTCGATGCCGACGACCTCCAGGCGGTGGAGCCAGTCCGCGGAGTCGTCCATGGCCTTGAAGCGGCGGATGGCGTCCTTGGGGAAGCGGGTCGTGATCGTGGTGTGCGCGCCGTCGCGCAGCAGCCGGAGCGCGATGTACATGCCGATCTTGGCCCGGCCGCCGGTGAGCAGCGCGCGCTTGCCGGTGAGGTCGGCGCGGGCGTCGCGGCGGGCCCGGTTCTCGGCGGCGCAGTCCTGGCAGAGCTGGTGGTAGAAGTAGTCGACCTCCACGTAGCGCTGCTTGCAGATGTAGCAGGAGCGCGGGCGCTGGAGTATCCCCGCGATCCGGCCCTCCCCGGTACGGGAGGAGGGCAGGATGCCCTCGGTCTCGTCGTCGATGCGCTCGGCGGAACCGGTGGCGGTGGCCTCGGTGACCGACTTGTCGTGGGCGGTCTTGGCGGCCCGGCGCTCCTGGCGGCGGCGCTGCTTGACCATGCGGTAGATGTGCGAGGTGGCGCGGCGGACCCGGATCGCGTCGGGGTGGTCGACCTCGATCCCGTCGAGTTCCTCGAGCACGCTCAGACAGACGGCGAGCCGCTCCGGGTCGATTCCCGGGCCGTGTCCCGCCACGTCGCCGGACCCGTACACCACCTCGTCCGTGGTCGCCGAGCCGTCCTGTGTCACCGTCATCGCCGCTGCCGTCCCTGGTCACCGTCGCGGCGCTCCGAGACGCGTCCGCTTTCGAACAGCGGATTTTATTCAGCGCCGGGGCACGGAGCCAAACCCGATCACCTCAGGGACCGCAGGCGGTGAGCAATGTCTCCACCTCCTCGGCCAGGGCCAGGGCGAAGCGGTCGAGGTCCGGCACCGCCTTCGCGTCGGCGACCAGGCCGTAGTGGACCTGCCCGCGGTACGTCGAGACGGCCACCGCCAGGGAGTGGCCGCGGGCCAGCGGCGCCAGCGGGTAGACCTCGGTGAGCGGGTGCCCGCCGAGCCGCAGCCCGAGGCTGGGCAGGGGCACGCTGGTGACCAGGAGGTCGAACCAGAGCCGGGCGGCCCCGGAGACCAGTGGCCCGCCTAGCCGGTGGCCGAGCGCGGGCACGTGGTCGGCGAGCAGGGCGACGGCTCCGGCGCCCCGGCCTGGCCCGGCGTCCTTGTTGCGGTCCATGGCGGCGCGGACCGTGTCCAGGCGGGACAGCGGGTCGGGGTCGCCGACCGGAAGCCGTATCAGGTACCCGGAGAGCCGGTTGCCCTGTGGGTGGGCGGTGCGCGGGCGGCGCTTGGAGACGGGGATCAGCGCGCGGGGCGCGACGCCCTCGCTGCCGTCGCCGCGCTCGTCCAGCCAGCGGCGCAGGGCGCCGGCGACGACCGCGATCAGTACGTCGTTGACGGTGCCGCCGGTGGTCTTGCGGACGTGGTGCACGTCGTCGAGGTCGACCGCCACGCCCGCGATCCGACGGGTGCCGGAGGAGGCGGCGGTGAGTGCGGCGGAGGAGCGCACGTCGAGGGTGGACAGGGCCGCGGCGGCGCCGATGTCGAGGGCGCGGCCCGCGTCGGACAGGGCGTCGCGCAGCTTCCCGGGCAGGGTGCGCACGTCGGGCAGGAGTCCGCGCGGCGGCTGCTCGGGGCGGGGCCTGGGGGCGGGGAGGTCCATCGGGTCCAGGACGCCCGCGGCGAGGGTCAGGGCGCGCAGGCCGTCGGCCAGGGCGTGGTGGAACTTGAACAGCACGGCGAAGGAGCCGCCGTCCGCGCCCGGCAGCACGTGCGCCTCCCAGGGCGGGCGGCCGCGCTCCAGGGGGCGCTGCATGAGGCGCCCGGCCCGGGCGTGGAAGTCGGTGGTGGGGGCGTACAGCCGCACATGGTCGAGCGGGTCGAAGCCGGGGGCGGGCTCGCGGGTCGCGCCGCCGAAGGAGAACGGCCGCCGCAGGGCCAGCGGCGGCTGCCAGGTGTCCCGGATCCGCATCCGCAGTCCGGGCACCGAGGGGGCCCGGGCCGCGAGCAGGTCCGCCGCGTGGGCCCCGGCGGTGGGCGAGTCGGCCTCGAAGACGCCGAGCGCGCCGAGGTGCATGGGGTGCTCGGGGGACTCGATGTTCCAGAACGCCAGGTCGAGGGGAGCGAGCGGATCGGGAGTCAAGGGCTTGCCTCGCAAGGACGACGCACGGGCGGCTGATGGACGGAGAACGGACGGAGGGTGGACAAGCAGTCAATCGCCCTTCGACGATTACGGTCAAGTACGATCAAGCTACGTACAGTTAACAGCAGATTAAAGTCCCGCCCCTTTCGGCAGGGGCGGGACTGCTGGGACTCATGGGGCGTCTGTGCTCACGTCAGCGGCGGCGGCACCGCCTCCGTCGTGGTTCCCCACCCGGACGGCTGCGGGCCGACCGTGAACCCGAGCGACCGTACGGAGCGCAGGGCGTCGGTCGTCAGCCAGGTCCTGGCGTAGTCCTTGCCGTCGGTGCGGGCCGACTGGATGTACCGGTCGGTGCCGGAGGTGCCGGGCGCCGTGATGGTCAGGGCGCCGCGCGGGTAGTAGCGGCGGTCCAGGGTGAGGTCGACGCGGTCGAAGACCGGTGTGGACAGGCCCCACGTGTCGTAGCCGGGCTGGATCGGGAAGATCCCGATCGAGGACAGCACGTTCCAGGCGGACATGGTTCCGAGGTCGTCGTTTCCGGTCATGCCGGTCGGCGTGTCCGTGAAGAGGGTGAGCGCCGCGTGCACCACGTCGGTCGTCTTCCAGGGCTGCCCGGTCGACAGGTAGGTGTACGGGGCGATCAGGTCGGGTTCGTTCTGCGGGTTGTACTTGTCGGCGTTGTAGTAGTCGTACGGCCCGTTCACCCACACCTCGCGGGCGGTCTTGGCCGGATCCGCGAGGAGCTGGTCGTAGGCGAAGAACGAGTCGAGCCTCTCGCCCGCGGCCTCGGTGCCGCCGATGAGGTCGATCATGCCGGGCAGGTCCTGCGGCACCAGCCACTGGTATTGCCAGGACGTGCCCTCGTGGAAGCCCTCGCTCTGCGCCGGGTCGGCCGGTCCGGTGAAGACGCCGTCGATGTCGCGGGCGCGGAAGAAGCCGGTCGAGGGGTCGAAGACGTCGCGGTAGCTCTGGGCCCGCTCGGCGTACCGCTTGGCGTCCTGGTCGTGGCCGAGGTCGCGGGCCATGCGGGAGAGCATGGCGTCGGACAGGGCGTACTCCAGGGTGGCGGAGGCGCCGTGGTCGTAGTCGGAGTCGCCGGGCTTGGCGTGCGGGCGGCCCTTGACGTAGGGCGCGAAGCCGTCGGCGAGGTACTCGCGGTTGGCCTCCCGGCCGACGGCCGGCGAGTCGGTGGGCGGGACGCCGTCGGCGTTCTTCTTCAGTGCCCGGTAGGCCTTCTCCTCCCAGCCGTGCAGCAGGCCCTGCTGGTAGGCGTTGGTGAGGAAGGGGGTGACCGGGTCGCCGGTCATGATGTTGGTCTCGACGGTGCCGTAGCCCCACTTGGGCAGCCAGCCGCTCTCCTCGTCGATCTTGATGACGGAGATGGCCATGTCGCGGGCCTCGCGGGGCGCGAGCAGGGACAGGAGCTGGGACTGGGTGCGGTAGGTGTCCCACAGGGACCAGTTCTGGTAGTACGTGAAGCCCTTGGCCCGGTGGATCTTCTGGTCCCAGCCGGTGTAACGCCCGTCGACGTCGCTGCCGATGTTGGGCGCGAGGAAGGACCGGTACAGGGACGAGTAGAAGGTGCGGCGCAGGGTGTCGTCGCCGCCCCGGGCCCGTACGTCGTCCAGGCGCTTCTCCCAGGTGCGCTGCGCGCCGTGGCGCACGGAGTCGAAGGAGCGCCCGCCCTCGGCGCGCAGGTTGCGCGCGGCGCCGCGCGCGTCCACGTAGGACAGGGCGGTGGTCGCCTCGACGGTGCGGTCCTTCGTGGTGTCGAAGCGGACGTAGGCGCCGTCGCCGCCGGACTTCGCGCCCGCGGTCACGGTGCCGTCGTCCCAGGTGCCGTAGGAGGCGAAGGGCCGGTCGAAGCGGGTGATCGTGTAGACGGTGTAGGGCTCGGTGTCCTGGCAGAAGCCGCTGCCGGTGATCGCGGTGCGCACCGTACGGCTGTCCAGGACCTCGACCTTGGTGGTGATGTTCTTGTGCAGCGACTGGCCGGCGTTGAGCAGGACGTTGGCCTTGTCGGTGGCCGGGAAGGTGTAGCGCTGCGCTCCGGTGCGTGCCGTGGCGGACAGTTCCGCCTCGACTCCGGAGTCGAGGCCGACCCGGTAGTAGCCGGGGCTCGCCTCCTCGTCGTCGTGGCTGAAGGAGGCGGCGTACTTCGCGTAGTCCGTCTCGGTGACGTCCCCGGTGGTCGGCAGGACCGGCAGGTCGCCGCCGAGCCCGCAGCCGACGCCGGAGAGGTGGACCAGGGAGAAGCCGCGGATGTGGGTGTCGGAGTGGTCGTAGCCGGTGTTGTGGCCGGTGTCCGGCGAGAACTGCACCATGCCGAAGGGCACGGCGGCGCCGGGGTAGGTGTTGCCCTCGTTCTCGGTGCCGATGAACGGGTTCACCAGATCGGTCAGCGCGCCGTCGTGGCGTGGGGCCGCCTGCGCCGAGGGCGCGGCCACCACGCCCGCGAGGAGCGCCGCCGCGGCGGCCGTCGCCACACCGCGCAGCCGTTGGGTCCAGCTCATGGAAGGGTGTCTCACTCTCTCTCGGCTCAGGCGAAGCGCCAGAGGTGGTCGTCGGTGCCGTTGTCGTCGAACTGCACGACCTGGGCGCTGTCGGCGGTCGACATCCCGTCCACACCGAGCACCTTGCCGCTGTGCTTGTTGCGGACCAGGAACCAGCCGTCCCCCTGGTCGACGAAGGCCCACAGGTGGTCGTCGGTGCCGTTGTCCTCGTACTGCACGACGCGCGCGCTGTCGGCCGTGGACATCCCGTCGACGCCGAGGACCTTGCCGCTGTGGCCGTTGCGGACGAGGAACCAGCCGTCGCCCTTGTCGATCCGCTGCCAGGCGTGGTCGCCGGTGCCGGTGTTGGCGAACTGCACCACGCGGGCGCTGTTGGCGGTGGACATGCCGTCGACCGCGAGCACCTTGCCGCTGTGCTTGTTCTGGACGCGCCGGAAGGCCGGCTCGGGGACCCAGGGGGTGCCGTCCGGGGCGGCGGTGGGGAAGGAGGCGATCCGCAGCCGGGCGGCGGCCATCGGGATCAGGGTGACCTGCTCGACCGGCCGGCTGGAGCGGGCCGGGCTCGGCTGGAGCGGCGCGACCACGTGCTCGTCGTCCGCGACCCACTCGGGGACTCGGCGGGCCTCGGCGGTGAGCGAGACGGGCACGCCGTCGTGGGTGAACGGGTTGTCAGCGACCGGGCCGCGCGCACGGCGGAAGGCAGGCGTGGCACCCGGCACGAGACCGTAGTTCCAGGGGGTGGTGGCGTGGACCTCGTACTCGGGGAAGACGTCGTCGCCCGCGTAGCGGACGTACTCCTCACCGATCTTCAGGGCATACGTCAGGGGTCCGCGGTCGACGCCGACCGAGCCGTGGTTGCCGGGCCAGGTGCGCAGGGTGGTGCGCTGCGGCAGGCGCAGGGTGACGCGGTCTCCGTCGGACCAGGTGCGCTCGACGCGGACGAAGGCCGGGCCGTCGGGCGCGGGCACGGACCGGCCGTTGACCCGCACCTGCGGCCCCGTGCACCAGCCCGGGACGCGCAGGACCAGCGGGAAGGCCACCCTTCGCGGGGTCGACACGGTCAGGGTGATCGTGTCGTCGAAGGGATAGTCCGTGTCCTCGGTGATGGTCACCCGGGTGCCGTCGGCGCCGACGGCCGCGTCGACCCGCGAGGGGGCGTACATCGCGGCGGCCAGTCCCCGGTCGGGGGTGGCGAGCCACAGTTCCTCGGTGAAGTAGGGCCAGCCCATGCCGTAGTTGTGCGGGCAGCAGCGGTAGTTGTCGACGCCGGGCTGGTAGGCCTGCATCGCGAAGCCGTTCTGGAACTGTCCCTGGGTCTTGCGGACGTTGTCCAGGTCGACGCTGTTGGCGCTGGTGACGTAGTGGACGGCGCGGCCCTCGGGGTCCAGGGCCGCGGGCAGCGCGTTGAAGGCCAGGTCCTCGCAGCGGTCGGCCCAGACCGGGTCGCCGGTGATCCGGACGAGCAGTTCGTGGGCGGCCATGAACTCGACGATGCCGCAGGTCTCGAAGCCCTGCCGGGGATCGCCGAACCCGGGCCGGATGTTCTCGTCCCCCGCGAGCCCGCCCCCGGGAAACTGCCCGTACCCGGCCATGACCTGCTCGTACGTGTCGTAGGTGGCCCGGGTGTCGGCGGCGGAGCCGGAGAGCTGCGCGTACTGGGCCGGTTCGCGAAAGCCCTGGGCGATGTTGACGTTGTGCGGGCTGGGCAGCGGGCCCGTCCAGTCCGCGCCCCAGGCGTGCATCTTCTCGACGAGGTCGAGCAGGAACGCCTCGCCGGTGCGGCGGTGCAGCCACAGCGCGAGGTCGATGCCGTCGCCCCAGCGCAGCGAGACCCAACTCGAGTCGAACGCGCCCTTTCCCTGGGCGTTCATGAACCGCAGGAAGCCGGTGAACAGGGGCACGATCCGCTGGTCGCCCGCGTACTCCTCCCAGGTGCGCAGTGCCTGGAGCAGGGGCAGGAAGGGCCAGAAGTCGGGGCCGCCGTTGAGGGAGGTGCGCAGCGCCCGGGGGCCGAAGAAGCCGTCGTCCTGGCGGGTGGCGAGGATGGCGTCGATCCAGCGGCGGGACTGCTCGAGTGCCTCGCGGTCGCGGGTGACGACGGCGAGGGGGACGTAGCCGCGCAGCCAGTACGGCAGTTCCTCCCAGGCTCCCCGGTCGGGGTGCACCCAGCCGGTGGTGGCGAAGTCGAGGAAGTGGGAGCGCTCGGCGTAGCGGCCGCACAACCCGTCCAGTTGCAGGCGGAGTTGTCCGGCGAGCCAGCCGCGTGCGGTGACGCTGCCGGGCGCGAGCCGGGTGAAGGCGTCGGGTGCGAGCGCGCCGGCCGCCGCGGCGGGTGTGCCGAGCGCGGGCAGGCCGACGGCGAGCGCGCCGACGGCGAGGGAACCGCCGTGGAGGAAGCGGCGTCGGTCGAGAGCCATGGGGACTCCAGTCGGGGCAGGGGGAGGTGAGGGAGCCCGGTGGGCCCGGGGCGGCGCCGGCAGGGTGCGCCGCCCCGGGCCGGCGAGGCCGTGCGGGGGCGTCCGGGCGGGACGCGTGGGACGCGTGGGACGCGCCCCGCCCGGATCGCCGCGTGGTCAGGCGCAGTTCGCGGGGGTCGCCCGCGACATGTCGGCGATCAGCCGCGCCTGCGCCGCCTCGACCCGCGCCACGTCGGGCTTGACGACCTTGCGGTCGTACGTCACCAGGCCGTTGAGCTCGCCCTCGACGTCCGAGATCTGCGTGTAGACGGCGCCGTTGCCGCCCTTGCAGGCCAGGGCGCGCACCTCGTCGAGCTTGGTGAGGTAGTCGTCGGTGTACGTCGCCGGGTCGACGTCGACGTAGGACTGCTGCACCGACCAGGCGTGGCCGGGGACAGCGAGACCGAGACCGCCGTACTCTCCGCTGACCAGGGCGCGTTCGCCGTCCGGGGACGGTGGCAGGGCGGGGCTCGGATAGCCGTGCTCGTCCATGATGTCGCCGGCGCCGCCGTCGGCCCCGAGGTTCAGGCCCGACATGTTGTTGACGAGACGGGTCGGGTCCCAGGCCTTGGCCTGCTCGGCGACGCGGCCGATGTCGTACTGGCCCCAGCCCTCGTTGAAGGTGACCCACATGACGATCGACGGGTGGCTGACGTGTTCGTCGATCATCTCCTTCATCTCGCGCTCGTACTCGGCGCGGGCCGCGGTGGACGGGTTCACCCCCGCGGTCATCGCGGGCATGTCCTGCCACACCATCAGACCGAGCCTGTCGGCCCAGTAGAACCAGCGGTCGGGCTCCACCTTGATGTGCTTGCGCACCGAGTTGAAGCCGAGCTGCTTGTGCAGCTTGAGGTCGTACGCGAGGGCCTCGTCGGTGGGTGCGGTGTGCAGCCCGTCGGGCCAGAAGCCCTGGTCGAGGGTGGCCATCAGGAACGTGGGCTCGCCGTTGAGCATCGTGCGCGGTACGCCGTTCACCTTCTCGACGGCGATGGAGCGCATCCCGAAGTAGCTCTCGACGTGGTCGCGGCCGACGGTGACCTCCAAGTCGTACAGGAAGGGGTCGTCGGGCGACCACAGGCGCGGGTCGCGGATCTTCAGGGTCAGCGGCTCGCCGGTGCGTCCGCTCACCGTGGCGACCTTGCGGTGCCCGGCGTACGCCGTGGCCTTGACGCGTACGCCGTCGCGCACGCCCTTCGGCTCGACGGTCAGCGTGCCCGCGTCGACATTCGGGGTGAGCTTGAGGGAGTCCACGTGGTCACGGGCGACCGGTTCCATCCAGACCGTCTGCCAGATGCCGGAGCTGGGCGTGTACCAGATGCCGCTCGGGTCCAGGCGCTGCTTGCCGAGCGGCGGGTTCTCGCCGTTCGCCGCGTCGGTCGGGTCGTAGACGCCGACGATCAGTTCCTGGGTGCGGCCGGGCTTCAGCGCGTCGGTGACGTCGGCGCCGAACTTGTCGTAACCGCCCTTGTGCTCGGCGACCTTCGTGCCGTTGACGTACACCTCGGACTGCCAGTCGACGGCGCCGAAGTTGAGCTTCAGCCGCTGGCCGGAGCCGATGTGCCAGTCGCGGGGCACGGTGAAGGTGCGGCGGTACCACATGCGGTCCTCGTGCCGCTGGACGCCGGAGAGCTGGGACTCCACCGGGTACGGGACGAGGATGCGCTCCTTCAGGTTCTTGCCGACCGGCGGCTGCTCCCCGTCCTCGGCGGCGGCGAACTGCCAGCGCCCGTTGAGGTTCTGCCAGTCGTCGCGCGTCAACTGCGGGCGCGGGTACTCGGGGAGGGCGTTGTCCGGTCCCACCTCGTCGGCCCAGTCGGTGCGCAGCTGGTAGGTGGACTGGTTGCCGCCGCTGCTCCAGAACGCCTTGACAACGTTGCCTTCGGCGTCGGTGAGGCCGGCTTCACCGTCGTAGCGGACGTCGGCGGTGCCGGGGGCGTCGCCGTTCTTGTTGCCGACGACGGGCTGGTCGAGGGCGACGAGCAGGGCGCTCGGGTCGGCGGGGTCGACCTTGGCCTCGCCCAGGGGCCACTTGGCGCCGCCGATCACCGCTTCGAGGTGGTCGGTGAGGCCGGCCGGAGCCGCGGCGAGGGGGGTCGCGAAGTCCAGCCTGAGGGTGCGGCCGGTGGCCTCGACGGTGGTCGACGTCGCACCGTTGTAGTCGAAGCCGTCGGGCAGGCGGAACGCCGACTGCGGGATCGCCTCCTTGGTGCCGCCGGGCTCCGTCCAGCGCAGGTGGAGGTTGGAGCCGCCGTAGTGCTCGAAGTACTCCAGCTTGATGTCGTAGGACTGGCCGGCCGTCAGCTCGACGGGCTGGGCGGTCTGTTCACGGTCCCAGTCGTCGACCCAGTGGTCGATGGCGAGCTGTCCCCCGATCCAGAGGCGGAAGCCGTTGTCGCCGATGATCGAGAAGGTGTGGGCGCCGGTCTGCTCCGGGACGAGCTTGCCGGTCCAGCGGACGCTGACGTCGTCCGCCTGACCGGTGGCGAAGTCGAGCCGCGGCTCCAGGGTGTTGAAGTCGACCTGCGGGTCGAAGCCGGTGGCCTTCAGCTCGTGGAAGTCGAAGGCGCCGGGGGCGGACTGGGTGTAGTACTCGCCCTTCAGACCGTGGATCTCCGCGGACGTGTCGTCGCCGGCCGCGCCTGCGGCCGGGACGGCGGCAAGGCCCGCGACGCCGAGGGCGGCGGCTAGCAGCAGCGCGAGTCTGTTTCTGAGTCGTTTGGTGCGCACTGACCCTCTCCTCGAGAACGGGTGGTGGCTGATGGCTCAGACATCGATGTCATACAACGATGTAACGGCACGGGTGCAGAGGCATGACAGCACGGATTCCGCTTGGCGTCCAGGGACATGACAACAGCCCGGCGGCATGACAACGGCCCCGTCCGTCACGGCACGCGCTGCCCCTTGCCCAGCGCGATCACGCCGCCCTTGGAGACGGTGTACAACTCGGCGTCCCGCTGCGGGTTGACGCCGATCGTCGCGCCCGGCGGCACGTCGACGTTCTTGTCGAGCACCGCCCCGCGCACCACCGCGCCCCGGCCGATGTGCACGTTGTCGTGCAGCACCGAGCCCTGCACGACCGCACCCGGGTCGACGACCACGCCCGGCGAGAGCACCGAGCGGGTGACCTGCCCCCGGATCAGGCAGCCCGCGCTGATGATCGACTCGCTGGCGATGCCGCCGGCGTTGAAGCGGGCGGGCGAGAGCTGGGTGGAGTGGGTGTAGATCGGCCAGTCGCGGTTGTAGAGGTTGAAGGCGGGCCGCTCGGCGATCAGGTCCATGTGGGCGTCGTAGTAGGCGTCCAGCGTGCCCACGTCCCGCCAGTAGCCCTGGTCCCGGGAGGTCTCCCCCGGCACGTGGTTGGCGCTGAAGTCGTACAGCGCGGCCTCGCCGCGGTCGGTGAGCTGGGGCAGGATCGAACCGCCCATGTCGTGCACGGAGTCCTCGTCCTCGGCGTCCCTCTGGAGGGCCTCGATGAGGGCCTTGGTGGTGAAGACGTAGTTGCCCATCGAGGCGAAGACGCACCCGGGGTCGCCGGCGAGGCCGGGAGGGTCGGCGGGCTTCTCCAGGAAGCCGGTGACGGTCTGCCCGTCGGAACCCGGGGTGATCACGCCGAAGGACGGCGACTCGGCGCGCGGCACCCGTATCCCGGCGACGGTGACGCCCGCGCCCGACTCGATGTGCTGGGTGAGCATCTGGCGCGGGTCCATCCGGTACACGTGGTCGGCGCCGAAGACCACGACGTACTCGGGCTGTTCGTCGTACACCAGGTTCAGGGACTGCAGGATCGCGTCGGCGCTGCCCAGGTACCAGCGCGGGCCCAGGCGCTGCTGGGCGGGGACCGGGGTGACGTAGTTGCCCAGCAGGCTGGACATCCGCCAGGTGGTGGTGATGTGCCGGTCCAGGGAGTGCGACTTGTACTGGGTGAGCACGCAGATCCGCAGGATGTCGCCGTTGACCAGGTTGGACAGGACGAAGTCGACGAGCCGGTAGGTGCCGCCGAACGTGACCGCGGGTTTGGCGCGGTCGGCGGTCAGGGGCATCAGGCGTTTGCCCTCTCCGCCCGCCAGGACGATGCCCAGCACCGAAGGACCTCCACGACGCATGGCCGCTCCCCTCACCCTCGTTCACCCTCGGCCACCCCGGGGCGGGGCGGCTCAAGCCTGCTTGAGGATCTCCTCGTAGAGCCGGACCGTGCGACGCGCGACGGCGTCCCAGCCGAACTCCTGAACCGCGCGCTCCCGGCCCGCCTCGCCCATCCGCCGGGCGGCCTCGGGGTCGCCGAGCACGGAGTCCAGTGCGCGCGCGAGGCCCGCCTCGAAGTCGTCGTCGTTCCCGTCGCCGTTCCCGTCCCTGGTCACGAGTACCCCCGTTTCGCCGTCGGCCACGACCTCGGGGATGCCGCCGACCCGGGAGGCGACCACGGGGGTGCCGCAGGCCATCGCCTCCAGGTTGACGATGCCGAGGGGCTCGTACACGGAGGGGCAGACGAAGACGGCGGCGTGGGTCAGGAGCTGGATCACGTCCGCGCGCGGCAGCATGCGCGGGATCCAGTGCACCCCCTCGCGTGCGCTGCTCAGCGCGGCGAAGAGGTCGCGGAACTCCTGGTCGATCTCGGGGGTGTCCGGGGCGCCCGCGCACAGCACGACCTGCGCGGCCGGGTCGATGTCCCGTACCGCGCGCAGCAGGTGGGGCACGCCCTTCTGCCGCGTGATGCGGCCGACGAACAGGACGTACGGGCGAGAGCGGTCCAGGCCGATCCGGTCCAGCGCCTCGGTGCCGCGGTCGGGCCGGTAGAGGCGGGTGTCGATGCCGTTGTGCACGACGTGGACCCTGGAGGCGTCCAGCGCCGGGTAGCAGCCGAGGACGTCCTCGCGCATGGCGGCCGACACGGCGATCACCGCGTCGGCCGCCTCGACGGCGGTGCGCTCGGCCCAGCCGGACAGGGTGTAACCGCCGCCGAGCTGCTCGGCCTTCCAGGGGCGCAGGGGCTCCAGGGAGTGGGCGGTCAGCACGTGCGGGACGCCGTACAGGAGCTTGGCGAGATGGCCGCCGAGATTGGCGTACCAGGTGTGGGAGTGGACCAGGTCGCGGCCTTCGAGGGCGGCGGTCATGGCGAGGTCCACGGAGAAGCTGCGCAGCGCGTCGTTGGCGCCGTCGAGCACGGACCAGGGGCGGTGGCGCCGCACGCCGTCGCTGCGGCCCTCGCCCCAGCAGTGCACGTCCAGGTCGACGAGGCGGGCGAGTTCCCGGGCGAGGAACTCGACGTGGACACCGGCGCCGCCGTAGACGTCCGGCGGGAACTCACGGGTCAGCAGTCCCACGCGCACCCGGAACCTCCCGTCTCGGCGGCTGGTTCCCTCATGGTCACCCAGACGGGGCGCCTGGGGAAGACCGCGGGCGCCGCGGGGATCACGGGGACCCGGGCGGCCGGGAGAAGCAGCAGTCGCCGCAGACCCCGGCTCCGGGCACCCGGTAGTACAGGCAGCAGCTGCGGCGCCGGAAGGACGTGCCGGTGAGGGTGCCGGTCGCGGCGAGCAGCGGGTGGGCCAGCAGTGCGGCGGTCAGCGACCGGGCGCGGGCGGCGGTGTCCGTACGGCCGTTGCCGCGGGCCCAGCGGTCCAGTTCCCGGCCGGCGCCTGCCAGGGCGGAGGCCGCGTTGCCCCACAGCAGGCCGGTCGCGACGCCGTACCGGGTGTGCACGGCCGACGTCAGGGGCGCGAGGTGGGTGGTGAGGACGACGTCCGTGACGGTGGCGGCGTCCCCCGGCCGGGCGTGCACCTCGGTGAGCCACAGGTCGTCGGGGGCGGTGGCGTCGGGGTCCCAGCGCAGCAGGCGTGGGTCGAGGTCGGGGACGCGGCCGTAGAGTGCGGCGCAGGCCAGCGTCACCGACCACAGGCGGGCCGCGAGCCCCTGCTGGGCCACGGAGGCGGCGACCCGGGTCTCGGGGGCGCCGAGCGCGAGGGCCACCTTCCGGACGCGGAGGCCCAGCGGGTCCGGTCCGACCGGAACGTGAACGTCCGGCGTCGCGGCCGCGTATCCCGGTGCGTAGGCGTGTGCGAGGGTGGCGAGCGGCCGGGACGGCGACGGGTGCGACGTATGCGGGGACGGGTGCGGGGACGTGGGCAGGGACGGGTGCCCGGACGACGGCAGAGACGTGTGCAGGACGGAGAAGCCGCCGAGCGGGCGGAGTGCGGAGAGGGCGGGATCGAGGTCCACGGAGAGCAGTAGTATCAAGACCCTTGGGGGCCGGGGCCGGCGGGCGTGGCCGGGGGGCGGAGCCCGGAAGTAGCCCACCCTGGGGAGGACGGCGGGGCCGTCGTACTCCATCGGTAGTAGGACCCAAAGAATGCTCAGGGACGACGACGGGAAGACCCTGAGACGGCATCGTGTTGTCCATGGATGACGACCGTTCGCCGCGCCGGGCCCAGCGCCCCCGCCTCACGCAGAGGAGCAGCCGATGAGCGCCCTCGCGTTGTCCGTGCTGCTGTCACTCGTCTCCGCCGTGGCGTACGCGGGCGGAGCCATCGTGCAGGAGCAGGTCGCGTCGTCGTCCCCGGGTGCTCAGTACGCTCCGCTGCGCCGGCCCGGCTGGTGGGCGGCGGTCGGGCTCAACGGCCTCGGCGGTCTGCTGCACGTCGTCGCTCTCGCCCTCGGTCCGCTGAGCCTGGTCCAGCCGCTGGGAGCGCTCACCATCGTGTTCGCCCTGCCCATGGCCGCGCTGTTCGTGGGCCGCAGGGCCGGGGCGACGGCCTGGCGGGGCGCGCTCATGGCGACGGTCGGCCTCGCCGGTCTGCTGTCCCTGGTCGGCGCGTCCGAGGCACAGTCGCTGGACACGGCGCAGCGCGTCGGGTCGGCGCTGGTCACCGGTGGTGTGGTCGTGGCGCTGATGATCGCCGGGCGGGCCGCGCACCGGCATCCGGCGGTCCGCAGCATCCTGCTGGCGACCGCGTCCGGCATAGCCTTCGGCATGTCCTCGGTCTTCACCAAGACGGTCGCCGTCGACTGGACGGGCGGGGTGTCCGCCGCCGACCTGCCGTCGCTGGCCGTGATCGGCGTACTCGCCACGGCGGGCATGGTGCTGTCGCAGGCCTCCTACCGCGGCGCCGGTCTCGCGGCCCCGCTGGCCACGCTGACGGTCGTGAACCCGGTGGTGGCCGCCGTGGTCGGCATCACGATGTTCGGCGAGACCTTCCGTTACGGCACGACCGGCACCGCGCTCGCCCTGAGCTGCGGTGTGGTGGCCGCCGGCGGACTGATCCTCCTGACGACGGAGCGGATCGCCCGGGAGACCACGGATACGGCTACGGCTACGGCTGCAGCTACAGGCACGGCCTCCGTCTCCGGCTCCGCCTTGGCCGCGGAGGTCGTGGCCGGGGCGGCGGCGGTCGCGACGCCGGTGGGGTCCCTGCCGGCCGGGTCCGTGCCGGTCGAGGGGGCCCGAGGCGTCCGGGACGGGAGCGAGGAGCGGGAGGAGCGCAAGCAGCGGGGCGCGCCCGCGGCCCGGCAGCCCGACAAGGTCTTCGTGCCCTCCCCGGCGGCATCGCCGGTCCCGGACACCGCCCCCGCCGAGGAGGCGTACGACGCCGGGGGACCGGCGGAGAGCGACGACACGACGCTCTCCTACGGCCCCTTCTACGGCGGCCCGTTCGTCCCGCCGCCGCTGCTCAGCCGCCGACGGGTCCGGATCAGATCCTGACGCCGCCGGCCCGCAGGTACGCCAGCGGGTCGACGTCCGAACCGAAGCCGGGCCCCGTCCGCACCTCGAAGTGCAGATGCGGGCCCGTGACGTTTCCCGTGGAGCCCGAGCGTCCGAGGCGCTGACCGGCGCCCACCGACTGACCGTCCTTCACGGAGATCGCCGAGAGGTGCGCGTACTGGGAGTACCGGCCGTCGCCGTGCCGGACCACCACCTGGTAGCCGTACGAACCGCCCCAGCCCGCGCTGACGACCCGGCCGGCCGCGACCGACTTGACGGAGGTGCCGGTGGGGACGGGGAAGTCGACGCCGGTGTGGTAACCCTTCGACCAGGAGGAGCCCGCCTGGTGGTACGGCGTGCCGATGGCGGCGTCCACCGGGGCGACGACGGCCTGGTGGGTGGTGGCCTTGCCGCTGTCGGTGGACGACTTCTTCGGCGCCTTCTGCTGCTTGTGCTGCTCTTTCTGCGTCGGCTGCTTCTTCTCCTGCTTCTGCTGCTGCTTCTTCTGCTCCTGCTTCGGCTCTTTTTGCTGCTTGTCCTGTTTCGGTTGCTTCTGGCGCGGCTGGGTCGTCCTCGACTCGGCAGGGGACGCCGTGGTGGCCCCCTCGCCGCGCACTGTCAGGCGCTGGCCGGGCAGGATCAGGTCGGGGTCGGCTCCGATCGCGCCGCGGTTGGCCTCGTACAGGCGCTGCCAGCCGCCCCGGACCTGGTGGGCGTCGGCGATGCCGGAGAGGGTGTCGCCGGTGACCACGGTGTACATCCGGGCCTTGCCCGCCCGGGACTGCGGTGTGGTCTGGGGCTGGACGTCCTTCACCGAGCCGGACTTATTCGCGGACCCCGCTCCCCCGGCCGGCCGGATGTCGGGGGTCTCGCCGCCGCGGGCCAGTCCGGCCCGCGGCGCGCACGCCGGCCAGGCGCCGGGGCCCTGGCCGTCGAGTACCTTCTCGGCGACCGCGATCTGCTGGTCCTTGGTGGCCAGGTCGGCGCGCGGGGCGTACCGCGTGCCGCCGAACGCCTCCCAGGTGGACTGGGTGAACTGCAGGCCGCCGTAGTAGCCGTTGCCGGTGTTGATGTCCCAGTCGTTGGTGGACTCACAGGCAGCGACCTTGTCCCAGGTCTCCACGTCGGCCGCGTGGACCGTACCGGTACCGACGAGTGGGAGAGCCAGTCCCGCGCCGCCGGCGGTGACGGTCAGTGAGGCGCGATTGATCCTGTTCAGCTGATACCGGCGATGCCGGCCGCGTACGGCCATGGAGATCCCCCTCGACATTGCGTCAGGAGGGGCAAAAGTAAGCGCCACGAACCGGCCATGACAAGACGGCAATCGGCCGGTTGGTCACGCCGAGTGGCCGGGAACGGGCGGCAGTTGGCCGGATGGGGCGTCCGGCCGCTGAGGCACCCGGCCCCTCCCGCGCGTACTGGAGTCCGCGGTGGCAGAAAGTGCGACCGGCGTACCGGCACGTCAGCACGGTCGAGGAGCGAAACCGGCGATACTGGCGGGCACCGGCACCACGGACACAGGGCGCCACGGACACCAAGGCACCACAGACACAAGGCACCACGTACACAGAGCACCACAGACACCAAGGTCACTAGGAGCCAAACCAATGAGCACTACAGCGCAGATCGGCGTCACGGGTCTCGCGGTCATGGGCCGCAACCTGGCCCGCAACTTCGCCCGCAACGGCTACACGGTCGCGGTGCACAACCGGACCGCGTCGCGCACGCACGCGCTGGTGGAGGAGTTCGGCGGCGAGGGCGACTTCGTCGCGACCGAGACCGCCAAGGAGTTCGTGGCGGCGCTGGAGCGGCCGCGGCGCCTGGTGATCATGGTGAAGGCCGGTGACCCGACCGACGCGGTGATCCGGGAGTTCGCCCCGCTCCTCGAGCCCGGCGACATGATCATCGACGGAGGCAACGCGCACTTCGCGGACACCCGGCGCCGGGAGCGCGAACTGCGCGAGCAGGGTATTCACTTCGTGGGCACCGGCATCTCGGGCGGCGAGGAGGGCGCGCTGAACGGCCCGAGCATCATGCCCGGCGGCTCGAAGGAGTCGTACGAATCGCTCGGCCCGATGCTGGAGAAGATCTCGGCGAAGGCGGCGGACGAGGCGCCCTGCGTGACGCACGTGGGTCCCGACGGCGCCGGGCACTTCGTGAAGATGGTGCACAACGGCATCGAGTACGCCGACATGCAGCTGATCGGCGAGGCCTACCAGCTGCTGCGCGACGTCGCCGGGTACTCCCCCGCGCAGATCGCCGAGATCTTCCGCACCTGGAACACCGGCCGACTGGACTCGTACCTGATCGAGATCACCGCGGAGGTGCTCTCGCACGTGGACGCGGCGACGGGCAAGCCGTTCGTGGACGTGGTGGTCGACCAGGCGGAGCAGAAGGGCACCGGCCGCTGGACGGTACAGATCGCGCTGGACCTGGGCGTGCCGGTGTCGGGCATCGCGGAGGCCGTCTTCGCCCGTTCCCTGTCCGGCCACGCGCCGCTGCGGGATGCCTCGCGCGGCCTGGCGGGCCCGAAGGCGTCTCCGCTCGGCGAGTCGGAGGCGGCCGCCTTCGCCGACCGCGTCGAGCAGGCGCTGTACGCGTCGAAGATCGTGTCGTACACGCAGGGCTTCCACGAGATCGCGGCGGGCAGCGAGGAGTACGACTGGGACATCGACCTGGGCGCGGTCTCCGCGATCTGGCGCGGTGGCTGCATCATCCGCGCGGCGTTCCTGGACCGTATCCGCGCGGCGTACGACGCCCGGCCGGACCTGCCGAGCCTGCTGTCGGACGAGACGTTCGCCCAGGAGATCGCCGCAGCGCAGGACGACTGGCGCGAGGTGCTGGTCGCCGCGACCCGGCAGGGCGTCCCGACACCGGGCTTCGCCGCCGCCCTCGCCTACTACGACGCCCTGCGCGCCGAGCGGCTCCCGGCCGCGCTGACGCAGGGGCAGCGGGACTTCTTCGGGGCGCACACGTACCGCAGGACGGACCGTGACGGCGCGTTCCACACGCTGTGGGGCGGGGACCGGTCGGAGGTCACCGCGTAGCACCTTTCCCTTCCCTGTGCCCTCCCCCGGAGTGTGCCGCCCCTCGCTCAGGTGAGGGGCGGTCCCGGCTCGGGGCTGGGCACGGGCTCGGGCCCCGGCGGGATCGGGGACGGCGAGGGCCCAGGAGGACCGGGAGGGTCGGGCGGCGGCTGCGGGCCGGGGCCGGGCGGCGGAGGGGTTGGCTGCGGACCGGGGCCCGGAGGCTGGGGCGTGGGTTGCGGGCCGGGCCCAGGGGGCGGCGGCGGAGGGGTCGGCTCCGGACCGGGGGCCGGTGGTGAGGCCGGGTCCGGGCTCGGCTGTGGGGGCTCCGGGTCCGGACCGGGAGTGGGCCCCGGGGTGGGACCGGGTGGGACGGGATCCGGATACGGGTTCGTCATGGCGTTGTCCTCCGGCCAGTCGGTCGACGTCGGCTCTGGACTTGTCCCCCGCCTACCCGACGGCCGCCTCCCCACTCACTCGTCCGCATGAACCCCCGGGCCCAGGTGGCCCAGGCGCGCCGCCGCCGCACCGGCGGCCAGTCCTGGCGCGGGGCTGGCCAGCACCGGGACGCGGGCCGTCGTCGACTCCCGGGCCGGTGCCATGGATGCCTGGGCCAGGACGATCACGTCCGCGCCGGTGACGGCGTCGGCCGCCTCGGCCACCGCTCGCACGTAGCCCTCGGTGTCACCGGCCTCGAACCGCCGCCAGGCACCGGCCACCAGCCGCGTGCGCACCTCCACGGGGCGGCCCACGCGACTGGCCTCCTCCTCGATCAGTGCCGCCGTCGGAGCGAGCGTGCTCTCCAGGGCGGCGAGGACGAGGACGCGAGGACCGGCGGCCACGGCGCCGGCGGCCATCGGCCGGTCGACACGGAGCACCGGCACACCGGCCCCGGCGGCGGCCGCCTCCGCGACGCCGCCGAGGGTCGAGCAGGTGCACAGCACGGCCCGCGCCCCCTCGGCGACCGCCTGCCTCAGCACGGCCATGACCGCGCCGGCCACCGCCTCCGGCCCTTCTCGCCGCGCCCGGTCCAGCAGCCCGGCGTCGACGTGATGCCGCAGCTCCAGACCGGGATGCGCGTCGTCACGCAGGGCGTCGAAGACGGGGACGTGAACGGGCGAGGTGTGCAGCAACGCCAGCACAGGTGCTCCGGGGTCCCGCTCAGAACCGCTCGGGATGCGCCACGAGCCATTCCTTCGCCGCGCGCAGCAGCTCCGGATCGGCCGCGGGTGCCTCGTCGGGGTGACGCTCGGCCCACTTCACGACGTACGGGCACAGCGGGGCGACCGTGACGCCCTCCCGTCGCGCGAGGGCGTACAGCTCACGGGCCAGGGAACCCGCGATGCCCTGGCCCTCGTGGGCCGGCTCGACGATCGTGTGGACGGGCACGAGGGCGCGCGCGGGAGCGTCCAGGACGAAGTACTCGACGCGGCCGACGACCTCCTGGGCCGCGATCGCCTCCAGCCGTCCCGCCGCCCGGTCGTCACGGATCTCGATGTCACTCACGGCACGCTCCTCGTCCCCAAAAGCTCAGCGGGATCAGCAGGTCAGTACGTCAGGCCGACACGGCCCGCGGGCTGCGTTCCTGGTCCGAGCCCGGTACCGGCGCGGACGCGTCCGCACCCAGGGCGACGATACGGTTGTCCCCGTCCACATGCACGACCCGAGGCTTCAGCGATCGCGCCTCGGCGTCGGTGACCTGGGCGTAGCTGATGAGGATCACCAGATCCCCGGGGTGCACGAGGTGAGCCGCGGCCCCGTTGATCCCGATCACCCCGGACCCCCGCTCGCCCTCGATGACATACGTCTCCAGCCGGGCCCCGTTGGTGATGTCCACGATGTGCACCAGCTCACCGGGCAGCAGATCGGCCGCGTCCAGCAGATCGGCGTCGATGGTCACCGAGCCGACGTAATGCAGGTCGGCCTGGGTGACGGTGGCGCGGTGGATCTTGGACTTGAGAACAGTGCGCAGCACTTTGGACTCCTATGTGACGGCTCCCCGCCGCTTTCTGCAGGTCAGGGGCGTTGTTCACTGTACACCGGCACTCGTCGGACTCGAAGATTCAGCGGAACATCGATTTCTATCGGGCAAGAAGGATTCTCGCCTGCGCTTCCGTCTGGGCCAGGCTGTTGCACCACCGCCTGCCAAGCACCCGGCCGAGCACCTCTCTCGGCATGCGCGAGGACTCATGCCGACCAGATGCCGACTTACCTGACGATGCGCCAGATACGACTTCGTCGAGTACGGAGCCGTCCTCCGCATCGATCTGGAAAGCCCTTCACGCACCGGGCAACCCGGGGCTTCATCCGGTCCCCGGACTCCAGGCGGTCAAGTGGGCCTACGACGGGCTAATTCCCTACCGACGCCTGTAGAACACACGATCCGGGCAGCCTTGTGGTCCAAGCCGAACGAGGCTCCCCGCTGTGACCGATCGATCCCGATCGATCCCGATCGCCTCCGTCGTGGCCGTCCCCAGCGCCCGCGCGGTGTGCTCGGCCTTCATCGCGGCGATGCGCGGTATGGGGTGCCCTTCCAGGTCCTGACCGACAACGGCAAGCAGTTCACCGGTCGGCACACGCGCCCCCAGCCGGTGGAGGTGCTGTTCGAGCGCATCTGCCGGGAGACGGCATCACCCGGCGGCTGACCAAGCCGCGCTCGACACCGTCACCGTCCAGGATGTCTCGGGTGACGGCGTCACCGACCTCGTCCACCGCACCGATGTCACCGGCAGGCTGCTGCTCCGCAAGGGCATCGCGGCCTCCGGCGGAGGTGTGAACCTCACCTCGCCGGCCGCCGCAGCCAACTCGGCGGGGGGCGTGGACACCGAGTACGGCGCCTCCGGCTGGGGCAGCGCCGACATCCCGCATCTGATCGGCACGCCGGACGTCAACGGGGACGCGATCCCCGACATCTGGACCGTGCACTCCGACGGGTCCGTGAGGTTCTACGCGGGCGGCCGGACCGTGCTCATCGGCTCCGGCACCCAGACCATCGGCGCCGCGAGCTACTGGAAAACGCGTATCGCCATCGGCTGACGCCGCACGGGGCGCGGGGGCGGAACTGGACGCGGTCCGGCCCGGCCCGAGCGCCGGACCGGACGACCCCACGCACGCTTGCGCCTACCTGGACCGGCTGGCGACGTATGCCGAACTCAAGCAGCGTGGGCGGACCCTGCAGCACGTCACCATCAGCCCGAGCCAGATCGGCGACATTGCCCGCGCCGCCCTCGGCCTCAACACAATCTGGGAATGATCACCGCTGAGAAAACGTCACTGTCCCACACCAAATCGGCAACCGCATCCCGGAGAAGTGGGCAGAGCTACTCACCGTTGACCCACGGATATTCCATGGGCTGTCCGTGGTCCTCATTTCTTGCTGTCGACTGCGTCAGCCCGTGCCAGTTCGACTCGCAGTGGATGATCTCGCCATTGGAGTCGGCGTGGCAGGCCCGCGAGGAGATGTTGCGCATCTGATATTTGGAGACGAACTCCCCGACGAAATCGCCCTCGAACGGCCCTCCAGTTGTGCAGTCGTAGCCCGGCACCTTGCGGTAGTGCCAGTGCCCGGCCCAGGCTCCGTTTTCATAGATCTCGTAGCGGAGCTGCGCCGTCGCACAGTATCCGTCGGTGACGGTATCGGAGATCACGCCGTCCATAGAGAACCAGTTGCCGTAGCGGCCCCAGCACAGCTCCTGGTACACACCGCTGACATGGCTGAGGGAGCAGCCGGCGAAGGTGTGGTTCGCCGGTGGTTCCTCCGCGGTGTACCAGTCGTCGGTGCTATGGGCGCTTGCGGCGCCGGGCATACCTAACACCAGTCCCACAGCCGCAATGACAGCGAACAGGATGCGTCTCATGTTTCCTCTTCTCGTAGAGGGCGTCGGCAGCGTACTGCGCGCGAATGGCCCGGTCATTAGCCGATCGCGCCATATTGTTGGCACAGCGCAGACCTGCATCTCCCGGACTCTCAGCACCCGGGGACAACGCCGGAACAACTCATCTCAGAGCCCGTCGTCACCCGGGGGCATCCAGGTCCTTCGTTAGTCGCTCGACTTTCAGGCGAATTAACGTGCCTTCCACCAAGGGAAATTCGCCGTCATGGCCGTATCGCGTAGATGCCTTGGCACTTCCGGACTGGCTCGCCCTCGGGGACCCAACGCGCCGGAGAGCGCCTGACGTCAGAAACTGCAGGTCCGGTAGTTGTAGCCGGCGAACCACCAGTTGCCGGTCCCGTCTCCGAAGCGATACTTCCCGTTTTCGTCGCGCTCCAGAGTGAAGCTGTGGGACGTACCGTTGTACGCCACCACCAGGGACTGGCCGGAAGCTTCACTGCCCGACATGTAGTAGAGCCGGTTGTCTGCATTGCCCCAGGTGTTCTTGCCGGCGCTTCCGTCGGCAGACGCGGCCCCCGTGAAATGGCGCTGCCAGTTCGCGGTCGCGGTCGCGGTCCTGCTTCCGAAGACGCCGTCGATCTGTGTGGTGGATGTGAGGTAGCCGTCCGCCCAAAGGATTTGCTGCCACATGCAGGTGGCATTGGAGTTGGTGTTGTGGGTGGTGTCCGTGACGCCTTCGTCGCCCCAGTCGTCGGTGTAAGTGCCGGCGCCGTAGATGTAGGCGAGGCCGCTGTAGGTCCCGGATGCGGAGGCGGGCGCGGTACTCAGTGCAAGGGTGGCGGCGGTCAGCATGCCGACCGCGGAGGCGGCGAGCTTGATCCGCTTGGAGCGTGAACTCATGAATCCCCCAGACTCCGGCTCCCCCCTTGGGAGCTATACAGGTGAGTGAACAGCCTGCGATTGACCAGCCATGGAGAGGGTCTGGAAACAGGCTTTGAGACGGTCAGCCGGGCCCCACGACCGGGGCTCGGCCCGCCGTCCCGGTTGCCATCCCGCAGGTTCAGTGCCACGTTCCTTCACACTCGACGATCTCGCCCTTCGAGTTGGCGTGACAGGCCCGTGCCGCGACCTTGCGGGTGGAGTAGCGCGCCATCCAGTTCGCGCTGTATTGCGGGGAGGGTTCGAGGTATGCGCAGTCGAGGGCGCCACCGACGGGCCGGTAGTGCCAGTGGCCTGCCCACTGGCCGGGACTCGTAGAGATCTCGTAGCGGATCTGGACGGCCGCGCAGTAGCCGTCGGTCGACCTGTCCCACACCCTGCTCTGGACCCAGACCTCACCGTTGTCCTGCCAGTAGATGTCCGTCTCCTGCTGGACACCACCGACGTAGCTCTTCGCGGTCCTGTGTGCCCATCCTGCCGGCGCGCCCTGGGTGGTCTTCACCCAGTCGTTTGTGCTGTGTGCCGAGGCCGGTGTGGTGGCGATCAACACCGTGCTGAAGGCCACGGCCAACAGCCCGAGTACGCGTCGCTTCACTGATTCCCCCTTGAATGCCGTTGCCGCGGCAACGTCGGTCTCGCGAGGATTCTGACGTGCGCAGGTCATCTCGGCGTCAACCCCGGGTTGGGCTTTGGGTAAACCTCCGCGGTAGCCCGGCGGAGCCAGGCCCAGGTCTTCCGCGACTGCGGGGGCCGTCTCGTCCCCTGCTCCGCCAAGAGGCCGTCAGGTGTCGTAACGCTCGGCCTTGAGCGTGCGGTTCACGAGCCGGCGGGCGGTCTCTTCGACGGTCGGCGTACCGTTTATGAGGCAGCGAGCCCTCACCGAAGCACGCGAGGCGCCACCGAGCACGTCGGCCGGCTGAGCGGGTGCGACCGACGTCGCCGCCTGCACCCTCAACTGCTTCGCTCGGGCGGTCCGGACGGCAGTGAGGGCGCGAGGTGGCCGACCGGGACCCACCTCGCTGTCGCCTCTCCGGCGCTACTTCGCCAGCTCGTCCTCCAGCCACGTACGCCCCCGCGTGCGGGCGCTCAGTCTGACGTCGCCCAGGGGGGCGGCGAGGCGTTCCACCTCCGCGTGCACCGCCGCCTCGGCGTCCGCGCCGACGTCCTCCAGGAAGCGGCACACGATCTCGCCGCCGCTGTCCTGGGCCCAGCCGCCGACGATGCGGCCGTCCCACCACAGGGAGGGGCCGATGTTGCCGGCCCGGTCGAAGAGGCGCGGGCCGTGGTCGCCGAGGAACCAGTCGCGTTCGTGCCAGCCCATGGGGGTGGAGTCGAGCGCCGGAAGGAGCGCGGCCCACGGCTCCGGGGCCTCGGTCTCCTCGAGGTCGTCGGGCAGCAGCAGACCCGTCGTGCCGCCGCCGAGATCGACCTCGACCGGCTCGAGTGCCGTCAGCACGCGCTTGACCTGTGTCTTGGTCCACCCCGCCCACCAGCGCAGGTCGTCCGCCGTGGCCGGGCCGTTGGCGCGCAGCCAGCGCCGGGCCAGTTCTTCCTCCGCTTCGTGGGTGTCCAACTCGGCCAGGCCGCCAGGTGACCAGTCGCTCAGCGGTGCCCAGCGGTACTGGTGCGAGGTCCAGGAGCCGCGCGGCCGGCCCCGCACCACGCGGCCCTCGGCGGCGAGCAGGAGCAGCAGCCTGCTGGCGACCTTCTGCGTGCCCTCGTAGTGCTTGCCCGCCGAGAGGACGACGGTCGTACTGAGGCGGGGGTCGTCGCCGGCGAGTTCGGCGGCCGTCGCCTCACCTCGGGCTGCCAGCGCGCGTACGGCGACGTCCTCCGTCTCGGCGAGCCATGCGCGTACACCCGTCTCGTCGTCCGCGACCTTGGACGCGGCCAGGAAGCCCAGGAGCTTGCGGCGTTCGCGCGCGGCCACCGCCTTCGAGCAGGCGGCCTGCATCACCGGGGCCACGTCGAGCGTGGTCACGAAGACGGTACGGCGCATGCCGAGCAGCCGGATGAGGGAGCGGTCCTCGTAGAGGGCGCGTTCCACCTCCCGCACCGAACCGCCGTTCGTCCGCGCCCAGGTGGCGACGTACACGGAGGAGGGGTCGGTGCTGTGCAGCGCGACGAGGTCACCCGCCACCTCGACCGGATCCTTCGCGCGGGCGGCGGCCGCCAGCCGGTGCCGTACGCCGAGCCGGGCCCGTCGTTCCGCCACGTCGATACGCCGCATGTCCGTCACTCCCTTGTGTCGTGGCCGGTCCCGCTCGCCTGCTGTCTACTGGAGGGAAAGCGTACGGGCGAACTGGTCCGGAAGAATCAACTCGGGCGGTCGGCAAGGCCTGTTGGAGTCGGCTCGGCGGGTGACACCTTTATGCCCGATGCTGACCGTTTGCTGACCTGAAGTGCCGCGAGTGCCGGGAGCCGTGCCTGCGGCCGGGGTGTGGAACGGGCGTCCGTCAGCGCGACGGGGTGGTCTTCTCCGGCGCCTCGGCCGCGCCGGACGGGGTGCCGTCGTCCGGGGCGGCCCAGTCGGAGCGGGTGTGCCGGAGATGGTGCCGGACGGCCTCCTCCAGGCGTTCGGAGTCCCCTGCGGCCATGGCGTCGAGCATGTCGTGGTGTTCACGGGCCGAGCGGTCCAGCAGGCCGTGCCGGGCCAGGGCGTCCAGGCCGTACAGACGGGTCTGGTCACGCAGCGACAGGACGGTGTCGACCAGTCGCCGGTTGCCGCACAGCCGCAGCAGGCCCGCGTGGAAGCGGCGGTCGGCGTCCAGGAACGCGACGACGTCTCCCGCCCCCGCCGCCGCCTCGATCTCGTCGGCCACCACGCGCAGTCCGGCCACGTCCTCCGGCGTCGCCCGCTCCGCCGCCCAGAGTGTGCCGGGCACCTCCAGCAGCAGGCGCATCGCGAACACCTCGTCCAGGTCGTGCTCGCTCATCGGCACCGCCCGGTAGCCGCGGTTGCGGACCGGTTCCATCAGGCCCTCGCCGACCAGGGTGAGCATGGCTTCACGCACCGGGCTGCTGGAGACGCCGAGCCTGGCCGCGAGGGCCGCGGCCGAGTAGATGTCCCCGGGCCGGATCTCGCCCGAGACCAGTGACTGGCGCACCAGGTCGAGCACCTGGTCGCGCAGGCTGGTGCGCTTGAGGGAACCGGCTGAACCGGCTGCCAGGTTCTGCGCCATCGGTGCTCCGCCCCGCCTTCTCTCGACTTCGAAGCTCTTGACTTCGAACCCTTGACTTCGAACTCTGCCGCAATGCATCTTACTGGCTTACCGGCAACCGGTAGCCGGTAACCGACTACTGCGGAGTAACAATGGCGGAGAGGGCGGAGATGGTGGAGAAGCAGGGGTACTGCACCCTGTGCCGCTCCCGGTGCGGTGCCGTCTACACCGTCGAGGGCGGGGCGCTGACCGGTGTGCGGCCCGACACCGGTCATCCCACGGGGGCAGCCCTGTGCCCCAAGGGGCGGGCCGCGCCCGAGATCGTGCACAGCCCGGACCGGCTGACCCGGCCCCTGCGGCGCACCACCCCGAAGTCCGACCCGGACCCCAAGTGGGAGCCCATCGGCTGGGACGAGGCACTCGCCGAGATCGCCGAACGGCTGGGCCGGACGAAGGCCCGGCACGGCGCGGAGGCGGTGGCGTTCGCGGTGACCTCGCCCAGCGGCACGGCGCTGTCGGACTCGATCGACTGGATCGAGCGGTTCGTCAGGCTCTTCGGCAGCCCCAACATCTGCTACTCCACCGAGGTCTGCAACTGGCACAAGGACTGGGCGCACGCCTTCACCTTCGGCTGCGCCCTGCCGACCGCCGACTTCGCCGGCACCGACCTCGCCGTGCTGTGGGGCCACAACCCGGCCAAGACCTGGCTAGCCCAGTCCGCGGCGCTCGCCGAGGCCCGCTCCCGGGGCGCACGGCTGGCCGTCGTCGACCCGCGCCGGTCCACCAGTGCCCGGGACGCCGACCACTGGCTGCGGGTGCGGCCCGGCACCGACGCGGCCCTCGCCCTGGGCACCGCCCGGCTGCTGCTGGAGCGGGACGCGTACGACGACGTCTTCGTGCGCGCCTGGACCAACGCCCCGCTCCTGGTGCGCCGCGACACCGGTCGCTTCCTGCGCGCCGAGGACCTCGACCCCGCGCTCACCGGTCACGTCGTCCAGGACGCCGTCACCGGGACCTGGCGGCCGTACGACACCCGGTTCCCGGCGACCCGCCCCGAGGACTTCGCCCTGGACGGCACGTACCGGATCGACACCGTCGACGGTCCCGTCGACTGCGTGCCCGCCTTCGTCCGGTACCGGGAGGCCTGCGCCCCCTGGACCCCGGAGGCCACCGTCCGCGCGACCGGCGTCGGCGCCGCCGAACTGGCCGCGTTCGCGGACGCCCTGGCCTCGGCCCGCTCCGTCTCCTACCACTCCTGGACCGGCGTCGGGCAGCACGCGAACGCCACGCAGACCGAGCGTGCCATCGCCACCCTGTACGCCCTGACCGGCAGCTTCGACGCGCCCGGCGGCAACGTGATCTGGCCCCGGCAGCCTCTCGCCCCGGTCACCTCCCTCGACCAACTCGACGCCGGACAGCGGACGAAGGCCCTCGGTCTCGCCGAGCACCCGGTCGGCCCGCCGGCCCAGGGCTGGATCAGCGGCCGCGACCTGTGCCGCGCCGTCCTGGACGGCGACCCCTACCCGGTGCGGGCCCTGGTCGGCTTCGGCAGCAACCTGGTGCTCTCCCAGCCCGACCCGCGGCGCACCGCCGAGGCGCTGCGCGCGCTCGACTTCTATGTGCACCTGGACCTGTTCCCCAACCCCACCTCGCAGTTCGCCGACATCGTGCTGCCGGTCAACAGCCCCTGGGAGCACGAGGCGGTCAAGGCGGGCTTCGAGGTCGGGCTGCGCGCGCAGGAGCACGTACAACTGCGGCCGCGCATGGTGGAGCCGGTGGGCGAGTCGCGCTCCGACACGGAGGTCGTCTTCGACCTCGCCGAACGGCTGGGCATGGGCGCCGACTTCTTCGACGGGGACGTCACGGCCGGCTGGAACCACCAGCTCGCTCCCCTCGGCCTGACCGTCGAGGAGCTGCGCCGCCGGCCCGGCGGGCTGCGGCTGCCCCTCGCCCACACCCACCGCAAGTACGCCCGCCCCGTCGAGGCCGGGGAGGCCGGGGAGGCCGGGGAGGCCGGACACGTCACCGGCTTCGGCACTCCCACCCGCCGCGTCGAGCTGTACTCCGAGCAGCTGGCGGCGCACGGCCACTCCCCCGTGCCCGAGCACACCGACCCGCACCGCCCCACGGACGACCGCCACCCTCTCCGGCTGACCTGCGCCAAGAACGGCTACTTCTGTCACAGCCAGCACCGGGGCCTGACCTCCCTGCGCCGGCGCAGTCCGGACCCCACCGTGGACGTCAGCGCCCGACTGGCCCGTATGCGCGGCGTCGAGGACGGGCAGTGGGTGGAGTTGTCGACGCGCTCGGGCGCCGTCCGGATGCGGGCGCGGATCGACCCCGATCTGCACGACGACGTGGTGGTCGCCGAGTACGGCTGGTGGCAGGAGGCCCCCGACCTCGGGCTGCCCGGCTTCGACCCGTTCGACGAGCGGGGCAGCAACTACAACCTGCTCGTCGACGACGACATACGCGACCCGGTCAGCGGCTCCGTGCCCATGCGCTCCGGTGCCTGCGACGTCCGGGCGCTGCCCCTGACCCACTGGACGGGCGACAGGGAGTTCGTCGTGGCCGACGCCCGCCCGGAGGGCGCCGACATCGTCGCGCTGACCCTCGAGCCCGCCGACGGCCTGGCGGCCGGCGACTTCCGCCCCGGACAGCACGTCACCGTGTCCTTCACCGGTCCCGGCGCCACCGGGGCGGCGGCGTCCCGCAGCTACTCCCTGACCGGACCCGCCCGAGACCCCGCCCGCACCGGCTACGGCATCGCCGTGCGCCGGGTGCCGGGCGGCGAGGTCTCCGGCCTCGCCCACACCGCCGCCCCGGGGACCCGGGCCTGGCTCGCCGCGCCGGCCGGGCCTTTCGTGATCCCCACCGACATCGACCGGCCCGTCGTCCTGCTCGCGGCCGGTATCGGCATCACGCCGTTCCTGGGCTACCTGGAGACGCTGGCGCACAGCGGCGGCAGCGTCCCGGAGGTCGTGCTGCACCACGGCAGCCGGGACGGCGCCTCGCACGCCTTCGCCGACCGTGTGGCCGCTCTGCGCCGGCGGCTGCCGCGGCTGCGGGTGCACACGCACTACAGCAGAAGCGGACCCGCCGACCGGCCCACGCACCACGGGCGGATCGGCGCCGAGCACGTCGAGGCCGAACTGATCGCCCGCCGTGCCCGCTTCTACCTCTGCGGTCCGCAGGAGATGCTCACCGATGTCACCGCCGGGCTCGTCGCCCGGGGCGTGCCACGCTTCGACGTCTTCACCGAGAAGTTCCACGCGGCGGCCCGAGCGGTGGCGGTCCCCGAGGACGCCCGCGCCACGGTCGAGCTGCGGCGCAGCCGCAAACGCGTGACCTGGACCCGCGCCGACGGCACCCTGCTCCAGCTCGCCGAACGGGAAGGCGTCCGGCTGCCCAGCGGCTGCCGGCTCGGCCAGTGCGAGAGCTGCGCCGTCACCGTCCTCGGCGGGCGGGTCACCCATCTCGTCGACCCACCCGAGGACCTGCCCGACGACCAGTGCCTGACCTGCCAGGCGCTGCCCGTCTCCGCCGACCTCGTTCTGGACGCCTGACCCGCCCCGATCGACCGACCGACCCTCACGGGACTACCGAAAGACCCCCATGCTGCACATCGACGCCGAACAGACCGTCGCCGCCCTCCCATTCGACCGGCTCGTCCCCGCGCTGCGGGACGGATTCGTGCGGGGCGCGCACAGCCCCGCCCGCCACCACCACACCGTCGACGCGGACGGCGACGCCACCCTGCTGCTGATGCCCGCCTGGACGGAGGGCGGCTTCCTCGGCGTGAAGCTGGTCAACGTCTTCCCCCGCAACGCCGCCCTCGGCCGGCCCGCCCTGTCCTCCGCGTACGTGCTGGCCGACGCCGTCACCGGGGAACACCTGGCGGTCATCGACGGCGACGAGCTGACCCGGCGCCGCACCATGGCCACGTCCGCACTCGCCGCCGGGTACCTCGCCCGCCCGGACAGCGGCGTGCTCCTGGTGGTCGGCGCCGGACACGTCGCGAGCCTCGCCGCCGACGCCTACCGCAGTGTCCTCGGCATCCACACCGTCCTCGTGCACAGCCGGTCCGAGCAGAGCGCGGGGCGGCTCGCCGACCGGCTGAGCCGGCAGGGCGTCGACGCCCGGGCCGTCACCGACCTGCCCGCCGCCGTCGCCGAGGCCGACATCGTCAGCTGCGCCACGCTCGCCACCGAACCGGTGATCCGGGGCGACTGGCTGCGGCCCGGCACCCATCTCGATCTCGTCGGCAGCTTCCGCCCCACCATGCGGGAGGCCGACGACCAGTGCGTGCGCCGCGGTTCGGTGTTCATCGACACCCCGCAGGCCGTGCGCGAGTCCGGTGATCTGACCCAGCCCCTGGAGCACGGCGTCCTCACCCCGGCCGACATCCGCGGCACCCTGTCCGGCCTCTGCTCGGGCACGGTGCCCGGCCGGCGCTCCCCGGACGAGATCACCGTCTTCAAGTCCGTGGGCAGCGCGCTCGCCGACCTCACCGCCGCGGCGGCGGTCTACCAGGCGTGCGGTCCCTCGTCCGAGACCACCATGTCCCAGGAGTGATCCCCGATGACCCAGCGGCACGTCCCCCCTGCTGAGCCGCGACACCCGTCGGCCACCGACAACGTCTTCGCGCGGGCCGCCGCCCGGAGCGCCGCCTTCTCCGAGCGCTGGTTCCCCACCGCGCTGGTCTTCGCCCTGCTCGCCGTCGCCGTGGTGGCGGTCGCCGCGATGGCCATCGGATCGTCGCCCGCGAAGGTCACCGACGTCTTCGGCGACGGCTTCTGGGACCTGATCCCGTTCACGATGCAGATGGCGATGGTCGCGATCGGCGGCTACGTCGTCGCCACCGCGCGTCCCGTACAGCGGGTCATCACCCGGCTCGCCGCGATACCGGCGAGCAATCGCACCGCCGTCGCCATGGTGGCCACCGTCAGCCTCACCTCGGCGCTGCTCAACTGGGGCTTCAGCCTCATCTTCAGCGGACTGCTGGTGCGCCGGCTGGCCGAGCGGGAAGACCTGCGCGTCGACTACCGCGCCGCGTCCGCGGCCGCCTACCTGGGCCTCGGCGGCAGCTGGGCACTCGGCCTCAGCTCCTCCGCCGCCCAGTTGCAGGCCAATCCGGACAGCCTGACGGACTCGCTGCTGGACGTCACCGGCGTCATCCCCTTCAGCCAGACCATCTTCACCTGGCAGTCCCTCACCCTCGCCGCCGCGGTGATCGTCACCTGTGTCGCGGTCGCCTACGTCACCGCGCCGCGCGGGGACAGCGTGCGTACCGCCGCCGACCTCGGCATCGACCCGTCCGACCCGGTGGAAGAGGACCGGCCGCGCACCCGGCCCGGGGAGTGGCTGGAGTACAGCCCGCTGCTCACCTTCGTCGTCGTCGCGCTCGTCGGCGGCTGGGCCGTGCAGGAGTTCACGTCCCAGAGTCCCATCGTCGCGATCTCCGCCCTCAACACGTACAACCTGCTGGTCCTGACGCTGGGCATGCTGCTGCACTGGCGTCCGCGCCGGTTCGTCGCCGCGGTGGCGAAGGCCGTGCCGGCCACCGGCGGAGTGCTGATCCAGTTCCCCTTCTACGCCGGTATCGCGGCCATCATGACGGAGGCCACCAACGGCTCCGGCAACAGCCTGTCGCACTACCTGGCCTCGATGTTCACCGGCACGGGCTCCTCGGGCCTGTTCCCGGTGACGATGGGCGTCTACTCCGTCGTCCTCGGCTTCCTCATCCCCTCCGGCGGCGGCAAGTGGGTCATCGAAGCGCCCTACGTGATGCAGGCGGCCAACGACCTGCACGTCAACCTCGGCTGGACCGTGCAGATCTACAACGCCGCCGAAGCCCTCCCCAACCTCGTCAACCCCTTCTGGATGCTGCCGCTGCTGGGCGTGCTGAAGCTGAAGGCACGCGACATCATCGGCTACACCTTCCTCTACCTCGTGGCCCTGCTGCCCGTGGTCCTGGGCCTGCTCACCCTGCTGTCCCTGACCCTTCCCTACACACCACCCGTCCGGCCTTGATCCGAACCATGGCGACCTCACATGTCGGACTCGAAACCTGTGGGTTCGCCGAGGGCGCGCTGGTCGTCCGCCTCACCGCCCCGGCCGTCGGGTGAAGCGTCGCAGGCCGCGGCGGGTGGGCTTGAGGGGTTTGTCCTCGGGGGCGGCGGGGGTGGTGTCGGGGTCCGCGGTCAGGGCGGCTGCCGCGGACGGTGGCGGTACGGGACGGCCGCCTTGTGCGAGCCGGCTCCGTACGGCCTGGGCCATGGCGTGGTGGGACGGGTCCCGCAGCAGGTCCGCCTCGGACAGCCGCTCCCACATGTGCAGCAGTTCCTGCCCCCGGGTGGCCACCTGGCCGTCGTCCCAGAGCCGCTGCCAGGCCGCGGTGGCGCGGGCGACGTCGGGGGCCGCCCGGTTCAGGTCGGTACGGCAGCGGATGCGGGCGACGGTCAGCGCGAGGACGGTGGAGAGCATGTGGTCGCCGCGCAGATACGCGAGGTACGCCTCGATCGCCCTGGCCTCCAGCGAGAGTTCGTCCTCCGCCCCCCTGCGCAGCGTGAGGTGCTCGCGCAGCGCGCTGGCGAGGACGAACGCGGCGTGCAGCTCCTCGCGCTGCGCGTGCTGGATGATGCGCTCGACGCGGGCGAGCGGAGGAAACGCCTCCTCCTCGGCGGCCGTTCGCTCGCGGCCGGGCGGCAGGTCCTCCTCGTCGGCGATGGTCCGGCTCGAGCCGTCGGGGTGGACGCGCAGGCGCGCCACCTGCTGCACGGTGCGGTCGATGACGGTGGCCGCGACCGGGGCCCGCAGGGTGCGGGCGAACATGGCGACGGCGTCGAGGATCGCCTCGTTGGGCGGTCGCATGCCGCCCATTTCCAACAGGTGACCGTTGACCACCGTCGACCCGTCCTCGGCCACGTAGGCGTCGAGACGGATCAGCGGTGTGGCGCTGAGCGCGGGCAGGTTCCCCTGGTCACGGGGGGTCAGCGAGTGGGTCATCCGCTCAGGCTCCGGGTCGTACGACGCCGAGTACGGGCATGGAGGCGGCCGGCGCGGTCGTGATGGCGCGGCCGGGCCGCGGGGCGTGGACGATCTGCCCGCCTCCTATGTACATGCCCACATGGGTGGCGTCGTTGTAGTAGATGATCAGGTCTCCGGGCCGGGCGGAGGACAGGCTCACGCGGGTCAGGCCCGCCCACTGTGCCTGCGAGGTACGGGGAATGGGGTGCCCGGCCGCCGCCCAGGCGGCGGAGGTGAGTCCCGAGCAGTCGTACGACGACGGGCCCACGGCGCCCCACACGTACGGTTTGCCGATCTGCGCCATCGCGAAGCCGACGGCCTGTGCGGCCGCTCCGCTCGCCTGTGTGCCTCCTCCCGGACCTTTCCCCTTGCCGGTCCCCGTCGAGCCACCGCCGCCGGAGCCGGGTCCGGTCCACTTGGCCTCGGCCTCCCGCTCCCTCTCCTTCTCCAACTCGGCGAGTCTGCGGGTCTGCTCCTCTTCGAGCCCCGCCTCGATCCGCTCGGCCGTGGCGATCTTCTTCTCGATCTTCTGCTTCGCACCGGCCTTGGCCGCCCGGCTGCTCTTGAGCTCCCGCAGTTCCTTGGTGGCGGCATCGGTCTGCCCGCTCAGCTCCGCGCGGGCGGTCTTCTGGGTCTCGGCGACGTTGACCAGCCCCCGCATGGCCTGGCGGGCCTGGGACGCCTCGTCCAGGGCCTGGTCGGGGTGGTCGCCGAGCAGCAACTGGATGCCGGTGGCGGCGAGATCACCCCCGCGGTACTGGGTACGGACGGCCGCGCCCGCGAGGTCGCGCAGGTCCTTCACCCGCTTCTCGGCGCGGGTCAGGTCCTTGCGCAGCGACGTCAGCCGCTTCTCCTGCTTGGCCGCCTTCTCGTTCGCGGCGTTGTACGCCTCGGTGGCCACTTCCGCCTCGCGGTAGAGGCCGTCCAGTTCGGCGCGGATGTCCTCGATCGACTTGTCGTTTCGCGGTTCGGGTTCGCTCGGGGCCGCGTAACCGGGGCCGGGCGACAGGGCGATCGCGCAGACCAGGGCCGCTGTGGCGCCCCCCATCCGCAACCGTCTGCCGCCGGTCGACACGTTCATGAGCTCCACTTCAGAGGTCGCGTGCGGGCGGCTCAGACGGACGGCTTTCACCGCGGTCCCCACCGCGGGTCATACGGGGGGCCGTTCGAGCCTTGAACACAGTACCTTCCCCCGAACGGCCGACCCCGATGTCCCCGCGCGTGTCAGCTTGCTCACACGCAACTGTTCATCGAGCGGTACTCAGTTGCGCCAGGTGTCGTTGAGGTTGATCTTTGTGGTGTTCACCGTCGCGGTGCGGTTGGAGCCGCTCTCCCAGGTGACGTTTCCCGCCGCGTCCTTGCGGAGGTACTTGTACTCGAAGGACGTGCCCTCGGGGAGATCCACGTCCAGCTTCCACACCGGGTAGGCGGCCGGGTCGAGTTCGAGGGCACTGCCCGGGTTCCAGTTGCCGAGTTCCGGGCGGTTGCCGGTCACGTAGATGTTCTGGCCCGGGGTGGTGGTGGCGTTGACGGCGAAGGACGCGCCCGAGGCCTGCGGGTCGGGGTCGGGAGCGGTGCCGCCGCCGCAGGTGCGGGCGTTGACGTGCAGGGCCACGGCCGTGTCGGCGCCCAGCGTTGCGGTGAAGCGGCCGGATCCGTCGACCGTGACGCCCTTGCCGGACTGGACGTCGCAGTAGTCGCCGGCGGGCAGCGACGTCTGGAACGTACGGGTCAGCGAGGACCCCTCGTGGTTGATGGCGACGTACGCCTTCGAACCGCGGCCGAAGGCTATCTGGTCTGCGCCGTTGTCCCACCAGTCGGTCACGGCCTGGCCGCGGGCGGCGTTGCGGAAGCCGACCATGGAGGAGATCTCGCGCCAGGCGTGCTGGCACTTCCAGCCGTCGCTGTAGCAGGCGTTCACCTGGCCGCCGTTCGGCGGTCCCGCGTCGCGGTCGGTGAACTCGTAGCCGGAGTGGACGTCGGGGCTGCCGTACGGCCAGGCCAGCATGAACACGTGGGCCAGGGTGTAGGTGGCGCCGTCCTTGTAGCTGAGGGTGTCGCCGCCGCGTTCGGTGTCGTGGTTGGCGACGAAGACGGCGGACTTGTCCGAGGCCATGTAGCCCCAGGACTCACCGAAGTTCTTCAGGTACGCGAGGTTCTCGCCGGTGAAGACCCGCTTGAGGTCACGTGCGTAGCGGAACTCCTGGACGTCGCCGCTGCCGAGGTACTCGCTCGGGGAGACGGCCTCGCCCGCGCCGTAGATGGCCTCGTGCTTCCAGTAGACGTTCGGGTTGCTGAGCCGGGACTTGATGTTGGCCAGGTCACCGGCTGCCATGTGCTTGGCCGCGTCGATCCGGAAGCCGTCGACGCCGAGGGACAGCAGGTCGTTGAGGTAGCCGGCGATCCTCCCGCGCACGTAGTCCTCGCCGGTGTCCAGGTCCGCGAGGCCGACCAGTTCGCACTCCTGGACGTTGAAGCGGTTGCCGTAGTCGTTGATCTGCGAGGTGCAGTTGTCGAAGTCGGTCGACGAGTAGGTGCCGGGATAGTTGTACTTGGTGTACGACGAGCCGCCGGTGCCCGTGCCGTCGCCGGCCGCCATGTGGTTGACGACGGAGTCGGCGACGACCTTCACGCCGGCCGCGTGACAGGTGTCGACCATGCTCTTGAACTGTCCGCGGTCACCGAGCCGGCCCGCGATCTTGTAGCTCACCGGCTGGTACGAGGTCCACCACTGTCCGCCCTGGATGTGCTCCTGCGGTGGCGAGACCTGGACGAAGCCGTAGCCGGCCGGCCCGAGGGTGTCGGTGCACGCCTGGGCGACCGAGCTGAACTTCCACTCGAACATCACCGCGGTGACGTCCTTTTCTCCCGGCGGCGCCGCCTGCGCCGGTGCCGCGGTGCCGAGGAGGCTGCCGGCCATCCCGGCGGTGAGGGCGAGCGCCGTGGCGGTGACTCTTCGTGCTGTGCTGGTGCTCCCGTGCATGGAGTCTCCCGTGTGAGGGTGCGGGTGTCCCGGGGTGCTGTGCCGACGATGGCTGGGGAGTCGGGTCGGCACACGCTTGCAATGCTTTGCAGCAAGATGACTGCAAGAGGTTGCGGTCGTGACCGTAAGGGCGGCGTTCAACTACGGTCAACCCCTTGGACAGCCCTTCCGCTCACGGCCCATGACCTGCCGTCAGGTGGCCTCCGGGCAGGTGAGCCGCGAGTCACTCTGCAGCCGTGCGGCATGATCGGGCCCGGCGGTCCACCGCCGAAGCGGGACCTGCGGGCAATTCCGTTCAAGGGGCAACAGCATTTACTCGACAGTCCCTTGAAGACGTTTTCTCAAGAACCGGTCGAGTGTCGTCAGCCTGCCCCCTGACTCGAAACCGGCGCATGGCAAGTGAACCGGTATAGCGCCACTTCTCCCGCGTCGCAACACGCTTGACCGAGATCGCTTCGGTTTAGCTGGAGTTTACTTATCGGGCATCAATTCCGCGCTCTTTCTGCGCCTTATCCATTGACATGCTCGCAACACAGCGGGCCTCATGGGATCCAACCCGCAGCGCCTCCGGGCCCGGAGCCGCTGCCGCACGCACCCTCTCGCCGAAGCAGCTCACTGACAACGTTGTCCATCCGGCACGTTCACATCCAAGGAGAGACATGGAGAGATCACCGAAGAGCAGGCTGCTCACCACCGCGGGCATGGCGTTCGCCGCCGTCCTCGGTCTGCTGGTGTCCGTCTTCGGGCCCGCCCCCGACCGGGCCGACGCCGCGGTCACCGGTATCCGCGTCGTCAACGGGCGCGTGTACGAGGCCAACGGGAACGAGTTCGTCATGCGCGGGGTGAACCACGCCCACGCCTGGTACCCGGACCGCTCCGGGTCCGTCGCCGACATCGCGGCCAAGGGCGCCAACACGGTCCGCGTCGTCCTCAGCAGCGGTGACCGGTGGACGCGGACGAGCGCCTCCGAGGTCTCCTCCCTCATCGGCCAGTGCAAGGCCGCCAAGGTCATCTGTGTGCTCGAGGTGCACGACACCACCGGGTACGGCGAGGACGGCGCCGCCACCACCCTGGACCGGGCCGCCGACTACTGGATCGCCGTGAAGAGCGCGCTCCAGGGCCAGGAGGACTACGTCGTCGTCAACATCGGCAACGAACCCTTCGGGAACAACAACTACAGCGCCTGGACCGGCGCCACCAAGAGCGCGATCGGCAAGCTGCGCAACGCCGGGATCAACCACGCGCTGATGGTCGACGCCCCCAACTGGGGCCAGGACTGGTCCGGCACCATGCGGGACAACGCGGCCTCGGTCTTCGCCTCCGACCCCGACCGCAACACCATCTTCTCGATCCACATGTACGGGGTCTACGACACCGCCGCCGAGGTGCAGGGCTACCTGAACCACTTCGTCGGCAACCGGCTTCCCGTAGTCGTGGGCGAGTTCGGCGACCGGCACAGCGACGGCGATCCCGACGAGGACGCCATCATGGCGACCGCGCGGTCCCTCGGAGTGGGCTACCTCGGCTGGTCCTGGAGCGGCAACGGCGGCGGAGTCGAGTACCTCGACATGGTCAACGGCTTCGACGCGAACTCGATGACCAGCTGGGGCAACCGCATCTTCTACGGGGCCGACGGCATCTCCTCCACCTCCAGGACCGCCACCGTCTACGGCGGCGGAGGCGACACGGGCGGCGGCACCGCGCCCAACGGATACCCGTACTGCGTCAACGGCTCCTCCTCCGACCCGGACGGGGACGGCTGGGGCTGGGAGAACAACCGCTCCTGCGTCGTCCGCGGCAGCTCCGCGGACGGCTGAGCGGCGCCCCGACCGGCCCCGCACCGCCCTGCCCGCTCCGCCCTGCCCGCACCGCCTTGCCCGCTCCGCGCCGGAACTCGATCCACCAGTGACTCGTCCTGACAGGTGACGACGGTGGAACGGGGAGCGATGGCGGAGCGGGTGGGCGTGGCGGGCCGGTCGGTCTGGCGGCGGGGGCGGGTGCTCGCCGGGGCGGCAGTGGTGACGGCACTCCTGTTGGTGTTCCACGGGGTGGTTCCCAACGCGGTGTTGGGGCTGGGCAGTCTGCTGGAGTCGTTCCTGCCGTGGCTCGGTCTGGTGGTCGTGGTGCTGCTCGTCCTGGCGCTGGTGTGCCGTTCGGCGCTCGCCCTGGTGAGTCTGCTCCTGCCGGTGGCCGCCTGGACGTATCTCTTCGGCGGGCTGCTCCTGCCGGCGGCGGAGTCCGGCACCGACGACCTCGTCGTGGTGCAGCACAACGTCAGCGACGAGAACGGCGACCCCGCGGGTACGGCTCGTGCGCTGGCCGGCGCCGGGTCCGACCTCATCGCACTCGAGGAGCTGGTGCCGCCGGCCCTGGAGGTGTACCAGAGCACCCTTGCCCCGGACTATCCGTACCGCGCGGTCCGGGGCACGGTCGGACTCTGGTCGAAGTACCCGCTCACCGACGCCCGCCCGCTCGACATCAGGCCCCGGGGCATCACCGAGGAGTGGAACCGGGGGCTGCGCGCCGTGGCGCACGCGCCGCGCGGTGAGATCGCCGTGTACGTCGCGCATCTGCCCTCGGTCCGGGTCCGGGCGAGCGGACTCGCGTCGTCCTGGCGGGACGAGAGCGCCGGCCTGCTGGGCGAGGCCGTCGCGGCGGAGGAGCTGAACCGCGTGATCCTGCTGGGCGATCTCAACGGCACGGTCGACGACCGGGCCCTGGAGCCGCTCACCGAGCGGCTGAACGTGGCCGAGCGGGGCGTCGCCCTCAGCTATCCCGCGGCCTTCCCGCTGGCCCGGATCGACCAGGTCATGGCCCGCTCCGCGACCGTCGGCCGCATCCGCACCCTCTCCGCCACCGGCAGCGACCACCTCCCGGTCGTCGCCCGGGTCACAGTGGACTGAACGGGACATATCCCGTGGAGAGGGACGGAGCCGCCTCAATGCATGCGGTGAGCAAGCCGCTTGCGGTGTTTGCGTTAGCCTTTCGTGTGTGACGCGACGACTTGCTCAGGTGGCGAAGAAGGTTGGGGTCAGCGAGGCCACGGTCAGCCGGGTGCTCAACGGCAAGCCGGGGGTGTCGGAGGCGACCCGGCAGTCCGTGCTGAGCGCCCTGGACGTCCTGGGCTACGAGCGGCCGACCCAGCTGCGGGGCGAGCGCGCACGGCTGGTGGGGCTGGTGCTGCCCGAGCTGCAGAACCCGATCTTCCCCGCGTTTGCCGAGGTCATCGGCGGCGCGCTGGCCCAGCAGGGGCTCACCCCGGTGCTGTGCACCCAGACCAAGGGCGGCGTCTCCGAGGCCGACTACGTCGAGCTGCTGCTGCAGCAGCAGGTCTCCGGGGTGGTGTTCGCGGGCGGACTGTTCGCGCAGGCGGACGCCCCGCACGACCACTACCGGCTGCTCGCCGAGCGGCAGATCCCCGTCGTGCTGATCAACGCGTCGATCGAGAATCTCGACTTTCCGTGCATCGCCTGCGACGACGCCGTGGCCGTCGAGCAGTCCTGGCGGCACCTTGCCTCGCTGGGGCACGAGCGCATCGGCCTGGTCCTCGGCCCCTCCGACCACATCCCGTCCCGCAGGAAGCTGGCCGCCGCGCAGGAAGCGGCCCGGGCCATGAACGGGGAGCTGCCCGAGGAGTTCGTCGAGCGGGCCATGTTCTCCCTGGAAGGCGGGCAAGCAGCCGCCACCCGCCTCCTCCAGCGCGGTGTCACCGGCATCATCTGCGCCAGCGACCCCCTCGCCCTCGGCGCAGTACGAGCCGCCCGCCGACGGGGCCACCGCGTACCCCACGACGTCTCCGTCGTCGGCTACGACGACTCCGCCTTCATGACCTGCACCGAACCACCCCTCACCACCGTCCGCCAGCCCATCGAGGCCATGGGACGCGCCGCCGTCGACCTCCTCTGCGCCCAGATCCAGGGCACCGAAGTCCCGCACGGTGAGCTGCTCTTCGAACCGGAACTCGTCGTCCGCGGCTCCACGGCACAGCCGTCCGCCGGCTGACGGCTCCTCTCTCCCCTACTTGACCGCAAGTTCCTTGCGGGAAATGGCAGCGGCTTGCGGGTACTCGACGTAGCTCGTGAAAGCCGCTGATCCGAGGCATGCCCCGACGCCGCCTCACCCCTCACCGACGCCACCGGGCCCTGCCGTGCGCCCACTTGCCGCTGTCCATCCTGTAGACGACTCAACATTTCTCTGCAACTCTGCGGGCGCTCAGCGTAAATGTCAGAGAACATTGAGTGTCTACCTGATGTGGGGACAGATGAGAAACCGGAACTGGAGATCACGCGCCCTGTGCACCGTGGTCGCGACCAGTCTCCTGGCGTTGGGAGGACCGCTGCTGTCGGCCACGGCAGCCGGTGGCCCCAACATCGCCGTGGGGGACGCCACGGCGGCGAGCAGCTCGCACGGCGAGTACGGCGCCGCCAACATCACCGACGGCAACCAGGGTTCGTACTGGCAGAGCGGCGGCGGCGGTCTGCCCCAGTGGGTGCAGACCGACCTCGGTGCCACCGAGCGGATCGACGAGGTCGTCCTGCGACTGCCCGCCGGCTGGGAGAGCCGCGACCAGACGCTCTCCCTCCAGGGCAGCGCGGACGGCACGAGCTTCAGCACGCTGAAGACCTCCGCCACGTACGCCTTCGACCCGGGCACGGGCAACACGGTCACCGTGAGCTTCCCCGCCACCGAGACACGGTTCGTGCGGGTGGACGTCACGGCGAACACCGGCTGGCAGGCGGCCCAGCTCTCCGAGCTGGAGGTGCACGCGGCCGGGGAGTCGTCCGCGAACCTCGCCGCCGGCCGCCGGCTGACGGCGAGCAGTTCCACGGAGCAGTACACCCCCGGCAACGCGAACGACGGAAAGAAGGCCACCTACTGGGAGAGCGCCAACAACGCCCTGTCGCAGTGGCTCCAGGCCGACCTCGGCTCCTCCCGCCGGGTCGACCGCGTCGTACTGCGACTGCCCGACGGCTGGCCTGCCCGCAGCCAGACCCTGAAGATCCAGGCGAGTGACAACGGCTCGGACTTCACCGACCTGACCGCCGCCAAGGCGTACGCCTTCGACGCGGCGGGCGGCCAGGCGGCCACGATCACCTTCGACGCGACCACCACGCGCTACGTGCGGGTCCTGGTGACGGCCAACACCGGTCAGCCCGCCGCCCAGTTCTCCGAACTGGAGGTCTACGGTCCGGCGACGGGTGACACACAGGCCCCCACCACTCCGGCGAACCTCGCGTTCACCGAGCCGGCCACCGGCCAGATCAGGCTGACCTGGAACGGGTCCTCGGACGACACCGCCGTCACCGGGTACGACGTCTACGCCAACGGCGATCTGCTGACCTCGGTCGCGGGTGACGTCACCACGTACACGGACACCAGGCCGGCCGACACCACGGTCACCTACTACGTGCGGGCCAAGGACGCGGCCGGCAACCAGTCGGGCAACAGCAACTCGGTCACCCGCCGCGCGGACACCGGTGACACGCAGGCGCCCACCGCGCCCTCGAACCTCGCGCTCACCGAGCCGGCCGCCGGCCAGGTCAAGCTGACCTGGGACGCCTCGACCGACGACAAGGGCGTCACCGCGTACGACGTCTACGCCAACAACAAGCTGCGCGAGAGCGTGGCCGGAGACGTCACCACCTTCACCGACACGCAGCCGGCGTCGGCGAACGTGACCTACTTCGTGCGGGCCAAGGACGCGGCGGGCAACGAGTCGGTCGACAGCAACTCCGTGATCCGGGGCGGCACGAAGGACGGCTCGAACCTGGCCGTCGGCAAGCCGATCAGTGCCTCGTCCGTCATCCACACCTATGTCGCCGAGAACGCCAACGACAACAGCACCTCGACCTACTGGGAGGGGGCGGCGGGCAGCTACCCGAACACGCTGACCCTCGGGCTGGGCGCGAACGCGGACATCGACAGCGTCGTCCTCAAGCTGAATCCCGACACGAGCTGGTCGAAGCGCACTCAGAGGATCGAGGTGCTGGGACGCGAGCAGGACGCGTCGGAGTTCACCTCCCTGGTGGCCGCCAAGGACTACGTCTTCGACCCGGCGAGCGGCGGCAACAGCGTGACCGTCCCGGTCGACGACCGGGCCGCGGACATCCGGCTCAGGGTCACCTCCAACACCGGGGCGACGGCCGGGCAGATCGCCGAGTTCCAGGTGATCGGCACCCCCGCGCCCAACCCCGACCTCGAGGTGACGAAGCTGACCACCTCGCCCGCCGCACCCGTCGAGTCGGACGAGATCACCGTGTCCGCCACCGTCCGCAACAGCGGCGCGGCGGCCGCCCCGGCCGGCGAGGTCGCCCTGCGGCTGGGCGACACCAAGGTCGCCACCGCCGAGGTCGGTGCGCTGGAGCCCGGTGCGCAGAGCACGGTCGACGCGTCCGTCGGGGCGCGCGAGGCCGGCTCCTACGAACTGAGCGCGGTCGCCGACGAGGCGAACGAGATCATCGAGCAGAACGAGACCAACAACACCTACACGCGGCCCGAGCCCCTGGTGGTCAAGCCGGTCCAGAGCTCCGACCTGGTCGCCGCCGCCGTCACCACCTCTCCCTCCAGTCCCGCCACGGGTGACGACGTGACCTTCAAGGTCGCGCTCCGGAACCAGGGCACCCAGGACTCGGCGGGCGGCAGTCACGCGGTGACGCTCACCCTGGTCGACTCCAAGGGCACCACCGTCAAGACGCTGACCGGCGCGCACTCCGGTGTCATCGCCGCCGGCACCACGGCCCCGGCCGTGAGCCTCGGCACCTGGAAGGCGGCCAACGGCTCGTACACCCTGAAGGCGACGGTCGCCGACGACGCGAACGAACTGCCGGTCAAGCGGGAGAACAACACCTCCACGCAGCCGCTGTTCGTCGGGCGCGGCGCGAACATGCCGTACGACATGTACGAGGCGGAGGACGGTACGGTCGGCGGCGGCGCCACCGTGGTCGGCCCCAACCGGACCATCGGTGACATCGCGGGCGAGGCGTCCGGCCGCAGGGCCGTGCACCTGGACAAGACCGGTGAGTACGTCGAGTTCACCACCAAGGCGGACACCAACACCCTGGTGACCCGCTTCTCGATCCCGGACGCGCCGGGTGGCGGCGGCACCGACGCCACGATCAACGTGTACGTGGACGGCGTCATGAAGAAGGCGCTCCCGCTCACCTCGAAGTACGCCTGGCTGTACGGCAACGAGGCCTCGCCCGGCAACTCCCCCGGTGCGGGCGCGCCGCGTCACATCTACGACGAGGCGCACATCATGCTCGGCGAGACCGTGCCGGCGGGCAGCAGGATCCGGCTGCAGAAGGACGCCTCGAACACCTCCGACTACGCGATCGACTTCGTCAACCTGGAGCAGGTCGCCGCGGTGGCGAACCCCGACCCGGCGGCCTACACGGTGCCGGCCGGGTTCGGCCACCAGGACGTGCAGAACGCGCTCGACAAGGTCCGTATGGACACCTCCGGCAAGCTGGTCGGTGTGTACCTGCCGCCCGGCGACTACCAGACGACGAGCAAGTTCCAGGTGTACGGCAAGGCGGTGAAGGTGGTGGGCGCCGGTCCGTGGTTCACCAGGTTCCACGCGCCGACGACGCAGGACAACACCGACATCGGCTTCCGGGCCGAGGCTAGCGCGAAGGGGTCGACGTTCGCGAACTTCGCTTACTTCGGCAACTACACGAGCCGCATCGACGGGCCGGGCAAGGTGTTCGACTTCTCCAACGTGTCGGACATCGTGATCGACAACATCTGGAACGAGCACATGGTGTGTCTGTACTGGGGCGCCAACACCGACCGGATGACGATCAAGAACTCCCGGATCCGCAACATGTTCGCCGACGGCGTCAACATGACCAACGGCTCGACCGACAACCTCGTCTCCAACAACGACGCCCGGGCGACCGGTGACGACAGCTTCGCGCTCTTCTCGGCGATCGACGCGGGCGGCGCGGACATGAAGAACAACCTGTACGAGAACCTCACGACGACGCTGACCTGGCGTGCGGCGGGTCTCGCCGTCTACGGCGGTTACAACAACACCTTCCGCAACATCCACATCGCGGACACCCTGGTCTACTCGGGCATCACCATCAGCTCGCTGGACTTCGGCTACCCGATGAACGGGTTCGGCACCGATCCGACGACCTTCGAGAACGTCTCGATCGTCCGGGCCGGCGGGCACTTCTGGGGCGGTCAGACCTTCCCCGGCATCTGGGTGTTCTCGGCGTCCAAGGTGTTCCAGGGCATCCGGGTCAACAACGTCGACATCGTCGACCCGACCTACAGCGGCATCATGTTCCAGACCAACTACGTGGGAGGTCAGCCGCAGTTCCCGATCAAGGACACGGTCTTCACCGACGTCTCCGTCACGGGCGCGCACAAGAGCGGTGACGAGTTCGACGCCAAGTCCGGTTTCGGCCTGTGGGCCAACGAGATGCCCGAGGCGGGACAGGGACCGGCGGTCGGCGAGGTCACCTTCAACGGGCTGAAGCTCGGTGACAACGCCGTGGACGTCCGGAACACCACCTCCACCTTCAAGATCAACCGCAACCCCTAGACCGCGGGGGCCCGCAACGGCTCTTGTCGGTCACCCCACGGACTGGCGCAAGTCTCTTGCGAGACTTGCGCTAGTCTTGCGTATGTGACGCGACGACTTGCTCAGGTGGCGAAGAAGGTTGGGGTCAGCGAGGCCACGGTCAGCCGGGTGCTCAACGGCAAACCGGGAGTCTCGGAGACGACCCGGCAGTCCGTGCTGAGCGCCCTGGACGTCCTGGGCTACGAGCGGCCGACCCAGCTGCGGGGCGAGCGCGCACGACTGGTGGGGCTGGTGCTGCCCGAGCTGCAGAACCCGATCTTCCCCGCGTTCGCCGAGGTCATCGGCGGCGCGCTGGCCCAGCAGGGGCTCACCCCGGTGCTGTGCACCCAGACCAAGGGCGGCGTCTCCGAGGCCGACTACGTCGAGCTGCTGCTGCAGCAGCAGGTCTCCGGCGTCGTCTTCGCCGGCGGAGGCCTGTTCGCCCAGGCCGACGCCCCGCACGACCACTACCGGCTGCTCGCCGAACGCAACATCCCCGTGGTCCTCATCAACGCCTCCATCACCGACCTCGACTTCCCGTGCATCGCCTGCGACGACGCCGTGGCCGTCGAGCAGTCCTGGCGGCACCTTGCCTCGCTGGGACACGAGCGCATCGGCCTGGTCCTCGGCCCCACCGACCACATCCCCTCACGCAGGAAGCTCGCCGCCGCACAGGAGGCCGCCCGTGCCGCCCACGGGGAGCTGCCCGAGGAGTTCGTCGAGCGGGCCATGTTCTCCCTCGAAGGCGGCCAGGCCGCCGCCACCCGCCTCCTCCAGCGCGGTGTCACCGGCATCATCTGCGCCAGCGACCCCCTCGCCCTCGGCGCAGTACGAGCCGCCCGCCGCCGCGGCCACCGCGTACCCCACGACGTCTCCGTCGTCGGCTACGACGACTCCGCCTTCATGACCTGCACCGAACCACCCCTCACCACCGTCCGCCAGCCCATCGAGGCCATGGGACGCGCCGCCGTCGACCTCCTCTGCGCCCAGATCCAAGGGACCGAAGTCCCGCACAGGGAACTGCTCTTCGAACCGGAACTCGTCGTCCGCGGCTCCACGGCACAGGTATCCGCCCGGTAGCGGGACCTCAACATCTTCGGCGGACTGTCAAGCAATTACGAAATCAGCGCGAGATATTGCGTTCACTTGTTTGCGGTGGTTGAGTGAGCGGCGCCCCACAACGCATCGGCGGTGGGGCGCCTTCCACGTTCATGCCCGAAGGGGACCACCCATGAGAAGTGCTCGGTTCCGCCGTACTCGTCGTGCCGGCGCCATCACGCTCGTCTCCGCTCTCACCCTGACCGCTCTGGCCGCCTGCGGCACGAGCAGCAGTGACGACGGCGGCGGTTCCGAAGGCGGCAGTGGGTCCTCGGACCCGGCTGCCCCGCTGGACCCGAAGACCAAGGTGACGATCACCATCGACTGCATGCCGCCGACGGCGAAGGCGGCCGAGCTGAAGGAGTGGAAGGAGGACGTCAAGGAGTTCAACAAGACGTACCCCAACGTCACCATCGAGGGCCGCTCCACCCCGGGCCAGTGTCTGGAGCCGCCGCGCTTCACGGCGATGCTCAAGGCCAAGTCGCAGCCCGACGTCTTCTACACGTACTTCACCGATCTGCCGCAGGTGCTGGACAACGACGGCGCCGAGGACATCACGGCCTACGTCAACGACAAGACCGTGCCGGCCCTCAAGGACATCGACCCGAACGTCCTCGGCTCGCTCAAGCACGAGAACAAGCTCTACGGCCTGCCCACGAGCAACTACACGATGGGCCTGCTGATCAACCGCAAGCTCTTCGAGAAGGCCGGACTCGACCCGGACACCCCGCCGCGCACGTGGGAGGAGGTCCGCACCGCCGCCAAGAAGATCGCCGACCTGGGCGAAGGCATCGCCGGCTTCGGCGAGTACAGCGCGGGCAACACCGGCGGCTGGCACTTCACCGCGCAGATGTACAGCATCGGCGGCGAGGTCGTCGACGAGAGCGGCAAGAAGGCGGCGTTCAACGACGCGCTGGGCAAGCAGGTCGCCGAGAACCTCCACGCCATGCGCTGGGAGGACGAGAGCATGGGCAAGACCCAGCTGCTCAAGTGGGGCGACCTGCAGAAGCAGATCGCCACCGACAAGCTGGGCATGTTCCTCGCCGCGCCGGACGACATCACGTACATGGTCCAGCAACTCGGCGCCGACTACGAGAACTTCGGCATGGGGCCGATCCCGGGTGCCAAGAACACCCTGGCCGGCGGCAACAACTACATGATCAAGAAGGGGATCTCCCCCGACAAGATCAAGGCCGGTATCGCCTGGCTGAACTTCCAGAACCTGACCGTCGGCGAGGGTCAGTTCAACTGGGCCCGCAAGAAGACCGACAAGCTGCCGGTCGGTCTCCCGCAGCCCAACTTCTGGCTGAACGAGTCGAAGAAGAAGGACGACGCGGCCCGGCTCGAGCACGCCACCATGCCGGTCGACAACTTCAAGGCGTTCATGGACAACCCGGTCCCGGGCATGGCCGAGCCGCCGAAGGCCCAGGAGGTCTACAAGGTCCTGGACAACGTGATGTCCGGCATCCTCACCAACGAGGACGCCGACGTCGACAAGCTGCTCTCCAGCGCGGAGCAGCAGGTCAACCAGGTTCTGGCCACGCAGTGACCGGCTCCCTCGGGGGGCGGGCCGCACCGCCCCCCGGGGCCCATGAGATCAGTCCCAAGGAGCGACGATGTCGGCCCCCAGCCTGACCCCGAGCAAGGCGGCGAGAGCCCAGCACGCCCGGCCGCCGGTGGACGGCCCGCCCCGGCGCGGCGGGTCGTTCGGCAGGAGCCTGAAGCGCAATCTCACCGCGCACGGCTTCCTGATCGGAGCGGTTCTCTGCTTCGCGTTCTTCTCCTGGTACCCGATGGTCCGGGAGTTCTTCCTCGCCTTCCAGAAGACGGACCAGGGCGAGGTCTCCTGGGTCGGCCTGGACAACCTGGAGACGGTCTTCAACGACCCGGCCTTCTGGCAGGCGTGGCGCAACACCCTGCTGTTCACCGTGCTGGCCCTCGTCCTCGGCTTCGCGGTGCCGTTCGTCGTCGCGATCGTCATCAACGAACTGCGGCACGGCAAGGGGTACTTGCGGCTGCTCGTCTACCTGCCGGTGATGCTGCCCCCGGTCGCCTCCGTACTGCTCTTCAAGTACCTGTACGACCCCGGCTACGGGATGCTCAACGAGGTGTTCGGCTTCTTCGGACTGCCCGAGCAGCAGTGGCTCCAGGACCCCGACCTCTCCATGCTCTCCGTGGTCATCGCCTCGACGTGGATGAACATGGGCGGCGCGGCACTCATCTACCTGGCCGCGCTCCAGGGCATCCCCGGCGAGCTGTACGAGGCGGCGGAGCTGGACGGTGCCGGGCTGCTGCGCAAGATCTGGCACGTCACGATCCCGCAGACGCGGCTCATCCTGTCGCTGATGCTGCTGATGCAGATCATCGCCACGATGCAGGTCTTCGTGGAGCCCTTCCTGCTCACCGGTGGCGCCGGCCCCGAGGGCTCGACCACCACGGTCGTCTACCTCATCTACCAGTACGCCTTCAACTTCAACAACTACGGTGCCGCGGCGGCCCTCGGCCTGCTGCTCCTCGTACTGCTGGCCGGATTCTCGGCGGCGTACGTGAAGCTCAGCCGCGCCGAGGACGAGTAGAGCCGGGGGAATCCACAGATGTCCACACGCACACTCATCTCACCGGCCCAGCTCGCCCGCCCGCGCGGGAAGTTGCTGTACTGGGTGGTGTTCGGCCTCGTCGTCGCGCTCTTCACCGTGGTGTTCCTCGGGCCGATGTACTGGATGATCTCCAGCGGTTTCAAGGACACCCAGGAGGTCGTGCAGACCCCGCCGACGCTGGTCCCCGAGTCCTTCCGGCCCGAGAACTACTCCGAGGCGTGGAACGTCATGGACCTGGCCGGCCTGCTGGGGAACACGCTGTTCTACGCGTTCGGCGCGCTCGCCTTCCAGCTGGTGTTCGACGTGGCGGCGGCCTACTCCCTCTCCAAGCTCCGGCCGATCTTCGGCAAGGCCGTCCTCGGTCTGATGCTGGCGACGCTGATGATCCCGGCGACCGTGCTGGTGGTGCCGCAGTACCTGACGGTGCTCGACGTGCCGATCTTCGAACGCAACCTGCTGAACACGCCGTGGGCGATCTGGCTGCCCTCGGTGACCAACGCCTTCAACATCTTCCTGCTGAAGCGGTTCTTCGACTCGATCCCCAGGGAACTGCTCGACGCCGCCTCGATGGACGGTGCGTCGCCGATGCGCACGCTCTGGTCGATCGTCCTGCCGATCTCGCGGCCGATCCTCGGCGTGGTGTCCATCTTCGCGATCGTGGGCGTCTGGAAGGACTTCCTCTGGCCCATGCTGACCCTGCCCGACCCGGCCAAGCAGACCCTGAACGTCGGGATCTACTCCCTGTCCAACGGGGTGCCCATGAACGTGCTGATCGCCGCGCTCACCATGGCCTCGCTGCCGACCCTCGTCATCTTCCTGATCTTCCAGCGCAACATCATGAGCGGACTCACCGCCGGAGGACTCAAGGGCTGAGGGCGCGGGGCCGAGGCGCTTGCGGCCCGCTCCCCTCCCCACCTCCGGCTCGTCCCGTCAACCTTCGCCGCCGGCCTGTCCGACGCCCCGCTCTGTCCGGGCCGGCGGCGAAGATCCACCCTGCCCGAAAGGACCGTCACGTGGCAGCCCCCAACTCGCACCGCACCGACGACTGGTGGCGCGACGCCGTCATCTACCAGGTGTATCCCCGCAGTTTCGCCGACGGCGACGGCGACGGCACCGGTGACCTGGCGGGCGTCCGGGCGAGACTGCCCCACCTCGTCGAACTCGGCGTGGATGCCGTCTGGTTCACCCCCTGGTACGTCTCGCCGCTCGTCGACGGCGGCTACGACGTCGCCGACTACCGCACGATCGACCCGGCCTTCGGCACCCTGGGCGAGGCCGAGAAGCTGATCGCCGAGGCGCGGGAGCTGGGCATCCGCACCATCGTCGACATCGTCCCCAACCATGTCTCCGACCAGCACGCCTGGTTCCGGGCCGCGCTCGAGGCCGGTCCGGGCAGCGCGGAGCGGGAGCGCTTCCACTTCCGTCCCGGCCGCGGTGAGAGGGGCGAACTCCCGCCCAACAACTGGCCCTCCCAGTTCTCCGGCCGCACCTGGACCCGGGTCCCGGACGGGGAGTGGTACCTCCACCTGTTCACCCCGGAGCAGCCCGACCTCAACTGGGCCCACCCCGAAGTACGCCGGGAGCACGAGGACGTGCTGCGCTTCTGGTTCGAACGGGGGGTGGCGGGCGTACGCATCGACTCCGCCGCGCTGCTCGCGAAGGACCCCGCGCTCGCGGACTTCGAGGAGGGCGTCGACCCGCACCCGTACATCGACCAGGACGAACTGCACGACGTCTACCGCTCCTGGCGGGCCGTCGCCGACGAGTACGGGGGTGTCTTCGTCGGTGAGGTGTGGCTGCCCGACGCCGAGCGCTTCGCCCGCTACCTGCGGCCGGACGAACTGCACACCGCCTTCAACTTCAACTTCCTGTCCTGCCCCTGGGAGGCGGACCGGCTGCGCCGCACCATCGACGACACCCTGGCCGAGCACGCCCCCGTGGGCGCCCCGGCCACCTGGGTGCTCTGCAACCACGACGTGACCCGCACGGTGACCCGGTACGGCCGCGAGGACACCGGCTTCGACTTCGCGACGAAGGCCTTCGGCACCCCGACCGACCTGGCCCTGGGCACCCGGCGCGCGCGGGCCGCGGCGCTGCTGACGCTGGCCCTGCCCGGGTCCGTCTATCTGTATCAAGGGGAGGAACTCGGCCTGCCCGAGGCCGACATCCCGCGGGAGAGGATCCAGGACCCGATGCACTTCCGCTCCGGGGGCGTCGACCCGGGCCGGGACGGCTGCCGCGTCCCCCTCCCGTGGGCCGCCGACGCCCCGTACTGCGGGTTCGGCTCCGAGACCGAGCCCTGGCTGCCGCAGCCGGCGGGCTGGTCGGCGTATGCGGCGGACCGCCAGGGCGCGGACCCGGAGTCGATGCTGTCGCTCTACCGCGAGGCGCTGCGGCTGCGGCGCTCCACCCGGGGTTTCGGCGACGGCCCGCTCGACTGGCTGCCCGCGCCGGACGGTGTCCTCGCCTTCCGGCGGGCGGGCGGCCTGATGTGCGTCGTCAATCTGTCCGCCGGGCCGGCCGAGCTGCCCGCGCACAGCGCCGTCCTGCTCGTCAGCGGGCCCCTGGACGGCGCCGGCCGGCTGCCGGGCGACACGGCGGTGTGGCTGCGCGCCTGAGCCGCGCAGGGCGGCGCAGGGCGGCGTCCCTTTGCCGCGCCCTGGTGCGGTGGCCCCGGTCGGTGCGCCCGACGGCCGGGGCTCCGCCGTCGCCGGTCGCCGCGAGGCGAGGCAGAATCGGGGACAGGAGGCCGTGGGAGGAGGCGACGCGTGCGGGAACGACCGTGGCTGCGCGGGATCCGCCGGCCTCCCGAGGCGCTCGTGGGCGGCCGCCGGGCGCTGAAGAACGCCGTGCGCCCGGTCACCGAGGCGGTGCGCGCCCGGCGTCGGCTGGCGTGGCTCAACGAGGCCGGTATGCGCATCGGGACCACCCTGGACCTGCGGCGCACGGCCGAGGAGCTGGCCGGTTTCACCGTGCCGGAGCTGGCCGACGGGTGCGCGGTGGACCTGCTGGAGTCGGTGCTCCGGTTCCAGGAGGGCGACCGTCCGGAGGCGCAGACGCACACCCCCGAGCTCAGAGCCATGGCGGTCGCGGAGATTCCCGGGCTCGACCTCGCTCCGGACCCGGTGGGCGAGCTGTCCGTGTACACCCCGGACCGGCTCCTGCGCACCTGCCTGTCCACCCGCGAGCCCGTGCTGGTCACGCGCATGGAGCGGCCCGACTTCGCCGCGGTGGCGCCCACGCCCGAGGCGGCCGACCGGATGCGTCACGCGGGTGTGCACTCCTACCTCGCGGTGCCGCTGATCGCCCGCGGGGTGCTGCTGGGCCTGGCCGATTTCGTCCGGGCGGGCAGCCGGACCCCCTTCACGCGTGCCGACGTGGCACTGGTCATGGAGCTGGCGTCGAAGGCGGCCGTGTACATCGACAACGCCCGGCTGTACGGGCGCGAGCGCGAGCACGTCGTCACCCTTCAGCGGGCGCTGCTCCCCCGGTCCAGCCCGAGCACCCCCGGCCTCGACGTGACCTCGTGCTACGACCCGGCCGCGGATCCGGCGGCCGTGGGCGGCGACTGGTTCGACGTGGTCGAGCTGCCGAGTGGCCGTACGGCGCTGATGGTGGGCGACGTGATGGGGCGCGGTCTGGCCGCCGCCGCGACCATGGGGCGGCTGCGCACGGTGGCGCGGACCCTGATGGCGCTGGACATCGCGCCCGAGCGGCTGCTGGCCCGCCTCGACCTGGCCGCCCGCGACCTGGAGGAGGACCAGGTGGCCACGTGTCTGTGCGCGGTCTACGACCCGTACGGCCGCACCTTCCGCATCGCCAGCGCCGGTCACCCGCCGCCGCTGCTGACCGGGCCCGACGGTGCCGTCTCCTTCCTGGAGGTACCCGCCGGGGCACCGCTGGGGACCGGGGTGATCCCGTACGACCCGGTCGAGCGGCCGGTGCCCGAGCGGAGCCGGCTGATGCTGTACACGGACGGGCTGATCAGGTCCCGTACGGCCGACCTCGCCGCCCAGCTGGAGCGGCTGCGCGAGGCGGTCGGCGACGGGGTGCCCGAGGACGGCACCGAGTGCCGGGCGGTCGCCGAACGGGTCGGCGGCGACCGTTCGGACGACGCGATCGTCCTGGCCGCCCGCGCCCGGCCGCTCGGTCCGGACCACGACGTGTACGTGCGGACGCTGCCGCCGGACGGCAAGGCCGCCGGGCAGGCGCGTACGGCGGTGCGCGAGCAGTTGGAGCGGTGGGGTCTGGACGAGCTGGTCGACACGACGGAGCTGGTGGTCAGCGAGCTGGTAGGCAACGCCCTGCGGTACGGGAACGCCCCCGGTGAGCTGCGGCTGCTGCGGCACGAGCGGCTGTCGGTGGAGGTCTCCGACTCCGGTCCCGACCTGCCGCAGATCCAGCACGCGGACGTGAGCGACGAGAGCGGGCGCGGTCTCCAGCTGATCAACATGCTGTGCCGGCGCTGGGGCTCGTGCCGCACGCCCGAGGGGAAGGTCGTCTGGGCCGAGCAGGACCTGCCGGTGCGGGCCGGGGTGTCCGGCCCGCCGTAACGGCCCGCGCGGCGGGCTTACGCGGCCTTGTCCATGGCCGGTCGTCCGAACTGGGTGCGGTGCAGCTGGGCGTAGCGGCCGTCGGCCGCGAGGAGTTCCTCGTGGGTGCCGCGTTCCACGATGCGGCCCGCCTCGACCACCAGGATCTGGTCGGCCGCCCGAATCGTGGAGAGCCGGTGCGCGATCACCACGGCCGTCCGGTCCTCGAGGGCCTCGGCGAGGGCCTCCTGGACGGCCGCCTCGGAGGTGTTGTCGAGGTGGGCGGTGGCCTCGTCGAGGATGACGACGCGCTGGCGGGCCAGCAGCAGCCGGGCGATGGTCATCCGCTGGCGTTCGCCGCCGGAGAGCCGGTAGCCGCGCTCGCCGACGACGGTGTCGAGTCCGTCGGGCAGGGACCGTACGAGGTCGGCGAGGCGGGCGCGGCGCAGCGCGTCCCACAGGTCGCCCTCGGTGGCGTCGGGCCGGGCCAGCAGCAGGTTGGCCCGGACCGTGTCGTGGAAGAGGTGGCCGTCCTGGGTGACCATGCCGACGGTGTCGCGCAGCGACCGGGCGCTCAGGTCGCGCACGTCCACGCCGCCGACGCGCACGGTGCCGCCGTCGGTGTCGTACAGGCGCGGCAGCAGCTGGGCGATGGTGGACTTGCCGGCGCCGGAGGTGCCGACGAGCGCGACGGTCTGGCCCGGTTCGGCGCGGAAGGAGAGGCCGTGCAGGACCTCTTCGCCGCCGCGGGTGTCCAGGGAGGCGACCTCTTCGAGGGAGGCCAGGGAGACCTTGTCGGCGGACGGGTAGCCGAAGCGGACGTCGTCGAACTCGACGGCGACCGGGCCGTCGGGGACCGGGCGGGCGTCGGGCTTCTCGTCGATGAGCGGGGTCAGGTCCAGCACCTCGAAGACCCGCTCGAAGCTGACGAGGGCGCTCATGACCTCCACGCGGGCCCCGGCGAGCGCGGTGAGCGGCGCGTACAGGCGGGTCAGCAGCAGGGCCAGCGCCACGACGGCGCCGGGGTCCAGGGTGCCGCGCAGGGCGAAGAAGCCGCCGAGGCCGTAGACCAGGGCCAGGGCGAGGGCGGAGACCAGGGTGAGCGCGGTGATGAAGGCGGCCTGGGCGGTGGCGGTGCGCACGCCGATGTCCGCGACGCGGCGGGCGCGGTCGGCGAACTCGGCGGACTCCTCCTCCGGACGGCCGAACAGCTTGATCAGGGTGGCGCCGGGCGCCGAGAAGCGCTCGGTCATACGCGTGCCCATCGAGGCGTTCAGCGCGGCGGCCTCGCGCTGCATGCGGGCCATGCGGCGGCCCATGCGGCGGGCCGGGAGCACGAAGACCGGGAGCAGCGCCAGGGCGAGCAGGGTGATCTGCCAGGACAGGGTGAGCATGACGGCGAGGGTGAGCAGCAGCGTGACCAGGTTGCTGACCACGCCGGACAGGGTGTTGCTGAAGGCCCGCTGGGCGCCGATGACGTCGTTGTTGAGACGGGAGACCAGCGCGCCCGTACGAGTACGTGTGAAGAACGCGACCGGCATGCGCTGCACATGATCGAACACGGCCGTCCGCAGATCCAGGATGAGTCCCTCCCCGAGCGTCGCGGAGAGCCTGCGGGAGAGGATGCCGAGCACCGCCTCGGCGACCGCGATGAGCGCGATCAGCAGGGCGAGACGCACGACCGTGCCCTCCTCGCCCCGCGACACGATCGCGTCGACGACCCGTCCGGCCAGGACGGGGGTGGCGACGGCGAGCAGTGCGGTCACCATCCCGAGCAGTACGAAGCGGGCGATGCGGCGGCGGTGCGGGCGGGCGAACGCGCCGATGCGGCGCAGCGTCGCGCGGGCGAGGGGGCGGCGCTCCTGCTCGGCGTTCATGACGCTGTGCAGCTGGGTCCAGGCTGTGGTCTCCATGCTCATGTGGGAGACCGTAGAACCTCGACCAACCTTGAGGTCAATCAGGCGCCGCCCGCGGTCCGTAAGCCCGTGTCCGCGCGTCGGCCATCCGTAGTTGGCGCTACTCGGGGAATGTCTTGTGGTGTGACGACAGCGGTACGACTCCCCGAGAAGCCACTCCTGCACCGCGTCCCGGTCCGCCGAATCCTCTGCGTGCTTCCGCTGCTCCTGGTGACCGTGGTCGCGGTGCGGCACCGGTCGGTACTCGCCGAGGGCTTCGGTCATCTCGCCACGGCCCGCTGGCCCTGGCTGCTGGCCGCGGCCGGTGCGACCTGTCTGACCTGGGCCGCCGCCGCCTGCACCCGGCAGGGCGCGGTGGTGGAGCGGCTGCCCCGGCGGCGGCTGCTGGCCACGCAGTTCGCGGCGGGCGCGGCCAACCACCTGCTGCCGACGGGTCTTGGCGCGAGCGCGGTCAACCTGCGGTTCATGACGGTGTGCGGGCTGCCGCTCGCCCGGTCCTCGGCCGCCCTCGCCCTGTATCTGCTGGCGGAGAGCGTCGGCCGGCTCGCCCTGCTGGGCGCCCTGCTGATCGCGTTCCCCGACGCGCTGCGGCTCGGCACGCTGCTGCCCGAGGGTGCCGTGGGGCCGCTGGTGGTCGTCGCGGGCGCGGTCCCGGTCGTGGCGGCGGTGGTGCTGGCGCTGATGCCGCGGCTGCGCGGGGCGGTGGCCGCCTTCCTGCGGACGGCGCTGGGCGAGGCCCGGTCGGTGCACGCCCGCCCGGCTCGTGCGCTGGCGCTGTGGGGCGGCGCGCTGGCGTTCCCCGCGTTGCAGGCCTCGGCGCTGGTGCTGGTGGGGCGGTCGCTGGGGCTGCCGGTACCGGTCGCGCACATGGCGGTGGCCTATCTGGCGGCGACGGTCGCGGTGGCGCTGGTGCCCACGCCCGGTGGCATCGGGTCGGTCGAGGCGGCGCTGGTCGTGGCGCTGGTGGCGGCGGGCGGCCCGGCCGGCGTGGCGACGGCGGTGGTGCTGGCGTTCAGACTCCTGACGGTCTGGCTGCCGCTGCTGCCGGGGGCGCTGACGCTGGCCGCGCTGGTACGGATGCGGGTGATCTGAGCGCGGATCACCTCGGGGCCGCTCGGTACCGCTCGGTACCGCTCGGGCGAGGCGGGCGGCGCGGGGGCGTTCGCGGGCCGCGTTGTCCACGATGTCGGGGAGCCGTTCGCCGGTCAGGCCGTACAGCTCCAGTGCGCGGGGTGACCACTGGGCACGGTCGAGGTCGAGCAGTTGGGTGCGGGAGGCCGTCGCGGCGTCCGTGACGAGGGCGCCGGTGAGCCGGTGGACCAGTCGGCTGTCGGAGGTGGTGACGTGGCCCTCGCGGGTGAGGTGGCGTCGTATCCAGGCCATTTTCGGCGCGGCGAAATACGCATCGAGAGGCAGGCGGGTTAGGCTCGGCAACTCGCCGACGTGTGCGTCGAGTTCACCCAAAAGGACGGGCTCGGCCCGGCGGTCCTGCCGGACCAGTGGGTCGTGAGCGGGCGGCCGGTGTCCGGCGTCGACCACCGAGGCGTACAGCTTCCCCTGGCAGGCAGCGCGGACGGACCTCGGCGAAACCGGTGCCGACGACGCCGCGTTAGGGGCGGATCACCGGGGCCTTGGCGCCCGAGGTTCCCTGGTCGACGGGGGGCACCGGGTCCGCAGTCGCGCGCCTCCCCGGCTCCCGCGTCGACCGTCTCGGCGATCACTGCGCGTCGGCCCGCCCTCCGTGGGCACACGGCGTCACGAGTGAGAGACGGCCAGTCAGTTCGACCTGGTGGCAAAGGATTTGCGCTCACTTTCCAAAACAGAACAGAGGCGGAACCTCCGCCTCTATAGTGTGCGCCGACCGCACGACCGCCGCACCGCCGCCCCAGGGGAGGGCTGTTTGTCACTCCACCCTGCCGTCAGGACCGCTCCGCTCCCCACAGCGGCCGTCTGATGGCCAGAGACGGAGCCCAGCCCGCCTACGATCCCGCCGGTCACGACACCGCGCTCCGCTCCGCCTTGCAGGAACTGCGCGCCGGGCGCTGGATGTCGATGCGCATCCTGCTGGAGCAGACCGGTTCCTGGGCGCAGTGGACCCGGCGCACCCAGGTGCTCGCCGCGTCGGCGGCCGGTACGGACGTGGTGCGGGCGTGGCTCGCGGAGGAGCCGCGCAGCGTGGCGGCCGCGGTGATGCACGCCCGCGTCGTCGTGGAGCGCGCGCTGCGGGCGCACCGCGAGGAGCACCGCCGCACGCGCGAACTGTGGCTGCAGGCCTGGCACGCCTGCGACGCGGCGTCCCGGGCGGCGCCCCACGACCCGGTGCCGTGGGTGTGCCTGCTGGCGCTGGCCCGGCTGGACGAGGGGCAGCGCTGGCAGGAGCACCGGATGCCGCCGCCGGAGCCGATGCTGCCGCCGGGGCCGTGGGGTCTGCTCGCCGAGGCCGGCAAGCGGGACCCGTACAACCGCGAGGCCCATCACCGCATGCTGCAGTTCCTGTATCCGCGCGGCGGCTCCGAACGCCTCGCCCAGGCGGCGGGGTTCGCGCACTGGGCGGCGGGGTCGGCTCCGCCGGGCTCGGCGCTGCACGTGCTGCCGCTGTACGTGCGGGTCGAGCGCTACCGCCGCTCGGGCGGGCGGGAGGCCGCCCTGGACCTGCACTGGGTGGCCGAGGACGCCACCCGTGAGGCGCGGCAGGCGTTCCACTCCTGGTTCACGCTCACCCAGGACGACGAGCGGTCCCTGCTGGACATGAACCACCTGGCCCACGCCCTGTGGGGCGCCCTCCGGTTCCAGGAGGCGGCCCGGGTGTTCGACGCGCTCGGCCCCTACTGGACGCCGCTGCCCTGGGCCTGCCGGGCCCCGGGAGCGGGTTCCTCCCAGCGGGCGGTGGAGGTCTTCCTCCAGGCCCGCACCCGCAGTCGTTCGGCCGCCCGCGGCGGTGACCGGCGCTCCTGACCCCCCACCCTTGCGTTCCCGGAGGTTTTCGTATGTCCCGCCCCTCTGAACCGTCCGTTCCAGGGCCGCGCAGCGCGTCCGGCGCCGCAACCGACGAGGAGCAGCGCCTGCGCGAACTCGGCTACCGGCCCGTGCTGGCCCGCCGCATGGGCGGCTTCGGCAACTTCGCGATCAGCTTCTCGGTGATCTCGATCCTGTCCGGCTGCATGACCCTGTACGGCTTCGGCATGGGCACCGGCGGCCCCGCCGTGATGCTGTGGGGCTGGGCGGGCGTCGGCCTGTTCGTGCTCTGCGTCGGGATGGCGCTGGCGGAGGTCACCAGCGCGTATCCGACGTCCGGCGCGCTGTACTACATGGCCGACCGGCTCGGGGGCCGGCGCTGGGGCTGGTACACCGGCTGGCTGAACCTGCTGGGGCTGCTCGGCGCGATCGCCGGGATCGACTACGGGGCGGCGCTGTTCACGGGCGCGTTCCTGAACCTGCAGTGGGGCTTCGAGCCGACGCCGGAGAAGACGATGCTGATCTTCCTCGCGATCCTGCTGCTGCACGCGGTGCTCAACCTCTTCGGGGTGCGGCTGGTCAGCGTGCTCAACTCCGTCAGTGTGTGGTGGCACTTGGCCGGCGTCGCGCTGATCGTCGGAGCGCTGGTGATCGTCCCCGACCACCACCAGTCGCCGTCCTTCGTCTTCACCGAGTTCGTCAACGACACCGGCTGGGAGAACCCGCTGTACGTGGCCGCGATCGGCCTGCTGCTCGCGCAGTACACGTTCTCCGGCTACGACGCCTCGGCCCATCTGTCCGAGGAGACCTCGAACGCCTCGGTGTCGGCGGCGCGCGGCATCGTGCGGGCCATCTGGGTGTCGTGGCTGGCGGGCTTCGTGCTGCTGGCCGGACTGACCTTCGCCATCCAGGACTACGACGCGACGCGCGACACCGCGACCGGGGTGCCGCCCGCGCAGATCCTCCTCGACGGACTGGGCACGGACGGGGCGAGCGCGCTGCTGCTCGTGGTGATCGTGGCGCAGCTCTTCTGCGGCAACGCCGAGGTGGCCGCCGCCAGCCGCATGGTGTTCGCGTTCAGCCGGGACGGCGCCCTGCCCGGCTCGGCCCTGTGGCGCAAGGTCTCGGCCCGCACCCAGACCCCGGTCGCCGCGGTGTGGCTGTCGGTGGTGGTGGCCGGCCTGCTCGCCGTGCCGTCCCTGTACTCGGCGACGGCGTACGGCGCGGTGACCGCCATCAACGTCATCGGCATCACCCCGGCGTACGCCATCCCGGTGCTGCTGAGGCTGCGGGCCGGCGACCGGTTCACGCCTGGACCCTGGAACCTCGGTCGCTGGAGCAGGCCGGTCGGCTGGGTCGCGGTGGTGTGGGTGGCGTTGGTCACCGTGCTGTTCTGCCTCCCCCAGTCGTCGCCGGTGACGGTAGACACGATGAACTACGCCGTCGTCGCCCTTGTCGTCGTACTGGTATTGGCCACGGTGTGGTGGTTCGTCGCCCGCCGTTCGTACGGCACTCCGACGACCGCGGCGTACGGCGACGACCGTGAGCAGGCGGAACTGGCCGAGGGCATCGTCTGAAACGTCCCGCCCAGCCCCTCGGCACGGTTCTGACCATGGCCGGGGATGCGGCAGGATGAGCGGTCGCGCGGGTCGAACTGTCTTGCGGATCGGCCGGGTCGCGCATCCCCGACATCCCGTAGGCATTCGAGCAGGTGACGACGTGACGAACCATCACATCCGGTCGTCGGCGAGGGACTTCGCCGCGGCCGTGCCCCTTGGAGGCGGCCGGTGACCGAGGAGCTGACCATGGACCGCCTGGTGCCCGCGGGCATCGCGCTGGGGGCGGGCCTGCTGGGGGCGTTCCTGCTGCGGATGCTGCTGCGGTGGCTGGCGGGCCATGCCGGGCGCACCCGCTGGGGCGGCGACGACGTGTTGGTGGCGGCGCTGCGCACGGTGGCGCCGTGGGCGGCGGTCGCGGGCGGCGTGGCCGGTGCGGCGGCGGCGCTGCCGCTGACGCGGACGGTGCAGCACGGCGTCAATCAGGTGTTGACGGTCCTGTTGATCTTCGTGACGACGGTGTCGGCGGCCCGGGTGATCGCCGGTCTGGTGCGGACGGTGACGACCTCCCGCTCGGGGGTCGCCGGGTCGGCCACGATCTTCGTCAACATCACCCGGGTCCTGGTGCTGGCCATCGGCTTCCTGGTGATGCTGCAGACGCTGGGCGTCTCCATCGCGCCGATGCTCACCGCCCTGGGCGTCGGTGGTCTGGCGGTCGCGCTGGCCCTCCAGGACACGCTGGCCAACCTCTTCGCGGGCATCCACATCCTGGCCTCGAAGACCGTGCAGCCCGGTGACTACATCCAGCTCAGCAGCGGCGAGGAGGGCTATGTCGAGGACATCAACTGGCGCCAGACCACCGTCCGCGAGCTGTCCAACAACCTGGTCGTGATCCCGAACGGGCAGCTCGCGAAGTCGAACATGACCAACTTCATGCGGCCCGAGCAGCGTCTGACGGTACTGGTCCAGGTCGGCGTCTCCTACGACAGTGACCTGGACCACGTGGAGCGGGTGACGACCGAGGTGATCGCCGAGGTGATGACGGAGGTCGGCGGCGCGGTGCCGGAACACGAGCCGGCGATCCGATTCCACACCTTCGGCGACTCGCGGATCGGCTTCACCGTGATCCTGGGCGTGGGCGAGTTCAGCGACCAGTACCGGATCAAGCACGAGTTCGTCAAGCGCCTGCACAGGCGCTACCGCGCCGAGGGCATCCGCATTCCGTCGCCCGCCCGGACGGTCGCGCTCCAGCAGGGGGGCACCGTGGTGTTCCCGCAGCAGCGGGCGGGTGAGGAGGCCGTCCCGCTGCCCTGACGGCAGGGTGTCCGGAATCTCCGCGCCACCCCTGTCGAGCCGAGGCCGGTCACGAGATATCTTGATGTCGAGCAATGTTGCAGACGTGGAGCGGAGCACCGGTGACTGACTCGACCATCATCTATACACACACTGACGAGGCCCCGGCCCTGGCGACGTATTCGTTCCTGCCGGTGATCCGGGCGTACGCCTCGCAGGCGGGTGTCGCGGTCGAGACCCGCGACATCTCGCTGGCCGGCCGCATCATCGCCCTGTTCCCGGAGTACCTGACCGAGGACCAGCGCATCCCGGACGCCCTGGCGGAGCTCGGCGAGCTGGCCAGGACCCCCGCGGCGAACATCATCAAGCTGCCGAACATCTCGGCGTCCATCCCGCAGCTCAAGGCCGCGATCGCCGAGCTGCAGGGCCAGGGCTACGCGCTGCCGGCCTACCCGGACGACCCCAGGACCGACGAGGAGCGCGACGTCCGCGCCCGCTACGACAAGGTCAAGGGCTCCGCGGTCAACCCGGTCCTGCGCGAGGGCAACTCCGACCGCCGCGCCCCGGCCTCGGTGAAGAACTACGCCAAGAACCACCCGCACCGCATGGGCGCCTGGACCGGTGAGTCCAAGACCAACGTCGCGACCATGGACGACAACGACTTCCGCTCCACCGAGAAGTCCGCGGTGATCGCCGAGGACGGCACGCTGCGGATCGAGCTGGTCGGCGACGACGGCACCACCACGGTGCTGCGCGAGTCCGTCCCCGTGAAGAAGGACGAGGTCGTCGACGCCTCCGTGCTGCGCGTCGCCGCACTGCGCGAGTTCCTCACGGCACAGATCGCCCGCGCCAAGTCCGAGGGCATCCTGTACTCCGTGCACCTGAAGGCCACGATGATGAAGGTCTCCGACCCGATCATCTTCGGCCACGTGGTCCGCGCCTTCTTCCCGAAGACCTTCGCGCAGTACGGCGAGGCGCTCGCCAAGGCCGGTCTCACCCCGAACGACGGCCTGGGTGGCATCTACAAGGGCCTGGAGTCCCTGCCCGAGGGCGCCGAGATCAAGGCCTCCTTCGACGCCGAGCTCGCCGAGGGCCCGGAGCTGGCGATGGTCGACTCCGACAAGGGCATCAGCAACCTGCACGTGCCCTCCGACGTCATCATCGACGCCTCCATGCCGGCCATGATCCGCACCTCCGGCCACATGTGGGGCGCGGACGGCGGCGAGCACGACGCCCTCGCCGTGATCCCGGACTCCTCCTACGCCGGTGTGTACCAGGCCGTCATCGAGGACTGCCGCGCCAACGGCGCCTACGACCCGTCCACCATGGGCTCGGTCGCGAACGTCGGCCTCATGGCGCAGAAGGCCGAGGAGTACGGCAGCCACGACAAGACCTTCGAGATCCCCACCACGGGCACGGTCCGCCTGGTCGACGCCGACGGCAACGCCGTGCTGGAGCAGACGGTCTCCGCCGGAGACATCTTCCGCGCCTGCCAGACCAAGGACGCCCCCATCCGCGACTGGGTGAAGCTGGCCGTCACCCGCGCCCGCGCCACCGGCGACCCGGCGGTCTTCTGGCTGGACGAGGGCCGCGCCCACGACGCCAACCTGATCGCCAAGGTGAAGGCGTACCTGGCGGAGCACGACACCGAGGGCCTGGACATCCGGATCCTCAACCCGGTGGAGGCGACCAAGCTGTCGGTGGAGCGCATCCGCCGCGGCGAGAACACCATCTCGGTGACCGGCAACGTGCTGCGCGACTACCTGACCGACCTGTTCCCGATCCTGGAGCTGGGCACCAGCGCCAAGATGCTGTCGGTCGTCCCGCTGATGGCGGGCGGCGGTCTGTTCGAGACCGGCGCCGGCGGCTCCGCGCCCAAGCACGTGCAGCAGCTGGTCAAGGAGAACTACCTGCGCTGGGACTCCCTCGGCGAGTTCTTCGCCCTGGTGCCGTCCCTGGAGCAGTACGCCGAGGCCACCGGCAACACCCGCGCCAAGGTCCTCGCCGACACCCTGGACCGCGCCACGGCGACCTTCCTCAACGAGGACAAGTCGCCGACCCGTCGCGTCGGCGGCATCGACAACCGCGGCAGCCACTTCTTCCTGTCCCTGTACTGGGCGCAGGAGCTGGCCAAGCAGACCGACGACGCGGACCTGGCCAAGGCCTTCGCCCCGCTCGCCGAGACGCTCACCGCGAGCGAGCAGCGCATCGTCGACGAGCTGAACGCCGTACAGGGCCAGGCGGCCGAGATCGGCGGCTACTACCAGCCCGACCCGGCCAAGGCCGCCGAGGTCATGCGCCCGTCGGCCACCTGGAACGAGGCGCTGGCGTCCCTCGCCTGATCCTCCCCCGGCCAGCAGGCACCCGGCACCCCGTCTCCGTCCCCGCGGAGGCGGGGTGCCGCCTCTTCACCACTCCCGGGGCGCGATCAGCTCTTCCGGGTCCGCGTCCGGGAAGCCGTAGGCCTGGGCGACGAACCAGAAGTCCTCGCCGATCTCCTCCCGGGCCGTGGTCTCGAGCTCGCTGCCCGCCGCCTCGAAGGCGGCCTCCAGCTCGTTGAACTCGCCGGTCGCCGCGTGAGTCAGCGCGTAGAGCGCCGCCAGGTCGGCCGGCCGGTCCGTCTCCACCCGCTCGCACAGCCGGAGCAGGATGTCGCGGCCCCGGTCCACCACGTGGTCGGGGAAGTACCCGTCCTCGTACAGACCCCGCAGAAACGGATGTGCGGTCACCCGCTGATTGGTGATCGGCATGACGCCCCCCTGTCCTCGCTTTCCGGCACCGGCAACGGCAACGGCACCGGCACCGGCACCACGATCCTGCCGCACCCCACTGACAACGCCCTCGGAGCCTCCCCATGACCGACGTCCCGACCGCCTTCGAGCTGCTCCCCGGGGCCGCGCGGTCCCCGGTGATCCTGCACGTGCCGCACTCCTCCCGCGTGATCCCGGCCGACGTCCGTCCCGGCATCGTCCTGTCCGACGCGGAGCTGGAGCGGGAGCTGGACCACATGACCGACTCGCACACGGCCGAGATCGCCGAGGCGGCGGCCCGCCTGGCCGGTGTCGTGCCCTGGCGGTTCGTGAACCGGGCGTCGCGGCTGGTCGTCGACCCGGAGCGGTTCCCCGACGAGCGGGAGGAGATGACGGCCGTCGGGATGGGCGCCGTGTACACGCGGACGTCGCACCGCGAGGTGCTGCGGTCCGGCGACACGGACCCGGAGCCGCTGGTCGAGCGGTACTTCCGGCCGTACGCGCGAGCGATGACCGAGGCGGTCGCGGACCGGCTCGCGGCCACCGGCCGGGCCGTGATCGTCGACGTGCACTCCTACCCCACCGAGCCGCTCCCCTACGAGCTGCACGGCGCGGGTCCGCGCCCGCCCGTCTGCCTGGGCACCGACGCGTTCCACACGCCGTCCGAACTGCTCACCGCCGCGCGGGAGGCGTTCGCCCCGTGCGGGGAGACGGGCCTGGACAGCCCGTTCGGCGGAACGTACGTACCGCTCGACTTCTACGGGAAGCGGAGCGAGGTCGGCGCCCTGATGGTGGAGATCCGCCGCGACACCTACATGACCGAACCGGGCGGTCCGGCCGGGCCTGGGCTGGCCCGCCTCGCCGGGTCACTGGCCGCGCTCGTCGACGCCGTGTCCGGCTGACCCGCCGCCCGCCCACCGGCTGGAGCACTCCCGCGCGACAGCCGGGCGGGTGCGCCGCGAGGGTGGGGGAATGACGCAGGAGACCACCACCCTCACCGGCCAGTCCCCGCCCCCGGTACGGGACTGGCCCGCCCTCGACCTGGACGGCCCGGAGTTCGACCCGGTCCTCGCCGATCTGATGCGCGAGGGGCCGCTGACCCGCGTCCGGCTGCCGCACGGCGAGGGCTGGGCCTGGCTGGCCACGCGGTACGACGACGTGAAGGCGATCACGAACGATCCGCGCTTCGGACGGGCCGAGGTGACGAAGCGTCAGATCACGCGCCTCGCCCCGCACTTCAAGCCCCGTCCCGGTTCACTCGCGTTCGCCGACCAGCCCGACCACAACCGGCTGCGGCGCGCGGTCGCGGGCGCGTTCACCGTGGGCGCGACGAAGGGGCTGCGGCCCCGGGCGCAGCTGATCCTCGACGGTCTGGTGGACGGGATCGTTCAGGAGGGACCGCCGGCGGACCTGGTCGAGCGGGTCCTGGAGCCCTTCCCGATCGCCGTCGTCAGCGAGGTGATGGGTGTGCCGGCCGCCGACCGGGAGCGCGTGCACTCCTGGACCCGGCAGATCATCTCCACCTCCGGCGGCGCCGAGGCCGCCGAGCGGGCCAAACAGGGCCTGTACGGGTGGATCACCGAGACCGTCCGCGCGCGGGCCGGCAGCAGCGGCGACGCCGTGTACTCGATGCTCGGCGCCGCCGTGGGCCGCGGCGAGGTCGGCGAGACGGAGGCCGTCGGGCTCGCGGGGCCGCTGCAGATCGGCGGGGAGGCCGTCACGCACAACGTCGGCCAGATGCTGTACCTGCTGCTCACCCGCCCCGAGCTGATGTCCCGGATGCGGGAGCGCCCCGAGGAGCGGGGTGTCGCGCTGGACGAGTTGCTGCGCTGGATCTCGCACCGCACCTCGGTGGGTCTGGCCCGCATCGCCCTGGAGGACGTCGAGGTGCGCGGGGTGCGCATCGCCGCGGGTGACCCCGTGTACGTCTCCTACCTGGCCGCCAACCGCGACGCGGACGTCTTCCCCGACCCGGACCGGATCGACCTCGACCGCGCTCCCAACCCGCACCTGGCCTTCGGCAACGGGCACCACTTCTGCACGGGTGCCGTGCTCGCCCGGATGCAGACCGAACTCCTTGTCGACACCCTGCTGGAGCGGCTGCCCGACCTGCGGCTCGCGGTCCCCGCCGACCAGGTGGCCTGGCGGCGCAAGACCATGATCCGGGGCCCGCGCACCCTGCCCTGCGCCTGGTAGCGGGCGCACTCGGGGAGGCTCAGCAGGCTCAGCAGGCTCAGGCACGTTCAGGCGCGCAGCCACTCCGTCACGACCACCTCCCGGCCGGTCCGCAGCCGCAGCGCGAACGGGCCGGTGGGCGGGGCCTCGCCGGTGAACCGGCCCATGTCGTCCGCCGTCAGCCGCGCGTGCGACCGCGGGCCGCTCAGCACCTCGATGCCGGCCGGCCCCGGCGGCAGCAGCTGGCCGATCAGTCCGTCCGCGGTCACCTCGACGTCCACGGTCACCCCGTCCGCGCGGAAGGTCAGCATCCGCGGCGGGTCGCTCTCTCCCCTGACCGGGATGCCGTCGACCAGCGAGTCGAAGGTCAGCTCGGCGACCCGGGCGTCCAGGTCGTGCAGCGCGAAGGCGTCGACGGCGATCCGCCGCAGCTCGGCCGGGACCGGGTCCAGGATAGCGGCGGCCTGCCGCAGCTCCTCCTCCAGGAGCCCGGTCGCGAGTTCGTCGTCCGTGAACGTCCCCTCGGACCGGTCGCCGGTCCGTTCGTCGGTCCGTTCGTCGTCATCGAAGTCGTCGTTCAGATCGCTCATATCGTCCCCCGTGCCTCCAGCCGGGCGCGCAGCCTGCGCAGACAGCGCTGGCGCATCGGCCCGATGCTGCCCACCGCGATACCCAGCGCGGCGGACACCTCCTGATAACTGGGCGGTGGCGAGGAGATCAGCACCCGCAGCAACTGGCGGCACCGCTCGCCCAGTTCCTCGAACTCCTGCCACAGCAGCCGGACGCGCTCGGTCTGCGCGGCGGCCTCCTCGGAGTCGAGCACCGACTCCTCCGGCGTACGGTCCTCGCTCGGCCGGTCGAGCAGCTGCGGATCGTCGGTCGGCGTCCACCGCTTGGAGGCCTTGAGCAGCTTCAGGCACTCGTGCCGTGCCGTGCTGGCAAGCCAGGACCCGGTCTTCTCCGGTTCGCGGATCCGCCCCAGGTGCTGGGCGAACCGGAACCAGGCGGTCTGGTAGACCTCGTGCGCGTCGGCGTCGGAAAGTCCGTGCGACCGTACGACGGACCACACCAGCGGGCCGAGCCCGTCCACCAGCGACTTCCAGGCCGCCGCGTCCCCGTCGGCGGCCGACTGGACGAGCGCCCCGACATCTGCACGGTCCACGGTCCCACCCCTCGTGTACGACACGTCATCGTACGCCGTGGAGGGGGTGGTTCCGACCGCCGTCAGGCAGCTCACGACCCGCCGGCCGAGGGGTCGAGGGGGACCGGACGCCAGGTGGGCGGCAGCAGCGCCGGCACGTGCGCCCCGCGCACCTCCGCGTACTCGGTGTTGGCCGCGAGCAGCTGCGCGCGGGCAGCGCGCGGGTCGGTCTCCTCGTGCGCCGTCATGTGGGAGGCGACCAGCCCCGCGACCACGGGGGTGGCGAAGGAGGTGCCGCTCCACTGGGCGTGCCCCTCGAACATCACCTGGTCCGGCTTGGCGGGCGCCTCGCCCGGCTCGCTCAGCACCCCGTTGTGCCGCGGGTGCTGGCAGGTGCAGGGGTAGGCGAACCCGAACCGGCAGGCGTCGTAGGTGGAGTGCTGGTAGACGTACGGCACGGGCGTCCCGAAGCCGGTCAGGGCGCTGGTGAGCCGCTCGCCGGGGGCGTACGCCTTGACCCAGCCGCCGTGGTTGCTGAAGCAGGCGCCGAACTCGCCGTCGGAGCGCAGGGCGCCGACCGACAGGACCGAGTTCTCCCAGCCGGGCAGGTCGGCGTAGGCGGCGGGCCAGAAGGGCGTGGCACTGGCGTTGTTGCCGGCCGCGGCGACCAGCAGGGTGCGCTGGTCGCGGAGTTCCTCCATGAAGGCGTGGACGCCGAGCAGCCCGTCGGTGCGGCCGTTGGAGGTGCCCGCGGAGAGGCTGAGGACCTCGGGCCAGCCGTCGCGGTCGACGGCCTCGAAGAGTTTCTCGCCCAGCTCCGACTCCAGGATGGCACCGGCGTCGTTGAGCGTGTTGAGCACCGTCACGTCGGTGTTGGGGGCGACGGCGGCGACGAGCCCGGCGATGAAGGTGCCGTGGCCGACGTACTGGCACAGGACGCCGTCGTCGTCGCACTCCCTGATCTGGGCGTCGCCGTCGGTGTGGGTCAGCAGCGGGTAGGACCGGTAGTCGTGCATGAGGCCGGTGTCGATGACGAGGACGCCGACGGCGGTCCCGGCGTCGTACGGCGTCGCGGCGGCGGCCGGGTTGGGCGGCTCGCTCACCGGGACGGGCACGGGCTCGTCGCCGGGGCAGGCGTTGACGGCGATCGAGACGACGTGGTTGCGGCTGATCATCCTGCGGCCCGCGCGTCCCTCCATCGTCCTCAGGGAGCGCAGGGCGTGGGCGACGGTGGGGTCGCCGCCGCGGTCGCCCTCGCCGGGGTCGCCGACCTGGATGCGGGTGATGCCGGTGCGGTTGGTCTCGGGGCTCGCCCGGCGTACGTGGTCCGGGGTCAGTTCGGCCGTCGCGGTGAAGTGCTCGCGCACGGTGTCCTCGACGAGGCGGGCCTCCTCGCCGTCGCGGGCGAGGACGACGCCCTTCTCGTAGAAGAACTCGGCGGAGTCGTCCGGCCCCATCACCAGCGCAACGTCCGGCATCGAGCGCTGGATCTGGTCGAACTGCTCGCGGAATCGCTGTGGTGCCATGGCATGTCCTCCACTGAGGCGGCGGCGGTGACTACGGTCGTGCTGCGGGGCGGTTCGGGCCACGGTCGCGGCCGCGGTCGTCAATCAGAGTCCCAGGGTGGCTGATTGATACAGACTCGAACCTGTGTGGCATGGTTGCGGAGCACTACCATCCGTGGGGTGACAGCGGGAAACGACTCGGTTCTCGAACTCCTGCCGATGGTGTTCGCCGCCCCGGGCGAGGCGCTGACGCGGGCGGAGGAGCTGCTCGGCGCCGATCCCTCGCCGCTGCACGCCTCGATCGCCCACCAGGTCATCGGCATCTGGCAGCGGGACTTCGGCGACACCCGGCGGGCCCTCGCCCATCTGCGGCGCGCCCGCGATCTGGCCGCCCGCGCGGACTCGGCCGAGCGGGAGGCGGACGTACTGGCCACGCTCGGGGTCGCGTTGGTGCATTCCGGGCGCACCCGGGAGGGTCTGGCGGCGTTCGAGCGGGGCGTGGCGCGCGGCACCGGCCACACCCGGGCGCGGGTGCTGTTCCGGCGGGCGTACGTGTGGTGGGTGCTGGGCCGGCACGGCGAGGCGCTGGAGGACGTACGGCGGGCGATCCCGGTGCTGCGGCAGGCGGAGGACGTGATCTGGACGGCGCGGGCGCTGACGCTGCGGGCGACCGTGCATCTGGCGCTCGGTTCGGTGGAGCGGGCGGACGCCGACTTCACGGCCGCGGAGGCGCTGTGGGACACCACCGGCCAGGAGCACGACAAGGCCGACGCGGTGGAGAGCCGGGGGCTCGCCGCGTTCCGCTCGGGTGACGTGCCGGCGGCGCTGCGGCTGCTGGACGAGGCGGAGGAGCGGTACGCGAAGCTGGGCACGCCGACGTTCATGCTCACCATCCGGCGGTGCGAGGTCCTGATGGCGGCGGGGCTGGCCACGGAGGCGCTGACCGAGGCGGACGGGGCGATCGCCGCGCTGGACGGGATCGGCGGACAGTCCACCCGCAAGGCGGAGTTGCTGCTGGTCGCCGCGCGGGCGGCCCGGCTCGCGGACGATCCGCGCACGGCGCTCGCCCGCGCGGCACTCGCGGTACGGCTGTTCGCCGCCCAGCGGCGCACCTGGTACGAGACACACGCCCGGCTGGTGCTGATCGAGGCGCGGGTCGCGACGGGGCGCGGGTCGGGCCGGCTGGTCGCGGACGCGGCGGCGGTGGCGGAGCGGCTGGCGGCCTTCGGGGCACCGGCCGCGCCGGAGGCTTCGCTGCTCGCGGGCCGGATCGCGCTGGGTCTCGGCTGGACGGCAGACGCGGAGCGGCATCTGGCGGTCGCCGCGCGCAGCCGCCACAACGGGCCGCCGCTCGCGCGGATGACGGGCTGGGCGGCGCAGGCGCTGCGGGCGCGGGCGGCCGGGTCGGCGCGGGGCGTGCTGGAGGCCTGCCGGCGCGGTCTCGACGTCCTCGACGACCACCGGATGACGCTGGGCGCCTCGGAGCTGCGGGCCCGGGCGACCGCGCAGGGCGCGGAGCTGGCGGCGCTGGCGCAGCGGGCGAGCCTGGTCTCGGGCGGTCCGCGGCGGCTGCTGGTGTGGAGCGAGCGCTGGCGGGCGACGGTGCTGTCGGCGCCGCCGACCCGGCCGCCGGCCGATCCGGTGCTGCTGAGCGCCATGACGGCGTTCCGGGAACTCGCCGCCCGCGCGGAGGAGGCCCGCACCGACGGCGGCCGGCCCGTCCCCGCCCTGGAGCGCGAACAGCGTCGCCTGGAACGGGAGATCCGCTCCCGCACCCTGCACATGCGGGGCGAGGCTCCCGGCGACGGCGACCGGTTCGACGTGGGGCGTCTGCTGCGGCGGCTGGGTGACGACGTACGGCTGGTGGAGCTGGCGGTGCTCGACGGGCGCGTGCACGTACTGCTGTGCGGGCAGGGACGGGTACGGCGGTTCGAGGCGGGCCTGCTGGCCGAGGCGGAGGTGGAGGCCGAGCACGTACAGGCCGGTCTGCGGCGGCTGGCCCATCCCGGGGCGGAGGCGCGGCTGCCGCTGGTGGAGGCGGCGGGCGCCCGTCTTCAGCGGCTGCTGCTCGGGCCCGCCGCGGCACACCTCGGCACCGGTCCGGTCGTGGTGGTCCCGCCGGGCCGGCTGCACCGGGTGCCGTGGGCCCTGCTGCCCGCTTTGCGCGAACGGGTCCTGAGCGTGTCGCCGTCGGCGAGCAGCTGGCTGCGCGCGAAGGACACCGCTCCCCCGCCCGGCGGCCGTCAGGTCCTGGTGCGCGGCCCCGGTCTGGCCAGCGAGGGCGCCGAGGTGCCCGAACTCTCCGACCGGTACGCCGGGCAGTGGTCGGCGGGCGGCGACGAGGCGTGGATGCCGTCGTCCGGTGGACCGACCGGGGCCCGTGGGGCGCTCGCACGGGACGGACGGGAGCGCGAGGCTCACGGGGTGTCGGCCGGGCCTGGCGACGGCACCACGCCCGGCGGGCCCCTAGTGCTGGAGGGGGACGAGGCGCGGGTGCCGCGGGTGTTGCGGGAGTTGGACGGGGCCGCGTTGGCGCACATCGCGGCGCACGGGACCTTCCGCGCGGACAGCCCCCTGTTCTCGTCGCTGCGGATGGCGGACGGGCCGCTGATCGTGCACGACTTCGAGCGGCTGGACCGCAGCCCGTACCGGATCATCCTGCCCTGCTGCGACACCGCCCGCTTCGCGTCGGTCGGCGCCGACGAGCTGCTCGGGCTGGTCACCGCGCTGCTGCCGCTGGGCACGGCAGGGGTGGTGGCGTGCACCGCGCCGGTCAACGACGCGGCGGTGGTGCCCCTGATGCTCGCGCTGCACAAGGGGCTGGACGCCGGTCTGTCCCTGGCGGAGGCGCTGCGCGACGCGCGGGCCGCCCTGCCGAGCGACGCGGTGCACCAGGCCACGGGGTGGGCCTTCTCCGCGTTCGGGGCGGCCTGAGGGGGCGGCGGCGCAGGCAGGTTGGGGCGGAGGCTCAGGCCGGGTTCCGGTTCGGGCCCAGGCCGGCTGGGGCTCGGGCGCCACCGGCTGGGGCTCGGGCACCTGCTCGGGCTCGGGTCGGCTGGGCTGGGCCCAGGCCGGTCGGCGCGCGGGCGCAGGCCGGTTGGGGCCCGCGCGCCACCGGCTGGGGCTCGGGCACCCGCTCGGGCTCCGGTCGGCTCGGCCCGGGCTCAGGCCGGTTGGGGTTCGGGTAGTTCCATCAGCCAGGGCAGGGCGCCGCGGTCGCCTGCGCCGAGGCGGGTGTAGGCGCCGTAGAGGTGGTTGCCGACTGTGCGGATGGAGAGGGTGAGTCGCTCCGCGATCTGCCGGTTGCTCAGACCCGCGGCGGCGAGCGTGACGATCTGCCGCTGGCGGGCGGTGAGTTCGCCGAGCGCCAGGCCGGACAGGGCGGGGGTGCGGGCGCCCTGGCAGCGCCGGGCGAGGGCGGCGGCGCGGGTACGGGCGTTGCGGGCGGCGTGCGGGTCGCGGTGGGCGCGTACCGCCTGGGCGTGCGCCTCGGCCGCGAAGAGGAGGAATCCGCGCCGCTCGAGCTCCTCGGCCGCCCGGTCGAGCGCCGGTCCGTCGCCGCGCGCGAGGGCGTCGGCGTGGGCGGCGAAGACGCCGGTCAGCCTCCCGGCCGCCCGTTCGGGCGCGCCGAGCCGGACGGCGTCGTACGGGTCACCCTCCGCGGCGAGCCGGACGGCCGCGTCGAGGTCGCCGCGCGCGGCGGCGGACCAGGCGGGGGCCGCCCCCTCGTTCTCGTTCGGCGCGTCGCCCGACTGCGCTACGGCCGAGGCCAGTTCGGCCAGGCAGGACGGGTCGTCGGGCCGGGTCCGCAGGCCCTCGCGCGCCCAGGCCGCGGCTTCGCCCAGGCGGCCGCGCAGCAGCGCGAACCGGGCCCGCAGCGCCGCGTACGGCGCCGGCAGCGGGGCTCCCTCGGCCGCCAGCCACTCCCCCACGGGCGTCTGGGTCGCCCGTACGTCGGCCTGCTCGATGCGCAGCGCGAGGTCCGCCCGCTCCGCCTCCAGGGCGGGGCCGCACTGTTGTGGGGTGCGGGCCAGGCGCCGGGCTCGCAGCCGGCCCGCGGCGGCGCGCAGGACCGGACCGTGCAGGGGGTGTGCGAGGCGGGTGGCGCCGTGGTCGTCGACGGTGACCAGGCCCTCGGCCTCCAGTTGCTCCAGGGTCCCCACGTCGAGGGTGTCCAGGTCGAGGGGCATGGGCTCGGCGAAGGCGAGGCGCTCGAGCGTCTCCCGCTCCCCGGGGCGGGTGCGGCCCAGGACGTGGGCGGTGCGCTCGCGTACCGTCGCGGTGAGGGGTACCGGTCCCCGCCACGTCCGGCGGTCGGTGCCCGGCACCGGCACGAGCAGCTCCTCCTCGCGTACGGCGGTCAGCAGTTCGCGCAGCAGCCGCAGGTCGCCCCGGCACAGGCGGTGCAGCCGGTCGACGGTGAGCGGCTCCAGGCCGGTGCCCGCGCCCTCCGTGAGGAGTTCGGCGGTCTCCTCGTGGGGCAGCGGCTCAAGGGCCAGGCGCGGCAGCAGTTCCCCGGACCACAGCCGGGACACGGCGCCCGGTACGGGGACGCCGTCGGTGGCGACGACCAGGAGCCGGGTGCGGCCGTGCACGGCGAGCTGGTGCACGAGGGCTGCGGAGGCGCCGTCGAGCAGGTGCGCGTCGTCGACCAGCAGCAGCCGTACCCCGGACAGGAGTTGCACCGCACGGTGCAGGGTGACGGTCTCGGGCAGCAGGTGGGCGAACGCGGCGAAGGGGATGTCCCGGCTCTCGGGCGTCCCGGCGGCCCTGGCGCAGTCCGTGCCGCGTACGGCCTGGGTCACGAGCCTGGTCTTGCCCGAACCGGCCGGGCCCGTCACCACGAGGCCGGGCCGCCCGGCGGTCACGGACCGGCGCACCAGCTCCAGTTCGTCCGCCCGGCCGGTGAACGGCCAGGGCGTCTCCAGCGTCTTCGCGTCCCACCAAGAAGTCGTCACGGCAACATGAGTCGGCGTACTCATCCCTGATACAGGGTGACTTGAGTACCCCTCGACTCAGGCGCCGGGACCTGCCCGGACGGCACGCTGGGGGCCATGACCGCACGCTACTGCTCGCTCGCGCAGCAGCCTGCCCCCGTGCTCGCACCGGGGCTGGCCGCCGAGCGCGTCGCCGCGCTCGTCGGCGGGCAGCGGATGTGGGTCAACGGAACCGTTCTGCACTACTGCTTCCTCGGCGGCGACACCGACACCTCCGTGGTGCCGATGCCGGGCACCGGGCGGCCGCGCCGGGGTTCGTGGGTGGGGACCGACGAGCAGCGGGACGTGGTGCGCGACTGCTTCCGGGAGTGGCGGGACCTCGGCATCGGGCTCGAACTCACCGAGGTCCGCGACCGCTCGGAGGCGGAACTTCGCATCGGCTTCCAGCCCGGCGACGGGTCCTGGTCGGCGGTGGGCAAGGACGCGCTCCGGGTGGGTCTGAACGACCGTACGATGAACTTCGGGTGGGACCTGACCGCACCGGGTGAGCGCGCGACGGCCCTGCACCAGATCGGGCACGCGCTCGGCATGCTGCACGAGCACCAGAGCCCGTTCGCCGGCATCCTCTGGGACGACGAGGCCGTCTACGCCGAACTGGCGGGCCCGCCGAACCACTGGAGCCGGGAGCGGACCTTCCACAACATCCTGCGCAAGCTCGACAGCGACGAGGTCAACGGCCCGGTCTGGGATCCGCAGTCGATCATGGAGTATCCCTTCCCTTCGGGGCTGATACTGGAGCCCGAGCACTACCGCTCCGGTCTGCACCCGCCCGGTACCCTCTCCGCCGCCGACAAGGAGTTCGCCCTGCGCTGGTACCCGCCCACCGGCCGGCCGGGTCCGCTGGTGCCGTTCCGCTCGGTGCCGCTGGGTCTGGGACCCGGCGAGCAGGCCGACTTCCGCGTGGACCCGCCGGAGACCCGCGAGTACACCGTGGGCACCTTCGGTGACAGCGACGCCGTCGTCGTCATCTTCGAGGAGCGGGACGGTGTCCCGCGCTACCTCGCCGGACACGACGACGGGGCAAGCCCCCGCAACGCCTCGATCAGGGCCCGTTTCGTCAAGGGCCGCCGCTATGTCGTCCGGGTGCGTCTGTACTCCTCGTGGGGTGCGGGCGAGACGGCGGTCATGTGCTGGTGACCGCGCGGCTCACAGACGCCCGGGTGCCGTGGCCACAGTCCGGCGCCGGGGGCCGGCCGCTATACGCCACCTTCGGGGGAGGGTGACGTATAGCGGCACACGCCGTGTCCGCCGCGAGGGGGCGGCGGGCACGGCGACTTCTTCACGACGCCTCCCGGTGGTTGACGCGCTCCGCGTCGGGGTGGGCCAGGCCGAGGTGGTCGCGCAGGGTGGTGCCCTCGTAGTCGGCGCGGAAGACGCCCTGTTCCTGGAGGATCGGGACGACCGTGTCGGCGAACTCGTCCAGGCCGGTGGGGGTGATGTGCGGGACGAGGATGAAGCCGTCGGCGGCGTCGGCCTGGACGAAGTCGTTGATGGTGCGGGCGACGGTGGCCGGGGTGCCGACGAAGGTCTGGCGGTTGCCGGTGTGGATGACGAGGTCGCGGATGGACCAGTTGTTGGCCGCCGCCAGTTCGCGCCATTCGCGGGCGGTGGCCAGCGGGTCCCGGTACGTCCGCACCTGGGCCCGGCCGCGGGCCATGTGCTCCTCGCTCACGACCGGGTCGACGTCGGGCAGCGGGCCCTCCGGGTCGTAGGAGGACAGGTCCCGGTTCCAGACGAACTCCAGGTGCTTGAGGGCGGTGGCCCCGCTGACCTGCTGCCGTCGGACCTCGCGGGCGCGTTCCTCGGCGTCGGCGTCGGTGTCGCCGAGTACGAAGGTCGCGGCGGGCAGGATCAGCAACTGGTCGGCGGCGCGGCCGTACTTGGCCAGGCGCCGCTTGACGTCCCGGTGGAAGTCCTGTCCCTCTTTGAGGGTGGCGTACCGGCTGAAGACGGCGTCCGCCTCGGCGGCGGCGAACTCGCGGCCCTCCTCGGAGTCCCCGGCCTGGAAGATCACCGGGCGGCCCTGCGGGGAGCGCGGGACGTCGAAGCGGCCGTGGATGTCGAAGTGCTGCCCCTGGTGCACGAAGGCGCCGGCCTTGGCGTCGCCGAGGAAGGTTCCGGTGTCCGGGTCGGCGACGATCTCGTCGCCGCGCCAGGAGTCGAAGAGTTCGTTCGCCGTGGTGAGGAACTCGCGGGCGCGGGAGTAGCGCTCGTCCTGCGGCAGGAAGCCGCCGCGCCGGAAGTTCTCGCCGGTGAAGGCGTCCCAGGAGGTGACGACGTTCCAGGCGGAGCGCCCGCCGGAGAGGTGGTCGAGGCCGGCGAACTGGCGGGCGACCTCGTAGGGCTCGTTGAAGGTGGAGTTGATGGTGCCGGTCAGGCCGAGGCGGTCGGTGACGGCGGCCAGCGCGGCGAGGACGGTGAAGGTGTCGGGGCGGCCGACGACGTCGAGGTCGTAGATCTTCCCGCCCTGTTCGCGCAGGCGCAGGCCTTCGGCGAGGAACATGAAGTCGAACTTGGCGCGTTCGGCGGTCCGCGCGAAGTGGGCGAAGGAGCTGAACTCGATGTGGCTGCCGGCGCGGGGGTCGCTCCACACCGTGGTGTTGTTGACGCCGGGGAAGTGCGCGGCCAGGTGGATCTGCTTCAGCGGCTCGGTCATGGCTTGGTGTCCCTTCCGGCTCAGGCGGCGTAGCGGTTGACGGGGCGGGACAGCCCGAGCAGTCCGCGCAGGGTGTCCGCCTCGTAGGCGCGGCGGAAGGCTCCGCGGCGCTGGAGTTCGGGGACCAGGCCGCGGGTGATCGCCGGGAGGTCGTCGCCGTGGACGGCGGGCCGCAGCCGGAAGCCGGTCAGCCCGACCGACGCGAACTCCTGGAGCAGGTCCGCGAGTTGCGCGGGGCTGCCGGTGAAGATCCGGGCGTCGCTGGTGTACGGCTGTCCGGCACGCTCGTCGAGACGGTCCCTGCGGGCGGCGGCGCGGGCCGGGTCGTCGTCCAGGAAGACCACCAGGTCGGCGAAGACGTGCAGCGGCTCCGCGGCGCGTCCGGCGCGCTCCTGCTCGGCGCGGATCTCGGCGACGATCGCCCGTGCCTGGCCGGCGTCGTGCGGGGTGACGTAGCCGACGTCCGCCTGCCGGGCCACGAGCCGGTACGGCACGGTCGCGTGGGCGAGCGCGGTCACCGGTGGCTGGCCCTGCGGCGGGCGGGGCGTGATGGAGGGGCCCTTGACGCTGAAGCGCGGTCCCTGGAAGTCGATGTAGTGCAGCTTGTCCCGGTCGACGAAGCGGCCGGTGGCCGCGTCCCGGATCTCCGCGTCGTCCTCCCAGCTGTCCCAGAGCCGGCGGACGACCTCGACGTGGTCGGCGGCCTCGTCGAACAGTTCGGTGACCGCCTCCCGGGAGGCGGGGCTCTCGTAGTCGTCGATGTGCGGGGCGGTGCGACGGCCGAAGTGGGCGGCCTCGTCGGGGCGGGCGGAGATCTTCACGCGCAGTCCGGCGCGGCCGGTGCTGACGTAGTCGAGGGTGGCGATCGCCTTGGAGACGTGGAACGGCTCGGTGTGGGTGGCGATCACGGTCGGCACCAGTCCGATGTGCCGGGTCAGGGGTGCGACGCGGGCGGCGATCAGTACGGCGTCCAGCCGGCCGCGGACCTGGTCGGTGCGCTCGTCGGGGGCGAGGAGGAGGGAGGACTGCGGGCCGAGGCCGTCCTCGATGGTCACGAGGTCGAGCAGGCCGTGCTCGGCCTCGGCGACGAGGTCGGCCCAGTAACCGGCGGTGAACAGCTCCCGGGGGCGGGCCGAGGGCTCGCGCCAGGAGGCGGGGTGCCAGCCGGTGCCGTCGAGGGCGACGGCGAGGTGCAGTGGTTCGGAAGGAGTGGTGGACACGGATGGGTGCCTTCCTGGTGGTCCGTCCTGGTGGTCGTACGAAGCGCCGGCCTCGCGTGGGACGGCGCGCGGTGGTGCGGGGGGTCTGGGCCGTCCGCCGCCCGTCACGGCGTCGCCGTCACGGGGGCCGTGGCGGGGGCGGCGGGGGTGGCGGGGGTGCGTACTTCGAGGAAGCAGGTGTGGCGGCGCAGGGTGAAGCCGAGGGACTCGTAGAGCCGGATGGCTCCGGTGTTGCTCGCGGCCGCGTGCAGGAACGGGGTGTCGCCCCGCTCCCGGATGCCCGCGGCGACGGCACGGACCAGGCGGGCGGCCAGGCCCCGGCCGCGGTGCTCCGGGTCGGTGCACACGGCGCTGATCTCCGTCCAGCCGGGCAGTCTCAGCCGCTCGCCGGCCAGGGCGATCAGCCGGCCCCGGTGCCGGATGCCGAGGTAGGTGCCGAGCAGCACCGTCCTGGGCAGGAAGGGGCCGGGCCGGGTGCGGGCGACCAGATCGAGGATCTCGGGCACGTCGGCCGGTCCGAGCCGTACCGCGTCCGGGTCGGGCTCGGCACGCAGCGCGGTGTCGACGAGCTGCACGCCCGGCACGCCGCCGGAGGTCCGCCAGCCCTCGGGGACCCGGTGCCCGCCGGGCAGCGCGACGGCGGTGTCCGGGCCGACGAGCCGGTGCAGGTCGGCCCAGGCGGCCGGGTCCGCGGGGTCGGCGAGGGCGGTGAAGACGGCCACGTCCAAGGGGTAGCGGGCGGCCCGGCCCACGCGTTCGGCGAAGTGGGCGTGGGGCCCGGTCAGGGCGGCCCAGACGGCGTTGTCGAGCGGATGCGGGCCGGGGGCGATCCGGGACGCGTCCGCGCGGAGGCCGGTCGGGTGGTTCACGGGCGCGGAGTCCTTTCGTACGGCGAAACGACCGGCGGCGCGATGCGGTGACAGGGCGTCATGCATTGTCCGGGCCGCTACGGCGGGACGGCAGGGCGGTGGGACCGCTCCCCGGCGCGGGGGCGGTGTTCGTCGTGGCCGGGCGCCCGCCGCGGGGCTGAACGGGCTGTTCAGTACTGGCAGCGGGCGCGGCCGGAGCCGGTACACAGTGCGCTGCTGACGCGGAGCAGGTCGACGGCGCGGTCGGCGACGAGCGGGCTGGGGTACGGGCGTACGCGGCCCTGGGCGCGGCGCCGGGCCGTCCTGGGAGCTGTGCGCATGTCCGTCACCGTCACTGTCCGGCCCCTTGGGCCTCGCGCTTACCGAAGTGAGTCATGTCGAAGTGAGTCATCCGGTCCGGTCGTCACCTGGGGCACCCCACCGCGGAGCGAGGGTTGCCGGCCAGCGAGCCAGGGCTTGTCGCTGACACTCATGACCGTTCTTGGTCCGCAAGTAAGGCAGTTGACCCGGCGGGTGTCAACGCCGTTCCGTCAGCTGGGACGTTCCGCGAGGTGGCGGCCGAACGCCGGGTGGGCGGACAGGCGCCGCACGTGGGACCACAGGGCGGGGTGGCCGGCGGCGCGGCGCGGGGTGTCGCGCCGCACGAGGGCCACCCACACCTCGACGTCGGCCGCGGTCAGCCGGTCGCCCAGGAGGTAGGGATGCGCGGTCAGGCGCCGCTCCAGCGCGTCCAGCACGCCGGGCAGCGCCTGTGGATCGGCGGTCCGCGCGCACAGCTCCTCGACGGCAGCCGTCTCCCCCTCCGTGCCGCGCGGGTACAGCACCGGACCGGCCGCGGACGTGAAGGACCGGGCGAGGTCGCGCTTGATGTCGCGCGCGTGGGTGCTCACGATCCGGCCCGACCAGCCGTCGCTGAGGACCGGCGCGACGGCCGGGCCCCGGTAGTGGTGTGCGCTGGCCTCGTACAGCGGGCGCAGCACGGAGTGGCCGCCGTCGGCGCAGTCGGGTTCCCGGTCCAGGACGGTCACCGGACAGATCTGGTCCAGGCCGAGGAGGCTGTGCACGACGGCGATGCCCAGACAGTCGTCGTCGCCGGGTGACAGGTGGAGGCGGTAGCGGCGCGGTACGGCGTAGTGGCCGCTGCGCGGGTCGCGGCCGAGGCGCCCCCGGAAGGCGGGGGCGGGGGTGAGCGGCGTGACGGACATGGTTCTCCCCGGGTGCGGGCGCGTGGACGTACACGCGGCGGAGGTGGGCGGCGGACCGTGAGCGGGCGCGGTGCGGGCGGTGTCCGTACGGGGACCGCCGTCGGCCGGCGCCGAGCGGGTTCAGCGCGGGGAGCCGATCGCGCTGCAGACGCGGAGGAGGTCAATGTGCCGGCGGGAGGTGAGCATGGGGGACGGCCCGGGCGTGCGGTGCTCGTCGCCGGTGACCTGGTCGAGGCGCCCCATGTTTCCCTACCTGTTCACTAGGATTCCTAGGGAAGTGTCGACCGGCGTCCGGGGCGCGTCAAGAGGGTGTCCGCCTCCTGGGAAACGCCACGCTGTTCAGCGGGCGGCCTGCGCGGCGGTGCCGGTCGCGGCGGAGAGCCCCAGCTCCCGCTCGCCGAGTGGGCGGAAGAACCGCTCGACGTCCTGGTCGGTGACGTCGGCGAGGTCGGCGGGCGACCAGCGCGGGGTGCGGTCCTTGTCGACGACCTGGGCGCGGATGCCCTCCACCAGGTCGGGGGTGGTGAGGGCCGCGCAGGAGACGCGGTACTCCTGGTCGAGGACGCGTTCCAGCGAGTCGAGCCGCCGGGCGCGGCGTACGGCGGCCAGGGTGACCTTCACCGCGGTGGGCGACTTGGCGAGCAGCGTCTCGGCGGCCTCCTTGGCGTCCGGTTCGCCGTGGTCGGTCAGCCGCCGGACGATCTCCTCCACCGTGTCGGCGGCGTAGCAGGCGTCGATCCAGGCCCGTCGCCCGGCCAGTTCGCCCCGTGGCGGCTGCTGCGCATGGCGCTCCAGCACCTCTCGCAGGGGCAGGCCGGCCAGGTCGTCGGCGAAACGTCCCAGGGAGGCGGACGGCACGTAGTGGTCGGCGAGACCGCACAGCAGGGCGTCGGCGGCGCCGACTGCCGTGCCCGTCAGCGCGAGGTGGGTGCCGAGTTCGCCGGGCGCGCGGGCGAGCAGATAGGTGCCGCCGACGTCCGGCACGAAGCCGATGCCGGTCTCCGGCATGGCGACCCGGGACCGCTCGGTGACGACGCGCACCCGGCCGTGCGCCGACAGACCGACGCCGCCGCCCATCACGATGCCGTCCATGACGGCGACGTACGGCTTGGGGTAGCGGGCGATGCGGGCGTTGAGGCGGTACTCGTCGCGCCAGAACGCGGCGGACGCGCTGCCGTCGCCGTCACGGGCGTCGTCGTGGATGGCGCGGATGTCACCGCCCGCGCACAGGCCGCGCTCCCCGGCGCCGGTGACGACGACGGTCTCGACGGCCGGATCGTGCTCCCACGCGGTGAGCGCCTCGTCGATGCGGCGGACCATCGCGTGGGTGAGGGCGTTGAGGGCCCTGGGCCGGTTGAGGGTGATGTGGGCCGCCCGTCCGGCCGTGTGCAGCAGCACGTCGGTGTGCTCGCCGGTGTTCACGTCGTTCACTACCCCTCGCTTCCGGGCGCAGGAAGTCGTCGCCGGTCCGGGCCGGCGGCGACTGCCCCACAGAAATGACCGAGGGCCCGTTTCGGATGGCTCCGAAACCGGCCCTGATCTGTGACTGTCTCCAGTCGGGACAACAGGACTTGAACCTGCGACCCCTTGACCCCCAGGAGTGCGGGCTACGGGGACTATTCGGCATCGCGCAGGTCGTTTGGTCCCCAACTGGTCCCCATGACGGCGCAGTCCAACAGCCAGCTTCGAGGGCCCTATCAGCGGCCGGCGTTACCGTGAGAGATCAGCCAGATCGGTCCGTGGCCTCGAAGGGCGGCAGGCGTGGGTGACATGGAGTGGCCGAAGGATCCACGGGCCTCCGAACAGGTTATCACCGGCCTACTCAGTTGCATGCATCCGCAGCTCCTGCGCGTCGATGGATCAGGTGGCGATGGCGGCAGAGACGCACAGCTCACAGGCCCTCACGGGGTCCACGTCTTCGAGACGAAATCCTTCACTGGCCGGATGGCAAAGGGGCGCCGGGAGAAGGTCGAGAAGTCCTTGGGTCGGGCAGCCCTGCTGAACCCCGTCAGTGGGGACGTCAGCGTGCCGATCGACCTCAACCCGACCGAGGAGAAGTGGTTCAGCAGCCTTCAGCAGCGGTTCTCGTTCCCTCTTTCGTGGCGCGGGGCCACCTGGATCAAGGCCCGGCTGGCCGAGCACCCGGCTGTCCGCCGGGTCTATTTCGCCGACCATCACGCGGAGCTGGGGGCACCTGCTTCAGGAGGTCGCCCGAAGTCACACCTCACCCATTGACACGCTGCAGACTGCGGCCGCGCGGCTCCGACAATTGTGCGACCGCCTAGCCGAGCTGGACCCGCACTACGACTTTCGCATCACCGCCGGCCCGGGACCGCACACCGGAATCGAAGTCCTTCCCGCCTATCCCGGAGCCGACCGTGACCAGCCACTCCACATCGCGCTGAGCATCACGGACCCCGACACCCCGGAGGGTAAGTCTGCCGCTTCGGAATTCGAGCGCTGCCAACGGTACGGCGACCGCATCGAGCTGCCGGCAGAAGAGCAGGGTCGGGCCGTTGGACAGCTCGTCCTTCACGGTGCGCAGGATGACCCGACACCCGGCGCCTCGAAATCCCTGGAGTCGATTAAACCATCCCGTTGATGACCTGTCGGTCTTCCACGCGAGGCCGCCCCGTAGCGGCCCCGAGTATCAGCGGAGCAAGTAACTCCCACTCCTGGTCAGTAAGTTCATGACGACCTACCACGACAGCATGATCTACCACCCAGGTGATCCTTGAAGACGGACCCTAGGGCCTGTCTCTTCGATCACGATCGGAGCCAGTTGAGGAGTGCGGAGGCTGTCACGGTGCCGCCGGGCTGGACGTGGCCGCGCGGTGGTAGCGGGTGATCGCGACCCACGGGTGGCTACTCAAGTCCACCGAGGTGGAGGAGATCTTGGAGCTCACCGAGCTTCGCGGTCGACAGGGCTCCCACCCGCTCGATCAGGTCTTCCCGGGTGAGGCTGACCAGCCAAGTGCAGGGGATGAGGCCTGGACGCGGGAGTGCGACTCGCAGGACACCTTCAAGAGGTAGTCCTTCGGAGGCGCCTACTGCCAGCTCAGCGGCAACGCCGCTGAGCTCGGTGCCCGCAGGATCGACGACCTGCATCGCCCGGACCTCGGATTCTGCTTCCCCCGAGAGCAGCACGACCAGGCGCCGCTCGCCGAAATCCGCCCACCAGACTTCGCCTCGTTGCATAGGTCCTCCTGACACAGAACGGCGGGCGAACGCTGCTGTGCGCCCGGTTTCGAATAGCCCATTGTCGGTCCCAAAAGCTCCAGCCGATCACGAGCGGAGCCAGATGAGGAGTGCTGCGGCGGTGACGGTGCCGAGGTAGACGTATCCGCGCTTGGCATACCGGGTGGCCACGGCTCTGAACTGCTTCAGCTTTCCGATGGCCCGCTCCACCGTGTTGCGATCTTTGTACCGCTCCTTGTCGAAGCCCAGGGGCCGTCCTCCTCGTGAACCCCGGCGTAGGCGGGCGGCCTTGTGGTCCTTCTTCTCCGGGATCACATGCCGGATCCCGCGCTTGCGGAGGTAGGCGCGGATCATACGGTTGCTGTACGCCCTGTCGGCTCCGACGCTGTCCGGCGTGCGGCGAGGACGCCCGAGCCCCATGCGGGGAACTCGGATCTTGTCCATGACCGGCTCGAACTGGGTGCAGTCCGCCCGCTGTCCCGGCGTGATGAGCAGGGACAGCGGGCGGCAGCGGCCCTCTGCAGCGATGTGGATTTTGGTGGTCAGCCCGCCGCGGGACCGGCCGAGGGCTTCACCTGCTGTACCGCCTCCTCCAGCAGGTCGCGCAGGCTCACCACCGCCGGCAGTCGTTGAACCGAACTTTGCAGAGCCCCTTTTGAGGAGCCCGGCGGTGCGGGCGGTGGGCCCTTGGGCGACCCCGCGGCGTGCTGGTGAGCACGCGCAACGGTGGAGTCGACGTTGGATGTTCCAGTCGATGCCGCCATCGGCATCGGCGACGGACTGGACGTGCTGCAGGAGCCTCTCCCAGGTGCCGTCAGCCGACCACAGCAAGTGCCGTTTGTGAGCGGTCTTCCACGGCCCGAAGCGTTCGGGCAGCTCTCGCCACTGCACTCCGGTGCTCAACCGGTGCATGATCCCGTTGATCACCTGTCGGTGATCGCGCCACCGGCCGCACCGGTTGTTGCTCACTGGCAGCAGCGGTTCCAGCACAGCCCACTCGGCGTCGGTCAGATCCCCCCGACTCATCATGACCAGAACAACGAGCTGCATGATCGAAGAGACACGCCTTAGTGCGCAGGCGCGGAGGAGTCACGTGTCCAGCCGGGCGCCAATCCCGTCGAGGACCATGCCGAGGAGCCGTTCGAACCGCCGGTCGCCGTCGTCGCGGAGGTGCCCGGCCTCCTTGACCAGTGACGCGCCTTCGCCGAGCCAGGCGTCGCGCTGGTCGATCGAGTACCGCGACGGATCGGCCCCGACGGCCTGGCGCCTCTCCTGCTCCTCAATGACGAAGCCAACGGCGAACGCGGTGACCAGGTCGATGGCGTCGTCCGCGTCGGCGGACTTCCAGCCGGACGCGGTCCAGCGTTCGAACAGCGGCTCCTTCATGCGGACCACATCCGGGTCGGTGATCCGGGTGCCGCTGAAGATGCGGGCCCCGTCGCGGTGGAGCAGGTACTCCGAGCGCAACACGCGGCCGTAGGCGGCGAGGTCGTCGCGCCATCCGTCGCCCGGCGGGACCGCGGCGAGGGCGTCAGCCACCCGGCGCATGACCTCGGTGGCCATCTCGTCGAGCAGCTCCTGCTTGTTGCGCACATGCCAGTAGAGCGCGGAGGGGCGGACGTCCAGCCGGGAGGCGAGTGTACGGACGGTGAGGGCGTCCATGCCCTGGTCGTCGAGGAGTTCGAGCGCCGCCGTGACGATGTGCTCCCGGGTGATGCCCTTGGTCATGGTTGACACCTTAACAGCGTTCAGGAATGCTGGCCACAGCACTGAACTTAGTTAAGGAGTGCCCGTGATGCGTGCTGCAACCTTCACCGCGCCCTTCTGCGCCGACTTGCCCGAGCCGACGGTCCCGCCCGGTCCCGAGCCCTTGCACCTCATCGGAGCCGGCCTGGTCAACAACGGGCGCGGGCTGGCTACCTGGCGGCACTACGGCCGCGGCCGGATGAGGTATCCGCCGGTACGGGCGACTGGTCCACACCGAGCGCGCGCGTCCGTCCTTCGGGACGACGGTCGGGCGGCTGGTCGCTGCCTTCCGGAAGGAGGTTCCGGCGGGGGCGGATCCACTCGCGATCGCCGCGGGCATGAACCCCGGCCTGTCGCGCTGGATGACCCTCCCCGCGCGACGCAGGGAAGTGGGAGCGTTGGACACCGTACTGGTGCTGGACGCCACGGAATGTCGGGCAGCCTTGCCGCACAGGGGGCACTGGCTTTCGGGGCAGAGCGGGTCATCGCCGCCGGGCGCGATCCGAAGGCGCTCGGGCGGCTGCGCGGCGCGGGAGCGACGACCGTGTCGCTGACCCAGGACGGGCCCGACGCTCTGGAGCAGGCTCTGGCCGATGCGATGTCCGAGACGTCGCCCAGGCTCGTGCCGAACTGCCTGTGGGGGCCTGTCACCAAGGCCTTCTTCGCCGCGCCGCTCAGCAACGGCGAGAACACCGGGGCGAACACGGCCCACGTCTAAATCGGCTCGTCCGCCGGCTCGGAGGCGTCGCTGCCCGCGGACCTTGCTGCGCAGCCCGCGAATTTGGATCACCGGGAGCGGCGTCGGATCGCGGTCAGTCGGGGAGATGCTCGCCGAGGCGCCCGAAGTCATGGCCCGCTGCGCCTACGGATCCCCGCAACTGCCCCACACCGCGTGCCCGTTGGGGTCGGTGAGGCATGGGCACACACTGGCCGCAGCCGCGTCGCCGTCGTGGCGGATCGAGCCATCCATCCATCAGAACGTAATCGGAGAAAGGAAAGCCATGCAGAAGAGGGCACTAGTGGTGGGGCTCGGGATCGCGGGGATGTCCGCGGCCATCGGGCTGCGCCACGCCGGTTGGACGCCGGTGATCGTCGAACGGGCACCCGAGCGGCGTACCGGGGGCTACTTCATCTTCATGTTCCCGGAGGGAGTGCGAGCCGCGGCCGACCTGGGGATCGCCGACCACCTGCACACCCGCAACCCGGAATGGCGACCGGGCGGGAACTCGTGGTCGGTGGATCGCCGGGGCAGGCGGAAGCCGGCTCTGGGATTGCTGGACGCGCCCAGCGGGCTGGCAGCAGTGCTGCGCAGCGACATCGAGGCCGCGTTGTGGCAGGGCATCACCGACGACGAGACCCAGGACGCCGTCGAGGTGCGGTTCGCGACCACTCCGGCCGAGATCACCGAGGGCGCCGACGGAGTGCGGGTCCTGCTCGAGGACGCCGGCACCGGGAAGCAGTACCGCGAGGACTTCGATCTCGTGGTCGGCGCGGATGGGATGCGCTCGAGCGTGCGCCGGATGGTGTTCGGTCCGGACGAGGACTACCTGGCGAACTGGAAGGCCATGATCTGCGCGTTCCAGCTGAAGGAGCAGGTGCCCACGTACGAGGCGAGCGACAGCATCATCGTCTCGCGCCCCAAGCGTGCGATGTGGGTGTTCGGACTCGCCGACCACGCGCCCTGCGCGTGGCTGACCTACCGCACCGAGGACATCCCCGACCGGTTCGCCGGGCCGTCGATCGAGCAGGTGCGCGCGGCCTTTTCCGGGATGGAGGACGACCCCGTGGTGCGCCACGTCCTGGACTCCCTGGAGCAGGCCCCTGACCACGTGTTCGATTCGATCCACCAGGTGAAGATGGACCGGTGGAGTACGGGGCGGGTCGTGCTGGTGGGAGACGCGGCCTGGTGCATGAACACCTACTCGGCCATGGGCTCCTCGTCCTCTCTGCGCGGTGGCGCCGCACTGGGCGCGGCCCTGCAGGAGCACCCCGACGACCTCGCCGCCGCCCTGGACGCCTGGGAGGCAGGGCTGCGTCCCTACATCACCAGCCAGCGGCGCTCCGCACGGATCAAGCAACAGCGGTTCGTGCCGTCCAGCCGCCCGGTCCAGGTGCTGGTTTCGGGCGTTCTCGATCTGGTCCGCAGGGTCGTCCACCGCCGGCTGGCGGCGGAGTTCACCGAGGCTGCGGCTCCGACTGCGGCCGCTGTCCCCTCCGGCACGACGCGATGACAGCCATGCAGAAGAGGGCGTTGGTGGTGGGGCTCGGGATCGCGGGGATGTCCGCGGCGATCGGACTGCGCCGGGCTGGTTGGACACCGGTGATCGTCGAACGGGCGCCCCAGCGGCGCACCGGGGGCTACTTCGTCGGGCTGTTCCCGGAGGGCCGGCAGGCCGCGGTCGACCTGGGCATCGCCGACCACCTGCACACCCGCAACCCGGAACGCGCGGCCGGCCCGAATGCGTGGTCGGTGGATCGCCGAGGCAGGCGCAGGCCGGCTCTGGGATTCCTGGACCAACCCGGAGGGCCGGCAGCAGTGCTGCGCGGCGACATCGAGGCCGCGCTGTGGCAGAGCATCACGGGTGTCGAGGTGCGGTTCGCGACCACTCCGGTCGCGATCACCGAGGGTCCTGCCGAGGTGCAGGTCCTGCTCGAGAACTCCGACACCGGTGGCCAGTACCGCGAGAGCTTCGACCTGGTGGTCGGCGCGGACGGGATGCGCTCAAGCGTGCGCCGGATGGTGTTCGGTCCCCACGAGGACCACCTGACCACGTGGAACGCGATGATCTGCGCCTTCCAGCTGAAGGAGCAGGCGCCCACGTACGAGGCGAGCGACAGCATCATCATCGCGCGCGCCAAGCGGGCGGTGTGGGTGTTCGGGCTCGCCGACCACGCACCCACCGCGCTGCTGACCTACCGGACAACGGCCATCCAGGAGCAGTTCAGCGGGTCGCGACTCGACCGGCTGCGCGCGGCCTTCTCCGGGATGGACGACCCCACGGTGCGCCACGTCCTGGACTCCCTGGAAGAGGCCCCTGACCACGTGTTCGACTCGGTACACCAGGTGCGGATGCCGCGGTGGAGTACGGGGCGAGTCGTGCTGGTGGGGGACGCGGCCTGGTGCATGAACCTCTACTCGGGCATGGGCGCCACGTCCTCGCTGCGCGGTGGCGCCGCACTGGGCGCGGCCCTGCAGGAGCACCCCGACGACCTCGCCGCCGCCCTGGACGCCTGGGAGGCAGGGCTGCGTCCGTTCATCACCAAGCACCAGCGCGCCGCGCGGCTCAAGCAGCAGATGTTCGTCCCGTCCAGCCGTCGGGCCGAGGCGCTGCGCTCGGTCCTCGTCGGTTTGGCCCGCAGGATCCGCGGCCGCCGGCCGGCGACCGAGGCGGGCGGTCCGCAGGACATGACGCTGTCCGGCACGTCGCGGTGACGACGGTGTCCGCATCGACGAGGGACGACGCGTGTCACCGGACCTGGTGCATCGAGGACATCGTGGTGGCCGCGGGCTCGCGCCCCTTCTCGTGACGATTCGGCCCTGCCGATGATGCTCGGCCTGATCCTCTTCCTGCTCGTGCACGGCAGCATGACCTACGGCCGGCGCGGCGCCGGGGGTTCTTCGCCTGCGCGACCCGGTGGCGTTCGTGTTCGAGGCGCCGGCCATCGCGACGGGGTTCCCCTCGGCTTCTTCACCCACGACGGGCCCGATCCGGAGTTCCTCGGCGTCCCACCCAGGGTGCCGCTCTGGCCGTCGCGCTTGGCGGTGCCTGCCTGGCCGACATCGGGCCAGCATCGCGAGGAGACATTCGTATTGGCGTCAAATGTCAAGGGCGCCGGTGAATCCGGCACGACCTCAGTACAGCCCCATTGCCGTTGCGAAAAACCGCCGTTGGCAACCCTAGACCCATGCTTTTAGCGCGCATATCGCATACAGGCAGACGAAACGCCCGTCATTTTTGTTGCGCCACGACTCTCGTCGGCCGGTCGGTGCCCCCAAAAAGAGGATTCAGAGGATGTTGGCCTGGAAGCTGCGCCTCGCCCTTCCAGTGGCCACGGCCGCCGTCGTGGCCGCCGTCATACCGCCAACAAGGGCACCTACAACTTCGCCTGCCACAAGCACTGACAGCCCAGGTGCGCCGCCGAGTAAAGGACGATACTGCGGCACGCTCATCGAGAAACGAGGAGAAATTGCTGAAATCGCTGGTGCGTAAAAACCTGGCCATTGGGCTAGTGATCACGGCCGTCATTACGACGCTGTCAGTGATTATGGCGGACGACGGCAGCAAGATGGAGGAATTCAAAATGTCCCTGATGGTGGGCTTTTTGGTGACGGGGGCAGTAACAGGGGGCACCTGGCTGCTGCAGCGGAAACGTTCGGCACCGTGACGGGCGCTGGAGCACCGGTCCGGCCATGCCGGCACTCGCCCACGGCGTGGCGGCCTCGCTCTCGCCGCACCAGGCGGGCCGGAGCTCCGGTCTGGGCATCACAGCCCGGGGTGCCCGCACCGCCCTGGGCGATGCGGCCCGCCGACATCATCCTGTCCGCTCGCGTCGGCCTGCGCCGGACGCCGTGCCGGCGGCGATGCCGGCCGTGTGCGCCGGTTACAGGGACGCTACCTCAACACGCACTATCGCGAACTCTCGCAGACGCGTACTATCGCGTTGCGCCTCCCGCCGAGTACGACACCCCGCCCCGTTGAGGAGCCCTGCATGCCCGCTGTTCTGAACCCCGTCCTCGATCTTCTGACGGTACGCGGCACCGTCACCGAGGCTGAGCAGCTCACCGCGCGAATGCGTCGGCTGCGCATCGACGGCGGACAACTGGCCGGTCTGGAGGTCCAGCCGGGCCAGCAGGTGCGTGTCCTGGTCGGCGGACTCGCCCTCCGTACGTATTCGATCTGGCACTACGACCCGTCCGGCGTCGTCGAGTTGTGCGTACTGGACCACGCAGGGAGCGGACCGGGCGCCCGATGGGGCCGTGCCGTCGCACCGGGCGAACAGGTGCGGCTGCGACGCCCCGAGGGCACCTTCACGCTGCGCCCCGATGCCGCCCGCCACTTCTTCGTCGGCGACGAGACGGCCTCGGTCGCGTTCGGTGCGATGCTCGCTGCACTGCCCGGGGAAGCCGTCGTCTCCGGGTGCATCGAGATGGCGACAGCCGCGGACCGGCTGCCCCTGGCAGGCGGCGACCGGCTCGACTGGGTACTCCGGGGCGAGACGTCACTGCCGGACGCGGTACGACGACTCGCTCCCGAACCCGGCGGGATCGCATATGTCGCCGGAGAGGCACGGGACGTGCAAGCAGTGCGGCGGGTGCTCGTCCAGGAAGCGGGCTGGGGCCGGCGCGCGGTCCTGACCAAACCGTTCTGGACGCCAGGCAAGAAGGGCATGGAATGACGGCGGGGCGTACTCCTCCGTCCGCCACTCGTCTAGCTAGGTGGGACCGGCGCCTCCGAAGAGCCCGCCGCGGACACGTCCACCGGGAACTCCTTCCAGCACGCGGTACGGCTCGGGCGCTTGGCCGTACGCCCCCCGGAGAACGGCGGAGTCGCCGTTGTGGGCCGAGACCGCGAGGACGACCAGGACACTCAGTCCCCTTCCGTTCCTCGCCCGCCCCCTCGGAGGCCTGTTCCTGGGCGTGCTCGGCGACCGGCTGGGACGCAGAGCCGTCCTCGTCCTCACCCTGCTCATCATGGGCTCCGCCACCGCTCTGATCGGTGTGCTGCCCACGTACGACCAGATCGGGATGGCCGCGCCCGTCCTGCTCATCCTGCTCCGGCTCGTGCAGGGCTTCGGAGCGGGAGGAGAGTACGCCGGGGCCGTCGTGCTCTCCGTCGAACACGCCGACCAGCAACGTCGCGGAGCCGCCGGAGCATGGGCACCCGTCGGGTACGCCACGGCCACGCTGCTGGCTGCGGGGGTGTTCCAGCTGTTCCTGCTGATGCCCGACGACCAGTTCCGTGCATGGGGCTGGCGCATACCCTTCCTGCTCAGTCTCGTCGTCGTCGCCGTCGGCTACCTGATCCGACGGCGGATCAGTGAGACACCGGCCTTCGAGAAGGCACAGGAGCCACAGACACCTCAGCGGCTGGATCTCTTCGCGGCAATGCGCCAGGAGCCCAAGAGCTTCCTGGTGGTCATCGGCGCCCGTTTCGCCGAGAACGGGTTCGCCTACCTCTTCCCGGTCTTCGGCGTCGCCTTCGTCACCACGGAGCTCGGAGTGAGCGGCAACGTGGCTCTGGGGGCTGACGTCGCGGCGGCCGCACTGGAGGTGATCACTATTCCGGTCTATGCGCGGTTGTCCGACCGGGTCGGACGACGGCCCGTGTACCTGGCCGGAGCGATCGGCTCCGTCGTGTGGGTCATCCCCTTCTTCCTGCTCGTCGGCACCGGCTCGACCTGGGCGGTCATGCTCGCCTTCATCGTGGGGCTCGGCGTGGCATACCCGAACTCTTCGGAACGCGCACCCGCGGGACATCGAAACGCCGGCGCCCGGCGAGACTCCCGCAAGTGAGGGACATCAGGAGACAGTCCCCGAAGTGCATGCGCCAGTCGAGAACATTAACCGGTGACCACGTGGCAAGCCGCGACGTCCTGCCGCGGGCAGGTACCGCCGTGGGCTGGACGCGGGGCCGACATGGTGGTGCATCGGTGGTATGCGGAACGGGCCCCGGATGATCGGCTGATACCCGCGTGGTCGACTGAAACCTGTGGCGCCCGAGCGAGTTCAGGCGCCACGAAGTCGCGCCGTGTCCCCCAGCACGATTCACGCTCACCGAATTTGTCATGCTGAACTCAGCCACGGTATCCGTCAACCAACTGGAGCGGGGACGGACCCTGCCAACCCTGCGCCCGTCCCGTTGCCAGTTCGGAACTGCTACGTCTTCGAGGACTCCGTCGGTCCCGTCCACGCGACCGGACAGGCTCTGCCCCGGGTGGGACGGCGGCCATGACATCGACGCCGGTCTCCGCCTGGAACCCGCCCCAGGACACACCTCGGGTTCTTCCGTACTCACCCTGGATTCCAAGGGCGACCGCGCCGTCCTCGTCGGAGATTTCCTCCAGGTGATCGGTCATGGCATCACCAGGCGGTATCAGCCGCTTGCCCCCGGCGCGGGTGGCCCGCCGATGGTCCCCTCTCGGCCTTGGACACCCGCCCCCGACAGAGTGCCTTCGAGCACGTCCCGGAGTTGTGACCGGGCGGTGATGCCCAGCTTGGGAAACACACGGTAGAGGTGCGAGCCGACCGTGCGCGGCGAGAGGAACAGCTTCTCGCCGATCTCACGATTCGTCAGTCCTCGGGCTGCCAGCCACACGATCTGCTGCTGCTGGGGGCTGAGTTCGGCGAAAGCACTGGGCACGACGCGGCTGGCTTCGATACCGGCGGCGCGCAGCTCTGTCTGTGCCCGCTCGATCCACGGCCGCGCTCCCAGCCGCTGGAAGGTTGCGAGGGCGGCGCTCAGCAGCGGGCGGGCCTCGGCGATGCGGCGCTGCCGCCGGAGCCACTCGCCGTAGTCAAGCCGTGTCTGCGCCCGTTCGAACGGCCACTGCTCACCTGTGGCGTCCGCGAGCGCCGCCTGGAAGTACGGCTCCGCGAGCTCGGGATCGGCCAACAGGGCGCGGCCCCGGGCGATCAGCGCGGCTACCCGCGCCGACATCCCCGTACCCAGGCGTCGCGCCGACCGCTCCAGCAACTCCGTGACGTCCCCCTGCCGCCCTCGGCGGACGGCCGCCGCGGCGAGTTCGGCCAGGACGGTGTAGGAGACGTGGTAGTGGACCGGATCGCCGTCATCGGTGAAAGCGGCGCGGAACTGCGTGTACGCGGTGTCGTAGTCTCCCTCGGCCACGGCCGCCATCCCCAGAGCCCGACGTACGAAGACCGCGACGGAGCGGCTCTCCAGCGGATCGACCAGGGCCAGCGCCTGCTCGGCGAGCCGGCGTGCGGCGGCCGTGTCACCGAGCAGGCTGAGCACCGTGGAGTCGAGTCCGCGAGCACACGCCTCGGCGTGGTGAAGTCCGGCCGACGATGCCATGGCGGCGATGTCGGCCGCCACCGACCGGGCCTCGGCCCACCGACCCTGCTCCAGATAGGTCCAGCCGGCCGCGCACCCCAGTCCGTCCGGGAGCGGTCCATGGGCCTGCCACCGGTCGAACGCCTCGTCGAAGGTCTTGGCGGCCAGGGGGGTCTGGTCGAGGAGCCAGGAGACGATGGCAAGCATGGTCAGGCGCTTGGCGTCGTCCTTGGCCTCGGCGATCAGGCCGGGCAGCAGCGGTCCCAGGGATGCTCCTGCGCCGCTGGGGTCCGAGACGGCCAGCACCCAGGCGTGCAGGGCTGCCCTGGCGTCATCGTCGGGCACGTGGGAGAGCAGGCCCTGGATCTCCCGCTGCTGGAACTCCTCACCCGAGTAGTAGCGGACCACGGCCGCCGCGGCGAGCGCGTCCAGTACGCGAGGCGACCGGGCGACCGCCGCCTCGCGGGCGACCCGCAGGAGCATGGTGAAGGCCGCCGTGTGGTGCTCGCCCATGGCCATGAGCTGCCCGGAGGCCAGCGATGCCTCGCCTGTCAGTGCCGGGTCGTCGGTGGACTCGCGGACCTCGGCGGCCAGGCGTTCCACCCAGCCGAGCTGACCGGTGAAGACGGCTGCGGCGGCGGCTTCCGTCAGGAGTCGCGCCCGGTCCTCGCCGCGTGGGCTCAGTTCCGCGGCGCGCTCCAGAGCTGCGGCTGCGGCCGCATAGCCACCCCGGCGCCGGGCTCGGTCGGCCGTCTGTTGCAGGGCGGCCGACACCTCCTGATCGGGGAGCAGGGTTGCGGCGGCGAGATGCCAGGCTCGGCGGTCGGGCTCCTCACGCAGCAGCTCCGCGAGATCGAGATGCGCCCGGCGGCGTTCCTCGAAGGACGCGGCATGGTAGACGGCCGAGCGGATGAGCGGGTTGCGGAAGACGACCCTGGGGCCCTCCTGGCGTACGAGACCGGCCTGCTCCGCGGGCACCAACACCTTGTCGTCCGCCTCGGGGAGTCCCATGGAGGCCGCCGGCGCATCCGTCGCACCGGCGGCAGCGAGCAGCAGCAGGGTGCGGCGGGTCGGTCCCGGCAGGTCGGCCGCGTGCTCCGCGAAAATCTGCTTCAGCCGGTCGGTGAGCGGCAGTGGGCCCTCAATGCTGCTGCCCTCGAGTTGTCGGATCGCGGCGACGCGGGCGAGTTCCGCCAGGGCCAGCGGGTTGCCGACCGCCTCCTCAAGGATCCGCACGCGGATGCGGCCGGTGGGCGGCGTCGGCTGCTGGTCGAGCAGCCGGTTCGCCGCCTCGATGCCCAGTGGGCCGACCTCGAGGCGCTCGTATCCCTTGTCGAACCCGGGCAGCGCAGCCGCGGTGCGGACTCCCACCAGCAGCGTGACGGGTTCGCTGTCCATGCGTCGCGCCACGAAGGAGAGAACGTCCAGTGTTCCGCGGTCGATCCACTGGGCGTCGTCGACCACCACCACCAGCGGGTCGGTTTCCGCCAGGTCCGACAGCAAGGTCAGGACCGCCAATCCGACGAGCATGGCGTCGGGCGTCTCGGCACAGTCGTCGAGACCCAGAACGGCGCGGAGCGCGGAGCGCTGCCGCGACGGCAGGCTCTCCATTTCGCCGAGCACCGGGCGCAGCATCTGATAGAGACCGGCGAACCCGAGGTGCGTCTCGGATTCGCAGCCCACCGTCCGCAGCACTCGGCGGCCCGAGCTTCGCGCGTGGTCCACCGCGAGGTCGAGCAGCATGCTCTTTCCGGCACCGGGCTCGCCCGTGATGATCAACACGTCGCTGTGGGACCGGTCGGCGCCGACACGCCGGATGATTTCTGCGGTCTCGGTTTCTCGGCTCACCACCGCCGGAGCGGAATCCCGCGTCGAGCGTTGGTCCGCACGAGCCCTTCCATTGTTTCGCACGGATGCTCCAGGGAATTGAGAATTTCCCAGATGATAGCGCGCCCCGAACCGGGGCAGTGCCCGCAGATGCCGCTCACCGGGCTCGGGCCGTCTTCAGCCGTCCAAACACACGCATTACCCGAGATATTCCGGCCGTCGCCTTGTCGGTTCGCCACAGAACGGCGCCCGACCCCCTGCCGTACGGGCTCCCGGCCGGGGCGTCGAGGCCGCCGCGGGGGAGAACCGGCAGGCGCACGCGCTCTCCGCCCGTGGGTGAGCGGCACCGATGCAGTCATGTGACGCATACCTCAGAACGTGTGACCGGACACAGAATCGTGATGCGCGCACGGTCGTGCCTCCCCCGGATCGGCGGGGCAGACACGACCGGCGCCGGCGGTGGCGCGCTTCCGCGCAGAAGACCACCGAAGCCGCACATCTCTGACAGGAAAGGTCGCTCTCATGGTCACCGATGGCTCGTGGCTGGTGGGACTCGGGTTCCGCACGCCTTGCGGTCGACTGGTACGCCACTTCTACGTGATCGACCGCGCAGCCGATGCGGAGCACGCCCGCAAGGCAGCTTTTGGGAGAGCCGACCACCCGCGGGAACGCGCAGCCCGCGCCGATCTGCGGCTCGAGGACGGGTGTGTCGAGATACGCCGGGTGTTCCGCGATCCCATGGGCAGCCGGCGACTGTCCGTCCCAAGTACGTACACCGCTCACCACCTCGACGCCTGAGCACTCGTTGCTCTTTCACTTGCGATTTCGGCGGCGTTTCCCATCTCAGTCACGTGACTGATACCCATTGATTGTTCCTTGAATCACCATGGTTATAGCGGCCGCGATAACACGAGCTCGGCCTTATCACAGTCCTGGCGGCCTCCCATGGCCGGCGCAATAGGACGTCATGTGTGGACTTCATCGGAGTGCAAAAAAATGGATAGCGAAAATCATTCACGTTCCCTGAGCCGGCGTGGCTTCGTCGGAATGACCGCGGGCATCGGCGCGGCGGTCGGTGCCGCCGGCCTGTTCGGCAGCCAGCTCCCGGCGTCCGCCGCCGAACGCCGGACGCGGGTCCAGACGATCGAACTGGGCAAGGTCACCATCACCCGTGTCGTCGAGTTCAGCGGTCCCGTGGGCCTGACGTCGCGTCAGTTCTTCCCGGACAGCGCGCCGAAGCTGTGGCAGGAGAACGAGAACTGGCTGAGCCCGGACTTCTGGAACTCCAGCACCGACATGGTCAGCTCCGCCCTGCAGACCTGGGTCCTGCGTAGTGAGGGCAAGACGATCCTCATCGACACGGGCGCCGGAAACGACAAATACCGTCCCTACGCCAAGCAGTGGCAGTACATGGACACCGACTTCCTGCGCCGCCTCGCCCGCGCCGGAGTGAGACCGCCGGACGTCGACATCGTCGTCAACACCCACCTCCACAACGACCACGTCGGCTGGAACACGCAGCGCGAGGACCGCGACTGGGTGCCGACCTTCCCCAACGCCACGTACGTGATCCCCAAGGTCGAATTCGACTTCTGGAACCCCCTGGGCCCGGTCCAGCCGAAGTACTGGCAGGGGAACCAGAACGTCTGGGAGGACAGCGTGCTCCCGGTCCACAACGCCGGCCTGGTGAAGCTGTGGGAGGACTCGCACACCCTGGACGGCAGCCTGAAGCTGCATCTCGCGCCCGGGCACACTCCCGGCTCCTCCGTCCTCCGGCTGGAATCGGGCAAGGAGAAGGCGCTGTTCACCGGCGACCTGCTGCACACCCCGCTCCAGCTCGAGCACCCCGAGTTCAACAGCTGCTTCGAGGAGGACGAGAAGAAGGCGCTCGCGACCCGGCGCCGTGAACTGGAGTGGGCCGCCGACAACAAGGCCCTCGTCCTGCCCGCCCACCTCCCCGGCCGCGGCGCCGCCGAGGTGGAGCGCAACGGCAGCTCCTTCAAGATCAAGGAGTGGGCGGGCTTCAGTCACAGCTGAACCGGCCGCAAGGAGCGCCCCGCGCTGGGAGCCCCACCCACCACCACTCCGGCGATGAGCGCCTGAGGCCCGCGACCGCTGGGCGACGAGCGGGGCGCCGGCACCCGCACCGGTCCGGCGCCCTGCGACCGCCCGCGGGCACACGGGCGCTTTCAGCCCGCCCTGGCCGTGGGGTGGTCCGGGCCCTGTCGCTGTCCGGCGTCGGCAGTCAGCCGTGGCGGGCACCGACGGGCAAGGCCCCTGCGCGGGCGCACCCTCCGTGTCGCGCTGCAGAACCCGGCCGTCACCTGCGAGGTCTGGCCTCCCGGGATACGCGGGCCTCCCGCTGCGCCGCACAGCACCGCCGTCGAAGCCGGAGCACGCGGGACGCGGCTCGGCGCATCGGAGAGCGCAGCCCGTCTCCCGTCTCGGTGACGGGCTCCCGTGCCCGTTCCGTCACGAGCCTCCGGAAGCAGTCGCCTGACGCATACCGGACGGGACCCCCACTCGTCGAGACTGAGGACGCGGCAATGAGTCGGTCGGGACCTCCAGACCCCTCTCATCGCCGTCCGGCCTGTCGCGGTGACGTAGGCCCCCGCGCGGACGACCGCCACGCAGTGGCTCCGCGCCGTCAGCCGCAGGCACGACCGTCCACAGGTGGAAGGATGACGGAGAACCCCATGGTGGCAAGGACAGAATCGCTGTGGGACCGCTTCACCGCCATTGACCCGGGGCTGATGCGTCTCACCTCCGCGATGCGCGCCGTGCTCGGCGCCACCGCGACCCTCGCCGTGCTGACAGCGCTGCACGGGTCCGACACAGCCCTGCTGGCCGGCGGTTTCACCGCGATGGTGACGTCACTGGCGATCAGTGACCTGCACCCGCGCAACCAGCTCATCACGCTCGGGCTCGGGGCTCCACTCTCCCTCGCGGCCCTGTCCGCCGGAGCCGTGCTGACTCCGTACGCGACGGCAGCCAAAATGCTGTTCCTGCTGCTGATCTATCTGGCCGTCCAGGCCCGCCGATTCGGCGCGCGAGGGCTGGGGCTGGGGATCTTCGGCTTCATGGCCTTCTTCTTGTCGCAGTTCGCCCAGGCCCGAGTGGTCCAGCTTCCGCAGCTCGGGGCAGCGGTGCTCATCGCATTCGGGGCCGTCGCGACCGTGTGGTACTGCGCGGGCCCCAGGACGACGTACGGCGTCCTGACGCGGCTGCGGCGCGCCTTCGACGGGCGAGTGCACGATGTCCTACGGGACACAGCCTTGATGATCGCCGCTGGTCAGGACGTCCACACTCGGAGTCGTGCGTTGGAGCGCCGCCTGGACAGGCTGCACGCATCCGTGCTTCTGATCGAGGACTTCCTCGATGAAGGCGCGGTCGACCGGGCCACCGACGACCTGCTACTGCAGCACATCTCTCGTGTCGAGGTGGCTGCGCAGCGGCTGGCCGTGCTCACCGTCCGCGCGGCCCGAACGCAATCGAGCCTCAACGACCTGGGCGAACGGACAGCGCGCCAGCAGCTCACGGGACGGATTCAGGTTCTCCGACACCAGCTGACCGTTGGAACGGCCCCTCCCTCCAAGCACTACGAGGAGCAGCGTGAGGACGGTCCGGCACCCCGGCCGGCCGAATCCGCACATTTGCGGGACTACTTCCGAGCAGTCGACGAACTCACCGCGGCCCTGTGGGCTCTCGGCCCGCGCGTCGGCCTCCGGCCGGAGTGGGGGACGCCTCCTCGCGAGCCCGCTCCGCAGCGGAGGCAAGCCTTCGCAGTGGAGCGGAGCGGGGAAGGGGACACGGGAAGCCTGAAGCGCGCAGCCACTCGACAGGCCTTCCAGGTGACCGCTGCCTCGGCACTCGCCATCGTGGGCGGTCATCTCCTGTCCCCGCACCTGTGGTACTGGGCCGTCGCGGCGTCCTGGGTCGTATTCGTCAAGAACGAGAGCACCGGCGAAGTCCTGTTGCAAAGTCTCCGGCGGCTGACGGGCACCGTCATCGGCGTGGTGGTCGGCTACGGTCTCGCCGCCCTGGTCGACGGAGACGGCCCACTTCTCCTGGTCCTGCTGCTGGTCTGCATGTTCGGGATGTTCTACACGCCGTCCGTCGCCTACTGGGCGGTGACGTTCTTCATCACCTGCATGCTCAGCCTGCTGCTCGCGCTCCTGGGCACCTTCTCGACGCACGTGCTGCTCCTGCGCGTCGAGGAGACGGCACTGGGAGTGGCCTGCGGGGTCCTCGCCGCCGTCCTGGTTCTGCCCACCACGGTCCGCCGGGCCAGTGACGAGGAGTTGGTCAACTTCCTGCTGGTCCTCCACCACCTCCTTCGGGCCACCGCAGGAACCCCGGAGGCAGGAACACCGACGAGCTGGGTGCGCGCGGCACATGACCTCGACCAAGCGCTGGAGTCCTTCGGCAAGGCGTCTCTGCCGCTCACCCACCCGCTCAACCCGCAGCGTGGCCGACGTGATCGCGCCCGCCACCTGGTGGAACTGCTGGAGGCTGCTGCTTACCACGCACGGAGCCTGGCCGTCACGGCCGGGCGTTCTTCGGCGGGCCAGGACGCAGAGTGCGCCACCCGGCTCACCGCCGCGGCCGACCGCGCACGGGAGACCGTGACACAGTTGATCCGCATCACGCACCATCGACCGGGAATCACCTCGCGTGCAGCACGCCCCAGGGTCACCAGGGCGCTGTCGCTGCTCTCGGACGAGCGACGCATGCGTCGCCCGGAGCAGCGTCTGCTCCTGCACATCGATCACCTCGACGCGACCTTGATCGCGCTCGCGCGAGCCTTGGATCCGCTCGCCCCGGAACCCGGCCGCGCCCCGGGCCGTCGTCCGCACGACACCGGGCCACGACCGGCCACACCACGTCGCGGGACGTGCACGTCCGCGGCTGCGGCCGTCCCCTGTGCCCACCGCGCGTAGACGGCGACCGACCGTGTCGCCCGCCGGGTCGAGCAGCCCCGAAGCCTTGTCGGCCGCCACCTCTTTCCCCGGACGGCGCAGGCCTGGGCGTGGGCCGGTGGGCACGGATCGTCGATGAGGCGCGCTCCCGTCCAGCGATCGGCGGTCCGTCGTGGCCAGGTGCAGTCACGTGACGCATACCGCGGCACGGGCCCGGTGCCGCAGCATCGTGGTGCGGGGTCGCTCACGGAGCGGTCGTACTCGCCGGGAGGCGGCCCTGTCGCCACCCGGCGAAGGCTCGGACACCGCAGCCTCGGCCGTCTCCCACCCGGGTGGGCGTCGGGCGGAAGCGGATGTCGAGCCCATCCTCCGGCTGCGTGCCGGCACGTCGAAGGCGCCCCGACCCGCGGAGGCACCCCGTTCCCGTAATGAACAGCCGCTCCTCCGCATCCGTGCCGCACCACGGTCCCGAGCGTGCGGATCCGATCGAACTGGAGATCAATCATGGATACCATCACCCTGGGCGATGTCACGATGACTCGTGTCTGGGAATACTTCGGCCCCGTCGACATGACCCCCGAGGCGTTCTTCCCGGAGAGCCCGGCCCAGGCGTGGGAGACCCACCGTTCCTGGCTGGTTCCGGACTTCCTGGACGCCGAGACCCGGATCGTCAACACCGCGATCCAGACGTGGGTGCTGCGCAGCGAGGGCAAAACCATTCTGGTCGACACCGGTGTCGGCAACCACAAGGAACGCCCCTACGCGCCGGTGTGGAGCCGCCTGAACACGAATTTCCTGGACAACCTCGCCCGCGCCGGGGTCCGGCCCGAAGACGTCGACATCGTGATCAACACCCACCTGCACATCGACCACGTGGGCTGGAACACCCATCTCGACGGCCGGACCTGGGTGCCCACGTTCCCGAACGCCACCTACCTCATGCCCAAGGCGGACTTCGACTTCTGGAACCCGGCCAATGAGCACAAGCCCCTGCTGGGCCGCGGCAACCAGAATGTCTTCGAGGACAGCGTCGCCCCGGTGCACCAGGCCGGTCTGACCCTGCTCTGGGAGGACAGCCACCAGATCGACGCCAACCTGCGCCTCGACCTCGCCCCCGGCCACACCCCGGGCTCTTCGGTCCTGACATTGGACTCCGGATCGGACCGGGCGGTCTTCGTCGGCGACATGATGCACAGTCCGGTCCAGATCCACGAGCCCGACGCCAACAGCTGCTTCTGCGAGGATCCCGCCGCGGCCCGCGCCACCCGGCGGAAGGTCCTGAGCTGGGCATCCGACAACAACGTTCTCGTCGTCCCCGCGCACCTGGGCGGCTCCGGCGCCGCCGAGGTGCAGCGCGACGGAGACAAGTTCGCGATCAAGTCCTGGGCCGCGTTCTCCCCGTACGCCCAGAGCTGATCAGCCGAGAGAGGCCCAACCGATGACTAACCACACAGATCCCATCGTAAAGACCGCGCAGGGTGCCGTCCGCGGTCTGCACCAGGACGGCACCGCTGTCTTCCTCAACATCCCCTACGCCGCACCGCCCGTAGGCGCCGGCCGCTTCGCGCCCCCGCAGCCGCATGCTCCGTGGGACGGGATACGCGACGCCACCGAGGCCGGGCCCACGGCACCGCAGGCCAAGCGGGACGCGTTCGGCGAGCTGGACATGTCCCCGTACTTCGGCCCCGGTTGGATCCCCGGTGAGGACTACCTCACCGTCAACGTATGGGCGCCCGAGGGAGCGTCCGGCGACCTTCCCGTGATGGTCTTCGTGCACGGCGGCGGGTTCGTGGCCGGCTCGACCCGGTCCGCGCTCTACGACGGCAGCGCGTTCGCTCGCGACGGCGTCGTCTTCGTGACCCTCAACTACCGACTGGGCATCTCCGGCTTCCTCGACCTCCCTGGCGCCCCCGCCAACCGGGGCCTGCTCGACGTCGTCGCCGCCCTGCGGTGGGTGCGTGCCAACATCGCGGCCTTCGGTGGCGACCCGGGCAACGTCACCCTGCTCGGTCAGTCCGCGGGAGCCACCGTCGTCGGCGGTGTCCTGGCCCGTCGTGAGGCGGAAGGTCTCTTCCAGCACGCCATCGTCCAGAGCGGCAGCGGGCTGGGGGCCTTCAGCCCCGAGCAGGCCGCCCGGGTGACCCGGGCGGCGGCGGAGGCCCTTGGCGTCGAGCCCCGTGCGGACGCCTTCGCCGCCGTCCCCGACGAGCGGTTCGTCGAGATCATGCCCAAGCTGGCGGGTATCGACCTGAGGACCGAGACCCACTCCGATCCGCTGATCGGCCTGAGCCCGTTCAGCCTGGTCCTGGATGTGCAGCCGGCCGACGCCGTGGCCGCGGGCGCCGCCGAGGGCGTCGACCTGCTCGTCGGAACCAACTCCGAGGAGGGAAACCTCTACCTCGCCCCGATGGGCAACTACTCCACGTCGACGGACGCCGACGTCGACGCCGCCGCGGCACGCTCGCACCGTGATCCCGCCGGACTCGTCGAGACCCTCCGTCGGGAGCGTCCGCAGGCATCCTCCGGGGAACTCCGGTCGGCCATCATGGCCGATGCGATCTTCGGCAAGGGCAGCCGGCGTATGGCCGAGGCCCACGCCTCCCAGCACCCGAGGTCGGACACGTACGCCTACGAGTTCGCCTGGCGCTCCCAGGCGCTGAACGGTGAACTGGGCGCCACCCACACCATGGAGCTCCCCTTCGTCTTCGACATCACCGCCCTGCCGCAGCTGCACGGCGCGAAGGCCATCCTCGGTCCGGTGGAACCTCCCGCCGAACTGCCGCGCCGGGTACACGCCACCTGGATCGAATTCGCCAGGAGCGGCTCCCCCGGCTGGGACCGCTACGAAACCACGCGTCGGGCCACCATGCGCATCGACAGTGAGTGGACTCTCACGGAGGACCCCCGCAGCGCGGAGCGACAGTTCTGGAGCTGAGCGCCGCCCACCCCGGGGGCCGCGGCACACGACGGCTCCCCGGGCTCCGGCAGCCGCCCTCACAGGTAGGCGCAGGCCGGCTCCGGAACGGGGCGGGCGTCCGCGTCCGCCCTCGGGGCCGGGCATGAACCGAATCGGTCCATCCGCCCCCGTCCCCACCGGATCTTGACAGCCCGGGCCTCCCGCCCCGTAGCCGGGCGGCCCCCGCCAAGGTCACCCACCGAGACGCCTCGCGATCCCCCTCACCACGGATCCGGCCGTCTCGCAGACATGCGCCTCTGAAAAGAACCGAGGAAACTCCCATGAGCAGGACCATCATCAGCACCAAAGACGCCCCCGTGCTTCCCGCTCCCCTGTCCCAGGGCGTGCGCAAGGGCGGACTCGTCCAGGTCGCCGGCCAGCTGCCCCTCGACCCGGCGACCGGGAACATCGTGGGCAGCACGGTCGCCGAACAGACCGCACAGGTCCTTCGCAACGTCACCGGGGTCCTCGAAGCGGCCGGTGCGAGCCTGGAGGACGTGCTCATCCTGCGCGTCTACCTCACCGACCCCGCTCATCTCGCCGAGATGAACCAGGCATACGCCGAGGCGGTGGGCGAGCCGTTCCCGGCCCGTACCACCGTCTACATGGCGCTTCCGCCCGGCATGCTGGTGGAGGTGGACGCCCTCGCCGCCATCGAGGGCTGACCAGGCCCATCGCAGCGCGGCCGATTGGTTGCGACGGCCCGTCCCGGATCGCTGCAGCCGATCGGCCGCGTCATGACACACGGCACCCGTGAGGGCCATCGCTGACCCGGTGGCACCCAACGGACGTCTTCGGAGAACGGAAGGGCATGACCGATCGGTTGCCACAGGCGTGCCGCGCGCTCCGCGTCACCAGGGCCGGCCTCGTGGACGCGGTGTGCGAGCTCTCGGGCCGACCGGTGCCTCCCCGGGGAGCGCATCCTGTACGGGCTCTCTACCTGCGAGTCCTCGAAGTGGTCGCCACGACAGCGCCGGGGGCACTTCAACCGGGCGACATCAGCGCTGCCGCCAACGTGCGCTCCGGCGCCCTCGACGTCCAAGTGCCGGGCCCGTCGGAGGTCGCGGCACAATACCTAGAGCAGCTGGTGGACGACCTCGGTATCGGTGATCTCGCCCAGCTCGCCCACCACGCCGCGCTCACCTGGGAGGAGGCGGCCAAGGGCGCTGCCACTGTGCTCGGCTTCGCCGGTGCGGACCTCGAGGAACCGCTGTACGAACTCGGCGCCCACTCCCTCGTCGACGACATCGCCGAACGCCCCCCGCAGCACTGGGGCCGCCTCCACACGCAGGCGGTCCGTGCCGCCCTGTACCTCTGCCTGGCGGACCTGGCCGACGCCCTGATCGACGCCTCCGAGTCCACACCCACCCCGCTGCGGTGGAGGAACGGTGCAAAGCAGGGGCAAGAGTCGGCAGAAGCTTGCATCAGTGGGGTGAAGCGCCACATCCTGGTCGACCGGGGGGAGGCTCTGCCGCCCCCGGAGATGCCGATCTGGAGCCATCCTGAGGTCGCCCCCGTCCAGTTCACCTGGAGGTGGCAGCTGCGGCCGGGGACGTCCGAGCGCATCACACACAACTGTGGGACATTTGGCACCCCGTTCGCGGCTCGCCACGCGGCCGAGTGCGCGGTCACCGCCATGGCAGCCGGCCGTTGCGACCTGTGAGCCAGTCGCCCAGCCCGTGCTGACCGTCGAGACCGATCCGGTCATCGGCGCCGACGGCGCCCTCTCTCGAGTCCGCCCGGCCGTGCCCCCCCCCGCCGTCCCGCGGTACACGGGGTGGGGTCTGTCAAACGGGCTCTGTCCCGTAGTCGGTGGTGCCGTTATGGAAGCTCAGGGTCAGGCCGGCGTTGACGGCTGCGCGGTCGAGTTCCAGACCGTTGCAGAAGCTGTGCAGGTGGGGCAGGCCGACCACCCGGGCGGCGGTGATCCACTCGGTGAGCCGGGTGTCGTTGCCCTTCGCCGGGGTCGGCAGCTGGGCGAACTCGGCGACCGGTTTGGAGAGTCTGGCCATCTCGGGGCATGCGGCGGTGAGGGTCGACAGGCCAGAAGGTTGTGACTGCCGGTATAGCCCCGGGTTTTGATCTCGCGGAACAGTTGCGTGACGGACACCGCGGGTTCGGCCGCGCGCCGGGTGCGCAGGTGTTGCGGTAGGGGTCGACCAAGGGGGGCCGGTAGCGAAGGGTGATGCATTCGACCGACGGCTCGGGGGTACGGGAGTAGCGCTTGACAGTGTTCACGGTCAGGCGGCGGGAGCATTCCAGGGTCCAACACCCCGGCCGAGGAGGTCGTGGACCTTGTGCCGGCGCTCGCAGGTGGTCTGCTCGTGGACCCCGCCGAAGAGGGTCGGGTTCACGGTGGCCCAGCAGGGGGCGTGGGCACGTACCTCGGCCAGGACCCTGCCGCACAGATTCCGCCACAGGTGCCATCAGTCGCTGACCTGCACCGCGTCGGGCAGGGCCCGGCGGATTGCCTCGGAGTAGGTGGCCGACCCGTCCCGGCACACGATCTCGACGCCGGGATCCGTGCGCGGCCAAGCTTCGAGGCCGGCGGCCTCACGGTCGGGCAGCACGTCGAATGTCCCACCTCCCCGAGCCCTGACACCCGTCAGAGGGCTGGCCACTGCCACAGGGAGCAGAACCCGGCCACCCGACAGGCGGTCCAGGAGCGGGCGGATGTGGCCGGGTATCGATACCTGTGCCGGATACCGAGGGTGAAGGGACAGGGTGAGTCGATCAAAGCGGTTGGGGAAGGAGTGCCAGGTCGGTCTCGCAGAAGTGTGCATCTCCTGGTCAGTGGCGTGGCTGCCGGACCGTGACGAGTAGGCTGGTCGTTCGTGATCGGACCGGGGAGGTCGGCGTGGACTATGGCGACAAGCTCTTTTGGCTCTCGGTCGTGATTCAACGCAAGTACGCGCAGGTCTGCGCCGAGTTCGACCTGACCCCCTTGCAGGCCACGCTGCTGTGCGCAATCAGGAACGAGCCGCGGCAGATGGCTGACCTCGCCGCGTCGTTGGGTATGACCAAGAATGCATTGAGCCAGCTGGTCGATCGCACCGCGCGGCGCGAGTTGGTCGGCCGGGCAAGCTCGGCGCAGGATCGACGGGTCGTCATGCTCAGCGTGACGCCTGCGGGGAAGGTGCTCGCCGAGGCCGTTTACGCCGAGGTCGCCAAGCGCCTGCCCGAGATCGCGAGGAACCTCGACGCCGGCGACCAGCGCGACTTCGAGCGCGTGGCCACCGCCATCGTGGACACCTCGGACCTCTCTTCGCCCACCTCGAACCAGCCCATCACACCGTGAGGTCCCGCTGCACCCGCACCTTGACGAAGTTCATGACGTGAACTAGTTTCGTTCATGCCATGAACTAGTGAGGGGTGGCAGCGATGAGCACACAGACGAGTGGCACGATCGCGGTCTTCGGCGCGACGGGGCAACAGGGCGGGGCGGTGGTCGACGCGCTGCTGGACCACAAGGCGCGGGTGCGGGCTCTGGTCCGCGACCCGCAGTCCGACCGGGCACAGGCGCTGGCCGCCCGCGGCGTCGAGCCGGTGACCGTCCGGGCCGACGACCCGGCGTCGCTGGCCGCCGCGCTGGCGACGGTCGAGGGGTTCTACTTCATGACCCCGGAGGCGAACAGCCTCGAAGAGGTCGAGGCGGAGATCCGCATCGGTACCGCGCTCGTCGACGCGGCGGTCGAGGCGGGCGTCCCGCACGTCGTGTTCAACTCGGTCTTCGGAGCGGGGCGGGAGTCGGGTGTGCCGCACCACGACTCGAAGCACTGGATCGAGGAGCACCTGAGGAAGTCCGGCCTGAGGGCCTCGATGGTTCGCGCGACCGCCTTCATGGAGAACTTCGCGAGCGTGATGGCACCGAGCCTGGAGCACGGGGAGATCGTGCTGAGGCTGCCACTGCCAAAGGACGTCGCCCTGAAGATGATCTCGGTCAGGGACATCGGCCGGGTCGCCGCCGCGCTCCTGCTCGACACCGCTCAGGCGCCCGGCGGAGCCGTCGACCTCGTCGGCGACGAGCTGACGGGCCCCCAGATCGCCGCCGCGTTCGGCGCACGCGCCGGGCTCCCGGCACGGTACGAGGCCCTCCCGTTGAGCGTGCTTCCCAACGACCTCGACAGGGTGATGTTCCGCGAGTTCGCGAAGGCAGCGGAATACCCTTCGGACCGCGCGGCGGTGCGCTCGATAGAGCCGGCCCCCCTGGACCTGGCCGAGTGGATCCGAGCTACCGGCTGGACCGCCTCCGCCTCCGTCACCGCGTAAGCCGCGAGAACGCCAACAGCCCCGCGCCTCAGAAGAGTTGTGACCTCGTCACGGCGGTGAACCACCTCATGACGTCGACACCTCAACGGCGCCCTGGTGTGCCCCGGCCGCGGCGCATACGCCCCGGACATCGACCCGCACGCGGCAGGGGCACCAGGAACATAGGTGACCCAGGCGGCATCGATGACGCCGGCGCAGGCCGTGCGCCGCCTGGTCCTCGCCCGCCGTCTGGCTCGCCCTCGCTCCGGTATCCGCGGCCGTCTCTCGTGCCGACATCGGTGCCGCGGACCGGCCGCCCGCGCGGCAGAAGAGGCGGGCGGCCCGTCGCCACCAGTTGGCGAGATCGAAGAAGAACAAGCGCCGCGCAGTCGCCGCGCGTGCAGTCGCGATCGTCGGCGGCGGGCTGGCTCCCCTCGGTGGACCGGCACTCCGACCACCGGGCCCAGATCGCCACCTCCCCGGCCAACCGGACCCCCACCGACTCGCAGGAGCCCCCCGGCAGGAGCCCCCGCCGACCGCCCCGGAGCGCGCACAGGGGCCGGCGCCCGTCTCCGGCCCGGCGCAGCCGCACCCGTCGACGGACAGTGCCGAGCCGCAGCAGCCCGTAGAGGCCCGGCACCGGTCGACGGCGACGGCCCCGCCGCAGAGCAACGACACCACCCCTTCCGGGACCACCGAGGTCCCGACGACCGCACGGCCCCAGCCGGACACCACCGCCCCGGCCTACGGTGACACGCCCCCGGAGGACTCGGACCCCGCGACGCGGCAGCCGCCGGCCACCTCCGCGCCCGGCGACGGCAGCGACGAGGACGCGCCCCGGACACCCCCCGCGGCGGAACCGTCATCGCCGCAGCTCTGTCTGCTGGTGGTGTGCCTCGGCTGACCCGGACGTCCCTGCCGCGGGCGGGTGGCGGCACCGGCCCCGCACAGCTACGTGGCATCCGTTTCACGAACAGCGGTCGCGGCGTAGTCGGTCGGGGTCCGGCCGTAGTACTTGCGGAAGGCGCGGGCGAAGTGGCCGCTGTCGGCGAACTGCCAGCGGGCGGCTATCTCCGTGACGGTCATGCGCCGGTGCGGTGCGACGAGCGCGCGGCATGCCTCCTCCAGGCGTCGGCGCCGGATGTAGGTGCTCAGCGGTCGGCCTTCCCTGGCGAAAGCCCGTTGGAGGGTACGCGGGGAGACGTTCAGCTCCCGGGCGAGAGCCGAGGGGGACAGCGCGGGGTCGGTGAGCCGGCGGTCGGCCAGGTCCCGCGCGGCTTGGGCCAGGGCCGGCGACAACAGGGGCTCCACGTCGTCCAGGCCGCCCCCGGCGGCGGCCCGGGCCAACTCGGCCAGGGTGCCGCGGGCGGCGTCGACCCCGGCCGGCCCGAGACGCTCCAGCATCCGGCCCACCATGGCGGCGTGCGCCGTCAGCAACCGCACCTCGGCGGTGTCGGCAGGACCGGAGGCCGGCCCGCCCCGCCCGCGCCGCACCTCTGCGGCGGGCAGGACGAGTACCTGCACGACCGTGCGTGGCGCGGCGGAGAAGTGGGACAGCCTCCCCGTCTGTACCAGCAGGCGGCCGGCCGGTGCCGTGTGCTCGGCCCCTCCCGGTTCCTCGAACCGCCAGGTCCCCCGGTGGACGATCCACAGGCGTACGTGATCGTCGGCCCCGACCCGTCGGCCCTCCGTCCGCAGGGCGGCCGCGGTCTCGAAGCGGTTGAACATCATGTCCCGCACCCGGAACCCGCGGGAGCGCGCCGAGAAGCCGGACACGGTCGTGCGGCGAAAGGGCGCCAGCGCGAAGGTGTCGCCCATCCGGCTGCGCCACTCGTGGGCGAAGTCGCTGAAGGCGTTCGCGCCGCTCACGTCTGCCGAGAAGGTGCCGCTCATCGTTGTCGCGAATCTCCCGTTCGAGCTGACGCACCGGTCCAAGGCGCCGGGACCACACGCTTCCTACCCTTGTTCCGGCATACATCGAAGATCCGACATCCGCGGTCCGGAATGTCGGAACAAGGGTAACGAGGTGGCGAAATTGAGCACGCTCGCGATCGTGGGCGCAGGCCCGCAACTGGGGCGCGCGATCGGCCGGCGGTTCGCCGCCGAAGGGGTCGACGTGGCGCTGATCGCCCGCAGCCGCACGACGCTGCAGGCGGTGGCCGACGACCTGTCCGACATGGGCGTGCGGGCCGAGGCGTTTCCCGCCGACGTGACCGACCGTCCCGCTCTGCACGCCGCGCTCACCGCAGCCGAGGAGCGGCTGGGACCGATCGACATACTCGAGTACTCGCCCGCGCCGTCCCCGGCCGACCTGCGCCGGGCACCGCTCGTCGAGGCCACGAAGGTCACCGTCGACTCGGTTCTGGCCCAGCTGGACCTCTATCTGCTCGGGGGCGTGGCGGCGGTGCAGCACGTCCTGCCCGGCATGCTGGAGCGCGGCACGGGGACGATCCTGGTCAGCAGCGGGGCGGGATCGGGGCCGGTGATCGCCCCGCACGTGGCGAACGTCCAGATCGCCACCGGCGGGATGCGCAACTGGATCCTCAACCTGCACGCGGCGCTCGCCGGCACCGGCGTCTACGCCGCGCACGTGGCGATCGCCGCCTACATCGGCCAAGGGGGCCACGACTCCCAGCCGCAGACGATCGCCGACGCCTACTGGCGGCTGCACACCGGGCGCACCGAAGCCGAGCTGGTCATCCAGGATCTGCCCGACGACTACCTGGACCGGGGACTGGCCGACAAGTTCGTCGAGTCCTGAGCCGCCGGCGGCGGCCCGGCCGAAGCAGGCGGAGACCGGAACGGTGACAGGGGACCGGGCCGTGAGAGTTCCCGCCGACGGGCGCCGGTCTGCTGCCCGGCACAGGCGTGATTCACGGCCCCGCGGCCCGGGAGATCGCAAGACTCGCCCTGCGCAGCGCCGTCACGGCCACGGTACGGGGCCCGCCCTCATCGGGGGCGACCAACGACAACGCGCCCAGCGCCACGCCGCGACGGTTCAGGATCGGGGCGGCGACGGTCGACATGGCGGCGGGCCCCGAGCGCAGTGGATTGAGCACCGTCACGGCACAGACCCCATCGGTGCGGACGGTGGCCAGAAGCCGGCGGACGCAGGGCGCGTCCACCGCGCCGGCCAGCGCTTCCTCCCGTATGCGCCCGGGGGCGTGCGCCAGCAGGGCGATGCCGATGCCGGGCCCGATAGTCATGACTCGCTGACGCGGTCAAGGACGCCGGTCCCCAACTGGTCCCCAAGAATGATCAAGGGCTGGTTTCGGACGCCTCCGAAACCAGCCCTGACCTGCGACTCATATGAGTCGGGACGACAGGATTTGAACCTGCGACCCCTTGACCCCCAGTCAAGTGCGCTACCAAGCTGCGCCACGTCCCGGTGCGCGATCCGCGTCTGCCGTGATCGCGCTGGTCAAGCCTACCCCATCCACGCGGCGGGACGGGGTCGCCGGCCGGCCCCTCCCCTCGGGGGCGGCCGGCGACGTACGGGGGGCGCTGGACGGGGTACTAGACGGCCTCGACGGTCGCGGGCGGCGTGATCCCGGAACCGGCCGCCCGCTCGGTGAGGTCGCGCCAGACCTTGGGCGCCACCGGTATCCCGCCCGCGCCGCGCTCCTCGGCGAGGGCGGCGCTGCGCTCGCCGGGGTAGTAGACCCCGTCGGCGCCGTCCGCGACCGGCAGGGTCTTCAGGGTGGCGAGGGTGTCGTCCACGGCGGCCTCGAAGTCCGCGGCGCTCCCGCCGAAGGCGGTCGGGTCGAGGGCGATGAGCAGGGCGTTCTGGCGGTGCCTGCGCCCGGCAGGGTCGTCGGAGTGGAAGGCCGAGAGGATCGGCGCGCCGACCAGGACGCTGGTCAGCAGCTCGAAGGCCAGTGACATGCCGGACCCCTTCGCACCACCGAGCGGCAGCGGCATGACGGCCAGCGCTGGGTCGGTGGTAGGGGTGCCGTCCTCGGTGGCGGCGGCGTTCTCCGGCAGCGGGGTGCCGTTCGCCCTCGCCTGGCGGATCCTGCCCAGTGCGATGGTGGCGGTGGCCATGTCCAGGAGGAGCGGGGCGCGGTCGGCGGCGGGTACCGCGACGGCGAGGGGGCTGGTGGCGACGGCCGCGCCCTTGACGCCGGTGTAGCCCATGTTGGGCATGCCGGCGACGAAACCGAGGCCGACCAGGCCCTGTTCGGCGATCGTCGAGACGTAGTAGCCGATGGCGCCGGTGTGCACGGTGCCGCGTACGCCGACGGAGGCGACGCCGTTGGTCCGCGCACGCCGCACCGCCTCCTGCGCCGCCGCGCTCAGCGCCACCGGGCCGGGGGCGCGGTCGGCGTCGAGCACCGCGGCGGCCGGGGTGCTCGACTCGAACCGGAGGTCGGGTTCGGCGTTGGCGACGCCTTTGGCGAGGAGGTCGAGGTAGGCGGGGACGCGGGCGATGCCGTGGGACTCGATGCCGCGCCGTGCCGCCCAGACGAAGACGTCGGCGGTGGTGCGGGCGTGTGCGGCACTCAGGCCGCCCTTCTCCAGGAGGGCGGCGGCGAAGGCGCTCAGGTCGTCGGCGGCGACGCGGACCTTCCCCGGCCCGGGAGTGGGAGTTTCAGTCATGGTGCGGGGTCTCCTGGGTAGGTCAGCGGGTGACGAGGACGTCGACGACGGCGGTCGTGCCCTCGGTCACGGCCTTCAGCGCGCGCTCCAGGGCGGGCGCGAGGGCGTCGGTGGTGTCGACGGTCTCGGTGTGCATGCCGAACGGCTCGGCGAAGGCCGCGAGTCGGGGCAGCCGGCGCAGGTCGGTGCCGAGCCACTCGCCGGTGTCGGCCGCCGCGCCCTCGGGGTAGAAGCGGCGGTGGTTGAGATTCATCGACTTGTAGACACGGTTGTTGAAGATCACGACCAGTACCGGCAGGTCGTAGGCCTTCGCCGCGTCGTACGACTGGATCACCGGGTTGTAGGTGAACGCGCCGTCCCCGACGGTGAGAACGACCGGGCGCCGCCGCGCGGCCAGTTTGACGCCGAGCGCGACGGCGATGCCCTGGCCGAGGCCGCCCTGGACGTAGAAGTACGAGTCGGGGTCGGCGGTCTTCAGGTGGCGTTTGACCACGCGGCTGTGGGTGATGGTCTCGTCGACGACGATGCCGTCCCGTCCGGTCAGCAGCCTGCGCAGCGTCGCGGCGACCAGGACCGGGTCGACGCCCTCGGACTGTTCCGCCCTCTCCTCGGCGGCGGCGATCGCGTCCTGCTCGGCGGCGTTGCGCTCGTCCTGGGCCGCGCGCCGCACGGCCACCGCCGTCCGGTCCAGATCCTTGGCCCGTCTGGTCAGTTGACGCAGGGTGTGGGCGACGTTGCCTTCGAGGTAGGCGTCCGCGAAGAGGACCTGGTACGCGATGTGCGGGCGCTGCGGCACCTGGTCGACGACGACGACCTTCGCCTTGGCCGGCCTGCGGCTCGGCGGGTAGAAGGGTGCGCGGCAGTTGACCAGGAGGATCAGGTCCGCCTCGTCCATCCACGGGCCGATGTCGCTGCCGGCGTGCAGGGGGTGGCTGCGCGGGAAGTTGCCGCACACCGCTGAGTCGGGCTCGACGACCGGGATGTCCCAGGCCTCGGCGAAGGCGACCAGGGCCTCGAAGCCGCCCGCCTCACGGCCCACGGTCTCGGTGACGACCACCGGGTTCCTCGCCTCGCGGATCAGCCGGGCGACCGGCTCGACCTCCTCGGGCGAGGAGTGGGTCGAGCCGGGAGCCACGATGGGCTTGGCCTCGCGGCCGTCCCACTCCTCCAGGAGGATCTCCAGCGGGATGTTCAGGTAGGCGGGTCCCGCCGGGGCCCGCCAGGCGAGTTCGGCCGCCCGGGTGACCATCGTGGGCAGGGTGCTGATGTCGGCTGCCTCGTTGGCCCACTTGGTGAACGGCTGGGCCACGTGGTGCGGTCCGCCCACGATGGACAGGTTGCGGTACCACTGGCCGCCCGGGTCCTGACCGGGACCGTCGCCGTAGGTGGTCGACTCGGAGGAGGCGACCAGCATCGGGACGCCGGCCAGCAGCGCGCCGTGCACGGCCATGGAGCCCTGGAGAAGACCGGGAGCGGCGTGCAGCAGCACGCCCTGGGGGCGGCGTTCGAGCAGCCCGTAGCCGGTGGCCATGCCGACCGCCACCGTCTCGTGGGTGAGGTCCAGGTACGCCGGCGCCGGCTCCCCGTCGCGGTGGCGCCGGGCCAGGGACTCCCACACCGGGGCCCATTCGGACCCCGATGAGCAGAAGACGTAGTCGGCGCCGACGGCGGTGAGGGCGGAAACGAGAGCGTCACCGCCGTCGGCGCCCGGCCTGTTCTTGCTGTCCGTCATCTCGTGTACGTCCTCAGCCCTCGTACGGCCAGTTCAGGACCTCGGAGATACCGCGGCCCATGATCCATTCAAGCTCCTCGGGCGTGAAGTCCCAGTGCTTGGTGAACTGCTCGATCGTGTCGGTGTACGTGATGCCGTGGCCGAGCAGGCGGGTGATGTCGGTGCCGTAGAAGCAGCGCCGCGGCCCCATCCTGTCGACCATCTCGCGCACGTACTTCTGGATGTTGTTGTTCGGGAAGGGCTGCGTGGAGTAGCCGGGCAGCGCCGAGACCTTCACGTAGATGTTGGGGTGGGCGGCCAGGTCGGCGGTCTCCGCCACCCAGTATCCGATCGCGTCGTCGACGCAGCGGGCCATGATGCCCATGTGGTCGATGATGATCTTCAGCTCGGGGTGCTTGGCGGCGATCTCGCCCAGCTCGCGCTTCCAGACCGGCGCGTGGACCATGGTGGGGATGCCGAGCTGCTCGGCGATCGGCCAGTACCAGTCGTTGGTGCCGTCGATCATCCAGTTGCGGTCCTGTGGGCGGTGGAAGGTCAGCCGGGTGCCCTTGATGTGCGGGTTCTGGGCGAAGTCCTTCAGCATCGCGGTGCCCTCGGCCTCGTTGTCCTGCGGGACGCGGGCCATGATGCCGAAGCGGTCCGGGTGGGCCTCGCAGGCCTCCAGGGCGTAGTCGATGCGGTTGCCCTCCCAGGACGGCGGGAGGATCAGCGCGCGGTTGACGCCGGCCTCGTCCATCAGCTCCAGGGCCTCCTCGTAGGAGAAGGGGTCCTCGCGGTGGCCGTTGAGGCGGATCCGCTCGCGGGCGCCCGGGACCCAGGGGCGGTCCGGGGTCTCTTCCTTCCAGATGTGGATCTGGGTGTCGACGACGAACATGTCGTGGCCTCTCTCTTGCTCGGACTTGCTTTCACGTGCTGGGCGGTGGCGGTGGGGTGGTGCGGCAAGAACGCTAGGCGGGTGCCGGGGGTCTTGCCGAGAGCCTGGGATGCAAGCTGTTGTTGCGCGTAGCATCCCCGTGAGCAGGGCATTCTCAGCGTGCGTCAGCCGTCGCCGAAGACCTGGCCGACGATGTGCTCGGCGATTGCCATGGACGCCGTGGCAGCCGGCGAGGGCGCATTGCGCACGGCGGTGATCCGGCCCACGCTGTGGATGCGGAAGTCGTCCACGAGGGTGCCGTCCCGATCCAGGGCCTGGGCCCGTACGCCCGCTCCGCCGCGGACGACGTCCGACGCTCCGACGCCGGGCACGTAGAGCCCTGCGTCCTTCATGAACGCCGTCCTGGACAGGGCGCCGCGGTACTCCTTGACGCCGGTGCGCCAGTGCTGGGCGGCCATCCGCCAGGAGCCGGGGTAGGCGGCGAGGCCGAGCAGGTCGCGGGGACTGATCCGGCCGAGGGTGTAGCCCTCCCTGGCCATGGCCAGTACGGCGTTGGGCCCGACCTCGACCGAGCCGTCGACGCGGGGGGTGAAGTGGACGCCGAGGAACGGGTACCGCGGGTCCGGCACCGGGTAGATCAGGCCGCGGACCAGGTGGGTGCGGTCCGGCTTGAGCAGCATGTACTCACCCCGGAACGGAACGATCTTCGGCTCACGCCCGTCCTCGGCGAGCTTCGCGACGACGTCGGACTGGAGGCCGGCGCACAGAATCAGCCGGTCCACCTTGACCCGGTCCTGCCCGGAGGCGACCTCGATGCCATCGGGCACCGTGGTGAGGCCGGTGACGATGAAGCCGACCTTCACCTCGCCGCCGGAATCGGTGACGTCCTTGGCGAACTCCCGGGCGATCGCCGGGTAGTCGGTGATGGCGGTGCGCGGGGAGTGCAGGGCGGCGATGCCGCCGGCGTGCGGTTCCAGTTCCCCGATCTCGTCCTTGGAGACCCTTCTGAGGTCGGGCACATGGTTGTTCTTCGCCCGCTCGTAGAGGTTCTCCATGCGGCCCAACTCGTCCTCACGGACCGCGACCACCAGCTTGCCGGTCTCCCGGTAGGGCAGCTCGCGGTCCTGGCAGTACTCGCGCAGCAGTGACACCCCACGCACGCACAGGTCGGCCTTGAGGCTGCCGGGGGTGTAGTAGATGCCGGCGTGGACGACGCCCGAGTTGTGGCCGGTCTGGTGCTGCGAGACCTGCTGTTCCTTCTCGAACACCACGACGCGGGTGCCGGGGCGCCGGAGCGCGATCTCACGGGCCGTGGCCAGCCCCACGATGCCGGCGCCGACGATGCCGACCGTCTCGTCAGCCATCGGCATCCTCCTTCCTGTTCGTACCGCTCCCCGCGTGCTCACGCGCCGAAGTGGACGGCGACCGTCTTGACGCGGGTGGAGAAGCGCAGGACCTCTTCGCCCTGCTCCTTGTAGGCCGTGCCGGAGTCGCGGAAGCCGCCGAAGGGCAGGTGGACGTCCCAGCCGGTGGTGGTGGTGTTGACGGCGACCTGCCCGCAGTCCGCCTCGTCGGCGAAGCGGTACGCGGCGCCCAGGTCGCGGGTGAACACGGCGGCGGCGAGCCCGTAGTCGGAGTCGTTGACGGCCGCGACGGCGGCGGCGAAGTCGTCCACGGCGCGCAGCGCGAGCACCGGGCCGAAGACCTCCTCGCGCCAGATCGCCGTCTCCGGGGTGACGTCGGCCAGGACGGTGGGTCGCACGTAGCAGCCGTGGGCGCGGGCGCCCTCGGTGTCCGCGGTGCCGCCGGCGAGCACGGTGGCTCCCTGCTCCACGGCCCGTTTCAGGTCGGCGAGGACGCTGTCGCGCTGCCGGGGACTGGAGAGCGGGCACAGGGTGGTGGCCGGGTCGGTGCCGGGGCCGACGGTGAGGGTCTCGACCTCGGCGAGCAGGAGACGCGCGAACTCCTCGTGCACCGGGCGCTCGACGATCACCCGGCTGGTGGCGGTGCAGCGCTGTCCGGCCTGGCCGAAGGAGGCGGCGACGACGCTCTTCGCGGCGGCGGCGAGGTCGGCGTCGCGCAGGACGACGGAGGCGTTCTTGCCGCCGAGTTCGCCCTGGAAGCGGACGTTGCGGTCGGTGAGGCGGCGGCGGATGCGGTTGCCGACGGCGTTGGAGCCGGTGAACGTGATGCCGGTGATCCGCGGGTCGTCGAGGAGGGCCTCCTCGATCTCGGCGGTGCGGCCGGTGACGACGTTCAGGACACCGGCGGGCAGGCCCGCGTCGTGCAGGGCGCGGGCGAGGTGCAGGCCCGACGCCGGGGTCTCGGTGGCCGGCTTGAACACGGCGGCGTTGCCGGTGGCGAGCAGCGGGGCGAGCTTGCGGGCCGGGGTGATCAGCGGGTCGTTCCAGGGGCTGATCACCAGGATGACGCCGATGGGCTCGCGCTGGGTGTGGGTACGGGTGTCGGGGCGGGCGTCGTGCAGGAGGGTGCCGTAGCCCTGGCGGGCGAGGCCCGCGTAGTAGTCCAGGAAGTCGGCGGCCTTGCCCGCCTCGCCGCGGGCCTCGGCCAGGGTCTTGCCGTTCTCCGCGGTGACGTCGGCGGCGATCGTGTCCAGGCGCTCGCGGATCAGCCGGGCGGCCTCGGTGAGGATGCGGGCCCGGTCGAAGGGGCTGGTGCGCTTCCAGACGGCGAAACCCTGCTCGGCAAGGTCGTAGGCCCGGGTGACGTCCTTGGCGGGCAGGGCCGGAATACGGGCGACGGGGGCCCGGAGGTCGGCCGGATCGTGGACGTCGACCCACTCGCCGGTCGTCACCCACTCTCCGCCCAGGAGCGTTTCCAGAGTGCGCATCAGATCACTTCTTCCTTCGTCGACCGAGGTGCGGATGCCCGCGGTCCCAGCTGGTCGGCCACACGGGGCCGGATGCGACAACACACCATGCGAGGTCCGGTTCACCAGCCCTGCGACGGCAGGCATTGGTTGCAGCCCGCGCAGGTCGGCGCGGGGTTGTTCCATGCTGGAATCGGCTGGCCGGACGGCGTGCACGACGCCGCCGGGTACCGAGGAGAGTCGAGACATGGCCTACGCAGTCGTCGCCCACTATCGCTGCGCCCCCACCGACGAGGCGGCCGTGCGCGCCGCGCTGCTGAAGGCACGCGAGGCGACCCGGGCGGAACCGGCGAACCAGCAGTACGAGGTGCACGCCGTGGCCGACGAGCCCGGCGGGTTCCTGCTCTACGAGCGGTACGAGGACGCCGCCGGGTTCGAGGCGCACAAGGCGGCACCGCACTTCAAGGAGCAGATCGTCGAGACGGCGTGGCCCCTGCTGACGGATCGGTCGGTGACGTTCGCCGAGACACTGTGAGGCAAGCACAGTGAGGGCACCCCGAGGGCCGGGAAGCGTGTGCTTCCCGGCCCTCGGGCCGGTCAGAACTCGTTGCCCCAGCAGTAGCGGGCGATCGTCTCGACCAGGACCAGCTTTCGGCGCTGGTCCTCGGCGCCGAGCAACGGCCTGGTCGCGATGTCGGCGAAGCCGCGGGACGGGGAGACGGCGGCGTCCTCGAGATCCTTGAACTCTCCGACGGCGTCGACGCGGCTCATCACCGTATCGATGTCCTCCAGTCCGGGCACGGTGGCGTCCACGACACCCAGACACACGTCACGGTCCTCGGGCAGCGCCCGTACGAGGTCCAGTTCGGCCCCGGTGCCCTGGTCGAAGGGCAGCACCCAGCGGTCCGCCGGCACCCCGGTGTAGAGGCGTTCGGCCCGCGCCCGGTCCACGGCGGCCGGTGCCGCCCAGCCGGGTGCCACGCCGATGCGTACGCCCTCGGGGCGCTCGTCCAGCCGTACCGCCGCCGCGTCCACCGCGAGCGCGTCCTCAAAGGACAGGACGCTGTCGTCGGCCGCGTCGACGGCGACGTGGTCCAGGAGGAGGGGGTTGTCCAGCTGGATCAGCCGGACACCCTGTGAGACCAGCAGGGCGATCTCCGCCCGGACGATCTCGGCCAGCGCCTCGCCCAGCTCGCGCGCGGAACCCGGTCCGAGCCCGGCCTGGAACGTGGTGGCGGCCAGGTACGCCGGGGACGGCAACGTCGCCTTGGGGGCGATCACAGTCAGCGCGGCGAGGCGGGTGCCGTAGCCGGGGAGCAGCGGGCCGTTCGCCTTCGGCAGGGACTCGGCGACCCAGCGGGTCAGGCCGTCGGGGCCGGTCTTGCCGGTGCGGCGGAAACCGGAGACGGTGTCGAAGACGGCGCCGCGGAAGTCCTCGCGGGGGTAGTCGCCGTCGGTGACGACGGTGGAGCGCAGCCCTCGCTGGAGCTGGACCGCCTCCCGCACGGCCGAGTCCACGGCCTCGGGGTCGTCGTTCTCGAGCCCGGCGGGCCGCACCAGGCTGCCGTGGTGGTCGATGCGGTAGTTGAACGTGTCGGCCATGGGTTACGCGTCCTTTCCGGAATCGCCCGCCGACCTGCTCGCGACACCCCAGGCAGCGAACTCCAGTTCGTAGCCGAGGGCGGCGAGCACCTCGTCGGCGATCACCTGGTCCTCGTCTGCGGTACCGCCGGCGATGCCGAGGCCACCGATGATCTCGCCGTCCTTCTTGATGGTGACGCTGCCCTCGGTGGCCAGGATGGGCATCGAGGCGCCCGGCAGCTGGGAGAGCTGGGCGAAGAAGACGGGCTGGCTCTCCTGCCACTTCTTCAGCATCTTCCCGGGACGCTGCATGACGGCCGCGGTGTACGCCTTGGCACGCGCGATGTCGGGGGTGAGCGGGCGGGCGCCGTCGGGACGGCGGACGGCGACGACGAAGCCGCCCGCGTCCACGACGGCGACGCTGACGGCCTTGCCGATGTCCTGCGCGCGCTTGTGGGCGGCGGCGATGATCTCCTCGGCAGCGTCGAGGGTGATGTTGCTCATGCGGCTTCCTTCGGTGCGGTCAGGGTGCGGCGCAGGCGGGCGATCGCCGCGTTGTACGGCTCGGGCGTCTCCCAGTACATGGAGTGCGGGGCACCCGGGACGATCTCCAGATGCGAGCCGGGCAGCAGCTCGTGGGCGCGGGTGACGGTCTTGACGCTCAGTACCGCGTCCTTCTCACCGGCCAGGAAGGCGACCTTGACGCCACAGGCCCGGATCTCCTCCAGGGAGGGGCCGTCGGTGTCGAGGTTGCGCAGGTCCTGCATCCGGGCGACGTTGAAGGTGCCCATCTGCTGGAAGAGGAAGGTGAGATCGGCGCGCCCGGTCTGGAAGGGCTTGGTCAGCAGGCGGTCGATGACCGGCATCTTGACGGCCTCGGCGCGGTCGGCGGCGGCCAGTTCCCTCAGCTCGGGGTGGCTGACGCCGCCCAGGGAGTGGCCGAGGACGACGCTGCTGACCCGCTCGGGCCGCAGCAGGCCGGCGCGGAGCGCGGCGACCGAGCCGATGGACTGGCCGACCAGCATGACGTCGGTGAGGTCCTCGGCCTCCAGGACCGCGACCACGTCGCCCGGGAAGTCCTGGCCGTCGAACTCGGGCATGGACGAGTCGGACTTGCCGAAACCGCGCAGGTCGACGGTGACCACGGTGAACTCGTCGCGCAGCGCCGCGACCTGCTGCCACCAGGCGGCGTGGTGGCCGCCGCTGCCGTGCACGAACAGGATCGCCGGGCCGCTGCCGTGGCGTTCGTAGTAGATGGAGGTGCCGTCGGAGTCGGCGAGGGGCATGGGGGTGAACTCCTGAACTCCCGTATGTGCCGGTCTAGTTGGGACGCTTGGCGTGGTAGACCAGCTCGATCATGGTGTGGTCGGGGTCGTGGATGTAGCAGAACTTGGACTGGTTCTCGGGGCGCTGGATGGGCCGGGTGTGCCGGATGCCCAGCTCCCCCAGGTGGGCGAGGAAGTCGTCCCAGTCGTCGACCTCGACGGCGAAGTGGTAGGGCGCCATGCGCTCCATCTCCTCGACCGGCGTGAAGTGCAGGTCGAAGTTGCCCCGGGTCATCAGCACCACACGGGTGTTGGACTTGGGCATGATCCGCTTCATCCCGAAGACCTTGGTGTACCAGGCGGCGGTCCGGTCGGGGTCGGTGGTGGGGAAGTTGACGTGGTGGATGTAGCGGGGTGCCGCGCTCATGACTGATTTCCTTCCAGGAGTACGGGGTTGGACAGGACACCGATGCCGTCGATCTCGACGTCCACGGTGTCGCCGGACTCGAGCCCGCAGACGGACTCGGCGCCCATCCACAGCACGTCGCCGGGGTGCATGGTGTTGTGCTTGGTGATCTCGACGATGAAGTCGTAGGGGTCGAAGACCATGTCGCCGGTCGGGAACTCGGCCCGGACGACGCCGTTGACGCGGAGCGTGGTGGTCCGGGCGAGGGCGTCGACGTCGGTCTCGATCCAGGGGCCCATCGGCTTGAAGGTGTCGCTGTTCTTGCTGCGCCAGAAGGTGCGGTCCGCGTGCTGCCAGGTGCGGGCGCTGACGTCGTTGCCGATGGTCCAGCCGAAGATCGCCTTGCGGGCCTCGGCGTGGGTGGCGTGGCGCAGGGTGCGGCCGATGACGGCGACGAGTTCGGGCTCGGCCTCGAAGCGACCGGTGACCTCGGCCGGTTTGACGATGGGCGAGAGGTGGCCGGTGAGGGCGTTGTTGGCGCGATAGCCGACCTCGGGGCGCTCGGGGGTGGCGGCTTTCGCGTGGGCGATGTGCCGGGGGTAGTTCATGCCGACCGCGTAGAAGACGGGCGGGACGACGGGTGGAAGCCACTGTGCCTCGCTGCGCGGAACGATGCCGATGGCGTCGCAGCCGGACTCTTCGAGCGGCGAGCCGGACAGCAGCTCGACGTGCTCCTCCCCCACCCGGCCCCAGACCGCCCGCCCGCCGACCGAGATGCGCGCGTACCTCATGGCGCCAGCAGGTGGGAGACGCGCTTGGTGACCAGGTAGGCGTCCAGTGCCTCGGGGCCGCCCTCGCGGCCGTAGCCGCTGTCCTTGACGCCGCCGGAGGGAGCCTCATGCACGGAGCCGCCGCAGTGGTTGATCGACAGGATGCCCGCCTCCAGCTCGGCGGAGAGCCGCTCGGCGGTCGCGGCGGAGCCGGTGAAACCGTAGGCAGCCAGTCCGTAGGGCAGCGCGTTGGCGGTGGCGAGCGCCTCGTCGAGGTCGGCGAAGGGCAGGATCGGGGCCAGCGGCCCGAACGGCTCCTCGAAGAGCAGCTCCGCGTCCAGGGGTACGTCGGTGAGGACGGTCGGGGCGAAGTAGTGGCCGGGGTGGTCGAGGCGCTCGCCGCCGGTGAGTAGCTTGGCGCCGCGGGCGACGGCGTCGGCGGTGAGGCGCTCCATGGCCGCCAGGCGGCGCTCGTTGGCGAGCGGACCCATGGTGGTTCCCTGGTCCAGTCCGTTGCCGACGACGACCGCCTCGGCGGCCTTGACGAATTCGGCGGTGAACTCCGCGACGATCGACTCGTGGACGAGGAAGCGGCTGGGCGAGGTGCACACCTGTCCAGCGTTGGCCCACTTGGCCTGTGCCGCCCGGCGGGCCGCCGTCACGGGGTCGGCGTCCGCGCAGACGATCACCGGGGCGTGGCCGCCCAGTTCCATCAGGGAGGGCTTCATGACCTCGCCTGCCCGGGCCGCGAGGAGCTTGCCGACGGGGACGGAGCCGGTGAAGGCGATCAGCCGGATGACCGGGGAGGAGATCAGGTACTCGGAGACCTCGGCGGGTTCACCGAAGACCAGGTTCAGGACGCCGGGCGGCAGGCCCGCGTCGGCGTAGCAGCGGACCAGTTCCATGGCCGTTGCCGGGGTCTCCTCGGAGGCCTTGATGACCAGCGAGCAGCCGGCCGACAGGGCCGAGGAGATCTTGCGGTTGGGGCCGCCGACGGGGAAGTTCCACGGGACGAACGCGGCGACGGGCCCGATGGGCTCGCGCCGGACGGTGAGTACGGTGCCCGGGGCAGAAGGGATGATGCGGCCGTAGGCGCGGCGGGCGTCGTCGGCGTGCCAGCGCAGGGTCTCGGCGGTACGGCGGGCTTCGCCGGTCGACTCGCGCAGCGGCTTGCCCTGCTCGCGGGTCATGACCCGACCGATTTCGGGGGCGCGCTCGGCGATCAGGTCGGCGGCCGCGTGCAGGACGCGGGTGCGCTCGGCCACGGGGGTCGCGCGCCAGACCTCGAAGCCCTCGGTGGCGGCGTCGAGCGCGCGGTCCAGGTCGGCGGGGGTGGCCAGGGGTACCTCTCCGATCACCTCCTCGGTGGCCGGGTCGACGACGGGGGCAGTGTCCTTGGTGCCGCCCTGGCACCACTGGCCCGCGATGTACATACGGACGGCGGGGTAGCCGTGCTCGGTGGTCATGGGTGTGTGCCCTCTCGGGGTCGGGGCGGGGGTCAGGACGAGGCGGGGGCGTCCTGGTCGCGGTTGGTGCGCAGCGCCCAGATGTGGTGCGGCGGGGTGGTCTCGTGGACGCGGGTCTCGTAGCTGTTGTCGACCCGGTCCATGTCGGCGGCGTACTCGACGCGCCCGCCGCAGGGGGCGTGCAGGAAGCGGAAGACGTTGGAGCCGATGGTGTGCCGGCCGAGCCTGCGGGCCTCGCGCCAGCCACGCTCGATCATGAAGTTGCCGCCCTCGATCACGTCGTCGAAGCCGGGGACCTCGTAGGCGATGTGGTTGACCCCGACACGGTCGGGGCGGTGGCACAGCAGCATGGTGTGCTGGTCTTGGTCGCCGGGGGCCTGCATGAAGACGCCCATGGGCTCGACCACGTCGGTGGGGCGGAAGCCGAGGAGGTCGGTGTAGAAAGCGACGGCATCCTCCTTGCCCTCCTTGGCGATGTTCAGGGCGACGTGGCACATGCGCAGCGGGTGGGCGCGAGTGAGCGGGTCCAGTGCTCGGTTCCAGCGGTTGACAGTGCCCAGCGTGTTGGCGGGGCGGGCTTCGACTGTCGTGTTCTTCGCACGGGCGAGAGAGAGCCCTACGCCGAAGCCGCTGAGGTCGACGGTGTGGTGGACGCCGTCGGCGCTCTCGCGGACGGCGTGGTGCCGGCCGACGGAGTGGACGAGGCGGTTCAGTTCCTCACGGGTGTCGACGCCCCACACGACCTCCCGCAGGGTGGGGCCGCTCTCGACGGGGGCCGGCAGCAGCGGACCGGGGGCGGTGTCGAGATGGAGCGTCTGTCCCGTGAGTGTCTCGAAGACCGCGTGTTCGTCGGTCCGCTCCACCAGGAGGAGCCCGAAGTCCTCGAAGAACCGCACACATGTGTCGAGGTCGTCGATGCCGTAGGTGACCGATTCGATTCTCTGGATTCCCATGGATTCCTCGTTTCCGTCTCGCCCGGTGAGCGTAGGTTTGGGGGCATGGCCGTCTCAATGGCCGGAGGTCCCCAAAGTTCGCAATCGTTTCTTGCGCCCTCGTCGGCGGTTACGAGCGGATGACGGGAGTGAGATTCCGGGAGAACCAGTCGGCGAGGAAGTCCAGGAAGACGCTGACCTTGCGCGGGGTGTCCTGGCCGGGGCCGTAGATGGCGTACAGGGGGCGGTCCGGCACAGCCAGCTCCGGCAGCAGTTCCTGGAGAGCGCCGGAGACCAGGTCGTCGTAGACCGGACGCTGAGGCAGCAGGGCGATCCCCCGGCCGTGTACGGCGGCCTTCTGCAGGGCGATGTAGGAGTTCGACGAGAAGGCGATGTTGCGGATCTTGTGCAGGGTGCTCGCGTGTCCGTGGCCGATCCGCCACACCGGGTCGTTGACGTGCACCAGGCAGTCGTGAGCGGCGAGGTCGTTGACGTGGGACAGTGCGCCGTGCCGCTTGATGTACTCCGCGGACGCGCACAGTACGAAGGGCAGCGACGAGATCTTCTTCAGGCGAACGCTCGAGTCGCGCAGGTCACGGGTGTGGAAGGCGACGTCGAAGCCGCTGTCCAGGAAATCGTAGGTGCGGTCCGACATCCCGCCCAGCTCGAAACGGATGTGGATTTTGGGATGGGCGGCGGAAAAGGCGGCGATGGCATCGCCAAGATCCAGACTTCCGATCCATTTGGGGCAGATGACGCTGAGCGTGCCTTCGGCGCGGTCGTGGAGCTGGGCGATGCCCGCGTCCTCGGCCTCGATCTCCTCCAGGATGCGGGCGGCGAATTCCGCGTAACGCTGACCCGGTTCGGTCAGGCTCACCGAGCGAGCGGTGCGGTTGACCAGGCGGACACCAATGTGACGCTCCAGTTCCGCTACGTGCCGTGAGACCAGGGAGCCCGACGAGCCGAGTTTCTTGGCGGCCCCGGCGAAACTGCCCACCTGGGCGACGGTGACGAAGCTGTGCATCAGAAGCAGGCGATCCATGTTCTTCCTCCCAAGGCCGCTCCCCGCCCGACCGGCGTCAGGCGAGGAGCAGGGGTTCCGCCCTGACGGGCGCCGGTTCCCGGTGGGCCCTACTTGGGGCAGTACTGGGGAGCCTCGCTCAGGTTGTCCTTGGTTACCAAGACAAGAGGAATGTCGGAGATCTTGTCAACGCCCTCCTTCTTGTCGAGCAGGGAGACCGTGTTCTTCACCGCGGTCTGCCCGATGGTCGCCGCCGAGTTCGCGACGGTCGCCGAGAGGCGCCCGTCCTTGACCGCGGCGACGCCGTCCTCGGTGCCGTTGACGGAGACGATCTTCACGTCCTTGGCGCCGGCGGCGTCGAACGCCTTGCGGACGGCGAATGCCATCTCCTCGTTGGCGACGAAGGCGTAGTCCAGGTCGGGGTGGGACTGGATCATGTTCTCGGCGACGTCCTGGGCCTTTGCGGGGTTGAACATGCCGGGCTGGCTGGCGACCACCTTCGCGGTCTTCGGCAGGGCGTCCTCGAAGCCGCCGACGAGCAGGTCGGAGGCGGCGCCGGGGGCACCGGCGACGATACCGACGCTCACGTTCTTGCCACCCGCGTCCTTGCTGATCCACTCGGCGTCCAGGGCGCCGACCTTCTTGAGGTCGACCACGGCGGCGCCGAGTACTTCGTCCATGTCGGAGGTGGCCACGGAGGTGAGGTAGATCGGGATGCCGGCGCTCTTGGCCTTGGCTATGTCTCCCTCGAGCGCGTCGACGTTCACGGTCTGAACGATCAGGGCGTCCACGTTCCGGGCGATCATGTCCTCGATGTTGGACAGTTCGGTCCCGGCGTCCTGCTTGGAGTTGGCCGAGTAGACCTTGGCGTCCTGGGCCTTGGCCTCCTGCTCGACGGCGCGGAGCAGGCAGGTGTGGAAGTGCGTGTTGGAGCCGTTGACGAAGCCGAGGGAGACGGCACCGTCGGCGGCGCCACCGCTGTCGTTCCCGGAGCCGCAGCCGGCCAGGACCAGGGCGGCGACGCCGGCGAGCGAGACCGCGGCGGCGCGGCGGTGGGAGGGGGCGATGGACTTCATGGGGTCGGGCCTTTCCTGCATCGTTGAAGAGAAGGTGCTTGCGTGGGGGTGGCGCGGAGCGTGGGGATGCGCGAAGGCAGCGGGACGTCGTTCGCCGACGGGCGCTAATGGCCCGGTGAGGACTTGCGCTGGAACTCGTTGATGATCGCCGCAACCAGGAGTACGCCTCCGGTGACGACGAGTTGGTAGTTGCTGTTGACCTGGAGAAGGTTCAGGGCGTTGGCGACCACGCCGAGCAGGACCACGCCGATGACAGTGCCGATGATGGTGCCGTGGCCGCCGGCCAGCGACGTGCCGCCGATGACGACCGCGGCGACGGCGGTCAGCTGGGTCTGCAGGCCCGCGGTGTTGGGCGCGGCGGCGCCGAGCCGGGACAGCAGCATCAGCCCGGCGAGGCCCGCGAGCACTCCGGCGAGGGCGTACAGGGCGAGCTTGCGGGCGTTGACGTTGATGCCGCTGAGCCGGGCGACGTGCTCGTTGCCGCCCATCGCGTAGGCGTCGCGGCCGAAGGTGGTGAAGCGCATGGTCACGCCGATCAGCGCCAGGACGAGTACCGCCACGACGGTCAGGTAGGGCACGCCGACCAGCTCGTCGTTGCCGAGCGCGGACATCTTGTCGCCGATGGTGACGCTCATGCCGTCGAGGACCAGCAGGGCGACGCCGTCCAGCAGCATCGCCGAGGCGAGGGTGGCGACGAAGGGCGCGACCCGGGTGTAGGTCACCACCAGGCCGTTGACCAGCCCGATCAGGGTGGCCAGGGCGAGGCAGACGACCACGACGAGGGGCGTGGACCAGCCGCCGTCGATCAGTTGCGCGCCCGCACACAGGGTGACGGCGGCGTTGCTGCCCATGGAGAAGTCCATGCCGCCCGCGGTCATCAGCAGGGTCAGTCCGGCCGCGATCACGGCGTTCACGCTGACCTGGCGCAGCACGTTGAGCAGGTTCTGCGAGGAGGTGAACGCGTCGGCCTGGACGGCGGTGAACACGCACACCAGGATCAGTACGGCGATGAGCCCGCCGTGCGGGACGTGCAGCAGCCTGCGACCTCCGGAGCGGAAGGGGGCGCGGCGTTCGGAGGGACCGGTCGTCGCGACGGCCGGGGCGGCGGCGGGGGTTTTGACGCTCACTGCGGTTGACCTCCGAGTGCGGTCGCGACGAGTTCGTCGCGGGTGATGGTGGTGATGTCGTGTTCGGCGACCGTGCGGCCGGCGCTCACGACGACGACCCGGTCGGCCAGCCGCATGACCTCCTCGGCGGAGGAGGAGGCGAGCAGGACGGCGACACCGCGGGCGGCGAGGTCGTCGACGAGGGTGTGGATGTCGGCCATGGCGGCGACGTCCACGCCGTTGGTGGGGTCCTCCAGGAAGCAGGCGATGGGCGCGGTCTCCAGCCATTTGCCGAGCAGGACCTTCTGCTGGTTGCCGCCGGACAGCGAGCCGACGGGCGGGTTGCCGCTGAGGGCGACGACGCCGTAGGTGTCACGGACGGGAGCGGCGCGGCGGGCGAGGGGTCCGGTGCGGTGCAGCCTGCGCCGGGCGAAGCGGTCGCCGGCCAGCATCAGGTTCTCGTCCACGGTCATCCCCTGGACCAGGCCGAGCGAACGGCGGTCGCCGGTGACGCAGCGCAGTCCGCTGGCGAGGGAGGCGGGCACCCGGCCGAAGGGCACGGCACGCCCGTCGACGTGCACCTCTCCGGCGTCCGGGCGCCGCCGCCCGGACAGCAGGTCGAAGAGCCTGGACTGCGCGTCGCCGGCCGGGCCGAGCACGGCGACGATCTCACCCTTGCGCACCTCCACGGTGAAGTCGCGGATGGCGCGTCCCTGACTCAGTCCGCGTACGACGAGCCCGTGGTTGTCCTGGGGGGCGGGCCGCTCGGGTCGGGTGGATACCACGTCCCGGCCCACCATGCTGCGCACCAGCGAGGCCGGGTCCAGCTCGGCGGCCGGCGCGCTGCGGACCAGCGCGCCGTCGCGCAGCACCGTGATCCGGTCGGCGATGGACATGACCTCGTCGATGTAGTGCGAGATGTAGACGACGGCGACACCCTCCTCTCGCAGGCGGCGCACCAGGGCACGGACCTGTCCCGCGTCCTTGGCGCTGAGGCAGGCGGTCGGCTCGTCGAGGATCAGTACCCTGCCGCCGCGGCGGACCTCGCGCGCCACCTCGACCATGGTCTGCTCGGCCACGGTGAGCGTTCCCGCGACCCGGTCCACGTCGATGTCGATGCCGAGGCCGGACAGGGCGGCACCGGCCTGAACGCGGACCGCCTTCCAGTTGACGGCGCCGAAGCCCCGGGTCGGCAGGTCGCCCAGCATGACGTTCTCGGCGACGGTGAGCCCCATGGCCAGCTCACGACGCTGCGGCACCGAGGAGATGCCGAGTTTGCGGGCCTTACGGACATTCAGTCCGGCGTACTCGTGTCCGCCGGCCTCGATGGTGCCGCCGTCGGGCTGGTGCACGCCGCTCAGCACCTGGACGAGGGTCGACTTGCCGGCGCCGTTCATGCCCATCAGGGCATGGACCTCGCCGGGGTACAGGTCGAGGTCCACCCCTTTGAGCGCGGCCGCTCCGCCGAAGCTCTTGGTGATGCCGCGGACGCGGAGCACGGTCCGGGTCGTCGTCACGGGGGAGCTCACGGCCGCGTCCCGTCGTTGCCCGGGGCGGCGGCAACCCGGGCGTAGCCGCGGACGTCCGGGAAGGGGGGCTCCTTGTCGGCCTGGAGGTCCACCTGGAAGGTGTTCAGGCACATGCCGAGCATGGTGAAGTTGCCGAGGGCGCCGATGGTGTCGACGAGGCCCTTGGAGCCGAAGTGCGAGAGCGCGGCGGCGAAGGTCTCGTCGGCGACGAAGTGCTCCTCCAGGATCTCGCGGCAGAACTGGTAGAACGCCTGGTCCGCCTCGTTGTCGAAGACGGCGTCGCGCTTCTCGGCGACGGCCTTGACGGCGGCCTCGGGGATGCCGGCCTCGATCGCCTGGTGCACATGGGCGTTCCACGAGTACTGCGCGTCCCAATTGCGGGCCGCCATGAGCAGCGTCAGCTCGCGCAGGTGCTTGGGGAGGCTGCAGTCGAACCGGGCGAAGGCGCCCAGCGACTCGGCCCGCTCGCACATCTCCGGGCTGTGCAGCCACACCCGGAAGGGGCCGCGGACCGCGCCGCGGCGGCCTGCGATACGGGCGGCCAGCTCCTGCTGGCGCGTGTCCATTTCCTCTTCGGTGAGAACGGGGAGCCTCATGTGGCCGATACCTGCCTTTTCTTTCCGACGCGTTTCCGCAACGAGACGGGAGCCGTGCGGTGACAGGTGACGGTACAGGCGGGCGGGGGATGCTCACCCTCCTCGGATTGCAACGTAAACCTGCACGCCGGAGGGCACCGTTTTGCGCCGGGCCGACCTAACGTCGATCGTCGCGACACGTTGGACTGGAGAGGATTCCCGGGATGACCACCATCATCAAGACCGCGACGGTGCCCCTGCTCGACCGGGGCGGCGCCGTGGTGACGACGCCCTTGATCACCACGACCTCGGCCGGCGGGGAGAACCGCATCACCAGCGGCATGAGTGTGTATCCGGCGGGCTCCGGAGCGCCTTTGCACTCGCACAACTGCGACGAGCACGTGACGATCCTGGAAGGCGAGGCGGAGGTCTGGGTCGACGGCGAGGTGACGAAGCTGGAGCGGTTCGACACCACGTACGTCCCCTCTCCGATCCCGCACCTCTTCCGCAACGTCGGTGACACGCCCCTGCGCATTCTGTGGGTGTACTCCTCGGGCCATGTGACCCGGACGTTCACCGAGACCGGCCGCACGGTGGAGCACCTGTCGGCGGAGGACCAGATGGGCCACGACTGACCCGGCGGGGGCGCCTTGGCAACAGGAAGAGGCTCCCGCTCAGAAGGCTTCGTCGCTCCATTGGTCCAGTAGGGCATCGGTCGTGTCCTCGCTGGACCGCGTTGTCGCGTCGACCAGAGCCTGCTCGGACCAGATGACCTTTCCACGAGGGAGGTAGCGGGTCCCCCAACGCTGTGCCAGGCGGGCGACCAGGTACAGGCCCCGGCCGCCCTCGTCCGTGGTGGCGGCGCGGCGCAGATGCGGTGAGGTGCTGCTTGCGTCGGCGACCTCGCAGATGAGGGTCCGGTCGTACAGGAGACGAACGGTGACGGGCGGGCTGCCGTAGCGGACGGCGTTGGTGACCAGCTCCGAGACGATCAGCTCCGTGACATAGCTGAGGTCGTCGAGGCCCCAGGCTTGCAGTTGCTGTCCGCACGCGGCGCGGGCCTGTGACACGGCCGCGGCCTCGGAGGGGATCTCCCACTGGGCGATCCGCTCCGGCGGCAGTAGATGGGTACGAGCGACCAGCAGCGCGACATCGTCCCGAGGCCGGGAATGGAGTGCGGCGCCCATGACCGTCCGGCAGGTGGCCTCGGGGTCCTGATCCGGATGGCCGGCCAGCACGTCGAGCAGCAGATCGAGGCCGAAGTCGATGTCGTGACCGGGCTTCTCGATCAAGCCGTCGGTGTACAGCACCAGTCGGCTCCCCTCGGCGATCTGCAGAACGGCGGTCTCGAAGGGTTCCGCACCTCCGAGCCCCAACGGTGGGGAGACGGGCACATCGGGAAGGCGCGCCGAGCCGTCGGGACTGATCAGCACCGGTCCTGGGTGTCCGGCCCGTACGACGTCGGCACGACCCGAGGTGGGATCATAGATGGCGTACAGACACGTGGCGCCGCTGACGCCCTGGCCGCTGTCCTCGCCCGCTCCGCTTTCGTCCATGCGGGTGACTAGTTCGTCCAGGTGGGCCATGAGTTCGTCGGGCGCCAGGTCCAGGGCCGACAAGTTGTGCACCGCGGTACGCAGTCGCCCCATGGTGGCGGCCGCGTGCAGACCGTGGCCGACGACATCACCGACCACCAGGGCCACGCGTGCCCCCGGAAGTGGAATCACGTCGAACCAGTCGCCGCCCACGCCTCCGGACTCCGTGGGGAGGTAGCGGTGAGCCACCTCCAGGAAGCTGGAGCCGGGGAGGGAGCCCGGCAGCAGGCTGCGTTGCAGTGTGACGGCCATGGCGTGCTCGCGGGTGTAGCGGCGGGCGTTGTCGATGGCCACCGCGGCCCGGGTGGCCAGTTCCTCGGCCACTTCCAGGTCGTCCTTCACAAAGGCCTCGGGCCGCTCCGCCCGCCAGAAGCCGGCCACGCCCAGAAGCACGCCCCGGGCGGACAGCGGGACCGTGATGAGGGAGTGGATCCCGTACTCGACGACGCGACGCCCACGCTCGATGTCGCGGAAACCGAAGCCCGGTACGTAGCCGGGGACGTGTCCCACCACGGCCCGCAGATCGGGATCGATCAGTCCCCGCCCCGCCGTCAGGTCACCCGCCCCGGACTCCGCCGGCACGAACAGAACGCTCTCTCCAACAGGAGTGAACGGCGCGTCCTCACGAACGCCTCCCACCGCCACCCGGCGGAGAGACCGTTCGACACCGGTCGGTTCGTCGCCCCTGAGCACCGGCTCCGCGAGGTCGACGGTCACGAAATCGCTGAATTCCGGTACGGCCGCTCCGGCCAGTTCCTCGGCGGTCCGGGTGACGTCCAGGGTCGTGCCGATGCCGATGCTCCCGCTGTACAGCACGTTCAGGCGGGCCGTCGCGGCCTCCGCCCGGCCCGAGAGTGCTCTGAGCTCTGTGGAGTCGCGCAAGGTCGCCACGCTGCCGGACGCACCGTCGTACTCGTCCAGCGGTCGTTGGTTCACCGCCAGTACCCGGCCCTCGGCGAGATGGACTTCGTCGGTGGCCTCGCGCCCGGACGTCAGGAGATCGGAGATGGGCGATGCGAGATCCAGCTCCTCCACGCGGTGGCCCTGTGCCTCCGAGGGCAGATCGAGCAACCGCTGCGCCTCCTCGTTCACCAGCAGCAGCCGTTGACCGGCGTCCACGATGACGATGCCCTCCCGGGCGGCGTGCAGGACCGCGTCGTGATGCCGGTACATGCGCGTGATCTCGGCGGGTCCCAAGCCGTGAGTCTGGCGCAGCAGACGACGGCTGACCACCACGGCGCCGGCCGTGCCGGCCAGCACGGCGGCGGCAGTGACCCCGAGCAGCGTCGGCAGCTGTTTCATGGCCTCGGCGCTGATGCTCGACACCCGCACACCGACCGCGACACCGCCCACCACCGTGCCGTCGGTCTCCCTGATCGGCATGAAGGTACGCATCGCGGTGTGGCTCCCCGTCTCGTTGCGCCCCCTGACGGTACGGCCGTCGCGCAGTGCGTCGAGGTCCTGGGCGACCGGGATGCGCTCACCGATCAGGCTGGGGTCGGCCTGCGTGTAGCGGATTCCCTGGTCGTCAACGATCACGACGAAGTCGAGATGCGCGGCCTTGCGGACCTCCTCCGCCCGGGGCTGCAGTTCCGCCGTCGGATCCGGTGACTTCAGGGCCTCCACAATCCCCGGAGCATGGGCGAAGACCTCCGCGGCGGCGAACGAACGATCGGCCGCGGAACGGGTGGCTTGCCGTTGCACGGTCATCACCAGCAGCACCACGGCTACGACGGCGAGCAGCACCACGATCGCCACCTGCAGCACGAACATCTGCCCCACCACGCTGCGCGTGCTGAGCAGGGCCCAGAAGCCGCTCCACCCTCCGGCCGAAGACGGCTTCGCACGCCGAGTGCCGACGGATCCTCGCAGCCGATCGAGCAAGTGCACATCCACCCTTTTCACCCCTGCTTATGCCGCCGTCCACGCGACGTCACGCACTGGCTCGCCAACTGGTAAACCGAGGAGCAGCGGCGGAAATCCGCCACCTGTCAATTATTCTCAGCACGGGGATGGCGACCCTAGCAGTGCCGTGCGTCGGCAGGAATATGGAGGAGAAGACTTCGAGTGGCAAGCGGCGCCGGTGCGGCTACCAGCGAGATAATATCCACGCGCCGGGGGGCTCGCCATTCCTCCTCACCCGTCCCACACAATCCCCTGCAGTGAGCGAGCGCTCACGGGCCCGACCCCCTTCACCTTCCTGCTATCATCACTAAAACGATCTGGTCGTCATGTCGGTTCACATCCTCCACACCAGTCGACCGCTCGGAACTCGATCAGGTCGAGGCGATGATCACGCCGCTTGACCTCACAGGACCCTCGTACGAATCTGAGGCGAGGAGGACGGGGAAACCCATGGACCGTCTCCTACTGATGCGCACGTTCGTCACTGTCTCGCAACTCGGCAGCTTCAGTGAAGCGGCCAGGGTTCTCAGCTCCTCGGGTTCGCTCGTTTCGCGTCATGTCGCGGAGTTGGAGCGGCAGATCGGCGTGCGACTCGTCAACCGCACGGCCCGTTCCGTGACTCTCACGGAAGCCGGTCTTCGATACTCGGAGTTCGCCACCCGCATTCTCAAGGAGATCGAAGCAGAGGACGCCGGCATCGCGAACCTACACAACCGGGCCGAAGGCAGCCTGAACATCATCTCCCCCAAATGGATCGGAAGCCTCGACGTCGGCGATGCGATCGCCGCATTCTCCGCCGCGCACCCGAGAATCGCCGTGCGTTTCGAAATGGGCGGCATGTCGGACCGGACCTACGATTTCCTCGACAGTGGCTTCGACGTCGCCCTGCACACCCGGGACCTGCCGGACTCGGGCGTACGGCTCAAGAAGATCGCGTCCCTTCCCTTCGTGCTGTGCGCCTCCGCGGACTACATCGACCGGCACAGCCCGTTGGCGCACCCGCACGAGCTGTCGGCACATGACTGCCTCGTACACGTGAACGAACCGGTGTGGCGACTGGGCCATGGACCGACCTCCACCCTGCACAAGATCCGTAACGTGGTGTTCTCCTCCAACTCCTACACCGCCCTGCAGAAGGCGGCGACTCACGGTCGCGGCATCGCTCTGCTGCCGCATCGGACTGCTTACGACGATCTCCGCGTCGGCAAGCTCCAGGTCCTCCTCCCCGGCCACGCCGTCCCCGAACGTCCTCTGTACGCGATCTACGGCCCTGGCCGACCCGCACCGCGGAAGGTCACCGTCTTTCTGGAGTTCCTCGGCGAATGGTTCAGGGACAACCAAGCTCCCACCACTGAGGCGGCCGGCGTGCCTAGGCAGGCGTCACCACGTGCCGTCGGGTTCTCGGGCTCACTTCACGAGGCCGCGCGCCCTCAGCCCCAGGTAGGTCAAGGACGTGGCGGCGACCACGCCGGACGAGGCTACGAAGACACTGCCGATACCGGTGAGGCCGGCCAGTGCTCCCAGTCCGACGGCACCGAGCGCCCGGGACAGGTCCATGGCCATGAACACCGTGGCGTTCGACCGGCCCCGCCTGGTTTTGTCGGCGGACAGCACGGCGAGGGCGTTGATCCCAGGGTGGGCCGTGCCCATACCCCAGCCGTAGCAGGCACCGGCGGCCATGAGCGCGCCCAGGTTCGGTGACCAACCAACGAGCGCGAGAGCGGCAGCGACCGACACGATGCCCGGGGCGATGGTCCAGGCCGTCCCGAGACGGCGTTGCATCCGCCCCGTGCAGAGGCGTGCGACCGCGAGCGTCACCGCGCTCGCGGTGAAGAAGAGACCCGGGTTGGAGATGCCACGACCGACGGTATAGGCCGCCATGAAGGTGTTGATGGCCGTCGGCCCCAGCATGAGGAAGAACATGATCATGGCAGGCCGCCACACGTTCCGTTCTATGACTCGGCTCCACAACGGCTCCTTGGCTCGCCCCTTGTCCGATTCCCGCGACGCAGGACTGCCCGGTCCGGCATCGCCGGCGGCGGGCAGAGCACGGTCGGTCCCCTCCCGGTCCGTGTGGACCTGGGCCGCCACACGCTTCAGCGGGATGCGCAGCAGCAGGTTCAGCGTGGCGAAGGCGAAGACGAGACCGAACACCGCGCTGTACCCGTATGCGTTCTTCACCGCGAGAGCGAGCCAGGGGGCGAAGAGCTGGGCAACGGTCTGTTCCATGCCCAAGTACCCGATCCCCTCCGCCATTCGGCTCTCCGGGATCAGATCCGTCGCGAGCGTCATCACGGCCGTGCCGTTGAAGCTGAAGCCCAGCCCCTGAATCACCCGCACCGCCAGCAGCATCCACACCGGCATCACGAGCGCGTACAGGCCGGTCGCGACGCAGAAGAGCAGAGAGCCGAACACCATCACGGCGAAGCGGCCACGGGTGTCCACGAGTCTGCCGGACAACGGCCGCACCACGACCGCGGCCAGCATGTAGACGGTGGTGGTCAGCCCGGCCGTCGTGGTGGAGGCACCGTGCTCGATCGCGTAGAGCGGCACGAGTGTGATGAGCATGTTCGTGCAGATCCGCAACAGTCCGTTGGACGTCATCAGACCGACGAAGGGGAGCGTGAAGATCGGTTCCTGAGACTTCACCTCAGGTGTGGAACGGGTGTCTGCCTGGCTCTGCGCATCCGTCACTTGGGTTCGGTGCCTCCGCTCTGGGTCTTCGCAGCCGGCCTGGGACAGTCCCGCGTCGGGTCTGCGCGTCCGCACCGTTGCTGGAAGAGGGATCAGGCGACGAAGTCACCTCCCGCGGCGCCGGCCGCCGACATGTTCAGGGTTCCTAGAGTTCCGGTGTCTGCACTGGGTCGGCCGTCGAGTCGCCGTCCACGACGCTGGACACCGCCCCGTCCTGGCTCGCGCGCAGCAGCAGGGCTCTGCGTGCGGAGCCGACGTGGTGACGCATCGCGGCGATGGCCGCGTCGGCGTTGCGGGTGAGAATGGCGAGGAAGATGGCTTGGTGCTCTTCGAGCGAACCGGATCGGGGGTGAGGCGCGGACAGATTGCGGTACTGCCGCATCACGAGGGGGTAGAGCAGTCTGTCGTAGGCCCGGGCCAGGGTCTGCTGGTGAGCCGCGAGCTTCACCTGCTGGTGGAAGGTGCGATTGCCCTGGGAGTAGGCTGCCTGGTCACCCCGCGCCTGGCAGTCTGCCATGGCGTCCAGCGTGCTGCGCAGTTCCTCGATCTCCTCCGCGGTTGCGCGTTCGGCCGCCTTGCCGGCCAGAGCCGACTCCAGCGTTTCCCGTGCCTCCAGGATGTCCATCGCCTCCTCCACCGAGAAGTGCCGTGTCCGCACACCCCTGTTGACCTCGCTGGTGACGTAGCCTTCCTGGGTCAACTGGACCAGGACAGCTCTCATGGTGGTCCGCGAGACGCCGAATCTCTGGGTCAACTCCGCCTCGGTCAGCCGCGTGCCCGGTTCGAAGCTCCCCGACAGCAGTAGCGAGCGCAGACCCTCGTACGCGCGACCGTGCCGGTTCGAGGCGGCCTTGCCGGTGTCGACCGCCCTGTCGTCGGAACTGGCGTTCACGTGATCACCTGTAACTCTCGAAGGGAAGTGCCGAGTACAGCGCAGTATGTCGGGTGACCGCACCGGTCCCGGCCCTCGCGGTACGGGAGTTGCGTGTGCAGCGGCCACCGCCCCACACGACCGGCTACAGCCCGAACCAAAACTCTTGAATCTTTGTCCAACAATACCCGAGGCTGCCTCGAGAGGTAACCGGACGGTTAGCCCAGTTCCTCATGCACGCTTCTTGTCGGTCCCATACGGCGGTGTTACGGTCGCTCGCAAGTTGTTCGACAATCCATGCGATGGACGCATGTGACCGTGCGCGCGCCGCAGCCACCGACACACACCGGCGGCGACCGGCAGACACAGAACCCGATCTCACCCCCACCCCCTCCGGCGAGATCGACACCTCAGCCTGAACAAGCGGGGCCCTTCCCCTTGCGGTCACACGTCCGTCAATCAGCGAAAGGTTTGACGCAGACATGCCATATGAGCTGAAACGTAGATCATTCCTGGCAGCCGGGGCAGCAGCGGCCACCGCTTTGCTGCCAAGCTCCTTCGCTGTGGCAGCCGCGGGCGCCGGCAAGAAGGGCGTCATGCTGATGAACCGCATCGGCCCGTCCTCGTCGACCCTGTACATCGCCAAGACCGACGGGTCGAACGAACGCAAGCTGCTGGACAGCAAGACGGCCGCGTTCGACCGCCACGCCAACTTCTCCCCCGACGGCAAGACCGTGTTCTTCACGTCGGAGCGCACGGGTGACGGCAACTCCAACATCTACTCGGGCAGCCTGAACGGATCCGGCCAGGCCGTGGGCGTACAACCCCTGGTGACCGGACCGTCGGTGAACGACAGCGCCGTCCTGTCACCGGACCAGCGCACACTGGCCTTCGCCTCCACCCGCTCGGCCGACCATCTCTCGCGGATCTGGCTGAGGAACATGAAGACCGGCACACTGACCAACCTCACCGGGGCCGCGGCGCTCGCGGGCGACCCCGACGGTCCGGACTGTCACTTCCGGCCGGTCTGGTCACCGGACGGACAGTGGATCGCCTTCTCCTCCGACCGCAACACGGCGTGGCGGGGCCACGACGGCGGCAAGGGCTGGGAACACACCCAGGAACTCAGCGTCTACGTCATCCGGCCGGACGGCACCGGCTTCCGCCAGGTCGCGACGAAGCCCGGATACTGTCTGGGCTCCCCGAAGTGGTCGCCGGACGGCCGGCGAATCGTCTACTACGAGATCACCACCGAGGGAACCTGGGGCGCCCACCGCCCGGAGGCCATCGGTGTCGTCGAGTCCCAGATCGTCTCGGTCGACGTCGAGACGGGCGCCGACCGTGTCGTGCACACCTCCGGTCCCCACCTGAAGGTCTCCCCCCAGTACGTCACCAACACCGAGATCGGCTACCTCGTCAAGGGAGGCGCCGACGAAGGCCTCGCATACACGTCCGGCAGGGCGCCCGTCAAACGGTCCCTGCGTTCTCCGGTCTGGTCGCCGGACGGCAAGTCGGTGATCTACGAAAGGCAGGACTTCACCAGCCGTGACCTCGACGAGACCCTCTACACCTGGGACTCGGACTGGGACTACCGCTTCTGCGACGTCTTCCCGATCGTCTCTCAGCAGGGCCGACTCGCGATCACGGAGAAGCAGACCGGCTTCGCCAACTCCTCGATCGTCACCCTGAAGCCGGACGGCTCCGACCTCAAGGTCGTGTTCAACACGGCCGACAGCGACCTGGACCCGGAGCTCCTCGCGAAGGGTCTGGCCGGCGCCTTCCGGCCCGCCTGGTCGCCGGACGGCGAATGGATCGCGTTCGGTCTGGGCGGGTGGTTCCAGGAACGCGCCGCCATGGCGGCCTCGATCTGGCGGGTCCGCAGTGACGGCACGAGGGCGGAGGCGCTCACGGACAACTCCACCAACGCCGGTTTCCCGAGCTACTCCGCCGACGGAGGCAGGATCGTCTACCGCGTGTGGGGCGAGCAGAACGGCCTGCGCATCCTCGACCTCGCCACCGGGGCGACGACGGTCCTCACCTCGGAGTCCGACAATCTCCCCGACTGGTCGCCGGACGGCGAGCTCATCCTCTTCACCCGCAAGACCAGCGCGACCAACTTCGACGTGTGCACCATCCGGCCCGACGGCAGTGATCTACGGGTCCTGACCGACAGCGGCGCCAACGACGGTCACGCCGTCTGGAGTTACGACGGGACCATTCTCTACAACAGCGGCATGTACGGCTTCCGGGAAGAAGCGGCGCTGTACGACGACACCTTCCAGCCCTACGGCCAGATCATGAGCATGAAGGCGAACGGTTCCGGGAAACGGCTGCTGACCGACAGCCAGTGGGAGGACTCCATGCCGATCTACCTCCCGCAGAGTGTGCTCTCCCAGTGAGGTGAGACGACCGCAGACCGTGCCGTGGGAGTGGATGGGTTCACTCCCACGGCACGGCCGTTGTGCGTCACGTCATGCCGTCGTCACATCGTCAAGGAGCTACTACGCCCTCCCGCGGAGCACCTCCTGAGTCAGGAAGAGCGGCATCGAGTCCTCCCACAGGCTGTCGGTCAGCATCCTCTTGCCGGTGCCGTCCGCGTTCATGCTGAAGATCTGCCCGTACGACTGGAAGGTGTCGTCGTACAGCGCCGCCTCCTCCCGGAACCCGTACATGCCACTGTTGTACAGAATGCGTCCGTCGTGGTTCCAGACAGCGTGAGCGTCGTTGGCGCCGCTGTCGGTCAGGCAGCGCAGATCGCTTCCGTCCGGCCGTATGGTGTAGACGTCGAAATTGACGCCTGCCGTCTTGCGGGTGAAGAGGATGAGCTCGCCGTCCGGCGACCAGTCGGGGAGATTGTCGTAGTCGTCGGTGAGCACACGGGTCGTACGGGTGCGGAGATCGAGAATGCGCAATCCCTTCTCCTCCCCGCCCCATACGCGATAGACGATTTCGTTGCCGTCCGCCGAATAGCTCGGGAATCCGGAGTTGGACGTGCCGTCCGTCAGCTTCTCCCACTCCGAGCCGTCGCTGCGCACCCGGATGACCAGGTTGCTCGGGGCATCTTCCCGGAACCAGGTGCCCAGGCCGGACGCGATCCATTCGCCGTCCGGTGACCAGGCCGGCCGGTAGGCCCCGATGGAGCCCGGGAGCGGATCGCTGATCTTGCCCCGCGGGTCGAAGACGACGCGGCGGTCGGAGCCGTCAGGGAGCATGGTGACGATGGAGGAGTTGCCGAGCTGCTTCTCCGTGATCGCGATGCGGCCCTGCCGGGACAGCACAGGGAAGACGTCGCAGTGGCGGTACTCCCAGTCCCGGTCCCAGCTGTACAGCGCGGAGTCCAGTGGACGTGTCGTGAATCCCACCTTCTCGTAGATCACCGACCGGCCGTCGGGCGACCACGCGGGCGAGCGAAGGGCCCGATTGACGGCCGGCCTGCCCGATGTGTACGCGAGCCCCTCGTCCGGTCCCCCCTTGATCAGATAGCCGATCTCGGTGGCGTCGATGAACTGGGGAGCCAGTTTCAGGCCGGGACCGGTGGTGTGCTCCGCACGGTCCCCGGTGGTCACGTCGACGGAGACGATCTGGGACTCGACGCGTCCGGCACCCTCCGGGCGGTGGGCGTCCCAGGTTCCCTCGGTGGTGATCTCGTAGTAGACGATTCGCCGGCCGTCCGGCGACCACTTCGGGGAGCCCAGACAGTATCCGGGCTTCGTCGCGACCTGGCGGAAGCCGGTGCCGTCCGGCCGGATGACGTAGACGCTGAGTTCCTGGGTGTGCTCCCATCCGACGCCGTCGTCGTGCCCGCGCCAGACGGTGTTGCGGTCGCTCGAGAACGCGATCCACCGGCCGTCGGGCGACCAGGCGGGACGGAAGTAGCAGTCGGGGCCGTCGGGGTCACCGGCGACCTCTTGGCCGGCCGTGAGGTTTCGCAGTCTGTGCGAACGCAGGTCGAGCAGCCAGATGTGCGCCTTGTGGTCTCCGCGTGTGGACACGAACGCCAGCTTGCTTCCGTCCGGTGACAGCGCACCGACATCGTCCACCGCGGGCCCGGTCACCAACGGCTCGACGCCGCTGCCGTCGGCACGGGCCCAGTAGAGGGACGAGTTGCCATCGCCGTCCCGCGCCGAGGTGAAGACGACCGAGCGGCCGTCCGGCGTGAAAGTACCGTGATGGTCGAACCCGGTACTCCGCAGCAGTCTGCGCTCGTTGGAACCATCAAGGTCGGAGACGAACAGATCGGACGACGAGGGTCCGATCCGGTTCATCAGCATCACGCCCTTCTTGCCCCGGCCGGCAGCCGCCACGGCGAACGGCTGGGGTAAGAGGGCGGCGCCGGCAGCACCCGCACCGGCTGCCAGAAACGCTCGTCGTTTCATACTGGGGGACATCGCTCTACCAGCTCCTGTTCGTGAACGACTGGGTTCTTCCGAACGGAATGATGTGGAAACGCTTCTCTCGTCCGCCGGTATCACAGGGTTCTTCATTCAATTCCCAGCGCGGCCGCACCGGCCCCATGGCCGTGACCGGGCCACACCGTGTCACCTCACGAATTCGTTGGTCCAGTCATCCGTGGTGATCTCGGCTCCCTCGGGGAGGGCACCCAGTTCGTCGACGAAGGAGCGGGTCTTCCTCCAGGTCGGCGCGTCCATGTCGACGAAGAGCGGCCACTCGACCTCCTCGATGCTGGCCTGCACCACCGCGTCGGGGACGCCGGGCATCGCCTGCTTCGCCACCGGTACCACAGACAGGTCGTTCACGTGCTTGGCCAGATAGGCGGTGCCGTCGCGCACAGCGCCCGCGAACTTCCTGACCGTGTCGGCATGCTCATCGGCGAATTCCTTGCGGGTGACGACGACCTGGCCGTAACCGGCATAGTCGCTCGACCACTCGGGCGCCGTACGGGAGTTGGCCACCACGACACCTTGCCCGGCGTGCTGGATCTGCAGTGGCAGCGGCTCCGAGGTGACGAACCAGTCGATCCGTCCCTCGTTCAGTGCGGCCTTGTCCGCGGTAGGACTGGCCAGCGACACCCAGTCGACCTCGCCAGGATCGATGTGGTTGTTCTTGAGGAACATCTCGGCCTCGGCCTTCGTGTTGGCCGAACTGGAACCACCGATCGAACCCGCCAGCGCCTTGGCCACGGTGTCGGGCGAGGACTTCGCGGTCAGTCCCTTCTCCTGGGCGAACTCCTTGCTGACGACGAGGCCGAGAGGATTGCCGAGTCCGTCCACCCCGACCGCCACCACGGGAGTGCCCTTGGAGAGGGCGCCGAGGAATCCGGTCGGGCTGGAATTGAGGAACTGCAGGGAACCGGACTGCAGGGATGGCATCCCCGTGGCCGCAGTCACCGTCACGAACTCGACCTTCAGCCCCCTCTTGCTGAAGTACCCCTGGTCCTGAGCCACGCGCAGAGGAACATCGAAGATGTTGCCCGCGACACCGACGGTGACCGTCTCGGCCCCGTCCGAGCCGAGTGCCACCGTGTCGCCGCACGCCGACAGCAGAGTCGAACCGAGCACCATGGTCGTCACCACGGCCACGGTCCGGCCGCCGGCGACCGTTGACGGCGATCCGCCCGCGAAGACTGGGGGGCGTCTGTGGTGGAGCCTCATGGCACTTCTCCTGTCACCAAGTCCTGAATGCGGTGCAGCAGCGCCGGACTACCGGACGGGCAGGCGTGCGAACCCAGGCGCGACAGTGCGCCAACGTGTCTCAAACCCATTCAGGAATTGTCCGACAAGCTGTGAGGCATGAACGTAGCAGCGCCGACGCACCGTGGAAACAATTACGCGGCAGTAGGCCAAGTTGCTTGGGCGCCGCCCGCCCTGGCGATGACTTTTGTATGACAAAGATGAGCTGCAGGGCTTCGTTTACGGCGAAGCCCGCAGAGTCAGGAGCGTCCGGAGAGGTGCCGACGGCCCCGCGGACGGAAGGTGATGCAGTCGGGATGGGGCACGGGTACGAAGGCGCCCGTGTCCGTAACGCGCCCGGATGCCGGGTCGACGCGGAAGAGGTTCACCGTCCCGCTCGCCTCGTTCGCGACGAACAGCCACCTTCCGTCCGGATGCAGGGAGAAGCTCCACGGTGTCACGCCCCCGCAGGGGACCCGCTGGACCTCGTGGAGGAGCCCGGTCCTCGGGTGCGCGGAGTAGACGACCAGGGCGTTGTCCCCGCGGTTCGAGGTGTAGACGTGCCGGCCGTCACGGCTGACGGCCAGTTCGGCGGCGCTCGTCGCTCCCGTGTGGTCCGGCGCATTCGTCGACAGGAGCTGGTGGGGCGTCAACACGCCGTGCCGGCGGTCCCAGTGCAGCACCTGGATGTCGGCGGTCAGCTCGTTCAGCAGGTAGACCATCCGTCCACGGGGGTGGAAGGTCAGACGCCGCGGTCCCGATCCGGGTGCCGTCGCGTAGGCACCGGGACCGTCGTGTGCACCGGCCGACATCCGCCGGGTGGCCGCGTCGTAGTCGTAGACGAAGACGCGGTCGGCGCCGAAGTCCGCGACCAGGGCGTGCGTGCCGCTGGGGTCGACGACCACATGGTGGGGGTGCGGGCCCTGCTGGCGAGGATTGGGCCCGGAGCCCGCGTCCTGCACCCGCGAGGCCACTGGGCCGAGGCGGCCGTCCGCGGTGACCGGCACGGTCACCGCGGAGCCGTCCGCGAAGTCCGCCGCCAGCAACGTCTCCGCGTTCTCGGTCAACCCGAAGTACGAGAGACCGCCGGTGACGCCCGGCGTGGACTCGGTCGCGATCTCGCCGACCTGGTCGAGGGCACCCGAGTCGTCGTCGATGTGGAAGACCCGGATGTGTCCGCCCTCCTCGTCGCCGGCGACGTAGAGGACCGGACGGGTGGGGTGTGCCACGACCCAGTTCGAGCTGACCTCCGCCACGGCCCCGAGTGGTGTCATGGCCCCGTTCCCGGGATCGAACCGGACCGCGAAGACCTGGTTCTGTTTCCACGTGCCGATGTAGAGCAGCTCCTCGCGGCGCACCGGTGCCGCTTCGGCCGTACCGGCCGACATCAGGGGTGCGGTGGCCGCGGCCGACGCCGCGATCGCCACCAGCATCGTTCTGCGGGAGGGGCTCCTGGGTGGCTCCCCCTCCCCCGGGGCGTCGGGCGGACCGTGAGGGAAGTCGTTCATCGGGGAACACCTTTCTCTCTGCCGTGTGGCGGGTGGACTCAGTTCTTGGGCTGCGGCCGGCGTCGGGCCGCGAGACCGAGGCGCTTGAGGGCGTAGGCGTCGAGGGCGGACAGAACACCGTTGAGGGTCAGTGTCATGGCAACGAGGACGATGAGGCCGGCGAACTCGCGGGCCGCGTCCAGATTCTGCGCCGAGGTGAACAGTTCGTGTCCGACCCCCTCGGAGGAGGCGATGAACTCGGCACCGATGACGCCGAGGATGGCCAGAGGCCCGCCCGTCTTGAGAGCGGCGAAGAACGGTGCGGCAAGCGTCGGGATCGTCACGTAGCCGAGCACGTGGTGCTTGCGCCCGCCCATGACCTGGACGACCTCGACGAGCTCGCGTTCCCTCAGCCGCAGGCCCAGGTAGATGTTGTAGAAGACGACGAAGGCGACACCGGTCATGGCGATGGTGATCTTCGACCAGGAACCGATGCCGAAGAACAGCAGGAAGAGCGGTGCCAGGGCGATCTTCGGAATGCCGTTGATGGCCGCGACCAACGGCTCCAGCACCCGCCCCATGAGCGGGAAGGATCCGAGTACGAGACCCATCACCGTTCCGGCGGCGACACCGAGCCCGAAGCCGGCCAGTACTTCGATGGCGGTGACCTTGATGTCGGTCCATCCGGCCGCCGAACCGAGCATGTCGATGAGCGCGTCGTACACCTCGGTGGGCTTGCTGACCGCGTACTCGGGCACGACGGGACCGCTCATCACCTGCCAGAGGATCAGAGCGACCACGATCACCAGGACGCGCAGCGTGATCACGGAGGCGGTGCCCTGCAGGCGCTCGCGGGCGCTCTTGACGGGCGAGGACGGGATGTCCGCGTCGGGCTTGGTCACGGCCTTGTCGGTGACGGTTGCCATGGTCTGCTCCCTTCTGGTTGGGGTCGGTCGTACAGGTCTACGGCAGGTAGGTGTTGGTCCAGTCCTCGGACGACACGGAGGCGTCCGGGACCGCCTTGATGCCGTCCTTCACGAACGCGAGGGTCTTCTTCCATCCGTCCGCGTCCTGCTTGGCCGTGCTGGGCCAGTCCACCTGGGAGACGGAGGAGCTCAGCACGTCGTCCGGCAGGCTCCGCAAGGTGCTGCGGGCCGCGGCCAGTACCTTCTTGTCGGTGGCGGGGTGCGTGCTGAGATAGGCGGTCGCCTCCTGAACGGCGGCGGCGAACCCCTTGACGGTGTCGCCGTTGCTCTTCGCGAAGCTCTCCTTCGCCACGACGACCTGGCCGTATCCGGCCTGTTCGTAGGTCCACTCGGGGACCTTGGAGGAGTCGGCGACGACGACGCCGTCGCCCTCGTGCTGTACCTGCAGCGGGATCGGCTGGGAGGTGATGAACCAGTCCACCTCACCCTTGGCGAGAGATGCCTTGTCGGCTGCCGGACTGGGCAGCGAGACCCACTTCAGCTTGTCCGGGTCGACTCCGTGGGCCCTCAGGAAGATGCCGGCCTCGGCCTTGGTGTTGGCAGAGCTGGCACCGGCCGTCGAGTCGGCCAGGGCCTTGGCCACCTGGTCCGCGGGAGTGTCCGCGGTCAGGTTGTGCTCCTTGGCGAACTCGTCGCTGACGACTATACCGAGCGGGTTGCCTCCGCCATTGGTGGCGACCGAGATTTCCGGCAACCCCTTGGAGAGACCCGCCAGGAAGCTGGTGGGGCTGGAGTTGAGGAACTGCACCGATCCCGACTGCAGGGCGGAGGTGCCCGTCGAGGCGGTCAAGGTCACGTACTTGATCTTGATGTTGTGCTTGTCGAAGTATCCGTTCTTTTCCGCGAGGCGGATGGACAGGTCGAAGACGTTGCCGCTCACACCCACGGAGACGGTGGTCTTGCCGTCCGCTCCGACCGTGGCCGCCCCGTCGTCGCCGCAGGCGGTCAGCAGTGCCGCGCCGAGTATCGTGGCCGAGGCCAGGGCGAGCGTCGAGGTGGTCGTGTGCTGTCTCATGGGAACTCCTTTGTTCACCAGGCTTGCTGGGTGGCGAAGAATCGGATCCAGAAGTTGGTGCGCGCCGGATCCGAAACCGGAATGGTCCGGAAGTGCTCGCCGATCTCCATGACGGAGCCGGCGTCCGGCGAGAAGGCGGGCCAGCGTGGCAGGCCCGAGCCGTTGGGATCGCCGGTGGCGACGAAGTTGGTCCAGTAGGAGGAAAGCGTCCGCGCGATTTCGTGGTCCTCCTCGGTCCAGGACGCGCTCTTGCCGGCGGGGTTCTGGAAGACGTAGTCGATCTCGGAGCCGTGACCGGCCCGTCTCGGTCCCGAACCGGGCGCCGGGGCACGATGGGTCCAGAAGTAGGTGTGCAGTCTGCTGACGGTCTGGCGACCCCAGTCCACGCCCCACAGGTGGGTCGAGACACGTGAGTTGTCGCGTGCGGCACGGCTGCTCGCTCGGGCCGCCTCGTCGTCCGTCGCGGCCGGGTACAGCCTCAGGAACTCCTCGGCGAGCGGGCCGAACTTCCGTCGTGCCGCGGACCGGTGCTGTTCGAGCGTCACATGGACCGGCGGTGATCCCGGCCGGAGGCGCTGGCCGGAGCGCAGGCCGGCGACCATGTCCTCGGGTACGGCTCCGCCCTCGTCCAGGTTGTTCCCGGTGAGGTAGTCGACCTCGTTCTGCAGGCCCTTGGCGTATGTCTCGTCGTAGCCGGTGGGGATCGCCCATCCGTCGACGACGGGGCGGAACAGTGGCGGCCCCGCGGTGCCGCCGGTGTCGACCAGTGTGTCGACCGGCTGATGGCCGTCGATCAGCTTGCTCCAGTGCAGGTTGCGCAGTGCGTTCGCGGTGTGCGCGCCGTGCGCCCGTGCGTAGCGTTCTCCGGCCGCCTCGGCATCGGCGGACAGCCGGTATGAGGTGCACAGGTAGCGCAGCTCGGGATCGCGCCCGTACCGGGCGTGACTCTGCGCGACGGCGCGGTGGAACATGCCCTTGGCGAGTGGGGACATGGCCAGGAAATTGACCATACCGGCGCCCGCGGACTGGCCGGCGATGGTGACCCGGTCAGGGTCGCCTCCGAACCGCGCGATGTTGTCGCGCACCCAGCGCAGGGCGGCGACGCAGTCGAGCAGTCCGTAGTTGCCCGAGGAGCCGTGACCGGACTCCTCGCTCAACTCCGCGGTGGCGAGGAACCCGAAGGCGCCGAGGCGGTAGTTGAAGGTAACCACAACGGTGCCCTCGCGCGCCAGGTTCTCGCCGTCGTAACGGGGATGTGCTCCCGTGCCCTCGCGGAACCCACCTCCGTAGATCCACACCAGGACCGGTCGGCGCTCCGCCGACGCGGCCGCGCCCGTCCAGATGTTCAGGGACAGGCAGTCCTCGCTCATGGGCACGTCGACGCCTGTCGCGGCCGCGTCGGTCGGGGCCTGGGGGCACATGGGGCCGAACCGGTCGGCCCGTCGGATCCCCTCCCAGCGCGGCGGTTGCCGAGGCGGCCGCCAGCGCAGTTCGCCGACCGGTGCGGCGGCGTACGGAATGCCGCGGAAGACCGTGACGGTGCGGTCCCGGCACGGTACGCCCTCGACCGACCCGGCTTCAGTGGCCACGACGTGGCGCATGTTGTCCTTCCCATCCCCGTGGGCCGTCAGGAGACGGACGGCCCACGGGAGTTGTCCAGCAGCAGCGCCCGGCGGGCGGAGCCGACGTGGTGACGCATCGCCGCGACGGCGGCGGCGGGGTTGCGGGTGACGACGGCCAGGAAGATGGCCTGGTGCTCCTCCAGTGACCCGGACCGCGGGTGCTGGGCGGACAGGTTGCGGTACTGACGCATCACCAGCGGGTAGAGCAGCGTGTCGTAGGCGCGGGCCAGGGTCGTCTGGTGCGCCGACTGCTTGATCTGCTGGTGGAAACGCCGGTTGCACCGGGAGTACATGTCCTGGTCGCCCCTGGACTTGGCCTCCTCCATGTCCAGGAGGGTGCGGCGCATGTCCGAGACCTCCTCAGGGGTGGCCCGCTCGGCGGCCTTGCCGGCCAGAGCCGACTCCAGCGTCTCTCGGGCCTCCAGGATGTCCGCCGCCTCGGCCGCGGAGAAGCTTCGCGTCCGCACCCCTCGATTGACCTCGCTGGTGACGTAGCCCTCCTGCGCCAGCCTCACCAGTACGGACCTCATGGTGCTCCGTGACACGTCGAACATCCGGGTCAGGTCCGCCTCGGTCAACCGGGTGCCGGGGGCCATGCTTCCCGACAGAAGCAGGGCGCGAAGGCCCTCGTAGGTCTTGCCGTAGCGGGTGCCCGACCCGTTCGCTCCGGACTCGACACCGATACTGCCGTTGTCCACCTTGACCGCCTTTGCCTTCCATGGGGACGAGAACCGAGGAGGAGACCCTGACCGAGCACATGGCGGGTCAGCTCCCGGGCCGGCCCAGCGACGAGTACAGGCGGCGTGCGGTGCCTGCGAAGATCTCCTGCTGCGCCGTCGCGGGCAGCGGTGCCAGCACCGTGCGCGCCAGGTCGACGAGTTCGGGCAGCGACTGCTCGGCCGCCGGCAGGTTGGACCCCCAGGCGATGCGCCCGGCGCCGAAGGCGTCGACCACGGGTGCGAGGAACTCGATGGCCTCCTCCCCCGCGGCGTGCAGCGGTTCGAGGTTGCGATGGGTGAGCTTCAGATGCAGGTTCGGGTGACCGGCGAGCTGGGCGACCTCCTTGCCCGCGCGCGCCGGGCCCGACGCGATGTCGGGGTATCCGATGTGGTCGAGGAGCACCCGGACGCCGGGGAACCGCTCCAGTACGTCCACGAGCTGCCCGGTGGCCGCGCCCAGCCGCAGCTGGAGACAAACCGTGACGTCCAGCTCGCCCGCGGCACGCCAGAACGGGTAGGTCTCGGGCGCCGCGAACCACTCTCCCTGCGTGGGCACGGTGCTGCCGCTGGTGAACAGCCGCACACCGGCGAGGCTCGTCCCCCGGACGGCCCGTGCCAACCGGTCCGCGGCCGCGTCGGCCAGCGGGTCGAAGGTGCCGACCGCGAGAAAGCGTTCCGGGTGGGCGGCGGCGCTGTCGAGAACGTAGGAGTTGTTGTAGCCGTAGGCGGTGGTCGCCTGAACGAGGACGGACTGCAGGATGCCCGCCTCGTCCATGTGGGCGGCCATGTCCTCGGTGGTCACGGGGCGGGAGGTGGCCCAGGCGGACGCCTTCCCCCCGATGGGCGACCAGGGATACCGCTCCTGGTCTCCCGCTATGACGTGGCAGTGCGTGTCGATGATGTCCATGGTTCTGGCTCCAGTCAGGCGTCGGGGTAGTCGCCGTCGGCGAACAGCGCGCGCGTGTCGTCGGAGAAGTCCGCGTCCAGCAGCCCCTGGTCCCGTGAGTAGCGCACCAGGGCGGCCAGGCTCGGCTCGTTGGCGGCCACGCCGTAGGGCACAGGGTCGCCCCCGATCTGCTCGGCCTGCCGGGCGAACCGCGGCAGCGCCGTCCAGTCCGGGTCCGCGACCAGCTGCTGCCGCTTGGCCTCGGTGAACGCCGCGTACAGCGCGGTGGGCAGGGAGGAGTCGCGGGCGACCAGGTCACTGCGCAGCGCGATCACCGAGTGGAGGGGGTAGACGCCGGTGCGCACGTAGTGGTCGGACGCGAGGATGCCTGATTCGGGGAACAGCGGGTACGGGGCGTCGCCGTCGACGGGCTGCGGCTCGGCCGTCGCGGTCCATCCGCTGCGCGGAGCCCCTGCCCGGCCGGTACCGGCGTTGCCGGTGAAGGCGGCGTCGATCTCGCCGGCGCGCAGCAGCTCACCGAGCGAGCGCCCGTCTGTGACACGCTCCACGTTGGACGGCACGCGACCCTCGACGTGGTCGTCGTCGTCCACGACCCAGGTGATCTTGTCGATGTCGACTCCGTACTCCTCGGTGAGGACACCACGCGCCCACACCCCGGTGCTCACCGAGTAGGCGCGCACGCCCACCCGGCGTCCCTCGAGATCGCGGGGGACACGGATGCCGGAGCGGGGTCCGCACTGGACGTCGCCGTGGTGGAACCGCCGGTTGAGGAAGACCGGGATGGCAGTGAGGGCGACACCTGCCTGGCGGGCCATCAGGTAGGACACCGGTGCGAGTTCGCACACGTCGTACTCGAGGTCGCGGATCATGCGCCGATAGGCGCCGATGATCGGCCTGACCTGTACTTCCTCAACGCTGTGACCGGGTACCGCGGCCGTCTGGTCCAGCAGTGCCCGCACGTGCGGGTAGTCGCCGAGGGCGGTCGAGAGCTTCTGCATCTCCTGCCTTTCTGTTGCGCTCCGCGGAGCGCGATGGTGTTCGGGGGAGGAAGAGCGGTGCCGCGCCTCGGTCAGCCACCGAGGCGGGAGGCGGGGACGCCGAGAGCGGCGCAGGTCCGTTCGACCAGCTCGTCGAAGTCGACGGGGCGGGCGACGACCTCCTGTTCCACGGCGTAGGCGGCGGCACGGGTCACCGGACCGCGCAGCCCGGCGAATCCGGAGGGGTCGACGGCGGCCGTGGGTGCCGCGGCCGCCGCCTTGCGCATGGCGTCGTAGGCGGCCAGGATCGCGGCGGAGTTCTCGCGGGCGGCGGCCTCGGTCATGCCCACGACGTGGTTGACGGGGGTGAAGCCGGTGGCCGACGACCACTGCGCGGCCACTCTGCGCGCATCGTTGACGGCCGTGCGGATGCGGTCGTCGGCGGGCAGTTCATTGCCCATGATTCCGAAGTCGACGCGGCCGTCGAGGAAGTCGGCCGGCAGCTTGCTGCCCTCGGGTGCACGGGTGACCCAGGAGGGGTCCTCGCAGCCGTCGACGTGCGCGCCCTCGTAGGTCCTCCAGTCGACCTTGCGCAGGTCGACCCCGTACTGCTCGGTGAGAAAGCCGCGTACCCACACACCGGTGGTCTGGCTCCAGGCGCGGACACCGACGCTGCGGCCCTCGACGTCGTCCACGGTCAGCCGGCCCATGGTCACCAGCGTCTGGTGCTGGTCGCGGCCGAGCGCGGTGATGGGTAGCAGCAGGACGGGACGGTCCTGGGCGACCGCCTGGAGCAGGGTGACGATGGCGAGTTCGCACACGTCGGGTCCGTTGCCGTCGACGAAGCCGCGCGAGGCCTTGTGGACCGGTCGGATCGCGAGGCGCTCGGCCTGCCCCCCGCCGGCCGCCACGGCAGCCTCGGCCGCCTCCGCCAGATCGTCACGGCCGAGAACGAGCTTCATGACTGTTTCCTCCTGGAGTGGTGGCGTTCGTGGTGCTGACGCAGCAGGTCGACGCCGTAGTCGTTGCCGTTGGGGGTGCGCACCACGGTGTGGATGTGGCGCCGGCTGGGCACGTCGTTGTCGAACATCACCCCGGCCATGTGCTCGAACTCGATAAGGATCACGGGGCTGTGGATGCGGTAGTAGAAGACGCCGTCCGGATCACCCGCCCACGCGAAGTGTGTGTCGCCCTCGTGTGCGAGGACCTGCTCCATGCGTACGGCGGCGTGCCCGGGGTTGGCGCGGCCGGTGTAGAGGCCGATCAACTCCCGTGCCGCGCGGCGCTGGTCCGTGGTCAGTTCGCCGAGCCGGAGTCCCTCGTAGTTCAGTTCGTAGTTGTCCCGGAACGCGCCGACGAACAGTTCCTCGGGCATTCCGTCGGCGATCACCGCCCGTTCCCGCTGCGGCGCGGAGAGACCGGCGAACAGTTCCGCCGCCACCGCCTCCTCGAGCCGGAAGGCGCTCGTGCCCGCGTACTTGCCCGACACGTCGACGACGGGTTCGGCTCCGAGGAACGTCGGTGTCAGGACCATGTGATCGCCGACGATCGCGCAGTTGACGTTCACGTGGTGTCCGTCCAGCTGCCAACCGAAGGGCCTGTCGCCGCCGGGGTCGCCGTAGACGCTGAACCAGTAGATCCACTCGTTGAGCATGTCGGTCTCGCCGCGCAGCTCACCGATCGTCAGGTTCAGCCGCATCAGGTCGATGACCTGCTGGTACCCGGCCTTGCTGAGGCTGGTGCGGACAAGGTCCAGGGCGAGGTGTCGCTTGGTGTCGTCCAGGTCCTCGAGGCACAGGCCGTGGCGCAGGAAGTAGCGGGCCCCGTTGGCCCAGTGCCTCCACGTCACGTCTTCCATCGGGAATCGCGCCTCGGACAGTTCCTTCGGGGTGAGCTGTCCCAGGTAGGCCTCGGTCGCCCGTCGGATCCCGGTGGTGTCGACGCCGGTCCCGGTCAACGGGAACAGTCCCTCGCGCACGCCCTCGGTGGTGGCCAGCCCGCGGAAGGGTTCGTCGGCCGCTTTGCGGCGCCACTCCACCTTGGCGAGCAGCTCCGGCGTCCACTCGGCCGGCTCTCGGGTGGGCGCGGCTCCGCGCTTGCGCAGTCCCATCACTGCCCTCCTCTCTTCTTCTTGTCTGCTTCTCGTGTGTATGTCGGATCGGCCGGCTCAGTCGGCGAGGAACTCCGCGCCCCGCTCGATGCCGACCAGATCGACCGGAGTGCGCACCACTTGCTGCTCCAGCGCGTATCGAGCCGCTGTGTGCAGGCAGTTGCTCAGGGAGTCGCTCCACCCCGCGGCCACCGCGCGGCCGGCCGGTGTCGCCTGGCCGCGTTGGCCCGCCGTGTCCGCGATGGCCTGCGCGAGGGCGCGGTACAGGGCGGTGACCGCGTCGCGCTCGGTCTTCAGGACGTCGTCGCGGACCACGAGCAGATGATTGGCGGGCACCGTGCCGTGGCGCTCGCACCAGGCGCGGCCCGCGGCCTCTGCGTTCTCGATCACCGGGACGAGGGGGGTGCCCTGGGTCCCGATGGCGCGTGGGCCCAGCACGGCCGCGTCCACGTCACCGGCACGGAGCAGGCCCGCGACGTTCCGGCCGGCCCACCGCTCGACGTTCGTGGGATCGCGGTACGACGCGACGTGCGCTTCCTCGGTGGTGACCCAGGTAATCTCCGAGGCGTGAACTCCGTAGTCCTCGCGCAGGATGCCACGCACCCACAGGCCGGTGGTCTGGCCGTACGAGCGCACGCCGATCCGTTTGCCGGCCAGCCGCCGCGGGTCCAGAGCGGGAGAGTCGGGCAGTCGGGTGAGCGAGCCGTGGTGTGTGGCCCCGATCAGGACGACCGGGAGCAGGGTGACGGGCACCCCGGCCTCGCGCGCCTGGAGAAAGGTGGCGACGGGCATCTCGCAGACGTCGAACTCGAGGTCGCGGACCATCCGAGGAAAGGCGGAGTACAGCGGCTTGGCCGTCTGGAAGCGGCACTCCACCCCGTCGACCGGGAGTGTGCCGTCCTTGAGCGGGCGGGTGTGCGGATAGTCCCCGAGAAGGATGTCGAGCTTGGCCATGTCCGTCCCCCCTCACACGTCCTCGCCGTACCAGAGACGGCGGTAGGGCGGGCTGAGCACGCTGCGGGTGATCCGGACGTCGATGACGGTGGGGCGCGGGTCACGTACATAGTCGGCGAGGGCCGCACGGAGTTCGTCTACGGTGCGGACGGTCGTTCCGGCGCCGCCGAGTGTCACCGCGACGGGTCCGAGCTCGGGTGTCGGGATCACGGCGAGCTCCGGATCGAGGTCCTTCGCCGCGGACTTGTGGTACTCCGCGCCGAGCCCTTCGTCGTTCATGACCACGACGAGCAGCGGCAGGCGGTACCGACAGGCGGTCTCGAATTCGGACAGGTGCATCAGGAAACTGGCGTCGCCCTCGACCACGAAGGACGGCCGTCCCCCATCTGCGACGATCTTGCCGATGGTGATGAGGGGTGCCTGGCCGATGGCCCCGAACATGCCGTAGTTGGAGACTATCTCGCGCGAGCGCTGGAACAGCATGGTGCCGAAGTCCGTCTGGTGCCCGCTGCCCAGGACCAGGTCGATCTCGCCCGGCAGTTCGGCGTCCAGGACGGCGATCGCCTCACGCGGGTCAATGCGCTCGGGTTCCCGCACGTACTCGTCGGGGTCGATGAGCGGTGCGGTCAGGCGGTTGCGCACGTCGGCGGTGTGGAAGCCCTCCACACGGACCTTGCGCAGACCCAACTCCCGCTCCAGTGCGGTGAGAGCGGTGACGGCGTCGGCCCGCACGTAGCAGTCCGCCGCGGCGCCGTTGCCCATGACAAGGTGCTCGGCGGTGTCGATCTGGACGTACTTCGCCTCGGGGAAGAGATAGCCGTGCTCGGTGGTGTAGTGGTTGAGGCTGGCACCGACCGCGATCACGCAGTCTGCCTCCTGCAACAGCTCCATCGCGGTCCGGTTGCCGAACAGGCCGGCGATGCCGACGTGGTGCTCGGTGCGGTCGCGCAACCAGTTCTTCGCCTGGAGCGTCGTCGCAATGAGGGCGCCGGTGCGCTCCTGAAGACTCAGGATCTCGTCGGCGGCTCCGGCCCGGCGCGCTCCGCGTCCCACGACGATCACGGTGCGCTTGCTCGCCTGCACGATGTCGGCGGCATGTACGATGCGCTCCGGGTCCGGCAACGGCCGTTGATGGTCGATCAGTTCGGTGGAGGGCACGTACGGCGGGGCGTCGGTGCCGTCGGAGTACTCGTGCAGCTGTATGTCCATGGGCGCGCTGAGCATCACCGGGCGCGACTCGGTGCGGGCGAGGTGGAAGGCCCGCTGGACGACTTCCTCCGCCTGGTCCGCGCGGTCGAGGTGGATGAAGGCGCACTCGATCGCGGCGGCGAAGCGGGCCTGGTCGAGGTACTGGGCCGCGGCCTTGTCGCCCCAGGCGGTCTCCCCGCAGAAGGCGACCAGCGGGGTGCGGGCCCGGGCCGCGACGATCATCGAGGTGGCGAGCTGCGAGACCCCCGGTCCGCTGGTCGTGGTGATCACGCCGGGCTGTCCGGCCGCTCGCGCCCAGCCGTCGGCCATGCCGAGGCCGGAGCCCTCGTGGCGCACCTCGTACAGGTTGACGCCCCGCTCGGCGAGGGCGTTCATCCAGTGCATGTTGGCGTCGCCCATCATGCCGAACACGTCGCGCGTCCCTTCTCGCAGGAACGCCTCGGCCATGGCTTCGTAGACCTTCACTTGGCACCCGCCTCGGTGTTCTCGGAGTTGTCCAGGACGTTGTTCAGCCGAGGGAATACGCGCAGGGCGTTCTCGGACTCGATAAGCCGGCGGTCGGCGTCGGTGAGGGTGTCGACGGAGTCGAGGATGTGCTTGGTGTCGTCGAAGCGATGGCCCGTCTCGGGGTCGATGCCGCGGACGGCGCCGATCATCTCGGAGGCGAAGAGGATGTTCTGCGCGGGGATGATGTCGGTGAGCAGTTCCATGCCTCGCCGGTGGTACACGCAGGTGTCGAAGAAGACGTTGCGCAGCACCAGCTCCTCCAGCGGCGGACGGCCCTGGTCCTGCATGACGCCCCGGTAACGGCCCCAGTGGTAGGGGACGGCTCCGCCACCGTGCGGAATGATGACCTTCAGCGTGGGGAAGTCCTTGAACAGGTCCGACATGCACAGCTGCATGAAGACGGCGGTGTCGCCGGCCAGGTAGTGGGCACAGGTGCCCTGCAGCGCCGCGTTCCTCGACATGGCCACGTGGAGCATCGCGGGGACGTCCAGCTCCACCATCTTCTCGTAGAGCGGGTAGTACACCTTGTCGGTGAGCGGCGGGGCCTGCCAGTAGCCGTCGGAGGGGTCGGGGTTGAGGAGACAGCCGACGAAGTCGAGTTCGTTGACGCAGCGCTCCAGTTCGGCGGCGCTGGCGCGAACGGAAGAAGCGAGGGCGTCGCCGGGCGACTGGGGCAGCTGGCAGACGCCCACGAAGCGTCCGGGGAAGAGGCCGCAGACCCGGGAGATCAGGTCGTTGCTGACCTGGGACCAGTCGAGACTGGTGCGTTCGTCGCCGTAGTGGTGGGCCATCTTCCCCGCGCCCGGAGAGAACAGCGCCACGTCGACACCGCGCTCGTCCTGGAGCTTGAGCTGCCCCTTCTCGATGGCGGCCCTGATGGCGTCGTCGCCGATGCTGAGTTCGTCGGGCGAGACGTGTGTGCCCGACTCCTCGAAGGCGCGGATCTGTTTCTCCCGCCATTGGCCGAGGGCAGGCGGTGCGGTGGTGAAGTGGCCGTGACAGTCGATGAGCACGAGGAGACTCCGAAGATGTTCAGCGGTGGTGGAAGGGAGGACCGTCAGGCACGGCCGGTGAGCGAGTGCCCCAGGTCGAGTCCCGGGTAGGTACGCACCGGTGCGGTCATCAGGAAGCGGTAGCCGTCGTCGAGGACCTGCTTGACGTTGTCGGCGGTGACGTGCGGGTGGCCGACGGGGACACCTCGGGCACGGCAGGCGTCCAGGACGCGGCGCTTGCACTCGAGCATGCGCGGGTGGTCGTACTGGCGCGGGATGCCGAGCTCCTGGCTCATGTCACCCTCGCCGACGATGACGAGACCGATTCCCGGCACCTCGTCCAGCATCTGCGGCAGGTTCTCGATGCCCCGCTGATCCTCGATCATGAGGGCGACGAGGACCTCTCCGTCGGGGTCGAGCGGCCACACGTCGCTGCGCGAGTAGTACTCCTGGTTGGTCAGGCCCCAGTAGCGGGCCGCCGTTCCCGGACTGTCGCCGCGCAGTCCGGCCGGCTCGTACCGGGGATCGTCGGCCAGGGACGGGTACCGGCAGGCCGCCACCGCGTTGCGGGCCTCCTCAACGGTGGAGATGTGAGGCCAGACGACACCGAAGGCGCCGAGGTCGAGTACCTGCTTGGCGTGCCACTGTGCCCGCTCGGCCCCGTTCGCGGGGATGCGCACGACCGGCGTGAGTGCCGGCCCCGGCTCGTCGGAGGTGCGGATCTGGCGCCGGTTCAGCAGGTACTGGAAGGTGTCGCGAAGGGCGACGGCGTCCCACGGCTTGTGCTCCATCTCGAAGACGAGCGCGTCGTAGGAGCTGGTGGAGAAGTCGATCGCCGCGGTTGGTTCGGCCGGTGAGAAGGAAGCGAAGACGTGCCGGCCCGCCGCGAGATGAGCGATGACCTTGTTGAGGCGCTGGGCTGTCATGGACGGCCTCCTCGGGTGGTTGCGGATGCGGCGGAGGACGGGGAGGGATCCGGCCGGGCGGCGGGCGGCACGGAACGCCGACGGCCGAACAGCCTGGCCAGCCGTTCACGGATTCGCCGCCAGAGCCCCGGCCTGGCCGGAGCGACGACGACCGTCTCCTCGGGAGCGGGGGGCGCGGGCTCGGCCTGCTCCGTTTCGGCGCAGAGTTGGGTGAACGCTTCCGAGAACTCCCGGGTCATCTTCTTCACCACGACACCGGCACCCGACTCGATGAGAGGGGCGAGCTTGCCGGAGAGGTTGACCTCACCGTTCATCGAGACCTGCGAGCCGCCCGTCGCCGGGTTATCGGTCACGGAGAAGACGGCGGTCCCGTTGAACCTGGTGGCGCCCTGGCCGTCCCGGCCTCGTGCGGTGAGCCGGCCCTCCCGCTCGGCCTCGTCCAACTCCAGGGTGATCCTGGCGGCGAACTTGACCCGGATGCCGCCGAACCTGATGACGAGGACGGCGTCGAAGGAACCGTCGTCGTGGGACTCTCCGAGTTCCGCGCCGCCGACGCACGAAACGACGGCGGAAGGGTCGGAGACGACCTCCCAGACGCGGTCCGGCGGGCTGGGTACGTCGATGATTTCAGCAAGGGATATCAAGGGTTGGACCTCGCTTTGTGCATTTGCTATGCGGCGTCGGGCGTCTTCGCATCCGACCTGAAAAGGCTCCACAGGTCGTTGTAGAGCTCCGAGAACTCGTGCGACTCGATGAGTGTGCCGATGGTGCGCGGGCGCTCGAAGGGAATCGGGAGCACGCGCCGGACGGTGCCCGGCCCCTCGGACATCACGACCACCTGATCGGCCAGGTAGATGGCCTCGTTGAGGTCGTGTGTGACGAAGACCAGCGTGCCCTTCTGCTCCTGCCAGAGGTTGAGCAGTTCCTGCTGGAGTCCCAGCCTGGTGATGGCGTCCAGCGGGCCGAAGGGCTCGTCCATCAGTACGATGGAGGGCTCGTAGATGAGTGCACGGGCGATCGCACAGCGTTTGCGCATGCCACCGGAAAGCTCCCGTGGATAGTGGTCCTCGAACCCGGTGAGCCCCACGACGCCGATCCAGTGAGCGATGCGTTCGTCCCGTTCCGCCTTCGGCACCTTGCGGAACTTCAGGGCCAGGCCGATGTTGGCCTTGACGGTCAGCCAAGGCAGCAGATCGGTCTGCTGGGTCACGTATGCGGCGTCCGAGTTGACGGCAGTGACCTCTTCACCGCCGAAGTACACCTTGCCCTTGGACGGCTTGAGCAGGCCGGCTGCCAGATTGAGCAGAGTGCTCTTTCCACAGCCGCTGGGTCCGATCACTGCGACTGACGTGCCGCGTTCGATCTGGAACGACACCTCCTCGATGGCGGGTCGATGGCTGCCGGGGAACTCCAGGGTCACGTTCTCGAAGCGGAGCGCTTCCGCCTGTGGAGCGCGCTTGTTGGTCGACATCTTCGTCTCCTCGGCCACACCTCGTGCGCGGGGGCGGCCTGGCGCATCGCCTGTGCGGTGGATGGGGGTTTCCGTGCGATTGATCACCGCGGGCCGTGTTCACGGCACGCGGAACCACACGGGAGCGAACTCACCTGTGAACGACCTTGACTCACTGAGCCATCAAGATTGTCCGACAAGATCTGAGTGGAACGTAACCCCTCCGCCACACCCCAGCAAGATGCGTGCAAGAAAATCCTGCACAAAGAACTGCTACCGCCGCCGACGAGATCAACATTGTGTGACAATCACTGAGCGTCGACGGGGGTCACTTTTCGTGTCGCCCGACTGAGAGTGCATGCGCAAATGGGCGCGAACCGTCCGGGGTACGGAGGTCACACCCAGGGCCGGGCCTCACGATCACGAGGACGGCTGGGCATAGCGTCGCCACGTACGTCGTCCGCCGCTCCGCACGGAAATGTGTAGAAGATCGGCGCCCACTACGGCCGACCCCGTGAAGTGGACTCGACGCGCGCTGTCCTTCAGCAGTCGCCGCCAGGTCCCCTCCGTGACCACTAGCGGGTCGCCGGGGCCGAGGTGGGTGGCGACCAGGGTTCGCGCGTCGGCCTCGGCCGCGATCCTTCCGAGTTCCGCCACGTCCGTGTGGGTGGCCAGAATGTGGTCGATCAAGGTCTGCGGCAGGCCCAGGCTCGCCAGGCCCTCAGGGTGGAGCGCTTCGTGAACCAGGACGTCCACGTGCCGGGCGAGCCTGATGAGATTCGGATTCGGTGCCGCGTCTCCGGAGAAGACAACGCTGCCGTGGTCGGTGTCGAACCGGTAGGCGTACGCGGGAAACACCGCACCGTGCAGCACGAGCACAGCGGTGACCTTCATGGCATCGTTCTCCATGACGGTGAAAGGCGCCATGTCGGGCGCGGTGTTCGCAGCCGAAGCCCCCGTGCTCGACGGTGGCAGCACGTCGTGGACCCGCAGCAGCGCCGTGGGATCGGATCCGGTGTGCTCACTCATGAAGAAGCTCGGCGACGCGGCGAAGGCCCGGGCGGCCAGTTCCATCATCTCCACGGTGCCGGCAACTGGCCCAGGGGCGAGGGCCACGGTGGACGCGATGCCCGCAGGTCCCGGACCATAGACGTCTATGGGTGCACGGAAGCCGGCTTCGCCGGAGGCTCCGGCGGCAAGCATCGGAAACGCGTAGTAGTCCACGACATGGTCGGCATGCAGGTGAGTCAGGAATATGCCGGAGAGCGAGGGCATCGACAGACCTGCCCGCATGTACTGGCTGACCGCGCCGCGGCCGCAGTCGACGACGTACGTCCTGCCGTCGACCACCAGGGCGGACGAGATGCCGTAGCGGGCGGCAAGCGGTGGCGGTCCGCCATTGGTACCCAGCAGAGTCAGCGACAGCCGCGCGTCCGACGGACGCGACGGAGCCGCTGCAGCGGGCTGGACCGCTCCCCACTGGGTGGCGGCCACGGCAACCCCCGCAAGCAGCGCTCTACGCGTCGCCGACCGATGCGGTACGGGCAGGTGCGCGGCGACAGCACCGTTGCCGGACGGGATGGCGTCTGCGGCCTGGCACATGAGAGCGGCACCCTTCTGCCTCACTGCGGCAACAGTGGGGGCGGGCATGCGTGGCCGCGGCGGGGAGCCGTCGCTGGCCCTGTTGCACTACGCAACGTTGGTCACATGTCTCGCGCCTGTCTACGGCGCGGCACGAATCAGCCGTGCAGGCGGTGCAGCATTAGATGCCGCGGTTCTTGCCTTGCGCTTTGGTTTCGGGGGCACTAGGACCACTGCCGCCGCACCTCCCTAAGGGCTCGCAGGGAATTAACATGTTGCTTCCCGTGATGCGGCTCGTTGTTGTGGTATGAGCATCTCCGACGAGGTCCGCGGTCAACTCGCTGTGAGGTTCGAGGTGTTGTTCCCGCACCTCGACGAACGGCAGCGGCGGCTGATGATGGGGGCCGAGGCCCGGATCCTGGGTCACGGCGGTATCCGGGCGGTCGCGCGGGCGGCCCAGGTCAGTGAGACGACGGTCCGCAAGGGCGTGGACGAGCTGGAGGCCGGCGAGGAACCCCTGGGGCGGGTACGCAGGCCCGGTGGCGGCCGCAAGCGGTCCGCAGATCTTGATCCTGGGCTGCGGTCCGCGCTGCTGGCCCTGGTGGAACCCGATGAGCGGGGTGATCCGATGTCGCCGCTGCGCTGGACGGTGAAGTCGACCAGAAGCCTGGCGGCCGCGCTCACCGGTCAGGGGCACCGGGTGAGTGCGGACACGGTCGGTGACCTGCTGCGGGAGGAGGGCTTCAGCCTGCAGGCGGGCGCCAAGATACTCGAGGGCAGGCAGCACCCGGACCGCGACGCCCAGTTCCGCTACATCAACGAGCAGGCCAGAGGACACATGAGCGCCGGCCAGCCGGTGATCAGCGTGGACACGAAGAAGAAAGAACTCATCGGCGACTACAAGAACGCGGGCCACCAGTGGCGGCCTGCCGGTGAGCCGGTCCTGGTCAAGACGCACGACTTCCTGGACCGGCAGGGGCCGGGCAAGGCGATCCCCTACGGGATCTATGACATCGCCGCGAACACCGGCTGGGTCAGTGTCGGCACCGATCACGACACCGCCGCGTTCGCCGTCGCCTCCATCCGCCGCTGGTGGCAGGCCCGGGGTCGGCACGACTACCCGGCCGCCACCCACCTGCTGATCACCGCGGACGCGGGCGGGTCCAACGGCTACCGCACCCGCGCCTGGAAGACTGAACTCGCCGCCCTGGCCGCCGAGACGGGCTTGGACATCACGGTCTGCCACATGCCGCCGGGCACCTCGAAGTGGAACAAGATCGAGCACCGGCTGTTCTCCCACATCTCCATGAACTGGCGCGGGCGCCCGCTGACCAGCCACGACGTCATCGTCAACAGCATCGCGGCAACCACCACCCGCACCGGGCTGACCGTCCACGCCGAACTCGACCCGGGCACCTACGACACCGGCATCAAGGTCACCGACAGCGACATCGACGCTCTGCCCATGCACCGGCACCGTTTCCACGGCGACTGGAACTACACCCTCCACCCGCCACCGCGCGACACCACCAGCGCAGCCACGACCCCGTGGCCGACCGGCGACCCGTCTTCGCAGCCCTGCACCGGGTGCCTGCGCAACCCGGAGCTGACCGGCATGCCCGAACCGGCGCTGGACGAACTCGTCAACCAACTGACATCACACCTCGACGAGTTACGTGAGCAAGGACGGCTCCGACAGCGAGGGGGCGAGCGCATCCGTGCTCGGGGCGCTGGGGCCAAAGACAAGCTGACCACCTTCGACAGAGTCCTGGCCACCGTGCTCTACCTGCGCAAACTCGGCACCCGCCATCTCCTCGCCCAGCTCTTCGGAGTCAACACCAGCACCCTCACCAGGGCCGTTCACCAAGTCCAGCCTCTCCTGGCCGAGCACGGTTGCACCATTCCACCCTCGACAGCCAGGTTCCACACACCCGCTGACGTCACCGCGTTCCTCGCCAATAGCAATCCCACGAAGATCAAACCAGCAGGTTAATTCCCTGCGAGCCCTTAGGGCGCGGCGCGAGCACGGGCCATGGGCCTCTGGAGTGCGCTCGCGGCGGCGGGTGGCGCATCCGGAGCGGTTCGCGGGGGCTGCTCACCCAGTACGCCGGCTGGCGATGGATCTTCTTTGTCAACGCTCCCGTCGGTGTTCTCGCTTTTGCCGCCGCTCTGCTGCAGGTCCGCGACCACGCGGAGACCAGCCGGTTCCGCCGACTGGATCTACCCGGAGCACCGGCTGTCACCGGGGGCCTCACCGCGTTCACCTACGGTGTGATCACCGCGGAGAGCCAGCACTGGAGCGCACCCGCAGTCTGGTCTGCTCTCCTCGCGTCCGTGGTCCTCATCGGTGTGTTCCTCACGATCGAATGAGTGAGCCGCGCCCCTCTCGTGCCGCTCCGGCTTCTACGGACAGCGCACCTTCGCGGTCGCCAACACGGTGGTGTTCGCGCTTGGATCCGTGGATCGCACTCCCCACCGGAGCCTACGGCGACGCCCTGCTCACCGCCGCCTGCTTCACGCTGGTCGGCACGCTTGCGTCACTCGCGATGGCTACGGCGAGCCCCCACCTCTCGCAGTGACAGCGCGGACCGGCCTGAACGCGCATCCCCCGTACGTCGCGCACCACCCCGCCCGAGATGGCTGACGCCCGTGGCGTCCGAGCCTTCGCAGAGCGCCTGGCGGGCTTGAGAGAAGTCTCGATCACTCGATGGCCTGCCCCACCAATCGCCCGGCACAGGCCACGTGCCCGCTCCGCCGCGGCGCCGGCCGAAGCACACCCATACCGACCACCAAGGGGAAGGGTTCGATCAACTCCGCCGCCGATTGCCCCACGATCTGGCCACCGACGAAGAGTACTGACCAGCACCCGACTTGAGGGCATATCGAGCGATGCAAGCCTACGCCTACGCGCATGCTTACCTTGCGCTCCCGAGAGGGTGAACACCCCACTGTCCGGCGGTACCGTCGCGCCGTCGCGTGGCCGCACAAGCTGTGGCCACCGCACGCGTACACCGCCGCCGGACGACCGTCGGCGAACGAAGCCGCGCGTACATCTCCAGCACTCCCCGGAAAGGCGGCCTTGCCATGCCCACCCCCGTCCGTCGCCGAAGAGCCCTCCACTTCCTGCTCGTCGGCACCGGCCTGCTACTGAGCGGCTGCGGTCTCTACCCCGCCGACTCCGGTTCCACGGACGACGGGCCGCTCACCCTCGGATTCGTCAACGGCGGCGACAGCGAGTTCCACACCTGCCTCCAGCGGTCCGTGGAGATCACCGCCAAGAACAACTTCGCGAGGCTGGTCACCTCCAACTCCCGGCAGAACGCCTCGACCGAGCTGAACAACATCGAGGTCATGATCGCGCGCGGGGTCGACGCGATCATCCTGCAGACCGTCGACACGGACACCCTGAAACGCGACATCGAGAAGGCAGAGGAGGCGGGCATCCCCGTCTTCCTGACCTCCGTGAGCACCGACCCCGACGACATCCTGGGAGCGGTGGTCGTCGACCTCCACGCCGTAGGACAGTTGGACGCCCAGTGGGTCGGCGACGACGCAGCGGGCCGGGACGTACAGGTCGCCGTCATCGCGGGGGCGCCGGGCGCTGCCTCCGACCTGCTCACCGACGGCTTCACCAAGGCCCTGCCCGCCAACGCCGAGGTGGTCGCCGAACAGCCGGGCATGTTCGATCCCAAGAAGGCCGGCGAGGTCGCCGCCACCATGGCCCGGGCCCACCCCAGCCTGGACTACGCCTTCGTCGCCAACGAGCAGATGGCCTTCGCCGCCCGCAAGGCCTTCGACGCGGCCGGAGCGGACCATGTCAGGATAGTGACGGTCAACGGCACCGACGAGGCCCTCGCAGCACTGAAGGACGGACGCTTCTCCGCGACGGTGTCCAACTCGGCCGGGAACACCGGCGAACTGGCCGTCCGCAACACCATCGCCCTGCTGCGCGACAGAAGGGCGCAGAAGATCGACCACACCCCCATCCGCCTGGTCACCAAGGCCAACGCGGATACGGCACCCCTGTACTGCCCCTCCGACTACTGAGACGGCCGCGCCGGACTCCTGCACGCCGTGACTGATTGACGCCCGCAACCGCGGGCCGCGAGTCCTCCCGGCCATGATCGTGGGCGCTCTCGTACACCCGTCGGACCCGTCGATACAGTCGGTTTACGAGCACGCCTTCGCTCACCTGCTCACCGGTGTGGGGAACGGGCTGACGTCGGAGGCGGCCGCTCGTCACATCATGCGCCTGCCATTGCCGCTCGTCATACAGCAACCGACCCATGCGGTGCCGCTCGCTTGTGCGACGTGTCGTCGGTCGACTGCCGGGAGTGGGCCTGCCCGCACCCGACGAGGCCGTTGACACCTTCACCCGGCCTTCCTCCGTGCTGGACTCTCCTGAGTCCAACCACGGCGCCTGAGCGTGTTCTCACCAGACCGCCACGGGCCGCCGACGGGCCTCGTCCGCACTCGTCGGCCATGGCCGCAGGTCCGGCGGTGTCTCCCGCGGACCGTCGTAGGCGACAACCGGTCCTCGCGTCACGGGGGCGGCTTCGTTCGAGGACGAAGCCGCCCCGTCGCGTCACCACACGCGCGTGCCCTGGCCGACAGGCACCCCCGCCGTGGCGCGGTGCGAACGCGGGCGGTCCCGGAGCAACGTCGCGGTCGGCCTCCTGACCCGCCACGACCTCGGGCCTCGGACGGCTGTCCACCGCCAGCGTCGCCGACATTGCCGGTGGCATCAATCTACTTTCGAGCATTGCCAAAGCCCACCCTCGGATCACCAAGGCCTGGGCCGACACCGGCTACCGGACCAAGGACATCGACCACGGCGCCCACCTCGGCATCGACGTCGAGACCGCACGGCGTGACCCTGGACAGAAGGGATTCAAGGTCATCCCGCGGCGCTGGGTCGTCGAGCGGACATTCGGCCGGCTCATGAACCACCGCCGTCTCGCCCGCGACTACGAAACCCATCCGCATCGCTCCGAGGCCATGATCCGTCTCGCGATGATCGACCTGATGAGCCGCAGGTTCACCCGAGAACCAACTCCTAACTGGAAGGACTCATAACGGCTCGTGGCGGGGCGGTATGTGCGGCGGGCGCTACCCGTGCTGCCGTGGCTGTCGGCTCTGACGATCTCCGTGATCGTGGCCGTGGTCATTGCGGGCAGCGCCGACGCCATCAAGTCGTCGGCCGGGGTGGTGTTCCTCGCCGTCGTGCTGCACAACGGCCTCGGGCTGGCGCTCGGCTACGGAGCGGGGCGCCTGGGCAGGCTCGGCGAACCGGGGAGCCGCGCCATGGCCTTCGAGGTCGGCATGCAGAACTCCGGCTTCGCGGCCTCACTGGCCACGGCCCACTTCAGCCCGCTGGCGGCGCTGCCGGCCGCGGTGTTCTCCGTCTGGCACAACGTCTCCGGCTCCCTGACCGCTGCCTGGCTGTCGCGCCAGGGGCGGTGACCGAGGGCCGGCCGAGCGGGGGTTCTCCGAGGCGGGCCGGGTCGGCGCGGGCCGGCCGCCGGTCAGGTCCGGACGGGCTCGCGCACCATGAAGACGTCCACGGCGTCCTCGGTCTCGACGGTGAACCCGTGCCGCTCGTACAGCCGTCGGGCCGCGCTGCCCCGCAGTACGTTCAGGCGGACGGGATCACCGCCGCGCTCCGCGCACCGCGCCAGCAGCGCGCGGAGCGCGGTCGAGCCGATGCCTGCGCCCTGCAGGCGCGGGGTGAGGTAGAAGTGCTCCAGCCACCGGCCGTCCTCGGCTGGCCGCAGCGCCACGCAGCCGACGAGCGCGCCCTCCACCTCGATCACCCAGGTGTGCGTCCGGTCGAATCCGTCCCTCAGCCGCTGCCGCACCCGCCGTTCGTCGTACCGGCCGAGCCGCTCCAGGTCCGCCCGCAGTACCACGGCCCGTAACTCGGCGACGGCTTCCACGTCCGACGCCGACGCGGGCCGGACTTCCCACTCCACCATGATCGTCACGCTACCGGCCGTGGTCCTGCCCGGTTCCGGCTGGCTGCCGGTCCGTACGCCGATGCCGGCCGCCGCGTCCTCGCGGTGGCCGGCTTGCGTCTCTGCCGCCGGGGGCGATCAGTGCGCGCCGACCAGCTTCTGCTCCGCGCTGTCGTCGGCTGGCTTCGTGCGCAGGGCCGCGATGCCGATGAAGACCATGGAGGAGAAGCCGGCGATGGCGAAGGCGGTGAAGCCCCAGTCGCCCTTGTTCGCGGCGAGCAACTGGCCGCCGAGCCAGGGGCCGAAGACGGCGCCGAAGCGGCCCATGCCGGAGGTCCAGCCGACGGCGGTGGCGCGGTTGGCCGGGGTGGAGCCGATGGACACGGTCGCGTAGATCATGGTCTGGGCGCTGTTGAGGAAGACGCCGGTGAGGAAGACGACCACGAAGGTCAGCGTCAGCGGCATGTGGACGCTGAGCAGGAAGACGCCGCAGGCGGTCAGCGCGAACCAGATCGCCGAGATGCGCGGGGCGCCGAAGCGGTCAGAGGCGCGGCCCGCGACCAGCATGCCGACGATGCCGCCGAGGTTGAACAGCACGACGAAGGTCAGCGCGGAGCCCAGTTCGTAGCCCTCGCCGCGCATCAGGGTGGGCAGCCAGGTGGCGACGCCGTAGACGAGCAGCAGTCCGCCGAAGGAGGCCAGCCAGTACAGCAGGGTCTGGATCCACTCGCGGCCGCGGAAGAGGTTGGCCAGGTTCTCCCAGCGGGCGGTGACCGGCTTCCCGGCGGGGGCAGCGGGGAGTTCGACGTCGTGGCGGCCGGCCAGCGCGCGGGCCTCCTCGGTCCGGCCGTGGGCGACGAGGAAGCTCAGCGACTCGGGCAGGAACCTCAGGAGCACCGGGACGAAGAGCAGCGGGACCACGCAGACCCAGAAGGCGGAGCGCCAGCCGAGCGGCTCGACGATCCACAGGGCCACGTAGGCGGACAGGATGCCGCCGGCGTGGTGGGCGGTCATCAGCAGGCCGATGGTGATCGCGGCGCGGCCCCGGGGGGCGTAGTCGGAGACCATGCTGATCGCGGTCGGCAGCAGTCCGCCGAGGCCGACACCGGCCAGGGTCCGGCCGAGCCCGAAGACGGAGACGCTCCCGGCGACCGCGCAGAGGCCGGAGGCCAGTGAGAAGAGCGTGACGCAGGAGAGCATCAGCTTCTTGCGGCCGATCCGGTCGGCCACCGTCCCCGCGGCGAGCGCGCCGACCAGCATGCCGAAGGTGGCGTAGCTGCCGAGGTCGCCGGCCTGGCCCGAGGTGATGCCGAGGGCCTTCTCCCGAAGCATGTGGGGCAGCACCGAGCCGTAGATGAACATGTCCAGGCCGTCGAAGAGGACGGCCAGCCAGCAGAGGCCGACGACCAGCAGGGCCAGTCTGCTGCCGCGGGCGGACAGCGCGGGTGAGGAGGACATCGTTGTTTCCTCTCGTCCAGGAGGCGGTGCCTGGAGGGGACGGACGTGTGATGGGGCGACGCTAAGGAGCGCACTCCAGGAGTGTCAACGCTTTTGTTAACAATCTCAGCAACGATTTGGGGGGTGGGCCGCGCGCGGACACGCGCGACCCACCCCCCTGTGCGAAACCTGTCAGGCGACCGGCGGTGTGCCGTGGGTGTGGAAGGACGCGATGGTCTTCAGGCCCCAGGCCTGCCCCTTGGCCCGCTCGGCCTCGGTCCAGGTGATGAGCGGCCAGTCGGGCGCCAGCACCAGGCGGGTGAGCGGGTTGCACAGTTCGATGCGGTTGCCGCCGGGCTCGTAGACGTAGAGGAAGAACGTCTGCTGGATGGCGTGCTTGTGCGGGCCGGTCTCGATGAACACACCGGTGTCGATGGCGAGGTCGGCGGCGCGCAGGATGTCCTCGCGGGTGTCGGCCGCGAAGGCGATGTGGTGCAGGCGCCCGGACGAACCGGTCCAGTCCTCGGTGTAGACGACGTCGTACGACTTGTCCGTGAAGGTCAGCCAACGGGCCGCGATCTTCCCGGAGTCGAGCCGGATCTGCTCGGTGGCCCGGGCGCCGAGGAGCTGTTGCTGGAACTCGGCGCTCGCGAGCACGTCGGCGGCGAGGAAGTTGATGTGGTCCAGGCGGCGCACGCCCACGCCCCGGTTGGGTCTGGCCTGCGGCTGGTTCTTGAGAGCGGGCCTCAGTTCCTCGGGCGCCCGGTAGTGCTCGCTCTCCCAGTACAGGGCGTGCTCGTGCCCGTCGGGGTCGGTGGTGAGGTACAGCTCGCCGATGCCCGGCTCGTCCTGGACCCATGTGCCGGGCCGTCCCGCCGCCTCCAGCGCCGCCACCCTGCGCCTGAGCGCCTCCTCGCTGGAGGTGCGCAGCGCGAGGCGGCCGAGGCCGGGCTGTTCACGGGCGGTGAGGACGAGGCTGTGGTGTTCGTAGTCGTCGTAGGTGCGCAGGTAGACGGTGTCGCCGTCCTGTCCGTTGACGGTCAGGCCCAGGTAGTCCGTGAAGAAGGCGACGCTCGCGTCCAGGTCGGGTGTGAAGAGCTGGGCGTGGCCGACATGGGCGATGTCACCGAGCGGCGGAGTCATGGTGGCCTCCAGGGCGTTGTGCGGGGACCGGTGCCGTCGCTGCGGACCGGGGGAAGACGGTGCCGTCGAAGATCTTGCGCGCGGTGCGTACGACGGCGGTACGGCGGACCACGAGCGGACCGGGGTCGAGATCCACGCCGACCTCCAGGAAGCCGGTGGGGTGTTCCACCCGGACGCGGTCGCCGGACTCGGGGAGTCGGGCGATCCCCTCCCCCACGCCACCGGGGACCCGCAGCCCCGCCGCCACGCTCGCGGCGCCCAGGACGCCGATGGAGGTGTGGCAGCGCACGGGGATGAAGGTGCGGGTGGTGACCGCGCCGCCGTCGCGGGGCGGGGCGAGCAGGGTCAGCTTGGGCACGGTGGCGCCCTCGACGTCGCCGAGGCCCATCAGGTGCCCGGCGGCCAGCCGGATCTCGTTCAGGCGGTCGGCGAGCGCCGCGTCCTGCTCCAGTTCCGCGGGCGTCTCGTAGCCGGTGGCCTTCAGCGCGGCGGCCGGGATCAGCACGACCGGCATGCCGTTGTCGACGCAGGTCACCTCGGTGCCGGAGACGGTGTCGCGGACGTTGCCCGTGGGCAGGAGGGGGCCGGCGCCCTGCGGGAACTCGATGACGACCGCGGCGGCGGTGCCGGGTACGCCGGATATCCCGGTGTCCCCCGTGTAGTCGACGCGTCCGCCCGGGGTCGGGAAGGTCGCGACGGCGAGTTCACCGGTGTTGAGCATCCGGATGCGTACGGACGTCTCGGCGTCGCCGGCCGGTACGAGCCCGCGCTCGACGGCGAACGGGCCCACCCCCGCGAGGATGTTGCCGCAGTTCTGCCGGTCGGTGACCTCCGGGGCGTCCACGGCGACCTGGAGGAACAGGTAGTCCACGTCCGCGTCCGGGTCGTCCGAGCGGGAGACCACGGCGACCTTGCTGGTCAGCGGGTGGGCGCCGCCCAGGCCGTCGATCTGGCGGGCATCGGGGCTGCCCATGGTCCGCAGCAGCAGGTCCTCGCGGGCGCCGGGGTCGGCGGGGAGGTCGGCGGCGAGGAAGTAGGCGCCCTTGGAGGTGCCGCCGCGCATCAGCGTGCAGCGCACCTCCTCGGTGCCGGTCACGGCCGCTCCCCGGCGGCGTACTCCTCGTACGACTGGTAGGTGACGCCGAGTTGCTTCAGCTTCTCGCGCAATCCGTAGCGGTCGAGGCCGAGTTGCCCTTCGACGAAGGCGGCGCGGGTGGCGGCCTCCTTCTGCTCGCGGGCCTCGCAGGCGTCGGCGACCCGCCGGGCGTCCTCGCGCGGGACGACCACCACCCCGTCGTCGTCGGCGACGATCACGTCACCGGGGCGGATCACCCGGCCGTCGACGGCGACCGGCACGTTGACCGAGCCGCCGGTGGCCTTCACCGTGCCCTGTGCGGAGACGGCACGGGACCAGGCGGCGAAGCCCATCTCCCGCAGCTCCTGGGTGTCGCGGATGCCCGCGCCCGTGACCAGGCCGCGGACGCCGCGCCGCTGGAGGGCGGTGGCGAACAGCTCGCCGAACATGCCGTCGGTGGAGGGGGAGGTGGTGGTGACGACCAGGACGTCGCCCTCGCCGCACTGCTCCACGGCGGCGTGGATCATCAGGTTGTCGCCGGGCCAGCTGAGCACCGTGACCGCGGTGCCCGCGACCCGTACGCCCTGCTGGACGGGGCGGATCTCCGGGCCGAGCAGCCCGGTGCGGCCCATGGCCTCGCTGACGGTGGCGACACCGTACGCGGCGAGTGCCTCGACGTCCTCGGCGTCGGCCTTGGGCGGGTTGGTGACGACGACGCCGCTCATGCCAGCTCCTTCGCGATCTGCGGGTAGGGGCGCATGAACGCCTCGGCCATGGTCTGGTGCGCCAGGCCCAGGTTGGGGCCCGCGTTGCGCTTGAGCTGGACACCCCGGCGGACGGCGAGGTCGGTGTAGTAGTCCCACAGGTGCTGCTGCGCGGCGAGGCACTCCATCGCCTTGCGCTTGGTCTCCCACACCTCGGTGATGTCGAGCAGGACCTCGGGCCTGAAGCCGCTCATCTCGGGCTGGTGCGGCTCGAAGTAGAAGACGGGCGGGGCGCCGATGATCTCGCCCTCACCCGGGTAGCCGATGGCCTGGGCCAGGACGCGCGCCTCCATTGCCATGCGGTGGGCGGCCGGGTGGTCGCCGTTGTACGGGTCCTCGACCGGGTGGGTGAGTACGACGTCGGGCTGGGTGGCGCGGTAGACCTCGACGAGCCGGTCGGTCAGCTCCGGGGTGACGGTCAGCGGGTAGTCTCCGGCGTCGAAGAAGCGGACCTCGGCGCCGAGCGTGGCGGCGGCCTTCTCGGCCTCCTCCCGGCGCAGCGCCTTGATCTCCGCCAGCTTCTTGCCCTCGCGCCAGGCCTTGGCGGACTCGCCGCGCTCGCCGAAGGTCAGGCACGCGATGGTGACCTTCTCCCCGCGCGAGGCGGCCAGCGCGATGGCGCCGCCCGCCCGCCACACGAAGTCCCCCGCGTGCGCGGTGACGACGAGGGTCGAGCGGGGGACGGCGGCGGGCGCGTTGCCGTACGTCATGGGTGAATCTCCTTGGTGGACAGGTGGCGCCCGCCTCGGTGCGTGTCTCAGGTGCCTGTCTCAGGTGCCTGCGTCACGCGCGTGTGTCAGTCGCGCAGTGCCTCGATCACGCTGGTGAGGTGGGCCCGGACGGCCGCCTCGGCGGCCTGTGGGTCCCTGGCCTCGATCGCCTCGATCATGGCCAGGTGCTCGTTCAGGGACTGCTGCGGACGCCCCGGGCGCAGTGCCAACTGGAAGCGGTGCCGCACCAGTTGGGCGTTGAGCCGCTCCAGCAGCTCCACGGCCGTGAGCTGGCCGGAGAACTCCCGGATCCTGGCGTGGAGTTCGTGGTTGAGGTCCGAGTAGGTCAGTGGTTCCCCGCCGGCCACGGCCTTGCGCATCGCCGAGCCCAGGTCCTTGAGCCGGGCGATCTGCCCGTCGTCGACGGCGGCGGCGGCCTTGGCCGCGCAGAGCCCCTCGAGGACCAGGCGGCACTCGGTGATGGCGACCGCCTCCTCCACGGTGACCACCCGCACCCGTGAGCCGCGGTTGCGGATGCGCTCGACGAGCCCCTGGGACTCCAGGTCGATCAGCGCGGCCCGGATGCTGGCCCGGGTCACGCCGAACTGCTCGGCGAGTTCGTTCTCCACCAGCCGCTGCGCGGGTGCCATGTCGCCGCGCAGGATCGCCTGCCGCAGCTGCCCGAGCGCAAGCTGTTTGGCCTGCTCCCCGGTGCCCGGACGGGCTTGGTTCGGCATGGTTGCCCTCCCTGAGTGAGTGCCTGTCGAACGTAAATCTAGCCAAACAAGATTGTCAACAATTTTGTTTGCGTTATTTGGCGTTCCGGCGCCCCTTCCGGACCGCTCCCGCCGTCGCGATGTTTGTCCTGTCAAAAGGTTGACATGATGCCGATGCCCGCCCAGGGTGGCCTGGACAGATCACGGACAGGTCCGAAGAGGGGCTCTCATGGTCGACGCACTCGGTGTCGCGGTCGTCGGTTTCGGCTGGATGGGCCGGGTGCACACCCAGGCGTACGCCCGCGTCCGGCACCACTATCCGCACCTCGCGCTGCGCCCGGAGTTGTTGACGGTCGCCGAGGAGGTGCCGGGGCGGGCCGAGGAGGCTGCCGCGCAGTTCGGGTTCGCCTCGACGACCCGCGACTGGCGGGAGGTGGCCGCCGACCCGCGCGTGCGGGCGGTCAGCATCACCGCGCCGAACTTCCTGCACCGCGAGATCGCCGTGGCGATGGCCGAGGCGGGCAAGCACATCTGGATCGAGAAGCCGGTCGGACTGACCGCCGGCGACGCCCGCGCGGTGGCGGACGCGGTGGCCAAGGCCGGAGTGCAGGGCGCGGTCGGCTTCAACTACCGCAACGCGCCCGCCGTCGAGGCCGCCCGCGACCTGATCGCCGCCGGGGAGATCGGCGCCGTCACGCATGTCCGCATCCGTCTGTTCAGCGACTACGCGGCCCATCCCGAGGGCGCCCTGACGTGGCGGTTCGAGCGCGAGCGCGGCGGCAGCGGCGTACTGGGCGACCTGGCCTCGCACGGCGCCGATCTGGCCCGCTTCCTGCTCGGCGACATCGCGTCCCTGACCGCCGACACGGCGATCTTCCTGCCCGAGCGGGCCCGCCCCACCGCGGCCACCGCGGGTCACTCCCGGGCCGTCGGCGGCGAGCCAGGACCGGTCGAGAACGAGGACTACGTCAACTGCCTGCTGCGTTTCACCTCCGGCGCCCGCGGTGTCCTGGAGGCCTGCCGGGTCTCGGTCGGCGAGCAGAACAACTACGGCTTCGAGGTGCACGGCACCACGGGCGCGGTGTTCTGGGACTTCCGCCGTATGAACGAACTCGGCGTCAGCCGCGGCACCACGTACCAGGACCAGCCCGTCAGCACCGTCCATGTGGGCCCGGGGCACGGCGAGTTCGGCGCCTTTCAGCCGGGTGCCGCGAACGCCATGGGGTACGACGACCTGAAGGTGGTGGAGGCCTACCGCTTCCTGCGCTCGGTCGCGGAGGGCGTCCCGCACGGCGCCACCCTGCCGGACGCCGTGCACAGCGCGGCCGTTCTGGAGGCCATGACGCGGTCCGCCGAGAGCGGCGCCTGGGCCGAGGTCCGGCAGGAGAGGTGACGGCGGGCGCCGACCGGGAGTGTGGGTGGCACCACCCCCGGTCCGGGCATCAGGCCCAGGGACGCCGGGCCCCCGGGGCGGCAGGCTCGTGTCGTCGGCGAACACGCCGACGGCAGGCCCTTCCTCACCGCTTGGGGAGAAACCCATGACCGAGTCACCCACGCCCCAGTCACCCATGACCGAGTCGCCCGCGACCGAGACCCTCCTCCGGCGGCTGACCGGTGGCGCGGGCATCGCCGCCGCTGCCGCCCTCATCGTCGAAGTCCCCCTGTACTTCGTCTACTCGGGTCCGCCGCCGGACGCGAACGTCCTGGCCCGGCTGCTGATCGGGATCGTGGCGCTCGCCTTCCTCGTCGTGTTCGTGACGGCCTTCCGGGAGTTGGTCAGGCGGGTGAGCCCGGCCCACGAGTGGGTGGGCTCCCTCGCCTTCGCCACGGGGCTGGTCTACGCGACGGTCACCCTGGTCTCCAGCGGTCTGGAGGCCGGCGCGGTCATCGCCGCCGACCACCCGATCGACCCGACCATCGACGTCAGCGGCACGTACATCCTCTACGGGTCGATCTCGCGGCTGATGCTCGCGTTCTTCCTCACGGCCGTGGGGTACGCCGTCTCCCGCACCCGCCTGCTGCCGCGCTGGACCGGCCGGTCGGCGTACGTCCTCGCCGTCGTCAACCTGGCCTTCGTGCCGTCGCTGTTCTTCGGCAACACCCCCGCCGACTTCTACGCGGCGAACGGCTGGGGCACCACCGCCCTGATGGGCGCCGTCCTGAGCTACTGGCTGCTGGCCCTGGGCATCTGCGTCTACCGGGGCGCGGCCCGTCCCGGCGTCGGTCAGCGGGCCGGCGCGGGCGGCATATTGTAGGGGGTGACCACCTGGATCGCGGACGGCGGTGTCGGGCCCGCGGGCGGCAGCGCGCCGTGGGCCCGCATGACGAGCCGGCAGGCCTCCCGTACGTCCTGGCGCAGGTCGTGATGGAGCACGGCGGACAGCCGGTGCTCGCGCAGCAGGCGGGTGTTGTCCTGGTCGAGGTCGTGCGCGACGAACACCGCGCAGGAACGGCCGAGGTCGTCGAAGGCCCGCAGGGTGGCGATGTTGCCACCGCCGATCGAGTACACCGCACGGATGTCCGGGTCGCGCTCCAGCGCGGCCCGGACCAGTTCGTACTGGGTGGCGTCCAGGCCCTGCCCCTCGGCGACCCCGACGAGCCGGCGTCGCGGGTGCCGGGCGCGCATCACACTCCGGAAGCCCATCTCGCGCTCCTCCTCGTTGCGGAAGAAGCCGCTGCTGAGGCTGGTGAGGACGTTGCCGGGCCGCTCGCCGAGCCACTGGCCCATGAGGTACGCGGCGGTCGCGCCGGCCGCCCGGTTGTCGATGCCGACGTAGCCGAGCCGGGTGCTGACGGGCAGGTCCGTCACCAGGGTCACTACGGGCACGCCCGCGGCGGTCAGCCGGTCCACCGCGGTGGCCACCTCGGGGACGTCCGGCGCCTTGAGGATCACGCCCTGCGAGCCGCGGCGGGCGATGCGGTCCAGGGTGGCGGTCAGTTCCCCGGCCGGGCCGGTCTGGCGGAAGTGGAAGCGGGAGCGCACGACGGCGGGGTGCAGGGAGGGCAGTTCGGCCTCCAGCGCGGCGCGTACGGCGGTGGAGAAGCGGTCCGGGGTCTGCATCACGATGTCGATCATGAAGGTGCGGCCGACCAGCCGGACCTGGGTGCGCTGCCGGTCCAGGTCGGCGATGGCCCGGCGCACCTCGTCCGCGGTGCTCTGCCGCACCCCGCCCCGGCCGTTGAGCACCCGGTCGACCGTGGCCTCGCTCAGGCCCGCCTGACGTGCGATCTCCCTGATCGGGAAGGGGTGGCCCATCACCGGCTCCTTGGCTTGACCACAGCTGCGGCTTGAAGGGTTTTTGATGGCCGCCTGCTGGTTGTTCGACGCGTTTGTCAGGACAAGAATGTCAGCACCGCGTGGCCCCTGTCAGCGAAAGGACGACGATGTCCTCCACTCCCGTCCCCGCCCACCGCGCCTGGCTTTTCGAACGGGACTGCGACCTCGGCGCGTTCCGCGCGCTCGTCGAGAGCGTCACCGACCCCGCCGCGTATCCGCGGGCCTCGGCCGTGGAGCGGAACATCCCGGTCTACGAGGCCGGCCGGCTCCGCGACGACCGCGCGACGGCGGCCGAACTGGTCCACGCCCTCGCCGACGGCCCCGGCATCGTCGTCCTCAAGGGCGCGTACCCGGACCCGGCGGTCGTCGACCGGGCCACCGCCGTGTTCGACGCCCTGATCGCCGAGCAGCGTGCCTCGGGTGCCACGTCCGGCGACCACTTCGCCGCGCCCGGCGCCAACGACCGGGTGTGGAACGCCCTGGAGAAGGCGGCCCTGCACGATCCCGAGGCGTTCGCCGAGTACTACGCCAACGAGCCGCTGGCCCTGGTCGCCCGCGCCTGGCTCGGCCCCGGCTACCAGGTCACCTCGCAGATCAACGTGGTCAACCCGGGCGGCGCCGCCCAGACCGTGCACCGCGACTACCACCTGGGCTTCCTCTCGGGCGAGGTCGCCGCCGCGTACCCGGCGCACGTGCACCGCCTCTCCCCCGTGCTCACCCTCCAGGGCGCCGTCGCACACCGCGACATGCCCGTCGAGTCGGGGCCCACGATGTACCTGCCGCACTCGCAGAAGTACGAGCCCGGCTACCTGGCCTGGCGGCTCCCCGAGTTCCGGGCGTACTTCGAGGCGCACCACGTCCAGCTGCCGCTCGCCAAGGGCGACGCGGTCTTCTTCAACCCCGCGCTGTTCCACGCGGCCGGCACCAACCGCTCCGCGGACATCCGCCGCATGGCCAACCTGCTGCAGATCTCCTCAGCCTTCGGCCGCGCCATGGAGACCGTGGACCGGGAAGCCGTGGTGAACGCCGTCTACCCCGTGCTGCTCAAGCGCCGGGCCGAGGGCGTGGGCGAGCGCTGGCTGGAGCATGTGATCGCCGCGAGCGCGGAGGGGTACCCCTTCCCGACGAACCTCGACAGCGACCCGCCGGTCGACGGACTGGCCCCGCCCTCCCAGGCGGACCTCGTACGGCGGGCGCTGCGCGAGGAGTGGACACCCGAGACCCTGGGCGCAGAGCTGCGGGCCGGCCGCGAACGGCGGGAGAGCTGAGGCACGTGAACGCGAACGCGACGGGACTTCTCGACGACAAGGTCGTCCTGGTCAACGGCGGCAGCCAGGGCGTCGGCGCCGCGATCGCGCGGGCCGCCGTGCGCGAGGGGGCCGTCGTGGCCGTCACCGGGCGGCGCCCGGAGCCCGGTGCGGCCCTGGTCGCCGAGCTGACGGCGGCGGGCGGCAAGGCGCTGTTCGTACGGGCCGACCTGGCGGACGCCGGGCAGGCGAAGGCGTCCGTGACCCGGGTCGTGGACGCGTACGGCCGGGTCGACTGCCTGGTCAACTCGGCGGGGCTCACCTCCCGGGGGACGCTCCTCGACACCACCCCCGAACTGTTCGACCAGCACATCGCGATCAATCTCAAGGCACCGTTCTTCGCGATGCAGGCCGCTGTCGCGGACATGGTGGGCCGGGGCGCGCCGGGCACCGTCCTCAACATCATCACGTCCTCGGCGCACGGCGGGCAGCCCTTCCTGGCGCCCTACGTCGCCGCGAAGGCAGGCCTCGTCGGCCTCACCAGGAACGCCGCGCACGCGCACCGTTGGGACCGGGTACGGATCAACGGACTGAACATCGGCTGGACGGCCACCGAGGGCGAGGACGCCACCCAGCGCGCCTTCCACGGCGCCGGGGACGACTGGCGCGAGCGGGCCGCCGCACGGCTGCCGATGGGAAAGCTCGGGCAGCCGGACGAGATCGCCGACTTCGTGGTCCTGCTGCTGTCCGACCGGTCCGGGGTGGTCACCGGGTCGGTGATCGACTGGGACCAGAACGTTCTCGGCGGCCTGGACTGACCCACTCCCCGTACGACCGTTCGACCGGCACACCGCACCGCACCGCACCGCACAGTCACCAAGGAGCACGACCCGCATGCGTATTGGAATCCTCGGCCTCGGCCGCATCGGCGCCTTCCACGCCGAGACCCTCTCCGGGCTCGACGCCGTCGGCTCGCTCGTCGTCACCGACCCGTTCGCGGACGCCGCGAAGGCGGCCGCCGAGCGGTTCGGCGCCGAGGTCGCGGACTCGCCCGAGGCGGTGCTGGCCGCCGGGGTGGACGGCGTGGTGGTCGCCGCGGCGACCGACGCCCACCCGGCCCTGCTGCGCGCCGCCGTCGAGGCCGGCGTACCCGTCTTCTGCGAGAAGCCCGTCGCCCGCACCATGACGGAGGGCGTCGAGGTGCTCAAGGCGGTCGCGGGCCACGACGTGCCGGTCCAGATCGGCTTCAACCGCCGCTTCGACGCCGGGTTCGTCGCCGCGCGGGCGGCCGTGCGGGGCGGTGAGCTGGGCAAGCTGCACACCGTACGGTCGACCACGCTGGACCCGGCGCCGCCGCCCGCCGCCTACGTCGCCGCCTCCGGAGGCATCTTCCGGGACTGCTCGGTGCACGACTTCGACATCATCCGCTGGGTGACCGGCCGCGAGGTGAGCGAGGTGTACGCCGTCGGCGGCAACCGCGGCGCCGACTACATCAGGGAAGCGGGCGACGCCGACACCACCGGCGCGGTCCTCACCCTGGACGACGGCACGATCGCCGTGGTCTCCAACAGCCGCCACAACGCGCGGGGGCACGACGTCCGCATGGAGATCCACGGCTTCGAGGACTCCATCGCCGTGGGTCTGGAGGACAGGCTTCCGCTGCGCTCGGTCGAGCCGGGCGCGACCTTCCCGTCCGGCATCCCGCACGACTTCTTCATGGACCGCTTCGCCGCCGCCTACCGCGCCGAGCTGACCGCGTTCACCGAGGTCGTCGCGGGCAGCCGTACTTCCCCCTGCACGATCGAGGACGCGCTGGAGGCGGGCTGGATCGCCGAGGCGTGCACCCTGTCGCTGCTCGAGCACCGCCCGGTGACGATCGCGGAGGTGCGGCGGGGCTGAGCCGGGCCGCGGAGCCGGCGGGCCGCGGGGTCAGCTCGCCGGCTCGCCGATGTTCACCATCCAGGGAACGCCGAACCGGTCCGTGCACATGCCGAAGACGTCGCCCCACATCTGCTTCTCCAGCGGCACGGCGACCGAACCGCCGGCGGACAGCTTCTCCCAGTAGCCGCGCAGCTCGGCGTCGTCGTCGCCGCTGAGGCTCACCGAGAAGTTGTTCCCCGGGGTGTGCTCCATCCCGGGCGGGGTGTCGGCGCCCATCAGGGTGAAGCCGCTCGGGGTCTCCAGCATGCCGTGCATGATCTTGTCGGTGTACGCGCTGTCCGGCATGCCGGCCGAGCCGAAGGTGTTCAGCGCCAGCGTGCCGCCGAACACCTGCTCGTAGAACTCCATCGCCTGTCGGGCGTCGCCGTCGAAGCTGAGGTACGGGTTGAGACGCGAGGTCATGTCTGCCTCCCGGAACGGGACGAAGGGTCAGTGCTGCGCACGCTAGCGCGCACCACTGACAACGGCCCGCCGAGCGGCGCGCCGGCGGGACGCTCCCCCGCCGGCGCGGTCGGTCTCAGGCGCCGCAGGACCGCAGGAACTTACGGGTGCGCACCGCGATGGGCAGCGGCTTGTCCGGTTCGCAGGGGTACATGTCCTGCTCGACGATGGCGAACAGGTCCACGTCCAGTTTCTGGGCCGCCGTGAGCACCGGGCCGAGATCGGGCACGCCGGCCGGCGGTTCGCACATCACACCGCGCTGCACGGCGGGGCCGAACGGCACCCCGCCCGCCCGCACCTCGGCGAGGATCTCCGGGTCGACCTGCTTGAGGTGGAGATAGCCGACACGCTCGCCGTAGGTCTCGATGAGCTTGACGCTGTCGCCGCCGCAGTAGGCGTAGTGGCCGGTGTCCAGGCAGAGGCTGACGAGGTCGGAGTCGGTGGAGTCCAGGAAGCGCTCGACGTGCTCCTCGGTGTCGATGTGGGTGTCGGCGTGCGGGTGGACGACGATGTCCAGGCCGTACGTCTCCCGCACCTCGTGGCCGAGGCGTTCCATGCCCTTGGTGAGGTGCGTCCACTGCTCGCCGGTCAGCTCCGGCGGTTCCAGGATCTCGGCGGTCTTGTCGTCGCGCCAGAAGGACGGGATGACGACGAGGTGCTTCGCGTCCATGGCCTGCGTCAGCGCGGCGACGCGGCTGACCTGTTCCCAGGTGGCGTCCCACTCGGAGGGGCCGCGGTGCAGCCCGCAGAAGATGGTGCCCGCGGAGACCTTGAGGCCGCGCCGGGTCACCTCGTCGGCGAGCCGGGCGGGGTCGGTGGGGAGGTAGCCGTAGGGGCCCAGCTCGATCCAGTCGTAGCCGGCCTCGGTGACCTCGTCCAGGAACCGTTCCCACGGGACCTGCTGGGGGTCGTCGGGGAACCAGACGCCCCAGGAGTCGGGGGCCGAGCCGACGCGGATGCGGTCGAGGGCAGCGGGCATCTTCAGGCCTTCCCTTCGGCGGTACCGGATGTGGCGCTGTCGGTCTTCTCTGCGCCGGCGGTCTTCTCCGCGGTTTCTGTCTTCTCCGCCGTTTCGGTCTTCTCCGCGGTTTCTGTCTTCTCGGCACTGTCCGGCACGGGGGCTCCCGGCGCATCCTGCGTGTCGTCCGGGAGCGCGTCCACGTCGACGCCGCCGACCTGCGCCAGCTCGTGCTTGAGGGCGGCGAGTTCGGCGCCGCCGGCCATGTGGTTGGTGAGGGCCTCGAGGGTGATGTCGGCGCGGGCGGCGCTGAGTTCGAGGGTGCCCAGGCGCAGCACGCTGAAGTGGTCGCCGACCATGTAGGCGTGGTGGGGGTTGTGGGTGATGAAGATGACCCCGAGGCCGCGCTCGCGGGCGGCGGCGACGTACTTGAGGACCACGCCGGACTGCTTGACGCCGAGGGCGGCGGTGGGCTCGTCGAGGATGAGGACGCGGGCGCCGAAGTAGACCGCTCGGGCGATGGCCACGCACTGGCGCTGGCCGCCGGAGAGGGTGCCGATGGGCTGTTCCAGGTCGTCCAGGACGATGCCCATGTTGCGCAGTTCCTCGTCCGCGGTCCGCTTCATGCGGTCGATGTCGAGACGGCGGACCGGCCAGGGGCCCTTGGTCATCTCGGAGCCGAGGAAGAAGTTGCGCCACACCGGCATCAGGGGCACGGTGGCGAGGTCCTGGTAGACGGTGGCGATCCCGCGGCCCAGCGCGTCGCGCGGGGTGGTGAAGCGCACGGACTCGCCGTCGACGAGGAACTCGCCCTCGGTGTGCTGGTGCAGCCCGGAGATGATCTTGATGAGGGTGGACTTGCCGGCGCCGTTGTCGCCGAGCACACAGGTCACCCGGCCGGGGTGGACGGCGAGGTCGACACCGTGCAGGGCGCGGATGTTGCCGTAGGCCTTGCCGGCGCGGCGCAATTCGACGATCGGCCGGTCCTGCTCGGGTACGGGGTCGGCGAGGACGGCGCCGTGGGTGCCGGGGGCTCCGGGGGTTCCGGGGGTCTTGCTGGTCATTTCCGATCACCTCCGGGTCGCGGCGCGGCGGACGTACAGGTTGATGAGGACGGCGCCGAGGAGCATCGCGCCGAGGAAGGCCTTGAACCAGTCGGGGTTCCAGCCGGCGAAGACGATGCCCTGGTTCACCATCCCGAACATGAAGGCGCCGAAGACCGGGCCGATGGCGGAGCCGTAGCCGCCGGTCAGCAGACAGCCGCCGATCACCGCCGCGGCGATGTAGATCAGCTCCTGGCCGACGCCCTCGCCGGACTGCACGGTGTTGAAGGAGAACAGCTGGTGCATGCCGATGAACCAGGCACCGAAGCCGACCAGCATGAACAGCGTGATCTTGGTGAAGGTGACGGGCACGCCGACCGCGCGGGCGGACTCCTTGCTGCCTCCGACGGCGAAGATCCAGTTGCCGTACTTGGTGCGCAGCAGGACCCAGGTGGCCAGGGCGGCGAAGACCAGCCACCACACGACCGTGATCTTCACCTGGACGCCGCCGACGTCGAAGGACGAGGCGAACAGGGCCTTGGCCTGGTCGAAGCCGTCCATGTCGCTGATGTCGTCGGTGGCGACGTTGCCGGTGACGAGCTTGGTGACGGCGAGGTTGACGCCCTGGAGGACCAGGAAGGTCGCCAGCGTCACCAGGAAGCTCGGCAGGCCGGTCTTCATCAGCACCCAGCCGTTGAAGGCGCCGACGGCGAGGGAGGCCACGAGGGCGACGACCACGCCCATCCAGACGTTCATCGTCAGCTGGTAGCTGAGCATGCCGGCGGTGAGCGCCGAGGTGACCACGGCGACACCGGCCGACAGGTCGAACTCGCCGCCGATCATCAGCAGGGCGACGGGCAGCGCCATGATGCCGATGGTGGACGACTGGTACAGCACCGTCGCCATGGAGCCGCCGTCGCGGAGCGTGGGGGCGGCGATCAGGAAGAAGACGAACACGGCGACGGCGCCGAGGAAGACCCCGACCTCGGGCCGGGCGAGCAGCCGCAGCGCCACGGGGCGCTCGCGGGTCCGCCCGTCGGCCTGCCCCGGGCCGGGGGCCGGCGGTGTGGTCACCGCCGGCTCAGCCTGTTGGGCCATGCTCATCACCGGGTGCCCTTCGAGGCGAACTCGGCGACGGCCTTCACGTTGGACTTGTCGACGAAGGCCGGACCGGTCAGCACCGGCTGCTCACCGCCGCCGCTGTAGTTGCCGTTGTTCTTGTAGAGCCACAGCCCGTCGACCGCGAGGTAGCCCTGGAGGTAGGGCTGCTGGTCGACGGCGAACTCGATGTCGCCCTTCTCGATGGCGCCGGTCAGTTCCTTGTTGAGGTCGAAGGTGGCGATCTTGGCCTTGCTGCCGCCCTCGTCCACCGACTGCACGGCGGTCATGGCGAACGGGGCGCCGAGGGTGACGAGATGGTCGATGTCGCCGTCCTGCTTGAGCTTGGCGGTGATGGTCGACTTCACCGAGGGCATGTCGGTGCCGTTGACGTAGAGGTTCTCGATCGAGCCCTCGAAGGTCTTCTTCACGCCCTCGCAGCGCTGGGTCAGGCCGACGTTGCCCTGCTCGTGGATCACACAGGCGGCCTTCTTGGCGCCGTCCTCGTTGAGCCGCTTGCCGAGCGCCTCGCCGGCCACGGTCTCGTCCTGGCCGAAGAACTCCATCAGGCCGAGCTTCTTCCAGTCCGCCAGACCGGAGTTGAGCCCGACCACGGGTATGCCGGCCTTCTCGGCCTTGCCGAGGACGCTCCGCAGGGCGTCCGGCTTGGCGAGGGTGACGGCGATGCCGTCGACCTTCTGGTCGATCGCGTTCTGCACCAGGTTGGCCTGGTTGCCCGCGTTCGGGTCGGCGGAGTAGACGAGCTTGATGTTGTCCTTGGCGGCGGCGGCCTCCGCTCCCTTGCGGACGATGTCCCAGAAGGTGTCGCCGGGTGCCTGGTGGGTGACCAGGGCGACGGTCATGCGGGGGGTGTTCGCCTTGCCCGCTGAGGCGCCCGAGTCGCCCTCGTCGTCGGCCTTCTTCCCGCCCGAGCTGCTCGAGCAGCCGGCGAGGGTCAGGGCCGCGGCGGCGGCGAGGGCCACCGCGGGGGCGAATCTGCGGGAGCGGGCGTGCGAAGAGCGGTCCATCTTTCCTGCACCTCACTGTGCGACTGTGCGACGGGAAGCCGTGTGCCAGACCAGAGAAGAACGGCTGTTGCGCTGGGACCGGATACAAGTCCTTGAGGCGCCCGCTGTCAATACTTTGTCAAGACATCATTTCACTCGCAGGTCCGAATGTAAGTACAAAGTATTGACACGGTCGCCTCGGAGTCATACACCTGGGAGGCGGCAGGCCCCCCGCCCAGCCCGAGGAGCGTCGCACATGGCCGAGTCAGTCCAGCATTTCGATCTGATCACGATGGGTCGCATCGGGGTCGATCTCTATCCCTTGCAGACGGGCGTACCCCTGGCGGAGGTTGAGACCTTCGGCAAGTTTCTCGGCGGTTCGGCCTCCAACGTGGCGGTCGCCGCCGCCCGGCTCGGCCGCGCCGCGGCCGTCATCACCCGCACCGGCGACGACCCCTTCGGCGGCTATCTGCACCAGGCGCTCAAGGAGTTCGGCGTCGACGACCGCTGGGTCACGCCGGTCGCCGCCTACCCGACTCCGGTCACGTTCTGCGAGATCTTCCCGCCGGACGACTTCCCGCTGTACTTCTACCGCCGGCCCAAGGCGCCCGACCTGGAGATCCGTCCGCAGGAGCTGGACCTCGACGCAATCCGGGCGGCCAGTATCTTCTGGATGACCGGCACCGGACTGAGCGAGGAACCCAGCCGTACGGCGACCCTGGCGGCCCTCGCCCACCGCGCGGGGTCCGGCACCACGGTTTTCGACCTGGACTGGCGCCCCATGTTCTGGGCCGACCCGGACGAGGCCCGCCCGTACTACGCCGAGGCGCTGCGGCACGCGACCGTCGCGGTCGGCAATCTGGACGAGTGCGAGATCGCCACGGGCGTACGCGAGCCCCGCGCCTGCGCCGAGGCACTGCTGGCCGCCGGGGTGGAACTGGCCGTCGTCAAGCAGGGCCCGAAGGGCGTCCTCGCCGTCCACGCCGACGGCCGGTCCGCCGAGGTGCGACCCGTCCCGGTCGAGGTGGTCAACGGCCTCGGCGCGGGCGACGCGTTCGGCGGCTCCCTGTGCCACGGTCTGCTCTCCGGCTGGGAGCTGGAGCGGATCATGCGGTACGCCAACGCGGCCGGCGCCCTCGTCGCCTCCCGTCTCGCCTGTTCCTCCGCGATGCCCACCGAGGCGGAGGTCGACGACCTCCTCGCGCGAGCCACTCCCTGAACGGAGCAACGTCTTGTCCCTCAGCATCTCCAGCATCCCGGACCTCACCGCGGTCAGAGCCCGGCACCCGGAGGCGATCGCCGAGGCGGCGGCCCGCCGGGTACGCCGTCCGCTGATCGGCGACTCCGGCCGGCTGATGATCGTGGCCGCCGACCATCCGGCGCGCGGCGCGCTCGGCGTCGGCGACCGCCGGCTCGCCATGGCCAACCGGGCCGACCTGCTGGAACGCCTGTGCACCGCGCTGTCCAGGCCCGGCGTCGACGGGGTGCTCGCCACCGCCGACGTGCTGGAGGACCTGCTGCTGCTCGGGGTGCTGGAGAACAAGGTCGTCATGGGTTCGATGAACCGGGGCGGCCTGGCGGGCGCCGCCTTCGAGATGGACGACCGTTTCACCGGCCACCGCGCCGAGGACATCGCCCGCCTGCGCTTCGACGCGGGCAAGCTGCTGGTGCGCATCGACTACGACGACCCCGGCTCGCTGACCACCCTGGAGGCGAGCGCCCGCGCGGTCGACGCCATGGCCGCGTGCCAGCTGCCGTTGTTCGTCGAGCCTTTCATCTCCCGCCGGGTCGAGGGCCGGCTCCGCAACGACCTGTCCGCCGAGGCCGTCACCCGCTCCATCGCCATCGCCTCGGGCCTCGGGGGCACCTCCGCCTACACGTGGCTGAAACTGCCCGTCACCCACGACCCGGACGACATGGCCGAGGTCCTGGAGACCTCCACGCTGCCCGCGGTCCTGCTCGGCGGCGACATAGGCGGCTCCCCCGCGGACCAGAGCGCGGCCTACGAACGCTGGCGCAAGGCACTGAGGCTGCCCACCGTGCAGGGCATGGTCGTCGGCCGCTCGCTGCTCTACCCGGCCGAGGGCAGCGTGGAGCAGGCGGTGGACACGGCCGTCGGACTGCTGTGACCGAGGAGAGGCGGAGGACCAGGAGATGACGTATCACCTGCCCGCGGACAGGACCGCGGACGGCCCCTACGACGTGGACGTGACACCCGAGAGCGCCGGCTGGGGCTACTCCGGCCTGCGCGTGGTGTCGCTGCCGGCCGGCGGCAGCCACACCTTCGACAGCGGCGACAGCGAGTGGATCGTCCTGCCGCTCAGCGGCGGCTGCTCCGTCGCGACGGCCGACGACTTCGGCCAGGACACCTTCGAACTCACCGGCCGCGACAGCGTCTTCAGCGGCGTCAGCGACTTCGCCTACGTCCCGCGCGACGCCCGTACGACGGTGACGTCCGCCGGCGGCGGCCGGTTCGCGCTCACCGGCGCCCGCTGCACCCGCCGTCTGCCCAGCCGTTACGTGCCGGCGTCGGCGGTGCCGGTGGAGCTGCGCGGCACCGGGAACTGCTCGCGGCAGGTCAACAACTTCGGTGCCGCCGGGGTCTTCGAGTGCGACAAGCTGATCGCGGTCGAGGTGATCACCCCCGGCGGCAACTGGTCCTCCTTCCCGCCTCACAAGCACGACGAGCATCGCCCCGGCGAGGAGTCGGTGCTGGAGGAGATCTACTACTTCGAGTTCGCCGGCCACGACGGCACCCCCGGCCTCGGCTACCAGCGGGTCTCGCCGTCCGGGCAGGGCAAGGGCACGGACGTGCTCGCCGAAGTGCGGGACGGGGACGTCGTGCTGATCCCCGACGGCTGGCACGGGCCGTCCATGGCCGTGCCGGGCCACCACATGTACTACCTCAACGTCATGGCCGGTCCGGAGGCCGAGCGCGCCTGGCTGATCTGCGACCACCCCGACCACGCCTGGATCCGGGACACCTGGCCGGACCAACCGGTCGACCCCCGGCTCCCCCTCTACACCGCACCGGAGAGGTCCGCATGAGCGCCGCCGCCACCCGCCGACTGACCACCGCCCAGGCCCTGGTGCGCTTCCTGGCCGCGCAGTACACCGAACGCGACGGCGTACGGCACCGCCTGATCGCCGGCACCTGGGGCATCTTCGGCCACGGCAACGTGGCGGGTATCGGCCAGGCGCTCGTCGAGTACGCGGACGCGATGCCGTACCACCAGGGCCGCAGCGAACAGGCCATGGTGCACGCGGCCGTCGGCCACGCCCGGCAGCTGAACCGCCTGTCGGCGCAGGCGGTGACGACGTCCATCGGCCCGGGCGCCACCAACCTGGTCACCGGCGCCGCCCTCGCCACCGTCAACCGTCTGCCGGTCCTGCTGCTGCCCGGCGACTACTTCGCCTCGCACGCCGCCGACCCGCTGCTCCAGCAGCTGGAGCACCCGGTCGAGGCCGACGTGTCGGTCAACGACGCCCTGCGGCCGGTCTCCCGGTACTTCGACCGCGTCAACCGCCCGGAGGCCCTCGTCGCGTCCGCGCTCCGGGCGATGCGCGTGCTCACCGACCCGGCCGAGACCGGCGCGGTCACCCTGGCGCTTCCGCAGGACGTGCAGGCGGAGGCGTACGACTGGCCGGAGCAGTTCTTCGCCGACCGCGTCTGGCGGGTACGGCGCCCGGCCCCCGACCCGGTGGAACTGGCCGAGGCCGTGGACCTGATCCGCGCCGCCGAGCGCCCGGTGATCGTCGCGGGCGGCGGCGTCCACCACAGCGAGGCCGAGCAGGCGCTGAAGGCCTTCGCCGACGCCACCGGCATCCCGGTCGCCTCCACCCAGGCCGGCAAGGGCTCCCTGCGCCACGACCACCCGGCCGACCTCGGCGGCATCGGCCACACCGGCACCGCCGTGAGCGACGACCTGGCCCGCACCGCGGACCTGGTGATCGGCGTCGGCACCCGCTACTCGGACTTCACCACCGCCTCCGGCACCCTCTTCCAGCACCCGGACGTCCGCTTCCTGAACCTCAACATCACCGCCTTCGACGCCCACAAGCTGGCCGCCCGCACGCTGGTCTGCGACGCGCGGGCGGCGCTGACGGCGCTGACGGACGCGCTGCCGGACCACCGGGTGGACGCGGCGTACGAGGCGGAGTACGGGGCGGGAAAGGCCCGTTGGGAGGAGACGGTCCGGGCGGCGTTCCGCGCCGACGACGACGGCGCGGTGCCGACCCAGACGCAGGTGCTGGGCGCCCTGGACGCGGTCGTCGGCGACGAGGACGTGGTGATCAACGCGGCCGGCTCGCTCCCCGGCGACCTGCACAAGCTGTGGCGGGCCCGGTCCCCGCGCCAGTACCACCTGGAGTACGGCTACTCCTGCATGGGCTACGAGATCCCGGCCGCGCTCGGCGTCCAGCAGGCCGCGCCCGGCACGCCGGTGTGGGCCCTGGTCGGCGACGGCACGTATCTGATGAATCCGACGGAGATCGTCACCGCGGTGCAGGAGAACCTGCCGGTCAAGCTGGTGCTGGTCCAGAACCACGGTTACGCGTCGATCGGTGGCCTGTCCGAGTCGGTGGGCGCCGAGCGCTTCGGCACCGACTACCGCCACCGCGTGGCCGACGGCTCCTTCACCGGCGCCCCGCTCCCCGTCGACCTCGCCGCCAACGCGGCCAGCCTCGGCATGGACGTACTGCGCGCCAAGACGGTGCGGGAGCTGCGCGAGGCGCTGACGACGGCCCGCGCGGCGACCCGCCCGACGTGCGTGTACGTCGAGACGGCGCCCGCGCCGTCCGCTCCCCCGGCCGAGGCGTGGTGGGACGTGCCGGTGGCCGAGGTGTCCGCGCGCGAGGCCGCGACCGACGCCCGCGCGCGGTACGAGGGGGCGGTCGCCGACCGCCGCCACCACCTCTGACGCCCCCGCCCCCCTGACAGCCAGTCACCTACGCAAGGGAGGTACGTCCATGGCGAAGACCGGCGACCCCGCACGTGCCGTGACCGCCCCGGCGCTCAGCACTCTGGACTTCGCCCTGGACCGGAGCAGTCCGGTGCCGCTGTACTACCAGCTGGCCCAGCAGTTGGAGGCGGCGATAGAACACGGCGTCCTCGCCCCGGGGAACCTGCTGGGCAACGAGGTCGACCTCTCCGTCCGCCTCGGCCTGTCCCGCCCGACCGTCCGCCAGGCCATCCAGTCCCTGGTGGACAAGGGGCTGCTGGTCCGGCGGCGCGGGGTCGGCACCCAGGTGGTGCACAGCCAGGTCAAACGCCCACTGGAGCTGAGCAGCCTCTATGACGACCTGGAGGCGGCCGGGCAGGGACCCGGCACGCGGGTGGTGCGCAACGAGAGCGCCCCGGCCACCGCCGAGGTGGCGGCGGCCCTCGGTGTCGCGGAGGGCAGCGAGGTCACCCTCCTGGAGCGGCTGCGCCTCACCCACGGCCAGCCGGTGGCGCTGCTGTGCAATTACCTGCCGACGGGGCTGCTGGACCTGGACGACGCCCGGCTGGAGTCGACCGGCCTGTACCGGATGATGCGCGCGTCCGGCATCACCCTGCACAGCGCCCGCCAGACCGTCGGCGCCCGCATCGCCTCCCGCGAGGAGGCCGAGCGCCTCGACGAGCGGGAGGGCGCCGCGCTGCTGACCATGCAGCGCACGGCGTACGACGACACCGGGCGGCCGGTCGAGTACGGGACGCACATCTACCGCGCGTCCCGGTACGCGTTCGACTTCCAGCTGCTGGTCAGGAACTGACGGAGGGTCAGTAGCCTTCAGTGGACCGCGTCGAGCCGATCCCGCTGATCCTCCGTCAGCTCCAGTTCCACCGCGGTCAGGTTCTCCTCGAGCTGGGCCACCGAAGAGACCCCGGTCAACGGCACGATCGGCAGCGCTCCGCCGATCTGCCAAGCGAGGACGACCTGGTTGACCGTGGCGCCGGTCTCCTTCGCGATGTCCCGCAGCACCGCGAGCCGCGCCGGGGTGCCCGGGTGGTCGTAGTCCGGGGGCAGCGGCTTGTCCTCGCGAACGTAGGCGCCGGCCAGCAGGGGCGTGTAGGCGACCAGCGTCAGGGCGGGCTCGGCCCGCAGGTAGCCGAGGAGTTCGGCGCCGGCGTGACTGAGGCTGCCGTCCGGGGAGAACTCGCCGGGTATGTCGAAGCGGGGCCGCAGGTGACTGTGCTGGTACTGGAGCACCTCGTAGCCGGGCACCCCGGCCGCGGCGGCCAGGGCGCGGGCCCGCTCGACGCGCCACACCGCCTGATTGCTCACGCCGAGCAGTCCGACCGTGCCCTCCGCGACCAGTTCGCCGAACCCCTCGACGGTCTCGCGCTGCGGCACGGTGTAGTCGTCGATGTGCGCGTACAGCAGGTCCAGCTTCTCCAGACCGAGCCGTTCCCTGCTGCGCTCGGCGGCCTCTCGGATCACCTTCGCGGACAGGCCCTCCGGGTTGTCGGTGTAGCTGGTGCCGGGGGCCAGCGGCCTGGCGCCGAGCTTGGTGGCGACGACGATCTCGTCCCCGACCCCGCGGCTGCGCCGCCAGCGGCCGAGAAGTTCCTCGCTCTGACCGCCCTGGCCGCCGTCGGTCCAGAAGGCGTAGTTGTCGGAGGTGTCGATGAAGTTCCCACCGGCCTCGACATAGCGGTCGAGGACGGCGAAAGAGGTCTTCTCGTCGGTCCGCGAACCGAACAGCATCGCACCGAGCGCGAGCACACTCACCTCTCGGCGGTGCGCCGGGTCGGTGCCTATCGTGCGGTACTTCATGATGTTCCTCCCCATTTGCACCCGGTCGTCCGGGTACGAAGAGGAGTCTTCAGTTTGAAGTGCACTTCAAGTCAAGCGCCTTCTGACGATCGGGCGTGACCGGCCGAACTCCTCGATCGAGTGGTTCGGCTCCGATTCGCGTAACCGCACGGGTTCGCACAGCCGCAGAAGAAGCGCGGCGTCGGCAAGATCGCAGGTCTCGGCTGCGCCGGCGTCATCGGCCTCGTCGCGGTCCTCGGCATCGCCGGAGCGCTCAGCGGTGGCTCCGGCGACTCCACGGACCGTGGAGCCAAGGACAAGGCCATCGCCGCCGACGGCAAGCCACAGCCCGAGGAGGGGAAGGAGGAGGGGAAGGAGGAACCGGCGGCACGGTCCAGGACCCAGGCCGAGGAATTCCGCGGCTGCGTCGCCGAGTCCGGCACGGCCACCGAGAAGTCGGCCGCCGGGCACATCACCAAGGTCACCGGAGCGGACCGGCGCAACGACATTTTCGGATCATCTCGGCCTTCGTATCGTGCTACGAGTCGGACAACGGGCTGGTGACGGTGTACGACGAGGACGGCGGGATGCTCGCCACCGCGAACTACTGAACCCTGCCGCGGCCCCGCTGAGCCCTGCCGCAGCCCCTTTTAGGCTCGGCTCCTGTGAACAGGCGAAAGTGCAAGAAGCTGTCCCGGCGTCTGGTGGACGCCGCGCTGGTCGGCGACCTCGCTCGGGTGCGGGACGCGCTGCGGGTCGGGGTGCCGGCCGAGACGGCGGACGCCGCGGGCAGCACGCCGCTGTACGTGGCGTCAGTGAGCGGGGCCGCCGGCATCGTGCGCGTGCTGCTGTCGGCCGGTGCCCGTCCCGACACGGAGAGCGGGATCGGCTCGGAGGGCACGCCCCTGTGCGGGGCGGCCTGCTGGGGGCACACCGAGGCCGTCCGGGTACTCCTGGAGTACGGAGCCGACCCGAACCTGCGGGAGGACCACGGCACGGGCTGGACGCCGCTCGACTGGGCGGCGAACGGGCCGCATCCGGAGACGGTGGACCTGCTCGTCGCGGCGGGGGCGCGGCCGCGGGACTGACCCGGGGGGAGGCGGCCGGCACAGCAGAAGGGCCTTCTCGGACTCGCGTCCGAGAAGGCCCTCCACACCGTCGGGACGACAGGATTTGAACCTGCGACCCCTTGACCCCCAGTCAAGTGCGCTACCAAGCTGCGCCACGTCCCGGTGTGCTCACGCGCGGTGAACCGCGCGATCACGCGGACCGCACTTTACCCCACACACCGGGCCACGCCTAAGCGGGCACGGGCGAGGGACAATCGGTCCCATGGACAGCACAGCCTCGAACCAGTCGGTGGACGCGCGGGACCGCGACGACGAGGGGCGGGCGCGCAACGCCCGGCCCCGGGACGGGCTCGGGCGGCCGTTGCCGTACGGCGCCGACGGTGTGCCCCGGCAGCCGGAGGGCGTCGTACGGGCCCCCGAGGACACGGTCGCCGAGGCGCAGCGGCTGCTGGACGCGGGGCAGCCCTTTCACGCGCACGAGGTCTTCGAGGACGCCTGGAAGTCGGGCCCCGACGAGGAGCGGGAGCTGTGGCGGGGGATGGCCCAGCTGGCCGTCGGGCTCACGCACGCGGCGCGCGGCAATGTCACCGGCGGGGCCAGGCTGCTGCGACGCGGTGCGGGCGCCGTGACGGAGTGGGCGGCGCCGGGAGGCGGGCGGGAGCGGCCGTACGGGATGGATCTCGGGTCGGTCGCAGAGTGGGCCGGGCAGCTGGCGCGGGACGTGGAGGCCGGTCACCCCGTGGACGCGGCGGCGCGGGCGCCCCGGCTGCGGGGCTGAAGTCACCCGCCGCCGCCCGGGACGGCCCGGCCGGGGCGTTGTCAGTGGCGTACGGCAGACTCGTGGCGTGCGGACAATTCATGTGATCGGTATCGGCGCGGGCGACCCCGACCAGTTGACGCTCCAGGCGGTCAGGGCGTTGCGGAGCACGGACGTGTTCTTCGTCCTGGACAAGGGCGAGGCGAAGGCCGACCTGGTGCGGCTGCGCCGGGACATGCTGAAGACGCACATACCGGAGGGGACGTATCGGATCGTCGAGGCGCGCGACCCCGAGCGGGACCGGAGCGCGGGCGGCGCTGCCTACTCCCCCGCCGTCGGGGACTGGCGCAGCGCCCGCGCCGGCATCTACGCGCGGCTGATCGCCGAGGAGCTCGGCGAGGACGGGAGCGGCGCGTTCCTGGTGTGGGGCGACCCCGCGTTGTACGACAGCACGCTGGGCGTCCTGGAGGAGATCCTGGAGCGCGGGACGGTGGCGTTCGAGTACGACGTCGTGCCCGGCATCAGCAGTGTCTCCTCGCTGGTCGCCCGGCACCGCACCGGGCTGAACCGGGTGGCGCGGCCGGTGCAGATCACCACCGGGCGGCGGCTCGCCGAGGGCTTCCCCCAGGACGCGGACGACGTCGTCGTGATGCTCGACGCCCACCAGACCTTCCGCCGGTACGCGGACCAGGACATCGACATCTACTGGGGCGCCTACCTGGGCACCCCGGACGAGATACTCGACTCCGGGCCGATCGCCGAGGCCGCGCCCCGCATCGAGCGGCTGCGGGCCGAGGCACGCGAGCGCAAGGGATGGATCATGGACACCTATCTGCTGCGGCGCAACCCCGGCCAACGCTGAGGCCCGGCCGGCGGCCAACGCCAGGGCCCGTCCGGCGGCCGCGAGCGGCCACACCCGCGCGGACCGTTCCCGCATGCGTGGCCAGTGCACCGGTGTGATCGTGACCCTGTGACAGTCGCCGAGGAGTCGCCGCGGACCGCCGCCACCCAGCCACCCGTGCTGGACAGACGACGCCGCAACATCGTCTTCGTCACGATCATGCTCGGGGTGCTGCTGGCGGCCCTGGACCAGACGATCGTCGGCACCGCGCTGCCGACGATCGTGTCCGACCTGGGCGGCGCCGCGCACATGTCGTGGGTGGTGACCTCGTACCTGCTCGCGGAGACCGTGGCGACGGTGCTGGTCGGCAAGTTCGGCGACCTGTTCGGCCGCAAGGTGGTCTTCCAGGTCTCGGCGGTCGTGTTCATCACGGGCTCGTTCCTGTGCGGGCTGGCCACCAACATGCCGCTGCTGATCACCTGGCGGGCGATGCAGGGCATCGGCGCGGGCGGCCTGATGGTGACGGCGATGGCGCTGATCGCGGACGTCATCCCGCTGCGGGAGCGCGGCAAGTACCAGGGCGCCATCGGCGCCGTGTTCGGGGTCGCGACGGTCATCGGGCCGCTGCTGGGCGGGCTGTTCACCGACCACCTGTCCTGGCGCTGGGCGTTCTACGTCAACGTGCCCATCGCGATCGCGGTCGTCATCGCCGCCGCCCGCACCATCCCGGTGGTGAAGTCGGCCGTCCGGCCCGTCATCGACTACCTGGGCATCGCGCTGGTCGCGGTCGGCGCCAGCGCGCTGATCCTGGCGACGAGCTGGGGCGGCAACGAGTACGCATGGGGTTCGGGCGTCGTCATCGGCCTGTTCGCGGGCGGGCTGATCGCGCTCGCCCTGTTCTGCCTGGTGGAGACCCGGGCGGCCGAACCGATGCTCCCGATGCGGCTGTTCGGCAACCCGGTCTTCACGGTCTGCTCGATCCTCAGCTTCATCGTCGGCTTCGCGATGCTCGGCGCGCTGACGTATCTGCCGACCTATCTGCAGTACGTCGACGGCGACTCGGCCACCGTCTCCGGGGTCCGGACGCTGCCGATGGTGGCGGGGCTGCTGATCGCCTCGGTGTTCAGCGGCACCGTGGTCAGCAGGACGGGGCGCTACCGGCTGTTCCCGATCGCGGGCACCCTGGTGATGGGGGTCGGCCTGTACCTGATGTCGCTGATGGGGCCGTCCACGGGCGCGGGGCTCGAGTCGCTGTACATGTTCGTGCTGGGCACGGGCATCGGCCTGTCCATGCAGGTGCTGACCATCGTCGTGCAGAACACCGTCGACTACGCCGACCTCGGCACCGCGACCTCCGGCGTCACCTTCTTCCGCACGCTGGGCAGCTCCTTCGGCACCGCCGTGTTCGGCACGATCTACGCCAACGCCCTCGGCCCCAACCTGCGGGACGGCGTGTCCGCCGCCGCGGCGACCGGCGCCGCCGATCCGTCGGTGATCGGCAGGGCGGCGACCAGTCCGGAGGGCGTGCACGGGCTGCCGCCGGGCGCGTCGGCGCCGATCGTGGGCGCGTACGCGGACACCATCCAGACCGTGTTCCTGTGGACGGTGCCGGTCGCGGCCGTCGGCTTCCTCGTCGCCCTGTTCCTCAAGCAGGTGCAGCTGCGCGACAGCGCCCGCGCCGGCTCCACGGACATGGGCGAGGGCTTCGCCTCACCGCACGACGCGAGCAGCCGCAGGGCCCTGGAGGCATCCGTCGGAAAGATCATCGGCGGTGCGGAGCCGGCCACCGCGCGCCGGCTCATCGCCGACAGCGACACCCGGCTGGACGTCGCCGGTGCCTGGGCCGTCATGCAGGTCGAGCTGTTCACGCGGCTGGTCGGGCACGCCGGCCTCGGCCTGATCGCGGCCCGCCGCCGGGTACCGCCGGAGGTGCTGCTGCCGGTCTTCGACCGCATGGTCGAGGAGGGGTTCTTGACCCGCGACGGCTCCCTGCTCTCGCACACCGAGGCGGGAGCCCGCGAGGCCCTGGTCATCGGCCGGGCCTGGGCCACCTGGCTGGAGAGCCGGGTGGAGCAGGACATCGGCCGCCCCTCGGACACCGAGCTGCGCGCCGCCGTCGACTCCATCGCCAAGCGCCTGCTGGTGGAGGACCTGAGCAACGGCCTGCCGGAGCGGGTCAGGCCAGCAGGAGCTGCAGACCGCCCACGATCGTCGCCGCGATCACCAGACGCTCGAACAGGCGTTGGTTGATCCGGTTCACGGCCCACTTGCCGAGGAACGCGCCGGGCACCACGAAGACCACCAGTGCCGCGTCGAGCAGCAGTGAGCGGCCGTCGATCAGGCCGAGGCCCGCACTGAAGGGCAGCTTGGACACGTTGACGATCAGGAAGAAGAACGCCGACGTACCCAGGAAGCCGAGCTTGCGGAAGCCCGCGGAGAGCAGGTACATCGACATCACCGGGCCGCCCGCGTTGGCGACCATCGTGGTGAACCCGCCGAGGACCCCGTAGGAGCGGGCCTTCACGCGGCCGGTGCGCGAGGTGATTTCGTCCGGCTGCTCCGCGTCGTCGGCCCGCCGCCGGCGCCACACCGTCACGCCGGCCATGAACAGCAGGATCACGCCGATCGACGTCCTGACGACCGTGTCGTCGGCCCACACCAGGAACAGGGTGCCGACGACCACCCCCACCCCCACCGCCGGGAACAGCCGCCACAGGGTCGGCCAGTGCGCGTGCCGCCGGTAGGTCAGGACGGCCAGGACGTCGCCGGCGATCAGCACCGGCAGCAGGATGCCGGTGGAGGCGCGAGCGGGCAGGACCGCCGCGAAGATCGCCAGGCTGACGGTGTTGGCCCCACTCACCGCGGTCTTGGAGAAGCCGACGAGCAGGGCCGCGAAGGCCAGGGCGGCGAATTCCCAGCCGGTGAGGTGCCAGAGCGTCATGGTGTCCATTGCGGGGACCGATGCTATGCGCACCGGTCCGGCACCGTAAGCACCGTCTCGCCCATTGATCCTTAGCGGTCGCCGTACGGGGCCTCGACCGGTCGTGCGGTCAGTGCCGCTCGACCAGCACCGCGCTGCCCTGCCCCACGCCCACGCACATCGTGGCCAGGCCACGGGCGGCTCCCGAGCGGCGCATGCGGTGGAGCAGGGTGGTGAGGATGCGGGCGCCGGAGCAGCCGAGCGGGTGGCCCAGTGCGATGGCGCCGCCGGTGGGGTTGACCAGGTCGGGGTCGATGCCGAGCCGGTCGACGCAGGCGAGGGCCTGCGCGGCGAACGCCTCGTTGAACTCGGCCTCCGTGATGTCGCCGATGCTCCAGCCGGCCCGGGCGAGGACCTTGCGGGTGGCGGGGACCGGGCCGATGCCCATGACGTCCGGGTGGACGCCGGCCGAGCCGCCCGCGACGTAGCGGCCGAGCGACTCCAGGCCCAGGTCGTTCAGGGCCTCCTCGCTGACCAGCAGGAGTCCGGCGGCGCCGTCGTTCATCGGGGAGGCGTTGCCCGCGGTGACCGTGCCGCCGGGGCGGAAGACGGGCTTGAGGCGGCCCAGCTTCTCCAGGGAGGTGTCCTCGCGGACGCACTCGTCGGTGTCGACGACCACGCCGTCGGGGCGCTCGACGGGGAGGATCTCGTCGTCGAAGTGGCCGTACTTGCGGGCCTCGGCGGCGAGGTGGTGGCTGCGCAGGGCGAACTCGTCCTGGCGTTCGCGCGGGACGCCGTACCGCTCGGCGACCTCCTCCGCCGTCTCGCCCATGGCCAGCAGGCCGTGCAGGTCCTTCATCGCCGGGTTGACCAGGCGCCAGCCCAGCCGGGTGTCGACGGTCTCGATGCGGTGCGGCAGCGCCTCGTCGGGGCGGGGCAGGACGAAGGGGGCGCGGCTCATCGACTCCGAGCCGCCGGCGAGCACGACGTCGGCCTCGCCCGCTGCGATGGTGCGGGCGGCGGTCGTGACGGCCTCGAGGCCGGAGGCGCACAACCGGTTCACGGTGGCGCCGGGCACGGTCTCGGGCAGGCCCGCGAGCAGGGCGGCCATCCGGGCGACGTTGCGGTTGTCCTCGCCCGCCTGGTTGGCGGCGCCCCAGTAGACGTCGTCGACGCGGGCGGGGTCGAGCGCGGGCACGTCGGCGACCAGGCCCCGGATCACTGCGGCGGCGAGGTCGTCGGGCCGCACGGCGGACAGGGCGCCGCGCAGCTTGCCGATCGGGGTGCGGCGGGCGGCCGCGAAGTGGACGGGACGCACGAGGTGACTCCTTGATGGGCACTGTCTCCGTAGCAGCACCTTAATTAGCACTGCTAGTTTTGGACTATAGACCGCCGTCCCGTGTCCTGGGAAGATCCTCCGAGGACCGTCAGCGACGCACCCGGAGGAGACATGGCCGAGGCCCGCGAGCACACCCTGAACGGAACGCGGGGACGGATCACCGTCCGCGAGTGGCCCGCCGGGCGGCCCCGCTACGTCGCGCTGCTGGTCCACGGATACGGCGAGCACACCGGCCGCTACGAGGAGGTGGCCGGCGTCCTGACCGGGCACGGCGCGGCCGTCTACGCACCGGATCACACCGGGCACGGGCGGTCGGACGGCGAGCGGGTGGTGATCGAGGACTTCGAGGACGTGGTCACCGACGTGCACGCCGTGGCCGAGCTGGCCCGGGGCGCCCACCCCGGCCTGCCGGTCGTCATGATCGGGCACTCCATGGGCGGCCTCGTCGCCGCCCGCTACGCCCAGCGCCACCCAGGGCTGACCGCGCTGGTGCTGTCCGGCCCCGTGATCGGCGACTGGGAGCTGCCGCGCCGGCTGCTCGCCCTCGAGGAGATCCCCGACACGCCGATCAGCCCGGCCTCGCTCTCCCGCGACCCGGCGGTCGGCGCGGCGTACGCGGCGGACCCGCTGGTGTGGCACGGGCCGATGAAACGGCCGACCCTCGAGGCGTTCGTACGGACGCTGGAGACCGTCGCCAGGAGCGGCGACGTCGGCCGCCTGCCGCTGCTGTGGGTGCACGGGGACGACGACCGGCTGGTGCCGCTGCCCGGCAGCCGCGTCGGCGTCGAGCCGCTGAGCGGCGGCGACCTGACCGAGCGGATCTACCCGGGCGCCCGGCACGAGGTCTTCAACGAGACCAACCGCGCGGAGGTGTTCGCGGACCTCACGCGGTTCCTGGACGGCGTACTCGCCCGCTGACGGCCGGTCTCCACGGCGGACGCCCGCCGGGCGTTTGCTCCCGGGCCCCATGGGCACCCGCGCCCGCATGGAGTGGTTGCGCCGCGCCGCCTGCGTGGATGAGGACCCCGATCTGTTCTTCCCGGTGGGCACCGCCGGACCCGCCCTGCGGGACACGGCGGCCGCCAAGCGTGTCTGCACCAGATGCCCGGTGACCTCCCAGTGCCTGACGTTCGCGCTGGAGTCGGGGCAGACGTCGGGCGTGTGGGGCGGCACCGACGAGGACGAGCGCGTCGCCCTGCTCCGGCTGACCAGGCGGTACGCACGTAACGCACCGAACGCACATACGCACGAAAAGAGGGGCACCTCATGGCCGACGCCCTCGAACTCGACGCGCTGTGGGAGGACTTCCACCGCGTGGTGAACATGACCTCCGCGGAACTCGCCGACTGGCTGCGGGTACGGGACTCCGGCGAGCTGACCGAGCCGCTGCCGGACGACGCCGGACCGCCACTGGGACAGCACGTCCTCGCGATCCTGCAGAAACGCCGCACGGACCTGACGGAGGACGACCTCCGTGCGATGCGCGAGGTCGTGGACACCGTGACCTCGCGCACCGACCTGGAGAACGAGCCCCGGTCCGACGACACCGGGCTCAGGCACCGGCTCATGACGGTCGGTCACGACCCGCTGAAGCCGTAGCCGTGAGCCGCGACCAACGGCGGGTCGTACGCGAACTCGTCGACGCGCACGGCCGGACGTACGCCGAAGAGGCGGGCATCCGGCTCAAGGACACCCCGCAGCCGCTGTACCGGCTGTTGGTCCTCGCCCATCTGCTCAGTGCCCGTATCAGCGGTTCCATCGCGGTCGCCGCGGCCCGTGCCCTCGGCGAGGCGGGGCTGCGCGACCCGCGCCGCATGGCCGACGCCGACTGGCAGGAGCGGGTGGACGCACTCGGCCGGGGCGGATACCGGCGCTACGACGAGCGCACCGCCACGCAGCTCGGCGAGGCCGCCGAACTGCTCACCGAGCGGTGGGGCGGTGACCTGCGCCGGCTGCGCGAGGAGGCGGACGGCGACGTCTCCGAAGTACGGCGGCTGCTCCAGGAGTTCCCCGGAGTGGGTCCGACCGGCGCGGACATCTTCCTGCGCGAGGCCCAGCTCGTCTGGCCGGAGGCGGCCCCCTACCTGGACCGCAAGGCCCTCCAGGGCGCGGAACGCCTCGGTCTGCCCGGGGACCCGGAGCGGCTCGTCGCTCTGGCCCGGTCGACGGAACCGGCGGTGCTCGCGGCCGCGCTGGTACGTGCGGCGGTGGACAAGGAAGTCGGCAGGGACACCCTGGAGCGGGCCGGCTGAGTCCGCCGGGCCTGCTGCCCCCTCCCGGTCGGTGACCGGTCACCCGAACAGGCCCGTGCGCTGGTGGGTCCACGGGTGCGGTGATGCGCTGAGGACACCGTTTCCCGTCCCAGGAGGCATCCCGCGATGAGCCGTCGTCCGTCCCACCCCGCCCGTCTCCTGGCCTCCGCGCTGGCGGCGGGCGCGCTGCTGACCACCGCGGCCTGCTCGGACGGCGGCGGGTCGGGAACCGCCTCGGACACCGCCGCCGAACAGGCCGGGATCGCCGAGCAGAACGCGGCGAGGCAGACCCCGAGCGGCTCGCCCAGCGCCTCCCCCTCCGCCCTCACCGAGTCCGGCGCCAAGGCCGCCCTGCTCACCGAGGCCGACCTGGAGGACGACTGGAACCAGGTCCAGGACGCGGACAAGTGGCGCGACCGGCTGCTCGTCGGCGAGGTCGACGTCTCCGACTTCCTCACCGCGAAGGCCGACGCCGCGGACTGTCAGCAGCTGCTCGACGGGCTCTACCGCGACAACCTGCTGGGCGAGCCGTCGGGACCGTCGGCCCTCACCGGCTTCGAGCAGGGCGACGCCCGTCTCCTCGAGCAGGTCGCCGGCTACGACCGCGCCGGCCTCGACGACCGCCTGAAGTGGCTGGACTCCCTGCCGCAGACGTGCGACGAGTTCACCGCGACCGACTCCCGCGGCGACAAGCGCACCGTCCAGGTGACCGAGGCCTCGGTGCCCGACGTGGGCGACGCCCGCGAGGGACTGCACGTGACCGTGCAGGGCACCGCCGACGGCACCCCGGTCACGCTCAGCCTGGACGTCGCCGCCGTACGCGTCGGCACCTCCGCCCTCACCGTCACGGGCGGCGGCCTGGACGGCCCCCAGACCTCCTCCGTCGAGCGGGGCGTGCGCCAGGGCACCGAGCGCCTGAAGACCGTCCTGGACGGCGGGACCCCCTCGCCGCAGCCCACCGACCTGGACTGACCCCGGTGCGGCTTCCACCGCGCCTTGCGCACATCCGGCGAAACCCGGACAGGGTGATCATCGCGGCGGCACAATGGTCCGCGACGGACGGCGCACGCGCGAAGGAGCCGAGACGTGAGCGAGAGCGACCCCGTGCCCGGCGGGCGTCCCGGCGAGGTCGAGCGGGCCACCGCGCTGAGCGGTGAGCTGGCCGGGCGGGGCGTGCACGGCGTCGTGCTGGCGTACGTCGACACGGCCGGGATCACCCGGGTGAAGACGGTGCCGACGGCGAAGCTCGCCTCGGCCGCGGCCTGGGGCGTCGGCATGTCGCCGGTGTTCGACACCTTCCTGGCGAACGACGCGATCGTCGCCACGGACGTCCTCGGCTCCCCCGACGGCGACCTGCGCCTCTACCCCGACCTCGACCGGCTGACCGTACTGGCGGCGCAGCCCGGCTGGGCGTGGGCGCCGGTCGACCGGATCACACAGGAGGGCGACCCGCATCCGGCGTGCGGGCGCACCGTCCTGCGCCGGACGGTGGCCCGGGCCGCCGAGCGGTACGGCCTCACGTTCCGGGCCGCCGTCGAGATCGAGTGGACCGTGGGCCGGGGCGACACGGACGGCGACGCGTTCGTACCCGCGGTGTCGGGACCGGCCTACGGGGCCACCCGGCAGGTCGAGCTGAGCGACTGCGCCGCCGACCTGCTGGCGGCGCTCGCGGCGCAGGGCGTGAACGTGGAGCAGCTCCATCCCGAGTACGCGGCGGGGCAGTTCGAGGTCTCGGTGGGCGCGCTCGACCCGGTGGCGGCGGCCGACCGCAGCGTGCTGGTGCGCCAGACGATCCGCGCCGTGACGCGGCGGCACGGGCTGCGGGTCTCCTTCGCCCCGGCGGTCCTCGGGCGGGGCGTCGGCAACGGCGGGCACCTCCACCTCTCCGCCTGGCGCGACGGAAGGAACCTGCACGCGGGAGGTGCGGGCCGGTACGGCATGACCGCCGAGGCGGAGTCCTTCGTCGCCGGGGTGCTGGACCACCTCCCCGCGCTCACGGCGATGACCGCGCCGAGCCCGGCCAGCCACCTGCGGCTGCGGCCCTCGCAGTGGGCGGGGGTGTTCACCGCCTGGGGCCGGGAGACCCGCGAGGCCGCTCTGCGGATCGTCACCGGGACCGCCGGGGTGCGCGAGCGGGCGGCGAACCTGGAGGTGAAGCCGGTCGACCTCGCCGCCAACCCCTACCTCGCCCTCGCCTCGGTGATCGCCGCCGGTCTCGACGGGCTCGCGTCGTCCGCGCCCCTGGCCGAGGAGATCACCGGCGACCCGGCCCGGCTGGACGTGGCCGAGGCCGAGGCCCGCGGGGTGCGCCGGCTGCCGGGCTCGCTCGCGGAGTCGGTGGAGGCGTTCCGCGCGGACGGTGTGCTCCGGACCGCGCTGGGGCCGGTGCTGGCCGACGCGGTGGCCGCCGTACGGCTCGGGGAGATCGAGGCGGTCGACGGGCTGGACGACGACCGGGTGGCGGCGGCCTACCGCTGGAAGTACTGACATGGCGGCCGGACCCGTCCACGAGAGACTGGGCGCGCTGCACCTGGTGGACCACCACTGCCACGGCGCCACCACGGACGACCTGGACCGGGAGGGCTTCGAGTCCCTGCTCACCGAGGGCGGGTCGTGGCCCGGCGTCTCCCCCTTCGACAGCCCGGTCGGCCTCGCCGTACGCCGGCACTGCGCGCCCCTGCTGGACCTGCCGCGCCACGCGCCGCCCGACCTGTACCTGGCCCGGCGGGCCGAGTTGGGCGCCGCCGAGGTGAACAGGCGGTTCCTGCGGGCCGCGGGCACGGGCGTGTTCTGCGTGGACACCGGGTACGCCCCGCACCGGGTGACCGCGCCGGCCGAGCTGGCGGAGGCGGCGGGCGCGACGGCGTACGAGGTGGTCCGGCTGGAGGCGGTCGCGGAGGCGGTGGCGGCCGGGGGCGTGGAGCCGGACGCGTACGCGGCGGCGTTCCGCGCGGCCGCGTGGGAGGCGGTCCGGCGGGCGGGCGTGGTGGCGGTCAAGTCGGTGGCGGCCTACCGCACGGGCTTCGACCTGGACCCGTCCCGGCCCTCGACCGGCGAGGTCACCGAAGCCGCCCGGCACTGGCTCGCGCGCGGCGGGCGGCTCGAGGACCCGGTGCTGATGCGGCACCTGCTGTGGACCGCCGTGGACCTCGGGCGGCCGCTGCAACTGCACACGGGATTCGGCGACAGCGACATCCGCATGCACCGCGTGGATCCGACCCACCTGACCGACTGGCTGCACCTGACCGCCGGCACGATCCCGGTCCTGCTGCTGCACTGCTGGCCCTACCAGCGCCAGGCGGCCTACCTGTCGGCGGTCTTCGAACGGGTGTACCTCGACGTGGGTCTCACCCTGCACCACGTCGGTCCCGCGCGGGCGGGCGCGATCCTCGCGGAGGCGCTGGAGATCACCCCGTTCCGCAAGCTGCTCTACAGCTCCGACGCCTACGGGGTGGCCGAGTTCCACCACCTGGGGGCACTGGCCTTCCGGCAGGGGCTGGCCGGGCTGCTTCAGGAGCGGCTGGACGCCGACGAACTGGCCCTGCCGGACGCGCTGCGCCTCGCACGCTGGGCGGGGCGCGACAATGCCCGCAGGGTCTACCGGCTGCCCGGCGGCCCGCTGGACGACGGCTGAGCGGCGTGGGAGGGGTCACAGTCCAGTCCCGGAGCGCCGCCCGGGAACCAGGAACGGCTGAAAGTATGATCAAGCGATGTCTGACATGACCGAAACCACGCCGGGCTGGCTGACGAGCGACGAACTCGAGATGGCGCGCGCCCGCATGCCCATCCTGTACGTCGAGGCCGTGCCCGTGCGTGTCGACGACAGCGGCGAAGTCTCCAGCGTCGGCCTGCTCCTGCGCATCGGGCCCGACGGGACGGTCAGCCGGACGCTGGTCTCCGGCCGGGTGCTGCACCACGAGCGGGTCCGCGACGCCCTGTTGCGTCATCTGGAGAAGGACCTCGGCCCGGTGGCGCTGCCCCGGGTGCCGTCCTCGCTCCAGCCGTTCACGGTGGCCGAGTACTTCCCCACGCACGGCGTCACGCCGTACCACGACCCCCGGCAGCACGCGGTCTCCCTCGCCTACGTCGTGCCGGTGAGCGGTGACTGCCGGCCCCGGCAGGACGCGCTCGACCTGGTCTGGTTCGACCCGCGGGAGGCCCTGTCCGAGGCGGTGCAGAGCGAGATGCCGGGCGGGCACGGGGTGCTGCTGAAGCAGGCGCTGGCGCATGTGGGCTGCGTGGTCTGACCACCCGGTGCTCCGACGGCCCCGCCGGGGCTACTCCCCGGGGCCGTCCCCGGCGCTGAGTTGCGGGTCCAGGTCGTCCCGGAGCAGGCCCCGGGAACCCGTCTGGCCGGTGCGGTAGGCGGAGCGGGCCACCAGGTGGGAGGCGACCGGGCTGGTGAGGAACTGGAAGAAGGCGATCAGCGCGAGGGTGCCCACGTCGGTGCCGTGCCGCAGCCTCAGCGCCACCCCGGCCAGGACGAGGAGCATCCCGAGGGTCTGCGGTTTGGTGGCGGCGTGACTGCGGGAGAGCACGTCGGGGAAGCGGAGCATCCCGATCACTCCGAGGAGGCACTGCAGGCAGCCAAGAAGCATGAGGACCGCCCCGGCCAGGTCGGCGGCCTCGGCCCAGGCGTTCACCGGTGGTCCTGCTCGCCGTCCGCCCGCGCGGAGGGCCGGTCGCGTACCGCGATGAAGCGGGCGATGCCCACCGAGCCGGTGAACCCGAGGAAGGCGAGCACCAGCATCACGGGGAAGTAGAAGGAGTCGCGGTCGTGCGCGGCCTTGACGCCGATGCCGGCGATGATGAGCGCCGCGGCCACGTCCAGGGCGACCGCGCGGTCCAGCATCGAGGGGCCGTACCAGAACCGGTACAGCAGCAGTGCGCCGGCGACGAGGATCATCGCGAGCGAGGCGATCAGCATGGCCTCTTCGACGGCGTGCAGGGTGGTCACGGCGAGGGGTCACCTTCCGGTACGGGACGGGCGGCGTCGGCGATGTCCTCGGCGGTGCCGAAGGCGCGGGCGACGAGTTCCTCCATGCGCCACACCCGTCGCCGGGCGCCCTCGATCTCGCCGGGATTCTCCGCGTCGAGGACGTGCAGGAACAGGGTGGCCGTCGCCCGGCGCACCTCGATCACGGAGCCGCCGGGGACGTTGGAGACGGCGACGGCGGTGGCCGTGAGCATGAGGTCGCTGCGCACCCGCAGCGGTACGGCCACGACCGCGGCGCGGTAGGGGCCCTTGGCGAAGATCTGCCGGGTGACCTCGACGCTGGAGGAGAACATGTCGTACAGCAGGTAGGCCCCGAGGCGCAGGATGCCCAGGGGGCGCAGCCGCAGGCCGAGGTCCACGGCGGGCAGCGGGAAGGCCAGGCACAGGCAGACCGCGACGACGACGCCGTTGACGAGGTTGGCCCAGGACGGGGTGCCCCACAACAGGATCCAGATGACCGTGAGCCAGCCGACGAGGGGCAGCTCGAGCACGCGTCGGCCGCTGCCCACGCGGAAGGACCAGCTGTAGGGCGAACGGTCGCGGAACAGGTTGCTCACCGGCCGAGCACCGCCTCGATGTAGGGGGTGCGGGCGAGGAGTTCGGCGGCGGCGGCCTCGGTGAAGGTGGTGAGGGGGCCGCCGAGCACGGTGTACGACAGGCCGAGGGCGACGGCGGCGCCGGTCGCCACCAGCATCGGCCAGGGCAGCCGCTTGGTGGTGGTGATGGACTGGCCCAGGAAGCCCGCGGAGACCACGGCTCCCGCGGGCTCCGGCAGCCCGCTGCCGGAGCCGGTCGGCCTTCCCTCCTCGTCCGGTTCGTCGTCCTCGGCGGACTCCAGCACGACGCCCTCCTCCTCGGCCCCGGGTGGCGCGTCGCGCCAGAACGCGAGGTTCCAGACCTTCGCCATGACGTAGAGCGTGAGCAGGCTGGTGGCGGCGGACCCGGCCACGAGCGCCCACGCCCAGCCGCCGCCGTTCTCGATGCCCGCCCGCATCAGGCCGAGCTTGCCGATGAACCCGGACAGAGGCGGGATGCCCGCGAGGTTCATGGCGGGCACGAAGAACAGCACGGCGAGCAGCGGCGCCGTCTTCGCCAGGCCGCCGAGGCGGGTGAGTTCCGTGGTGCCGTCGCGCCGCTCGACGAGCCCGGCGACGAGGAACAGGGTGGTCTGCACGGTGATGTGGTGGGCCACGTACACGATCGCCCCGCTGATCGAGGCTCGCCCGGCGAGCGCGATGCCGAAGACCATGTAGCCGATGTGGCTGATGAGGGTGAAGGACAGCACCCGCTTGAGGTCGGTCTGGGCGACGGCGCCGAGGATGCCCACGGCCATGGAGGCGAGGGCGGCGAGCATCAGCAGGTCGCCGAGGCGGTGGCCGGGGAAGAGCAGGGTCTGGGTGCGCAGCATCGAGTACACGCCGACCTTGGTCAACAGGCCGGCGAAGACCGCGGTGACGGGGGCGGGCGCGGTCGGGTAGGAGTCGGGCAGCCAGGCCGCGAGCGGGAACACCGCCGCCTTGATCGCGAAGACCGTCAGCAGCATCGCCTCCAGCAGGGTGCGCACCCCGAGCGGCACCTCCTGGAGCCGCTGGGCGAGCTGGGCGAGGTTCACGGTTCCCGCGACGGCGTAGGTCATGGCGATGGCGACCAGGAAGAGCACGGAGGAGAACAGCGAGATGATCACGTATGTCGATCCGGCCCGGATCCGGGTCGCGGTGCCGCCGATGGTGAGCAGGACGAAGCTCGCGACGAGCATGATCTCGAAGCCGACGTAGAGGTTGACGAGGTCTCCGGCCAGGAAGGTGCAGGAGACGCCCGCCACGAGGATGAGGTAGGCGGGGTGGAAGACGCCGACCGGAGCCTGGTCGTCGCGGTCGGCCATGCCCTGGCCCAGGGAGTACACGAGGACGAGCAGGGTGACGGCGCTGGAGACGGTGAGCATCAGGCCCGCCAGCCGGTCGGCGACGAGGGTGATGCCGACCGGCGGCGCGAAGTCGCCGAGGTGCACGCTGAGCGGGCCGTGGCGGTCGGCGGCCACCATGAGCACCGCGGAGAGCACCAGGACCGCGCCGAGCACCGCGATGCTGATGAAGCGCTGGAACCGGTGGAGCCGGGGCCCGATGGCCAGCTTCAGGCCCGTGACGCACAGGGGCAGCACGACGGGGAGGGGGACGAGCGCGTTCACCGGAAACTTCCAAGGAGGCCCCGGCCTTCGGTCCCGAGCGGAATCGGCGATTTGTCCGCAGGGCGGACCTCCGGCCTCGGGGCCGGGCAGGCTGCGAGTCGTGCGTTGCGAGAACCAAGCGCGTACACCGTGCTGATCGAGAACCAAGACAGCACATGCGCCTCCAAGTTCGTGGTACCGAACCGGGCTGGTTTCAACCCGGCTGGTGTTGATCGTGGAAGACCTGCCTGGTCGCTGACCCGGCAGGCAGCGTGAGTCAGGAATCTCCCTGCGGCAGTTGGGAGAGGATTCAACTGGTTCCTTCCGTGCCGGCGCCCTCGGGGTCGTCGGGCTGGTCGGGCGGCGTGTGGCCGGAGTCCTCGCCCGGGTGCGCGTCGGGCTCGCGGCCGGTCTCCTCGGGGTCGTTGGAGGGCCCGGCGACACGGGCCGGGGCGGGTGCGGGCCTGCCCACCGCGTCGGTGGTGCCCCGTTCCCGGCCTTCCCGGTAGTCCTCGGGGTCGGCGCCGAGGATGTCGTTCCAGAGGTTCCCGGAGACGTCGTTGGCGCGGGCCTGGTAGGCGCGTTCCTCGCGGACCCGCCGGCGCAGCCGTCTGCGCGCGTCGCGGTAGCGGGCGCGCTGCTCGGCGTCGGCGCCGCCGTCCTCGTCACGGGCCTCGCGGTAGCGGTCGCGGAGTTCGCCGCGCCGGTCGAGGAACTCGCCGCGCAGGGCGACCAGTCGGTCCTCGGTGTCGTCGCTGATCTCGTCGGAGCCGGTGACCTGGTGGCTGCGGTAGGCCATGGCGAGCAGGAAGGCGGTGGTGGCGAGGGTGATGACGATCGCGGTCAGGGCGATGGCCTGGGGCAGCGGGTCGGTGACGCGGTTGCGGATGATGTGCGGGTAGAGCAGCGGTGCGTGGCCCGCGCTGCCGGTGGAGGCGAGGACCAGCAGGTTGACGCCGTTGCCCAGGACGACGGCGCCGAGCAGGATCCGGGTCAGGGACCGGGTCAGCAGCAGGGTGGCCCCGACGGCGTTCAGGACGGCGGCGGCCACCAGCAGGGAGAGGCTCACGGTCATGCGCGGCCCGCATCCGGGCGCGGGGCGGCCCGTTCGATCTGGTGGTCGATGCGGGCGCCGAGGGCCCGCACGATGTCCAGGACCACGCCGAGCACGAGGAGGTAGACCCCGCAGTCGAACAGCACGGCCGTGGACAGGTGGGCGTCGCCCCACACGGGCAGGTGGCCGTGCCAGGTCCAGCCGTGCAGCACGGTGCCGTCGCCGAGGCCGCCCAGCGCGGTCCCGGTGGACAGGAACAGGCCGAGGCCGGTGAACAGGCCCGGCTTGAAGCGCACGGCGTCGGCGAGTTCGTGCCGCCCGCCCGCGAGATAGCGGGCGATGAAGGCGACGCCGGCGGTCAGGCCCGCCACGAAGCCGCCGCCCGGCAGGTTCTCCGCGCACGTCAGCAGGTAGACGGAGAGGACTAGGACGGGGTGGAAGATGAGACGCGCGACCACTTCCAGGACGACGGAGCGGCGCTCCGGGGCGAGGGTGGCACTGGCGGCGAGCCAGGTCCGCTCCGGCGCGCTCTCGTCGCCGCTGGGCAGGCCCGCCGACTCGTACCCGGTCGCCCGCCAGGCGGTGCGCAGTCCGGCGTGCGGATGGTCGCCGGGCAGCGGCAGTACGGGCTGCTCGGCGCCGTCGGCGCGGCGGTGCAGGTAGATGAGGCTGGTGACGCCGATCGCGGCGGCGGCGAGCACGGCGGACTCCCCCATCGTGTCCCAGGCCCGCAGGTCGACGAGGATCGTCGCGACGACGTCCTTCAGACCGTGGTGCGCGGTCTCCTCGACCATCGCCGCTCCGGCGCTGTCGGCCCGGCGGTGCCCCGCCATGATCCACAGGACGACGGCGACGGCGGCGCCGCCCGCGAGCGCCACCGGCATCCGCAGCAGGCGGCGCCACCGGCTGTAGTTCTCCTCGAAGTACACCGGCATCCGGCGCAGCACGAGCACGAAGACGATCATCGAGACGGTCTCCACGCAGAACTGGGTCAGCGCGAGGTCGGGCGCGCCCTGCGCGACGAAGAGCAGCGCGGTGCCGTATCCGGTGAGGCCGGCGAACACGACGGCCTTCATCCGGCGCCGCACGCCCAGGCACAGCAGGGCCGCGGCGCAGGTCAGCAGCGCGACACCCGCCTGGGCGGGGTGGTCCCAGACCCGCGGGGCGGGGACCGCGGTCCAGGGTTCGTCCGCGACGAGCACGGCGATCTGCCCGGCGAGGACGACGCTCATGGTCGTCACGAGGTAGGCCGGCAGCGAGCCGCGCTGCACGAATCCGGTGCACTGCAGGGCGGTGCGCTCCAGTGCGAGCAGTATCCCTCCGAAGACCCGGTCCGCGGAGCGCCAGGCGAGCGCCTGGCCGGTCCGCTGGACGCGGTGCGCGGCGAGGAACAGCAGGACCCCGCCCGCCCAGGCCGCGCAGGACAGGCCGAGGGCGAGACCCGCCCCGTGCCAGAGCGCCAGGTGGTACGGATGGGCGGGCGCGGGGAACTGCCCGGCGTAGGTGCCGAGGAGGCCCTGGAGCCAGGCCACGCCGGGTCCCAGGACGAGGCAGGCCAGGGCCAGCACGGCGGGCGGCGCGAGGAAGGCCGCCGGCACCTGGTGTGCGTCGGTGTCGGGGACGCCGGGTTTGCGGGCGAAGGCGCCCCACAGGTAGCGCAGGGTGTAGGCGGTGGTCAGCGCCGAGCCGACGACGGCCGCGGCGAGTGCCCAGCGGTCGCCGGTGCTGCCGTCCAGGAGCGCCTGGAAGGCGGCCTCCTTGGCGGTGAAGCCGAGCAGGGGCGGTACGGCCGCCATGGACGCTCCGGCGATCACGGCGACGGCGCACACGGCGGGCAGCCGGTGTCCGAGTCCGGAGAGTCTGCGCAGGTCGCGGGTGCCGGTGGCGTGGTCGATGATGCCGGTGACCAGGAAGAGCGGCGCCTTGAACAGGGCGTGCCCGAGGATCATGGCGGTGGCGGCGAGGCCGGTGTCGTGGCGGCCGGCGCCGGTGAGGACGGTGAGGAAGCCGAGTTGGCTGACGGTCCCGTACGCGAGGACGAGTTTCAGGTCGTTCAGCCGCAGCGCCCGCCAGCCGCCCAGCAGCATCGTCACCGAGCCGAGGACGAGCAGGAGCGGGCGCCAGGGTGTGACCTCGGCGAAGGCGGGGGCGAGCCGGGCGACGAGGTAGACGCCGGCCTTGACCATCGCGGCGGCGTGCAGATAGGCGCTGACCGGGGTGGGGGCGGCCATGGCGTTGGGCAGCCAGAGGCTGAAGGGCCAGATCGCGGACTTGGAGAGGGCGCCGACGAGGATCAGCACGATCGCGGTGGACAGCGACGCCGACGGGGGCGGCGGGTCGGCGAGGATCGCCGAGACGCGGTAGGTGTCCGCCTCGTGGCCCAGGAGCAGGAAGCCGACGAGCATGGTCAGTCCGCCGAGCGCGGTGACGGTCAGGGCTTGCAGGGCGCTGCGTCGGTTGCGCTTGTGGTCGCTGGTCTGGCCGATCAGCAGGTAGGAGAAGACGGTCGTCAGTTCCCAGAAGATGTAGAGCAGGACGAGGTCGTCGGCGAGGACCAGGCCGAGCATCGCCCCGGCGAAGGCGAGGAGGTTCCCGGCGAATCTGCCGAGCTGCCGCGAGCGGGCGTCGAAGTAGGAGGCGCAGTAGACCAGGACGAGGGTGCCCACGCCCGCGGCGAGCAGCACCATGAGTTCGGCGAGGGCGTCCAGCCTCAGCGCCCAGTCCACCCGGTAGGCCGGCAGCCAGTTCCACTCGGTGGTGTCGGCGCCGCCCGCGGCCGTCGTGCTCCACCGGGTGGCCGCCCAGACGGTCGCCGCGGCGGGCGGCAGGGCCAGCACGAGGAAGGCGCGGGTTCCCCACCGTCGTACCAGCGGCGCGGCGAACGGCGCGAGCGCGAAGTGGCAGAGGATGAGCGCGGTCATGCGGGGTGGCGGGTGGGCGCCCGGGAGGCGGGAGGACAGGACACCCGACAGTGATATATCGGACATCTCACCAGGACGCCCAGGCACGCCGCGACCCTCGCGATGCCACCGGACCGGCCCCGGGGCGCCGTTCTCGCGGCCCACACGCAGAGGGGCGGTCCCGGATCTCTCCGAAACCGCCCCTTCAACCGCGACTGTCTCCAGTCGGGACGACAGGATTTGAACCTGCGACCCCTTGACCCCCAGTCAAGTGCGCTACCAAGCTGCGCCACGTCCCGTTGCCCGCCTGACCTGGGGTTTCCCCCGGCCGAACGTGCAGGAAAACCATACCGCACTCGGGCCCGTGGTCGCGCATCGCTTTTCGGGGGCGCGGTCCGGGGGCGTCAGCGCTTCGGCGCGCGGGCGGGCTCGGCCGTGTGCAGCGGTGCTGACGTCCCGTCCGAGCCGGCCGCGGCGGCGTCGACCCGCACCAGACCGCGCACCGCCGGTATCAGGAGCAGGGCCGCGCACACGGCGAAGCTCGTCGCACCGGCGACGAGCAGCACGTGGTCGGCGCCGAGAACCGAGGCGGCCGGGCCGGCCAGGGCCTGGCCGACGGGCATCATCGCGAGCGAGCCCGCGACGTCGTAGGCGTGGATGCGGTTGAGGACGTCGGGCGGGACCTGGGTCTGGACACTGGTCGCCCACATCACCCCCCAGAAGGACATGCCGGCCCCGGCGACGGCCGCCCCGCCCGCCATGGCGGGCAGGCCGAGCCCGGCACCGACGCTCGCAGGGAAGGCGGCGAAGCCGACGAGGGCGATCGCGCCGGCCCGGAGCATGCGGCGGGGCCGCAGCCGCAGCGCGAGGAGCCCGCCGACGACGGTGCCGGCGCCCAGGGCGGAGTTGACCAGGCCGTAGGCGCGTGGGCCGTGTTCCCGCACGACCTCGGTGGCCACCAGCGGGACGGTCGGGCCCCAGACTGCGATCATGTAGACGCACCAGACGGCTATGACGCCCCACAGCCACCGGCGCGAACGGAACTCCCGCCAGCCCTCGACGAGATCGGCGCGGAAGGCCTTCGTCCCCCGGCCGGCGACCGCTCGGCTCCCCGGCACGGGCGGGGGCAGGCGGAGCAGCAGCAGGCACAGGGCGCTGACCGCGTACGTGGTGGCGTGGGCGGCGAAGACCCCGCCGGGTGAGGCGAAGCCGACCAGGAGGCCCGCGACGGCGGGGCCCGCGAGCTGGGCGGCGGACTCGGCGACGCGTATCGCGCCGTTGGCGCCCTGGATGTCGGCGGCGAGCCGGGGCACGGTGCTGGCGACGCCGGGCTGGAAGACGGCGCTCGCGACGCCGTTGACGAAGCCGATGGCGCAGATCTGCCAGAGCACGACGTGCCCGGAGAAGAAGAGCGCGGCGGCCAGGGCCTGGGTGCCGAGCCGCACCAGGTCGGAGCCGATCATCAGTTTGCGGGTGCTGAAGCGGTCGGCGAGGACTCCGCCGAAGACGACCAGACCGGCGAAGGCGGCGGCGGTCGCGGCCATGGCGAGGCCGACCGCGCCCGCCCCGTACCCGTGCTGGAGCAGGCCGGCGGCGAGGGCGACGGGCAGCATGGTGTCGCCGAGCCGGGCCACGGCCCGGGCGGTGAAGAACAGCCCGAAGTCCCGCGACCAGACGGCGCGTGCCGCTGCCGCCTTCTCGTACGTGGGCTGCGACGACCTTCCTGCCATCCCGCGCTCTCCCCTCCCCGGCCGCCCCGTCCCGTCGGCCGCCCCGTCCCGTCGGCCGCCCAGTCCCGTCGGCCGCCCAGTCCCTCCGGCCGGCCCCCGTGCGCCGCCCGTCCCGTGCGCCCCGTCCCCACTGATCCGCTCGCGCCGTACGTCCGACAGCCGGAGCCCCCCTCCGGCCCCGGCTGCCACGCACGTCTTCGGATCATGCCACGGGGCACTGACAACGCCCGAGGGGTTTTCAGCCCCCGGTCGCCAGCCCCAGCCGGGGGTGGGCCTCCAGCAGCCGGGTCGGGGCCGCCTGGCGCCAGGAGTCGGCGAGGATGTCGCGCAGCTCGTCCTCGCCCTCCAGGGCGGCGAGCCGGGCCCGCACCCAGGCGAACTGGGCCTCGTGGCCGGCGATCCAGAACTTCTCCGGCTCGGCCAGCACCAGTTCGTCGCGCTCCTCCTTCGGGCAGCGCACCGCGAGGGAGGTCTCCTCCTCGGGCAGCGTCGCGAACATCTTCCCCGCGACCCGGAAGGTGGGCATGTTCCAGGCGGTCTTCTCCGTCGTGTCCGGCAGGGACAGGGCGATACGGCGTACGTCTTCTGCGTCCGGCATGTCAGGCACGGTAACCGCCGCCACTGACAGTCACCCGGCGACGGCGGGCCCGTCGGTCCGCACACCGGCCCGCGCGCCGGCCGGGGTGCCGATCTGCCCGCCGGCCTCCCCGCCGACCTGCTTGAAGTAGAGCGTGGTGGGCCGCAGTTCCCCGCCGGGGTCCGCCGCGTAGTCGGGGATCGTGCCGGCCCGGGTCCACCCGGCGGAGCGGTACAGGTGCTCGGCCGGGCTGCCGGTCTCGGTGTCCAGGTGGAGCAGGGTGAGGCCGTCCGCCGCGGCCGCCTCCTCGGCGGCGGTGAGGAGCGTGCGGCCCAGTCCCCTGCCCCGGGCCGTCCGGGCCACCATGAGTTTGACCAGCTCGGCGCGGTGGCGGCTGTTGGGCTTGTCGGGCAGGGCGAGGCTCACCGTCCCGGTCGCCCGGGCGCCGTCGTGCGCCACCCAGACGGCGAGCCGCCCCGCGGCCACGGCGGCGACCCGGTCGCGCCACCAGGCGACGGCCTCGGCGCGGTCCAGCGGAGCGAGGAACCCGACGGACGCGCCGCCGTTCACGGTGTCGGTCAGCAGCTCGGCCAGGTCCTCCAGCAGAACGCCCAGCCGGTCGGCGTCCACGCGGCCCACGGTCACGGCAGCACCACCGCCAGCACGTAGCGCACGTCCCCGGGGCCCGCACACCGGAACCTGGTCGGTCCCCACACCCGCATCCGGAGGCAGTCCCCGGTGCCGAGGTGGTGGGCGACGTCCTGGGCGGTCACCTCGAGTGCTCCTTCCAGGACCCAGATGTGCTGCTCCAGGCCCGGCACGGGCGGCCGGTCGTAGGCGATGTCGGCGCCGGTCGCGAGCCGTCCCTCGACCAGTTCGCCGCGCAGTCCGGCGTGCGGCGGGGACACCGACCGGCGGGTGAACCCGGCGGAACGGTCCTCCCACAGCGACTGCTCGGCGGTCCGCACCAGCAGCGCGGGTTCCGCCTCGACCTCGCTGAGCAGCCGGGACATGGTCCGTCCGTAGACCGCGCACAGGCGGTTCAGCAGGGAGGCGGTGGGGCTGATCTCCGCCCGTTCGGCCCGGGACAGCGTGGACCGGCTCACTCCGCTGCGTTGCGCCAGCTCTCCCAGCGACCAGCCGTGTTCGACCCGCAGCTCGGCCAGCCGGGCGGCGAGCCGCGCGTCCACGAGATCGGGAGCCTCATCGATTCCTCTCATATCCGGGACGCTATCCCGAATATGAGACGGCCGTGTTACGGGAGCCTCACGCCCGGGCCGCCTCGGCGAGCGCGTCAAGCACCGGGCGGATCAGCGGGTGCTCCTCGGCTCCCCGGCGTACGGCCGCGAAGACGCGGCGGGTGGGCGCGACCCCGTCGACCGGGCGGACGACCACACCGGTGAGGTCGGTGCCGAGCAGAGCCGAGCGCGGGACGAGCGCCACACCGGCGTCGGCCGCGGCGAGGGACACCACCGCGCGGAAGTCGTCCGAGGAGTGTTCGAGGCGGGGCTGGAACCCGGCGTTCTCGCAGGCCAGCACGACCACGTCGTGGCACGGATTGCCCGGGTAGGGGCCGATCCAGGGGTCCTTGGCCAGCTCCGCGAGCGGCACCTCGTCGGCGTCGGCGAGGCGGTGGGCCACCGGGACGACCGCGTCGAAGGGCTCGGCGTACAGGGAGACGTGGGTCAGACGCGGATCGTCGGCGGACGGCGCCCCGCGGTACTCGACGGCGACGGCCACGTCGACCTGCCGGTCGAGGACCATCGGCAGACTGGCGTCGCCCTCCGCGTCCTGGACGCGCAGCCGAATGCCGGGCGCCGACGCGGCGAGGCGGGCCAGGGCGGGCGCGACGACGAGGGCGATGCCGGTCGCGAAGGAGGCGACCGTGACCGTCCCGGCCGCGCCCGAGCTGTACGCGGCCAGCTCGGCCTCCGCCCGCTCCAGCTGGGCGAGGACGGCGTTGGTGTGGCTGAGCAGGATCTCGCCGGCCGGGGTCAGCCGTACGCCCTTGGCGCCGCGCTCGACCAGGCGGTGCCCGGTCTCCTGCTCCAGGGCGGCCAGCTGCTGGGAGACCGCCGACGGGGTGAGGTACAGCGCGGCGGCAGCCGCCGTCACGGTGCGGTGGTCCGCCACCGCTCGGAGGATGTGCAGCCGCCGCGCTTCGATCACGGGATCGATTCTCTCAGGTCACCGGCCGTTCAGGCGGCGAGCTGCTCCCGCGCCGCCACGAAGGCGTCCACCGCGCGGTGCACGTCGTCCGTCGAGTGAGCGGCCGACAGCTGCACGCGGATGCGGGCCTTGTCCTGCGGCACGACCGGGTAGGAGAAGCCGATGACGTAGACGCCGCGCTCGAGCAGCAGCTCCGCCATGCGGCCCGCCTTCGACGCGTCGCCGATCATGACAGGCGCGATGGCGTGGTCGCCGGGGAGGATGTCGAAGCCCTCCTCGGTCATCCGGCGCCGGAACAGGGCGGTGTTCTCGGCGAGCCGCACGCGCAGGTCGTCGGCGGACTCCAGCAGGTCGAGCACCTTGAGGGAGCCGGCGGCGATCACCGGGGCCAGCGTGTTGGAGAAGAGGTACGGCCTCGACCGCTGGCGCAGCAGGGCTACGATCTCGGCGCGGGCCGCGACGTAGCCGCCGGAGGCGCCGCCCAGGGCCTTGCCGAGGGTGCCGGTGATGATGTCGACGCGGTCCATGACGCCGTGCAGCTCGGGGGTGCCGCGGCCGCCGGGGCCGACGAAGCCGACGGCGTGCGAGTCGTCGACCATGACCATGGCGTCGTAGCGGTCGGCGAGGTCGCAGATCTCGGCGAGGGGGGCGACGTAGCCGTCCATGGAGAAGACGCCGTCGGTGACGATCAGCTTGCGGCGGGCGTCGCCGGCGGCCTTGAGCTGCGCCTCCAGGTCGGCCATGTCGCGGTTGGCGTAGCGGAACCGCTTGGCCTTGGACAGCCGGATGCCGTCGATGATCGAGGCGTGGTTGAGGGCGTCGGAGATCACCGCGTCCTCGGGGCCGAGGAGGGTCTCGAAGACGCCGCCGTTGGCGTCGAAGCAGGAGGAGTAGAGGATCGTGTCCTCCTGGCCGAGGAACGCGGCCAGCCGGGCCTCCAGTTCCTTGTGCACCTCCTGGGTACCGCAGATGAAGCGCACGGACGCCATGCCGTAGCCCCAGCGGTCCAGGGCCTCGTGGGCGGCGGCGACGACCTCGGGGTGGTCGGCGAGGCCGAGGTAGTTGTTGGCGCAGAAGTTGAGGACCTCGCCGGGGCGGCCGCCCGCGGTGACGCTGACGGTCGCGGACTGCGGGGTGCCGATGACGCGCTCGGGCTTGTGCAGGCCTGCGGCGCGGATCTCGTCGAGGGTGGCGCGCAGGTCGTCGCGCACGGAGTCGAACATCTCAGAAGCTCCTGGAGATACGGGAGGTGGAGGTGGCTTACGCGGTCCAGAGGTGGCTTACGCGGTCCAGTCGAGGACGACCTTGCCGCCCTTGCCGCCTGCCGCGTCGGCGAACGCGGCCTCGAAGTCGCGGTGCGAGTACCGGCCGGTGATCACGGGGGCGAGGTCGAGGCCGCCCTCGAGGAGCACCGACATGGCGTACCAGGTCTCGAACATCTCGCGGCCGTAGATGCCCTTGACGGTGATCATCGAGGTGACGATGCGGGCCCAGTCGACCGGGAACTCCTCGGACGGCAGGCCGAGCATGGCGATCCGGCCGCCGTGCGTCATGTTGGCGATCATGTCGCGCATGGCCTCCGGGCGGCCGGACATCTCCAGGCCGATGTCGAAGCCCTCGCGCAGGCCCAGCTCGCGCTGCCCGTCGGCGATGGTCGCCTTCGACACGTTCAGGGCGAGGCTCGCGCCGATCTTGCGGGCGAGGTCGAGGCGCTCCTCGCTGACGTCGGTGATCACGACGTTGCGCGCCCCGGCGTGCCGGGCCACGGCGGCGGCCATCAGGCCGATCGGTCCGGCGCCGGTGATGAGCACGTCCTCGCCGACCAGCGGGAAGGACAGGGCGGTGTGCACGGCGTTGCCGAACGGGTCGAAGATCGCGGCGACGTCGAGGTCGACGGGGACGCGGTGCACCCAGACGTTGGTGGCGGGCAGGGCCACGTACTCGGCGAACGCCCCGTCCCGGCCGACGCCGAGACCGATCGTGGCGCGGCACAGGTGACGCCGTCCGGCCAGGCAGTTGCGGCACTTGCCGCACACCAGATGGCCCTCGCCGCTGACCCGGTCACCGGCCTTGATGTCGGTGACGTCCCGGCCGGTGTCGACGACCTCGCCGACGAACTCGTGCCCGACGACGAGCGGCGTGCGGATGGCCTGGCGTGCCCAGCCGTCCCAGGCCCGGATGTGCAGGTCGGTGCCGCAGATGCCGGTGCGCAGCACCTTGATGAGTACGTCACCGGGTCCGACGACCGGCTCGGGGACGTCCGCGAGCCAGAGCCCGGGCTCCGCCTTCTCCTTGACCAGCGCCTTCAACTGAGCGGCTCCTGACGGGGTGAGGCCCCGGCGGTGGGCAGGCCGAAGCGGCCCGCGTCCGGGGAGGGGAGGGGAATCGCACAGCAATCTGCCGTACGACACCGCCCCGGGTCCATCGAGCCTTTCTTAAGCCCCGTCGCAGCTTTCCTTCACGCCGCCCGCGGGGGTCTGCCGCCGCTCACAGGGGGAGCCCGTCCTCCGCGCTGCGCTCGATGCGCCGTACGAGGTCGGCCGCCGTGGACTTGATCGTCGCCAGGCCCGCCGTCCCCCAGGTTCTGGGCTGTATGTCGGCGGCGGACACCGTGCCGAGGACCGTCCCCGTACTGTCGATGAGCGGGGCACCGAGGTAGGAGCGGATGCCGAACTCGTCGACGACGGGGTTGCCCGCGAAGCGCGGGTAGTCGCGCACGTCCTCCAGGACCAGGGCCTTGCGCCGGACCACCACATGGGGGCAGAACCCGTGGTCGCGGGGCTGGACCCGGCCGAACTCGGGACTGGTGCCGTCCCCCCGCGTCACCGGCGGGACCTGCGGCACCCTGAGGCCCGCGAAGAACTGCCCGCCCTCGACCAGGAAGTTGACCATCGCGTACGGCGCCTCGGCGAGGCCCGCGAGGTGGGCGGCGAAGGCGTCGAGCGCCGGATCGGGGCGTTCCGCCAGACCGAGCCGGCGCAACCGTCGTACCCGGGCGGGGGCCTCCCGGTCCTCGGGGGTGAGCAGCAGACGTCCGGTCGGGCGCGGCGGGTCGTAGCTCATGGGCGGGCTCCGGCACCGAACCCCGATGTGGGGGCCGGTGTGTGGGCGATGAGGTGGCGTACGAGGGTCAGCAGCGTCTGTACGCCGGAACTGGAGATCCGGGCGTCGCAGCGCACGATCGGGATCTCGGGGTGGAGGTCCATGGCCGCGCGCACCTCCTCGGGGTCGTAGCGGTAGGAGCCGTCGAACTCGTTGATCGCGACGATGAAGGCGAGTCCGCGCTCCTCGAAGAAGTCGATGGCGGCGAAGGACTCCTCCAGACGGCGGGTGTCGGCGATGATCACCGCCCCGAGGGCGCCCTCGCACAGTTCGTCCCACATGAACCAGAAGCGTTCCTGGCCGGGCGTTCCGAACAGGTACAGGACGTGCTCGGCGTCGAGGGTGATGCGGCCGAAGTCCATGGCCACGGTCGTTTCAAGTTTGTTCTCGATTCCGTCGAGGTTGTCGGTCGCGGCGCTGACCGTGGTGAGCAGTTCCTCCGTGCTCAGCGGCGCGATCTCGCTGACGGCGCCGACGAGGGTCGTCTTGCCGACGCCGAATCCGCCCGCCACGAGGATCTTCAGGGCGGTGGGGAACGGGTCGGCGCCTTCGCCGTGGGCGTGGTCAGAGCTGTCGTCGTAGTCCATCGAGCACTGCCTCCAGAAGGGCCCGGTCCGTGGGGTGGTGGTGGAACGAGGCGGGGGGTTTGGTGGTCAGCGCGCCGCAGTCGACGAGGTCCGAGAGCAGCACCTTGGTCACGGCCACCGGAAGCCGCAGGTGGGCGGCGAGTTCGGCGACCGGGAGCGGCGCCCGGCACAGGTCGAGTGCCTGCGCGTGCTCGGGTCCGAGGTAGCCGAGGGGGGTCGCCCCCGTGGCCATCACCTGGGACATCAGGTCGAGCGCGACGGTGGGCCGGGTACGGCCGTTGCTGACGGTGAAGGGGCGCACCAGCCGTCCGGCGGCGTCGTCGAGCCAGGGCCCGTCGCCGGCCGCGGCCACCCTCAAGGCCTCATCGCCGGGGGTTCCACGGCGTGCTGCCGGGGCGCGGTGACGAGGTAGGGGCGGACGCTCTTGACCAGCATCGCCATCTCGTAGCCGAGCACGGCCGCGTCGGCCTCGCGGCCGGCCAGCACGGCGAGGCAGGTGCCGGATCCGGCGGTGGTGACGAAGAGCAGGGTCGAGTCGAGTTCGACGACGACCTGCCGTACGTCTCCGCCGTCGCCGAAGCGAACGCCGGCGCTGCGGCCGAGGGAGTACAGCCCGGAGGCCAGGGCCGCCATGTGGTCGGCGCTGTCGGCGTCGAGGCCGTGGACGGACTTCACCAGTCCGTCGGCGGACAGGAGTACCGCGCTGCTCGTGTGCGGCACGCGCTGCACGAGGCCGCTCATCAGCCAGTCGAGGTCGGAAACTTGGCCGGTCGGCGCATCGCTGGCCATGGTGGATCGACTCCTTGGGGTACGAAGGTCTGCGGGAGCGCTGGTCGTGAGGGTGGGGGCGGGGTGGGAGGAACCGGCGCCGCTCGTGGGGGTGGTCATCATCCGGCCGGGTCCCCGGGGGGCGGCTCCATCGGGGCCGGTTCTGACGGGGCGGGACTCACGAAGGTCGGTGCCGGGGGTGCCGGTTCGGTGTGCTGCTGGGCCTCGGCGAGGCCGATGCCGCGCTGGAAGGCCGCCATCAGGCCGGGGTCGTGACCGGCGTACTGCTCGGGTTCCTGGCGCGGTGCGGGACCGCCGCGCAGCTGGGGTGCGATGTGCTCCTGGGCGCGGCGGCGGGGCAGTTGGGGTTTGCCCATGGTGCCGCGCACCGCGCTGTGGCGCGGGACGGGCGGGGTGGCCGCGTGTTCGGCGAGGACGCCCCGGTCGTCGGGCCGCACACCCGGCACGGCGGCGGCCGGGGTGGGCCGGTTGCGGTGCGTGCCGCGCACGGGCAGCGGCACGGGCTCGCCGTCGGTCCTCCGGTCCCGGTCCGGGCGGGGAGCGACCGGAGCGGGCGCCGGTGGAGTCGGCGCGGACGGGCCGGACGGCGGGGACGCCAGGGGCGCCACCGGGGCCAACGGGGCCAACGGGGCCGGAACCGGTCCCGCCGGGGCGGGGCCGGCCGGAGCCGGCGACACCGCGGGAGCCACGGGCCGCGGCTGCCGCGGGGCCGGCGGTACGGGCGTCGGCTCGGCGCCGGTGACCTCGGCCGGACGGACCGCGCCGCCCCCGGCAAGCGCGCCCGGCTCCGCTCCCAACAGGGCCTGCGGCACGACCAGTACGGCCTGGACACCGCCGTAGATGTTGGTCTGGAGCCGGACGGTGATGCCGTGCCGCTTGGCCAGCTGGGAGACGACGAACAGCCCGATGCGGCCGTCCGCGAGGAGGCGGGCGACGTTGACCTGGTCGGGGTCGGCGAGCAGGGCGTTCATCCGGCTCTGCTCGCCGACGGGCATGCCGAGGCCGCGGTCCTCGACCTCGACGGCGAGGCCCGAGGTGACGAGGTTGGCGCGCATCAGCACCTGGGTCTGCGGGGCGGAGAACAGGGTGGCGTTCTCGACGAGTTCGGCCAGCAGGTGGATGACGTCGGCGACGGCGTGGCCGCGCAGGGTGCCGTCGATCGGCGGGACCAGCCGGACCCGGGAGTACTGCTCGACCTCGGCGATGGCCGAGCGCAGCACCTCGGTCATGTCGACCGGGTTGCTCCACTGCCGGCGGGAGACCGCGCCGCCGAGCACGGCGAGGTTCTCGGCGTGGCGGCGGATGCGGGTGGCGAGGTGGTCGACGTGGAAGAGGCCCTTGAGGAGGTCGGGGTCCTCGATCTCGTTCTCCAGCTCGTCCAGGATGGAGATCTCGCGGTGCACCAGCGACTGGAGGCGCCGGGCGAGGTTGACGAAGACCTCCAGCTTCTGTTCGCTGCCGGCCTGGCTGGAGAGCTGTGCGGCCCGGACGACGGCGGTGACGGCGCCGTCGTGGGCGCGGGAGAGGTCGGCGGCGAGCAGCTCGAAGTCGTCGGCGTCGTCGGGCGGACCGCCGCGCGGTTTGCGCCGGGACGGCGTTTCGCCGCGGCGCAACGCCTCGACGACGGCGCGCAGATCGCCCTCCTGGCGGGCGGTGCTGCGGCGCAGGGCGCCGACGCGGTCGTGCACGGACCGGGCGGCGCGGTCGGCGGCGACGGCGGCGATGGCGACGGCCGCGACGGTCACCGAGACCGCCCCGGCGAGCGCGCACCACAGGACGAGGCCGGGCCGGGCGCCGGTGGAGCGGACGGTGAACAGGACGACCGCGCAGGCGCTGAGGGCGACCGCGACCGGCGGCAGCACGGCGAGGCGCAGGAGTTGGGGCCGTATGTGGTTCTCGGGCAGCGCGGTGGTCGTACGTGGGGCCGGCCGGCCGTGCCGCCCGCCCTCACGGCGGTCTGCTCGCGCGGCCGGGGCGCGGAGGTGAGACATCGGTGTCCTCGTACTGGTCCGTGTACTGATACGTCGGCCCTACGTCGCCCGACGGACACTGACAGTAGTCGGCTGCCCCTCATGTGCGGTGGGCAGTTGCCAAAGTCCCTCGGCCAACGTCCCGCTCTGGTATGAGGCCTCGTACGACAGACCGATAAGCCGGTGAAGTACCCGTTCGTGAAGCGCCGAGGATCGATCGGACTCGATCAAATTCCGTCACGGTGAGTGACAGCGGGGCGCCGCCGCACGCCCGGCGGCGGCCCGTCCGTCGCGACCGGAGTATTGACGCGCCGACACGCCCATGAAACAAGTGAATAGTTTTTGTATCTTCGACTCAGGGGGCCCGATGACCGACACCACCCCGGACGCCGCACCCCGTGCCGCGACGTTCACCACCCGCTCCCCGGCGACCGGCGAGTCGCTCACCGCATACCCGGTGGACGGTCCGCAGGAGGTCGCCCGGGCCGTGGCCCGGGCCCGGGAGGTCCAGGCGGGCTGGGCCGCGCTGCCGGCGGCCCGGCGACGTGACCATCTGCTGCGCTGGAAGCGGGCCCTCGCCTCCGACCTGGACACCGTTGCCCGGACCATCGCCGAGGAGACCGGCAAGCCGGCCGGTGACGCCGCGCTGGAGGTCGTCCTCACGCTGGAGCACCTGGGCTGGGCGGCCCGCAACGCCGACCGCGTGCTGCGCGGGCGGCGGGTGCGGACCGGGCTGTTCACCGTCCACCAGCGGGCCTCGCTGGTGCACCGGCCGCTGGGTGTGGTCGGCGTGATCGGCCCCTGGAACTACCCCTGCTACACCCCGATGGGCTCCGTCGGGTACGCCTTGGCGGCCGGGAACGCCGTGGTCCTCAAGCCGTCCGAACTGACCCCGGGGACCGGCGTCCTGCTCGCCGGGCTGTTCGACGCGGCCGTGCCGGCCCACGCCGGGCTGCTCACCACCGTCACCGGCGCCGCGGCCACCGGAGAGGCGCTGGCCCGCTCCGGGGTGGACAAGCTGGCGTTCACCGGCTCGCCCGGGACGGCGCGCAAGGTGATGGCGGTGTGCGCCGAGACGCTGACGCCGTTCCTCGCCGAGTGCGGCGGGAAGGACGCCGTGATCGTCACCGCGGACGCGGACCTGGACGCCGCCGCCGAGGCGATCGTGTGGGGCGCGCTGAGCAACGCGGGACAGACCTGTGCGGGGGTGGAACGCGTCTACGCCGTGCGCGAGATCCATGCGGCCCTGTGCGACCGGGTGGTCGAGCGCGCCGGTGCGCTCCGTACGGGCGCCGAGGCCGACGCGGCCTACGGTCCGATGACCCTGCCCGGTCAGCTCCGGACCGTGGAGCGGCATGTGACCTCGGCGGTGGCGTCGGGGGCGCGGGCCCTGCTGGGCGGACCGGAGTCCGTCCGGGCGCCGTACGTCGCGCCCGTCGTCCTGACCGAGGTGCCGGAGGACGCGGCGGCGATGACGGAGGAGACGTTCGGGCCGGTCGTCGCCGTCAACGCGGTGGCCGACGTGGACGAGGCGGTGGCCCGGGCCAACGACTCGCGCTACGCCCTGGGAGCCGCGGTGTTCTGCGGGAACCGCCGTGCCGGGGCGGCGATCGCGGCGCGGCTGCGCGCGGGCGCGGTGTCGGTGAACTCGGTACTGGGGTTCGCCGCCGTGCCGGCGCTGCCGTTCGGCGGTTCGCGGGACTCCGGTTTCGGGCGGATCCACGGTGCGGAGGGGCTGCGGGCCTTCACGGCGGTGCAGTCGACGACCGTGCAGCGGTTCACCCCGCCGATCGCGCTGACCTCTTTCGAGGCACCGGCCGCCGCCCGGGAGCGCGCGGTACGGCTGGCCCGGGCACTGCACCTGCGGCACTGAGTCGCCGGGGCGCCTCGCCGGGCCGGTCAGGCGTTCAGCAGCGGGGCCAGGTAGCGACGGGCGAAGGCCCGGGCCTGGTCCTCGTCCTCCATCTCGATGCAGCTGGCCGGGTTGAGCAGGAAGGAGACGGCCACCCGGACCATGAGTTCGGCGACCGGTCGCGGGTCCTGGTCGGGGCGGCCCTCGGCCCGCTGCGCACGGCGCAGATGACCCGTCAGGTAGTCGACGGTGGCGGAGAGCGAGGAACCGCCGTTCACGGTCAGGTGGGGCAGCACCACCTCGGGTTCCAGGCGCAGCAGCCCACCGAAGAGCGGATGTGCGCGGGTGTGGCGCAGGGCGACCACGAATCCCTCGACGACCCGTTCCTCCATGGTCGGCAGCGACGCCACCGCCGCGTCCAGCCGCTGGAAGAACCGGCTGTTCTCGCGCAGCAGGGTCTGCTCGACCAGCTTCTCCTTGTTCTGGAAGCGCCGGTAGACGGTGACCCGGGAGACACCGGCCCGCTTGGCGACGTCGTCCATGGAGGAACGCCGCAGTCCGAAGACGGTGAACTGGTCCAGCGCGGCGTCGAGGATGCGCCGTGCGGTCGGATCCTCCGTCTCGGTCGTCAAGGCCGTGCTCACGAAACCGGTACTCCCGTCCCGAGAAGACAAGAAACAACTATCACCACTTTGTAACACGACATGTGGAGGACCCGATGGGCAGCCGTCTCACCGAAGAACAGTCCGCGTTCGTCGCGGCCGTCAGGGATTTCGCCAAGCGCGAGTGCGGCACCCGCCGGCAGCGGGACGCGCTGACCGGCAACGGCCGCGAGGCCCACCACCCCGGGCTGTACGGCAGGCTCGCCGAACTGGGCTGGCTCGGAGTGTGCCTGCCCGAGGAGTACGGGGGTTCCGGCGGCGGACTGGCCGACGCCTGCCTGTTCCTGGAGGAGACCTCCTACGGCATGGTCCCGGCCGGCGGATTCATCACCACCGTCATCGCCGCGAAGGCCTACGAACGGTTCGGCAGCGAGCGGCAGCGGCACGAGGTGCTGTCCGGCGCGGTGCGCGGTGACGTCCTGTCCATCGCCATGTCGGAGCCGGGGGCCGGTTCGGACGTCGGCGCACTGCGCTGCCGGGCCCGGCGGGCGGCGGACGGCACCTGGGAGATCGAGGGGCAGAAGACCTGGATCTCGGGCGCGCACCACGCGAAGAGCATTCTGCTGGTGGCGCGCACCGGGGAGGACAAGCACGGCGGGCTGACCATGTTCCATCTGCCCGCCGACACCCCGGGCGTGGAGGTGCGGGGCATCGAGACCATGGGCGGCCGGGAGGTCAACGACGTGTTCCTCACCGACGTGCGGCTGCCCGCCGACGCGGTGGTGGGGCAGGTGGACGACGGCTGGCGGCAGTTGATGGCCGGACTGAACCACGAGCGGCTCTTCCTGGCCTCGAACATGCTGGGCCTGGCGCGCCGCGTCTTCGACGACGCGCTCGCCTACGTCCGCGAGCGCGAGCAGTTCGGGCGGCCCGTCGGCTCCTTCCAGGCGCTGCGGCACCGGGTGGCCGACCTCGCCACCGAGATCGAGTGCACCCGGCTGCTGGTGCGCGAGGTGGCCCTGGACTGCGACGCGCGACCGGACCGGCTGTTCCCGCGGGAGGCGTCCATGGCGAAACTGAAGGCCACCGAGACCGCCAAGCGGGCCGCCCTGGAGGGCATGCAGATGATGGGCGGCTACGGCTACGCCACCGAGTTCGACATGGAGCGCCATCTGCGGGCCGCGGTCGTCTCCACCGTCTACGGCGGGACCAGCGAGATCCAGCGGGACGTGATCGGCAAGACGTACGGCCTCTGAACCGGCTCCGCGCGTGGCGGCCGCCCACCCGGCCGGGGTGGGCGGCCGCCTTCCCGCGGGCGCGACGCGCGGGCCCGGCTCAGTCCTCCTCGTAGAGGCCGGACAGCGCGTCCGCGTACTTGTCCCGGATGACCCGGCGCCGCATCTTCAGCGAGGGCGTCAGCTCGCCGGTCGCCGGGCCCCACTCCTCGGCCAGCAACTCGTACCGCTTCACCTGCTCGGTGCGGTTGAGCCGGGAGTTGGCCGCTTCGACCGCGCGCTCCACCTCGGCCCTGACGGCCGGGTGACCCACCAGCGCGGCGACGGTGCCGTCCGTCTCGACGCCGTTGGCCGCGACCCAGGCGGGGGCGGCCTCGGCGTCGAGCACCAGCAGGGCGACGAGGTAGGAGCGCCGGTCGCCGTGCACCAGCGCCTGGCCGATCAGCGGGTGCTGCTTGAGCGTGTTCTCCACCAGGGCCGGCGAGACGTTCTTCCCGGTCGAGGTGATGATCATCTCCTTCTTGCGGTCGGTGAGCCAGAGAAATCCGTTCTCGTCGGTCCGGCCGATGTCGCCGGTGGCCAGCCACCCGTCGGCGTCCAGGGCGGAGAGCACCGATCCGTCCGGCTGGAGGTAGCCGGAGAAGACGGACTCGCCGCGTACCTCGATCTCGCCGTCGGCGGCGAGCCTGACCTCCACGGACTCCACGGGGCGCCCCACCGAGCCGATCCGGAAGCCGGTCCGCGGGCTGTTGGTGGTGGCCACGCCGGTGGTCTCGGTCAGCCCCCAGGCATCCATGATCACGATGCCGAACCCGGCCCAGAAGTCCACGACGTCCACCGGCATGGGCGCCGACGCGCTGGCCGCCCAGGTCACCCGGTCGAGGCCGCCCGCGGCCAGCAGTGGCAGCAGGACCTCCTCGCGGGCACGGGCGTAGCGCTCCTCCAGATCGGCCGGCGGTGTCTCCCCCCGCTCGCGGTACCCGACGTGCTCACGGGCGACCGCGGACGCCGCGTCGATGACCTCCCGCTGCTCTGCCGGCATCAGGGAGAGCACGGCCCGTACGGCGGCGCAGAGCTTCTCCCAGATTCGCGGCACGCCGAAGAACTGCGCGGGGCGCACCTTGCGCACGACCGTGCCCACGGCCGTGGGGTCGGCGCAGAGGTGGACGTGCGAGGCCCGGTGGCAGGGCAGGTAGATGCCCAGCATCCGCTCGGCGATGTGGGCGAACGGCAGGTAGCAGATGTGCTCGACGTGGGGCGGCAGCTCCACCACGGCATCCAGGGCGAGGGCGTTGGCCATCACCTGGCGGTGGGTCAGTACGACGCCCTTGGGCTCCCCGGTGGTGCCGGAGGTGTAGACGACGGTCAGCGGGTCCTCGGGGCTCGCGGCGTCCAACTCCTTGGCGAACCGCTCCGGCACCGGCTCCCGGAGCAGGGCGGCGTACGGGACGTGGCCGCCCTCGGCGCCCGGCTCGGCGACCACCAGTCGCGCGAGCGGGGTGTCGGCGTCGGTCAGCAGCGGCTCCCACACCTCCACCTGCGCCGTCCCCTCCACCACGGCGACCCGGGCCCGGCAGTTGCGGGCGATGTGGGCGATCTGCCCGGGCGCGGCGGTGCCGTAGACGCTGACGGGGACGGCACCGAGGCGGACGAGTGCCAGGTCGGACAGCCAGTGTTCGGGGCGGTTGGCCATCATCATGAGCACGTGGTCGCCGCGGCCGACGCCGAGGGCCGCGTAGCCGGCGGCCAGGTGCTCGGTGCGCTCGTGGATCTCCGCCCAGGTGAGCGTCGTCCACTCGCCGTCGCCGTCCGCCGGCTGCCAGGAGAGGCCGGGCAGTCCGGGGTACTCACGGGCGTTGCGGGCCAGCAGCCGCGGCAGGGTCCGCTCGGCCGGCGTGTCGGGCGGTTCACCGGTGGTGCGGGGCGCTGATGTCATCGGAGCCTCCTTGCGGGTCGGATGGGAACGTCCGGAGTCAGAAGTCCGTTCAGAAGTCCGTTCGGCAGTCCGTTCGGCAGTCCGTTCAGAGGCCCGCTCAGGAGTCCGTGAAGGTCTCGTGCCGCTCGGCCGTGCGCGACAGCGGCGCGGGCAGCCTGAAGCGCTCGCCGTGGCGGTCGGCGCGTCGCGACGGCGTCCAGCGAGTCGATGAACGCGGCGCGATGGTGGAGGGCCGTGTGGTGGTGTCCATGGCTGACTCCTCCGGTGAGGTCCTGCGCGGCCGCGACCGTGCGGGGATCAGATGCGCTCGACGATCGTGGCGAGGCCGTAGCGCTTGTCCTGGCGCTCCGGTTCGTCGCTCACCTCGGGGACCCTCCAAGTGTGGTCGTGACAAGCCGCGGACGCGGCACGGACTTTGGCGCGTGCGGTCGGGGCGCGGGCTCAACCGAGGAGGGAGCGGCCGATGATCTCCTTCATGATCTCGGTGGTGCCGCCGTAGATGGTCTGGATGCGCCCGTCGAGGAACGCCCGTGCCACCCGGTACTCGCTCATGTAGCCGTAGCCGCCGTGGAGTTGCAGGCAGCGGTCGACGACCCGCTTCTGCAGTTCAGTGGCCCACCACTTGGCCATCGAGGCGTGCACGGCGTCGAGCCGGCCCGCGTTGTGCTCGCTGACGCAGCGGTCGAGGAAGGTGCGGGTGACCGCTGCCTCGGTGGCCATCTCGGCGATCTCGAAGCGGATGTGCTGGAGCGTGGCCAGCGGCCGCCCGAACGCCTCGCGCTCCTTCACGTACCGCGTGGTGACGTCGAGGATCTCCTCGGCCGCGGCGGCCGCGCCGACCGCGATGGCCAGCCGCTCCTGGGCGAGGTTGCCCATCAGGTAGGTGAAGGCCAGGTTCTCCTCCCCCAGCAGGTTCTCCTTGGGGACGCGTACGTCGTTGAAGAACAGCTCGGCGGTGTCCTGGGCCTTCTGGCCGATCTTCTCGAGGTTGCGGCCGCGTTCGAAGCCTTCCGTGCCGCGCTCGACGACGAGCAGGCTCTGCCCCGCGCTGCCGCCCTCGGGTGTGGTGCGGGCGACCACGACGACGAGGTCGGCGAGGAGGCCGTTGGAGATGAAGGTCTTCGAGCCGTTGAGCAGGTAGTGGTCGCCCTGGTCGGTGGCGGTGGTGCGGACGCCCTGGAGGTCGGACCCGGCGCCCGGTTCCGTCATGGCGATGGCGGTGACGATGTCGCCCGAGACGAATCCGGGCAGCCAGCGCCGCTTCTGCTCCTCGGTGGCGAGCCGCGTCAGGTACGGGCCGACGATGTCGTTGTGCAGGCTCAGGGCCAGTCCGGACGCGCCGGCGCGGGCGAACTCCTCGATGAGCACGGCGCTGTAACGGAAGTCGTCCGTCCCGCCGCCGCCGTACTCCTCGCCGACGGCCGGCCCCAGCAGGCCCTGGCGGCCCGCCGAGCACCACACCGCCCGGTCGACGACGCCGTTTCGCTCCCACCGTTCGTGGTGCGGGGCCACCTCTTTGGCCAGGAAGGTCCGCACGGTCTCGCGGAAGGCCTCGTGGTCGGGCCCGTACAGCTCGCGCCTCAATGTCACAGCCAGCTCCTCACGCGCTCGATCAGCCGGGCGGGATCGGGCCCGGTGGGGGTGATGTTGAGCATCGTCACGCCCGCCTCGCGGAAGGCCTCGACGCGGTCGCGGACGTAGCCCTCCGGGCCGGCCAGGCAGATCCGTTCCAGCAGTTCGGCGGGCACGGCGCCCGCCGCGTCCTTCTTGCGGCCCGCGAGGTAGTGCTCCTGGATGGTGTCCGCGGCGGCCTCGTAGCCGTATGAGCCGACCAGGGCGTGGTAGAAGTTCCGTCCCGGGGCGCCCATGCCGCCCACGTAGAGGGCGACAGTGGGGCGCATCAGGTCGCGGACGGCCTCGGCGCCGTCGCCGATGGCGAGCGGGCCGCCCGCCACGACCGACAGCGGTCCGAGCGCGGGGTCGCGTCGGGCGGTGCCCTCGGCCAGTGCCGGGCCCCACACCTTGGCCGCGTGTTCCGGCGCGTACAGGAACGGCAGCCAGCCGTCGGCCAGTTCGGCCGTCATGCGGACGTTGGCCGGGCCGAGCGCGGCGACGTACACGGGGATGGTGTCGCGGACCGGGTGGGTGAGCAGCTTGAGGGGTTTGCCGAGGGTGCCGCCCTTCTCGGGCGGCAGCGGCAGGTCGGTGATGCCGTGGTGCTCGATCACCTCGCGGCGCCAGATCCGCCGCGACAGCTCGATCACCTCGCGGGTGCGGCCCAGCGGGCGGTCGTAGCGGCGGCCGTGCCAGCCCTCGACGACCTGCGGTCCCGAGGCGCCGAGGCCGAGGAGGGCCCGGCCGCCGGTGAGGGCGTCGAGTCCGGCGGCGGTCTGGGCGATCAGGGCGGGGGTGCGCGAGTAGACGTTCAGGACGGCCGAGCCGATCCGCATCCGCTCGGTCCTCGCGGCCAGGTATCCCATGATCGTCGGGGAGTCGAAGCCGTAGGCCTCGGCCACCCAGACCGCGTCGAGTCCCGCGCACTCCAGGGCGGCGGCCCGGTCCGCGGCCTCGCGCGGGTCACCCGTGTACGTCAGGGGTGAGGACAGTTCCATCAGCGGCCGTCCTTCAGGGGTTCGGACAGGTGGGGCAGGTCCCAGTCGCGGGCCACGGCGGCGGCGTGCGCGCCGGGAACGGCGGGCGGCAGCCGCAGGGTGCCGGGAGTGGCGGAGAAGCGGGGCGCCGGAGCGGGCTGGGTGACGCCGTACGCCTCGGTGTAGGTGCCGCGGCCGGTCAGGTGCGGGTGGACCGCCGCCTCCCGCAGCGAGAGTACGGGGGCGACGCAGGCGTCGGTGCCCTCGAAGAGGGCCGTCCACCGCGCACGGGACGCGGTCTTGAACCGGGCGGTGAACAGGGCTTGCAGTTCGGGCCAGTTGCGCGGGTCGGCGCGGTCCGGGAGGTCGTCGCCTTCCAGGCCCAGCAGGGAGACGAACACGGCGTAGAACTGCGACTCCAGGGCGCCGACCGCCATCCAGCCGCCGTCACCGGTCTCGTAGAGGCGGTAGTACGGGCAGCCGCCGTCGAGGAGGTTGCTCCCGCGGGCGTCCCGCCAGGTCCCCCCGGCGAGCATGCCCCAGAAGAGCGAGGTGAGATGGGCCGTGCCGTCGACGATCGCGGCGTCCACCACCTGGCCGCGGCCGGTGGCGCGGGCGGTGAGCAGCGCCGCCAGGACGCCGGTCGTCAGGTAGAGCGAGCCGCCGGCGTAGTCGCCGAGCAGGTTGGCGGGGACGGCGGGCGGCCCGTCCGGCGCGCCGATCATGGAGAGGGCGCCGACCGTGGCGATGTAGCCGATGTCGTGACCGGCCCGCGGCGCGAGCGGCCCCTGCTGGCCCCAGCCGGTCATCCGGCCGTACACCAGGGCGGGGTTGGCGGCCATGCACTCCTCGGGGCCGACGCCGAGCCGCTCGGCGACACCCGGGCGGTATCCCTCCACCAGGATCTCCGCCCGCGCCGCCAAGGACCGTACGGTCTCCGGTCCTTCGGGCGACTTGAGGTCGACCAGGACCGAGCGTTTGTTGCGGTTGGTCACGTCGTGGGCCGGGTCGCCGGCGAGCGGCGCGGGCCCGGGGCGGTCGACGCGCACGACGTCGGCGCCCAGGTCCCCGAGCAGCATCGCGGCGAACGGGCCGGGGCCGATGCCCGCCAGTTCGACCACACGCACGCCGTCCAGCGGACCGGCGCTGCCTCGGCCCGGGGAGTCAGGGGGGTGGTGGCTCATGGGTTCCTCTCTCGGGCCACGGCGGGCTCGCCGCCGCGCGACCGGGACCTTACTGAGCGTTCGCTAAGAACGTAGAAGCGCTCGGTCGATCGGTCAACGCCTTGAACAACGGTAGTTGCGACGGCTCTTGACGGATGCGGAAGAGCGGGCGTCAACTGATGTCCCTCGAATACTTATCGAGCGCTAAGCTCCAGGGAGGAACGAATCCGGACGCACGGCCGTACGATGTCGCCCGTCGACGCATGTTCCGAGGAGAGCCGTTGAGCACCGAGCCGAGCCAGGACACCACGGCCCCAGCGCAGCTCTGGCGCTCCTACGGGCCGCTCGACCTGCCCCCGATCCTGGTGCACGCCATGGAGGCCTTCAACGAGCAGGGCTACCACGGCACTTCGGTCCGGAACATCGCCGGCCGGGTCGGCGTCACCGTGCCCGCGCTGTACTACCACTACGAGAACAAGCAGGCGCTGCTCGCCACCCTGCTGGAGACGTCCATCAAGGACGTCCTGGACCGCTGCCGGGCTGCGGCCGCGGAGGCCGGACCCGCTCCGCTGGCGAGGTTCTGCGGCATGGTCGAGTCGATCGTGCTCTACATGGCCCACCGCAGGTCGCTGGCGTTCCTGGACACCGAGATACGCAGCCTGGAGCCCGCCAACCGGGCCCGCTACGTGGCCCTGCGCGACTACCTCGAGCACATGCTGCTCGACACGGTCGAAGCGGGCCGGGCCGAGGGCGTGTTCACCACGCCGATCCCGGCCGACGCCGTCCGCGCGGTCCTCATCATGTGCCAAGGCGTCGCCAACTGGTTCCGCCCCGACGGCCCGCTCACCGCGGAAGAGGTCGCCGAACGCCACGTCCTGCTGAGCCTGGGCACCGTGGGCCACCCCGTGCGTTCCTCCGCCCTCCAGGAGGCGGCTCCGCACGGCTTCCGATGACATCGACGAGAGGACGCCCCTCATGGACCCGCTTCAGGCCCGTACCCGCTTCCGGGCGCTGCGCGAGACGAAGGGCCGGGTGGACGCGGCCGCGCTGGACGACGTCTGGGCCGTACTGGACACCGTCCGGCCCGAGGAGATCCTCGGCGAGTGGAAGGGCGGCGAGTTCGACACCGGCCACCCGCTCAACGGCGAGCTGGCGAAGGCGGGCTGGTACGGCAAGACCTTCACCTCGGTGCACGACGCCAAGCCGCTGATGTGCCGGGATGCGGCGGGCGAGCTGTACTCCAACCGGGAGCTGGGCAAGGGCGAGGCCAGCCTGTGGACGGTGGAGTTCCGCGGCGAGCCGACGGCCACGATGGTCTACGACGGCCGGCCGGTCCTCGACCACTTCAAGCGGGTCGACGACAGCACCCTCATGGGCATCATGAACGGCAAGGGGGTGCCCGCCGAGGGTCCTTACTACTACTTCTTCCTGGAGCGCGCGTGAGGCGTGCCCGCGCCGCGGTCACCCGGGAGCCGGGCGCCCCGTTCGCGCTCCGGGAGGTGGAACTGGAGGACCCGCGGCCGCGCGAGGTGCTGGTCAGGATGACCGCGGTCGGGGTGTGCCACACGGACCTGGGCATCCAGGCCGGCTGGCCCCGGCGGCTCACCCCCATGGTCTTCGGTCACGAGGGCGCCGGCCGGGTCGAGACGGTGGGCGCGGAGGTGACGGGTCTCGGGCCCGGGGACTCCGTCTGCCTCACGTTCGCCAGCTGCGGCGCGTGCCCGCGGTGCGCGGCGGGTCAGCCGGCGTACTGCGACTCGGCGCGGGACCTCAACCTCTCCGGCGGGCGCGGCGACGGCACCACCACGCTCCGCCTCGACGGCGCCCCGTTGCACGGTGGCTTCTTCGGACAGTCCAGCTTCGCGACGTACGCCGTCGTCCACGAACGCGGCGTGGTCAAGGTGCCCTCCGATCTGCCGGCCACGCTCACCGCTCCCCTGGGCTGCGGAGGGCAGACGGGCGCGGGGACCGTGCTCAACCGGCTGCGCCCAGAGCCGGGCACCTCGCTCGTGGTCCTCGGGGCCGGCGGGGTCGGGCTGAGCGCGCTGATGGCCGCGGTGTCCGTGGGCTGCGACCCGGTGGTGGCCGTCGACCCGGTCGCCTCCCGGCGGGACCTGGCCCTTGAACTCGGCGCCCGGTCGGCCCTGCCCCCGGACGACGCTCTGGTCGCGGCGGTGCGCGAGGTCACCGACGGCGGGGCGCACCACGTCGTGGACACCACGGGCCGGCCCGAGATGCTCGACCGTGCCGTCGCCGCGCTGCGCCCGCGCGGTGAACTCGCCTTGCTCGGCCTCGGCGGTGAGGTGACGTTCGACGTGATGCGCCTGATGACCAAGGGAGTTCGCCTCCACGGGGTGATGGAGGGCGACTCCGATCCGGTCCGCTTCATCCCCGAGCTGATCGACCTGCACCGGCGCGGTCTCTTTCCGGTGGACCGGCTGGTCACCACGTTTCCCTTCGAGGAGATCGGCGCCGCCGTGGCCGCCATGCGCGACGGAAGCGCGGTCAAGCCGGTCCTCACCTTCGCCTGAACCGGGCCGGGCGGTGCGGGGCGGGACGGGGCGGGACGAGGGGGCGCGAGGCGGCGCGGGGCGGGCGCAGAAGGGCCGGGCCACCCGGGCCGGGTGTGATTGACTGAACGGCATGGTCCCGCCTCCGCAACCGCCCGTTCGCCGGTGACCGCCGATCCGACCACGGCCGCCCGGCCCCGCAATCGCAAGCAGCTCATCGTCGAGGCGGCGGGCCGGGTCTTCAGCGAGCGCGGCTACCACCGGGCGTCCATGGAGGAGATCGCCGCAGGCGTGGGTATCACCGCGGCGGCCCTGTACCGGCACTTCCCGAACAAGTACGCGCTCTTCGCCGAATGTGCCGACGTCATGGCGGACGGGCTGGTCGCCGCGCTCGACGAGGTGCCGCCCGGTGCGCCCCTGACGGACGTGCTCGCCGCGCTCGCGCGGGTCACCGTCGCGCACCGGACGTCGGGCGGCGTGTACCGGTGGGAGGCCCGGTACCTCAATCGGGAGGACCGCCGGCGCCTCAAGGAGAAGTTCGGGCACCTCGTCGGGCGGGTCGACGAGGCGGTGCGGCGCGAGTACCCGCTGCCCGACGAGCACCTGCGGGCGGTGGCCGCTCTCGGCGCGATCGGCTCCATCACGATGCACCGCACCTCGATCGCCGCGCGCCGGGCCGAGGCCCTGCTGTCGGCGTCCGCGCTGCGCGTGGCCGCCACCGACCCCGCCGCGGTCCACGAGGGCGCCCGCCCGGTCGAGTTGCCCGCGCAGCCGGCGCCGCGCACCCGGCGCGCGGAGATCCTCGCGGCCGCCGTCCCGCTGTTCGCACGGGACGGGTTCGCCAACGTCACCAACGGACAGATCGCGCGGGAGGTGGGGCTGGCCCCGTCCGCGCTCTACCGTCACTACCCCGGCAAGGTCGACATCCTGGCGGCGGCCTGCCTCCAGGCGGCGGGTCTGCTGGCCCAGTGGGTGGAGCGGAGCCTGCACGAGGTGACGGGCCCGCGCGAGGCCGTCGTCGCGCTGGCGGCGACGTACGTGGCCTACTGCTTCGAGTACACCGCGCTGAACAGCGTCGCCGAGGCCGAGTTGGCCGGTCTGCCGACGGACCTGCGGCGGCCCCTGGTCCTCGCCCAGCGGGAACACATCGCCGTCTGGGAGCAGCAGTTGCGGCTGGCCCGTCCGGAACTGGACCCGCGGCAGGCGCGGGTGCTGGTGCACGCGGGGTTCGGGGTGGTGGTCGAGGCCGGGCGCAGCCTGCGATGGCAGGAGGACCTCGACCACCGTGACGCCGTGACCGCCCTGGTCGTCGGCGCCCTGGGTCTGTGAGCGCGCACCGGAGCGGGGGGCGGGTCGTTCAGCCGGCCGGCCTGTTCCCGGTGGGGATGGTGATGGGGGTGGTGGTCCCGGAGGAGCCCTTGTTGAGGAACAGCATGGCCAGGGCTCGGATGAACTGGTCGACCATGTAGAAGGTGCCGGGCATGACGGGCGACAGCCCCTCGCGGAACCTGATGTACGCCGGCCACGCGGTGCGGACCAGGGCGGCCGCCACGTAGTCGCGGCGCAGTCCCAGCCAGTCGCCGACCTCGTCGCTGAGGACGTAGCGCACGAACTCGTTCAGGAACCCGCGGGTGACGCCGAGGTCGATCTGCGCGGTCAGGCCGAGCAGGTCCTCGGCCAGTTCGATGCCCTCGGTCGTCGGGGTCAGGATCGGGGTGAGCACCTGCTCCGACTGCGCCTTCGCGGCCGCCCAGGTCTTGGGGATGTACTCGTCCGGCACGCCCAGCAGGTGGATGGCGACCTGCCAGGAATGCAGGAACGCCTCCTGGTCCTCGGCGGAGAACGGGATCCTCCACTCCGTCAGCTTGGTGTGCACGTAGGTGCCCAGGCTGTGGAAGGTGACCAGGATGTCGGCGGCGCTGATCGGGATGTCCTGGTCGGCGCCGGACGTCCAGTGCGGCGACTGGGGCAGCAGGTGCCGCACGGCGGCGTGCACCAGCCGGGTCTTGTTGGCGGTGACCACGAACTGCCCCGTCGGCTCGAAGGCCTTCAGCTGGGACAGGTCGTAGCCGAAGGTGAACGTCTTGGCCGCGCGGTCCTGCATGTCGGCGCCACCCGCCGACCAGTAGACGCTCCTGGCCTCGCGCGGGATCACGGTGCTCATGATTCCGCTGCCGAGGCCGTACAGCATGAACAGGTAGGTGTCCCTGCGCCGGTTGAAGTCGGCCGCGCGGGTCAGCTTGGCCCGGTCGGCCCAGGAGGGCAGCCTGTTGACCTGTCGCAGATGCGCGGTGAGGCCGGCCGGCAGACCGCTGGGCAGCGGGTCACCGTTGTTCACCCATCCCGCCATCGCGGTGTTGATCGACGGGACGCTGCCGTTCTTGATCAGCGCGGCCATCAGAGGGTCCGTCGCGCTGTCCCAGACGTACTCCGGATCGGCACCCGCACCGGTGCCGGCCACCGAGCCGGCCGCTGGCCACGCCCACGCCTTCGCGCTGTCCGCCACGCCCACGAGCCCGAGCGCGACACCGAGGGACAGGACTCCTCGCCTGCTGAGATTCTCCATTGACTTAGCCCGCTTCCCTGAGGGTCAGACGATGCTCTGCGTCGTTCTTGCATGCCAGTTGAGCGACCACCACACTTCGAGCCCTGCCGAGTGATGTGATTTCTCGTTAACATAGCGAGGCGAGTCACCATGGGCAATGGGGGTGACCGAGGGTTCGTGCGCGCCGAGGGCCGGTCACACGCGAGCGGCCCGGCGAAAGCTCGCCGGGCCGCTCGTGTCCGGCCTCCGGGATTGCGGCCGGGATGACGTCACACGCGGGGGTTCGTCGGTGCTCAGCCCTCGCCCACGAGGCCGAGGTCGCGAGGCGCGACCGGGGCGGCCTTCGGCACGGGCCACTCGCGGTCCAACGGCACGGACAGGTCCCGCCACCACGGATGCGTGGGCAGCTCGCCGCCGGGCTCGAAGGGCCGACCGGGCACCGGCACCGCGACCGCCTGCCCGACCGCGCCGGCCGCGGCCAGCGTCCACTCCCCCGGCTCCGCCCACGCGTGCGGCGCCAGGTTGAAGGTGCCCCAGTGGATCGGCAGCAGGGCGCCGTGCGGCGCACCGCCCTGGAGGTCGAGGTGGGCGCGTACGCCCTCCTCGGGCGTCATGTGGATGTCCGGCTACATGACGCTCTATCAGGCTTCAGGTATCCGCTGGTTCAGCAGTGCTCGGAGGCTGGGCGCAGGTACTCAGCTCGGCTGTTGCGGGCGCGTAGCCGCCGCGTGAGGCGAGCGTCTACAACTGGGCGGTTGACACGGATTTCTACTGTGTGTCTTCGCCGCGGCGTCCATGAAGACGGTAGCCCATCTCGTCCGGATGCCGCATCACTCGGGCAAGGCGCCAGCCAGCGTCGTAGGATAAAAGGCCGCGCTCTCGCACACGCAGTCGTAGAGCCAACGCGCTGGTGACAGGGTCGAGCACCCAGCGCAGCACAGCGCTCCTCACCGCGCTTCGCCCGCGAGGAGGGCGAGGCGATGGGCGGTACGATCGTCGCCGAACGCGCGGACAGCGTCGGCGAGGAGGGTGAGTAGCTCTTTTTTGCGCCTTCCGTGGTCAGGCCGGCGACGAAGTCGTGGAGTAATTGGCGACAGTCACTCATTGCTGTCCTTGCCATTGCTGGACCTCGCGCACCAGGTCGTCAAGGTCGGTGCCCGACGGCGGACCGCCGAGTCGGGACCACTGCTTCGACGCCCCCTCCAACAGCCCGTAGAGACGGGCGGTGGCCGGGTTGGCGAGAATCTCTTCCCGGAGGAACGTCTCGCGGGCGCGCACCTGCCGCCGTCCCAACTCGTTCAGCTCGTGGTCTCGTCGGATGCGCAAATGTCGCCGTTGGTACTCCTGCCGCAGGCGCTCCCCACTGGGAGCGGCCTCCCGGCGGCTTCCTCGCGGCAGGTTGCCTTGACCAGGCGGGGTGGACTGTGGCCAGCCCGCGGTGCGATGGACGCGAGCCGTTGAGCAGGTTGGGGGTGTGGGGCGTCCTGTCATGAGCCGTCGCCGTATCCGGTGGTCAGTAGTACGTCTCGCGTCCCAGGCCGGAAACCACGACTTCGACCAGGCCTTCGTACTCAGCGACTGACATCTCGGCCAGGGAGGTGAAGGCCACCGGCTGCAGGCGGATGCCGTGCTTGCGGAGCTTCTTTTCTGTTTTGCTGCGCCAGTTCCGCCAATGGAGCTTGTCCGGCGTGCTCAGCGGAGTGTCCTGGAAGACGACGACCTGGACCCACTCTGGCTCAAGACGGTCGCCTTCGAAACGAAGGGCTACCCGTTTGACGTCAGCGAAACGCGCCAGCCCTCCGCGAAGCACCTTGGGAGTGCTCTGCGCGGCCTCCCGTTCGTCGTCCTTGATCCACCGATCGAGTTCGGCAACGATCTGGGTGTGCACGATGTCTGCCAGCGCCGGCCGCATGACGCGCTTGCCCAGGCGTCTGGCGAAACGGAGGCGGTCGGCCTCGGTGGCAAATCCTTCGAGCGGCTTGCGATCGCGCAGGGCGCCCTTCTCGACCGGGAAGGCCACACGCAGGTCGACCACCCAGACACCGGTGGGTCTGGGAGGTTTCGTCAGGTAGACGAAGTCCCCGTACCTGCCTGCTCGGAGCAAGTTGGCTTCCCCATTTTTGAGACTGGGACCGATGTCGAAGACGGGCGCCACCTGGATGAAGGGGTTCTTGGGGGTACCTGCCTCTGCGATGTCGCAGGTTGCCGATGTGATCACCGCGAACGGATAGCGCTTCGCCTTGGGCAGGGATATGACTCTCAGATCGGGGACGTCGCCGCCGGCCCGTCTCGCGGCCTCTGCTACCTGCTTGGTGCTGACGGTGATCGGCGCGGTGGGGCTGCCCGCGTAGAACAGCGGGATGTTGCGGATCAAGTGGCCTTGATGGAACCGATCTAAGGACTGGTCGATGTCCTCAGACCACTCGTCCTTGTCGATCAGTGCTTCCAGATTCACTCTGGCGGCTCCACAACATCATCGGCGTCGATCTCCAGGTCGTCCATCTCGTGCGGATCGACGAAGATCCTTGGTTCCGCTTCCACCTCTGCCGTTTCAACCCGCATGAGAGGGGCCGAGGTCTTCGTGGGGTCGGGAGCGGAGGCTTGCAGCATGAGGGGGTCGAACCTTCCCTCCCTCAGTCCCTTCTTCCGGGTCTTGTCCTGGGCCAGCCAGTGCTGCAGACCGCTGATGCCCTTGATTTCGGTCAGGTCCTGGACCAGCGCGTAGAGCTCCCACAGTCGACCGATGCTGGCCGGCCGTACGTGCTCGACGCTTCCCTTGCGCCAGTTCTGGAAGGTCCGCTTGCTCACCCCTGCTGCCTGCAGGACCTCCTGCTGCGTGAAGCCCAGCAGATCCTGCAGTTCTGCGACCACCCTGACGACCACCTGCACCGAACGGGACCTGGTGCGGGTGCTGCCCAGCCAGCCCATCCCGGTGGAGCGCAGGGGGGACGGCTGGAGTTCCTGAGAGAGCGCGATCATGACGGCATCAAGGGGCCAGACTGTCCGTGAGTACAGCGGTAGTGAAGGGCCTCCGACGACGCTCAGACGTGCCTCGAATGCGATCAGGGTGTCCCTGAGGACCGGATCGATGATCCGGGAGATCTCCACGTCGGTGCGTCGTGTGACCAGGGCGGACTCGTGTTCTGACCTCGGGCGCCGCAAAGTTTTACCGCGCGCAAGATGGGACGTCAAAGGCATCAGTTCTCCCCCCGTAGAACTTCGAGATACCGCTCAGTCAGAGACTGCTGGAACACAGACACGGCCATCAGCTGTAGTCCGTCCACTACAGAGAGTACCCGCGCGGGAGTGAAATTACCGCCATTCGCGTCGGAGATATCAATGTCGAGCAGGTAGCTGAACGAGTTCGACACGGCGCCGTCTCTAAATGCTCCGTGTCTGATCACTCCAGTGACACCCCCCTCCCATGCCAGGTCCAACTGCTGCTGGCTTCCCGCGAGGGCCGGCCCGAGAACGGGATGCAACGCCGCGCCCAGGAGTTCATCGACGACCTTGCCGCGCCAGTGATCGGCGTTCTGTGCCTCAGGGTCGACGAGGCGGTTGATATAGCGCAGGCCGATCCGCTGGACAGCGGGTGGCTTCATCACCTCATGCATGGCAGTGATCACTGCCTCGAAGGTCTGCCGGAGCGAGTGGCGCCAGGAGCTGTACCTGTTGGCCTGGATGTTGACGACGGTGGGGAAGATGGAGGCGGTCACCGGCGGGTCCTCTTGCCCGATCAGCGTCCACCCTCTGGCCTCATCCGCGAGCATTTCCCCTGGCTCGAGTTTCAGTTTCAGGTTGCGACGGAAGGCGGACTCGAACCGGGTCGCCGTCCACCCGTGGGATGCGACGGCTTCCTTCAGCTCCAGGATCTGTGCAGCGCCTAGGGGCTCGAGGCCAGGCGGGAGCAAAAGCTCGAAGACCACCAGTTCGATCGGTGAGCGTTTGAGGTGGCGAACGTTCGGGTCCGGAAGCATCGGCCTTCTGTCTCTGCATCGGATGACAGGTGACGTCATGTTCCCCCCGTGAAATTCGTGAGCCCGTAGTGGCACTTTAGAGGCACTCACGGCTCGCGGCGAGGGTGGCGTTCAGCGCTTTCATGCTTCTGTGGTGCATCTCGTACATCCGTTGTAGTAATCGTCTGGATGCACGGCGTGTTCACAGGGGTCGCACAGAGCACTGGCGTTTCGTGCAACACGTCTCTCTCAGTGGCTCTCCCAGTCTGCCCATCCATCTCCTCCGGCGAGAGGCCACAGCAGCAACACTCCCAGGCCAGACGGCGCGTGCGGCCTCCCCCTAATGACGGATCGGGCCGGATGAAGCCAGGCGGCGTGTGCTCTGACATCTCTGCAGCACTTACCCACAGTTACCACGGCGGCTGCGCCCTGCGAGGCTGATTGGCTGGTGCAGCACAAGGAGCAGCCGGCGCGGCTGTCCCCACAGCGTGCGCACTCCGGCGGGAAGCACGGTCGTCGGCGCCCTCGGCGCCGGCTAGCCGGTTGGGCTGCGCCTGCCGGGGGGCCGCGCTCTGCAGGAGATTCCCCCTGGCTCCCTGCGGCAGCCAGGGCCGGGGGGTGCCTCTATGTCTTTCGTCAAGCGAGGCGTGGGGTTCGGTGTTCGTAGAAAGTGCCGTCTCGGAGCATCGCGAACAGCACGCTGATCCGCTGTCGGGCGAGGCGGAGAAGAGCCTGCGTGTGGGTCTTTCCTCTGGCTCGGCATCGGTCGTAGTAGGTCCGGGAGGCGGGATCGTGCAGGGCGGCGAACGCGGATAAGAACATCGCGCGTTTGAGCTGCCGGTTGCCGCCTCGTGGTGCGTGTTCGCCGTGGATCGAGGTTCCCGACGACTTTGTCGCGGGTGCGAGGCCGGCGTAGGAGGCCAGGTGGGCGGCGGTGGGGAAGCTGGTGCCGTCGCCGACGGTGACCAGCAAGGTGGCAGCGGTCCTGATCGCGATCCCCGGCATCGAGATCAGGACCTGGGAAAGAGGGTGCTTCTCCAACAGCTGCCCGATCTGTGCTTCCAGAGCTCGGCGCTGTTCGTGAACAGCCGCGAGCGAGCGGGCCAGCGACGGGACGACGATGTCGAGCGTGCCGGTGCCGGGAACGACGACGGTCTGCTCGTCGAGCGCGTCGAAGATCTCGTCGATCAGCCGCTGGGCCATGCGCGGGGCCTTGGGCCGGATTCCGTCAACGAGCCTGCGGCGTCCGGCTTTTCGCAGTGCGGCGGGGGAGCCGTAGCGTTCCAGCAGCCAGGTGACGGCCTGGTGGTCCAGGCGTGGGCCGAGGGCGCGTTCCAGGCTGGGGTGGAATTGGGTGAGCAGACCGCGTATGCGGTTGGAGGTGCGGGTGGCCTCGGCCGCGAGGTCCTGGTCGAAGCCGACGAGGACGGTCAGCTCGGCGGTGATCTCGTCGGTGAGTTCCAGGGACCGCAGGGTGTGGGGCATGGTGCGGGCGGCGTCCGCGATGACCGCGGCGTCCTTCGCGTCGGTCTTGGCCTCGCCCGGGTAGAGGTCGGCGATCCGCCGCATCGCCAGGCCCGGCAGGTAGGCGACCTTGCAGCCCGCGTCTCTTGCGACGGTCAGCGGCAGGGCTCCGATAGAGGCGGGCTGGTCCACGACCAGCAGGACGGTGCCGAACTTCGCGGCCAGCTTGTCGAAGACGGCCCGCAGCTTCGGCTCGCTGTTGGGCAGGGGCTTGTCGAAGACCTTCTTGCCGGCCGGGGTCAGTCCATGGCCGTGATGGGCGGTCTTGCCGACGTCCAGGCCGAGGAAGACGTCCACGTCGCCGGTGTCGAACATCGTGCTCTCCACTTCCTTTGGCACGGCTGGCCTGGGCATCGGTGTCGTACGCGCGCATCCACGTTATGCAGACCTGCCGCCCGTGAACTGCCCGGTATTGCACCGGACCGGACGGTGGCCGGACCTCTCATCAGCGTCTCCGACGGCACCTCTCGGGCCCGGTGAACACCACCCCCCAGGTCATACGGTTCAACAGGGGGACACAGTCATGCCGGGCTCGGAGGCCAGCGGCCCTCTTGCAGGACCGCGGAAAACATAACGGGGGCAGGCCCGGGCGATGTCGGCCACCACCGCCCGCACATCGAACGCGCCTCCCACGAACGAGGCCAGATCTGCTCCGTCCACCAGCGCTCGGCACATCGCGAACGTCGGATCGGTCCGCCAATCCCTCACACCACACCCCCACCATCGAATCCCCAGAGACTCGATCATGCCTTGCCCGACCGCCTCCGCCGGCCGGCTGCGGGAAGGGGCACATCCCGACACCCACGAACCGCCAAGCATCCAGAAGATCCGTACGAAGCTGCAGCTCAGCGATCGACGATGCGCATTCGGACCACAACGCGCGACGGGCCCTGCGAGGTCGGAAAGGGCCTGAACCGCTGGACGACGGCCGCTCGCTCGCTGCGAGGTTCCCCGTCCAATGCCCGCAGCACTCGGCCGCGTCCTTCGGACGGGAGGCGCTCCAGCGTCCGCGCGACTTCCGCGAGGTCCTCCTCGATCGACGTCACCGCTCGCCCGCGAGGTCGAGATCGCCCTTGCTCGTCCCGGCCACGCCTTCGACGATGCGGGGGCGGCGCCAGGGGTGCGCGATCGGATCCGACACCGCCCGCCACCGCCACCACGCCTCCACCGGCAGCTCCCCCGCCGGCTCGAACGGCTCCCCCGGCCGCGGGAACGCCACTGTCTGCTCAACCTCCTCGGCCGCGTCCTTGGTCCACTCCCCCGGCTCCGCCCACGGATGCGGGGCCAGGTTGAACGTGCCCCAGTGGATCGGCAGCAGCACCCCTCCCGGAGCGCCTCCCTGCAGGTCAAGATGGGCCTGAACCCCCTGCGCAGGCGTCATGTGAATGTCTGGCCACATGCCAGGCAGCGGCGTATAGTCCGTGTGGTTCTTGGGCTGCATGACGCTCTATCAGGCGAACCAGCTTGCCGCCGGTCCACGGCCCTTCGGCACGCCCGTCAGGACGTTGACCGCTTCGGCGACCAGGGCGTCGACGCGTGTGTTGCAGCCATCCACGGGGTCGGAACCGGTATCGCAGAGCCGGAAGGGGCCGCGGTCGCAGCCCTCGCGAGGCTCCACCGCGACCCGGAGGGCGGCAACCGCGTGCCCCTCGTCTGCCTGGAACGGTCCGCCGGCCGTGCCATTGCCACAGCTCTGGCGACGGAGGCGGCTGCAGGTCAGCTGTGCTCGGGGCGTTCGACGGACACCTCGGGCAGCTTGCGAGCCAGCGGTGCGGGCAGCCACCAGGCCCACTTGCCCAGCAGCTGCATGACCGCGGGAACGATCAGGCAGCGGATGACCACGGCATCGAGGAGGATGGCGACGGCCAGGCCGAGCCCGAACTGCTGGAGCATGCGGTCGGAACTGAGGACGAAGGCACCGAAGACGAACATCATGATCGCCGCGGCGGCGGTGATGACCTTGCCGGTGGCAGCGAGACCTTCCCGCACGGACTGCGAGGGGTCCTTGGTGCGCGTCCACTCCTCGTGTATGCGCGAGACGAGAAAGACCTCGTAGTCCATCGAGAGCCCGAAGACGATCGCGAAGATCAGCGCGGGGATGAACGCCTCCACCGGGCCGGGCTGCGCCCCGAACCAGCCGTGCTGGAACACCAGGGTGATCACGCCGAGCGCGGCGGAGATGGACAGCAGGTTCAGGATGGCGGCCTTGACCGGGATCCAGACGGACCTGAAGACCAGCAGGAGCAGCAGCGAGGAGACGCCGACGACGACGGCGACGAACAGCGGCAGCCGGTCGGCAAGGGTTTCGGAGACGTCCTGGGAGGCGGCGGTGGCGCCGCCGACCAACACCTCGGCACCAGTGGTGTGTTCCAGCGGTGGGGCCACGTCGTCGCGCAGGTGGTGGACGAGGTCCACGGTGCCGGCGGCCTGAGGGGAGGTCGTCGGGTAGACGAAGACGGTGGACAGGGCGCCGTCCTCGGAGGGCATCGCCGGGCTGGTCGCGGCGACGCCGTCGGTGGTGGCGATCTGGGCCTGGACGGTCCTGCCCGCTCGCTCATCGCCCTTGATGAGGACGATGAGCGGGCCGTTGAAGCCCGGCCCGAAGCCTTCGGCGAGCAGGTCGTAGGCGTGGCGGGACGTGGTGTTCTTCGCGTCGTTGCCGGAGTCGGCGAAGCCCAGGCGCATGCCGAGAGCCGGTGCGGACAGGGCGAGGAGTGCGACGACGCCGACCAGCAGGGTCGGGATCGGGCGGCGCTGCACGGCGCGCGCCATCGTCCGCCAGCGGTTGCCTTCGGTCGTGCCCTTGGTCGCGGCCTTGGCCCGCTGCCCGAGGACATGGCGTCGTATGCGGTCGCCGAACAGGGCGAGGAGCGCGGGCAGCAGCACCAGGGAGGCGGCCATGGTGACCAGGACGGTGATGGCGACCGCCAGGGCGATGCCCTGGAGTGAGCCGAGCCCGAGGGCGACCAGGCCGAGGAGGGCGACGATGACCGTGCAGCCGGCGAAGAAGACGGTGCGGCCGGCGGAGTCGAGGGCCTTGCGGCCGGCTTCGGCGGGCTGGGCTCCGGCCAGCAGTTCGTGGCGGAAGCGGTAGAAGATGAGCAGGGCGTAGTCGACGCCGACGCCCAGGCCGACGAGCATCAGGATGGGCGGGGTGAAGTCGGCGACGGTGAAGAAGTGCGAGGCCAGGGCGATCAGGCCGATGGCGCCGCCGACCGCGAACAGCGCGGTGATCAGCGGCACCGCCGCCGCGAGGAGCGATCCGAACAAGAGGACCAGGATGACCAGGGCAGCCACGATGCCGGCGAGTTCGGCGGTCGGTGCCGCCTGGTCCTCGGCGTTGCGCGCGGCCTCTCCGCCCACCTCGACCTGCAGGCCGTCGGTGGCGGTGCGCTGCGCGACGTCGATGATCTCGGCGACGTCCTCCTTGGGGACCTCCTCGGTCTTGCCGTCCAGGGTGACCGAGGCGTAGGCGATCGTGCCGTCCTCGGAGATCGCCGAGGCGTCGGCGAAGGGACTGCGTACGTCCGCGACCCCGGTCATCCGCTCGACCTCGGCCAGCATCGGCTCGACGCGGTCCTCGGCGCCCCGGACGCCGGCGGTGTCCTTGAAGACGATCTCGATGCTGTCGCCCGCCTGGTCGCTGCCGTGCTGCTTGAACAGGTCGGTGGCCGTCTGCGAGTCGGTACCCGGCAGCGTGAAGTCGTTCCTGTACGCGGAGCCGGCCAGCGTGGAGCCCAGCGTGATGGCCGCCACGACCGCCACCCACAGGACGAGGGCCGTCCAGCGGTGGCGTTGCGCCCAGCCGGCCAGGGCGCCGAACCGGCCGACCGGTGCGGACGTACCGGACGCCGGCGGGGGCGGGGGCGGGCCGACGGGTGGGGCGGAGCGGCGGGGGGAAGACATGTGCCTACCTCGGGTCGGATCGAGTGGTGCCGGGAGTCACCGCCGCGCCCACCGCTGCCCCGGCGAGCGCGAGTACACCGAGTGCGAGTCCGGCGAACAGGCCACTGACCGTGATCGAGAACGTTCCGGCAGCGGAGACCAGCAGGATTCCGGCAGCGGCGCCCACGAGCGCGCCGACGACGGCGGCACTGATCCGGGTGGGGGCGATGGACGATGACATGCCCTCGATCCTGCTGGCCGAGGCGGGGCCCGGACGTCGGCCCGTGGCTGACAGTCCTCGGTGGCCGCTGTACACCAGCGGTTGTACGTCCCGGCCGCCACGTACTTCTCCAGCACGCACCCTGAGACGAAATGCGGACATAAGCCGCCGGGTCGCGCCGCGGTGCGGGCAAGATGGAGCGATGCCGCACCTCGACGTGTCCCGCCTCCGCCTGCCCACCGGGCCGCGCGCCGACCGGGCGCTCGCCGGACTCGTCCTGGTCCTGACAGGCACGGCCGAGGGACAGCGCCTGGGCGCGGACTGGGACGCGAGCGCTTCGCTGATCGGCTCCTGGGCGCTTGCCGTGGTGGTGTGCGCGGTACTGCCGCTGCGCCGTCGCCGCCCCACGGCCGTGGGCTGGTTCACGGTCCTGTGCACCGGCGCCTACTACCTGCTGAGTTCCGTCGACGGCCCACTCGTGCTGATCCCGATCGCCGTCCTGTACACGCTGGCGGCCCAGGGGAGAATCCAGACGTCCGTCGCCATGGCAGCGGTCATGGTGATCGGCGTGGGCGCGGGTGCGCTCGTCGGCACCGGCGACGTCACCGGTACGGCGGTCTTCATGCTCGCCGGCTGGCTGGTCGCGACGGTGGCGCTGGGGGCGATGCGCCACGACCGGCTCGCCTACGCCGAGGAGCAGGCAAGGCTGCGGGCCACCCGGGAGCGTCTGCGCATCGCCCGCGAACTGCACGACGTCGCGGGCCACACCATGTCGATGATTCACGTCCAGGCGTCGTCCACCCTGCACCGGCTGGGGAAGAACCCGGGGCTGGCCGAGGAAGCCCTGGCCGCCATCAAGCAGAACAGCAAGGACGGTCTGCGAGAACTCCGCGCCACCCTGGGTGTCCTGCGTCAGGTCGACGAAGAGGCTCCCACCACGCCCGCACCCGGGCTGTCCCGGATCGACGAGCTGGTCTCCACGGCATCCCTGGCGGGCCTGGACGTACGCGTCGAGCACACGGGCCCTCGGGCACCGTTGCCGGCGGCGGTGGACCTCGCCGCCTACCGCATCGTGCAGGAGTCACTGACCAACGCCGTTCGGCACAGCGGCGCCCGGCACGTCGTCGTCGGCGTCCGTCACGGCCGGCGTGTCCTGGCCCTCTCGGTCACCGACGACGGCCCGAGGCCGGCCCGCCCGGGGTACGGCAGCGGCATCGCGGGCATGACCGAACGCGCCCGCGCCCTGGGCGGCACCCTCAGCGCCGAACCCGGCCCCACCGGCGGGTTCACCGTCCGGGCCCGACTACCGTTGCCGGACCACCACGAGCAGATCGGCGGAGCAGCTGATGATCAGGATCCTGCTGGCGGATGACCAGCGCCTCGTGCGCGCCGGCATTCGCGGGATGCTCGACGACGAGGCCGACCTGCACGTCGTCGCCGAGGCCGCCGACGGGAACGCCGCCCTGGCCGGCTGCCGGGAACTGCACCCCGACGTGGTGCTGATGGACATCCGCATGCCGGGCATGGACGGCCTCGAAGCCGCCCGCCGCATCGCCGCCGACGAGCACTTGGCGGCGGTGAAAGTGGTGATGCTGACGACCTTCGACCTGGACGAGTATGTGTACGAGGCCCTGCGCTGCGGCGCCACGGGCTTCCTGGTCAAGGACACCGAACCGGCCGAACTGCTGCACGCGGTGCGTGTCGCCGCCCGCGGGGACGCGCTCATCAGCCCCTCCGTCACCCGCCGGCTGATCGCCGAGTTCGCCGACCGCCCGGACCAGACCCGGACCGGTCCACCGGACCGGCGCCTCGACGCCCTGACCGGCCGTGAACGCGAAGTGATGCGGCTGATCGCGGCCGGCCGCACCAACGACGAGATCGCCGCCCAGCTGGTGCTCTCCCCCTTGACCGCGAAGACCCACGTCAGTCGCATCATGGCCAAACTCGGCGCCCGCGACAGATCCCAAGTCGTCGTCATGGCCTACGAGTACCGCATGGTCAGCCCCGGCTGGCTCACGGACTGACGGAGGCGGCCGCGGCCGTCCGGGCCACCACATCCTGAACGTGCCTCACCGGAGCCGAGTCGTCGGTGCGGGCGACAGGCGGTCGGGGCGGAGGGCGGTCGCCGGGACCCCGTACCCCGCCGTTTCCGGGGACAGCGTTCCGTCGGCGACGACGTCAGCCGCCAGGCGGGCCAGCGCCGGGGCCATCTGGATGCCGTAACCACCCTGTCCGGCCAGGAAGTGGAAGCCCTCGTGCCCGGACCACTCGCCGACCACCGGCTCGTGGTCGTCGACGAAGTTGCGCAGACCCGCCCACGCGCGTCGCACACTGCGCAGCCCGAGCGTGGTCGTCGCCGCGATGGCCTCGAGTGCTCGCGCGATCTCCAGTTCGTCCGGGCGCGGCCGGCCGGGAGACACGTCCGTGGCGTCCCCGGGCGAACCGAGGATGAGCCCCGCTTCCGGTTTCACGTACCAGCGCTCACAGGCGTCCACGACCAGCGGTAGTTTGCCGACGTCACCCGCGAACCCGGTGGGGCTGACGAAGGCTGTGCGCCGCTTTGACCGGATGCCGAGCGCCGGTACGCCGGCGCGGCCTGCCACCTGGTCGACCCACGCCCCGGCGGCGTCCACGACCTTCGCGCAGTGCACGACGTGTTCGCCTGCCGTGACGTTCCAGCCTTGGCCTTCGCGCTCGATCTCGCGCACCGCGGCGTTGAACAGCACGGTGGCGCCGCGCCGCCGCAACGTCCTGAAGTACGCCTGGTGCAGGCCCGCGACGTCCACGTCCGCGGCCGTCCGGTCCACCGCTGCGGACCGGACGCGCTCGCTCCGCAGCGGCGGGCACAGGCCCCGCGCCTGCGCGGGGGAGAGTGACTCCAGGTGCGGTGAGGTCCGCTTCAGCTCGGTCAGGGTGTGCTCGCTCGGCTCGTCGGTCGCCACCCAGAGCAGGGGCCGCGGTCGCAGCAGGGGCGCGTCGCCGCCGGCCATCGCCTCGAAGAGCGGATGGCTCGCCCGGGTGAGCGCGCGTACCCCGGCGCTTCCGTAGGAGGGCAGGAACGCGGCGGCGGAGCGACCCGTGCTGTGCTCCTCCCCCGAGGCGGCCGCTTCCACCACCACGACCGACAGCCGCTCGGACAGCTCCGCGGCCACGGACGCTCCGGCCATCCCGGCACCGACGACCACGACATCACTGCTCAGCAAGGAATCTCCTTCGACCGTGGGTGGGCAGACGCGGGTTCTCCCCGACCGTGGCCCCGATGGGGCCCACTCTGGTGGGTCTCCGAGGGCGCGGCGACCGACAGCTGTCAAAGGGATCGGACCGCCGGCGCTACAGCACGGCACGCGCCCGGCCTGGCCCTGGGCAGATGCCGACGGACCACATGGTGGCCGTCGAGCCCGGCCGGGACCAATCCGCGGCGACAATCACGGGGGTCGGCCCGGAGGCATACGGCGAGATTCTGCGAGGACGGTCCATCATGACCATGCAACCCTGGTTCACCGAAGCCAAGCTCGGCATATTCGTGCACTACGGCATCTACTCGGTCGAGGGCGTGCCCGAGTCCTGGGCCCTCTTCGACGGCGTGATGCCGCACGAGCGGTACATGAGGCAACTCGACGGCTTCACCGCGTCCGCCTACGACCCCGGCGCCTGGGCCCGGCTCTTCGCCCGCGCGGGGGCCGGGTACGCCGTTCTCACGGCACGGCACCACGACGGAGTGGCCCTGTGGGACACGCGGTTGAGCGATCTGAACGTGGTCCGGCGCACACCCGCGGGCCGCGACCTGGTCGCCGAGTACGTGGGCGCGATGCGAGCCGAAGGGCTCAGGGCCGGTCTGTACTACTCGCACTCCGACTGGAGCCACCCCGACTACGCCTCGATACGGCACCCCCACCCACCCCACCCAGAACTGGTCGACAGCGGCTGCGTCTCCCCCGCCCCGGGCGCCGAGGACCCCCGCGCCTGGGACCGCTACCTCGACTACCGGGACGGCCAGGTGCACGAACTGCTCACCCGGTTCAGGCCGGACCTGCTCTGGTTCGACGGCGAGTGGGAACGCTCGGCCCAGCAGTGGCGGATGTCCGAACTGGCCGGGTTGATCCGGGAGACGGCACCGGACACGGTGTGCAATGCCCGGCTGCTCGGCCACGGCGACTACGCCACGCCCGAGCAGGGGCTGCCCATGTCCGCATCCGAGACCCCATGGGAGCTGTGCCTGACCGTCAACGACTCCTGGGGCTACCGGCCCCGGGACGACAACCACAAGAGCGTGGGACAACTCGTGCGGTACTTCGCCGAGACGATAGGCATGGGGGCAATCTCCTGCTGAACGTGGGGCCGCGGGCCGACGGCACGATCGTCGCGGAACAGGCCCGACGGCTCGAAGGGCTGGGTGACTGGATCCGGCGCCACTCCGCGGCCGTCCACGGCACCGTCGCGGGCCTGCCGCCGGGGCACCACTACGGACCGAGCACGTTGTCCGCCGACCGCCGCACGCTCTACCTGGTCTGCTTCGACCCACCGAGCGAAACGGTGGCGGTCCGCGGCCTGCGCAACGCGGTGCGTCGGGTCAGCGTCCTCGGGACCGGGACCGAACTCGCCCACCGTCGCACCGGTGGTCTGCACGACGTCCCCGGGTCCTGTGGATCGACGCGCCCGACCCGGCGGACCTCGCCCGCCACGGCAGCGTCCTCGCCCTCGAACTCGACGGGGAACTGGAGCTGTACACGGGCCGGGGCCGGGCGTGAACAAGGCGCCTCGGGAGTGCGGGTCGTCAGCTTTCCCTGGCGGCGCGGCCGAGGCGCAGGGCGGAGATGAGGAAGAAGATGCCGCCCGGGACGGCGTACCCGACGGCGCCGGCGAGCGTGGGGTCGTCCGCGCCGGCGGACGCGACGAACGAGGCTCCGGCGAGCACGGAGATGGCACCGCTGAGGATCATCGGCCACTGGCCGCCCATCGTGCGGCGGGGAACGGCCACGATCAGCTGGACCAGACCGGAGACGATCGCCCAGGCGCCCCACACCCGCAGCACCGCCGGGATCCCGGACGTCGCGGCGATGCCCACGCTGACGGCCGCGACGAGGCTGACCGCCATGTTGACGTAGAGGAGCACCGGCGACCGGGTCTCGCGCGAGGCGTTGGCGTCGACGACGGCGGCACCGACGTCGAACAGCGGATACACCACGAGCAGCACGCCCGCGACGGGGGTGATCTCCTCGGCCATGGTGAACATGACCAGGGCCCAGACGATGGCGAACGCGAACCGGACGAAGTAGAGCCGCCGTAGTGCGGAGGCCGGCCCGGTGGTGGCGGACGGAGCGGCGATGGTGGTCATGGTGAACCTTTCGATGGGATCCGGAAGCGGAGAGGTCCGGGGGCGGGCCGGTCGTCCCGAACGGGCGGACCCGCGGGTCCGGTGACAGCACCTCAGGGAGACCGAGCGTTCTGTCTGACAAGGCTTGCAACACCGAGTTCTCTTGTCAAGACCGAACGTTCTACCTACCTCTCCGGCGGGGGCGGCGGCATGCCGCGGGGCGCAGGCGCATGGATCGCATCGACGTGCGTTTCGGCGCGGCGGCGCGCACGGTGTCGAGTCCGACAGGTCCAGGTCGCGACATCCGTCGTGAGACCGTGGACCGCGTGGCCCGCTAGCGTGAGACGCGTTACCGAGGCCCGCCCCGCGAAGCCGCAGACGAGCCGCCCTCGCTTGCCCTTCCTCCCGCCTTGGGCAGGTTGCCGCCCCTCCGCACCCGGACCGAGGAGTCATCGTGAAGGACCTGGCAATCGTCGGCGCGACCGTCGTCGACGGGACCGGCAGCGCCCCAGCCAAGGCGAACGTGCTGCTACGGGACGAGCGGATCGTGTCGGTCGGCACTCAGCCGCCGCCCGTCGGCGCCGAGGTCATCGACGCGACCGGCAAATTCGTCATCCCCGGCCTGATGGACGCCAACGTGCACTTCATCGCCCCGCCGCCGGAACGGCTGCTCAAAGAGGAGGGGCGCTACCACGAGATGGCGCTGGAGTCCGCGGCGGTCGCCCTGCGCGCGGGCCTGACGACGGTCTTCGACACCTACGGCCCGCTGGAGCCGCTGGTCAAGGCCCGTGACCTCATCAACGGCGGCGGTGCGGTCGGCAGCCGGATGTTCGTCGGCGGGAACATCATCGGATTCTCCGGGCCGCTGTCACCGGACTTCTTCGGGTCCAGCCCGATCATCGGCTCCGACACGATCACCCGGATCAACGAGGTCTTCGAAGCCGGTGTCGGCGCAGACCTCCTGTGGCTGCCGGCGGAGCAGGTGCGCGACCGCGTGCGCTCCTACCTCGACCGTGGACTGGTCGACCTCGTCAAGTACGGCTCCAGCGGGCATCAGCAGATGGACCACATCCTCTTCTCCGAGCGGACGCAGCGGATGATCGTGAAGGAGGCGCACCGGGCCGGGCTCACCGCGCAAGCCCACTCCACGACTCCGGAGAGTCTGCGGATGGAGGTCGAGGCCGGTGCGGACCTGCTCCAGCACCCGGACGCCTCCGGCCGGCACCCGATCCCGGACGACCTGCTCGACGACATCGTGCGACGGCAGATCCCGTGCGCGTGCATGGTCCAGACGGAGCGTTACGTGGCGTGGAACGAGGCCCACGGCATCCCGCCGATGCAGTGGCTGCACGCGACCAAGGACGTCAACGACCGCAGACTCATCGACGCCGGCGCGAGGATCCTGCTCACCACGGACGCCTACCTCACACGCCCCGAGCTGCGGTTCACCGCGATGGCTCCGCTGCTTCAGGGGGACGACCTGCTGACGGAGCTGGGCGAGGGGCACTTCCTGTGGCTGGAAGCGGTCGCCGAGCGGGGCATGCAGCCGATGGACGCGTTGCTCGCCGCGACGAGGAACATCGCCGAGGCCTACGGGAAGGCCGATGAACTCGGCACCGTCGAGAGCGGCAAGCGGGCCGACCTGGTCATCCTCGACGCCGACCCCCTGGCCGACCCGCGCAACTACCGCCGCATCGCCGACGTGTTCAAGGACGGCACCCGCATCGATCGCGACGCGTTGCCCGAGAGCCCGTGGGCCGAGGTCCGGGACGCCGGCTGAAGGGCCCCCTCAGGGAACTGGGTCGGTGCTCGACACGACCAATGAGCCGCAAGGTCATTCCGATCGTCACCACGGCGGCCACTGGAGGCACACCGATGGAGCGCAGACAGTTTCTTCGCCGGACGACAGCGGGTGCGGCCGGCCTGGGGGCCGGGGCACTGACGGCGGCCGCGGTGCCCCACGCCGAGGCTGCTCCCGTCACGGCGCGACGGACAGGGCCCCTGCGCGTCGACATCGTCATGTTCGACGGGGTCGAGGAGCTGGACTGCATCGCGCCCTACGAGGTCTTCTCGGCAGCCACGATGCACAGTGCGGCCGGGGTCGAGGTCCGGTACGTCACCACGGGCCGGCCGAGGCTGATCCGCTGCGGATACGGCACGGGAGTCCAGGTGCGGCACCGCTGGGCCCCGCGGGAGACCGACCTGATCGTGGTACCCGGCGGCGGCTACACACGTCGCGAAGGACCCGGCGTCTGGGCCGAGATCGACGACGGCACCCTCCCGCGGGCGCTCGCCGCCGCTCCCCGTCGCGGCCTGACGATCAGCTCCCTCTGCACGGGGGCGGTAATACTCTCCGCGGCCGGTCTGACCGAGGGCCGCCCGTGCACCACGCACCACGGCGCGAAGGCGTACCTCGAAGAGCACGGTGGGATCGTCAAGAACGCCCGCGTGGTCGACGACGGGAACCTCGTCACCGCCGCGGGCATCACGTCGGGCCTGGAGTTGGGCCTGTGGCTGGTCGGACGCGAACTCGGGTCGGATGCCGCGACAGGTGTGGAGGCGATGCTGGAGTACGAGGCCCGCGGGACCGTCTGGCAGGCGAACTGATGGAAGCAGGCGCGTGACCCCGGGGTCATGTCCGGGCGGAACGACCCACGGTGGGCGTCGACTCAGCCGTCACCAGCCGGAGACCCGCGGCCAGAAGGCCTCGATGGCCCGAGGGCCGTTGGCGGGGTTCTGGGAGCCGTCGAAGACCTGGTAGCCGCGGTGCTGGGCGGCGGTGGCGCAGGCGTGGTTGAGCAGGATGCGCAGGCGGGTGCCGATCGGTAGCTCCGGCAGGGGGGCGCCGTCGCGGGTGGTGAGTGTGCCGTGCTCCTGGCTCGCGACCGTCATCAGCAGGCCCGGGATCAGCCGCCCGTCGAGATCCGTGACCAGTCCGTACCCCTGGTCCTCCGCCTGGGCCGCGGTGCCGCGGTCACGGGACATCGCCATCCATCCGTCGTCGGTCACGATCCAGCCGTACTCGGGGCGGTGGCCAATCACGGTGACGACCACGTACAGCGCCAGGTCGTCGATGCCGCAGACCCCGAGGCCGGCCATCACCAGGTCGAAGAACACGTAGTTCCCGGCCCGCAGTTCGGTGACACCGCCGAGGTCCTCGGCAGCGTGCCCGGTGGGTGTGGAATCGACGCTCACGGTACCGACGGGCATCCCGCCGGCGCGCAACCGGTCCGCCGCGGCGACCGCGCTGTCGCGTTCGTTCCTCGCGGCCAGGCGCTGTTCGTCCCGCGACAGGCTTCGGCCTCACCGTCTCGGCTGGGCCAACCTGCACGTTAGCCGAAATGGCCAAGTAGTACAGATCTGGACTTCTAGTCCAAGCGTCCGCCGCTCCGGCCGTTCCGGCTCCTGACGTGCACGACTTCACGCGACGACCTGACAAGACCGAACGTTCTGCCATGCGGTACGCTCGGTCGTTATGACTCGGAGCACGGAGGGCGGCAAGATTTCCGAAGCGCGTGCACGGCTTCTGGCCACGGCGACGCGGATCTTCTACGCCGAGGGGATCCACTCCGTCGGCATCGACCGGATCACCGCCGAAGCGCAGGTCACCCGCGCCACGCTGTACCGGCACTTCGCCGGCAAGGAAGAACTCGTCCTCGCCTACCTCGACCAGGCGGACCTCGCCATCCGCGCCCAGGTCGCCGACGCCGTGGCCGGCAGCCGGTCCCCGGCCGAGCAGGTCCGGGCCGTCGCCCGGTCCATCACCGAAGGCATCCGCTCCCCCGGGTTCCGCGGTTGCGCCTTCCTCAACGCCGCCGCCGAGTACTTCGACCCCGCCCATCCGATCCACCGAGCCGTCATCGCCCACCGGGAGTGGTTCCTCGACACGCTCACCGAGCTGCTCGGCCAGGTCAACGGCGACGAGGCCGAGGCCGCCGGAGGACACCTCGTCATGCTCCGCGACGGAGCCATGGCGGCCGGCTGCCTCTTCGACCCGGAACTGATCTCCGCGACGTTCCTCAACGGCGTCGAAGGACTCCTGCGGACCCTCACCGACAAGACCGCGAAGCCGGCCGTCTAACGTCCGGCTTCTTTCGCCGCCCCGTCCAGCGGCCCTCCGGACTCCGCGCACGATGCGAGCGCGGTCCGCGCCAGGTCGCGCAGCCACACGTGCGCGGGGTCGGTGTCGTAGCGCTGGTGCCATGACAGGTACACCGGGGCCGGCGGCAGCTCGACCGGCAGTCCCAGCACGGTCAGACCGGCCACCGTGTCCACCGGGCGGACGGTGATGTCGGGGACGGTGACGAGGAGGTCGGAGTCGCGCGCGAACGCGAAGGCGGCCGCTTCGGTGGGCGCGGTTCCCACCACGCGGCGGGTGAGGCCGAGTTCCGCGCAGGCGTCGTCGAGGGCGTTGGTGAGACTGCCGCGCCGCGAGACGGTGATGTGCTCGGCGGACGCGTACTGCGCGGCGGTGACGCTCCCGGCGCGGGTGAGCGGGTGCCCCCGCCGTACGACGATCACGAGCCGGCTCTCGGTCACCTGCTCGGCCCGGACACCGTGCGTGTCCGGACGGGCCGCGTTGGCCTCCAGGTCCACCTGCCCACGGCGCAACTCGGGTGTGTCCACGCTGGATTCCGCGATGAAGCGCAGCCGCACTCCCGGCGCCCGGCCGCGGACGGCGGTCAACAGCGCGGGCCCGGCGAGAGCGACGAGGGAGTCGTGCCAGCGGAGCGTGAAGGTGCGGTCCAGACGAGCGAGGTCGACCTCACGGCTCGGCGCCAGCACGCTCCGGGCCTGGAGCAGCACGTCGTGCACCTGCTCCCGTACGGCGACGGCGTAGGGCGTGGGGGTCATCTCCCGTCCGGTGCGCACGAGGATCTGGTCCCCCGTGGCGCGTCGGAGCCGGCCGAGGCTCCTGCTCATCGCGGGGGCGGTCACGTGGAGCCGCGCTGCCGCTCCGGCCACGCTGCCCTCCTCCAGCAGGGCGTCGAGGGCTGTCAGCAGGTTCAGATCCAGTTGCATGCGAGTCATGTTAGGCGTTCCTGACATGCACTTGATGTTAAGTGAGCGGACTCCTACCGTCGGAGTGCGGGGCCGGGCCGGCGAAGGCCCCACATCCACCACTCACACTCCCTCGGATGGAGACCGTCATGCCCGAATCGATACGAGGCACCGTCGCGAACGCGGGAGCAGCAGTCCCCTCGCCGGACGTCGAACTGCTCGCCCGGACGTCGGACGCCGTCCGGGCCGCGGGATCGCTCCTCGTGGAGCGCTTCGGCGACACCGTCCGCCACGAGAGCCGCGCGGACCTGATGCGGGCGCTCGCCGCCAACGACGACGCGGTGCTCGCCGCGTTGCGGCCCCGCCTCGCCCAACTGCGCCCTGACGCCCGCTGGGTGGAGGACGAGTTGCAAGGGGGTGCGCTGCCGCCCGGAGAGTGGTGGCTGGTGGATCCGGTGGAGGGCAACATCAACCACCTGCACGGCCTGCGGGAGTGGGCGGTCACCGCCACTCTGGTCCGCGCGAACCGGCCCGTACTCACCGCGGTCCACCTGCCGTTGAGCGGCGAGACCTACACGGCGCTCGCCGGCGCCGGTGCCCACCTGGACGGCCGGCGCCTCCACGTGTCCACAACCACGGACCTCACCCTCGCCCTCGCGGCCACCAGCCAGGCCAGACCGGACGAAGACGCGGCCGTCGTCCGCCGCCTCGGCTCCTCGATCACGGCGATGCTCCTCGACGCGCTGGTGGTACGCGTGTCCGTGCCCGCGACACTGCACCTGCTGTCCGTGGCCGCCGGCCGTGTCGACGCCTTCTGGCAGTTCGCCGGCGCTCGTGCGGACCTGCTCCCCGGGGCTCTGCTCGTCTCCGAGGCCGGCGGACTCGTCTCGGACATCGAGGGGCGCGCGTGGACTCCGGAGAGTGACAGTTTCCTGGCCACGGCTCCAGGGGTGCACGCGGCCGCCGTCGCCACCCTGACGCGCTGAAGCGCTGACCACCGGACACCACCCCACCTACGGAACGGACCAACTCAAATGCACCGGATCGCAGTTCTCGGAAACGGCCGTGTCGGCCGGCCGCTCGCCGCGGCCCTGATCCGGGCCGGACACCGGGTGAGCGTCGCGGGGCGTACGCCCGGCGAGGCGGCGGACAACGCTCGCGAGGCGGATGTCATCGTCAACGCCACCCCCGGCCACGACACACTGGAGCGGCTGACCGCACTGCGCGAAGAGCTGCGGGGCAAGGTCCTCGTGGACCTCGCGAACGCCACCGTCGACGGCCCGGACGGCCTGCCCACCGCGCTGCTCCACCCCGGCTCGAGCCTCGCCGAGCACCTGCAGGAGGCGCTCCCCGACACCCACGTCGTGAAGACCCTCAACACGATGCTCTACCCGGTGATGACCGCCCCGGCGCTGCTCGCGCAACCGCCGACGGCCTTCCTCTCCGGTGAGAGCGCGGAGGCCAAGCAACTCGTCCGGGGAATCCTGGCGGACCTCGGCTGGCGGCCCGATTGGATCTCGGACCTCGGCGGGGTCGAGACCGCTCGGGCGACCGAGGCGGCGGTGCTGTTCGTCCCCCATGTGATCCGCTCCAGCGGATTCGCGCCCTTCGCCGTGTCGATCGCCCGCTGACGCCTCGCCGGACCGGCTGCGCCGCAGGACGAGGGCACGACGGCCGGGCTTCCCCGCCTACCACCGGGTCGGCTCAGGACACCTTCGGGGTCGCGCGCATGCCGTGGTGGACGTAGCGCTCACCGGTGGGCAGCGCGTAGAACGTCACCGGGATCCAGGACGGGCTGTCCGCGTACCGCACGAGGAATTGGTTCTCCGACACGGGCACCAGCGCGGTCTCCTGGACCGGCTCCGGCACCAGGTGCGCGAGTGCTCCGGTGGTCGTGTGCCGCAGCCGCGGTCCGTCCGCGGTCTCGAGGATGTCGATGCGTGACCCGGCCCGCTCGTACCGCCCGAGGTGCCGACAGACGTCCACCGGGACCGGGTCGGCCGGTGGCCGCGGCGGCCCGGGCAGGGCCAGGCCGGCCAGTTCGGCGAAGATCTCCCCGAACAGCTCCCGGTAAAGGTCCTTCGCCGCACCGCCGTTGGTGAGGAGCGTGACGGCCAGGTCCTGCTCCGGCAGCACTCGCAGGAACGCCGACTGTCCGAGGGTGTTCCCGTCGTGCCCGACCAGGCGGTGGCCGTCCCAGCCGAAGCGGATCCAGCCGAGACCCCAGGAATCCCCGAGCGCGTGGGTGTCCGGCAACTCGACCTGATGCTCGGTCATGGCCCGTGCGGCCCGCTCCGAGAGCAGTCGGGTCCCGTCCGGTGCGGTGCCGCCCGCCAGGTGCGCCCGGGCGAAGGTGAGGACATCACCGGCCGTGGCGGTGATCAGGCCGGCCGGTCCCGCCGACCGCGGCAGGCCCCAGGTGGAGACCGGGCGGGGCGGCAGCCCGTTCTCGGAGTCGTGCCCCAGGGCGGTGCGGAAGCGCAGCGCCTCCTCCGGCAGCGTGACGGTGTGTTCGAGGCCCAGCGGGACGCACAGCCGTTCGCGCAACGCACGGTCCCAACTCATGCCGGTGAGCTTCTCGACGACCCGCCCGGCGAGCACGAACCCGGAGTTGCAGTACGAGAAGGTCGCCCCGGGCGGATGGTTCTGGGCGGCCTCGTCCAACCGACCGACGAAGCGTTCCACGCAGTCGTCGCCGCGTCCGGTGTCGGTGAACACGTCCCCGTCGATGCCACTGGTGTGGGTGAGCAGGTGCCGCATCGTCACCTGCCGTGCGACCCGCGGGTCGGCTAGGCGCAGCTCCGGCAGAACGTCGGCGACCGGGGCGTCGAGGTCCAGTGCGCCCTCGTCCACGAGCTGCATGGCCAACGTCGCGGTCCACACTTTCGTGATGGACCCGATCTGGAAGAGGGAGTCAGGCGTGGCGGTCACCCCGGTGGCCTTGTTGAGCACGCCGTGCGCGGCCACCTCAGTGTGCGCGCCTCGGGCGACGCCCAGGACCGCGCCGGGCACCTGGTGCCGTTCGGCCAGCTCGGCGAGCCGCTGCTGCCAGTGCGGCAGGTCGGGCTGTTCCGTCAGGGCGGGGGAACGGAAACCTGGGGGTCGAGTCACGGCGGGTCGTCTCCTCGTGGACGGTGCGGATGGGGCGGACGGGTGTGCGGCGCCGGCGTCGGTGCCGAGCGGCCGACTGCCGGCGTCGTCGCGGTGTCGGCCGTACCGGGCCGTCAGCGCAGCGGATCGACGGCGCGCAGTGGCTCGGGACGGTGTCCGGTGGCGATCTCCTCGGCCAGGAGCCGGCCACTGACCGGCCCGAGGAAGATGCCCCACATCCCGTGGCCGCCGGCCACGTAGACACGAGGGTCCTTGCCCGCTCCGACCAGAGGGAGGCCGTCGGCGGTACAGGGGCGGGCGCCGACCCATTCGTCCTGGCGGTCGTCGAGCCGGGCTCCTCTCAGCAGGACGCGGGTCTGTGCGACGAGGGACTCGACGCGTCGCGGGTCCTTGGGCGCGCCGACGTCCCGGAACTCCATCGTCCCGGCGATCCGCACCCGGTCCCCGAGGGGGGTGCAGACGACCTTCTGCTTGGCGAAGTAGAGGGGGCCCTCGGGCATGTGGTCCGTCTTGACGGTGAAGGAGTACCCCCGCCCGGCCTGCACGATCTGCCGCACGCCTGCCTGCCGGGCCAGCCGGTTGATCCAGGCGCCGTGGGCGAGGACGACCGAGTCGTAGTCCTCCCCCGCCACGGTGACGCCGGAAGGAGTCGGCCGGACGGTGCGGACCTCGGCCCCCTCGACGATCCGGCCGCCCCGCTCGCGTACCGAGTCGGCGATGGCCCGGACGTACCGGGCGGGGTCGATGAGCCGCTCGCCGCGGAGGAGGACCACGCGGGTGATCTCGTCGGACAGGGAGGGTTCGGCGTTCCTCGCGTCGGCTCCGTCGAGGATGTCGAAGTCCACCGGCCGCCCGGTGGCCCGCAGGTGTGCGAACTCCTCCAGCAGGCCCTCGCTGTCCCGTGCGCGGCGGAACGCCACGGTGAGCGGGTCGGCCGGCCTGGTGCGGGCGGTGACCCCGCCGGCCTCCATCGCGTCGAACGCGGTCGGGGCGCCCTGGATGAGCGGCAGCATGCCCCGCATCGCCTTGTTCCACCGGGCCGAGGTGCAGTTCCGGGCGAACCGGGCCAGCCACCTGAGCATGCGCGGGTCGGCGGTCGGAGGTATGTACAACGGCGAGGACGGGCTGAACATGGCACGGATGCCGTACTTCAGGATCCCCGGTTCGGGCAGTGGGGTGGCCAGGCTGGAGGTCAGCCAGCCCGCGTTGCCCCAACTGGAGCCCGCGGCGACGCCCGAGCGGTCGAGGACCGTCACCTCGACTCCGGCCTCCTGGAGGAACCACGCGGTCGACAGCCCGACCATGCCGGCGCCGACCACGGCGACCCGCGCGGGGGGCTTGCGCGTCGTGCGGGTCACGCGCGACCACCGCCTGCGCCGAGGTCGGCCGTGCGCGGGTGGCGGCGGGTGACGTCCTCGGGTTCGCGCCGCGGGACCGGGAGTTCTGGGGGATGCATGCTTGTCTCCAGGAGTGAGGACTGTACTGCGGGGTGTGCGACGGCCGGTGTGACAGACGTCGAAAACGAGGCCGTCGACACCGGACAACTGAAGGGCGACTTCGAGCGTCGGGAAGCCGATAGTGGCCGCAACGGGCCCGACCGGCCGCCGACTCTCAAGTGAGGAACCGATGAATTCACTTCCGCTCTACCGCCCGGCCGTTGACGCCGGTGACCTGGTGGCGATCGCCGGACAGATCGGCATGGTCGACGGCCGCCTGGTGGACGGCGGCGCCGCCGGACAGACGGAGCAGGCCCTGGCCAATCTGCTGTCCGTGTTGGACGCGGCCGGGCTGAACACCTCCGACGTGGTCAAGGTCAACGTCTACCTGACCACGATGGAACACTTCTCGATCTTCAACGAGCAGTACAACGCCGTCTTCAGTACCGAACCGCCGGCGCGTACGTGCGTGGCGGTGCACGAGCTGCCCCTCGGCGCGCTGGTCGAGCTGGAGGCCTGGGCCCGCCGCCGCTGACCGCCCGCCGGAACGACGCGGCACCCGTGTCGTCGGCGCTGCACGCAAGGAGCCCTCCGGGTCTGACCGTCGTGTCCGAACCCCTCAAGGCTCCCGCACTCCGTTCGGCGGGACATGTGGCCCGCGTTGCGTTGTCGGCGTCGGCGCTTCTACATCTGTCGTGCGGCCGGCCCGGCCGCCCGCGGCCTCCGGCCGCACGTTGCCGTCGCCGCCGGGACGAGCGGTCGCGCCGCCGCACGCGTCGGATGTCGCGTGTGCCGGGCCCACACATGACCGGTGTCGTGTCGCGTGGTACCACTGAGAGGCGCCGACGGGAGTCGTGGGCGGACGGGCGTGGCCGCCCTGCGGCAGGATGGTGAATCGGGTGCTCGAAGAACTTCAGCGCGTGGTGGACACCCTCGCGCATCGGCTCGGACGTGCGGTCGCCGTGGACGACCTGGACTTCAGACTGCTCGCCTACAGCGCTCATCTCGACGAGGGCGACGAGTGGCGCGCGCGTGTCATCCTCAACCGGGAGGCGCCGCCCGAGGCGCTCGCGTGGTTGCGCCGGCAGCGGCTGGGGCGCGAGACCGGCCCGGTGCGGCTCCCGGCCGACGACGGTCTCGGCATCCTGCCGCGGGTGGTGGTGCCGGTCGTGTACCAGGACGTGCGCTTTGGCTACCTGTGGCTGCTAGACGCGGAGGGTTCACTCACCGAGGAGCAGCTCGGGCTGGCGTCGGAGGCCGCGGCGGACGCGGGCGCCGTCTGCTTCCGCGAGCGCGTGGTTTCGCACCTGCGCGCGGCTCGGGAGGGCGAGCTGGTGCGCGACCTGCTGTCGGAAGACGAACGGGTGAGGGGCATGGCCTCGGCCAGACTGGTGGAGGGCGGTCTGTTCGCGCTGCGGGGCGACGTCACCGTCGTGGTCGCACGTCCGCTTCCCGTCGGCACGGAGGGTGTCGACGAAGACGACAGGATGGCCCTCCAGGCCGCGTTGAACGCGGCCTCCGCCCGACTCGGGGACCGGGGGAGCCTGCGCCTCGTCCGGCCGGACCACGCGGTCCTGGTCATGTCGAGCGCTGTGTTGCGACGCTCACCGGAGTTGCCCGAGACGCTGAGGACCACGTCCCTGGAGCGGCTGGGCCGCAGTGCGAAGTGGCGTGACGTGCACGTCGCGACGGGCAGCCCCGCCCGTCGGCTCGACGAGGCCGTGACGTCCTACGCGCAGGCGCTCGACGCGTTGCGCGTGGCGGAGGTGGTGCCCTCGTTCGCCCCCCTGGTCGCGCACGACGCGCTGGGCATCTACGCCCTGCTCGCCGGCCACCCCTTCGACCAGCTCGGCAGCTACGGGGTGCACCCCGCGGTGCGGCGGCTGCTCGAGGCCGACCGCGAGCTCTTCACCACGGCCGAGCTGTATCTGGACAAGGCGGGAGACGCACGGGCGACCGCCGTCGGGCTCGGTCTGCACCGGGCGAGCGTGTACCACCGCGTCCGCCGTATCGAGGACGTCACCGAGCTCGACCTCTCCGACGGGCAACACCGCCTCCTCCTCCACCTGGGCATCAAGGTCTCCCGGCTTCTGGGGCTCGTCTGAAAGGGACCCGTCTGAACGGGAGTCCCGTCAGGGGATGCGCTCGTAGAGCGTCCCCACGCGGATGAGCGTGGGGCGACCGTCCGCGTCCGGTTCGTAGAACTGCACGGCCCCGTAGGCGCCCGGACGGCCGAGGCCCAGGGAGAACCGCCGCCGCTCGCCGTCGACGCAGACGAGGGGCAGGGCCCGTCCGCCGCCGCTCGTACCGCCCATCAGCCGCTCCCAGGCGATCAACTCCGGTGACGGGGTCGTCCGGAGGTGGAGCCGCCCGTCGTGCACTTCGACGGACACCTCGCCGTTGGGTGACCGGTAGACCCCGGTGAACCGCTCGTTGTCGACCTCGACGCGGGGCTCCGGCGGGTATGTCGGAGCCGGACTGCGGACGTCGAAGCACTCCTCGAGCAGGGTCTCGCACAGCTCGGTGTACAGCTGGTGGCCGGTCGTACTGTTCGTGAGCACCGCCAGGACGGCCTTCTGCTCCGGGATGACGTACAGGTTGGAGTGCATGCCGAAGTTGGCGCCGCCGTGCACCAGGACCGGGTCGTCGCCTTCCCGGGCGATGGCCCAGCCGAGCCCGTAGTTCACGTACATGGGGAAGCAGCCCCAGTAGTCGTCGAACTGGGGCACGCGCATCTCGTGGAGCGACGTGGGAGACAGGATTCGGCGGCCGTCGGGTGTCGTGCCGTCGAGGTGCATCCGGCCGAGTCCGATCAGGGCGTCGACGTCGAGCCACAGGCGGGACCCGGCCGGGCCGTTCTCGGGCCAGGCCCGCAGACGGGGGACGCGTGAGGCCTTGCCCGTGGCCGGGTCCACGGTGTGCCCCACGGCGGTCGACAGCAGGAGCAGTTCCTCGGCGTCGGCGGTCGCGTTGAGCCCGAGGGGCCGGAGGATGCGGGTGCGGAGCGCGGCGTGGTACTCCTCGCCGGTGAGCACTTCGATGATGCGGCCGAGGGTGCCCATGCCCATGTTGCTGTAGGACCACCGCACGCCGGGAGTTCCCGTGACCGGCAGGGTGGTCAGCTCCCGCATCAGCCGTTCGAGCACGTCGTCGCCGGGGGGCAGGTCGGGCATGTAGTCGCCGGGCAGGCCGGACGAGTGGTTCAGCAGCATGCGCACGGTGATCGCCGCCGACCGCTCGGGATGCGCGAGCTCGAAGTCCGGCAGGTACGCCCGCACGGGTGCGTCGAGTTCGAGCAGTCCCTCGTCGACGAGGGTCATCGCCAGGGACGCGGTGAACACCTTCGTCACGGACCCGGCCGCGAACAACGTGCCCGGGAGCACCGGCGCACCCGTGTCCACGTTGACCGTCCCGGCCTCCGCCCTGACGAGCGTGCCGTCGTGCCACAGGGCCGCGGAGGCACCCACCACATTGTGTTTCCCGGCCAGCTCCACGAGCCGGCGCGTGAGCTCCTTGGACGTCATCATGACACCAAACATAGGTGAGCACGCTGCGGGCCACACGCGACGCCAGTCCATTCTCGACCGTCACGATTTCGACGGCTGTCGTGCAGGCGGGTGAGATCGAACCGTCCGGCTCACACGGTCGGTGCAGAGCGTCCACACGCGTCGCCGGCGAGGAGGAGCCGGGTCGGCAGGAGGGGCTTCGCCTTCCCTTTCAGCGCCACACGTTCTCCGCCACGCCCAGGAAGTTCTCGCCGAGGATTCCTCGGGTGGCCTCCCCTGAGTAACCCCGATCCGACAGCGCCGCCGCGATCGCGGGCAGTCGCTCCGGCTCGATGAAGTCGATACGGTCCCACTTGTCGTAGCCCGGTGGGAACAGCTCAGGATTCCGGGTCAGTTCGTCGTTCACGTCGTCGGCCTCGAAGCAGTAGTCGAGACCGAGCCCGACGTGCTCCCAGCCCACCAGGTCGACCGTGTGGTCGATGTGGCGGACGATCGCCTCGGTGCTGGTGTCGTTGTCGCCGAGGAAGATTCCCACGCCGTTGACACCGATGACGCCACCGGTCGCGGCGCATGCCTTGATCTGGTCGTCCCATACGTTGCGCTCGTGGTCGTGCAGCGCGCGCGCCGAGGAGTGGGACAGCACGACGGGCGCCTTCGACGCGGCGAAGACGTCCATCGAAGTGCGGTAGGAGCAGTGGGTGACGTCGACCACCATGCCCACACGGTTCATCTCCGCCACCACGTCCCGGCCGAAGTCGGTCAGGCCGCCGTCGACGGCGTCGTGACAGCCCGAACCCGCCTCGTTCTGCTGGTTGTAGGTCAGCAGCATGGTGCGCACACCCAGGTCGTAATAGGTCTGCACCGTCTCGATGCGGCCCCCCAGCGGACGCGTGTCCTCCAGGTCGAAGGCCACCGCGAGGCGCCCGGACTCCTTGGCCCGGCGCACGTCGTCGGCCGAGTCGGCCATGACGTAGCGGTCGGGGTTCGTGAGTACGTGACGGCGGAACGCGGACAGGACCCTGATCGTGTCGGTGATGTCGTGCGGCGCGTAGCCGACGTTCACCGACACGAACGAAGCGCCCGCCTCGGCGTACCGCCACAGCTCGTCGACGCGGGTGTCCGGGTCCAGGGGAAGGCAGCAATGCTGCTCCCACACCAGTGCCCGGGCGTACTCGGCCGTGAAGCCCGGCTGCGTCTTCACCTGGTCCTGCGGCATGAATCTCCCATGAGTAATAGCGGCTCTCGGCCGCATACTAGGTTCGCGCCGAGCGGCTGGCGAGCGCCGGCTGTCGGAGCACGCGGTCCCTCCGGGCGACATCTGTCGCGAGGCGCGCGCAGTCGGGATGACGAGGCGTACGGGGCCGGTCGCCCCACGGACGCGGTGCGACAGCCGGCCGGCTTTCGTCACGTGAACTGCGACCCGTGTCGATTGTTGAAGCGGTGTCGACGCCGCCACTCTTTCCAGCCACGACGTGTCCGCCGCCCGTGCCGGCGCCGTGAACGTCAGTCCAGAAGTGCCAATCCCCCACGCGGCTCCCCTCTCATCCCCGTTCACTCCTGGAGGCCCTCGTGCCCGAACCCGCACCACTTCCCGCTCGGCAGGGCCTTCCGCGTGCCGGCATGGCCGTGCTGGCCGTCCTCGCCGTCGCCGTCGGCGCCCTGGAGAACGTCCCCGTCCCCGTGCTTCCGCTCCTGCAGCACGAACTCTCCCTCAACACCTCCCAAGCGGCACTGCTCACCACGGCGTTGGTCCTCAGCGGCTCGGTGACGGGACCGGTCACGGCGAAGCTCGCGGACATACACGGCGGACGCCGCATGCTGCTCGTGATGACATGGATCATCGTGGCGGGCGCGGGCCTCTCGGCCTTCGCGGACTCGCTGCCCGTGATGCTGGCCGGGCAGATACTCCAGGGCATCGGTGTCGGCATCCTGCCGGTCGCGTTCACGCTGGTACGTGAGTACGTGCAGGAGCGCATGGCCCTGGCCGTCGGGCTGGTCACGGGCCCCTTCATCGCCGGTACCGGCCTCGGGATCGTGGTCGCCGGACCGATCGCGGACGCCATGGGGCGCCGCTGGGTCTTCCTGCTGCCCACCCTGCTGGTGGCCGCCCTGGCCGTCGCCGCCCAGTTCGCCCTGCCCCGGCGCAAGTCGCCCGCCGCCCTTCGTGCGGGGCGGGAGCCGCTCGACTGGCCGGGCGCGCTCTTGTTGGCCGTCGCGCTCGGCGCGCTCACGTTCAACCTGTCCCGGATCCCCCGCACCGGATGGCTGTCCACCGAGTCCGTGGTCCTGTTCGGCGTCACGCTCGTCACCGGAGCATGCTGGGTGGCCGTGGAGCGCCGGACGGCCTCGCCGCTGATCGACCTGCGTCTTCTGGGTCGTCGCGGCGTGTGGAGTTCGGTCGTCGTCGCCGGAGTTCTCGGCGCGGGGTCCGCGGTCCCGGCGTACCTGTTCCCCCAGTTGCTCGCGATGCCCTCCGAGGTGGCCGGGTTCGGCTTCACGGCCTCCACCAGCCAGGTCAGTCTCTACCTGTTCCCGGCGTACCTCTGCGCGATGTTCGTCGGCCCCCTGTCGGGGCAACTGGTCCGCTGGTTCGGATCACGTGTGGTCGTCGCCGCCGCGCTCGGCGTCACCGCCGCCGGACTGCTGTTCGCGGCGGTCTGGCACAGCGCCCCGTGGCACGTCGTGCTCAGCCTCGTCGTGGCCGTCGGCATCGGCGTCGGCACCGCGGGCACCGCCCTGTACGCCGGCACCATCGCGTCGGTGGACCCGGCCGACACCGGCGTCGCCAGCTCCGTCAACATGGTGGCACGCGGGATCGGCGCCGCGATCGGCGTCCAGATCTCCGCCGCCGCGCTGTCCAGCGGCACGGATCCGGTCACTCGACTGCCCACCGAAGGCAGCTTCCGGTTCGGATTCCTGCTCGCCGCGGTCCTGGCCGTCCTCCCCCTCGCCATCGTCGCGTTCATGCCCGGCCGCGCCCCGAAGAGCGGCATACCCGAAGCGGCCAGGGTCGCGGATCCGATACCGGGGGCGTAGACGCCCTCGCCCCGTCATCCGGCTTCCACGGCACAGCCGATGGCCCGGGGCAGGCTCAGCTCGAAGCAGGCGCCGAAGGCGCGTGGGGTAAGGGCGAGGGTCCCCGGTGGCGGTGGGCCAGGTCGCGGGCGATGGCGAGTCCCAGCCCGGTGCCGCCCCGGTCGCGGGAGCGGGCGTCGTCGAGCCGGACGAAGCGCTCGAAGACGCGCTCGGCGTCCTCGGCGGGCACGCCCGGCCCGTCGTCGTACACCGCGAGCACCACCCGGTCGACCCCGGTCCGGACGGTGACCTGCACGTGGTGCGCGGCGTGGCGGACGGCGTCGTCGACGAGGTAGCGCAGCAGCCGTTCACAGTCGTCGGGATTCCCGTACGCGTATGCCGGGGTGGTGTCGTCGCATGCGAGGGTCAGCGGCCGCTCGGTAAGGGGGTGCTGCTCGGTCAGCCGGGAGGCGAGGGCGGTCAGACCGAAGGCTTCGGGGTCGGCCGCGGGGGACGCTGACGAGGCAGACATGCGCCAGCACCCTAGGCGCTTCCACCGACACCGTCCGGGCGTGCGGCCGAGCGCTCCCCAGCCGACCCCTTCCCGCAAGCTCAGCGCCGCACGATGCGCGTTCGGACGACCACCCGAGACGGGCCTTCCAGGGACGGCAAGGGCCTGAAGCGCTGAGCTGTGGCTTCACACTCCACGCGCGGCGCTCCGTCCAAGGCTCGCAGCAGGCGACGCCGTTCGTCAGCAGGGAGACGCTCCAGCATCCGCACCATCTCCCCCATCTTGTCCCCGACCGGCCTCACCGCTCCCCCGCGAGGTCGAGATCGCCCTTGCTCGTCTCGGCCACACCCTCAGCGATCCGGGGACGCCGCCATGGGTGCGCGATCGGACCCGACACCGCCCGCCACCACTCCTCCACCGGCAGCCTCCCCGCCGGCTCGAACGGCTCACCCGGCCGCGGGAACGCCACCGACTGACCGACCTCCTCGGCCGCGTCCTTCGTCCACTCCCCCGGCTCCGCCCACGCATGCGGAGCCAGATTGAACGTGCCCCAGTGGATCGGCAGCAGCACCCCGCCCGGAGCGCCTCCCTGCAGGTCAAGGTGGGCCTGCACCCCCTGCGCAGGCGTCATGTGAATGTCTGGCCACATACCAGGCAGCGGCGTATAGTCCGTGTGGTTCTTGGGCCAGAAGTCGTTCTTAATTCTCTCAGCCACAAGGGGCGTTGTGCGAGCCATCAGCCGGTCCTGCATTGATGGCGTTGGATCAGGCCGGGCTCGGGTTGCCTTCACGCGGACTCAATTTGCCGATCGAGGCATGGTGAGCAGGTCGCATTCGGTTCGGGTTCGGGCTCGGTCAGGGTGCAGCAGATCACGAGGCGTTTGAGCTTGACCCGGGCGACTTGGACGTGCCGGTCTCAGGGGCTGTAAGCCGTGCTCGCCGTCCTCAAACGGGGCGAGGATCTGGCGGCATGCGAACGGCAGCAACACGAAGCCGCCCACTTGGGTGTGCTGGACTACGCTCTGTTACACCAAAACTGGCTGGGCCGAGGAACGGCTGACTTCATCCACTTGCTGTTATCTGACGCTTTGGCCAGTTGAAGGGTTCGGGATCGGCGACGCTCCCGCACGGCACAACGGCAACGTTCCTGTCTCTGTCCCTGACGCCAGTGCGAGCACGAACTCGCCATGACTAGGCAGCGGCGGCGTGTACTGGAAGCCGCTCTCAGTGCGGGTGATCACGATGCTGCCTGCGCAGCAGCGACTCGTGGAGCGGCCACGGGCCATGGCTTTGGAGAGGTGCCCTTCGGATGGCGCAGGAGAGCCCACCTCATGGCAGTGGACCGACAGTTGCGTGCAGGCGATGTGTGCGTCGGGTGCCGCCGCCCGTACTCCTTCGATGATTTCCGGTCGCGGATTGGCCGTTCGGCCGCTCGTCCCCATGGAGAAGATCACCATGCGCGGGCTAACCGCGGAGGTGAGCGAGCGGGCGAATTCCACCGGATTCATAGCCCCAGGGAGGCCGCCGTGATGCGGGAAGACGAGGACATCCGCGCAGAGTTGCTGGCTCCGGCGATCCAAGATGTCCCGCAAGCCGACGCCGTCGATGTCGCTGGCGAGGAGCACGGCAGCCGCGCCGTCGAGATGAATCCGGATGACGGCGGACATGGTGTTGCTCGTCACCGTGCCGAACCGCGCATCGCGCGTGCGCGGACCCGAGAGCGCCATCAGCGACCGGGGGTGACACACTTCGAGCTCTGCCCTGCCCACCCGGATGGGCAGGCCCGTATCCGTGTAGGCCGGCAGGATGCCCGTGATGCGCTTGTCGTCCGACACGAGCTGAAGAGTTTCCTGCAGGTGCCGCCAGGCCCGAGTGTCCTTGGACGCGTCGGCGTTGACCCTAACGCGGCCGAGCGACCACCGCGGGTCCAGGAGGAGTCTGTTCATTCCCGCGATGTGATCGTTGTCGACGTGCGAGACGATGACCTCCTCAAGGTCCATGCAGCCGAGTCTTTCAAGTTCGGCGTGCGTGGTGTCGTCCGCGGCGTCGACAACCGCGCACCGTTTTCCGTCGCGTACGATGGCGGAGTTTCCATGGCCGACATCCAAGATGGTGACCGCTAGATCGTCCTCGGGAGATGCACTCTGACGGGGGAGTAGAGAAACGGTCACAGGGCGGTGACTTCCTCGGACAGTTGGGGGGCCAGGGAGATGTGCGCAAAGCAGAGGTCCTCAGCCCGAGGGGCGTAGCAGTTGACCTCGGCCCGTAACCAAGTGCCTGGCAGCAGAGCGTCAGCCGGGAGCCCGGTGTCCTCCTCGAAGCGCAGGAGTGGCAGGTGCCCCACCTCCGTCAGACTCCAGCCGCTGACCAGCACCTCGGCATACGGCGTTGCGCCTGCCGGGTGCACGGCGAGGACCTCGACCGGGGTTCGGAACCGGCTCCGCTCTCGTGACCACTTGCCGGCCGCCTCTTCGAGGGCGTACCGGACGGCGCCGAGGACTTCTTCTTCGTCGGCCTGCTTGGGGACGACAGCGGGAATGTCGGCCCGCCAACGGTGGATGGAGGATGCTTCGTGGGTGCCTACATGCGTACTCATAACGATGGCCGGGAGCTTGTGAGGGCTGTTGTTGGCCCGAGCGGCGAGCTCCGCTCCCGTGAACGCGACCGGCCAGCTGTTGCTCAGCTGGTGGTCGCAGACGAGTACGTCTAGAGAAGGGAGCGTCGACAAATATTCCTCCGCCGTGGCGCGGGGCTGCGGCCGGGGCATGATCAGAGCCCGCATATCGAAGTCTTCGAAGAGCCGACCAAGAGCTTCCGCGTCGGCCCTCACATCGTCCACGATGCCGACCTTGTGGACACCCTCAGGGTGCAGAGCCATCGTCACTCCTCTTGTTCGTCATTCGTGGTCCCGGCGGCGGGGGTTGTCGTCGAGGCAGGCAACTCGACCAGGAGGCGGGCTCCTCCCAAAGGACCGTTTTTGATCGCTTCCTGTCGACCCAACATGTCGCCGACCGTGTCACGGACGATGGTCAGCCCCAAGCCCGTCCCGCCGTCTCGCGTCGTGAATCCGGGAACCCAGATCTCTTCGGTGGAGGCATCCTGGATCCCTGGGCCCGAGTCATCCACGATGAGGCGGATCCACGGGGTGTCCTTGTCGACGAAGGAGCGCGTTGCGAGATGGATCCTGCGCTCGGAACCGCCATCCGTGCGCGTCAGCGCGTGGATGGAGTTGACGAGCAGATTGGAGACGATGGATTCGACCGCAGCCTCGTAGGTTCGTACGCGAAGGTTCTGGCAGTCGAGGTCCTGGGTGACGTGAATGCCGCGGTCACTCAGGAAGTTATGGAACAGCCGCAATGTGGCCAGACACACGTCGTCGATGTCCACGTATGTCAGATCGCGCTTCTTGCGGACCAGTAGTTCCAGGGGGAGCTTCGCAAAGATCTGCAAGGTGCGGGCTCCGTCCGTGATGGCGCTCAGAGACGGTTTGTAGCGATCGTCGACGATTGCCGGATCCAGATCCCGACGCACCCTCCGGTCGACCGTGCGCACTTCCTGGAGGATGCGATCAGCGGGCTGCTGCGCCTCATGGGCGAACACGGCGGTACTCGTTCCCACAGTGGCGAGGGCCCGATAGAGGAGCAGCTCGGAGTGGAGATCCTTGATCTCTCGCAGACGCTGGTCCGCGAGAACCTGCGAGGTGGTCAGAATGCGCTGCACCGAGGCACGGTCAAAGTTGCCGTCCAGCCGGCCCTGGTTGTCCGCAAGTTGCTCTTCAAGAGCCTTCTTGGCCTCAGTGAATTCGGCCTCGGCGTCGGCCGTCTGCGCCTTCGCACGCTTGCGTTGTTCCTGCCGCTCGGCCTCGCGAATCTGGCGACGGCGCTGTGATGCCCACTCGATCGCGGACCGGGCGAACTCGCGTAGCTCACCGAAGGCCGCGTTCTGGACGAAACCACTACGGTCCGTCTTTGGCTGGAGGCGATCTTCCGGGTCGTTGACGACCAGTGCCCCTACGGAGTTGTTGGTGTAGGGCCGAAATTCGGAGAGCACAGCGCGGCGGACGTTGATGCTCAGCCAGTCGTCGTCAGGGTCGCCGTAGGGCTGGACGCGCAGCCCGTGGTGATACAGGTGCACACCGCCGACATCTGCGAGCCAGGTCTTGATCTCTGGTGTCGGCTGGATCGAGTCACGCAGGGCGACCGAATGCCTCGGGTTGAGGTTGAACATCCACAGGTCGAACTTGGCCGCAGGAGAACTGGTGAAGAGACGTTGGCCGTCACCGGTGATGGTTCGGCGTCCGCCTCCTGCGGCCGCGGATCGAAGGTCATCCGCCGTTGCGGTGCCGATCAGATGCCCGTGGTGGTCCCTGAGCTCCGCTGACTGGCTGCCATCCGCACCGAGCCGCCCCGACAGGTGGAACTCGGCCCACTGCAGATGTTCATCCGTCACGGCCGAGGTGAGGTCCTCGTGTCCGAACGCCGTTTGATTCCAAAGGATCTTGAATGTCGACTCGGTCTGAAATGGGCCCGTGAGCAGCGTGAGTGAGCGCGTCAGCCTGTCGACATCCGCGACGCTCAGACCCTGCCGGAGATCGTGTATCTCGATACGAGTTCCCACGCGGGCGTGAGGCGGGACGTCGCGGAGTTCGAGCGCTACGTCCTCCACCGCACGAGCCAAGTCTAGTTCGTCCCAGTCGATGTCCAGGGTGTACTGCACCCCTAGGGTCGCCTCGGATCGTGTCGTGACCTTCACGCGGCGGCCCAGACGAAGCGCCGCCAGACGCCCAAGGCCCTTCTCACCGACCCGCCTTCGCCCACTGCGGGTGAGCGGCGACGAAGGTTTCCTAGAACTGCCGATGAGCAGGAAGTCGGAGGTGAGCTCGGCATCGGTCATCCCGTGTCCGTTGTCCGAAACGATGATCGAGCCGCCAGGGCGCCCGGAGTCGACCAACTCGATGCTGCACTCAGTGGCGTCGGCGTCGTACGCGTTGCGGACCAACTCCATGATCCCCATGTCTGGATGCGGAACGAGTTCTTCACCTAGACGCGTGAGGATCTTGGGCGCGAAGCGCAGATGATGCCTGGCCAACCGGCGCCGCCTCTCGTGAACAGTGATTCCCAGCATGCTAGCTGCATGAAGACCATGCCAGGGACGCTTTCTGACGCTTGGGCACAAACAGCAGTCAGTGCTCGGTAGCGGGCCGGTCTGCGATCTTCAGTCGCCTACAGAACAGCGCCCCCTCATGACCGCATCCCACTGCTTCCATTCCTGCTGGTAGGCGTCGTGGTCCGGGAAGTTCTCTTCCAGCGGCTCACGTGCGTCCAGCTCGTCTTCGTAAGCGCGGTTGGAGTCAGGATGTGGGAAGGCAATGGTGAGCAGGTCGTAGTTGGTGCTTGAGTCTTCCTGCCAGCCCCAGCCTGCCGCGGATCGGCGTAGGCGGTTCATCGCGCCGCCAGCGCTCTGTCGGAGCAAGTACTCCCCGGTATTCGACGGGAGATATAACCCCCCAATCCCGTCTCCGCCTCGCAGACCTGTGCTTCGGACAGCGGCGTTGGGGAGGAGTCCTGTCCCGAGGCCGGGCTGCTGAACTCGTCAAAGCATCGCCCATAGGCCAGGCGTTGGGCTTCCGCTATCCAGTCGATCGTCATACGGGTGAGGGTAGACAGGAGCGATGGCGAACACACACGCTCCGGCCTCTGGCCGCTGCTGCTCGACTCGCTGAATCCGAACGACGGCGAATTCCGCCCATGGGGATCCGGAGAGGTCTTTCCCGAGCAGATGTCCTCCCCTGCGAGCCACGCCTCTGCCGGCCTCTTGGCACAGTGGTGGGCGACCTACACAGCCGTCGACGAAGACGACATACTCGACACCGACAGGCGCCTCGCCGTCACGGCTCCCTTCGGGCAGACCTGGCCCGGGCTCGCGCCCAGCCGGGAGACGACAACGAACCCCGATCAACTGGCCTCCGAGTTCGCGCAGGCGTTCCTTGCCGACCATCCACAGGCACGCCTGGGGCTCGTCGCCGCAGCATCCGGTGCCGAGGCTCTGACAGCCGCGGGCTGGGCCGGCCCTGCATTACGACAACGACACCGCGAAGTTCTCCACGGTCGTCCTGCCGGCGAGCGTAAGGCTCTTCTGGTGACGGCCGAGCACTTGGCCTTCTGCCCGGACAACATCTGGCAGGGCAGCAGGCCGTACACACTGGCCGCATACGCCGAGCGGATCACCGGCGCCCGCCGCTGGGACTTCTGGTGGGACTGATCCTGTCGCAGACGCCCAACCGAGAACTGGCCTTCATGGGTCCGGTGCAGGGGCTTCAGTCGGCGGACAGTCTGTGCCACCAGTGACTGCAGCCATCGGAGCAGAAGCGTTCGCGGCGTCGTGCGTCGGCGATCGTGAGTACCGCGATCAGCAGCCTGAACGCCTTGCGGCGTTCGTCGAGAGGTGCGAGACCGGCGATCTTTCCCAGTTGATCGTCGATCCGGCCTCGTGAGATCAGCACCGCAGGCGTATGCGTCGGGCGCAGCCCGGCACGCCGGATGGCCTCCTGCGCGTCCTCGCTGACAGCGCGCGCCTGGACGCAGTGATGGCGCAGGAACAGCAGCACCCCGGTTTGCTCTTCCTGGCTGAGGCCGTCGAACCATTCGATGCCCTCTGACATCGGGCGAAACCCCTGCGCGAGCTCACTGAGCAGGACGTCGCGTTCGTTCATGACTGCCTCCCGTGGGACGGACGCCGCTCCGCAGCCGTGATCAGGTTTCCGCGCAGCACCGCCAGACCGGCCACGCCGTCTGCGTTGTCGGCCCAGCGGGTGGTCCCTGCAGTGGGCGAACCTGGTCGAGGAGGACGCCTTCGCGTGCCAGGACGAAGGCCAACACCAGCACCGATAGGGGGATCCGCGGGAAGTCGGACCGGGGACGGCGGCGTATGGCCAGTCAGTCAGCTTCGGAGATGGCCCACTCCAGGGAGTCGAGCCCTTCAGGGCTGTACACCACGCGCTCGGGCCGCTTACTCCCGTCGACTGGATAAGCGATCAGGCCGGCGGCGCAACGACCCGCCTTCACGGCCTTGTCCATCGGGTACTCGGGCTTCGGCATGTCCCCTCCTGACAGACCGGTGCTCTCCACGCTGGTGCCGTCCGCGTACTCCAGGGACCACACGCTCTGGTCGACGGAGAAGGTCTCACCTTCCTCGTTGCAGACCTTGATACTGGCGGTGGCCCACGTGTCGCCGCCTTGGAAGTCGGAGGGTTTCTGGGGCTGGGGGCCTTTGTAGGGCTGCTGGTATTCGACGACCTGAGCGGTGAAACGGATGTTGCTCTCGGTGTCGTTGATGGTGGCCTTGTCACCCATCTTGTAGATGCCGTCGTCTGGTGCGGCGGCGGGCTTGCCACTGGGGTGGGCGGTGACGGTCTGGGTGACGGTTACACGGATGGTGTCGGGTTCTCCGCTGCTGTTTCCGCATCCTGCGAGGGCGGCGAGGCTGGTGATGAGCAGGATGGTAGTGCGGCGGCGCATGGGGTCCCCCTGGGTGGCTGGTGTGTCAGGGAAATCATGCGCCCATGTAAGAAGCTGTTGCTTTATCGATCTTGGTGGGCGTGAGTTCGAGGTCGTCGACTCGGTCGGGTGATCTCGTGGCCGACCGGGCATGAAAGCGGGGCCTCCCGCACAGCTCGAGGGTGTCGAATCCAAACGAGCAACAGGAGGCCCCTGGTGCTGCAGTCTTCCGTGCCGGCATCGATGGCGTCCAACTCGGTGTCTCCGTCGTGTGATTGTCTCGCTCACCGGTTCGGGAACGCCGCGGACCGGCCGTACAGGCGACCGAAGTATCCGTCCGACATGAGCGACGCGGAGTGGGCCGTCGTACGTGACGCGATGCCGGCTCCCGGCTGGCTCGAGGGCCGCGGCGGGCAACCGGAGAGCTATTGCCACCGGCAGATGGTCGATGCAGTGCGCTATCTGGTCGCAGGCGGCATCACCTGGCGGGCGATGCCTGCGGACTTCCCCGCGTGGGACCGCGTCTACGCGTTCTTCCGGCGCTGGCGGGACAAGGGCCTGACCGCCGAGTTCCACGATCGGCTGCGCGACCGGGTCCGCCGGGCCGCGGGCCGGGACCCGGAACCGACGGCCGGCATCATCGATGCGCAGTCGGTGAAGGCAGCCGCGTCGGTGCCGGGCGCGACCAGGGGATTCGACGGCGGGAAGAAGGTCAACGGCCGCAAGCGGCACATCGTGGTGGACACCCTCGGACTGCTGCTGACCGTGATGGTGACCGCGGCCTCGGTCACCGACCGGGAAGCAGGGCAGACACTCCTGGCCCGGCTGCGTGAACGGCACTGGCGCGTCACGCGGGTGTGGGCCGACGGCGGCTACACCGGGCGCCTGGTCAACCTCGCCCGCGACGCCTTGCGGATCGCGCTGACCGTGGTCAGACGCAGCGACGACACCAGCGGTTTCACCGTGCTGCCGAAGAGGTGGCTGGTGGAGCGCACGTTCGCGTGGCTGATGCACTCACGCCGACTGGCCCGCGACTACGAGACGCGCACCGACACCTCGGAGGCAGTGATCAAGTGGGCGATGAGCACGGTCATGAGCCGCCGCCTCGCCCGACAGGCACGCTGAACAGCCCCGGACGTTCCTCCGCCAACCAGCCCCGCGCGGCCAGCCGCTTGGCTTTCGACCGCACCCCTTCCACCTTCGCCGGGACCGGCTCCAGCCCGAGGCCGACCGCGAGTTGACGACAGTCCATCGTCTCCCCGCGCATCCCGTTCCCGCCGGCCAGCACGGCCATGATCCGCTGGTAGTCCGGCGCGAGAACCACCGGGGCGACCCCTTCCTCCCAGTGAGGCACCACTGAGCCGGGTACCGCCTGCCTGACCTGCACCGGCCGTTCACCGGCCACCACAACCGGCACCACGTCCTGGCCTCCGCGAGGCTCCGCCAGAACCTCACCCACCGTCTCACGGGCAATCACGAACCGCTCCCACACCGCCTCCGCTTCCCGCAACTCGGCCTGGAGAGCATCCACCCGCTGCCGAGCGACGCGTTCACGCTCCTCCAGCAGCCCCATCACCGACGGCATCCCGGCACCTCCATCGAAGAGACGACACAACAACCCGTCCCTCCCGCCGAAACACCACCCCTACACCTGACCAGCGCAAACACACCCGCACTCTCGGAAAGACAACAGCTTCTAAGAAGCCGTATCTCAACCGATGACGGAACGTGCGGTTCGAACGGGCTTCCCGCCTGGGTGAACTTCCTGCTGTACGTGCATGGAGACAGGGCCTCTCGGTAGCTCGGGGATGCGAATCTGACCGAGCAGTGCCGGGAGGCCCTGGTGTCCTTGTTGTACGTGTCCGAGCTCGTCCAGTTCAACTCGGCAGCACCATCGTGTGACTGCCTCGCGCACGTGTACGGCAACGCGGCCGATCATCCGGATCGGGTGTGCCGGTATCCGTCGGACATGACGGACGCGGAGTGGGCGGCTGTCCGGGCTTTGCTGCCGGTGCCGGGCTGGTTCCAAGGGCGGGGCGGACGGCCTGAGGGCTACTGCCACCGCCAGCTGCTGGAAGCGGTCCGCTACCTGGTCGCGGGCGGGATCTCGTGGCGGGCGCTGCCCGCTGACTTTCCCGACTGGGGCCGGGTCTACGCCTTCTTCCGCCGCTGGCGCGAGCACGGGCTGATCACTGAGTTCCACGATCGGCTGCGTGGAAGGGTCCGGGAACGCGAAGGTCGTGAGGCCGAGCCCACGGCGGGGATCATCGACGCGCAGTCGGTGCGGGCCGCCGCGACGGTGCCGGCCGCCTCCCGCGGCTACGACGGCGGGAAGAAGGTGCCGGGCCGCAAGCGGCACATCGTGACCGACACGCTCGGCCTGCTCCTGACCGTCGCGGTCACTGCCGCGAACATCGGCGACCGGGACGCCGCGGCGGGCCTGCTGGCCAGGCTGCGCGGCTTGAACCGCGATATCACCCTCGTCTGGGCCGACGGCGGCTACACCGGCTCCCTCGTCGGCTGGTGCCGGGACAAACTCGCCCTGACGTTGGAGATCGTCAAGCGCACCGACGACATGACAGGGTTCGTGGTGCTGCCGAGGCGGTGGGTGGCAGAGCGCACGTTCGCATGGTTGATGAACTCCCGCCGTCTGGCCCGGGACTACGAAACGTTGCCGGCCAGCAGCGAGGCGATGATCCGGTGGTCGATGGTCACGCGGATGAGCCGGCGTCTGGCACGGCCACGGGCCGCCGTCCGGCACTGAATGCCCCCGACGCCTCCAGGAGGAGCCACCCGCGCTCCGCCAGGCGCCGGGCTTTCGACCGCACCCCCTCGACCTTCGCCGGTGTCGCCCCCAGGCCCAGCTCCACCGCGATCTCCTTCGCCCGAAGCGGCCCGTGACCCATGGACCGCTGCTGTTCCAGCACGCCCACAATCCGCTGATAGTCCGGCGCCAAAGCCGTCACCGGCAGCCCTTCCCGCCAGGGCGGCACCGTCGAGCCGGGCACCGGGGCGAGCGGCGGTGCCGCTTCCTCCTCCGCCTCGGTCGTGGTCACGGCAGTGGACTCGGCCGCAGATACTGCCAGGGCCTCGATCAGTTCCTCCCGCGCGATCACCCGCCGGTCCAGCTCGATCTCCGCGGCCTCCAACGCCTCAGCCAACCGCGCGACTTCCTCCCGCAAGCCCTCCACCCGCACACGGGCAGCCGCCTCTCGCTCCTCCAGCATTCCCAGCACCGACGCCACCGCGCACCCCTCGACCATGAAGCGGACACAAGACGTCGCGATGCCTCCCTCAACCCGAGCGAAACCATGCCTGAACAGCAGGAATCAAGGGATCACGTTCGGTTGAGATACGGCTTCTAACCGCATGACCACCACCACTGCAGTCACTCTCCCCCAAGAGCGACAGCACACGGCCTACTCTTCCCGACGCATCTGGGTCAGGCACGGCATCGCCCACCTCAAGAACCGGCGGGCGCTGACCCGTCCCCCGAAGCCGGCACCCGTCAAGGAGCGGCAGGTTGCCTTCTCCTTCACCAAGAATCTTCTGGCCAACGCTGACAGTGCCGACGGCTTCGCCGCGCTCTTCCGGGCGTTCTACATGACCCTGGACGAAAGGCAGATCAGCTACCTGCAGGGCACCCTCCAGCTGGTGATGCAGGCTGACGCGGCAGAGGAAATCCAGCAGCGCCTTGAAGAACTCGGCATAAACGGGACGTTCAAGGAGATCTGACAAGCCACCTGCCACCGGCTGTGGCGGAGACTGCCCAGGGCGTCCGGCCCCGGGCAGTCGTGTGTCCGGGGCTGGCACGGCCCTGATCACCACGGGATGATCCATGTTCTGCCGCGAAAGGCAACAGCCCGGTGACAGAGAGCATCTATTGATCAGTAACTCATGGGGTTCTCGTCCAGGACGTAACGGACGTGCGGGCCGCCGAAGTAGCCGCGGACGATGTTGGCGATCGACAGATTCGCGTGCACGTCGTGGACGCTGGCCGGGACCGTTCGGAACTCCCGGGGTGGTGGGGAGTCGATGATCTCCTGGTAGTACAGCGGGTCGAGGTCCTGTCTTTCGTCCTCGGCGATGTCGAGAGCGAGCAGTGCGCGATGGGGGGACCGCATCGCTGTCTGGTCGGCGAGGAAGACCACGCACAGGTCGTCGTCACGCCTCGCCTCGTCGCATGCCTGGTCGGGTGTGCGATCGGCCCAGGCGTGATCGTCGACGAGATGGACCTCGGCGTCGTACTGACCCTCGTCGCCCACGGTTGGGCCAGCTCCGCGACCATCGCTTGCCAGGCGGCCTCGTCGCTGTAGTCGGTCCGGACGACGAGGGCGTCGTACTCGTCACGCCCCGCGATCCCAGGGGGTTGCTTCACGCCGCTGACTGTACGTCCCAGCGCGAAGCGGGTACTCAGGGCGAGGTGATGCCGGGTGGGGCGAGGAGCATCTCTCGGTGGTGCTGGGTGAGTTGGAGGAGACCCGCGGCGGGCGACGACAGCTTTTGGGTTCCGAGCGCGGCGATCTCGGACTCCGTGAAGGACAGGCCCACGATCCGGCCGTGCGATCGGTTCCCACTGATCACCTGGCCCTCCTCGTTCTCCTCCACGGCGTCGGCGAAGATCGTGTCGAAGGTCTCGGCCTCGAAGACCGCCACGGTCAGTACGCACACGGCGAGGTGCAGGGGTTCCAGTGCCATGCCGAAGCACCAGACGCGCAGCGAGCCGTCGTTCAGCGCGGCGTCGAGCAGGCTGTACGGGGGACGGGTGTAGTCGACCTCGGTGCCGCTCTCGCCCTTCGCTTCGGGGGCGCCGAGCAGTTCCTCGTTGTACTCGCGCATGATCACCCGCCACAGGGACAGGTCGCGCCGGTACGCGCCAGGCGACTGCGAGGCCGGCTGGATCATTCCGCCAGGCAACGGCCCGTACGTGTCCCCCACCGTGGCGACCTTGCCACCGCCGCGCTTCAGCAGAAAGAAGGTGGCGCGCCCGTCCGGCGTACGGCGCAGCGTCAGCGTGCCGACAGAGGGGAGCACCGTGCGCGTCTCCAGCCGCAACGGGTCGTCGGTGAGGAGGTTGCGCAGGGGCAGGTGCCGCCAGCGCGGCAGGCGTCCGGGCTTCCGCCGGGTCGTCGTGGCCAGTTCGTGGGCGACGGCCTCGTTCTGGTCGATGAGCTCGAAGTAGTGGCTCATGCCGAAGTCCAGCTGTGGTCCATCGGGGTGCGACCAGTCGGCCCGGACCAGCCGGAAGCACGGGTTGTCCTCATAGAGCGCCGGTCGGGCGAGATCGCCCATGGCCGAGGAGTATCGCTCGTACGACCGTGACCGGGTCTCCTTCGGCAGGTAACGCCGCGCCGCGCGGAGCAGGGCGGGGTCGGCCGGGGGCGGGTTCTCCCGCCAGGTGAGGGTGACGTCCCGCAGCGGGACCGGCCGCGGTGGGCGCATCGCCGGTTCCCACAGCAGGGTCGAGTCGCCGATCCGTTCCAGGCCGGGGCGCGCCCGCAGGTGGATGTCGGCGGCCATCTCGGAGAGTTCGCCGTAGCGGGCGCGCATGTCCTTCCGCTCGTTGACGAACGACCGTCGTGACTCGCCCTCGCTCGCGGGACCGACCGCCCTGCGTGCGTAGTGGAGGCTGGCACCGGTGAGTGCCACTCCCGCCAGCCCCTGCCACAGCTCCAGATCCATGTGCGTCCCCCCAGCCCGCTCCTGCCGTCGGAGGTGGCCTACCCACCGTCCGGACCTCCTACTGCCTGTGTCCCTCCCTGGCATGAAGTCGCGGAAGGCTCTTGAACAGCGCGAATTCGGCCCATACTGATCCGAAACGGTTTGGGTTCTGGGTCGTTGGTGGTGTGTGAGCGATCTGGTGGGGGACGCGCGGCATCTGTCGCCGTCGGCGCAGGAGGCCCTGCGGCTGCGGGCGGTGGCCGCGTTGGTGGCGGGGCGGGACCGTGAGGACGTGGCGGCGGTGTTCGGGGTGTCACTGAAGGCGGTCGACATCTGGTGGGCGAAGTGGCAGGCCGGTGGTCGGGAGGCGCTGGTCATGCGCCCGCGCGGTAAGCCGGTCGGGGTGCACCAGGTGCTCGGGGAGGCCGAGCAGGCCGCCGTGCGGCAGGCGGTCCTCGATCACCGACCCTGTGACGTGGGGCTGAGTGGGCAGTTGTGGACGCGGCGGTTGATCGGTGACCTGATCGCGAAGCTGTATCGGGTGCGGCTGACCGAGGTGGGGGTGGGCAAGTACCTCAAACGGTGGGGGCTGTCCTTCCAGCGCCCGGACAAGCGGGCCGTCGAGCAGGAGCCCGAGGCCGTGCGGCGTTGGCACCAGGAGATCTGGCCGGAGATCCGCGTGAAGGCGAAGGCCGACGGCGGCGAGATCCTCTTCGCCGACCAGGTCGGCATCCGCTCCGACCAGGTCACCGGCCGCACCTGGGGCGAGAAGGGGAAGACACCCGTCGTGCGGCGGACCGGCAACCGGTTCTCGGTCAACGCGATGTCGGCTATCAGCACCAAGGGCCGGATGCACTTCATGGTCTTCACCGAGAGCTTCACCGCCGAGGTGATGTGCCGCTTCCTAGACCGGCTCGCCGGTTACTTCGACCACAAGGTCCACCTCGTCGTCGACGGACACTCCGCCCACCGCTCCAAGAAGGTCCGCGACTGGCTCGCCGCCCACCCCGACGACGTCGAACTGCACTTCCTGCCGCCGTACTCGCCCGAGCTGAACCCCGACGAACTGGTCAACGCCGACCTCAAACACAGCCTGCCCAAGCAGCACCGAGCCCGGAATCAGACCGAACTCGCCGCAGAAGCACGGCGCTTCTTCCGCCGGCGCCAGCGTCAGCCACACATCGTCCGCGGCTACTTCGGCGGCCCACGCGTCCGCTACGTCCTGGACGAGAACCCCATGAGTTTCTGATCAATAGGAATGATTCTTCGATCCGCGGAAGCAGAACAGATCAAGGACGCGGCGAGCACGTTGTGCGACACGGTGTTGGGTGCCGTGCTCACGTGGTGGATGACCGCCCGGCCCAGCGGCGGGCTGAGCGGGAGAGCGAAGCGGTCGGCCTGCGAATCCAGGCGGACGCTCTGGTAGTCGCGGTCGGAGAGGTCCGCGGTACGGCGGCCACGGCCCGCATCCTGCACGACGCCTGGCAGGATCGTGATCCGGCACGCTTGCTTTACAGCCGGACCGAAACCGCGCCAGCGCCCGCCGTTCCACCGAAGACGAGGACCGGATCCGCGACCTTTGGATCGTCCCATGCGGGCGGGGCGCAGAGCGACGTCAGAGCAGCACCAGTGACGATTCGCGTCAACTCCTCGCCCGTACGGGGCTCCCACACCCGCACAGTGGTATCCCGTTGACCCACCGTGGCGAGGAGGGGTGGGGCGGTGGGCGAGGCCCGGAAGCTCGTAATGGCAGTCACCGGGCCCTGATGGCCGCGCAATACGGGAAGCGCCTCCTGTCTCAGTGCATCTGGAGACCAAAACCGAACTATGCCGTCGGAGCCGCCGGTGGCGAGGAGCACGGTGCCGTCCTCCGCCGTCCAAGTGGTCAAGCAACCTACGATGCCGATGCGGGAAGGAAGGCGTCCCTCGGAAGGTTGCCCGGGACGGCAGAACCGTACGGCCGCAGCGGATGAGTAGGCCACGATCGTGCCTTCCGCACTCGGCAGGGCCACCAGGGCGCGGATCGCATGTGAGGCGCGGACGACGGGCCACGGCTCTCCGGTGGCCAGATCGTGGAAGGACACGGTGCCAGAACTCGTGCCGCTGACTACGAACACCTGGTCCCTGCCATCCACGCCAAAGATTGTCAGCGCACGTATCGGTGTCAGATCGTGTACTGGCCTCGACAAAAACGTGCGGGTCGGATCAGGCATGCGGAACCATCCATTCTCTTGGTCCCAACGGACGATCCCGCCGCCATACGTGCCCGCGATCACGGATGCCGATCCATCGGGCCACAGGTGGCTGGTGACAGCTGTCAGTCCCTGGAAGGCCACCTCTTCGGGCAGGTGGATCTGCTGCCGCACTTCCCCAGTCACGACTGAGGTGACGTTCAGAGAACGCAGCGACTTCGATCTTAGGAGGAGGGCAGTATCTCCCCGCGCGGGGAACGGCACCATGATCGACCCGTCACGCGGCTCTTCTTGGCGGTTGCTTCGCTGTGATAGAGGGGTGGAAGGATCCCAAACCCGGACAGCGTGATCGTCGGACCCAGACACCAGCCTCGGGGCCACTTCCCCCGCATCAAGGACGGTCAGGCCCTTGACCCTCTTGTCGTGGTTGGCGGCGAAGTCGCGCACCGCCAAACCGGTTTCCGGATCCCAGAGGCGGATGCTCCCGCCCCGGCTGGGTCCCAGAGCGAGCAGTGTTTCCGTGCGGGAATTGCGTCCGGCAGGGTACAGGCAGATGGTCACAGCAGACTCGCGAATGACAGCTGTAGCGTTCTCCTTTCCCGTCCACGCATCGTAGTTGCGCACGCGCCCCGTAGAACGTGAGGCTGCGGCCAGCCGCGGACAACCATCACTGCCGACGTACAGGGCAACAGCCGAAACTCCCCTGCCCTGGCCCCCCACCTCGCTGACCAGCGTAAGCGACTCGGCGTCGAGTACTTCGACCGTGCTCCCTTCTCCGCCGACAGCGATCAGAGTCTGGCCAGTAGGGAGCTGCAGCGCGGCAAGGGCCTTGATGGAGGCACCCCACATCGTTGCGCGGGGAGTTCTCGACAGCACTTCGCCTGCGAGGGGGTCACAGATCACCAGCCCCTCCGCCGTGCCCAGCACCAACCTGGTGCCGCCCCCCACCGTGGAGAATATGGCTAGCGCGTACACGGGGGCCGACACTGGGAGATGGTCGACGTGGCCGCTCTGCGGATCGTAAAGCCAGGCCCCTTTTGCGCAGCCGACCGCAAGCAGTGGCTCTCCTCGGCGGCCGGCCAGCACGGCCAGAGCTCTCGCATACGGACCGCGTCGTACGGGCAGCCCGAAGTCGGTACCGGTGAGCGAATCCCACAGGCGGACCTCGCCGCCGCTGTCACCTGCCGCCACCAGGACAGTGCCGTCGGGCAGGGTGAAGGAAACGAGCGAGGAAACTTCTGTCTGGGTGCGACCCAGCAGGTTTCCGGGTACTCGCAGCTCGTTCCACTGCGGGACGACACGCGGATGTGCTGGTGCCACGTCGTTCTCGCTGCGCGCGGTCGGCGTGGCTTCGCTCTCCGTCGGATCCTGCGTACTGAGTGCGATGCCGTCGTATTCGCGGACCATGCCAAGAGCAGCAAGGGCCAGGCTGTCGGCGCGTGCCGAGGGCGGGGCATCGGCGAGGAACGGCTCGATGCGTGCCCACGAGGCCAAGTGCAAGGTACGGCGCGTGGGGTTGGCCGGGAGCCCGAGAGCGCCCCGTACGGTGCCGCTGGTCTCCCAAGGAAGGAAGTGCGCTGGAACGTGGCTGCCGTCGAGGACCTTGGCGGCTGCGGCGTGAGCCACCAGGTGGCGCCGCAGATAGGGGTGCGGGGCGATCTGGTCGCCCGCGCGAGGAATGAGCCGCTCAAACGCCCAGACTAGTGCCCGGTGGCTGTCCGAGATCTCCTCGTCCGAGAGCCTTTCACACACGCCGTTCTCCGAGCCACCAAGGAGTGTGCGCGGTGCGTAGCGGAGTGTCTCGCTGATCCGCTCATGCACCGGCCGGTATACGGTCCGGCCGTCCTCGACCGCGTTGGTGAGATAGCCGGAGAGGCGGCTGTCCCACACCTTCCGGATGACGTCATCCGGGTCGGCGACAGAGGTCGGTGAAAGACAGTCCACGGCGGCTGGCCAGATGTCAGCCCATGGCAGGCCCGCCCCGTACGCGAGCGCTGTAGCGCGCAATGCGGACATGAGCTGCTCCGCGGCCGTGGAATGCGTTTCGGCGACGTCACGGAGGTCTTCCCGCAGGAGGGCCTCGGTGCCCTCGCGCAGGCTCTGGAGCCACTCAGGGTCCTCCAAATCCGGCAGGATGCATCGCGCGCGCAGGCGTTCCGCCGCGATACGGGCGTCCAGAAATGAAGGAGTCACTTCCCGGGCCACCGCCTCCGCCAGATCCGCGTGGCGGGCGAGCGGCGGACCCGAGAGCACTTCCCCGTCCTCCTGACCCGCATACGGTACTCCCAACAGCGCGCGGACGTACGGCGCGATGTCCTGCGCGGTGTCGGGGCCGTCTGTACGGATGGGGGCACTGGCGGCAGTGGCCCGGACCAGCAAATCGAGGAGGTCTGGGTTCTGGGCACGCGAGGCGGGAGCATCAGCGGCGGCTGCGGTGTCGGGACGAGGGCTGCGGATGCCGAGCAGCAGCCGGACGGCAGGGCGTTCATCCGTCATCCGAAGATCTGCCAAGGGACGCAGCAAGTCTGTGATGACCCGTGTTGGGTTCTTGGCTTCGTCGATGCCGTCGATTACCAGGGTGAGCGGCTCGCCCCGGCGCCGCGCCTCGCTCTGCAACAAGTTCCGCAACCGAGCGAGGTGTCCGCTCACGGGGCCGTCGGCCCTCGACGGGATTCCTTGCCTCAGGTCGGCGTCGAGGGCCTCGCAGAGCGCTTGGGCGAGCTCGTCCGGGTCGGTGTTGCGGGCGAGGACGGCAGCATCCACGGACCCTTCCGGCACCTCAAGTTCTGCCGGGATCTGGGTGACCAGGGCGCGGTACATCTCGTCGGCCCGGAAGCGGGAGTCACTCAGGGTCACGGTACGGGCAAGGAGGGCAGACTTCCCGGACCCGGCCACACCCGTGACGATCAAAACGCCTTCCGCACCGGCCAGGAAGGCGAGGATGCGCTTGACGAGCTTGGCACGGCCCGTGAAATACCAGCCCGGACTATCCAGTTCGGAGGCACCTGCGGCGCGGGAAATCCAGAACCTGTCGAGCTGAGCGCGTGTCCACCCGACCTGGTGGGCGGAAGCCTTTAAGACCGCTTCGATCCCCTTATGGCCCGGATTGGGAAGACAGGGGCTCAGCTGTTCTTGCGCCCTCTCCACAGTGGCCGAGGGCGTGGGCCAGACGAACTCAACGTTGGCCATGGTGCTCTGGTCGAACACCTTCCTAAGGATGCTCTTCCAGTCCTGCCAGCTTAGGTGCGGCCCTGCAAAACCATTGGCCTCGTCCTCACAGTGTGCCTGCACGGCTCGCAGGACGTTGGCAAAGGCATTCAAGCTGGGCGTGCTTTGGTCGTTCCCAGCGACGACGACCACCAACGAGGCAAGGGCGCGGCGCTCCTGCCGCAGACCCCTCAGCGTTGTCTTGAGTTCAGCCTCAAGCTGGCCCGAAAAGCAGGAGTCCACCATCACCAAGACGTGCGTGGCATGGGAGTCAAGTACGGTGGTGATGATCTCAGCGGTCGGGAACGCGGTCGCGTACGGCCTGTCCACGTACGTGTCCCGCAGCTGCAAGAAGTGCTGAGGAGAGTTCGTCGGAGCCAGCCCGTGCCCGGTGATATAGACGACAAGGGCTTCGTCGTCATCCGCGTTCCCTAGATCCTCCTCCAGGAGGAAGGTGCGCAGGTCGCGCAAGTCGTGAAGCTGCTTGGCCTCGGAAGGCTCGAAACGGCGCTCGTCATCGAGAGAGGGATGTGCCCACCAGTCCTTCACCGCCGTCACCTGCGCGGTGATCGCCTTTCCGAACGCCTCCTGCTCGGCTGCAGATCCGTCGTCGTACTCCGAGACCGCGATGACAACGAGGCGGCGGGCGAAGGTATCCGGGGCTGGCGCGCGTGTCACGGTCGGCCGCCCGCCACGGCGCGAGCCACGGGCACGCTGCGGAGATAGCGCAGGGCGCTATGCGGGTCGCCTGTGCCATTGTTCACCGGAGCTTCGGTGAGTTCCCGCGCGACGGCAGACAGGCTCGCGCCCCCGGTGATGAAGTCGTCGGGGTCAAAGACGTTGACCCACCTGATGCGCGAGTCGAGCTGGAGGGGTGCGCCATCGATGAGTCCCATGAGCCGCCGCACGGCGGGTATGCCCAGCGGCGAGCCACAGGTCACCAGCGTGTGCAGGTCAGAGCCGGGCATGCCCGCAGCACCGAGCTCCTTGCGGCGGAGCAGATCGTAGGCGATGACACTGCCGAGCGAATGACCGATGACCACGGCAGTATCCAGCGTGAATTCGTCCCGAACGAACGCCCGTACCTCGGCGGCCAGGGCTGGCCTGGTGAGGTAGTAGCGCACCTCCCGCAAGCGCCGGACGAGGAACTGCACGCCGCCTCCCGGGAAACGGTGGTCATAGGCCATCGCCAGCCGGGTCAGACGCGGCGACCACAGCTTGGGAAGCCCCAACGTGGCCAGGGGCTGGGTTTCGGCAAAGGCTACGTCCTCGGACCGTACAAGGTCGGTGAAAGCCTCGGCAACGAAGTCCTCCGCCGCCGCCTCCATCGGCACTGACTCGCTGAAGAGGTCGTCCTCGGGACCCAAACGGTCTGTTCCCCTCGCCAGGAGTGCCGTCCAATGCGGCACCACGAGGGACACCGCACAGGCTTCTATGTCGGGCAGCGAGTCAATGCCGCGCTGGAGCGCTCGACTCCAGTCGGCGGTCAGTCGATGCCCAGAGGTCTTCGACTGCCCGATTCCGTGTACACCGACGACCTGTACTGTCTCCACGCCTTGGCTCGCCCCGCTCCACCGTGTGCCTGCATGCAAGCCGCGGATGTGCTGTTGTCCCCCGGCTGAAGGCCATTGTGCTGCATACGATGCGGGCATATGGGCGCTTCACACGTCATGCGCCGCACCAAGACACTGCCTCCGCCCTTCTCCGAGCAGTGCGGCCGAGCGCTGCCCAGCCTGGGCTCCATCTGGCTAGTTCAGGGCCCCAAGATGTGTGTTCGGACGGCAACCCGAGATGAGCCGTCTAGTGCCGTGACCGGGAAGGTTTGCCGGGTAGGCGGTGCAGAATGACGTAGCGCCGATCGGCTGGGGGTTGTCGTACCCCCGGTGTAGCGTCCGGGCCGGAGTCAGATCATGTTCTGTGGTTGACGGAGGCGCGCGGATGACAAGTACGACGGGCGAGGCCATGGTGGGCGGCGTCCCAGCTGACCAAGATCCAGGCGCAGGGAGCCGTTCGGTGAACGCTGAACTCGCCGCGCTCAAGGGTGCCCTGGACAGCCAGCGCGCGCACGTCGTTGGGATCCTCGAAGGGGTCTCGGAGGAGGATCTGCGGCGGCCGGTGCTGCCCAGCGGTTGGAGCTGCCTGGCGTTGCTGCGCCACCTCACGGTGGATGTCGAACGCTTCTGGTTCCCCGGAGTGATCGCGGGCGAACCGGATGTGGCCGGACAGCTCGCGGTAGGCACGGAGGCGCACTGGTACGTCCCCGAGGGGATGAGCACCAGGGAGGTCTTCGCCGACTACCGGGCGGCCATCGCACGCGCAGACGTCGTGCTCGCCGCCGCCAACCTGGACCAGGAGCCTGCTGCGTGGCCCGTGGACATCTGGCCGACCTGGCGGCTGCCCGATGTGCGCCGCATCCTCATCCACGTGCTCACCGAGGTCGCCTGCCACAGCGGTCACTTGGACGCTGCACGCGAACTGATCGATGGCACCACCTGGCTCGGCGGCAACCCCTACACTGGATAACCCTCTGCCCCAGTGAGCAACATCGAGATCCTCAGGCCGCGGTGGCGAGAGGTCAGCCGCCCCAGCGGGTTCCCTTCTCGCTGCGAACACGGGCTCGTTCACAACGCTGAGCGGCCAGAACATGGGGGTGCCGGGAGTTGGCGTTGCGCCAGCGCAGGTGTCGCTGAAACTCCCTGGTCTGAACTGTGTGGTTCGGGTGATGCGAGTTGGCGAGCGTGAACTGCCGCAGCGGACCGAAGTGCGCCTCGATCGGGTTCGCCCAGGAGGCGTTGGTCGGCGTGAAGCACAGCTCGACCTTGTTCTTCCGGGCCCACCGGCGGACCTTGCTGCCCCTATTGGCGGACAGATTGTCCAGGAACACGTAGATCGGGGCGCCGTCCGGCCGGGCGGCCCGGATCGACTGCAACGCGGCCAGCGATGGAACGGCGCCCTTGCGGCGACGGTTGACACCCCAGAGGGTGTCGTCGCCGACCGAATAGCAGCCGTGGAAGTAGGTGACGCCGTGGGTGCGGTGGAAGGTCGCCGGCAACCGGTCGGGCTTGCCCTCCTTCGCCCAGCACGACCCCGGCGGTGGGACGGATGCCGAGCGGCCCGAACTCGTCGAAGGCGAAGGTGCGGCCGGGGCGCTCGGTCAGCGCGTACTCGATCCGGCCCAGCTTGGCGTCGAAGTCCGGGTCGCTGGATTCCTTCCAGGTCTTGGTCCGCTGGAACGTCACGCCGCGACGGCGGAGCAGGCAGCGCAGGGCCTCGCGGCCGATGCGTATCGGACGGGCGACGTTGCGCCGCAGATGCTCGGCGAGCTTGCGGATCAACCAGCGGGTAAAGGGCTGGCCGAGCTTGGTGGGGCCGGTGATGGCCGTCTCGATGACGAACTCCTCGTCGTCAACGCTCAGTAGGCGGGGACGGCCTCCCGCCCACTGAGGGTCCAAGCAAGCCAACCCGATCTCGTTGAACCGGTGGATCACATCGCGGACGGTGTCCTCGTCCGCCTGCACCAGGTTCGCGATCACCGGGGCGGTGTTCCCGCCCGCGGAACCCAGCAGCATCATCGCCCTGCGGAACCGCACCGTGCTGGTGCTGCCCCGGCGCACGATCCGCTGCAGCTTCTGCCCCTCCTGCTCGGTCAGCCTGCGAATGGAAGCGTGACCGACACCAGCAGCACCCGGCCCGCCGAGGGAGAAGCGCGAGCGCCGCGGCAGAGCCTGCTGCACCGTCTGATGCGCTTCGTCCCCCTGATCGCCCCCGTCCTGCTGTGGGCCGTGCCCTGCTGGGTGCTCCTGCACAGCGGCCAGCACTGGCCGTTGCCCATCACGCTGACTGGAACCGCTCTGTTCGTGCTCGGCATGGCATGCATGCCGCTCGCCATCGTGCGCGGCCACGGCCGACGCCAGCAGGACCGGTCGGCGATCGTCGGTGACACGCTGCTGGGGATTAGTTGGGTCCTGTTCACCTGGTCCGTGCTGCTTGGCGTCCTCCTGCGGCTCGCCCTGACCATTGGCGGCGTCGGCGAGGGTGTCGACCGTCGCATGACGCGGTTGGAGCGCATGCGTCCCAACACCTTGACCGGCAGGCCGGCGGGGATGTGGCCATGCGCGGGGCGTCGAAGACGATAAGGATATTGCGGTCGCCGAAGTGCCAGCGGCCCATCTCGATCAGATCGGTGGCCACCCGGCGGAGGTGGGCGGCCGTGACCTCGGTGACGTCGTCCTCGAGGCCGAGACGGACTGCGTCCAGGAGCTGGCACCAGGACGTCCGGCCCGATTCGAGAGCGGCGACGAACGAGTACGGCCAGCCGGGGATGAACTGGTGCGAGGACCGGCCGCTGCGGCCGTAGACGTGGCAGAACAGGCGGTCCGCGCTGCTCGGCGCGTTCTATGACGGGCCGGTTGCCGGGCCAGCCGGGACTGACACCGGCCGAGCAGTGCGACAGAGCGCTGCCCAGCCAGCCCCCTCCTGCAAGCTCAGCGCTCCACAATGCGCGTTCGGACAACAACCCGTGACGAGCCGTCCGCGAACGGCAAGGGCCTGAAGCGCTGCGCAGTGACTTCGCACTCCAGGCGGGACGCTCCGTCCAAGGCGCGCAGCAAACGATCCTGCTCGTCAGCAGGGAGACGCTCCAGCATCTGGACCATCTCCCTCAGCTCCTGCCCGACCGACGTCACCTCTCCCCCGCGAGGTCGAGATCACCCTTGCTCGTCTCGGCCACGCCTTGAGCGATCCGGGGACGGCGCCACGGGTGCACGATCGGACCGGAGACCGCCCGCCACCACGCCTCCACCGGCAGCTCCCCCGCCGGCTCGAACGGCTCCCCCGGCCGCGGGAATGCCACCGCCTGGCTGACCTCGTCGGCCGCGTCCTTGGTCCACTCCCCCGGCTCCGCCCACGGATGCGGGGCCAGGTTGAACGTCCCCCAGTGGATCGGCAGCAGCACCCCACCCGGAGCGCCTCCCTGCAGGTCAAGGTGGGCCTGCACCCCCTGCGCAGGCGTCATGTGAATGTCTGGCCACATGCCAGGCAGCGGCGTATAGTCCGTGTGGTTCTTGGGCCAGAACTCGGCGTACGCCCCGAGCTGGATCATCGTGGCGTCGAACGGGCCGTGCTCGGCGCCGATGTCCCGGAAGCCGTCGAAGTAGCCCGTGTCCCCGCTGTGGTAGACGCGGTGCTCCTCCCCGGCGACGACCCAGGACGCCCAGAGGGTGTGCTGGGTGTTGCGCAGTCCGCGCCCGCAGAAGTGCCGGGCCGGGGTGGCGGTCAGGGTGAGGCCGCCGACGCGCGTCGACTCGTGCCAGTCCAGCTCGCGCAGCCGGTCGCGGGACACGCCCCAGTGTTCGAGGTGGGCGCCGACGCCCAGCGGCACCGCGAAGAGGGTGTCCGTGCCGGCCAGCGCCTTGATCGTGGGCAGATCGAGGTGGTCGTAGTGGTCGTGGGAGATGACGACGACGTCGACCGGGCCCAGGGCCGCCAGGGGCAGCGGTGCCGGATGCAGCCGCTTGGGGCCGGCGAAGGGGACCGGGGAACAGCGCTCGCCCCACACGGGGTCGAAGAGCACCCGCTGCCCGTCGATCTCGGCGAGCACGCTGGAGTGTCCCATCCAGGTCAGCCGCAGACCCGTGGCGGGCGGCCTGGCGAGGTCGGCGAGGGTGGTGGCGTGCACCGGGATCGGACCCCGCGGGGCACGGCGGAGCCGCGCCTCCTTGTTGAAGTAGATCTTCGCGAACTCCGTGGCCGATCCGGAGGGCCGGGTACGGGCGGTGCCGCCGGGGTTCTGGAAGACGCCGTCGCGGAAGTTCGGCGATCTGCGGATGCGCGCCATGCGCTCACCGCTCGGGTCCGCGCCGAAGGCCGCGGGCAGCGGCACGCGAAGCCCGGGACTCGGGGAACGGAAACCGGCCACGGTACCTCCAGGTGGAGTGGTTCAGGCTCTCATTGTCGTCTCGTCCTACGTCACCTCGAACGACGGATGCCACATCCGTGTTCCCGGTCCTCCGCGGCCGAAGAGGGCGCCACCGCACGTCCGAGGGCCTGTATAGGGTGACGTGCGTGGTGAGAGTCCGGTTGAGCGTGACCCAGCGGCGCGAGGAATTGCTCCGCGCGGCCATCGAGCAGATATCGGCGCGGGGCGTGGCGGCGCTGCGGATCGCCGACGTGGCCGCCACGCTCGGTGTCAGCAACGCCCTGGTGCTCTACCACTTCTCCACGAAGGAGAGGCTGGTCGCCGCCGCGTTCACCCACGCCGCCGAGGACGACCTCGCCCATCTGCGCAAGCTGCTCGGCCGCCGTACGTCGGCGCTGCGCCGGCTGCGCGCGGCCGTGCGCTGGTACGCCCCCACCGGTCAGGCCAAGGGCTGGCGGCTGTGGATCGAGGGCTGGGCGGTGTCGCTGCGCGAGCCCGCGCTGCGGGAGGTCACGCGGGAGCTGGACCGCCAGTGGAAGGCGGCGATCGCCGAGGTCATCGCCGAGGGCGTGGCCGCCGGTGAGTTCCCGTGCGCCGAGCCCGAGGGCGCCGCCCTGCGGCTGACGGCCCTGCTCGACGGGCTGGCGGTGCAGCTCACGTCGTACGCGGGCACGGTGTCGCGGGCACGGGCACAGGAGTGGATGGACGAGGCGCTGGCCCGGGAACTGGGCCTGGAGCGAACGGCCTTGACGCCCACGAGGCGCTAGCCCCGCCGCACGCCGGCCGTTCGCTCCCCGCGCACGCCGGCCGTTCACTCCCCACTGGACACCGGCCGTTCGCTCCCCGCTCTCAGGCCACCGCGGCGATCCGCGTCTTGATGTCGTCCGGCGACAGCGTCCCCTTGGCCGTCACGTGGTCGCCCGACGACTCGCCCCGCAGCCGGCGTCCGATCCACGGCACCAGGTACTCGCGTGCCCAGTGCACGTCGTCGCGCCGGACGTCCAGCGTGCCGCGCGGCGGCAGGGGCGGCCAGGGCTGGTCCGGGTCGGCCGGGACGCGCAGGCCGAGGGCCTGTCCCGCGCGCAGCGCCACGCGCGTGTGGCCCTCGGGCGAGAGATGCAGCCGGTCGGCGTCCCACGCCCTGCGGTCCTGGACGCTCCTGAGCGACCACAGGTCGAGCACCGGACAGCCGTACCGGTCGGCGATGGCACGCACGTGCCCGTTGTACGTGGCGATCTTGCCGCGCAGATGCTTGAGGACGGGCACGCCACGGGTGTCGAACCCGGTGGTCACCAGTACGGTGCCGGCCGCCGCGGTCAGCGCGGCCACCGCCAGTTCGAACCGCTGGGCCACCTCGTCCGGGTCGGTCCCGGGCCGGATGATGTCGTTGCCGCCCGCCGCGAACGAGACCAGGTCCGGGGCGAGTGCAACGACCCCGGGGACCTGTTCCGCCACGATCTGGTCGAGCAGCCTGCCGCGCACGGCGAGGTTGGTGTACGTGAAGTCGCCCTCGGGGCGCCGGTCCGCGAGCAGTACGGCGAGTCGGTCGGCCCAGCCGACGAACGCCCCGTCGGGGCCGGAATCGCCGACGCCCTCGGTGAAGCTGTCCCCCACCGCCACGTACGACCCGATCACTGCTCTGCTGTCACTCTTCGAATCGTCTGCCACATCGGCCCATGATTCACCGTGGAATGTGACCTACGCGACCGTAGGAAGGGATTGACGGGCGGTGAGAAAAGCCACGCCTAAAGTGTTCGTCAATTCCGGAATACACCGAAGGCCGGACCCGGGGATCGGGGTCCGGCCTTCGGTGGCGCGGGGACCGCGCCGAAACGCCGTCAGGTCGTCAGCTCGTCAGCGCTTGTCGGCGCTCGTCAGACGGAGACGCCGTGCGAGCGCAGGAACGCGATCGGGTCGACGTCCGAGCCGTAGTCCGGCGTGGTGCGGATCTCGAAGTGCAGGTGCGGGCCGGTCACGTTGCCGGTGGCACCCGAGAGGCCGACCTGCTGGCCCGCCGTCACCGACTGGCCGGCGGAGACGGAGAGCGAGGAGAGGTGGGCGTACTGGGCGTAGTGGCCGTCGGAGAGCTGGATGACGACCTGGTTGCCGTACGCGCCGCCCCAGCCGGCGGAGACGACGGTGCCCGCGCCGACGGCCTTGAGCGAGGTGCCGGTCGGGACGACGAAGTCCGTGCCGGTGTGGTAGCCGCTGGACCACATGCTGCCGGACTGGTGGTACGGGGTACCGACGGTGCCGCCCGCGACGGGGGAGGTGTAGCCGCTGCTGCTGTCGGCGGACTGGGTGCCGGTGTCCGAGGAGCCGGCGGAGTCCGAGGAGGAGGCCTTGTCGGCGTCCGTCGACTTCTCGGACGACTGGGAGGCGGACTTCTCGGCCTTGGCGGGCTTCTCGGCGGCCGGCTTCTCCGACTTGGCGGAGGAGGGGGCCGAGGACTCGGCGGCCTGGCCGCCGATCGAGAGCTTCAGGCCGGGGTGGATCAGCGACGGGTCGGAGCCGACGGCCTCGCGGTTGTCCGAGTAGAGCTTCTTCCAGCCGCCGTCCACGTCCTGGTCGTCGGCGATCTTCGAAAGGTAGTCACCGCTCTTCACGGTGTACGTCCGCGAATCCGAGTTCTTCTCTGAAGCGCTCGCGGCGGACTTCTTGGCCGACGTCGCAATGGACTGCACGGCCTGCTCGGAAACGGAGTGGGCGGGGGCGGCGTTGGCCCCGGCGGCACCCATCAGCGGGAGCGCGAGCGCGGCCCCACCGGTTCCGGCGACGGCGATGGTGCGGGTCAGGCGCATGGCCCTGGTACGGCGGTGCTTACCCTTCGCGGGCATGGCGAATTCCTCTCCGGCGCCTGCGAGGTGAGCTGTCGGGTGCGGGCTGGAGATGCCCGGCCGCGCCGAAACGCGGCTTTACCCCAAGCCGTTCCGGGAACCGGAACAGGCAGTTGTACCTGTGGGTCCCCCGCTCCTGCCGTGTACGGGTGGTGGATGAGTGCGGGCTCCGGTCGGCGGCAGGATTAGGCGTCCGTCCGGATCGGTGGTGAACGTAAGGGACCAAGACGCACGTGGACAAGCGAGGGGTTCCGTCGACCGGTGTTCCGATTGATCCTTTGAGGGAAAACCCGGTAACCCTGCGTCGATTTCCGCGGCACTCTTTTCCCTAAAGGCCCTTGAGAAGCAGCTGAATTACGTGAACATGACGGGCAACGCACGGTCACGGATATGACGCTGCTCACGCGCCGCTTCCCCACCTACCGCCATTTCAGGCCCAGTTGTCATCAAGACACCAATTCGGACAGAAGGCTCTTATCATCTCGCAATACCTCTTTTGAAAGCGCCTTTCGGGCACAGGTGATGCCGTATCGTCGAGTGGTGCCCGCAGGCGAGCAGCGTCGGCGGCGCTCAGTGGGAGGAGCCCCTGTGACGCAGCAGGTCCCGTCGACCGAACCCGAGCTGACCGGTGTGCGCAACTTCCGGGACGTGGGCGGACTGCCGACCGTGGACGGGCGGCGGGTGCGGCAGGGGGTGCTGTTCCGCAGCGGCCACCTGGCGCACGCCACCGGGGAGGACGCCGCGTTCCTGGCCTCGCTGGGCCTGCACACGATCTTCGACTTCCGCAACGCGGCCGACCAGAAGCTCGACGGTCCGGACGTCGAGCTGCCGGGCGTGCGCAATGTGAACCTGCCGCTGAGCGATCCGGCCGACGGCGCCGAGTTCTGGAAGATGGTCCGCGACGGGGACCTCGACCAGCTGCGCGAGATCCTGGCCGGTGACAAGGGCGCCGACCGGATGATCGGCTCCTACCGCATGATCGTCAAGGAGCGCACGGCGGAGCACTCCCGGATCCTGCACGCGCTCGCCGAGGACAGCGTCCCCGCGCTGATGCACTGCGCCGCCGGCAAGGACCGCGCCGGACTGTCGATCGCGATCACCCTGCTCGCGCTGGGCGTCGAGCGCGACGCCGTCGTCGAGGACTACCTGAAGTCGAACGCCGCGCACCGCCGCTACAAGGTGCGCCGCAGCGGCACCACCGCCTCGGCCTACTCCCCCGAGGTCATGGAGCTGCTCAGCCCCCTGTTCGACGCGCGCGCCGAGTACCTGGCGGCGGCCTTCGAGACCGTCGAGGAGACGTGGGGCGGGGTCGACGCCTACCTGGAGAAGGGCCTGGGGCTCGCCCCCGAAACCCGGGAGCGGCTGCGCGAGCGGATGCTGGACTGAGCCACCCGCTCGCGGACGGCGCTACTTGGCCCCCACCTCGAACAGCAGGTAGAGGAAGCCGCCGAAGACGTGCCCCAGCGCGATGTAGATGAGCAGTCGCACCCACAGGGCGCGCGGGAACTTCTCCTGCATGGTGCTCATGGCATCTCTCCGGGGGTCGGCCCGAGGCACAGGGTGGCCGTCGGGCTCTGCAGCAGGGTGTGGACGAAGAGCAGCTCGACCCCGTCGGGGTCCTGCGCGGCGATCCGGTGCGGGGTCGTCGAGTCGAAGTGGGCGCTGTCCCCCGCGGTCAGCCGGTGCTCGGTGTCCCCGAGGCGCAGCCGCAGCCGGCCGGTGAGGACGTGGAGCCACTCCTCACCGGGGTGCACCCGCACGACGTCGCCCTGGGAGCCGTACGGCACCTGGACGCGCAGGGCCTGCATGCCGCGGCCCGGCGCTCCGGCCCGCCAGTACGTCCAGCCGCCCGCGGCGGTGGGTACCATGTCGGCGCCGCGCACGACGGCGTCCCGGTCGGCGGCCGACTCGCCCAGCAGCTCGGCGACGGTCGTACCGTAGACCCGGGCGAGGGCGAGCAGCATCGGCAGCGAGGGCTGGCGCTGTCCGGTCTCCAGGCGGGAGAGGTGGGCGGGCGACAGCCCGGCGACGCGGGCCGCGGTCTCGAGGGTGAGGGCGGCCCGCCGCCGCAGCTCACGCAGCTGTGGCGCGACGGCGGCGACCGCGGCCTCGGCCGGGCCGGACTCGGAGGAGCTCATGCCTCCTATTCAGCCCGAATCTTGCCTGCCGGGCAAACTTCTTGCCTCGCAGGCAAATCAAGGCGCATCAAGCCCGGCGGCGGCTCAGTGGTTGGCCACCGCCTGCTTGACCAGTGTCTTGCCGAAGTCCCACATCAGGCCGCCACCGTTGTGCGCGTCCTCCATCACCTCGGTGAAGGCGTCGACGAACCGGTCCGCGTCGTCGGTGTCGATGATCAGCGGCGGGATCAGCTTGATCACCTCCAGGTGGTCGCCGGACACCTGCGTCAGGATCCGGTGCCGTTGCAGCAGCGGCACCACCACCATCTGCGCGAACAGTCCCTTGCGCGCGGCCTGGAGCATGGTCCAGCGGCTGCGCAGCTTCAGGGACCTTGGCCGGCCGAACTCGATGCCGATCATCAGCCCCCGGCCACGGACATCGGCGAGCAGCTCGTAGCGGTCCACCAGCTCGGCCAGCCTGGTCTTCAGCCCCTCCCCCACCGCCGCGGCGTTCGCCACGATCTCCTCGTTCTCCATCACCGAGAGCATCGCGAGCCCGGCTGCCATGGCCTGCGCGTTGGCACCGAAGCTCGCCGAGTGGACCAGCACCCGGTCCATCGAGGAGTACACCTTCTTGAAGATCCAGTCCCGGCCCAGTGTGGCCCCCACCGGCACATACCCGCCGGACAGCGCCTTGGCCACGCACACCAGGTCGGGCTCGACGCCGTCCTCGTGCTGGAAGGCGTAGAACTTCCCGGTCCTGCCCAGGCCCGTCTGCACCTCGTCGGCGATCAGCAGTGCCTTGTGGCGGCGCAGCAGGTCCTGGGCGGCCCGCAGATAGCCGGGCGGCGCCTCGTGCACCCCCTTGCCCTGGATCGGCTCCACGATCAGCGCGGCCACGTCACCCTTCTTCAGCTCCCGCGCCAGGGCGTCCAGGTCGCCGAGCGGGACGGCGGTGTCGGGCAGCAGCGGGGCGAAGCCGTCCCGGAAGCCGGTCTCGCCGTTGACGGACAGCGAGCCGGTGGTCAATCCGTGGAAGGCGTGCGAGCAGTACAGGATCCTCGGCCTGCCGGTCGCGAAGCGCGCGAACTTCAGCGCCGTCTCGACCGCCTCCGTGCCGCTGTTGCCGAAGAAGACCCGGTCCAGGTGGGGGCTGTAGGAGAGCAGCTTCTCGGCCAGCAGCCCGGGCAGCGGCGGGCAGTCGAAGCGGGTCAGGTCGGCCAGCGAGGCGTCCAGGACGTCGTGCAGCGCCTTGCGGACGACGGGGTGGTGACGCCCGAGCCCCATCACCCCGAACCCGGCGAGCATGTCCAGGTAGTCGTTGCCGTCCGCGTCCCAGAAGTGCGCGCCCTCGGCCCGCTCGTAGACCTTGTCGAAGCCGATGGTGCGCAGCATGCGCGGGAGCTGGTGGTTGAGGTGCCTGGCGTGCAGCTCGTACCGCTCGGCTCCGCGCTCGGCCAACAGCGCGGCGAGGTCGAACTCCTTGGTCATTCAGTTGTCTCCTTGCCCTGGCATGACGATCTGTCCGTCCCCGGACTGTTCCACCGCCGGTTCCCCGAGCGCCAGGCTCGCGCTGATCCGGCCGGCGATCTCGACCGGGGTGAGGCCGATGTCGGCGAGCACCTCGGCGCGCTTGGCGTGTGCGAGGAACTGCTCGGGTACGCCGAACCGGCGTACCGGCACGTCGACCTCGGCGTCGCCCAGTGCCAGCGCCACCGCGGAACCGACTCCGGCGGCCCGGCTGTTGTCCTCGACGACGGCCACCAGCCGGTGCCCGGCCGCCAGCGGCGGGAGCGCCGGGTCGACGGGTTTGACCCAGCGCGGATCGACGACGGTGCAGCCGATGCCGCGGGCCTCGAGCAGCTCGGCGGCCCGCAGGCAGACGGGTGCCATCACGCCGACGGCCACCAGCAGTACCTCGGGCCGGTCGGCGGCGTGCAGGACGTCGAGACCGCCGATCCGGTCCACGGCAAGTACGGCCGGTCCGACGGACTCCTTCGGGAAACGCACCAGGGTCGGCGCGTCGTCGACGGCGACCGCCTCGCGCAGCTGCGCCCGGAGCTGGTCGGCGTCGCGCGGCGCGGCGATGCGCAGGCCCGGGACGACTTGGAGGACGGACATGTCCCACATGCCGTTGTGCGAGGGCCCGTCGGTGCCGGTGATACCGGCCCGGTCCAGCACGAAGGTGACGCCGCAGCGGTGCAGGGCCACGTCCAACAGGAGCTGGTCGAAGGCACGGTTGAGGAAGGTGGCGTAGACGGCGACGACCGGGTGCAGGCCCCCGGTGGCGAGGCCGGCGGCGGACACGGTGGCGTGCTGCTCGGCGATGCCGACGTCCCAGACCCGGTCGGGGAAGCGTTCAGCGAAGGGGGCGAGGCCGACCGGGTGCAGCATGGCCGCGGTGATCGCCACGACGTCGTCGCGCTCCTCGCCGATACGGACGATCTCCTCGCCGAACACCGAGGTCCAGGACGGCCCGCCCGCGGGGCTGAGCGGCTCGCAGGTGAGCGGGTCCATCGCGCCGACGGTGTGGAAGTGGTCCTCCTCGTCGCGCAGGGCGGGTTCGTAGCCGCGGCCCTTCTCGGTGAGGCAGTGGACCAGTACGGGCCCGTGGAAGCGTTTCGCGCGCCTGAGCGCCGACTCGACGGCGCCGATGTCGTGTCCGTCGATCGGGCCGAGGTACTTCAGCCCCAGGTCCTCGAAGAGCCCTTGCGGGGCGAAGGCGTCCTTGAATCCCTTCTTGGCACCGTGCAGCGCCTCGTAGACGGGGTTGCCGACCACGGGCGTGTGCTGGAGCACGGCCTTGCCCCAGGCCAGCATCCGCTCGTAGCCGTCGGTCGTGCGGAGCGTCGCGAGGTGGTTGGCGAGGCCGCCGATGGTCGGCGCGTAGGAGCGTTCGTTGTCGTTGACGACGATGATCAGTGGCCGGTCCCGGGCCGCCGCGATGTTGTTCAGGGCCTCCCAGGCCATCCCGCCGGTGAGGGCGCCGTCACCGATGACGGCGACGACATGGCTGCGCTCCCCCTGCACCTGGCGGGCCTTGGCGAGGCCGTCGGCCCAGCCGAGGACGGTGGAGGCGTGGCTGTTCTCGATGACGTCGTGCTCGGACTCCTCGCGCGAGGGATAGCCGGACAGGCCGCCCTTGCTGCGCAGTTTGGAAAAGTCCTGACGTCCGGTCAGGAGTTTGTGTACGTAGCTCTGGTGGCCGGTGTCCCACAGGATGCGGTCGTCCGGCGACTCGAAGACCCGGTGCAGGGCGACGGTGAGTTCCACCACCCCCAGGTTGGGTCCGAGGTGACCGCCGGTGCGGGCGACCGCGTGCACCAGGAAGTCACGTATCTCCTCGGACAGTTCGCCGAGTTCCGCCTCGGACAGCGCCTTCAGGTCGCGTGGTCCCCGGATGCTCTCCAGAATCGTCACGCTCGGGCCCCCTTCGGTCCGTGTTCAGCTCACGGTGACGGCCGGCTCCCCCGACGCGCCGTCCTTCTCCATCTGCTCGGCGATCCTCATCGCCTCCTCGATGAGGGTCTCCACGATCTTGGACTCGGGGACGGTCTTGACGACCTCGCCCTTGACGAAGATCTGGCCCTTCCCGTTGCCGGAGGCGACACCGAGGTCGGCCTCGCGGGCCTCGCCGGGGCCGTTGACGACGCAGCCCATGACGGCGACGCGCAGCGGCACCTCCATGCCCTCGAGGCCGGCGGTGACCTCCTCGGCCAGCTTGTAGACGTCGACCTGGGCCCGCCCGCAGGAGGGGCAGGAGACGATCTCCAGCCGGCGTTCCCTGAGCCCCAGCGACTGGAGGATCTGGATGCCGACCTTGATCTCCTCGACCGGCGGGGCCGAGAGCGAGACGCGGATCGTGTCGCCGATGCCCTGGGAGAGCAGGGCGCCGAAGGCGACGGCCGACTTGATCGTGCCCTGGAACGCGGGCCCCGCCTCCGTCACTCCCAGGTGCAGCGGGTAGTCGCACTGGGCGGCGAGCTGCCGGTAGGCCTCGACCATCACGACCGGGTCGTTGTGCTTGACCGAGATCTTGATGTCCCGGAAGTCGTGCTCCTCGAAGAGCGACGCCTCCCACAGGGCCGACTCCGCCAGCGCCTCCGGGGTCGCCCTGCCGTACTTCTGGAGCAGGCGGCGGTCCAGCGAACCCGCGTTGACACCGATACGGATCGGCGTCCCGTGGTCGCGAGCCGCCTTCGCGATCTCCCTGACCTTGTCGTCGAACTGCTTGATGTTGCCCGGGTTCACCCGCACCGCCGCGCAGCCCGCCTCGATGGCGGCGAAGACGTACTTGGGCTGGAAGTGGATGTCGGCGATCACCGGGATCTGCGACTTCCTGGCGATCACGGGCAGGGCGTCCGCGTCGTCCTGGGTCGGGCAGGCCACCCGCACGATCTGGCAACCGGACGCCGTCAGCTCGGCGATCTGCTGGAGCGTGGCGCCGATGTCGGACGTACGGGTCGTCGTCATGGACTGCACCGACACCGGGGCCCCGCCGCCGACCGCCACCGGCCCGACCTGGATCCGCCGCGACACGCGTCGCTCGGCGATCGGCCGGACCGGTACCTCGGGGACGCCCAAGGGGATGGCGGTCACGACGTCACTCCCGGTTTCCGGAGACCGTCTCGCGCATGGCGCGCAGGGACTCCTTGAGCGAGCCCATGGTGGCCAGGACGGCCGTGGGCTCGTAGCCGCAGTGCGCCATGCAGTTGTCGCAGCGCGGGTCCTTGCCGCGGCCGTACTTGTCCCAGTCGGTCTCCTCGATCAGCTCCCGGTACGTGGGCACGTAGCCGTCGCTCATCAGGTAGCAGGGGCGCTGCCAGCCGAAGAGGGAGTAGTTCGGGATGGCCCACGCGGTGCACGGGAAGTCCACCTTGCCCTCGAGGAAGTCGAGGAACAGCGGGGAGTGGTTGAGGCGCCAGCGTGCCCTGTTGCCGCCCGAGAAGGCCTTCTTGAACAGCTCGCGGGTCTGCTCCACGCCCAGGAAGTGCTCCTGGTCGGGCGCCTTCTCGTAGGCGTAGGCGGGCGAGATCATCATCTCGTCGACCTTGAGGTCGTCGTTGAGGAAGTTGAGGACCTCGACGATGGTCTGCGGGGTGTCGGTGTTGAAGAAGGTCGAGTTGGTGGTCACCCGGAAGCCGCGCCGCTTGGCCTCCTTGATGGCCTCCACGGCCTCGTCGAACACCCCCTCCTTCGCCACCGACTCGTCGTGCCGCTCGCGCAGCCCGTCGATGTGCACCGCGAAGGCGAAGTACGGCGAGGGCTTGAACTTGTCCATCTTCTTGCGCATGAGCATGGCGTTGGTGCAGAGGAAGACGTACTTCCGCTTGGCCACCAACTGCCGCACGATCTCGTCGATCTGCGGGTGCATCAGGGGCTCGCCACCGGCGATGGAGACCATCGGCGCGCCCGATTCGAGCACCGCTCCCACGGCCTGCGCGACCGGCATGCGCTGCTTGAGCACCCCGGCCGGGTGCTGGATCTTGCCGCACCCCTCACACGCGAGGTTGCAGGCGAAGAGCGGTTCCAGCTCGACGATGAGCGGGAACTTGTCCCGTCGGCGAATCTTCTGTTCGGCCAGGTATGTAGCGACCTTGATGGACTGGCGCAGCGGCATGGCCATCTGGGCTCACCTCCGGGGGAGCAACAAAGAACGGTGCCATTCGAAAAATGCGGGAAGAACGGATCGAAGAACGCGGAAAGCCGATATTCCACCGCGCACCGTGCCGATCCGGACGAGTTCGTGCTCAGGAGCGTCCACGACCACACGGACGGCCGCAACCGGGCGCGGACCCGCCCGCACGGCGCTCAGGAGCGTGGCCGCGGACTCCATGTCCACGGCGATCGCGCCGGTGGCGAGCAGATCGGCGCGTTCGGGGCCGCGGACGACGTGGTCCGAGCCGGTCAGCGGCCCGGTGTGGACGGTGCGCCCGGGGACGGCTCGCGCGAGTTCCTTCACGAGCCGGTCGGTTCCGACACACGCGACGGTGCCGCGTGGGTCCCGGGTCTCCTCGGCGACGACGAGGTCGCCGGGGTGCATGCCGGGGGCGAGTCCCGCGCAGAAGCCGGTGGCGAGCACGGCGGCGGCCTCGAGTGCCGGGTCGGCCAGGACCCGGGCCACCGCGCGCTCGGCCGCCTTCGGGCCCATGCCCGTGCGCAGGACGGTGACCGGTCCGCCGGCTCCACCGCGGTCGCCGGTGCGCAGGGCGAGGTGCTCGATGCCGAGCGCGCAGGCGATCAGCAGCGGGGACGGGCCGGTCTGCGGGTTCATCAGCTGCCCTTCACCTCGGCCACGACGGGCTCGGGCGCGGCCGGGTCGGCCACGGCGGGCTCGGTCGCCTTCTTGGCGAAGGGCTCCCCGTGGACGTACCGGCCGAGGGCCGTCAGCGGGAAGACCTGACGGTAGAGGTTGTAGTTGATGGAGAAGTCCCACGGGAAGCCGGTACCCGTGAAGTAGGGCTCGTCCCAGGAGCCGTCCTCCCGCTGGGTGGCGGCGAGCCACTCGATGCCGCGCTCCACCGCCTTGGAATCCCGTTCCCCGGCCGCCAGCAGGGCCATCAGCGCCCAGCCGGTCTGCGAGGCGGTCGAGGCGCCCCGGCCGCTCCACTCCCGGACGTAGCGGTAGGAGCGCAGGTCCTCGCCCCAGCCGCCGTCCTCGTTCTGGACGGACTCCAGCCAGCGCACGGCCCGGCGGATGGCCGGATGCGAGGTGGGAAGTCCGGCGGCGGTCAGGGCGGGGATCACGGACCCGGTGCCGTAGACGTAGTTGACGCCCCAGCGGCCGAACCACGAGCCGTCCGCCTCCTGTGCGTCGAGCAGCCACTGGATGCCGCGCCGGGTGCGGGGGTCGTGGGCGAGGCCCTCGACGGCGAGCATCTCGACGACGTGCGCGGTGACGTCCGCGGACGGCGGGTCGATGACCTCGCCGAAGTCGCAGAACGGCAGCCGGTTCGGGAAGGGGCTGGTGTTGTCGACGTCGAACGCGCCCCACGCGCCGTTCTTCGACTGCATGCCGAGGTTCCAGCGCACCCCGCGTCCGATGGCCTTCTCCACCCGTTCCGGGTCGTGGTGCCTGACCCGGCGCAGGGCGAGGACCACCTCGGCGGTGTCGTCGATGTCGGGGTAGTTGTCGTTGTGGAACTCGAACGCCCAGCCGCCGGGCGGGAGTCCGGGGCGCTTCACCGACCAGTCGCCGGGGCGGACGATCTGTTCGCCGAGCATCCAGTCCGAGGCCTTCACCAGCTGCGGGTGGTCCTCGGGCACCCCGGCGTCGGCCAGCGCGATGGTGGCCAGGCAGGTGTCCCACACCGGGGACTGGCAGGCCTCGATCATCCGGGCGCCGTCCTCGCGCCACACCGCGAACCGGTCCAGCGACTCGAGGCCCGCGCGCATCACGGGGTGTTCGAGGTCGTAGCCGAGCAGGTAGAGCGCGATGACCGAGTACACGGCCGGCGGCTGGATGCCGCCCCAGCAGCCGTCGTTCTCCTGCCGCTCGATGATCCAGCGGGCGGCGGTGTTCATCGCGGCCCGCCGCAGCCGGCGCGGGGCGACCTTGCGGTAGGCGTGCAGCGCCTTGTCGAGGCGCTGGAAGGCGCCGTCCCAGCTCGCGGCCGGGGCCAGGGGCTGCTGCGGGTTGGGGCTCGCCGGGTCGCTGTGCAGCTCGTCCAGCGGGAAGGGCGCGGGGCGCACCGGCCGCTTCGCGGAGACGATGGTGAGCGGCACGATGGTCTGCCGGGCCCAGCAGCCGAAGTCGTAGATGTTGAGCGGGACCCAGGTGGGGAAGTAGATGAGCTCCGGCGGGAGTTCGGGCAGGTCGTCCCACTTCCACCAGCCGAACAGGGCCAGCCAGATCCGGGTGAAGACGCGGGCGGAGGCGATTCCGCCGCGGGACCTGATCCAGTCGGAGGCCCGCGCCATGTGGGGCGCCTCGGGCGCGTCGCCGGCCAGGCGGAGGGCGACGTAGGCCTCGATGGTCGTGGACAGTTCGCCGGGGCCGCCGTAGAAGGTGGCCCAGGTGCCGTCCTCGCGCTGCTCGCCGCGGATGAACAGGGCGGCGGCCCGCGTGGTCTCCTCGTCCTGGATGCCCAGGAACTGACGCAGGAGCAGGTCCTCGGCGTCCATCGTGACGTTCGTCTCGAGGTCGCCCTTCCACCAGCCCTGGGCGTCCTGCCGGGCGAGCAGGAAGTCGGTGGCACGCCGGGTGGCGCGTGCGGCGGCTTCGGGTACCCCGGCCGCCGCGGCGGGGATCGTAATGTCGGTGTCGCTGGCCGAGGCTGCCAGGGGCCGCAGGGAGGCCCCGGTGCTTCCGTCGGTCGTCGCTGTCATGGCTTCCCCTTCGTGCAGTGTGCATACGGTGGTGCGTCTGCTTGGGTCCGCCGTCGGCCGGTGCTCGTGCGATCACGACACCGGCCGGCGACTACGCGAGGGCTATTCGACCGATAATGATCATCTCTTTCGTACGACGACGAAGTCCGCGAGCGCCGTGAACATCTCCCGCACCCGGTCGGGCATGTCGACGGCGTCGAGGGCTTCGATGGCGATGGTGTGCTGGCGGCGCGCCTCGTCGGCGGTCCACTCCCGCCCGCCCGCTTCCTCGATGAGGGCGGCGCGGGCCGCGAACTCCTCCTCGGAGAAGTTCGCGAAGTCGCTGGCCTTGGCGTCGGCGGCGAGGATCTCGCCGAGCCGCTCGGAGGCGGGCCCGCCGGCCGCGAGGGCGGCGACGACCGGCAGCGACTTCTTGCGCTGGCGCAGGTCGCTCCAGGTCTGCTTGCCGGTGGCGTCCGGGTCGCCCCAGATGCCGAGCAGGTCGTCGACGGCCTGGAAGGCGAGGCCGAGGTGGTAGCCGTACCTCTCCAGGGTGTCGGCGGTGTGCTCGTCGGCGCCGCCGAGCACCGCGCCGATGGAGCTGGCGGAGGCGAGCAGGGCGCCGGTCTTGTTGCCCTCCATCTCCAGGCACTCCTCGACGCTGACGCGGTCGCGGTGCTCGTAGGAGATGTCCTGGGCCTGGCCGTCGATCAGGGAGCGGCTGGCCTTGGTCAGCCGGCGGGTGGCGCGGCCGGCCTCGACGGTGCCCAGCTCGAGCAGCACCTCGTTGGCGAGGGCGAACAGGGCGTCGCCGACCAGGATGGCCTGGGCGGGGCCGTGCACCTTCCAGACGGTGTCTCGGTGGCGGCGCTGTTCGTCGCCGTCCATCAGGTCGTCGTGCAGGAGGGAGAAGTTGTGCACCAGTTCCACGGCCACCGCGCCGGGTACGCCGACCTCGGGCGCGGCGCCGGTGACCTCGGCGGAGAGCACGGCGAGCGCGGGGCGTACGGCCTTGCCGCCGTCGCCGTCCGCGGGGTTGCCCTGGGCGTCGATCCAGCCGAAGTGGTAGGCGGCGACGGTGTCCATGGGAGGTGCCAGGCGGTCGACCGCCGCCCGCAGAACCGGCGTGGCCAGGGTCCGGCCGCGCTCCAGAAGCGCGGTCACGTCCACCGTGGTCCGTCGATCGGCCTTCGGGGCCGGGGGCACAGTGGGCACAGTCTTTCCTCCAGTTGCGGTACCGGGAGTGCGGGCGTCGGTCCCGCGCGGATCGGCCTTCACGCCGCCTCCTCGAAGAAATCGGGAAGGAGGCCGCGGGACCGGCCGAGGGCGCCGAGCGCGGCGGCGGCCGCCCCGACACCGCTGCGAACCGCACTCTCCATGGTCGCGGGCCACCCGGTGGCGGTCCACGCTCCGGCCAGGTACAGGCCGGGTGCCTTGGTGCGGGCGCCGGGCCTCAGGCGGCCGACGCCGGGGGCGGGGGCGAACGTGGCGGTGCGCTCCCTGGTCACGAAGAAGTCCTTCACCTCGGCACCCCGGGTGCGGGGCAGCAGCCGCTCCAGTTCGGGCAGGTACCGCTCGCGCAACGCGGCCACGGGCTCGTCGATCTCGTTCTGTGCGGTCGACTGCGACAGCGCCAGGTACTGCCCCTCCTTCAGGCCGGAGGCCTCGGTGCGGTCGAACACCCACTGGACCGGGGTGCCGAGGGCCGTGAGGAAGGGCGTGGCGAGCACCTTGCGGTCGTAGATCACGTGGATGTTGAGGATCGGCGCGGTGCCGATCCTCAGAAGATTTTCCGGGGCGTCCAGCGCACCGTCCGGCAGCAGGTCGTGGGCCTCGCGCTGGGGTACGGCGAGGACGACGGCGTCCGCTTCGAGCGTCTCGCCGGGAACCTGAACGCTCCAGCCTCCGTTCTCGTTTACACAGAGGGAGGTGACGCGTGTACGGACCTCGGTACGCACGCCCGCGGAGTCGAGCGCCCTGCGGGCCAGCCGGTCGTGCAGTTCGCCCAGCGGGACGTGGGCCCAGCCGATGTCGGCCGCGCCCGGGTCGGACAGCAGACCGGTCTTGAACACCATCGCGGCGAGTGCCAGTGAGGCGTCGCCCGCGACCGCGTTGAGGGTGGCGACCCCGACCAGGTCCCACAGGGCCTCGACGGCACGCGCCGACTGACCGTGCGCGGTCAGCCAGCTGCCGAAGTCCTGGGTGTCCAGGGTCGGATCGGCGAGGTCGAGCCCCTTGAGCGCGAGCGCGGCACGCCCGACCCTGGCACGCTCGGCGAGCGAGAGATGGGGGTACGTCGCCAGGCTGCGCCCCAGATGCAGGGGCACGGGCAGCGCGTCGCGCCGCAGTCTGCCCAGGCGTCTGCCCTCGGGCCGGTCCGGGTCGAGTACGGGCACGTCGAGACGGCTTTGCACCGGTGCGAGCGCCGCTCCGCCGATCCGCTCGAGGAACCAGCGGTAGGCGGTGCAGCAGCGCAGGTACACGTGCTGGCCGTTGTCGACGGTGAGGTCGCCGCGCTGGAAGGAGAAGGCGAGTCCGCCCAGGCGCGGGCGTCCTTCGAGCAGGGTGACACGGACCCCGGCGTCGGCGAGCGCGAGCGCGGTGGTGACCCCGGCGAGGCCGCCGCCGACCACGACGGCATGCCCGCCGGGACGGAGGGCGGAGACGTCCGCGAGCTGCCCGCCGTCGCGCGTGCCGTTGCCCTGCGTCATGGTGCGCCCTTCCCTGTCGGGTCGCCGTGGTGTTTGAACGGTGTACGGCTGACCGTCTCAGTCAGGGACGCCGACCGCCACCGGAGGGTTGCCCGCCGCCGCGCGCCGGTGCTCTCGTGCCGTTCCGGCGTGTCGAGTGTGCCGGGTGTGTCCATCAGGCGCGCCTCCTGACGGTCCGCCGGGTGACGTGCCGGGTGTCGAGACCGGACAGGCCACGCACGGCGACGTACGCCTTCTCGCGTCCGGGGAGCGAGACCCGGCCGCGCAGGACCGCCTCCGGGTCGCGCTCGATGCGGTCCAGGAGGCGGCGGTAGATGCCGGCCATGGCCGCCACGCAGGCGCCGCTGCGGCGGTCGAGCATGGGCAGCAGCCGGTAGCCCTCGGCGAAAAGGGCGCGGGCCCGACGGACTTCGAAGTGCACGAGGCCCGCGAAGTCGGAGCCCTCGGGTGGCTTCGGCCCGTTGAATCCGGCGGAGCAGCCGAACTTGGCGAGGTCGTCGGCGGGCAGGTAGGTACGCCCGCCCTCGGCGTCCTCCCGGACGTCCCGCAGGATGTTGGTGAGCTGAAGCGCGAGCCCGAGCGTGTCGGCGTACTCGGGCGCGCGCTCGGTGCCGCGCGCCCCCGGTTCGGTCCCGAACACACCGAGCGAGAGGCGTCCGATGGCGCCCGCCACGCAGCGGCAGTACGTCTTCAGGTCGTCCCAGGTCTCGTAGGTCTCGCCGCGCACGTCCATCTGGACGCCGTCGATCAGCTCGTCGAGGCCGTCGAGCGGAATGGGGAACTGCCGGGCCGCGTGGGCGAGGGCGACGGCGACCGGGTCGGTGTCGTCCTCGTCGACCGCGCCGTCGTGGATCCGGGCGAGCACGGCCCGGGTCTCGTCCAGCCTCGCGACCTTGACGTCGTCCGCCAGCAGCCCGTCACCGATGTCGTCGACGCGGCGCGAGAACGCGTACAGCGCCGACATCGCCCGCCGCTTGGGCGTGGGCAGCAGCCGGATGCCGTAGGCGAAGTTGCGTGCCTGCTGACCGGTGACGGCCTCGCAGTAGCTGTAGGCGGCGAGCACCGGTGCCGACATGTTCGCTGACGACTCCACGGCCCCCATCACCCCTCTCCTCGCAGGGCCACGCCCGCCTCGCGCAGCAACTGGATCTTGCCGGACCTGGGCGGGCCGGGAAGTACGTCGTGATCCGCCGCGGCGATCGCGCGGAGCGCCGCCCTTCCTCCCGCCACGAACCCCGCGAGCAGCAGGCGCAGCCTGCCGTGGACGCTACCCACCAGGGGGGCGCCTTCATTCAGCAGGTCGCGGGCGCGCCCGGCCTCGTAGGCGACGAGTGCGCGCACCGACGCGTTCGCGGTGGGTGCGGCGAGGTCCGTCTCCTGGACGTGGAAGCGTTTCATGTCCTCGGCGGGCAGATAGATCCGGTCCCGGCCCAGGTCCTCGGCGACGTCCTGGAGGTGCTCGACGATCTGCAGGGCGGTGCAGATGGCGTCCGAGCGGCGGATCCGTTCGGGCGTCGCGGTGCCGGTGACGGCGAGGACGAGGTGGCCGACCGGGTTGGCGGACAGCTCGCAGTAGGCGAGGAGGTCGTCGTAGGTCTCGTACCGCGCGACCAGTTGGTCCTGGCGGTTGGCGGCGATCAGCCCGAGGAAGGGCGCGGGGGTCAGCGAGCGGCGGCGCACGGTGGGCGCCAGGCGGCGCAGCAGCGGGTGGCGGGGCGGGCCGTCGGAGCCGTCGGAGCCGTCGAAGACCCTGCGCAGGTCCTCCTCGAAGGCGTCCAGCATCTGCAGCCGGTCGTCGGCGTGCTCGTCGGGGACGCCGAGGAGGCGGGCGTCGGCGCCGCCGGGGGCGAGGTCGCCGTCTCCGATGTCGTCGACGAGGCGGGCGAAGCCGTACACGGCCATGAGGTCGGTGCGCCAGTCGCGGGGCAGGAAGAAGGGGGCCACGGGGAAGTTCTCGTCGGCGGCCTTGGCGAGGGTGCCGCGCTCCGGATGGACGGCGTGCGCCGTGTCGGTGACCGTCATCGCGGGCTGCCCTGGGCGGGGACGGCGCACGCTTCGCGGAGCTGGGGAGTTTCCGTAGCCATTGCCGTCACATCTCCCGTTCTACACTGCCGACCCAATACACACTATTTCGGACACGCCGCCTCGCCACCCGCGCGGCAGGCCCGCTCGAGGGTGTCGGGCATTATCGCCCCATGTGCCGCGTTTCAGGACCGGTACAGCTTACGTTGTACAACTCACGGGCGTCCGTCGGGGTGCACAGCGCATCACAACAACACACCGATTGACTTCAAGATTCCTCAGAACGCCAGGAGTTGACGTTTCCTTTGCAAACGCGGGGCCTCGCCGGAACAGTTCCGGCGAGGCCCCGGCGTGTCGGGCTACTTGCCCGTGAACTTCTCGTACTCCTTGAGCACCTCGTCGGTCGGGCCGTCCATGCGCAGCTCGCCGCGCTCCAGCCACAGCACGCGGTTGCAGGTGTCGCGGATGGACTTGTTGTTGTGGCTGACCAGGAAGATGGTGCCGGCCTTCTTCTTCAGCTCCCGGATGCGTTCCTCGGAGCGGGTCTGGAACTTGCGGTCCCCGGTGGCGAGCGCCTCGTCGATCATCAGGACGTCGTGATCCTTGGCGGCGGCGATGGAGAAGCGCAGCCGGGCGGCCATGCCGGAGGAGTAGGTGCGCATCGGCAGGGTGATGAAGTCGCCCTTCTCGTTGATGCCCGAGAAGTCGACGATCTCCTGGTAGCGCTCCTTGATCTGCTCGCGGGACATGCCCATGGCCAGGCCGCCGAGGATGACGTTCCGTTCACCGGTCAGGTCGTTCATCAGGGCCGCGTTCACGCCGAGCAGGGAGGGCTGGCCGTCGGTGTAGACCTTGCCGCGCTCGGCGGGCAGCAGGCCGGCGATGGCCCGCAGCAGCGTCGACTTGCCGGAGCCGTTGGAGCCGATCAGGCCGATGGCCTCGCCCCGGTACGCGGTGAAGGAGACGCCCCGCACGGCGTGCACCTTGCGCACGCCCCGCGCCGTGTCGTCGGAGCCTCGCTTGATCATGCGGCTGAGTGCGGCGGTGGCGCTGCCCTTGCCGGTCCTGGCGCCGTTGACGCGGTAGACGATGTGCAGTTCGTCCGCGATGACCGTCGGCACCCACTCGCCCTGCTGCTGCTCAGCCACGGCCGTACCTCTCCTCAGCCTTCCAGAAGTACACGAAGCCGCCCACGGCGACGAGTACCGCCCAGCCGAGGGCGACCGCCCACACGTGCGGCGGCAGGTTCTCGGAGCCGTACCCGTCGATCAGCGCGAAGCGCATCAGGTCCATGTAGATGGCGGCCGGGTTCCACTGGAGCACGTCGGCGAGCCACGCCGGCTTGCCCTCCAGCATGATCGGGATGGAGAACATGACGCCCGACGCGTACATCCAGGTCCGCAGGATGAACGGCATCAGCTGGGCCAGGTCCGGCGTCTTGGCGCCCATCCGGGCCACGACCAGCGCCAGCCCCATGTTGAAGAGGAACTGCAGGACGAGCGTCGGCAGGACCAGCAGCCAGGACAGCGAGGGGTAGCTGCCGAAGCCCATGACCACCGCGAACATCACGATCATCGAGGCCAGCAGCTGCTGGAGCTGCTGCAGCGCGAAGGAGACCGGCAGCGAGGCGCGCGGGAAGTGCAGCGCCCGCACCAGACCGAGGTTGCCGGCGATGGCGCGCACGCCCGCCATGGCCGAGGACTGGGTGAAGGTGAAGACGAACACACCCGTCACCAGGAACGGGATGTACACGTCCTTCGCCATGCCGCGGCCCGCGTTGAGGATCAGGCCGAAGATCAGGAAGTAGACGAGCGCGTTCAGCAGCGGCGTGGCCACCTGCCACAGCTGGCCGAGCTTGGCCTGGCTGTACTGAGCGGTCAGCTTCGCCTGGGAGAAGGCGAGGATGAAGTGCCGCCGTCCCCAGAGCTGACGGACGTACTCCGCGAGGGAAGGTCGGGCACCGCTCACGCTCAGCCCGTACTTGGCGGCGAGCCGGGCCGGTGTGAGGCCCTCGTCGGGCGACACGGGCTTGGTCATGGCGACCGTGCCGTCGTGCGTTGTCTCACTCACTGGTGGATACTTTCGTCTTCGAAAATGCTCGGCCGCGCGGGCCTGGCATGGACCTGTTGGCCCCGGTCGGGGCCGGAACACTCTCGGGTACGAGCTTGTCAGATCACCGGGGGCCGGCCCAGCCGGGTCAGGCGCCACACCGTACGCCACCTCATGGGCCGGCGAGGACCGCACGGGGTGGCCCAGCCCTCGCGGAAGCCGCCGAACCAGGCCTTGAGGGCAGGTCGCGACGGCCGGCGCAGCAGGGTGAGCGCCATCCAGACGCCGAGGTAGACCGGGACCAGGAGGGCGGGGAGGTTGCGGCGGGCGAGCCAGACGCGGTTGCGGGCGACCATGCGGTGGTAGACCGCGTGCCGGGAGGGCGCGGTCGTGGGGTGGTTCAGCACCATGTCGGACCGGTAGTCGATCATCCAGCCCGCGTCGAGCGCCCGCCAGGCCAGGTCGGTCTCCTCGTGGGCGTAGAAGAAGGCGTCCGGCAGGCCGCCGACCTGGGTGAGGACGCGGGTGCGCACCGCGTTGGCGCCGCCTAGGAAGGTGGTGACCCGGGAGGAGCGCATCGGGTCGGCGGCACGCAGCCGCGGGACGTGCCGGCGCTGGGTCTCGCCGGTGTCCGGATCCGCGATCCGGAAGCTGATGATGCCCAGCTCGTCGTCGGCCGCGAAGGCCTCGCGGCACAGCTCGGCGGTGTCGGTGCGGGCGAGCAGGCCGTCGTCGTCGAGGAAGAGCAGGACGTCGACGTCCTGGCCGCCGGGGCCGAAGGCCTCGATGCCGACGTTGCGGCCGCCGGGGATGCCGAGGTTCTCGGGCAGCTCGACGGTGCGCACGCCGTCCGGCACCTCCGGGACGGGCGCGCCGTTGCCCACCACGACCACCTCGACCCGGTCGCCGTCCTGCCCCGCGACCGAGTCGAGCAGGGCGCGCAGTTCCTCGGGGCGGTTGCCCATCGTGATGACGACGGCGCCGACCTTCATGGCCGCGCTCACTTCAGCCTGCTGGAGGCGAGGATGGACACCAGGTGCAGCAGGGTCTGCAGCAGCGCGATGCCGGCGAGTACGGCGGTGCCGAGGCGGGTGAAGAAGAGGTCGCCGCGTGCCTGGTCGGCGATCGCGAGGACGAGGATCAGCAGGGACGCCTCGATGCCGAGGATCAGCCGGTGGAACTTGAGCGCCCCGGCGGCCCGGCGGGCCAGCGCCATGCCGGAGGAGCGCGGCTCGGACGCGGCCTCCTGGACCGGCGCCTTCCCGGTCTGGTGCCGGGCGACGCCCACCAGGTCGGTCTCGGCCTTGATCAGGATGGCACCGAGCGCGGCGAGGGTGCCGAGGAAGGCCCACAGCCAGTCGATCCGGCCGGTGCCGAACACGTCGGCGGCGCGCAGGCCGAGGCCGACGAGGACCGCGGCGTCGGTCAGGTAGGCGCCGACGCGGTCGAGGTAGACGCCGGCGAGCGAGTACTGCTTGCGCCAGCGGGCGATCTCGCCGTCGACGCAGTCGAGGAGCAGGTACAGCTGGACCGCGACGACGCCGAGTATCGCGCCCCAGACGCCCGGCACCAGCAGCGCCGGGGCCGCGAGCACGCCGCAGACGGTCATCAGGTACGTGAGCTGGTTGGGCGTGATCCTGGTGTTCACCAGGTAGCGGTCGATCCGCAGCGAGACCTCGCGCATGTAGAGGCGTCCCGCCCAGTGCTCACCGCTGCGCCGGTCCTTGACTCCCGCGGGATGGACGACCGGACGTAGTTCAGCTACCGATGGCCTTGACATAGTCGGCGTACAGGTCCTTGATCTGGTCGGTGTTGAGGGCGAGGTGCTCGAGGATCGTGTAGCGGCCGGGCCGCGTCTGGGGGGCGAACTCGACGACCCGGAAGAACTCCTCGGGCGTGAAACCGATCTCCTCCGGCAGCACCGGCAGGCCGTGCCGGCGCAGGACCCCGGCCATGTGGACGGACTCCTCGTGCGCACCGCGCAGGTACATCGCGAAGGCCGCGCCCAGGCCGCACTGCTCGCCGTGGGCGGCCGCGCGCTCGGGGAAGAGCAGGTCGAAGGCGTGGTTGATCTCGTGGCAGGCGCCCGAGGAGGGCCGCGAGTCACCGGAGACCGACATGGCGATGCCGCTGAGCACCAGCGCCTCGGCCAGCACCTGGAGGAACTCGTTGTCCCCGATGCCGCCCGGGTGCCGGAGCACGGCCTCGCCGGCCTGGCGGGCCATCGCGGCGGCCAGGCCGTCGATCTTCTCGCCCTTGACCCGGTTGGCGAGCTCCCAGTCCGCGATCGCGGAGACGTTGGAGACGGCGTCGCCGATGCCGGCGCGCACGAAGCGGGCCGGGGCCGCGCGGATGACGTCCAGGTCGATGACGACGGCGATCGGGTTGGGCACGCCGTAGGAGCCGCGGCCCGCGTCGTTGTCGAGGGTGGCGACCGGCGAGCACAGTCCGTCGTGCGCGAGGTTCGTGGGCACGGCGACCAGCGGCAGGCCGATGCGCGCCGCGGCGAACTTGGCACAGTCGATGATCTTGCCGCCGCCGAGGCCGACGACCGCGTCGTAGTGGCCGCCCTTCATGGCGCCGGCCAGCTTGATCGCGTCGTCCAGGGTGCCGCCGCCGACCTCGAACCAGTCGGCGCCGGGCAGGGACGGGGCGACGCGCTCGCGCAGCCGGGCGCCGGAGCCGCCGCTGACGGCGACGGCGAGCTTGCCCGAGTGGGAGATGCGCTCGTCGGCGAGCACACACCCCAGGTCGTCGAGGGCACCCGCGCGGATGTCCACGACGACCGGCGACGGGATGAGCCTCGTCAGTACTGGCACGCGATCTCCCTGCCCTTGGCGAGGTCGTCGTGGTTGTCGATCTCGACCCACTTGACGTCGCCGATCGGTTCCACGTCGACCTTGAAGCCGCGGTTGACCAGCTCCTGGTAGCCGTCCTCGTAGTACAGCTGCGGGTCGCGCTCGAAGGTGGCCTTCAGCGCGTCGGCCAGGTCGGCGGCGGCCTCGCCCTCGATGAGGGTGACGCCGATGTACTCGCCGGTCGCCTCGGCCGGGTCCATCAGCTTGGTGATGCGCCGGACGCCCTTGTCGGGGTCGACGACGACCTTCATCTCCTCCTCGGCGAGGTTCTTCACCGTGTCGAGGGCGAGGATGATCTTCTTGCCGTCGCCGCGGGCGGCGAGCAGGGTCTTCTCGACGGAGACCGGGTGCACGGTGTCGCCGTTGGCGAGGATCACACCGTCCGCCAGGGCGTCGCGGCCGCACCACAGGGAGTAGGCGTTGTTCCACTCCTCGGCCTTGTCGTTGTCGATGAGGGTGAGCTTGACGCCGTACTTCTGCTCCAGCTCCTCCTTGCGGTCGTACACCGCTTCCTTGCGGTAGCCGACGATGATCCCGACCTCGGTGAGGCCGACCTCGGCGAAGTTGGCCAGCGTCAGGTCCAGCACCGTGATGCCGTCCTCCGCGCCCTCGGGGCCGACCGGGACCAGTGCCTTGGGCAGGGTGTCGGTGTAGGGGCGCAGACGGCGTCCGGCGCCGGCCGCCAGCACGAGGCCGATCATGCGGGTTCTCCTTCGTCGTGTACGGCGGGTGCGCCGACCTTGTGGGCGGCAACCCAGAAGCGGATGCTCTCGACGAGCACCACGAGAGCCACGGCCACGGCGAGGACCGTGAGCGCGACCTTGAACTGTGTGGCGGTGAGGAGCACGGCCAGCACGGTGATCACCAGCGTGCGGCCCTCGTGCCCCCCGACCGTCCGCACCAGCCACTGCGGCGGCGCGCCCGCGTCGCCGCGGATGCGGTAGACCGTGTCGTAGTGATGGTAGGCGACCGCGGCCACCAGCCCGAAAGCCGCCGGAAGCGCCCCGTTCACGTCGGCTTTCGCCGCCAGTACCAGTACGGTGCCGTACTCGGCGGCCCGGAAGAAGGGCGGGACCAGCCAGTCGAGGACGCCCATGAGGGGGCGGGCGACGGCGAGGGCCGAGGTCAGGACGTAGACGATCGCGGCGACGAGCGGCCAGGGGCCGCCGAAGTCGGTGAGCGCGCCCGTCGCGACGACGGCCACGCCGCCGAGGAGGGCCAGGCCGGGGGCGGCGTAGCCGGGCAGCCGGTCGGCGGTCCGGGCGAGCCCCTTGGCGGCAGCCTCGGCGAGCGGGCCGGAGTCCGTGAGGTCGGCCAGCGCCTTCGCCGCCCGGCCGGTCCGGGCGGCCTTGCGGGTCAGCGAGCGCAGGACGCGGCCGGCGCTGGTGTACGCCGCGGCGAAGGCGCAGCCGATCAGCAGCACGTAGAAGGTGATCCGGGGCGTGGCGAGTGCGGTCAGGACGGCGATGGCGGCCCAGCGTTCGCCGATCGGCAGGACGATCATGCGGCGCGCCCAGACCGTCCAGCCCACGCTGTCGAGCTTGTTGGAGAGCGCGGCGGTGGGGCTGGTGTTGGCGCCGGCGGCCGTGCTGTCGGCGTTCGCCTCGTTGAAGGAGAAGTCCACGACGTGCCGGCAGGTCTGCAGGACCATCGCGCCGAGCGCCAGCGCCCATACGTCGTCGCCGCCGCGGGCGGCTCCGAGGGCGAGGCCCGCGTAGTAGGCGTACTCCTTGGCGCGGTCGAAGGTGGCGTCGAGCCAGGCGCCGAGCGTGGAGTACTGCAGGGAGTAGCGGGCGAGCTGCCCGTCGGCGCAGTCGAGGACGAAGGAGGCGATCAGCAGCACGCCTGCGGCGACGAACCCGGCGCGGGTGCCGGTGGCGGCGCAGCCCGCCGCGATGAGCGCGGTGAACAGCGAGGCGGTGGTGACCTGGTTGGGGGTCAGGCCCCGGCGGGCGCACCAGCGGGCCAGGTAGCGCGAGTAGGGGCTGATGAAGTGGGTGGTGACGAAGCCGTCGCGGGCCTTGACCGACGAGTTCAGGCGTACGGCCTCGTCGTCGACGGCGGCGACGGCCTGCCGGGCCTCGTTGCGGGCCTGCGGGTCGGCGGGGACCGCGGCGACGAGGGTGCCCAGTGGAGGGCGGCGCACGTCCGCGCCGTCGGCGTCGAGGGCGGCGGCGATCCGGTCGGCGAGGCTGTCCACGGCCAGCGCGGTGCCGCCGCCCGCGGAGTTCTCGCGGGCCATCGCGCGGGTCAGCGCCTGGCGGGCGGGCGGCTGGGCGGTCACGGCGCCCGGGATCGCGGAGAGCGGGAAGCGGGGGTCGGTGAGACCGAGGCGCAGGGCGTGCGGGTGGCCCACGAAGCGGGCGTCGACCAAGGCGACCCGCTCCCCGCCGGGGACCCGGGCCAGCAGGGACTCGGTGTCGGCCGCACCGGCGGCGTGGTGCACGTCGAAGCCCAGGGACCGCAGCTCGCTCTCGATCGACGAACCGGGGACCGGCTGACCGGTGAGGATGGCGGTCGGCAACCGAACTCACTCCCTGGTGCCGGCGCCTGGACGCCGGGTCTGTGCATGGTGGCGCGCCCGTGCCGGCGGCACCCGGGCAGCATGTCGGCAGAGGCTATCGGATCCCCGGAACGCCGTGTTCACCGCCCGTTTCACGGTCGGTCGGCGCCGCTTGCACCCGCCTTTGCCGCGATCATCATCGTGGATCGGGGGGCCGCCCCACAAACCGCGCTCCCCAGACCGGGCATCGCGGACATCGCCCCGTGTCGGCGCATCCCCCTCAACGCTCTGACCTGCACAACATTTTCGCAGGTCAGGGCACATGACAACGGTGTTCAGTGCCGCGTTGCCGGATACCCCCTACCCGTAGTTGACTGTCATTCGGGCGCCGGACACCGGCGGCCGGTACACACAGGGAGGCGGCTTTCTCATGGGGGCTGGGCACGATCACGGGCACGCGCACGGGGCGCACGCCGGCGGGACGGCGACCGCCGCCTACCGCGGCAGGCTCCGGGTGGCGCTGGCGATCACCCTCACCGTCATGGTCGTCGAGATCGTCGGCGGCCTGCTCGCCGACTCGCTCGCGCTGATCGCCGACGCCGCGCACATGGCGACGGACGCCCTGGGGCTCGGCATGGCGCTGCTGGCCGTGCACTTCGCGGGACGCCCGGCGAGCGACCGGCGCACCTTCGGCTACGCCCGCGCCGAGATCCTCGCCGCCCTGGCCAACTGTCTGCTGCTGCTCGGGGTCGGCGGCTACGTGCTGTACGAGGCGGTCGAGCGGTTCGTCACACCCGCCGACACCGCGGGCGGGCTGACCGTCGTCTTCGGCGCGATCGGTCTGGTGGCGAACATGATCTCGCTGTCGCTGCTGATGCGCGGGCAGAAGGAGAGCCTGAACGTGCGGGGCGCCTTCCTGGAGGTGGCGGCGGACGCGCTGGGCTCCCTGGCGGTGATCGTCTCGGCGCTGGTGATCCTGGCCACCGGCTGGCAGCCGGCCGACCCGATCGCGTCGCTGGTCATCGGCCTGATGATCGTGCCCCGTACCTGGCGGCTGCTGCGCGAGACCCTGGAGGTGCTGCTGGAGGCCGCGCCCAAGGGCGTGGACATCGCCGAGGTGCGCGCCCACATACTGGCGCTCGACGGGGTCGAGGACGTGCACGACCTGCATGCCTGGACCATCACCTCGGGCATGCCCGTGCTGTCGGCGCACGTGGTGGTGAACGGCGAGGCGCTCAGCGCGATCGGCCACGAGAAGATGCTGCACGAACTGCAGGGCTGCCTCGGCGACCACTTCGACGTGGAGCACTGCACGTTCCAGCTGGAACCCGGCGGTCACGCGGAGCACGAGGCGCGGTTGTGCCGCTGAACCGGACGGTTCCCGGACGGCGGCGCAGGGCACGATCACCAATCGGACCCCTCCTCGGTGTCCGACCGGCGACGCCCGCCGCCCGCGCAAGGCGCGTGGGACATGCGGGTGTGCCGGGAAGTGCCGGGAGTGCCGCTTTGGTACGGCACACTTGGGGCGCGAGGACCGACGTGAAGGATGGGTATGCCGATCACTCCTGCCACCGCGACGCCCAGCTCGTCGAACGGCACCGCAGACGCGATTTTGCTGGAACTGGTCGACGAGAACGGCGTGACGATCGGCACCGCGGAGAAGCTCTCCGCGCACCAGCCGCCCGGGCGGCTGCACCGCGCCTTCTCCGTGTTCCTCTTCGACGAGCGGGGGCGGCTGCTGATCCAGCAGCGGGCGCTGGGCAAGTACCACTCCCCCGGTGTGTGGTCCAACACCTGCTGCGGTCATCCCTACCCGGGGGAGGCGCCGTTCGCGGCGGCGGCCAGGCGGACGTACGAGGAGCTGGGGGTGTCGCCCTCCCTGCTCGCCGAGGCGGGCACGGTGCGCTACAACCACCCCGACCCGGCGTCCGGGCTGGTCGAGCAGGAGTACAACCACCTCTTCGTCGGCCTGGTGCAGGCGGAGCCGCGCCCCGACCCGGAGGAAGTGGCCGGGACGGCCTTCGTGTCCCCGGCCGAGCTGACCGAACGGCACGCGAAGGACACCTTCTCCGCGTGGTTCATGACGGTGCTCGACGCGGCCCGGCCGGCCGTCCGCGAGCTGACGGGCCCGTCCGCGAGCTGGTGAGCGGCGGTTTTGCGCGGCGGTCCTGGCGCGGCGGTCCTAGCGCGGGGCGTGCTTGAGCGGCAGGGCGGCCCAGATCACCTTGCCGCCGCTCGCGGTGTGGGCCACGTCGCAGGCTCCGCCCGTCTCCCGGGTGATCTCGCGGACCAGGAGCAGCCCGCGCCCGCCGGTCCGGCCGTGGTCGGTCTCCAGGGCGGTCGGGCGGTAGGGGTGGTCGTCCTCCACGGCCACCCGCACCCACTCGGGCCCGACCGCGACCTCCACGGCGAGCACCGGCGACAGCACCGCCGCGTGCCGGACCGCGTTCGTGACCAGTTCCGAGACGATCAGCAGCAGGGCCTGCGTCACGTCGTCGGAGACCGGCACGCCCTGGCGCACCAGCAGGTCGCGCACGGCGTGCCGTGCCTGCGGGACCGACGCGTCCACGGCGGGGGCGGTGAACCGCCAGACACCTTCGTACGGCAGCGGCCCGGCGGGCCCGGTCTCGTCCATCGTCCGGTCGCCACCCCTGGGCTCGATTGTCACCACACCCCGAGTGTTGGTAACGCGCCGCTCCGCCCCGGATGACTGAACACAAGTCAGCATGTATCGAGCGGTTTCTGATCGTTGGCGTATGACACGGTCAGTTGTGGGACCGTTCCTGTTCCGCTTGCCCGTCCCCTGCCCGTCCGCTCGAAGCGAAGAGCCGGTGGATAGCATCCGGTCCATGGAGCCGCAGCTGCTGCACCGGGTCGCCGACTCGGTCGCCACCGTCGTCGTCCACCATCCGGCCAAGCGCAACGCCATGACGGCCTCGATGTGGCGGGCGCTGCCCCGGCTGCTCGGCGCCCTGGCCGGGGATCCCGGAGTGCGGGCGCTGGTCCTCACCGGGGAGGGCGGGACGTTCTGCGCCGGGGCCGACATCTCGACCCTGCGGGAGTCGGCCGGTCAGGCGCAGCGGCTGGCGGTACGGGCCGAGGAGGCCCTCGCCGCGTTCCCCAAGCCGACGCTGGCGGCGGTCCGGGGTCACTGCGTGGGTGGCGGGGCGCAGTTGGCAGCCGCCTGCGACCTGCGGTTCGCCGAGGAGTCGGCGCTGTTCGGGGTGACCCCGGCCAAGCTGGGGGTCGTGTACCCGGCGTCCGCGACCAGGCGGCTGGTGGCGCTGACCGGGCCCGCCACCGCGAAGTACCTGCTGTTCAGCGGCGAGTTGATCGACGCCGAGCGGGCCCTGCGCACCGGCCTGGTGGACGAGGTGCTGCCGGAGGGCGAACTCGGCAAGCGGGTGGCGGAGTTCACCCGGCTGCTGGTGTCCCGCTCACAGCTGACGCAGGCCGCCGCGAAGGAGTTCGCGAACGGCCGCACCGACCGGGACGCCCACTGGGCCGCGCAGGCGGACGGCAGCGGCGACACCGCGGAGGGTGTCGCCGCCTTCCTCGAACGCAGGCAGCCGCGTTTCGGCTGGAGCGTGCCGGGGAGCGCCCCTACGTCAGGATGAACCGGCTCCTGCCACGGAGCTCCTCGACGAGGTGCGCGGGCGCCTTGTCCGGGGACCCGGCGTCGTAGGGCGGCCGCGGGTCGTACTCGGTCAGCAGCTGGACCGCCCGGGCGTGGTCGTCGCCGGCGATCCGGCCGAGCAGGGTCAGTCCCATGTCGATGCCGGAGGAGACGCCGGCGGCGGTGACGTACTTGCCGTCGGTCACCACCCGCTCCCCGGTCGGTTCGACGCCGAACCGCTTCAGGTGGTCCAGCGCCAGCCAGTGCGAGGTGGCGCGGCGCCCCTCCAGCAGTCCGGCGGCGGCGAGCAGCAGGGAGCCGGTGCACACGGACGTGGTCCAGGTGCTGGTGGCGTCGGCCGCGCGCAGCCAGTCCAGCAGGGCCTCGTTCTCCATCTGCGGGGTCTGTCCCGGACCTCCGGGGACGACGACGATGTCGGGGCTCGGTACGTCCGTCAGGGCCCGGTCGGCGGTGAGCGCGAGGTTCCCGGTGTCGGTGCGGACGGGTCCGGTGTGCTCCGCGACGAAGACGGTCTCCGCGTCCGGGAGACGGCCGAGGGTCTCGTAGGGGCCCACGGCGTCCAGGGCGGTGAAGCGGTCGAAGAGAACGATGGCGATCTGCACGTGTTTCCTCTCTCGGTCATTCGGTTCTCGGTTCATTCGGTTCTCGGCCATTCGGTTCTCGGTCATTCCGTCCCGGCGCCCTCAGGTGACGGGCGCGGGTCGGAAGCGTCGGCGGTATTCCGCCGGTGGGGTTCCGAGGGCCTTGACGAAGGCGCGGCGCATGGCCTCCTGGGTGCCGTAGCCGCTGGCGCGGGAGACCTCCTCGACGCCGTCGCCGGTGTCCTCCAGCAGCCGGCGGGCGTGCTCCAGCCGGACCCGGTCGACGTACCGGCCGGGCGTGGTGCCGGTCTCCGCCTGGAAGGCGCGGGCGAAGTGGCGCGGCGAGAGACTGGCGCGGGCGGCGAGGGACTCGACGCTCAGATCGGCGCCCGGATGCTCGGTGATCCAGTGCTGAAGCTCCCGCAGCGGCTCCCGACGCGCGGTCTGGGCGGCGAGCTGGGCGCTGAACTGGGCCTGGTTCCCGGGCCTGCGCAGGAACACCACGAGGTGGCGGGCGACGGTCAGGGCGACGTCCCGGCCCAGGTCCTCCTCCACCAGGGCGAGGGCGAGGTCGATGCCGGAGGTGACGCCGGCGGACGTGGCCACGTTCCCGTCCCGGATGTAGATCGGGTCGGGGTCGACGTCCACGGCCGGGTGGTCGCGGGCGAGCCGGTCGGAGTAGGCCCAGTGGGTGGTGGCGCGGCGGCCGTCCAGCAGACCGGCGCGGGCGAGCAGGATGGCCCCGGTGCAGACCGAGACCAGGCGCCGGGCGTCCGGTCCGTGCCCGCGCAGCCAGTCGGTCAGGCGCGGGTCGGGGCTCCGGGTGCCCCGGCCGCCGGGAACCACCAGGGTGTCCGGCTCGGGCGCGTCCATCAGGGCGTGGTCCGGTACGAGGGTCAGACCGCTGGAGGTGCGCACGGGAGCGCCGTCCAGCGAGGCCGTCCTGATGCGGTACGTCCCCGGCGTGTGCTGCTCGGCGCCCGCGAAGACCTCGACCGGGCCGGTGACGTCGAGGCTCTGGACGTGGTCGAAGAGGATTACCAGGACGGTGCGACCGGTTCGCTGCGGCATACCGTCGATTCTTCGCTCGCCGCCGGATGGCCGCAATGACGAGTACCCCACCTTTCCTGCCATGCGGCACGCACGTCTGGAGGGCGTACTGAGCGGTTGGTAACCTGCGCGGCATGACCACTGCCGCCATCGATCCACGCGCCGGCCGCCGCTGCCACAACGCGCTCAACTCGCTGCACTCGACGCACTACTTCTCGCCCGACCTGGGCCGGGAACTGGGCGCCCTGGGGGTCACCGACCCCCGGGCCGTCAACTTCGCGGTGCGCGCCGCCGCGCTGGGGCCAGTCGGGGCGGGTGCCGTGACGGCCGCCTTCTACAACTACAAGCACGACCTGGTCGCCCGGCACGTGCCGGCCGTCTGGGAGACGGTCACGCCGGAGCAGGCCCTGGCGGCACGCGCGCGTGCCGTCGATGCGACGCTGCGCCGGCTGCTGGGCGAGGAGACCCTGACGTCGGCCGAGATGTCGGAGGCGGCGGGCCTGGCGCTGCGCGCCACCGAGGGCTGCACGCGCGGGGCCCGCCCGCTCTACTCGGCCCACGCGGACCTGCCCGTGCCCGACGCGCCGCACCTGGCGTTCTGGCACGCGGCGACGCTGCTGCGCGAGCACCGGGGCGACGGTCACCTCGCCGCGCTCGTGACCGCGGGCCTGGACGGTCTGGAGGCGCTGGTCACACACACCGCGACCGGCAAGGGCATGGCGCCGAAGTGGATCTTCAGCACCCGGGGCTGGTCCCGGGAGGAGTGGGACGCGGCGACCGGCCGACTGCGCGAGCGCGGGCTGATCGACGCGGCGGGCGAGCTGACCGAGGAGGGCACGGCCCTGCGCGAGGGGATCGAACGGGAGACGGACCGGCTCGACACGGCCCCGTACACGCACCTGGGGGCCGAGGGCGTGACACGCCTGACGGAACTCGCAACCGCCTTCGCGCGTACGGCACTCGGCGCCGGCGCCTTCCCGGCGGACCTGCTCGCCAAGCGCTGAGGACACGCCCGGGCACGTGAACGGGCATGCCGAGCCGCTACGGAGGTACCCGTAGGTCTCCCGGCCGATGGGGCCGGGAGACGAAAGGGGCAACTCGTGTTCCGTGCCATCGCAGACGTACTGCGCCAGATCGGTGGCGCACTCGCCACCGTGGTGACGCTTCCCTTCCGGGCCCTGGCCCGGCTCTTCGGCGGGGCGTCGTCCGCCACCCGGGGCCGCAAGGCCTGATCCCGGCCCCGGTCCGCACCGGTCCGACCGGCCCGGACGGTGCCCTGATCCCCGATTGTCGGTGTCACCTGCCACAATTGCCGCGCAACCTCAGTGAGAAGGCGGTACGGGATCGTGACGACACCCGGGTCCAGCGCGTCTTTCGACGTAGGGTCCATCGAAAGCAGGATCGCCGGCGAGCTCGGCGTGCGGGAGCGGCAGGTAAGGGCCGCGGTGGAGTTGCTCGACGGCGGCTCGACAGTGCCCTTCATCGCCCGCTACCGCAAGGAAGCGACCGAGATGCTCGACGACGCGCAGCTGCGCACGCTCGAGGAGCGGCTGCGCTATCTGCGAGAGCTGGAGGAGCGGCGGACGGCGATCCTCGACTCGGTGCGTGAACAGGGCAAGCTCACCGAGGAGCTCGAGGCCCGCATCCGGGCGGCGGAGACCAAGGCGCGCCTGGAGGACATCTACCTGCCGTTCAAGCCGAAGCGGCGCACGAAGGCGCAGATCGCGCGCGAGGCGGGGCTGGAGCCGCTGGCCGAGGGCCTGCTCGCCGACGCGTCGGTGGATCCGCTCGCCGCGGCGGCCGCGTTCGTCGACGCCGACAAGGGGGTGGCCGATCCGCAGGCCGCCCTGGACGGGGCGCGATCGATCCTCACGGAGCGGTTCTCCGAGGACGCCGACCTGATCGGCGAGCTGCGGGAGCGGATGTGGGGGCGCGGGCGGCTCGCCGCCAAGGTCAAGGACGGCAAGGAGGAGGCCGGCGCCAAGTTCGCCGACTACTTCGACTTCGCCCAGCCGTTCACCGAGCTGCCCTCGCACCGGATCCTCGCGATGCTGCGCGGCGAGAAGGAGGACGTGCTCGACCTGGTCCTGGAGCCCGAGGAGGCCACCGAGGGCCGGTCGTCGTACGAGGGGATCGTCGCGAGCCGGTTCGGGATCGCCGACCGCGGCCGGCCCGCGGACAAGTGGCTGGGGGACACCGTCCGCTGGGCCTGGCGCACCCGCATCCTGGTCCACCTGGGCATCGACCTCCGGCTGCGGCTGCGCACCGCCGCCGAGGACGAGGCGGTGAACGTGTTCGCCGCCAACCTGCGCGACCTGCTGCTGGCCGCCCCGGCGGGCACCCGCGCCACGCTCGGCCTCGACCCCGGTTTCCGTACCGGCGTGAAGGTCGCCGTGGTCGACGCGACGGGCAAGGTCGTGGCCACCGACGTGATCCACCCGCACGTCCCCGCCAACCGGTGGGACGAGGCGATCGCCAAGCTGGCGCGGCTGGCCAAGGAGCACACGGTCGACCTGATCGCCATCGGCAACGGCACGGCCTCCCGCGAGACCGACAAGCTCGCCGGGGAACTCATCTCCAAGCACCCGGAGTTGAAGCTCACCAAGGTGATGGTGTCCGAGGCGGGCGCCTCCGTGTACTCGGCCTCCGCCTTCGCCTCCCAGGAACTGCCGGACATGGACGTCTCGCTGCGCGGCGCGGTGTCGATCGCCCGGCGGCTCCAGGACCCGCTGGCCGAGCTGGTCAAGATCGACCCGAAGTCGATCGGTGTCGGCCAGTACCAGCACGACCTGTCCGAGGTGAAGCTCTCCCGCTCCCTGGACGCGGTGGTCGAGGACTGTGTGAACGGCGTGGGCGTGGACGTCAACACGGCCTCCGCGCCGCTGCTCGCCCGGGTCTCCGGCATCACGTCCGGACTCGCCGAGAACATCGTGGCGCACCGCGACGCGAACGGGCCGTTCACCTCGCGCACCACGCTGAAGAAGGTGGCGCGGCTCGGCCCCAAGGCGTACGAGCAGTGCGCGGGCTTCCTGCGGATCAGGGGCGGTGACGACCCGCTGGACGCGTCCAGCGTGCACCCGGAGGCGTACCCGGTGGTGCGGCGGATGGTGAAGACCGCCGGGCAGGAGATGGCCGGACTGATCGGCAACACCTCGGTGCTGCGGTCGTTGAAGCCGGCGGAGTTCGTGGACGAGACGTTCGGCCTGCCGACGGTCACGGACATTCTGCGGGAGCTGGAGAAGCCGGGGCGCGACCCGCGGCCCGCCTTCAAGACGGCCACCTTCAAGGAGGGCGTGGAGAAGATCTCCGACCTGTCCTCCGGGATGGTGCTGGAGGGTGTCGTCACGAATGTCGCCGCCTTCGGGGCGTTCGTGGACGTCGGTGTGCATCAGGACGGGCTCGTGCACGTGTCCGCGATGTCGAAGACGTTCGTGAAGGATCCGCGGGACGTGGTGAAACCCGGGGACATCGTGAGGGTGAAGGTGATGGACGTCGACATTCCGCGGAAGCGGATCTCGTTGACGTTGCGGTTGGACGACGAGGCCGCTGCCGAGGGGGAGCCGAAGAAGGAGCGAGGTGGGAAGCCGCCTCGGCAGCGGCAGCAGCGGGGTGCCTCCGGCGGTGGGGGGAAGGGGCGGTCGTCTGCGGCGCCTTCGCCGTCCAGCGGGGCGATGGCTGACGCATTGCGGCGGGCCGGGTTGGCGTAGGCGACCGGTGCTGGGGCCGGGGGGTGCCGCAGCCCGGCGTTGCGGGGTGCCGCCTGCGCCCACCCGTGCCGCCCCAGCGGCACGACTGCCCGCAGCTCGGGGGGGGGTGTACGACTGCCCGCAGTTAGGCGGGAGCCTCCACCACCTTGCCGTCCGTGACCTCCAGGCGCCTCGTCACCCGTACCGCGTTGAGCATGCGGCGGTCGTGGGTGACCAGGAGGAGTGTGCCCTGGTAGGCGTCCAGGGCCGACTCCAGTTGTTCGATGGCCGGTAGGTCGAGGTGGTTGGTCGGCTCGTCCAGGACCAGGAGGTTGACGCCGCTGCCCTGGAGGAGGGCGAGGGCGGCCCTCGTGCGTTCGCCCGGGGAGAGGGTGGAGGCGGGGCGCGTGACGTGGTCCGCCTTGAGGCCGAACTTGGCCAGGAGGGTGCGGATCTCCGCCGGTTCCGTGTCGGGGACGGGGGCGCGGAAGGCGTCGAGCAGGGACTCGGGGCCGTAGAACAGCTTGCGGGCCTGGTCGACCTCGCCGAGCAGGACTCCGGAGCCGAGCGCCGCGTGCCCGGCGTCGAGCGGGACGCGGCCCAGGAGGGCGCCCAGCAGGGTGGACTTGCCCGCGCCGTTGGCTCCGGTCACCGCCACCCGGTCCGCCCAGTCGATCTGGAGGGAGACCGGGCCGAGCACGAAGTCGCCGCGCCGGACCTCGGCGTCGCGCAGGGTGGCGACCACCGCGCCCGAGCGGGGCGCCGAGGCGATCTCCATGCGCAGGTCCCACTCCTTGCGCGGTTCCTCGACGACGTCCAGGCGTTCGATCATGCGCTGTGTCTGGCGGGCCTTGGCGGCCTGCTTCTCGCTGGCCTCGCTGCGGAACTTGCGGCCGATCTTGTCGTTGTCGTTGCCCGCCTTGCGCCGGGCGTTCTTGACGCCCTTGTCCATCCAGGCGCGCTGCGTCTGGGCCCGGTCCTGGAGGGACGCCCGTTTGTCGGCGTACTCCTCGAACTCGTCGCGGGCGTGCCGGCGGGCCACCTCGCGTTCCTCCAGGTAGGCCTCGTAGCCGCCGCCGTAGAGGTTGATCTGCCGCTGGGCGAGGTCGAGTTCGAGGACCTTGGTGACGGTGCGGGTGAGGAACTCGCGGTCGTGGCTGACGACGACGGTGCCGGCGCGCAGTCCGGTCACGAAGCGTTCGAGGCGCTCCAGGCCCTCCAGGTCGAGGTCGTTGGTCGGCTCGTCGAGCAGGAAGACGTCGTAGCGGGAGAGGAGGAGGGAGGCGAGGCCGGCCCGTGCGGCCTGGCCGCCGGACAGCGACGTCATCGGCTGGTCCAGGTCGACGCTCAGGCCCAGCGCGTCGGTGGTCTCCCCCGCCCGGTCGTCGAAATCGGCGCCGCCCAGGGCCAGCCAGCGCTCGAGGCTGTTGGCGTACGCGTCGTCGGCACCGGGGGCGCCGTCGACCAGGGCCTGGGTGGCCTCGTCCATGGCGTGCTGGGCGTCGGTGACGCCGGTGCGGCGGGACAGGAACGCCCGGACGGTCTCGCCGGGGCGGCGCTCCGGCTCCTGCGGGAGGTGGCCGACGGTGGCGGTGGGCGGGGACAGGCGCAGCTCGCCCTGCTCCGGCGTGCTCAGCCCGGCGAGCATCCGCAGGAGCGTGGACTTGCCCGCGCCGTTGGCCCCCACGAGGCCGATCACGTCGCCGGGTGCGACGACGAGGTCGAGCCCGGTGAACAGGGAGCGGTCTCCGTGGCCGGCGGCGAGGTTCTTGGCGACGAGGGTGGCAGTCATCAGACCGTCGATCCTAGCCCCGGTCGGGCGACCGCTCAGCCGGGTATTCCCGCGCCCGCTCAGCCGGGCCGGTCCTGCGTCACCGCCGCGACCAGCACGCTTCCCGGTGTCCGCGCCACCACGAAGGACTCGCCCCGGACCGTCCTCGCGTCCAGGGCGATGCGGTGGCCGCCCGGCTGGAGCACGTCGTCGAGGACCTCGTGGACGTGGGTGCGGTGCAGGCGGTCGAGCCGGTACGCGGTGAGCCGTACCCGGCACGGCGAGGTGACCTCGACGTCCGCGGCGGCGCCGGTCGCCGTCAGGCGGGTCAGCCGGCGCCGTTCGGCGGGGCCGCGGTCCAGGGCGTGTTCGATCTGGGCGACGAGCAGCGGGACGATCGGCGCGAGTCCGTCGACGTGGGCCACGTCCGCGCCGGCGTCCGCGAAGGCCCGGAGTACGGCCGTCCGCTGCTCCTCGGTGACCGCGCGGCCGAAGGCGACGGCGCCGTAGGTCCGCAGTTCGTCGGCCGGTACGTCGCGGGCGTCCTGGGTGATGTCGGCGCCGATGCCGATGGTGCGCAGCGTCGCGGCGAGCCTGGCGAGCAGGGCGACGCGGGCGCCGATCAGCAGGACCCTGCGGCGGGAGTGCGCGGAGCCCTCGAGCAGGGCGGCGAGGGCCGCGCGGTACTCGGCACCGGAGAAGCGGTACGGGCCGATGCCGTGGTAGGCGTTGAACTCCAGGTCGGCGTGTTCTCCGGTCTGCCAGGCGAAGTCCCGCCAGACGAAGTCGTCGCCGTCCCGCAGGATCACGGCGGTCACCGCGCCGCAGGCGAGGTCTTCGCACTCCGGGCAGCCGTAGATGACGTACCGCCCGCCGGGCAGCGGCGCGTCGGTCTCCAGGAGCAGGCTGCGGACCTGCGCGGTGAAGATCGCGGGCGGTACGTCGGAGGCGAGCGGGGAGACGGCGTCCAGGTCGGAGAGGCGGAACAGGAGGGGGCGTCCGTCGACGACGAAGTCCACGAAGTCGCGGTGGACCTGGAAGTCGCCGTCGGTGCGGACCCCGCCGGCGCGCGTCGCCGGGGCCAGACCGAAGGTCGCGTACTCGGCAGCCATACGGTGAGTATTCCCGGGTCGGGGCCGCTTCGAGCGCGGCATGGGGCATTCCGCTAACGTCCCGGTGTGGAAACCGAACTGGATGGCGAAGTCGTCGTGGTCGGCGGCGGGGTGGTCGGGCTGACGACGGCCGTCGTGCTGGCCGAGCGGGGCAGGCGGGTGCGGCTGTGGTCGCGGGAGCCCGTCGAGCGGACCACCTCGGTGGTCGCGGGCGGGCTGTGGTGGCCGTACCGGATCGAGCCGGTGGAGCTGGTGCGCGCGTGGGCGCTGCGTTCCCTGGACGTGTACGAGGAGCTGGCCGCGCGGCCCGAGCTCACCGGCGTACGCATGGTCGAGGGGGTGCTCGGCGAGACCGGCCTGGACGAGGTGGGTCCGTGGGCCGCCGCCCGGCTGCCGGGGCTGCGTGCGGCGAGTGCCGCGGAGTACGCCGGGCAGGGGCTGTGGGCGCGGCTGCCACTCATCGACATGTCGACTCATCTGCCCTGGTTGCGGGAGCGCCTTGTGGCGGCGGGTGGCACGGTTGAGGCGCGTACGGTGAGTGACCTGGCCGAGGCGGACGCGCCGGTCGTGGTCAACTGCACGGGCCTGGGCGCCCGGGAGCTGGTGCCGGACCCGGCCGTGCGGCCGGTGCGCGGTCAACTGGTCGTGGTGGAGAACCCCGGTATCCGGACCTGGCTGGTCTCCACCGATCCCGTCTCCGGTGAGGTGACGTACTTCCTTCCGCAACCCGGCCGGCTCCTGCTGGGCGGGACGGCCGAGGACGACGCCTGGTCGGCCGAGCCGGACCCGGCGGTCGCCGAGGACATCGTGCGGCGGTGCGCCGCGCTGCGGCCCGAGATCGCCGGGGCGCGGGTGCTCGCGCACCCGGTCGGGCTGCGGCCGGCGCGCAACGCCGTCCGGCTGGAGCGCGAAACGCTGCCGGACGGCCGGCTGCTGGTGCACAACTACGGTCACGGCGGCGCGGGTGTGACCGTGGCCTGGGGCTGCGCGCACGAGGCGGCCGGGCTCGCCTCCTGACGCCGTCGTCCCTGCCGTCCCTGCCGGTCGATCGGCCGGCAGGGACGGCAGCGGTCACCTGTCAGCTGTTCTGGTGCTTGCCGATCGGGTCGCCCTCCACGTCCGTGCCGGGGCCCGGACCGATCCGGATCTCGAACTCGCCCTCGTACTGCTTGTGGCCCTCGATGACGGCCAGTCCGACGGCCTCGGAGGCCATCTCGCCGCGCACGATGAGGGGGTCACGGCGCAGGTCGCGCATGAGGGCGACGCACATGAAGATCATCACGATGACGAAGGGCGCCGCCGCGAGGATCGTGAGGTTCTGCAGACCCGTGAGCGCGTCCGCCTCGCCACTGCCGATCAGCAGCATGATCGCGGCGACCGCGCCGGTCACCACGCCCCAGAAGATCACCACCCAGCGGCTCGGTTCGAGCGCGCCCTTCTGCGAGAGGGTGCCCATCACGATGGAGGCCGCGTCGGCTCCCGACACGAAGAAGATGCCGACGAGGATCATCACCAGCAGGCTGGTCGCCGTGGCGATGGGGTACTCCTGCAGCACGGCGAAGAGCCGGCCCTCGGGGGTCGTGTCGTCGCCCAGCCGGTTCTGCTCCTGCAGCCGCATCGCCGAGCCGCCGAAGATCGCGAACCAGATCAGGCTGACCACGCTGGGCACGAGGATGACGCCGCCGATGAACTGACGGATGGTCCGGCCCCGGCTGATGCGGGCGATGAACATGCCGACGAAGGGCGTCCAGGAGATCCACCACGCCCAGTAGAAGATCGTCCAGCTGCTCAGCCAGTCCGCGACGCCCTCGCCACCGCTGATCTCCGTGCGACCGGCCAGTTCGGGCAGGTCGCCGAGGTAGCCGAAGATCGACGTGGGCAGCAGGTCGAGGATGAGGATGGTCGGGCCCGCGACGAACACGAACACGGCGAGCAGCAGGGCCAGCACCATGTTGGTGTTGGACAGCCACTGGATGCCCTTCTCGACGCCGGAGATCGCGGAGGCCACGAACGCCACCGTGAGCACCGCGATGATGCCGACCAGCAGCCCGGTGCTGACCTTGTCCATCCAGTCGAGCTTCTCCACGCCGGAGCCGATCTGCAGCGCGCCGAGGCCGAGGGAGGCCGCGGAGCCGAAGATCGTCGCGATGATGGCCAGGATGTCGATGATCCGGCCGCTGACGCCGTTGGCGTGCCTCTCGCCGATGAGCGGGGTGAACACCGCGCTTATGGTCTGCCTGCGGCGCCTGCGGAAGGTGCTGTAGGCGATGCCGAGACCGACCACCGCGTAGATCGCCCACGGATGGAGCGTCCAGTGGAACAGGGTGGTGGCCATGGCCGTCTCCATGCGGGCGCCGGAGTCGGCCGGGGAGGTGCCCGGCGGGGCCGTCGTGTAGTGCGCCAGCGGCTCGCTCACGCCCCAGAACATCAGGCCGATGCCCATGCCGGCGCTGAACATCATGGCGATCCAGGACACGGTGCGGAACTCGGGTTCCTCGCCCTCGGCGCCCAGGTGGATGCGGCCGTAGCGGCTGGCCGCGAGCCAGAGGGCGAAGACCACGAACCCGGACGCGGCCAGCGTGAACCCCCAGCCGCCGTTGTGCATCAGGCCACCGAGCATGGTGCTGGAGACGTCCTCCAGCGAGTCGGTGGCGACGGCGCCCCAGACGACGAACGCGAGGGTCAGGGCGGCCGTGACGCCGAAGACGACGCGGTCGGTCCGGGGTTTGTGCACATGCCCCGGCAGGCCCGCTTCCGAACCCGGAAGCGTGCCTCTTTCGTGCTCTTCCTTGTCGCTTGGTCGGTCCTGCGTCACAGACGGCACCTTTCAAGTCGGTGAGGCTGAAAATACTCCTCCGCTACGCCCCTACCACGTACGACGCGGAACTCACCTCCTCAGCAGTGGGCGTCGGGTGCGCCCACGGTCACGTGGTACGTCGCGCGCTCGTCCAGGAGCAGCGGCACCAGGGCGCGCTGCGGCTGGCGCAGCGGTACGTAGGCGCCCTTCTCCCCGTCCGGGCGCACATGTACACCGTGCAGGGCAAGTTCATCGCCGATGTCGCTGTACTGGGCGGGTGTCAGCCGGTAGCCGCAGGGCGGGTCCTGGAGCACCTCGGACGCCTCGGCCGGGTCGTTGTCGGCGCCGCCGAGGTACACGGGTCCGGTGTCGGCCAGTCCGGCCACTCGGGCGGCGCCGGTGGCCGCCTCGACGTGTCCGCGCCGCTCGTCCGCGTAGCGGAACATGCCGTCCAGGGCGGCGAGCTGGGAGTTCACCCGGCGCCGGTTGTTCAGGGCCGGGTCCTCTCGCTCGGCGTCGGTCAGCGGGTCGACGCGGCTCTCGATGAGCAGGCCGACCGCGTGTTTCACGCCGGACATGTTCCGCAGGATGCGTTCCTGGCCGTCGCCCGCGGTCTGTTTGACCGGGTCGCCGGTGACGGGGTCGGTCCAGATCCCGTAGGTGCCGGTCGAGTGTCCGGCGCGCTCGGCGGCGGGGCGGACGTACGCCCCGGACAGGGCGCGGGCCTCGTCGTGGACCCGCGTACGGGTGTTGAGGTTGCGGGGCCAGAGGTCGAAGAGGTCCTTGTCGTAGTACGGGGGCGTGGCGCCGTACTCGTGCAGGTCGTAGATGACGTCGGGGCGCCGGTCGCGGACGACGGCGGCCATGGCGCGGCCCTCGGCCGTCCTGAGGGCGAGATGATCGCGGTTGATGTCCACCCCGTCGCTGTTGCCCCGGGTGTCCGCGGCGCGGCCGTCGGGGTTGGCGGTGGGCACGACCAGCACGGTGGTGCGGTCCAGGAAGCGCCGGGTCCGCCGGTCCTTGGCGTACGCCAGGTCGCGGACGGTGGACAGGCAGGCCTCGCGACCGGAGGGCTCGTCACCGTGCTGGCTGCACACGAGGAGCACCTTGTTGGGGGTGGAGTGCCTGCCGATCGTCACGAGCCGCAGCGGGCGGTTCTGCTTCGTGGTGCCGATGCGGTCGACGGTGACGCGGTCGCTCGCCCGGTCGGCGGCGGCCAGGAGGGTCTGTTCCTCGGGCTGGGTGGTCCAGCGGGCGCCGTGCGTCTGCTCGAAGCCGGTGCGGGGCGGGTGGTGCGCGGGGCCGTCGGCGTGGGCCGGCGCGCCGAGCAGGGACGCGGCGAGGGCCGCGGTGGTCACGGTGAGGGTGCGCAGGCGGTTCATCGGGCTCCCTTCGGGGCGCGGTGCGTGGGGTGGGGCGTGGTCACGCCGTCGAGCGGTGCGGGTGCCGGAACGGCGGTCGTCGTACCGGCGGTGGCGTGGGCGGACGCGGCGGTGCCGCCGACGAACGGTACGCGGGCCGACGTGCGGAAGAGGTCCAGGGTGAGCGTCGGCGTGTCGGCCCGAGGCTGCCGGGGTGCGGCCGTGGCCGCCGTCGCGAGCGGTCTCCGGATCGTGAGGCGCATGCGTATCGGCATGCGCGGGACGGTACAGCGGTCGACTGCCGCGCAGAAGGGGGCCGGAGGTGGCCGGTGACGGCCGGATGGCGATCGTGTGACAGGGGTGGCCGTGGACATGACGGTGGGCACAGGAGCTGAATAGCCTCCGAACAGACTTCGTGACCCTACGACTTGGAGCTTTCGTGCACCGCAGAATCTTTGTGCCGGGCGTGCTGGGCGCCGCCTCCCTCATGCTGGCGATCCCGGCGTCGGCGGCGACCCACTCCCCCGGCGCTCCGGGCATCGGCGACCCCTACTACCCGGCCTACGGAAACGGCGGATACGACGTCTCGCACTACGACCTGCGCCTGAAGTACCAGCCGGCCACGGACCGGCTGGAGGGCACGGCGACCATTCTGGCGCGCACCACTGAGGACCTGTCGCGGTTCAACCTGGACTTTTTGCTGGAGGTCGGCGAGGTGCGGGTCAACGGCGCGAAGGCGTCGTTCACGGCCTCTGGCGAGCACGAGCTGGAGATCACCCCGAAGAGCCCGCTCGGCAAGGGCACGCCCGTCACCGTCGTCGTCCGCTACAGCGGCGTGCCGTCCTCGAAGCAGGCGTACGGCTTCACCAGCTGGCACCGCACCCCGGACGGCGGCGTCGGCGCGAACGAGCCCGAGGCCGCCTGGTGGTGGTTCCCCAGCAACGACCATCCCCTCGACAAGGCCACCTACGACGTGTCGGTGCAGGTGCCGGACGGCACCCAGGCCATCTCGAACGGCACCCTCCAGTCGACGAGTTCGCGGCTCGGCTGGACCCGGTTCAACTGGCGCTCGGACAAGCCGCAGGCCACGTATCTGTCGACGCTGGCGATCGGCAGGTTCGACCTGACCACCGGCACCACCGCGAGCGGCATCCCCGTCGTCAACGCCTACAGCAAGGACCTGGGCGCGAACGACGGCGCGGCGCGGGCCAGCGTGGAGCGGACCGGGGAGGTCGCCGACTGGCTGAGCGAGTACTTCGGGCCGTATCCCTTCAACGCGCTCGGCGGCTACGTGCCGAACACCACCACCGGGTACGCGCTGGAGACGCAGACCCGGCCGTTCTACAGCCCGCGGCAGTTCGCGAACGGGTCGAACGTGTCCGTCGTCGTGCACGAGCTGGCCCACCAGTGGTACGGCGACCTGGTCTCGGTGCGCGGCTGGAAGGACATCTGGATCAACGAGGGCTTCGCCCGGTACGCCCAGTGGCTGTGGTCCGAGCACGAGGGCGAGGGCACGGCGCAGGAACTGGCCGACTACACGTACGCCTCGTACCCGGCCGAGGACGCGTTCTGGACGGTGGCGCCCGGTGATCCCGGGCCGGAGAACCAGTTCGACGCGGCGGTCTACGACCGGGGCGCGCTGGCCCTTCAGGCGCTGCGGAACGAGATCGGGGACGAGGACTTCTTCGCCCTCCTGAGGGGCTGGCCGACGAAGTACGCCTACGGCAACGCGTCCGTCGACGACTTCCGGCGCTACGCCGAGGAGGTGTCGGGCAAGCCGCTGGCCGCGCTGTTCGACACCTGGCTGTTCCAGCCGTCGAAGCCGGACGCCCCGGCGGCGCGCGCGGCGTCCGTCGCGAAGTCCTCGGACACGCCCGCGCAGCCCCGGTCGTGGCGGAAGATCGCCGCGACGAACGACGTGCACGCACACTGACCGGCGAGCCTCAGCCCGCGTCCCCGTGGTCGTAGACGGTCACGGGGACGCCCCGCCGGGTGACACGCTCGGTGATGAGCGGCTCGACGCGGGACCACTTGCCGCCCGCCAGGCCGCAGCCTATGCGGGGCATGTGCACGGACGCGTCCAGCTCGGCCGCCCTGTCGGCGAGGCGGCCGAGGGCGGTGTCGATCGCCTCGTAGCGCACGGGGACGCCCTTGCTGCCGGTCCGGATGCCGCGCTGGCCGATCATGTTGGCCACCCACACGTACGGCTCGACCCGCACGAACTGGACCGCGCCGAGGCCGAAGTCGTTCGACGCGCGGTCGCGGTGCCAGGCGCGGTAGGCCGCCTCCGGTTCGGGCCAGCGGCGGGAGACGGCCAGGACGAAGCCCTTGCCCCAGCCGCCGAGGTCGTTGCACACGTGGGCGATCACCTTGACGCCCTTGACCGACGGAACGGTGGCGTCGCCCCGGACATACCTGATCTCCGACATGACGCCACCGTAGGGGCCGCCACTGACAGTGGCCGCGGCCCGCTGTCCGCTGCCCGCCGGCTACTCGGTGAGCGTGCTCAGTTCGCGGTCGGCGTTGCGGGCCACCCGGCGGCGGACGCCGAACCAGCCGGCCACCAGCATCACCGCGATCACGGGCACGAGCAGCACGGTCTTGCGGCCGACCTCGTGGTCGTTCCACATCAGGACGATCACGGCCAGCAGGAAGGCGATGGTGACGAGCTCGGTGACCGGGCTGCCGGGCAGGCGGAAGTGCGGCCGCTCGACCAGGCCCGCGCGTGCCCGGCGGACGAAGGCGAGGTGGCAGATCATGATGATCACCCAGGTGCTGATGATGCCGAGGGAGGCGACGTTCAGCACGATCTCGAAGGCCTTGCTCGGCACCAGGTAGTTCAGGCCGACGCCGAGGACGCAGACCGCGCAGGTGAGCAGGATGCCGCCGTAGGGCACCTGGCTGCGGCTCATCACCCCGGTGAACCTGGGCGCGGAGCCCGCCGTCGCCATGGAGCGCAGGATGCGGCCGGTGGAGTACAGGCCGGAGTTCAGCGACGACATCGCCGCGGTGAGGACGACCAGGTTCATCACGTCGCCGGCCGCCGGGACGCCGATCTTCGACAGGACGGTGACGAAGGGGCTCTCGTCGCCCGAGTAGAGCGAGCTGGGCAGCAGCAGGGCCAGCAGGACGACCGAGCCCACGTAGAACAGGGCGACACGCCACATGATCGAGTTCACCGCACGGGGGACGATCTTCTCCGGCTCGGCGGTCTCGCCGGCGGCGACGCCGACCAGCTCCAGGGCGGCGTAGGAGAAGATCACGCCCTGCATGACAAGGACCACGGGCATCACACCGTGCGGGAGGATGCCGCCGTGATCGGTGATCATGCCGATGCCCGGGGTCTGGCCGCCCACGTCGTGCCGGGTGGCCAGCAGGAAGATGCCGATCAGCATGAAGCCGACGAGGGTGGCGACCTTGACGATGGCGAACCAGAACTCCATCTCGCCGAAGATCTTCACCGAGATGAGGTTCACGGCCAGGACCACCGCGAGGGCGACCAGCGCGAGCACCCACTGCGGAATGCTCGTGAACATACTCCAGTAGTGCGTGTACAGGGCGATCGCGGTGATGTCGGCGATGCCGGTCGTCGACCAGTTCAGGAAGTACATCCAGCCGGCGACGTAGGCGCCCTTCTCGCCGAGGAACTCGCGCGCGTACGACACGAAGGACCCGGAGGAGGGCCGGTAGAGCACCAGCTCGCCGAGGGCTCTGACGACGAAGAAGGCGAAGACCCCGCAGACGAGGTAGGCGATCGCGAGCGCCGGGCCCGCGTCGCGCAGGCGTCCGCCGGCGCCGAGGAAGAGCCCGGTGCCGATCGCACCGCCGATGGCGATCATGTTGACGTGGCGGGCCTTGAGGTCCTTGCTGTAACCGGCGTCGCCCGCGTCCACGGGGATGGTCCCGGTCGCCCGGGGATGGGCGGCGGCCTGTGCCGTCTCGACGGCGTCCTTGCTCACGGGTGGTACCAATCTCTGGTGCGCCCGGGCGGGGTACGCCCAGGTGGTCCGTACAGCGACAAGGCCCGCACCACCCTTCGCGGCACGGACCAAGGCGGCGCCTTCCCACGACGCCGCGTGGGCATGCGGTGGCTCATGTCACACAGCGTGACTTCTCACAGGATCCGTCAGCCGTCTCCACGCGATGCGCAAGAGGTTTCACAGCACTGGTGAGACAGCGATACTGCTGCACATGACGACGACCGACACCGAGGAGCCGGCCCTCACGATCGACGAGCTGGCCGCGCGGGCCGGCGTCACGGTGCGCACGGTCCGCTTCTACGGCACCAGGGGGCTGCTGCCGCCGCCGACGATCGGTCCGCGCCGGGTGGGGCACTACGGCGGGGAGCACCTGGCGCGGCTGGCGCTGATCGAGGAGTTGCAGCACCAGGGCATGACGCTGGCCGCGATCGAGCGGTATCTGGGGCAGCTGCCGTCCGGCCTGAGCGCCCACGACCTCGCGCTGCACCGCGCGGTGGTGGCCTCCTGGGCGCCGGAGACGGTGGAGAGCCTCACGCGCGAGGAACTGGGCCGGCGCGCGGGCCGGCCGCTGACGGACGACGAGGTGGACCGGCTCACGGCGATGGACATCGTCGCGCGGGACGGCGCCGCCCCGGACGGCGACGCCTACCGGGTCGACGCCGGACTGCTCCGGCTCGGCGTCGAGCTGCTCGACGTGCCGTTCTCCTCCCAGACGCTCCTCGCCGCCCGGACGGCCCTGCTGGAGCACTCCCGCGCCGCCGCCCGTGACCTGTCGCGGCTGCTGCGCGACGCGGTCGCCGACCGCGACGCGCGGGACGTGCGGTCACTGTCCGCGCACATGCACCCGCTCGTGGTCCAGGCGCTGCTGACCACGTTCCAGCGGTCGCTGCGCGAGGAGCTGCGGGAGTGGCTCGACGGGGGCGGCGAGGACGAACACGCCGCCCCGGACTGAGGCGCTCGTCCTCAGCGGCCGTCGGTGAAGACCTCCCCCTTGTCGGCCTTCTCCACCAGCAGCGCGGGCGGCGTGAAGCGCTCGCCGTAGCGGTCGGCCAGCTCGCGCGCGCGGGCCACGAAGCCGGGCAGGCCCGCACCTGCTCCGGCATAGCCCTCGTAGCCGTTGATGTACTGCAGGACGCCGCCGGTCCAGCCGGGGAAGCCGATGCCGAAGACGGAGCCGATGTTGGCGTCGGCCACCGACGTCAGCACCCCCTCCTCCAGGAGCTTGACGGTGTCGAGCGCCTCCGAGAAGAGCATGCGTTCCTGCATGTCCCGGAACGGGATCTCGTACCCGGGCTTGGCGAAGTGCTCCCGCAGCCCCGGCCACAGGCCCGCGCGCTTCCCGTCGTCGCCGTACTCGTAGAACCCGGCGCCACCGCTGCGGCCGGGCCGCTCGAACTCGTCCACCATGCGGTCGATGACGGCATCGGCGGGGTGTGCGGTCCAGGTGCCACCGGCCTCTTCCACGGCCCGTCGGGTCTCCTGGCGGATCTTCCGGGGCAGGGTGAGGGTCAGCTCGTCCATGAGGTTGAGGACCTTGGCCGGGTAGCCCGCCTGGGCCGCCGCCTGTTCGACGGAGGCGGGCTCGATGCCCTCGCCGACCATCGCCACGCCCTCGTTGATGAAGTGGCCGATGACCCGGGAGGTGAAGAAGCCACGCGAGTCGTTGACCACGATCGGCGTCTTCTTGATCTGCCGGACCAGATCGAAGGCGCGCGCCAGCGCCTCCTCCCCCGTCCGCTCACCCTTGATGATCTCGACCAGCGGCATCCTGTCGACCGGCGAGAAGAAGTGCAGCCCGATGAAGTCGCCCTGCCGCTCGACGCCCTCGGCCAGCGCGGTGATGGGCAGCGTGGAGGTGTTGGAGCAGAGCAGCGCGTCGGGGGCGACGACGTGCTCGATCTCCTGGAACACCTTGTGCTTGAGCGAGGTGTCCTCGAAGACCGCCTCGATGACCGCGTCGCACCCGGCGAGGTCGGCGGCCTCGGCGGTCGGTGTGATCCGGGCCAGCAGCGCGTCCGCCTTCTCCTGACTCGTACGGCCCTTGGCGACGGCCTTGGCGCACAGCTTCTCGGAGTACGCCTTGCCCTTGAGGGCCGCTTCCAGGGCGACGTCCTTGAGGACGACGTCGATGCCCGCGCGTGCGCACGAGTAGGCGATGCCGGCGCCCATCATCCCGGCACCGAGGACGGCCACCTTGGTGACCTTCCGGGGCTCGACGCCCTTCGGGCGGTTGGCACCGGAGTTGACCGCCTGGAGGTCGAAGAAGAACGCCTGGATCATGTTCTTCGAGGTCTGCCCGGCGGCCAGCTCGACGAAGTAGCGGGCCTCGATGACCTGGGCGGTCTCGAAGTCGACCTGGGAGCCCTCGACGGCGGCGGCCATGATGTTGCGCGGTGCCGGGTAGGGGGCACCGCCCGTCTGCTTGCGCAGGTTGGCGGGGAAGGCGGGCAGGTTGGCCGCGAACTTCGGGTGGGCGGGGGTGCCGCCGGGGATGCGGTAGCCGGGCCGGTCCCAGGGCTGGGCGGACTCCGGGTGGGCGTCGATGAAGGCGCGGGCCTTGGCGAGCATGTCCTCGCGGGTGTCGGCGACCTCGTCGACCAGGCCGTTCTCCTGGGCGCGGCGCGGGTTGTACTGGGTGCCCTGGAGGAGCACCTTGAGCAGCGCGTCGGTGATGCCGAGCATCCGGACGGTGCGGACGACGCCGCCGCCTCCGGGGAGCAGGCCGAGGGTGACCTCGGGGCAGCCGATCTTGGAGCCGGGCGCGTCGAGGGCGACGCGGTGGTGGCAGGCGAGGGCGATCTCGTAACCGCCGCCGAGGGCCGCGCCGTTCAGGGCGGCGACGACCGGCTTGCCGAGGGTCTCGATGCGGCGCAGGTTCCGCTTGATGGCCATGCCGCCGTCGAAGAGGTCCTGGGCGGTCTCGGGGGTGACGCGGATCAGGTCGCGCAGGTCGCCGCCGGCGAAGAAGGTCTTCTTGGCGGAGGTGAAGACGACGCCGCGGATCGAGTCCTTCTCGGCCTCCAGGCGGTCGGTGATCACGGCGAGGGACTCGCGGAACGCCTGGTTCATGGTGTTCGCGGACTGGTCGGGGTCGTCGAGGACGAGGGTGACGACGCCGGTGTCGTCCTGCTCCCAGCGGATGGTGGTGCTCTCGGTCGTCATGACGGGGGTCTCCAGTGAGGTCTCGGGTGGCCGCTGCCGGGCAGGGAGTCAGATGCGCTCGACGATCGTGGCGATGCCCATGCCGCCGCCCACGCACAGGGTGGCGAGGCCGTAGCGCTTGTCCTGGCGCTCCAGTTCGTCCACGAGGGTGCCGAGGATCATCGCGCCGGTGGCGCCGAGGGGGTGGCCCAGTGCGATCGCACCGCCGTTGACGTTGACCTTGTCCAGGGACAGGCCCATGTCCTTGACGAAGCGCAGGACGACCGCGGCGAACGCCTCGTTGATCTCGACGAGGTCGATGTCGTCGATGCTCAGCCCGGCCTTCGCCAGGGCCTTGCGGGTGGCCGGGGCGGGGCCGGTGAGCATGATGGTGGGCTCGGAGCCGGAGACGGCGGCGGAGACGATCCGCGCGCGCGGCCGCAGACCGTAGCGGTCGCCGACCTCCTTGGAGCCGATGGCGACCAGGGACGCGCCGTCGACGATGCCGGAGGAGTTGCCCGCGTGGTGGACGTGGTCGATCCTCTCGACCCAGTGGTACTTCTGCAGCGCCACGGCGTCGAAGCCGCCCAGTTCGCCGATGTCGGCGAAGGAGGGCTTGAGCTTCGCGAGGGAGTCGGCGGTGGTGCCCGGACGCGGGTGCTCGTCGTGGTCGAGGACGGTGAGACCGGCGCGGTCCCTCACCGGTACGACGGACCGCTCGAAGCGGCCGTCCTTCCAGGCGGCGGCCGCGCGCTCCTGGGACAGGGCGGCGTACTCGTCGACGTCGCGGCGGGAGAAGCCCTCGATGGTGGCGATCAGGTCGGCGCCGATGCCCTGCGGGACGAAGTTGGTGGCGAGGTTGGTCATCGGGTCGTTGAACCAGGCGCCGCCGTCCGAGGCCATCGGCACCCGGGACATCGACTCGACGCCGCCCGCGAGGACCAGGTCCTCCCAGCCGGAACGCACTTTCATGGCGGCCATGTTGACGGCCTCCAGACCGGAGGCGCAGAAGCGGTTCTCCTGGACGCCGGCCACCGTGTCCGGCAGTCCGGCGGCGATGGCGGCGACGCGGGCGATGTCGGAGCCCTGGTCGCCGACGGGGCCGACCACGCCGAGCACGATGTCGTCGACGGCGGCCGGGTCCAGGTCCGGGAAGCGGGCGCGGATCTCGTGGATGAGGCCGACGACCAGGTCGACGGGCTTCGTGCCGTGCAGGGCGCCGTTCGCCTTGCCGCGGCCGCGCGGGGTGCGGATCGCGTCGTACACGTACGCTTCGGTGGTCACTGGCAGGCCTTTCACTGAGGGTTCGTTGCGGTGTTCGGGGCGGGGTCCGGACGCCGGGGCAGGTCCCAGTCGCGGGTCACGGCCTCGGTGTCGCCGCCCGGCCGGGCGGGCCCGGTGCGTACGGCGGTGGGGGTCGCGGAGAAGCGGGGCGCGGGGGCGGGCTGGGTGATGCCGCCGTGGTCGGTGAAGGTGCCGCGAGCGGCGAGGTGCGGATGGTGCGGGGCCTCGCGCAGCGACAGCACGGGGGCCGTGCAGGCGTCGGAGCCGTCGAAGACGACCGTCCACTCGTCGCGGGTACGGGACTTGAACCGGGCGGCGACGGCCTCGCGCAGTTCGGGCCAGCGGGACATGTCGTCGCGGGCCGGCGCCAGGTCGGGGATGCCGAGGAGGCGCATGAACTCGGCGTAGAAGCGCGGCTCGAGCGCACCGACGGCCATGTACCGGCCGTCGGCGGTCTCGTAGGTGCCGTAGAAGGGGCAGCCGCCGTCGAGGAGGTTGGCGCCGCGCCGGTCCTGCCAGCCGCCGGCGGCGAGCATGCCGTGGATCATCGAGGAGAGGTGGGCGGTGCCGTCGACGATGGCGGCGTCCACGACCTGCCCGGTGCCGCTCGCGCGGGCGTGGTGCAGGGCGGCGAGGATGCCGACGACCAGGTAGAGGGAGCCGCCCGCGTAGTCGCCGAGGAGGTTGGCGGGGACGGCCGGCGGCTCGTCGGGGGCGCCGATCATGCCGAGGGTGCCGGTGAGCGCGATGTACCCGATGTCGTGCCCGGCGCGCTGGGCGAGCGGTCCTTCCTGGCCCCAGCCGGTCATGCGGCCGTAGACGAGGCGGGGGTTGCGGGCGTGGCAGTCCCCGGGGCCCACGCCGAGCCGCTCCGCCACGCCGGGGCGGTAGCCCTCGATCAGGACGTCGGCGCGTTCGGCGAGGTCGAGGACGCGGGCCGGGCCGTCCGGTGCCTTGAGGTCGACGACCACGGAGCGCTTGTTGCGGTTGGTGACGTCGTGGGCGGGGTCGATCCCGAGGCCGGGCCCGCCGGGCCGGTCGACGCGGACGACGTCGGCTCCCAGGTCGGCCAGGAGCATGGCGGCGAAGGGCCCGGGACCGATCCCGGCCAGCTCGACCACGCGCACACCGGCGAGCGGACCCGCGCCCGTCGTCCGCGCCGGCGTCTTCCCTTCCGACATTCAGCCCCCAGCTCTGTGACACAACCGATGTAACACCAGTGATGCTAAGAACGTGTTCCACTGGGCACAAGACCCGGGCGAGCAAGCGCTTAGCCAATTATGGCGCAGGCCTCTCTCCGGGCCCCGCGATCCTCACGCTAGCCTCAGCCACCGGCAACGGCGCGTGCTGCGGACCCAGGGGTTGCCGACGGGTGACGAAGGGATGTCATGAACAGGCTGAACAGGGCCGATCGGCCGTACGACCTCGTGCTCTTCGGGGCGACGGGGTTCGTCGGCGAGCTGACCGCGGAGTACCTCGCCGCGCACGCGCCCGCCGGACTGCGCTGGGCGATCGCGGGCCGCAGCGAGGAGAGGCTGCGGCGGCTGCGCGAACGGCTGCCCGGCGCGGCGGAGGCCGGCGTACTGCTCGCCGACGTGTCCGATCCGGCCTCGCTGCGCGAACTCGCCGAGCACGCGCGCGTGGTGGCCACGACGGTCGGCCCCTACGTCCGGTACGGCGACGCGCTGGTCGCCGCCTGCGCGGAGGCGGGCACGGACTATCTCGACCTCACCGGCGAGCCCGAGTTCGTGGACCTGACGTACGTCCGCCACGACGCCCGCGCGCGGGAGACCGGGGCCCGGCTGGTGCACGCCTGCGGCTTCGACTCGGTCCCGCACGACCTCGGCGTGCACTTCACCGTGCGGCAACTGCCCGAGGGCGTGCCGCTGGCCGTGGACGGTTTCGTGACCGTCGGCGCCACCTTCTCGGGCGGTACGTTCGCCTCCGCGCTGGGTCAGTTCGCGCGCGGGCGGCAGCTGCGGGCCGCCGCGCTGGAACGGCGGCGGCACGAGCCCCGTCTGGTGGGGCGCCGCGTGGTGACGCCGACGGGGGCGCCGCGGTTCGCCGGCGATGTGGGTGCCTGGGCGCTGCCGCTGCCGACCATCGACGCGCAGATCGTGCGGCGCTCCGCGAAGGTCCTGGACCGCTACGGCCCCGACTTCCGCTACCGCCACTACGCGGCCGTGCGGCGGCTGCCCGTCGCGGTGGGCGGGGTGGCGGCCGTGGGCGCGCTGGTGGCGGCGGCCCAGGTGCCGCCCGCGCGGCGCTGGCTGTCCGGCCGGCTCGAGCCGGGTGACGGACCGGGCGCCGAGCGGCGGGCGAGGAGCTGGTTCTCGGTGCGCTTCGTCGGCGAGGGCGGCGGCCGGAAGGTGTTCACCGAGGTCGCGGGCGGCGATCCCGGTTACGACGAGACGGCCAAGATGTTCGCCGAGGCGGCGCTCTGTCTCGCCCTCGACGCGCTGCCGCCGACGGCGGGGCAGGTCACGACGGCCGTGGCGATGGGCGACGCGCTGACCAACCGGCTGCGGGCGGCCGGCATCGGCTTCCGGGTGGCCGCGATCCGCTGACGGGGCGCCCCCGTCAGCGGATCGTGGCCCTCCTGAGATGCTCCGCCGTGCTGGAGCCGCGGGCCGCGAGCAGGGCGCGCGGGGCGCCTTCGAAGATCACCCGGCCGCCGTCCCGCCCCCCGTCGGGGCCGAGGTCGACGACCCAGTCGGCGTGCGCCACCACGTCCAGGTTGTGCTCCACGACCACGACCGTGTTGCCGGTGTCGACCAGCCGGTCCAGCAGGGCGAGCAGAGCCTCGACGTCCGACATGTGCAGACCGGTGGTCGGCTCGTCCAGGACGTACACGGCGCCGGTGCGGTGCAGCCGGGTCGCCAGCTTGATCCTCTGCCGCTCGCCGCCGGAGAGGGTGGACAGCGGCTGCCCGAGCGTGAGGTAGGTGAGGCCGACGTCGCGCAGGGCTCGCAGCCGGCGTCGTACGCCCGCGTCGGCGAAGAAGTCCAGGGCCCGGCCGGCGGTCATCGCCAGCACGTCGGCGACGGAGTGGCCGTCGACCGTCAGCCGCAGCACCTCCTCCCGGAAGCGCCGCCCCTCGCAGTCGTGGCAGGTGGTCGTCACCGGGTCCATGAAGGCGAGGTCGGTGTGGATGATCCCGCGCCCCTCGCAGGTGCCGCACGCCCCCGCCGAGTTGAAGCTGAAGAACCCCGGCTCGGCACCCGTCTCCCGCGCGAAGATCTTCCGCACCGTGTCCATGATCCCGAGGTACGTCGCCGGGGTCGAGCGCGCCGAGATGCCGATGGCCGACTGGTCGACGACCACGGCGTCCGGGTGCGCGGCGGTCAGCTCCGCGACCAGCGTGCTCTTGCCCGACCCGGCGACCCCGGTGACCGCGGTGAGCACCCCGGTCGGGAACGCCACCGTCACGTCCCGCAGGTTGTGGCGGCCGGCGCCCTTCACCCACAGCTCCCCGGCCGCCGTCCGCACGGTCTCCTTCACCGCCGTACGGCGCCCCAGGCACCGCCCGGTGAGCGTGTCCGACGCGGCCAGCCCGCCCGGCGTCCCCTCGAACACCACCCGGCCGCCGTCGGCACCGGCCCGCGGACCCATGTCGACGACGTGGTCCGCCAGCGCGATGACGTCCGGGTCGTGCTCCACCACCAGCACGGTGTTGCCCTTGTCGCGCAGCCGCAGCAGCAGGTCGCCGAGGCGCCCGACGTCACGCGGGTGCAGCCCGACGCTGGGCTCGTCGAAGATGTACGTCATCCCGGTCAGGCTGGAGCCGAGGTGCCGCACGGTCTTCAGCCGCTGCCCCTCGCCGCCCGACAGGGTGGAGGTCTCCCGGTCCAGGCTGAGATAGCCGAGGCCGATCGCCTCGATCCGCTCCAGCGCGGCCACCGCGGCGGCGGCGACCGGCCGGGCCACCGGGTCGTCCATCTCCCTCAGTACGGCGATCAGGTCGGTGACCTGCATGGCGGAGCAGTCCGCGATGGAGCGCCCGTCGATCCGGGTCGCGAGCGCCGCCGCGTTCAGCCGGGCCCCGCCGCACTCGGGACAGCGGCCCTCGGCCAGGAAGCCGCGCACCAGGTCCCGGGTCTTCTCGCTCATGCCCGACAGGTCCCGCTTGAGGTACAGCCGCTCGAACCGGTCCGCCAGCCCCTCGTAGTCGGTGCTCCACGTCCCGCCCGAGCCGTTGACGGTGACCTTGCTGCCGGGCCGGCCGCGCATCAGGAACGCGCGCTCGGCGTCCGTGAAGTCGCCGACCGGCTTGTCCGTGTCCAGCTCCCGCGTGTTGGTGTACGCCTGCCCCTGCCAGGTCCCGGCCGCGAACGGCGGGAAGCGGACCGCCCCGCCGGCCAGCGACCTGGCCGGGTCGAGGATCCGGTCCCAGTCGGGCTGCACCCTGCGGCCCAGGCCGTCGCAGCCGGGGCACATGCCCGACGGGTCGTTGAACGAGTACGCCGTCGCCCCTCCGGCACCGGGCGTGCCGTGCCGGGAGAACAGCACCCGCAGCACCGAGTGGATGTCGGTCATGGTGCCGACCGTGGAGCGGGAGTGGCCGCCGATGGGCCGCTGGTCGACGACGATCGCGGGGGTCAGGTCCTCCAGGGCGTCCGCGTGCGGCCGCTCGTACTTCGGCAGCCGGTTGCGCACGAACCAGGTGAACGTCTCGTTCAGCTGGCGCTGCGACTCCACCGCGATCGTGTCGAACACGACCGACGACTTGCCCGACCCCGAAACGCCGGTGAACACGGTCAGCCGGCCCTTCGGGATGCGCACGGTGACGTCCTGGAGGTTGTTCTCCCTGGCTCCGGTGATGCTGATGAACTCGCTCATACCGGGGACGCTAGGCGGGATACCCGACAGCTTCTGGCGTGATTTCCCTCAGCTCTCCCTCCTCCAGCAGCAGGATGCGGGTGATGCCGAGCGACTGAAGGAACGGCATGTCGTGGCTGGCCACGATCAGCGCCCCCTCGTACGACTCCAGCGCCGTGGTGAGCTGCCGCACGCTGGCCATGTCCAGGTTGTTCGTCGGCTCGTCCAGCATCAGCAGCTGCGGTGCGGGCTCGGCCAGCATCAGCGCGGCCAGCGTTGCCCGGAAACGTTCGCCGCCGGACAGCGTCTCCGCCTTCTGGTCGGCCCGGGCACCCCGGAACAGGAAGCGCGCCAGCCGGGCCCTGACCCGGTTGTTGGTGGCGCCCGGCGCGAACCGGGCCACGTTCTCCGCGACGCTCAGCCCGTCGTCGAGGACGTCGAGGCGCTGCGGCAGGAACCGCAGCGGCACGTGTGCCGTCGCCTCGCCCGACACCGGCTCCAGTTCCCCGGCGACGGTGCGCAGCAGCGTGGTCTTGCCCGCGCCGTTGCGCCCGATCAGCGCGATCCGTTCGGGACCGTGCAGATCGAGACCGCCTGTCACCCGGGTGCCGTACATCAGCTCCAGGTTCCGCAGCGTGAGCACGGACCGGCCCGGCGGCACGGCCGTGTACGGCAGGTCGACGCGGATCTCGGCGTCGTCCCGCACGGCCTCCGCCGCCTCGTCGAGCCGCTCCTTCGCCTCGGCGAGCTTCTCCTCGTGCATGACGCGGTACTTGCCGGCGGATTCCTGGGCGGTGCGTGCGCGCAGCTTCATCACCGCCCGGGGCTCGCGCTTGGTGTCGTACATCTTCTGCCCGTACCGCCTGCGCCGGGCCAGGACGACCTGGGCGTCGGCCAGTTCGCGCTTCTGCTTGCGCAGATCCGCCTCGGCCACCCGCATCATCCGCTCGGCGGCCTCCTGTTCCACGGCCAGCGCCTCCTCGTACGCCGAGAGGTTCCCGCCGTACCAGGTGATGGAGCCGGCACGCAGGTCGGCGATCTGGTCGACCAGTTCCAGCAGCTCGCGGTCGTGGCTGACCACGACCATCATGCCCGGCCAGGAGGCGACGGCCGCGTACAGCCGCCTGCGCGCGTACACGTCGAGGTTGTTGGTGGGCTCGTCCAGGAGCAGGACGTCGGGCCGGCGCAGCAGCAGCGCGGCCAGGCGCAGCAGCACCGACTCGCCGCCCGAGACCTCGCCCACGGTGCGGTCGAGCCCGATGTGACCGAGGCCCAGTTCGCCGAGCGTGGCCAGCGCACGCTCCTCGACGTCCCAGTCGTCGCCGACGGTCTCGAAGTGCTCCTCGGCCACGTCACCCGCCTCGATGGCGTGCAGCGCGGCCCGCCGTACGTCGATGCCGAGCGCCTCGTCGACGCGCAGCGTGGTGTCGAGCGTGACGTTCTGCGGGAGGTAACCCACCTCGCCGGCCACGCGGACGGTGCCGTCGGCCGGGGTGAGCCGCCCGGCGATCAGCTTCAACAGGGTTGACTTGCCCGCTCCGTTGACACCGACCAGCCCGGTCCTGCCGGGTGCGAAGGAGGTGTCGAGGCCTTCGAAGACGGCGGTGCCGTCGGGCCAGGCGAAGGAGAGGGAGGTACAGGTGAGGGAAGTAGACATACGGGGTCTCCGCGGTTGCTCGAGGCGGTCAGGGGCAAACGCGTATCGAGACACCGGAAGCGGGCGGCCGACGTCGGACGAGGAAGGAGGGGTCCAGGGAGCGCTCGGGCATGAAAAAAGCCCTGCTCCGCAAGGACGGCTCGGACGCCGAGGTCGCACGCGGCGTACACACGTGAGATACGTGTGACGCGGTGTCTCAGGACCTCAGACGAGCAACGTCCTTCTCCAATCGGCGGCAACAGAAGCGATTCAGAATCTAAGAGAGACCGGATGGCCTGTCAACGCATTAACGCCGACGCGGCCCCGGTCTCACGGCCCCGAGGAGGCCCCGTGCCCAACGGCTCGCTCTCACTGCCGGCCCGGCTCTGCCTGCTGGCCTGGGACCCCGCGCGGTCCGGGGCCGCCGACACCGCCCGGGTCCACCACCTGGTGCGCGCCGGCGCGCTCACCGAACTGGCCCAGCACGGTCTGCTCATCGACGACGACGGCGTCGCCACCCCCGCCGACCTGGATTCCCGCACCGGGGACGCCGTCCTGGACGGGCTGCTGGAACTCGTCCGCGAGTCGCTGCCGCACCGGTGGCGCACATGGGTGCGGCTGCACGCCCGGGTGACCTTCGACGCCGTCCGGGAGCAGCTGGTGGCCGAGGGGTATCTGCGTGCCGAGAAGAGGCGCGTGCTCGGCGTGTTCCCGTCCGTGGAATACACGCTCGCGCGGGTCGCCGTGGCGCGGGCGCTCCGCGAGGAGACGCGGCGGGTCCTGGAGGGGCCGCTGCCGGCCGGGGAGGTCTCCGAGCGGGACGCGGCCGTGGCGGCGCTGGCGGCCGCGGCCGCACTGGGTGTCCCGGCGGGCGCGGGGAGCGGGGCGCGCGGGCGGGACCGGATCACGGAACTGACCGGGCGCTGCGGGGCGGCGGCGCCCGGGATGCGGAAGATCGTGGGCGAGGTGTGGGGCGCGGTGAGCGCCGAGACCGCGCAGGCCTCGGCGGCGTAGAGGTCAGTAGCTCCCGCGCAACAGCTCCGCAAGGTCGTGGTCCAGGTCCAGCTGGAGGTGCTCAAGACCCACGGGCACCAGCTCGCCGGTGGCCTCCAGGAACCGGCGCAGCTCGCCCGACCGCACATGGATCACGGCCGTGCCCTCGGGGGCGTGGAACTCCAGGACCGTGCGGTCGTACCCGTACGGGCGCACCCGAACGTCGCCGTGACCGTCCGGCTCCCGCATCCCGGAGATGAGCAGCTCGCGGGAGAAGGTCCAGCAGACCTCCACGCCCTCGAGGGTGGCCGGGGCGGGGAAGGTCATGCGGACGGCGAACGGGTCACCGCGGTCGTAGTGCAGGGTGGCGGGGATGTTCGGCATGCGCGGCGCGGCGGCGACAAGACGCGCCTCGACGGGTTGCTCGATGACGGTGGACAACGTCTTGCTCCCTCGTGACGGCTGGACGGGCTCATGGGTCGTGCGGGCCGGGCACTGGAAGAGACGACGGAATCAGCCAATCCGTGCACACGACGAGCGAGTGACCTCTGTCACCGCGTTCATGCACGGGAGTGACACGGCTCTCCTCGTGGGCCCCGTAAGGCACTTGTGGCGTTCGTGGCCACGCGCGCGTGGCGGTCGAGGTCCTCTGGACGGCGAACCATGGGTGGGCTAGCTTCGCCCGCCATGAGGCGCTTGGGAAGCATGCGACGCACGGTACGGCCCGTTCGAACCGGCGGCAGGCGCAGGGGACGGCCGGCGCTCGCGGTGGCCGTGTGCGCGGCCGCGCTGGCCGCGCTGACGGCGGCCACCCCCGCGCAGGCGCACCAGCGGCCGCACTGGGAGGTGAAGGACACCGGCACCGGAGTGTCCGACGTCCGCTTCCGGGGTCTCGCGGCCGTCAGCCGGCACACCGCCTGGGTGGCAGGCACGCGGGGCACCGTCCTGCGCACCACCGACGGCGGCGACACGTGGCGCGACGTCTCCCCACCGGGCGCCGGCGAGCTGGAGTTCCGGGACGTCGAGGCCTTCGACGCCCGCCGGGCCGTGGCCCTGGCCATCGGTGAGGGCGAGGCGTCCCGGGTCTACCGCACCGACGACGGCGGGGCGAGTTGGACCGAGTCCTTCCGCAACACCGACGCGCGGGCCTTCTACGACTGCCTCACCTTCTTCGACCGGCGGCACGGCCTCGCCATGAGCGACCCGGTGGACGGGAGGTTCCGCATCCTGTCGACCAGCGACGGCGGCCGCTCCTGGAAGGTGCTGCCCGACAAGGGGATGCCCGCCGCGCAGGACGGTGAGGCCGGGTTCGCGGCCAGTGGCCAGTGCCTGGTCTCCGCCGGGCCGCGGGACGTGTGGCTGGCCACCGGCGGCGCCGCACGCGCGCGTGTGCTGCACTCCGCCGACCGCGGGCTCACCTGGACGGCCACCGACTCCCCGATCCCGGCCGGCGACCCGGCCCGGGGCGTCTTCGCCCTCGCCTTCCGCGACCGCGCCCACGGCCTCGCCGTCGGCGGCGACTTCCGCCCCGACCAGGCCTCGCCGCGGGCGGCGGCCCGGACCGCCGACGCCGGCCGCACCTGGCGCCCCGCCGACCGGCCGCCCCCGGCCTACCGCTCCGGCGTCGCCTGGCTCCCGCACAGCCGCACCGCCGCCCTCGCCGTCGGCCCCACCGGCACCGACCTCACCACGGACGGCGGGCACACCTGGCGCACGGTCGACACCGGGTCGTACGACACCGTGGACTGCACCCCGGACCTGGGCTGTTGGGCCGCGGGCGAGCAGGGCCGGGTCGCCCGCCTGGAGCGCTGACGCCGCGCGGGGCAGGGTGTTTGTCCGTAACGTGGGTAACCGTTCGCTGAACGTGAGAGGAAGTGAGCGGACATGCCACGCGGTTCGAGCTCCAAACGGGAGCGGCAGTACGAGCACATCAAGGACAGCGCCGAGGAGCGGGGCGAGCGCACCGGCCGGGCCAAGGAGATCGCGGCCCGGACGGTGAACAAGGAACGCGCGCAGACCGGCGAGTCCAAGACCGCCAGCCGTACGTCGACGCAGGACATGTCGCCGGGCAAGCGCGGCGGCCGGCGGTCCGGGAAGCGGCAGGGGCCCCAGGGGCCCACCTACGACCAGCTCTACCAGGAGGCCAAGCGCCGTGACGTCCACGGCCGTTCGAGCATGAACAAGGGCGAGCTCCAGCGGGCCCTCGGCAAGTGAGCCCGACGGCTCCTAGCCGAGCGTCTCGCGGTACCCCTCCAGTGCCGGTGCCGTCTTCGTGGCGACGAACTCGGTGACGCGGTACGCGCACACGCCGGCCCTGACGAACGGGTCGCCCGCGGTGATCTCCTCGATCCGCGCACGGTCCTGCGCGACGGCGACGATCACCCCGCCGTCGCGGGGCTCCTTGCGCCCGGACGCCAGGAACACGCCCTGCTCGTACAGCTCGTCCAGCCAGACCACGTGGTCCGCCAGCACGGCGTCGACGGCTTCGAGCGGGGCGGTGTAGGACAGCTCCAGTACGAACATGATCGTGAGCCTACTCCGGGGCTACGAGGCTCCCGGGCTCCCGTAGGCTTGCGGCCACGATGACGACCGTGACCGTGCAGATCCCCGCCGGCTGGCCCGCGACCGAGGAGCGGGCCCTCGCCGTCCAGGACGAACTGCGCGCACGCGTGGTGCTCGACGAGCCCGGCCCGCCGCCCGGCACCGGCCGGGTGACCGGCGTGGACGTCGCCTACGACGACGAACGCGACGTCGTCGCGGCGGCGGCCGTCGTGCTGGACGCCGCGACCCTCGCCGTCGTCGCCGAGGCCACGGCCGTCGGGCGGATCTCCTTCCCCTACGTGCCCGGCCTGCTCGCCTTCCGGGAGGTCCCGACCGTCCTCGCCGCCCTGGAGGCGCTGCCCTGCGCGCCCGGCCTGGTCGTCTGCGACGGCTACGGCCTGGCCCACCCGCGCCGCTTCGGCCTCGCGAGCCATCTGGGCGTCCTCACCGGACTGCCCACGATCGGCGTCGCCAAGAACCCGTTCACCTTCACGTACGACGACCCGGGCGCCCCGCGCGGCAGCACGTCCCCGCTGCTCGCCGGCGCCGAGGAGGTCGGGCGCGCGGTCCGTACCCGCGACGCCGTCAAGCCGGTCTTCGTCTCCGTCGGGCACCGGGTGAGCCTCGACAACGCCTGCGCCCAGACGCTGGCCCTGGCCCCTGCCTACCGGCTGCCGGAGACCACCCGCAGGGCCGACGCCCTGTGCCGCGCGGCCCTGCGGGCGGCCACCGCCTACTCGGCCTGACCCTCGACGCTCCAGCGGCCCACCTCCTGGTACGCCGAGTCGTAGATCGCCGAACCGTCGCCGGGCCGCATCTCGTAGTGCTTCAGGTTGCCGCCCCAGTACCGCAGGATCCGTTGCAGCTCGCCCGTGGGGTCCTCGGCGAGCGCGCCCTCGTCCATGGTGACTTCGAGAAGGAACTTCATACCTTCAAGGGTTTCATTGAAGTCCTTCTTGGCACTTCGCCGTGCGGTGCTCCCGGTGGTGCCGAGAGAGGGGCGCGCAAGCCTCAAATCGCGGTGCGGGCGGCAGCCGAGGTGCGGGCACTCGGATGATCTGAGTATCCGTACGGATGTGCCGTCGCCCGGGCCACCGGCAGGCTGAGGGGCATGACGACACACCGCGCACCCGAGTACCCCGCCCAGCCGGCCCGGCCCGTCGAGCGGGCGGTGGTCGCGGGACTGGTGCTGGCGGTGGGCGCGGGGGTGGCCTGGATCGGCGGGATGATCTACACGATCGCCGGGTGGTCGGGGTAGGGCCCGCCGGCCGGACCGGCCCCCGGACCTGCCCCCGGACCTGCCCCCGGGGGTTCCGTCCGCACAGGTCCGCGCTGCATGATGGCGCACCGGCGCCGCGTGAGGGGCGCCGGACAGCCGACGCCGATACGCGCCGATCCGCGCCGATACGAAAGGCCCCGCGTGCCCAGCAAGAAGGCCCTCGTCCGCCGCCCCAGTCCCCGGCTCGCCGAAGGGCTGGTGACGCACATCGAACGGGAGAAGGTCGATCACGACCTGGCGGTCGAGCAGTGGGACGCCTACGTCGAGGCGCTGGGGGCGCACGGCTGGGAGACGCTGGAGGTGGACCCGGCCGACGACTGCCCGGACTCGGTCTTCGTCGAGGACACGGTCGTCCTGTTCCGGAACGTCGCGCTGATCACGCGGCCCGGCGCCGAGTCGCGGCGCGCGGAGACGGCCGGCGTCGAGGAGGCCGTGGCCCGGCTCGGCTGCTCGGTCAACTGGGTCTGGGAGCCGGGCACCCTGGACGGCGGCGACGTCCTGAAGATCGGCGACACGATCTACGTGGGACGCGGCGGGCGCACCAACGCGGCCGGCGTCCAGCAGCTGCGGGCGGCGTTCGAGCCGCTGGGCGCCCGGGTCGTGGCGGTGCCCGTGAGCAAGGTGCTGCACCTGAAGTCGGCGGTCACCGCGCTGCCGGACGGGACGGTGATCGGGCACATCCCGATGACGGACGTGCCGTCGCTGTTCCCGCGGTTCCTGCCGGTGCCCGAGGAGTCGGGGGCACACGTGGTGCTGCTCGGCGGCGGCAGGCTGCTGATGGCGGCCAGTGCGCCCAAGACGGCGGAGCTGCTCGCCGACCTCGGCCACGAGCCGGTGGTCGTCGACATCGGCGAGTTCGAGAAGCTCGAGGGCTGTGTGACGTGCCTCTCGGTCCGGCTGCGCGAGTTGTACGCCTGAGTCCTGACGCGCGGCACCCCCGCGGCCGCGGGACCTGCGACTCTCGGGGCATTCCCGGGCCCCGCCGAACGGCTGCTGATCAGCGACCTTTACAGTGCGTTTAACCTACGGTCTCGTAACCTACGGTTTCGTAGCCTACGATCCCGTAGGTTCCCGGCACCGCTCGCCGGCCACTCCGCACTGTCGCACGTCCCCCTGGAGTTCTTCGTGACGATCGTCTCCCCGCACCTCGGCACTTCCGCAGAATGGACCGACGCCCGGCTGCTGTACGCGCTGGAGGAAGTGGTCGAGCAGGAACTCAACCGGCATCTGAAGGTCGCCAAGGACTGGATGCCGCACGAGTACGTGCCGTGGACCGACGGACGGAACTTCCCGGGGATCTTCGAGGACGGCGAGGCCTGGGAGAAGGACCAGTCCAAGGTCACCGAGATCGGCCGCATCGCCCTCGTGGTGAACCTCCTGACGGAGGACAACCTCCCCAGCTACCACCACGAGATCGCCAGCCTCTTCGGCCGCGACGGCGCCTGGGGCACCTGGGTGCACCGCTGGACCGCCGAGGAGGGCCGGCACGGCATCGTCATGCGCGACTACCTGCTCGCCTCGCGCGCGGTCGACCCGGACAAGCTGGAGCAGTTCCGCATGGCCCACATGAGCGAGGGCTTCGAGTCGGACAACCGGCACTCGATGCTGCACTCGGTGGCCTACGTGGCCTTCCAGGAGCTGGCCACCCGCATCTCGCACCGCAACACGGGCCACCAGTCCGGAGACCCGGTCTGCGACCGCATGCTGGCCCGCATCGCGACCGACGAGAACCTGCACATGGTCTTCTACCGGAACCTCCTCAAGGCGGCCTTCGAGCTGGCGCCCGACCTGACGATGCAGGCGGTGCGGGACGTGGTCGTGAACTTCCGGATGCCCGGTCACGGCATGCCCGGCTTCGAGCGGGCCGCCGCGCAGATGGCGATCGGCGAGGTCTACAACCTGCGCATCCACCACGACGACGTGATCCAGCCCGTGCTCCGCTTCCTGAAGATCATGGAGATCGACGGGCTCGGTCCCGACGGGCAGGCGGCCCAGGAGGAACTGGGCCTCTACATGGGCGGCCTCGACGCCGAGGCCGCGAAGTTCGACGAGAAGCTCGCGGCGCGCAAGGCCCGGATGGCGGCCCGGAAGGCGGGCTGACCGCACCCTCCCGCGCAGCCGTCACCCGGGACCGCCGTCACTCGTAGACCGTCGTCTCCTCCAGTGCCGCGTCGCGCACGTCGGGGACCGGATGGCGGCGCAGGGCGCGCAGCAGTGCGCGCCACGGCGCGGGCCAGTCCTCGCGGCCGCCGACCGCGCCGGTGACGGCGACGGCCATGAGTCCCTGGGCATGGCCTCCGTGCCCGGCCAGGGCCGTGGCCTCGGCGAGCAGCACCGCGGCGTCGCCCGGCAGCTCCCGAGTCTGCAGGCGCCCGCCGACCTCGTCGGCGATCCGCGCGGCGAGTGCCGGGCGGTCGGGTCCGGCCAGGGCGGTCACCCGGTCCAGGCGCGGCGGCAGGGCGGTCAGGTCGACGTGGTGCGCCGCGAGCACGGCGACCTGCGCCACGTGGGCGTCGTAGGCGGAGAGCAGCTCGGCGGCGGCGAGCGCGGCCGGGCGGACGGCCGCCTCGGAGCCCGGGCCGCTCGACGCGAGTCCGGCGACGAGGTACTCGACGCGCCGGCGGGCCGGCCGGTCCCGCCGCTCCCCCGCGTCGCTGTCCTCGTCGGCCTCCGCCCCGGCCAGCGCGTGCAGGGCGTCCAGCAGCCCGGCCAGGCCCTCCGGCGCGCTCGACGCCACGCTGATCAGGGCGTTGGCCGCCGCGTGCCAGGTCCCCCGGTTCGTGAGGTCCGTGACGGCCCCGGCCAGCACCCCGGCCTCCTCGGCCGACCAGGGGATCCAGTGGGCCAGGGCGTGGAAGGCGAGGAGCGCGGTGGCGGGGTCGTCGGTGACGGCGACGTCGCGCACCAGGCGGGCGTACCGGCCGCGGTGGACCTCGGGCAGGTTCTGCGGCACCGCCCGCAGCAGGGCCGCCCGCAGGACCGGCGCGCCGTGTGCCGCGTCGTGCAGCAGTTCCCAGGTCTCCTCCCGTGCGAGCAGCCCGTCGGCGAAGGCGACACAGGCGGCGCGTACGTCCGGGTGGGTTCCCGGGCGGGCGTAGACCTCGCTGATCAGGGCCGCGGCGTCCGGCACGGGGAGGCGGACCGCCGCCAGCCGGACCGCTTCCTTACGGCTGGTCACCTTGGCGTCCGGCGCCCGCAGGACCTCCCGCAGCAGCCCGGCCAGGCTCGACGGGCGGGCCTGCCGGGACGCCTGGGTGACCGCGTACACGGCGACGCGGGCCCGGTCGCCGCCGGCGTGCGCCAGCAGCTCGGGCAGCGCGTCCGCGGCCTCGTCGGTGCGGGCCAGGGCGGCGAGCGCGGCCTCGGCGAGGACGACGTCCGCCGATCCGGTCCAGCGGCGCAGGAGGTCGGCACCGCCGTCGGGCACGGCGGCGGCCCACGTGAGGGCGCTCGCCCGCGCGTACAGTGGCAGCCCGGCGTCGGCGGCCAGGGCGGCGTACCGGCGCAGCAGCGCGGACTGCTGCCGCGGCACCCACCGGCTCACCTCGTGCGCGGCCACCGGTACGGACCAGGGGGTGCCCTTGGTCAGGAAGCGGCCGTACGGCGGCGCCTCGGCGAGCAGCGGGTCGAGCAGGTCGGTGCGGCGCCGGACGACCACCGCGCGCACCGGCGCCAGCGCGGCCGCCGACGGTTCGTGCGCGAGGACGCGGGCGGCGCGTTCGTCGCGGGTGGCGGACGGTTCGAGCCACAGGCCGATCGCGGTGCGGGCGGTGGTGTCGTTGCCGTACCGGACGGCCTGCCACAGCAGGTCCTGGAGTTCCGGCATCCCGGCGGCGCGGGGGCCCACCGCGCGGGCGAGCGCGAAGACGAGTCCGTAGTCGGCCTTCTCGGCGCCCGCCTCGATCCACGGGCGCAACGCCTCGTACACCTGGTGCTCCTGGCCGCGCCGCAGGGTGCGGTCGAGGCGGCCGAGGTCGGCGCCGCCGGTGGTGCCGGATATCCGGACGAGGGTGCGCAGGGCCCAGTTCACCAGCGTGCGCGTGCCGCCCGCCGCGTGCTCGCGCAGCACGGCGAGGGCGAGTTCGCCGAGCAGCCGGCGGGTGCCGGGTGAGGAGTCGCGGGCCTCGACGGCGTCGGTGGCGAGCCGGTCCAGGTGCTCGGCGGCGTCCTCGGTGAACAGGGCGGCCGGGACGGCGCGCGCCACCCGCAGCGCGGCGGAGCGCACCGGGTCCTGTTCGTTGCGCAGCCGCGCCATGTCCTTCAGTACGACGGTGACGGCGGCCGGGTCGCCGGAGCGCGCGGCGTTGTTGATCAGCAGGGGCCAGGCCCAGGCGCGATCGTCGGCGTCCGGACGCCCGGTGGCGGTCAGCAGCCGGTCGTGGACCTCGGCCGCCGGGAGGAAGGACTCGGCGACGAGGACCGTGTTCTCGCCGGCACCGGCCTCACGCGCGCGGGCGGCCGCCTCCCGGGCCTCGCGCGCGGCGTGGCGGCGCGGCAGCACCTCCAGCAGCTGCTCGTCGACGTCGGCCGTGCCGGGTCCCCGCCCTTCGCGCACGGCCGTCCACAGGTCGTGGCGCCGGGCGGGCGGGAGCGCTTTCAGCAGCTTGGGAAAATCGCCGTGGGGCAGCAGGACGCGGGCGTAGGCGACGAGTTCGGGCGAGTCCGTGCGGGTCAGCCGGTACAGCACGGTGCGTCCCAGCCGGTGGACGCCGACGACGGGGGCCCAGGCAGGTGTGGGCAGCAGCCGCAGCACGCGCCGCGGGTCGGCGGCGGCGAACGCCGGGAGGTGAGCGCGCAGTGCGTACGGCAGGCGGCTCGGTCCCCGCTCCGCCAGCATCGCCAGCACCCGCGCGGGCTCGGCGGACGCGAGCGTGGCCACCGCGGGCGCGTACCGGCCCCACCAGATGTCGCGCAGGGCCTCGGGCTGCGCGGTCAGTTCGGCCTCCAGCACGGCGAACAGCGCCGCGTGGTGGCGCTTGGCCAGCGGGCTCCAGGCCCGGACGGCGTACAGCAGGCCGGGCAGCAGCCGGGCGACCGTCGGCGCGGTGCAGCCCGGCAGCAGACGGGTCGCCTCGGTGTCGCCCCAGTCGCGGCGCAGACCGTCGACCAGCCGGTCGGCGAGGGCGGTGCGCCCGCCGGCCACGACGGCGCGCAGCAGGCCCCGGCGGACCGCCTCGGGGGCGTCGGCGAGCCCCGCCTCGAAGGCCGCGTCCGGCACACCCAGGCTGTCGGCGACGCGCAGGGCGTGACCGCGCACGTACGGGTCGGGGTCGGCAATCCGGTCCGCGATCCACCCGGTGTCGCCCGCGGCGGACGCGGCGACGACGGCGAGCCGGCGTCCGTGGCTGCCGTGGCGTTCGAGCTCGGCGAGCACGGGCCGCGGGTCGACCGACTCCCTTACCCGCGCCACGAGTTCCCGCATGCGCCGCGGGTGGGCGAGCGGATCGAGGGCGTGCAGCAGGCTCTCGGCCTCGTGCTGTGCGGCGGTTGGGGACATGCGGGGATTGTGCCTGCCGGGGCGGGTGCGGCACAGCGAATTACGGGTGCGGGCGGGCGTCCACGTCAGCGGCGGGGTGGGCGCCGTGACCAGCGGGGCGCACTCAGCGCGTCGCGCGCCGCAGGGCCAGCCGCTCCTTCTCCGACAGTCCGCCCCAGACGCCGAAGCGCTCGTCGTTGTTCAGCGCGAACTCCAGGCAGGCCGAGCGGATCGGACACAGGCCGCAGATCCGCTTGGCGTCCCGTACGGAGCTGCCGGGCTCGGGGAAGAAGAAGTCTCCCCCGGTCTGTGCGCACAACGCCTCCTCCTGCCAGCTGAGGTCGGGCGTCTCGGTCATCTCGATGTACATGGACAGGAGCGTGCCCGGCGGCGAAAAACATTCGATCAACGCGGGATCAACGCCGCGCGTGCGGCACCCGCAGCCGATCAGATGGTCCTGCGCCGCGCACGGCGGCGCACGGCGGCGCGCGGAAGCGACGGCCAGTCGTCGGTGGAAGACTCGGCAGTGCAGGCAACGGGACCCTACCCGGGGCCCTTCCAAGGAGGGCGATCATGCTCACCACCCGTTTCGTCACCGGCGCTCCGAACTGGCTCGACGTCGGCACCTCCGACCTCGACGGCGCCACCTCCTTCTACGGCGGCCTCTTCGGCTGGCGGTTCCGGTCGGCGGGGCCGGAGACAGGCGGCTACGGCTTCTTCGAACTGGACGGCCGGATCGTGGCCGCAGGCATGCAAACCACCGAGGATCAGGGCCCGCCGTCCTGGACCGTCTACTTCCAGGTTCCGGACGCCGAGGGCGCCGCACAGGCCTCCGAGCAGGCCCACGGCGGTGTCCTCGTGCGGCCGATGGACGTCATGGACCAGGGCACCATGGCGATCCTCGCCGACCGGGCCGGGGTGCCGTTCGGCATCTGGCAGCCGGGGCGGCGCACCGGCCTGGACGCGGCCGGCGAGACGAACGCGCTGTGCTGGGTCGAGCTGCACACGGCCGACATCGCGGCCGCCGCCGCGTACTACCGGTCGGTGCTGGGCCTGGAGACCTCCGGAGTCTCCCTCCCCGGCGGCTCCTACACCTGCGTCAATCCGGCCGGCGAGGGCGAGGAGGCCATGTTCGGCGGCGTCGTCCCGCTCGCCGAGGACCCGGCGGACACGGAAGCCGGGTGGCTGCCGTACTTCGCGGTCGAGGACGCGGACGCCGCGGTCGCCCGGACCCGGGAGCTGGGCGGTGCGGTGCGGATGCCCGCGACGGACATCGAGGGGGTGGGCCGCGTCGCCGGCCTCGCCGACCCGTACGGCGCCCGGTTCGCGGTGCTCAGGCCGATGCCGCGTCAGGCGTAGGCCTCGGGGCGTCGGGGCGTCGGGGCGTCGGGGGCGTCCGGGGCGCAGGGGCCGTCCGGCGCCGGTGCTCACGCCGTCGCGCGGTGGACCAGGGTGGTCGGCAGGATCACGCCGGATGCGGTGCTTGCCGGGGCACCGGAGTCCTGGGAGGTCCGGGAGGCCCCGGAGGTCTCTGAGGTCTCTGCGGTCTCTGAGGTCTCGGGGCTGTCCTCCCGGCCGTCGGCGGCCGCGCCGCGGTCCAGGCCGCGCAGCAGCAGACGGGCCATCAGCCGGCCCATCTCCTCGATGTCCTGGCGGACGGTGGTCAGCGGCGGGTCGGTCTGCTCGGCGACGGGCAGCATGTCGTCGAAGCCCACCACGGCCACGTCGTCCGGCACCCGGCGTCCGCGCTCGCGCAGCACCCGCAGGGCGCCCGCCGCGGTGAGGTCGTTGGCCGCGAACACGGCGTCCAGGTCGGGGCACCGGTCGAGCAGTTCCCGCATCGCCCGCTCCCCGCCGCCCGAGGTGAAGTCCCCCCGCGCGATCAGCCCGGCGTCGGCGCCGGGCCGGACCTCGCGGAAGCCCGCGAGCCGGTCGGCGGCCGAGGTCTGGTCGAGCGGCCCGGTGATGTGCGCGATGCGGGTGCGGCCCAGCCCGGCCAGGTGGCGGACGGCGGCGCGGGCCCCGCCGCGGTTGTCGCTGTCCACGTAGACCACGTCGTCCCGGCCGTCCTCCCAGTCGGGGCGCCCGCCGAACACGGTCGGCACACCGGCGCTGCGCACCAGCCCGGGCAGCGGGTCGTGCAGGTGCAGGGAGAAGACGAGGGCGCCGTCGACGTGGCCACCGGCCAGGTAGCGGCCGACGCGCGCGTGGTCCTCACGGCCCTCGGTGAGCAGCAGGACGAGTTGACTGTCGTGGGCCGTCAGTTCCTTGCTGATGCCGCGCAGTTGCTGGGCGAAGTAGGGGTCCGCGAAGACCCGCGTCTCCGGTTCGGCGGCGACGACGGCGACCGCGTCGTGGCGCCGGGTCACCAGGGAGCGGGCGGCCTGGTTGGGCACGTAGCCGAGTTCCTCCACCGCGCGCCGGACTCGTTCGGCCAGCGCTTCCCGCACCCCGTGCGCCCCGTTGACCACGCGGGACACGGTGGCCCGTGAGACCCCGGCGCGTTCGGCCACGGCCTCGAGCGTGGGACGCGGCGCGGTCTCGGTCACGGGCGCTCCTCCTCGGCGGCTGCGGCTCAGGATAGCGGCAGGCCGTCGGGCGGCAGCGAGTGCTCCTCAGTGGTGGTGCGCGGTGTCCTCGCCGGCCGCCTCCCCGCTCCCCTCGGCCGCCGCGCCGTGCTCGTGCGGCTCGTACCCGGGGATCGTGCCGTCCGGCTTCTTCACCAGGAACAGTCCCACCATCCCCATGTCGGAGTGGCTCTGCACATGGCAGTGGTACATCCACGCCCCGGCGCCCACTCCCTCCCCCGCGACGATCTGGAAGCCGAAGGAGTCGGCCGGGCCGGTGATCTTGTTGTCGATCACCCGGGTCGGGTCGTCGGGGCCGGTGAGCATGCCGGTGCGGTTGTCCGCCCAGCGGTGACCGTGCATGTGGAAGGTGTGGTAGTACTCGCCGTGCGTGATCATGACGATCTCGACGCGGTCGCCCACGGTGGCCTCGAAGTCGGGGCCGGTGTGCGGCTTGCGGTTGTTGATGGTCATGTCGTTGAAGACGATCGTGTGGGTGGCGTCGGGCAGCACGTCGCCCTTGCGGCGCACGATCACCGGGCCGTACAGGCCGTTGCGGATGCCCCCGGTGCCGTGCTCGGTGCCGACTACGTGGTCGTGGTAGTGCCAGTAGCCCGCGCTGCCCGGCCGCCAGGTGCCGTCGTCGCGTCGGCCGGGTTTGTGGGTGCGCCAGGTGTAGGTGCGGGTGCCGCCCGGTTCGACGTCGCTCTTGTTCATCGCCGTGCCGTCGCTGGAGATCTCGTAGTCCAGGCCGTGGACGTGCAGGCTGGCCCGTACGTCCATCGTGTTCGTGAACTCGATGTGCAGCGTGTCGCCCTCGTTCAGCTCGATCAGCGGGCCCGGGACCGACGCCTTGCCCTTCTCGAAGCCGTAGCCCATCTGTCCGTCGGCCAGCTTCTCGGCGTACATCTTGAGGTGTCTCACCTCGCCCCCGGCCGGCGCCGTCTTGGCGGTGACTCCCTTGGCGGCGGCCGCGCCCGCGGTCTCCGGGGCGATGGACAACGATGTCGCGACGGCCGCGCCGCCCAGCAGTACGCGTCGGTTGAAGCCTCGCCTGTCCATGCCGAACTCCCCACGCCGATACGGAATTTGCGCAGACTCATGGCCTGATTGGCTGTGATGAACCTGTGGGACCGTACCGGTTGCCGCCGTGTTTATCCACACTCAGGACAAAGTTCGTTCGATCCCGGTCATACCTATTGGCGAACCACGCAAAGAGGTCTAGCTTCCTTGGCGCTGCTGCCGTGACCGAGGAGGTGCCCATGCCCTTAAGAGGGTTGAGCGCGAGAAGAAGAGGCTGGGCGGCGTGTGCCACCGCCGCTTTCGTCGCCGCGGGACTGCTGGCCGGCCCTGCCGCCAGTGCACGTCCGGCGCCGGACCCATCCCTGACAACGATGTCGATCAAGTCGCCACCGGGCGGCTCCAACGTACGTGTGCTGATCTACTACGGTTCCGCCGCGGCCGGGGACGAGTCACCGGTCGTCAACGCCGGGATCGCGGCCATCGAACGGATCGGGCTGTCCGGCCCGGCCGGGGAGCGCTTCAAGGTCGAGGCCACCGACAACGCCAACGTCTTCACCAACGACAAGAAGCTCGGCCGCTTCAACGCGATCGTGTTCCTGACCGGCGGCGGTGACGTCCTGACGCCCGCCCAGGAGGCGGGTCTCGAGGCGTACATGGAGGCCGGCGGCGGGTTCCTCGGCGTCCACGACGCGGCCCGCGCGGAGCCCTACTCGGACTGGTTCACCGGTCTGGTCGGCGCCCGCCCGGCCTCCTCGAGTCCGACGAAGGTCCAGCGCGCCACCGTGGAGGTCGGCGACCGGCGTCATCCGGCCACCAAGGACCTGCCGCTGGAGTGGAAGCGGCCCGACGAGTGGCTGAACTGGCAGAAGAACCCGTCCGGAGACGTCCACACCGTGGCCCGGGTGCGCGAGTCGACGTACGCGCCCGGGGCGAGCGCCAACGGGCCGGACCACCCGGTCAGCTGGTGCCGTGACTACGACGGCGGCCGGTCCTTCTACACCGGCATGGGCGGCACGGTGTCGTCGTACGACGAGACCGACTTCCGCACCCATCTGCGCGGCGCCCTGCTGTGGACGACCCGGCTGTCGCAGGCCGACTGCAAGGCGACCATCAACGGCAACTACAAGGCCGAGCGGCTCACCCAGCCCAACCAGCCCGGCCAGAACGACCAGATCGGCGAACCGCACGGCCTGGTCACCGCCCCCGACGGCCGCGTCTTCTACATCGGACGCGGCGGCGCGGACTCGTCCCAGCCCGTGGTGACCGACTGGAACGACCCGAACGTCGGCAAGGGCACCGGCGAGATCCACGTCTGGGACCCGAAGACCAAGAAGGTCACGCTCGCCGGTGAACTGACCGTCTTCGGCAACAAGGGCGGCGGCGACGAGCTGGTCAAGGTCGAGGAGGGCCTGCTCGGCATCGAGCTGGACCCGAAGTTCGAGGAGAACGGGTGGGTGTACCTGCACTACACGCCGCACTCCCAGATCAACCGAGACACCCACATGGCCGAGCGCCGCGTCTCCCGTTTCACGCTCGACCTGGCGACCAACAAGCTGGACCTCGGCAGCGAGAAGGTGCTGCTGAAGTGGCCGGTGCAGATCCACAGCTGCTGCCACGCGGGCGGCGGACTGGCCTGGGACTCCAAGGGCAACCTGTACATCGCCACCGGTGACAACAACTCCAGTGGCTTCAGCGACGGTTACTCGGGCAACAACCCGGAGCCCAACTTCAAGGGCGTGTCCTTCGCCGACGCGCGCCGCACCGCCGGCAACACCAACAACCTCAACGGCAAGATCCTGCGCATCCACCCGGAGCCGGACGGGACGTACACGCTCCCCGAGGGCAATCTCTTCACCGGCGAGGAGACCGCCGAGGGCGGTGGCAAGACGCGCGGCGAGATCTACGTGATGGGCGTGCGCAACCCGGCGCGCATCTCCGTCGACAAGAAGACCGACACCCTCTACGCGGGCTGGGTCGGCCCGGACGCCGGTGCTCCGTCGCCGACGTGGGGCCCGGCCAAGTACGACACGTTCGCCACGATCACCAAGGCGAGCAACCGGGGCTGGCCCTACTGCATGGGCAACAAGCAGCCCTACCGGGACCGGAACCTGCCGGACCCGTCCAAGCCGCTGGGCTGGTACGACTGCGACCACCCGAAGAACGAGTCGCCGAACAACGACGGCCTGGTCAACCTGCCGCCGGTGACCGGCAACAACATCTGGTACTCGCCGCAGGGCGGCGGACCCGACTACCCGCGCGACGAGAACGGCATCCCGTCGTACGAGGAGGACGAGGCCACCTACCGGCTCCCCTGGCTCAAGGGCGGCGGCCAGGCCGCGATGAACGGCCCGGTCTACCGCTACGACGCCGACAGCACCAGCGAGACCAAGTGGCCCGCGTACTGGGACGGCAAGTGGTTCGTCGGTGACTTCTACGACGCCGACCAGCCCCGCAACGCGGTGCTGATGGACCCGAAGACGCAGGGCGACGGCGGTCTGCCGGTGCACTCGGAGTCCCTGAAGAAGATCGTGCCGATCGGCAACGACGGCATCAAGAACCTGATGGGCTGGAAGTTCGGCCCGGACGGCGCGCTGTACGTCCTCGACTACGGCCGCGGCTTCTTCACCTCGGACTCCAAGTCGGCCCTGTGGCGGGTCACTTACGAGGGCGGTGGGCCGACGCCGGCCGCCGGACAGCTGGCGAGGGGGACCGAGTGATACGCCAACGAAGAATGTGGGCCGCGCTGCTGGCCGGCCTGCTGATGATGCTCGGTCTGCAGGCGACCTCCGCCTCCGGGCAGCCCGCGGCGGCACCCACCGCGGCCGCCGCCGACCAGGTGCTGACCTGGACGGCGGGCGACGACATCACCAAGTACACGTCGGCGCCCGAGACGGCGGTGGCCGGTCCGGCCACGATCGTCTTCGAGAACAGTGAGGCCACCGGCAACACCACCGGCATGCCGCACACGCTGACGTTCATGACCAGCGATCCCGCGTACAACCAGGACGTCCAGCTGAACATCCTGGCCAACCCGAACGACGCCGAGGGCGGCAAGCACACCGCCGAGGTCACCCTGACCCCCGGCAAGTACATGTACCACTGCACGATCCCGGGCCACGGCCAGATGACGGGCGTGCTCGTGGTGACCGAGGGCGGCGGTGGCGAGGACACCACCGCGCCCGCGACCTCGGCCGAGGTGGGCGGCACGCAGAACGCCGACGGCGCCTACGTCGGCAGCGCGACCGTGACGCTCGCCGCCACCGACGAGGGCGGCTCCGGCGTCGAGCGGATCGAGTACGCGATCGGCGCGGACGGCGCCTGGCAGCCGTACACCACGCCGGTCGTCGTGGACCAGGTCGGTGAACACACGGTGCGCTACCGGGCGTTCGACAAGGCGGGCAACGCCGCCGAGGAGAAGAACGTCACGTTCGCCGTGGCCGCACCGGACACCGACGACACGACCGCGCCGGAGACCTCGGCGACGGTCAGCGGTGAGAAGAATCCCGACGGGGCCTACATCGACATGGCGACGGTGACCGTCACCGCCTCCGACACCGGTTCCGGCGTCAACACCATCGAGTACGCGGTCGGCGACGGCGCCTGGACGGCGTACACGGCGCCGGTCATGGTGCACGAGGTCGGCGAGCACACCGTGCGCTACCGGGCCACCGACAAGGCGGGCAACGTCGCGGCGGAGAAGAGCGTCGCCTTCACCGTCGTCGCCGCTCCCCCGCAGGACACCACCCCGCCGGTGACCGGCGCGACCGTGGACGGCACCAAGAACTCCGACGGCGCCTACGTCGGCAGCGCCAAGGTGACCGTGAACGCCACGGACGAGGGCGGCTCCGGTGTGGCCGGCGTGGAGTACTCGCTCGACGCCGGGCCCTACCTCGCGTACTCCGACCCGGTGGTCGTGGACCGCGTGGGCCGGCACACCGTGGCGTACCGGGCGAGCGACAAGGCGGGCAACACCTCCGAGTCGCTGACCGTGAGCTTCTCGGTGGTGGCGGGCGGGGTGCCCGCGCCGCCCTGCCCGGAGTACGACGAGCGCCAGACGGTGATCGTCGGCACGGTGGACACGGGTGTGCCGAACCGGGTCACCGACAACCGGTGCCGGATCAACGAGATGATCGAGGACGAGAAGGAGTGGACGTCCCAGGCGCTCTTCCTCAAGCACGTCCGTGAGGTCATGGACGGCCTCCTGGACGAGGGCGTCGTCGACCGTCGGGAGTACCGGGCGATCAACAAGGCCGCCCGTCAGTCGAAGATCGGCAAGCCCGGCCAGACCGAGGGCTACCGCACGATCCTCGACGGCAGCCAGGAGTCCTTCGCCAAGTGGGAGCAGGTGGGCGGCGGTTCGTTCGGGCTGAACGCGGACGGGTCGATCACCTCCAGCACCAGCACGCCCGGCATGGGCATGCTGTGGTTCCCGGAGCGCAAGTACGGCGACTTCTCGCTGAAGCTCCAGTGGCGTGACGACGCGGCGGGCACCACGAACACCAACGGCGGCGTCTTCGTGCGCTTCCCGCAGGTGCACGACCACCCGGAGGAGTCGCGTCCGGAGTGGGTCGCCATCAAGTACGGGCACGAGATCCAGGCGTTCGACAGCCCGACCGGCGACATGTACAAGTCCGGCTCCGTGTACGGCTTCGACCGGGTCGGCCTGGCCGGTGCGGGTGTGACGGAGAAGGGCACCTGGAACGACTACGAGATCCGGGTGGAGGACCAGCACTACTCGGTCTTCCGCAACGGCGTGCTGATCAACGAGTTCGACAACTTCGGCGGCCAGACCTTCTACCCCGAGCGCTCGGACGACCCGGGCACGGACGGGCGGCGGTTCGCCTCCGGCTACGTCGGGCTCCAGGTGCACAGCACCTCGGACGTGATCTCGTACCGGGACGTCCGCATCAAGGAGTTGTAGGAGCCGTAGGAACACCTGGCGGTGTGGCTCAGTCCGGGCCGGGAGCCTGCTTCCTGGCCCGGCTGGGCTGTACCCGGCTCGGCTCGCCCGGCATCTTCGGATACTCGGGCGGGTACGGCAGATCACCGAGCCCGTGGTCGTGCTCGTCCTTCGTCGCCAGTTCCAGCAGGGCGTCGAGGGAGTAGGACCGTTCGTCCATGCCCGCGTGCACGTCGCCGAGTTCGGCGAAGCGCGCGGGCATGGTCGTGATGTCGAAGTCCTGCGGGTGCGCGAGGCCCACCTCGTCCCAGGTCAGGGGCGCGGAGACCGGGGCGTTCGGGCGGGGGCGCACGGAGTAGGCGGAGGCGATGGTGCGGTCGCGGGCGGTCTGGTTGTAGTCGATGAAGATGCGCTCGCCGCGCTCCTCCTTCCACCACTTGATGGTGACCCGCCCGGGCATCCGCCGTTCCATCTCGCGGCCGACGGCGATGGCGGCGCGCCGCACCTGGGTGAAGGTCCAGCGCGGTTCGATCGGCACGAAGACGTGGATGCCGCGCCCGCCGGAGGTCTTGGGCCAGCCGCGCAGCCCGCCGAACTCCTCCAGCACCGCCCGCAGTTCGTGGGCGGCGCGGGCGGCGTCGTCGTAGTCGGTGCCGGGCTGCGGGTCGAGGTCGATGCGCAGTTCGTCGGGGTGGTCGACGTCGTCGCTCCGCACCGGCCAGGGGTGGAAGGTGAGGGTGCCGTACTGGGCGGCCCACAGGACCGCGGCCTCCTCGGTGGGACACATCTCGTCGGCGCTGCGTCCGCTGGGGAAGGTGATGTGCGCGGTCGGGATCCAGTCGGGCATGCTCTTGGGCGCGCGCTTCTGGTAGAACCACTCGCCGGCGACGCCGTCCGGGTAGCGCTGGAGTGTGGTGGGCCGGTTGCGCAGGGCACGCAGGATGCCGGGGGCGACGGCCTGGTAGTACCGGGCCACGTCGAGCTTGGTGTAGCCGCGCTCCGGGAAGAAGACCTTCCCCGGGCTGGACAGCCGCACGGTCCGGCCGCCCGCCTCCAGTTCCACCGCTTCCGCCATGCGAGCCACGGTAGGCGCAGCGCCTTCGCCGCGCATATCAGGCAGGCGGAATGGATGGCGCGCAGAATCGGACCATGGATCTGCCTGTGATGCCGCCCGTGAAGCCGATGCTCGCCAAGTCCGTGGTGAAGATTCCGCCGGGCATGCACTACGAGGCGAAGTGGGACGGTTTCCGGGCGATCGTGTTCCGCGACGGCGACGAGGTGGAGCTGGGCAGCCGTACGGGCAAGCCGCTGACCAGGTATTTCCCGGAGCTGGTGACGGCGGTGCGGGAGCGGTTGCCGAAGCGGTGCGTGGTGGACGGGGAGATCGTGATCGCGCGGGAGGGGCATCTGGACTTCGACGCGCTCACCGAGCGGATCCATCCCGCGGACTCCCGGGTGCGGACGCTGGCGGAGCGGACACCGGCCTCGCTGGTGGCCTTCGACCTGCTGGCCCTGGGCGAGGAGTCCCTGCTCGACGTGGGGCTGGCCGACCGGCGGGCGCTGCTCGTGCGGGCGCTGGCCGGGGTCACGCCGCCGGTGCACGTGGCGCCGGCGACGGACGACATCGAGGTGGCCCGGCAGTGGTTCGAGCAGTACGAGGGGGCGGGGCTCGACGGCGTCGTCGCCAAGCCGCTCGACCTGCGCTACCGGCAGGACGAGCGGGCCATGTACAAGATCAAGCACGAGCGCACGGCGGACGTGGTCGTCGCCGGATACCGCCTCCACAAGAGCGGTCCCGTGGTCGGCTCGCTGCTGCTCGGCCTGTACGACGACCGGGGCGTCCTCCAGCACGTGGGGGTGAGTGCCGCCTTCACCATGAAGCGCCGCGCCGAGCTGGTGGAGGAGCTGGAGCCGCTGCGCATGGACGACGCCCGGGGCCATCCCTGGGCGGCGTGGGCCGAGGAGGCGGCGCACGAGTCGGCCCGGCTGCCGGGCGCTCCCAGCCGGTGGTCCGGCAAGAAGGACCTGTCCTGGGTGCCGCTGCGTCCCGAGCGGGTCGTCGAGGTGGCGTACGACCACATGGAGAACGGGGCGCGCTTCCGGCACACGGCCCGCTTCCGCCGGTGGCGCCCGGACCGGACACCGGAGAGCTGCACCTACGCGCAGTTGGAGGAGCCGGTCCGCTACGACCTGGCGGAGATTCTCGGCGGGCCGTGAGCCGCCCGGGGCCTTACGGCGTCATCAGCACCTTGACGGCGCCGTCCTGCTTCTTCTGGAACATCTCGTACGCGTGCGGCGCGTCCGTCAGCGGCACCCGGTGGGTGGCGAAGCCGTCGACGCCGAGGGGGTCGCCGTCGGTCAGGTACGGGACGATGTCGTCGCTCCAGCGGCGCACGTTGGCCTGGCCCATCCGCAGCTGGATCTGCTTGTCGAACAGGGTGAGCATGGGCATCGGGTCGGCCATGCCGCCGTACACGCCGGAGAGGGAGATGGTGCCGCCGCGGCGCACCAGGTCGATGGCGGTGTAGAGCGCGGCGAGCCGGTCGATGCTGAACCGCTCCGCGAGGGGTCCGCCGATGGCCCGGGGCATCACCGCGGCGGCCTGCTGCACCAGCTTGGCGACGGCGCCGCCGTGCGCCTCGGTGCCGACCGCGTCGATCACGGCGTCGGGGCCGCGGCCGTCGGTCCGGTCCTGGATCGCGGCGACGAGTTCCTTCTCGTTGTCGAAGGCCCGCAGGTCGTACGTCTCCACGCCCCGTGCGCGGGCCCGCTCCAGCCGCTCCGGCACGAGGTCCACGCCGAACACCTTGTCGATCCCCTTGAGCCGGGCGATCCGGCAGGCCATGTCACCGATCGGGCCGAGACCGAGCACGGCGATGCTGCCGCCCTGCGGGACGTCGGCGTAGGCGACCGCCTGCCAGGCGGTGGGCAGGACGTCGGAGAGGTAGACGAAGCGGTCGTCGGCCGGGCCCTCGGGCACCTTGATCGGGCCGTACTGCGCCTGCGGCACGCGCAGGTACTCGGCCTGACCGCCGGGCACCGCGCCGTACAGGCGGGTGTAGCCGAACAGCGGGGCGCCCATGCCCTCGCCGGTGACCTGGGTGGTCTCGCACTGGGTCGGCAGGCCGTTGCCGCACATGTAGCAGTGGCCGCACGCGATCTGGAACGGCACCACGACCCGGTCGCCGGGCTTCAGGTTGGTCACCTCCGGGCCGACCTCCTCCACGATGCCCATCGGCTCGTGGCCGAGGATGTCGCCCGGTGTCATGAACGGCGTGAGTACCTCGTAGAGGTGCAGGTCCGAGCCGCACAGCCCCGAGGACGTGACGCGGATGACCGCGTCGGTCGGCTCCTTGATCCTCGGGTCCGGCACGTCCTCGACCCGCACGTCCCGCTTGCCCTGCCATGTCACTGCCTTCATCGCCCCGCGCTCCCTTGGTCGCCGTGCGCTTCGGTGCTGCGTGGCGGCCGGGTACCCCTGCGGCCTCGTCGCCGAACCCGGCGGTCGTTTCGGCCGAACAGCGGATTATCTGCTCCGTTCCGTGTGCCGTATCGGATTCAGTCAGGTATGGCACTAAATGCTTCAAGAAGCGCACAATCAATGACACGGGATGGGTGGACGGATGCTCGGAATGCGAAGAGGGACACACAGCGGGCGGAGTGCCGCGCTGCTGACGGCGGCGGTGGCGGTCTCGCTGGCCGCGGCGGGCTGCACGGCGGGGCCCGGCACGAAGGACGACGGGCGGGCGCCGAAACCGGAGCGGTCGCACAGCACGGCCGCCCCCGCCTCGGGACCGGTGCTCGCCGTGAAGGTCGACAACGTACGCGCGGCCCGCCCGCAGACGGGTCTGGAGGACGCGGACGTCGTCTACACCGAGCCGGTGGAGGCCGGGCTGAGCCGACTGATGGCGATCTACGCCACCGAGCTGCCCGAGTCCGTGGGACCGGTGCGCAGCGCCCGGGAGTCCGACCTGGAGCTGCTCGGCCAGTTCGACCGGCCGGTGCTGGCGTTCTCCGGCGCGCAGAGCAAGCTGCTGCCGCTCATCGACAAGGCTCCCCTGCGCGCGGAGCCGCCCGGCGAGGACTCCGAAGCGTATGTCCGCGCCGGGGACCGGCAGGCCCCGCACAACCTCTACCTGCACCCCCGCAAGCTGCTCCAGGAACCCTCGGGGGCGGCGGCCCTCAGTAACGGGTTCACCTACGGCAAGGCCCCCGCGGGCGGCCGGTCGGAGTCCTCGCGCACAGTGCGCTATCCGGCGGCGAGCTTCACCTTCAGCTGGTCCGACAGCCGGGACCGGTGGCTGGTCTCCATGGACGGCGCCCCGGCCCGCACGGCCGACGGCGGGCGGCTGGCGCCGGCCACGGTCGTCGTGCAGCACGTGACGGTGCGCGAGTCCGACTTCCGCGACTTCCGAGGCAGCAACTCGCCCTATGTCGAGTCGGTGGGCTCCGGGCAGGCGGAGGTGCTGCGCGACGGGCGCGCGTACGAGGCGACCTGGAAGCGGGGGGCGGCCGAGGCCGGCACGACCTTCACCACCGAGGACGGCGAGCCGCTGAACTTCGCCGAGGGCCAGGTGTGGGTGGTCTTCGCCGGGGGCTCCTGACGGGGAAGTCCCCGGTCAGCCCGGTGCCGCCGTCGGCTCGGCCGGGTTGCGGAGCCCCTCCGCGGCGTCCGCGACCCGGCGGATGAGGTCGATGAACACCGCCTGCTCGTCGGCGGCGAGCGGGGCCAGGAACACCTGGTTCATCCGGGCGATGCGCACGCCCAGCCTGCGGTGGACGCGCAGGCCCTCGTCGGTCGCCCGGAGCAGGGACCGGCGGCCGTCCTGCGGGTCGCGGACCTTGTCGAGCAGGGCGCGGCGGCCGAGCCGGCTGACCACCTCGGCGATGGTGGACCGGTCCAGGCCCACCCGCTCCCCCACGGTGCGCTGATCGAGCCCCGGCTCGGCGACGAGAGCGTTGAGGACGGCGTACTGCGGCGAGGTGGTCTCCTCGGAGACCATCGTGTTCCACAGCAGGTAGTGCGCCTGCTGCAGCCGCCGGGCCAGGTGGCCGGGGTGGGTGGCCAGATCGACCGCTGCCATGTGCACTCCCCGTGGTCACTTTCGTAGGTGCACTGACGATACACGGCACCGGGTCCCGACATCCCGGATCGCCTCAGACGATCTACCTCGTACTTTGTGGGTCTTGACGCCCCGGCCGTCCGGTGGCAGCGTGTGGGAAACCTCGCTAAAATACTCAGTGCCCTGACTATCTGTCCCCGGGGCGCGCGGAAGAGATGGGGCTTCTCGGATGGACAAGGTGGTGGCCACGGCCGGGGAGGCGGTGGCCGACGTGCCCGACGGCGCCTCGCTCGCGGTGGGCGGTTTCGGACTGAGCGGCGTGCCGAACGTGCTGATCCAGGCGCTGTACGAGTGCGGGACCGGCGGTCTTTCGGTGGTCTCCAACAACTGCGGGGCGATGGAGTCGGGGCTTGCCGTCCTGCTGGCCGCCGGCCGCATCGCCCGCGTGACCGGGTCCTACATCGGCGCGAACAAGGAGTTCGCCCGGCAGTACCTGGGCGGGGAGCTGGAGGTGGAGATGATCCCGCAGGGCACCCTGGCCGAGCGGCTGCGGGCCGGCGGCGCGGGCATCCCCGCCTTCTACACCCCCGCCGGGGTCGGCACCCAGGTCGCCGACGGCGGGCTGCCCTGGCGCTACGACGGGTCCGGCGGGGTCGCGCTGGCCTCGCCGCCCAAGGAGGTCCGCGAGTTCGACGGGACCCAGTACGTGCTGGAGCGCGGTATCCGCACGGACTTCGCGCTGGTCCGCGCGGCGAAGGGCGACCGGCACGGGAACCTGGTCTTCGCGAAGTCGTCCCGGAACTTCAACCCGCTGGCCGCGACGGCCGGACGGGTGACGATCGCCGAGGTGGAGGAGCTGGTCGAGCCGGGCGAGATCGACCCGGACGCGGTGCATCTGCCGGGGATCTTCGTCCAGCGGGTGGTGGCGCTCACCCCGGAGCAGGCCGCCGACAAGAAGATCGAGCGGCGGACGGTGAGTTCCTGATGGCGTGGACACGTGAACAGATGGCCGCGCGGGCGGCGCTGGAGCTCGAGGACGGCCAGTACGTCAACCTCGGCATCGGCCTGCCCACGCTGATCCCCAACTACCTCCCCGAGGGCGTGGAGGTGACCCTGGAGTCGGAGAACGGCATCCTGGGCACCGGCAGGTACCCCACCGACGCGGAGGTGGACCCCGACCTGATCAACGCCGGCAAGGAGACCGTCACCGTCCTGCCGGGCGCCTCCTTCTTCGACTCGGCGCTGTCCTTCGGCATGATCCGGGGCGGGCACATCGACGTCGCCGTCCTGGGTGCCATGCAGGTGTCGGCGGGCGGCGACCTCGCCAACTGGGCCATACCCGGCAAGATGATCACCGGGATCGGCGGCGCGATGGACCTCGTCCACGGCGCCCGCACCGTCATCGTGGTCATGACCCACACCGCCAAGGACGGCTCCCCCAAGATCCTCGAGGAGTGCGCGCTGCCGCTGACCGGCAAGGCGTGTGTGAACCGGATCATCACCGACCTCGGCGTCCTCGACGTCACCGGCGACGGCCTGGTCCTGGTGGAGAGGGCACCGGGCGTGAGCGTCGACGAGGTCGTCGCGAAGACCGACGCGAAGCTCGTCGTCGGAGAGGAGCCGAAGTGAAGGACGTCTACGTCGTCGACGCGGTCCGCACCCCGTTCGGCAAGTACAACGGCTCCCTGGCGGGCGTGCGCCCCGACGACCTGGCCGCGCACGCGATCCGCGAACTCCTCGCCCGCACCCCGGATCTGGACCCCGCCCGGATCGAGGACGTCTACTTCGGCAACGCCAACGGCGCGGGCGAGGAGAACCGCAACGTCGCCCGCATGGCCGCCCTGCTCGCGGGCCTGCCCACCAGCGTCCCCGGCGTCACGGTGAACCGGCTGTGCGCGTCCGGCCTCGAAGCGGTGATCCAGGCCGCCCGCGCCATCGCCGTCGGCGACGCGTCGATCGCGCTGGCGGGCGGGGTCGAGTCGATGACCCGAGCGCCTTACGTACTGCCCAAATCGGAGCGGCCCTTCCCGGCCGGACACACCGAGCTGTACTCCACCACTCTGGGCTGGCGCATGGTCAACCCGAGGATGGACCCGCAGTGGACCATCCCCCTCGGCGAATCGGCCGAACTGATCGCCGACAAGCACGGGATCACGCGCGAGCGGCAGGACGAGTTCGCCCTCGCCTCGCACCGGAAGGCGGCGCGGGCGCAGGCGGACGGCCTGTTCGACGCGGAACTCGCCCCCGTCCCGGTGCCGCGGCGCAAGGGCGATCCGGTGGACTTCGCCGCCGACGAGTGCGTACGCCCGGACACCTCCTTGGAGGCGATGGCGAAGCTCAGGCCGTCCTTCCGCAAGAACGACGGCACCGTGACCGCCGGGAACGCCTCCCCGCTCAACGACGGCGCGGCCGCGCTGCTCCTGGTCGACGAGGAGGGCCTGAGGGCCACCGGCCGCGAGCCGCTCGCCCGGATCTCCGCCACCGGCGTCTCGGCGACCGACCCCCAGTACTTCGGCCTCGCCCCCGTCGAGGCCGTCAACCGCGCGCTCACCAGGGCCGGCCGCACCTTCGCCGACCTCGACGTCCTCGAACTCAACGAGGCCTTCGCCGCCCAGGTGCTGGGCTGCGTCGCCGAGTGGCCCGAGTTCGACCCCGCGATCCTCAACCCGCAGGGCGGGGCCATCGCCCTCGGCCACCCTCTCGGCGCCTCCGGTGCCCGCCTCGCCGGCACCGTCGCCCACCAGCTCGCCCGCAGGGGCGGCGGCACCGGCATCGCCACCCTCTGCATCGGCGTCGGCCAGGGCCTCGCCCTGGTCCTCGACCGCTAGCCACCCACGGGAATCACGGGAACCGTCATGACTCTCACCCAGCACGACATCGACGCGGAGATCGCGGCCGAGCACGCCGCCTACGAGAAGCGGGTCGCCGACGGCGCGCCCGTCGAGCACCACCCGCGCCGCGACTACGCGCCGTACCGCTCCTCGGTGCTGCGCCACCCGAAGCAGCCGCCGATCGCCATCGACGTCACCAAGGACCCGGAGCTGGTGGAGCTGTCCTCCCCCGCCTTCGGCGAGCGGGACATCACCGGGATCGACAACGACCTGACCCGGCAGCACAACGGGGAGCCGGTCGGCGAGCGCATCACCGTCTCAGGCCGACTCCTCGACCGGAACGGGAAGCCGGTGCGCGGGCAGCTCGTGGAGATCTGGCAGGCCAACTCGGCCGGGCGGTACGCGCACCAGCGCGAGCAGCACGACGCGCCGCTGGACCCGAACTTCACCGGCGTGGGCCGCACCCTCTGCGACGACGACGGCTTCTACCGCTTCACCACCGTCCAGCCCGGCCCCTACCCGTGGCGCAACCACGTCAACGCCTGGCGCCCGGCCCACATCCACTTCTCCGTGTTCGGCTCGGCGTTCACGCAACGGCTGGTGACGCAGATGTACTTCCCGAGCGACCCGCTGTTCCCGTACGACCCGATCCTCCAGTCGGTGACGGACGACGCCGCCCGGCAGCGGCTGATCGCGACGTACGACCACAGCCTGTCCGTGCCGGAGTTCTCGCTCGGTTACCACTGGGACATCGTGCTCGACGGCCCGAACGCCACCTGGATCGAAGAAGGACGCTGATCCGCCATGACGAAGATCGACACCAGTCGCCCGGAGCAGGTGCTGCCCACGCCGTCGCACACGGTCGGCCCGTTCTACGGGTACGCGCTGCCGTTCCGCGGCGGTGAGGACATCGCGCCGGCCGGGCATCCGGACACGGTCACCGTGCACGGGTACGTGTACGACGGCGAGGGCAACCCGCTGCCGGACGCCCTCGTGGAACTGTGGGGCCCGGACACCGAGGGCAGGGTGCCGACGGCCGACGGCTCGATGCGGCGCGACCCCGCCTCCGGCGGCTTCCTCGGCCGCAACGGCGTGGAGTTCACCGGCTTCGGACGCATCCAGACCGACGCGGACGGCCACTGGTACGCGCGCACGCTGCGGCCAGGGGCGCGCGGGCGGAGCGCGCCGTACGTGAGCGTGTGCGTGTTCGCGCGCGGGCTGCTCGTGCACCTCTACACCCGCATCTACCTGCCGGGCGACGAGGCGGTGCTCGGCGCCGATCCGCTGCTGGCCCGGGTGCCGGCGGAGCGCCGCGACACGCTGGTCGCGGCGGACGAGGGCCACGGGACGTACCGTTTCGACATCCGCCTTCAGGGCGAGGGCGAGACGGTCTTCCTGGAGTTCCAGTGACATCACCTGCCGACCCCGCCGACGCCAACGCCGACACGAGCCTGCTCGCCCCCGGGTGGGCGGGCTCGCCGGTCGCGTCGGCGACCGGTGACCGCGCGTATCTGCGGGCCCTGCTCGATGCGGAGGTGGCGCTCACCCGCGCCCAGGCCGCACTGGGCCTCGCCCCCGCGGAGGCGGCCGAGGCGGTGGCCGGGGCCGCCGACCCCGCCGGGTTCGACGCGCACTCCCTGGCCGAGCGCGCCCGTGGCGGCGGGAATCCGGTCATCCCGCTGGTCGCCGACCTGACGAAGGCGGTCGGCGAGCCCTATGGGCCGTACGTGCACCGGGGGGCGACCAGCCAGGACATCATGGACTCGGCGACGATGCTGGTCGCCGCCCGTGCCCTGGACCTGCTGCTGCCCGATCTCACCCGTACGGAACGGGCGCTGGCCGGGCTGGCCGCCGAGCACCGGGACACGGCGATGCCCGGCCGGACACTCACCCAGCACGCCGTGCCGACGACCTTCGGGCTGAAGGCGGCCGGCTGGCGCTCACTGGTGCTCGACGCGCGAGACCGGATCACCGCGGTACGCGACGCGCTGCCCGCGCAACTCGGCGGTGCGGCGGGCACCTTGGCGGCCTTCGCGGCGTACGGGGCGCCGGACCCGACCGCGCTGCCGACGGCGTACGCCGGTGAACTCGGGCTACGGGCACCCGTGTTGCCCTGGCACACCCTGCGCACTCCGGTCGCCGACCTGGCGGGCGCGCTCGCCTTCACCGCCGGGGCGCTCGGGAAGATCGCCGCGGACGTGCTGACGCTGTCGCGCACCGAGATCGGCGAGGTCGCCGAGGGCAGCGGCGGCGGTTCGTCGGCGATGCCGCACAAGGCCAATCCCGTACGGTCCACGCTGATCGCGGCCGCCGCCCGGCGCGCGCCGCAGCTCGCGGCCACGCTGTACGGCTCGCTGGTCGCCGAGGACGAGCGGCCGGCCGGGGCCTGGCACGCCGAGTGGGAGCCGCTGCGGGACCTGTTGCGCCTGACCGGGACGGCGGCGCGTGACGCCGCCGAACTGACCGAGGGGCTGCGGGTGCGCCCGGAGGCGATGCGCGCGCACCTCGGTCTCACGCACGGGCTGATCGTGTCCGAGCGGCTCTCCGCCGAACTGGCGCCGGTGCTCGGGCGAGCCCGCGCCAAGGCGCTGCTGACCGAGCTGGCGGCGCGTACGTACGCCGAGGACCGGAGCCTGGGCGAACTGCTGGCCGAGGTACCGGAATTGCGGGACGTCGACGTTGCCGCACTCACCGATCCCGTCCGTTGCACCGGCTCCGCGGGAGCCCTGACCGACCGTGCCCTGGAGCGACGTTGACCATGCTCGACCACCTCACCGAAGGCCCCTCCTCCGCTCCCCCGCTGCTGCTCGGGCCGTCGCTGGGCACCTCGTACGCCCTGTGGGACCAGGTGGCGCCCGAGCTGTCCGTCGGGCACCGGGTGATCCGCTGGAACCTGCCGGGGCACGGTGGTTCGGCGGCGGATCTCATCGGACCCGGCGCCACCGTCGGCGACCTGGCCGGCCTGGTGCTCGCGCTCGCCGACTCGCTCGGGGTGGAGCGGTTCGCCTACGCCGGGGTGTCGCTGGGCGGCGCGGTGGGCCTGCATCTGGCCGTGCACCATCCGGAGCGCGTGTCGTCCCTGGCGGTCATCTGCTCGTCGGCGCACTTCAACGGCGCGAGGCCGTGGGAGGAGCGGGCCGCGCTGGTACGGACCGAGGGGCTGGCGGGGCTCGCCGCGACGGCGGACGAGCGGTGGTTCACCCCGGGGTTCACCGTGCCGCGGCTGGTCCGGGACCACCGGGACGCCGATCCCGGCGCGTACGCCGCCTGTTGCGACGCGCTGGCCGCGTTCGACCTGCGGGACCGGCTCGGCCGGATCTCCGCGCCGACGCTGCTGGTCGCCGGCCGGGAGGACCCGGCCACCCCTCCCGCGCATCTGCGGGAGCTGGCCGACGCGGTGCCGGGCGCTTCGCTGACCGAGATCCCGGGTGCGTCGCACCTGGCGCCGGCCGAACGCCCCGAGGCGGTGCTGACCGCGCTGCGGGCGCACTTCGCCGGGGGCGCCAAACGGGGCATGGCGGTGCGGCGCGAGGTGCTGGGCGACGCGCACGTGGACCGGGCGCAAGGGCGGCAGACCCCGTTCACCGCCCGCTTCCAGGACTTCATCTCGCGCTACGCGTGGGGCGAGATCTGGACCGACGAGACGCTCTCGCGCCGCGAGCGCAGCATGGTCACGCTGACGGCCCTCGTCGCGCACGGCCACTACGAGGAGCTGGCCATGCACGTGCGGGCCGCCCGGCGCAACGGGCTGACGGCGGACGAGATCGGGGCGGTACTGCTCCAGACGGCCGTGTACTGCGGGGTACCGGCGGCCAACTCCGCCTTCACGACGGCCCAGCGGGTGCTGGCCGAGGAGGACGGCGCCGCGCAGTGACACGGCGCCGGGAACCTCGCCCCGGCCGCATCCGGGCCGGGGCCGGGTCTCAGGCCGGGTGTGTTACCGCCAGGGCCTCGCGGGCGCGGGTGGCCAGGCCGTCGGCGCCGCACGAGTCGGCCAGTGCGAGCCCACGGTTCAGCTCGGCCGCCGAACGGGACGCGATGCCGTACTCCACGCGTGCGGCGGCGTGCTCGTACTGACAGGGCGAGGCCTCCAGATAGGCGACGGCCTGGGCGGCGAGCCGGACCGCGCGCTGGCCGGTCTCCAGCGCGGCGGCGCAGCGCAGGGCCTCTCCTATCGCGGTGTCCGTGCCGAAGCGCTCGGCCTGGCGGCGGGCGTCGGTGGCCAGCCGGGCGGCGCGGCCGGGGTCCTCGGTGGCCAGCGCACGGGCCAGTTCGGTCGCCCAGGGCACCACCACCGGGTTGTGCCGGCCGCGGGCGGCCGCCGCCTTCTCGGCCGCCTCAAGCTCGTTGACGCCCTCCTTGGTGCGGCCGGTGGCGAGCAGCAGCCGCCCGCGCACCGAGCGGGGGTCGGGCAGCACGATCGTCGACGGGTACGGCGGGGCGAAGCCGTATTGGTCGGCGAGGGTCCGGGCCTCCTCGACGTGGCCGCGGGCGAGCAGGGTGTCGATCAGGTTGCAGGTCGCCGACCAGTACAGCGGCAGCCCGCGGCCGACGCGTTCGGCGATGCGCAGTGACTCGCGCAGGGACTGCTCGGCCTCCCTCAGGCGGCCCCTCCTGCGGTGGCCGAGGCCGACGTAGGCGTGCGCGAGGGAGAGGTGCCCGCCGCTCCAGCCGGCGCTCTCGTAGGCGCGCAGGGCCTCGGTGAACAGTGCCTCGGCGCGGTCGAGCCGGTCGGCGTAGGCGTAGGAACTGGCCAGCATCATCGGCAGTTCCAGGCCCCACTCGGTGTCCGTCCAGCCGAGCCCGGGTGCGAGGCGGCCGTTGACGAGAGCGCGGTCGCACAGCTCGACGACCTCTTCGGCGCTCTCGCCGTGGGTCATGGCGTCGAACCCGCGCAGGATGAGCAGGGCGCGTTCGGCGTTGTCGCGGCCGGTGCAGGTGGCGGCGAGTTCGGCGAGGCGCGCGGAGCGGCGGGGCGAGGACGTCTCGCCGGCGTGGATGCCCTCCCACATGTACTGGGCGGCCTGGAGCCGCAGCCGCGCGGACGGGTCCGGGTTGCGCGCCGCCTCCGCCTCGACGGTGCGGACGGCCTCCTCCAGCTGGTCGTTGTGGAGCAGGGCCTGGGAGAGCCGGAAGACGGCGTCGACGCGCTGCTCGCCGTTCAGGCCGGGCATGGCGAGCGCGGTGCGCAGGTGGCCGATGGTCGTGGCGGGCGCGGTGAGCAGGGTGGCGCAGCCCAGTTCGAACAGCACGCGTGCGTGGGTGTCGGGCAACGGCGGTTCCCGCAGCGCGCGTTCGAGGCAGAGGCGGGCGGCGTCGGGGGCTCCGACGGCGAGGTGCTCGCGGGCGGCGTCGCGCAGCTGCTCCACGACCTCCTGGTCGTCGTCGGGATAGACCTGGAGCAGATGGCGGGAGGCGGCCGCGGCGCCGAGTCCGGAGTCGGTGACCAGCTGGGCCGCTATGCCGTGCATCGCCGTGCGCAGCGCGTCGGGGATGGAGTTGTAGACGGCGGTGGCGATCAGCGGGTGCACGAACTCCAGCTCGCCCGTGCGCGGCTGTCCCGCGGCGGAGTCGGGTACGGAGAGGATCCGGGCGTTGCACAGCAGTTCTGCGCAGCGGGCGGCGTCGGCGCGGTCGAGGGTGGCGAGCGCGGCCACCATGTCGACGGTGATGCCGCCGCCGAGGATGGCCGCCGCCCAGGCGAACCGGGTGGAGTCGACGCCGAGTTGCTCCAGGCGAGCGACGAGACCGCCGCCGCGGGCGGAGCGGTTCAGGGCGCGCAGTTCGGCGGCTTCCGCCTCGATGGGTTGCAGTTCGCTGTCCTGGACCTTGGCGAGGAGTTCGACGGTCTCGTAGGGGTTGCCGCCGGTGACGGCCCACACCTCGCGGCAGAACGCGGCGTCGGCGTGGCCGCCCAGGGTGGCGCGGGTGAGTCCGGCCGTCGCCCCGGGGGTGAGCGCGTTCAGCGGGGCGAGGGGCCGGCCCACGGCGGCGGCCGCGTCCAGGTGACGGGCACTGTCACCGCTGACGTCGCCGGGGCGGCGGGCGATCACGACCAGGACGGAGGTCTCGTCGAGCCGTTCGGCGAGCGCGGCGAGCCAGCGCAGGGTCTCCTGGTCGCCCCAGTGGGCGTCGTCGATCAGCAGCACCAGCGGCCACTCGCGGCGGGCGAGCCGGCGTACGGCGGCGACCAGGCCGTCGCACACCCCCTGCGGGTCGGCCTGCCGCTCGCCGGGGTCCACGATGCCGAGGGCGGGTCCCGCGATGTCGTACCAGTCGCCCAGGTACTCGCGGGCCTCCTCCGGGAGCATGGACACCAGTGCGGGCTGGAGCAGTTGGCGTACCACGTTGAAGGGGACGGACCTGAGGGTCTCGCCGCCGCGTGCCGACCAGACGGTGCAGCCCCGCGCCTCGGCGATGCGGCGGGTCTCGGCGAGCAGCGCGGTCTTGCCGACCCCGGCCTCGCCGCGGGCCTCCAGCAGGGTGCCGGGGGACGAGCGGTCCGCGCACAGGACGTCGACCGCGCGCGTGATGGTGGCGACTTCCTCGTCGCGCTCCCAGAGGGAGGCCGAACCGGCGCCCGCCCGCCGTACCTCCGTCATCCCGCTGCCTCCCCGAGTCGCCCGAATGACGTACAGAGCCTGAGCCTAGCCCTCCGACCGCGCGAGTGGTGCGCGCTCCGCGGGCCAGTTGCCGTGACGGGTGACATGCGGTAAAGCGCGAACGACGCGCCGGGCTCGTCATCAGCGGCGGCCTGGGCCCGTGGCCGTCAACCTCTCGCGCGGAACGGGCGGCTGCCCGGCCGCAGCGGGGTGTACGACCGGGCCTCTCATCCGGCTTTCACCGACGCCTCATACGGTGGGCCCATGACGCAGGCGACTCCTCCCGGGTGGTACCCGGACCCCGGACAGAAGAATGACGGTCCCGCCACCGAGCGCTGGTGGGACGGCGAGGCGTGGACCGACCAGGTCCGCACCGCGGGGCCGGCCGCCGCGTGGGCTCCTCCCGCGCAGCCGCCGGTGCAACCCCCGGCCCAGTCCCCGGACCAGTTCCCGGTGCAACCCCCGACGCAGGACGACGCGGCAGGGACGTATCCCGTGCACCCGGGATATCCGGGCGTTCCCGTCCAGCCGCCGTCCGCGCGGCGGCGCCGGCTGCGTACCGGCATAGCCGTCGCGGCGGCCGTGGCGGTGCTGGCCGGCATCGGGGTCGGCGTGTACGTGCTCGCCGACGACGGCTCGGGCAGCGACAGCGCGGGAAGTTCGCAGCAGGACCGGCGCGGTCCCGGCGGCCAGGAGGACCCCTTCGGCGGCTCGGGCGGCGGCAACGGCGGCGGCGAGGACGGCCGGTCGCCGGCGCCGGACTCCCCGGAGGGGTCGGAGCCGCCCACGATCGACAGCGGGTCGGTGACGGACCCGGTCAGCGGGATCAGCCTGCCCATCCCCGACGGCTGGTCGGGACAGGAGTTGCAGGTGGGTGCGTCGGTCACGTCGGACGACAGCTACAAGTGTCCCGGCGACACCTCCGCGACCTGCACCAAGGGCGGCGCCTACTCGGCTCCGGCGGTGGTGCTGGGCACCAAGGGCGGCACCGCCGAGGAGGTCGCGAAGGCCGACATCGAAGCGAACGCCGAGGAGTCCTACGGCGGCGAGTCCTACGGCGAGATCACCTCGCACGAGGAGCTGGCCGCCAAGGCGGTCACGGTCGCCGGGCAGAAGGGCTACCTGGTCCGCTGGAAGGCGGTCACCGCGAAGGGCTCCGACGGCTATGTCGAGTCGCTCGCCTTCCCCTCGCCCGCCGAGCCCGAGCGCATCGTCGTCGTCCGCTTCGGCGTCGACGTCGGGGAGAAGCAGACGGTGATCGACGAGATCACCAAGGGCATCGAGGTGGACGGCTCCGGCGGCGGCAACGGACAGGACGTCTGACCCTCCGCCTCTTCGCCCCTCTGGCCGGCTGGCCGGCTGACGGTCAGCCGCCCGGCCCGGCGCAGGTCGCCGCGGCGGCCGGAAAACTGTCGGCCGGGCGGGGCGCCCTTCCGCTCAAAGGGTGCCCCGCCCGGCCGGGGTTGCGCGCCGCCCCCGTCCCCACGGTGCGGCGCGGGCAGGTCACCGTCCAGTCATCCCGTGGACGGCGACCTGAGTCTCAGGGAAGGCCGAGCGCCGGCAGCACGACGGCCTCCACGAACCGGACGAGGTACTCCGCGTCGGCCTGCTCGCCCTCGAGGACGGGCCGCATCCGCAGCATGCCGAAGAGCTGCGCGGGCACGTACTCCAGCGCCGGATGGCCGGCGGGGACCTCTCCCCGTGCCACACCGCGCGCGAGGATCTGCCTGAGCGCGGCGATCTCCGGCTCGACGAGCGCCTCGCGCAGCGCGCCCTTCAGCTCCGGGTCCTCCATGACCGCGTGGCCGAGGGCCTGGAGCAGCCCGGTGTCCTTGCCCGCCCCCTGGCCCGCGGCCCGGGCCGCCCGGCGCAGGTCCTCGGCGAGCGACCCGCTGTCGATGTCGGCGAAGCGCACCCGGCGGTTGGAGCGCAGTGCGGCGGCCACGAACTGGGGCTTGGTCCGCCACTGCCGGTAGAGCGTGGACTTGCTGCACCGGGTGCTGGCGGCGATGCCCTCCATGGTGACGGCGTCGTAGCCGCAGGAGCGGAGCTGGTCGAGCACGGCGTCGAAGAACTCCTGCTCACGCTCGGGCGTGATCTTGGAGCGGCGTGAGGCGCCGACCGGTTCGGGTCGGTCCGCGGCCTGCGACGTCATCGTCCCCGCTCCTTCCGCTGATGGCTCCGGGGGCCGTACCGCGGCCCCGCACTCCAGTGTGTCCTATGTCTATCGATACGCCAGTGTACCGGAACGCCATCGTATCGGTACACTGGCGTACCGGAACGAGGTCGTATCGATGAGAACCGTCACCCGCGCCCCCGTACCCGATGAGCCGCACGCACCACCGTCAGCGAAGGGGCCGGGGGATGAACGCCCGCAGCGAGCCTGCACCAGCGGGGCCGGACGCGCCCGCGCGCCCACCTCTCGTCCGTGAGCTCCTGCTCGTGGCCGGGCTCTTCCTCGTGTACAAGTTCGGCCGCCAGCTGGCGACCGGCCACACCGCCGAGGCCTTCCGCAACGCCCACCACGTCTGGGACTGGGAACGCGCGCTCCGGCTGCCCGACGAGGGCACGGTGCAGTCCCTGCTCCTGCACGGCGACACGCTCATACACGTGGCGAACACCTACTACGCCACCATCCATTTCCCGGCCACCCTGGCCTTCCTGGTCTGGCTCTACCTGCGCCGGCCCGCGCACTACGTCTGGGCCCGCCGGGTCCTGGCCGCGGTGACCGGCGCCGCGCTGGTGCTGCACCTCCTCTTTCCGCTCGCCCCGCCGCGCATGCTGGGCGCCACCGGTCTGATCGACACGGCCCGGCTGTTCGGTCCCTCGGTGTACGGCCCGCCGCGCACCGACCAGTTGTCTAACCAGTTCGCGGCGATGCCCTCGCTGCACTTCGGCTGGGCCCTGATGCTGGCGATCGGTCTGATCGTCGCGACGCGCTCGCGCCTGCGGTGGCTGTGGCTGCTGCATCCGCTGGTGACGCTGCTGGTCATCGTGGGCACCGCGAACCACTACTGGCTCGACGTGATCGTGGCCGCGGCGCTGCTCGGCCTCGCGCTCGCCGTGCTCCGCCTGCCGCACCGGCCGCGGTGCGCCGTGCCCCGCCGCCGGCCGGAGCCGCGGCACCGGACGCCCGCGGAGCAGCACGGGCTGGTCGGAGCGGGCCGATGAACGCCGCTCTCGTCGCCGTCCTGCTGTCCCTCGTCTCGGCCTGCGCCTACGCCGCCGCGGCCGTCGCCCAGGAGCGGCTGGCCGCACGCACCTCCGGCGCCGGCGCGCTGCGGCTGCTGGCCTCGGGCGCCTGGTGGTGGACGGTCGCGCTGAACGCTTCGGCCGCACTGCTGCACGTCGTGGCGCTCAAGTACGGTCCCCTCACCGTGGTGCAGCCTCTCGGTGCGCTCACCCTGGTCGCGGCGGTGCCCCTGGGGGCGCGGCTGGCGGGCCGCCGGGTGAGCGCGGTCGAGTGGCGGGGCACCGGACTGACGCTGCTGGGTCTGGGCGCGCTGCTGCTCACCGCGTCCGGGCCCGCGCCCGACGACACGCTGAGCGTGCCCGAGGCGCTGACGGTGTCCGGCGCGACGGCGGCGCTGATCGGCGTGCTGTCGCGGCCCGGCGCCCGGCCCGGGCTGCGGCACGCGACGGCTTCCGGTATCGCCTCCGGGGTCGCCTCGGCGCTCACCCAGACCGTCACGGTCGCCGTCACCGACCGCTCGGGCCCGCTGCTGAGCGCGCAGGTGATCGGCGTGGCCGTGCTGGTGGCCGCCTTCGCTGCGGGCGGACTGCTGCTGGCGCAGACGGCGTACCGGGGCGGTCTCGGCGCCCCGCTGGCGGTGGTGACCCTGGCCAATCCGGTGGCCGCCGCGGTGATCGGGCTGTCCCTGCTCGGAGAGCGCCTGCGGGGCGGCGCGGGCGGCGTGCTGCTCGCGCTGACCGGTGCGGCGCTGGCCGCCTGGGGAGTGCTCCAGCTGAGCCGCGCGACCCCGGGCCCGCCGCCCGGGCACGCCGGACCGGTGACCGCCGCCCCGGCGCCGGACCCGCAGCCGGAGCCGGAACCCGAGTCCGAGGGGCCGAGGCGGGTCGGACCGGTGCTGGTGCCCCGGCAGCCCGGGCCGGGGCCTGGGCGCCTCACGCGGCTCTAGTCACCGGGCTCGGCTCAGTCCGTGACGATCGCCGGGTCGCTCACCCCCGGCCGGCCGTTCTCCACGTGCCCGGCGAAGCGCCGCAGGAACGCCGGGTCGGACTCGGAGGTGACCGTCACGTCGTACCAGCGGCGGCTGCCCGAGAGGTCGACGGTGTGGCGCACGGTGGTGCCGGGGCGCACGGCGAAGGTCCTGCTCCGGCCGCCGTAGGCGTTCTCGACCCGGAGGCGGGCCGTCCCGGTGCCGGTGTTGGTGACGGTCAGCCGGACGTCGTCGCCGCTGTGCCGGGCGGTGACCTCGGGTCCCGCGGTCTTGCCGGCGCCCCGGAAGACGCGCAGGAAGCCGTTGGGTCCGTGCACCGTCAGGTCGTAGGAGCCGCCGGAGTACGCCGAGTTCCAGGTGTCCGCGATGTCCTTGCCGGCCTCGGTGGTGTAGGTCCAGGGGCCGTCGGTGCCGTTGCCGGAGGTGATCAGGAAGGCGGCGCCGGCCCGGGCGCCGGAGGCGAAGGTGAGCGTGAACTTCCCGGCCGCGGCGTCCACGGCGCCGTCCACGTGCGGGGCGTACCGCAGCGGGCGGGTGGGGCGCGGGCCGCGTTCCTGGCGGGGCATGTCCGGGTCGGCGGGCGGGGTGGGCCGGTAGTCCGGGTGGCGTTCGCGGTCCGGCGGCTCGTAGGCGTCGGTGTCCGGCAGGCGGGCCGGGCGGCTGTCCTTGCGCGAGAAGTCGAAGGCCGAGGTCAGGTCGCCGCAGATGGCGCGCCGCCAGGGCGAGATGTTCGGCTCGCGCACGCCGAAGCGCCGCTCCATGAACCGGATGACCGAGGTGTGGTCGAGGGTCTCGGAGCAGACGAAGCCGCCCTTGCTCCAGGGTGAGACGACCAGCATGGGCACGCGCGGGCCGAGCCCGTAGAAGCCCTCGCGGTGGCTGCCGCTGCCCGCGAAGACGTCCAGGGAGACGTCGACGGTGGACCGGCCCTGGGCGGCGGACTTCGGCGGCATCGGCGGCACCAGGTGGTCGAAGAAGCCGTCGTTCTCGTCGTACGTGACGAACAGGGCGGTCTTCGCCCACACCGCCGGGTTGGAGGTGAGGGCGTCCAGGACCTGGGAGATGTACCAGGCGCCGTAGTTCGAGGGCCAGTTGGAGTGCTCGGAGAAGGCCTCCGGGGCGGCTATCCAGGAGACCTTCGGCAGCCGGCCCGCCTTGACGTCGGCGCGGAGCCGGTCGAAGTAGCCCTCGCCGCTCTTCGCGTCGGTGCCGGTGCGGGCCTTGTCGTACAGGGGGTCGCCGGGCTTCGCGTCGCGGTACTTGTTGAAGTACAGCAGGGAGTTGTCGCCGTAGTTGCCGCGGTAGGCGTCGTCGATCCAGCCCCAGTGACCGGCCGCGTCCAGGCCGTCGCCGATGTCCTGGTAGATCTTCCAGGAGATCCCGGCCTCCTGGAGCCGCTCGGGGTACGTCGTCCAGTCGTAGCCGAGTTCGTCGTTGCCGAGAACTGGGCCGCCGCCCTCGCCGTCGTTGCCCGTGTGACCCGACCACAGGTAGTAGCGGTTGGGGTCGGTGGAGCCGATGAAGGAGCAGTGGTAGGCGTCACAGACGGTGAAGGTGTCGGCGAGCGCGTAGTGGAAGGGGATGTCCTCGCGGGTCAGGTACGCCATGGTGGTGGTGCCCTTGGCGGGCAGCCACCGGTCGTACTTGGCGTCGTGGTAGGCGTCCTGTCCGTCGGGCCAGCCGTGCGGGAGCCCCTCCAGGAACCGCATGCCGAGGTCGTCGGCCTCCGGCCGGAAGGGCAGCACCTCAGTGCCGTCGCCCTTGGGCTGATGCCACACCGACCTGCCGCTGTCCAGCGTCACCGGATGCGGGTCGCCGAAGCCGCGGACACCGCGCAGCCTGCCGAAGTAGTGGTCGAACGAACGGTTCTCCTGCATCAGGACGACGATGTGCTCGACGTCCTCGATCGTCCCCGAGCGGTGATTCGCCGGGAGCGCGGCCGCTCGCTCGATGCTCGCGGACAGCGAACTGAACGCCGTGGTGGCGCCCGCGAGTTGGAGGAATCTGCGCCGGTTCACGTCGGGCATGGGATGAGGGACCTCTCGCGTTGGGGGGAGTCCGGCCGGGGACGGGTGGTGCCGGAACGGTGGGTGCACGCGCGAATGGAGTGTTCCAGGAACGCCCAACGGCCAGGAAGGACCCGGTGGCCGTGAAGTGAAAGTCGCCGGTACGCGGGAAGCGGCGGCCGGGAGGGAAAAGCCCTCGCCACGGGCCGGCCCGCATGCCTACGCTGACCCGAGCGGGACCGCGCGGTACCCGCAGGCTGCGGGGCCGTGGCAGAGCGGTCCAATGCGATCGACGTGGGCGAGGCCCCGTTCACGTCGACTCGACGGGAACCGGGCGGGCCCTGCCCCTCCTGTCCGCGGGTTCGAATCCCGTCGGCTCCGCGGCCGCCCTCATCCTGGCAGGGCCTGCGCCTCGACACCGGGATTCCCCTCACCGGACAGGTCAGGCGGGCGGAAGGTACCGACGACCGCGGCGACGACCGAGCGCATGTGTGCCTCGAGGGCCGACGCAGGGCGTGCATCCTCAGACCGCGTATCGCTGGTTCCGCGAGGGGACGCTGCCGGTACCGGCTCAGAGGGTCGGTGAGAAGCACGGCCGCCAGAAGCGGTTCCGCAAGCTGATCTCCGGCATGCCCGTCGCCAGACTGCGGGCACGGCTCGCCGCACGCGGCGGCCGTCCCCTCCAGTGGCGGACTCAGCGCCGGCGCTTGCGCGGTCGCGGCACCTCCAGTTCGTCCAGTCGCGGCTCGTCCCCGTCCAGGACGCGCTGCCAGGCCTCGCGGTAGAGACCGGCGACCGGCCGGAACGGGACGACGGCGCCCAGGACGGGGTTCTCGCCGTCGAGGAGGTCGTACAGCGGCAGCTTCCACCGCTCCAGCGGGAGGTGCGGGTTGGGGAGCTGGGTCCAGCCGCAGGGCAGGAAGAGTGAGCGTCCGGCCTTGGAGCGGCTGCCCTCGACCACCAGGTCGGTGGCGGCGAGTTCGGCCCGGGCCGCCCGGAGCCGTGCCGTCCCGCCGCGCTGTGCGGCCCAGCCGGTCCAGCGTGCGGTGTTGCGGTCGGTGGGATCCGGCATGGCGAGCAGCATCAGGTAGAGGACGGCGGCGTCCTCGCCGATGCCGTACCGCTTGGCCACCTCGCCGACCAGGCCGGGCACGGAGCGTGCGGGGTCCTGGGGCCACCACAGTCCGTTCTCGTCGCGTTCGCCGGCCATCGGGTTCCCCGGGTCGGCGAGCAGTTCGGCGAACGGCCGGTCGTGGACCAGACGCAGCGCGGTCTCCTGGGCGTTCGGCCGCTCACCGGTGAACAGCGCCGCCAGGTGGGGGTCGTGACCGGTCGCGTCCAGCAGCGCCGGCCGGACGGCGGGGACCGGGTCGGGCCCCTCGGTGCCCAGCAGAACCGCGCCGTGGCGGACGAAGTCCTCGCCGGTCTCCGTGGGTTCGCCCGCGGCCCGCCGGAAGGCCTCCCAGTCGACCCCCCGCCGGTCGAGGGCGAGCAGCAGGCCGGGGCGGGCCAGCCGGTCGCGCAGCGCGGTCAGGACGCCGGGCAGGGCGGCCCGGATCGGGTCGCCGGACGGGAGCCGGTGGGCGAGCCACGCGGCCATGGCCACCGAACCCTTGAGGACGTTGCCGTCGAAGCCGGGCGTCTTCTGGGCGGGCTCGAGGTAGTAGCTGCCGAAGGTCCAGGTCAGGTCCTGCGTCAACCGGGGCTCGGCGGCCACGTCCACGAAGCCGCGCAGTGCGTCGGCCGGTGCCCATCCGACCGGCTCGACGGTGCGGACCGCGTCGTGCAGCACGTCCTCGGGGAGGGGGGTGCGCCGGCCCAGCCGCGCGTTCCAGACCTCGGCCGCGCGGGCGACGTCGGGGCCGTCCGTCCACAGCCGCGACGGCTCGGTGGGCAGCAGCGCCGCCACGACGGCCCGCAGGGCGCCGACGTCGAGGGACCTGAGTTCGTCCTTGGCCACCCGGGCATCGGCCGCCTTCACCCCGATGACCTTCAGCGTCGCCGAGGGCACGCTCCGGCGCTTGTCGTCGATCTGCGGCATACCGGCGAGCACCAGCCGGGCCGTGGTCGGGGTGACGCCGGTGAGCCGGGCGAACTCCTCGGCGGCCGCCGGGTGCCAGGGCGCCGGACCGCGCTCCGCGAGCGTGGCCCGGAAGGCGGCGGCCCAGCCGGGTGCCCGCGTCGGCTCCGGCACGAACGGCTCCTGCGACACCAGGGTGTAGGGCGCGGGTGTCTCGAAGCGTCCGGCCGGATCGTGGTGGAGGGCACCGTAGTGCCGGCCCGGCACGTCGTGCGCGCCGTACTCGTGGACGAACTGGTACCACCGTTCGGGGAAGGCGAGGAACGCGCCGTCGGCCAGGTCGAGCACGGTCGCCCTCGTGTACCCCTGCACGGCGTCGGGCCCGGTGAAGAGGTCGCTGTCCAGACACAGCCGGACGCGCCGCCAGTGGCCCGGGTCCAGTTCCGTGAGCCGGTGGGCGTCCAGTTCGGCGAGGAACGCGTCGAGTGCCTCCCGGTGCTCCGCCGCCGTGGCCTGCGAAGCCGCCCGCAGGGCCAGTACGGCGGGCAGTTCGGGCAGGGCCAGGACGTTCAGCTGCTCCAGCGACCCCTGCGTGGCCAGGGACACGTGCACGCTGCCCGCGGGGGCCGGTTCGGCCTGGCTCCGCGCCGACCGGGCGAGCAGTTGCGGCAGTTCGAAGAGGCGGTGGTGGAAGTCGTAGTACCAGCGTTCGTCGCGTGCGGTCAGGCCGACGCCGTTCAGCGCAGAGGCGAGCAGACGGTCGCCGAGCGCGGGCCGGGGTTCCTCCGGGGCGTCGCCCTGGACCGCCGAGTCCAGCCGTGCGAGCGCGGCGTCCAGGGTGCGCTGCTGTTCGGCCGCGTACCGCGCCACACCGGTGATGCCCTTGAGCAGCGCCTCGTGGCCGACCTGCGGCAGCAGGGTGCGGACCGGTTCGAGCACCGGGTCCCGGTCGTCCGCGTCGTCCCCGGACGCCTGCGCCACGGGCTCCGCCGAGGCCGCCGCCAGCAGGGCCGCCGCGACGTCCTCGTCGACCCGGCGGAGCGCCGCGGAGCCCTCGGGGTCGCGGGGCCGGAGCAGGTGCCAGTAACGCAGGGGCGGCAGCAGGGGGGTGCCCGCGGAGAAGGGGCCGGCCGCATGGCCGTGCGTGACCTCGGCGACGCTCCTGCCCTCGGCGTCGAGCAGTCGGATGTCGCTCGAGCTCCGGAGCACCGTCACGGGCAGGTCGGTGCCGGGGAACACCAGCGCGTGCTCCGGGCTCCCTCCGACTCCGGGTGGCACGACGACCGAGCGTCCGGCCAGGTCCTCGCCCCGCCGCGAGCCGTCGGGCAGCGTGATCACCCGCCAGCCGAGCAGCCCGTCCACCGGGGCGCACACCGGCCCCGGCACGGCGGAGGGGGCGGGCAGCAGCCAGGCACTTTCGAGGACGCTGCCCTCCGGCGCGCCGCGCAGCCCCTCGCCGAACCAGTCGGGCGCGTCGCGCTCCCCCAGCGTGCCGCCGACCGGGTCGTAGGCGAACCAGGCGGTGTTCGCGCTGTCGGACCAGTCCCTGTTCCAGATCCAGTACGACGTACCGTCACTGATCACCTGCTGCCTCCAGGGCACGTAGGTGTCGCCTCGCCGCAGCACTCCCTGGCCGGTGGTCCGGCCGCCGCCCGGCAGGGGGAGGGTGGCGGAGGGCATGCCGTTCATCCCGCCGGTTCCGTCGGCGTGGCAGGCGTAGGAGGAGCGGACGTCGCCGTCGAGCGGCACCGGTGACGACGTGCCGGAGCCGGCGTGGTGCCAGTAGCCGTGCGAACCGGACGTGGAGTAGGAGTACCAGGAGACGAGCAGTGCGCCGTCCACGTACCGGGCGTCGGCGCGCCAGCGATCCGACCCGTCCGGGAGCCGCATCTCGTGGGTCAGCACCGTGCCCTCCGCGCCGATCACGCGCGCGTGGTCGCCGCGGAAGACGATCAGGTGCGGCCAGGCCTCTCCCACATGGATGTTCCGCGCTTCCTCGCGGGACTCCGGGGATCCGATCGCCTCGTCCCAGGCGGGCCAGCCGAGTTCGTCGAGGATGCCGGTGCGCAGGGTGCGGGCGAGTGCCGGGGCCATGCCGGTGCTCAGCGCTTCCCGCACCTGCTTCTCGGCGGTCGCCAGGACCTCGCCCGGCAGCCACTTCAGCGTCTCGAACGGGCCGGAGTAGCGGGTGAAACCGCCCAACTCGCTGGTGATGTACCTGCGGCTGACCTCGGCCACCCATTCGGCGAGCATCGGGCGCCCGCCGGGTGACTCGGCCAGTCTGGTCACGGTGCGTCTGTCGACGCCCTCGCGTTCGTACCCGGGACAGCCGTTCCGGAAGGCCGCGCGGAAGCGGGTGTCGGCCTCCAGGGCGACGAGGTCGCGCCGCTGGTCGCGGGCCGCCCAGTGCTCGAGGCCCAACCGCCTGTGCTCCCCGGGGTCCTCGAGGGGGATGCGCAGCGCCAGGAGCTGGTCGAGGAGGTCGACGTCGCTGACGGGCGGCGGCAACGTGCCGCCCTCGGCGTCCAGTTCGGCGCGGAGGGTGTCGGCCATGCGGTCGACGAGGGGGTACAGCTCCGCCGGGGCGAGGCGCCGCTCGGCGGTGCGGCACAGGGCGAGGAACCTGCGCGTCCAGCCTGCCGTGCCGTCGGGGGAACGCTCCTCGGCCGGCAGCGCGGCGTCGCACAGTCCGGCGGTGGCGCGGGACTTCTCCAGCAGGTCGAGCCACTGCCCCAGCTCCGGCTGCTCCCACTCCGAGGGCAGCAGCGCCAGCAGCGTGCCGCGCACGGCGGGCTCGCGCCGGGCCAGTTCCAGCAGGGCGGCCCGGTGGGCCTTCCACCAGCCGGGCGGTGCCTTGGCGGTGCCCGGCAGCGGCAGCACCTCGCGCAGGTAGGTCATCTCCTCGGCGAGGGCCTTCTTTCCCGCGACCGCCTTCGCCAGCCGGCGCAGATCGCTCGCGCCCGGGCTCGACGGGGCCAGTCCGTGCGCCGCGAGCCGGACGAACAGCCCGCGCAGGTGCCGGAACGCCGTGGCGGCGGGGACCCGGGACGACAGGCCCTTGGCATAGCTGGAGAGGACCTTGGTCGGCATGGCGTCGGCGAGGGCGAACTCCAGGAAGACGGCGTCCATGCGCGCCTCGTCGAAGGGCAGCCCGTGTGCCGTCTCGGCCTTGCGCGCGTTGACGAACATCTGGGACGCGTACGCCTTCTCGTCGGCGGCCAGGAACACCCGGCCCGCCTGCTCGTAGAAGGTGGGCAGGAAGTGCGGCACGGAACCGGCGAGCCGATCGCCGATCGACTCGTAGGTGGCACGGGCCCGCTTCGCCCGGGACCGCACCGTCCGTGCGACCTTGTTCATCTCCTCGACCAGGGACATCGCCAGGTGACCGTCCGAGGGGTGCCGGACCAGCACCCACTCGGGGAAGCCCATGGCCCGGTGCTGCCCGACGCCGACCTCGGCCGGCTCCCCCTCGGGTTCGAGTCCGAGGAAGCCGTTGCCCGCCTCGACCGTCCCGTCCTCAGCGCTCAGCCGCACCACGATCCGGCCGTCCAGACCGGGATGCCGGTAGGCCCGGGTGAACACGGGCACGGCCCGGTCGCCTCCCCCGGTGGTGCCCGGCGGCAGCACCGCACCGGCGCGCAGCAGCTCCTCCACCTCCGCCGTCGCCCCGTGCCGTGCCGTGCCGTCGCTCGTCATCGCGTGCCTTCCCTGGGTGTCCGCCGCGTCGTTCACTCGGTGCCGTCCGTGCTCACGGTGCGGCCGGCATGCAGGGCCGCGGCCATGCGCATGCCCTCGGACCAGGCCACCGGGCCGACCTCGGTCAGTGGAAGCCTCCGGTGCCCGTCCTCGTCGCTCCAGCTCAGGCCGCCGGTCCAGGCCTTCTCCTCGGCGTAGGGGTCGCTCATGCCGACCACGGCGGTGACGATGCGTCCGGCGTCCCTGATCCGGTCGACGACGCTGCTGCCGGAGATCTTGTAGCCGAGGGACGTGGCACGGGAGGAGAGGTGGAACCACGAGCGGTACTCGGCACCGGCGAACTCGGTGATCGTCTCCGCGGCGCCATCGATGTCGGCGGGCTTCAGCCAGGTGGCGCGGTGGAGCTGTTCCACGCCCTGGACGACCCCCAACTCGGCCGCGAAGGAACGGAGTTCCTCCAGGTCCGGCAGGAGGACCGGGTGGGGCATGGTCACCGTGCGGGGGGCCAGACGGATGGTCTCGCCGTCCAGGTTCACCACCCGCAGTGCGCACGAGTCGTCCGCGTCGCGCAGCAGGCCGACCTCGCCGGGTCCGTCACCGACCACGACGATGTCGCGCAGCGCCGCCTGCCACGCCTCGTCCGGCCAGACCCGCGCGAGCAGCCCGGTCGCCACCGGCAGCGAGGACACCATCCAGGTGTCGACCTGTGCCGCGCACTCGGCCGCGTGTCTGTCCAGCCACTCGGCGAAGCGCTGGAGTTCGACGACTTCGGGGCGCTCGCGTATCTCCGCCGGCAGGGTTCTCTCCGGCTCTCGCGCCGGGTCTCCGTCCTGCCCGGCCGGGGACTTCGCCGACGCGGACCGCGCCACCACCCGGCCCTCCACCAGAGCCACTTCGTATGTGTCGCCCGCTGCCAGCCAACCCATGCGCTCTTCGCCTCTCCCGTCACTCGGAACACCCGGCACAGCACGTGGGGCGGCCCCGATCGGCGGGCCCCGCTGTGACGTTGGCGAAAGACTAGGGGCACCCACCGACACTTCCCGTCGCCTCCCCTTCCGTGAGACGGAAGAGGCGTTGCCGCCCCGCCGTGCGCGGCCCGACGATGCCACCACCCACGACGGACGGGAGCCGCAACGATGCCGCACATGACCGCCTTCGCCAGGAACCAGTGGTACGTCGCCGCCTACAGCCACGAGGTGGGGCGCGAGTTGCTGGGACGCACGGTTCTCGGTGAGCCGCTCGTGCTCTACCGCACCGAGGAGGACGGGAGCCCGGTCGTCCTGCACGACCGCTGCGTGCACCGCCGCTACCCGCTCTCCGAGGCGCCGACCCGGCTCGACGGCGACCGGATCGTGTGCGGGTACCACGGGTTCACGTACGACACGACCGGCACCTGCGTGTACGTGCCGGGTCAGAAACGCGTCCCGCGCACCGCACGCGTCGCCTCCTACCCGGTGGTGGAGCAGGACTCGCTGGTGTGGGTCTGGATCGGCGACGCGGCACTGGCCGACCCCGAAGCGGTGCCGCGGGCCCGGCACCTGGACTCCCCCGGCTGGGTCACGGTCCGTGGCATGGAGCCGATCGACGCCGACTACGGGCTGCTGGTCGACAACCTCCTGGACCTCTCCCACGAGACGTATCTGCACGGCGGTTACATCGGCACGCCCGAGGTCGCGCAGACGCCGATCACCACGGAGGTCGACGAGGGCGCCGGGATCGTCCGGGTGAGCCGGCACATGGACGACGCGGAGTGCCCGCCGTTCTACGCCAAGTCCACGGGCGTCCAGGGCCGCATCGACCGCTGGCAGGACATCGAGTACCACGCGCCGTGTCTGTATCTGCTGCACAGCAGGGTGGCTCCCACCGGTGTGGTGCCCGAGCCCGGCGGCGACGATCCGCACGGCTTCCACACCGAGATCACCTACGCCATCACGCCGTCCGCCGACGGGAAGGTGTACGACTTCTGGGCCGTCTCGCGGGACTGGGCCACGGACGACGCCGAGGTGACCGAGTTCCTGCGGAAGAACAACCACACGGTCGTCATGCAGGACGTCGACGCGCTCGACCTGCTCCAGCGCACACTCGGCGCCGAGCGCACCGGCTACCAGGAGCTGAGCATCAACATCGACACCGGTGGCCTGGCGGCCCGCCGCATCCTGGCCCGGCTGGTGGAGGAGGGCGACAAGCCCGTGCAGCGGGCGGCCCCGTGAGCGGGCGCACCGGCGAGGTCTACCGCATCGACTGGGTGCCCGGCACCGACGTCCTGCACGGCACCTGTCACTGCGGCGCCGAGCACACCGCCGAGGATCCCGTCGCGATGTGGGACTGGATGCTCGCCCACCCACAAGGACACGACCTCGGAGACAGCGGCTCATGACCGTGTATGAGACCGAACTCGTCGTCGAGCGGCGGGAGTCGGTGGCCGAAGGCGTCCTCGTCCTCGACCTGCGCCACCCCCTGGGCGAACCGCTGCCCGCCTGGGAGCCCGGCGCGCACATCGACGTCGTCCTCGGCCCGGACCTGGAGCGGCAGTACTCACTGTGCGGCGACCCGGCCGACCGGAAGGTGTGGCGGATCGCCGTGCTGCGCGAGGCCACCGGGCGAGGCGGATCGGCGTACGTGCACGGGGAGTTGAGGATCGGCGACAAGGTCCGGGTGCGCGGCCCGCGCAACCGCTTCCGGCTGGAGCCGGCCGCCCGCTACCGCTTCGTCGCCGGCGGCATCGGCATCACCCCGCTGCTGCCGATGCTGGCCGCCGCCGAGGAGGCGGGCGCCCGGTGGAGCCTGCTCTACGGCGGGCGGACGCGGAACAGCATGGCGTTCGCCGGGGAGTTGGAGCGGTACGGCGACCGGGTCACGTTCGCTCCCGAGGACGAGGCAGGGCTGCTGGACCTCGCCTCCGTGCTCGACGACGTGCCGGAGGGCACCCTCGTCTACTGCTGCGGGCCCGGTCCGCTGCTGGACGCCGTCGAGGCGCGGTGCCCGGCCGGGATCCTGCGCGTGGAGCGGTTCAGTCCCGGGGAGGTGACGGACGGCGGCCCGGACACGGAGTTCGAGGTCGCGCTCGCGCGCAGCGGGCGTACGGTCACCGTCCCGCCCGGCGTTTCCGTCCTGGACGCGGTCCGCGAAGCCGGCGTCGAGGTGCTCTACTCCTGCACGGAGGGGACCTGCGGCACCTGTGAGACCGAGGTCGTCGAGGGCGAGCCCGACCACCGGGACTCGGTCCTCACCGAGCAGGAGCGGGCCGCCGGGGAGACCATGCTCATCTGCGTGTCCCGGTGTCGTGGGCGGCGGCTCGTGCTGGACCTGTGACGCCCGGGCCCGCGGCCCCCGGGCCGGTGACGCCCGGACCCGTGACCCCCGGACCCGTGATCCGCAGGTCCGCGTCGATCCGGGCGACGGTGGCCAGGAGGTGCGGCAGCAGGTCCCGGCGTACGGAGTCCAGGGAGTTGCGGCCGGCGTGCACCGCGATGTTCACGCCGGCCACCACCTCGCCGTCCCGGTCGCGCACGGGCGCGGCGACGGACCTGAGGCCGTCCTCCAGTTCCTGGTCGACGAGCGCGTACCCCTGCCGGCGCACCCGGCGCAGTTCGGCGCGCAGGGCGTCCGCGGAGGTGAGGGTCCGGGCGGTGTGCGGGCGCAGGTCGGCGCGGGCGAGCCGGGAGTCGATCTCGGCGTCCGGCAGGTCGGCGAGGATCACCCGGCCCACGGAGGTCAGGTGGGCCGGGAAGCGTGTGCCGACGGTGATCGACGCGGTCATGATGCGGCTGGTCGGGACGCGGGCGACGTACACGACGTCGTCGCCGTCCAGGACGCACAGCGAGGACGACTCCCGTATCTGCGCGACGAGTTGCTCCAGATGGGGCTCGGCGATCTGCGGCAGGGTGAAGCCGGCCAGGTAGGAGTAGCCGAGTTCCAGCACGCGCGGCGTGAGGCGGAAGCGGCGGCCGTCGGTGTGGACGTAGCCGAGGTCGGCCAGGGTGAGCAGGAAGCGGCGGGCCGCCGCGCGGGTCAGTTCCGAGGCGCGGGCGACCTCGCTCAGGGTCAGTGCCGGATGCTCGGCGTCGAAGGCCCGGATGACGGCGAGGCCGCGTTCGAAGGACTTCACGAAGTACGGTGCGCGGGCTGCGTCTTCGGACATCTGGCCTCCGGCAGAAGCCGCACGGCGGGCCGGTGCGGCGGGACGTGCGGTACGAACGACCGTACGCGCTGCGCACGCTATGAGTGCGTGTCGTGCACTGTCAACGACTCCCGGTTGAATCCTCAACGGCCCATCGCGCCAGGAGCATTGACCCGGACTCGCGCGGGCCCTACGTTCCCGCTGAGCACGTTCGTGCTCTCTGCGCACAGCCTGTCGGAGCACCTGGTCCGGTCCCACAGGGGGAGTCATGCGTCGTCTGTTCGTCGGCCTCACGGCCGTTTCCGTCCTGGCCGCCGCCACGGCGTGCGGCTCGTCCGACGACTCCGGGGGGTCCGGAGGGTCCGACGCGTCCGGCGGCACCACCGAGGTCAAGGTGGGTCTGATCCCCATCGTCGATGTCGCGCCGCTGTACCTGGGTCAGAAGAAGGGCTTCTTCGAGGAGCGCGGGCTGAAGCTGTCCTTCTCCAGCGCGCAGGGCGGCGCGGCGATCGTGCCCGGCGTGGTCAGCGGGCAGTTCGAGTTCGGCTTCAGCAACATGACGTCGCTGATGATCGCCCAGTCCAACAACGTGCCCGTGAAGGCGGTGGCGAACGGCATCGCCTCCACCGGCGAGGTGGGCAAGGACTTCGAGGCGCTCACCGTCAAGGGCGACAGCCCCGTCAAGTCGGCGAAGGACCTGGAGGGCAAGAAGGTCGCCATCAACACGCTGAAGAACATCAACGAGACCGCGGTACGGGCCTCGGTGCGCAAGGCGGGCGGCGACCCCGACAAGGTGGAGCTGGTCGAGCTGGCCTTCGACCAGATGCCGGCCGCGCTCGACGCCGGGCGGATCGAGGCGGCGATGGTGGTGGAACCGGCGCTGGCCACGGTCAAGAGCCAGGGCGGCCGGGAGATCGCCTCCCCCATGATCGACGTCGCGCCGAAGCTCACCGTCGCCATGTACTTCACCTCCACCAAGTACGCGCAGGAACACCCGGAGATGGTGAAGAAGTTCCAGGAGGCCACCGCCGAGTCCCTCTCGTACGCCGATTCCCACCCCGACGAGGTCCGCGAGATCGTCACCACGTACACGAAGATCCCCGCGGACGTGCTGGCGAAGGTGACCCTGCCGAAGTGGCCGGCCGAGCCGAACCGTGCCGCCATCGAGGAGCTGGCGAAGCTCGGCGAGGCGGACGGCCTGTTCAAGCAGACGCCCGACCTGGACAAGCTGCTGCCGTGAGGGGCGCCAACGCCGCACTCGGCGCGGCCGGGCTCGCGGCCTTCCTCGCCCTGGGCGAGGCGGTGCCGCGGCTCGGCCTGGTCAAGGAGGAGTACTTCCCGCCCACCAGCCGCATCGCCGACGCGCTCGGCACGGAGGTCGCGGACGGCGCCTTCTGGAGCGCGCTCGGCGACACCCTCACCGGCTGGGCGCTGGGACTGGCGATCGCGGTCGGCGCCGGGATCGTGGCGGGCGTACTCCTGGCCGTGGTGCCGTACCTGCGCGAGGCGACGGCGTCCACGATCGAGTTCCTGCGCCCGATCCCGTCGGTCGCGCTGATCCCGCTGGCCGTGCTGATGTACGGCACCGAGCTGCGGTCGGTGCTGCTCCTGGTCGTGTACGCCTCCTTCTGGCAGGTGCTGATCCAGGTCCTGTACGGCGTCCAGGACATCGACCCGGTCGCGGAGGAGACGGCGCGGTCGTACGGCCTGGGCACCTGGGCGCGGATCCGGCACGTGCTGTGGCCGACCGCGCTGCCGTACGTGATGACCGGGGTGCGGCTGGCGGCGGCCGTCGCGCTGATCCTCGCCGTCACCGCCGAACTGGTCATCGGGGCTCCGGGCCTTGGCGCCCGGATCGCCGTGGCGCAGACCTCGCAGGCGGTGCCCGAGATGTACGCGCTGATCGTGGTCGCCGGTCTGCTCGGGCTGCTGATCAACGTGGGGGCCCGGTCGGTGGAGCGGCGGGCGCTGGCCTGGCACCAGTCGGTGCGCGGGGAGGTGGCGGTGTGAGGCGCCTGCTGCTGCGGCTGGTGTTCGTGCTCGCGCTGCCCGCCGTACTGGTGGCCGTGTGGTGGGCGGCCTCGGCCGGCAGCGAGGACGTGTACTGGCCGCCACTGAGCACGATTCTGGAGACCTTCCCCGACGTGTGGACCGGCGAGCGGTGGCGCGGTGACGTGCTGCCCAGCGTGCTCAGGCTCGCGGCGGGCTACGCGCTCGCGGCCGTCGCCGGTGTCGCGCTCGGCACGCTCATCGGCTCCTACCGGCGGGTGCGGGCGGTGTGCGAGCCGGTGCTGGAGTTCCTGCGCGCGGTGCCGCCGCCGGTGCTGGTGCCGGTGATCATGCTGTTCGCGGGCATCGGCGACACGATGAAGATCGTCGTCATCGCGACGGGCTGTGTCTGGCCGGTGCTGCTCAACACGGTGGAGGGGGTCCGGGCGGTCGACGCGGTGATGGCCGAGACGGCCCGCTCCTACGGCGTCACGGGCGTGGCACGGCTGCGGCACGTGGTGCTGCGCTCGGCGAGCCCGCAGATCTTCGCGGGGCTGCGCCAGGCGCTGTCGATCGGGATCATCCTGATGGTGATCAGCGAGATGTTCGCCGCCAGCAACGGGCTCGGTTTCACCATCGTGCAGTTCCAGCGTTCCTTCGCGATCCCCGACATGTGGACCGGCATCCTGCTGCTCGGTCTGCTCGGCTTCGTCCTGTCGGTCCTCTTCCAGCTGGTCGAGCGGCGGGCGCTCGGCTGGTACCACGGCCTGCGCGCCGCCGCCCGGCGGACCAGGTGACGCTCTGAAAGGGCGGTCCATGCTCGACGTACGCGGCCTGAACAAGGTGTACGAGGGATCGGGGCGGCGCGTCGAGGCGGTGCGCGACCTGACGTTCACCGTGGCGGCCGGTGAACTGGTCTGCCTGGTCGGCCCGTCGGGCTGCGGCAAGACGACGCTGCTGAAGTGCGTGGGCGGGCTGCTCGAACCGACGGCCGGGGAGGTGTTCCTGGCCGGGCGGAAGGTGGCCGGTCCGCCGCCGGGGATGGCGTTCGTCTTCCAGGAGTACGGGCGCAGCCTGTTCCCGTGGATGCGGGTCGGGGCGAACGTGGAACTGCCCCTGCGGCAGAAGGACCTGAGCAGGGCGCGGCGCCGGGAGCTGGTCGCCGACGCCCTCGCCTCGGTCGGGCTCGCGGACGCCGCCGGGGCCTATCCGTGGCAGCTCTCGGGCGGCATGCAGCAGCGGGTGGCCATCGCGCGGGCGCTGGCGTACGAGCCCGAGGTGCTGCTGATGGACGAGCCCTTCGCGGCGGTGGACGCGCAGACCCGCGCCGACCTGGAGGACCTGGTGCGGCGGCTGTGGCGGGAGCGCGGGATCACGATCCTGTTCGTCACCCATGACATCGACGAGGCCGTCTACCTGGGCGAACGGGTGATCGTGCTGTCCGCCTCCCCCACCGTCGTGCGCGAGCAGCTCCAGGTCGACCTGCCCGGCGGGCGGGACCAGGCGCACACCCGGGTGGCTCCGCGCTTCGCCGAGCTGCGCACCCATGTGTACGAGCAGATCCAGGCGGCGAAACGCGGGGCGGCCGGGCCGGTCAAGACGGACGCGCCGCCACCCCACTGAACCCGGTCACCCCACTGGCCCCGCTCACCCCACTGAACCCGGCCGGCCGCGCGGCCGGTCACTCGGCGGCCGGGACCACCCTGAGGTGGGAGGGGGTGCGGCGGGGACGCGGCGAGCGGTGTGCGGCGCGGCGCGGCTCCCGCAGGACCAGCGTCAACCGGGTGTAGCCCAGCTCCTCCAGCGCCCTGGGGGTCTCGACCACGACCCGGCACTCGGTGGTGCCCCGGCGCGGGTCGGGGTGGTGCAGCGGCCGTACGGCACCGTCGTGTTCGACGGCCCGCGCGCCGACGGCGCGGATCCAGTGCGGCAGGCCCTGGCGGTAGGCGGCCTCCATGATCGGGTCCTGCGCGATGTCCCTGCGGACGGCCTGGAGGCCCGGGTCGTGGCCGTACCGCTCCAGGGCGGCGGCGAAGTGCGCCAGCATGGGCAGGCACCAGCTCGACTCGTGCTCGCCGAGGACCTCGGCGGCGTCCGGGTGGAAGAGGACGAATCTGAGGAAGTTGTCGTCCGGCATGGCCGTGGGATGCGGTCCCGCGCCTTGGAAGAGTGTCCGGAAGGCGCCGTTGACCATCACCACGTCCCAGCCGTGGTCGACGACGAGAGAAGGAAACGGCACCGCCTCCAGGAGCGCGGCGTAGTCCTGGAGATAGGCCTGGGCCTCGGGGGTCGCGGGGGCGGGCCGCGGCACCGGCCGCTGCCCTCCTGCCTGAAATGCCATCGGGAGGTCACCCCTCTTGCCTATGCGGCCTTCTCGCGGCGTCCCGCATCCTGGTGCCCCGACGCGAGGCGTGTCAACTATCGTGGCATTTCGTGCCTGTTGACGGCTGAAATAGGCCACAGTTGTGGCGATACCTGGATGTGAGTTCGAGCGGCAGGCTACTCTCCGGAAAGTTCACGGCAACCGCTTGTGAGAAGCCTGTGAGGCCTGTGAGAGACGTAGGAGAGCTGTCGGTGACGGGTGGCTTCGAAGGTCCGGGCGCCATGCCGACCACCGTGCTGACCGCGCTCGTCGCCCGGGTCGCCGCACTCGCGGACCGGCTCGGCGTGGCGCACACCGAGGTCTTCGACGTCGGCCGGCTGTCCGCCGCCTCCGGAGTCCCCGAGCCCGTCGTCGGGGCCCTGCTCGGCGGCCGGCCCGCGGGCGAGCCCGATGTGCAGACCCGGTTCGTGCAGCGCCTGGACCTGCTGCGCCGCACCCGGCTGAAACCGAACGGCCGCAAGTACACCCAGCAGGAGATAGCCGACGGCGCCGGCATGTCGCGCCAGCAGGCGGGTGCGCTCATCAACGGCGACCGGCGTCCCACCATGGAACACTGCGACGCCATTCAGCGCTTCTTCCGGGTGCACGCCGGATTCCTCACCGCCGAGGACCCCGAGGCGCTCTCGGGCGTCCTCCAGCACACCGAGCAGGAACTGCTCCAGCAGCTCGCCGACCGGGAGCGGGAGGCGGCCGCCGCCGCCGACGACCCGCTGGAGCGGCTGCTCCAGGACCACGGCGTGCGCGGCATCGCCTGGCGGGCCGCCCAACTGCCCACCGACAAGCACCGCGACAAGGTCGCCGAGTGGCTGGACATGCTCCTGGAAAGCGTCAAGCGGCCCGAAGCATGAGCCCGTCGTGAGCCCGGGGAGAGACGTGGCCATCGGTAAGGAGATGCGCCGCCTGTGCGGCGAGTTGGTGGGGGAACTGACGCTCCCCGCGCCCGCACAGCCCACCGAGCTGTACGCGGCGCTGTGCGGGGCGATGAGCCGGCGCCGGGGCCGCCCGGTGCTCTTCCGCATGGCGGCTTTCCCGCCCGGGACCGCCAGCGGCCTGTGGCTCGACATGACGGACCGGGACCTGGTCGTCGTGGAGGAACGCACCGCGCCCGGACACCAGTTGGTGATCCTGGGGCACGAGCTGTGGCACATGCAGGCCGGGCACGGCGGGCACGACGTCGAGGGGGCCACGGTCGCGGCCCGGCTGCCGGCCCCGGACGGGACGGAGCGGGACGAGGAAGCGCTGCGCGCCACCGTGCGCACGGTGGCCGCGCGCTCCCGCTTCGACCTCGCCGACGAGCGGGAGGCCGAGGCCTTCGGGCTGCTGCTGGCGAGCAAGTGCCGTACCTGGCTCGCCGGTTCGTCACTGCGCGGGCCGGTGCAGCGGGACCACCTGGCGGGACGGATCGAGGCGTCGCTGGGCTACCTGGGCTGACGGCCCGAGCGGATCGCGCCGGACAGTGCCCGGGGACGGGGCTCGGCGGGATTGTCAGTGGTGGACGGCAAGCTGGGAGGGTGCCACCGCCGTGCGGGGGCGCGTGAGAGCTGACGTCGTTGTGGGGAGAGCCGACCGATGACCACCGCCGTACTGACCGACCACGAGCGCACCGCCGTTCAGGCCTACCTGCGGCTCCTGCACACCGTGCGGGCCGGTTTCGACACCGGGGCGGGTCCGGGCGATCCTCCCCGGCCGCCCGTCGTCCCGCCCTCCGTGCTGGCCGAGGCCGAGCGGGCCCTGGAGGCCGCGGGCCTGACCGGGAACGAGGAGGCGTTCTTCCGGCTGCTGCGGAACTGGTGTCCGCGCCCCTGACGCGAGCAGGGACGGGCCGGCCCGCCGCTCGGCTTTCGGCGCTCGGCACTCGGCACTCGGCACTCGCCCGGGACGGCGCGGTTCGCCGTTCAGGTGCGCGGGACCGTGACCACCGTGGCGACCAGGCCGTCCCGGGCGGCCCAGCGGCCGTCGAAGTGGGTCAGACGCCTGCCGTCCACGGTCGGTCCCGGCACCAGGAGGGCGGCGCGCAGGGCGCCGCCGCGGGGGTCGCCCGGGCTCAGGGAGATCTCGATGTCCGCTTCGGTGAAGTCCAGCCACTTCCCGGTGAGGGGGAACCACGCCTTGTAGACGGACTCCTTGGCGCTGAACAGCAGCCGGTCCCAGTGGATGCCCGGCCGCTGCGCGTCCAGCCGGCGCAGCCGCGCCGCCTCGGCGGGCAGGGCGATGCTGTCCAGGACGCCGTCCGGCAGCGGCCCGTCGGGTTCGGCGTCGATGCCGAGGGAGGCGAGGTCGGTGCGGCGGACCAGGGCGGCGGCGCAGTAGCCGTCGCAGTGGGTCATGCTGCCCGCCAGGCCGGCCGGCCAGCGCGGCGCCCCGCGTTCGCCGGTCAGCACGGGCTGCGCGGGCACGCCGAGCTTCTCCATGGCCCGGCGGGCACAGGACCGTACGACGGTGAACTCCCGGCGTCGCTTGGCGACCGCCCGCGCGATGATCTCCTCCTCCTCCGGATGGAGCGGCAGGTGTCCGGTGTCGTCGTGGCCGTACGCCTCGACGGTGACGACGGTGCCGGGCAGCAGTTCGCCGATCAAGGGGCCACCTCCTGGCGCGACGGCGAGGGCAGGATGCGGCGCAGCCCGCCGGGCGGTCCCGGCCGCTTGCGCCACTCGCGGGGGTAGCCCACCGAGACCTCCTCGAAGCGGACCCCCTCGTGCCAGGTGGTGCGCGGGATGTGCAGATGCCCGTAGACCATGGTGTCGACGCGGAACCTGCGGTGCCAGTCGGCGGTCAGCGAGGTGCCGCACCACATGGCGAACTCGGGGTACCACAGGACGTCGGTGGGGTGCCGGTCCAGGGGGTAGTGGTTGACGAGGACGGTCGGGAGACCGGCGGGGAGCGCGGCGAGCCTGCGCTCGGTCTCGGCGACCCGCGCCCGGCACCAGGCCTCGCGGCTGGGGTACGGGTCGGGGTGCAGCAGGTACTCGTCGGTGCACACGACGCCGGTGCCGTGGGCGTATTCCAGGCCCTCGTCCTTGGTCGTGCGTCCGGCGGGCAGGAACGAGTAGTCGTAGAGCAGGAAGAGGGGCGCGACGACCGCCGGGCCGCCCGCGCCCTCCCACACCGGGTAAGGGTCCTCGGGTGTGGTCACGCCCAGCTCGCGGCAGGTCTCGACGAGGTGCTCGTAGCGGGCGACGCCGCGCAGCGCGACCGGGTCCTTGGGGTGGGTCCACAGTTCGTGGTTGCCGGGGGCCCAGACGACACGGCGGAAGCGGTTCGCGAGGGTGCCGAGCGCCCAGCGGATGTCGTCGACGGTCTCCGCCACGTCGCCGGCCACCAGCAGCCAGTCGTCGTCGGACTCGGGGCGCGTTCTCTCGACCAGGGCGCGGTTCTCCGCGTATCCGACGTGCAGGTCGCTGATGGCCCACAGTTGCCCCGGAGCGCCGGCCGTCGACGTCATCCCCCACCCCTTCCGGACGCGCGTTCGATGCCACGAGATCACATGCCCGCCCCGGTCACAAGGGCGGCCCCGCCCCGCCGGAGCAGGTTCGGAGGACCGGCGCGGGGCGGTGCGGGGGCATCCGCGTGACGCGCGTTGCGTTCCGGGGCGCGCGTACCCCTATGATCGCCCCAACACCACCGCCACGACTCTCCCCTCGCGCAGAGCGGCCCGGTGTCCCTCCAAACCCCTGGCCGGGCACGGCCCGCTCAGGCCTGCCCGCGAACCCCGGAAGGCGGCTTGCATGGTTTCTCCCGTACGCGTCTGGCTCAACCGCACGTACGCGGAGAACGTCTTCTTCATGGATCAGCTGCGGAGAAATCCCGCCGACCGGGCCGTCGAGATCCATGCCACGCACGGCGACCCGGACTCCCCCGTACTGGCCGCCGCGGACACCGCCGACCTGGAGCCGGAGGGCCTGTCCCCGGCCGGTTACGTCGAGTACGCGCTCGACCAGTGCGCGCGGCGCGGCATCGACGTGTTCGTGCCCCGGCTGCACCAGTCGGCGATCGTCGCCCACCGTGCCGAGTTCGAGGCGGCCGGTACGGCACTGCTCGCGCCGCCGCCGGAGGCGGTGGCCGTCTTCCAGGACAAGATCATCGCCTACGAGGCGCTCCGGGCGATCGGCGTGCCGGTGCCGCCGTGGTGGCGGGTCCGCACGGCGGACGAACTGGTCCTCGCGGTGGAGGAACTGGAGGAGGGCGGCCACCGGGCGTGCTTCAAGCCGGCGTCCGGCGCGGGTGGCGTGGGCTTCCGGATGGTCACCCGGGACCCCTTCTCGCTCGCACACCTGAACGGCTTCCCGAGCCCGTCCGTGCCGCTGCCCCTGGTCGTCGAGGCGCTGCGGGCGGCCGAGGAGCCCGTGGACTGGCTGGTGATGCCGCGCCTGGAGCAGCCGGAGGTCTCGGTGGACTGCCTCACCGGGCCCGACAACCGGGTGCGGCTGGCGGTGGGACGCACCAAGAACGGCCGCCGCCGCGGGTTCACCCTCCACGAGCAGTGGCTGGCCCCGGCGCGGCGGATCGCCGAGGCATTCGGGCTGCACCACCTGTCCAACGTGCAGTTCCGGATGTACGGCGACCGGCCCGTCCTGATGGACGTCAACACCCGCCCGGCCGGCGGGCTGCACCAGCTGGCGCTGTGCGGGATCAACATGCCGTGGGCGGCGGTCCGGCTGGCCCTCGGCGACGACCCGGGCGAGCTGGAGCCGCCGTTCCTGGGCCAGGACTACACGGTGGTGTCCGGCCCACGTCCCCTGCGCCCGGTCTCCCTGCCCCACCAGCGCACGGACCTCGCCGCCGTTGCGTCGTCCGCGCCGACACCGATGGCGGCGACGACGGCGACGGCGGCACCGATGGCGTCCGCGCCGGGGGCCCGTCGGCGGGGAGTCCCGGCACCGGACCCGGCGGCCGGCGCTCCCGCGTAGCGGGCGGCGCGCGGGCCGGCCCGGTTCACCTCAGGTACGCCAGCCCCGGGTGGACCGCCGCGTACCCGTCGACGAGGCGGTGGGCGACGTTGACCGAGTCGACGAGCGGGTGCAGGGCGAAGGCGCGCACGGCGGCCGCGCGGGAGCCGTTCTCGGCCGCCGTCAGGATCTCGCGTTCGACGGCCTTGACGGCACAGACCAGTCCGGTGGCGTGGTCCGGCAGCGGGTCGACGGCCACCGGGTGGGCGCCGTTCGCGTCGACCAGGCAGGGGACCTCGATCACGGCGTCGGGGTCGAGCGCGGACAGCGTGCCGCGGTTGCGGACGTTGAGGATCAGGGTGGCGCGTTCGTCGCGGGCGACGGCCCGCATCAGCGCCAGCGCCACCTTCTCGTAACCGCCGGACAGGTCGTCGGCCTCGCGCTCGCCCGCACCCGCGCTCTCCCGGTTCTCGGCCATGTAGGTGGCCTCGCGTTCGGCGCGGGTACGGTCCCAGGTCGCGAGCGCCGGGGCGTCGGGGCGGCGCATCGCGTCGTAGAAACCGGCCTGCTGGTCGCGCAGGAACGCGCCGCGGGTGCGGTCGGCCTCCTGGTAGGCGCGGACGGTCTCCCGGTTGAAGTAGTAGTAGTGCAGGTATTCGTTGGGGACCGCGCCGAGGGACCGCAGCCACTCGGGGCCGAAGAGCCGGCCCTCCTCGAAGGAGCCCAGCAGCGCCGGGTCGGCGAGCAGCCGCGGGAGTTCGTCGCGTCCCGCGACGCGCAGGCCCCGTACCCAGCCGAGGTGGTTGAGGCCCACGTAGTCGATCCAGGCGCGGTCGGGATCGGCGCCCAGCACGCGGGCGATGCGGCGGCCGAGGCCGACCGGCGAGTCGCAGATGCCGATGACGCGGTCGCCGAGGTGCCGGGACATCGCCTCGGTGACCAGGCCGGCCGGGTTGGTGAAGTTGATGACCCAGGCGTCGGGCGCCAGCCGGGCCACGCGGCGCGCGATGTCGACGGCGACCGGGACGGTGCGCAGTCCGTACGCGATGCCGCCCGCGCCGACCGTCTCCTGCCCGAGGACGCCCTCGGCGAGCGCCACCCGTTCGTCGTCGGCCCGCCCCTGGAGGCCGCCGACGCGGATCGCGGAGAACACGAAGTCGGCGCCGCGCAGCGCCTCGTCCAGGTCGGTCGTCGCGGTCACCTCCGGAGCGTCGGGCACCTTGGCGGCCTGCTCGGCCAGCACCCGGGTCACCGCCGTCAGCCGGTCCGCGTCCAGGTCGTGCAGGACGACGTGGCTGACGCGTCCCTCGCCGCGGTCCCCGAGGAGCGCCCCGTACACGAGCGGCACCCGGAATCCGCCGCCGCCCAGAATCGTCAGCCTCACGCCCGCGCCCTTCCGTCGCCCGGCCCCACTTCGGTCTGGCGCCGATCATGGCACGCCCCGCTCCGCCGGCTCACCGAACCGACCGCACACGCACCCGCAACGACCCCTGTCCGGGACCCCGCGGGCGCCGTACGCTCGGCCCGAGCCCTCGACCCCTCGACCCCCCGATCCGCCTCACGAGGATGCCCGGCATGACCGCCCTCCCCCACTCCCCGCCGAGCCCGCCCGGGGGCGCTCCCACCGCGCCCGAGCGGCTGCTCTCCGTGCTCGCCGCGTTCGACCACGCGCATCCGGCGCTGTCCCTGACGGACATCAGCCGGCGGGCCGGGCTGAGCCTGACCACCGCGCACCGGCTGGTGCGTGCCCTGACCCGCTGGGGCGCCCTGGAGCGGGACGGGTCGGGTGTGTACCACGTCGGACTGCGGCTGTGGGAGGTGGCCGCGCTCGCCCCGCGCGGTCTCGCGCTGCGGCAGGTCGCGCTGCCGTACCTGGAGGACCTGTACGAGGCGACGCACGAGAACGTGCAGCTGGCGGTGCGGGACGGTGGCGAGGTCGTCTACACCGAGTGGCTGGCGGCGCGGTCGTCGGTCGGCGTGCACATCCGGGTCGGCGCCCGCTGGCCGCTGCACGCCACCGGGGTCGGGCTCGCCCTGCTCGCGCACGGCGAACCGGGGTTCCAGGAGACGTACCGCACGGGACCGCTCGCCTCCTTCACCCCGTACACGATCACCGATCCGGTACGGCTGCGCCGGGTCCTGGCCGAGGTGCGGCGCACCGGGGCCGCGGTGAGCGACCGGCAGATCACCGACGACGCCCTGTCGGTGGCGGCGCCGGTGCACGGCCGCGACGGCGCGGTGACGGCGGCCGTCTCGGTCGTCGTCCCGTACGCGGACGCGCAGGTGCCGACGCTGGTCCCGGCGGTGCGGCTGGCGGCACGCGGGATCTCCCGCGCACTGGGCTGGCGCCCCGAGGGCCCCGCGCGCCGGGGCCCGGATATCCCTCTCACCGGTGAGGACGAGGTCGCGAACCCCTCGTAATACTGGGACGGCCCTTGCCCGAGGAGCCGCTCATGTCCACCCGGTCCCCGCTCGCCCCCGTTCTCGCACGGCTGCGTACGACGCACCCCTACGCCGTGGACGCCGCCGTCGCCGCGCTGGTCCTGTTCGCCGTGTCCCTTCAGTGGCTGTTCCCGGACGAGGGGGACGACCCGCTGACGTGGCGGGGCTGGCTGCTCGGGGCCGCCACGGCCCTGCCGCTGGTGTGGCGGCGTGCGGCGCCCTTCGCGACCGCCTGCGCCGTGTCGGTGGCCACCCCGGCCCAGGCGGTGTACCACGCGCCGCCGCCCGACCTGATGTACGGCGGGTTCGTCGTCCTCTACACGCTGGCTGCGCTGGCCCGGCCCTGGCAGCGGCGGGTGATGCTGGCGGGCTGGCTGATCGGGGTCGCCGCCACCATCAGCCACAAGGAGGACGCCGAGCCGTTCGAGTACGCCTTCCAGCTGCTGAGCATCGTGTGCGCCTACGCGCTGGGCTCGCTCACCCGGACGCAGCGTGCCTACACCGCCGAACTGGAGGACCGGGCGCGCAGGCTGGAGCGCGAGCGGGCGGCCGACACGGCACGGGCCACGGCGCAGGAACGCGCCCGCATCGCCCGGGACATGCACGACATCCTGGCGCACGCGGTCAGTCTGATGGTGGTGCAGGCCGAGGCCGGACCGGTCGTCGTACGCAGTGATCCGGCGCGCGCGGAGGCCGCGTTCGACGCGATCGCGACCGCGGGGCGGGATGCGATGGCCCAACTGCGGCGCATCCTCGGGGTACTCAAGCAGGAGCGGCTGGACCTCGTGCCGCAGCGGCTGCCCCAGCCGGGCCTGGCCGCGCTGCCGGGGCTGGTCCGCCAGGTCGGCGAATCGGCCGGCCTGCGCGTGGAGTTGCGAGTGACGGGCGAACCGCGTCCGCTGCCGTCCGACACCGAGGTCGCCGCCTACCGCATCGCTCAGGAGGCCCTCACCAACACGGTCAAGCACGCGTACGCTTCCAGCGCGGCGGTCGGACTGGACTGGGCGGAGGACGCGGTGACCCTGACGGTGACGGACGACGGACGGGGGCCGTCGGCCCCGGGCGGCGGCGGGCACGGGCTGATCGGCATCCGGGAGCGGGCCGCCGCGTGCGGGGGCGAGGCCACCGCCGGCGGCAGGCCGGACGGCGGCTTCCGGGTCGTCGTACGCCTGCCCGTGGCGGCCGGACGGCGGGCGGCGCTCGGGTGAGCATCCGCGTGGTCGTCGCCGACGACCAGGAGCTGGTGCGCAGCGGGTTCAGCATGATCCTGGAGGCGCAGGCCGACATCGAGGTGGTCGCCGAGGCCGGGGACGGCGCGGAGGCGGTCGCCGCGGTCGAGCGGTACGCGCCCGACGTGCTGCTGCTGGACATCCGCATGCCGGTCATGGACGGCCTCGACGCGGCCCGGCGGGTGTGCGCGCGCTCCGCCTGCAAGGTCGTCATGCTGACCACGTTCGACCTGGACGAGTACGTGTACGAGGCGCTGTACGCGGGCGCCAGCGGCTTCCTGCTCAAGGACGTGCGCCGGGACGACCTGGTGCACGCGGTGCGGGTGGTCGCGGCCGGTGACTCGCTGCTGGCGCCCGCGGTGACGCGCCGGCTGGTCGCGGACATCGTGCGGCGCAGGCGGGAGGAGGCGACGGCCGACGCCACCCCGCAGCGCCTGGAGGTGCTGACCGCGCGCGAGGTGGAGACGCTGCGGCTGCTGGCGCGGGGACTGTCCAACTCCGAGATCGCCACGACCCTGTTCGTGAGCGAACACACCGTCAAGACCCATGTCAGCAACGTGCTGGGCAAGCTCGGTCTCAGGGACCGGGTGCAGGCGGTGATCTGCGCGTACGAGACGGGTCTGGTGGCCCCCGGCTCCCCCTGACGGGTGAGGCGGGGGCCGCTCTCCCCCGTACGGGCGAGTCCCGCAAACCGCTCCCCGGGGCGATCCGTCGGACCCCCGGCGGACCCGACGCTGGTGGCGATGGAGCAAGACCTATCGCCGGGAGGGACCGTGCTGTCCACACTCGCCCGGGCGGCGACCCGCCGCCCCTTGACCGTCATGCTCCTGTGGGGGCTGTTCCTGATACTCGGCTTCGGCCTCGGGACCGGCGTCTTCGGGAAGCTCTCCGACGACGTGCCCGACGTCCCGGGCACCGAGTCGCAGGTCGCCGCCGAACATCTGGACGGGCTGGACCCGGCAGGCGACTCGATCACCGGCGTGGTCGAGGCCGCCGCCGTCTCGGATCCCGCGGTGCGCGCCGAGGTGCGCGGGGCCGTCGCCGACCTGAGGGACCTCGCGGGCGTCGCCGCGGTCCCCGACCCGTACGCCACGCCCGGACTGGTCGCCGAGGACGGGCGGGCGCTGCTCGTGCCCGTCACCCTGGAGGGCGGTCTCGACGACGACGCCGAGGAGACGGCGGTGGGGGCCGCGGCCGACCGGCTGCACGGGATCGACGCGAGCGAGGTGTCCGGGGTCCACGTCAGCGGTGGGCCGCTGCTGGGCGAGCAGCTCGGTGAGCGCGCCCAGGAGGACGTGAAGAACGCGGAGTTGATCTCGCTGCCGGTCGTCCTGGTGCTGCTGCTCGTGGTGTTCGGCGGGCTGCGTGCGGCCGGGCTGCCGTTGCTGGTGGCGGTGGCCGGGATCGCGGGCGCGTTCCTCGCGCTGTCCGGCTTCAGCCAGTTCACCGACATCTCCGTGTACGCGATCCAGGTCACCACGATGCTGGGTCTCGGACTCGCGGTGGACTACGCCCTGCTGATGCTGGTGCGCTTCCGCGAGGAGCGGCGGCACACCCCGGACGTGGTGGAGGCCGTTCACCGCACCGTCGCCGCGGCCGGGCGGACCGTGCTGTTCTCCGGGCTGACGGTGGCCGTGAGTCTGGCCGGGCTGCTGGTCTTCCCGAGCACGTTCCTGCGCAGCATGGGTCTGGCGGTCGCGGCGGTGGTCGTCGTCGACATGCTGGCCGCGCTGACGCTGCTGCCCGCGCTGCTGGCCAGGTTCGGCGGGAGGATCGCCCCGGCGAAGACGCGGCCCGCGGCCGAGGAGGGCCGGCTCTTCGCCCGCCTGGCCCGCTTCGCCGCCCGCCGGCGGGTGGCCGTCCTCGCGGTGGCCGTCCCGGCCCTGCTGGTGCTGGCGCTGCCCGTCACCGGCATGCGCATCGACATCGGGGACGCGCGGCAGCTTCCGAAGAGCACCGAGGCACGGCAGTTGTACGACGCCGTCGACGCGCACTTCCCGCCGGGCACCGGTGTCTCGCCGGTCGCGGTGGTCCTGCGGCCCGGCACCGACGCCGCGACGGCCGACCGGATCGGCGCGCTCGCACCGGGCACCATCAGCCGTGATCTGCCCGGTGGCACCACCGTGCTCGAACTGCCCCCGGGCGGCCCGGCGGACGGCACGGAGGCCACCGAACTGGTCGAGCGCGTACGGGACCTGCGCGGCGACGAGCCCGTCCAGGTGACCGGCACCGCGGCCCAACTGGTCGACTTCCGGCAGATGCTCGCCGACCGGGCGCCGTGGGCGGCGCTGACCGTGCTGGCCGGGATCTTCGTGCTGCTGTTCGCCTTCACCGGATCGGTGCTGCTGCCGCTGCGCACCGTCGCGACCACGCTGCTCAGCCTCGGGGCCGCCCTCGGCGCGGTGGTCTGGGTGTTCCAGGACGGTCATCTGGCCGGGCTGATCGGCGCCGAGGGGCTGGGCGCGCTGAGCCTGACGGCCCCTCCGTTGATCATCGCCATCGCCTTCGGACTCGCCATGGACTACGAGCTGTTCATCCTGGCCCGGATGCGCGAGGCCCGCGAGCAGACCGGCGACGACCGGGAGGCCGTGGTGAGCGGACTGCGCCGCTCCGGCCGGGTGGTGACCTGCGCCGCGCTGCTCCTCGCGGTGGTGTTCGGCGCCTTCATGACGGGCGGCTTCTCGCCGATCCTGCAGATCGGGCTCGGCCTCACCCTGGCGGTGCTGATCGACGCCACCGTCGTACGGATGCTGCTGGTGCCGGCGACCATGGCGCTGCTCGGCCGCCGCGCCTGGTGGGCCCCGAGGCCGCTGCGCCTGGCGCACGAGCGGTTCGGTGTGCGCGAGCAGGCCGCCGGGCCGGCCGAGCCGCAGCCGGTGCGCAACTGAGACGGCGGGCGCCGGGTGGGCCCTGGTGCCTGCCCGGCGCTTTGCCGCCGTTCGCCGCCTTCGCGACGTTCACGGGCTGAACTCCCGCCCGCAGAAAGGGTTTTCTCGGCTTCACCTCTTGACGGCTGCGGCGGCGGAGAGCACATTGGCGGCACTTTGAGAGCGCTCTCACCGCACCTCCCCGTGAGCGCACTCGGACCGTCCTCGCTTCCCACCCCCGCATCCCCGCATCCCCGCATTCGAGAGGCGACCCCCATGAGAGAAACCTCCGGCAACCCTCCCAGACGAAGGCCGCTGCGCCGGGCGCTGGTGGCCGTCGTCGGCACGCTCGGCCTCGCCGCGGCCGCCACCGCCGTCACCGGACCGTCGGCGGGCGCCACCGTTCCGCCGCCCCCGTCCGGCTGGACGCAGGTCTTCGCCGACGACTTCGACGGCGCGGCCGGCTCCGGCGTGAACACCTCCAACTGGCAGTACGACACCGGCACCTCGTACCCCGGCGGCCCCGCCAACTGGGGCACCGGCGAGATCGAGACGATGACGTCGTCCCCGAGCAACGTCTCGCTGGACGGCGGCGGCAACCTGCGCATCACCCCGCAGCGCGACGGCGCCGGCAACTGGACCTCGGGCCGCGTCGAGACCAGGCGCGCCGACTTCGAGCCCCCGGCCGGCGGCAAGCTGCGCGTGGAGGCCCGTATCCAGGTCCCGAACGTCACGGGGGCCGCGGCCAAGGGCTACTGGCCGGCGTTCTGGATGCTGGGCGCGCCCTACCGGGGCAACTACTGGAACTGGCCCGGTGTCGGCGAGATCGACATCATGGAGAACACCCAGGGCCTCAACACCGTCTGGTCCACGCTGCACTGCGGCACCTCGCCCGGCGGCCCCTGCAACGAGACCAGCGGCATCGGCGGCAACACCCCGTGTCCCGGCGCCACCTGCCAGGCGGGCTTCCACACCTACCGGGTGGAGTGGGACCGCTCGACGAGCGTGGAGGAGATCCGCTTCTACGTCGACGGCAACAACTTCCACACCGTCCGCGCCAACCAGGTCGACGCGACGACGTGGGCGAACGCCACCAACCACGGCTACTTCATCATCCTCAACGTGGCGATGGGCGGCGGCTTCCCGGACGCCTTCGGCGGCGGCCCGGACGGCGGCACCCAGCCCGGCCACTCCATGCTCGTGGACTACGTCCAGGTGCTGTCGGCCGGTGGGAGCGGTACCACGCCACCTCCGACCGGCGGTGACCGCGACGCGTACAGCGCCATCGAGGCCGAGTCGTACGAGGCCCAGTCCGGCACCATGACCGAGGGCACCTCGGACTCGGGCGGCGGCCGCAACCTGGGCGCGCTCGCGAACGGCGACTGGGTCCAGTACAAGGGCGTGAAGTTCGGTTCGAGCGCGGCGACCCAGTTCAAGGCCAGGGTGGCGAGCGGTGCGGCCGCCGGCGTCAGCGGTCTGGTTCAGGTGCGCCTGGACAGCCGCACCAGTACACCGGTCGGCAGCTTCGCCGTGGGCAACACGGGCGGCTGGCAGTCGTGGCGGACGATCCCGGCGAACATCACCGCGGTGACGGGCACGCACGACGTGTACCTGACCTTCACCAGTGGCCAGGGCGCCGACTTCGTGAACGTGAACTGGTTCAGCTTCGGCCGCTGAGCGGCGACCAGACCGCTGAGCGGCGACCGGCCCCCCGCAGGAGGGCGAAGGGGCTCACGCGTGCACGCGTGAGCCCCTTCGTCGTGCCGTGCGCAGTTCGTCAGCGCAGCTCCGCCCGGAACGCCGCCGGTGTCTGGTCGGTGTGCTGCTGGAAGAACTTGGAGAAGTTCGCCGCGTCCGGGAAGCCGACCGCCGCGCCGATCCGGCCTATCGGCATCTCGGTGTGGGCGAGGAGCCGCTTGGCCTCCAGGACGACGCGCTTGTCGATGAATCCCTTGGGCGTCTCGCCGGTGGCGGCGCGCACCGCGCGCACCAGGGTGCGGCGGGAGTAACCGAGCGCGTCGGCATAGGCGCTGACGCTGTGATTGGTGGCGAAGCCCCGCTCGACCGCGTCCCGGAAGAGGGTGAAGGTGCTGTCCCCCGGCGCCTCCGCGCGCCCCTCCCGCGCCGCCCGGGACGAACGGGCCGCCAGGTGCGCGAGGCGCAGCAGGAACGCGGACAGGGTGTGGCGCAGTACGGCGGTGTGCAGGCTGAGCGGGAGCGTGGTCGCGTCCTCGTACTCGCGCCGCAACTGGTCGAGCGCCGCCGTGAGCCCGGCGAGCCGGGCCGGGTCGGGGTGGAGCAGGGGCGGCAGGTCGTAGCGGTAGAGGCCGGTGGCCTCCACGGTGGCGCGGGGCAGGAAGCCCGGCTGCATGGTCAGCACCGTTCCGCGGTACTCGCCGTCCGGCGCGAAGCGGTGGACCTGGCCGGGACGGATCCACAGCAGATCGCCGGCCGACGCCTCGTACTCGGCGAAGTCGATCATGTGACGGACCGGACCGCCGGTGAAGAGCATGACGATGTGGAAGTCGATGCGGTGCACGCGGTGCGGCGGGACCTGCGCGTGCCAGGTGCGGCCTGCGCCCATGGGGCCGACCTGCATGCCGACACCGAGGAGGCTGAGATCGACCGGGAAGGGGAACGTTCTGATCCCGTCGGCCGGCCTGTCGCCGTCTTGGATGCTTTCGTCCGCCATGTCCTTCTCGCGCCGTCCCGCCCGTGCGCCCCGGAGCCGGGGCGTGTCCCAGTTTCACCACAGGCTGGCACACCTCGACCTTCACTCTCAAAAGTCAGACTTTTAAGTTTGAAGGCGTCAGACCAGTTCTCCCGCTCCGATCGAGGATTTCTTGAAGATGAGCACGCAGACAGTGGACAGCGCGGACCGCTTCGAATGGACCGAACTCGACCGGCGTGCCGTCGACACCGCCCGGGTCCTGGCGGCGGATGCCGTGCAGAAGGTCGGGAACGGTCACCCGGGCACGGCGATGGCCCTGGCGCCGGCGGCGTACACGATCTTTCAGAAGGTGATGCGTCACGACCCCGCCGATCCGGAGTGGACCGGCCGTGACCGCTTCGTCCTCTCCCCCGGCCACACCTCGCTGACCCTCTACACCCAGCTCTACCTCGCCGGGTACGAGGTGGAGCTGGACGACCTCCGGGCCTTCCGTACCCACGGCTCGAAGACGCCCGGCCACCCCGAGTACGGGCACACGGCGGGCGTGGAGACCACCACGGGACCGCTGGGCCAGGGCGTGGCCAACGCGGTGGGCATGGCGATGGCCGCCCGCTACGAGCGCGGTCTGTTCGACCCCGGGGCGGCCGGGGGCGAGTCCCCCTTCGACCACACGATCTGGGCGATCGTCTCCGACGGCGACCTCCAGGAGGGCGTCTCCGCCGAGGCGTCGTCGATGGCCGGTCACCAGCGCCTCGGCAACCTCGTCCTCCTCTACGACGACAACCACATCTCCATCGAGGGCGACACCGCGACCGCCTTCTCCGAGGACGTGCTGGGGCGCTACGACGCCTACGGCTGGCACGTGCAGCGCGTCGAACCCGCCGAGAGCGGCGACGTCGACGTGCACGCGCTGTACGCGGCGCTGACGGCGGCGAAGGCGGAGACCGGGCGGCCGTCCATCATCGCCATGCGCACGATCATCGCGTGGCCCGCCCCGAACGCGCGCAACACCGAGGCGTCCCACGGCTCCGCCCTGGGCGAGGACGAGGTCGCCGCCACCAAGCGCCTCCTGGGCTTCGACGCGGAGAAGTCCTTCGACGTCGAGGGCGAGGTCCTCGCCCACGCCCGCAAGGCCCTGGACCGGGGCGCCGAGGCGCACGCCGCCTGGGACAAGCGGATCGCCGCCTGGCGCGACGCCGCCCCCGAGCGCGCGGCGCTCTTCGACCGCGTGGTCGCCGGCCGGCTGCCCGAGGGCTGGGAGGAGAAGATCCCGGTCTTCGAAGCGAGTAAGGGCCTCGCCACCCGCGCCGCCTCCGGCAAGGTCCTCCAGGCGCTCGGCCCGGTGCTGCCCGAACTGTGGGGCGGCTCGGCCGACCTGGCCGGCTCCAACAACACCACCATCGACAAGACCAGCTCCTTCCTGCCCGAGGGCAACCCGCTGCCCGAGGCCGACCCGTACGGCCGCACCGTGCACTTCGGCATCCGCGAGTTCTCGATGGCCGCAGAGATGAACGGCATCGCGCTGCACGGCAACACCCGCGTCTACGGCGGCACCTTCCTGGTCTTCTCCGACTACATGCGCAACGCGGTGCGCATGTCCGCGCTGATGCAGCTGCCTGTGACCTACGTGTGGACGCACGACTCCGTCGGCCTCGGCGAGGACGGCCCGACCCACCAGCCGGTCGAGCACCTCGCCTCGCTGCGCGCCATCCCCGGCCTCAACGTCGTCCGCCCGGCCGACGCCAACGAGACCGCGACCGCCTGGGCCGAGATCCTCAGGCGGCACGCCACCAACCCGGCGCCGCACGGCCTCGTCCTCACCCGCCAGGGCGTCCCGACGTACGCGCCGAACCCGGACGCGGCGCGCGGCGGGTACGTCCTCGCCGACGCCTCCACCGGCACCCCGGACGTCGTCCTGATCGCCACCGGCTCCGAGGTCCAGCTCGCGGTGGCCGCGCGGGAGGCACTGGAGGCGGAGGGCACGCCCACCCGGGTGGTGTCGATGCCGTCCGTCGAGTGGTTCGAGGAGCAGCCGCGCGAGTACCGCGAGAGCGTGCTGCCGCCCGCCGTGCGGGCCCGGGTGGCCGTGGAGGCCGGGATCGGACTGACCTGGCACAAGTACGTGGGGGACGCGGGCCGCGTCGTCTCCCTCGAGCACTTCGGCGCCTCCGCCGACGCACAGACCCTGTTCACCGAGTTCGGCTTCACGGCCGACCACGTCGCCGCCGCCGCCAGGGAATCCCTGACCGCCGCCCGCGGCTGAGCCGAACGGATCCCACCCCGATCCGACCGCAGAAAGAGAAGATGATCACTGTGACCGAAGCAACCGCGACCGCGGGAGCACTCAAGCGCCTGGCCGACCAGGGCGTCTCCGTCTGGCTCGACGACCTGTCGCGGCGGCGGATCGAGTCCGGCAACCTCGCCGAACTGATCGCGACGAAGAACGTCGTCGGCGTGACCACCAACCCGTCGATCTTCCAGGCCGCCATCGGCTCCGGCGAGGGCTACGAGGAGCAGCTCGCGGACCTCGCGACCAGGGGCGTCACCGTCGACGAGGCGGTGCGCATGATGACCACCGCCGACGTCCGCGCCGCGGCCGACGTGCTGCGCGGGGTGTACGACGCCACCGGCGGCCGGGACGGCCGGGTCTCCATCGAGGTCGACCCGCGTCTGGCCCACGACACGCGGGCCACCGTCGCCGAGGCGCGTCAGCTGGCCTGGCTGGTCGACCGCCCCAACGTGATGATCAAGATCCCGGCGACGAAGGCCGGTCTCCCGGCGATCACCGAGGTCGTCGGCGCCGGCATCAGCGTCAACGTCACGCTGATCTTCTCCCTGGAGCGCTACCGCGAGGTCATGGACGCCTACCTCGCCGGGCTTGAGCAGGCGCGGGCGGCCGGTCTCGACCTCCGGGGCATTCACTCCGTCGCCTCCTTCTTCGTCTCCCGCGTCGACGGCGAGATCGACAAGCGGCTGACCCTGCTGGGCACGGACGAGGCGCTCGGCCTGCGCGGAAGGGCGGCGCTGGCGAACGCGCGACTGGCCTACGAGGCGTACGAGAACGTCTTCGCGGGGGACCGCTTCACCGCCCTGGCCGGGGCCCGCGCCAACACCCAGCGCCCCCTGTGGGCGTCGACCGGGGTGAAGGACCCGGCATTCCGGGACACCCTGTACGTGGAGGAGCTGGTCGCTCCCGGCACCGTGAACACGATGCCGGAGGCCACCCTGGACGCCGCCGCCGATCACGGCGACGTGCGGGGCGACACGGTCACCGGCGGGTACGCCCAGGCCCGGGCCGACCTCGCGGCCGTGGAGCGGCTCGGCATCTCGTACGACGAGGTGGTGGAGCAGTTGGAGCAGGAGGGTGTGGCCAAGTTCGAGGCGGCCTGGCAGGACCTGCTCGGTGCCGTGACGAAGTCCCTCGACAGCAAGGGAGTTGACGGGGAATGAGCGAGGAGCTTCCCGCTACGACGGTCCAGGAGACCAAGGCGACGAAGGAAGCCAAGGATCCCCAGATGGCCCAGTCGGCCCAGGAGGCCGCGGGGCACCTGGAGGCGGAGGACGCCGACCGTTCCGGGTCCGCCGGGGCTGCGAAGGCGGGCGGGGCGGCCGGGTCCGCTCGCGCCGCGAAGAAGTCCCGGGCGACCGGCGCGGCCAAGGGCGCCAAGGGCGGGGGCGCCGGCGGGAAGGCGGTCACGCCCGTGACACCGCTCGACTGGAGCAACCCCCTGCGCGATCCCCAGGACCGCCGGCTCCCCCGTATCGCGGGCCCCTCCGGGCTGGTCATCTTCGGCGTCACCGGCGACCTGTCCCGCCGCAAGCTGATGCCGGCCGTGTACGACCTGGCCAACCGCGGCCTGCTGCCCCCGGGCTTCTCGCTGGTCGGCTTCGCCCGCCGGGACTGGGAGGACCAGGACTTCGCCCAGGTGGTGCACGACGCGGTCAAGGAGCACGCGCGCACGCCGTTTCGCGAGGAGGTCTGGCAGCAGCTCTCCGAGGGCATGCGGTTCGTCCCCGGCGACTTCGACGACGACAACGCGTTCGAACAGCTGCGCAAGGCCGTCGAGGAGCTGGACGCCTCCCGCGGCACCAGCGGCAACTACGCCTTCTATCTCTCCGTGCCGCCGAAGTTCTTCCCGAAGGTCGTCCAGCAGCTCAAGAAGCACGGGCTGGCCGACGCCCCGGACGGCTCCTGGCGCCGCGCGGTGATCGAGAAGCCGTTCGGGCACGACCTGGACAGCGCCCGCGAACTGAACGCGCTGGTGCACGAGGTCTTCGACCCGGAGCAGGTCTTCCGCATCGACCACTACCTGGGCAAGGAGACCGTCCAGAACATCCTGGCCCTGCGCTTCGCCAACCAGATGTACGAGCCGATCTGGAACCGGTCCTACGTGGACCACATCCAGATCACCATGGCCGAGGACATCGGCATCGGCGGCCGGGCCGGCTACTACGACGGCATCGGCGCCGCCCGTGACGTCATCCAGAACCACCTGCTCCAGCTGCTCGCGCTGACCGCGATGGAGGAGCCGGCCTCCTTCGACGCGGCCTCGCTGCTCACCGAGAAGCTGAAGGTGCTGCGGGCCGTGCGGCTGCCCCAGGAGCTGGGCGAGCACACCGTGCGCGGGCAGTACGCGGGCGGCTGGCAGGGCGGCGCGCAGGTGCCCGGTTACCTGGAGGAGGAGGGCATCGACCCGGCCTCCACCACCGACACCTACGCGGCGATCAAGCTGGGCATCGACAACCGCCGCTGGGCGGGCGTCCCCTTCTACCTGCGCACCGGTAAGCGTCTCGGCCGCCGGGTCACGGAGATCGCGGTCGTCTTCCAGCGGGCCCCGCACTCCCCCTTCGACTCCACCGCGACGGAGGAGCTGGGCGAGAACGCGATCGTCATCCGCGTCCAGCCCGACGAGGGCATGACGGTGCGCTTCGGCTCCAAGGTGCCGGGCACGTCGATGGAGATCCGGGACGTGTCCATGGACTTCGCCTACGGCGAGTCGTTCACGGAGTCCAGCCCCGAGGCGTACGAACGGCTGATCCTGGACGTCCTTCTGGGTGACGCCAACCTGTTCCCGCGCCACCAGGAGGTGGAAGAGTCCTGGCGGATCCTCGACCCGATCGAGGACTACTGGGACTCGCACGAGAAGCCCGCGCAGTACGCGTCGGGCGGCTGGGGACCGCGGGAAGCCGACGAGATGCTCGCACGAGACGGACGGAGCTGGCGCAGGCCATGAGGATCGACCTGACCGACACCACGGCAAGCAAGATCAACAAGGCGCTGGTGCAGGGCCGCCGGGCCATCGGCACACCGGCCGTCGGCATGGTGCTCACCCTCGTCATCGTCACCGACGAGGAGAACGCCTACGACGCCATCAAGGCGGCCGAGGAGGCCTCGCACGAGCACCCCTCGCGCACCCTGGTCGTCATCAAGCGCCACCCCCGCAACCTGCGCGACCGCACCCGCTCGCACCTCGACGCCGAGGTACGGGTCGGCTCCGAGGCCGGCACCGGCGAGACGGTCGTGCTGCGCATGTACGGGGAGGTGTCCGAGCACGCCGACTCGGTGGTGCTTCCGCTGCTGCTGCCGGACGCGCCGGTCGTCGTGTGGTGGCCGGTGGAGGCGCCGGACAACCCCGCGAAGGACCCGCTGGGCGCGCTGGCCCAGCGCCGGATCACTGACCTCTACTCGGTCGAGCGGCCCATGGAGGTCCTGGAGCGCCGGGTCCGCGCCTACGCGCCCGGCGACACCGACCTCGCCTGGACGCGGCTGACGCTGTGGCGCTCCATGCTGGCCGCCGCCCTTGACCAGGCCCGGGTGCCGGTGACCTCCGCGGTCGTGGAGGCCGAGGCGGACAACCCGGCCGCCGAGCTGCTGGCCCGCTGGCTGGAGGCGCGGCTGGCCGTCCGGGTCGACCGCGTGATCACCGACGGACCGGTCGTCACCGCCGTCCGCCTGGGCACGGCGAACGGCGAGATCGTCATCGACCGGCCGGAGGGTCCGCTCGCCACGATGACCCTGCCCGGTCAGCCCCCGCGCTCCCTCGCACTGAAGGTGCGCCCCACCTCCGAACTGATCGCCGAGGAGCTCAGGCGCCTCGACGCCGACGAGATGTACGCCGTCGCCCTGCGCGGCGAGGCCGGCAAGGAGACCCCCGCCCATGTCTGACACCCCGAAGCTCAACCGGCGGCCGCAGTGGACCGCGCTCGCGGACCACGCCAAGGACGCGCTGCCGCACCCGGACCTGCGCGAGCTGTTCGCCCAGGACCCCGGGCGGGCGGAGCGGTACGTCGTGCGCGTCGGCGATCTGCGCATCGACTACTCGAAGCACCTCGTCACCGACGAGACGCTGGCCCTGCTCCAGGAACTGGCCGCCGCCACCGACGTGTTCGGGCTGCGCGACGCCATGTTCCGCGGCGAGCGGATCAACATCACCGAGGACCGCGCCGTCCTGCACACCGCGCTGCGCGCCCCGCGGGACGCGGTGATCGAGGTCGACGGCGAGAACGTCGTCCCCAAGGTCCACGCCGTGCTCGACAAGATGGCCGACTTCGCCGACCGGGTCCGCTCCGGCGAGTGGACCGGCCACACCGGCAGGCGCATCAAGAACGTCGTCAACATCGGCATCGGCGGCTCCGACCTCGGCCCCGCGATGGCCTACGAGGCGCTGCGCGCCTTCACCGACCGCTCGCTCACGCTGCGCTTCGTGTCCAACGTGGACGGCGCCGACCTGCACGAGGCGGTCCGGGACCTGGACCCGGCCGAGACGCTGTTCATCATCGCCTCCAAGACCTTCACCACCATCGAGACGATCACGAACGCGACCTCGGCGCGCTCCTGGCTGCTGGCCGGCCTGGGCGGCGAGGAGAAGGCGGTCGCCAAGCACTTCGTGGCGCTGTCGACGAACGCCGAGAAGGTCTCCGGCTTCGGCATCGACACGGCCAACATGTTCGAGTTCTGGGACTGGGTCGGCGGCCGGTACTCCTTCGACTCGGCGATCGGGCTGTCCCTGATGATCGCCGTCGGCCCGGACCGCTTCCGGGAGATGCTCGACGGCTTCCGCATCGTCGACGAGCACTTCCGCAACGCCGAGGCCCCGGTCAACGCCCCGCTGCTCCTCGGCCTGCTCGGCGTCTGGTACGGCGACTTCCTCGGCGCGCAGTCGCACGCGGTGCTGCCGTACTCGCACTACCTTTCCAAGTTCACGGCCTATCTCCAGCAGCTGGACATGGAGTCCAACGGCAAGTCCGTCGACCGCGAGGGCAACCCCGTCGAGTGGCAGACCGGGCCGGTGGTGTGGGGCACACCGGGGACCAACGGGCAGCACGCCTACTACCAGTTGATCCACCAGGGCACCAAGCTGATCCCGGCGGACTTCATCGGCTTCGCCCGGCCGGTGGCCGAGCTGAGCGACGAACTCAAGGCCCAGCACGACCTGCTCATGGCCAACTTCTTCGCCCAGACCCAGGCACTCGCCTTCGGCAAGACCCCGGACGAGGTACGCGCCGAAGGGGTGCCGGAGGAACTGGTCCCGCACAAGACGTTCCTGGGCAACCACCCCACCACGACCGTCCTGGCCGCCGAGCTGACCCCCTCCGTCCTCGGCCAGCTGATCGCGCTGTACGAGCACAAGGTGTTCATCCAGGGCGCGATCTGGAACATCGACTCCTTCGACCAGTGGGGCGTCGAGCTCGGCAAGGTGCTCGCCAAGCGCGTCGAACCCGCTCTCACCGAAGGCGCCGACGTGCCCGGCCTCGATCCGTCCACGGCCGCGCTGGTGGCCGCCTACCGTGAACTGAAGGAAGTGCACTGACATGCAGATCGGTCTTGTTGGTCTCGGCAAGATGGGCGGCAACATGCGCGAGCGCCTGCGCAACGCCGGCCACACCGTCGTCGGATACGACACCAATCCCGAGCGGGCCGACGTCGACAGTCTGGTCGAGCTGGTCGACCAGCTGCAGCGGCCGCGCGCGGTCTGGGTGATGGTCCCGGCCGGCGGCGCCACCCAGCACGTCATCGACCAGCTGGCGACGCTGCTCAAGCCCGGCGACACCGTCATCGACGGCGGCAACTCCCGCTGGACGGACGACGAGAGGCACGCCGAGGACCTCGGCAAGCGCGGCATCAACTTCGTCGACGCGGGTGTGTCGGGCGGCGTGTGGGGGCTGGAGAACGGCTACGCCCTGATGGTCGGCGGCGAGAAGGAGATCGTCGACGACCTGAAGCCGGTCTTCGACGCGCTCAAGCCCGACGGCCCCTACGGCTACGTCCACGCGGGCAGGGTCGGCGCCGGGCACTTCTCCAAGATGGTCCACAACGGCATCGAGTACGCCATGATGCAGGCCTACGCCGAGGGCTGGGAGCTGCTGGAGAAGGTCGACTCCGTGGACAACGTCCGCGAGGTCTTCCGCTCCTGGCAGGACGGCACGGTCATCCGCTCCTGGCTCCTCGACCTGGCCGTCAACGCCCTCGACGACGACCACCACCTGGACAAGCTGCGCGGGTACGCGGACGACTCGGGCGAGGGCCGCTGGACCGTCGAGGCGGCGATCGACAACGCGGTGCCGCTGCCCGCGATCACGGCCTCCCTCTTCGCGCGGTTCTCGTCCCGGCAGGAGGACTCGCCGCAGATGAAGATGGTCGCCGCGCTGCGCAACCAGTTCGGCGGGCACGCCGTGGAGTCGGCGAAGAAGTAGCCCGGCGTGGCGGTAACACGTTGACGCGACCGGCCGGTTCGGGTCAGAGTCCCCGCGATGGAGATCAACGACCTGACACCGGCCGAGACGCGCGTCTGGCGGGCCTTCGCCACGGGCTCCGCCGTGGACTTCCGGGCCGCGGACGACGAGGACCCGGCCGACGGCGGCACCTGGGGCCCCGAACGGACCGTACGGGCGGCCGTCTTACGCGCCCTGCTGCTGGGCGGCCCCCGGGAGGACGGCGAGGTGGCCGCACTCAGCCTGGCGGGGGCGCGGGTCACCGGGCCGCTGGAACTCCAGTCCGCGACGGTCGACCACCCCGTGCGGCTGCGGCACTGCCACTTCGACGACGCGCCCCGTCTCCACGCGGCCCGGCTGCGCGAGCTGAACCTGAGCGAGTCCGTGCTGCCCGGCCTGATCTCGCACGCCGTGCGGGTGGACGGCGTACTGCGGCTGACCCGCGCCCGGTTCGGCGGGATGGTACGGCTCGGCGGGGCGGAGATCACCGGCAGCCTGTATCTGGAGAGCACGCAGATCCACGCGCCGGACACCGAGGGGCCGGTGCTCCAGCTGAACCAGGCGGTGCTGGGGGCCGACCTGTGGGCGCCGGGACTGCGGGCGGCGGGCGAGATGCGGCTCAACGGCGCCCGGGTGGCCGGGACGGTCAACCTCACCGACGCCGTGCTCGGCCGGCCGGGCGGCACCGCCCTCCAGGCCGAGACCCTCGCCGCCGAGGCCGACGTGCTGATGCGGCACGCGGATGTCCGCGGCCGGCTGGAGCTGCGCGGCGCGCGGATACCCGGCCGGCTCGACCTGTCGCACGCCCGGCTGGCGAACCCCGGGGGCACCGCGCTGCGTGCCAGCAGTTGCGTGATCGGCGAACTCTGGCTGCGGCAGGGCCCGGTGGTGGAGGGTGCGCTCAATCTGCGCCGCGCCCAGGTGGACGTGCTGTTCGTCGAACCGGAGGTGGTACCGGCCTGGGTCCAGCTCAACGACCTCACCTACACGTCACTCGTCCCGCACGAGCCCGCCGAGCGGCGGCTGCCGATGCTGGAGAAGGGCGACAGCTATCTGCCCTTCATCTACGAGCAGTTGACCGCCGCCTACCGACGGATCGGCGACGACGACGCGGCCCGGCTCGTACAGCTGGCCAAGCAGCGGCGACGCCGGCGCACCCTGCCCTGGTACGGCCGCGTGTGGGGCCACCTCCAGGACGTCACGGTCGGGTACGGCTTCCGGCCGCTGCGCGCGGGCGGCTGGCTGCTGTCGCTGCTCGCGCTCGGCTCCCTCGCGTACGGCCTGCACCACCCGCCGCCGCTCAAGCCGCAGGAGGCCCCCGACTTCAACGCGGTGTTCTACACCCTCGACCTGCTGCTGCCGGTGATCTCCTTCGGTCAGGAGAGCGCCTTCTCGCCCGCGGGCTGGTACCAGACGCTGTCCTACGTCCTGATCATCACGGGCTGGATCCTGGCCACGACGGTCCTCACCGGCCTGACCCGCACCGTCAGCCGCCAGTGAACCCGCGCGCCGCGTGCTGCGCGGCCAGCCGCACGGGCGCGTTGGCGGCGCCGTAGCCGCGGTAGCCGCCGTCGCGCTGGACGAGTTCGAAGAAGACCCGGCCGACGGTGTGCGTGTAGCAGTGCCGGAAGGTGCCGTGCGCGTCGCGGTCGTAGAGGATGCCCAGTTCCCGGTACGTCTCCAGCTCGCCGTCGGCGAACTCGAAGCGGGCCGCGAGGTCGTCGTAGTAGTTGGCGGGGATCGGCAGCAGCTCGCCCCCGGCGTCGCGGTGGCCGCGGGCGGCGGCGACCACGTCGTCGGTGGCCAGGGCGATGTGCTGGGCGTGCGCCGTGTCGTCGGTGGGTGCCGCGCCGACCGTCAGGACGATGCGGACGGCGCCGTCGTCGGTGGTGACGGCGCGACTGCGCAGCAGCCCGTAGGGGTCGGCGACGTCCACGCTCTCCTGCGGCCGCAGCCCGAGGACGGCGCGGTGGAAGAGGGCCGCCTCGTCGAACTGGTGCCAGGGCTGGGTGAGGGAGAGATGGTCGACGCGCCAGCCGGCGTCGTCGCCGGGAGCGGGCGGCGCGCCCTCGACGTCCTCGAAGTCCGCCCGCCAGTCGGGCAGTCCGGGGCGCCCGGTGGCGCAGAAGAACAGCTCCGTGCCGTCGGGTGCGGCGACCGCCTCCAGCGGGGCGTCCCCGGGGGCCCGGCGGCGGGGCAGCACCGGTGCCAGCAGGGCCTCGGCGCGGCGGGCCGAGGCGGCGGGGTCGGGCGACTCCAGGCCGACGGCGGCCAGCCGGGTGCCGTCGCGGCGTTCGGCCGGCCCGGTGTTGACCAGGACGCGGGCCTCGCCGCGCTGCCACAGGTCGACGGGCTTGCCCCGGTGCCGTGCCGTCCGGGCGAAGCCCAGCGCGCCGAGCACCGCAGAGACGGGGGCGGCGTCGGGTGTGACCAACTCGGCGAAGGCGACGCCGGTGGGTGCGGCGGGCGCGGGCGGTGCGGCGAGGCCGACCTGTTCCTGGAGGACCAGCAGGGAGCGCCGGGCGTCCACGGCGGTGGGGCCGGCCTCGGACTGCCGGAAGACGTCGTTGAAGACCTCCAGGGACAGCGGTCCGTCGTAGCCGGCGCGCAGCACGTGCCGCAGCAGTCCGGCGACGTCGAAGCCGCCCTGGCCGGGGAAGCAGCGGTAGTGGCGGCTCCACTGAAGGACGTCCATCGCGAGCAGCGGGGCGTCCGCGAGCTGGAGGAAGAAGATCTTGTCGCCGGGGATGTCCGCGATGCCTTCGAGGTCCTCGGGTTCGCCGCCGCGCGAGAGGATGTGGAAGCTGTCCAGGCAGGTGCCGAGCGCGGGGTGCCCGGCGCTCTCGACGACGCGCCAGGCGTGGTCGTAGGTGCTGATGTGCCGGCCCCAGGCGAGCGCCTCGTAGGCGACGCGGACGCCGTGGTCCCGGGCCAGGTCGGCGAGGCGGCCGAGCTGCTCGGCGGCGAGGGCGTCGTCGTCCACGGCGTGCGGGGAGACGCTGGAGCACACCAGGACGGTGTCCGCGCCGAGCCTGCGCATCAGCTCGAACTTGTGCCGGGCGCGGCGCAGGGCGCGGGTGAACTCCTCCTCGGGCAGCGCCTCGACGTCCCGCATGGGCTGGTAGAGGTCGATGGTGAGTCCGAGGTCGGCGCAGCGGGTGCGGATCTCCTCGGGGGCGAGGGGGCTTGCCAGCAGGTCGTTCTCGAAGATCTCCACGCCGTCGAAGCCGGCCCGGGAGGCGGCCGTGAGCTTCTCGGTGAGGGATCCGCTCAGGGAGACGGTGGCGATGGACGTGCGCACGTCGGTACCTCTTCCTACTTCGGGGCGCCCACGGCACCGGCGAGATCGGTGATGTCGGCGAGCATCCGCGGCACGTCGGGTTCCCGGCCGGTGAACAGCCGGAACGCGTCCACGGCCTGGAAGACGGCCATGCCGCCGCCGTCCAGCGTGGCGCAGCCCAGCGCGCGTGCGGTGTGCAGCAGCTCGGTCTCCAGCGGGCGGTAGACGACCTCGGCGACCCACAGCCCGGGGTGGAGCAGTGCGGCCGGCAGCGGCAGCCCGGGGTGGGCGGCCATGCCGGTGGGGGTGGCGTGCACGATGCCGTCGGCCGTGGTCAGCAGGCCCGCCAGGCGGTCCGGGGTGGCGTGGGCGGCCCGGCCGTCGCCGAAGTGCCGGTTCAGCGAGGCGGCGAGTTCGGCGGCACGCTCGGGCAGGGCGTCGACGACCGTGACCCGTCCGGCGCCCAGGGTGAGCGTCCCGTACGGCCATGCTGTGGGTGGGCGCCCTCGCCAACGTCGCCGCGCTCGCCGCGATCCCGCTGTGGGCGACGCTGTCCGACCGCATCGGCCGGCGTCCGGTGTACCTGATCGGCGCGGTCGGCAGCGCGGTGACGATGTTCCTGTACCTGTGGGCGATCTCCACCGGCTCCTACCCGCTGACGTTCCTGCTGGGCATCGTCGCCTTCGGCGTCGTCTACAGCGCGGCGAACGGCGTGTGGCCCGCCTTCTACGGCGAGATGTTCTCCACCCGGGTCCGGCTGTCCGGCGTGGCGATCGGTACGCAGATCGGCTTCGCGGTGGCCGGGTTCGCGGTGACCTTCGCCGCGCAGATCGCAGGCCCGGACGGCGACGACTGGCTCGCGGTGGCGCTGTTCACTGCGGCGCTGTGCGTCCCGCCGGTGATCGCCGCGCTCTCGGCCCGCGAGACCCACAAGGTCCCGACGGAGCAGCTCGGCGAGCACGCCGGGCGGGAGGCCGCGCAGCGGGAGACGGTCGCGGCCTGAGGCCGGAGGCGGCGGATCATGAAGTGCGGATCATGAAGTTCTGAGAAGGCGTGCGCGGGGTATGCCGGACGCGTCTTCGAAGAACGACCGAGGAGAGCGATGGCGATGCCACCCCTGCGGCAGGAGGTCGACGCGGGTGCGGTCGGCCTGGATCCCGAGGCGCTGGACCGGCTCGACCTGCACTTCGCCCGGCAGGTCGAGGTGGGCAGGCTGCCCGGGTTCCTGGTCGCCGTCGCCCGCGGCGGCCGCGTCGCCCATCTGACCGTGCACGGCCGGCGGGACGTCGCGGCCGGGCTGCCCGTGTCGGCCGACACCCTGTGGCGGATCTACTCCATGACCAAGCCGGTCACGTCCGTGGCGGTGCTGATCCTGATGGAGGAGGGCCGACTGTCGCCGGACGACCCCGTGGACCGGTATCTGCCGGCCTTCGCCGAGCCGCGGGTCTACGTCGAAGGGTCCGCGGACGACGTCGTCACCCGGCCCGCCGCCGGTCCGGTCCGCGTCCGGCACCTGATGACCCACACCGCCGGGCTCACCTTCGGCTTCTACCGCTCCCACCCCGTGGACGGGCTGTACCGCGCGGCCGGACTGGAGTCGTCGGTGCGGCCGGGCGCTGACCTGGCCGAGACGGTCGACGTGTACGCGAGCCTGCCCCTCCAGTTCGAGCCGGGCACGCAGTGGAACTACTCGGTGGCCAGCAACGTGCTGGGCCGGCTCGTCGAGGTGGTCTCCGGGCAGGCCCTCGACACCTTCTGCGCCGAGCGGATCTTCGGACCCCTCGGCATGACGGACACCGGGTTCCACGTCACCGACGAGCAGGCGGACCGGCTGGCCGAGCTGTACGGCGAGAGCGACGACGGCGGCATCGAGCCGGTCCCCGGGCTGCCGCTGCGGGGCCGGCCGCGGTTCCTGTCGGGCAGCGGCGGCCTGGTCTCGTCCGCGTACGACGTGCACCGCTTCGCGGAACTGCTGCGGCGCCGCGGCACACTCGACGGAGCCCGCCTGCTCGCCCCCGAGACGGTGGACCTCATGACCCGCAACCACCTCCCCGGCGGCGCCGACCTGCGCGCCTTCGGCAGCCGCCCGGCGCACGACGAACCCGGCAACGACGGCGTCGGCTTCGGCCTCGGCGTCTCCGTGGTGACCGACCCGAGCCGCACGCAGTCGCCCTCCGGGCTCGGCACGTACGGCTGGAGCGGAGTGGCGACGACCATCTTCTGGGTCAACCCGGGCCGTGATCTGACGGTGCAGTTCATGACCCAGGTGCGGCCCAGGTCCTCACACACGGTGTACCCGGACCTCAAGCGGCTCGTGCACGAGGCGGTGAAGGACTGAGCCGGCACCCTGGTCAGACCCTCGTCAGACCCTCGTCAGGACGACACGTGCGCCATCGCGTCCAGGTGGGGCAGGTGGTGGTCCAGGCGCTCGCGCTTGGTCCGCAGGTAGGTGATGTTGCTCTCGCACGGCGGTATCAGCAGCGGCACCTGCTCGGCGACCTGGATGCCGTGCCGCACCAACGCCTCCCGTTTGCGCGGGTTGTTGGACATCAGGCGCACGGAACGCACGCCCAGGTCCGCCAGGATGCGGGCGGCGACGCCGTAGTCCCGGGCGTCCACCGGCAGGCCGAGGGCGAGGTTCGCCTCCACGGTGTCCAGGCCCTCCGCCTGCAACGCCATCGCGCGCAGCTTGCCGAGCAGCCCGATGCCCCGGCCCTCGTGGCCGCGCAGGTAGACGACCACACCGCTGCCCGCGGCGACCACCGCCCGCAGCGCGGAGGCCAGTTGGTCGCCGCACTCGCAGTGCTGGGAGCCGAAGGCGTCGCCCGTCAGGCACTCCGAGTGGAGCCGGGTGAGCACGCCCTCGGCGCCCGGATCGCCGTGCACGAGAGCCACTTGTTCGTCGCCGCGCTCGTGGTCGAAATACCCGAACGCACGGAACTCCCCGTAGACGGTGGGCAGTGGCGTCACCACGACGCGTTCCACGTCCGTGCGCTGCGCGATGTTCTTGCCGAGTACACCGATATTTTCTGTCATGATTCTCGCGTTCCTCAAAAGATCCTCGGCGGATCCCTCAGCGGATCCCTCAACAGGTTGCCCAACAGGTTGCCCAGCAGGTTGTTCAAGAGATTGTTCAACAGAGACGAAAGGCCGTGCGGGAATGGACGCTTCACTGGTGTCGGCGGACACGACCGAGGACGTGCGCGGGCGGGCCGCCCGAGTTGCGCGGCAGGTCGCGGTGCTGCCGGTCGGCAGTTTCGAGCAGCACGGCCCGTACCTGCCGTTGGCGACCGACACGCTCGTCGCCTGCGCGATCGCCAGGGAGATCGCCGCCGCGTACCCGGTGCACCCGCTGCCCCCGGTGACGATCGGCTGTTCCCACGAACACGCCGACTGGCCCGGGACCGTGAGCATCTCCTCGGTGACCCTCCACGCGGTGGTGCGGGACATAGCCTCCTCCCTGCGCCGCTCGGGTGTCGAGGCCCTGGTCGTGGTCAACGGACACGGTGGAAACTACGTACTGGGCAACGTCGTTCAGGAGTCCTCCGCACGCGGTGAGCGGATGGGGCTGTTCCCGGCCGCGGAGGACTGGGAGGCGGCGCGGGAGCGGGCGGGGGTGGCCACCTCGTTGCTCACCGACATGCACGCGGGGGAAATCGAGACCTCCATTCTTCTGCACGCGCACCCCGAATCGGTCCGGCCCGGATACGAGGCCGCCGATTTCGTCGCGGACGACCGGCGTCATCTGCTCTCCCTCGGTATGTCCGCCTATACCGATTCCGGTGTCATCGGGCGTCCTTCACTGGGATCGGCGGAAAAGGGGAAGGAACTGCTGGCGAGCCTCGCGGATTCCTTCGGGACGTATTTCTCTTTCCTGACGGCGGACGAGGTTCCCGGACGGGACCACCGACGCGGGTAGGGCGCGTTCGCCGCACCCGAGCCCGAGCCCGCACCCGCCTGCCGGCGGACGACGAGGACGACGACGCCGGGCAGACTCGCCACGAGGCTGAGCACGCCGTACACCACCGCCACGCCGAGGCCGGTGCCCGCGCCCAGCCCCGCCGCGCCGAACGCCCAGGCGGTGACACCCTCGCGGGGCCCCCAGCCGCCGACGTTCAGCGGCAGGCCCATGGCGAGCAGGGCCAGCACGGCCAGCGGCGTGAGCACGGCGACGGAGGCACCGCTTCCCGCCACCCGGGCGGCGAGCACGAACATCGCGAGATGCCCGGCGAGCACGACGACGGACGAGACCGCGATGCCCGGGAGGTTCCGCCGGGACAGCAGCCCTTCGCGTGCCTCGCCGAGCGTCGCGCGCAGGGCCCGACCCCGGCGTGCGGGCGCCCGGTTCATGCGCAGGGCGAGGACGACGGCGAGCGCGCCGAGCACGGCCAGGCCCACGAGCGGAGCCACGTGCCGGGCCTCGGTCAGCACCGGGGACGGCATCGTGAGCAGTACGACGACGCCGACCCCGATCAACGCGAGCTGCCCGGCGACCCGTTCGAGGACGACGGCCCGCACGCCGCGCCCGAGGTCGCCGGCGCTCTGCCCGTGCCGCACCGCGCGGTGCACGTCACCGAGGACGCCACCGGGGAGGGCCGCGTTGAGGAACAGGGCGCGGTAGTAGTCGGCGACGGCCGGTCCGAGCGGCAGCCGGATGCGCAGCCCCCGGGCCACCAGGGCCCAACGCCAGGCGCTGAACACCGTGGTGACCAGCCCGATCCCCAGCGCCGCCAGCACCGTGGGCCCGTCGATCCGCCGCAGCCCGTCCAGGAAGGCACCGGTCCCCATCCGCCACAGGAGCACGGCGAGCACGGCGGCCCCGGCGAGGGAGCCGAGGTGGGTACGCAGCGCGCGGCGACGGGGCGGCGCGCTGCCGACGGGGGTGCCCGGGCCCGGGGGTACGGCGGGTGGGGGGTTCCCCGCCGGGGTCGTGGGGGCCGTTGGGGCCGCCGGGGCCGCGGGTGCCGTCGGGACCGTGGGTGCCGCCGAGAACGCGGGTGCCGCAGGGGCCGTCGCGACCGCGGATGCCGCCGAGACCGCGGGTACTGCGGGTGCCGCAGGCGCCGTCGGGACCGCGGATGCCCTGAGTGCCGCACCTGCCGCCGGGACCGTCAGGACCCCGGGTGCCCCAGATGCCGCCGGGACCGCAGCTGCCGCCGGGGCCGCAGGTGCCGCCAGGACCCCGGATGCCGCAGCTGCCGCCGGTACGGTCGGTGCGCTCACGAGGCTCCGCCCGTCGGTCGGCACAGCGCCAGCAGGTCGGTGTGGTGGACGACCACGCGCAACTCCCCGGCGGCGCAGGCCGCGAGGCGCTCGTCCAGGTAGCGGCCGGCCCGCTCACGCAGGTCGGGGCGCTGTTCGACGGCCGCACCGACCCAGCCGCGCAGCCACTGGGCGGTGAGGCCGGCCTCGTCGGGGCCGAGCCGCCAGGGGCTGGGATGCGCCCGTACGGTGGCGCCGTGTTCGGCGAAGGCCTCGGCCGCCGCGGTGACCGCGTCCGGACCGAGCATGCCGGTACGCCGCTGGTGTGCGTTGAACGCCTCGGTGATCTCCGCGTCCAGGGGGTGCGCGGGGGTCAGGTCGACGCGCCCGGCGACGGAGAGGGTCAGCAGCGCCGGGCAGCCGGCCGCGGCACAGGCGGCGGCGAGGTTGCCGACCTCCTCGGTGGTGAGCACGTCGAGCAGCGCGGACGCCGTCACCAGCGCGGCGCCGGTCAGCGCGTCCGGGGTGAGCCGGGCGATGTCCCCGCGCCGCGTCTCGACGGTGACGCGGCTGCCGTCGGCGGCCGTACGAGGGGCGGCGACGGCCGCGAAGTGCAGGAGGTACGGGTCGCGGTCGTGCAGCACCCAGTGCTGGGGGCCGTCGAGCAGCGGGGCGAGCCAGCGTCCCATCGACCCGGTGCCGCAGCCCACGTCGTGCACCACCAGCCCGTCCGACCTCCTCGGCAGGTTGGCGAGCCGGATCCGCAACGGGTCGAGCAGGTCGTGCGCCCGCGCGGCGGCATCGGCGGGCTCACGCAGCCGCAGCCACTCGGGCGCGTAGCGCGGGGGGTCGTCGGGCGGCTCCCCCGCCGACCCCCGCATCGCCGCCGGGCCCGGGTTGCCCGGCCCCGGCCCCAGCTCCGGTTCCCGCGCCGGGGCCTCGCGGAGGCGGACGGTGGCGCGCTCGGCGGAGGAGGAAGGCACGGGCCGGTCGCCGAGCTGCTCGGCGGACGACTGCCCGGGACGACCCGAGACCCGTTCGGCGGCGCCCCCCGAGGGCTGAGTGGCGGGACGGCCGGTGGGCACGCCACCGGACCGGTCGGCGGGTTGGTCGGCGGAGTGGTCGGCGCGTTGGTCGGCGGCGCGGTTCGCGGGTCCGTTCGCGGGTCCGTACCCCTCGCCCGGCCCGTCCACCGGGCCGAAGGCAGGTTGCTCACCCTGCCGTTCGACGGCCCGTGCGGCGGGCGTGCGCGTGACGTGCCCGGCGGTCGTGCCCGTCATCTGCCTGGGGGGCGAGCCCGCGTCCTGCCCGGCGGGCCGGCCCGTGACGCGGCCGGCGGGCGAGCCCGCCTCCCGCCGGGTGGGGCCCGCTCCGGGGATCACGCCGTTTGCGGTGTCGGGGGCGTCCTGGGGGCCGGGCCGGGCCGGGATCACGCTTCCGGTCGGTGCGGGCGTCTTCCTCGTACTCATGCCGACCTCCTCGGTTCGCTCGGCAGCCGGTGCAGTACTCCGGCCAGGCTCTGGGCGGTGGTGGCCCAGCCGTTCAGGGCGGCGCGGCGGCCGCGGGCGGCGGCCTTCAGGCGGCGGCGCACGTCCACCTCGCCGAACCAGCCGCGCAGCTCCGCGGCGAGTGCGGCGGGATCCTCCGGCGGGACGAGGATGCCGGGCACCCCGCCGTCGGGCGCGCGTCCGACCGCCTCCGGGAGGCCGCCGACGTCCGTGGCCAGCACGGGGATGCCGCGCGCGAGAGCCTCGGTCACCGCCATGCCGTACGTCTCGGCGTACGAGGTGAGGACCATCAGGTCGGCGGTCGCGTAGGTGGCGTCCAGCTCGGCGCCCGTCCGCGGCCCGGCGAGCACCAGCCGCTCCTCCAGACCGTGCCGTGCGATCAGCGACCGCAGCCCGTCGACGTACTCCGGGTCCTGCCCGAGCCCGCCGACGCACACGCAGCTCCACGGCAGGTCGGTCACGGCCGCCAGCGCCTCCACCAGCCGGTGCTGGCCCTTGCGGGGCGTGACCGCGGCGACGCACAGCAGCCGGGAGACGCCGTCGGTGCCGGGCGCGAGGGGCGCGATGTCGGCGCCCGGGGCGGCGACATGGACGCGGCCCGGGTCGAGGCCGTGGTGGGAGACGAGACGCCGCACCGCCCAGTCGCTGGTGGCGACGACGGCCGGGACGGCGCGCAGCACCGTGCGTTCGCGGGCGTCCAGCTCGGCGGCCACGGCGGGGTCGAGGCCGGTCTCGTCGCCGAGCGGGAGGTGGACGAGGACGGCCATGCGCAGCCGCTCGGCCTCCGGGACGACGACCTCCGGCACCCCGCAGGCGACCAGCCCGTCGAGGAGGACGACGGCGCCGTCCGGCAACCGTCGCAGGACGCGGGCGAGTTCCGCGCGGGCGGCGTCGTCCGGCCGGGGCCAGTCGCCCGGCACGGGCAGATCCCGTACCCGCCACCCGAAGCCGGGCAGGTCGAGGCGCACCCGTCGGTCGTAGGCGTTGCCGCCGCTCGGCGCGGCCGGGTCGTCGATCCCGCCCGGCATGACGAAGTGCACGGAGCGCAGGGACATGGGGACGATCCCCCCGTTCCTCGGCGACGAGGCCGGCACGGAGATCTGGGTGGGGACGTAGGTGAGCCGGGCGCGCCCGGGGTTCGCACCGGCGCTCGCCCCGGGGTTCGATCCGAGGGGCGTATGGGCCGTCGCTTCGACGGATGTGTCGGTCACAGCGCACGCTCGTAACTCGCCCAGGCGACGTGCGACTCGTGCAGGGTCACGGTGAGGCCGGCCAGGCCCCTGGCCCCCTCGCCGAGCCCGCCCTTGTGCACGCGCTCGGCGAGCCGGTCGGCGACGACCTTGGCCAGGAACTCCGTGGAGGTGTTGACGCCGGCGAAGTCGGGTTCGTTGTCGAGGTTGCGGTAGTTCAGCTCGCCGACGACGGCACCCAGCTCCTGGGTGGCCAGTCCGATGTCGACGACGATGTTGTCCTCGTCGAGCTGCTCGCGCCGGAAGGTGGCGTCCACCAGGAACGTCGCTCCGTGCAGGCGCTGCGCGGGCCCGAAGACGTCGCCGCGGAAGCTGTGGGCGATCATGATGTGATCGCGGACGGTGATGCTGAACAACGGACGACCCTCCAGGTGTGGCACGTCTGATCCCCCGCCGATCGCTGCGCGGGGTGCCGTCTATTACGGCTGGATGCCTTCCCTTGTTCAGCGGCCCCTACGTCTTCTCTCAAGGTCAGGCGCTGGTGTCCTCCCGGTCGTACCGGATCCGGTGGCACAGGGCGGGGACCTCACCTGAGGCCAACCGTGGCATCAGGTCGGGCAGTTCGGCGAACGCGGACTCGCCGCTGACGAGTGCGTCGAGCGCGGGGTCGGCGAGCAGGTCGAGGGCGAGGGCGAGCCGGTCGGCGTAGGTGCGGGTGGCGGCGCGGGCCGGGGAGACGGTGCCGACCTGGCTGCCGCGCAGGGTCAGGCGCCGGGAGTGGAAGGCCTCGCCGAGCGGCAGGGCGACGCGCCGGTCGCCGTACCAGCTGAGTTCGACGACGGTGCCCTCGGGGCGCAGCAGTTCCAGTGACCGGGCGAGCCCCGCTTCCGTCGCACTGGCGTGAACGACGAGGTCGCGGTCGCCGAGGGCGTCGGCCGGGGACGCGAAGCCGACGCCGAGTGCTGCGGCGACCTGCGCCCGGGCCGGGTCGGCGTCGACCAACTCGACGCGGACGCCGGGGAAGCGCGCCAGCAGGGCGGCCACCGAGCAGCCGACCATGCCGCCGCCGACCACGGCGATCCGGTCGCCGACGAGCGGAGCGGCGTCCCACAGTGCGTTGACGGCGGTCTCCACCGTGCCGGCGAGCACGGCCCGCCCGGCCGGCACCTCCGAGGGCACCGGGGTGACGGCGGCGGCCGGGACGACGTACCGGGTCTGGTGCGGATACAGGCAGAAGACGGTACGTCCGACGAGGGTGCCCGGCCCCTCCTCCACCACGCCGACGTTGAGGTAGCCGTACTTCACCGGCCCGGGGAAGTCGCCCTCCTGGAAGGGCGCGCGCATGGCCGAGTACTGGTTCTCGGGCACCCGGCCGCCGAAGACGAGGGTCTCCGTGCCCCGGCTCACGCCGCTGAAGAGCGTACGCACAAGCACGTCCTCCGCGCCGGGCGCCGGCAGCTCCACCTCCCGGATCGCGCTCCGGCCTGGCGATTCGAGCCAGAACGCGCGTGCCATGCGGGTCATCGGATGTCCTCCTGAACGATCGGGAAGCCGCCCACGTACCGAGGGATGCACAAGCCGCGCACAAGGTAGCGGCGTTGATCGACTCTGTCACACGGCCGGAGGGTGTTCGGTGGCCCTGAACAACACGTACGACGCGTATGACGCCTATGACGCGAGGCCCGTTCAGCAGGAGACCGCAGTGGGGGCGGGCGCGCAGATCCTGCTGCTGGCGCTACTCGGCACCGCGATCGGCATGGGCACGGCGGGCTGGCTGACCGGTCTCGCCTTCGCGTTCGCGACCTGGGCGGTGCTCTCCTGGTCCCTGCACCGCTCCCGGCTGGCGTCGTTCGGCCCGGCCAACCGGGTCACCCTCGGCCGGGCCACCCTGGTCGGCGGGGTCACGGCCCTGGTGGCGGACTCCTTCCGCAGCGCGCCGCCGGTCTCCCTCCTGGTCGGCCTGACGGCCGTGGCCCTGATCCTGGACGGCGTGGACGGCAAGGTCGCCCGCCGCACCGGCACGTCGTCGGCGCTGGGCGCCCGCTTCGACATGGAAGTCGACGCGTTCCTCATCCTGGTGCTCAGCGTGTACGTCGCGATGGACCTGGGCCCGTGGGTGCTGCTGATCGGCGGCATGCGGTACGTGTTCGTCGCCGCGGCCCGGGTCTGGCCGTGGCTGACCGCCCCGCTGCCGCCGAGCACGGCACGCAAGACGGTGGCCGCGCTCCAGGGCGTACTGCTGCTCCTGGCGGGCGCGGACCTGCTGCCCCGCCCGGTGAACGCCGGGGTGGTGGCACTGGCGCTCGGCCTGCTGGTGTGGTCGTTCGGACGGGACGTGCTGTGGCTGCGCCGGACGTCCCGGGTGCCTGCCACCCCGGCCATGGCGGTGCGGGAGCTCGTCGCCCGGTGAGCTTCCGTGGCTCCGCGCGGGAGAGCCTCCCTGGGCGTCGCTAAGCATATTGACCCGCGGCGCTCACCGCGCCGGAGGAACGGGCCGAGATCCGCCCGCTGAGCAGGACGGCGCGCCGGCGGGTGAAGAGGCGGGGCAGCGAGACCATGACGGCGTTCAGACGACCCGACTGCACGCTCGGCCGCCGTCCGCGGTCCAGGGTTCGCATCGCGGTCGCGACCACTTGTTCGGGGGTCTGGTAACTGCCCCGGTAGGCGCCGCCGTTCAGGCCGTCGAAGAACTCGGTACGGGTGAGACCGGGGGCGAGTGAGAGCACCCGCAGGCCGGTGCCGCGCGACTCGTACCAGAGCGCCTCGGTGAAGCTGAGGACGAACGCCTTGCAGGCGGCGTACACCGCCATCGCGGGGCTGGGCGTGTAGGCCGCCGCGCTCGCCACGTTGACGAGGACGCCCCGGCCGGAGTCGCGCAGCGGCTCGATGAACGCGCGGGTGAGATCGACGAGGTTGGCCACGTCCACGTTGATCTCATCGGTGAGCCGGTCGGGGTCCTCCTCGTGGAAGGCGCCGTTGGTGCCGAAGCCGGCGTTGTTCACCAGGCCGTCGACCCGGATGCCCCGCCGGGCCAGATCGGCGGCCAGCCGCCGTCCCGCACCCGGCTCGCTCAGGTCGAGCGGAATCGGCGTGACCTGCACACCGTGCCGCGCCCGCAGCTCGGAGGCGAGCTCTTCCAGGCGGTCGAGCCGCCGCGCGACGAGGACGACGTCGGAGCCGCGCCGGGCGAGTTCACGGGCGAAGGCGTCACCGATGCCGGAGCTGGCGCCGGTGACGATCGTGGACTGACCGGAGAAGTTGATCGGTGTCATGACTGCACTGTAGGCAGTTCTTTGCACCGAGTGCAAGAAGGTGCCTCCAGTGCAGGACGCTAGGCTGAGTGCATGGCCGACACCCCCACGCTTCGCGAGCGCGCGCGCCGCGCGGCACGCGCGGAAATCACCGCCACCGCCATACAGCTCTTCGCGGAGAACGGCTTCGAAGCGACGACGATCGACCAGATCACCACCGCCGTCGGCATCTCGCGACGCTCCTTCTTCCACTACTTCGGCAGCAAGGAGGACCTCGTCCTGGGCGACACCGAGGCGCTCGGCGAGTCGGTACGTGCCGCACTGGAGGGCCGCCCGGAGGACGAGTCGGCCTGGACGGCCGTCCGGGCCGCCTTCCTGACGCTCCAGCCGCCCGAGAGCAGCCCGGAGGAGCGGTTCGTCCTCGTCCGCATCCATCACGAGGCCCCCTCCCTGCGCGCCCGGCACCTGGAGAAGCACCTGCGCTGGCAGACCCTGCTGGCCCCCGACGTACAGCGCCGCCTCGGCCTGCCCGCCACACCCGATCCCGACCCCCGGGCACTGGCCTTCGTCGCCGCCGCACTGGCCTGCTTCGACGCGGCGGTCGACGCCTGGTACCGCTCCGGCGGGGCCGACGATCCCGAGCGCCTCTTCGACGAGGCGGTCGCGACGATCCGCGGCTAGGGGTGTCGTTTGGATCAGGTCGGCTCCAGGCGACGGTGCCTTGCTACTGACCCGAGCGGGGTCTGGTGCGTGCAGCTGCAAGGCGGAGGAGGGCGACAGGGCGGAGCCCTGGCAACCGACGACAACGCCGCAGATGTGCGTGCCAGACCCCGCGACCCCGGCAAGATCCAAACGACACCCCCTAGGCGCCGCCCGACCGTGCCCGAGGCAGGGGAGCCGGCTGCCGCCGGGGCAGCGCCCCCGCCGCCACCAGCGGTACGGCGGCCAGCACCAGCCACGGCACGGCGACCGGCAGCCCGGCGTCCAGCAGCAGCCCGGTCGCGGAACTGCCGGCCAGCACGACGACCCCGGAGACCGAGGACAGCGCCCCCGTGTACAGCCCGAGCCTCCCGTCCTCGGCGAGGTCGGGCACCCAGGCGCGGGCGACCGGCGCGACGAGCATCTGCCCGAGGGTGAGCAGGACGACGAACCCGGCGGCGGGCACCAGCCCACCCGCCCCCGTCCACCCGGCGGGCCGCGCCAGCCCGACGACCGCGAACCCGACGGCGATCAGCACCAGCCCCGCCACCATGGACCGGCGCGGCGCCAGCCGCTCCCCCGCCCACCGGGTCACCGGCAACTGCGCGGTCACCACCAGCAGCGAGGACAGCGCGAAGAGCCAGGCCAGCGGCGCCTGCGAACCGGCGGCCCGCTCCACCTCGGCGGGCAGGGCCAGGTAGAGCTGGTTGTAGGCGAGCAGATAGGCGCCGTACGCGCAACACAGCGCGAGGAAGCGCCGATTGCGCAACACGAGCCGCGCCCCGCCCCTGGCCCGGACCTGGACCCGCCCCGGGATGCGCTGCGGCAGCAGCCACGCGTGCCCGGCGAGGACGAGTACGAAGACCGCGGCCCCGGCGAGACACGCCGTACGGAAGTCGATGGCGAGCAACAGCGCGCCCAGCAGCGGCCCGACGAAGGCGCCGGCCTGCCCGGCGACGGTGAACAGCGCGAGCACGCGGGTCCGGTCGCCACCGCCCGTCTCCTCCCACAGGACGGCCTGCCGCGCGACCTCGGACTCGACGGCCGGTGAGAAGAGCGCGGCGGCGAACCCGATCAGCAGCACGGCACCGACGACGGCCCAGGTCCGCTCGGCGAAGGCGAGCCACCCGAACCCGGCGATCCGCAGCACGCACCCGGCAAGCACGACGGGCCGGATGCCGTACCGGTCGGAGAGGGCACCGCCGACCACGAACAGCCCCTGCTGGCTGAAGGTCCGCAGCCCGAGCACGAACCCGACCAGCCACCCCGCCATGCCGATGGACTGCCCCAGATGCTCGGAGAGGAAGGGCAGCACGGCGAAGAAGCCGATGTTGAAGGCGAGTTGGGTGAGGACGAGCAGCCGGAGCAGCGGAGAGAGCGGAGGCGCGTGACGGCCACGGGCCTTCACCCACCGGCCGGTGGAGGCGGAGGTCATCGGACTCCGGCAGGTTCGGGTTCCTTCTCCGCGACGGACCGCTGCCCGCCCATGTCGGCCGTACGACGAGTCCGCCACCGGGCCCGGGGCCGGCGCAGTCCGCCCGCGGCGGTGACGGCCAGCGCGCCGAGCAGGGCGAGTACGGCGGCGGGGGCGAGGACGGCCCAGGGGGCGCGCTCGGCGTAGGGCTGGTTCTCGGCGAGGAGCAGACCCCACTCGGGCGACGGCGGCTGCGCACCGAGGCCGAGGAAGCCGAGCGAGGCGAGCGCGAGGGCAACGCCGGGCAGCCGCAGCAGGGCGTGCCGGAGGACGGGCGGCAGTACGGCGGGCAACAGCTCGCTCCGAAGCAGGTACGCCCGCCCCCCGCCCAGCCCTTTGGTGGCGGTGATGTGCAGGGTGGCGCGTTCCTGGCGCAGCAGGGAGGAGGTGTGCGCGGCGAGCGGCGCCCAGGCGACGGCGCCCACGGCGAGCGCGGGCGTGGCCGCTCCGCTCCCGGCGACGGCGGTGACGAGAAGCGCGACGAGCACGGGCGGTACGGCGTTGACCGTGTCGACGAGCGGCGCCGACACCCGGGGCACGAGGCCGAGCAGCACACCCGCGAGCAGCGCGGCGGCGCTGATGGCGGCGGCGAGCAGCAGGGTGTCCAGCGCTCCGTGCCCGACCCGGGCGAGCAGGTCACGCCCGAGCGAGTCGGTGCCGAAGGGATGGTCGAGGGAGGGCGCCCGCAGCCGCTGTCCGGTGTCGAGGGCGAGCGGATCACGGCTCAGCCCGAACCCGACGACGGCGATCAGGACGGCCCCGTAGAGAAGCGGCGGCCACCCGCGGGCAGGCGGGGCGGGCCGGTGCAGGGAGGACAGTGCCCCGTCGCGCAGGGCGGGCCCGGTGAGCAGCCGGGCGGCGAGCCGGGTGACACCGGTCGCGCACGCCGCGAGGAGGACGAGGGCGAGCGTGCCGGCCTGGAGGACGGGCAGATCCTGGGCGAGGGCCGCCTGAAGGGTGGTGCGCCCGAGCCCCGGGATGTCGAAGACCTGCTCGACGGCGACGGCCCCGCCGGTCAGTCCCACGGCGAACAGCCCGAGGTTGGGCAGCAGCGCGGGCACGCAACGCCGTACGGCCTGGCGGGCGATGGACCGCCCGGTGAGCCCGCGTGCCGCGGCGGCGAGGGCCCACGGCTCACCGAAGGCGCCGGGCAGCAGATCGTCGAGCAACCGCCCGAGCACGGCGCCCGCGGGCAGCCCGAGGGCGAGCGCGGGCAGCACGGTCCACTGGAACCCGTACCACCCCAGCGCGGGCAGCCACCCCAACTGCACCCCGACGACGGTGGCGAGCACCGAGGCGACGAGGAACTCCGGCAGCGAGGCGATCAGGGCGGACCCGGTCCCACCACCGCGCCGCCCACCGAGCCGCCGCCGCGCCCCGAGCCGGAGCGTGCGTACGCACAGGATCCCGGCCGTCAGGACGGCGACGAGCAGCGCGACACCCATGAGCAGCAACGAGGCCCCGAGTGCCTGGAGCACATCGGGCAAAACGTCTTGGCCGGATATCCACGACTCCCCCGCGTCCCCGCGTACGAGCCCCCCGAGCCACCGGCCGAGGACGTGGAGTGGTCCGCCGTCGAGCCCGAGCTGCTGCCGGATGTCGGCGAGCACCTCGGGCGTGGGCTCCCGCTCGGCGGACCGCGCCTTGAGGACGGTGTACGCGGGGTCGGTGTGCGTGAGCCACGGCAGCAGCCCGATCCCGCCCACGAGCCCGCCCGCGAGAAGGACCCGCCACACCACGGTGGCCACCCGCTGCCGCACGGCTCAGCGCCGGGTGCCGGTGCCGACGAGGGTGCGCTCGTACGGGTCGAGGATCACGCCCTGTACGGAGTCGGCGACGCCGGTGATGATCCGCTGGTGCACGAGCGGTACGACGGCGTCACTGCCGAGGATGCGCGCCTCGGCGGCCATGGCGGCGTCCTGCCGCTTGGCGGTGTCGGCGATCTTCTCGGCGTCGGCGACGGCGCGGTCGACGCCCTTGTCGCACAGCTGGGCGATGTTGAAGCCGCCGTCGCAGGTGTAGTCGCTGGCGAGGACGGCGACGGGGTCACCCGTGTCGAGGAGCGTGTTCCGTGCCAGCACGAAGGCGTCGAACTTCCCGTCCAGCGCGTCCCCTTCGAGCCGCGAGTACTCCCGCACGGTGAGCTTGACGGTGAACCCGGCCTTCTCCAGCTGCTGCTTGACGACCTGGGCGACCTCGGGCAGCTCGGGCCGGTTGTCGTAGGTGGCGAGGTTGACGGTGTCCCCGCTCCCGGGCTTCTTGGCCGCCGCCCGCCCGACGGGCGCGGTCCGCTTCCCCTCGGCCCAGGTCACGGCGGGCCCGTAGACCCCGGCACCGGGATCCCCGTACCCCTCGTACACGTCCTTGGCGAACACGGAGGTGTCGACGGCGGCCCTGGCGGCGGCCCTCAGCTTGGCGTCCTTGAAGGTCCCGGACGAGGCGTTGAAGAGCAGGCTGGTGGTGCGGGTGGTGGCGGTGTCGCGCCGGGTCTCCTTGTCGAGGCTCGCCGCCTGCGCGACGGGAACGGCCTCCGCGATATCCAGCTCGCCGGTCCGCAGGGCGTTGGCACGGGCGGTGCCGTCGGCGATGAAACGGGCGTCGATTCCGGAGGCCTGGGCGCGGCCACCCCAGTAGTCGTCGAACCGGTCGAGGGAGGCGGAGGTGGCGCCGTTGACGTCGGTCAGCTCGAAGGGCCCGGTGGCGTGACCGACGGGGTCGACGCGGCCGCCCTGCTTCTCATACGCCTTGGCGGAGAGGATCGCGAGGCTGGGGCTGGACAACCGCAGGGGCAGTACGGGATCGGCCTCGGCGGTGGTGACCCGGACGACTCGGTCGCCGCTCGCCTTGGCGCTGAGGGTGACACCGGCGAGGGCGGCGGGAGCGGGCTTGGCGTGCGTGGCCCGCGCCAGAGAATCGGCGACGGCGCCCGGGGTGACCTCGGCACCGTCCTGGAAGGTGGCGTCACGGAGGGTGAACTCCCAGACCTTGTCCCCGTCCCGCCGCCAGGACTCGGCGAGCGCGGGCGCGGCGGAGCCGTTGGCATCGAGCGAGGTGAGCCCCTCGGTGACCCCGAGCCGACTGAGCAGAGTGGCGTCGGCGCCGTACGGCGACAGGTTCTCGGCGGGCGGAAAGGCGAGCGCGAGGCGGAGACGGGCGCCTTCACCGTCCTTGCCGTCACCAGGGCCGGAGTCGCCGCCGCCTCCGGAGGCGAAGCAGCTGGATATCAACGGGATCAGCAGGAGCGGGGCGAGCAGCCGGGGGCGGCGGTGGGAGCGCATGGTCCTCGGATCGATCAGATTCAGTGGGCGGGCAGGAGGCAGCGAACCGGAGATTACATGAAAACGATTTTCACGCCTACCGCGCCCCAGCCCGTCCGGCCCGTCCGGCAAGGGGAACATCGAAGTGCACGATCCCCTGCCCGCCCCCCGCGTCCTCCCGCTCGTCGTGCACCACCTTGGCCAACGACCGCCAGAACGGCTCGGCCCCGGTGACGGCGGGGTCGGTATGCAGATAGACGGCCCGGTATCCCCCGTCGGCCGCGGCGAACGCCAGCAACTCATCGACAAGTCGACGTGCCAGCCCCCGCCGCCGATGCTCGGGCCGGACGTACACCCGCCGCAGCTGCGCGGTCACACCGGAGGGGTACCGCTCGGCGACGTGCACGGGGTTCGGGGGGTGCGCGGGACCCCGGGAGTCGAGGGCGCCGGTCGCCACGACGGCACCCTCCGGGTCCACGGCAACGAGGAGCGTGTGCCGCTCGGGGGTCACGTACGCCCCGGCCAGGTCGATGACGTCACCGTGCCAGCGCGGGACATACCCGGTGGCGAAGTCCCGGTAGACGGTGTCGAGCATGACGGCTCGGGCGGCGTCCAGGTCGGCGGGGGTTGCTGTCCTGATGCTGTAGTCCGGATTGCGCACTTGCACATCATAGGCATTAAGCGGAATCTCCGATCAGCGTCCCCCTGGGCTACGCCCCGCCCGCTCCGTCAGCCGCGCAGCAACTCGCCCCTGCCCACCTGGGACATCAGCGGTGGTTCCGATTCGCCCTCATAACCGAGGTGAAGCTCCCGCCGGGCTCTGGTCGCCAGGACGTAGTACGTCATGCGCAGGGCGGCGGAGGAGGGATCACCGGCCGTGTCCGTGTGGGTGTCGGGGATGACGACCGTGTCGAAGCCGAGCCCCTTCGCGCTGGCGCGGTGGACGATGACTATCCCCGGGCGGCCGAGGTCGAGGTTGCGGTACTGGCCGCCTTTCGCCTCGGACGTGTACAACTGCGGCTTCAGTCGTGGCGCCCGACGGGACAGGCTGCCGAGCAGCGAGAACTGGGTGTGCTTGGACCCCACGATCACGCCGATGGTGTCCCTCGGGTGCCGCTCCGCCAGCAGCGCGAGCAGGTCGGCGGCGCCACGCTCGGGGAACCGGTGCAGACGCGGCGACGGTCCCTGCCGCTCGGGCAGAGCCGGCGCACCGGCGCCCGTGTGGAAGTTGGCGGCGAAGGATGCGATCTGCTGCGTGTTGCGATGGTTGCCGCCGAGTTCGTGGAGGCTGCAACGCCCGAGGTTGCGGGAGATCTCGGCGAGGGTGGAGTTGGTGTCGGTGAGACGTTGGCACTCGTCCGCGAACACGGTCGTACGGGCCCCGAGCATCCGGCACAGCAGGTAGAACTCGGGCGGCAGGTCCTGCCCCTCGTCGACGACCAGGGTGAGCCCGGGGACCGGGCCGGTGTCGGCGGCCCGGTCGAACAGCGCGTTCCAGTCGTACCAGCCGTCCTCACTGCGCGGGGCCCCGTCGCCGTACCACTCGGCGAGCCAGCGGTGCGCGGTGGTGACGCGCACACTGCGGTCGGCGGGGCCCAGCACGTGGACCGTGGCGGCCAGCGACTGGCGCAGCAGGTTGGAGCGGGTGAGCAGCGCGACCGGAGTCCCGGTGAGGGCGAGCATGACGGCTCGCTGGGCCGCCAGCAGGCTCTTGCCGCTGCCCGGCGGGCCGCTGACCAGATGACTGCCGTCGAAGGGCAGCTCGTCGAGGCTGGTGCGCTGTTCCGGGGTGAGGTCCAGGTAGCCGAGGGTCATGTCTGCTCCAGTGCGTCGGCTGCGGCGGCGCGTGCGGCGGTCACGATGGATTCCAGGTAGCCCGGCACGTGCTCGCCACCGACGACGAGGGCACGGTCCAGAAGGGTGTTGCCGGTCTCGCAGCTGGTTTCGGGCAGCAGGGCGCAGGCGTGGCAGGCCGCACGGTTGAGGTTGCCGAAGCCCTGGCCGGTGTGCTCGGCGCAGAGCGGGTCGGCCGAGCACCAGGCGGCGGACTCCGTCATGCGCAGAAGTGTCTCCGCGAGCCGCGAGGGCTCTCCCTGCCGGACGAGTCCACCGAGGGTGCCTTCGGCATCACCCGCCGCGGTGTAGACGAGGATGCCGTACTGGTCCTGTTCGGGGCGGGCGTAGATCCGCTCGCGCAGGCTTGCGGTGGTGTATCCGGACTCGAAGGAGAGCTGGCGGATCAGCAGGTGCGCGAGCGTGTGGAGGAGGACGAAGCGTGGGGCGAGCTCGGGGCCGGTGACCGCCTCCAGGCGGTCCCGTTGGAAGGAGCGGTCCAGGTCGGCCCGCATACCGGTGACACGCCTGAGTACGTCCGTGTCCGCCTCCCACCTCGCGAGTTCGGCCCGGTCCAGGGTGAGGAAGACGCCCTCGCCGAACACCTCCACGGCAGGCAGCCACTTCAGGCGGCGGGTGGTGTCGGCCGGTACGACGGGGGCGTCCGGGGAGACCCGGCTGAAGCCGGACAGGGCGCGCACCTCGCGGAGCCGGTCGGCCAGGACGACCCTGCCGAAACGGCGGTTGAGGGCGGCCCACGGATCGACGGTCTCGTCGGCCGACCCCAGAGTGGTCTCACGCAGCGCGAAGTCCCGGGTGGCGGGCGGGGTGGGCGCGGTGAAGGCGGCCCATTCCTCGCGGCTGAGGTCGGGGCGGGCGGGCTCGGTCGGCGCATCGGACGACGACGCGTCCGGGGCGGGCAGGGGCTGTCCCGTCTCCTCTTCGATGAGCGCGTCCAGCAGGGCGTCGTCGGCGCCGGTGTCCTCCTGGATCATCGTCCGGAACACCGCGGCGCGCGGCGTGGCGGCCACCCGGCACAGCGACACCCACAGGTCGTGTTCCCGCACTTTGGCCGCGAGGGCCTCGTCCCCGTGGCCGGCCGGGACGTCGGTCTCGGGGATGTCGAGGGCGGAGTGGACGATCGGGTAGTACAGATTGCCGGCCGTGCGCTGCACGATCTGCACGGGTCTGGGGCAGTCCACTCGCTCGTTGACCCGCTGCCACGGGTTGCGGCCCGAGCAGCGCATGCCGTGCGTGCCGAGGATGTCGAGAAGGTCCCGCGCCGCACCGCAGCCCTTGGCGGTGCAGACGACGGAGAGTGCCTCGAGGCCGGAGGCCCGTTCGGAGACCAGGAAGCGCAGTCTGTCGCGCTCCTCGCAGCGCCGCCGTTCGCCGGAGTCGCGCCGCGAGTGGGCCCAGAACCACCAGTCGACGTCGCTGAGGTGCCCGGCCTGGCAGATCTGCACGAACCGCATGGGCGCCAGAGTCCGCGCCGGTGAACACGACAGACAGCGCGGCGGCTGCCCGGGCTTCTCGTCGGCGATCCGCCAACGCTTCATCCGGCGGCACGAGCCGCAGAACAGCCAGGACGGGAAGCGGATGTACGGCGCCCCGGGTGCGTCGGGAAGGTCGTAGCGGTCGTTGGCGGTTGCCGGGGCGGCGTAGAAGCCGGACACGCCCAGCCGGGAGGCGAGACGCGGGGACTCCAGCTTCTGCCTGCCCCTGGGGGGCCAGTCCCCGATGCCGGTGGCGACGAAGGACTCGCCCTGGATGTCGAAGACGGCACCGACGCCGAACGGCACCACCGTCTGGGACTGGCGTACCCGAAGTGTGCGGCTCACAGGTCGGCTCCCTTCACCGTCACCTGGCATTCCCGGTCCACGTTGCGCATGGAGTTCGGTGTCTCCCACAAGCCGTAGTTCTGTTCGAAGCTCTTGATCAGGTTGGACTGGCCCTTGCCCTGACTGCGGTAGTACAGCTCGCGGCCGCTTTTGCGGGCCTCGCGCGCCGCATCCTCCCAGTCGGCGATCAGACCCTCGAGTTCCTTGCGGACCGCCTCACCGACGGTCGGTTCGGCGGCCTCGGCCCGCACGGCCAACTCGTCGGCGAGCGACTCCACTTCAGCAAGGTGGTCCAGAACGTGTCCGGCCTGATTCTCGGCGGCGAGACCGAGCCGGTGCCGTACGAGGACGACGAGCGCGGCATGCAGGGCGCGCCGCCGGGAGGGCACGGACCAGGGGGTGACGCTGGTCGGTTCGACGTGCCGGTACAGGGACCGGTGGTACACGTCGAAGGTCTCGTAGTGCGAACGGTCCCTGGGCCGGGTGGCGTTGAAGAACGTGACAACGAGTCCGGGAACGGTGTGCCGGCCGACCCGGCTGGTGGCCTGGATGTACTCCGCGGTCGTCTTGGGCTGCCCCTGCATCAGCATCAGCGCGAGCCGCTTGACGTCGACGCCGACGGACAGCATGTTCGTGCAGGGCAGGAAGGACACCGACTGCGGATCGCCCCAGTCCTTCTCCAACCGGTCGAGCAGGACCGGCTGTTCGGCGCGTGGAAGGTTGCTGGTCAGTTCCTGCACCTGGTGGTCCACCAGTGCCCGTACTCCCCTGCCCGTGTCGAGTCCGGCGAGCTGGGCGGGGATGTCGTCGGCCGCGGCCGTGACCGTACGGCCGAGCTCGCGCAGGCTGTGGTGGTAGGCGACCAGGGTCCAGTAGGCGTCCCTGTGTTCCTCGGGCAGTTCCCATGCGCCCTGAAGCAGGGCGGCCGCGGTGGCCACGGCTGCGCGGCCGGCCGTGTGGCCCTGGGCCATGACGCCGAGGCAGCGGCGGCCGGCTTTGGAGGAGTCGGGCTCGGCGAAGTAGGAGTGGCGGGCGTCGAGTCCGGCCGGTGGGAAGAGCTGGACGTCCCCGCCGTACAGCGCGCGGACCTGCTCCCCGGAGCGGCGGATGGTCGCTGTGGACGCCACGACCTTGGGGCCGATGCCGTCCGGTCCGGCGCACAGCCCGAGAACCGCCGATTCGTACAGACCGACGGTGGTACCGAGCGGGCCGGTGAGCAGGTGCAACTCGTCCTGGATGACGAGAGACGGCGGCAGATTCCGCGCACCCCTCGCACCGCCCGCGCCGAACAGCGCTCCCGCGCGCGGTTCCCAGGCGAGCCGCGCGAACTTGTCCACGGTTCCGAGGACGAACGTGGGCGGGCGGTCGTAGAGGTGTTCGTCCACGACGGCGACGGGCAGTTCGTCGTGGAAGACGCACTCCTGTCTCGGGCAGAAGAAGGCGAAGGAGTCGGCCGTGGCGCGCACGCCGTAGTCACCCATGTCCGGCGACTTGTGGGCGGGCAGGATGCGGGTGCCGCACCACGGGCAGCGGTCGAGGATGAAGACGTCGTCGGGCTGGGCGGCCTGACGGGCGCTCTCGAAGGCGGTGCGCGCCTTGTCGTACGTGTTCGGGGTGGTGGTCTCGCCCACCCACAGGCCGATGGAGAACGGCTCCGCGCCGTATGCCCGAGGGTCTGCGCGACGCAGCGTCTCCAGGGCGCAGACGGTGGTGGCGGCGCGCTGAAACTGCTGAGTGGTGAGCAGGCTCAGGGTGTATCGGCTGAGTACTGCCGTGCCTCCGCCGTCCGGTTCGCCCCGCCGCAGCACCATCGCGAAGGCCGCCAGCAGCAGGTACGCCTCGGTCTTGCCACCGCCGGTCGGGAACCAGATCAGGTCCGTCACGGCGCGGTCCGCGTGCCTCGGGTCGGCCGTGCCGTCCATGGCGAGCAGGAAGAACGCCAGCTGGAAAGGGTACCAGGTGGCGCCGGGGTGCGGCTCGGGATCGGGCGGTACGGCCTCCCGGGGCGAGCGCCGGGTGCCCGCGAGGTCGGATGCGGAGTGACGCATCTGCAGGGCCATCGCGCGGTTGGCGGCGCGGAAGGCGTGCAGCAGTTCGGGGCGGCGCGGGTCGCAGAGGGTGCGGACGCCGGCCTCGATACGGGTGACGGCGGTGCCGATGCGGTCGAGGACGCGGTCGGCCGCATCGCGGCCCCAGGCGGGAACGTTCGTGTCGAGCTGCCCGACGTACCACGCCCGGTAGTCCGCGGCGAACTCTGCCAGCTCTTCCCGAAGCTGATCGACCGGGACGTCCGGATCGGAGAGGTGGAGGAGATCGAGCACCGGCAACCCTCTGAGTCCCGCGGCCCGTACGCCGGTGACTTCGGCCTCCGGCATGACAGCGGCGCTCAGCTCGATCACCTGCTCGCCGGCGTCGTCGTACCGCTCCTCGACCGCGCACCCGTGGCCGACGGCGTGCGTACGAACGTGCCGGTACTGGAGGCGGAGTTCCTGCTCCTCCAGGTCGCGGCTGGCAAGGCGGACGCTGGGGTACTGGAGCACCCGTCCGTCCACCGGTCCAGCCCTCAACTCAACCTGGAACAGCATCCGGTCCCACTGGGCGGCCGTGCCGAGGTCGGGTTCGTGGTCGGCGGCGTTGACCAGTGCGACGGTGACGAGTCGGCCGGTGCCAAAGGCTCGTCGCCGGACACGGAGTTCGGCACGCCCGTCCAGGACCGTGACCCTGTCCTGTTCCGGGGTCAGCCGGTGGGTCTCGGCGGGCAGCGGAATCCGCTGCCAGTTCCGGCCGCGCTCGCCGGTGCGGGCGCGGGTCTCGTAGCGGGCGGCCGAGCACTCGACCTCCACGCTCTCCGCGTCGGTGTAGAAGCTGAAACCGAGGGAGGACGGCAGCCACGAGTTGGACTCCGGAACCGGGTCGGTGGAGGGAGCGGTGTCTTCGGCGCGGCCCTCGGTGCCTGCGCCCTCCAGCTCCTCGGCCGCGACGTCCAACTGCCGCTGCAGGTCGGCCTCTTTCGGGTAGAGGGTGCCCATGAGGTACTGCCGGTCGGGCGGCGCGTCGAGCGTCTCGTGTTCGCCGTCGGCCGGACCGACGAGTTGCCGTCGGAGGTAGGAGACGAGTTCCTGTCGGGGATCCATGGTGTTCCTGGTGGTCGGGGCTGTGCAGTGCTCGAATGAACGGACGGGGGTGGCGGACGCGCGATTCATGACCGACGCCAGCGGTCCCGGAGCGACGCGCGACTCTGGGCGGCCGCCTCCTGTGCGGCGGCCAGCTCTGCCTGGACGGTGCTGAGCTGGTCCTGAAGATCGGTGATACGGAGCCAGGCATTGTGCTCGTTCTGTGCGATGCGCTGCGCCGCCTGCTGCTCGATGTCTTCCGCGCTTTTGCGGGCCGCGGCGAGGAACAGGTCCCGCTGTGCGAGGGCCGTCTCCGCCTCCCGCAGCCGCGTCTCCATCTCCGTGACCCGTACCTGCACACCCTGGCGGTACTCCTGCCGGGACGACGCCGCGGCTCGTTCCCGCTCGGCAGACTCTTCCTCCGTCTTCCTGAGCCGTGCCTCAAGGTCCCGGATGCGGGCCTCGGCACCCTCCCGGTACTCGCGCAGTCGATGCTGCAGCTCGTCTGCCCGCTGGTCTCTGCCAGCCGCCCCCCGCGCGGCTTCCTCGGCTCGTTCGGCCCTGCGCAGCAATGCCTCATGCGACTCGCGGTGTTGCTCCTTGAGGTGCGCGATGCGGTCCTCGGCCAGGCGCCGGACATACGCCTCGCGTCGGTCCAGGGCCCGGTCCGCGCGGTGCAGCAGTTCCTCCTCGAGCGCGTCGAGCCGTCGCTCGGCGTCCGCCCGGACGGCCGCGACCCGCTCGTCGGCGGCGATGCGCACCTCGCCCAGTCGGCGTTCGTGTTCCTGTGCCAACTGGGCAAGTCCGGCCTGGTGCCGGATCTCCGCCGAGGCGAGTGGCTCCTCGGCGTCGGCGGGCGCCTGTGCGGGCGACTCACTCGTCTTGTCCGGACTGCGCCCGAGCACAGACCCGGTTCCGGGACGTGCCGCGACGAACTCCCGCAGGGCGTCACGGACGGCGAGGCGGGACACGGCACGCACCAAGGGCTTCGTAGCCAGGTACGCCCGGGGTGTCACGCCTGCCAACGCGTTGGCAGGCCACTCGAAGAAGTGCTCAGGTCGGAGTTCCCACCGCTTGACGGTGTCGAGGACTTCCTTGAGCACTTCGAGGCCTTCGACCACGGGGCGGTCGAGCACTCCCCGCTGCCGTGCGGCCCGCACCACGGAATCCGTGACGGACGGGCCGAGCAGCACGGAAAGTTGCAGGTGCCCCAAGGCCAACAAGGCGTACTCGGCGAGCCAGGCCACTCCCCCGCCGAGAGGCGGCTGCGGCAGCATCCGGGCCATGTCCCAGTCGGCGGTGGTCTGCGGTTGCCCGACCGGGCGCTCCGTGCCCGGTGTCCTCGACTCCTGCTCCGCACGCCGTCCTTCCGTCTTCTGCTCGGAATCCCGGCCTTCGGTCGACGGCTCCGCGCCGCGGTCCTCCGCCGAGGGCTCCGCACCTCGGCCTTCCGTCAAGGCCTCCGGCTCCGCGGGCGGCGGAGCGGCGGCGGCGGCGAGAAACTCCCGAAGAGCGTCGCGCACCGCCAGTCGCGACTCGCCGCTCACCAACGGGCTGTCCGCCAGGTACGTCCGGGGCGCCGCCCCACGGAGCGCCTCAGCAGGACGGTCGAAGAAGTCCTCCGGGTGCTGCCCTGCCACCGCCACGGCGTCGAAGACACGGCGGAGCACCTCCAGCGCCGTCAGCACCGGACGCGGGAGAGGTGCGCCGTCCCCGGCGTACCGCGTCACGGTCTCGGCGGCCGGCTGCCCGAGCAATTCGACGAGGCCCTCGTCCCCGACAGCCACTCGTGCGTAGTTCGCGAGCCACGAGATCTGGTCAACGGGCGCCTGCGCCAGCCGACATGCCTGTTCCCAGTCGGCGACGACCAAGTCCGACGCCTCGGCGTCGCCCGTCTCCGCAGTGTCGCCCGCGGTCTCACCTCGTGCGCTGTCTTCCGCCACCGCACCGTGAATCTCCGGCACCGCAGCGTCGATCGGCGCACCGCCGTCCTCTTCGCGCTCCTCCGTCGTGCCCGTCCGCGCCGCAGTCTCGTCATCCTGGCGCCGCTCCTCGGCAGCAGCTCGCGCCAGTCGCTCCGCCCTGACCTTGCGCAGGGCGAGTCGGGCACGTGCGGTCCGGGCCGAACGGGTGGCACGTGCGAAACGGGCCAGGCGCTCGGCCTCGGCCGCCTCCTCAGCCCTGCGCTCGGCCGCCTCGGACACGGCGTCCCCGCCGACGAGGCCCGCCTGGCGCAGGCGCTGCAGCAACGCCTTGCGCGCCTTGCTCCCGATCTGCCGGATACGCTCCCGTGTGACGCCGTACTCGCGTCCGAGTTCGTCCAGCGTCAGGGGGTCGTCCCCGTCGAGCCCGAGGCGTCGCACGAGGATGCGCGCCTCCCGTTCGGTGAACGTGTCCACCACGCCCAGCACGTCCCGCGTGTACTGGTCTCCCATCACCTGCTGCTCCACGGAGGGCACCGTGTGCGTACGCCCCACGAAGTCCGCCAGGGTCGCACCGTCGCCGATGACGCGGTCGAGGGAGTCCGTTCGGCGAGTGAGGCGCCGGATCTCCTCCACCTTCTGCAGGGTCAGGTCGCACGCCACCGCCACGTCCGCATCGGTCGCCGGCCGGCCCTGGCCTGCCAGGTTCCGTTCCGCCCGGGCCACCTTGCGCATCTGCTCGTGCATGTGGACCGGGATGCGGATCAACGCACCCTCGTCGGCGATGGCTCGGGTGATGGCCTGACGGATCCACCAGGTGGCGTAGGTCGAGAACTTGAAGCCCTTGGTTGCGTCGAACTTGCGCGCCGCCCTGAGCAGGCCCAGGAAGCCGTGCTGGAGCAGGTCGTCGTAGTCGAGTCCCTGTTCCAGATGGGGCCGGACCAGGGAGTGCACGAGGCGCTGGTTGTGTACGACCAGACAGTCACGGGCGCGGATCCTGAGATCCTCCGGCGCCAGCGCCTTCAGGTCGTCGTCGGTCGGCTCCTCGGCAATCCGGTCCGGCCCGCCCCTCAGCAGTACGGCGAGGCCGACCTCTGCCTGCGCGTCCAGCAGGCGAGCGCCGGGACGCCGTTCACGCCGGTCCCGGTCCAGCACGGCGTGCGCGGCGGACACGGCGTCGGCGAGGTCTCCGCGCGGCAGGTCCGGCGTGAGTTCCGGGTCCAGGTCTTCGTGCTCCGAACCGGCCTCCAAGGCCCCGGAAAGATCGTCCCGGGCGGATTCCGCTTCCTGGGAGGACCGTGGACCGGCAGCGGCGCTCTCCGACCCGTCGGCAGCGTCCGTCCCCTCACTGTGCAGGTCACGGCCGCGCACCGGTGCCTCCGCGCACAGCACCGCGGTCTCCCTCGCGGTGAGCCCGGCCAGCCGGGCCACGCCCTCCACCGCGGACATGGTGACGCGGCCGTCCGCGTCCGCGTATCGCGCTAGCAGATTCCGAACAGACCGAAGCCGTGGGAACACATTTTCCTCACAGTTCGGTGCAACCTTTTCACCATTCCGCTTGTCGCTCTTTGTGTGCAGAGACATGTCCCGCACGGGCAGACCCAGCCGGGCCAGCTCGGTACGCAGCCGTTCGCGCTCCCCCTCACCGAGCGAGAGCGCACGCACGCCCTCCAGGAAGGCGACCTCCGGAACAACGCCCTGCACAGCCGCCTGTCGCAGCCCGGCCAGCAACTCACCCAGCACGGCCTTCATGCCGGGGGAGCCCGTCTCACCCGCCGTTCGCAGCACCATTCCGCCACCCCCAAGGTATTTCACAGAGAACGTTAAAATGGCATGTTGATGATGTCAACAGGCGTATAGCTATCAACATTTCCGCGTTTCGTGTACGGTGACGCTCGCCGCACCGTTCCTCTGCCACCATGACCACGACGACCGACAAGGCCCGTGAGGGACGTGCGTGCGGCAGCGGGCCAGGGGGCTTCCCGCGGGCGGAGTCGTCCGTCTGCGCGGGACTAGACATAGGGAGCGGCAGTGAGCCACGGGCTGGTCGACGGCAGGTTCCGCGTCGGGCGCGTCATCGGCAGGGGCAACATGGGGGAGGTCCATCAGGCGGAGGACCTCCAGGCCCCGGAGGGGTCATCGGGGCGCAGCGTCGCCGTCAAGACCATCCTGCGCCGCCGCACCGGCACGCAGATCGACACCGGCGGCGACGCGAAGGCCGTGCAGCGGTTCAACCGCGAGGTGCGGATCATGCGCCGGCTGCTGCATCCGAACCTCACCCGTCTCGTGGCCGGCGGCATCGACGAGGACTCCACCGCTCCCGGTGGCCTGCCCTACCTGGCCATGGAGTTCCTGAACGGGGAGACCCTGCGCGACCTCGTCGAGGAGGAACCGCAGCTGCCCGTCTCCTGGGCCGCCGCCATCGGCGCGCAGGTCGCCGCCGGCCTCGCCACCGCCCACGCCGCGGGAATCGTGCACCGCGACCTGAAGCCCGCCAACGTGATGCTTACCCAGGGCGGCACGGTCAAGGTCCTCGACTTCGGCATGGGCAGCATCGTCGACGATCCGGACCAGACCCGGCTGACCAGCACGGGCGTCAGTGTGGGCACCGCGCGCTACATGGCCCCCGAGCAGTGCCTGGCCAAGCAGGTCACCCAGGCCGCCGACCTCTACGCGCTGGGCTGCGTGCTCTACGAGATGCTCGTCGGAGTTCCGCCGTTCACCAGCGAGTCCGCGTACGAGCTCGCCGACCGGCACGTCAACCAGCAACCCGCTCCCGTCCGGGTGATCCGCAGCGAGGTTCCCGTGGAGCTGGCCCGCCTCGTGGAACGCCTGCTGGCCAAGGACCCGGCGGAGCGTCCCGCCGACGCGGTGACCGTCCGGGACGCGCTCGTCCCGCTCGCCCTGTCCGGCGCCGAAGACCTCATTCCGCACTGGGGTGCGCTGGATCCGACGGGCCCGCTGCGGAATGCCGCACCGGCGCCGGCGTCTCCGGCCGCTCCGGAGGAGGTCGTCCCGCAGACGGGGTCCGCCCCGGGCGCCGTCATGGACGTCTTCGGCGTGCACCGGGCGCTCATCAAGGACTACCGCTCCTTCACCGAGGGCGGCACCGTCATCCGCGACGACCGCATCGCGGACTACGTCGAGAAGGACCTCGACGCCAAGTCGCAGTGGCCGGACCCGTGGCTGTCGCTCAACCCGTTCTTCCAGGGCGGCGGCACCGTGGTCGAACTTGCCCAGCAGAAGGTGCTGCACGCCGAGTGCGCCCGCATCTTCCAGGCGAAGAAGACCGAGGGCGGCACCGTCTGCGACGGCCGCCCGCTCACCCTCCACCGCCACCAGCGCAACGCCATCGACGCCGCCGCCTCGAAGGCCTCGTACGTCCTGACAACCGGGACCGGCTCCGGCAAGTCGCTCGCGTACATCGTGCCGATCGTCGACAGGGTGCTGCGTGAGCGCGACCAGGAAGGCCCCGACGCCACCAAGCGCGTACGGGCGATCATCGTCTATCCCATGAACGCGCTCGCCAACAGTCAGCTGCGCGAGTTGGAGAAGTACCTGCGCGACGGCTACGGCGCCGGCAAGGAGCCGGTCACCTTCGCCCGCTACACGGGCCAGGAGGACGACGAGAAGCGCCGGGAGATCCGCGACAACCCGCCGGACATCCTGCTCACCAACTACGTGATGCTGGAGCTGATGCTGACTCGCCCCGCCGACCGGGCGAGCCTGATCCGGATGGCGCGGGGCCTGGAGTTCCTGGTCTTCGACGAACTCCACACCTACCGCGGCCGCCAGGGCGCCGACGTGGCCCTGCTCATCCGCCGAGTCCGCGAGGCCTGCCAGGCCGCGGACCTGCAGTGCATCGGCACCTCGGCCACCATGTCGACCGAAGGCACGCTGGACGACCAGCGCGACGTGGTCGCCGAGGTGGCGAGCACCCTGTTCGGCACGAAGGTGCGCCCCCAGCACGTCATCGGCGAGACCCTGGTCCGCGCGACCGACGAGACACCCGATGCCGTACCCGCGGAGCGCCTGACCTCCCCCGCCGCCCCGCGCGCCTACGACGACCTCGTACGCGACCCGTTGGCCCGCTGGATCGAGAGCCGCTTCGGACTGGTCGAGGACGAGGAGTCGGGTCGCCTGGTCCGGCAGCGGCCGGCGAAGATCGAGGTCGCGGCGAAGGAGCTGAGCGAGCGGTCGGGCGTCCCCGAGACGGACTGCGTCGCCGCCATCCGCGCGACCCTTGAGGCCGGTTCACAGGCCCTCCACCCGGTGACCGAGCGCCCGCTGTTCGCGTTCCGGCTGCACCAGTTCCTGTCCAAGGGCGACACGGTGTACGTCACGCTGGAGGACAAGCTCTCCCGGCATCTCACCCGTTCCTACCAGCTCGAACAGCCGGGCAGCGGCGGTAAGTTGCTGATGCCGTTGGCCTTCTGCCGCGAGTGCGGCCAGGAGTATCTGACGGTGTGGCGCACCGAGAAGGACGGCGAGGTCCGCTACGAGGCCCGCCGTGACACGTCGGCGACCGGCGGCCGGCAGGGCGACGGATACCTCTACGTCGACCACGAGCGGGAGTGGCCGTCGAACGTCCAGTACGCCGTCGACGACCGCCGGCTGCCCGAGTCGTGGCTGGAGTTGGACGACCGGGGCCAGGAAGTCGTCAAGCGGACCTACCGCGACCGGGTACCGCGCGCGGTCACCGTCGACCCGTACGGACAGGAGGGCCAGGGAGGCCAGGGCGACCTCAAGGCCGCGTTCGTCCCGTCCCCCTTCCTCTTCTGCCTGCACTGCGGGGTGGCGTACGAGCAGACGCGCGGCAAGGACTTCGCCAAGCTCGCCACGCTGGACCAGGAGGGCCGCTCGTCGGCGACCTCTCTCGTCTCGGCGTCCATCGTGCGCTCGCTGAAGTCGGTGCCCGAGGAGGCCCTGGACAAGGAGGCGCGCAAGCTCCTCACCTTCGTCGACAACCGGCAGGACGCCTCTCTCCAGGCCGGCCACTTCAACGACTTCGTCCAGATCACCCAGTTGCGCGGGGCGCTGTACCGGGCGGCCCTGGACGCGGGCGAGGACGGCGTGCACCACGAGGAGCTTGCCTCGGCGGTGACGAACGCTCTGGCCCTCGCCCCCGGCGAATACACCGGCGACGCCGACCTCGCCCCCGGCCTGGCCCGCAACGCGGCCCGCACACTGCGCGACGTGATCGCCTTCCGGCTCTACCTGGACCTGGAGCGGGGTTGGCGCATCACCATGCCCAACCTGGAGCAGACCGGCCTGCTGGAGATCGACTACGAGGACCTGCACTGGGTGGCCGGCAAGCAGGACCGCTGGGAAACCACCCACCCGGCGCTGCGGGACGCCGACCCCGCGCTCCGCGCCGAGGTCGTCAAGGCGCTGCTGGACGAGATGCGCCGCTCCCTGGCGATCGACGTGTCCTACTTCCGCGACGACACCTTCGAGTCGCTGCAACGCGCCACAGAGGAACGGCTGGTGGACCCCTGGGTCCTCTCCGCCGGAGACAAGCCGCGGATCGGCACGGCCTACCCGCACCCGTCCCGACCGGGCGCCGACCGGTCCAGCCTGTTCCTGTCGGCTCGCGGCAAGTACGGCAAGTACCTGAAGCGCGCGGACAGCTCCTTCGCGGAGCTGGACCAGGACGACCTCCAGCTGATCATCGCCCAGTTGCTGACCGTCCTCGCCAAGGCGGGCCTGGTCAAGGAGGTCGAGACCGCCCCGCAGCGTCCCGGCCGCTACCGCCGTGCGTCCGGCCCGACGACGACGGGATACCGGGTGGCTGCCCAGTCTCTCGTCTGGCGGGCCGGCAGGGGCGAGTCGGGCGCGCACGACCCCCTCACCCGCACCTACCAGAGCGGCGACGGCCCCCGCATCAACACCTTCTTCCTCAAGCTGTACCGGGAGACCGCCGACGCACTGTCCGGCCTGTTCGCCCGCGAGCACACCGCGCAGGTCGCACCGGCGGACCGCGAGAAGCGCGAGGAGGCCTTCCGCAAGGCGGAGCTGAAGCTCCTGTACTGCTCCCCCACGATGGAGCTGGGCGTCGACATCTCCTCGTTGAACGCGGTGATGATGCGCAACGTCCCGCCCACACCCGCCAACTACGCCCAGCGCTCGGGCCGCGCGGGCCGCAGCGGCCAGCCGGCACTGGTGACGACGTACTGCGCGACGGGCAACAGCCACGACCAGTACTACTTCCGTCGCTCCCACCGCATGGTCGCGGGCGCGGTCGCCCCGCCCCGCCTGGACCTCGCCAACGAGGACCTGGTCCTCTCCCACCTCCAGGGCATCTGGATCGCCGAGGCCGGCCTGCGCCTGGGCCGCGCCATCCCCGACGTCCTGGACGTCTCCCATCCGGACACCGGCGACCGCCCCAACCCCGCCCTGGACCTGCTCCCCGACATCCAGGCGGCCTCGTACGACGACGGCGCCCAGCGCCGCACGGTCGACGCGGCCCTGTGCGTCCTCGGACCGCTCCTCCCCGACTTCGTCGACACCACCTGGTGGCACGACGACTGGATCCAGGACAAGGTGCGCACGGTCCCGGAGCGTTTCGACCGCGCCTTCGACCGCTGGCGCAGCCTGTTCCGTGCCGCCCTGGACGACCAGTACGTCCAGAACAAGCGCCGCCTGGACTACAGCCTCACCGAGGGCGACCGCATCCGCGCCAACGCCCGCCGCCGCGAGGCCGAAACGCAGCTCAACCTGCTGATGAACGAGAGCGTCGACAGCAAGTCGGTGTTGTCGGACTTCAACCCGTACCGCTACCTGGCCTCTGAGGGCTTCCTGCCCGGCTACAGCTTCCCGCGCCTGCCGCTGGCCGCGTACATCCCGACGATCGGCCGCCGCCGCGGAGACGGGGACTACCTCCAGCGGCCCCGCTTCCTCGCCATCCGCGAGTTCGGTCCCGGCTCCCTGATTTACCACGAGGGCGCCCGCTACCAGGTGACCCGCATCCAGCTGCCCCCGGACTCCTCCGGCGAGCTGACGACGGGCGAGGCCCGCCGCTGCGCCCACTGCGGCTACCACCACGACCCGAAGGAGCGTGAGGACCGCTGCGGCTTCTGCGACGAGCCGCTGAGCTCGGCGACGTACGGCCTCCTGCACCTCCACACGGTGTACACCACCCGTCGCGAGCGGATCTCGTCCGACGAGGAGGAGCGGCGCCGCGCCGGCTTCAAGCTGGAGACGTCGTACCGCTTCCACGACCACGGCGCCCGCAGGGGCCGCCTGAACGCGACGGTCGACGACGCGGCGGGCGGCCGGCTCGCCGAGGTCTCGTACGGCGACTCCGCGACCGTCCGCATCACCAACACCGGCCGGGTCCGCGCCAAGAAGGACGAGCCGCCGGGCTACTGGCTCGACCTGGCCGACGGCCGCTGGATGAACGACAAGGACGCCTCCGAGGCCTCCGGCGACTCCAGCGAGCTCCCCGTCATCGACGCCGACGGCAACGAGCGGCGCCGCAAGAAGCGGGTCATCCCGTTCGTGGAGGACCGCCGCAACATCCTCGTCGTCACCCTCGACGAGGCGCTGCCCGAGCCGATCGCGCTGACGCTGATGTACGCGATGGAGCGGGGTATCGAGGCGGCGTTCGAGCTGGAGGACGCCGAGCTGACCGCCGAGCTCCTCCCGCCGGACGACGGTCCGCGCCGCCGCATGCTGTTCATGGAGGCCGCGGAGGGCGGCGCGGGCGTACTGCGTCGCCTCCAGGCGGAGACCGACGCGGTGGCCAAGGCGGCCCGCCGCGCCCTGGAGATCTGCCACTTCGCCGCCGACGGCACCGACGAGGGCGACGAGACCCACCGCGGCGACCGCGCCTGCGCGCTGGGCTGCTACGAGTGCCTGCTGACGTACGGCAACCAGCTGGACCACGCCCGGATCAACCGCCACACGGTGGCCGCCCTCCTGGTCCGCTTCGCGTCGGCGACGGCGACGAGGGAAGCCCGCGGGGAGTCCCGGTCGGAGCAGTATCGGCGGCTGATCGCCCAGGCCACTGAGCCGACCCCCGTGGAGGACGCGGCAGCGGCGGAGCTGGCGGGTGCGGGCGACTTCCTGGGCTGGGTGAAGGCCAAGGGCCTGAACCTGCCGACGGAGACGGCCGCCTTCCTCACCGAGGCCAACGCCGCGCCCGACTACGTCTACCGGCAGCCGGGCATGCGCCTGGCCGTCTTCGTCGACCTGCCCGACACGGAGCAGACCGCCCTGCGCGACGAGGACGCAGGGGAACGCCTCCTCGACGCCGGCTGGGAGTACGTCCGCTTCCGCCCCGGCGACGACTGGGACGCGCTCGCCGAGTCCTACGCCGACTGCTTCGGCTCCCCCACGACCAACTGACCGCTTGCCTAGGCCTTTTCGAGGATCTGACGACTGACATGGCACTCACGTACTCCGCAGGCTCGCTGGTCACCGCACGCGGCCGGGAATGGGTCGTACTCCCCGAGAGCGAGCCCGACCTGCTGGTGCTGCGCCCGCTGGGCGGCTCGGACGACGACATCGCGGCGGTGTTCCCGGCCTTCGAGACGGTGAAGGGCGCCGAGTTCGCGCCGCCGGAACCCGACGACCTCGGCGACCAGCGTGCCGCCGGCCTGCTGCGCACCGCGCTGCGCGTCGGCTTCCGCTCGGGCGCAGGCCCGTTCCGCTCGCTGGCGGGCATCGCGGTCGAACCGCGCGCGTACCAACTCGTCCCGCTGCTGATGGCGCTGCGCCAGAAGACAGTACGCATGCTGATCTCCGACGACGTGGGCATCGGCAAGACGGTGGAAGCGGGCCTGATCGCGAGCGAGTTTCTGTCCCAGGGCGAGGCGACGGGCCTGGCGGTGCTGTGCTCCCCCGCGCTGGCCGAGCAGTGGCAGCAGGAGCTGCGCACGAAGTTCGGCATCGACGCGGAGCTGGTGTTGTCGTCGACGGTGTCGCGCCTGGAACGGGGCCTGGGCCTGGGCCAGTCGCTGTTCGACAAGTACCCGCACGTGATCGTGTCGACGGACTTCATCAAGTCGCCACGCCACCACGAGGATTTCATCAAGTACTGCCCTGACCTGGTGATCGTCGATGAGGCTCACACGTGCGTGACCGACGATGACACAAAGACCGGCACGCAGAACCAACTGCGCTACAAGTTGCTGCGCCGCGTGGCAGAAGACACTGAGCGACACCTGCTCCTCGTAACGGCTACCCCGCACAGCGGCAAGGAGTCGGCGTTCCGCAACCTACTGGGCCTGGTCAAGCCGGAACTCGCCCACGTCGACCTGGATTCGCAGTCCGGCCGCAAGCTCCTCTCTCAGCACTTCGTGGCCCGCAAGCGGGCGGACGTACGCCAGTACCTCACCAAGGAGGACGGCCTGGCCGACGACTCCCTCGCCGAGCGCACGGCGTTCCCGTCAGACCGCTACTTCAAGGACGAGACGTACAAGCTGTCCCCCGAGTACCGGGCACTGCTCGACGACGCGATCGCGTACGCGAGTGAGCGCGTGGAGGAGGCGGACGGCCAGGGCCGACGCGAGGCCCGTATCGCCTGGTGGTCGGCGATCGCGCTGCTGCGCTCCATGGTGTCGTCGCCAAGGGCGGCGGCACAGACCCTGCGCACCAGGTCCGCGGCGGCGGTAGCCGCGTCGGCGGAGGAGGCGGACCGGCTCGGCGCCCCGCTGACCAGCGACTCGGCAGACAGCGACGCGCTGGAGGGCATGGACGTGGCCCCGGGCGCGGAGACGGAGGAGAACGCGGGCTCGCGCCTGGCCGACCTCGCCGAGCGTGCGCAGGCGTTGGAGGGCCCGGCACAAGACCTGAAGCTGAAGGCGCTCATCAAGCATCTCAAGGCCCTGCTGGCCGACGGCTACAACCCGATCGTCTTCTGTCGCTACATCCCGACCGCCGAGTACCTGGCCGAGCAGCTCTCCAACGACCCGGAGACGAAGAAGCGCGGCCCGCTCGGGGCGAAGACGGTGGTGAAGGCGGTAACGGGCACGCTCTCTCCCCAGCAGCGCATCGAACGCATCGAGGAGCTGGCGGCAGAGGCCGGCGAGGATGCCGCCGCGCGCAGGGTCCTGATCGCCACCGACTGCCTCTCGGAGGGCGTGAACCTCCAGCACCACTTCGACGCCGTACTTCATTACGACCTGGCGTGGAACCCCACCCGCCACGACCAGCGCGAGGGCCGCGTAGACCGGTACGGCCAGAAGCGCGACGAGGTCCGCGTCATCACGCTGTACGGCGACGACAACGGCATCGACGGCAAGGTCCTGGAGGTGCTGATCAAGAAGCACCGCCAGATCAAGAAGGACCTGGGCATCTCGGTCTCGGTCCCGGACGAGATGTCGACGGGCGTGACGGACGCGATCGTGGAGTGGCTGCTGTTGCGCGGCCGGCAGGGCGAACAGGAGGCGCTCTTCGAGTCGGACTCCTTCCAGCAGAGCTTCGCAGACCTGGAGCAGGACTGGAACTCGGCGGCCGACAGGGAGAAGGCGTCCCGGTCGCGCTTCGCACAGCGCTCCATCCACCCGGAGGAGGTGGCGAGGGAGGTCGCCGCTGTTCGGGAGGCACTGGGCGGCGCGGGCGAGGTCGACACGTTCGTACGGGAGTCGCTGAACGCACTGGGCGCGGTGCTCCGTGACTCCGATGACTCCGGCGCCTCCGTCACGGGCTTCACGGCGCAGGTCGGGGGCACGCCGGTGGGTCTGCGGGACGCGCTGGCGCCGGTGGTGGGGGCGGAGACGGTCGAGCGGGACCGCCCGATCCCGTTCCGCTCGACTCCGGCGGTGGCGCGCGGCGAGGCAGCCCTGGTCCGCACGGACCCGGTGGTGGGCGCGCTGGCGTCGCACGTCCTGAACGCGGCCCTGGACACCCAGGCGGACGGCGTCCGCCCGGCACGCCGGTGTGGCGTGGTGACGACGGACGCGGTGACGACGCGTACGACGCTGCTGCTGGTCCGCTACCGCTTCCACCTGACGTTGCCGTCCCGCAACGGCGAGAAGCAGGTGGTGGCGGAGGACGCCCGCCTGCTGGCCTTCGAAGGTGCCCCGAGGAACGCGGTGTGGTTGCCCCAGGACCGGGCGGTGGAGCTGCTGGAGGCGCACGCGACGGAGAATACGGCGGCGGCGTCCGGGGAGCGCACGATGAAGCGCATTCTCGGTGAACTGGGTGACGCGACGGCCCACTTGGAGTCCTACGGCGCCGAACTCGCCGCAGAGCTGGACGCCTCCCACCGCCGAGTAAGGACCGCTTCCGGCGAGATCGTCCGAGGCCTGTCGGTCACGGCCCAGAAGCCCGCCGACATCCTCGGCACCTACGTCTACCTGCCCGCAGCTTCCTCCACTGTCTCTGCTTCCGCTGGAGTGTCCGACTGATGTCCGCCACCACTCGCAACCAGGTGTTCACCGCCGTCCACACCGTCGGCGGCCTGCTGCCGGCCGACATGCTGGTCCGCATCTCCGAAGGCAAGGACGTCCCCGCCTCCAAGCCCGCCGACTACGGCATGCCATCGTCGCGCTCGGTACGGGACGAGGCCGAGCGCAGCTGGGAGTACCTGAAGCCCCTCTGGCGCGACCTGCGCAAGCACCTGCCCGAGGACGTGGAGACGGGCGTCCCGGCGGGTGACCCGACGGGGCGTGCTGACACCGACTGGCTGGCGCCGCTGTGGCGGGAGCTGGGCTTCGGCCGGCTGACGGCTGTGGGCCCAGCAGGCATCGCGGCCGACTCGGACACGGAGAAGAAGTTCCCGGTCTCCTACCGCTGGGGTCACGCTCTAATCCACCAGACGGCGTGGAACGCCGAGCTGGACAAGCGCCCGGCCGGCGCGGGCACGGTCCCGCCCCAGTCGATGCTCCAGGAGTGCCTGAACCGGACGGAGGCCCACCTGTGGGGCGTCCTGACGAACGGCCGCCAGGTGCGGCTGCTGCGTGACTCCAGCGCGCTGGCCACGGCTTCGTACGTCGAGTTCGACCTGGAGGCGATCTTCGACGGTGAGCTGTTCAGCGAGTTCGTGCTGCTGTACCGGCTGCTGCACGTGTCGCGGTTCGAGGTCGCGGAGGGGGCGGCGCCGTCCACGTGCTGGCTGGAGAAGTGGCGTGCGGAGGCGATCGCAAGCGGTACGCGAGCGCTGGACCAGTTGCGGAAGGGTGTGCAGGAGGCGATCACGGCGCTGGGCACGGGCTTCCTGCGGCACCCGGAGAACGGCTCGCTGCGCGAAGATGTTCGCCCGAAGCCCTTGCAGAAAGCGCTGCTGCGCCTGGTGTACCGGCTCCTGTTCGTCTTCGTAGCGGAGGACCGGGACGCGCTGCTGTCGCCAGGCGCTGACGGGATCGCGCGCGAGCGGTACGAGAACTACTTCTCGTCGGCCCGGCTCCGCGCCCATGCCCGGAAGCGGCGCGGAACGGCTCACGGTGACCTGTACGAGGCCCTGCGCATCGTTCTGACTGCCCTCGGCGACGAGAAGGGCCGCCCCGAGCTTGGCCTCCCCGGCCTCGGCGGCCTGTTCAACGACACGGACACGGACGCCCCGCTGCGCGGCCTGAAACTTTCCAACGAGGCGCTGCTGACTGCTGTACGGCACCTGTCCCAGGTACGGGACGGCAGCTCGGGCCGCTGGCGCGCGGTGGACTACCGGCACCTCGACGCCGAGGAGCTGGGATCGGTGTACGAGTCCCTGCTGGAGCTGGAGCCGAAGTACAGCGCGGGCGACCGTACGTTCACGCTGATCGAGGTGGCGGGCAACACCCGGAAGACGACGGGTAGTTACTACACGCCGTCGTCCCTCATCGAGTGCTTGCTGAACTCCAGCCTGGACCCGGTGGTAGAGGACGCCATGAAGCGCGGCGAGGAAGCAGCCGCGCAGTCGGGTGCGACCGACCCGTCGGACGCGATCGTGAGCGAGTTGCTGTCGTTGACAGTCTGCGACCCTGCGTGCGGTTCCGGGCACTTCCTCGTGGCGGCGGCCCGTCGTATCGCCAAGCGGGTCGCGGCGGTACGGGAGCGTAACCCCGAGCCGACGTTGAACGCGGTCCGTCATGCACTGCACGAAGTCGTGGCCCGCTGCATCTACGGCGTGGACCTCAACCCGATGGCTGTGGACCTGGCGAAGGTCTCGCTGTGGCTGGAGGCTCTGGAGCCCGGTAAGCCGCTGGGCTTCCTGGACGCCCACGTAAAGCAGGGCAACGGCTTGATCGGCAGCACGCCCAAGCTCCTCCAAGGTGGCATCCCCGACGAGGCGTTCATCGCAACGGAGGGCGACGACAAGAAGCACGCGAAAGCCCTAGAAAAGATCAACCAGCAGGAACGGGCGGGCCAGGGCAGCCTGTTCGACCTGGCCAGTGAGTCGGTCAAGGTCGCCAACACGACATTCGCTAAGCGCCTGCGATCCATCACGCTCGTCGCGGCCGAGGAGCTGACCGATGTACGTCGGCAGGAGGGCGCATACGGGGAGTGGACGGCGTCCTCAGAATACCAGCGCGCTCAGCTCGTCGCGGACGCCTGGTGTGCGGCGTTCGTATGGCTGAAGACGCCGGAAGCTCCGCGGCCAGTGACGCATACCGTTTTCAAGGCTCTGGAGGATCCGAGCGGCCAGGAGGTGGCTGCGGAGACCGAAGCTGAGATCCGGAGGCTGCGGGAGCAGTTTTCCTTCTTTCACTGGCACTTGGAGTTCCCTGAGGTGTTCTCGGTGCCGGAGAACGGGCGGGGTGTGTCGTCGGCGACCGGGTGGGCCGGGGGCTTCGACTGTGTGGTGGGGAATCCGCCGTGGGAGAGCGTGGAGTTCCGCGAGCAGGAGTTCTTCGCGCACAGGGCACCGGAGATCGTGGAGGCGTCCCGTACGGCCGTACGGAAAAGGATGATCGAGGCGCTCAAGGACTCGCCCGACGCGCTGCCCCTATACGAAGAATTCGAGGTTGCGAAGCGGAAGGTCTATGCCGAGAGTCACTTTCTGCGCCGGTCGGGGCGGGTTCCGTTGACAGGTCAAGGCAACCTCAACACGTACGCAATTTTCGCCGAGACCGACGTCATACTGCTCGATCCACGAGGACGTGCAGGAATCATCGTCCCGACTGGGATCGCAACGGACGCGCGAACTCAGTACTTCTTCCGGGATTTGGTCGAGCGGGGGGCGATCCGTTCACTGATCGGCCTCGTTACGAACCCGAACCTCTGGTCCGGTATCGGACACAACACCTTCAAGTTCTGCCTCTTCAGCCTCACGGGCCGGGGGCTTCGCGAGGAACGATCCCGGTTCGCCTTCGACCTCCTAGGCGTGGAAGAGCTCGAGGATCTACGCAACTCGTACGAGCTCACACCGGAGGAGATCAAAATTCTCAACCCGAACACGGGAACGCTTCCCGTCTTCAGGTCCAGAAGAGATGCCGAGATCACGCTGGCTATGTACCAGCGAATGCCCGTACTTTGGCAAGAGGCTGCACAGGATGGAAATCCGTGGGAGATTTCTTTCCTGCGCATGTACGACATGAGTCACGACTCAGTTCTTTTGCACCTCCGTGAGGAACTCGTGGCATCCGGATGGACCCTCGACGGCAATGTCTTCATTAGAGGGGAGGAACGAATGCTCCCCCTGTACGAGGCCAAGATGCTGCACCACTACGACCACCGGTGGGCTACATACGATGCCGGGGACGAGACTCGCCCCCTCTCGCTAGAGGAAAAGGATCGCTGCGACAGCCTTGTTCTGCCCCGCTACTGGGTCGCGGAGAATGACACTCCATCAGGCAAGTGCGACAGGAACGGCGACGACAGAACTAAGCCGGGAGTCAAGAATCGCCTCTCCAGTAAGGGATGGGGCCATAACTGGCTGCTGGGTTGGCGCGACGTAGCAAAGGTGGCCAACGAGAGAACGATGATCAGCGCTTTGATGCCAGCTGTGGGCGTTGGCAACAAGTTTCTTCTGGCATTCTCCCGCTCACCTCTATTGCTTTGCGCTACGTGGTCATCCTTCGCCTTCGACTACGCCGCCCGTCAGAATATTGGCGGTGTCAACTTGAACTTCTTCATCATGAAGCAACTCCCGGTACCGACTCCCACTCAACTGACCCCACATGAGTCGTTCATCACCGCTCGCATCCTCGAACTCGCTTACACAACAGTAGACATGAGCAGCGTTGCCTCTGATGCTGGAGACACCGGTGCCCCATTCCGCTGGGACGAAACCCGCCGTCAGCACATCCGTGCCGAACTTGACGCCCTCTTTTTCCATCTCTACGGCGTATCCCGTGAAGACGTCGACTACATCCTCAACACCTTTCCCATCGTCCGCCGCAAGGACGAGGCCAAGTACGGCACGTACCGCACCAAGGAACTGATTCTCGCCGAGTACGACCGCATGGCCGTCGCTGGCCTGACCCTGGAGAACCCCCTCGTGGACGGCGAGAACTACACGTCCGCCCTCACCCCACGCCCAGGCCACGGCCCGCGCCACCCCGCCTGACCACAACACCCGCGCGCGCTCACCATCGACATCCCAGGGGGGACCATGAGCAACCCGCAGCAGCCCGATCCGACGCCCTCGAAGTACGAACTCGAGGTGTGGGACTCCATCCAGCAGTTCAAGGGCCGCCCACTGTCACACGCGATGCAGAACGCCGGCGAGCACGTGGCCAACGGCGTCACGCGACTCGGTAAGCAGGCGGCGAAGCAGTTGGAGAAGCACCCGCGCGCCGCGTCGGCGGTGTCGCGGGGACAGGAGTTCGTCGCCAAGGGCGCCTCCAAGGCCGGCGCGAAGGCGCGCAACGCCGCCGAGAACATGCCGGAATGGGGCGGCACGGCCGTGCAGTCCGTGCGGAAGACGGTGGGGAAGCTTTCGCGCGCGGGGCTTTCTCCCAAGCGGGTGGTGGCACTCCACAACAAGCGCGGACACGAAGTCGCCTCCCTCTCCGACGTGCGCCAACTCGACCTCGAACTAATCGAGAATGTGCGCGGTCGGGGAGCGAGCTGGTACTATCCTGCCGCGGCAGCGCTCTCGGGGGCGGGTGCGGGGCTTGCGATCACCGGAGGGCAGCTCGCCATCACCGCCTCCGCCGGTGCCGCGGCGGCGCCTTCGGTCGGTGCGATCGCGGGCGCGTTCACCGCCGATACCGCAGTCGTACTCGGACTCTCGTCCCGGGCCGTCGGCCAGGTCTCCCTGTCCTACGGATACGACCCCGAAGAGCCGTCCGAGAAGCTCTTCATCATGTCCGTCGTTAACTTGGGGACCGCGAGTTCGGCGACCGCCAAGAACGCGGCGATGGCCGACATCTCGAAGCTCACCCAGGCGCTCTTCCGCGGCAAGACGTGGGACATCCTCAGCAACTCCTTCGTCACCAAGGTCGCCGAGAAGTTCGCGAAGGCGTTCGGCGTCCGCCTCACCAAGAAGAGCCTCGGCAAGGCCGTGCCCGCCTTCGGCATCGTCGTCGGCTCCACCCTCAACTGGGCGACGCTGGAGGGGATCGTCGACGCGGCCGAGATGGCGTACCGGCGCCGGTTCCTCCTGGAGAAGTACCCGTACCTTGCCGACGAGGAGGCGTTCGTGACGTTCACCGACACGGACGTCTCGGACGACGCCGACGAGAAGATCAGCGTCCTCGACGAGATCGTCGAGGAGGGCGGCCCCGACCTCCGCTAGCCCAAGTACCCGGCGTCCCTGGTGTTTGACGGCAAGCGCCATCACACGACTTGGATGGCGACGGTCGGCCGTTTCCGCTGAAACGAGTAGCGGAGAGCAAACCTGCATGCGGAGCTGCCCGCCTACCCCTTCCTCCTGATAAGTCCCTCAAGGACGGCTAGAACTACACATCCCCTCCGTCCGCTCCAGGGCCATGGCGCCGTCACCCCGGGAACTGATCCGTCCCACACAGGGGCACGAACGAGTAGCCGGTCAGCGTAGATCGGACGTCTCGAAAGGATCACCCCATGGAACCTCGCGGTTACCGCATGGTCATATCGACCCGACAGGACTTCGTCACAGCTTCCGCGCTCGCCGAACGTCAGCTCTACACCTGGCTGGAAGCAAAGCATTACGACGCCTCCGCGTTGGACGACGGCCGCAACGACATCGCACCGAACGTCACACTCGACCGCGACTCGTCGTCAGGTCGCCAAGGTGCGTACACCCGTTGGCGCGTGCGGGAAACCCCCTCACCCGAGATCGGTACCTGGCAGTCCACTCTCACCGTCCGCCGGGACCACAGGGACAACGCGGACCGTACCTGGCTTCAGGTCGATATCGAGCACATGCCCTCGTCGCCCGGCAGGGCACCCACACGCGCCAACACACCAGGGATCGCTGGTCTGCTCCTCGACTCTCTCAGCGCCCATGACGGACTCGCGGCAGTGAAGGCCAAGGCAGCTTTCATCGAACCGGAAGACGTCCAAGAGGTCATAGAGGAACTCTGCGACGAGCAACGCCGCCTTCCCATCGTTATAGCCAGCGTTCCGCATGGTGTGGACGCCGACGTATGGGCCGACGGGACAGTCGAGCATGCGTACAGGCACCTCTCCGGCCTCGCCATCCTCTACATCCTCACACCAGAAGCCCACACAACCTTCAACAAGGAGTTGGAGTTCCACCGCATCTTCGGCGGCGGCATCCGCACCTACATGCCTGGCGTCGACCCCGCATGGAAACCGGATGCCCAACGCCACCCTGTGATGTCACGGCGAACGCTGGAAGCGGATGTTCGCCGTGCTGCCCGCACTCTCGCGGTCCTTCCCCAGCGCCATGCTCTGCGTCAGCCGCTGCCAGCCGCCCTGGCCACTCTGCCGATCCAGCGCGCCAGGCCTCGCCAGCAGGTTCACGGCTCCGACGTTGAAAAGCTGTCCGGCGAGATCAAAGCGCTATACGCGCTCCTTAGCGAGGCCGAGCAGATCGAGGCCAGGCGCTCGAAAGAGATCGAAGAGCTCAACGCAGACCTGGAAACGACAGATCGATCGGCGTACGAGCTACGTGGCGAAAACGAGGAACTGTACGAGCAGTTCCAGGTCGCACAACGTCGCGTCCGCTTCATGCAGGAAGAGCTCAGGAAGGCCGGCGAGTACGAGGCCGCCAACTGTGAACCGTCGGCCCCTGCCATCACGTACCCAGAAACTTTCGCTGGCCTGCTGGAGCGGCTCAACGAGCTTCCATATCTGTGCTTCACTGGCCGGGAGAAGACCACCCGGGACCTGGACAGCCAGTCGGTCGACAACTGGCTACGCGTTGCCTGGGATGCCTTGCTCGCTCTCCATCACTTCGCACGCGCATCGGCGGAAGGCACCGCGGGCGGCGACTTCCTCAGCTGGTGCAAGAGCGAAGAATCGCAAGCGTACCCATTCCCTGCGGCAAAGGTCGCGATGCGTGAGTCGGACACCGTTGCCCGGAAGGACAAGCTCCGGAGGGAGCGCATGCTCCCCGTGCCGGAGTCCGTGCATCCCGACGGGGTGGTATTCATGCAGGCTCACCTGCGCATCGGCTCCGGCAACACCATCGCCCCGCGCCTGCACTTCTATGACGACGGCCCGAACTCCGGCCGGGTGTACGTGGGCTACCTCGGCCCCCACCTGCGTAACACTCTGACCTGAGGGCCCGGTGGTGGCGGACGGCTGCGTCCGCCACCACGTGGTCCCTCTGTCAGTCCCTCGCCGCGAAGCCCACGAAGTACGCCCAACCCTCACGCCCCACGGCGAACGGCCTTCGTGTCACATCCTTGGAGTCCCGTACGTGGATGGCCTGCTCGGTGACGGCAACCTCCACACAGTCGTCGCCCGAGCTACCGCTATAGCTTGACTTGAACCAGGCGAGTTCCGTCGTGCTCATGTCTCTCCTCGCAGTCGCTCCAGCAAGGCCCGGGATTCTTTGGGGTGCAGGGCCTGCGACCGCAGTGTGTCATAACGCTGCTGGAGAACTCTCACCTCTTTCGGGTCACCAATCAGCCGCCCGCTCTCCTGGCCCTCCGAGTAGGCAAGTCGACGCCCCTCCGGGGTCTCCAGTAGGCGCAGAGGCCCATCCACGCACGAGTGGTACTCAGCTTCCAGCGGCATGAGCTGCAACGTCACATTGCGTGGCAGCGTGTGCTCCAAGATGTGGTTCAGCTGCTCGCGCCGCACCTCCGCTCCACCCAGCCTGCGACGCAAGACGGCTTCTTCAACGATGAAGTGGAACGGAACTGTTGGACGCTCATACAGCATCTGCTTCCGCTCCATCCTCGCCGCGACCTGGGCCTCCAACTGCTCATCCGTCAGCAGCGGAATCCGGTGCTCGAAGAGTGCCCGTGCGTACCCCTCCGACTGCAACAACCCCGGCACCAACCGGCACTCGTACGTGCACAGACTTTCCGCCTCACGCTCCAGCTTCGCCCACCGCCGAAACCAAGCCGCCAGCCCCGCCTCCCCCCGCGTCAGAAACCGCGCCGAATGCCGCAGCGCCCCCGTGTTCCCCAGCGCTTCCTCCGCCCGCTCCACGAAGGACGCATCCGGCATCCGCCGCCCCAACTCCACCGACTCGACCGTGTGCTTGGAGAACCGCACCAGCTCCCCGAACTGCGCCCTGCTCAGCCCCGCGTGCTCGCGCAGCGCCTGGACGACGGCCCCGAACGTCCGGAGACTGTCCGACGGGTCCGGCTCCCGTTCCGCCTCGCAGGCCGCCGTCTCGCCGCCCACACCCGCGCCAGCTGCCATACGCGCCCACCTCCGCTTGCCTCTGTACGTCGCCCGTCGGCCCCCACGATCGACAGAAGCCCAGCTTGACGGATCCGACGACGTACCGTCCACGGAATGTGCCCGTACGCTTACGTAGCGTACGGATCAGGTCGCTCGCGTAACAACAACGCGGCCACGGCTGTTGAACGCCTTGCCCCTGACGAGAGTCAAGGTCCACCCGACCCAGATTGAACACCGGAGCAAGAGAACACCCGTGAACCCGTACAACACCACTCCACCCCCGTCCTCCCGGCCCTGGTGGAAGACCACCCCCGCCCTGCTCGGTCTCCTGGCCCTCGTGGCCGTACTCAGCGCGGTGAGCTTCCCGCTCGGCTTCCTCGTGATGATCGGCGCCATGGTGGCCGCGTGGGCCCTGCCCGCATGGCGCTGGTACGCCAAGCTCGGCGCCACGTTCGGTGCCTTCTTCCTGATGTTGATCAGCGCGGGCGTCAGCGGGCAACTCGACGACAGTGGGCCGGACAAGTCCGTAGCCGGCGCACAGGACACGGACGACAAGGCCGTCGGAGCCACGCCTTCCCCGACCCAGGCGAAGGTCCCTGAGCTCACCGACTACACGGGCAAGTCACTCGCCGAGGCGGAGAAGGGCGCCCGTGCGGCCGACTTCACACCCGGCCGACATGACGCGTCCCCGGGAGACCGCGCGATCGTCGTGCGGTCGGCGTGGACGGTGTGTTTCCAGACGGCCGACACCACTGCGAAGTCCGTCGTCTTCGCCGCCGTGAAGGACGGCGAGCCCTGCCCCACGAAGGACGGCGCCCCGCTCCCCTGGCCGACGATGCCGGATGTCGTCGGTGACACCTACAACACGGCGGTCAAGGCGCTGGACCAGGCCGGCATCGACCTCGACAGCGTCACACTCGACGACGTCTACCTGGACCTCGAAGCGCCCACGGCCGACGAGGCCGCCGAGGAAGGCGACGAGTGGCGCGTGTGTTTCCAACGCCCCGACGAGAACAGCGAAGTCACCCCCACCACCACGGTTCACCTCGACCTGGGCGAGTGGACCGACGCCGATGTCGTCCAGAAGTGCCCGGCGAAGAAAGACACGACCTACAAGATCCCCGCCGGCGACCCCAACTACGGGGGCCACAGTGACAGCGACGACAACAGCACCACCGGCGGCGACTCCTCCACGTCGTCAGGTGGCTCGACCGGTGGCGGCGGCGTCGGAGTCGTGCATCCCGGCTCGTTCTGCTCCCCGGCCGGCGCGACCGGTGTGACCAAGAAGGGCACCCCGATGGTCTGCGGACCCGGCAGTGACGGCCGCGACCGCTGGCACTCCTCCTGACCTGTTCCGCCCCATCCGCTGCGCATCTCGCTTCTGGGTCATCCATCCGTGATCCGGCTGCACGGACTTCGCGCTATGCCTGAGCGAGACGACTCCGCGGAGCGACGTGCGACAACCATGGCAAGGGTGCAGCTATCGTCCGCCAGAAGCGGGGAAGGGGCCTCGGATTCCGTCCAGGAGGTAGATGGTGCGGCGGTCGTAGCCGTCCCGGGGAGGCCGCTTGCCGTGCTTGAGGGCGAGGGCGTTGTCCACGACGAGTGCGTGCAGGTCGCCCGCCGTGAACTCCGGCCGCAGCGCATTGGAGGCCTGCGCCGCTGCGATGAGCTCCTCGTTGGCCTCGCTTCCGACCCGGCAGATCTCCATCAGCCGCTGCGAATGCGGATACGTCTGCAACAGCACGTCGTTGAAGGCGGGCTGGCGGTATTGGAAGTCACGGAGCGCGGTGAGGTAGTACTTGATCCGCTCACCCACGTCATCCATGGCCCGAGCGTGGTCGATGACGGCGAACAGTTCACTCGCCACGAGTTCTTCGATGACGGCTTCGATGAGACCGATCCGCCCGCCGAACCGGTTGAAGATCGTGGCCTTGCTCACCCCTGCCGCCCTGGCGACCTCCTCCAGCGGCACCGTCAGGCCCTGCCCCTGGAAGGCGCCGATCGCGGCAGAGCGGATCTGCTCGGAATTGCGCCGGGCGTCGGCGCGCAGCCGGGATCCCGAAGGCACCGCACTCACCGTCCCTTCCTACCCGTCGACGCAATTTGACCCATGTGGTCAGTTTACCTACGGTCGTAGCCAGAAGCTAAACTGACCCATGTGGTCAACTTGTGATTCCGGGAGGTCAAGAACATGATCATTGTGACTGGCGCCACCGGCGGGCTGGGCGGCACCACCGTCGAGCACCTCCTCAGGCGCATACCCGCCGACCAGATCGGCATCAGCGTCCGCGACACCTCCAAGGCGCGGCACTTCGCCGACCGCGGCGTACGCGTACGGCAGGGCACGTACGAGGATCCGGCCGCGCTACGCAACTCGTTCGCCGGTGCCGAGCAGGTCCTTCTGGTATCCGGTAACGACCCGGACGCCGACATGGTCAGCCTGCACCGCAATGCCATCGACGCCGCGGTCGCGGCCGGCGCCCGGCGCATCCTCTACACCAGCCAGCAGGGCGCCGTCCCCGGCAACCCGTACCGGCCGTCGGACATCCACATCGCCACCGAGGCGATCCTCGACGACTCGGGTGTCGCCTGGACCGCACTGCGCAACGGCGCCTACGGCCCACTTGACCAGGTGCTCGGCCCGTGGCAGCGGACCGGCGTGATCGCCCAGTCGCAGGACGGCCCCGTCCCGTACACCGACCGTGCCGACATAGCCGAGGCCACGGCGGTCATTCTCGCCGGTGACCGCTCCGTCGACGGCCCCGTCAACCTCACCGCGCCGAACGCCGTCACCTTCGACGATGTCGCCAAGATCGCCTCCGGCCTTACCGGTCGCCCTGTTGAGCGCATCGTCCTGGACGACGAACAGTGGATCGCCGACCAGATCGCGATCGGTGTCCCGGAGCAGATGGCCCGGCTCATGCTCACCTGGTACCAGGCTGCCCGCGCCGGCTATTTCACCGAAGTCGGCCCCCTGCTGGCCGAACTGCTCGGCCGCAAGCCCCGCACCGCCGCTGAACGGCTCGCAGCCCACGTCGCCGCCCGAAGCTGAGCTTCTTTTCGATCGCCTGATCGTTGATCTGGGCATGCCCTTGACTGACGTGCGAGGAACGACGGGCCTCACAGGCCGTTCTGCTTCGCCTCCTTGATGCGCTCAGGTGTCCAGTACTCGCGCAGTTCCTGTGGAGGCTCGTCGAACCTGTGCTCCAGAGGGCTCCCCGGGTCCTCCGGTGCGTTCACGGCCGCACTCGTCCCGAGGCCCACCGCCACGACACCGACCACCACCAGTACGGCCGCGACCTTCTTGTTGCGCACAACAGACCTGACACCCGCCACGAGGACGCCTCCAGATCAACGCGAACCCAAGGAAACATCAGGGTAGTTGCTACCGTCCGTTCGACTCCGACTGTTCGAGCCTCCCGTTCGGAGCGACTGGGGGTACGCCGAGACGAACACCGGAGCCGGCCGGAGCCAGAGACGCCGCGTCGGCTTGGGGGGCCTTCAGACCGGCAGCCGCCAGCAGGGTCCCTCCGGGGCGCCCAGCCAGACGACCTGGTCCCACTCCGTGACGGTCATACCGAACGCCATCTGATCAGGCGCCCCCGCCTGCTGCCACGCGTCGAGCGCGTCCTCGACCTGGTCCCACAGCCTCAGCGGCCCGTCCTGGTGCACCGTCCAACCGTTGCCGTCCGGCTCGGTCCAGGCCTGGGAGCCGGTCGCCGCGTCGACCAGAGCGGGACCGGCCGCCGTACGAACCAACTCGGCGGACGGCGCGCCCAGCTGCGCGACGAAGAGGCCGGTCCAGTCGTCCAGCAGGTCCGGGCTCATCCGAGCTGTTCGCGTACTGCCCGGGTGGGCGTAGAAGGTGGGGCGGGGCGGCCGCTCGTGCGGACGGGCGAGCATGTACGACACCGGGTCGGCGGCGAAGCGACCGCGTGCAACGCCCTCTTCGTCGAGGACTAGACGGATCAGGCCCGAGCCGAGCATCCAGCCGCTGATCGTGGTGGTGATGCTGCCTCCGTCGCGGAGCTGCCACAGCCACGACGGAGGGATGGTGCGCACAGCACACGTTGCGATCACCGTGTCGTAGTCGGCGCCGTCCTGGTGACCGCCCAGGCCGTCACCGACGACGAGGTGCGGGGAGCGGCCGGCGGCTCGCAGGTGCTGCGCGGCAGTGGCTGCCAGCTCCTGGTCGTACTCGACGGAGTACACCGCCTCGTCCCCGAGGAGGTGGCAGAGGACGGCGGTGGAGTAGCCCGTTCCCGTGCCGATCTCAAGGACCCTGTCGCCCTCGCGGATATCAGCGAGTTCGAGCATCCGCACGACGAGCGAGGGAAGCGTGCTGGAGGAGGTCGGCCGCCCTGAGACGGGGCCTGCGGCTTCCTGGGCGCTGATGCCGTCGACCTGCGTCACCCAGGTGGTGTCCGAGTAGACCATCCTGAGCCACTCGTCCTCGCCGAGCTGCTCACGACGTGCAGGCTCCCAGTGGGTGCCGTTGGAGCGGAATACGACGTCTCCCAGGAACAGTTCGCGGAGCACCGCCTCGACTGCGGCGCGTCGTGCCGGGTCAGTGAGCAGGCCGCGTGCGGCGAGCTCGCGGGCGAGGCCCTGGCGGAGATGGGTTGTGCTGGTTGTGCTGGTCATCGGCCGTCCCGGTCTGAGGAGTACTGGAGCTGGTCGGCGAGCGCTGCGGTGATCCGGCCCGTGATGGGGTCAGGGAACCATGCGAACTGCCCGTTGGGATTGCACTCGTACGGCGGCGTCGAGCCCGAAGTCGAAGGCGCCGTAAGCCAGGCCGAACGCGGCAAGGTACTCGTGTACGCCCTTCGCCACGTCGGGCGGCGTGTCGATGAGGCTGTAGTGGAGGTCGTCGTAGTGGCGGCGCCAGTCCAGTCCCGGGGACCCGTCGATCCGCACGGCGAACAGCTGGTTCCCCACCGCTGTGAGCCGTACGTCGGCGACTTTGTCCACGCGGGTCTGGAACAGGTGCATCGTGTGGGCGACACCCGTGTCGACGTCGGCCATCGCGACTTCCTCGACCCACACCGTCAGGCCCTCGCCGTCCGGGCCGACGTATTCGCCGTTGTACAGCGGCTTGTAGACGGCCGGGCCGTGATCACGGATGAACTGCCGTGCCCGCTCCACATCGTTGGTGAGCAGTGTCGGTGGTACGTGCAGCCCGCACCGCGCGGCGGCAGTGTGCTGAGCCGGCTTGTACTCGGCAGCCCGGTTGCGCCACGGGTGGTGACGTAGTGCGCTCCCGGAAGAGCGGTCAGAATCCCGCCCAGGCCGTGGTGTGCCTGCTGTGCGCACCAGTCTGCGTCCGGTCCCTTCAGGCCGTCGGGCGCGGAGTAGGGGCGCGGACGGCGCCAGTACACGGATCGGACTGCGTCCAGCGCCACGCTCCGCGTTCCCGTCCGCACCTCACCGGTGAGCCGCGGGCCTTCCGCGCGCGCCGCGACGGTGGTCGTCGCCGGGAAGTGGCCCGGGTCGAGTCGGACGACCGGCACCGAACGCCGGCCCAGTTCCTCGACGACGACGTCCGCCGTCGCGTCGTCCAGCCGCGTGACGACGAGGACGGGCGACGCCGCGCTCAATCGCTGTCTCCCGACTGGTCGCTTCCCTCGTCCGGCGTGCCGTCCATGGACGTCTTCGTCTTCGTCTCCTTGGAGGTCTCGCTGCGCTTGTGCCGGTCCAGAGCCGGAACGTCCATGCCGTCCGGTCCGATCCACCGCCCGACCTGGCGGTCGGCGTCCAGTACGACCGTCGCCGCGGCCAGTACGGCCGTCGCGGGAAACGGCTTCATCCGGGTCAGGCCCCACGGCCTCGGAATCGGCGTCGTCATCAAGAGCACCCCTTTCACGTGAACACTGCGGCAAGCACTGTGGGCGCACAGGCACACCTCGTGCCCGCCCCGTCTCCCAGCGATCGCCGGCACCCAGCGTCGCCGACGCGAACCCGCGCAATCCACCGAACATGCCCGTACGGTGACGCACCGTACGTGGAGGTCACTGCGAGGCCGCGTTCCATGCCCGCAGCGGTCGCTGATCTGTACCCAGCGTGACGCCCGGCCCGCGTACCGCCTACAAATACCGTGCGTACGCTCACTCTGCGTACGGTCCGCACTCCTGGATTGCGCCCCGATCGCCGGTCATCGTGGCCCCATGAGCGCAACCACGCCCCAGTCTCCTGCCACCGTGCGGACATTCACGCAGCAGTTCTCGTCCACTCGTCGCGGCGCCCGCCTCGCCCGGCTGCTCACCTACGAGCAGTTGCGTACCTGGCAGATGTCACCCGACGTCGCTGACCGTGCGGAGCAGATCGTGGCGGAGCTCGCGGCCAACGCGGCTCTGCAGGGCCGGGTCCAAGGGCGGGATTTCCGCCTCTCCCTCACTCACGACCTGGCCGCCGCCGGCGTTCTCCGCATCGCCGTGACCGACGCCCGCGGGGACGTGCCTCCCTCTCCGGTGACGGACTTTGTCACACCCCTCCACAACGAGTCGGGCCGCGGCCTGCTCATCGTCGCCGCACTCGCCGACAGCTGGGGTACGGAACCGTATCCACCCGGCGGCAAGACCGTCTGGGCCGAGGTGTCCCACCGGTCGGCGACCGCGGTGCCGTCGCGTCCTACGGAATTCGTCACGGGTGCCCTGCGGAACGCGCCGCAGGTAAGCAGCCGATAGCTGGCGCGCGGGCGGGGCAGTAGGCGGGCGGTGCGCCGCCCACCTGCCCCGACCCGCTGGGGCGTGATCGCGGAGAGCTGGAGCTCGGGGCAGGAAACTCCCCGTCCCGTGGACCGAGACCGTGGGACCAGAAGCGGCCATCTCAGGGAACCATCGCAGGGCCGGAGATCAGTCGTCCGCGCCACTCCTGTAGGTCACCAATGGGGGCTCCACGTTCCGGTGAACGGACCGCAGTTGGGCATGCTCCGCTGCCACCTCAGGCCGCACCTCCAACACGTCTGGCCACTCGGCGACTACGACTGGCCGCCCCAGTACCAGACCGTCCCAGTCCATCTCCTCCGTGAGCCCGCGACGATCGACGACTACACCGAAGGTCCGGGCCCGTTCGGCGTCAACGACGAGTGAGACTGCCCGAATCGCCGCCTCACGCTCTGCATGCCACATACCGTCGAGACCGAATTCGACCACCAGCCCCCGATCGCTCACACGCCGGAACCTCGTGAACATGTCCGTCTCGTCGTTCAGCCACAATTGAAAGTTGAGCTCGGCCCGGTCCCTCAGTGTGAGGAGCTCGACCAGTTCGGCGCGTGAGACCTGGAGTTGCTTCCCCCAGGAATCCGGGCCGTTGGTGATGACTGTGATGGCGTTCGACCCGGGATGGGCAAGGTGCACACCCTGCGTCTCGAGGGCGCCCAGGACGCGTTCGACACCGTCCCTGGCGAACGGCTCGGTGTACCAGAAGAAGAATCCGTCACTCATTCCATGTCACCTCGTGAACGTGTGCACGTTCGCATCGCCCAGAATCCTCCTGGCCAGCGCGAGTGCCGAATCCGGTGTCCCGTCTTCCAGGTATACCTGAGCCCGTACGCCCCGCTGCTCCGCCGCGTACTTGAGGATGTGGCATTTCTCCCCGAACTTCGCCAGATTCCTCGCCTTCGCCGGTCCTCCGACGGCGATGTACGAACCGTCTTTGCCGATCACGTCCACGTCGGTGGTGCCGGCTCCTGGTTTGGTGACCTTGAGTCCGGGCTTGCCCGGCGCACCCGAAGGGATCGTCCCCTCAGTCAGCTCGGCGACCTTTTGCTCACGAGCGGCACCGACCTTCTCTGCCTGCACGGGATCCGTCGAGTGCGGACCCTGTCGCCCGGACGACGCCCCTCCCCCGCCGCCCGGTGGCTCCGTCGAAGAACCACCCGCGCCCACCGCCATGAGAACAACACCTGCGATACCCAGCCGCGCCGCGGCGAGCGTTGCCTGCGCTGCCGCAGCCCCAGCGGCGGCCCCCGAACCGGCGAACGCCAGCCCTGCTCCCGGTGGGAAGAGCGCGAGCAGCGACAGCAGGATCAGGGCAAAGCCGAGGTAGACGAGGAATCTGTCGAGCGCTTCCAGGAGGTGGGCCGCGGGGATGGCCCGTCCATCGGGTCCGATGTCGCCCAGGCCACGCCACAGGAGCAACCCTCCCGCGGTGACCGAGCCGATGGCCGATCCGAACCAAAGGCGGTGCGTGGCAAGTTGCTCGCCGAAGGGCTGAGCGGCGGTCTGGCGCCAGGTCCAGGTCAATGCCATCAGTTGCCAGACGATCCATGCCAGGGCGGCGATCGCGCACCCCATGAGGAGATTGGGCCCTGCTCCTGTTGCGAAGAACTCCTGGAGCCATGCGGTGGACTTGAATGATCCGATTCCGAGGAACAGGACGGACGGGAGCGCGAGCAGACAAGGTACGAGCAGCAGCCATCTGCTTGCGACGCTACCCGCAGCAGCCCTCGCGACCCGCAGATGAGCATGTATGTCGACGGCACGCCAGGGGCGTTCGTGGTCGGTGGCGTCCATGCGACGCGCGATCTCGACGACGGTCCGGCGTAGCGAATCGATGTCAGAGGGGGGCGCATGGGCTGCTTGGGCGTAGCAGAGAGATCGGCGCAGGCGTGAGAACCGGAGCGCGATCAGGAGGCTCCACGGCAAGCGCCATGCCGCGTAGCGGGTGAGGGCCGCGATACCGTCGCCGTCGGTTACCTCGGAGGTCAGCAGCACGTCCGGCATGCTCTGCTTGCCGCGGTGTACTTGCCGCAGGTCGATGACCATAGCGAGCATGAGCGTTGCGAGGGAAATGATCCACATGCGGGAGTCGAGCCCTTCCAGCCAGTCCCGCTGCTGTCCTTGGCGCCCGTTCTCTGCCACGTAGTTGTTCAGTGTGTGGTGCGCCACCGCCACGGCCGCCGGTACCAGGGCAATGGGCTTCCACCAGGCCGGCATTCGCCACAGCAGGCCCACCCCCAGACCGGCGAGTGCCGTCCACACCAGGTGAGAGAAGGTGGCTGTCACCGTGGGGGCGGTGTGGCCGAGGTCCAAAGAATCGGACGGCGCGGGGATCCATGCGGCGAAGATTTGGCCAGGGCCGGGTATGTACGGCGGCGAGAGGCTGTCCGGGATGATCCAGCCGCCGTCGGGGCGAGCGAGGGCGCGGTCCGCGTCCAGCGCGTAGCGCAACAGCGATTCCAGCAGCCCGAAACCCGCGCCGAGAGCCGCACCCAGCACCACGAAGTCAGTGAGGCACCACTGTCGGCGCACCTTCGCGTATAAGCCGACTAGCACCAGCGGAGCCGCCTTGGCCAGCTCTTCCAGCCACGGCGCCACTGTGTGGCTGGTGGTGTCCACGACCTGTGCGAGCGAGCGCCCCGTCTGGTTCGCGATCACGCGGGTGTAGGTGAGTTCCAGCAGCCCCACAGCCGTTCCGCACGCGAACACGCCGACGGCGATCGCCAGCAGCACCGTGGACAGGCGTACCGACCGAGTGGGCGATGAGAGCACGAATAGTTGCACCACGCCGTAGACGGCCGCCGCGACCATCATGAACGACACCCGAGTACCCCCGTAGGTCAGCACGTTGCTATCGCGAATGCGCAGACTAGGGGAGTCGTCGACGCGATCACAGAAGAAATCCGGCCGGTCCGCGAGCGGCAACAAGGAAGCACGTTCGAAGTTAGCTCACAAATACAGATGTCGACGCGTCTTGATATCTGTTGACATCGCTAACGTGACTCCATCATGCTCGTGTCGCCAACACCGGCAGCTCTCTGTCAACGCCGGTCACGCAGCCATGTCTCAAGGAGCAGAACGTGCCCGAGCAGCCGCCCATTTCGCCCGATCCCAGCACCACTTCAGCCATCGACACCCCCGACTCCCCCGACTCCCTACGCAGCCTCCTGCTCGACCGCCTGCGTCACTCCGGACTCGGGCCGGAGGCTCTCGCTCTGCTGAGGGAGTTGCTGCCGGAGGAGCAGGCGAGGAAGAGCGGTGTGCGGACCGAGCCGATCCAGCTCCGGTCCATCACCGCCGCCGGCTGGCGTGGCATTGGTCCCCGGACCACTCTCGAACTGCCACCCGGCCCCGGCCTGGTGGTCGTCGCCGGGCCGAACGGCTCGGGCAAGTCCAGCTTTGCCGAAGCGGCGGAGACCGCGATGACGGGGCACAACTCGCGCTGGGAAGGGCGGCGGGCCGGTGACTGGCAGAAGGGGTGGCGCAACCTGCACAGCCCCGAGGTCATGCCCGAGGTCGGCGTCGAGTTGGCGGTCGGCGAGCGCGGTGAGACCGTGACCTTGCGACGGACGTGGCGGAGCAACAAGCTCGACGAGGCCCGGACCGAGGCGGAGGCGTCGGACGGCTCGGAGCGGAAGCCGGCGGAGATCGTCGACCCCGAGGCCCTGGACCTGGCCCGGCCCTTCCTGCCGTACAGCGAGCTCGGGTCGATGATCAACGGCACACTCGGTGGCCTCCACGACGCCTTCTTCAAACTCCTCGGACTCGAACTGCTCGCGGAGTTCGACGGCCGGGTCAAAGCCGCCGCGAATGAGTGCGACAAGGCCATCAAGCACGCGGACTCACTCACCGCGCCATTGCTTGACGAGCTGGCCGCGCTCGACGATCCGAGGGCTCGCGAGGCCGCACAGGCACTGACGGCAGCCAGGCCCGAACTCGGCAGGGTGCGAGCGCTGCTGGAGAGCCGCACTCCTGCCGCGGAGGCCGAGCTGAACCAGCTACGGCAGCGTGCCAGCCTTGCCGGGCCGGATCTGCGTGAGGTGGGTGGGGCGGTCTCCCGGCTGCGCGCGGCGGCCACCGCTGCCGAGGAGGCCAGGTACAGCAGCGCCGAGGAGGCCCGCCGCCTGGCCCGGTTGCTGGAGTCGGCACTGGAGCACCAACGCCGGTCCGGGAACGCGGACTGCCCGGTCTGCGGCACGGAGAACCGGCTCGACCGGGCGTGGGCGGAGCAGGCACGGGCGGAGGTCGAGCGGCTCCAGAGGGAGGCCGTGGTGGCCGAGGCCGCGCGCAAGGACGGGACGGTCGCGGTGCGGGCCGTCCACGACCTCGTTCAGCCGGTTCCGGTGTGGCTGCGTGGTGAGACGTCTCCGCTCGCGTCCCTCTGGCAGGAATGGGCCCAGTGCCGGGACATCACGCATCCCAGGGAGCTCGCGGACCGTATCGAGCGCGCCGCGGCCCTGCTCGACGACGCCTGCCGGCAGGTGCGGGAGGAGGCCGCACAGCGGCTGTCGGAGCACGACGGTGCCTGGCGGCCGACGGCCGTGCGGCTCGCGGAGTGGTTGGGCGCGGCCGAGGCCGCCGAGACAGCGCGCGACCGTCGCAAGCACGCGCGCAAGGCGCGGACGTGGCTGCGGCCGATCATCGACGAGCTGCGCGACGAACGCCTGCGCCCCTTCGCGCAGAGGTCTCAGGAGGTGTGGCAGAAGTTGTGCGAGCACAGCAGTGTCATGCTCGGATCCGTCACACTCTCGGGGACCCCTGGACGCGGCAAGGTTGAACTCGGTGTCTCGGTGGACGACATGGACGCTCCCGCATACAGCGTGATGAGCCAGGGTGAGCTGCACTCCCTTGCGCTCTCCCTGTTCCTGCCGCGCGCCACCCATGCAGCCAGTCCGTTCGGCTTCCTCGTCATCGACGACCCGGTTCAGTCGATGGATCCGGAGAAGGTCGAGGGGCTGGCCCGGGTCCTGGACGCCTGCGCCAGGGACCGCCAAGTGCTTGTCTTCACCCACGACACTCGCCTCCAGCAGGCCATCGCGCACCTCGGCATCAAAGCCACCGTTCTACGCGTCACCCGGCAGACCGACTCGGTGGTGGGCGTGGAGACTCTCACCGACCCGGTGGATCAGGCGCTCTCGGAAGCGCGCGCCGTCTCCCTCGACCCCGGCCTGCCTCAAGACGTGGCCGAGCACGTGCTGCCCGCGATGTGCCGGGTGGCAGTAGAGGCCGCCTGTCTTCAGACCGCGCGGCGCAGGCTCCGTGACGAGCGAGGGTTGAGCCTGCGAACGGTCGAGGAGCGCATCGCGTCCCTGGACCGTACGAAGTCCTACGTGTCCCTCGCCCTTCTCGGAGACGAGCAGCAGTCCGCCCGTGAGGCCGTCGAACGGATCTACAGCGGGGGCTGGGCGCTGGTGAACACCTTCAACGCCGGTGCGCACGCGCCTCTGCCGGGCGTCGACGACCGGAAGGACCTCGTGCGTCGCACCACAGCTCTCGCGAACGCGATCCTTCGTAGCGCTGGAGCCCGGCAGGCCGGAGGCACTCGGTGAGCGCCTCTCCCCAAGCCATGGTGACCGCCGCCCGCCGTCTCCTGTTGCCCGAGGCCGGGGCTGTGCAGAGCCTGGCCCCCGGCCTGCGCGCCCGTGCCGCCGCCGTACTGCTCCGCATGGCGCTCGACCTGGCCCTGGACGCCTACTGGCTGAATGTCACCCCGTCGATGACACACGTCGGCAAACACCGCATGCTCTGCCTCGAGTGGTACGCGGGGCACGAAACCGCCCGTCAGTGCCGCACCACCTGGACCGCGCTCAGTGCCGCCTGCCACTACCGCTCCTACGAACTGCCCCCGGCCTCAGTGGAGATCCATGCCCGGTTGCAGGAGGTCGACGGCATTTTGGCGGCCCTGGCACCCGACGACAATGGCCTGTCCGGCACATCGACGTGACCGAGCGACGGCAGGCCCCACAGTCGGTGCCTGCCAGTACGCTGCGTGAAGGATCGGATCAGCAGGTGAGGGGCGCATGGCCGACGAGTATCCCGAGTTCCGGCTGCGGCTGCCGAACGGCGGGCCCTACGCGCGGGGGCGTGTGTTGCCCTTGAAGGGGATGAACGGGAGTCCGAAGTTTCTGGTGCTGGCCGGTTCGCCGGTACGAAGGGAGGTCCTGCCGGGCGCGGGGCCGTACGCGACGGCGCAGCGGGAGGCTTTGATCGAGGAAGGGGCCATCCGGGAGTCGCAGCGGTGGCCCGGTTATCTGGAGACCGGCCGGGACATCGAGTGCAACTCGCCGTCGGCCGCGGCATCGATCGTGGCCGGGCGTGGCTCGGACGCTCTCACCGAGTGGCGTTCGGAGGAGGACTTCCCGCTCGTCGACTATCTGGGGCACTCGTGGCGTCTGCCCCGCAAGGCGTGGCTGGTGCGCGGATCGAACGTGGCGGGGCGCGACCTGGTGAGACGGCTGTGGCTGCCCGACGGGATGGTCACGCTCGCAGCGACACACCTGCCGCCGGTCGGCGAGGACGATCCCACCAAGAGCGCCCTGCGCCGATACGTGCAAGAGGGCTACGACGCCAGTGCCTCCTACAGTCAGAAGCAGGTGATGGTCGACGAACTGCACTACTTCCTCACCCAGATGCGTACCGGCGACATCGTCTGCACCATCTCCGGAGGACGCCTCCACGTCGGACTCGTCGACAGCGCGGCCGAGCAGGTCGAGTCCGAGGGCGGGCTCACCAATCTGCGCCGGGAGGTGACCTGGCGGCGTGATGTGCCCTACGACGAGTTGCCGGAGGCACTCCAGCAGAAGCTGTCCGTGCAACATGACGTCGTGGACCTCACCACCGTGCTTCCCCTCATCGACGGGCTCGGGCGAAGCGACGAGGAGCTGGCCGAGGAGGCCGAGGCCGAAGACCGGGACCCCACCACGGAAGTACCGGCGATCGTCGCCCGCCGTGACCCGGAATTGCCCGAGCCCACGGACGAACTGGCCACCGAACTGCTCGTCCACGATATGGCGTGGCTGCGTGAGGTGCGTGACCTGCTCGCCGACGAGCGGCAACTGGTGTTCTACGGTCCTCCCGGCACCGGCAAGACCTACCTCGCACTGAAGCTCGCCGAGTTCCTGGGGGGCGGCCCGGAGCAGGTCAAGCTGGTGCAGTTCCATCCGTCGTACGCCTACGAGGACTTCTTCGAAGGGTTCCGGCCACAGGAGGACACGGAGACCCGGCAGGTGGCGTTCCGGCTGACCGCCGGCCCCCTGCGCGAACTCGCCGACCTCGCCTCCCGCGAGGGAAACGGGCACATCCCGCACTTCCTGATCATCGACGAGATCAACCGCGCCAACCTGGCCAAGGTCTTCGGCGAGCTGTACTTCCTCCTGGAGTACCGGAACAAGTCGGTACGCCTGACGTACTCCGGGGACGACTTCTCGCTGCCGCGCAACCTGTTCGTCATCGGCACGATGAACACCGCGGACCGCTCGATCGCCCTCGTCGACGCGGCCATGCGACGACGGTTCGCGTTCGTGGAGTTGTCGCCGCGTACCGAGCCGACGAGTGGGCTGCTGCGTCGCTGGCTGGAGCGGGAGGGCAGGGAGCCTGAGCCCGCCGACCTGCTCGAAGCGCTCAACTCCCGTATCGACGATCCCGACTTCCGCATCGGGCCCTCGTATCTGATGAAGAAGGGCGTCTTCCGGGAAGGCGGCCTGGAGCGGACCTGGCGGACGAAGATCCTTCCGCTGCTGGAGGAGCACCACTACGGCGAGGGTGTGGACATCGAGGCGCGGTACGGGCTGGCCGCGCTGCGAGAGTCACTGGCATGACGGTCGCCGGAGGCGGTGCTCGCGCGGAAGCGAAACCCGCGACAGCGGAGGTGCTGTCCAGCGTCGAGCTGGTCGAGTACGTTGCTGCCGCCGGCCTCGCCCTGCCCGACGGTGTGGGGCAGGTGCTGGCCGCCGGAGACGTCGTCGACGCGGCGCCCGACCCCTACACGCCCGGCCGCTGGACGGTGCGGGCCGGCAGCAAGGTCGGGGCTGTGAACATCGCCGTGCCAGGCATACGGGAACCCTTCACCGTACGAGTGAGACCCAAGGTGCCCATCGCCCGTCTCTTCTTCCTGCTCGGCTACAGCCTCGATCCCACGGGCGGCTGGCGCGACAGGGAAGTGGACGTGGCCGAGCACCGGGACGTGATGCCCGCCCTCGCCCATGCCGTGGAGCGCCAGGTCGACCGTGCACTGCGCCAGGGGCTGCTTCAGGGGTACCGGGCTGCCGAGGAGAGCTCCCTGGTCGTCCGCGGCCGGATCAGGGAGGCGGAGCAGATCCGGCGGCGGTTCGGTGCGATGCTGCCGGTGGAAGTGGCGTACGACGAGTTCACCACCGACATCGCCGAGAACCGCATCCTGCGCACGGCCGTCGAGCGGTTGCTCCGGCTGCCCGGTGTCCCGCTCGAGGTGCGGCGCCGACTGCTGCACCAGCGTGCCCGGCTCGCCGAGGTCACGCCCATCGTACGGGGGCAGCCCATGCCCGGCTGGCAGCCGACCCGGCTCAACGCCCGGTACCAGAGCGCCCTGCGTCTCGCCGAGGTTCTCCTCGGCGGTGCCTCGGTTGAGCACGCTCCCGGCGGGCTGCGCCTCGACGGGTTCCTGTTCGACATGAACCAGCTCTTCGAGGACTTCGTGACCGTCGCGCTGCGCGAGGCCCTGCGTGGTTCGGGCCAGTTGGCCCGACTCCAGGACAGCCACCACCTCGACGAGGCCTCGGCCATCCGCATGCGGCCGGACTTCGTGCTGTACGGGCCGGACGGCACCCCGTGCGCGGTGGCGGATGCCAAGTACAAGGCGGAGAAGCGGGGTGGCTACCCGGATGCCGACCTCTACCAGATGCTGGCCTACTGCACCGCACTCGGCTTGGGTGAGGGGCACCTGGTCTACGCGAAGGGCAACGCCTCGCACGCCGCCCACCGGGTACGTCACGCCGGCATCCTGATCCACCAGCACGCGCTCGACCTTGATCAGGGGTCGGCGGGACTGCTCGAAGACATCGCTGAGGTCGCGCGGCGGATGAGGGCCGGCTGACGCGACCGCGCCGGTCCCCGCCGCCACAGCGCCCGTATGATCGACCACGCAGTGTCAGTCCGGGGTGGGGAGTGCGCATCGTGCCGCAGCTTGCGTTTGCCAACAGTTTCTGGGAGAGCTACGACGCTCTCGAGAAGCCGGTCAGGAACGGCGTTCGCAAGGCGATGCAGAAGTTCCAGCAGCTCACCGTTCCAGAGTTGCAGCAGGACAAGGGACTGCACCTGGAGTCGGTCGAGAAGGCCGCCGACCGCCGCATGCGGACCATCCGCATCAACGACTTCTGGCGGGGCGTCGTGCTTGCCCCTGACGACGGCAGTGATGTCTTCCTGCTGGTCAACGTGGTGACGCACGACGACGCCTACACCTGGGCGGCCAAGCGGCTGTACACGACGAACTCCGCGACGCGGGCCCTGGAAGTCCGCAACGTGAGGGCGATCGAGCAACTGACCCCGCAGCTCGAGAAGGCGGCCGCCGCGGCCGAGTCGCTGCTGTTCGCCAAGTACTCGGACACCGTGTTGCGCGAGCTGGGCATCGACGATCAGGTGCTGCGGGCGGTGCGGACGATTATCGACAAGGCTCAGCTGGAGGCCTTCGGGACGCTGCTGCCGGAGGACCAGTTCGAGGCGTTGCAGTACCTCGCCGAGGGGTTCCCGCCCGAGGAGGTGTACCGGGACGTGGTCGCCGTACGTCGTCCCGTCGACGCCGGGCCCGACCCGGACGAGACCCTCGCCGCTGCCATCGTGAACACGACCAGCCGGATCACGCTGGTCAGCGGGCCGGACGAACTCGCCGACATTCTGGAGAAGCCGTTCGCGGCCTGGCGGGTGTTCCTGCATCCCTCACAGCGTCGGGTCGCCTACCGGGTGTCCTACGGCGGTCCGGTGCAGGTCACCGGCGGTCCCGGGACCGGCAAGACCGTCGCCGCCCTGCATCGGGTCAAGCATCTGCTGACCCGGACGCCCGACACCCGGGTCCTGCTCACCACGTACACCAACGCGCTGGCCGCCTCGCTGCGCGAGAACCTGGTCCTCCTCCTGGACGGTGACGAGTCGTTGCTCGGCCGGGTCGAGGTCACGACCGTCAACGCGTACGCGCACGGTGTGGTGGCCCGTCACGACGGCAAGGTGTCCTCCCCCATCGGTGACCGGGAGGAGCGGCAGGTGTGGCAGCGGGTCGTCAAGAAGCTCGGACTTCCGTGGACGGAGCAGTTCCTGGCGCAGGAGTACCGGCATGTCGTCCTCGCCCAGGACCTGCGCACTCTGGACGCGTACCGGGCCGCATCCCGGCGTGGTCGTGGCAGTGCGCTGTCGCCGATCCGCAGGGAGCAATTGTGGCCCGCAGTCGAGATGTTCGAGTCGATGTTGCGCGACCAGAGGGCGACGACGCATCTCAAAGTGTGTGCCCGGGCGGCCGAACTGCTCGCGGCGTCGGCGCCGACGCACGACCACGTGGTGGTCGACGAGGCGCAGGACCTGCATCCGGCTCAGTGGCGTGTGCTGCGTGGCGCGGTGGCACCGGGCAGTGACGATCTGTTCCTCACCGGGGACCCGCATCAGCGGATCTACGATTCGAGGGTCTCGCTCGGTTCGCTCGGCATCGCGGTGGCGGGACGCACCCACCGGCTGCGTATCAACTACCGCAGCACCGAGGAGATCCTCGCCTGGTCCACGGGCATCCTCAGCCCTGTCTCCGTCGACGACCTGGGCGGTGAGGGCAGCGACACGCTCGCTGGCTACCGTTCGCTGCTGCACGGGCGCAGGCCACAGGTCGGAGGGCACGGCTCGGAGCACGCGGAGATCGCGGCGCTCGTCGAGCAGGTTCGCAAGTGGATCGCGCAGGGCATCAAGCCCTCCGAGATCGGCGTGTGCGCCCGGTTCAACGTGCTCCTGGACAAGGCCTACGACAAGCTGACGGCGGCCGGCGTTCCGGTGGTTCGGGTCAAGGACCAGCCGGCGCCCGGCGTGGACGGGGTGCGCCTGGCCACGATGCACGCCATGAAGGGGCTGGAGTTCCGCTGTGTCGCCGTGCTCGGGGTGACCGCGGGAGCGGTGCCGTTCGCCCGCGAGGTGACTCCCGCGGCCGTGGACGCGTTGCAGCACGACTCCGACCTGTTGCGTGAACGCTGCCTTCTGTTCGTCGCCTGCACCAGGGCGCGTGAGGCGCTGGCGGTCTCGTGGAGCGGGGCGGGGAGTCCGTTCGTACCGGACGGCGGGTCGTGACGGGGCATCACCCTCGCGGTCGGAGCGCGCCGTTGCCGATGCCGTCACGGGCCAGTTCGCCGGCCTGCCTGCTCAGCTCGGCAACCCGGCGCGCCCGTTCCTCGAACTCCTGCAGCCTGCGGAACGCGGTTCCGTAATGGCGCTGCTCGGCAATGTCCATCTGCGGAATGCGGGCTCCCTTTCCGTCAAGCCGGAAGGTCCCGCTGGCACTCGTGGAACGCCGGGTGTTGGACGTGCTGCGCAGGAAACCCCGTAGGAAGTCCGTGTCGAGCTGGTCGCTGGTCGAGACGGGCTCCAGGCCGCCGTACTCGACGAGACCGGCACGGGCCAGGTCGGACACGCTCACGGAGGAGCCGTCCAGAGCACCGGGGCCCTCGCCCGCGATCAGCTCCGGCAGCAACTCGGCCAGCAGGCGCACCTGCTCACTCAGTTCCTGCCGAATGGCCCCGTACTCGGTCGCGTAGTCGCGGTGCGACTCCTCCACGTAGCGGCCGGGCGTGAGGTCGACCGTGTCGTCGAGGAGATCGATGAGCGGGACGTCCGCGATCTGCTCGGGTGCCGGCTCCAGATCTCCGTCCGGGTCGTTGGCGGCCAGGTCGATCATGCGCACGCTCGTCGCGGCATCGCCCACGGTCGATGGGCGGCGCAGGTGCCACAGGTGCACGGGGAGGGCGTGCGAGGCCGCGCTGCCCGCCGGCAGGGAGACGACCTGGGTGAGGACGCCGCGGCGTACCAGCTCGGCGCGGATGCGCCGGCCCGCCTTCCGGTATGCGACCGACGCGGGCATGACCACGACGACCCGACCACCGGGGGCGGTGTGGGCGTACGCGTGCTGGAGCCAGGCGAGCTCGCCTTCGGCGCGCGAGGGTGTTCCGAGCTCCCAGCGGGAGTCGAGAAGCAGTTCCTCCCGCCCCCAGTCTGCGTCTCCCACCGGGGGGTCGCAGACAACGAGGTCCGCCTTGAGGCTCGGCCACTTGTCGTCGCGCAGGGAGTCTCCGGCAACGACGTCCACGTCGGTACGTCCCGCGAGATCCGCGCGTACCTGGGCGAACCGAGCACTGTGAGGCTCGCTCTCCTGGCCTCGCCGCCGCGGCCCGCGGTCCGGACCGACGGCGAGCAGCAGAGTACCGATGCCGCACGCCGGATCGAGGACGGTGGCGTCGGACGCCACCTCTCCCGCGAAGTGACGCAGGGCCCGGACGATGCGCGGTGAGGTGACCTGGTCCGACCCGGCCCTGCGTACGGAGTCCGTGAAGCGCTCCGCCAGAGCCTCCGCCACGTCGCTTGCCGCTCCCCTCTCGGCGAGGACACGCGCCAGACGAACGGCCTCTGCCGGCAGCTCGCACGATTTCGGCGCCTTCCCCTCGGCGAGAACCTGCGCCACCGCCGCCAGCCCCCGGACCATGTCCTCGCCGTACGTCGCCCGCAACGCCTGCCAGAGCTGTACCTCCTCGGATACGTCCTGGCCCTTCCGCTGCTTGCTCAACCACGTCTGCACATCAGCCAGAGCGAAGAGCGGGCTGTTCACACTTCCACCGGCAGGCGCGGGAAAGTCCTCGTAGCGCCGCCTCCAATTGGAGACTGCGGCACGGGTGACGCCTGCGAGCCGAGCGATCTCGGAGCCGGTGACCATGGGGGCGTCCGGGACCGCGGGAGTGTCTACCATAGTCCGTAACCGTACACACCGCCTACCGCCGGTTCAATGAACCTTTCGTTGACTACGCTAACGGCACATTGGGGCGATCCACTCGTAAAATACGTGCCGGACTGCACAGGCAGCGGAACGACTGGGATGCTAGCCCGTTCGCTTCGAGACTCAGGCATCGAGTCGATGCATCCCCGCAGCGCACGGTGGCCGTTACGGGCGGGGCCCGGCGTCCGTCACCGTTCCGTTGCCGCTCGACCCGCGTCACACCGGCAGCGCGTGCAGCCTCTTGCCGTGCAGCGCGAAGACGCGTTTGCCGTCGGTTGCCACCAGCCAGGCGTGATAGTCGCCCGACTTGTCGTTGAACGTCCAGCGCACCGCGCCGGTCCTCGCGTCCATGGCGATGATGCCGCCCTGCTTGTCCAGGTCCGTGGCGCCGTAGAGGGTGTCGCCCGCCTTGACGTACTGCCTCGGCACCTGGAGCCCCGCGTCCGCGAGGGCCTGGGATTTCCAGAGCTGCTTGCCGGTCTGCGGGTCGACGGCCCACATTGTCCTGGCGCTGTCGGAGATGTACAGCACGTCCTCCAGTACCGCCGGTTCCCTGAAGAGGGCCGTGTCCGACGCTTCCAGGGACCACTTCTCCTTGCCGTCGGCCAGGTTGAACGCCTGGAGCACGTTCCCCTGGGGGACGATGACCAGGTCCTGGTGGACGGTGAAGAAGCCGTAGTTCGTCTTGGTCGTCTTGTGCGTCCACACCTGCCTGCCGCTCGCGGTGTCGCGCACGGTGAGGTTCTTCTTGAAGTCGGTGTAGACGAGGTGGCGGCCCCGGACGGCGGCGTGGATGCCGTTCTGCTGAGTGCCGATGTCGCGCTGTTCCTTCCAGGCGACCCTGCCGGTGGTGCTGTTGAGGGCGGCGATGACGTTGGTCTTGGACGAACCGTCGTCCTCGAGGATCTCGGCGATGACGTACACCTGTCCCTCGTCCACCGCGATCGGCCGCGGCTGCCGGTACTCCTTGCCAAGCCGGCTGCGCCAGGTCTCCTTGCCGGAGGCCGGGTCGTATCCGATGACGGAGCCGTCGTACTCGCTGCTGGCCAAGTAGAGGGTGTCCGCGCCGAGCAGCAAGGGGGCACCGGGGACCACACCGCCCGGCAGGGACCACTTCTGGCCGCCGGTCGCGGCGTCGAGGGCGGCCAGCGGACTGCCGCTGGCGATCACGGCGCCGCCCGCGGCCACCAACTCGTCGTTGTCCCCGTAGGTCTCGGCCGAGGTCGACTCCGTCCACAGCGGTTCGGGAACCTGTCCCTTCTTGCCGGTGCCGGTGCCGCCACCGTCGCCGGAGCCCTTGCCGCCGCCGTTCGGCTCGGCATCGCCGGCGCTTCCCGGCTCCTTGGCGTCGACGGCGTCCTCGTCGCAGCCGACCGTGCCGGCGGTCAGCACCGCCAGCGCGAGACCGCCGCCGGCCATCCGCAGTAGACGCCGCCGGGAGGAAGAAGCGGACGCCCCGGGTGTTCTGTCGTCCGACGTGCTGTCTCGCATGGCCATGTGCCGTACCCCCGTGATTCGTCGGTGCAGGAACCCGAACAGAAAGGCCCACGCCGTACCGAAGACACGGACGTACGCCTCTGCGACCAGGAACGTTAGCCGGGCTCCCGTGACGCTCACACCTCCAGATCCCAACCGCGACAGCACCGTGAAGCAATCGAGACGACTCGTCGACGATCACCCTCACGACGGTGCCGCGGGCGGCCGTCCCGCCTTGACCTCAGGCCATCTCCGCGGCCGGGTCGAGGGCCTTCCCCAGGAGATCCACCAGCTGGCGCAGCTCCTCGTCCCCAAGCCGTGCGAACGGCGTCAGCTCCAGCGTCGCCTTGATGACGGCCGATCGCACGCGACGCCCGTCCTCCGTCAGGGCCACGACGCGGGAGCGGCGGTCGGCGGGATCGGCGGAGCGTTCGACCAGGCCGCGGTCGGTGAGCTGGTTCATGACGAAGCTGAGGTTGGGCGCGTTGCAGTACAGGCGGCCGGCCAGGGTCTTCATCGAGGGCGGTGCCTGGTCCGGGTCGATGGCCCACAGGGCCTGAGCGGTCGCAGGGGTCAGGCCGTGCTCGGCCAGGACGGCCTCGATCCGGTCGCCGGTCTGCATGAAGAGCTCGTGGTTCGCCGCCACCGCCGCCTCGAGGGTGCTTCGCGTCATGGACTCATCGTACGCCTATTTACTTCGAGGCTCGAAGTGTATGTTGGGCTCAATTGGTTCGAGGCTCGAAGCATTCTTTCGTGGGCCGTTCCATGCCCGCATCCAGCCGAACAGGAAGCACTCACCCATGCACGACTACACGAACACCACCGCCCTGGTCACCGGCGCTTCGAAGGGGTTGGGCCAGGCCTACGCGCGAGAACTGGCCGCTCGGGGCGCGCGGTTGCTCCTGGTCGCCCGCTCGGCAGACGCGCTCCACGCCCTTGCCGAACAGATCCGGACCACGCATTCCGTCCGCGTCGACGTGATCGCCGCGGACCTGTCGGACCGGCGGTCGCCGCAGAGGGTCGTCGACGCCGTCGACGGACTCGGTCTGGACGTGGATCTCCTGGTCAACAACGCCGGGATGGGGGCCGTGGGGCCTTTCCTCGGCCGGCCCCTCGCGCCCAACCTCCAGTCCGTCGACGTGAACGTCACCGCGTTGGTCGGGCTGGTCCACCTCCTGGGGGCCCGCATGGTCGAACGCGGCCGTGGCGGCATCGTCAACATCGCCTCCACCGCCGCCTTCCAGCCCATGCCGTACCAGGCGAGCTACGCCGCGACCAAGGCGTTCGTGCTCTCGTTCACCGAGGCGCTCGCCGAGGAGGTCCGCGGCACCGGCGTACGCGTGATGGCGGCCCACCCGGGAGCCACCGCCACCGGGTTCTTCGACCGTACGACCGCTTCCATGAACCCCAAGTTCACGGATGCCCCCGCCGACGTGGCCGCCAGGACGCTCGACGACTTCGCCCGGGGCCGGGCCGTCTCCTTCCCCGGGCGGGCGTCCCAGCGCATCGGGGTCTGGGCGTCGAGGGTGCTTCCCCGCACCACGGTCACGCGCCTCACGGGCGCTCTCAACCGCCGGCTGGGATTCCGCGACGTCAGCGATCTCGACCCCGCCGCCGCGCCGGGGCGGTGATGACCACCCAACAGGATCACGAAGGCCGGGATGGAGGAGGGAGCAGCCGGCCGAACCTGGGCAACCGCCCGGTGACGCGACGATCGGCGTCCCTGCTCGCTGTCCGCGGCCAGACGACCCGTCCATCCTGGGTGGCCTACTGCGCACAGATGTGAACAGGGGGCCGATGAAATGGTTCCAGCGGGATCGGGGCAGCGGCCCGTAGGTGTGGTGCCGCTCTCCGGCGTCGCCAAGAGTGAGAGCCTGCCCGAACAGGCACCTCGACTGCTCACCGCAGGTGGCCCGGTGCTGCAGCGGATCAGCGGCGACAGTGACCAGGTCGCACGGATGACGACGCTTACGGAGCCGGTCATCCTGGACATCACCCATCAGGGACGAGGCCACTTCGTCGTGGACGCCCTGGACGCCGGCCTGCACTCTCGAAGCCAACTCGTCTACACCGACGGGCCTTTCGCCTGCCTGCTCTGGTCAACGCCGACGACCGGACGGTGCGGGCACTCAGAGTGCGGGCGGACGGGCCGGGGGTGATCGAGGCGACCGCGGTGTCGAGCGCTCTGGCCCCCGGGGGTTGCTTCGCTCTGCCACGAGGGCGACCCGCGGTCCGAGGACGGCGGCTGTTTCCTCGTCGACACCTTTGAGCGGGAGTAGGGACGGTTTCCTCGACGAGCTGGCCAACCACGTCGGGCCATGGCGGCGTGAGGCGCCGTTGACCGGACCGTGCCTCATCTACGCCCGCTCGGACGGGCCGTCGTCCATCAGCGTGCAGTCCCTGTAGGTCCCCGGTCTTCGTGGATACGGCCTCGCGCGTCTGGTGGCGGGGCGCGCGGCGCCCCGGCGCCGCGCGAAAGGGCCGACCGCCACCGGGCAGGCATCCGCCAGCCGCACCCATCTCTACGACCAGCTCAGGAACAGCGTGTAGGTGTCCAGGAGATCGCTGACCACGCCGGTCGCCGCCCCTTCCTCCGTGGTCGGCACCACCCTGTGGTCGGGCTTCCGATACGCGTAGTCGTCGTCGCTCCGCCGGGCGTTGGGCGGGTGGACGGCGACGAGGAAATACTTCCCGTCCGGCGACACCAGCATCCCCTCCGCGACGGTCCCGTCCTGCGGGCCGACCACGCTGAGCGGGGCGTCCGAGGCGCGGCCGGTACGGGAGTCCATGATCCGGAAGGTGCCGCTCGAGGTGCGGCACAGCACCCGGTCGTCGCCGGTCCAGCCGACGACGCCGACGCACCCGCTGAGCAGGGTGGCCCGGTGCGCCGAGCGGGAGGTGAGCGCTCCTGAGGAGTTCCAGGTGTCGAAGACGTTCCCGAAGACCTTCGGTGCCTTGGCGGTGAGCCGCCGGCCGCCCGGTGCCAGGTGGACCGTGTCCGCCTGGACGGCCCGTGGGGGCTTGCCCATGACGGTCAGGGGCAGTCCGTGCCCGGCGGCCGGCCCTTCGTCCGACAGACGGTGTGCGCCCTCGGTGGACCGGGAGCCGATCCTCTGCCCGCCGGCCGGTGCGCTGTACGTGAACCACACGCTGCGCCCGTCCGGCGACATCACCGCGTTCTGTTCGTCGTCACCTGTCGCGTCGCTCAACCGCACGACTTCGTCGAGGTCGGCGCCGCTCACCACGTAACCGACGTGAGAGACCTCTTTGTTGCCGGGGTCGCGGAGGACCACTGCCATGCGCGTGAACGCCAGGTCGAAGAGCGCACGAACCCGGGGTGCCATGTACTCCAGGGTGGCCACCTTGTAGGGGGACGGGTTGTCCGGGTTCATGCCGCAGAGGTCTACGAGTGGACTGTTGACCGCCTTCACGCCCGCATAGTTCGTGAAGGCGGCGTCGCTCGGAATGGGGAACGTCCTTTCGGCGCGCGGTTGCCACGACTCGGCGTCCCAGGCCCGGAGGGTGACGGCGGCGTAGCGCGCGCCCATGCCGCACGTGGCGGTGACGACCGTGTCTTCGCGGGTGAAGGGGCTGTCAGGGAGGGCGTATCCCCGGTTGCCCAGGTAGGGCGCCACGGGTGCCGAGGATTTCGAGGCCGGCTCGTCCTCGGCCGGTTGACCGCTGCACCCCTGGACGCACAGAACGACCAGGGCGAGGCAAGCCACCGCCTTGCGCGTCAGACCAGGTCGCACAACGGCCCCTTGGGGTTCTTGTGACACGGCGTCCAGGCGACGGAACCGAAGACCCACTTCTGTCGGAGGTTCGCCGGGACGGACTCTGTACGGATGCGCAGCGGCTTGCCCTCGTCGTCCTTCAGCTGGAGCCACTCGCCCTTCTGGTAGGAGTCGTTGTAGTGGACCTTGACACCCCACTCGCACGACTGTCCCGGTGTTGCGATCGCCTCCACCCTGAGGCCGCCGGAGGGCTGGCCGCCTCCGACCTCGATGTAGTGGGTGCCGAAGTAGGACTCGCCCTGTCCCTCGGCGTCGTCGGTGAGCACGGGCTCGTCGGCGCGGGGCGGAAGGTGGAGCCGGATGCCCTGATAGGCGGCTCCGCCTTGCGGCGGAAGGGCGACGACGGTCCGCGCGGTGCTCTTGCGGCACGTGATGTCGGTGGTTTTCCAGCCGTCGATGACGACGGCGGAGGACCGGGTGCTCAGCACTGTCATCTTGAACGCGTCGGTGAGTTCCAGGCGGCCGTCCGAAGTGTGACGCTTGTACCGATCGGGGGCGTGTTCCATCACGGACGCGTACACGAGCGGGCGGCCGCCCAGCCCCTTCAGGTAGGAGAAGGCAGAACCGGGGTCGCCGGTCGTCAGTTTCCGCGCCTCGTCGGCGGTCAGTTCCCGGTCGAGGACCATCGCCCACGTCGGGGGCTCGCCCTCCTCCGGCCGCACCGACACCGTGAACGGGGTCTTGGCCGCGTCGATACCCGTGTTGGTGTCGTTCTCCCTGATCGCGCTCGGCTTGATCATGAGGTACGCCACCAACACCGTGCCCATGACGCCCAGGAGACCGATACCCGCCTTCACCAGCAGCCAGCGGAGCTTCTTGCGCCGGGAAGCCTCGGGGTCCACCCCGAGCACGTCGGAGACGAGCACCTCGAGGGTCCCGTCGGGGCGGTCTCCCCCGTTGGTGGGCGGCTGCGGTGAGGGCGGCGCGGGGTCGGCGGGCGGTGGGGTCGTGTTCGCGTCCGATTCCGCGTCCGATTCCGCGTCCGATTCCGCGTCCGCGTGCTGCCCGGTGGGCTCGGCGGGGCTTCCGCCGCCGTCCTCAGGCTGCGGCTCCGGAGTCCCGTCCGGTGAAGCGGTCGTCGTCATGCCAGTCCCCCTGCAACGCGTCGCGTCCCGTCTGCGGGGCCGATGACGCCCGTGTCGACCAGGCCGCTCGAAGCTGCCCTGATCCCTTGTCACGTACCGGTTCACCCGTCACGTACAGCAGTCTGCCGTACCGGCGTCACCTCGGGTGACACACCGGTCACAGTCGGGACGTCGGCGCCACGCGTTTCTCCCCCTCCCACCACTACCCGCCCAACACGGCCATGGCAACAGGCGAACCACGTCTGCCCGTTCACGCTGCCGGTCGGCTCAACGGGCCCGTACCCGTCGCCTCGGCGGCCGGAAACCCCCGCGCCCGTCGTCCCGGGCGTAACGCTCGGCAAGCAGACCACCGACCCGCCGAAGGCCGTCGGGTCAAAACGTGCCCGCAGTGCCATTTCCCCTCGCACTCGATGAGAGTGCCGCCCGAGTCGGCGTGGCAGGTACCGTGCTGAAGGCCGCGCCAAGCAGCCCGAGTACGCGTCGCTTCACAGACTTCCCCTTTTGACGGTCGATGCCACGGTGACGTCGTTCTCTCGGGATTCTTCCCTCAGCAACGAATCCGAGCGTCAGTCCCTGGTTTTGGAAGGGGTAAACCCTCGCGGTAGTCGCAGCGGTGACAGTCCCTGGTGGCCCGCGACTACGAGAGACTCCCGGCCCCCGGCGAAACCATGCTCCAATGTGCGTCATCTCCTGAGCAGATCACGGGCCATCCGTTCCGCGCCGGTCGGCGGCAGGTGGCTGCTCGAGCGCAGCCTTGGACTCCTCGAAGTACGAGGCGCTCTCGGCGTCCGCCGGGTAGTACAACTCGATCGCGACCTCGTCCAGCGTGATGTCCATCGGGGTACCGAACGTGGTGATGGTGGAGAACAACCGCAGTTCTCGTCCGTCGAAGCGAAGGATCATCGGGATCACGACGTCGGTTTCGGTGGATTGCCTCGACGTGTCTTCGGAGTTGGACTCCAGTAGTTCCTCGTAGAGCGCGGTGAGTTCGCCGTCGGGAGCGACGGCGAGCTGACGCCTGATCCGGGAGCGGAACACCGCACGCACGTCGGCCAGGTTGACGACCAGAGGGGCGAACCCGCGGGGATCCAGTCCCAGCCGTACGAGGTTCATCGGCGGCTTGAGCAGGTCGGGATCGACGTCCGCGAAGAACGGCTCGAGGGCGCGGTTGGTCATCACGATGTCCCAGCGGCGATCGAAGGCCACCGCCGGGTAGGGCTCATGTGCGCGGAGCACCCTCTCGACCGCGTCCCGGGCCGCCGACAGCGCGTCGTCGTCGAGGGGCCGCTCCGCATACCGGGGTGCGAAGCCGGCCGCGAGCAAGAGCCGGTTGCGATCACGCAGCGGCACGTCCAGCTGGTCCGCGAGCCGGAGGACCATGTCGGCGCTCGGGTTGGACTTGCCTGTCTCGATCAGACTGACGTGACGAGCCGAGACGTCGGCAGCGAGCGCGAGGTCAAGTTGGCTGAGTCGTCGGCGATGCCGCCACTGCCGTATGAGCTCCCCGACCGTTCGCACGGTTGTCGAGAGTACTCAACCCCGGCCCGCACGCCATGAAGTCGGACTTCATCGACAACCGTCGCGACCCCGGAAACACTGCGTCCATGACCACGGACACCAAGAGCGTCGTTCAACAGGCACTGGCAGAACTGATCAAGACGGGGAGTGTCGACGGGCTCGAACCGTTGCTGAGCGATGACTTCGTCCATCACAGGCCCGACTCGATCTCCTCGACCAAAACGGAATGGCTCGCCGCCGTGCAGGCGGCACTCATCCCGCTCACCGATATGCGGGTCGAGGTCCACCACCTGCTGGCCGAGGGAGATCACGTCGTGATGCACTCGCGCCGACAACTCCCCGATGCCGGGCCGGAGATCGCGGTCGTCGACATCTGGCGGATCGACGACGGACTGATCGCCGAGGCCTGGGAGATCATCGAGCCGGTGGCCCAGGCGGCCGCCAATCTGGTGTGGTGGGAGGCCGCCGGGCGCTGACCGGCCGCAGATCACGCCGAGTTCGCTGGAGACGAACACGGCGGCCTTCGGAGCCCTCGTCGGGGCGCTGTGCTACCCGTCCACACCCGTCCACCGGGTGATGTCAGTGGTCGCTCCTATCGTGATCGCATGACGTCGCCCCCTTCCGCAGCCGACCCGCCCCCGTCGCCGACCGTCGAGGACTCGTGGGCGCGTATCGACGCCTGGCTCTCGGAGCACGCCCCAGTGAGCCGGGCACTGCTGCGCCCGCCCGCTTCCCCTGGCGAGATAGCGGACGCGGAGCAGCGGCTCGGGGTGGCGTTCCATCCCGAGCTGGTGGCGTCGCTGCGCTGCCACGACGGTGTCGAGCTGAGCGAGGGGGCGCCGGTGTTCGCGCTCGACGGGCCGTTCGCCGGCGTGGCGGACATCGTGACGAACGCTCTGTTCCTGCGGTCCGTCGGCGAGGACGTCGAGGATCTGTACGACGACGAGGACGCGGACGACCACGAACTCAACGCGTACTGGCGTCACGAGTGGCTGCTGATCACCCACGGTGTCGTCTGGGACGCACAGGACGGTCTGTTTCTGACGTGCCGCGCGGGGGACGACTACGGACGCATCGGACACTACTTCAACGAGGACGCCGCCTCGTTCACCGACTGGGCCTCACTGCGTGCGGTGCTGTCGGCGTTCGCCGACGCTCTGGAACGGCGGCTGCCGATCTCGGGCCGGGTTCCGCTGGCGTTCGACGGAACGCTGGTCTGGGAGGAGGCCACGCCCACCGTCAAGGCGGACCCCGCATCGTTGCTCGGCCTTGGCGCGCGGATGCCCGAGCCGGAGCCCGAACCCGTACGTCCGCAGCCGGAGCCGGAGCCGCCGAAGAGCGGCATGTACGCGACGCTCACCTTGGTGGATCCCCGGGAACCCGAGCCCCGCCGGCCGGACCTGGTCTTCGCCGAGGGCGTGACGGCGGAGGAACTGCTGTCGCGTGTGGGGGTGGTGCAGCGGGAGACGATCCGCGTGCGGTCTCACGCGCAGGCCGAGCGGTCGGCGGCGAGTCTCTGGGCGGCCTCCCGGCCGTTGGTGCGGGCGGGCCGGTGCGGGGACTGGGGATTGCTGATGCAGGGCGCCGGAACCCAGCAGCTGACCCGCCCGGAGGTACTGCGCAGGTTGGCCCGGGACACCCGGATCGTGGCCCTCACCAAGCAGGGGCCGGAGGTACGCCTCACGGTGTACGCCGACGGGGTCCCGTACGCCCAGGGCGCCCAGGACCGCCTTGTCTCGTCACCGCGGACGGACTACGTACGGCTGCCGGACGGCACGCACGTGCAGTCGATCGGTGTCGATCCGTGGCCGGGATCGATCGCCGCGTACGCGGACCTGCTCGCCACCCTGCGGGGCGGGTTCGGTATCGACTTCGACCTCGACGCCCTCGAGCACGCACTCGACGAGTCACTGCCCAGCGGCCTCGTCCTGCCGGTGCTGGAGGACATTCCCGAGTGGTCGTTGCGTCCGCCCACACACATACGCCACTTCGATCTGGGCGCCCTGGTCGAGCGGACGCCCGCACCCCGGTTGCGTGCGGCGATGGCCGCGCAACTGCGCAGACTCGCCGCGGAGACAGGGCTCGACACCTTCCCCGAGGTGCCGCGGACGCTGGACGCCGTCGACCTCGGTGAGACCCCCGAGTTCGTCGAGGACGGCGCACTGGACTTGCGCATGCGCACGCTCCAGGCCGAGGCCGCGGCGGCCCGGCCGGCACTGGAACCGTCCTGGCGGCGGGACCGCGACGCGCCCGAATTCCCCGCCACCCGGGACGACTTCCATGCCTGGCAGCTCCGCGCCGACGCGGCGGACGCGCTGCGCCGCTTCCTCCAGCTGCCGTTGCCCGTCGCCGCGGCGACGATCGTGCACCACCGGCTCAGCGACGACTGGCGCGGCGAACTGGCCGAGGATCTGGCGGTGCGGTGATCGCGTCAACAGGAGTGGTCGTACCCGGCCTGGGCGCGGTCCACCTCGGGCATGTGTGCCTCGGCCCACTCGCGGAGTGCGGCCAGCGGCTCTTCCAGGGTCAGGCCGAGCGGGGTGAGGCGGTAGTACACGCGCGGCGGGACAGTCGGCTCCACCCGGCGGCCGACCAGGCCGTCGCGGGCGAGGCCCTGAAGGGTGACCGACAGCATCTTCTGCGAGATGCCGGTCATCCTGCGCTGCAGTTCCGCGAAACGCACCTCCTCCGGGGACGCCTCCGCCAGCACCTTCACGGCCATGGAGGTCCATTTGGTGCCGATCCGGTCGAGCAGGCGGCGGGTGGGGCACTGCGGGTCGAACAGGTCTCCCCGAGGACCCTTCGGGGAGCGTGACGTCGAGGAGGTCACCTGGAACTCACCACCTGTGGCAGAAGTGCGGTCTTGGCTCCCTCACCCTAGTTACCTATCGTTTTGCTGTCACCATTGGTAACCACTAGGGAGGGTCTTTTGCCCGTCGCCTCGCATCATGCCTGCGATCCACTCCCGTCCGGGGTGGAACTGCGGCGCGTCACGGTCAACGGTGTCGATCTCAACGTGGCCCTTCGCGGTGAGGGTCCCGCGGTGCTGCTGCTGCACGGCTTCCCGCACACCTGGCAACTGTGGACCCATGTCATGGACCGCCTTGCCGAGCACCATCGAGTGATCGCACCGGACGCGCGAGGAGCGGGGGCGAGCACGCGCGCGACGGACGGGTACGACGCCGGCACGCTCGCGTCCGACGCCGAGGCGTTGCTGGACGCTCTCGGTGAGCGTTCGGCGGCTGTCGTGGGCATCGACGCCGGGACCCCTCCGGCGTTTCTGCTCGGCATGCGCCGGCCCGACCTCGTCCGGCAGCTCGTGGTCATGGAGTCGCTGTTGGGCGGGCTGCCGGGAGCCGAGGAGTTTCTCGCGCGGGGGGCGCCCTGGTGGTTCGGCTTCCATGGGGTGCCCGGCCTCGCGGAGACGGTGCTGACCGGGCACGAGGCGCAGTACATCGACTGGTTTCTCGGCACGGGATCTCTCGGGGAGGGCGTGCGGCCCGCTGTCCGGGACGCCTTCGTCCGCGCGTACACCGGCGCCGAGGCGCTGCGCTGTGCCTTCTCGTACTACCGGGCACTGCCCGCGAGCGGCGAGCAGATTCAGGAGGCTGTCGCCGGGGGGCGGTTGACCGTCCCGACCATGGCGATCGGCGCCCATCCGGTGGGCAGGGCCCTCGAACGGCAGCTGCGGCCGGTCACCGATCAGCTCGTCGGCCATGTGATCGAGGACTGCGGGCACATCATCCCGCTGCACCGGCCCGAAAGGCTGCTCGCGCTTCTGGAGCCGTTCCTCGCCACGGCCCGCCGGGGCGCCCCCGGCGCCCCCTCGTGCGCGTCCTCGACACCCGATCGGGCGTACCGATGATTTCGGAGCGGGCCGGAAGTCGTTAGGGGCAGGAGAGCAGGGAGGTCTGCCATGTCCATGCAGCGACCGGTCGCTGAGCAACCCACGACCGAGCTCGACGCCCGCTACAGCTCCGCACTCAATCCCCGGCCGGGCGCCGGGGACGTCACGGCCACCGAGTGGGCCGAGGCCGAGCGGCACCTGGAGGCGGCCGAGATCTTCTGGGTGTCCACGGTGCGGCCCGACGGCAGACCGCACATCACGCCGGTGATCGCGGCGTGGCACGACGGAGTGCTGTACTTCTCCACCGGTCCGGGTGAGCAGAAGGCGAGGAACCTGTCGCACGATGCGCACTGCGCGCTGCTCACGGGTGGGAACGCACTCACCGAGGGGTTCGACCTGGTCGTCGAGGGCGAGGCCGAACCGGTCGGCGATCCGGCGGTACGGGAGGAGGTGATCGCGGCGTACGAGGCGAAGTCCGGGCCGCACATCACCTCGCCCGATGGCACCTTCCACGGGATCGGGGACGCCATCCGGAGGGGAGACGCGGTGCTCTTCGCGGTGGCCCCGGCAACCGCGTACGGCTTCGGCCGGGACGACGGGGTCTACAGCCATACGCGGTGGGTGTTCTGAGCCCAGGAGGCCCTCCGTGCGCAGGAGGCCCTCCGTGCCCACGGGACCCTCCGTCATCACCCCTGGGACGGGCACCTTCGCAACGGGCACCTTCGCAACGGGCGCCTAGCCGGCCGAGTGCACCCGCATCACGCGGACGCCACGGCGCTGGAGCTTCGCGACGGTGTAATGGCGTTGCTGCCACGCGCGGAGGGGCCCGCCGACCAGCTCCTCGGCGTCCTCGCGACGCAGGTGTCTGTGCCTGTTGGTGACGAGCTGCGGCTCGTAATCGGGCACCACGTCGAAACTGTGCACCTCGGTGAACGACTCGCCGAACTTGGTGGCGGGAAAGTAGGTGACCCAGCGAGCGAGGTCGTCCAGCCGGCTGGGGTGAACCCCGGGCCGGCCGAGCACCAGGTCCGCCACGATGGCCGTGACCTCCGGGCACTTGTTGGAGATCGAGGCGATGGGGACGTTGGCCAGGTCGCCCATGACGACGATCGGCCTCCGTACGTTCCCGGGACGGAAGACCCGGATGTGGTAGTTAGCCTCGCCGTACCAGTGCGGGGACCGGTAGGGCAGCGCGTGCTGGTCGATCACCAGGACGGCCTCGTCGGCCGGCGTGGGCTCGGATGTGCGGCGGAACAAGCTCATGTCTGTTTCCTCAGCACTGTCGTGATCTCAGCACCCACGTCCTCGGTGAGCGCCCCTTCGCAGGCGATGCCGAGGCCTTCCGCGAGCTGTCGGCCGTGCAGGTCGACGGCCGACTCGGACAGCTCCGCGAACGCCACGCCCGCGATCCGCGCCCGACGCCACGCGGTGGCGGCCGCGACGGCACCGGCAACCGCCGACGGCCACCACACGGCGCCCACGGCGACGTATCCGACGGCCCACGCCATCAGTCTCGCCGCCGCGGCGAGCCTCGCGCGGGACGCGACGATCTCGGCGCGCACGTCCTCGGCCAGAAGGAGCCAGATACGAGGCCACGCGACGGTGATGTCGAGCCTGTAGGCCCTCCAGACGCGTGTGTCGACGGCGGCGATGCGGTCGCCGAGCCAGAAGGGATGGTCCGGCGCCGTGAGACCGATCCGGTTGCGCCGGGCGTTGAGCTCCCGGGCCCGTGCTGCCGCTGCCACTGCCGACGCCGCTGCCGGTGCCGGTGCCGCCGCTCCGGGAGTGCCCTCGGCCCTGGCGGCCTCCAGCAAGGCATCGTTGAACGCCGCGTGTGCGTCGTCCCACCTCCGTCGGCGCCGGTCGGCGAGCCAACGGGGCCGGGTCGCGAGCCACAGCCGTTCCACCGTCACGCCCAGCCCGGTGGCGGCCAGCCCCAGACCCGCCGAAGCGGCCAGCAGGCCGGCCAGGAGGAGGACGAGCGTTCCGGTGTTGCGCAACGCGGGCTCGGCCGACAACTCGTTGAGCCGGGTGAGCAGCAGGCCGATGTCGTGCCAGCGCCGGTGTCCGAGCGTCACGCCGACGGCGGCCACGCTCATCAACAGCACACTCGGCCCCAGCATCAGGGCGATCCAGCGCTCAGCCAGCTTCCCGCCCAGTGCCTCGAGGAACCTGGTCACGACCGCAGCCTCGTGACCACCATCGGCTGCCGGAGCGCCGCACAGACCACCGGCTCCGTGCCCGGCGCCTCGAGTCGCGCACAGACACCGGCGGGGCACGCGAGCACCTCGAGCACGCGGTGCCCGTCGCCCGCGCCGGGAAACCGCTCGTACGAACGGACCGGACTCAGCCCCGCCGCGTGCCCGGCCCTCAGCAGCCGCATCTCCAACTCGTCCAAGGCGTCGTCAAGTTCGTCGAGTGCCACGCCGTCGCGCACCCGGCCGACGATCGACTGGGCGAGCGCCCCGACCTCTGGCGAGGTACGTACCGCGTCGGTATCGTCGGCCAGACGTTGACAGAGTATGGCCAATTGGTCTGCGGTCATCGCAGTGAGGATACGTGCGGAGTGACGAACCCGACACCCTTCGACAGTGAGATCGAACGGAACAGGCGCCAGGCGGCGCGGGGTTCGGTGAACGCGATGAACGACCTGGCCATGGCGTTGCGCGACCGCCACCGGCACACCGGTGATCCGGCCGACCTGCTGGAAGGGATCGCGCAGTTGCGGACCGCCATCGGATACGTGCCGGATCACCCGATCAGGCATCCCTTGCGGGTCGGCCTGAGCTCATTGCTGCACGACCACTTCCTGCACTTCGGCGACGTGTCCTCGCTGCACGAGTCCCTGGCCGGGTGCGACGCGTCGATCCCGCTGCTGGACGGGGAGAACCGGCTGGTGGCGGCGATGGTGCGGGCGGAGACGCTGATCCTTCTGGCCGAGCACACCCGCGACCCCGCGTACGCGACTCAGGCGGTCGAGTCGGCGGCACGGCTGCCGCGCGTACCGGCTGCCCAGTACGTGCTGGGCAAGGCCCTGCACATCCGGTACGAGCTGACCCAGGACCACGCCGTACTCGTCGACGCGGCCCGCGTGCTGGAGGAAAGCGTCCTCGCGACGCCCGTGGACGACCCGAACTACGCAGTGCGGCTGAACCAGTTGGGCGACGTACTGCAGCGATCCGCGGAACACACCGGCGACGAGGCGGTGCGGGAGACCGCCGTCCGGCACTTGCGGGACGCGATGGCGCGCACACCGAGCGCCTCGCGCGCACTGCTGGGCCACAAGGTCGACCTCGCCGCCGCGTTGCGGGACCGCGGCAGGAAGACCGGTGACGTCGCCGCGTTGCGGGAGGGCGTGGCCCTGTTGCGCGAGGTGCTCGAGGCGACGGGGCCCGATGAGCATGTGTGGGAGAACCGCTGCGAGAACTATCTGATCGCCGTGCAGGACCTCGTCGCACAGACCGGCGAGATCGACGTGCTCGACCAGGCCGTGGAGATCGGCCGGTCCACGCGTGGCGGGGGCGGCGGGCTGGGCATGATCCCTCTGCTGCTGGGGCTGCTGCACAACGAACGGTTCCTGCACACGGGGCTTGAGGGTGACCTGGGCCAGGCGATCGCCGCGTACACCGAGGTCGTCGAGACGGTGCCGTACGGCGAACGGACCCACGCGGTGGCGCTGGGCAACCTTGGCCGGGTCTGGTTCTCCGAGTACGAGTTCAGGGGCAGCCCGGAGGCGTTGCGTCGGTCCGTCACGGCGCTGGGCAGCGCTGCCCGGGCGAGTGCTCCCGACACGACGGAGCGCGGCGAGACCCAGCTCAACCACGGCGGCGTCCTGTACGCCCAGTACGAACTCACCCTGGACCCCGGGACTCTGGCCTCCGCGGGCCGCGCCTTCCGCGAGGCGGCGGAGATCGAGGCGCTTCAGCCTCTGGGGCGGACCAGGGCCGCACGCTTGTGGGCACACACCGAGGCCGAGGCGGGACGGTGGGACCGGGCCCGGGACGCCTACGCGTTGGCGGTCGGCCTGCTGCCGCTCGTGGCGCCGCGACGTCTTGCCCGCGTGGACCAGCAGCGGTTGCTGGCGGAGCTCGACGGGCTCGCCGCCGACGCGGCCGCGAGCGCCTTGCAGGCGAATGATCCGGAGACGGCGGTGCGTCTGCTCGAACTCGGCCGCGGTGTGCTCGGCGGACAGGTGCTGCAGAGCCGCAGCGATCTATCCCGCCTGCACGCGGTGGCGCCCGAGCTCGCGGAACGACTGGGCGCCGCGTTCGACCGGTTGCCTCCGGCCGGGCACCTCATGGGTGCCGCGGCGGACGAACGGCACGACCTGGACGTCCGGTTGCGGCAGTTGCTCGACGAAGCGCGGGCGCTGCCGGGGTTCGCGGACTTCCTCGCTCCGCCGGACCTCGACGAGCTGCTGGAATGCGCCGCCGAGGGGCCGGTGGTACTGATCAACGTGAGTAGGTACCGCAGTGACGCGTTGATCATCCGTCCATCGGGGGTCACCGTGGTCGAGTTGCCGGGAGTGACGCCGGACTCCGTGGCGGGCCAGGCAGCCGTCTTCGGCACCGCGTTGGCCGACTCCGCCCGGCCGGGTGCGGGCGAGACCGATGCCCAGGCCACCGCCGAGGGAGTGCTCGGATGGCTGTGGGACTTCGTCACCGGACCCGTGCTGCAGCGACTCGGGTACACGTCCCCGCCGGCAGATGCCTGGCCGCGTCTGTGGTGGTCGCCGGTGGGACAGCTGGCGCTGCTCCCGGTCCACGCGGCCGGCCGCTTCCCGGACGGCACGTCCGTCCTCGACCGGGTGGTGTCGTCGTACACGCCGACGTTGCGGGCGTTGCGGCATGCCAGGGCGCGGCACACGCGAGCGGGCGACGATCTGGTGGTGGTGGCGGTGGAGGACGCGGCGGGGGCGCGGCCACTGCGCGGTGTGGGGCGGGAGGCGAGCAGGATCGCGGCACTGACCCGGGCCACGCGGTTGGACGGCGCGAAGGCGACGGCCGACTCGGTCCGCGCCGCACTGACGTCCCACACCTCGGCGCACTTCGCCTGTCACGCGGCGAGCGATCCCGACGATCCCTCGGCCGGTCATCTGCTGCTGCACGACGGGCCGCTCTCGGTGCTGGACGTGTCAGCGCTCGACCTGTCCGGTGTACGGCTCGCGGTGCTGTCGGCGTGCGAGACGTCCCTCGGCGCCCGCCGGGTCCCCGACGAGAGCCTGCACCTGGTGTCGGCGTTCCAACTCGCCGGATACCCGCAGGTCGTCGGCACGCTGTGGCAGGTCAACGACCTCGTCGCCCGGATGGTCGCCGTGGACCTGCACGAGGGCGTCTCGGCGGGCGAGAACGTCGCGACGGCGCTGCACCACGCGGTACACCGCTGCCGCGAGCGTTTCGACAGGACCCCGACGCTGTGGGCCGCGTACCTCCATTCCGGTCGGTGACCGGCGACGTGTCCGCGGCGGGATGCGACCGACCGAGGCAGGGAGAGACATGCCGTTCTGGAGGAAGAAGCCGAAGACCACCGACCACTACGTCGGGGACTTCGGCAGCGCCGAGATCGATGTGACCGAGCGGCGAGGTGATGTGCCCCTGGTCGAGATCAGGCTGTCGGTGACGGCGGAGTACGCACACGGGCTCGACTTCCAGCGCAAACGCGAGGAACTGGGCCCGAACCACCCGGAGACCCTGCACGCCCTGCACGTGTACGCGGTGGCGCTGGGCGAGCAACCCGGCAGACAGGACGAGGCCGTCGAACTGCTGGAGTGGCTGGCCGCCGCCCGCGCGGACGACCAGGAGAACAAGCTGCTGACGTTGAACGACCTGACCAGAATTCTGCAGGACGGCGGCAATCCCGCACGCGCCGAAGAGTGGTTGCGCGAGGCCCTGTCGGGGTGGGAGCGGCTGCGCGGCCAGGACGACGCGCAGACGTTGCAGATCGCGTCGAACCTGGCGAGAGTCCTGCTCGACCTCGGTCGCAGGGAGGAGGCGGAGGGGCTGATGCGGGACACGGTCTTCCGCCGTACCCGCACGCTCGGCGCCGCCCATCCGGACACCTTGAGCAGCAGGAACACCCTGGCGGGATCGTTGCGGGGCTCCCCTGCCCGGCTCGCCGAGGCGGAACGCATGTACCAGGCGATGCTGGCCGACATCGACGGCACGACCGACCTGAGCATGACCGTGCGGCACAACCTCGCCGCCGTACTCACCCACCAGGGCAAACACGCCGAGGCGTTGGAGATGTACGGCCACCTGGTCGAGGCCCGGTCGCGGCAGCAGGGCGCCGATCACCAGAGCACCTGGACGGCCAGACGCAACTACGCCGCCGTGCTCAGCAAGCTGGGCCGGGTCACCGAGTCCGAGAGGCTGCTCACCGAAGCGCTCGAGGGCTGCCGACGGGTCTTCGGTCCCCGGCACTCCACGACTCTCGGCGTGCAGGTCGACCTGGCGGCGACGAAGGCCAACCAGGGCCGCCCCCAGGAGGCGGTTCCCTTGCTGCGCGACGCGATCGACGGCTACCGGAGCACACATGGGCCGAGCCACCCACGCGTGCGCGAACTCTCGGACATCCTCGTGCAGTTGGGTGGATGACCCGGCCCTCGCCGCGTCAACGGTCCGCTCGTTCCGGTCCCGTTCACGGCCGCCGCCGCAGCGGCGGCCACCGGCCTCGACGGGGCGGTCCCGCTCAGCCGTTCTTCCCGAGCGCCCCCAGCAGCATCGGCAGCGACGCGTGCAGTTCCCGTTCCCAGTACGCCCAGCCGTGGGTTCCCGGGCCGTAGAAGTTGGTGGTCACGTGCCGCGCGCCGACGCGGCGCAGTTCGTCCGCCAGCGCGTGGTTCTGGCGGTTGAAGTCGGCCTCCAGGGCGCTGGTGGTGCCGGGTGGGTCCAGGGGGCCGGTGGTGCCGTCGCCGCAGGACAGGTAGACGGGGATCGACCTGAGTCGTTTGGCGAGGTGGAAGGGGTCGTGGGACTCCCAGATCCGGCGTTGGGCCACCGGGTCGCCCCAGACGCGGAGCGGATCGGTGTCCTGGCCGGCGAAGAAGCCCATGATGCGGTTGACCGACTCGTCGTTGAGGAGGGGGTGGGCGGAGCCGGAGTAGGCCGCCGTCGCCTTGAACATGCCGGGGTGCCGGGCGGCGTACGACAAGGCCCCCTGACCGCCCATCGACAGGCCGGCGACGACACGGTCGCTGCCCGCGCCCCAGTCTCGTTCCAGGAGGCGGCGCAGTTCCTTCGTGTGGAAGGTCTCCCACGCCGGGTCGCCGCCCTTGCCGTGGTTCCACCAGTCGCTGTACCAGCCGTTCCAGCCCGCCTCGGGCATGACGACGAGGACGTCGCGCAGGTCGGCGATCTCCGCCACGTCCGTCATGCTCGTCCACGACGTGTAGTCGCCGCAGCAGCCGTGCAGGAGCCAGAGGGTGGGCCAGTGCTGTCGGTGGCGCCGGTCGTGCGGGTTCCAGCCGTCGGGGGTGAGCAGGCGCACGTCGACCGTACGCCCGCCCAGGGCGGCCGAGCGCACCGACAGGTCGACCTGCCGGTCCGCGACCTGGGTGACGGCGACGACTTCGGCGCCGGGGCGGGCGGCGTGCGGATTGCCCGCGGCCAGTGCCGCGGGGGCGGTGGGCGTGAGGACGGCCAGCAGCAGGGCCAGGACGAGGAGGACTCTGGCCCGCAGGGGGCCCAGGACGGTGGACACGTTCGCGAACACGGCGGCTCCCTGGGGTGGGTTGCTGGTCGTCACGCGGTGGTGCGGGGGACTTCGGGGTCGTGCGTCAGTCGGTGGCGCGCACGGATCAGGGGGCCTGCCTGCGCGGCAGGATCAACAGGGCGTCGCCGACCGGGCGTTCGCCCGCGGCGTCCGACGGTGTGTTGAGCACGGCGCCGTTGGCCACCATCGTCGTGGAGCCGCCGCCGTCCAGGTTGACCGCTTCGCGCAGGCCGAGTGACTTCGCGACCCGGGCGCTCTCGCCGATGCTGAGGCCGAGGGAGTCCGTGCTGCGTCCGTCGGCGGTGACGAGTACGGTGCGGCCCGCGGCGTCGACCCCGGCGAGGGTGCGTGGATTGCGTTTGTGGACCCAGCCGTAGTACCAGCTCGGGTCGTCGGGGTGCACCATGCCGTCGGTGGCGGGGGTGACGTGGACACGGCCGTCGCGGACCAGTTCGGGACCGGCGTTGACGATGTCGGTGCGGGGTGAGGGCGAGACGCGGTGGCCGCGTTCGTCCAGCAGGGTCGTGCGCACGCGCAGTCGGTCGCCGACGCGTGCCTGGGCGGTCAGGTCGGCGACGCGTTCGCCCGTCGCCTGGACGGAGCTGCCGCCCGGCGGGAGTGTGCCGCCTCGTGGTGAGCGCAGTTCCACGACCCGGTCGTGGGCGTCCAGTACGGCTTCCAGGCCCTCGCCCTGGGGTGTGTGTCCGCCGTAGGCCGGGGTGAAGGTGACCAGCTCGTCGGGGTTGGTGCAGGTGATGTCGTGCAGCGGCAGGGACGTCGGGGTGTCGCCCTCGGTGCCGCCGCAGTTCCTGATCAGGCCCGGTACTCGGTTGATGCCGTTCAGGTGCAGGGAGGCGGTGCGGCCCGTGACCCGGCCCTGCCAGGTGAGGCGGGTGATCCGGGTGCGGCGGCCGTCGTCGTGGACGACGAGGCTGGGGCGTCCGGCCACCGGTTCGCTCAGCAGGCGTCCGTCGTAGACGCCCACTCCGGCCGGGTCGCCCGGAGCGCCCGCCTTGGGGTCGAGGACGAAGAAGCCGGCGTTGACCGCGGCGGTGGCGCCGGCGGACGCCGAGAGCTGGGTGGTCGTCTCGCGGTTCTCCAGGTCCGGGCCGTACGACGCGTCCAGGCTGCCGCGGAAGACGCGCGGGTCGATGGTGAGGACGTCCACGTGCCACGGGCCGCGGTCGGTGGCCTCGCCGTCCCAGCCGGTGTAGACGGCGGCTCCCGTGTAGCCGGCCGCCCTCAGGCGGGTGCGTTCGGTCGTCGCGGTGGCCTGCGAGTCGAACGTTCCGATGCGGACCCGCCAGCCGAGGGTGCCGCCGGTGTAGTCGGCCGTGGCCGGTGTCGTCACCTCCTCCACGCGGGCGTCGAAGCCGTCGCCGCGCAGATCGGCGGCCAGTTCGTCGGCGCTCGCCCTGTCCTTGAGGGTCGTCGGCGGGGCGTCGGGGTCCGGTGAGGTGTCGCCGCCGGGGATGGAGACCTCGACGGTCCAGTGGAGTGCCGGGTCGTCGGTGATGCCGCGCACGATGCGGGTGAGGGTGACGCCCCGCTGGAGGGTGGTCGTCGTGCGTCTCTCGGGGAGGCCTGTGGGGCCCAGCGGGAGGGTCGGCCGGACCGACGACGGGTGCGAACCAGGGGGCGCGGACGACGCCTGGGCGACCGACGGCAGCGCGGCCAGCGTGGTGAGGACGCCGAGGACGGCACCCGTGGCACACAGTCTCTTCTTCATCTGTCCCGCCTCGCGCCGACCACGGACACCGACCGACCCATGCTGCGCACAAGTATCGGCCGGTTCCGGCTCGCGTCAAGGCGGTCTCCGGGCCGCGGCGGCTCAGGGGACCCGGGCGACGCCGACGTAGAAGCCGCTGCGTTCCCGCGCCGGTGCCGGTTCCTCCTGGTACCACTCGGTGGCGAACACCAGGCCGGGTGCGACGAGTTCCAGTCCCTCGAAGAAGGGCTCCACCTCGCTGCGGGTACGCATCCGCAGCGGGATCGCGCCCTTCTTGTACGCGGCCTCGGTCTCCCGCTTCAGCTCCGGGTGCTGGTCCGCGGTGCCGTGCGAGAGGAGCAGGAAGCTGCCGGAGGGGAGCGCCCGCACCAGGGTGCGCACCAGGCCGTACGGGTCCTCGTCGTCGGGCAGGAAGTGCAGGAGGGCGATGAGGGAGAGGGCGACGGGGCGGCCGAAGTCCAGGACTGCACCGGCGTGTTCGAGGATGGCGGCGGGCTGTCGCACGTCCGCGTGGAGGAAGTCGGTCGCACCCTCCGGGCTGCTGGTCAGCAGCGCCTCCGCGTGGCGCAGGACGATCGGGTCGTTGTCCGCGTAGACGATCCGGGCGTCGGGTCTGATCGCCTGGACGATCTGGTGCAGGTTGGGTTCGGTGGGGATGCCCGTGCCGAGGTCGAGGAACTGGTCGACACCGCGCTGCGCCAGCCAGGCTGCCGCGCGGTGCATGAACGCCCGGTTGCGTGCCGCGTTGCCCCGCGCCTCTTCGGGGAGTGTCTCGCCGACCCGCTGGTCGACGGGGTAGTTGTCCTTTCCGCCCAGCAGCCAGTCGTAGACGCGTGCGGGGTGGGGCTTGCTGGTGTCGATGCGGGGTCTGGGTATACCGGCGGTCACAGGACCCTCCTCCGAAACAGTCAAGGCATGCGCGGTCGCCAGCCTAACCGGATCCCGCCCTGGTCAGTGGGGGTGCGCCCGCGGGCATGCCAAGATGATGTCCCGACTGTCACCGGCCACGCCTGTGCCGTGGGTGGCCCGCGAGCTGAGGACGGAGTCAGGCTGCATGACCTCCCTGAGTGGTGGCGAGAGCGCCGCCCACCCGAACCGGATCGACACGAGCAGGCCCCACCCTGCCCGGATGTACGACTACTTCCTGGGCGGCAAGGACAACTACGAGGTCGACCAGCGGGCCGCCGAAGAGTTCATGAAGGCGGCTCCGGAGGTGCGGGAGGGTGTCCTCGCCAACCGGCACTTCATGCACCGCGCGGTCCGGCACGTGGTCGCCGAGGGCGGCGTGCGCCAGATACTCGACGTGGGTACGGGGCTGCCCACCGAGCCCAACGTGCACCAGATCGCGCGGGCCGTCGCTCCGGGGACCCGGGTCGCCTACGTCGACAACGACCCCATCGTCAGCACCCACTCCAGTGCGCTGTCGGACGACCCCGACACCGCGGTCGTCCTGGCCGACCTGCGCGACCCGCGTGCGATCCTCGACCATCCCGAGGTGCGCCGGGTCATCGACTTCGACCGGCCGGTGGCGCTGCTGCTGGTGGCCGTCCTGCACTTCGTCTCCGACGCGGAGGACCCGGCGGGCATCGTCGCCACCCTGCGCGACGCGCTGCCCGCCGGCTCGTACCTCGTGCTGTCGCATGCGACGGGCGACGTCCACGAGGACCGGCGCGAGGACGCGGCGGCCGTCTACAAGAGCGCCACCGCGTCCATGAACCTGCGCCCGCACGCCGAGGTCCTCGACCTCTTCGGCGACTTCACCCTGGTCGATCCCGGCCTGGTCCGGGTCACCGACTGGCGCCCGGACGAGGTGCGGCGGCCCGACGCCCCGCCGATCGGCATCTACGGCGCGGTGGGGCGGAAGGGCGCCTGACGGGCGGCGGGTGGCTACCCCTTCTGTTCCACCCGCACCCAGTCCACCTCGGCCTGTACTCCCCCGCCGGCGATCCGGTCCACGCTGGACTGCGGCAGCCCCCAGTAGGGGCTGGTGACCTGGTTCCAGCCGGCGGGGTACGCGCCGCCCAGCGCGAGGTTGAGGATCACGTACTGGTCGTGGTCGAAGACCCATGCGCCGCGCGTCGACTCCAGCTTGTTGCGCGTCGTCTCCTGGACCAGTTGGTCGTCGACGTAGAACTTCATGCCGGTCGGAGTCCACTCCACCGCGTAGGTGTGCCACTGGTCGGCCCGGCCGCCTCCCGGGTACACCTGGCGCGCCCCGATGTTGCCGTCCGCCGAGTAGCCCGGGCCGTGCAGGGCGGTGCTGGTCCAGTCGCCGTAGCCGATGTTCTCCATGATGTCGGTCTCGCCCGAGGCGGGCCAGGACACCGAGGGGTCGTCCACGTTGCTGCCCAGGAGCCAGAACGCGGGCCAGAAGCCGTCGCCGACCGGCAACTTCATGCGGGCGCTGACCTTGCCGTACGTGAAGTCGAACTTGGTGTTGGTGTCGATGCGGCCGGACGTGAAGTCGTAGGTGCCGCCGCCTGCCGGGGTGGTGCAGCCCTTGCAGTACTTGGCGCGCAGGACGAGGGCGCCGTTCTCGAGGCGGATGTTGTCGGCGGAGTCGACGTACGCCTGTGACTCGCCGTTGACGGAGCCCATCTCCGTGCCGGTGCGTACGACCCGCCATTTGCCGCGGTCCAGCGATCCGGACGTGAAGTCGTCGAAGAACGTGGTCCGGTACGCGCCGGACTGCTCGCCCGGCAGCGCCGGGTACGCCGCCGCCGCGCTGCCTCCCGTGCCCCACACCTGGAACTCGTAGAGGGAGTAGCCGAACTGGGCGGTCGCCGGGGCCGGGTTGTAGAAGGAGCGGCGTTCCTTGCCGAGCATGCGGACGTAGCGGCCGGTGGCCGGCTGGGGAAGGCGGACGCTGTCGTGCCGGCCCGTCGCCTCGCCCGGGGACTTCACGTCGGCCCGGCGGGCGGCGGCCTCGTCCGCCGAGGGCCGGTACACGGTGCGCCAGGTGCGGTTGTCGTCCGACACCTGGAGTTCGTAGTCGACCGCGTAGGCGGCCTCCCAGTACAGGTCCACCGTGTCGATGGTCGAGGTCGCGCCGAGGTCGACGGAGACCCAGCGGTCCGCGTTCCAGTCGCTGGACCAGCGGGTCGCGTCGGTCTTCAGGCCGGCCGGCCAGCCGCCGTCGGTGACGAACGCCGGTGAGTTGCCGGCGTGTTGGTAGACGTTCGTGTACGCCGGGTGGTTGAGGGCGAGGTTGGTGCGGGTGGTGGACGCGGGGGCCGGTTCGCCGCCGTAGACCTTGAAGGAGTAGAGGGAGTAGCCGTAGGGGGTGGCGCGTTCGATGCCGCGCATGCGGACGTAGCGGGCCGTCACCTCCTGCGGGTAGGTGTGCGCCGTGACCGAGCCGCCCGTGCCCGCGGTCTCCGTGTAGAAGGGGGTCCAGTCGGTGCCGTTCTTCGAGGCCTCCAGGACGTATCTCTTGCCGTAGGCGGCCTCCCAGTCCAGTGTCACGCGGTCGACGCGGATCGTCGCACCGAGGTCGACGCGGATCCACGCGCCGTCGGTGAAGTCGCTGGACCAGCGGGTGCCGCCGTTGCCGTCGAAGGCCAGGCCGGGAGCGGTGCCGGCGTTCTCGCTGGCCGAGGCGGTGACCGCGGCGGGGTTCGCGGTGTACGCGGAGGCCGCGCGGTCGGTGTCCCAGGCCGCTGCCGCCGCGGCGGACGGTTCGGCGGCGGCGGGGGTGGTGAGGACCGGGCCCGCCGCGAGCAGGGCGAGCGCGGTCAGAGCGGTCAGGACTGTGCGGGGCGTGCGGGGGATGTGGGGGATGCGGGGTGTCATGCGGCTCTCCTCCGGACGTTGGGATCCGTTGACGGACGCTTGCTGTCATGCACCTGTCAGTCACTTACCTGCAACGCGCGCCCTGGTGGGCGCGGACTCCCGCGTCCGCGCCCACCGGGCGATCAGGCGGCCTCGCGCTCCCCCGCCCGCTCCCGGGCCTCGCGGATGAGGTCGGCGTAGTGCCGTCCGCTGCCCTTGACCGTGCGGACCTGGGTGTCGTAGTCCACGTGCACCAGGCCGAAACGCTTGTCGTAGCCGTACGCCCACTCGAAGTTGTCCAGCAGCGACCAGGCGAAGTAGCCGGCCAGCGGCGCTCCCCTGCGGGCCGCGGAGGCGCAGGCCGCGAGGTGGGCCGTCAGGTACTCCTGGCGCTCGGGGTCGTCGATCGTGCCGTCGGGGCGGATCACGTCGGGGAACGACGAGCCGTTCTCGGTGACGTACAGCTTGCGCGCCCCGTACTCCTCGGTCAGGCGCAGCAGCAGGTCCTCGATGCCGCCGGCGTCGATCTCCCAGTCCATGCCGGTACGCGGGACGCCGAGGCGGCGGACGGTGCGGACGTGGGGGGCCGGTCCCGTGGGATCGGCGGCGACGGTCTGGGGGAAGTAGTAGTTCAGGCCCAGCCAGTCCAGCCGGCCGCCGATGAGGTCCATGTCGCCCGGCTGCTCGGGGAGTTCGACGCCGTAGACCTCGCGCATGTCCTCGGGGAAGCCGCGGCCGTGGACGGGGTCGAGCCACCAGCGGTTGGTGTGGCCGTCCATGCGGCGGGCGGCGGCGAGGTCCTCGTCGCGGTCGGTGGCGGCGTGGATGGTGGAGAGGTTGTTGACGATGCCCACCTGGGCGTTCGGGGCCGCCGCACGGATGGCCTCCATCGCCAGGCCGTGGCCGAGGAGCAGGTGGTAGGAGGAGCGGACGGCGGCCGTGAGGTCGGTCCAGCCGGGGGCCATCTTGCCCTCCAGGTGGCCGATCCAGGCAGAGCACAGGGGCTCGTTGAGGGTGGCCCAGTGGTCGACGCGGTCGCCGAGGCGTTCGGCGACGACGGAGGCGTACGACGCGAAGTGCTCGGCGGTCGCGCGTTCGGGCCAGCCGCCGCGGTCCTGGAGCACCTGCGGCAGGTCCCAGTGGTAGAGGGTGACGGAGGGGGTGATGCCGGCCGCCAGCAGGTCGTCGACCAGCCGGTCGTAGAAGGCCAGGCCCTTGGCGTTGACGGGGCCGTCGCCGCCCGGCAGGACGCGTGGCCAGGCGACGGAGAGGCGGTAGGCGTTGGTGCCCAGTCGCCGCATCAGCCCGATGTCCTCGTGAGTGCGGTGGTAGTGGTCGCAGGCGACGTCGCCGTGGTCGTTGTTGTCGATCTTCCCGGGGGTGTGCGAGAAGGTGTCCCAGATCGACGGCGAACGTCCGTCCTCCGCCACGGCTCCCTCGATCTGGTACGCCGATGTGGCCGTGCCCCACAGGAAGTCGTCCGGGAGTGCGGCGAAGTCGATGGTCACGAAGGTCCTTTCGGGTTGGGCAGGAGCGGGTGGGGGGATGCGGGTCATTTGACGGCTCCGGCCGTCAGGCCCGCCACCAGGTAGCGCTGGAGGAGCAGGAAGCCCGCGACCACGGGGACGCTCACCACCAGGGAGGCGGCCATGATCTGGTTCCAGTACACGTCGTTCTGCGTGGAGTAGCCCTGGAGTCCGACCGCGAGGGTGCGGGTGGCGTCGTTGGTCATGACCGAGGCGAACAGGACCTCGCCCCAGGCGGTCATGAAGGCGTAGACCGCCACCGCGACGATGCCGGGGACGGCGGCGGGCACGACGACCTTGAACAGGGCGCGCAGCGGCCCGCAGCCGTCCACCAGGGCCGCCTCGTCCAGGTCGCGCGGGACCGAGTCGAAGTACCCGATCAGCATCCAGATGGAGAAGGGGAGCGAGAAGGTCAGGTACGTGAGGATCAGGCCGCCGCGGGAGCCGAACAGGGCGATGCCGGTGGTGTTGCCGATGTTCACGTAGATCAGGAAAAGGGGCAGCAGGAAGAGGATGCCGGGGAACATCTGCGTCGACAGGACGGTCACCGAGAAGACGCGCTTGCCGCGGAACTCGTAGCGGCTGACGGCGTAGGCGGCGAAGACCGCGATGACGACGGAGCAGACGGTCGCCGCGCCCGCCACGATCAGCGAGTTCACGAAGTACTTCGCCAGCGGGACCGTCGACCAGATGTCGATGTACGGGCGGATGGTCAGGTTGCTCGGCAGCCAGTGGAACTGGCTGGAGACGTCCTCGAGCGGCTTCAGGGAGCTGGAGACCATGACGTACACCGGCAGCAGGACGAAGCCGGTGAGCAGGGTGAGGAAGACGCGGCGGGTCCAGACGAAGGAGCGCGGAGCCGCCATCGTGGACGTCGTGGTCTTAGACATCGGCTGCCTTCCGTCCTCGGGAGGCCCGGGGCGTCCGGGTGGCCCGGGAGGTCAGGAACAGGTACACGCCCGTCACCACGAGCAGGAAGAGCAGCAGCAGGACCGACATGGCGGAGCCGGCGCCGAAGTTCCAGGTGACGAACGACGACTGGTAGATGTGGATGGAGATCAGGTCGGCGGCCTCCGGCGCGGCCTTGCCGAACAGGACGAACGGCGTGTTGAAGTCGTTGAACGTCCACAGGAACAGGACCAGGACCAGGACCTGGTTGACGGGGCGCAGCGACGGCAGGGTGATGCGGCGGATCTGCTGCCAGACGCCGGCGCCGTCGAGGGCGGCGGCCTCGTACAGCTCCTTGGGGATGTTCTGCAGGCCGGCCATGACGATGAGGAAGGCGAACGGCCAGCCCTTCCACACCGAGACGACGAGCAGCGCGATGAAGCTGTTGTCGCCGATGAGCCAGAAGGAGGGCTTGTCGGTGAGGCCGAGCTGGTCGTGCAGGACGTGGTTCACCAGGCCGTTGTCGTGCTGGAACATGAACGCCCAGGTGATGACGGCCGCGTAGACCGGCAGGGCGTACGGCACCAGGAAGATCGCGCGGAGCAGGCCCCGGCCGCGGAAGGCGTCCTGCATGCAGATCGCCGCCGCCGTGCCGATGAACCAGCACAGGCCGACGGAGAGGATGGTGAAGGCGCAGGTGACGAGGAAGGAGTGGAGCAGGGCCTCGCCGACGGGGGCGTCGAAGTCCACCGACATGCTGTAGTTGTCGAGGGCGGTCCACGGGGCGGTGGTCCAGTCGCGGATGTAGAACTGGGTGAGTTCCTTGAAGCTCATCACGATGCCGATGACCATCGGCACCAGGTGGACGAGGAGTTCGAGGAGCAGGGCCGGCAGGAGCAGCAGGTAGGGCAGGCCGATGCGGCGGATCCGCCCGGGACGGCGGCGGGGGCCGCGCGCCGTCCCGGGGGAGCTCTTGCCGACCGTCCGCTCGCCGGGCTGCGCCGAGGCGGTCGTGGTGGTCATGGCGAGGTCCGTGTCCGTGTCGGAGTCGGTGGAGTCGGGTTCAGGGCCGGGTCCGCGGCTGGGGCCGGGTCCGGGTCCGGGGCGCTCACTTGTTGGGCATCTGCTGCTGGGCCTTGGCGAGCTTCTCCTTGACGGACTCCGTCGTCACCTCGCGGCCGGCCGCGGCGTCGGCGAACAGTTCCTTGACGGCCGTACCGACCGCGGTCTCGAACTGCGACTCGTCGGGCACCTGGGGCAGTGCGGCGGCACTCGTGGCGAGGGTCTCGCGCAGCACGGCGGTGGCCTGGGTGTTGAACGCCGGGTCGGACTGGGCGGCCTTGACCGGCGGGATGGAACCGTACGCCTTGTTGAGGATCTTCTGCTCGGCGTCGCTGGTCATGAAGTTCACGAACTTCGTGGCGCCGTCGACGTTGTCGGTGTTCTTGAACACGGCCATGTTGATGCCGGCGACCATGGAGTTGGTGGCGGCGTCGGCGCCGGGGGTGCCGGACGGGACGGGGGCGGGGGCGACGCCCCACTCGTCGTCCTTCATGCCCATGGACTTGAAGGTGGCGGAGGCGGTCTGCCACAGCACCATCGCGGTCTTGCCCTTGGCGAAGTCGCTCAGGGACTGGTTCTGCGCGTACTCGGCGTTGCCGGGCGCGATGACCTTGTCCACGGCCATCAGGTCGACGTACTGCTTGACGGCCGCGACGGCGCCGTCGGAGGTGAAGTCGGGCTTGCCGTCGGCGGTGAAGAAGTCGGCGCCGTGCTGCTTGCCGAGGACGAAGACCTGGTGGATGTTGTTCGACAGGTTGGAGCCCTCGGCGCCCAGGCCCCACTTGCCGTCCTTGGAGATCTTCTTGCCGGTCTCGACCAGCTCGTCCCAGGTGGCCGGGGGCTTGGTGATGCCGGCGTCGGCGAACATCTGCTTGTTGTAGTAGAGCGCGTACGCCATCGAGTACAGCGGGACCGCGGCCGGGTCCTGGCCCTTGACGCCGGTGGAGCCGAGGGCGGAGTCGACGAAGCGGTCCTTGCCGCCGATCTTGTCGAAGTTCTTGGCGTCCCAGGGCAGCAGTGCGCCCGTGGCCTGGAGGGAGGCGCTCCAGGTGTTGCCGATGTTCAGGATGTCCGGGCCCTGCCCGGAGGTGGTGGCGGTGAGGATCCGGTTGAGCAGGTCGGACCAGGGCACGACCTCCAGCTTCACCTTGATGCCGGTCTCCTTCTCGAACTTGTCGAGTTCGGGCTGGAGGACCTTCTTGTCGACCTCGATGCTGGCGCCCTGGTTGGACGCCCAGTAGGTGAGTTCCTTCGGCGAGTCGTTGGATCCGCCGCCCGAGGAGGAGCCCCCTCCGCAGGCCGTGACGGCAAGAGCGAGAGACATGGTCACGGCGCCTACGGCCGCGGCTCGGATGCTGCGCATGGCTCCTGGGTCCTTCCGGGAGTCGGTCGGGAAGTCCCGACGGCGGCTTCGGTCGGTGTTTCCTTCCCGAAGCCCCTCATGGCTTAATTTAGGACGTGAGTTAAACCCCGAGAGAAGGACTCGTCAAGGTCTCGCGCGTGGTTGATGGGCGGGCGAAGGCGCAGAAGGAAGGGGCCGGATGGCCAGGCACAGCGGGCGAACGGTGCGTGACCTGCGGCGGGAGAGTCGGACCGCCGTTCTGCAACGGTTGTATTTCGACGGGCCGATGAGCCGGCTCGCGCTGGGCTCCGCGGCGGGGTTGAGTTCAGGTTCCGTCAGCAACGTGGTCGCCGAGCTGATGGCCGACGGACTGGTGGAGGAGGCGGGCAGCCTCGGCGCGGACGGCGGCCGGCCGCGCACCCTCGTCCGCGTCGCGGCGGGCCGGGGACGCCTCGTCGGGGTCGACGTGGGCGAGACCCGCGTGCGCGTCGAGCTGTTCGACCTGTCGATGTCCGAACTGGCCCGCACGGAGCGCGTGTTGCCCGGGCACGGGTCGCGTTCGTACGACGTCGGTGTCGTCGCCGGGCACATCCTCGACGGCATCGCCGAGGTGCTCGGCGCCGACGGTCCCGCGCCGGGGGCCGGTGAGCTGCTGGGCGTCGGCATCGGTGTCCCCGGGATCGTCGAGCGCGGCGCCGACGGCGCCCTGGTGCACGGCCAGAGCATCGGCTGGGACGCGGTCCCCCTGGAGGCGCTGCTGCGCGGCTCGGGCCGGCTTCCCGCGCACGTGCCGCTGTTCATCGACAACGGCGCCAAGACGCTGGGGCAGGCCGAGATGTGGTTCGGCGGGGGACGCGGGGCGCACAACGCCGTGGTCGTGCTCTTCGGCTCCGGCGTCGGCGCGTGCGTCGTCACCGACGAGGTGGAGCACGGGCGTGCGGTGGAGTGGGGGCACCTGACGGTACGGGTACGGGGGCGCCGGTGCCGGTGCGGGGCGCGGGGGTGCCTGGAGGCGTACGCCGGTGCGGAGGCGCTGCTCGCGCGTTGGCGGGAGGCGGGCGGGGAGCCGCCGCCCGGCGCCGACGAGGAGGCCGCGCTGACCGCCCTGCTGTCCGCCGCCCGCCCCGGGGACGGGGCCGAACCGGACGCGGTGGCGGCCCGGGTGCTCGCCGAGACCGCCGAGTACCTGGGCGCCGGCCTGGCCGACCTGATCAACCTCTTCCAGCCCGAGCGGATCCTGGTGGGCGGCTGGGCCGGCCTGCAACTCGGCCCGCCCTTCCTCGAGTCGGTACGGGCTCACGCCCTCGCCCACGCGCTGCGGCACCCCGCCGGACGGGTGGGCATCGCCCTCGGCCGCCTCGGCCCGGACGCGGTGACCGTGGGCGCCGCGATCCTGCCCCTCGCGGCGTTCTTCGCCCGCGGCGGCCACCGCCTGCCGGTCGCCTCCCCCGCGCCGACGCCGGCGTGGCGGACGGCCCTGGGCGGGAGGCTCGCGGGACAGTGGGGCGGGGGGTGAGGCGCCCCTGAAACCCGCGCGGCGAGGCGGCACTCGGCCCCGCGTACCGGGGTTCGCCGGGCCCGGCGTGGTGAGGTGCGTGCACCTGTGTGCGGCGTGGCCGGCGGGCCGTTCGATCCGCGCACCGGGTACGGCATGGCGAGGTGTCGCCCCACCCGTCGGTCCCTCCGGTCAGCCCTCCCGTCGGGCGGCTACGCCGAGTCGCGGATCACCAGTTCCGGGTCGAAGATCACCGATGTGGGGGCGGTGCGCTCGGTCTTGATGTGTTCGTCGAGGAGACGGGCCATCGTGGCCGCCATCTGCTCGACCGGCTGCCGGACGGTGGTCAGCCGGGGACGGCAGGTGACGGCCACGCTGGAGTCGTCGAAGCCGACGACCGCGACGTCCTGCGGCACGCGGCGTCCGTGGTCGCGCAGCACCTGGACGGCACCCTGGGCCATCAGGTCGTTGGCGGTGAACACGCCGTCGGTGTCGGGGTGTTCGGCGAGCAGCGACGTCATCGCGGCCATGCCGCTGTCCACCGTGAAGCCGCCCTCGGCCACCGGCACGTAGGGGTGCCCGTGCCGGGCCAGGGTGTCGCGGAAGCCGGCGAGGCGCTCCTGGCTGGCGGCGACGGCCAGTGGGCCCGCGACGGTGGCTATCCGCCGGCAGCCCCGCTTGAGCAGATGCTCGGCGGCGAGCCGGCCGCCGTCGCGGTGGGCCAGGTCGACGTAGCTGAGCGGCACCGGGCGTCCCGGGCGGGCGAAGAGCACCGCCGGCAGTCCGGCGCCGGCGAGCAGCGCGGGCAGCGGGTCGTCGGGGTGCGTGGACACCACCAGCGCGCCGTCCGCGCCGCCCTGTCTGAGGTACGCCACGACCTCCTGCCGCGCCTCGGGCGTCTCGGCGAACATCAGCACCGGATGCATCCTGCGCGGCCGCAGGTGCCCGACCACGCCGCCGACGACGCGGCCGAAGAACGGGTCGGCGAACACCCTGGTGGCGAAGGCGTTCTGTTCCGAGTCCGAGGCGTCGCCCGCGCCCGAGACGACCAGGGCCACGGTCGTGGTGCGCCGGGTGACCAACTGCCTGGCGGCCTGGTTGGGCGCGTACCCGGTCCGTTCGATGGCCCGGCGGACCAAATCCTGGATGGCCGGGTCCACGTTGCGGACGCCGTTGACCACCCGCGAGACGGTGGCCCGGGAGACGCCGGCCTCCCGGGCCACGTCCTCCAGGGTCGGGGCCTGTCTGCTCATGCCCGCACCCTAACCGGCGAGGTCCGGCACTGGTAGAGCGCTCTCCCCCGCCCTCACGCGGAAGACGGGTGCACCACCTCCAGCTCCGCGACCAGCGGCACGTCCCCCGCCGACCTCCCCGCCAGTACCCGGCAGCGCCCCGCCTCCGTACGCCAGGCGTGCTCCCGTACCGACCAGTGGCACAGCGCCCGCGCCGGGACGCGTACCGTCGCCGTCACCGTCTCCCCCGGGCGCGCCCGCACCGCCGCGTACCCGGCGAGCCACCGCGCCGGACGGTCGAGCGCCGACGCCGGCCGGGCGAGGTACACCTGCACCACCTCGCGCCCCTCCCGCGCACCGGTGTTGCGCACCCGCACGCGCACCGTGAGGTCGTCCCCCGCCCGGGTCACCGGCGGGACGGTCAGCTCCTCGTACGCCCAGGTGGTGTAGCCGAGCCCGTGACCGAACCAGTAGGCGGGCGTGCGGTGGTGGCGCAGCCAGCCCCGGTAGCCGATGTGCAGGCCCTCGGCGTAGTCGAGACGGCCGTCGGCCGGGCGGGTGCGGGTGACCGGGGCGTCGGCGAGGGCGGCCGGCCAGGTGGTGGGCAGCCGTCCGCCCGGCTCGGCGCGTCCGAAGAGCACGTCGGCCAGTCCCCCGCCGCCCTCCTGCCCGGGGAACCAGGCCAGCAGGACCGCGCCCACGTCCTCGCGCCAGGGCAGTTCCACCGGGCCGCCGCTGTTGACGACGGCCACGGTGCGCGGGTTGGCGGCCGCGACGGCGCCGACCAGCGCGTCCTGAGTGGTGCCGAGGGCCAGGCTCGTACGGTCGTAGCCCTCCGACTCGCCGTGCTCGGTGGTGCCCACGACCACGATCGCCGCGTCCGCCGCACCGGCCGTACGGGCGGCCTCGGAGAGCGCGGCGGCGACGTCCGGGGCCGGTGGGGCCGCGACGACGACGGTCGCCCGGCCGGTGCCGGGTGCCAGTTCCCGGCGGGCCACCAGCAGGGCGTCCAGGCCGACGGCGAGGTCGGCCGTGGCGTACTGCGCGGGCGGGTTGACGTGCACGACCGCCGGGTCGTCGGTGGACGGCGGGAAGTCGCCCTCCAGCAGCGGGTGTCCGTCCAGGGTCAGGCTCATCCGGCCGAAGCCGGCCACGCCCAGCGTCCAGCGGCCCGCGGTACGGGGGCGCAGCCGGGCGGCGATCTCGACGGTGTGCGCGCCCGGCACCAGGCGGGGCTCCAACTGACGCCCACCGTAACGCCGTTCGGCATACAGCTCGCGGCCGTCCGCGTCCAGCATGCGCAGCAGGACGCCGGGCAGGCCGGAGCTCGGGTCGGTGCACGTGTCCTGGTCCAGTGGAGGTGGAGGGCCGTCCGGCCGGGGCCCCGGGACGTGGACGACGCGGGCCCGGCCGCGCAGGGCGGCGCGGATGCCGTCGAGGGCGGACACCTCGTCCTGGGGGAAGACGCCCGCGCTGCCGCCGCCCTGGGTGCGGGTCCGGGCGGCGTGCGCGCCGATCACGGCGACCGTCCCGAGGCGCTCGGCGTCGAGCGGCAGGACGTCGCGGTTGGCCAGCAGGACGGTACCCGCGGCGACCGCGCGGCGGGCCAGAGCCCGGCTGTCGCGGGTGCGCGCCGGGGTCAGGAGAGACGGACGTTCCGCACCGGGCCACGCACCCGTTCCGAACGGCCCGGACGGGGCGCGCCCGGACAAGTCGCTCCCGGACGAGTCGGGCCCGGACGAGTCTGGCCCGGACGAGTCGAGCGCGCCCGTTCCGAACGGCCCGGACGGAGTGCGCCCGGACGGAGTGCGCCCGAACGAGTCGCTCCCAGACGGAGTGCGCCCGGACGGAGTGCGCCCGAACGAGTCGCTCCCGGACGGGGCGCGCCCAGACGGGTCTCGCCCGCCCAGCGCCCCCAGCCACGCCGCCAGCCGCAGCAGGCGTCGTACCTTGTCGTCGACGGCCGCCTCGGGCACGCCGCCGTCGGCCACCGCCCGGGCCAGCGCCTCGCCCCAGGGGCCGTCGGGTCCGGGCATGGCGAGGTCGAGACCGGCGCGGGCGGTGTCGACGGTGGCGCGCACCGCGCCCCAGTCGGAGACGACGACGCCGTCGAAGCCCCACTCGCTCTTGAGCGGGTCGGTGAGCAGGGGGCTCGCGGTCATGGTGGTGCCGTTGACCGCGTTGTACCCGGCCATGACGAGCCGCACCCCGGCGGCCACCGCCGCCTCGAAGGGGGCGAGGTACACCTCCCGCAGGGCCCGCTCCCCGACCCGTACGTCGACGGTGAGGCGGTCGGTCTCGGAGTCGTTGGCCACGTAGTGCTTGGCGGTGGCGGCCACCCCGTGGGCCTGTACGCCGCGGATGAGGGCGGCGCCGATGCGGCCGGTCAGCTCGGGGTCCTCGGAGAGGCACTCGAAGTGCCGGCCGCCCAGTGGGCTGCGGTGCAGGTTGAGGGTCGGGGCGAGCAGGACGTCCACGCCCTTGCGCCGGGCCTCGGCGGCGAGGAGGCCGCCGAGGCGTTCGACCAGCGGTTCGTCCCAGGTGGCGGCGAGCGCCGAGGCCGAGGGCAGCAGAACGGAGGTGTTCCGCTCGTCCCACGACTGACCGCGGACGCCCGCAGGACCGTCGGACATCACCAACTCCCGGAGCCCCACCGCTGGTTCCGCCCGTGTGCGCCAGGTCGTGGCGCCGGCCGGCAACAGCGCCCTGGCACGCGGTGTCAGTTTGCCGAGCAGCCGTTCGATCTCTTCGTCGCTCGTCCCCACCCGGGTCTCCCCTCCCCTGTGTTCTCGGCGCGGGTGCCTCGGCGTCAGCTGTAGACGCCGAACTCGTACAGCGAGTAGCCGTAACCGGTGCCGCGCGCGGTGCCGTTGACGCGCACGTAGCGGCCGGCGCCGCTCACGTCGAGGGTGTCGACGCCGCCGTTGCCGTCGGTCACGGTGCGCAGGGTCTGCCAGTTCTGTCCGTCGTCGGAGGTCTGGACGGTGTACGCCTTGGCGTAGGAGGCCTCCCAGTACAGCTGGACGTGGTGGAACGTCGTGCGGGTGCCGAGGTCCACCTGGAGCCACTGCGGGTCGCTCCAGTCGCTGGCCCAGCGGGTGTTCGGGTCGCCGTCCACGGCGTTGGCCGCGGTGCAGGGGCAGTCGCCGTAGCTCGGCTGGAAGGACGAGGCGGTGGCCGCCTTGCCGAGGGCCACGTTGGTGCCGTCCACGGCGGGCGGTACGACCCGCGCCGAGAGCGTCTCCACGCCGACGTTGCCCTTGCCGTCGGTGGCCTTGACGTACAGCTTCCAGACGCCGGGCCGGTCGGGAGCGGTGACCTTCAGGCGCCCGCCGCCGAGGTCGGTGACGGGCAGCGTGGTCAACTGCTTGTTCCCGTCGATGTAGTTGCTGTTGGACTGCACCTCGTACGAGACGGGGTCGCCGTCGGGGTCGGTGGCGCGCACGGTGAGGACGAGGTCCTTGCCGGCCTGCACCTTGCCCGCGTCGCCCTCGACGCCGAAGCCGTCGACGACCGGCGGGGTGTTGTCGCCGGAGGTGTCGCCGCCGTAGGCCTCCTTCACGGCGTAGTACGACAGCCGCTTCTGTCCGGCGGGCAGCAGGTTGAACCAGATGCCGCCGAAGTCGTACTCGGTGCCGTAGTGGAACAGGGTCGCGCCCAGGGCGACGCCCCGGTGTCCGGTGATGCAGTTCCAGGCGTCGGTGTAGCCCTGCGCCTTGGCCTGGTCGGCGGGTTCCTTCGGTACGCCGTTGGCGTCGTCCGGGACCTCCCACTCGCCGGCCGGCCCCGACTCGGTGACGATGTACGGCTTGGTGTAGCCGCCCTGTTCCCAGGCGGTCCGCACGTCGCACACGGCGTCGTAGGAGTTGACGGCGTACAGGTCGAGGTCGGGGGCGTTCTTCTTGTAGTAGGGCCAGGCGCCGACCCAGGCGTCGGTGGAGGTGACGGGGTGGTTCGGGTCGACGGCGTGGATCTTCTTGGTGACGTCGTTGACGAAGGTGGTGTAGGCGTCGCGCTGGCGCTCCAGCTCGTCGCCGCTGTAGCAGTTCTGCAGGCCCAGCACCGACTCGTTGCCGACGTTCCACATCAGGACGCCCGGGTGGTCCTTGTACTCCTGGACCCAGCGCGGGAACTCGGCGAGCATCTGGTCCTTGTACGCGGTGTCGGTCAGGTAGTTCACGCAGCCGCCGCTGCCGGGGCCGCCGCCGGGCTGGAGCCAGAAGCCGGCGATGACCTTGACGCCGTGTGCGGCGGCGGAGTCCAGCAGGGGCTTGCTGCTCGCGTCGGTTCCCCAGGTGCGGATGGTGTTGACGCCCATGGATTCCAGGTCGGGCATGTACCGTTCGGCGTCGGCGACGGACGGGCCCCAGGTCAGGCCCTTGACCTGGTACGGGCTGCCGTCCACGGTCAGTTGCCAGGCACCCTGGCTTCCGGTGACCTTCACGACGCTTCCGGCGGCGTTCGCCTGCTGGGCCGGCAGGGCGGTGAGGGCGCCGACGGTGAGCAGTCCGGCGGTCAGCGGGGCGGCGAGTCTGCGGGCGGGGGTTCGGGGTCGGTTCATGGGGGTGTGTCTCCGGTCTGCGGGGTATGGGGGGGCGGCCCGGCCGTGGCGGGGCGTGGACGGCCGGGCCTGTCTCGTGGGGGGAGGGGAGGCGGGGTCAGGGCAGTTCGTAGTCCTCGTTCAGCGCCGCGCCGGCCTCCGGGTGGGTCTGGTCGTACCCACGCGCGTCGCACTGGAGCCCGCCGACGATGCAGTGGTCGACCATGGCGCCCAGGGTGGGTTCGTCCCAGGCGTTGAAGAAGTCGTAGTGGAACGTGTAGCTCGCGCCACTGGCGAGCCGCACCTGGGAGAGGTCGCCGTTGACCGGGAAGGCCATCTTGAACTCGATCATCGGCAGGGCGACCGGGTGGTCGGCCGGGCAGATGTTGTTGTTGGTCCCCGGGTTGACCACCGGATACGCCATGTGACTCTTGTGGTCCGGCGTGTCGAGGTTCCTGCCGTCCCAGCAACTGGGCGCCTGGAAGCGGATGTTGACCTGGACGTCCTGGCGCTCCGGGCAGTCGGTGGGGAAGTCGACGTTGAAGAAGCTGTCGCCGCACTCCCAGCCCTCGACGAAGCCCGGGTGGTCGCGGAACTCCTGGGCGCTCTGCATCGGGCTGGCGACGACGTAGCGCAGCCCCTTGGGGAAGGGGCGCACGCTGGTGTAGTCGGTGACGCCGGCCTTGTAGTAGATGGTCTGCGGGCCCACCGGCAGCACGGGGGTGTCGCCGTCGTACATGGTCGGCATCCAGTACCCCGACCGGTCGCCGGGCGCGAGACAGGTGGTGGAGCCCGCGTCGAGCGAGGCCGTCGTGCTGTTCGCGTTGGTCGTCGTGTTGCCCATGAAGGTGTGGTCGTGCGACTTGCCGGGCTGCTGCGGATAGACGATCGGGTCGTCGGGCGCCGTGTGGGTGACCGAGCAGTTGGCCTGGAACTCGTGGAAGTAGCGGTGCGGCGGCTCCTTCGTGGACGGAGAGACGCCGGTGACCGGCGGATTCGCGGGGATGTAGCCGTCGCCGTCCGGGTCTTCGGGCGAGGCGGCGGTCGAGCGGGCCATGGTGTGCCCGGTGTGCGCGGACTGCTGCGCCGGGGCCGGGGTGTTCGCGTTGGCGGCGACCGTGCCGATGCCGATCGAGGTCAGCAGTAACGCGCTCGCGACGAGGGTGCCGGACAGAACTTTCGATCTCCGTGGCATGGAGACCTCCTGGGAAGGTCGGGGAAAATCTCGGAGAGCGCTCTCCCGACTCGGAGTGTTGAGGGCGCACGGGAGGGTGTCAAGGGATTCGACAGAAGGAACGAGGGACGGACCAACCGACTTATTGGCCCCACTTGTTGAACGCAGCACACATGAAGCGGTCACAACTCTTGACGTGCCGTGCAAGGCAGATGAAGCATGCACTCCCAGAGAGCGCTCCCCCACCCCCACTTCGTTCACTTTCCGAACAAGGAGAGCCGCCCCACATGTCCTCTTCCCCCACGCACTCCCCCGCGTCCGAGCCCTCCGGCGTGCGGCGACGCACCCTCCTCGGAGCGGCCGCCGCGGCGCCCGTACTGGCCTCGCTGGCCGGCGCCGGAGCCGCCGCCGCCTCCGCGGACTCCGGAGCCGGCTCCGGTTCCGGTTCCGCGTCTGCGTCCGCGGACAGCCCCCGCGCCCTGCCCGGCGGCGGCGATCTCGGGCCGAACGTCATCGTCTTCGACCCGTCCACGGCCAACATCCAGGGCAGACTGGACGAGATCTTCAAGCAGCAGGAGTCGGCCCAGTTCGGCACCGGCCGCTACGCGCTGCTGTTCAAGCCCGGCGCCTACAACGGGCTCAACGCCCAGCTCGGCTTCTACACCTCGATCGCGGGTCTCGGCCTCTCGCCCGACGACACCACCATCAACGGCGACGTCACGGTCGACGCGGGCTGGTTCGACGGCAACGCCACGCAGAACTTCTGGCGTTCGGCGGAGAACCTCGCCCTGGTCCCGGTCAGCGGCACCAACCGCTGGGCGGTCTCCCAGGCCGCGCCCTTCCGGCGGATGCACGTGCGCGGCGGCCTCAACCTCGCCCCCGACGGCTACGGCTGGGCGAGCGGCGGCTACATCGCGGACAGCCGGATCGACGGCGAGGTCGGCCCGTACTCGCAGCAGCAGTGGTACACCCGGGACAGTTCGGTCGGCGGGTGGCTCAACGCCGTGTGGAACATGGTGTTCTCCGGTGTGGAGGGCGCTCCGGGGCAGAGCTTCCCCGAGCCGCCGTACACGACGCTGGAGACGACGCCCGTCTCCCGTGAGAAGCCGTTCCTGTACCTCGACGGCGACGAGTACCGGGTGTTCCTGCCGGAGAAGCGGACCAACGCCCGCGGCGTCTCGTGGGGCAACGGCACCCCGCGCGGCACCTCGCTGCCGCTCACGCAGTTCTACGTCGCCAAGCCCGGTGACTCGGCGGCCACGCTCAACCAGGCGCTGGAGGAGGGCCTCCACCTGCTGCTGACGCCGGGGATCTACCACGTCGACCAGGCCGTCGAGGTCAAGCGCGCGAACACGGTCGTCCTGGGCCTCGGCTACGCCACGCTCATCCCGGACAACGGGGCCTCCGCGCTGAAGGTCGCCGACGTCGACGGCGTACGGCTGGCCGGTTTCCTCGTGGACGCGGGCCCGGTCAACTCCGCGACCCTGCTGGAGGTGGGCCCCGAGGGCGCGTCCGCGGACCACTCGGCCAACCCGACCACCGTCCAGGACGTGTTCGTCCGGATCGGCGGGGCGGGCCCCGGCAAGGCCACCACCAGCGTGGTGGTCAACAGCCGGCACACCGTCGTCGACCACACCTGGGTGTGGCGCGCCGACCACGGGGACGGCGTCGGCTGGGAGACCAACCGGGCCGACTACGGCGTGGTGGTGAACGGCGACGACGTCCTCATCACCGGCCTGTTCGTGGAGCACTTCAACAAGTACGACGTGCAGTGGAACGGGCAGCGGGGCCGCACGATCTTCTTCCAGAACGAGAAGGCGTACGACGCCCCCGACCAGGCCGCCATCCAGAACGGCTCGATCAAGGGCTACGCCGCCTACAAGGTCGGCGACCAGGTCACCGAGCACGAGGGCTGGGGCATGGGCAGCTACTGCTACTACAACGTGAACCCGTCCATCGTGCAGCACCACGGCTTCGCCGCGCCGAACCGGTCCGGGGTGCGCTTCCACGGGCTGCTCGTCGTGTCGCTGGGCGGCCAGGGGCAGTACGAGTGCGTCATCAACGACTCGGGCTCACCCACCTCCGGGACGGACACCGTGCCGTCGAAGGTGGTGCAGTACCCCTGAGTGCGGGGATGCCCCCGCCCGCGTGGTGCGGGGGCATCCTTGGCACTACCGCGGCTGCGTCACGGCCGTCGGCGCCGGCGCGTAGCCGGTGGGCCGGGCGGTGAAGGTGCCCCGGCCCTGGGTGCGGCTGCGCAGCCGGGTCGCGTAGCCGAACAGCTCGGCCAGCGGCACCGTGGCCGTCACGACCGCCGCCCCGCCCCGCGTGTCGGAGCCGGTGACCCGGCCGCGGCGCGCGGCGAGGTCGCCGAGCACACCGCCGACCGCGTCCTCGGGCATGGTGACCGTCACCTCCACGACCGGTTCGAGCAGGACCATCGCCGAGGCGCGCAGGGCGTCGCGCAGACCGAACCGGCCGGCGGTGCGGAAGGCCGTGTCCGAGGAGTCCTTCACATGGGTCTGGCCGTCGGTGAGCGTGACCCTGAGGCCGGTCACCGGGTGCCCGCCGAGCGGACCCTCGGCGAGGGCGTCACGGCAGCCCGCCTCGACGGCCCGGACGAACTCCTGCGGCACGCGCCCGCCGACGACCGTCGAACGGAACGCGAAACCGCCGCCCGCCGCGTCCCCGTGCCCGGCCTCGTCCGCCTCCCACGGCTCCACGTCGAGCACGATGTGCGCGAACTGCCCTGCGCCTCCGTCCTGTTTGACGTGCCGGTGGACGTAGCCGGTCACGCCTTCGCCGACCGTCTCGCGGTACGCCACACCGGGGCGCCCCACGGACACCTCGATGCCGTGCTCGCGCCGGACGCGTTCCACCGCGACCTCGAGGTGGAGTTCGCCCATGCCCGACAGGACGGTCTGCCCGGTCTCCGGGTCGGTCCGCACGGCCAGCGAGGGGTCTTCCTCGGTGAGCCGGGCGAGCGCCGTGGCCAGCCGGTCGGTGTCGGTGGAGCGCCGCGCCTCCACCGCCACGTGCACGACCGGTTCGGCCACGCCCGGAGGTTCCAGGACCAGCGGGGCGCCCGGCGCGCACAGGGTCGAGCCGGCGCGGGCGGACTTCAGCCCGACCACGGCGACGATGTCCCCGGCGACCGCCCGCTCCAGCGGGTCGTGCCGGTCGGCGCGCACCCGCAGGATGCGGCCGACACGCTCGCTGCGACGCGTGCCCGCGTCCCACACGGTGTCTCCTTTCTCGATCGTGCCCGAGTACACCCTCAGGTACGTCAGCCGTCCCGTCGGGGTGGCGTTCACCTTGAACGCCAGTGCCGCCATCGGTGCCGCCGGGTCGGCGGGCCGTTCCTGGTCCGCGCCGTCGTGGGTGCCGCGTACCGGGGGCACGTCCAACGGGGACGGCAGGTAGGCCGCGACCGCGTCCAGCAGCGGTTCGACCCCGCGGTTGCGGTAGGCCGAGCCGCACAGCACCACCACGCCGTCGCCGGTGCGCGTCAGGTCGCGCAGGGCGGCGGTGAGGGTGGCCGCGGTGAGCGTCTCCCGGTCGCAGAACTCCTCCAGTGCCGCCGGGTGGCGTTCCGCCACGGCCTCCTCCAGCAGTCGCCGCCTGCGTGCCGCCTCCTCGCGCAGGGCGTCGGGCACCGGCCGCTCCTCGGCCCTCTCCGCGCCGTCCGCCCACACCAGGGCGCGCATGCGGACCAGGTCGACGACGCCGGTGAAGCCGTCCTCGGTGCCGATGGGCAGCTGCACGACCAGGGGTACGGGGTGCAGTCGCTCGCGGATGGAGGCGACGGCGGTGTCGAGGTCGGCGCCCGCCCGGTCCATCTTGTTGACGAACGCGATCCTCGGCACGCCGTGCCGGTCGGCCTGCCGCCACACGGACTCGCTCTGCGGCTCCACGCCCGCGACGGCGTCGAACACGGCGACCGCGCCGTCCAGCACGCGCAGGGAGCGCTCCACCTCGTCGGCGAAGTCGACGTGCCCCGGGGTGTCGATCAGGTTGATCCGGTGACCGTCCCAGGAACAGCTGACGGCCGCGGCGAAGATGGTGATGCCGCGGTCGCGCTCCTGCGGGTCGAAGTCGGTGACGGTCGTGCCGTCGTGGACCTCGCCGCGCTTGTAGGTGGTGCCGGTGGTGTAGAGGATCCGCTCGGTGACGGTGGTCTTGCCGGCGTCGACGTGGGCGAGGATGCCCAGGTTGCGGACGGTGGTGAGCGGGTTGGTGTGGGTGCGCACGGCCCGTGGCCTTTCGCTGGATCGTGAGAAGGGCGGCGCGATTCCCGGGACGTAAGCGGATCAGGAGCACAACCGGAGCCACGTCCCACCCGTGTCAGGGCAGGCGTGTCGGTGTGTCAGACGCTCGTCGCGGGCATCCGGTGCCGGCCGCGCGGCGGACACCGGACGGCCGAAGACACCAGGATCACCTCGTACCGGGACGGGGGAACGACGGCAGCGGTGCGGATACGCACGGCCCGGCTCCCCTCACTCGATCTCGGTGTCGTGCTGAGTGTAGGGAGAGCGGGAGCCCCGCCGCACCGTATTTTCCGTGCGGCGTGGGGCCGGAGAAACGCCGGATGCCGACCGGGATCGCTCCCGACCGGCATCCGGTCCACCTGATCTTGATCTTGTCTTGTGTCCGAGGGGGGACTTGAACCCCCACGCCCGATAAAGGGCACTAGCACCTCAAGCTAGCGCGTCTGCCATTCCGCCACCCGGACGAGGTGTCCGTCACCGTGCGGGTGTGGACCCCGCGGCGACATGGACAACCATACCAAGCTTTCGCAGTGCCTTTCACCTGCGTTTCCTTCCCCCGCTCTCCCCCTGAGCGGCGGTCCGGGACCGGCGGCTCCGGGGCGCCTAGGGTCGGACCATGAGTGACTGGATGGTTACCCAGAGCCCGCTTCCGCGCCGCAGGCCGCGGGCGTTGTCGCCGCTCAGGGAGCATCTGCGGGACACGTTCTGGTTCGCGCCCACGGCGGCGATGGTGGGCGTCTTCGTGGTGTGGCTGGTGGCCCAGGAGCTGGATGCCGCCCTCGTCCGCTCGTTGCAGGACGACGGCGACTACGACACGCTCGCCGAACTGCTGCGGTTCGCGGACGACGCGAAGACGGTGGTGTCCGCGGTCGGCTCGGCGATGATGACCTTCATCGGTGTGGTGTTCAGCATCTCGCTGGTGGCCGTGCAGATGGCGAGTGGCCAGTTCACCCCGCGGGTGGTGCGGCTCTTCGTCCGCAGCCGGATCACCAAGGCGACCTTCGCGGTCTTCCTCGCCACCTTCGTCCTGACGCTGCTCGTCCTGACCAGCTACGACAGCAACCCCGATCCCCGCGCCGCCACGTCCGTCCCCCTGGTGCAGTCGGTGCTCACGCTCGTGATGGTCGCGCTGAGCCTGCTGCTCTTCGTGATGTACGTGAACGCGACGCTGCGGCTGATGCGGATCAGCCACGTGATCGCCCGCATCGCCGCCGAAACCTTCCGGGTGGCGGCGCTGATGCCCGTGCCGGTGGACGGGGGCGAGAGGCCCGGCCTCGGGCCGGTGACGGCGTGGGTCGCCCACGACGGGCACGCCGGTGTGCTGCGGGACGTGCACATCGCGCGGTTGGTGCGGGTGGCACGGGGGCACGGGGTGGTGCTGCGACTGGTCCCCCGTATCGGCGACTTCCTGGTGCCGGGCACCCCCGTCCTGGCGGTGCACGGTGGGGCGGCCCCGCCGCGCCGGGCGCTGCGGTACGCCCTGTCCGTGGGGGTGGAGCGCACCTTCCACCAGGACCTGGCGTTCGGGCTGCGCCAGTTGTCCGACATCGGGCTGCGCGCCATGTCCGGGGCGATCAACGATCCGACGACCGCCGTTCAGGCTCTTGACCGGGTCGTGCAGATCCTGGCCGCCCTGTCCCGGCGGCCGTTGGACACGGCGGTGCACCGGGACCGGCGCGGGGCGGTCCGGCTGGTGCAGCCCGTGCCCGGCTGGACGGAGTTGGTGGACCTGGGCTTCGCCGAGGTCCGTGCCTGCGCGGCCGGGGCGCCGCAGGTCACGCGGCGTCTGCTGGCCGGGTTCGACGACCTGCTGCTGCTCGTGCCGCCGGAGCGGCGCGCACCGCTGCTGCGCCACCGCGAGCTGCTGCGGCAGGCCGTCGAGCGGACCGCGCCGACCCCGGCGGACCGGGCCTTCGCCCTGCTGCCCGACCGGCAGGGCATCGGCTGACGCGGGTCACCCCGTGGGGGTCCCGGGGCCACGCCGTCGGGATCCCGGGTCACGCCGTGGGGGTCCCGACCCACGCCGTTACGGCATGAGGTGGTGGTCCGGGAAGTTCCCGGGCAGCCGCTCCCCGGCCGGACCGCGTGTGACGGCGCGCACCAGCAGCTCACCGCCCACGAAGGCCCCGCGCCAGGACGCGCCGTGCCCGCCGAACAGCTCGTCGCGGTCACCGCGGGAACGGGGTATGCCGTGGCCCACCTTGAACGCGCGGATCTGCGGCGCCAGCCTGTCGTACGTCGCCGGCTCGTCCGTGGACAGCGTGGCCACCAGCGCGCCGTTGGAGGCGTTCATCGCGGCGAGCAGCTCCGCCTCGGTGTCGACCAGGACGATGGTGTCGACCGGGCCGAACGGTTCCGCGTGGTGCAGCGGCGAGGAGCGGGGCGGGTTCAGGAGGGTGACCGGCTGGACGTAGGCCGAGGTGTCCTGGCCGGGCAGGAACCGGGCGTCGGCCGTACTGCCGCGGTGCAGAGGCACGGCGCCCCGGTCGACGGCCTCGGCGACCTGGTCCCGGAGCTCCTTGGCCTTGGCCGCGTTGATCACCGGCCCGAAGTCGAGCGCCGGGAAGGGGTCGTCCGGTGCCTCGACGGCGAGCGGGTGGCCGACGCGCAGCGTGCGGACCGCCGGGAGGTACGCCGCGAGGAACGCGTCGAACAGCTGTCGCTGGACGACGAAGCGCGGGTAGGCGGTGCAGCGCTGCTTGCCGTAGTCGAAGAGCCTCGGGACCACCCTCGTGAGCGCGTCCCAGTCCGTGAAGTTCCAGATGCCCCAGGTGTTGAGTCCTTCCTGTTCGAGGATGTGCCGTTTGCCGAGGTCGGTGACGGCGGTGGCGACGGCGGCGCCCGTGTCCCGGCCGCCGACGAAGGAGACGCAGCCGATCTCGGGCGCCCGCACCAGCGCCTGGGACAGCTCGCCTCCGCTGCCGCTGACGAGGGTGACGGGAAGTCCCTCGCGGGCGGCGAGCGCGCAGGCCAGGGTCAGACAGGCGACGCCGCCGTCGGTCGGGGTCTTGGCGATGACCGCGTCGCCCGCCAGTGCCTGTACCAGCAATGCGTGAACGAGCACGCTCATCGGGTAGTTCCAGCTCGCGATGTTGGACACCGGTCCGTCCAGCGGGGCTCGCCCGTCGAGCATGTCGTCGATGCCGTCGACGTACCAGCGCACGCCGTCGACGGCCCGGTCGACGTCGGCCTGCGCGAGCCGCCAGGGTTTGCCGATCTCCCAGACGAGCAGCAGCGCGAGCAGTTCGCGGTGCTGGGCGAGGGCGTCGAGGGTGGCGGCGACGCGGGCGCGGCGTTCGGGCAGGGGGACGTGGCGCCAGGCCCGGTGCTGGTCGAGCGAGGCGCGTACGGCGTGGTGTGCGGTCGCGGCGTCGAGCCGGGGCGGGCCGGTGATCGGCGCGCCGTCGACCGGGCTGGTGGCCGGCAGGACGCGGCCGTCCGCGCGCCAGCCCGCGTTCCAGAGGTTCAGGACGCGGTCGCCGCGGAACGCCTCCGGGGCGACGGCGAGACAGCGCTGCCAGGCGTCCGCCCAGGTCGTGCCGGACTTGAGGGTGAGGGTCGCGGTGTCCTCGGCGCCGGCCGTCATGCGCGGGCTCCGTCGCGTGCCGCCGCGCCCTCGAGTACGGCGTGCACGTGCCGTGCCGTCTCGGTCGGCGTGCTGCCGACCCGTACGCCGGCCGCCTCCAGCGCCTCCTTCTTCGCGCGCGCCGTGCCGGCGGAGCCGGACACGATGGCGCCCGCGTGGCCCATGGTGCGGCCCTCGGGCGCGGTGAAGCCGGCGATGTAGCCGACGACGGGCTTGGTGACGTGCTCGCGGACGTACGCCGCCGCGCGTTCCTCCGCGTCGCCGCCGATCTCGCCGATGAGGACGATCAGTTCGGTGTCGGGATCGTTCTCGAAGGCGGCGAGGCAGTCGATGTGACTGGTGCCGACGACGGGGTCGCCGCCGATGCCCACGCAGGTGGAGAAGCCGATGTCGCGCAGTTCGTACATGAGTTGGTAGGTGAGGGTGCCCGACTTGGACACGAGGCCGATCCGGCCGGGCTTGGTGATGTCGGGCGGGATGATGCCCGCGTTGGACTGGCCGGGGGTGATCAGACCGGGGCAGTTGGGCCCGATGATCCGGGTGCCCTTCTTCCCGGCGTACGCGGTGAAGGCGACCGAGTCGTGGACGGGGATGCCCTCGGTGATGACGACGGCCAGGCCGATGCCGGCGTCGGCGGCCTCCACGACCGCGGCCTTGGCGAAGGCGGGCGGCACGAAGACGACGCTGACGTCGGCGCCGGTGCGCTCCACGCCCTCGCGGACCGACCCGAAGACCGGGACCGCACGGTCGTCGAAGTCCACGGTGCGGCCCGCCTTGCGCGGGTTGACGCCGCCGACCACGTCGGTGCCGGCGGCCAGCATCCGGCGGGTGTGCTTCATGCCCTCGGCGCCGGTCATGCCCTGGACGAGGACCTTGCTCTCCTTGGTGAAGAATATCGCCATGTCGTCCTGTCTCCCTGTCTCCTTATGCGGCGGTGGACGCCGCGGTGGCGAGTCGGGCGGCACGGCGGGCGGCGCCGTCCATGGTGGTGGCCTGTTCGACCAGCGGATGCGCGCGTGCGTCGAGCAACGCCCTTCCCCGGGCGGCGTTGTTGCCGTCGAGGCGCACGACGAGCGGCTTGGTCAACCTGACCTCGTCCAGGGCGCGGACGATGCCGTCGGCGACCGCGTCGCAGGCGGTGATGCCGCCGAAGACGTTGACGAGGACGGATTTCACGGCCGGGTCGGAGAGGATGACCGAGAGTCCGTCGGCCATGACCCGGGCCGAGGCGCCGCCGCCGATGTCGAGGAAGTTGGCGGGCCTGGCTCCGCAGCCGGCGACCACGTCGAGGGTCGACATGACCAGTCCGGCGCCGTTGCCGATGACGCCGACCTCGCCGTCGAGCTTGACGTAGTTGAGTCCCTTGGCGGCGGCCCGAGCCTCCAGCGGGTCGGCCGATGTCGACCGCTCGTCGCCCCAACGGGACTGGCGGAAGCGGGCGTTGTCGTCGAGGGTGACCTTGCCGTCGAGGGCCACGATCCTGCCGTCAGCGGTCCTGACCAGCGGGTTGACCTCGACCAGGAGGGCGTCCTCACGGACCAGTACCTTCCACAGCCGCACCAGCGTGTCGACGGTCTGCGGGGGCAGGCCCGCGGCGTCGGCGATGCGTACCGCGGTGGCCGTGTGCACGCCCACGGCGGGGTCGACGGGGATGCGTGCCACGGCCTCGGGCCGCCGGGCGGCGACCTCCTCGATCTCCATGCCCCCTTCCGCGGAGGCGATCGCGAGGAAGCGGCCGGCCGCGCGGTCGAGGACGTAGGAGACATAGAACTCCCGCTCGATGTCGCAGGGTTCGGCGAGCATGACCGTGCCGACCGGGTGGCCCTTGATGTCCATGCCGAGGATGTGCCGTGCCGCGTCCTCGGCCTCGGCCGGGTCGGCGGCGAGCCGTACCCCGCCCGCCTTGCCGCGTCCACCGGTCTTCACCTGCGCTTTGACGACGGCGCGCCCACCGAGTGCGCGGGCGATCTCGCGGGCCCGTTCGGGCGAGTCGGTGACCTCGGCCCTGGGCACCACGATGCCGTGTTCCTTGAAGAGTTCCCTTGCCTGGTGTTCGTACAGGTCCATTCCGGCTCCTGACTGAAAGTGCCGCACGCCCCCTGGACACCACCCACCGGATGCGGGATAACAAGCTTCATACAGTATTCGTCGACTGTATGCAATGTACCGCGCCAGCGCCCCAACCCCTCGTGAAGGGACAGGACTTCGCCATGCCCGACGACACCCAGGACGTCATCTCCGGCGGTCACCTCGTCGCCAAGGCACTCAAGGCCGAGGGGGTCGACCGCATCTACACACTGTGCGGCGGCCACATCATCGACATCTACGACGGTTGCGTCGACGAGGGCATCGAGGTCGTCGACGTGCGCCACGAGCAGGTCGCCGCGCACGCGGCCGACGGCTACGCCCGTATCACCGGCAGGCCCGGCTGCGCGGTGGTCACCGCGGGGCCGGGCACCACCGACGCCGTCACCGGTGTCGCCAACGCCTTCCGCGCCGAGTCGCCCATGCTGCTGATCGGCGGTCAGGGCGCCCACACCCAGCACAAGATGGGGTCCCTCCAGGACCTGCCGCACGTCGACATGATGACGCCGATCACCAAGTTCGCGGCGACCGTGCCGGACACGGCACGGGCCGCCGACATGGTGTCGATGGCGTTCCGCGAGTGCTACCACGGCGCGCCGGGGCCCTCCTTCCTGGAGATTCCGCGCGACGTCCTGGACGCCAAGGTGGCGGTGGAGAAGGCGCGGGTGCCGAAGGCCGGGGCGTATCGCGCCTCGACCCGATCGGCCGGCGACCCGGAGGCCGTCGAGAAGCTCGCCGACCTGCTGGTGCACGCCGAGAAGCCGGCCATCCTGCTCGGCAGCCAGGTGTGGACGACCCGTGCGACCGAGGCGGCCGTCGAGTTGGTCCGCACGCTCAACGTCCCGGCGTACATGAACGGTGCCGGCCGCGGCACCCTGCCGCCCGGGGACCCGCACCACTTCCAGCTCTCCCGCCGGTACGCCTTCTCCAATGCCGACGTCGTCGTCATCGTCGGCACGCCCTTCGACTTCCGCATGGGCTACGGCAAACGGCTCTCCCCGGACGCCACCGTCGTCCAGATCGACCTCGACTACCGCACCGTGGGCAAGAACCGCGACATCGACCTCGGGATCGTCGGCGACGCGGGGCTCGTGCTGAAGTCGGTGACCGAGGCGGCGTCCGGCCGGGTCAACGGCGGTGCGTCGAAGCGCAAGGAGTGGCTGGACGAGCTGCGGGCGGCCGAGCAGACGGCGTTGGACAAGCGCCTGCCGCAGCTCAAGTCGGACGCCTCCCCCATCCACCCGTACCGGCTGGTCGGCGAGATCAACGACTTCCTCACCGAGGACTCGATCTACATCGGCGACGGCGGCGACATCGTCACCTTCTCCGGGCAGGTCGTGCAGCCCAAGTCACCGGGCCACTGGATGGACCCGGGACCGCTCGGCACGCTCGGCGTCGGTGTCCCCTTCGTACTCGCCGCCAAGCAGGCGCGGCCCGACAAGGAGGTCGTCGCCCTCTTCGGCGACGGCGCCTTCTCGCTCACCGGCTGGGACTTCGAGACCCTCGTCCGCTACGACCTGCCCTTCGTCGGCATCGTCGGCAACAACTCCTCGATGAACCAGATCCGCTACGGCCAGGCCGCCAAGTACGGCAAGGAGCGCGAGCGGGTCGGCAACACCCTCGGCGACGTGCCCTACGACGAGTTCGCCCGGATGCTGGGCGGTCACGGCGAGGAGGTCCGCGACCCCGCAGACATCGGCCCCGCACTGCGCCGGGCCCGCGAGTCCGGCAAGCCGTCCCTGATCAACGTCTGGGTCGACCCGGACGCGTACGCCCCCGGAACCATGAACCAGACGATGTACAAGTGAGGTGAAGGCCCATGACAGACAAGGCCCTTGAGGGCATTCGCGTCCTGGACATGACGCATGTGCAGTCCGGGCCCTCGGCGACCCAGCTGCTCGCCTGGCTCGGCGCCGACGTCGTGAAGCTGGAGGCGCCGAGCGGTGACATCACGCGCAAGCAGTTGCGCGATCTGCCGGACGTCGACTCCCTCTACTTCACGATGCTCAACTGCAACAAGCGCAGCATCACCCTCAACACCAAGACCGAGCGCGGCAAGGAGATCCTCACCGAGCTGATCCGGCGCTCGGACGTCATGGTCGAGAACTTCGGACCGGGCGCGGTGGACCGGATGGGGTTCACCTGGGACCGCATCAAGGAGATCAATCCACGGATCGTCTACGCCTCCATCAAGGGGTTCGGCGAGGGCCCGTACACCGCCTTCAAGGCGTACGAGGTCGTCGCGCAGGCCATGGGCGGATCGATGTCCACCACCGGTTTCGAGGACGGACCACCGCTGGCGACGGGGGCCCAGATCGGGGACTCGGGCACGGGCGTCCACGTCGTGGCGGGCATCCTCGCCGCCCTGTACCAGCGGGAGCGCACCGGACGTGGTCAGCGGGTGAACGTGGCCATGCAGCACGCGGTGCTCAACCTCTGCCGGGTGAAGCTGCGCGACCAGCAGCGCCTGAGCCATGGTCCACTCGCCGAATATCCCAACGACGACTTCGGCGACGAGGTTCCCAGGTCCGGGAACGCCTCCGGCGGCGGGCAGCCGGGCTGGGCGGTCAGGTGCGCGCCGGGCGGCCCGAACGACTACGTGTACGTCATCGTCCAGCCGGTCGGCTGGCAGCCGCTGAGCGAGCTGATCGGCCGGCCCGAACTGGCCGAGGACCCGGAGTGGGCCACGCCGCAGGTGCGGCTGCCCAAGCTGAACAAGATGTTCCAGCTGATCGAGGAGTGGTCGTCCACCCTGCCCAAGTGGGAGGTGCTGGAGCGGCTCAACGCCCACAACATCCCGTGCGGCCCGATCCTGTCCACGAGGGAGATCATCGAGGACGCCTCGCTGGCCGCCAACGAGATGGTCGTCACCGTGCCCCATCCCGAGCGGGGCGAGTTCGTGACCGTCGGCAGTCCGCTCAAGCTCTCGGACTCCCCCGTGCGGGTGACCAGTTCGCCGCTGCTGGGCGAGCACAACGAAGAGGTCTACGTCGGCGAGCTGGGTCTCGGCGACGAGGAACTGCGGCTGCTCAAGTCGAACGGGGTGGTCTGACGTGATGGCCGAGGACCGGCTGGCGCGGGTGCGCGGGCTCCTGGACTCCGTACGGGCGAAGGGGCGCACCGCGCTGACCGCCCCCGAGGGCAAGGTGCTCGCCGACGCCTACGGGATCGCCGTACCGGGCGAGGATCTGGCGCGGGACGTCGACGAGGCGGTGGCGTGCGCGGCGCGGTTCGGCGGGCCGGTCGTGATGAAGATCGTATCGCCGGACATCCTCCACAAGACCGACGCCGGCGGTGTGGTCGTCGGGGTGGAGGGCGCGGCGGACGTACGGGCCGCGTTCTGCCGGATCGTCGACAACGCGCGCGCGTACGACGCGACGGCGCGGATCGAGGGCGTGCAGATCCAGGAGCTGCTGCCGAAGGGGCAGGAGGTCATCGTCGGCGCCGTGACGGACCCGACGTTCGGGAAGGTGGTGGCGTTCGGGCTCGGCGGGGTGCTGGTCGAGGTCCTCAAGGACGTCACGTTCCGCCTCGCGCCCGTGGACGCCGACGAGGCGCTGTCCATGCTGGACTCGATCCGGGCGGCCCAGGTGCTGCGCGGAGTGCGCGGGCAGGCGGGCGTGGACCGGTGGGCGGTGGCGGAGCAGATCCGCCGGGTCTCCGAACTCGTGGCGGACTTCCCGGAGATCGCCGAGGTGGACCTCAACCCGGTGATCGCCACGCCCGAGGGCGCGGTCGCCGCCGACATCCGGGTGATCCTGGCGACCGACACGCCCAAGGAGCGCCGTCGCTACACGCGCGAAGAGATCCTCGCCTCGATGCGCCGCCTGATGCAGCCCTCGTCGGTCGCCGTGATCGGCGCCTCCAACGAGGCCGGCAAGATCGGCAACTCGGTGATGCGCAACCTCGTCGACGGCGGCTTCGCGGGCGAGATCCATCCGGTGAACCCCAAGGCCGATGACATCTTGGGCCGCAAGGCGTACAAGAGTGTCACCGACGTTCCCGGTGAGGTGGATGTGGCGGTCTTCGCGATCCCCGCGAGGTTCGTGGCGGCGGCTCTGGAGGAGGTGGGGCGCAAGAGGATCCCCAACGCCGTACTGATCCCCTCCGGGTTCGCCGAGACCGGTGAGCACGCGCTCCAGGACGAGGTCGTGGCGATCGCCGAACGGTACGGGGTCCGGCTGCTCGGCCCGAACATCTACGGCTACTACTCGACGTGGCAGGACCTGTGCGCCACGTTCTGCACGCCGTACGACGTCAAGGGCGGCGTCGCGCTGACCTCGCAGTCGGGCGGCATCGGAATGGCCATCCTGGGCTTCGCGCGGACAACGAAGACGGGCGTGTCGGCGATCGTCGGCCTGGGCAACAAGTCGGACCTGGACGAGGACGACCTGCTGACCTGGTTCGGCGAGGACCCGCACACCGAGTGCATCGCGATGCACCTGGAGGACCTCAAGGACGGGCGCGCGTTCGTGGAGGCCGCGCGGGCCACCGTGCCCAGGAAACCGGTCGTGGTGCTCAAGGCGGGGCGTACCGCGGCGGGCGCCAAGGCCGCCGGGTCGCACACCGGGGCCCTCGCCGGGGACGACGCCGTGTACGACGACATCCTGCGGCAGGCCGGCGTCATCCGGGCGCCGGGGTTGAACGACATGCTGGAGTACGCGCGCGCGTTGCCCGTGCTTCCGGCCCCGAAGGGCGACAACGTGGTCGTCATCACCGGGGCCGGCGGCAGCGGGGTGCTGCTCTCCGACGCGGTGACGGACAACGGGCTGTCGCTGATGGAGATACCCCCGGACCTGGACACGGCGTTCCGCGCGTTCATCCCGCCGTTCGGGGCGGCGGGCAACCCGGTGGACATCACCGGGGGCGAGCCGCCGTCGACGTACGAGGCGACGATCCGGCTCGGCCTCGAGGACCCGCGCATCCACGCGCTCGTCCTCGGCTACTGGCACACCATCGTCACGCCTCCCATGGTGTTCGCCGAACTCACCGCGCGCGTGGTGGCCGAGTTCCGTGAGCGCGGCGTCGAGAAGCCGGTGGTGGCCTCTCTCGCGGGCGACGTGGAGGTCGAGGAGGCGTGCCAGTACCTCTTCGAGCGCGGGGTGGTGGCGTACCCGTACACGACCGAGAAGCCGGTGGCCGTGCTGGGTGCCAAGTACCGCTGGGCCCGGGCCGCGGGGTTGTTGGGGGGCGGTCCATGAGCTGAGGGAGCACGGGGCCGGCCGACGGTGCGCGTCGGCCGGCCCCAGGACCCGCGCGCGCACGAAAGGACATGGACAGGGGGCGCTGGCCAGATCTTTCGAACGCTAGGGGTGCGAAAAACATGACAACCACTGACGTCACACAGGTCGCCGCCTATCGGGAGGTGACCGACAGGAACGGACGCGTCTACCGCGTCGGCGAGTCCGACGTCGACATCATGGGGCGCAAACGCAAGTGGATGGTGATCCTGCCCTGGGTCGGCATGATGGGCATCTCTTCCGCCGAGTACGCGTTCGCTTCCGCCGAGGACACGCTGCACGAGGCCCAGCACTGGTCCAGCGGCAGCATCTACTGGATGATGACCGCCTGGGTGTTCTGCCAGGCCGCGGTCGCGTTCCCGGCGGGACGGCTGCGTGAGAGCGGCAAACTGCCGGCGCGCTGGGCGATGATGCTGGGTTCGGCCGGCACGCTGCTGGGTTACCTGTCGCTGGCGTTCGCGCCGCACGTCTCACTCGCCTTCATCGGTTTCGGCGTGTTCAGCGGCATGGGCGCGGGCATGGTGTACGCGACCTGCGTCAACATGGTCGGCAAGTGGTACCCGGAGCGCAGGGGCGGCAAGACCGGCTTCGTCAACGGCGGTTTCGCCTACGGTTCGGTGCCGTTCGTGTTCATCTTCCACGGCTACATGGACACCTCCAACTTCCGCTGGGTGCTGGTGTCCGCGGGTGTCTTCCTCGCGGCGATGGTGGCGATCGCCGGTTTCTACTTCCGGGACCCGCCGAAGAACTGGTGGCCGGCCGCCGTCGACCCGCTGAACCCGCCGGCCGACCCGCGGGCCCGGCGTTCGCTGGAGAAGAATCCGCCGGCCGTCAAGCAGTACTCCCCGATGGAGGCCTGGAAGACCGGCCGGGTGGCGCTGATGTGGTTCTGTCTCGCCTGCACCTCCGGCGTGAACATCTTCGGCATCGCCTTCCAGGTCGACATCGGCGAGGAGGCGGGCTTCGCGGCCGGAATCGTGGCCGCCGCGATGTCGCTGAAGGCGATCGTCAACGGCACCGGACGGGGCGTCATCGGCTGGCTCTCCGACCTCTACGGCCGCAAGCAGTGCCTGCTCTACGTGTGCGCGATCCTGGGTCTCGCCCAGTTCGGCATCATCTGGTCGGCCGAGATCAAGAACCTGCCACTGTTCCTGGTCTTCTCCGCCGTCTCCGGTTTCGGCGGTGGTGCCATCTTCCCGATGTTCGCGGCGCTGACGGCGGACTACTTCGGCGAGAACAACAACGCCACCAACTACGGGATGGTCTACAGCTCCAAGCTCGTCTCCGGTCTGGGCGCGGGCATGGGTTCCGTGGTCGTCGGTGCCTGGGGCTACAACGGCGCCTTCACTCTGGCGGGCAGCATCTCGATCTTCGCGGGATTCATGGCGCTGTTCCTGCGTCCGCCGGGTCGCTCGAAGGACAGGCGCATCACGCCCAACCCTCAGCCGCTCGGTGAGGGATGACCTGGCGAAGCCTGCCTCGCACGGACCGGGCGGCCCCTCCCGCAGCACGCGGGAAGGGCCGCCCGGTCCGTGTTCCGGTCCGTCTTCCGGTCAGTGGCGCCGCTTGCGCAGGGCCGCCAGGTTGTCGTAGCTGATCTTGGCCTCGCGTAGCGACTGCGCGGGGTCGGTGGCGCTCGGGGAGTTGTCGTCCTCGATCATCGGGTTGCGGTAGTTCCGCTGTCCGACCCGGGAGAAGAACGTCGTGTAGTCGATGACCCCGGTTCCGAAGGGCGCCATGTCGTAGCCCATGCCGTTGGTCGTGCTGACGACGCCGTCCTTGGCGTGGAACAGCGGGTAGCGACGGTTGTGGCGGACGACCAGGCCTGCCGGGTCGAAGACGTTCTTCCTGGTGGAGCCGTCGTGGGCGGTGTACTCGTGGAACTTGTACTGGGCCACGTGCGCCCAGAAGATGTCCATTTCCAGCCAGACGACCCTCGGATCGGTGATCTTGAGGAAGTACTCCAGCTTGCGGATGCCCGAGCTGCGGGTCGGCCGGCCCTGGTCGTCCAGCGGTCCGCCGTCGAGGAGGAAGCCGTAGGCGCCGTCGTGGTTGTGGGTGTAGAGCTTGATGCCCTCGCGGTGGGCGATCGCGCCGAGGGCGTTCCACTTGTCGGCGGCCACGTCCCAGTCGGCGCGGTAGGAGCTGCCGGTGGGGTCGCCGCCGGTGCCCATGTGGTCCATGCCGAGGATGTTGGCGATCTCCAGGTGCTTCTTGAAGGTGTCCTTGTCCTCCGACGTCAGCGGCCAGGAGGACGGGATGAAGCCGTGGTTGCCCTGGGCGCGCAGCCCGTAGTCGTCGAGCCAGCAACGCAGCAGCCGGGCGCCCTTGACGGACTCCAGGCTCGCGCCGCCCGGGGCGTTCGCGTGCTGGTTGTAGCCGGCGAACTCCACCTGGCGGTAGCCGTGCCGGGCCAGCTGCTTGAACACCTCGCGGAAGCCGGACGGCAGGTCGGAGGCGAGGGGGTCGCGGGCGGTGGCGTCACGGACGGTGTAGAGGATGATGCCGCGCTTGTCCGCCGGGACGAGGATCTGGCCGTGGCCGTGGTCGTGGTCGTGGCCGTGCCCGTGGTCGTGGTCTCTGCCCCGGCCGTGGGCGAGGGCGGGGGACGCTGCGAACACGGGGGCGGCGACGGCTCCGGCCGCCACGGCGGTGCAGGTGCTGAGGAAGCGGCGCCTGCCCACGCCGAGGGTGCGGCGCAGGCTCTCGCCCGGGCCGTCGGCGGACGGGTCGGTGCCGGCGTCGGTGCGGGAGGGGTCGGTGAACGGGGTCACGGGTGCCTGCCTTCTGGGTCGTGGCCTGCGCCGATGCGGCTCGGGCGGGCCGTTGTCAGTGCCGTGTGTTTCACTCTCAGTAGTCGGATCTCGGAGACCGCACCGGTGGTGCGTCAGCCGAGTCCGGCGAGCCGGAGCAGGAGTTGTTTCACGTCGGTGGCCGCGACGCGGTCTCCGACAGCGCGGGGGGTGGAGCAGATGAGGAGCGGACCGTCGTCGTCGCTCGCGGGGAGGCGGCCGTGGCTGCCTCGAATAGGTGAGGGGTCCAGGGGCACGACCGCCATGCGGTAGCGCATGCCGAGCTTCTTGCGGGCCAGGGCGCCGGCCGCCTTGACCTTGACGTAGGGGTCGAGCGGGTCCATGAACAGCTCGACCGGGTCGTAGCCGGGTTTGCGGTGGATCTCGACGAGTTGCGCGAAGTCGGGCGCGCGGTCGTCGTCGAGCCAGTAGTAGTACGTGAACCAGGCGTCCGGCTCCGCCAGGGCGACGAGTTCACCGGCGCGCGGATGGTCGAGGTGCTGGGCCTTCTTGCCCTCGTCGTCGAGGAGTTGCTCGATGCCGGGCAGTCCCTCCAGGGCGGCCCGGGTCGCGTCGAGGTCCTCGGGGCGGCAGACGTACACGTGGGCGACCTGGTGGTCGGCGACCGCGAAGGCGCGGGAGGCCATCGGGTCGAGGTACTCCATGCCGTCCTGCGTGTGCACCTCGAGCAGACCGGCGCGGCGCAGGGCGCGGTTGATGTCCACGGGCCGGCTGACGGGGGTGATGCCGTACTCGGAGAGCGCGACGACGGTGCGGCCCTCGGCGCGGGCGTCGTCGAGCAGCGGGGCCAGCGCCGCGTCGAGGTCGGCGGCGGCCTTCAGGGAGCGCGGGTCGTCGGGGCCGAAGCGCTGGAGATCGTAGTCGAGGTGAGGGAGGTAGCAGAGCGTCAGGTCGGGATGCCTGGTGGCCATGATGTGCCGGGTGGCGTCGATGATCCACTGGCTGGAGACCAGGTCCGCGCCGGGTCCCCAGAAGTGGAAGAGGGGGAAGGTGCCGAGCTTGTCGGTGAGTTCGTCGTGCAGGGCCGGGGGCCGGGTGTAGCAGTCGGGTTCCTTGCGGCCGTCGGCGTAGTAGACGGGACGGGGGGTGACGGTGATGTCGGTGTCGGCGCCCATGGCGTACCACCAGCAGATGTTGGCGACGGTGTAGCCGGGGTGGGCGCGTCGGGCGGCGTCCCAGAGTTTGTCGCCGGCGACGAGTCCGTTGTGCTGGCGCCACAGCAGGACGTCGCCGAGTTCGCGGAAGTACCAGCCGTTGCCGACGATCCCGTGCTCGCCCGGGTGGGTGCCGGTGAGGAAGGTGGACTGGGCGGCGCAGGTGACGGCGGGCAGGACGGTGCCGAGCGGCGCGCGGGAGCCGGACTGGCCGAGCTGCTTGAGGTGGGGCATGTGGTCGAGGAGACGGGGGGTGAGGCCGACGACGTCCAGGACGAGGAGCGGTGTCGGTCGGTCGGGGCCGGCTGGGCCGTCGGTGTGGGTCGGTCCGGTCATGGCAGTTCCTTCAGGCCGAGGTCCGTCAACAGGTCGCGGGCGAGGGTCAGCTCGGCGGCGATGCCGTCGGTGAGCTGGGCGCGGGCGCGGGGCCGCAGCTCGGGCGGGAGGGCCTGCCAGGTGTAGGTCTCGACCTCCAGATGACGGGTGAGGGGGTGCGGGCCGCCGACGAGCCGGGTCAGCGCGGCCCTGAGTACGGGGAGTGTGGAGGTGAGGGGCGCGGCGGGGGCCGCGTGCAGGGGCACGTGGAAGTGGGCGCGCCAGGGCGCGGTGTCGGGCAGCGGGCCGCCGTCCGCGAGGGCCTCGTCGAGGTCGTCGGTGCCGTGCAGGGCGCCGGTCGAGGTGGTGGTGCGGGTCTGGTGCAGGAAGCGGGGTTCGGCGAAGGCGCCGAGCGCCTCGCGGACCCCGGGGTCACGGGGGTGTTCGGCGTGCAGGGCGGCGGAGAGCTGGGACTTGACGACGGGGACGCGGGCCGCGGTCAGGGCGTCCAGGGCGGTGTGCGGGTCTTCGAAGGAGGTGGCGAGGTGGCAGGTGTCGACGCAGATGCCGATGCGGTCGTGGGCGATCGCGGTCAGCGGGGCGATGGCGTCCTGGGTCGTCTCGACGACGCAGCCGGGTTCCGGTTCCAGGCCGATGCGGATGGAGCAGCCGGTGAGTTCGTGGAGGGCGTCGAGGCGTTCGGCGAGGGTGACCAGGGCGGCGCGGGCCTTGTCGGCGCGGGTCTCGTCGTAGGCGGTGCGCCAGGCGAGCGGCAGGGTGGAGATGGTGCCGTCCGTGACGTCGTCCGGCAGCAGTCCGGCGAGCAGCCGGGCCAGGGAGGTGGTGTGGTCGAGGCGCTCGGGGTCGGCCCAGTCCGGCTTGTAGACGCGGTACTTGACCTCCTCGGCGCCGAAGCCCTCGTAGGGGAAGCCGTTGAGGGTGACGACCTCCAGGCCGCGCCGGTCGAGTTCGGTGCGCAGGCCGCGCAGGGCCGCGGGGTCGGTGACCAGGGCGTGGGCGGCGTCGCGGGCGAGCCACAGCCCGATGCCGAGCCGGTCGCGGCCCAGGCGTTTACGGACCGGCTCGCAGTGTTCGCGGAGCTGGGCGAGGACGCCGTCGAGGGTCTCGGCGGGGTGGACGTTGGTGCAGTAGGCGAGGTGGACGGTGGAGCCGTCGGGGTGCCGGAAGCGCATGGTTCACTCCCCGCCGCGCAGGATGGAGTTGCCCTCGTGCGTGGCGTCGGCCGAGGCCACGTCGAGTTCCAGTCGCCCGCTGAGTCCGTAGAAGGCGACGGGGTTGCGCCACAGCACGCGGTCCACGTCGTCCTCGGTGAAGCCCTCGGCGAGCATCAGGTCGCCGACCTTGCGGGTCTTGAGCGGGTCGCTCTTTCCCCAGTCGGCGGCGGAGTTCACCAGGACCTGTTCCGGGCCGTACTCGCGCAGCAGAGCCACCATCCGGGCCTCGTCCATCTTGGTGTCCGGATAGACGGAGAAGCCGAGCCAGGCGCCGCTGTCCTTGGCCTCCTTGACGGTGGTCTCGTTGAGGTGGTCGACCAGTACCCGCTCCGTCGCCAGCGCCGACTCGCGGACCGCGTCCAGGGTGCGGCGCAGGCCGGCGAGCTTGTCGCGGTGCGGGGTGTGCACCAGGGCGGGCAGGCCGTGGTCGGCGGCGAGCTGGAGCTGGGTGGCCAGGGCGGTGTCCTCGGCGGGCGTCATCGAGTCGTAGCCGATCTCGCCGACCGCCACCACGCGGTCCTTGACGAGATAGCGGGGCAGTTCGTCGAGGACGGGGAGGCAGCGGGGGTCGTTCGCCTCCTTGGGGTTGAGGGCGATCGTGCAGTGGTGGGCGATGCCGTACTGGGCGGCGCGGAAGGGTTCCCAGCCGAGGAGGGCGTCGAAGTAGTCGCGGAAGGAGGCGGGCGAGGTGCGGGGCTGGCCCAGCCAGAAGGAGGGCTCGACGAGGGCGCGGACACCGGCCGCGTACATGGCCTCGTAGTCGTCGGTGGTGCGGGAGGTCATGTGGATGTGGGGGTCGAAGATGCGCATCAGGACTCCTTGCCGTGGGGGTCGGCGGTGCCGGGCGCGGGAGGCGCGGACTCGGTCAGGGCCAGGACGCGGTGCAGGTCCTCGGGGACGGTGCGGCCTGCGGCGGTGCGTTCGGCGGCGTAGTCGGCGAGCATGCGGGCGAGTTCGTCGTCCCCGTGGGCCCGGCGGGCGAGGTCCGCCACGCTGTCGACGGGGACACCGGTGAACAGGCACTTCAGTACGGCGTGCCGCCACTGGTGCGCGTCGAGGTGCCGGGCGGCGTACGGGCCGAGGGCGGCGGCGACGAGCCGGGTGTCGTTGGTGCGCAGGGCGTCCTCGACGAGCGGGAGACCCTCCGGACCGGGCACGAGATGGGGCAGCGCGTGCAGGACGGCGCGGCGTTCGTCGGCGGTGCCCTGGGAGTAGACCCGGGTCAGGGCCTCGGTGTCGGCGCGGGCGGCGTGCAGGACGAGGACCCGGGCGGCGTCGGCGTGGGCGGGCCCGCAGCGGCGGCCGGCCTCGGCGAGGCGCAGCTCCCACACCGAGATGGGGCCGTGCGTGCCGGGGTGGGCGGCGGCCTCGTCCAGGGCCTGGTCCAGCCAGGCGCGGGCGGCTCCGCCGAGCCGGGCGGCGAGAGCGGTGCGCAGGTCGTCGGGCGGGACGTGGGCGGGGGTGGTGCCCTGGGGGTCCTGCCCGGCGGGGGTGCCATCCGCGTCCTGGGTGTCGGGGGTGACGTGGGCGGCGTGCGGCTGCGTCATGGGTGTGGCTCCCTTCAATGGGTGGCGGAGGGCTCGCCCGAGCGGTTGGTGCGGTGGGACGCCGGCGCGGCCCGGCGCAGGAAGGGGAGGGAGTGTTCGGCGAAATGGGGGCCCGCGTGGGAGTGGCGGGGCAGTTCGACGACGGTCAGGCCCTGGTAGCCGGTGGCGGCGAGGGCCTCGAGGACGGGCGGGAAGTCGATCTCGCCGTCACCGAAGGGGAGGTGTTCGTGGACGCCGCGGCGCATGTCCTCGATCTGGACATGACGCAGCCAGGGGGCGGCGGCGCGCACGCAGTCGGCGGGAGGGAGGGGTTCGAGGCACTGGCAGTGGCCGATGTCCAGGGTGAGGCCGAGGTGTTCGGGGTCGCCGAGGGTTCGGCGCAGCGTGTGGAAGTCGGCGAGGGTGGACAGGAGATGCCCCGGTTCGGGCTCCACCGCGAGGGGGACGCCCGCGGTGGCGGCGGCGTCGAGGACCGGTGCGAGGGACTCGGCCAGCCGTTTCCACGCCGTGTCCTCGTCCGTGCCCGCCGGTGTGACGCCGCTGAAGCAGTGCACGGCGTGGGCACCGAGGTCTGCGGCGACGTCTACGGCACGGACCAGGAGGTCGGCGCGGCGGGCGCGGTCCTCCGGGTCGGGGTCGAGCAGGGAGGGGCCGTGCTTGCGGCGCGGGTCGAGCACATAGCGGGCCCCGGTTTCCACGGTCACACCGAGCCCGAGCGCGTCCAGCCGGTGCGCGAGGCGGCGGGTGCGGGCGGCCAGGTCGGGGGCGAGCGGGTCGAGGTGCATGTGGTCGAGGGTCAGACCGACGCCGTCGTAGCCCAGGTCGGCGAGGAGGGCGAGGGCGTCGTCGAGACGCAGGTCGGCGAGGCCGTTGGTGCCGTAGCCGAAGCGGAGCGGGTGGGCGGCGCCGTCCGGGACCGATGCCGGGCCGCCCGCGGCCTCCGTCCCGGCCCGGGCGCCGTGCTCGTCCCCGGCCCCGCGCTCGCTCCCCGCCCCGTGCTCGCTCCGGGCTACGTGCTCGCTCCCGGCCTCGCTCTCGCCCCCCGCCGGGGTTCGGGGACCGTGCTCGGCGGCCTCCCCGTCTGCGTTCGGGCGGGCCTGGTTCGGGTTCCGGATCATGTGATGCTCACCTTCCTCATGCCGGCCCTCCTCGCGAACATCCGGCCGGCCGGGGCCAGGGCCGCGACCAGGACGGACGTGAGGGCGGCACCGGAACGTGCGGCGAGGGCCGCCTGGAGGGGGACGGTGGCCCGGATACCGCCGCCGACGGCGCGTTGGGTGAGCGGGGGTGACGGGTTGAGCGCGGCGTGGAAGTAGGGGCGGGCGGCCGTGGCGGCGTAGGCGACGCCCAGGGCGGCAGCGAGGGCATCGGCGGCCCTCAGCGGACCGTGAGTGCCCCTCGCCGGACCACCAGTGGCCCTCACCGGAACGTCGGTGGTCTTCGGCGGAAGGTCCGTGGCCCTCGGCGGACCCTCGGCCGGGCTGGAGCCCGGCAGGCCGGGGGCGGCTGCTGCCCGCCGGCCTGCCGGGAGTCGGGTGCGGCGGGTGACGAGCCGGGTCAGCGCTCCCGTCGTCGCGAGGGCCGCCAGCGGGGCCAGGACCGAGCCGCCGGTGGTCTCCCGGCGGGAGACGGCCGTGACCGCGAGGGTGTGCGTGCCGAGCAGCGCGGCGGACGGCAGCGCGGCGCGGGTGCCGCCGCCGGTGGCCGCGGCGCCCAGGAGCAGATCGAGTCCGCGGGCGGCGGCCATGGCCGCGGGACCGGCGGGCGTGTGCTTCAGGGCGAGGTCGTAGGCCCACACGGTTGCGGCCAGGGGCGCGGCCACGGCGAGGGCGGGTCGTCCCGCACCGGCGGCAAGGGCCAGACCGGTGCCGGTGAGGACACCGGCGGCGGTGAGGGCGGCGGCCGGGCGGATGCGGCCCGAGGGAAGCGGGCGGTGCGGGCGTTCCACGGCGTCCTCGGCGCGGTCCGCCCAGTCGTTCAGGGCCATGCCGGCCTCGTACAGGCACAGGGAGGAGCCGATGGCGAGCAGGGTGCGGGGGCCGGGGCGTGCGCCGGCCGCGGCCGCGCCGGCCAGGGCGTCGCCGGGGACGGTGAACAGCGCGGGCAGGCGAAGCAGTTCGGCCCACGCGCCCGCGTGACCGGAGCGGGGCCGGGGCGGGCGGGGTGCGCCGTCGCCGGGGAGCGGTCCGGTGTCCCCGGTGACCGGCGAGTCCGCCCGCGTCGACCCGGCGGGCGCGCGCGTGTCCCCCGCCGTGGCGGCGGTGCGGCTCATCGCCGCGCCCCGCTCTCGTCGGCGTCGTCGCCGGGCCGGCCGGCCCCGCCATCGGCGTCCTCACGCACTCCTGTGCCGGCACCTTCGCCGGAGTCGCCACCGCCACCGTTGTCGCCACCGTGGCCGTCGCCGCTCCCGTCGCGCAGCCGTCCGGCGAAGCGCCTCAGCTCGGCGTACTGTTCGGCCAGCGACGACGGGCCGTCCCCCACCGGGTCCTTGAAGAAGAAGCCCAGTTCGCTCAGCGGGCCGGTCAGGCCCCTTTCGCGGGCGCGGGCGGCCAGCCGGGCCAGGTCGAGGACGAGGGGGGCGGCGAGCGCCGAGTCGCAGCCCTGCCAGGTTGTCTGGAGGAACATCCGGGCGCCGAGGAAGCCGTCGAAGGCGATGTGGTCCCAGGCCGTCTTCCAGTCGCCCAGCGAGGGCACGTCGTCGATGTGGACCTCGCCCTCGGGTGCGGCCCCGAGGGTGTCGGCGAGGACGCGTTCCTTGCCGGCGTTCTTGGCGGCGGCGGCCGCGGGGTCGGCGAGGGCGGCGCCGTCGCCGCCGCCGAGGAGGTTGGTCCCGGACCAGGCGCGTACGGTCAGCGCTCGCTGCGCGAACATCGGGCCCAGCACCGAGCGCAGCAGGGTCTGCCCGGTCTTGCCGTCGCGGCCCGCGTACGGCAGTCCGCTCGCCGCGGCCGGTGCGGCCAGCGACGGGTGGTGCAGGCCGGTCGACGGGGTGAAGTTGACGTACGGACAGCCGGCGCGCAGCGCCGCGGCCGCGTACAGCGAGCTGGCCGGGAGGGTGCCTTCAGTGGGCGCGGGCTCGGTGGAGGCGACGTTGACCACCACCGCCCGGTCGGCTCCCGAGCGTCGTACGAAGTCCGTGATGTCCGCGGCGAACGCGGCGATCAGCTCGTCCTCGTCGCGGGCGTCGCCCGGCAGCGGCCCGCCGGGGCGGATCTCGCTGTCGGCGGCGGCCAGTTCGGCGCGTACGGCCGAGGGCAGGCCGTGCGGCAGCACACCGCCGTCGGCGAGCGCCTCCGCCCGCTTGGGCAGCGGGCAGTCCACGGTGTCGTGGCCGCCGAAGACGAGGGAGGACAGTGCGGGCAGTCCCGTGTCGGCGAAGTCGGGGGTCTCGGTGACCATGCCGGTGGGGGGATGCAGCCCCGCGGTCACGGCGGCGCAGCCCGCCACCACCGTGGTGGCGACGGAACCGCGGGCTCCGATCAGCCAGACGCCGGTACGGGGTTCACGGGAGGAAGCAGAGGGGGACGCGGACATGGGCAGCCTCCTTGTCGAGCGCGTCGAGCACACAAAAGCGGTGGTACAGCCGGTGGTACGGCCGGTGATGGCGGTGGGGGGTGACGGTGGGGGGTGACGGCGGGCGGAGGTCCGGCGTCCTCCGCCCGCCGCCGTTCTGGTCGCCCTAGGAGGGCAGTTCCTTGAGCTGGATGTTGCGGAAGGAGACCTGGTCGTCGGCGCCGTGGTTCTGGAGGCCGATGTAGCCGTCGGTCAGGCTCCGCTCGGGGTCCTTGTTGGTGAAGTCGTTGATCTTGACTCCGTTGAGGAACACCTGGAGGCGTTCGCCCCGGACCTTGATCTCGTAGGAGTTCCACTGGCCGGGCGGCCGCAGAACCTGGTCACGGGCCTTGATGTTCGCCGCCTTGAACGTGTAGATCGAACCCGTGGTGCGATCCACCGCGTCCGTGGCGTCGATCTGGATCTCGTAGCCCTTGTTCACGGCGGACCAGGGGTCGTCGGAGGCGGGGAAGCCCACGAAGATCCCGGAGTTGTCGTCGCCCTGCATTTTCCAGTCGAGCTTGAGGGAGTACGACTTCAGCTCCTTGGCCTGGTACCAGAGCAGACCCATGCCGCCCTCGGACTCCAGGACGCCGTCCTTGACGTTGAACTTGCCGGGGCCGGCCTGCTTCCACCCTTCCAGGGTCTGGCCGTTGAAGATGTCCCGGTAGCCCTTGCTCGGCTTGCAGTTGGCCTTGACCTGGCCGGTGGCGTACTGCATGCCGCCGAGCAGGTGGCCCCGGAAGGACTCGTCCGCGTAGGACTCCTTGGTGTGGCCGAGGCCGGTGTAGAAGGAGCGGCCGCCGCCGTAGCTCTGGCACCAGGCGATCGGGTGGTCGCCCTTCATGTTCCCGCCCTCGTAGGTCGTCTCGTCGAGGGTGGCGAGGACCTTGGCCTGCTCGCGCGGGTTGGTGCGGTAGTTGTACAGCTCGTCGGTGCGCTCCCAGGCGTCGTCCAGGTGCGCGGTGGCCGGGTGGTCGTGGTCCTCGACGCGGACGGTGGCCTTCTGGATGGCCGGGTGGGAGTCGAAGTAGGCGCCGACGAGGCCGCCGTAGAACTCCCAGTCGTACTCGGTGTCGGCGGCGGCGTGGATGCCCATGTAGCCGCCGCCGTTCTTGACGTAGTTTTCGAACGCCGTCTGCTGGTCGGCGTTGAGGACGTCACCGGTGGTGGACAGGAAGGCCACCGCGTCGTACTTGGCGAGGTTGGCGGTGGTGAACTGTCCGGCCTCCTCGGTCGCGGTGACCGAGATGCCGGCCGGGGTGCCCAGCTCCTTCAGCGCGGCGATGCCCGCCGGGATGGAGTCGTGGCGGAAGCCGGCGGTCTTGGAGAAGACCAGGACCTTCTTGCCGGCCTTGAACGGCTCCTTGGAGAACTCGAAGTCGTCCACGTCGTACAGCGCGCCCTCGCCGCCCTTGAAGACCAGGTAGACGTCAGTGGTCTTCTTGGGCAGGGACCGCAGCGGCACGTCGACGTTCTGGAAGGTCTCCCAGCTGCCGGTCGGCGGGATGTACGCCGAGCCGTGCAGCTTGCCGGTGGGCGAGCCGGTGCGCACCTCGATGTAGCCGCCGGCGCCGCCGGAGGAGGCGCGTACGGTCAGCTTCTTCTGCCCGTCGAACTTGTAGGGGCTGAAGGAGATCCAGTCGCCGTCGTTGATGTCGCCGACGGTCTTGCCGCCGTTGGCGCCGGTCTTGTCGATCGGCGACACGCCCTGCTGAGTGGTGAAGTGCTCGGCCTGGCGGTGCGGGGGCTGGATCACGGTGCGGGCGGTCCCGGTCAGGGCCTCCTGACCGTTGGCCCCGCCGTCGGTGTAGCTGGCGCCGACGACGCCGTAGATGTTGGCGTTGGGGTCGTGTCCGCCGTCTCCGGGCGGCGGGTTGAGGGTGCCCTCACAGCCCATCTCGCTGGTCAGCTCGTGGGCGTGGGAGTCGTGGCCGAGGCTGTAGGCGACCTTGACCTTGGAACAGTCGATCGTCTCCTCGGGGTCGGTGACCTTCACCTTGAACGGGATGGGCTCGCCCATGGGGAGCAGGGTGCCGTTGCCGGGGGTCTCGATGGTCACCTTGGGTTCGGTGTTGCCGACTACGATCCGGACGCTGGCGTTGCCGGTGTTGCCCTCGGGGTCCTTGGCGGTGAAGGTCGCGGTGTAGGTGCCGACCTTCTTGTACTTGTGGGTGGGGGTGAGTCCCTCGCCCTTGGTCCCGTCGCCGAAGTCCCAGCTGTAGGTGAGGTCCGGCGAGTCGGCGTCCTTGGCGGTGGCGGTGAAGGCCACCTTGAGGCCGGCCGCGCCGGAGGTCTTGTTGGCGCTCACCTCGGCGATCGGGGAGAAGCCGTCCTGGGCGTTCTCGATCCGGTAGAGCGCGGAGTCCTTGTCCCCCTGGAACCAGGACAGGCCGTAGTCCAGGACGTAGAGCGCGCCGTCGGGGCCGAACTCCATGTCCATGATCTGGGTGCCGGTCCACGGGAAGTCGTTGATCTTGGCGACCGCACCGTCCTCGGTCTGCTCGATCCGCTTGATCCAGCGGCGGCCGAACTCGCCGGCGAAGAAGTCGCCGTCGTACTCCTCGGGGAACTTCACCTTGGAGTCGAGGTCCGGGTCGTAGCGGTAGACCGGGCCGCCCATCGGGGACTCGGAGCCGCTGCCGAACTCGGGCACGGAGTCGTCGTCGTACGGGATCCACGCGGCCTGCGCGGGCGGCAGGTCGGTGAGACCGGTGTTGTGCGGGGACGTGTTCTTCGGGGCGGCGCAGTCGAAGGTCTCGCCGGATGCGCCGGTGGCGAAGTCGTAGTCGACGTACGGGTCGTTGTCGCCGGTGCAGAAGGGCCAGCCGAAGTTGGCGGCCTTGGTGACCTTGGCGAACTCGACCTGGCCCGCGGGGCCCCGCTTCGGGTCGGCGGCGCCCGCGTCGGGGCCGTAGTCGCCGACGTAGACCGTGCCGGTCTTCTTGTCGACGCTGATGCGGAACGGGTTGCGGAAGCCCATCGCGTAGATCTCGGGGCGGGTCTTCTCGGTGCCCGGGGCGAAGAGGTTGCCCTCCGGGACGGTGTACGAGCCGTCCTCGGCGACCTTGATGCGCAGGATCTTGCCGCGCAGGTCGTTGGTGTTGCCGGCGCTGCGGCGGGCGTCGAAGGCCGGGTTGCGGTCCGCCCGTTCGTCGATCGGCGTGTAGCCGTCGGAGGCGAAGGGGTTGGAGTCGTCGCCGGTCGAGAGGTAGAGGTTGCCCTCGGCGTCGAAGGCGATGTCGCCGCCGACGTGGCAGCAGGTGCCGCGGGAGGCCGCGACGTCCAGGACCTTCTTCTCGCTGGCCATGTCCAGCGTGCCGTTGGCGTTGAGGACGAAGCGGGAGAGGCGGTTGACGCCGTCGAACTTCTTGAAGTCCTCGGCGGTGCCGTTCTCGGGGGCGTCGCCCGCGGGGGTGTCGAGCGGCGGGGCGTAGTAGAGGTAGATCGCCCGGTTGTTCTCGAAGTCCGGGTCGATGCCGACGCCCTGCAGGCCCTCCTCGTCGTGGTTGTAGACGGGGATCTTGCCGGCGACCTTGGTGACGCCGCCCTGGTCGGTCAGGCGCAGTGTGCCGTCGCGGGCGGTGTGCAGGACGCTGCGGTCCGGGAGTACGGCGAGCGACATCGGCTCGCCCATCTCGGGCTCGCCCTTGGCGAGCGGTACCTGCTGGAACTGTCCCTCGGCGGCGGCTGCCGTCTCGTCGTGCTCCGGGTGGCCGGGGTGGGCTCCGGCGACGGTCGCGGGGGAGCCCACGGCCAGCAGCAGGCCGGTGAACAGGGCGAGGGTGGTGCGAAGCCTGGGACGCCTTGTGGTCCTGGTGCCTTTGAGTCTGGTTCTGTGCACGAAGTCCCTCCGGGAACGGGTGGGCCGTACGGGATGGGTGCGTAGACGTGCGATGCGGGCGCCGGGGTGCGCCGTCACCCCGGAGGTGTGAATGTCCTGAACACTTCAGGGACGGTAACCGCGTTCTTCCGGGGCGAACACCCCTTGGACCGTGGCTGGTTGAACTTTTTCCCAACTCAGGACAAAGCGGGATTCGGGCAGGCCGGATCGGGGACCGGCGGATGCTCCGGTCCCCGTCCCGACCTGCGCTCGGGCGTACGGATCAGCTGTGGATCACCTGGGGATCAGCTGTTGAAGGCGGCGTCGAAGGACGCGCTGGGCGGTTCGAAGTCGAATGCTTTGAGCCGGGTGAGGGCTTCGGGCGCGCCCTGGAGCCGGTCCATGCCGGCGTCCTCCCACTCGACGGAGACGGGTCCCTGGTAGTCGATGGAGCGCAGCATGCGGAAGACGTCCTCCCAGGGGACGTCGCCGTGGCCGGCCGACACGAAGTCCCAGCCGCGCCGCGGGTCGCCCCACGGCAGGTGGGAACCGAGCCGCCCGTTGCGGCCGTCGAGGCGCTTGCGGGCCTCCTTGCAGTCGACGTGGTAGATCCGGTCGCGGAAGTCCCACAGGAAGCCGACCGGGTCGAGGTCCTGCCACACGAAGTGCGAGGGGTCGAAGTTCAGACCGAAGGCGGGCCGGTGGCCGACGGCCTCCAGGGCGCGGTGTGTGGTCCAGTAGTCGTAGGCGATCTCGCTGGGGTGCACCTCGTGCGCGAACCGCACGCCCTCGGCGTCGAAGACGTCGAGGATCGGGTTCCAGCGGTCCGCGAAGTCCTGGTAGCCGCGCTCGATCATCGCCTCGGGGGCGGGCGGGAACATGGCGACCAGGTGCCAGATGGCCGACCCGGTGAAGCCGATGACGGTGTCGACGCCGAAGCGGGCGGCCGCCCGTGCGGTGTCCTTGATCTCGGCCGCCGCCCGCTGCCGTACGCCTTCGGCGTCGCCGTCGCCCCAGATGCGGTCGGGCAGGATGGCCTGGTGGCGTTCGTCGATGATGGCGTCGCAGACGGCCTGGCCGACGAGGTGGTTGGAGATCGCCCAGCACTTGAGGCCGTACTTGTCGAGCAGCTGGTGGCGGGAGTCCACGTAGGAGGGGTCGGCGAGGGCCTTGTCGACCTCGAAGTGGTCGCCCCAGCAGGCGAGTTCCAGGCCGTCGTAGCCGAAGTCGCGGGCGCGGCGGCAGACCTCCTCCAGGGGGAGGTCCGCCCACTGACCGGTGAAGAGAGTGAAGTTGCGCGGCATGTCGCTGCCAGCCTCCTCAAGGGGCGATCGGGGTGTAGACGGAGTTCTTCTCGGCGCTCTCCTCCACGGCCGCGAGCACGCGCTGCACCTGCAGCCCGTCGGCGAAGGAGGGGTCGGGCAGGCGGCCGGCGGCGACGGCGTGGACGAGGTCGCGCGCCTGGTGCACGAAGGTGTGCTCGTAGCCGAGCCCGTGGCCCGGGGGCCACCAGGCGTCCAGGTAGGGGTGTTCGGGTTCGGTGACCAGGATCCGGCGGAAACCGGCGTGCTCCCCGGGCTCCGTGCCGTCGTGGTACGACAGTTCGTTGAGCCGCTCCAGGTCGAAGGCGAGCGAGCCGCGTTCGCCGTTGAGTTCGATGCGCAGGGCGTTCTTGCGGCCGGTGGCGTACCGGGTGGCCTCGAAGGAGACCAGGGCGCCGGAGGTGAGGCGGCCGGTGAACACTGCGGCGTCGTCCACGGTGACCTGCCCCGTCACCCCGTCCGCGGAGCCCGCGGACAGGCCCCGGGAGGCGCCGGCGGGCAGCGGGCGTTCCCGTACGAAGGTCTCGGTGAGGGCGGAGACGCCCGCGATCCGCTCCCCCGTCAGGTACTGGGCGAGGTCGACGATGTGGGCGCCCAGGTCGCCGAGCGCACCCGAACCGGCCAGTTCCTTGCGCAGCCGCCAGGTGAGCGGGGCCTGCGGGTCCACCAGCCAGTCCTGGAGGTACGTCACCCGCACGTGCCGCAGCCGGCCGACGCGGCCCTCGGCGACCATCCGCCGGGCCAGCGCGGTGGCGGGTACGCGGCGGTAGTTGAACCCGACCATCGCCAACTGCCCGCGGGCGCCCGCCTCCTCGGCGGCCCGGGTCATCGCCTGCGCCTCCTCGACCGTGTTGGCCAGCGGCTTCTCGCACAGGACGTGCTTTCCGGCGGCGAGCGCGGCCAGCGCGATCTCGGCGTGGCTGTCGCCGGGGGTGCAGATGTCGACGAGGTCGATGTCGTCCCGTTCGACCAGGGTCCGCCAGTCGGTCTCGGTGCTCGCCCAGCCGTGCCGGTCGGCCGCCGTCCGGACGGCGTCGGCGTCCCGACCGCAGATCGCGGCCATGACCGGGTTCAGCGGCAGGTCGAAGACCCGGCCGGCGGTGCGCCAGCCCTGGGAGTGTGCGGCACCCATGAAGGCGTAGCCGACCATGCCGACGCGCAGGGGCGGTCTGGTCGCGGACGCCCCCGTCGGCCCGGTCCCGGTCCCGCTGTCGGTCCCGGTGGCCGGTTCCTCGGCCCCGGCCCCCTCGGGCTGCTGCGGCTGTCCCATGCGGATGTCCTCCTCGTCGTGGTGGCGCGGTGGGGGGTGGGCCCCGCCCCGGCCGGCTGGTCAGGCCGCTGCCGGGGCGGCAGCCGTCACTTGAAGCCCGTGGACATGTACTGGTCGACGTTGTCCTTGTCGACGACGGCCGAGTAGCAGGTGACGGTCGAGGGGATCTCGAACTCGGCGAGACCGCCGATGCCCTTGCCCTGGCCGAGGGCGCGGGCCAGGTCGATCGCCGAGGCGGCCATGGTCGGCGGGTACAGCACCGAGGCCTTCAGTACGCCGCTGTCCGCCTTGATGGCCTGGAAGGCGGAGAGGGCACCCGCGCCGCCGACCATCAGGAAGTCGTCGCGTCCGGCCTGCTCGATGGCGCGCAGGGCGCCCACGCCCTGGTCGTCGTCGTGGTTCCACAGGGCGTCGAAGCCCGACTGGGCCTGGAGCAGTTGGGCCATCTTGGACTGACCGGACTCGACGGTGAACTCGGCGGCCTGGCGGGCCACCTTCTTGATGTTCGGGTAGTTCTTCAGGCCGTCGTCGAAGCCCTGGGTACGCTGCTGGGTCAGTTCCAGGTTGTCGATGCCGGCCAGCTCGACGACCTTGGCGTCCGACTTGTCCTTCAGCTTCTCGCCGATGTAGTGGGCGGCGTTCAGGCCCATGCCGTAGTTGTCGCCGCCGACCCAGCAGCGGTAGGCCTGGGGGCTGTTGAAGATCCGGTCGAGGTTGATGACCGGGATGCCCGCCCGCATCGCCTTCAGACCGACCTGGGTGAGGGCCTTGCCGTCGGCCGGCAGGATGACCAGGACGTCGACCTTCTTGTTGATGAGGGTCTCGATCTGGCCGATCTGCTGCGCGGTGTCGTTGGAGCCCTCGGTGATCTCCATGGTGATCTCGGAGTACTTCTCGGCGCGCTTCTTGGCCTGGTCGTTGACGGCGTTGAGCCAGCCGTGGTCGGCCTGCGGACCGGCGTAGCCGATGGTGACGGGCTTGCCGGGCTTGTCGTCGGCGGCCGGCTGCGTGTCCGCTGCGGCCTTGTCGTCGCCGTCGTCGGGGTCGTTGCTGGTGCACCCCGTGAGGACGGCACCGGCGGACAGGGCGGCGGCTCCGAAGAGCATCCCTCTGCGACTCGTGAGCTTCGTCATGACGGTGAACCCTTTCCTCAATGCGTGCTTGCGGTACGACGCTGGACCAGCACGGCGGCGACGATGATCGCGCCCTTGGCGATCTGCTGCACGTCGGTCTGCAGGTTGTTCAGGGCGAAGATGTTGGTGATGGTGGTGAAGATCAGGACGCCGAGCACCGAGCCGAGGATGTGGCCCCGGCCGCCGGTCAGCAGCGTTCCGCCGATGATCGCGGCGGCGATGGCGTCGAGTTCGTAGAGGTTGCCGTTGGTGTTCTGGCCGGAGCCGGCGAGGGCCACCAGCAGGAAGGCGGCGATGCCGCAGCACAGCCCGGACAGCAGGTAGAGGTAGAGACGCTGACGGCGGACGTCGATGCCGGCCAGCCGGGCGGCCTCGGCGTTGCCGCCGACGGCGACGGTGCGGCGGCCGAAGGTGGTCCGGTTGAGCACCAGCCAGCCGATGACGGTGACCGCCGCGAAGACCATGACCAGCGGCGGGATGCCGAGCACGTACCAGTCGCGCTCGGCGAGGTCCAGGACGCTGGGGACCGTGACGACCTGGGTGCGGCCGTCGGTGATCTGGAGCGCGAGGCCGCGGGCCGAGGCCAGCATGGCCAGGGTGGCGATGAAGGGGACCATCTGCCCGAAGGCGATGAGCACCCCGTTGACCAGTCCGCAGCCCACTCCCACCACGATCGCCGTGAAGAGGATGCCGACGAACCCGAACTCCTGGGTGGCGACCGTGGTCGCCCACACCGAGGAGAGCGCCACGATGGCGCCGACGGACAGGTCGATGCCGCCGGAGACGATGACGAAGGTCATGCCGACGGTGACGACGCCGATGACGGACGCCTGGGTGAGCACCAGCTGGAGGTTGCGGGTGTCGAGGAACGAGTCGGGCTGGGTGATGCCGCCGATGAGGACCAGTACGGCGAGCACCCCGAGCAGGGTGAGGGTGCGGACGTCGGCGCGGCCCAGCCGGACCCGCCAGGCCGGCGGAGCCTCCACCGGTGCCGCCTTGCCGGTGCCGCCCCGTGGCGGGGACACGTGCTGCGTCATGACGCCGGGCTTCCTTCCATCACGAGGTCGAGTACGCGGGGTTCGTCGAGGTCACGGGCGGGGGCCTCGTGCACGACGCTGCCCTCGCGCAGTACCAGTACGCGGTCGGCGAGGCCCAGTACCTCGGGCACCTCGCTGGACACCAGCAGCACGGCCAGTCCTTCGTCGGCCAGGCGCCGGATGACGGCGTACAACTCGGCGCGGGCGCCGACGTCGACGCCGCGGGTGGGTTCGTCGAGCAGCAGGACCCGGCAGCCGCGCAGCAGCCAGCGGGCGAGGACCGCCTTCTGCTGGTTGCCGCCGGAGAGGGTGCGCACGGGCACGGAGGGGTTGTCGGGCCGCAGCGACAGCTCCTGGGTCGCCTTGCGGGCCGCGCCGAGTTCGGCGCCGCGGTCGATCCAGCCGCCGCGCGAGAAACGGGACATGGCGGAGACCGACACGTTGCGGGTGACGGACTCCAGCATCAGCAGGGCCTGTGCCTTGCGTTCCTCGGGGGCGAGCCCGAGGCCGGCGCGTACCGCGGCGCGCACACTGCCCGGCCTGAGCGGGCGCCCGTCCACGAGGACCTGGCCGGTGCTCGCCTTCCGGGCCCCGTAGACCGTCTCCAGGATCTCGGAGCGGCCGGAGCCGACGAGTCCGGCGAGGCCGACGATCTCGCCGGGGCGCACCTCCAGGTCGAGCGGGGCGAACTCGCCCTCGCGGGAGAGTCCGCGGATGCTCAGCACGGGCTCGGCCGCGGGCGGCGCGACCGGCCGGTCCGGGAAGACGTACTCGACGTTGCGTCCCGTCATCAGCGCGACCACCTCGCTGGTGGGCGTCGACTCGGCGGGCAGCCCGCCGGCCACGGCCCGGCCGTCCTTCAGGACGGTGACCCGGTCGCCGATGCGGCGGATCTCCTCCAGGCGGTGCGAGATGTAGACGACGGCGACGCCGGCGGCGGTGAGGTCGGCGACGATGCGGAAGAGGTTGTCGACCTCGTCCGGGTCGAGCGCGGCGGACGGCTCGTCCATCACGATCAGCCGTACGTCGTGCGAGAGCGCCCGCGCCATGGACACGATCTGCTGCTGCGCCGCCGAGAGGTCCCCGACCAGCCGGCCGGGATCGACCTCGGGGTGCCCGAGTCGCTTGAGCAGCGCGGCCGTTGACGCCTTGGCCGCCCTGCCCCGTACGACGAAGCCGGCGGCGGTCGGCTCGTGGCCGAGGTGGACGTTCTCGGCGACCGAGAGGTGCTCCACCAGGTCGAGTTCCTGGTAGATGGTGGCGATGCCGAGGCGCATGGCCGCGATGGGCGAGCGCAGGGTGACGTCCTCTCCGCGCCAGCGGATGGTGCCGGTGTCGGGCTGGTGGGCGCCGGCCAGCACCTTGATGAGGGTGGACTTCCCGGCGCCGTTCTGGCCGAGCAGGCAGTGCACCTCGCCGGCCTGGACGTCGAGGTCCACGCCGTCGAGGGCCCGGACTCCGGGGAACGACTTGGTGATGCCGGACATGCTGAGCAGCGGTGGTTCTGGTGCCATGTGAGGTCCCCTCGGCGGACGTGCGGGCCGGTGTCAGGGCAGAGCAGAGCAGGGCAGGGCGGAACAGGGCCTGACGGTACGGAGCAGGACAGAGCTGAGTGGAGCGCTGTGCTGGATGGAGCTCGGGAACCGAACGGTGTCTACGCGGGTGAGAACAGGTGGTCGCTGATCAGCCGGGCCGCGCCGATGACTCCGGCGGTGGGTCCCAACTCCCCCAGCACGATGGGCAGGTTGCCGGTCGCCAGTGGCAGCGACTGACGGTAGACCTGGGTACGGATCGCGGCGAGCAGGTTGTGGCCGAGGCCGGTCACCCCGCCGCCGATCACCACCAGGCCCGGGTTGAAGAAGCTGACCAGGCCGGCGATGACCTGGCCGGTGCTGCGGCCGCCCTCCCGGATCAGGTCCAGTGCGGTGGCGTCGCCCGCGGCGGCCGCGGCGGCGACGTCGGCGGCGCTCAGGCCCCCGTTCGCCTCCAGCCGGTTCGCGAGCTCGGCCGAGTGGCCCTGCTGGGCGGCCTCCGTGGCGTCGCGGGCCAGGGCCGCGCCGCTGAAGTGGGCCTCCAGGCAGCCCCGGTTGCCGCAGGCGCACTGGCGTCCCTCGGGCACGGCCTGGATGTGCCCGATGTCGCCCGCGCTGCCGGTCGTCCCGCGGTAGACGTCACCGCCGACGACGATGCCGCAGCCGATGCCGGTACCGATCTTGACGACGAGGAAGTCGTGCTGGGTGCGGGCGACGCCCGCGTGCTGCTCCCCCAGCGCCATCAGGTTCACGTCGTTGTCGACCATGACGGGGCAGCCGAGTTCCTGACTGAGCGCCTCCCGTACGGGGAAGCCGTCCCAGCCCGGCATGATCGGCGGTGCCACCGGCACACCCTCGGGGAAGCGGACCGGCCCCGGGACGCCGATGCCGGCGCCGTCGAAGCCCTCCGCGAGCCCCGAGGCGCGCAGCTTGGCCGCCATGGACAGCACCTGCTCGAAGACCGCGACCGGGCCCTCGCGCACGTCCATGGGCTGGTTGATGTGCCCGAGGATCTCCAGTTCGGCGTTGGTGACGGCGACGTCGATCGAGGTCGCGCCGATGTCGACGCCGAGGAAGCGGAGTTCGGGGTTGAGCCGGACGTTGTGACTGCGGCGCCCGCCGCGCGAGGCGGCGAGTCCGTCGGCCACGACCAGACCGGTCTCCAGCAGCCGGTCCACCTCCACGGCCAGCTTCGACCTGGAGAGGTCGACCTGGTCGCCGAGCTGGGCACGGGAGTTGGGCCCTCCGTCGCGCAACAACTGGAGCAGTCGCGCCTGGTGAGCGTTCGCGGGTCGTGCGGTCATGCGTCTCACGAACCCCTCCCCGCCTCAATCGGCCTTGAGTCCGCCGGTTTCCGGCCACGTCCGCGCCATGGCGTCGTGGCTTGCTTTCGGATGGAACGTAGCAGTGGGCGCCGGGTGTGGGAAGAAGTCACGCATGAATTACTGCGAACTTTCTCCTCTGAGTGGACAAAGAACGGCTCGCCGATCGCGGGCCCCGGACGCGACGAGGCCGCCCGGGCATCACGCCGGGCGGCCTGCGAAGGGGCTCTGACCTCAGGATTCTTCGCGCGCGTGGTACGAGCGCCGGGTGTGCTCGGTGTGCTCGCGCATCAGCCGGGTCGCCGACTGCTCGTCCCGGGCGGTGATGGCGGCGATCAGCTTGCGGTGCTCGATCCAGGACTGCCGGCCGCGCTGCCGGGCGACCGGTGTGTAGTACCAGCGGACCCGGCGGTCGACCTGTGCGGCCAGTTCGGCGAGGACGGCGTTGCCGGCCAGCTCCATGACCTTGCCGTGGAAGCGGGCGTTGAAGGCGACGGTGGCGTCCACGTCCTCGACGGCGACGGCCCGCTCGCCCTCCTCGCACAGCTCCTCCAGCGCGGCCACACCGGCGCTGGAGGCGTTGGCCGCGGCGAGCCGCGCCGCCTCGGCCTCCAGGAGCGTACGGACCGTCAGGAGCTGGTCGGCCTCCTCCTCCGTCGGCTCGTGCACGAAGGCGCCCTGCGCGGGGCGCAGATCGACCCAGCCCTCGGTGTTGAGCCGCTGGAGCGCCTCGCGCACCGGCTGCCTCGACACACCGAGGTGACCGGCGAGCTCGCTCTCCACGAGGTGCTGGCCGGGCTGGAGGGCCCGGGTCGTGATGAGTTCGAGCAACGCCTCGTAGACACGGTCCCGCAGCGGGCCGGGCCGTTCGAGCTTGGGCACCGCGCCCTGCGGCAGTCCTGCGGACAACATCGGTCCCCCCTCGGCAGCCGGCACACAACCAGTACGCGAAGTATTGATTGTCTTTCGTCTACAGTCTACGGCGCGCTCAGGGCGGAGGGCCCGGGTGTAGGCCACGTCACATCGCGGGGCCGTGCGGGGCGTTCAGGGGCAGCGGACGACCTGTCCGGCGTAGGAGAGGTTGCCGCCGAAGCCGAACAGGAGCACCGGGTCGCCGGTGGTGATCTCACCCCGCTCGACCAGTTTGGACAGCGCGAGCGGGATGCTGGCCGCGGAGGTGTTGCCGGACTCGACGACATCGCGGGCGACGACGGCGTTGACCGCGCCGATCTTCGCGGCGAGGGGTTCGATGATGCGCAGGTTGGCCTGGTGCAGGACGACCGCGGCGAGGTCGGCCGGCTCGAGACCGGACCGCTCGCAGGCCTGCCGGGCGATGGCGGGCAGCCGTGTGGTGGCCCAGCGGTAGACGCTCTGCCCCTCCTGCGCGAACCGCGGGGGCGTGCCCTCGATGCGGACCGCGTTGCCCATCTCGGGCACCGAGCCCCACAGCACCGGGCCGACGCCCGCCTCCTCGCCCGGACCGCAGGCCTCCACGACGGCGGCCCCCGCCCCGTCGCCGACCAGTACGCAGGTGGTGCGGTCGGTCCAGTCGGTCACCTCGGACATCTTGTCCGCGCCGATGACCAGGGCCCGGCTCGACGAACCGGCCCGCACGGCGTGGTCGGCGGTGGCCAGCGCGTGGGTGAATCCCGCGCAGACGACGTTGACGTCCAGCGCGGCGGGCGAGGGGATGCCGAGGCGGGCGGCGACGCGGGCGGCGGTGTTCGGGGAGCGGTCGATCGCGGTGGAGGTGGCGACCAGCACCAGGTCCACGTCGGCGGGCGTCAGCCCGGCCGCCGCGAGCGCCTTCGCGGCGGCGTGGCCGGCCAGCTCGTCCACCGGCTCGTCGGGTCCGGCGATGCGGCGGGACCGAATCCCCACCCGGCTCCTGATCCACTCGTCGCTGGTGTCGACCATGCCCGCCAGGTCCTCGTTGGTGAGGATCCCGGCGGGCTGGTAGTGGCCGACGGCGGTGATGCGGGAGCCTTGGTGCATGGGTGGAGTCCTCGCTGCCTCGGGTACGGGATCCACCAGTGTGATCAGTGACCGACGGGTACGACGGCAGGTGATACGACAGGAAACGGGCGCCCGGCTTGTCGGCTTCGGTCAGCATCCTCCGGTGCCCTCGACCGTCCCCGCGGGGTGACGCCCGTCCCCCGTGCCCCGGCGCGCGCCCTCACCCGGTGAAGAGCTGGGTCGCCTTCCGGACGAGTTCGTACAGCCCGTAGGCGAGCGGTACGCCCACCCAGAGCCAGGTGAAGGCGATCAGCGGCCGCCGGTCGGGCAGGTCAGGCGGATTCTGGCTGCTGTCGGACGACATCGTTGCCCTCCTTCGGCGCGGGGACGGCGGGTTCGTGGTGGCGGGAGTGGACGGGGCGGACGAGTTCGTTGGCGACGAAGCCGACGACCAGCAGCCCGATCATGATGAGGAAGGACGTGCCGTACAGGTCCGAGCCGTGCCGTCCCGCCTCCTCCTGGTGATCGGCGATCCAGTTGACGATCAGCGGGCCGAGGACACCGGCCAGGGACCAGGCGGTGAGCAGGCGCCCGTGGATCGCGCCGACCTGGTAGGTGCCGAAGAGGTCCTTGAGGTAGGCGGGGACCGTGGCGAAGCCGCCGCCGTAGAAGGACACGACGACCAGGGCGCACAGGACGAACAGCGGTTTGGAGGAGTCGCCGAACAGCGCGATCAGCGTGTACATCAGCGCGCCGACGCCGAGGTACACGCGGTAGATGTTCTTGCGTCCGATCAGGTCGGAGGCGGAGGACCAGCCGAACCGGCCGGCCATGTTGGCCGCCGACAGCAGGGCCACGAAGCCGGCTGCGGCGGTCACGGACACCGGCGTGGAGGTGTCGGAGAAGAAGTCCGTGATCATCGGCGCGGCCTTCTCCAGGATGCCGATGCCGGCCGTGACGTTCATGCAGAGCACGATCCACAGCAGCCAGAACTGCGGGGTGCGCATCGCGGAACGCGCCGAGACCTGGACGCCCTCGAGCGGGACCGGCCGTCCGTCCGCCCGCTCCTTGGGGCGGGGCACCCGTACCAGCAGCACGCCGAGCAGCATGAAGACGGCGTACGTCACTCCGTGCACGAGGAAGGCGAGGGCGATCCCCGAGTTGTCGGTGCCGAAGGACTCCAGCATCTGCGCGGACCAGGGCGAGGCGATGAGGGCGCCGCCGCCGAAGCCCATGATGGCGATGCCGGTGGCCATGCCCGGCCGGTCGGGGAACCACTTGATCAGCGTGGAGACCGGTGAGATGTAGCCGATGCCGAGGCCGATCCCGCCGACGAAGCCGTAGCCGAGGACGATCAGCCAGTACTGCTCCACCGCCGCGCCGAGCGCGGAGAGCAGGAAGCCGGAGGAGAAGCAGACCAGGGCGACGGTCATCGCCCAGCGCGGCCCGTGCCGTTCCACGAGCGTGCCGCCGAACGCGGCCGACAGACCGAGCATGACGATGCCGAGCTGGAAGGGCAGCGCGCTCTGCGTACCGCTGAGATCGAGCGCCGACTCCAGGGGCGGTTTGAACACGGACCAGGCGTAGGCCTGCCCGATGGAGAGGTGGACCGAGAGAGCGGCTGGGGGAACGAGCCAGCGGCTCCAGCCCGGGGGTGCGACGGGGGGACTCATGAGTCCCCAACCGTAGGCATCCGGAAAGCGCTTGAGAAGACTGTTGAGCAGACAACTACAGACCACCACTACTGCTGCACAAAGCCTTGCTGCCTCAACCTCCATACTGTAGACAATATTTCGTCGACATCTTCGACCCTGCTCACGGAAATCTTCGGTTCCTCGGTATCCCTCGACCGAACGGAGCTCCCCCGCCATGAAAGTCGCAGTCCTCGGCGCCGGAGCGATCGGCGCCTACGTCGGCGCCGCGCTCCACCGTGCGGGCGCCGACGTGCATCTCATCGCCCGTGGACCGCATCTGGCGGCCATGAGGCAGTACGGAGTACGGGTGCGCAGCCCGCGCGGCGACTTCACCGCGCACCCGCGCGCCACCGACGACCCGGCCGAGATAGGCCCGGTCGACTACGTGTTCCTGGGCCTGAAGGCCAACTCGTACGCGGCGTGCGGGCCGCTGATCGAGCCCCTGCTCCACGAGACCACGGCGGTCGTGGCCGCCCAGAACGGCATTCCCTGGTGGTACTTCCACCGGCACGGCGGCCCGTACGACGGCCGCCGCCTGGAGAGTGTGGACCCGGCCGGCGCGGTCAGTGCGGTGCTCGCGCCCGAACGGGCCGTCGGCTGCGTCGTGTACGCGGCCACCGAACTGGAACAGCCGGGCGTCGTACGCCATGTGGAAGGCACCCGGTTCTCGATCGGCGAGCCCGGCCGGGACGTCTCGGCCCGGTGTCTGGCGTTCAGCGAGGCGATGCGCGCGGGCGGCCTGAAGTGCCCGGTCGAACCCGACCTGCGGGACGACATCTGGCTGAAGCTGCTGGGCAACATCTCCTTCAACCCGATCAGTGCCCTGGCCCGCGCCACCATGCGGCAGATGTGCCTGCACGGCGGCACCCGGGAGGTCATCGAGACCATGATGACCGAGACGCTGTCGGTCGCCGGAGCCCTCGGCTGCGAGGTCGGCGTCTCCATCGAGCGCCGGCTCGCGGGCGCCGAGAAGGTCGGCGACCACCGCACCTCCACGCTCCAGGACCTGGAGCGCGGCAAGCCGCTCGAACTCGACGTCCTGCTCGCGGCCGTCGTCGAGCTGGCGGAGATCACCGGGGTCCCGGTGCCCACCCTGCGCACCGTGCACGCCCTGTCGGACCTGCTCGCGCTGAGGAGCGCCGCATGAGGAAACGCGACCGAAGCCCGAAGACCTACACCCGTCTCACCCGCCCCCTGGTGCGGGACTCGCGCGAGGAGCCCTTCCGCCGGGCGACCTGGGAGGAGGCCCTGGACCGCACGGCCCGCGGCCTGGCGGCGGCGCGCGGCGCGTTCGGGATGTTCTCCTGCGCGCGGGCGACCAACGAGATGAACTACGTGGCGCAGAAGTTCGCCCGCGTCGTCATGGGCACCCACAACGTCGACTCCTGCAACCGCACCTGCCACGCGCCGAGCGTCGCGGGCCTGTCGGCCGCTTTCGGCTCGGGCGGCGGCACCTCCTCCTACGAGGAGATCGAGCACACCGACGTCATCGTGATGTGGGGCTCCAACGCCCGCTTCGCACACCCGATCTTCTTCCAGCACGTACTGAAGGGCATACACAACGGCGCCCGCATGTACGCCGTCGACCCGCGCCGCACCTCCACCGCCGAGTGGGCGGAGGGCTGGCTCGGACCGAACGTCGGCACGGACATCCCGCTGGCGCACGCGGTCGGCCGGGAGATCATCCACGCGGGGCTGGCCAACGAGGCGTTCATCGAGCGGGCGACGACGGGCTACGAGGAGTACAAGGCCCTCGTCGAGCCGTGGACGCTCTCCCTCGCCGAGAAGGTGACGGGCGTACCGGCCGCCGCCGTCCGCGAACTGGCCCACGCCTACGCCCGCGCCGAGCGTGCCCAGCTGTGCTGGACCCTCGGCATCACCGAGCACCACAACGGCACGGACAACGTCCGCGCCCTGATCAACCTCTCCCTTCTCACCGGCCACATCGGCCGCTACGGCTCGGGGCTGCAACCCCTGCGCGGCCAGAACAACGTGCAGGGCGGCGGCGACATGGGGGCGATCCCCAACCGGCTGCCCGGCTTCCAGGACGTGCTGGACCCGGAGGTCCGCCGGAAGTTCGAGACGGCCTGGGACACGGTCGTCCAGCCGGGCCACGGGCTCACCCTGACGGAGATGTTCGAGGCCATGGACGAGGGCACGCTCCGCGCCGTCTACTGCATCGGCGAGAACCCGGCCCAGTCGGAGGCGGACGCCGAACAGGCCGTACGCCGGTTGCGGGCGCTGGACTTCCTGGTCGTCCAGGACATCTTCCTCACGAAGACCGCCGAACTGGCCGACGTGGTCCTCCCGGCGACGGCCGGCTGGGCGGAGACCGACGGCACCACCACCAACAGCGAGCGACGCGTGCAGCGGGTCCGCAAGGCGGTGACCCCGCCCGGTCAGGCCCGGGACGACATCGACATCCTCTGCGACCTCGCGGCCCGCCTGGGCCACGACTGGAAGTACGCCGACGCGGAGGCGGTCTGGAACGAGCTTCGCTCCCTGTCCCCGGACCACCACGGGATGACGTACGCGCGCCTGGAGGAGCACCAGGGCATCCAGTGGCCGTGCCCGAGCACCGAGAAGCTGGAACCGACGTACTTGCACGGCAGGTTGTGGGATCCGGACCCGGCCCGCCGCGGTCGGCTCGCCCCCTTCGGCATCGTCCGGCACGACCCGCCCGTGGACCTCACCGACGAGGAGTACCCGATCCGGCTGACTACGGGCCGACGGCTCGACTCGTACAACACGGGCGTGCAGAGCGGTGGTTACGCCTCTCCGTTGCGGCGCGGCGAGTCCGTGGAGCTGTGCCCGGAGGACGCCGAACGCTACGGGGTGGCGGTCGGCGAGGAGGTGCGGGTGACCTCGCGGCGCGGTTCGCTGCTCGCGCCCGTCTGGGTGGACACGGCACTGCGCCCCGGCCTGGCCTTCATGAGCTTCCACTTCCCCGACGAGGTGGACACCAACCAGCTGACCATCGAGGCCAACTGCCCGATCGCCGGGACGGCGGAGTTCAAGGCCTCGGCGATCCGGATCGAGAAGGTGAGCACCGGTGGACCTGCGCTTCGGTGACAGCAAGCCCACGGACGAGGAACGCGCGGCCGTGGACGCCCTGCTCGGGCCGCCCGAGTCGTCGTGGGAGGGCGCCGCCCGCGACGAGACGGACGCCGGCGACCTCAGGTGGGCGCGGGGCGGCCGCGAGGCCCGAGAACGCCGCGACCTGCTCCTGCCGGGCCTGCACGCGCTCAACGACCGGGTCGGCTGGATCAGCGAGGGCGCCCTGGACTACCTGTGCCGCCGCCTGACGGTGCCCCCGGCCGAGGCATACGGAGTGGCCACCTTCTACGCCATGTTCTCGGTCCGCCCCCGCCCGGCAACGGTCCTCCACGTCTGCACCGACCTGGCGTGCACGACGGCGGGGTCGAGCGAGTTGTGCGCGGCCGTGGAGGAACGTCTGGGCCCGGAGAGCGGCGTGCAGGTCGAACGGAGCCCATGCCTGGGCCTGTGCGAGCGCGCCCCGGCAACCTTGGTGGTCCGGGCGGGCAAGTCAGCCCGTCCGGGGGTACCCCCTCTGGGGGAGTTTGAGGACGAGGCCGTTCAGGCCGAAAGCGGGGGCCCGGGGGCGGCAGCCCCCGGGGACGGGAACGGGAAGGGGCGGCGGGGGCGAAACACCCTCCACGCGACGGCCGTATGCGCCCCCGCAACCCCGGACACCGCCGTCCACGCGGCCACCGCCCCCGAATCGGCCCCCGCCGAGCCCGCCCCCGCCCTGGCGGTCCCCCAGACCAGCACCCCCGACCCCACCCTCACCCTCCTCAAACGCATCGGCACCGTGGACCCCACCTCCCTGGACGACTACCGCGCCCACGGCGGCTACACCGCCCTGCGCCGCGCCTTCGACCTCGGCCCCGCCGGCGTCATCCGCGAGGTCACCGACGCCGGCCTGGTGGGCCGCGGCGGCGCCGCCTTCCCCACCGGGCGCAAGTGGCAGGCGACGGCCGCCCAGCCCGACCACCCGCACTACCTCGTCTGCAACGCCGACGAATCGGAACCGGGCACCTTCAAGGACCGCGTCCTCATGGAGGGCGACCCCTACGCCCTGGTCGAGGCGATGACCGTCGCCGCGTACGCGACCGGCGCGCACAAGGGCTACCTCTACCTCCGCGGCGAGTACCCCCGCGCCCTCGCCCGCCTCACCCACGCCATCGCCCAGGCCCGCACCCGCGGCCTGCTCGGCGACGACGTCCTCGGCCAGGGTTACGCCTTCGACATCGAGATCAGGCGGGGCGCCGGCGCGTACATCTGCGGTGAGGAGACGGCGCTGTTCAACTCCATCGAGGGCTACCGGGGCGAGCCCCGCTCCAAGCCGCCGTTCCCCGTGGAGAAGGGCCTGTTCGGCAAACCCACGGTGGAGAACAACGTCGAGACACTCGTCAACGTGCTGCCGATCCTGACGACGGGCGCCGAGGCGTACGCCGCGATCGGCACCCGGACGTCCACGGGCCCGAAACTGTTCTGCGTGTCGGGCAGCGTGGACCGCCCCGGCGTCTACGAACTCCCCTTCGGCGCGACGCTGGGCGAGCTGCTCACCCTCGCCGGTGTCCGCGACAACCTGCGCGCGGTCCTGCTCGGCGGAGCCGCCGGCGGCTTCGTACGCCCCGACGAACTGGACATCCCGCTCACCTTCGAGGGCACCCGCGAGGCGGGCACCACCCTCGGTTCGGGAGTGGTGATGGCCTTCGACGACACGGTCCCGCTCCCCCGCCTCCTCCTGCGCATCGCCGAGTTCTTCCGCGACGAGTCCTGCGGGCAGTGCGTGCCGTGCCGGGTCGGCACCGTGCGCCAGGAGGAGGCGCTGCACCGGATCGCCGGGCGCACGGGCGCCGCCGCGGCCGACGACATCGCACTGCTGCGCGAGGTCGGCCGGGCGATGCGGGACGCCTCGATCTGCGGTCTCGGGCAGACCGCGTGGAACGCCGTGGAATCCGCCATCGACCGTCTGGGGGCGTACGAATGACCGCGATACCGCTCGGAGTGCCGCGCCGCCTGGTGGAGTTCACCCTCGACGGGCAGGAGGCCAGAGTCCCCGAGGGGTCCACGATCCTCGACGCCTGCCGGGCCGCCGGGAAGGACGTCCCGACCCTGTGCGAGGGCGACACGCTCACCCCGAAGAACGCCTGCCGGGTCTGTGTGGTGGACGTCGAGGGCGCCAGGACCCTCGCGCCCGCCTGCTCGCGCCGGGCGGAGCCGGGCATGGTGGTGCGCACGGACACCGAGCGTGCCCGGCACAGCCGCAAGGTCGTCCTCGAACTCCTCGCCTCCTCGGTCGACCTCTCCACGACCCCCTCGGTCGCGCAGTGGCTCAAGGAGTACGAGGCGAAGCCGGACCGCTTCGGCCCGGACGCGGCCCGCGTCGACGAGGAACCGCGCGTCGACAACGACCTCTACGTGCGCGACTACGGCAAATGCATCCTCTGCTACAAGTGCGTGGACGCCTGCGGGGACCAGTGGCAGAACAGCTTCGCGATCTCCGTCTCCGGCCGGGGCTTCGACGCCCGGATCTCGGTCGAGCACGACGGGCCGCTGACCGACTCGGCGTGCGTGTACTGCGGCAACTGCGTCGAGGTGTGCCCCACGGGAGCCCTCTCCTTCAAGTCGGAGTTCGACATGCGCGCGGCCGGGACGTGGCACGAGGAGCGGCAGACGGAGACGACGACGGTGTGCGCGTACTGCGGAGTGGGCTGCAACCTCACGCTCCACGTGCAGGACAATGAGATCGTGAAGGTCACCTCACCGCACAACAATCCGGTGACCCACGGCAACCTGTGCATCAAGGGCCGCTTCGGCTACCAGCACGTACAGAACCGGGACTGACCGGCAAGGGGCACGGACATGGGACGAGTCACGGAACGACGCAAGGTGATCCGCGTACGGGACGGTGCGGTCTCCACGCGCCCGGACACGCTCGTCGCGGAGGAACCGCTGGAGATCCGGCTGAACGGCAAGCCGCTCGCCATCACCATGCGCACGCCCGGCGACGACTTCGCGCTGGCGGCCGGTTTCCTGGTCAGCGAGGGCGTGCTCGCCGAGCGGGGCGATCTCCAGAACATCGTGTACTGCGCGGGCGCGACCGTCGACGGCTCCAACACGTACAACGTGGTCGACGTGCGGACCGCCCCCGGCGTGCGGATCCCGGACATCACGCTGGAGCGGAACGTCTACACCACCTCGTCCTGCGGGCTGTGCGGCAAGGCGAGCCTGGACGCGGTGCGTACGACGGCCCGCTGGCCCATCGCCGACACTCCCCCGGTCCGTGTCACCCCGGAGCTGCTGGCGGACCTGCCCGACCGGCTGCGCGCCTCCCAGCGGGTCTTCGACCGGACCGGCGGACTGCACGCGGCGGCCCTGTTCACCGAGGACGGGGAGCTGGTGGACGTGCGGGAGGACGTGGGACGGCACAACGCGGTCGACAAGCTGGTCGGCCGCGCGCTGCAGAACGGGGACCTGCCGCTGTCCCGGTCGGTCCTGCTGGTGTCGGGCCGGGCCTCCTTCGAGCTGGCGCAGAAGGCCGTGATGGCGGGCATCCCCGTGCTGGCCGCGGTGTCGGCGCCGTCCTCGCTGGCGGTGGACCTGGCCGCCGAGACGGGGCTGACGCTGGTGGGCTTCCTGCGCGGCAGCTCCATGAACGTGTACGCGGGTGAGGACCGCGTCGCCCTGCGGACCGCGGCCGTCCAGGGCTGATCGGCCTCTCCGCGGCACGGCGGCGGGGCCCCGACCGGCGGGGAGCGCCCCCTGCGCCTCAGGGGCCCCGTCTCGACCGTACGGGCCGACACGCGGGTGATCACGCGGGTGATCACCCTGCGTGCGCGACGTCCTGTTGTACTGATGTCCGGACGACGACCGGTTCCGACCAGCCGCCTGAAGGGCAGACCGCGCCATGCCGTCACGACCTCCCCGCGCCCTCTGGCCGGCCCTCGCCGCGTCGTTCGCCCTGGCGCTGTCCACGCACCCGGCGTACGCGGGGCCCGGCGACCGGGCACCCGAGTTCGAGCAGCAGGTCCTCTTCGAGGCGGCCCGGGACCCGGGCGGATACGCCTGCTTCCGCATCCCGGCGATCGTCCGGACGACCGACGAGACCCTGCTGGCCTTCGCCGAGGGCCGCGTCCTCAACTGCGGCGACGCCGCCGACATCGGCATCGTCCTCAAACGCTCCACCGACGGCGGCCGCACCTGGGGCCCGCTCCAGGTCGTCAACGACGGCGGCGGCGACACCCACGGCAACCCGGCCCCGGTCGTCGACCGCACCACCGGCCGCGTCCTGCTGGTCGAGACGTACAACGCCGGCCGCACCGACGCCGCCAACTGCGCGGTGCCCTGCGCCCGCACACCCCACCTCCAGTACAGCGACGACGACGGCCGCTCCTGGTCGGCGCCCCGCGACCTGAGCCCCGAGGTCCTGCCGCCCGACTGGAACTCCTGGTACGCCACGGGCCCCGTGCACGGCATCCAGCTCACCGGTACCTCCCACCCCGGACGGCTCGTCGTCGGCGTCAACGCCGAGAGCTGGGACGGCGAGCGAAGCGAGATGGGGGTCCCCCCGGCCGGAGGCTGGGGGAGGGTCACCGCCAACCACGCCGCCCTGGTCGTCAGCGACGACGGCGGCGAGCACTGGAAGGTCGGCGCCACCGACACCTGGCCCGTCGCCGCCGACGGCACCTTCCGGCAGAAGCCCTCCGAACTGACCCTGACCGAACGAGCCGACGGTGCGCTCCTGGTCAGCGGGCGGGAGGAGAACGGCACCGACCTCGGCCACCGCACCCAGGCCGTCAGCCGGGACGGCGGCGACGGTTTCGCGGCCCCCTTCCAGGCCCTTCCCGACCTGTACGCCCCGCAGGTGCAGGGCGCGGTGCTGCGCCTCGGCGACCGCACGCTCCTGTCCGCACCGGCCGACCCCGACCGCCGCCGGACGATGACGGTCCGCTCCTCCTACGACGACGGCGCGACCTGGGACAGCGTGGACCGCGGCACCGTCGTCACCCGGGACTGGTCCGGCTACTCCGACCTGGTGGCCGTCGACGACACCGCGGTGGGCCTGCTGTACGAGGCCGGGGCGGTGGACGCACGGGACGAGATCCGCTTCGCCCGCTTCACCGAGGACTGGCTCGGGCCGCGCCGGGCCGCCGACCCCACCACGCCCGACCTCGCCGCGGGAGCCTCGCCCGCGACCGTGCTCGGCGGTGCCAAAAGCTCCGGTACGACGGACGGCGCGGTGGGCGGCGCGCTCGCGTTCGACGGCGCCGACGACGCCGTACGGCTGCCCTACGACGGGCGGCTTCCGCTCGGGGCCGGGGACTTCACGGCTGCGCTGTGGTTCCGGTACTCGGCGGCCGACGGGGAGCAGCCGCTGCTGTGGATGGGCGGCGTCGGCACCACGCAGCCGCAGGTGTGGCTGCGCGCCGAGCCCGGCAACGGGCGGGTCCAGGGGCTGATCACCGCGCGCGACGGCACGGCGGCCCCGCGCTCGGCGTGGGTGCGCACCGACCGCGCCCACAACGACGGCCGCCGGCACCATCTGGCGCTGCGCCGGGGCGGGGGCCAGCTCACGCTGTTCCTCGACGGTTCGGCGGCCGGCGCGGCGGACGTGCCGGGTTCGGTCAGCCGGAACTCGCCGTTCGGTGTGCACATCGGCGAACGGATGGACGGCCGGGCGCGCTTCAGCGGCGCGATCGACGACGTGCACGTGTGGAACCGGGCCCTGACCGACGAGGAGATCGCCGCCGGCAACCCGCCCTCGGCCACCGGCGACACCGTCCTGCACCTGCCCATGGACCGGGTGGACGCGGCCGGCTGACCGCGCCCCTGCGGCCCGTTCAGCCGGAGCGGCTCCCCGTGCCGACCGCGGTGCGCGCGGGGGCGGCGGAGTCCTCGGGCGGGACCGCCTGCGGATCGTGCGACCGGCGCTTGGCGATGACCGCGCACACCATCAGCTGCATCTGGTGGAAGAGCATCAGCGGCAGCACGGCCAGTGAGGCGTGGGCGCCGAACAGGACGCTCGCCATGGGCAGTCCGGCGGCCAGTGACTTCTTGGACCCGGCGAACTGGATCGCGATCCGGTCCTCCCGGCCGAAGCCCAGGCCCTTCGCGCCGTACCAGGTCAGGAGCAGCATCACGGCGAGCAGTACCGCCTCCACTGCCAGCAGCCCGGCCAGCCGGACCGGGCTGACCTGGTGCCAGATGCCCTCGACCATGCCCTCACTGAAGGCGGTGTACACGACGAGGAGGATCGAGCCGCGGTCGACGAGTTGGAGGACCTTCTTGTGCCGGGCGACGAAGCCGCCGATCCACCGGCGCAGCAGCTGTCCGGCGACGAACGGCACCAGCAGTTGCAGCACGATCTTCACCACCGAGTCGGCGGAGAACCCTCCCCCGCCGCTGCCCAGCAGGGCGGCGGCCAGCAGCGGTGTGACGACGATGCCGACCAGGGAGGAGAAGGACCCGGCGCAGATGGCGGCGGGCACGTTGCCGCGGGCGATGGAGGTGAAGGCGATCGACGACTGGATGGTCGACGGGACCAGGGTGAGGAAGAGCAGGCCCTGGTAGAGGGGGTCGGTCAGGAACACCGGGACCAGACCGCGGGACGCGAGGCCGAGCAGCGGGAAGACGACGAAGGTGCAGGCCAGCACGGTGACGTGGAGCCGCCAGTGCCGCACGCCGTCCATCGCCTCACGGGTGGAGAGCCGGGCGCCGTAGAGGAAGAAGAGGAACGCGATCGCGCCGGTGGAGGCGCCGGAGGCGACGTCCGCGCCCGTGCCGCGGGCCGGCAGCAGCGCCGCGAGGCCCACCGTGGCGAGCAGCAGCAGGATGTACGGGTCGATCGGCATCCAACGCGGCGGGCGTAGGCGTTTCACGGTGCTCCACTTGCTCGTTCGTTCCGTTCACGGGGGTCGCGGGTCCCCGCTCCATCGTGCTCTCTCACTCCGCGATCGGGAATCCCGTATACCGCTCTGACTGTCATCACGTTCCGCGATAGCCTGCGGGCATGTACGACCCCTCCCATCTGCGTACGTTCCTGTCGGTGGCCCAGACGCTGAGCTTCACGCAGGCCGCCCGGCGGCTCGGGCTGCGCCAGTCGACGGTGAGCCAGCACGTGCGTCGGCTGGAGGACGCCACCGGACGGCAGCTGTTCAGCCGTGACACCCACTCCGTGGAGCTGACGGAGGACGGCGAGGCGATGCTCGGGTTCGCGCGCCGGATCCTGGAGGTGCACGAGCAGGCGACGGCCTTCTTCACGGGCACCCGGCTGCGCGGGCGGCTGCGGTTCGGGGCGTCCGAGGACTTCGTGCTGACCCGGCTGCCGGAGATCCTGGAGGGTTTCCGGCACGACCACCCAGAGGTCGACCTGGAGCTGACGGTGGAGCTGTCGGGCACGCTGCACGAGCAGCTGGGGGCCGGGAAGCTGGACCTGGTGCTGGCCAAGCGGCGGCCGGAGGACCCGCGTGGGCAACCGGTGTGGAGTGACCGGCTGGTGTGGATCGGCGCGCGGCGGCTGCGCCTGGACGCCGACCGCCCGGTGCCGCTCATCGTCTATCCGCCGCCGGGCATCACCCGCGCGCTGGCCTTGGACGCGCTGCAGCGGCAGGGCAGGGAGTGGCACGTCGCGTGCACCAGCGGCAGCCTGAACGGCCTGATCGCGGCCGCCCGCGCGGGCCTGGGCGTGATGGCGCACTCGCGCGGCCTCGTCCCGCCCGGCCTCGTACGGGTGCCGGACCGGGCGGGCCTGCCCGAGCTGGGCCGCGTCGACTTCGTGCTGGTGCACGGCCGGCGCCGCCCCTCGGCACAGGGCGCCGCCGACGCCCTGGCGGCGGCGATCCTGGCGGGCGGCGACCGGCTGCACCGGCCTCAGCGCACGGGCCTCGGATAGGTGAGCTGCTTGACCCGGCGCAGGAACGGGGACGCCTCCACGTGCTGGACGCCCTCCAGCCGGCCGAGCGGACCGCTGAGGTAGGCGTAGAGATCGGCGGTGCTGCGGACGACGGCGGTGGCGATGATGTTGGACGGACCGGCGGTCGCGGCGGCGTGGGCGATCTCGTCGTGTGCGGCGAGCGCCTCGCCGACCCGGTGGAGGGCGGCCGGACTCGTGGTGAGCCACAGGACGGCGGCGGTGGGGTAGCCGAGGATCTCGGAGTGGTACTCCACGTCGATGTACACGGCTCCGGAGGCGAGCAGCGCGGCCAGGCGGCGTTTGACGGCGGACTCTGAGCGGCCGGTGACGCGCTGGAGTTCGGGGTACCCCGCGCGCCCGTCGCGTTCCAGCACGGCGAGCAGCGGCTCGTCCTCGGGCTCGATGCGGGCGGCCCCCGGCGAGGGCGGGACCGCCTCGGGCCGCAGCGCCGCGACCTGGTCGTCACCGAGCACCCGGAACTTGCGGAGCCAGCCGCTGGGCCCGCCGTAGAAGCGGTGCAGGATCTGGTGGGCGTGGATCTCCAGGACGCGCGGGGTGCGCGGCAGCTTGCCCAGGAGCAGGTCGTCCCGGTCGCCCGCGCTGCGCGGCCGGGTGCCGAAGATGACCTCCGTGCCGCCCGCGGCCAGCCCGATCCAGTTGGTGTCGGGGCGCTTGGCGAGGGCGTCCGCGATGGGAAGGGCGCTGTCGGGGACGCAGCGCAGCCGCAGCGTCCAGTGGTCCTGGCCGAGCCGCTCGGGGTCCCGGACGGCGACCACCCGCAGCCCGCCCTCGGCGCACAGCCTGCGGTAGCGGCGGGCGACGGTCTGGTCCGAGACGCCGAGTACCGCCCCGATGCGGCTGAAGGAGGCGCGGCCGTTCACCTCCAGGGCGTCCAGCACGCGCAGGTCGAGTTCGTCGAAGGTGTCGGATTCCATCCTCAAGGCGGACCATCCCATCGAGTTCCGTCACGCAGGCGCCATGGACCAGGCCATTCGGCCGGGTTCGACCCATCGTACGGAGACACAGAGACTCGTAGCACACAGGAAGAAGACAGAACATGCGTACATGGGGGCCGCTCACGGCGGTGTGCCTCGGGACGTTCATGCTGCTGCTGGACGTGACGATCGCGGTCGTCGCGCTGCCGGACATGGCCCGGGGGCTGGACGCGTCGCTGAGCGATCTGCAGTGGGTGATGGACGGCTACGCGCTGGCGCTGGCCGCGCTGCTGCTGGGGCTGGGGGCCGCCGCCGACGTACTGGGGCGACGCCGGGTGCACGTGGCGGGCGTGGTGCTGTTCGCGGCGGCCTCGCTGCTGTGCGGGCTGGCCACCGGGCCGGGGATGCTGGTCGCCGCGCGCGGGCTGCAGGGGGTGGGCGCGGCGGCGATGTTCGCCACCACGCTGCCGCTGCTCGGCTCGGTCTACCAGGGGCGCCGTCGGTCGATGGCGCTCGGGGTGTGGGGCGCGGTCAGCGGGGCGGCGGCGGCCGTGGGCCCGGTGCTGGGCGGGCTGCTCACCGACGGCCCGGGCTGGCGCTGGATCTTCTGGGTGAACCTGCCGGTGAGCGTGGCGGCGGTCTGGCTGACGCTGCGCGTGGTGCCGGAGTCGCGCGGGGCGATCGGGCGCCGCGTGGACTGGGCGGGTACGGCGGCCTTCGCGGCGTTCGCCGCCGCGCTGACGTACGGGGCGGTGCGGGCCGGGTCGCACGGCTGGACGGAGGGCGGCACCCTCGCCTCCTTCGCCCTCGCGGTGGTGGCGCTGGGCGGCTTCGTCGCCGTGGAGCGGCGCGTCGCCGATCCGCTGCTCGATCCGCGGCTGTTCCTGCGGCCCGCGTTCTCGGGCGTGATGCTGGGCGGGCTGGCCTTCAACGGGGCGGCGTTCGGCGTGATGGCGTACACCTCCATATGGCTGCAGACGCTGCTCGGGATGAGCCCGGTGCGGGGCGGGCTCGTGTTCGTGTGGCTGTCGCTGGCGTCGTTCCTGGTGGCCGCGGCGGGCGGACGGCTGCTGCACGGGGTGCCGGCGCGGCTGACGATCGGCGGCGGGCTGCTGCTGATCGCGGCGGGGCAGTTCTGCATGGCGTTCCTGGACGCCTCCTCGAGCGCGTCCTCGCTGGTGCCGGGGCTGCTCCTGGTGGGCGTCGGCACGGGCCTGGTGTCGCCCGGCATCGCGGGCGCGGCACTGGCGGCGGTGCCGCCGGAGCGGGCCGGCATGGCCGGGGGCGCGGTCAACACCTTCCGGCAGCTCGGGTACGCGCTCGGCATCGCCGTGTTCGGCACGGTGCTGACCTCGCGGATGGAGGGCACGCTGCCGCACGACGCGGCGCACGGTCTGGCGGGCGGTGCGGCGGGCGCCCTGCGGGGCGTGTTCGGGGAGCACACGCTGCGGGCCGCGTTCGCCTCCGGACTGAACGCGGCCGCGGTGGCCGCGGGCGCGGTCGCGGCGGTCGCCGGGGTGCTGGTCCTCGTACTGGTCAGGGCCGACCGCGGGGGCCGAGACGCCGGAGTGACGGATTCCGCGACGGACACACTGAAGGAGGAGAAGGCCGCTCCGCTGTCCCCGTACCGGGGGTAAGCGGGTCGTACAGATTCGGTGGAGATTACGGCACCGAAACTTGCTCAACCCTCAGGAAACTGTCCGACCCTTCCCCATGTGAGCGCATTTCCACTCGCTGACCAGCGCGAACATGAGCCCTGTTCGATTTTGGCACCCCTCCCGTCCACGCGCCGGGTGGGGTAGCTTTCACCGCGCTGTGCGGGGGGCGTCACCAGAAATGCGGGGAGCGGGGTTTGCGCGAGTTCACCAGTCCTCCGTTGACGTTGGCACCACCGGTGGGCGGTCTGGCCGACGTCGTCTTCCAGCATGCCCAGGAGGATCCGCGACACATCGCACTCGGCCGCAAGGACGACGCGGGGCAGTGGCGGGACGTCACCGCCGGGGCCTTCCGCGACGAGGTGCTGGCCCTCGCCAAGGGACTGCTGGCTCAGGGCATCCGCTTCGGCGACCGGGTCGCCATCATGTCCCGCACCCGCTACGAGTGGACGCTCTTCGACTTCGCCCTGTGGACGATCGGCGCCCAGGTGGTCCCCATCTACCCGACCTCCTCGGCCGAGCAGTGCATGTGGATGCTCTACGACGCCGAGGTGACGGCCGCGGTCGTGGAGCACGAGGACCACGCGATGACGATCGCCACCGTCATCGACCGGCTGCCGCACCTGCGCGGCCTGTGGCAGCTGGACTCCGGCGCCGTCCAGGAGCTGTACGACGCGGGCGCGCACCTCGAAGACGAGGTGGTCCACCGGCACCGCAAGGCGGTCACGCCGGACTCGGTCGCCACCATCATCTACACCTCGGGCACCACCGGCCGGCCCAAGGGCTGCGTCATCACGCACGGCAACTTCATGTACGAGGCGGACACGGTCATCGAGCGCTGGGAGCCGGTGTTCCACTCCAAGCGCGGCGACGAGGCGGCGACGCTGCTGTTCCTGCCGCTCGCCCACGTCTTCGGCCGGATGGTGGAGGTCGCGGCGATCCGCGGCCGGGTCCGCTTCGGCCACCAGCCGCAGCTGAACGCCGCCGCGCTGCTGCCCGACCTGGCCGCCTTCAGACCGACCTTCATCCTGGCCGTGCCGTACATCTTCGAGAAGGTGTTCAACGCCGCCCGGCGCAAGGCCGAGAAGGAGGGGAAGGCCGGTCCCTTCGAGAAGGCCGTCGACGTGGCCGTGAAGTACGCGGAGGCGGTGGAGGCGAAGGCCTGGGGCATCGGGCCCGGCCCGTCGGCGGGGCTGCGGATGCAGCACCAGCTCTTCGACAAGCTCGTCTACACCAAGGTGCGGGCCGCGATGGGCGGACGCATCCGCAACGCCATGTCGGGCGGCTCGGCGATGGACCGGCGCCTCGGCCTGTTCTTCGCGGGCGCGGGCGTGCAGATCTACGAGGGCTACGGACTGACCGAGTCCACGGCCGCCGCCACCGCCAACCCGCCCGAGCGCACCCGCTACGGCACCGTCGGGCAGCCCGTCCCGGGCGTCACCGTGCACATCGCGGACGACGGCGAGATCTGGCTGAACGGCGACAACGTCTTCGAGGGCTATCTGAACAACCCGAAGGCCACCGACGAGACCCTGCACGACGGCTGGCTGGCCACCGGTGACCTGGGCGCACTGGACGAGGACGGCTACCTCACCATCACCGGCCGCAAGAAGGAGATCCTGGTGACCTCCGGCGGCAAGAGCGTCTCCCCCGGTCTGCTGGAGGAGCGCGTCCGGGACCACCCGCTGGTCAACCAGTGCATCGTCGTCGGCAACGACCGGCCCTACGTCGCCGCCCTCATCACCGTCGACCAGGAGGCGGTCGAGCACTGGCTGACGATGCGCAACAAGCCGCGGATGTCCCCGGCCGACCTGGTGCACGACGCCGACCTGGAGACGGAGGTGCGGCGCGCGGTCGTGGCGGCGAACACGCTCGTGTCGCAGGCCGAGTCGATCCGCACCTTCCGCATCCTCGCCCAGCCGTTCACCGAGGAGCACGGGCTGCTGACGCCCTCGCTGAAACTGAAGCGCAAGGCCATCGAGAACGCCTACGGCACCGAGGTCGAGGCGCTTTACAGAGCGTGAGTTCCACGGTCAGGAATGCGTCGGAGCTCGTGATCGTTGACGATATGAGTACCACCTGACCACAACCGAAGGATCAAGAGCTCGTGAGCAGCAAGGTCCCCCCGATCATCCTGAACAACGGCGTCGAGATGCCCCAGCTGGGCTTCGGCGTCTGGCAGGTGCCGGACGCCGAGGCCACCACGGCCGTCGGCCAGGCGCTGGAGGCCGGGTACCGCAGCATCGACACAGCGGCGATCTACGGCAATGAACAGGGCACCGGCAGGGCGATCGCGGCCTCCGGGCTGGCCCGAGAGGACCTCTTCGTCACCACCAAGCTGTGGAACAGCGACCAGGGGTACGACACGACCCTCCGCGCCTTCGACGCCTCACTGGCGAAGCTGGGCCTGGAGTACCTGGACCTCTACCTCATCCACTGGCCCGTACCGGCCAAGGAGCGGTACGTCGACACGTACAAGGCGTTCGAGAAGCTGCTCGCCGACGGCCGGGTCCGGGCCATCGGCGTGTCCAACTTCCTGCCGGAGCACCTGGAGCGGCTGACCGCCGAGACGTCGGTGATCCCGGCCGTCAACCAGATCGAGCTGCACCCGCACCTCCAGCAGCACGCCTCGCGCGAGGTGCACGCGGAGCAGGGCATCGCCACCGAGGCCTGGTCCCCGCTCGGCTCCGGCAAGGGCATCCTGGACATCCCGGCGATCGTCGCGATCGCCCAGAAGCACGGGCGCACCCCGGCCCAGGTCGTGCTGCGCTGGCATCTCCAGCTGGGCAACGTGGTGATCCCGAAGTCCGTGACGCCGTCCCGGATCAAGGAGAACATCGACGTGTTCGGCTTCACCCTGGACACCGAGGACCTCGCGGCGATCAGCGCGCTGAACGAGGACCGGCGGCTGGGTTCGGACCCGGCGGAGGTCAACTCCTGAACGGTGCCGCACACGGGAGGGGCCCGGCCGCGCGTCCGGCCGGGCCCCTCCCGTGTCCCGTGTGGGTCAGTTGGGCTGCCCCAGCGGTCGTACGACCACGGTGTTGACGTCGACCCCGGCGGGCTGGGTCATGGCCCAGACGACCGAGTCGGCGATCTGGTCGGCGGTGAGCAGTTCGCCGGGCGGCAGGCCGCCGGTGCCGTCCCAGAACGGGGTCTCCACCCGGCCGGGCGCGATGAGCGTGACGCCCACGCCCCACTGCGTCACCTCCCGCCGGGTGTTCTCGGCGAGCCCCGTCACCGCCCACTTCGTGGCGCCGTAGATGTTGCCCGGCGTGTTCACGAAGCCGGCGACGCTGCCCACCAGCACGATCCGCCCCCGTGTCTCCTTGAGCGCGTCGATGGAGGCCCTGATCAGCAGGGCCGGGCCGAGCACGTTGGTCAGCACCATCTCGGTCCAGCCCGCCGGGTCGCCCTCGGCGACCGAGTCGTGGGTGGCGAACCCGGCGTTGGCGACGACCGTGTCCAGGCGCCCGAACTCCTTGAGCGTGGCCTCGACCGCCGAGGTCACCTGTGCGTGCTCGGCGGCACTGCCCTGAATCGTCAACAGGCCCTCGGGGTCGCCGAGTTCCGCGCCGAACGCCCGCAGCCTCGCCTCCCCGCGCCCGGTGACGGCCACCCGCTGCCCCGAGTCCAGCAGCCGCCGGGCGACGGCGGCACCGATGCCGCTGCCGCCACCGGTGATGAGCGTGACCGGCGTGTCGGTCATGGTTCCCCCTGTGTCTGTACTTTGTCGGTGTCTGTACTCGTCTCTCACGAACGGGGGGAGTCCATCATTTCGAGCGCTCTCGAAGTCAAGCCCCCGCGTCAGACCGGCCGTACCGCCGTGTAGACGGTGTGCGCCACCAGTACGAACAGGTCCTGGCGCCGGTGCACGCCCGCCTCGTCCGCGGGGTCGAGCAGCCGGTCCAGGGTGGCGCGGTCATCGGCGGCGAGACTCTCGCCGATCCGCTCGCGCAGCCGGGACAGTGACGTGGCGACGTAGTCGCGGGCCGCGTCGGAGACGGGCGCGGGCAGGTCGAGCAGGAAGCTGCGGGTGCCGGTGTGCTTCAGCCCGGCGGCGGTCAGCATCGCGGGCCAGTTCTCGGTCTCGGCCACGGAATCCGGCAGGTCCGCGCGCATCTCGGCGAACGCGTCCTCCTCCGCGGCGCGGATCCTGGCCTGGAGACCGGGGCGCCCGATCCCCATGTCGCGGGGCAGGAACCGGGCGGGCAGTCCGCCCTCCAGGATCGCCAGGGTGCCGCCGGGCGCGAGGTGCCCGCCGAGAGCGGCGAGCGCCGCGCGCTGGTCGGGCAGATGGTGCAGGCTCTGGCTGGCCCACATCAGGTCGGCGGGGTAGTCCAGCTCGGACAACGCGCCGGGCAGGTCCCCGGCGAGGGTGCCGAAGCGGTCGCCGAACCCGAGCCGCTCGGCACGGGCGCGAGCCCGCTCCAGGAGCGGTGCGGCGCCGTCGGCGGCGACGACGCGGGCGCCGGGGAAGGTGTCGGCGAACAGGCAGGAGACGACGCCGGGTCCGCTGCCGACGTCGACGACCAGGCCCGGGTCGGTCACCTCCCGGGCCAGCCAGGTCGCGGCCTGCCGGTACAGCGGCGTGTACAGCTCGGCCTGCGCCTCGAGGTGCGGGGCCATCTCGGCCCAGTCGATGTCGGCGTGGTCGTGCGTGTGCCCGTGCCCGTGTCCGTGGCCCTGTTCGTGGGCGGGGTCGTGGGTGTCGTGGTGATGGTGGTCGTGCGCCATGCTGGTCAGCCTCCCGTTCGCGGTGCCGCCAGGGTGCGACGACTCACCGGCCGGGTGCAACAGATGTTGCCGCTCCCGCAAAAAAGAGGAGGCCACCGGGGCCCGGCCCGCAGGGACCGGACCCCGACGGCTCACCCGCGCCACGCGCGCGGGAATCCGCTCACGACAGGGGCGGATAGGCGTTCTTCATGAGCTCCTGGAACTGCGCGGAGAACCAGGCCCCGGAGATCGGGGCGTCGGGCAGGGCGCCCGACATGTTGTTGCCGTTGCGCTCGTTGCCCGTGTAGGTGGGGTCGCACATCCGGTCGAAGCCCTTGCCGTCCGGGTTGTCGATCAGCTTGCTGGAGCCGTCGGACTCCCCCGGGGGCTTCATCCACACGTACGCGTCGATCCCGGCGGCGGGGCTGGCCTGCGGGCGTTCACCGAGGCCGGCTCCGGACTGGTTGCACCAGTTGCCGAGGTGGATACGGCGGTCGTAGCGCCCGCCGTCCACGTAGGCGTTCACGTCGGTCGTCGCGCCCGGTCCGGTGGGCCGGTCGGCACCGCCCCAGCCGTTGCGGGAGGTGTCGATCAGCATGCCGAGGTTGGTGTCGAAGCCGATCGAGACCAGCTTGTCGCGCATGGCCTGGGCGTAGGACTGCTCGTCGGTGTACTGGTTCCAGTCGACCCACGAGGACTGGCGCACGGAGGTCCCGTTCACCGAGTCCGTGATCTTGAAGTTCTCCTCCTTCAGGGCGCTGTAGTTGGCGGTGTTGACGATGAAGCCGTGCACGTCGTCGACGGTCGCCCCCTCGGTGGTGGCGGCGGTCTTGAACATCTCGGCGGAGGGGCCGAAGTTGCTGTCCCAGCCGAGCCAGCCGTGGTGGCCGGCGTCGACGTAGTTGTAGACGTTGCCGACGTCGCCGAGCTTGTTCAGGGCGTAGCCGACGCCCTTCTGGTAGTTGCCGTTGGCCTTCATCACGTCGCAGTTCTCCGTGACGGTGGGCCGCCCGGAGACGTTGGTGATCAGGTTGGGCAGCGAGTCGATCTCGACCGTGGTGACGATCCGGAGGTCCGCGTACTTCGAGTCGGCGAGGATCTCGGCGATCGGGTCGATGTACTCGGTCTTGTACCGGTCGATCTCGGTCGGGCCCAGCTCGCCGTTGGAGGCGAGGGCGGCGCAGTCGCGTCCCGGCAGGTTGTAGATGACGAGCTGGATCACCATCTCGCCGGAGCCCTTCTGCTCCAGCGCGGCGTCCAGGTGGTCGCGCAGGCCCATGCCGCCGTTCGCACCCTCGATGGCGGCGATCCGGTCGAGCCACACACCGGTCGGCTCGTCGGCGATGCGGTCACCGCCGGGTTCGGCGGCGGCGTTGGCGGACCACTCGGGGTTCACGTAGACCTGGGCGCCGTCATAGGGGTTGTCCACCCGGTCGCCCGGGCCGGTGGGGTCGGTCGGCGGATCGGTCGGATCGGTGGGCGGGTCCGTCGGGTCGGTCCCGCCGTCGACGTTGCAGGTCACGCCGTTGAGGGTGAAGGTGGCCGGGACGGCGTTGCTGCCGCTGTAGGTGCCCTGGAAGCCGAAGCTCGTCGAACCGCCCGTGGACAGGGTGCCGTTGTAGGACTCGTTGGCCACGGTGACGGCGGCACCGCTCTGACTGACCTTCGCGTTCCAGCTGTTGGTGACCTTCTGGCTGCCGGCGTACGTCCACCCCAGCGACCAGCTGGACGTGGCGGCACCGTTGTTGGTGACGGTCACGGCAGCGGTGAAGCCGCTTCCCCAGTCGTTCTGCACCTTGTAGTCGACGGTGCAGGCGGCGGCCGCGGCTCCGGCGCTCGCGGAGTGGGCGGCCAGGGCCGTGCCCGAGGCGCCGGCGACCAGCGTCAGGGCAGCGAGCATCGCGGTTCTGGTACGGGTCATGAGTGCGGGTTCCTTCTTTCGTGGGGGTGCGGGTGCGGTCGTCCCGGGCCGCGCGTCCATCGGCGCGGCCCGCTGCCGATCGGCATGGGGGTGCCGTCGTGATCGGAGGTCAGGAACGGCCCACGGGCAGGCTGGAAGCGCCCGGGGGAGGTACGAGCCGGCACGCCGGCCGACGACGCGTCGGACAGGCCGCGGCTGCGGCTAAAAGTCCTGAACGCGGAAGGTGGAACGGGGGGTGTCGCATGAGCGACTCCTTGCAGTTCGGGCGCGCCGTGACGGACGCGTCGACTGATGGAACCGCTCCCACTGGTGCAGCGAAGGTAGCGCCAAGTGACGGCAAAGAACAGAGGAGTTACTGACTTTCTCTCAGCCGGACCTGTCGAATCTTTTCGACTCTTCACACATCTTGACCGCCCAGGGTGCTCTCCCCACTATGGGAGCGCTCCCACTGGTTCAAGGCTTGTTGCTCCTCCCCCACTCCCCCTCCCCGAGCCGCAAGGAGGAACCAGCACCATGCACTCAGGACACAGACGCAGACGTCGCACCGCGCGACGACTGTGGACCGCCGCGCTGGCGGCCCTCGCGCTACCCCTCACGATGCTGGGCACAGGTTCAACTCCGGCCCAGGCGGCCGCACTTCAGTGCAGCGTGGACTACAAGACCAACGACTGGGGCGCCGGCTTCACCGCGGAGCTGACGCTCACCAACCGGGGCTCGGACGCCATCGACGGCTGGACGCTGACGTACTCCTACGCGGGCGACCAGAAGCTGGCCAACGGCTGGAACGGCACCTGGGCCCAGTCCGGCCGGAACGTCACCGTGAAGAGCGCCTCGTACAACGCGCGGATCGCCGCCGGGGCCGCCGTCTCCACCGGCGGGCAGTTCACGTACAGCGGCAGCAACGCGGCGCCGACCGACTTCGCGGTCAACGGCACCTCCTGCGTCGGCGCGCACCAGCCGCCGATCACCGTGCTGACCAGCCCGGAGGCGGGCGCGGTGTACTCGCAGGGCGAGGCCGTGCCGCTGGCGGCCACGTCGGCCGCGGCCGACGGAGCCACCATCAGCAAGGTGGAGTTCTACGACGACGCCACCCTGCTGGGCACCGACACCAGTTCGCCCTACACGTACTCCGCTGCTGGCTTGACCGTGGGCAGTCATTCCCTGGTGGCGAAGGCCTACGACAGCATGGGCGCCTCGGCGGACTCGACTCCGGTCGGCATCACGGTCGCCTCGGGACCGGCCGTGGTCGCCTCGCCCGGCCAACTGGGCGTTCAGCAGGGCGGGTCGGGGACCTACGAGGTCAAGCTCTCGAAGCAGCCGACCGCGAACGTGAGCGTCACGACCGCCCGCGCGAGCGGCAACACCGGCCTCTCGGTCACGGGCGGGGCGAGCCTCACCTTCACCCCGTCGAACTGGAACACCGCCCAGGAGGTGACCGTCTCCGCCAACGCCTCGGGCAGCGGCTCGGCGGTCTTCGAGTCGACGGCCCCCGGCCACGGCAAGGCCGCGGTCACCGTGACCCAGCTGGCCGCCGCGAAGGACTACGACGCCCGCTTCCTGGAGCTGTACGGCAAGATCACCGACCCGGCCAACGGCTACTTCTCGCCCGAGGGCATCCCGTACCACTCGGTCGAGACGCTGATCGTCGAGGCGCCGGACCACGGGCACGAGACCACCTCCGAGGCGTACAGCTACCTGCTGTGGCTCCAGGCCATGTACGGCAAGGTGACCGGCGACTGGGACAGGTTCAACAACGCCTGGGAGATCATGGAGACGTACATGATCCCCACCCACGCCGACCAGCCGACCAACTCGGCGTACAACGCCACGAAGCCGGCGACCTACGCACCCGAGCTGGACACGCCGAACGAGTACCCGGCGCCCCTGGACGGCGCGGTCTCCGTCGGCCCGGACCCGATCGCCGGTGAGCTGAAGTCGGCGTACGGCACGGACGACGTCTACGGCATGCACTGGCTCCAGGACGTCGACAACACCTACGGCTACGGCAACTCGCCCGGCAACTGCGAGGCGGGCCCGTCGGACACCGGCCCGTCGTACATCAACACCTTCCAGCGCGGCGCGCAGGAGTCGGTGTGGGAGACGGTGCCGCAGCCGACCTGCGACGCGTTCAAGTACGGCGGTGAGAACGGGTATCTGGACCTGTTCACCGGTGACGCGTCCTACGCGAAGCAGTGGAAGTTCACCAACGCCCCGGACGCCGACGCGCGGGCCGTGCAGGCCGCGTACTGGGCGGACATCTGGGCCGGCGAGCAGGGCAAGGCCGACGAGATCTCCTCGACCCTGGACAAGGCCGCGAAGATGGGCGACTACCTGCGCTACGCCATGTTCGACAAGTACTTCAAGAAGATCGGCAACTGCGTCGGACCGTCCAGTTGCCCGGCCGGCACCGGCAAGGACTCCTCGCACTACCTGCTGTCCTGGTACTACGCCTGGGGCGGCGCGGTGGACACCTCGGCGGGCTGGGCCTGGCGCATCGGCTCCAGCCACACCCACGGCGGCTACCAGAACCCGCTGGCCGCGTACGCGCTGAGCACCGACGCCGACCTGAAGCCCAAGTCGGCGACCGGCGCGTCCGACTGGGCCAAGTCCCTGGACCGGCAGGTGGAGTTCTACCGCTGGCTCCAGGCCGACGAGGGTGCCATCGCGGGCGGCGCGACCAACAGCTGGGCAGGCCGGTACGGGACGCCGCCGGCCGGTACGCCGACCTTCTACGGCATGTACTACGACGAGAAGCCGGTGTACCACGACCCGCCGTCCAACCAGTGGTTCGGCTTCCAGGCGTGGTCCATGGAACGCGTCGCCGAGTACTACCAGCAGAGCGGTGACGCCGACGCCAAGGCCGTACTGGACAAGTGGGTCGACTGGGCGCTGTCGGAGACGACGGTCAACCCGGACGGCACCTTCCGGATCCCGTCGACGCTCGAGTGGTCGGGGCAGCCCGACACCTGGAACGCCTCGTCGCCGGGTGACAACGGCGACCTGCACGTCACGGTCGCCGACTACACCAACGACGTCGGTGTGGCGGCGGCGTACGCCAAGACCCTGACGTACTACGCCGACCGCTCGGGCGACACGGAGGCGGCCTCGACCGCCAAGGCGCTGCTCGACGGCATGTGGGAGAACGACCAGGACGCGCTCGGCATCGCCGTCCCGGAGACCCGCGCCGACTACAACCGTTTCGACGACGGGATCTACGTTCCGAGCGGCTGGAGCGGCACCATGCCGAACGGCGACACGATCGACGAGTCGTCGACCTTCGCCTCGATCCGCTCCTTCTACCAGGACGACCCGGCCTGGTCGAAGATCGAGAGCTATCTCCAGGGCGGCGCCACGCCCACGTTCACGTACCACCGGTTCTGGGCCCAGGCGGACATAGCCCTCGCCATGGGTTCGTACGCGGAGCTGCTCGAATAGTCCCCGCGAAGCGCTCCGCGGGTGGGCGGTTCTTCGGCTGCCGGCCGGTACGTGGCTGGTCGCGCTCGCGCGGCGGTAGCCGCACCTCGACGCAGCCCCGCTTCCCTTCGGGGCGCTTGACGGCTCCGTGTGCACGGTCTCGTCACCGGACGACGGGACCAACCGACCGGGCGGCCCCTGTTCACGTCTGGGGCCGCCCGGTCCTCGCATGTGTTCTGCTCCTGACGGAAGGACGGTTCCCCACCGTGCGAAGAACCCGGATCCTGACCGTGCTGTTGGCCCTCGCGGCCGGTCTTCTGGCGGGCAGCCCGCCAACGGCGCTGGCAGCCGACGCGCCGAAGGCGGCCGTGGCCGCCGACAGCTACACGTGGAAGAACGCGCGCATCGACGGGGGCGGCTTCGTCCCCGGCATCGTGTTCAACCGCGCCGAGAAGAACCTGGCGTACGCCCGCACCGACATCGGCGGCGCCTACCGCTGGCAGGAGTCGTCCCACACCTGGACGCCGCTGCTCGACCACGTCGGCTGGGACGACTGGGGTCACACGGGCGTGGTGAGCGTCGCCTCCGACTCCGTGGACCCCGACCGGGTGTACGCGGCCGTCGGCACGTACACCAACGACTGGGACCCGACGAACGGCGCGGTGCTGCGCTCCGCCGACCGGGGCGCGAGCTGGCAGAAGACGGACCTGCCGTTCAAGCTGGGCGGCAACATGCCGGGCCGCGGCATGGGCGAGCGCCTGGCCGTCGACCCGCACGACAACGACGTGCTGTACCTGGGGGCGCCCAGCGGCCACGGCCTGTGGCGCTCCACCGACGCGGGCGTCACCTGGTCCGAGGTGACGGCCTTCCCGAACCCGGGGAACTACGCGCAGGACCCGAGCGACACCTCCGGCTACGCCTCCGACAACCAGGGCATCACCTGGGTCACCTTCGACGAGTCGACGGGCAGCGGGGGGACGGCGACGAAGACCGTCTACGTCGGGGTCGCCGACAAGGAGAACGCCGTCTACCGCTCGACGGACGCGGGCGCGACCTGGGAGCGGCTGGCGGGCCAGCCCACGGGTCACCTGGCCCACAAGGGCGTCCTGGACGCCGAGAACGGCTACCTGTACCTCGCCTACAGCGACACGGGCGGCCCGTACGACGGCGGCAAGGGCCGGCTGTACCGGTACGCGACGGCGACGGGCACCTGGACGGACATCAGCCCGGTCGCGGAGGCCGACACCTACTTCGGCTTCAGCGGCCTGACCGTCGACCGGCAGCATCCGGGGACGGTGATGGCGACCGCGTACAGCTCGTGGTGGCCGGACACGCAGATCTTCCGTTCGACGGACAGCGGCGGCACGTGGACGCAGGCGTGGAGCTACACGTCGTACCCGAACCGCGAGAACCGCTACACGATGGACGTCTCCTCGTCCCCGTGGCTGACCTGGGGCGCGAACCCGACCCCGCCCGAGCAGACGCCGAAGCTGGGCTGGATGACGGAGGCGCTGGAGATCGACCCGTTCGACTCCGACCGGATGATGTACGGGACGGGCGCCACGATCTACGGCACGCAGGAGCTGACCGACTGGGACGACGAGGGCGGCACGTTCGCCATCGAACCCATGGTGCGCGGCCTGGAGGAGACGGCCGTGAACGACCTGGCGTCACCCCCCTCCGGCGCCCCGCTGCTCAGCGCGCTGGGCGACATCGGCGGCTTCAGGCACACGAGCCTGACCGAGGTGCCGTCGATGATGTACACCTCGCCGAACTTCACCTCCACCACGAGCCTGGACTTCGCGGAGGCGAACCCGGACACGGTGGTCCGGGCCGGCAACCTCGACTCGGGCCCGCACATCGCGTTCTCCACGGACAACGGCGCCAACTGGTTCGGCGGCACCGACCCGTCGGGGGTGAGCGGCGGCGGTACGGTCGCGGCGGGCGCGGACGGCAGCCGCTTCGTGTGGAGTCCGGAGGGCACCGGTGTGCAGTACACGACGGGCTTCGGCACGTCATGGCAGGCGTCGACCGGCATCCCCGCGGGCGCGGTCGTCGAGTCCGACCGCGTGGACCCCGCCACCTTCTACGGCTTCAAGTCCGGGAAGTTCTACGTCAGCACGGACGGCGGCGCGACCTTCACCGCCTCGGCCGCGACCGGCCTGCCCGCCGGTGACAGCGTGCGCTTCAAGGCGCTGCCCGGCGCCGAGGGGGACGTCTGGCTGGCCGGCGGGGCGGCGGACGGCCCGTACGGCCTGTGGCACTCGACGGACGGCGGCGCGACCTTCACCAAGCTGGGGAACGTCGACGCGGCCGACACCGTCGGCTTCGGGAAGGCCGCTCCGGACGCCTCCTACCAGACCCTCTACACCAGCGCGGAGATCGGCGGCGTCCGCGGCATCTTCCGCTCCACCGACAAGGGTGCCACCTGGACCCGCGTCAACGACGACGCCCACCAGTGGGGCTGGACCGGCGCCGCCATCACCGGTGACCCGCGCGTGTACGGCCGGGTGTACGTCGCGACCAACGGCCGGGGCGTCGTCTACGGCGACACGGCGGGCGGCGACGGCGGCACCGACCCGGGACCCGGGCCCGATCCGACGCCCACCGGCGCCTGCGAGGTCACCTACACGGTCACGAACCAGTGGTCCGGCGGCTTCCAGGCGGACGTCCGGCTCACCAACACCGGCACGTCGGCCTGGAACGGCTGGTCCCTCGACTGGTCGTTCGCCGGCGGCCAGCGGGTGACCCAGATGTGGAACGCGGAACACACCCAGTCCGGCACGTCGGTGACGGCGAGGAACGTGGCCTGGAACAAGGGCGTCGCCCCCGGCGCCTCGGTGAGCTTCGGCTTCACCGGCGACTGGTCGGGGGCGAACGCGGAACCGGCCTCGTTCACGCTGGGCGAGGGGAGCTGCGCGGTCGGCTGAGCCGAGGGTGGGGCGTGCACCGGCGGGTGCACGCCCCACTCTTGTTCACGGCGTGTAGACCGTCGGCCTCGGTGCGGTGGCCATGCCGCCGCCGATGAAGAAGCTCGGGTGCGGAGGCTGGTTGTACGCGGTGTTCTGCCACGCCAGAGCCGTGCGGTACTGGGTGTCGTGGAGGAGGGTCGTGATGCGGGTGTCGGTGTCGTAGGGGGTGGAGTAGACGCGCAGGGCCGTGTTGTTGGACGTGCGCCAGACGACCTCCTCGCGCCAGTCGCCGAGGATGTCGCCCGCGAGGACCGGGGTGGCCTTCGTGCCGTTGTTGGAGGCGACGCCGGAGCCGGTGAGCAGGCGGGTGTCGCCGGAGGTGCCGTACTTGTCGACGTGGGTGCCGTCGAGGAGTTCGCGGACGGGGTCGCCGTCCCACCAGGACAGGAAGTTGGCGCTGGAGGGCTTGCGGCTGTTGACGACCGTGCCCTTCGGGTTGCGGATGCCGCTCTCGGCCGACGACCAGGACTCGGCGCCCGCGCTGCCCGACCAGATGTCGCCGGAGACGCCGCGGCCGTTGTCGCCGCTCGCGCCGGTGGACCAGATGATCTGGCCGGTGCGCGCGTCCGCCATCCAGGACGAGGGCTTGGAGCCGTCCTCGTCGACCTTGAACTCCTCCAGGCCCGCGCGCGAGGGGTCGAGGTCGCCGACGTGCATGGCGTCGCCGTGGCCGTTCCTCGTGGTCCACAGGGCGTAGCCGTTGTCGTCGACGGCCATCGCGCCGTAGACGATCTCGTCCTTGCCGTCGCCGTCGACGTCCGCGACGGAGAGCTGGTGGTTGCCCTGACCGTCGTAGCCCTTGCCGCTGTTGGTGGAGGAGTTGGTGTCGAAGGTCCAGCGGCGGGTGAACTGGCCGTTCCGCCAGTCCCAGGCGGCGATCACCGAGCGCGTGTAGTAGCCGCGCGCCATGATCACGGAGGGCCGGGAGCCGTCCAGGTACGCCGTGCCCGCCAGGAAGCGGTCGACGCGGTTGCCGTAGGAGTCGCCCCAGGAGGAGACCGTGCCGCGGGCGGGGACGTAGTCGACGGTGCCCATGGCCTTGCCGGTCTGGCCGTTGAACATCGTCAGGTACTCGGGTCCCGACAGGACGTAGCCGGAGGAGTTGCGGTGGTCCGCGGAGGAGCTGCCGATCACCGCGCCGGTGCCGTCCTTGGTGCCGTCGGCGGTCTTCATGGCGACCTCGGCCTTGCCGTCGCCGTCGTAGTCGTACACCTGGAACTGCGTGTAGTGGGCGCCGGAGCGGATGTTGCGGCCCAGGTCGACGCGCCACAGCCGGGTGCCGTCGAGCTTGACGCCGTCGACGATGGTGTTGCCGGTGTATCCGGACTGGGAGTTGTCCTTGGCGTTGGTCGGCTGCCACTTGAGGACGAAGTCGAGCGCGCCGTCGCCGTCGAGGTCGCCGACGGAGGCGTCGTTGGCCTCGTAGGTGTAGGAGACGCCGTCGGGGGTCGTGCCGCCGGACGGCGGGCTGATCGGCACGTCCTTGTAGCCGGCGCGGAACTGGATCGCGTGGACCGAGTCGCCCTGCTCGGTGCCGTTCACGACCGCGCGGACGGTGTAGTCGGCCTGGGAGGGGGCGCCGGCGTGGAAGTAGGTGGTGGAGCCGGTGATCGGGCTGGAGTTGACCTTCGTGCCGGCCCGGTAGACGTTGAAGGAGACGTTGTCGGGGTCGGTGCCCAGCCAGCGCCAGCTGACCAGGTTGCCGGCGTCGGTGTGGACGCTGACCACGCCCCGGTCGAGGGCCTCGACCTGCCGTGCGGTGGCGGCCTCGGCGGTGTCGGGGGCGAGCGTCGTCAGACCCGCGCCGACGAGCCCCGCGGCTGCCAGGGCGGCGGCCAGGGCGAGCGGGCGTCTGCGTTGCGTGTGGGGACGGGTGTGGGGGTGCCTCACGGGACGAACCTCCTGAAGGACGGACGGGTTCCGCCTCTCAGTCGCCGCCGGGGGCGGCCGGGTTGCCGTATCTCTCGACGAGTTGCGCCGCGGTGCGGGCGATCCTCGTCCGCAGTTCGGCGGGCTCCAGCACCTCGATTCCGGCTCCGAGGCGCAGGAACTCGCCGTGGGCGTGGTCCATGGACTCGACGGGAACCGTCGCCCGGGTCCAACCGTCCGGATCCGGGCGCCCGTTCGCCCGCACCGCCTCGCCCGCCGGGCCGGTGAGCGTCACGCCGGGGGCCAGCCTGACCACCGCCCGGTCCCGGTGCAGCCGACCGTGGAACTCGCGCTGGTACGCCGTCCAGTACGCGGCGAGGTCGAAGCCGGAGGGGCGGGTGAAGTCCGTGCCGGCCGAGGTGAGGTCGAGGATCTGATCGACGCGGTAGGTGCGCGGTCCGGGGCCCGCCACGACGTACCAGCGGCCCGCCTTGAGGACCAGTCCGTACGGTTCCAGGCGGCGCTCCACGTCGGTGGGCTCACGCCAGCGTCGGTACGTCACGTGCAGCACGCGGTGGTTCCACACGGCGTCCGCGACCGCCGGCAGGTACGGCGTCCGGTCCGAGTCCGCGTACCAGCCGGGGGCGTCGAGGTGGAAGCGGTCGCTGATCCGGTCGGCGTGGGCGCGCAGCTCCGCCGGCAGGGCCGCGCGCACCTTGAGCTGGGCGGCGGCCAGGACTCCGCCCAGGCCCAGCTCGGCGGCGGGGCCGGGGACGCCGGCCAGGAAGAGGGTCTCGGCCTCGGCCGCGGTGAGGCCGGTCAGGCGGGTGCGGTAGCCGTCGAGGAGTCGGTAGCCGCCCGCGTGGCCCGCGTCGCCGTACACCGGGACTCCCGCGGCACCGAGGGCCTCGACGTCCCGGTAGACCGTGCGGACGGAGACCTCCAGTTCGTCGGCGAGCTGGGCGGCGGTCAGCCGGCCGCGGGTCTGGAGGAGCAGGAGGATGGAGACGAGCCGGCTGGACTTCACTGACACAGGATGTCAGGGAAGCGGTCGTAGCGTCCCCGCATGCCCTTCGCAGAGAAGCTCCTGACCGTTCCCCCGCCGCTGGAGGTCGCCGGCCGCCGGATCAAGCGCTACCACGTCACCTCGGACCCGGCGGGCATCGCTCCCGAGGTGGAGAAGGCCGCGTACGCGATCCTGCCCGAACTGCTCCCCGAACCGGACGGCACACCCCCGGCGACCTTCGTCGTGCTGCATCGGGGCGGCGACGACGGCGCCTACCTCAACGCCTACAGCTGGGTGTGGGACAACGTCCTGCACTTCCGTGGCGCGGCGGCCGGCCAGCCGGCTCTCGGCTGTCCTGACCGGGATCCCGCGCACTTCGTCACGCCGGACCTGCCGTGGATCGGCTGCGTGTGGGAGCTGCCGCCGATCCTGCACGAGCGCGACGCCTGGGTGCGGCACGTGCTGGCCCCCGAGTCCCCGGACCTGAACGCCTATCTGACCGACGCCCTGCCCGAGGGCACCACGGGAGACCACCGATGAGCAGCGCCCACGACTTCGACTTCCTCCACGGCGACTGGGAGGTCCGCAACCGGCGCCGTGCCGACTTCCTCGACCCGCGAAGTGGCTGGGAGGAGTTCTCCGGCACCACCCGGTGCCGGCCGTTGTTCGGCGGAGCGGCGAACGTCGACGAGATCGACATGCCCCGTCTCGGCTCCCAGGGGATGACGCTGCGGCTCTTCGACCCGGAGAGCCGTCGATGGTCGCTGTACTGGTCCTCCAGCCGCACCGGACGCCTGGACCCGCCCGTGACCGGTCGTTTCGAGGGTGGCCGGGGCGAGTTCCTGGGCGAGGACACCCACGACGGCCGGGACGTGCGGGTGCGGTTCGTGTGGTCCGGCTGCCGGGACACGGCCGCCCGCTGGGAGCAGGCGTTCTCCGTCGACGACGGGGAAACCTGGGTGACCAACTGGATCATGGAGTTCGGCCGGCCCGCGACTTCGTGAACGCCGCGAGCGTGAACACCGGGTCGGGCCGGGGCCGGTCCTGGTCCGGCAGGGCGGCGAGCCGGGTGGCGAAGTCCTCCGCGAGCGGCTCGCCCGGCGGCAGCGTGACGAACCAGCCGCGCCGCAGGTCCGCGACGGTGCGGCGGGGGCTGCGGCCCTGGCCGTGGCCGGTGAAGCGGGCCCGTCCGGCCGGGGTCAGACCGTGCGCGCGGGCGTACGACTCGACGAGGCGGGCGGCGTCGTGGGCGGTACTGGGCGGGCGGGTGGCGAGCACGGCGTCGATGTCGCTGCCCACGTTGTGCGAGGCGCCCTTGTCCACCGTGGTCACGTACACGCCGCCGGGCCGCAGGACGCGGGCGCACTCGCCGACGATCGCCCGCACGTTGTCGGCGCCGCCGGCGAGGTGCAGCAGCCACACGCTGGTGACGGCGTCGAACTCCCCGTCCCGGAAGGGCAGTCGGCGGCTGTCGGCGCGCACGACGGCTCCGGGCAGCCGGGCGGCGGCGCGCCCGGCCATGGCGGGGGCGAGGTCGGCGCCCACAACGCGCAGACCCTCCCGTGCGGCGGCGAGCCGCCGGGTGACGATGCCGGTGCCGCAGGCCACGTCGAGCAGGCTGCGCGCCTGCCCCGGCACCAGGCTCAGCACGGCCTCCGCGGCAGCCTCCGCGCGGGGCTCGCCGCCGCGGGACGCGTCGTACCGTTCGGCTTCCTTGTCGTAGTCGAGCACACCGTCAGTGTGCCCCGTGGCCGGTGGCCAGGTCCTCCACCCTGCGGGCGAGCTCGACGTCCTTCTCGGTGACGGCGCCGCCCGCGCTGTGGGTGTGCACGGCGAGGGCTACCGTATTGTAGCCGAGGGTCAGGTCGGAGTGGTGGTCGAGCTCCTCCTGCACCTGGGCGATGTGGACGACCATCGCGGTCGCCGCGAAGTGCGAGCCGAGTTGGTAGGAGCGGGTGAGGCGGCCGGCGTCCAGGGACCAGCCGGGCAGCCCGGTCAGCCGTTCCTCGATCTCCTGCCGCGACAGCGGTTCGACTGGCATGTCGTGCGCTCCCTTGCTGGGTCGGATACCCCGGGTACTCCTTCAGCCTGCCACAGCGCGGCCGCCCGAGGCCTGGTCAGCAGGACCGCAGCGGCCCGTCGCGGACCGCCGTCGACTACCGTTCGGCCCATGACCGCACTCATGTCCGGTACCGCCGCCACCGACCGGGGCGTGGGCCCGCTGCTGCGGGCCTGGCGGGAGCGGCGGCGGGTCAGCCAGCTCGAGCTGGCGCTGCGCGCCGACTCCTCCGCCCGGCACATCAGTTTCGTCGAGACGGGCCGCTCCCGGCCGAGCGAGGAGATGGTGCTGCGTCTCGCCGAGCACCTGGACGTCCCCGTACGGGAGCGCAACGCGCTGCTGCTCGCCGCCGGTTACGCCCCGCACTACCCCGAGACCCCGCTGGACGACCCCGCCCTGGGGGCGCTGCGCGAGGGAATGGAGCGGCTGATCCGGGGCTACGAGCCGTATCCGGCGCTGGTCGTCGACGCGACGTACCAGGTGCTGGCGGCCAACCGGGGCATCGTGATGCTGATGGACGGCGTCGCGGAGCAGCTGCTCGCGCCGCCGCTGAACGCGATGCGGCTGACCCTGCACCCGGAGGGCCTGGCTCCGCGCATCCGCAACCTGCGTGAGTGGCGCGGACACCTGCTGGAGCAGATGCGGCGGCAGATCGCCCTGCACCGCTCGGAGCCGCTGCGGGCGCTGTACGACGAGGTGGCGGCGTATCCCGTGCCGGACCCCGTGCCGGGCGCGCCGGACGGGGAGCCGGACGAGCCGGTGCCGTACTTCGCGCTGCCGATGCAGATCGAGCACGAGGGCCACGTCCTGTCGTTCATCTCGTCCATCTCCACCTTCAACACCCCGATGGACGTGACGGTCGCCGAGCTGGCCATCGAGACACTGCTCCCGGCCGACCCGGCGACGGTCAAGTACCTTCACACGTTGCTGCCCTGACTGCGCCTCAGGGCGCCGTACTGGAGCAGCGCGAACCCGGTGACGACGAAGGCCTGAAGCACCGTCCACACCGCTCCGGCCGTGGTGGGCGCGAGCCAGAGGGCGAGCGCGACGAAGCTGACGGCCGCCCAGGCGAGGTTGGCCTCGACGACGGCCCGCACGGCGAGCGCCGGGGGCCGGGGGCGGGCGGCCAGCAGGCCCACGCACCCGGCGTACACCGCGAGGAACGCGCCGAGGGCGAGAAGCGTCCCGGAGCCGGCGCCGAGGTAGCGGCCGAGCGGGCCGGAGAGCGTGAGGTAGGCGAGCGCGTTGGTGCCGGTCACCGCCGCGTCGAGGGCGAGGAAGCGGCGGAGCATCAGCCGCGGTTCGGCCGTACGGGCGAGTGCGGCAAGCTGGTGCGTGGACATGACGAGTCATCCTCCGTCGGGTCGGACATGGTGGGGTGGGCCGGGTCCCGGGCCGGAGTGCGCCGGACCGGAACCCGGTGGCTCCACGATCCCGCCCCGCACGGGCGCGGTCGATTACCCGCCGGGTAATGGGTCCGGCCGACGAATGATCCACGAACACCCCTGTGAGACCGGCAGAGGAACATGACAGACTGCGGTGTGACTTGGGCGCGTTGGGGAGGCGTGGCGTGAGTGAGCGGCGGGCCGCACCCACCGTGGGCCAGGTGGTCCTCGGCAGACGGCTTCAGGAACTGCGGGAGACGGCGGGTCTCAGGCGCGAGGAGGCCGCCAAGGTGCTCCGTGTGGCCCCGGCAACCGTGCGGCGCATGGAGATGGCCGAGGTCGCGCTGAAGATCCCGTACGTCCAGATACTGCTGACGGCGTACGGAGTCGCCTCGGACGAGGTCTCGGCGTTCGTCGCGCTCGCCGAGGAGGCCAACCAGCCGGGCTGGTGGCAGCGCTACCACGACGTGCTGCCCGACTGGTTCAGCATGTACGTGAGCCTGGAGGGCGCCGCGCGGATCGTCCGTTCCTACGAGCCGCACTTCGTGCCGGGGCTGCTGCAGACCGAGGACTACGCGCGCTCGGTCCTGGAGGCCGGGACGATCGGGAACGCGGGCGGGGACGCGGTGGAGCGGCACGTGTCGCTGCGCATGGAGCGGCAGCGGCTGCTGGAGCGCCCGGACCCGCCCCACCTGTGGGTGGTGATGGACGAGACGGTGCTGCGGCGTCCGGTGAGCATCCACGGCCGGGTGATGCGCGAGCAGCTCGACAAGCTGCTGGAGCTCGCGGCCCGGGACCGGGTGACGCTCCAGGTCGCCGAGTTCGAGGACGGGCCGCACCCCGGGACGTACGCGCCGTTCACCCTGTTCCGGTTCGCGGAGCCGGAGCTGCCCGACATGGTCTTCACCGAGTACCTGACGGGCGCCCTGTACCTGGACTCCCGGGCCGAGGTCTCCGCGCACCTGGAGGTCCTGGACCACATGACGGCGCGTGCCGCCTCGACCCAGCGCACCGAGAAGATCCTGCGCGAGTACCGCGAGAACTTCTGACCGGGCGACGACCCGGCGACCGGCCACCCGCCACCGAGGCCCTGAGGAGACGACACCGCATGACCGGATCCGACCCCGACGCCACCTCCATCGACACCAGCCGGCCGCATCCGGCCCGGGTCTACGACTGGTGGCTGGGCGGCAAGGACAACTACCCGGTGGACGAGGAGCTGGCCCGCAGGATCCTCGCCGCGGACAGCACGGCCGTGCGCGGGGCCCGCGCCAACCGCCGGTTCATGCACCGGGCGGTCCGTACCCTCGCCCAGGCCGGGATCCGCCAGTTCCTGGACATCGGCACCGGCATCCCCACCGAGCCGAACCTGCACCAGGTGGCCCAGGCGGTGGCCCCCGGGTCGCGGATCGTCTACGCCGACAACGACCCGATCGTCCTCAGGCACGCCGAGGCGCTGCTGCACGGCTCGGCCGAGGGCTCGACCGAGTACGTCCACGCCGACGTCCGGGACCCGGACCTGATCCTGCGGCTGGCGGGCGAGACCCTGGACTTCGACCGGCCGGTCGCCCTGTCGCTGGTGGCCCTGACGCACTACCTCGGCGACGCGGCCGACGGCGACGACGTGCACGGCCTGCTCAAGCGCTACGCCGACGCGCTCGCGCCGGGCAGCCACCTGGTCCTCTCGCAGGTCACGCCCGACCTGAACCCCGAGGCGGTGGGCAAGGCGGCGGGACTGTTCGCCCGCGGCGGCACACCGTTCTACCCGCGCTCCCTCACCGAGTTCGCGCGCTTCTTCGACGGCCTGGAACTGCTGGGCCCGGGCATCATCCCGGTCACCGGATGGCGGCCGGACCCCGAGGACGTGGCGGCCCAGGCGGAGGGCATCGTGCCGGTGTACGCGGGGGTGGCCCGCAAGCCCTGACCCGCACACCGCACGGTGCGCCCTGACCCGTACGGGCGCCGCGAACGGGTGCGCTCCCGCCCCCGCCCCTAGGTTCAAAAGCCAGGGCCCGGGCGAGCAGAGGAGCGCACGTGACCGACACGCGGACACCGCCCACCGAACCGGGCGCGGCGCTGCTGCGCGCGGGGCGGTTCTTCCGGCCGGGCACCGCCGCTCCCGACCTGCACAGCATCGGGCTGGTCGGCGGCCGGGAGGCGGACGCCTTCTACCGGGACCGCTGGAGCCACGACAAGGTCGTGACCTCCACGCACGGCGTCAACTGCACCGGCTCGTGCCGGTGGAACGTGTACGTCAAGGACGGCATCATCACCTGGGAGACCCAGGCCACGGACTATCCGTCGGTCGGCCCGGACCGCCCCGAGTACGAGCCGCGCGGCTGTCCCCGGGGCGCGGCGTTCTCCTGGTACACGTACTCGCCGACGCGGGTGCGCTACCCGTATGTGCGCGGGGTGCTCCTGGAGCTGTACCGGGAGGCGAAGGCTCGGCTGAAGGACCCGGTGCTGGCCTGGGCCGACATCCAGGGCGACCCCGAGCGCCGGAAGCGCTACCAGCGGGCGCGCGGCAAGGGCGGCCTGGTCCGGGCGAGCTGGGACGAGGCCGTCGAGATGGTGGCCGCCGCCCACGTGCACACCATCCGCACCCAGGGCCCCGACCGCATCGCCGGCTTCTCGCCCATCCCGGCGATGTCGATGGTGTCGCACGCGGCGGGCGCCCGCTTCCACTCGCTCATCGGCGCCCCGATGCTGTCGTTCTACGACTGGTACGCCGACCTGCCCGTGGCGTCCCCGCAGGTCTTCGGCGACCAGACGGACGTGCCGGAGTCGGGCGACTGGTGGGACGCGGCGTATCTGATCATGTGGGGTTCGAACGTCCCGGTGACCCGCACCCCGGACGCGCACTGGATGGCCGAGGCCCGCTATCGGGGCCAGAAGGTCGTGGTGGTCTCGCCCGACTACGCCGACAACACCAAGTTCGCCGACCAGTGGCTGCACCCGCACCCGGGCACGGACGCCGCGCTCGCCCTCGCCATGGGGCACGTGGTGCTCAAGGAGTTCTTCGTCGACCGCGTCACCCCGTTCTTCGACGACTACGTGCGGCGCTTCACCGACCTGCCGTTCCTGGTGACGCTGACCGAGCGGGACGGGGCGTACGTCCCGGCGAAGTTCCTGCGCGCCGCCGACCTGGGGCAGGCGGGTGACGACGCGGCCTGGAAGACGGTCGTGCTGGACGAGGCGACGGGCCGCGCGGTCGTCCCGAACGGTTCGCTGGGCTTTCGCTGGAACGAGGCCGACCAGGGCAGGTGGAACCTCGACCTGGGTGACGTACGGCCCCTGCTGAGCCTGCACGGCCACGCGATGGCGTCGGGCGTGGAGGTGCTGCTGCCCCGCTTCGACACCGAGGGCGGCACGCACGGACAGGGGCGCGGAGCCGTGGTCCGGCGGGGCGTGCCGACGACGCGGCTGGGCGGGGCGACCGGGCCGCTGGTGACGACCGTCTTCGACCTGCTCCTCGCGCAGTACGGCGTGGCGCGGCCGGGCGTGCCGGGCGACTGGCCGGCGTCGTACGAGGACGGGGACGCGCCCGGCACCCCGGCCTGGCAGGAGGCGCACACCTCGGTGCCGGCGGCGGCCTGTGTGCGGATCGCCCGGGAGTTCGCGCGGACCGCCGAGCGGTCCAAGGGGCGCTGCATGATCCTCATGGGGGCCGGCACCAACCACTGGTTCCACTCCGAGACGATCTACCGGACCTTCCTGGCCCTGCTCCAGCTCACCGGCTGTCAGGGCCGCAACGGCGGCGGCTGGGCGCACTACGTGGGCCAGGAGAAGTGCCGTCCGGTGACCGGCTGGGCGTCGCTGGCCGCCGCGTCGGACTGGTCGCGGCCACCGCGCCAGGCGATCGGCACCGGGTACTGGTACCTGAACACCGACCAGTGGCGCTACGACCGGTTCCGTGCGGATGTGCTGTCCTCCCCGCTGGGCGAGGGGCGGCTGTCCGGGATGGCAGGCGCGGACTGTCTCGCGCTGTCGGCCCGCACGGGGTGGATGCCTTCGTACCCGACCTTCGACCGCAACCCGCTGGCGCTGGGCGAGGCCTTCGGCGACCCGGTGGCGAACGCGGTGGCCGAACTGCGGGCGGGCACGCTCAAGTTCGCCTGCGAGGACCCGGACGCGCCGGAGAACTGGCCGCGGATCGTGACCCTGTGGCGGGCCAACCTGCTCGGCTCGTCGGGCAAGGGCGCCGAGTACTTCACCAAGCACCTGCTGGGCACCCAGTCCTCGCTGCGTGCCGAGGAGGCGGCGCCGGACCAGCGCCCGCGGGACGTGGTGTGGCACGAGGAGGCGCCCGAGGGGAAGCTCGACCTGCTGCTGTCACTGGACTTCCGGCACACCTCCTCCACGCTGCTCTCCGACGTGGTGCTGCCCGCCGCGACCTGGTACGAGAAGCACGACCTGTCCAGTACGGACATGCACCCCTACGTGCACGCCTTCTCCCCGGCCGTGAGCCCGCCGTGGCAGACGCGCACCGACTTCGACACGTTCAAGGTGCTGGCGGAGAAGCTGAGCGAGCTGGCCGGGGAGCATCTCGGGGTGCGCAAGGACCTGGTGGCGGCGCCGCTCCAGCACGACACCCCGGGCGAGATCGCCCAGCCGGGCGGGGTGGTGCGGGACTGGCGGAACGGGGAGTGCGAGCCGGAGCCGGGGAAGACCATGCCGAACCTCGTCGTCGTGGAGCGCGACTACACGGCGATCGGCGCGAAGTTCGCCGCGCTGGGTCCGCTGGTGGAGGCCAAGGGCCTGCCCGCCAAGGGCATCACCCTGAGACCGGACGAGGAGGTGGCGCGGCTGCGGGACCTGAACGGCGCGGTGCGCGGCGGCCCCGCCGACGGGCGTCCGGCGATGGACACGGCGGTGAAGGCGGCCAACACCATCCTGGCCCTGTCCGGCACCACCAACGGGCGTCTGGCCACCCAGGGTTTCCACACGCTGGAGGCGAAGACCGGGCAGGAGATGGCCCATCTCGCCGCGGAGCACGAGGGCAAGCGGATCACCTACGCCGACACCCAGGCGGCGCCCGTGCCGGTGATCACCTCGCCGGAGTGGTCGGGCAGCGAGGCGGGCGGGCGGCGCTACACGGCGTTCACGCTCAACACCGAGCACCTCAAGCCCTGGCACACCCTCACCGGGCGTCAGCACTTCTTCCTCGACCACGACTGGATGCACGAGCTGGGCGAGGCACTGCCCGTGTACCGGCCGCCGCTGGACATGAACCGGCTGTTCGGGGAGCCGCGGCTCGGCCCCGACGGCCACCGCGAGGTGACGGTCCGCTACCTCACCCCGCACAACAAGTGGTCCATCCACTCCGAGTACCAGGACAACCTGTTCATGCTGGCGCTGTCCCGGGGCGGCCAGTGCATCTGGATGTCGACGCAGGACGCGGACGCCATCGGGGTCGCCGACGACGACTGGATCGAGGCGGTCAACCGCAACGGCGTCGTCGTGGCGCGCGCGATCGTCTCGCACCGCATGCCGCCCGGCACGGTCTACATGCACCACGCGCAGGAACGCACGGTCAACGTGCCGCTGGCGGAGGCGTCCGGAAAGCGCGGCGGCATCCACAACTCGCTCACCCGCCTGCTCCTCAAACCGACCCATCTCATCGGCGGCTACGCCCAGTTGTCGTGGGCCTTCAACTACCTGGGCCCGACCGGGAACCAGCGCGACGAGGTGACGGTCATCCGGCGCCGCTCTCAGGAGGTCGAGTACTGATGCGCCCGATGGCCCAGGTCGCCATGGTCATGAACCTCGACAAGTGCATCGGCTGCCACACCTGCTCGGTCACCTGCAAGCAGGCGTGGACCAACCGGCGGGGCATGGAGTACGTCTGGTTCAACAACGTCGAGACCCGCCCTGGACAGGGCTACCCCCGCCGCTACGAGGACCAGGAGAAGTGGCGGGGCGGCTGGGAGCTGAACCGGCGGGGCGCGCTGAAGCTGAAGGCGGGCGGCCGGTTCAAGAAGCTCGCCGGGATCTTCTCCAATCCGAGGCTCCCGGAGATCAAGGACTACTACGAGCCCTGGACGTACGACTACAAGAACCTCACCGACGCCCCGCTCGGCTCCGACTACCCCGTCGCCCGGCCGGTCTCGCAGCTCGACGGCAAGCCGATGAAGATCGGCTGGTCCTCGAACTGGGACGACGACCTGGGCGGCGCGCCCGCCTACGGCGACCTCGACCCGATGGTGGAACGGACGCGTCAACAGGCCTCCGACAAGGTGCGGTTCGCCTACGAAGAGACCTTCATGTTCTATCTGCCGCGCATCTGCGAGCACTGCCTGAACCCGTCGTGCGTGGCGTCCTGCCCGTCCGGGGCGATGTACAAGCGCTCGGAGGACGGCATCGTCCTGGTCGACCAGGACCGCTGCCGGGGCTGGCGGATGTGCGTGACGGGGTGCCCGTACAAGAAGGTGTACTTCAACCACCGCACCGGCAAGGCGGAGAAGTGCACCTTCTGCTATCCGCGCATCGAGGCGGGCCAGCCCACGGTCTGCTCGGAGACCTGCGTGGGGCGCCTCAGGTACCTGGGGGTCGTGCTGTACGACGCCGACAAGGTGACCGAGGCCGCCGAGACGCCGAACGAACGCGACCTGTACGAGGCGCAGTTGGGCGTCTTCCTCGACCCAGAGGATTCGGAGGTGCGGCGGGCCGCGGAGGAGGCGGGGATCCCGTTCGACTGGATCGAGGCGGCCCGGCGCTCCCCGGTGCACGCGCTGGTGAGCAGGTACCGCGTCGCGCTGCCCCTGCATCCGGAGTACCGCACGATGCCGATGGTCTGGTACATCCCGCCGCTGTCGCCGGTCGTGGACGCGCTGACGGAGACCGGGCACGACGGCGAGGACGCGGACAACCTCTTCGGCGCCATCGACACGCTGCGCATCCCGCTGGAGTACCTGGCCGAGTTGTTCACGGCCGGGGACACCGGCCCGGTGCGGGCGTCGCTGGAGAAGCTGGCGGCGATGCGCTCCCACATGAGGTCGGTCAACCTCGGCGAGGACCCCGACCCCGCCGTCTGCTCGAGCATCGGCATGCGCCCCCAGGAGGTCCAGGACATGTACCGGCTGCTGGCGATCGCCAAGTACGAGGAGCGGTACGTGATCCCGACGGCGGCCGTCGGGGACGCGCACCGGCTGGAGGCCTCCGCGCTGCCGGGCACGTGCAGCCTCGACACCGACGGCGGGCCCGGCATGGGCGGCGACGGCCCCTTCGGCCAGGACTCGGGACGCAAGAAGCTGCCGCTGGTGCCGGTGGAGAACTTCCACATCCTGCGCAGGCGGCAGACCGCGGACGACGAGAGGGAGGTCTGATCCGATGCCCGGGTTCGAGGTGCTGTACCAGGCGGCGGCGCTCTGTCTGACGTATCCCGACGACGACTTCCGCGCCCGGCTGCCCCTGCTGCGCGAGGCCGCGCCACAGCTGCGCCCCTTCACCGACCACGCGGCGGCGACCGAACAGGGCGAGCTCCAGGCGCACTACGTGGAGGTCTTCGACTTCAAGAACCGGCACAGCCTGTACCTGAGCTGGTGGACCGACGGCGACACCCGCAACCGCGGGATGTCGCTGGTCCGCTTCAAGGAGCTGTACCGCGCCCACGGTCTGGAGTTCACCGGGGAGGAACTGCCGGACTTCCTGCCGGCGGTGCTGGAGTTCGTCTCGCGCACCGGGGACATCGGCATGCTCACCGAGCACCGCGCCGCCCTGGACCAGCTGCGCTCCCGGCTCACCGCCTTCGGCACGCCCTACGCGTGCGTCCTTGACGCGGTGTGCGCCACCCTGCCGCCCGCACCCACCGGAGCCCGCCGATGAACGTCTTCCTGTGGGGTGTCCTGCCCTACGCCGCCTTCGCGCTGCTGATCGCCGGCCTCGTCTGGCGGCACCGCTACGACCGCTTCGGCTGGACGACCCGCTCGTCGCAGGTCTACGAGTCGAAACTGCTCAACATCGCCTCGCCGGTCTTCCACTACGGCATCCTCTTCGTCCTCGCCGGCCATCTGATCGGCCTGTTCATCCCGGCGTCCTGGACGCAGTCGATCGGCATCAGCGAACACGCGTACCACCTGTTCTCGCTGTACGGCGGCACCCTCTCCGGGGTCCTCGCGGTCGCCGGGATCGGGCTGCTGATCTACCGGCGCCGCACCAAGGCGCCGGTCTTCCGCGCCACCACGGCCAACGACAAGGTGATGTACGTCTTCCTGCTCGGCGCGATCGTCCTGGGCATGGTCGCCAAGCTCTCCGACACCTCCGGCAACGGCTACGACTACCGCAGCACCATCGCCCCCTGGTCGCGCAGCCTGTTCACCCTGAACCCGAAGACGGAGCTGATGGCGGGCGTGCCGCTGCTGTACCACGTGCACGCGGTGGTCGGGATGGTGCTGATCGCCCTGGTGCCCTACACACGCCTGGTGCACATGTTCAGCGCGCCGTTGCAGTACCTGACCCGGCCCTACGTGGTCTACCGGTCGCGCGACCCCAGACAGCTGGGGCCGCGCCCGGACCGGCGGGGCTGGGAGCGCGCGGGCTCCTAGCCCTGTGCTGGGCGGTACACCTAGGCCAGCTTCGCCGACAGGGTGATCGTCGTGCCCGTCAGGGCCTGGCTGACCGGGCAGTTCTTCTTGGCGTCCTCGGCGGCGGCGACGAACGCGTCGTTGTCGAGGCCGGGGACGGTGCCTTCCACGGTGAGGTGGATGCCGGTGATGCCCTCACCGGGCTGGAAGGTGACGTCGGCGGAGGTGGTGAGCTTGGTGGGCGGGGTGCCGGCGCCGGCCAGGCCGTTCGACAGGGCCATGGAGAAGCAGCTGGAGTGGGCGGCGGCGATCAGCTCTTCCGGGCTGGTCTTCCCGTTGGCCTTCTCGGCGCGCGACGGCCAGGACACCGGCTGCTCGCCGATGCCGGACGAGTCGAAGGTGACGACACCGTTGCCCTCGAGCAGGTTGCCTTCCCAGACGGTGTGTGCGGTGCGCGTGGTTGCCACGGCGGGTCCTCTCGAATTCGCTTGCTGTACTGGGGTGGTGGTAGCCCGTGCCCGGGTTCCCGCCCCCATCCGATCACACTCGGGCTCAGCTCACCCGGAAGACCGGCCCCCGGGCGGTGAACGGCAGCCGCGCGCCCCGCGGAATCAGGTAGGCGTGCTCGCGCCGCACCCGCAGCACGTCGCACCAGCCGTCGGTGATCACGAGGACCGGCGCGGCCGGCGGGAAGTCGTCGGCACGCAGCAGCAGGTCGATGCCGGGCTGGAGGACGGTGCCGCCGCGGCCGTGCACCCGCACCCGCCCCGCGATGTCCGTCACGGGCAGGTAGCCGGCGTCGTGCGGTGCCGCGTCGCAGAACACGACCCGGGCGGCGGGCACGTCGCGGGCTTCGGCGTAGGAGGCGATGGCGCCGAGCGCCTTGCCGAGCAGCGTGCGGTCCATGGAGCCGGAGGTGTCCAGGACGACGCCGAAGGTGCAGCGGGCCACCTCCTCCGGCGGAAAGTACCGTCCGGCGCGCGGGATGTCGGGGGTGGCGGCCTGGCGCCGGGAGGGGCGCGCGTAGGACCGTACGGCCTCGGGGCGGGGCACGAACTCGTCGAACCAGCGGGCGAGCAGCGCGTCCCAGGGCAGCGGCGGATGGCTGAGGGCGCGGATCTCCTGGACCAGGCCGCCGGGCAGGAAGCCGCGCTCCTGCTGCTGGTGCAGGTCGAGGCCGTGGGCCAGGCCCCGGCGGTAGAAGCCGTCGAGATCGACGTAGTCGCGGGGCGCGCCGAGCGGGCCGCCGAGGACGTCGCCGACGCCCTTGCCGCGCAGGGTGGACAGGCGGCGCATGCGGCGCAGGTCCACGGTGATGCGGTCGTAGACCTCCTCGGCGGACAGGCCGGTCAGCTCCGGGTCGTGCAGCAGACCCTCGGGCATGGTGCCGACCTGCATCTCGACGAGCCAGCCGTTGATGACGTAGTCGCAGGCGACGTTGAACAGGAACGGGTCGCGGGTGCCGCAGCGGTCACCGTGGCGCAGTGCGGCGTGCAGCATCTCGTGGGCCAGGATGAAACGCCATTCCTCGTCGTCGTACCGGCGCAGGGGGTTGACGTAGATCTCCGCCGCCTCGGGGTTGACGGCGGCGACGGAGATGCCGTGGGCGCGGGCGAGTTCGGCGTCGGCGACGAGGGTGATGCCGGAGGCGATGCCGCCGAGCAGCGGGTAGGAGGAGACGAACCAGCTCAGGGCACGCTGCCAGGGCCGCAGGCGGGTGGGGCCGCCGAGCATGTCGTCGCGGCGGCCGCCCGCGAGGTCCAGCGCGGTGGACATGGTGCGGGTCAGGGCGTGGGCGAAGGCCAGCTGCCAGTCCGGGACCCGACCGTTCCAGCTGTCCCAGGAAACGAGGAGCTGGTCGGGCTCGTCGCCTGCGGTGCCGCAGTGCTCGTAGGCGGCCGGGATGCCGCCCTCGCGGCGCCAGGCGGCGGCGATGCGCTCCTCGTCGCCACCGGGATAGGCCGGCGGCAGGTCGTCCGGGGTGCGGCCGACGGCGAAGGTCTGCAGGAAGCGGTTGACGACGACGCAGCGGGCGGCGAGGTCGTACCGGTCGGGCTGGACGCGCTCGCCGGTGGCGGCGGGCACGTGGCCGAAGCCGAGGTGGATGAGGCCGTGGGCGATGGCCCAGGCCCAGTCGGCGGGCTCGGCGTGGCGGGTGGGGTGCAGGTGGACCCGGCCGTTGGAGCTGACGCGTACGAGGCCCTGACGGGGTGCGAACTCGCACTCCTCCTCCCGGCACAGCTTGACCTCCATGGCCGCGAGCGCCGGATTGGCCCACACCAGCCGCACGCCCTTGGCGCAGTCCTCGGCGGCCGGGTCCTTCTTCTTCTGCTGCTGTTGTTTCTGCCTGCGGGTGCGGCTCATCGGCGGGCCTCCACCAGCCGGGGCATGTCGCGGGCGGCCTCGACGAGGAACCAGGCGGGCAGGACCGGGTTGCCGTCGCTGTCGGAGGCGATGACGCTCTGGGCGACCTCGACGGAGATCTCGGCGAGCTGCACGAGCAGCGACTTGGCGCGGTACGCGGTCTGACGGCCGTTCGCCGACATGTGCTCCTTGCTCGCGGGCAGTTCCTTGACCAGCCGGCCGCGGAAGGACTCGGCCAGGTAGTAGAGCAGGTCGCGGTCCTGGAGGCGGCTGGGCCAGCGGGCCTCGCCCTTGAGAATCGCCTCGATGCCGAAGCGGCTGCGGACGATCTTGACGTAACCGCAGAAGGCGGTCGCGTGGGACGGGGTGAGCGTGCCGTGGGCGAGGACCTTCAGGGTCTCCTCGTCGAGGTCCTGGCCGAAGGAGTGCAGGGCGTCGGAGAGCATGTGCCAGGAGCGCGGGGTGGAGAACGGCTCCTCGGTCTTGGGCGGCTTGGACCACAGGTGGTCGGGGCGGTCGTTGAGGTGGTCCGTGATCCAGGGGTGGATGCCGTTCTCGGCGGCCCAGACCAGCCAGTCCTTGGCGGAGGCGTCCAGGTGGACGTGGGTGAGGCGGTTGACCAGCGCGGAGGCGATGGGGCGGGCCAGGGCGTTGTCGGTGGCGCGGTTTCCGGCGCCGATGACGATGGAGCCCTTGGGCAGCTCGTAACTGCCGATGCGGCGGTCGAGGATGAGCGAGTAGAACGCCTTCTGCACGTCCGGTCCCGCCGCGTTCAGCTCGTCCAGGAAGAGGCAGTACGGCTCGTCGCGGGCGATGGACTCCGGCGGGCAGAACACCGACCGGCCGTCCCGGATCTGCGGTACGCCGATCAGGTCCTCGGGCGCGAGCTGGGTGCCGAGCAGGCTCACGCACTCCAGGCCCAGCGAGTCGGCGAAGTTCCTCACCAGGGAGGACTTGCCGATGCCGGGTGCGCCCCACAGAAAGACCGGCCGCACGGTGGCGAGACCGAGCAGCAGCTCCGGGAGGCGGGCGGGAGTGACGGTGACGGCTGCCTGCACGCAGGGGCTCCTTGGGAAGGGTGTCGGGAGGTGGCCGCCCCAGTGTGGGCGTCCCCGGTGTCCCCGCGCAGCCGAATTACGGTGCGGCGGGCCCCTCCACGCGTCGTCGCGGCCGCCGTGTCAGGCGCTTTTGTCCTGTACGAATCCGTCCGCGACCGGAAAGGGCGCGCTGTCGACGACGTTCGATCGCGGATCGTCCGCGTCCACGGGCACCTGCGGTCCGTTCGACTCGCGCAGCCAGCGGCGCAGCACCCGGTGGACGTGTTCGGCGCCGACGATGTCCGTGCCCTCGCCGGCCGGCGCGGACAGGACGACGGGCGACAGCAGGAAGGCGCGCGACTGGGCGCCGCCGAGTCCGCCGTGGGAGCCGATCTGCTCCTCGAAGGCGAGGACCTCGCCGTCGGCCGGGTCGTGGAAGGAGTTGACCATGATGTCGGCGGTGTGCGGGAAGGAGTGCGTGCGGCGTACGGCGTCGGCGGCGCCGGGGCCGAAGGGGGCGAGCGGCCCCGGGTCCTGGTCCAGCCGGTCCAGGGGTACTTCCGCGCCGCGCGCGCCGAGCACCACACCGCCGTGCCGCTCGCTGCGGACCAGCAGGAAGCCGATGCCGGGGTGGTTGGCGAGGGTCGGCAGCAGGGCGGGGTGGCGGGCGTCGATCTCCTCCCTGGTCATCCGGTGCGGCACGTCCGGGAAGGAGACCAGGCCGAGGTTGCCGGAGGCCAGCACGATCGGCTCGGAGCGCCGGCCGGTGGGGGTGTCCGCGGGCCGCTGCTGGTCGGCGCCCTCCTCGACGGGGCGGTGCAGGGCGGCCCGTACGGTGTTGCGCGCCTCGGCGCCGCTGCGGGTGCGCTGGGCACGGCGCGGCACGGGCAGCCCGCAGCCGGCCCGCACCAGGTCGCCGAGGGTGAGGCCGTAGCGGGTGCGGAAGGTCTCGCCGGGGCTCTGGCCGTGGTCGGACAGCACCACGATCCGGTACGCGCGGGGGGCGTGCTCGGCGACCTTCTCGATCAGCGCGAGGGACCGGTCGAGCCGCCCGAGGACCTTGGCGGCGTCCCGGCCGCCCGGCCCGGAGTGGTGCGCGACCTCGTCGTAGGCCACCAGGTCGGCGTAGACGGCGGTGCGGCCGGCCAGCATGTCGCCCATCACCGCGGCGACGACGACGTCGCGTTCGACGACGGTCGCGAAGGCGCGGACGAGGGGGTAGAGGCCGCCGCGGGACACGCGTGGGCGGACCTTGTGCACACGGGCGCGGGTGGACTGGCCGATCTCCCGGCACACCTCGGCGACGAAGGACATCGCGGTGCGCACGGCGTTGGCCGGGTCGGAGAAGTAGGCGAAGTAGCCGGATCTGGAGCGGGTCTCGCGGCTGCGGCGGCGGGTGGCTATGGACAGCACGAGGGCCTGTTCGTCGGCGCCGCCGCCGAACAGGTTGCCGCGGCTGGCGCCGTCGAGGCTGAGCAGTCCGCCGTCCCCAGTGCGCCGCACGGCGCGGTACTGGAGTTCGGCGGCGCTGGTCGGGCGGTTGCAGACCATGACCTCGCCGCTGTCCTTCTCGTACCAGCGGAACGCGGGGACGTCGTGGTTGCTGCCGTGCAGGATGCCGAGCTGGCTGGCGCCGGTCTGGCTGGACCAGTCGGTGCGCCACAGGGCGAGCCGGTGGGTCGCGGAGCCGCCGTCGCGGCCGAGCCAGCGGGCGACGGTGGGCATGGCGCCGCTGTCGACGGCGGCCAGCAGGACGTCGTGGCCGACGCCGTCCAGTTGCAGGAAGAGGGTGCCGGGGTCGGCCGGGCAGGGCGGTCCCGACCCGCGGCGGCGGTCGGCCAGGCGGTAGAGCCGGCGCCGGTAGGCGTCGTCGTCGCGCACGGCCAGCGCGCCGCCGGTGGCGGAGGCGACGGCGGACATGACGGCGGCCACCACGACCGCCGTCTCGGGGGCGACGCCGCCGCGCCCGGCCGGGTTGACGTCGATCGCGAGGAGCAGCAGCCCGCCGTTGAGGAAGAAGACCAGCAGCCCGAGGACGAGCGCCGGCACCAGGAGCAGCAGGCGGACCATGAGGGGCCACACCAGGGCGGACAGCAGACCGAACGCGCCGGCGCCGACCGCGGCGGTCATGGCGATGTCGGTCGCGCTGTCCCCGTCGGGCGACTGGAGCCGGAAGTCCGGCAGGATCCCGGCGAGCGCGAGCATGGTGAGGGTGGACACGGCCCACACCGTGACACTCCGCCCGATCTGACTGGCGACCCGGCGCCAACGCCCTCCACCCACGCTCCGCACACCTCACGTCCCCGGCCCGTCGTCCGTGCGGGCCTTCCCCACCCTGCCACAACGCCCCGGAGTGCCCGTTTGTCCCCCTGGTCCGGTTCACACCCCGCGACGGCGGTCAGCGGCCGTCGTACCCGGCCGTCGGCATCGACAGTCTGCGGTGCACGCACGCCTTCATCAGGGCGTCGTAGGACGGCTCCGCGTGGCCCACCGTCTCGACGCGGACGCCGCGCCGCGCGCACTCCGCGGTGAACTCCTGAACGGAGGACAGCGCGCTCTCCAGCACCCGGTCGCTGGGCGCGACGAACAGGTCGTGACCCGGGCGGACCCCGTCCCAGAGGGCGTCGTGGTCGTGCCGCAGACCGCGCACCAGCAGTTCCCTGGCGACGACGTAACCGTGCTCCGCGGCCCAGCGGGCGCACATGGCGTGCTGGCTGCGGGAGTCGACCAGGAAGGGATCGTCGTCCAGCTGCTCCAGCGGCGTCAGACTCGCGATCGCCGTCACCCGCACCGGCCTCATGGTTTCCCCCCTCACCTCCCGCCACCTCCCGTTTTCGCCGCCGACCCTACTCCTGGACGTAGGCTGCGGGGAGTCGCGCGAAGGAGGCAAAGAAGTGCCGGTGGAGCTCACGTGGTGGGGTCACGCCACCTGCACGGTGGAGGACTCGCACATCCGCGTGCTCACCGATCCCCTGTTCGCCCGCCGGCTCGCCCACCTGCGCCGCAGGCGGGGGGCGGTGCCGCCGCCGGACGCGTGGCGCGCGGACGTGGCGCTGGTGTCCCATCTGCACGCCGACCACCTGCATGTGCCGTCGCTCGCGCGGCTCGCGCCGGGCACGCGCCTGCTCGTGCCCCGGGGCGCACGACGTGCGGTGCCGGGGCTGCGCCGGCTCGGGCACCTGGAGGTGAGCGAGGTGTCGCCCGGCGACGAGACGACGGTGGGGGACCTGCGCATACGGGCCGTGCCCGCGCGGCACGACGGGCGGCGGCTGCCGGTCGGACGGCACCGCTCTCCCGCGCTCGGCTATGTCGTCGAGGGCGAGGCGCGGACGTACTTCGCCGGGGACACCGGGCTGTTCGACGGCATGGAGAAGGAGGTCGGGCCCGTCGACGCGGCGCTGCTGCCGGTGGGCGGCTGGGGCCCGTACCTGGGGGCGGAGCACCTGGACGCGGGGCGGGCGGCCGAGGCGCTGGCCCGGCTGGCGCCGCGCATCGCGGTACCGGTGCACTACGGCACGTACTGGCCGATCGGGATGGACGCCGTGCGCCCCCACGAGTTCCACACGCCGGGCGAGGAGTTCGTGCGCCTGTCGGCGCTGCGCGCGCCGGGGGTGGCGGTGCACCGGCTGGGGCACGGCGAGAGTGTGCGGGTGGAGGTCGCGCGGTGAGCTGGCTGGGCGCCGCCACGACGAGTATTCCGACGGAGCCGACGCAGCAGGCGTTCGGTTATCCGTCGCTGTTCCTGCTGGTGCTGATCGGGGCGCTGGTGCCGGTCGTGCCGACGGGCGCGCTGGTGAGTTCGGCGGCCGTGGTGGCGATGCACCAGACGCTGCCCTTCGCCATGCTGATGGTGTTCGCGACGGCGTCGCTGGCCGCGTTCTGCGGGGACATGGCGCTGTACTGGCTGGGGCGGCGCGGGGTCGGCTCGAAGAACGGCTCGCGCTGGCTGGAGGCGATCCGGTCCCGGGCACCGGAGGACCGGCTGGAGCAGGCGCAGGACAAGCTCGCCGAGCACGACGTCGCGGTGCTGGTCCTCTCCCGCCTGGTGCCGGCCGGCCGGATACCGGTGATGCTGGCCTGTCTGCTGGCCGAGTGGCCGCTGCGGCGCTTCGCCCGGGGCAATCTGCCGGCCTGTCTGGCCTGGGCGGTGACGTACCAGCTGATCGGGGTCCTGAGCGGCGCCCTGTTCAGCAAGCCGTGGGAGGGCGTGGCCGCGGCGATCGCGCTCACCGTGCTGGTCAGCGTGGCACCGGGCGTGTGGCGGCGGTTGCGGGGACCGGCGAAGGCGTAGGCCTGCGGCGGTCGGCGGGTCCCGGGCGGGGTGGCACTACCGCAGTACGCGGGAGGCGCCGACCGGGAGGTCCCACAGGCGGTCGCGGGGCAGCCCCGCGTGTTCCCAGGCCGCGCGTACGCGCGTGAGCGGTTCCAGTACCGGTTCCGCGGACAGGACGAACGTGCCCCAGTGCATCGGCGCCATGTGGCGCGCGCCGACGTCCTGGGCTGCTCGCACCGCCTCCTCCGGGGCGCAGTGCACGTCACTGAGCCACCAGCGGGGGTCGTAGGCGCCGATGGGCAGCAGGGCGAGGTCGATGCCGGGGTAGCGGCGGCCGATACGGGTGAACCAGTGGCCGTAGCCCGTGTCGCCGGCGAAGTACACGCGCCGGCCGTCGGGGTCGGTGAGCACCCAGCCGCCCCACAGGGTGCGGCAGGTGTCGGTGAGGCCGCGCTTGGACCAGTGGTGGGCCGGTACGAAGTCGATGCGGACGCCGTTCAGCTCGCTCGCCTCCCACCAGTCCAGCTCGGTGACGCGGGTGAAGCGGCGGCGGTGGAACCAGCGGCCGAGGCCGGCGGGCACGAAGACGGGGGTGTCGCGCGGGAGCCTGCGCAGGGTGGGGGCGTCCAGGTGGTCGTAGTGGTTGTGGCTGACGACGACGGCGTCGACCCTGGGCAGGTCGCTCCAGGCGACTCCGACGGGGGTGATCCGGGCCGGGGTGCCGAGGATCCGGCGGGACCAGACCGGGTCGGTGAGCACGGTGAGGCCGCCGATCCGCACCACCCAGCTGGCGTGTCCCGCCCAGGTGACGGCGACGGTGCGCGCGTCCACGCGGGGCAGCGGGCCGGGGGCGTAGGGCAGCCGGGGGATGTCGGCGAGGCCGGCGGGGCCCGGTCTGACCGCGCCCTCGCGGGCGAATCTGGCGATGGACTTCAGACCGGGCAGCGGCGCGGTCAGCCGGTCGTGGAAGGCCCGCGGCCACAGCCGGTGCTCGGCGGGCGGCCGGGGTGCGGCGAGCGGCGGGTACGAGGAATCCGCGGACGAGGCGGCCGACGCGTCCTCGGACGTCTCGGTGCTCTCGGCGGGCGTGGGGGTGCTCGTGGCCGACCGGGGCTGCTGCGTCATCGAGGGGGCTCCCATCGCTGAGCGTCGCGGAGACCGTCGAAGACCGACTTCAGAGCGGTCAACGCGCGTTGCACGTGTGGCAGTTCCAACGGGTCGGGGGACGTGAGGCATTCCGCGCGCTGCTCGTCGGTGCCGGCGCCGAGCAGGGGGCCGGTGGCGAGCCGGACGCGCAGGGCCGGCAGGTCGTCGCCGAACCGGTGGCCTCCGGGGGCGGGCATGCCGAGCCGGGCGGTGAGGAAGTCCTCCAGTTCCTGCGCGTCGCCGACGCCCTCGGCGCCGAGCGCGTCGCGCAGCGGGCCGAGGTCGGCGTACAGGTGACGGCCGGCCTGCGGGGGCCGGGCGGTGGCTCCCGCGGCGACGACGGCCGCGTGCACGGCGGCGGCCACGCGCGCGTGCAGGCGTACGGCGGCGGACCGGCGGACGGTGACCGGCTCGGGCTCGCCGAGCGCGTACCCGGCCGCGGCGGCGACGGGGGCCGCGACGTCGGCGCCCAGCGCGGTGAGCACGTCGAGCACGCGCGCGTGCAGGCCGTTCCCGGCGGCGGAGGCGGGGAATCGGGCGACGGCCGCCGGCCAGCCCGGCGGCAGCAGCGCGCCGGCCAGGTCGGTGACGACGGTGACCTGCTCGGGCAGCATCTCGGCAGGGCTGAGCAGCACGGTGGCGTGCGGGTCGTGCAGGGTGTCGCGCCAGGTCTCGTCACTGACCAGGTGCAGCCCCTCGCCCGCGGCGGCCTCGACGGTCTCGTGCAACAGTTCGGGCGGCGCGACGGTGCCGGTGGGGTCGTCGGCGACGGACAGCACGAGCAGGCGGGGATCGCCGCCCTCGGCGCGGACCCGGCGGACGGTTTCCAGGAGGGCGTACGAATCGGGGACGCCGCCGGACTCGGCGGGCGTCGGTACGTGGAAGACGGGTCTGCCCAGCAGCCGTGCGTACGGCGCCCACCAGGCGGCGCAGGGGCGCGGCACCAGGACGTCGCCGCCGAGCGCGGCGGTCAGCGCGAGCAGCAGGGCGTTGGCGCCGGGGGCGGCGGCCACGTGACCGGGCTCGGTGGGCAGCCCGCGCCGGTCCCAGTAGCCGCACGCGGCGTCCAGGAGGGCGGGCGCCCCGCCGACCGGTTCACCACGGGCCCGACCCGCCGCGGCGGCGAGCACGGCGGACAGTTCGGTCAGCACCGGCAGCCCGTCCCCGGGAAGATGCGGCCCAAACCGAACCGACCCATGCCCCACGGCCTCCCGCCCGACCGACCCACACCCCACGGAGCCCCGACCCGCACAGTCGCGGCCTGCGGCCTCGTGCCCCACCGAGTCACGGCCCACCGAGTCGCGCCTCACGGAGTCACGGCCCGCAGGCTCACGCCCCACCGGCTCGCGACCCGCAGAGCCACGACCCCCGGCCTCGTGCCCCACCGAGTCACGGCCCACCGCCTCGCGCCCCACGGAATCACGGCCCACGGGCTCACGCCCCACCGGCTCGCGACCCGCAGAGCCACGACCCCCGGCGTCATGGCCCACCGAGTCGCGCCCCACGCCGTCACGGTCCACCGCTTCACGCCCCACCGAGTCACGGCCCACCGGCTCGCGCCCCACGGAATCACGGACCCCGGAGTCGCGCCCCGCAGAGTCACGGCCCCCCGACTCACGCCCCGCAGAGTCAGCGCCCACCAACTCGTGCCACACGGAATCACGGGCCCCGGGCTCGCGACCCACCGAGTCACGGCCCCCCGACTCGCGCCACGCAGAGTCGCGGCCCGCGGAGTCGTGCCCCAGCGCCTCGCGGCCCGTGCTGCCACGGCTCCCGCCGTCATGACCCGTGTCGGCGGGGTCCGCCGTGCCGTGTCCTCCGTGTGCGGAGGCGGTGGCGGGGCCTTCGGAGTGCGTGCGCCGCATGCGTACCTCCGCGCGGTCCGTGGTGCCGTGTCCGTGCCCTGTCTCCGTCGGGCGGTGTGCTCGCTCGCCGGTCGTTGATCCCAGTACCCACCGTGGCGCCCCGCCATGGCTCCGGTACCGGCTCGGCTCACGCGGGTCAGCGTCCCCCGTCCTCCCCGCGCAGCCGCAGCCGCAGCCGGTACGCGGCCGCACCGCACGCGCCCGCGATCAGGACGCCACCGGCGACCAGGACGGGCACCGAGTCGCTGAAGGTCCCGCCCGTGCCGGCCCGCACCCCGTGCTCGGCCGTCCCACCGCCGCAGGACGTGCCCTGTCCGGAGGGCTGGCCGCGCGGGGCGGTGGGTTCGGGGCAGGCCGGCTTGGTGGTGGCGCAGGGCGTGCCGTGCGTGGAGGTCCCGGCGCGCGGGGCGGCGGATTCCCGGCACCCCGGCTCGGCGGCACCGCTCTCGCCCGGCACGGTCATGGTCGCGCTCCACGGATCGCCCTCGCCGCCGGAGGCGTCCGGGCAGGCGCCGTCGACGGTCCAGTCCTCCCCGGCGCCCGGCATGTCTTCCGCGTCGCCCGCGAACGCCGCCTCGTCCGTGCCCTCCTCGGCCCGCTCGGCCTCGAAGTCCTCGGCGGCGGCTATGCGCGCGGTGCCCCGGTAGGCCGGCCCGGACGTCGTCCCCTCGTCGTCCGCCACCTTGCGCAGCGCGACCGTGCCCTCGTCGAAGGCCGGTGAGGTGGCCTCGAGGGTCGCCGGCGCCGCTGCGCCGGTCGGGCCGCACGAGACCGAGACGGTGACGGTGCCGCCCGGAGTGACGTCGGCGGGGCTGACCTGGGCGGCGGCCTGCCCGGAGGCCGGTGGGAGGGCCTCCTCGGCGGAGGGCGGGGCGACGGGTTCCCCGGCGTCGGAGGGAGGTGGCGGGACGCCCGGGTCGGCCGCGCCGGACCCCGCGAAGACGCCGAGGGTGGCACTGGCCAGGACGGCGACGGACAGGGCGCGGGCGGTGCGGCGCATGGTGCGGGCTCCTTCGAGCGACGGCTCCGGGGGCACGGCGCTCGCGCCCCCTCGGCCATCACAGCCCGCCCGGCCCGGGCCCGCGCGTCACCGTGCGCCGTTCGTGCGAAGGGACGGCCCGTGCGAGTGAGCCGGAGGTTTCGCGGCCCTCCCCCGCCCCTTCCCCCGGGCTCGCGCACGCTGCTCGGCGATCCGGCGGCGGTCCGTCTGCTCACGCGTGACGGCACTCACCCCGGCGACCGCGGCCCCCTCAGGCCGGCGGGTCCCGGAGTACCTGCTCCCGCACCCGGTCGCAGCAGCGGGTGATCAGGCGGGAGACGTGCATCTGGGAGATGCCGAGCTGTTCGGCGATGCGGCTCTGGGTCATGTCGTCGAAGAAGCGCATGTAGAGGATGGCGCGCTCGCGCGGGGGCAGTGCGGCCAGGCGGTCCTTGACGGCCTCGCGGTCGACGACCGTGTCGAGGGCCGGGTCGGGGGCGCCGAGCGCGTCGCCGAGCGAGTAGCCGTCCTCGCTGCCGGGGAGTTCGGCGTCCAGGGACAGGGCGGTGAAGCTCTCCAGCGCCTCGAGACCGACCCGGACGTCGTCCTCGCTCAGGTCGGCGTGCTCGGCGATCTCGGTGACGGTGGGCCTGCGGCCGGGGATGGTCTGGGACAGGTCCTGGCCGGCGAAGCGGACGCGGTTGCGCAGCTCCTGGACCCGGCGCGGCACGTGCAGGGTCCACATGTGGTCGCGGAAGTGGCGCTTGATCTCGCCGGTGACGGTCGGCACGGCGTAGCTCTCGAAGGCGTTGCCGCGCTCGGGGTCGTACCGGTCGACGGCCTTGACGAGACCGAGGGCCGCGACCTGGCGCAGGTCCTCGTAGCTCTCGCCGCGGCTGCGGAATCGCCCCGCCAGCCGTTCGGCCATGGGCAGCCATGCCTCGACGATCCGGTCGCGGACCGCGTCGCGTTCCGGGCCGTCGGGAAGGGTGGCGAGCCGACGGAACGCGTCGGCGGTGTCGGGGGCGTCGTCGTGCGGGTGCTTCACACTGGCGTGGATCGGCATGTGCGTCGCAACTCCCTCGGAGCGCGGGGTCCCGTCGTCGCAGCCGGACGGCAGCCCGGTCGGCGCGGCCCGCACGATGGGCGGCCGGGGCTCGGAGAACCTCCGGCGCGCGGGGCGGGCGGCACCGGTACGACGACACGGCCCTTGGGTCGGGCGGTCACCGCGGGAGGGCGTCCGGGCCCCCGACGGACGCATCCGTGGCGGCGTCGCGCCGCTCCCACGGACGTGCCTCCTGTCCGAAGCACTGAACTTGCACCTGCCCCCTGTCCCTCACGGCAAACACCCGGAAGTCCTCCGTGCGGGACCAGGGGTCGCGGCGCCCGCGCCGCCGGTGATCACCCCGTGCGCGGCTGGTTGAAGCGCAGCATGTTGCCGGCCGGGTCGCGGAAGGCGCAGTCGCGGACGCCGTAGGGCTGGTCGACCGGCTCCTGGAGGACCTCGGCGCCCGCGGCGCGGATGCGTTCGAAGGTGGCGTCGACGTCGTCGGTGGTGAGGATGACGCCGCGCAGGAGGCCCTTCGCCAGCAGTTCGGCCATGGCCTCCCTGTCGGCGGCCGAGGCGCCCGGGTCCGCGAGCGGGGGTTCGAGGACGATGTCCACGTCGGGCTGGGCCGGGGAGCCGACGGTCACCCAGCGCATCCCTTCGAACGCGACGTCGTCGCGGACGTCCATGCCGAGTACGTCCCGGTAGAAGGCGAGCGCCTTGTCGTGGTCGTCGACGGCGATGAAGCACTGCGAGAGCTTGATGTCCATGCGCGTCACGCTACGGGCGGTGCCGCGGGCTTCGCTTCTCCGTTCCTGACCGGCCGGGTGTGGACCTTGGCGACGCAGGCCGGGACGGCGGCGCCGTCGGTGTGGTCGCGGTCCCGGTAGGCGCTCGGGCTCTCGCCGACGAGTTCGGTGAACCGCGAACTGAACGAGCCCAGCGAGGTACAGCCGACCGCGAAACAGACCTCGGTGACGCTCATGTCGCCCCGCCGCAGCAGCGCCTTGGCACGCTCGATGCGGCGCGTCATCAGGTAGCTGTACGGCGTCTCGCCGTAGGCGGCGCGGAAGCTGCGGGAGAAGTGGCCCGCCGACATGAGGGCGGCGCGCGCCAGCGCCGGGACGTCGAGCGGCTCGGCGTACTCGCGGTCCATCAGGTCGCGGGCCCGGCGCAGCCGGGCCAGATCCTCCAGCGTCGTCACCCGCACACGATCCCACAGCGCCGGACGCCACCGGTAGCGGCGCCGGCGCCGTGGGCCGTCGCCACGCTCAGGCGCCGATGTACGCCGCGAGGTGCTCGCCGGTGAGGGTGGAGCGGTCGGCGACCAGGTCGGCGGGGGTGCCCTCGAAGACGATCCGGCCGCCGTCGTGACCGGCGCCGGGGCCGAGGTCGATGATCCAGTCGGCGTGCGCCATGACGGCCTGGTGGTGCTCGATGACGATGACCGACTTGCCGGCGTCGACGAGGCGGTCGAGCAGGCCGAGCAGCTGCTCGACGTCGGCGAGGTGGAGTCCCGTGGTGGGCTCGTCGAGGACGTACACGCCGCCCTTCTCGCCCATGTGGGTGGCCAGCTTCAGCCGCTGCCGCTCGCCGCCGGACAGGGTGGTCAGCGGCTGGCCGAGGGTCAGGTAGCCGAGGCCGACGTCGGCGAGGCGCTCGAGGATCTTGTGCGCGGCCGGGGTGCGCGCCTCCCCTTCTCCGAAGAACTCCTCGGCCTGCGCGACCGACATCGCGAGCACCTCGCTGATGTCCCGGCCGCCGAAGCGGTACTCCAGCACCGAGGGCTGGAACCGCTTGCCCTCGCAGTCCTCGCAGGGGGTGGCGACGCCGGCCATCATCGCCAGGTCGGTGTAGATGACACCGGCGCCGTTGCAGGTGGGGCAGGCGCCCTCGGAGTTCGCGCTGAACAGGGCGGGCTTGACGCCGTTGGCCTTGGCGAAGGCCTTGCGGATGGGTTCGAGCAGTCCGGTGTACGTCGCCGGGTTGCTGCGGCGCGAGCCCTTGATGGGGCTCTGGTCGACCGATACGACGTCTGCGCCGGCCGGGACCGAGCCGTGGATCAGCGAGCTCTTGCCGGAGCCTGCGACGCCGGTGACCACGCAGAGCACGCCGAGCGGGACGTCGACGTCGACGCCCTGGAGGTTGTGCGTCCGCGCGTCGCGGATCTCCAGGGCTCCGGTGGACTTGCGGAGCGTCTCCTTGAGGGTGGCCCGGTCGTCGAGGTGGCGGCCGGTGATGGTGTCGCCGGCCCGCAGCCCCTCGACGGTGCCCTCGAAGCAGACGGTGCCGCCCTCCGTGCCGGCGCCGGGGCCGAGGTCGACGACGTGGTCGGCGATGGCGATCGCCTCGGGCTTGTGCTCGACGACCAGGACCGTGTTGCCCTTGTCCCGCAGCCGCAGGAGCAGGTCGTTCATCCGCTGGATGTCGTGGGGGTGCAGTCCGATGGTGGGCTCGTCGAAGACGTACGTGGTGTCGGTGAGCGAGGAGCCGAGGTGGCGGATCATCTTGACGCGCTGTGCCTCGCCGCCCGACAGGGTGCCCGCGGGCCGGTCGAGCGAGAGGTAGCCGAGGCCGATCTCCACGAAGGAGTCGAGGGTGTCCCGCAGTGCCGTGAGCAGTGGAGCCACCGAGGACTCGTCGAGGTCGCGGACCCATTCGACCAGGTCGCGGATCTCCATCGCGCAGGCGTCGGCGATGCTGATCTTCCCGATCCTGGACGACCGGGCGCCCTCGCTGAGCCGGGTGCCCTCGCACTCGGGACAGGTGGTGAAGGTGACCGCCCGCTCCACGAAGGCCCGGATGTGCGGCTGCATCGCCTCCTTGTCCTTGGACAGGAACGACTTCTGGATCTTCGGGATCAGACCTTCGTAGGTGAGGTTGACGCCGTTGACCTTCACCTTGACCGGGTCGCCGTAGAGGAAGTCCTGCAGCTCCTTCTTGGTGTACCGGCGGATCGGCTTGTCCGGGTCGACGAAACCGGACTGGGCGTACACCTGGACGGTCCACTGGCTGTCCGACTTCCAGCCGGGGATGGTGAACGCGCCCTCGGCGAGCGACTTGGAGTCGTCGTAGAGCTGGGTGAGGTCGATGTCGGAGACGGTGCCGCGGCCCTCACAGTGGGTGCACATGCCGCCGGTGCGCTGGAAGGTCGCCTTCACCGCCTTCTTGTTGCCGCGCTCGACGGTGATCGCGCCGCTAGCCCGGACCGAGGCGGTGTTGAAGGAGTACGCGCTGGGCGGGCCGATGTGGGGCTCGCCGAGGCGGCTGAAGAGGATGCGCAGCATCGCGTTGACGTCGGTGGCGGTGCCGACGGTGGAGCGGGGGTCGGCGCCCATGCGCTGCTGGTCCACGATGATCGCGGTCGTGAGGCCGTCCAGGACGTCGACCTCGGGGCGGGCGAGCGTGGGCATGAAGCCCTGGACGAAGGCGCTGTAGGTCTCGTTGATCAGCCGCTGGGACTCGGCGGCGATCGTGTTGAACACCAGCGAGCTCTTGCCGGAGCCGGAGACGCCGGTGAACACCGTCAGCCGCCGCTTGGGAATCTCGATGCTGACGTCCTTGAGGTTGTTCTCGCGGGCGCCGTGCACACGGATCAGGTCGTGGCTGTCGGCGACGTGCGGCTCGGGCTCCGGAGTGCCCGTCCTCTTGGCGCTGCTCATCGTGTCTCCATCTGTCGGGGGCTCGGTGAAGGTGAAGGTGAAGGTGACGCCCACAGTGGTCACACGCTAGATGGGGGGCGGCGGCCCGCGCTTCTCGATTCCTGATCCGTCCCCGATCCCTTTCGTCCGGGTGAATCCGTGTCGGCCCCCGGTGTCCGGGTACGCGGTCGGCACCCCCTGAGGATGTGGAGGGAGACATGCAGCGAGGCAGTGACCGGATGAGCGTCCACCGCGACGACGAGATGAAGCACGAACTGCAGGGTCTGCTCAGGTCCGGGCACCCCACCCGCAGCGAGGAGTGGAACGACCCGGAACCGGCCGCCGAGGACGACCCGGAAGTCACCTACGGACCGGTGACACCAGGCCGCGGGCCGACGTATCTGGAGGCCCTCCGGCTCGAACTGGCCCGGAACCTGACCCGGGGCAGCTTCCCCGCGGGACCGCGGGAACTGACCCGCACGCTGCGCCGCGGCAACGCGCCGGACGCCCTCGTCGAGGGCCTGGACCGGCTGCCGAACAAGGCGCGCTACGACAACGTCCAGGAACTGGCGGTGGCCCTGACCGACAACGGCCGGTCCGGTCCTCCCGGGCCGCAGGGCGCGTAGGCACCGGGAAGGGCGGGCCCCGATGGCCGAGTACGTGAAGGACGTCATGACCCCGGGCGTGGCCGCCGTCCGCCCGGGGTCGTCCCTGGTCGAGGCGGCGCGGCTGATGCGTACGCAGAACATCGGCGACGTGGTGGTCGCGGACGGGCAGGACGTCGTGGGCATGCTCACCGACCGTGACATCGCGGTCCGGGCGGTGGCGGAGGGTCTCGACCCGATGGCGGTGAGCGTCCGGTCGGTCTGCACCCACGACCCGCTGCTGGTCTCCCCTGACGATCCGGTGGCGGACGTGGTGGCGCTGATGCGCGAGCACGCCGTACGCCGGCTGCCGGTCGTGGAGGACGGACTGCCGGTCGGCACGGTGGGCCTCGGCGACCTGGCCGGCGTACGCGGCGCCTCCCCGGACACCGGCTGAGACCGGCCGCACAACACACACGCGCGCCATACGACGGCGTCGTCGGACGACGACACCGCCGACGCGCCCGGAAAGGAATCCGAACCCCATGCGCATCGCATTTCTCACCGCGCCCGAAGGCGTGGAACAGGTCGAACTGACCGAGCCGTGGAAAGCGGCGAAGGACGCGGGTCACGAGCCCGTGCTGGTCTCCACGCGGTCCGGCGAGGTCCAGGGCTTCGACCATCTCGACAAGGCGGACACGTTCCCGGTCAACGAGGTGGTGGGTGACACGTCCGCCGACTCCTTCGGCGGCCTGGTCCTGCCCGGCGGCGTGGCGAACCCGGACTTCCTGCGGACCGACGAGAAGGCCGTGGCGTTCGTCCGGGACTTCTTCGAACAGGGCCGGCCGGTGGCCGCGATCTGTCACGCGCCGTGGACGCTCGTCGAGGCGGACGTCGTACGCGGCCGGACCATGACCTCCTGGCCCAGTCTCCGCACCGACCTGCGCAACGCGGGCGCCACCTGGGTCGACGCCCAGGTGAAGGTCTGCGACCACGGCGCCAACGTCCTGATCACCAGCCGCAAGCCGGACGACCTCGAGGCTTTCTGCGAGACGTATCTCGCGGAGTTCGCCAAGGCGGGCGGCTGAGACACGCGCCGACGGGCCACCGGACGGGCGCGGCCGGCGCCCCTTCGGTGGCCCTCGGCCGCGCCCGGCCGCCCTCAGCCGCCGGGAGTGGCGGCCTGGCCGCAGCTCCGTTCCCTGGCCCCCTCGCGGGTGCGGCCCGGGGCGACGCTGCGCCGGGGATTGCGGCGCAGCCACTCGCCCTCCAGGCCTGCCATGCGGTCGTTGTGGGCCCGCAGCGCGTCGTTCGACCCGTACAGCAGGGTGTCGTGGCGCGTGCGGTGGATGGTCTCCAGCTCTTTCATGAGCTGCTGGTCGTCCAGGCGGCCCGGGTCCACACCGGTCCTGGCGTCGTCCCGCGTGTCGTGTTCGTTCATGCGGTCCGGGTACCCGCCTCCGGAGCACTACCACCCCCGAGCGGCACCCGGGAGAGAGCCATGGATCTCGCGTTTCTACACCCCCTCTACGAACACCAGGGGCCCTGGGCCTCCGTGTACGTCGACCTGTCCCGGCACACGGAGGACACCCCCCACGAACGTGAGCTGACGGCCGCCGCGGTGGCCCGGGAGCTGGCGGAGCAGGGCGCGGACGACGCCACCTGCCGGGCGGTGCGGGAGGCGGTGGACGACCTGCGGCACGCCACCGACCCGCACGGGCGGGCCCTGTTCGCGTGTGCCGGACAGGTGGTCCTCGATCCGCCGCTGGCCCGGCCGCCGTACGGCGGGACCACCGCCGACTGGGCTCCGCTGCCGCACGTCACGCCACTGCTCGACCTGGCCGGCGAGGACCCGGTGTGCGTGGTGGCGTACATCGACCGCAAGGGTGCCGACTTCGAGCTGCGCAGCGCGCTGGGCAGCTCCGACGCGGGCGGCGTGACCGGCAGGCAGTGGCCGGTGCACCGGACGAGCAGCGTGGACTGGTCGGAGCGCCACTTCCAGCTGCGGGTGGAGAACACCTGGGAGCACAACGCGGCGGAGATCGCGGACGCGCTCGCCGTGTGCCAGGAGGAGACGGGTGCGGACCTGCTGATCCTGGTGGGCGACGACCGGGAGCGGCGGTCGGTGCACGAGCGGCTGCCCAAGCGGATCCAGGAGCGGATCGCGGAGGCCTCGCGCGGCGCCGGCAGCCGGCTGCTGGACGACGAGGTGGAGGGGCTGCGCGACGACCACGTGCGCTCGCGGGCGCGCGAGGACCTGGACCGGTTCCTGGCCGCCCGGTCGCCGGACGGCCAGGGCCGGGCCGGCGCCGCGGAGGGCGTGCCCGCGCTGGTCGAGGCGGCCCGGGAGCACCGCATCGACGAGCTGCTGATCATCCCGGACGGCCCCGACACGCACCGCGAGGTGTGGATCGGAGAGGACGCCGACCAGCTGGCCGTGCGCCGTACGGAGCTGAAGACGCTCGGCGAGCAGAACTCCTGGTCGGCACGGGCGGACGACGCCCTGCTGCGCTCGGCCGTGATGACCGGCGCCCCGGCGATCTCGGTGACCCCGGCACTGCCCGCCAAGGCCGCCGACAAGGCACCGGTGGGCGGCCTGGGGGCACTGCTGCGCTGGAAGTGACCACCGGGCACCGGGCTGCCGGACGAACCCGGGTCGACCGGGCGCGCTAGCGGACCCGCTCCACCCGCCGTTCGTCCCAGACCGGTTCCGGCGTCTCGCGCACGCGCCCGTCGCTGCCGAAGACCAGGTACCGGTCGAAGGAGCGGGCGAACCAGCGGTCGTGGGTGACCGCGAGAACGGTGCCCTCGAAGCCCTCCAGTCCCTCCTGGAGGGCTTCGGCCGATTCCAGGTCCAGGTTGTCGGTCGGCTCGTCGAGCAGCAGGGCGGTGACGCCCTGGAGTTCGAGGAGCAGGATCTGGAAGCGGGCCTGCTGGCCGCCGGAGAGCCGCTCGAAGCCCTGCTCTGCCTGCTGGGTCAGCTCGTAGCGGCGCAGCCGGGACATGGCGGCCCCCCGGTCCTGGGCGTGCTCGGTCCACAGGATGTCCAGGAGGGTGCGGCCCAGCAGTTCGGGGTGGGCGTGGGTCTGCGCGAAGTGTCCGGGCACCACGCGCGCCCCGAGCTTCCAGTGGCCGGTGTGCGCCACGTCGTCGCCGGCCAGCAGCCGCAGGAAGTGCGACTTGCCGGAGCCGTTGGAGCCGAGGACGGCGATCCGTTCGCCGTAGAAGACCTCCAGGTCGAAGGGTTTCATCAGGCCGGTGAGTTCCAACTGCTCGCAGGTGACGGCGCGGACGCCGGTGCGTCCGCCCTTCAGGCGCATCCTGATGTCCTGCTCGCGCGGCGGCTCGGGCGGCGGCCCGGCCTCCTCGAACTTGCGCAGCCGGGTCTGGGCGGCGCGGTAGCGGGAGGCCATGTCCGGGCTGTTCTCGGCGGCCTGACGCAGCGTCAGGACGAGCTTCTTGAGCTGTGCGTGCTTCTCGTCCCAGCGACGCCGCAGTTCCTCGAAGCGGGCGAAGCGTTCGCGGCGGGCCTCGTGGAAGGTGGTGAAGCCGCCGCCGTGCACCCAGGCGTCGGCGCCCGCGGGCCCCGGCTCGATGGAGACGAGCTTGTGGGCGGCGCGGGCGAGGAGTTCCCGGTCGTGGGAGACGAACAGCACGGTCTTGCGGGTCTCGGCGAGCCGCTCCTCCAGCCAGCGCTTGCCGGGCACGTCGAGGTAGTTGTCCGGCTCGTCGAGCAGCAGCACCTCGTCGGTGCCGCGCAGCAGGGCCTCCAGGACGAGGCGTTTCTGCTCGCCGCCGGAGAGCGTGCTCACCTGCCGCCACTGGGCGCGCTCGTAGGAGATGCCCAGCGCGGCCGTGGTGCAGATGTCCCACAGGGTCTCGGCCTCGTACCCGCGCGCCTCGGCCCAGTCGGAGAGTGCCTGCGCGTACTCCAGCTGGGCGGCCTCGTCGTCGACCGTCATGATCGCGTGCTCGGCGGCGTCGACGGCGCGGGCGGCCTCGCGGATCCGGGGCGGCGCGACGGACACCAGCAGGTCGCGCACGGTCGTCTCGTCCCGGACGGAGCCGACGAACTGGCGCATCACCCCGAGGCCGCCGCTGACGGTGACGCTCCCGCCGTGCGGTTTCAGCTCCCCGGCCAGGAGGCGGAGCAGGGTGGTCTTGCCCGCCCCGTTGGGTCCGACGAGGGCCACGACGGCCCCCTCCCCCACGCGGAAGGAGACGTCGCCGAGCAGCGCTCTCCCGTCGGGGAGGTAGTACTCCAGGTGCGCGGCTTCGAGGTGACCCATGAGCCGGATTCTGCGGCCCCGGCCACGTTCCGGGCAAACCGATTACGGCCGCCCCGCGGTGGACCGCGGCACGTGGGGAGCGCCACCCGCAGGAAACGGCGTCGGCAGGGTAGGCGGGAGCCATGAGCCCCGATGTAGACCTCACCGCCCCGACGCCCGGCCCGCACCCCCTGCGCAACGGATTCCTGCGCCTGGACCAGCGTGCCTTCGAGGCCGTCGCCGCCCGTACCTGGCCCGGCGCCGACCCCCTGCTGCCCCGGCTGAGCCGCGGCGCCAACCACGGGGTGCTGTGGTTCGCGGCGGCCGCCGTCCTGGCCGCGTCGCGCACCCCGAGGGCCCGTCGCGCGGCGGCCCGGGGACTGGCCTCGCTGGGCCTGGCCTCGCTGACGATCAACACGCTCGGCAAGCGCTCGGTGCGCCGGCCCCGTCCCGTGCTGGACCCGGTTCCGCTGGTGCGGCAGTTGAAGCGGCAGCCGATCACGACGTCCTTCCCGTCCGGGCACGCCGCGTCGGCGGCCGCGTTCGCGACCGGCGTCGCGCTGGAGTCCCCGGCGTGGGGCGCGGCGGTGGCCCCGGTGGCCGCGGCGGTCGCCCTGTCCCGGGTCTACACCGGCGTCCACTTCCCGAGCGACGTGCTGGCCGGTGCGGCCCTCGGGGCGGGGGCCGCGTTCGCCGTACGGGGCATGGTGCCGACGCGGGCCCAGCACACCCCGCCGGCCCGGCCTCGTGCGCAGGTGCCCGCGCTGCCCGGGGGCGAGGGTCTCGTCATGGTGGCCAACATCGGCTCGGGCACCTCGGACCGGGTGCGGGCGCTGTGCGACGCGCTGCCCGACGCGGAGGTGGTGGAGTGCGAGCCGGTTGACGTCAGGGCGGAGTTGGAGAAGGCGGCGGGCCACGCCCGGGTGCTCGGCGTGTGCGGCGGCGACGGCACCGTGAACGCCGCGGCCGAGATCGCGCTGCGTCACGGGCTGCCGCTGGCGGTGCTGCCCGGCGGCACGCTCAACCACTTCGCCTACGACCTGGGTGTGGAGGACGTACGGGATCTGTGCGGGGCGCTGGAGCGGGGCGAGGGGGTACGGGTGGACGTGGGCCGGTTCGCCTCCGGCGGGCGGCGCGGTGTCTTCCTGAACACCTTCAGCCTCGGTGTGTACCCGGAGTTGGTCAACGAGCGGGAGCGGTGGTCGCCCCGGATCGGCGGGTGGCCGGCCGGGGTGGTGGCGGCCGTGCGGGTGCTGCGCGCCGACCGACATCCGCTGGAGGCGGAGGTACGCGGTCGCAGGCGCCCGCTGTGGATGCTGTTCGCGGGCAACGGCACGTACCACCGCAGGGGCCTCGCCTCGGGGCGCCGGCTCGACCTGGCGGACGGGCAGCTGGACGTCCGGGTGGTGCACGGCGGGCGGCGGCCCGCCCTGCGGCTGCTGTCCGCGGCCCTGGCGGGGCCGCTGACCCGCTCCCCCGCCCACGCGGCGGTGCAGGTGCCCCGGCTGCGCCTTTCGGGAGTGGCGCCGGGCACGCTGATGGCGTTCGACGGCGAGCTGACCGAGACGGAGGGCGACCTGACGCTCGAGAAGCTGCCCGAGGCGCTCACGGTGTACCGGCCGCTGCCCGGCGGCGGCCTGCTCTCCTGACGGCGGCCCTCGCGGGTCCGCCACCATCGGTCTCCTGACACGCCTTCTCCTGACATGCCGTCAGTCCAGATAGTAAAACGCTGATCTCATCATGCGGCTGACGGGCGTACCGTGATCGCACTGTCGGGAGAGGGGATCCACCATGCCGAGGCCGCACGAGACCGCCGTCTACACGCACGGGCACCACGAGTCCGTGCTCCGCTCGCACACCTGGCGCACCGCCGAGAACTCCGCCGCCTACCTGCTCGGATCCCTGCGGCCCCACATGCGGATCCTGGACATCGGCTGCGGCCCGGGCACCATCACCGCGGACCTGGCGGAACTGGTTCCGGACGGCCACGTCACCGGTGTGGACCGGTCTCCGGAGATCGTGGAGCGGGCCCGGGCGACGGCCGCCGGACGCGGGCTCGGCAACACCGACTTCGCGGTGGCCGACGTGCACGCGCTGGACTACCCGGACGACACGTTCTGCGTGGTCCACGCCCACCAGGTGCTCCAGCACGTGGGCGACCCGGTGCGGGCGCTGCGCGAGATGCGGCGGGTCGCGCGGCCGAACGGGATCATCGCCGTCCGAGACTCCGACTACGGCGCCATGACCTGGTACCCAGCGTCCCCGGGCATGGACGACTGGCTGGACCTGTACCGCCGGGTGGCCCGCGCCAACGGCGGCGAGCCGGACGCCGGCCGCCGGCTGAAGGCCTGGGCTCTGGAGGCGGGGTTCACGGACATCACGGCGACCTCCGCGACCTGGACCTTCACCACACCCGAGGAGCGGGAGTGGTGGAGCGGCCTGTGGGCGGACCGCACCCTGGCTTCGGCGTACGCCGAGCGCGCCACCGAGGGCGGCCATGCGACGGCGGAGCAGCTGCAAGCGGTCTCGGCGGCCTGGCGGGAGTGGGGAAAGCGGCCGGAAAGCTGGTTCGGTGTCCTGCACGGAGAGATTCTGTGCCGAAAGGAAGCGTGACCGACGTCTGTTCGATGACTTTCGGGACACCAGTACGGCAGGAGGTTCAAAACTATGGTTCCGCTTTTGCTCGTACTGCTTCTGGCGATCGTACTTTTCGGCGTCGGATTCGCGGTGAAGATTCTCTGGTGGATCGCTCTGGTGGTTCTGGTCCTGTGGGTGCTGGGTTTCCTGGCCCGCGGGACGAAGGCCGGCGGCGGCAGGGGCCGCTGGTACAGGTGGTGAACGACGTGTGGTGAGGCTGCTGCCCCGGGAGACTCACTCCCGGGGCAGTAGCGGTCCCAGCGGCCCGAGGTCCAGATTCAGGTCCTCGGGCCGCAGTCCGTACCGGTCGCGCAGTTCGGTCATGCGGTCGTCGAGGAGCATCAGGGTGAGCCCGATCCGCTCCTCCTGCTCCTCGCTCAGGTCCCCCTCGTCGACGCGGCGCAGCGCCTGGCGTTCCATGAGCTGGCGCAACAGCTCGACGACCGTCAGGACCAGCTTGATCAGGTCGCGCTCGACCGTGTCGGGGTCGAGATCGAGGTGCTTGCGGGGCTCCGGGCGTTCACTCACGTCAGTCCTCGAACGGTGACGGTACGTTGCGGTTGACCGAGCTGATCATCGCGTTCAGGTCGATCCGGACCAGGTCGACGTCCGCGATGCGCAGCGTGACGTCGCCCATGATGACGACGCCCCCGGCCAGCAGCCGGTCGAGCAGGTCCACGAGCGCGATCTCACGGCGTTCGACGACGGTCACGATCCCTCCCCCGTGTCGTTCCCGCCAGAGGTCTCGTCGCCGGCGGTCTCCTCACCGGCGAAGGAATAGGCAGCCCATGGTCCGGTGAGTTCCACGCGAATTCCGGGGGTGTCGTCCTTCGTCCCGTCCACCATTTCGACGAATTCCTCGGAGGCGTCGCGGCGCACCAGATAGGCGGCATTGAGGACGTTCCGTCCGGCGGCACCGGAAAGGCGGGGATTCTGCGGTGCGTGCAGCCGCGCGTCGTCGGCCCGGTCGGAAAGCGTCCGGTGCAGGCCCGTGGCGAATTCCTCCGCCCTGCTCCACAGGTCGTCGTCCGCCCGTGACTGCCGGCGCCGCTGCCGCAGGTAGTCCCGGCCCGAGGCGGGCTTCGGCGCGGGCTGCGCCGGTGCGGCCGCCTGCTCGGGCTCGGCCTCGACGTACACCTTCACGCCCCACTCCACCCGTCCGTCCAGCCGGTCGAGCGTGCGCCGGAAGGCGCTCTCGCGCTCCTCCAGCATCACGCGTACGCCGCTGTCGTCCCGGAATACGGTGGCCAGCCGGAGCGGCAGCGGGGTGGTGACGGCGGTGAGCGCGTCGACCACCTGTTGGTGGGCGCGGGCGGTGCCGGTCAGCCAGTCCAGGTCCTCCAGGCGGGCGCGCAGCGCCTCCTCGCCGAAGTCGGCGTCGGGCACATGGCTGACGACGGCGACCAGGTCGCCGTGCGGCAGCAGCCGGGGCGGGTCGCCCGCCACCCCCACGAGCTGGGCCTGGAGGGCCGCGTCGAAGGGACGGCAGACGGCGTAGACGTAGCGCAGTCCGGTCACGGTGCCTCCCTCGGTACACGGCCCGGCTCCAGTTCACGCAGTCGTTCCCGCAACTCGGCGTTCTCCCTGGTCAGTTCGTCACGCCGGGCGCGCGAGGACAGTGCGGGGTCGCTCTCCCACCAGTCGATGCCCATCTCCCTGGCCTTGTCCACGGAGGCGACGACGAGCCGCAGCTTGATGGTCAGCAACTCGATGTCGAGCAGGTTGATCTTGATGTCGCCCGCGATCACGACGCCCTTGTCGAGCACCCGCTCCAGGATGTCGGCGAGGTTGGCGCTCTGTCCCTGGCCGTAGGGATCGGGCAGCCGGCTGGGGGTGGTCATCGACGGCTCCCGCCCTCGGCGTCCTCGTACTCCTCACGGGACGCGTCCTCGTCCTCCCCGCCTTCCTTCTCCTCCTCCGCGTACTCGCCCTCGGGCTCCTCCTCGTACTCGCCCTCCGGCTCCTCCTCGTACTCGCCCTCCGGCTCTTCCTCGGGCTCTTCGCCGGATTCGTCTTCGGGCTCCTCCTCGTACTCGGCGTCCGCCTCGTCCTCGCCCTCGGGCTCCTGCTCCTGGTCCTGCTCCTGCTGCTCCTCTTCCTCCTCCGCGACCGCGTCCTCGTGGCTGCGGACGACCTCGCCGTCGCGGATCTCGCCGCGCCAGCCGTCGTCGGCCTCGCCCTTGAGGGTGATGTGACGGACGTAGTTCTTCAGGTCGAGCCGAGCCCGGCGGCCCTGGGCGCGCCAGATGTTGCCGGTCTTCTCGAACAGGCCCTTCGGGTAGTACTCGATGACCAGGATCACCCGCGTGAGGCTGTCGGCGAGCTGGTGGAAGCTGACGACACCCTTGGTGGTGCCCTTGGCTCCCTCCGACGTCCAGGAGATCCGGTCGTCGGCCACCTGCTCGGTGGTCTTCGCCTTCCAGCTGCGGTTGGACCAGAAGACCTTCAGCTGCCAGTCGGAGGACGTGTCGTCGGCGCGGTTGGCGCTCTTGACTCCCTTGGCGAAGGTGCTGAAGTCCTGGTACTGGGTCCACTGGTCGTAGGCCGTGCGCAGCGGGACGCCGACGTCGACGTACTCGATGATGACGGTCGGCTTCTGGCCGCCGCCGCCCTTCTTCCTGCCCTTGCCGCCGGTGAGGTTCTTGAAGGCGCCGACCACGTTGTCCTTCACCTTGCCGGCGCCGACCTCGAACGCGGCCCGCACCGGACTCTTGCCCTCGGCGAGCTTGCGGCCGCCGTCGAGGGCGAGCTTGGCGAAGCCGGGGCTGTTGCCCTCGGCGACGTCGTTCAGCTTGCCGGTGGTCTCGCCGAGCTTGGTGCCGACGCCGGTCAGCAGTCGCGTGACCTGGGCGGCGAGGTAGTCCTGCACCTCCGCCTTGAGGCGGTCTGCCGCCTCGCTCCGGGCGACGTCGGCGATCGGGTTCTTCTTCGCGGCCTTTCCTGCCGTGGAGGCCGCGGAACCGAGGGTGTCGCTCATCGCTCACCACCGCCCTTCGACTGCCGGGTGCCGGCACCGCGGGCGGCGCTCCTGGCGCCGGCCGTCTTCTTGCCGGCCGCCTTCTTCGCGGGCTGGGCGCGCTTGGCGGCGCCCTTCTTCGCCGGCGCCTTCTTGACCGCCTTCCGGGCCTCGGGCGCGGCCTTCTTCGCGGGCCGCTCCCGCCGGGGCTCGCGCCGCTCCGGGCGCCGGGCCTCGGGCTCCTCCGCACCGTCGTCCGCGGACTCCTCGTCCGCCTGTCCGTCCGGCTGCTCTTCCGGCTCCTCTTCCGGCTGCTCTTCCGGCTGCTCGTCCTCGTACTCCGCGTCCTGCTCCGAGTCCTCCGAGTCCTCGGAGTCGCGGGAGTCGTCGGAGCCGACGCCGGGCGCCTGGGACGCCACGCCGGAGAGCTGGTCGCGCACCTCTGCGGTGCGCCCGTGCAGGCGGTCGGCGAGCGCTCCAATCTGCCGCTCGACGAGGGCACCGGAAGCGGCCTTGCCCACGCCCTGGAGGTCGGTGCGCAGCTGATCCCCGATCTCCTTGAACTGGGGGTTGTTCTGCAGCTGCGAGGAAGCCAGTTCCGCGATGCCCTTCGGGGTCAGGTTCAGCTTCTTGCCGGCGACCATGGTGCCCACGGCGATCGCGAATTTCAGTTTCTTCGTACGTCCCAGCAGATATCCGGCCCCTACGGCGAGGCCAAGTCCTACTCGATTCATGATGCCGTCCCGTTGCCCAATCCCGCGCTCGTGCGCGTTGCGATCTCCAGCCGGTCCAGAAGCTCGTCCTCCTGTCGGTCGAACTCCTCCTCGGTGATCTCGCCGGCTTCCAACTGCTCTTCCAGACGAGCAAGTTCGGCCCGGACCGTGGCGGGGTCGTAGTAGATCCGCTCGGCCTCGTTCATCACCTGTCTGATGGCCCACGCGCTGCCGCGCACCGGTGCGAACGGCAGCAGCAGGACCTCCGAGATCAGTCCCATGCCGTCACCCCGCTCCGGCGTCCGCACCGCCGGCCGCGGTGCCCGCGGGCTCGGCCGGGCCGGGCTCGACGAAGCTGTACGGCGGCAGCGGACCGTTCACCCGCACCTCGAGGTGCGGCATGTCGCCCCGCGCCCGCTCCACGGCGGCGAGGAACTCCTCGGCCGTGTCCCGGTTCACGAGGAACGACACGTTGGCCAGCCAGCCGGTGGACTCGGGGCCCACACTCACCGCGTCGGCGCCCGGTTCCAGGGCGCGCTCGAGCGTGGTGGCGTCCTCGGCCTCCTTGCCCTTGATCGCGGCCGCGACCATCTCGCCGAGCTGGATCTTGGTCTCGTAACTGCCGCCCCCCGCCTGCCTGTTGGACTCCGCGAGGGCGCGGATCTCGGGGTTCTGGGCCATCACGTGGTGCAGTACGGCTTCTTCGACGTGGTTGGCCTTGATGTTGTACTCGACCCGGCCGTCCAGCGCCCCGAGGCGTTCCCTGTAGTGCTCGGCGCGCTCGGCCAGCACCCCGGTGACCGCCTTGTCGTCCGGGGCCACGCTGCCGAAGCGCATGGGCAGCACACAGCCGTCGGCGCCGATCTCGCTCAGCACGTTCTGGTGGGCGAGCAGTTCCCTGCGCTTGGGGCGCAGCCCCTCGGGCGCGTCACTGACGACGGCCGCCAGCTCGCCCTCCTTCAGGATCCGCACCTCGCGCGGCGGGTCACCGACTCCGCTCGTGCCCTCGGGGAGCGAGGGGTGCGTGGCGGCGGTGATGCCGTAGACGTACGTACTCACTCCTGCTCCTCCTTCCGGCGCGAGGGCGCGGCCTTGCGGGCGCGCGGACGCGATGCCGGCTCGCGCTCGCGTTCGGAGCCGCCCTCGTCACGGGACTGCTGGAACGCGTCGGAGATGGTCTCGGCGGCGCCGGACAGCGCCCCCTTGGACTTGCCCTTGGCGCCGGACTCGGTCATCTTCCCGACCAGGTCGGGCAGGCCCGGGTCCTTGCGCGGCCCGGCCTCCAGGTCGAGCCGGTTGCACGCCTCGGCGAAGCGCAGATAGGTGTCCACGCTGGCGACGACGACGCGGACGTCGATCTTCAGGATCTCGATGCCGACCAGGGAGACGCGCACGAATGCGTCGATGACGAGCCCCCTGTCCAGAACAAGCTCAAGCACGTCGTAAAGGCCGCTGCTGCCGCCTCCACCGCCGGTCTGTTGTGCCGGTACGACTGTCATGCCAGCTGTTCCTCCGTCTTGATTGCGGATGTGGGTGCGTTCCGTGGGTGCGTTCGGTGGGTCCGGCCGGGCCGTCTAGCGGCCGCCGGAACCTCTTGCGTCGGAGCGGCCGCGCTCGTAGCGCCGGACGCGCCGGTAGCCCGTGAGCTGCCCCTCGGAGTCGAGCTCCACCTGGTAGCTCGCCATCAGGCTCATCGTGTCGGGCACCCGCTCGAGCTCGAGGACCTCGACGTCCAGCGCCCAGCCGTCCTCCGTCTGCGCGAAGGACGACACGGACTCGGCGTTCATACCGGTGAGCTCGGCAAGCTGGGCGCGCGCCTCGCGCAGGACCTCCATGGGCTTGGGACGGCGCGACTCATGTGAAGTTTGTGACGTATGTGACTTTCGTGAACTCTGTTGTGAGCCTTGCGATTCGGATGTGTTTTTCGTGTTCGACATGGCCACCTCCCCCTCCGTGTGGCCGCATGTGTGTTCGCCAAACCTCACCCCGCCGCGCAGGGCGTTCAGCCGCGCGAGGAGTTCAGCCGCGCAGGGCGTTCAGCCGCCGCCGTGCGGGGCCCAGGGCCCGGGGGTGGTTCAGGATCCCGGCCCAGGGCCGGGTGCGCGCCTGCTCGACGGCGTCCGCGATGGTCCAGCGGCGGGCGTGCAGGGCGGGGTCGTCCAGCTGGTCCCAGGAGATGGGCGTCGCCACGGGCGCGCCGGGGCGGGCGCGCACGGTGAAGGGGGCCACGGCGGTCTGGGCGTAGGCGTTGCGCTGGATGTCGAGGTAGAGCCTCTCGCCGCGGTCCTTCTTGCGGGCGGCGGTGGTGAGCCGGTCCGGATGGGCCGCGGCCAGGGCGTCGGCGACGGCGCGCGCGAACTCCCGTACGTCGTCGAAGTCTTGGTGGCCGTTCAGGGGCACGATCACATGCAGTCCCCGGGAGCCGGTGGTCATCAGGGCCGAGGGCAGCTTCAGTTCGTCGAGCAGCTCTCCCAGCAGCCGGGCGGCCACCCGGACGGCCTCGAAGTCGTCTCCGGACGGGTCGAGGTCGAAGACCATGCGGTCCGGCCGGTCGACCTGCCCGGTCCGGGACAGCCAGCGGTGCAGGGTGAGCGCGGCCTGGTCGGCCAGGTAGACGAGGGTGGCGGAGTCGTCGCAGACGGTGTGGCAGACGGTGCCGCCCTCCTTGCCGACCTCGACGCGGCCGATCCACTCCGGGTAGTGCTCCGGGGTGTTCTTCTGCATGAAGCGCGGCCCGTCGACGCCGTCCGGGTGCCGCTCCAGCATCAGCGGGCGGCCCCGCAGATGCGGCAGCATGAACGGGGCGACGGCACGGTGGTAGTCGACGAGATCGCCCTTGGTGTACTCCTGCGCGCCGCCGTCACCCTTGGGGAACAGCACCTTGTCCGGCCGGTGGACCTCCACCGTGTGCCGGCCGGCCCGCACCGTCCGTGCGCCGTCACCGCTCCCGCTCACGAAACGATCGCCTGCTCCACGAGCATCCGTACGGCCGCCTCGATGGACGCGGCGTCGATCCCCGCCGCGTGCAGTTCCTCCGCCGGGGTCGCGGAGCCGGGCATGGTCCCGACGGCCAGTCGCACCAGCCGGGGCACGGGCCGCCCGTCGCAGAACGCGTCCAGGACGGCGTCCCCGATGCCGCCCTCCTGGCGGTGGTCCTCGACGGTCACCAGAGCGCCGGTGTCCTCGGCGGCCTCGCGCAGCGTGGCCCGGTCGACGGGCTTGACCGAGTACAGGTCGATCACCCGGACCGGGATGCCGTCCCCGGCCAGGGCGTCGGCGGCGGCGAGCGCCTCGTGCAGGGTGACGCCGGCCGCGACGACGGTGAGGCGGTCGCGGTCGGAGGAGCGCAGCACCTTGCTGCCGCCGACGGGGAACTCCTCGTCGGGGCCGTAGATGACCTCGCTCTCGCCGCGCGAGGTGCGCAGGTAGCGGATGCCCTCCAGGCCGGCCATCTCGGCGACGAGGCGGGCGGTCTGGTTGGCGTCGCACGGGTACAGCACGGTCGAGCCGTGGATGGCCCGCATCATCGAGAGGTCCTCCAGGCCCATCTGGCTGGGCCCGTCCTGGCCGATGGCGACGCCCGCGTGGGAGCCGACGAGGTTGATGCCGGCGCCGCTGACGGCGGCCATGCGCACGAAGTCGTACGCGCGGGTCAGGAAGGCCGCGAACGTGGTCGCGAACGGCACCCAGCCGCGCGCCGCCATCCCGACCGCGCCGGCGACCATCTGCTGCTCGGCGATGTAGCACTCGAAGTAGCGCTCGGGGTGTTCCTTGGCGAAGAACTCGGCCCGCGTCGAGTCGCCGACCTCGCCGTCGAGGGCGACGACGTCGCCCCGGGCGGTGCCGAGCGCGGCGAGCGCCTCTCCGAAGGCGTTGCGGGTGGCGACCTCGTCGCCCTTGTCGTAGCGGGGCAGCTCGGTCTGTCCGGTCCCCGTCGAGTGCAGTGCCCGTGCGGACTGCGGCTCGTGCACCCGGACTCGCAGGTCGCGCGGGCCGCCGAGCTCGGCGACGGCCTCCTCCGCCTCCGGCAGCGGCTTGCCGTGCTGTCCCTCGCGGTCCTCCACGGCCTTCACGCCCTTGCCCTTGAGGGTGCGGGCGATGATCGCGGTGGGCTGGCCCTTGGTGGACTGGGCCTCGCCGTAGGCGCGGTCGATCGCGTCCACGTCGTGGCCGTCGATCTCGATCGTGTGCCAGTCGAAGGCGCGGAAGCGGCGCGCGTACGCGTCGAGGTCGTGGCCGTGCCGGGTGGGGCCGCGCTGGCCGAGCCGGTTGACGTCGACGATCACGGTGAGGTTGTCGAGGTGCTCGTACCCGGCGTGCTCGGCGGCCTCCCACACCGATCCCTCGGCCATCTCGCTGTCGCCGCACAGCACCCACACGCGGTAGTCGGTGTGCTCGAGCCGCTTGCCGGACAGCGCGATGCCGACGCCGACGGGCAGTCCCTGCCCGAGCGAACCGGTGGCCGTCTCGACCCACGGCAGCCGCTGCGGCGTGGGGTGCCCCTCCAGGCGGCTGCCCTGCTTGCGGAAGGTGAGCAGTTCCTCGTCGTCGATGGCGCCGGCCGCCTTGAAGGCGGAGTAGAGCAGCGGCGAGGCGTGCCCCTTGGACAGGACGAAGCGGTCGTTGCCCGGGTGGGCGGGGCGCTCGAAGTCGTAGCGGAGGTGGTTGGCCAGCAGTACGGCCATCAGGTCCGCGGCGGACATCGACGACGTCGGGTGCCCGGAGCCGGCGGCGGCGGACGCCCGTACGCTGTCGACGCGCAGTTGCTGTCCGAGGTCGACGAGTTCACCGGTGTTCATGAGTCTCCTTCCACGGCACGGCCGTCGGAACGCCTGACGGGGCCGGGGGCGATGTCGGGTCCGGGGGGCGGCTGGTTCGCCGGGGGTTCGGGGCCGGGACCGGGGGGCGCGCCCGCGGACCGGCTCGGTCCTGACGGGGCAGCGGGCCGTTTCCCACCGGCGGCCCGGGAGGGCTTGTCCGGCTTGCCGGGACCGCGGGCGGGGCGTGGTCCGGCGGCTTCGACGGCGCGGCGGGGCTTGCCGGAAGCACGGGGCGAGCCGGACTGGCTCCGCTTCGCGCTCGGCTGAGTTTTCGCGGGCTCCCCGCCCGGCTGGTTCCTGGCGGGCTCCCCGCCCGGCTGAGTTTTCGCGGGCTCCCCGCCCGGTTGATTCTTCGCGGGCTCCTCGCCCGGCTGGCTCTTGGCGAGCTCCCCACCAGGCCGATTCTTGGCGGGCTCCTCGCCCGGCCGCTTCTCGGCGGGTTGCCCGCCCGGCTGGTCCTTCGCGGGCTCCCCGCCCGGCTGAGTTTTCGCGGGCTCCCCACCAGGTTGATTCTTCGCGGGCTCGGGCTCAGGGCGGCCCGGCCCGCTCTTCGCCGACTCCCCGCGCGGCTGGCTGCCGGAGGGCCCGGAGTCCTGCCCGGTCCGCTCCGGCCGCTCCGGGCGCCCCGGCACGCGCGCGACCTCGGGCGACGACGACTCCAGCGGCACGGACCAGGACCGCACGAGGCCCAGCTGGACGGCCTGGCGGGGCAGCACCGCGTCGAGCAGCCAGTCCGCGGCGACCCGGACGCGGTTGCCCGGCATCGCCGCGAGGTGGTAGCCGCGGGTGACCGCGCCGGCCGCCGGGCCGGACATCGGCACACCCAGCGGATTGGCGGCCGCCTTCGCGCCGCCCAGGTCCACGACGAACCCCATGTCACGGTGGCGGTAGGCCCGCCGCTCGCCGACGCCGAGGGACGCGGCGACGTTGTGGGCGCAGACCTTGCCGTGCCGCCAGGCGTGCTGCGCGGTCATCGGCGTGTACTGGCCCGGTTGGTTCAGATCGGGCACCGCGGCGACGTCACCGCACGCGAACAGCTCGGGCCGGCCCGGCACCTGGAGGTGGGGGTCGACGAGCAGGCGGCCGCGTTCCATGGGCAGCCCCAGCGACTCCACCAGCGGGTCGGGCCGCACCCCGACGCACCACACCAGGGTGCGGGTGTCGACGGTCGAACCGTCGGTCAGCACGACCCCGTCGTGCGTGGCCTCCTTCACGGAGACCCCCATCCGCACGTCGACACCCCGCTGCCGCAGGACCCGCTCGGCGGTGCGGGAGAGCCGTTCGTCCATCTCGGGCATGACCCGGGGCGCCACGTCGAGCAGCATCCAGCGGTGCCGCATGCCGGTGCGCATCGGGTGCTTGCGGACCTGTGCGTCGGTGTACATCGCGCCGTGCGCGGCGACCTCGGTGCCGGTGTAGCCGGCGCCGACCACGACGAACGTGCAGCGCGCGGCGCACTCCGCCCGGTCGTCGGCCGCGGCGGCCAGCTCCACCTGCCGGGTCACGTGGTCGCGCAGATAGAGCGCCTCCGGCAGCCCGCGGAAGCCGTGGGCGTGCTCGGCGACGCCGGGGATGGGCAGCAGCTTGTTGACACTGCCCGCGGCGAGCACCAGCCGGTCGAAGGACAGGGTGCCTTCCTCGCCCTCCGGGCCGGTGTAGTGCACGGTGTGCCCGTCGAGGTCGATGCCGTCGGCCTCCCCGAGGACCAGCCTGACGTGCGGCAGCGAGCCCGACAGGGACACGCTGACCCGGCGCGGTTCCAAGATCCCGGCGGCGACCTGGGGCAGCAGGGGCAGGTAGAGGAAGTAGTCGGTCGGGTTGAGCAGGGTGATGTCGGCCTGGTGCCGGGTGAGCCGGGACAGGGTGCGGGCCGTCCGGTACCCGGCGAAGCCGGCACCGACGATCACGATGCGGGGTCGGCTCACGGTTCGCCTCCGGGCTGTCGCGTACCTCGTGGGCCTTCCGCGTCCCCTTGGCCGGGGCACCCAAACGTCCGCGAGGCAGCCGCGACGCCGTCGGTTTTCCGCCCTGCGCCCGGGTACTCGGCCCCGGTCCCAACCGCTCCCTGTCCGGAGGCACCCCCTCATGCCCGAGTACGGCTACTTCCTCTCGTGCGAGCAGTACGGTCCCGCGGAGCTCATCGAACAGGCCCGGATGGCCGAGCAGGCCGGGTTCCAGGCACTGTGGATCTCCGACCACTACCACCCCTGGAACGGCGAACAGGGACAGAGCCCGTTCGTGTGGTCGGTGATCGGCGCGCTGTCCGACGCGGTGTCCCTGCCCGTCGAGACGGCGGTGACCTGCCCGACGCTGCGTATCCACCCGGCGGTGGTGGCCCAGGCCGCGGCGACCAGCGCGGTGATGACCGACGGCCGCTTCCGGCTGGGCGTCGGCACCGGCGAGGCGCTGAACGAGCACATCTTCGGCGACGCCTGGCCCGCCGCGCACGTACGGCTGGAGATGCTGGAGGAGGCCATCCTCGTCATGCGCCGGCTGCTCACCGGGGAGGAGGTCAACCACCACGGCACCCACTACACGGTGGAGAACGCCCGCCTGTACACCGTCCCCGACGAGCCCGTCCCGATCGACATCTCGGGCTTCGGCCCGGCGGCGACCAAGCTGGCGGCGCGGGTGGGCGACGGCTACATCACGATGATGCCGGACACCTCGATGGTGGAGCAGTACCGCAAGGGCGGGGGCGGCGCGAAACTGGTCAGCGGCGGCACCAAGGTCTGCTACGACACCGACAAGGACGCGGCGGTGCGCACGGTGCACCGGCTGTGGGCCAATGAGCTGCTGCCGGGCGAGCTGGGCCAGGTCCTGCCCTCGCCCAAGCACTTCGAGCAGGCGCAGACCCTGGTCACCGAGGACATGGTCCGCGGCAACCGGGTGTGCGGCGACGACGTGGACGAGCACGTCGCGGAACTGAAGCAGTTCGCCGACGCCGGCTTCGACCGCGTCTACGTCAACCAGATCGGCCCGGACCTGCGCGGCTTCTTCGACCTCTACCGCACCAAGGTGCTGCCGCAGCTCCAGCAGGGCGCCTGACGCGGTCGGCCGATCCGGGTCGGCCGAGCCGGCCGGTCCGGTCAGCCGCGGCCGTTCGGCGTCTCGGGGTTGATGTCGTCCTGGCGCGGCGCCGCAGGTCCGGTGCCGCCCGGGGCCGGTGTGCCCGCGCCGGGGGCGCCGGTCGCGCCGCCCACGCCGCCGGGCGCGACGGGCGGCATCGGCGGGTACGGCACGCCGAGCCCACCCGGCGGCGCGGTGGGCGCGGTGCCGCCGAGGACGTGCTCGTGCCCGCTGCCGTGGGCTGCTCCGGGCCCAGAGGGGTGGGGCCGGGCGGCGCGGCGCAGCAGTTGGGCCGCGATGCCCAGGAGGGCGGCGGTGATCAGTGCGGCGGCCCAGGCCGGCAGGGCGAGGGCGAGGGCCAGGCCCACGGTGAGCGCGACTGCGGCGCCCGCGTACAGGGCGGTGGCGCCGGACGCGGCGTACAGCGTGGCCTTGCGGCGCTGCTTGCGGGTCTGCTCGCGCAGTTCGTCGCGCACGGTCTCGCGTGCCACCTGCGTCAGCTCGTCTACCAGGTGCCTGTCCAGATGTTCAAGGTGATCGATGCGGTCCATGGCGTGCGGGTACCCGGTGGGTGAACTTCCATGGCGGGACCGCGAGTCCGACCCGCTCGTCGCCAACTAGGCTCGTCGTCATGGACATTCTGGGAGCCACACTGCGCGTCTACGTCGACGACCTGGACAAGGCGATCCCCTTCTACGAAGGTCTGGCCGGCGGTCCGGCCATGCGTTTCGAACGCGGCGGCGTCGAAGTCGCCGCGGTCGGCTGCTTCCTGCTGATGAGCGGACCCGAGTCCCAGCTCGAGGTGTTGCGCAAGGTCACCGCGACGATCGCCGTGACGGACGTCGAGGAGACCCAGCGCGTCCTCACCTCGTTGGGCGCGGACGTCATCGCCGGCCCCGTCCCGACGCCCGCGGGGCGCAACCTGATCGCCCGGCATCCGGACGGGGCGATCTACGAGTACGTCGACCGGAGGGCGTAGCGGCGGGCCGGACGGGGCTCATCTCCCGTCCGGCCGCATCCGGAAGTCGTGCCGGGCCGGGAGCGGTTCGTCGCTCAGCCGCGCCCACAGCAGGCCGATGCTCTCGGCGCCCTCCCGGAGGTCGGCGACCTCGAAACCCTCGTCGAAAAGGGCCCGCGCCTGTTCGCGCCGGCCCTCGGCGGCCAGCAGTTCCCCCTCGGTCAGCCGGAACCGGCCGCGGGCCCGGGTCGTGGGGTCGAGCCGCTCCCACACGGCACGGGCGTCCGCCGTGCGCCGGACGCCGAGCAGCGCCTCGATCGCCTCCCGGCCGAGTGCGGCGGCGACGGCCGTCCACCGGGCGTCCCCGCCCGCCCCGTCCGCCCCGTCCGGCCGGCGTGCGCACAGGTCGTCGAAGGCCTCCGCGTACTGGTCGGCGGCCCGTTCGTGGTGACCGCCCTCCTGGTCGGCGACGGCGAGGCAGCGCAGCAACGGCCAGCGGTCGGCGGCGGTTTTGAGGCCGCGCTCCCAGCTGCGCACCGCCTGCGCGCGGTCGTCGCCGTGCCACTGGGCGATGCCGAGGTGGTACTCGGCGACCGGTGTGGCGGCCGTGGTCTCCAGCATGTCCCGCCAGGGCCGGGCGACGAGCGTCCCGCCGGGCGGCTCGTGGTGCTCCGGCTCGGGCAGTGACCCGGCGCGCAGCAGCCGCAGCCACGGCTGCTGCTCGTCCTGGAGGGTGTCCTCGTCGAAGGGTGTGCCGGGCAGCTTCCAGCCCGCGCGCAGCACTTCGAGCGCGCCCCAGCCCGACCCGGTGGCCAGGCGTTCGCCGGGCTCGGCGTCGGCGCATGTACGCCAGGCCTCGTACGCCGCGTCGACGTCCGCCCGCGGCAGGGCGGTCTCCAGCCGGTCCTCCGCCCCGCGCAGTACGGTGTGCCAGTCGCCGTCGGGCGAGGCGTCGAGCGGCCCGTACGCCTCCAGCCAGGACACCTCGCTCTCGGCCTCCAGCTTGACGTGTTCCAGCTGGGTGCGCACGAGGCCGGCCTGGATCTCGCAGTAGCCGCCGGTGCCGGGTTCGGTGAGCCACTCCTGCCAGCGGCGTCCGCCGGGCCCGGTGCCCCACACGAAGAGCTTGCGGCCCCGCAGTACGTCGGTCGAGGTCTGCACCAGCCCGTGCCCGTGCTCGTCGAGCGCGGCGATCCAGCGGCGCCGGACGTCCGGCACCTCGTAGAAGTAGTCGGCGGCGTAGGTGCTGTTGAGCGGGTAGGTCCGGTCCACTCCGTCGTACGCCGGGACGGGCACGCTGCGCAGGCGCCGTTCGTAGCCGAAGTGCCAGGCCTCGTCGGCGGGGGCGAGGACGCGGCGGTCCTCGGGCACGGCGATGTTGGACCACCAGTACGTGGGCACCGGGCGCTCGTGCGGGTTGCGGATCCGGGCGCCGACGTACAGGAAGTCGGAGCCCTCGGGCAGCCACAGGTCGACCTGGAAGGGGAGGTCGCGCAGCCGCTCCCACTCCCAAAGGCGCAGCATCCGACCGCCGTCGGGGGCGGGTACGGGGGCGGCGTGCACGGGTGAGCAGGAGAGGGTGGTGTGGCCGGTGGCGCCGATGTTCCACTCGATGCCGCCGGAGAACCAGGCCCCGTTGAGGGCGAAGTTGGCGGGCTGGAGTACCGGGTTGACGTAGAGGAGTTCACGGTCGGTCGGCTTGTGGTGGAGGGAGGCGATGCGGCCCCCGAGGGCCGGCAGGACGGTGGCCCGAAGCCGGTCGTTCTCGATGACGAGCGCCTCAAGACCGCGCGGTTCGCGGCCGCGGTCGTAGCCGTCCCGGACCGGTACGGGCAGCAGGCTGCGCAGCGGTTCGTAGCCGACCTGGCGGGCCATGTCGCGCGGCAGACCGGCCCGGTCCCGGTCGTCGATGCGGTGGGCCTCGTCCAGGGGGCGCAGCGGCGGCAGGGGGTTGTCCGCTCCCAGCCGCGCGGCGGGCAGGGTCAGTACCTCGCGTCGGATCGTCGTCACGGTTCCCCATGGAAGCCGCTCACCGGTGCGGTGAACAAGGGAGCCGCGTGTCTCGTTCGCGCGACGTCGGTCACGTTTAAATCCCTGGGCGACGGGTCGGCGGCCGCATAGAGTCGGGCGGTCGGCGCGCGTACGAAGGAGCGGCATTGAGTGAGCAGCACACCTACCGGGTGATCGTCCGGGGCACCTGGGAGGGTCTGACCGAGGACGCCCGTGCCCGGCTGCTCGCCGAGGCCGGCGACCACGGGATGGCGAGCATGCGATTCACGCAGGAGGGTTCGCTGTCCTACGAGCCCGCGCCGCTGAAGCACTTCTCGATGCGCTACGTGGTGGTGTCGGACGCGGCGGACGGCGAGGAGATGGCGGGCGCGATCGCCGAGGACCGGGCGGAGGGCACGCTGCGCGGACTCGGCTACGGCTTCCGCGACCTCAGGTCGACCGTGACGGACCTGGACACGATGAAGATCAACCGGAAGTCACGGTCTCGGCGGTGATCGCCCAGCGCTGGTGGTCGCGCCAGGCGCCGTCGATGTAGAGCATCCTCGGCGAGAAGCCCTCCAGGTGGAAACCGCAGGCGCGGGCGAGCGCGATCGAGGCGGCGTTGCCCGGCTGGACGTTGATCTCCAGCCGGTGCAGCCGCATCGGCCCGAACGCGTACCGCACCACGAGGCCCAGGCCCTCGCGCATCAGCCCGCGGCCCGCCGCGTGCGCGAAGGCGCCGTAGCCGAGCGCACCGCTGAGGAAGCCGCCCTCGACGATGTTGTTGATGTTCACGAACCCCGCGATGGAACCGTCCCGCGAGGCGCCGTCCGAACCGTCCCGCGAGGCGTCGCCCGAGGTGTCCTCCGCCGGCCCGTCCGCGGCCTTCTCGCACACCAGGAACCCGGCCTTGGTGCGGTCCTCGATCAGCCGGGAGGCGTAGGCCTCGTACGCGTGGGCGCTGTCCGGCGGGAAGAGCCAGGGGTGGTGCAGGTCCTTGCTCTGCCGGGCCCGGGCGGTGAACTCGGCGGCGTCCGCGTGGGTGAAGTGCCGGATGCCCACGCGCGGGCCCTCGGCGAGGTGGCGGGGCGGGGTGTGCGGCATGGGGCCAGCCTACGACGCCGGACAGGTCCGCGTGGGGCGCCGTCAGCCGAGTGCGGGCCTCTCCAGCGTCAGGGTGCCCGCGTCCGCGTCGAGTTCCGCTCGCACGCCGAACGGCATGGTCAGCGCCCCCTCGCAGTGCCCGAACCCGAAGTTCTCGACGACCGGCACGCCGAGGCCGCCGAGCCGGTCGGCCAGCATCGGCCGCAGCCGCTCGTAGGACTCGCACTCCTGCCAGGACCCGAGCAGTACGCCGCCGACCCCGTCGAGCCAGCCGGCGCGGAGCAACTGCGTGAGGTAGCGGTCGAGGCGGTACGTCTCCTCCCCCACGTCCTCCAGGCAGAGCAGTCCGCCGCGCGCGCCGGGGCGGGCGTGCGGTGCGCCCAGTTCGGCGGCGAGCAGGGCGAGGCAGCCGCCGAGGGTGACACCCCGCGCGCGGCCGGGGACCAGCGGCGTGCCGTCGGACGACGCGATCACGCGGACCGTCTCCGGGGCGAACAGGGTGGCTCTCAGGTGTTCCTGTGCCCGCGCGTTCTTGATGAAGTCGGCCCCCGCGGCCATCGGGCCGTGCAGGGTGACCAGGCCGAGGCGGGTGGCGAAGGCCTCGTGCAGCGCGGTGATGTCGCTGAAGCCGACGAACACCTTGGGCCCGGCCGCGCGCATCGCCTCCCAGTCGAGCAGGTCCGTCATGCGCTGGGCACCGTACCCGCCGCGGGCGCACAGCACCGCGTCCACGGCCGGGTCGCACCAGGCGGCCTGGAGGTCGGCGGCGCGGTCGGTGTCATCGCCCGCGAGGTAGTCGAAGGTGCCGTGACGGTCCAGGACGTGCGGCGCCACGACGGGGTCGAGGTCCCAGCCGCGCAGTACGTCGAGGCCGGCCTGGAGCCGCTCCTCGGGCACGGGCCCGCTGGGCGCGACGACGGCCACCCGGGCGCCGGGGGCGAGCCGGGCAGGCCGGGTGAGCTCTCCCACGCGGCTCACCGGGTCAGCTCCAGGACCGGGACGTCGGGTGGGGTCAGTCCGAAGACCTGCGCGTAGAGGGAGAGCTCCGCCTCGAGGGCGCGCACCATGGTCTCCGACCGGCGGAATCCGTGGCCCTCGCCCTCGAAGGTGAGGTAGGCGTGCGGCACGCCCCGGCCCGCCATGCGTTCGAGGAACCGCTCGCACTGCACGGGCGGGCAGATCACGTCGTCCAGTCCCTGGAGCAGCAGGAACGGCGCGGTGACACTGGCGGCGTGCTCGGCGGGTGAGCGCTCGGTGTACCGGCCGGGCACCTCGGCGTAGGGGCCGATCAGGCTCTCCAGGTACTGCGACTCGAAGTCGTGGGTCTCCCCCGTGCCCCAGCCGGTCAGGTCGAGGATCGGGTAGATGACCGTGCCGCAGGCGTAGACGTCGGTGGTGGCCAGTGATGCCGCCGAGGTCCAGCCGCCCGCGCTGCCGCCGCGCACGGCGAGCCGCTCCCGGTCGGCGGTGCCCTCCTCGGCGAGGGCGAGGGCGACGGCCGCGCAGTCCTCGACGTCGACGACGCCCCACTGCTCGCGCAGCCGGTTGCGGTACTCCCGGCCGTGCCCGCTGGAGCCGCCGTAGTTGACCTCGGCGACGCCGATGCCGCGGGAGGTGAAGTAGGCGATCTCCAGGTCGAGCACCAGCGGTGAGCGACTGGTGGGGCCGCCGTGCGCCCAGATCACGTACGGCGGGAGGGCGCCGTCCGGGGCGTGGCAGCCGGGGTTGTGCGGCGGGTAGAGGTGGGCGTGGATGTCACGCCCGTCCGGGCCCGCGAAGGTGCGGATCTCCGGCCGCGGGTAGTACGCCGGGTCCACGGCGTCCTCGTGCGGGGCGCCGATCACCCGGGCCCGGCCGGTGCGGGCATCCAGCTCGACGACCTCGTAGCCGCTGTACGGGCTCGCGCCGACGCCGGCGATCCTCCCCCACCCTCCGGGCGGGGGGACCCCCATCTCGCTTCGCTCGCCGTGCGCGGCGAGGGCGGGCGCGAACTCGGTCCAGGGGCCCGCCGCGTCGACGACCTCGCCGGTCTCGGGGTCGAGTATGCCGAGGACGGCGGCGCCCCTGCCGTGCAGGACGGCGATCAGGCCGCTGTCCAGGGGCGCGAACCAGCGTTGTCCGAGCTTCCACAGCGGCCCGCCGAACTCCTCCTCGCGGGCGCACAGCGGCTGTCCGTCGCGGTACAGGTTCCACCAGCCGGTGCGGTCGGAGGCGTACAGCAGGGTGCCGTCCGGGGCCCACTCGACCTGGGCGATCGACTCCTCGGGCCCGCCGGCGACGGTCCGGGCCTGCCTGAAGATGCCCTCGGGGTCGATCTCGGCGACGATCAGCTCGGTGCCGTCCCAGGGCATGCGGGGGTGGTCCCAGGCGAGCCAGGCCGCGCGCCGCCCGTCGGGCGAGAGGCGGGGGCCGGTGACGAAGCGGTGCCGTTCGCCGGTCAGTTCGCGCACGGCGTCCCGGTCGTCGGCCGCCGAGCCGTCCAGCGGCACCGCGACCGGGGCCCGGCGCAGGTCGGTGGGTCCCTCGCCGGTGAACTCCTCCAGGACGCACCACACCTCGCCGCGCTCGGGGCGCAGGTCCGGCTCGGCCCAGCGGAGCCCGCCACCCACCGGGGAGACGGGCGTCAGCGGACGCGGCTCGCCACCGCCCGGCTCGTAGGCGTACAGCCGCTGGTCGGCGAAGTTCACGAAGACCACCTGCGGCCCGCCGTCGGTCATGACCGCGGTCCAGGGCCGGCCGCCGTACTCGATGACGCGGCTGCGCACGTTCCACGGCGCGGGCAGCACCGGCTCCTCGGTGCCGTCGGGGTGCCGGCGCACCAGGGTGCGCCGCCCGCCCTCGGTGGGCCGGGGGGCGGTCCACCACACCTCTTCGCCGACGAAGCCCACGTCCTCGGGCCGCCCGTCGTGCGCGGCGGCGAGGGCCGCGTCGATGGGCGAGGGCCACGATCCGTACGCAAGAGTCCGCACTGACTCCGCCACTTGTCCTCCAACTCCTTGTCTACTGCTGCGCGCCGGCCGGGGTCCTAGGGGGTGTCGTTTGGATCATGCCGGGGTCGCGGGGCCTGGCACGCACATCTGCGGCGTTGTCGTCGGTTGCCAACGCTCCGCGTTGTCGCCCTCCTCCGCCTTGCAGCTGCACGCACCAGGCCCCGCTCGGGTCGGCAACAACGCAACGTTGGCTGGAGCCGGCCCGATCCAAACGACACCCCCTAGGCCGTGCGCAGGAAACGGTCCAGGACGCGGACACCGAAGTGCAGCGCCTCGACGGGGACCCGTTCGTCCACGCCGTGGAAGAGGGCCTGGTAGTCGAAGTCCGCGGGCAGCTTCAGCGGCGCGAAGCCGTAGCCGGTGATGCCGAGCCTCGAGAACTGCTTGGCGTCGGTGCCGCCGGACATGCAGTACGGCACCACGTGCCCCTCCGGGGCGAACTCCTCGACGGCGGCGCGCATCCGGGCGTAGGTGGGCGAGTCCACCGGCGCCTGGAGGGCGACCTCGCGGTGGGCGAACTCCCAGTCCGCATCCGGCCCGGTGAGCCGGTCGAGGGTGTCGCGGAACTCGTCCTCGCCGCCGGGCAGGAACCGCCCGTCGACGTGGGCGACGGCCTCCCCCGGGATGACGTTGACCTTGTACCCGGCGTCGAGCATGGTCGGGTTGCTGCTGTTGCGGACGGTGGCCTCGACGAGCTTGGCCGCGGGACCGAGCTTGTCCAGCAGCACGTCGACGTCGCTCAGGTCGGTCTCGATGCCGTAGACGGCGGCGATCTCGGTCAGTGCGGCGCGCACGGTCGGGGTCAGACGCAGCGGCCACTCGTGGGTGCCGATGCGGGTGACCGCGGCGGCGAGCCGGGTGACGGCGTTCTCCCGGTTCACCTTCGAGCCGTGTCCGGCCCGCCCGTGGGCGGTGAGCTTGAGCCAGCCGGTACCGCGCTCGCCCGCGGCGATGGGATAGAACTGCCGACCTGCTCCGTCGTGGAAGGTGAACGCGCCGGACTCGCTCACGCCCTCGGTGCAGCCCTCGAACAGCGCGGCGTGCCGGTCGGCGAGGAACCCGGACCCGTCCTCGGCGCTGGCCTCCTCGTCCGCGGTGAAGGCGATCACGATGTCACGCCGGGGCCGCACCCCGTTGCGGGCCCAGTCGCGCACGACGGCGAGGATCATCGCGTCCATGTTCTTCATGTCGACGGCGCCGCGCCCCCAGACGACTCCGTCGCGGATCTCGCCGGAGAACGGGTGCACGCTCCAGTCGTCGGCCTCGGCGGGCACCACGTCCAGGTGACCGTGCACCAGCAGCGCGTCGGCCGACGGGTCGGTGCCCTCGATGCGGGCCACGACGTTGGTGCGGCCCTTGGTCCGCTCCAGCAGGGTGGGCTCGATCCCCGCCTCGGCGAGCCGCGCGGCGGCGTACTCGGCGGCCGGCCGCTCCTGGCAGTCGCCGCCGCCCCGGTTCGTGGTGTCGATCCGGATCAGCTCGGAGGTGAACCGGACGACCTCGTCCAGCGCCTGCGCGTCGGACGCCGTGTGCTGCTCAGCCATACTGCTCCTCCACCGCCGCCGAGACGATCGTGGTGACCGCCTTGAACGTCCGGATCGCCTCGAACATGGTCTCGTGGGTGTATGCCACCTTCCGCTCCCCGACCTGCGCCACGCCGGGCACCACGGTCGAGGCCGCCGCCAGGTGCTCGGCGTCGAACTCCAGGGCGAGGGTGAACGGCCCGCCGCTCACCGGCTCGTGCCGCACCGCGAGGGCCGCCGCCTCCTTGGCCGCCGCCCGGATGTCGGAGGCGGTCCTGGCCGGCGTACGGCAGACGGCCGCGTACCGCGAGACGTGGTCCTTGACCGCGACCTTCAGCGCCTCGGGCGCGTACCCGAGCGCGTCCTCGCACGCCACGTCGTCCCCGGTGACCAGCACCACCGGCACCCCGTACTCGGCGACCACGTGCGCGTTGAGCAGACCCTCACTGGCCCGTACGTCGTTCAGCCACACGCCGGTGAGCTGGTTGGCGAGGTAGGTGTGCGCGAGGACGCCCTCCATGCCGGCGCCCGCGTGATACCCGATGAACGCGATGCCGTCCACGTCCCCGTGCTGGACGCCCTCGACCATGGACAGCGCCTTGTGCCGCCCGGTGAGCATCTGCGTCCGCTCGTCGAGCCGCTCCAGGAGCAGGTTGCGCATGCTCCAGTGCGCCTCGTTGACCAGCACCTCGTCGGCACCGCCGTCGTAAAAGCCCAGCACGGCCGCGTTCACGTCGGAGGTGAACATCGACCGGCAGCGCTCCCACTGCGGCGTCCCCGGCAGCACGTCGGCCGGCCAGGTGACACCGGTGGCGCCTTCCATGTCGGCACTGATGAGGATCTTCATGTGGCGTCACGTTACGCGGTCCCGCCGAGCCTCAGCCAGGCCTGTGGATAACTCTCACCGGTCCAGACCAATAACAGGTCAGCCCTGGTCAGGCGCCACGTCACGCACCACGTCCCGCCACCACCCAGGTCGACGGCAGCTCGATGCGGGTGCCGTCCGTCGTGTACTCCGTGGTGATCAGCGGGAGTTCGCCGCTCGCCAGGACCGTGAGTCCGGCCGCGCGCAGGTACTCCGGTACCGCCTCGTCGGGGACCGCGCCGGGGGTCAGACCGTGGCGGAGGACGGGGGCGAGTTTGGCGGGTGGGCCGTCGGGGCCCTGGGCGATGCCCATCAGGACGGTCTTGGCCGCCTGGGAGGGCTCGACCAGGAAGGCGCGGCCGCGTTCGCCGAGGAGAGCTGCGAGTGCGTCGGCCAGTGGCTGCCGGTCGTCGGGCTCGCACTGGTGCAGGACGCCCCGCACATAGACGTTGGCGTCGCCCAGCTCGGCGTGCAGTGTCTCCGCCTCGGACTTGTCGGCCGCGTCCAGTTGCCGGTACGCGGCCAGCCCGGCCGGGTCGGCGTGGCGGGCGTGGTCGAGGGCGGCGGCGGAGAGGTCGGCGCCGACGACGTGCGGGAAGCGTTCGGCGAAGTAGCGGGTCTGGGTGCCGTTGCCGCAGCCGAGGTCGATCAGGGGCAGGCCGGGGTCGGTCAGGTGCGGTTCGAAGTGGGCGAGGTGTCGCCCGGCGGTGAGCATCGGCTCCGCGTCCCAGAACACCGCCCCCTGATCCTCGGGGGCCTCGTTCCAGAAGCTCTCCCAGGCGTCCCGGTACCGACTCGTCACGCTCATGCCCGTCTCCCCAGGTGCGACGACGTACGGCCCGTCGACGACGACGGGTCCGTACGGTGTATCGCGCCCCGCGCACGGCCACAAGCGCCCGGCGCATTCCTTCACCGGTCGTTCGCGCCGGAGCGGATTCGGACGGCTGCGGGTCCGGTACATTGCGCCGGTCGGCCGGTACGGGGCGACGAGTGCGGCGACGGGGGCGGGGGAACACGTGGGTGTCGGAAGATACCGGGACATCGAGGTCGCAGACATGCCGCCGGCGGTCGCCGCCGTCCTGGGCGTGCTCCTTCTGGCGCTGTTCTGCGGCCTCATCTGGTACCTGACCAGGCTTGACCATACGAAGCTCAGGGACCCCCGTGCTCGTGCGCGGGCCGAGCGGCGCAAGAAGAGCCGACGTCGGCAGCACGAACTGCGCGCCCGGCGCGAGTCCCTGCAACGCAAGGCGGCACGACGACGCGACAACGCCTAGCCACGCCTGACACGCCTGGCGTGCCGGGCTAGCGGTGCCGGGCGGGCAGCCTCAGTTCGAACCAGACGGTTTTGCCCGCGTTGGTGCGGCTCGCGCCCCATTCGCGGGCGAGGGTGCTGACGACGCGCAGGCCTCGGCCGGTCTCGTCGTCGGGGCCCGCGCTCTTGAGCGTGGGCAGTTCGTGGTCGTCGTCGTCCACCTCGCACAGCAGCGTGTCGGCGCGCACGAGGCGCAGTTCGACGGGCCGGGCGTGGGAGTGGCGTAGGGCGTTGGTGACGAGTTCGCTGACCATCAGCTCCGCGGCGTCGGCGAGCTTCGGCAGGCCCCAGTCGTGGAGTTGCTCGCGGACGGCCGCACGGGCGCGTCCCACCTCGGCCGGGTCGCGGGCGAGGCGCCATTCGGCGACGGCGTCGGGCTCGATGCCGGTGAGCCGCGCCATCAGCAGGGCGACGTCGTCCTTGCGGCCGCCGCGGGTGCCCAGGGCGCGGATGATGGTGTCGCAGGCGTCGTCCATGGACGCGGCCGGGTGCGCGGCGGACTCGCAGAGGGTGGCGAGGCCGACGCCGATGTCCTCGCCACGCACCTCCACCAGGCCGTCGGTGCACATCACCAGCCGGTCGCCGGGCGCCACCGGCACGCGTACCGACTCGAAGGGCACCCCGCCGACGCCGATCGGCGCCCCCGTCGGCAGCTCGATCAGCTCGCTGACGCCGTCCTCGGCACGGACCAGGACGGGCGGGATGTGCCCGGCGTTGGCGAGGTGCAGTTCACCGGCGATGGGGTCGTACACGGCGTACAGGCAGGTCGCGAGGTGGGTGTCGCCGAGCCGCTGGGCGAGGTCGTCGAGGTTGCGCAGGAGCTGGGCCGGGGGGCAGGTCGAGGCCGGCCATGGTCTGTACGGCGGTGCGCAGCTGGCCCATCATCGCGGCGGAGTTCAGGCCGTGGCCCATGACGTCGCCGACGACGAGGGCGGTGCGGGCGCCGGGCAGCTTCACCGAGTCGAACCAGTCGCCGCCGACCCGGCCGAGGAGGGTGCCCGGCAGGTAGCGGGTGGCGATGTCGCAGCCGGCCATGCGCGCGGGGATGTGCGGCAGCATGCTGTCCTGGAGCGTCTCGGCGACGTTCTCCTGGTGGGTGTACATGCGCGCGTTGTCGAGTACCAGGCCCGCGCGGGCGGCGAGTTCGGCGCCGGTGACGCGGTCCATGTCGTTGAAGACGGGCCGCTCGGGGTGGCGGAGCAGGACCATGAAGCCGAGGACGACATGGCGTGCCTTCAGGGGCACCAGCAGCATCGAGCGACCCGTGATGAGCGGCCGGATGTCCCGCTTCTCGAACTGCGAGGCGATGGCGTGGCCCATCTCCTCGGTGATGCGGGGCACGAGGACCGGCTCGCCGCTGGTCATGCACTGGAAGAAGGGGGTGTGCGCCGGGAACGGCATGGCCTCGCCGACCGGTACGACGTCGTCCCAGCGGCCGGGTTCGTCGGTGTGCTCCAGGGCGACCCGGTGCCACATCGTCGTCGTGTCGGGCACCCCGTCGGGGAAGCCCTCGCCGGCCACGACCTGTTCGCGCAGATAGGTGCCGGCGACGTCGGTGAAGCGGGGCACGACGGCCCGGCTCACCTCGACGATGGTCCGCGAGAGGTCGAGCGAGGTGCCGATCGCGCCGCTCACCTCGTTGAGGAACTCCAGGCGTTCGCGGACGGCGGTGTACTCCAGGTCCTCGGCCTCGTCCCGCAGGTCGTCCGGCACCGGCTCACCGGCCGCCAGTGCCAGCGCCGCCCGCTCACGGCGCGCCCTGCGTTCGGCACGCCGGGGCACGCCCCAGTCGGGGGTGACGGGCACCCGGTCGTTCTGGCTGAACTCCAGGACGGGGTAGCCCAGTTCGAGGACCTGCGAGACGATGCGGGCGCTCTCGCCGACACTCATGCTGGGCAGGATCTCGGGGAGGCGGCGGGCGAGTTCCTCGGCACCGGCGAAGTCGGTGTGCAGCGCGAAGCCCGGCGCGATCCGCTCGACGGTGGCCGCCGCGGGACCCGAGTCGGAGTCGGCGTAGTCCCGCCGCAGCCCTTCCGCGTCGGCGGCCAGCACGAGCAGCCGCTCCCGGCCGGGTCCCACCAGCGGGTACGCCCACCACAGCACGTCGACGCGGTCGTCGGCCGGCACGGTCAGCCGGGCGCGGCCCGCCGCCGGGTAGGACAGGTGCCCGTCGAGGGAGGACTCCAGGCCGGGCCCGAGGCCGTCGTAGGGAGCGTACGAGGCGTACCCGGCGATGTGCTCGGTCTGCTCCCCGTCCTCGGGGAGCACGCCCGAGACGGGCAGCAGGTCGGGGGCGGGCCGACCGATCGCCTCCTCCTTGGGGAGGGCGAACAGCCGTCGTGCGCCCCGGCTCCAGTGGGAGACCAGTCCGTCCCGGTCCACCACGACCACGGCCAGCGGGACGCGCCCCGCCACGGGGTCGGCCGGCACGGCGCCGGGTCCGGCTCGGTGGCCGGGAGGTGTGTCCCGCTCGGTGCCATGGTCCATGGCGTCAGGCCCTCTCTGCCCACGGCTCCGCAAGATCTGTGTCGCCGTCACCACCGTACGGTGGCGTCCGGCGACCATGTGCGGCAACGGGGGAATTGGTGGCACGCGGACCCACCGGCGCGCGCCCGCGCGCCGGTGAACCGGTCTCAGTCCTCGTGGCCGAGCTGGAGGTCGCGTTCCGTGCGGCCGCCGCCCGCCACCTGGAGCACGGTCGCGACGGGCGGGTATCCGGCCGCGATGACGGTGTACTCGCCGGACGACAGGTCGACGAACCGGAAGGTGCCGTCGGGCCCGGTGGTGAGGGTGTCCACCACGTTGCCCGCCGCGTCGAGCAGGGTCACGCGGGCGTCCTCCACGACCCGGCCGCCACCGGCCCGCACGGTGCCGCGCAGCACGGCGCCACCGGCCAGTTCGACGTCCTGGCGGGTCTCCCGCGCGGCCTGGACGCTGACGGGCAGCGCGGCCGGACGGAAGGCGGGGGCGCTGGCGGCGAGGGTGTACTCGCCGGCCACCAGCTCCGTGATCACGTAGCCGCCCTCGCGGCCGCTGCGGGTGGTGGAGACGACCTCGCCGTGGACGTTGGTGAGGGTGACCGTCGCGTCGCGCACGGGGCTGCCGTCGGCGGTCAGCACGCTGCCGGCCAGGCGCCCGGCGCCGCCGAGGACCACGTCCAGTTCCACCGGGCGTTCGCCGACGGTCACGGAGACCGCCTGCGGCTGGTGGCCGCCGGCCGCGGCGATCAGGACGTACGCCCCGGAGCCGGGCGTGGCGAGCGCGTACCGTCCGTCGTCGCCGCTGGCGCCCCGGCCGATCTGCTGTCCGCCGACGTCGATGAGGGTGAGCGCCGCGCGGGGCACGACGGTGCCGTCGGGGTGCTGCACCGTGCCGCAGACCGGGATGCCGGCGGCGTACGGCGATCGGGCCTGCGGGACCTGGGCGGTGGGGTGCGCGGTCTCCGGCTCGGTGACGGGGGCGTTGTGGGACACCAGTGGTTTCTCCTTGAGGAAGAGGGCGATGAGGAGCCCGAGGACGAGCACCGGCACCAGGTAGAGGAAGATCCGCGGCATGGCGTCGGCGTACGCCCCGATGTAGGCGTCGCGCAGCGCCGGGGGCAGGGAGTGGACGAGCTGTGGGGTGATGGCCTCGGCGTCGGGGAGCCCGGCGCCCGCGTCGGCGGGGATCCGGTCGGCGAGGGCGTCGGTGAGCCGGCCCGCGAAGAGGGTGCCGAAGATCGCCGCGCCGACGCTGCCGCCGATCTGCCGGAAGTAGTTGTTGGCGCTGGTGGCGGTGCCCAGGTCGGCGGGGCGCACGGAGTTCTGCACGGCGAGGACCAGGACCGGCATCACCATGCCGATGCCGGCGCCGAGGACGGCCATCCAGATGCTGTAGTGCAGCCGGGGGGTGTCGGTGTCGAGGCGGGAGAGCAGCCACATGCCGACGACGGACAGCGCGCTGCCGAGGATCGGGTGGACGCGGTAGTGCCCGGTGCGGCTGATGAGCTGCCCGGAGATGATCGAGGCGCCGACGATGCCGCCCATCATCGGCAGCATGAGCAGGCCGGACTCGGTGGCACTGGCGCCGTCGACCATCTGCAGGAAGGTCGGCAGGTAGCTGGCGGCGCCGAAGAGGGCGACACCGATGACGAGGCCGACCAGGGCGGTGACGTTGAAGACGGAGTCGCGGAACAGCCGCAGCGGGATCAGCGGTTCGGGCGCGAAGCGCTCGGCGACCAGGAAGAGGAGGGTGGCCCCGACCGCTCCGGCGGCCAGAGCGAGGATCGTCCTCGATCCCCACTCGTACTCGGTGCCGCCCCAGCTGGTGAGCAGCACCAGGCAGGTGGAGGCGGCGGCGAGCAGCAGGGCGCCGAGGATGTCCAGGCGCGGCTTGACCCGCGGCTTGGGCAGTTTGAGGACGACGGCGACGACGGCCATGGTGAGCAGGCCGAAGGGCACGTTGATGTAGAAGCACCAGCGCCAGGAGAGATGGTCGGTGAAGTAGCCGCCCAGGAGCGGGCCCGCGACCGAGGCGAGTCCGAAGGCGGCGCCGATCAGGCCCATGAAGCGGCCGCGTTCGCGGGGCGGCACGATGTCCGCGATGATCGCCTGCACGCCGATCATGAGGCCGCCCGCGCCGACGCCCTGCACCGCGCGGAAGGCGATCAGCTGGTCCATGGTCTGCGCGCGTCCGGCGAGCGCGGAGCCGACGACGAAGACCAGGATCGCGAACTGGAAGACGCCCTTGCGGCCGAAGAGGTCGCCGAGCTTGCCGTAGATCGGCAGGCCGACGGTGGAGGTGAGCAGGTAGGCGGTGATCGCCCAGGACATCTTGTCCAGGCCGTGCAGCTCGCCGACGATCTTCGGCAGCGCGGTGGCGACGATCATCTGCTCGAGGGCCGCGAGCAGCAGCGCCAGCATGAGTCCGACGAAGACCAGCCGCACCCGGCGCGGGCTCAGCCCGGCGTCCGGCTCCGGTTCGGGAGCGGGTGGCTCAGGTGGCACCTGGGGTGCGGCGACCGGTTCGTCCTGCACCGGATCCTGCACCAGAGTGATCCCGCCCATGTACCGCTCCCCTCGTCACACCTGCTCACATTTGCCGCCTGAGGCGACAACTGCGAACAAGTGCGACGAGTTACGGAAGTGGGGCGGGTTCGAGTGGAGATCACTCGAACCGGTGAGGCGGCCAACGGCCGCCCCTTGCCTGCCCTTTGGCTACTTCTCGACCTCGGTGGCGAGCTTGGCGAGCATGGCGTCGTAGATCCGGGCGAGCCCCTTGGGTGCGAAGGTCTTCTCGAAGAAGCCGCCGACGCCGCCGGCGCCCTGCCAGGTGGTGGTGACGACGACCCGGGACTTGCCCTCGCCCGCCGGGGTGACCCGCCAGGTGGTGACCATGGAGGAGTTGCGGTCCTTCTCGACCAGCTCGCCGTCGGTCGGCTCGGTGACCTCCAGCAGGCAGTCGCGGACGCGCTTGCTGGTGGCCTGGAGCTTCCAGTGCACGAGGGTGCCCTCGCCGTCGCCGCCCTCGCGGACCTCGTACTCGCTGAAGTGCTCGGGCAGCAGCTTCTCGCGGGTGCCGCTGTAGTCGGCGAGGGTGTCGAACACCTTCTCCGCGTCGGCTGCGACGATCCGTTCCGTCTCCGCCTCGACCTGCGCCATCGGGTTCCTCCAGGGCCTGGTTCTCGGGGTCGGGGCAAGCCAACCACCCCACCGCCCGGCCACCAAATCGGGGGGCGTGAAGCGGCCCCGCACGACTCACCCGCACGATCAAGGGAACAAGTGTTCTATTGTGGCGGCAGTGCTACCGAGGAGGCCTCAATGCGCTGGGAGAACCTCACGGACTCCGACCACGCCCGGGCGGCGGACACCGCGCTGTTCGGCGCGGACGCCGTCACCACCCGCACCTTCGACACGCCCGAGTTCCGCGGCATCACCTTCCACGAGGTGCGGGCCCGCTCGATCCTCAACCGGGTGCCGGGCGCCTCCCGCATGCCGTTCGAGTGGACGGTGAACCCCTATCGGGGCTGCACGCACGCGTGCGTGTACTGCTTCGCGAGGAAGACGCACAGCTACCTGGACCTCGACACGGGACTCGGCTTCGACTCCCAGATCGTCGTCAAGGTCAACGCGCCCGAACTGCTGCGCCGCCAGCTGGCCTCCCGCCGCTGGCAGGGCGAGCACGTGGCGATGGGCACCAACGTCGACTGCTACCAGCGCGCCGAGGGCCGCTACCGGCTGATGCCGGGCATCATCGAGGCCCTCACCGAGCGCGCGAACCCCTTCTCGATCCTGACCAAGGGCACGCTGATCCTGCGCGACCTGGACCTGCTGACGCGGGCGGCCCGGGTGACGGACGTGGGCATCTCGGTGTCCGTCGGCTTCACCGACGAGCAGCTCTGGCGCACCGTGGAGCCGGGCACCCCGGCACCGGAACGCCGACTGGAGGTCGTACGGGCCCTCGGCGAGCGCGGCATCGGCTGCGGCGTGCTGATGGCGCCGGTGATCCCCTTCCTCGGCGACGAACCGGCCCAACTGCGGGCGACCGTACGGGCGATCGCCGCCGCCGGCGCCACGTCGGTGACGCCCCTGGTGCTGCATCTGCGGCCGGGCGCCCGGGAGTGGTTCATGGCCTGGCTCGGACAGCACCACCCGCACCTGGTGCGCCGCTACGAGCGGCTGTACGCGGAGGGCGCCTACGCCCCGAAGTGGTACCAGCGCCGGATCACCCGCCAGGTGCACGACCTGGCCCGCGAGTACGGCATCGGGCCCACGCGCGCGGGGATGCCGAGGCGGATCGCGGAGCCGGCTCCGGAACCGACCCCTGAGGCGACCCCGCCCGCGACGAGCGAACCGATTCAGCTCTCGCTGATGTAGCTGACACGGCTGACATAGCCGACACAGCCGATATAGCTGATACAAGAGCATTAGAGGGCTTCTTGCGCCCCAATTGGGTCAAGTATCGCCAGAACGTGTTCTTCCGGGAGCGCCCCTAGGGACGATGCGGCGAGGACCGCACGCCGTGCGGACCGACCGCAGCCTCTCCGTCCTGGGAATCCTGGGAGAACGCCATGAGACAACGCGCAGCCGTGCTGTGCGGCGCCGCCGTCATCGCCGCCGGGACCGTCACGGCCGTTCCCGCCGAGGCGAGCGCACCGCGGCCCACGCGCACCGTGCCCGCCGCGCCCGCCTCGGACCTGCACTGGAAGAAGTGCGCGACGGAGGACTACCCGACGCTCCAGTGCGCCTCCGTCAAGGTGCCGCTCGACCACGCGCGGCCGCGTGGAAGGCAGATCACCCTGGCGCTGTCCCGCGTCCCGCACACCGCCGCGCGGTACCAGGGCCCCCTGCTGGTGAACCCGGGCGGCCCCGGCGGCAGCGGGCTGACGCTCGCCGGGTTCGTGGCGTCCTCGCTGCCCGCGAAGGTGGCCGCCCAGTACGACGTCATCGGCTTCGACCCGCGCGGCGTGGGAAAGAGCAGTCCCGCACTGGACTGCCGGCCGGGCCACTTCGACCCGGTGCGCCCCGACTCGCTGCCGGACACCCCTGACGTCGAGCAGGCCAACCTCACGCGCGCGAAGGCCTTCGCCGACGCCTGCGGGGAGAAGTACGCGGACGTCCTGCCGTACATCGACACGGTCAGCGCCGCCCGGGACCTGGACGTGATCCGCGAGGCGCTCGGCTCGGAGAAGATCAATTACTTCGGCTACTCGTACGGCACCTACCTGGGCGCCGTCTACGCCAAGCTCCACCCGGACCGGGTACGGCGGCTGGTCCTGGACTCCGTCGTCGATCCGTCCGACGTCTGGTACGACGCCAACCTCAACCAGGACCTCGCCTTCAACGACCGCCACCGGGCGTTCCTCGCCTGGATCGCCGAGCACGACGCGGCGTACGGACTGGGCACCGACCCGGAGCGGATCGAGTCCGCGTGGTACGCCATGCGGGCGGCGCTGGCGAGGAAGCCGGCGGGAGGGAAGGTCGGCGCCTCGGAGCTGGAGGACACCTTCATCCCGGGCGGCTACTACAACGGCTACTGGCCCTACCTGGCGGAGGCGTTCGCGGCGTACGTCGACGACCGGGACCCCGACCCGCTCGTCGAGGCGTACGAGAACTTCGGCGCGCTGGACGCGTCGGGGGACAACGGCTACAGCGTGTACACCGCGGTGCAGTGCCGCGACGCCGGCTGGCCGCAGGACTGGGACGAGTGGCGCGACGACAACTGGGACGTGTACGAGAAGGCGCCGTTCATGGTGTGGAACAACGTCTGGTACAACGCGCCGTGCGCGTTCTGGCCCACCCGGTCGCGGCAGCCGGTGGACGTCGGCAACCGCGAACTGCCCCCGGCGCTGCTGTTCCAGGCGACGGGCGACGCGGCCACCCCGTACGAGGGCGGCGTCACCGCGCACCGGCTGCTTCGGGGTTCGAGCCTCGTGGTCGAGGAGGGCGGCGGGAACCACGGCATCACGCTGAGCGGGAACACCTGCCTGGACGAGCACCTCGCCGCGTACCTGACGGACGGCACCGTGCCGCGCGGCGACGGCGAGGCGGACGCGGTGTGCCCGGCGCTGCCCGACCCGAAGCCGCTGGAGTCCAAGGCGGCTTCGACGTCCTCGCGCGGCTCGACCCTGCACGCGCTGCTGGGCTTCCGCCGCTGACCCTGCGGGGAGCGTTGTCAGTGCCGTGGTCCACGATGGACCCATGAGTGAGCTGACCAGGATCCCCGCCCCCGAGGGCGTCGCGCCCGCCGCCCAGTACACCCATGTCGTCCTCGGCACCGGGCGGTTCGTGGCCGTCTCGGGACAGCTCGCCCTGGACGAGGACGGCAGGGTGGTCGGCGAGGCCGACGCCGGGGCCCAGGCCCGCCAGGTCTTCGAGAACCTGCGCCGGTGTCTGGCCGCGGCCGGCGCGTCCTTCGACGACGTGGTGAAGCTGACCTTCTTCGTCACGGACATGGCGCACATGGCCGCGATCCGCGCGGCCCGCGCCGAGCACATACCCGACGACCGGCTGCCCGCCGCCTCGGCGGTGCAGGTGGCCGCGCTGGTCCGGCCGGAGTTCCTCATGGAGATCGAGGCGTTCGCGGTCGTGGCCCCGTGAGCGGGTCGCCGGTGCGGGTGCGGGACATGGCGCCCGCCGACTGCGACCGGGTGTCGGAGATCCGCATCCGGGGCTGGCAGACCGCCTACCGCGGCCTGATGCCGCAGCCGTACCTAGACGCGCTGGACGCCGCCGAGGACGCCGAGCGCCGCCGCGCCCTGTTCGCCCGGCCCCCGGCCGGCCTGGTGAACCTGGTCGCCGAGGACGCCGGCGGCGAGATCGTCGGCTGGGCCTGCCACGGCCCCTATCGCGACGGTGAACGCCGTACCGCCGACGCCGAGTTGTACGCCCTCTATGTCGACACCGGGCGGTTCGGCACCGGCGTCGGGCAGGCCCTGCTGCGGGAGTCGGTGCGCCGGTGCGCGGCCGCCGGACACGCGCGCATGCTGCTGTGGGTACTCAAGGGCAACGCCCGAGCCCGGCGGTTCTACGAGCGGGCCGGTTTCGGCGCGGACGGCGCCGAGGAGCCCTTCGAGGTGGAGGGGGTTGAGGTGCCGGAGGTGCGGTACGCGACCGACCTGACCGGCTGAGCCGACCTGACCTGGTGACCTGCTGACCGCTCGCCGCTCACCGCCGGCCCGGGATGAGCGCCAGCGCCCGCACCGCCGCCTGGGCCAGCGCCGGGTGGGCGAGCGCGTCGTTCAGTACGGGGCCCGCCCGGTCGTCGCCGAGTGCGCCGAGCCCCTCGACGCAGGCGAGCGCCACGCGCCGGTACGGGTCGTGCGGGCGCAGCCGGCGCTCCAGCGTGGTGATCAGGGCGGGCACCGCCTCGGGGGCGCGCAGCTCGACCAGGAGCCGCACCGGGTGCAGGGCGTAGGCGACCCGCAGTTCGTTGGTGGCGAGCGCCGCGGCGGCGCGGGCGGTGCGCGGGTCGCCGAGGCGGGCCAGGGCATGGGCGGCGGAGGCGCAGCGCGGTGGGTCGCGGTGGTTCAGGAGCAGCACGAGGGACTCGAAGGCCCGCCGGTCCCCCGCGACGCCCAGCCGGAAGGCGGCCAGTTCCCGGGCCCAGAGCGGATGCCCGGGCTCGCTGAGCACGCCGGCCAGCTCGTCGTGGTCCCCGGTCGCCACGAGTCGGTCGTACGCCGCCGGGGCCCCCGGAGCGCCCGACGCCGCCGACTCGGCCCGTAAGCGCTCCGTGAGCGCTCGCAACTCTTCGTCCATGACACCGAGGTTAGAGGCGTCACCCCACCCGTGGGACGTACATCACGAACACCGAGGGCTGGCGCGCTCGTTACCGGCGAGTTAACCTCAGACGAGCGGGTCACCCACTCGCAGCAACTCCTCACGGTGGTCTGGTGACGCGGCCACCGGGAGAGCAGTCGGTTCGGTACCTCGGGTACCGCACGTACGGCTCGGCCCCGGGACAGGGCCGGTCGGACACCGCCGCCCGGCGGGCGTGTGCACGCCCTCCGCGACGGCACCGGGCGTGTGCGCCAGTCAGCCCGGCAACACCCGCACTCCTTTCCTCTCCACTCCTCTCCACACGCACCCGACGCGCCCTCGGCGCTTTTGGGCGTGTTCCCGTCGTCACCCTCATTCCTGGAGTTCCGCGATGGCCACTCCCCTGTCCGACACCCCTCTGTCCCCGCTCCGGACCATTGCCGTCGTCGGCCTCGGCACGATGGGCACCGGCATCGCCGAGGTCCTCGCCCGGGCCGGCCGCGCCGTCGTCGGCGTCGACGTCGACGAGGCGCAGGCCGCCAGGGCGGTCGCCGCGCTGGAGTCCTCCACCGCCCGAGCCGTCCGGCGCGGGCGCCTGAGCGAACAGGAGCGCGCCGACGCCCTGGGGCGTCTGCGCACCTCCACCGACCTGCGCGCGGCGGCGGACGCCGACCTGGTGATCGAGGTGGTCCCGGAGTCGTACGAGGCCAAGCAGCAGGTGTTGCGGGAGCTGGACGGGATCGTGCGCCCGCAGACCATCCTGGCGACCGGCACCAACGCCCTGTCCGTCACGCGGCTGGCCGCCGACTCCGCCCGCCCGGAGCGCGTGCTCGGCCTGCACTTCTTCAACCCGGCGCCGGCGATGAAGCTGGTCGAGGTCGTCTCCTCGGTGCTGACCGCGCCCTCCGCCGTCACGGCGGTCACCGACCTCGCCCTCGACCTCGGCAAGGAGCCCGTCGCCGTCGGGGACCGGCCGGGGTTCGTCGCGGACGGCCTGCTGTTCGGCTATCTCAACCAGGCGGCGGCGATGTACGAGGCGAACTACGCCTCCCGCGAGGACATCGACGCCGCGATGCGGCTCGGCTGCGGCCTGCCGATGGGGCCGCTGGCCCTGCTGGACCTGGTCGGTGTCGACACCGCCCGTACGGTCCTGGAGGCCATGTACGCCGCCTCCCGCGACCGTCTGCACGCCCCCGCGCCGATCCTCAGGCAGCTGAGCGAGGCGGGCCTGACGGGACGCAAGGCGGGGCGCGGTTTCTACACCTACGAGGCGCCGGACAGCGCGGTCGTCGTGCCGGACGCCCTGACCCCGCGCGAGGGCGACGCCCCGGTCGCCGGGCGTCCGGTCCGCGCGGTGGGCGTGGCCGGTTCGGGCACCATGGCGTCCGGCATCGCGGAGGTGTTCGCCAAGGCCGGGTACGAGGTGGTGCTCGCCGCCCGCAGCGCGGAGAAGGCGCAGACGGCGAAGGCCCGGATCGGCAAGTCCCTGGCGCGCGGCGTGGACAAGGGCCGGCTGACCGCCGAGGCCGCCGCGCAGACGCTGGAGCGGATCACGCCGACCGGGACGTACGACGACTTCGCCGACGTCGACCTGGCCGTGGAGGCCGTCGCCGAGGACCTGGAGGTGAAGCGGCAGCTGTTCGCCACGCTGGACAAGGTCTGCAAGCCGGGCGCGGTGCTGGCCACCACGACGTCCTCCCTGCCGGTCGTCGCCTGCGCACGCGCCACCTCGCGCCCGCAGGACGTGATCGGCATGCACTTCTTCAACCCGGCGCCGGCGATGAAGCTGGTCGAGGTGGTCCGCACGGTGCTGACGGCGGACGACGTGCACGCCACCGTCCACGAGGTCTGCGCCAAGGTCCGCAAGCACGCCGTGGACTGCGGCGACCGGGCCGGGTTCATCGTGAACGCGCTGCTGTTCCCGTACCTCAACAACGCGGTCAAGATGGTGCAGGAGCACTACGCGACGCTCGACGACATCGACGCGGCGATGAAGCTGGGCGGCGGCTACCCGATGGGCCCCTTCGAGCTGCTCGACGTGGTCGGACTCGACGTGTCGCTCGCCATCGAGAAGGTCCTGCACCGGGAGTTCCGCGACCCGGGCCTCGCCCCGGCACCGCTGCTCGAGCATCTGGTGGCCGCGGGCTGCCTCGGCCGCAAGACGGGGCGCGGCTTCCGCGAACATGCCCGCCGCTGAGCGACCGGGCGACTGGCCGCGGTCCGAGGAGGACTGGGGCGGACTGCTCGATCCGGCCGGGTCTCCCCCGCTCTGTGCGGGCGGGGGAATCCCCGGTCACGCGCATGATTGCGCACACATGCAGTACGTTCAGGTCATGTCCCAGCCCGCCAAGTCCTCACGTACCTCAGCCACGCCCGACGCGCCGGAGAGCGCGGCCGGCAGCCGAGCCGCCGCCCAGCGGCTCAAAATGCGCCGGGAACTGGCGGCGGCGGCGATGGAGCTGTTCGCGGCCAAGGGGTACGAGGCGACCACCGTCGACGAGATCGCGGCCCGGGCCGGGGTCGCCCGCCGTACCTTCTTCCGTCACTTCCGTTCCAAGGAAGAGGCGATCTTCCCGGACCACGACGACACCCTGGTGCGCGCCGAGGCGGTGCTCAACGCGGCGCCCGCGCACGAGCATCCGCTCGACACGGTGTGCCGCGGCATCAAGGAAGTCATGAAGATGTACGCGGCCCGGCCCGAGATCTCGGTCGCCCGCTACAAGCTGACGCGCGAGGTGCCCACCCTGCGCGAGGCGGAGATCGCGTCGGTGGCCCGTTACGAGCGTCTGTTCACCCGGTATCTGCTCGGCCACTTCGACGAGCACGCGCACGACGACGACGCCAACGACGACCCGCTGCTGGCGGAGGTCGCCGCGTCCGCCGTGGTCACCGCGCACAACCACGTGCTGCGGCGCTGGCTGCGGGCCGACGGGCAGGGCGACGTGGAGGCCCAGCTCGACCACGCCTTCGCGATCGTGCGGAAGACGTTCGGCACGGGCATCGGGGCGGGGCGCGGTACGGCCTCGACCACGCGGCCGGCCGCGTCCTCGGCCTCCGTGCAGGGCGAGGTGCTCGTGACGGTGGCGCGCACCGACGCGCCGCTGCACGAGGTGATGCGCACCATCGAGCAGGCGCTCAAGGAGCGCTGACCGACCTTCCACTCGACGTTCCGCTCGCCCTTCCTCTCTGTGACAACGGCCACCCACCGGGTGGCCGTTTTTGCATGTCGGCGCCCCTTTTCCACCGTTGGTGAGAGACAATTCGATCGATCATCGCTCATCTGTTGCGTAAAGATTTCATCTGAGTACAGGTTCTGGCACTCAGTGCCTTGCGAGGTGACACGCGGTGTCATACGTTGAAGGTGTCCGGGCTGTCCCCGCACTCACCCCCTGCGCGCCCGAACGCCTGCGTCACAGGCACTTTCACCATCCCTCTGCAGCACCGACGTACCCATCGGCGCCCCTCCCTCAGGGCGCTCACCGCCGGAGGCAACACCGTGACCGTGAAGGACATCCTGGACGCGATCCAGTCGCCCGAATCCACGCCGGCCGACATCGCCGCTCTGCCGGTTCCCGAGTCGTACCGCGCGATCACCGTGCACAAGGACGAGACGGAGATGTTCGCGGGCCTCGAGACCCGCGACAAGGACCCCCGCAAGTCGATCCACCTCGACGAGGTGCCGGTGCCCGAGCTGGGCCCGGGCGAGGCCCTGGTGGCCGTCATGGCCTCCTCGGTCAACTACAACTCGGTGTGGACCTCGATCTTCGAGCCGATGTCCACCTTCGGGTTCCTGGAGCGCTACGGCAGGGTCAGCGAGCTCACCAGGCGCCACGACCTGCCGTACCACGTCATCGGCTCCGACCTGGCCGGCGTCGTCCTGCGCACCGGCCCCGGCGTCAACGCCTGGCAGCCCGGTGACGAGGTCGTCGCGCACTGCCTCTCCGTCGAGCTGGAGTCGTCCGACGGCCACAACGACACGATGCTCGACCCCGAGCAGCGCATCTGGGGCTTCGAGACCAACTTCGGCGGCCTCGCGGAGATCGCCCTCGTCAAGTCCAACCAGCTGATGCCGAAGCCCGGCCACCTCAGCTGGGAGGAGGCCGCCGCGCCGGGGCTGGTCAACTCCACCGCGTACCGCCAGCTGGTCTCCCGCAACGGCGCCGACATGAAGCAGGGCGACAACGTGCTCATCTGGGGCGCGAGCGGCGGACTCGGCTCCTACGCCACCCAGTTCGCCCTCGCCGGCGGCGCCAACCCGATCTGCGTCGTCTCCAGCGAGCAGAAGGCGGACATCTGCCGGGCGATGGGCGCCGAGGCCATCATCGACCGCAACGCCGAGGGCTACAGGTTCTGGAAGGACGAGAACACCCAGGACCCGAAGGAGTGGAAGCGCTTCGGCAAGCGCATCCGCGAGTTCACCGGCGGCGAGGACATCGACATCGTCTTCGAGCACCCCGGCCGCGAGACCTTCGGCGCCTCCGTCTTCGTCACCCGCAAGGGCGGCACCATCACCACCTGCGCCTCGACCTCGGGCTACATGCACGAGTACGACAACCGCTACCTGTGGATGTCCCTCAAGCGCATCATCGGCTCCCACTTCGCCAACTACCGCGAGGCCTGGGAGGCCAACCGCCTCATCGCCAAGGGCAGGATCCACCCGACGCTCTCCAAGGTGTACTCCCTGGAGGACACCGGCCAGGCGGCGTACGACGTCCACCGCAACCTCCACCAGGGCAAGGTCGGCGTGCTGTGCCTGGCGCCCGAGGAGGGCCTGGGTGTGCGCGACCAGGAGATGCGCGCCCGGCACGTCGACGCCATCAACCGCTTCCGGAACATCTGAGGAGCGCCGCATGACCGATCGTCAAAAGGACCGGCCGTGGTTGATGCGGACCTACGCCGGTCACTCCACGGCCGAGGCGTCCAACGAGCTGTACCGGCGCAACCTCGACAAGGGCCAGACGGGTCTGTCGGTCGCCTTCGACCTGCCGACCCAGACCGGCTACGACTCCGACCACATCCTCGCCCGCGGCGAGGTGGGCCGGGTCGGCGTGCCCGTCGCGCACGTCGGTGACATGCGCCGGCTGTTCCAGGACATCCCCCTGGAGCAGATGAACACCTCGATGACCATCAACGCCACGGCCATGTGGCTGCTGGCGCTCTACCAGGTCGTCGCCGAGGAGCAGGGCGCGGACATCACCCGGCTCCAGGGGACGACGCAGAACGACATCGTCAAGGAGTACCTGTCCCGGGGGACGCACGTCTTCCCGCCGGGACCGTCGCTCCGTCTGACGACCGACATGATCGCGTACACGGTCTCGCACCTGCCGAAGTGGAACCCGATCAACATCTGCAGCTACCACCTGCAGGAGGCGGGAGCCACGCCGGTCCAGGAGATCGCCTACGCGATGTCCACCGCGATCGCCGTCCTCGACGCGGTGCGCGACAGCGGCCAGGTGCCGCAGGAGCGCATGGGCGACGTGGTCGGCCGCATCTCCTTCTTCGTGAACGCGGGTGTCCGCTTCGTCGAGGAGATGTGCAAGATGCGCGCCTTCAGCCGCATCTGGGACCGCGTCACCCGCGAGCGCTACGGCATCGAGGATCCCAAGCACCGCCGCTTCCGCTACGGCGTGCAGGTCAACTCCCTCGGCCTGACCGAGGCGCAGCCGGAGAACAACGTCCAGCGGATCGTGCTCGAGATGCTGGCCGTGACCCTCTCGAAGGACGCACGCGCGCGTGCCGTGCAGTTGCCTGCCTGGAACGAGGCGCTGGGTCTGCCCCGCCCCTGGGACCAGCAGTGGTCGCTGCGCATCCAGCAGGTGCTGGCCTACGAGAGCGACCTGCTGGAGTACGGCGACCTCTTCGAGGGTTCGAAGGTCGTCGAGGCGAAGGTGGCGGAGCTGGTCGAGGAGTCGCTCGCCGAGATGGAGCGCATCCAGGAGATGGGCGGCGCGATGGCCGCCGTCGAGTCCGGGTACCTCAAGTCGCAGCTGGTCGCCTCGCACGCCGAGCGCCGGGCCCGGATCGAGTCCGGCGAGGAGAAGATCATCGGTGTCAACGCCTTCGAGGGCACCGAGCCCAACCCGCTGACCGCCGACCTCGACACCGCCATCCAGACGGTCGACCCGGCGGTGGAGGCCCGTGTCATCGCCTCCCTGGAGAACTGGCGCGACACCCGCTACCAGCCGCCCTTCAACCACCCGCGCCCCTGCAAGGCGCTGGAGAAGCTGAAGGAGACCGCCAAGGGCACCGGCAACCTCATGGAGGCCACCCTGGAGTGCGCCCGCGCCGGCGCCACGACCGGCGAGTGGGCCGGGGCGCTGCGCGAGGTGTTCGGCGAGTTCCGGGCGCCGACCGGCGTGTCCTCGGCGCCCGTCGCCGTCACCGCCGAGGAGGGCTCCGCCCTGTCCGGGGTACGCCGCAAGGTGGACCTGACGGCCAAGGAGCTGGGCGTGGGCAAGCTGCGCTTCCTGGTCGGCAAGCCCGGCCTCGACGGCCACTCCAACGGCGCCGAGCAGATCGCCGTGCGGGCCCGCGACGCCGGTTTCGAGGTGGTCTACCAGGGCATCCGGCTCACCCCCGAGCAGATCGTGGACGCCGCCCTCGCGGAAGACGTGCACGCGGTGGGCCTGTCCATCCTGTCCGGCTCGCACGCCCAGCTGGTGCCGGACGTGCTCGAACGGCTCCGTGTGGCCGGTGCCACAGACATTCCGGTGATCGCCGGTGGCATCATCCCGAACGGTGACGCCGAGGAACTGCGGGCCGCGGGAGTGGCCGCGGTCTTCACCCCGAAGGACTTCGACATCACCGGCATCATCGGCCGGATCGTCGACGAGATCCGCAACGCGAACAAGCTCGACCCCCTGGAGGTCCCCGCATGACCACGGTCAACCGTCTCCGCCCCCGGCGTTCCTGTCTGGCGGTCCCGGGAAGCAACCCGCGCTTCCTGGAGAAGGCCCAGGGCCTCCCGGCGGACCAGGTCTTCCTCGACCTGGAGGACGCCTGCGCGCCGCTCGCGAAGCCCGAGGCGCGGCACACGATCGTCAAGTTCCTCAACGAGGGCGACTGGACCGGCAAGACCCGCGTCGTGCGCGTCAACGACTGGACGACGGAGTGGACGTACCGCGACGTCGTGACGGTGGTGGAGGGCGCGGGACCCAACCTGGACTGCATCATGCTGCCGAAGGTCCAGGACGCCCAGCAGGTCGTGGCCCTGGACCTGCTGCTCACCCAGATCGAGAAGACGATGGGCTTCGAGGTCGGCCGGATCGGCATCGAGGCGCAGATCGAGAACGCGCAGGGCCTGAACAACGTCAACGAGATCGCGCAGGCGAGCCCCCGCGTCGAGACCATCATCTTCGGCCCGGCCGACTTCATGGCGTCCATCAACATGAAGTCCCTCGTGGTGGGCGAGCAGCCGCCCGGATACCCGGCGGACGCCTACCACTACATCCTGATGAAGATCCTGATGGCCGCCCGCGCCAACAACCTCCAGGCGATCGACGGCCCCTACCTGCAGATCCGCAACGTGGACGGCTACCGCGAGGTCGCGCAGCGCGCCGCCGCCCTCGGCTTCGACGGCAAGTGGGTGCTGCACCCCGGCCAGGTCGAGGCGTCCAACGAGATCTTCTCGCCCTCCCAGGAGGACTACGACCACGCCGAGCTGATCCTGGACGCGTACGACTACTACACGTCCGAGGCGGGCGGCAAGAAGGGCTCGGCGATGCTCGGCGACGAGATGATCGACGAGGCCAGCCGCAAGATGGCCCTGGTCGTCTCCGGCAAGGGGCGCGCGGCCGGCATGCGGCGCACGTCGAAGTTCGAGATCCCGGAGGGCTGAGGGCAATGCAGTTCGGACGCACCTACGAGGAGTTCGAGGTCGGGGCGACGTACAAGCACTGGCCGGGGAAGACGGTCACGGAGTACGACGACCACCTGTTCTGTCTCCTCACCATGAACCACCACCCGCTCCACATGGACGCCAACTACGCCGAGCAGACCACGGACTTCGGCAAGAACGTGGTGGTGGGCAACTACGTCTACTCGCTCCTGCTCGGCATGTCCGTCCCGGACGTCTCCGGCAAGGCCATCGCCAACCTGGAGATCGAGTCGCTGCGGCACGTGGCTCCGACCTTCCACGGCGACACGCTGTACGGCCAGACGACGGTGCTCGACAAGTGGCCGTCCAAGTCGAAGGACGACCGCGGCATCGTGCACGTCGAGACCAGGGGCTACAAGCAGGACGGCACGCTGGTCTGCGTCTTCCGCCGCAAGGTGATGGTGCCGACCGAGACGTACATCAAGGAGCGCGGCGGCGAGCAGCCGGGCCGCCCCGAGCCGAAGGAACAGGGGAAGTAGATGAGCCGCCTGGCCCAGACCCACGGCCTCACGGACGTCCAGCGGGAGATCCTCTCCACCGTCCGGGACTTCGTGGACAAGGAGATCATCCCGGTCGCCACCGAGCTGGAGCACCGGGACGAGTACCCGCAGGACATCGTCGACGGGCTGAAGGAACTGGGCCTGTTCGGCCTGATGATTCCCGAGGAGTACGGCGGCCTGGGCGAGTCGCTCCTGACCTACGCCCTGTGCGTGGAGGAGATCGCCCGCGGCTGGATGTCGGTGTCCGGCATCATCAACACGCACTTCATCGTGGCGTACATGCTCAAGCAGCACGGCACACAGGAGCAGAAGGACCACTTCCTGCCCCGCATGGCCGCGGGCGACATCCGGGGCGCCTTCTCGATGTCCGAGCCGGCGCTCGGCTCGGACGTCTCGGCGATCTCCTCGAAGGCGGTGCGGGACGGCGAGGAGTACGTCCTGAACGGCCAGAAGATGTGGCTGACGAACGGCGGCACGTCGTCGCTGGTGGCCGTACTGGTGAAGAGTGACGAGGGTCACCCCGAGGGGACCGCTCCCCACAAGTCGATGACGACCTTCCTGGTGGAGAAGGAGCCCGGTTTCGGTGAGGTCCGCCCGGGACTGACCATCCCCGGCAAGATCGACAAGATGGGCTACAAGGGCGTCGACACCACCGAGCTCATCATGGACGGCCTGCGCATTCCGGCCAATCGGGTGCTCGGCGGCGTCACCGGCCGAGGTTTTTACCAAATGATGGACGGTGTCGAAGTGGGCCGCGTGAACGTGGCGGCCCGTGGCTGCGGCGTCGCTCAGCGTGCCTTCGAACTCGGTGTCCAGTACGCCCAGCAGCGTCACACTTTCGGCAAGCAGATCGCCCAGCACCAGGCCATTCAGTTCAAGCTCGCGGAGATGGCTACCAAGGTGGAGGCGGCGCATGCGATGATGGTGAATGCTGCGCGCAAAAAGGACTCGGGCGAACGAAACGACCTGGAAGCGGGGATGGCCAAGTACCTCGCCTCCGAGTACTGCAAGGAGGTCGTCGAGGACGCCTTCCGGATCCACGGCGGGTACGGCTTCTCCAAGGAGTACGAGATCGAGCGTCTCTACCGTGAGGCGCCGATGCTGCTCATCGGCGAAGGCACCGCCGAGATCCAGAAAATGATCATCGGCCGCCGACTGCTCGAAGAGTATCGATTCCAGGGTTAGATGTCCGGATACGGGGTGTTTTCTTGGAGAAGAAGGTCACACCCCGTAGGCAGAGTTCGGCCGCCGACTCCGCTTCCTGGCTTACCCAGTTGTGGCAGGAAGCCGCTACGATCGCCGGAAAGCCGCCGTCCCCCGTCAGTGCGCGGCATCATCCGCTACGAAGGTCATCCATGCCCCACAGCCAAACCTCTGCACCTCGCGACAGCCTCGCCGGCGTACGCCTCGCGCGCGGAGCATCGCCGTGGCTTCTGCCGACCGTCGCCACCGCAGCCGTCAGCCTCCTGCGTGCCCGCCGCTCCGGCGCCGCCAAGGCCGTCGCCGTCCCCGCCACCGCGCTCGCGGCGGGGATGCTGTGGTTCTTCCGCGACCCCGAGCGCGAGATCACCCAGGGCAGGGTCATCTCGCCCGCCGACGGTGTGGTGCAGAGCATCATGCCGTGGAAGGACGGCCGCACCCGCGTCGCGATCTTCATGAGCCCGCTCAACGTCCACGTGAACCGCGCCCCGGTGTCGGGCACGGTGACGTCGGTCGAGCACGTGCCGGGCGGCTTCGTTCCCGCTTTCAACAAGGAGAGCGAGAACAACGAGCGCGTCGTGTGGCACTTCGACACCGAGCTGGGCGACATCGAGATGATCCAGATCGCCGGCGCGGTGGCCCGCCGCATCGTCCCGTACGTGCCGCAGGGCACCAAGGTCGAGCAGGGCGAGCGGGTCGGTCTGATCCGCTTCGGCTCGCGCGTCGACCTGTACCTGCCGGAGGGCGTAGAGGTGGATGTCGAGGTGGGTCAGAAGACGGTGGCTGGGGTGACTCGAATTGACCGTGGTTGATCCACAGACCCAGGCCGGGTGGGTGCCCGAGGCCGACGAGATGGACGACGAGGAGGAGATGCCGCTCTCGCTCCGCCTGTCGATAGCGGACACGCTCACGCTCGGCAACGCCACGTGCGGCTTCATGGCGGTGTACTTCACCACCACCGGCATCCTCATCCCGCACCTCATGGGCAGCGACGAATCGGGCATGGCCCGGCACAGCGCGGCCACCGCGGTCATCCTGATGCTGTGCGCGGCGATCTTCGACCTGTGCGACGGGCTGGTGGCGCGCAAGCTGCGGTCCTCGCCCATGGGCGCGGAGCTGGACAACCTCTCCGACCTGATCAGCTTCGGGCTGGCGCCGGCGTACTTCGTCCTCGTCTACGGCATGGTCGCGGACGACGCCTACCAGCGGGTGGCGGCGGTGGGGGCGATCGTGGTGCTGCTGGCGGTGGTGCTGCGGCTTGCGCGGTTCTCATGCGTCACCGTCAAGGACGGCACGTTCCAGGGCATGCCGTCGCCCTTCGGGGCGCTGACGGTGGTCTCCATCGTGCTGCTGGAGCTGCCCTTCGTGGCGACGCTCCTCGCGATCCTCGGCACGGCCTGGCTGATGGTGAGCCGGGTCGAGTACCCGAAGCCCCGCGGGCGCCTCGCGGTGGCGATGCTGTCGTGGATCGTCCTGTCGATGGGCCTGCTGGCCGGCTGGGCGTTCGACGCGCCGAGCGGGCAGCTGCTGCTGCAGACGGGGTGTGCGTTGCAGTTGGTGATGGGGGCGGTGATCCCCCTGTTCGCGACCGCTCGCAGGGTGAACAACTTCCGTGACAACCGGCGGGAGGCGCGGGCGGCGCAGTTGCCGTAGCGCTCCGCTGGGCAGGGCCCCGGACCCGGGTCGGGTTCGGGGCCCTGCTGTTCGTACGCGCCGGGCGGTGGTGCGGGCCGCCCCGGGGGCTCCGCCCCCAGACCCCCGGGCCTGTGGCCACCCACCACCCGACTCGGTGGGGACAGGGGTGAGGTTTCCAGCCGAGATCCTCTCTAGGCCAGGAAGTCCCGCGCGATGCTCTCCGCCACCCGCTCCAGGATCGGCCCCGCGTCCGCGATGCACTTCGCCACGTCCGGCTCGACATCCGTCAGCGGATACGCCCGCCGGATCCCCGCCCGCCCCAGCGCCTCCGCCGGCAGCGCGAGGCGCCCGCACACCGCGACGACCTCCTTGCCCGCCGCCCGCGCCGCAGCCGCGACACCCGCCGGGGCCTTCCCGTGCAGGGTCTGCTCGTCCAGCGAGCCCTCCCCCGTGATCACCAGGTCCGCCCGTGCCAGCGCAGGCGCGAAGCCGAGCACGTCCAGCATCACCTCGATGCCCGGCCGGAACCGCGCCCCGAGCAGCATCGCACCGAACCCGATGCCGCCCGCCGCACCGGCGCCCGGCGACGCGGCGTACTCGGCGGCCCGCGCACCCACGGTCTCCGTCTCCTCCAGCACCTTCGCGAAGTGCGCGAGGGCCGCGTCCAGGGCCGTCACGTCGTCCGGGGAGGCGCCCTTCTGCGGGCCGTAGACCGCCGGGGCGCCCTTCGGCCCGGTCAGCGGATTGTCGACGTCGCTGGCGAGCACCAGTTCCACGCCGGACAGCCGCGGGTCGAGGCCGGACAGGTCGGCGGAGGCCAGCGCGGCCAGCCCGCCCCCGCCCGGCGCGACGGGCGCCCCTTCCCCGTCCAGGAACCGCGCGCCCAGCGCGGACAGCATCCCCGCGCCGCCGTCGGTGGTGGCGCTGCCGCCGACCCCGAACACGATCGTCCGCGCCCCCGCGTCCAGCGCGGCCCGCAGCAGCTCACCCGAGCCGTGCGTCGACGCGGTCAGCGGTGCGAGGACGCCGGCCGGCAGCCGCTGCAATCCGCTCGCCTCGGCCATCTCCACGACCGCGGTGCCCTCGCGCAGCGCGTACGCCGCCGTCACCTCGTCGCCGAGGGGCCCGGTGACCCGTACCTCCCGGCGCTCGAACCCGGCCGCGACCGCGGCGGCCACGGTGCCGTCGCCACCGTCGGCGACGGGCAGGGCCTCGACCCGGACGTCCGGCACGACACGGCGCAGTCCGGCCGTGACGCGCTCGGCGACCTCCACGGCCGTCAGCGACCCCTTGAACTTGTCCGCGGCGACGAGCACCCGCCGGGTGCCGTCCACTGCAGCGTCAGCCACCTTGATCTCCCCTTGCTCTCCGAGCCTTGCGCACGTCAAGGCAGTCGCGCCGTTGCGACCCTAACCGGAGGACACCCGCGTCGTCATGCCCTGCCCACACCGTGGAACCTCCGTCCGGGCTCGGGCTCCGTCCGGGCTCGGGCTCGTTACGCTTCCGGGATGACCACTGCTGACTACGCCACCTACATCGCCGGTCTCCCCCGCGTCCTCGCCGGTGCCGCCGCGGTCTTCCGGGACACGGCGGGGCGGGTGCTGCTCGTCGAGCCCAACTACCGCGAGGGGTGGGCGTTGCCCGGCGGGACGATCGAGTCCGACGACGGGGAGACCCCGCGGCAGGGCGCGTGGCGGGAGACCGTCGAGGAGATCGGGCTCGACCTGCCCATCGGCCGGCTGCTCGCGGTGGACTGGGTGAGCGGGACGGGCCGACCGCCGATCGTGGCGTACCTGTACGACGGAGGGGTCCTGACCGAGGACAACCTCAAGGCGATCCGGTTGCAGGAGGAGGAGCTGCTGTCCTGGCGGCTGGTGCCGCGCGGGGAACTGGGCGACCACCTGCTCGGCACGCTGCACGGCCGGGTGCTGGCCGCGCTGGACGTGCTGGCGGACGGGTCCGGGACGGCCGAGCTGGAGAACGGCGTCCGGGTCGACCGATAACCGCTCGCCCGTCGCGCACCGGCGCCCTACCCTCGGCCGCATGACCAGCAAGCCCCTCGTCGCCATCCTGAGCGGCGCCGGCGTCTCGACCGACTCCGGCATTCCCGACTACCGAGGCCCGGACGGGCTGTGGCGGCGCGATCCGGAGGCCCAGAAGCTCGTCACGTACGAGTACTACATGGGCGATCCGGAGATCAGGCGCCGCTCCTGGCTGATGCGGCGCGACACCCGGGCGCTGAGCGCCGAGCCGAACGCGGCGCACCGCGCGGTGGCCGAGCTGGAGCGGCGCGGGGTGCCGGTCCGGGTGATCACGCAGAACGTGGACGGACTGCACCAGCTCGCCGGGGTGAGCGCCCGCAAGGTCCTCGAACTGCACGGCACGGCGCGCGGTTACGTGTGCACGGGCTGCGGTGCCCGCGGGCCGATGGAGGACGCGCTCGCCCGGGTCGAGGCCGGTGAGGACGACCCGCCGTGCCTGGAGTGCGGCGGCATCCTGAAGTCGGCGACCGTGATGTTCGGCGAGCACCTCGACCCGGTGGTCATGGGCGAGGCGCTCGCCATCAGCAAGGCGTGCCAGGTGTTCGTCGCCGTCGGCACCAGCCTCCAGGTGCACCCCGCGGCAGGGCTGGCCGGCGTGGCCGTCGAGCACGGGGCCCGTCTGATCGTCGTCAACGCCGAGCCGACACCGTACGACGACCTCGCCGACGAGGTGGTCCGGGAGCCGATCGGCACCGCCCTGCCCGAGCTGCTGCGCGGGCTGGGCTGAGCCACGCCGGTCGGCACAGGGCGTCAGAACAGGGCGTCGGCGAGCCGGTCGACCTGGTCGATGTCCGAGGACCAGCAGTAGAGCACGACCTCGTCGGCGCCGATGTCGCGGAAGGCGTCGACGGCCGCGCGGACCTCCCGTGCCGTGGTGAGCAGACCCTTGGTCATGTACTCGGCGCGCCCGGTGAAGGCGTAGTAGTCGAGGAGGTTGTGCCGGGCGCGCTCCACCGTGCCGTCGGGGCCGAGGGCGACGCTCGCCTGGGCGACCAGGCGCGGCCGGCCGGGGCGCTCGTGGGTGCGCCAGACCGCCTCGACGTCGCGGAACAGCCCGGCCATGTGCGCGGCGGGCAGCGCGGCGCCGAGGAATCCGTCGCCGAAGCGGCCGACCCGTTCCAGGGCGGCCGGGGCGAAGCCGCCGAACAGTACCTCCGGTCCGCCGGGCGTCGCGGGGCGGGGCCCGATGGGTCCCACGTCCCGGGCGTAGGGCTCGCCGTCCCAGGTCCGGCGCAGTAGGGCCATCTGCTCGTCGAGGCGGCGGCCCCGGCGGTGGAGGTCGATGCCGGCGGCCAGGCAGTCGTCGGCCCTGCCGCCGACGCCGACGCCGAGCGTGAAGCGGCCGTCCGACAGCCGGTCGAGGGTCGCGGTCTGCTTGGCGAGCAGCGCGGTGTTGTGGACCGGGGCGATCAGCACCTCGGTCTGCAGGCGGATGCGGGAGGTGGCGCCCGCGAGGGTCGCCAGGGTGATCAGGGGTTCGGGGTTGTCGAAGACGAGCCGGTCGAGCAGGCCGAGCGTGCTGAAGGGAAGCGCGTCGGCGCGCCGTGCCCAGCTCAGCAGCAGGGCGGGGTCGTCGATGGGAAGGCCGAGGCCGATGTGCATGAGAACAGTCCTCCGGAGGGCATGCCGAAACAGTGGCGCCGCCCCTCCGTGGCTCCGCGCGCTGTGCGCGGGCCTGCTCCCGTTCTGCGGCATCGTTCGAGAGAGCGTGGTCTTCGAAGTCCGGTGAGCGTAACGGGCCCCGCGGCACGCGGGCAACGCGTTTTGCCCGGACCATGCGCCTGCGCCTATGCGCCCTAGAACAGCGGCACGGGTCCCGCCGCCCCCAGCTCGAAGTCCAGCAGCCGCCGCTTGCGTTCCAGACCGCCGCCGTAGCCGGTGAGGCCGCCGCTCGCGCCGATGACGCGGTGGCAGGGGACGATGACGCCGATCGGGTTGCGGCCGTTGGCGAGGCCCACGGCGCGGGAGGCGGCCGGGTTGCCGAGGGCGTCGGCGAGTTCGCCGTAGGTGCGGGTCTCTCCGTAGGGGATCTTCCGGAGCTGGTCCCAGACCGTGCGCTGGAACGGGGTGCCGTTCAGGCGCAGGTCGAGGGTGAACTCCTTCAGCTCACCGGCGAAGTACGCCGTCAGTTGCTCCTCCGCCTCGGCGAAGGGCCCGTCGTCGGCCGTGCCGAAGGTCTCCTCCGGCGGGCGGTGGCGCTGGTCGGTCATGTAGAGGCCGCACAGGACGCCTTCCTCGGCGACGAGAGTGAGCGCGCCGTAGGGGCTGTCGATCACGGTGTACTGCTTCACGGGTGTCACGCCGGCTCCTCGAACGGGCTCATACGGGCAGGAAGTTGATCGGGTGGCTGTCGGTCGCCCACAGGTACTGGACGGCGTACGCCCGCCAGGGCCGCCAGGCCGCCGCGCGGGCGGTGAGCGCGGCAGGGGTCGCGGGCAGGCCCAGTTCGCCGGCGGCGCGGCGGATGCCGAGGTCGGTGGGGAGGAAGGCGTCGGGGTCGCCGAGGGCGCGCATGGCGATGACGTCGGCGGTCCAGGGGCCGAAGCCGGGGAGGTCGAGGAGCCGGGTGCGGGTCTCGGCCCAGTCGCACTCGACGCCGAGGTTGACCGAGCCGTCGGCCAGGTGGGAGACCAGGGTCGTGAAGGTCGTGCGGCGGGTCCGGGGCATCGCGAGGTTCTCCGGGTCCACGGCCGCCAGGGCCTGCGTGGACGGGAAGAGGTGGGTCAGTCCGCCCTCGGGATCGTCCACCGGATCGCCGTGCGCGGTGACCAGGCGGGCGGCGTGGGTGCGGGCGGCGGCGGTGGAGACCTGCTGGCCGAGCACGGCCCGTACGGCGAACTCCGCCTCGTCCACCGTGCGCGGCACCCGCCGGCCGGGTGCCTTGTCGACGAGCGGCGCGAGCAGCGGGTCGGCGCGCAACTGGTCGTCGACGGCCGCCGGGTCGGCGTCCAGGTCGAGCAGGCGCCGGCAGCGGCTGATGGCGACGGTGAGGTCGCGCAGGTCGCTGAGGGTGAGGCGGCAGCCGATGTGGTCGGGGTTCGGGGTGAGGGCCACGATGCCGTGACCGTAGGGGAGGCGCAGGGTGCGCCGGTACGCGCCGTCCCGCCACTCCTCCACGCCGGGTACGGCGGTGGCGGCGAGGTGGCCGAAGAGGTTGTCCGGGTTGAGCGGGGTGCGGAAGGGGAGGCGCAGGGACAGGGCGCCGGGGGCGGTGCGGGTCTGGCGGTTCCTGGGGGCGCGGGTGCGCAGTTCGCTCGGGGAGAGCGCGTAGACCTCGCGGACCGTGTCGTTGAAGGTGCGGATGGAGGCGAAGCCGGCCGCGAAGGCGATGTCCGCCATCGGCAGCGGGGTCGTCTCGACGAGCAGCCGGGCGGTCTGGGCGCGCTGCGCGCGGGCGAGTGCGAGGGGGCCCGCGCCCAGCTCGGCGAGCAGCTGGCGTTCGATCTGCCGGGTGCTGTAGCCGAGCCGGGCGGCGAGGCCGGGTACGCCCTCGCGGTCCACGACGCCGTCGGCGATCAGCCGCATGGCGCGGGCCGTGAGGTCGGCGCGCCGGTTCCACTCGGGCGAGCCGGGGCTGGTGTCCGGACGGCAGCGTTTGCAGGCCCGGAACCCGGCCTGCTGACAGGCTGCCGCGCTCGGGTGGAAGGTCATGTTCGCCGGCTTGGGCGACACCACCGGGCAGCTGGGCCGGCAGTAGATTCCGGTCGTCAGGACGGCCGTGAAGAACCAGCCGTCGAACCGCGCGTCCTTCGACCGGACGGCGCGCAGGCAGCGCTCGGTGTCCGTGTGCATTCCCGTCTGCATGCGTCCAGGATGGTCCACCGGCCGAGCCGTGGCTGGCGGGAATCCGACATGGACGTCACGCTTCCTGGGGCCTCTCGGATCACTCCGACCGCCATGCCGACTCGCGCAGCAGCCGCAGGCCGTTGAGGCCGACCAGTACGGTCGAGCCCTCGTGGCCCGCGACGCCGAGCGGCAGCGGGAGGTGACCGATCAGGTCCCACAGGACGAGGACGGTGATGAAGGCACCGGCGACGACCAGGTTCTGGAGCACCAGCCGACGGGCGCGCCGGGAGAGCCGTACGACGGCGGGTACGGCCGCCAGCTCGTCGCGCACGACGACCGCGTCGGCCGTCTCCAGGGCCAGGTCGGAGCCGGCGCGGCCCATGGCGGCGCCGGCGTGCGCGGCGGCCAGCGCGGGGGCGTCGTTGACGCCGTCGCCGACGAAGAGCACCTTGCGGCCGGCCCGCTCCTGTTCCCGTACGGCCTCGACCTTGCCCTCGGGCAGCAGGTCCGCGTGGACGTCGGTGATGCCGGTCGCGGTGGCCACCCGGGCGGCGGCGGCCGCGTGGTCGCCGGTGAGCAGGGTGGGGGCGGCACCGGTGAGGGCGGTGAGCGCGGCGGTGGCCGGGGCGGCGTCGGCGCGGAGGCGGTCGGTCAGGGCGAGGGTGCCGAGGAGGGTGCCGTCGCGGGTGACCCGGACGGTGGTCTCGGCGCCCTCGGGGGTGTCCGCGCGGCCGACGTGCACCGTGCGGCCGTCGATCACGGCCGTCACGCCGCGGCCGGGAGCCGCCGTGAAGTCGTCGGCGGACGCGATGTGCAGTCCCCGGGCCCGGGCGGCGGCCACGATCGCGCGGGCCAGCGGGTGTTCGCTGGGGTGCTCGGCCGCTGCCGCGAGGGCGAGGAGGGCGTCCTGGTCGAGGTCGGACGCGGGAAGGGGGCGTACGGCGGTCACCTCGGGGGTGCCCTCGGTGAGCGTGCCGGTCTTGTCGAGGGCGGCGGCGTCGATCTCGCCGAGGCGTTCCATGGCGACCGCCGACTTGACCAGGACGCCGTGCCGGCCGGCGTTGGCGATGGCGGAGAGCAGGGGCGGCATCGTCGCGAGGACGACCGCGCAGGGCGAGGCGACGATCATGAACGTCATGGCGCGCAGGAGAGCGTCCGTGAGGGCGGCGCCGAGGACGAGCGGGATGCCGAAGACCGCGAGGGTCGCGATCACCACGCCGACCGAGTAGCGCTGCTCGATCTTCTCGATGAACAGCTGGGTCGGCGCCTTGGTGCGGGACGCCTCCTCGACCAGGGTGACGATCCGGGCGACGACGGAGTCGGCCGGGTCGCGCGTGACGCGGACGCGCAGCGCGCCGGTGCCGTTGAGGGTGCCGGCGAAGACGTCGTCGCCGGGGCGCTTGAGGACGGGCACGGATTCGCCGGTGATGGTGGCCTGGTCGACCTCGCCGGCGCCGTCGAGGACCGTGCCGTCGGCGCCGATCCGCTCCCCCGGCCTGACCAGGACCAGGTCGCCGACGGTGAGGTCGGCGGCGGGGACGGTCTCCTCGCGGTCCTCCCGCACGCGGGTCGCGGTGGTGGGCGCGAGGTCGAGCAGGCCGCGCACGGAGTCGGCGGTGCGGGCGGTGGCCAGGGCCTCCAGCGCGCCGGACGTGGCGAAGATGACGATCAGCAGGGCGCCGTCGAGGACCTGCCCTACGCCCGCCGCGCCCAGCGCCGCGACGATCATCAGCAGGTCGACGTCCAGGGTCTTCTCGCGCAGCGCCCGCAGGCCCTCCAGCGCGGGCTCCCAGCCGCCGGCGGCGTAGGCGATCGCGTACAGCGGGGCGTACGTCCAGGCGGGGGCGCCGCCGATGTCCAGGGGCAGCGCCAGGAGGAACGCGACGAGGGACACGAGCGCCCAGCGGGCTTCGGGCAGGGCGAGGACGCGGGTGCGGTGAGGGCGCGCGGGGGTGGCGGGTGCCTTCGCGGGAGCGGGGGCGAGGGTGGTGGACACGCGGCCACCATACAGGAACACATGAAGACTCATTCATTCGTTCATCCGTTCATGTGCCGTGGCGGAATGCGTAAGATGACCGCATGGGTCATGGAGCCGCCACCACCGCGCAGGACGCCGCCGAGCGGGTGCGCCTGGACGCGGACAACGTCGCGAAGGTCGCCACGACCCTCCAGGCCCTGTCCACCCCGTCCCGGCTGCTGATCCTGGCCCGGCTGCGCGAAGGCCCGCTGCCCGCCACGGAGTTGGCGGCGGAGGTCGGCATGGAGCAGTCGGCCTGCTCGCACCAGCTGCGGCTGCTGCGCAACCTCGGTCTGGTGGTCGGCGAGCGCAACGGCCGTTCGGTGGTGTACGCCCTGCACGACGACCATGTCGCCGGACTGCTCGACCAGGCCGTGTACCACGTGGAGCACCTGCGGCTGGGGATCAGCGACGCCGCCGGCTGACGGCGCCGCTCCCCCGCTCCCGTCCGCTACTGCGTCGCCGTCGGCCGCCGCGAGGCGCGCGTCGCGTCACGGACGTCGGTGAGCGGGCGCAGCCGGTAGGTGTACGCGTAGTCCCGGTCGGCGAAGAGCTTGAACTCGTCGTGGGTGTGCGCGCCCCAGCTGTTGTCGCCGCCGACGCCCATCTGACGGTGGTTCAGGCGCAGGACGACCTCGTCCCTCGGGGTCAGCTGGTAGTCGTGGCGCACGCCGGCCGAGAGGTCCTCCGGCGTGAAGAAGGACGCGTTGGCCTCCAGCAGGGGTTCGCCGGACGCGAGCAGGCCCACGCCGTGGCGGTCGGTGAGGGCGATCCAGCGGACGTCGGTCTTGTTGCCGTTCTCCTGCGGGCGGATGTACGGCGTCCACTGCTCGGCGACGGTCCCGGAGTACAGGCCGACGTCCGTGCCGTCGTTCCGGTCCCAGTGGTTCTCCTCCGGGCCGCGCCCGTACCAGTGCAGCCGGTCCAGGCGGCCCGGCAGGAACAGCATCGTGCCGACCTCGGGGAGGTAGGGCAGGTTCGCGGCGCCCGGGTGCAGGGTGTTGTCGACCTTGATCTCGCCGTTGCCGAAGACCGTGTACGTGGTGGTGTACGCCGACTCGGTGGTGGTGGGGAGGGTGCCGGTCACCTTGATCTCGACGGCCCGGTCGCCGAGGGTGCGCACGGCGACGTCCGTGACCTCGCGGCGGGCGCCCGCGTCCCGCCAGGTCTGGTTGCGGGTGTGCTGGCCGTTGCCCTTGTCGTTGTCGGTGGGCGCCCGCCAGAAGTTGGGCACGGGCCCGGAGGTGATCAGGCGGGTGCCACTGGCCTCGTAGGAGGTGATGGTGCCGGTGCGCTTGTCGACGGTGACCGAGAAGTCCCCGCCCTTGACCCTGACGTCCTGGTCGCGGTCCTCGTGCCGCAGCGCCGGGACGCTCCGCAGGCGTGCCGGGGTCACGGCGGGGGCGCCGGTCTCGACGGGGAGTTGCTGCCGGGCCACCTCGAAGCCCGCCTTCGCCCACGGGGTGGACTCCTTGGTGGTGAAGGAGAGTTCCAGGAAGTACTCGGTGCCAGGGTCGGGGGCGCCGGGCAGCCGGACGGGGAGGGTGATGTCCTTGCTGGACCGCGGTGCCACGTCCAGCTGATCCCGGGTCAGTTTCCCGCGTCGTACGGCCTTTCCGTCGGCGACGAGTTGCCACCGGCCGTCGAACTCGCGGAGGTTGGTGAACAGGTACTCGTTGGTGAGGGTGACCGCGCCGGGGTCTTGGCCGGGGCCGCGGGCCGCGTTGACGGCCTGGTAGACGCGCTTGACCTCGGCGGCCTTGCCGGTGTGTCCGCGGTCGGCGGTGACGATGCCGTCCGCGACGAAGGCGCCGTCGTTGGGGTTGTCGCCCCAGTCGCCGCCGTAGGCGAGGAACGTCCTGTCCCCCGGCCGCTTCGTCCCGGTCTTCACGGTGGCGGCGTCGAACCAGAACCGCACGCCGTCGTCGCCGGGACCGCGGCCGTCGGAGGCCAGTTCGGTGGCGCCGAGGGCGCGGGCGTAGACACGGGCGCGGCGGATGGTGCCGCTGAACTCCCGTACCTGGTTGTCGGCGTCGGTGGCGAGCGCGAGGGGCGCGGTGTTGCTGCTGGGGCGCCGGTCGGTGGTGCGGGTGGCCCGCTCGACGCCGTCGACGTACAGGGTCAGGGTCCCGGCATCCGCGTCGAAGACGCCCGCGATGTGGTGCTCGCTGCCGGTCCAGTCGTCCGGTACGTTCCAGTTCGCGGTGATCCACTGGCCCTCGGAGTGGATGAAGAACTCCAGTGTCCGCCCGTTCTGCTTCAGCGCGTACTGGGTGTCGCCCTTGGCGAGGAGCGGCTGGTGGTAGCCCGTCACGTGCGGGGTGACCCAGGCCTCCAGGGTCAGCGAGCCGGTGAGGTCGAGGCTGTCGTGGCGCTCGAAGACGGTGATGCCGGACAGGCCCTTGTCCCGGTCGAGGGTGCCGCGGGTGGCGAGGATCTCGCCGCGCAGTCCGGCCGGTCCGGCCTCGGTCAGCAGGGTGCGGGCGGGGACGGGCGTGTACAGGGACTGGTCGACGAAGTCCCAGATCCAGCCGCCCTGGAGCACGTCGTGGGCGCGCACGACGTCCCAGTACTTCTTGAAGTTGCCGGTGGAGTTCCCCATCGAGTGGGCGTACTCGATCATGACGTACGGCCGGGTGTCGGAGGTGTCCTGCGCCCGCTGCTCGACGCGCTGCGGGCTGTCGTACATCGCCGAGCGGATGTCGCTGATGCCGGGGCGGTCGTCACCCTCGTACTGGATGACGCGGGTCTCGTCGTAGGAGCGGATCCAGTCGTGCATGGCGGTGAAGGTGGAGCCGCCGCCCGCCTCGTTGCCCAGCGACCAGATGACGACCGAGGCGTGGTTCTTGTCGCGGTGGACCATGTTCTGGGCGCGGGCCACGCAGGCGTCGGTCCAGTCGGGATGGTCGCCGGGGTACTCGTCGCGGATGGCGTGGGTCTCGAGGTTGGTCTCGTCGACGAGGTAGAGGCCGTACTCGTCGGCCAGTTCCAGCCAGTACGGGTTGTTGGGGTAGTGCGAGGTGCGGACGCTGTTGATGTTCATCCGCTTGATGATCTCGATGTCCTTGACCATGTCCTCGCGGCTGAGCGCGGTGCCGCGAGAGGGGTGCATCTCGTGGCGGTTGGTGCCGCGGAAGGAGACGGGCCGGCCGTTGATCCGCATCAGCCCGTCCCTGAGCGCGAACTCGCGGAAGCCGACCCGGTGGGACAGGGTCTCGACCACCTTGCCAGCCGCGTCCCGCAGGCGCAGCACGGCCGTGTAGAGGTCCGGGTGCTCGGCCGACCAGAGCCTGGGCTTCGACACGGCCTTGGCGGCCCGTACGGTGACGTCCTCGCCGGCGCCTGCCGAACCGATGTCGACGGGCTGCTCCAGCGGCCGGGACCAGACGGCGTGGCCGCGCGCGTCGTACAGCTGGGTCTCGACGGTGTAGCGCCCGGTGCCGCCCTCGCCGTACGCCCGCACGCTCGCGGTGACGGCCAGCTCGGCGCCGGTGTAGGTGTCGTTCAGCGGGGTGTCCAGCTTGAAGTCGCGCAGGTGCACGGCCGGCGTGGAGTAGAGGTGGACCGAGCGGAAGATGCCGCTCAGCCGGATCATGTCCTGGTCCTCCATCCAGTCGCCGTCGGCGTAGCGATAGACCTCGACGGCGATCTGGTTGGTGCCGGGCTTGAGGTGGTCGGTGACGTCGTACTCGGAGGGTGTGTAGGAATCCTCGTCGTAGCCGACCAGCTCGCCGTTGATCCACACGTAGTGCGCGGACTTGACGCCCTCGAAGTGGAGGAAGGTACGGCGGCCCTTCCAGTCGCGGGGGACGGTGAAGGTGCGCCGGTACTGGCCGACCGGGTTGTAGCGGGTCGGCGCGGCGGGCGGCTGCGGGTCCTCGCCGAGGCCGTTGGGGCCCCAGTACGGGTAGGTGATGTTCAGGTAGATCGGGAAGTCGTGGCCGTGCAGCTGCCACACGGACGGGACCGGGATGGTCTCCCAGTCCCCGTCGTCCACGTCGGTGCGGTGGAAGTCGGCGTCCCGGTCCTCGGGGCGGTCGGCGTAGGCGAACTTCCAGCTGCCGTCCAGGCTCAGCCGGTAGGGCGAGCGGGCACGGTCGCCGGCGAGGGCCTGTTTCACGTCCGCGTACGGCGTGAGGGTGGTGTGCGGCGGTTCGGTGCCGAGCCGGAAGACGCCGAAGTCGTTCCACTCCGGGGGCTCGTCGGCGGCGGCCGTCCGCCGCCCGGCCGCGTGCGCGGCGAGCGGCGAGGCGGACAGGGTGAGCGCGCCGAAGACGGCGGCTCCGCCCTCCAGGAGGCGGCGGCGGCTGACGACCGGACGGTGGGGGCGGGCCGGGAATCCGGCGGGTGACACGGATGAGTGCGGCATGACCGTGGCCTTCCGTGGGCTTCGGGGGCGGCTCAACGCACGGTGCTGTGAGTGCAGTTGACGTGGGGGCGGATGGCAACTGCAGGTGACGCGGCGACTACTGAGTCAGTGGTCACCCTAGGACCCGAACACAACCGAATCAATTATCCCGTCGGAGTTTGTTCGTTCCTGGTGAACAGGGGCGTCTTCAGTGACCGGCCACGCGATCAGGGCCGCTGGGGCAGCCAGGAGTGCCCCAACGGCCCCTGACGGGGAACCGGTCACCACGTAACGTCTCCCTGTGAGCCTGTGGACTTCCGTGGAGCCCGCGTCCGCGACTGTGGACCCCGGCAGCAGTACGCGCGTACGGCTGAGGGTGCGTAATACCGGTGACGTGGTGGACGAGTACCGGTTCGAGCCCGTCGGGGACATCGCTCCCTGGACGACGATCGAGCCGCAGACCCTGCGTCTGTATCCGGGCACGACGGGGACGGTCGAGCTGACCTTCGCGCCCCCGCGTACGCCGGATGCGGTGGCGGGGCCGAACCCGTACGCGGTGCGGATCACGCCGACGGAGCATCCGGACGCGGTGACGGTGCCTGAGGGCAACCTGACGATCACCTCGTTCACCGAGGTGCGGGCGGAGTTGGTGCCGCCGACGGTGAAGGGCAGGTTCCGGGGCCGGCCGAAGCTCGCGGTGGACAACCTCGGCAATACGAAGGTGACGGCGTCGATCGCCGGCAGCGACAACGGCGACCATCTGTCGTACGAGATCCGGCCGTCGAACGTGCAGATCGAGCCGGGGCGCGCGGCGTTCGTGGAGACGACGCTGAAACCGAAGCAGGTCATCTGGTTCGGCTCGAAGGAGGAGCGGCCGTACACGCTGGCCGTGCGGCGCTCCGGAGTCGACCCCACCGCTGTCGAGGGCACGTACGTCCAGCGCGGGTTCCTGCCCCGCTGGCTGGCCACGTTCCTGGGCATCGCGGTGGCGCTGACCATCGCCTTCGTCATGATCTGGATCGCCTACAAGCCGCAGGTCCGCACCAGCGCCACCGAGCAGACGCAGCAGGCGGGCGCCGCACTCGCACCCAGTCCGAGTGCGAGTCCGGAGATCCTGCCCAGCACCGCCGAGTCGGCCCCCGCCGAGCAGCCGCAACCGCAGCAGCCGGTCACACAGCAACCGAAGGACGACGACGCCGAGAAGCCGCCGGCGCCCAAGACACCCGAGAAGGAGACGTCGGGCGGGGGCGAGAAGCAGAAGCCCGGCACCGAGCCCGAGCCCGCCCCGGAGACCGTCGCCCCCGGCACGACCATCTACGGCCACGCCTCGAACCGCTGCATCGAGGTGGTGGGCCACAAGTGGCGAGACGGTGCACCGCTGCAGATCGCGGACTGCAACGGCAAGAACTGGCAGAAGTGGGACTTCCGTTCCGACGGCACGATCCGGTCGATGGGCCTGTGCATGGACGCGACCTGGGGCGGCACGGCCAACGGAACGGTGGTCCAGGTGGCGGTGTGCAGCGGCAACCCGGCACAGCAGTTCATCCTGGCCGGCCCCAAGGACCTGGTCAATGTGCAGGCCAACAAGTGCGTCGACGTCGTCGACCAGAAGACCGGCAACGGCGCCAGGCTCCACCTCTGGGAGTGCAACGGCCAGGACAACCAGAAGTGGAGCACGCGCTGACGTACCCGGGACAGGGGTCGGCGCTCCGCCGAGGAGGCGCACTAAAGCGGTCCCCGGCGCCCGACGGGGTCAGTCCACCCGCGCCGTGAACGCCTCGTGCGCGCGGTCGTCGAAGAGGACGAAGCGGACCTCCGTGACCGACGTGTCGGTGGTTCGGACGGTCTCGACGGCGATGCGGGCCGCGTCGTCGAGGGGCCAGTGGAAGACGCCGGTGGAGATGGCCGGGAAGGCGACCGTGTGGGCGCCCAGTTCGTCGGCGACGCGGAGGGATTGGCGGTAGCAGGAGGCGAGGAGGGCGGAGCGGTCCTCGGTGGTGCTGTGTACCGGGCCGACCGTGTGGATCACCCAGCGGGCGTCCAGGTCGCCCGCGGTGGTGGCGACGGCGCGGCCGGTGGGGAGGCCCTTGCCGAGGTGGCCCGCGCGGAGCCTGCGGCACTCGGCGAGGATCGCGGGGCCGCCGCGCCGGTGGATGGCGCCGTCGACGCCGCCTCCGCCGAGGAGGGAGGAGTTGGCGGCGTTGACGATCGCGTCGGCGCTCTCGCGGGTGATGTCGCCCTGCACGAGGGTGATGGTGGGCATGGCCGGTCCTCGCTCGGCTCGGGTGTGTGTCGGGGTCAGGTCTGGCGGAGTCTGCGCCAGACGGCCTTCGCCGCGTTGTGGCCCGACATGCCGTGGACGCCGGGTCCTGGCGGGGTGGCCGACGAGCAGATGAACACGGCCGGGTGCGGGGTCGAGTACGGGAAGAGGGACAGCTTGGGGCGCAGCAGGAGCTGGAGGCCGGAGACCGCGCCGGAGGCGATGTCGCCGCCGACGTAGTTGGCGTTGCGGGCGGCGAGTTCGGGCGGGCCGGCGGTGGCGCGGGCGAGGACGCGGTCGCGGAAGCCGGGGGCGAAGCGCTCCAGTTGGCGTTCGACGGCGTCGGTGAGGTCGCCGGTCCAGCCGTTGGGGACGTGGCCGTACGCCCAGAAGACGTGCTTGCCTGCCGGGGCCCTGGTGGGGTCGGCGACGCTGGGCTGCACGGTGATGAGGAACGGCCGCTCGGGCGCGCGGTCCGTGCGGGAGGCCGCGTGCAGGGCGGCGCCGATCTCCGCGCTGTCGGCGCCGATCTGCACGGTGCCGGCGCTGCGGGGTTCCTCGGCGGTCCAGGGGACGGGGCCGTCCAGCGCGTAGTCCATCTTGAAGACGCCGGGGCCGTAGCGGTAGCCGGCGTAGTGGTTGCCGAGGCCGGCGATGCGGGCCAGGGCCGTGGGCGAGGTGTCGAAGACGTACGCCCGCGCGGGCGGCAGGTCGTCGAGGCGCTTGACCTCGTAGTCGGTGTGGACGGCGCCGCCGAGGTCCTCGAGGTAGGCGGTGAGGGCGTCGGAGATGGCCTGGGAGCCGCCGCGCGCCACGGGCCAGCCGCGGGCGTGCGCGGCCAGCGCGAAGACCAGGCCTATGGCGCCGGTGGCGAAGCCGCCGAGCGGGGCCATGACGTGCGCGACGAGCCCGGCGAAGAGGGTCTTGGCCTTCTCGTCGCGGAAGCGGCGCATCAGCCACGTCGACGGGGGCAGACCGACCAGTCCGAACCGGGCGAGGGTGACCGGGTCGTGGGGCAGCGCGGTGAGCGGCAGGGACATGAAGTCCCGGGCCAGGGTGTCCCACCTGGGCAGGAAGCGCTCGACCAGCCTGCGGTAAGTGCCCGCGTCGCGTGCTCCGAAGGAGGCGGCCGTCTCGCCGACCGAGCGGGCGAGCACGGCGGCCGAGCCGTCCGGGAAGGGGTGTGCCATGGGCAGGCCGGGGTGCAGCCACTCCAGCCCGTACCGCGCCAGGGGGAGGTCGCGGAATGCGGGTGAGTTGATGCCCAGCGGGTGCGCGGCGGAGCACGGGTCGTGCCGGAAGCCCGGCAGGGTCAGCTCCTCCGTGCGGGCCCCGCCGCCCACGGTGCCCCGGGCCTCGAACACGGCGACCGCGAAGCCGCGGCGGGCCAGCTCCACGGCGGCGGTCAGTCCGTTCGGCCCCGCACCCACTACGACCGCATCGAGCATCGACGGCACCTTGGGACCCCTTCGTCAGCCGATGGCCACTCGGCATCAGGATATGCCCGGGGTGGGGCGGCCCGCGGTCGCGGGGCCCCGCCCGCGGCGGCCGGTGCGGATCAGGCCTCGCCCGACAGCAGTGCCACCACCCGGCGGGCCGTGGCCGCGTCGCGGGCCGCGGTGAACGGCAGGTCGTTGTCACCGGTGATGCGGAAGGGCTCGCCCGTACGGGTCAGGTGGGTGCCGCCCGCCTCCTCGACCAGCAGGAGTCCCGCCGCGTGGTCCCACGCGGCCTCCCAGGAGAACGCCGTGGCGTCGGACTCGCCGCGGGCGACCGCGAGGTACTCCAGGCCCGCCGAGCCGCAGGCGCGGGGTGCCACGCCCGGGGTGCGCAGGACGAGCAGGGCGCGCTTCTGCTCGTCCGTCGTGTAGTCCGGGTGGGAGGTGGCGACGCGCAGGTCGCGGCCGGGCTCGGGCGGTCCGGCGTACAGCCGCTCGCCGTCCAGGAAGGCGCCCCGGCCCCGCACGGCCGTGGCGAGCCGGTCCTGGGCGGGGGCGTAGGTCCAGGAGGCGTGGACGACGCCGCGGTGGGCGAGCGCGACCAGCGTGCAGAAGCCCTCTTCGCCGCGCACGAACTGGCGGGTCCCGTCGACCGGGTCGATGATCCACACCGGCGCCTCGCCGCGTATCGCCTCGTACGACGCGGGGTTGTCGTGCACCGCTTCCTCGCCGACCACCACCGAGCCGGGCAGCAGGCCGGCCAGGACGTCGGTGAGGTACAGCTCGGCCTTGCGGTCGGCGTCCGTCACCAGGTCGTGCGGGCCGGCCTTCTGGTCGACCTCGTCCGCCGCGAGCCGGCGCCAGCGCGGCATGATCTCCTGGGCGGCCGCCTTGCGGACGGCCTCCTCCACGTCGTCTGCGTGCCGGGCGAGAAACTCGTCGATGGTTTCGTTGTTCTCGATCATTGCTCCATGAGAGCACGCGCCACTGACAATCCCCACCCGGGTGGTGTACTCCGGGTGGAATCGACACGAACACCCGGTGCGGGGTCAGCGGCCGACCGCGTACCCCTGCATGCCGCGCGGGTTCGCCGCCGCCGACAGCACGCCCGTCTCCGGGTCCCGCGCGACGGCGCACAGCCGGCCCTCCGACCACGCCTCGCCCACCGTGACGTCGTGCCCGCGGCGGCGCAGCTCCTCGACGACCTCGGCCGGCATGCGGGACTCCACGGTGACGCCGCCCGCCCGCATGCCGCGCGGGAAGAAGGACCCGGGGAAGCTGTCGTTGTGCCAGTTCGGGGCGTCGATGGCACCCTGGAGGTCGAGACCGCCACGCACCCGTGCACGGAGCGCGACCGACAGGAAGAAGTGCAGCTGCCACTGGTCCTGCTGGTCGCCGCCGGGCGTGCCGAACGCCATGACGGGCACCCCGTCGCGCAGGGCGACGGAGGGGGTGAGCGTGGTCCGCGGCCGGCGGCCCGGCGTGAGTGAGTTGGGCAGGCCCTCCTCCAGCCACGTCATCTGGAGCCGGGTGCCGAGCGGGAAGCCCAGTTCGGGTACGACGGGGTTGGACTGGAGCCAGCCGCCGCTGGGCGTGGCCGAGACCATGTTGCCCCAGCGGTCCACGATGTCGAGGTGGCAGGTGTCGCCGCGGGTGCCCCCGTCGGCGGCGACGTCCGGTTCGCCCGGCACGGGGGACGTCGGGCTCTTGGCGACCGTCGGCTCGCCGACTCCCAGGGCGTCGAGGCCCTCGCCCTCCACGGCCGCGACGAGCGCGTGCGCGCTGAGCCGCGGGGTGCGCCCGCCGGGAGCGCCGGGCCGCAGCTCGAAGGACGCCTTCTCGCCGACGAGTCGCCGCCGCTCGGCGTTGTACCGCGGCGACAGCAGGTCTTCGAGGGGCACCTCGTGGGCGCCGTGCGCGTCGCCGTACCAGGCCTCCCGGTCGGCCATGGCGAGCTTGCAGCCCTCGACCAGCAGATGGACGTAGTCGGCGCAGCCGTGAGCGGGCAGTTCGGGCGGAAGGAGCGCCAACTGCTGGAGCAGGACGGGGCCCTGGCTCCACGGGCCGGCCTTGCACAGGGTCCAGCCGTTCCAGTCGTAGGTCGCGGGGGCCTCGTAGTGGGCGGACCAGCCGGCGAGGTCGGCGGCGGTCAGGGTGCCGGTGTGGTGTTCGCCGCTGGTGTCCTTGGTGGGCCGCCCGGCCTGCCGTACGAGGGCTTCGGCGATGAACCCGGAGCGCCAGGTCTCCCGGGCCGCGTCGATCTCCGCCTCCCGGTCCCCCGCGCCGGCGACCTCGGCCAGCAGCCGTTTCCAGGTCGCGGCGAGGGCGGGGTTGCGGAACAGCTCGCCGGGGCGGGGCGGGTGCCCGTCCGGCAGGTAGACCTCGGCCGAGGACGTCCACTCGGTCTCGAAGAGTTCGCGGACGGTCTCGACGGTCTCCGCGACGCGCTCCACGGGCGCGTGCCCGTGCTCGGCGTAGCCGATGGCGTACTTCAGCACCTCGGCCAGTGACCTGGTGCCGTGGTCGCGCAGCAGGAGCAGCCAGGCGTCGAAGGCACCGGGCACGGCGGCGGCGAGCGGCCCGGTGCCGGGGACGAGGTCCAGACCGAGGCCCTTGTAGTGCGCGACCGTCGCCCCGGCCGGCGCCACGCCCTGCCCGCACAGCACCCGTACCTCGCCGTCCGCCGGCGCGAGCAGGATCGGCACCTCTCCGGCGGGCCCGTTGAGGTGCGGCTCGACGACGTGCAGCACGAAGGCACCGGCCACGGCGGCGTCGTAGGCGTTGCCCCCGTCCTCCAGTACGGCCATGGCCGACTGCGAGGCGAGCCAGTGGGTGGAGGACACCATGCCGAAGGTGCCCTGGAGGGTGGGGCGGGTCGTGAACTGCATAGGGGGACCTCGGTGCTTGTATACGTCGCGTCGGCCCATCCAACATCACAACGGGGCCCGGGGGGAATGCGTCGTTCCACTGCACCGTCCCCCAACACCCGCACCGTTTGACCACACCCGCACCGGCCCCGCCCCCGCACCGTCACGCGCAGCGCACCCCGGCCAGCTCCTCGGACCGTTCCCAGATCCGACGGGCGTCGTCCGTGCCGCGCAGCCGGCCGTAGAGCTTCTGCCGCGCGGGCGGGCCGCCGAGGTGGCCCGGGCCGCTGGGGCCGTAGAACTCCCCGCGTCCGGCCTGCGGCGACGTGGCCGCGTACAGCGCGGGGAGCTGCGCGGTGCGGACCGTGCCGAGGAGGATGCCGCGGGCGGACAGGGCGCGGATGACGCGTACGCCCAGGGTGTCCTCGGTACGGCCCAGTTCGGGGCGGGCGGCGAGCAGGCTCGTGGGGGCGACGCCCGGGTGGGACAGGTTGCTGGTGATGCCCCAGTCACCGGCCGCGCTGCGGCGGTCGAGTTCCAGGCCGAAGAGTCCGAACGCGATCTTCGACTGGCTGTAGGCGCGCCTGCCGTCGTAGGAGCGTTCCCAGTTCAGGTCGTCCCAGTTGATGGCGTTCTGGTTCGCCGCGACGCTGACCTGTGACGTCACGCGTGCCCGGCCGGCCCGCAGCAGCGGCAGCAGGTGGGCGACGAGGGCGAAGTGGCCGAGGTGGTTGGTGCCGAACTGCAGCTCGAATCCGTCCGCGGTCGTCTGGCGCTCGGGCGGTGTCATGACGCCGGCGTTGTTGACGAGCAGGTGGATCGGGCGGTCCTCCACCAGCAGGGTCTTGCCCAGCGCGGCCACGGACGTGAGCGAGGACAGGTCCAGCGTGCGCAGCGAGACGTCCGCGCCGGGCACCCCCGCGCGGATCGCTTCGAGTGCCGCCTCGCCCTTGCGCGGGTTGCGGACCGGCAGGAGCACCTCCGCGCCGGCGGCCGCGAGGCGGGTCGCGATGCCGAGTCCGATGCCGTCGCTCGCGCCGGTGACGACCGCGCGCTTGCCGGACTGATCGGGGACGGTGATGTCGAAGTCGGTGCGTGGCATGGTTCGCTCCCTCGTGGCGTCGTTGCCTCCACCGTCACCGAATCCGCGGTGCCGGTGCAGGGCCTGCCGATCCCCTGATAGCGGGGCCGAGGTACGGCGCCAGGGTGCCGTCCGCGCAGGTCAGGTCCCTTTTCCGGACAGGCTGGGGGCCGCCGGGTGCCGGAGAGGGGGATCGGCCGTCCGTGGCTGGGCGCCCGCGGCGGCGGTAGAAAGAGAAGCGGCACCGAGGAGAGGACCCCATGGAGATCGACCGGACCGGGCTGGCCGCCTTCCTCCGGCGCAGGCGGGAGCTGCTGCAGCCCGAGGACGTCGGACTCCCGCGGGGACAGCGCCGCAGGACCAGTGGTCTGCGCCGCGAGGAGGTCGCGGCGCTGTGCAACATGTCGACCGACTACTACGCGCGTCTGGAGCGGCGGCGCGGCCCGCAGCCCTCCGAGCAGATGGCCGCCTCGATCGCCCAGGGCCTGCACCTGTCGCTGGACGAGCGCGACCATCTGTTCCGTCTGGCCGGGCACAACCCGCCCGTCCGCGGCACGGTCGGCGAACACGTCGGCCCCGGCCTGCTGCGTATCCTCGACCGCCTGGCGGACACCCCCGCCGAGATCGTCACCGAACTCGGGGAGACCCTGCGCCAGACCCCGCTCGGCGTGGCCCTGACCGGGGACACCACGGACTTCACCGGACCGGAACGGAGCATCGGTTTCCGCTGGTTCACCCTGCCGGCCACCCGCGCGCTGTACGCACCGGAGGAACACGCCCTGCTCTCCCGCGTGTTCGCGTCCGGACTGCGCCAGATCGCCACCGTGCGGGGGCCGGGCTCCCGGGCGGCCCACTACGCCGACCTCCTCCTGGAGCGCAGCGAGGAGTTCCGGAGCCTGTGGGACACGCACGAGGTGGGCGTCCGCCCCAGCCACGTCAAGCACTTCCTCCACCCGGAGGTCGGCCCCCTGGAACTGCACTGCCAGACCCTCGTCGACCCCGACCAGTCGCACCTTCTGCTCGTCTACACCGCAACCCCCGGCTCCGAGAGTTACGACAGGCTGCGGCTGCTCTCCGTCATCGGCAGCCAGACGGTGGGCTGACCGACTCCGACGCGGGTGTTCGCGTGAAGACTCTGTACGAACTCTGTTTCCCCGTTGTATGACTTCTCCCTATGTGATGGTGGATGCGTTTACCGAGGCGCGCGCTTCGGGTGTCGGTTGACAACGTTGTCCTCAGGGGAAAGGGTCCGTGCTCGTCATGCCTGACAGATCCAAGAGACCACCGATACGGCCGGCCAGACCCCGAGCCCTGCGCGCGACGGTCGCCGCGGTGCTCGCCGGGGCGCTCGGCCTCGGCGTGTTGACGAGCGGCGGCACCGCCGCGGCCGTACCCGCGACGTCCGCGTCCGCTTCCGGGGACGCGTCCGGCGGGACGGACTACACGAAGCTGGTCGACCCGTTCGTGTCGACCGCCGGTGACGACGGCAACGACCTGCCCGGCGCGCAGGCCCCGCACAGCCTGGCCAAGGTCAACCCGATGACCACCCCCGGCCGCAACCACTCCGGGTACGACTACAACGAGGACCACATCGCCGGGTTCACCGCCACGAACCTGGACGGCGTGGGCGGTTCGGGCGGCGGCGGCGACCTGCTGGTCGTCCCGACGTCCGAGCGGTACGACAGCCGCCCGGCCACCGGCACGTACGCGCACCCGTACAGCCACGACGACGAGACCGCGACGCCCGGCTACTACCGGGTGGGCCTCGGGGCCCCCTCCGGGACCATCGACGCCGAGATGACCGCGACGACGCGCACGGCGCTCGAGCGGTACAGCTTCCCCGACGGTGCCGAGCCCCAGCTCGTCCTCGACCTCGCCAACAACTTCACCAGCCGCACCCGCGCGACCCTGGACGCGACGACGCTGAAGGACGGGACCACCGCGATCAGCGGACTGATCGCGGGGTCGTTCAACGGCGCCTCGTACCGCCTGTACTACTACGCCACCACGAACGCCCCCGTGACGTCCCTGCGCAGTTGGGGCGACGACGGCACGCTGAGCGACGCGACCTCGCGGGACGGCACCGACACCGGGGCCGTCCTCGGGTTCGGCAAGGCCGACGGCGACGACATCGAACTGCGCGTCACGCTGTCGCCGATCAGCGCCGAACAGGCCGCGACCGACCAGCACAGCGAGGTGCGGGGCCGCACGTTCGACGAGGTGCGGGCGCAGGCGAAGGCGGACTGGAACAGCACGCTCGGCGCCGTCGCCGTCAAGGCCTCGAAAAAGGCCGACCCTGACTCGAGCCTCACCAAGCAGTTCTACACGCACCTGTACCGCATGTACGCGCTGCCGGTGAACGCCACCAGCACCAGCGGAACGTACCGGGGCGTGGACGGCGCGGTGCACAAGGCGAACGGCTTCACGTACTACGACGGCTGGTCCACCTGGGACGACTTCCGCAAGTACTCCGTCGAGGCCTACATCGACCCGGCCACCTACCGGGACATGGTGCAGTCCGCCGTCATCCTCTTCGCCGACGCGCACGCCTCCGGCAAGAGCCTCGGCAGCCTCACCCACTCGGTGCCGACCGTGCGCTGGGAACGCTCGGCGGTGGTGATCGCCGACGCGGTGTCGAAGGGCTACAAGAACTTCGACCGTCTCGACGAGGCCTACCCGGCGCTGAAGTCGTACACCGGCTACTACACGGGGACGCAGCTGCGGCAGGGATACGTCACCGGTGACCCCGGTACGACGGTCCAGCGCGGCTACGACCAGTGGGCGCTCTCCGTCATCGCCGACGCGCTCGGTGAGGACGCGGACGCGAAGAAGCTGCGCGAGCAGGCGACCATGGCGATCGACAACCTCGTCAAGCCCGGCGCCTGGACGGCGGCCGACGGCACCGAGGTCGGTCTGCTCACCCCGCGCGACGGCGAGGGCGACTGGCAGGGCGTCGACTACGAGAAGTTCGAGGAGGCCAAGCTCTACCAGGGCACCCTCTGGCAGTACCACTGGTACGACGCCTACGACATGGGCGGTCTCATCGAGGCCATGGGCGGTGAGAAGGCCGGCAGGGCGGCGATCCGGCACATGTTCGGCGAGGACTCGGACGCCGACGACGGCTCGGCCATGCTGCACTCCAACGCCAACGAGATCGACCTCCAGGCCCCCTACCTCTTCAACTACGTCGGCGAGCCGAGCCTGACGCAGAAGTGGGTGCGCGCCATCTACACCGGCGAGACCTGGAACCGGTACATCGCGACGGGCTCCACGAACGAAGCGCCCAGCTCCGGCGGCGAGTTCAGGCCGCCCGTCAAGACCAAGGTCTACGAACTCGCCCCCGACGGCTTCCTGCCGACCATGGACAACGACGCCGGCACCATGTCGACCATGTTCGTCGCCGCCGCCCTCGGGCTGTTCCCGGTGACCGCGGGCTCCAGCCAGTTCCAGATCGGCAGCCCCTTCTTCGACTCCACGACGATCAGCTACGCCAACGGCGCCGAGTTCACGGTGAAGGCCGACGGAGTCTCGCCGAGCAACTACTACGTGCAGGGCGCGACGCTCGACGGCAAGCGGTTCTCGAACACGTGGCTCGACTACTCGCAGATCGTCTCCGGCGGGACCCTGAAGTTCGACATGGGCTCCAAGCCGTCCTCGTGGGGCGCCCGCGGCGAGCCCGCGTACTCGCTGAACACCGACACCGGCGACGACGGTGACGGCTCCGGACCAGGCAAGGGCACGACCGTCGTCTCCGCCCGCCCGGACAGCGTCGACACGGCCGCGGACGGCACCGTCGACGCGCGCGTCGAGCTCCGCCTGTCCGGCAGGGCGTCGTTCGCCGCACGCAAGGGGACCAGCCTCACCCGGACCGGCGCGGCGAGCGTCACCGGCCTCCCCGACGGTCTCGAGGCCGACCTGCGGGTCACCGGCAGACGTACGGCGTCGCTGAAGCTCACCGGCACCACGAAGACCGACGTGCGCGTCGGCCTCACCTTCCGCGACCGGGCCTTCGCCCACGGCGTACCGGCCTCGACGGTGAGCGGCACCGGGGTGTCGGTGACCGACCCGCTGGTCGTCTCGGCCGCGGCGGTGCATCGCAAGAGCCTCGACGCACTCGCCGACGAGGCGTCGCTGGTGCGCGAGGGCAATTACTCCGAGGGTTCCTACAGCGTGTTCCGGGCGGCGCTGGAGCGCGCGCGGACCGTCCTCGCGGACTCCGGCTCGGCGACGGGCACGCTCATGGCCGCGCACGACGCGCTGCGGTCCGCCGTCGACGCGCTCACCCTCGACGAAGGCGGCTACGCCGTCCTCCAGGCCGAGGACCCCGACCGGATGGAGGGCCCCAGCCTCGTGAAGGAGGCGTACTACTCGGACGGCGACCTCGGCGGCGTCACCGAGGGGTCGTGGGAGCAGTTCAGCGACCTCGACTTCGGCGGGGTCGCGCCGCGCAGCGTCTCCGTGCGCTATGCCAACTCGCAGGCCACGACGGCGGAACCGAGCAGCGTCGACATCCACGCCGGAGACGCCGACGGGCCCGTCGTCGCCACCGTCCAACTGCCCGGCACCGGCGGCTGGCAGTACTACACCACGGTGCGGGCGGCGGTCACCGACCCGGCCGCCCTGCTGGACGCGTCGAGCGCGACGTTCGTGTTCCACGCCCCGGCCGGACGGCAGTGGGTGTCGAACTTCGACTGGTTCCAGTTCTCCCCCGACCAGTCCTCGTCGACCTCCCCGACCACGACACTCGCCACGCTGACCACGGCCAACACCGCGGCGACCGGGGACGGTTCGCTGCCGCTGAAGGTGTCGGGCGGCGTCTTCGAGAACGTGACGAACGGCGCGTGGGCCGAGTGGCGGGACACCGGCCTGGGTGACGGCGCCGACACCGTCGCCGTCAGCTACGACAAGCCCCGCTCCCGCGCGGCGTCGGACTCGCACATCGAACTGCGCCTGGGTTCGAAGGACGGCCCGACGGCCGTCACGATCCCCCTCGACTACACCGGCTCCGGCTGGGGAACGGTCTCCACCACCAGCGTGCGGCTCGACCCGGACGTCTTCGAGGGCGTCCAGGACGTGTACGCCGTCTTCGTCTCCAGCACCCAGACCGACGCCCAGCCCTACGTGGCCAACGTCCACTCGCTCACCCTGACGCGGGAGGCGGACGCCCCGGTGGTGTTCGACGCCACGGCGTTCGAGGCGGGCAGCGGCGGCGGGCTCAAGAGCGAGCCGGCCACCTGGAGCGACGCCGGTTCCGCCACCAGCCTCGGCGGCACCTACGACGGGGCCTGGCTCGACTACGGGGACATCGACTTCGGCGACTCGCCGAAGAACACCCTCACCCTCACCTACGTCAACAACTCCGCCCGCTGCGGCACCGGTTCCGCCGTCCAGCTCTACCTGGACTCCTTCGACGCGCACGCCCCGGGTACTCCGTACGCGACCGTCCCGCTGCCGGTCACGGGCAGCTCGTGGTCGTCGGGAGGGACGACCAGTCTGACCCTGCCCGAGGGGATCACCGGCACGCACGCCGTGCATCTGCGGCTGACGACGAACGCGGACGCCTCGCACCCGTACGTCGCCAACCTCGGTCAGGTCACCTTCGACCACGTCGAGGCGCCCGCCGAGACGGACCTGTCCGCGCTGCGCAAGGCGGTCGACCAGTACGAGGGGCTGTCCGACGACGCGGACCGGTACGGCACGATCGACTTCGGTGTGTTCCGGCGCGAACTCGCCGCCGCCCGTACCCTCCTGGGCGCCGACGACGCGACGCAGCTCGAGGTCGACCTGCGGACCCGGAGCCTCACCCTCGCCGCCAACCAGCTGGTCCCGCTCCCGAGGCTCAGGCTGGAGAACCTGGTCGCCACCGCGTCCGCCCTCGGCGACGAGCGCTACACGCAGGCGTCCTGGTCGGCGTTCACCAAGGCGCTCACCCGGGCCGAGGCCGCAGTCGCCGACGAGGCGGCGACGGACGGCACCCTCACCACGCGCCACACGGCGCTCGAGCGCGCCATGTCCGGGCTCACCACGAAGCGCAGGACGGTGCCGAGCGCGCCCGACGCGGTGTCGGCGACCCCGTCCGGCTCGAGCGTGAAGGTCGCCTGGTCCGCTCCGAAGGACGACGGGGGTTCGCCGGTCACGGGCTACGAGGTCACCCTCAGCGGTGGTCACCAGGTCGAGATCGCCGATCCGGACAGCCGGAGCACGGTGTTCACCCGGCTGAGGTCCGGTACGTCGTACACGGCCCGGATCCGGGCGGTCAACGCCCTCGGCGACTCGGCTCCGAGCGCCGCCACCCGGCCCTCCGTCACGGGCGACAACAGGCCTCAGACGCCGACCGTCACGGGCGTGGTCACCGACGGCAAGCGGGTCCGGGTGACCTGGCGGTCCGCCGGCGACGGCGGATTCCCGGTCATCGGCTACACCGTCGCGCTCGACGACGGAACCACCGCGCACGTGTCCGGCACCACGGACTCGGCGCTCCTCGCCACCGCGGGCAAGGCGAGGACCCACACCGCCACCGTGACCGCCGTCACCCTGGCCGGCACCTCGGCGGACCCCGACCCGGCGGCCGGGTCGACCACCACGACCACGACCACGACCGGGTCCTCCACCGCCTCCGACTCCGCCGGCGCCGTCCCGGCGGACTACGAGCCGTCCCCCTTCCCGGACGACGTGCTCAACGCGACGTACGCGTCGGACGCGTGGCCGAAGACCGACGACGGGACCGACTACTTCAACAAGCTCCTCAGCGGTTTCGACGACCTCCCCGCCGGCACCCTCGGCGCCAACACCGAGCTGCCCGCGGGCTCCCCGCTCAGCGCGGAGAACGACAAGATCACCGTGCGCGTCAACAACGCGGCGTCGCAGAAGCAGGTCGACCGGGCCGAGGTGGACGCCACGAACAGCGCCACCGTCACCATGGCCGACGGCCTCGGCTCCCGGCTCGGCCCGATCTACCGCGACGCCTTGGAGGAGGGCCAACTGCCCAAGACCAGCGCGCTCTTCTCCCGCGTCACCAAGAACCTCGACACCCACGACGCGGCGAAGAACCACTACGACTACCTGCGCCCGTACGTGCGGCTCGGCTTCGCCGGTGACGGCGGCGCCGTGTACGAGTCGCAGGACAGCTCGTACAGCGGCCTCGCGGGGCAGGGCTCCTACCCGAGCGGCCACACCTACGGCGGCTACGAGGCCGGGACGATCCTCGCCACGCTGCTGCCGGACCTGGCACCGTCGATCCTCGCCCGGACCTCGGAGTACGGGGACAACCGCCTCGTCCTCGGCTTCCACTACCCGCTCGACGTCATGGGCGGCCGCGTCACCGCCCAGGCCACCGTCGCGCACCGGTGGGCGGACCCCGCTTTCGGGGAGCTGCTGACCCAGGCCCACACCGAGATCGAGAACGTGCTGCTCGCGCAGTGCGCGAAGGAGGGATACGGCGACACCCTCACGGCCTGCGCGGGCGACCCCTACGCAGGCCTCAGCACGACCCAGCACGTCGACCAGTACACGCAGCGGCTGTCGTACGGGTTCTCCCAGGTCGGCAAGGGCGGTCAGGCGCTGGACACGCCGTCCGACGCGGCGGCGCTGCTCATCACGGCCTTCCCCGACCTCACCGACGAGCAGCGCACCGAGGTTCTGGAGCAGACCGCGACGGACTCCGGGTACCCGCTCGACCTCACCGGGACCGGCGGGCCGAGCTGGCAGCGGATCAACCTGGCGGCGGCCATGGCGGCGGACGTGGTGGTCAACGCCGACGGGTCGGTCACGGTGACTGACTTCCCGGACGCCACGAAGGCCAGTGTCGCCGACGCCTCCGCGATCACCGTGGGCGGCGTCGCGATCGACGGGTTCGATCCGGACGTGAGCACGTACGTCGTGGACTGGCCGAAGCGCGGGAGGATCCCGGCCGTCGGCGCCGTGGCCGCCGCGTCCGGCGCGCGGGTGAAGGTCACCAACGGCAGTTCCACCGTCTCGTCGTCCCAGTCCCGGTTCACCACCCGCACGATCACGGTGACCTCGGCGAGCGGCGCGGTCACCCGGACCTACACGGTCGGGATCCAGCGGACGGACCACGATCACCGCTCGGCCGCGACCGGCGGTGGCGGCGCCGTGGGCGGTCATGGTGCCGTAGGCGGTCACGGTGCCGTAGGCGGTCACGGTGCCGTAGGCGGTCGTGGACAGCTCTGGTCGCCGGCCCGGGAGTGGGAGGCGACGCGGGACATGCCCTGGGCACCGGGCAGGGGGTGATCTCGGCGGGCTCCCGCTGACCCCCGACAGGCGCACCGCCGCCGCCGTGACGGCACAGCCGCACGGCGGCGGTGGCGCGTGGCGGCGGCGCGTGGCGGCGGACGAAATGGGTGCCGGAACCGATGGACTCCGGGCCGTCCGTCACGGACGCTGCTGCGAACGACTGCGCGGTGGAGAGGCGGTACCGGGTGCCCTTGTTCTGGAGGATCTCGCTGTTCAACGCCGTGGTGCTGGTCGCCGCGACGGCGTTGTTGCTGGGACCGGTCACCGTGTCGACGCCCGTGCTGCTGACCGAGGCCGCGATCCTCACGGTGGGGCTTGTGCTGATACTGATCGCCAACGTCCTGCTGCTGCGGATCGGTCTCGGGCCGCTGCGGCAGCTCGCGCGTGCCATGACCACGACGGACCTGCTGCGGCCGCGGATCCGTCCGAAGGTGGACGGCGACGGCGAGATCGCCGAGCTGATCACCACCTTCAACACCATGCTCGACCGGCTGGAGGCCGAACGCGCGCTGAGTGCCGCCCGCACGCTGAGCGCGCAGGAGTCGGAGCGCCACCGTGTCGCCCAGGAGCTGTACGACGAGGTGGGGCAGACCCTCGCCGCCGTACTGCTGGACCTCAAACGGGTCGCGGACCAGGCCCCCGACTCGGTGCGCGAACAGCTTTCGCAGGTGCAGGAGACCACGCGGGCCAGCCTGGACGAGATCCGCCGCATCGCCCGCCGCCTGCTTCCCGGGGTCCTGGAGGAACTGGGCCTGACCAGCGCCCTCAGGTCCCTTGCCGACGAGTTCACCGGCCCGTCGCTGACCGTGCGCCACGAGATCGCCTCCGGCCTGCCCGACCTCGGGGACAACGCGGATCTCGTCCTCTACCGGGTCGCCCAGGAGGGCCTCACCAACGCGGCCCGGCACGCCGACGCGCGCCTGGTGCTCCTCACTCTGGAGCGGGCCGGGGACGGCGTGGAGCTGCGGGTGCGCGACGACGGCCGGGGCATCGACGGCTCCGACGAGACGGAGGGGGCCGGTATCCGCGGCATGCGTGAGCGCGCTCTGCTGATCGGCGCCGACCTGGTCGTGGGCCCCGCGCCCGGGGGCGGGAGCGAGGTGCGGCTGACCGTGCCCGCCGGCGACCGGACCGAGGGAGCGGACCAGGTGGCCGGCCGGGACCCGCGGCGGGCGGGAACACGGCGGCCGGGCGCGCTGTTGTCTCCGGATGCGAAACGGAGGCGGAACAGTGCACGGTGAATACAAGATCCCCGGCGGCAAGCTGGTCGTCGTGGACGTGGAGGCCGAGGACGGCGTGCTGCGGCACGTGCGCGTGGCCGGCGACTTCTTTCTGGAACCGGACGAGGCGCTGGACGCCGTGAACCGTGCGCTGGAGGGCGCCCCGGCGGACACCGACGCGACGGGACTCGCCGCGCGGATCGACGCGGCACTGCCCGAGGGCACCGTGATGTACGGGCTGACCTCGGAGGGCGTCGGTGTCGCCGTGCGCCGCGCCCTCGCGCACGCCACGGACTGGACGGACTACGACTGGCAGCTGATCCACGAAGGCCCCCAGTCCCCCGCGCTGCACATGGCCCTCGACGAGGTGCTGACCGCCGAGGTCGCCGCCGGCCGGCGTCCGCCGACACTGCGGGTGTGGGAGTGGGGCGCCCCGGCGGTGATCATCGGCAGCTTCCAGTCGCTGCGCAACGAGGTGGACGCCGAGGGCGCCGCCCGGCACGGCATCGAGGTCGTGCGCCGCGTCTCCGGCGGCGGCGCGATGTTCGTGGAGCCCGGCAACACGATCACCTACTCCCTGTCCGTGCCGGAGGCGCTGGTGCAGGGCCTCTCGTTCCAGGACAGCTACGCCTACCTGGACGACTGGGTGCTCGGCGCACTCGGCGAGATGGGTATCCGCGCCTGGTACCAGCCGCTGAACGACATCGCCACCGACCAGGGCAAGATCGCGGGCGCCGCGCAGAAACGCGTCGTGGGCCCCGGGGGCGGGCCCGGTGCCGTCCTGCACCACGTGACCATGTCGTACGACATCGACGCGGACAAGATGCTCGAGGTGCTGCGGATCGGGCGGGAGAAGATGTCCGACAAGGGCACGCGGTCCGCGAAGAAGCGGGTGGACCCGCTGCGCCGGCAGACCGGGCTGGCGCGCGAGGCCGTGATCGAGCGGATGATCTCCTCCTTCGGCGGGCGGTACGGGCTGAGCCAGGGCATGGTGACCGACGAAGAGCTGTCGCGGGCCCGGGAGTTGGCGCGCGCGAAGTTCTCCTCCGCCGAGTGGACCGCGCGGGTGCCCTGAGCGGCCTAGGACGCGCCGCGCACCGCGACCAGCCCCGACTCGTAGGCGAACACGACGAGTTGGGCTCGGTCGCGGGCGCCCAGCTTGGTCATGGCGCGGCTGATGTGTGTCTTGGCGGTCAGCGGGCTGATCACCATGTGGGCGGCGATCTCCTCGTTGCTCAGGCCGCGGGCGGCGAGCCCGGTCACCTCGCGTTCGCGGCGGGTGAGGCGGTCCAGGCCGGGCGCGGTGGACCGGTCCGGGGGCCGGGCGACGAACTCGCCGATCAGTGTGCGGGTGACCGACGGGGAGAGCAGGGCCTCGCCGTGCGCCACCACCTCGATGGCCTGGAGGAGGTCGGCGGGCTCGGTGTCCTTCAGGAGGAAGCCGCTGGCTCCCGCCCGCAGCGCCTCGAAGACGTACTCGTCGAGGCCGTAGTTGGTGAGGATGACGACGCGTACGGCGGCGAGGGCCGGGTCGGCGGCGATGCGGCGGGTGGCCTCGATGCCCGTCATCACCGGCATCTGTACGTCGACCAGTGCCACGTCCGGCACCTGCTCCCGCACCAGCGCCACCCCCTGCTCCCCGTCGGCGGCCTCGCCGACCACCTCGATGCCCTCCTCGGCGTCGAGCAGGGCCCGGAAGCCGGCCCGCATCAGCGCCTGGTCGTCGACGAGCGCGACCCGGACGACACCACTCATGCCGTCTCCCCCAGCGGCAGCCGTGCCCGCACCGAGAAGCCGCCCTCCGTGCGCGGGGCGGCGCACAGGGTGCCGCCGAGTGCCGCCACGCGCTCGCGCATGCCGGTCAGACCGGTGCCCGGCACCGGTGGGCGGGCCGGATCGGCGGCTCCGTCGTCGTCCACGTCTATCGTCAACTCCCCCTCGTTCCCGGTGCCGTAGCCGATGCGGACCTTCACCTTCGCGGGTCCGGCGTGCCGTGCCGCGTTGGTGAGGGCCTCCTGCACGATGCGGTAGGCGGCCCGGTCGACGGCCCGGGGCAGTGGGCGCTCGTCCCCGGTGACGGCCAGGTCGACGGCGAGTCCCGCCGCGCGGGCCCGCTCCACGAGCAGGGCCGGGGTGCCGGTCGGTTCGTCGGCGCGCAGCACCTGGAGGGCGGAGCGCAGTTCGCGCATCGCCTCGCCACTGGCCTCCTGGATGGCGAGCAGCGCGGGCGGCACCTCGTCGCCGCGCTTGCGGGCGAGGTGGACGGCGACGCCCGCCTGGAGCTTGACGATGGAGATGCTGTGCGTGAGCGAGTCGTGCAACTCGCGTGCTATGCGCAGCCGTTCCTCCCCGGCGCGGCGCAGGGCCACCTCCTCGCGGGTGCGTTCCGCCTCCAGGGCGCGCTGTTCGGTCTGGCGCAGATACGCCTGCCAGTTGCGGTCGGCGAGCCCGGTCACCACGGCGCACAGGAACCACCCCGCGAGCAGCCCGGCCCGCTCGGCCACGTTCTGCGTGCCGGGTCCGGTGGCCACGTACCCGGCCAGGAACACCGCGCTGCCGGCCGCCGCGACGCCCCGGTGTCCGACACGGGCCGCGGTGTGCACGGCGCCCAGGACGGGCAGTGCGGACAGCGGCCCGGGGTGGGCGTGCACGACGTACGCCGTGCCCAGCACGGTGGCGACGGCCAGCACGGCGCGCGGGGCGGCGCGGTGGAAGGCGAGCGCGGCCGAGGCGAGGGCGATGAGCGTGTGGTCGAGGGCCGTGGTGTCCTCGTCGAAGGCGGCGGCTCCCATGCCGAGGGCGCCGACCACGGCCGCCAGGACCATGTCGGCGAGCCGCCCGCGATCGATCCGACGCCCACTCATGCCCGCACCCTAGACGGCCCCGCCGACAGCCGCGTCGGCCCTGTGGACGGCTTGCGGACTACTCCCGGTGAAGTAGTGGGCCTGCCGACCGGACCCCGGCGGCGCAGCGCCGACCGCATCCGGCCGTACGACGACCGCGGGCGCCCCCGGGGCGCACTCTGCTGTCCATGCCCACACTCTTCCGTCACACCGAACCGCTGCCGCCGAAGGCGGCCACCGGACGCGTCGCCGAGGTCTACGCACAGGCCGCGCGGGACTTCGGCATCCCCGAACCCGCACCCTTCGTGGTCCTCTCCTCCGCGCCCGTTCTCGTCGCCCCGGCCTGGGCGCTGATGCGCGAGTCCCTGATCGCGGGACCGGGCGACCGGACCGGCAAGGAGGTCGCCGCCTTCGGGGTGTCGCAGGCCAACAAGTGCCGGTTCTGCGTGGACGCGCACACCCTGCTGCTGCACGCCACCGGCGACCACGCGCTGGCCGAGCGGCTGGCCCGGGGTCAGGAGCCGGCCGACGAGCGGCACGCGCGCGTGCTCGACTGGGCGCGGAGCACCCGTGTCCCGGGGGCCGTGCGGGAGCCGTATCCGTTCCCGCCCGAGGAGGCTCCCGGCTACCTCGGCACGGCGCTGGCCTTCCACTTCATCAACCGCGTCGTGTCGTCCCTGGTGACCGAGAGGCTGCTGCCGGCCGACGCACAGCGGCTGCGTCCGGTGCGCAGCCTGGCGGGCCGGTCGCTGTCCCGCACCGTGCGCCGCCCCGCCGTGCCCGGCGCCTCCCTGCCCCTGCTGGACGACCCCGGCCGGGGACCGGCGTGGGCGGCGGGGACGCCCGTCGGCCCCGCGTACGCCGCTTTGAGCACCGCCGCCACGATGGGCGCCGGCCTCCTGGACGCCGACGACCAGGCACTCGTACGCGCCGCGCTGCGCGACTGGGACGGATCGCACCCGCCGGTGTCCCGCGACCCGTTCCCCGACCGCCGGGACCGGCCGGGCGCGCGGCTGGCGCTGCTGGCCGCGCTCGCGCCGTACCGGATGACGGACGCGGACGTGGCGGCCTGGCGGCGGCCCGAGCACACCGACCACTGCCTGGTGCACCTCGTCGCGTACGGCGCGTTCGCCGCCGTCGACCGCATCGAGAGCGCCCTGTCCGCACCCGCCACCCGGCCCACGGCCAAGGAGACCTCATGACGCTCGTCGCCAACTCCCGCCAGGCCGAGGCCTGGAACGGCCCCGTGGGCACCCACTGGGCCACTCACCGGACCCGCTACGACGCCATGCTGGCCCCGTTGAACGACGCCCTGTTCGACGCCGCGGCCGTCGCGCCCGGCGACCGGGTCCTGGACGTCGGCTGCGGGGCCGGCGCCACGACCCGGATCGCGGCGCGGCTCGCCGCCCCGGGGCACGCCGTCGGCGTCGACATCTCCGCGCCGCTGCTGGAGCGTGCCCGCGCGGGCACGGCCGCCGAGGGGGTCGCGAACGCCGCGTACGAGTGCGCCGACGCGCAGGTGCACCCCTTCCCGGCCGGCGGTTACGACGTGGTCGTCAGCCGGGGCGGGGTGATGTTCTTCGAGGATCACGCCGCCGCCTTCCGCAATCTGGCGCGGGCGCTGCGGCCGCGCGGCCGGCTCGCGTTCGTCTGCCCGCGGCCTCCGGGGGAACACTCGGAAGAGGCGCGGACGCTCGGCCTGTTCGCGCGGCTCGTCGACGAGGAGCCCGGCCCCGACGTGGTCGCCGCGCAGACCGCGATGGCGTCGCTCTCGGACCCCGACCGGATCCGCGAGGTCCTCGCGGGATACGAGCGCGTGACGGTGACCCCGGTCACCGTGGAGGCGGTCTGGGGCCGGGATGTGCAGGACGCCGTCGAGTTCCTGCTGTCCCGCTACCCCGGTGGGGCGCTCCCAGCCGGGCGGCTCGCGGATTTGGAGGAGGCGCTGCGCCCGTACGCCACCGACACGGGGGTGCGCCTGCGGGCCGGCGTGTGGCTGGTGACGGCCCTGCGGCCCTGAGGACTCCGGTTCGTCTGCGTCACGGCGCGGCCACGCACCGAGTTCGCCCTTCCGCCCCACCGGGACTCGTGTGACACTGGCGTCCCGTCCGCCGTGCGGACCCCTCCGCACCATCCCCCACGAGAAGTGCGCCGTGCGTTCTCTTCCCCTGCCGCTCGCCCTGACCGCCCGTCTGGCGCCGGTCGCCGTGCTCGCCACGGCGGGCTGGGCGCTGTCCTCCGGGCCGGACACGTCGCCGGCCGCGAAGGACAAGACGCCGCCCGACACCACCAACCGGTCCGCTTCCGCACCGGCGACGCAGGCGGCGACGAAGACCTACCCCGCCTCCCCGGCACCGTGCGAGAGCCTGGTCGGCAAGACGGTCACCTCGCTGGTGCCGGGTGCCAAGGCGGCCGGCAAGGAGATCCCGTCCACGGACACCCAGGTGCGCCGCACCTGTTCCTGGAACGCGCTCAAGGGCTACGACTACCGCTGGCTCGACGTCTCCTTCGAGGTGATGGAGACGGACGAGGCGGCGCAGAAGTCGTACAAGGAGCGGGTCGCCGACCGCAGCGGCGGCGGCGAGGTGCCGGGGCTCGGCGACGCCGCGTACTCGGTCGTGAACCTCACCACCGAGGACAAGCAGCAGACCCGCGAGGGCACCGTCCTGGTCCGCGCGTCCAACGCGCTGGTGATGATCACGTACAACGGCAGTGACTTCGAGTCGAAGAAGGCACCGGGTACGACCGAGATCAACAAGGGTGCCATCAAGGCGGCGAAGGAAGCGGTGGCGGCCCTGGAGGACGGCGGTTCCGGCTGACCGTCCTCCAGGGACGCGTCAGTCTGCCGTCCGGGTCCCGGTACGGGAGAGCATCAGCGCCAGGTACAGCAGCATGGACGTACCGAGGCCCACCGCCCAGCCGTAGTCGGCCAGCGGTTCGAGGAACGGTACCGGTCGGCCGTCGATCAGGGGGTGGAAGTCGGCGCCGCCGATGGCCAGGACGCCGCCGACGACGAAGGCGAGGACGGCCCGCCAGTTCCAGCCGTTGGCATACCAGTAGCGTCCGCCCGGGCGGTAGAGGTCGGTGAGGTCGAGTCGGGCGCGGCGCAGGATCCAGTAGTCGGCGATCAGGATGCCGGCCACGGTGCCGAGCAGCCCGCCGACCAGGCCGAGCCAGGTGAAGATGTAGCCCTGCGGGTCGGAGTACAGCTTCCACGGGAAGATCAGTACGGCCAGGACGGACGTGATGAGCGCGCCGGCCCGGAAACTCACCTTGCGCGGTGCGACGTTGGAGAAGTCGAAGGACGGTGAGACCAGGTTGGCGGCGATGTTGACGGAGAGGGTCGCCACCAGGATGGTGACCAGCGCGAAGAGCAGCCCCACCACGTTGTCCGTCTTGGCGGCGAGTTGTACCGGGTCCCAGATGGCCTCCCCGTAGACCGCCTGCGAGCCGGAGGTGACCATCACGGACAGGAACGCGAACAGCGTCATGGTGGTCGGCAGTCCGAGGGCCTGACCGCGGGTCTGGGCCTTCTGACTCTTCCCGTAGCGGGTGAAGTCCGGGATGTTGAGGGACAGCGTAGACCAGAAACCGATCATGCCCATCAGGGAGGGCCAGAACAGCTTCCAGAAGTCGGCGCCCCAGCCCAGCTTCGACGGCTGGTCGAAGAGCGGGCCGAACCCGCCCGCCTTGTCGGCCATCCACCACAGCATCACGAAGGCGCCGACGAGGACGAAGGGCGCGGCCCAGTTCTCGAAGCGGCGGATGGTCTCCATGCCCCGGTAGATGATGGCGACCTGGATCGCCCAGAAGATCGCGAAGGACAGCCACATCGTCCAGGCGTAGCCGCCGACCGTGCCGGCGTTCGTCCAGCCGTCGCCGATCAGCTTGCCGGCCAGGAAGTAGATGGCCTCGCCGCCGATCCAGGTCTGGATGCCGAACCAGCCGCACGCCACCAACGCCCGTACCACGGCGGGCAGGTTGGCGCCCCGGATACCGAAGGAGGCGCGGGCGAACACCGGGAAGGGGATGCCGTACTTCGGCCCCGCGTGCCCGGTGAGCAGCATCGGGACGAGCACGATCAGGTTGGCCAGGGCGATGGTGAACACCGCCTGCTTCCAGTCCATGCCGACGGCGATGAGCCCGGAGGCGAGGGTCCAGGAGGCCGTGTTGTGGGCCATGCCGACCCACAGCGCGGAGAAGTTGTACGTGGTCCAGGTGCGCTTGCCGACGGGGACCGGCAGCAGGTCCTCGTTGGCGTAGCGGCCGCTCGGCGGCGGGGAGCCCGGGGCGAGCTCCACGCGCCCGTCGGGGAGGGTGACTTGGGCGGACGGCGGTATGGCCGTGGGCGCGGTGTCGGTCATGGGCAGGCCAATCATGCGGTGGACGGGAGAGGCCGTGCGGGCGGTGCCGAGGGGGGTGCGCGGGTGCGCCCTGGGCCCCTCTCCCGAGCGGGAGAGGGGGGAGGTCAGGCGTTGACGGCCGGGATGACCCGCGTGCCGTAGGTGTCGATCACGGCTTCCTGCGCGTCGTGCATGTCGTACAGCGCGAACTGGTCGACGCCGAGGGCGCGCAGGGCGGTCAGCTTCTCGATGTGCTTCTCGGCCGGTCCGATCAGGCAGAACCGGTCGACGATCTCGTCCGGCACGAACTGCGTGTCGGGATTTCCGCTGCGCCCGTGGTGGGCGTAGTCGTAGCCCTCTCGGGCCTTGATGTAGTCGGTGAGTTCGTCGGGTACGGCGCCGGTGTGGGCACCGTACTTGGACACGAGGTCGGCCACGTGGTTGCCGACCATGCCGCCGAACCAGCGGCACTGCTCGCGCGCGTGGGCGAGCGCCTCGGGCGAGTCGTCGGCGGTGACGTAGGCCGGGGCGGCGACGCAGATCCTCACTTCCGAGGGGTCGCGTCCGGCGGCCTCGGCGGCGTCCCGGACGGCCTTGACCATGTACTCGGTCAGGTAGAGGTCGGCGAGCTGGAGGATGAAGCCGTCGGCCTCCTCGCCGGTCATCTTCAGCGCCTTGGGCCCGTAGGCCGCCATCCACACCGGGAGTTCGGCGCCCGGCTTCACCCAGGGGAACCTGACGACGGTGCCGCCGCCGAGGTCGGCCTCCTCTCCCCTGCCCAGCGACCGGATGACCTTGATGGCCTCGCTTATCCGGGCGAGGGTGTTGGGTTTGCGTCCGGCGACGCGCATCGCGGAGTCGCCGCGGCCGATTCCGCAGACGGTGCGGTTGCCGAACATGTCGTTGAGGGTGGCGAAGGTGGAGGCCGTGACTTCCCAGGTGCGGGTGCCCGGGTTGGTGACCATCGGGCCGATCTTCAGTGTGCTGGTGTTGGCCAGGACCTGGCTGTAGATCACGAACGGCTCCTGCCACAGCACGGCGGAGTCGAAGGTCCAGCCGTGGCTGAAGCCGTTGCGTTCGGCCCGTTGCATCAGGCTGACGACGCGGGAGGCCGGCGGGTCGGTCTGCAGGACGAGTCCGAAGTCCATGAGCGGGGCTCCTAGCTGAGGTACTGACAGGTGGAGCGCGGGGTGTAGACGCCGTGGCCCTTGCGCCCGGTGTACTCCCGCTCGGTGACGACCGGTTCGCCGCGCGAGAGCACGGTCTCCACCCGGCCGGTGATCCGCTTGCCCTCGTACGCCGAGTAGTCGACGTTCATGTGGTGGGTCTCGGCGGAGATGACCTGCTCGGCCTGCGGGTCGTAGACGACGATGTCGGCGTCGGCGCCGGGCGCGATGGTGCCCTTCTTCGGATAGAGGCCGAACATGCGGGCCGGGGTGGCGCAGGCGATCTCGATCCAGCGGCGGCGGCTGATGTGCCCGTCGACGACGGCCTGGTGCAGCAGGTCCATGCGGTTCTCGACGCCCGGCATGCCGTTGGGGATCTTGGAGAAGTCGCCGCGGCCCAGCTCCTTCTGGCCGCTGAAGCAGAAGGGGCAGTGGTCGGTGGAGACGACCTGGAGGTCGTTGGTCCGCAGCCCCTGCCACAGCGCCGCCTGGTGCTCGCGCGGGCGCAGCGGGGTGCTGCACACGTACTTGGCGCCCTCGAAGTCGGGTTCGGCGAGGTTGTCGGTGGACAGGAACAGGTACTGCGGGCAGGTCTCGCCGAAGACGTTCAGGCCCTCGTCGCGGGCCCGGGTCAGCTCGGCGAGCGCCTCGGTCGCGGAGACGTGCACGACGTACAGCGGCGCCCCGGCGACCTGGGCGAGCCGGATGGCGCGGTGGGTGGCCTCGGCCTCCAGGAGGGCCTTGCGGACCTCGCCGTGGAAGCGGGGGTCCCTCTCGCCGCGCGCGAGCGCCTGCTCGACCAGGACGTCGATCGCGATGCCGTTCTCGGCGTGCATCATGATCAGCCCGCCGTTCTCGGCGGCGCGCTGCATGGCCCGCAGGATCTGGCCGTCGTCGGAGTAGAAGACGCCGGGGTACGCCATGAACTGCTTGAAGGAGGTCACCCCCTCCTCCACCAGCAGGTCCATCTCCTTGAGGGTCTCCTGGTTCACGTCGGAGACGATCATGTGGAAGCCGTAGTCGACGGCGCAGTTGCCCTCGGCCTTGGCGTGCCAGGCGTCCAGGCCCTCGCGCAGGGAGTGCCCGACACTCTGGATGGCGAAGTCGACGATGGTGGTCGTACCGCCCCAGGCGGCGGCCCGGGTGCCGGTCTCGAAGGTGTCGGCGGCGTAGGTGCCGCCGAAGGGCATCTCCATGTGGGTGTGCCCGTCGACGCCGCCCGGGATGACGTACTTGCCGCTCGCGTCGACGACCCTCTCGGCCGTGAACGCCTCGGCCGCCGGGGTGCCGGTCGCGGCGAGCGCGGCGACGCGGCCGTCCTCGATCAGGACGTCGGCGTGGAGCTCGTCGGAGGCGGTGATGACGAGGCCGCCGCGGACGACGGTACGGCTGCTCATGCTGCTGTTCCCTCCTGTCAGGGGCACCGGTCGGGTCGACGGCACGGTCAGGGCGCGGTCAGCGGGAAGTACGCGCCCGGAGCGCGGTCGCGGTAGAACTGCCAGCGGTCGCGGACCTCGCGCAGCTTGGCCATGTCGAGGTCGCGGACGACGAGTTCGGGCTCCTTGTCGCTCGCGACCTCGCCGACGAACCGCGCCTCGGGGTCGACGAAGTACGAGGTGCCATAGAAGTCGTTGTCGCCCAGTTCCTCCACGCCGACGCGGTTGATGGCGCCGACGAAGTACTCGTTGGCGACGGCCGCCGCCGGCTGCTCCAGCTGCCACAGGTAGCCGGACAGGCCGCGCGAGGTGGCCGACGGGTTGAAGACGACCTCGGCGCCTTCGAGGCCCAGCGCCCGCCAGCCCTCCGGGAAGTGCCGGTCGTAGCAGATGTAGACGCCGACCTTGCCGACGGCGGTGTCGAAGACCGGCCAGCCGGAGTTGCCGGGGCGGAAGTAGAACTTCTCCCAGAAGCCCCGCACCTGCGGGATGTGCGTCTTGCGGTACTTGCCGAGGTAGGAGCCGTCGGCGTCGATGACGGCGGCGGTGTTGTAGAGGACGCCGGGCTGCTCCTCCTCGTACATGGGGAGCACCAGGACGATGCCGTGCTCGCGGGCGAGGCGCTGGAAGCGCTCGACTACGGGCCCGTCGGGGACGCGCTCGGCGTAGGCGTAGAACTCGGGGTCCTGGACCTGGCAGAAGTACGGTCCGTAGAACAGCTCCTGGAAGCACATGACCTGTGCGCCCTGGGCGGCGGCGTCGCGCACCGCCTGCTCGTGGACCTTGATCATCGATTCCTTGTCGCCCGTCCAGGCGGTCTGGAAGAGCGCGGCACGGATCACTCGGCTCAACTTCGGCCTCCACTCGCTCGAATCACTCGATGTGGCGCTCGCTGTGGCGCTCGGTGTACGGCGAGACTAGGGACGCCGGGTGGCCGAAATGAGTGGCACGGTGTCACGTCTGCGGGGGTCGGGCATTGCACGGTGTCACCCCTGTTGTGCGTCGTGGGCGAGGAGCGCGATGTGGACGGAGGCGGCCTGTTCGAAGTCGTCGAGGTCGACGTCGAGGCGGCCCTGTATGGCTTCCAGGCGGCGGTAGAGGGCGGGCCTGGAGACGTGGTGGAGCTGGGCGGTGCGGGACTTGTTGCGGCCGGTGGCGAGGTAGGTGCGCAGCACGGACAGCAGGTCCTCGTCGGGGCCGCGCAGCAGTCCGTCCAGCTCGCGTTCGGCGAAGGACTGCACGTGCGGGTCGTCGCGCAGCAGCCGGACCAGACCGCGCAGGTGGATGTCGCGCAGGCGCACGACGGGCGGCAGGTCCAGGGGTGCCGCGGAGTCGGCGACGGCGTCGGCGACGTGCTGGGCCTCGCGCAGTCCCGCGGGTACGTCGGCCCAGTCGGCGCGCGCGTCGGCGGCCGCGACCACGGCGTGGCAGGAGTCCGGTTCCGAACGCAGCCGGGTCGCGAAGTGGGCGGTCAGCGCTCGGGCGTCCTGGTCGGGGGCGAGGCTGAGCAGGACGGCCACCCGGTCGTCGGCGAGCCGCGCGGCGATCCCCGGCAGTCCCAGCAGCCTCAGCACCCGGGCCGGCCGGGCGGGCTGCCGCTCGCGGACGACGAGGGGGACGAAAACACGCCGGTTGACCGGCAGCCCGGCGGCGCGCGCCCGGGGCAGCAGCTGCCGCGCCGGTACCGCCCCGCTGACCAGGTCGGTGAGCAGACCCCGCGCGGACTGCTCCTCCCAGGAGTCCCAGGAGCCGCCCGAGCCCCCCGAGCCGCCGGTGCCCTGGGCGTTGGTGCCGTCGCCGGCGAGCATGCGGTGCAGGACGAGGGCCTCCGCGGCCCGGTCGGCGAGCAGCCGTCCGGCGGCCCGGTCGCCGCGGTAGCCGCACAGCACGAGCCGCCCCCAGCGCTCTCCGCGGCAGCTCAGTTCGGCGCGGGTCCAGCCGTCGGCGGCGGAGGCCCCGGCCTGGCGGGCGATGCGCTCCCAGTCGCGGAGCACGTCGTCGACGGCGGGCCGCTCCCCCGCCGTGGCGAGGACGCGGTGGGCGAGGTTGGTGACGACGACCGGGCAGCCGCCGTGCCGGGCCACCTCGTCGAGCAGGCGCTGCACCGGGGCGCCCGCGGTGATCAGTCCGGTCAGTTCGGTGCGTACGGCCTCGGAGAGGCTGACGGCGGCGAACTTGCGCCGCAGCAGCCTGGACTGGACCTCCTCGGTCAGCTCGGCGAAGGGGAAGGGCCGGTGCAGGACGACCATGGGCAGTCCGCACCGCTCCGCCGCCCGGCGCATCACGTCGGGCGGGGCGGGGAAGGCGCGGCCGAGGCCGAGCACGACGGCCGCCGCCTCCGCGCGGTCCAGGGAGCGGATGTACTCGCCCTGTTTGTCCTCGTCACCGGCGAGCAGCACGCCGGTGGTGAGCACCATCTCGCCGCCGCTGAGCATCACGCCGACGTCGGCGGCCTCGGCGACGTGCACCCAGCGCACGGGCCGGTCGAGCCGGTGTGCGCCGGCCACCACCTCGGGCTGTCCGGCCAGCACCCGCTCGAGACCGAGGACCTGACGGACCGACAGGGCGGGTTCCCAGGGCTGCTGGTCCAGGGTCTGCGGGGTGGAGGTCATGGCGGCGGTTCCTCTGCTCGGGGTGCGCTCGGGACGCTGCGGCCGGTTGCTCCGCGGGGCGCGTTCTCGGTCGCTCCGCGGAACGCGTTCTCAGATGCTCCGCAGAGCCCGTTCGAGGATCGCGGCGCCCTCCTCGGCCTCCGCGACGGTGAGCGACATCGGCGGGGCGATGCGCAGGACGCTGGTGCTGTGGCCGCCGCCCTTGCCGATGAGCAGCCCGCCCGCGCGGGCCTCCTCCAGCACGGTGGACGCCGCCTCGGGTGCGGCCTCGTCGGTGCCGGGCCGGGCCAGCTCGACGCCGATCATCAGGCCGCGCCCGCGCACCTCCGTTACGTGCGGCACCTGGGCGGCGACCGCCCGCAGCCGTTCGATGAGCAGTCCGCCGACGCGCCGGGCGTTGCCCTGGAGGTCGTGCTCCAGCAGGTACGTGAGGTTGGCGAGGCCGGCCGCCATGGTGACCTGGGTGCCGCCGAAGGTGGAGATGCTGTTGGCGTCCAGGCAGTTCATGATCTCGGCGCGGGCGATGACGCCGCCGATCGACATGCCGTTGCCGATCCCCTTGGCGAAGGTCACGATGTCCGGCGGTCCGCTTCTCCCGTGGGCCTGCCAGCCCCAGAAGTGCTCACCGGTGCGGCCCCAGCCGGTCTGCACCTCGTCGGCGATCCACAGGATGCCCCGCTCGCGCAGCACCTCGCGGAAGGCCGCGTACAGCCCGTCGGGCGGGGAGGTGAAGCCGCCGACGCCCTGGACGGGTTCGGCGATCAGCGCGGCGGGCGCGCGGGTGTGGCCGAGCAGGTCCACGAGGTCGTCGACGCAGGCGTCGATGAACTCCCGGTCGTCCAGGTGCGCGTACGGGCCCCGGGTGCGCACGCCGCCGTGGACGTAGAGCGTCTGGAGCGGGGAGAGGGAGGTCGGGGACCAGCCGCGGTTGCCGGTGATGCCGACGGCGCTGAAGGAGCGGCCGTGGTAGCTGTTGCGCATCGCCAGGATCGAGTTGCTGCGGCGGTGGGCGGTGGCGAGCAGCAGGGCGGTGTCGTTGGCCTCGGTGCCGGAGGTGGTGAAGAAGACGCGCGCGTCGGGGATGCCGGACAGTTGGGCGACGCGTTCGGCGAGTTCGACCATCGGGCGGTTGAGGTAGAGGGTCGAGGAGTGGATGATCCGCCCGGCCTGCTCGCTCACCGCCTTGGTCACCTCGGGCAGGGCGTGCGCGGTCATCGTGGTGAGGATGCCGCCGAAGAAGTCGAGGTACTTGTTGCCGGCCGCGTCCCAGACGTGGCGGCCCTCGCCGTGGGTGATCTCCAGCGGGTCCTCGTAGTACAGGGCGAGCCAGTCGGGCAGGACGGCGCGGTGGCGGCCGAAGAGGTCACGGGTCACGGCCGCACCAGCCCCTCGTAGGCGTCGGGGCGGCGGTCCCGGTAGAAGGCCCACTGCTGCCGGACCTCGTCGACGAGGTCGAAGTCCAGGTCGCGGACGACGAGTTCCTCCTTGGTGTCGCTGGCGAGGTCGCCGACGAACTGCCCGCGCGGGTCCACGAAGTAGGAGGTGCCGTAGAAGTCGTTGTCCCCGTACTCCTCGACGCCGACGCGGTTGATCGCCGCGACGAAGTACTCGTTGGCGACGGCCGCCGCGGGCTGCTCCAGCTGCCACAGGTGGGCGGAGAGGCCGCGGTGGGTGGCGGACGGGTTGTATACCAGCTGGGCGCCGCCGAGGCCGAGTTGACGCCAGCCCTCCGGGAAGTGCCGGTCGTAGCAGATGTACACGCCGACCTTGCCGACGGCGGTGTCGAAGACCGGCCAGCCGAGGTTGCCCGGGCGGAAGTAGAACTTCTCCCAGAAGCCCTTGACCTGCGGGATGTGGTGCTTGCGGTAGGTGCCGAGGACGGTGCCGTCGGCGTCGATCACGGCCGCGGTGTTGTAGTAGAAGCCGGACTGCTCGACCTCGAAGACGGGGACGACGATCACCATGCCGGTCTCGCGGGCGAGCGCCCGCATACGGCTGGTGGTCGGCCCGTCGGGCACGGGTTCGGCCCAGCGGTAGTGCGCGGGGTCCTGGACCTGGCAGAAGTAGGGGGCGTTGAAGACCTCCTGGAACCCGATGATCCTCGCGCCCCGCCGGGCCGCCTCGCGGGCGTGCTCCTCGTGTTTCGCCACCATGGACTCGGTGTCGCCGGTCCAGGTGGCCTGGACGAGAGCGGCACGTACGACGTTGGCCATGAGCTGCTCCTTCGACACGACGTCAGAGCCTCTACGCCCGTAGAGCAGGCCGTAGAGGGACGAACGTAAGCCTGGCCGGACGGGCTTGCCAAGACCATCGTCGTCAAGGCGCGGTGTCGATCACGTTTCGCACTCCTGTGGGTGAGTGCGGACGCCTCAGGCCGGCACGGGCGCGCACCTGCCCACCAGCTCGTCCATGGACAGCCCCAGCGCGCGGGCCAGCGCGGCCACCGTGAAGAACGCCGGGGTGGGCGCCCGGCCGGTCTCGATCTTGCGCAGCGTCTCGGCGGAGACGCCGGCCTCGGCGGCGACCGCCGTCATGCTCCGTTCGCCGCGGGCCGCGCGGAGCAGGCGGCCGAGCTGCTCGCCGCGCTCACGCTCTTCGGGGGTCAGGGGGGTGCGTACCATGGCGTCATTCTAATACCGGCTTCCCGTACCGGCCCCGGTGCGCCCCCAGGCACCCCTTGCGTCCTCCATGCGTCCTCCATGCGTCCCACGTCGCGAATCCAATTCAAATACCGGTATAGTAATTGGCATGGTGGAACTGAAGACGGACACATCGATCGACGCCATGCACGCGGCCGGCCAGGTCGTCGCGCGCGCCCTGACCGCCGTACGGCAGGCCGCGGACGTCGGAGTATCCCTGCTGGAGCTGGACGCGGTGGCGCACGGGGTGCTGCGGGAGGCGGGCGCGGGCTCGCCGTTCCTCGGCTACCGGCCCTCCTTCGCGCCGACGCCCTTCCCGGGCGTCATCTGCGCCTCGGTGAACGACGCGATCGTGCACGGCATCCCGGACGGCTACCGGCTGCGCGACGGGGACCTCGTCTCCATCGACTGCGGCGCGACGCTGGACGGCTGGGCCGGCGACTCGGCGCTCAGCTTCGTCGTGGGCACCCCGCGCGCGGCGGACGTGACGCTGATCGAGACCGCGGAGCGGGCCCTGGAGGCGGGCATCGGGGCCGCCGTCGTCGGCAATCGCATCGGCGACATCGCCCACGCGATCGGCACGGTGTGCCGGGCGGGCGGCTACGGCATCATGGAGGACTTCGGCGGCCACGGCATCGGACGGCGCATGCACGAGGACCCGGGCGTGCCCAACGAGGGCCGGCCCGGACGGGGTCTCCCCCTGCGGCACGGCATGGTCATCGCCATCGAGCCCATGCTGATCGACAGCGGCCGGGACGACTACCACGCGGCTCCCGACGGCTGGACCCTGCGCACGAACGACGGTTCCCGGGCGGCGCACGTGGAGCACACCGTGGCGATCACGCAGAGCGGTCCGCGTGTCCTGACGTCGCGGAACGGCCTCTGAGCGGCCGCGCGGCCCCGCCCCCGGGCGCTCCGCCCTTCCTGCTCACCGGCTGCTTCCCGGCATGCCCGCCGGAACAGAACGTGTCATGTTGGGCATGACCGCAGGCCGACCGGGTTACCCGGCCCCGGCACGCCGATCAGCGAAGCAGCGGAGGACCGGTAACGATGACCAGCGGCTTCATGGGCCCGGAGGGCGACCCGTTCGCGGAATTCCTGGCACGCTTCTTCGGCGGGCCGAGGCCCCGGCAGATCGACATCGGCCGGCTGCTCAGCCAGCCCGCCCGGGAGCTGGTGCGCGGCGCCGCCCAGTACGCCGCCGAACACGGCAGCCGGGACCTGGACACCGAGCACCTGCTGCGGGCCGCGCTCTCCACCGAGCCCACCCGGGGGCTGCTCAGCCGGGCCGGCGCCGATCCCGACTCGCTGGCCTCGCAGATCGACGAGCGGACCGGCCCGGTGCAGCACGCGCCGGGCGAGGCCCCGCCGCCCACGTCGCTCTCGCTCACCCCGGCCGTCAAGCGCGCCCTGCTGGACGCGCACGAGCTGGCCCGGTCGACCGGCACCGGGTACATCGGCCCGGAGCACGTGCTCAGCGCCCTGGCCGCCAACCCGGACTCGGCCGCGGGGCACATCCTGAACGCGGCCCGGTTCGCGCCCTCGGGCCTGCCCACGGAGGCACCGGACGCCGCGAAGGCCCGTGCCGAGAGCGCGCGGAGCACGAACACGCCGACCCTCGACAAGTACGGCCGCGACCTCACCGAGCTGGCCCAGCAGGGCCGGATCGACCCGGTGATCGGGCGGGAGGAGGAGATCGAGCAGACCGTCGAGGTGCTCTCCCGCCGCGGCAAGAACAACCCCGTACTGATCGGTGACGCCGGCGTCGGCAAGACCGCCATCGTGGAGGGCCTGGCGCAGCGCATCACCGACGGCGACGTGCCCGACGTACTGGTCGGGCGGCGCGTGGTCGCCCTCGACCTGACCGGAGTGGTCGCCGGCACCCGCTACCGGGGTGACTTCGAGGAGCGGATGAACAACATCGTCGGCGAGATCCGCGCCCACTCCGACGAGCTGATCATCTTCATCGACGAACTGCACACCGTCGTCGGCGCCGGTGGGGGCGGCGAGGGCGGTTCGATGGACGCCGGGAACATCCTCAAGCCGGCCCTGGCCCGCGGCGAGCTGCACATCGTGGGCGCCACCACGCTGGAGGAGTACCGCAGGATCGAGAAGGACGCGGCCCTCGCCCGCCGCTTCCAGCCCATCCTGGTGCCGGAGCCCACCACCGCCGACGCGATCGAGATCCTGCGCGGGCTGCGCGACCGCTACGAGGCCCACCACCAGGTCCGCTACACCGACGAGGCGCTGGTCGCGGCCGTGGAGATGTCCGACCGCTACCTCACCGACCGGCGGCTGCCCGACAAGGCCATCGACCTGATCGACCAGGCGGGCGCCCGCGTGCGGCTCCAGTCGCGCACCAAGGGCACGGACGTACGGGCCCTGGAGCGCGAGGTCGACCAGCTGGTCCGGGACAAGGACCAGGCGGTCGCCGACGAGCAGTACGAGCAGGCGAGCGGGCTGCGCGACCGGATCGGCGAGCTGAAGCAGCGGATCACCGAGGCCACGGGCGACGGCCAGGCCGACGAGGGCCTGGACCTGGAGGTCTGCACCGAGTCCATCGCCGAGGTGGTGTCCCGGCAGACCGGCATCCCGGTCGCCAGCCTCACCCAGGAGGAGAAGGAGCGCCTGCTGGGTCTGGAGTCCCACCTGCACGAGCGGGTGGTCGGCCAGGACGAGGCCGTGCGGGTCGTCTCCGACGCCGTGCTGCGCTCCCGCGCCGGGCTCTCCAGTCCCGACCGGCCCATCGGCAGCTTCCTCTTCCTCGGCCCGACCGGTGTCGGCAAGACCGAGCTGGCGCGGGCGCTGGCCGAGGCGCTGTTCGGCAGCGAGGACCGGATGGTGCGGCTCGACATGAGCGAGTACCAGGAACGCCACACGGTCAGCCGCCTGGTCGGCGCCCCGCCCGGCTACGTCGGGCACGAGGAGGCCGGTCAGCTCACCGAGGTGGTCCGCCGGCACCCGTACTCGCTGCTGCTGCTCGACGAGGTGGAGAAGGCGCACCCGGACGTCTTCAACATCCTGCTCCAGGTCCTGGACGACGGACGGCTGACCGACTCCCAGGGCCGGACGGTGGACTTCACCAACACGGTCGTCGTGATGACCAGCAACCTGGGCTCCGACGTGATCACCAGGCGCGGGGCCGGCATCGGCTTCGGCGCGGGCGGCTCGGAGGCCGACGAGGAGGCCAGGCGCGAACAGGTGCTGCGCCCGCTGCGTGAGCACTTCCGGCCCGAGTTCCTCAACCGCGTCGACGAGATCGTGGTCTTCCGCCAGCTCAGCGGCGAGCAGCTGCGGCAGATCACCAGCCTGCTCCTGGAGCAGACCCGGCGCATGGTGCACGCGCAGGGCATCACCGTCGACTTCACCGACGCGGCCGTGGACTGGATCGCCGAGCGCGGCTACCAGCCCGAGTACGGCGCCCGTCCGCTGCGCCGCACCATCCAGCGCGAGGTCGACAACGAGCTGTCCCGGCTGCTCCTCGACGGCCGTATCGCGGAGGGCGGCCGGGTCACGGTCGACGTCGAGGATGGGCGGCTGAGGTTCCGTACACCGCAGCAGCCCGTCGCCGAACTGTGAGTCCCGGCCGGCTCGTTACCGGCTAGCGCACCGGTTTGACCACCATCGCCGAGCCGCCGCCGCGCCGTTCCTTCTCGGCGGCGGCCAGCCACTTGCCGCCCGGCAGCCGCTGCACGCCGGTCGCGGCGCCGATCTCGGGGTTGAGCTTGAAGGAGTGCCCGAGGGCCTCCAGCTCGGCCCGCAACCCGCTGTCGTAGAGACCGGGTTCCAGCTCGGTCTGGGCGGCGTTGCGCTGGCTGGCGCGCGGCGCCGCGATCGCGTCCACCAGCGGGAGTCCGCGGTCGACGAACCCGGTGAGCGTCTGGAGCACGGTGGTGATGATGGTGGCGCCGCCGGGCGAACCGAGGGCCACGACCGGCTTGTGGTGCCGGTCCAGGACGATCGTCGGCGCGATCGAGGACCGGGGGCGCTTGCCGGGTCCCGGCAGGTTCGGGTCGTGGACGGCCGGGTTGGCCGGGGCGAAGGAGAAGTCCGTCAGCTCGTTGTTGAGCAGGAAGCCGCGGCCGGGAACGGTGATGCCGCTGCCGCCCGTCTGCTCGATGGTGAGCGTGTAGGAGACCACGTTGCCCCACTTGTCGGCCACCGTCAGGTGCGTGGTGTTCTCGCCCTCGTACGTCGTCGGCGCCGCCGTGCCGCCGCCCGCGCAGGAGGCCGGGTGCCTGGGGTCGCCGGGCGCGAGGGGGCTGGTGAGCACCGCGTCGTCCTTGATCAGGCACTCGCGCGAGTCGGCGTACCGCTGCGACAGCAGCTGCTTCGTCGGTACGTCCTCGAAGGCCGGGTCGCCGACCCAGCGCCCGCGGTCGGCGAACGCGATGCGGCTGGCCTCGATGTAGCGGTGCAGGTAGCCGGCCTTGTCCGCCTTCGAGAGGTCGGTGCGCTCCAGGATGTTGAGGGCCTCGCCGACCGTGGTGCCGCCGGAGGAGGAGGGCGCGATGGAGTAGACGTTCAGGCCGCGGTACGAGGTCTTCGTGGGCGCCTGGAGCTTGGCGCGGTAGGCCGCGAGGTCCTTGGCGGAGAGGTCGCCGGGGCGGGCGTTCCAGCCGGAGTCGGGGTCGACCGGCGGCTTGTTGACGGTGGCGACGATGTCCTCGCCGAGTTCGCCGTGGTAGATCGCGCCGACGCCCTTGCGGCCCAGCTCCTTGTAGGTGCGCGCCAGGTCGGGGTTCTTGAACGTGGAACCGACGACCGGGAGTTCACCGCCCGGCAGGAACAGCTCGGCGGTGTCCGGGAAGTAGCGGAACCGCTGCTCGTTGGAGGCGGTCTGGGAGCGGAAGGTGTCGTCGACGGTGAAGCCGTGCCGGGCGAGGCGCTCGGCGGGCTCGAGCACCGAGGAGAGCCTGCGGCTGCCCCACTGGTCGAGGGCGGTCTGCCAGGTGGCCGGGGTGCCCGGCGTGCCGACGGCGAGTCCGCTGCTGACGGCGTCGGGGAAGGCGAGGGGCTCGCCGTTCTCCGTGAAGAGGTCCTCGTCCGCGCTCAGCGGCGCGGTCTCGCGGCCGTCGATGGTGCGCACGGTGCGGGACCCCGCGTCGTAGTAGACGAAGTAGCCGCCGCCTCCGACTCCGGCGGAGTAGGGCTCGGTGACGCCGAGCGCGGCCGCGGTCGCCACGGCGGCGTCGACGGCGTTGCCGCCCTTGCGCAGCACCTCGATACCGGCGGCCGAGGCGTCCTTGTCGACGCTGGCGACCGCGCCGCCGTAGCCGACGGCGACCGGGGTCTTCGGGGCGACGGGCCGGCTCTGGGGCGTGGGCGGCGCGGCCGCCCCCACCGACACCACGGCGGCCGAGACCGCGAGGACCGTCAGATTCCGTGCGACAGGGCGACGCATCCGCACCTCCAGGGAAGGGCCGTTCGGGCAGCTTAGTTGATCGTCATGGCCGCGTCAGGAGCACATGGGAAGCGCGTGGAGCGCCCGTACACCGCGGCCCGTCGAACACAGGTACGCGGACGCCCGCTAGCATGCGCGCCCATGACTGACGACGTACGCAACATCGTCCTGGGTGTGGTCGCGGCGGGCATCAGCGCCACGCTGGGCTGGCTCGCCCGTACCTACCTGTCGAAGCGGAAACTCCGGCGCAAGCAGGCGTTCTTCGGGCTGCCCGACAGTTCCGAATCGCTGCTCGTCGTCAACCGGGACCCCGCCGCCTCCGAACCGGCGGTCCACCGCTTCGACGTCTTCGCGCTGCTGGAACTCTCGGCGCTGGTCAAGGAGTGCGGGGCGCATGTCCAGGTGGTGACCCAGGACATGGTCAGCCAGGGCTTCGGCGAGCGGACGGAGTTCTGCGTGGGCGGCCCCGGTTCGAACCGGCGCATGGTCGCCCACATGGCCGCCATGCTGCCCGGGGTGCGGATCAACATCGATCCGGAACCCGGTCCGGACCGGGGCGCCTTCCAGATCGGCGGTGAGCGCTACCGCATGGACGCGGGCGTCACGGAGTACGTGCTGCTGGCCCGCCTGACCGCCGGGGACCGGCGCGAGGCCCGGCCCGCGTTCCTGTTCTGCGGTCAGCGCGCGATCACCAACCAGGCCGCCACCCGCTACCTCGCCCGGCACCACGAGAAACTGGCCCGCAAGCACGGCAACAACTCCTTCGTGCTGTTGCTGAAGGTGGTCAACTCGCAGGCATACGGGCCGGATGTCGTCGAACTCGTCGGAGACGTGACCCGGACGGCAACCACTCCCCTGCCCAAACCGGACCCGGCAACGACCTCCCGCAACTCCCATCGGGCCTAGCCCGGTGTGCAGCTGACCTTCTCCTCGCCCGCGGGCACCTCGTGGTGGTGTCCGCTCCGCTGCGCGAGCAGTGATCTCCGGCTGCACCCTGCGTATGCCCCCGTGTGTTCGTGCACACTCCGACAAGTGCAACGTATCGGGACAAACATCAGGTATGCCGCCGACACGCATCTTTCGGGCATTACCCCTATTTACGGCGAATGCGGGGCCAAGGTTTCACGCTTCGGCGACTTCGCCGTACAGCTGCGATAGTTCGGGCACTCCGTCCGCCGCCCACTCGTGACCGGACGCCACCACGTCGAACTCCCGGCCGGAGGCGAGCCGTACGACGGGCTGGCCGTCGGACCGGATGGTCCACACGGCGCCGGGCACAGTGCGCACGATCACGGTGCCGAGGTACAGACCGGCGTCGTTGCCCAGCCAGGTCAGGATCTCCTCGTCGCTCCGCCAGCGCGGCAGGACCTGGTCCAACTGCTCCAGCGAGACCTCGGAGTCGTCGAGCCTGACCCCCTCCCGCAGCGCGCGCGAGCGCAGCAGATCGCAGTCGGCCAGCAGCTCACCGATGCCCTCCGCGTCGTGAGCCCGGGGATCTTCGCGCCGCTTGCCCAGAAAGGGGAAGTTCATACCTCCACACTGTCATTCGTACCGCCAGGTGCACCACAGGGCACGCGGGCGGTGCGCGGCTACAGCTCCAGGTCCACCACGACCGGCGCGTGGTCGGAGGCGCCCTTGCCCTTGCGCTCCTCGCGGTCGACGTAGGAGTCGGTGACCGCCTTGGCGAAGGGCTCGTTCCCGTACACCAGGTCGATGCGCATGCCGCGGTTCTTGGGGAAGCGGAGCTGGCGGTAGTCCCAGTACGTGAAGGGGTGGTCGTACTTCAGCGGGCGCGGGACCACGTCGGACAGGCCGGCCCCGCGCAGGGAGGCGAGGGCGGCGCGCTCGGCGGGGGTGACGTGGGTGGCGCCCTCGAAGGCGGCGCGGTCGTAGACGTCGTCGTCCGTCGGCGCCACGTTGTAGTCGCCCATCACGGCGAACGGGCGGCTGCCGGAGGCGTCGGACTCGACGGCGGCGCGCAGCGCCTCGAACCACTGGAGCTTGTAGGCGTAGTGCGGGTGCTCCACCTCGCGGCCGTTGGGCACGTACACCGACCAGACGCGGGCCGGGCCGCAGGTGGCGGAGATCGCGCGGGGCTCCTGGACGCCCTCGTAGCCCGGGTCGCCGGGCAGGCCCTTGACGACGTCCTCGAGGCCTACGCGGGAGAGCACCGCCACCCCGTTCCACCGGCCGGTGGCGTGGACCGCCGCCTCGTAACCCGCCTCGCGCAGCTGGTCGAAGGGGAACTGCGCCTCGGCGACCTTGGCCTCCTGGAGGCACAGCACGTCGGTGCCGCTGCTCTCCAGCCAGGCGAGGAGCCTCGGCAGGCGGGCGGTGATCGAGTTCACGTTCCAGGTCGCGATGCGCATGTCTCACAACCTACCGGGCGGCACTGACAACACGGTTCCGCCCGGGGGCGGGCCCTCGGCGGCGCTCCGGTCTCACACGCGGGCGGAGTCGCCCGAGCTCAGCCGCAGGTGCTCGGAGCCGCCCAGCTCGCCGATCTGACGGTCGTAGATCGGGCGGGCGAGGTCGGTCAGGAGCGCGTCGTGGATGTCGTAGGCGCGCTGCGGCCCGACCTCGCGGACGTAGTCGATGACCTCGGCGATCTTGTTCCAGGGGGCCATGACCGGGAGCATCAGCGTCTCGACCGGGTGGTCGGGGACGGTGAGGGCGTCGCCGGGGTGGAAGACCTTGCCGCAGTCCACGAGGAAGCCGACGTTGGTGACGCGCGGGATGTCCGGGTGGATCACCGCGTGCAACTCCCCGTGGACCTGTACGTCGAAACCGGCGGCGGTGAAGGTGTCGCCGTGGCCGACGGTGTGCACGCGGCCGGGGAACGCCGCCGAGATCTTCTCCGCGACCGACCGCGGCGTCCAGATCTCGGCGGCCGGGTTGTCCTCCATCGCGGCGCGCAGCCGCGGCTCGTCGAAGTGGTCGGGGTGCTCGTGGGTGACGAGGACGGCGTCCGCGCCGAGGGCGGCGTCCTCCTCACTGAATCCGCCCGGGTCGAGGACGAGCGTGCGTCCGTCCTTTTCGAGGCGGACGCAGGAGTGCGACTTCTTGGTGAGCTTCATGCCCCCCATCCTGCCGCCGCGGCCGCGCACAGGGGCCGCGGGGCTCACTCCGGTGGTGTCGTCTCCTCGCGGATGACCTGCTGCGCCACCCGGAAGGCCCGGTTCGCGGCGGGCACGCCGCAGTAGACGGCCGCCTGGAGCAGTACTTCCTTGATCTCGCCCGGGGTGAGGCCGTTGCGCAGGGCGGCCCGCAGATGGGGCGCGAGTTCGTCCTGGTGCCCGCCGGCGACGAGGGCGGTGAGGGTGACACAGCTGCGGGCGCGGCGGTCGAGGCCCGGGCGGTCCCAGATCTCGCCCCACGCGTACCGGGTGAGGAACTCCTGGAAGTCCCCGGAGAACTCGTCCGCCTGCGCGAGCGACTGGTCGACGTGCGCGTCGCCGAGCACTTCGCGGCGCACCTTGAGCCCCGCGTCGTACGGGTCGGGCCGCACCTGCGCCTGCGGTGGCACGACGGCCGGGGCGATCTCGGCGATGGGCGCTGCGTGCGGCGGTGGCGGGGCCGGGGCCGGCGCCGGCTGGACGGCGGCGGTGGAGGGCGGCCCGGCGACGGCGACGGGGGCCGGGTGTGCGGTGAGGTGGGCCGGGACGGCGATCTGGCCGGTGGCGGTGGCGTCGTGGGCGACCTGCCAGGCGGCGGTGAAGTGCCGCACCAGCAGGTCGGTGACGGCCGCCGGCTGCTCGACCGGGACCAGGTGCGAGGCGGCGGGGACGACCGCGAGGCGGGCGTCGGGGATCCCGGCGACCAGGGTGCGGGCCTCGGCGGGGCCGGTGACCTGGTCGTCGGAGCCGACGAGGACCAGGGTCGGGACGCCGACCCGGCCGAGTTCGCCGCGGACGTCGAAGGCGGCGAGGGCCTCGCAGGCGGAGATGTAGCAGCCGGGGTCGGTGGTCCGCACCATCTGCACGGCCCACTCGGTGATCGCGGGCTGGGCGGCGGCGTACCCGCCGGTGAACCAGCGCTCCGGCGAGCTGCGGGCGATGGGGTCGAGCCCGTTGGTGCGGACGATCACACCGCGCTGGCGGAACTCGTCGGCCGTGCCGAAGCGGGGCGAGGTGGCGATCAGCGCGAGGGAGGCGAGGCGTTCCGGATGGCGCAGGGCCAGTTCGATCCCGACGGCGCCGCCGAACGCGCAGCCCGCGTAGCCGAAGCGCTGCACGCCGAGCCCGTCGAGGGTGGCCAGCAGCCGCGTGGTGAGCTCGGCGACGGAACCGGCCGGGTGGGCGGGGGCGCCACCGTGTCCGGGCAGGTCGAAACGGAAGACCCGCCACTGCTGCGCCAGCTCGGGAACCTGCCGGTCCCACATGTGCCATGTAGCACCGAGGGACGGCCCCATGACCAGGACTGGGGCCTGTTCCGGCCCGTCAAAGCGGTATTGCATGCTGTCGACGTTCTTCTCACTCACCCGTTCACGCTCCCACATCTCACATTCTCTTCGTGAACGGGGGCGGAGCCACTCGCCAGACCTCCCCACGTGTCCGCCGCCGGCCGCAGGTCCTCCACATCCGGCTTCACGTACCAGCGCTTCGTGGTCCGGACGTCGGCGTGGCCGGCCCACCGGGCGAGGAGGCGGTCCGGGACCCCGTGGTTCGCCAGGTACGTCAGGCAGCTCGCACGGGTAGCCCGCTCACGCAGCTGCCGCCCGTTGAGCGCTCCGCCCCGAGCATCCACGAGAACGTAGCCGCTGTCTTCGTACCCCTGCCCCACCGCCGTTCGGTCGACCATTCGGACCACGCCGCCGTAGGCAACGTGCCTTCGCCCAGCTGAACATGCTTTTCGCCTCCCCGGCCCGTCCAAAGGAGAGTGGGAGATCGCCGACCACCCCACCCGCCATGCGACTGCCGGCATGCCGTCCAGGGCCTGCCTGAAAGGGCCGTGTCCCCCGTGCGAGCTACGTGCGGCTGTCCTCCTTGGGGTGACGATACGTGCGGGCTGGATCTCTAACGTGGGCACAGCCGTGGCGCTCCTGCGGCGGATCCGGTGAAGGAGTCCTATGAGAATCGTCTGGCAGCTTGTGGCCGTCTTGGGCATCGCCCTGATCGGCAACCAGGCTGTTGCCGCGGCGCAGGGGAATCCGTGGCTCAGCCTTGGCCTCGGCGCCCTGACAGCCGTGCTCGGCGTGCTGGTTTACAGGTGGGTGGTGGGGCGAACCGAACGGCGGCCGGTCACGGAGTTGGCCCGGAAGGGTGCCGTGGGAGAGGGGGCGCGGGGGGTACTGATCGGCCTCGCAATGTTCGGGGCCGTGATCGTGAACATTGCCTCCGCCGCGGAGTACAAGCTCGACGGCCTGGGTTCGGTGACGGGCGCGGTGACACTGTTCGGCGTGATGACCGCTGCGGCCGTGTCGGAGGAACTGTTGTTCCGCGGGATCCTGTTCCGGATCATCGAAGAACGCGCCGGCAGCTGGATCGCGCTGGCGCTGACCGGTCTGCTGTTCGGTCTGTTGCACCTGGTCAACCCGGACGCCACGCTGTGGGGTGCCATCGCCATCGCCATCGAGGCCGGCGGCATGCTCGCCGCCGCGTACGTGGCAACGCGCAAGCTGTGGCTGCCGATCGGGCTGCACTTCGGCTGGAACTTCGCCGAGTCCGGCATCTTCAGCACCGGGATATCGGGCACCGACACCCGGCAGGGGCTGCTGGACTTTGAGATCTCCGGCCCGCAGCTGATCACCGGGGGCGACTTCGGCCCGGAGGGCAGCGTGTACTCGGTGGTGTGGGGCGTGCTGTTGACGATCGTGTTCATGTGGCTGGCCCACCGGCGCGGACATGTGGTGCCCCGTCGTCGGCGCGTCGGCCGGGGCGAGGCCGCCGCTGCACTCCCCCAGTAACCGATCTGCGGAAAGTCTGGGCCGGACCCGGAACAGCACCCACCCATGTTCCCGCCCGCCCCCCACAACACATCGGCCTCTGCGTTCAAACCTGGCCGTCAATCGAGAAACACTCGCCAGTCTGCGGCTCGGCTTCGGAGACGAGGACATCGTCGGCGGACCGAGTCGCAGGCTGGTGGACGCGATCGTCGCCTACGGAGACACGGAAACGATCCGCCAACGCGTTCAGCAACACCTCTAAGCGGGAGCCGGCCACGTCTGCCTGCAAGTACTGACCACTCCCCCGGGCAGGCTGCCGCGGCGAGAACGGCGCGACCTGGCCTGCACGAAAGGCATGGTGACGACGCGTCCGCATCGGTGACAACTACGGTGCTTCGGATCACGAACATGGTTTACAGAAGGCCCTGAATTCGTTCGGGTCAGAGCTGGAAAGACCGCAGCCGAGGCGCCTTGACTTCAGAAGAAGTGCTTGCGTCCACCGACCGCGCGACCGGTCGCACCCAGGATCCACAGGATGGCGCCAACCAGAATGAGGACGCCACCGATCGTCGTCAGCAGACCCATGCCGACAAGCAGGCCGATGATCAGCAGAATGAGTCCAAGAATGATCATTTCAAAACTCCATCTTCAATTCCGACTCAGGCGCGCACGCGTATCAGTTTCACAGCGGCCAGAGTTCGTCCCTTGGTTGATAGGTCCCAACCAGCTCCGACTGACAGGACCTCGGTGTGATAGCCCTAGTGCCCGGCGACACGGTGTTCACGCATTCCTTCGAAACTTCGTTCAGTGCGCCACCCTCCCGACCGTCCTCTGCTCCGGAAAACCCTTCCACTCCGGACGGTTTGGACGTTGGTGACGGAGACAATGGGCAGCGGCGCCTACGGGCAGGTCCTCAGGCCCAAGGGATTCATCCCCCTCACCAGCCGGCCCTGCGCTGGGCCTCGTCTGCATCGGTACCCAGATGGACGCGGAGCTGCTGCGGGCCGACCCGAACGACCGCCTCATGCAGGAAGGCGTAGCTCTACCGCTTCCGATCCCTGCCCTGCCCTGCCCTGCCTGGGACACCTACGGCTCCTGCGAGAGCTGCGCGCATCAGCACGACCCACTCACCACGGTGGCGGGGCACTGGAACTCCGGGTCGGTCGGACCCTCCCCGACCAAGAGGCTCTGACCTGCCATTCCATGCCCGCGGCGGCCAGTGATGCCCGAGCGCCTCGTCAGACGGTGCGTTCGGGGATCGTGGGGAGAACCTTCTCGGCGATGTCGAGGAGGACGCTGTCGTCCGGGAGGGCTCCGGAGGTGCTCCACACGGTGATGTCGTAGTAGCCGCCCCGGTCTTTCCCGTCGAGGGCCACGGACAGGGTTCTGGCCAGGGGGCCCTGCTCGACCGGTCCGCCGGATCCGCCGGATCCGAGATTGATCTCGATCTTCATGGTGTGGTCCGAGGAGAGGACCGCGGGCCGGCCGAGGACCGTGAGCGTCCTGACGTCCGTCTCCTGCCCGAACTTCATCAGTTTCACGTACTGGGCGATCGACAGTTCGTTGTAGGTGACCGAGACGTTCACGGTGTAGGTGTCGAACTGGACCTCGGCCTCCGGCTGGGCGACCTTCCCGTCGGTCAGGGGGGCGGTGCCGCTGGAGCCGGACGCCACGGTCGCCTTCTCCGCGGGCGTTCCGAGGAGTTGGGCCAGGTCGGACCGGTTGAGCGCCTTGCACAGCTCGTCGCCGGTCACGGCCCGGGTCGTCTTCTTGTAGGCGCCCGGCAGTTCCTCGGCCTCCCCGCTCGAACACGAGGCGGCCTGCGGCGCGCTGACGTCGTCGGAGGGCAGGAACCGCGGGCCGAACCACACCGCGGCCCCGAGTGCCGCGAACACGGCCACGGCCGCGACGGCCTGGCCCCACGCGTTGGGTTCCTTCTCCGGAGCGGCCGGGGTGGGCCGCTGCACCGCCGGAGGCAGCGGCTGCGGTTGGACAGCGGCGTCGGACACCGTGCCGTCCGCGGTGGCCGCCGGGCTCGGGGTCCGGCGGGCGCGCAGGGCACGGACCACCGTGTGGACGCGCACCGCGGTGAACACCAGGAACAGCACGCCGATCCCGGCCGCCAGCCATTCGCCGTCGCGGAGGGCGAGATACATGATGCGTACGCCGAAAACGGAGCCGACCACGATGAGCAGGGGCTCACGGACCCAGAAGGGCAGGAGACGGACGAGGAAACCGAGCACCCGGCGATCTCACCAGGACAAGATCGCGCTCGCTGTGGTGGAAGCCACAGTTCCGGCTCGGTGCTCAACCGTGATGAACGGGGTCCTGGCGTTGCGCTTCTGACTGGCATGTCAGTCAGGACTTCAATAGGGGCCTGCATCAGTGGCTTCTTCATGAAGCAGTGTTGAGTTTTTCGCAACACGCCCCTAGGGTCGTGGCCCGTGGAAACCGACGACGTACTCGACGGCGCACCGACCGTCGACACCGCAGCCCGCGTCCGCGAGGTCATCGCGGCCGCGGGCGTCAGCCAGCGCGAGTTCGCGCGCCGGGTCGTCATGGATCCGTCCAAGCTCTCGCGTTCGCTGAGCGGCACCCGCCGTTTCACGGCCGCGGAGCTGGCGCGGATCGCCGACGAGGGCCGGGTGGACGTGGGCCGGCTGCTCGGCACCCGCCCGCGCGAGAAGGCCGCGGCGCCGGCCGCCGGCGTGGAGGGCGGGCGACCGCTGCAGATCGTCCGCGAGACGGTCCGGCTGATCGCCGAGCACGGCTTCCACGCGGTGCGGGTCGCCGACATCGCCCGCGCCTGCGCCACCAGCAGCGCCGCGATCCACTACCACTTCCCGGGCCGCGCCGAGCTCCTGGAGGCGGCCGTGCGCTGGTGCATGGACGAGGACACCGCGCGCCGTGCCGCCCGTCTCGCCGAGGCGGACGACGCGGCCGCCGAGCTGCGCCAGCTCATCGCGCTGCAGACGCCGCGCACCGCGCAGCAGCGCCGGCAGTGGGCGGTGTGGCTCGACCTGTGGGCCGAGGCCGCGCGCTCCACGACGGTGGGCCGGCTGCACTCCGAGTACTACCGGCAGTGGCGGGAGACCGTCGCCGACGTCCTACGCCGAGGCGTCGGACAGGGCGTGTTCCGCGCGGGGATCGATCCGCGGGCGGCGGCACTGACGCTGACCGCGCTGATCGACGGCCTGGCGACACACGTCCTCTCGGTGGACGGGCCCGCGTCCGCCGCTGCCGCGGACGCGATGCACGCGGCACTCACCAACCACGTCACTCACACGATCCTGGCTCCGTAGCCCCACGCCACGGAGGCCGGAACGGCAAGATTTCGGGAGGCCCCCACATGCCCATGACCGAGAACGTCATCATCACCTGCGCGCTCACCGGCGCCGGCGACACCGTACGCAAGAGTCCCCACGTGCCCGTCACCCCGGAGCAGATAGCCGCCAACGCCGTGGAGGCGGCCGCCGCCGGAGCGGCCGTCGTCCACATCCACGTACGCGATCCGGAGACCGGCGACCCGTCCCGCGACCCGAAGCTGTACCGGGAGGTCGTCGAACGCGTCAAGGAGACCGGCACCGACGTCGTCATCAACCTCACCGCCGGCATGGGCGGCGACCTGGTCATCGACCCGGACGACCCGCTCACCCACCTCCCCGGCACCGACCTCGTCGGCGGTCTCGATCGACTTCCGCACGTCGAGGACCTGCTTCCCGACATCTGCACGCTGGACTGCGGCTCGCTCAACTTCGGCGACGGCTCGAACCTCTACGTCTCGACGCCCGACATGCTGCGTGCCGGCGCGCGACGCATCCAGGAGCTGGGCGTGCGGCCCGAACTGGAGATCTTCGACACGGGTCAGCTCTGGTTCGCCAAGCAGCTGCTCGCGGAGGGCCTGCTCGACGACCCGACCGTGTTCCAGCTGTGCATGGGCATCCCGTGGGGCGCGCCGGCGGACCCCGGAGTGCTCCAGTCGATGGTCAACATGCTTCCCGACGGCGCGCGTTGGGCGAGCTTCGCGCTCGGCCGGATGCAGATGCCGTGGGTCGCGCAGTCGATCCTGCTCGGCGGCCACGTCCGCGTGGGCCTGGAGGACAACCTGTACCTCGGCAAGGGCAACAAGGCGACCAACGCCCAGCTCGTCGAGCGGGCCGTGACCCTCACCGAGTCGATCGGCGCACGCGTCGCGACCCCGGACGAGGCCCGCGCCACCCTCGGCCTCAAGCCGCGCAAGTAGTCCAACGCGACCACGAAGGATCCCTCTCATGACCTCACCGGAGAACGTCCGCCGCGTCGCCTGCGTAGGTGCCGGAGTCATCGGCGGCGGCTGGGTCGCCCACTTCCTGGCGCGCGGCTACGACGTGACCGCCTGGGACCCGGCGCCCGACGCCGGAGAGAAGCTGCGCCGCCTGGTCGACGCGGCGTGGCCGACGCTCACCTCGCTCGGCCTGGCCGACGGCGCGTCGACCGACCGGCTCACCGTGACCGACACCCTCGAACAGGCCGTGGCCGACGCCGAGTTCGTCCAGGAGAGCGCGCCCGAGAAGCTCGGCCTCAAGCGAGAGCTGCTGGCCCGCCTGGACGCGGCGACACCGCCCGGCGTCGTCATCGCCTCCTCCACCTCCGGCTACCCGATGACCGACATGCAGTCGACGGCCGCGGACCCGTCGCGCCTGGTCGTCGGCCACCCGTTCAACCCGCCCTATCTCATCCCGCTCGTCGAGGTGGTCGGCGGCGAGCGCACCGACGCCGCGGCGGTCGCCTGGGCCTCCCGCTTCTACGAGGTCGCGGGCAAGTCGGTCATCACGATGGACAACGAGGTACCGGGGTTCATCGCGAACCGCCTCCAGGAGGCCCTGTGGCGCGAGGCGCTGCACATGGTCGCGAGCGGCGAGGCGACGGTCCGTGACATCGACCTGTCGATCACCGAGGGTCCCGGGCTGCGCTGGGCGGTGATGGGGCCGATGCTGACCTTCGCGCTCGCGGGCGGCGAGGGCGGCATGGCCCACATGCTGGACCACTTCGGGCCGTCCCTGAAGTCGCCGTGGACACGCCTCGAAGCGCCGGAGCTGGACAAGGAGTTGTACGACGCCGTGGTGACGGGCTGCGACGAGGCGGCGGACGGCCGCTCCCTCGCCGACCTGGTGGCCGAACGCGACCGGGGTGTCGTCGAAGTACTGCGCGCCACCGGCCGCCTGGGCCGCGAGGAGGACGCCCGATGACGAGGCTCCCCCTGTTCCACGGCACGGTCCGCCCGGAGTGGATCGACTACAACGGCCACATGAGCGAGGCCTTCTACGTCCTCGTCTTCGGCCACGCCACGGACGCGCTGATGATCGAGACGGGCCTGGACTCCGGCTACCGCGAGTCCACGGGCTGCTCCCTCTACACGGTCGAGTCCCACGTCCGCTTTCTCCAGGACGTGCCCGAGGCGGCCCATCTGGCCATCCGTACGCGCGTGTTGGGCGCGGCGGCGCGCAAGGCGCGCTTCGTGCACGAGATGTACGTGGTGTCCGAGCCGGAGTCGGAGCCGGCGCCCGGCGCGGCCCCGGTGGCGACGACGGAGCTGCTCGCGGTCCACGTCGACCAACGGGCGGGCCGGGCCACCGAGTTCCCGGCGGCGGTCCTGCGCGGCTTCACGGAGCTGACCGAGCCGGCTCCCGACTGGGCGGGCCGTTCCATCGCCGCCGTGGCCTGACGCGGGGAAGGTAACGTCCCTTGCCGCAGAAGATCACCGACGGGCACGGAGGAGTTCGACATGACCGGCACGGCCACCCGATACCTCTATCTCGTCCGGCACGGCGAGGCGGCGCCGGACGAGGGCGGACTGGCCGAGGGCGGGCGGCGGCAGGCCACGTTGCTCGGCCGGCGCCTGCGGGGCGTCCCCTTCGCGGCCGTCCACCACGGTCCACTGGCCCGGGCGGAGCAGACCGCACGCCTGATCGGCGACCAGCTGGAGAACGTCCCGCTGCACGTCTCGGAGGCCGCCGGTGACTACGTGCCCCACATGCCGGAAAGAGCGGAGCTACCGGCCGACTCGGCGGACTTCTTCCTCCGCTTCCTCGATGGTGCCACCGAGGAGGAGCGGACGCGGGGACCGGAGTTGGCCCGCCGGGCGCTGGAGCTGTTCACCGGGCCGGTGGACGGCGAAGAGGACCGGCACGAACTGGTCGTGACCCACAACTTCCTGGTCGCCTGGCTCGTCCGGGACGCCATGCACGCGCCGAAGTGGCGTTGGCTCGGCCTCAACTACTGCAACGCGGCGCTCACGGTCATCAGGTACGCGCCCGGCCGACCGGCTTCCGTCCTCCTCTCCAACGACATGCGCCATCTGCCGGCCGAGTTGCGCTGGACGGGCTTTCCCCCCGAGGCGAGGTCCTGGGCCTAGGCGTGGGGTCGACGGCGGAGCACCCGGGCCCCGGCGAGGTGGGGTCAGCCCGCACCGCCGTCGAGCAGCCAGTGGTAGCGCAGGCGCAGCGCCCGCTCCGTGCTGGCGATCAGTGTGGCGAGCCCGACCGCGGTGTTGCCCCAGGCCGGCAGGTCGACGGGCGAAGTGAAGCTCCCGACGTGCTGGGCGATGTCTTCCGGCCGGGTGAGCTGTTCGGCGAGCTGTGAGGCGAGGACGAGCAGGGCCACGAGGAGGACGACCGACGAGAGGGAACCGATCGTGCGGCTCAGTACGGGGTGCCTGCGGTCGAAGTGGGCGCGGCGCCCCTCGGCCGAGTCGCGGTCCGGGACGAGTTGGTGCTCGGTTCCGTCGTCGGTGACGTAGTGGCAGCGCTTGAGCCCGAACGCGCTCATCCTCACCTCGACGGTGCCGCCCGGGACCGGGAAGAAGGCGGGGAGCCTGGACTCGGCGTGGTGCCTGCCGTCGAGGTACAGATGGGCTCTGACGTTGCCGGACGAATTGTTCTGCCAATGCCTGACGTCGACGGCGTAGACCGCCTGCCGGCCGTCGTCGGCCGTCAGCCGAAGATAGAACAGGGCGCGGATGAACAACTGCCACAGGCGGAAGCGCTTCAGCGCTCGCCCGTCACCGGGCACGACCCGCTTCAGCGCACGCCGGCGCCGCGACTCCTTGAACATGCCTCCCACTTCCTCCGGGTTGTCCGGGCTCGTGAACGAGTCTGTGGGTGCGGCGCGGCGGGCACATCGTCCCAGCGGCCCGGCACGTCCTCGACCGCGGGCGAGGCACGGATTCGACTTTGGTCTATGGCGTATCAGCCGTTGGTCTGACCCACCGGCCGCCCGGCTTCGCGATACTGGCCGGGTGAACATGGACGTCTCGCCACGGCTCGGGTGGTGGCAGCAGCTCTGGCGGTCGGCGGCGGCCGTGGGTGTGGGCGTACCGGCGTGGTTCCTCACCGGTGTCGTTCTGGCGCGGGAACAGAAGGGCGGGACCGACGCCTGGTTCCTCGTCGGGGACCCGCTGGTGGCTCTCGGCTGTCTCGCGGTGCTGCTGTGGAGGCGGCGGTTCCCGCTCGCGGTCGCCATGGCGGTCACCGTCGCCTCGACCGTGTCGGCGCTGGCCACCGGCGCCGCGCTCATGGCGCTGGGCTCGATCTCCACCCGTCGCCGCCCGGTGGAGATCGGTGTCGTGGTGGTGACGTACGTGGCCGCGTCGCACTTCGCCGTCACGTTCTACTCGGTCGCGAGCCCGCCCGACTCCTGGTGGATCCGGCTGGCGTTCCCGGCACTGACCGCGGGCATCGCGGTGGCGGTGGGCATGGCCGTCGGTGCGCGGCGGGTCGAAGTGCGGTCCCTGCGCGAGCGGGCGGAGAGCGCGGAGCGGGAACAGAGCGCACGGGCCGCACAGGCGCGGGCCCTGGAGCGCAACCGGATCGCCCGTGAGATGCACGACGTGCTCGCGCACCGGATCTCCCTGGTCGCCATGCAGGCCGGGGTGCTCGACCATCGCGGCGACCTCAGGGCCGAGGAGAACCGTGTGCTGGTCCGCGGCATCGCCGAGGGCTCGCACCAGGCCCTGGAAGACCTGCGCGACGTCCTGGGCGTGCTCCGGGCTGACCCGGGCCGCCCGGAACCGCCGCAGCCCTCGCTCGACGGAATTCCCGACCTGGTGGCCGACGCCCGCGCGTCGGGGCTGGACGTCACGCTCACCACGACCGTGACGGGAACACCGCCCGACCTCGTCGGACGGACCTGCTACCGGGTCGTCCAGGAAGGGCTGACCAACGCGGCCAAACACGCCCCGGGTGCCCACGTGCACATCAGCCTCGGGGGGACGGTGGGCGGCCGGCTCGACGTCGGCGTCCACAACTCCTCGGCCACCACACGGACCGCACCACCACCGGGATCCGGGTTCGGGCTGCTCGGCCTCACCGAACGGGTCGATCTCGCCGGCGGGGAACTCGAGCATCGCCCCACGGCCCACGACGGGTACCTCCTCACCGCACAACTGCCCTGGCGCAGCCCCACCCACGAAAAGAGAACCTGAGTGGACAGCGAGCGGGAGCCGGTGCGGGTCGTCGTCGTCGACGACGAACAGCTGGTGCGCATGGCGCTGCGGCTCGTCATCGACGGCGAACCGGACCTGACCGTCGTGGGAGAGGCGGCCGACGGGAACGCGGCGGTCGCCGTGGTGGACGAGCAGCGGCCCGACGTGGTGCTGATGGACGTACGGATGCCCGGCCGGGACGGTCTCAGCGCGACCCGGGAACTGTTGGGGCGGGCGGCACCGCCACGGGTGCTGATCCTGACCACGTTCGACTCCGACGATCTCGTGCTCGACGCACTGCGCACCGGAGCACTCGGGTTCGTCCTCAAGGACACCCAGCCCGCGCGGCTGCTCGACGCGGTACGGACCGTCGCGGACGGCAATCCCGTGCTGTCACCGGCGGCCACGGCCCGGGTGATCGCGGCAGCCACCGGGCCGCAGTCCGCCCACGCCCGCGACGCGTCGCGCGAAGCCGCACGCGAACAGCTGTCCGCCCTGACCGAACGAGAACTCCAGACGGCTCGGGCCGTCGCCGACGGACTGGGCAACCCGGAGATCGCCCGGCGGCTGAACATCGGCGTGGCGACCGTCAAGGCTCACACGGGCAGTCTGTTCGCCAAGCTGGCGGTCGACAACCGGGTGCAGATCGCGCTCCTGGTCCGCGACGCCGAGGAATGACCTACGGCGGTGGCGCGCGGCCGGTCAGACGTCGCCGGGGCCGCCCAGGCCCGTGAGCGCGCCGACCGGGTCGAGGTCGGGCGTGCCGCGCGGCCACCAGTCCTCGCGGCCGGGCTCCGACTCGTAGGCGTACCAGAGGCCTGCCCGGCCGAGCCTGAGCTGGACGTGGCCCCGGGGGTGGGTGAGGCGGTTGTGCCAGGGGCGGAAGGCGGGCAGGTCGGCGGCGAGCAGCAGGGGGCGGGCGCGGTCGAAACGGCCGGCGGGCGGATCCCAGGGCTCCTCGAGGACGTCGAGGCCGTCCGGTCCGCCCTGTCGCCAGGCGGCCACGGCGCGGGCCAGCTCCGCGGTGTCGCGGCCGGCGGCCGAGGCGAGGGACGCGTAGAGCGCGCGAGTGCCGGCGGTGAGGCCCGAGCCGGGGCGCGCCGCGGCCAGGCGGACGGCGTCCTGCCACAACGTCAGCCCGCCGACCGGGTCGCGGCCCGTGGTGAGCAGGGCGTGGGCGCGGCCGGCCGCGTCGGTGGCCAGCTGGTCCAGCGCGAAGGGGTCGGGACCGCCCGGCGCGGCCGGGTAGGCGGGCGGCTGCTCGGGATGCGGGGGCGCGGGCAGCGGCGCCGGGAGGGGCGGCAGGGTGCGCCGGGTCAGGGCCTCGTCCGCCCGTACGCCGGGCAGGGACGCCGGTCCCCGGTCCTGGGCGGCACGGGCCGCGCGGGCCGCGTTCAGCCGGGACAGGGCGTCGAGCAGCTCGCGTTCGCCCCGGCCGCGCAGCAGGAGCAGGACGAAGGGGTCGGCGTCGAGCAGGCGGGCCGACTGGTAGCAGAGGGCGGCGGCGTGCTTGCAGGGGTGCCCGGAGTCGGGGCAGCTGCAATGCGGGGTGAGGTCGCCGACGCCGGGGAGCAGCGGGACGCCGCGGTCGGCCAGGTCGGCCAGGGAGTGGGGCAGCTCCTTGTCGAGGAGGGCGGCGATGTGCCCGGGCCGTTCGACGGCGGCGTCCAGGAACCGCTCCCAGTCGGCGTCGTCGAGCGTCCGCAGCCGCACCTGCACGCGGTACGGCCGGGCGCGGCTGCCCTGTACGTAGGCGAGGACCAGGCCGGGCGTCACGGTGATGGCGTCGACGTGCCCCCGCTCGGCATACCCGCGTCCGCGCTCCAGCCGCGCGGCGTCCAGGGCGCCCTCCTCCAGGGCGGTCACCCACGCGTTCCCCCACCAGGTCCCGGCGAAGCCCTCTCCCGGCGGCCTGGGCGGGAGGGCGGGGAAGGTGCGGCGGTGCTCGCCGTCGCGGCCCGGGGCCGCCATCGAACGCGGGGTACGAGAGTTCGCGGGGGGCGGGGAGTCGGCCGCCCGGCCCTGCGTCACCGGACGCGGGGCCGGGCGGTCCGAAGCCGCCGAGGGCTCGTACGACGAAGTGGGCGGGCGCGACGGCTCGACGGCGGCGGATGCCGGGGCTTCACCGCCCGCCGTGTCCGCGGCGGGAGGGGACGCGGGAGGAGACGCGGGAGCAGACGCGGGAGCAGACGCGGGAGCAGACGCGGGAGCAGACGCGGGAGCAGACGCGGGAGCAGACGCGGGAGCAGACGCGGGAGCAGACGCGGGAGGAGACGCGGGAGGAGACGCGGGAGGAGACGCGGGAGGAGACGCGGGAGGAGACGCGGTGGCGGGGTCCGAGTCGGGCGTCGGGTGTGGCTCCCAGTGGGCGACCACTGGGCTCTCGGGTGAGGATCCACCGGCCGCCTCTGCCCGGGGCAGGGCCTCTCCGGCGGGGTCCGCCTCCGGGGGCAGGCGGAAGGCGTCGGCGACGAAGTCCCGTACGGCGCGGGCCCGGGCGTCGGCGGTGCCCGAAGCCTCGGCCCCCCGCGGACGAACGGCCGGGCGGGTCATCCGCCGTGTGCTCGCCGCGCCCTTGGCCGCGGAGTCCGCCTTCGCCCGGCGGCGAGCCGCCCGCAACGCCTCACGCGCCACGTCCGCCGGACTACCGTCGTCCCCGCCCACGGAGCCGGGGCGGTCCGCGGGGCTCGCAGCGGCGGCGGGAGAGGTCGCTCCGGAGGCGCCCGAGTCGCCGGGGCCCTGGTCACCGGGAGGGGACCCGGGGTCGACGGCAGGGCCCGCCGCAGCGTCGGGGTGGTCCGCCTCGGTGGCCGATGCGGTGCTGTTGGGGACGGCCGCCCCGGCGGACTCGGTCAGCGCTCGGGGCCGGTCCGCTTCCCCTCCCGGGTCGGCCGATGCTCCCGGGCCCGCCGGAGTTGCGCCTTCCCCGTTCGCGCTGCCGGCGCCGCCGTCCGGCCCCGTGTGCCGGGCGGTCCGCGCGCTGCGCAGCGCCGCGCGTGCGATGTCCCCGGGGCGCGGCGCGGCGGGCTCCTCCGGCCTGCGTCCCAGGTCCTGCTCCCGGGCCGGCCCCGACCCCTCGCCCTCCTCCTGGCCCTGCTCCCGCGCCGACCCGCGGTCCGAGGCGGCGTCCGTGCCCGTGTGCGTGTCCGAGGCGGCGTCCGTGTCCGAGGCAGCCTCGACGGCGGCGCGGCCCGGCATCGTCTCGCCGCGCCTGAGCGCCTCCCGCAGGGCGCGGCGGGCCTCGTCGGCGGGGCGGGAGGTCATGACGGCCTCCGCAGGGACACGAGGTCGGACAGCTCGCGGGACGTCAGCTCGGTGAGGGCCGACTCCCCGGAGCCGAGGATCGCGTCGGCCAGGGCCCGCTTCGACTGGAGCATCTCGGCGATGCGGTCCTCGACCGTGCCCTCGGTGATGAGCCGGTGGACCTGGACCGGCTGGGTCTGGCCGATGCGGTAGGCGCGGTCGGTGGCCTGTTCCTCCACAGCCGGGTTCCACCAGCGGTCGAAGTGCACGACGTGGCCGGCGCGGGTCAGGTTCAGGCCGGTGCCGGCGGCCTTCAGGGACAGGACGAGCACGGGGGTCGCCCCGCTCTGGAAGCGGTCCACCATGCGCTCGCGCTCCGGCACCGGCGTACCGCCGTGCAGCAGGTCGACCGGGATCGCGCGGGCGGACAGGTGGGCGGTGATGAGGCGGGCCATGCCGACGTACTGCGTGAAGACGAGCGCCGAGCCGTCCTCCGCGAGCAGCGTGTCCAACAGCTCGTCCAGCAGGGCGAGTTTGCCCGAGCGGGCGGTCATCCGGTCGGCGCCGCCCGGCGGGTGCTCCTCCTTCAGGAACAGCGCCGGGTGGTCGCAGATCTGCTTGAGCGAGGTGAGGAGCTTGAGGACGAGGCCCCGGCGGCCCATGCCCTCGGCCGACTCGATGGCGAGCATCGACTCGCGCACCACCGCCTCGTACAGCGCGGCCTGTTCGCGGGTGAGCGGGACGGGGCGGTCCGTCTCGGTCTTCGGCGGCAGTTCGGGGACGATGCCCGGGTCGGACTTCCTGCGGCGCAGCAGGAAGGGGCGGATCAGCCGGGCGAGGCGCTCCACCGCCTCGTCGTCCTCGCCGTTCTCCACCGCGCGGGCGTGCCGGGCGCGGAAGGACTTCAGGGGGCCGAGCAGCCCGGGGGTCGTCCAGTCGAGCAGGGCCCACAGCTCGGAGAGGTTGTTCTCCACGGGGGTGCCGGTCAGTGCCACGCGCGCCGGGGACGCAATCGTGCGCAGGGCCTTCGCGGTCGCCGAGTAGGGGTTCTTCACGTGCTGGGCCTCGTCCGCGACGACCATGCCCCAGGGCTGTTCGGCCAGTGTCGTGGCGGCGGATCGCATCGTGCCGTACGTGGTGAGGACGAAGCCGCCGGTCAGGTCGTCGAGGGTGCGGTCGGGGCCGTGGAAGCGGCGGACCGGGACGCCGGGCGCGAACCGGTTGATCTCCCGCTGCCAGTTGCCCAGCAGCGAGGCCGGGCAGACGACCAGGGTCGGTTCGGTGCGGGCCCGCTTGAGGTGCAGGGCGATGACGGTGACCGTCTTGCCGAGGCCCATGTCGTCGGCGAGGCAGCCGCCGAGGCCGAGCGAGGTCATGAGGTCGAGCCAGGCCAGGCCGCGCAGCTGGTAGTCGCGCAGGGTGGCGTGCAGGCCGGGCGGCGGTTCGGCGGGGCTCACCCCCGCCGTGAGCCGGTCGCGCAGGGCGGCCAGCGCGCCGACCGGCACCACGTCGACCGTCTCGCCGTCGGCCTCCGCGCTGCCGGTGAGGGCGACGGAGAGGGCGTCGACCGGGTCGAGCAGGCCCAGGTCGCGCTTGCGGGCCCGGCGGACGAGCGCGGGATCGACCAGCACCCACTGGTCGCGCAGCCGGACGACGGGGCGGTGGGCCTCCGCCAGGGTGTCCATCTCGGCCTCGGTGAGCGGGTCCCCGCCGATCGCCAGCTGCCAGCGGAACTGGAGGAGGTCCTCGCTCTCGAAGAAGCCCGTGCCGTCGGTCGCCGAACCGGGCGCGGTCCTGACCACCGCGGTCGCGGTGATGTCGTGGGCCAGGTCGCGGGGCCAGTGCACGGCGACTCCGGCCGCGGCGAGCCGGCCGGCGGCCACGCCCAGCAGGTCGGTGACCTCCTCCTCGGACAGGCCGAGGACGTCTGGCACGTCCTGCTCGGTGAGCCGGTCCAGAGGCGGCCAGACCCGCGCCGCGCGCCGCACCGCCAGCGCGGCGTCCACGCGCGCGCGGGCACCGAAGGCCGCGTCGGCGAGCCCCGACCACAGGTCCGCCGCGTCGGCCACGAGGGTGGGGTCGGCGAGGCTGTGCACCTGGACGATCGCCGCGCCCGCGTTGCGCACGCCCGCGCCCCCTCCGGCCGGGGCGTCGTCCCCGTCGAACAGGTCGTACGCCGACAGGTCCAGGCGGAGCGAGACGCGCACGCCCGCGTCCATGCCGGCGGCGACCTCCGCCGCCCAGTCGTGGGCGTCGGGCAGGCGCTGGGCGCCGCGTGCGGCGAACGGCCGGCCCGAGGCGTGCGGCGCGGCAGGGGTGCGGGGCAGGGTGTCGGCGACGGCGTCCAGGAAGGCGCGGACCAGTGCTTCCGGCTCGGGCAGCCGGATCGGGCCGGGCCCGTCCAGCGGGACCGCGTGGCCCTCCGGGGGCAGGGCGGCGGCCACGGCCCGCAGGTGTGCGATGTCGTCGGGGTCGAGGGGACCGGCGCGCCAGGCGTCGTGCCCGGTCGCGGTCAGGCCGGGCAGCAGTCGGCCGCGCGCGGTGAGCCGCAGGGCGTGCAGGGCCGCCGCGCCCCAGCAGGCGGTGGCCGGGTGGGCGGCCGGGTCGTGCCGGGCGCGCACCAGGAGCGGCAGCGCCTCGCCCAGCGGAAGCGACAGCGCGGGCGCCGTCCTGCGCCGCACCCCGGCGCCGTGCCGCCGCACGACGGTCAGTTCCGCCGATCCGGCGGGCCGCGCTCCGTCCCCGGCGGCCGCTCCGCCGACGCCCTCGGCCTGGGCGTCAGCTTCCACTTCCACTTCCACTTCGGCTACGGCTTCGGCTTCGGCTTCGGCTTCGTACGCGGAGAGCGCGCCGGTGACGGGCCCGCCGTCGGGGTCCCAGAAGGCGACCCGTCCCTCGCGCGGGAGCGGGGCGGGCAGGAAGACGGCCGCGAGCCGGACGGGGACGGACGCCGTCCGCCCCTCGGGCCGCCCCGCTTCCCCCGGCTCCACTGGCTCCCCCGCTCGTCCGGGGGCCGTCATGTCCGTCACGGCCATGTCGCCCATACGTCCTGTCACCTCCCGCCCGTCAGCCCGATCAGATGTCTTCGACTCTACGGGCGGGGTCTGACAACCGGCTCCGGCGGCCTGCCGCCAGGTCCTGGGGGGAAGCTCTAGGGAACGGTGTGCGAGACGACGTACACCATCGGGTAGTCCGGGTCGTCCATGTTCACGACGACGTCCTGGGTCGGTGCCGGGTTCTCCTGCTCGTTGACGACGCCCCACCAGGAACCGGACCCGCCGAACTCCCAGCCGGTGACCCGCTGGGCACGGTCGCTGATCGCGATCTTGTCCTTCTTCAGCGCGTCCCGGTCCACGCCCAGCCCGGCCAGGAAGACGTCGAGGCCGGCGCCGGTGGTCTCGAACTGGACGTAGAGGCGGCTGGTCTTCCAGTTGTTCGTCTCGTAGTAGGCGATCTCTTCGGACGGGACCGGGACGGGCACCTCGTAGATGCGGCGCTGAAGCTTGGACGGCCAGCCCTCGGTCATGCCGGTCGCCGCGTACTTCGCCTCCTTGTCCCTGCCGCTGTCGCGGCTCTGGCTGGCGGAGATCGCGAGGTAGCCGGCGGGGACGCCGATGAGCAGCACGATGATGAGCAGCGTGAGCGTACGGCGGCGGATCATGTGCCGGCGGCCCTCCGCCGGGGAGCCGGGAGCCTGCGGCGGTCCGGCCTGGTGGGGCAGGGTTTGCGTCACAGCGACTCCCCGGACGTGCGGCGGGCCTCGGCGTACCGCTCGTAACGCTCGTAGCGCTCCACCCGGCGCCGCTTGGCCCGGCGGAACCGGCGGGCCACCAGCCGGGACAGGTCGGCGGCGCCCACCATGCCGGCCTCGGGACCGAGCTGGGCGCGGACGATGCGGGCCTCGGGGCGGTAGCCGCGGCCGGTGAGCTGGCGCTTGAAGGCGTCGCGCGCGGGGCCGATCAGCAGGTCGTCGGCGGCGCTGACCCCGCCGCCGATCACGAAGCAGGACGGGTCGAGGGCGGCGGCGAGGTTCGCGATGCCGACGCCGAGCCACTGCCCGATGTCCTGGAGCAGCTCGATGCACATGGCGTCGCCGTCGCGGGCCAGCTCGGTGATCATCGGGCCGGTGATGTCGCCGATGCTGCCCTTGACGTGCTCGATGATCCCGTACGCCACCGGCGAGTCGGCGGCGGCCAGCTCGCGGGCCTCCCTGACCAGGGCGTTCCCGGAGCTGTACTGCTCCCAGCAGCCGCGGTTGCCGCACGGGCAGCGGTGGCCGCCGGGGACGACCTGCATGTGCCCGAACTCGCCGGCGACGCCGTACTTGCCGCGCTTGACCTGGCCGTCCTCCAGGATCGCGCCGCCGATGCCGGTACCGAGCGTGATCATGACCAGGTGGTCCTCGCCGCGGCCGGCGCCGAAGCGCCACTCGGCCCAGGCGGCGGTGTTGGCGTCGTTGTCCACCAGGACGGGGACCGCGAGGCGGCCGGCGATGCGGTCGCGCAGTGGTTCGTTGCGCCAGGACAGGTGGGGGGCGAACAGCACGCGATTGCGGTCGGCGTCGACCCAGCCGGCCGCGCCGATGCCCACCGCGTGCACGTCGTGCCGGTCGGAGAGGTCCAGGACCAGTTCGACGATCGTGTCCTCGACGACCTTCGGGCTCTTGGACTTGTCCGGGGTCTCCGTGCGGAGCTTCTCCAGGATGTTGCCGTCGGCGTCGACGACACCCGCCATGACTTTCGTGCCGCCGATGTCGATGCCGACCGTGGGCACGCGGGGTGCCGTGAGGTGCGAGCGGCGTTCCCTCGTACCCACGGTGCGCAGGACCGGGGCGCGGCGGGATCCGATGGGGGCGGTGAAGTCGCGGTAGGTGCTCATCGGGTGCGATTGTGCCGCACGGCTGTGCCGGGTGCCGAATGGGACAGGGGGTGGGATGCGCGGTTCGTTGCCGGGTTCGGGTGCGTTGTGGCTGGTCGCGCCGTTCCCCGCGCCCCCAACTGGCTCTGCCAAGAGCTGCTGATCATGAGAGTCTCGGCCTGTGCGGGATCCTAGGCTGGACCGGGAGCGGGCGGTGATCGACTCCTCACACGTGCGGGCCGCCCGACGGGGCCCGAATGCGGGCCCGGCCCGGTCGGCCGCGCACGGCCGGGCAGCAAGCACCACCCTCGTCGTCGTCGGACAGGGCATCCCGCTCGCGGTGTCGCTGACCGGCAAAAACCGCGGGCGACGGCACCCAGCTCGAGCCGCCGCTCGACAAGATCCCGCCGTCGCGGGCCAGGTCGGCAGACCCCGCCGGCGCCCCGACGCACTGCCGGCCGACCGCGGCTGCGACCACGACAAGTACCGCTGCCTGCTCTGGCAGCGAGGGATCCGCCCCGTGCTCGCGAAACGGGGCGAGCCACACGGCACACCTCTGGCCGCGGAGGTCATACAGCGTGTGCGGCGTCTTCGCCCGGCGAGGACGGCGGCGCGTTCGCAGGGTCAACCGGAGGCGGCACCGGTCCCAGGGCGTTCGTCGCGCCCAACGTCCCACAGCCGGGTCCTGTCGGCCCGCCACCGTTCCCAGAGTGCCTTCCGGCCCTGGCCCGGGGACTCCAGAACGTCGATCTCCGCAGCGGTGAGCGGGATCAGCACCACCACATGCAGCGCTCCGTACGCCGTCCCGGAACCTACAGGGCCGCCCGGCCAAACGGCGCCGTCGAAGACCGAAAGCGCTTCGCCGACCATGGGATCGATGTCGAAGAGCAGGCCGTGGATGCCTGTGTCCGGCAACATCGGGCGGTCCCGCTGGATCCACTCCCCGAACGTGACGTTCGCACCCGATGCGATGAACCAGCGCGCCGCGACCCTCGCGAGATGGTGCGCCTCCCGCTCCTGACTCGTCTGCAGGGTGCAGACGAACTCAACCGGCTCGATGACACTGGGCTGGAAGGGAACCCCCAAGGTCAGGGCCGAGACCAGACCAGCACGGTCGTCACGATGCAAGCCCACACCGAAGTTGTCGTCTCCGACGGGAGGCACACAGGCATACCCCCGCCCCAGATACCGCTGCGCGTGCGCCTGGAGAGCCGTGTAGTAGGGGCCACTGAGCGAATCGATCATGCCCGGCATGATCGCAGGCTGTTAGGGCCCCTAAGAGGGGCGTTGCAGTTCATGGCGTAGATCGTCCAGCTCGTTTCCGCCTGCCATCTGGCGTGTCAGCTCGTCCAGGGTGACCTCGTCACGCGCATACGCGCCCACCATGGCGCCGCGCTGCAGCAGCACGAACCTGTCCCCGACCAGGTACGCGTGGTGCGGGTTGTGGGTGATCAGGACAACACCCAGGCCCTGGTCGCGTGCCGCCGCCACATATTTGAGGACCACACCCGACTGCTTCACGCCCAGTGCCGCCGTCGGTTCGTCGAGGACCAGGACCTTCGCGCCGAAGTGGACCGCGCGGGCGATCGCCACGCACTGGCGTTCGCCGCCGGAGAGGGTGCCGATGGGCTGGTCGACGTCGCGCAGGTCGATGCCCATGCGGAGGAGTTCCGCGTGGGTGGTGCGGCGCATGTGGTCGACGTCCATGCGCTTGAACGGGGAGACACCCTTGCGCGGTTCGGAGCCGAGGAAGAAGTTGCGCCAGACCGGCATGAGGGGGACGACGGCCAGGTCCTGGTAGACGGTGGCGATGCCGCGGTCCAGGGCCTCGCGCGGCGAGGACAGGCGGGTCTCCTCGCCGTCGAGGGCGAGGGTGCCGCCGTCGTGCTGGTGCAGCCCGGCGATGATCTTGATGAGGGTGGACTTGCCCGCGCCGTTGTCGCCCAGGACGCAGGTGATCTCGCCGGCGTGCACCTGGAGGGACACGCCCTCGAGGGCGCGGACGTTGCCGTAGTTCTTGCTGACGTCGGACAGTTCGACGAGCGCGTCGCGTGCTGGGGTCTGCGTCACTTGGTGGCCTCCGCGCGCTTGCGGACCCAGGCGTTGAGCAGGGTCGCGAGGAGCAGCATCGCTCCGAGGAAGAACTTGAACCAGTCGGGGTTCCACTCGGCGAAGACGATGCCCTTGCTGGTCATGCCGAAGATGAACGCGCCGACCGCCGAGCCGACGGCGCTGCCGTAGCCGCCGGTGATCAGGCAGCCGCCGATGACGGCCGCGATGATGTAGATCAGCTCGTTGCCGACGCCCTCGCCGGACTGGACGACGTCGTAGGAGAAGAGCAGGTGCTGGCCCGAGATCCAGGCGCCGAGCCCCACGCCCATGTAGAGGCCGATCTTGGTCCTGGTGACCGGGACGCCGACCGCGCGGGCGGCGTCCTTGTTGCCGCCGACCGCGAAGATCCAGTTGCCGGCGCGGGTGCGCAGCAGGATCCAGCTGGCGACGGCGACCAGGGCGAGCCACCACAGGATGGTGACCTTGAAGCCGACTCCGCCGACGGTGATCGTGGAGGCGAAGACGTCGTGGGCGGAGGGGAAGCCCTCCATGTCGTCGATCGACTTGGTGGAGACGGTGCCGTCGATGAGCTTGGTGAAGCCCAGGTTCAGCCCGGTCAGCATCAGGAAGGTGCCGAGCGTGATGATGAAGCTGGGCAGTTTGGTGCGGGTGAGCATGAAGCCGTTGAAGGCGCCGATCGCCAGGGTGACCAGCAGGGAGACGCCGACGCCTACCCAGACGTTGGCGGTCATCTGGTAGCTGAACATCGACGACACCAGGGCCGACGAGGTGACCATGACGCCCGCGGACAGGTCGAACTCTCCGCCGATCATCAGCAGCGCCACCGGGACGGCCATGATGCCGATCGTGGAGGCGGCGTAGAGGACCGTGCTGAGGCTGGTGGCGCGCAGGAAGCTGTCGGCGAAGAACGCGAAGAAGACGAAGACGGCGATGGCGCCGACGACGGAGCCCAGCTCGGGACGGCCCAGGAGTTTCCGGAGCGGAGAGGTCCGCAGAATCCTTTCGTCATCCTCTTTCACCTGCGTGCCGCTCATCGCGTGCCCCGGTCCGTGTAGTCGGCCAGCGCGGCGGCGTCTTCCTTGGTGATGATCTGCGGCCCGGTGAGCACCGGGCGGCCGCCGCCGAGGACGTCGGCGTTGTACTTGTACAGCCACAGCAGGTCGACGGCCTCGTACCCCTGGAGGTAGGGCTGCTGGTCGACGGCGAAGCCGAGGGTGCCGTCCTCCAGTCCGGCGGCCACCTTGGCGTTGAGGTCGAAGGTGTCGATCTCGGCCTTGCTGCCGGCGCCCTGCTTGGCCTTCACCGCGGTGTCGGCGTAGGGGGCGCCGAGGGTGACCACGGCGTCGAGGGACTTGTCGGTCTGGAGCTTGGCCTCGATGGCGGACTGCACGTCCGGCATGCTGGTGCCGTTGACGTAGAGCCGCTGGACCTTGCCGTCGAAGGTCTTCTCCACGCCGTCGCAGCGCTGCTCGTGGCCGACGTTGCCCTGCTCGTGGAGCACGCAGATCGCCTGCTTGCGGCCCCGCTCGTTCAGCTCCTCGCCGACGGCCTCGCCCGCGATGGTCTCGTCCTGGCCCACGTGGGTGAGGGCGCCGAACTCCTTGGACTCCTCGGACCCGGAGTTCACCGTGATCACCGGGATGCCCGCCTTGCGCGCACGGGCGAGGGCGGACTTCATCGCGGCGGGCTTGGCCAGCGTGACGATGATGCCGTCGACCTTCTTGTCGACGGCCGCGTCCACGAGCTGGGCCTGCTGCTGTGCCTCGTCGTCGTGGGAGTACACGAAGTTGATGTTGTCCTTGACCGCGGCCTGCTCGGCGCCGCTCTGGACGATGTCCCAGAAGGTGTCGCCGTCACCCGAGTGGGTGATCATCGCGAAGGTCCAGCGGGGGGTGTTCACCGCCGCCTTCCCCTGGGCCGACGCGGCCTTGCGGGCGTCCTCGGCCCGCTTGCCGCCGGTGCTGCTGCACCCGGCCAGGGACACCGAAAGTGCCCCTGCCAGCGCGATGCCCACCCATGTCCGAAACCGTGCCACGAGGCCGTGCCCTTCTTGCTGTGCCGTGCTGTGCGTGCCGGGCGTTCACCGCGGCCCGGCCGGGGTCGGGAAACCCCAAACGCCCCATTGTCCGACACACAAGCGGAGCGCCTGCCTCCGGGGACCGGACGACGGTCACATTGTCCGGACATTGCGACGAACCCGCACGGCGGGCAGAGCCACCGGACGGAGCCGGTCAGGGCCGCACGAGCAGCTGGAACTCGAAGGAGTAGCGGGACGGCCGGTAGGTGTGGGTGCCGAGCTCGACCGAGCGTCCCGTGTCGTCGAACGTCGTGCGCTCCATGGTGAGCAGCGGGGCGCCCTCGTCCTCGCCGAGCCGCTCGGCCTCACCGGGGGTGGCGGCGCGGGCGCCGATGGACTGACGGGCGCTGTGCAGGGTGATCCCGGCGGCGCGCATCAGCCGGTAGAGGCCGGTGGCCTCCAGCTGGCCGGTGTCCAGGTCGAGGAGGCCGGGCGGCAGGTAGTTGCACAGGTACGCCATCGGCTCCCCGTGCGTCAGCCGCAGCCGCTCGATGCGGTGTACGTCGCTCTCCTCGGCGACGCCGAGCGCGGCGGCGACCTCGGCGGTCGCGGGGACGACGGTGTTGACCAGGACCTTCGTGGCCGGGCGCTGTCCCGCGGCCTCCAGGTCGTCGTAGAGGCTGCTCAGTTCCAGCGGGCGCCTGACCTTGCTGTGCACGACCTGGGTGCCGACGCCGCGGCGGCGCACGAGCAGGCCCTTGTCGACGAGCGACTGGATGGCCTGACGGACGGTGGGCCGGGACAGACCGAGCCGCGCGGCCAGCTCGATCTCGTTGCCCAGCAGACTCCCGGGGGTCAGCGCGCCGTGCTCGATCGCCGCCTCCAGCTGCTGCGACAGCTGGAAGTACAGCGGCACGGGGCTGCTGCGATCCACGCTGAGGTCCAGCGACACGGTCGGGTCCACTTCTGGTTTCGGCACGGGCCGAGCGTAGCTCCGTGCGCAGATGACGGGAAGTTGTGTAGTTCGATTGTCCGGACATACGCATTGACAGGGAGCGGCTGTGAGCCCACTTTGATTCCATGCGCATCGGGGTCATCGGAACGGGCCGCATCGGCACCGTTCACGCCAACACGCTCAGCCGCCATCGCGACGTCGGATCCCTGATCCTCACGGACGCCGACATCGCGCGGGCCCAGGACCTGGCCCATCGGCTGGGCGAGACGGCGGCACCAGGAGTGGACGAGATCTTCCAGTGGGGTGTGGACGCAGTGGTGATCACCACGGCGACGCCGGCCCACGCCGAACTGATCGGCCGGGCGGCACGCTCGGGGTTACCGGTGTTCTGCGAGAAGCCCATCGCGCTGGACCTGCCCGGCACGCTCCAGGCGATCGCCGAGGTGGAGGCGGCCGGGACGATCCTCCAGATGGGCTTCCAGCGACGCTTCGACACCGGCTACACGGGCGCCCGGGAGGCGGTGCGGTCCGGGCGGCTCGGCCGGCTGCACACCGTCCGGGCGGTGACCAGCGACCAGACGCCCCCGCCGGCCCGGTACCTGCCGCAGTCCGGCGGGCTCTACCGGGACACGCTCATCCACGACTTCGACGTCCTGCGCTGGGTGACCGGGCGGGAGGTCGTCGACGTGTACGCCGCAGGATCCGACGCCGGACCGACGATGTTCCGGGCGGCGGACGACGTGGACACGGGCGCGGCCCTGCTCACACTGGACGACGGCACGCTGGCCACGGCGACCGCGACGCGGCTGAACGGGGCGGGATACGACGTCCGCATGGAGCTGGCCGGGGAGCTGGACCAGATCGTGGTCGGCCTGGACGACCGTACGCCGATCGCGTCGACCGAACCGACCGGGCCACCGGCCGCGGACAAGCCGTGGACCGGCTTCGTCGAGCGCTTCGGGCCCGCCTACGAGGCGGAGCTGGCCGTGTTCGTGGAGGTGGTGCGCGGCGAGCGGGCCAACCCCTGCGACGGGCGCGAGGCGCTGCAGGCCCTGCGGATCGCCGAGGCCTGTGACATCTCCCGCCGCGAGCGCAGACCCGTACGGCTGGCGGAGGTGCCGGGGGCCGCGGCCCCCGTGGCGGGCTGAACCGGCGCGCCCACCGACTACTGCCCGTCCTCCTGGTACTCCTCCAGGAGTCCCGCGTCGTACGCCAGCAAGGCGATCTGGACCCGGTTGTCGAGGTCGAGCTTGGCCAGGACGCGGGAGACGTGCGTCTTGACGGTGGCGACGCTCATGTACAGCTCCCCCGCGATGGCGGCGTTGGCCATGCCCCGGCCGACCGCGACGGCGACCTCGCGTTCGCGGTCGTTGAGGGCGGCGATGCGCTCCCGCGCGCGCGTGCGGCGCGTGTCGGCGGCGCCCCCGGCCGCGTGCTCCATGAGCCGCCGGGTCACGGCGGGCGACAGGACGGGGTCGCCGGCCGCGACCCTGCGCACCGCGTCGAGGATCTCCGCGGGCGGGGTGTCCTTGAGGACGAACCCCGCGGCGCCGGCGCGCAGGGCCCGCAGCACCTGCTCGTCCGCGTGGAAGGTGGTGAGCACGACGATCTGCGGGGCGTCCGCGCGGCCCCGCAGCCGCTCGGTCGCCGTCAGGCCGTCCACCACCGGCATCCGGATGTCCATGAGGACGACGTCCGGGCGGGTGCGGTCGACGAGCGCCTCGACCTCGTCGCCGTCGGCGGCCTCACCAACGATCTCCACGTCATCGGCGCCGCCCAGCATCAGGGACAACCCGGCCCGCACCAGCGGGTCGTCGTCGACGAGGAGCAGTCTGATCGCAGTCATGGGGCAAACGTAATCACGGCCGCCGGGAACCGACTTCGCCCCCGTGGTGACGGCGGCCCGGCCACCGGGCGCCGCCTCACCCCCACGGCAGCCGTGCCCGTACCTCGAAGCCGCCCCCGGGTGTGGGGCCGTGTTCCAGGGTGCCGCCCGCGAGCGAGGCCCGCTCACTCAGCCCGATCAGGCCCTGCCCGGATCCGGGCACGTGGGGCACCTCGCCCTCGGGTGGGGCGTTGCGCACCGACATGGCGAGTCCGTCGCCCGGCGCTCCGGTGACCGAGACGGTGACCTCGGTGCCGGGGGCGTGCTTGCGCGCGTTGGTCAGCGCCTCCTGGGCGATGCGGTAGGCGGTGCGGCCGACGGAGGCGGGGACCGCGCCGGGGTCGGTGACGCGGCCCGCGAGGGCGACCTTCATGCCGGCCGCACGGGACTCGGCGACCAGTGCGTCGAGCGCCGCGAGGGTCGGCTGGGGGCGGCCCGCGTCGTCGGACTCCCCCGCCCGCAGTACGCCGATGATCTCCCGCAGGTCCTGGAGGGCATCGTGCGCGCTCTCGCGGATGACACCGGCCGCCCGCGCCACGTCCTCGCGGGGCGCGTCGGGCCGGAACTCCAGGGCGCCCGCGTGCACGCTGAGCAGCGTCAGCCGGTGCGCCAGGACGTCGTGCATCTCGCGGGCGATGGCCTCCCGGGCCAGCCGCTGCGCCTGTTCGGCCCGCAGCCGCGCCTCGGCCTCGGCGTGCCGGGCACGGTCGCGCAGGCTGAGCAGGAGCCGGCGCTTGGACCGTGCGAGCAGGCCCCATCCGATGACGACGACGGCGAGCAGGAAGGCGATCAGGAGCGACGCCAGGTACGGCAGGCCGGGTTCGGGGCGCATCCAGTAGTACAGGGGCGTCAGGGCGAGGCTCGCGCCGCCGAGCCAGGCCACGTACCGGAAGGGCCGGTGCACGGCGAGGCTGAACAGGGCGGCGAGCACCGCGCCTCCCGCCGTGGCCGAGAACAGGGAGACCGGCACCATCACCGCGGCCAGCCCGACCGGCCAGCGGCGACGCAACCACAGGGCGGCGCAGGCCAGGGCGCCGATCACCTGGTCGGCGGCCGCCATGGTGGGCGAGAGGCCGGCCTCCTGGTCGAGTGAGTCGGCGGCCATCAATCCGACGGCGACGGCGAGCAGGAAGCACGTGAAGTCGACGACCCAGTCGCGCGCGGTGCGCCGCGGCCTTCCACCGGGCGGCCCCGACCGCGGGTACAGGTCCTCGACCACGGCCGCGGGCAGCGCCCAGCGGCGCCCCGCGTACGCGAGGGGTTCGGTGGCCTGCTCATCACTCTTCACAGTCGACAAATCTACGCAGCCCGTGCGGGAGCCACCCCCACGAGAAGGGGATCGCCGACCAAAGTCGCCGAAGCGGCGACTTCGGTCGCGGCGGACCGCGCGTGCCGGAGCCTTCCGTCGTCCGGAGCCCGCCCCGCGGCCGATGCGTGTGGGGGTACCGCGGGGCGAGAGTCGGCGCCATGAAGGAATTGCTGGAGTTCCTGGGCCTGATGGCCGTGATCCAGGGCGTGATGGGCCTGGTGCACGAGTTCACCGACTGGAACCTGGGGCTGGTGCAGCGGATCGGTTTCCTCGACGGCTACGGGCTGTACGCGAGCGTCGCGCTGCTGGCTCTCGGCGTGGCGCTGTTCGCCGCCGCCGAGAGCCGCAAACCCGGGTGAGAGAACCGTTTCCGCTTCTCAGCAGCCGTGGTCGACGAGGTCGAACGACGCGTAGTGGTCGGCCGTGTAGTAGTCCTCCTGGTTCTCCTCACCGGTGACGATGCGCCGGGCTCCGCGGGTGTCTGAGCCCGGCGTGATCACCGTGTACTCGTGGTAGTAGCCGGTGGACTGGCTGGGCAGGATGCCCTCCCGGTTCTGGAAGACGGTCCCGTCCTGCTCGTACGGGTAGGGACCGCCCTGCTCGATCAGGTCGAGCGTGTCGTGCGCCTGGGAGGGCAGGTCGCTGTAACAGATGTCGCCGACCGCCGTTGGTGCGGCGCCCGCCGTGGTCGCGGAGACGGTGCCGCCCACGAGGAGGGCGGACAGGACTGCGGCTGCTGCGCCGAGCCGAGCGGCGCGTGGGGGGAATCGCATGCCTCATGATGACGCGCGTAGACAGTGGCATGTCAATGACAAGACCGTGGAGTTTCCCGGGACGTCATATGTGTTTTCGGCGTGTTCACACCCCGGCCAACGGCGGCTCAGGCCTGCTCCGGCAGTTCGTAGGAGCCGTACTCGGGCCGCCCGGCCAGGTCGTAGGACTGGATGGAGACGCCCGCGGCCGTGACGCGCCCGCCGGTGTGCCGGAAGGCGGTCGGCAGGGCGCCCTCGGTGAAGAGGCGGCGGCCGGCGCCGAGCACCACGGGGAAGGTCAGCAGGTGCACGGTGTCGACGAGGTCGAGCGCCAGCAGGGACCCGGCGAGGGCTCCGCTGCCGTGCACCTGGAGTTCGCCGTCGGTGCGCTCCTTGAGCGCGGTGACCTCCTTGGCGAGGTCGCCGTCGATCACGGTGGTGCCCGCCCAGCCGGGGTCGGTGAGGGTGGTGGAGGCGACGTACTTCGGCAGGGCGTTCAGCTTGGCGGCGACGGGATCGGCCGGGTCGGTCGTCTTCGGCCAGTGGGAGGCGAAGATCTGGTACGTGCGGCGGCCGAGGAGGAAGGCGCCGACGCGGCCGAAGACCTCGTCGACGAACCGGCCGAAGTCCTCGTCGCCGTACGGGACGCTCCAGCCGCCGTGTTCGAAGCCGTCGCGGGTGTCCTCGTGGGGGCCGCCGGGGGCCTGGTAGACGCCGTCGAGCGTGATGAAGGTGGTGAGTACGAGCCTGCCCATGACGGGTGCCTGCCTTTCGGTGCGGTGGAGTCCGCTGTCGAGGGTTGAGACCGTGCGGGAGCCGGCGACTCATCGGTGAGGTCGACGTCCGTTCGCCGCCAGCGTGGGCGCGGCCCGCCCGGTGGGATGGAGCCATGAACACGAACACGAACCCACCCGCACACTTCCCGGCCCCCCTGACCGGCCGGACGGCCCTCGTGACCGGCGGCAGCCGGGGCATCGGCGCGGCGACCGCCCTGCGGCTCGCACGGGAGGGCGCGGACGTGGCCGTCACCTACGTGAACGGCAAGGACGCGGCCGAGGACGTCGTACGGGCCGTCGAGGCCCTGGGGCGCCGGGCGGTTGCCCTGCGGGCGGACTCCGCCGACGCGGACGAGGCGGCGGGGGCGGTCGAGCGGGCCGCGCAGGCGCTCGGCGGCGGCCTCGACGTGCTGGTCAACAACGTGGGCCTGGGGCTGTTGGGCCCGCTGGAGAGCTTGTCCCTGACCGACGTGGACCGGCTGCTGGCCGTGAACGTCCGCGGTGTCTTCCTTGCCTCCCAGGCGGCCGCGGCCCGCATGACCGAGGGCGGGCGGATCATCACCGTCGGCACCTGCATGTCCCAGCGGGTGCCCGGCCCCGGCGGCACGCTGTACGCCATGAGCAAGTCGGCGCTGATCGGACTGACCAAGGCCCTGGCCAGGGAGTTGGGCCCGCGCGGCATCACGGCGAACATCGTGCACCCGGGGCCGATCGACACCGACATGAACCCGGCGGACGGCCCCTACGCCGACGGGCAGGCGGCCATGACCGCGCTGGGCCGCTTCGGCACGGCGGACGAGGTGGCGTCGACGGTGGCCTACCTGGCGACCGCCTCCTACGTCACCGGCGCGGAGTTCGCGGTGGACGGCGGCCACGCGGCGTAGCCGTCGCCCCGGCCCCGCGCCCACATGCCGTGGGGGCGCCCACACGACGCGGCGACAGCCCGGACGGGGCGCCTGCACGCCGCGACGGCAACCCGCAGGCGGCGCCCACGCGGCGTGACAACAACCCGCAGGCCGCGACCAGGCGCCTTAACAGCAAGCCGCAGGCCAACTCCGCGCGGCGCAGCGGTAACCCGGAGGCAACGCCCGCGCGGCGTGGCAGACCTCGGGGCGCTGCCACCCCCCGGAACGTACGTACGCGCGGAGCGCACCGGTGCTGTCCGGTCGGGGCGCCCCGCGCGGGTTCGGGAGGGGTGGGTCAGCCGCCCAGTTCCTGGTGGCGGGCGGCGAGGTGGGCGGTGCCGTCCTGCGTGAGGGAGCCGAACAGCCGCAGGCGGGAGATGCCGCCGTCGGGGAAGATGTCCACGCGCGCGTGCGTGCCGACGGCCGCCTCCGGCAGGACGAAGCGGTGGTTGGTGTCGGGCTGGAGCCGGGTGCGCGGGAGCACCTCGCGCCACTCGTCCGCCTCGCCGTTCTTGACGGAGACGGACGCCCAGCCGGCGCTGTTGCCCTTGAGGTACGCCGTGTCGATCTCGATCGCGCGGATCTGCGAGCGGTCCACCAGGCGGTACTGGATCCAGTCGTTGCCCCGGTCGCGGCGGCGGCGGGTCTCCCAGCCGTCGTCCATCTTGCGGGAGCGGCCCGGCTGGATGGTGTTGGTGGCCGGTGAGTAGAAGAGGTTGGAGGCGTCCTCGACCTGGCCGCCGTTCTCCAGGGCGACCACGTCGAAGGTGCCGAGGGCGGTCAGCCAGGCGGGGTCCGGGACGACCTCGCCGTAGACGCGCAGGCGGGCGATGCCGCCGTCGGGGTGCTGTCGCAGCCGCAGGTGGGTGAAGCGCTGCTCGGCCGAGACGGCGAAGCCGTTGGCGGCGTGGCCGCCGACCGGGGTGCGCGGGACGAGGGTCGTCCACTTCACGTCGTCCGCGAGCAGTTCCCCGGGGGACGGGGAGCCCGCGACCGAGGTGCCCTCGACGGAGACGGCCTGCGGGTAGTTGCCGCGGAAGTGGGCGGTGTCGACGACGATGCCGCGGATCACGCCGGGGGCACCGAGGCGGACCAGCGCCCAGTCGTGGTCGTCCTCGGTGGGCCAGGGGTGCTCGGCGGAGGCGCCGCGCCGCCGGCGGGTCTCCCAGCCGTCCATGACCTTGCCCTTGTGCCCGAAGTGCTCGGGGTCGAACTCGACGGGCCCGGGTACCAGCAGGTTCTCGCGCTGGGCGAAGAACTCGTCGTTGGCGGCGACGACACCCGCGCCGAGCTGCCGGTCGGCAAGGTTGGCGTACTGGGTGAAGGGGAGGTCTGCGGTGCGGTAGTCCGCGTACGGGTCGCCGCCTCCGTAGGGGTTCGCGTCGCCGGTGAAGCTGGCCAACGAGGTGTTCTGCCGGTCCGTCACGGTGATCAGGTGTTCCTTTCGGGTCGTTCGGGGTGGACTGGATTCAGGGGGTCCGGGCGTGTCGGGCCCGGTCGAGGAGCTGTCCCTTCGGCTCGGTGAACGCGCCGTCCGTCACGATGCGCGTGCCGCGCAGCCAGGTGGACTTCACGACGCCGTACAGGGTCTTGCCCGCGTACGCGGTGACGCGGTTGCGGTGCTGGAGTGCGGCCGGGTCGACGGTGAACGTCTCGTCGGGGGCGAGGACGGCGAAGTCGGCGTCGTGGCCGGCCGCGATGGCGCCCTTGCGCCCGTCGAGCCCCACCAGCCGTGCCGTCCGCGCCGACATCCAGCGCGCGATGTCCTCCAGGCCGAGGCCGCGCTCGCGGGCCGCGGTCCACATGGCCGGCAGGCTGAGCTGGAGGCCTGCGATGCCGCCCCAGGCGGTGGCGAAGTCGTCGGTCTTGAGGTCGGCGGTGGACGGCGAGTGGTCGGTGACGACGCAGTCGATGGTGCCGTCGGCCAGCGCCTGCCACAGCAGGTCCTGGTTGGCGGCCTCGCGGATCGGCGGGCAGCACTTGAACTCGCTGGCGCCGTCCGGCACTTCCTCGGCGGTGAGGGTGAGGTAGTGCGGGCAGGTCTCGACCGTCACCCGTACGCCCTCGGCGCGGGCCCCGGCGATCAGCGGCAGGGCGTCGCTGGAGGACAGGTGGAGCACGTGCACCCGCGCGTTGAGCCGCTTCGCCTGCGCGAGGAGGGTGGCGATCGCGGTGTCCTCGGCGTCGCGCGGGCGGCTGGCGAGGAAGTGGGTGTACTTGGGACCGCCCTGCTGCGGGGCGGCGGCCAGGTGGTGCGGGTCCTCGGCGTGCACGATCAGCAGGCCGTCGAAGGCGGCGATCTCCGCCAGCGACCGGGCGAGCTGCTCCGGATCGAGGTGCGGGAACTCGTCCACGCCCGACGGCGACAGGAACGCCTTGAAGCCGAAGACCCCGGCCTCGTGCAGCGGGCGCAGGTCCTTGACGTTGTCGGGCAGGGCGCCGCCCCAGAAGCCGACGTCGATGTGGGCCTTGTCGGCGGCGACCTCGCGCTTGGTGCGCAGGTTGTCGACCGTGGTGGTCGGCGGGATGGAGTTGAGCGGCATGTCGACGAGGGTGGTGATGCCGCCGGCCGCCGCGGCGCGGGTGGCGGTCCAGAAGCCCTCCCACTCGGTGCGGCCGGGGTCGTTCACGTGCACATGGGTGTCGACCAGGCCGGGCAGGACGACGTGGTCGCCGACGTCCTCGAGCCGGGCGCCCGCCGGCAGGGGGGCGTCGTACGGCAGGACGGCCGTGATCTTCTCGCCGGTCACCGCGATCGACGCGGCGCGTGTCCCCTCGGGAGTGACGACGCGCGTCGAGCGCAGCACCAGTTCAGCTTCGGACACCGAATCCCCTTCTCTGCTCTCTGCCGCCGATTTCAACGTTCTGTTGAAGGAGTCTTCATTCCCGGCTCCACCCCGTCAAGAGGCACCCTTTGTGACGGCCTTTGTGACGGCATGCCCAATGACCCCGCCCTGGACGTTTCCACAAAGCGGAATTAGACTTCCAGCAAGCAGAACGTAGCTACGTACAAGCCGGTAGTCAACCGGCCGCCGGGTACGCTTCTTTCTCCCGCCAGCCCCGAAAGGAACGTGCCGTGCCGACGTCCAGCGCCAGCACCACCGACTCCGCCAGGTCCGCCACAGGCGGCGTCCAGTCCCTGGAGCGCGCCTTCGACCTGCTCGAACGGATGGCGGACGCGGGCGGCGAGGTCGGCCTGAGCGAGCTGTCCGCCAGCAGCGGCCTGCCACTGCCGACCATCCACCGCCTGATGCGTACGCTCGTGGCCTGCGGATACGTACGCCAGCAGCCCAACCGCCGCTACGCGCTGGGCCCCCGCCTGATCCGCCTCGGCGAGTCCGCGGGCCGGCTGCTCGGCACCTGGGCCCGCCCGCACCTGGCCCGCCTGGTCGAGGAGACCGGCGAGACGGCGAACATGGCGCTGCTCGACGGGGACGAGATCGTGTACGTCGCGCAGGTGCCGTCCAAGCACTCGATGCGCATGTTCACCGAGGTCGGCCGGCGCGTCCTGCCGCACTCCACCGGCGTCGGCAAGGCGCTGCTCGCGGACTTCCCGGCGGAGGAGGTGCGGGCCCTGCTGGGCCGTACCGGCATGCCGGCCGCGACCGACAAGACGATCACCACGCCGGACGGTTTCATCGCGGCGCTGGAGGACGTCCGGCGTCAGGGCTACGCGATCGACGACAACGAGCAGGAGATCGGCGTCCGCTGCCTGGCCGTCTCCGTGCCGGACTCCCCCACCGCGGCGGCCATCTCCATCTCCGGCCCGGCCGGCCGGGTCACGGAGAGCGCGACCGACCGGATCGTGCCGCTGCTCCAGCAGGTGGCGGCGGAGCTGTCGGAGGCCCTGCTGGCCTCGAACGGCAACCCGGCCGCCTGACCGGCGCCCGCGCGCCGCGGGCTCAGCGGCGCGGCGGGTCCCCGAACAGTTCCACGGCGTGGCGGACCTCCGTCAGCCCCGGCTTCAGGGCGCTGACGGAGCCGATCGCGCCGGCTATCAGCAGCAGCGAGCGGCGCAGTCGCGGCGCCTCGGGGACACCGTGACCCGCCATCGCGGCGAGGTCGGCCAGTTCGTCCTCCGCGATCGCCCGGTCCGGGAAGTCGGCAGGCAGCAGAGCGAGTTGGCGGCGCAGCCGGGACACCGCGGTCCGCAGTGCGGCCACTCTCACGTCCTCGTCGCCGACGGTCACTTGCCTCTGCCCCAAGCTACGCAACACAGCCCTCCCCCTCACACCCCGTTGTGCGCGGGCCAGTAAACGCCACCCCGCGCCGGACGCGCCAGCGCGCGGACCGAAATTCAGTCTCCGAAAACCCGCGCACGCCGGAGCGTTTGGCGGGCGGTCAGGTATGCAGGACGCATGACGGACATCGAAGACCAGGTGGCGGGGCTGGTGCTGGCCGCCGGAGGCGGACGGCGACTCGGCGGCCGACCCAAGGCACTGCTCGAACACCGTGGACATCCGCTCGTCGAACACGCGGTCGACGTCTTGCGCGCGGCCGGCTGCGCCCGCGTCCACGTCGTACTGGGCGCGCGGGCCGAGGAGGTGCGGGCGCGGGCGGCGCTCGATGGCTGCGTGCTGGTGGACAACCCCGAGTGGGAGCAGGGCATGGGGTCCTCGCTCCGGGCCGGGCTCGGTTCGCTGGCCGAAACGGCTACGCGGGCGGCGCTGATCTCGCTGGTGGACCAGCCCGGCATCGGCGCGGCGGCGATGGGCCGGGTGCGGGCCGGGTACCAGGACGAGACGTCGCTGGTCTCGGCGGCGTACGCGGGCGTGCGCGGGCATCCCGTGCTGCTCGGCGCCGCGCACTGGGCGGGGATCGCGGCGACTGCCACCGGGGACCGGGGGGCACGCGCCTATCTGAGGGAACACGAGGCGGAGCTCGCACTCGTGGAGTGCGGGGACGTGGCGCGCCCGTACGACATCGACACGGAGGCCGACCTGGTCCACCTTGAGTGAAGGGCGTGGCACCGAGCGCCACCTTCCCTCGACTCAGAGAATCTCGACATCAACAAACCATTGAAGTTCCACGATGAGGAAACTACTATCCACTGACCAGAGGCACCCCGCCGCGTCGTGGGTGCGCAATGCCCCATACGTGCCCGTTGGCACCCGGTGCCACCGCTGAAGGAAGTGACAGCTCATGTCCGCACCAGCGCCGTCCCCGCTGGCCATCGTCGACGCCGAGCCCCTGCCCCGGCAGGAGGAGGTCCTCACCGACGCGGCGCTCGCCTTCGTGGCCGAGCTGCACCGGCGGTTCACGCCCCGGCGTGACGAGCTCCTCGCCCGCCGTGCGGAGCGCCGCGCCGAGATCGCCCGCACCTCCACGCTCGACTTCCTCCCCCAGACCGCCGCGATCCGCGCGGACGACTCCTGGAAGGTCGCCCCGGCCCCGGCCGCGCTGCAGGACCGCCGGGTCGAGATCACCGGCCCGACCGACCGCAAGATGACGATCAACGCGCTCAACTCGGGCGCGAGGGTCTGGCTCGCGGACTTCGAGGACGCCTCCGCGCCGACCTGGGAGAACGTCGTCCTCGGCCAGCTCAACCTGACCTCCGCGTACCACCGGGGCATCGACTACACCGACGAGCGCACCGGCAAGTCCTACGCCCTGCGCCCGGACGCCGAGTTGGCGACGGTCGTCATGCGCCCGCGCGGCTGGCACCTCGACGAGCGTCACCTCCAGGTGGACGGCCGCCCCGTCCCCGGCGCCCTGGTCGACTTCGGGCTGTACTTCTTCCACAACGCCCAGCGCCTGATCGACCTCGGCAAGGGCCCGTACTTCTACCTCCCGAAGACGGAGTCCCACCTGGAGGCCCGCCTCTGGAACGAGGTCTTCGTCTTCGCGCAGGACTACGTCGGCATCCCGCAGGGCACGGTGCGCGCCACCGTCCTGATCGAGACGATCACGGCCGCGTACGAGATGGAGGAGATCCTCTACGAACTGCGCGACCACGCCTCCGGGTTGAACGCGGGCCGCTGGGACTACCTGTTCTCCATCGTCAAGAACTTCCGGGACGGCGGCGCCAAGTTCGTCCTGCCGGACCGCAACGCGGTGACGATGACCGCCCCGTTCATGCGGGCGTACACCGAACTCCTCGTCCGCACCTGTCACAAGCGGGGCGCGCACGCGATCGGCGGCATGGCGGCGTTCATCCCCTCGCGTCGCGACGCCGAGGTCAACAAGGTCGCCTTCGAGAAGGTCCGCGCCGACAAGGACCGTGAGGCCGGCGACGGCTTCGACGGCTCCTGGGTCGCCCACCCCGACCTGGTCCCGATCGCCATGGAGTCCTTCGACAAGGTCCTCGGCGACCGTCCCAACCAGAAGGACCGGCTGCGCGAGGACGTCGACGTGAAGGCGGCCGACCTGATCGCGGTCGACTCCCTGGAGGCCAAGCCGACGTACGCGGGTCTGGTCAACGCCGTGCAGGTCGGCATTCGTTACATCGAGGCGTGGCTGCGCGGACTCGGCGCGGTCGCCATCTTCAACCTGATGGAGGACGCGGCCACCGCCGAGATCTCCCGCTCGCAGATCTGGCAGTGGATCAACGCGGAGGTCGTCCTCGACAACGGCGAGCAGGTCACCGCCGAACTGGCCCGCAAGGTCGCCGCCGAGGAGCTGGCGAACATCCGCGCCGAGATCGGCGACGAGGCCTTCGCGGCCGGAAACTGGCAGCAGGCCCACGACCTGCTGCTGACCGTCTCCCTCGACGAGGACTACGCCGACTTCCTGACGCTGCCGGCGTACGAGCAGCTGAAGGGCTGACGCCGCACGCGCTCGATACGCGCTCCACGCGTCCGCGCCCCCGGGTACCGAAGCACGGGACCGGGGGCGCGGCCGTGCGTCAGCCCAGGCGGTGGTCAGCCCAGGTGGATCGACCAGTCCTGCTCGGCGGGCGGCTTGCCGTGCAGGTCGGGGACCTGTTTGAGCCAGGCGGGCCGGCCCCGCCGCGTACGTGCCGCACGGGCGGCGTTCTCGGCGGCGAGTTCCGCACGGCTCGGGAAGCCGGTGGGCAGCCACTCCCGGGAGGCCTGCACGCGCGCGTGCAGGTAGTCCACGTAGGCCGCGCGTACCTTCTCCGGCGTGTCGAGGTCGTCCTCGCAGGTCAACCAGGCCTCCGGCACCCGGCCCACCACCTCGCGCAACAGCTCCCGCGTCACCTTCGGCGCCAGCTCGGCGTCGGCGGCCGGGAGGTCGGGCGCGTAGTGGCCGAGGGCGTGGTGACGGAAGTCGTACGCCTTCTCGGGTGCGGAGGCGCCCCAGCGGTGGTGGAAGACGAGGGCCGCGCCGTGGTCGATCAGCCACAGGCGCGGGGGTGCGGTGCCGAAGGTGGGCCAGACCATGAGGTTCGAGCTGTGCACCGTGCGGTCGACGTTCACGGTGAGGGCGTCCAGCCAGACGACGCGCCCGGCCTCGCCCTCGTCAACCGGGAACACCTCGGCCAGCTCGGGCGTGAGGTCGGCGCCGCCCGACAGATAGTCCATGCCGAGGTTGAGCCCCCCGCTGGCGTTCAGCAGGTCCCGCACCTCCTGGTGCGGTTCGGCGGTCGCGAGCGCCGGGTCGAAGTGCGCGAGGACCAGTTCGGGCACCCGCAGCCCCAGCTCACGGGCCAGCTCGCCGACGACCACCTCGGCGACCAGCGCCTTGCGGCCCTGCGCGGAGCCGGTGAACTTCAGGACGTAGGTGCCGAGGTCGTCGGCCTCGACGACGGCGGGGACGGAGCCGCCGGAGCGCAGGGGCTCGACGTAGCGGGTCGCGGTGACCGTTCTCAACATGAACCCGGGTCACTCGGTGCTGTGGGCTGACGACGAACCACGACTCACTCCTCCCCGGGGCCTCCGGCAGTGAGGAGCAGCGTAACCGAGCGTGACAGTCGCCGGCTCATCCGAAGGAGGCGAGGTGATCGCTGCTGCCGCCGCGCCACTCGATGAGGAAGATGGTCGCGTCGTCGCTGGTGACGCCGCCGCGCTCGTGCTTCAGGGTGTGGGAGAGCATACGCACCACCGCGCGTACTCCGATGTGCTCGCTCGCCACGCGGTTCGTGCACTCGACGAGTTGCTCCTCGCCGAACTGTTCCTCTCCTGTGCGGTGCTCCTCGATCAGGCCGTCGGTGAAGCACAGCACCCGGTCCCCGCGCCGCAGAGTCCGCTCCGTCACGACCGGTTGGTGGCCGCCGAAACCGACCGGCAGGGTGGTGGGGCTCTCCAGCCGGTCCGCGACGGCGTGGTCCCGGATGAGGAGCGGGGCGGGGTGTCCGGCGTTGACCCATTGCAGCTGGCCAGTGCTGATGTCGAGGCGCATCATCTGCGCCGTGACGAAGTGATCGGGTCCGAACTGGTCGCTGATGGCCTTGTCCATGAAGTTGTACACCTCCGCCAGGTCCGTGTCGGAGCGTCTGGCGTGGCGGTAGGCGCCGATGGCGACCGTCGCCATGGTGGCGGCGTCCAGGCCGTGGCCCATCGCGTCGATCATGGCCACGTGGAGAACGTCCTCGTTGAGGGCGTAGTCGAAGCTGTCACCGGCCACGTCGTAGGTGGGTTCCAGGATTCCGGCCACTTCGACCTGGGGGACGGTCATGGACAGGGGCGGCAGCAGTGACCACTGGATCTCGGCGGCCAGGCTCATGGGGGCGCGGCGGCGGGCCTTGAAGAAGAGATCGGTGTAGGAGTCCTTGGTGACGATCATGTCGGCCACCAGGCCGGCGAGGCGGCGCAGGAGCCGCCGGTCGTCGTCGTCGACCTCGTCCAGCGTCACGACCATCACGCCGACCTGGTCGCTGCCGTCCAGGAGGGGCAGGTACATGCGGACACCACCCTCCTGCAGCACTTCCACCGCTCGGCGCTGGAGGAACGCGTCACCGGCATGGGACGCCTCCATCGGCTTGGGCTCTCCCACGAGCAGCCGCCGACCGGACAACGGCACCAGAAGCAGCTGTTCGTAGTCCTGCAGCAGGATGGAGACGTCACGTCCGCCGATCGCCGCCACCTCTTCCGCGATGAGCGGGGCGATCAACGAAGGCGGCATTTCGTGAGCCCGGTCGAGCAGAACACCCAGCAACCGCTCGCCGAACCCCTCCGAGCGGTCCACCCCGGCGTCCGATGACTCCCGTTTGCCGTCCGACATCGCGTCCCTTCCTCACCGTCGGAGTCAGCTTCACGCGCCCGGGGGTCCGGCACGCCCATTAGGCCGATAATGGGCCTGTCCCCCGGTACGGGGCAGCCCGTGTAAGGCCTGCCGGCGAGGGAACCCGGGCAGCCCCCTTCGTAGAGAGTCACCCAGATGACCACCAGCACGGACCGCCGCCCGCCCCCGAAAAGCCCCGGCAGTGACTTCGCCCGGTTGTCGAGAAAGATCACGGAGGCCGGGCTGCTGCAGCGCCGCCCCGGCTACTACACGCTCCGGATCGCCGTCGTGGCCGCGCTCTATGCCGGCGGGTGGATCGCCTTCGTGGCGCTCGGCGACACGTGGTGGACCCTGGCGGTGGCCGCGTTCTTGGCGATCGTCTTCGGCCAGGTCGCGCTGGTCGCCCACGATGTGGCGCACCGGCAGGTGTTCCGCCGACGCCGGCTCAGCGACGTGTCCGGACGGATCGCCGGAGCGGGTATCGGGATGGGCTACGGCTGGTGGCAGGACAAGCACACCCGTCACCACGCCAACCCCAACAACGAGGACCTCGATCCCGATGTCGAGCCCGACCTGCTGGTCTGGTCCCCGGAGCAGGCCCGGGCCGCCACGGGGCTCCCCCGGCTGATCGGCCGCTGGCAGGCGTTCCTGTTCTTCCCGCTCCTCACCCTGGAGGGCTTCAACCTGCACGTGGCGAGCGGGAGGGCGCTGGCCAATCGCTCGCTCAGGCACCGGACGCTCGACGGCACCCTGCTGTTCGCCCACTGCGTGGTCTATCTGACGGCCTTGTTCTGGGTCCTGCCGCCCGGCATGGCGATCGCCTTCCTCGCCGTTCACCAGGGCCTGTTCGGCCTGTACCTCGGCTCCCTGTTCGCGCCCAACCACAAGGGCATGCCGATCCTGACGAGCGAGAACCGGCCGGACTTCCTGCGTCGCCAGGTGCTCACCTCGCGCAACGTGAACGGCGGCTGGTTCACCGACGTCGCACTGGGCGGCCTGAACCACCAGATCGAGCACCACCTGTTCCCCAGCATGCCCAGCCCCAACCTCCGCAAGGCCCGCGGCCTCGTCCGGCGCCACTGCCAGGAACTGGACGTGGACTACTTGGAGACCGGACTGATCGCCTCCTACCGGCAGGCCCTCGCCGGCCTCCACGCGGCCGGGGCACCGCTGCGGCAGGCGCGGGTCCGCGCCTAGGACCTCCTGCGGAGAACCTCACGTGCGCGGGGCCTCAGGGCGTGGCGGCCGGGACGGTCTCTCGCGACGGGGTGCGGTCCGGGCGCGGGGAGTCGAGCAGGAACCCGGCCCCCGTGACCTCGATGACGCGCTTCAGGGACTGCGGCGGACGGTGCAGCCGCAGGGTCGCCCCGGTGCTTCTGGCGAGTTCTGAGATCGTGAGGAAGACGTTCAGCCCGCTGACGTCACAGAAGGTGACAGCGGTGAGGTCGACGTCGACGGTGCGGATTCCGTCGTGGAGACACCGGTCCAGGACGGTACGCGCCAGCGAGGCCGTGGTGAGGTCGATCTCCCCCACGAAGGTGGTCAGAGCCCGCGTGCCACGGTCCTCTCGGTGGACGTTCAGTTGTGCAGGGGGCATGGCTCCTCATCCCGCGGGTACGGCGTCCTGGGGCGCGGCGCCGGCCGGAGCGCGCGCCACGTGCCCGCCTTCGGAGTCCCAGACCTCTTCCACGGTCCGGTCGGCCTCGGCATCGGTCCGCAGCCGCGCGGCCTCCGCCATCAACCCGCTCGCCGTGGAGGTCCGCCGCGGGTCACTCGCGGCGGCCATCAGCCACGCGGCCGAGGCGGGCTCGGTCCGCGGCGGAACCACCAGCAGGTTCCAGCGGCCCGCGCGGTACGAGAGCAGCAACAACTCGTGCGGGTCCTGCTCGGCCCGGAACCAGCCCACCTTCACCACATGCCCGGCGACGGGCACCTTGCGCGGCACGACGGGCCACTGACCGGGGTTCACCGTGATCCGGGTGATCCTCCCCCACAGCGGATCGAGCACCGCGGCCAGAGCGGGCAGTTCTGCTTCGAGATCACGTGAGCGCGGCCACCACGCGCCGTCCAGCAGAGCCGGGGCGGAACCGGTGGGGGCGAGCGACAGGCGCGGAGCGGGCGAGCCCGGGAGCAGTCGGCCCTCGGATGTCGTCGGGCGGGAGATGGTCACAGTCATGACGCGGACCCTGCCCCGGGCCGGTCGACCGGCCCGGCGTATTGAATCACCGAAAACGACACAGGCACGAAACCGGTGCTCGAAATATCCTCGGTAGGCTCAGCGTACTCCTCGCGGCGGGGGCGGGACCCGTGCCGCACCGCCCCACCGCCGTGTCCGCGTCGGTCACAGGTTCGCGACGAGTTCGCCGAGGGGGGCCGGTGTCCGTCCGGCGTCGAGCGCCGCGACCAGGAGCCGGCCGTAGCGGATCTTGCGGCCCTTCTTGGTGCTGAGGAAGCGCCGCAACTGCTGCTGCCGGGACCGGCCGTGCTGGGCGGGCTGGCCCAGGAAGGTCTGCCAGGGGCGCAGTTCGCCCTCGGCCGCTATGACCTCCTCGACCCGCGCCGTGCCGAGGGCTCGGATCAGCTCGTCCTCCAGGTCGGCCACGCAGACGAAGAAGTCGCGCGGGGCGCCGACCCGTTGCCAGCCCCGGTCGTAGAAGGGCTCCTCCCGGGCGTCGCACAGCCCCGTCAGGCGCAGGCCGAGACCGGGTGGGCCGAGCAGAGACGCGTAGCGGCCGACGCTCATCGCGCCGCCCATCGACACCACGGCCACGCCCTCGGAGGTCAGGTCCCGGCCCTCCCGCGCCGCCAGCGCCTCGACGGCCGCGAGGTCGCTGGGGCCCTCGAGGAGCACCGCCGTCCGCAGCCCGAGGTCCGCCGCAAGAGCGCCCGCCGTACCGCCGGTGCCGCCGGCCGCCCAGCGGGCGACCTCGTCCCGGAACGCCTCCATGTCCGCCATGCAGCGAGTGTGCACCCGTGCGGGCCGGGACGGCACGGAATATCCGGCTCGTCTCGTCCTCCCTCACGCCTCGCGCAGCGGGTTGGGCAGGGGGCGGTAGCGGGCGTCGGCACCGTCCGCGCCCGTCCAGCGCAGCAGGAGGTTGGTCTTGCCGGGGAGGGTGGGGGCGGCGAGCAGGGCGGGGATCTCGGGGAGGTCGTGGCGGGCCAGGGCGCGGCGGACGGCGGGCCAGGGATCGAGGCCCGGGTGGTGTTCGGTGAGGGCGGCGGCGATCTCGTACAGGTGGTTGACGACCAGGCAGTACACGAGGCGCTCCCAGCCGGCCGCCCGGGGGGTGTCCGGCAGCAGCTTGACGCCCTCCGCGTCCCGGAAGAGGGCCTGCACCGGTGTCCCGGCCGTGTCCACGGCGACCAGCGTGTTCTGCAGATGCGCCTCCAGGACGACGCCGTCGTCGGCGAAGGCGGTCAGCACGGGCGGGACGACGGCGGCGAGATACGCCTCCCACCAGGCCGCCGGGTCCGTGGTGCGGGTCAGCGGGCTGCCGGGGAAGCCCTCCACGAACGCGGCGGCCAGCAGCGGGGTCGCGCCGGGCAGGACGCGCCCGCGCAGCCCGTCGCGGACGACGACGGCCAGTTCCTCGAAGGCGAAGTCGGCGGTGCGGTAGCCGCGGTCGCCGAGCCAGGTCGCAGGAGGCCCGACGGAGGCGAAGGCCTCGGTGACAGCCGTGTCGGTGCGGCGCAGTTTCAGCAGGTCGTGGCGCCACAGGCGGCGGATGTCGTTGGTGATCCGCACGTCGAGGCTGAACTTCAGGAACAGGTCCTGACCGGGGAGGTACTCGGGCGCGTACACCGTGCGGATCGCGGCCGTCGGCCAGGTGAAGAAGCCGGTCGTGCCCAGCCGGACGAGGCGGCCGTCGGCGAAGGCGGGCGCGAGGGCGGCCGCGGTCAGGGCCAGCTGCCAGGGGTGGGCGGGCAGCAGCCGGTAGCCGGGCGGGGCCTTGCCGAGGGCGTCCAGGGCGGCGGTGTCGCCCTCGTCGACGACCGTGTCCTCGCGCACGGCGAGCAGCGTCAGCGGGAAGCGGGCGTGCGCCTCGGGCGCGTACGGCAGCCACCCGGCGTGCGGGCCGCCGCCGCGTGCCTTGGGGGCGGGGTGGTGGGTGTGGCCGGTGAGCAGGGACTGCTCGGAGCGCAGATACGGGTCCGCGGGCGGGGTGGCACGCGCGCGTACGGTCAGCAGCGCGGCCACCGCGTCCCTGCTGTCGGTCATCTCGGTGGGCAGTTCGTGGTTGGGCAGTCCGGTGTGCCGGCGCAGTTCCTCGGCGACCAGCTTCACCAGCTCGGCGTGGTCGACGCGGTGCCAGCCGTCCGCCGTGCGGATCTCCGGTTCGGCGGGCCGGCGCTCCCCGCGCACCCGCAGCGCTCTGCCGCCGGGCAGCCGGTACACCGGCCGGGCGCCGGGACCCGGCAGCGGTTCGGCCACCTCGCGCAGCAGGCAGTTCAGCAGCGGTACGGCCGCGTAGGCGTCGGCACGGCGCGCGACGTCGTCCGGGGAGGCGGCGCCGTCCCGGGGGGCGGCGTCGGCGCCGGTGGGCGGGGGCAGTAGATCCACGCGTTCCACTCGTTCCCTACGGTCGGTCCATGGCGGAGAGGACGGAGACGACGGAGACGATCAGTATGTCTTTCGTTGTCCCGCCTTCGTGACGCCGTACTCGTACCCGAGGAGCCAGCCCGTGCATCGTCCCCGCAGCGCAGAGGCCGAGGTCGCAGACGAGCTGGCGGCCGTCCGTCCCGCTCTGGTCGACCGGTTCACGGCCGAGCGGCCCGGTGCCCGCGCGGCCGTGCTGTCCAGGCTGTGGCGTGCGTTCGCCCATGAGCCGCTGCCGTGGATCGAGGGCCGCGAGCGGGCCGGGGACGAACTGGTCCTCGGTCTTCGGGACGGCCGCCGGCTGACCGGTCCGGCCGCGGACGCGTATCGCACGGACGCGTACGTCCCGGTCGTGCGGCTGGACGAGGCCCCGTACGACGACCCGGGGCGGCTGATGACCGACCTGGCCGTACCGCACTCGGCGGGGTTCGCCGCCGAACTCGGGCACAGCGCGGCGTCGCTGGCGCTCTCGCGCGCGGCGCGGCCCCGGGCGGTGCGGGCGGCGGCGGGGGCGGCGCCGGAGAATCACCCGGACGAGTGGCCGGACAGTGACTGGGGCTGGGAGCGGCGGGTGGTCGACGGGCATCCGTACCACCCCGGCTGCCGTTCGCGGCCGGGTTTCTCGGTGGCGGAGCAGCTCGCGTACGGGCCCGAGCACGGGCCGGTGGTGGGTCTTGGCCTGGTGCCGGTCCCGGCGGCCGAGTGCCTGGTGACGGGGGCGTGGCCCGGGGAACTGCGGGACGGTGCGCGGGTGCTGGTCCCGGTGCATCCGTGGCAGGCCGCGCACGTGCTCAAGCGGCCCTGCGAGGAGGCGTTCGCCGCCCACCCCCTGATGTCCCTGCGGACGCTCGCCGTGCCCGGTGGACCGCACGTCAAAACCGCGCTGAGCGCCCGGCTGACGTCCTCGGTGCGGGACATCTCGGTCGCCTCGATCACCGCGTCGGCGACCCTGTCGTCGTTCGGGGAGGAGCTGGCGGCGCGCATGGACGGCCTGCTCCACGTGACCCGCACCCTGGGCGCGGCCACCGCCCACTCCCCCGACCTGGCCGCCGTACTGCGCGAGTCGCCGCGGGTGTACGCCGCCCGGGGCGAGCACGTCGTCCCCGTGGCGGCGCTGGCGACCACCGAACTGCCCCGCTCCCCCGCCTGGTCGGCCGCCTTCGCCCGGCTGGCGCTCACCGTCGGACTGCGCGCGCTGGAGCTGGGCGTGGCCCTGGAGGCACACGGTCAGAACCTCCTCGTCGTCCTGTCCCCGGCGGGCGACCCGCTGCGCCTGGTCTACCGCGACCTGGCCGACATCCGGGTCAGCCCGGCCCGCCTGGCCCGGCACGGCATCCCCGTCCCCGACCTGCCCGCGCGGATACTCACCGACGACCCCGCTGCGCTGCGCCGCAAGTTGTTCGGTTCGCTGGTGGCGGGCGCGCTGGCGGGGACGACGGGTTCGGGCCCGGCGTTGCGCGGGGCGCTGGAGGCGGCCGTACGCGAACTGCCGCGCACGCAGGACGTCGTGGCCCTGCGCGAGGCTCCGCTGCCGGTGAAGGCGCTGACGCTGATGCGGACTTCGCCGGGGAGGACGGGTGATCTGTGGACGGAGCTGCCCAATCCCCTGCAGTGGAGGTGAAGTCGGGGCATCGCCGCGGTCTCGTTTTGGAGCCCGGCGCCACTGGTCAATAGGATCCGCCGATGATCACAAGAACACGGCTGGCGGCGGGGGCCTGTGCCCTGCTCGCCGCGCTGACGGCCGGGATCGCGTTCCCGGCCACGGCGCACGCCGGTGAACCCACGGGCGAGGACGCGCCGCAGGTCGACCTCGTGCTCGACGTCAGCGGTTCGATGCGGACGCGGGACATCGACGGCGGTACGCGCATGGCCGCGGCGAAGCAGGCGTTCAACGAGGTGCTCGACGCGACGCCCAAGGAGGTGCAGCTCGGGATCCGGACCCTGGGCGCGGACTATCCGGGCGACGACCGCAAGACCGGCTGCAAGGACACCGCGCAGCTCTATCCGGTCGGGCCGCTGGACCGCACCGAGGCGAAGACGGCGGTGGCGACCCTGTCGCCCACCGGCTGGACGCCGATCGGCCCCGCGCTGCTCAAGGCGGCCGACGACTTCGCGGGCGGCGACGGCTCCAAGCGCATCGTGCTGATCAGTGACGGCGAGGACACCTGCGCCCCGCTCGACCCGTGCGAGGTGGCCCGCGAGATAGCCGCCAAGGGCATCGGGCTGACCATCGACACCCTGGGCCTGGTGCCCAACGCCAAGATGCGGCAGCAGCTCAGCTGCATCGCCGAGGCGACCGGTGGCACGTACACCTCGGTCGAGCACACCGACGAACTGACCGACAAGGTCAACCAGTTGGTGGACCGGGCGGCCGACCCGGTGGTGACGCCGGTCGCCACCGAGGGTGCGGACGCGTGCGCGAAGGCGCCGACGCTCAAGTCGGGGCTGTACACGGACCGCGAGGAGTTCGGGCAGCAGCGCTGGTACCGGGTGGACGTGGAGCCGGGCAAGGAGCTGCGCGCCTCGGTGAGCGTGGGCGCCGACCGGGCCGTGAACCCGTCCTACGGGGTGCTGCTGCGGGCGGTGACGGTGCACGGCCGGGAGATCGTGCGCGGTGAGGCGGCGGGCAACGGCCGCACCGACGTGCTCTCGACGGGACTGCGGTACCCGAAGGCGGAGAGCGACGACGACGATGCCGTGGCCGAGGCCGTGTGCCTCCAGGTCACCAACTCCTTCTCCGTCGCCTCCGGTGTGAAGACCACGCCGGGGCTGCCGCTGGAGCTGACCGTCGACGTCGTGGACGGGCCGGGCGACTCCGACGACGTGGCCGCGTTCGGCCTCGGGCGCGGCTGGTGGCTGCTCGGCGTACTGGTGCTCGTCGGCTTCGTCGCCGGTCTGCTGTGGGGCTGGCTGTCGCGCTGGCGGCTCGCGGTCTGGAGGACCAACTGATGCGATTCACCCGAGCGTTGAGTGCCGCGGTGCTGCTCCTCGGTCTCGCCGCGACCCCCGCGGCGGCCGACTCCTCGCCCTCCGCGAGCCCGTCGGACGACGGCGGCGCGCCGACCGAGGCGGGCACGTCCTTCCGTACGGCCACCGAGTTCGAGCAGGGGCAGCAGGCCACGGCGAACGGGTCCGCGGGCGACTACCTGTACTGGTCGTTCCCGGCCGACGCCGGACAGCGTCCCACCGTGGAGGCCACGGTGAAGCTGCCCGAGACCCATGCCGCCCAGACCTGGCGGGTCGACGTGTACGACGGTCTGCGCCGCCGCCAGGCCTGCCAGTACGGCGCCCAGTCCCGCACCGCGGACGCCGGCGCCTCCTCCGTGGAGCTGGCCTGTGTGCTGCGCACCGTGCGTGCCTGGTCCGAGCCGTGGGCCAACGATCCGCTGCCGGGCACGTACTACGTCCGGCTGACCGCGGTGAACGTACCGACGGCCGACCTCGGGGTCCCGGTCTCCACAGAGGTCCGGGTCGGCTCGAAGGACGTCGGCGGGGCCGCGGCGGTGGACGGTTCGCTGGCCGAGCCGCTGGTGCCGGGCATCGCGGTGACGTCCGGCGGGGACGAGGGGGAGGACGCCGGCGACTCGGAGGACCGCGGCGCCGTACTGTCCGCGATCGAGCCGGAGGACGGCTGGTCGTCGGGCTGGTGGTCCGACCGCTGGGTGTGGACCGGGATCGGCGCCGTCCTGGCCGCGCTCGCGGGCATCGGCGGCTACGCGCTGACCCGCGGGTCTGGGCGGCCGTCACGGGTGCCGCCGACGGTCTGATTTCCCCTCAGAGGGCCCGCCCGCCTCCCGGTCGGCGGGCCTTCTGCCGTCTCATCCCTCCCGCAGCGCCTTGGCCGCCGCGCCGTCGCCGCTCACCTCGACCCGGCCGTCCCGCACCGCGTCCCGCAGGGCGATCTCCCCGCGCCCGAGCGCCGCGCACGTCACGGCGTCCAGCACGAGCCGCGCGTCGGGCTCCCCGGGCGCGGGCCCGTCGCCGTACACGGGGCCGTCCTCCGCGTCGCCCGCGTGAAGGTGGAACTCCCCCTCCTCCAGTCGGACTTCGACGAGCCCCTCCCCCGCCCCCGCCTCGCGCAGGGCCCGCCGCAGGGGCAGCGCGAACCAGTGGGCGCGGACGGCGTCGGTGGGCCGCCGCTCCCCCAGCTCGACGGCGCCCCACGCGCCGAGCGCCTCCAGTACCGGCAGCAAGTCGCGCCCCCTCGCGGTGAGTTCGTAGACGTACGCCGCTCCGGGCGGCGGCAGGCGGCGCCGGGTCGTCAGCCCGCCCTGCTCCATGTCCTTCAGCCGCGAGGCGAGTACGTCCGTGCTGACGCCGGGCAGGTCGGCGTGCAGGTCGGTGTAGCGCCGCGGACCGGCGAGCAGCTCCCGGACGATCAGCAGGGTCCAGCGGTCGCCGACGGCGTCGAGCGCGCGGGCGGCGGAACAGTACTGGTCGTAGCTACGGCGAGCACGTGGTGACATGCGACGCAGTGTAGACAAGTTGTTGGACTTTCCAAGCTGCTACTTGGTAAAACCAAGCAACACCAGATTCCGGAGGGGAAGCCGCGCATGGAGTTCCGGCAGTCGAACAAGCTCAGCGAGGTCTGTTACGAGATCCGCGGTCCGGTCATCGAGCAAGCCAACGCGCTGGAGGAGGCGGGGCACAGCGTGCTGCGCCTGAACACCGGCAACCCCGCCCTCTTCGGCTTCGAGGCGCCCGAGGAGATCGTCCAGGACATGATCCGCATGCTGCCGCGGGCACACGGCTACACCGACTCGCGCGGCATCCTCTCCGCCCGCCGGGCCGTCGCCCAGCGCTACCAGGCACTCGGCCTGGAGGTGGACGTGGACGACGTCTTCCTGGGCAACGGCGTCTCCGAGCTGATCTCCATGGCCGTGCAGGCCCTGCTCGAGGACGGCGACGAGGTCCTGATCCCCGCCCCCGACTTCCCCCTCTGGACGGCGGTGACCACCCTCGCGGGCGGGAAGGCGGTGCACTACCTCTGCGACGAGCAGGCGGAGTGGTACCCGGACCTGGCCGACATGGAGTCGAAGATCACCGACCGCACCAAGGCGGTCGTCATCATCAACCCCAACAACCCCACCGGCGCGGTCTACCCCAAGGAGATCGTCGAGGGCATCCTCGACCTCGCCCGCCGGCACGGCCTGATGGTCTTCGCCGACGAGATCTACGACCAGATCCTGTACGACGACGCCGTGCACCACGCGGCCGCCGCCCTCGCCCCCGACCTGGTCGTCCTCACCTTCTGCGGCCTGTCCAAGACGTACCGGGTGGCGGGCTTCCGCTCCGGCTGGCTGGTGGTCACGGGCCCGCGGCAGCACGCACGCGACTACCTGGAGGGCCTGACCATGCTGGCCTCCATGCGCCTGTGCGCCAACGCGCCCGCCCAGTACGCCATCCAGGCCGCGCTCGGCGGCCGCCAGTCCATCCACGAGCTGACCGCTCCGGGCGGGCGACTGCGCGAACAGCGCGACACGGCCTGGGAGAAGCTGAACGACATCCCCGGCGTCTCCTGCGTCAAGCCCAAGGGCGCGCTGTACGCCTTCCCGCGCATCGACCCGGCCGTCCACAGGATCCACGACGACGAGCGCTTCGTCCTGGACCTGCTGCTGCGCGAAAAGATCCAGGTCGTCCAGGGCACCGGCTTCAACTGGCCGTCCCCCGACCACTTCCGCATCCTGACCCTGCCCCACGCGGACGACCTGGAGGCGGCGATCGGCCGCATCGGGCGGTTCCTGAGCGGGTACCGGCAGTAGGCGTCACCCGGTTCACCGGTCCGGAAAGCGTCCGGTCACCAGCGACACCGCCGACAAGCGGCCGGAGGGAAAGCCCCGGCCGTAGCCTGGGGGCATGGGTGATCTTTTTCTGGTTCGGCACGGTGAGACGGAGTGGTCGCGGTCCGGGCGGCACACCGGGCTGACGGACGTGCCGCTGACCGAGAACGGGCGGGAGCAGGCTCGGAGTCTGGTGCCGTTGATCCGGTCGCACCGGATCGGGGCCGCCTTCGTCAGCCCGTTCCAGCGGGCCCGGGAGACGGCCGAGCTGATCGGGCTGCACGGGGTGCGGATCGACCCCGACCTGCACGAGTGGGACTACGGCGGGTACGAGGGGGTCACGACGGTCGAGATCCATCGGAGCCGGCCGGGCTGGTTCCTGTTCGACGACGGGGTCGCGCCCGGGCCGCCGGACCATCCCGGGGAGACGCCGGATCAGGTGGGCGAGCGGGCCGACCGGGTGCTGGCCAGGGTCGAGGCCGCGTTCGCCAACACCGAGGGGTGTGTGGTGCTGGTGGCCCACGGGCATTTCCTGCGGGTGCTGACCGCGCGGCACCTGGGGCTGCCGCCGTCGCACGGGGCGCTGTTCCAGCTGGGCACGGGCACCCTGTGCCGGCTGGGCACGGAGCACGGTCGGCCGGTGATCGCGGCCTGGAATGTCAGACCTCCGTCGTAGTCTTCGAGGGCTTCGAGGGCTTCGTAGGCGTGGACGGTGAGGGAGGGAGGGACGTCGTGGCACTGTCGCCCACCGCCGCGCAGCGGCGCGTCATCGCCGCCGCCGACCCCGGTACCGGACGGGTGAAGGGCACCGAGGCGCAGCTCGCGGCGCTGGTGAAGCGGGGGCTCGCCTTCCGGCATCCGCGCCCGCCGCACGACCACTTCCTGACACCCGCCGGGCACCGGATACGGGAGGCGGCCGACGGCCCGGACGTGGTGGCGGTGGCGTCCGAGGCGCCCGCGGCATCGGCCGCCGGGGACGTGTTCGCCGCGCGGGTCGGCGGGGAGGAGGCCGCGCCGGGCGACGCGGGGCCCGCCCGGCTGCGGGAGGTGCGCGGCGCCTGGCAGGGGCTGCTGGAGCTGCGCCGGATGACGCATCCCGACGGGAGCACGGACCGGCCCTGCGGGTGGGAGCGGACCCATCTCGTGCGGGCCGCCGCGCTCGCGCTGGAGGCGGCCGGGCACCCTCCGGCGGGCCCGGCCGGCGACGACGGGTACCGGGTGCGGGCCACGCCGCAGCCGGAGGCCGTCGCCGTGTACGAGCCGGACGGCACCGCGCTGCGGGGCTGCGCGGCGACGCTGGAGCGGGCGGGATGGCAGGTCGGGGAGCACACAGAGCCGCGCACGCGGGCCCGCTATCTGCTGGCCTCCCCTCGGAAGGTGTGAGGCACCCGTGCCAGGATCGACCGGTCAGTACGTCCACGACGAGAGGCAGCAGCGGTGAGCGAGCCGTTTTCCGTCCCCGTGACGGTCCGCGGATACGAGACCGACACGCAGGGCCATCTGAACCAGTCCGTGTACCTGAACTACGCCGAGCACGCCCGCTGGTCACTGCTCCAGGCGGCCGGTATCCGGCAGGCCGACCTGGTGGCCCGGGGCGTGGGGCCCGTGGCCCTGGAGACGACCATCCGGTTCCGGCGGGAGCTGCTCGCCGGTGACGAGGTCACGGTGACCTGTGCGTTCGAGTGGGGCGAGGGCAAGACCTTCCGGATCCGGCAGCTCATCCGCAAGGCGGACGGCACCCTCGCCGCGGAGGTCGAGGGCGTCGGCGGGCTGATGGACCTGCGCGAGCGCAGGCTGGTGGCGGACCCCCGGCAGCGTTTCAAGGAACTGGCGGCGGAGCCGGGGCTGTTCGGTCTGTAGGCCTGTAGACCGGTACGGCGGTATCAGGTGTCCAGCAGCTCGGGGCGGTGTTCCGTGTCGTAGGCGGCGCGGGCCTCGGCGATGTACAGCCGGTTGCGCTCGGCCCAGTCCGTCAGCTGTTGCAGCGATGCGTGCAGTTCACGCGCCACGGGCGTCAGTTCGTACTCCACCTTCGGCGGCACCGTGGGGTGGACGGTGCGGGTGACCAGGCCGTCGCGCTCCAGGTTGCGCAGGGTCAGGGTGAGCATGCGGCGGCTGATGCCCTCGATGCCGCGCTCCAGTTCCGTGAAACGGATCGGGCCGTGCGCCGCCGCGACCAGGATCTGGACGCTCCACTTGCCCGCGACCCTGTCAAGAACCTCGCGGACCGGGCACGCGTGCGCGTTCACGACCTGGGAGGTAACACCGGTGTTCCTCTGGGACATCGAACTGCCTCCTTATGCCGGTCTCCTACGTTACTCACGATGGTCCCCGTTACAAGTCGTGCCCCATAGGGGTGCGGAAGAGAGCGGAGGGCATGTCACCATGACGAGCACGGTCGAGTCACCGGCGCGGACACCGAGGAGAACGTACTCCCGTTGGGCGTCCCTCGTCGTCCTGTGCGCGGGGGCGCTGATGACGATCCTGGACGGCAACATCGTCACGGTCGCCATGCCCGCCGTACAGAACGACCTGGGTTTCACGGGTCCCGGGCTGGCCTGGGTCGTCAACGCCTATCTGATCCCGTTCGGCGGGCTGCTGCTGCTGACGGGCCGCCTCGGCGACCTGGTGGGCCGCAAGCGGATGTTCACCACGGGGCTGGCGCTGTTCACCGTGGCGTCCGTGCTGTGCGGGGTGGCCACGGGCCAGGGGGTGCTGATCGCCGCCCGCGCCCTCCAGGGCGTGGGCGGGGCGATGACCATGGCGGTCGTGCTCGGCATGGTCGTCGCGCTCTTTCCCGAGCCCCGGGAGCGGGCCCGCGCGATCGCGGTGTTCAGTGCGGTCGGCGCGGCCGGCGGGGCGCTCGGCACCTTCCTCGGCGGCGCCCTGACCGAGGCACTGAGCTGGCACTGGATCTTCCTGATCAACCTGCCGATCGGCGTGGTCGCCTGGCTGGCGGCGGTCCGGGTCCTGGCCCCCGACGAGGGCGCGGGACTCGGCCGGGGCGCCGACTGCCCGGGCGCGGCGCTGGTCACCGGCGCGCTGATGCTGACGGTGTACACGATCACCGGCGCCGGTGATCGCGGGGCGTCCACCACGGCGCTCCTGGCCGTCGTCGCCTGCGCGCTGTTCGCCGGGTTCGCCGTCCGGCAGGCCCGCACCGCGCGTCCGCTGCTGCGCCTGCGGTTGTTCCGCTCACGGCTGCTGACCGGCGCCAACGCCGTTCAGGTGCTGATGGTCGCGGCGATGTACGGGTTCCAGTTCATCGGCGCGCTGTATCTGCAACGCGTGCTCGGCTACGGGGAGTTGGCGACAGGTACGGCGTTCCTGCCGGCGCCGGTCGCGATCGGGGTGCTGATGCTGGGGCTGTCGGCCCGCACGGTCGGCCGGTTCGGGCCGTACCGGGTGCTGCTGGCGGGGCTGGTGCTGATCGTCGCCGGAATGGCGTTGCTGAGCCGGGCTCCGGTGGACGGCTCGTACCTCACCGACGTACTGCCGCCCCTGCTGCTGCTCGCGGTCGGGTTCGCCGCGGCGATGCCCGCGTTGACGGGGCTGGCGATGGCGGGGGCGCGCGAGGAGGACGCGGGACTGGCGTCCGGGTTGTTCAACACCACGCAGGTGGTGGGCGGTTCGCTGGGTCTGGCGGTGCTGTCGACACTGGCGGCGGGCCGGACCGAAGGGCTGGTCGGCGGGGGCACCGGGACGGTGGCGGCGACGGCCGAGGGGTATCAGCTGGCGTTCCGGGTGGCGGCCGCGTTCGCGGTGGTCGCGCTCGCGGTGGCGGCGGCGGCTCTGCGGGAGCCCGCGGGCGGGACCGGTGCCGGCGGGAGCCGGTGACGGCAAAAGCCGGTGTCTCGCGGGGCGTCGCGAGACACCGGCCCGGCCGTGTCAGGTCTGCGGTGTCACGGTGTCACGGTGTGACCGGGGTCCGGGAGGTCTCGGTGATCTCCTCTCCCGCCTCCATCGGGTGGGTCACGTCCTCCGCTTCCCGTTCCCCGCCGCCGCCGATGTGGTTGAAGACCAGGTTGAGCAGGACGGCGGCCACACAGCCGGTCGAGATGCCCGAGTCGAGGATGATCCGGGCGTTCTCCGGGAACGAGTGGTAGAACTCCGGCGCCGCGATCGGGATGATGCCGACGGCCAGGGAGACCGCCACGATCAGGACGTTGTTGTCCTTGTCCAGGCTCGCCCGGACCAGCGTCTGGATGCCGCTGGCCGCGACCGAGCCGAACAGGACCACGCCGGCTCCGCCGAGCACCGGGCGGGGTACGACGGCGATGAGCGAGGCGGCCATCGGGCACAGGCCCATCAGGACCAGGAAGCCGCCGCCGACCGCGACGACGTAGCGGCTGCGGATCTTCGTCATCGCGACGAGGCCGATGTTCTGGGCGAAGGCGCTACACATGAAGCCGTTGAAGACCGGGCTGAGGGCCGAGCCCAGGGTGTCGGCGCGCAGGCCGGCCGCGATGGTCCTCTCGTCGGCCGGGCGGTCCACGATCTCGCCGAGGGCCAGCATGTCGGCCGTGGACTCGGTCATCGAGACGACCATCACCACGCACATGGAGAGGATCGCGGCGATCTGGAACTGCGGGGCGCCGAAGTGGAACGGCGTCGGGAAGCCGACGACGTCCGCGTCCGCGACCGGGCCGAAGTCCGCGACGCCGAACGGGATCGCGAGGATCGTGCCCGCGACCAGGCCGAGCAGCACGGCGATCTGCTTGACGAAGCCGCGGGTGAAGCGGCGCAGCAGAAGCACGATGACGAGGGTGATCGCGGCCAGGCCCAGGTTGGTCGCCGATCCGAAGTCGTCCGCGGTGGGACTGGGTCCCTGCGCCCAGCCGAAGGCGACGGGCAGCAGGGATATGCCTATCAGCGTGATGACGGTGCCGGTGACGACCGGCGGGAAGAAGCGAATCGCCTTGCTGAAGAAGGGAGCGGCGACGAAACCCAGCAGTCCGGCGACGATGACCGCGCCGAAGATGATCGGCAGCGCGTCGGACTTGTCGTCGGTGGAGGCGACGACCGCGGTCATGGGGGCGACACCGGCGAAGGTGACGCCGTTGACGAAGGGCAGCCTGGCACCGATCTTCCAGATGCCCAGGGTCTGGAGGAAGGTGGCCAGGCCCGCGGTGAACAGGCAGGCGCCGGTGAGGAAGGTCAGTTCGGTGGCGCTCAGGCCGATGGCCGCGCCGACGATCAGGGGTGGGGCGACGACTCCGGCGTACATGGCGGCCACGTGCTGGAGGCCGGTCGTCGCCATCTTGAGTGGCGGAAGTTTCTCGTCAACAGGGTGGTCGGCCACGGCGGCGTTCCTCCGGTCGGTTACACGTCGGCTCTGACGCGGGTGTCATGGAGGTGGTGCGGATGGTGGTCGTGCAGGACCTGGACGGACCGTTCGGGGAAACGGGGACCGCTCCGGGGGCGTGCGCGCAGGGCGCACGCCCCGGAGTCGGCCACCGTGGACCCCGCTCGGGTCCACGGTTACCGGCCGGGAGCCGTCCCTCCCGGCCGGAGATCAAGTGGTGTTCTGTTGTACGGGGTTCAGCCCTGCGCGGTGATCTGCGCCAGGCGTCGTGCCTCGTCCCGGGTGGAGCGGGCGATGGCGTCCTCGTCGACCGTGAGCAGCCGGCCGTCCTCGACGATCTGCCGGCCGTTCACGAACGAGGCCGTGACCGGGGCCGCCGCGCCGAAGACGAGGGCGGTCACCGGGTCGGCGATCGAGGAGTGGGCGAGGGTGTCCATCCGCCACAGCACCAGGTCGGCGAGTTTGCCCGCCTCCAGGGAGCCGGTCTCGGCGGCCCGGCCGAGGACCCGGGCGCCGCCGTACGTCCCCAGGCGCAGCGCCTTGCGGGCGTCCAGGGCGGCCTCGCGGTGGGCGCCGAGGCGGTTGACGAGCAGGGCGTTGCGCAGCTCGGTGTGGAGTTCGCCGGACTCGTTGGAGGCGGTGCCGTCGACGCCGAGGCCGACCGGGACGCCGGCGGCGAGCATGTCGGGGACGCGGGCGATGCCGGCGGCCAGCCGGGCGTTGGAGGAGGGGCAGTGGGCGACGCCGGTGCCGGTGCGGGCGAAGGCGTCGATGTCGGAGTCGTTCATGTGGACGCAGTGCGCCATCCACACGTCCTCGCCGAGCCAGCCGGTGGACTCGAAGTAGTCGGTGGGGCCCATGCCGAACAGCTCGTGGCAGAACTTCTCCTCCTCCACGGTCTCCGAGCCGTGGGTGTGCAGCCGCACGCCGAGCCGGCGAGCCAACTCGGCGCCCTGGCGCATCAGTTCGGTGGAGACGGAGAAGGGAGAGCAGGGCGCCACGGCGATCTGGGTCATGGCGTCGAAGGAGGCGTCGTGGTGCTCCTCGACGGTGGCCGCGGTGGCGGCGAGCGCGCCGTCCAGGCTCTCCACCGCGAAGTCCGGCGGCAGTCCGCCGTCGGACTCGCCGCGGTCCATCGAGCCGCGGGCGAGGGTGAAGCGGACGCCCGTCTCGCGGGCGGCGCGGATGATCGCGCCGGACAGGTCGCCGGTGCCCCGCGGGTAGACGTAGTGGTGGTCCATGGCGGTGGTGACACCGCCGCGGGCCATCATCGCCAGCGAGCCCTGGGCCGCCGCGTACGCCATCGGCTCGTCGATGCGCGCCCAGGTCGGGTACAGGGCGACCAGCCAGTCGAACAGGTTGTGATCGGTGGCCAGTCCCCGGGTGATCCACTGATAGAAGTGGTGGTGGGTGTTGACCAGCCCCGGCGTGACCAGGTGCCCTGTCGCGTCGATCCGGCGTACGACGTTCGCCAGGTCCTCGGGTGCCAATCCCGCGCCGACGGACTCGATCCTGTTGCCGGCGATCACCACGTGGCCCGAGGCGTACTCGGTGTCGCCCGCGTCCACGGTGGCGATCGCACAGTTCTCGATGACGGTGCGCTCGGCTGCCGATGATGCTGCCATGCTGCTTCCTTGTCTTTCAGTGGGGCCCATGGGCGGGGAGTCGAGTACCCACAGGAAGGGCACGGCAGGACCCTAGGAGGATTTGAGTGCCGGAGCCGCGTTGCGGCTCCGGGTGCCGAGATGGTCGAAGAACAGGTCAGAGGTTGGTCATGTCGACCGGGATGAGTTGCTCGGCGCCGTCCCGCAGGATGGTGGCCTCGATCAGGCCGTAGGGGCGGTCGGCGGCGTAGTAGACGGCGCCGTCCTTGGCCTCGTTGTCGATCCCGAAGGGCGACAGGTCCGAGCGGAAGTGGTGCTTGTTCGGCATCGAGAAACGGATCTCGTCGACCTCGTCGCGGGTGTTGAGTACCCGCACACCCATCTCGAAGAGGGTCTGCTGGAGCGAGTACGAGTAGGTCTCGGCGAACGCCTGGAGCGCGTGCTTGCGCACCCCGCCGTACGAGCGGTCCCAGTCGGGGGCGTGCGAGTCGACACCGTCCCAGTTGTGCCGCCACCAGGTGGAGACGGTGGTGGCGAGGATGCGGTCGTGGTCCTCCTGGAGGGTGGTGTACTTGTCCTTGAGGAAGCCGAAGAACTCGGAGTTGGTCGAGTTCAGGACGGTCAGGTCCTTGAAGCCGGAGAGCACCTGGATGCCGTGGCCGTCGTAGGTGATCTGGGCGACCCGGGTCTCCTGGCCGGTGCGGACGAAGGAGTGGGCGATCTCGTCCGCGCCGACGAAGCGGGCGCCGCCCTTCGACGTCTCGATCCGCTCCCAGCCGTACTCCTCGATGCGGATGCGGGCCCGGTGGATGGGCGCGTTGTCGTCCACGAAGTGGCGGGCGAGCTTGACGCCGAGGTCCTCGGCGCTCCGGATCCCGTGCTCCTTGGCGAAGGCGAACACCGTGTTCTTGGTGGTGTCGGTCGGCAGGACGTTCGCGTTGGAGCCGCTGCGGTGGACCTCCTCCATGTCGCCGGACAGGGCGACGGAGACGTTGAGGTCCTTGATGTGGTGTGTGTCGCCGTCACGCGTGATCTTGACAACGCGGTTCTCCGCCTTGCCGTACTGGTTCTGTCCCAGGACGAAACGGGTCATGATTCGGTCAGCTCCCTCGGTAAACGGAGTAGCCGAACGGGTTGAGCAGCAGCGGAACGTGGTAGTGCTCGCCGGGCACCACCGCGAAGGTGATGGTGACCTCGGGGAAGAACACGGGCCGGCCGTTCTCGCTGTCCCGGAGCGCGGGGGCGTCCTGCTGGGCCGCGGCTTGTTTGTTGGCGAAGTACGTCTCGGTGTCGAAGTCGAGCCGTACGTGGGTGGTGCCCTCCGGCAGGGCCGGCAGGTCCTTGCACCGTCCGTCCGCGTCGGTCGCGGAGGCGCCGAGCTCTTTCCAGTCCGCCTCGCGCCCGGTGCGGGCACCGAGGTGGACGGGGACGCCCTCGGCGGGGCGGCCGACGCTGGTGTCCAGGATGTGCGTGGACACGGAGGCGGTGGTGCTGGTGCTCATGGTCGGGCGTCCTGTTCGACGAGTCGGGTCAGGCGGATGCGGTTGATCTTCCCCAGTTCGGTGCGGACGATCTCCCGCTCCTGCTCGGGCGAGTTGCCGATCCGCTCCAGGGCCGCGTCCCGCAGCTGCTCGCCGGTCCGGCCGGTGGCGCAGATGAGGAAGACGTGGCCGAACTTCTCCTGGTAGGCCAGGTTCAGTTCGAGCATCTCCGCCTTGAGTCCGTCGGCGGCCGAGGCCATGCCCGACTGTTCGCGGGACGAGGTGGGGTCGCCCGGTTCGGGTCGGCCGATCGGCGGGTGCCCCGCCATCGCCTCCGCGAGGTCCTCGGCGCTCAGCGAGGCCGTGGCGGCGTCGCTGGCGGCGTAGAGGTCCTCGGGGGTGGTGAAGGGGCGGGTGGCGAGCAGGTGCCGGGCCCATGCCGTGGAGGCGCACGCCTCGTGGAGTTCGGCGCGTGCCGCGGACTCCTCGAGGGTGTTGAATCGGGCCAGGCCCGACGCGGAAGTGGACGTCACGGGAGCCTCCGTGGCCTTGTGCTGAGCGGGCGTGCCGACAGCTAACGCCCTCGGAAACACGCCGTCAACACTTTGTTGAAAATTCGGGGTGACGGAAGCCGCCGCCCGGTCACCGGACGGCGGCTTGCTGTTCAGGGAGTCGTGCCTGGTCAGGCGCCAGGCTCGGGTCAGGCACCCCGCGCGGGTCAGATGCCTTTCTCGCGGTTGAGGTAGTTGTAGACGGTGAAGCGGCTGACCCCCAGGGCGCCCGCGACGGTTTCCACGCCGTGGCGCACGGAGAAGGCACCGCGCGCCTCCAGCATCCGCACCACTTCCTGCTTGGCCCGCCGGTCCAGGTCGGCGAGCGGCCTGCCCTGCCGGCGCTCCAGGGCGGCCAGGATGTGGTCCAGGGAGTCCGCGAGCTGCGGCAGGCGTACGGCGACGACGTCGGCGCCCTCCCAGGAGAGCACGACGTCGTCCTGGCCGGCCTCGTCCGGCGGGAGCATCTCGCCGCCCATGGCGTCGACCAGGGGTTTCACGGCCGCGATGAAGGGCTCCTCCCCCGGGCCGGTCACCGGTCGCCGTCCTCGGCCACGCGCTCGTCGACCACGTTGACCTGGAGCGAGATCCGGGTGGCGCCCGCGTGCAGGGACCTGCGCAGCAGCGCGTCGACGGCGGCGAGCACCGCGTCGGCGCCACCCTCGGCGGTGTTGCCGAACGGGCCGACGTCGACCGCGTCCAGCTCCGCGGCCTCGACGACCTCCCGGGCCACCACCGCGTGCGCGGGCGCCTCGTCCAGGTCGAAGGGCTCGGTCGTGAACTCCACTCTCAATCGCACGCGGTCAACCTAACGCGGGGTGACCACTTTCCGCCGCCCCCTCTTGACAAGGCAGGAAGCCTGACGGCAATCTTCCATTAAGCAGAAACGAACTTCCGTAATGCGGAACACGATCGAACGGAAGGGAGCGCGGCACCCGATGGGCTTTGCAGACCAGCGCTTCAACGTCAACCTGTCGATCCTCTTCACGGAACTCCCGCTCCTGGAGCGTCCCGCGGCCGCCGCCGCGGCCGGCTTCACCGCGGTCGAGCTGTGGTGGCCCTGGATCGACTCGCCCACCCCCGAGCAGTCCGAACTCGACGCCCTCAAGTCGGCGATCGAGGACGCGGGCGTCCAGCTCACCGGGCTCAACTTCTACGCCGGACAGCTGCCGGGTCCCGACCGAGGCGCCCTGTCGGTCCCCGGCGAGGAGTCGGACCGCTTCCGCGCCAACATCGACGTGGCCGCCGGCTTCGCGGCGTCGCTGGGCTGCACCGCCCTCAACGCCCTGTACGGCAACCGCGTCGAGGGTGTGGACCCGGCCGAGCAGGACCGGCTCGCGCTGGAGAACCTGGTCCTCGCCGCCCGCGCGGCCGACCGGATCGGCGCGATCCTGCTGGTCGAGGCGCTCAACGCGCCCGAGTCCCCCCGGTACCCGCTGGTGTCGGCGCCGGCCGCGATCGAGGTCGTCGACAAGGTCAATGAGGCGACCGGACTCGGCAACGCCAAGTTCCTCATGGACCTCTACCACCTGTCCATGAACGGTGAGGACCTCCCGCAGGTGATCGACGCGTACGCCGCGAAGACCGGCCACGTCCAGATCGCCGACAATCCGGGCCGCGGCGCCCCCGGCACGGGCTCCCTCCCGCTGGAGGAGCTGCTCGACCGGCTGGCGAAGGCGGGTTACGACGGCTGGGTCGGCCTGGAGTACAAGCCGGACGACCGCCCGAGCGCCCAGGCCTTCGACTGGCTGCCCCACGAGGCCCGCGCCGCCCGCTGATCACCACCGAGTACTGAGAGGCACCCCGACATGAGCAACAACCTTCCCTCCGTCGCCTGGATCGGTCTCGGCATCATGGGCTCCCCCATGTCGGAGAACCTGATCAAGGCGGGTTACCAGGTCACCGGCTTCACCCTGGAGCAGGAGAAGCTCGACCGCCTGGCCGCCGCCGGCGGCACCGCGGCCGGCTCGATCGCCGAGGCCGTGCGCGACGCCGACGTCGTCGTCACCATGGTGCCCGCGTCGCCGCAGGTCGAGGCCATCGCCTACGGCCCCGACGGCATCCTGGAGAACGCGAAGTCCGGCGCGCTGCTGGTCGACATGTCCTCGATCACCCCGCAGACCTCCGTGGACCTCGCGAAGGCGGCCGAGGACAAGGGCATCCGCGTCCTGGACGCCCCCGTCTCCGGCGGCGAGGCCGGCGCGATCGAGGCCGTGCTGTCCATCATGGTCGGCGGCGAGCAGGCCGACTTCGACGAGGCCAAGCCGCTCCTGGAGGCGCTCGGCAAGACCATCGTGCTGTGCGGTCCGCACGGCTCGGGCCAGACCGTGAAGGCCGCCAACCAGCTGATCGTCGCCGTGAACATCCAGGCGTGCGCCGAGGCCGTCGTCTTCCTGGAGAAGTCGGGCGTGGACCTGAAGGCCGCCCTGGACGTCCTGGGCGGCGGCCTGGCCGGCTCGACCGTGCTGACGCGCAAGAAGGACAACTTCCTGGCCCGTGACTTCAAGCCGGGCTTCCGCATCGACCTGCACCACAAGGACATGGGCATCGTCACCGACGCCGCCCGCAACGTGGGCGCGGCACTGCCGGTCGGCGCCGTGGTGGCCCAGCTGGTCGCCTCGCTGCGCGCCCAGGGGGACGGCGGCCTGGACCACTCGGCGCTGCTGCGGGCCGTGGAGCGCCTCTCCGGCGACCAGGTCTGACCGGCCGCGTCCCCTGAGACCTCCGGGTGGCGCCGCCGCTGACACCTGTCATGTCGCGCCCGAGCGGTGGCGCCGCCCGGAACCCACTTCAACAAACTGTTGACCTGCCCCCGCCCCAAATCTAGGCTCCACGAAGCAGAAACGAGTTTCCGCCGCTCCTCGCACGGAAGACCACGGAAGGTCCACGATGTCGCAGCGCGTGCTCACGGCGCGAACTCTCACCACGGAGTCCGGCGCCCCGGTCGCAGACAACCAGAACTCCGCCTCCGCCGGCATCGGCGGTCCCCTCCTGCTCCAGGACCAGCACCTCATCGAGAAGCTCGCGCGCTTCAACCGCGAGCGCATCCCGGAGCGCGTGGTGCACGCCCGCGGCTCCGGCGCCTACGGCCACTTCGAGGTGACCGACGACGTCACCGGCTACACGCACGCCGACTTCCTGAACACGGTCGGCAGGCGCACCGAGGTCTTCCTGCGCTTCTCCACCGTCGCCGACTCGCTCGGCGGCGCGGACGCGGTCCGCGACCCGCGGGGCTTCGCGCTGAAGTTCTACACCGAGGAGGGCAACTACGACCTCGTCGGCAACAACACCCCGGTGTTCTTCATCAAGGACCCGATCAAGTTCCCCGACTTCATCCACTCGCAGAAGCGCGACCCGTTCACGGGCCGTCAGGAGCCGGACAACGTCTTCGACTTCTGGGCGCACTCCCCCGAGGCCACCCACCAGGTGACCTGGCTGATGGGCGACCGCGGCATCCCGGCGTCGTACCGGCACATGGACGGCTTCGGCTCGCACACCTACCAGTGGACGAACGGCCAGGGCGAGTCCTTCTTCGTCAAGTACCACTTCAAGACCGACCAGGGCATCCGCTGCCTGACCGCCGAGCAGGCGGCGGAGATCGCGGGCCAGGACCCGACCTCGCACCAGACGGACCTGGTGCAGGCCATCGAACGGGGTGTGTACCCGTCGTGGACCCTGCACGTGCAGCTGATGCCGGTGGCCGAGGCGGCGAACTACCGCTTCAACCCGTTCGACGTGACCAAGGTGTGGCCGCACGCCGACTACCCGCTCAAGCGGGTCGGCCGGCTGGTGCTGGACCGCAACCCGGACAACGTCTTCGCCGAGGTCGAGCAGGCCGCGTTCTCCCCGAACAACTTCGTGCCGGGCATCGGCCCCTCCCCCGACAAGATGCTCCAGGGCCGGCTGTTCGCCTACGCGGACGCGCACCGCTACCGCCTGGGCGTCAACCACACCCAGCTCGCGGTGAACGCCCCGAAGGCGGTGCCCGGCGGCGCGGACAACTACGGCCGCGACGGTCTGATGGCGTCCAACGCGCAGGACCGGTACGCCAAGAACTACGAGCCGAACTCCTACGACGGTCCGGCCGAGACCGGCCGTCCGCCGGCGGCCCCGCTCCCGGTGTCCGGCCACACGGGCACCCACGAGGCACCGCTGCACACCAAGGACGACCCCTTCTTCCAGGCCGGTGAGCTGTACCGGCTGATGAGCGAGGACGAGAAGAAGCGTCTGATCGCGAACATCGCCGGCGGCCTGTCCCAGGTCTCCCGGGGTGACGTGGTCGACAAGAACCTCGCGCACTTCCACGCCGCCGACCCGGAGTACGGCAAGCGCGTGGAGGAGGCGGTCCGCGCCCTGCGCGAGGACTGACCCACCGGCTCGCGCACGGGACCCGGCGGGGAGGCCGGGACCGTGCGCGCGGCCCGCGCAGGCACCGAAGCGGCCCGGATGAGGGGTCACCGCGAGGTGCGGGCGCGGGCAGGGCGAGGACCGCGGCGGCCAGCGAGCCAGTGCGGTGGTGAAGGGCACGGACGTTCCTCCTACGACCTGAGGGGAGGAGCCGCTCCGGCCCGTCGCACCGCCGCGGTCCCAGCCACCCCGCCTCACCCCGCCTCTTCGGAACCCGCGAAGAGGCCCCAGGACTCCGTCCGGCGGCGCGAACGACCTGTCGCGCCCAGCCTCGCGCCGCCGGACGGACACCACGTGAAGAACCTCAAGAACCTTCACCGGCCGAGCGGCGCCGGATGCGGACGGTCCCGCATCCGGCGCCGCTCGGCGTTCGGCGTTCGCCGGGGTGCGGATCGGCCGCCCGCGCAGCAGCCTGAAGGCATGGCGCCTCCCACGACACCCCCACCCGGGCCTCCGCACATCGTCGTCCACTCCCCCGCCCTCGACGGCTCCCGCCGGGTCACCTCGGGCGAGGAGACCCTCGGCGTCGCCTCGCACATCGACGACGTCGCCGAACTGCTGCGGCTGGCCGACCTGTACGTGACCGACGTCGAGTCGAGCGGCCTGGTCGAGTGGCAGGGCGGCGGCCCGGAGGACTGGCCCGGGCTGCACGAGCACCACGAACACGACGAACGCGATGAGCACCACGAGCACGACGAGCACCGCGGTGGCTGAACGCGCGTAGGAGCCCCCCGCAGCGGGCACAACCCCGGCAAACACGGGGGCGCACGGGGGTGGTGTCGTGGGCGGTGGCACGGAGATCGGGTGGGAGCCGCACGAGATCGCGCTGCTGGGCGGCGGCCCGCGAGCCGCTGTCACGGTGGCGGTGGTCGCCCTGCACCTGCGGGGCGCCGTCGAGACCGGCCCGCGCAGGACGCTGTGCGCGACGGGTCCGGAGCCGGAGGGACTGGGACCGTTCGAGGGGACCGTCCTGGACTGTCTGCGCGAGCCGCTCACCGCTCGTGAGCTGGTCCGGAACCCGGACGTGCGCCTGGCCCTGGCCCTGACGCGCATCCCGCTCGCGGAGGACGGGCTGCTGGGCCACCCCTGGCTCAGGCCGACCCGCGGCGCCCGCCGGCGCGTGGCGTTCTGGCGGGAGCGGCATCCGCTGCCGGTGGTCAGGCACGGGCTGACGGACGAGGACACGCTCCTCGCGGTCGCCCTGCACGGCGACGCCGCCCTGCGCCTGCTCCTGCCGCGCTTCGCGCTGCGGACCGGGCTGACGGACCCGGGCGCACCGGCCGACGGGGTGCGCTTCTCCCTGGGCCGGGGCAGGTTCCTGAGGTGGCGCGACGAGTACGAGGACTCGGTCTCGGGCGACTGGGGCGCGGGCCACGGGGACCATTCGGGCGGCTGCGGCTCAGGGGGCGGCGGGGGTGGCTCGGACTGAGCCCGTGCACGCGTGGGAGCGGCCCGTCCCAGAGGAACGGGCCGCTCCGGGTACTCGGCGCGTCAGACCTTCAGCGGCTTGATCGCGGTCGGGGCGTGCCCCGGCTCGGTCGCCGGCTCCTCGAACTCCATGACGTTGGAGATGTCGTTGGTGCCCGACATGGAGATGTTGGTGACGCGCTCCAGGATCGCCTCGACGACGACCGGCACCCGGTGCTCGGCGGCGAGCTTCTTGGCCTGTTCCAGGGCCGCGCCCAGCTCGTTCGGGTCGGTCACCCGGATCGCCCTGCAGCCCAGGCCCTCGGCGACCTTGACGTGGTCGACGCCGTAGACGCCCAGCTCGGGCGAGTTGATGTTCTCGAACTCCAGGTTGACCTGGAAGTCGATGTCGAACGCCCGCTGCGCCTGGCGGATCAGGCCCAGGTAGGAGTTGTTCACCAGGACGTGCACGTACGGGATCTTGTGCTGGGCGCCGACGGCCAGTTCCTCCAGCATGAACTGGAAGTCGTAGTCCCCGGAGAGCGCCACGACCTGGGCGTCGGGGTCGGCCTTGGCGACGCCGAGGGCGGCCGGGACGGTCCAGCCGAGCGGTCCGGCCTGGCCGCAGTTGATCCAGTGCCGCGGGCGGTAGACGTGCAGCATCTGGGCGCCGGCGATCTGGGAGAGGCCGATGGTGGAGACGTAGCGGGTTTCCGGGCCGAAGGCCTTGTTCATCTCCTCGTAGACGCGCTGCGGCTTGATCGGGATGTCGTCGAAGTGCGTACGGCGCTGGAGGGTCGCCCTGCGTTCCTGCGCGGAGGCGGCCCACTGCGAGCGGTCGGGCAGCTTGCCGGCCGCCTTCAGCTCCTTGGCCACCTGGACGAACAGCTCGAGGGCGGCCTTGGCGTCGGAGGCGATGCCGTAGTCGGGGGCGAAGATCTTGCCGATCTGGGTCGGTTCGACGTCGACGTGGACGAACTTCCGTCCGGCGGTGTAGACGTCGAGCTTGCCGGTGTGGCGGTTGGCCCAGCGGTTGCCGATGCCGAGGACGAAGTCGGACTCCAGGAAGGTCGCGTTGCCGTAGCGGTGCGAGGTCTGGAGGCCGACCATGCCGGCGTTCAGCTCGTGGTCGTCGGGCAGCAGGCCCCAGCCCATCAGGGTCGGCACGACCGGGGTGCCGGTCAGCTCGGCGAACTCCACCAGGAGGTCGGCGGCGTCGGCGTTGATGACACCGCCGCCGGCCACGATCAGCGGGCGCTCGGACGCGTTGAGCAGACCGATGGCCTTCTCGATCTGGGCGCGGGAGGCGGTGGGCCGGTAGACGGGGAGCGGCTCGTAGGTGTCCGGGTCGAACTCGATCTCGGTCGTCTGGACATCGATGGGCAGGTCGATGAGGACCGGGCCCGGGCGGCCGGAGCGCATGAGGTGGAAGGCCTGCTGGAAGACGCCGGGGACCTGCGCGGCCTCCAGGACGGTGACCGCCATCTTGGTGACCGGCTTGGCGATGGAGGCGATGTCGACGGCCTGGAAGTCCTCCTTGTGGATCACCGCGGTCGGCGCCTGGCCGGTGATGCACAGGATCGGGATCGAGTCGCCGATCGCGGAGTACAGGCCCGTGATCATGTCGGTGCCCGCCGGACCGGAGGTGCCGACGCAGACGCCGATGTTGCCGGGGTGGGTGCGGGTGTAGCCCTCGGCCATGTGCGAGGCGCCCTCGACGTGGCGGGCGAGGGTGTGCTGGACGCCGCCGGACGCCTTGAGCGCCGCGTAGAAGGGGTTGATCGCCGCGCCGGGCACACCGAACGCGTCGGTGACGCCCTCGCGCTTGAGAATCTCAACTGCCGCTCGGGCAGCGGTCATACGAGCCATCGAGTACTCCTGCTCCGGCTGTCGGATTCGCACTCCCGTCGCGCCCCGCGGTGAGCTTCTTCCGTAGCAACTTCCGTATAGCGAAATTAGATTTCTACGATCTGGAAGTAATGTAAGTGGGCAGCCGAAGGCCGTCAAGGGAGGACGATGGGGGTCATGTCCGAGACCATCTCGGTGTGCTGCACCGCCTGCGGGCGCCGGCACCGCTACACGGCACCGTCGTATCCCTGCGCCTGCGGGGCGCCCGTCGCCCCGGAGCTGGATCCGCGCGGGACGGCGACCGCGGTCACCCACCGGACGTGGGACGAGGAGTGGATCGGGGTGCGCTGCGCGGCCTGCGGGGCCGAGAGCAGGTGGCCGCGGCCGGAGCTGGGCTGCCCGTGCGGGACGGTGCTGTGCGTGCCGGTGGACCGCTCGGCCGCGGGCCGCTCCGGGCGCACCCCCGGTTCGCGGGTCCCGGCGCACCGGGCCGTCCCGATCCGCACCGCCCGCGACGCGGTCACCGCCGCCGTCCTGTATCTGCGCGGGCTCGGCCACCGGGACGTGCGCCGCGCCGACCAGCGGCCCCTGTCCGGCATCGGCCTCGCCGCGCCCGGCATCGTCGTCCAGGTGGATCCGACGGTGGGCCCGGCCTCGGTGCGGGACGTGGAGTGCCTGTGGCTGACGGCGATGGCGGAGTCGGCGCGGTGCGTGTACTTCTCCCTGGCCGGGTACGCCGAGGAGGCCCGGGTCCGCGCCGACCTGCTGGACGTCCCGCTCTTCGTGCTCGAGCCGACGGGCGTGCCGCGTCCGGCGAACGCGCCGGCCGTGGCGCTGGACGCCACGGCCGGCTGAGAACTGCCGCGGCGACTACCTCGCCGCGTACCCGAAGGTGGTGCCGGAGGCGGGCAGGCCGCCCTGTCCCGGCTGGTACACGGTGGGCGCCGCGTTGGGCTCGCCGAGGGTCACGTTGGACATCGGCAGCGCGTGGAGCGCGCCGGTGCTGGTCGGACCGTAGGGCATGCCGACGTACAGGTGGGTGCCGGTGAAGTGGATGCTGGAGCCGAGGCGCTGGTTCGCGCCGGGGGCCCCGGGGATGCCGTCGCCGTCGCCGGACTCGATCCACTTGTCGTTGGCGCCGGGCGCGCCCAGCAGCGAGAAGACGTGGACAGCGCCGGACTTGGCCGCGGAGCCGATGGCCTCGTCCGGGAGACCGACGGCCATCTTCATGGTCGCCACGGTGCTCACCGCGCGCGGTGCGGTGTTGATCGCGGTCAGTGCGGAGCCGAAGTGGTCACCGGCCTCGGAGGCGCCGGAGACGTCGTCGTCGTTGGTGCCGGAGTAGTAGTTGGCGAGCTGGGTGTAGGTGCCCGCGGCGGTGACCCGGAAGGTGAGGACGTTGCCCGTCTCCGCCTTGTCGGCGCCGTTGATGCTCAGGGCCTCGCCCGGCGAACCGACCGCGAGGATCGACTCGTTGGCACTCGCCGCGCCGGAGGGGCGGTACGGGGCCAGCGCCAGGGCGGCACCGAAGCGGTCACCGGCCTCGGCACCGCCGGCGACGGTGTCCAGGTCCTGGTCGAGACCGAACAGCGGGGTGGGCCGCTTCTCGCTGTTCAGCGTGTGCGAGAAGACCGCGAGGTTGCCGGCGGCGGCATCGCTGCCGATGGCCTCGTTGGGCGCTCCGATGGCGAGGTGGTTGGCGTCGGCGGCGAGCACCGCGCCGAAACCGTCGTTCGCCTCCACCGCGCCGGGCACGTCCAGCTTGTCCTGGTGGACGGAGACGTTGGTGCCGCCACGCACGTAGAACGCCTCGCCCGCCTTGGCGAGGTCGCCGAGGCCCTCGCCGGGGGTGCCGATGACGAGGAAGGGCTCGCCGGCGGCGGTGGTGCCGGCCACGATGGCCTGGCCCATCAGGTCACCGGTCTCCGGCGCGGAGGCGCTGATGGAGCCGTTGCCCGAGGCCTGCTCGAAGTGGGTGTTCTTGGTGGCGCCGGTGCCCATGCCGCCGGGGGCGCCGTACAGGAGGTCGGCCATGCCGGCGTCCACGGCGTCGCCCAGGTTCTCCCCGGGGACGCCGACGGCCAGGTCGGTGCAGCCGTCCTCGTTGTAGTCGACCGTGTCGAAGGCCTGTCCGAAGAGGTCGTTCGCCTCGCCGGCGCCCGGGACCCAGTCGAGGTCCTGGTTGATCTCGGCGGTGCCCTTGCCGCCGCCGTACACGACGCGGATCAGGCCGGCCTTGGCGTCGCCGCCGACGGTCGCCTCGGGGTCGGCGATCGCGATGTCCTCGACGCCGTCGCAGTTGAAGTCGGTGATGCGGTTGGCGCCGGTCTTGGACGCGACCCAGGAACCGAGGTCGTCGACGCGGGTGGCGACGCCGCCGGTACGGGTCTCGGCGGCGTCGATGCCGAAGCAGCCGCCCTGGTACGAGCGGCTGCCGAGGGCGGCGAGCTGCCCGGTGCCGTTGACCGTGCGGACCAGCGGGCCGCCGGTGTCGCCCATGCACGCGGCCACGCCGTCCTTGCCGGTCACCGTCGCGGTGGTGGCGTCGGCCGCGTCCACCGAGAAGGCACCGGTGTGCAGGTTCAGCGGCGCCCACTCGGTCTTCGAGCGGCCGTAACCGGCGAGCGTCAGCTCCTCGCCGACGGCGGGCGCGGCGGTGGCCAGGGCGATGGGGGTGACGTTGGTGACCGGGCGGTTGAGCCGGGCCAGGACCACGTCGCGGTCGGTGCGGGGCACCAGCTCCACGACCGTGCGGACCGCGCCACCGGTGCCGGTGAGGTCGGCGCGGCCGATGGTCGCGGTGGTCGTGCGGGCCGGCTTGCCCGCGGGTACCGCGAGGCTCTCGGCGGGGTTGTCGGCGAAGCAACTGGCCGCGGTGAGCAGCCACTCGGTGTCGACCAGGACCCCGGAACAGCCGCGGTCGTGGTCCCCGACGACGACCTGCGCCGTGTAGGCGTGCGTGGTGTCGGAGGCGGCGGAGGCGGGTCCCGTCACGGCGGTGGCGGGCACGGCGGTCATGACGAGGGGCCCCGCGGTGAGGGCCGCGACCAGTGCGGCGAGGCGCACGGATCTGGTGTGTCGCATGGTTGAGTTCCTTGGTGGGAGGTCCGGCTGAGGCGTTCGGCTGGGCAGGCTGGGCACTACTTGGAGGTCCTGATCTCCACCAGCAGGTGCTCACGGTTCTGCTCGTCGGCGCTCTCGCCCACCGGGGTCCAGGTGTTCTTCTCCAGGTCGAAGGACTTCTCCTCGTCCCCGACGGTCATGTCCACCTGCGTGTCGTAGTCGTTGCCCCGCATCGAGTACACCGCGGGGATCTCCAGCGTCAGCCAGCCCGAGTCGCCCACCGACTTGAAGCACACCTTCTCCGCGGTCCGCCGCGCCAGCACCTCGATGAAGCCGGTCCCGCCGGCACAGTCCACCAGCGTGATGTGGCCGTCTCCGCGCTTGAGCAGGATGCCCTGCTCCGCCTCGATCCTGTCCGCCTGGGGGTAGTCGAAGTCCTCCACCGCGTACCCCGGGGCGTCGTCGGCGACTGCCACCGACGGGCCGCCGGCCGCGCCTTGGGGTACGGACGCCAGCACGCCCCACGCCAGGGCGCCCGCGGCGGCGGCCGCGATCAGGGTGCGCGCGACGATTCGCTTCCTCTTTCGTGAATTCGCCGCGACAACGACGTTTTCTCTCATGCCGATCCTTAATCAATTCGCGTGCGGCCGAGTGTCCGCATCCGGTCGATATTCCGGGGCGGAATTCACTCACGGTGCCGTCGAGCCTGACCATGCCACGTCAATCGCCTCACCCTGTCCACCCACTGAACCACCGCAAACTGGGCGGCAGTTGAGGAGACGGGGTGACGTCTCTCACGTTTTGCAAAGGTTGTGCGACTTTTCGTGAAGAAATTGTGTGGATCGTTCACCGCATCTCGGGGAGATTACTGACGTCGCCTCACATCCCCATATACGCAATTGATTTCCCCATCGAAGCGCGCTCAAATAGGCACGGCCATCGCACGCATTCGCTGCCGCCACCCACAACGACGAGGACAACTCACCCATGCAGACGATGTTCTGGAGCCGCAGACGGCTTCTCGGCGCGGTCGCGGCCGTCACCGCCGTGGCCGCCTCTCCCCTCACGCTCGCGCGGCCCGCCCGTGCGGTGGACGCGGAGGACCCGGCGGACGGCTCGCTCGTCCTGCCGGACACCGACCGGGCGAAGGTGGTCAAGGCCTGGTCCACGGGCGGCCGGGCCACCAAGGCCGCGGCGGCCTACGCGCTCTACGGCACCGACAGCGACATCCAGACGTTCCTCACCGAGACGCTGCCGAAGGTCGTCGCGGAGGACAACCGCGTCGCCGTCTCCCGGCTCATCTTCCGGGCCGGCAAGGGCACGCGCCGCGAGGCGTCCGCCGCGCTGGACAACGGCGACGCCGCCGTCGCGGCGTTCCTGGGCGCGGGGTACAAGCCCGCCCTGCTGGAGGACCTGGCGGTGACGACGTCCGTCGTGTCGAGCACCGGCGGCAAGGGGGTCAGGCGCGAGGCCTCCGCCGCCCTCGACGCCAACACCCAGCAGGCGCTGGAAGACTTCCTCACCGACGGCCAGTACGACGCCGCTCTGGAGGACGCCCGGGTGCAGGTGGCCACGATGCTGGTCGGCGCCGGGCCCGAGGTGCAGAAGTACGCGGACCGCGCCCTGAGCGGCACGGCGTCGGACGTCCAGTGGTTCCTCGACACCGGCCAGCACATCGCCCGGGCCCGGGACCAGGAGTCGGCGACCATCGCCGAACTGGTGGCCGTGGTCGAGCGGGAGGGCAAGCAGGCCCAGGCCGAGACCGACCTCGCCGTCGAGGCCTCCGAGCGGGCCCTGACCGCCGCTCAGAAGGCCAAGGAGGCCGCGGAGAAGGCCGCCGCCGAGGCCGCCGCCGCCAAGGACGACGTACGCAAGTCCGCCGCCGCCGCCCGGAAGGCGGCAAGCGCCGCCAAGGGCGCGGCGAACGCCGCCCGCGACGCCATCAGCGCCTCCAACGCGGCCGTGGTCGCCTCCCGTCGTGCCTCGTGGGCGGCCGCGGCCGCCTCCCAGGCCGCCGCGACGGCCGGCAACGCCGCCTCCCGGGCCTACAACGCCGCCATCGCCGCGTCGAAGGACGCCGGCAAGACCAAGGCGGCCAAGGACGCGGCCTTCGCCGCCCGTGACTCCGCCGAGAAGGCCAAGACCGCCGCCAGGGCCGCCGACTACGCGGCCGCCGCCTCCGCGCAGGCCGCCAACGCCGGCAGCTCGGCCGCCTCCGCCGCCCGCAACTCGGCGGCCGCGGCCAACGCCGCCGCGCAGGCCGCCGCGGCCTCCGGCGCCGCCCAGTCCGAGGCCAACGAGGCCAAGCGCCAGGCCGCCATCGCCACGACCGCGGCCAACCGCGCCACCAATGCCGCCTCCACGGCCCAGGCACTCGCCAACACGGCCGCCTCCGCGGCGCGCAAGGCCCGCGACGCCGCCTACTCCGCGGCCGAGCACGCCCTCAAGGCCGCCGACGCGGCCGACGAGGCGGTCAAGTACGCCGGCCAGGCCATCGACTACGCCAACAAGTCCACCGCGCACGCCGGCGAGGCCGTCAAGGCGGCCAACAACGCCACCGAGGCCGTGGACGAGGCCATGGCGACGGAGAAGGCCGCGCGGGAGGCCGAACTGGCCCGGCTGGAACAGGACAGGCTCCAGGGCATGGACGAGGCCCGGCTGCTGTCCGAGATCGAGGCTCAGGAGCAGGCCGAGTACGACGACAAGCGCACGCAGGAGGAGCAGACCGCACAGGCCCTCAAGGAGCTGATCGCCTCCGCCGAGAAGGCCCTGTTCGAGACCGGGGACCTGGCGCTCGCCGCCACCCTGGGCCGCCAGGCCGCCACGGGCCTGCTGGAGGCGAAGGGCGCCTGGACGCGACAGGCCGCCCAGTACGCGCTGGCCGGCAGCGACGACGACCTGTACTCGTGGATCGACCTGGACCGGACCCTCGCCCAGAGCCAGGACGACCGGGAGACCGTCCTGCACATCGCCGAGATATCCAGCCCCGCCATCGCGCAGGCGGCGCAGGCGGCTCTGGAGAGCGACACCGCGACGGCGGTGGGCGACTTCCTGACCTCGGGCATGGTCCGGGCGTCGCAGGACGACAGCAAGGTGCAGATCGCCCGCATTCTGAACGACAATCCGGGCAAGGCCGTCACCAAGGCGGCCAACGACGCCCTCGACGCCAACACCCCCGAGGCGATCTCGGACTTCTTCGACCGCACCTACCCGGCGGCGGTGCGCGAGGACGACGCGGTGGAGACCTCCACGGCGCTCGCCAACGGGGGCGAGTACGTCAAGTCGTACGCCGAGGTGGCCCTCGAGGGTCCCACCTGGATGCGCCGGAACTTCGTCCAGGTCGTCCAGTACACGGCGGCCCAGCTGGACCACGACAGCGCCACCCACGTCGCCGCGATCCGCGGGGCGATTGCCGCCGCCGCCAAGATCGCCTACACGGCGCAGGAGAACGCGGCGCTGGCGTCGAAGGCCGCGGCGGACGCCCGCGACGCCGCCGACCAGGCGCAGGAGTGGGCCGACAAGGCCATCGCCTCGGCCAAGGAGGCGGACAACTACGCCGACCAGGCCAAGCAGAACGCCGACGCCGCCGACAAGTCCGCCGCCGACGCGAAGGCCTCGGCGAGCACGGCCAAGGCCGCGGCCGCGACCGCGCGGGGCGCGTCCCGCTCGGCGAACTACTCGGCCAACAAGGCGATCGACTCGGCCCGTTCGGCACTCCAGTCCTCCTACAGCGCGCAAGCGTCGGCGGCCAGTGCCCGCCAGTCGGAACTGGAGGCCGGCCGGGACTCCAGGGCGGCCGCCGCGGCATCCAGCCAGGCGCGCGCCATCGTCGCCCAAAAGCGCGCCGCCGAACAGGCCGAGGCCGCCCGCAAGGCCAAGGAGAGGGCGCAGCAGGAGCGGGAGGAGGGCCGCAACCCCGCCAACAACGAGAGCAACGACGACGTCCACCCGAACGGCACCGGTCCCGAGAAGGAGGACTGGTGGTCGGACGCGAGCTGGTGGGCCGACGCGGCGAACACCGTCAGCATCGCCTCGGGGTTCATCGCCGCCGGGCTCGGTCTGGCCAGTCTGGTCTTCCCCCCGCTGGCCGTGGGCGCGGCGTTCTTCGGTTACCTGTCCCTGGGCGCGGGCGCGCTGGGGTCGCTCTTCACCGGCCTCGAACACGGCTTCACCAGCGGTGAGTTCGTCAAGTCCATCGGCGGGACCGCGCTGAACCTGGCCACCTTCGGCCGGGGCAAGCTCGTCCTCTCGGCCGGCAAGAAGGTGGCCCCGGTCGTGCACAAGGTCGCCGAGGAGGGCAAGGAGCTGGTGTCCTCGATCACCGGCGGACTGTCCAACTTCTTCTGACCGGCGGCGGGCCGGACGCACCGGCCGCCACCGGACGGCACGTCACACCCGAAAGGACAGTCCCACGATGAGACCCTCGTCCCGAATACCGCGCTCCCGGCGCGTGCTTCTCTCCTTGCTGGCCGTACTGGCGCTCGGCGCCACCACCACGGCCATGGTCCCGGCGCAGGAGACGCCGCAGACCCAGGAGCAGCCCGGGCGCCAGGCGGACCGGACAGCCCCGGCCGATCCGGCGGCCGCCACTCCCGGCCCCACCATGACCCGCCCTGCCACGGTGACGCCCGGGGAGCGGTGCGAGCCCACCCGCGCCGGCTCCCAGGAGCGCAGGGCAGGAGCCGTACAGGCCTGCGTCTCCATGAGCGCCACGCCGGTGAAGCCGGCCGAGCGGCAGTCCCTCGCCGCGGCGTCCGTGTCGTCGGCGGCGGCCGCCGCCGACGACGAGGCCAGCTGCGCGATCACCGCCCCCGGAACATGGAAGTTCAACCGCTTCGGCTACTGCGTGACCGGCCTGACCGTGCTGTACGTGCTCAAGGACAGCAACGGCAAGGAGATCGGCACCGGCACGCTGGGCGTGACGACCAGTGCCCTCCTGCCCGCCGAGGGCACGTCGTGGGAGGAGCACGTGACCGTGACCATGACCGGCGCGACCGGGGCCGTCACGTCCCTGACCGCGAAGTTCAGGTCCGCGTGCTCGGCCGGCTGCAAGGCCACCAAGACCGCCCCGTGGTACGGGGGCACGCTGGTCAAGGGCGATTCGCGCAACGGCCGCGTCGCCTATTCCTCCACCCCCGCCGCCGGTACCGAGGTCGAGTTCACGACGTCGTACGAGCTGTACGTGACCTCTCCCGGCGCCCAGATCACGGACCCGAGCGCCTCCTGGAGCAACCCGGAGCAGATCCGCTGCGACGACGCCGTCAGCGACACCGCCTCCGCCGGCACGCCAGGACCCGGCTGCGTGGTGCCCAGCATCATGCCGGTCGTCAACATCGACGCCGCGTCGGGCGCCGCGGCGGTCGGGTACCGGTGGGCCCAGCAGAACCTCGCGGGCGGCTGGGGGCGCGACAAGCCGCTGACCCGGGCGAAGAGCGGCATCGCCGACCGCACCGCGCGCACCTGCGGCGGGTCGAAGCCCTTCCAGGCCCTGCCGGACGTCGTCACGAACGACAGCTGCGGCACGTTCCCCTTCGCGGCCACGCACGAGGGTGGCACGGACGGCGCCCTGTGTGCCGAGATCGTCCTCAAGGACACCGGCGGAGGCTGGGCCGTCCAGCAACTGGGCGGCACCGACCTCGGCAGGTCCTGCGTGCGCGCCCACGTCCCCGCTGGCGACAACCAGGCCGCCCAGAGCCAGCTCTTCGACGGCTTCGTGAACCAGCGGGTCGTGGAAGCCGAGAAGTTCATGGTGGAGATCACCGGCGCGACCGCCCAGCCGCAGGGAGCCTGCCTGCGGGCCCAGCCGAACGGATCGCTCCGGGCCGGCGACGGGTGGATCAAGAACACCACCGACGCCGTCGACCACGTGAACAAGACCACCACGCCGAACGGAGCCGGTACCCGCGCGGCCATGGCGCAGGCCTGCCTGGGGAAGAACCTCGACACGGGCTCCGACGCGTCCGGTGACATCACCGGATGGCAGGACGCGCAGCTGTTCCGCGACACCTACTCGCCGAGCACCGGGCTCGCCCGGTGTCACCTGATCCCCAACATCCTCGGTGGCAAGGGCCAGGTGGTGGACGGCGGACAGAACAACCTCGTCCCCTGCTGGCAGTCCGGCATGAACACCGGCACGCCCAGCATGCGGACCTTCGAGCTGGCGGCACAGAAGCTGGTGAAGGAGGACCCCAACTTCCAGGCGAACGACGCGCTCTTCTACCAGGTGACGCCCGAGTACCAGGACGCCACGAGCACGATTCCGGTGGGGGTCACGATGACCGCTACAGTGCAGCGGGCGGACGGAACGTCCCAGCCGCTGTTTCCCGAGGTCTACATCACCAACACCAAGGGCAACACCGGGACGCTCAACCTCGGGAACTGAACCCGTCTGATCAGCGCCATCGGGAGCCAGTATGAGTCGTACCACCCCACCGCGGCCGTTCGACGTCACCGCGCTCTTCCCTCAACTGGCCCCGCTGGCACGCACGGCGACCCGGCTGCATCCGCGCGCCGGGTCGCCGTCGCGGCACGACAGCTCGGTCGGCGGGCCGCTCCTGTGGCCCGCCGGCGAGCCGTGGCCGTACTGCGACGGCCCGCACGAGTGGGACGGGGTGAACGAGCCGACGTCGGCGCAGGACGTGCGGGTGCAGCGGCGCATCCACGAGGCCGCGGCGAACCGGCCGCACGGGTCCGGGTACACGGACGAGGAGCGGGCGACCCTCGAGCGGATCAACGCCGGCCGCCCGTGGCCCGAGGGTCCGATCGCCATGCTGCCCGTGGCCCAGCTGTACGTGCGCGACGTCCCCCTGCTGCGCCCGCCCGGGCAGGCCGGGGCCGACCTGCTCCAGGTGCTGTGGTGCCCCTTCGACCATCCGGAACACCCGAGGACCGCGCTGGTGTGGCGGTCCGCCGCCGAGGTCACCGACGTCCTCGAGGCGCCTTGCGAGCCGCCCGCGGTCCAGTTCTCCGACTACGTGCCCCAGCCGTGCCTGCTCTCGCCGGAGGAGGTCACCGAGTACCCCCACTTCCTTGAGCTCGACAAGGAGTTGCGGGAGCGGCTGGCGGACTGGAGCAGGTGGCAGGCCGCCGGGGACGCGGTGGACGGCGCCTATGCCGTGGCGCCGCAGGAGTTCTACACGAACAAGCTGTCCGTCTCTCCCGGTTGGAAGGCCGGCGGCTGGTCCCGTTGGGGTCTCACCGACCCCATGCCCCGGACCTGCTCCGCCTGCGGCACCGCGATGGAACCGCTGCTGACCATCGCCTCGACCGAATGGAACGGCGGCACCAAGGACTGGGCCCCCGAGGGGGACCAGGCCCGCGACCCGCTTCCCCCGGGCGTTCCGCCGGCGAACTACACCCGGATCGTCGTCGCCGACGGCTACGCCCTGCAACTCCACGTCTGCCCGGTCTCCGCGGACCATCCGCACCTGGAGCTGGTCCAGTAAGTCCCTTCAGGCGCCCGTCCCGTACCGCTCCCGCAGCTCGACCTTGCGCACCTTCCCGGACACGGTCATCGGGAAGGAGCCCAGGATCTCCACCCGGCTGGGCACCTTGTAGTGGGCCAGCTGCCCGTCGCAGTACGCCCGCAGCTCCTCCAGGGTGAGCGGGTCGGCCGCGTCGCGCGGGACGACGCAGGCGAGGACCTCCTCGCCGTAGCGCTCGTGCGGTACGCCGACGACCTGGACGTCCGCGATCTTCGGGTGGGCGTAGAGGAACTCCTCGACCTCGCGCGGGTAGATGTTCTCGCCGCCCCGGATGATCATGTCCTTGATGCGGCCGACGATCTCCACGTAGCCGTCCTCACGCATCACCGCGAGGTCCCCGGTGTGCATCCAGCGGCCCGGGTCGATCGCCTCGGCGGTCTTCTCGGGCTCCTCCCAGTAGCCGAGCATCACGCTGTAGCCGCGGGTGCGCAGTTCACCGGCGTCGCCGCGGGGCACGGTCACGCCGGTCACCGGGTCGACGACCTTGACCTCGATGTGCGGCAGGACCCGGCCGACGGTGCCGGTGCGGTGTTCGAGGTCGTCGTCCATGCGGGTCTGAAGGGAGACCGGGGAGGTCTCGGTCATGCCGTAGCAGATGGAGACCTGCTCCATGTGCATCTCGGCGACGACCCGCTTCATCACCTCCACCGGGCAGGGCGAGCCCGCCATGATGCCGGTGCGCAGGGAGGTGAGGTCGTAGGAGGCGAAGTCGGGGAGGTTCAGCTCGGCGATGAACATGGTGGGCACGCCGTACAGGGACGTGCACCGCTCCCGCTGGACCGCCTCCAGTGTGGCGGCCGGCTCGAAGGACGGGCCGGGGATGACGATGCACGCGCCGTGCGAGGTGGCTCCGAGATTCCCCATCACCATGCCGAAGCAGTGGTAGAAGGGCACCGGCAGACACACCCGGTCCTGCTCCGTGTAGCCGACGGTGCGGCCCACCCAGTAGCCGTTGTTGAGGATGTTGTGGTGGGAGAGGGTGGCGCCCTTCGGGAAGCCGGTGGTGCCGGAGGTGTACTGGATGTTGACCGGGTCGTCGCAGCTCAGCTCGGCCGCCGCGGCCGTCAGCCGCTCCTGCGGCACGGACGCGGCGCCCGCGGTCAGCGCGTCCCAGGACGGGTCGCCGATGTACACGGTCTCGCGCAGCGCGGGGCACCGGCCGCGGACCTGCTCGACGATGGCCCGGTAGTCGCTGCCCTTGTGCGCGAGGGAGGCGACGAGCAGGGTGATGCCGGACTGCTTGAGGACGTACTCCAACTCGTGTGACCGGTAGGCCGGGTTGACGTTGACCATGATGACGCCGATCCGGGCGGTGGCGTACTGGACGAGGATCCACTCGGGGCAGTTGACGGCCCAGATGCCGACCCGGTCGCCCTTGCTGACGCCCTTCGCCAGCAGTCCGCGCGCCACCTCGTCGACCGCGGTGCCGAACTCGGCGTAGGTCCAGCGCCGTCCGGACGGCACGTCGACGAGGGCCTCGCGGTCCGGGTGGGCGGCGACCGCGCGGGCGAGGTCGGCGCCGATGGTGTCGCCGAGGAGCGGGGTCGTGCCGGTGCCGTGGGCGTAGGAGAGGGCGGTCATCGGAAGTCCTCCTCGCGGTACTCGTTCGTGGAACCGGCCGCCGTGGCCTCGCGCAGTTCGATGCGGCGGATCTTGCCGGAGACGGTCTTGGGCAGCTCGCCGAACTCCAGGCGGCGCAGCCGCTTGTAGGGGGCGAGGGCGTCGCGGGAGTGCTCGAACAGCACCTTCGCGGTGTCCGGGCCGGGCTCCCAGCCCGCGGCCAGCACGATGTACGCCTTCGGTACGGCCAGACGCAGTTCGTCGGGGGCCGGCACGACCGCCGCCTCGGCGACCGCCTCGTGCTCCAGCAGGGCGCTCTCCAGCTCGAACGGGGAGATCTTGTAGTCGGAGGCCTTGAAGACGTCGTCGCTGCGTCCGACGTAGGTCAGGTAGCCGTCCGCGTCGCGGGAGCCGATGTCGCCGGTGCGGTAGTAGCCGCCGGCCATTGCCTCGGCCGTGCGGTCGGGGTCTCCGTGGTAGCCGGTCATCAGGCCGACGGGGCTGCCGGACAGGTCGAGGGCGATCTCGCCCTCGTCGACGCCGGGGGCGCCGCTGACCGGGTCGAGGAGTTCGACGCGGTAGCCGGGGCTGGGGCGGCCCATGGAGCCGGTCTTGAGCACCTGACCCGGGCTGTTGGAGACCTGGACGGCGGTCTCGGTCTGTCCGAAGCCGTCCCGGATGGTCACCCCCCACGCCCGGCGGACCTGTTCGATCACCTCGGGGTTGAGCGGCTCACCGGCGGCGACGACCTCGCGCGGCGGGGTGGCGAGCTGCGTCAGGTCGGCCTGGATGAGCATGCGCCACACGGTCGGCGGGGCGCAGAAGGTGGTGACGCCTGCCCGGTCCATCTCGGCCATCAGGCGGGACGCGTCGAAGCGCGTGTAGTTGTACAGGAAGACGGTCGCCTCGGCGTTCCACGGCGCGAACAGGTTGGACCAGGCGTGCTTGGCCCAGCCGGGCGAGGAGATGTTGAGGTGGACGTCGCCGGGCTTCAGCCCGATCCAGTACATGGTCGCCAGGTGCCCGACGGGGTAGGACACGTGGGTGTGCTCGACGAGCTTGGGGCGGGCGGTGGTGCCCGAGGTGAAGTACAGCATCAGCGGGTCGTCGGCGGCGGTGGGCCCGTCCGGGGTGAAGGCGTCGGAGGCGGTGTACGCGTCCTCGTACGGCTGCCAGCCGGGTGCCGACGCGGCGCCGCCGACCGCGACGCGGGTGTAGTCGCCGGGCACCGCGTCGAACTTGCCGGTGTCCGCACAGCGGGCGATCACGTGCTTCACCCGGCCGCGGTCGACGCGGTCGCGCAGGTCGGCGGGGCCCAGCAGGGTGGTGGCCGGGATGACGACGGCGCGCAGCTTCATCGCGGCCAGCGCGGTCTCCCACAGTTCGGCCTGGTTGCCGAGCATGACGAGGATGCGGTCCTCCGGGCCGACGCCCCACTCGCGCAGCCGGTTCGCGACCCGGTCGGAGCGGGCGGACATCTCGGCGAAGGAGACCCGGACCTCGGCGCCGTCCTCCTCCACGATGTGCAGCGCGGTGCGCTCGTTGCCCTCGGCGATGACGTCGAACCAGTCCAGCGCCCAGTTGAAGTTCTCGGGTCGGGGCCAGGTGAAGCCCTCGTAGGCGGCGGTGTAGTCCGCACGGTGTTCCAGCAGGAAGTCCCGTGCGCTGCGGAACAGCTCCGTGGCCGTCGTCATCTGTCCTCCTCTGTGCCGGACCTTGCCGGGCGGCTCTGTGCCATCGTGTAATCCGTGATGCAGGTCTCACTACCCCCGAACGGGGGTGTGCGTCCCGGGACGGGCGCGAGGGAGGGCGGAACGAGTGGCGGTGGACGCGGTCGACGCGGCGGAGATCCGCGGCGCGCTGGCGCGGCTGCGGCGCGCCACCGGGCTGCCGGTGGCCTTCGGCGGGCTGCTGGAGTCCGGGCGGCGCCAGGTGCGCATCAGCGAGCTGAGCGGCACCGCCACGACCGCGCTCCGCGCCCTGGCGGTGACCTCCGGCAACGGCCTGGGCGGCAGGGCGGTGGCCCTGTCGCGGCCGTGCGCCGTGACCGACTACTCGGTGTCCCGGCAGATCAGCCACGAGTACGACCTGCCCGTCGCCGCCGAGGGGCTGCGCTCGGTGCTCGCGGTGCCGGTGGTCGTACGGCGCCAGGTGCGCGGCGTGCTGTACGGCGCCCTGCGCACGGCCCAGCCGCTGGGCGACCGCACGCTGAGCGCGGCCGTGGCCGCGGCCCGGGACGCGGAGCAGGCGCTGGTGCTGCGGGACGAGGCGGGCGAGCTGCTGGCGGCGGCCCGGCCCCGGGCGGCGCACGACCCGGCGGGCGCGGCGGCCTGGGAGCAGGTGCGGGAGGCGCACGCGGCGCTGCGGGCGCTGGCGCCCAGGATCACGGACCCGGCGCTGCGGGACGAACTGCTGCGCGCGTGCGGCCTGCTGGCGGCGGGGAACGCGCCCGCCCCGGGGCCCCGGCTGGCTCCGCGCGAGGTGGACGTGCTGGCCTGCGTGGCCGCGGGCGCGACGAACGGGGTGGCGGCGGAGCGGCTCGGGGTGGGCCCGGAGACCGTCAAGAGCTATCTGCGCTCGGCGATGCGCAAGCTGGGTGCCCGCACCCGCGGCGAGGCCGTCGCGGCCGCCCGCCGGACGGGGTGGCTGCCGTAGGGCGCGGGCCGGGCCGGGGATTTCTCGCCGGAGTTTGTTTTCGATGCCCTCACGTTTGTAATTTGGCTCACCTCGCCGTCCCTCCGTAATGCAATGAGCCGTTGCCTAATATTGGCCCGGACACGACACACGGAGGGGAGCGGTCACCGTGCGACGGGACTTCGCGGAGTCTGCCGGATGCCGCTCCGACCTGGTCATCGGGCGGGAGGAGTCGTTCGGCGCGGCGCGTGAGCAGCTCGCCCGGGGCGGCAGTGTGTTGCTGCACGGGCCCGCCGGAATTGGAAAGTCGACGGTCCTGCGGACCCTGGCGACGGAATACGCCCGCACGGCGCACACCGTGCTGCGCTGCTCGGCCACCGAGTCCGAATCCCATCTCCCCTTCCTCGCCCTGGCCGACCTCCTGGGTCTGGTCCTCGCGGAGGTGTCGGACGCGCTGCCCGCCGCCCAGCGCACCGCGCTGGAGTCGGCGCTCACCGGCCGCGGCGAGTCCACCCTCCAGCGCGACGGTCTCGCGCTGCGGCTGGCCGTGCTGTCCGCGCTGCGCGCGCTGGCCGCCGAGGGGCCCGTCCTCGTCGTCGCCGACGACCTCCAGTGGCTCGATCCCGCGAGCGCGGAACTCCTCGGCTTCGCCGCCCGCCGCCTGGGCGACATCCCGGTGCGGCTGCTGTGCGCGGTGCGGACCGAGGGCCCCGAGACGGAGAGCGCGGAGTACGACCGCCATCTGCGCGCCTCCCCGCCGGACACCCGCGCCGTGCGCCTGGGCCCGCTGACCCGCGCCCAGGTGTCGACGCTGCTCGACGAGCGCGGCTACGCGGGCCTGCACCGTTCCACGGTCCGCGACATCCACCGCACCAGCGGCGGCAATCCGCTGTTCGCCCTGGAGCTGGGCCGGGCCCTGGCCGAGAGCCCCGCCGCACCGCGGCCGGGCGAGCCGCTGCCGGTGCCGACCTCGCTGCGCGCCCTGGTGCTGTCCCGGCTGGAGATGCTGTCGGACGAGGCGCGCCGCACCCTGCTGGTGGCCAGCGCCGGCGCCCGCCCCACCCCGGCCCTGCTGCACGCGGCCGGGCGGGACGACGCCGAGGCGGAGACCGCCCAGGCGGCGGCGCTCGGGCTGCTGGCGCCCGACCCGGAGGGCCCGGCCGTACGGTTCGCGCATCCGCTGATCTCGGCCGCGCTGTACGCGGAGGCTCCGGCGGCGGAGCGGCGGGCCGCGCACGCCGCGCTGTCCACGGCGGCCTTCGACCCGATCGAGCGCGCCCGGCACCTGGCGCTGGCCACCACCGGCACCGACCCGGAGGTGGCGGCCCGGCTGGCGGAGGCCGCCGCGCTGGCCCGGGACCGGGGGGCGCCGTCGGTGGCCGCCTCGCTGGGGCTGCTCGCCGCCCGCCACACCCCGGCGGACAGCGCACCGGGGCCGGACGAGCGCCGGCTCGCGGCCGCCGAGGACGCGATCACCGCGGGTGAGCCGGACCTCGCCCGGGACATCGCCCGGGAGGTGCTGACCCGGGCCACCGCGCCCGGCGGGCGGGTGCGGGCCTGGATGGTGGTGATCGAGGCGGCCGGGCAGGCCATCGGCGAGGTCGACGCCGTCTTCCCGCAGGCCCTGGCCGACGCGGGCGACGATCCGCGGCTGCTCGCCCTGGTCCACTACCAGCTGGCCTGGCGCTCCCTGGTGGTGCAGGGCGACTTCGCCCAGGGCCGCCAGGAGGCGGCGCACGCGGCCCGGCTGGCGGCGCGGGCCGGGGACCGGCGCACCGAGCTGCTGGCGCTCGCCTTCCAGGCGCAGGCCGAGACGCTGATGGGGCATCCGGGCGCCCCGGCGACCATCCAGCGGGCGCTTCAGGAGCCCCAGGACCCCCGGGTGGCGTGCCATCACAACGGTGCCGGGTCCTCCCGGTTCCGGTGGCTGGTGATGAGCGACCGGCTGGCCGAGGCGCGGACCACCGTCACCGCGCTGCTGCGCGAGGTGCGCAGGCGCGGCATGGCCGAGAGCGAGGTCCACTACCTGCGTTTCCTCGCGGAGACCGAGCTGCACTCCGGCCACTGCGGCCGGGCGCTCGAGCTGTCCCGGGAGAGCCTGACGCTGGCGCGCGACGCGGGCATCGGCGAGGGTGCGGGCGCGATGCAGGCCGCGCTCGCCGAGGCCGCGGGCGGCGACCCGGACCGGGCCCTGGAGCTGGCGCGGGAGGCGGTGCGGCGGGCGGAGGGGGACGGCGACGCCGTGTACCTGTCGCGGGCACTGGCCGCGCTCGGGCACGCGAACCTGGCGGCGGGCGACGCGGCGGCGGCCGTGCGGGCGCTGCGCCGGGTGCGGGAGCTGGAGGCCGGCGCGGGCATCACCGACCCGGCGCGCGGCCGTTGGCAGGGTGATCTCGCGGAGGCGCTGGTGCGCACCGGGGAGCCGGCCGAGGCGCTCGACGTCATCGAGGTCACCCGCGCGCACGCGCTGCGGCTCGGGCGCGGGAGCGTCCTCGCCGTCCTGGACCGGGCCGAGGCCCTGGTGCGGGCCGCGCGGGGTGAACACCGGGCGGCCATCACGCGGTTGACGTCGGCACGGGAGCGGCTCGCCGAGCTGGGGTTCGGCCTGGAGGCGGCACGGGCGGTCTTCGCTCTGGCCGAGCTGCACGCCGAACGGCCGGGGCGGGCCCCGGAGTCGGCGTCGTACGACGAGGCGGCTCGGCTGTTCCGGCGGTGCCGGGCGCTGCCCTGGCTGCGGCGGGTGGAGGCGGCCGTAGCGGCGCGGGCGGCCGGGCCGCCACCGGTGCGGGCCGCCGAGCCGGACGGTCTGGCGGGGCTCGCCTCGATGGAGCGTCAGGTGGCCGCCCTCGTCATGGAGGGCGCGACCAACCGGGAGATCGCGGCCCGGCTGTTCGTCAGCGTCAAGACCGTCGAGGCGACCCTGACCCGGGTCTACCGCAAACTCGGGATCCGGTCCCGGGTCGACATCGTCCGACTGGCGGCGGGCCGGCGACCCGAATGAGAACGGCCGGGTTTACCGGCGGTAAACCGAGGGTTTTCCCTGCCCGACTCCCCTAGGGGCTTCCCTCATTGGGCGGTCCCGACCGCCGGTTCTAGCGTGAACACGTGCCGCTCGCCCGGGCATACGGGGGTCTGTCCCGAGACCCCCGTGCACCCCCCACGCCCGTGCGACCCCCCACCGGCAACCACTTGAGGAGACTCATGTTCGGGCTCACTCGCGCCAGATCGGCCACCGCCGCCCTGGCCGCCGCCGGCGCCGCCGTACTGCTGGCCGCTCCCTCCGCTGTCGCCGCGCCGCAGCCGATCGTCGGCGGCTCCACCACGACGACGAACGCCTATCCGTTCGTCATGCAGATAACCGACGCCTCGCAGAACCAGTTCTGTGGCGGCACCCTCGTGGCACCCACCAAGGTCGTCACCGCCGCGCACTGCATGGCCGGCGAGAGCACCGGCAGTGTGCGCGTGGTCGGCGGACGCACCTACCTGAACGGCACCGACGGCACGGTCGCCCGGGTCAGCCGGATCTGGGTCCACCCGGACTACACCGACGCCACCGACGGCGACGACGTGGCCGTGCTGACCCTGTCCTCGTCGATGCCGTACACCCCGGCGAAGTACGTCGCCGCCTCGGACACCTCGGTCTACGCGGCGGGCAACGAGGCCCGCGTGCTCGGCTGGGGCACCACCCGGGAGAACGGCGGTTCCTCCAACCAGCTGCGGACCGCGACCGTGCCGGTCGTCTCCGACGGGGACTGCGGCGGTTCCTACGGCTCCGACTACGTCGCGAGCGACATGGTGTGCGCCGGACTCCCCTCCGGCGGCGTGGACACCTGCCAGGGCGACAGCGGCGGACCCCTGCTTGTCGGGGGCGTCCTGGCAGGGATCACCTCCTGGGGCGAGGGCTGCGCCCGGGCGGGTTATCCGGGGGTCTACTCCCGGCTGACCACGTTCTCGGACCTGGTGACCGCGCAGGTCACCTCGTAGCCCCGCCCCGGCGGGTTCCCTGATCTCCTGAGCAACCCTCAGGTGCGAGACCAGGGGGCGTTGCGAGCCTCCACGAGCGGCCCGCAACGCCCCCTTTCCATGCCGGCGGCCTTCCCTCCGGCTTCTTCCGTTCAGTCGCGTACGGTCCCGAAGCGGATGTCGTACGCGGTCGCGGGGTGCATCGTCGCCAGCATCCGCTCGCCCTCGGCCGCGATCTCGTCCCGGCACTCCTTCGGGAGGCGGGCGAAGGGCTCGACGACGAGGGCGTCGTCCCCGAGTTTCCACAGTCCGGCCACGAAGCCGTCGACGAGGAGCACGCGGTAGGCCTGGTTCTTCTGCCAGGTGCGGCCCTTGTGTTCGGGCGGGACGACGCGGGTGCGGTCGGCGTGGGAGAGCAGCAGGTTGTCGAACTCGGGCAGGAAGCGCGGCGGGGCCGGGGTGTCCGGGTCGGGGCGCGGCGCGTCGGGGAGGTCGAAGAGTTCGGTGCCGTTCTCGTCCCGGAAGGTGACGAGGCGGGGGCGGAGCCGTTCGAAGGCGTCCCGGAGCCGGGTCAGTCCCGCCCAGGTCTGCATGTCCTTCACGGACGCGGGCCCGAAGGCGGCGAGGTAGCGCAGCACGGTGTCGTCCGGGGCCGGCGCCGGCCGCGTGGGGCGGTCGAACCAGTGCTCGGCGGTGGTGAGCGTGACCTGACCGCTCCTGCCCCACAGTCCCCGCGGCGTCACCTGCACGAGCGGGAGCCGGCAGCGGGCGGCGACGGACAGGGCCAGCGGGTCGGCGTCGGGCCACTCGGCGAGGAGGGCCTCGCGCACCTGCCGCAGGGTGCGCGGCTCGGCCTCGACGAGTTCGCGGGCGAGGGAGGTGAGCCGGTCCAGGTCGACGCCCACCAGTCCCTTGCGGAAGGTTCCCAACTCCCGGTCCCGGGCGGCCTGCACCAGCGGCCTCAGGGTCAGGCAGTCGTCGGCGGTGTGGGTGTGGATGGTCGAGCGCATGGTGACGAGGCGGGCGACCCGGCGCTCCGCCATCGACTCCGACAGGTCGCCGGGGGTGAAGCCGTCGAGCCGGGCGGCGAGCGCGTAGTACGGCGGCTTCACGTTCTGGGCCTGGAGTCCGACGACATGCGCGACGGCGTCGTCGGCGGACATCGCCGCACGGCGCAGCAGCAACTGCCGGGCCAGGGTGGCGCGGTTGAGGGCGCGGGTACCGAGGACGGGGGCGGTCGTTCCTGCCTTGGTCGTCATGCCGGGCACGTTAGCGGGAGTTGCGGACGGTTCCTGTCCGCGATCCGTCCTTGATCCGTCCGTCCTCGATCCGTCCGCGCGCCGCGCGTTCAGTCCCCGGCCGAGGGCGCGGGGGCGGCCCGGCTCAGCTCCACGGCGAAGCGGGCGCCGGCCAGCAGGGACAGGTGCGAGACCCACAGCCACACGAGGGAGACGACGACACCGGCCAGGGGGCCGTACAGGCGGCCGTAGGTGCCGATGCCGGACGCGTAGAGGGAGAAGGCGGCCGAGGAGCCGAGCCACAGCAGGGCCGCCAGGGCGCCGCCGGGCAGGGCCTCCCGACTGCGGCGGGCCGGTGCGGGGCCGGTGCGGAACAGGACGAGGACCAGCAGCGCGGCCAGGCACAGCAGCACCGGCCAGCGCAGCAGCGACCAGACGGTGGTCGCCGTCGCACCGAGGCCGGCCTGCCGGCCCAGGGCCCGGGCCAGCGGTCCGGTCAGGAGCAGGACCAGGGCGCTGGCGACCAGCAGACCGAGCAGGCTCAGTGCCGTGAGGACGATCCGGTGCAGCCGGTGCCACAGGGGCCGCCGGTCGGGGACGCCGTGCATCTCGTGCAGGGCGCGCCGGAAGACGGCCAGGTAGCTGGAGGCGGACCACAGCGCACCGACCGCGCCCGCCACGGCCACGGTCAGGGCGGCGGAGCGCTCCCCGGCCATCTCGTGCAGGGTGCGGTGCAGTTCGGCGCCCGACTGGGCGGGGGCCCAGGACGTCACGTCGGCGATGAGCCGGTCCGTCAGGTCCGGGGCGACCATGCCGGTGACGGACGCCGTGACGACGAGGGCGGGCACCAGCGCGAGGACGGCGTAGTAGGTGAGGGCCGCCGCCCAGTCGGAGACGTTGTCGTCCCACATGGCGCGCGGCACCCGGCGCAGCGCCCCGGCCCACGGCGCCGAGCGGCCCCGAAGGCGGGTCAGGCGTGCTTCCAGGTACGTCGTCATCGCGCACGCCGCTCGCGACGGGACCGTACGCCCATGCGGACGCGGGTCTCCAGCGGGTGCGGCGCCAGGGCGGCGCGGGCCTCGTCGAGGGGGCCGTGGGCGAGCTGTTCCAGGACAAAGCCGGGTGCGGCGCCGGGTTCCAGCACGAGCCGTACGCGGGCCCGTGACCGCTTCTTCCCGGCGGGCAGGTGTACGTGGGCGCGGTCGACGCCGGGAGTCGCCTCCGCCCGCCGGGCGACGGCGTCGCCCAGCGCGCGGGAGCGCAGGGTGAGGGGCGGTCCGGCCAGCGGGAGCCGGCGTCCGCCGCCGCGACGGAGCTGGGTCAGGAACCAGGCGAGGCACAGCAGCAGCGCGCAGACCGTGCCGGCGACGACGGCCGGGGTCCACCAGCCGTGCCCGCGCAGGCCGGCGAGGCCGGCCCGGTCCAGCAGCACCGTCCCGGCGTCCGGGGCGGGCCACCAGCCGGGCAGCCGTTCGGCGGCCGCTCCCCCGGTGAGGGCCAGCCACCCGCCGCCGGCCAGCAGGGCCGCCCCGGTCGACGCGAGCAGCGTGCGGTTGACCGCGTTGCGCATGGGGTTCACGAGTCGGTCTCCTTCGCCGTCGTCGGGTCGTGCGGCCCCTTCGTCGCGGACCGCTCAACGGCGGCACGGCCCCCGACACCCGGTCCGCCCGCACCGCCCGCCTCGAACTCGCCCCCCGACCCGGCCGCGCGCCCCGGCGCACCGGCCGACTCGACGCCGCTCCCCGACCCCGGCCTGTCGGTCGGGGCGGTCGGGTGAGGGGGCGCCGGTTCGGGGGCGGGCCGTGGTTCGGTCGTGGTCGTCCGGCCGGACGCGGGCCCCGCGCCGGGCGGGCGCCAGTGTGGGTCCGTGCGCAGGGTGACGCGTGGGGTGAGGGGCCGGGGCAGGCCCAGGGTGGTGAGGGTGGTGTCGGTCGCCGTGCGGACGGCGGCGCGGGTCGTGGGGCGGTCGCCGAAGGCGAGGTGGGCCCGCACTCGGACGCGGTGTCGGCCGCAGCGCACGCGGACGCGTGTGACGCCGGGGACGGCGGAGGCGGCGTCCCGTACGAGTTCGGCCGCGGCGGTCCGGTCCAGTACGGCCCGCTGCCCGCCGCGCCCCGGTACCGGGGCCATGGGGAGCACGCCGCGCAGGCCCGGGGTGAGGGCGAGGCAGAGCAGCCAGGCGCCCAGTACGGCGGCGACGGCGCCGCCCGCGACGACGGGGGCGTCCCCGGGGCCGTGCGTGGCCAGCCAGTCGACCGCCCCGGTGCGCCAGTCGGCGGGCCGGCGGTCGGCGAGGTGGACCGACAGGACGTCGTACAGGAGGGTCGCGCACGCTGCCGCCGCCACCAGCGCCGCGACCGCGGCCGGGGCCCGGCGTGCCGACCAGGGCCGCCGGGCCCGGCCGCAGGGGCTGTCCGCGTCGGCGGGGCGCGACGGCGGGGCGGCCCGGTCCGCGGACAGCGACTGGACCCGGACGGTCGCGGACCGCACGGTGAGGCCGCTCAGTTCGGCGACCCGCTCCGCCATCCGGCCGCGGACCCGCTCCCCCGTCTCGCCGAGCGTCGCCGGGTACGGCAGCCGTACGTCGACCGAGACGTCGGCGCGGCGTCCGTGGACCGTCGCCGTGCCGTGCGTCACCCGGGCGCGCCGCCCGGCGAGGTCGGCCTCGGTGGCCGCCCGTTCCGCGATCCGGCGCACGGCGCGGTCGGCGACGACGGTGCTGCCGCGCTCGGCCGGTGCGGTGCGGGCGGGCCCGCCGGTGGCCGGTGTGCCCGTCACCGCGGCCTCCGGTCCCGTGGGGCGAGGAACTCACGCCAGTCCGTGCCGCTGTCCACCAGTCGCCCCAGGACGGCGCCGACCGCGCCCAGCGCGGCCACCAGCAGGAACGCCCCGAAGCCGCCGAACCACCCGGCGAAGGCCAGCGCCATGCCCACCAGCATGCCGATCACCGCTCCGCTCATCACTCACCTCCGCCTCGAACCTGCTGATGCTCCAAAACCCGCTCTTCACTCCACGCGCGCCTCCACCGGGCGCTCCGGGTCCTCGTCGTCCGGCAGGTGGACGTCGTTGACGGTGATGTTGACCTCGACGACCTCCAGGCCCGAGATGCGCTCGACCGCGTCGATCACGTTCTCCCGTACGTCCCGGGCGAGGTCGGCGATGGGCACGCCGTACTCGACGACCAGGTCGAGGTCGATCGCCGTCTGCCGTTCGCCGACCTCGACCTTCACGCCGCGCCCCACGTTCGGCCGGCCGCCGGGCACCCGGTCGCGGACCGCGCCGATGGTGCGGGACAGGCCGCCGCCCATGTCGTACACGCCGGGGATCTCCCGCGCCGCCATGCCGGCGATCTTCACGACGACGACGTCGGCGATGGACGTGCGGCCCCGTGTGGCGGCCGGTTCGGTGGCGCCGGTGGAGCCGCCGCTCACGGTCGTCGTCGCGCCGCCCTGGGTGGACCGGCCGGTGCCGCCGGCCGGGCCCGTACCGCCGTTCTTCTGCTCGATCCGGGGCGCCTGCGGTGTCGTCGTCATGGTGTCCTCCGTCAGCCGTGGTCGTTCGGTGCTTGTGGACGTTGGACCCGGGCGGCGGTCCGGCGTTACGCCGTGCCGCCGGATTTCTTTTCCGGCTCCGTCGCGTAACGCCGGGGGCGGTCGGCGTGTCCAACGGGGGAACCCGTTGCGGGGACCGAGCGGAACGACGGATGGGAGCACACGTGCCGGGGGACGACGGACTGCTCGCGGTGCGGGCCGCGGAGGGCGACGAGGACGCCTTCGAGGCGCTCGTGCGCCGGCACGCGCCCGGCCTGCTGCGGCTCGCGGCGAGCATGCTGGGCAGCCCCGCCGAGGCGGAGGACGCGGTGCAGGACGCGTTCGTCAGCGCCTGGCGCAGGCTCCCGGAGTTCCGCGGGCAGTCCGCCTTCGCCACCTGGATGCACCGCATCGTCGTCAACCGGTGCCTGAACATGCTGCGCTCCCGGCGTCCCGTGGCGGACCTCGACAGCGTGCCCGAGCCGCAGGCGCCGGACCACGCGGTCTCCCCCGTGCGGGCCGCCGAGTCGCACGCCGCCGCGGTGGCCCTGGGCCGGTCGCTGTCCGAGCTCTCCCCCGAGCAGCGGGTCTGCTGGGTGCTCAGAGAGCTGGAGGGCCGGTCGTACGAGACGATCGCGGAGACCGTCGGCATCAGCCCCGAGGCTGCCCGCGGCCGGGTGTTCCGCGCACGACGCTGCCTGACGGAGGCGATGACCGCATGGCGATGAACACCGGCGCGGACCTGCCCGGGCCCGGCACCGGGGGCGCGGACGGCGCCGCCGACGACAAACGGCTGGCCTGCGGGCGGCTGCTCTCCCAGGTGTGGGAGGCCTGGGAGGACGGCGGGCACGACCCGCATCTGCGGGCCTGCCCGCACTGCTCGGCCGCCGTACGGCAGTTGGACCTGCTCGGCGCGGCGGTGCGCGAGGCCGGGAGCGGGCGGGGGCCGGACTGGGACGCCGGGGCGCTGACCGAACGGGTCATGGACGTGGTGCGGCTGGAGCTGCGTCCCGGCCCGCCGCTGCCCCTCGGGGAGCGCGAGGAGGACCTGTGGGTGCGGGAGGCGATGGCCGCCAAGGCGCTGCGGGCCGCCGCCGAGACCGTCCCGGGCGTGCGCGCGGGCTCCTGCCGCATCCGGCCCGCCGAGTCGGGTGGCCGAGCCGTACGCGGCCCCGTCCGGGTGCGGCTGGAGGTCGTCGTCCCGCTCACGCCTCGGCTCCGGGATCTCGCGGAGGAGATCCGGCGGCGGGTGCACGGGGCGGCGGACGACGCTCTGGGGCTGCCGGTGGACGACGTGGACGTGCACATCACCGACGTGACGGACCCGGCCGGGGCGGACCCTGACCAGGCCGGCACGGAAGAAGGGAGCCGACCGTGACCGCTGCCGCCACCGGCCGTGAGGCACTCGCCGGCACCGCCGCGCGGGTCGCCGCGGACGTGCCCGGCGTCGCCTTCCTGCGGCCGGGACTCGTGGACCTGTTCCGTGGCTCCGCCCGCACCGGACCGCCGCGTGCGGACGGGCGGACGCCGGCGGGCGTGCGGGTGACCCGGGCCTCGGGGGCCGGACCGTGGGAGGTGGACGTCCAGGTCGTCGTCCGCCGTGACCACCGGGCGCTGACCGTGGCCCGCGCGGTGCGCGACGCGGTGACCGCCGCCCTGGCGCAGGCGGCACCCGGCGCGCAGGTGACGGTGACCGTGACCAACGCGGTGTGAGACCCGCCCCCGGCCCTCCTGCGCGCGGCCCCGTCCTCTCCCCGGCCGCGCCCGGCCCTATCCGCAGGTGGTCCGATAGGCGAGCTGCGGCAGGAGTTCGCCCCAGCGGGCGGGGCTGAGGTCGCCGCCGGTGTGGGCGCAGACCTGGCGGAGCGCCGGGTCCGTGTCCAGCGTCCAGATCCTGGCCGTGAGGTCGTTGCCGACGGAGGCCACGGTGTCGCCGCCGGGCGCGAACGCGACGGAGGTGACCGTGTCCACGTGTCCGGTGAGCGCGTTGCCGAAGGCCTCGGCGTGGGCGGGGTCGGCCACGTTCCACAGGCGTACGGCGTGGTCCTCGCCGCCGCTGGCGAGGGTGCGGCCGTCCGGGGCGAAGGACACCGAGGTGACGCCGCCGCGGTGCCCGGTCAGCTCCCCGCCCAGGGGGCGGGCGCGGCCGGGGGCCGTGACGTCCCAGAGCCGGACCGTGCGGTCGCGGCCGCCGGTGGCCAGGACGTGTCCCCGGGGTGCGAAGGCGACCGAGTTGACCCAGTCCCCGTGGGCGGTCAGGGGCTCGCCCACCGGCCGGGCCCGGTCGCGGTCGTGCACGTCCCACAGCCGGGCCGTCTTGTCCTGGCTGCCGGTGGCGAGGGTGTCCCCGTCCGGGGAGAAGGCCACGGCGCCGACCCAGTCGGTGTGCCCGGTCAGGGGCGCGCCCACGGGACGTACGTCGTCGGGGCCGCGCACCTCCCACAGGCGGACCCGGTCGTCCGCGCCGCCGGTGGCGAGGGTCCGGCCGTCCGGGGCGAAGGCGACGCTGAGGACACCGCCGGGGTGTGCGTCGCGGAGGGTGGCGGCGGGTGCCGGCCGGTCCGGGTCGGTGACGTCCCACAGCCGTACGGTGCCGTCCTCGGCTCCGGAGGCGACGGTGCGGCCGTCCGGGGCGAAGGCCACGGTCAGGACGGCGGCCTCGTGGCCGGCGAGCGGTCGTGGCAGGGGGCGCGGTTGCCGGGGCGCGCGGACGTCCCAGAGCCGGATCAGGGCGTCGTCGGTGCTGGCGGCGGCGAGCAGCCGGCCCTGCGGGTCGTAGGCCACGGAGGTGAGCGGGTTGGTGAAGTCGGTGAGGACGGTCTCCGGCAGATGCCACAGGCGGACGCTGCGGTCGGCGCCGGTGGTGGCGAGGGTGCGGCCGTCCGGGGCGAAGGCGAGGTCCCACAGGCCCTCCGTGTGTCCGGTCAGCGGTTCGCCGATCTGCTGCGGGTAGGCGGGGTTGGACACGTTCCACAGGATCACGGTGTCGTCCTGAGCGGCGCTGGCCAGGGTGTGTCCGTCCGGGCTGAACTCCACGGCCCACACGGCGGCGGTGTGCGCGGTGAGCGATTCGCCCAGGGGGCGCGGGCCGCCGTCCGTCACCTCCCACAGGCGCACCGTGTTGTCGTAGCCCGCGGTGGCGAGGGTGTCGCCGTCCGGGGAGAACGCCACCGACCAGACGGCCTCGTCGTGGGCGTGCCGGGGCTCGCCGAGCGGGACCGGTCCGTCGGCGCGGTCCAGCCGCCACAGTCGTACGGTGCCGGTGTGTCCGGCGGTGGCAAGGGTGCGGCCGTCCGGGGCGAAGGCGACGTCCCGCACGCTGCGGGCGTCGGCGCGGGCCGGGGTGCCGAGGGGCGCGGGCGCGGCCGGGTCGCCCAGGTCCCACAGGCGCAGGGTGCCGTCCTCTCCCGCGGTGGCCAGGGTGCGGCCGTCGGGCGCGAAGGCCACGGAGGTGACGGACTCGCCCCTGTGGCTCACCAGGGGCCGGCCCAGCGGCTCGGGCCGGGTGCGGTCGTGGGTGTCCCACAGCCGGATGCCGCCGCCGTGCCCGGCCGCCACCAGCAGGGCGCCGTCCGGTGAGTACGCCACCGCGCCCACCGGACCGCCGGCGATCCGCAGCGGCTCGCCGAGCTGCTCGTCCCGGCCGTCCCCGGCCGTGTTCCACAGCCGTACGGTGCCGTCGTGGCCCCCGCTGGCGAGGGTGCGGCCGTCGGGGGCGAAGGCCACGGCGCTGCCGATGTCGTCGTGTCCGGGCAGCCGGGTGGACAGCACCCGGCCCGCGTCCGAGGTGAGCGCGGTGCGCAGTTCGGGGGTGGTGCGCATGCCGAGCGCGGCGACGTCCAGCCGGGCGGAGAGGGCGGCGTTGGTGTCGCGCAGCCGGTCGGCCTCGGCGGTGATCCGGCCGAAGACGGCGTCGTCCCGCTCGGACTGGGCGGTGGCCCGCGCCCGGAGCGCGACGACGGCGGTGCCCGAGGCGACCAGGACCAGCAGGGCGAGGGCCGCCGACAGTCCGCGCCGCAGCCACACCGCGCGCCGCCGCCTGCGGATGGAGGCGGCGAGGAACTCGCGCTCCACCGGCGTCAGTTGCCCGCTGCGGTGGTCCTGCGGGAAGGCGTCGTGGGCGGCGGCCAGCCGCGAGCCCGCGTACAGCGCGGCGTTCTCCCGGCCGAGGGTCAGCCAGGTGCGGGCGGCCTCGGAGAGCGCGCGGTGGACGCGCAGCCGGTCGCGTTCGGCGTCGATCCAGCCGCGCAGCCGCGGCCAGGCCGTGATGAGGGCCTCGTGGGCGAGTTCGACGGTGCCGTCGTCGAGGGTGAGCAGCCGGGCCCCGACCAGCCGGTCGAGGACGGCGCGGGTGTCGTCGGGGTCGCCGAGGTCGAGTTCCGCGTGTTCGGCGGGGCGCCGGGTGTCGGGGGTGCCGTCGCCCGGGGCGACGAGCCGCAGCAGGATCCGGCGGGCCAGGTCGGCCTGGGGGGCGGTGAGTTCGCCGTACACCTCCTCGGCGGTGCGCACGACGGCGCCGCGCAGTCCCCCGGCCGCCTCGTAGGCGGACTCGGTCAGGGTGCGGCCGGTGCGGTGGCGCCAGGTCTCCAGCAGCGCGTGCGACATCAGCGGCAGTCCGCCCGGCGCGTCCTCGACCTCGTCGAGCAGCCGTGCGGTCAGGGCGCGTTCGACGATCAGTGAGGCCGCTGCGGCCGGCCGGACGACGGCCTCCCTCAGCTCCTCCCGGCTCATCGGCCCGGCCAGCAGGGTCGCGTCCTGCAACGCGGCGGTGAGCCCGGGGTGTTCGGCGCAGCGCCCCAGGAAGTCGGCGCGTACGGCGACCACGACGCGCAGTCGGCTGCCGGGGGCGGTGGCGGCGAGGAGGCGGTCGACGAAGGCGTCGCGTTCGGCCGGGTCGGTGCAGAGGGTGTACAGCTCCTCGAACTGGTCGACGATCAGCCAGGTGTCCGCGTCCGTGTCCGGCACGGGGTCGAGCCGGTCCGCGTGGGTGGCCGCCGGGCGGGCGCCGGGGGTGAGGATGCGTACGGCCGCGGGGGCGGCGGGTGCGTCGGCGCCGGCTCCGGGCGTGCGCACGCGCGGGATCAGGCCGGCCCGCAGCAGGGAGGACTTGCCGCTGCCGGAGGGGCCGAAGACGGCGGTGAAGCGGTGCTCGCGGGCCAGTTCGACCAGCCGGTCCACCAGCCGGTCGCGGCCGAAGAACAGCGCGGCGTCGTCCGGTTCGTACCGGGTCAGACCCCGGTAGGGCGGGCGTGTCTCCTCGTCGACGGAGAGGCCCGCGGCCTCCTCGTTCGCCGCCCGCCAGCGACGCTCCCATTCCCCCGGGTCGCCGCCGCAGACGTCGACGTAGGCGAGGGTGACCGCGAGCGTGGGCAGTTGACGTCCGGCCGCCGCCTGTGACAGGGCGGTCACCGAGAACGGGACCTTGTCCGCCATCGTCCGGTAGGTCGGGCGCCCCACCGACTCCCGCAGGGCGCGGAGTTCGGCGGCGAACCGCTGTACCGGTCCGGCTTCCGGGTCGAGCCGTCGCTCCCGGCGCCCCACTCCGTTTCCGCCCACGTGTCCCCGCCCCGCCGTCGCTCTCGGTCCCCGTCCGGGCGCCCACGGTAGGTAGCCCCTGGCGGGGGCGGCAAGCGAAGGGGTCCCCATCGGGGGGTGGCGCACGGGGAGTTCACGGTGTCTTCACTCCGGTTCCGCATTGTCGCGCATTGTTCAGTTCCGCGTCCGGGCTGCTGAACAACGGTGGTCCGCGGTGGAATCGGTGTCCGGGGGAGTGCGGGGTGGCACGACCGCCGGGTCCGTCACCGACCGTGCCACCCCGCACCCACGTCGTCCCCGTTCCGGGAAAGCATGTGAGGGAAGTGGTCCAATGATCGCCGACGCGAGCCGCCGGCCGCGAAGCGTGACGCTGGCGGTGGTGCTGGTGATGCTGGGGACGCTGGTCGCGGCGACGACGGCGGCCGGCCCGCAGGGGGCGGCGACGCTGGTGCTCCTGCTGCTGGCCGCCTGCTTCTGGTGCGCGGTCCGGGCGGGCCGGGGCCGGCGCGGCGCCCGGACCGCGGTGAGCTGTCTGACCGCGGCGATCCTCGTCCTGGGCGCCACGTTCGCCTTCGACGATCCGCTGTACGGCGGCTCCACGCTGCTGCTCGCCGCGCTGCTCGCGGTCCCGGGAGTGGTCCTGCTGTACCTGCCGGCCGCCGAGGCGTACGTCCGTGCCCGCAGCGGAGAGAGCGGGGAGAGCGGCGAGGAGATGATCGGAGGATGACCCGGCCGCCGGACGGGGAACCGGAGTACCCGAAATACCCGGAGCACCCCGAGCACCCCGAGTACCCGGAGGCCGAGTATCCCGGACCCGACTGGCCGCCGCCGGTGCCCCGCGAGCCCCGGGACCCCGATCCGCTCGCCGTGGCCGTCGGCAACGCCTCGCTGCTCGGCGCGGGCTATCTGATCATGGGGCGACGCGGACTGTTCTGGGTCGCCGCGGCGGTCACCGCGTCGCTGCTGTGGCTGACGTACACGACCGCCGGGACGTGGTGCGAGCTGCTCGTGGTGCTGTGGTGGGCGGCGGTCGTCGCGCACGGCTGGTGGCTGGCGCGACGGAACCCGGCGGCGGGACCCCGGCGCGGACAGCGGGTCCTCGCGCTCGCCCTGGCCCTGCCGGTGCTGGTGTCCGCCGGATGGCTGCGGTTCGACGCCCACGAGATCGAGGACGCCGTGGCCGGGGCCCGCGAGCGGGGGGACTGCGCAGACGCGGCGGCGGCGCAGGACGGGGTCGGGTTCCGCCACCGGCTCACCGCCGCGCCGGTGGTCGCCCGCGGTGACACGGTGATCGAGGCGTGCGAGCGCCTGGACACGGCGGCGGGCGAACTGAACGTCGGGCTGAACGGTGACCTGGACTCGCTGGAGTCAGGCTTCGGACGGCTCGGCGCGGTGCTCGGCGAGTCGGGCAACGAGCGGACCGTCGCGGCCACCCTGGACCGGTTCCTCGCCGGGCTGCCCACCGACGACGGCTGCCTGACGGTGCGTATCGCGGACTGGCTGCGGGACCGGGAGACCGGACCGAAGGCCCTCACCGCACCGGCCTTTGCCACCTCGGCCCGGATAGCGCCCGGGGCGCTCATGGAGTGCGGCGACGCCCTCATGACCGACGAGGAGTGGGCGAACGCGCGGGACCGCTACCAGCGGCTGCTCGACGAGCATCCGGACGACGGGCACGCGGACAAGGCACGCAAGGGCATCAGGAAGGCGGACCTCGCGATTCAGCTGGGCCGGGTCAGGGAGCTGGTGGCGGCGGCGGACGGCATGAGCACCGGATACTGCGAGAAGCCGGCGAAGTACTCCGCGGCCCCCGCCTACCGCAAGGGCAAGAGCCGCGCCGTGTTCGTCGGCGACACCGAGTACACGGACAAGCTGCCCGAGGGGTGGCGGGCCGACACCCCCGATGCCGCGCTGGTGGTGTGCACGGGCGGGACGGAGGCGGGGGACGTGGTCGAGACGTGCCAGTACCAGGACCACCGGGGAAACATCGGCAGTGTCAGGTTCAACAAGCTGGCGGTGCCGGTGAAGGCGTACGCGCTGCGGACCGGGAAGCTCGTGATCGACCGCAAGGTGCAGATGGGTGGCGAGAGCTGCCCGGGCCTGCTGCGGTACTTCGACGAGTTGCCGTCGCGGATGGCCGTCACGCCCTCGAAGGCGGACGTGCGCGACGCCTTCGGGCCGGTCGTCGGGCGCTGAGCGTCACGCCGTCGCGGTCGGCACCGCGTGGTCGGCGAGGGTCAGGCGGTAGACCTGTTCCGCGGCGTCGGCGACGCGTGCCCAGGTGTAGTGCCGCAGGACGCGTTCGCGGCCGTTCCTGCCGTGCTGGCGGCGCAGCCGTTCGTCGGCGAGGAGTTCCCGGACGGCGTCCGCGGTGGCCCCGGGGTCCTGCGGGGCGATCAGGCGGCCGGTGCTGCCGTCGGCCACGGAGTCGCGGTGGCCGCCGACGTCGGTGGCGAGGACGGGTACCGCGCACGCCATCGCCTCCAGCGGCACGATGCCGAACGGCTCGTACACCGGGGTGCACAGCACCAGGTCGGCGCTGCGGAGCAGGGCGGGCATGTCGTCCGGGTCGACCGCGCCGAGCAGCCGGACCCGGTCGGCCACGCCGGCGCGGCGGGCGATCCCGGTCAGGCGCAGGGCCTCGGGCTCGGTGTCCACGGCGCCGGCCGGCGGGCCGCCGCCGATGAGGAGCTCGGCGTCGGGGATGTCGGCCAGGGCGCGGATGGCCTGGTCGTAGCCCTTGCGCGGGACGAGCCGCCCGCAGGCGAGCAGCCGGTGCCGCAGACGCCGTTCGGGGGTGCGGCCGGTGTCGGCGGCGGGGTGGAAGTGCTCGGTGTCCACTCCGCAGGGCACCACGGAGATCCGCCGGGGCGGGATGCCCATGTCGTCGAGTTCGGCGGCCTCGTCGGCGCAGGTGGCCAGGATCCGTTCGCAGGCGTGGCCGAGCCGCCGTTCGATGCCGATGCGCTCGTAGGGGCTGGTGTCCCGCATGCCCTGGTGGCGCCGCTTGACGGTGCCCAGGGCGTGGAAGGTCTGGACGAGGGGGATGCCGTGCGGCCGTGCGCCGATCTGCGAGGCCATGCCGGACATCCAGAAGTGGGCGTGCACCACGTCGGGCCGCACCCGGGCCCAGGCGCGGTCCAGGTGGGTGCCGAAGGCGGGCATGTGCGGGAGGAGCTCGTCCTTGGGGAGGGGCACGGGCGGTCCGGCCGGCACGTGCTCGACGACCGCGCCGCCGGGCAGGGACACCCGGTCGGGCAGGTCGGCGGCGTCGCGGCGGGTGTAGACGGTGACCTCGTGGCCGCGGGCCGACAACTCCTCGGTGAGGTGGGCCACGTAGACGTTCTGCCCACCGGCGTCGACGCCGCCCGGCGCGGTCAGGGGGCTCGCGTGCTCGGACACCATGGCGATCCTCATCGGGCACCTCCTTTACGTCCTGTTACGTCGCCTGCTACGTCCGGCTGCGTCCTGCACCGCCTGCTACGTCCTTCACGACGGGGACAGGCCCGGTGAGGGCCCTTGGACGGCATTGGCGGGGCGGGCGGGGCGGACGGCCTCGGCGGGGCTCGTGGCTGCCAACTCCCGCCATGCGGGCGCGCCGCGGTGGCGCCACAGTCCGCTGAGCCGGTGCCAGGTCGCGGCGGGCGGGATGAGCGCGCTGGTGACCAGCATGGTCGTGACCTCGTCGCGGGTACGCGGTCCGGGCGCGATGCGGGCCCAGGCATACTCGGCGGTGCCCGCGGCCCAGCCGAGCCCGGCGACCCCGGCGGCGCGGCGGCGCCCGGCGGCGGCCAGGGCCAGGGCGGCCGCGCCGGCGCCGGTGATCGCCGCGTGACGCCGGATCCGGCCCCTGGGCGCCACCGCCTTGGCCCACCAGTCGGGTCCGTGCAGCCGCCGCATCAGGGCGTCGTCGGCGTTGCCGCGCTGCTGCCCCAGGGAGGCCCAGCGGGCGGCGGGGCGCACGGGGTGGCGGGTGGTGCGGCGGCCGCGCCGGATACGCCAGCCCGCGTCGAGGACGCGCAGCGCGAGGTCGGCGTCCTCGCGGAAGGCGCGGGTGAAGCGTTCGTCGAAGCCGCCGAACTCTTCGAGTACGCCGGTGCGGTAGGCCATGTCGGCGGCGATCCACCGGGCCCGCGCGAGGCCGGCGGTGCCGCGCTCCCAGTCGGTGGGGCGGCGCTCCCCCGGCAGCGGTACGGCGATCACGCCCTGCACGGCCGCGGTGTCGGGCGCCGCCTCGGCGAGGTCCTGGATCAGCTGCTCGCACCAGTGCGGGCCGACCTGGACGTCGTCGTCGAGGAAGACGGTCCAGGGCGAAGCGACCGCGCGGATGCCGGTGTTGCGGGCGGCGGCGGGGCCGCGGCCCCCGCTGCGCAGCACCACGGTGCGTTCGCGCAGGTCACCGAGGACGGTCAGGGGGTGCTCCAGCGCGTCCGGACCGGCGTCGGGCCCGGGCCGGTCGTCGACCAGGACGATCTCGTCGGGAGCCGGGCCGTTCGCGGCGGCCAGCGCGGCCAGACAGTCGGCCAGCGTGTCGCGCACGAGGGTGGGCACGACGACGGCGTACCCCGGCCCGGGGCCGTCGGCCCCGGGGTCGCCGCTCATCCGTACGTCCTCGCCCTTGCGACCGCGCATGAGGGTGCTCCTCTCTCGGGGTCGCGGGTGCCGCAGCCGAACCGGCTCAAACACGTGGAAACCTCCCGGCGGCGCCGGACCAGGTTGCGTGCCGCCGCCACCCTCACGGCGGCCGCCGCCGCTCCGACACTCGCGCCGAGCGCCTGTACGAAACTGGAGACGACCTCTCCCGGCTCCGTCCGGAGCGGCGTGGGCGCGGCGGGCGCCCAGGCGCGAGCGGCCGGGTTCGGCACCGTGGACTGCGGGCACGCGAACGAAGCGAAGCCGGAGTGAATGGGGGTACCCCCTCTGCACGAGGTGGCCGGCCACACCTGGACGCACAAGATCCTCACGGACGCCGAACCGGACGAGATACTCAAGAAGCGGGGCTACGTCTTCGTGACGGTGCCGCAGCTGCCGGCCCCGGGAAAGGCCGAGCCGGGGAAGGTGTACCGCTGGGCGCGTTGCCTACGATCGTCCGGTGGCCACCTTCTCGCTCGAACGCACCGCTCCGCTCGCCCCGGACGAGGCCTGGCGCCGGCTCACCCGGTGGGAGCGGCACGGCGACACCGTGCCGCTGACCCGGGTCGGCGCCGAGCCGCCCGGACCCACCCGCCGGGGCACGCTGGTCGTGGCCCGCACGGGCGCCGGCCCGTTCGCCTTCGCCGACACGATGGAGGTGACGGTGTGGCAGCCGCCGCGGGAGGACGCCCCCGGCCTGTGCCGGCTGGACAAGCGCGGCCGGGTGGTCCGGGGCTGGGCCGAGATCGAGGTCCGGACGGGCCCCGGCGGCCGGGCGCGCGTCGTGTGGCGCGAGGAGCTGGACGTGCGGCTCCTGCCGTCCTTCCTCGACGGCGTCCTCGCCCGCGCGGGGCGCCACGTCTTCGGCCGCACGGTCAACCACCTGCTGCGGCGCCCGTGAACCTCGGGTTGCGGGCGGCGTAAGGGCCGCGAACGATGTCGCGCCGCGCGCCTCGCGGACGCCGTTTCCCGCGTACCGTGCCGGCATGTCTCCCAGAGCGCGCACCTTCACTCAACTGTCCCTCACGGGTGCCCTGTTGACACTGGCCGTGGCGGCGCCACCCGCCTTCGCCGGCCAGGGTCACCCGGTCCCGCTGCGCATCGCCACCTACAACATCCACGCCGGTACGGGAACGGACGGCGTCTTCGACCTCGACCGGCAGGCCGCCGCGCTGCGTGCCCTGGACGCCGATGTCATCGGCCTCCAGGAGGTCGACGTGCACTGGGGCGCCCGCAGTCAGGGGCTCGACGTGGCCGGGGAGCTGGCGCGGCGGCTCGGCATGCGCGTGTCGTTCGCGCCGATCTACAGCCTCGATCCGGTGACGGCCGGGGAGCCCCGGCGCGAGTACGGCGTGGCGGTGCTGTCCCGCTTCCCGATCCGTTCCGCGGCGAACCACGAGATCACCCGCCTGTCCACGCAGGAGGAGAACCCGGTGCCCGCGCCCGCCCCCGGGTTCGGCGAGGTGACGGTCAAGGTGCGCGGGGTGCCGGTGCAGGTGTTCGTGACGCACCTCGACTACCGGGCGGACCCGGCGGTCCGGGCGGCGCAGGTCGCCGACACGCGGCGGATCATGGCCCGGGAGCGGGCGGAGCTGCCGGGGGCGCGGCAGGTGCTGCTCGGCGACTTCAACGCCGAGCCCTCGGCGCCCGAGCTGGGACCGCTGTGGAAGGAGCTGCGCGACGCCGGACCGCGCAACACCGGCACGTATCCGGCCGAGGCCCCGGTGAAGCGCATCGACTACGTGGCCGTGGGCAAGGGCGTACGGGTGCACGGCGCCGCGGTACCGGAGGAGGCCGTGGCCTCGGACCACCGCCCGGTGGTCGCGGACGTGTCCCTGGCCGGGCGGGGACCCGGCCGGGGCTGAGGCCCCTCGACCGAGCCCAGACCCGCGAGCCCCTGTGCGCCCGCGGGTCTGGAGCCTGTCCGGCGGAACACGCCCCGGACACGGGGTCCGGCACGCCCTCCCCCACCCGGAAGGGCCTGTCACGCCCTTACGCGACCGAGCCGATACGCCCGGCCGGTGCCGTCGGGCCGTCGTGGTGGATGGGGGTGTGGGCGCCGGTCAGGGAGGCGCCCGTGCCCCCGTGGCGGGTCGCGACGATCTCGGCGGCGATGGACAGGGCCGTCTCCTCGGGGGTGCGGGCGCCCAGGTCGAGGCCGATCGGCGACCTGAGGCGGGCCAGCTCCGGGTCGCTCACGCCGACCTCGCGCAGGCGTGCGTTGCGGTCCAGGTGGGTGCGGCGGGAGCCCATCGCGCCGACGTACGCCACCGGCAGCCGCAGCGCCAGCTTCAGCAGCGGTATGTCGAACTTGGCGTCGTGGGTCAGGACGCACAGCACCGTGCGCGCGTCGACCCCGGTGCGCCGCAGGTACTCGTGGGGCCACTCGACGACGATCTCGTCCGCGTCCGGGAAGCGGGCCGGGGTGGCGAAGACGGGGCGGGCGTCGCAGACCGTCACGTGGTAGCCGAGGAACTTGCCGGCCCGCACCAGTGCCGAGGCGAAGTCGATCGCCCCGAAGACGATCATGCGGGGGGCCGGGACCGAGGACTCGATCAGCAGCGTGAGAGGTGCTCCGCACCGTGAGCCCTGTTCACCGATCTCCAGTGTCCCGGTGCGCCCGGCGTCCAGGAAGGCGCCCGCCTCGGCGGCCGCCGTGCGGTCCAGCTCGGGGTGGCCGCCGAAGCCGCCGGTGCGGGAGCCGTCCGCACGGACCACCAGCGCGCGGCCCAGCAGGTCCGCCGGACCGCTCACGATCCGGGCCACCGCCGCCGTCTCCCCGCGCGCGGCGGCGGCGAGCGCGGCGGCCAGCACCGGGCGGGCGGGATCGGCCGCCCGTACCGGTGTGACGAGGATGTCGATGACCCCGCCGCAGGTCAGCCCCACGGCGAAGGCGTCCTCGTCGCTGTAGCCGAAGCGCTCCAGGACGGTTTCGCCGTCCTCGAGCGACTGCCGGCACAGCTCGTACACGGCTCCCTCCACGCACCCGCCGGAGACCGAGCCGATCACCGTGCCCTCGGCGTCCACCGCGAGTGCGGCGCCGGGGCGGCGGGGCGCGCTGCCGCCGACGGCCACCACGGTGGCCACGGCGAAGTCGCGTCCCTGCTCGACCCACCGGTGCAGCTCTTCGGCGATGTCCAGCATCTTTCGGTCCTCCTTGGACAAGGGGTACGTGAAGGGTTCCCGTCGTGGCGGCTAGTGCACGCCCAGCCAGCTCTCGATCGGGTTGAGGGCGAAGTAGACGACGAAGATCACCGTCAGGGCCCACATGAAGGCGCCGATCTCCCTGGCCCTGACCTGGGCGACCTTGATGGCGACGTAGGAGATGACGCCGGCGGCGACACCCGCCGTGATGGAGTACGTGAACGGCATCAGGACGACGGTCAGGAAGACCGGGATCGCGGTGGCCCGGTCGGCCCAGTCCACGTGCCGGGCGTTCATCATCATCATCGCCCCGATGACGACCAGGGCCGCCGAGGCGACCTCCTGCGGGACGATCGCGGTGATCGGGGTGAAGAAGAGGCAGGCCGCGAAGAACGCGCCGGTGACGACCGAGGCGAGCCCGGTGCGGGCCCCCTCGCCGACGCCGGTCGCGGACTCGACGAAGACGGTCTGGCCGGAGCCGCCCGCCACACCGCCGATGGCACCGCCGGCGCCGTCGATGAACAGCGCCTTCGACAGGCCCGGCATACGGCCCTTGTCGTCGGCGAGCTTCGCCTCGGTGCCGACGCCGATGATGGTGGCCATCGCGTCGAAGAACCCGGCCAGCACCAGCGTGAAGACGATCATGCCGACCGTCATCGCGCCGACCTCGCCCCAGCCCCCGAACTCCAGGCCGCCGAAGAGCGAGAAGTCCGGCATCGAGACCGCGCTGCCGTGCAGCTCGGGGGCGCCGTTGGCCCACTGGTCGGGGGCGATGACCCCGGTGGCGTTCAGGATCGCCGCGACGATCGTGCCGGTGACGATGCCGATCAGGATCGCGCCGGGCATGTTGCGCGCCTGGAGCATGAAGATCAGCAGCAGGGTGCCCGCGAAGAGCAGCACGGGCCAGCCCGCGAGTTCCCCCGTGGGGCCGAGCGTGAGCGGGGTCGCCTCGCCCGCGTGGACGAAGCCGCCCTTCACCAGGCCGATGATGGCGATGAACAGGCCGATGCCCATGGTGATGCCGTGCTTGAGGGCCAGCGGGATCGCGTTCATGATCATTTCTCGGAGCCCGGTGACCACGAGCAGCATGATCACCACGCCGTACATCACACACATGCCCATGGCCTGCGGCCAGGTCATCTGCGGGACGACCTGCCCGGCGATCACCCCGGACACCGAGAGTCCGGCGGCCAGGGCGAGCGGCACCTTGCCGACGAAGCCCATCAGGAGCGTGGTGACCGCCGCCGCGAGCGCCGTCGCGGTGATCAGGGCCTTCTGGCCCAGGGTGTCCCCCGCCGCGTCCTTGCCGGACAGGATGACGGGGTTGAGCAGGACGATGTACGCCATCGCCATGAAGGTGGTGACGCCGCCGCGCACCTCACGCGCGACGGTGGATCCTCTGTGCGATATGTGAAAGTACCGGTCGAGCCAGGACCGGCCGGAGGGGACGCGGGAACCCGCGCCCGCGTCCTCGGCGGTGGTCTTGGGCTCCACTGACTGCTGGGTCATGGGGCCGTCTCCCAAGGTTCAAAGGGGCACCCGCGCCGGCCGCCGGGGCGGCTGCGGGGATTTGGGACGTGCACGACCCGGGGGACGGCCCGAGACGAACGTATGTGTGGTGGTACTTCAAGCACCGCGAGCGGAGCGGGACTTGGACTGTGCTCCGGGCGACGCGGAGTGTGTGACGTTCCGTGCGCCGCCCGGAGGGTCAGGGGGTGTCGTCCGGATCCGGCCGGGGTCGCGGCGCCCGGCACGCCCATCTGCGGCGTTGCCTGGAGCCGGCCTGATCCGGACGACACCCCCTGCTCACGCCGTGCCGGTCAGGTGTTCCGGGCGTACCGGCGTGCGGTCGAGCGCCAGTCCGGTCGCGTTCCGGATGGCCGCGAGGACCGCCGGGGTGGACGACAGGGTGGGGGCCTCGCCGATGCCGCGCAGCCCGTACGGCGCGTGGTCGTCGGCGAGTTCGAGCACGTCGACCGGGATGGTCGGCGTGTCGAGGATGGTGGGGAGCAGGTAGTCCGTGAAGGAGGGGTTCCTGACCTTCGCCGTCTTCGGGTCGACGACGATCTCCTCCATGATGGCGATGCCCAGCCCCTGGGTGGTGCCGCCCTGGATCTGCCCGATGACGGACAGCGGGTTGAGTGCCTTGCCGACGTCCTGCGCGCAGGCCAGCTCGATGACCTTGACCAGGCCGAGTTCGGTGTCGACCTCGACTACGGCGCGGTGCGCGGCGAAGGAGTACTGGACGTGGCCGTTGCCCTGGCCGGTGCGCAGGTCGAAGGCCTCGGTCGGCCGGTGCCGCCACTCCTCCTCGACCTCGACGGCCTCGCCCTCCAGGACGTCCACGAGGTCGGTCAGGACCTCGCCGCCGTCGGTGACGACCTTGCCGCCCTCCAGGAGGAGTTCGGCCGTCGCCCACGCCGGGTGGTAGGAGCCGAACTTGCGGCGCCCGATCTCCAGGACCTTCTCGCGCACGATCTCGCAGGCGTTCTTCACGGCGCCGCCGGTGACGTACGTCTGCCGGGAGGCCGAGGTGGAGCCGGCCGAGCCGACCCGGGTGTCGGCCGGGTGGATGGTCACCTGCGTGACGCCCAGCTCGGTGCGGGCGATCTGCGCGTGGACGGTGACGCCGCCCTGGCCGACCTCCGCCATCGCGGTGTGCACGGTGGCCACCGGCTCGCCGCCGACGACCTCCATGCGGACCCTGGCGGTGGAGTAGTCGTCGAAACCCTCGGAGAAGCCGACGTTCTTGATGCCGACCGCGTAGCCGACCCCGCGGACGACGCCCTCGCCGTGCGTGGTGTTGGACAGGCCGCCGGGCAGCTGCCGTACGTCGGCGCCCTCGCTGGACTCCCACTGACGCTCGGGCGGCATCGGCATCGCCTTGACGCGGCGCAGGAGTTCGGCGACCGGCGCCGGGGAGTCGACCGGCTGTCCGGTGGGCATGATCGTGCCCTGCTCCATGGCGTTGATCCGGCGGAACTCCACCGGGTCCATGCCGAGTTCCCCGGCCACCTTGTCCATCTGCGACTCGTAGGCGAAGCACGCCTGGACCGCGCCGAAGCCGCGCATGGCGCCGCAGGGCGGGTTGTTGGAGTAGAGGGCGATGGCCTCGATGTCCACGTCGTCGACCACGTAGGGGCCGACGGCGAGCGAGGAGGCGTTGCCGACGACCGCCGGGGAGGCGGATGCGTAGGCGCCGCCGTCCAGGACGATCCGGCACTTGAGGTGGGTGAGCTTGCCGTCCCTGGTGGCGCCGTGCTCGTAGAAGAGGCGGGCCGGGTGGCGGTGGACGTGGCCGAAGAAGGACTCGAAGCGGTTGTAGACGATCTTGACCGGCTTGCCGGTGCGCATCGCCAGCAGGCAGGCGTGGATCTGCATCGACAGGTCCTCGCGCCCGCCGAAGGCGCCGCCGACGCCGGAGAGCGTCATGCGCACCTTGTCCTCGGGCAGGCCGAGTACCGGGGCGATCTGCTTCAGGTCGGAGTGCAGCCACTGGGTGGCGACGTACAGCTCGACCCCGCCGTCCTCGGAGGGCACCGCGAGGCCGGACTCGGGGCCGAGGAAGGCCTGGTCCTGCATGCCGAAGTAGTACTCGCCCTTGACGATCACGTCGGCGCGCGCGGCGGCCGCGTCGGCGTCGCCGCGGACGATCGGCTGGCGGTGCACGATGTTGGGGTGCGGGACGTGGCCGATGTGGTGGTCGTCGCGGCCCTCGTGGACGAGGATCGCGTCGGGGGCGGTCGCGGAGGCCTCGTCGGTGATGACGGGCAGCTCCCGGTACTCCACCTTGATCTTGGCGGCGGCGCGGCGCGCGGTCTCCGGGTGGTCGGCGGCGACGATGGCGACCGGCTCGCCGTGGTGGCGGACCTTGCCGTGGGCGAGGACCGGGGTGTCCTGGATCTCCAGGCCGTAGTTGCGCACCTCGGTGGGCAGGTCGTCGTAGGTCATGACGGCGTAGACGCCGGCCGTCGCGAGGGCCTCGCCGGTGTCGATGGAGACGATCTCGGCGTGCGCGACGGTGGAGCGCAGGATCTGGCCCCAGAGCATGTCCTCGTGCCACATGTCGGACGAGTACGCGAACTCGCCGGTGACCTTGAGGGTGCCGTCCGGGCGCAGCGTGGACTCGCCGATGCCGCCCCTGGTCTGGGAACCCTGGGTGATTTTGGTGGGTGCGCCGGTGGCAGCCATGCTCAGACCCCCTCGGACTGGCGGGCCGCGGCCAGGCGGACCGCGTCCATGATCTTCTCGTAGCCCGTGCAGCGGCACAGGTTGCCCGACAGCGCCTCGCGGATGTCCGCGTCGGACGGGTTCGGGTTGTGTTCCAGCATCTCGTCGGCGGCGACGAGGAGACCGGGCGTGCAGAAGCCGCACTGGACGGCACCGGCGTCGATGAACGCCTGCTGGATGGGGGCCAGTTCGATGCCCTCGCCGGTCTGCGAGTCGGTGCCCTTGGCCTGCCAGCGCCTGGCCCCGTCGAGCGAGGCGCTCGCGCCTCCGCCGCCGCAGGCGCCGGGGGCACCCGTGGCGCAGCCCTCGGCGCGGTCCTTGGCGAACTCGGCCAGGCCCTCGACCGTGACGACCTCGCGGCCCTCGGCCTGTCCGGCCGCGACCAGGCAGGAACACACGGGCACGCCGTCGAGGCGGACCGTGCAGGAGCCGCACTCGCCCTGCTCGCAGGCGTTCTTGGAGCCGGGCAGGCCCATCCGCTCGCGCAGCACGTACAGCAGGGACTCGCCCTCCCACACGTCGTCGGCTTCCTGCGGGCGTCCGTTGACAGTGAAGTTGACGCGCATTACGCGGCTCCCTCCGTTGCGTGGCGGGTGCCGCGGTACGACTCCCAGGTCCAGGTGAGCGTCCGGCGGGCCATCACGCCGACCGCGTGGCGGCGGTAGCTCGCGGTGCCCCGGACGTCGTCGATCGGGTTGCAGGCGGCCGAGCACAGGTCGGCGAACTGCTTGGCCGCCGACGGGGTGATGATCTTCCCGTTGTCCCAGAAGCCGCCCTCCTCGAGCGCCGCGTTCAGGAACTCCTCGGCGGCCTTGGCCCGCACGGGCGTGGGCGCCGCCGAGCCGATGCCGGTGCGGACGGTGCGGGTCTCGGGGTGCAGGGCGAGGCCGAAGGCGCACACGGCGATGACCATGGCGTTGCGGGTGCCGACCTTGGAGAACTGCTGCGGGCCTTCGGCCTTCTTGACGTGCACCGCGCGGATCAGCTCGTCGGGCTCCAGCGCGTTGCGCTTCACACCCTTGTAGAACGCGTCGATCGGGATGCGGCGCGCGCCGCGCACCGACTCGACCTCGACCTCGGCGCCGGCGGCCAGCAGCGCGGGGTGCGCGTCGCCGGCCGGGGAGGCGGTGCCGAGGTTCCCGCCCACGCCGCCGCGGTTGCGGATCTGCGGGGAGGCGACCGTGTGCGAGGCGAGGGCGAGACCCGGCAGCTCGGCGCGCAGGCTCTCCATGATCCTGCTGTAGGGCACGGAGGCGCCGAGCCGTACGGAGTCCTCTCCGACCTCCCACTCGGTGAGATCGCCGACGCGGTTGAGGTCCATGAGGTACTCGGGCCGCCGGTGGTCGAAGTTGATCTCGACCATCACGTCGGTGCCGCCCGCGATCGGCACAGCGGTGGGGTGCTCGGCCTTGGCGGCGAGCGCCTCCTCCCAGCTGGCGGGGCGAAGGAAGTCCATGACCGGCTCTCTTCTTCGGCTACTTGGGGGCGTACAGATTGAGCCAATCCGTGTGCGGCGGGCCCGGCTCGTTCATGTGGTGTTCACGTGGAGTGGGCTCAGTACACCGTCCTGTCCGCCACCGGGGTCAGTCGCAGAAACCATGAAGGAGTTGGCTGGCCAGGGCGGGCATCTTGTAGATTCGTATGAACGGAGGGCCTCATCACCCTCCTGCTTTTCCTCCGGCAACGCGCGCCACACCCGCGTGACCTGGAACACTTCGAGACAAAGAACGGCGGCGACGAGAATGCGGCTGCGCGCACTGCTGGACACCGACGCGCTGGGCCTCAAGCTGCTCGGCGGCGAGGACGAGCTGGACCGCACGGTCCGGAGCGTGATGACCACCGACCTGCGGGACCCCAGCCGCTATCTCTCGGGCGGCGAGCTGGTCCTCACGGGCCTGGCCTGGCGCCGGGACGCCGCCGACTCCGAGCCGTTCGTCCGCCTGATGGTGCAGGCCGGGGTGGCCGCCCTCGCCGCCGGTGAGGCGGAGCTGGGGTGCGTGCCGGAGGACCTGGTCGTGGCGTGCGTACGGCACCGGCTGCCGCTGTTCGCGGTGCACGAGTCGGTGGCCTTCGCGACGATCACCGAGCATGTCGTGCGCCAGGTCTCCGGGGAGCGCGCCGGGGACCTCGCGGCGGTGGTGGACCGGCACCGCCGGATGATGACCTCGGGACCGGCGGGCGGCGGCCCCGACGTGGTCCTCGACCTGCTCGGCTCCGACCTCGACCTGCGGGCCTGGGTGCTCTCCCCCACCGGACGTCCGGTCGCGGGACCGAAGGACGCCGATCCCGCGCTCTCCGCCGAGGTGTGCGCGAAGCTGGCGGCGGAGCACCTCGCGGCCACCCGCACGGGCCGGCGCGCCCCGCACCGGGTGCCCGTGGGCGGCACGACGTACAGCCTCTTCCCGGTGCGCGGCCGGGGGCAGCTGCCGGCGGGGGCCGGGGCGGCGCGCGGCCCGCAAGGCGGGGCGGGCAGCAGCCGGGGCGTGCGCGAGACGGTGCTGTCCGACTGGCTGCTCGTGGTGGAGGCGGACGCCGGGGACTGGGCCGAGGAACGGCTCGACCTGCTGTACGGCGTCACCCAGCTGATCGCGGTGGAGCGGGACCGGCGGGACGCGGCACGCACGGTGCGGCGGCGGCTCGCGCAGGAGGTCCTGGAGCTGGTGCAGACGGGCGCCGCGCCCGCCGAGATCGCGGCCCGGCTGCGGGTGGCGGCGCCGGTGCTGCTGCCGGGCCTGGGCGCCGCCCCGCACTGGCAGGTCGTGGTGGCCCGCGTCGAGTGGGAGGACTGCGCCGAGGAGACCGGCCAGGTCGCGCAGACCCTGCTGGAGGAGATCCTCGTCGACCCGCACGCCACCGGCCCCGAGCAGTCCGACCGCATCGCCGTGGCGCACACGGGTGACGAGGCCGTGGCCCTCGTACCGCTGCCGGCGGTCTCCAGCGAGCACGACGGCTCGGAGGTGGGCGTCCTCGCCGACGCGCTGCTGGAGTCCGTACGGGAGCCGCTGTCGGCGGGGCTCGACGGCGACGGGCGCGTCACGCTCGGCGTCAGCGCGGCCGTGCACTCGGCGGAGGGACTGCGCGGGGCGCTGGAGGAGGCCCGGCACGCGCGCCGGGTCGCCGCGGCGCGCCCCGGAAGGGTCTGCGCGGCCGGCCACCAGGAGCTGGCCTCGCACGTGCTTCTGCTCCCGTTCGTCCCGGACGACGTGCGCCGCGCCTTCACCGCGCGGCTCCTCGACCCGCTGCGGGACTACGACCGGCGCCATCGCGCCGAGCTGATCCCGACGCTGGAGGCCTTCCTCGACAGCGACGGCTCCTGGACGCGCTGTGCGAACCGGCTCCACCTGCACGTCAACACGCTGCGCTACCGCGTCGGGCGGATCGAGCAGTTGACGGGACGTGATCTGTCGCGCCTGGAGGACAAGCTGGATTTCTTCCTCGCGCTGCGCATGAGCTGAGGCGCGGGACGGGACGCGGGCCCCGGGGAAGCGCGGGGGCGGTCCCAAACCTCGGAGCGGGAAGTCCCACCACTTTGTGAAAACTTTCACCCATCCCCTTGGCCGGGCCGCCGGATCCGTGCTGAGATGCGGCCACCACTCGAGAGCTCGATGGCGTGCTAAGGGGAGGGCGACGTGGCGCATTCCGCCATGGCTGGTTCTGGCTGGGGAACGACCGAAGGTGACGATCCGCTCCAGACCGCGGTATGGCGCTTGCGCTCGCGCGCCTGCTGGGCCGACGCGGCGGCCCTGCTGGAGCCGGTCACCGCGGACACCGCCTTGCAGCGGACCGCGCTGCTGGTGGAGCGGTGTCTGTACACGGAGCAGGGCTGGGCCGAGGCCGAGGACGCGCTGCGCACCGCGGAGGCGCTGGCGCACAGCGACGACGAGCGCGGCGCCGCCGCCTGTGAACGGGGGCAACTCGCGTACGCCGCCACGGTGCACGGGGTGCGCGACCGGGCCGACGAGGCGCGGGCCGCGCTGGGCCGGGCGGCGGCGCTCATCGCGCCGGGAGCCGGGGGGCGGGCGCTGCTGGACTTCCGGCGCGGACTGCTCGCGGAGAACCTGACCCGCTCGCCGCAGGCCGCCCGCGCGGCGTACCGGCGCGCGCACGCCGGCGCCACGGCGCACGCCGAGCCGCTGCTGCTGTCCTTCACCTGGCGGCATCTGGCCGGGCTCGCCCTGCGTGAGGGGGAGTTGGCCGAGGCACGGCACGGTTTCGCGGAGTCGCTGCGCATCCGCGAGGAGCTGGGGTACCTCGTCGGTACGGCACCGGCGCTGGCGTCGCTCGCGGACGCGGAGTCGGAGCCGGAGGCGTCCCGGCTGCGGGAGGAGGCGCGGCGGCTGTTCCGGCTGCTGGGCGGTGTGCCGACGTGGCTGGCACAGCAGTTGGCGCCCCCTGCCGCGGGCGCGGCGACGGCGTGACCGTTGCCGTCCGTCCCCCGTCGGGCGGTCACGGGAGTCTGCTCCAGCGCGGGGCCGTGGTGGCCCAGGCCGCGTCCCACTGGGCGAGGTTGCGCCGGTGCAGCACCAGACCCGTGACGGCGTGGGCCGCGAGGCCGGTGAGGACGACGCCCAGGAAGGCGAGGATCGCCCAGCCCATCGTGCGGCTGCGGATCTGCTCCGCGGTCAGCGGCGGCCCGGTGATCCCGCCCTCCGCGTCGACCCAGACCAGGACGGTACTGTCCGCGGGCAGCCCCGGTTCGACGTCGGTCCTCGCGGTCCGGGGCGCTCCGTCCGGACCGGTGTAGCGGACGGGGACCGGGTAGCGGGCCTTCTTCGCCTCGTCCGACCCCGGCTCGGGGTGGCGCGGGGCGTCGTGCACGAGGACGGCGGGGCGGTGATCCCGGGTCCGTGCCTCGTGCTCGGCGGTGCCGCGGTAGTGGCGGTAGGCGCTGTCCCCGGCCCCGAACATCGCCGCCGGGGCCGCCACCAGCACGGCGACCACGAGCCCGAGCGTGATCCACGCCCGCAGCCGGTCGTTGCGGCGCCGCAACGGGTTGCGCCGCCACCTCCACAGCACGAGATACGGGTGTCGCACGGGGTCGGGGTCGGGGACGCCGGGTGGTGGCTGGGCGGGGGGAATCTCACCGGCCACGGTGTACCTCCTTCCTGGCTCGGGGCAGCCGGATCGGGACCGCCGACACCGATGCGGCGCCGACGGCGGTCGGGCGGGTCCGTCGGGTGGGGACGGGGACGGGGTCGGGTGCGTACGGAGTACGTGAGGTACGACCGGCACCGGGGCGGGCGCCGGCCGCACGAGCGGGGGACGGGGACGGGCGGCTGGGGCGGGGACGGGGGGCGTACGGAGTGCGTGAGGCACGACCGGCACCGGGGCGGGCGCCGGCCGCACGAGCGGGGGACGGGGACGGGCGGCTGGGGCGGGGACGGGGACGGATTCGTTGGGTGCGGTGGCCCGGGCGGACGGCGCCCGGAAGGTCGGGCGCCGGCCGCACGAGCGGGGGACGGGGGCGGGTTCGTGCGGGTGGCCGCACCGGGGTTGGGCGGCGGGATCGCGCGGCGGTGTACCGGGGTGTGGTGCGGCCCCGGGCGCCGGACGGGTGCGGTGGTCCGTACCGGGAATGGCCCGGCGTACCGGAGCGGTCGGTCGTGGCGGCGGGGGACGGACGGTGCCCCCGCCGTCCGGGACACGGGCCGGCACCGGCCGGCGGGGTCAGTACGGGTGGCCGTCCGGAGGGTCGGTGCCCGTGGTCGACGGGTGGGAGTGCGCCGCTTCCAGGAGTTTGGCGGCGCCGCGCACGGCGGCCGTGTGCGGCGCCGGCACGGCCCGCAGGGGCACGTGCAGCCGGTCGGCGAGCCGGCAGGTGATCTCGGGGCGCAGAGCGCCCCCGCCCGCCAGCAGCGGGCCCCTGCTCAGCGCGTCGACCGTGAGGGACGTACGGTCCTGGTTCAGCATCGAGGTCGTCATGTCGACCAGCGCCTCACCGATCTGCGCGGACGGGGTCGCGTCGTCGATGTCCCCGGTGCCCAGCGCGGTGCGGCGCGCGTCGAAGACGGCGCCGTCCACCAGGAGCACGACCTCCGTGAGATGGGCGCCGATGTCCATCACGAGCAGCGGCCGGGTCAGGTCGGCGCCCGCCGCGAGGGCCACGGCCCGCGCGCTGGGAACGGTCAGCACACTGCGCGGCCGCAGCACCTCCACGGCCGTACGGGCCTCGGTCCGGTAGGCGAACCCGTCCAGCACCGGCGCGGTGACCACGACCATCGGACGGGCGAAGCGGGGTAGGCGGTGACCCAGCAGCCGGTCGAGCATCCGCGCCGTGCCCTGGGTGTCGACGATGGAGCCGCGCTGGATCGGATACACCGCGCCGGCGCCCGGGAAGGTCACCGTCGGCACGTCGAGGATCATCCCCCGCCCGGCGACCCAGGCGCGGGTACGGGCGCTGCCCATGTCGAGGGCGACGCCGCTGCACTGCCGGCACAGCGGCCAGGGCCGGTGCCGGAAGCGGGCGGCACGGGGCCGCCGGACCGCGGTCATCGCCCGGCCTCCCGCACCTGCTGGCAGCGGGCGCAGTAGCGGGCCTGCGGCACGACCATCAGGCGCTCGCGGTCGATCGTGCGCCGGCACAGATGACAACGGCCGTACCGGCCCTCGGCCATGCGGTCGAGGGCCGCTTCCACGTCGGCGAGGACCATGCGCGCGGAGGCCGCGAGCTTGACCCGGACCTCCGTCTGTGCGGCGGACCGCCGCTGGATCAGTGCGTCGGTACGGGACGGGACCGCCGCGATCTGCCGCAACTGGTCCTCGCGGAACAGCCGCTGCTCCCGGAGGTTGTCCCGGAGCACGGCGAGGTCCTCGGACGACAGAGGCGACAGCGGCGATACAGGCGTGTCGCGGTCGTCGATGATCTGGTTGTTCACCACTTCACCCACTTCACCCCTCGGGCGGGGCGGGAGACGAAGACTGGACGGACGGGTGGTCAGGCGGCGGCGCGGCGCTGGCAGGCGACGCAGTACCGCGTGTAGGGGAGGATTTCCAGGCGCTCCCCCGGGACGGGCTTGCCGCAGCCCAGGCAGGCGCCGTACGTGCCCTCCTCGACCCGGGCGAAGGCCTCGTCGATCTCCTTGAGCACCCGCTCGATCGCGGTCTTCTGCGCGGACATCAGCTGATCGTCCGCCTGGCCGCTCTCGCCGAGGGCCTGGAGCTGGGTCATACGGGTGCTGCGGGCGTGTTCGAGACGCTGGCGCGCCTCGTGAGCGGTCAGCCGCTCGGGGCGGGGTTCGATGCGGGAGGCGTCGAGCGACACGGTGGGTGGTCCTCTTCTCGGAAGGTTCTGCGGGTATGCCTAGCGCCGGGCCGATCGGGCCCGGTCACCTCAACCATGGCCGGACCGCCCGGGGAAACCCATCGGGCGCAGAGCCCATTTGCCCGGGGGCGCGGGATCCACTCGGCGGCGCGCGGAGGCGGCCGAATGGGTATGCCGCGATCCGGAAATGGGGGCCGGGCCCCATCGACCGGGCGGGTCCGGGAGGGGCACGCTGGTCGCTTGCTCGGTCGCTACCTGGGCCGCAGCTCCCACCGAGGGTGCGCGATGACCGACAGTAGAGGCGTACCAGTCGACACGTCGCAGAAGGAGGCGTACCCCCGGTGTCCCTGTTCTGGCGGATCTTCGGGCTCAACGCGGTGGTGCTGGGCTTCGCCACGGCGCTGCTGCTGTGGGCTCCGGTGACCGTCTCCGTGCCGATCCTGCTGACCGAGGCCGTCGGCCTGGTCGTCGGTATGGGCGTCATGCTGGTGGCCAACGGCGCGCTGCTGCGCTGGGGACTGGCGCCGCTGGAGCGGCTGACCAAGCTGATGACCACCGTCGACCTGCTGCGTCCCGGCCAGCGCCTGCCGGTGTCCGGCGGCGGTGAGGTCCCCGAGCTGATCCGCACCTTCAACGCCATGCTGGACCGCCTGGAGACCGAGCGGGTCACCAGCAGCGCCCGTGTCCTGCTCGCCCAGGAGGCGGAGCGGCGCCGTATCGCGCAGGAGCTGCACGACGAGGTCGGGCAGAGCATGACGGCGATCCTGCTGGTCCTGGGGCGTGCCGCGGACGACGCCGACGAGCCGCTGCGCGAGGAGTTGCACCAGGCGCAGGAGATCACCCGGGAGAGCCTGGACGAGGTCCGCCGCCTGGTGCGCCGGCTGCGGCCCGGGGTCCTGGACGACCTCGGCCTGATCAGCGCGCTGTCCTCGCTCACGCACGACTTCGCCACCCACACCGGTCTGCGGGTGGTGCGGCGCTTCGACCCCGACCTGCCCGTCCTGGACCACGAGACCGAACTGGTCCTCTACCGTGTGGCGCAGGAGAGCCTGACCAACGCCGCGCGCCACGCGGACGCCGAGCGGCTGGAAGTGGGTCTGGGCCGCGCCGACGGCGCGGTGACGCTCACCATCTCCGACGATGGCCGCGGCATCGAGGCGGCGCACGAGGGCGCCGGCATCCGCGGCATGCGTGAACGGGCCCTGCTCATCGGGGCCGCCCTCGACATCACGTCGGCACCCGGCGCGGGCACCCGCATCCGGCTCACCGCACCCCTTCCCAGGAAGTAGCCCCGACCATGTCCGACCCGTCCCTGCCCGAGCCGTCCCAGCCGTCCGAGCCCGCCGGGCCGTCCGAGTCCGCCGGGCCGTCCGCGTACGGCCCGGCCCCGGCGTCCGCCCCGGCGAAGATCCGCATCCTGCTCGCCGACGACCACGCGCTGGTACGCCGCGGGGTGCGCCTCATCCTCGACCGGGAGCCGGACCTCGAGGTGGTCGCCGAGGCCGGGGACGGCGCGGAGGCCATCGAGATGGCGCGGGCGCACGAGGCCGATCTCGCGGTCCTGGACATCGCGATGCCCCGCCTCACCGGTCTCCAGGCGGCCCGCGAACTGGCGGCGCTGAAACCGGGGCTGCGCATCCTGATGCTGACGATGCACGACAACGAGCAGTACCTGTTCCAGGCGCTGAAGTCGGGTGCCTGCGGTTACGTGCTGAAGTCGGTCGCCGACCGTGATCTGGTCGCCGCCTGCCGGGCCGCGATGCGCGACGAGCCGTTCCTGTACCCGGGTGCGGTGACGGCGCTGATCCGCAACTACCTCGACCGGGTCCGGCACGGCGAGGAGACCTCGGACCACATCCTCACGCCCCGCGAGGAGGAGGTCCTCAAGCTCGTCGCCGAGGGGCACTCCTCGAAGGAGATCGCCGAGATCCTCTTCATCAGCATCAAGACCGTCCAGCGGCACCGGGCGAACCTGCTCCAGAAGCTCGGCCTGCGCGACCGCCTGGAGCTGACCCGGTACGCCATCCGTGCCGGACTCATCGAGCCCTGACGGTCTCCGCACCACCGGCACGACCCCGAAGCCGCCCGTGGCTCTGGCCGCCCACTCCCCGGCCGGAGCCCCGGGCTTCCTCCCTACACCCGATCACCCGCCCGATCACCCACCACGAAAGGGGACGGTGCATGCGCCGGCGGCTCGCCACAGTGCTCACCGTCCTGCTGGCCGTCCTGCTGCCCCTGGTCCCGGCCTGGCCCGCGGCCGGCGCGCACGTCGGCCCCAGCGGCCCCCTCGCGGCCGCCACGGCCACCGCCGTGCCCCACCCGGCCTTCGACCAGTACGCGGACGACGGCTGTACGCCGGTCTGCGCCGCCCAGCCCAGGGCCCGGCACGACCAGCCGGCCGAGCGCCCGACGGCGCCGGACCAGCACGCGGCCACGGCCCCGCACGCCCCGGGCGCCACCCCCGGCGCCCGTACCCGGACCTCGGCGGCGCCCGGTCCTTTGCCGGTCTCCCCCGGTCGCGCGAGCCACGACAACGGGCGGGCGCCGCCCGTCTCCTCCGGCACCTGAGACGCCCCGACCTTTCACCTTCTTCCGCCGCGGCCGCGCTCGGCCGCCGCCGTGGCGTGCCCGCCGGAGGCCCGTGTTGAAACGCTCCCGTCCCCCTTCGCGTTCGCGTTCGCGTTCCCTGAACGTCCGTGCGCTCGTCGCGCTCGCCGTGCTGGCCGTGTCCGTGGCCATCGCCCTGACCATGCCGATCCGCCTCGGGCTCGACCTGCGCGGCGGCACCCAGATCGTCCTGGAGACCAAGTCCACCGACACCACCAAGGCCGACCGCGAGGCCACCGACCGCACCGTGGAGGTGCTGCGCGGCCGCATCGACGCCCTCGGTGTCGCCGAGCCGACCATCGTCCGCTCCGGCGAGAACCGTGTCGTCGTCGAACTGCCGGGCGTACAGGACCCCAAGAAGGCCGCGGATGTGCTGGGCCGCACCGCACAGCTCACCGTCCACTCGGTCCTAGGCCCGGCCGAGGACACCGGTGACAAGACCGGTGACACGGCCGGAGGGAAGGCCGGGGACACGTCCGGCAAGGACGGCGAGCGGGTGCTCCCGGACGAGTCCGGGCAGTCCCTGCGGCTGAAGTCCCCCACGCTCACCGGGCAGGACGTCAAGGGCGCCGACGCCCGCTTCGACCAGCAGAACGGCGCGGGCTGGCACGTCACCGTCGACTTCAAGGACGCCGGCAGCGACCGCTGGGCCCAGGTGACCGGCGAGGCGGCCTGCCACCCGGCCGGCGACCCCCAGCGCCGGGTCGCCATCGTGCTGGACGGCAAGATCATCTCCTCGCCGCAGGTCGACCCCTCCGTGGCGTGCGGGACGGGCATCTCCGGCGGCTCCACGCAGATCACCGGCTCCTTCGACGACGCCGAGGCCCGCGAACTGGCCCTGCTCGTCAAGGGTGGCGCCCTGCCCGTACCGGTCGAGACCATCGAGCAGCGCACCATCGGTGCCACCCTGGGCGACGAGGCCATCTCGGCCGGTGCCTGGGCCGCCCTCATCGGCACCGCGCTGACCGGGCTGTTCATCATCGTCGTCTACCGGCTGATGGGCGCCCTGGCCACCGTGGCACTGCTCTGCTATGGCCTGATCTCCTACGCCGCCCTGGCCGCGATCGGCGCGACCCTGACCCTGCCGGGACTCGCCGGTTTCGTCCTCGCGATCGGCATGGCGGTGGACGCCAACGTCCTCGTCTTCGAACGGGCCCGCGAGGAACAGGCGGCCCGCACCCGCCCGAGCACGCGCTCCGCGCTGACCGCCGGGTTCCGCAGCGCCTTCAGCGCGATCGCCGACTCCAACATCACCACGCTGATCGCCGCCGCCCTGCTGTTCTTCCTGGCCTCCGGTCCGGTGAAGGGCTTCGGCGTCACCCTGGGGATCGGTGTGCTGGCCTCGATGGTGAGCGCCCTGGTGATCACCCGGGCGCTGGCCGAGTTCGCCGCGGGTCGCCCGGCGGTCTTCCGCCGTCCGCGTATCACCGGGATCTCGAGCACCGGCCCGGTCCGCGACGCGCTGCTGCGCCGCAACCCCTTCCTGATGCGCCGGCCGCGCCGCTGGCTGGCCGCCTCGCTGGTCGTCCTGGTGGTCGCCGGCGCCGGCATCCTGGTGCGCGGGCTGAACTTCGGCATCGAGTTCACCGGCGGGCGGCTCATCGAGTACTCCACCGCCACTCAGGTCGACCCCGACCGGGCCCGCGACGCCCTCGCCGACGCCGGCTTCCCGCGTGCCGTCGTCCAGTCCTCCGGCGACGGCGACCTCACGGTGCGCACCGAGGAACTGACCGACGCCGAGGCGGCGACCGTCACCGAGGCCGTCGCCGGACTGGGCGGCGAGACGGAGAAGGTCCGCGACGAGCTGATCGGCCCGAGCCTCGGCGAGGAGCTGCGGCGCGACGCCCTGATCGCCCTCGGCCTGGCCCTGGGCGCCCAGCTGCTGTACCTCGCCGCCCGGTTCCGCCTGCTGTTCGGCACGGCGGCCGTCAGCGCGCTCGCCCACGACGTGGTCATCCTGGTCGGTGTGTTCGCCTGGCTGGGCAAGCCGATCGACGGGGTGTTCCTGGCCGCGCTGCTGACGGTGATCGGTTACTCGGTCAACGACTCGGTCGTCCTCTTCGACCGCGTCCGGGAGCTGCTCGGCCGGGACCGCAAGGCCCCGTTCGACAGGCTCACCAACGACGCGATCCTGCAGACCCTGCCGCGCACGGTCAACACCGGCATGGGCGCGGTGCTCATCCTGGCCTCGCTGGCCGTCCTCGCCGACGACTCGCTCACCGACTTCGCCCTCGCCCTGCTCATCGGCGTAGGAGTCGGGACGTACTCCTCGGTGTTCACCGCCTCCCCGCTGGCCATCGAACTCCACGCCCGCGGCGCCGACGCCGGCTCCCGCCCCGCCCGCGGCAAGAACCGGACCACCACGAAGAAGACGCCGACGCCCCGCCGGGACCGCCAGCAGGCCCGGCAGCGGCAGGAGGCCCCGTAGGGACGGGCGGTCCCGTGACGGCGGGCGGCCCCGGCGGGGCGAGCGGTCCCGGACGGCATCCGATCCGGGCGAGGCAGGAGGCCCGGTAGGGACAGCGGTCCCGGAGGGGCAGGCGGTCCCGTGACGCCGGGCGGTCCCATGGCGGCGGTGGGCCCCGCCGGGGCGGCCGATCCCGGCGGGCCAGAAGGCCCGGTAGGGACAGCCGTCCCGTGGCGGCGCGAGGCCCGGCAGGGGCAAGAGGCCCCGTGGCGGCGGCCGGCCCCGTGACGACGGGCGGCCCCGCAGCAGGGCAAGAGGCCCGGTAGGAACAGCCGTCCCGTAGGGGCAGGCGGTCCCGTGGCGGCCCGAGGCCCGGGCAGCGGCAGAAGACCCCGTGACAGCGGCCGGCCCCGTGACGGCGGCCGGCCCCGCAGCAGGGCAAGAGGCCCGGTAGGAACAGCCGTCCCGTAGGGGCAGGCGGTCCCGTGGCGGCCCGAGGCCCGGGCAGCGGCAGAAGACCCCGTGACAGCGGCCGGCCCCGTGGCGGCCCGAGGCCCGGCAGGGTCAGGAGGCTCCGTGACGGCGGGCGGCCCCGCAGGGGCAAGAAGCCCCGTGACGGCAGGCGGCCCCGTAGGGCCGCTGTCGCTCAGGGGGTGCCGGTGAAGTGCTGGCCCACCAGGGCCCGTACCGCGTCGGGGTCGGCGGCGATCAGGGCGTCCAGCAGGGCCGTGTGCTCGTGGGCGTCGGCGATCAGGTCGGCCCGCCCCCGCGCGGCGGGTGCGCCGGCCGGCGGCCACTGGGCGCGGCGGTGCACGTCACCGGCGATCTTGACGAGCTGTTCGTTGCCGGCCAGCGCGAGCACCGCGCGGTGGAAGGCGCGGTCGGCCTCGGCGTACGTGGCCGGGCAGCCGGCGGACGCGGCCCGGACGGTGCCCTCGGCGAGGGGGCGCAGCCGCGCCCAGCGCTCGGCGGGCACCGTGCGGGCCAGGCGGAGCCAGACCGGGACCTCGATCAGGGCCCGGACCTCGGCCAGCTCGGCGAGTTCGCGGTCGCCCCGCTCGACGACGCGGAAGCCGCGGTTGGGGACGACCTCGACGGCGCCCTCCAGGGCGAGCTGCTGCATGGCCTCCCGTACGGGGGTGGCCGAGACGCCGAACCGGTCGCCGAGCGCGGGCGCCGAGTAGACCTCGCCGGGCCGCAGCTCACCGGTGACCAGCGCGGTGCGCAGGGCGTCGAGGATCTGCCCGCGCACGGAGGAGCGCTGGACGAGGGTGCGCGGGCGGGGCACCGGCGGTTCGCCGTGGGTGTGCTCGCCGCGCGCGGCGCCGTCCGGTTCCCCCGTGCCGCCCGCCCGGTCGCGGGCCGCGTCGGCCGCTCCGGGCTGCGCCGGGATCCGGACCGACGCGTCCGCGGCGGCCGCCCGGACCCGCCCGGTTCCCGTTCCTGCGGCGCGCTGCGCGCTGGGGTTCACGGGTCCTCCTGCGGGACGTGTCGGTACTTGGGGTCATTACGGCGGGTTGTCACCTGTCCGTCAAGCACCATAAGGGCACGGGCCGCCAGTTCAAATCCCAGGGATCTTGGGTAAGGTAAGGCTTACCTTTAAGCAGCCAGTCGCCCTGACGTGGATCGGTGGTCCCGCATGCCTGTCACCCGCTCGGCCCTCACGGACGCCTACGCGCGCCTGTCCGAGGTCCTCCCGGGGCTGGGCGTCACCGAGCAGACCGCGGCCGACGCACTGCCGCCCGGCGACGGCTGGGTCACGGCCGCCTCGCTCGCCGCGGGCGGGGCGGAGCTGGCGGCGTTCCTGGACTGGGACGATGCCCAGGTGCTGCGGGACTACGGTCAGCGGGCCCGGCCGGACGTGATCGCGAGCTTCGGACTGCACCGGTACGCGTGGCCCGCCTGTCTGCTGATCACGGTGCCCTGGTTCCTGCACCGCCGGGTGCCGCGCTGTCCCGCGACGCACGTCGCCTACGACCGCACCGCCGCCGGGCTCCCCCTCGGCCGGATGGCCGTGCGCCCGGCCGGTTTCGCCTGCCTGCCCGGCGATCCGGCCGCCGCCCTGCCCGGCGCCCGGGTGGTCGCCGACGAGGAGGAGCTGCGCGCCGAGGTGCGGGCCTCGGTCGCCGAGCACCTGGAGCCGGTCCTGGCCGGATTCGGCCCCCGGATGCGGCGGCGCGGACGCGCCCTGTGGGGCATGGCGACCGACGAGATCGTCGAGGGCCTGTGGTACGTCGCCCATCTGCTCGGCGAGCAGGAGCGGGCCCGGCACGAGCTGGAGCTGCTGCTGCCGGGCGCGACCAAGCCGTACGTCGGCGACGCCGCGTTCCGCGAGCTGAAGGGGCCGGACGGGCAGCCGCTGCACACCCGGGACCGGGCGAGCTGCTGCATGTTCTACACCCTGCGCCCCGAGGACACCTGCGCCACCTGTCCGCGGACCTGCGACGCGGACCGGGTCGACAAGCTGCTCGCCACGGCGGGTTGAGCCGCCACGCAAGATCGTCGACTAAGATCATCGGCGTTGTTTCACAACTTCCCCACGCGTCGCGGTAACTTTCCGTGGAACCACTCGTACGGGTAGTCTTATTCGAACTCAACTCCCGCCCCTCACGCGGCTGTTCGAGCAGAACGCCGTCCTGGGCATCCCCTCTGCACTCCCTTGGCGGCCTCTTGCCCCGAAACCCCCTGAGGGCCGCTGGGTTTGGGCCACCATGGCGGGCGTTACGCCCTATCCCACTGCAAGGGACCCCAGATGAGATTGACCGACATATCGCTGAACTGGCTGCTTCCGGGCGCCGTGCTGCTCCTGGGCATGCTGGCGGCGGTGGCGGTGCTCGCGCGCGGCAAGCGTTCCTCGGGGAAGGACGCGGGCGCGGACGACTCGTGGGAGCGCATGGAGGAGCGCCGCCGGCGCAAGGAGGCGCTCTACGGCACCTTCTCCTACGTGCTGCTCTTCTGCTGTGCCGCGGTCGCCGCGGCGCTCTCCTTCCACGGTCTGGTCGGCTTCGGCGAGCAGAACCTCGGCCTGAGCGACGGCTGGCAGTACCTGGTCCCGTTCGGCCTCGACGGGGCGGCGATGTTCTGCTCCGTCCTCGCGGTGCGCGAGGCCAGCCACGGCGACGCGGCCCTCGGCTCGCGCATACTCGTGTGGGCCTTCGCGTTCGCCGCGGCCTGGTTCAACTGGGTGCACGCGCCGCGCGGTCTGGGTCACGCGGGCGCCCCGCACTTCTTCGCGGGCATGTCGCTGTCGGCGGCCGTGCTGTTCGACCGGGCCCTGAAGCAGACCCGCCGGGCCGCCCTGCGCGAGCAGGGTCTGGTGCCGCGGCCGCTGCCGCAGATCCGCATGGTCCGCTGGCTGCGCGCTCCCCGGGAGACGTACCGCGCCTGGTCGCTGATGCTCCTGGAGGGCGTGCGCAGCCTGGACGAGGCGGTCGAGGAGGTCCGGGACGACCGGCGCCTCAAGGAGGAGAAGAAGCTGCGGCGGCGCGAGCAGGAGCGGCTGGAGCGGGCGCAGCTCAAGGCGATCAGCCGGGGCCACGGCCACCGCGGTTTCCCCGGCCGCGGCGGCCGTCAGGTCGAGGTCGAGGTGCAGCAGGTGGAGCGGGGCTCGGACCGCGCCACCGCGGAGCCTGCCATATCCACCCCGGAGCAACTGCCTTCGGCCCGGCGGCCCTCCCTTCAGCCCGTGCGGAGCGGCGCTGACCAGGTGACCGTCGACCTCACCGCGGAGGACGACACCCAGGCCCTGCCCCGCCTGGACTCCCTGGAGCGCAAGCTCAAGGACCTGGAGCAGCAGTTCGGCTAGAACACGCCGGACCAAGGGCCTGAGGCGCCGGGTTTCCGGCGCCTCAGGCCGCTTCCGCGCCCAGTTCGAACCAGACCGACTTGCCCACCTCGCAGGGCCGTACCCCCCAGTCGTCGGCGAGGGACTCCACCAGGACCAGCCCCCTGCCGTTGGTTCTCTCCTCCGCCGGAGCGCGCGGTGTGGGCCGCCGGCCCACGTAGTCCCGTACCTCGACCCGCAGCGCGCTCGGGCCGACCGTCGCGGTCAGGACGGCGCCGTCGTCGGTGTGGACGAGCGCGTTGGTGACCAGCTCGCTGGTGAGCAGCTCCGCGACCTCCGACTGTCCGGGCTCGCCCCAGTGCCGCAGCAGCTCGCGCAGGGCCCGCCGGGCCTCGGGCACCGCCCGCAGGTCCGCCCGGCCGAGTCGCCGTCTGAGCTGTGGCACCGCCTGTTCCTTCATGTCCCCCGTCGGCGTGCTGATGTCGTTCCCCCTCCGCTCGAACACCTTCACGGAGGAAGCCTTGCCCGTTCGGGCACCGGCCACTCATCACGATTGACGAGGGCCGCTCTTTCGGTCACGGCCGCGGCACGTGGCGCAGGTTCGAGCGGGCCATCTGGAGCATGCGTCCGACGCCGCCGTCCAGGACGATCTTCGAGGCGGACAGGGCGAAGCCGGTGACCATGTCGGCGCTGATCTTCGGCGGGATGGACAGGGCGTTGGGGTCGGTGACGACGTCGACGAGGGCGGGTCCCTTGTGCTTGAAGGCGGCCTTCAGCGCGCCCGCCAGGTCCTTGGGCTTTTCCACCCGCACGCCGAAGGCGCCGCAGGCCTCGGCGACGGCGGCGAAGTCGGGGTTCTTGTTGGCCACGCCGTGCGAGGGCAGGCCCGCGACCAGCATCTCCAACTCGACCATGCCGAGGGAGGAGTTGTTGAACAGCACGACCTTCACCGGCAGGTCGTGCTGGACCAGGGTGAGGAAGTCGCCCATCAGCATGGTGAATCCGCCGTCCCCGGACATCGAGACGACCTGCCGGCGCCGGTCGGTGAACTGGGCTCCGATCGCCATGGGCAGCGCGTTCGCCATCGAGCCGTGGGAGAAGGAACCGATGATGCGGCGGCGGCCGTTGGGCGAGATGTAGCGGGCGGCCCAGACGTTGCACATGCCGGTGTCGACGGTGAACACGGCGTCGTCGTCGGCCATGTCGTCGAGCACGGCGGCCACGTACTCGGGGTGGATCGGGACGTGCTTGTCGACCTTGCGGGTGTAGGCCTTGACGACGCCCTCCAGCGCGTCCGCGTGCTTCTTCAGCATCCGGTCGAGGAAGCGGCGGTTCTTCTTCTCCTTCACCCGCGGGATCAGGCAGCGCAGCGTCTCGCGCGCGTCGCCCCACACCGCGAGGTCGAGCTTGGAACGCCGGCCCAGGTGCTCGGGCCGGACGTCGATCTGGGCGATCTTCACGTCGTCGGGCAGGAAGGCGTTGTACGGGAAGTCCGTGCCGATCAGGATCAGCAGGTCGCACTCGTGGGTGGCCTCGTAGGCGGCGCCGTAGCCGAGCAGTCCGCTCATCCCGACGTCGAACGGGTTGTCGTACTGGATCCATTCCTTGCCGCGCAGGGCGTGCCCCACCGGGGACTTGATCTTCCCGGCGAACTCCATGACCTCGGCGTGCGCGCCCGCCGTGCCGCTGCCGCAGAAGAGGGTGACCCGGTCGGCGTCGTCGATCAGCCGCACCAGCCGGTCGAGGTCCTCGTCGCCGGGGCGGACCGTCGGCCGGGAGGTGACCAGGGCGGTCTCGGCGGCCTTCTCCGGGGCGGGCTCGTCCGCGATGTCGCCGGGCAGCGAGACGACACTGACGCCGCCCTGGCCCACGGCGTGCTGGATGGCGCTCTGGAGCAGCCTGGGCATCTGCTTCGGGCTGGAGATCAGCTCGCTGTAGTGACTGCACTCGCGGAACAGCTGATCGGGGTGGGTCTCCTGGAAGAAGCCCAGGCCGATCTCGCTGGACGGGATCTGCGAGGCGAGCGCGAGAACGGGGGCCATGGAGCGGTGGGCGTCGTAGAGCCCGTTGATGAGGTGGAGGTTGCCGGGGCCGCAGGAGCCGGCGCACGCGGCGAGCTTCCCGGTGATCTGGGCCTCCGCGCCGGCGGCGAAGGCGGCGGTCTCCTCGTGCCGCACGTGCACCCATTCGATGCCGGAGTGGCGGCGTACGGCGTCCACGACCGGGTTGAGGCTGTCGCCGACGACTCCGTAGAGGCGCTCGACCCCGGCGCGGGTGAGGATGTCGACGAACTGTTCCGCGACGTTCTGTTTGGCCATGGCTCCAGCTATGCCACAGCGAGCGGCCTCACGCCTCCCAAACGGCGGCGGCCGTACGGTCGTCCGCGTATCCCTTGACCCGGACGCGGCTGTCGGTGAGGAACTCGGCGAGTCCGGGCGGGGTGCGGCCCGCCCATCGCCGGGCGAGGACTTCGCCCAGCTCGGGCTCGTTCAGCAGTGGCTCGGCGAGGCCCGCGGTGCACATCAGGAGCACATCACCCGGGCGGGCTACCGAGGCCCGGAAGCGGAAGGGTTCGCGGGGGCGCCCGGCGGGCGGTCCGTCGTAGGGGCCGGGCGCGGTGGTGATGCCGAGGTCCATGGTGAGCCGGTCGCCCTCGGGCGTCTCGCCCGGCGCGTCGTTCCGCGCGTCGTTGGGCAGGCCCCTGGGCGCCGAGCCGAAGCCGAGCACGGGCTCACCGGTGCTGTCGCCGGCGTCCGGCTCCATGTCCTGCCAGGCACCGTCCCGCAGCCGGAGCAGTCCGCCGGCGCCGACGCCGAAGAACACCCGCGTGCGACACTCGGGGTCTGCGGGCAGCAGGAGACAGCGCAGGGTGGCCGCGTACTCGTCCGGGGCGAGGCCCTGTGCGGCGGCGCCGGCGCGGAGCCGGCCGAGGCTGCGGTCGGTGAGGCGGTGCAGGCCGGACTTCAGCTCGCCGCGCCGGGCGGCCCGCAGGTCCTCGGCGAGCCGGGCGTGGCTGCGGCCCACGGCCCGGCCTATCCACCGGCACACCTCGGCCGCCGCCCGGTGCGCCCCGGGGGTCGCGCGGGCACCGGTCGCCATCGCCACCAGGACCAGCGCCTGCTCGCCCGCGCCGAACCGGGCGACGAGCAGCGCGTCGCGCCGCGGCTCGCCCCGGTAGCGCGCGGAGTCCCCGCGCACGGAGACGGCCCGCAGCGTGCAGGTCCCGTACCGGGCGCCGTCCAGCACGGTGTCCGGGACCAGCTCGTCCAGCGCGTCGGGGTCGGCGGGCGGCAACGCGGTGGGCTCGGCGTCGTAGGTGGGCGGCCCGGTGCCGACGTAGTCCCGGTCGCCGCCGTCCCGCTCCGCGGGCGACGACGGGAGGAACGAGGACGGGGGCGGCGGCAGGTCGGCCACGCTCCGGGGCGGGACCGGCCGCTGGGACAACGGGACGACTGCGGGCGGCTCGCTGAGATCGGCGTCCCCGGTCCCCGAGGTCGTACGCCCACGCAGCCCGCCGTCCCTGGGCCCGCCGAGCCGCGCGGCCTCCCCGGCACCGGCCCGCTGCGCACCCGCCGACGGCACGGGACCGGGCGACACCGACGGCCCCGAGCCGGGCTGCCCACCAGCCGGCGAACCCAGGCCTGGCCCTCCGCCCCCCGGCCGCACGGGACCGGCCCGCTCACCCCGCGGTGGCACAACGGCCCCCTCACCCACCGACGGCCCCGGACCGGGCCGCGCGTCTTCCGGCGGGCCAGGGGGCTGCGCGGGCGCGGGGTGCTGTACGCCGGGAGGCTCCGTGCCGGATCGGTTGCCAGCCGACGGGAAGCTCACCGGCCCTGTGGGGCTCGTGGGCGGGGGTTCCCAGGGGGCCCGGGGCAGGGGCGGGCCGGGAGGGTGCGGGGGGTTGCCGCCGGGCGAGAGGCTGCCGCCGGACGAGAGGCTGCCGCCAGCCGAGAGGTTGCCCTCGGGCAAGGGGTCGCTGCCGGGCGGCAGGCCGCCCTCGGACAAGGCGCTGCCACCGGACGAAGGGTTACCGCCGGGCAAGGGGCTACCGCCAGGCCACGGGTTGCCGCCGGGCGAGAGGCTGCCGCCGGACAGGGAGTCGCTGCCGGACGAGAGGCTGCCGCCAGCCGAGAGGTTGCCCTCGGGCAAGGGGTCGCTGCCGGGCGGCAGGCCGCCCTCGGACAAGGTGCTGCCGCCGGGCGAGGGGCTGCCGCCAGGCAAGGGGCTGCCGCCAGGCAAGGGGCTGCCGCCAGGCAAGGGGCTGCCGCCAGGCGAGAGGCTGCCGCCCGGCGAAAGGCTGCCGTCGGATGATGCCTCGTCGGGGTGGGGTGGGCCCGGGGTGCGAGGGTCGGGGACGCCGGGGGGTGCTGACTGGGCCCACCAGGGGTGGGGCTCGGCCGCAGGGGGTTTTCGGCCGGCGGAGGGGTTCTGCGGCGGCCGGCTCGTGGCGTCCCCGGTGCCGGGGTCCGGGCGGCGGCCCACCGTGCCGGACGCCGAGGCGAAGCGGTCGTCCAGGGAATCGGGTGCGGCCGTCGGGCCGGTGTCGTCGGTGGAGTCGTCGTACAGCTGCCCCCACCAGTCGTCCTCAGGACCGGTGGGCCTTCCCCCCTGCTGACTCATGCTCCTGATTGTCCACCGACGGAGCCCGATGGAAACGGGGCATCGGGAAATTCCGGCGCACCGGCGTGCGCCGGACGGCGTGTCGGGGGACGCGTCGAACAGTATTGCGAGGTGGGGTGGCCGAGCGGTCCCACCCCCCACGGGAGAACCGCTCGGCGACGCCACCTTGGCAGAGTGACCGGCGGTACGGCGATGATGTCCGCAGGCGGGTTTGCGCCGTGGCTGTTTTCCGCCACGGCCGTTCGCGCAGGTGGTGACGAGCATGGTTCTTGGGGAGGGGCGACGCCTGATGCTGGGAGTGCTGGGTCTTGGGGACACGCACGAGGCGGCGTACCGGGCGCTGGTGTCGGTGGGCGCGGCCGACGTGCCCGATCTGGCGCGGCGGCTGGCGCTCGGCGAGCGGGACACCGAGCGGGCGCTGCGCGGGCTGGAGCAGAACGGGCTCGCCGCCCAGTCCTCGGCCCGCCCTGGACGCTGGGTCGCCGCCCCGCCGGGCGTCGCGCTGGGCGCGCTGCTGACCCAGCAGCGGCACGAGCTGGAGAAGGCGGAGCTGGCGGCCGCTCTGCTGGCGGAGGAGTACCGCGCGGCGGCGGCCGAGCCCGCGGTGCACGACCTGGTGGAGGTGGTGACCGGCGCCGCGGCGGTCGCCCAGCGCTTCCTCCAGCTCCAGCTGGGGGCGAGCGAGGAGGTCTGCGCGCTGGTCACCGACAATCCGGTCGCCGTCACCGGCATGGAGAACGACGCGGAGGAGCAGGCCACCGGGCGCGGCGTCCGCTACCGCGTGGTGGTCGAGCGCTCGGTCCTCGACCAGCCGACCGGCATCACCGAGCTGACCGCCGCGCTGGGCCGCGACGAGCAGGTACGGGTGGTGGACCGGGTGCCGACCAAGCTGGTCGTCGCCGACCGTTCCCTCGCCCTGGTGCCGCTCACCGCGCGCTCCTCGGAGCCGGCCGCGCTGGTCGTGCACTCCAGTGGGCTCCTCGAGCTGCTGTCGGGCCTGTTCGAGGCGGTGTGGCGGCAGGCGCTGCCGCTGCGGCTCGGCGCGTCCGGCGTGCGCGAGCACGGCCCGGAGGGACCGGACGGCACCGACCTGGAGATCCTCTCCCTGCTGCTGGCCGGGCTGACCGACGCGAGCGTCGCCAAACAGCTCGACCTGGGCCTGCGGACCGTACAGCGGCGGGTAAAGCGCCTGATGGAGCTGACCGGCGTGACCACCCGGCTCCAGCTGGGCTGGCACGCCTACGAACGGGACTGGGTGGCCAGGAACCGCTGACCGGGCCGCGGGACGCCGAGCCGGCCCGGTCCGCCGCCCCGCACTTCTGCGGACCGCGCCCGGCTCCTGCACCCTGGACAGATGGGAGCGTGGGACCTCCTGCTGACCGGCCTGGTCATTCTGCTCGGGCTGTGCGGCATCCTGCTCCCCGGCGTGCCCGGGTCGTGGCTGGTGTGGGCCGGGGTCCTGTGGTGGGCGCTGAAGGATCCGCAGCCGGTCGCGTGGGCCGTCCTGGTCGGCGCCACCGTCGTACTGCTCCTGTCCCGGGCGGTGCGCTGGGCGCTGCCGACGCGGAGGCGACGCCGGGACGAGGCCATGCGCCGGCTCACGGCGTACGGGGGCGCGGGCGCCGTCGTCGGCTTCGTCCTGATCCCCGTGCTGGGCGCCGTTCCGGGCTTCATGGGCGGCATCTACCTCGCCGAGCGGCTGCGGCTCGGGCGGCACGGCGAGGCGATGGCGTCGCTGCGGACGGCGATGCGCACGGGCGGCGCCGACCTGCTGACGGAACTCTTCGCCTGCCTGCTGATCACCGGGGCGTGGCTGGGAGCGGTACTGGCCGGCTGAGCGGGGCGCCCTCCAGCGACAGCAGCCGCGTCTTGCGCTCCAGACCGCCCGCGTAGCCGGTCAGGGAGCCGTCGGCGCCGATCACCCGGTGGCAGGGCCGCAGGATCAGCAGCGGGTTGGCGCCGATCGCGCCGCCGACGGCGCGTACCGCGGGCCGCGAGGCGCCGATGCGCGCGGCGATCTCGCCGTACGTCGTCGTCGCCCCGTAGGGCACGTCGTCCAGGGCGGCCCACACGCGCTCGCGGAAGGCGGTGCCCTCGGCGCGCAGCGGCAGCCGGAACTCCGTCAGCTCCCCGGCGAAGTAGGCGCCGAGCTGCTCCTCGGCCGCCCGGAAGGGCCCGGCGTCGTGCCGCCAGCCGTCCTGGACGCTCCGGCCGCCCTTCTGCCCGGGCACGGACAGGGAGGTGAGCGCTCCGTCCGGGCCCGCGGTCAGGAGCAGCGGTCCGACGGGGCTGTCGATCTCGTACCAGTACGTGTCGGTGGTGGTGGTCGTGGTGGTCATCGGTCCTGCTCCCACTCTCCTGCTGCGCGCAGGTGGTTCAGTGCGTACGAGCGCCAGGGGCGCCAGGTGTCGGGCACGGCGGGGCCGGGCGGGGCGACGTCGGGGTCTCCGAGGGCACGGGTGCGGAGGACAGCGGCCGTACGGGCGTCCAGGCCGGGTACGGCGAGCAGGGCGCGCTCGGCGTCGTCCCGGTCGGCGCCCGGGTCCAGCCGTACGGCGCCGTCGGCGAGGGCGGCGGCGAGGGCGCCCGCGGTGCCGCCCGGTTCAGCCTCCGCAAGAACGGCCGGTTCGGGGAAGAGGTGGGTGAGGGTGCCGCAGGGCGCGTCGAGCGCCTTGCCGTACCGCTGGACGAGCCGCTCGGCCTCACCGGGCCCCACCAGGGCCCGGACCGCGAGTTCGGCGGGGTCGGCGGTGCCCGGTGAGCGCAGCCCGGGGCGGGCGGCGACCAGCGGGGCGAGCCGGGGGTCGGCGCCGAGCCGCTCGTCCACGGCGTACGGGTCGGCGTCCAGGTCGAACAGCCGCCGCAGCCGCTGTACGGAGGTGGTCAGGTCGCGCAGGTCGGTGAGGTGGAGGCGGGCCTCGAGCCAGCCGCCGCTGCCCGTGCCCGGCCGGCCCGGCCGTTCCTGGACGGCGACGATCCCGGTGCCGTACGGCAGGCGCAGGGTGCGCCGGTACACGCGCCGGCCGGGTGCGCCGCTCACCTCCTCGATCCCGGCGACCGCCTCCCGCTGGAGCAGGTCGAAGACGGGGCCCGGCTGGTAGGGGCCCCGGTGGGCGAGCCGCAGCGGGACGCCGGCCGACGGGGTGGCCGCGCGCCGGGAGGCCCGGTCGTGGGCCGGGGCCGTGGCGCGCAGTTCGCTGGGGGTGGCCGCGTACACGGCCCGGATGGTGTCGTTGAACTGCCGCACGCTGGCGAACCCGGAGGCAAAAGCGATCTCGGTGACCGGCAGTCCTGTGGTCTGCAGCAGGACGCGGGCGGTGTGCGCGCGCTGGGCGCGGGCGAGGGCCACGGGTCCGGCGCCCAGTTCGGCGGTGAGCTGCCGCTGCACCTGGCGGGCGCTGTAGCCGAGCCGGCCGGCGAGTCCGGCGACGCCCTCGCGGTCGACGACGCCGTCGCCGATCAGCCGCATGGCCCGGCCGACGACGTCGGCGCGCACGTTCCAGTCCGCGGAGCCCGGCACGGCGTCCGGACGGCACCGCCGGCAGGCCCGGAAACCCGAGCCCTGCGCGGCGGCGGCCGTCGCGAAGAACCGCACGTTGTGCCGCTTCGGCGTGACCGCGGGGCAGCTGGGCCGGCAGTAGATGCCGGTCGTCTCGACGGCGAAGAAGAACGCGCCGTCGAACCGGGCGTCCCGGCTCCGTACGGCCTCGTACCTGCCGTCGTCGTGCCTGCTCTCACGCTTGCTCTCGTGCTCCGCGGTCTGCATGACGTCCTCCTTCACGCTGTCCAGTCTCCGCCAGGCCGGAGGACCGGGCTGGCGGAAATCGGACATCGCGTTGGGTGACGGTTACCGCATTCCGCCCCGCTTGGCCTCCATCGCCGCCTTGCCGATGGCGCCCCGGCGCTTCCACTCCTTGCGGATCTCGGCCCGCAGCCGGGCGTCGGTCTTGGCGACGATGCGCTGGTTCTCCCGCATGAGCTTGCGGTAGCTCTCCAGCCGCCGCTCGGGCAGTTCACCGCTGTCGATGGCGGCGAGCACGGCGCAGCCCGGCTCGCTCTCGTGGGCGCAGTCGTGGAACCGGCACCCCTCGGCCAGCTCCGCGATCTCGGCGAACACCTGGTCCACCCCGCTGCCCGCGTCCCAGAGCCCGACGCCCCGCAGCCCCGGGGTGTCGATCAGCACTCCCCCGCCGGGCATGGCGAGGAGGTTGCGGGTGGTGGTGGTGTGCCGGCCCTTGCCGTCGACGTCGCGGGCCGCCCGCACGTCCATGACGTCCTCGCCGAGCAGTGCGTTGGCGAGGGTGGACTTGCCGGCGCCGGACTGTCCCAGCAGCACGGCCGTACCGCCGCCGACGACGGCGGCCAGCACGTCGAGCCCTTCCCCGTGCGCGGCGCTGACGGACAGCACCGGCACGCCGGGAGCGGCGGTCTCCACGTCCTGGACGAGGTACGACAGGGTCACCGGGTCGGGGACGAGGTCGGCCTTGGTGAGGACGACCAGGGGCTGTGCCCCCGATTCCCAGGCGAGGGCGAGGAACCTTTCGATCCGGGCGAGGTCCAGTTCGACAGCGAGCGACACGGCGACGATCGCGTGGTCGACGTTGGCCGCGAGGATCTGCCCCTCGGACCGCTTGGAGGAGGTGGAGCGCACGAAGGCGGTACGGCGCGGCAGACACGTCCGTACGTAGCGCGGGTTGCCGCCCGGTTCGACGGCGACCCAGTCGCCGGTGCAGACGACACGCAGGGGGTCGTTGGGGGTGACGAACGCGGTGTCGGCCCGCAACACGCCGTCCGCGGTGACGACGTCGCACTGCCCGCGGTCGACGCGGACGACCCGGCCGGGCAGGCAGCCCTGCTCGGCATACGGGGCGAACTCCGACTCCCACTCCGCGTCCCAGCCGTACAGGGCGAGCGGGTGCGCGGAAGAAGAGGAGGAAGAGGAGGAAGAGAACGGAGACGACGAAGGAGAGGAGAGATTCAAGGGAAACCCTTCACAGGGCGGCCCCGGCGCCGCGTGTCGTACGCGGAGGGAAGAGGTGGGTCAGCCGGTGGCCACAGAGGTGGACTTGACGAACTTCCGGATGCGGGCAGCGCCCATCTCAACGACAGCCATCGGTCAACACCTCCCAGATCTCTTACGGCGAGCGGCGGTGGCAGAGCGGCCACCGCGACGCGGCCAACCCTAGCCGCCCCCTTCGGGGATGCACCAGCGATTTGGAGCGGCCGAGAAATCAATAGGATCCCGGCATGCCACAGGACGAGACAGCCGAGACAGCCGAGACAGCCGAGATACAAGACGTCAGAGGCATCGTGCCGCCGGAACCCACCTGGGAGTTCGGCGAGGGCGTGCTGTCCCCGGCCACCCGGGCGCTGCCCGCCGCGACGCTCCAGTGGCTCGACCGCTTCAGGACGCAGGCGCTGGAACGAGGCGTTCCGGCGCCGGACGTGAACCGGTGGCTCGGGCTGGCCCGCCCGACGCTGCGGACGGCCCCCGACGGGAAGGGACCGGTGGTGGGCAGGCTCGGCGGACCGCTGATGCTCCCGCCGGACGTCCCCACCCCCGGCGACGGCTGGGAGCCGGCGGGCGAGGAGGACGAGGGGTACAAGGCGGACCATCAGCTCATCCTGACGCTCGACTGCTCCGCCGTCCCGGACGGGGTGAGCGACCTGCCGCTCCCGCCGGACGGCACGCTGCTGCTCTTCGTCAACGCCGACCTGGAATCCTGGCCCGCGGGCGGCGCCGTGTATGTGCCGGCCGGGGTCCCGGTGGAGGAACGGGAGTCGTCGCCCGACTACGAGGTCTACGAGTACGACACCCCGGAGGAGTTGGACGAGGAGCTGCGCCGCGTCGGCGACCTGCGGCTGGTGCCCGGCGTGTCCCTGCCGTCCACACCGCCCGACGACGAGATGCTCGCCCGGCACCCCCACGCGGAAACCCTGCGGGAGGTCTGGTCCGACCAGACCGACGGCGGCGGAAGCTGGCAACTCGGCGGCCACGCCGCCGACTTCGACGACTACGGCGACCCGGTGGCCGGCTCCGCGGACCCGGACGACGGTGAACCGCTCTCGGACCCCGACAACTGGGTTCTGCTCGCGCAGTGGGTGGGGTTCCCCATGTCGATCCTGTACTGGACCATCACCCGCCAGGATCTCGCGGCCCGCCGCTTCGACCGGGTGGCCGTCCAGATGCACGCCAACCCCTGAACACGGCGGTGCGCCGGTGAGCGGCTCAGCCGTTCAGGACGCGCCCGAGGTGGTGTTCCTGGAATCCCTTCGCGGCCGGCGCCCTGCCCCTGATCAGGTACCAGACCACGAAGGCCTCGTACGCGGTGGTCCGGATGATCGTGAACACCACGCAGCAGCGCATGCCGTCGGTGACGGTGACGCCCTTGAACGGGCCGAGCGCGACCAGTTCCTCCATCTCCGGGACGGTGCGCAGACAGACCGCGACCGCGTAGCCGAGGGCCTCCCGCAGGTGGGTACCGATGGTCCGGAGCAGCACCGAACGGTCCTGCTCGGCGGTTTCGGGCGGGTCACTCTCCCCGTCGGCGCCGCTCGGTTTCGGGAGCGCCTACGCATGTGGGAGCGCCTACGCGCAGTCCCGGCCGTTCAGGGTGAAGTCGTAGGGCGGTGAGTTCTTCCCCTGCCAGGAGGCGATGAAGCCGAGGGCGAGGCGGCCGTCGGCGGGGACGGAGCGGTTGTACTCGGCGGCGGTGGCGGTGACCCGGGAGCCGCTCTGGGTGTGGCTCGCGTCCCACATCTGGCCGATGCGCTGACCGTCGGGGAAGGTCCAGGCGACCTGCCAGGAGTCGAGGGCGTCGGCGGTGGTGACGGTGACGGTGGCCTGGAAGCCGTCGGGCCACTGGTTGACCAGGTCGTAGTGGACGCGGCAGGCGGCGGGCGCGGGGTCCGGAGCAGGCGGGTCCTCGGTGCGCACGGTGGGCGTGGCGGTGCCCTGGGGTTCCGGGTCGGGGTCCTCCTCCGGCGGCCGGGTCCCGTCCGGCGCGGGCGTCGTGACGTCGGCGGCGGGCGACGACCCGGCCGTCGGCGACTGTGCCGTCGGGGTGCCCGCCCCGGTCGGCGCGGGATCCGGGACGGCGGCCGCACGGCGGTCCACGGTGTCGGTGGGCGCCGCGGTGTCGGTGGGCGCCGCGGTGTCCTCGGCGGCGCCGCCGAAGGGCATCAGGGAGACGGTGAGCGCGAGCAGGGACACCAGGACGGCCGTGGCGAGGAGGCCGCCGCGGACGACGCGGGCCCGGTGGACGCCGTCGGGTGTCCCGTCGGCGCGGCCGTCGTCGGCCGGTGCCGGGCGGCCCGCTCCGAGCCGTACCTCGGCGGCGCGGCGGCGGCGCTCCAGGTAGGCGCGGCCGCCCCAGCCGATCACGCCGCCGGCGAGGGCCGTGGGCAGTCCGGCACCGTCCGGGCGCAGACAGGCGGCGGCCTCGGCGCAGTCGGGGCAGGTGGCGAGGTGGTGGTCGAGGTCGTCCGGGGTGTCGGCGGCGGGCGACCTGGTGACCGCGTCCAGCAGCCGGGCGTACGGGCGGCATGCGGCTGACGGGGGTGCGTCGAGGTGGCCGCGCCGGCAGCGGTCGCGGAACAGTTCGCGCACCTGGGCGAGTTCGTCGGACGCGGTGGCCGGGTCGAGGCCGAGCCGGCGGGCCACCACGGGCAGCGGCAGGGCCTCCACGTCGGCCAGCCACAGCAGTTCGGCGTCCGGTGCCTGCATGTCCCGGAGCCCGCGCAGCGCGAGCGGGCGGCGCGGCGGCGGTCCGGCGTAGCGCGCGGCCCGCTCGGAGCCGAGCCACAGCCGCAGGTCGGGGTCGAGCTCGTGTCCCTGGCCGGTGTCCTCCCAGGCCGCCGCCGTGGTGCGTACGGCGGTCAGGAGCAAGGGGATGCGGGGCAGCCGGGACGGGCGGCGGGCCACGCTCCGGGCCCCGGCCGCGTCGGCGGCGCGGACCTCGCGCAGGCCGTGGGCGAACGCCTCGGTGGCCAGATGGACGGCCGCCTCGGACCCGGCGGTGCACAGGTCCGCGTAGGAGAGCACCGTGTCCCAGCTCTCGGCGAGCAGCGCGGCCTCGGCGGCGTCCTTCGGGCTCGGCAGGTCGGGCATCGGACTCCTGCATCCACTGCGTCCACGGGCGAGGCCAACTCACCGCACTGGTGATGGAGTTGGGGCAGGGCCTCACGGCAGGCGCAGAGCTTCGCACGTCTTCGCCACGACTGACAAGCGCCGTGTTCACACCTCGACGGACGCGTCCTCCGGCAGGCTGTCCATGAAGGAGCTGACCGAGAACACGGCGCGGCCGGCGCCGGGCAGGCCGTAGCCGGGGGGCGAGGACAGGCCGAACTCGTCCATCGTGGCGCGGTAGGCCTCGAGCAGCCGGATGTGGTACTCCAGCGGCGCGCCGTCGGGGTTGGTCTTGCCGAGCGGGGTGGTGGGCTCGGGGCACCAGGTGGTGAAGCGGGGCGTGATGCCGTGCGACATGAAGAAGCGCAGGCCCTCGGTGGTGGACGCGATCGCCTCGTCGACCGTCTTGAAGCCGAAGGGCTCGGCCATCTCCACGCCCGCGACGAAGTTGGGGATGACGTTGCGCGCGCCGAAGACGTCGGTGGAGTCCAGGATGCGCTTGTGCCACTCGTCGCGGCCGACGTAGCGCTCCTTGCCGGGGCAGTACATCTTGAACAGGTACTCGTCCCACACCTCGAAGTTGGGGTGGTAGATCTGCACGCCGTAGTCCTTGAAGCGCTGGACGTCCGGCTTGGGCAGGGCCTGGGCGACGACCTTGCCGATCCAGCGGCCGGGGAAGTGCTCCTCGATGGCCTTGGCGTACCGCCCGTAGAAGTCGGCCTCGTCAAGACCCTGGACCTTCGACGTGATCGCGCCACCGGTGAGCGTGTACGCGGTGGAGATCTTCGCGGTGTCGTACTTGTCGATGATCTCCAGCGCCTCGAGGACCTCGTCGACGTCCTTGACGCCCGTGTACGGCCGCCCCGCCGCCTTGTGCTGGCGCCAGTTGTGGTTGATGTCGCAGTACTGGCACTCCTCCTTGGCGCCGAAGTACTGGCAGACGCGGAACGCCGTCAGGTAGATCAGGTAGCCCCACTGGATGGTCGGGGCCACCTCCATGACCGACTTCCCGTTGGAGAGCTTGTGCCGGTAGTACTCGGGCATGGGCGGCACGCCGACGTCGGAGATGCGCCTGCCGTCGAGGTAGAGGCCGAGCTGGCCCTGCTCGTCGGCGGCGACCCGGTAGGGGGAGGCCGGGTTCACGCGGACCGAGACGACGGTGCGGCGCAGGTCGTAGGGGCCGCCGGTGAGAATGATCTCCTCGGGCGGGCGGCGCAGCGCGGCCTCGCCCAGCTCGGGCAGGGTGCCGTGGTCGAAGGAGAAGATGAAGTACGACTTCGGCTTGACCTCGCCGTCCTCGTTGTCGCTGAGCGCGGAGGGGTCGAAGGCGACACCGCCCCGCAGCAGGTCCTCCTTGAAGACGGCCTCACGCGGCACGTGCGGGAACCGCTCCATAAGATCCTCGACCAGCGCGGTACGGCTGTCCATCCCGTGTCTCCTCCCAGGTCCGGCGTTCGACTTCTCACGGTATGCCCCCGGCGGTACGTCTTCCCGGGCGGGGCCCCTCCCAGGCGCGCCGGGTAGGTTTCCGCGGTATGAGCGACATCACCGTGACCAACTGGGCCGGCAACATCACGTACACGGCCAAGGAACTGCTCCGGCCGCACTCCCTGGACGCGCTGCGGGCCCTGGTGGCGGACAGCGCCCGGGTGCGGGTGCTGGGCAGCGGGCACTCCTTCAACGAGATCGCCGAGCCGGGCGCCGAGGGCGTCCTGCTGTCGCTGGCCGGCCTGCCGGCCGAGGTGGACGTGGACACGGCGGCCCGTACGGTGCGGGTCGGCGGCGGGGTCCGGTACGCGGAGCTGGCCCGGCTGGTGCACGCGCGGGGGCTGGCGCTGCCGAACATGGCGTCGCTGCCGCACATCTCGGTCGCCGGTTCGGTGGCGACCGGCACGCACGGCTCCGGGGTGCGCAACGGCTCGCTGGCGTCGGTGGTGCGCGAGGTGGAGCTGGTCACCGCGGACGGCTCGACGGTGACCGTCGCGCGGGGCGACGAGCGCTTCGGGGGTGCGGTGACCTCGCTCGGCGCGCTGGGCGTGGTGACGGCGCTCACCCTCGATCTGGAGCCGGCGTACGAGGTCGAGCAGCACGTCTTCACCGAGCTGCCGCTCGCCGGACTGGACACGGCGACGTTCGAGACGGTGATGGCGGCGGCGTACAGCGTGAGCCTGTTCACCGACTGGCGGGCGCCGGGCTTCCGGCAGGTGTGGCTGAAGCGCCGCACCGACCAGCCGTTGCCCGAATTCCCCTACGCGGCGCCGGCCGCCGAGAAGATGCATCCGGTGCCGGGCATGCCCGCGGTGAACTGCACGGAGCAGTTCGGCGTGCCGGGGCCCTGGCACGAGCGGCTGCCGCACTTCCGCGCCGAGTTCGTGCCCAGCAGCGGTGCCGAGCTGCAGTCGGAGTACCTGATGCCGCGCGAGAACGCCGTGGCCGCGCTGCAGGCGATGGACGCGATACGCGAGACCCTCGCGCCGGTGCTGCAGACCTGCGAGATCCGTACGGTCGCCGCCGACGAGCAGTGGCTGAGCCCGGCCCACGGGCGGGACACCGTGGCGGCGCACTTCACCTGGGTCGAGGACACGGCGGCGGTGCTGCCGGTGGTGCGGCGGCTGGAGGAGGCCCTGGCCCCGTTCGCGGCCCGCCCGCACTGGGGGAAGGTGTTCACCACCCCGGCGGGCGAGCTGAGCGCGCTCTACCCCCGGCTGGCCGGCTTCCGGGCGCTGACCGGGGCCCTGGATCCGGCGGGGAAGTTCACCAACGCGTTCGTGCGCGGGGTGCTGGCGGGCTGAGCACACTCCCCTCCGGGCTCCCGGTCCCGGTCCCGGTGTTCAGTGGTCCGCGCAGCACGGGGTCGGGTCGGGGTCCTCGAACGGCACCAGGGTGCCGCCCACCGCGGGCATGGCGGCCAGGACGAGCCGGCCGTCCTCCCACTGCGGGCGGACGTGGTCCCGGGTGACGATCCGGGTGTCCGGCGACGGCGGGTCCGGGGTGCCCAGGACGGTCACGCGGTCGATCGCGGAGCGGGCGAGCAGCTCGGCGAGGGTCAGCGTGCCGGTGAGGGCGCCCGCGCCCGGGTAGAGGACGGCGCGGCCGACCTGGTCGGGGGCGCCGTCGCGGACGTCGTACCCCCGGGCGGTGAGCCGGTCCCGGGCGGTGCGCAGGACCGGCTCCGCCCGGGCCGCCAGGGACAGGGCGACCCGCGGGCGGCCGTCCCGCACCAGGTGCGTGCAGCCGAGAACGCCTTCGGGGAGGTCGAGTTCGGCCGCCAGTGCCTGGAGCAGGTGGTCGGCCTCGCGCAGGGTCGTCGCGTCGGTGTCGACACCGAGGACGTACGGTGCGGCGGGCGGCGTCACGAGGGCAGGATCCACACCGGGTTGGAGTAGAACCACAGGTCGCGCCACGGGTCGGCGTCGCCGACGACGTCGATGGCGGGGCCCCCCGGGTCGACCTTGGCGCCCAGCGTGCCGACGGCGGAGCGGTTGCCGTCGGTGCCGCGCGTGCGGACGTACACGGGGTGGTCGACCCGGCCGAGGTCGTAGGTGAGCCGGACGGTGCCGCTGTCCTTGTTCACCTCGTACGACTTGACGACCCTGGCCGTCGGCGCGGTGAAGGTGTCCTTGTCGGCGACGGGGCCGGTCACGTCGCCCTGGATGACGTCCACGCGGGCCAGCTTCGGGGTGAACCCGGCCCAGTTGGGACCGCCGGCGAGGGCGACGTCCACGGACAGGGTGACCCGGGTGCCCTTGCGGACGTGCAGGGCGCCGCCGAGCGTGGCCCAGCGGCCGCCCCCGGACACGCGCACGTCGAGGCCGCTGAGGAGCTGTCCGTGGTCGACCCAGATACGGCCGGCGCGGATGCCGTCCATGACGGCGGCGTAGGAGAAGCCGTCGGAGCCGACGTGGGTGCGGCTGTACTGGCCGGGCCAGAAGTCGTTCTGGGTGATGTCGATCTGTCCGGCGTACACCGGGTCGTCGTAGCGGCCGTTGGCGTCGAAGTCGCCGCCGCCGCGGGCGCCGGTGTCGGCGTACACCTGGTGGGAGTCGGAGTTGGCGGTGATCCACCACGGGCGGCCCTCGGCGATGAGGCTGTCCCACAGGCCGCCGACGGTGGCGGTCATCCAGTCGAAGCCGCCCCAGGTGCGGTAACTCTCGAGCGGGTAGCCGGCGAAGGAGTTGGCGCTCGGGCTGCCGTCGTAGATGCCGCGGGCCCCGCCCGGGCCGAGGGGCTTCGGCAGGCCGCCGGCCTGGTGGCCCGGGGCGCCCTCGAAGCCGACGGCGATCTGGTGGCCGCGGGAGGTGGCGTCGCGCCACGCGCGGATCTCGTGCGGGGAGTCGATGCCCTTGCGCGCCGGGTGGTTGGCGAGCATCAGGGCGTCCTTGACCTTGCGCCGCTTGACCTGGTCGGCGAGGAAGGAGAGCCCGGCGACCGCAAGGGCCTCGTTGGCGGGCGTGGAGTCGCCCGCACCCTTGACGCTGCCGTCGTAGTCGGTCTCGAACTGCTTGAGGACGGAGACCTCGTGGCGGCCGGGGTGGACGAAGACGGTGCCGTGTTCGGCGGCCGGGATGTTCCACTCCAGGCCCTGGAAGACGAGGGTGTCCTCGTGGGCGTCGCGGGCCTCGCGGATGTCCGGGTTGACCTTCTCCACGCCGATCCTGGAGTGGGTGACGCTGCCGTGGTCGGTGATGACCAGCCAGTCCATGCCGTGCCGGGCGCCCTGGCGGACCTGGTCGACGACGCGGTACTTGCCGTCGCTGCTGTACTGGGTGTGGATGTGGTGGTCGCCGGCCAGCCAGAGGAATCCCTTCTTCTGCCGGCCCTGGCTCGCGGCCTGCGCGGGGGCGGCGGTCGCGGTCTGGGCGAGGACGGTACCGGCGGCCAGTCCGGCGCCGAGCAGGCCCGCCCGGCGCAGCAGGCCGCGTCGTGACTGCTGTTCGGGGCTCAGGGCCTCGTCGGGGACGTCGGTGTCGAAGGCGGCGGGCAGGACCGGCGCGGTGTCGTGCTCGTGGTCGTGGTCGTGGTCGTGCGGGTGTGCGTGTCCGTGGTGGTGATGGCCGTGCCCGTGTCCGTGCCCCATGAAGATCCTCCTGGATACCGCCGCCGTACGCGGCTGTGAGGAGAATCGAGGCAGCAGGTGAACGTTGAACGACTCTGAGGTGAGCCCCGCCTGCCCCTCTGCCTGCCCTAGCATGAAACCTAGGAGTCCTAGGTTGCAGGAAGGTGGCCCATGCCCCGAGTGGGTCTTACAACCGCCCGTGTGGTGGCGGCCGCCGCCGACCTCGCCGACGAGACCGGGTTCGAGGCCGTCACCGTCTCCGCGCTCGCCCGGCACTTCGGGGTGAAGGACGCCAGCCTGTACACGCACGTCCGCAATCTCCAGGACCTGCGCGTCCGGGTCGCGCTGCTGGCCGGCGGCGAGCTGATCGACGAGATCACGACGGCGGTGGCCGGCCGGGCCGGGAAGGAGGCGCTGGCCGCCTTCGCGGGCGCCTACCGGGCGTACGCCCTGCGCCATCCCGGCCGCTACGCCGCGACGCAGATCCGCATCGACCAGTCCCTCGTCGCCGACTCCCCCGCCCTGCGCCGCACCGCCGAGATCACCCACGGCATGCTCCGCGCCTACGGCCTGACCGAACCCGACCTCACCGACGCGGTGCGCCTGCTGCGCAGCACCTTCCACGGCTACTGCGCCCTGGAGGCCACCGGCGGCTTCGGCGCCCCGCGCGACGTCCGGGCGTCCTGGGACAAGGCGATCGACGCCCTGCACGTGGCGCTGGAGAACTGGCCGCGGGACGAGGGCGCCGACGGCTAGCCGGTCAGCGCCCGTACCTCGTCGTACGTCGGTGTCGTGCCCTGCGGAGGACGGCCGGCGCCGATGTCGGCCACGGCGTCCAGGGCCGCGCCCAGCGCCCGCCGGTACAGCAGCGAGCCGAGGCTGACGCGGCGTACGCCGAGGTCGGCGAGGTGCGCCAGAGCGGGCCCCGTGGGCGAGTACAGGACGTTGAGGGGCACGTCGAAGTGGGCGGCGAGGGCCGCGATCCGGGCGGGGTCGGTGAGCCCGGGGACGAAGACGCCGTCGGCGCCGGCCTCGCGGTAGGCCTCCAGGCGGCGCATCGTCTCCGCGGTGTCGCCGTCGCCCGACCAGTACGTGTCCGTACGGGCGTTGACGAACAGCGCTGGGGCGGCCGAGCGGACCGCGGCGATCTTCGCGGCGTGCCGGTCCACCGGCCCCAGCCCGTCCTCCAGGTTGATCCCGACGGCACCGACCGCCGCGAGCTGCCGCGCGAACTCCCCCACCTCGTCGGGATCGTCGCTGAACCCGCCCTCCGCGTCGACGGACAGCAGGAACGACTGCGAGCCCAGGGTGAGGGCCAGCCGCAGCGTCTCGTCGCGGGTCGCCGACGCGCCGTCGGGCAGCCCGCCCGCCGCCGCGACGCCGAGGCTGGTCGTGCCGACCGCGCCGAAGCCCCGCCCGGCGAGGGCGAGCGCGGAGGCGTGGTCCCAGGCGCACGGCAGGAGCAGGGGCTCGCCGGGCCGGTGGAGTTCGGCGAACGCGGTCACGACAGGTCACCCACCGCGTCGGCGTAGTACACGGATCCTCCGAGGTGGACGGCGAGTTCACGAAAGCTCCAGCCCTCGCCCGGCGAGTGGTCGAGCTGCTCGTCGGTGAGCGCGTCGAGGCGGTTGGCCCAGATCCGGGCGAGCCGGGTGAGACGGCTGCGCGCCTCGTCGAGATCCGCAGCCGTGAAGGCGGCACGGTCTGCCTCCGTGGTGACCATGGAGGCGTGCCAGCGGTCGGGCTGCGTCTCCTCCCCCGCCAGCCGTGCCTCCAGCTCCGCGAGATGGTCGATCATGTGGTCGGCGACCCGCCGGATCGCCTTGTGCGGGGTGTACACGCGGTCGTCGACGTGGGCGGGCCGCCCGTCCCAGTGGGTCCAGCCGGCGGCCAGGGCCAGGACGTGCTCGACCATGCCGGTGACCACGGCGGCGGACGCGGTGACGGTGTTCGTGTCGCTCATGTCCCGAACGCTAGGTGCCGGTTCCTTCGGTGGCGGCCGAAGTGTTCCCGGCCGGGACCGGCGCTCAGGTCACCAGCCCGTGCCGGTAGGCGAAGACGACCGCCTGGACGCGGTCGCGGAGGTCGAGTTTGGTGAGGATGCGGGACACGAAGGTCTTGACGGTCTCGGGGCTGATCACGAGGGAGGCGGCGATCTCGCTGTTGGAGAGGCCGTCCGCGATGAGGCGCAGGACCTCCATCTCGCGGGGCGTCAGCGGTATCTCCCGGGGGGTGCCCTCGGCGGGCCGGATGCGGGCGGCGTACCGGCCCACGAGGCGGCGTGTCACGTCGGGGTCGAGCAGCGCGGCGCCCATCGCCACCGTCCGGATGCCGTGCAGCAGCCGGTCCGGTGGCGCGTCCTTGAGCAGGAAGCCGCTGGCGCCCGCGCGCAGGGCCTCGTAGACGTACTCGTCGAGGTTGAACGTGGTCACCACGAGCACCTTGACGGGATGCTGCACCCCGGCACCGGCCAGCAGGCGGGTGGCTTCGAGGCCGTCAAGCACCGGCATGCGGATGTCCATCACCACGACGTCCGGGCGCAGTTCACGGGCCAGGTCGACCCCGGCCTGCCCGTCGCCGCACTCGCCGACCACCTCCAGGTCGGGCTGGGCGTCGACGATGGTCGCGAGACCGGTGCGGATCAGTACCTGGTCGTCGCAGATCACGACCCGGACCGGCGCGCTCATGACGTGCTCCCCCCGGGTATCCGGGCCCGGACGACGAAGCCGCCGTCCGTCGAGCGGTCCGCGCTGAAGTCGCCGCCGAGGACGTCGACCCGTTCTCGCAGGCCGGCCAGCCCCCGCCCGCTTCCGCCGGGGGACGCGGCTCCCGAACCGGAGCCGTCCGTGCCCACTTCCACCGTGATCTCCCTCTCGCCGTGCCGCACCAGGACCGAGGTCCTGCCGCCGTGGTCGTACTTGAGCGCGTTCGTCAGGGCTTCCTGCACGACTCGGTAGGCCACGAGGTCGGAGCTGCCGGTCGCGGCCGCCGGCGTGCCCTCCTCGGTGAACTCCACCGGCTGCCCGGCCCGGCGCGTCTGCTCGACGAGCGTGAGCACCCGGCCGACGGGCGGCGTCCTGGGCTCGGAGGTGCCGTGGTCCGGGTTGAGCAGGTCGAGCAGGTGCCGCAGGTCGGTGATGGCCCGGCGGCCGGTGTCGCTGACGGCGGCCAGCGTCTCGTCGAGCCGGTCGGGGGCGGCGGTGAGATACCGTGCCGCCTCGGACTGCACGACCATCGCCGTCACGTGGTGGGTCACGACGTCGTGGAGTTCGCGGGCGATGCGGGTCCGCTCGGCGTTGCGGGCGTCCTCGGCGACCCGGCTGCGGCGTTCGGCCTCGGCGGCACGTGCGGAGCGCATCCACGCTCCGATGCCCCAGGCGAGGGCCAGCACCAGGTAGAACGTCACGAACTCCAACGCCGTTTCGCCGGGTCCGCGCCGGTACAGCTCGACCGACAGGGCCACGAACGCCACGGAGCCGGCGACCAGGGCGGCGCGCCGGTACTTCTCCAGGTACGACCCCGCACTGATCAGTGCGATGGGCAGTGCCGTGCCCGCGAACAGGTGGTAGCCGCGCAGCTGGTCGATGGCGAAGCCGAGCGAGACCAGGGCGAGGCAGACGAGCGTCCACCGCCGGCGCACGGCCAGCGGGACGGACTGGAGAACGGCCGCCACCCCGGCCAGGGCGTCGGCGGGACGGGTCGGCAGGCCGCCGACCTCCGTGCCGTTGCCGCGCAGCGCCGGCACGAGCGACGCGACGAGGAGCAGTACCCCGAGCGGGAGATCCCGGGCCGTGACGTCGAGTCGACGCCACAGTTCCGGGATCCGTCGGCGATCGATCATCGGGGAAGTGTAGCGGTGGAGTTGGCGCCCGCGGCACGCCGGGAGCCGAACGGCACGATGTTCCCGCGCCGGTGCGCCAGCCACAGGAACACGAGGGTCAGCAGCGCCCCGAAGCCCACCGAGTACACACTGCCCTCCGGCCCGAAGTCGCCGCCGGTGAGCAGCTTCGGCCCCGACATCGCGGCGTCCAGCAGCCCCTCGTTGGTGCCGGTGCCGGAGACGGCGACGCTGAAGATGCCGGCCGCGGCGAAGTTCCAGCCGAAGTGCACGCCGATCGCCAGCCACAGGCTACGGGTGGCGGCGTAGGCGGCGGCGAGCATGAAGCCGGCCTCGATGGCGATGGCGAGGGCGCCCCACAGGGTGGCGTCCTCGTTGAGCAGGTGCATGGCCCCGAACCCCAGGCCGGTCAGCCCCAGCGCGAGGTACGTGCCGAGGTGCTCCTCGATGATCCGGAACAGGACCCCGCGGAACAAGACCTCCTCCGTCGCGGCGGCCCCGGCCATGAAGCCGACCAACCCGACCGCGCCCTGCACCGAGCCCACTCCGTCGACCTCGTAGTGCCCGGAGGCGAAGAGGTTCACGATGACGGCCGTGAACATTCCGACACCCATCAGGATCCCCCAGCCGGCCTTGGCCGCGGCGCCCTCCCGGGCCACGTCCAGGGCCTGCCGGCGCTCGGTCCGCCGCACCACCCAGGCGTACACGAACACCACCAGCGCGGCCGACGTGAGCCCGACCACCAGCGTGAGCCAGTCGTTGTCCTTGACCGCCTGGACGGCGATGCCGCCGAGGGCGTAGGCCGCCACCACGGCCAGGAACTGCCACACGAACCTCACGGGAACTCCTTCGTCGGGCCCGGGACGTGAGTGCCGCGGGCTGACATGGACGCTACGGATCCGGCGGTCGGAGGTCGTCACCTCACGGTGGACACCTGGCTGTAGCTCGCACGGGGGACAAGGCCCCGGGGACCGGGGGCGAGAAGCCGTAGCCTCGTGCCATGACCAGCGACTTCGCCGACGCCCTCGCCTCCGGCCCGCTCGTGCTCGACGGCGGGATGTCCAACCAGCTGGAGTCGGCCGGGCACGACCTGGGCGACTCGCTGTGGTCGGCGCGGCTGCTCGCCGAAAATCCCGAAGCGATCACTCGGGCCCATCTCGCCTACTTCGAGGCGGGCGCGGACGTGGCGATCACGTCCAGTTACCAGGCCACCTTCGAGGGCTTCGCCCGGCGCGGCATCGGGCGGGAACGGGCCGCCGGACTGCTCGCGCTCAGCGTGGAGTCGGCAAGGGAGGCCGCCCGCCGGGCACGTGCGGACCACCCGGACCGCCCGCTGTGGGTGGCGGCGTCGGCGGGCCCGTACGGGGCGATGCTCGCGGACGGCTCCGAGTACCGCGGCCGGTACGGTCTCGGGGTGGGCGAGCTGGAGCGCTTCCACCGCCCCCGCCTGGAGGTCCTGGCCGCCGCCCGGCCCGACGTCCTCGCGCTGGAGACGGTCCCCGACACCGACGAGGCGGCGGCGCTGCTGAGGGCGGTGCGCGGACTGGGCGTGCCCGCCTGGCTGTCGTACACCGTCGCCGGGGACCGCACCCGCGCCGGGCAGCCGCTGGAGGAGGCCTTCGCCCTGGCCGCCGGCGCGGAGGAGGTGATCGCGGTGGGCGTGAACTGCTGCGCCCCCGAGGACGTGTCCGGCGCGGTGGAGACCGCGGCCCGCGTCACGGGCAAACCGGTCGTGGCCTACCCCAACAGCGGGGAGACGTGGGACGCGAAGGCCCGTGCCTGGCGCGGACGTTCGTCCTTCGCGACCGAGCGCGTACGGGGCTGGCGGGAGCACGGGGCCCGGCTGATCGGCGGCTGCTGCCGCGTGTGCCCGGACGCGATCACCTCGATCTCGCAGGCATTGCACCTGGGGTGAGCGGCGCGACATGTGCCAAAATTGCGGTGAACAGGCGTTCGGGGGGCGGGTCGGCGGGGGGACGGCGTGGCACACGGGGAGCGGACGCGACACCGGGCGGTGCCGGGGGCGGTGGTCGCTGCCGCGGTGGTCGGTGCGCTGGCCGTCGCCGCGCTCGCGCTGCGGCCCGAGGAGGGGCTGCTGCACTCCGGCATGGGGCCGCTCGGCCACTGGGGCTTCGTGGTGATCGGGGTGTCCGTCGTCTGGACCCTCGCCGCCCTGACCGTCGTCAGGCGCTTCCGCCCCCGTTTCGGCGCCGACCGCCCTTCGCTGCCGCCGGGCGAGGAGCGGCTGCGGGAGGTCGCCGCGCCCCTGCTGCTCGCGGCGGCGGGGGTCATCGGCGTTCTGGCCATGGTCCTGCACCGGTTCTCCACCGGGGACACCACGACCGGCCCGCCCCTGCCCCTCGCGACGGAACCGGCGCCCTCACCGACCCTCGTCATTCCCCCGCCCCGGAAAAACGCGCACGGTCCGACGGACGGCTCCTCCCTGCCCCTGTATCTCGTCCTCGCCCTGCTGGCCGCGGTCGTCGTGGTGCTCGTCGTGGTGGCGGTCGTACGGCGGCTGCGACGGTTCGGGCTGAGGGTGCCGCAGCTCCCGGGCCCGGCGGGCACCGCGACGGAGGACGACGACGCGCGGCTGCTGCTGTCCGCCGTGCACTCGGGCCGCCGCGCCCTGGCCGGCACGGGTGACGCGCGGGCGGCCGTCATCGCCTGTTACGCCGCGATGGAGGACGCCCTCGTCGCGTCCGGAGTGCCGCGGCACGCCTCCGACAGCCCCACCGACCTGCTCACCCGCGCCGTCGGCGCCGGTCTCGCCCCGGGACCGGCCGCGCCGCGGCTCACCGCCCTGTTCCGCGAGGCGCGTTACTCCTCGCACCCCATGGACGGCTCGCACCGCCAGGCCGCGGCCGGCGCCCTGGAGGAGATCGCGTCGCTGCTCCAGGACCGGGAAAGGGAGGCGGAGCGGTGAACCGGCCCACGGAGACCACACCCGGAGAGGACACGCTCACACCGCGCCGCCTCGGGCTGCTCGCGGGCGCGGTCGCCGGCTCGGGCGTGCTGCTCGTCGTGCTCTTCGACGGCCCCGAGGCGGCCGGTGCCCTCGTGGCCGTCCTGGTCGCCGTGGGACTGCTCGTCGCCCGGTACGCCGCCGGGGCGGGCGCCTTCGACTCCGGATACCGGGACGATGTGCGGCTGTTGCGGACGCGGGCCCCGGGCATGGGCGAGTGGCGACGGAACGTGGGCACCTCCACCGGACCCGACGGCGCCCTCTACTACCGTGCGGTGCTCCGGACCGAACTGCGCCACCTGTACGCCGCCGCGCTCGCCGAGCACCACCACGTGTCTCTGGAGCACCAGCCCGAGCGGGCCGCCGAGTTGATCGGCCCCGAGCTGTGGCCGTGGCTGGGGCCGGAGCCACCACGCACCGGACCCGACGGCGAGGTCCCCGTCGACGTGCTGCGCCGCCTCGTCGACCGGCTGGAAGTACTCGGCGCACCCCGCACCCGTAGGCCGCCCGGCTCTGGTGGCCCCCGTCCCGGTAAGGACCAAGCGAAGTGACGACTTCCTCCACGCCCCAGCTCCGCACCGCCGAGCAGGTCGGCGAGCAGGCCGGTGCCGTACTGCGCGAGATCGGCCGTGCCGTCGTCGGCAAGCCGGACGCCCTCGAACTCGTGATGCTGGGCGTGCTGGCCCGCGGTCACGTCCTCGTCGAGGACCTGCCGGGGCTCGGCAAGACTCTCCTGGCGCGGTCCTTCGCCACCACGCTCGGCCTGGACTTCCGCCGCATCCAGTTCACCCCCGACCTGCTGCCGTCGGACGTCACCGGAACGCCGCTGTACGACCAGCGCACCGGCGAGATGGTCTTCCACCCCGGCCCGATCTTCACGCACCTCCTGCTCGCCGACGAGATCAACCGCACCCCGCCGAAGACGCAGGCCGCGCTGCTGGAGGCGATGGCCGAGTCGCAGGTGACCGTGGACGGCGAGACCCGGCGGCTCGCCGACCCGTTCCTGGTCGTGGCGACCGCCAACCCGGTGGAGTACGAGGGCACGTACTCCCTGCCCGAAGCGCAGCTCGACCGGTTCCAGCTGCGGGTGCGGATGGGGTATCTGGCCGCCCGCGAGGAGCTGGCGATGCTGCGGGCCCGGATCGACCGGGCCGCGCCCGAGGCCGTGCTCGACACACTCGCGAGCCCGGCCGACGTGGTGGCGTGGCGGGCCGTCGTGGAGCGCGTGGAGATCGACGACGACCTGCTGGAGTACGCCGTCGCGCTCGTCGGCGCGACCCGCGACCACCCGCAGATCAGCATCGGCGCCTCGCCGCGCGGCGGACTGGCCCTGGTCCAGCTCGCGCGCGCCCGCGCCGTGCTGGACGGCCGCGACTACGTCGTCCCGGAGGACATCAAGAGCCTGGCGGTGCCCGCGCTGGCCCACCGGGTGTCGCTGCGCCCGGAGTTGTGGGTGCGCGAGATGTCCACGGACGACGTGCTGCGCGAGATCGTCGCCGGCGTCGGTACGCCGACGACGCGGCGTACGGCCGCCGTGCCGTCGTGACCGCGCCCGCACCCGCGTCGCGGCCGGGCGCGGCGGTGGTCCGCGCCCTGGAGGGCCGCACCGCCCCGACGCAGCCGCCGCACCCGCCGCCCGGCGGCCCGCGTCCGGGCGAGCGCACGCTGCGCCTGCTGACCGTCGCCGTGGTGGCGCTGTCCGCCGCGCTGCTCACCGGCCGGGCGTGGCTGCTCGCGCTCGCGGCGGCGCCGCTGGTGCTGCTCGCGCTCGCGCTGCCCCGCGCCTCGGCCCGCCGCATCGAGACGTCGACGACCGTCGAGCCGGGGCGCTGCTTCGAGGGTGACACGGTCACCGTCCGCATCTCGGTGGCTCACGACGGCGACGCCGTGCGACTCGACCCCGGTGTGACGCTCGGCCCCGGCCTGCGGCTCGACGAGGTCGTCGTCGGCGCGTCCACGGTGACGCTGCGCCACACCGCCACGCACTGGGGGCGCTGGTCACTCGGCCCGGTGGACCTCGACGTGTACGACGCCGGCGGCCTCGTGCGCCGCACGGTGCGCGTCGAGGCGGCCGAGGTGTCCGTGTTCCCGTACGCCACGCAGGCCCGGTTCACGCCGATCCCGGTCCGGCTGCCGCAGCGGCTCGGCGAGCACGCGTCGCCGCAGTCCGGTGAGGGCGTCGAGGTCATCGGGGTGGGGCCCTGGGTTCCCGGGGAGCGGCAGCGGCGCATCCACTGGCCGTCGACGACCCGGCGCGGGGCCGTGCAGCTGCACCGGTTCGCGGCCGAGCGGGCCGCCGACACGGTGATGCTGCTCGACGCGTTCGGCGACGTCGTCGACCCGGTGACCGGGCTGTCCTCGCTGGACGAGACGGTACGGGCCGCCACCGGACTGGCCCGTGCCTACCTGCGCACCCACGACCGGGTGGGGGTCGTCTCGACCGGCGGCACCACCCGATGGCTGGCGCCGGGCACCGGGGACGCGGCGTTCTACCGCATCGTCGAGAGCGTCCTCGACGTCCGCAAGGACCGCAACTTCGGCCGCGACGGGCTCGAGCGGGTCCCGCCGCCCGGACTGCCGGAGGGCGCCCTCGTGTACGTGTTCACCCCGTTGAGCGACGCCCGGATTCTGACGGTGCTGCGGGATCTCCAGGCGCGGGGGCGCCGCCCGGTCGTCGTGGAGATCCCGAGCGGCGACCCCCTGGTGGAACCCGGCGACGAGGCGGGCGAGTTGGGGCTGCGCCTGTGGCACGCGGAGCGGGACGCGATGCGTTTCGCCCTGCGGGACAGCGGGGTGCCGGTACTTCGGCACGTCGTGGGCGAGTCGTTGGATCTGGCGCTGGCGCCGCTGCTGTCGGGGCGGGTCGGCGGGAGGGGACGCGCGGGATGACGGCACTGGAGACGCGGGTCGGCCTTCGGGAGTACCTCGGGTACTGGATCGGCACCGTGCCGGTGCGGGTGCTCGCGGTGGCGGCCGTGGTGATGGCGTGGCAACCGTGGGCGAGCGTGGGCACGGCCGGGGAGGCGGTTCCGCTCGTATGCGCGATCGCCTTCGCGGCGTGGGCGGCGCCCGCGCTGGACCGGCGCCCGTCGGTCGAGGCCATCTGGTGGTCCTACCGGCTGCTGCGACACCGTACGACGGTGCTGGCGGCGGGCGTTGTGGTGATCGCGGCGTTCGGCGACCCGGCCTGGTGGGAGGGCGCCTGCGTGGTCGGCCTGCTGGTCGCCTACCTGGTGACGAGTGAGACGTGGCCGTGGCGGTGGGGGCGCGGGACCGCCCGTGTGTGGGGCGAGGCGGTCGCGGCCTGCGCGGGGGCCGGTGTGGTGGCCGCCGCCGCGGCGGTCCCGGTGTCCGGGGCCGGTTCCGGACTGGGGCGGGTGATCGCTGCCGGGACGGTGGTCGGCCTGGCGGTCGGTCTGGTGCTGGTCGGCAGTGGCGTACTCGGCACACGGCGGAGGTCGCCGACGGCGTCGGAGAAGTGACCGTGGGGGCCGCCCGGAGCCTGCCGAGGCGGGGTCATGCCGCTCCGCCCAGCAGGAAGGTGCTGCCGACCGAGTTCGGCAGGAAGGCGCCGGGCAGCCGGGCCGCCAGTGCCTGCTGTGCCGCCCAGCTGGTGCAGTGCGCGGGCACCACCACCGCGGGCCCCTCGGCGGCCAACGCGTCGATCGTCCGGTCGACGACCGGCCCGAACCGCAGATGCAGGCCGCCCAGCACCCCGTACAACCGCTGAATCCCCGTCACCTTCTGGGCGTGCCGGACCAGGTTGACGATCCCCGCGTGTCCGCATCCGGTCAGGATCACCAGCCCCTTGCCCCGGATGTTGAGTACGAGGGCCTGGTCGTCCTCGATGAGCTCGTCCGGGCCCCATTCCCCGTCGAGGCACGCCTGGTGGCCCGGCATGCCCGTCTCGAAGTCGGTGCTGCGTTCGACTTCTCCGGTGATCAGCAGGAAGTCGTCGAGCAGCAGGGACGGGCGCCGCTCCTCGATCACCGTGAACCCGGCCTGTTCGATGGCGCCGCGGCTGGGTGTCGGAAGGTCCAGCACACCGCCGGGACCGGCGATCCGGCGCCGCCGCCACGCGTCGGGGTGCAGCAGTACCGGCATGGCGGGTCGCCCGAGTCTGCGTACCAGTCCGTGCAGACCGGTCACGTGGTCGAAGTGCCCATGGCTGAGGACGATGGTCTCGAACGTGTCCGGGTGCACGCCGAGGCGGTCGAGGTTGCCGATCAGACCGTCGGTGGTCGCTCCGGCGTCGAAGAGTATCCGCCGGTCGCGACCGCCGGTGCTGATCTCCACCATCGCCGAGAAGCCGTGCTCGGCCCGGAGGACGTCGATCGTGGTGCCCTCGGTGGTCAGACCGGCCGGTGCGACGGGCAGCGGCGCGCCGGCTCCCGCCCCGGCCAGGCCCCAGCGCCGCACGAGTTGTCCGTCCGGCAGCAGGGCGTCGCTGGAATTGTCGATCAGCGTCGTCACCCGCGCGCCGTCGACCGGTCGCAGCTCGACGTGCATTTCTTCCTCCTCGGTTCGGTCCCGCACCGATGTCACCGCGTCCCTGACCACCAGGTCCAGGACCGATTCCGTATCGCTCCCAGCGTCTCGGTATCGTGGCCGGTCATGGACTTGCGGCAGCTCCGGTACTTCGTCGCGGTGGCCGAGGAACTGCACTTCGGCCGCGCCGCCGCCCGGCTGCACATGTCGCAGCCGCCGTTGAGCCGGCGCATCCGGGAACTGGAGGACGAACTCGACTGCCGGCTACTGGAACGCTCACCGCGAGGTGTGCTGCTCACGGACAGCGGCCGGGTCCTGCTCGACGAGGCGAGGGATCTGCTGGAACACGCCGAGCGGGCGAAGGAGAAGGTGCGCCGGAGCACCGGGCACCGCACGATCGTCGTCGGCGCGGTCGCCGGCGCGGGAGCGGCCCTCGACGCCGGGACGCAGGAGACCTTCCGCCGACGGTATCCGCGGGCCGCCGTCCGGCTGCGGGAGTGCGACCTGGCCGATCCGAGCGCGGGGTTGCGTACCGGGCAGGTCGACGTGGCCCTCACCCGCCTGCCCTTCGACACGACGGGCCTCGCCGTCCGGGTCCTCTACGAGGAACCCCTGGTGGCCGTCATGCCCTCCGGCGACCCACTGGCCGGGGCGGCCCGGATCGACGTCCGGGACCTGCGCGGACGCACGACGTTCCGGCTGCCGCCGGGCGCCGACCCCCAATGGCGTGACTTCTGGCTCGCCGCCGGCTCCGACGATCCGGACACGCCCGTGGTGAGCACGGTCGGCGAGTGCCTGCACGCGGTCGTGTGGCAGTCCGCCGTCGGCCTGCTCCCGTCGGCCGCGGCCCACCGCCACGCGACCCCGGGCGTCAGCTTCGTGCCCCTCACCGGCCACCTCCCCAGCCGCGTGGTACTCGCCTGGCGGGCCGGTGAGCCCGACAAGCTCGTCCTCGACCTGATCGACATCGCCGCCGACGACGCGGGGCCTCCCTAAGCACCACCCACCTCAAACCACACGATCTTGCCGGGCTCCCGCTCCGCCACGCCCCACTTGTCCGCCAGTTCCGACACCAACAGCAGCCCGCGACCGCCCTCGTCCGACTCACCGGGGTCCAGGGGAACGGCCGGTACGCCGCCCCCGCTGTCGTGCACCTCGACGCGTACGCCGTCCCCGCAGGGCAGCAGCCGCAGCAGAAATCCCCGGCCGGCCGGGACGCCGTGCACCAACGCGTTGGTCGCCAGTTCGCTGACGCACAGCACCACGTCGTCCGCGCGCCCGCGCACACCCCACTGGGCCAGCGCCTCACGCGCGAACGCCCGTGCGGCGGGGACGGATCGGCGCTCACGGCGGTAGAAGCGTTCACGTGGGGACGGGGGTTGAGTTTCCTTGTTCACGTGACGAGGGTCACGCTCCGTGGTCATGATGAGACAGTGCGCATGTCCGTACAGCCGGTCTGTACGCGTGCGCGACGGTGAACGTACGCGCACGGGTGGGGAGTTCGACCTCATGAGCACGACGACACGGAGGAACGCCTCCGCGATGAAGATGGTGGGCGCCCTGCTCGCCCTCTACCGCCAGGCCGCCGGCCACACCCAGAGATCACTGGGCGAGCGCTTCGTCATCGGCGAGCAGCAGATCGCGTCGATCGAGCAGGGCAGACGCCCACTGAAGCCGGATCTCGCCGAGCAGCTCGACGAACTCCTGGAGACGAAGGGGGCGTTGTCGGTTGCCTTGAGCAGAATGCCGGAGGTCGATCTGGTGCCGCTCTGGGCAGAGGAGTACCTGGATCGGGAGCGGGAGGCCATCGTCATCTCCTCCTACGAGAACCAAGTGTTGCCCGGTCTGCTTCAGAGCGAGGGCTACGCCCGAGCCGTGTTCCACAGCCGCATCCCCGCCCTTGATGAGGACGAGATCGAACGGCACGTGGCGGCCCGTGTCGAACGCCAGGCAATCTTCCACCGCAAGGAGCCGCCCATCACCTGCTTTGTCGTCTGGGAGGCCGTACTGCGAGACCACCTGGGCGGCAAAGCGGTGTTCCTGGAGCAGGTCCGCCACCTGCGAGAGTCCTCCGAACTCCCCAACCTCGCTGTGCAAGTCCTGCCCCTGGCACGCACTGCGCATGCGGCACTCGACGGGCCGTTCGTGCTGCTTGAGACACCCGATCATCAGCGGCTTGCCTACACCGAGACCCAACGGGGCAGCCAACTGATCGCTGCTCCCGACGAGGTGGCCATCCTTACGCAGAGGTGTGCGATGCTGCGGTCACAAGCCCTCACGCCCGAGGACACGAGGGACCTTCTGGACCGTCTGCTAGGAGACCAATGAGCGGCAGCGCACTTCGGTGGTTCAAGTCGAGTTACAGCGGCAGTGAGGGCGGCGAGTGCCTCGAAGTCGCCTACGACTGGCGCAAGTCCAGCTACAGCGGCAGCGACGGCGGCAACTGCGTAGAGGTAGCCGCCGCCCCCACCGCCATCCACATCCGCGACTCCAAAACCCCGGAGGGACACGTCACCGTCGCACCAGCCGCCTGGTCCGCGTTCCTCGCGTGGTGACGTCGGCCTTCCACAGGTCGAACTCGGCGTCGCGCGGACCGTACGCCGTGTGCGGGGCACCGTCGCCGAAGACCCGCACGGGATGCGTGGCGTCCCAGGCCGCCCAGCCCGGGTCTCCGGACTCGGCGAACCGGACCCACGCGCCGTGCATCGCGTCGGCAAGGGCCTGCGGAGCCCCTTCGCCCGCGAGCCTGCGCGAGTCGGGCGTGTCCCCGGAGTCGAAGACGAAGCCCAGTTCGAGGGCGTGGCAGGCGCCGAGGTCGGGCAGGCCGGACGGCCAGGCGAACTCGTAGACGTGCGAGGACGTGGGCCGCGCGTCGGCCACGCGGTGCATCGGGATGCGGAGCAGGTGGTCGGTGACCAGCTGGCCCACCGTCTCGGCGGCCCCCGCGTCGGGACGCAGCGAACGGTAGCCGCGCACCACCTCGTTGCCGCAGTGGCAACGGGCACGCGCGCCCGCGAGGGCCACCGCGCCGAGTCGGTCGACGCGTTCGAGGAGGCCGCCGGGGACCAGCCAGAGCCGGTACTCGTCCCGGGTCCAGCCCATCATGAGGTCGACGCCCGGTGCCGCGTCGCCGTCGACGAGCGCCTCCAGGGGATCGCGGGTCAGTACGTCGCCGTCGACGACGATGCCGAACCCGGGTCCGCCGAGTACGGGGCTGCTGAACCGGCCCACCTCGGCCTGGGCCCGCAGGAGCTGGGCGCGGTCGGCGGCGGCGAAGGCCTCGGCGGTGGCGGGGATCCTGAGGCGGGAGGCCATGCGGCGGACCATGCGCCGTACCTTGTCGCGGTCGGCGGCTTCGGGGGCGCCGCTCTGGAGCACGGCCCGCCGGAACAGGCCCTGGGCGCGCGGCGCGGCGAGGAGGGCGCCGGTGCTGATGGCGCCCGCGGACTGGCCGGCGAGGGTGACCCGGTCGGGGTCGCCGCCGAAGGCCGCGATGGACTCCCGCACCCACTCCAGGGCGGCGATCTGGTCGCGCAGGCCGGCGTTGGCGGGGACGTCCGGGAACAGTCCGTAGCCCTCGATGCCCAGTCGGTAGTTGATCGAGACGCACACCACGCCGTCGCGGGCGAAGGTGTGGCCGTCGTAGACGGGGACGGCGGAGGAACCTCTGGTCAGGGCGCCGCCGTGCAGCCAGACCAGGACCGGCAGGCGGGCGCCGGGGCCCGGCTCGGGGGTCCAGACGTTGAGGTTGAGGCAGTCGTCGCCGGGGACGTCCGGGTCGGAGAGGTACTGGGCGAAGGCCTCGGAGTACGGCGGTTTCGGTGCCGTGGGGCCGAAGGAGCCCGCGTCGCGCACGCCGTCCCAGGGTTCGGGCGGCAGGGGCGGCCGGAACCGGCGGGGCCCGAAGGGGGGCGCCGCGTACGGGATGCCCCGGAACACGGCGACCCCGTGCTCGTACCTGCCACGTACAGCCCCGTGAGGAGTGCTCACCACGGGGTTCGTCTGGCCTGCCATCTCGCGCCACCAGCCCTTCGCCGCACAGTTGCACCGCTCATGTCAGAGCGTCACGGCGCCCTGATCTATTCCGGGCCGTCCCGCTCGTCACCGGTGGGGGACAATGGGAAGCACGCACGCCCGTGATGCGCCACCGAGGAGGCTGACGTGACCGTCGACCCTCATCACTCCGGTCAGAACGCACCCGTAAGGATCGCCGAGGCCGACGGGCAGCGCGCTGTGCTGGCCTTCTCCGGGACGCTGGACGCCCCCGCGCTGGGCCTGCTGGAAGAGCTCCTCCTCGATCCCCGGCTGCGGCAGCCCGGGGCGTGGGTCCTGGAGATGGGCGACCTGGAGCACATCGACCTGGCGTGCGCGTACGCGCTGCTGCGGACGGTCACCCGGACGCCGGCACCGGCGACGCTCACCGTCCGGGGTGCCCGCCCGGCCGTGCACCGGACGCTGCGGCAGGCCGGGCTGGACACCGTCGCCACCTTCACCGAGTAGCGGGTTACCTCCCCTGCTGCCCCGTGCTTCCCCGCTCTTCCCCGCTCTTCCCCGCTCTTCCCGCCGGGTCTCGGCGAACCTAGGATAGGAAGCGCTTTCTATCCCCGGGCCCCGAGCGGGCCGGAGAGGTGGTTGACCGATGGTCCGTACGGCGAGTGCTAGCACGTCGGCCGGGCCGACGCTGGCGGTGGTGGCCCGGGAGGCCGGGGTCTCGGTGCCGACCGCGTCCAAGGTGGTCAACGGGCGCGAGGACGTGGCGCCCGAGACCCGCCGCCGCGTCGCGGAGGCGCTGGACCGCCTCGGCTATGTCCGCCGGCCCCGCTTCGACACCGCGCGGGCGCCGCGGCTGGTCGACCTCGTGGTGCACTCCCTGGAGAGTTCCTGGTCGGGCGCGGTGCTGCACGGGGTGGAGGAGGCGGCGTACGACGCGGGCCTCGAGGTCGTGGTCTCGGCGGACCCGCACCGGCCCCGGGCCGGTTCACCGGAGGAGACCCGGCACGAAGGCGGCCGGCTGGACAGGCTCGTCGTGCGGGGCACGTCCGGCGTGCTGTTCAACCTGGCCGAGCTGACCGCCGCGCAGTACGCCTGGCTGGGGCACCACCGCATCCCCTTCGTGATGATCGACCCGGCCGTGGAACCGCCGCCCGGCGTGGTGTCGGTGGGCGCGGCGAACTGGCAGGGCGGAGTGACGGCGACCGAGCACCTGCTGCGCCTCGGGCACGAACGCGTCGCCGTCCTCGCCGGCCGGCGGCGCGGGCTGTGCAGCGACGCGCGGGTCGCCGGGTATCGCTCCGCCCTCGCCTCGGCGGGGGTGCGCCATCGTCCCGAGTACGTCCGCCACGCCGGTTTCGACCGGGCCGCGGCCCGCCGCCGCATGCGGGAGCTGCTGGACCTGCCCGTGCCGCCGACGGCCGTGTTCGTCTGCTCGGACGCGATGGCCCTCGGCGTCTACGAGGCGCTGGGCGAGCGGGGGCTGACGGTGCCCCGGGACATGAGCGTGGTCGGCTTCGACGACCTGCCCGAGGCCCGCTGGGTCACCCCCGCGCTGACCACGGTCCGCCAGCCGCTGTCGGAGATGGCGGCCACCGCGCTGCGCCTGCTGCTGCTCATGATGGACGGCCACCGTCCGGAGAGCACCCGCACGGAACTCTCGACCCGCCTGGTGGAGCGGGCGAGCACGGCACCGCCCGGCATCGCCTAGGCCGTACGGGCCGCCCAGTCGATCCCGCCGCGCAGATGGGCGCGGAAGTCGGGGTCGGTGTAGGCGTCGGCGGCGTGGCCGAGGGCCGTGTAGAAGACGCGGCCCGCGCCCTGTTCGCGGCACCAGACCAGCGGATGGTCCTCGCCCATGCCGCCGCCCTCGTACGACGTTTCGTCGGCGCGGGCGAGGACGCGGACCGAACCGCGGGGGTTGGCGCGGAAGTCGTACCACTCGTCCGTGAACTCCCAGACGGGCGGCAGCTTCCGGGTCGCCGGATGGTCGCGGTCCTCGACGACCACCCGGCCCGGCTGGTACTCCGGGTGCCGGTCGAAGCGGGCGCCGAGCAGTTCGCCGAAGTACGGCCAGTCGTACTCGGTGCAGGCCGCCGCGTGCACCCCGACGAACCCGCCGCCCCCCTCGACGTACGCGGCGAGCCGGTCGCGCCCCGCCGGGGTGAGCACCTCACCACTGGTGGAAAGGAAGACCACGGCCGCGTAGGGGTCGAGCGGCCGCTCCAGGACCGCAGGGTCCTCCGTGTGGTCGGCCTCGTACTCCCCGAGCGCCCGTACGGCGGCGACGGCGTGCGGGATGGAGTCGTGGCGGTAGGCGGTGGTGCGCGTGCAGAGGAGCAGTCGGGGTGCCATGACGGCCGACCCTACAGACCTGTTCAGCCGCCCACGTCCACGTGGTTGTCGGGAGCCCCGTCGCCGAACGGGGGCAGGTCGCCGCGCTCGACCGGCGCGGTGGGCGCGGGCTCGGCGGAGGGCAGGAGGCGGGCGGCCTCGGCGGCGTCGGGGCGGTGGGCGGCGAGGGCGGCCGCGCGCAGGACGTCGCGCGGCACGGCGTCCGCCTCGCCGGAGACGCGCACGACATGGCCCTCCTCGGGCACGGCGTACTCGTGGCGTCCGGCACCGGTGCGGTACCAGGTGTCGCCGTCGCGCTCGCAGGTCGTGCGCTCGCCCGACATGTCGCCGACCGGCTGCTCGGTGCAGGTGGCGGCCGTGATCGAGCCCCGGTCGACGGCGAGCCGCAGCAGCGCGTTGGTCTCGCCGTTGACCCAGGTGGCGGAGAAGCCTTCGTCACCGAGAACGCCGACGGACTGCTGGGCGAGGGCGAATCCGGGGGCCTCGGTGACGTAGACCAGTTCGGGGGCCACACCCATCGCCTGGGCGCGGACCTGGAGTTCACCCGTGCCGGCGTCAGGGGCTGCCGCGGCCGGGGCGGCCGCCGAGGGGGAACCGGGCGGACCGCCCGCGTCGGCCTTCTCGGAGCCGCAGGCGGTGAGCAGCAGCGGCGCCAGCAGCAGCACCGGCAGGACGCGCGCGTGATGAATCATGCGGCCATCCTGCCGTACAGGTGTTCCTCAGGGGCGGTCTTGGTGGGGACCTAGGGGTGATGTGCCGCGGCTTCCTTCGTCAGCTTGACGGCCTGGCGCAGGCTGAGGCCGGGGGCCGCTTCACGCAGGGTCTTGACCGCGCGGACGGAGTCGACGGGGCCCTCGTGACCGGCCGCGGCGAGGCGTTCGTGCACCCAGCGGGCGAACAGCTCCGCGTCGGGCGCCGCGGCGGCCTGCTCGACCAGGGCCGCGGCGCGCTCCAGCCCGGGCCGTTCTTCGGGCGTCGCCTCGGCGAGCGCCTGGCGGATGCCGTGGGCGACGACGTCCGTGTCGCGCAGGACGAGGACATTGAGTTCCGGTGGGGCGAGTCGTCCGAACATGGAGACATGATCGGCTCGGCGCCCGGTGTCATTCAACGGACTTGAGGAGCTTCTGAGGCACCGGAGCGGTATCCGCGTGTCCGTTTTCTTCAAGATGTGGCGGTAGGCGGTGGTGCGCGTGCGGAGGAGTAGTCGGGGCGCCACGACGTCGGAGCTCAAGGGATTGGTCATCCACCGTTCGCGTGTGTGAGCGCGGACCTCGGGGTTCGAGAAATCCATTTCAGAAACGTCGGTGAGATCGAAGGGCGTGGGGCCTCGACGCCCCTGCACCATCTCTGTGACCTGCCGAAAGGCGACCCGCGAGGAGACCCTGAACCGTCGGCCACGCCCTCCGTCGCGCTGGAGAAATGCGGGCGCACCGCCCGATACACACCCAACCTCCGCGGTGTCGCGGCCAGTTGACGCACCAACAGGGCCCTAGTACCGTCCGCTGAAATCGATTTCCAAGCTGGTCGGCCCGAGTTCACCCCGGGAGCACAGTCCTATGCGCAGATCCGCCCCGCCCTCCAGACCTGCGAGACCCCTGGGCCGTGTCCTGGCCACGGCCCTCCTCGCCCTCAGTACGGTGCTGACCGTCGTGCCGTCGAGCACGGCCGCGGACACCCCGGCTCCGGAACCGCCGCCCTCGAAGGCCGCCGCTCTCGCCGCCGGATCCCCTCCGGCCGGCGACTTCTTCTCCACCGTCGCGGTGGATCCAGCCGCCTCCGTCGGAGCGCCGGCGGCCGGCGACAACAGGAACCACGGCGACCTCTGGCCCAACTGCTGGTCCGACGACGACAACGTCTACGCCGCGTACGGCGACGGTGTCGGCTTCGGCAACGTGGACAGCGACATCGGGGTCACCAGGATCTCCGGCATGCCCGGCGGGCTCACCGGAACGCAGCTCTCCACGGACGTCGGCCAGATCTGGAGCGCGGGCCACAACCGCAAGCCCACCGGCATGGCCTGCGTGAACGGGGATCTCTATCTCGCGGTGCAGGACCTGGCGACGGACTTCAACGACGCGCCGGCCGCCACCATCGCCAGGTCAACCGACAAGGGACGCACCTGGACCTGGGACCGCGGCCGGCCGATGTTCGGCGGCGGCGTCTTCACCACGGTGATGTTCCTGGACTACGGCAAGAACTACGCCAACGCCCCCGACGACTACGTGTACGCGTACGGCCTGGACCACAACTGGCGGGACTCCTTCGACGACACCGTCCCCGATCCGGTCGACCTGTATCTGGCCCGCGTCCACAAGAACTCCGTCATGGACGAGAACGCCTGGCAGTACGCGTCCGGCAGCGACGCCTCGGGCAACCCGGTCTGGTCCACGGACATCGCCCGGCGGCAGCCCGTCCTCCACGACGACCGGCGGGTCTACCAGAACGTCCTCACCCCCGGCCGGGCACGGGACATGACCGTCCTCGGCCAGGGAGGCGTGGTCTACAACAAGCCGCTCAACCGCTACATCTACACCTCGTGGACCGAGTACACCTTCGAGTTCTACGAGGCCGCGACCCCCTGGGGCCCCTGGAAGCACTTCGCGACCAAGGACTTCGGCGGCTACCCCTGGACCCACACCAAGCACGGCGGCTACGCGACCACGATCCCGTCCAAGTACATCAGCGCCGACGGCAAGTCGATGTGGCTCCAGTCCAACGTCTGCCCCTGCGGCGGTGGCTATCCCGCCGGTGATCACTGGGCGTACACCTTCTCCCTGCGCAGGCTGAGCCTGGAACCGGGCCGTGACTCCACGCCCGCCAACACCGCGGACCCGGCCCGCAATCTCGGCCGCGAGCCCGGCACGGTGCCGGTGCAGCGGGCCACGCACTTCGGCCGGGACGCCTGGTACGCCGACGGCAACCGCGACCAGAGCGAGGACGACTGGAACGACGAGCGCAAGGACGCCAGTTGGTGGGGATACACCTGGCCGCGCGAGTACATGGTGAACAAGGTCGTCTACACGACCGGTGACATGTTCGCGGACGGCGGCTGGTTCGCCGACGACCTGCGCGTGCAGGTCAGACGCGACAACCAGTGGGTGGACGTGTCGGGACAGCGCGTCGGTCCCGCCTACCCGTACGACAAGTCGGCGGGCCCTCACCGCACGTACACCTTCTCCTTCGATCCCACGGCGGGCGACGGCGTCCGCGTCATCGGCCGCCCCGGCGGCGAGCGGACCTTCACCTCCCTTGCGGAGCTGGAGGTCTACTACGGCAACGCGGCGGGCGGTGCGATGCTCGGCGGCTCGCCGACCGACGTGACCGGGGACGGCAAGGACGACATCGTCACCTTCACCCGGAACGCGTCCGCCGACGTGTACGCGGCCGGGTCGGACGGCTCGGCGTTCACCGGCGGCGGCAAGTGGAACGACCACTTCGCCCTCGCCGGCGAGACCCCGCTGACCGGCGACTTCACCGGCGACGGCAAGGACGACGCAGTCACCTTCACCCACGGTGCGGACGCCGACGTCTACGTCGCACCGTCCAGCGGGAGTTCGTTCGCCACCGGCCGGAAGTGGAGCGACCACTTCGCGCCGGGAGACGAGGTACCGGCGGTCGGCGACTTCAACGGGGACGGCAAGGACGACATCGTCACGTTCACGCAGGGCGAGGCATCGGACGTCTACGTCGCCCTGTCCACCGGTGACTCCTTCGGCACGGGCGGGAAATGGCACGACCACTTCGCACCGGCAGGCGAGTTCCCTGCCGTCGGCGACGTGAACGGTGACGGCAACGACGACATCATCACCTTCACCAAGGACGCCGAGGCCGCCGTCTACGTCGCCCTGTCCACCGGCGACTCGTTCGCCGCGGCCCGCAAGGTCCTCACCGGCTTCTCCCCCGGCGCCGAACTGCCGCGCGTGGGCGACTTCGACGGCGACGGCAGGGACGACCTCGCCAGCTTCACCGCCGACGCGGCGGCCGAGGTCCGGGTCGCCCTGTCCGACGGCGACGCCTTCGCCGCCGAGGGCGTCTGGCACGACGCCGTGTCGGGCCCGGGCGCATACCCGTACGTCGGCGACTACGACGGTGACGGCAAGGACGACGTCGTCACCTTCGACCACACGCCCGAGGCGGACGTGCACGTCGCCCTCTCGACCGGCAGCGCCTTCGGCGACCGGACGAAATGGAACGACTTCTTCGGTCTGCCCGGCGAAACCTCCATCTGACCCACCCCCTGCTTCCCGGCGGCGCGCACCACCACCAGGTGCGCGTCCCGGGTCGCCATGTGCCCGGACACGGCGGTCGGCGCCAACGGGCCATCCCTGTCGCTCCATCGGGAGCCTACGGAAGGAAGACGATCACATGCGAAGACGGCACGTCGGCCTCGGCCTGACCGGCGCCCTGCTGGCCCTGAGCGGCACTGCGCTCACGGCTTCCCCGGCGGCGGGCGCCGGACCCCGACCCGACTTCCGGGCCCCCTGGCCGTGCGGCCAGGTCCGGGACTACTACCACCACTCGTCCGAGGTCCACAACGCCCTGGACTTCAACATCGCGGGCTCCGCCGACCTCGGCACCCCCGCCCTGGCCTCCGCGTCCGGCACGGTCGTCGACGTCGTCCCGATGCCCAACAGCTCCGGCTACGGCAACCACGTCCGCGTCGACCACGGCGGCGGCTGGACGTCCCTGGTCGCACACCTGGACCGCATCACCGTGGCCAAAGGTCAGTACGTACGCACCGGCGACGAGCTGGGCAAAGTGGGCACGACCGGCAACTCCGACGGTCCGCACCTGCACTACGAGCAGGAGGCGGACGGGCAGAACCAGCCCATCGTCATCGACGGCACCGCCCTGCGCTACAGCTCCACGGCCGCCCGCCACACCAGCGGCAACTGTGGGACCCCGCAGCCGATGACGGCCGGTTCGCCGACGGACTTCACCGGTGACGGCAAGGACGACATCATCACGTTCACGCAGAACCCCGAGGCGGACGTCTACGTCGCCCCCTCCACGGGCAGCGGGTTCGGCGACGCGAAGATCTGGCACGACTTCTTCGCCCCCGGCGGCGAGACCCCGCTGACCGGCGACTTCAACGGAGACGGAAAAGACGACGCCGTCACCTTCACCAAGGGCGCCGACTCCGACGTCTACGTCGCTCTGTCCAACGGGGTCGACGGCTTCGGACCCGCGTCCGTCTGGCACGACCACTTCGCCCCGGGCGGCGAGATCCCGGCCGTCGGCGACATCAACGGTGACGGCAACGACGACATCATCACCTTCACCCACGACGCCGACGCCAAGGTCTACGTCGCCCCGTCCAACGGGGTCGACGGCTTCGGACCCGCCACCGTCTGGCACGACCACTTCGCACCGGCCGGCGAGGTCCCGGCCGTCGGCGACATCAACGGCGACGGCAACGACGACATCATCACCTTCACCCAAGGCAGCACCGGAGACGTGTACGTCGCCCTCTCCAACGGCACCAACGGCTTCGGACCCGGCCAGCTCGTCCACGAACACTTCGCCCGGGGCACGGAGCAGCCGCGCGTCGGCGACGTGAACGGCGACGGGAAGGACGACATCGTCGCCTTCACCCAAGGCGCCAACTCCGACGTCTATGTGGCCCTCTCCGACGGGGCGCGCTTCGGCACCGGGCAGCTCTGGAACGAGTTCTTCGCCCCCACCGGCGAATTCCCCTACCTCGGCGACTACGACGGCGACGGCAAGGACGACATCGTCACCTTCACCAAGGGCGCCGACTCCGACGTCTACGTCGCCCTCTCCAACGGCACCAACGCCTTCATCAACGGCCGCAAATGGCACGAGTCCTTCGGCACCCCCGGCGAAACCACCCTCTAGTCCTCCTCCAGTCCTCACCGAACCGTGACTCCGAAAGGGCACACCCATGTCCCGGCTCAGACATCACCGCGTTCTCCTGTCCTCCTGCGTCGCAGGCCTCGCGTCTGTCGGTCTGCTCGTGGCCGCCGCCACCGCCCCCGTCCAGGCGGCCTCCGACCCGCTGCCGCTGCCTCCCCGGAACCTGGCCAACGCCGAGATACTGGACGCCTCTTGCGCCGTTCCGGCGACCCACGACCCGACCGTCCTCGTGGACGTCCTGCGGGTCGCCCGCGCCCACAACGCCAACGCGAAGGTGACCCTCGCCGCCTTCGAGGCCGGGTGGGTCGAGTCCCACATGAACAATCTGCCGTGCGGCGACAAGGACTCCATCGGCGTCTTCCAGCAGCGCCCGAGCTACGGCTGGGGAACCGTCGAACAGATCATGGACCCCTGGTACGCGGCGACGCGGTTCGTCACCGCCGCCATCGCCAACGACCGTGCGAACCCCGGCTACAGCCCCGGCGGGCTCGCCCAGAGCGTCCAGCGTTCCGGCTATCCCGAGCGCTACGACCAGCATGAGGCCAAGGCACGTGCACTCCTCGCCGAGGCGGAGCGAGGCTCGGGCATCTTCGGCGGCGGCCCCACCGACTTCACCGGTGACGGCAAGGACGACATCGTCACGTTCACGCAGAACCCCGAGGCGGACGCCTTCGTCGCCCCCTCCACGGGCAGCGGGTTCGGCGACGCGAAAGTCTGGCACGACTTCTTCGCCCCCGGCGGCGAGACCCCGCTCACCGGCGACTTCAACGGAGACGGCAAGGACGACGTCGTCACCTTCGCGCACGGTCCCGAAGCCGACGTGTACGTGTCGCTCTCCCAGGGCAGCGGCTTCGGTCCGGCGACCGTCTGGCACGAGTTCTTCGCGCAGCGCCACGAGGCCCCGGCGGTCGGGGACGTGAACGGTGACGGCAACGACGACATCATCACCTTCACCCACGACGCCGACGCCAAGGTCTACGTCGCCCTGTCCAACGGGGTCGACGGCTTCGGACCCGCCACCGTCTGGCACGACCACTTCGCACCGGCCGGCGAGTTCCCGGCCATCGGCGACATCAACGGCGACGGCAACGACGACATCATCACCTTCACCCAAGGCAGCACCGGAGACGTGTACGTCGCCTTCTCCAACGGCACCAACGGCTTCGGACCCGGCCAGCTCGTCCACGAACACTTCGCCCCGGGCACGGAGCAGCCGCGCGTCGGCGACGTGAACGGCGACGGGAAGGACGACATCGTCGCCTTCACCCAAGGCGCCAACTCCGACGTCTATGTGGCTCTCTCCGACGGGGCGCGCTTCGGCACCGGACAGCTCTGGAACGAGTTCTTCGCCCCCACCGGCGAATTCCCCTACCTCGGCGACTACGACGGCGACGGCAAGGACGACATCGTCACCTTCACCCACAACACCGAAGCCGACGTCTACGTCGCCCTCTCCAACGGAACCAACGCCTTCATCAACGGCCGCAAATGGCACGAGTTCTTCGGCACCCCCGGCGAAACCACCCTCTGAACCCGGTCATTTTCCGTCCTCGTCTCCAGGGGGAACCCCTTGTCCCAACACGACTTCATCCGCCGACATGCCAGAGCGGGGGCGGCCGTACTCGCCGCCCTGCTCACCTCGGCGCTCACCCTGACCGGCCAGGCGAGCGCGACCCCGGCCGACCGCACCACCGCCGAGGAGCGGGCGGACAGCGCCGCCCTCAACGACGCCTTCGCCGCCGCGAGCGAGGAGTTCGACGTTCCTCGTGACCTCCTGGTCGCCGTCGGCTACGGGGAGACCCACCTCGACGGCCACGCGGGCGAGCCGAGCGCGGCGGGCGGCTACGGGGTGATGCACCTCGTCAGCAATCCGCGGCAGCACACACTGGAGGCCGCCGCCCAACTGACCGGCCTGCCCACCGCCGAACTGAAGCGCGACACCGAGTCCAACATCCGGGGTGCCGCCGCGGTCCTGCGCTCCCACGCCGACGCACTCGGGCTGGACGCGGCCGAACGGCGACGTATCGACGAGTGGTATCCCGTCGTCGCCGAGTACGGCGGTGCGGACCGGGCCGACACGGCGCGGCTGTACGCCGACACCGCCTACGGCCTCCTCGGCACGGGGCTGGCCCAGAAGGTGCGGGGCGGCGAGCGCGTCACCGTGCGGGCGCGGAAGGTGGCGCCGGAACGTGGGCCGTACGAGCAGGCCCTCCCGTTCGGGATGTCCACCGGGGACGGCGAGGCGGCCGAGGCCTCGGTGCTGAGCGCCGACTACGGGCCCGCCCACTGGGCTCCCGCCCACCCGAACAACTACCAGGCCGGGCGTGCGGCACGGATCGACAAGGTCGTCATCCATGTCACGCAGGGCTCGTACGCGGGCTCCATCAGCTGGTTCCAGAACGGCGCGTCGGGCGTCAGCGCCCACTATGTGGTCCGTTCGTCCGACGGTGACGTGACCCAGACGGTGCGGGACGCCGACACGGCGTACCACGCCCGCAGCGCGAACGCGTCGGCGCTCGGGATCGAGCACGAGGGGTACGTCGACAACGCCTCGTGGTTCACCGACACCATGTACCGCTCGTCCGCCGCTCTGACCCGGTACCTGTGCGACCGGCACGGCATCCCGAAGGACCGCGCGCACATCCTGGGCCACAACGAACTGCCGGGCAACGACCACACCGATCCGGGACCGCACTGGAACTGGGGCTACTACATGCAGCTCGTCACCAGTGGCGGGGGCGGCGGCACGCCGGGTGGTTCGCCGACGGACTTCACCGGTGACGGCAAGGACGACATCATCACGTTCACGCAGAACCCCGAGGCGGACGTCTACGTCGCCCCCTCCACGGGCAGCGGGTTCGGCGACGCGAAGGTCTGGCACGACTTCTTCGCCCCCGGCGGCGAGACCCCGCTGACCGGCGACTTCAACGGAGACGGAAAAGACGACGCCGTCACCTTCACCAAGGGCGCCGACTCCGACGTCTACGTTGCCCCGTCCAACGGGGTCGACGGCTTCGGACCCGCCACCGTCTGGCACGACCACTTCGCCCCGGGCGGCGAGATCCCGGCCGTCGGCGACATCAACGGCGACGGCAACGACGACATCATCACCTTCACCCACGACACGAACGCCAAGGTCTACGTCGCCCTGTCCAACGGCGTCGACGGCTTCGGACCCGCCACCGTCTGGCACGACCACTTCGCACCCGCCGGCGAATTCCCGGCCATCGGCGACATCAACGGCGACGGCAACGACGACATCATCACCTTCACCCAAGGCGACACCGCCGACGTCTACATCGCCCTCTCCAACGGCACCAACGCCTTCGGACCCGGACAACTCGTCCACGAACACTTCGCCCCCACCGGCGAACAACCCCGTATCGGGGATGTGAACGGCGACGGCAAGGACGACATCGTCGCCTTCACCCAAGGCGCCAACTCCGACGTCTATGTGGCCCTCTCCGACGGAGCGCGCTTCGGCACCGGACAGCTCTGGAACGAGTTCTTCGCCCCCACCGGCGAACTCCCCTACCTCGGCGACTACGACGGCGACGGCAAGGACGACATCGTCACCTTCACCAAGGGCGCCGACTCCGACGTCTACGTCGCCCTCTCCAACGGCACCAACGCCTTCATCAACGGCCGCAAATGGCACGAGTTCTTCGGCACCCCCGGCGAAACCACCCTCTAGCAGGACCTCTCACAGGAAGGAACACGTGGTGAAACGCATCACCGGGAGACGACTCCCGGTCGCGCTGTCGCTCGCCTCGCTGGTCATCGGCTCCCTCTTCGCGGGGGCGACGAGTTCCGCCGCGGCTCAGGAGTCCGGCGCCAAGGCCGCGGGCGTGGTCTCGCGTGCCGAGCGCGTCGCCAAGCTGACGGGGCCCGGCTCGACCAGTGCCACCGATGCCCGCTGGCAGCTGAAGGCGACCGACCTCGGCATCATGTGGGACAACGGCAAGGGCGAGATCCTGACGGCCTTCGGCGACTCGTACGGCAACGGCTGGACGGGCCCCGGTGCCGCGGTCGGCGATCCGGCCACGCTCGACTGGCGCTGCAATCTGCTCGCCCGCAGCGGTGACCGCAACCTCGCCGACGGCATGAACATCGACAGCATGGCGACCGACCGGCCGGGCCACGCCAAGCAACTGCTGCCCTGCAAGCGCGTCAACGACGACGAACTGACCACGATCCCCACCGCGGGCATCTCGGTGGGCAACCGTCAGTACATGCACTACATGTCGGTGCGTCGCTGGGGCGCCCCGGGCGAGTGGTTCACCAACTACTCGGGCATCGCCTATTCCGACGACAACGGCGAGAACTGGGTCAAGGACGCCGACGCCCGCTGGCAGAACAACGGCTCCTGGAGCAACAAGTTCCAGATGGCCGCGATGCTCAAGCAGGGCGGCTACGTCTACATGTACGGCACGCCCAACGGCCGGTTCGGCAACGTGCATCTGTCCCGCGTGCCGGAGAACCAGCTTCTGGAGCCGGGCGCCTACCGCTACTGGACCGGCGGCTCCTGGGTGACCGACCCGGCCGCCGCGACGCCCGTGGCCGGGGCTCCGGTGGGTGAGCTGTCCGTGCAGTACAGCCGCTATCTCGGCCGTTTCGTGATGATGTACCTGGACGACCCGGGCGGCTCGATCGTGATGCGGACCTCGGCGACGCCGTGGGGTCCGTGGAGCGACAAGCAGGTGGTGGCGTCGGGTGCGGACTTCCCGCAGCTGTACGGGTCGTTCATCCACCCGTGGTCGGCCGACTCCAACAGCCCGTACCTGTACTTCACGATGTCGCAGTGGCAGCCGTACAACTCGTTCCTGATGCGGGTGCGGCTCACCGGCGGCGGCATCATGGGCGGCTCCCCGGCCGACTTCGACGGGGACGGCAAGGACGACATCGCCACCTTCACCCAGGACGACCGGGCCGAGGCGTACGTGGCGAAGTCCGACGGCAGCGCCTTCGCCGGCAAGTCGGCGCTGTGGAACGACCACTTCGCGCCGGGCGGCGAGACCCCGTTGACGGGCGACTTCGACGGCGACGGCAAGGACGACGCCGTCACCTTCACCCACGGGACCGAGGCGAAGGTGTACGTCGCACCGTCGGACGGTGAGTCCTTCGGCACGGGGCAGCAGTGGAGCGACCACTTCGCGCCGGGCCGCGAGGTGCCGGCGGTCGGCGACTTCGACGGGGACGGCAAGGACGACATCATCGCCTTCACCCGCCAGGACACCGCGGACGTCTACGTCGCCCTCTCGGACGGCACGTCCTTCGGGACGGGCGAGAAGTGGCACGACGACTTCGCGCCCTGGGCCCAGTTCCCCGCGGTCGGCGACGTCGACGGAGACGGCCTGGACGACATCATCGCCTTCACCCAGGACGCCAACAGCGAGGTGTACGTGGCGCTCAACGAGGGCGACGGGTTCGGCGCCCCGCGCAAGGCGCACGACCACTTCGCGCCGGAGGGCGAGCGGCCGCGGGTCGCCGACGTGAACGGGGACGGCAAGGACGACGTCGTCGCCTTCACGGGCGGCGAGGCCAAGGACGTCTACGTGGCGCTGTCGGACGGTGCCGTCTTCGGCGGCGGGCAGAAGTGGGCGGACTACTTCGCCCCGGACGGCGAGTTCCCGTACGTCGGCGACTACGACGGCGACGGCAAGGACGACATCGTCACCTTCACCCACAACGACCTGGCCGACGTGTACGTGAACCTGTCGAACGGCCGGGACGGCTTCGTGGACGGTCGCAAGTGGCACGACTTCTTCGGGCTCGCGGGAGAGACAAGTCTGTGACGCGGTAGCTCCGCACCTGCGGACGGCCCCACCGGCCGCGGTCCCCTCCGTACGGGGGCCGCGGCCGGCGGCGTGCCGCCACGCCCCGCCCGGTGTCCGTTTTCTCCAAGACCCGGCCCGCACGCCCTGCCTACGGTGGCCCCATGACCGCACGATTCAACGCCATCAGCCTCATCGTCTCCGACATGGCCGCCTCCGTGGCCTTCTACCGCCGGCTCGGCTTCGCCTTCCCCCAGGGCTCCGAGGGGCAGCCGCACGCCGAGGCCGAACTGCCGGGCGGGATCCGGCTGCTGCTGGACACCGAGGAGTCCATCCGCTCCTTCACCCCCGGGTGGCAGCCGCCGGCCGGAGGCGGGCGGCACTCGCTCGCCCTGCTGTGCGACACGCCCGCCGAGGTGGACGCCTTCTACGCGCAGCTGACGGGCGCGGGCTGCAACGGCGAGCGCGAGCCCTGGAACGCCCCCTGGGGACAGCGGTACGCCGTGCTGGGCGACCCCGACGGCCACGGCGTCGACCTGTTCGCGCCGCTAGCCACGCCGGCGCAGTAGCTCGCCGGGCGACAGGCCCGCCAACTCGCGCACGTCCCGCGCCAGATGCGCCTGGTCCGCGAACCCGGCCCGGGCGGCCGTCTCGGCGAGGGGCGCGCCGTCGCGGGCCAGGGCGAGGGCGCGTTGCAGCCGCAGTACGCGGGCCAGCGTCTTGGGGCCGTAGCCGAAGGCGGCCAGGGAGCGGCGGTGCAGCCCGCGGGCTCCGATGCCGAGTTCGTCGGCGGTGGCGGCGACCGGGCGGCCCGCGTCGAGGGCGGCCACGACACGGCGCAGCAGCGGGTCGGGGGGCTCGGTCTCGGCGGCCCGGGACAGCGCGGCCTGCTCCAGGCCGGTCGCCGGGTCGGGGGCCGCGTTCACCCGGGCGGCCAGGCGCCGTGCCCGCGCGGCCGGCCAGAGGTCGGTGAGGTCGACGCGCCGGTCGCGCAGTTCGTCGGCGGGGACTTCGAGGAGGGCGGGTGCGGTGCCGGGGTAGAAGCGGACGCCCGCCCAGCGGCCCAGGGCGCCTTCGGTGACGTACGCGCGGGTGTCGGGGCCCGCGACCAGCAGCCGGCCGTCGTACCAGAGCAGGTCCATGCAGCCGTCGGGCAGGACCCGGCCGGGTCCTGGCTCGGTCGGGGTGTTGGTCCACACCACCGCGCCGGTCAGCCGGGACGCCCGTTCCGCGTACACGCGTGCCAGGTTACGCCGGGCTCCGGTACTCCTGCGGGCTGACGCCGTAGACCCGTTTGAAGGCGGTGGACAGGGCGAAGGCGCTGCCGTAGCCGACCTGGCGGGCGATGGCGCCGAGGGTGTCCTCGGTGTCGCGCAGCCGGTCGGCGGCCAGGGCGAGGCGCCAGCCGGTGAGGTACCCCATGGGGGGTTCGCCCACGAGGTCGGTGAAGCGCCGGGCGAGCGCGGCGCGGGAGACCCCGGCCTTGGCGGCGAGGGACGCGACCGTCCAGGGGTGCGCCGGGTCGTCCTGGAGCAGCCGCAGCACCCGGCCGACGACCGGGTCGCCCAGGGCCAGGTACCAGGCGGGCGGCTCGGCCGACGGGCCGGCGAACCAGGCCCGCAGCGCGGCGATGACCAGCAGGTCGAGGAGCCGGTCCAGGACGACCTCCTGGCCCGGTTCGTCCCGCGTGACCTCCGCCGTCAGCAGGGGCGTGAGGGGGTTGTCCCACGCGTCGGAGGTGAGGGACAGCAGTGGGGGCAGGGCGTCGAGCAGGCGGCCGCCGATCTCGCCCCGTACCAGGTAGGTGCCGATGAGCAGGACCGCCTCGCCGTCGGGGCGGTCGCCCCAGGTGCGTACGCCGAGGTCCATCGAGCCGTTGAGGGGGCGTCCGTCGGGGTAGCTGCACGCGCCGCCCGGCAGGATCACCGCCTGCGGGGCGGTGGCGGGGTCGTCGGCGCAGGTGTACGGGTCGGGGCCGCGCGCGATGGCCAGGTCCCCGGCCCGCAGCCGCAGCCGCTCCCCCGTGTCCGGCACGATCCAGGCGTCGCCGCGGACCATGAGCATCACCGTCAGCGGCGCCCGGTCCTCGACGCGTACGGCCCACGGCGGGTCGAAACAGGCGCGGATCATGAACGCCCCGCGGGCGCGGGGGCCCTCCAGCAGGCCGGCGAGTGCGTCCATGACCGCACAGCGTAGACGCACGCGCATGCGAGCGAGCCGTTCGGCGATGGGAACGTTCGACGCCCGGCGGTTGACTGACGTCATGACACGGACGAGCGGGCGAGAGAACATGACGATCGTGGTGACGGGGGCGTCCGGGCGTACCGGACGGCGTGTGGCCGAGGCGGCGCGGGCGGCCGGGCTGGGCGTGCGGGCGGCGTCCCGGGCGACGGGCTTCGACTGGCGGGACCGGTCGACCTGGGCGGACGTCCTGCGCGGCGCCGACGGGGCGTACCTGGTGCATCCCTCCGACATCGGTGCCCCCGACGCCGCCGAAACGGTGGGGGCGCTCGCGCGAGAGGCGGTCCGGCTCGGTGTACGGCGGCTGGTGCTGCTGTCGGCGCGGGGCGAGGAACAGGCGCGGCCGGCCGAGGAGGCGCTGGCCGGGGCGGGCGCGCACTGGACGGTCGTGCGGTCCGCGTGGTTCGCGCAGAACTTCAGCGAGGGTCCGCTGGTGGCGGAGCTGCGTGAGTACGGGGAGCTGGTGTTCCCGGCCGGCGGGGTCGGGGAGCCGTTCGTGGACCTGCGGGACGTCGCGGACGTCGTGGTGGCCGCGCTGACCTCCGGTGACCGGTATGCCGGGCGGGTGCTGGAGGTCTCGGGGCCGCGGCTGCTGACCTTCGGGGACGCGGTGGCGGAGATCGCGAAGGAGACGGGGCGCGCACTGACGTACCGGGCGGTCTCGGCGGGCGAGTACGGCGAGAACCTGGCCGCCTTCGGTGTGCCGGAGGAGGAGGCCGCGTTCCTCGTGGAGCTGTTCGGCTCGCTGCTCGACGGCCGCAACGCCCGTCTGTCGGACGGGGTCCAGGAGGTGCTGGGCCGCGCGCCGGGGGACTTCGGGGACTTCGTGCGCGAGGGCGCGGCGGCGGGGTGGTGGGACCAGGCGCCCGACCCGTCGGAAACCGTCTAGCGGCGCCGGTCTCCCCCGAGGCGGTCGGGGACGGTCACGAGGCCTCGGGCTTGTCGTGGTTCTGGTCGTGGTTGTGGCTGTGGTCGTGGTTGTGGTCGCGGCTGTGGTTGAGGTCGCGGCTGTTGTGGTTGGTGGGCGGCGGGTTCTTCGCGTGGGTGCGCAGGCGGGCCGTGACGTCCTCGGGGGGCAGGAAGCGGGACCAGCGTTCCGGGAACTCGGAGGGCATGTCGGGGTCGCTGTCGGCGGTGGCGGAGGTGCGGGCCACGTACTCGGCGACCTGGGCCTGGCGCAGCCGCTCGTTGGCCTCGCGGGCCGCGGCGGTCGCGGCGGCCGGCCACACCCGGTCGATGGCCGCGTTGACCGCGGCGCCGACGAGCACCGCGAACGCGGACACGCCGATCCACAGCAGCACGGCGACGGGCGCGGCCAGGGAACCGTAGATGGTGGGGCCCTCGACGGTGTTGGTCAGGTAGATGCGCAGCAGGAAGCTGCCGAACACCCACATCGCGAGGGCGACCAGCGCGCCGGGGACGTCCTCGATCCACGGGGAGCGCACGGGCACGGACACGTGGTACAGCGTGGTCAGGAACGCCACCGACAGGATGATCACGACCGGCCAGTACAGAACCTGTACGACCGTCGTCGACCAGGGCACGATCCGCACCACGGCGTCCGGTCCCGCCACCATCAGCGGCAGCGCGATCGACCCGATCAGCAGCGCCACGACGAACAGCAGGAAGGCCATCAGGCGGGTCCTGACGATGCCCCGGACGCCGTCGAGGCCGTACATCACGGTGATGGTGTCGATGAAGACGTTCACCGCGCGGGAGCCCGACCACAGGGCGAACAGGAAGCCGATGGAGATGACGTCGGGCCGGCCGCCCTTCATCACGTCGTCCAGGATGGGCTCGGTGATCTGCTTGACTCCCTTCTCGGAGAGCACCGCGCGGGAGGCGTCCAGGATGTTGTCGCGCAGGCTCTCGGTGGTGTCGGAGCCGATCCAGGAGTCGACGTAGCCGAGCAGTCCGAGGAGGCTCAGCAGCAGGGGCGGCACCGAGAGCAGGGTGAAGAACGCGGCCTCGGCGGCCAGGCCGAGGATGCGGTACTCCATGCACGAGTTGACCGTGTCCTTGAGCAACAGCCAGGCGGTCCTGCGTTTGGATACGTTCCGGTACAGAACCCGGGCACGGTGGAGCCGGCCCGGGGGCCGTTCGGGGGATTCACTTGCTGGCTGCACGCCCTAAAGGTATCCGCCGCGGAGGGTCGCGCTCATCCGCGGACGCCCTCCGATCCGTCCCGGCCCGCCGCGGGCGCACGGCACGGTAGGTTCACGTCATGGCAGGCAGTACCCACACCGTGACGAATCAGGCGCCGCCGCTCACCGGCTACGACGTCTTCACCGCCGACCGGGCCCTGAGGGAGGCGGTCGAGCGGCATCTGGCACCGGAGCTGCGCGAGGAGGCGCTGGCGGAGCTGTCGGGCCTGGGCAGCGGCTGCGGCTCGCTGCAGAGCCAGGAGTGGGGCGCGCGGGCCAACGACAACCCGCCGGTCCTGCGCACCCACGACCGCTACGGCCACCGCGTCGACGAGGTCGACTTCCACCCGTCCTGGCACCGGCTGCTGGGCAAGGGCGTCTCGGCGGGGCTGACCGACGCCTGGTCCCGGCCGGGCGGTCACGTGCGGCGCGCGGCCGGTTTCCTCATGTGGACCCAGGTGGAGGCGGGCAACTGCTGTCCGCTGTCGATGACCCACGCGGCGGTACCGGCCCTGCGCGCCGACGCGGACCTGGCCGCCGAGTGGGAGCCCCGGCTGACCTCCCGGGTCTACGACCGGGAGCTGCGGCCGGCCCACCTGAAGGCCGGGGCGCTGTTCGGGATGGGCATGACGGAGAAGCAGGGCGGCAGCGACGTACGGGCGAACACCACCGCTGCGCGGCCGCTGGCCGAGGACGGGACGTACGAGCTGACCGGGCACAAGTGGTTCTGCTCGGCGCCGATGTCGGACGGCTTCCTGGTGCTGGCGCAGGCCCCCGGGGGGCTGACCTGCTTCCTGGTGCCGCGCGTGCTGGCGGACGGCACCCGCAACGTCTTCCTGATCCAGCGGCTCAAGGACAAGCTGGGCAACCGGTCCAACGCCTCCGCCGAGGTCGAGTTCGCCGGGACCTGGGCGCGCCGGGTCGGCGAGGAGGGCCGCGGGGTGCCCGCGATCATCGACATGGTGGCGGCGACCCGGCTCGACTGCGTGCTGGGCTCGGCGGGCCTGATGCGGCAGGCGGTGGCGCAGGCGGTGCACCACTGCGCGTACCGCGAGGCGTTCGGCGGGAGGCTGGTCGACAAGCCGCTGATGCGCAACGTCCTCGCGGACCTCGCGCTGGAGTCGGAGGCGGCCACCACGCTGGCGCTGCGGCTGGCGGCGGCGTACGACGCCGCTCAGGCCGGTGACGAGCGGGAGCGGGCACTGCTGCGGCTTGCGGTGCCGGCGGCCAAGTACTGGGTGACCAAGCGGTGTGCGCCGCTGGCGGTGGAGGCGGCCGAGTGCCTGGGCGGCAACGGGTACGTGGAGGAGTCCGGCCTGCCCCGGCTGGTGCGCGAGTCGCCGCTGAACTCGGTCTGGGAGGGCGCCGGGAACGTGCAGGCGCTGGACGTGCTGCGGGCGCTGGGGCGGGAGCCGCTGGCACTGGACGCGTATCTGACGGAGGTGGGCCTGGCGCGCGGCGCCGATCACCGGCTGGACGGGGCGATCCGGGGTCTGCTGACGGAACTGGCCGACCTGGAGGCCGCCGAGGGGCGGGCGCGGCGTCTTGTGGAGCGGCTGGCGCTGGTGTTCCAGGGCGCGCTGCTGGTCCGGTACGCGCCGCCGGAGGTGGCCGACGCGTTCTGCGCCTCGCGGCTGGGCGGTGACGGGGGCGCGGCCTTCGGCACGCTGCCGCCCACGCTGGACCTGGCGTCGGTGGTGGAGCGGGCCCGGCCGGTGGCCTGATCCCGCCGCGTGGCGCGGGGGTGGTGCTGCGCCGACACGGCACCACCCCCGCCACACGGGCCCGTTCAGGCCGCGTACGCCGCTCGGGACGGCGTGGTTCAAGTTTGGACACCGGCACGTCCGTCCACCAGGGTTGCAGGGGGTTGCAACTTGCGGTCGGCTGTGTGCGGACTGTGTCCTCGTGGCTTGGGCAACCGGTCACTATGAGACGAACATTCGGCTTCCGGAAGGACGAGGATCCGTGGCGCTCTCGCCGATGGACGTGACGCAGTTCGCCGCCGTCGACACGGCGCGTGCGGCCCGGATGCTGAGCGAGGTCCGCTCCGCGAGACTCTCGGGCGGGCGGGCTCCGGTGGCGCCGCGCCCGGTGATCGAGCAGTCCTGGGACCGGATGCTGCGCGGCGGCGTCGATCCGGAGCACGACTGCCGCTCCGGGCTGCTGTCCCCGGAGGAGGTGCGGCGGCGGCGTGAGTCCTCGGAGTTGCGGCACGTGCTGCCGGTGCTGCGGGAGGCGCTGCTGTCGGTCGCGGACGTGGCCCACCACATCATGGTGGTCGCCGACGACGACGGGCGGGTGCTGTGGCGGGAGGGCAGCGCGCCGGTGCTGCGCAGGGCCGACGGGCTCGGGTTCGAACTGGGCGCGGACTGGCGGGAGGAGGTGGTCGGCACCAACGGCGTGGGGACGCCGGCGGTCACCCGGCGGCCCGTCCAGGTCTTCGCCTCCGAGCACTTCGTACGGTCCCAGGCGACCTGGACCTGCGCCGGGGCGCCCATCACGGACCCGCGCAGCGGGCTGCTGCTCGGCGTGGTCGACGTGAGCGGGCCGCTGGAGACGATGCATCCGGCGACGCTCGCCTGGGTCGACTCGGTGGCCAAGCTCGCCGAGGCCCGGCTGCGGGAGTTGCACACGCAGTCGCTGGAGCGGCTGCGGGCGGTGGCCGCGCCGGTGCTGGCCCGGCTGGAGGGGCGGGCGCTGGTGGCGGACCGGGACGGGTGGACGGCGGCGGTGACGGGGATGCCGTACCTGGACCGGGTGGTGCTGCCCAAGTCGCCGGAGGCGGGGGCACGGTGGCTGCCGGTGCTCGGGGCGTGCACCGTGGAGCCGCTGGCCGAGGGCTGGTTGGTGCGGGCCGCCGTCGAACCGGTGCCGCAGGGTGCCACCCGGATCGTGCTGGACCTCGGGCAGCCGCGCCGCTGGTCGGTACGGGTGCTGGGGGGCGCGGAGGACTGGGCCCGGGAACTGAGTCCCCGGCACGCGGAGTTGCTGTACCTGCTGGCCGTGCACCGGGGTGGTCGCAGCGCCGCGGAGTTGGCCGAGGACATGTTCGGCGACCCGGCCCGCACGGTGACGGTACGGGCCGAGATGTCGCGGGTCCGCAGATACCTCGGGGCCTACCTGGAACACCGGCCGTATCGTTTCTGCGAAGACGCCGAACTCGAACTCCTCCTCCCGTCCGACCCCCACGACCTGCTCCCCCACTCAACGGCACCGGCGGTGGCGGACGGCCGGGGGTCGATGGGGGTGCCGTGAGGGCGAGCGGTGCCGTGACGGCGGGCGCGGCACGCAGGCAGCCGGCGCCACGACGGCGGGCGAGGCGTGCCAACAGCCGGCGCCACGACGGCGGACGCGGCACGCCGACAGCCGGCGCCACGACGGCGGACGCAGCACGCCAACAGCCGGCGCCACGACAGCGGACGCGGCACGCCAACAGCCGATGCCACGACAGCGGGCGGGGCCGCGACGGCGGGCGGGGCACGCCAACACCGGCGCCACGACAGCGGGCGCGGCACGCCGACAGCCGGCGCCACGACGGCGGGCGCGGCCGCGATGGAGGCCGAGGCCCCCGGGGGCCGGGCTCCGGCCCGGCGTTGCCTTCGACGGCGTTCGCGCCGTCAGTCGCCCGCCGTGCCAAGGGCGTTCGCCCACATCCACGACTCCGGGCCTGCCCGCTCCAGCCGTCGTGGCGGGCGAGTGTTCGACGCGGCGCGTCCCCGGCGCCCCGGATGGCCGTAAAGACGGGTTGATTTCGCATATTTGCATCGTCCGCGTCCGCCGACCCCTCCGTCTGTCGTAGCATCCTCTAGGGACCGCCCCATCCGCTCCTCGGTCAACGCGACCACCGTCGAGCGCAGTTGGACCGGTGCCCGTGGAGGTTCTATGAAGCAGCGCGGCAGACACCGCCGGCGCAGACGGGGCAGGGCGCTGCGCGCGGCCCTGACCGGCGCGGCGCTCGCGCTGACCGGCGCCGCCACGCTGATCAGCGCCTCGCAGGCCACGGTCGCCGACGACCCCGGTGCCCTCAAGCCCCTCACCTCCGACGCCGATACCGACGCGCTGCGGCTGACGGAACACCGCGTACCGCGCCCCTGGCTCGACCGGCTCTCCGCCGCGATGGGCGAACCGGTGGGCGTCGACACCGTCCTCGACTCCGCCGACCGCACACTGCGCGACGCCGCCGACTGCACGGCCGGGGAGCGGGAAGACCTGCCGGTCTCCCCCGCCGCCACCCGCGCCTACTGCTGGGACGACGCCGACACCGAGGGCTGGCGCCCCGGCGCGGTCACCACCTCGGGCGACGCCGACGAGGACGGCCGCTGGGGCACCCACCGCGTCATCCTCTCCGCCTGGTCCCGCGAAGACGACACGCCCGAGGGCGGCCTCGCCCGGGTCTCCTTCGTCGACGCCGACGACCCGGCCCACCTCGGCTACACCTCGGCGCTCCTCGCCGTCCCGGTCGACGGCGGGCACGACTACCGGGGGCTCGCCTCCCCCGTCACCGGCATGGTCTGGTACCAGGACAAGCTGCTGGTCACCACCGGCGCGGGGGACCCCGACGCGCTGTACGTGTACGACGTGGAACGCATCCAGCGGGCCACCACCGCGGCGGACGCCGTCGGCCGGGTGCCCGGAGGCTGGGCGGCGAACGGCCACCGGTACGTACTGCCCGCCGTCGCCTCCTACCGGCTCCCCGACACCGACGGCGCCGCGCGCCCGGGCGCGATCTCCCTGGACCGGGGCACGGCCCCCGACAGCCTGGTGGCGAGCGAGCAGGTCGACGCGGACGGCGACCGCCCCACCCGGCTGTGGCGCTACGCGCTGCGCACGGGTACGAATCCCGAGCGCACCGGACTGCCGGTCACTGACTCCGCCGGGCACGCGGACGCGGTGGAGGCGTACGAGACCGGGGCCGCCGAGGTCGGCGGTGTGCTGTCGTACCGCCCGCCCGGCACGGCACGCTCCGACTGGTACCTGGCGCGCGCGGCCGGCGGACAGGACGGGCGCGGCACCCTGTGGCGCCAGGACGCGGAGGGCGCCCGGGCCACCGAGTGCGGGGCGGACCAGTCGCAGCGGTGCTGGAGCGGGGAGGCGAGCTCCCTGTCGTACTGGGCGCAGACCGGTGAGGTCTGGTCGCAGTCGGGCCGCATGCTGTTCGCGCTGCCGCTGACCTCGATCGAGGACGCGCTCGACTGACGGGCACGGGCCCGCGCGGGCGGGGATCGACAGATCCGCGAAGCGGATGATTCCCTGACCGGCATGACCAACATCGCCGTGACCACGTGGTCCCTGGAGCAGACGGCGCCCACCGATCTGCTGCCGGCCGCCGCGCCGGAGGGAGACGTCCGGATCGTCCGCTCCGAGGTGCCCTCCCCCGAGTTCAGCCGGTTCCTGTACGCCTCGGTCGGCGGCGACATCCGCTGGACGGACCGGCTCGGCTGGAGCCACGCGCGCTGGCGGGAGCACCTGGAGCGACCCGGCGTGGAAACCTGGGTCGCCCACGACCACGGCACGCCCGCCGGGTACGTGGAGCTGACGCCCGGCGACGACGGGGTCGTGGAGATCGAGTACTTCGGCCTGATCCCGGCGTTCCGGGGGCGGCGCATCGGCGGCCACCTCCTGTCGTACGGCACCGCCCGCGCGTGGGACCTGGCGGAGCGGTGGCCGGGGCTGGCCACGACGAAGCGCGTGTGGCTGCACACGTGCAGCAAGGACGGCGCGTACGCGATGGACAACTACCGGCGCCGCGGGTTCCACCTGTTCGACACCAAGGTGGAGGAAGAAGCGGAAGCGGCCACTCCGGGGCCGTGGCCGGGGGCTTTCCCTTCCTGACCTGCGTCGACACGTCCATTTTCAGCCGTGTGACCAATGACACCCATGTCTCACCCCATGAGACATGGGTGTCCACATTTTGGATTAAGCTGGACCTCCTCCAGATCTCCGTGCCACGCTTCCGCCATGTCTGGAACTGGAATTGCCTTGGTGAGTCGGCGGCACGTCGACCTCGGCCGCATGTCCAGCGCCATCTGTCCGGGCCGCTGAGAGCACCCTCCAGCACCTCCCGATTCCCCGCATTCGCCTGATTCCCGCGCAATGACGCGCACGTATGCCTCCCGTACGCCTCCCGTACGCCATGCGCCCGCGCGCAGGTCAGAGCCGCTTTCCGTCTGTCCCGAAGGACGTGTCAAACATGACCGCCACCCCACCGAAGCCTGCTGCCGCGACCCCCCGCCGCAAGGTGAGCCGTCACCGCGGCGAGGGCCAGTGGGCGGCCGGCCACTTCACCCCGCTGAACGGGAACGAGCAGACCAAGAAGGACGACGACGGTCTCAACGTTCGGACACGCATTGAGACGATCTACTCCAAGCGCGGTTTCGACTCGATCGACCCCGGCGACCTGCGCGGCCGGATGCGCTGGTGGGGGCTCTACACCCAGCGCCGCCAGGGCATCGACGGCGGCAAGACGGCGATTCTGGAGCCGGAGGAGCTGGACGACAGCTACTTCATGCTGCGCGTCCGCATCGACGGCGGCGCGCTGACCACCGCGCAGCTTCGCGTCATCGGCGAGATCTCGCAGGAGTTCGCGCGCGGCACGGCCGACATCACCGACCGGCAGAACGTCCAGTACCACTGGATCCGGATCGAGGACGTGCCCGAGATCTGGAACCGCCTGGAGGGCGTCGGCCTGTCCACGGTCACCGCCTGCGGCGACACGCCCCGCGTGATGATCGGCTCCCCGGTCGCGGGCATCGCCGAGGACGAGATCATCGACGGCACGCCGGCCCTGGAGGAGATGAAGCGCCGCGTCCTGAACAACCCGGCGTACTCGAACCTCCCCCGCAAGTTCAAGACCGCGATCTCCGGGTCGCCGGTCCTCGACGTGGTGCACGAGATCAACGACGTGGCGTTCGTCGGCGTCGAGCACCCCGAGCACGGGCCGGGTTTCGACCTGTGGGTCGGCGGCGGGCTGTCCACCAACCCCAAGCTGGGCGTGCGCCTGAACGCCTGGGTGCCGATCGAGGACGTCCCGGACGTCTACGAGGGCGTCATCTCCATCTTCCGCGACTACGGCTACCGGCGACTGCGCAACCGCGCCCGCCTGAAGTTCCTGGTCGCCGACTGGGGCGCGGAGAAGTTCCGCCAGGTGCTGGAGGACGAGTACCTGAAGCGGAAGCTGACCGACGGCCCCGCGCCCGCCGAGCCCACCAGCCGCTGGCGCGACCACATCGGCGTGCACCGGCAGCAGGACGGCCGCTACTACGTCGGCTTCGCCCCGCGCGTGGGCCGCGTGGACGGCACGATCCTGACCAAGGTCGCCGAACTGGCCGAGGCGCACGGCTCGCAGCGCGTCCGCACCACCGTCGAGCAGAAGATGATCGTCCTCGACATCGAGGAGGCGCAGGTCGACTCCCTGGTGGAGTCCCTGGAGGCACTCGACCTCACCGCCCGCCCCTCCACCTTCCGGCGCGGCACCATGGCCTGCACCGGCATCGAGTTCTGCAAGCTCGCCATCGTCGAGACCAAGGCCCGCGGCTCCTCCCTGATCGACGAGCTGGAGCGCCGCCTCCCGGACTTCGACGAGCCCCTCACCATCAACCTCAACGGCTGCCCGAACGCCTGCGCCCGCATCCAGACCGCGGACATCGGCCTCAAGGGCCAGCTGATGCTCGACGAGCGGGGCGAGCAGGTCGAGGGATACCAGGTGCACCTGGGCGGCGCGCTGGGCCTGGAGCCCGGCTTCGGCCGCAAGGTGCGCGGCCTGAAGGTGACGGCCCAGGAGCTGCCGGACTACGTGGAGCGCGTCCTCAAGCGCTACCAGGCCGAGCGCGAGGACGGCGAGCGCTTCGCCACCTGGGCGGCCCGCGCCTCCGAGGAGGCCCTGTCGTGACGGAGCGCGCCGCACCCTCCTACTGCCCCTACTGCGGCGACGAGGACCTGCGTCCGGGTGAGCAGGGCCACGGCGCCTGGGAATGCGCGGCGTGCAACCGCGCATTCCAGTTGAAGTTCCTCGGGCTGCTGGCCCGGGGGCTTCAGCCCAACTCCACCGGAGGGGAACCGATATGACCGCGGTTCAGGAAGAGCGTACGACCGACGAACTCAGGGCCCTCGCCGAGCGGGCGGGCCGTGAGCTGGAGGACGCCTCCGCACTGGAGATCCTCCGCTGGGCCGCCGACACCTTCGGCAGCCGCTTCTGCGTGACCTCCTCCATGGAGGACGCGGTCGTCGCCCACCTCGCCTCCCGCGCCCTGCCGGGCGTGGACGTGGTGTTCCTCGACACCGGCTACCACTTCCCGGAGACCATCGGCACCCGGGACGCGGTCGAGGCCGTGATGGACGTGAACGTCATCACGCTCACCCCGCGCCAGACGGTCGCCGAGCAGGACGCCGAGTACGGCCCGAAGCTGCACGATCGCGACCCCGACCTGTGCTGCGCGCTGCGCAAGGTGAAGCCGCTCGAAGAGGGTCTGAAGGGCTACCAGGCCTGGGCGACCGGGCTGCGCCGCGACGAATCGGAGACGCGGGCGAACACTCCGGTCGTCGGCTGGGACGAGAACCGGGGCAAGGTGAAGATCTCGCCCATCGCCAAGTGGTCACAGGAAGATGTGCAAACGTACGTCACCGAGCACGGCGTTCTCACCAACCCGCTGCTGATGGACGGCTACGCCTCCGTGGGCTGCGCGCCCTGCACCCGTCGTGTGCTGGAGGGCGAGGACGCCCGCGCCGGACGCTGGGCGGGCCGCTCCAAGACCGAGTGCGGACTGCACGGCTGACATGACGACGACCACCGGACCATCGATATCCAGGGAGAACCACGTGACGACCGGAGCCACCGTCTGGCTCACGGGGCTGCCCAGCGCCGGCAAGACCACCATCGCCCACGAGCTGGCCGGACGCCTCCGCGAGGAGGGCCGCCGCGTCGAGCTCCTCGACGGCGACGAGATCCGCGAGTTCCTCTCGGCGGGCCTCGGCTTCGACCGCGCGGACCGGCACACCAATGTGCAGCGCATCGGCTTCGTCGCCGAGCTGCTCGCCCGCAACGGCGTCACGGCCCTGGTCCCGGTGATCGCCCCGTACGCGGACAGCCGGGACGCGGTGCGCGCACGCCACGAGGCGAACGGCACGGCGTACGTGGAGGTGCACGTGGCCACCCCGGTCGAGGTGTGCTCGGTGCGTGACGTGAAGGGCCTGTACGCCAAGCAGGCCGCGGGTGAACTGACCGGGCTCACCGGCGTGGACGACCCGTACGAGGAACCCGTCAAGCCCGACCTGCGCATCGAGTCGCAGGACCAGACCGTTCAGGAGTCCGCCGCGGCGGTCCACGCCCTGCTCACCGAAAGGGGACTGGCATGACGACGTCCGCGACGTCCGCGGCCACGGCGGAGGAGGGTACGGGCAGCCCGTACGCCCTCTCCCACCTCGACGCCCTCGAGTCCGAGGCGGTGCACATCTTCCGTGAGGTGGCGGGTGAGTTCGAGCGGCCGGTGATCCTCTTCTCCGGCGGCAAGGACTCGATCCTGATGCTGCACCTGGCACTGAAGGCGTTCACGCCGGCGGCGGTGCCCTTCTCGCTGCTGCACGTGGACACCGGGCACAACTTCCCCGAGGTCCTCGACTACCGCGACCGCACGGTCGCCGAGCACGGACTGCGCCTGCACGTCGCATCCGTGCAGGACTACATCGACCGCGGTGTGCTGCGCGAGCGTCCCGACGGGACGCGTAATCCGCTGCAGACCCTGCCGCTGACCGAGAAGATCCAGGCGGAGAAGTTCGACGCGGTCTTCGGCGGCGGACGGCGTGATGAGGAGAAGGCGCGGGCCAAGGAGCGGGTGTTCTCGCTGCGCGACGAGTTCTCCCAGTGGGACCCGCGCCGCCAGCGCCCCGAACTGTGGAACCTCTACAACGGCCGGCACGCCCCCGGCGAGCACGTCCGCGTCTTCCCGCTGTCCAACTGGACCGAGCTGGACGTGTGGCAGTACATCGCCCGCGAGGGCATCGAGCTGCCCGGCATCTACTACGCCCACGAGCGTGAGGTCTTCGCCCGCGCCGGCATGTGGCTGACCGCCGGTGAGTGGGGCGGCCCCAAGGACGGCGAGGGTGTCGAGAAGCGGCGGGTGCGTTACCGCACCGTCGGTGACATGTCCTGCACCGGCGCCGTCGACTCCGACGCCGACAGCATCGAGAAGGTCATCGCCGAGATCGCCGTCTCCCGCCTGACCGAGCGGGGCGCGACCCGCGCCGACGACAAGATGTCCGAGGCCGCGATGGAAGACCGCAAGCGCGAGGGGTACTTCTAGCCATGACCAGCACCACGGAACCCATCGAGCCCACCGGCCCCACCGCCTCCGTCGAATCCGCCGGGGCCGTCGAGGCGTTGTCGGTCTGGCAGCTGTCGGAGACGACGCTGCTGCGGTTCGCGACCGCCGGCTCCGTCGACGACGGCAAGTCCACCCTGGTCGGCCGCCTCCTGCACGACTCCAAGTCGGTGCTGACCGACCAGCTGGAGGCCGTGGAACGCGCCTCCGCCAGCCGCGGCCAGGACGCCCCCGACCTGGCACTGCTCACCGACGGTCTGCGGGCCGAGCGGGAGCAGGGCATCACCATCGACGTGGCCTACCGCTACTTCGCCACCCCGCGCCGCCGGTTCATCCTCGCGGACACTCCCGGGCACGTGCAGTACACGCGGAACATGGTCACCGGCGCCTCCACCGCCGAGCTGACGGTGATCCTGGTCGACGCCCGCAACGGCGTGGTCGAGCAGACCCGCCGGCACGCCGCGATCGCCGCCCTGCTGCGCGTCCCGCACGTCGTCCTGGCCGTCAACAAAATGGACCTCGTCGACTACCGGGAGCCCGTCTTCGCCGCCATCGCCGAGGAGTTCACCGCCTACGCCACCGAACTGGGCGTCCCCGAGGTCACCGCGATCCCCATCTCCGCGCTGGCCGGGGACAACGTGGTCGAACCCTCCGCGGTCATGGACTGGTACGGCGGCCCCACCGTCCTGGAGCACCTGGAGACCGTCCCGGTCAGCCACGACCTGGCACACTGCCACGCCCGGCTGCCCGTGCAGTACGTGATCCGGCCCCGGACCGCCGAGCACCCCGACTACCGCGGCTACGCCGGTCAGATCGCCGCCGGCACCTTCCGCATCGGCGACGAGGTCACCGTCCTGCCCTCGGGCCGCACCTCGAAGGTGTCCGGCATCGACCTGCTCGGCGAGCCCGTCGAGGCGGCCTGGACCCCGCAGTCGGTCACCCTCCTGCTGGAGGACGACATCGACGTCTCCCGCGGCGACCTGATCGTGCCCCGCCAGGACGCGCCGGCCACCAGCCAGGACGTCGAGGCCACCGTCTGCCACGTCGCCGACGCCCCCCTCACCGTCGGCCACCGCGTCCTGCTCAAACACGGCACCCGCACCGTCAAGGCCATCGTCAAGGACATCCCGGCGCGTCTGACCCTGGACGACCTGTCGCTGCACCCGCATCCCGGGCAGCTCGTCGCCAACGACATCGGCCGCGTCAAGATCCGCACCGCCGAGCCGCTGCCCGCCGACTCCTACGCCGACTCCCGCCGCACCGGATCCTTCATCCTGATCGACCCCAGCGACGGCACCACCCTCACCGCCGGCATGGCCGGCGAGTCCTTCGCCGCACCCGAACCCGTCAACAGCACCGCGGACGACGACGGATGGGACTTCTGACGATGAACTCCCCCGATTTCTACTCCACGTTCGCCAAGGAGGGCGGCCGCGTCGGCAGCGGTGCTCTCGGCAGCGGGCAGGGCGGAGTGGCGCGATGTGCGCGGTGACGTACGCGCACTGCCTGCGCGCCCTCACCCCCCACCCGCACAGCCGAAGACCTGCCGACCTCCCGGCCGCGACCTGACACCTCGGACGAACCGACAGGCGTGACCGCCGGGCCAACGAGAGGAACACCTCCCGTGCCTGCCACCACCGCTCTGCGCCGCACCCTCGCGGTCCTGGCCGCCCTGCCCCTGCTCACGCTCGCCGCGTGCGGGTACGGTTCCGAGTCCGACGGCGAGGACACCGCCAAGGTCGCCGAGGGCGCCGAGAAGATCGACGGTCTGGACTCCGTCCGTATCGGCTACTTCGGGAACATCACCCACGCCACCCCGCTGGTCGCCAACCAGAAGGGCTTCTTCCAGAAGGCACTGGGCGCCACCGAGGCCAAGTACGCGACCTTCAACGCCGGCCCCTCCGAGATCGAGGCCCTCAACTCCGGCTCCATCGACATCGGCTGGATCGGCCCCTCCCCCTCGATCAACGGCTACACCAAGTCCGGCGGCAAGAACCTGCGCATCATCGGCGGCTCCGCCTCCGGCGGCGTCAAGCTCGTGGTCAACCCCGACAAGATCAAAACCCTGGACGACGTCAAGGGCAAGCGCATCGCCACCCCCCAGCTCGGCAACACCCAGGACGTCGCGTTCCTCAACTGGATCGCCGAACAGGGCTGGAAGACCGACGCGCAGAGCGGCAAGGGCGACGTCACCGTCGTACGCAGCGACAACAAGGTCACCCCCGACGCCTACAAGTCCGGCTCCCTGGACGGCGCCTGGGTCCCCGAACCCACCGCCTCCAAGCTCGTCGCCGAGGGCGGCAAAGTACTGCTCGACGAGTCGACGCTGTGGCCGGACAAGAAGTTCGTGATCACGAACATCATCGTGTCCCAGAAGTTCCTCACCGAGCACCCCAAGGCCGTCGAGGCCGTGCTCAAGGCCTCCGTCGACACCAACGAGTGGATCCAGGCCAACCCCGACCAGGCCAAGGACGCGGCCAACAAGCAGCTGGAGAAGGACACCGGCAAGGCCCTGCCCGCCGAGGTCCTGGACCCGGCATGGAAGTCGATCCAGCTCACCGACGACCCGCTGGCCGCCACCCTCGACGCCCAGGCCGACCACGCCGTCAAGGCCGGCCTGCTCGACAAGCCCAACCTCACCGGCATCTACGACCTCACCCTGCTCAACAAGGTCCTCAAGGCCAAGGGCGAACCCGCCGTCGACGACGCCGGACTCGGCGCGAAGTAAGCCCGCAACCGTCCCCAGGAGGTGACGACCATGGCTACGACCACGACCCTCGCCAAGGCCGCCGACGGCACCGAGTCGGACGCGCCCGCCGCCCGGATCGACCACGTCTCGAAGTCGTTCGCGGGCCCCGCCGGGCAGCAGCTCGTGCTGGACGACATCACCCTCGACGTCGCGCCCGGCGAGTTCGTCACCCTCCTGGGGGCCTCCGGCTGCGGCAAGTCCACCCTGCTCAACCTGGTGGCAGGCCTGGACAAGCCCAGTGCCGGAGAGATCAGCACGGACGGGCGCCCCGCCCTGATGTTCCAGGAGCACGCCCTCTTCCCGTGGCTCACCGCGGGCAAGAACATCGAACTCGCCCTGCGGCTGCGAGGCGTGCCCAAGTCGGAACGCCGCGACAAGGCGGAGGAACTGCTCGAACTCGTCCGGCTCAAGGGCGCGTACGGCAAGCGGGTGCACGAGCTGTCCGGCGGCATGCGCCAGCGCGTCGCACTCGCCCGCGCGCTCGCCCAGGAGAGCAAACTGCTCCTGATGGACGAACCGTTCGCGGCCCTGGACGCCATCACACGCGACGTACTGCACGACGAACTGACCCGCATCTGGCGCGAGACGCAGGTGTCCGTCCTGTTCGTCACCCACAACGTGCGCGAAGCCGTCCGGCTCGCCGAGCGCGTGGTGCTGCTGTCCTCCCGGCCCGGACGCGTGGCACGCCAGTGGACCGTCGGCATCCCGCAGCCGCGCCGCATCGAGGACACCGCCGTGGCGGAGCTGTCCGTCGAGATCACCGAAGAACTGCGTGGGGAGATCCGCCGCCATGGCCAGCACTGACACGACGCGTCCCGCCGAGGACGCAGGCGCGAAGGACGGCGGCGATCTCGCCGGTCTGGAGGCGGGCCTGGACGCGCTGGACACGGTGCAGCAGCGCCGCACGCCACTGCGGCAGACCTTCGTGGAGAAGATCCTGCCCCCGGCCGTCGCGGTCCTGCTGGTGCTGGCCGTGTGGCAGGCCCTGGTCTCCTTCAAGATCGTGGACGACCCGACCAAACTGCCCGCCCCGTCGGATGTGTGGAGCGTCCTCCACCAGGCCTGGCTGGAGGGCGAACTGCTCGGTTACATCTGGACCAGCGTCTCCCGCGGCCTGCTCGGCTTCTGCTTCGCCCTCCTGATCGGCACCCCGCTGGGGCTGCTGGTCGCACGGGTGAAGTTCATACGCGCCGCGATCGGCCCGATCCTGTCCGGCCTCCAGTCCCTGCCCTCGGTCGCCTGGGTGCCGCCCGCCGTGATCTGGCTGGGCCTGAACAACTCCATGATGTACGCCGTCATCCTCCTCGGCGCCGTCCCCTCGATCGCCAACGGCCTCGTCTCCGGCGTCGACCAGGTCTCCCCCCTCTTCCTGCGCGCGGGCCGCACCCTCGGCGCCACCGGCCTCAAGGGCACCTGGCACATCGTGCTGCCCGCCGCACTGCCCGGCTACGTGGCCGGCCTCAAGCAGGGCTGGGCCTTCTCCTGGCGCTCACTCATGGCCGCCGAGATCATCGCCTCCTTCCCCGACCTCGGCATCGGCCTCGGACAACTGCTGGAGAACGGCCGCAACGCCAGCGACATGGCCATGGTCTTCGAAGCCATCCTGCTCATCCTCGTCGTCGGTATCGCCATCGACCTGCTCATCTTCAGCCCGCTGGAACGCTGGGTCCTGCGCAGCCGCGGCCTGCTGGTGAAGAGCTGAGGCACCTCATGCACCGTCCGGTCCGCACCGTCCGTCCCGCCCGGCCCGTCCTGCTGGTCGTCGCCCACGGCAGCCGCGATCCGCGGCATGCCGCGACCGTGCACGCCCTGGTCCGCCGGGTGCGGGCGCTGCGCCCGGACGTACGGGTGGAGACCGGCTTCCTGGACTTCAACGTCCCCTCGGTGCAGGGGGTGCTGGAGTCCCTGGAGGCGGAGGCGGAGGGGGTGCGGGACGTGGTGGCGCTGCCGCTGCTGCTGACCCGCGCCTTCCATGCCAAGTCGGACATCCCGGCGGTCCTGGCGGCCGCGCCGCCGCGCCTGCGGATCCGGCAGGCCGAGGTGCTGGGCCCCGCGCCACTGCTCCTGTCGGCGCTGGAGCGGCGGCTGTACGAGGCGGGCCTCACGCCCGCCGACAAGTCCTCGACGGGGGTCGTGCTGGCCTCTGCGGGGTCCTCAGACCCGGAGGCGATCGCAGTGATCGCTGACATCGCGCGGGAGTGGCGGCACACCGGTTGGTGCGCCGTGCGGCCTGCGTTCGCCTCCGCATCCCTTCCCCGCACCGAGGACGCCGTACGGCAGTTGCGCGCGCTGGGCTGTGCGCGCGTCGCCGTCGCCCCGTACGTCCTGGCGCCCGGCTTCCTGCCGGACCGTATCGCGCGGGGCGCGGCCGGGGCGGACGTGCTGGCGGACGTCCTCGGCCCCTCTTCTGAGGTGGCGCGGGTCCTGCTGGAGCGGTACGACGCGGCGCGGGTGCCGGTGGCGGTCGCGGTCGGGGCCTGACGGGGCGGCGGCGTCCACCGGGGAGCGCCGGTCGATTCGGTTCGGGCACGAGAAGGCCGTCGTGCCCCGTGGGGGTGGGCACGACGGCCTGGTCCGCGCCGGGCGGACGTGCGCGCCACTCTCGCCGATGCGGCGTGCGGGGTTCAACCACTACGCGCGCCTGTGACTTAATCAACAACTTTTCAAATGAGCCCCGGTGCGGCACCGCACCCTGATCCGCGGCCCCGGAGTCCCCGGTAGATGTAAGGGGCCGGTGTCCTCCTCAGCGGTGAGGGCGGCGATACGGAGGGATGAGCCGGCGCCGCCGCACGTCACCGGAGAGCACGACGCCTCGCCCTTACGCGGGCCATACCTTCGAAACGCGAGGTGGCGGCAGGGGGCCGGCACCGCTCACGAGGGGGCAGGCCCGTCATGCGGAACGGAGAGACACGGGTGCGGGGCATAGCCGCCCGGGCCGGCGGCTGGAGTGCCCGGCACCGATGGGCCGCCGTCGGGATCTGGGTGCTGTTCGTCGTCCTGGCGATGGGGCTCGGGTCGGCGGCCGGCCGGGTCGACGTCAAGGACAGCGACCAGATGGGCGGCGAGACGCACACCGCCGCCAGGATCGTGGAGGACGCCGGGATCGACGAACCGGCCAGTGAGAGCGTCCTGGTCCAGGCGAAGGACGGGGGCCCGAAGGCCACGGACGCCGAGTTCCGCGCGGCGGTCGGCGCGGTCGTCACTGCGGTGGAGGGGACCGGGAAGGTCACCGGCGTGACCTCGCCGTACGACGCGAAGACGATCTCGAAGGACGGCCGCAGCGCGCTGGTGCAGTTCGACATGCGCGGCGAGGCGGACACCGCGGGCGAGCGGGTCGAGCCGGTGCTGAAGGCCGTCGAGGGGGTGCAGAAGGAGCACGAGACGCTGCGGATCGAGGAGATCGGCGGCGCCAGCATGATGAAGACGTTCGACGACGCGTTCGGCGACGACTTCAAGAAGGCCGAGTATTCGGCGGTGCCGGTGGCCCTCGGCATCCTGCTCGTCGCCTTCGGCGCACTGGTGGCGGCGCTGGTCCCGGTGGCGCTGGCGATCACCGCGATCGTCGCGACGATGGGTCTGATGGGCCTGGTCAGTCACTTCCAGCCGATGAGCGAGACCGCCAACTCCGTGATGCTGCTGGTCGGTCTGGCCGTCGGCGTCGACTACTGCCTGTTCTACCTGCGCCGTGAGCGCGAGGAGCGCGCCGCCGGGCGGGACGCGCAGACGGCGCTCAGGATCGCCGCCGCGACCAGTGGCCGGGCGATCGTCGTCTCCGGTGTCACGGTGTGCGTGGCGATGGCGGGCATGCTGTTCACGGGTATCGCCGAGTTCGAGGCGATGGGCCTGGCCTCGCTGATGGTGGTCGCGGTCGCGATGGTCGGCTCGGTGACGGTACTGCCGGCGCTGCTGTCCCTGCTGGGCGAGCGGGTCGAGAAGGGCCGATTGCCGTTCCTGCGCCGCCGCAGGCCGAGCGGCGGCACCACCGAGGGCAGCCGGTTCTGGACGGCGGTCCTGCGGCGGGTGCTCGCCAAGCCGCTGCTCGCCGCCGCGGTGGCCGTCGGCGCGCTGCTGGCCGTGGCCGCGCCCGCCCTCGGCATGAAGACGCAGAACCTCACGCTGGACCAGGAGTTCGGCGACTCGCTGCCCATCGTGCAGACGTACAACCGGGTCAACGAGGCCTTCCCCGGCGGTTCGGACCCGGCCGAGGTGGTCGTGAAGGCCGACGACATCAACGCGCCCGAGGTACGGGCCGCGCTCGCCGACTTCCAGGAGCGGGCGGTGAGTTCGGGGGCGTCGCGCGGGCCGGTCGACATCACGGTGCACGACGAGCAGAACGTCGCGCTGGTGTACGTCCCGCTGGTCGGCGGCTCCGACCAGGACAAGGCGGGCGCGAGCCTGGACAAGCTGCGCGACGACGTACGGCCGGCGACGCTGGGCGAGGTCGAGGGTGTCGAGGCCCCGATCACCGGGCAGGTCGCCGGTTCGAAGGACTTCAACGACCAGTTGGTCGGGTCGGTCCTGCCGGTCTTCGTGTTCGTGGTGGTCTTCGCCTTCCTGCTGATGCTGCTGTCGTTCCGCTCGCTGACGATCGCGGCCACCTCGATCGTGCTCAACCTGCTGTCGGTGGGCGCGGCGTACGGCATCCTGGTCGCCGTCTTCCAGCACGGCTGGGGCGCCTCGCTGGTGGGCGCGGAGGGGGTGGGCGCCATCATCACGTGGCTGCCGCTGTTCCTCTTCGTGATCCTGTTCGGCCTGTCGATGGACTACCACGTGTTCGTGGTCTCGCGGATCCGCGAGGCGCGGCTGCGCGGGCGCAGCACCCGGGACGCGATCCAGCACGGCGTGGTCACCACGGCGGGGGTCGTCACCAGTGCGGCCGTGATCATGGTCGCGGTGTTCGCCATCTTCGGCACGCTGTCGATGCAGTCCATGAAGCAGATGGGCGTGGGCCTGGCGGCGGCGGTGCTGATCGACGCGACGATCATCCGGGGCGTGCTGCTGCCGGCCGTGATGTCCCTGCTCGGCGAGCGCAACTGGTACCTGCCGAAGTGGCTGCACCGGCTGCCCGACCTCACCCACGACGAGTCGCCCGAGGCGATCGCGCCGACGGTGCGCGGCGGCGAGGGCGAGCGCGGGGAGCGGGGTGAGCGGGTCGGGGTCTGAGCGGCCCGCTTCACGGGAGGGCCCGTCGGTTCCGGGGGAACCGACGGGCCCTTCGGCGTTGCCGCCCGGGTCAGGCCCTCGCGGCCGCCAGCTGCGCCTCGATGAGGTCGGCCGCGCGCCGGGTGCCGCCCTCCTTGGCCATCTGCCCCTGGATCTCCTTCAGCCGCCCTGCCGCCTCCGGGTCGTCGACCAGCGCGAGGGCGGCGGTGCGCAGTGCCCCGGCGGTGGCCTCCTCGGTGGCGAGAACGCGGGCGACGCCGAGTCCCTGGAGCATGTCGGCGTTGCCGAACTGGTCCGCGGCCTGCGGTACGGCGATCATCGGCGTGGCGGTCGCCAGTCCCTCCTGGCTGCCGCCCGCACCCGCGTGGGTGACGAACAGGTCGGCCTGCTGGAGGATCGCCAACTGCGGCACCCACGTGCGCACTTCCACGTTGTCCGGTACGTCGCCCAGCTCGGCGGGGTCGACGTGCCGGCCGATCTGGAGCACGGTGTGCCAGCCGGGCAGCTCACCGAAGGCCTTGACGCACTCCCGGTAGAACGACGGCTGCTTGGTGAAGGCCGACCCGAGGGAGACGAGGGCGACCTTCCGGGCGCCCTCGGGACGGGTCCAGTCGCCCTCGGCGGTGCGGTCCCCCTGGCAGGCGCCGACGAACGTGTACGCCTTCTCGTCCACCCGGTCGGCGTTGGGCTGGAGCGCCCTCGGGATCAGCACCAGGGAGCGGTCGGGGCGGCCGACGAACGGGTCCGGGTGGTCGGTGATCCCGTTCTCCTCCAGCCAGGCGTGGAAGCGCGCGTAGTACGCCTGGCCGCGCTCGGTCTTCAGGGGCTCCTCCCACATCGGCTCGCCGACCTCCTGCTCGTACCCCTCCCAGGCCACCATGCAGGGCGAGAGGGAGACCACGGGCACGTCCCAGCGGCGGCCGAGGACTCGGGCGGTGTAGGAGGCGATGTCGTGCAGGACGAGGTCGGGCTCGTCCCCCTCGTAGGCCTCGGTGAGCTGCGGGAGCGACTGGATCGCGTCGTCGAGGAAGGGCTCGACGTTGTCCAGCAGGGTGCTCCCCCACGCCTCCGGGTCGGCGTCGGGGCCGGGCAGGGTGCTGTTCCAGAGCTTGGGTTCGGCGCCCGTCTCGGCGACCTTCTCCGCGAGGAGCGGCGGGATCGCGTACGTCACCCGGTGTCCTCGCGCGACGAGCTCGCGGATCACCTCGAGGCTGGGGTTGACGTGGCCGTACGCGGCGATGGAGAACATGGCGATGTGAGCGGGACTGGTCATGCGCCGACCGTACGCGAGACGAGACGTCTCGTGCAACTTGTTTGGGTTCATCCCGTGCGAATCCTTTCGGTTCATCTCGTGCGGCTCCATTCGCGTCATCCCGTGCGACTCCTTTCGGTTCATGCCGCCAGCTCTTCGTGCAGGCGCAGCCACCGGTCGGGCGCGACCTCGCCGACGAGTACGCCGGCGTCGAGCCGCGCGGCCCGGAACGCGGCGTCCACCCGGCGCCGGGGGTGGGCGCGGCGCAGGGACGCGTGCAGTGAGCCGCCTACGCCCGAGAAGCCCAGCTCGACCAGGTCGGTCCAGTCGCGGCGGGCGGCGGCGCCGGTGAGCAGCGGGGTGCCGCGGCGTTCGAGGCGGAGGATGCCGGCGTCGACGCGGGGCGCCGGGCGGAAGCGGTGCCGGCCCACCCGGCCCGCCAGCCGCCACTCGTGGCGCGGCCAGGTCAGGACGGTGAGCAGGGTCCAGCGGCCGTAGTCGCCGGTGCGTTTGCGGGCGTACTCGAGCTGGGTGAGGAGGGTGGCGTCGGTGAGGCGGGGTGCGGTCAGGCACCAGTCGACGATGTCCGCGGTCCGGGAGAACGGCACGTTCCCGGCGACCGAGAACGGTGTGCGCGGGGGCCGCGCGGTGAGGAAGTCCCCGGCGACGACGTGGACGTGGGGGACGCCCGCGAAACGGGCGCGGAGCCCGGGGACGAGCCGGGCGTCGATCTCGTAGGCGTGCAGCTCGCGGCTGCGGCGGGCGAGCGGCGCGGTGAGGGCGCCGTTTCCGGCACCCACTTCGAGCAGGAGGGGAGGGTGCCGGAGGTCGGGGGCGGCGAGCCGGGCGACGTGTTCGGCGGTGGAGCGGTCGGTGAGGAAGTTCTGCGAGAGCGTGCGCGCACGCTGGGTGGGGCGGGCCATGGCCTGCGGTCCTTTGTCTTCCGTGAAAGGGCGGAAAAGGGCAGCCGAAGGCCCTGACCGGAAGACGAAGGCGAAATGAGATCGCGGAGGCTCAGCCCCGCCGCACGTGTGAGACGTGTATCAGCGGCGGGGGGACCCCGGGCCGGTCAGGGCTCCGGGGCCACGACGCATCCTGATGGAGTACGTGCAGCCCCGGCCGAGACCGGAGTTGAAGATCGCGTCGAAAGCTGCCACGGAAGGCACGTTAGGCGGCCGTGTGCCGGGCGGGCAACGGGTTTTCGCGTGCCGGGACCGGCGCCGTCAGCGCTGGTACCGGGCGAGTACCAGGTTTCCGTCCTCCTCCAGTCTGTGGCGCAGTTCGTCCATGCCGATCGCCCCGCTGTAGTACTCCTGGAGCGCGGGCGTCGCCACCTTGTCCTTCCACTCGGCATAGCCCCGCACGGACTGCGCGGGCGCCGAACGCAGGTGGCCGGCGAGCGCGGTGCCGGTGGCCCAGCCCTGTTCGGCCGTGTGCAGGGCGGGGTCCTTCAGGGCCTCCTCGCCGGTCGGCAGCATCCAGTCGCCCAGGGCGAGGCGCACCATGTTGTCCGGCTGGAGGAGGAAGTCGACGAACGCGGCGGCCTCCTTCTTGTGCGGGCTGTCCTCGGCGATCGACAGGGTCTGCGGGCTGACCCCCTGGGTGAGTCCGTCGGCGCCCGCCGGGGCGGGCAGCACCTGCCAGTCGAAGCCCTCGGGGGCCTGCTGCTCGATCTGCTGGCGGTAGGAGAAGCCGAGCGGCACCATCGCGTACTTGCCCGCGAAGAAGCCGGGCAGGGTGTCGGACCCGCCGCTGCCCAGGGTGGTGGGGGAGGCGCTGTGGTCGGTGTCGACCTGGTCGTGGACGGTGCGGGGCACCACCTGGTCGCCCTCCTCGAAGCGGATGGTCACCCTGCCGTCGGCGCCCCGGTGGAAGAGCTGTCCGCCGGTGGACAGGGACAGGTTGAGCGTGGCGGACACGGGCTCCTTGAGCGGCCAGGCCACGCCGTACGTCCCGTCGCCGCTCAGCTTCTTCGTCACCTGCCGGAACTCCGGCCAGGTCCAGGGGCGTTCCGGCGTCGGAATCCGCACGCCCGACTTCTTCAGCAGGGTCGCGTTGGCGATCAGCACCCGCGGTTCCTGGAGGAACGGCACGCCGTAGACACCGTCGCCGAAGGTGACCGTCTCCCAGCCGCGCGGCGGGATGTCGGACTTGAGCCGCGCGGGCAGCAGGTCGGTCAGGTCGGCGAGGTAGCCGCCGTAGGCGAAGTCCGCGAGGTCGTCGGAGGCGTCGTGGATGATGTCGGGCGCCTCGCCGCCCTCGAAGGAGGTGAGCAGTTGGTCGTGGACGCTGTCCCAGCTGCCCTGGACGTACTCGACGCGCACGTCCGGGTGGGTGGCGTTCCACTCCCGCACCAGTTCCTTGTTGACCTTGACCGACTCGTCCTGCCAGGCCAGGGACTGGAAGCGCAGGGTGATCCGGCCGTCGTCGGCGCCGTCGCCGCCCTGGGTGCAGCCCGCGAGGAGCAGGGCGAGGGCGAGGAGCAGGGTCGCGGTTCTCGTGCGCATCAGCTCTTCACCGCCCCGGCGAGCATGCCGCCCGTGATCCGTCGCTGGATGAGCGCGAAGACGACCAGTGAGGGCAGGGTCGCGAGGAAGGCCACCGCGGCGAGCGGGCCGAGGTCGGCGACGCCCTCGGCGCCGATGAAGTGGGTGAGGATCACGGGCAGGGTCTGTTTCTCCGGTGTCTTGAGCAGCACCAGCGCGAAGAAGAACTCGTTCCACGCGGTGATGAACGCGAACAGGGCCGTCGCCACGATCCCCGGCGCGAGCAGTGGCGCGGTCACCGAGACCAGGGTCCGCAGCCGCCCGGCGCCGTCGACCGCGGCCGCCTCCTCCAGCTCGGGCGGCACGGCACGGACGTATCCGGCGAGCATCCACAGCGCGAACGGCAGCGACCACACGACGTACACCATCACCAGACCGGGAACGGAGTTGATCAGGCCGAGGTTCTTGAGGACGAGGAACAGCGGGATGATCAGCAGGACGAAGGGGAAGGCCTGGCTGACCACGACCCACCCGGTGGCCGCCTTGGTGAGCCGGCCGCGGTGGCGGGCCATGACGTACGCCATCGGCGTCGCGATCAGCACGGCGATCACGGCGGCGCCGAGCGCGGCGAGCAGGGAGTTGAGCGCGGCGTGCAGCAGCGGCTGTTCGTCGAAGGCCTGCCGGAAGTTGTCGAGGGTGGGGTTCTCCGGGATCCAGGTGGGGTGCAGGCTGGCCAGTTCGCGCGGTGGCTTGAACGCGATGGAGATCAGCCAGAGGAACGGGAAGGCCAGGAAGACGAGATAGGCGAGCAGCGCGGCGTACTGGCCCACGCGGGCCCCGGTCGAGGTTCTCAACGCTCGCCACCTCCCTTGGATTCGGCCCTGGATTCGCCCCTGGATTCGCCCCTGAGCCGGCCGACGAGGAAGACGGCCAGCAGGACCGAGATCACGGCGACCATGACGCAGCCCATCGCCGCCGCGTAGCCGAACTGTCCGTAGCGGAAGGCCTCTTCGTAGGCGAAGAGCATGGGCAGCCGGGTGCGGCCGCCGGGTCCTCCGTTGGTCAGCACGTAGACCAGGGCGAAGGAGTTGAAGTTCCAGATGAGGTTGAGCGCGGTGATGGCGAGGGCGACCGGTCGCAGGGCGGGCCAGGTGACCGTGCGGAAGCGGCGCCAGGCTCCCGCGCCGTCGACGGCGGCGGCCTCGTGCAGCTCGCGCGGGGTGTTCTGGAGCCCGGCGAGCAGGGCGACCGTCGTCTGCGGCATGCCGGCCCAGACGCCGACGACGATGACTGCGGGCAGGGCGGTGCCGAGGCCGCTGAGCCAGTCGTGGCCGTCGCCGAGGCCGAGGTCGCGCAGGGTCTCGTTGAGGATGCCGGCGTCCGCGTTGTAGACCAGCCGCCACATGATGCCGACGACGACCTCGGGCATGGCCCAGGGGATGATCGCGAGGGCGCGGGCCAGCCAGCGCAGCCGGAGGTTCTGGTTGAGCAGCAGGGCGAGGCCGAGCGCGAGCAGGAACTGCGGCACCGTCACGCCGACGGCCCACAGCAGGCCGATCCGGAAGGACTCCCAGAACAGCGTGTCGTGCAGCAGGTCCTGGAAGTTCAGGGTGCCGATCCACTGGGTGGGCTCCGTGCGGCCGGACTGGGCGTCGGTGAACGCCAGCATGATGCCGTAGAGCAGCGGCCCGACGCTGAGCACCAGGATGGGGATCAGCGCGGGCAGCACCAGGAACCAGGCGCCGTGGTCCGGTCCGCCCGGTGGGCGGTCCGGACCGGGCGCACGGCGCGCCGGTCTCATCGAATCGGTCACCAATGTCACGTAATCAGCCCCTTTGCACGGCTCGGACGGGCCTGGTCATGGTCGTGAAGGCGCCGTGCCCCGTCAAGAGCCCGCGCACACGCTCCCACCTGTACGAATGCGACACTGGCCGACGGACGGCGGGAACCCGGCGGACACGACGGACACAGCGGGCACGCCCGGCACGGCGGACCCGACGGACACGGAGGCGCGGGACGATGGACGAGGCACGGGCGCGGGAGGTGCTGGCCGCGGCGGGGGTACTGCCCGGCCCGGCGCGGGAGGCGCGGCTGCTGGCCCTCGGCGAGAACGCGGTGTTCGCCGCCGGTGACCTGGCGATCAAGGTGGGCCGCGACGCGGAACTCCTCGAGCGGGCGCGCCGGGAACTGGCCGTCGCGGTGTGGCTGGAGGAGGCCGGCGTGCCGGCGGTGCGGGCGGCCGACCCGACGGCGCTGTTCGTCGACGGGCACCCGGTGACCGTGTGGCGGCGGCTGCCCGACCCGGTGCGGCCCGCCGAGCCGCGGGACGTGGCCGCGCTGCTCCGGCTCGTCCACGAACTCCCCCTCCCCTCCTCCTTCGAGCTGCCGCCCCGCGAACTGCTGGGCGGTGTGGAACGCTGGCTGCGACTCGCGGGCGACGTGATCGACCCGGCGGACGCCGCGTATCTGCGCGCGCGCAGGGACGGCTTCGCGTCGGCCGCCGCCGCGCTCGCCCCGCGCCTGACACCGGGGCCGATCCACGGGGACGCACTGCCCCGCAATGTGCACGTCGGTGCCGACGGGCCGGTCCTGATCGACCTGGAGACCTTCTCCGCCGACCTGCGCGAGCACGACCTCGTGGTGATGGCGCTGAGCCGGGACCGCTACGGGCTGCCCGCGAAGGCCTACGACGCCTTCACCGCGACCTACGGCTGGGACGTGCGCGAGTGGGACGGGTGTGCGGTGCTGCGCGGTGCGCGGGAGACCGCCAGTTGCGCATGGGTGGCCCAGCACGCGCCGAGCAACCCGAAGGCGCTGGCCGAGTTCGAGCGCAGGGTGGCGTCGCTGCGGGACGAGGACCCGACGGTGCGCTGGTATCCCTTCTGACCGCGGGGCGCGGGGAGGCGTCGGGGTCAGACCCGCTCGTCGGCCGCTTCCCCGGCCGGCTCGCGCAGCGGCCACGTCCCGTCGACGACGGCCGTGGCGTCGCCCTTGCGGCGCAGGAAGCTCTGGAAGTCCGCCGCCCACTCGGCATACCACTCGATCTGGCGGCGGTGCAGGTCCGCCGGGCCGAGGGAGGCGACCTTGGGGTGGCGGCCGGCTATCGCGCAGGCCAGCCGGGCCGCGGCGAGGGCGTCGGCCGTGGCGTCGTGGGCGGCGTCGAGCGGGACGCCGTACTCCCGGCAGACCGCTTCCAGATTGCGCTTGCCGCGGCGGTAGCGGTCGACGGAACGGTCGATGGTGTACGGGTCGATGACGGGGGCCGGGTCCAGGCCGTCCAGGCGTTCGCGCAGCGACGGGAGGGAGTGGCGCCGCAGTTCGGCGGAGAGCAGGGTGAGGTCGAAGGCCGCGTTGTAGGCGACGACCGGGACGCCCGCCTTCCAGTGGTCCGCGAGGACTGTGGCGATGGCGTCCGCGACCTGGTCGGCGGGCCGGCCCTCACTGGCCGCGCGTTCGTTGCTGATGCCGTGCACCGCCACCGCGTCCGCCGGGATCTCCACGCCCGGGTCGGCCAGCCACTCGCGGCGGCCCAGCGGCTCCCCCGCCCTGACCTCGATCACGGCCCCCGTGACGATGCGCGCCTCGCGCGGATCGGTGCCCGTCGTCTCCAGGTCGAAGCCGATCAGCAGCTCCCGGTGCCAGCCCATGGGCGGTCCCCCTTCTTGGTGGTGCGTTCCCCCAGTGGTCTCCACCTTCCCACGGGCCACTGACAATCAGAGGATCGCATTCCGCTTATGCCCTAGCCGGCCCCGGGTCAGCCCCTGGACCGCCCCTGGGCCGCCCGGTCCGGCGTTCACGACACCGGCCGCGAATCCGCCCACATCAGCTCGAACTCCTCACGGTAGGTGGGGAAGAGTCCGCCTTCGTCGAGCTGGTCCGACTTCACGACCTTGCCGCCGTTGCGCCCGTTGCGCAGCACGAGGACCGGCGCCTCCATCCCCCGGGTGCGGCGCAGATAGGACTGGACGACCGCGATGCCGTCGGCGCCGTCCCCGTCGACCAGGTAGGCCGTGAAGCGGGGTGTCTCGTCGAAGACCTGGATCTCGAACGCGCCCGGGTCCCGCAGCCGGGCGCGCACCCGGCGCATGTGCAGGATGTTCATCTCCACGGCGCGGCTCAGCTCGCCCCGCTTGATGCCCAGTTCGCGCTCGCGGCGCTTGATCGCGCTGGAGGCCGGGTTGAGGAAGAGCAGCCGCACCCGGCCGCCGGACTCGGCCATCCGCACCAGGCGGCGGCCGGAGAAGTTCTGCACGAGCAGGTTGAGGCCGATACCGAGGGCGTCCACGCGACGCGCGCTGCCGAACAGGTCCTCGGCGGGGAACTGGCGCAGCAGCCGCACCCGGTCGGAGTGCACGGCGACCACGTCGGCGTAGCGGTCGCCGACCAGGTCCTCCACGGCGTCGACGGGCAGCCGGCGCGCGGAGGGCACGTCGCTGCCCGCGCCGAGGACCTCCAGGAGCCGCGCCGAGGCCCGTTCGGCCTGGTTCAGGACCGCCTCGGACAGCGCCCGGTTGCGGGAGACGACGTTGCGGGTGACCTCCAGCTCGTCCAGGGCGAGTTCGACGTCGCGGCGCTCGTCCACGTAGGGCTCGAAGCACGGCCAGTGCTGCACCATCAGCTCGCGCAGCTGCGGCAGGGTGAGGAAGCTGAGGACGTTGTCGTCGGCCGGGTCGAGCAGGTAGCCCTTGCGGCGGCTGACCTCGCGGACCGCGACGGCGCGCTGCACCCACTCCTGGCCGGCGGGTCCGGCGGCGGCGACCACCCAGTCGTCGCCGTGGACCGGTTCGTAGATCGGCCGCAGGACGGCGGCCACGACGGCGCGCAGGCGCTGTTCGACGAGGTTCAGCCAGATGTAGGCCCGGCCCGCCCGCTGCGCACGCGTGCGCACCTCGTGCCAGGCGTCGGCGTCCCAGTCCAGTTCCGGACCGATCGCGCCCGCGTTCATCGGCCGCGCCAGGGACACCGCACCGGGCGGGACGTCCGTGGAGTTCCCCTGGTGACCGTCGTCACCAGGAGGCAGCTCCAGCCCTCCCGAGCCCACCCGAGTACCGCCTTCCGCTCCCCCGGACACTGCCGGGGACACCCCGTCCCAACGATCAAGGAAGGGTACTCCGGGTGCGGTCCGCGGTGCAGCCCGATGGACGGGCCGGTTTTCCCAACATCCTTGATCCACAAGCGCGTTCCGATCGCCCTGACACCGGGGAGTGAGCGGATTCATAGCGGTGACGTGGCCGGGTACGGGGAAGGATGCCCCGCGCCCGCCCCGGGGCGGGTACGGAGCGGAACGCCGACGGGTGGGTAGGAGGACGTACGTGCTAGGCGGTCGCCTCACTTTCGGGGAGACTTCCGGGGGACTCGGAGCCAAGGCGTCCGCACCGGCGCCCCACACCTGAAAGAGTCGTGTTCATGCAGGTCTGGCCTGGAGAGGCGTATCCACTCGGTGCCACGTACGACGGCGCCGGCACCAACTTCGCGGTCTTCACGGAGGCCGCCGACCGAGTAGAGCTGTGTCTGCTGCACGACGACGGCTCGGAGACCGCGATCGAGCTGCGGGAGAGCGACGCGTTCGTGCGGCACGCGTTCGTGCCGGGCGTGATGCCCGGCCAGCGGTACGGGTACCGCGTGCACGGCCCGTACGCCCCGGAGCGCGGGCTGCGCTGCAATTCGGCGAAGCTGCTCCTCGATCCGTACGCGCGTGCGATCAGCGGTGCGGTCCAGTGGGGCGAGGAGGTGTACGGCTACCACTTCGGCGACCCCGAACGGCGCAACGACCTCGACTCGGCTCCGCACACGATGACGTCGGTCGTGGTCAACCCGTACTTCGACTGGGGCGACGACCGCCGTCCCCGGACGGAGTACCACCACACGGTGATCTACGAGGCCCATGTGAAGGGCCTGACCATGCGGCACCCGGACCTGCCCGAGGAGCTGCGGGGCACCTACGCGGCCCTCGCGCACCCGGCGTTCATCGAGCACCTCACGGGGCTCGGGGTGACGGCGCTGGAGCTGATGCCGGTCCATCAGTTCGTCAACGACCACCGGCTGGTGGACATGGGGCTGAACAACTACTGGGGCTACAACACGGTCGGCTTCTTCGCCCCGCACAACGCGTACGCCTCCTGGGGCGACCGCGGCCAGCAGGTGCTGGAGTTCAAGTCGGCGGTCAAGGCGCTGCACGAGGCGGGGATCGAGGTGATCCTGGACGTCGTCTACAACCACACCGCCGAGGGCAACCACCTGGGCCCGACACTGTCCTTCAAGGGCCTCGACAACCCCTCGTACTACCGGCTGGCCGACGACCCCCGCTACTACATGGACACCACGGGGACCGGGAACTCGCTGCTCATGCGGTCCCCGCACGTGCTTCAGATGATCATGGACTCGCTGCGGTACTGGGTCACCGAGATGCACGTCGACGGGTTCCGCTTCGACCTCGCGGCGACCCTGGCCCGGCAGTTCCACGAGGTGGACCGGCTGTCGTCGTTCTTCGACCTGGTGCAGCAGGACCCCGTGGTCTCGCAGGTGAAGCTGATCGCCGAGCCCTGGGACGTCGGCGAGGGCGGCTACCAGGTGGGCAACTTCCCGCCGCTGTGGACCGAGTGGAACGGCAAGTACCGGGACACGGTGCGGGACCTGTGGCGCGGCGAGCCGCGCACGCTCGCGGAGTTCGCGTCCCGGCTGACCGGGTCGTCCGACCTCTACCAGGACGACGGGCGCCGCCCGCTGGCCTCGATCAACTTCGTGACCTGCCACGACGGCTTCACCCTGCACGACATGGTGGCCTACAACGACAAGCACAACCACGCCAACGGCGAGGACAACCGGGACGGCGAGAGCCACAACCGCTCCTGGAACTGCGGCGTCGAGGGCGACACCGACGACCCGGCGGTGCTGGAGCTGCGGGCCCGGCAGATGCGGAACTTCACCGCCACCCTGCTGCTCTCCCAGGGCGTCCCGATGATCAGCCACGGCGACGAGTTCGCCCGCACCCAGCGGGGCAACAACAACGCCTACTGCCAGGACAACGAACTGGCATGGGTGGCGTGGCCGGACGCCGGGGCGACGGGCTCCGCGCTGTCGGAGTTCACCCGCGCGATGGTGTGGCTGCGCAAGGACCACCCGGTCTTCCGCAGGCGCCGCTTCTTCCACGGACGCCCGGTGCAGGGCACGCACGACGAGCTGTCGGACATCGCCTGGTTCACCCCGGAGGGCGCGGAGATGACCCAGCGGGACTGGAACTCCGCGCGGGCGTCGGCGCTCACGGTGTTCCTGAACGGCAACGCGATCTCCGAGCCGGGCACCCGCGGGGAGCACATCGCCGACGACTCGTTCCTGCTGATGTTCAACGCCTCGCCGAAGCCGCTGGACTTCGTGGTACCGATCGACCACGGCCGGCAGTGGGAGGTGGTCGTCGACACCGCCCTGACGGAGGGGGTACCGACGGAAACGGGCCCGAAGGTGCAGGCCGGGGACCGGCTGACGCTGGTGGACCGGAGCCTGACGGTGTTGCAGCGGCCGGTGTAGGGCCGTCTCCCCTGCACCCGTGCAGGGGGACGGTGACAGGAAAGGCGGCGGGGCGGGTACGTAGGTTTCCATGACACCTGAGCGACCCGACCCGGTGCTGCCCTCGGCCTCCCACGCCTCCCCCGCCTCCCTCGTCTCCGCCGCTCCGTCGGCCACCTACCGGCTCCAGCTCCAGTCGGCCTTCCCCTTCGAGGCCGCGGCGGCGGCCGTGCCGTACGTGGCCTCGCTCGGCGTGTCGCATCTCCACCTGTCCCCCGTACTGGAGGCGGTCCCGGGCTCGCGGCACGGCTACGACGTCGTCGACCACGCGCGCGTGCGCGAGGAACTGGGCGGAGAGGAGGGGCTGCGGGCACTGGCACGCACCGCGCGGGAGCACGGTCTCGGCCTGGTGGTGGACATCGTGCCCAACCACATGGCGATGTCCCCGCGCCACAACCGCGCCCTGTGGGAGGTGCTGCGCGAGGGTCCGCAGTCGCCGTACGCGCGGTGGTTCGACATCGACTGGCAGGCGCAGGGCGGCCGGCTGCTGCTGCCGGTGCTCGGTGCCCCGGTCGGCGAGGTCCTGGACGACCTCCGGGTCGACGGCGACGTACTGCGCTACCACGAGCACGCCTTCCCGCTGCGGGACGGCACCGCGGACCTGCCGCTGCCGCGGCTGCTTGACGCGCAGTGGTACCGCCCGGTGTGGTGGCGGCTGGCCCGCACCGAGCTGAACTACCGGCGCTTCTTCAGCATCTCGGAGCTGATCGGCGTGCGCGCGGAGGACCCCGAGGTGTTCGAGGCCACGCACGCAGCGATCCTGCGGCTGCTGCGCGAGGGCGTGATCGACGGACTGCGCGTCGACCACCCCGACGGCCTCGCCGACCCCGGCGCGTACCTCGAGCGGCTGCACCGGGCGAGCGGCGGCCGGTGGACGGTGGTCGAGAAGATCCTCGCGGACGGGGAGCGGCTGCCCGCCGCCTGGCCGGTCGCGGGCACGACCGGCTACGACGCGCTGCGGCACGTCGACGGGCTCTTCACGGATCCGGCCGGGTACGGGGAACTGCTCGGGCGGTACCGCGGGTTCGCCGCCCCGCGGACGGACCGGGGCGGGGACTGGGCGGCGACGGTGCGGCGCGCGGCGTACAAGGTGCTCACGCACGAGCTGGCGACCGAGATGGACCGGCTGACCCGGGTGGCGCACCGCCTGTGCGTCGCCTCGCCGGACCCCGCACTGCGCGACCGGGCGCCTTGGGCGCTGCGCACGGCGTCGCGGGAACTGCTGGTCCGGATGGAGGTGTACCGGCCGTACACTCCGGCGGACGCGGCGACGGTCGTCACCGAGGAGGCGGCGGCCGAGGCCCGGCTCGCCTTCACGGTGCCCGAGGAGGCCGGCGCGGTGGACGTCGTACGGGACCTCGTGCTGGGGCGGTACGGGGACGGTCCCGACCACGTGGAGTTCCGGACGCGGTTCGCGCAGACCGCGTCGGCGCTGCGTGCCAAGTCCGTCGAGGACACGGCCTTCTACCGCTACGTGCCGCTGCTGTCGGCGACCGAGGTCGGCGGGAACCCGGGGAGTCCGGCCGTGTCGTCCCGGGAGTTCCACGCGTACTGCGCGCGCGTGCAGCGCGACTGGCCCGCGTCGGGCACGGTCGTCTCGACCCACGACACCAAGCGCAGCGCCGACGTGCGCGCCGCGCTGGCGGTGCTCACACAGTGCCCCGAGCGGTGGGCGGACGTCCTGGCGGAGGTCACCCGCACGGGCGAGGGCGTACGGGACGCCCAGGCGCCGGACGCCCAGGTGGCGTGGGCGGCCTGGCAGACGGTGTTCGGCCTGGGCCCGGCGGGCGAGGAGCGCGTGCGGGAGGCGCTGCTGAAGCACGTGCGCGAGGCGGGGATGCACACCAGCTGGACGGAACAGGACCCGACGTACGAGAAGGCGGTGGCCCGGTTCGTCGCGGCGGGGCCGTGCGGCGCGCCGGGCGAGCGGGTGGCCGCCCTCCGCGACGCGCTGGAGCCGCACATCCGGGCCAACGTCCTCGGCACCGCCCTGACGCACCTGACGATGCCCGGCGTGCCCGACCTCTACCAGGGCACCGAGCACGAGTACCTGGCGCTGGTGGACCCGGACAACCGCCGGCCGGTGGACTTCCCCGCCGAGGGGGAGGGGCGCGGACACGTCCGGGGCACTGGGGAGAAGACGGCGGTGACCCGGGCGGCGCTGACCCTGCGGACGCGGCGACCCGGCGCCTTCGGCGACACGGCGACGTACGAACCGCTGCGGGCCGAAGGCCCGGCGGCCGCGCACTGCGTGGCGTTCGCCCGCTCCGGGCAGGCCGTGACCGCCGTGACCCGGCTGTCGCTGCGGCTCGCGGAGGCGGGCGGCTGGCGCGGCACGACGCTGCCGCTGCCGCCGGGCCGGTGGGCCGACACGCTGGCGCCCGGTCGGGAGTTCACGGGGCACGCGCGCGTGGAGGACCTTTTCGCGGTCACACCGGTGGCGCTGCTGGAGCGGGTGGAGGGGACGGACGAGGGGGAGGCCGCCGATGCGGCGGAGGGGGACGGCGACTGATCGCGGCACGCGCGCGTGTGCGGGCGGGCCCCCGCGGCACGCGCGTGTGCGGGCGGGCGCCCCCGACGTCCGTGCACCGACGCCCCGCGCTCAGCCCTGCCCGTCCAGCGCGAACACCGCGCCCGTCCGCGCCGCCATCACACACACGCTGGGAAAGGTCCGGGTGTACTCCACCGGCCGGCCCCGCCACTGCCCGCGCGCGTGGGCGGTCACCGGGGCGTAGATCATCGGGCAGTAGGTGTCCCGCGGCGGGAGGTCGGCGATGCGGCCGTCCGTCGCGTCGAGTTCCGCGCAGGCGCGGGCCGAGCGGGCGTGGCCGCGGGGCGGGTCGCACAGCAGGAGCGCGGTGCGGGCGTCGCCGGAGCGGGTGTCGCCGCGGCTGACCGTGAGGAGGAGCCAGTCACTCGACGTGGCCCGTTCCGCGGTGGCCCGCGCCGGGGGTGCGCAGACGAGGAGGAGGGTGGCCGCGAGCGCCAGGAGGCCGACGCGGGCCGCTGCGGCCGTGCCGGCCGTGAGGGTGTGGGTCATTCCCGGTGCATCGGCACCGCGGCCTCGGAACCCCAGCCGGGCTCACCCGAACGGGAGCTCGCGGTGGGGCGCCGCCCGGCCAGTTCGAACGCGGCGAGTACGACCCGTGTCTGGTACTCCACCTGGCGCGCGACCGGTATCCAGTGGGCCGCGCAGCCGTCGCGGTAGTCGGCGCAGCCCTCGTCGACGAGCCGGTCCAGCTCGGGCAGGACGCCCGCCGGATCGCCTCCGGCACGTGTCACCAGCTGGTGCAGCAGGCCCGCGGTCCGCAGGGACAGGCGTCGTCCGGCCAGGCGCAACGCGATCAGGTGGGCGGTGCTCATCGGCGGCAGCGAGCGGCCCGAACCGTCGTCGGTGTCCGGATCCCACGAGTCGGCGAGCCGGGGGCAGACCAGCAGATAGTCGTCGACCGGTGCGAGGAGGTGGGCCGCCTCCGGCACGGCGGCGAGGTGCGGCCGGACGCGGGCGAGTACGCGGTGCAGGCGCCGGGTGTCCTGGCGCAGGGTACGGCTCACGGAGCGCAGCACCGCGTCCCGGTCGGCCGGGGGCGAGCCGTCGGCCACGGCCGCCACGCCCCACATGGGCGCCTCGACGACCGCGGTGACGGTGCCGTGGCGCCGCGGGTGGCACCACGTGGAGTCGACGGCGGCCTCGGTGATGGCCGCGGTGAGGTCGCCGCGCCGGGGCGGCGGTATGCGGTAGACGGCGGGGCCGAGGTCGGGCCAGTACAGAGTGTCGTAGGCACCGAGTTCGCGGGGGACGCCGAGCCTGGCCGCCGTCTGGGCGATCCGCTGGGCGAGACCCGGCAGGTCGTGGGTCAGCTCGACGAAGCCGCCGCCGACGTCCACGCCGTGCAGGGAGCACTGCAGGAAGGGCCGCAGTTCGTCCTGGAGTGCGAGCAGGGTGCGGGTCTCCGGCAGGGTGGCGCGGTCCGGGCCGTCGGGCAGCCACTCGGGCTGCTCCAGGAAGCCGGGCCGGAAGAAGTTCCGGGCGTAGCGGCCGAGGGTGTACGGGCCGCTCAGCCAGCCCTCGTTGCGGCGCAGGCCGTCGGGGTCGACGCACAGCAGCAGGTTCCAGGTGGCGTCGGCGCCCTCGGTGAGCCGGGGGTCGGCCACGGCCCGCTCGGCCAGCCGCAGGGCGGTGGCGCCGCCCACGGGCTCGTTGGCGTGCGGTCCGGCGACGACGAGGACCTGACGGCTGCCGTGGCCGACGGAGAGCAGCAGCAGCGGGATGCCCGCGCGGGAGGTGCCGACGCGGCGCAGCCGGGCGTGTCGGGGGTACCGGGCGACGAACGCGGCGGCCCGGGCACCCAGCTCGTCCACGGTCGGGTAGCGCAGGAGGGGCGGCAGGGCACACCTCCACGAATGCGGGCCGTCGATTCACCTGGCGTGCGCGGTGTACGCACAGTCAGTCACGACTTGGGGGGTACGTCAACACCACGAAAAGCAAAGGGATTTGCCCCACGGAACCGGACACGACACCGAGTGAAGCCCAGGCCAGAGATCCGTCGGGTCCGCTCGGCCGGGGTCCCGTCGCGTCAGTTCGCGGCCAGGCGGAAGGCCATCCGGCCGAAGCCGATCTGGTCGCCCTCGCGGACGACGGCCGCGCCGATGACCCGCCGTCCGTTGACCGTGGTGCCGTTGGTGGAGCCAAGGTCGCGCAGCACCCACATGCCGCCCTGGCGGCTCAGTTCCGCGTGCACCCGGGAGACCGTCTCGTGGTTCAGCCGCAGCCCGCTCGCCGGGTCCCGCCCTATGCGCAGCGAATGGCCGGCACCGGGGTGCGGCAGCAGCAGCTTGGGCAGCCGCTCGGCCCGCCAGGCCCTGCCGAGCCGTACGCCGAACCCGGACACCGCCTCGACGGTGCCGAACACCAGCCGCGACAGCCGGCTCTCGGTGGGCAGGTCGGCGGTGAGCACGGCGAGCTCGTCCGAGCGGCGGGCGACGAGCGCCAGCTCCATGCGGCGGATGTACGTGTCGTGCGACAGACGTCCCACGGCGACGCCGTCCCGGAGCACCTTCAGCGCCTTGTCGCGCTCCGCGTCGGACAACCGCGCGGGGTACGTGTTGAACTCGAAGGACGACGTCACGCAGCTGATTGTCGGTCAGCCCGGCCGGAGTGTCCAGGAAACGGGAAAACGGCCTCCCGCGCGCGCGACGCGGCACGACACCCGCCGCGAACGGGGGCATTCCCCAGCGGAATGATCCCTTTTGCAGGACCATGGACGCGGGCTACATCACGGTGAGCAGACGAAGGGGAACCGTCCGTGCAGTTCGAGGTGTGGGCACCGCAGGCCGGCCGAGTGACGTTGCGGTGCGACGGCGCCACGCGCGCGCTGGAGCGCGATCCGGGACGACCGGGGTGGTGGTGCGGTGAGGCCGAGGCGCGAGGCGGCTCGCGGTACGGCTTCGCGGTGGACGACGGGCCGGTGCTGCCGGACCCGCGCTCGCGCCGCCAGCCGGACGGACCGGACGGGCTCAGCGCGGTCGTCGACCACGGGCGCCACGCGTGGCGTGCCGAGTGGGGCGGGCGCGCGCTGCCCGGTGGCGTCCTGTACGAGCTGCACGTGGGGACGTACACGCCCGAGGGCACGCTCGACGCCGCCGCCGGGCGTCTCGAGCACCTGGTGCGACTGGGCGTCACCCACGTCGAGTTGATGCCGCTGTGCCCCTTTCCCGGCCGGCACGGCTGGGGGTACGAGGGGGTCTCGCTGTGGGCGGTGCACGAGCCGTACGGCGGGCCCGAGGCGCTGAAACGGTTCGTCGACCGGGCCCACGAACTCGGCCTCGGCGTGGTCCTGGACGTGGTGCACAACCACCTGGGCCCCTCCGGCAACTACCTGCCCGTCTTCGGCCCGTACTTCACCGACACCCATCACACGCCCTGGGGCGTCGCCGTGAACCTGGACGCGCCCGGCTCGGACGAGGTGCGGGCGTATCTGGTGGACGGCGCGCTGGCGTGGCTGCGGGACTACCGGATCGACGGGCTGCGCCTGGACGCGGTGCACGCCCTGGTCGACACGCGCGCGTGCCACTTCCTGGAGCAGTTGTCGACGGCCGTGGACGACCTCGCCGCCGACCTGGACCGCCCGCTCTTCCTGATCGCCGAGTCCGACCTGAACGACCCGCGGATCATCACCCCGCGCGCGGAGGGCGGCCTGGGCGTGCACGCGCAGTGGAACGACGACTTCCACCACGCCCTGCACACCGCGCTGACCGGGGAGTCGCAGGGCTACTACGCCGACTTCGCGCGCGACCCGATTGCGGCGCTCGCCAAGACGCTGACCCGGGGCTACTTCCACGACGGCACCTACTCCAGCTTCCGGGGCCGCTCGCACGGCCGTGCGCTGGACCGCGGCCGGGTGGCGGCGCACCGGCTGACGGGCTACAGCCAGACCCACGACCAGGTCGGCAACCGCGCCCAGGGCGACCGGCTGGCCGGGCTGGTCTCCCCCGGCCTCGCGGCCTGCGCGGCCACGCTGACGCTGACCGCGCCGTTCACACCGATGCTGTTCATGGGCGAGGAGTGGGCGGCCGGCACGCCGTGGCAGTTCTTCACCGACCACACCGACCCGCAGCTGGCCGAGGCGGTACGGCGCGGCAGGCGGCGGGAGTTCGCCGCGCACGGCTGGCGCGAGGAGGACGTGCCCGACCCGCAGGACCCGGCGACGCGCGAGCGCTCCTGCCTGGACTGGTCGGAGCCGGCACGGGAGCCGCACGCGCGCGTGCTGGACTGGTACCGGCGGCTGATCGCCCTGCGCCGCGAGCAGCCGGACCTGACCGACCCCGACCTGGCCGACACCAGGGTGGCGTACGACGGTGCGGCGCGCTGGCTGGCCTTCCGGCGCGGCGACATCCGGGTGGCCGTCAACCTGGGCACCGAGCCGGCGGCGATCCCGCTGGGCAACCGCCCCGCGCGCGTACTCGCGGCGTGGGAGCCGGTGGAGGGCCCGGGCGCGGACGGGCTGCTGCGCGTACCGGGCGAGTCGAGCGTGGTGCTGGCGCAGGAGTGAGGCGACGAGAGCAGGACGCCGGAAGCAAGGCGCCAGGAGTGAGGCGCCAGGAATGAGGCGCCAGGAATGAGGCCACGGCCGCGAGGCGACGGCCGTGAGGCGACGGGGCGTTCGCGCGAGCGCCGTACCGGAGCGAGGCCGCTCCGCCGTACCGGAGCGAGGCCGCTCCGCCGTACCGGAGCGAGGCCGCTCCGCCGTACCGGAGCGAGGCCGCTCAGGAGGCGTCGCCCGTGCCGTCCTCGCGCAGCTCCGTCACCCGTTCCAGGAGGATCGGTTCCCAGGCGCGGCGCAGCCGGGTCCTGAGCAGGGGCAGCGGAGCGTCGGATCGGCCGGCGATCCCCTCCGCGAGCCGGACCACCGTGTCGCAGCGGGCCAGCCACAGGCCACGCAGGCAGGGCCGGGCGCCGTAACCGGCGAGGGTGGCGGCCCGGACCGCGGCAGGTGAGCCGACGGAGAGCGCGAGCCCGGCGATGTCCTCGGCCGGGTCGCCGAGGACCGCGTCGGACCAGCCGAGGACGCCGCGCACCCGGCCGTCGGCGCTGACGACGAGGTGCTCGCCGGTCAGTCCGTGGTGGACGAGGACCGCCGCGCCCGGCTGGACACCGAGCTGGGCGGCCGCCTCCCGGGTGAGCCGCTCCGGCCGTCCGGCGTCGAACTCGTCGGCTGCGGCGAGGCGGCGGACGGCACGCTCGGCGGCCTGCCGCAGGGTCTCCAGGGAGCGCGGGGCCGCCCGTGGCACGCCGAGCGTCTCCGCCTGGCGGATTGGTACCTCGCGCACCGAGGTGAGCAGCGCCGCGAGGTCCGCCTCGCCCAGGGCGGACACCTCGTGGTCCTCACCCGACCCGCCGGCCAGCTTGGCGTCCAGCGTGTAGGTGAGGCCCGGTGCCCACTCGCCGTGCGCCACGCTCGTGGGGACCGCGACGGAGGCGTACGGGCGGACCAGTTCGCGCAGCCGCAGTTCGCGGCGCCGGCGCACGGCGGTCTCCCGGTCGGGGGACAGCCGCAGCACGTGCCGGGAGCCGACCCACCAGGTGTCGGGTTCGCCGCCGCTGCCGGCGACCGGCCGGACGTCGGGTTCCGTGCTCCCGCCCAGCAGGGAGCGGACCAGCCGGCGGACGGTGTCCGCCGTGGGTGTCGGTGCCTGGGTCATCTCGCGCCGTCGTCTTCCGGGTCTGCCGGGGCTGCCGGGGCTTCGGGGTCCGTGGGTCGCCGGTCAGTCCACGGTGACCAGCTCCCGGGTGGTGTCGTTGAGCCGGCGGCCGCCGTCCTCCGTGACGGTGACGATGTCCTCGATGCGTACCCCGAACCGGCCGGGCAGATAGATGCCGGGCTCGACGGAGAAGCACATGCCGGGCACGAGGGGCTGTTCCTCGCCCTCGATCATGTACGGGGGTTCGTGCGTGGTGACGCCGATGCCGTGCCCGGTGCGGTGGATGAAGTACTCGCCGTACCCGGCACCGGCGATGACCGCGCGGGCGGCCCGGTCGACGTCCTGGCAGGCGGCGCCGGGACGCACCGCCCGGAAGCCGGCCTCCTGCGCCTCGCGGACGAGGTCGTGCACGCGGCGCTCCTCGTCGGTGGCTTCGCCGACGTGGACGGTGCGGGAGGTGTCGGAGCCGTAACCGTCCTTGAGGCCGCCGAAGTCGAGGACGACCATGTCGCCGTCCTCGATGACGCGGTCGCCGACCTCGTGGTGCGGGTTGGCGCCGTTGGGTCCCGAGGCGACGATGGTGAAGTCGACCTGGGAGTGGCCGAAGCGCCGCAGCAGTTCGGCGAGGTCGGCGGCGACCTCGGACTCCCTGCGTCCGCCGAAGCGGACCTCGCGGATCTCCTCGAAGGCGGCGTCGGCGGCCGCGCCCGCCGCGGCCAGCAGCTCCAGCTCCGCCGTGTCCTTGACGGCACGCAGCATGGGCAGCGCCACGGTGAGGGAGGCGTAGGAGGTGTCGGGCAGCGTGCGCTGAAGGGCCAGCAGGTGCATGGCCCAGGCGTTGTCGCTGATGCCGAAGCGTCCGGAGCCGTCGAGGAGGGCGGCGGTGGCCGCGTAGGGGTCCTTGCCGTCGGTCCAGTCGCGCAGGGTCAGGGCGGGCGCTCCGGCCGCCTTCGCGGCGTCGGGGGCCTCGAGCGTCGGGACGACGAGCACGGGGTCACGGCCGGGGGCGAGGACGAGCAGGGTGAGCCGTTCGGTGTCCGCGGTGGGCGCGTACCCGGTGAGCCACACCAGGTCGGGGCCCGGGGCCACCAGCAGCCCGGCAAGGCCTGCGTCGGCGGCGGCGCGCGCGGCGCGCTCCATGCGGGCCCGGTAGTCGTCGGCGGTGAAGGAAGCGGCGGGGCTGCTGCCGGTCATCCGGGCCTCCCAGGGCGAAAGAGTGAAGGGACCACGGGCAGCATCCTGCCCTCAGGAAGGGGGCGACGCGAGCCGATTGGCATTGATCAACCCCCATGACTAATGGTTTGATGCGCTTCAAGCATTAGCAACGGGGGCCTGCCGTTCGGGCACCCGGAGGAGGCCGGAACCATGCTCGTACTCGCGCACATCAGCGATCTGCACCTGGACGGGAGCGCGCGGGCGACCGAGCGCGCCGAGCGGGTGCGCGACCGGTTGTGGCGGCTGCCGGGGCGGGTGGACGCGCTCCTGGTGACCGGGGACGTCGCGGACCACGGCGCGGAGGCGGAGTACGAGGAGGCCGCCGCGATCCTGGGACTGCGCGACGGTTCCGCGCCGTTCCCCGTGCTCACCTGCCCGGGCAACCACGACAGCCGCGCGCCCTACCGCAAGGCCCTGCTCGGCCGCCCCGCAGCCGACGGTCCGGTCAACGACCTGCACGTCTTCGACGGCGGTGCGGTCCTGATGTGCGACTCCAGCATTCCGGGCAGCGACGAGGGAGAGCTGGACGCGGAGACGTACGACTGGATCGAGGCGTCTCTCGACGGACTCGACGGCGACCGCCCGGCCCTCCTCGCCTTCCACCACCCGCCCGCCGCGCTGCACCACCCCCTGCCCGACTCCTACCAGTTGCGCGACCGCGAGCGCCTCGCCGCGCTGCTGGACCGGCGGCCCGGGATCGCGGGGCTGATCACGGGTCACGCCCACACGCCCGCCGCCACCGTGTTCGCCGGGCGGCCCCTGGTGGTCGGCCCCGGGGTGACGTGGACCCTGCGCCTGCCCTGGGAGGGCGAGCAGATCGCGGACCGGGACGCGCCGGTCGGGCTGGCCTACCACGTACTGGACGACGCCGGACGGCTCACCAGCCACTTCCGTACGGTCATGTGACGACGCCCGGTACGGCCGTGAGCTGCTGGTAGCCGCCGCTCTCGTGGCGCACGGTGACCTTGACCTCCTTGCCGGGCCTGGCGCGGGCCACGGCGTGTGCGAGGTCGGCTGCCGAGTCGACGCGGGTCGCGCCGATCGCCAGCAGTACGTCACCGCGCACCAGGCCCGCCGTGTACCCGGGGCCCGGCACGTGGACACCCACGATCCGGGCCCCGGGCCTGTCGTCGTCCACGGCCTCCACGCCGAGCGTCGCGGCGGCCGGCGCCGGGGAGGCGGAGGGTGACGGGGCGGCCGACGGGTGGGCCTGGGCGGCCCGGGTGCCGGACTGCGCCCCCGCTCCCGCTCCCCCTCCCGGCGCCCCGGCCTGCTGTCGCAGTTCGGCGAGTTTGCTCATACCGATCACCGTGGCGCCCACCGTGCCCAGTCCCACACCCGCGAGGATCAGGACGGCCGCGGCGAACAGGCCGAGCAGCACGGTGGTGAGCCGCCGGCGGCGCCGGCGCCCGGCATGCGGGCGCCGGGCGGTGTCGGGCGTGGTACCGGGGCACGGTTCCCGGCCGGGCATCGGCTTGGGACGCAACGCTGTCTGTTCCATGGATCGCCTCCGGCAGGTGCTCTACCCGGCGCACCGGCGCGTGACGAGCCACGAACGAGTGAGACTGAACGGCGGTCAGGGCATCAGGGCGTCAGGGCGGGACTGCTCCCCGGCACGGGGATCGGCGCGGGTACCGGCGGGGCCGGGATCCGGTCCGGGAGGAAGCCGTGGGTGCGCCCCGCGAGGTACTCGGCCTTGTAGCGCGGGACGCTGCGGTGCCAGTTGAGGATGCCGGCCATCCAGTTCTGCAGGTCGGTGACGTAGCCGTGCATGATGGTCCGCGCCTCTTCGGACAGCTGGAAGTCGTCGTAGACGACGGGGAGTTCGTGCGCGACGACGTGTTCGAACTGGCGCATGCGCTGGTTCATCAGATCCTGCACGACATGGAGGGCGGCCGGGTAGTCGACCCCGAAGAAGTTCTGCACGACGAGGACCGCGTTGTGGATCTCGCCCTCGTACTCGATCTCCTTCTGGTACGAGAAGACGTCGTTGAGGAGGCAGGCGTAGTCGATCGCCGCGTTCTCCAGGGAGCGGACGGGGCCGCTTCGGTAGACCTCGGGCGGCACGGCGGGGCCGTGTCCGGCTCGGCACAGGCCGAGGGTCAGGTCGGAGCCGAAGGTGGCGCGCCGCATCTCCAGGTAGTCCACGGGGTCGGGGACACGGTTCTGGATCTGGTTGGACAGCTCCCACACCCAGGCTTCGGTCATCGTGTCCACGGCCGCCTTCAGCGGGCGCCGTTCCTCGGGTGTCATGCCGGCCGTCGTGCGCGCCCACAGGTCGATCAGGGAGCGTTCCATGGCGTTGGCGGGCGGCGGGACCGGCTCGCCGTCGAGCGGCATGCAGGCCGACAGGCGGGCGGTGGTCAGCCGGGCGGCGGCGAGGTCGCGGCGGTGCCCGTAGACGAGCGGGTAGTAGTCGTCGCCGTACGTCCCGAAGGCAAGCCAGCCGGAGGCGAGGTCGAGCTGGTCCTGGGTGGCGTCGGGGTCGAGGCCGGCGGCGCACAGCGGGAGGTCGCAGCTGGCGAGCTTGTCCTCGTCCCAGACTCCCTCGCTGAGGAAGCCGATCCGCCGCGACCACTCGAACAGGTGCCGCCGGGCGCCCTCCAGGGCGGGGCTCAGCTCCAGCGGGTACGGCATGCGGATGTCGGGGATGACGGCCGGGCCGACCTTCTGGAAGGGCACGTACGTGTAGGGGCGGGCCCGCTCGGCGACCGCCGCGGCGAGCAGCGCGCCGACGTCCGCGGCGGAGGTGCCGGGCCCGGTCAGCGCCTGCCAGCCGGCCAGGGGACGCTCGCCCTTGTTCATGTACCGGCTGGAGCGCATGTGCCATTCGTGGCCGCCGGACTGCCAGTCCTGGAGGCCCTTGGTGTACGCGCCGACGGCGACGATCTCGGGCGGGGTCAGCCCGTTCTCCAGGGCCACGGCGGGCACCTCGGTGAACGCGGTGTGCTCGAACTGGTGCAGCCGGGAGGTGAGGACGTCGTTGACCAGCTCGGCGGCCTCCTGGGTGGTGCAGCCGAAGAAGGTCTCCAGGACCAGCACGCCGTTGCTCAGCTCGCCCTCGTCCTCGACCTCACGCTGGTAGGAGAAGAGGTCGTTGCGCAGGTGCACGGCGTCGGAGAACGTCTCCATGAGCACCCTGAGCGGCCGCGAGCCGGCGACGGCGGCGGGCACCTCGGCCGTCGCGTACTCCACCAGCCCGGCCGACCAGGGGGCGCCCCCGACCTTGCGGCGCATCTCGATGTACTCGACGGGGTTGGCGACCCGCCCCTCGTTGATGTTGGACAGCTCCCACAGGGACTCGTTGAGCAGGTGCTCGGTGGCGACGGCGAAGCGGCGGCGCCAGTCGGCCGACATCGCGGGCACCGTGCGGGTCCACAGGTCGGCGAGGCCCGCCTCGACCGGGTTCTCCGGCTCGGGCGTCTCCGCGGCCGGGTCCAGCGGCATGAACAGGGGGAGCCGGTCGAGGTGGGCCTTGCCGGCGACGCGGTCCTGGCTGCGTTTGAACTTCTCCAGGAAGTGGTCGTCGAAGAAGAAGACCCACACGTACCAGTCGGTGATCAGGGAGAGCGCCGGCCCGTCGCAGTCGGGGTGGGTGTAGGCGCAGAGCAGGCCGTAGTCATGGGCGTCGAGGTCGGACTGCTCCCAGACCCCGGAGCCCTCCAGCATGCCCATCTCGCGCGCCCACGTCGTCGAGTGGGCGCGGGCCTCGTCGAGATGGGGGTTGAGCCGCGCGGGATGCGGCAGGTAGAAGTGCGGGAGTTCGAAGGGCTGTTGCGTCATGGCCGGGCACTACCCAGGGCACTTCGGACACATCCCCCACGCAGGACATGATCACACCATCGCGTGAATCAGTGCGGAATCCGGGAACTTCTGGCTCAGCACCACGTCGCTCAGCGCCTGACCTGGATCAGGGCGTGCGTCCCGCTCGTCCGCCAGCGCTGCTCGCCGCTCGCCACCAGTGCCGCCTCGGTCCGGGCACTCAGGCCGGTGATCACGTCGGACTTCAGGGTGCGCAACGCGGCGACGGGGCCGGGGAAGTAGGCGGTGGCGTCCGCGAAGGAGGTGGTGGGCGGCCACCACCGGTCGCCCACCAGGCGGCGGTAGTTCAGGTCGCCCTTGAGGACGGTGACGGTGGCCGCGGCGAAGTCCTCGCGCAGGTCGTCGGGCATGTCCGCGTACGGCAGCGGGGCGCAGGAGAAGGGGTGGGCGCGGACGGTGACGCGCCCGTCGCTCAGCGCGGTCCACAGCCGCTCGCCGTACGTGGTGGCCTCGCCGCCCGCCGCGAGGAGCCGCCGCAGTGCGTCGAGCACGTCGGTGGGCGTGGCGTCGGAGACGTAGTACGGGTACGGCTTGACGTGCAGGACGGCCCGGTCCACGCGGCCCTCGGCGAGCAGGTGCGAGACGAGAAGCAGGTCGGGGACCAGTTCGCGCCCCGCGTTGTCGGCGACCAGGCAGAGGGTGTTCGGGCCGGAGGTGCCCGTCCCGGAGGGCGGGAGCAGGGACCACAGGGTGTCGCTGTCGTCGGCGACGAGGGCCTCCACCGCGCCGTTGGTGTCGGTAGCGCCGGTGCTCGCGTCGGAGAGACGGAAGCCGAGGTCGGCGCGGTTGCCCCAGAGGGAGCCGTGCAGCAGGGCCCGGGTCCGCTCGTCGGCGTTCAGGGCGGGGAGGCGGTCGAGCGCGGCGAGTTCCTCGTCCGTCTCCGGCGCGTCGAGTTCGGCGAGCTTGGCGGGCCGGAAGGGGTCGACGCCCTGCCAGGCGCCGGGTCCGAAGTAGCCGACGGCGTCGAGGAGCCGGCGGTAGAAGTGGCTCTCCGCCCACAGCCAGGGCACGTCGTACCAGGAGCGGCCGGCGTACGCGTCCATGCCCCAGTGCGCCCAGCGGTCCCGGTCGCGGCCGGTGGGGTCGGCGTCGGCGGGCAGCGCCTCGATCACCCCGTCGGCGCAGCTCGCGAGCAGCGCGTCGAGCGCGTGTCGGCGTGCGGGGTCGTGGGGGAACGCGTCCCGGACCTGCCGGACGATGGCGGGGTGCCGATCGGCCAGCACGCCGTGCGGGAAGGACCCGGGCTCGTTGCCGAGGATGACGGGGGCGGGCTCGGGCGGGGTGTCGGGCATGCGCGTCACCGTATCGCGCGGACCGCACCGGGCCCGCGGAACCGGCCGCCTGATCGGGCACGCGCTCGGGCACGCGCTCGGGCACCTGCTCGGGCACCCTGTCAGGCCGCGCCCGTCTCCCGCTCCAGGCGGGCCGCGAGGGTGAGGTAGCGGGCGCGTCGGGTCACCGGCACCATACCCCGGATCAGGATGTGCCACATCTCGGCCAGGCGGCGGGGCTGGCGCCCGGCCGGTTCCAGGGTGCCGCTCACGACGCGGGTGCCGACGACGGAGCAGACGAGGGTGTGTGCCACGGAGTCGACGTCGATGTCCGGCTGCACGTCGGACTGCCGGACGGCGTCGACCAGCCGGGACGTGGCGATCTCCCGCCACTCGGTGAAGGGATGCGGCAGCGGCGGCCGGACCGGCACTCCCGCGGTGGCGAGCCGCAGCCCGGCCCGCAGCACCGGGCCCTCCTCGCAGAGCCGGGCCATGCCGAACGTGAGGCGCATCAGCGCCTCCAGCGAGGAGTAGCCCCGCCCGTCCAGTTCGGTCGCGAGCCGGCGGGAGGTCCGGGACTGTATCTCCATGATGGCGTGGGCGAGGTCCTCCTTCGCCGCGAAGTGGAAGTACAGCGCGCCCTTGGTGACCCCGGCGTGGGCCACGATCTCGCTCAGGCTGGTCGACTCGTAGCCGTGACGGTCGAACAGGTCGGCAGCGGCACCGACGATCGTCGCGCGGGTCTGCTCGGCGCGTAGCTGCCTCGCCATCGGCTGAACTCTCCTGGGCTGGAACTCAACAGACCGTGCCGCCTGTCTTTACCCCCCGTACACGATAACTCACCGACTAACTGCCCGTCAGATCAGTCTCCTTGGAACCGTCGCGGAGCGCGGACGCCGCCGGGCATACCGCGCGGCATTCCGCTTCGGCCCGCTTTCGCCTCCCCGTTCATCACGATGCGGCACCGACAACTGACAGCAGTTCGCTGGTCACTTGACTACCAGCGGTCACACACGGTTTGCTCCGGCCAGGCGAGTTTCACCCGGTTGGCGCACTGACCCGCGGCTCCGGGCCACCTCGTCCCGTTCCTCCTGCACGGCCGCACAGCGAGGTGCCCCAGCTCCCATGAGTACATCTCCCCCGTCCATCCACTCCCCCGGACCTCTGCGCGCCGCGGCCCTCGCCGCGGCCGTCTGTCTGCTGGCGGCCGGCTGCTCCGCCCTCGGCGGGGACGAGGACGACTCGACCGCGGACGCCGCGGGCGGGTCCGGCGCCGACCGGCTGAAGATCGTCATGGTCACCCACGGCGGTGAGGGCGACGCCTTCTGGGACCGGGTGCGCAAGGGCGCCGAGGCGGCCGCCGCCAAGGACGGCATCGACCTGACGTACGCCGGCGACGCGGACACCGCCGACCAGGCCGACCTGGTGCGGGACGCCGTCCGCGACAAGGCCGACGGCATCGCCGTGACCCTCGCCAAACCGCAGGCGATGAAGGCGCCGGTCGCCGAGGCCAAGGCCGCCGGGATTCCCGTGGTCGGCCTCAACTCCGGTATCGACGCCTGGCGGTCCACCGGGCTCCTGGGGTACTTCGGGCAGGACGAGAGCGTCGCGGGCCGCGCCGTCGGCGACAAGCTGAACGGCCTCAAGGCCAAGCACGCCCTGTGTGTCATCCACGAGCGCGGCAACGTCGCCCTGGAGGCCCGCTGCGCGGGCGTGAAGAAGACCTTCGAGGGCGAGAGCGAGATGCTCTACGTCGAGGGCACCGACATGAAGGCGGTCGACGCGGCCGTCACCGCGCGGCTGCGGCAGGACCCCAGCATCGACGAAGTCGTCATGAACGGCGCGGCGTTCGCGCTGACCGCGGTCAAGTCGGTCGACGAGGCGGGCAGCAGCGCCCACGTCGCCACCTTCGACCTCGACAACGACCTGGTCGCCGCGGTCAAGAGCGGGGACGTCCAGTTCGCGGTGGACCAGCAGCCCTATCTCCAGGGCTATCTCGCGGTGGACGCGCTCTGGCTGTACCGCACCAACGGCAACGTCAGCGGCGGCGGAGTGGCCCCCGTGCTGACCGGCCCCGCGTTCGTCACCCGGACCAACGCCGACGCGGTCGCCGAGTTCGCCGCGGGCGGCACCCGGTGACCGGGTCCCGCGGCCCACGGCGCCCGCGTACTCCCGCCACCCTCCCCCACTGATCGCCTAGGACGACGATGCCTGCACGGAAGACACGGAAGAAGGGTGCCCGGCGCCGCCTCGGCTCCATACGTCTCTCCCTGATCCTCCTGGCCCTGGTCCCCGGTGTCACCCTCGCCGCCGTGTGGGGCGTGACGACGATCCAGATGTTCTCGGAGGGCCTGCGGCTGCGCGCGCAGACGGAGTTGAGCCGCGACACCGGGGCCATGGGCACCGAGGCCACCCTGGCCCTGCAGAAGGAGCGCAGCCTGTCGGCCGCCTGGCTGGCCGCACCGGACGGCGACCGGACGGCACTGGACGCGCAGCGCGAGAAGACGGACGCGGCGGTCGCGCAGCTGGTCGGCCAGTCCGACGCGATCGAGAGCGCGCCCTCCCGGGTCTCGGACCGCCTGTACTCGGTCCTCGGCTCGGTGGGCAGCCTGGAGTACTACCGCAACCAGGTGGACGACCCCAGCGACATCACCGCGGAGCAGGCGCTCGACCAGTACACCTCGATCGTCGACGAGCAGATCCACGCCTTCCAGGAGCTCTCCCAGGTCGACGACGGCGACCTCACCTCCCAGGCGGGGCCGTTGGTCGCCCTGGAGCACGCCGCCGAGCTGGTCTCCCAGGAGGACGCCCGGCTCACGCTGGCCTGGCCGTCCGGCCGGATGGACGAGGAGCAGTGGTCCCGGTTCGCCCAGCTGGTGCACACCCGCCGCTGGCTCGTGCAGGACCAGATCGTCCCCTCGCTGACCGGCAGCGCGAAGACACAGACGGAGCGCATCCTCGCGAGCTCCGAGTGGAAGTCCATGCAGGACGTCGAGGACCAGGTACTCGAGGCCCGTTCGGCGGACGGTGAGGACCGGATCGACCTGCCGGCCGCACGGCAGCGCTGGATCACCGCCTTCGAGAAGATCTCCACCCAGTACGGGCAGCTCATCAGGCAGCAGACGGACGGACTCCTCGACCGCAGCGCCGCGGAGGCCCGCGGCCTGCTGATCAAGGCCGGCGTCCTGAGCGCGGGCGGCCTCATCGCCCTGCTGCTCTGCATCGTCATGTCCTGGCGCATCACCCGCTCGCTGTCCCGGCGGCTGCGCGGGCTGCGGCTGGCCACCCTGAGCCTGGCCGAGGAGCGGCTGCCCGACGTGGTGGCCAGGCTGGAGCGGGGCGAGACGGTCGACGTGGAGTCGGCGACCCCGCCGCTGGACTACGGGCGGGACGAACTCGGGCAGGTCGCCCAGGCGTTCAACACGGCGCAGCGCACGGCCGTGCACACCGCCGTCGAACTCGCCGACACGCGGCGCGGCTTCCAGAAGGTGATCCTGGGCATCGCCCGGCAGAGCCAGAACCTCGTCAACATGCAGCTCGGCAAGCTGGACGCCCTGGAGCGCGAGCACACGGACCCCGAGATCCTGAAGGGCCTGTACGAACTGGACTCCACGGCCAGCCAGTTGCGGCGCTACGAGGAGAACCTCGTCATCATCAGCGGCGAGCAGCCCCGGCGCACCTGGCGCGAGCCCGTCTCGCTGGTCGACATCCTGCGCAGCGCCGTCGGCGAGGTCGCCGAGTACCAGCGGGTGGAGCTGCACACCGACGAGGAGGTGGCGCTGGCCCCGCCCGCGGTGGCCGACGTGATCCACCTGCTGGCCGAGCTGATCGACAACGCCACCGCCTACTCCCCCGCCCCCAACCCGGTCGGGGTGCGGGCGGCGCTGGTGGCCAAGGGCCTGGCCATCGAGATCGAGGACCGGGGCCTTGGTCTGTCGGAGGAGGACTACGCCGCGTTCAACGCCCAGTTGGCGGTGGCTCCGCAGTTCGACGTGGTGGCGCTCGCCGACGACCTGCGGCTCGGCATGTTCGTCGTCGCCCGCCTCGCGCACCGGCACGGCATCACCGTGACGCTGCGCTCCTCGCCGTACGGCGGGACCACGGCGATCGTGCTGATCCCGCACGACATCGTGGTGCGCGAGCCGTTCGGCGCCGCGGGCGGCACCGGCGACGCGGCGGCCGGTACGGACGACCACGGAGCAGCCGAAGACCCGGTACCGGCCTCGTCGGGCCTGTCCTCCGCCCCGGGGGAGGAACCGGCCGGCGCCGACCGGCCCGTGCGGCCGCCGCGACCGGTGCCCGCGAGCCGGTCCGCGGCCCCCGCCGGCTCTCCAGGCTCCGACGGCTCCCCCGACTCTCCCGGATCTCCTCAGGAGCGGAACGGACTGATGCCGCTGCCCCGTCGGGTGCCGCAGACCAGCCTCGCCGCCGAGCTGCGCGACGAGGACTCCGGCCCCGGCCGGGGCGACGCGTCCGACGACTACGCCGACTTCACGGCCGAGCGCGCGGCCTCGTCCCTCGCCGGTTTCCAGCGCGGCACGCTGCGCGCCCACACCGACGACGACGCGGACGGCACCGACACCGGCACGGGCGTGGACACCGACACCGCCACCGACACCGACGCGCAGGTGCTCTCCTCCGCCGCCCCCTCGACTCCGACAGCCGACCGCCGACCGCCGACGAAGGACACGCGATGACCCGACCCTCCCCCGCCACGCACACCGAGCTGGACCAGTTGCTCACCGGACTCGTGGAGCGGGTCGCCGACGTGAACCAGGCCGTGGTGCTCTCCGAGGACGGACTGGTCGTCAGCAAGTCCACCGGGTTCCTGCGTGACGACGCCGAGCGGCTGGCGGCGACCGCGTCGGGCCTGATGAGCCTCAGCAAGGGCGTCAGCATGGACTTCCGGGGCGGGCCGGTGCGCCAGGCGCTGATCGAGATGGCCAACAGCTACCTGATACTCACCTCCGCAGGCCCCGGCGCGCACCTCGTGGTGCTCACCGGGCCGAACGCCGACGTCGGCGTGGTGGCGTACCAGATGAACATGCTGGTGAAGAGGATCGGCGAGCACCTGAGCGCGGCACCGCGGGCCACCGTCGGCCCCGGCGAGTGACGTGACCGGAGGCGACGCGGGGGGCCGGCTGGTGCGGCCGTTCACCCTGACCGGCGGCCGGACCCGGCCCAGCCGCGCCGACTTCACCCTCATCACGACGGTGACCGCGCTGGACCCGCAGCCCACCCGGGCCGCGCGACCGCAGCCCGAGCACCTGCGGATCCTGCGGCTGTGTGCCGAGCCGCTCGCCGTGGCCGAGGTCGCGGCCCGGCTCGACCTGCCGGTGAGTGTGGTCGTCATCCTGCTCTCGGACCTGCTGGAGGCCGGCCGGATCACCGCGCGGCCGCCGCACCTCGTCTCCCGTGCCAACCCGGACCTGGACCTGCTGCAGAAAGTGAGGGACGGCCTTGGCCGGCTCTGAGCGCGTCGCTGAGGCGCCCACGGCATCCGCACGCTCCACCGCGCCGGATGCCGTCAAGATCCTGATCGCCGGGGGTTTCGGCGTCGGCAAGACCACCATGGTCGGGTCGGTCAGCGAGATCGCCCCGCTGCGCACCGAGGAGCCGCTGACCGCGGCGGGACTCGACGTCGACGATCTCGCCGGCATCGAGGAGAAGCGGGCCACGACCGTGGCCCTGGACTTCGGGCGGATCACCATCGGCCGGGACCTGGTGCTGTACCTCTTCGGTACGCCCGGTCAGCAGCGGTTCTGGTTCATGTGGAACGACCTGTCGATCGGCGCTCTCGGGGCGGTGGTCCTGGTCGACGTCCGCAGGCCCGAGTCGAGCTTCGCCGCGATCGACTTCTTCGAGCGACGGGGCATTCCCTTCGTCGTCGCCGTCAACGGCTTCCACGGACGGCATCCGTACCCGGCGGCGGAGATCCGCGAGGCCCTCGCGCTGCCGGAGCACGTTCAGGTGCTGCTGTGCGACGCGCGGGAGCGGACCTCCAGCCGGGACGTCCTCATCGCCCTGATCGACCAGCTGATCGACGCCGCGACCGGGGCCGCGGCGTCGTGACGGCGTCCCCCGTCAGACGAGACCGGCCGTCTTGAGCCACTCCTTGGCCACGTCCAGCGGGTCCTTCTTGTCCAGCTGGACCTGCGCGTCCAGGTCGAGGAGCGTCTTGGTGTCCAGCTTGGCGGAGACCGCGTTGAGCGTGCCGACGCCCTCCTTGGACAGCCCGTCCTTGTAGACCAGCGGCGTCACGTTGGCGAAGCCGAAGAGGTTCTCCGGGTCCTTCAGGACGACGAACTTCTCCTTGATGATGGTCGGGTCGGTGGTGAAGATGTCCGCCGCCTGCACGGTGTTCTTGGTCAGCGCCGACTGGGTCAGCGGTCCACCCGCGTCGAGCGCCTTGAAGGACTTGAACTTCAGCCCGTACACCGACTCCAGGCCCTTGAGACCCTGCTGGCGGGTCTGGAACTCGGGCGAACCCCCGATCGCCAGGTCCGGTGCGGCGTCCTTGAGGTCGGCGAGGGTGGACTCGGAGGTGAGCTTGTACTTCTCGGCGGTCTCGGCGTTGACGCTCACCGAGTCCTTGTCCTCGGCGGGCGACGACTCCAGCAGGGTCAGCTTCTTGTCGAGCTTGGCCTTCGCCGCCGCGTTCACCGCCGCGGCGGACTTCTGCTCGGCATCGGGGTCGAGGTAGGCCAGCAGCGAGCCGTTGTACTCCGGCAGCACCGTGACGGAGCCGTTCTTCATCAGGCCGTACGTGGTCTCCCGGCTGCCGATGTTGTGCTTGTAGGTGACCTTGAGGCCCTTGGCCTTGAGCGCCTCGCCGTAGATGTCGGCGAGCAGGGTGCTCTCGGCGAAGTTGTTCGAGCCGACGACGACGGTGCCGGCCTCCGCCTTCTCGCCTGCCAGCGGGTTGTCTGAGTCGTCGGAGCCGGAGGAACAGCCCGCGAGCAGCGCCGCCGCGGCGGCGAGCGCGACGACCGCCGCACCGGTGTGCCTCGTCCTGGACCTGCTGCTCTTGGCGGTGAAAGTCATCCGTCGATCCAAACGAGCCACTCGCCGGTCAGTCAAGAACGGCCTGGTTACGGTTTCTTTTACGGCGTGCTTCACGAGAGGTGCGCGGGGGTCCGCGGTCAGCGCCTGCGCACCCCCGGCGACACGGCGAACCGCCCGGCCGCCCAGAACGCCGCGAGGGTGACGAGCGCCAGGAGGGCCACCAGCGTGGCGCCGCCGACCACCTTCTCGTAGTCGCGCTGGTAGAGCCCGTCGATGATGTACCGGCCGAGCCCGCCGAGACTGACGTACGCGGCGATGGTCGCCGTCGACACGACCTGGATGGCGGCCGAGCGCAGCCCGCTGAGGACCAGCGGGAGGGCCACCGGCAGTTCGACCCGGAAGAGGATGTCGCTCTCGTGCATGCCCATGCCCCGCGCGGCGTCCACCGGGGAGGGGTCGACGGAGCGGACCGCCTCGTAGGTGGTGACCAGGATCGGCGGGATCGCGAGGATGACCAGCGGGATCATCACGGGCAGCAGGCCGATGCCGACGACGACGGCGATCAGCACCAGCAGTCCGAAGCTGGGCAGGGCGCGGGCGGCGGTGGCGACGAAGGCGACGGCGTTGCCGCCCCGCCCGGTGTGCCCGGTCAGCAGCCCCACGGGCAGGCCGATCGCGGCGGCGAGGCCGAGCGCCATCAACGAGTACTGGACGTGTTCCACCAGGCGCTGCGGGATGCCGTCGTAGCCGTGCCAGTGGGCACTGTCGCTGAAGAAGGCGTTGACGAAGTCGAGTACGTTCACCGGGCCGCCGCCTTCTGGGGCTCGGTCTGCTCCTGCCGCACCGCGGCCTCCTTCGGGCGTTGCCTCTTGCCGCGTGGCATCCACGGGGTCAGCAGGTTCCGGACCAGGACGAGGGCCGCGTCGCACAGGATGGCCAGTACGGCGGTGGTGAGGACGGAGTTCACCGCCAGCTCCGGCCGGCCGTACTTCTGGGCGTCCGCGAGCAGGTTGCCGAGGGCGCCCTGGTTGCCGATGAGGGCGCCGACGCTGACCAGGGAGATGCTGGCCGACACGGCCACCCGGAGGCCGGCCAGGATCGCCGGCACGGCGATCGGCAACTGCACCTGCAGATACCGGCGCAGTGGCCCGAAGCCCATGGCCGTGGACGCGGCCAGGGTCTCCTCGGGCACCGACCGCACGCCGTCGACGATCGCCGGGACGAGCACCACCAGGCTGTACACGGCCAGCGGGATCATCACGGTCAGCTCGGTCTGGCCGGTGTAGTCGATGAGGACCACGAAGACGGCCAGTGAGGGGATGGCGTAGAAGACGGTCGTCACCCCGAGCACGGGCGGGTACAGCCAGCGGAAGCGCACACAGAGCTGCGCGACGGGCAGCGCGGCGAGCAGGCCGGCCAGCACCGGCAGCAGCGCCTCGCGCAGGTGGAGGCCGATCAGACCGAAGTAGGTGTTGTCGAGGTCGCTCGGGATGTCGAAGAAGCCGTTCACGGGGCGACCTTCGTGACGTCGCCGGCAGCCGCGGCAGCCGCCGCACCGCCGGCGTCGCCCGCGCCGTCGTCGTCGCCCGCGCCGTCGTCGTCGCCCGCGCCGTGGGCGCTGCGGATCGCCTCGCCGATGGTCTGCTGGGAGACGACGCCGGTCACCCGCCCGTCGGTGTCCACCGCGACGGCCCAGCCGGTGGGCGAGAGCACGGCGCCGTCGAGGGCGGCGCGCAGCGAGTCGGTGCCGGGCACGAACGGCCGCCCGTAGGACAGCAGCCGCTCGGGCGCGATCTCCCCTGCGGTCAGGTCTTCCGGCTCGGCCCAGCCCAGCGGCCTGCCGTCCGCGTCGGTGACCAGCAGGTGGGGGGCGTCGGCGGCGGCGAGCTGCTCGGCGGTGGCGTCGGCGCGCACGACCGGGCCGGTCGTCAGCTCCAGGCCGGCCGAGGGGAAGAAGGAGAGCCGCCGGATGCCGCGGTCGGCGCCGAGGAAGTCCTCGACGAAGTCGTCGGCGGGGTCGGACAGCAGCTCGGCGGGCGGTGCGAACTGGGCGAGCCGGCCGCCGGTGCGCATCACCGCGACCATGGTGCCCAGTTTGATGGCCTCGTCGATGTCATGCGTGACGAAGACGATGGTTTTGCCCAGTTCGTCCTGGATGCGCAGGAGTTCGTCCTGGAGGCCCTTGCGGACCACGGGGTCGACGGCGGAGAACGGCTCGTCCATGAGCAGCACCGGCGGATCGGCGGCGAGCGCCCGTGCCACCCCGACGCGCTGCTGCTGGCCGCCGGAGAGCTGGTACGGGTACCGCTTGCCGAGGGAGGCGTCGAGCCCCACCCGCTCCATCAGCTCGGCCGCCCGCTCGCGGGACTTCTGCTTGCCCCAGCCGATCATGCGGGGCACGGTGGCTATGTTGTCGAGGATCGTCCGGTGCTGGAAAAGCCCGGCGTTCTGGATGACGTACCCCATCGACCGGCGCAGCGTGGTGACCGGCTGCTGCGCGAGGTCCGCGTCGTCGAGGAGGATGGAGCCCTCGGTGGGCTCGACCATTCTGTTGATCATCCGCAGGGTCGTCGTCTTGCCGCACCCGGAGGGTCCGACGAGGACCGTTATCGAGCGGTCGGGTATCTCCAGCGACAGCCGGTCGACCGCAACGGTGCCGTCCGGGTACCGCTTGGTGACTGATTCCATCCGTATCAAAGCGCCGAATGCCCTTCGGGTCTGGCAGAAGCTGCCCGCTCCGGCCGCGGTCGGTGGGGCCGTCGCCGGTCGAGTGTAGACGGCTGATCCGCGGGGCCCGTTCGGTCCGGGGCGACTTCTTCCCGTTGTCCCGGCGTTCACACCGGCCAATTCGCCGCCGGGCGCCGGGCACCGCCCGCCAGTCTGTCGATTTGCTGTCGGCCGGCTTTCAAGTACGTGTCGATCCCGGTACGGCGGTCCGCGCGGTCTGGGGTGCGGGCGGCAGGTGGCGCAGTATGAGCGGGTGGAAAAAGTGCGACTGCTCGTGGTGGACGACGACCCGCCCATCGCCGATCTCGTGGCCACGGTCGCCCGCTACGAGGGCTGGGAGGCGGTCACCGCGAACTCGGGCGAACAGGCGCTGCGGCTGGCCGCCGGGTTCCGTCCGGACATCGTGGTGCTCGACCTGATGCTGCCGGACGTCGACGGATTCGGGGTCCTGGACCGGCTGCGCGGCTCGGGCACGATGGTGCCGGTGGTGTTCCTCACCGCGCGCGACGGGGTGGCCGACCGGGTGGCGGGGCTGACCCGGGGCGGTGACGACTACCTGGTGAAGCCGTTCGCGGTGGAGGAGCTGATGGCGCGGCTGCGCACCGTGCTGCGGCGCAGCACCGGTCCTGGTTTCCAGCGGTCCGTGCTGCGGGTGGCGGACCTGACGATGGACGAGGACTCCCGCGAGGTGCGCCGCGGCGAGCGGCGGCTTTCGCTGACGCCGACCGAGTACGAGGTGCTGCGCTATCTGGTGCGCAAGTCGCCGGCCGTGCTGACCAAGGCGCAGATCCTCGACCATGTGTGGGAGTACGGCTTCGGCGGCCGGTCCAACGTCGTGGAGCTGGTCGTCAGCCGGCTGCGCCGCAAGCTCGACGACACGGGTGAGCCCCTGATCCAGACCGTGCGGGGCTTCGGCTACGTGATCCGGCAGGCCGCCCGGTGACACGCCGGTGGTGGCGCGCCTACCGCGGGCTGCGCCTCGGCACCCGGCTGGCGCTGGGGCTCGGGGTGCTGTCACTGGTGGTGTTCGCCGTGGTCGGCACGGTGCTGACGGCGTACATGCGGGACTATCTGGAACGGCAGCTCGCCGACCAGATGAAGCTGGTGCAGGTCGTGCAGTCCAAGGACGCCGCGGCGCACGGCACGGTCGAGCGCAAGCCGTACTACGGCTGGTACACGGCCGTGTACGACGTGTCCGGTGGCGGCTCGGCGGACCTGCGGACGCCCGCGGAGGTGCCGGCCGACAGCCGTGCCCTGACCGAGCTGGCGCGGACCATGGCCCGCTCGGACAAGGACCTGACCCGCACCGTGCGGATCGGCGGGCACGGCCCGTATCTGCTGCGGGCCTGCGAGGTGGAGCCCGGGGTGGTGCTGGTGAGCGCCGCGCCGATGGGCGACGTCGAGGACACCGTGCGGCGGTTGATCACGGTGCAGGTCGTCGCCTTCGGGCTCGCGCTGCTGGCCCTGGTGGTGTTCGGGCGGCGGATGCTGCGGCGCGGTCTGAAGCCGCTGAGCGACATGGCGAGCACCGCGCACGGCATCGCCTCGCACGACCTGACCGAGTCGGCCGCCCGGCTGCCGCTACGCGCCGACGGACGGGACGGCGGCAAGGAGGTGGCGGAGCTGCGCACCGCGTTCAACACGATGCTGGAGCACATCGACGCGTCGCTCGCGGTGCGGGCAAAGGCCGAGCAGCGGCTGCGCCGGTTCGTCGCGGACGCCTCGCACGAGCTGCGCACCCCGCTGATGTCCGTACGGGGCTACGCCGACCTCTTCCAGTACGCGGCGGCCAACGAGCCCGCGGAGCGGGAGCGGCATCTGGCCCGGCTGCGCGCCGAGGCGGCCCGGATGGGTGTGCTCCTGGACGACCTGCTGCTGCTCGCGCGGCTGGACGCGGCCGAGGTGGAGACGCCGCTGCGGTGGGAGGACACGGATCTGACGGAGCTGGTGCGGCAGGCGGCCGACGCCTTCCGCGCCGGTCGTCCGGACCATCCGCTGACGGTGACGACCGGTCCCGCGGTGGTGAAGCTGCGCCTGGACCCGCAGCGGATCCGGCAGGTGCTCGACAACCTGCTCACCAACGCGGCCGTGCACACGCCGCCGGGCACCAAGGTCTCGGTCACACTCTCGGCCGCGCCCGGAGGGGCCCGGGTGTCGGTGGCCGACACGGGTCCCGGCATCCCGGCGCCCGACCGGGAACGGATCTTCGACCGCTTCTACCGCGTCGACAAGGCCCGCAGCCGCGACCGCGGCGGCAGCGGCCTGGGCCTCGCCGTCGCCGCGTCGCTGGTGCGGGCGCACGGCGGCACGCTCGAGCTGGACGGCGAGCCGGGCGTGACGGTGTTCACCGTGACGCTCCCCGCGTTCACCCCGACACGCCCGGCCGCCGCCCGCTGACCGGTCGGCGGCGCACGGAGATCGGTCCCGGCCTCCGGGGATATCGGCGGCGCCCACGGAAAGGATGCGTAAAGGACTCGGTACTCACACACGGGGCGGGGGCACGGGTGCGCAGCGGCGGGCAGGAGTCGCACAACGACCTGAGCGGCACCGTGCGCGGACCCGTCGTCCAGGCGGGTTCCGTGCACGGCGGCATCCATTTCGCTCCTCGGCCGGGCGGCATCGAGCAGACGCCCTGGCAGCTGCCGCCGCTGGTGCGGGTGATCGACCGCACCCGGGAGCTGGCGGCCCTGGAACGGCATCGTGTCCGCGCCGCACGGGAGGACCGGCCCGTCCTGGCAGCGCTGAGCGGGCTCGGCGGCGTCGGCAAGACCACGCTCGCGCTGAGGTGGTTGTACACCCTGCGTCCCCGGTTTCCGGGCGGCCAGCTCCACGCGGATCTCGGAGCGCAGTCGTCCGACGGGCCGGAGCATCCGGCGGAGGTGCTCGGCCGGTTCCTGCGGGCCCTGGGCATTCCCGCGCAGCAGGTCCCCGAGCGGCTCGCCGAACGGACGGCGCTGTACCGGTCGCTGACCGCGATCCGCCGGGTGGTGGTGCTGCTCGACGACGCGGCGACCGCGGCCCAGGTGCGGCCGTTGCTGCCCGCGGGCGGCAACGTGACCGCGGTGACCAGTCGCAGACGGCTCCCGGGGCTGACGGTCGACGGCTGTTGTCCCGTCCATCTGGAACCGCTGGCCCCCGAGGCGGCGGTTGAGCTGCTCGCGGACACCCTGCCGGACGGGCGGGTGGGCGAACAACCCGAGGACGCCCGCGCCCTGGTCGAGTTGTGCGCCGGGCTGCCGCTCGCCGTCCGGGTCGCCGGCGCCCGGCTGGCAACGCGTCCCGGACGGCGCATCAGCACGATGGTCCGCGCCCTCGGCGAGGAGCGCCGACGCCTGGAGGCACTGGCCATAGACGGCGACCACGACGTGCTGGCGACGCTCGACGTGTCCTACCGGGCGCTCCCGCGGCCGGCCGCCCGGCTCTACCGGCTGTTGGGGCTGCACCCGGGCCGGGAGTTCGACGGCTCGGTGGCCGCCGCGCTGTGTGCCACGGGCGAGGACGACGACGGGGGCGCGGCCGACTCCCTCGACGTGCTACACGACGCGAGCCTGCTCGTCGAGGCCGCCGGGGAACGCCACCGCTTCCACGACCTGGTCCGGCTGCACGCGGCCGCAAAGGCCGTCGAGGACGAGCCGCCGGACGTGCGGGCGGGTGCGGTGCGGCGTATCGCCGATCACTATCTCGCCAGCGCCACCCGTGCCGAGGAGATCCTCGACCCCCAGCACCGGACCATGGCCCGGGACTACGGCCCCGGGCCCGTGGTCGTCGCGGAGGTGGGCCCCGGTCCCGAAGCCGCCCTGGACTGGCTGGAGCGGGAGTTGCCCAACCTGATGGCCGTGCTCCAACAAGCACCCGCCGCCGGATTCACCACCGTGTGCTGGCAGCTCGCCGACGCCCTGTGGCCGCTCTTCCTACGGCGGAAGTTCTACCCGGAGTGGAGCGCGGCGCACCGGGCGGGGCTGGCGGCGGCGCGGGAGCTGGGCGACCCGGCCGCCGAGTGCCGGATGCTCACCTCCGGAGGGGTCGGAGAACTGGGTTCCGGGAACCCCGGGGACGCGCTGAAGATGTTCGAGCGGGCCGCCGGTCTGTTTCTCGCGGCCGACGACCCACTCGGCCATGCCCGCACCCTCAACTACCGGGGGCTCGCCCTGCAACGGCTCGGACGTCCGCAAAGGGCCGCGGAGTTCTTCCGGCGTGCCGCCGCCGAACTGCCGGCGCACGGAGACCGGCGGGCGGGCGCACTGGCCGCGCTCAACCTCGCCGACCTCGCGCTGGAGGAGGGGCGGGCCGAGGAGGCCGTCCGTCATGCCGGTGCCGCCCGCGGCACGCTGGACAAAGCGGGCGACACGTACAACGCCGCTCGCGCGGCCATCTGCATGGGCCGCGCGCACCTCGTTCTCGACCGGCTTGACCCGGCGGAGGAACTGCTGTCCCCGGCCCTGGCGGCACTGCGCGGGCTGTCGGCGTACGAGGCCGCCCGCGCCCTGGGAGTCCTGGCCGAGGTCTCCGAGCGGCGCGGGCGGCGGCAACTCGCCCGGGACCGCTACCGGGAGGCACTGGACCTCTACTCCTCGGCGGGCCGGTCCCGCTCGGCGGGCGCCGAGGCGGTCCGGCGCCGCCTCGAACCGCTGAAACGCGACGAGCCGGAGCAGTAGGCCGACGGGAATTGGCCCCCCGCCCAGCCCGGATCCTGGACCACCGCACACTCAGCCGCGCCCGCCGAACCCACCTCGGCATCCGCCGAACCCGCAGCAGCGTCCGCCGAACTCACGGCCGCGACCACCGAACCCCGGGCAGTGTCCGCCGAGCCGACGACCGCGACCGCCGAAACCACCGGCACGACCGCCGGACCCGCGGCGGCGTGCGCCGGACCCAGCCTTGCCAGTGTCGGCTCCAGGATCGCGAGCGCCGGCCCCAGGTCTACGGCCGGCAGGCCCGCCACCAGGCAGGAATGGGCCAGTGAGGCGATTCGGTCCCACGTTGCGTGCGGCTGCCCCGGTCCACGGGCCTCGAACACGGACACCGGGCCGCTCGGTCCCGGCCGCAGCCAGCAGCGGTTTCCGTGGTGCACCGCCACCATCAGCGCTCCCGGACAGGATCCGGAGAGCCGGGCGGCCCGCCGGGCTCCGGCGCCGGGCGCGATCAGCACGTCGCCGAGCGCCGTCCACTCGGCCGGTGCGCGGCACCCCACCCTGACGTGCTCGTCCACGGACAGCGTCCCGGACACCGAGACCACCAGCACGGTCCGTACCCGGTGGACGGCACCGCCGCCGACGCCGCCCGCGGTCAGGACCCGCACCGTCTGGGACACCAGCGCGAGCGGCATCACCGCGACACCCCCGCGCCGGGATCGTCGTAGCGCACCGTCAGGGGCAGGCTCGCGGGTTCCACCGCCGGCCCGCGTACGGCGGGGGCGCGCAGGCGCAGCTTCCGATAGAGCAGCGCACGCATCCGACGCGCGAACCGGCCGGGTTCCGAGGTGATCCGGGCCGCGACCCGCTCGTACCGGTGGGCCCGGCGCAGCACGGAACTCCGTTTGAGCTGCGGTGGCACCGGGCGGTCGTCGCGCAGTCGTGGTGCGAAGGACATGAGTTCGGCCATCGGCGAGCCCGGGTCCACGGCCGCGTCGGAGCGGCCGGCCATCAGCACCGGCACTCCGGTCATCGCGCCGTAGAGCGAGACCGAACCGTGGTCGCCCACGATGTGGTCGGCGGCCACCACCGCCCCGGTCCAGTCGGCGTGCGGGCTGACCAGGAGCAGGCCCGCGCGCGCCAGTTCGGCGAGCCAGGCACGGACCTGCCAGTCGCCGTGGGCGTTCCAGACATGCGGATGCAGGAGCGCGGCGATCCGGTACTCGTCCTTGGGCAGTTCGGCGACCAAGCGTTCCAGGGTGTTCCACCCGTGTCCCAGCAGTGAGTCCGGCCCCCAGGTGGAGCAGGCGAGGACCAGCCGCCGCCGGCCCCCGACGCCCAGTGCCTCCCGGTACAGGGCCCGCAAGGGCAGGCTGGCCGCAACGCGGTCGAAGCACGGATCCCCCACCACCTCCGCGGCCGGCACGGCCTCTGGACAGTCCTGTCCGAGCCGGGTCAGCTCTTCGTGATGGGCCAGCACGATCGCCTCGGGCACCACCGCGCCGTCCCGCATCAGGCGCTGCCTGCTGAGCCCGTAGGCACCCCTGGGCGCCATGGGGCGGCCGCCCGGCGCGACCTGGACGACCTTGTTGTGTCCGGCCCCGTGCGGCAGTACCACCACGGGCGCCTGCAGATCGTGCAGGTTGCCGTGGCCGGCGGCCAGTACGAGGTCGAAAGGCGTCTGCACCGCCTGGCTCCAGGGCAGCACGAGGCCGCCCAGCCGTTCGAGAAAGGCACCCACCCCGTTGCTGAACACATCGGGTGCCTGGGTGAAGAAGGTCTGCACCCTGATGTCGCCTTCGAGCAGGCGTATCGCGTCGAGCAGTCGCTGGCCCGTGACGACGGTGTGCACCACGACCAGGAGCCTGCGGCGGCTCCGGTGCGTGGCCCATCGTTGGACGTCCAGACGCACCGGCACGTGCCGCGCGTGCGGCTCCGGCACTGTCAAGCTCATCGTTGAGATCCCCCGGTCCTTCCGTATGGTCTGTACGGCTGGTCTGTACGGCCGCGCCGTTGCGCCGCCGATGACAGGGGGATGCCCCGAGGGCTGGACGGCGGGCTTGCAGGAATCCTGCACTCCTGTGGAAGGCCCGTCGGCCCCGGTGTCCGTGCGCCCCTCGCTGCTTCCGTGCGCCCGCGCCTCCACCCCTGACTCCCAAGTGCGACCGTAGAACAGTGGTTCGCATCACACCTTTGCCAAAACCGGGGGAAGAAGCGCACCCATCGGGGGAGACGGTGGACCTTCTCGTTCTGGGACCTCTTGAGCTCTGGCACGACCAGCGGCAGCACGAACTCGGATCGCTGAAGGAACGCTGTGTGCTGGCCGTGCTGCTGCACGCACGGGGTGAACCGGTCACGGTGGACACGCTGGTGGACCGGGTCTGGGACGGTGAGCCGCCCCCGTCGGCGGTGGACACGCTGCACACCTACCTCTCCCGGCTGCGTGGCCGGCTGCGCCGCGCTGTCGGCGACGACATGGCACGGGTGGCCCGGCCGTCCTCCAGGCTGTACCAACTGCGCGCCGACCCGAACGACATCGACCTGCTGCGGTTCGGCCGCCTGCGCTCGCGGGCACTGGCCGCGGCCGCCCGGGACGAACGCGAACTGGCCATCGGGCTGCTGCGCACCGCCGAGGCCCTGTGGCGCGGGGAGCCGCTGGCCGAGTTCGCCGACAACTCCTGGGCGCAGTCGGCGCGGGTGCGGCTGGCCGAGGACCACCGCCGGGTACGTGAGGAACGCATCGGTCTGGAAATGGAGTTGGGCCGCCACGCGGACCTGGTGGGCGAACTTCAGGAACTCGCCTCGCAGAACCCGTTCGCGCAGCGGGTGATCGGCTCCCTGATGCTGGTGCTCTACCGCTCGGGCCGCCACGACGAGGCGCTCGCCGTCTTCCGGGACACCCGCACACGGCTGCACCGCAGTCAGGGCATCGAGCCGACCGCGGAGCTCCAGCAGCTTCATCTGCGCATGCTCGAACAGGATCACGACCTCCTGCGGACCGGGACCGAGACCGCGCCCACCGCTCGCCTCGCGCCGCCCGTCTCGCCGACCACTCCCCCAGCTCTCCCCACTCCCGCCGCGCAGGTGGGGCCCCGCAACTGCCTGCCGCGCGACATCCCGGACTTCGTCGGGCGTGCGGGCGAGCTGCGGATTCTCCTCGCCGAAGCCGCGTCCTCACCCCCATCCGCGGCCTCGGCCTCCGCCTCGGCCGGCAACGGTGCGAGCACCGCGCTGCCGGTCACCGTGATCCACGGGATGCCCGGCATCGGCAAGACGGCCCTCGCGGTGCACGCGGCGCACCAGTTGGGCCCGGTCTATCCGGACGCCCAGCTCTACGTCGACCTGCGCGGATACAGCGGTCAGCAGCCGCTGGAGGCGGCCGACGCCCTGGGCGTCCTGCTGCACACCGCCGGTTGGCAGGGTGAACTGCCGGCAACTGCGGACGAACGCGCCACCAGGTGGCGGGAGTGGACCGCCAGGCGTCGTGCGCTGGTGGTCCTGGACAACGTACGGGACGCCGCCCAGGTCGCCCCGCTGCTGCCCGGCTCCCCCGCCTGCCGTGTCCTCGTGACGACACGAACCCGGCTCGCAGGGCTGGACGGAGCCGCGTCGCTGTTCCTGGACACCTTGTCGGGTCAGGAGGCGGCGTCCCTCTTCACCCGGATCGTCGGCGCCTCCAGAGTGGCCGCCGAGCCGGAGAACCTGCGGCAGATCGCGGAAGCGTGTGCGTGCCACCCCCTGGCCCTGCAGGTACTGGCGAGCCGCTTCCGCCACCGGGACGCGTGGGACCTGCAGCATCTGCTCGACCGGCTGACGCAGGCGAGCCGGCCACTCCAGGAGTTCGACGCGCTGATCAGTGCCGTCTTCCGCTTCTCGTATGCGGAACTCGACGCTCCCGCACAGGCGTTGTTCCGCCTGCTGGCCCTGCATCCCGGCCCGGACCTCACCCTGCCCGCGGCCGCCGCGCTGACCGGCCCGGCCTTCGCCGAGGAGCACCTACTGCTGGAAGGGTGCATCGAGGAACTCCTCGACTCCAGCCTCCTGGAGGAGTCGGTACTCGGGCGCTACCGCCTGCACGACCTCACCCGCTCCTACGCCGTCCAGGTCGGTCTGGACACGGACGCCGAACCATTGCGGCGGGCCGCGACCGGCCGTCTCGCCGCCCACTATCTGGCCACGGCGCACCAGGCCGACCGGCTGACCCGCCCCCACCGCCGCGCGTTTGCCCTGCTGCTGCCCCGGGAGGCCGAGTCGCTGCCCGGCCCCGCTCTCGCCGACGCCGACGAGGCCTCGGTGTGGCTGACCGTGGAACGCGCCAATCTCACGGCGGTCGCGCGGATGGCCGCCGCGAGGCATCCGGAGTACGCGGCGCTCTACCCGCGCGTCCTGGCGAGGAGCCTCAAGCTGTGGGGTGCCTGGGGCGTCGCCTGCGAACTCTTCGAGGCGGCACTGCCCGTGCTGCGGGCGTCGGGCAACCGCGCCCTGCTCGCCCAGACCCTGACGGACCGGGCGGATCTCCTGGCGCAGCTCAATCACGGCGAGGCCCTGGACTGTGCGACCGAAGCCCTCTCGATCCACGGGGAACTGCACGACGCGCACGGCCGCGCCGACGCGCTGTTCCAGTCCGGCCGGGCTCGGCTGGCGGCGGGCCACGGCGACGCCGCGCTGCCCATCCTGGAACAGGCGCGCACGCTCTACGGCAGCGTCGGCGACCCCGCCGGGGAGGCCGACTGCCTCAACGTGCAGGGAGCGGCCCTGGCCTACGCGGGGAAGTACGACGAGGCGCTGGCCAAAGTCCAGCGGATGGAGGCGATCTACGAAGGGCTGCCCGATCCGCACGGACTGGCCCAGGCCCTGAACAACCGGGGTGAGCTGCACTTCCTCCAGGGACGCTACGCGGACGCCCGCGACTGCTACGAGCGCTCACTGGTGCTGATGCGGCGGTGGGGCGGCCGGGTCGACCTGGCGATTCTGTCGACGAATCTGGGTGCCGTGCACCAAGCCGTGGGCCGCACGGGGGAGGCGCTCACCCACTTCGAGCGGGCACTCGCCGCCCACCGTGCCAGCGGCGACGGGCTGGGAGAGGCCGACGCCCTGATCCGTACGGGGACGGCCTACGCCGAGTCGGGTCGCCACGGCGAGGCCCTGCTGCACTTCACGATGGCGGAACGCGTCGCCGTCGGCATAGACAACCCGTTCGAGAGATTGCGTGCGTTGATCGGCGCGGCGGACGTCCAGCGCGAGTCGGGGCGGCTCGATCTCGCGTCGAAGGGCTACGAGCGGGCTCTGGAGGTAGCGGAGCGGATCCACTACGTCCTGGGTTCCGCCCAGGCGCTGGCGGGACTGGCCCGGGCGACGGCGCTGTCCCACCGCCCTACGGGCCTCGCTGACGGATACGGCGCACGGGCCGCCGCCCATTACCGCTCCCTGGGCGCGGAGACAGAGGCGGCGGACCTGCTCCGGTTCCTGGCAAGGCAACGGACGTCGACCGGCACCTGAGCCCTGTACGGGCCCGGGAGCCGCCTCGACGGCTCCCCCGTCAGCTGACCAGACCACTCTCGACGACCCACATCCAGCGGGTCACCACCAGCGCCATGAAGGCGGCGCCCGGGACGGCGAGGGCAGCGTGGACGAAAGAGTTGCGCTTCACTGTGCTCGTGCTCCTTGTACTTGTATGCCTGACACACCGACGCGCATGATCACGCCGACGGGCACACAACGTAGTGGGAACAACACGCTCACGGGCCGGAACCGAAGAATTGATCACATCATCCTTCCAGGGGCCCGCCATCGTCAGACGGCAACCACGTGCACGTCCGGCGGTGCCAACACCGCCAGGTACGCACGGATGTCCTCCGGGTCACTGGTGAAGATCACCGCACTGCCGTGCCGGACCGCCGCCAGGGCCACCCAGGCATCGACCGCGTCCGGCCGCTTCTTCGCCGGGAGGGCGGCCTGCCCCAGCGCAGTGCCGATGCGCCGCCAGTCGACCAGGTCCGGGCCCGTGGCACAGGCCACGCACTCCGGACGGCCCGCTTTCGTCTCCCGCATCGGCGGCTCGGACGTACGTGCCCGAGGCACGGTGCAGTCCTTGAGCACCCCGGACAAGGAGTGCACCAGCGCCGGACGGGGGCGCCAGACCTGGGCGAGCACCGGGCCAAGCACCAACGCTCGGTGCGGAGCCGCTCGCAGCCCATGATGGAGTGCCACCGCCTTCGCCTTGCGATCGGCGAGCGCGATGAGCATGCCGGTGTCATAGACCGGCACTCGAGCGCTCACGCCGCGTGCCCCGGCCGCCGACCCTGCTGGTCCCGGCCGTGAACGAGCCCGACGGCCTCCTCGACCTCGCGGCGCTCCTGCTCCGTCAGATCCATCGACACCGCAGCGGGCTCCTCGGGCAGGTCGGCCGCTTCCCGCTCCGCCCGGGCGATCAGGGCATCCACCCCGGCGAACTGTTCCTCTATGGCATCGCTCTCAGCCATTTGCCGGGTGGCGGCATGCACCAGGTACGCCGAGACATCCATGCCTGACCACTCCGCGTGCTGTCTGATGCGCTCGGCCTGCGCCGGCTCCAGGCTGATGCTGATACGGATCTTTGCCATGCAACGACCGTATGACACGTATTACGGAGGAGCAAGCGGGCACGGCAAGACAGAGTTCGCCCGCCCGTGGCACCGACGAACGTGCGGGCATACGCTGTATGGCCTGAACAGCACGCAGAGAGTCCGCAGACAGCGACTGGAGAAGCCCTGTGGAAGCGGAACTCATGGCACTGATCGGGACCGGAGCGACCACGGTGGTAGGCCTCATGGTCACTGACGCGTGGGGGCAGGTGAAGCACCGAGTGGTCGGGCTCTTCGCCTCCGACAGCGACGCCGACTCCGTTGCCGGAGAGCTGGAAGAGTCTCGCACCGCCCTGGTCACGGCCGACGAAACCACCGACGAGGAGGACCTCAGGTCCGACCTGACGGCCTCGGTGCGGCTCCGACTCCGCCGCCTGCTCGAACAGGATCCCGGCGCGTCCGAGGAACTCCAGCGTCTCGTCGATGAGTTCGCCCCCACCACCCGGCCCGATTCACCGGATCCTGTGCACAACAGCATCACCGGTGGTAGACAAAGCGGCCCCGTACTCCAGGGACACACCTTTACAAATCTGACATTCCACACCGCCGGGGGTACAGCACAGGATCAGACCGACTGAGATCCTCAAGCAGGCGTCAGCCTGAGAGAGATGCTGTTGATGCAGTACCGCTGGTCGGTCGGGGTCGCGTATCCCTCGCCCTCGAACACGTGACCGAGGTGCGAGCCGCACCGGGCGCAGCGCACCTCCGTGCGGACCATGCCGTGGGAGCGGTCCTCGATCAGCTCGACCGCGTCGGTGTCCTTCGGGTCGAAGAAGGACGGCCAGCCGCAGTGCGACTCGAACTTGGTCGTGGAGGTGAACAGCTCCGCGCCGCAGGCACGGCAGGAGTAGACGCCCTCGGTCTTGGTGTCGGTGTACTCACCGGTGAAGGCCGGTTCCGTGCCGGCCTGGCGCAGTACGGCGTACTCGGCCGGGGCCAGCTCCGCCCGCCACTGCTCGTCCGGCTTCTCAACGTCGTACGACATGAGTCTCAGCCCCTTACCTGTCCGTGTCCGTGCTCGAAAGCTGGTCGAGGATGCGCGGTCCGAGGTCGGTGACGTCGCCCGCGCCCATGGTGAGAACGAGATCACCGGCCTTCGCCATTCCCGCGACCACGACGGGCGCCCCGTCCTTGTCGTGGACCGGTGTGACGTCGGCGCCCGCGGCCCTGGCCGCCTCGATGATCAGCTCGCTGGTGATGCCCGGGATCGGGTCCTCACGGGCCGGGTAGATGTCGAGGACGACCGAGGCGTCCGCCAGCGCCAGCGCCTGGCCCATCTCCTTGCCCAGCTCCTGGGTGCGGGAGAAGAGGTGCGGCTGGAAGAGGACCAGGATGCGGGCGTCGCCGACCGCGGCGCGCATGGCCTCCAGGTCGGCGGTCATCTCGGTGGGGTGGTGCGCGTAGGAGTCGACGACCTGGACACCGGCCGCCTCGCCCTTGAGCTGGAGGCGCCGCTTGACGCCCGTGTAGGCGGCCAGCGCGGGGGCCAGCTCGGCGGCGGGGATGCCGAGGGCGGCGCCCGCGGCGAGGGCGGCGACCGCGTTGTGGGCGTAGTGGCGGCCGGGGACGGAGACGGCGAAGGTCAGTTCGGTGCCGTCCAGGACGACGGTGACCTCGCTCTTCAGTCCCTGCGGGACGACGGAGAGGATGCGCACGTCGGCGTCCTCGGACTCCCCGTAGGTCACCGTCCGCACGGTGCCGGTCAGCCGCCGGGTCAGCTCGCGGGCGCCCGCCTGGTCGGCGGCGATCACCAGGGTGCCGCCGGGGGTGATCTGGTCGGCGAAGGTCTCGAAGGACTCGTAGATCTCGTCCATCGACGCGTAGTTGGCGTGATGGTCCAGCTCCACGTTGAGGACGATGGCGACCTCGGGCGCGTACTTGTGGAAGCTGCGGTCGCTTTCGTCGGCCTCGGCGACGAAGACCTCCCCGTCGCCGTGCAGGGCGTTGGAGCCGGGCGCGTCCAGGTCGCCGCCGATCGCGTACGACGGGTTCAGGCCCAGCTCGGACAGGGAGACCGCCAGCATCGAGGTGGTGGTCGTCTTGCCGTGGGTGCCGGCGACGGCGATCGGGCGCAGGCCGTGCATCAGGGCGGCGAGGGCGTCGGAGCGGTGCACGACCGGAACGCCCAGCTCGGCGGCGCGGGCCAGCTCCGGGTTGTCCTCGCGGATCGCCGACGACACGACCACGCAGCTCGCGTCGTCGGCGAGGTGCTCCGCCGCGTGGCCGATGTGCACGGTGGCGCCCAGCGCGCGCAGCGCCCCGGCGGTCGCGGACTCCTTGGCGTCGCTGCCCGCCACCTCGGCGCCGCGCTGGGCGAGGATCTTGGCGATACCCGACATTCCGGCGCCGCCGATGCCGATGAAGTGCGGTCGTTCCATGGCGGTAGGAAGGCCGGGTGCCATGCGCTGTTCTCCCCAGAGGTGCGACGGGTGGTGCGAGAGGTGGTGCGCCGGTGGGCGCGCCCCCTGCGCGGGAGCGCGGCCCTGCTCTGCCGGCGGGCCGGCCCCAGCCTAAGCCTTGCTGTGGGAGAACAGTTTCAGGACCGGTACGCCGACCTTGTGCCGGGCCCGTGAGGCCCAGTCCCGGTGGAAGAACTCCTCCACATAGTGCGGATCGGTCAGGACGATCACCTCGTCGGCCCCGGTCTGCATGGCCAGGTCCTTCAACTCGTCCAGCGGGTGGTCCTCGATCAGCCTGCCCTCGGCCCGGGCGCCGGACGCCCGCAGGGCGGTGAGGGAGACCTCCAGGGCCCGCTCTCCGACGCTCTGCGCCTCCTGGCCCTCCGGAGTCTCCCCCTCCCGTACGGCGTCGTCGAGCTCGCCGAGCGCGACGTCGTCGATGGCCCGCAGCAGCCGGTCGGCCTGATCGCCGCGCGGCTGGAGCAGCACGTGGAAGGCGACCTGCTCGTCCCCGTGCAAGGTGGTGACGAACTCCACGTCGGCGGACGTCAGGGCCTTCTCGATCATCAAAACGCTTGTGAACACCAGGCGCCCCTTCTCCTTCGAGGGCCCGTGGGCCCACCCTCCGTAGGCCGTACCGGACCCTGCGGAAACCATCCTGCCCCGTGATCTCACGGGTACTGCCGGATTCAGTGTGCCCGGCGCGGACTAAACGGAACGGAAGATTCCGCCGATTCCCGGATGCGCGGTAACGACCGAACCCCTGTCCGGTCGCCGCCGCCCGCCCGGGCCCGGGATCGTCCTAGTCGCGCCGGTACCGGCTGAAGAGGAAACCTTCCTCCTCCAACAGGGACGCCAGTGCGAACCGCCGCGGAACCTCGACCGAGGGCCCGCCCGCGATCCGCTGCGCGTCCCCCGCGGTGAGCATCGGGGAGACGGTCAGGCACAGCTCGTCGAGCACGCCGGCCGTGACGAACTGCCCGAGCAGCCGCGGACCGCCCTCGGTCAGCAGCCGGGTGTGACCGAGCCCGGCGAGCGCCCGCAGGGCACGGGCGGGGTCCACGCCGACGCCGTCACCGGCGACGACCACCCGCGCGCCCGCCTTCTCGGCGGCCGCGACCCGGTCGGGGGCCGCGGCGGCTCCGGTCAGGATCAGGGTGGGCACGAGCGGGGAGGTGAACAGCGGCAGCGAGAAGTCCAGCTCGAGGCTCGCGCTGACCACCGCGATCACCGGCACGGGGCCCTGTCCGGCGGCCCGCCGCGCCTCGGCGAAGTCCGCCCGCGCGCGTGCCGGACGGTACCCCTCCTGCCGTACGGTCTCGGCGCCGGCGATCACGACGTCCGCCAGGGCGCGCAGGGTGCCGAAGACACGCATGTCGGTCGCGCTGGAGATGGGCTGGGAGCGGCCGTCGTGCTGGGCGGCGCCGTCGAGGGTGGAGACCATGTTGGCCCGCAGCCACGTCCGGCGCCGACCGTCCGGCTCGGGATAGGCGTAGGCGGCGGCCAGCTCGGCCGGGCTCCACTCCCGGTCGGTCCCGTCGGAGCCCGGGACGCCGGCTGTCTGATCGGTCACAGGGGTCACGGGGAACAGGCGTCGCATGCCGTGCAGTGTTCCACGCGCCCGGCACCCGAACCCCGCGGCTGTACGGCGCCCGGTCGCGGGCGATCCCCTCTCCCCCGGTGCCGGACGGGCCCGGCAGGCACCCGTACGACCATGGGCTCCCGCCTGGCAGGGCCTACCATGGACCCCCGTGTCCTCTGCCTCCCCCTCCCCCGGTTCCCCTCCCTCCGGCCGCTCTCCGATATCCGGGACGGCCGCGCCGGCCGTGCCCTCCCTGTGCGCCCGCGAGCCCCGCGTCCCCGCGGACCGCCTGGTCGCCGAGATGGTGCCGCCGCCGCGCTTCGACTCGGTCCGCTTCGGCACGTACATCCCGGACCCGAACCAGCCCAGCCAGCGCGAGGCCGTACGGGTCCTGGAGGACTTCGCGACCGGACTGGGCGAGGTACCCGGCACGGCCACCGGCAGGCGCGGCTTCTTCGGTTTCGGCCGGAGCCGGGCGCCGAAGCCGCCCACGGGCCCCCGCGGCGTCTACCTCGACGGCGGCTACGGCGTCGGCAAGACCCACCTGCTGGCCTCCCTGTGGCACGCCACCCCCGCCGAGCCCTCCCGCAAGGCCTTCGGCACCTTCGTGGAGCTGACCAACCTCGTCGGCGCCCTCGGCTTCCAGCAGACCGTGCAGACCCTGTCCGGCCACCGTCTGCTGTGCATCGACGAGTTCGAGCTGGACGACCCCGGCGACACCGTCCTCGTCTCCAGCCTGCTCGCCCGGCTCGTGGAGGCGGGCGTGGCACTGGCCGCCACCTCCAACACGCTGCCCGGCAAGCTCGGCGAGGGCCGGTTCGCGTCGGTGGACTTCCTGCGCGAGATCCAGGGCCTGTCCGCGCACTTCCGCGCCCTGCGCATCGACGGCGAGGACTACCGCCACCGAGGTCTGCCCGAGGCCCCGGCGCCGTACTCCGACGAGCAGGTGACCCGCGCGGCGCGGGCCACCGACGGCGCCTCCCTGGACGACTTCCCCGCCCTCCTCGACCACCTCGCCCGCGTCCACCCCAGCCGCTACGGCGCGCTGACCGACGGCCTCGCGGCGGTGTGCCTCACCGGGGTGCGTCCGGTGCCGGACCAGTCGACGGCGCTGCGGCTGGTGGTGCTCGCGGACCGGCTCTACGACCGTGAGGTGCCCGTGCTGGCCTCCGGGCAGCCCTTCGCCCGCCTCTTCAGCGAGGAGATGCTGAAGGGCGGGTACCGCAAGAAGTACTTCCGGGCGATCTCCCGGCTCACCGCGCTGGCGCGGGACGCGGCACGGCTCGTCGACGCGCCCTGACACTCGCCCCGATCCTCGCCTCCCTAAAGGGGGAAGGGGATTCCTGGCTCAGGCTGCCTCCTGGAGCGGCGCTCCAGGAGGTCTTCCGCCTTCGGCACCAGCCGGGTTGAGACCAGCCCGGACGAGCATGACGCGTGCGGAGTTCTTGTCCCTGGGGGACGCGGTTCCGCAGGCGGTGCAGGTGTGGGTGCGCTCACCCAGCGGCAGTGCGTGCTTGGCTCTCGCTCCGCACTGCGCGCACGGATGACCTGCTGCTGAGGAACCGACAGGACACTGCATCGTCCCGGACCCCACGGAAGACCGTACGTACGACAGCCGCACAAGCACCCGGCGATCCCGCGACCGCCCCCACCAGCGAGTACAGGCACACACGGTCTCATCGCGTCGGCGCAGCACCGTAGTCACGGGGTTCCCAGAGAAGGCGCAGGAGCATCCGGTCGAGCGGTGACACGAGCTACACGCGTGGTTCCCGGGACTCCTGGCAGGTGATAGACACGGCGGGGTCGCAATCCTGTCCGCCAGCAGGAAGGTCACCCCATGTCCATGTCCAGTCGCGCGGCGACTCGACGCCAGGTGCTCGCCCGTACCGGAGCCCTGGGCGCAGGCATCGCCTTCACCGGCGCCCTCTCCGAACTCTTCGCCGGCACCGCCGCCGCCCAGTCCCTGGGCCACACCGGCTACGGCCCCCTCGTCCCCGACCCCGACGGGCTGCTCGACCTGCCCAAGGGCTTCCGCTACCGGGTGCTGTCCCGCGAGGGCGACGAGCTGCGCTCCGGCGAGGGAAAGGTGCCGTCCAACCACGACGGCATGTCGGCCTTCCCGGGCCGTTCCTCCGGCAGACACCGCACCGTCCACCTCGTCCGCAACCACGAGAACCGCGCCGACGGCCGTGTCCCGGTCCCGACGGTCAAGGGCCTGACGTACGACCCGGAGGGCAAGGGCGGCTGTACGGCGCTGGAGCTGGACTCCCGCAACCACGTCCTGTCCGAGCGCGTCGGCATCGCCGGTACGGCCGTCAACTGCGCGGGCGGGCCCACGCCCTGGCACACGTGGCTGACCTGCGAGGAGACCGAGGACAAGGCCGGTACCAACGGCTACACCAAGGACCACGGCTTCATCTTCGAGGTCGACCCGGTCGACCCGCACCGCACCGGGGCGGTGCCGCTGACCGCGATGGGCCGCTTCCAGCACGAGGCGATCGCCGTGGATCCGCGGCGGGGCGTCGTGTACGAGACGGAGGACGCCTTCGAGCGGCCCTTCGGCCTCTTCTACCGCTTCCTCCCCGAGAAGCCGCTGGGCGGCAGGGGCTCGTTGCGGGCGGGCGGCAGGCTCCAGGCGATGCGGGTGCCCGGCGTGCCCGACCTGTCCTCGATCCAGGAGACGGGCGCCACCTTCGACGGCATCGAGTGGGTGGACGTACCCGACCCGCTGGCCGCCGAGACGCCCATCCGCTTCCAGGACTTCGGCCGGGGCGGCATCACCCACGCGCAGAAGCTGGAGGGCTGCTACTGGGGCGGGCACAGCGTGTACTTCGTGTCGTCGTTCGCCCACAGCGACGAGGGCTCGGCCGCCGACCACTACGGCCAGATCTGGCGCTACGACCCCGAGCGGCGCCGCCTGACCCTGGTGATCGTCTTCGGCCCGGACACCGACGTGCAGCTGCCGGGCGAGTCTCCGGACAACATCTGTCTCGCCCCCAGCGGCGGCCTCATGGTCTGCGAGGACGGCAACGGCGCGCAGCACGTCTTCGGTGTGACCCGGCGCGGCGAGGTGTACGCCATGGCCCGCGGCGCCCAGAACATCGGTACGCAGGAGGAGCCCGAATGGGGCGAGTTCGCGGGGGTCACCTTCTCCCCCGACGGCGACACGATGTACGTCAACTGCTACACGCCCGGCACGACCTTCGCGGTGACCGGGCCCTGGCGCAGGTAGCGCCGTCGTAGGCGCGTCCGGGGGCGCACCGCCGGGACACTGAAGCCGGGGCAACGGGGTACTCGGCCCGCATGACTCAGAACGTGCAGGTCAACGGCTCGTACTGGCTTCAGACGGCACCGGGCGGTGCGCCCCGCCCCGCGCTCGCGGACGACGTGGAGGTCGACGTCGCCGTGATCGGCGCCGGTGTCGCCGGGCTCAGCGCGGCCTGGGAACTGGCGCGGGCCGGGCGCCGCGTGGCGGTGCTGGAGGCCGGCCGGGTCGCGGCCGGCGTCACCGGCCACACCAGTGCGAAGCTGACCGCCCTGCACACCCTGATCTACGACCGGCTGCGCCGCACCCGCGGCCCCGAGGGCGCCCGCCTGTACGCCCGCTCGCAGTCCGAGGCGATCGAGCACGCCGCCGGGATCGTCGCCGAGCTGGGCATCGACTGCGACTGGGAGACCCGCAGCGCGTACACGTACGTCCGCGACCCGGGCCGCGTGGACGAGCTGCGCGCCGAGGCGGCCGCGGCGAAGGAGGCGGGGCTGCCGGCGTCGTTCGAGACGGAGACCGGGCTGCCGTTCCCGGTCGCGGGCGCCGTCAGGGTGAGCGGGCAGGCCCAGTTCCATCCGCGCAAGTATCTGCTGGCCCTCGCCGAGGACCTGGAGGCACGGGGCGGGCGGATCTTCGAGGACACCACGGTCCACGGTCTGGACGAGGGCACGCCCTGCCGCGTGTCGACGGACACGGGGGCGACCGTCACCGCCCGGGACGTCGTGGTGGCCACGCACTACCCGGTCTTCGACCGGGCGCTGCTCTTCGCCCGTCTCTCCCCGCGCCGCGAGCTGGTCGTCGCCGGGAGCGTCGACGCCGGCCGGGACGTCGACGGCATGTACATCACGCCGGAGGAGAACACCCGCTCGGTGCGCACGGCACCGCTGGAGGAGACGGGCCGGCGGCTGCTCGTCGTCACCGGGGAGCACTTCACGCCGGGCACCGGCGACACCCGGGAGCGCTTCGACCGCCTGGCCGCCTGGGCGACGGAGCACTTCCCCGGCGTGGACCTCACGCACGCCTGGGCCACGCAGGACATCGACCCCACCGACACCGTGCCGATGGTGGGCCCGCTGCACCCGGGCGCGCACCACACGTACGTCGCCACCGGCTTCGGCGGCTGGGGGCTGAGCGGCGGCATGATGGCGGGCCGGCTGCTCACCGCGCAGATCACCGGCGAGGAGTGCGCCTGGAGTGCGCTGTACGACCCGCGCCGGCTGCGCACGGCGGTGCGCGAGGCACCGGCGCTGCTCAAGACGCAGGCCGAGGTCGCCCGGCACTTCGTCGGCGACCGGCTGCGGCCCGCCCCGCCGGTGGCCGCGCTGCCGCCGGGCGAGGGCGCGGTGGTCCGGGCGGGCGGCGACCGGCTCGCGGTCTACCGGGACGAGGCGGGCGCACTGCACGCCGTCTCGGCGCGCTGCACCCACCTGGGCTGTCTGGTCGCCTTCAACGGGGCCGAGCGGGCCTGGGAGTGCCCCTGCCACGGTTCCCGCTTCGGCACGGACGGCAAGGTGATCGAGGGCCCGGCGACGAAGCCGCTGGAGCAGCGGGACATCTGAACCGTCCCCGGCCCGCCCCCGCCTGACCCGGGAGGGTGACCCCTCGGGCACGTCGCACCGCATAGTCATACAAACAAGACACCGCACTCATACGTTCGTACGATGATCACTCTCGTGCGACGCGTACGACGCGCCACCGCCCTGTGCGCCCTGGGCACCGCCCTCGCCGCCTGCGGCACCACCGAGGCACCGCAGGCCCCCCGGCCGGCGCCGTCCGCGCCCTCCGCCGCCCCGTCGAAGCCGGCCTCCTCCCGGCCCCCGACCCTCGCCCCCGGCCCCGCCGGGCTGACCCCCGTCTTCGAGCACGGCCCGCGCGGGGACGGCAAGACGGTCGCGCTCACCTTCGACGCCGACATGACCGCCGACCAGGGGCCGCGGGCGGCGTCGGGCGAACGGTTCGACAATCCCGAGCTGATCGCGACGCTGCGGAAGCTGAAGGTGCCGGCCACCGTGTTCATGACCGGCCGGTGGGCCGAGGAGTACCCGGACGAGGCCCGCTCCATCGGCCGGGACCCGCGGTTCGAGATCGCCAACCACTCCTACAGCCACTACGCCTACACCGACGACTGCTACGGCCTGCCGTCCGTGTCCAAGGAGCGGATGCGCTCGGACCTGGAGCGGGCGTACACGGCGTTCGAGAAGGCCGGGGTGCCGAACCCGATGCCGTACTTCCGCTTCCCCGGCGGCTGTTACGACAAGTCGGTCCTCAAGGAGCTGGCCGCCACCGGCGTCACCGCCGTGCAGTGGGACGTGGTGAGCGGCGACGCGTTCGCGACGGACGCCGACGCGGTGACCCGGCAGGTGCTGGACGGGGTGCGGCCGGGTTCGGTCGTGGTCATGCACTGCACACGCAGCGCCGCCCCGGTGACCGAGGAGGTGGTACGGGCCGTCGTGCCCGAGCTGCGCCGCCAGGGGTACCGCTTCGTAAAGGTCTCGGAGCTGGTCGGCGCCACGAACGGCCGCCGCTGACGGGCTCCCCCGCCCCGCTCACTGTGCGCCGGTGTCGGGAGCCGGGAGGGCACCGCTGTCGATCTGGGTGAGGGCCGACGCGCCGCCGTCCACGACGTGGACACCACCGGTCATCCAGGAAGACGCGTCGGAAGCCAGCAGGAGGGCCAACCCCGCGAGGTCGTCGGGCCGGCCCCAGCGCCGCATCGGGATGGAGTCCTCCCACGCGGCCACGGCGGCAGCGGGCCTCGGACCCGCGCCACCGATGTTGGTGACCACCGGCCCCGGTGCCAGGGCGTTGACCCGCACGCCGAAGCGGGCGAGTTCCAGCGCGGCCTGGCGGACCAGACCGACCACGGCGGACTTCGACGCGACGTAGGGGTAACTGACGCGGGGCTCCGCGCGCAGGCCCGCCGTGGATGCGGTGACGACGATGCTTCCGGACCCCTGCCGCTTCATGACCCGGGCGGACTGCTGGAGGCAGTGGAAGAGGCCGTCCAGGTTCACGTCCATGACCCGTCGCCATTGCTCGAACGACAGCTCGTCGATCGCGCCGCCGGGCTGGAGCAGGGACGGCACGCCGTTGACGCCCGCGTTCAGGAACGCGACGTCGAGGCGGCCGGAAGCCGCGACGGCGTCGTCCACGAGGGCACGGACCGCTTCCGGGTCCCGCACGTCGCACACGTGCGAGGCGACGGTCCCGGCCCCCGTCCCCCTCAGTTCCGCTGCCGCCGCGTGCACCGCGTCCGACACGTCCGCGAGATGCACCGTGGCTCCCTCGGCCACGCAGGCGCGGGCGACGGCGTGGCCGATGCCGCTCGCCGCGCCGGTGACCAGCACCACGTTTCCCTCGATGCCGAGAGTGTCCATTCGATCATTCTTCCCTTCGAATCAGCACGGTGCCGGCCGTCCCGTCGACGTCCGCCATGACTCCGGTGTGCATCGTCCGGGTGGTCTCCAGATCGGTCACCGCCGGAACGCGGAGGACGACGAGGCCGAGGGCGAGCTTGCTGTTCATGCGCGTGAACACGATGGCGCACGGTGCCGTGCCCTGCAGTTTGGCGAGGTGGAACTGCCCGGACCAGCCGGACGACCCCTTGGCGCCCGGCAGTACCAGCACCGTGCCGGCGACGCTCTGCCCGTGCTGGGGGTGGCGGCTCTCCACGATGGTGCCGGTCCTCGGGTCGATGCCGCCCCATCCCGACACCGGCGCGGTGCACAGCAGTACGGGTCCGCTCGCGCGGCCGGCGACGACACCGCGGCCCCGGAGCAGCTCAGGCATCGGGCCACCGGCCCTTCAGAGCCGCCGTGACACAGGTCTCCACACTGCCGAACCAGCCCTGTACGCCTGTGATCGCCGGCAGGTAGTGCGCCTGCTTCGCCGAGTCGGTGGCGAACACCTTCGTGCCGGGCGGCAGGAACTGCCCGATCGCCGGGCAGGTGTCGGAGAGCACGCGCCCGCCGGCCTTCTCGATGGTCGCGACGTACCCACTGCGTTCGGCCACGGTGCGCAGTGCCCTGGGGGTGAACACCCACAGAGTCGTGGAATCCGCGAGTCGGCGGCCGTCGAGCAGCCGGGCGACCTCACGGACCTGTTCCAGCGAGGCGTGGGGGCAGCCGATCATCACGAAGTCCACGTCGCGGTCGGTCGCGGTCCGGCACAGCGATGCCAGGGTCTCGGCACGTGCGGTGGCGTCGAAGACCGAGACCGCCGCGGGTTCCCGCCCGCCCAGTGCCTCTTCCACCGTCCGGGCCTCCGGTGTGACACCGGGGAGGTGGTACATCTCCACGTCGCCGGAGGAGGCGGCGGCCGCGCCGAACTGCTTGAGCCGCACCGGGGTCGGCACGCCTGCGGCGTGCGCGAGTCCCGGGCCGGTGAGGACCGGGACGGCTTCCTGCACCCGCTCCCCCACCCAGTAGCCGAGGAGGTTCCAGTCCTCGGTGGTGACGACCGGGTGCCGCACCTCGACCAGGTGCGTGGCCCGGCGGTGTCCGTCCAGGTGGTAGCCGCAGTAGGGGGTCCGGCCGGTCAGCATGGAGGCGGCCGAGGACTCCCGGCCCTCGGTGTTGGTGCGGGCGCCCAGTACGGAGTTGATGTACACCACCGCGGAGGACTCCATCCACGCGCAGTGCTCGCCGAACCGGGGCACGTTGCCCACCTGGTACGGCGTACAGGTCGAGAGCAGGTCGACGCCCCGCTCGGCGAGGTAGCTCTCGCTGTCGTTCATCGCGGCGGCGTCGGTGGGGGCGATGCCCTGGAGGTCCCACTGGTCGCGGTCGCGGGGCCCGATGAGCTGGCAGCTGTGCGCGCGGAACGGCGGGACATCGGCCTTCTCGTCGAGGTCGAGCGAGAACCGGGAGAACAGCGCGGCCGGGTCGGTGGTGCCGAGCACCCGGGCGTGCCGTGGGCCGAAGAGGTTGGCGCCGCACACGTTGTCGGTGTCGATGAGACGTTCCGCGCCCATCAACTCGCCGTAGCTCACGAGGAGTTCGAGGGCGGCGCGGACCGCCGGGCCCTGTTCGCCGGCCAGCATGCGTTCGTCGGCGGGGCTCAGCATCATGAGGGCCTCACAGCGTCAGACATGCGCCCTCCGCTTCGAGTTCGGCGCGCAGTTGCGCGGTGTCGACCTCGTCGACCGTGCCACGGGCCTTGAGTGCCAGGTGGGCGGCGGAACCGGCGGCCTGTCCCATGGCGAAGCACGGGCCGGCGACGCGGGCGGCGGACTGGCCGCCGTGGGTCATCGACGCGCACCGGCCGGCGACCAGCAGGTTTCCGGGACCGTCGGCGGGGACGAGCATGCGGTACGGCAGCTGGTTGTAGCCCGCCGGGTCGTCGCCGTAGGGCCAGCGGATGTCGAGGTCGCCGTCGACGTGGGCCTCCACCGGCCAGCCGTTGAGGCCGATGGAGTCCTCGAAGCGGGCGCAGGAGCGGACGTCGTCCTCGGTGAGCACGTACCGGCCGAGCAGTCGGCGGGTCTCGCGGATGCCGATCTCGGGGCCGATGTCGACGATGTAGGACCGGTCGAAGCCGGGGAGGTTCTCGCGGATGAAGCCGAACACCTCCTGGGCCTGTGCGCGGCCCTGCACCTCGCCGTGGGTGAGCTGCCAGACGTCGGTGCCGTCGACGGCGCTGCCGTCCGGGTTGCGCAGCTGGGTCGCGTTGGCCCGCCACTCGATGGCGTCGCGCTGGGGGCGCACGATGGCGCCGCGGCGGGGGAAGCGCGGGCGGCCGGCGGCGACCGCCTCGTCCATGAGACGGGGCAGCGTCTTCCAGGCGGGCCCGGCCCGCTCGTCGTCCACCGCGTTGATACGGAACATGGTGGACGGGTAGAGCATGTCGCCGTACGGATCGGCCTTCTCGTGTCCCGTGCCGGACCAGGCGATCAGGTCGCCGTCCCCCGAGCAGTCGATGAAGACCCGGCCGCGCAGGATGCCGCGGCCGGACTTGGACTCCACGACGACGGCTTCGATGCCCGTCGGGCCGGTGAGCGCGGCCACCGCGAAGGCGTGGTAGAGGAGTTGGGCTCCGGCGGCGAGTACGTGCTCGTCGGCGGCGCTGCGGTAGGCCGGGATGTCGTAGGCCTGGGCCTGGATGCGGTCGGCGAAGGACAGGTGCGGGGCCCGCAGTCCGCCCAGGCGGTCGATGCGCTCCAGGAGTTCGGTCGCGTGTCCCCGGACGGTGAGGACGTGCTCGCCGTGGACGTTGGAGTACATGCCGCAGAAGGTGGACAGCCCGCCGCCGGTACCGGCGCCGCCGAGGTATCCGCTCTTCTCGACCAGCAGGGTGCTGCGGCCGGCCCGGGCGGCGGCGGTGGCGGCGGCCAGTCCGGCGGGCCCCCCGCCGAGGACGACGACCTCCCACTCGCCGAGCACCGGTGTCGTGCGGGCGGGTTCGGTGACATGGCTGTTCACGGCGTTCACGCGGTGGCCTTTCTGTCGGTTCCACCGAAGGCGCTGGTCCAGTGCTCTGTCAGCAGCGCGTGGAACCGGTCGGGGATCTCTTGGGTCAGCAGGTGCCCGGCGCCGGGGAGGGCGACGTGCCGGGCGACGGGCACGGTGGTCGCGATCGTCTCGGCGTGGTGCGCGGGGACGACGGCGTCGGCGAGTCCGTTCACCGCGAGTACGGGGCACCGGATGCCGGCGAGCCGGTCGCGCAGGTCGGTTCCGGCGATGGCCTCGCAGCATCCGGCGTAGCCCTCGGGGGAGAGGCGCCCGACGCCGGTGACGGTGTCGGTCACCAGGGACGGCGGCGCTTTGGCGACCGAGGGGGCGTACCAGCGGCCGAGCAGACCCCCGGTCACCGCGCTCATGCCCTGCTCGCGGACCGTGGCGGCACGTGCGCGCCAGAAGCCGGGGGCGTCGGCGAGGACGGGGGCGTTGACGGTGACGAGGCTGCGGACCCGGCCCGGATGCGCCGCGGCCAGCGCCAGCCCGACGGTGCCGCCGAGGCTCACGCCCACGACGTCGACGGATGCGATGCGCAGTTCGTCCAGCAGGGTCACGGCGTCGTGGACGAGGTCGGCGAGGCGGTACGGGCCGGGGGGTGCCGGGGAGCCGCCGTGCCCGCGGTGGTCGTAGGCGATGACGCGGCGCTGTTCGCGCAGGCGTTCGCGCTGGGGTGCCCACATCGCGGCGGTGGTGCCGAGTGAGGCCGAGAGGAGGACCGGGCTGCCCGAGCCCTCGTCGGTGTACGCGGTCATGCGGCGACTCCGGAGGTACGGCGGCCGGCCTTGGCGTCCTGGATGCCGCGGTGCACGCGGGTGCGCAGGTCGGCGAAGGCGGCCGTCGAGCGGCTGGTGACCTGGTCGCGGTCGGCGGGCAGCCCGATGGGGACGTCGTCGAGGACGCGGGTGGGCGAGGCGGACAGGACCAGGACCCGCTCGCCGAGGTAGACCGCCTCGTCGATGTCGTGGGTGACGAACAGGGTGGTGATGCCCAGGGTGCGCCACAGCGAGCGGACGAGGTCCTCGAGGTCGGCGCGGGTCTGAGCGTCGACGGCGGCGAAGGGCTCGTCCATGAGCAGCACCTGCGGCTCGTAGGCGATGGCCCGGGCGATGGCGACGCGCTGCTGCATGCCGCCCGAGAGCTGCCAGGGGTAGGAGTTGCCGGAGTCGGCGAGTCCGACCGCGGCGAGGGCTTCGGTGACCAGCCGGTCGCGTTCGGCGCGGGACAGGCCCTTCTGCCGCAGCGGCAGGTCGATGTTCTGCTGCACGGTCTTCCAGGGGAACAGGCTGCGGCCGTACTCCTGGAACACCACGGCCATGCCGGGCGGCGGCCCGGTCACGGGTGTGCCGTCGAGCAGGATGTCGCCCGCCGTGGGGGCGAGCAGTCCGGCCAGACACTTCAGCAGGGTCGTCTTGCCGGCGCCGGAGGGGCCGACGATGCAGGCGAACTCGCCCCGGGCGACGGAGAACGTGATGTCTCCTATCGCCTCCACCCGGCGGCCGGCCGACTCGTAGACCTTGTTGAGGTTCCTGACGGTGACCATGTCTGTCATCAGCCGTTCCTCTTCTGCGACTCGCGCAGGCCCAGGTACCAGCCCAGGGCCCGCTTCTCGACAACGGTGAACAGCGCGGAGAGGACGAATCCGATGATGCCGAGCATGATGATGCCGCTCCACATCTGGGGGATCGCGAAGGTGCGCTGGAACTGCACGATGCTGAAGCCGAGGCCGTTGGTGGCGGCGAACATCTCGCCGATGACCATCAGGATCAGCCCGATCGACAGGGACTGCCGCAGCCCGGCCGCGATCTGCGGGGAGGCGGCGGGGAGCACCATGTGCCGCAGCCGCGCGCCGCGGGTGATGCCGTAGGTGCGGCAGGTGTCGACCATGACCTCGTCGGCGGCGCGTACACCCTCGACGGTGTTCAGCAGGATCGGCCACACGCAGCCGGAGACGATGACCAGGATCTTCGACCCGTCGCCGATGCCGGCGACGATCGCGATGACCGGTACCAGCACGGTCGGGGGAAGGGCCCGCAGGAACTCCAGGACCGGCTCGGCGCCCCTGCGCAGTACGTCGGTCAGGCCGAGGGCGACGCCCAGGGCCACGCCGAGCACGGCGGAGACGAGGAACCCGGCGAGCAGCCTGAGCAGGCTGGGCACGACGTCGTCGGCGAATCCGCCGGCGAGCCACAGCCGGCCGAACCAGTCCAGGATGTCGGGCAGCGGCGGGAAGTAGTAGCTGGTGCTGTTGACGCTGGTGACCCACCACAGCGCCACGAGGACGACGGGCAGACCGAGCGCGAACAGGATGCGGCGCAGGACGTTCATCGCGCACCTTCCGATCGCCGGACGGAGGGATGCCAGCCGAGCAGGGCTCGCTCCGCGTACCTGAATCCGATGTTGACCAGGACACCGAGGACGCCGGTGACCAGGACGAGTGCGAACATCGCGGTCGTGGCGCCGCTGCTCTGCGCGACGGAGATGAGCTGGCCGAGGCCCGGGGTGCCGATCACCAGCTCGCCGGTGATGGCCAGGACCAGGGCGACCGAGGCGGCCAGCCGGATCCCGGTGAACACGAAGGGCAGCGTGGTCGGCCAGATGACGTGCCGTACCCGGCCCCAGACGCTGAAGCGGTAGGAGCGGGCGGTGTCGTGCGCGACCGGATCGATGTCCTGGACGCCGTAGAGCACCTGCACCAGCACCTGCCAGAAGCCGGCGTAGACGATGAGCACCACTCCGGACTCGAAGCCGGTGCCGAAGACGAGGATGACCGCGGGGATGAGGGCCACGGAGGGGATGGGGCGCAGGAACTCCACCGTGGACGCGGTGATCGCGCGCAGGACCGGCACCAGTCCGATGACCACCCCGGCCACCACACCGGCGACGACGGAGGCCACCAGTCCGATGGCCCAGGTGCGGACCGTGCGGCCCAGTGCCTCCCACAGCGCGGCGTCGCCCGCCTGACGGCCGAGTTCGGCCAGGACCGAGCTGAGCGGGGGCAGGGCGCCGTCCGCGATCAGTCCGGTGCGCGGGATCAGTTCGGCGGCGAGTGCGGCGAGGACGATGCCGACCAGCGGAGCGACACGGGGCCGGGTCCTGCGCACGCGCGGGGACGGGGCGGCCGTGGCCCGGGCCGGCCGGGTGGCTTCGAGCACTTTCATCGGACGCCTCCGCGGGTCTGCCCGCAGCCGGTGGCGCAGCCCTCGCGGGCGAGGACGGCGCCGCAGGCGGGACTGGTGACGGTTCGGTCGTAGGCGGCCAGCCAGCCCGGGGTACGGAGGGTCTCCGCGGCGGCGGGCTCGCGGCCGGCCAGGGTGTCCGCGTCGACCTCGAGGTCGACCGTGCGGGCGGTGAGATCGATGCTGATCAGGTCGCCGTCGTGGACCAGGCCGAGGGGTCCGCCGGTGGCGGCCTCGGGAGAGACCTCGCCGACCACGATGCCCTTGTTGACCAGTCCGGAGAGCTGGCCGTCGGTGACGACCGCGACCTTCTCGCCGAGCTGGGCGCCGTCGAGGGCGAAGACGAAGGCCGAGGCCATGGCCATGCCGGGGCCGCCGTGCAGGCCCATGCCGCGCAGGACGACCACGTCGCCGGCCTGCACCTCGCCGGCGGCGAGGCCGGCGATGGCCGTCTCCCGGGAGGGGTAGCAGCGTGCGGGCCCGCGGAAGCCGGTGGGCCGTTCCTCGTCGGCCGGCAGCTTGACGATGGATCCCTCGGCGGCGAGGGAGCCGCGCAGGATCACGATCGAGGGGCGGCGGGTGAAGGGGTCGGTGAGCGGGCGGATGAACTCCGGGTCGGGGGCGGGTGTCTCGGCGACGAGTTCGCCGAGCGGGCGGCCGGTGACCCCGACGGTGTCCAGGTCCAGCAGCGGTGCCAGGGCCGCGAGTACGCCGCGGGTGCCGCCGGCGTCGTCGAGCTGCTCGACGAGGTGCGGGCCGTTGGGCCGTACCGCGGTGAGGACGGGGACCCGGTCGGCCAGTTCCTCGTAGGTGCGCCACACGTCGACGTCCAGCCCGGCCTCGACGGCGACGGCCTGGAGGTGCTTGACGGAGTTGATCGAGCCGCCGACGGCGAGCATCACGGCGACCGCGTTGCGGATCGCCGCCGGGGTGAGCACCGAGCGGGCCGTCCGCTTCTCGTGGACCATGCCCACGATGCGCCGGCCGGCCTCCCGTACGGCGTCCCACATGACGGTGCCGTTGGCGCGGGTCGGGGTGGTGCCGGGCAGTGCCATGCCGAGCGCCTCGGCGGCCATGTGCATGGTGTTGGCGGTGCCCATCCCCGCGCAGACGCCGGGGCCGCGGATGGCGCTGTCGGACATGGCGAGCAGGTCGTCGGCGGACGTGCGTCCCAGTGCCGTGTTGCTGGCGTGCAGGAAGACGTCCTCGATGTCGGCGCCGCCCTCCTCGTGCAGGGCGCTGCGCTGGTAGCCGCAGGCGACGAGCAGGGTGGGCAGGTCGAGCCGGCCGCCGGCCATCATGTGGGCGGGCGCGGTCTTGTCGCACGAGCTGAGGCACACCATGCCGTCGAGCAGGGCGCCCTCCACGACCACTTCGATGTCGTTGACGATGAGGTCGCGGGTGGGAAGTATGTACCGCCCGCCGGCGCCGGCACTGGTGACGAAGTCGGACGGAGCGGCGGTACGGATCTCGAACGGCAGGCCGCCCGCCTGGCGGATGGCCTCCTTGAGTACCGGCACGATGTCGTCGAGGTGGGCGAAACAGGCGGCGAGGTCGGACGACGAGTTGACGATGGCGATCTTGGGGCGGGCCATTTCCTCGTCGGTGATGCCGAGGGAGCGCCACTGGGCCCGTCGGACCGCCCAGCGGGAGCTGCCGACCGGCAGGTCACTGCGGAGACTGGTCGTCATGTCAGCCCGCCGCCCCCGACCACACCAGGTCGTCGTAGGAGATGTCGCCGTCGACGAGACCGCGGTCTCGGGCGGCCTTGGCGAACGCTTCGACCGACGACTTCGGGATCTTGGGCGAGAAGGTCGGCAGGGTGACCTTCTGGGCCACCGCCGGATCGATCGTCATGAAGGAGGCCAGCTGGGCCCGGGTCTCGCGCGGGTGGGACTGCGCATAGGCGAGTGACTCGTCGATGGCGGTCTTGAGCGCGGTGAACAGCTTGGGGTTCTTCTTCAGCTGTTCTTCCGAGCTGAAGTAGACCGACGTGGTCAGGCTGCTCTTCGACATCTCCAGGTAGGGCGAGGCGATGACCCTGGTGTCCACGCCCGCGGCGATGGTGTCGAACGGTTCGGCGGTGACCATGGCGTCGATGTCGCCCTTGCCCAGTGCGGTGACCGCGTCGGGGAAGGGCAGTTCGACGAACTTCACCGCGTCCGGGTCGCCGTTGTCGGCCTTGACGGCCACCTCGCCCAGCATCTCCAAAAGGTTGTTGAGGGTGTTCACGCTGACCTTCTTGCCGGCGAGGTCGGCCGCCGACTTGATGGGGCTGTCCTTCGGGACCCGGATCATCGTGACGTCCTTGCCCGCGACGCCCGTGGAGTCGGACCCGGAGGCGATCACCTTCAGAGGCAGGCCTTTGTCACGGGCGGCGAGCACCGAGACGATGTTGCTGAACGCGATCTGGTACTCCCCGGTGACCACCGGTGGCACCAGCGCCGCACCGCCCTGGGCGGTCTTGATGTCCAGCTTGATGCCGTGCTTGGAGAAGAAGCCCTGCTTCTGCCCCAGGTAGAGCGCGGCGACGTCGATGACCGGTATGAACCCGGCCCGCACGGTCACCGGCGTCTCGGCCGAGGGGTCCAGACCGGCCGAGGAATCACCGCTGCCGCAGCCGGTGAGCGACAGGGCCAGTCCGGCCGCGGCGGTCAGCGCAGTCCTTCTGCGCATGCTCCGGAACTCCATCGTTCCTCCCACTGAAATGGGGTCCGGAACACCGGACCCGAGGTGCGATGGAAGGGACCATACATATCTGTACACCTGTGCGCTAGACGCACGCACAGTCGTTCGCTATGCGTACACTGCTGCTCGCACCCGTTCAGTGGATGTGGGACAGTGGGCGCCGCGACCGCGCCGAGACAGGAGATGCGACATGGAAACGCTCGAAGTCGAGCCGGGAGACACGGACTTCGTCCAGTCGCTGGCCCGCGGGCTGGAAGTGATCAAGGTCTTCGACGCGGACCATCCGTCCCGCTCGCTCAGCGATGTGGCCCGGGCGACCGGACTCTCGCGCGCGGCGGCCCGGCGCTCACTGCTGACCTTGCTGAAACTCGGCTATGTGCGCAGCGAGGGAACGCTGTTCGGCCTCACACCGAAGACACTCGAACTGGGGCACGCCTACCTGCGGGCGCTGTCGACTCCGCAGATCGCCGAACCCCACCTCAAGGACCTGATGCACGATGTGCACGAGACCACGGCGCTGTCCGTGCTCGACGGCGACCACGTGGTGCACGTCGCGCGCGTACCGGCCCGCGGAGTGATCACCGTGTCGATCAACGTCGGGTCCCGGTTCCCCGCCTACGCGACGGCCATGGGGCGGGTCCTGCTCGCCGGCCTGGACGACGATGCCTTCCAGGGCTACCTCGGCCGCGTCGACCTCCAGCCGCTGACCGACCGCACGGTCCGCGACACCGGGGAACTGCGCACGATCATCGAGTCGGTCCGCGACAGCGGCTTCTGCGTCGCGGACCAGGAGCTGAACCAGGGCCTGCGGGCCGTGGCCGTACCCGTGCGCAACCGGTCGGGCGCCGTGATCGCCGCGGCCAACATCGCCGTCGGCGCGGGCATGCGAGGTCTGGACGAGCTGCGCGCCATGGTGCCCCGGCTCCAGACGTGCGCCGCCGGTATCGAGGCGGACCTTCAACTGGTCGCCGGCCCCTGAACCACACCCTGCCGCTCCGGCCCCGGCGGCTACTGCCTGATCGACGCGACCCGCCCACCCGGGGCCGACGGCCCGCCGTACGCGATGGGGGTCCCCCCGCTCGAGCGCAGCCGAGAGTGGGGGAATGTGCTGTGCCGGGAGCCGACGGAGTACCCGGAGTCGTACAAGGGCATCACCCTCTGCCCGGTCTGCGAGTGGCAGGAGGCCCAGCGCCCGGCCTGCTCAGGCTGATCTGCGCGAGCTGAGCCGGCAGGCCGCGGCGGTCGCGGCGGAGGCGACGACGGCCGCCACGGCCAGCGGCAGCAGCGGCAGCGGGACCGCGCCCGACTTCGACCCGGTGACCAGACCGCTGACCGCCGCCCGGGCCGGGGAGCCCGTCGCCACCAGCGCCAGGAGGGCGGCCAGCAGCAGCGCCGGTACCGCGCGGCCGGGTGAGCGCAGCACCGGCCAGGCGGTGAGCGCGCCGACGGCGGTGCCGAGCAGGGCGCACACCAGCGCGGCGAGCAGTCCGGCGCCCCCTGCCGGGAGCGGGGGGACGCGCGTGCCGTGACCGGTGCTGACGGGGTCGCTGATCAGCGTCACGACGACGGTGGCCGCCGTGCCCAGCACCGCCGAGGCGCCGAGGGCCACCAGCACGCACGCCAGATGGGCCCGCGCGGGGCCGCGCGCCGCCGACACGCACCCCCGGGCGGCGGGCGGCTCACCGGTGACGCAGATCCGTACCAGCCAGGCCGCGACCGGCAGCAGCATGGCCGCCGCCCAGCCCAGCGAGTCGAGCACCGGCTGCCCGCCCTGCACCCCGACGCCGAGCGCGGCGGCGTACAGGACGACGGGCGGGAGCCAGCGCTGGGAACGCAGCAGGAGGGCGGCCTGGTAGCGCAGGAGGGCGGTCATCGGTGGTCCTCGGGGGCGTGCACGCTCACCACGTGCCAGGGCGGCCGCGCGGTCAGGAGCGTGCGCAGCAGGACGTCGGAATGGGAGGCGGGGACGGTGAGCGTGTGGGAGCCGGGGCCGGTCTCCTCGGCGGACGCGGCGGTGCGCAGTGCGTCGGCGGGCGGGGCGGCGCCGGGCGGACCCTGCACCCGGACGACGACGCGCGGTCCGGCCGGCGCCGTCGCAGGTGCGGTACGGCGGTGCAGGGCGCCGTCGCGCACGGTGTACGTGGCATCGGGCGCGTCGGTCAGGCGGCGCGGGTCGTGGTCGACGAAGACGACGGCACCGCCGGCCGCCGTCCGTTCGGCGACCGCCCGTTCCAACTCGGCCCGGGCGTCCGTGTCGAGCCCGGTCCAGGCCTCGTCGAGGACGAGCAGCTCCGGCTCGGCGAGCAGGGCCTGCGCCACGGCCACCTTCTGGCTGCTGCCCTTGGACAGCCGGGAGAGCTGTGTGTCGGCGTACCCCGCGGCGCCCAGCCGCTCCAGCCACTGCCCGGCGGCGCGGGCCGCGGCCCGGCGGGACAGCCCGTGCACGGTGCCGAGGTGGGTGAGGTAGGAGGCAGCGGTGAAGGGCAGGGCGGCCGGGAAGCGTTCGGGGACGTAGGCGGTGCGCGGACGGCCCGTGACCCGGCCCTCGGTGGGGGCGTCGATCCCGGCGAGCACGCGCAGCAGGGTCGACTTGCCGGTGCCGTTGGTGCCCTCGACGCGGACGAGGGTGCCGGGCGCCACGCCCAGGTCGACGCCGCGCAGCACCCAGGGGCCGCGGAGGCCGTAGCGGCGTCCCACGCCGTCCAGCCGTAGCTCGCTTCGCATGGGGCCATACTCTCGCGGGCGGCCGGTTGGCAGACTGTAGGGCGTGAGCAACGATCCGACGACGCCCGTCCCAGACTCCTCCCCCGTTCCCGTCCCAGCCCCCTCCCCCGTTCCCGACAGCCCCTTCCGTCCCGAGCCCGGCGATCGCGACCTCGCGCCGCAGTTCGTCCTGCCGCTCGTCGTACGCGTCGAGCGGGCGGCGCCGCCGCCTCGTACCGACGCGCTGGAGACCGCGGCCCGGGCGGTGCTGGTGATGCTCGCCGACGAGCGGTCGACCGGTGACGGCGAGTGGGCGCGGGCGATGCGGGACTGGCAGGACGCGCGCATCCGCAAGGTCGTGCGGCGGGCGCGCGGGGCCGAGTGGCGGCGGGCCGAGGCACTGCCCGGCATCACGGTCACCGGCAAGTCGGCCGAGGTGCGGGTCTTCCCGCCGGTCCCGCTGGACGGCTGGCCCAAGGACCTGGCCCGCCTCCAGGTCTCCGGCACCGACCTCGACGACCCGGAGCCCCCGCTCGACGCCGACCTCTCGGCGCCGGTGCTCTGGATGAGCCCCGACCTGGACATGTCGGCGGGCAAGGCGATGGCCCAGGCCGGCCACGGTGCGCAGCTCGCCTGGTGGGAGCTGGACGACGCGGCCCGGGCCGCCTGGCGCGACGCGGGCTTCCCGCTGGCGGTGCGCACCGCGGCCCCGGCCCGCTGGGGCGGCCTCACGACGAGCGGCCTGCCCGTGGTGCGCGACGCCGGGTTCACGGAGATCGCGCCGGGTTCGTGCACGGTGGTGGCGGACCACCCGGCGTTGCGGCGGGCCAACCCTTAGGCGGCGTCCCGCGCCCCGTGGCATCGTGGGGGCATGACCATCGACGTCCGCCCGGCCTCGGTCTTCGAGGACGTCCGGACCCTGATCGGCCCCAAGTCGCCACAGGCCACCGTCTGTTGGTGTCTGAACTACCGCGTCCCCTCCAAGGTGAACAACGAGCTGCGGGGCCCGGCCCGCGGTGCCCACGTCGCCGAGCTGTGCCGTGCGGGAGCGCCCTTGGGGGTGCTCGCCTACGACGGTGACGAGCCGGTCGGCTGGGCCGCGGTGGCGCCTCGCGCGGACACCTCCTTCGCGCGCGCCCGCAAGATCCCGCACGTGGACGACCTGCCGGTCTGGTCGTTGTGGTGCGTTCGCGTCCGCCCCGGTCACCGCAAGAAGGGGATCTCGCACGCGCTGATCGCCGGGGCGGTCGACTTCGCCCGCGCCCGGGGCGCCCCGGCGATCGAGGCGTACCCGCTCGACAACGGGGACGCGAAGGTCGACCTGACCATGGCCTACGCCGGGCTCCGGAGGAACTTCGAGCGTGCCGGGTTCGTCCACGCCGCCGACACCACCTCGGTGCTGGCCGGACATCCACGGGTGCTGATGCGGCTCGACCTGCGCTGAGCCCCCCGGGGTGACCCGCGAACCTCAAATGTTCCTCTGAAGGCGCCCCGCGCGGGGTTCGGGCCCGGCCGCGCGGGCGATACCCCGGGCATGACGACGGGGAGGGAGGGATCGACCGTGCGACGACTGGGAACCGGCATCGGATGGCGGCCGGAGATCGCGGACGCCGTCGAGCGGATGCCCGGCATCGACTGGGTCGAGGCCGTGTCCGAGAACCTGTGTCCGGGCCATCTGCCCGACTCGCTGCTGCGACTGCGCGAGCGCGGCGTGACCGTCGTGCCGCACGGGGTCTCGCTCGGACTCGGCGGCGGGGAACGGCCGGACGCGGGACGACTGGCGGCGCTGGCCGAGCGGGCGGAGGTACTGGGGTCGCCGCTGGTCACCGAGCACATCGCGTTCGTCCGGGCGGGCGGCGCGCTGACCGCCTCACCGCTTCTGGAGGCAGGGCACCTGCTGCCCGTGCCGCGCACCCGCGACGCCCTCGACGTGCTGTGCGAGAACGTACGCATCGCGCAGGACGCGCTGCCCGTGCCGCTCGCCGTGGAGAACATCGCCGCGCTGATCTCCTGGCCGGGCGAGGAGATGACGGAGGGCCAGTTCCTGTACGAGCTGGCCGACCGGACGGGGGTGCGGCTGCTGATCGACGTGGCGAACCTGCACACCAACCACGTCAACCGCGGCGAGGACCCGGCCGAGGCGCTCGCCGAACTGCCCCTGGAGGCCATCGCCTACGTCCACGTCGCGGGCGGCTTCGAACGGGACGGCGTCTGGCACGACAGCCACGCCCACCCGGTCGCGCAGCCGGTGCTCGACATCCTGACCGACCTCGCCTCGCGCGTGGCACCGCCGGGCGTCCTGCTGGAGCGCGACGAGAACTTCCCCGAAGGGGAGGAACTCGAGGGCGAGGTGGAGGCGATCCGTGCCGCCGTCGCGAAGGGGCGTACGGGTGGGATGCCCGCGGACCGGGGCGCGGCGGCTGCGGCTTCGCGGCGGGCCGCGCCCGCGTCCCCGGACGCCCGCGCCGACGACGCCGTACGGCAGCGGCTCGGGCTCGCGCAGGCCGCGCTGCTGTCCGCGCTGGTCGCGGGGACGCCCGTGCCCGAGGGGTTCGACCGGGCGCGGCTGGGGGTGCAGGCGCGGGCGCTCGCCGGGAAACGGGCCGACGTGGTGGCGAAGGTCGCGCCCGAACTGCCGGTGATCCTGGGCACGCGGTACCGGCCGGCCTTCCTCGCCTACGCACAGGGGTGCCCGATGACCGGCGGATACCGGCGGGACGCCCTCGACTTCGTCGCGCACGTGCTGCGGTCGGCGCCCAGCGGCGCGGACTCCGGTGTGCGGGGGGAGTTGCGCGAGTGGTGGCTGGAACGGTCGGGGCCGGTGCCGCGTTCGACGCGGCCCGGGGTCAGGTTGGCCCGTGCGACCAGGCGTGTTCTGCTGCGCCGCTGAGCCGGGCAGGCCCGCGCCGGGACATCACCAAACGGAACGTCACATACCCACAACACTGCGTCCCGAAATGTGAACAGGGCATGGCGCCGGCGAAAGCCTTTGGCATAGAAGTACGGCATGTTCTGGGTCCTTTTCCTCCTGTCGGCCTGGGCCGTCGCCGGTCTGTCGTGCCTGCGGCTGTGTCTGGCCGCCGTGCGCGCGGCGGCCGTCGCCCCGCACGGCGTCGCTCGTGAGCACGCGCTGACGCTCTACGAGGCGGCGTTCCTGTCCGGCGGCCCGCGGCGGGTGGCCGACCTGACGCTGGTCTCCATGGCACGCCAGCGCCGGCTGCTGCTCGCGCACACCGGCTGGGCGACCGTCGTCGACCCGTGCGGGCGCGACGACATGGAACGCTCGGTCATAGGCGCGATAGGACCCGGGGGCCAGTCCCGGATAGCGCCCCTGCGGAGCACCGCGGCCGGCGCGGAGGCCATACGCGGTCTGGCCGACCGGCTGGTCGGCGCGGGCCTCGCCGCGCCGGACGGCGGCGCCGACGGTGTCGCGGCCGGGGTCCGGCGGGTGCGGGTCGCCGCGGTGGCGGTGTGCGCGCTGGGCGCCGCCGCCCTCGCACTGCCCCTTCCCGCCAACCAGCCGCGCCCGCTGATCGCCCTCTGGTTCGCGCTGCCGCTCGCCCTGACCCTGGGCTGCCTCGCCATCACGCGGATGGAGGTCCACCCGTACTCGCGCTGGGCCTCCCCGGCCGGGCAGCGGCTGATCGGTGCCCTGGTCCGGCAGGCCGACGGCACGGCCGACGACCGTACCTACCTGACCTCGGTCGCCGTGCGCGGCGTACACGCGATCGGCGAGCCGGACCTGCGTGCGGCCTTCGCCCACCGCGAGAAGTACGCCGGGGACCACTGGGAGCGCCGGGCCTGACGCGCCGGGGGGCGTACGGAGGCACTCGGCGCCGACACTCGCGGGCGGTGCTTGCCCCGCCCGGCCGCCGCACCAAACATCCCTTGTGTCACACCGTGCACCGAAGGGATACGCGATGCGAGCTGCCGCCCTCTACTCGGCCGCCGGGTCCTTGCTGCTGACGACCCTCGCCGTCGCCCCGGCGCAGGCGGCCCCGGCCGGTCCCGGATCGGCCGAGGCGCGCGGCACCGCCGTGGCCGCCGGGCGCGCGGCGGCGGCCGGTGTCGAGTTCGGCAGGTGCCCGAAGGCGGAGGAGCTGCCGGGCAGCATGCGCTGCGGGACGGTCGAGGTGCCCCTGGACTACGCGCACCCCGACGGAAGGCGGATCACGCTCACCGTCAGCCGGGTGCGGGCCACCCACAAGGACCCGGACGACAGCGGGCGCAAGGTGCCCGGTCAGGGCGCCCTCCTGTTCAACCCGGGCGGACCGGGCGGCTCGGGGCTGTACTTCCCGCTGGTCGGCATGGTGCCCGAGTGGAAGCGGATCGCGGCGGCCTACGACCTCGTCGGGTACGCCCCGCGCGGGGTCGCGCCCTCCGCGCCGCTGTCCTGCCAGGACCCCGGGACCTTCTTCAAGGGGCCCCGGCCCGCGCCGACCCGGCCCTCGGACGCGTACAAGAAGAAGCGCGCCGCCGAGGCCGAGGCGTACGCGCGCGACTGCGCCGAACGGGGCGGGGCCGCGCTGCGGCACTTCCACTCCCTCAACAACGCCCGTGACCTGGAGGTCGTACGCGCCGCGCTGGGCGAGCGGCGGCTCACCTTCATGGGCGCGTCGTACGGCACCTATCTGGGGGCGCTGTACGCCGAGCTGTTCCCCTCGCACGTGCGGCGGATGGTGTTCGACTCGGTGGTGGATCCGGACCCCGGGCAGGTCTGGTACCGCAACAACCTCGAACAGTCGGAGGCGTTCGAGGACCGCTGGGACGACTTCAAGGAGTGGGTCGCCGAGCACGACGACGTGTACGGGCTCGGGGACAGGCCGCGGCAGGTGCAGGACGCCTACGAGGAGGCGAGCGCGCGGCTGGCGGAGAAGCCCGCGGGCGGGACGGTGGGACCCGCGCAGTTGCAGGGGGCGTTCCTCAAGGCCGGGTACTACGACGACTACTGGCCGCACCGCGCCGAGGCGCTGTCGGCCTATCTGCGGGGAGATCCGCAGCCGCTGGTCGACCAGGCGGGGACGCGGACCGAGGAGGGTGCCGTCGCGGCGGAGAACTCCAACGCCGTGTACACGGCCGTGGAGTGCAACGACGCGCCCTGGCCGACCGACTTCGAGGTCTGGGACCGGGACAACACGCGGCTGGCCCGCCGGGCGCCGTTCGAGACCTGGGACAACGTGTGGACGAACCTGCCGTGCGCCTACTGGCGGGCGCCCCGGCAGCGGCCCCTCGACGTGCGCACCGCGCCGGGTGAGCTGCCGCCGACGCTCATCCTGGCCGCCGAGCGGGACGCGGCCACCCCGTACGAGGGCGCGCTGGAGCTGCGGCGACGGCTGTCGGGCTCGGTGCTGGTGACCGAGCGGGACGCGGGGACGCACGGCATCGCCGCCGGTCCGAACGCCTGCGTCAACGGCCACCTGGAGGCGTACCTGCTGGACGGCCGCCTCCCGGCGCGGGACGCGTCCTGCGCCCCGCGCCCGGAACCGGAGCCGAGGCCCACGGCCGCACCGGGGTCCGCGGCACCGAAGACCTGACTAGGCCAGCCCGGCGACCAGCTCGCCGAGGTCCTTGCGGCGCCCCGTGTAGAACGGGATCTCCTCGCGGACGTGGCGGCGGGCCTCGGAGCCGCGCAGGTGGCGCATGAGGTCGACGATGCGGTGCAGTTCGTCGGCCTCGAAGGCGAGGATCCACTCGTAGTCGCCCAGCGAGAAGGAGGCGACCGTGTTGGCGCGCACGTCCGGGTAGCCGCGGGCCATCTTGCCGTGGTCGGCGAGCATGCGGCGGCGGTCCTCGTCGGGCAGCAGGTACCAGTCGTAGGAGCGCACGAACGGGTAGACGCTGATGTAGTTGCGCGGCGTCTCGTCGGCCAGGAAGGCCGGGATGTGCGCGCGGTTGAACTCGGCCGGGCGGTGCAGCGCCATGTTCGACCACACCGGCTCCAGCGCACGGCCCAGCTTCGTACGGCGGAAGAGGTTGTACGCCTCCTGGAGCTGGTCGGCGGTCTCGGCGTGCCACCAGATCATCAGGTCGGCGTCGGCGCGCAGACCGGAGAGGTCGTAGGTGCCGCGGATCGTCACGTCCTTCGCGGCGAGCTGGTCGAACAGCTCCTGGACCTCGTCGGCGTAACCGGCGCGGTCCTCGGGGAGGGTGTCCTTGAGCTTGAAGACGGACCAGAGGGTGTAGCGGATGACCTCGTTGAGGTCCTTGGCCAGCTTGCCCTTGTTGGGGATCCGGTCGGCAGCGGGGGTGGTGGCGTCGTCACTCATGCCCCTATTCTCCCGCTCCGCCGTGCAGGCTCTGCACCGGGTGGGCGGTGAGCTCCTCCACACCCCGCGAGTCCCCCCGGAGCCGGTCCACGGCGGCGTACGCGCTCGCGATGCTCGCCGGGATGCCGACGCCGTCGTAGGCCGCGCCGCACACCGCGAGGCCGGGGAGTTTCGCGACGTGCTCGCGTACGCGGGTCACGCGCGCGTGGTGGCCGACGGGGTACTGGGGCAGGCCGTCCCGCCAGCGGGTGACCCGGGTGGCGACGGGCTCGGCGGCCAGGCCGGTGGCCTCCTCCAGGTCGTGCCGGGAGACGGCGACGAGGCCCGCGTCGTCGCGGCCGAGGATCTCCGTCTCGCCGTACCGCCCGACGGAGGTGCGCAGGACGACCAGGTCCGGGTCCTCGTCGGCGATCCAGCCCCACTTGCGGGAGGCGAAGGTGGAGGCCTTGATGGTGTGCCCGTCGACCGGCGGCACCAGGAAGCCGCTGCCCTCGGGGAGCACGGCGGCGTCGGAGCGGCGGTAGGCGAGGGTGACCAGGGCCATCGAGGCGTACTCCACCGCGGACAGCTCGGCGGCGGCCGCGGGCGCCTCGGCGCGCAGCAGCTCGGCGGCGGGTCCTGCGGGCACGGCGACGACGACCGCGCCGGCGTGCAGCACCCGGTCGCCGGCGACGATCCGCCAGCCGTCGGTGGCGGTGCGGCGCAGCTCCGTGACGGGCGCTCGGGTGACGATCTCGCCGCCCCGCGCGCGCACCGACTCCGCGACGGCGAGGGGAAGGGTGCCGATGCCGCCCTCGATGCCCATGAACACCGGGCCGCTCACCGGGGAGGTGGCCGTCCGGCCCTGGAGCGCGCGCACCGCCTCGGTGAGGGAGGTGTGGGTGCGGGCGGCCTCGAAGAGCTGGGGTACGGCCGAGCGCAGGGAGATGCGGTAGGCGTCGCCCGCGTAGACGCCGCCCAGCAGGGGTTCGACGAGGCGGTCGACGACCTCGCGGCCCAGGCGCGCGGCGACGTACTCGCCCACGGCCACGTCGTCGCCGACCTCGGTGCGGGGCAGCTCCGCGTCGCGCTCGATGCGGGCGAGGCCCTCCTCGGAGAGCACGCCGGTCAGGGCCGCAGCGGTGCCGGGTACGCCCATGACGTGGCCCTTGGGCATGGGGCGCAGGGTGCCGCGGGTCCACAGGGAGGCCGACGCGGTGGACGGCGGCTGGAGGCGGTCGGCGAGACCGGCGGCGCGGGCCAGGCCGACGGCCTCGGGGCGGCGGGCCAGCATCGACTCGGCGCCGAGATCGACGCGCACCCCGGCGATCTCGCCGGGCAGCAGCTTGCCGCCGACGCGGTCGGACGCCTCCAGCACGGTCACCCGGGCGCCGCGCTCCAGCAGGCGGTGGGCGGCGGCCAGCCCGGCGATACCGGCTCCGACGACGACTACATGTCGCGTGTCGGTGTCGGTGTCCGTGTCGGTGTCCGTGTCGGTGTCCGTGACCGCCTCCGTGACCGTCTCCGTGTCCGGGGGAAACTCGCCCGCGGGGCTCTCGCTTGCGCACATGACCCCAGCGTCTCAGACCCGGTCGACCCGGCCCCGGCGGCGGGTGGCCCCGCCCCCGCGCCCACAGGTCCCGCGAGTCCGGACCGTGATCTCTTCGGAACCGTTCCGCGCCGTCGTCCGCACCCCTTCGCGCGTCGTAGAGACGTCAGTTGTCACGACCCTCGGGGGGACTTGCCATGCAGTCACGACGATCATCGACACGCCGGTCCGCACCGCCCGCCCGCGCCCTGGCCGGCCTGCTGCTGGTCACGGCACTCGCGCTCACGGGCTGCAGCGGCTCGGGCGCGGGCTCCGACTCGGCCGGCGGCGCCGCCAAGGCCCCCGCGTCCAGGGCGGACTCCCCGGCGGACGGCCAGGCCGGGGCGGCCGGTGAGGGAGGCCAGGCAGATGGGTCGGGCGCCGGGGCGAGCGCCCCGCCCAAGCTCGCCCCCGCCCACATCATCCGCACCGTCTCCCTGAGCGTGCAGGTCAAGGACACCGCCAAGGCACTCGACGCGGCCCGCACCGCGACCGAGAACGCGGGCGGCTACGTCGGCGACGAGACCACGAACCGGGACTCGGAGGGCCACGAGCGGACCGAGGTGACGCTGCGCGTACCGGTGGAGCGCTACGAGGACGTGCTCGACGACCTGGAGGGCGCCGGGAAGCTGCTCCGGCGCGACGCGAAGGCCGAGGACGTCACCGACCAGGTGGTCGACGTCGACAGCCGCGTGAAGTCCCAGCGCGCCAGCGTGGCCCGCGTCCGCGAGCTGATGGACCGGGCGACGAAGCTGAGCGACGTGGTGGCCCTGGAAGGCGAGCTGAGCACCCGGCAGGCGGAGCTGGAGGCGCTGCTCGCCCGGCAGGCGGCCCTGAAGGACCGTACGAGCCTGGCCACCATCACCCTGTCCCTGTCCGAGACACCGGTGAAGCGGGTGGAGAAGAAGAAGGAGGACGAGGACCCCGGGTTCACGGACGCGCTGGCCGGCGGCTGGGACGCCTTCGTGACGATGCTGCGCTGGGTGGCGGTGGTGCTCGGCGCGGTGCTGCCGTTCGCCGCGGTGGCGGCGCTGCTCGCGCTGCTGTGGCTGCGGGTCGTACGCCCCCGGCTGCCGCACCGCCCGGCGGCGGCGCCGGCGCCTGCACCTGCACCTGCGCCCGGGGCCGCGCGTCGGGAGGCGTCGCGCGGCGAGGAGTCCGGCGAGCAGGACTGACGGGACTGAAATGCCCCGCCCGCGTAGCGTGTTCGCATGAGCATGAGTACTGCGGGCGGTACGAGAGAGCGGCTGGTCGTGATCGGCGGTGACGCCGCGGGGATGTCCGCGGCGTCGCAGGCGCGCCGGCTGAAGGGACCCGGCGAGCTGGAGATCGTGGCGTTCGAACGCGGCCACTTCAGTTCGTTCTCGGCGTGCGGCATCCCGTACTGGGTCGGCGGCGACGTGAGCGAGCGGGACCAGCTGATCGCGCGCACGCCCGAGGAGCACCGCGCCCGCGACATCGACCTCAGGATGCGCACCGAGGTCACGGAGATCGACGTCGCCGGCGGGCGGGTACGCGCGCGTGACGTCGATTCCGGGGCGGAGTCCTGGACGTCGTACGACAAGCTTGTGATCGGGACCGGGGCGCGCCCGATCCGGCCGCAGCTGCCGGGCGTCGACGCGCCCGGTGTGCACGGGGTGCAGACGCTGGACGACGGGCAGGCGCTGCTCGACACGCTGACACGCACGCGTGGCCGTCGCGCGGTGGTCGTCGGCGCCGGCTACATCGGCGTGGAGATGGCCGAGGCGCTGATCAACCGCGGCTACGAGGTGACCGTCGTCAACCGCGGCCGCGAGCCGATGTCGACGCTGGACGCGGACATGGGCCGCATGGTGCACGAGGCGATGGAGGGACTCGGCATCACGATGGTGAACGGCGCCGAGGTCACGAAGGTGCTGACCGGGGACGACGGCCGGGTCCGGGCGGTGGCCACCGAGGACGCCGAGTTCCCGGCGGACGTGGTGGTGCTCGGCATCGGCGTCCGTCCCGAGACGGGGCTCGCCGAGGCCGCGGGGCTGCCGCTCGGCGCCCACGGCGGGCTGCTGACCGACCTGGCGATGCGGGTACGCGGACACGAGAACATCTGGGCGGGCGGCGACTGCGTGGAGGTGCTCGACCTGGTCTCCGGGCAGGAACGGCACATCCCGCTCGGCACCCACGCCAACAAGCACGGTCAGGTCATCGGCACCAACGTGGGCGGCGGCTACGCCACCTTCCCGGGCGTGGTCGGCACCGCGGTCAGCAAGGTCTGCGACCTGGAGATCGCGCGGACCGGACTGCGGGAGAAGGACGCGCTGCGGGCGGGGCTGCGGTTCGTGACGGCGACGATCGAGTCGACCAGCCGTGCGGGCTACTACCCGGGTGCCTCCCCGATGACGGTGAAGATGCTCGCCGAGCGGCGCACCGGACGGCTGCTCGGCGTCCAGATCGTCGGCCGTGAGGGCGCGGGCAAGCGGGTCGACATCGCCGCGGTGGCCCTCACGGCCGGGATGACGGTCGAGCAGATGACCGCCCTGGACCTCGGCTACGCGCCGCCCTTCTCCCCGGTGTGGGACCCGGTGCTGGTGGCCGCGCGCAAGGCGACGAGGGCGGTGCAGCAGCAGCGCTGAGCGGGCCGCCGGAACCTATGCCGTCCCGTTGATGCGGTCGATGGCCTGCCGTGCCTGCTCGGCCGGTGGCCGGGCCGGCAGGGAGGACACCGAGGCCGGGGTGCCCATCGACGCCGGGGCACTCGCCGGTGCCGGGGTGGTGACCGCGGGCGGCTGCTCGCCGGCCGGCCTGGCGTGGGACGCACTGCGCGTGGAGCGCAGCCGGTTGCTCACCGCCTCGTCCAGTGTCACCGGCCGCTGCGTCTGCGCGGCCAGTCGCCCGGCCTCCTGACCGAGCCGGGCGACGTCCTCCCAGGGCAGGCGCAGCACGAGGGCGACCTCGGCCTCGCCGTCGGGCAGGGCGTGTATCGCCGGAGCCGGTGTGACCCGTTCGTTCATCGCCTGTTTCCTCACGTCGTCCCCGCGCCCCGCCTTCCCCGGACCGCGGGCGGTTGGGAGGACATACGTACACACGGACGGGGGCGTTCAACGGGGCGGACCGGTTCACGGTCCGTCGGGCGGGCAGTAGTGTCTCGTGGTCATCCCCGTCCATGACGTGAACCCGGCGCGCCGCACCCCGTGGGTGACGTACGCCCTGATCCTCGCGAACGTCCTGGTGTTCCTGTTCACGCCCTGCATGACCGGGTCGGCGACGGGCGACGGCTCGCTCGCGCAGTTGTGTGACCTCCAGGCGTTCCTGGACCACTACGCGGCGGTGCCGCAGGAGTTGCTCCAGCACCGGATGCCCCGGCTCGTGCCGACGGGCGCGACCGGCGTCGGCCCGCAGGGACCGGGCTGCGTGGTCGCTCCGCCCGGCTACGACAAGTCGCCCGAGCTGAGCGTCCTGACGGCGATGTTCCTGCACGGCGGCTGGCTGCACCTGCTGGGCAACATGCTCTTCCTGTGGATCTTCGGCAACAACGTCGAGGACCGGATGGGCCACGTGCGCTTCCTGCTCTTCTACGGCGTCTGCGGCTACGCGGCGACCTACGGCTTCGCCCTCCTCAACGCCGACTCGGGCGCTCCGCTGATCGGCGCCTCGGGCGCGATCGCCGGTGTGCTCGGCGCCTATCTGGTGCTGTATCCGAAGGCCCGCGTCTGGGTCCTGGTCCCCTTCCTGATCTTCCTGCCGCTGCGGCTGCCGGCCTGGCTCGTGCTGGGTTTCTGGTTCGGGCTCCAGGCGGTCTACTCGTCCGGCGGCGCCGTCTCGGACGCGGGCACCGTGGCGTACGTGGCCCACGTCGTGGGCTTCGTCGTCGGCATGCTGATCGCCTGGCCGCTGCGACGGGGCACCCCACCCCCGCCGGAGCCGCGCGGGCTGCTGTTCGGCAGGCGGGCGCGGCCGGGGTGGTGACCGTCGGCGCCGGTGCGCGCCCGTGCGCTCAGGCGTGGGATGCCTCGCCGGGGACGACGGGGGCCGGGGCGGTCCAGCGGATGCGGGTGCTGCACAGCGCGACGGCGACGGCCGACGCGGCCACGGCGCCCATGCCCCAGGAGAGGTCGCTGGCGCCCGCGATGAAGCCGATGAGCGGCGGGCCGGCCAGCAGTCCGGTGGTGCCCATGGCGGCGACCAGGGTCAGCGCGTCCGAGCCCTGGCGGGCGGCGGCGGCGTAGACGCAGGGGGTCACGGCGGCGATCCCCAGGCCCATGCAGGCGAACCCGGCGAGGGCGGGTGCGACGCCGCCGCTGACCAGGGCGACGGCGAGACCGGTGCCGGCCACCGCGCTGCCCAGCAGGACGACCCGTCCGTCGCCCCAGCGGCCCCGCCAGCCGTCGGCGAAGAGGCGGGCGACGACCATCATGCCCGAGACGACGGCGATGCCCAGGGGCGCGAGCTGCGCCGACGCCTCGGCGACGTCCTTGAGGTAGAGGGCGGACCAGTCGTTCATGGCGCCTTCGGCGACCGTGCCGAAGACCATGGCGCAGCACATCCACAGGGTCAGGCGCGAGGGGACGGTCCAGCGGCGGCCGCCCGGCTTCGGGCCGGCGGGGGTCTCCGGCTCGGCCCGGTCGGCCGGGGCGTCCTCGTCGAGCAGTCCCGTCCGCGCGGACACGCCCAGTACGGCGAGGAGGGCGGCGGCCACGCCGAAGTGCGCGGCGACCGATCCGGTGGCGGCGGTCATGCCGGAGGCGAGCAGGGCCGCGAGCAGTGATCCGGCGCTGAAGGTGGCGTGCAGTTTGGCCATGGTGTTGCGTTCGTGGCGGGTCTCCAGGGCCGCTCCCTGCGCGTTCATGGCCACGTTCAGGCAGCCGACGAGGACGCCGTCGGCGCACATCACCACCAGGGCCGTCGGATAGTCCGGGGCCGCCGCCAGGGCCAGCAGCAGCAGGGCCAGGCCGAGCTGGGACACCAGCGCGAGCCGCCGCGATCCCAGGCGCCGCATCAGCCAGGCCACCACGGGGAAGGACACCGCCGCGCCGACCCCGGCGGCCATCAGGAGCACGCCCACCTCGGCCGCGCTCAGGTCCAGGTCGGCCTTGACGGCCGGGATCCGCGCGGCCCAGGTGGCGTACTGGAAGCCGAGGGACAGGAACAGCGCGGCGATCGCCAACTGGCCGCGCAGGAAGGGATCGTGGAGGCGGGACACGCGCATCAGCTCACTTCGCGCAGGGTGCTGGGCGGGGAGGGGGCCGGGCGGACCCCTACCGACTTGGACATGTACACGGCGTCCCCGCCGTACTCGCCGACGGGCACCACCCCCGGCTCGGCCACGAAGCCGCGCGCCGACCAGAACCGCTCGGTGCCGCCCACGGCGACCAGGGAGATCCGCTCGTCCCCGCGCGCCCGGGCGGCGGTGGTGAGGTGGCGCAGGAGGTGCCGCGCGAGGCCTCTGCGGCGCAGGCCGGGTGCCACGACGATGTCGTGCAGGTGGAGGTTCCCGGGCGGGAGGGCGGGCGCGGCCCCCTCCGCCCGCGTCAGGTCCGGGTAGCGGTGCGGCGGATAGGGCAGCGCGAGCACGTAGCCGGCCGTGCGGGCGCCGACGTCCGCGACGAAGCAGGTGTCCGGCGAGGCCGCCGCCCGGGACTGCAGCGCGGCCCGGCCCTCCGACAGGCCGAGGCCGGTGTAGGCGTCCCGCTCCAGCGCCACGACGGCGTCCCAGTCCCGGTCGGCGAGCGGGCGTACCCGCACGGTCTCACCCATCGGCGCCGGTCCCGTCCGGGTGGCCCGCACAGGCGTACGGGAGCGGGGCGAAGCCGTTGAAGCCCACGGTCGTGTAGCCGGCCGCGTACGCGCCGCAGGACAGCACCCAGACCGGGTCACCCGAGGCCAGCGCCGCGGGCACCGGGACGAGCCCCTCCTCGTGGGAGTAGGCGTCGTCGCTGTCGCAGGTGGGTCCGGCGACGACGGCCGGGACCCGCGGGCCCTCGGTGTGGCCCGGGAAGACCAGCCGGTACTGGAGGGCGTCCATCTCGTACAGGCCGTTGAACTTGCCGCAGCTCAGGTACAGCCAGTGCTGCCGTTCCCCGTTCGCCGCCCGGCGTTCGGCGAGGCGGGCGACGTGGGCGCGGATCGCGCCGTGGTCGGCGACGAGGTGCCGTCCGGGTTCGATGACGAACTCGAGTGGGCCGCCGTGGATCCGGCGCAGTTCGTCCATGCCCTCCCGGATCACCGCGAAGATCTTGTCGAGCGGTGGGTCGAGGGGGGTGCCGCGCCGGTCGCGGTAGCCGACCGCGGGCAGGCCGCCGCCGAGGTTGACGTGGTCGACGCGGATGCCGCGCCGGCCGAGTTCGCGCAGGACGTCGCCCAGGTCCTCGACGGCACCGTGCCACGCCTCGCCCGTCATCTGCTGGGAGCCGACGTGCACGGACAGGCCGGCCGGCACCAGACCGGCGTTCCGGGCCGCCTCCATGACGTCGACGGCGTCGCCGGGCGGGCAGCCGAACTTGTTGCTCAGCCCCCACACGGCGCCCGCCCCGCCGGTCGTCACCCGGCAGAACACGCGGGAGCCGGGGGCGTGGGCGGCGAGGGCGGTCACGTCCTGGACGCCGTCGGTGGCGAAGGTGCGGATGCCGAGCCGGTAGGCCTCGGCGATGTTCCGGTCGGACTTGACGGTGTTGCCGTAGTGCACGCGCCCCACCGGCACCCCGGCCCGCAGCGCCTGCTCCACCTCGCCGGGGCTCGCGGCGTCGACGCCTGCGCCCCGGTGTGCCAGGGCGGCGAGGACCTCGTCGACCGGGCAGGCCTTCATCGCGAACCGCACCTGTACGCCGGGTAGTTCGCGGCGCAGCGTGTCGTGGCGCCGCTCGATGCCTGCCAGGTCGTACACGATCCGGTCCTCGGTGGCGGCGGCGAGCGCGGCGGCCAGCGGCTCGCTGAGGAACGCGCCCGTCACCGCGCTCACCGCGGCTGCCCCGGGGAGTGGGCGAGGGGCGTGGCCTTGGCGGCGGCCACCATGCCCTCCCAGGCCTCGGTGAGCAGGGCGAAGTCCGCCATGTCGCCGCGTGCCTCGTCGAGGAGGCGGGCGCGGCGGCCGGCCAGGAGATCCGCGAAGTCGGCGTACCTGCCGCCCAGTCGCCGATAGGCGGTGTCAAGGGCGTCGAGCCGGCGGACGTTCTCCGCGGTGTCGAGGCCGGTGCTCTCGCGGGCCAGGGCGGCGACGCCGGCGGGGCGGGCCCGCCCGTGTTCGTCCAGCAGCGCGTCGCCCGCCTCGGCCATGCGGTCGTAGACGAAGTGGAAGTAGAGCATCGACAGCAGGAACTTGGCGAAGCGGGTCTGGTAGGCGAGGAAGCCGGGTCCCGTCCTGCGTTCGCCGGTGTAGTAGTTGACGATGTTCCGGTTGTGCAGCACGCCCGGCAGCCGGGCGTCGTGCACCAGGTGGATCAGGAAGTAGTCGCTGCCGATGGTGTCCCGGGCGGGCGGCAGCGGCACCCGTTCGGTGATCGTGTCGCCGTGGAAGGCGATGTTGCACATGTCCACCCGCATCGGGTCGACCACCGTCAGCAGCGAGTGGTCGGCCGTGAACGGATGCGTGCCGGCGCCGGTGAAGGACTCCTCGACCAGCTCCCGCTTCTGTTCGGCGGACCAGCCCTCGGGGGCCCAGAGGGAGACGACGTCGTGGTAGACACCGGGGTCGGCGTCCCGTATCTGCGCGATGTCGACGGAGGGTTCGCCCACGAAGGAGCTGCCGACCATGGCGACGCGCCGCTCGAGGAGCGGGCCCGGCAGGGTCGACTCGGTGACGCCGGGGACGGCGTCGGCGGCGCGTGCGCCCAGGGACAGCAGTTCGTGGTGGACGGGGAAGACCGTGCGGCCGGCCACGCTCTGGTAGCGGCTGTCGGAGTCCCTGCGGTGGACGGAGTCGCAGCCGAGCGCGGCCGCGATCAGGAAGGCGCGGTTGGTGCAGGCGCCGTAGGACAGGCCGTCGGGAAGCATCAGGTCGAGGAGCAGTTCGGGCTTGGCGCTGCCCGAGTGTGCCGTCACCCGTGTCAGGAAGTCCCGCTGGGCGGCCTCGTCGAGGTGGTGGGCGGTGATGCGGGGGTGGGCCGGCAGCCGCCGTAAGGCCGCGGCGTGGGCGGCGTGGTCCGGGGGCGGGCAGGAGTCGAGGACCAGCACGTGGACATCGATGTCGAAGTGGTCGGCGGCGTGGGCGGCTTCCTCGCCGAGGGCCGCGATGGTCTCCGGGCAGGGCCGGTTGGTGGGGAGGGTCAGGCAGATGCTGCGCATGCGGCGTCCCCGGTGGCCTCGTCGGTCGCCTCGTCGTCCTTGTCGCTGCCGGCGTTCGCGTGCCAGGGCTTGAGGCCCAGCAGCTTCTCGCCCAGTTCGGTCAGTTCGGCGGGGCCGTAGCGCTCGGACTCGTGCCGGTGGGCGTCGCCGAGGAGGGTGGCGTTCCAGTCGGGGGTGGCCAGGGTGCGCCAGGAGTCGACGCGGGAGTCGCGCAGCGTGGTGTGGCTCTCCAGCGCGGGCATCATCGACAGGTACTGGACGGAGCGCACGCCTTCGCCGGAGATGTTGGGCGCGACGCCGTGGGCCAGCAGGCCGTTCCAGATGAGCAGGTCGCCGGCCTCCAGGTCGGGCCGTACGACGGGCATGTCCTCGCGGTCGATCGCGGGCCGGATCGGGTCGCGGCCGTCGGGCTGGAGGGCCTTCCAACGGTCGAAGCGGCGGAACAGCTCGGGGCAGCACTGGAAGCCGCCGTGGTCGGGCTTGGTGTCGTTGAGGGCGATGATGCCCTGCACCCGCTGGGGCAGGATGCCGAGGGTGGTGTCGACGTCCCAGTGCAGGTCGATGTCGAAGCCGCGCTCCGGCTTGTTGATCAGGGCGCGGTCACGGTTGCCGGTGTTGGGCGGGTTGAGGTTGAGCCGGTCCAGGGTGACCCACAGCTCCTCGCAGTCCCAGACGTCGACGAAGGCGTCGTAGACGCGCTGTGCCTGGCGGCTGTCCCAGATGAGCTGGTGCTGGTACGCCTCGACGAAGCCGTAGATGTGCAGCTCCCGGTCGAGGTCGGAGCGGTACTCGCGCTCCTGGTACCAGGTGTCGGGGCGCTCGGGGTCGAGGCCCTGGAACTCCCAGGCGAAGTCGAGCAGTCGGCGGGCGGAGTCGGCGGGTATCGCCTCCTTGACCACGACGTAGCCGTACGTCTGCCAGTGGGCGAAGTCCTCCTCGGACAGCACCCGCAGGGGACGTGTCTTGTCGAGGTCGCGCAGCTGGGTGCGGGCCAGGTAGGTGTCGGCGTCCGCGCTGAAGTAGGGCAGGTCCGACGGGGCTCGGTGGAGGTAGGAATCGGGCGTCGCCATGTGGTGCTCCAGGTCCTCGCCGTCGCCCGCTCTGGCAACGGCGGTGCGTGCGACGGAGGTCGGGCCGTCGCACATGAGGTCGGTGGTGGCAGCGTGGCCCGCTCGCGTCTCGGGGCGGGAGCGGGGCGACGAGGGCGGCTCGGAGGGACGGGGTTCTCCCCGTTCGGGGGGTCGCCCGGTCCGCGCTCTCGTCCGGAATGGTCGTCTCGTCCGGGGTGGTCGTCACGGAAGTCGTCGTACGGAAGTCGTCGCCACGACAGCGGTCTGCGCAGTCCGGCCGCGGCAGGTGTCCGGCGCGGAAACTGGTGTCACATGCGTCCCTCGCTGAACTTGCGCCTCACAATGGACTAGACCAAGGGAGGGTGTCAACACCTCTTCAACACCCCTCCCGACGAGGGCAGTTGTTACTTCCGAGTTCGGCGACGGCTCCCTTGACACGTCTGGTTAACCTGAACGCGCACCCTCTTGGTCTATACCAAGAAACCATCCGAAAGGCGCGGCCGATGTCCTCCAGCAAGCACAGCAGCGAGTCGCGCCGGCTCGCGCTCTCCGTTCTGCAGCCGGGTTTCGTGGGCACCGAGGCCCCCGACTGGATCCTGCGCGACATCGGCGACGGGCTGGCCTCCGTCGTGCTCTTCTCCCGCAACATCGTCTCCACCGAGCAGGTCGCCCGGCTGACCGCACAGCTGCGCGCCGAGAACCCCGAGCTGATCGTCGCGATCGACGAGGAGGCGGGCGACGTCACCCGGATCGAGTCCGCCACCGGGTCGTCCCGGCCGGGCAACTTCGCGCTCGGGACCGTCGACGACACGGAGCTGACCGAGGCCGTCGCCGCGGACCTCGGCCGGCAACTGCGCACCGCCGGAGTGAGTCTCGACTACGCGCCGAGCGCCGACGTCAACTCCAACCCCGACAACCCGATCATCGGCGTACGCTCCTTCGGCGCCGACCCGGACCTGGTGTCCCGGCACACCGCCGCGTGGATCCGCGGCCTGCAGTCCTCCGGCGTCGCCGCCTGCGCCAAGCACTTTCCCGGCCACGGGGACGTCGCCGTCGACTCCCACCACGACCTGCCGGCCTACCCGGCCGGGCTGGACGAGATCGCCGCCCAGGCCCTGCCCCCGTTCCGGGCCGCCGTCGCGGCCGGCGTGCGCGCGGTCATGAGCGGTCACCTCCTGGTGCCCGCCTACGACCCCGACCTGCCGGCCACGCTGAGCCGGCGCATCCTGCACGGCCTGCTCCGCGAGGAGTTGGGCTTCGACGGCCTCGTCGTCAGCGACGCCATCGAGATGGGCGCCGTCACCGCCCGGTACGGCATCGACGGCGCCACGGTGAAGGCCGTCGCCGCCGGCGTGGACGCCATCTGCGTGGGCGGCGAGAGCGCCGAGGAGAGCACCGTCGCCCTGCTGGTCAAGGCGCTGTCCGCCGCGGTGTCCGCCGGCGAGCTGCCGGAGGAACGGCTGGCCGAGGCGGCCGGCCGGGTACGGGAGTTCGCCCGCTGGTCGGCCGGGCTGCGGGCGGCCGGGGCCGCCGGGGAGGCCGCCGGGGACGGCATCGGCCACGTCGCCGCGCGCCGTGCCGTCCGGCTCACCGGCGCCGCGCGTGCCGCACTGCCGCTGACCGTCGCGCCGCACGTGGTCGAGCTGGCCCCGGTCACCAACATGGCCATCGGCAAGGAGACCCCGTGGGGCGTGGCGGGCCCGCTGCGCGAGCGGCTGCCGGGCACGACCTCGGTGCGGGTGCGCGGTCAGGAACTGGAGGAGGGGACGGTCGCGTTGGAGAGCTGCGCCCTCGAACCGGCCGCGGGCCGCCCGCTGGTGATCGTCGCCCGCGACGCGGCCCGGCACGCCTGGATGAGCCGTGCCGTGACCGGCCTGACCACCGCCCGGCCGGACGCGATCGTGGTGGAGATGGGCCTGCCGGGCACCACCGCCGCCGCGGCCCAGATCTTCACCCACGGCGCGAGCGCGGCCTCGGGGGTGGCCGCGGCCGAGATCCTGGTCGGCACCGACTGACGCCCGGGACGCGCTACGCGCTGATCCCCAAAGCCTGTTGAAGTACGGGACGTTGCCGCTTAGAGTTCAATGGTCCAGACCAAAGGGCGAGCAGGGCGGCCGCATCCGTGTGTGCCGTCGGCTTCGCCGTGCACGGGGGACGGGGGAATTGATCGTGAGGGCGCAGGACTTAGGCGTCGGCGCGACAGGACGGGTGATCGTCCTGGATTTCGACGGAGTACTGCTCGACACGGAACGCACCGGCATCGAGGTCTGGCGCCATCTGCTGCGCGACAACTCGCTGGAGCCGCGCGGCACACTGAGCGTACGTCCCGACGGCACGCTCGACCGGGACACGCTGCGCAGCGGCCTGACCGGCACGCTGGGCCGGCGGCGCACCCGGGCCCTGTGGTCCGAGTTCGAACGGCGCAACCGTGCCCGGGCCGACCTCCTGGACGCCCGCGCCGGGGTACGCCCCTTCCTCGCCCACTGCCGGGAGCGGGGGCACCGTCTCGCGGTCGCCTCCGGCAACTGCCGGGACTGGGTGGAGGGCCACCTCGGGAGGCTGGGCATCCGGTCCGCCTTCCACTCCGTGCACTGCGCGGGCCCCGGGGTGCGCACCAAGCCCGCCCCCGACACCTACCTGGGCGCGCTGCGCGCCTGCGCCCCCGCGGGACCGGCCGCGAGACCCCTCGCCGTCGAGGACTCCTACGCCGGTCTGGCCGCCGCCGACGCCGCGGGCCTGCCCGCCGTCTGGCTCACCGACGCACCCCGCTCGGCGGTCCCGCCCGGGCCCGTCGCACGACGGGTGCGCGCCCTGGACGAACTCATCGGCTCCCTCTGACCCGTCCGCATCCGCACATCCGGCCCATCCGCCGAGCAACGAACCGCACCACCGTCCTTCGGCCGGGGACCGCGACGGGGCCGCTCCATGCCCCGTGACGCCGTCGCCGCCGTCGAACCGCGCTCTCACCCCACCCAGGAGACTGCGATTTCCGTGCTGCTCGCCTCACCCATGCGCGAACTGGACCTTCTCGTGGCCGGTTCCGACCCTCTCGACGCCGCCCGCGACGCGCCGCGGCTGCCCGCCCTCAACAGAGCCGGGGACATCGCCGGCCTCGACCGCCTCGCCCGCACCTGGAACGACCGGGTCGTGGCGAACGTGCACGACACCGTCACCGCCGGCGCGGCCCTGCGCGACCTCGGCTTCGCCCTCGCCTCGCTGGAACGTCACGGGGTCGACTACCGCAGCGTGCCCGGTGCCGAGGAGCACCTGCTGCGGCTCGGCGACCGCACCGGGGAGGTGCCCCGCGACAGCGTCTACACCTACGCGCTGCGCAACCCCGAGGACGCCGTGCGCTCCTTCACCGAACTGCCCGAGGAGGCGCTGTTCATCCGGGAAGTGCGCACCGCGGGGGTCGCGTTGCGTCCCGCCGTCGACGCGCTGCTCGACGCGCTCACCCCGGCCGTGGACGACCCCGTACTGCCGGAGCTGCTGGCCGAGGCCACCCGGGGGTTCACCGTCTTCGCCCAGTCGCTGCTGGCCGTGAAGCGCGCCATCACCCCGCAGACCTTCTCGGGCGAACTGCGCCCCTACTTCCCGCCCATGACCGTCGGCGGGCAGGTGCTGTACGCCCCGGGCGGCGCCCAGATGACCCCGCTGCTCGTCGACATCCTGCTGATCCGGCCGGAACCCGGCGACCCCGCGGAGGAGTGGTACGAGGGGTACCTGCGCGAGAACCTGCCCTACCTGCCCGCCGCCTACCGCGCGGCGAGCGACCGGGCCCGCCGCCACCGCCCCCTGCTCCCCCGGCTGGTGGACGAGGCGGGGCGCTCCCCCGCTCGTTCCGCCGCCGCACGCACGCTCGCCGGACTGGGCGCGCTCATGCGGGAGCTGCTCCGCTTCCGCCTGCCCCACCTGCAACTCGCCAAGGCCAACATGAACATCCGTCCGGACGGCTCCCTCGGCAGCGGCGGCTACACCACCGACTCCCTCGACCACCTGGCGGAGCTGACCCTCGCCCGGCACCGGCTCCTGACCGGTGCCACCGCCGGCGCAACCACGGAGAAGTGACCCCCATGGCCTCCACCCCACCCACACCCCCCATGTTCGCGCCCTTCACCCCCGGCACCGTCCACCACCCCCTCGCCGTGTCCCCGGGCCCGGTACGCCCGGCCGCCGACGAGGTGCGCGTGCGCTACCCCACCCGGCTGAACGCCATGGCCCTGCAACCCGGGGCGATCGCGGGCGACAACAACCTGATCTACGACGCCGGTGAGGTCGTCTTCTCCGTCGCGCGCCACCACCACGTCCACGTGCACCGCCGGGAACCGGGGGCCGGGCTGCTCCTGGACCCCGGCGTACGCAGGCCCGAACTGGTCGAGCACGCGGCCCTGATCATGTGCGCGGCCCTCGGCGTGGACCCCGACCTGGCGATCGGCGTCGACAGCGACCCCCTGCCCGTGCACGCCGGCTTCGGCTCCAGCAGCAGCCTCATCGCGGCCGTCGCCGCCGCCGTCAACCACCTGTACGGCTGCCCGGTGGACCGCGCCGACCTGCTGCCGTACCTCACCGGCAACCACGGTGAGGAGCACGGCGGCCGGCCCGGTCTGCTCACGCCCGTGCAGTGCATCGGCGGCTCGGCCGCGTCCGGTCTCTACCCGGGCGGGGTGCAGGTCGTCGCCGGACGGAGCACCGTCGTGCTGTCCGCGCCCGTGCCCGATCACCTGTCCCTGGTCATCGGGGTCCCACGGGCCCTGGAGGAGCGCCCCACCGACGAACTGATGGCCGCCGAGGTCGCCCACTTCGACCGGTTCCGGGCCACCGGCGAACGCTGGTCGCCCACCATCGCGTTCCGGATGCTGCACGAGGCCATGCCGGCCGCCCAGCGCGGCGACCTGGGCCCGCTGGGCTCCCTGGTCTTCGACTACCGGTTCCGGATGGGCAGCATCGAGAACTGCTCCTTCTCGCACCCCGGCCTGACCGAACTGGCGGGCGAGGTCGAGTCCCTGTGGCACGAGAAGGCGGCGACCGTGCTCGCCCTGTCCTCCGTCGGCCCGGCCTTCTTCGCCCTCACCGACGACCCGGACCGCTGCGCCGGCCGCTTCTCGGAGCTCGACATGGACGTCGTGCACGCCCGGCCGCACAACGGCACCTACGAGGAGACGGGGTCAGCCCGATGACCGACGCGACCACGGCCGCCGGCCGCGCCGCCGCCTACTGGAACGCCCCGGACACCGTCGCGGAGTTCCGTTCCCTGGGTGTGCGGCCCTACCTCACCGATCTGCTCGGCCGCGTCCCGGTCGACGGCCCGGCCCTCGACCTCGGCTGCGGCGGCGGGCGCAACTCCGTGGCCCTGCTGGAGCGGGGCTTCGACGTCCTCGCCGTTGACCTGCACGACGGCATGGTCGACGCGACCCGTGCCCGGACCGCCGGGTACCCGTCCGGGCGGGTCACGGTCCGGCAGGGCGCGGCCCACGCGATCCCGGCCGACGACGGCACCTTCGCGCTGGTGGTCTGCTACGGCGTCCTGCACAACGCCGTCGACCGGGCCCAGTGGGAGACGGCGGTCGGCGAGATCCGCCGGGTGCTGCGCCCGGGCGGTCGGCTGGCGCTCAACACCTTCACCTCCGAGACACTGGACCCGCGGCTGCGGCCGGGCACCGGCGACGGCCAGTACCTGCTCCCCGACGACGTGCCCATGACCCTGCTGCCCGACGCCCGGATCCTCGACGCGTTCGCCGGGGCCGGACTGCACACCGAGGGCGGGACGCACAGCTACGTCCGCGACCTCGAGGTCGGGCCGCGCGCGGTCCTGCGGTGCGTGCTGCGCCGGGGGCCGCGCCGGGGGGAGGACTGACGTGGCCGACCTGGAGGACGGTTCCACCGAGACCGACGCCTTTCCGGACGTCCCGCTGTCCGGCGCCGAGCTGGCGCGGGTGCTGGACGCGCGCCTCGCCGAGGTGCCGGGCTGGCACGCCCCCGACGACCCGGTGCGGCTGGGGTTCGCCATGACGGCACCGCACGCCCTGGCCCTGGACGCCTTCGGGCGCTTCGCCGAACGCAATCCCAACAACGTGGGCGTCCACACCCGCTTCGGCGACGGCGTCCGCGGCACCCGGCGGCTGGAACGGGAGGCGGTCCTCGCGCTCGCCGGGCTGCTGCACGCCGACGCTGCCGACGGCTACCTCACCGGCGGCGCCAACGAGGGCACCCTCGCCGGTCTGCGCGTCGGCCGCAACGCCCTGCGCGCGGCGGGCGCCGGACGCGTCGTCGTCCTCGCCTCGGCGCTCACCCACCACTCGGTGGCCAAGGCGGCCGAGATCCTCGACCTGGAGCTGCGGCTGTGCCCGGCCGGGCCCTCCTGGCTGCTGGAGGCCGACGCCGTGGACGCCGCGCTGGACACCCTCGCGGCCGAGACCGGTACGGGAGTCCGTACCGGTGTCGTCGTCGTGTCCACCGCCGGGTACTACAACACCGGCCTGGTCGACCCGGTGGATGCCATCGCGGGCGTACTGGCCCGGCGGGCGGCGGACGGCGGGAATTTGAGCGTCTTCCACCACGTCGACGCCGCGCACGGCGGCATGATCCTGCCGTTCACCGCGCCCGAGGTGCCCTTCGACTTCCGCAGCGCGTACGTCCACTCGATCGTGCTCGACCCGCACAAGTCCGGGCTGATGCCGTACAGCTGCGGGGTCTTCCTGTGCCGCAAGGGCCTGCTGGGGCACGGTGCGGTGCCGGCCCCGATGTCCGGCTTCGTCGACGAGACGATCAGCGGTTCGCGCTCCGGCGCGATGGCCGCGGCCCTGTGGTCGCTGGTGTTCGGGCTGGCCGCGGACGGCTACCGGGAGGTGTTCCGCGACTGTCTGCGCGTGCGCGACCGGCTGGCCGACGCGATCCGCGCCGCCGACCCCGACGCGGTGGTCCTGCCCTCGCCCGGCAACACGGTGGTCGTCGCCGCCTTCTCCCAGGGGGACGGCAGGCTGCCCGCCGAACTGGCCGAGCGGTACCGCCTGGTGGGCAACAGCCTGCCGTGGACGGCCCCGGACGGCTCGGTCGGGGACCGGCTGTTCCACCATTTCTACGCCATGCCGCACCTGACCCCGGCCCACGTGGACGGCTTCGCCGCCGCGCTCGCCGGCTCGCTCGCCGGCGCCGCGCGCGGGCCCCGGCGGGACGCCCCGACCGCCCCCGCGGCGCCCGCCGCCGAGCTGCGGGACCTGCGGCGCAGCAGCGTCTGCCTGCGGCACCTGGTGGTCCATCCGCCGGGCCGCCGCGATCCGGACGACCACCCGCACGCCTACTCCTTCCACACCTTCCAGGACCGGGCCGGGCTCGGCGAGCAGCTGGCCGCCCGCCCGTGGACCGGCGACGACGGCAGCCCTACGGGTCTGTACGTCTACGCACCCGACCTGGAGACGCCGTTCGCGAACGAGTTGTTCGGCGTGACCGACCCCGAGCGGTACTCGCTGGAGGTGCTCGACCGCAACCAGCAGAAGCTCTCGCTGGTCGGCGCGGCCCACTTCGCCGTCTTCGGGCCGCAGCCCCGTACCCCGGACCGGCCCGTCGTCCTCGCCAACTTCCACGCGGACGGCGGCCTCCGGTCCGTCGAGTACAAGTACGGCGACCGCCGGTACAACGACGAGGTGCAGGTCTTCGCCGACCACGTCGTGGTGAAGATCGGCAAGGACGCGCGCAGTGTGCGCCGCGACGGGGACGACTACTCCTTCTCCCTGGACACCTCACTGGAGTTGAGGGTGCGTCTGACGGACGACGCCGCCGTCCCCCGGATCACCCGCGTGGCCCGCCACGCCGATCCCGCGCTGCCGCGCCGCCGCCATCTGCTGCGCGGGCAGTACCGCCGGTTCCCCAACCGCTTCTTCGACACGGTCGTCGACATGACGGCGGGGCGGCGGTACGAGGCGCGGTGGCCGGCCGGGGAGCCCGTCCCGTCCGGCTCCGAGGGGCCGTTGCTCGCCCGGTCGGCCCTGCTGGACCTCGTGCGCGTGACGCCGTCCGTCGCCGACGGCGCCCTGTGCGTGGAGCTGGCGGCGGTCGGCGGGCCGGGCACCGCCGCCTTCACGGTGCCGCTCGGTCTGGGCGCGCGGCTGCCCGGCCTGCTGCCGGGCATCCCGGTGGGCGAACCGGAGACCCTCTCCCCGGCCGAGGTGGTGGCGTGGGCCGCGCGCCTGCATCCGCGGCTCGGCTCGCTGCGCGAGGCGGCGCTCGCCCGGCAGGGGCACCGACGGCTGTCCGTGCCGGACGGCCTGGCCGAACGGAGGGAGCCGGCGTGACCGTGACCGCTCTCGCCGTGCTGTGGGGCGTGCTGCTGTGGGGCGTGCTGCTGAGCGTCCGCGCGGCCGTCGCGGCCCGCGTCCTGGACCGGCGGAGGCAGGCCACGGTGCCGCCGGACACCGCGCCGCACGTCGTGCTGCTGGTGCCGGCCCTGCGCGAGCAGGAGCTGCTGGGCGAGGTGGTGCGGGCCGCGGCGGGACTCCCGTACCCGCCGGGCCTGTTGCACGTGGTCGTCGTCACCACGGAACGCGAGGAGCGGGAGCGGCTGGCGGTGCTCGACCTGCTGCCCGGCCTCGCGGCGGCCCTCGTCGCGGGCGGCACGCAGGACGCGGCCGCCCGGCTGGCCGGGGTGGTGCCCTCCGGACTGGCGGCCGAGACGGCGCGCCGCACCCGTGCCGCCGCCGACCCGGCGGGCACCCTGCGGGCCGCGCTCGACGCGGTCCCCACCACCCGCGAGGTCGCCGCGGCGCTGCTGCCCGAGGTCGCCGCGGAGCACCCCGGGGTGGGCCTGCACCACCTGCACTACACGGACGAGGGCGCCAAGAGCAGCCAGCTCGTGCACGCGGTGGAACGGCTGCCGGAACTGCTGCCGCCAAACGCCACCCCCTCGTTCACCTACGTCGGGCTTTACGACGCCGACTCGCAGCCCGACCTGGACACCCTCACGCACCTGGCCGCCGCCGTCTCCCCGGCCGGCGGCGGCCCCGCGCCCGACCTGGTCCAGCAGCTCCCGCTCCAGCTGCGCCGCCCGCACGCGGCCCGTCGCGGCGGCGCGGACGTCCTGCTGCGGGCCCACGCCCTGGCCGATCTGCGCCGCCGGGCCGGCGTCGAGGCGCACCGCATCCTGGCCCGGCGCCGCATCCGGGCCGCGCGGCTGCCGGCGGGCGTGACGGCCGTGGCCGAGCCGGTGGTGTACGGGGTCGGCGCCGGCCTGTTCGTCCGGCACGACACCCTGGTGTCCATCGGCATGTACGAGGAGCCCGTCGACGATCTGCTCGTCGGCTACAAACTCTCCTCCGCGGGTGCGGTGATGGAGGTGCTGCCCGTGTTCAACCTGGTCGACCGGTACTCCGGGACGGCGGCGCTCGGCAAGGCGTATGCGCTGGTGGCGCACGGCTCGCTCGCCGGGTGCCGGCGGCTGCTGACCGATCCGGTACTGCGCGCGTTCCGGCTCCGCAACGCCGTGGTGCTGGTCAAGGAGGGCCTGGACACGCTGTGGTGGTTCGCCGGTCCGGGGGTCGTCCTGGCCGCGGTGGGCACCCTGGTCGTGCGCGGCGCCCACGGCCCGCTGCTGGCCTGGGCCGCGGCGGCGTGCGCCTACACGCTGCTGCACGCCTGGTGGTGCGTACGGCGGGCCCGGCACTGGCTGGCCGCGCACCGCGGCGCCGACGCCCGCGCGGAACCCCCCGACGGCCCCGCGCCCCTCGTCCTGGGCCTGGCGTTCCTGCTCCAACCGCTCCTGCACTGGGCGGGCCCGGTCCGGCACCTGGCCCGCCTGCTGCGCGGCGGGCCGCTGGTGCTCGGCAAGACGGAGCGGTGACAGCCACGTCCCAGTCCGGTCCACCGCCCCCGCCACGCCCGCACCCCCGACCCGTCCGCCCCCCGACCCGTCCGCCCCTTCGTCCCCCTGACGCCCTTCGCCCCCGACACCCGTCGCCACCCCCCAGACTCCTCGTCCCCCGAGGCCCGCGAGAAGGACCCGCCGATGACACCGCACCGTTCCGATCTCCGTCTGTCCACCGTGATCATGGCCCACCCCCGGCGGCGGGCCGCGGCCGAGGCGCTGGGGCAGGCGCATCCCGCCCTCGCCGCGCGGGTCGTCACCGACCCGGAACCGCAGGGACCGCCGTCGGCGCTGCGCACCGCGCGCCTGGCCTGGCGGTCGGTGCCCGCCGACGCCACGCACCACCTGGTGCTCCAGGACGACGCCGTGCTCTGCCCGCACTTCGCCGACACCGTCGCCGCGCTGCTCGCCGCGCGTCCGCGGGACTCCGTCAGCCTGTTCACCGAGTGGGGTTCGCGCACCGCCAACGCGGTCCGTGCCGCGGCCCTGCTCGGCCACGCCTGGGCGCCCGTGGTGGACGACTACCTCCCGTCCGTCGCGCTGGTGCTGCCCGCTGAACGGGCCCGGGGCTTCGAGGAGTACGCCGCCGCGAAGGCGGCCCCGGACGCGACCGACGACGTCACCCTGCTCGACTACCTGCACGACGTCGAACGCGTCGTTCCGGTGGCAGGGCCGGTCGACCACGCCAACCCGCCGAGCCTGGTCGGCAACGACGTGATGGGGCCGCGCAGCGCCGCCTGCCTCGCCCCCGCCGGCGACCCCGGGGGCTCCGTCCTGCCCGCGATGCGCGCCGTACCGTACTTCTGCTGGTGGGAGCAGCTGGCCGTGGTCTACCTGCGCGACCCGGCGAGCCCGGACGGCTGGCGCCGGGTACCGGCCGAGGAGGCGCTGCTGGAGCGGGGCATCGGACGGGAGCAGGTCGTGGCGTCGCTGCGCACGGCGCTGGAGACCGTCCCGCACCGGGAGTTGATCCACGACCGGGTCGGCGACGTGCTGCTCGCCGAGGTGTGGACCACCGCCTACGCCCTGGGCGTGGTGACCCGGGACCTCGGGGGCCTCCCCGACCTCGGACGTCCGGCGGCCCGGGAGGCGCTGGCCACGCTGGCACCGGGAGCGCTGCGCCGGGTCGTCCCGGTGCGGTGGCTGGCCGCGGTGGGCGAGCTGCTGTACCCGCTGGTGGCGGCGGCCGTCCTGCGGGGGGCGGCGGACGCGGAGGCGGCGGGGAGCGGCTCGTGAGCGGTCCGGGGCACGCGGCACCCGTCATCGACGTGGACGGTGTCACCAAGACCTTCCGCACCTGGGACCGGACCGACGCCTGGAGCATCCGCCGGCCCCTGCGACGGCGGCGGGCCGGACGCGCGGTGGCCCTCAGCGATGTGGAACTGCGCATCGGGCAGGGCGAGTTCGTCGGGCTGCTGGGGCAGAACGGCGCCGGCAAGTCCACCCTGATCAAGCTGATGACGGGCCTGCTGCTCCCGGAGGCGGGCACCGTCCGGGTGTGCGCTCTCGATCCGTACGCCGACCGGGAGGCCAACGCCCGGAACATGGGCGTCACCTTCGGGCAGCGCACGCAACTGTGGTGGGACCTGCCCGCCCGGGACTCGTTCTCCATCCTGCGCGACATCCACGGGCTGCCAAAGGACGCCTGGCGCGGTGCGCTGGCCGAACTCGACGACGTCCTCTCGCTGTCGGACTTCTGGGACACCCCGGTGCGATTCCTGTCGCTCGGTCAGCGGGTGCGGTGCGATCTGGCCGCCGCGTTGCTGCACCGGCCGCGGGTGCTGTTCCTGGACGAACCCACCATCGGCCTGGACGTGCTGGTGAAGGACCAGGTGCGGGAGCTGCTGTCGCGGCTGGCCGCCACCGGGGACCACTGCGTGGTGCTGACGACGCACGACATGGCGGAGGTGGAGGCGCTGTGCGGCCGCATCGTCGTCATCGACCGCGGCCGGGTCGTCCACGACGGCCCCCGCGACCGGCTGTCCGTCGCCGGGACGGAGGCCGTCTTCCTGGTCGAGTTCGAGACGCCGCCGCCGCCGCTCGACCTGCTGACCGCCGAGGTCGTCTCCGCCCAGGGGCCGAGCGTGCGGGTGCGGCCACTGCCGGGCGCGGACCGGGCGCGGGTGACCGCGGAACTCCTCGCCGTCCACCCGGTCCGCTCGGTCCGGTACCAGGGGGCGACGGCGGAGGACGTCCTGCGCGCCCTGCACGGGGGCGCGCGAGCGCAGCGGGCCGCGGCACCGGGGGCGGGCGGATGAGCGTCCTCGACCAGCCCGGCCCGGCGGCGCGGCCGCCCTCGCGCGCGCACCGGCTCGTCACCCTGGTCCCGCGCACCGAGTGGGCCTACCGCCCGCGCCTGGCCGCGACCGCCTTCGTGATCGTCACCCAGGTCTTCCTGTACGTGCTGCTGTGGCGGGCGCTGTACCGCGAGAGCGGCGGCGAGGTGGTCGGCCTGGACGTGGACCAGGCCATCACCTACTCGGTGCTGGCCACGCTGATGGGCACCGGCCGGGTGATCATGGAGGGGGCCTCGCAGGAGACGGCCCAGAGCAAGATCCGCGACGGCTCGGTGGTGTTCTGGTTCGTCCGCCCGCTCTCCGCCCGCCGCTACTGTGCCTGGCGGGGCCTCGGGGAGAGCCTGTACGCCACGGCCTGGCTGCTCGTCGGCCTGGCCGTGGGCGTGGGGTGCGGCCTGGTCGCGCTGCCGCCGTCCGCGGCCGCCGCCTCGGTGACCGTGCTCGCCTACGGACTGGGACAGGTCGTCTTCTACCAGATCGGCCTGCTGGTCGATCTGACCAGCTTCTGGACGATCACGAGCTTCGGCGTGAACCGGCTGGTGGCCTTCGCCCAGTTGCTCCTGTCGGGCGGGTTGATCCCGCTGTGGTTCTTCCCCGAGAGGTTCCTCGCCGTCGCCGGGCATCTGCCCTTCGCCGCGACCATCAACGTGCCCGTCTCCCTGTACACCGGTCGGATCACCGTGGGGGACTGCCTGCCGTACCTGGCCGAACAGGCCCTGTGGTGCGTGCTGCTGGCCGTGCTGAGCCGGGTGATGTGGCGACGCGCCGCCCGCCGACTGCTCGTCCTGGGCGGGTGACGCCGATGGCCTCCGGCACCGCCGTACCCCCGTCCGCGGCGCACCGTGTGGGCCGGCTGCGGCTGGCCGCCGTGATCATGCGGGCCGGGCTGCGCAGCCAGCTCGCCAACCGCGCGGACTTCGCGATGGCCGTCGCCAACGGGGTGACCTTCCAGATCACCGTGCTGCTCTTCGCCGCGGTGATCTTCAGCCGGTTCCCGTCCCTGGCGGGCTGGGACCTCGGCGAGATCCTCCTGATCAGCAGCATCCGCATGCTGGGGCACGGCCTGTACATGCTGCTCTTCGGCAATCTCGGGCTGATCCCGCACCTGCTGCGCGAGGGCCGCTTCGAGGCCTTCCGCACCCGGCCCGCGCCGGTGCTGCTCCAGGTCTTCACCTACGAGGCGCCGATCAACGCGCTGGGCGACCTGGTGGTGGCCGGCGCGTCGCTCGGCGTGTGCCTGTCCCTGCTGGACGTCACGTGGTCGCCCGCCGCGCTGGGCTTCCTGGCCGTGGCGGTCGTCGCCGCCACCGTGATCGAACTCGGGCTCAATCTGCACATCGCCGGTCTGGTGCTGAGGTTCCGGGGCAGTGAGTCCCTGTTCTTCTGGCTGGACAACACGGCCGGCAACTTCGGCAACTATCCGCTGAGCGTGTTCCCGGTGGCGCTCCAGGGCGCGTTCACCTTCGGGGTGCCGATCGCGTTCGCCGGGTACTACCCGGCGGCGTGGCTGACGGGCCACGCCGACACGGTCCCGGTCTCCCCCCTGCTGGTGTACCTGTCGCCCCTGGTCGCCCTGGTGGTGCTGCTGTCCGGGCTGGCACTGTGGCGCCGGTGCCTGGCGTGGTACGCCCGCAACGGGTGAGGGCGGCTCAGCGCGCGGTCTGCGTGTGGACGTACTCCACGAGGCGGGTCAGCGCGTCCGGGTCGGTGGTGGGCAGGACGCCGTGGCCGAGGTTGAAGACGTGGCCCTCCAGGTCCGCGGCCACGTCCAGGATCTCGCGGGTCTTGGTCTCGACCGCCTCACGGCCGGCGAAGAGGACGGCCGGGTCCAGGTTGCCCTGGAGCGCCTTGCCGGGGCCGACGCGGCGGGCCGCCTCGTCCAGCGGGACGCGCCAGTCGGCGCCGACGACGTCCGCGCCGGCCTCGCCCATCAGGCCGAGCAGTTCGCCGGTGCCGACGCCGAAGTGGATGCGCGGCACGCCGTACCCGGCGACGGCCTCGAAGACCTTGGCGGAGGCGGGCAGCACCGAGCGGCGGTAGTCCGCGGGGGACAGTGCGCCGACCCAGGAGTCGAAGAGCTGGACCGCGCTCGCGCCCGCCTCGATCTGCACCTTGAGGAAGGCGGCCGTGATGCCCGCGAGCCGGTCCAGGAGGTCGGCCCACAGCTGCGGGTCGCCGTACATGAGGGCCTTGGTGTGCTCGTGGTTACGGGACGGGCCGCCCTCCACGAGGTAGCTCGCGAGGGTGAACGGCGCGCCCGCGAAGCCGATCAGCGGGGTGGCACCGAGCTCGCGGGTGAGCAGGCCGAAGGCCTCGGTGACGTAGGTGACGTCCTCGGGGGTGAGCTCGCGCAGCCGTGCCAGGTCCGCGCGGGTGCGGATCGGATCGGCGATGACGGGGCCGACACCTGGCTTGATGTCGAGGTCGATGCCGATGGCCTTGAGCGGGACCACGATGTCGCTGTAGTAGATCGCGGCGTCCACGCCGTGCCGGCGCACCGGCTGGAGGGTGATCTCGGCGACGAGCTCCGGCCGCGTGCAGGACTCGAGCATCGGGACGCCTTCGCGCACCTTCAGGTACTCCGGCAGTGAGCGTCCGGCCTGCCGCATGAACCACACGGGGGTGTGCGGCACCGGCTCACGCCTGCACGCCCTGAGGAACGCGGAGTCGTACGTGGCGGTCGGCTGCTGGCCCGCGGGGCTCTGGTTGGCACTCACACCGGCAAGTCTCCCATGACCCCCGGACGGCGCCGGACCACGGGTGGGGCGGCCCCCGTGCGCCCCCGCGAGACCGCGTGATCCGGACATCGCGCCCGCACGCGGGTGTCCCTCCCTGCACCGAGCCGCCGTTCCGCTTAATGTTCCCCGCATGGCTGCGGCTCAGGGACGACTGTCGGACGGCGCTGGCGGAATGGACGAACCGGAGGGTACCGAGGAGGACGCCCGGCACAAGGGGAGTACGGCACCGCCGCCCTTCGCGGCCGCCGTCGAGGCACTGCGGGCCGCGCGGCTGCGGCCGCAGATCGAGGTGGAGGCGACGCGCGCACCGCAGCGCCTCGCCCCGTACGCGTACGCGCTGGAGGCCGCCGTCGTCGACGGCGACGAGGACCTGGCGGACGGGCGGCTGGTGCTGCTGCACGATCCGGCCGGGCACGACGCCTGGCGGGGCACCTTCCGGCTGGTGACGCTGGTGCGCGCCGAGCTGGAACCGGAGATGGCCGCGGATCCGCTGCTGCCGGACGTGTGCTGGTCCTGGCTGACCGGCGCGCTCCAGGCGCGCGGGCTGACGTACGGCGAGCCCAGCGGCACCGTCACGCGCGCGAGTTCCCACTACTTCGGGGGACTCTCGGCGCGCCCGTCCGCCTCGCAGATCGAGATCCGGGCGTCCTGGACGCCGCGCGAGGGTCTGGGCGGCGTCCCGGACACCGCGGCGCACCTGGCCTCGTGGTGCGATCTGCTGGCCCAGGTAGCGGGCCTGCCGCCGGCCGCGCCGGGCGACGCGTCGATCGTGACGCTGCCGCAGCGACGCGGCCCGCAGTCGCGCTGACCCCACCTGCCGTTCACCACTTCGCGAAGGGGGCACAGCACGCCTGGAGCGCGTTCCGTCACTTTGTCGACACGGCCACTTTCGGCCTCGTATCGACAAAGTGCGGAACCGTTCGATCTTCGAATGATCGACCGCGTGTCCGAATTGCTCGGATTGTTACTCACCAGATCGTGATCATTCTCTAAAGGCGGACGCGTTCGGTGCCGAAGACGACTGTGACCTTGAAAGCACGGTTCGTCCCGGCTTCACCCCCATGAGCCGGCCCCGTCCCGCACCCCAGGAGGCCTGGTGTCCGTTCTCCTCGAGCAGCCTGCAAGCCTGGTCGCCTACCGCCCGAACAAGCCGACCGCCATGGTGGTCGTGGCCGACCCGCGCGTCCGTTCCACCGTCACCCGCCACCTGTGGGCGCTCGGTGTGCGCGACGTCATCGAGGCCTCGTCCGTCGCGGAGGCTCGTCCCCGCATCGGCAACCCCCGTGACATCTGCGTCGCGGACGTCCATCTCCCCGACGGCTCCGGCCTGACCCTGCTGTCGGAGACCCGCGCCGCAGGGTGGCCCAACGGGCTCGCCCTGTCCGCCGCCGACGACATCGGCGCCGTGCGCAACGCCCTGGCCGGCGGCGTCAAGGGCTACGTCGTCACCGGCACCCGTACCAACGTCGGGCTCCCCACCCGGCCGGGCGCCGCCCCCATCGGCGCGGCCGCCGCCCGTCTGCACCGCCGCCCCCCGGGCGCCCCGAGCCACCCGGGCGGCTATCGCGAGCTCTCCGGCCGCGAGGTGGAGGTGCTGCGGCTGGTCGCGGAGGGCCAGTCGAACAAGGCGATCGGCGTCTCGATGGGCCTGTCCGCCCTGACCGTCAAGAGCCACCTCGCCCGCATCGCCCGCAAGCTCGGCACGGGCGACCGCGCCGGGATGGTCGCGGTCGCCCTGCGCACGGGCATCATCCACTGACCGCTCCGATCCCCACTCCACGCTCCTCGTGCCCCGCTCCCCACTCCCCTGACGACGCCCCGTGAAGCCGATCTTTCACTGACCTGACTGGTTTACGACCCCCCGGCGCCCGCCGACGGAACGTTCCGTCGGCGGGCGCCGTCAATCCACCGATACCCTTGACAGGTGACCGACGCCCACGAAACCGCAGCAGACCGTTCACTGCGAACCACCGGAGGCGCCCCTCCGGACGACGCCGGATCTTCTGTGAGTCAGGCGCCGATCCCCTTGCTCGAACCGCGCGAGGGCATTCCGCCGGTGATCGCCGACGCGGCCGCCCTCGCCGAGGTGACCGCCGCCTTCGCCGCCGGCAGCGGCCCCGTCGCCGTCGACGCCGAGCGCGCCTCCGGGTACCGCTACGGCCAGCGCGCCTACCTGGTCCAGCTGCGCCGCGAGGGCGCCGGGACCGCACTGATCGATCCGGTGGCCTGTCCCGACCTGTCCGGTCTCGGCGCGGCGATCGCCGACGTCGAGTGGGTGCTGCACGCGGCCACCCAGGACCTGCCGTGCCTGCGCGAAATAGGGATGGTGCCCACCCGTATCTTCGACACCGAGCTGGCCGGCCGGCTCGCCGGGTTCCCGCGCGTCGGCCTCGGCGCGATGGTGGAGAACGTCCTGGGCTTCGTCCTGGAGAAGGGCCACTCGGCCGTCGACTGGTCGACCCGCCCGCTGCCCGAGCCCTGGCTGCGCTACGCCGCGCTCGACGTCGAGCTGCTGGTCGACCTGCGGGACGCGCTGGAGAAGGAGCTGGACCGGCAGGGCAAGCTGGAGTGGGCCCGGGAGGAGTTCGACGCGATCGCGTCGGCCCCGCCGCCCGAGCCGCGCAAGGACCCGTGGCGCCGTACGTCCGGCATGCACAAGGTGCGCCGGCGCCGCCAGCTCGCCGTGGTGCGGGAGCTGTGGCAGGCCCGGGACCGGATCGCGCAGCGCCGGGATGTCTCCCCCGGCAAGGTGCTCGGGGACGCGGCCATCGTCGAGGCGGCGCTCGCGCTGCCGGCCAACGCGCACGCACTGGCCGCGCTGAACGGCTTCGGGCGGGTGAACCGCCGGCAGCTGGAGCAGTGGCAGGTGTCGGTCGACCGGGCCAAGGCACTGTCCGAGTCGCAGCTGCCGCAGCCCGGCCAGCCGGTGACCGGTCCGCCGCCACCCCGGGCGTGGGCCGACAAGGACCCGGCCGCCGCGGCCCGGCTGTCCGCGGCGCGCGCGGCGGTGACGGCGCTGGCCGAGCAGCTGAGCATGCCCCAGGAGAACCTGATCACGCCGGACACGGTGCGCCGGGTCTGCTGGGAGCCGCCCGCGACGGTCGACACCGAGTCCGTGAGCGCGGCGCTGGCCGGACACGGGGCCCGGCCTTGGCAGGTGGAGCAGGTGACACCGGTACTGGTGACGGCACTGAGCCGGGACGAGTCGTAGCGGGGCCGGGGCCGACCGCGGGCCCACCTCGGGCCACAGCGGGCGCGGGTCGCGGCGCCGGTGGAGCGGCGGGTTCCGGCCAAGATCCTGGGATGCGCGGTGCTCCGGTGGTGTGACGGGCGGTGTGACGTTCACCGCTCCCGCCGGGGGGACTGGGCAGCTACGTTACTCATAAGTAGCATGGGGCTGAGCGCGCGCTCAGTGCATGCGTGCCGCAGCAGTGCCATCCCGCACCCTGGAGGAGAGCCATCGTGCCTCGTACCGTCAGGGACGTCGTCTTCGTAGACGGCGTCCGCACCCCGTTCGGCAAGGCGGGCCCGAAGGGCATCTACCACGAGACCCGCGCCGACGACCTGGTCGTGAAGGCGATCCGGGAGCTGCTGCGCCGCAACCCCGGTCTCGACCCCAAGAAGATCGACGAGGTCGCGGTCGCCGCGACCACGCAGATCGGTGACCAGGGCCTGACCATCGGCCGCACCGCCGGCATCCTGGCGGGCCTGCCCACCTCGGTCCCGGGCTACTCCATCGACCGCATGTGCGCGGGCGCCCTGACCGCCGTCACCTCGGTGGCCGGCTCGGTCGCCTTCGGTGCGTACGACGTCGCCGTCGCGGGCGGTGTCGAGCACATGGGCCGCCACCCGATGGGCGAGGGCGTGGACCCGAACCCGCGGTTCGTCAGCGAGAAGCTGGTCGACGAGTCCGCCCTGTTCATGGGCATGACGGCGGAGAACCTGCACGACCGCTACCCGAGCATCACCAAGCAGCGCGCCGACGAGTACGCCGTGCGCTCGCAGGAGAAGGCCGCCAAGGCCTACGCCAACGGCCAGATCCAGGCCGACCTGGTGCCGGTCTCGGTGCGCCGCACCAACGAGGAGGCGGGCGAGACGGGCTGGGGCCTGGTCACCGCCGACGAGCCGATGCGCCCCGGCACCACACTGGAGAACCTCGCCGGTCTGAAGACACCGTTCCGCGTGCACGGCCGGGTCACCGCGGGCAACGCGGCCGGTCTGAACGACGGCGCGACCGCCTCCCTCATCGCGAGCGAGGACTTCGCCCGCGAGAACAACCTGCCGGTCAAGATGCGCCTCGTCGCGTACTCCTTCGCGGGCGTCGAGCCGGAGGTCATGGGCTACGGCCCGATCCCGGCGACGGAGAAGGCGCTGGCCCAGGCGGGCCTGTCCATCTCCGACATCGGCCTGTTCGAGATCAACGAGGCCTTCGCCGTCCAGGTCCTCGCCTTCCTGGAGCACTACGGCATCGCCGACGACGACGCGCGCGTCAACCAGTACGGCGGCGCCATCGCCTTCGGCCACCCGCTGGCCTCCTCCGGCGTCCGGCTGATGACGCAGCTGGCCCGCCAGTTCGAGGAGCAGCCGCACGTCCGCTACGGCCTGACCACCATGTGCGTCGGCTTCGGCATGGGCGCGACGGTCATCTGGGAGAACCCGCACTTCGAGGGGGACAAGTGAGCACCACCGCAGAGCTGCTGAAGGGTGCGGCCGAGCTGTTCCCCGGCGAGGTCGTCACGCAGGCACACGTACGCCACTTCGACCTGCCCCTGGGCGCCGGGCGCTTCGCGCTCATCACCCTGGACAACGGCCACGACCACACCAAGCCGACCACCCTCGGCCCGCAGTCGCTGGCGAACATCGACGCCGCGGTCGACCAGGTCGAGAAGGAGGCCGCGGACGGCGACATCGTCGGCGTCGGCGTCACGGGCAAGCCGTTCATCTTCGCCGTCGGCGCCGACCTCAAGGGCGTCGAGCTGCTGAAGCGGCACGAGGACGCGCTGGCCATCGGCAAGGGCGGCCACGACGTCCTCAAGCGCCTGGCGAACCTCGCCGTGCCGTCCTTCGCGTACTACAACGGCGCCTCCATGGGCGGCGGCGTGGAGATCGGCCTGCACTGCACCTACCGCACGGTGTCCGCGGCGCTCCCCGCCTTCTCCCTCCCCGAGGTCTTCCTCGGGCTGGTCCCCGGCTGGGGCGGCTGCACGCTGCTGCCGAACCTGATCGGCGCCGACAAGGCCGTCTCGGTGATCATCGAGAACAGCCTCAACCAGAACAAGCAGCTCAAGGGCAAGCAGGTCCACGAACTCGGCATCGCGGACGCGATCTTCGAGGGCGCGGACTTCCTGGAGCAGTCGCTGCTCTGGACGGCGTCCGTCCTCAAGGGCGAGATCACCGTCGAGCGCCCGCTGATCGACCGCGGCGAGGCCTGGGACCAGGCCGTCGCCAAGGGCCGCTTCATCGCCGACGGCAAGGTGCACGGCGCCGCCCCGGCCGCCTACCGCGCCCTGGACATCATCGCCGCCGCCAAGAACGGCGACCTCCAGCAGGGCTACGACGCCGAGGACCAGGCCCTCGCCGACCTCATCATGGGCGGCGAACTGCGCTCCGGCATCTACGCCTTCAACCTGGTCCAGAAGCGCGCCAAGCGCCCGGCCGGAGCCCCGGACAAGTCGCTGGCCCGCCCGGTCACCAAGGTGGGCGTGGTCGGCGCCGGCCTGATGGCCTCCCAGCTCGCCCTGCTCTTCCTCCGCCGCCTTGAGGTCCCGGTCGTCCTCACGGACATCGACCAGGAGCGCGTCGACAAGGGCGTGGGCTACGTCCACGCCGAGATCGACAAGCTGCTCGGCAAGGGCCGTGTCAACCAGGACAAGGCGAACCGCCTCAAGGCCCTGGTGACCGGCGTCCTGGACAAGGCCGAGGGCTTCGCGGACGCCGACTTCGTCATCGAGGCCGTCTTCGAGGAGATGGGCGTCAAGCAGAAGGTCTTCGCGGAGGTCGAGGCGGTGGCCCCGGCGCACGCCATCCTCGCCACCAACACCTCCTCCCTCTCCGTCTCGGAGATGGCGTCGAAGCTGAAGCACCCCGAGCGGGTCGTCGGCTTCCACTTCTTCAACCCGGTCGCGATCCTCCCCCTCCTGGAGATCGTCCGCGGCGAGCAGACCGACGAGGCCTCGCTGGCCACGGCGTTCGGCGTCGCCAAGAAGCTGAAGAAGACCGCGGTCCTCGTCAAGGACGCCCCGGCGTTCGTGGTCAACCGCATCCTGACCCGCTTCATGGGCGAGATCCAGAACGTCATCGACGAGGGCACCCCGGTGCCGGTCGCGGAGAAGGCGGTGGAGCCGCTCGGCCTGCCGATGTCCCCGCTGGTCCTCCTGGAGCTGGTCGGCCCGGCCATCGGCCTGCACGTCTCTCAGACCCTCAACCGGGCCTTCCCCGACCGCTTCACGGTCTCCCCGAACCTGAAGGCGGTCGTCGAGGCGGGCAAGCGCGGCTTCTACACGTACTCCGCCGAAAATCCCGCCAAACCCGAGCTGGACCCCGAGGTGGCAGCCCTCCTCAAGCAGGGCGACACCGTCCTGACCGAGGAGCAGGTCCGCGACCGCGTCCTGGACGCGGTGGCCCAGGAGATCGGCCTGATGCTCGACGAGGGCGTCGTCGCCGAGGCCCAGGACATCGACCTCTGCCTCATCACCGGCGCCGGCTGGCCCTTCCACCTGGGCGGCATCACCCCGTACCTGGACCGCGAGGGCGTCGCGGAGCGGGTGAACGGGAAGCGGTTCCTGGAGGCGGGGGTGGCGTCGGTTCCGGCGTAGTCTCCCGGTGTGCGTGACGAGGGCCTCCGCCGTCGGCGGAGGCCCTCTCCGCTGCGGGGCCGCGGGCTCGGCCCGCCACCGTCCAGGGGCCGAACTCGGTGGCGCCGGAGGCGACCTGGCGGGCACCGACCAGACGCCCATCGGCACCGACGACTGCGATCGTGGCGCGGCCCAGGCCGTCGAAAGCGGTGGCGGGTGCGTCGGCGAAAGTACCGCCGCGCTGACCACCGACTCCGAACTCGCCTCGCTCACCGCCCTGGCGGACTTCGGCCGCAGCCTGAACGGGGTCGACCCGTCCACCATGGAGACCATCATGCTGCCGGTGGCCTGCGACAAGACCGACCCGAACCGGGTGGTGGCCGCTGAGCCGCAGGCGTCCACCCTGCGGAAGGCGATCCGCGCCGACGAGGAGATCCCGGAGTCGGCGAAGAAGTCCCCCGCGAGCGGCGGCACTTCCTGATCCTGACCCACGCCTCGGGGGAGCGGGCTCCTCAGACCGCCCCCCAAGCCCCCAGCGCCAGCCCCGCCTCGTCCTTCCGTCGGGACAGCAGGAGTTGTCCGGTGGACGGGGACAGCGTCGCCGCCACCAGCCAGCCGTCGGCGTCCAGTGCCAGGGACACCGTCGCGTCGGCCGGCAGTGCGGGGCCCGACTCCGTCCAGGTCGCGCTCATCTCCTCCAGCTCCGAGGGGTACGCGGCGAAGGCGACGCGGCCGCTGCCCGCCGAGCGCTGGGCGACCAGCGTGCAGTCGTGGCCGTCTATGACGGTGCGGACGGCGGAGACGGGGCCGGGGCCGGCGGCGGGCAGCAGGGGGGCCGGTTTCCCACCGGGACGCCAGGCGCACAGCTCACCGGTGTCGTCGTCGGTGAAGAAGACGGTGGTGTGCTCCTCGGAGGTCGCCAGCGCGCGCAGGGTGCCCGGGCGGACGGCCGCCTCGAGGCGCTCCCCCAGCACCATGCGCGTGCCCGGCTCCTCCTGACTCCAGTGCAGGATCCCGCCCTGGACGGGCGCGTACACCTCGACCAGGCCGGACTGGGTCGTCAGGGCCGTCGGCGTCTCCTGGACGCCGCTGCCCTTCAGGTCCCGCCACGGTGCCCAGCCGCCCTTCTCCCGCTGGGCCACCATGCTCATGCCACCGCCCCGGTTGCGGACGAAGACGTGGGCGCGTCCCTGCGCGTCCACCGCGACCGCGGGTGTTCCGGTGCGGTCGCCCTGCTTGTTCGGGTGACCGGCCGACTGCCAGTCCAGGGGCGCGAGCAGGGGTCGGAAGTGCGTGGTGTGCACAAGGTCGAAAGTGCTGGAGGCGGTGGGCCGCCAGGCGGCCAGATGAGCGTAGCCGTCCGGGCCCCGGCCGATCGCGGGACCGCCCGGGCACAGTTCCTGGTCTCCGCCGACGCGGCGCGGGGCGTCCCAGGGACCCGCGGGCGTGCGTTCGGCACGCCACAGCGCGGCGCCGTCCGACGGGAGGTAGACGCTGAGGCGGCCGTCGCGGCCGAGGAGAAGCCAGTCGCCGTTCACCGGTTCACTGTAAGCGGGGCCGCCGGCTCCGTGTAGCTCGGGTACGGCCGTGGACGGCGGCGGCCGGCGGCGCCGTGCGACCCTGACGCCATGGACGACAACGCACCCGTGCTCGTGATCGTCGACGCCGCGAACGTGGTCGGCTCGGTGCCCGACGGGTGGTGGCGGGACCGGCGCGGGGCCGCGGAGCGGCTGCGGGACCGGCTGGCGGCGGACGGGGTGCCGGGTCGGCCCGGGCCGGTGGAGGTCGTGCTCGTCGTCGAGGGCGCGGCCCGCGGGGTGGAGTCCGTTCCCGGCGTACGGGTGGAGTCCGCGCCCGGCAGCGGGGACGACCACATGGTCGAGCTGGTCGCGCGGGCGGCGGGCGACCGGCCCGTCCTGGTCGTCACGGCCGACCGCGAACTGCGCCGCCGGGTGACGGAGCTGGGCGCGGAGGTGGCGGGGCCGAGGACCGTGCGTCCCGGGTGAGGGCACATCCGGGCACGGGCGGGGCCCCGTACGCGCCGAGCGGGTACGGGGCCCCGGCCCCGTGACCGGTGGGGGGCTACGGACCGTCCGGGCCGGACCGCTTGGCCGGGCCCGCCGGGTCGTGGGCGACCGGCCCGTCCTGGTCGTCACGGCCGACCGCGAACTGCGCCGCCGGGTGACGGAGCTGGGCGCGGAGGTGGCGGGGCCGAGGACCGTGCGTCCCGGGTGAGGGCACATCCGGGCACGGGCGGGGCCCCGTACGCGCCGAGCGGGTACGGGGCCCCGGCCGTGACCGGTGGGGGCTACGGACCGTCCGGGCCGGACCGCTTGGCCGGGCCCGCCGGGTCGGCCGGGGTCTCCTCGCCGAGGGCCAGGCGGCTGTGGGTACGGCCGTAGAGGAAGTACACGACGAAGCCGATCGCCATCCAGACGGCGAACCGGACCCAGGTCTCGGCGGGCAGGTTGAGCATCAGCCACAGCGAGGCGGCCACGGACACGATGGGCAGCAGCGGGACCAGCGGGGTGCGGAAGGCGCGGGGCAGGTCGGGGCGGGTCCTGCGCAGGATGATCACGCTGAAGGCGACGACGACGAAGGCGAAGAGCGTGCCGATGTTCACCAGTTCCGCCAGCTCGCTCAGGCTGGTGAAGCCGGCCACGATCGCGATGATCACGCCGAGCAGGATGGTCGGCCGGTAGGGGGTCCGGAACTTCGGGTGGACGTGGGAGAAGAAGCGCGGCAGCAGTCCGTCGCGGCTCATCGCGAAGAACACGCGGGTCTGGCCGAGGAGAAGGATCATGCACACCGTGGTCAGGCCGACCGCGGCGCCGAAGCTGATGACGCCCGAGAAGAAGGGATGCCCGGTGGCCTTGAACGCGTCGGCGAGCGGGGCGTCGATGGACAGCTTGCTGTAGTGCTGCATGCCGGTGACGACGATCGACACGGCGACGTACAGGACGGTACAGATGATCAGGGAGCCGAGGATGCCGCGGGGCATGTCGCGCTGCGGGTTCTTGGTCTCCTCGGCGGCCGTGGCGACGATGTCGAAGCCGATGAAGGCGAAGAAGACGACCGAGGCGGCCGTGAAGATGCCCATCACGCCGAAGTTGGACGGCGCCCAGCCGAACATCAACTGGATCAGTGGTGAGTGCAGTCCCCCGCCGGCCTCCACGGGCTGCGCCTTCGGGATGAACGGGTCGTAGTTGGCGCCCTTGACGAAGAAGGCGCCCGCGATGATCACGATGAGGACGACGGCGACCTTGATGGCGACGACGACCGAGGTGACCCGCGCCGACAGCTTCATGCCGAACACGAGGATGGCGGTGAGCACGAGCACCAGGGCGGCGGCGAGGATGTCGAAGCCGAATCCCTCCGCGCCGTCCCTGCCGCCGAGTTCCGCGGGCAGGTGCCAGCCCGCGTTGTCCAGCAGCGAGCGGATGTAGCCCGACCAGCCGACGGCCACCACCGCCGTGGCGAGCGAGAACTCCAGGACCAGGTCCCAGCCGATGATCCAGGCCGGCAGCTCGCCGAGTGAGGCGTAGGAGAAGGTGTACGCGGACCCGGCCACCGGGACGGTGGAGGCGAACTCGGCGTAGCAGAGCGCGGCGAGTGCGCAGACGGCGCCTGCCAGAGTGAAGGCGAGAGCCACCGACGGTCCGGCGTTGTTCTTGGCGACCGTGCCGGTCAGTACGAAGATGCCGGTGCCGATGACGACGCCGATACCGAAGACGGTCAGGTCCAGCGCCGACAGGGATTTCTTGAGCGCGTGCTCCGGTTCCTCCGTGTCACGGATGGACTGCTCGATCTTCTTGGTCCTGAAGAGGGTGTTGCTCACGGGGACCTCCCACGCTTGTCGTCCTCGACATGATCGAGAGGGGGCGTACTGCGTATGCCCCGGCGTGGGCGATTTCACGCGGATGGGCCGGTTCCACTACTGCAACGAGTGGTGGAACCGGCCCATTCGGCTCAGTGCGGTGTCGCGGAGTGCGCCGCGTCAGTCGCGCGCGGCCTCCACCTGGTCCACCTCGGCGCCCGCGCGGTCGTACCTGCCGTCGAGCTTGGCGACCAGGCCGGTGACCTGGCGGGCGATGTCCGGCGCGGTGAGCCCGATCTCGGCCATGACCTCGGCGCGGGAGGCGTGGTCGAGGAAGCGCGGCGGGATGCCGAAGTCGCGCAGCGGTACGTCGACGCCGGCGTCGCGCAGGGCCTGGGCGACGGTGGAGCCGACGCCCCCGACGCGCGAGTTGTCCTCGACGGTGACGACCACGCGGTGCCGCTCGGCGAGCGGGGCCATGGCCTCGTCGACGGGCTTGACCCAGCGCGGGTCGACCACGGTGGTGGAGATGCCCTGCTTGTTCAGCAGGTCGGCCACCTCCAGGCACATCGGCGCGAGCGCGCCGACGGAGACCAGGAGCACGTCGGGCGTGTCGGTGCCGGGGGCGCGCAGCACGTCCATGCCGCCGACGCGGCCGACGGCGGGCACGGCGGGGCCGACGGCGCCCTTGGAGAAGCGGACCACGGTCGGCGCGTCGTCCACCTGGACGGCCTCGCGCAGCTGGGCGCGGACCTGGTCGGCGTCGCGCGGGGCGGCCAGGCGCAGGCCGGGGACGACCTGGAGGATCGACATGTCCCACATGCCGTTGTGGGAGGCGCCGTCGGTGCCGGTGACACCGGCGCGGTCCAGCACGAACGTCACGCCGCACTTGTGCAGGGCCACGTCCATCAGCACCTGGTCGAAGGCGCGGTTGAGGAAGGTGGCGTACACGGCGAAGACCGGGTGGACGCCGCCGTGGGCGAGGCCGGCCGCGGAGACCGCGCCGTGCTGTTCGGCGATGCCGACGTCGTAGACGCGGTCGGGGAAGGCCTTGGCGAACTTGTCGAGGCCGACCGGCTGGAGCATGGCCGCGGTGATGGCGACGACGTCCTCGCGCTCCTTGCCGAGCTTGAGCATCTCCTCGCCGAAGACGGACGTCCAGTCGGCGCCGGAGGTGGAGATCGGCAGGCCGGTGTCGGGGTGGATCTTGCCGACGGCGTGGAAGCGGTCGGCCTCGTCCTGGAGGGCCGGCTGGTAGCCGCGGCCCTTCTCGGTGAGGCAGTGCACGATCACCGGGCCGCCGAAGCGCTTGGCGCGGGTGAGGGCGGACTCCAGGGCCTCGAGGTCGTGGCCGTCGATGGGGCCGACGTACTTGAGGCCGAGGTCCTCGAACATGCCCTGGGGGGCGATGAAGTCCTTCAGGCCCTTCTTGGCGCCGTGCAGGGTGTCGTAGAGGGGGCGCCCGACGACCGGGGTGCGCTCCAGGAGGTCCTTGCCGCGGGCCAGGAAGCGCTCGTAGCCGTCGGTGGTGCGCAGGGTCGCCAGGTGGTTGGCGAGGCCGCCGATGGTGGGCGCGTAGGAGCGCTCGTTGTCGTTGACGACGATGACGAGGGGGCGGTCCTTGGCGGCGGCGATGTTGTTCAGCGCCTCCCAGGCCATGCCGCCGGTCAGGGCGCCGTCGCCGATGACGGCGACGACGTGGTCGTCGCGCTGAAGGACCTGGTTGGCCTTGGCGATGCCGTCGGCCCAGCCGAGGACGGTGGAGGCGTGGCTGTTCTCGATGACGTCGTGCTCGGACTCCCCCTGCGAGGGGTAGCCGGACAGGCCGCCCTTCATCTTCAGCTTCGAGAAGTCCTGGCGTCCGGTGAGGAGCTTGTGCACGTAGGACTGGTGGCCCGTGTCCCAGAGCACCTTGTCCTTCGGCGAGTCGAAGACGCGGTGGAGGGCGAGGGTGAGTTCCACCACGCCGAGGTTGGGGCCGAGGTGGCCGCCGGTCTTGGACACGGCGTCGACGAGGAAGGTACGGATCTCCTCGGCCAGCCGGCCCAGCTCTTCCAGGCTGAGCCGGTCCAGATCGCGCGGTCCCGTGATGCGGGTCAGCAGCGGCACCCGTGCCTCCTTGCAGTAGAGCTGTTGCCGGGCTCGTCGAGTCTAATGTTCCGCTCTGGCGGAACGTGTCCGGGCGGTGCGTCGTACGTCACGCGTTCGGCCTTACCCACTGGCGGACCGTTCTACGACATCCCGTCCGCGGTGCCCGGCTCGGGGACAAGGTTGCCCGTGTGGTCCGGGGACGGCAAAGCGGTCCGCCCGCCGGCCCGGGGTTCAGCCGGGCGGGCGGGCGGACCGTTGTCGGCCGTACGGCAGGACCTATGCGCGGCCGGCCGTCTTCTGCGTCTTGCGGGTGATGGCGTCGATGACGACCGTCGCCAGCAGCACGCCACCGGTGATCATGTACTGGACCGGCGAGGCGATGCCCTCCAGGGCGAGGCCGTACTGGATCGAGACGATGACCATCACACCGAGCAGCGCGTCCCAGGTGCGGCCGCGGCCGCCGAAGAGGGACGTGCCGCCGATCACGGCCGCGGCGATGACGTTCATCAGGAACTCACCGGTGCCCGCGCCCTGGTTGGCGGCGGCGATCTTCGACGCCATGAAGAGGCCGCCTATCGCGGCGAAACCACCGGCGATCGCGAAGACCGAGATCCGGACCAGCTCCACGTTGATACCGGCACGGCGGGACGCCTCGACGCTGCCACCGAGGGCGAAGATCTTGCGACCGTAGCCGGTGCGGCGCAGGACGAAGTCCGTGAGCAGCAGGAACGCCAGGAAGATCACCACGGCCAGGGGCAGGCCCTTGTACTGGTTGAAGACGATCGCCACGACGAAGGCCAGGATCGCGAGCAGCACCGTGCGCACGATGATCTCGTTCAGCGGCCGGGACGGCACCCCGGCGGCCGCGCGGCGGCGGTTGTCGAAGAACGCGCTGAGGAAGTACCCGGCGGTCACGACGACCGCCAGCCCGTAGGCGGCGGCCACGTCGGTGAAGTAGTAGCTGGTCATCTTCACGACCACACCCTCGGAGTCGAGGTTGATCGTGCCGTTGCTGCCGAGGATCTGCAGCATGAGGCCCTGCCAGAACAGCAGTCCGGCCAGCGTGACGGCGAAGGCCGGCACGCCGATGCGGGCGAAGACGAAGCCGTGGATGGCACCGGCCACCGTGCCGGTGAGGACGGACAGCAGCAGGGCGAGCCACTCGTTCATCCCGTGCGTGACGCTCAGCACCGCGAAGGTGGCGCCCGCGACACCGCTGACCGAGCCGACCGACAGGTCGATCTCGCCGAGCAGCAGGACGAAGACGATACCGACGGCGATCATGCCGGTGCCGACCATGGCGACCGACATGTCGGAGAAGTTGCCGGCGGTGAGGAAGTTGGAGTTCAGGCTGGTGAAGATGGCCCAGATGATCAGCAGTCCGACGACGACCGGGATGGACCCGAGGTCACCGGCCTTCATCTTCCGCTTGAACTCGCCGAGGTAGCCCGCGAAGCCCTGCTCGCGCACCAGCAGCCGGGGGTCGACGGCGGTCACGGCGGCGGCGGCCGCGTCGGTGTTCTCCACCGTGTGGTCCGCGGCGGGTGTGGAGGTCTTGTCGATGCTCACTTCTTGATCTCCCCGTTTGCGCGTGCCGCACGACGGGTCACGGCGTTCTCCGTGGCGCCCGTGATGGCGGAGATGATCTCTTCCTGGGAGGTCGACTTGACCTCGAAGATGCCGTTGTTGCGCCCGAGGCGCAGCACGGCGACCTTGTCCGCGACCGCCTTGACGTCCGCCATGTTGTGGCTGATGAGGATGACGGCGTGGCCGCGCTCGCGCAGCCGCTCGACGAGGTCGAGGACCTGCGCCGTCTGCTCGACGCCGAGGGCGGCGGTGGGCTCGTCGAGGATGACCAGCTTGGGCTCGCCGAGCATGGACCGGGCGATCGCCACGACCTGGCGCTGACCGCCGGAGAGCGAGGCGATCGGGATGCGGACGCTGGGTATGCGGATGGACAGCGTGTCCAGCAGCTCGCGGGAGCGGCGCTCCATCTCCACCTCGTCCAGGACGCCGCGCCTGCGGATCTCCCGGCCCAGGTAGAGGTTGCCGACGACGTCGATGTTGTCGCACAGCGCGAGGTCCTGGTAGACGGTCGCGATGCCGAGGTTCTGGGCGTCGTGCGGCCTGTTGATCGAGACGGACCTGCCGTCCCACTCGATGGCGCCCTCATCGATGGGGTGCACGCCGGCGATCGTCTTGACCAGCGTGGACTTTCCGGCGCCGTTGTCGCCCACCAGGGCGACCACCTCACCGGCGTGGACCTCAAGCTCTACGTCGGTGAGCGCCTGGACGGCACCGAATCGCTTGGAGACCCCGCGCAACGCCAGCACGGGCGTAGCGGACACGTGAACCATCTCCTTCGCCGCCTGACCCGGCGGGAGGTTGTGCAGAACGTTTCTTTGGGGGGGTGTTCCGTCCGGCGCCCCGCGCGTAGCTTGCGGGGCTGATGGGCGCGGGGCGCCGGAGGAGCTGGGGCGGCCGGTCCCGGGCGCTCACGCACCGCGGGAGGCGGGTCCGCTTACTTGAGGCCGATCTTGTCGCAGGCGGCCTTGTACTTGCCCGTGCAGATCTCGTCGATCGTGTAGAAGCCGTCCTTGATGACGGTCTCCTTGATGTTGTCCTTGGTCAGCGAGACGACCGGGACGATGACCGCGGGGACGCCCTTGGTCGTGGCGCTGTCGACCTTGTCGTTGGCGATGGAGTCGAGCGACTCGCCCTTGGCGAGAGCGACGGCCATCTCGGCCGCGGTCTCGGCCTCCTTCGGGTAGGACTTGAAGACGCTCATGTACTGCTCACCGGTGACGATGCGCTGCACGCCCGCGAGTTCGGCGTCCTGGCCGGTGACCGGGATGTCCGTGATGCCGGCCCGCTTCAGGGCGGTGATGGAACCGCCCGCCATGCCGTCGTTGGCGGAGTAGACGCCGTCGATCTTGTCCTTGCCGAGCGCGGAGATCGCGGCCTCCATGTTGGCGTTGGCGTTCTCCGGCTTCCACTCCTTGGTGTCGTACTCGCGGCCGACCTTCACCTTGCCGTCGAGCACGGAGTGGGCGCCCTCCTTGAACTGGGCGGCGTTCGGGTCCGTGGAGGAGCCGTTCATCATGACGATCTGGCTGTCCTTGGCCTTGTCGCCCAGCGCCTTCAGGAGCGCCTCGCCCTGCGTCTTGCCGACGGTGACGTTGTCGAACGAGGTGTAGGCGTCGATCGGGCCCTCGGCCAGGCGGTCGAAGGCGACGACCTTGATACCGGCCTCGTGGGCCTTCTTCACCGAGCCCGCGATGGCCTTGTAGTCCACCGCGTCCACGATCAGCACGTCGACCTTGTTGGTCACCATCGTGTCAACCTGCTGGTTCTGCAGGCTGGCGTCCTGCTTGGCGTTGGCGTAGACGACCTCGCCCTTGTTGTTCGTGAGCTCCTTGACCTTCTTCTCGATCATGGGCTTGTCGAACTTCTCGTAGCGAGCGGTCTGGTTCTCCGGAAGGAGCAGACCGACCTTGATGTCGTCGCCCTTCTTCGCAGCCGAGTCGGACGAGTCGTTTCCGTCGCCGGATTCCTTGGCGCTGCCACAAGCGGCGAGCGAGACGGCCATGGCACCGGCGGCGATGGCAACGGCGGCACGACGCATACGCGTGTTCACTACACAAACCTCCCTGACGAGGCCGCGTCGTTGCGGCCGAGGTGGCTGGAAGTCAACTCGGCCGCAGGTGCGACGTCAAGAAGTAAATCCTTAACGAGATGACAACGGTGCCATCCGTGCTCTAAGTGAAGGCAGGCGTGGCCGCCGGCAGAGCGCCGGTCGCAGTTCCGTCCAAAAGGGTCGAATCGCCCATCTCGCTCAGGGCGAGGGCGAGCGCCCCCAGCACCTCCGCACGGCCGCCAAGGGCCCCGGGAAGCACCGAGAGTTGACGCGCCGCACTGGGGATGGCGTAGCGCCCGACGGACTCTCTTATCGGCCCGAGCACCAGCTCCCCCGCCTCGGCGAGATCGCCGCCGAGGACGACTCGGCTCGGGTTGAGCAGGTTGCAGAGGTTGGCGACTCCACTGCCGATGTGGCGGCCGACGTCGGCGATCACCCGACGGCAGCCCGGGTCACCGTCCCGCGCCAGCCGCACGACGCCTTCCATCGTCAGATCGGTGCCGTGGCTGGGCTGGAGGAGCGGAAGCACATAGCGTGCTGCCGCGAACGTCTCCAGGCAACCCCGGTTTCCACAACGGCAGACAGGACCGGCCTCATCGAGTGTAATGTGCCCGATTTCTCCCGCTGTGCCGCCCGGACCGCGATAGATCTTGCCGTTGATCACCAGGCCCGCGCCGACACCGCTGGCGACCTTGATGTACGCCAGGTCCCGCACCCCCCGGCCGCTGCCCCAGACCAGCTCGCCCAGGGCGCCGAGGTTGGCGTCGTTGTCCACGTGCACCGGCACGCCGAGCCGCCCCCGCAGCTCCTCGGCGGGCCGGGTGCCGCCCCAGCCGGGCAGGATGGCGGTCGAGCCCAGCGTCCCGGACTCCACGTCGATCGGTCCCGGCACGCCCAGACCCACCCCGGCGATCTTGGCGCGGTCCACGCCGGTGGCCGCGATCAGGCGGCTGACCAGCTGTTCCGCCCGGTCGAAGCCCTGTGCCGCGGACGCGTCGACGTCCAGTGGCTCGGACTCCTCGGCGAGCACCTGGTGGGCGAGGTTGCCGACCGCGACGCGCAGGTGGGTGTGCCCGAAGTCCACGCCGATGACAATGCCGGCGTCCCCGCTCAGCGAGACGCTGCGGGCCCGCCGGCCGCCCGCCGAGGTGGGCGTGACCTCGACGGTCCCGCCGTCCTTCAGTTCCCGGACGATGTTCGAGACCGTGGCCGCGGACAGGCCCGTCGTCCTCGCGATCTCCGCCTGCGTGAGCGAACCGGCGAGCCGTACCGCCCGTACGACGCGTTCCAGGTTGGCGCGGTGCAGCGACGACTGCGACCCGGGAGTCTCCATTGACTCTCACCCTCATCCCCTGGGTCCGCGTCACCCGGTGCGATGCGGACCTTGTACAAGTTATGAACCCCAAACTCCGCTGGATCGCCCAGTGGCGTCAAGCCCTTGAAAGAAATCGGTTCCAGGCCGTGTCCACGGTCGGCTGCCGGTGGTACGCCGTAGGGGTCCGTCCCCGGAGAGCTGTCTCTCCGGGGACGGACCCCTGCGTACGACGGTGAAGCGGCGGTGGGCGTCAGCGGAAGGTTCCCTGCGACACCGAACCGGCGATCCGCCGCTGGAAGACGCAGTACACGAGCAGTACGGGCACCACCGTGACCACGATCGCCGCGAACAGCGCACCGTAGTCGATGTCGTAGACCTGCGAGGACGCGTAGGCGGCCATGCCTTGAGTGAGGACCCACTTGTCCTGGTCGGTGTTGAGCGCCACCGGCAGCAGGAACTGGTTCCACAGGCCCAGGAAGTTGAAGATCGCCACCGCCGCCATGCCCGGACGGGCCATCGGCAGCATCACCTGGAAGAACGCCCGCCAGTCCCCGGCACCGTCGATCAGCGCGGCCTCGTACACGTCGTGCGGCAGCGACCGGAAGAACGAATAGAGGAAGAACATCGTGAACGGCAGCGCGAACGCGACATAGGTGAGGATCAGTCCGAGACGTGTGTTCAGCAGCCCGAAGTTCTGCAACTGGAAGAAGAGCGGAACGATCGCCAAAAAGACCGGGAAAGTCAGGCCGGCGAGCATCACGTAGTAGATCAGCCGGCGTCCGGGGAACTCGAACCGGGCGAGAACGTAGGCGCACATCGCGCCGAGCAGCATCACCAGGATCAGTGCCGAGACCACGACGATCACGGAATTCAGGAAGTACTTCCCGATGTTCGCGTCGGTCCACGCGTTCGCGTAGTTCTCGAAGCGCCAGTGATCCGGCAGCGAGAACGGCGACGAAAGGATCTCGCCGGTCGATTTGAACGACGACATCAGTACCCACAGCATGGGCACGATCACGATCACGGACCACAGGATCAGCAGGGCGTGCGAGATCGCCGCGAATCTGCGGTCGCTGCTCGCGGCGGCCCTCGTCAGCTTGCGGTCGCTCGCCGGTTTCGGGTCACTGGCCGGCTTCCGGTCGGCGGCGATGACGCTCACCTGGCACCTCCCTTGGCTGCGGCACGCCGAGCCCTGAACCCAGGTGCTTTCCTCTTGCTCTCGCCCTCGCCGCCGCCCGTGAGGCGGTTGACGAGGAACACCAGCGCCGCGAACACCAGGGTGACGGCGGCGAGGACGACGCCCATCGCGGTGGCGTAGCCGAACTGCTGCTTGGCGAAAGCGACGTTGAACAGACGCTGGCTGATCGTCAGGGTCGAGTTGTCCGGGCCGCCGTTCGGCACCATCGCCTGGACGTAGACGAACGCGTCGAGGGCGGCGATGCCCAGGTAGATGTACGCCGTCTGCACGCTGTCCCGGATCGCCGGCAGGGTGATCGAGATCGTGGTGCGGAACCGGCCTGCCCCGTCGATCTTCGCCGCCTCGTACAGCTCGCCGGGAACGCCCTTGATCGCGGCGATGAAGAGCACCGCGTAGAACCCGACGAGCCCCCAGATGATGACGAACATCACGGCCGGCATCGCGGCCGACTTCTCGCCCAGCCACGCGAACGCCTCGAACTGGTCGAGGCCCAGGCCGGTGAGGACGCCGTTGAGCAGGCCGGCGTTCGGGTCGTACATCTGCGCCCAGATCAGACCGACGATGATCGCCGGCACGACGTAGGGGAAGAACGAGATGATCCGGTAGAACGACGCTCCCCGGATCCCTCGGACGGGGCCCTTGCTGGGCCCGCCCAGGGTGATGGCCACGGCGACCCCGAGGGCCAGCGTCAGCGTCACCAGCGGCACGAAGGCCGCGAGGAGTGCGACGTTGCGCAACGCCTTCAGGAAGATGTCGTCCTGGAACATCTTCGTGAAGTTGTCGAAGCCGACGAAGTTGTAGTCCGGGCTGAAGCCGCGCCAGTCGGTCATCCCCCAGAAGATCGCCTGGCCGAACGGGATCAGAACGAAGATCACGAAGATGGCCAGCGGGACACCGAGGAACGCGAGGAAGAACGTCACCCGGTCGAACGTGAGCCTGCGGCGCCGTGGCCGCCCGCCGCGAGCGGCCGGCTCGGGCCGGCGGCTCACGGCGTCGGAGGTGGTGATGTTGTCTTTCATCCCTGTACTAGCTGATCTTGATCTTGTCGATGGAGTCGTCGTCCCGGACCTTGTCGGAGATCTTCTGCAGGGCCGCGGTGAGGCCCTTGCGGTCGAGGTCACCGGAGAGGAACGAGTTCCACGGCACCAACTGGTCGGTGTTCATGCCGTAGGCTTCGACGAACCTCCTCATGTCGTAGATGTTGTCGCCCGCGGCCTCGAGCATCGTCGTCTGGGAGACGAGGGCGGCCGATCCGAAGCCGTCGGCGGGCACGGTGCCCTTGACCACCGTCGGGGCCAGCTTTGACTTGGAGAAGTTGGCGGCCGCCTTCTCGGACAGCATCGCCCGCAGCACTTCCTTGCCGCCGGCCGGGTTCTTGCCCTGCTTGGGCACGATGAACGGCTCGCCCGCTGCGGCGTGGAGCGACTCGTAGGGCAGCTTCGGCTTGTCCGTGAGCGTCATCTCCGGGAAGCCGGTCATCTGGAAGTCCTTCTTGGTGGCCTTCGCCATCTCGTTCTCGATCCAGCCACCGGACGGGTAGAGCAGCGCCTTCTGGTCGTTGCTCCAGATCGCCTGCGCCTTCTGGAACTGGGTGCCGGAGCCGCCGGGGACGAACATCTTCTCCTTGATCATGGTCTCCATGACCTTGAGGACGCCCTGGATGGCCGAATGCGACCAGGCGTCCTTCTCGAGATTGCCGAGAGCGAGCCGGACCTCGTCACCGCCCTCCTTGATCGCTGAGGCGAACAGCATCGTCTGGTAGTAGGTCGCGGCTTCCTTGCCGTGGACGAAGAGGTACTTGCCCTTCTTCTTCGCCTGCTGGCCGAGGTCGAGCGCCTCGTCCCAGGTCTTCGGCGGGGTCCAGTTGTTCTCCTCGAAGAGCGACTTCGAGTACCAGACGCCGTACACCGTCATCACGTACCGGAGCGCGACGAACTTGCCGTTGTACGTTCCGGGGTCCTTGACGCCGGGGTAGACGATGTCGGCGATCTTCTTGCCTTCGTAGGTGTTGGCCTCGAAGAGGTCGTCGAGCTCCTCCAGCTGGTCGAGGATGCCGAGGAAGCCGATCTGGTCCTCGCCGGAGTTGTCGATGAGGTCCGGCGGGTTGCCGCCGACGAAGCGGGGCTGGAGCTGGGGGGCGATGTCGACGACCGGCTTGACCTGGACCTTGAGTCCCTTGACCTGGCTGCCGAGCACCTGGTTGGTGTAGTCGACGTAGTCGGTGCCGTAGCCGCCGTCGAAGATGGCCGCTTCGACCGCGGAGTTCGCAGCGACACCGAACGGGTTCTGGGCGCTCTTCTCGCCCTTGGGGCCGCCGCCGCTGTCCTCGTCCTCGCTGGAGGGAGAGCTGCACGCGACCGCGAACGAGCCCATCGCCGCGGTGGCGATGGCCCCGCGCAGGAGCGTCCGCCTGTCAAGAGAGCCGGCACGAATGGTCATCTTTGCATCCTCACTGATCGGTTGGTTCTGTCCGGGTGTGCTGCGTGCGCGGCCGCCGTGACCGGACCGGTCCTGGGCCGGCCGCACGTGAGGCGTTGTCGCCGTCGTCTCGGAGCCGCGGTGCGGCGCCGATGATCAGCTGAGCGATGCCGGCACAACAGTCGCCGGGGCCGGAGCGGCGGTCGCGCTCCGCCTGATCAGATCGTGATGGCCCACGCCGGTGGTGGATCCCATGCTCAAGTCCTCGCCTTCTCCAGGACTCAGGCGGTGAACCGGATCCTCCCCGGCACCGCGATCGGGTCACGCTGGGTCGTGCAGGAAATGCGGGTACTGCTGTGGTGTCACTTGTACGTCACTGCTGTTCGGGCGCTTGGGCGGTTCCTCGTCGCGGTTCCCCCCGTATCCCCCGGTGGCCGACAGGTATAGTCCACTTTCCGTCAGCGGAGCAAGATCGAATGCAAGGTTGGCGGTACGTCTTTTCCGAGTTGAGACCTCCCGGAAATATGAGTGGCCTGTGCACCGCATGCCGTAAGAATCCCTGGCATAAGCCCTGAACGCCACATCCAACACCCTTGACATCACATGCCACTTGACCCCTACTGGTCCTTGCGCAGTTGATTTGACAACGTTGTCCCCAGCGCAGGGAGGGTGGCCAGGACATGCAGTACAGAGTTCGGCACAGATGGGGTCCGGCGGTCGTGATGACGACCGCCTTCGCTTTGGCGGTGGGTTCTCAGGGGGCGGCGGTCGCGCTGCCGGGCGCGCCCGCGAAGGCCGACCGCGAGTTCACGTCGTCCTTCGAGGCCGACGACCCGGCTCCGGACTGGCTCGACACCGTGGACACCGACGCGGACGGCGGCAAGCGGTCCTCGGGCGTGGACGGCGGGTACAGCACCGGCATACCCGGCAACGTCACCGAACACGTCACCGGTGTGCGGGCCAGCGCCGAGAACACGGGCGGCGGCGAGGTGAAGGAGAACCTCGCCGACAACGAGCCGACCACCAAGTGGCTGACGTTCGCGCCGACCGGCTGGGTCGAGTTCGACCTGGACGCGCCGACGAAGATCACCAAGTACGCGCTCACCTCCGCCAACGACCACTCCGAACGCGACCCCCGGGACTGGACGCTGAAGGGCTCGGCGGACGGCGAGACCTGGCAGACGCTGGACACCCGCTCCGGCGAGACCTTCGGCGACCCCTTCACGACGAAGACGTACGACCTCGCCGAGGCCGCCGAGTTCCAGCACTTCCGGCTGGAGATCACCAAGAACAACGGGGCGGGCGACGCGCTCCAGCTCGGCGACGTCCAGCTCTCCACCGGCGACACCGAGACCCCCGTCCCCGAGGACATGCTCTCCTTCGTCGACGAGGGCCCCACCGGCTCGCCCACCGCGAAGGCGGACGCCGGCTTCACCGGCACGCACGCGCTGCGCTACGCGGGCCGGCACACCGCCGACGGCCGGGCGTACTCGTACAACAAGGTCTTCGACGTCGACGTGAAGGTCGACCGGCGCACCGAGCTGTCGTACAAGATCTTCCCGTCGATGGCGGACGCCGACCTCGACTACGACGCCACGAACGTCTCCGTCGACCTGGCCTTCACCGACGGCACCTACCTGAGCGACCTCAAGGCCACCGACCAGCACGGGTTCCCGCTGACGCCGCGCGGTCAGGGCGACGCCAAGATCCTCTACGTCAACCAGTGGAACAGCGTCCAGTCGGGCATCGGCTCGGTCGCGGCCGGCAAGACCGTCGACCGGATCCTGGTGGCGTACGACTCCCCCAAGGGCCCGGCGAAGTTCCGCGGCTGGCTGGACGACGTGGAGATCAAGCGGGCGAAGCACGAGCGCCCCAAGGCCCACCTGTCCGACTACGCGCTCACCACCCGCGGCACCAACTCCAGCGGCAGCTTCTCGCGCGGCAACAACTTCCCCGCGACCGCCGTGCCGCACGGCTTCAACTTCTGGACGCCGGTGACCAACGCCGGGTCCCTCAGCTGGATCTACGAGTACGCGCGCGGCAACAACGACGACAACCTGCCCACCCTCCAGGCGTTCGGCGCGAGCCACGAGCCGAGCCCGTGGATGGGCGACCGGCAGACCTTCCAGGTGATGCCCTCGGCCGCCTCCGGCACCCCGGACACCGGCCGGGACGCCCGCGAGCTGGCCTTCCGGCACGAGAACGAGACCGCCCGGCCGTACTACTACGGGGTGCGGTTCGAGAACGGCCTCAAGGCCGAGATGGCGCCGACCGACCACGCGGCGATGATGCGCTTCACCTACCCCGGTGACGACGCGAGCGTGATCTTCGACAACGTCGAGGACAACGCCGGTCTGACCCTGGACAAGGAGAACGGCACCTTCAGCGGCTACTCGGACGTCAAGTCCGGCGGCTCCGCGGGCGCCACCCGCCTCTTCGTCTACGGCGAGTTCGACAGCAAGGTCACCGGCGGCGACTCCAGCGGCGTCAAGGGGCACCTGAGCTTCGACGCCGGCCGGGACCACGCCGTGACGATGCGCATCGCCACCTCGCTGATCGGCGTCGACCAGGCGAAGGACAACCTGCGCCAGGAGATCCCGAAGCGGGCCTCCTTCGACAAGGTCAAGCGCGACGCCCAGAAGCAGTGGGACAAGATCCTCGGCAAGGTCGAGGTCGAGGGCGCCACGCAGGACCAGCTGACCACGCTGTACTCCAGCCTCTACCGGCTGTACCTGTACCCGAACGCGGGCCACGAGAAGGTCGACGGGAAGTACAGGTACGCCTCGCCGTTCTCCAAGGCGGTCAAGGAGAACACCCCGACGGAGACCGGCGCCAAGATCGTGGACGGCAAGGTCTACGTCAACAACGGCTTCTGGGACACGTACCGGACCACCTGGCCCGCGTACTCCTTCCTCACCCCCTCCCAGGCCGGTGAGATGGTCGACGGCTTCGTGCAGCACTACAAGGACGGCGGCTGGACCTCGCGCTGGTCCTCCCCCGGCTACGCGGACCTGATGACCGGCACCTCCTCGGACGTGGCCTTCGCCGACGCCTACGTCAAGGGCGTCGACTTCGACGCGAAGTCGGCGTACGACGCGGCCGTCAAGAACGCCACCGTCGTGCCGCCGTCCTCGGGCGTGGGCCGCAAGGGCATGGACACCTCGCCCTTCCTCGGATACACCTCGACCGAGACGCACGAGGGCATGTCGTGGGCGCTGGAGGGCTACCTCAACGACTACGGCATCGCCAAGATGGGCGAGAAGCTCTACAAGGAGACCGGCGAGAAGCGGTACAAGGAGGAGTCGGCGTACTTCCTCAACCGCGCCCAGGACTACGTCAACATGTTCGACTCGAAGGCCGGCTTCTTCCAGGGCAAGGACCTGGCGGGCGACTGGCGCGTGGACTCGGACAAGTACGACCCGCGCGTGTGGGGCTACGACTACACGGAGACCAACGGCTGGGGCTACGCCTTCACCGCCCCGCAGGACAGCCGCGGCCTCGCCAACCTGTACGGCGGCCGGGACGGTCTCGGGGACAAGCTCGACGAGTATCTCAGCACCCCGGAGACGGCCTCCCCCGAGTTCAAGGGCTCCTACGGCGGTGTCATCCACGAGATGACCGAGGCGCGGGACGTCCGCATGGGCATGTACGGGCACTCCAACCAGGTCGCCCACCACGCCCTGTACATGTACGACGCGGCCGGGCAGCCGTACAAGACGCAGAAGAACATCCGCGAGGTGCTCCAGCGTCTGTACACCGGCAGCGACATCGGCCAGGGCTACCACGGTGACGAGGACAACGGCGAGCAGTCGGCCTGGTTCCTCTTCTCCTCGCTCGGCTTCTACCCGCTGGTGATGGGCAGTGGCGAGTACGCCGTCGGATCCCCGCTGTTCACCAAGGCGACGGTCCACCTGGAGAACGGCCGCAAGCTGGTCGTCAAGGCGCCGAAGAACAGCACGAAGAACATCTACGTGCAGGGCCTGAAGGTCAACGGCAAGCGCTGGAACTCCACTTCGCTGCCGCACTCGCTGATCTCGAAGGGCGGCGTCCTGGAGTTCGACATGGGCTCCAAGCCCTCCTCGTGGGGCACCGGAAAGAACGCGGCGCCGCCGTCGATCACCAAGGACGACGAGGTACCGACCCCGCGCGCCGACGCGATCACGGGCGAGGGTGCCCTGTTCGACAACACGTCGGCGACGGACGCGAACGTGACGTCGGTGGACCTGCCGGTGTCCGACAAGGGCGTCAAGGCGGTCCAGTACACGCTGACCTCGTCGGCCGACCGCGCCCTGGCGCCGGCCGGCTGGAAGCTCCAGGGTTCGGCGGACGGCACGAAGTGGCGGACGCTGGACGAGCGCTCCGGTGAGTCCTTCGCCTGGGACCGGCAGACGCGGGCGTTCTCGGTGAAGTCGCCGGGCTCGTACGCGAAGTACCGGCTGGTCCTGGACGGCGGGCACACGCTGGCGGAGGTGGAACTGCTGGCGTAGGCGACGTCCGCGACCGACGGACGGGCGGCGGGTTCGGGCTTCGGCCGGAACCCGCCGCCTGCTTGTGCCACCCCATTCCCCTGCGCCGGCGCATGCACCAAGATGAGCGGGCGCCGCCGCAAGCCACGGCAGGCGCGTCACGCATCGTCAGGGGGAGCACATGCGGACGAACATCGGCAAACGCGTCACAGGGCTGGTCACGGGCGCGTTGCTGGCGGCGGGGGCGCTGTTCGCGACCGCCGCCCCGGCCCAGGCCTACGACCCGGACCCCAGCGTCTCCACGTACTACCGCAACACGAGCGACTGCCCGTGCAGCGGCGGCACGCTCGGCGACCCGTTCGACGGCACCTACTTCGCGCACGACGCGGGCGGCACGGCCGTCAAGATGGAGCTGAACGACGCGGGCTGGTTCATCGGCAAGGTCGAGTTCCACCCCGACGGCGAGAAGCTCTGGGTGTACGACACCAAGAACGACGGCGACGGGTTCTACGTGGCCGTCGGCTACTCCTCGGGTGGTTCGTACCACGATCTGGGCACCTTCTCGGCGCCGGGCACCTCGGCCACCGTCGACATGACGGTCAAGAACTTCAGCATCCCGGACGGCGCGTACGTGGACATCACGGTCTACGACGGTTCCGGCCGTTCCGACTACATCGCCGCGGCCCGCGGCACCGGCGGGGCGGTCGCCTGACCGTATGGACGTCGACATCGACCCGGCCTGGCTCCCGGACGCCGCGTTCCGCGCGGTGGGCGCACACTCGTGCGCGAGGACACCGCGGTAGAGCCTGTGCTGGGATCGCGCCGGTCCGTGCGACCCCGGTGAGCAGGTAATCGGCGGTGGTGCGGGCCATCAAGTGAGTACGGGAGGCATCGAGGGTCTACGCCGTCGCGTCCGGGAAGGAAACGGAGGTTCGCCTGTCGAGTGCGTGACCTCCGACTGACGCACTCGTTGGACGTGGTGGGAGGTCTTCGCTGCTGATCGGGGGTGTGGGGTGGGTGGTCTGCGGGAGGTTGCGGCGCCGTTCGTCGTACTGGGCCCGTCGGGGGTGGTGGTCCGTACCCGGCTCAAGCAGCTCACCGACATGGATGTTCAGGTGTTGCGGCAGGTGGGCGCGCATCTGGGCGCACTGGCTTCCCGTGACCTGAAGGCGCGTTGTCGTGACGGGTTGGGGCATGACGCCGGGGCGTGGGCGGTGCGTAAGCGGGCGCTGACACCCCTGTCGTCGGCCCGGTGGGCGGGTGCGATCACCAAAGCCACGCATGATCAGTGGGCGCTGGCCCGCCGTGGTGCCCACACCCACATCCAGTCCCTGGAAGCAGGGGTGCGGGCCCTGCGCCACCGGCTGTCGCTGCCCGTCGGCGAGAAGGGCTCCAAGCACGCGCCGGGCGGGTATCGCAGTCGGCGGGAGTGGCACGCCAAATCCCGGCGCCTGCACGTGCTGGAGGGCCGGCTGACTCGGGCACGCGCGGACTGGACGGCGGGCGTGGTGCGTGTGGTGCGGGGTGGCAAGCGGCTGGCCCGCGCGCGGCATCACCTGACCGCCGCCGGCCTCACCGAGACCCAGTGGCGTGAGCGCTGGGAAGCGGCACGGTGGTTTGTGCAGGCGGACGGCGAATCCGGGAAACGCTTTGGGAACGAGACCATCCGCATCAGCCCGGACGGCGAGATCAGCATCCGACTCCCGACCCCGCTCGCCCGTCTGGCCAACGCTCCGCACGGCCGGTACGTCCTGTCGGGCCGGGTGACCTTCGCGCACCGGGGGCAGGAGTGGGCCGACCGCGTCGAAGCCAACCGGGCCGTCGCCTACCGCATCCACCACGACGTCAGCCGTGGGCGCTGGTATGTGACCGCGTCCTGGCAGAAACCCGCCACCCCCACCATCCCCCTGACCGCAGCGCTGACCGCGGGAGTGATCGGCGTCGACATGAACGCCGACCACCTCGCCGCCTGGTGCCTGGACACCCACGGCAACCCGACGGGAGACCCGCGCCGCTTCTTCTACGACCTCACCGGCCCCGCCGACCACCGCGACGCCCAAGTCCGCCACGCCCTGACCCGGCTCCTGCACTGGGCCACCTCCTGCGGCGTGAAGGCCATCGCCGTCGAAGACCTCGACTTCACCGACGAGACCACCCGCGAAATGCATGGCCGCAGGAAACGGTTCAGGCAGCTGGTCGCCGACATGCCCACCGGCCGGCTCCGCGCCCGCCTGACCTCCATGGCCGACCAGACCGGGATCGCCATCATTGCCGTGGATCCCGCGTACACCAGCAAGTGGGGTGCCCAGCACTGGCAGAAGCCGCTGACCAGCTCCACCCGTAGGACGACCCGGCACGATGCGGCAAGCATCGCGATCGGGCGACGCGCCCAGGGCTTTCCCATCCGGCGTCGGACGGCACCGCCCCGCACCCACCAGAGCGATGGATGCGGGCATCGGACCGCCCAGACCGGACCGGACAGCACTGGGCGTGAGGGACCCCGCCCCCGTATTCCCGGACCACGGACACGATCCGTGCCACCGGACACGGAGCGAACGCGGGCAACCAGGACACCCAAGACCGTTCGGGATGTCCGCAGCGAACAGGAATGGGTCCAAGACTCACTCCTGCTCACTGAATAGGAACGGTAGAGCGTCACCACCACGACACCAGTGAGGATCACCCGTTGTCGGCGTGGACCCGGCGCGCGTCGCGGCCGTCGGCAACAGCCAGGGCGGCGAGCTGGCGCTGGCCGTCGCGGGCCTGGTGCCGGACCTGGCGGCGGTACTGCTCTCTGCCCCGCTGCTGTGCGGAATCCGCCGCGCGCTGGACCTGACGGACGCGGGACCCTACGGCGAGATCGCGGCGTATCTGTCGGTGCACCGAGGCTCCGAGAGCGCCGCCTACCGCACCCTCTCCTACCTGGAGGGCGTCTCCTTCGCCCGCCGCGCGCACGCCCCGGCCCACTTCGGCGTGGGCCTGCGCGACACGGTGTGCCCGCCGAGCGGGGCGTACGCCGCCTTCAACCGCTACGCGGAACTGTCCGGCGCCGAGCCCCGCAAGGAGATCCACGCCTACTCGTTCAACGGGCACGAGGGCGGGGACGCGGTGCATGTCCGCCGCCAACTGGCCTGGCTGGCGGGGGTGTGGGGGACCGACTGAGACATGAGCGAGGGCCGCACCCCCGGCGACGGGGATGCGGCCCTCGACTGTCGTGCGGCGTGGCCTACTTGCGGATCAGGCTGCGCAGCACGTACTGCAGGATGCCGCCGTTGCGGTAGTAGTCGGCCTCACCCGGGGTGTCGATGCGGACGACCGCGTCGAACTCGACGCCGGTGTCGGTGGTGACCTTCACCGTGCGCGGGGTGGTGCCGTCGTTCAGCTCGGTCACGCCGGAGACGGAGAAGGACTCCTCGCCGGTCAGACGGAGCGACTCGGCGGTGTGGCCCTCCGGGAACTGGAGCGGCAGGACGCCCATGCCGATGAGGTTCGAGCGGTGGATGCGCTCGTACGACTCGGCGATGACGGCCTTGACGCCGAGGAGCGCGGTGCCCTTGGCGGCCCAGTCGCGGGACGAGCCGGAGCCGTACTCCTTGCCGGCCAGCACGACGAGCGGGATGTTCTGCTCGATGTAGTTGCGGGAGGCGTCGTAGATGAACGAGACCGGAGCCGCGTCAGCAGTCGCAGCCTGAGTGAAGTCGCGGGTGTAGCCGCCCTCGGTCCCCGGCGCGATCTGGTTGCGCAGGCGGATGTTGGCGAACGTGCCGCGGATCATGATCTCGTGGTTGCCGCGGCGCGAGCCGTAGCTGTTGAAGTCGCGGCGCTCGACGCCGTGCTCCGTGAGGTACTTGCCGGCCGGGGTGTCGGCCTTGATGGCACCGGCGGGCGAGATGTGGTCCGTCGTCACCGAGTCGCCCAGCTTGGCGAGCACCCGGGCGCCGGAGATGTCCTCGACCGGGGCCGGCTCCATGCCCATGCCCTCGAAGTACGGGGGCTTGCGCACGTAGGTGGACTCGGCGTCCCACTCGAAGGTGTCGCCGGTCGGGATCGACAGCGCCTGCCACTGGGCGTCGCCCGCGAAGACGTCGCTGTAGGACTTGGAGAACATGTCCTCGCCGATGGTGTTGGCGACGACGTCGTTGACCTCGGCCTCGGACGGCCAGATGTCCTTCAGGAAGACGGGGTTGTTGTCCTGGTCGTACCCGAGGGCCTCACGGGTGATGTCCACCTTCATGGAGCCGGCCAGCGCGTAGGCGACGACCAGCGGCGGGGACGCCAGGTAGTTCATCTTGACGTCGGGGTTGATCCGGCCCTCGAAGTTGCGGTTGCCGGAGAGCACCGAGGTGACGGCGAGGTCGTGGTCGTTGACGGCCTTGGAGACCTCGTCCGGCAGCGGGCCGGAGTTGCCGATGCAGGTGGTGCAGCCGTAGCCGACGAGGTTGAAGCCGACCTTGTCGAGGTACGGGGTCAGGCCCGCCTTCTCGAAGTAGTCGGTGACGACCTTGGAGCCCGGGGCGAGGGTGGTCTTGACCCACGGCTTGCGGGTCAGGCCCTTCTCCACCGCCTTCTTGGCCACCAGGGCGGCGGCGACCATGACGTACGGGTTGGAGGTGTTGGTGCAGGACGTGATGGCCGCGACGGTGACCGCGCCGTGGTCCAGCTCGTACTCCGTGCCGTCGGGGGCGGTGACCTTCACCTTGTGGGAGGGGGCGCCGTTGGTGATGGCCGGCGAGTCGGAGGCCGGGAAGGACTCCTTGCTGGCCTCGTCGACGTCGCCGCCGTCCTTGACGTAGTTGCGCACGTCCTGGCTGAACTGGGTCTTCGCGTCGGCGAGGACGATGCGGTCCTGCGGGCGCTTCGGGCCGGCGATGGAGGGCACGACCGTGGACAGGTCGAGCACCAGCTTCTCGGAGAAGTCCGGCTCGGCCTTCGGGTCCAGCCAGAGGCCCTGCTGCTTGGCGTAGGCCTCGACGAGCGCGACCTGCTGGTCGCTGCGGCCGGTCAGGCGCATGTAGTTCAGCGTCTCGTCGTCGATCGGGAAGATCGCGGCGGTGGAGCCGAACTCCGGCGACATGTTGCCGATGGTGGCGCGGTTGGCCAGCGACGTGGCGGCGACGCCCTCGCCGTAGAACTCGACGAACTTGCCGACGACGCCGTGCTTGCGCAGCATCTCGGTGATCGTGAGGACGAGGTCGGTGGCGGTGGTGCCGGGGGTCAGCTCGCCGGTCAGCTTGAAGCCGACGACGCGCGGGATCAGCATGGAGACCGGCTGGCCGAGCATCGCGGCCTCGGCCTCGATGCCGCCGACGCCCCAGCCGAGGACGCCGAGGCCGTTGACCATGGTGGTGTGCGAGTCGGTGCCGACCAGGGTGTCGGGGTAGGCCTTGCCGTCACGGGTCATGACGACGCGGGCCAGGTGCTCGATGTTCACCTGGTGGACGATGCCGGTGCCGGGCGGGACGACCTTGAACTCGTCGAAGGCGGTCTGGCCCCAGCGCAGGAACTGGTAGCGCTCCTTGTTGCGGCCGTACTCGAGGTCCACGTTCTGCTTGAACGCCTCGTTGGTGCCGAACTTGTCGGCGATGACGGAGTGGTCGATGACCAGCTCGGCCGGCGCCAGCGGGTTGATCTTCGCCGCGTCGCCGCCGAGCTCCTTGACGGCCTCGCGCATGGTGGCGAGGTCGACGACACAGGGCACGCCGGTGAAGTCCTGCATGATCACGCGGGCCGGCGTGAACTGGATCTCCTGCGACGGCTGGGCCTGCGAGTCCCAGCCGCCGAGGGCGCGGATGTGGTCGGCGGTGATGTTCGCGCCGTCCTCGGTGCGGAGCAGGTTCTCCAGCAGGACCTTCAGGCTGTAGGGAAGGCGCGCGGAGCCCTCGACCTTGTCCAGCCGGAAGATCTCGTACGACTCGTCGCCCACCTGCAGCGTGCTGCGGGCGTCGAAGCTGTTCGCCGACACGACAGTCTCCTTCATTTATGTGCGCGTACCACCGCATCCTGCCGCCACGCCGCCCTGGCCCATCCGCTAAGGTAGGGCTAAGTTAGGTAACCCTTACTGCCAGACCCGGTAGCGGCGTGCGACTGCGGTGCGCCTCGGCAGATATCTCGATGTCGAGATAACTCTAGTACATGGGGGCGGTCTGGTCATGCCCGGGCACCGTGTGGCGTGCACCCCACCCCGAGTGACCCGTGCGGCCATCACTAAGCAGAACGGGGGTATCCGATGCCTGCCGGCCCGCCCGGCACGACTCGGAAGGAGGCACGATGCCCCTCACGTTCCGCAAGAGTTTCCGAATCCTCCCCGGAGTACGTCTGAACATCAACAAACGTTCGTGGTCCATCACGACCGGCGGCGGGAACGGCCCGCGCCACACCCGCAGCAGCACCGGACGTCGTACGACATCGATGGATTTGCCGGGACCTTTCGGCTGGCGTCGCACGACGTCGGGCAAGCGGCACTGAGGCTCCACCGGGGGCTCCTTGACATCACGTCACCCGAACAGACCCCCCGAGAGGCGCGATCTCATATCTGAGATAGCCTCAACCTCATGGCAGACGACTACCTCGTACGCATCGGCAAGCTCATCCGTGACGCCCGGCAGCACCGCGGGTGGACGCAGTCACAGCTCGCGGAGGCGCTCAACACCAGCCAGAGCGCCGTCAACCGCATCGAGCGCGGCAACCAGAACATCAGCCTTGAGATGATCGCCCGGATCGGCGAAGCGCTGGACAGCGAAATCGTCTCCCTGGGCTACGCGGGTCCGATGCACCTGCGTGTGGTCGGCGGCCGTCGCCTGTCCGGCGCCATCGACGTCAAGACCAGCAAGAACGCCTGCGTGGCCCTGCTGTGCGCCTCGCTGCTCAACAAGGGGCGCACGGTACTGCGCCGGGTCGCCCGCATCGAGGAGGTCTACCGCCTCCTGGAGGTGCTCAACTCCATCGGCGTGCGCACGCGTTGGATCAACGACGGCACCGACCTGGAGATCGTGCCGCCGTCCGAGCTGGACATGGAGGCCATCGACGCGGAGGCCGCCGTCCGCACCCGCTCGATCATCATGTTCCTCGGCCCGCTGCTGCACCGCATGGACCGCTTCAAGCTGCCCTACGCCGGCGGCTGCGACCTCGGCACCCGGACCATCGAGCCGCACATGATCGCGCTGCGCCGGTTCGGCCTGGACGTCGCGGCGACCGAGGGCCACTACCACGCGGTGGTGGACCGCCAGGTGCGCCCGGACCGCCCGATCGTGCTGACCGAGCGGGGCGACACGGTCACGGAGAACGCGCTCCTTGCCGCCGCCCGGCACGACGGCGTCACCGTCATCCGCAACGCCTCCTCCAACTACATGGTCCAGGACCTCTGCTTCTTCCTGGAGGCCCTCGGCGTCCGCGTCGAAGGCATCGGCACCACCACCCTCACCGTGCACGGCATGCCGGTCATCGACGCCGACGTGGACTACTCCCCCTCCGAGGACCCGGTAGAGGCGATGAGCCTGCTGGCCGCCGCCGTGGTCACGGAGTCGGAGCTGACGGTGCGCCGGGTCCCCATCGAGTTCCTGGAGATCGAGCTGGCGGTCCTGGAGGAGATGGGCCTCGACCACGACCGCACGCCCGAGTACTTCGCGGACAACGGCCGCACGCGGTTGGTGGACCTGACTGTCCGGCCCTCGAAGCTGGAGGCGCCGATCGACAAGATCCACCCGATGCCCTTCCCCGGCCTCAACATCGACAACGTCCCCTTCTTCGCGGCCATCGCCGCTTCGGCCCAGGGCCAGACCCTCATCCACGACTGGGTCTACGACAACCGCGCCATCTACCTCACCGACCTCAACCGACTCGGCGGCCGCCTCCAGCTCCTGGACCCCCACCGCGTCCTGGTCGAGGGCCCCACCCGCTGGCGCGCCGCCGAGATGATGTGCCCGCCCGCCCTGCGCCCCGCCGTGGTCGTCCTCCTGGCGATGATGGCCGCCGAGGGCACGTCGGTACTGCGTAACGTGTACGTCATCAACCGCGGCTACGAGGACCTCGCCGAGCGGCTGAACTCGATCGGGGCGCAGATCGAGATCTTCCGGGACATCTGACCGGAGGGTTGTCGTGCCCCTTGGAGGCAAGGGGCACGACACCTCAACATGCCAGCTGACCTGCGGATACCTGACTTCGCAGCCCTTCGCTGATCACTGTTGTTTTTCAGCACCTTGTGCAGCGCAGGTGCAAGATGATCTTGATTGGTTGATGGCGCGTCAGGAAGCGCTGAGTAGCCGTCAGCCCTTGCGCAGAGTTGTCGGCGAAGCAATCTCGTGACGTCCGGCGTTGGTCGCGTCACGCCGACCGCGCGTCGTCGACGAGGCGAACCGCCATCTGTCCCCGACCTCGCGACGAAGCCTGGAGCCCGGCGACGCATCCGACTCCTCCGGCTGACTACCTCGCCACGAGAGAGGACCGACACCACGCAGGCGCGGGTCCTCTGTCGTAGACGGGCGCCGTGTCACGTGCTGAGCCTGCACCCAGCTCGTGGGAACAGGGGCCTGCCGTTGCCGGATGGGGAAACCTGAAGGGTAATCACCCAATAGTCACCCCCTGCAATGGCCGCGGGGCACAAGTGCCCATGTACGTCGCCGCGGTCTGGACGTTCACGAAGGCGGTCTCAACGGCGCGCTTGGGTTCGTAACGCATCGCGTGTGTCCGAGGCAAGCGCTGCCGAAACAGCGAACGCTCCGTCCCAGCGCCTGCGCGCCGAGATGCTGCGCATGTCTGCCGGTGAGGGGCATCAGGATTCGAAGAAGCAGCGGTTTGGGGCAGCCGAATCTTCGTGATAGCTACTGCCGCGGTAGGCAGTTCCCCATGAGCCCGGACCCCCTGGTCCGTGATTCTGGTGAATCCCGGCTGAGTGTCAGTGGAACCGGCCATAATCGGAGTGTGTGCAGCGAACGTCAGTAGCCGTCGCTCTTCCGGGGCTCCAGATGCCCAAGAGGAACCCACCGGGTGCACCTTCTGGCCATGGACAACGGAGCGACATGACGAGTGAGCATCCGAACCACCGTGATCTCTATCTGCTGGCACAGGTGCGCGAGACATTCGGTCGCGTGGTCTACAGCCACAAGACACACGAGAAACAGGCGGACATATGCTTCCGCCGGCACAGATGGCAGCAAGTGGCTCTCGTCAGCCTCACGGCGATCAGTTCCGGAACCTTCTTGGCTTCCGTGCTGGGGATCGTGGTCAATCCCCAGCAGGCCAGTCTCGCGACGTCCTTCATCGCGCTCCTCGTCACGGTGGCGAGCCTGAGCACCAAGACGTTCAAGTTCGCCGAGGAAGCCGAGTCCCACCGTGACGTCGCTTCGCAGCTCTGGGACGTCCGCGAGTCCTACCTGTCTTTGATCGCCGACGTCATGTCCGGCGCGGCTTCAGCGCCCGATGCGCGCTCTCGCCGCGAGGAGCTACAGGAGGCCGCGCGGGCCGCGTACGCGGATGCCCCCAGGACCAGCGCCAGGGCATTCTCCAGGGCCAGTGACGGGCTGCAGAACAACGAGGAAATGACGTTCACGTCTCGAGAAATCGACCTATTCTTGCCCGGCGCCCTGCGACTCAACGAAGATGAGGCGTGAGAATGGAAACCTCAGAGCTTTTTAGCAGCCTTCTCCAGAACCTGAAGGTCGGCGACAGTAATATCACCGTCGCGTCGCGTCGCGATGAGATAACCAAGGCTCTTAACAAGGAGTTCAGGGCAAAGGAGGGCTCCACCGAGCACCGATTGATGGTGGGTTCATATGGTCGCCACACAGCCATCCGCGGCGTATCGGACCTGGACATGCTCTATGCTCTCCCGCCCAGCATACGCGCGAACCACGCCGGCGAAACGGGCCCGCGACGAATTCTCGCACAGGTCAAGGACACGCTACAGAAGCGGTACCCGAATACCGAGGTCCGTGTCGACCAGTGCGTCGTGCGCGTGCAGTTCTCTAGCAATAGCTTCAAGTTTGAGGTCCAGCCAGTCTTCGAAAACGACGACAAGAGCTTCTCCTATCCCGATTCTGTTGATAGAGGATGGAAGGTCACCAAGCCACGCGACGAGATCCGTGCGACGCAGGAGTGCAACGAGCGCACGTCGAACAACATGCGTCATCTCGCCCGGATGGTCCGCGCATGGAAGAACACCCATGGCGTTAATATGGGGGGCCTGCTCATCGACACTCTCGTACACCGCTTCTTCTCACGGACCGAATGCTATAATTCAGCCGGACTGCACACGTACGACTTGATGGTCCGCGACTTCTTCGAATTCCTCGCTGTCCAGCCCGATCAAAGCTACTACTCCGCGCTGGGCAGCGGCCAGAATGTGGCGGCGAAGAAGGGTTTCCAGCCGAAAGCGAAGAAGGCGTACAAGCGGAGTCTCGAAGCGATCGCGTCAGAGGGGACTGCGACAGCCAACAAAAAGTGGCGCAGCATGTTCGGCACATCAGTGCCATTGAAGGCCGTAAGTGCTGCCCACGCGTTCGACAACAGCGAACAGTTCATCGAGGATTGGTACCCTGTCGACATTCGCCACTCGCTCACGATCGATTGCGAAGTCGCCCAGAACGGATGGCGGCCCGCCTCTCTACGGAAGATGCTTGAGGAGAGAACTTTCCTTCACGCCAACAAGACACTCGACTTCACCATCATCGAATGCAGCGCTGATCGACCGTTCGAGGTGTGGTGGAAAGTACTCAACCGCGGAAGCGAGGCCGAGAAGCGCAACGAAATCCGCGGACAGATCATCAAGTCAAACCGCCAGGATGCTCGCCATGAGCGCACGAAGTTCCGCGGCGAGCATGTTGTCGAGTGCTACATCATTAAGGACGGTGTAGCGGTCGCACGCGACCGCATAGATGTGCCGATCGCTTGACAGGGCAGGAGGCTGTCAGGGCTGTGGCAAACGCGGCTGATCTGACGTTTGTGCAGGTGAGGCAATGGTGTATGGGAATTGCCGAAGCTCCGATGTGATCGAGGACCTACCCTGGCGCGCTTCGGTACCACCTCGTTCGGAGACCGACTCTGGGCGACGGGCTGCCAGCTCACTGTCCGCCCGTTGCCGTCTTCGTCCCTCCGCCATGCCGGGTCACCCGAGGACGGCATCGCATTCGGACGGCTCCGTGAGTGAACGCCGGGTCAGTGGACTTACTCGCCCACACGTACGCCTCGCCGGGCTGAAGCTGCGCCATCTGCTCAGAGCGCAGACTGGCGAAGGCGGTGTTCGCCTTCTGGAGGTGCTTCAACCAGGCCGGCGAGGTGAACTTGTGCAGGATGACGTGGTCGGAGAGTTCGATCAGAGAGATCGGTACTGATGGCGGGTCCTGGCTGGCGACCAGGATGCTCATTCCCTTGTGGCGCATCTCGCGGACGGTCTCGACTAGGCCGGCGACGAGGTCTGGGCTGTCGATGTACTTGTGCGCTTCGTCGAAGACGACCAGCTTGTTGAAGTGTTCATCCCCGCTGCGCGCCTCGGCGAACAGCTGCATCAGGACGACGAAGAGTCCGAGTGCTTCGTCCTTCTCGATGTACTCGTCGCGGAGGTCAACGATGATCAGTCGGCCGGGTCGGATGAGGCTGGTGAGCCGGGCATTGTCGTCGATGTAGTCCTCGGCGAGGTTGAGCCGCTCCTGGGCCAGTTGCTTGACGTGGTCGGGCATACCGGAATCGGCCACGCCTTGTCGGATGACGCCGAGGTTTAGGTTGTTGCGGTTCGACTTCATGATGCGGGTCAGCTGCCGGATGTACGTTGACTGGTTGCCGACCGCACCCATGAGAAAGCGCCAGTGGGATGCCTGAAGTTCGGCGGAGGAGAAGGCGAGCGACTGGACGTCGATGCCGGGGAATTCCCGTCGGCGGTCGGCGACCTGGTCGGCGGGGGCGAGCAGCAGTACGTCCGACAGCGCTTGGGGTTCGGCTCCGTAGCGCTCCTTCAGAACCTGGAGCTGCGCCTGGTCATCATTTGGGCGCGCCATGGAAGTGAACTCCGGCGCGTAGTCCATGGTGCGGCTGTAGTGGAACACCACGGTCGCGAGAGGGCGGGGAAGTTCGTTGACCGGTGGGACAGGCAGCGAGGCCATCTCGATGATGCTGCCCAGGGTGTAGCTCTTGCCGCCTCCCTGTACGCCGAAGAGGCTGATGGTGTGGGTTTCGTCGAGGTCGACCGCGACTTTCCGGCCGGCTACTTCGCCGAGTACACCGTGTTGCGAGGAGGAGCGGGTGACACCGAGGAAGATCTCGGGGAGGCCCCCTGGTGAAGCCGGTCCCGGTGTGACAGGCGTGGGCTGGTCGTCGGTGGTCGGCGACTCGTGGAAGCCTTGGCTTTCAGGGACGGTGCCCGTCCTCAGCGGATTTCGGGTACCGCCCGGAGGAGGAGCAGCAGCAGCCGATGAGGTTCCTTCCAAAGAGAGAGACACCGGGGCCGCCCCCGCCGCGTCGGAAGCAGGCACGGTCAAAGTTGCCAAGGGCTGGGCCGGACCTGTCTCACGGCCCGCACCCTCAGGTGCGGTGAGCGGCGTGGTCTCATTGCCGTTCGCGACCTCGTCCGTGTCGAGGATGGTCGCTGCCTTGCCCCCGCCGGCCTGCCCGCGGTCTTCCTCCTGGGCGTCTTTGGCATCCCGCTCGTCCTGTACGTCAGGTGCCCGGAACTCAGCGTGAGAGAGCCGTGGCACGGCCAACTGCGACAGTGCCAGGGTGGGAGCGGTGGCCGCTCCGTCCTCCTCCTGCTCCTCAACAGCTAGGTCCGTGGGCTCGGGTACGCCCCGCCGAACAGTGGGAATCGCATTGATCAGCTCGGTGATCAGATCACTGCCGATGCGGTGCAACTCCACCTCGTCGTCGAGTTCGCGGTCGGTTCCCTCGCGGGCGAGGTCGAAGATCAGGCCGCTGCGGGTGAAATGGAGGGCGTAGCCGTCGTCGAGGCTGTCGAGCAGGGCGTGGGCCGCCGTCCTGGGGGCGTGCCCCATGGTCCGGTGGCGTGCCGCCCGCTCCAGGTAGAAGCGGAGCAGAGAGCCGAGGGCCAGGTTCTTGACCGACCGGTCCACCCGGTCTGGGGTGATGTGGGCCGGATCGAAGGACTCGGCGAGGACGGTTTGGCTCCGTCCGAGCTGCTGGGTGACCTTGGTCTTGAGGCGCTGGTAGGCGCCGATGTCGTCGAGCGCGGTGTAACACTTGACCTCGACGAGGCGGCAGGTGATGGTCCGGGTCCGCGCGTCAAGGTGGAACAGGGCGAGATCGCTGCGCTGGAAGGAGAGTGCATCGCCGAGTTCCCGGGCCTGACGGCGTACTTCGGCGTACAGCTCGGGGTGGGCGTCCAGGGGGACGACGATCTGGTTGTACAGGACGTCCTGGTAGTCCAGGTAGAGGCGGGCCAGGGCGAGGCCGAGTACTTCGGTGCGCTGGGTGGGGGCGGTGGAGGCCAGCTTGAAGGCGAGGTTGCCGGAGAGTAGGCGCAGTTGCTCGAAGAAGGTGTTGAGGTGGCGCTGTTCGACGTCCAGCCCATGCTGCTGGGCGGTCGGTCCGAGCAGGGTGCGCAGTTCGTCGACCGAGTTCGAGCTGACCATGATCTGGTGGCCAAGACCGCTATCCAGCGAGGGCGCATAGTCGATGACGTACTCAGGTCGGTCGCGTTGTCCGGCGTGGTCGAAGTACTCCAGGCCGAGGGTCCTGTCGATGGTGACGACCCAGTCGCCGACCTGGTGGGCCTGGTAGAGCAGGGCCCGGTCGGCGTTGTCGAGGGAAAGGACGGTGCACGGCACATGGCGCGGCGCCTGTCCCGCGGTGGCGACGTTGGCCGCGGCGCCGGCGAGGAGCCCGGGCAGCCGACTCAGGAGAGTGGCAAGGTCCTCCGCGTCCTCGGCAGGCAGGGCGATGCCGTGGCGTGGCATGGTCCGCCATACGATCTGCTGCTCGTTGTCCTCGTACGTGGAGGACGTCGGCTGCACCAGGCCGTGGACCGGGGCGTGCGCGATGTCGTGGCGTGTGACGGAACCGTGCTGTTCCCCGCCGAAGGCGTCGATGAGCACGGTCAGATGGGCGTCGAACTCGGCTCCGGGTTCGCTGAACTCCTCCACCGAGCGGACGGAGTAGACGAGTTTCGCGCTCCGGGTGCCTTCTGCGGCGTGCAGGAAAGCCTCCGCCTCGGTAGAGGCGAACTGATTCTGCGCGCTGATCAGTTCACCCAGCGCCGCACCGGACTCGAGGGCTTCCGGGCCGGACACGCACAGCCGAATGTCGTAGGTGAGGTCCCGGGTGGGAGTGCGGCGCTGCAGCTCGAGGAGAGCGTCGGCGACGATCTCCGCGCGGCCTGCGTTGACGACGTTCATGATCAGGGTGCGGACGTACGGGTGGAGGCGTACGTACCGCTCGATCCGGTCGGCGAGCGCCGTGCCGGACAACGCACCGGCTCCGCCTGCAGCGCGGGGGCCGGCGGCCGGGAGGTGCAGCGCTGTGGTGAGCCGGCCCAGCAGGCCACGGGGATCGGCGGTCTCGCTGGGCAGGTAGGCGGCCCAGTACGGGGTGAGGTTGTCCGCAGCCGTCATGAGTCGGCCGTCCTGGCGCGGGACGGCGAACGGGAAACCCAAGGGTGAGAGGGCCTGGAGGAAGGAGTCGCGTGCGGCGATGACGCGGCGCGTGTCCTCACTGGCGAGGCGCGCGGCCCAGTCCCGGCCCAGGGCCGACCAGGTCGCTAGCCAGAGTGCGCGAAGGGGGTGCGTCGGGGAGACAAGCAGAACCGTCTCGCGACCGCCGAGACCGTCAGTGAGGGTGACGGCAGCGCAGTCGCCCTGCTGGATGCGGGCCAGCGCAACCAGCGCGGCACCCCGGGCGCCGTCACCAGCCCGCTCCACCTGAAGCGACTGGGCTTCCACCAGTTCCGCGTACGCCTCGGTGTAGGCGACCAGTTCGTCCCGGACCGTCTCGAAGTCGACAGCCTCGCTGACCAGAAGCTGATCAGGATTGGCAAGTTCTCCCGCCTGGCCGCACAGGGCGGCGAAATAGACGTGGCGCGTCGCGAGGTAGCGGTCGTAGGCCTCGGCAGCCCGCCCGGTCAGGGCGAGGGACAAGTCCTCCTCGTTCCCCTCGGGGGTCTCGCTGGTGCCGTCGGGGCGCAGTTCGAGCCGGCGCAGGGAGGTGTCCTGGGGGCGGGCGAGTAGGTCCTGCTGAAGTTGCACGAGCAGCGGGGAGAGCCGGATCTCTGCGCTTCCCGCCGTGTGGATCCGGGCGTTGAGGACGCGCAGAGGGCTGCGCGCCGAAGTGGTCTTCCAGCGGACGTCCGTCAAGTTGACACGGACCGGATCGTCCCCGGCGGCCAGCGCGTCGAACTGCAGTGAGCGCAGCGCCTGGGTGATGCCGTCATAGCGCCCGGCACTGCGCTCCGGCGGTTCCTCGGCCTCCCCCTCGGGGACGACGTAGAAGCGTTCGCTCTCGCCGCCGGGCAGGTCATGCGCACCAGGAGCGATGTCAAGAGCGTCACCGGAGGCGTCGAGCGGGGTGATTTTGAGGTAGTGCCACCCTTCCTCCCAGTCGATCTTGTTCAGGCGGCGCAGCGGTGGCGTCTTGTAATCAGGCTTGGCCCGGGTCCCCTTGGCAACATGGGCGATCCGCCCGATCGGCCCGCCGCTCTCCGAGACGATCTCCACGCGGAAGCGTTCAAGACCCTCCACCTTGAGGGGGGACGGTTCGACGGTGAACCGAGCTGTCAGCTCGCGAACGCCCTTGTCCCCGGCGAGCAGGTAGGGCTGCCCCACGATGGCTTCGAGCGCCGGGTGGGCCCGCAGCTCCTCGGCGTTGTCGCCGGCGGCGGGCAGACCGAGTTCGCGTACCTCGATTGAGACGGTGGCGCGGCGTCGTTCGTCGACGCGCCAGTTCCCGAAGGAGAGCGTCCAGTTCTCCCGGTCGACGACGATACGGCGGGTCCATGCCACCGGATCCTCCAGGCCGCAGCGGGTGGCGAATCCCGCGAGCCTGCTGGCGAAGTCCGCGTCAGTCAGCCCCAGATCGAGGACGCGCTGACGCTCCGAGCGGCTGGAGGTGGTGAGTTTATCGACCAGCTTGCGGTTCCGGTCGGCCCGGTCCTTGACGAGCGACGGGTCGGCGTACAGCTCGAAGTCGGGTACCAGGCCGAAGTGGTAGACGGCGGCCCCCGCGACCTGATCACGGTAGTCGTTGGTCCGGAGCGTCAGCAGGTACAGGGCGATGGCCCGGTCGCCCGTCCGATGCCCGGGCCTGTCGCGAAGTACGGCGAGCAACTCGTCGACGCCGGGCCGCAGCCGGGCCGGTACCTGGTCGAGAAGGTGGTCGGCCAGCTGAGCGTAGGCGTCGCCGAGGAGTACTTCCTCGAAGGTCGCGATGCCGAAGGAGTCCTCGGCGCTGACCCGGGTGCCCGGGGGGACGAAGACGAGGAGCGGTCCGGGCAGGCTGTTCCCGTTCCCGTCGTCACTTTCAGTGCGGTTGCGAAGCTCGACCAGTTTGGTGCTGGTGACGACGGTGTCGTGGTGCGGCTGTTCGGGAGCGAGGTCCTCGGTGGTGCCCAGGACACAGACGGTGGCGGCGGGTCCGAGTGCTCCCCGGAGCCTGCGAACCAGCGCGGCCGCCAGCGCGGTCTCCACCGCGGTGACCCGCATGCAGTGCCCGGCGCCCCGCTTGCCGACCAGCTTGGCCAGGCGCGGCACGAGGACGCCTTCGAGGGCTTCGCGGAGGTCCTTCGCGGTGGGCTCCGCAAGGCCTGTGGTGGTAGTGGTGCTCATCAGGCCGTCGCCCCCGTCACCGCGGCCCCGATGATGTACCGGGGAGTAATGGTCTGCGTCAGATAGGCGTCCGACATGTCCTGGTAGTAGCCGATCTCACGCAGTCGGTTGAGGAAGGCCGCTGCGTTGGCATGCAGTGCGACCTGGTCGTCCAGGTGGGCGCCGGAGAAGCCGTCGCCGTCCGGCAGCTGCTCGATGTGGAGTCCGTACCGTTCGCGCAGCAGAGTGAGGAACTCGTCCACGCGCATGGGCGCGGTACGCAGATTGCCGGTGTCATCTTCCTCCTCCCTGAGGAGCGACACCTGGAGGAGCACTTCGAGCAGGCGCGCGTCCAGGACGAATCGCCGGACGGCGCTGTCGCGTCTGCCACGCGGCTGGGCGAGCAGGGCACCGGGCCGGTGCTTGAGCAGCATCGAGTCCAGGCAGTCGATGAAGTAGCTGCGGTAGTAGCTGCCCTTATAGTGCATCAGCATCTCGATGTACTCGTCGAAGGCGTTGAGCCCGAGCTGGGTGATCTGCTTCAGCTCCGGCGGAAGGTCCTTCTCCTCGTCCCGTACGCGGGTGGCGCGCTGAAGGAAGAACGCCTCGCGTTCCTTGGGATGGGTGGAGAGCCGCCGCAGGACCTCGGCCGGGGTGAAGTAGCTCCGGCCGACGGGCGGGGCCAGCTTCTGGCTCTTGACGAGGTTCTCGGAGAACTCGTCGAGCTTCTTGATCTGATAAGTCGCCTGGACGAAACGCGTGATCCGCCCGTACCAAATGCCGGCGCTGCGCTCGGCGAGCGCAGCCGCCGGGGTGCCGGGCAGGCCCTCGACGTCGACGAAGAGCCGGACGCGGTGCGGGCAGCGATCGGCCGTCCGCGTGCCCGGATGCCCGGTCCGGCAGGTGGCAGGCGCCGATCCGGCCTCGATCGCGGCGGGCAACAGCTTCATCATCCGCAGGTGGTAGAGGGCCAGGTGAAAGGCGAAGAGGATCTTCAGGTAGTCCACAAGGACGGTCCGGGGCATGTGGTCCTGGTGGTAGAGCAGCCGCAGGACATCCCGGCACAGCTGGCGGGCCGGTTCGGCGCACAGGGCGGGGTAGGGGGTGCGAGGGCGGGTGGTGTCGGGCCGGTCCCGCATCTGTCCGCCCGCCTGTTCCACCAAGTGGAGCAGCGCCTGGGTCTCTACGTCGGTGTCCGTCCCCGGGGTGATCTCCGCGGTGGCGCGGTCGACGTCGGAGAAGAAGAACTCGCGGAGCTGGTCCAAGGCCCCCTCTTCGGTGGCGAGCATCTCGTACAGCTGCTCGTCGGCCCCGTACGGGCGGGACTTGCGCTTGTTGCGGAACCGGTAGGTGAGACCGTGCAGCGGCCTGGGGCCGGCCACCGCCTCGGTAGCCCTGCCCCGGTTAACCATGTCGAGGAGATGGGTGGACGCCCACCGGGTGGTGGTCTCCCGGTCGAAGCCGTCGAAGACTTCCGGGTGGTCCAGAAACAGCTTGACGAAGACGTCGACCTTGAGCTCGTTGGAGCGGTTGATCTTGCTGGGCATGCCCTGGTGCCACAGGCGGGCGAGCAGCCCGGTCAGGACACGGTCCATGTCCAGTGTCTTGTAGTCGAGCCGGCTGACGCCGGGGTGGTGGAAAGTCCCCAGGGAACCGCTCAGCGCCATGTCGTCTCCTCCGCCGTCGCTACGTCCCCTGCGATGCCCGCCGCGGTGTCGGTCGTGCTTGCGCCGGACAGGCCGTCGCTGTCCGCATCGCTGTGGTCGTCGCCGGACCGTGCTGTCAGTTCTTCCATGTGCAGGACGGAGTCCTCGCTGCGGTGGATCCGTCGCAGGTCGTGTCCATGCGTGGTGAGCAGGATCTCCTGGTACGGCACGGCCGCCAGCCGGTTCTTGAACACGGCGAGGGCGAGCTGCTGCCCTTGCAGGTCGGTCACGGACGGCCGGTAGCCGCGCTCGAACCGCTGGAGGAGCTCGAACAGGTCCAGTCGGATGTCGAGTTCGGCCGTCCCTCCCTGGCTGCCGGCCGGATCCCTGTAGCTCAGCCGCAGCGAGGTGCGCCCCGACTCGATGTACGGCGAGGTCGCTGCGTCGCCCGGTTCGAGCTGGAACCCTTCGGCGGGAAAGCGGCGGAAGGTGCGGATGGTGCCGCCGGGTACTTCGCGCACCTTCAGCGCGAGGGCGTCGCCGATCCGCTCGGGGGCCACGAGTCCCTCACCACGGTTGAGCGCCCGCAGGATCCGGTCCCGCTCCTTGGTACCCGTCTGCGTTGCGCGTGACAACAGCGCCATGAAGTGCAGCACCGACGGGTACGGCAGCATCCGCTCCGCGCGGTCCTCGTCGTGGAGTTCGAAGTAGAGCAGGCGGCGGGCCGCGTCCACGTAGTGGCGGTGGGCAGCGGCCTGGGAGACGCGTTCGGTGACCGACCGGCCTAGCTGCTCGAACGCGCCGCGCAGCAGTACGCGATCACGGTCGCCGCGCCCGTCGGCCGCGACCAGCGCCCGGTCCTCCAGGAGCCCGGCGTAGTCCAGACGACGGTCGAGCTGCGGTTGCGGGACCGCCGCCACATCGGCCTCGCGCAGCAGAGTCAGCAGTCGGTCCCGCTCACGCGGACTGCCGTCGGCGGCGGCCGGGGCGCCGAGGTGGGCGGAGAAGTAGAAGCTATCCAGCATCTCCTGACCGGAGCCGGCCGCGTACAGCTGGTGGATCTCGGCGCAGTCGCGGCCCGAGGTGAGGGTATAAGCGAGAGCGGAGCGCAGGTCGCGCAGGGTGATGTGGAGCCTTCCGCGTAGCTGGGTCACCTCGTAAAGGCGGCGCAGACGACGCGCGGCCTGCGGGCCGGCGGCGGGGTGCTGGAAAGTCTGGGCGTTGTGCCGGGCATAACAGGTGGCGGCCAGGTCGCAGCGCTCACAGTCCTCCCAGAACCGGTCGTGCGTCATCCGGTCGAGCATGCGCTCCAGGAGCGATTCGCCGTCGGCACCGAGGGGCCGGGCCGCGACATCACGTGCGTTGAGGTTGACGACGGCGACGGCCTGCCCGGTGTCCCTGCCCGCCAGGCCGAGGTTGGCCACCTTGGCGAGATGCGGGAAGCGGTCGTGGTGATGGCTGAGGAAGTCGACCAGACGCCCCTCGTTGATGGCGATCAACCGGGTCTCCCCCGCGACCTGCCATGCCGATGCGTCGGCTGCGGCGAACGGTGCGAAAAACTCCGCCAGTACATCGTCGCCGCTCACCTCACCCTCGTCCTGGCTGCCGTCGTGGTTGGTACGGAACCGCTGCCCGTCCAGAGTGAAATCGCTGCCGTTGGCCCGGCGCGGCCCGAACTCGGCGCCGAGCTCGCGCGCCTGGCGCTCGAACCGCTCCAGGAATGCCGTCTTGCCGTCACCCGCGTTGCCGGTCACCACGACCAGCGCGTGCCGGCCCTCCCGCAGCGCGGGCACGAGCTCCCGGTCCAAGGCCGTCTCGACGTACACGGACATCGTGCGCGGATCAAGGCCGCGAGTGCCCCGGTTGCTGCGGCGGCTCTGGCTGTACAGCGTCTGTAGGTGTGCCACGAACGGATTGGAGTTCGGCTCGGGCTCTTGCGGCTCCTGACCGACACTGGGATCAGCCGGTGGCGCCGGCGGATGCTGGAACGATGGTGACACGGCTGGTAGAAGCGGTGTAGGGGCGACGCGTACGGATTCCAGCGCCTCCAACGCACGCAGCAGATCCTCGGCCGTGGGGAACCGCTCCGCCCGGTACGGGGAGATCGCGCGCAGCATGATCTCGGCGAAGCCGGGCGCCAGATCACCGAAACCGCTGTACGCGGTGCGCGGGTCCACCGGCGGCACACCGGGCGAGGGGCGCCCGACACCCTCCCACGGGTACAGCCCGCCGGTCAGCGCCTCGTACAGCGTGACGCCCAAGCCGAAGAGGTCCCGGTCGGTGTAGCCAGAGGCGTCTGCGGGCACCTGGTCCAGGTCCGGCGGGCTGTAGCGGGGGCTGGTGTAGCTGTGCCCCTCGGAGGAGTCGGAGGTCTTCGAGATCCCGAAGTCGATCAGCTTGACGCCGTCATCGGTCCACAGCAGGTTGCTCGGCTTGATGTCGCAGTGCCACACCCCGCGATCATGGATGTGGCGCAGCCCGCGCGCGGTGTCGATCGCGAGCCGCAGCACGTCCGCCGCGCCCATCCGGCCGCCGCGGATCACCTCGGCGATGTCCTTGCCGTCGACGAACTCAAAGACCAGGTACGGGTACTCGTCCGGTGGCATCAACCGGTCCGCGTCCACCATCGACACCACATTGGGGTGCGGGGCGTTCTGCAGCCGGTCCAGGACGCCCGCTTCGCGGCGCAGCCGCTCCAGGACGGAGTCCCGGTCACGCAGGACCAGCTTCACCGCCCGGTCGACACTCCTTATCGTGTCGTACACCCGGTAGGCCACACCGAAAGAGCCGGGACGGCCGAGCCGGTGGCGCACCAGGTACTTCGAACCGAGCTGGTGGTCGGCCGGCAGGTCACGGAAGAACTCCGGGCCTCGCGGACCGTCATGCACGGGCTGCCCGGCTGAGGACGTAGGAGGAGCCGGGGGAACTGCGACCGAGGAACCAATGCGCCGTGCCGGAGCCCTCCGCGCTCCCATCACCAGGTCCAGGCGGCGCAGTGCCTCTACGGCGGTCGGCCGGTCGTCCGGGGCCGTCGCACACAACTTCTGCAGCCAGTGGGCAAGTTCGACGCGGACCTCGGCGGCTTCGAGGACCTGCGCCGGGAGCCGCCCTGCCGCGTCGGCCTGCTCGGTGGCGGAGGTGAACGGCAGCTCGCTGGTGAGAAGCTGGAAGCCCAGGACACCGACCGCGTAGATGTCCGCCTTCATGCCCATCGCCACCGGGTCTGCATGGCACTCGGGCGCCAGATACGCGCGATCGGCGACCTGATACGCCTCCCGCATGACCGTGTGGGCGCGGCGCTGCGCAGTCTTCGCGTACTCGAAACCGGTCAGCATCGCCCGGCCGTCCTGTGCGATCAGCACAGTGGACGGGTTCAGCTCGCGGTGCGCGATCAGGCGGCTGTGCGCGTGGGCCAGGCCCCTCAGCATGTGACGGATCGTCCGCAGCTTCGCGTCGGCGGTCAGCGGATCTGCGGCCCCGCGTAGGTGCAGGGCGAGTGCGTGCCCCGGAACGTCGTCGTAGACAGTGACGAAGGAGTCCTTGTCCTCGTCGGCGAAGAAGTCCCGCACTCCGACGATGTTCGGGTGCGAGGGTAGCTTGCCGAGCGCCTCGTACGCGATACCGATCCGCTTCTGCTGCTGAAGCCGCTCGGCCTCCGGCGCATACGGATCGGCCCTGCGGACGGAGAGCCGGACCGTGCCCGACCCCTGCACTGCCAGGGCGTTCTTCGCCCGGTACTCGCGGTGGACGTCGTCGCCCTCCTCCGGGCCCGTCTCGCTCAGTCGCTCGATCACTTCCCAGCTGCCGAACCGCAGGGGGTCCGACGACGGCCGGGACGGCCCCTGCACCGCGCGCACGATCAGCTCGTGGTGCGTAGAGACGTCCGTGTCGAAGCGCTTGGTCGAGGTGGGTACGCGGCTCACGTCCGCGAGCCGGCCGATCAGGTCCGGGAGGGTGACGGTGTCACAGGCATCGTGCTGGCGGGGCGTCCGGTCGACGAACAGGGCGTCGGGTGCGGGAAGGACGACGAGGGCGTCCGTGTAGAGCCGGGACAGCGGACGGTGGGCCGTCTCCAGGAGCGTCTTCAACCGCTTGGCGTGCCCGCGCAGCTTCGGCAGCGGGGAACGGAACGGCGCCCGGTGAGAGGGCTGCCAACGGCCGCCGTCGACCTCGATGCGGCCCCGGGTGCCTTTGACATCGACGACGTACACGGCGTGCCCGGTGACCACGACGAGGTCGACCTCGAATAGTTCGTTCCGGTTGTACGGAATCTCGACGGAGTGCAGGACCGTCCAGTCGTCGGGGGCCTGATCACGCAGATGCGCGATCACCCTCCGCTCGGCATCGTTGACGGCCTCCCCAACAGCAACGATCCTGGCACCCATTAGCCGGTGGCCTCCCCGATGGCGGTGGTGAGCAGCGCGAGCGCCTTGTCTTCGAGGACGTCGGCGCGGTCGCGTTTCGTGTAGGCGGCTCGGACGGTTGCCGTGATGCGATCACGGTCAGCGCTCGGCGCGAGCGGGATCGGCATTGCGGCGACAAGTTCACTGTGAATGCTCTGCTGGCCGCCGCCAGTCAGCATGCTGCGAATTAGTCTCATCGCGACCGGCGATCGGAAGAATCCCAACAGGTAGGCACCCGGAACGTCAGCTGCACCGGACGCTACCCGTAGGAAGTCCTGGCTGTAAGCGTGCTGCAACCAGCGCCCGGTTACCAATGTTGCTCTGCCGAACAGCCCGCTCTCGCTGGGCATGCCATGCCCGCCGAGCATTACCGTCTCGTCCGGAACGAACACGCCCGCGGGTGTGTGCTTCGGGCTGATGACACGGCCATCTTCCGGTCGGATCCACCAGCCCTGCCGCTGTCCGACCAACAGTCGGCCACCGTGATCGTACGAACTGTCAACACGCTTGAAGATGGGTCCGTATTTCAGCTGGCCCTGAGCGCAGATATCGCCGAGCCGCCTGTGTGGGACCGAGGCCAGCTTGCGCTTCAGCCACTGGGCTCGCTCTCCATAATTCATTGCGCGCAAGGACACAGCGGAGAGCTGATCGACTGTGAACCCCAGGTCCCGAGGCTGATGATGCCAGTCAAAATCAGCCAATTCGGGAAGTCCGACGCTTTTGAACAAGTCCTCGGTCGTTCCGACCAAATCCGACTGGAACTCGGCACGCAGCCGCGCGCACTCCTCCACCAGGTCATGGATCTGACCCTCCAGATCCGCCCCCAACCGCGGCACTGGCAGCCCCGCGATGTGATGCGGCTCGATGTGCTTCACGGCCGAGCCGTACACCGACCCTCGCACGAGCGACTCGCCGAACTTGCTGAGCAGGAAGGCGTACAGGTACCCGGACTTGATCTTCTCCGGGTTGGGTTCGACCTTGAGGGTGTCCTGCGAAGACCAACAGTCGCCCATATCGGGCCGGACGTAGGCCCGCCGACCGGCGTTGAATCCCGAGCACGAGATCAGTGTCATACCAGGCTTGAGTTGGAGATACGACAAGGCCGATGATTCCGCATCCGACTTGCGTAGCCGCGGTAGCCCGGTCAAGTCGGCCGCCATCATATCTTTCGTCCCGAGGAACGGCACACTGTGTTCCGGATCAGTGAGATAGACCCGCCGAAACATGGGCCCGTTGAAGATCCCTCCATTGTGCCCCGCCGTCAGACTCGCCAGCGGCTCCGTCCTCGGCAACTGCTCCAGCATCTTCTTCGTCTTCATGGACCCCGCCACATACGGCGAGGCATCGAGCCGAAGTCCCTGGTACGTGAACCAGTCGGACTCCACCGGGTTGGACAGCTCGGCGACCTTCACGCCCCGACCTCCGTTCCCGCCGACCTGGCCGAACGCGGGTCCACACCCGGCACCGGGTACTTCGCCCGGAATTCTCGGTACTTTTCCGCGATCACCGGCAGGTCGTTGTCGATGACCTTCTTGCTGCGGGTCAGCGGCCGGGTCACCTTCTTACCTCGGATACGAAGCCGCTCCATGACGACCTCCGTCTCCACCACGATCTCCCCGTTGGGCTCACGCTTATAGAGCTCGTTGCCTCGTCGGTCGAAGCCGACCTTCTCCGCGACGGCCATGAAGACGGGGTACGGCTTCTCCGTACCGAGGTCGTGGTTCTGGATCTCCTGCCGGGTCTTCCGCTTCAGGAAGAGGAGCGTAGTGAGGATGTTGACGTTGGCGTCGACGACGAACGTCTCCACCGGCAGCTCGACGCTCGCGAGGACCCAGCAGTTCCGCAGGATGTACCTGCGGATCGCCTCGTCCGTCGGCCCCGGGTTTGACAGGATGCCGTTCGGTAGAACGATGCCGATCCTCCCGCCCGGCTTGATCCACTCGACAGCGCGCTGGATGAACAACTGTTCCGGCGCCATGCTCGACGGCACACTGGTCGTGCTCGCCTCGACCTCGCCGGTCTCCTTGTTGCGCCCCCAGGACTTGGCGATCCCGTTACGGAACGACCCGAGCACCGACTCGTCGCTGACCGGGATGTCGGCGCCGAAGGGCGGGTTGGTCAGGAGTACGTCCACGGTGGGCTTGTCGAGCGGGATCTTCTTCTTCGCCGCCTCCACACCCGCGAGATGTCCCCGCGGGAAGGCGAGCGAGTCCATGTGGAAGACGTTCCCCGTGGTCTGCGCGAGCGTCATGATCGCCATGGTCGTCGCACGCACCAGGAACGGGTCGAAGTCGGAGCCGAACAGGTGCTTCTCCGCGAACGCCTTGAGCTTGTCGCCGTACCGCTCCCGCTCCTCCGGAGTATCCGGGAAACCGAGCGTGCCGGCCTCCTTCTTCCAGGTGTGGTGCAAGTGCTTCAGCGTTGCCTGGAGGAAGCCGCCGGTACCGCAGGTCGGGTCGAGGACGGTCTCGTCCTCCTTCGGGTCCAGCATCTCGACCATCAGGTTGACCGCGCCGCGCGGGGTGAAGTACTGGCCTCGGTCACCGCGCAGGTTGGTGCCGACGAGTTCCTGATAGGCGATGCCTTTGGCGTCGACATCCGTGCCGATCAGGTCGTAGGGGGCAAGCTCACTGACGATGAAGGCAAGAGCCCGGTCGGAGAGGGTGATCTCGTCGGTGGGCTTGAAGACGTCCCTGTACTCACTCTTGACGTCCTCGAAGAGCTCCTTGACTCGCTTGCTGATGGCCGCGCGTCCGTTCGGGTCGAACATCTCCTTCAGGCCGGTGCGGAACCGGCCGTGCACGGAGCCGTGACTGACCCGCTCGTCGTACATCTTGGCGAAGAGCAGGTAGAGGAACTGCCAGAAGGCGGCGTCCTTCGGCATGCCCTCGTTACCGTGGATGTAGTTGTGGCAGCGCCGGAAAGCGATCTTGAGCATCTCCGGGTCGGCCTGGCGCAGCCGCTGGTGCGAGGCGACGGTGCGGCTGCCGAGGGTGCCGTCGGCGACCTCCCAGTCGCTGCGGTCCTCGAAGTCGGCGCCGAAGTCGCCGACCACCTTCTTGAGGAAGAAGAAGTCGACACCGTCGGTCCACATACCGTCCGCGCACTGCGGGCGGTCCTCGTTACCCATCAGCTCCTGGAGCTCCTCCAGGTCCTTCCGGGCCTGGTCGGGCTCGCGGAGCTTGACGACGTTCCTCCCGCGCTTGGGCTCCTGCTTGCAGATCACCACCCGCCGGAGGTTCGCCGTGGTGTGCGGGGCGCCAGACTCGAAGATCGCGATGTCGGCCTTCTTGCTGCGCTTCCGCACGGCACCCTCCTCACTGACCGTGATGGAGAAGTCGCGCTGCATGTCGCCGGGGTCGATACCGTGCTCGTGTACCAGGGCGCGGGCGATCCGCTGCCGGACCTTCTCCTTCTCCGTCTCCTTGATCGCATCGCCGGAGATGTAATCGACGACCTGGCCCTCCTTGAGGGCCGTGACCTTGGGCGCGGAGCCCTCCGCGGCAGGCCCCGCGCCGTCCTCGGGCTGCTGCGGGATGTCCAGGTCCAAGGTCAGTTCCTCCATCGACGTGCTGCTTCTTTCCTGTGCTCGGTGGTGCGGGTAGGGGCCTGCGCCCCGGGGCGGTCTGTGCGTGCGCCAACACAGTCGCCACCTTTGATCCTACGGGCCCCAGGGACGCCTCCGAAGGCGCGTTCCGCCAGGCTGCAGGGTGTGCGGTCTGGTGATTCCGGACCCTACCGGGGAGTACTGACAACGCCTGGGCGGAGCGGACGACCGAGCTGGGCAGCGGGGCCCCAGCCCGATGCCCCCTGGTCGCGCTCACTTCTCCGTCGGCTCGTTGCCCTCCCGCAGCCGTACTGCCAGTGCCAGCTCGTCCAGCGACCCTTGACCCGGCACGAACCACCGGATCGTGCCCTGCGTCGAGCTGTCCACCCCGGAGGCCTCGAAGCGCATCTTCCGCGCGAGGCCGCTGGGCGAGTACCAGGCGTCGTCGGCGTGCCACTGCAAGGGGTTACGCCCCGCCTCGTTGCTCCACGTCGCCTGGGCCCGATGCGGATCCGCCGCCAGCCACTCAGTCATCTCGCGGCGCTCCGGCTTGCTGTATGGGCGGAACTCCAGGACCGAGCCTTCCTCGATCGCGCCGGCGGCAACCAGGGTCGTCACTGCGTTCACCTTCCGCCCTCGAGCCTCGGCCGTGGCTACTTGGTAGTCCTCGTTGAGCGCCGGCGCCTTCTCCTCGGAGTCGAGCTTGCGCAGGGCCGCACGTACCACTCGCTCAATCCGCTCCGTGTTCCGGACGGCGGCGATGATGTGGCTGGAAGTGCCGTACTCGTTGTCGATCGCATCGAGCACCCAGGACAGGGACTCACGGACCAGGTCGGGCACCTTGGCGAGTTCCGCCGCCCAGTCGCACTCCGGGTCCTCGATGGCCCGGGTGTCCAGACGGCGGTAGACAATGTGGGTGACGAGGAGATCGCCGTAGAAGGCCGCCGCGTCGGCACGCCAGACCAGCCCTTCGCGGAGGGACTGCAGCTGCGCCCGGACCTCGCGGAGGAGTTCGACGCTGCGCCAGACCTTGAAGACGTTCGGTTCGGAGCCGAAGGTCTCCTGATAGTTGTGGTCCTCCCACAGCCCGGCAAGGTTGTCGTCGCGCTTGGCCACGGCGGCGAGCCGGGCGTTCGGACTGACGGCAGCGAGCGCCTCGGCGGCCTCGGCGATGGAGCAGCCGTGCGCCGAATCGGGCACCGTCTCGCCGCGCTTGGTGACGTAACTGCGGTTAAGAAGCATGGCGAAGTCGTCGCGGAGCCTGATCTGCCCGGGGTCGAGGGACTTGAAGTCGCGCTCCTCGATCGGGTTCTGCGTGTTCGTGGTAGTGGTGACCTGGTCACCGAAGCCTGGCGGGCAGTCTTCCAGGGAGATCAGGCGCACCAGGACCCGTCCGTCCTGCGCGGCACCCGTGTCCTCGGTGAAGGCCCGGTAGATGGCACTCACCGTCTGCGCGCCATTGACCACGCTGACGCCGGACAGCTGGAAGTTGCCCACTTTGCCGGGCAGTGCCCGGCCGATCGGATGGATCGACTCGCACAGCATGGTGATGCCGTTGCTGAAGTACCAGAAGTGCTCGGGCTCCTCCCGCAGAGTCTCCCTGATCTTGGAGTTGACGTCGCTCTCGTCGAGAGAGTCACGGATATTCCGGGCGAAGAGGCCGCGCCGGTGCTCCTCATAGAGATCGGCGAGGTCGGGGACAGTCATGGTGCCGTACATCGCCTTGTACGGCATCAACTCCTGACCGAAGCACTCCAACTGCACCTTGGTGTCGATCTTCGGTGCGGCGGAGTCGCCGAGAGTCGCGCGATGGAAGTCGCGCAGGTCGAGGACCTTGACTTCAACCATGTCGCGGACGACCTGGTTCTGCTCGTCTTGCTTCATCTTGATCAGCTCGCGCACGCCGTCGCTGAGCGGCGCCTCACGCATCAAGGCGAGCACCATGGTGATCTTCGGAGTGCCGCCGTCGTAGGCCCGCTCGATGTCGGGGACGAACGGCTGGAAGCGGCGGTTGAACCGGCCGAAGTTCCGGTCGAGCATCAGGTCCAGACCGTGGAACATCTTGTGCACCTCGGCCTCGCCGAAGCCTCCTTTGTTCTGGTCGCTCCACTTCGCCTGCACCAGACAGATTCGGGAGCGCATGGTTCCTAAGTCCACGGCGATCGAGTCGAGGCCCTGATCGTCCTGCCCGTCGAAGACTCGTGTGGCGGCGACCCGGTCGCTGCACGGGTGCTCGATCTGCGCGGCGAGCGCAGCCAGACCACGGCTCAGAAACGCCTGATGGCGATTGGCCTTCGACAGGCGCGCCTGGTCCGACATGTCGATGAGGCCGGTGAAACGGTCCTCGATCGCCGTGCGGACATACCCCACGTGCAGTTTGCTCACGATCCACCCCTGTCAATGCCTCAGATCGTCAACACCCTATCGGCGGGAGGTCCTTGTGAACTTCCTCCCGCGCACCTACCTGTGTTCTGTGCATCGCAGCTGTCCGTCGGGGCCAACTATCGTGCTCAGCCACGCTTTCACCCGGAGGTGTGTACGCTCCCTGCGGATCGCCCCGCTGGGTGACCGGGTCGCCCGCAGAAGGAATAACCAGCGCCTCCGTTCGATTGGTTTCCTTGCAGAGATCGCGGGAGGGGACGCTGGTGACAGACCTGAAGCTGTTCCGGCTCGACGCAGACGGCCGGGACATCGAGCTGCGCGGCTCGACAGTCGCACTGGAGGTCGAGCTGCAGCGGCGGGTTGAGGCCGGTCTGGAGCAGATGCTGGGCATCCGGTTCGTGGCGTCGGAGTACACGACCGGTCCGTGGCACCGGGGGCGGATCGACACCTTGGGGCTGGACGAGAACGGCAGCCCAGTGGTGATCGAGTTCAAGAAGGGCTCCGACAGCGGGGTGATGTCGCAGGCCGTCTCGTATCTGGGCTGGCTGCGCTCGGCGCAGCACGAGTTCGAGGCGTTGGTCCGGAAGGTGCAGGGGGCGGAGGCCGCCAAGTCGATCGACTGGCGGCGGCCGCGGATGGTCTGCATCGCGGCTGGCTTCTCTCACCACGACCGCGTGGCCGTGCAGTGGCTGCCCGAGCGGATCGACCTGGTGCGCTACCGGGTGTTCGAGGGCGGCCTGCTGAGCCTGACCCTCGTCGACTCCTCACCCGGCGCGCCGAGTGTCGCTTCGTCCCGGCGGATTCGGGAGCGGAACACGGTGGCCGACAACGCGTCGGCGGTACCGGCGGCTCCTTCGTCGACGGGTGCCGGCCTCGTTCCCGAGTGCCTGCGGGACCTGTACGGGGAGCTGGACGAGGCACTTACGGCGTGGGGCGAGGTCGAGGTCGCGGCCCTGCGGCACTACATCGCCTACCGGCGGCTGGTGAACGTGGCGTCGGTGATCTTCCGTCCGAAGCACGAGGCAATCCTCGTCTACCTCAGACTCGACCCGGAAACGGTCGAGCTGGAGGAGGGCTTCACCCGAGACATGCGCGGCATCGGACATCTCGGGACCGGAGACCTGGAGGTTCGCGTCGTCTCGGCAGCCGACCTGGAGAAGGCGGCGCCGCTCATCCGGCGGGCGTTCGAGGCTGCCTGACGCGACGAGAAGGGCCGCTGGTGCATCAGTTACTCGATGCACCAGCCGCCCTTCGGCGTCTGCGTACCGTCGGCCCCGGGCTCTCCGCTCTCACGCTCACGCCTCCGGTCCGGCCAGCTCGAAGTCGTCCTTCGCCAGCTCGGCGCACAGTCGCTGCTCGGCGACGTCGGCGTAGTGCGCGGACAGCTCGACGCCCACGAAGCGGCGTCCCTCGCGCAGGGCCGCGACCCCTGTGGAGCCGCTGCCGGTGAACGGGTCGAGGACGGTGCCGCCCTCGGGGCAAACTTGGACGAGCTGCTGCATGACCTCGACGGGCTTCTGGGTGATGTGGACTCGGCCCTTTCGGGGCTGGGAGGCGATGTAGTGACCAGGCAGGTAGAGGTCGCGGGTGTTGTCGAGGGATCCCTTGACGCCCCAGATGATGAACTCCGAGTCCTGCTTCGGCCCGCCCTTGCGAGGACGGCTGGAGGGCTTGATCCACGGGATGGTGCCGCTCCAGGTCCACCCCGCCAACTGCAGGGCGTCGGAGGTGGTCGGCTCCTGCCGCCAGTCGGTGAAAACCATGGCGACCGCGTGCTCGGTCGAGGCCCGGTACGCCTCGGTGAGCAGTTCGGTCAGCCAGGAGCGGTAGGAACGCTGGTCGCGGTTCTCGCCGGGGAAGTTGGCGAGATCGTGGGCGCTGTTGCTGGTGACGTACTTGGCTCGCGCGGTGCGGCCGGTGCGGTCCGAGCTGGTGCGTCCACCGGAATTGTACGGGGGATCGGTGATCACCGCGTGAACGCTCTCGTCGGGGAGGGACTTCAGGACGGTCAGGGCGTCGCCCCGGTGCAGCGTGTAGCTCATTAGGACCTCTCTTCGGGCACGGCGGATCCGGGCCCGCCCCGGACAGCGCTCAGCAGCGGTCGTTTCGGGCGGGGTTGTACCGGAGGTTAACGGCCAATTCCGGCCGCGCCTAAGGAGGCGCCCCCTGCCACGGGCCCCGGGTGGCAGTCGTTTGTTACGGCCGGGATCCGGGTCTACTGTCTCGCCGTGTCACCGGGCAGGAGACTCGCTCCGCACCTGCTGACCTGTACTTATCCGTGCTGTCTCGTCCAATCGAGCAGTGTCGGGGGCACGTTGACCATGCATCCCCGAGCGCCTCCGGAGGTCCCGATGCGCTGCCTGAGATTACGAGCGCGGCTGGCTGCCGCGTGTGACCTGAAACCCGCGTCGGGGAGTTATCAACTCCTCAGACCCGGGCCCCCTAGAGGCGGATGCACATCGGCGCGGTGCCGACGACTTCCAACGAGAAGTCGGCACCGCGCCTCTACGAAAACCGAGGAGCCGCTGCGATGCAGCATGCCCTGATACACCCGCGTCCCGACCCACCACTGTCACCTGGCCGTCACCGCCATCCCGGTGAACGGCGGCGGCGATGAAGAAGGCGACCGGAGCCCTTGTCGGTCTCTGCGCGACCGGCTCGCTACTGCTGGCCCTTCCGATCCTCGCCATCGGTGCCGGCACCGCGTCGGCTTCGTGCTCGACCGACACTGCACCGGGTGTGGATACCGCCGCCGTCGCCAAGCAGGTGAAGGCCATCCTGGACGGCGGCGACAAGGGCTCGGTCTCTGTGCCGGGCCTGGACGACCCGGCCGATCAGGTGCCCAACGCCAAGACGATCCAGGCCACGGGCGTCGCGATGAACATCCCCGCCCGGGGGCAGGTCGTGGCCCTGGCGACCGCCCTGCAGGAGAGCGGCCTGCGGAATCTGACCTACGGCGACCGCGACTCGCTGGGGTTGTTCCAGCAGCGGCCGTCGCAGGGCTGGGGCACGGCGAACGAGATCCTCGACCCAGTGCACGCCAGTACCAAGTTCTACGAGGGTCTCAAGAAGGTCTCCGGCTGGCAGTCCCTGTCCGTCACTCAGGCCGCCCAGGCGGTGCAGAAGTCGGGCTTCCCCGAGGCGTATGCCAAGTGGGAGCCGCTGGCCACCGCCCTGCAGAAGGCCATCGAGCCCCTGCTGCAGGAGGCCGGCCACCCGTCGCCGAGCCCGTCCGACTCGGCCCACGCAAGCAGTCCTTCGCCCAGTACCGCAGGCCGCTGTTCGGCGGACGGGGACGGGACGGACTTCGGCACCATCCCTGCCGGTGCACTGCCGACCGAGTACAAGATCCCCGCCACTGCCTCACGAGAGGTTCAGACGGCGATCCGGTGGGCGTTGGGTCAGCTCGACACTCCGTACCAGTGGGGCGGGAGCTGCACCGACTCCCACGGCACCGACCCGATGGGCCGATGCGACTGCTCCTCCCTGATGCAGCAGGCGTACAAGGCCGCCGGGGTCACCCTGACGCGGACCACGTACACACAGGTCAAGGACGGCAAGGCGGTGTCGGCCGACGCCCTTCGTCCGGGCGACCTCCTCTTCACCGAGGGGTCGGCTGCCGTGCCCGAGCACGTCGGCATGTTCATCGGGCAGGGCCTGATCGTCCACGCGCCGCACACCGGCGACGTAGTTCGCATCACGACCCTCGCGTCGTGGAAGCCGCAGATTCTCGCGGCCCGCCGAGTCGTCTGACCGGCGCTTCCCTTCTCCCCCTTTCCTCGCACCGTCGCTTCGCCACAGCGGGCTTTGGCGCGCATTCAACCGAACTGGAGTTCGCAATGTTTCTCGCCGACCAGGTCATACAGCTCGCCTACGATCCCGGAATCAAGCCGAACGAGGGCGGTCTGCCGGGCCTGAACGTCCTCAAGCAGGTGATGGGCTCGATCAACCTCTTCGGTCTCATCGCCGTGGTCGGCGCCCTCGCCGTCAGCGCCGGTGTGTGGGCCTGGGGACACCACTCCGGCGGTCACCAGGCGGAGGCGAACGGCAAGAAGGGCGTGTTGGTGAGCGCCGGCGCTGCCCTCCTGCTCGGCGCGGCGAACGGCGTGGTGGCCTTCTTCAGCACGCTCGGGACGCAGGTCCACTGATGGTTCAGCACCCCACTCACCCCGGCGGCGCATCTCGCGTGCGCCGCCGGGCGCTGCTCGGCACCATCGGCCTGATGGTGCTCGTCGCCCTCGCCAGCCTGGCCGCGTACCTCACCCGCGACGGCAGGAGCACCTCCGAAACCCCTGCTACACCGTCGAGTTCACCCACCGCTGCCTCCCCACCCGCATCACCGCCCGAGCCGCTCACGCCGCGCACCCGTCCCCGTGACCTTCCGGTCCCGCCGAAGACCCGCGATCCGATCGCGTTCGGGAAGGCAGCCGCAGCAGCGCTGTGGTCCTACGACACCCGCGCGTACTCGCAGACCGAGCTGCAGGAGGCCCTTCACGGGTGGCTGACCGCGGAGACGAAGTACGCCGACCCGGCCTCGGTGGACAAGATCATCCCCTCGCCCGTGCTGTGGAAGGAGATGGCCGCCAACGGCCAGTTCGCCACCGCCAAGGTGCACGAGGGGCACTTCCCGCACGCGTTCACCCAGGCCCTTCAGGACGATCCCGGGGTGATCACCCAGGCGTACGTCTACGCCGTCACGGTCTCCGGGAGGCAGTCGATCGCCTGGAAGGGCTCGCCCGCCGGCGGTGCGGAAAGCCGTTCCACCACCCTCGCGGTCCAGTGCCGCCCAGACCATCCCTGCGCCCTGGTCGGCGTCATGCCGTCCGTCGCGCCCTGACCCCCGTTCACGGAAGGAGGTACCGCCATGGATGTCTGCGGCATTCCCTTGATGGACAAGGTGTGCACCGCCGTCGACTTCGCCACGAACCCGGGTGGAACCGTCACCGACGGCCTCGGGGCCTGGATCGCGAAATCGGCGGGCGAACTGGCGGCCAGCGCAGCCGATCTCGCCGCCGAGGCCGTCAACAAGACGACCGCCATCGACCTCAACGCCGGATGGTTCCGAGACAACTACGAGCTGCTGCTGCCCATCGGGCTCGCCCTGACCGTCGGCATCTTCTGTATCCAGATCATGTCCGCGGCCTGGCGACGTGACGAACGCGCCCTGGCTCAGGCGGCGTTCGGCACGATGACCGGCGTCCTCTTCAGCTTCTCCGCCGCCGCCTTCACCACCGTCGCCATCACCGTGGTCGACGCTCTGTCCGACGGGCTCTTCCAAGCGGCCAACTCGTCGGTCGACGACGCGATCCGCCGGGTGGTCAAGGTGGATCAACTGGGCTCGATGTTCAGCCTCGGCTGGGGGGTGTCAGCGCTGGTCGCCCTGGGATGTGCCATCGGCGCCTTCCTGTACTGGGGTGTCATGGTCGCCCGCAAGGTCGGCGTGCTCATCATGGTCGCCCTGGCCGTGTTCGCTGGAGCCGGCGGCGGCTGGGAGGTCGCCAAACGGTGGCGACGCGGCTGGATCGAGGCCACCGCCACACTGATCGTCTCGAAGCTCCTGATGACCGTCGTCTTCCTGATCGGTGTATCCGCCATGGGCAAAACCGACAGCAGCGACGGGATGGCGGCCCTGTCCGACGCGATGGCGGGCATTGTCGTGATGGTCCTGGTGCTGCTCTGCCCGTACGCGACGTACAAGTTCGTCCACTGGGCCAGCGACGGCGGCGGCCACGACGACCTGCACCGCACCGGCGTCACCGGCATGGCGGTCGCCGCGGGAGCAGCGAAGACCGCGGGCAGCCTGGCGATGCGGGTCAGCACCGGAACCCCCGCTCCGCAGGGCCCGAGCCAGGTCCCCGGTGCGGGCACCGACGGCGTCGCCTCCGGCATCAACCCCTCCGGCGGCAACCTCAGCAAGGAGGGCATCGACGCCGGCCCGCCGAAGCCGCAGACCCGCTTCCGGTACGGCGAGGATTCGAACGCCGGCGGCGACAAGGGCCGGGCCCTGATCCAGCGGCCCGGGATCCCACCGCTGATCTCGCGTCCCGGCGAGGACGAAGCGGAAGGCTCCGAGGCGACCGTCCAGGGCGTCAGTGGCGGCTCCGACCATGTCGCCGGCACGTCGGCGCCGGGCGGCAGCGCGGCTTACATGGGCACCGTGCCGTCCACCGGCCCCGCATCCTCGACCACGCCGCCGTCTTCTACCGGACCGTCGGCCACTGGCTCTCCGACGCCGACGCCGACGCCGACGAACTGGGTGTACCCCACCCAGCCACCGACGGGTTCCTGACCCACCACGCCTGAGGGCGGGCCGTACTCCACGGCCCGCCCCATCCCGCCCGACAGCAGAAGGGTTCCGCCATGACGTTCAGAAGAGCGCCGCGTGCCCCGTCCTCCGCCCGCTCCCACCGTCTGGAACCACCATGTCCGGCAAGCACCAGGCCCCTACAGCCACCGTGAAGTTTCCCCACCGGAGCAGGCGCGGCATCCTGCTCGGTCTGACCGCCCCGCAACTCATCGTCGCCGGCCTCACCGGGCTTCTCCTTCTCGCCGTGGTCCTCACCCGCGGCGTGGTCGGCGCTCTCCAGCTCATCCCCCTGTGGGCCGTGATCGCCCTTGCCGTCTTCGTCCGCCACCGTGGCCGTGCCCTGGCGGACTGGGCTCCGATCGTCACCCGGTACGTCCTGCGCCGGATGCGCGGCCAACTCGTCTGGCTCACCCGGCCCTCCCGTCGGCCGACCCGCGAAGGGCTCCTCCACCTTCCCGGCACCGCCGCCAGCCTGCGCGTGGTCACCGCCCCCGACGGTAGGTACGGCGCGGTCCACGACCCCCACAACAACACGCTGACCGCCGTGGTCAAGGTCTCCTCCCGCGCCTACGCCCTGCTCGACCCGGGCACCCAGCAGGCCAACGTCAACGGCTGGGGACGCGCCCTGGCCGCGCTCGCCCGCACCGGGCAGATCGCCCGCATCCAGGTGATCGAGCGCACCGTCCCGGACTCCGGCGACGCCCTGCGCCGCTACTGGGAAGAACACGGCCGGCCCGACGCCCCCATGGCCGGCGCGATCTACAACGAGCTGATCCAGAGCGCCGGCCCAGCGGCGGCCCCCCACGAGGCGTACGCCGCGTTGTCGCTGGACACCAAGGCGGCGCGACGGCTGATCAACCAGGCCGGCGGCGGCCTGACCGGCTCCTTCAGCGTCCTGGCGCAGCTCACCTCCACCTTCGACCAGGCCGCGCGGACCGCCGGGCTCAATCCCACCGGCTGGCTCACCGCCCGCGAGATCGCCGCCGTCGTACGCACCGCCTACGACCCCAAGGCCCTCGCGACGCTGGACCGCTGGTCCTCCGCCGGCCGCCCCGAGGCCGAGCCCACCGCCGCCGGACCCGTCGTGGTCGTCGAGAAGGCGGACCACATCGCGACCGACTCGGCCGTCCACGCCACGTACTGGGTGGAGAACTGGCCCCGGACCGAGACGTCGGCCGGCTTCCTCCACCAGCTCCTGTTCACCGGCGGGGTCCGGCGCACGCTGTCGCTCTCCTACGAGCCGAAGGGACTGGACGCCGCCCTGCGCGACGTCCAGCGCAAGAAGGCCAGCGTGATCGCCGATGCCGCCGAGCGGGCCCGGCGCGGACAGGTCGACTCCGAAGCGGACTCGATCGAGTACCAGGACATCAAGTCCCGCGAGCGCCAGCTCATCGCGGGCCACGCCGATGTCGCCCTGACGGGGCTACTGACCGTCTCGGCCGACTCCGAGCACGAACTCCGTTCCGCCTGCGCGGTCGTGGAGACCGCCGCCGTCGGCGCCCAGCTCGACGTCCGGCCGCTGACCTGGCAGCAGGCCGAAGCGTTCACCGCCGCCGCCATGCCGCTCGCGCTCGCCGCCTGACGCCGGCCTCCCCTTCCCCTCGAAAGAGCACCCTCATGTCCCGCACCGCCAGCCCGACTGCGCAGGACTTCGTGCCCTTCGCCACCGCCGCGCTCGACTTCCACCGCGCGCTCAACATCCCCGGCGGCCCCCTCGTCACCAGCCGCGCCGAGCTGGACGCCCTGCACGCCCACTTGGCCGCGCTGTACGGACTGCTCGATGCCCATGCCGCCCGCACCGGTCAGCTCGTGGCGAGCGAGGGCGACCAGCTACGCGCCGCCCGCACCCGGATCTGGCAGGTCGCCGACCACGTCCACGCCGCCTACCACGCGGCGCCCCGGCCGGAGTCCGGCGAGTTGCCCGCACTCGAGGCGTGCCAGACCGGCCTGCCCGAAGGGGCGCCGGAACTGACCATCTGCCAGCGCCACCAGCGCACCGCGCAACTGATCCGCCGCCGCACCACCCCGGCCGACCTGCACGCGCCGTTCACCGGCCTCGTCCGCCGCTGACCAGCCCCGTCTGGAGAAACGTTCATGTCCCGCACCCGCGCCAGCGCCTCCCCCTTGTTCGTGCCGCACAAGGCGTCGCGTGCCGAGCAGAGGGCCGCCCGAGCCGGTTTCGCCGAGGCCCGCCGCAAGGCCCACCTCGCTGGAACATCGCCCAAGCACCACACCGAGGAGACTTTCGACCCGCAACTGCGGCCAACCTACCCGCCGGCCGGTCGTCCCGGCCCGGCCTCGGCCCGGGGTGGCAAGCTCAATCTGCCCGCCCACCGGATGACCACCGCCACGGCCAGCGGGGCCTATCCCTTCGTGGCCGAGGGCGGCCTGGGGGCGGAAGGCGTCTTCATCGGCCGTGATGTCCACGCGGAAGCCGCGTTCTGCTACGACCCCTTCTCGCTGTACAGCAGCGGCCGCATCGAGGGCTTCACGAACCCGAACGCGGTCCTCGCCGGGATCATCGGCATGGGCAAGTCGGCGCTGGCCAAGTCCATCGCCACCCGGTCGATCGCCCACGGCTACCGGATCTACATCCCCTGCGATCCGAAGGGCGAGTGGACCGGTGTCGCGCAGGCCCTCGGCGGCTACAGCATCGCGCTGGGTCCAGGGCTGCCGGGCAGGTTGAACCCGCTGGACGCCCCGGCCCGGCCGGCCTCCATCAGCGAGGACGACTGGGCGACCGAGGTCCGAAAGCGCCGCTTGCTGCTCCTGGCCGGCCTGGCGCGCACCGTGCTGAAACGCGATCTCCTGCCGATGGAGCACACCGCCCTGGACCTCGCCCTCGACCTGGTCGTCGCCGAGGCAGCCGCCCGTGGCACGGTGCCCCTGCTCGGCGAGATCGCGCACACCCTCGGCTCGCCCGAACGCCTCGACCGGGCCCTCGGCCAACAGGCCGGGCACCTGGGGCCCGCGGCCCAGGACCTCGCGCACGCCCTGCGCCGCCTGGTGCGCGGCGACCTCAGCGGCATGTTCGACGCCCCCTCGACGGTGGCCTTCGACCCGAACACCCCGATGCTGTCCATCGACCTCTCCCGCCTCGGCGGATCCGGCGACGACACCGCCCTGGTCCTCGCGATGACCTGCGCGAGCGCGTGGATGGAGTCCGCCCTGGCCGACCCCGACGGCGGGCGACGATGGGTGATCTACGACGAGGCGTGGAGGCTGATGAGGCACATCGGCCTGCTGGAACGGATGCAGAGCCAGTGGAAGCTCTCCCGGGGGCTCGGCATCGCGAACCTCATGGTCATCCACCGGTTGTCCGACTTGCTCTCGGCTGGGGATGCCGGCTCGCGCGGCCGGGTGCTGGCCGAGGGCCTCTTGGCCGACTGCTCCACCCGCATCATCTACCGCCAGGAGCCCGACCAGCTCGCCGCCGCCGCATCGCTGCTCGGCCTGACCGGCGTCGAGACCCAGGCGGTCTCCGCCCTGACCAAGGGCCGGGGCCTGTGGAAAGTCGCGGGCCGCAGTTTCATCACGCAGCACATCCTGCACCCGGCGGAGCGCGAGCTGTTCGACACCGACGCCCGCATGGCGGCTTAACCCAACCACCCTGACCTACAAGGGAGTTGCCTCTTGTCTTCAACCGTATCGCGGGTGAACCACGGAACTCGCGGAAACGTCCGGACACCGGCTGCGAGTCCGGGCGTCGACACACCGACCGCCGACTGGAACGACCGCCTCGCCGCCGCCCGGCCCGAGGAGTTCGAGGAGTTGTTCTCCACGGTCCTCACAGGAGACTTCGGCGGAGTGGCCCGACTGCACCAGGCTCTCGAAACCGCATCCGAGTGGTGCCGCGCTCACGGCGCCTGCGGCAGCGCCGCCGAACTGGGCATCCTCGCGGAGCGCCTGGCCGATCTCGGAGAGGAGCTGCACCTCGTGGGCGAGGGCACCGGCCACGAGATCCGCTCGCATCGAGCGGCAGCGACGGCCCGTACCTCTCCGACCGTCTCGGCACGCGAGGCTTTCGCCGGTCCGCCGACCACGACGTCCGCTCCTCTGCCGCCGGCCCCCGTCCGCTCGCTGCCGTGCTCACGGTGAAGATCGGCACAGGAACAAGGATCGATCATGTCTACTTCCTCCACTTCTCCCGCATCGGCTGAGGACCAGCCGTCGGCGATCACCGATCACCCGGCGTGGCGGCGGCACCTCCCGGCACTGGCTTCCGCCGCCGACGGCATCAACCAGGCGTCCGATGCCTGGGACCTGGTCTCGGACTCCTTCTGTGACCAGGACGGCTGGCCCATCGACGAGGAGGGCTACGCAGACGGCAAGGTGAAGCGCGACGCCGAGGCGTGGAGGCACGCCGAGGTCTTCCTCGATCACGGGCCCGAGGTGCTGGCCGGGGTGCGAGCCGCCGCCGACGGTCCCGATTACGTCGAGGGGCGAATCAGCGACGATCTCCGCCGGTTGCGCGGGATCGACACCACCCTGGTACGAGCGGGTCAACTCCGGCACGAGTGGGACCAGATCATGGCACTCATGGACGCCTCGCTCCCGGGCTCACGGAAGCTGTATCAGGAGCGTGCGGAGGAGCACCGCAACTCCGAGGGCTGGCACTACGCACACGAGCTGTCCTACCAGGGTCCCGCGCTCGTCCGGGCTGCCGAGTACCTGGCCAACCGGGTGGACGCCGAACAGCCCTCGCAGACCGAACGTGCGCGGGTGGCCCTCACGCGGTCCGCTTCCGAGGCCCGTGGCGTCCTGCCCGCTTCGCCTCCTGCGCCGACGGCATCGAATCCGCCGGCCCCAGGTCGTTCCCGCTGACGCTCCTAGCACCGAGTCGCGGCAGCACCAAACCGACCGATCGCCGGATCCTCATGGACCACCGCTCCCCTTCCAGCCCCACGTGTCAGCGGCTCGCGCCGTCAGCTCGGGGGCGTACGGCCACGGAGAAGCCCATGCACGCCGATAACACCCTTGTCACCCTCGAACAGGAGGGATCACGCGTCCTCGCGTGGATCAGCGCATCGCCCTCCCCGCCCGCGGACGACGCTGCTGAACGAGACCACCGGTACGGCTACCTCACCGCTCCCCTACGGCAACGCGGCCTGGAGTGCACCGTCGAGTACGGCCTCAGCGACTACATCGTCCACGCCGAGCTTCCCGACGGCAGTGCACTGATCATCTCGCCGCCGCAGGAACCACCGTCCGAGCACCCCGAGTCCCCCGAGAGCTGGATGGTCACCCGCCACCGGTCTACCGAGCCCGCGGTGTACGAGTTGATCTACGACTCGGCGCTCGACGGGCCCCACGCCCGGCACGGCGGCAGCGTCCCGGCTCTCCTCGCCGCCGTCGACACGCGCCTGGACCAACTCGGCGTGTCGCCGCGACGCGAGCAGAGGCGAGTTGCCGAGGAACGCGCCGCCGGCTCGGTGCTCCACCGCGCGGGCTTCGTCCCCGCCGTCACATTCGGCGGTGAGCACTACTACCGGCTGCCTTCGGCCATGACCGACCCGGCCGAACAGCGCCTGTTGGTGACCCGGGCCTTCGACTTGCTGCAGGTCGAGGGCTTCCGCCTCGCTTGCGACCCGGCGCTCCTGGAACCCGGCCTCCCTCTTCGCCGGGCCCACGAGACGAGTCTCGGCGACCGTCTCGGACGCCTGGCCCAGTCCATCCAGGCGGCGACGCACACGAGCGAGGCGGTCGCCGCGCTGAGCGAGCTGACTGCTCCCGGCGACGGCGTTCTCCAGCGGGTCGTCGAGATCCTCGACACGACGGCCGACTGGTGGCAGGACTTCGGCGACACGGCCGATCACCGCTACGCGGACCACCTGCGCCTGATCGCGGAAGGCCTGGACTCCTACGCGGTCGAGCTTCGAGCAATACGCGGCGACCTGGCCGACCGCCACATCGCCCACCCCGGCAGGGCTCGGGGACAGACAGAGCGGACCGGCCCCTCTTCCTCTGCCTCACCACGGGTGAACGCTGCTCTCGCACCTTCACCGTCGGCCGGACAGCGCACGGTCCCTGTCCGCCCACCGACGGAATCGTCCGCGCAGACCGTGTTGCCGTCCGCACGCCCCTCGTCCGCACCCGGTCGCTGACCACCCACCGTCTCGGAGTCCCCAGTGCACCGCACCGGCAGAAGCGATTCACCCCTCGACCACAACTGCGCCCGAGCCCACCCCGGATGGATCCGCCATGCCCAGCCCCTACGACGCGTTGCCTGATCTCACCTTCGGCCACCACCCCGTCTACGGCATCGTCGCCGCGAACCCGAAGAACCTCGCAGCCAGCACATGGATGTTGAAGGGGTTCGACTTCCACCCCGTTCCGGACCAGCCCACGCTGTATGCGCTGGCCGATCAGGAGCGTGACGGACCGGACCGTACGGCCCGGGCAGTCGCGTTGCTGCGCAAGTCCGGCTTCCGGGTCGACGTGGACGCCGCGTTCGATCCCTCGCCGGCGCCCAATGCGGCACCCGCCCACAGCCGGGTCCCGCTCGGTGAACCCGATGTCGCCTTCGCCGAGCATCCGCGGCTCGGCATCGTCGCGGCCATCAACGACCGTGCCTCCGGGCTCACCGGACTTGCCCTGATGGAACACGGCTGGCGGCACAACCCGGGCTTGGACATCTACACGTTGCCTGCCGCGACCGACCGTGACGAGGCCCTGGGGAAGGTCGCCGGAGCCACGGTGTCCCTGCACCGGTCCGGCGTTCGGATCGCGGTGCAGCCCCGCCTCGCTCAGGACGTAGCAGCGCGCACCCGCACTGCTGCCGCGACGACCGCGTCCCGTGAGCGCGGCCAAGGCGCCCCCCGCGCATCTCCGGTCACTGCCGCCGCGCTCGCAGCCAGCCCGGCCCGTGCCGGCCTCCCGGGCAAGGCACCGGTCCCCGCACCCGGCGCCCCCGCTGCGGCGGCGCGGCCGGTCGACCCCCGCATCGCGTTCTCCCACACCCGCTGATCCAACTGCCGTAAAGGGAGGATCCCATGGCCGTGAAGACCATCTGGTCGATCAACCACACCTGCGGTCATCAGGCCGATCGCGACCTGTCCGATCGGGCAGCCGACCGCCGGGTGGGCTTTGCCGAGTGGCTCACCAGGCAGGAGTGCACCAACTGCTGGCGTGCCTCCAAAGAGGGCGACGAGCAGGACAAGGCCGCCTGGCTCAAGGCCAAGCGGGCCGAAGAGCAGGCAGAGTCCGAAGCCTGGTCGGAGCAGTACCGGATGCCTCCTCTGGAGGGGACCGAGCGGGCCGTCGCCTGGGGCGTGCGCTGTCGTCACCAGGTCCTGGCCGCCGCCTACACCGCCCTGGTCCTCGAAGGCGGAACCACCGAGACGGAGTGGGAGGGGATCGAGGAGACCGCTCGTACCGTCACTCGCGCCGGATGGTGGATCGACCAGCGCTCCTCCGAGCCGGACGACCTCACCGAGCTACTCCAGGCCGCCACCGAGGCCGACCGGCCGACCGAGAATCCCCACTTCTGACAGCCCGGTGTCCCGCTGCGGCGGGACACCAGTCCCCTTCTTCCCGTCGGCGATCTGGGCGCCCCAGGCGGGCACCGGCCTCTAGCAGCGATCTTCGGCCGGTCCAAATCTCAGAATCTGCGGGCTCTCTCCCCGACGCCCACCCACGGGCCCTCGTCCCGCCGCCCGTCTCCGAGCCGGGGCACCAGCCCACCGCTCCAGACCCGCCCCCGCACCCAGGAGGCCCACGTGCCTGCTCCTTCGATCACCATTACTTCCGAGTTCAGCGGCAGCGTCGTGGCAAAGAGCGCCACCGACGATCTCTCCGCCTCACTCCTCAAGCACGCCGGCTTCCATCAGATCGACGACTGGTACGGCCGACGCCATCGCCTTCCCACCACCACCCCGTCCGCCGACCAGGTCGCCATCGCCACCCACGCAGCCGAGATGCTCCGCGCTGCCCGCTACGGTGTCGACCTCGCCCCCGCCCTGGACACGACTCGGACGAGTACTCCGGCACACCCCCTCGGGCCCTATGCCGCCGGAGCGGAACTCCTCCAGATCACGGACCGAATCAGGTCGGCCGAGAACGGGGCCGATCTCCAGCGAGCGGTCGACCACCTCCTTCACCCCGAGCACGGCGCCCTGGAGCGCGTGCGGGAAGCGCTGGAAGCAGCGGGCGAACAGATCAACGACCTCGACGACGAGGCGTACGCGCTTGCCGACCGGTTCGGCTTCGCCTCGGAGTTCGTCAGCTCGGCGCAGTCGGAACTCGTCGACTTCGAGGTCGAGCTGCGCCGTGTCGGCAACGCACAGCAGCCCCAGACCGAGACGCGAACGCACTCCCCGAAGCCGCCCGACCATCAGGGCGTCGCTCTGGCCACGTCACCGGCTGCGGCGAAAGCCAAGGTCTCCCAGGCCCCCGGCGTCGAAGCGGCACATTCCAGCGCGGCCGTACGCCCGCCACACGTCCCTGGTCCGCGGCAGTAATCCGGCACCCACCCGGCTTGGTCGCCCAGGACAACCGTCAAGGAGCACTCGTGCCCGAGTTCTATCCGAGCATCGGCGACGCCACCGGCGCCGCGATGCAACACAACATCCGGCTCGCTCACGGCCCCGACAAGCCCCTGCAGGTCCGTCACCTGCCCAGCGCCTCCGCCGACCCGTACTCCGTCCCCGGGATGATCGCCCGTCTCACCGAGGACGCAACGCCCGACGAGGTTGCGAGGATCATCGAGGAGGTCAACGGTGCGTTGGTCGGGGCTCTCCCTCAACTGACCGAACTCGTCGCCGCTGCCGCCGACTGGACCCGTGTCCGTCTGGCGTTCGACGACCCGCACCACAGCCCCGCCTTCGAGACCTGGACACGGCTGGCCGCCGCCCACGGGCTACTCCGGGACGTTCAGGAGCAGTTGGGCATCGCTGAGGACAGGATCGCGGCATGCCCCGCCGAGCGCAGCGACCCCAGGCACCACGAGACGGTCAACGTCCTCCGGACCCGGGAACTGCTCGACGACGTCCTCGGTACCGGCACGGTCCCCGTACCGGCTTCCGCCTGGGATCCCGAAGCGGATCGGAAGCGTGCCGCCGTACCTCCTCGCCACAGGCCGGCCCCCGACGACCGTCGTCGCCGACCAGCGCCCCTCCGACCGCCGCGCCACTCCCACCCACGGCACGCCCCGCCCGCCGCCCCCGCTGAAACGTTCCGCTCGATCCACAAGGAATAGGCCCGTGAGCTGCACGAGAGTCGAGCGCTCCCCGCCCCCACCCGATCGCACACCCAAGGAATCGCCGTGCCCTCCCCGCGCACCAGCGCGCCCTCGACCACCACCGGGTCGGACGCGCTCCTCTACCTCCTGTTCGGCGTCCTCGGCGCCGCCATAACCTTCGGCTCCCTCGCCTGGCTGACCGGCAACCTCACCAACGCCGCCGTCGGCAGCGGACCGTGGGCCCCGTTCCGCGCCACCGACGCCCTGTTGCACCCCGAGGTGCTGTGGCCAACCCTGAGCACCACCGCCCTGCTGGTCGGCACCCGCGTCGTCCCCGGCCTGCTCACCCTGGCCCTGGCCACCACCGGCGTGGTGCTGTGGATTCGCTGGCGCTCCGGCTCCAAGAGCAGTCTTGCCCGCAAGGGCGACCTGGCAGCGCTGCTGGGCAAGGAGATCACCGCCAAGGCCAAGAGCCTGCGGCCGTCCCTCAGCGACCGGGAGTGTAAAAGAGGTCGCTCCAGCTGACCGCGGCATCCTGCTCGGCACCCTCGCCCCGGGACGGGCCGAGGTCCGCGCTTCCTGGGAGGACGTGATCGTCGCGATCATGGCCCCGCGAAGCGGGAAAACCTCCGGACTGGCAATCCCCGCGATCCTTTCGGCACCCGGACCGGTCCTGCTCACCAGCAACAAGGCTGCGAACGACGCCTTCACCGCCACGGTGGACGCCCGCGCCGAGGTCGGCACGATCTGGACCCTCGACCCGCAGCAGATCGCTCACCACCCGCGCGAGATGTGGTGGGACATCCTGGCCGACGCCCGCGACCTGGCCGGGGCGAAGCGGCTCGCCGGGCACTTCGTCGCCGCGAGCGTGGACGAGTCGAGCGGCTCCGACTTCTGGTCCACCGCCGCGAGCAACACCCTCGGCGCCCTGTTCCTGGCCGCCGCCAGCCACCGGCGGCCGATCACCGATGTCCTGGCCTGGCTCGCCATGCCGGCCGACCGGACCCCGGTGGACCTGCTCACCGACGCCGGTCACGACGCGGTCGCCGCCCAGCTCCAGGGCACCGTGTCCGGCGCGACCGAGACCCGCGACGGAATCTTCGAGACAGCGAGGCAGTACGCGAGCTGCCTGCTCGATCCGGACGTCGCCGCCTGGGTCACGCCGAACGAGGACCTCCCCGAGTTCAAGCCGCTCGCCTTCGCCACGTCCCGCGACACCCTGTACCTGCTCAGCAAGGACGGCGGCGGCAGTGCGAGCGCGATCATCGCGGCGGCGGCCGACTCCGTGATGCGCGCGGCCGTGATCGTCGCCGAGCGCTCCGGCGGACGGCTCGACCCGCCCGCCCTGTGCGTCCTCGACGAGGCCGCCAACGTGTGCCGCATCGCGGATCTCCCTGACCTGTACAGCCACCTGGGCAGCCGGGGCGTCATCCCCATGACGATCCTGCAGTCCTACCGGCAGGGTCAGCGATGCTGGGGCGAGGCCGGCATGGACGCCCTGTACTCCGCCGCCACGGTCAAGATCATCGGATCGGGCATCGACGACGCCGACTTCGCCGACCGCCTCAGCAGGCAGGTCGGTGACCACGACGTCCAGACCACCTCGGTGTCGACGAGCGAGAGCGGCAAGTCCACCTCGGTGAGCATGCGCACCGAGCGGATCCTGCCGCCCGACGCGATCCGCGCTCTCCCGAAGGGCAAGGTGCTGCTCCTAGCCACCGGCATCCGGGTCGCCATGCTCAACCTCAAGCCCTGGTACAAGGAGCCCTCCGCCAAGGTGGTCGGGCCGGCCTCCGTCCGCGCCACGAAGGCGATCACCGAGCGGGCCCTGGCGAAGAGCATCGGCCACGACGACTTCGGGCTGTCGGCATGAGCGCGCCCACACCGCGTCCCGAACAACTGCCGCCCTCGCCGGTCGTTCTGTGCGACGGCCGGTGGTGGCTGGTCAGCAGGACCGGCTCGATTCCCGCCTCCGATCCCGCGTTCACCCCCGTGCTGGACGACTTCGCCCGGGCGATGGCCGCTGCCGACCGGGCGGTCGCCGACCTCCACACCCGGCAGAGCGAGACCTCCGCCTCTGACCCGGGTCACCGGCGATGAACCCGCTACTGAGTGCGGAGCAGGCGGTCCTCGGCTCCGTGCTCCTCGACCCGAACCAGCTCTCGCACCTGGACTGGCTCGCCCCGGATCACTTCTACCGACCAGTCCACCAAGCGCTGTTCGGCGCGCTCCGCAAGCTCCGAAGCGACGGCCACCCCGCAGTCGGAGCCGACGGGCCGGTGCCTCTGTCATGGGTGACCGACGCGGTCGACGAGGCCGGCCTCCATGTCCGGGGGCTTACCGCGGTGTACGCCCACACTCTGACCCAGGCATGTCCGCGCCCCGAGCATGCTCCGGTGTACGGCCGCATGGTGCTGGAGGGAGCGATCCACCGCTCCGTCGCCCAGCACGCGATCCGTCTTCACCAGGTGGCTCGGGCCGACGCCCTGCAGGGTGAGGTCGAGGGAGCACTGCGCTCTGCGGATGTCTTGACCGGGGTACTCACCGACCTTGCGCGACGTTGGGGAACCGACCCACGTCCGGTCGCGCCCGCCGCTGCGCCGGCCACCGCCCCGATTCCCCCACCGGTTCGGGCTGACCAGGTCGCCGAGGACGAGCGGTTCCTCCTGGCCGTCCTCGCCGAGCAGCCGAGGGCCATGGACGAGGTGGTGGCCTGGCTGCGGCCGGGGGACTTCGCTGATCCGGGCCACGGGCAGCTCTACCGGTGCCTCGGCGCGCTGCACCATCGGGGCGAACCCATCGACCGGATCACCCTGCTCTGGGAGGCCCAGCGGCGCGGCCTCCTGGCCGACGGCTCGCTGTCGGGCGAGCAGCTCACCGCCATCTGCGACAGCGTGGGTGCCGGCAGCGCCGAATGGCTCGGGGAACGGGTGATGCGCTCTTCGCTCACGCGTACCGCAGCCGCCTCCGCACGTGCGGTCCGAGCCCTGGCCGAGGACGAAGTCCTGGTTCCCGGTCGGCTGATCAACCACGCCCTGCACGCGCTCGGTCCGCTCGACGAGGTGCGCACTCGCTGGGAGAACGCGAACGACAGCCCGGCCCCGAAGACGCCGGCCTCCGCACCTTCGCCGGACGGACCACCTCCTGCCCGGGTGCACGCCGCCCTCACCCGCAGCACGCCGCACCCAGCCCCGTCACCCCCGGCCCGAACCGGCCCCCTCCCCGCGCCGGCCGCCGCCCGGCCGCCCTCTCGCGGCCACCTGTGACGCCCGTCAGCGTCCAGACCATCGCTAGCTCTCACGCCTTGGAATTCGCCTTGTTCGACACCTCCTCCTCCGACGCCCTGGCCCTTCGCACCACGGCATCGGGTTTCGATGCCGTGCGCGGCAAGCTCCCGGTCGCCGGAGATCCCCGCCGCTCACTCGCCAGCGTCACCGTCGCCCGCCAACTCTCCGGACTCGGCACGCTGATCGCGCGGGGTCGGTGACATGCCCACCGCCCTCGTGCGTCCTCCGCTGATCGGGTCTCTCTGCTCGGGGTACGGCGGCCTCGACCTGGGAGTGCAGTCTGTCGTCGGCGGCACTCTGGCCTGGCATGCAGAGGTCGATCCAAACGCCTCGCGCATCCTGGCCCGCCACTGGCCCGGCATCCCCAACCTGGGCGACATCACGACCGTCGGCTGGTCCACCGTCCCCCGGGTGTGCGTCCTGACGGCCGGTTTCCCCTGTCAAAGACGTCTCGGTCGCCGGCCGCCGGGCCGGACTCAACGCCCAGACCCGCTCCGGGCTCTGGCTGCACGTCGCCCGTGCGGTCCAGGCCCTCCGACCCTGCCTGGTTGTGATCGAGAATGTGCGCGGCCTCCTCACCTCCCCCGCCGGTTCCGCTGGCGACGTGGAACCCTGCCCGTGGTGTCTGGGAGACACCCCAGGTCAGCCTCCTCTGCGGGCACTCGGTGCCGTACTCGGATCCCTGGCCGACCTCGGGTACGACGCGAAGTGGCTCGTGCTTCGCGCCTCCGATGTCGGGGCCCCGCACCGCCGCGAGCGAACCTTTCTCACCGCCTGGCCCGCCGGACACCCTGCTCAAGACGCCTACCAGCAACATCGGCAAGAACGGCGGCTCGCAGCACCCTGCCAAGAGGAAGAGCGGAGGCCACGGCCCGAACCTGGCCGACGAGGTCGAGTGGCTCCTGTTGCCGACCCCGAAGGCGTCGGACGGGAGCAAGGGCTCGCCCAACCAGCGCCACGGCAACGGGGACATGACCCTGCCGAGCGCGGCGGCGTCGCTGCTGCCCACGACGAGGGCCGGCGACACGGGCACCCCGGGCCGTCGCCCCGGCAAGGGGTGGCGCCCTCCCTTGTCGGCGACGGCCCTGCCGCTCTGGACGGAGTCGCCCCCGGGAGCCGCGGAACAGACCGGCAATGGGGAGCGTACGCAGCCGCCATCACCCGATGGGAGAGGCTCACCCGCCCCGCACCCGACCCCACCGACGCGGCCGGCCGGCTCCGCGCCGACTTCGTCGAGTGGATGCAGGGCCTCGACGCCGGCTGGGTCACCGCCACCCCGGGGCTCGGACGCCCGGCACAGCTCACCGCGCTCGGCAACGGCGTCGTCCCCCAGCAGGCCTCCCGGGCTCTGCAGTTGCTGACGCCTCCTTTCCCGCGCTGCCCCCGCTGCACGGCCGTGTAGCGCCCCACTACTGGGCTTTCCCGGCCGGTCCAAACCGCGGTTTCTCCGGATCCTCTCGGGCATGTCGCCGTCTCACAGATGGAGCACGCCCCCATGTCCGACACCAGCCCGACCGCCTCCACCCCCGAGCCGTTCCGCGTTTCCGACGGGGACCTCGACGACCTCGCCAGCACCCTCGCCAAGACCATGGCCGAGGTCAGGCAGCACGGCGTCATCCTCGACCGCCTCGGCTCCGAGCCCGATCCCGTCCCCGCTGCCGGCCAGCCCACGGACGGTGCTCCGGAAACCGGGGCGGCCGACCCCGAGCGGTCGGATAGCCCGGCCTCGGTTTTCATCCTCGCCCTGGGCGGGGAGGCATACGCCGTCGAACTCGCCGCGCTCAGCGACTGGGTGAACTACCTCTTCCTCCCGGTGTACGGCCGGGAGATCAGCACGACGCGTCCGTGGTGCGCGCAGTGGTACGAACACTCGGAGGCCGTCGCCCGGCTCCACGCGCTCTGGCTCGCGTGGCAGCAGTTCACCGATACGGAGGCCGGCCTGTCCGGTCCTTCGACCTGGCATCGCGACCACCTGGACCAGGCGCTGATGCACCTGCGCGCCCCCGACGGGCCCTTCGCGGCGTGTACGACGAGCACCAGCCGCCCCAACCACCGTGTGCTGGCCACCCCGGCGCCCGAGCAGTCAGGGGTGGCGGCGTGAACGACGCCTTCGACTTCGATTTCGGAATCGACGAACTCGCGCCCGCCGATGCCGCCTCCGAGGAGGCGGCGGAGATGTTCTGGTCCGGTGAGCTGACGGCCCTGTCCCAGCACCACACCACGCCGAACGGCTCCCACAGCTTCGTCGTCGCCCACGACCGGTCGGTCACCTGGGGAATACCCGGCGCGCCGCAGGTGGTTGCGATCGCGGTCGCGCGGGATCTCAGCCGGCTCACGTTCACCCTGGAGACGAGCTACCACGCCACGGTGCCCTTCGCCCAGAACTGGCTGGTCGAACGGGGCTGCCCGCCCGAGCGGATCGCCTTGGTCGGCGACGACTACGTGAAGCCCGCCGACGACCTCACTCTCCAGGTCGAACAGCAGATCCGGGAGTCGGGCACTCGCTACGAGGTCCTCGACACCCAGACCTCGGAATCCGACCCGTGCGAGACATGGACGCTGGCCCGTGACTCCCGAGCCGATCAAGCACCGGTTCGAGTCTTCCTCGAAGAGTGGGACCGCGACTCCGGCACGTACACGATGCGCGAGGGCGCCTTCGCCGACGTGGGCGCCGCCCGATCCTGGTTGGACGACCGCGGCCACCCGCTGCCAGAACCACCGGAATACAGCGATCACAACGGCGCCGTCGTCCGGGCCCGAATCGCCCGCATCGCCCTCGCCCGGTCGGCCGGCGCTCCCGCGACACCGAAGGCCGGTTTCGACGCCCCCCGCACGCCCCCGGCGGAACCGGCCCCGCGTCCGGTGCAGGGGCGGCTGTTGTGAGCCGCGCCCGCTTCGCCTTCGCCGCGCACCCCGACGCCATCGCCGACCTGCGCGAGCTTCCCGATGAGATCCGTGACTTGGCGCTGCTGGAACTGCAGAACCTGGTCCACGGAAGTGATGACTGCCTGCCGTTGAAGGGCCGACTCGCCGGCTTCCACAAGGTCTATGTCGACCCTCCCGTCGCCTACCGGATGGTCATCCAGTTCCGTCCGGCCCCGCCGACCTCGACCCACATGCGCGAGATCTACCTCGTCGCCGCCGGAAGCCGGAAGGATTACGCGGTCTACCGCTCGGCCCACTTGCGCACCGGCGCCCAGCAGAATGTCGAGACCGACTCCGCCACCGAGGCCCGCGTGCAGGCCGCCCGGTCCCGGTCGTCGCTCGCCGTCGACCGACCGTCGGCGGGTCAGGCAACTCCCCCAGCAGCAGCCCCGTCCCCGGCCGCCGCTCCCCGAAAGGTTGTCCACCGATGACCACCGACCGCACTCCCCTGACCCGTGCCGAACTGGCGGATCTTCTCACCGACGCCGCGCAGAGCGTCTCCGGCATCCTCACCGCCGAGTACCCGACGGCCGCCGGCCGCTCCTACCTGCACCCTGTGCTGGGCGCGCTGTCGGCCGGGCCCCAGGTGGTCGGGGAGCTGAACGACCGCCTCGAAGGGTTCGTGGCCGCCGAGCCGCGCCCCGCCACGTCGGCGGGCCTGTTCACCCTGGCCTCTTATGCCTCCGCACTGGGGTGGCTCACCGAGTCCTTCGCCGAGCTGACCGCCTCGGTCGATCAGATCTGCACCCGAGTGGGCATCCCCACCGAGCCTCGCAACCCGGTCTTCGCCGCGCCCGACGGCGCCGAACAGGACGACGAGTTCGACTTCGCCTTCAGCGCGCTGGAGCTGGCGGCGATCCGCACCGCGGCCGAGGCTGCTGGCTTGGCGCCGGACGACTACGTCGAGGTCCTCTCCGAGTCGCTGCTCGCCGCCTCCCGGATCACCGACGCTTGCATGGAGATCTCCAGCGGCCTGCTCGAAGACGCCGCATACGTCCTCGACGAGGCAACCGACCACGTCTGGCTCGGCGACGGCCCCGAGAGCCTGCCCACCCTGGTCCGCTCTCTGCTTGCCCGGATGGAGGTGACGGAGTGAACCCGCACGACGCGACCGAGCGGGCCGGGGCCCACCTGGTCGCCGAGGTGTTCGGTGTCGAGGGCGCGAGAGCCGGAGCCGTCTCGCCGCTGTCCGGCGCCTGTGTGCACTCCAACCGTTGGTTCCCGCCGCGCACGCGGGTGCGTTCTCCTCCTACCTGCCCGGAGCTTCGACCATGCCCGTCCCTGATGACCCGTACCGCTACGAGGAGGTCCTGGTCAGTCCCATGTACCTGGCCGGTTCCAACGGGACCGGAGACGCCGGCTTCGCCCCGGTCGCCCACTGGCCGCAACACCACCTCGACGAGGGCCCCTGCCAGCTCGTCGTCACCTCGCCCGACCAGAGGATTCGGATCGGCTGGTTCGGCGACGACTTCGAGCTGTGGAAGATCACCGCAGCCGCAGAGGCCGTCTCCGCACCCCGCTGGACTGCCACCTTCAACCACGTCACCCCGGCCGAGATCGTCGCCGGCCTCACCACCGCTCTGGCCCACGACTACGCCCAGGCCGACGCACACGACGGCAACGGACGCTTCCTGGCGGAGCCGTCGCTCTACTGGGCCGACGCCGTCCAGCCTCTGACCGACGCCGGCTGGCATCGTGTGGCCGGCGCACGTGGCACCGTCGAGATCGTCGCCCCCGACGGGCAAGCAGGCGTCCTGATCGACAACCGTCTCTCCGGCTGGGACGACGAAACCGTCACCCTGTGGGCCGGCCCACCGGGCTGGGGCACTCGAGCGGAGGCGGTGTTCACGGCCCGCACGCCATCCCACCTGATCGCCGCGACGGCAGCCGTCATGGCGGAGTCGGCACCAGTGACCCGTGAACGGCACCAGATCGACCGCAGGATGGAGCACCTGGTCACGCTGACCCCGGTCGGCCAGGTCACCGATCCCCAGCTCCCTCGCGCTCCAACCCCACTCGACGTGCGCCGCACCGCTGTCGTCCAGGCCGTCCACCGCGCCGCTCGCGCCCCGCGCACCGCAGCAGATCTCCGTGTGATGGCCGCCCGCAGCCGCACCGCAGGTGCGACGCAGAACCGGTCCGGCAACTTCGCGCCCGCCGCCGCAACCACGCCGCCGGCCATCTCGGCGGCTCCACGGCACAGCCGCTGATTCCCGGACCGGGCCTTCCGGGACACCACCTCCGGCCCAAGCCTCGCCCCTGAACCACGGGAGTTCCGTCATGCCCACCGCCACCGCGCTCAACCAGGCCGCAGCCATGATCGAGAATGCCTGGGGCCAGCCCATCGAATTGCTGGAAATACTCGCGGTCCGCCGCCCCAGCGACGACCCGCTCCTGCGCTCGACCATGCACATCTATGCGGCCCTGGCCATCACCGACCACTCAGTAACCGCTCACCAGAACCGTCTGCACGCCCTTACCCGGCCCGGATACGTGCCGGCCTTCTACGAACTGGAGCGGCTCACCGGCTCAGCGGCCGAACTTCGCGTCGCCCATGCGGAGAGCCATACGTACCTGCAGGCGATCAGGCGTGTGATCGAAGCCCGGGAGGCCGCCGCGCCCGCGGACGGAGCCTCGGCAGTTCGCCTGGCCCAGGCCGCTGTCGCCCGCTCCGGGCACGCGCAAACCGCCCTGGGCCAGGCGCCCGACCCACCTGCTCCTTCGACCGTGGTAGGGCCGTCGGTACGACAACCGCGTTCGCCGATCCATTCCCCGGCCGTCGGCCCCGGCTGACAGTCGCGAGTTCGCCCACGGCAGACGTCACTCCCGGGAAACGACTACGCGCTTCGGCACACTGCATGTCAACGTACGGATGTCGGGAAAATCGCAGGTCGACGAATGTCTGGTCGCCGACGGCGCCTGGCCGTCCCGGAGAGCAGCCCTACCTGTCCCGCCTATCCCTACCGGCTGACCTCCTGACGAACCATCACCACCAACCCGCACCTGTCTTTCCGTACTGCTCCCGGAGGTTACCTTGCCCCAAAACCTGACCGTCGGCCACCTGCTCCGCCAGCTCCAGGGGCTCGACCCCAACCTGCCGATTCGCCTCGCCGTCAACCCCGACTTCCCCTTCGCCCACTATGTGGGGGCCGATGTCGTCGTCCGGGACGGCAAGGCGTTCATCGGAGAGGACGGCCAGGAGGGCTACCTCCCGACGGCGGTGCGCGACGCTCTCGCCTGGGCCTGACCGGTTCCACCAACACCACGGAGGCTTCTATCCCGTCGCGACCCCACCCTTCGTCCGTCCTTCCGCTGCACGACCTCGCCATACGCCCCATGCCGGACGGCGTATGCGGCGCGCTGGTCCGGCGCGTCTCCGCCCGGCCCGACGGCCCTCTCGCCATCACGTGGCTCGCCGACGGAACTCCAAGACTCCCCCTCGGCCGCATCCGTCTCCACTGGGAGCCCGCCTCCCTCGCGGGCTGGGACGTCACCGCCCACCTGGGCCTGGCCACCACCGAGGTGCACCTCGCCTCCTGGCTCGCGGCCCCGGACGACTGGCCGCGCCTGGTCCGTCCGACCGTCCACGAGGTGATCGGCCTGTGCTCCGCCCTCACATTCGCGACCGACGCCCTCGACCTCTCGAATCGCCTCGCCGAGGTCTGACCGAGAACCGCAGGGTGCCGGCGGGCGTCGAAGCAGGGGCGCCGTGCAGGACCGAGGGGCCCCAGCGGATGCCGACCTGCTGGGCGTAACCGGGCGGAAAGGTGACGGTGCCGACGGTGTTCGGTGGAACGGGCTCAAAGCGCAGATCACCGGTCAGGTGATCACCTTCTCGGCTACGCCTACTTGACGGGTTCGGCCTCAGCGGTACTCATCGGGGTCGGACGGCCGGTGCACGACGCGGCCCGCGAGATCGCCTGGCCTCTCGATACCGAAGGATGATCCTCGGGACCTCGCGAGGTGAAGAGCCGGACCTGTGGGGCTCAGACCGCCGCTGTCCGCTCGACAGAAGCGGTGAGGACCGGTCACCCGTCTGAGGTCCGAGGTGCCGGGTCCAGGATGGACCGAATGCGTTGCAGTCCGTTGTGGTTGACAGAAAACCAGGCCCAGGTGCCACGCCGCTCGCGGTCCAGGAGTCCGGCTTCGGTCATGATCTTCAAGTGGTGGCTGACGGTGGACTGGCGTAGCTCCAGGCTGTCGGCCAAGTCGCATACGCAGGCTTCACCGTTGGGGGCTTGTTCCAGTAGCCGGAACAACTGCAGGCGGGTGGGGTCGGCGATGGTTCGCAGCATCGCCGACAACTGTTCGGCTTCGGAACGGTTGAGGGGTTTGCAGTTCAGCCCCGGCCCGCACGAGCCACCTTCGAGGAACCCATCCTCCGACGTCTGCAGATCTATGACAGCCACCCATCGACCATAAGCGCTTTGTGATCACTTTGGCACGATCGAAAATGGCCGGACTGGGACTGGGCGCTCGGCCAAGACTGGTCGGCAGTGGGGGCAGGGATCGACGCAGCGGCAGCAGATCTCGTGGGCGTCGGCCGGCGGCGCGGTGGCGGCTGTCTTCCAACGCTGTCAGGTTGTCTTGCCGGTTGGCGTGGTGTGCCAGGCGATGAGTGCGGCGGCGGCCGAGACCAGCGCGAGTACGACGAACAGGTTGGGGTAGCCGCCGAGCGGCACGGTCAGGGCGGCGCCGGCGAACGGGGCTAGCGCGGAGGCGGTCGTCGCAGGGGCGGCAAGGATTCCGGACAGCCGGCCGTAACGATTTGCGCCCCATCGGTCGGTGATGGCAGTGGCTTGCAACAGGGTCAGGTTGCCACGGACGGTGCCGGCGACGACGGCCAGGACTGCCAGCAGCGGGTAAGGGCCGGGGACGAACGCGAAGGCGGCGGTGGTGGCTCCGCCCAGGCCGATGAGGACAGCGGCGCGTAGGGCGGGTGAGCTTCGGCGTGCCAGGGCGGCATACAGCGTGCGGCCGAGAGTCTGCCCGGCCCCACCCAGGCCCAGGGCCCAGGCGGCCTGGGTAGCGGTGTAGCCGCGGTCGAGCAACAGGGGGACGAGGGCGACGACTACGGCGTACATCGCGAAAGCCGAGAGGGTCAGGGCGGTGGCCAGAAGGAGGAACGGACGACTGCGGGTGATGGCGGCCGTGGTGGCAGTCCCGCCGGTGGTGGCCGGGGGCGGAGCGGGGGGCCACGGCCCGCGCAGGGCGAGGGCGTGGGCGGGTACGGTCACGGCGGCCAGGACGGCGGCCAGTATCAGGTACGTGTGCCGCCAGCTGAAGTGGCCGGCCAACTGAGCGGTCAGGGGCGCGAAGACGGTGGAGGCCAGACCGCCGGCGAGAGTGACGGTGGTGAGGGCGCGGATGTGGTCGGGGGCCCACCAGCGGGTGAGTGCGGCGAACGCGGGCTGGTAGAAGGTGGATGCCATGGCGAGACCGGCCAGCAGCCACCCGACGGTGAATATGGCAAGGTTGGGCGCGGTGGCGACGATGACCAGGCTGGCGGTGCCGATGACGGAGCCGACGGTCATCACCGTGCGGGGGCCGCGGGCGTCCAGGATCCGGCCGACGCGGATACCGGCCAGGGCGGAGACGAGCAGAGCGGCGGAGAAGGCGGCCGTGGTCGTGGCCGCGCTCCAGCCGGTGGCCGTGGTGATCTGCGGGTTGAGGACGGGAAAGGCGTAGTAGACGATGCCCCAGCTGGTGATCTGGGTGAGGCACAGAGCAGGCAGGGCCGCCCGTGGCCGCGTCGGTTGATCGGTGACGGCGGCCGCAGTGGCCGTGGAGAGGTCGCTCATGAGTCGGTCATCAGCAACGAGCCGTATCGGGCTGTTGTTCGGGCAGGGTGGCGGTCGCGGGGATGCAGCAGGTGCTACCAGGCTGCATGGCCAGGGTGTCGACGTCGGCCTTGACGACGTGCACCTCCCACGGCTCCTGGCCGGGACCGCGCACCTTGCCCTGCGGGGCGTAGCAGTAGGCGGCGCCCTCGCCCGCCCTTCCTACGACGACGGCGAGATTGAGCGCGGGCTCAGTGGTGGCGGAGTCGGCGTAGCCATCACGAAGCTTGGCCGGCGCGGTGCCGAAGAGCCTGCTGTGGAAGTTGGTCGCGGCCTGCAGGTCGGGCACTCGCGGTGTGAGTTGTGTCCGGGACATGGGTCGTACTCCTGCCGGTTCGGTGGTGCGCGCTGCCCGCAGCCGTGACGGCTTGGGTGGTGGTGGTCAGGCGTTGCAGCAGCTGCCGGGTGCGCTTGCCGAGCCGGGAGAGGCGGTGACGAGCTGGATCGGCTGCTGAGCGACTGGGGCGCAGCAGCTTTCTGTGGCGGCCTGGGAGGTGTCGGCCGTGTCGAACAGGCCGGACCCACCGCACACACCGGTCTCCGGCAGGACCAGTTCCACTCGGTCGGCCGCCTCGGCATCGCCGGCCAGGGCTGCCGTCACGGAACGGACCTGTTCGTAGCCGGTCATGGCCAGGAATGTGGGAGCACGGCCGTAGCTCTTCATGCCGACGAGGTAGACACCGGAGTCCGGGTGGGAGAGCTCCCGGTGGCCGTGCGGGTAGACGGTGCCGCAGGAGTGCTGGTTGGGGTCGATCAGCGGGGCGAGCTCCACCGGTGCCTGAAGGCGTTCGTCCAGGCGCAGGCGGACCTCGGAGAGGAAGGACAGGTCGGGGCGGAAACCGGTCAGAACAATGAGCTCGTCCACCGCCTCCAACCGTCGCCCGTCCTCGGCGACCAGCACCAGTCGGCCGTTGGCGCTGCCCTCGACGGCCTCGGTGCGGAAGCCGGTGACCGCCTCTGCGTGGCCGTCGTCGACGGCGGCCTTCGCGGCGAGGCCGAGGGCACCTCGCGCGGGCAGCTGGTCGGCATCTCCGCCGCCGAAGGTGGAGCCGGAGATGCCGCGGCGCAACACCCAAACCGCCTTCGTATCCGTTCCGTCCTGGGAACGCGCCAGTTCGGCCAGTGACGAGAGCGCGGTGAACGCGGAGGCGCCCGAGCCGATGACGGCGGTGCGCTTGCCCGCGTATCGGGCACGCACGGCCGAGTCCGTGAGGTCGGGGACGCGGTAGCTGATGCGATCGGCCGCCGCGCGCTCGCCTAGGGCGGGCAGGCCGCTGCCGCCGGCCGGTGAGGGCAGGGCCCAGGTGCCTGAGGCATCGATCACGGCAGCGGCGAGGATTCGTTCTTCCCGGTCGTCGGCGTGCTGCACGTACACGACGAAAGGCTGCGTCTCACGATCGGTGTCCACGATGCGGTCGCGGCCGGCCCTTGAGACGCCGGTGACCCGGACGTCGTAGCGGACCTGGTCACCGAGCGCGTCGGCGAGCGGCTGCAGGTAGTTCTCGATCCAGTCGCCGCCGCTCGGGTAGGTGCCGGCGTCGGGCTTCCGCCAGCCTGTTGGGGCGAGAAGCTTCTCGGCCGCGGGGTCAACGACTTCGCCCCAGGTGGAGAAGAGACGTACGTGTGCCCATTCGTGCACGGCGGTGCCCGCGCCTTGACCGGCTTCCAGAACGAGAGCGGGCAGACCGCGGTCGGACAGATGGGCTGCGGCGGCCAGGCCGACGGGACCGGCGCCGATGATGACTACCGGCAGGGCAGGAGCTGCGGACATGATGGCGATGACTCCTCGGATTCGATAGGTGTCGATGTCGCCCAGCATGGCGCCTGAGATCGACGTACGTCAACATAGAGAGTCATCGAATCTGCGCCCGAACGGGCGCAGAGGGGTTCCGTTCCCTGCTTGGCAAATGATTTGATGGCTGTCAACATAGAGGTATGTCTAATCTGGCTCCGGGCTCCACCAATCTGACCGCTGGCATGACCTGGTGCTGCCAGCCGCTGGGGAAGGAAGAGCTGTCCGCTCCGGACTCGGAGAAGATCGCCGTCATGTTCAAGGCGCTGTCCGACCCCGTCCGGCTGCGGCTGTTCTCGAAAATTGCAGCCCGGCCGGGCGGAGAAGCCTGTGTCTGTGACATCCAGGACGTCGGGGTTTCTCAGCCCACGGTGAGTCACCACTTACGGAAGCTGCGGGAGACTGGGCTTCTCGAGTCGGAGCGCCGCGCCAGCTGGGTGTACTACCGCGTTGCGCCTGGGGTGTTGTCGGCTATGGCGGGCCTGCTGTCACAGACTCCCTGAACCGGTAGGCTCCGGCGATCCGTAATGCGGGCGTCGGCCAGGCATGACGATTTCGGGCGCAGAGACATGCCGACCGGTAACGATCCCGGAAGGGACGCTGGGAGGGAAAGGTCATGTGTCAGAAGGGGACTGCCTCCGCCTGTGACGGTTCGTGCCTGGAGCTGAGCACGGCAGACATGGTCTGGTGGTCCAATGTGTTCAAGACGCTCGGAGATCCTGTCCGCCTGCAGCTTCTGATGCAGCTGGCTGAACGGGCGGGCGCCGAGGCCGCCGTGCACGAGCTGGCAGACGTCGGGGTGTCTCTGGCGACCGTCAGTCATCACCTGAAACGGCTGCGATGCATCGGTCTGATCGAGAGCAGGCGTGATGGCCGCCTCGTCTACTACAGGCTGGGTGTGGGCGTGCGCGCTGCGCTGATGCAGATCCTGCATCAGCGCAGCCAGGTCAACGTCCAGTGAGCGCAGAGACGAACCAAGGCTCCGGCTCCGCTGCAATGCCGGTGATCAGCCCACGGCGACGGCAGGTGCTGTCGTCATGGGCTGGTCCAGGTGAACGGTCGTGTCGCACAGGCGCTCCACCTGCGCCGGGTCGTGGGAGACGAGAAGCACCGCCCGTCGGCCGTTCAGCGCGGCGATGGACTGTTCGACCTTGTCCCTACTGCGTTCGTCGAGTGCGCTGGTGGGCTCGTCGAGCAGCAGCCCGGCCGGCTCCAGTGCCAGGGCACGGGCCAGACAGAGCCGCTGGCGCTGCCCGGCGGACAGGTTCTGCGCCGGGGAATCGAGGCGGTCGGCGACTTCCTTCCACAGTCCGGCCTCCTCCAGTGCCTGCTCCGCCCGCTCCTTCAGGAGCTCTTGAGAGGCGCGCAGGACATGACGGAGACCGAAAAGGGCGTTGTCGAGGATGCTGCCTCCGAAGACGACCGGCATCTGGGGCACGAGAACGACCTTGGCCCGCAGGTCGGCGTCTCCCTTGCCAGGAGCGATCGTGCGATCCAGCACCCGCAGTTCGCCGTCCCGGGTGAGTCCGTGAGGGAGCAGGTCCACCAGGGCACGCAGGATGGTGGACTTGCCCGCGCCCGACGGTCCGCACAGCCCGGTGGTGGATCCGTGTTCCAGGCTGAAGGAGACCGGGCCGACCAGGGTCTTGTCGCGGCTGAGTACGCGCAGCTCGCGCACGGTGATTACGTTGTCCATCGCTCTCCTTCGAAGCGGTTGCGCAGCGCGACAGCCGCGCTGAGGAGTACTGCGGTGATGAGGACCAGCACCATGGCACTCCCCCAGGCCTGGGTGACGGCCTGCGGGTCACCTGAGTCCTGGGAAAGAGTGAAGATGTGGGTCGGCAACGCCTGCACCGGCGAGTCCACGATTCCGCCCGGCACGGCGGGCGCACCGAAGAAGACAGTCGCGGTGAAAAGCAGCGGGGCGGTTTCGCCCGCGGCCCGCGCCAGGCCGAGCAGCAGGCCGGTGATGGTCGCCGGCCAGGTGTACGGAACGACGACCGACCGGACATACTGCGCACGCGTCAGCCCCAGGGACATGACGCTCTCCGTGAGTTCGGGAGGGATACTTCTGACACGGGTGGAGGTGGTCAGGGCAATCACCGGCACCACCACGGGAACGAGCACGATCGCACCCGCCAGCCAGGACCGGCCCCAGCCCATCGTGGTGGACAGGATCACGAACCCGGCCAGGCCCAGCAGGATGGTCGGCGCCCCACCGAGCACGACCGTGACATTCTGCAGAACGCGTGCCGTGCGCTCGGACGCGTGGACACCGATCAGGACGCCCGCGCCGAAGCCGAGGGGCAGAGCCAGAATGCCTGTGGTGGCAATGAGCAGCACCGTGCCGATGATCTGGTCACGCACGCCCCCTCCGGACGCGCCCGTTGCGGGCGTGATCCAGAAGGACGGATTGAGGGCCGAACTCCCTCTCGTCACCAGGAGAGCCAGCATGCCGACGAGAAGAACGCTGGGCAGAACCAGGGCCCCCAGCCGCAGCGTCCTCACCAGCCGGTCCCGCTGCAGACGCATCCGCGCTGTGCCGTGGGACTTGGCGGGGCGTTCGGTCGCCGCACCGCGGGTGCGGCCTCGTGTGCCCCAGACTGTCATGGCTGCCACCAGCGCCAGGAGGACGAGGCCGAGTCCGCACAAAGCGGCGAAGTGGGGGCCGGACGTTCCCGCCAGCACGGGCTCCGGACCGGCGAGCTTCGTTGTGAGCGTCTGGCCGGGGTGGCTCAGCGAGTCGAGGAACTCTCCGAAACTGGTGGGCAGTCGGCCGTCTGCCCGTCCCACGACCAGGAAAACGGCGATGGCTTCGCCAAGTGCCCGGGCAAGACCGAGCAGAACAGCCGCTCGCATGCCGGACCGCGTGAGCGGCAGTACCGCCGAGCGCACCACTTCCCGGCGGGTCAGACCGAGCGAGTACGCGGCTTCGCGGACGCGGTCCGGCACTGCGGCGAGTGCGTCGACGCTGACCGCCACGATGGTGGGAGTGATCATGACGGCGAGGACGATGCCGGCGGCCGCGAGACTGTCTCCGCCGGGCACGTCGGCGATCCGCGCGATGACCGGACGGATGACCATGATGCCGATGAGGCCGTAGACGATGGACGGTACGGCTGCGAGCAACTCCACGCACATGCGCAGCGGTCGGGCCAGGCGGGGCGGGAGGTACTCCGACAGCGCGACGGCAGCCCCCCAGCTGACGGGCACGGCGATGACGAGCGCAAGAGCACACACCACCGCCGTGCCGTAGATCATCGCCAAGCCGCCGTACAACGAACTGGCCGGGCTCCACGCGGCTTCGGTCAGCAGCTCCAGCCAGTCGACGTGTCCACTGGTGACTCCTGCGCCGAGATAGCCGACGACGGTCAGGAGGAGAGCCGCCACGGCGAACACCCCGGCATACAGCCAGGCCCAGATCCACTTGGACGGGCGCGGGCGACTGCCGGTGTCCGGTGCGTCGGGTGCGTCGGGCGGCCGGGTCAGGGTTCCGGTTGCCATCCGCTACTTCCCGATGTTCTTGAGGGTCAGGTAGCCGTGTTTGGTCATCAGCTTCTGGCCCTTGGAGGTCAGCACGTAGTCGATGAACTCTTTGGCGGACCCCTCGGGCTTGCCGTCGGTGAACAAGTACAACGGCCGGGACATGGGGTACTTGCCGGAGGCGATGTTCTCCGGGGACGGCTCGATGCCGTCCAGCGTCACCGCGGCAAGACCGTCGCGTCCTTCGACGAAGCTGGTGGACAGCGGCGCCACGGCGCCGGGCGTGGACTCGAGTTTGTTGCGGGTCTCAAGGTTGCCGCCGACGATGGCGAAGTTGCCGGACTTCGGCGGAGGCGGAGCCTTCTCGTCTCCGTAGAGGTACTTGTCGAGGACTTCACGCGTACCGCGCCCCGGCTCCTTGTCGTAGACGAAGACGTCGAGATCGGGGCCGCCGACTTCGGACCAGTTGGTGATCTTCCCCTCGAACAGGCCACGCACCTGCGCGGCGGTGAGGTTCTTGACCCCGGCGTCGGCGACCTGCTTGGTGACGATGACGCCGACGGCGTCGGCACCGATCTGCGTGGTGAGGAAGTCGGTGTCGGGGTTGGCGGCCTTGTCCTCCTTCGCCAGTGGCTTCGAGCTCATGGCGATGTCGATCTGCCCCGAGGCGAGCTGCGAGATGCCGCCGGCCGAACCACCCTGCGTGGCGACGGTGATGTCGAGCCCATCGGCCTTGAGCGCCTCGGCCGCGTCCGCGGCGACCGGCGCCACCGTGGTCGACCCGCTGACCTGCAGGGCACCACCTGCTCCGGCTCCGCCGTCGGCGCAGCCTGCCAGAGACATGACCGTCAGAGCCGAGGTGACGAGGTATGCGCGGCGGAACTTCTTGCTGAACACTGTTGAGACCCTTCCTTCGTGCGTGACCGCTGTACGTGGGACGAGAGGGAGCGGAGCGTGCTGCGACACTCCTTGGGCGGTCACTCGTGTGACAGAAGGGGACGGGCCGGACAGGGAGGCCTGAGAGCCGAGGTTGTGCCTGCGGCAGCGGCGAGAGCCGATACCGAGAGAAATATGGAAGTGTGCATGTCAGATCCTTCGGGGATGGCGGTGCCCTGAAAGAGGAATGCGGGACAGCGCACCCGTAGGGGGCTGCCCCGCGCAGGCTGCGGATCTGGCGAGGCGGTGCTGACGGGCTCGTGTCCGTCAGCACCCGGGCGCGGGGTGATCAGACGTCAGGTGGCCCGGACCCCGACGCCCTCCTCTACGGGGCTGCGGTGAGCCACGCCGTGCCGGCTGCGTCCAAGTGGACGTACATACCGTCGGCCGCCTCACTGGTGCGCACGGAGCCGCTGAGGAAGTGCCAGGTGCAGTCGGCTCGTTCGGGCAGCAGAGTGCTGAGGTTGATACGGGCCTCGGTCGCAGACGGGTTGTGCAGGCCGAGGACCACGCGCGAGCGGTCGGCGGGCTCGTGGAGCACGCCCTCGATGCTGTCGGCGGCCAGATTGCGGACGGTGGCGTCCTCGGCGAAGGCAGCCGCGATGTGGGGCTTGTCGAGACAGCCGGACAGAGCCGGAGTCTGATGCGACAGGCCCGAGGTGGGTGCGGAGGCGAGGGGGCTCAAAGCAGGGTCCTTCCTGTCATTGCGGATCCGGGTTTGTGTCCCAGCAGGTGCAGGACGGTGGGGGCGACATCGGCCAGCGTGGCCGTCTGCGGCAGCGCGAGTGGGGGTGTGTCGGTGCCCGGAGGGACGATCACCAGCGGCACGGGATTGGTGGTATGCCCGCCGTAGGGCCGCAGGGTGCCGTCCGGTGCCTGCTTGGTCATGCGTTCGGCATTGCCGTGGTCACCGACGGCAAGTACCCACCGGTGGCTGTCCCCGGCCGCTTCCAGGATCTGGTCGACCGCGGCGTCGGTTGCCTCGCAGGCGGTGACGGTGGCGGCGAGGTTGCCGGTGTGCCCGACCACGTCGATGTTGGCCAGATTGGCGATGACCAGGTCGACTTCCGGACGGGTGGCGGCTTCGACCACTGCTGCGGTGACGCGGTCGAGGTTCATCCGGGGACGCGCGACGTAGTCGGGCTTGCCGTCCCCTGTGACGCGCACGTGCTCCTCCCCGCCGCGCACAGTGGCGTCACGGCCGTTGATGTAGTAGGTGACGTGCTCGAACTTTTCGGCCTCGGCGATGCGGACCGTGCGCAGCCCGGCCGTGGCGAGCTCGTCGGCCAGGCCGCCGGAGGCGTCCGCGCGCTGGACCAGAGCGGGTATGGCGGTGCGGGTGTCGTACTGGGCCAGGCTGACCATGTCCACCGAGCGGCTGGTGGCCGTCAGGTGCTCGCTGAGGCGGTCGGCGAACTGCTGGATGCGGTCGCTGCGGAAGTTGAACCACACCACCGCGTCCCCGTCGGCGACGCTCGCGTCTCCGACAGCTGTGAGCACGGTCGCAGGGACCCACTCGTCGCCGCGCTCACCGGCGCTGACTGCCGCGTGGATGCTGTCGGCGGGCACGCCGCGCCCGTCGGCGACCAGGGTGACCGCCTGCTCGGTCAGATCGAGGTTGCCGGCCTTGTCCATGGCACAGCCGCGGCCGATGACGGTGGCGATCTGCCCTGCTCCGGCCTGGGCGGCCAGTTCGGTCACCCGGGTCAGGTAGGTCTCGCTCGTGTGGTCGGCCACATCCCGGCCGTCGGTGATCGCATGGATGAAGACCCGCTCCACCTGGTGTGTGGCCGCGGCGGCCAGCAGCTCGCTCAGGTGCTCGACGTTGGCGTGGATCTGCCCGTCCGAGCACAGACCGATCAGATGCAGCGCGCCCGACGAAGCGGTGATCCTTTCCAGCAGGGTGCCCAACCGCGGATGTGTGCGCAGGGTGCCGGTATCGATGGCCTGCTGGACCAGGAGGCTGTCGTAGGGCAGGGGCCGTCCGGCTCCGATGACCATGTGGCCGATCTCGGAGTTGCCGACCGTGCCGGGGAGCAGGCCGACCGCGTCGCCCGAGGCCTTGGCCAGCGTGCTCGGGCGGTGGGTCACCAGTTCGTCCAGGACCGGGGTACGTGCCAGCGTCAGAGCGTTGTCGTCGGACGCGTCGGCGTGGCCCCATCCGTCGATGACCAACAGAATTCCCGGGCCGGCGAACACCGGTTCGATCGCGCTCACTTGGTGCTCTTCAGGTCGGGGTGGAGGGTGTCGAGGGTCTGCCAGAAGGTGGGGAAGGACTTGGCGACGCAGCCGGGGTCCTTGATGACCACGTCCTCGGTGCGCAGACCGGCGATGGCGAAGGTCATGGCGATGCGGTGGTCGTCGTAGGTGTCGATGGTCGCGCCGTGCGGGGTGCCGCCGGTGATGTACATCGCGTCCTCGTGCTCCTCGACCTCGATGCCCATCTTGCGCAGCTCGGTGGTGACGGCGGCGATGCGGTCGCATTCCTTGACCCGTAGCGAGGCGATGTTGGTGATGCGGGTGGTGCCTTCGGCGTAGGCGGCGGCGACGGCCAGGGAGGGCACGACGTCGGGCATCGCTTCCATGTCGATGTCGATGCCGCGCAGGGACCCGCCGGTCACCGTGATCGAGCCGTCGCCGACCTCGGTGCGGCAGCCCATCTGCTCGAGAGCCCGGACGAGGTGGACGTCGCCCTGGTGGGAGCCGGAACCGATGCCCGGGATGACCACGCGGCTACCCAGGATTGCGGCGGCGGCCAGGAAGTAGGACATGCCGGAGGCGTCCGGTTCGACGGTGACCTGTCCGCCGCGGGCCTGCTGCCCGGCCGGGACGGTGAAGCGCCGGTATCCGTCCCTGCCGACGTTCACGCCCATCTCGCTCAGCGCGGCGAGCGTCATCTCCACGTACGGCTTGGAGACCAGCTCGTCGCTGATGGTGATCTCGGTATCGGTCTGGGCGCGCAGCGCGTTGATGATCAGGCTCGAGGTGAACTGGCTGGAGACGGCGCCGCTGATGGAGGTGGCGCCGCCCTTGAAGGAGCCGCCGACGACCCGGATGGGCGGGCTGCCGTTTCCGCGCACCGCGGTGGCGTCCACGCCCAGCGCGGGCAGTGCCTTGAGTAGGTCGCCCATGGGACGCTCCTGCATGCGGGCATTGCCGTTGATGACCGTGGTGCCCTCGGCGTGCCCGGCCATGGAGATCAGAAACCGGAGGGGCGTGCCCGCACCGCCGACGAAGATCTCCTCGTCGGGAGCCCGCATCGCCTGGCCCGTGGGGGTGACGCGTATGCGGGCGGTGGCGTGGTCGATGTCACAGGTGACGTGGCCGAACGCCTCGATGGCGCGGGAGAGGTAGACGGTGTCGTCGGACAACAGCGCGCCGTCGATGATCGTCTCCTGCCCGGACAGGGAGGCGATGGCCAGGTAGCGGTTGGTGTAGCTCTTGGATCCGAGGACTCTTACAGTCTCGTCGAAACCGGCCAATGTCCGGACGGTGACGGACTCGGCCTCAAGGCGCGGGTCGGGCGTGGCGGACATGCGTTGCCTCCAGCAGTGCGAAACGGGTGGGTGGAGCCGGTACTCGTGCGATGGATCAGGCCTTGACGACCCGGCAGGCGAAGCACTTGAAGGCCTGCTGGCCCGAGAGGTTGTCGTAGAAGCGGTCGTCGGGGAGCGTGTTGGCCGCCTCGTAGCGGGGGTCGTCGAAGAGGTCACCCAGCTTCTGGGCAGGGCCGAAGGTGTTGGGGACGAACACGGTGTCCGTTCTGATCCCCTCCCACAGCAGCGCGGTGCCCGTCACCGATCCGCGAGGGCTTTCAACGCGGACGTCGTCGCCGTCGGCGATGCCGGAGCGGCGTGCCGTGTCGGGGTGGATCTGGATGAAGCGGATGCCGTTGAGCTGCTTGCCCGTCGGCGTCCAGTGGGTGACCTCGGCGAAGTGGACGACACTGGGCCGGCCGGTCATGCCCATCAGCGGGAAGTCACGGTGCACCGCGTCACTTCCGGGTACGCCCAGGCGGACCGGATGGGTGACGGCCTGCGGGTTGAGAGGGTTGGTGACGAACTTGCGGCTGTAGGCCAGGGTCGGGTTCTTGCCGGTGACCTCGGGGTGCGTGTAGAAGATCGGCAGGGCGCCGTGTCCGGTGACCGCCAGCTTTTTCTCCAGGGCCGGTGTCGAGATCTCGACCTTGCCGCTGGGTGTGAGGAAGCGTTTCCCGCGGTTGGCCGGGTCGAGTGACTCGGCCGCCTGGTACCAGCTGGGGTGGTCCAGGTAGAGGGTGCTCACGCCGGGGTGGTCCTCGGTGGGGCACGGCCAGCGAAGCGGCTCGGTGCGCCGTTGCATCCGGGAGCGGGTCATTCCGCCCACGCCGGGGGTGTGGGTGACGAAGTCGTCCCACAGGTCTCGGTAGTTCATCCACCGCTCGGGGAACGCCGCACGCCACTCGGCGGCTGGTCGACGGCTGTCGAGTTCGGCCAGCGCGTGAGCGAGACCGACCCAGATCTCCCAGTCCGGCCGGGACTCGCCGACCCGGTCGACGGCCTGGTCCTGCCAGCGGATGGCCCGGTCGTCGCGGCGCATGTAGACGCCTTCCATCTCCAGTCCGCTGCAGACCGGCAGGATGATGTCGGCGTAGTACGCGGCCTCTTCCATGAACAGGCCGGTGTACACGTAGAAATCGAGTTGCTCGAACGCCTTCTTGACCTTGGTCGTGTTGGCGGAGGACACCAGCGGATTGCCCTGGGTCACCACCGCGCGCAGCCGGTAGGGATTGTCCGTGAGGATGGACTCGGCGAAGTAGTCCGGGCCGACCGGCAGCGCCTCGCGCAGCTGGGGCACGTCGGCGTCCAGGGGTGGCAGGTGCAGGTCGCCGGGCCAGGTGTTGTGCATGAAGTTGCAGCCGCCGCCCGGCTGCCCGATGTTGCCGGTCACCGCCGCCAGGAACGTGGCCACCCGGTAGGTGTCGAAGGCGCCGAGCTGGTGGGAGATCCCCGCGTTGCAGAAGATCGCTGCCGGTTTCGCCGTCGCGTACTCCACCGCCATCTCGGTGATGACGTCGGCCTCGACTCCGGTTACCTTTGCCGCCCACTCGGGGGTGTACTGGCGCTTCGCGAGATGCTCGTGCAGCTCGTCAAAACCTGCCACCCACCGTTTGACGAACGCCTTGTCGTACAGCTTCTCCTGCACGATGTGGTGGAGCATGGCCAGCAGCAGCGCGAGGTCCGTGTGCGGCTTCGGCGCCACCCAGCGGTCGGCGGCGGCTCCGGTGGGCGTCAGACGCGGGTCCACGACCGTCAGGGTCGCGTTGTTCTTCTTGCGGCCGCGCAGGAGGTAGTCGAAGGTGACCGGGTGGGTCTCGGCCTGGTTCGTGCCCAGGAACAGGTAGTGGCGCGCTGAGCCGAGGTCGTCCTTGCCGGTCGCGCCGTCGGTTCCGTACCCGTTGGTGAAGTTGCCGAGTCCGAAGGTCATCGCGAGGGCGTTGCCGCCGGCGTCGTTGCAGACCGGACCGACGTCCGTGTTGTTGGGGCTGCCCAGCATCGCGAACATACGGGCCACAAGCGAACCAGTACCTCGGGGCATCCGGCCGGTGGTGCGGTTGGCGATGGTGTGCGCCTGCCCGGCGTCGCGCAGCGCCAGAAACTTCCTGGCGATGGTGCGCAGGGCCTCCTCCCAGCTCACGGCCTCGAACTTGGAGTGCCGTGAGCCCTTCGCACCGGAGACGCGGCGAAGCGGACGGGTCAGCCGTTCGGCGTTGTAGACGAGCTGGGGCATCATCTCGGCCTTGACGCACACCTGTCCCTGTTGGACGGGGTCGCGGTCCTCGCCTCGAACGGCCAATACCCGGCCTGCTTTGAGATCGACGTTGAGCCGGCAGTTGGAATTGCAGAACTGGCAGGCCGTGGCGACGGTCTTGTCCGGCGTCAGCGCAGCGGAATGGTCGGTGAAGCCTGCGACTGTCACACCGCCGGCAGCGGATGGCCCACCTGTTGCGGCGGATGTTTCGGCGGCGTGTGCGGATATCACCGGCAACAGGACCGGCGTTCCAAGGCCGGCGCCACCGATGACGCTGCCGCGGACGAAGCCGCGCCGGGACAGGCCGTTCTGATCATGCTTCATAGAGACGTGGGGGTCCTTCCGCCTGGTGTGGGGAACGAGGCGGGCATGGCGGTGCCCGGGCCGTGCGGTTACACCGCACGGCCTTGTCACAAGCAGATGTCGCCTGGGTCAGAGGGTGAGCGTCGGCACAGCGTCGGCGTTGGCGTTGGTACGTACGGCAGCCAGAAAGGCCTTGAGGATCTTGTGTTCGGCGCCTGGCGCGGACGAGAGCTCAGGCTGGAAGAGGCTGCCCATGAAGAACGGGTGCCCGGTGATCTCCAGTGCGCGAGGTGCGCCGTCGCTGTCCCAGGCGCTGAGCTGCAGCGATCCCTCGTTGGCGGCGTTCATGAACGTGTCGGTCAGCCCGTAGTCGCAGTGGAAGATCTCCTCCACCTCGGTCGTGCCGTAGATGGCGGCGAGCCGGGAATTCTCCTTGACCCGCAAGGGCGCCTTCTCTCCGCGGAAGGAGCACTTCAGCGGGGTGACGAGAGGCATCAGCTTCTCGGGATCCTCGTCGACGCCGATTGCCTCCGGCAGGTGCAGCACGTTCTGGGCGTGCTCGATCAGGGCGCTGAAGAAGCCGCCGCAGGTGCCCAGGAACGGCAGCCCGTTCTCACGGGCGTGGCGCACGGCGACGTGCACGCCCTTCTGGTTGAAGTACGGAGCTCCCGGCACGACCCATATGCCGTCGAAGCCGTCGAGAACAGAGGCATCGTGTATGTCAGTGGTCGGTATCCACTCGGTGGTCAAGTCCCACTGCTCACGCATCGCGTCGATCTTCGGGTGGGCCGGCTCGTCGTGATTGCCGCGGTCTCCCACCAGGGCAAGGCGTGGCTGGGCGTGGACTGACATCGTTATCCCCTTCAAGTACAGGAAGGCCTTGAACTGCTTTCGCCAGTGACAGTTCCAGCCCTGTGGGCGCAGCAGAGCGCGTGCCGAGCGCTCCGATGCGCGAGCCTGGTGTGGTGCCTGAGGTGATGTCACGACCGTGCCGCCACGCACGGGTTCCGTGACAGAAGAAGTGGTGGGGTGCTATCGCCGCGTTGACTGTGGTGGGGCTGCGAGTCGCCGCCCGTCGGATGTACGCATGTCTTCCAGCCCCCGCCCCCTTGGCACCCCGTGCAGGGCCCGATGCAGGCCCTCCGTGCTGCTTCTCGACCAACTTATCGATGACGGTCAAAGTATTCGAGTATCTCGCGGTAGCACTGGAAACGATCGCGCCATCTCTACTGCGCCGTAGGAAGTGATCTCGAGCGGGGTGAGCGGTGCACGCAATGGCGGTCCCATCAGCGGTGTTGGCGGGACTCGCTGGCGGTCGGCGTTCGCTGTCCGGGGGTGCCCCTTCGTGGCCGGCCCGTCGCACCGGGGGTTGTTTGAGCACGCCAGAGCGACAACTGGGCTCAACTTGAAGCGACTTGCGAACGACCGGCCGAGATGGCCGGAAGCGGCGTACAAAGTGCGCCATTATCACCAGCGTTTACTGTTGATAAGGGTCAGTGCTGTTTAGTGGGACGTGGCTGGTGGCCGGCCTGCTGTCCTACCCCCGCGGGCACAGCCGGCCCCGGCCGCCCCACGGGGCGCCAACCTGTTGCGTTCGAGGAGAAGTAAGTGAACAGCTCCGCCGGCCATCCCCGCAGATGGCAGATCCTGAACATCCTGTGTCTGAGCCTGGTCCTGATCGGTCTGGACACCCTCATCCTGAACCTGGCCCTGCCCAGCATCCAGAAGGACCTGGATGCCACCAGCAGCCAGCTGCAGTGGATGGTCGACTCCTACGCTCTGGCCTTCGGTGGGCTCCTGCTCATGGCCGGTGGTCTGTCCGACCGGTTCGGCCGCAAACGGCTCCTCTCCATCGGCACGGGCGCCTTCGCGCTGACCAGCCTGGGCGCCGCGTTTGCCTCGAACGCCGAGACGCTGATCACCTTCCGCGCCCTCATGGGTATCTCGGCAGCGCTGATGATGCCCGCCACCCTTGCCATCATCAAGGACGTCTTCCCACGTGAGGAGCAGGGCAAGGCGATCGGCATCTGGTCGGGCGCAGCCGCGGTCGGTGTGCCCCTCGGCCCGCTCGTCAGCGGCCTGCTGCTGGAGCACTTCTGGTGGGGTTCGATGTTCCTCATCAACGTCCCCCTGGCGGCCATCGCCCTGATCGGCGGAGCCAAACTGATCCCCGAGTCCAAGGCTGAAGGCCACCCCGGACTGGACCTCGTCGGCGCCCTTCTCTCGGTGGCGGGCCTGGTGGCGATCGTCTACGGCCTGGTCGAGGCACCGCACAACGGCTGGGGCGACGTCATCACGCTCGGCTCTCTCTTCCTCGGCGTGGTTCTGATGGTTGCCTTCGTTGTGTGGGAGCGGAAGACCGCCCATCCGATGCTCGACGTCGGCCTGTTCCTCAACGCCCGCTACGGCGGAGGGGCCCTGGCCATCGCCTGCACCTCCTTCGGCCTCTACAGCGGCCTGTACCTGCTCACCCAGTACCTGCAGTCGGTACTTGAACTCGATCCGCTGGGCGCTGGCCTGCGCATGCTCGCCATCGGCACGATGATGGTGGGCGCGCCTCTGTCGGCGAAGCTGGTGGAGCGCGCGGGGCTGAAGACGACGGTGGTGCTCGGTCTGCTGCTGTGTGCGGCGGGGCTGGGAGTCCTGGCCGGGCTCTCCGTCGACGACCAGGCACAGGCGCTCATCGGGCTGGCCGTGTTCGGTCTGGGCATGGGCGTCGCCCTGCCGGCTGCCGTGGATGCCATCCTCGTCGTCTCCGCCGCCCGCCAGGCGGGAGCCGGTTCCGCGGTCGCGGATGTCGGCATGCAGGTCGGCGGCGCACTCGGTATCGCCATCAGCGGCAGCGTGATCACCACGCTGTACCGTGACGACCTGCCCCAGGCCGCCCAGTTGCCCGGCGAGGCCGGGCAGGCGGTACACGAGTCCCTGAGCGGCGCGTCGGCAGTTGCCCAGCAGCTCGGTGGTGCTGCCGGCCAGCGTGTCCTCGATGCGGCGCAGCAGTCGTTCGTCGGGGGGTTCGCCACCACCCTGCTGATCGCCGTCGGCGTCGCCGCCGTCGGTGCCGTCGCCGCCGCGCTGATTCTGCCCCGGGGCCGTGTCACCGACGACGACGGTACAGAACAGCCCGAAGTCAGCGCCCACAGCGGCGGTGCCGACGTACCTGCCGCCTCCTGAAGAACTGGGGAGTGACAGTGCATAGGATCGACTCCGCAGCCCGCCCCGGCCCGCACGCCAGGACGGGGCCCGAGCCGGACGGCTGGCTCACGGGCGAGAGGGAGGTGGCGATGGCACGGCCATCAAAGCTCAGAGTGGCGGTCAGTGATCCCGCCCAGTGGCTCAGCGAGCACGAGCGGGCACAGATGCTGGCACCCAAACTGCGTGCCCTGGCAGACGAGACCCGGCTCATGCTGATCCTGTTGATCGCTCAGCGTCCCCGCACGGTCAAGGAGTTGCAGGAAGCCACCGGTCTGAGCCAGACCCTGGTCAGCCACCATCTGGCTCCGCTGCGGGAACAGAACCTCGTCGAGGCGATTCCCAAGGGTCGGAGCAATCAGTACGTGATGTGCTGCCAGACCTTGGCCGAACCGCTGCGCATGTTCGCCAGCCTGGCCGCCATGGACCCCGAGACGGTGGCGGCCTGCCTCCAGACCGGGGTCGACGAGCCCGCGACGGCTGCAGGTGCCTGAACTCACGAAGGCCTGACAATGGGGGGTGTTCCACGCAACGCGCGGGACACCCCCCATCAGCCGGGGCGAGGGGGGTGTTCCACGCAACGCGCGGGACACCCCCCATCAGCCGGGGCGAGCTACTGCTGCAGATCGCTCTGGAAGCGGTCCCGGATGTCCAGCGTACTGAGCGCATTGGTCGCGCGTGGTGGAACAGCGCCCGTGCGAGGCAGCGTCTTGACACAGACCAGGTACGGGCCGGCAGCAGCCTGGGCCTGCAGCATCGCAGACCGTAGCGCGTCCTCACTGTCACAGACGACCGCGCCGGCGTATCCGGCCGCCAGCGCCATGTCGGGGAACGAGGTGGTCGCCGAAGTGGTGGCCTGCCCGCCCGTGGACTCGTGTACCCGGTTGTCGAGCACGACATGGATCAGGTTGGCGGGTGCCTCACTGCCGATCATCGACAACGTGCCCAAGTGCATGAGCAGTGCACCGTCCCCGTCCAGGACCACTACGGGCCGCTCCGGGTGCGTCAGCGCCACGCCGAGGCCGATGGAGGAGGCGTGGCCCATGGAGCCCTGCATGTAGAAGGTGCCGGGTGCGTCGGCCACGGCGAACGCGTCGCGGCCGGTGAAGCCGGTGGTCGCGATGACAGCGGCCTGCGGCGCAGCGGCGGTGACAATTCGGATGGCCTCTGAGGCGGGCAGCCCCTCGGTGTGCGGGGCGTTGGCCGCGGTGGCCTTGCCGATGGCGCCGCGTTCGACCAGCACGAACGGCGCCCGCTGACCGGCCAGATCCTTCTCTGCCTTCTCCAGGACCGCGGAGAACTCCTCAACCCCGTCCTGCGCGTACAGGGTGTGGTGCGGGGCGTCGACGCTGTCGAGAAGCCCTGGCGTCGCCGGCCCCATCACCGCGTGCTGGGGCTCGTCCGTGGCCGGGTCCGGCCAGCCTCGCAGACTGGTGAAGGTCAGGATCGGCAGCTGGTAGGTCATCACCAGCGAGGTGAGCGGGTTGATGAGGTTGCCCAGACCGGAGTTCTGCAGCATCACGTAGGCACGCTGTCCGCCCAGGGCCGCGCCGGCGGCCACCGCCAGCGCGCTGCCTTCGTTCGGCGCGGGAACGTAGCGGCCGGGCTGGGTACTCAGATGCGCGATCGGCCCACCGAAATGAGAGCAGGGAACGCCGCTGGCGAACGTGAAGCCACGGTCGGCCAGAAGGTCACAGAATTCCTTTGCGGAGATCATATGCGGGGCTGCTCCGTTTCGAGGGTGGCGGCGGATGCGGTGGACGGTGCGTGGTCCGCGGTCTGGGCATTGCGGGCGCGGCGTCGCATCTTGATGCCTTCGACGATGATGGGTATGCCGGAGATGAGCACGATGCCTATGACGATGGCTTCGATGTTGTCGCGGACGAAGGCGACTTGGCCCAGGTAGTAACCGACCAGGGTCAAGGTGACCGACCACAGGACCGCACCGATCACGTTGAACAGGAAGAACGTGCGGTACGACATGCGTCCGATGCCGGCGGTGATGGGGATGAAGGTGCGGAAGACGGGGATGAAACGGGCCATCACCAGAGCCTTGGGGCCGTGCTTGAGCATGAACTGCTGGGCCCGTTCGGCGTTCTCCTGCTTGAAGAACCGTGAGTTGGGACGCCTGAAGAGAGCACCACCTACTTTTCGGCCGAAGGCGTAGCCGAACTGGTCACCCAGGACGGCGGCCGCTGCGATGGCGAGCATGACCAGCCACAGGGGCTGGTGGAGGAACTGGTCGTTGGCCACAAGCAGACCCGCCGTGAACAGCAGCGAGTCGCCGGGCAGGAAGAAGCAGACGATCAGGCCGGATTCGGCGAAGACGGTGGCCATGATGCCCAGCAGGCCGAAGCCGGATATCAGGGCTTCGGCGTCAAGCAAGGGTGATGAGGCGAGGTTTTGCACGGGTGCCCCCCAGGACAGTGGTGTGCGAGCAAGCGGACATGCCGTCTGCCGGCCCCGTGGCGGGGCCGGCAGACGGGCGCGGTTGATCAGGCAGCGGCCCAGTTGGGCCGCTGGTCGATGCGTACGACGGCGCAGGTGATGGACACCCCGCCGCCATGGGCGACGATCAGGACGTGGTCGCCGGGGCCGACCTGCCCGGTTTCCACCAGGTGAGTCAGGCCGACGATCTGGTCGTTGACCGTCATGTGGCCCAGGTTGCGGCCGAAGTCGAGCAGGCCCAGGTCGGCGGAGAGACCCATCGGGTCGAGGATGACCTTCAGATAGCTTTCCTGGCCGGTGAAGACGTGGCAGACGCGGGTGACGTCGCCCGGTTCCAGTCCGGCCTCGGCCAGGGTGCGCAGTGCGATCTCCGTGCGCAGTTCGCCTTGACGGCGCACGACCTCGGCGACGGTATCCTCCAGCCCGCCCGCAGCGGCCAGACGCCCCTTGAAGTCCATGCCGCGGCCGACCGTCAGCGACGGCGGGAAGAGCGGCTCGCTACCGCGGTACTGCTCCTCGACCTCGGCGGTGGACCCGGTGTTGATGGACAGCAGGCTCGCGAACCCCTCGGTCTTCGACAGCAGGATCGCGCTGCCTCCGTCACCGAGAACACCGTTCTGGATCCCGAAGGCCCACCGGTTGAAGTTGGGGGTCCCGACGTTGTCGGCGCCGGTGAGCAGAGCGGCACCGCGTTCGGGCACGGCCTTGAGGTAGCAGGCGGCCAGCTCCAGGGAGCCGATCAAGCCGCTGCAGGCCTGCCAGACACGGAAGGAGGGCACGTCGCGGTCGGTCAGATGCCGCAGGATGTAGTGCTGTGGCGACCAACCCTCGGGGCCCTGCTCGTGACCGCAGGCGTGGATGTGCAGATCGATGTCGTGCGGGTGCAGAGCGGAGCGTTCCATGGCCTGCCGGGCAGCGGCGATCGCCATGTCCGGAGCGGGCATGTCGTCGGCGACCGCGGCGCCGGTCCAGCCGTAGAACTCGTATTCGTCGGCGTCGTACAAGCCCAGCGCGACGGCCTTACGGGCGTCGACGATCTCAGGGATGTACGTGCCCAGTCCGGCGATGCGGATGTCAGTGGTCTTCATGAAGTCGGTCCTCGTCCCTCGCTCGGTCAGGCCGAGGCGTCTGTGGAGTTCAGTTCGGCGGCCAGGGCCTGGGCGACGCTGGTGACGGTGCCGTCCTTGAGGAGTTGCACCATGGGCAGCTTGACCTGGTAGCGGCGTTCGATGCGGTTGCGCAGTTCGACGGCCATGAGGGAGTCCATACCGAGCCGGTTCAGCGGGCGACTCACGTTGACCCGTTCCGCGCGCAGTCCCATGACCACGGCCACTTCCTGCTTGAGGAAGTCCAGCAGTTCGCTGCTGGGCGTCACCGGTCCGGAAGCCGGGGCCTGCGCCGCGGGCTCCGCGACGACCGGTTCAGTGGCCGGGGCAGTCGCCTCGGGGCGCGGTGCGGCCGGTGCGGCAGCAGTCTGCGTCGGTGCGTCGTGGGGCGTGGCGTCTGTGGAGTTCAGTTCGGCGGCCAGGGCCTGGGCGACGCTGGTGACGGTGCCGTCCTTGAGGAGTTGCACCATGGGCAGCTTGACCTGGTAGCGGCGTTCGACGCGGTTGCGCAGTTCGACGGCCATGAGGGAGTCCATACCGAGCCGGTTCAGCGGCCGACTCACGTTGACCCGTTCCGCGCGCAGTCCCATGACCACGGCCACTTCCTGCTTGAGGAAGTCCAGCAGTTCGCTGCTGGGCGTCACCGGTCCGGAAGCCGGGGCCTGCGCCGCGGGCCGGGCAGCGGCCACGGGCTCCGCGACGGCACCGGGGGCGGCCGGGCGCGGTACGGCAGGCTCCGCGACCTGAGACGGCGTGACCAGCTCGACGAGCCGCTCCTCACGGGCGGGTTCCTGCTGCCCGGACCGGTCGCCGCCGGTCAGGTGCTGCAGCAGCGGAGCTGTCGCGGCACTCGGATACGCACGGGCCCACGCGGGCCAGTCGGCCGGCAACACCGCGGCCTGCACCCTCCCCTCGGCCAGAATCCTGCCCAGCAGTGCCAGCCCGTCGGTCGGGCTGAAGGAAGCCATGCCCTGCGGCAGCAGCGTGCGTTCTTCCTGCTCTTCCTTGCGGGCCACCATGCCGACGCTGTCCCAAAAGCCCCAGTTGACGACCGTGGCAGGCAGCCCCTGGGCGTGCCGGTGGTGGGCCAGCGCGTCGAGGAAGGCGTTGCCGGCCGCGTATCCGCCCAGCATGGGAGAGCTGAGCAGGGCCGAACCGGAGGAGAACAGCACGAACGCGTCCACCGGTTCTTCGCGCAGCGTCCGGTGCAGGTTCCACGCCCCGGAGACCTTGGCCGCCAGCACCCGGTCCATGTCGGCACCGCTCATGTCGCTCAGCGGCGTGTAATCGATGACCCCGGCCGCATGGAAGACGCCACGCACGGGCGGCAGTCCGGTGTGGCGCCGGGCTTCGAGCATCGTCCGCATCGCCTGGGCGTCAGCGACATCCACTGCCTCATAGGTCACGTGCACGCCGCGCTCACGCAACTGCCTGAGTACAGCGACAGCGGTGGCCTGCGGATGGTTCGCATCCAATGCCGAGTCCCACTGTGGCAGTGTGCTGCGGCCGGTGAGCAGCAGGTGGCGGGCCCCCTGGTCGGCCAACCACAGTGCCAGCCGGCCGCCGATGCCGCCCGCGCCCCCGGTGAGCAGGTAGGTGCCGTCGGCGTGCACGGTCACAGCCCGGCCGCGCGGTCCGCTTGCCGCAGTCGACGCTTGATCGAACGACAGTACGATCTTTCCGGTGTGCCGTGCCTGGGCCATCAGGCGGAAGGCGTCGGCCGCCTGCTCGACCGGGTACACCGTGTGCGGCAGCGCCTCCAGGTCGCCCTTGTCGACCAGGGCGGCGGCGTCCCGCAGCACCCGGCCGGCGCGCTCGGGGGCGTACTGGATCATGTGCACGACGTCGATGGCGTGGAAGGAAAGGTTGCGGGCGAAGGCGCCCAGCGGCAACGCGTTGTTGTCGAGGATGTCGCGCTTGCTGAGCTCCAGGTAATGCCCGTACGGGGCCATCAGCGACAGGTTCGCTTCGATGGCCTCACCGGCCAGGGTGTTGCAGATGACGTCGAAACCCTCGCCGACGGCAGGCTTGAAGGCCTCGGCGAAGCTCAGGCTGCGTGAGTCGGCGACCTGCTCCACACCGAGGTCGGTCAGCAGCTGCCGCTTGGCGTCGCTGCCGGCGGTGGCGAAGACGCGGGCTCCCTTCCAGCGGGCGACGTTCAGCGCCGCTCGCCCGGTGCCGCCGGTGGCGGTGTGGATGAGGACCTTCTGGCCGCGCTCCAAGCGGGCCATGTCGTGCAGGGCGTGGTAGGCGGTGAGATAGGCGGCCGGCAGTGTCGCCGCCTCGGCCGCGGTCAGCCGGGACGGCTTGGGGGCGGTGAGGCAGGCGCGAGTGACGACTTCGGAGGCCAGGGACCCTTCGGCGAATGCGATGACCTCGTCGCCCACCACGACGTCGGTGACGGCGCGGCCGGTCTCGATGACCGTGCCGGCGCACTCCCAGCCCATCACCGGCGGCCTGTTGTCCTGTCCGGGGTACATACCCAGGCTCAGCAGCACATCGCGGTAGTTGACGCCGGCATGGCTGACCTGGATACGGACCTCGTCCGCGGCGAGGGCACGTGAGGGCGTGTCGAGCAGCTGCAGGTCGTCGATGACACCGGGCGCGGGCAGCGACAGCGCCTGCGGCGGACGGGCTTTGGCGTCCGCCGGCCGCAGCCGGGCTGCAAGGCGCCGACCGTCGCGCAAAGCGATCTGGTCCTCCTGGTCCGGGTGCAGCAGCAGCTCCGTCAGGGCGGGGACGCCGGCTGCGGACCGGTCGAGGTCGACCAGCCGTGGGTGCAGCGCGGGGGCCTCGGCGGCCAGAGTGCGGCCCAGCCCCCACAACATGGCCTGGAGGGGGTGGCGCACTTGCTCCGCGCTACCGGTGGCCTGGGAGAGCTGGGTGACCAGCCACAGCGGCGGGTTTCCGAGCGACTCCTTCTCCAGAGCGTGGGCCAGGTGCAGGACACTGTGCGCGGCCAGCAGCTGGGCGCGGCGGATCTCGGTGGGTGTGGCGTCCAGACCGGCCTGGGCGTCCAGGGCCCACAGGTGGATGATGCCGCGGCAGGCGCCGTAGCGGGCGACATCCACCAGGACCTCGCGGTAGTGCCCTTCGTCCGACGGGTCGATGCGGTAGCGGTCGCCGCCTCCTGCCAGCTGGCCCGCACCGGCGGTGACGGCCACCACGCGCTGCCCGCGGCCGTTCAGTTCCCGCACCAGGGCCCGCCCCGTGGACCCGCTGTCGGTCAGCACCAGCCAGAACCCGTCCGTGTCGGTGGTGGCTGCGTCGGGGGCGGGCAGGGGTGCCTGGTCCCAGGTGAGCGTGTGCAGCCAGGCGTCACGGGTACTGCTGGGCGGGGATGCCGGAGTGGCGGGGGCGTGCGGTGGTGTCATGGAGTCCTCGGTGTGGGGATTGAGCAGACCGGGGGCGTGGCCGGCCAGGTACTGCAGGCGCAGGCCGCGCATCTGGGCGATCAGTGCGCCGTCGTCGGCACGGATGTCGATGTCGGCGACGAAGGAGTCCTCACGCGGGGACGGCAGCAGCCTGGCGTGGCTGAACAACTGGGCGGACGGCTGCTGGTAGAAGCGGACCTCGTCGATGCCGCCGAGAACGAAGACGCCTTCGTCACCGGGAGCGGTCAGCGGGCGGGCGGCAGCCATGGCGTGCCCGCTCGCGTCCAGGAGCGCCGGGTGGAAGTGGTGGCGTGCCAGGCTGTCCACGAGCGTGGCGGGGCAGATCAACTGGGCGAGGACTTCACCGTCGGTGCGCCACAGTTCGGTGATGCCTTGGAAGGTGCCGTTCCACTGGTTTCCGCGTGCGGCGTTCCACGGGTAGAAGTCGCCGGCGTCCTGGTGTTGCGGCAGGCGGGCGCGGATCTCGTGGAGCGGTTCGCCGACCCGAGGAGCGGCATCGGGTACGGCGCGGGCGGTGGCTTCGGTATGCAGGGTCCAGTCGTCGGTATCGTCCTCCCGACTGTAAATGCGGCAGTGCAGTGAGGCGTCCGGGCTGGGGGTGAGGGTGACCCGGACCTCGGGTTCGGGCCCGTCCTCGTCGAGGAAGAGGGCGCGGTGGTAGTGCACGTCGCTCAGCGACAGCGCACTGATGCCCAGTTCGGTGCGCGCGGCTGAGCTGATGAGTTCGAGGTGGGCGGTGCCCGGCAGGATGATCGTGTCCTGGATGCGGTGATCGCGCAGGTAGGCGTTATCGGTCAGGCGCACAGGGCCCTGCCAGATGAGGGTGGTGCCCTCGGCGGGCACCGGCCGACCCAGCAGCGGATGAGCGGGCTGTCGGCCCGGTTCCTGCTCAGCAGGTGCGGCGGCGGGTGCTGTGAGGGTGTGGCCAGGGCTGATCCAGTGGCGGGTCCGCTGCCACGGGTAGGTCGGCAGCGGCACATAGTGGGCGTCGGCGGTCAGTGTGCCGAGGTCGAGCTTGGCGCCGGCCGTGTGCAGGGCGGCGGCCGAGGTCAGCAGGGCGGTGCGCTCGTCGGTGTGGCGGCGCAGGCTGCCCACCGCGGTGGTGTCCGCGCCAGTGAACGTACGGCTGGTCTCGCGGATGCCGGCCACGAGCAGCGGGTGGGGGCTGACCTCGACGAACACCGTGTCGCCGAGGTCGAGCTGGCCGCGGACCGCGCCGACGAAGTCGACCGGCTGACGGATGTTGCGTACCCAGTAGTCGGCGTCCATGCCGGAGCCGTCGATCACTTCGTTGAGGAGGGTGGAGTGCAGCGGGATGCGGCCCGCGCGCGGGGAGATGTGGGACAACTCCGCGAGCAGGTCGTCGCGCAGGGCGTCCATCTGCGGGCAGTGCGAGGCGAAGTCCACATTGACGCGACGGTTGTCGACACCGCGCGCGTCGAGGGCGGCCAGCACCTGGGTGAGAGCGTCGACGTCGCCGGACAGCAGGGTGGACGTGGGGCTGTTGATGGCGGCGACCGCCACCTTGTCCTCGTGACCGGCCAGTGCGGCGGCGGTCTCGTCCGCGGGCAGACCGACCCAGGCCATGGTGCCGCGCCCGGAGAGACGCTTGGCCAGGCGGCTGCGCCGACAGATGACCGCTGCGGCATCCGGCAGCGACAGCGCACCGGAGATGTAGGCGGCTGCGGATTCGCCCATGCTGTGGCCGATGACCACGTTAGGCTCGATGCCCCAGGACCGCCAGAGTTCGGCCAGGGCGATCTCCATGGCCCACAGGGTGGGCTGGATGACGTCGAGCTGCTTGAGCCGCTCCTCGTCCGCCGAGCGAAGCAGCTCGATGACCGACCAGCCGGTCTCAGCCTTGATGGCTTCGTCACAGGCCTGCATGGTCTGGTTGAAGACCGTTTCGGTGTCGAGGAGTTCGCGGCCCATGCCCGGCCACTGCGAGCCCTGGCCGGGGAAGACGAACGCGATCCGGGGCGCCGCTTCCGGGTCGGTGTAGTCGCTGAAGGACAGACCCGGTTCGTTGTCACCCTCGGCGAAGCCCCGCAACGCGGCGACGGCCTCGGCGTGGCTGTCGGTGGCCAGCGCGAGCCGGGCGTCGTGGTGGGTGCGGCGCAGTGCTGCGGAGTGGCTGATGTCGCGCAGGGTGTGCCGGGCGCCGGGACCCTCGAGGTGGTCGGCCATGGCGCGGGACGTGTCGGCAAGGGCTTCGGGGCTGAGCGCGGACAGCACCAGCAGCTCGCTGCGGGAGCCCGGTGTCGGGGCGTCGGCGGCGCGGGGGGCCGGCCCGGGCGCCGCTTCCAGGACGAGGTGGGCGTTGGTGCCGGAGAAGCCGAAGCTGGAGACCCCGGCGATGGCGGGCCGGTCCTGCTCCGGCAGCGGTGTGGCCTGGGTGGGAATGGTCAGTGGCAGGGCGTCCCAGTCCACTGCCGGGTTGGGGTTCTTCAGGTGCAGGCTGGGCGGGACCGTCTTGTGCTCCAGGCACAGCACGGCCTTGATGAGACCGGCCATCCCGGCAGCCGCCTCGGCGTGTCCGATGTTGGTCTTTACCGAGCCGACAAGACAGCGCGTGTCAGAGGAGCGGGGGCCGACGATGTCGGCCAAGGCCTCGAGCTCGACCGGGTCGCCGACGCTGGTGCCGGTGCCGTGGGCCTCGATGTAGTCGATGTCGGCCGGGTCCACACCGGCGTTGGCGTAAGCGCGGCGCAGTACGTCGCGCTGGCCCTCGACGGCGGGGGTGACCAGGTAGCCGCTGCTCTGGCCGTCGTTGCCGACGGCGGAGCCGCGGATGACCGCGCGGATACGGTCGCCGTCGGCGAGAGCGGCCGACAGCGGTTTGAGGATGACCGCGCCGATGCCGTCGCTGCGGACGAAGCCGTCACCGGAGGCGTCGGCGAATTTGCAGCGGCCGTCGGAGGCGAGCATGCCGGCGCCGGAGTAGACGACCCCCTCCTCCGGCAGCAGCACGAGGTTGACGCCGCCTGCTATCGCCATGGGGCACTCGCCGAGCCGGATCGCCTGCATGGCGTTGTGTACCGCGACGAGCGCGGAGGAGCAGGCGGTGTCGACGGTGAAACTGGGCCCACGCAGGTCGAAGGCGTAGGACAGGCGGCCGGAGGTGATGGCGCGGGAAGCGGCACCGGTCATGGCGTACAGGTCGAGCTGATCACGGTTGTCGTACTGCAGATGCCAGTAGTCGCCGCCCAGCTGCCCGATGAACACGCCCGTGTCGGTGCCCGCGATACGGGGAAGCGGCTGACCTGCGTCTTCAAGGGCTTCGTAGGCGACTTCCAGCAGCAGCCGCTGCTGGGGGTCCATACGGTCGGCCTCACGGGGGGAGACGCCGAAGAACTCCGCATCGAAGGCGTCGATGTCGCGCAGCAGGCCGCCCCACCGGCTCACCGAGCGGCCGGGTGTGCGGGGTGTGGGGTCGTAGACGGCATCGATGTCGTAGCGCTCGCTCGGGATGTCCGTGATGGCGTCGCGGCCCTGGAGCAGCATGTCCCAGAGCTGCTCGGGGCTGGTCGCATCGGCGAACCGTCCGGCCAGGCCGACGATGGCGATCGGTTCACTGGCGGTCTCAGCCGCGCGGGTGGAGTCGTGAGGCATGAATGTCCTTCCGGGCATGGCGAAGCCGTTCACTGGTGAAGCAGCACGGAAGGAACTGCGGTACGGGCGCGGCGGACCGGCAGCAGGAACCGGCCCGGTGGCGGGCGCACATACCGTGGGCAGAACGGGAGTGACAGCGGGGAAGGGTCGGCTCCGCTGGCTGAGCGGTCACGTGCGGGGCGAGTGCACTGACCGTTCACGGGCCGGACGCGGCTATCGGCACAGCCGCTGTTCCCCGATGTTGCTGTGGCACTGGGTGGGTGTCCCCTGTGCCACTACCCCCGCTGTTTCGACATGTATCGAGATTGGCCCGACGTGAGGTGCCTACGCAACGCGGCGCGGGGTGACGCTCGTCACACCCCGTCAAGCCAGGACGTGAGGTTGACATTCATCGAAACAGGGGCGAACCTGGAGTCCTGATTCGTTGTTTATCTATATAGGCGGTTGTGATGCGCTCGCTCCCGTGTCGCCGTCTGAACCGCCGCGACAGGAGCCGACCCGTATGAGCGAACTCGCCGGCCCCGCTGGTGCCGAGCAGACCAGCTCCTGCTGTGCCGCGATCGCCGCATGGCGACAGCGGGCAGAGCAGCGAACCGAGCGGCATGTGCAGGCGGACAGCGGTGAGGGCCTCGTGACGCCCGCGCGCGACGCCGCGCGCGACGCCTGACTCCCGCCTCCGCCCTTCGTGAAAGGACACCGCACCGTGGTTGACCTCAGCCCCGACCGTCTCCCCGTCGCCGTGATCGGAGCCGGCCCCGTCGGCCTGGCCGCCGCAGCGCACCTGGCCGAACGCAACGTCCCCTTCGTCGTCGTGGAAGCCGGCGACGCCGCTGCATCTGCCGTGCAGGCCTGGTCCCACATCCAGCTTTTCAGTCCCTGGGAGTTCAACACCGACCCCGCCGCGCGCCGTCTGCTCGCGGCGGCCGGATGGGACGAGCCCGACGCCTCCGGCCTGCCCACCGGCGGCGAACTCGTCAAGCAGTACCTCCAGCCACTGGCTGAACTGCCCGCCCTCGCCGCACATATCCGCTACGGCACCGCCGTCACCGCCATCAGCAGGCTGGGCATCGACCGCCTGCGCACCGCCGGCCGGGAAGCAGCCCCCTTCGCCCTGCGGCTGGCCGACGGCGAAGAGCTGCTCGCTCGCGCCGTCATCGACGCCTCCGGCACCTGGAACCAGCCCAACCACGTCGGCGCCAACGGCCTGCCCGCCCACGGTGAGCAGGACGCAGCCGCATGGATCAACCACGGCCTGCCCGACGTCTTCGGGGCGGACCGCGACCAGCACGCCGGCCGCCACACCGTCGTGGTCGGCGCCGGTCACTCGGCGGCCAACACTCTGCTGGCCCTGGCCGAGCTGGCCGACACGGTACCGGACACCACCATCACCTGGGCCATCCGCGGCGCCGACCCGGCCGGCTCCTTCGGCGGTGGCGGCGACGACGAGCTGCCCGCTCGTGGCGCCATCGGCTCCGGTCTGAAGATGCTCGTGGAAACCGGCCGTGTCACCCTCGCCGCCAACTTCCGCACCCACGCCGTCCGTGTCCTGGGCAGCGATCCCGCGCGCGACCAGGTCGAGCTCGTCTCCCGGGGCCCGGACGGCACCGAGCAGACCCTCACCGCCGACCGGATCGTCGCGGCCACCGGCTTCCGGCCCGACTACCGCATCGCCGACGAACTGCGCCTGGAACTGGACCCGATCATGTCCGCGCCCCGCGCGCTGGCCCCGCTCATCGACCCCAACCAGCACTCCTGCGGCACCGTCACCCCGCACGGCTACCGTGAACTGGCCCACCCCGAACCCGGCTACTTCGCCGTGGGTATGAAGAGCTATGGCCGCGCCCCGACCTTCCTCATGCTCACCGGCTACGAGCAGGTCCGCTCCATCGCCGCCGCCCTGGCCGGTGACATGGAAGCCGCCCGGTCGGTCGAACTGCAGCTGCCCGAGACCGGGGTGTGCTCGGTGACCGCCGGAGGAGAGGCACTGGCCCTACGCCTGGGCCTGACCAAGGACCAGCACGAGCAGCTCCTTCACGTCACCGCCAAGCACCTGGGCACTTCGGCCACCGCATCGGACGCCGTGCTGTCCGCTGCCACGGAACTCGGCATCGACCACACGGCCGCCCTGCAGCTGGCCGCCTACGCCGCCGACATGTTCGACGCACCCGGCGCCTCCGGCTGCTGAACTACGCGAACGCGGTTGCCTCTCCCGCGAGGAGAGACAACCGCGTTCGCGACGGTCCGGTATCAGGAGGTGCGGTGCACCTTGTGCTGCGCCGCCTGCGCCCGGGGCCGCACCACCAGGAGGTCGATGTTCACGTGCGGCGGCCGGGTCACCGCCCACGTCACCACGTCGGCAACATCCTCGGCGACCAACGGATCGGCGACCCCGGCGTAGACGGCGTCGGCCTTGTTCAGATCCCCGCGATAGCGGTTGAGAGCGAACTCCTCGGTGTGGACCATGCCTGGAGCGACCTCAACCACCCGCAGCGGCTCCCCGCAGACCTCCACACGCAGAGTCTCGGCCAGTACATGGGCGCCGTGCTTGGCGGCGCTGTAACCGCCGCCGCCCTCGTAGCAGGTGAACGAGGCGGTGGACGAGATGACGACCACGACTCCGTCACCAGAGGCTCTCAGGCTCGGGAGCAGCGCCTGGGTCATGTGCAGCGCACCGACGACGTTCACTTCGTACATGGACCGCCAGTCGCCTGGATCGGCGTTCTCGATGTGTTCCGTTCCGTAGGCTCCACCCGCGTTGTTGACCAGCACGTCGCACGCCGGCACCTGGCCGGCGAAGGCGAGGACTGCCTCCCGGTCGGTCACGTCCAGCGGGAAGACCCGGGCCGCTCCCCCATCGTCCCTGATCTCCTTGGCGACGGCCTCCAGCCTGTCGGTCCGGCGTGCGGTCAGAACGACCTCGAAGCCGTCGCGAGCCAGTGCCCGTGCGGTTGCCGCACCGATTCCACTGCTGGCCCCCGAGACGACGGCCGTCCTCGCAGGCCCTTTCTCATCGGCGGTGCGCACGTCTGTCATGCTTCCCCCAGCTAATGATTAGATGGACATCTAATCAAGCGATCTTGGCAGGAGGCAGAACCAGTGTCAACATAGATGCATGTCGAAGCTAGCGCAGTTGGCGGCCACCACCGCCGCTCCACCATGCTGCCCGTCCCTCACGGACCGGGAGCTCACAGACGAGGAAGCGGAGGTCACCGCCGCCATGTTCAAGGCGCTGGGTGATCCGGTGAGGCTACGCCTGTTCTCCAAGGTCGCTTCCCATCCCGACGGGGAGGCCTGCGTGTGCGACATCGCCGATGTCGGTGTTTCCCAGCCCACCGTCAGCCACCACCTGAAGAAGCTACGCGAAGCAGGCCTGCTGCTTTCGGAGCGGCGTGGCACCTGGGTGTACTACCGGCTCGCTCCTGCGGTCCTTGCCGCGCTGTCCGGCTTCCTCACTGCCCGCGACTGAACGGCACTCCGACGCCCTTTCGATCCCTGCCGTAGACGGCTGAGCCTCCCCGCCACGTGCGCCTGAGCCATGCCCTGCCGCCGGCAGCTGAGCGGTACGGCACCCTGCTGGGCGAACTCGACATGCGACAGTCCGGACACCCGGTGGTCCGCCGCAGCGTCCGCGGAAATCCCTGGTCTACTCTCGGACTCCGTCGCCCAGGCAGCCTTCTTGCGCGTACCCGCATCCGCAGAGCCGTGCCGCCACGTGTCTTGCACCTCCTGCCGGTGCCGCCACACCTCCACCCTCCCGGAAAGATCGTCATCCTCGAGTTCCGGGAAGTGGTTGACAGTCGCCACAGATCGACGCCAAGCTGAGCCTTGATTCGGCAACAGTCGATATAGCGAAGTCGCGGGAACCCTTTGTGGCGCTTCTACGACCGTTGTGTCCCCTGGCGCATCGACGCGCAGGGAGCCTCCGCACCATCGATCACCGATGCGCCGCCCACACGGCCGCGCCTCCCCACCCCTGTCAGTTCGGCTGTTCACAGCGCCCTGCGTGAGAGGACTCGCACATGACCAGCACCATCCTCAGCACTGCTCAGGCCCGCCCCAACAACATCCTGCGAAGTGACGACAGCCGTCCTGCGGAGCCCAACATTTTCCTGTCAGGTGGAAAGGACATCCCGGAGGACCTGCGAGTGCACCAGGTTGCGGAGTTCGCGGATCGGGTCAAGCTCAGTGTCCAGAACCGGTACGAGCATTTCGAGGCGACCTCCGAGGTACGGGACGTCGACGGACGTTCCCTGCGCGTCTACGCGTGGATCTACCGGACCTACATAGCCGAGTAGAGCGTTCCCCCACGCCAGAAGCATGGCGCACCTGCGGCAACGGACAACCATCGCCGGCCGGCGGCGCCGACCTCCTCCATCCAACGCCCCGCGAAAGGTCCCCTCACATGGCGCGCGAGTCGGAGTCCGGGCTGCCCATCGAACCGGTCTACGGGCCCGAGACCCGGGCGGGCTGGGATCCGGCCGAGAAGCTGGGCGAGCCGGGGAAGTACCCCTTCACCCGGGGCGTGTACCCGTCCATGTACACCGGCCGGCCGTGGACGATGCGCCAGTACGCCGGTTTCGGCACGGCGACCGAGTCCAACGCCCGCTACAAGCAGCTGATCGCCAACGGCACCATGGGACTGTCGGTCGCCTTCGACCTGCCCACCCAGATGGGCCACGACTCCGACGCCCCGATCTCCAGCGGCGAGGTCGGCAAGGTCGGCGTGGCCATCGACTCCCTCGACGACATGCGGGTGTTGTTCGGCGGGATCCCGCTGGACAAGGTCTCCACGTCGATGACCATCAACGCCCCGGCCTCGCTGCTGCTCCTGCTGTACCAACTCGTCGCCGAGGAGCAGGGCGTGAGCGCGGAGAAGCTCACCGGCACGATCCAGAACGACGTGCTGAAGGAGTACATCGCGCGCGGGACGTACATCTTCCCGCCCAAGCCGTCACTCAGGCTGATCGCGGACATCTTCAAGTACTGCCGGGCCGAGATCCCGAAGTGGAACACCATCTCGATCTCCGGCTACCACATGGCCGAGGCGGGTGCCTCGCCCGCACAGGAGATCGCGTTCACGCTCGCGGACGGCATCGAGTACGTGCGCACGGCGGTCGCGGCCGGCATGGACGTGGACGACTTCGCGCCCCGCCTGTCGTTCTTCTTCGTGGCCCGTACGACGATCCTCGAGGAGGTCGCCAAGTTCCGGGCGGCCCGCAGGATCTGGGCGCGGGTGATGCGCGAGGAGTTCGGCGCGAAGAACCCCAAGTCGCTGATGCTGCGCTTCCACACCCAGACCGCCGGCGTGCAGCTGACCGCCCAGCAGCCCGAGGTGAACCTCGTCCGCGTCGCCGTGCAGGGCCTGGGCGCTGTCCTCGGCGGCACCCAGTCGCTGCACACCAACTCCTTCGACGAGGCCATCGCGCTGCCCACCGACAAGAGCGCGCGTCTGGCCCTGCGCACGCAGCAGGTCCTCGCCTACGAGACGGACGTGACGGCGACCGTCGACCCCTTCGCCGGGTCCTACGTCGTCGAGAAGATGACCGACGACGTCGAGGCGGCGGCGCTGGAGCTGATGCGGAAGGTCGAGGACCTCGGCGGCGCGGTCAACGCCATCGAGCACGGCTTCCAGAAGAGCGAGATCGAGCGCAGCGCCTACCGCATCGCCCAGGAGACCGACTCCGGCGAGCGCGTCGTGGTCGGCGTCAACCGCTACCAGCTCGACGCCGAGGAGCCCTACGAGCCCCTCCGCGTCGACCCGGCCATCGAGGCCCAGCAGGCCGAGCGGCTGGCCACGCTCCGCGCGGAGCGCGACCAGCAGGCGGTGGATGCGGCACTGGCGGCCCTGAAGAAGGCGGCCGAGGGCGAGGACAACGTCCTGTACCCGATGAAGGACGCGCTGCGGGCCCGGGCGACGGTGGGTGAGGTCTGCAACGCCCTGCGCGAGGTCTGGGGAGCCTACGTCCCGTTGGACGTCTAGAGATGGCCCAATGTCGTACTTGCGAACACGAGGAGTCGAGCGTTTATGCAATCGTCCCCCCTGCGCGTCGTCGTGGCCAAGCCCGGCCTCGACGGCCATGACCGTGGCGCGAAGGTTGTCGCACGAGCACTGCGAGACGCTGGCGTGGAAGTCATCTACACGGGGCTGCACCAGACACCGGCGCAGATCGTTGCCACCGCTGTCCAGGAAGATGCTGATGGCATCGGACTTTCTGTGCTGTCCGGCGCTCATATGACCGCCTTCGCGGAAGTCATGAAGCTGCTGCGGCACGAGGAAGCGTCCAACATTGTCGTGTTCGGGGGCGGCATCATTCCCTTGGACGACGTCGAAAACCTCCTGGAAGAGGGAGTCGCCGCACTGTTCACACCAGGGACTTCGATGGCAACGGTCGTGGACTGGGTGACGACTCATGTGGGCTCGAGCAAGGAATCCCTCGGGTCCGTGCCTTCGTAGTGCCCCCGCGCGACGAGACTGTGGACGCCGGCCGCAGCCGACATCCAAGGCAGCCCATTCGACACTGGTTGGCAGACCGCATCGGCTCCCGGCGCAATAGGCGCTGTCTGCGCTCTGCAGCACCTCTCTGCGACCATCACGCGTCGAGGTATGCACCAAGTTCGCGTTCGAACGCCGCCTTCGGCTTGGCGCCGACGATGGTCTGGGCGACTTCGCCGCCGACGTAGAGGTTCATCGTTGGAATGGACATCACGCCGTACTTGGCGGCGGTGTCCGGGTTCTCGTCGATGTTGAGCTTGACGATCTCGATTTTTTCTCCGTGTTCGGCCGCGATCGCCTCCAGGGAGGGAGTCAGCTGTCGGCAGGGGCCACACCAGGCGGCCCAGAAGTCGACGAGGACGGGCTTGTCGCCGGTCAGGACGTCTTGGTCGAAGGTGGCGTCTGTGGTGCTTTTGAGTGCCATTGCGGCTTCCCTTAAGTCAGAGAGTCAGGCGGTGACGGCCGCGGACGCCTTGTCCGGTTCGGCCTGCTCGCCGTGTCCTTGAGCAGCGAGGTAGCGCTCGGCGTCCAGAGCCGCAGCGCAGCCGGAGCCGGCGGCGGTGATGGCCTGTCGGTAGGTGTGGTCGACCACGTCGCCCGCGCCGAACACGCCGGGGATATTGGTCTTCGTGGAGGAGGCGGCGACCTTGAGGTAGCCCTCGCTGTCAAGGTCGAGCTGGCCGGCGAAGATCTCGGTGCGCGGGTCGTGGCCGATGGCGATGAACAGCCCCGTCACGTCCAGGTCGCGCGTGTCGCCGGTGAAGGTGTCGCGCAGGACGACACCAGAGAGCATGCCGTCCTTCTCCTTGATCTCGGCGATCTCGCTGTCGAACGCGAAGGAGATCTTGTCATCGGAAAAGGCGCGGTTCTGCATCACCTGGGAAGCCCGCAGGGCCGAGCGCCGGTGGATGACGGTGACCGAGCGGGCAAAGCGCGTGAGGAAGGTGGCCTCCTCCATGGCGGTGTCGCCGCCGCCGACCACGACGATGTCGCGGTCGCGGAAGAAGAAGCCGTCGCAGGTGGCGCACCAGGACACACCCCGCCCGGACAGTTTTTCCTCGTTCGGCAGGCCCAGCCTTCGATAGCCGGAGCCGGTGGCCACGATCACGGCGCGGGCCCGGTGGACGGTGCCGGCGGAGTCGGTGACTTCCTTGACACGGCCGAACAGGTCGACGGAGACGATGTCGTCCTCGACGATGTCGGCGCCGAACCGCTCCGCCTGGGCGCGCATGTTCTCCATCAGGACCGGCCCGTCGATACCCTCGGGGAAGCCGGGGAAGTTCTCGACCTCGGTCGTGGTGGTCAGGGAGCCGCCGACGAAGACGGCCCCGCCGAAGACAAGCGGCTTGAGCTGGGCGCGGGCTGCGTAGAGGGCGGCGGTGTACCCGGCCGGGCCGGAGCCGATGACGATGACGTCGCGTATCTCGCTCATGCGGTCTTCTCCGGCGCGATCTCGGCGATCAGACCCTCGACGAGCTTCTTGATCTCATCCCGGATGGGGCGGACGGCCTCGACGCCCTGTCCGGCCGGGTCCTCCAGCTTCCAGTCCAGGTAGCGCTTGCCGGGGAAGACCGGGCAGGTGTCGCCGCAGCCCATCGTGATGCACACGTCCGACTCCTTGACCGCGTCCACGGTCAGGACCTTCGGCGTCTCGGCGGAGATGTCGATGCCGGCCTCGGCCATCGCCTCGACCGCGGCCGGGTTCACGCCGTCGCCGGGGTTGGAGCCGGCGGAGCGCACTTCTACGCGGTCGCCGGCCAGGTGGGTCAGCCACGCGGCGGCCATCTGGGAGCGGCCGGCGTTGTGGACGCAGACGAACAGGACGGACGGCTTGCCGGAAGACTCGGCCATGGTGATCGTTCTCTCTCGTCGCATGACGGACCAGCCGCCAATGACTTCAGCCCTCGCTGGTATCAGCGGTCATCGATGTGAGAGTATCAGTCCATGCTGACTTCAGTCGATCCTGACGTGATCCGGGTGCTGGGCGATCCGCTCCGCCTGAAAATCGTGACCCTGCTGGCCGGCGAGACGCTCTGCACGACGCACCTGGTCGAGGAGACCGGAGCCAGGCAGACCAACCTCTCCAACCACATGAAGGTGCTGCGCGAGGCCGGGATCGTGGAGACCGAGCCCTGCGGCCGCTACACCTACTACAAGCTCAAGCCCGAGGTCCTGGCCGGGCTCTCCGAGCAGTTCGCCGCGCTCGCCGACTCCGCCCGTATCGCCGCCGAGAACAAGAGGGCCTGCCCGTGACCTCCACCGAACGCACTGCCGCCCCCGCCCCGCCGGGAGCCGGCGGTGACGACTCGATCGTCAAGAAGCTCTCCACCCTCGACCGCTACCTCGCGGTGTGGATCCTTCTCGCCATGGCCGTCGGCCTCGGCCTGGGACGTCTCATTCCGGGCATGAACGACGCGCTCGCGAAGATCGAGGTCGGCGGGGTCTCCTTGCCGATCGCGCTTGGCCTTCTGGTCATGATGTACCCGGTGCTCGCCAAGGTCCGCTACGACCGGCTCGACACCGTCACCGGCGACAAGAAGCTGATGGTTTCCTCGCTGGTCATCAACTGGATCGTCGGCCCGGCGGTGATGTTCGCGCTGGCCTGGATCTTCCTGCCCGACCTGCCCGACTACCGCACCGGACTGATCATCGTCGGTCTCGCCCGCTGCATCGCCATGGTCATCATCTGGAACGACCTGGCCTGCGGCGACCGGGAGGCCGCCGCCGTCCTGGTCGCGCTCAACTCCGTCTTCCAGGTCATCGCGTTCGGCGTCCTGGGCTGGTTCTACCTTGACCTACTGCCGCAGTGGCTCGGCCTCGGCGACGGCCAGGGCTTGGACGTACCCGTCTGGCACATCGCCCTCAACGTCATCGTCTTCCTCGGCATCCCCCTGCTCGCCGGATTCCTCACCCGCCGCGTCGGCGAGAAGAAGATGGGCCGCGAACCCTACGAGCAGCGCTTCCTGCCGAAGATCGGCCCCTGGGCCCTGTATGGCCTGCTGTTCACCATCGTCATCCTCTTCGCCCTGCAGGGGAAGACGATCACCTCGCAGCCGCTCGACGTCGTCCGTATCGCACTGCCGCTGCTGGTCTACTTCGCGATCATGTTCTTCGGGACCTTCCTCCTCGGCAAGGCCCTCGGTCTCGCCTACGACCGCACCAGCACGCTCGCCTTCACCGCCGCGGGCAACAACTTCGAACTGGCCATCGCCGTCGCCATCGCCACCTTCGGCGTCACCTCCGGCCAGGCACTCTCCGGCGTCGTCGGACCGCTCATCGAAGTACCAGTGCTGATCGGCCTGGTCTACGTCGCGCTCGCCTGGCGCAAGAAGTTCGCGCCCACTGCCCTCACCACGCCGGGAAGGGACATCTGATGCACTGCCTCGACTGCCAGACCGCAGGAAGCAACAGCCCGTGCGTCGGTGTCTGCCGACGCTGCGGCGCTGGGGTATGCGCCCAGCACGCCCGGATCGCGACCCATAGCATGCGCCTGGGTCCGGTGATCGGAACACCTGCCGAGGCCGAGGCCCGCACGGTGCTGTGCCCTCTCTGCGCGGCAGCCTGGGCTCCCACCGCAGCGACCCCGGCTCCGGCTCCGTGACGGACGTCGTCGTGGTCGGCGGCGGCCAGGCAGGGCTCGCCGCCGGCTACCACCTGCGCCGCCAGGGCCTGGACTTCGTAATTCTGGACGCCGAGGCCAGCCAGGGCGGGGCCTGGCAGCACATGTGGGACTCCCTGCACCTGTTCTCCCCGGCCGACCACTCCTCCCTGCCCGGCCGCCTCATGCCCTCCCAGCCCGGCAACACCTACCCGGACGCCGGCCACGTCGTGGAATACCTCGCGGACTACGAGAAGCGCTACGACCTGCCTGTCCAACACGGAACCCGGGCGGAAGCCGTACACCGCGACGGCGACCGGCTCCTGGTCGAGGCGGATTCCGGCACCTGGCGGGCGAAGGCTGTCATCAGCGCGACCGGCACCTGGTCGCGGCCCTTCGTTCCCGCCATTCCCGGCCGCGGCATATTCGCCGGGCGGCAGCTGCACACGGTGAACTACCGCCGTCCGGCCGACTTCGCCGGGCAGCGCGTGATCGTGGTCGGCGGCGGGAATTCCGGCGCGCAGATCGCCGCCGACCTTGCCCTGGACGGTGACGTCGACGTCACGTGGACGACTCAGCGCGCGCCGCGCTTCCTGGCCGACGACATCGACGGCCGTGCCCTGTTCGACGCGGCCACGGCCCGCCGCCGCGCCCTGGACGCCGGCCGCGGTGACACCGGCGGGGTGGCCTCGCTCGGTGACATCGTCGCGGTGCCACCGATCCGCACCGCGCGCGACGCTGGACTCCTGCAAGCCCGCCCGATGTTCAGCCGGCTCACCGCCACCGGCGTCCAGTGGGCCGACGACAGCCGGTCGGACGCGGACGCGATCATCTGGTGCACCGGCTTCCGGCCGGCCCTGGCGCACCTCGCCCCGCTCGGGCTGCGTGGCCCGCGGGGCCACGTCGCTACCTCCGGTACTCAGGCCGTCGGTGAAGCCCGTCTGCACCTGCTCGGTTACGGCGACTGGACCGGCCCGGCCTCCGCCACCCTGATCGGCGTGGGCCGCCCTGCCCGGGCGGCCGCCCACCAGATTGCGCGCCGGGTGAGCCGCTGACCCTCGACCGACCCCGTACGGTGCGCCAGGTGCCGACTGCTGAGCGTGCTGCCGCCAGCAGCGACGGCCAATGGTTCCGTCCCCTCCGTTGCCCTCGTCCGACAACGCTGCGCTCTTCGGCGTTTGGTCCTTGCTCGCCTACTACAGGTAGATGCCGGCGAAGGCGCCGTCGAAGCCGAGCGCGACGAGACACTGCTCGACGCCGGGGTAGGTCGTGACGTCCGGGCTGTCGATCAGGGCGTCGAAGTGGGCGCGGCTGATCTCGGGTTCGAGCCACTGGTTGCTGCACCGGCAGCGGATCCAGACACGGCGGCCGTGGTTGATGAGCAGCCAGTCGCGCCGGGCCCGGCAGGCCGAGCACGTCGCGGGGATGCCGCCGAAGGCCAGCTCGTGTGGGTGGCTGAGGCAGCGGGTCGCGCCGGGACCGGTGGCCGGCTGCGTCTCGTACTGAAGTTGCAGCAGAGGATCGGTGCCGGCGGGGAGGACGGGCAGCACCGGTGTCGGCTCTGCGGTGCGGTCGGTGGTTCTGAGCACGAGCGTCATCTCCCGGTCGTGGGCTTTCTGTTTCCATCCGTAACAGCCGGTGGAATCAGCTGTCCAGGCAATTCGTGGAGGCCGGCCGGTCGGTGGGCGGCCTTCTGGACTCTGCTCAGCGGCGGGGTGGGCGGCTGCGCGGTTCCGAGGCAGCAGGGCGAACCGCCGCCATGAGGGCGTTGCGTTCGCTGACGCGGTTGGCCGAGGTCTTGGTCGGGCGGGCGGCGGCCTTCGGGTGACGGAGAGCTTCGCCGGGGTGGGCGGGGAGCTGGGCGATCCGGCGCAGGCGCCAGACAAGGACGTCATTCGTGTCCGCGGCGGTGTCGAGTTCCCGCATGTCGATGGCCTGCTGCAGGAGTGTGTCGGGGTCGTGGCCCGCCTGCTCGGCCTGAGCAAGGGTGGCGATCAAGGCGTGGTTCTTAGTGGACGGGCTGTCTGCTCGCGGTCCCTGCTCCGGCAGAATTACGCGGATGGTGGCCTCATGTGTCCGGCGTTCGGCGTCGGGGAGGGCACGGCCTTGGTCGTGCAGCACTCGCATCGGCGTGGCGGCGACCTGGCGGTAGGCGGCTCGCAGGTGCTCGGCGGCCTGACGGGAAGCGTGGGCCTGCTGGGCGTGGCCGCGGGCGGAGTGCCAGCGGGCGGCGGCGAGGGTGACCAGGACCAGTGTGGAGACGAGCATGGCGGTGGTGCCGCCGTCCTCGCCACGGCCGAGAGCGCCGCCGGCCTGGACGATTCCCCGTGCGGCCGAGCGGAGAGCCCGGGTGTCGGCACGTTCTGCTCGGACATGGCTGCGGGTCGCCCGCTCGAAGGCTCGGGCGGCTTCCCCCAGCTCGGCGCGGACGGTGGCCGGGGAGGTCTGGGCGACCGCGTCGAGGAGTTCTCCGACTCCGACGAGCTGGACGGCGGCTTCGTCGTCGTCGCTGTCTAGGAGGACGGCAGCACGCTCGACGACCCCGGTGGCGCTCCGTCGCTCTCGGGCGGGCGGGGACCAATCCGCCCGGCCACCGGGGGCCGAAGACGTTGCCCGCTCGGCGACGCCTCCGGCCAGCCGGAGACGGATCTTCGGAAGGGACAGGTCGGGGGCCAGCTTGGAGCCGGGATACCAGATCGGCTCGCCGTGGCGGTTGCGGTCACCGGGGAGCGCGATGTTGTAGCCGATGGCGTCGCCGGACGGGGCGGTCCGCGTCTTGACGCGGAGGCCCGCCTCGCGCAGCCGGGTGAAGAACTCCTCTTCGGTGGCCGCTCCGGCGAGGGCCTGGCGGACGGCTTCGCGGAGCGTCTCGCGTGGGGCTTCGGGTCGGCCGGTGCGTTCGGCCTTGAAGCGTTCGGCGCTGGTGGGGGTCTTGGCTCCGGTGCCGTCGCCGGGCTTGAGCCGACGCAGGCCCATTTCCTTTTCGATGCGCCGGCATTCGGCCTGGGCCTTCTTGAAGTCGTAGTTCATCCGGGGACGGCGCAGGTCGCCTCGGACCATAGTGGCCAGGATGTGGATGTGGTCGTCGGCGTGGCGCACGGCGATCCAGCGGCAACCGTCCGGGTCGCCTTCGGGGGCGAGGTTGACTGCGTGGAGCAGGCGGCGGGCGACCGTGTTCCACTCGGCGTCGGTCAGGGTCCGGTCGCCGGGATCGGTGCGGACCGAGCAGTGCCAGACGTGCTCGGCCGGTGCCTTGGTGCCGGCTTGCTTGACGCGCAGGTCCAGCGCGGCAGCGAGGCGAGCGAGGGTGACCTTCGGATCGGGGTCCGGGCTGGTGTTGCGTCCGGGGTCGGGGGCGAAGCCGTCCCAGCTCCCGACGAGGTGGGGGTCGATGTGCTCGTCGCGCTTGCCGGGGCCGTACAGGTAGGCGAGCAGGCCGTGGGTTCGGGAGCCGCGCCGGATCTTGGGGACCATCAAAGCCGCTTCTTCACCAGAGCGTCAGCGGTGTCGTCGACGCGGGCCAGGAGCCGCGTCAGGACCGTGAGCACGCGGTCGAGTTCGCCGGGGCGGGGCTGTCCGCCGGCGTTGAGGACGTAGGCGATCTGGTTGATGTTGTTGCCGATCCGGGCCAGGGCGGTGCGCAGGGCGGCCAGCTCGTCGATGGCGGCGTCGAGTCGTTCGTTGGTGTGCAGGGTGGTCGAACCGCGGGCGGCTGCGAGGCCGACGGCGGCGAGGAAGCGTGCGACGGTGATGCCGCGCTGCGCGGCGGCGGCGACGATCTCGGCCTTCTCGGTGTCGGAGAGGCGGGTGGTCGTCTTGCGGGTGCGCTCGTTCGGGTTGCGGCTGCGGCGGCGCGGTTTGCGGTCGGGGAAGGCGGGCGTGCTCGGGCTCGGCTGCTCGCGGTGGTCGTCGCGGTCGGCTTCTCCCCCAGTGACCGGCGCCCCCTGGTGCCGGTCGCCCGGCTTGCCCCCGAGCGCCCTCGCTCGGGGACCAGCCGGGCTTCCTCCGCCCTCCTGGGCGGGGGCAAGTGCGTACGACGGGCCGTAGGACCGTCGTACGCGACAACTTGCTCCGCCAGGAGCCGTCGTGGGGTCACGCTGCTGTCCGGCGGTGGTCGCCGCCGGGTCGTCGGTGGTCACCGGCTTGTCTCCGGATCCTGCTGCTGGATTTCGCGGACGAGTTCCTCGATCCAGTCCATGGCCAGGATCGGGTGGTGCAGGGTCCAGGGGCGACTGTGCTGCTCTCGTTGCACGATCCAGGGGTTGTCGGGACCGGACTGCGCGCGATGGAGGTGGCCGCGCCGGTACAGAACGGTCAGCCAGGAGTCGACTTCGGCAGGAGTGGCCGGGCGGGTGCGCATCGGGTGTTCTCCGCTTCTGCTCTGGAGGGTTGTGGGGCGGGTGCCCGGAGCGGGTGACCGGCCGAGGTGACCGGCTCGGTCACCCGCTCCGTGGTGTCCGGTCAGCTCCGGACGGAGGTGACCGGCTGTCCGTGCTGGGCGCGGAGCTGGGCCATCAGGGCGGTCAGCGTGTCGCTGGACAGCGGGATCTGCTGGCCGCGGATCGCCTGGGCGACCACCTTGCGGGTCAGCTTGTCCTCGGCCCTGACCGCTGACCGGGCGATCTTCAGCAGTTCCTCGGTGTCCGGGTCGGGCCGCCGGTCACCGGGTGTCCGGACATCCCGGTCAGTGACCGGCGGAGGAGCGACCGGTCGGCCGGTGACCGGCGCCGGGCTGTCCTGGTCGCCGGTGTCCGGGGCGGTGTTGTCGGGGCGGACAGTGACCGGCCGCGCTGCGTCCGACTGTCCGGGCAGGTGAGTGACCTCGTGCGGCTGACCCAGGTCACCGTTGACCGGCCTGCTGTTGTCCGCCGGGGCACTGTTCCGGGTCAGTGACCGGGGGGCGGGGGTCGCCTTGTCCGGGGACAGCGGCGGCCCGTCGGACAGGGCGGTGACCGGCTGACCGGCCTCCGGCTGCTGACCGACCCGGTCGGCCCGGGTGCCCTCGACACCGTCGCGCCGTTCGGTCTGACCGAGGTGACCGGCCTGACCGAGAGCCTCGCGGTCACTGCTCTTGACCGGCCCCCGGGCGATGAGGATGTAGAGGTGGACCGCTCCGGCCAGAGCGAGCGGGGCGATGGTGGACAGCACCGCGACCACCGTGTCCCCGAGCCGGAGGCCGGTGCCTGCGACCGCGTCCTCGTTGAGTCGTACCGCGTGGAGCGCGTTGGCCCAGATGCTGGCGGCAGTGGCGGTTCCGAAGAGCGTCCAGACGTAGAGCCGGCCGCGCAGGGGCGCGTCGCGGAGGACCAGGAGTGCCCGGATGCCGTAAGCGATGAACCCGTCGATCACCAGGGGGAAGAGGTACGTGAGGAAACCTCGGACGTGGATGGCGACGGCCATCTGCTGGAGGGCGTCGTACGACAGCGCGCATCCCGCGCCGCCCAGGGCGACGACGACCGCGCGGTCCCAGCCGGGGACGTGCACCGCCTTCGGCGCGCTCGTGGTGGTCATGCCGCCGTTCCGAAGTCGTCGCGACCCAGGCGCCCTCCGCCGGCCTCGGGTGGCGCGGTGGTCGTCGCGGGCTGGTTCAGGTCGCGGTTGCGCAGGGCGCGGCGGGTCTCGCGGTACAGCTTCTGGGCGTGCTCCTCGGTGATCTTCAACAGCCAGGCCAGACGCTGCTCGGTCACCCCATGGCGGAAGGCGGCGTAGACAACCGCGCGGCGCTCGGCCTTGGTGAGGTGGACGTCGCGTCCGGCGATCGTGTCGTTGACGCGACTGTAGTCGAGGCGGTGGGCGATCTTCTCGTGCAGCGGCCCGCGCTCCTCCTCGGTCAGTCCCCCGCGGATGCCGTCGGTGTCACCGCCTTCCAGCGCGGCGTCCAGGCAGGCTCGGCGGACCGGGCACTGGCCGCACAGCGACTTTGCGGCGGCGATCTTCCCTGTCTCGTCGGGCTCCGGGAAGAAGGTCTCGGGGTCCACCGGGTTGTACTGGGTGCTCTGACAGACGGCATCGTCCTGCCAGGTCTGGTCGCCGAGCGACCGGTGACGGGCAGGGTTGATCGTCGTGTGGGTCATGCGGGTTGCTCCGATCGCCCTCCGCGCGCAGAGGCGTCGGCGGAGGGGTGCGGTGGGTCGGGAAGGTATGGGGCAGCGCTGCGGCCGCGCGGCCATGGGGTGCCGGCGTGCCGGGCGTCAGGCAGCGGCCCGGTGGCGTCTGCGGTCCACCGGCTCGAACTCGACCCGGTCGGTCATCTGGGCGAGCCTGCTGGTGACACGGTCGCCGAGGCAGGCCCGGAGGTCCTTGATCGCCAGGTTGGTGGTCACCAGGGTCGGCAGCATGAGGTTGTAGCGGCGGTTGATCAGCCGGTATGTCACTTCCTCGACCCACTCGGACGTCTTGGCCGCCCCGAGGTCGTCGATGAGCAGCACCGGGCAGCGGCTGACGGCCGCCAGCTCGCGCTCGCTGTCGACGCCGGGCCGGGGGCGCAGGTCCGCGTACAGGTCAGCGGCGGTGGTCGCGCGCCAGCGGACCCCGAGGCCCATCCGGACGAGCAGCCGGATCGCGCCGTACGCCTGGTGCGTCTTGCCCGCGCCGACCACCCCGGCCATCAGCAGGCTCGGACCGGTCGTGACCTGCCTGCGCGCTCCGAGGCTGGGGGCGACGGCCGGCGCGGCTACGTCCCGGGCCCAGGCCAGGACTTGCGGGTGGTCGGCCAGGGCCTCCCTGTAACGCGGGGGCATCCCGGCGGACAGGGCTTCCAGTGGCGAGAACGGCTCGGGCTCGTCGGCCAGGTCTTCGAGGGAGGCCGGGTCGATGTTGCGAGCGGCCAGGATGCGGGCCATCCGGTCGAGGGTTCCTGCGCTGCCGAGGGTCTGGGGGTCGCGGGTACGGGCGGTCATCACAGCTCCTCGGCGTAGGCGGCGGCAGCATCGACCGGGTTGGTCCACGCCTGGTGAGCGGGCACGTTAAGGCCGGATCCCGGCCCCGCCAAACCGCCGGGTCGTGCGTTCATGGCCTCGTTGACCATGCTGGTCAGCACGCTCGGGTGCTTGGGGTTGGCGGCGAACCTCGCCAGCCCGGCCCGGATGTCCTGCGGGTCGATGCCCTCGGCCAGGAGCTTCTTGGTGATCCGACCGAGGTGCCCGATCACGTCGCCCGGCGGGCGCTTGTCGCATGCGCTGACGTACTCGCCGACGAGTTGGTTGGCCGAGACCTGGGGGGCGGGCGCACCGCGCCCCGTAGGGAAGGGAGATCCAGGATCCAAGATCCTAGATCCAGGCGCCGAGCCCTCTCCGAGGTTTCGGGGAGGCTTCGGGCAGTCTTCGGAAAATATCGCTTGACCTGCGACTTTCGTCTCTCCCTTGTCAGGCTCGGCGTCGGGGTCGACGAGGGTGCCTTGCTGGACGGTCCGGGGCGCGGTAGCGGTCGGTGAGGGCGATGCGCGTCCGTCGAGGTCTCGGGGAGGGTTCGGCGAAGCCTCGGCGAGCGCTCGGGTATGGGTGGGCGACGCCTCGGTCCTGCCGTTGCAAGTCCCCTTGCAGGGGCCGCACCGGTCCGCCGCATGGTGCTGCGGGCAGGCGGGCAGGCGGGACTGGCTCGGCTTGTCGATCTTCTGGTGGTCGGACCAGGTGACGATGTGCAGGTACCGTCTGCCGTCGCAGCCGGAGTAGCGGCAGACGAGGCCCGCGTTGGCGAGTTGCTGAAGGTCGTCCTCGACGTGGACGCTGGTGTGCTCGGCGCGCAGGGGCCAGAGAAGTCCCGCGATGATCGCGGCGTTGTCCCGGTGGCGACCGTGGTCGTCGGCCTGGGTGAGAAGGCCGAAGAAGGTGCGCTCGGCCGCGACGGCCACCTCGGCGAGGGACTCGGAGGTGAAAGCCTCCGGCTTGATGGTTCGGATCCGCGCCATGTCAGCGGCGCCGAGCTGCGGCGAGGTCGCTGCGGGTGAGCGCCGCTGTGGCGAGGTCGAAGATGTGGGCTCGGTTCCAGTCCAGGGCGGGCCAGACCCGCAGGATCCAGCGGGCCGCCACCCTGCTCGTGGTCCGGTTCAGGTCGATCGTCTTCCCAGCCGCGTCCTTCGCGATGAGGTGCGGGTGTGGCCTGGACTGCCTCGGGTCGTTGAGGCTGACGCGGATGGTGGCCACGCCAGGGATCATGTCAGCGAGCTGAGCCGCGAGACGCTGTTGCCGGGCCGTATCCAGGCAGGCCAAACTTCCGCCGTCGGCGGTGTGCATGCGATACTCCGTTGTTCGTAGGAGCGCGTGCGGCGTTCTCGTGCGAAGAAGCGCGCCGCCCGCGAGATGTGAATCGGTGCCCCCTCGGGGCGCCGCCCCGGCGCTTGGGAGTTGATAGCTCCCGGGCGCCGGTTTTGCGTCCCCTGGGATTCACGGGCCCCGCGTCTGCATCGCTTCTCCTCCTTGCCTCGCGGTCCATGCTCCGCCCACGCGGGGACCAGGACCATATGGCGACCCCGGACACAAGTCCATCGCTTACCCCGCCTGAGCAGGTGCGGAACATCGCAATGTGGTCGATTGGGAGTCAACGTACACTGCAGTGTCGCTCCTTCGTCAACTGCAATGGCGAAGCCCGATCCACCGACGTGCGCGATCGCCACTGGAGTGGATAGCATGGGGGTAACGAAGGGCTGGAGATGACCCACGAGACCGAGCGAACCTTCGCGGAGCTGCTCGACTACCTGTTCCGCGCGGTACACCCGAAGAGCCGGGGCCCGTACACGTACGCCGAGGTGTCGAACGGGATCCGGGAGAAGTCCGGGGTAGCCATCTCGGCAAGCGCCATCCAGCAGCTACGGACGGGCACCAACACCAACCCGAAGATGCAGACCATCGCAGCGCTCGCCGGGTTCTTCGGGGTGTCGCCCTCGTACTTCTTCGAGGAGGAAGCAGCCGAACGGACGCTGGCCGAAATCGGTGTGGTCGCCGCGATGCGCGATACGAACGTGCGCAGAGTCGCGCTGCGTGCGAACGGACTGAGCACCAGCAGTCTCCAGATGGTGACTGCCGTGATCGACCAGGCCCGGCGGCTGGAAGGGATCCCGGAAGACTCAGCCGACTCCGGCCTGCTCGACGACGACTGAGCAGGTTGCCATGCAGCCTCCCGCTGCCGCCAGTTCAGATCAACGACCGATCGCCTCCTGACTGTCTTCCATCAGCACCGTGACCCGAAGCATGTCGCTACGCGCGGGCCGGAGAGCGACGGTACGGACGGCGACCTCCCCGCCTCGGTGGTACCGGACTCTCAGCCTGCGGAGAGCCCCGTCGCCGTGGTCAACCATTCCCGTCGGTCCCAGATCCTCCGCGCGGCCGGCGAACCCTCGAGGATGTCGTGCTCCAGACGCTGCAGGGCCTCGTCCTTCGGGTGATTGGCTCGCTCGTACCGGATCTGTCCCAAATAGGGACGAGCCCAGTCCCGTTCCCAGCACACCAGCTGCTCACGCGCCTCGGAGCTGAGAAACGTCCATCGCATCTGATTGCCCATCTGCACCGCTCCGGGGAGCCATAGCTCGGCCGCCTTGTTGTGCCCGACCATGTTCCACGCCAGGTCCGTGACCACGGCTGGATCCGGCGCCTGGTTGTCGATGAAGTGCTGGAGCGTCGCGTCCATCTCCGCAGCGGCGTCCGCCGCCGGCACAGCGGCAAGCGCCGGCGGACGCCCCACGGCTTTCAGGTACAGCGCTTGACGCTCCGCGCGGCTCAGCCGCAGCGCGGCCGAGACACGGTCGAGGAAGTCCCCGGAGTAGCCAGCCTCCCGGCCCTGCTCCAGCGCGCCGTACCACCGCGCGCTAACGCCGGCCAGACGAGCTACATCACTGTGCGTCAGACCTTTGCTTCGTCGACCCTGCACCGGCAGGCCCGGGATCGCGCGGGGATCCGAGCGTCTGCGCCAGGACCGCAGCAGCTCAGACAGGGACTCCCCGAAGGGATCGCCGACGTCATCCTGCCCGTCCCGGAAGTCCATAGCGCCAAACTCTAGGTCGCACTGCCGGGTGATCTGAGACACGAAACGCGCCGAGGCTTCCTGAAATCGTCATTCAGAGTAGTCGGCTCTCACCTGTGCCATTCATTCGGTCGACCGGTTGCGGCGACCTCAACTCCAAGGAACAGAGCCGAACCCACGACCCAACTCGGCAGTCGGCCGCTCAGAGCACTCACCCAGCCCTGACGCGCACACCAGCGATTGATCACTGCATGTAGTCGGAACCGGCCGTTCCTGGAACCACGGGTTCCAGCTAAGTTCTGCCATTCTCCCGTCATCGCCGCGACAAGGCGGCGCACAACCCAGGCCGTGGGGGGATTGGTTTGCCCTTGCCGAAGACCGACGGAAGTCACCGGCGCGAATGGTGTGAGGAGCAGGTCGACCGCCTGCGCCTTCCCTACCGATTCAGCACACGCGATTTGCGAGAATCCATATCAGCGCTTCGCGGTAAAGCCATTGTACTGAAACCTCTGAAAACGCGCGGCACTGCCGATGCTCCATGCGGCATAAGACTGGAGACGCCCACGGCAGACCTTCTGTTCTACGAGGAGGGCACCTCAGTCCATCACCAGCGCCACATCCTCACTCATGAGCTGTGCCACGTCTTCTTCGACCACCCCGGCAGCCTCACAGTCGACACGGATACCGCGCACGTGCTCGAGGTCAACCCCACGCTGGTGATGCGAATGTCCGGACGGACTAGCTATTCGACCGCCGATGAGCGCGAAGCAGAGACGATGGCGAGCGTAATTCGCCAGCGCATCTACCGCGAAAGGGAGCGCCCACCCTTGGCCCCTGAAAAGGGCGCAGACAGCTGGGACGCACTGTTTTCCCAACCAGCCCTGAAAGGTCGATTTCGCTTCCGATGAATACAGTCTTCCTCGGCATGGCTTGCATACTCGCGACGGCTGCCGGCTACTGGGTCTTCGGCCGGGGCACGCCCAGGCCCGCTGGCACCTGGGCCATGGGGGCGCTCTTGGCATCGTTCGCCGCCGCCTTCGCCTCGTACTCCGCACCGGTTGAGGGCGCGGTCGAGGCGGTCGTCCCGCATGTGGCTCGTCTCCTGAGCAACAGCGCCTCTCTAGCCGCAGCCACTGCGGTCCTGGCCGTTTCCTACCAGGTGAACCTTGCGCGCGAGGAGGCCCGCCGCCGCACGAAATCCCGCGTCAGCCTTCTGACCGCCGTCGTGTTCGGCATGACGCTGCTATTCGCCGTGGAGCAAATGACGCACAGGTCCCCGCAGGCCCATGCCCTGTATCTGCTCCTGTTCATCTCATACCTCGGCTTCGCCGTCATCGACTTCCTGATGCAGGCCGTACGCCAGTCGAACGCGACACGGCGAGGAAGCGTCCGGGCAGGGCTTCGGACAGCAGCGGCGGGCTGTGTCCTCGCTCTGGTCTACGTCGCCTACAAACTGATCCGACTCGTCGACCTGGGCCTGGGTCTGAGTCTCATCAACGGCGATTCGGAGTGCTCCTCGCTCGGCGGCAGGTGTGCCTTCAGCGTAACGGCGCCGGCGCTCGCCGTCCTGCTGATCTGCATCGGCCTGACCTTCCCCGCCGTGGCCTACCCGATCGGCCAGGCCCACCGCCGACGCTGGGAGGTGCAGTCCTTCGAGGCGCTCGGCCCACTGTGGCAGGACCTGTCGTCCGCGATGCCGTATATCGTCCTCTCCTCCGTGGACGCCGAGAGCCCGTCGACCGAGGAAACCGACTTCCTTCTGCAACGACGAGTGATCGAGATCAGCGACGGGATACTCGCACTCCGCCCGTACCGCTCACAGCAGGTGGAGGACGCCGCGAGGAAGGCTTCGCCCGACCACGGCGTGAAGGGCGCGGCCTTCGTGGAGGCGGCCATAGACAAGGCCGCCGTGGCAGCGATACGAGCAGGCAGATTCCCCGAGGTCGTTGCTGCCCCGGCGACGACGGACGCCTCCGTCAGGAAGAACCTCCGAGACGACACGGAGTGGTTCCTTCTGGTGGCCGACGCCTACTCCCGTTACGGGCCCGTGCGTGTCGCCGACGATGCCCCGCCCGAGCCGATTGGAGCCTGATGGCATGAGCGAACCGACGGCAGACCCTGCCTTTCTGCATGATCCCTACCCGACCTACGCCGCGCTGCGATCGCAGTGCCCGGTGCAGCATGTGCCGACGGGCTCGGGCGGGCACAGCAACTACCTCGTCACCGGATTCGAGGAGGCCCGACAAGCCCTCGCGGACCCGCGGCTCTCGAAGAACACCGCGGCGTTCTTCGCGGGCAAGGAGTCGCGCCGTCGTCTCCATCCGGCTGTCGCGCACAACATGCTGGCCACCGATCCCCCGGAGCACACCCGCCTGCGCAGGTTGGTGACGGGGTCGTTCAGCACTGGCGCGGTGGAGGATCTTCGGCCGTTCATTGCCCGGACGGCGGACGCGCTGCTGGATCGGTGGCCGACCGACAGCCCTGTCGACCTCGTCGCCGAGCTTGCGGTGCCGCTCCCCGTCATCGTGATCTGCGAGCTGCTCGGTGTCCCGGAGCCGGACCGCGCAAACGTCCGGCGTTGGTCCGGTGAGTTGTTCGCCTCCGGGGCGCCCGCCGTCATCGACGCCGCCTCGCACTCCTTGGCGGACTACATGACGGGGTTGATCGCCGAGAAGCGTGCTCAGCCGGGGCAGGCGCTGCTCGACCGCCTCATCTCGGCCCGCGACGGGGACGACCGGCTCTCCGAGGAAGAGCTGGTGTCCCTGGGTGTACTGCTGCTGGTCGCCGGCCACGAGACGACGACCAACCTTCTTGGAAACGCGGTCCTGGCCCTTCTCCAACATCCCTCGGAGCTTCACCGCCTTCGCCGGCGCCCCGCCGAGATCACTTCGTCGCTCGACGAGTTGCTCCGGTACGACTCGCCCATCAGCACCGCGACGTTTCGGTTCACCACCGAGGCGGTCACCCTGGGCGGCGTCGAAATCCCGGCGGGCAATCCGGTACTCGTTGCCATCGGCGCCGCCAACCGCGACCCGGCGCGCTGGCCGGAGCCGGACGACCTGGATCTCGACAGAGGCGCTGCCGGTCACCTGACCTTCGGACACGGGATCCACAGGTGCGTCGGAGCACCGCTGGCAAAGGCCGAGGCGGACATCGCGCTTCGGAAGCTGCTCACACGGTTCCCCGACATGAAGCTCGCGGTACCGGCTGAACAGCTCACTTGGCGAAGGACACGCCTGGTTCGAGGCCTTACGACGCTGCCGGTGTCTGTTTCGCCTGCATAGTGGGACCAGTGACTTGGGCGCGCGCCTTCCGCCGCACCATGACCCGAGCGACGACCAACGGGCGGGACAAAGTAGCGGCTCTTCCAACCGCTGCTTCAATGGTTGGCGGGCCGCTCTGCCTCGCCATGCGTAGCGCATGTTTCTGCTCGCTTGGGGAGCAGGCTCTCGGCTCGAGCGAGATCCTCCGGGGTGTCGACTGCTACACCGCCGTCCATGACAGGGATCATCTGCACCGCGTGGCCGTGCTCGACGAAGCGCAGCATCTCCACTCCTTCGGCGCGCTCCAAGGGACCCTGCCGGAGCTGTCGGAAGCGTTGCAAGGCCGGGCCGGTGAAGCCGTAGAGACCCAGTTGGCGCAGGTACTTTGGCCGGTCACCCTTCGGGTAGGGGATGGGCTGGCGCGAGAACATCAGGGCCTCGCCTCGGGCCGCGACGACGACCTTGACGACGTTGTGGTCCAGGACCGCGCCGACATCGACCAGTTCGGTGTACGCGTTGACGGCGAGCGAGCCCGACGGCAGGTACTCCAGGGCCTCGGAGATGTCGTCGATTGCGTTCGGCGAGATGAACGGCTCGTCACCCTGAACGTTGATGTATGCATCAGCCGGCAGTCGCTCGGCGACCTCGGCAACGCGGTCGGTGCCGGTGAGGTGTTCTCCGGTGCGGATGCACTCGATGCCCAGTTCGTGGCATGCCGCTTCGATGCGTTCGTCGTCGGTTGCCACGACGGCTCCGTCGAGGCGTTTGGCCTCCAGGCAGCGCTGGTGGACGTGCCAGAGCAGCGGCTGATCGCCGAGTCCGGCCAACGGTTTACCGGGGAAGCGTGAGGCGCCCCAGCGGCAGGGTATGACGGCGATGTGCCGTCGTGGTTTGGTGCCGGTCGTTGCGGCTGTGGTGGCGGCCACGGCGTTCTCCTGATGGTCGGGGGTTACGTTCAGAGCAGCAGGGCGAGCTTGGAGCGGACGGTGGGCGAGGCAGCGCTGGTGAACGGCCGCCACTCGTAGCCGTCGACCTCTTCCTTCTGGAGCGTCAGCGGGTGCTCGACGGTGAGATGGAAAACCCATCGGAAGTCCACGTGGTGGTGGGCCGGCTCGTCCTTCCAGGGGTTCGCGTCGATGGAGTGCACGTCTATGTCGAGGGGCACGTCCTCGTAGTCCGGGAGGGGAACGACTGCGCTGGGCGGGACACCCGCCTCCTCGTGCAGTTCACGCAGGGCAGCGGCCCGAAGGTCGCGGTCCCCCGGTTCGTTGTGCCCGCCGGGTGCCAGCAGTTTCCCGGACGCCCTGTGCGCGATGTGGAGCACGCGCCAGTCGCTGGCGATGACGATGGCGCTGCACGTCACGTGGGCGGGGAACGTCTTCCGGTGCGTGGGATCGTCCGAGGTGGCCAGCGCTGAGAACAGCGGTGCGAGTGAGTCGCGTTCGTGTGGATGGCGGGCGAGGTACGCCTCGGTGACGGAACGGATGTGGTCGACGGCGGGCGGCACGGGGTTCACCTTTCGAAGTGGTTGAGCCAGATTCTGGCGATGGCGTCGCGGTCGGCCGCCGGCATCTCGTGCAGTCCGGGCCGGAAGCGGGTGTGGCTGAGTGCCGCCGTGGCGGCGAGTATCTCGGCCTGCACGAGGTGGATGTACGCGCCGACGGCTGCGCCGTGCACGAAATTGACGGCGCCGCCGTCGGCGAGCACGTAGAAGTAGTGGCCGGCGACCTCGTATCGCGTCAACTGAGAGCCGGCTGCGGTGCGTTCGTATAGGTCGTGAAGGCTGCCAAGTTCGAGTTCGTCCTCGGAAGAGGTCACTGATCCGAGGTACGCGCCGTTCCGCAGGGCGGCGAAGTCCTCATGCCGAAGGGCTAGATTGCCGGTGGCGCACAGGACGAGTTCCGCGTCGCACACGGCCTCGGTGGTGGACGCGCTGGTGCGGAAGCCGAGGGAGTGCGCCTGTACCCGCTTGACCGGATTGCTGTCGTACACGGTGACGCGCAGGTCTTGGGCCCGCAGGGCCTGGGCGATGGCGCGGCCGATCTTGCCGAAGCCGATGACGCAGGCGTTGCGGCTGGTCAGGATGTCCCCGCGGGCCCGGACGAGGGCGTCGGTGGAGAACACGATCGACCGGCCGACGAGGTGGTCCTCGCAGTCCTTGAGCGGGGAGCGGGCCACGGACACGACCGGGCACGGCAGGGAGTCGAGGGCCGCGTACCGCTGGTGACCGTTCTCGGTGTCCTCGACGACGCCGAGGATGCGGCCGGAGAATTTACTCACGAGCGTGTCGAGGCTCGCCGCGAAGTACCCACCGATGTCCACCAGGACGACGTCCTGGCCGCCGGCCGTGTCCTCCAGGTAGTCCAGCGCTTGAGTCTCGTCGGTGAACCTCTCCCGGGTCAGGTCGTGGACCGGCAGGGTGCGGCGGACTGCGTCGAGGGTCGGCTGGTGGATCGACCGGGGCTTGGGGAGCACGGCGCCGACCGTGGACACCGCGGTCATGGCACGCAGGAACGCTGGCCTTTCCGGGAGCACGTGCGTGATGACCAGCGTCGTGATCGTCTCGCCGGCGGGGAACTGCGCGGTGATCCGTCGGAAGAAGGCGTCCAGCCGCGCTCGCTCGCGAGTTTCCATTACCACTCCTCTCGGGCTCCGAGGCGTAGGGCTACGCGGCCCGGCTGTAGTCCGGAACCTGGACAGCCAGCGCCTGCATGTGGGCGCGCAGTCCGCTGTGGAGGTCGACTCGCGGCTGCCAGCCGAGGAGTTCTCGGGCGCGGCTGGGGTCGGCACGGGTGAGGAGGACGTCACCGTTGCGCGCGTGGTCCTGGTGGAGCTGGATGTCGCGACCGGTGAGGCTGGTGGCGACGTTGATCACGTCCAGCAGCGATGCGTTCGATCCGCCGCCGACGTTGATGGCACCGTGAGCGGTCGGCACGACGGCGGCGGCGATCGTGGCGGCGACCACGTCGTCGATGTAGGTGAAGTCACGGCGCTGGTGGCCGTCTCCGTACAAATGCAGGGGCTGTCCGGTCAGGGCGGCTTGTAGGACGCGATGGGTGAACATGTCGGCGCGCTGCCGGGGGCCGTAGACGGTGAAGTACCGCAGGGCGACAACGCTGGGGCCGATGGCACGCTCGGCGTAGGCGAGGCAGAGCTGCTCCTCGGCCAACTTGGTCACGGCGTACGGGGACGCGGGCTTCGGGCGGTCGGCCTCGAGGCTCGCGCCGCCGTCGATCGGACCGTAGACGCTGGAGGAGGAGGCGACGACCAGTCGGAGGACACCGATGCGAGTGGAGGCTTCCAGGACGCGGTGGGTGGCCAGCACGTTGGACGCGAGGTAGTCGCCGAACTGCGGCCCCCAGGAGGGCCGTACACCGGGAATCCCGGCGAGGTGGAACACCGCGTCCGCGTCGATGAGAAGAGGGTCGATCGCGCAGTGGAGGAGGTCGGCCGTGACGTGGTGGTATCCCGTGACTCCCCGCAGCGCAGCGAGGTTGGCGGCGGCCGTGGGGTCGATGGACGGGTCTCGGCGGTCCACGCCGATCACGGTGGTGCCGGCCTGGACGAGGGCGTGTGCGAGGTGGGAGCCGATGAATCCGGCGGAGCCGGTCACCACAGCCCGTCGGGGGGCAGCGATGGTCGGTGACTGCTCGTGCTGCGGCACGGGGATCTCCAGAGGGGTTTCGTCGAAAAGGAAGGTCAGGTGAGCCGGGACAGGACGGTTCTGCCGTGCTCGCTGAGGGCGAGATCGTTCTCCTGGTGGCCCTTGACCAGGGCCGTGGCCGCCTCGATGGCGCCGAAGGACTCCAGAAGGCGACGCTCGGAGTCGCTCGGCGAACGCCCGTAACCGTCGAAGAAGGCCGTGCGGAGGTGGGGCGCGGCCTGCCAGCGTCGGAATTCGAGCCGTGCGAAGTCGCGGACCCGGGCATCGTGTCGCATGTGCTCGAAGTCGCAGATACCGAAGGTGTCGCCGATCAGCCAGTTGCGCGGCTGGTAGTCGAGATGGCAGACCGCGCTGTCCATGCGGCTGGCGCCCAGGATCGCCGCGTGGTGCTTCAGCAGGTTCTCCTCGGCCGGATCGATCAGGTCGGTGTGGACGGCCCGGTCGATCCAGCTCTGGAAGCGCTCGGCGAGCGCTGCCCCGACGGCGCCGCCCTGCGGCATGGAGGTGGCCCGGTGAAGCTTGCCGAGGACGCGGCCGGCCTCGTGATGGGCCAGTTCCTCCTCGGGTGAGCCCGGGGCCGCAGTGTCCGCCCGATCGCCAGTGAGCGCGGTCAACAGCAGGGTGAGGGTGGCGTCGTCGTGGCCGACCAGCTTCGGCGCGTGGCCGACCAGGTGGGTGCCCCATGCATCGTAGGCGTGGAGTTCCCCGGCGTACGGGTCGCGCTCTGCGTGCTGCTTGGCGATGAAGTGACGCCCGTCGCCGGCGACCAGACGCACGACCCGGGGCGGAAGCACGGGCTCGGGTGCGATCTCGACTGCGCCGAGGAAGTGATACGCCAGTCGGATCCGGGGATCGTCCGATGCCGTGATCACGGGGTCGGCTCCGGCGTGAGGAGACTGAGGTGCTCGGTGTCATTGTGCCGGTCGAGCATCCAGCGCGTCTGGCCCAGACGGTTGCGGTGGTGCTGCCAGCGGGTGATGGACGCGTGGTTGTGGGTGAAGCCGGCCGGCGAGCCGATCGGGATACCGAGCAGCAGAGTGTGTGCGGTGATCACCGTCTCCCCATGGGCCGCAAAGACGATGCGCTTCCCCTGGTTCTCCTCGATGAGCTGGCTCAGGTTCCTGCTGGCGCGCTTCAGGAACCCGTTCCAGGTGTCGGAGCCAGCGGCCCAGGGGGTGTCGGGATGCGCATGCGGTCCGCCGTCGGCGGCCGTCCTCACCGCATCCCAAGCTTTGCCGTCAGCGTCGCCGTGGACCGGGCCGTCGAGACGATCGTCGTGGTGCAGTGGGATCTGTAGCGTCTGGGCGATGATCTCGCCGGTCTGGACGAGACGGATCCGCGGGCCCGCGTAGACCACGTCGAAGGGCTTCTTCAGGTGTTCGGTAGCCAGGCGGCGGGCTGCCTGCTCGGCCTGGGCGTATCCGAGGTTGGTCAGGCCGGTGCAGGTGCGCGGTCCCCCGACGAGGCCGTCGGCGTTGCACTGGGCCTGACCGTGCCGTACGAAGACGAGTTCGGTGGTGATCACGAGGCTCCTCGGTGGTGGAAACGGAGGGGCAGGGCGTAGCGGTAGCCGTTACGGCCGACGTACGGGGCGGTGAGCACTGCGTGCAGGCCCAGGAAGCTGTCGAGCCGTCCTCGGTCCGTCGTGCCCAGCCGGGCGTCGTGACTTCGGGCTGCCGTGTTGTACGCGAGCAGGGCGGCGTTGACGGCCTGGTCCCTGAGCGGTCCGTACGTCAGATGGAGTGTCGCGATGAGCTTGGCGAGGTCGTAACCCATCGGGGCAAGCGACAGGTCGTCGGTGTCGACGGCGACGATGTCCTGCGTGCTGGTGATGATGAAGTTCCGCGGGTTGCTGTCCTTGTAGAAGGCGCATGGTCCCTGGGCGGTCGCTTCCAGCAGGCCGAGCATCGCGTACAGGGCCGCCTTGTTCGGCAGGTAGCCCTGTTCGTGGCGTCGCCGCAGGGCTTTCTCCCGAAGACCGAGGTAGTCGCCGAACGCCGTGCCGTCCTGGAAGCGGTGCAGGGTGTCCAGCGACGCGGACTGCAGGTCGCTGGCCCAGGCGGCACCGTGGGCGTGGCCCAGGAGTTCCGCCATGCGCGGGAGGTCCCCGGGGCGTACGGAGCGGCCCTCGAACCGTTCGAACGTCAGGCTGTCAGGTCCGATGGTGCGGAGGGCCGGCTGTCGCAGCGGCTTTGCGTGCTCGTTGATCCACCGGTAGTGGCGCACCGCCGCCGCCGCGCGTTCCGGTGTCGGGTAGTGCTTGGTGAACGGCGCGAGGTTCATGCCGGCCGCCCCTCGTTCGGCTGCGCGACGACGAAGGTGACGCGGGACCGGGTGATGAGCGGCCGGTCGGGAAGGAACTCGTGCAGGGTCGCGGCCAGGGCCCCGGGGTTGCCGTACAGGCCGGGCGCCAGGTCGTACTTGGGGTTGGTGGCCAGGTACTGCGCCGTGTGGTCGTGGCCGTCGAAGGTGAAGACGTGCTCCTCGTCCAGGACGGCAATCACGTCCAGCGAGGAAGCGGCCAGGTCGGCGAGGTTGCCGCTGTGGGCTGCGGTGTAGAGGCTGTCGTGCTGGTCAGCCCGCGGATCGAGGCCGGCGGAGGCGACCAGGTGATCCATCTCCTGGTAGCTGTCGACGCCCTTGGTGACGAGTACGGCCAGACCCTCGGGGGCGAGCACCCTGGCGATCTGCGCGATGACGTCCTTGGGGCTCGGCGAGTGGTAGACGCAGAACGCGGCGATGGCGACGTCGCACGATCCGGCTGGCATCGGGACGTCATGGAAGTCGCCTTCGACGAAGTCCACCGTGGTGTCGTGCAGCTCCTTGGCGCGCTCGCGGGCCCGGGCGAGCAGGGAGGGAGCAGCGTCCAGGCCGACGACGCGCTGCGGCCGGAGCTGCTCGGCGATGACGAGGCTGCTCGTGCCGCGACCGCAGCCGATGTCGAGTACCACGCCAAGTCGGTCGGGCTGCCCGTGGTGGGTCTGCACCAGGCTGACGATCGTCTCGGGTACGGGGCGGCCGGAGGTCTTCGCACGCATCAGGGCGCTGGTCCGCCCGGCCAGCCGCGAGGCACGGCCGTACAGCTCCTGCTGCCGGGCGGGGTCCAGGAACGGGTTGGGCTCGTTCATGCCGCACCCTCTGCCCGGGGGCGCGGGCAGTTCAGGACTGCTCGGCGGCCACCTTCCGCAGCCAGCGGCGCGTTTGGCGCCGGTTGGCCAGCAGCACCACATCGGCGCCGGAGCCGAACTCCTTGATCTTCGCCATCACGCGCGGCCGCATCTTGCGCCGGTACGTGGCGACGTACTTGATCACGCCCCAGTGGATGCGGTTGTGCACCCCGTTGCCCTTGTGCCCGGCCCCGTGTCGGATCTGCCGGGAGAAGATCCCGTACAACGCCGCCGCGGTCGACACGTCCATCAGGACCACCGTGTCGCAGGCTTCGAGTCGCACCTGCAGCGTCGAGTTGTAGTTGCCGTCGATCACCCACCGCGGCTGCGCGACCAGCTCGCGCTGCACGTCGGTGAACTTGTCCATGGGCAGCGCGTTCCACTCGTCGTCGTAGAACGCGGCGTCCAGGTGCGTCACCGGGGCGACGAGGATCGTGCCCAGTTCGCGGGCGACGTGGGATTTGCCGCTGCCTCCGCAGCCGACGATGGCGACCTTCTTCATGGTGCTCCAGCGTAGAGAGGTTCGGGCGTCCGGCGGACCCACCCGCCGGGACGCGATCGGATGATCCAGATGTCTTGGCCTGTCGAGCGGTCTGCATCAGGCAGCTCCCCGCTCGGTCGCAGAAGTCCCGGCGAGCGCGTGCAGGGCCGATTCCATGGTGTCGACCTGCCTGCTCAGGCCGAACAGGTGCAGGCGGTCCACACACGCGGCGATCAGGTCGGCGTGCTGCTGGGTGCCGGCGATCTCGCGGAGGTAGGAGAGGCGTTCCAGTACGTCTCGACCGGAGCGCACGACCAGCTCCCGCGGAACGAAGCGGTCGGCGAAGCGGATGTCCGCCGGGGCCAGCGGCAGGCACCCGGCGAGCACGGCCTCGAAGATGCGCTGGGTCATCTGCCCGACGCGGGCATACCGCTCGGGCAGCATGAGCACCGTGGCCAGGGCCCGGCCGTAGACGCTGGCAGCGGCCTCGAACGGGATCCGGCCCACGAAGCGGACGTGCGGCCAGCGGTCGGTCTTCGTCCATTTCCCGGCGACCAGGTGATCGACGCGGGCGGCAGCCGGAGCGAAGAAGCGGTCGAAGGGTTCGTCGCGGTCGTACTGATTGCCCACGTAGCCGAGCACGAGGTCCCGCCGCCGTGCCGCGAGGGCCACGGGGTCCGCCTGAGCGATGAGGTCCTCGGCAACGGGGAAGAGCAGGGAGCGCGCGCCGTGGGTCGGAGCGAGCGCGGCCTCGAAGACGAGGGTGTGGGCCGTACGTCGCCACACGCTCTCGGCCCGCAGGGTGCGGTCCTTGTCCCAGATCACGGTGGGCGTACGGTGCCGGACCGTGTAGTGGTTGATGAGCTGGGCCTGACGGTGGAGGTCGCAGGCGTGCGCTTCGGTCCCGCACACGGTGGTGTTGCGGCCGGTGATCGCCCAGCGCCATTCCAGGAACAGGACGTCGATGCCGGGGAGGCCGTCGTCGAAGGTGTACGCGCCGCCGAGGTCGTCGCCGGCTTCGAGGCGGTCGCGGTCGGCCTGAAGGAAGACGATGTCGTGACCGCGGGCGAGGAGGGCGTCGATGAAGGGGCGGCGGTGGCTGCGGCCCCCGTCCGGGGTGTCGGTGACGCCGTTGCCGAGGAAGCCCCAGAAGCTGTATCCGATCTTCATTTGGTGATCCACCGCCCTTCGAGGAGCAGGGCGTCGAGTCCGGAGTTGGCCAGGCAGTCCAGTGCCATCTCGGGTGTCCCGCAGATCGGCTTGCCCTTGATGTTGAGGGAGGTGTTGATCAGCACGGGTACGCCGGTCCGGCGGCCGAAGGCGGTCAGGACCGCGTGCATGAACGGGTTCTGCGACCTGGTCACGGTCTGCAGGCGCGAGGTGCCGTTCGCGTGCACGATGGCGGGCACGCGCTCGCGTGTCCGGTCGGTCACGCCGGAGGCCACGGACATGTACGGCGCCGGCTGGCCGAGCGTGAAGAACTCGTCAGCGCGCTCGCCCGGGACCATCGGGGCGAAGGGCCTAAATGGTTCGCGAAACTTCACGGTGGCGTTCAGGCGCTCCACGACGCCGGGTTCCAGCGGGGAGGCGAGGATCGAGCGGTTGCCCAGGGCGCGCGGCCCGGCTTCGACGGCACCCTGGAACAGTCCGGCGATCGTGCCGTGGGCCAGTTGGTCGGCGAGGAACTCGGCGGTCTCGACGCCCAGGGTTTTCTGGCGGAGGCTGGGCCAGGGGGTCAGGTCGAGGGACTGGTCCTCGTAGGAGGGGCCGAGGTAGCAGGTGCGGGCGATGCCGACGACCGGGCAAGGGTTGCGCCGGTCGACGTGCACGGCGAGGGCGGCTCCGATTGCGGTTCCGGCGTCACCCGGCGCAGGCGGCACGAACACCTCGTCGAAGATGCCGGACTCGATGATCTTTCCGATGCTCACACAGTTCGTGGCGACACCGCCTCCCACGCACAGGCGCCGGGAGCCGGTGAGCACACGGGTGCGGCGGGCGAGGTGCACCATCACCTGCTCGGTCCGCTCCTGGAGGGCAGCCGCCAGATCTCGGTGGACGTCCGTGAGCGGCTCGCTCGGGTGTCGCTCGGAGCATGTCTCGGCGACGAACCGCCGCGATGTCCTCGGGTATCCCGATGTGAGGGTGCGCGTGGGGAAGTAGCCGGGGTCGATGTGGAAGCCCGTAGCGGTCGTGCGGACAGCCCTCGCGAACAGGTGGCGGAAGCGGGAAGGGTCCCCGAGGGCGGCCAGCGCCATGACGGTGCCTTCCTCGTCGCCCCGTCGCCAGCCCAGGTGCTCGGTGACAGCGCCGTACACGTATCCCAGGGAGGCCGGGTCGTTGATCGCTTCCAGTGTTCGGGCGCGGGGGTGATGAGTGCCCTGGCCGCGGGCGATGGTGGTGGTCTGCCGCTCGCCGAGACTGTCGACCACGAGCACGGCGGCTTCCTGCCAGCCCGAGGCCGCGAAGGCGGTGAGCTGATGGGCGCGGTGGTGCAGGACCGGCGTGACATGGGCAGAGGGGAACTGCCGGCCGAGGACACCCAGCCGCCGCTGGGTGCGCACGGCCACCTTGGCGAACCCTTGGGCACGCGCCAGGCTCCGGTCACGAGTCGTCGGCGAGAGCGCCACGCTTAGGGCGGCGGGCGACTCGGCGAGGTAGCGAGCGGGCTGGAAGTTGTAGGCGACGGCGTCCACGTCGGCGGCGCTCAGCTTGGCCTGGTCGAGCAGCCACCCGATGGCGTGGGCCGGGTAGAGCTTGGTGTGCTTCTGCTCGGAGAGGCGCTCCTCCTCGACGAAGCCGACGAGTTCACCGTCTACGAGAAGGGCGGCCGACGAGTCGTGAGTGTACGAGCACAGTCCGAGGACGACGGAAGGTGTGCGCTTCATGGCCGCGATCACCTTGCCTCGGCCGTTGTCGCGCGCTTGGCAGAGCGCCGCTTCAACTCTCCGTACCAGGCGGTGAGGGCCCGGCCGAGGGGTCCGTCGATCATGTCGGCTGCCCGCCATGCCCGTTCGTGCTTGCCGTCCTTCCACAGCCGGTAGCTGCGTAGCGTCTCGGCCATCGCGTCCCAGCCGGGGTGGCCGGTCGCGTCGCGGGCCTCGACCTGGTCGAGCAGGGCGGTGAAGCCCGTCCAGGGCGTTCGCAGATCGGGCATGTGCGGGCTCGCCGAAAGCGAGGTCAACGCGTCCGCCTGTTCCGCGTGTTCGTCGTAGATGTGCAGCGAGCCGACGTGCAGATGGAACTCACCCAGTTCCGCGTCGAGCCACCCGGCGACCAGTTCGTGGAGCACGGTGTAGAAGAACACGTCGTACGGCATGCCGATCCACACGTCCTGGCCGCGCATCATGGTCGCCATGTGCAGGCGGCCGCCGCGCAGGTGGAACCGGAAGCCGAGGGTGCAAGGCACGTCCTTGTGGCCGGCGGCGTCCTGGGCCGGGTCGTAGAGCTGGATCAGGGCCCGCCGGGAGTCGGGGTCCTCCTGGAGGATCTCCACGACGCGGGCCAGTTGGTCCACCTTGCCGGCCCAGTTCCGCATCCTGGGTCCGTACGCACCGAGGAGGACGCCGTCGTCGGCGTACTGCCGCAGCCGTTCGTTGTAGTCGAAGATCCACGAGGCGTCGGATCCGGACAGGTGCCAGACCGTCTCGGCGACCGCGAAGGCCGGGTTGACGATCCGGGCCGGCGGTGCGTAAAGCAGGCGGGCGCGCGGCTGGGTGAGCATCAGGTGCACGTCACGGACTTCGCGGGTGGCCATGCCCCGGGGGCTGACCTTCTCGCCGGACTTCGCCAGCGTGACGGCGCCGGAGAACAACTCGGCCATGCTGTCGGCGGTGAGGCGTGTCATCGGACGGATGCTCCTTCGTCCTGGGGCGAGGCAGAGGCGCCCGCATCTTGGTGGATGGAACTGCGCGACCCGGTGGCGGATGCGGCGCGATCGGTGATGAAGCGAGCGATCCGAGCGGCGCTGTCGCCGCGCCACCGGCACACCGCGTCCAGGGCCGTCTGCGGGATGGGCGTGGGCGGCTCGCGCAGCGCGGAAAGCGCTTCGGCGACGCCACCGGCCTTGTGGCACCGGGTTGCGAGACCTTGACCGGCCAGGTCCAGCGTGCGTTCATCCGGCGGGCCGATTTCGAGGACTGGGACCCCGAGCAGCGCGGCTTCGATCCCGCACGTCGAGTACGCGCTCGCGAGGGCGTCAGCGCCGGCGAGGCTGCCTCGTGCACCGACCCGGGGATCGGCCACGGCGACGAGCGGTCCGCCATCCCGTTTCAAAAGAGAGGTGAAGGCATCGGCGCCCTGCGCCGGGTGTGGAGCGATGACGAGACCCCAGTCGCCGTCCGCCTTGCCGAGTCCGTCCAGGAGAAGGTCCGCATGGGACTTGAGGTGATCGGGGCTGAACGGCTGGCAGGCCCACACCGCTATCCGGGCGGGCGCGCGGCGGCCACCCGTAGCCAGCAACTTCTCCAGGTACCGCCGCTGCGCCTCGCGGCCCAGGTCGGCAAGTGCGTCGAAACGGGGCTGTCCGAGTACGTGTACCTCAGCGTCGGGGTGGCGCACCCACGCTCGTCCCAGAGCGAGGTCCCGTTCGCCCATGACGATGATGTCGCGGCTGTGCAGGGCCGGCCAGGCGGCCGATTCCGCCGTCCACGCCCCGTGCTGGACGTGGACCGAATTCGCGCCGCGTCGCTCGGCGGCGTGCGCGGCCAGCACGCCGAGAGGGCTGGTGTCGTTACTCAGAAGGACGGTGTGCGGCCTGGTCGTCGACAGCATGTCGTCGAGCCAGCTCTCTACCCGCCCCAGGGTCCGCCACGACGGCTGCGTGCAGCCCCCGCTGGTTTCCAGCAGTACGGACAAGAGCCGTACCAACCTTGCGAGTTGAACACCGTGGCCTGCAACGTGGACGACGTGTTCGTCGTCGGGCAGGTGCAGGTCCTCGACGGTGCCGGAGAGGGTGAAGAGGTCACTCGGCGCCGAGCGCAGTTCGATGCCTGTGACCGATCCCGCGGTGCACCGCTCTGCGGGATCGGTCGCGAGATCCAGCAGAAGGCTCATCTGTCCGTCGCGCGCCAGTTCGGTGAGAACCGGCCTCAGCGTGGCAGCGTGGCGGGAGGTCCAGGACAGCGCCAGGACGTCCTGCCGTCCGAGGTCTGCGGGGAGTGGGCTCGCTTCCTTGTTCACCGTGCCTGTCCGGGCGTGGTTGCGTAGCTGGGCGGAGCGGGTGGGGTTGTGCGGTGCCGCAGCCCCGAGCAGGTACGCGATGCCGGACCATGCCACGGTGTAGGCCAGGTACTCTCGCGAGCTGCTCGAACGCAGTCCCACGAGTCCCTCGTACGGGGCCAGAGCGAGAGGTCCCGGCGCCGAAGCGAACGGCTCCCAGGCGTTCAGCGCCAGGAGCTTGCGCACGATCTCGGCAACGAAGCGCCGCACGGGAACATGCTGGACGTGGAGCCAGCCGGCTCCACCCGGAGTGGAGGCGAACGAGGCGCCATAGCGGTAGAGGGAGGCCATGGCGCCTTCAACGCAGGCGCGCAGCTCCTGTCGGTCGACGGCCGTGGCTTCCAGCTCGGTGGTGTGGACGTGGTCGGTTCTCGCGTGCGCCAGGGCGCCGCTACCGACGAGAGCCCATGCCGACTTCCCGGCGAAGGCGGAGCGGACCAGGCCCAGACCACCGGTCGTGCGGGGACTCACACCATGCTCCCCTCGACGAGCTGCTCGGCGGGGCGGAGAAGGCGCAGCAGTTCCTTGGGCGAGGCGACCGTCTCGGGTGCGGGGGCTGTGGGCTGCCCGTATCCCCATCCAGCGTGGATGTAGGCGACCCCTGCCCGTGCGGCCGATTCCTGATCGACCGCCATGTCCCCCACGTACACGGCTGCGGCGGGATCGACTTCCAGATCGATCAGGGCGAGGAGGAGCGGATCTGGGGCCGGCTTCGTCCGGCCCGCTCCCGCCGGGGTGCGGACGGTCGCGAAGGGACATCCGAGACGCGCGAGGAGAGGGGCCGCGCGGTCGACGTGCTTGGACGTCACCACACCCAGCCGCCAGCCGGCGGCCACGAAGGCGTGGAGCATCTCGACGATGCCGGTGAACTCCTGCGCGAGATGCGCGTGGCCGACGGACTCCGCTTCGTACGTCCGGCGGACTGTCTCGGCGTCGGCCACGCCTAGTCGCTGCATGATGTCGCCGAATTCGCGCCCCAGGTGGCGCTCGTAGGCGTGAAACGGAAGGGTGACGCCATGCAGCTCTTGGACCCTCCGCCAAGCCGTCCGCATCACCGGACGGGTGTCGAGCAGGACGCCGTCGAGGTCAAGGAGAAGAGCGTGCGACGTGTTGTCGCTCGGCGTGGGCGGAGCTGATGGCGATTCCGGAGCGGGAACGGTCATGGTCGTCCTTCTCGTCAGGGGTGGCTGTCGCGCTTCAGAGAGCCGAAGCCGTTTTGAGTTCGCACTCGGGGTACTGGTCCGGGCCGTCGGCCTCCTCGAAGGCCGCGTTCCAGTGCGACAGGGTCTCTACGCTGCGTCCGGCGGTCCGTCACTCGACGACGAGGGCGACCCGTTCTCCGAGGCCGGCAGGCGAGAGCGCCGGTGGAAACGAGAGAGGTCGAAGCCGCTCCCCTGCACCTCGCCGGCCGGAACAGCGAAGAGGTCGAGCCCAACCTCGCTGGGCGGCCTCGGGGCGGCCTCCTGGATGCAGAGGAGCGCTTCGCCCTGCGCACGGTGCGGCAGGAACTGCGGCGCCCGGTCGGTGTGTCCCTCGAATGTCATGGTGAGCCCCCTGGTCAGGTGTATGTGAAGGTGATGGCGAGCACGGCACACACGGTGGTGACGAGGAGGATCTGGGCGCTGATCTGCCTCCAGCCCCAGCCCTTCTCGTCCATCCAGCGCAGCGGACGCCTTCAAGTCGGGGCGCTGGGCTCCTCGGAGATCACGAGGTGCACCAAAGCCTGGTACCGCTCGCCCAGGTGCTTGATCACGGCGTGGTATTCGTCGTCATCGGAACTGATGTTGTGCCGGTCGAGGACGATCACGCCCTCCGCAAAACCGTCTCGGATCTGTCGCTCGGCTTCCCTCCAGCCAGGGCGCTGCCAAGGGGGCGTGTAGACGCTCCGGCCGATACGGGAGCCAGGGAAGTACGTCGCGGGCACGGGGACCGCAACGTCGTGGAGCCGTGCACCTATCGCGTAACCGTGCTGCTCGGCCTCGGCCTGTAGGGTGCCCCAGTCCTCGTCCGGGTGGGCTCCCGGGCTCGGCACCAGGCTGTACGCCAGCAAGCGCAGCGGCTGGTCGGCGTTCCGACGAGTCCGCGTGCCGACGACCTCGCGATAGAAGTGCTGGCGGACCTTGTGAAGCTGGCCGGCGTGGGACTGGCGCTTCGAGGGCTGTAGGGCGCGGGGCCGCCTCGGGCGGCCCTTACTGGCAACCAGCCTTTCGCCATCTGCCTGCGTCTTCCGATCCAGGCCGCGGGCAGCCACGGGGCTCAACACGTCGGAGCCGAGTTCGGGGACGTCGCGCGACGACATGGGGGTGCCTCCGTAAGAGTGGGAATCACCGCATAGGTGGTCCGACCGCCGTCAGCCACGCCCCACCGAAGCGACACACGAGCGACTAGATGCAGCCCTCGTCCACTGTGATCGTCGGCACCTGCGCGTCGTCGCGTGGCCGGGACGATGCTGTCGTCGGTGACCGAGATCCGCAGCTCGTGGTTGTCGTACCGCAGTCGCAGCCGGACATCCCCAGAGCCGTGGGTGATCGCGTTGGTCACCAACTCCGAGACAACGAGCCGGGCGTCTTCTGCCGGGGCGTCCGGCAATGACCACTGCCTCAGCACCGTGGTCGTGGTTCGTCTCGCTTGAGCGACGTGAATACCCGCCGGCTCCATGACCATCTCGAAGACACGAGACGTAAGCGGGCACGCAGCAGGCGTGGGGCCGGCGGTGGTCCCGGCGTCATCACTCCTGGATCGGGGTGGCGTTGCTGCCCGGTGCGTGGTCATGCGCCCATCGCACCGCGCCTCCGTGATCCGGAACAGGGGAAACTCGAGGGGGAAAACCTTTGTCAAGGGGGGAAAATAAGAGGGGAGTTGGGGCCAGAATTGGATGACCCCCACCGATAGAGGTCAGACTCGTGGCAGTAGATCCGTTTGCCGAGCTACTCCGTCGCCTGCGGCTTAACGCGAACCGGACGCAGGACGAACAGGCACAGGCGATCAACGCCGCCTCCGGCCGGGCAACGATGACTCGCCGAGAGGTCGGTCGGTACGAAAGAGGTGACAACGTCCCCACGGACCACACACTGGGGAACATCGCTTTGGCCTGCGGCATCCCGCTGGAGCCGCTGCTGCGCGAGGCGAAAGCCGCCCGAGCCAGGCGGCGAGAGAGGAACAAGGCTGAAGGGGAGGACCTGGACGACGTGAAGCGCCGAACGCTGCTGGGAGGCGCCGTCGTCGGCGCAGCTACGGCCGCTGAGCCGTGGGGCCGACTCGCCTACGCACTCAGCAGGGGTGCCAAGATCGACCCTGAGTCGGCGGGTGTCCTCATTGATCATGCGGCCCGGTTGCATGTGGACGAACTGAGCGAAAGCGCACGCAGTCTGCAGGCTAGGGTCGAGTCACACCTGGACGCGATCACCGCGGCCCTCCCCCGTGCCGGCACCCATGAGCGAGCACTGACCATCGCGGCGGGAGAAACCGCAGCTCTTGCCGGGTGGGTTGCCTGGGATCTTGGGGAGCACGACAAGGCAGCCGCCTATTACGGGGTGACCTCGGAGTGCGCGAAGAAGGCCGGGCACCCCCCTCTGCGCGCCCTGGCACTGGGCTACGCGAGCTACGGCGCCCCCAGCCCTGCGAAGGCGCTGGAGATGCTGTCACAGGCAGCTCAGGATGTGCGCGGGCGTGGCAACGCAACCGCTGCAGCGTGGGCCCTGGGCCGGTACGCGGAGGAAGCGGCCCAGTCAGGGGATGACGCCGGCGCTCTCCGAGCCCTGGAGCAGGCGATATTCGCTTACGACTTCGCCGACCACAGGAGTGAGCAGGCGTGGGTCCGCTTCGTGACGCCGTACCGGATGGACTCACTGGCGCTCTCGGTATACGGCGAACTCAAGCGCCAAGAGCTGACGGCCACAGCCGACTCCGCGGTCGAGCGCCTCGGTGAAGAACTGCCCGACTCCGGAGTGGTGGTCCTCGGGGACCTGGCGTCGGCACTTCTACGGGGCGGCGACGTAGACCGCGGAGCCTGCGTCGCGCACCAGTTCGCAGCAGCAGCCGAGTCCAAGCCCAACACCATGGGACGTCAGCGGGCGCAGGCCATCGCTGCCGGACTCCCTGACACGGAGCACGATCTGACCGGCCACCTGCTGACATTCGCGTCGTCGTGAACCGCAGCATCGTGGGGGCTCGCTTGAGGGCAAGGCCTTGGGTGGCGCGCCCTACTGCGGGCGCGTCTCGTCGACCACCCATGTCAGGTACGCCTCCGACCCTCCGGTCACGGGCAGCGTGACCCACTGGGGGACGTCATACGGGTGCTTCTCGTGCAGCCACGCCTCCAGGGCCGGGAGGCGGTCCGACGAGGTCATGTACGAGATGCGCCACTCCTGAGCCTCTTCGACCTTCCCCTTCCACCAGTAGAAGGCGGTGATGGGTGCATCGATGTGAACGCCCGCCGCCAGCCTGCTCTCAACCGCGCCTCGGGCGAGAGCCTTCGCCTGGTCTTCGTCGTCACTGGTCGTCTGCGCGATCACGATCTCGTGGTCCATGCGGCTACCTCTCCAGCTCGGGTACGGCGACCCTATCCAGATGTCCGAGGCAGACCGACGGTGGTAGTCGCCGGGAGAGCTGGGCGAAATCATCGTCCGCACCGGTCATCTCTACAGCGCTCCGTGATCGCGTGAGAGGAGCGCCGTTTTGGCATGACGGTGAAGGTGCGCTCGCCCAACGGCTTCGTGTGCTGCGTAGGCCTGAACCGGTCACTGGCGGAGGAGTAGTGATGGCCACCACGGTCTCCGACACAGCCGAGGTGGAACTCGCCATCGGCGGCTTGACCTGCGCCTCGTGCGCCGCCCGGATCGAGAAGAAGCTCAACCGGATGGACGGGGTCACCGCGACCGTCAACTACGCCACCGAGACGGCCTCGTCGTTGGCAACTCCCTGCGCCTGCGAGGCTTCAAGGCCGCGAGCTGAGCACACCGCCCCGCGCCGGCACCCGGTTGTTTACCCAGCGTGATCTGCACGCGCAGATGCCGAGTCTGCGTCGAGGCGTGACGACGTTGCGAGCGGGCGGGCGACGAACTGCTCGCCGGTCTGGGCTGACCAAAGACAGCACGCCGCTACGGCACTACGACGCCGGGCGGCCCCGGATTCGAAGGCCGCCTGGTGTCGTAGTGGCGGTGTGGGTCAGTGGTAGGCGTGGACGACGGCGTGGCCTTTGCCGCGGCCGATCATCCACTTGTTGACCGGCGTGGTGATCACGAAGGCCACGGCGAAGCCGCCGAGCAGGGCGTACCAGAAGAGTCCGTCCGACAAGTGCGCGTCCATCGCGCCTGGTACGAGGGCGATGATGCCGTTGTCGACCAGTTCCATCACGGCGATGGAGACGGTGTCGGCGGCCAGCGCGACCTTGATCGCCGCCTTCAGGGACACCCCCGCGCGTACCACCGCGAAGAGGGTGAAGGAGTAACCGAAGACGAAGGCCAGGGTGATCGCGAGGATCATGGTCGGCGCGTTGCCCCACATCAGGGCGGTACCGATCACCATGCCGAGGATCTCGCCGATGGCGCACCCGGTGAGGCAGTGCAGCGTCGCCTTCATCGCCGTCGGCCAGGTCGTGCCGTGCGCTTGATCACCGTGGTGATCGCCGTGGCCGCCCGCGGACGAGGCGTGGGCGTGCGCGGTACCGGAGTGGTGCGTGGTGTGGTCCATGACCCTCATCCCCATTCGATGCCCCGCAAGGCCCCTGCGGCTCTGCAACACCGAACCATATACCCCATAGGGGTATGCAGCCAGGGTCAGGAGTGATCCGAACCAATTGCCGGACGATGAAGAAGCACCCACGTGCGCCCACCGTCAACGGACTCGTAGACGACATCGCCACTGTCCGACGCCAGCAGACGCTGAGAGGTCACCGCCGTCAGCACCCTCCCCTCACCGCCCGCGGGCAGGCGGCCCTTCTCCGTCCATGTCCGCCCGTCGCGGCTGGCGACGACCCGGCCGTCAGCCGTGAGCGCCAGCAACCTGCCGGGTTCCGGTTCCTCCACTGCCACCAGGCCGGGCGACGAAGGGACCGGACGGAAGGTCCGTGCGCCATCGTCACTGCGCGACAGGCCGGTGCCGGTGGCCGCCCACACGGTGGTCGCGCTGTCTGGGTGAGAGGCGAGGTCGAGCGCCGCCACGTCCGCGCGCTTGGCCCACTTGGGGCCCCCGTCGGTGCTGGCCCACACCCGCTCGCTCTGGCTGTCGAACCCGTACAGCACCTCACCGGCGTTCTCGAGCGCGTGGAAGTCGGCCTCGCCTTCGGCGGAGAGGGTCTGCCAGGTGCGGCCGGCGTCCGTGCTTTGGATCAGGCCCAGGTGCGCGGGCCGTGTGCCGGATTCGGCGGGGTCGGGGTGACCGCTGGCCAGGAACGTGGCCGGACCGGTCACGGTGAAGCCCATGGTGTCCTGATAGCGGTCGGCCACCCGGGTGGCAGTGCCGCCATCCAGGCGGAAGACGCCGTGGTGCCCGGCGGCGTAGACCGCGCCGTCGGCTGGATCGACGCCCAGCCCGTGCAGATGGCCGGTCCCAGGGTCGGGTGCGGCGCCGTCCCGGCCGGTCTCGGCGGTGGTGTCGGTGGCGGAGCAGGCAGCGAGTAGCAGGCCGGCAGCCGCGAGCAGGATCAGGGCACGCGGGCGGCGCCGCGGTATGCGAGTCATGGTGTGAGGTCCAAGCGGGGAGAAGGGACGACAGGAAGGCAGGTCGGTGTGGGGCGGGCACCGATGGTGCCCGCCCCACGCCGACGCGATGGGGTCAGTCCTTGCCGAGCAGTTCGTTCATCTGCTCGATCTCCACGCTCTGCGAGTCGATGATCTCTCCGGCCATCTTCTTGGCCGGTCCGTATGTGCCGTCGGCCTGCTCGGTCTTCGCCATGTCGACCGCGCCTTCGTGATGCTTGATCATCATTTCCATGAAGGCGGTGTCGAAGGCCTTGCCCGAGGCGTTCTCGAGCCCGGTCATCTCCTCTGTCGTCATCATGCCGCCCATGTCGTGCATGGAGTGGTCCATGGCACCCTCGGCGGGCACGTCCTCGCCCCACGAGGTCAGCCAGCCGGAGAGCGTCTTGATCTCCGGGTCCTGGGCCTTCTTGATGTCGACGGCGAGCTTCTTCACCTCGGCCGACTGCGCACGGTCGGGCGCGAGGTCGGCCATCTCGACGGCCTGGCGGTGGTGGGGGATCATCCCCTTCGCGAAGGCGACGTCGGCAGCGTTGTGCTGCCCCTGTGACGCGGACGCAGATGCCGGGGCGGACGAGGAGGCGGTAGCGGCGTGGCCGCCGTGTCCGGCCGAGCTGTCATCGTCGCCGTTGCCGCCGCAGGCGGCCAGGACGAGTGCTGCCGCGCCTGCGGCGGCTACGGCGGCAGTGCGGCGCATGAGAGAACGCTTGCGGATCATGGTGGTGCAACTCCTTGACGCGCGCCGTCGCGCGGCACGCGGTGGGAACGGATGTAGAGCGTGCGAAAGCACGGCACCCGTCACCGGCAAGGGCCGGGCGCACGGGAGCCGGGCGGGCCGCTCTATATCCGCAGGAGCTGCAGCTCGGAGAGGTCGGGCGGAGCCCGCCCGTCATGCGGCGCCCCCGGAGACGCCGCAGCGGGCGCGGGGGCCGCGGGCGCGTTCAGCAGGGCGCCGGTCAACACGGGCGGCGTGTACGCCGAACCGACGCCGGCCGCCGCACACGTCCCGTCGGCATGATCGAGATGGCTCGATCCGCCGTCCGTGTGCGTGCACCCCCCGTCCGCGTGCGGAACGCCGTCCGCCGCGGTCATCACCATCTCGTGGCTAGCACCTGCCTGTACCGCCGGTGTCGCACCGGGGGCGAGGCCGTGCATGCCCAGCACGCCGGCCAGTACCGCCAGCACCAGCAGCACGAACAGCCGCCCGGCCGGGCGGCTGCTTGATCGGGTGCTCATGGTCACGCACCCATCGTACGGGCCCTTCGCGAAAGCGCAGATGTGACTGCGCGATCGGCGGCTGTCCCCGCTCGTACGCCTCCGTGCACGTCTCTCGCCCAGCTGGTGCTGACGTTCACCCGATCCGGTGGTCAGCGGAACTCGCACTCACGGACAGCCAGGGGCCGCTGCAAGTCGCATTCGTGGACGTCCCAGCCGTCGCCCGGCCCCTGGCGCGCGTCAGCAGAGCCGCAGAGTGGCGATCTGCCGCAATGACCTTGCGCGTGTGAGCGATTACATTCCGTCCTGATGTCTGCCTGGTCAGTACTACCGAGCACTCGGCCCGCGAAGCCCACGGCGGCGCCGCTCGTCGTGCTGCTCGCCGTGCTGGTGCACCTGCTGGCCTGTGCGCACGGACCGGTGACGGCCGGGGTGGCAAGCGCAGACGCTGCGCACAGCGCGGGAGCGTTCTGCGGGCATACGCCGGGACCGGCCGGCGGGGGGATTGCGTCGCTGCAGAGCGCGCCGGCCCATGACCACCAGTCGCACTGCTGTGATCTGGACGGACCCACGGTTCAGCCCTCCCGCGACATCCCCCTTGCCGACGGCCCAGCCCTCCATGTTCTGCGCGTCGAACACGGCGCCCCGCCGTCGCCCCCACGGTCCGGCGCGCAGGCATCGGCTCCCGACCCGGGTTGCTCGTCCACCGGACATACGCGGTCCCGTCTCGGCGTGTGGCGGACCTGATCGACCAAGTACCGCGGCCTCGTCACCCGGCCGCGGCCCGGCAGCCGATCACCTCCGCCCCTCTAATCGCGGCCCGTTGCTTGTTCAGGCACCGGCCGCAGGAGAACCACGCCATGAATCGCCTGACCCGCATGTCTGTCCTGGCTGCGTCCGCGCAGCCTCTCCCTGCAACCGAGCGACTGACACACACCCCCGCCGGACTGGTCGGCAACACCCCCGTCCTCCGCATCGGAGCCCCGTTCACCCTCCCGGGACGCGGTTTCTGGGCCAAGATCGAGGGCCACAATCCGGGCGGCATCAAGGACCGCACCGCCCTGCACATGGTCCGCACCGCCCGCGAGCGCGGACAGCTCCTGCCCGGCGCCCGCATCGTCGAGTCCTCCTCCGGCACGCTCGGTCTCGGCCTGGCTCTCGCCGGCGCGACCTACGGCCACCCCGTCACCGTCGTCACCGATCCCGGCATGGAGCCCTTGATGACGGGACTCCTCACGGCGTACGGGGCCGTCGTGGACCTCGTCGACACCCCGCACGTCCGTGGAGGCTGGCAGCGCGCACGCCGGGACCGGGTCGAAGAGCTACTCGCCGACTGTCCCGGCGCTTGGTGCCCTGATCAGTACAACAACCCGGAGAACGTGGCCGCGTACGCTCCGCTCGCCCACGAACTCGTCGCTCAGCTGGGCCGGATCGACACCCTGGTCGTGTCCGTCGGTACGGGCGGCCACTCCGCCGGGATCGCCTCCGTCCTGCGCGGGTTCTTCCCTCACCTGCGGGTCGTGGGGGTGGACACCTGTGGCTCGACCATCTTCGGCCAGCCCGCCGCACCCCGTCTGATGCGGGGGCTGGGCAGCAGCATCCATCCACGCAACGTCGCCTACGACCTGTTCGACGAGGTGCACTGGGTGGCCGCGCCGGAAGCGGTGTGGTCGGCACGCAGGCTGGCCCGTGACCACTACGCCACCGGGGGCTGGAGCGTCGGCGCGGTCGCGCTCGTCGCCCGGTGGGCGGCTCGCACCCTGCCCGCGGACAACCGGACCGTCGCCGTCTTCCCCGACGGCCCGCAGCGGTACATCGGCACGGTCTTCGACGACGCCTACTGCGGTGAACACGGCCTGCTCGACGCCCTGCCCGCCGATGACCCGGAGGAGGTCGCCCGGCCGGGCGACCGGGTGGTTACCCGCTGGACGCGCTGCACCCGCGTCATCGACCCCCTGGCCACCGCCGGCGCCCAGGGCGCGGGAGACGAGACCGTAGGGGCTGCACGATGAAGCAACTGTGGCAGCAGTCCCGCTCGTTCCCGGCCCCGATCCGGCTGTTGATGGCCAACCAGTTCGCCATCAACCTCGCCTTCTACATGCTGATGCCCTACCTGGCCGCCCACCTGGCCGGCGGGCTCGGGCTGGCGGCCTGGGCCGTCGGACTCGTCCTGGGCGTACGCAACTTCTCCCAGCAGGGCATGTTCCTCATCGGAGGCACCATCGCCGACCGCTACGGCTACAAGGCCCCGATCATGGTCGGCTGCCTGCTCCGCACCGTCGGCTTCGGCCTGCTCGGCTGGGTCGACAACCTGCCCACCCTCATCGCAGCATCGGCGGCCACCGGCTTCGCCGGCGCCCTGTTCAACCCTGCTGTACGCGCCTACCTGGCCGCCGAAGCCGGCGAACGGCGTGTGGACGCCTTCGCCACCTTCAACGTCTACTACCAGGCGGGCATGCTCCTCGGACCGCTGGTGGGCCTGGCTCTCCTGGCTGCGGACTTCCGGCTCGTCTGCACGGTCGCTGCCGCGATCTTCACCCTGCTGACCGTCCTGCAGTGGCGTGCCCTGCCGGCCCGCCGCGGCGAAACCCCCGGCGCGACGCCGGGCAGCGTGCTGACCCAGTGGCGCACCGTGGTGGCTAACCGGCCCTTCCTCCTCTTCGCCCTCGCGATGATCGGCTCCTACGTCCTCACCTTCCAGGTCTACCTGGCGCTGCCCCTGGCCGCAGCCGACGTCCTCGGAGACAAGGGCGCCTGGGCGACCAGCGGACTCTTCGTCGTTTCGGCCGCCGTCGCCGTGGTCGGGCAACTCCGCCTCACCGGCTGGGCGAAGCGACGCTGGACGCATGCTCAGGCCCTCGTCCGCGGACTCACCGCCATGGGGATGGCCTTCGTGCCGCTCGCACTGGCACCACCCGAAGCCCCCGCCGCCGTACTGACCGCCCTGGTCCTGGCCGTGGCTCTACTGGCCGTCGGCGGTGCCGTCGTTTATCCCTTCGAGATGGACACCGTGGTCACGCTCTCGGGCAATCGGCTCGTGGCGACCCACTACGGGCTGTACAACACCGTTTCGGGCCTTGGCATCACCCTCGGCAACCTCATCACCGGAGCCCTGTGGGACTTCGCCGAACGCGCGGACGCCCTCTGGCTGACGTGGTGTTCCTTGGCCGCGACCGGACTGGCCTGCGCGGCATCCGTCGCTGCCCTGGCACGCAGCGGGCGACTGATCGCACGGACAGAGGCACCACTCGCCCCCGCCTGAGGCGTGGACTCCCCCACGGGGCACCGATGGACCCGGCCGCCTCGCGCAGTGTGTGGATGTCCGGCACCGTGGCCGTAGCACTCGACGCCGGGTGACTGGGCGTGCCGACTGCCGTTTCCGGGTCCACGCCGCGTTGCGACTCGTGCCCTTCGAGACTGCGTATGCCGCCGGGGGGTACCCCACGCTTCGGGCGCGGCGGGAACGGAGCGGCAGATGTGTACGACGCAGAGTGCGGGCGGCAGAGCGCCCTCCAACGGGCGCTCCGGTGCAGGGGCGACGGGGCGTGAGACGCGCCTCCCTGGTGGTGGCATCCGGTGAGCGGCATCACTGCCGCACTGTCCTTGCTGGGCCTGGCTCTGCTGGCGGTGGCCGGAGCGTACGGAGCGGCCTGGGCGCTTCGGATCCCGTCCGCTCCGCTGCCCGCTCAGCCGTTCGGGTCGGGACTGGAGCCGACGGAACACGCGGTCAGCCGTTTCCACATGCGCTGGTACACGGTGACGATGCTCTTCCTCGCCTTCGACATGGAGATGGTCTTCATGTACCCGTGGACGCTGGTGATCTCCGTGATGGGGCCCAGCGCGGTGATCGAGATGTTCGTCTTCCTCGCCGTCCTGCTCGCAGGTGTGGTCTACGCATGGCGTGAAGGAGTATTGCGGTGGGCCTGACCGCCGTCCTGACCCGCGCAGCGGCCCTCCGGCCACGCGTCCTGCTGGTGACCACGCCGGGCGGTACGCCGGTGAGGCTGGCCGCGGAGAAGGAGTTGCGGTCGCGGGACTGGCCGTCGGCGTCGACCCCGGCCGGAGCCGACTTGATGCTGGTGGCGGGGCCCGACTGCTCGCGGTTGCATCCGGCGCTGGACCGGTTGTGGCAGGACATGCCTCGGCCGCGGGTGCGGGTGCGGGCGGTCGCGGCCGACGAGGTGGCATCGGTTCTCGAGGCCAGCCGCGCCCGGCTGGGCAAGCCGAAGCTCACGTGGCATCACGACGACGGTCCGAAGGGCGGTGGTCATGGCGGGGAGCACGACAGTCACGGCAGCACGGGTCACGGGCGCAGCGACGATGACCACACCGGTCCCGACGTTCACGGTCACACCGATCACGGTCATGGCGACATAGAGGTGCCGGGCGGGCTGGCCATGGCCGAACAGGGGGAGGACCGTGACGGTCTGACGCTGGACCGCCTGCATGTGCCGTTGGGCCCGTTCCTGGCCGACTGGCCCGCCGGTCTGACCCTTCGCGTGGTGCTTCAAGGTGACCTCATCCAGCGGGCCGACCTCGACGAGCCGCCCGTCGGCAAGCCGGGCGACCCGTTCTGGAGCCGGCCGTGGCTGCGGGCCGCCACGGGCGAGCTGGTGGTCGTGGGGGAGGCATCCCGGCGGCGGGCGGCGGCGCACCTGGACACTCTGGGCCGGCTGTTGTCGGTGGCGGGCTGGCCCGCCGAGGCGGTGACGGCCCGGCGACTGCGCGACGACCTACTGGAGGAGGCGCCCGCGTCGGCGGTCCTGCCCCGGGTGGAGCGCTTCGCCCGGCGGGTCGGGCGGTCACGGACCCTGTACTGGCTGACGCGAGGCGTCGGCCTGCTGAGTGCGGACGACGCCCGAGCCGCCGGTGTCACCGGTCCCGCCGTACGGGCGGTCGGCGGGGACGTACCGGCCCGCTACCGGCAGTGGCTCACCGATGTCGTGCACGACGTAAGCCAGTTGGACGCGACTGCCGTCCTCGTTCCGGCCGCCCAGGAAAGCCCGCGCGGCCGGTGGGACGCCGAACGCCCGCCGTCGGCCGCCCTGGCGAGGCTGCTTCCCCGCCTGCTGGTGGGAGCCGAACTGGGCGCGGCCCGTCTCATCGTCGCCAGCCTCGACCCGGACCCGGACGAACTGACCGCGTGTCGGCCGGCGGTGGCCCGTGGCTGAGACGGGGACGTGGTGGGCGCTGCTGGTAGCCCCGGCGATGCTGCTCGGCTTCGCGGTGCTGGCGGTGGCGGCCGACGCGGCACTGGACGCCCGGAACGCGGGCCGACGGATCACAGTCGGCACCGCTGTACGGCCGCTGCTCGCCGTGCCAAGGGCGTTGCTGGCGCAGCCCCGGCGGTTGCCCGCGCCGGACCGGCTGCTGTGGCGGGCAGGCCTGATCACCGTACCGGTGGCCGCGGTGCTGTCCACGCTCGTCATCCCGTTCGGCGACCACGTCGTCGCCGACCTTTCGGTCGGGGTGGTGTGGTTCAACGCCATGGAGGTGCTGACCTGGGCCGGGCTGTGGCTGTCCGGCTGGGGCCCGAACGCCGCGTTCTCCCTGGTCGGCGGTTACCGCTTCCTCGCCCAGGGCCTGGCCTACGAGCTGCCGCTGATGTTTGCGCTGATCTCGGCCGCCACGGGCGCCCAGTCCCTGCGGGTGACCGACATCGCCGCCGCCCAGCACGGCCTGTGGTACGCGGTGTGGATGCCGTTCGCCTTCGTCGTCTACCTGGCGGGTGTCCTGGCCTTCAGTTTCCTGGGTCCGTTCGCGTATCCGGCCGGGCCCGATGTCGCCGACGGCGTACTGGGGGAGACGAGTGGGGTGGACCGGCTGCTGCTGCAGGCCGGGCGGTGGCTGTGGCTGGCGGCCGGGGCGGCGATGGCGGTGCCGCTGTTCCTGGGCGGTGGTGCGGGGCCGGGGCTGCCGCCGTGGGCCTGGTCGCTGGTCAAGACGCTGCTGGTGCTGACGGTGCTGGTGTGGGTACTGCGGCGGCTGCCCATGGTCCGTGCCGACCGTTACGTCGAACTGGCCTGGGTGGTGCTCCTGCCGCTGTCCGTCCTCCAGGCACTGGTGCCGGCCCTGGTCAGTCTCAGCCACTAGGAAGGGAACGCGACATGGGCACGACGAGCACGGTGCTGCTGTGGGTACTGGGCGTGCTCGCCCTGACCGGCGGTGTCCTGGTGTTCACCCTGAACTCCATGGCCCGGGTCACCTTCGCACTCCTGGCCTCTCTGGTGTGCGTGGGCGGGGTGGTGACCTTGCTGCGGCTGCCGTACCTCGGCGTGGTGATCGTGCTGATGATGGTCATGGAAATGGTGATCATGGCGGTATTCATGATCGCGTACATGATGAACCCGGCCGGTCTGATGCCGATGTCGATGCTGCACAACAAGCGCGGCTCACTGGTCATCAGCGGCCTCGTGTTCGCCGCGCTGGTCGCCGGGATCTTCCTGGTGCCGTGGCCCGACCGCACGGGAGCGCGGCCCAAGGACACCACCTTCCAGGTCGGGATGGCGTTGATGGGCGACCAGATGCTGACCATGGTCACGCTCGGATTCGTCCTCCTGGCCACCATGGTGGGCGCCACCGTCCTCGCCACCCACCGCGGCCGGTACGACCGCTTCGGCGACGACCTCGACCAGCGGCCCGCGAACGACCCGTCCGGCGGCGGAGTGGGCCGATGACGTTCGAACTCCTGCTGGTCCTCGCGGCCGGGCTCTTCTGCACCGGCCTGTTCGGTGCCCTGTCCCAGCAGTCCATCGTCATGATCATGATGGGGATCGAGCTGATGATCGGCGGCGTGATCGTCGCCGCCGCCGACTTCTGGTACTTTCTCGCCCCCGCCGCCGGCAGCGGCCAGGTCGTGATCGTGGCGGCCGTGATCGCGATGGCCGTGGAGATGGCCATGGGCTTCGCCGTCACCACCGCCATCTACCGCGCCCGCCAGGTCGACATGACCGACATGGCCGAGGACCTGAAGGGATGAGCGCGCTGCTCTGGCTGCTCATCGCTCTCCCCCTGGGCGGCGGATCGGTACTTGCCCTCACGGGGCCCCGCCGGGGCAGCCTGGTCCCCGCCGCCGGTGTGGGGGTCGCCGTGGCCACGCTCAGCGCGGCGGTCGCCGCCGCGCTGACCCGGCCGGACGCGAGCGCGCCGCTGTTCGTCGGGATGGAGGCGGGGCTGGCGGTGGACGGCCTGTCCGCGGTGATGGTGGTCACCGTCGCCGCGGTGACCGTCGCCGTGCTGGTCTTCGCCGCGGGGGAGTTCGCCGCCCACGAGAACAGGGGCCGGTTCTTCGGGCTCATGCTGCTCTTCGCCGGCGCCATGCTCGTCACCGTCACGGCGACCACCCTGCCGCTGCTGCTGATGGCCTGGGAGCTGATGGGCGCCACCAGCTGGGCACTGATCGGCTACTGGTGGCAACGCCCCGAACGGGCGGAAGCCGCCGACGTCGCCTTCCTCACCACCCGCGCCGCCGACCTCGGCCTGTACCTGGCCGCCGGCGCCGCCGTGGCCGGCGGCATCGGCTCGCTGCGCCTGGACGCCCTGCCGCACGCGGACGCGCCCTGGCTGCACCTGGTCACCGCGGGTGTCGTGGCGGCCGCCCTCGGCAAGTCCGCGCAACTGCCGTTCTCGTTCTGGCTGTCACGCGCCATGCAGGGCCCCAGCCCCGTCTCCGCACTGCTGCACTCGGCGACCATGGTCGCCGCCGGCGCCTACCTGCTGCTGCGACTCGCCCCGTTGCTGGACGCCACGGTCTGGGCGGGGCCCCTGGTCGCCTGGACCGGCGTGGCCACCGCCCTGGTCCTGGGGCTGGTCGCGGTCGCCCAGCGGGACCTCAAGCAGCTCCTCGCGGCCTCCACCTCGGCGCAGATCGGCTTCATGGTGCTGGCCGCGGGCAGCGGCGGCGTCGCCGCGGGCACCACGCAGCTCGTCGCCCACGCCGCCACCAAGTCGGGTCTGTTCCTCGCCGCGGGCGCATGGCTGACCGCGCTGGGCACCAAGCAACTGCCCGCACTGCGCGGCGCGGCCCGCGCCCACCCACTGGTCGGCGTGGCCTTCACGGTGGGCGCCCTCACCCTGGCCGGGCTGCCGCCCCTGTCCCTGTGGGCGGCCAAGGACGAAGTTCTCGCCGGCGCCCGCACCGAGTCGACCGCGCTGTACGCGGTGGGCGTCGCGGCGGCGGCCGTCGCCGCCGTGTACAGCGTCAAGGCCGTCTGGTACGTCACCCGCCCCCTCCCGCACGACGCGGGATCCGGGTACGACACCGAGGAGCGCGGCACCCGGCGCGTCGCCCCTACGACACCGGCCCCACTCCTCGCCCTCACCCTCGCCGCGGCGGTACTGGGAGTGCTGGCCCTGCCAGGACCGGCATCCTGGCTGAAACGGCTGGTCCGAGCCCAGGGCGAACCGTCCCCCGAGCCCTGGGAACTCGGGCTGTCCGCCGGGGTGGCGCTCGCCGCCGCCGGCCTGGCCTGGCGGTGGGCGTCCCGCCCGGCACCCGCACCACGCGCCGCCATCCGAATGGTCCACGGGTGGCTGTACCTGGAGCAGGCGGCGAGGCACGTCGTGGTCCGCCCGGTACTGGCCCTCGCGCGCACGCTGGCCGCCTTCGACGACCGCGTCGTCGACGGCGCCGTACGGCAGGCCGCCCGCGGCGGCCTCGCGGCGGCCCGGCTCGCACGCCGTCTCGACGACGGCGGCATCGACGCCGGAGTCCGTGCCGTCGCGACCGGTGCGCGGCGCCTGGGCCGGTGGGCACGCCGCCCGCAGACCGGACTGCTGCACCAGTACTACGCCCAGGCCGCCGTGGGCTTCACCGTGCTCGTACTGATCATCCTGTTGGTGAGGTAACCCCTGTGCTGAGCGTCGTCACGTTCCTCCCGCTGCTGGTGTGCGCGGTACTGCCGCTCCTCCCCCGCACCCTCCCCGACTGGGCGTACGTATGGGTGTGGATCGCCACCGCCGCCGTGGACCTGGCCCTGGTCGTCGGCCTGTGGGCCGGCTACGACGCCGACGGCGGGATGCAGTACGAGCAGCGGGCGCGCTGGATCCCCAGCGCAGGAGTCGGGTACCACGTGGGCGTCGACGGCCTGTCCCTGCCGCTGGTCGCTCTGACCTGCCTGCTGTTCCTGGCCGTCGCCGTCCACTCCCTGCGCGAGACGCGGCGCGTACGCTCCTACGTCTGCCTCTTCCTGTTCCTGCAGACCGTCAGCATCGGTCTGTTCGTCGCTCTCGACCTCATCCTGTTCTTCGTCTTCTTCGACCTGTCGATCGTCGGCATGTTCTTCGTCATCGCGGGCTGGGGCCACGGCGAACGAGCCCGGGCCGCGGCGCTGAAGTTCTTCCTGTACACCTTCGTCGGCTCGCTCGCCCTCCTCCTCGGCTTCATCGGCCTCTACCTGGCGGCCGACCCGCACACCTTCGACATCGTCGACCTCACCCGCGTGAACCCGCTGGCCGGACGTGGCCTGTACGCGGGCCTGGTACTGCTGGCCATCGGCGTCGGCCTCGCCGTCAAAACACCGACCGTGCCCTTCCACACCTGGCTGCCACCCGCCCACACCGACGCCCCCGCCACCGGCTCGGCGATCCTCGCCGGCGTGCTGCTGAAAATGGGCACCTACGGCTTCGTCCGCATCGCCATGCCCCTGCTGCCCGGCAGTTGGCGCCACTACGCGCTCCTCATCGTGATCATCGGCGCCGTGTCCGTCGTCTACGGGGCCCTGGTGGCGCTGGCGCAGACGAACTTCAAACGCATGATCGCCTACACGTCGGTCAACCACATGGGCTACGTCGTCCTGGCCGTAGGCGCCGCCGGGACACTCGCGGGCAGCGACGCCCAGGCGCGCACCCTGGCAGTGACCGGAGCGGTCACCCAGATGGTCAGCCACGGCCTGATCACCGCCGCTCTGTTCCTGCTCGCCGGCGTGCTCTACGACCGCGGACGCACCTACACGATGGACTCGTACTCCGGCCTGGCCGCGCACACCCCGCGCTTCGCGGCGGTCACCGCCGTCGCCGCGTTCGCCAGCCTCGGCATTCCCGGCTTCTCCGGCTTCATCGCCGAATTCCAGATCTTCACCGGCAGCCTGGCCTCCCACGCCATCGCCACTGCCATCGCCGTGACCGGCATCCTGATCACCGCCGCCCTGTTCCTGACCGTACTGCGGCGCATGTTCCTCGGTAGCCCGCGCCTTCCCGAGACCATCCCCACCGGTGGTATCCGAGACCTGAGAAGGGCCGAGGCGCTGTCCACGGTGCCGCTCCTCGCGGTGGCCTTGGTGATCGGCGTCGCACCCCGATGGCTGCTGGACGTCATCGAACCGGCCAGCCGTACCCTGACCGGCCTGGTGGCGCGGTGAACGAAAACCTGGCCGCGCTCATCCCCGAGATCGCCCTCCTCGGCGCCGCCGTCATCGGGCTCCTGGCCGGTTCCTGGCTGCCCCGCCGGCGCCAGTGGCTGGTGGCCGTACTCGCGGCTGCCGCCTGCGTGACCGGCCTGGCGGCCACCGCGGTCACCATGGCCACCGGCCACGAGCAGACCGTCTTCGCCGCCGCGTTCGCCGTCGACACCGCCACCGACATCGGCCGGCTCATCGTGCTCGCCGCCCTGCTGTTGATCATCGGTATGTCGGTGGAGACCGTGAGGGGCCACAAACGCGAAGCCGAGTACTGGGTGCTGCTCCTGATGACCGGTGCCGGCACTCTCGCCCTCATCGGCGCAAACGACCTGCTGATGCTGTTCGCCGCCTATCTGCTGGCCAGCGTCCCCGCCTACGCACTCGCCGGTTTCGCGAAGGACGCCCCCGCCACCGAAGCCGCCCTGAAGTACTACCTGATGGGTGCGCTGCTGGGCATCATCATGCTCGCCGGCACCGCGCTCCTCTACAGCGCCGGTCACGCCACCCACTACAGCGACCTCGCCACCACCCTGCCCTCCGCCCCCTACGGACTCGTCGCCGTCGGACTCGTCGGCGTCCTCGCCGGCCTGCTCTTCAAGATCGGCGCGGTACCGGCCCACTTCTGGGTGCCCGACGTCACCGACGGGGCCCCGGCACCCGTCGCCGCGTACGTCACCACCCTGCCCAAAGTCGGTGCTTTGATCGCCGGTTACCGACTGCTGCACCAGGCAATCGCCGACAGCGACGTCAACTGGCCGCTGCTCCTCGCAATCCTGGCCGCGGTCACCATGACCCTGGGCAACCTCGCGGCGTTCTTCCAGACCTCCGTCAAACGGCTGCTCGCCTACTCCACCATCAGCCAGGTCGGCTACCTCCTCATGGCCCTGGCCGTCACCACCCGCAGCGACACCGTCCAGAGAAGCCTGCTGCTCTACCTGGCCGCCTATGCCGCCACCAACCTCGGTGCCTTCGCCGTCGTCACCGCGCTCCCCCGGGCCCGTACCCTCACCGACTACCGCGGCCTCGCCCGACGCCACCCCGGCCTGGCAGCCGTGCTCGTCGTCTGTCTCCTGGGCCTGGTCGGCACGCCGCCCACCGGCGTCTTCCTCGGCAAGCTGGAAATCTTCAGCGCGACCATCGACGGCGACTACACCTGGCTCGCCGTCCTCGCCGTCGCCAACACCGTCGCCTCGCTCTTCTACTACCTGCGCTGGCTCGGCCCGCTGTTCCTCACCACCGACACGGCACCCTCCGAGACACACGCGGGCGCGGGACGCTGGCCCGCCGTCACCGCTCACCTGGCAGCAGCCCTCTCCCTTGCACTCGGCATCGGCGGACAGGCTGTTCTCACCGTCGCCGCGGGACCGCTGCTGTCGTGAAGTTCCGTGCGTCCTCGAGCTGGCCGAGTCGAAGGCCGGGGCAGCGAGGGTGTCGCTCAAGTCGGACGGGCCGACGACGTCGATCTCGAGGAACAGGACGTCGGCCGGGCCGGGCACGGGATCCCTCTTGCTGGCGGAGGTGGCGAAGCGTGTAGGAGGTGGCAGCCCCGCTGACTCCGGGGGGCTCGTGTACGGCCGCTGGGAGGCGGCCTACGACGGCGCGAAGACCGCCACGGTGCCTGACGTCCTCGCGGTTGCCCTGACCACCGACCCGGCCACGGCGGAGTTCTTCGAGACACTGAGCCTCTTCCAACCTGAAGTGCCACCTCAGGGGCCTCAGCTGACGCGGGCTGGCCCCTGAAGAAGCCTCCGTGGACGGTCTCACCGTAGGGAGTCGGCATCACACACCGCCGTCCGGTTGTGTTGATGTGCGCCAGACCCTCTGGCAGGGTGCGGACATCAAAAGGGGGAGGGACTCATGCTGAAGCAGTCGCCGAGGGTGTGCTGATCCACCAGAGTGAGTTGCTCGAGAACAACACCGTTGTCGTGCAGGGCAGGGACAGCGTGCTACTCGTAGACGCCGGGATTACCGGTGCCGAAATGACCTGCCTGGCGAACGACCTTCGACGGCATCCCACCCGTCGCCGGACGACCCGGCCGACCCAGGCGGCGCCCCGAGGCTGTCCTCGGAGACAAGGCATACGACTCGAAGGCCGTGTGCCTGGCACTGCGCCGCAGGCGGATCCTGCCCGTCGTCTCCCGCAAGGGCGCCCCGAACATCAAGGGCCTGGGCAAGCTCCGCTACGTCGTCGAGCAGACCTTTGCCCTGCTCCACCAGTTCAAACGCCTCGCCGTCCGCTGGGAACGCCGCCCTGAACTCCACGACGCATTCCTCAATTTGGCCAGCAGCCTGATCTGCTGGCGGCGGCTCAAGAGGACCGGATCAGCTAGGAGTGTCGACTCACGACCGAGCTTGCGTATGAAGCCAGATCGTGGGTCGAAGCCTGCAGGCGCCGTCGCCTGAGCGTGCCCACAAGGGGAAGAGTATGCCGGTAAGTCGCTGACCAGGTGATGTCGGTGCCGCCGTGGGGTGCTGGGGCCAGGTCCACAGACCCCCGATGAGAAGTGAACAACCCGGCGGCCTGTTCGTAGCTGAACCGCTGGTCGGGAACCATCTCGACAATGCGCTCGCGGCAGCACACCCGTCCAAGGCGAGAACGGATGGTGCGGAGATCACCAACCCGTGCTGGCCGCTCGACCCCCGCGGGCAGCTCCCACTCGACCTCGTAGTACGAGGTCCACGACGGCCAGGATTCTGCATCTAGGAGCGAGGCGTAGACGAGAGCGGCAGGCACCGGTGAGTGCGAGGTAGCAGTAACGGCGAGGGACGGCACCCAACAAGGCTAGACCGTGTCTCACCGTGATCGTGTTACGAGCTCCAAGGACGAGAAGGTACGCGCAAGGATCGAACTGGATCGAGCGTACGTGGAGGACCTACGTGAAGCCCGGGTTTCCAGCGACCCACGGGTCGTATCGCCCAAACCCGGCTGGGAGTGGGCAAGCGGCATTCACGAAGGGCAGGCCCGAAACCTCGCCCGCCGAAGCAAGCGCGAAGGGACGCCCTGACCAGAGAACTGCTTCCGCGCCGCCACAGCACCACCCACGCCAAGATCCGTTGCCTTGGCGAGCAGGCTATAGCCACCCTCAAGGGCTGGCGCTTCCTGCGGAAACTCCGATGCAGCACCAACCGCATCACCAATGTCGTGAAGGCAGTAGTCGTCCTTCACCACGCATCAGCATGAGGTTGCAAAAACGCTCACTGGACCGGCAGAACCGCTACGCCATCCTGTACCGGATCCAAGACGCCGAGAAGTCCGAGACCCGGGCGTGCCGGATAGAGAAGTACCTAGCGATGCTGGCCAAGGGCGAAAAGCTGTACCCGTAGTCCCGAAGCGCAACCGGGTAGTACTCCGGGGGCCCGGCGCGCCTGCGGCCCCGGCCGCAGCCACCAAGTGCCTCACTGAACGTAACGAAACGTCAGAGGCCCTGAGAAGGCGCACCGCTCAAGATCGAAGACCCGGCAAACCGCTGAAAGATCAGAAAGGGCCTCCGACGCAGGCCCAGAGGCCCTCTCCAAGGAGAGGCCGCAGGTGGCGGCAGACCAGCCACACTGTACGCCGGGTTCTGTCGCCCTACCAAGAACATGGGCACCAGCCACTCTTGGCCGATCATGTCGCGCGATTCACCGCTTGAGCTTCCAGCCATGCCTCTACCTCCGTCCAGCGGTAGCGCAAATAGCGGCCGACCTTGTGGGCTCGCGGACCCTGGTGTCGGTGATTCCATATGTAGACCGTGTTCAGCGGTACGCCCAGGAAGTCGGCCAGTTCCTCCGCGCTCATCAACGGGCAGCGGTCTCCCGCGCCACTGGCGGCTTCTTCGGCACGGGCAGTGGTTCGACGCATGGGCACTCCAGAACGGTTCGGCATAGGCAGGAAAGAACCACGTGAGCAGCAGTCCGCAGTGGTGACGCACGGAACGTTTACATGAAATTCCAGCCGGACCAAATAGAAGAACTTGCGAAGAGATTCCTACCACCCTTGCGAACTTTCGAAGGACACAAGCGAATCTTCGCGGAGGGTTCGGCGAGGCCTCGCCGAACCCTCAGCGAGAATTCGCCTAGGTGAGATCCTCCTCCCTACCACTCTGCGGCCTTGCCGCGAAGAGCCCAAGAATGCGTTTGACATTTTCAGCTTGCTTGGATCAACATCCCACTCACCTGATACGAGAGAACCCACAAAGAAGGTTCAAGGCCCGCTGCAAACTAGGAGTTGAGTCCATGCCGTACGACCGTTGGCACAAGTCACGCCCGAAAGCCGGGGAGTCGACCTGCAGGGAACACGGTAAGGTTCCAACGAGGGATCACGGGACCGGGAAGCGGTGGCAGGCCCGCTGGCGTAACCGGGAAGATGTCCAGCAGACTGAGCTGTTCCGCACCGAGGCCGAAGCTCGCAGGCACGAGACCAAGATGCGGTCCGGAGTGGACGACGGGTCATATATCAACCCTCGCGCCGGAGAGGTCAGGGTCGGTGAACTCGCCCTCACGTGGCTCAAGAGGCATGAACACAAGAATCCGCGCACGTACCGACGCCACAAGGAGCGGATTCTCCTACACGTCGCTCCTACCGCAGTTGGGAAGATGCGCGTAAAGGACGTGAACGCGTCGTCTTTGCTGGACTGGTTGCACGACCGTCGTCGGCTGCTCGAAAGTTCCACGCTGCGCCTGGTATTCGACAATCTTCGGGCTGTCTTTGATCTGGCCGTGGACGACAGCCTGATACACAAAAATCCATGCCTCGCCAAATCGGTGCAGGACGCCAAGCCGAAACGAGGAGGCGGCGGCCGGGCAGAGCTGACCCTGACGTGGGAGGACACCGATAAGATCCGTGCCGAACTTCCAGAGCGCTACAAGGCACTCGTCGACTGCGGTCGCGGCCTCGGTCTTCGCCAGGGAGAAATTTTCGGCCTGTCGCCAGACGACATCGACTGGGCCCATCCCGACGGCCCGCTTGTGCACGTGCAACGGCAAGTGGTCCACGACGGGTCGTTCCTGGTGTACGCCCTTCCCAAGGGCGGAGACGACGAAGACCCAAAGGACCGGTGGGTCGAACTGACCGATGATGTGGCCGTCCCCCTGCGCGAGCACATGGAGACATACCCGCCTGTCCAGGTGACCCGACCATGGGGCAGCCAAGACGGCGCCCCGGTCACGGTGCGGCTGATCTTTTACACTCGAGAGAAAACGGCCATCCAGTCGAATTGGTTCAACTCCTACCGCTGGAAGCCCGCTTTGGCAGCGGCCGGCCTCATCAAGCCCCTCGACCCCGAAGAGAAGGGACGGCGTTGGGAGAATTCCCGCGACAAGATGATGCACGCCCTTCGGCACCTGTACGCGTCGATGATGATCAACGGCGGGGTAGACGTGTACACGCTCGCGGATCGGCTCGGCCACGCCGATCCTGCGTTCACTCTGCGTAAGTACGTGCATCGGATCGCGGGAGCCGGTTCCAAGATCCGCGTCGCGGTCCAAAGCGCCTACACGCGAGCCACCTGACTCCGCAGCGTTCGGCTTGTGCAACGCTCGTGCAAGATGATCATCGAACGGGTCTGTCTGCACTGGTCAGGCGGATGGTATAGGAGTTCCGGGACATCTGAGGGCTCCAAGAAAGAAAACGCGAAACCCTCTCCTGACGTGCATGTACGCAAGTCAGGAGGGGATTCGGCTTCATCTGTGGGACTTCTCAGGAACTTTTGACTCGAGCCGGAGCCGGTCTCGGGGGCTGAGAGACGAATCGCCCGGGCGAGCCTGTCGCGCAGCACATACGGCTCGTCGATCTCCTTGCCGTTCACCGCGACACGCGTACCGTCAAGGGACTCCACACGGTCACCGCCCAGGCCGATCACCCGCTGCAGGACCGGCGCGGCCCCGTACCGCCCCGGCGCACCCCGTACGGCTGGCGGACCGGCTCCTGGACGACCTCGGCGTCGGCCGCCTGCACCCGTCGAACGTGGCGTCGAGGTCCGGGGTGGCGAGCACGACCCAGCCGTAGGTGCCCTTGGCCGTCATGCTCGAGGACGGTGTCGCGTTCCGACGCGGCGATCGAGGGGTCGGCGGCCACAGCGAAGCGGGCCCGCCGCTGTTCGGTGAAGCGTCCGGGTTCGGCGGCATTGATCTCCGGGACGTGCATGACGGGGGAGGAGACCGCGCCGCCGGTCAGCAGCGGGCGGAGCTGGTAGAGGCCGTCCTCAAGGCTCCAGGCGAGTCCGCACTCGCGGAGCTCCTTGAAGCCGCGGTTCACGGTCGGCTTGTTCGTGCCCAGCTCGGTGCGCGATCAACGACTGCCTCCCACCGCCGGCCAGGCCAGTGAAGTGACCGGAATCACACAGTCGTCCTGGGTACACTCCGTGCGCTGCCCGCCCCGCACGTTCTGCAGTCCCCTGGCCGGGAACTGCTTCCCACTTGCGGCGATGCGCTGGGTGCGCGGCACCCTTCCATCAACCGCCCCAGAGACCCGACCACACCGGAGGTCACGAGTCACGCTGAGTAACACGCGCTCCCCCGCTGAGTCCCGAGTTCGCCGGTTCCCTCTTCTCAGCGTTGCCTTGATCGGCTTGAGTGAGGCAGTCCTCATTTCTGGGGGCCCAGTCGGCTTAATGGCGCGTGGCGATCACGCGTGAGCAGATACCGTGGGGGGTTTGCCGTGGCAGACGAGAAGGTACTTGACGCCCAAAAATGGGTAAATGCGACATACGGTGGCGTGGCCGGCTACGTACGGTGCCCGGAAGACGGCAAAACCGGCTGGCCTACTATGAACTCCCTGATCATGGGCTTACAGCACGAGTTGGGCATTTCTGCGGTGGTGGCCAGTTTCGGCCCCACCACGATGAGTAAGGTCCAGGCCCTCGGGGAGATCGGGTTCGGCTGGAACCAGAACTCGAACATCGTGCGGATAATTCAGCACGGTCTCTTCTGCAAGGGATACTGGGGTGCGAACGGATACGGGGAATTCGGCGCGGTCACCACGGAGGCGGTCAAGGCTCTCCGCGTCAACATGGGGCTGCCGGACGGCGGCACCGGCACCACCGGTGGCACTGTCACCGCACAGATTTTCAAGTGCATCCTCAACATGGACGCGTACGTCGTCGTGGCCGGCGGAACCGAGAAGATCCGCGCTATCCAGCAGTGGCTCAACGGCCGCTACTGGCAGCGGGATGCCTACTCGATCGGTCCGTGCGACGGCATCTACTCCCGGGACGTGCAGAAGTCCCTGGTGATCGCGATCCAGTACGAGCTCGGACTCAGCCCCAACGGCAACTTCGGGCCGGGTACGCAGGCCGGCCTGCGTACCCACTCCGTGCGGGAGGGTGACTCGGGCATCTTCGTGCAGCTCTTCACGGCCGCCTGCGTCTTCAACGAGCCGGTGATCGTGCGTGGCCTCGACGACGCGGAGGTCAGGACGACCTTCAAGAGCACCTTCGACTCGAAGACCCGGGAGTTCGTCGAGATCTTCCAGAAGTTCTCCCAGCTGTACACGGAAGTCGACGCCTCCTACGGCGTAGGCGAGTACGACACCTGGGCGCAGTTGCTGGTGTCCATGGGCAACGCGGACCGGGCGGCGACGGGTTCGGACACCAGATTCGAGATCACCGCCTCACGCGCTCGCTGGCTGTACGACAACGGCTACCGCCTGGTCGGCCGCTACCTCTACGACCCGCCGGGCTCGACGCTCGACAAGGAGATCAAGCCCGGCGAGCTGCAGACCATCTTCGACGCCGGCCTGCGGGTCTTCCCGATCTACCAGGACAACGCGCGGCAGCTCGCCGACTTCACCTACAGCCATGGCTACCAGCACGCCCTCAACGCGCACGACCTGGCCAGCCAGTACGGTTTCAACCGGGGCACCACGATCTACTTCGCGGTCGACTACGACGCCCAGCAGTGGGAGATCGACGGCCACCCGGAGGGCGTCGTCACCTACTTCAACGGCGTGGTGGCGGGCCTGGCCAGCAGGGGAAGGAAGTACTTCCACGGGGTCTACGGCTCCCGCAACGTCTGCCTCAACGTCACCGCCAAGACCGGCGCCCGCTTCTCCTTCGTCTCAGGCATGTCCTGGGGCTTCTCCGGCAACCTCGGTTATCCCCTGCCCGCGAACTGGGCGATCAACCAGATCAAGGAGTTCAAGGTCACCAACGGTGCGGACACGTTCGACCTGGACCGGGACGTCTGGCGGAGTCGTAGCGAGCCGGGCGTCGCTTCGGTGAACAACACGGGCGGTCCCGCCGATGGTTACATCGCCTACGTGCAGCGGTTGTACGACCACGCCGTCGCGTACAGGTCGTCGAACGGCGTCGACACCAACGCCAGCCGGCTGGTGATGGAGTACATCCGTCACGAGAAGTACCGCGGTCTGACGTGGTGGTGGCTGGCAGACAGCTACGACGAGGACTTCGTCGAGTACTGCAACTCCCGCGGCATGTCGGTCCAGGACTCCTTCACCGACACCGTCACGGGATACCAGCTCGATGCCACCCACCTGATGGCCACGGCCAACGGCTTCCTGGAGAACGCCGACCCGGCCGACAAGAAGGAGTCGACCGGCGGCGACATCGCCGGCTGGGGCGGGGACATCATGACCTTCTGGGCGAACTGGCGGGACGCGGTGGACGAGTACGCCTCGCCACTCACGTTCTGCGAGGCCAAGCTGGCCGTCCCCGGCACCGTCTCCAGCTTCGGCTACACGGACATGATCGAGGACGTCGACGGTTACCTGCTGGCCAAGCACGTAGCAGGCGGTGGGAACGTCGTCGACTGGATGAAGGCGCAGTACAACAACGGAGGCGGCCTCACCCGCTTCCGCAGCCACTTCGACAAGCGCTGGCAGAACGCCACCAACGCGCGCGCGTGCTGCTGGGACGTCCTCGCCGGCCCCTCCGACGTCACCGTCAACGCGGCCCGGCTCGCGCTCATCACGGCATCCGGCGCCGCCCTGCCGGCAGACTTCGTCCTCCTGCCGGGCAATACGGAGAAACTTGCCCTGTTCTGCCAGGGGTTTACCGACCGCCAGCTCTCCCTCATCGGCCTGGAGAACAGCCTGGCCGCCCAGTACAAGGAGAACCTGGCCACCTATCGCAAGCAGGCCGCGCGGCGGGCTGCGGCACGATAGGCGTCCCGACAGACCGGCGAGAGCCTGCAGGGTTGTGCCATGGCCGTCATTCTCATCCCCATCCTCCTGCCCCTCCTGGTCGGACTGTGGTTCTGGAGCCGACCGCTGTTCTCCGGCGCGTGGCGGCGCAGCCCTGCCTGGTTCACCTGGAGCGCGCTGCTCCTGCTGCTGGGCGCCGGGGTCACCTATCTCGTCGGCTCCCTCGCAGGGGCGTCACTGGACCCGGAGGAGGCATGCCACCGAGCGGGCGAGAGCTACGACCGGACGTATCGCAGGGCGAACTTCGAGGAGTACACGCGCTGGTTCCCACTGCACGACAAGTGCCACGCGGGCTATGACCTGGTACCGGCCTGGGTGAACCCGGTCTTCGTCGTACTCCTCGTACTGGCGCTTGTCTGTCTGGGCTACGCCGTGGGCCTGGCCGTAGTCCAACGCCGAACCAAGAAGAAGGGCATCTCATGAACGATCTGAGCAGACGCCGTGTGCTCGGCGTCGCCGGCACCTTGACCGGGGCAGCCGCCCTTGGCCTGCCGGCCATCACCTCGACCGCGGCCGCCGCCCCGCTCCGCACGAACCAGACAGCGACCACCTGGCGCGGTCCACGCTCGGCCAACGGCTGGAAGATCCTCGCCCAGACCGAGTCCCACCCCATCGAGGGCAGCGGCCGATCCGTCCACCTGGCGGGCGGCGCAGCCGCGACGCTCCTGCTGCATGTCGCCCGCCGGTTCCACTACGAGATCGACCAGCTTCGCTCGGACGACGTGACGGGCCACCGCAAGTCCCGCACGGTCCATCGGCCCCACGAGTCGAATTACCTCTCGGGAACGGCTATCGCGATCCGGCCGTACGCCTACCCGCCGGACGTGAGGGGTGGACTGTACCCGCACGAGCTGGTCGTGGTGCGGGACATCCTGGCCGAGCTGGACGGTGCCGTCGCCTGGGGCGGTGACTTCGACACGCCGCAGGAGTCGCACTTCGAAGTCGCTCTGGGACCCGCCCACCCCAAGGTGCGGGGCGTGGCCCGCAAGCTACGAACCTGGCGGGACACCCCGGGGCTGGGGGCGGGGGCGGTGAACGCGTTCGAGCCGGGGCGCCGCGAAGACGTCAAGGCGTTCGCACGCCGTAGCGGCTAGCAGGATCGCCCGTGCCTGGGCCTGATCGTGGCGGGATGTCTTGTTCCCGTACTTTCCGGGCAGCGCGGCAGCGGCGAACCCGACATCCCAGCCACCGGCGCTGTTCATGCGGCACGTGGCACCCGGCTCGTTGCAGTCGGCCGGACGGTGTCCGTCGAGTTCGACGAAGCTGGTCGGACTGCCCCCGCCGAACGTGTAGCGGTTACCCGTGAACGGGTCCGCACCCCATTCCATCGGGAGCCCTCTGGGACTCTTCTGGGACTTCCGGCCGCATCAGCCGGCACGAGCGTGAGAGGTGAGAGCCTTCCGGAACAATGCCGCCGCACCCCTCCTGAGCAGCGCGTATGCGAGCCAGGAGGGGTGCGACGCAGGTGGGGCCGGAGGGACGTGTCGTCCCTCCGGCCCCGCCGTGCTGCCTGGGCCCCGCCGGCCTCCGCGCGGGACCGGTTGTCCCGGGGGCTCAGGCGGTCTGTGGGTCCGCCGGTCAGTAGGCGGAGTCGACGTTGTCCATGGAGCCGTACTTGTCGGCCGCGTAGTTGCAGGCGGCGACGATGTTGGCGACCGGGTCGGTGATGGAGTCCTTCGTGCCCTTGACGTGGTAGGTGTCGAAGGTGGGCTGGATCGTCTGGAGCAGGCCCTTCGAGGGGATGCCGTTCTGGGCGTTGATGTCCCAGCTGTTCTGCGCGTTCGGATTGCCGGACGACTCGCGCATGATGTTGCGGTGCAGGCCGTCGTAGGTGCCCGGGATGTTCTTGGCGTCCATGACGTCCAGGGCGGTGCGGATCCAGCCGTCGAGGTCGTCGCCGTGCTTCTTCTCGCCGGCCTTGACGATGGCCTTGATCTTGTCGGCCTGAGCCTGGGCCTGGGTCTGCGTGGTGGACGTCTTGGCCGGCTCGGCGGCGTGTGCCGGGCTCGGGGCGAGGGTGAGGGTGACGGCGGCGGCGCCCGCAGCGGCGAGGGAGGCCACGGCGGACTTGCGAATGCTGGGGCGGCGCAGGATGGCGTGCATGGGTGTACCTCTCCATTCGGGAACGTGATGGGGAGGCCGACGGGGGGTCGGCGACGCGGTGTCCGCGTTGGACGCGGCTTCGCGTCATCAGGGCCGGTGTCTGGATCACGGACGGGCTCTTCCCGTCCGGTCCCGGCGCTCGGCTCCCCGGTACGCCGAACACACTGCGGAACGCTCCGGCGCCGCGACAAGTGTGTGACCTACTACGCCGCTTCGTAGACCGGCCGCGTGACCACCCGGACGGCTGGTGACCACGCGGGCGAGCGGCCGTCGGGCGTCTACTAACCCCGGCCCCGTGTGACGTGGGTCCTGTGCGCGCCCTCACAGAGCCGGTCACCCAGCGGTCACATCTAGTCACCCTGCGGAGGTCGGTATCTCACTCAATGAAACAATCCGGTCACCCTTCGGGGTCGCCTGGAAGGCCGGCGTCCCGGTACCGGCCGGGTGACGCGCCTCAGCGGGACCGCGTGCCGAGGTTCGTGAGCAGGTCGTTCAGCACCGTTTCCTCCTCGGCCAGTGTGGTCACCGCTGCCCGGTATTCCTGCGCGTGTACCGCCACGACCGCCCACGCAGAACGGAGCGGTAGCCGTCGAGGTTGCCGGTGCCGTCGTCCAGGTCGTCGAAGGTGATCTGGTCGCTCTTGGGGTTCACCACTTCCATGGCCCGGTTCAGGATTTCGCGGGTGGTGCGGTAGCTGAGGGTGAGGTGGGCCACTCGATCGCGGATGTTGACGCCGACGGTGAAGGCCACGGCCGTACTCCGCATCTCCTCCGCACACGGCACGCGTCCGCCCACATCACTCATAGGCCCGCTTCCCTCCACCCGGTCATGTGAAAGAAGCGACGGCTCCCAGGTGGCTGAGCAGGCCCGGTCGTTGGGTCTGCTTGCCTCAGCCCTGACCGGCACCAACCGCTTGTACAAGGACTTCGTCCACCAGCTCGGCCAGTGGCCTGCGCCTGCCGCACCAAGCCCCCGTCACAGGTGAGCCGTCAACGACCGTGCCCTGCGGCTCCGTCCGAAGTCGCAGGGCACGGTCGTACGACGTCTGCTCAGCTGATCTCTCCAGCGGCGTACCCGACGAACACCCCCCAGGCATTCGATCCAACAGCCAGCCCGGGACGGGCGGTGTCCTTGGAGTCCCGTACATGCACGGTGTGCGGGCAGGTGGCTACTTCCAGGCACTCACCACCGGCGCCCCCGCTGTAGCTGCTCTTGAACCAGGTCAGCTGGTCCGAGCTGTTGGCGGTATCCACGACGCTCATAGGTCTCCCAGCGACTTCTCGATGAATGCCAACGACTCGCGCGGAGTCAGGGCTTGCGCTCGGATGATTCCATAGCGGGACGCGATGCCGCGAACCTCTGTTCGCTCGGACACAATAGTGCTCCGCCCCTGGGCTTCCAGGTAGGCGACGTGGTCTCCCCCGTCTCTGTGCAGAACGACGAACGGCCCATCCACTCCGGCGTTGTCTTCTCTGTCCAGAGGCATGACCTGAATCTCAACGTTGCGGTAGGCGCCAACGAGCAGCAACTGCTCCAGCTGTCCTCGCATAACGGCCGCACCTCCCAAGGGCCGTCGCAGAACCGACTCATCGACAACGAAGCTCACCAGCGGAGTCGGCTTCCGATCAAAGATCTGCTGTCGAGCCAGTCGCGCAGCGACGCGCTGTTGGACCGTCGCCTCATCCAATAGAGGGCGCCACATCTCGAACACAGCCTGCATGTACTCCTCGGTCTGCAACAGCCCGGGGAAGGCATGGGTTCCGTAGACCCACAGTTCAACCGCCTCCGCCTCCAACCGAGCCGCGTCCCGGAAGAACGCCGGATACTGCGCCCGCGCCACCTCCTCCTTCATCTCCTGGAGAACCCCGCCCGCGTCCAGCAACTCATCTGCCAGGTCGATGAACAGGGGCGGCGGCACCCGCCTCCCCTGCTCGTACGACGCGATCGTGGACGGCGAGTACCCGGCCCGTGCCCCGAAGTCGACCCGTTCCAGGCCCGCCCGCAACCGGAACCGTTTCAGCTGCCGCCCGAACACCCGCAGGATGCCCGCCCCCGGCTCAGGGGAAGACCCCGGTACCACTTCCTCCCCCTGCTCTCCTTGCTCCCCCGGCTCCCGCACCAGCTCGCTCATGGACCGCCCAACTCCCTCACCTCGCGGAGGGACACGGCCCGCTCCGCCTACAAGCACCACGGGTACGCGTACGGCGCCCCGGTCGGCTCCACACCCGGCGTCAACGCTAGAACCCAACACGTCGACAGGCGGAAGAAGTCCGAAAGTTCCGCTCATAAGGTGTGACAGCCGTGGATGAGCGACCGGCATACACTGGTCCGTCCTTGAGGGCTTCCACGCACTCCGTACGATGCCGTCGCTCGACCGACGGACCGACAGCCGGAGCGACTTCACCTCACGGCCGCCACGACCCTGCTCAAGAAGAGAACACCGCCCATGCACCGCCCGCCCCTCCGACACCCCGACCCTCTCGCCGCCCCGCGGCTCCCGGCACCCGGTGGTGGCTGACCACCCCGGCCCGCGTCGGCTTCGTGCTCGGCGTGCCCCTGCTGGGGCTGGTCAACACGTTTCTCGGTTTCCTGCTGCTGGTCTTCGCGATCGTCCTGGTCTGGAAGGACAATCCCTGGCAGAAGGGTGTGAAGGTGGCCGCCACCATCGGGGCCATGGCGCTGCTCGGCGCGGTCGTCCCGGACCGGCCCGAGGACGCGGCCTCTTCCGTGGCCCAGGCGGACGGGAAGGGGCGTGCGGTCGACACTCTGGCGTTGCCGACGCCCTCGACTACCGGGACCGGCGGGGAGCCGGCACCCAAGCCCCGGCCGAAGGCCGCCGACTACCGGGGCCTGCGGCTGGACAAGGCGGGGGACAAGGCCGAGGCCGCCGGTTTCGGCGTGGACGACCACAACGCGGCCGACGACGACAAGCGCATCTGGATGCGGTCCAACTGGACCGTCTGCTTCCAGAAGACCGGCTGGACGTCGTCCGACACCGAGACGATCGACTTCGGTGCCGTACAGACGGGCGCACCGTGCCCCGAGGCGGATGGCGGAGCCATCCCGTGGCCGAAGATGTCGGACCTGGTCTGGAAGACCTGGAAGACCGCGCACAAGGAGGTCCTGGACCTCGACATCGTCCCGGAGGACCACGTACGGGCGGACACGGCGTATCTCAACGACACACTGCCCGACGAGGGCGAGTACGACGACTGGCGGGTGTGCGTCACCGACCCCGCCGAGGGCTCGGACGTCACCATCGACACCCGGGTGACCCTGGATCTGACCCACCCGGACAACGGTTGCCCGGGGCCCGACCGGGAGGATGGCGACAGCCTCCGCCTGCCGGACCAGGACGAAGACGGCGACCCCGACTACCGCGACCCTTTCCCCAGCGACCAGAACCGCAACAGCACCTTCCCGAACGGCCTGCCGGACAGCTCGGGCAGCTCCGGAGGTTCGTCCGGCGGGGACGGCGGGGACGGCGGGGACGGCGGGGACGGCTGGAACTGCCCGCGCACCCGTTGGTGCTGACGCTTTGTCTTCACGAGTTCAGGTGCTGGGCCACGGTCGTGCGCACGCTCCCGGGGGCGTGCGGTTGAGCCGGTGACCTGGACCTCGACCACAACTTCAGCGCGATCCGGGGGGCGGGCGTGCTCGGCACAGGTGTCGAGGCCGTGCGCGCGTGCAGGATTCCTCGACGGCGTACAGGAAGGTCTCGGAGACCAGTTCGGGGTCGAAGAGGAAGCCGGCTGTCATCGCGCCGTCCCGGAGCATGACGAGGTGCCGGTCCGCCCGGTCGGCGGTGCGTCGCCGGTCTTGCCCGCCGCCTGGGCCGCGGCGATCTGTCCCCGGATGCCCTGCCGCTTACCGAGGGTGACCATCGCTCCGCCATTCGGCGCACCCTTCGCCGCTTTTCGTACAAGGGCCCGCGCGAACCGGTGTGAATTCTGGATTGCGTAAGTATCGCAGAAATCGTTCACTCGACTGCCGCGCATCCGACGGAGTAGGCAGACGTTACTTCGGATATGACCGAGGAACACGGGGAATTGACGGCGCTTGGCCCGTACACCTACAGGCCCGGCAGAAATCACTGTCCGTCACCGAGCGACGGAACTCTGACCAGAGGTGGTCACCCCGTTCCTCTCCGGGTGACCGAGCCCGTCCTGCAACGGTTCCTGGACGTCATGACCGAGTTGGAGACCGGCCTCGCCGAGCGGTGGGGCCGGGCGCAGGGCTCCCTGACGTACACCCGGGCGGAGTGACCCGCGCGTCGTGCACGAAGAACACACGTACCCCCACATGCCGTACGGCGAAGGTTCGTTCCGCACGACGGGCACCGGCCGGCACCGGGCGCCCGAGGAAGCCTTCCACGAGACCCTGGTTCCGCCCGAACCCGGCTGGGACCCGGCCGAGGAGCTCGCGTTCCTGCTTCAGGACGCGATGGAGCAGCAGACCGGCGTCCCGCACGCGACGGACACCTCGGCGCTCACCCCCGCCCCGGGCACACCGCTGAGCAACCTTCAGGAAATCACGGCGGAACTGCCCCCGTTGAGAGAGTCGCCGACCAGTCACCGAAGGGTCCGCAGAGGGAGAAAGGTGAGCCGGCTGCGCGCCGCGAGCCTGTTCGTCGCCGCGCTCGCCGCGGTCATCGCGGCCTCCGTGAGCCTGTTCGGCGGCATGGTGGCCTACGAACCGCTGCGTCTGGCCGCCGTGACCCGCACCCGCGGCAGCGTCGTCTCCTGGTGGCCGCTGCTGGTCTACGGGCCCTGGCTGGTGGCCTCGCTCGCGGTGCTGCGGGCCGCGTTGCACCAGCGCCGCGCGGTGCATTCCTGGGCCGTCGTCCTGCTGTTCTCGGCCATCGCGATGCTGCTGTGCATCGCGGAGGCGCCCAGAACACTCAGCGACGGCGCGGCCGCCGCCCTGCCGGGACTGGCCTCGCTGGTCTGCTTCCAGCAGGTCATCCGCCAGATCACGCTCACCCGTCCGCCCCGGCGGGCGGTGCCGCGCCACCGGCAGCGCGCCGCGGCCGTGCCGGGCGAGGGGCCGTCGGGCACGGCGGCCCCCGACCCGGTGTCCCTTCCGCAGCAGCGGCAGAACGCCCAGCGCCCTTCGCGGCCCGGCCCGGGACCCAGGAGGCGGCCCTGAGCCGTCACGCACCCACCACGGCGGCGGCCGGCGGCTCTACTTGCCGGCGCCGCGCGTGAACCCGCTGTAGATGTAGCGCTGGAGGAACAGGAACACCACCAGGGTCGGGACGATCACCAGGACGGCTCCGGCCGAGATGTTCTCCCAGTGGGCGCCGAAAGGCCCCTTGAAGCGGAACAACGCGGTCGAAATGGTGCCCAGTTCCTCCGAGGGCATGTAGAGGAACGGAATGTAGAAGTCGTTGTAGGTCGTGATTCCCTTGATGATGACGACCGTCGCGGTCGCCGGTTTGAGCAGTGGAAAGATGATTTTCCGGTAGATGGTGAAGGAATGGGCGCCGTCGATCCGCGCGGCCTCGTCCACCGACCTCGGAATACCCCGGATGAACTGCAGGAAGATGTAGATCGACACGATGTCGGTGCCCATGTAGAGCAGAATCGGGGCCCAGCGGGTGTCGAAGAGGCCGAAGCTGTTGACCACCTGGAAGGTGGCGACCTGGGTCGTCACGCCCGGCACCAGGGTGGCGATCAGGAACAGGGCCATGACGAGCTTCTTGAAGCGGAACTCGAAGCGGTCGATGGCGTACGCCGTCATGGAGCCGATGATCACTGTGCCGGTGATGGAGAACAGCAGGATGAAGGCCGTGTTGCCGAAGGCGGTCAGCATGTGGCCGTCGGTGAACGCCGTGGCGTAGTTGGAGAAGTTCAGCCAGTCCTCCGGCAGGGCCAGGGCGCCACGGCCGTCCGCGACCTCGCCGGAGGACTTCAGGGACGTCAGGAAGACCACGGCGAGCGGGATCAGGACCACCAGCGAGGCCACGACCAGCGACAGGTACGTCAGCGCGGTGGCGACACCCGGGCGCCGGCGCCGCGCGGGCCGTCGGGAAGCGTTCGTGGTCATACGAGGTCGACCCTCTCGTCGGGCACGAGGCGGCGCTGGATCCAGGTGACCAGCAGGATGATCAGCAGCAGCACGACGGCGCAGGCGGAGGCCAGGCCGGTCTTGTTGAACTGGAAGGCGAGCTTGACGGTCTGGATGACGAAGGTCGAGGTGTCGGTCGCGCCGCCGGTCATGATGTACGGGATCTCGAAGACGGACAGCGAGCCGGAGACCGCCAGGATGACGCTGAGGCTCAGCACCGGCCGGATGCTCGGCGCGATGATGTGCCGGAACTGCTGCCACCTGGTCGCGCCGTCGAGCTGCGCGGCCTCGTACAGCTCGCCGGGGATGGACTGGATCGCGCCGAGGAACAGGACGAAGTTCAGGCCGGTGTAGCGCCAGACGGACACGCCGGCGAGCGAGGTGTTGGCGGACTCCGGACTGCCCAGCCACGCGTGGCCGGTGTCGGCGCCGAACCAGGACAGGATCGAGTCGAGGGTGCCGCCGTCCTGGAAGAAGTACAGGAAGACGAAGCCGATCGCGACCCCGTTGATCAGGTACGGGAAGAACAGGATGCCCTTGAACAGGTTCCTGAAGCGCAGGTCGAAGCTGAGGACGGTGGCGAAGTACAGGGCGATCGCGATCTGTGCGGCCGACGCGACCAGGTAGTAGAGGCTCACCGCGAAGACACGGAAGAGTTCCGGACGCGTGAACAACTGCGTGTAGTTGTCGGCGCCGACGTAGTTCCGGTCGGGGCTGACGCCGTCCCAGTCGGTGAAGCTGTAGTACAGCATGTTGCCCACCGGCACGTAGGTGAACGTGATCAGCAGGGCCAGGGGCGCGAGGAGGAACAGCCAGGGGGTGAGGCGGCGCAGCGGCCGGCGGTCTCCGGGGCCGGCGCCCGTCAGGCGGCGGCGGGTGCGCCGTCCGGCTCGGCCGGCGGTCTTCGCGGTCGCCGGCGCGGGGGTACGCAGGGTGTGGGTCATCGTGGGCCATGGCCTTTCGTCGTCCGCGGTGAGCGGCCGGCGGCCGGGGCCCGGGTCCCGTGTCAGGAGGGGGACCGGGCCCCGGCGTCCGCGGGGGTCAGGAGCCGGCGGTCCGGGCGGCCTCCGCCCAGCGCTTGTTCAGTTCGGCGAAGTAGTCCTCGCGGGAGCCGTCCACGGCGCCGCGGGCGATGTCGACGAGCTTTTGGCGGTAGTCCTGCTTGGCCAGACCGATCTCGGAGGCGTTGTCGATGGCGTTGACCTCGGCCGTGTCGGCTTCGGAGCGCTCGATCAGCTTGACATCGTTGTCGATGTACGACTTCAGCGTGCTCGGCAGGGCGGCGGAGCGCAGGACGGAGACGGCACCCTCCGTGTCCGCGTAGCCGGACTTCTCGGTGAACCAGTCGATCCAGGCGCGTGCCGCGTCCTTGTGGTCCGAGTGGACGTTGACGGCCTGCTGGTAGTCGGAGAGCAGCGTGGCGCAGAACTGCCCGCCCTTCTGGGCCGGGAAGGGCATGAAGCCGATGTCGTCGGGGTTCTCACCGGCCTTCTCGGCCGCGTCCCGCATCTGCGTGATCGCCCACGAGCCGAGCAGCATGCTGCTGATCTCGCCCTTGGCCAGCAGGGTCTTGGAGCTCTCCCAGTTGGTGGTGCTCGGGTCCTTCTCGGAGAGCTTGTCGTGGACGATGTCGTACAGGAGCGTGTCGATCACGTTCAGGTCGCTGCCCTCGGCCCACGGCTCCTGCGTGGAGGCGAGCTTGTCGGAGGCCTTGGTGTCGCAGCTGGGTGAGCCGACGCTGTTGGTCCAGGGGCTGCTGAGCGGCCAGCCGTCCTTGAAGTTGGTGTAGTACGGGACGGCGTCGGTCTTCGAGCCGACCGCTTCGAGGTCGTCCAGGAACTGGGCGGGGCTGGTCGGCCACTCGGTGACGCCGGCCTGCTTCCACACGGCCTTGTTGTAGACGAAGCCGTTGGCGGTGCCGAAGGTGGCGATGCCGTACGTGCGGCCGTCGACGTCGGTCTTGTCGGTGAAACGGTAGGTGTCCCGCATCGAGCCGGTGTCGCCGAGCGGCGCGAAGAACTTGGGGTAGTCGCCCTTGGCGATGGCCGCGGGGATCATCAGGACGTCCCCGTACTCCTCCGTGTTCATGCGGATCTTGACCTCCCCCTCGTAGTCGGTCATGGCCTCGAACTCGACCTTCACCTCGGGGTAGGTCTTGCGGAACTCGTCCGCGTACTTCTTCATCGTGCCGTCCTGCACGAGGTCGGTGCGGTGGGTCAGGACGGTGATGGTGCCCGAGACGGCGCCCGGATCCGACGGAGCGGTGGCGGTCTCGTTCGAGGACGGCGAGCCTCCCCCGCCGCACCCCGCGACGGTCAGCATCGCGGTGGTGAGCAGAGCGGCGCTCAGCGACTTCCTCCCCATGTGCCCAACTCCTTTCAAGGGTTACGGCTCGGGCTGTGCGGTGGATGCCCGGCACTATGTCAGCCGGAGTTGAACCGGTAAAGCTGCAAGTTTCTGCGCGATATCCAATCGTTACCTGCCCGGGGCGCGCATCAGGGTCAACACCAAGTCCCGCCTGGGGATATCCGGGTGCGGTCTGTTCACCTCAAGGACTAGACCGGTTTATAGATCGCGGGCTAAGTTGAGCCGCGTCGCCTTCCCGGAACCCGGACTCTTCCCCCCTGTCTGCCGATTGGAGCCGTACATGAAGGACGTCACCCAGCTCACCGAGGGCTGGAGCCTCCACCACGAGGGGACCCTCCTGCCCGCCCGGGTCCCCGGCTGCGTCCACACCGACCTGCTCACCGCCGGCCTGATCCCGGACCCGTACGTGGACCTCGCCGAGCCCGAGGTCGCCTGGGTGGGCCGCAAGGCCTGGACGTACCGCCGGGACCTGCCGGCGGCCGAGGCGGCCGCGGGCCACCACGAGCGCACCGACCTGGTCTTCGAAGGGCTGGACACGGCCGCCCGCATCACCCTGGACGGGCGCGAGTTGGGCCGGACCCGGAACATGCACCGCACCCACCGCTTCGACGTCACCGGCCTCACGGGCGAGCTGCGCGTCGCCTTCGACTCGGCCTACGACGAGGCCGCGCGCGTGCGCGAGGTGACGGGCGAGCGGCCCAACGTCTATCCCGAGCCGTCGCAGTACATCCGCAAGATGGCCTGCGGCTTCGGCTGGGACTGGGGGCCCACCCTCGTCACCGCCGGGATCTGGCGCCCGGTCCGGCTGGAGCACTGGTCGACCGCCCGGCTGGCGCGGGTGCGTCCCGTCGTGACCGTCACGGACGGCGCCGGACGGGTGGAGGCGCACGTGGATCTGGAGCGCACCGGGGCGGGGCACCGGCGACCGCTGGGCGTGCGTGGCTCGGTGACCGGCGTGACGGCGAGCGCCACGGTGACCGGCGACAGCGCGGTGCTCGTCCTCGACGTACCGGGGCCCGAGGTGTGGTGGCCGCGGGGATACGGCGAACAGCCCTTGTATGAGCTGGGGTTGACGCTGTTCGAGCAGGGCGACGAGGAGCGGCCGCTGGACTCCTGGCGGCGGCGGATCGGTTTCCGGAGCGTCGAGCTCGACCGTTCCCCGGACGGGCACGGCACCGGGTTCACCCTCGTGGTGAACGGCGTACGGATCTTCGCCCGCGGGGTGAACTGGATCCCCGACGACGTCTTCCCCTCCCGGGTGACCCCCGCCCGGTACCGCACCCGGCTGCGGCAGGCGGCGGAGGCGGGCGTCGACCTGGTGCGGATCTGGGGCGGCGGGATCTACGAGGACGACGCGTTCTACGACGTCTGCGACGAGCTGGGACTGATGGTCTGGCAGGACTTCCTGTTCGCCTGCGCCGCCTATCCCGAGGAGCAGCCGTTGCGCGGGGAGGTGGAGGCGGAGGCCCGCGACAACGTTGTCCGGCTGATGCCGCACGCGAGCCTCGTGCTGTGGAACGGCAACAACGAGAACCTGTGGGGGTTCCGCGACTGGGACTGGGAGCCCGGCCTGCGCGGGGACTCCTGGGGCGAGGGCTACTACCTGGGGCTGCTCCCCCGCATCGTCGCCGAACTGGACCCCACCCGCCCCTACACGGCGGGCAGTCCCTGGTCCGGCTCCTGGGACCATCACCCCAACGACCCCGCCCACGGCACCCATCACTCCTGGGAGGTCTGGAACCGCCGGGACTACGCCGAGTACCGCGACTCTGTGCCCCGTTTCGTGGCGGAGTTCGGCTGGCAGGCACCGCCCGCGATGGCGACCCTGCGGCGCGCGCTGCCCGGCCAGCGGCTCGCCCCCGACTCCCCCGGCATGCTGCACCACCAGCGGGCCGAGGACGGCAACGGCAAGCTGAACCGGGGCGTGGAGCGCCACTTCGCCCTGCCCGAGGACGACTTCGACCGCTGGCACTACCTCACCCAGGTCGTGCAGGCGCGGGCGGTCGCCGCGGGGATCGAGCACTGGCGGTCGCACTGGCCGGTGTGCGCCGGGACCGTCGTCTGGCAGCTCAACGACTGCTGGCCGGTCAGCTCCTGGTCGGCGGTGGACGGCGACGGCCGGCTCAAGCCGCTCTGGCACGAGCTGCGCCGGGTCTACGCCGACCGTCTCCTCACCCTCCAGCCGGAGGCCGGCGGCGCCACGGGCGCGGGCACGGGCGCGGGCGCGGGCACGGGCGCGGTGCTCGCGGTGGTCAACCAGTCCGCCGAGCCGTGGCCCGCGGTGGTCACCCTGCGGCGGCTGCGCGCGGACGGCACCGTGGTGGCGGAGTCGGTGGTCGAGGCGCCGGCCGGCCGCCGTGCCGTCGCCCGCGTCACCGTGCCCGGGGCGCTGGTCCCGGAGGAGCGGTCGGGCAAGGAGTTCCTGGTCGCGGACGCCGACGGGCTGCGTGCGTTCCTCTTCCCCGGCCCGGACAAGGAGTTCGCCCTTCCGGTGCCGCGCTACGACGTCGCGGTGGAATCCGCGGTCGTCGGGGGTGGCGGTAGTCTCGAGGTCGTGGTGACAGCACACACCCTGGTACGGGACCTCCTCCTGCAGGCCGACCGGCTCGGGCCGGGCGCCGTCTGCGACACCGGGCTGCGCACGCTGCTCCCCGGCGAGCGGGTCCGGATGCGGGTGCGGGGAGCCGCCCAGACCGGCGCCAACGCGGTGCGCGCGGCGCTCTTCTGCGGAGAACCGGCGTGAGCGCACCCATGGAACGCGTCACCATCAAGGACGTCGCCGCGGCGGCCGGTGTGTCCAAGGGCGCGGTGTCGCTGGCGTTCAACCACAAGCCGGGGGTCTCCGACGCCACCCGGGAGCGGATCTTCGCGGTGGCCCGGCAGCTGGGCTGGGCGCCGAACTCCTCGGCCCGGAGCCTGTCGAGGCAGTCGGTCGACACCGTGGGTCTCGCCATCTGCCGGCCGGCCCGGCTGCTGGGCCTGGAGCCGTTCTACATGGAGTTCATCTCCGGCATCGAGAGCGTGCTGGCCGAACGCCACTGTTCGCTGCTGCTGCGCCTGGTCAGCGGCCTGGAGGAGGAGATCGGGCTCCAGGAGACGTGGTGGCGGGAGCGCCAGGTCTCCGGCTCCGTCCTGGTGGACTTCCACGAGGACGACCCGCGCATCGGCCCCCTGCGGGCGCTCGGGCTGCCCGCGGTGGCCGTCGGGCATCCCGACCTCACCGGCGGCCTCCCCTCGGTGTGGACGGACGACGCCACGGCGGTGTCGGAGGCGGTGCGGTACCTGTCGGCGCTCGGCCACCGGCGTATCGCCCGGGTGGGCGGACCCGAAGGGCTCGGGCACAGCGCCATCCGGGCGACGGCGTTCGCCCGGACGCTGGCGGAGCTGGGACTGGACGCGAGCCGACAGGTGGCGACGGGCTTCTCCGGCGACGAGGGCGCCCGCGCCACCCGCTCGCTGCTGCTCTCCGCCGAGCGGCCCACCGCCGTCCTCTACGACAACGACATCATGGCGGTCGCGGGTCTCGGTGTGGCCGCCGAGATGGGCGTGTCCGTGCCGGACGACCTGTCGCTGCTGGCCTGGGACGACTCGCAGTTGTGCCGGCTGACCCATCCGACGCTGTCGGCGATGAGTCACGACGTGCACGGGTTCGGGGCGCAGGTGGCACACGTGCTGTTCGAGGTGATCTCGGGTCAGGACGCCGTGTCCCGGCCGGTGGCCACGCCGTCGCTGGTGCCGCGCGCCTCGACGGCCCCGCCCAGGGTGTGAGGCGGGGCGGGGCCCCCGGGTGCTCAGGACGCGATCAGGGTGACGTCCTGGCCGTGGCGGGCGTGGAAGCTCGGGAGCGGCAGGCCGCCCATGGCCCGCAGCTCCATCAGCGTGGCCTCGACGTGGGCGGCGCCGGGCTTGAGGGCGTCCGCGGAGGGGGTGCCCGTGTTGGCCCAGCGGTGCTCGATGCCGTCGCACACCGCGCGGGTGCCGCCGACGCCGTACCGGACGGACTGGTCGCTCTGGCTCACGGACGAGCTGACGAAGACGGCGCCGCTGCCGGGGGTGCAGCGGTAGGTGCCGGTGAGGGTGACGGTGCCGTCGGCGGCGATGCGGCCGGTCGGGTCGACCGTCACCGACTCCGTGCCGAGGCGGGCGTCGTGCTCGGCCGCCGTCGCGGCGGGGGCGGCCAGCAGGAGCAGGGCGGCGCCGGCGGCCGTGGCGAGAACCGCGGATCGTACGGGCATGGGAGACCTCCCGGTCGGTCGGAATGGGGGGTTCCACTGGTACCGGGCGGACGGTCCCGCGGCAGTGACCGTCACCCCTTCGGTGGCGAGTCCGCGTCGGCCGTCGTGGAACCGTCGCCGGCTTGTCCGGGTGTTGTCACGCTTGCCGCCGGGGTCTTGGCGATGACTTCCCGGCGGGCGCACGGTCTTCTCATGCGACGGTCCCGACGACGGGACGGTCTCCCGACGTGGAGGTGCGCCATGTGTACCCACCGGCCTTCCTGCCCCGCATCCGACTCTCCCGCAGCCGGTTCCGCCGCAGCCGGTTCTCCCGCAGCCGGCACTCCCGCGTCCGGGTCCCCCTCGGCGCGGGCCGTCACCGCGCACCTCGTCGCCGCCCACCCCGAGCAGGGGTGGAACCTGCTGTGCGACGGCACGATCGTCTTCGACGACACCGGCGAGCTGCGGCCCGACGGCCGGGTCGTCGCGCCGCGCCGGGTGTCCGGCGGCCGCCTGGCGATGGCTGCCTGAGCGCCCCTCCTTCGTTCCCGCCGGGCGGCGCTCAGTGCTTCTCGGCGACGAACTCCCGCAGCAGTGAGGCGAGCAGCTCCGGCTGGTCCTCGGCGATCAGCGTCCGGGCGTCCTCGACCTCCACCAGCCTCCCCTGCGGGAGGAGTTCGGCCAGCCGCCGGCCGTGGGCGCGGGGCATCATCAGGTCCTCGGTCGCCCAGACGACGAGGGCGGGCCGGTCGAACCTCCGCAGGCCCTGGGCGGCCTCCAGCAGTTCGTCGCGGCGGACGTGGGTGCCGTAGTGCCGGAAGTCGCGCCGGATCGCGGGGTCCGTGCGCAGCGGGCGCAGCCAGCCGTCGACGACCGCGTCGGGCACGGGCCGCTTGGTGAGGGCGCCGATGCCGACGGGCAGGCGGCGCAGCGGCTTGAGGCCCAGGGTGCGGACCAGCAGCGGGACGCCGCCGGGGACCCGGCAGGCGAGGCCGATCATCTTTCCGGGCAGGCCCGGCGGGTAGTTGTCGAACGCCTCGCACGCGATGAGCACCAGCCGAGCGAGCCGCCCGGGATGCCGGGCCGCCACCGTCTGGGCCCGCCCGCAGTCGTTCTCGACGAGGGTGACGTCGGTGAGGTCGAGGCGGTCGAGGAACTCCGCGATCAGCTCGTTGACCAGGTCGGGCGTGGGCGGCCGGGACATGGGCCGGCGGTGGGCGCCGTAGGGCAGGGTGGGGGCGATCACGCGGTGGTCGGTGCGCAGGTCCGCGACGACCTTGCGCCAGACGGTCGCGTCGTGGACGAGGCCGTGCAGGAGGACGACGACGGGTCCCTCGCCGCCGGTGTCCTCGTACTCGATGGTTCCCGCGCTCAGTTCGATGTCCGGCATGACGGCACTCTAGGGCTGGTGCGCGTGCCGGGGCAGTAGGGCCTACGGCAGTTACGGGAGTTACGGCAGTACGGCGAAGCCGTCGAGTTCCACCAGGGCCCGCTCGTCCCACAGGCGTACGACCTCCACGACCGCCATCGCCGGGTAGTCGCGGCCGGCCAGCTCGCGCCAGGTGCGGCCGAGGCCGGCGGCGTGGGTGCGGTAGGCGGCGACGTCCGTGGCGTAGACGGTGACGCGCGCGAGGTCGGCGGGGGTGCCGCCGGCGGCGCGCAGGGCGGTGAGGAGGTTGGTCAGGGCCTGCTCGAACTGGGCGGGGAGGGTGTCTGCGGTGATCTTGCCGTCGGGGTCGAGGGCGGTCTGGCCGGCCAGGAAGACGACGCGGGTGCCGGTGGCGACGACGGCGTGGGAGAAGCCGGTGGGCGGGGAGAGTGCGGGCGGGTTCACCCGTTCGGCGGTCATGCTCCGGCCTCCTTGGTGTGGGCGTCCTGGGTCTGGGCGTCCTGCGTCCGGTACAGCTCCTTGGCGATGATGCCGCGCTGGACCTCGCTCGCGCCCTCGTAGATCCGGGGGGCGCGGACCTCGCGGTAGAGGTGTTCGAGGAGGTGGCCGCGGCGCAGGGCGCGGGCGCCGTGCAGCTGGACGGCCTTGTCGACGACGTACTGGGCGGTCTCGGTGGCCAGGAGTTTCGCCATCGCCGCGCGCATCGGGACGTCCGGCGCACCCGCGTCGTACGCCGTCGCCGCCGCGTAGACCATCAGGCGGGCCGCCTCGGTGCGCAGCGCCATCTCGGCGACCTGGTGGGAGACGGCCTGGAGGTCGCGCAGCTTGCCGCCGAAGGCGTCGCGGGCGGTGGTGTGCGCGAGGGTGGCGTCCAGGGCGGCCCGCGCCATGCCGAGGGCGAAGGCGCCGACGCTGGGGCGGAACAGGTTGAGGGTGTCCATGGCGACCCGGAAGCCGCGGTCCGGCTCGCCCAGCACGTCGTCGGCGGTGACCGGCACGGCGTCGAAGGCGAGGGCGCCGATGGGGTGCGGCGAGAGCATGTCGAGCGGGGTGCCGGTGAGACCGGGGCGGTCGGCGGGCACGAGGAACGCGGTGACGCCGCGGGCGCCGGCGCCCGGGGTGGTACGGGCGAACACGGTGTAGAAGTCGGCCTCGGGGGCGTTGGAGATCCAGCACTTCTCCCCGGTGAGGCGCCAGCCGGAAGGTCCGTCGGGCTCGGCGGCCAACGCGGCCCCCTCCGCGGTGGACGGTCGCGCGTCCGGGTCCGCCCGCAGCGACAGGGCCGCGGCGTCGGAGCCCGCGTCGGGCTCGCTGAGGGCGAAGGCGGCGATCGCGGTGCCGGCGCTCACGCGGGGGAGCCAGCGGGCGCGTTGGGAGTCGGTGCCGTGGGCGTGCACGGGGTGGGCGCCGAGACCCTGGAGGGCAAGGGCGGTCTCGGCCTCCGTCGAGGCGTGGGCGAGGGACTCGCGCATCAGGCACAGGTCGAGCGCACCCGAGGTGAACAGGCGGGGCAGCAGGCCGAGGGTGCCGAGCTCGGCGACGAGGGCGCGGTTGACGCGGCCCGGCTCGCCCTTCTCCGCGAGCGGGCGCAGCCGTTCGGCGGCAAGGCCGCGCAGCTCTTCGCACCAGGTGAGTTGTGCCGGTTCGAGCGAGAATGCGGTCATCGCCGGTCCCTTCCCCTGCTCCCCTGTCCACCGGGCCGGACTCGAGGTTATCGCGCCCCGTTGACTGTCGTCACCAACACGATACGCTCGTTGCGCGAGCCCACCACGACAAAGGGGGCGAACCGCCATGGCCGATCCGCGCCGCGCGGACCCGCACCGCTCCGCCCACGTCGACACCTTCGCGCGCGACCACCTGCCGCCCCCCGAGCAGTGGCCCGAGCTCCTCTTCGACCTGCCCGAGCTGCGCTACCCGGCCCGGCTGAACTGCGCCGCCGAGCTGCTCGCCGGTCCGCCCGACGACCGCCCGGTCTTCCGCACCGCGTCCGGGGACACCTGGACCTACGGCCTGCTGCGGGCCCGCGTCGACCGGATCGCCCGGCTGCTCACCGGCGACCTCGGTGTCGTCCCGGGCAACCGGGTGCTGCTGCGCGGCCCGACCACCCCGTGGCTGGCCGCCTGCTGGCTGGCGGTGCTGAAGGCGGGCGCGGTGGCGGTCACCGTGCTGGCTCAGCAGCGCCCGCACGAACTGCGCGCGATCTGCGACATCGCCCGGGTGCGGCACGCCCTGTGCGACGTCCGGGCCGTCGACGACCTCGCCAAGGCGGAGGTCGACGGCCTGCGGATCACGACGTACGGCGGGGACACGCCGGACGACCTGCAAGCCCGTACGACGTCCGGCTCGGTGCCCGACACGCCGTACGAGGCGGTCGACACCGCCGCCGACGACGTGGCGCTGATCGCGTTCACCTCGGGCACCACCGGGCGCCCCAAGGGCTGCATGCACTTCCACCGCGACGTGCTGGCGATCGCCGACACGTTCTCCGAGCACGTGCTCGGGCCGCGCCCCGACGACGTCTTCGCGGGCAGTCCGCCGCTCGGCTTCACCTTCGGACTCGGCGGTCTCGTGATCTTCCCGATGCGGGCCGGGGCGAGCGCCCTGCTGCTCGAACAGGCGGGCCCCAGACAGCTGTTGCCGGCCGTCGCCGAGCACCGGGTGTCGGTGCTGTTCACCGCGCCGACGGCGTACCGCACGATGCTCGACGAGCTGGACGCGTACGACGTGACGAGCCTCAGACGCTGTGTCTCGGCCGGCGAGAACCTGCCCGCGGCCACCTGGCGGTCCTGGCAGGAGCGCACCGGCCTGCGCATCATCAACGGCATCGGCGCCACCGAGCTGCTGCACATCTTCGTCTCCGCGGCGGACGACGCCATCAGGCCCGGCACGACGGGCGTTCCGGTGCCGGGGTGGCACGCGCGCGTGCAGGACGAGCACGGCACGCCCGTGCCCGACGGGGAGCCCGGACTGCTGGCGGTGCGCGGGCCGGTGGGCTGCCGGTACCTCGCCGATCCGCGCCAGTCGGAGTACGTGCGCGACGGCTGGAACGTCACCGGGGACACCTACGTCCGCGATCCCGACGGGTACTTCCGGTACGTGGCACGCGCCGACGACATGATCATTTCCGCCGGGTACAACATCGCCGGGCCGGAGGTGGAGGACGCGTTGCTGCGGCATCCGGACGTCGTGGAGGCGGCGGTGGTGGGCCGGCCCGACCAGCGTCGGGGGCAGGTCGTGGTGGCCCACGCGGTGCTGAAGGAGGGGGCCGAGCGGGACGCCGACGCGCTGCGTGAGTTCCTGCGCTCGGAGCTGGCGCCGTACAAGTGCCCGCGCGAGATCGTCTTCCTGGACGCGCTGCCGCGCACGGCGACCGGCAAGCTCCAGCGCTACCGCCTCCTGGGCCCGCCCGCCCCCGGCCCCGGCCCAGACGCCCGGCCGGATCCCCGGGGCGACCGGGCCTGACGCCGACGACATAAGATGATCAACGTGTCCGACCAGCACGCGCAGCACGCCCCGAGGTCCCTCATCGTCACGCTCTACGGCGCGTACGGCCGGTACGCGCCGGGCCCGGTGCCCGTCGCCGAGCTGATCCGGCTGCTGTCCGCGGTCGGGGTGGACGCGCCCTCCGTGCGCTCGTCGGTGTCCCGGCTGAAGCGGCGCGGGCTGCTGCTGCCCGCCCGTACGGCCGAGGGCGCGGCGGGTTACGAACTCTCCGCCGAGGCCCGTCAGCTGCTGGACGACGGGGACCGGCGCATCTACGCCACGGCGCCCCACGGCGACGAGAGCTGGGTGCTCGCCGTGTTCTCGGTGCCCGAGTCGGAGCGGCAGAAGCGGCACGTGCTGCGCTCGAGGCTGGCCGGTCTCGGCTTCGGCACCGCGGCCCCCGGCGTGTGGATCGCCCCGGCCCGCCTGTACGCGGAGACCCGGCACGCGCTGGGCCGGCTGGGCCTGGACTCCTACGTGGACTTCTTCCGCGGCGAGCACCTGGGCTTCACGCCGACCGCCGAGGCGGCGGCGCGCTGGTGGGACCTGGCCGCGATCGCCAAGGAGCACGAGGCGTTCCTCGACCGCCACGCGCGCGTGCTGCACGACTGGGAGCGCCGGGCGGACACCCCGCCCGAGGAGGCCTACCGCGACTACCTCCTGGCCCTGGACTCCTGGCGCCACCTGCCCTACGCGGACCCGGGGCTGCCCGCCCGGCTGCTGCCCGAGGGCTGGCCCGGCACCCGCTCGGCGGCCGTCTTCCGGGCCCTGCACGAGCGGCTGCGCGACGCGGGCGCGCGCTACGCGGACATGGGAGAAACCTCACCTCCCGGACAGTGACTTCCCTCACACTTCCCGGGGATCAGGGAACCCTCAGCCGCTTCAGACCCTCTTCTCAGGTTTCTCACCTACCGTGCGGACGCATGAGTCTCGCGCGCAACTTGAACCGGGCCCTCACCGCCACCACCGGCCTCCAGGTACGGAGAGCACCGCACGCGGCGAAGGGGAAGACGTCCGCCGCGGCGAAACCCGCGGCACGGCAGAAGGCCGGGTACCGATGTCCGTCGGCCGAGGAACTGCCCACCGAGCGGCTGCTGCGGCGGCCCGTCTTCATCATCTCCTCCATCCGTTCCGGCTCCACCCTGCTGCGCATGATGCTGGGCGCCCACCCGCGGCTGCACGCCCCGCACGAACTGCACATCGGCCGGCTGGAGGTCGCCTGCACCAACTGGTTCTCGCAGCGCGCGATGGGCGCCCTGGACCTGGAGCGCGGCGACCTGGAGCACCTGCTGTGGGACCGCGTCCTGCACCGTGAACTCACCAGGTCCGGCAAGGACTTCGTGGTCGAGAAGACACCGGCCAACGTGTACATGTACCAGCGCCTGAAGGACTGCTGGCCCGACGTGCGCTTCGTCTTCCTCCTGCGCCACCCCGAGTCGATCGGCCGCTCCTGGCACGAGACCGACCCCGTCAAGCGGCCGTACGACACGGCCGTCACGGACGTGCTGCGCTACATGAGGGCCGTCGAGGACGCCCGTACCGCCGACGCCGACGGCTTCACCGTGCGCTACGAGGACATCACCGAGGACCCCGAGCGCGAGATGCGCCGCCTGTGCGCGTTCCTCGACATCGATTACGCGCCGGCCATGCTGAACTACGGCAGGAAGAGCGGCGGCGAGCTGGTCAGGGGCCTGGGCGACTGGCGCGAGAACATCCGCACCGGCACCGTGCAGCCGGGGCGCGCGCTGCCCGGGGAGAACGAGATCCCCGAGCGGCTGCGCGCGATGTGCGCGGCCTGGGGCTACACGTCCTGAGCGCGGCCGTGCAGCGTGAGCCTCGGCTTGGGCGCGTCGGTGCGTCCGGCGCGCGGTGGGCGGCTGCCCGCCCGGTACGGCGCCGGCCAGCCGGCACCCGGCCCTTCGTAGCCCTGCTCGGCGGCGGCGTGCAGCGTCCAGTGCGGGTCGTAGAGGTGCGGGCGGGCGAGGGCGCACAGGTCGGTGCGTCCGGCCAGGATCAGCGAGTTGACGTCGTCCCAGGAGGAGATCGCGCCGACGGCGATCACCGGGACGTCCGCCTCGTGGCGGATGCGGTCCGCGTACGGCGTCTGGTACGACCGCCCGAACTCGGGCCGTTCACCGGCCACGACCTGGCCCGTGGACACGTCGATGGCGTCGGCGCCGTGCGCGGCGAAGGCACGGGCGATCTCCACCGCCTCGTCGGCACTCGTGCCGCCCTCGGCCCAGTCGGTGGCGGAGACCCGTACGGTCATGGGCCGCTCGTCCGGCCACACCTCGCGTACGGCGTCGAAGACCTCCAGCGGGAAGCGCAGCCGGTTCTCCGGTGAACCGCCGTAGGCGTCGGTGCGGTGGTTGGTGAGCGGGGAGAGGAAGCCGGAGAGCAGGTAGCCGTGGGCGCAGTGCAGTTCGAGCAGGTCGAACCCGGCCCCGGCGGCCCGTACGGCGGCGGCCGTGAACTGCTTCCGTACGTCGGTCAGTTGTTCCCGGGACAGCTCGCGCGGGGTCTGGCTGCCGGGCCGGTACGGCAGCGGGGAGGGCGCCACCAGGGGCCAGTTGTCCTCGGGCAGCGGTTCGTCCATGCCCTCCCACATCAGCCGGGTCGAGCCCTTGCGGCCGCTGTGCCCGAGCTGCACACCGATCGCGGTGCCGGGCGCCTCGGCGTGCACGAAGTCCGTGATCCGCCGCCACGCCTCGCCCTGCGGGCCGGTGTACAGGCCCGCGCAGCCGGGGGTGATGCGGCCCTCCGCGCTGACGCACACCATCTCGGTCATCACCAGTGCGGCGCCGCCCAGGGCCCTGGCGCCCAGGTGGACGAGGTGGAAGTCGCCGGGGACGCCGTCGGTGGCGGAGTACATGTCCATCGGGGAGACGACGACGCGGTTGCGCAGGGTGAGACCGCGCAGCCGGAACGGGGTGAACATCGGGGGCGTGCCGGGCGGGCAGCCGAACTCGCGCTCCACGGCGCCGGTGAAGTCGGCGTCGCGCAGCCGCAGGTTGTCGTGGGTGACCCGGCGGCTGCGGGTGAGCAGGTTGAAGGCGAACTGGCGCGGCGGCTGACCGAGGTACCGATCGAGGTCCTCGAACCACTCCAGGCTGGCCTTGGCCGCCCGCTGCGTGGAGGCGACGACGGGCCGCCGTTCCGCCTCGTACGCGCCGAGCGCCGCCTGGAGGGTGGGCTGTTCCTCCAGACAGGCGGCGAGCGCGAGGGCGTCCTCCACGGCGAGCTTGGTGCCGGAGCCGATGGAGAAGTGGGCGGTGTGGGCGGCGTCGCCGAGCAGGACGACGTTGCCGTGGGACCAGTGTTCGTTGACGACCGTGCGGAAGGTGGTCCAGGCCGACTTGTTGGACCTGAGCGGCCGGCCGCCGAGCGCGTCGGCGAAGATCTTGGCGCAGCGGGCGGTGGACTCCGGCTCGTCCAGTTCGTCGAAGCCGGCCGCGTGCCAGACCTCCTCGCGCATCTCGACGATGACGGTCGAGGCGTCCGGCGCGTAGGGGTAGCCGTGCAGTTGCATCACGCCGTGCTCGGTCTCGGCGATCTCGAAGCGGAAGGCGTCGAAGGCGAAGTCGGCGGCGAGCCAGATGTAGCGGCAGCGGTGGCCGGTGACCTGGGGCCGGAAGACGTCGCGGTGGGCCTCGCGGGTGGTGCTGTGCACTCCGTCGGCGGCGACGACGAGGTCGTACGTCCGCGCGAGCTCGTCCGGGGGCGGGGCCTCGGTGCCGAAGCGCAGCTCCACGCCGAGGTCGCGGCAGCGGGTGTGCAGGATCTCCAGGAGGCGGCGGCGGCCGAGGGCGGCGAAGCGGTGTCCTCCGGAGGTGTGGCGGGTGCCTCGGTGGACGATGTCGATGTCGTCCCAGCGGACGAAGTCCCGTTTCAGGGCTTCGTAGACGACCGGGTCGGCGTGTTCGATGCCGCCGAGGGTTTCGTCGGAGAGGACGACGCCGAAGCCGAAGGTGTCGTCGGGGGCGTTGCGTTCGTAGACGGTGATGTCGCGGTCGGGGGCGAGGCGTTTGAGGAGCGCGGCGGTGTAGAGGCCGCCGGGGCCTCCGCCGACGATCGCCGCGTGCAGGGGGTGGCTTGTCTTCGCGGGCGGCTGCGGCGCCGTTGTGGTTGCTCGCGCCCCGCGGCGGAGCCGCTGATCGACACGGCCCCGCGCCCCTGGGCCAACCGCACTTCCCCGGGACGAGAGCATCCGTCTACCTCCCTTGCCACTTCGGGGGGCGCTTCTCCGTGAACGACGCGTGGAACTCCGCGTAGTCCTCGCCGGTCATCAGGAGGGCCTGGGTGGAGGCGTCCAGTTCGACCGCTGCCGCGAGCGGCATGTCCAGTTCCGCGGTGAGGAGGGCCTTGGTCTGGGCGTAGGCGAGGGCCGGGCCGTCGGCGAGGCGGCGGGCCAGGGCGTGGGCGCTCTCGTCGGCGCGGCCCTCGTCGGTCAGCTCGCTGATCAGGCCGATCCGCTCGGCCTCGGGGGCCCGCACCGGCTCGCCGAGCATCAGCAGGCGGGTGGCGTGGCCGAGGCCGACCACCCTCGGGAGCAGGTACGCGGCGCCCATGTCGCCGCCGGAGAGGCCGACGCGGGTGAAGAGGAAGGCGAAGCGGGCGGAGGGGTCGGCGACGCGGAAGTCGGCGGCCAGGGCGAGGACCGCGCCCGCACCGGCGGCGACACCGTGCAGCGCGGCGATCACCGGGAAGGGGCACTCCCGTACGGCCCGGACCACCTGGCCCGTCATCCGGTTGAAGTCCAGCAGCCGGGCGGTGTCCATGGACAGGGTCGCGCCGATGATCTCGTCCACGTCGCCGCCCGAGCAGAAGCCGCGCCCCTCACCGGCCAGCACCAGCGCCCGTACGGACCGCGCGCGGGACAGTTCCGCGAGCAGGTCGCGCAGGTCGGCGTAGGCCTCGAAGGTGAGCGCGTTCAGCTTGTCGGGGCGGGCGAGGGTGACGGTGGCGACGCCGTCGGTGATCTCGACGCGCAGGTGCCGCCAGTCGGGGGTGGGGGTGGCCGAGCCGGTGAAGGGACTCATGACACTCGAAGTTATCACTCTTCTGTGACTGTCGTCACGAGTGCACGATAAGGCCGCGCTGTCACGGGCCGAAGGTCCCGGACCCTGCCCGTCGAACGGCACTGCCGGGCGGCGCCGTACCATTCATAAGGTTGAAAGCAGGACAGGACGCCCTGCTCCACGAAACGGACCAGTCGTGTACGAACACTCCAAAGCACCCGCCTCCTGGCGCATCGCGCTGCCGCACTCGGCCGCGGCCGTGCCGGTGGCCCGTGCCCTGGTGCGTACGGCGCTGGCCGAGCTGGAGCACACGGCCGACGGCGACACCGCGGAGCTGCTCACGGCGGAGCTGGTCGCCAACGCCGTGGAGCACACCTCCGGCGAGACGCCGATCGAGCTGGTGGTGGAGCTGCTGCCGACCGGCTGCCAGGTCGAGGTCCACGACCCGGACCCGGACCCGCCCGCCGACCTCACCCGGCCCGGGGTGGAGCCGCCCGACCCGTGGCGCGAGGACGGGCGCGGCCTGCTCCTGATCCGCGCCCTCAGCTCGTCCTGCGGTCACCGGCCCACCGACTCCGGCAAGGCGGTCTGGTTCAGGCTTCCCGCGGTACCCGCTCAGCGTCGTCCGCACTGAGGGCGGCGGTCCGGGCGAGCCGGGAGTTGCGGCGTCCGTAGGCCGCGTACACCAGCAGACCCACCGCGAGGAACGCCGCGAACTGGAGCCAGGTGGCCCCGCCCGTCTCGTACATCAGGTACAGGCAGAAAACGACCCCGAGCAGCGGCGTCACCGGATACAGCGGTACGCGGAAGGTGCGGGCGAGGCCCGGCTCGCGGCGGCGCAGCGCGATCACCGAGACGTTGACGGCCGCCATCGTGGCCAGCGTGCCGATGGTGCACAGGTTGACCACCGCGTCGAGCGGGGCGAAGGCGGCCGGGAGGGCGAAGACCACGCCGACGATCAGGGTGCCGGCGACGGGCGTCGCGGTGCGCGGCGAGACCTTCTCGAAGACGCGCGGGATCAGGCCGTCCCGGGACATGGACATCAGGATGCGGGTCTGGCCGTACATCACGGCGAGCACCACCGAGGCGATGGCGACGACCGCGCCGAAGGCGACCACACCGCCGCCGATCGCGGAGCCGGTGACCTCGTCGACGACGTACGAGAGGGCGGCGGGCCGGTCGCCGACCGCGTCGCCGCCCACGGCGCCGATCGCGGCGAGGGCGACGGCGCAGTAGAGCAGGGTGACCAGGCCGATGCAGACCAGGATCGCGACGGGGATGTCCCGGCGCGGGTTCTTGGCCTCCTCGCCTGCCGTGGTGATCGCGTCGAAGCCGATGTACGAGAAGAAGGCGGCGGTGGTGCCGGCGCCGATGCCGCCGAGCCCGGCCGGGGAGAACGGGGTGAGGTTGCCGTCCTCGAAGGCGAAGAAGCCGACGGCGCAGAAGGCGACCAGGACGGCCAGCTTGAGGACGGCCATCGCGGCGGTGGCCCGGGCGCTCTCCCGCACCCCGCGCACCAGCAGCACGCAGGCCAGGGCGATGACGATCACCGCGGGCAGGTTGACGGCGCCGCCTTCGGCGGGGCCCGCGGAGAGCGCCTGCGGCAGGCGGAGTCCGAGGACGCTGTCGAGCAGCTCGTTGACGTACTGGCTCCAGCCGACCGCGACCGCCGAGACGGACACGCCGTACTCCAGGAGCAGGCACCAGCCGACCAGGAAGGCGGTCCGCTCGCCGAGTCCGGCGTAGGCGAAGGAGTACGAGGAGCCGGAGACCGGGATCGCGCCGCCCAGCTCGGCGAAGGCGAACGCGGTGAACACGCAGGTGATCGCGGCGAGGACGAAGGAGACGACCACGGCCGGGCCGGCCTCGGCGACCGAGTCGGACAGGCCGACGAAGATGCCGGTGCCGACGATCGCGCCGACGCCGAAGCAGACGAGCTGGAACAGGCCCATCGTGCGCTTGAGGCCGTGGCCCTCGCGGTCCGCGCCGGATTCGGCGACCAGGAGGCGGGGGGACTTGAGGCGGGAAGCGGGCATTGCGGGTGGTGCTCGTCTCTGGTGGTGCGGGGGCGCGACGGTGGTCGCGGCCGACGGACCGGAAGGGGTGGCTCCGGAGCCGTCGGTCAGGATAACGGGCCTGGTCGGCCGCCTGGTCAGGCCAGCGTGGCGACCAGGACCGCCTTGATGGTGTGCAGCCGGTTCTCCGCCTCGTCGAAGACGACCGAGTGCTTCGACTCGAAGACCTCGTCCGTGACCTCCAGGGACTGAAGACCGTGGGCCTCGAAGATCTCCTGGCCGACCTTGGTGCCCAGGTCGTGGAAGGCGGGCAGGCAGTGCAGGAACCTCACGTCCGCGTTGCCGGTGGCGTGCAGGACGTCCATCGTCACGGCGTAGGGCGCGAGGGCCTTGATCCGCTCGGCCCAGACCTCCTTGGGCTCGCCCATGGAGACCCAGACGTCGGTGACGACGAAGTCGGCGCCGCGCACGCCCTCGGCCACGGTCTCGGTGAGGGTGATGCGCGCCCCGCTCGACTCGGCGAGCCTCCTCGCCCGGTCGACGACCTCCTGGGCGGGCCAGTAGGCCTTCGGGGCGACGATGCGCACGTCCATGCCGAGCAGGGCGCCGGTGACCAGGTAGGAGTTGCCCATGTTGAAGCGGGCGTCGCCTAGGTAGGCGAAGGTGATCTCCCGCAGGGGCCGGTCGCTGTGCTCGGTCATCGTGAGCACGTCGGCGAGCATCTGGGTGGGGTGCCAGTCGTCGGTCAGGCCGTTGTAGACGGGGACGCCCGCGAAGGCGGCCAGCTCCTCGACCTTGGCCTGGCTGTCACCCCGGTACTGGATCGCGTCGTACATGCGGCCCAGGACGCGCGCGGTGTCCTTCACGGACTCCTTGTGACCGATCTGCGAGCCCGCCGGGTCGAGGTACGTGGTCGAGGCGCCCTGGTCGGCGGCGGCGACCTCGAACGCGCAGCGGGTGCGCGTCGAGGTCTTCTCGAAGATCAGGGCGATGTTCCGGCCCTGGAGATACCGTGTCTCGGCCCCGGCCTTCTTCGCGGCCTTCAGCTCCGCGGCCAGCTCGACCAGGCCGCGGAACTCCTCCTCGGTGAAATCCAGCTCCTTGAGGAAGTGGCGGCCGGCGAGGGCGGTCGGGACTGTCGCCATGGGGGCGCTCCAGAGGTGCAGGGTCGGGGACTGACTTCTGGAAGTCTATACGACCTTCTGAATTTCTATACAGGCCCCCGCTCCACCGGGCAGCTCATGCAGCGCGGCCCGCCCCTGCCCCGGCCCAGTTCACTGCCCGGGATCTCGATCACCTCGATGCCCTGCTTGCGCAGGTGGGTGTTGGTGGTGGCGTTGCGTTCGTAGGCGACGACGACGCCCGGCTCGACGGCCAGGACGTTGCAGCCGTCGTCCCACTGCTCGCGCTCGGCCGCGTGGACGTCCTGGGTCGCGGTCAGGACCCGGATCTCGCCAAGCCCGAGGGCGGCGGCCATCGCGCGGTGCATGTGCTCCGGCGGGTGGTCGGTGACCTTCAGGTCCTTGTCACCGGCGCCCGGCTCGATGGTGTAGGAGCGGAGCATGCCGAGCCCGGCGTACTGGGTGAAGGTGTCGCCGTCGACCATCGTCATCACCGTGTCCAGGTGCATGAAGGCGCGCCGCTTGGGCATGTCGAGGGCCACGATGGTGCGGGCGGAGCCCGCGGCGAACAGCTTGTGGGCGAGCATCTCGACGGCCTGGGGCGTGGTGCGCTCGCTCATGCCGATGAGCACCGCGCCGTTCCCGATGACCAGGACGTCCCCGCCCTCGATGGTGGAGGGGTAGTCGGCCTGCCCCTCGGACCACAGGTGGAACGTCTCGTCGCGGAACAGCGGATGGTGCCGGTAGATCGCCTCGAAGTGCACCGTCTCGCGCTGCCGGGCGGGCCAGCGCATGGCGTTGATGGAGACGCCGTCGTAGATCCAGGCCGAGGTGTCCCGGGTGAAGAGGTGGTTGGGCAGCGGTCCGAGCAGGAAGTCGTCCAGTTCCATGGCGTGGAAGCGCACCGAGGTCGGCTCCGGGTGCGCGTCCAGGAACTCCCGCTTGGTCATGCCGCCGACCAGCCACTCGGCCAGTTCGTGGGCGGGCAGGGTCTCGAAGGCGGCCCGGAGATGGTCCGTGGCCAGCACTCCGTACTCCTTCTCGTCGAAGACCCGGTCCAGGACGAGCCGCCGGGCGGCGGGGACGTCCAGGGTCTCGGTGAGCAGGTCGCCGAAGAGGTGCACCGCCACCCCGCGGTCGCGGAGCACGTCGGCGAACCCGTCGTGCTCGGCGCGCGCCCGGCGCACCCACAGCACGTCGTCGAAGAGAAGGGCGTCCTTGTTGCTGGGGGTGAGCCTTTTGAGCTCGAGATCCGGCCGGTGCAGGATGACGCGGGTGAGCCGCCCGGCTTCGGAGTCGACTTGGAATCCCATGTCTCCATCCTGACCACTCGGGCGCGTGTTCACCCCCTGCTTTCGCGTGCCCGCGACCACAGTGCGGTGCCGGTGACCGCAGTGCGCCCTCCCGGTGCCCCTGTGCGACTCCGGGTGCCGGGGCGGTGCCGCGTAAACCGTGGCGAGGCCGGAGTGCCCGGCCGTCCGTCCGGGGGGAGACCTGTTGAGTCCCGATACGATGATCACCCACTTCGTGGGTGCCTCGGCTCTGATCCTGGTGGCCGCCCACAGCGGCGGATGGCTGGCCCGGCGGCTCGGGCAGCCGTACATCGTGGGCCAGTTGGCGACGGGCATCGCGCTCGGTCCCTCGCTGCTAGGCAGCGCCGCCCCAAAGGCGTACGCGACCCTGTTCCCGGCGGCGATCGGTCCGGCGCTGACCGGTCTCGCGCAGTTCTCGCTGGTGGTGTTCCTGTTCGCGGTGGGCTACGAACTGGACCTGAGAGTCCTCGGCGTCCGTGCGCGCAGCTCGGTGCTGGTGGCGCTTGCCTCGTTCGCGGTGCCGATGGCCGTGGGCAGCGGCGGTGCGCTGGTGTTCTGGGACGCGTTGCACGATCTGGGCATGCCCAGGGACCCTTCCCCCGCCGTGGTGGTCTTCGCCGGTGTCGCCCTGGCGACGACGGCGGTGCCGGTGCTGACGGCCATCGTGCGGGAGAACGGGCTGTCCCGCACGGTGCCCGGGGTGGTGGCCGTCTCCGCCGCCGGGGTGCTGGACGCGGTCTGCTGGACGGTACTGGCGGGTGCGCTGCTGAACGCCGGCGGCGGCGACGCCGGAGCGGGGCTCGACTGGCCGTGGCGGGTGGGGCTCACGCTCGGCTTCGTGGCCGCGATGGCGTGCGCGGCGCGTCCCCTGCTGCGCCGGCTGCTGTGGCGGACACGGCTCGAGCCCTCACTGAGGATGGCGCTGCTCATCGGCTTCGCGCTCGGATCGGCGTGGGTCACGCACGCCCTGGGGCTGCACGTGATCTTCGGCGCGCTGCTCGCCGGCGTGGTCGTCCCGCGCGAGGCGGGCGGCACGCTCGACCCCGACCTGCTGCGGCCGCTGCTTTCCGTGGCCTCGCTGCTGCTGCCGTTCTTCTTCGTGCTCTCGGGCCAGTCCGTGGCCCTGAACGGCATGACGGGCACCGGCTGGGCGGCCCTGCTGGTGGTGACGCTGCTCGCGGTCACGACGAAGACCGTCAGCGGGGCGGCGACGGCCCGGCTGGGCGGCCTGGACCGGCACGACGCACGGACCGTGGGCATCCTGCTCAACACCCGGGGGCTGACCGAGCTGATCGTCCTCAACGCGGGTCTGGAAGCGGGCCTGCTGAGCGCCCCGCTGTACACGGTCCTCGTCTTCATGGCCCTCGCCACGACGCTCCTGACCCAGCCGCTCCTGCTGCTGAACGCACGCCTCGCCGCCCGCGACCGCCGGCCGGTGTCGGCCCGGAGCACGGCGGTGAAGCCGTACGCCGGGTGACACCGGGCCGCCGGTTCACAGGCGGGGGTCGACCGGCTCCGACTCCAGGGCCAGCACCCCGAACACCGCCTCGTGCACCCGCCACAGCGGCTCGCCGTCCGCGAGGCGGTCCAGGGCCTCCAGGCCGAGGGCGTACTCGCGGATCGCCAGGGACCGCTTGTGGTTCAGGAACCGGTGCCGCAGCCGGGCGAGGTTGTCGGGGCGGGTGTACTCGGGACCGTAGATGATCCGCAGGTACTCGCGGCCCCGGCACTTGATGCCGGGCTGGACCAGGCGGCCCTTGTCTCCCCCACTCTCGGCTTCGCTCGAGCGGGGGGACCCCCACCTCACCAGCGCGCCGACCGGCTTGACGACCATGCCCTCGCCGCCGCGGCCGGTCATCTCCAGCCACCAGTCGACGCCCGCCGCCACCGACTCGGGGTCGCCGGTGTCGACGTACAGCCGCCGGGTGGTCTGGAGCAGGCCGCTGCCGTCGTGCTCGACGAGGCGGTCGATGAGGGCGAGCTGCTCGTCGTGCGGCAGTGCGGCCAGGCTGCGGCCCTGGGCGGCGAGGATCTGGAACGGGGCCAGGCGGACGCCGTCCAGGCCGTCGGTGGTCCAGCAGTAGCGGCGGTAGGCGTCCGTGAACGCGGCGGCGTCGGCGGACCGTTCGCGCTGCCGGTCGAGCAGGTCACCGACGTCGACACCGCGTGCCGCGGCGCCCTCCAGCGCGGCCAGTGCGCCCGGGAACACCGCGCCGGAGGCGGCGCCCACGGCGGCGTACTGGGAGCGCAGCAGCCCGGAGGCCTTGAGCGACCACGGCATCAGCTCGGCGTCCAGCAGCAGCCAGTCGGTGGCCAGTTCGTCCCAGAGGCCGGCCTCGCCGATCGCGGTGCGCAGCCGGTCGAGGATCTGCTCGGTGAGCGAGGCGTCGTCGAGGAAGGGGCGGCCGGTACGGGTGTAGAGGGAACCGGTGGGGCCGTCGACTCCGAAGCGGGTGCGGGCCGCGTCCGCGTCGCGGCAGACCAGGACCACCGCCCGCGAGCCCATGTGCTTCTCCTCGCACACGACCCGCGCCACGCCGTCGGCCGCGTACTGGGCGAAGGCCTCCTTCGGGTGCTCCAGGTAGCCGTCCACGTTCGAGGTGGCGGTCGGTGCCATGGTCGGCGGGAGGTACGGCAGCAGCCGGGGGTCGGTGGCGAAGCGGCTCATGACCTCCAGGGCCGCCGCCCCGTTCTCCTCGCGCACGGTGATCCGCCCGGCGTGCCGGGTCTCCACGACCCGGCGGCCCTGGACGTCCGCCAGGTCCAGCGGGCGGCCGTCGTGACCACCGGGGGCCTCGGTGCGCAGCGGCTTGGCCGGCTCGTACCAGACCCGCTCGGCGGGTACGTCGACCAGCTCGCGCTCCGGCCAGCGCAGCGCGGTGAGCCTGCCGCCGAAGACGGCGCCGGTGTCCAGGCAGATGGTGTTGTTGAGCCAGGTGGCCTCGGGGACCGGGGTGTGGCCGTAGACGACGGCCGCGCGGCCCCGGTAGTCCTCGGCCCACGGGTAGCGCACGGGCAGGCCGAACTCGTCGGTCTCGCCGGTGGTGTCGCCGTACAGCGCGTGGCTGCGGACCCGGCCGGAGGTGCGGCCGTGGTACTGCTCGGGCAGTCCGGCGTGGCAGACCACCAGCCGGCCACCGTCGAGGACGTAGTGGCTGACCAGGCCGTCGATGAACTCCCGTACCTCGGCGCGGAACTCCTTGCTCTCGCCCTCCATCTGCTCGACGGTCTCGGCGAGTCCGTGGGTGTGCTGGACCTTGCGGCCCTTCAGGAAGCGGCCGTACTTGTTCTCGTGGTTGCCGGGCACGCACAGGGCGTTGCCCGACTTCACCATGGACATCACGCGGCGCAGTACGCCGGGGCTGTCCGGGCCGCGGTCGACCAGGTCGCCGACGAAGACGGCGGTGCGGCCCTCGGGGTGGACGCCGTCGGCGTAGCCCAGCTTGCCGAGCAGGGCGTCCAGTTCGGCGGCGCAGCCGTGGATGTCGCCGACGATGTCGAAGGGGCCGGTGAGGTGGGTGAGGTCGTTGAACCTCTTCTCGGTGACGACGGTGGCGTGCTCGGCCTCGGCCTCGCCGCGCAGGACGTGCACCTTGCGGAAGCCCTCGCGCTCCAGGTGGCGCAGGGAGCGGCGGAGCTCGCGGGTGTGGCGCTGGATGACCCGGCGGGGCATGTCGGCGCGGTCGCTGCGGGTGGCGTTGCGCTCGGCGCAGACCTGCTCGGGCACGTCCAGCACGATGGCGATGGGCAGCACGTCGTGCTTCCGGGCCAGCTCGATCAGCTGACGCCGGGCGTCCTGCTGCACGTTGGTCGCGTCGACGACGGTGCGGCGGCCGGCGGCGAGCCGCTTGCCCGCGATGTAGTGCAGGACGTCGAAGGCGTCGCGGCTGGCGCTCTGGTCGTTCTCGTCGTCGGCGACCAGGCCCCGGCAGAAGTCGGAGGAGATGACCTCGGTGGGCTTGAAGTGGCGGCGCGCGAAGGTCGACTTGCCGGAGCCGGAGGCGCCGATCAGTACGACGAGGGAGAGGTCGGTGACGGGCAGGGCGCGGGCCCGCACGGTGGTGTCGGTGGTGCCGGTGGTGGTCATGCGGCCTTCGCCTCCTTGTCCTTCTCGATCGTGGTCAGGGTGAACACTGCCATCTGGGTGGGCGGGCCCACCTCGGGGTCGTCGGGGCCGACCGGGCGGAACTCCACGCCGTAGCCGTGCCGTTCGCCGACCGTCTCCGCCCAGGCGCGGAACTCCTCGCGGGTCCACTCGAAGCGGTGGTCGCGGTGGCGGACGTGGCCGGCCGGGAGGGTCTCCCAGCGCACGTTGTACTCGACGTTCGGGGTGGTGACCACGACGGTGCGGGGGCGTGCCGAGCCGAAGACCGCGTACTCCAGGGCGGGCAGCCTCGGCAGGTCGAGGTGCTCGATCACCTCGCTGAGCACGGCGGCGTCGTAACCCTTCAGGCGCTTGTCGGTGTAGGCGAGGGACCCCTGGAAGAGGTGCACGCGCGCGGCCTGCCGCTCGCCCATGCGGTCCAGCTTGAGCCGCCGGGAGGCGATGGTGAGCGCGCGCACCGACACGTCCACGCCGACGATCTCGGTGAACCGCGGCTCCTTCAGCAGTTCGCGCACCAGGTGCCCCTCGCCGCAGCCGAGGTCGAGGACGCGGGCGGCGGCGTGGTCGCGCAGCGCGGTGAGGATCGCCTCGCGGCGGTGCACGGCGAGCGGGGTCGGCTTCTCCTCCCGCTCGGTCTCGGCCTCGACCGCGTTGTCGATCTCCTCGACCTCGCTGTCGTCGGTCTCGGCCAGCCGGATCAGCTCCAGCCGGTCCATCGCCTCGCGGGTCAGGGACCAGCGGCGGGACAGGTAGCGGCTGGTGATCAGCTTCTGCTCGGGGTGGCCGGGCAGCCAGCCCGCACCGGCCCGCAGCAGCTTGTCGACCTCGTCCGGGGCGACCCAGTAGTGCTTGGCGTCGTCGAGCACCGGGAGCAGGACGTACAGGTGGCGCAGCGCCTCGGAGAGGGTCAGGGTCTGCGACTCCAGCACGAGGCGGACGTAGCGCGAGTCGCCCCACTCGGGGAACTCGGTGTCCAGCGCGACGGCCTCGACGGTGACCGCCCAGCCGAGCGGCTCGAAGAGGCGCCGTACGAGGTCGGGGCCGCCGCGGGCGGGCAGTGCCGGGAGTTCGACGCGCAGCGGCAGCGGCTGCGCCGCGCGCTCGGGGCGGGCCTTGCACACCCCGCGCAGCGCGCTGGAGAAGACGTTGCTCAGCGCGACGGCGAGGAGTGAGGAGGCCGCGTACGGGCGGTCGTTGACGTACTGCGCGAGTGCCGCGTCGGGGGCGCCGCCGCGGCCCTTGCCCTTGCCGCGCCTGACCAGCGTCACCGCGTCGACCTCCAGCAGCAGCGCCGCCGTGCAGCGCTGCTCCTCCGCCTCCGGGTAGAGCACGTGGGCCGTGCCGAAGGAGGTGGAGAACGCCTGCGCGTTGTCGGGATGCTTGTGCAGCAGGAAACCGAGGTCGGTCGCGGGGTGCTCGGGGGTACCGGTGGTGGTGATGGTCAGGAACATGGGCCTCTCCGGCCGGGTCGACGGTGAAACGGAGGACTGCGTGGGTGCCGTGCGCACGAGAGCCCCCAGGGAGTGTTCCCGGGGGCTCCGGCAGGACGACGGTCACACCATCGCACAGTGCCGGTGACCGGCGCCTTCGGTTATTCGGCCGTACGACGCGTGGTCTCAGGACAGCTGCGACTGGACCTGCGAGGAGATCAGCTCGAGGTGGTCCAGGTCGTCGAGGTCGAGGATCTGGAGGTAGATCCGCTGGGCGCCTGCCTCGGCGTAGCGGCCGATCTTCTCGACGACCTCGGCCGGGGAGCCCGCGAGGCCGTTGGCCTTCAGCTCCTCGACCTCGCGGCCGATCACGGCGGCGCGGCGGGCGACCTCGGCGTCGTCCTTGCCCACGCAGGCGACGAGGGCGTTGGAGTAGGTGAGCGCGTCCGCCCCGCGGCCGGCGGCCTCGGCGGCGGCCCGTACCCGGCCGAACTGGCGCTCGGTGTCCTCGATCGAGGCGAAGGGCATGTTGAACTCGTCGGCGTACTGGCCGGCCAGCCGCGGTGTGCGGGTGGCGCCGTGGCCGCCGATGAGTACGGGCACCTTGGCCTGCGCGGGCTTGGGCAGCGCGGGCGACTCGGTGAGGTCGTAGAACGTGCCGTGGAAGTCGAAGGTCTTGCCGGTCTCGGTGGCCCACAGACCGGTGACGATCGCCAGCTGCTCCTCCAGGCGGGCGAGCTTCTCCTTCGGGAAGGGGATGCCGTACGCCTTGTGCTCCTCCTCGAACCAGCCCGCTCCCAGGCCCAGTTCGATGCGGCCGCCCGACATCTGGTCGACCTGTGCGACCTGGATGGCGAGGACGCCGGGCAGCCGGAAGGTGCCGGCGGTCATGAGGGTGCCCAGGCGGATGCGCTTGGTCTCCCGGGCGAGACCCGCGAGGGTGATCCAGGCGTCGGTGGGGCCGGGGAGGCCGTCGACGGAGCCCATGCGGAGGTAGTGGTCGCTGCGGAAGAAGGCGTCGAAGGCGAGATCCTCGGTGGCCTTGGCCACGGCGAGCAGGGTGTCGTAGGTGGCCCCCTGCTGGGGCTCGGTGAAGATACGGAGATCCATGTCTCCCATCCTGCCTGCTCGGCGCGGGTGTGCGGCACAGGCTCCCGCCGCGGGGCGCGAAGTGGCCGTGGTGTGTGTGGGGGCGGTCGGCGGGGCGCACCGTCCGGGGCCGGGCTAGCCCGCCTCCCGCTCGGGTAACTCCGCGTCGCGGTCCGCCAGTTTGCGCAGCATCTCCAGGACGCGGTCCCGTGACTCGTCCGCCGCGTCGATGGCCTCCATGCACTGCCAGTACGTGGCCTCGTCGTCCGCGGCGCAGGCGACGCCCACGAGCGCGATGCCGGTCTCGCCGAGCAGGGTGCCCAGGCGCATCAGGGCCTGCCGGGCGTCGCCCAGTTCGGTGAGCTGGGCGGCGCGCAGTTCGCCCGGGGCCAGGTCCGGAGTGTGCAGGACGCCGCAGCCTCGGCCGGCCAGCTCGGTCAACCCGATGGCCTCGCCGCGCAGTTCGGGTGGTCCGTGGACCGCCAGTCGGCTGCCGATCGCCTGTGCCAGGGCCTGCACCTGCCACACCTCCGTCAGGACGTCCGGCACCTCGCCGCCGGCGGCCAGGGCACGCCCACTCGTCACGATGAGCCGCACAGCGTCCATGCGCTGCCCCCGTCTGTTTGCGACGCACCCGCGGCGCGTCCGCCCGAACTCCGTTGTTCACTACCCAGAGTGAAGGCGTGTGGGGCGAAAAGCCAGAGGAAGGTTGAAATCTTCGGACAACAAATTGATATCTGGCCGGAATTTGACTGCGGAGAGTGATAGTGGAGTTTTCGGCTCCTCGGTGCTCAGTCTCCCGGTTCGCCCGGCACGGGGAACCGGGACTCGTTGCGCTCGATCTTCGCCTCCAGCGCCGCCAGCGGGTCGACGTCGAGCACCTCGCAGAACTGGAGCAGATACGCCAGGACGTCGGCGACCTCGTCCCGTACCCGGTGGGCGGTGTCCGGGTCGGTCATGACGCGGGCCGACTGCTCGGGAGTCGACCACTGGAAGATCTCGAGGAGTTCGGAGGCCTCCACGCTGAGCGCGGCGGCCAGGTTCTTGGGGGTGTGGTACGGCTGCCAGTGCCGCGCGGCGGCGAACTCGGCGAGCCTGCGCCGCAGAGTGGCGAGGTCCTGGGGATGATCGGTCACGGGTTCAGGTGTACCACCGTGACACCGTCCGCCCCGGCCGTCCACGAGGCGTCGGCGACCGCTCCGACGAAGCGGATGTGCCCGCGGTCGCACATCCGCCCCGCCAGCCGCAGCAGTTCGGCGCGCTGCCGCACGTCGAGCCCGCGGTCGAAGCCGTCGGCGAGCACGGTGAGCGTCTGGAGCGCCGCGGGCACCTCGCCGGCCGGGTCGACCTCCAGCACCCCGGGGCCGGTGAACAGCACCAGCGCGAGGGCCAGGTAGCGCAGCTCGCCGTAGCCGAGGCGGGCGAGGCCCGTGCGCATGCCGTCGCCCCGGTCGAGGAGCGCGCGGACGACGCCTCCGACGACCGGTTCGGCCAGGACGTCCTCGACGGGACCCGCGCATCCGGTGCGTACCGCCGCGACGAACTGCGCGTGCCGCCGGCCGCACTCGGCGCGGGTGCGCCACAGCACGTCGGCGAAGTTGTCGCAGCCGCCGAGCAGACGCCCCGAGCCGGTGGGTACGGGCTCCCGCATCCGGCCGGGCCGCGGATCGCAGGCGAAGACGGAGCGCAGGGCGACCACCATCTGCTCGGCGGCGGCCAGCACCCTGCGCTGCCCGTCCGTCTTGCCGGCCACCCGCAGCGGGAGCAGCGGGGTGCCGAGCCGGTCGTCCGGCAGCGGGGCGCGGGTCACGGGCGCCGAACCTGCCGTGTGCCAGGCCGCCTGCACGGCTCGGCGGCCGGGGTCGCGCAGGGCCGTCTCCAGCAGGACGACGCCGTCCGCCGTCAGCCGCTCCCCCACGATGCGCAGTTCGGGCTCGGCCTGCACGGCGACGTCCAGGTGCACCGGCCCCTCGGCCCCGTCGGCCGTACAGCCGATGCGGAAGCCCCGGCGGTGCTGGGCGTCGGGCCGGGCCCGTTCCGGCACGCACGCGACCGGGTCGGGGAACACCGCGCCGAGTGCCGCGCCGCCGCCGAGCCGGGCCAGGGCGTCGTACGCCCTGAGCGCACTGGTCTTGCCGCAGCCGCTGGGGCCGGCGAGCACGGTGAGCGGCCCCAGCCGCAGCACCGCGCGCCGGTGCCCGGCGAAGGCGGACAGCCGCAGCTCCGTGACGCAGGGACGGTCCGGGAGCGACGTGCCGGACGCCGGTGACGCAGGTGACGCAGGTGACGCTGCCATATGCGGACCGTAGGACTCCGCGGAACGGCGAACCGTTTTGCCCGGTCGGCTTTCCTACGATCGGGGGACCGGTCCGTCAGGGCCGGGAGGGGCCGTCACACTCCGGGCACCCCCGCCGCGTCCTCCATCAGACCGTTCACCTCGGTGCCCGCCGGGGTGAGCAGGAAGACGTTGCGGTCCACCCGGTGCATCCCGCTGGCCAGGCCGAAGACCACGCCCGTACTGAAGTCCAGGACGCGCTTGGCGACGTCGCCCTCGGCGCTGGTCAGGTCCAGGAGGACCGGAATGCCCCCCATCAGGGTCTCGGCGACCTCGCGGGCGTCCGCGAACACGTTGACCCGCAGGACGACGAACCGGCGGCGCCGCTCCGTCTCCGCCTCGGGCATCGCCCGGTGACCGACCGCCGACGGCCAGGCGTCGCGCCCGCGCAACGGAACGACCTGGGCGAGCCCTTCCCACTGTTCATCGGTGACGTCGTGGCTGTTCACCGGCTCCCCCGATCTCACTCGCCTTCATTGCCTGCACCGGCCAATTCTTACGCCAAGTCACCCGTTCGGCCCAACAGCGACACGGTTGGCGACGCTCCGTGTCCGGTGATTGTCCCGGCGGCGAGCGGGGTACTCAGCGACGGCCGTTGCGCCCGCGAGGGCGCCGTTGTCGCGCCGACACACGAAGGAGAGCCCATGGGTGCGCTGGATCTGCCCGAGCCCGTCACGCGCGAAGGGGCGCCGCAGCCGGTCGACACCGCCTCGCTCCAGGCCGCGCTGCGCGAGCGGGTGGACGGTGAGGTCAGGTTCGACGCCGGGAGCCGGGCCGCGTACTCCACGGACGCGTCGAACTTCCGGCAGACGCCCATCGGCGTGGTCCTCCCGCGCACCCCGGAGGCCGGTGCGGAGGCGGTGGCCGTGGCACGGGAGTTCGGCGCACCCGTGCTGTCGCGGGGCGGTGGGACGAGCCTGGCCGGGCAGTGCACCAACGCCGGTGTGGTCCTCGACTGGTCGAAGTACTGCACCCTGGTGGAGTCGGTGGACGCGGACGCCCGTACGTGTGTCGTGCAGCCCGGGATCGTGCTCGACGACCTGAACCGGCGGCTCGCGCCGTACGGTCTGCGCTACGGACCCGAGCCCGCCACGCACGCCAACTGCACCCTCGGCGGCATGATCGGCAACAACTCCTGCGGCGCCACCGCGCAGGCGCACGGCAAGGTGGTCGACAACATCGCCCGCCTGGAGGTCCTGCTCTACGACGGCACCCGCTTCTGGTGCGGGGAGACCGGCGACGAGGAGTACGCCGAGATCGAGCGGCAGGGCGATCTGCGGGCGACCGTGTACCGGCGGCTGCGCGCGCTGCGCGACACCTACGGGGACGAGGTCCGCCGCCGGTTCCCGGACATTCCGCGCCGGGTCTCCGGCTACAACCTGGACTCGCTGCTTCCGGAGTACGGCTTCGACGTGGCCGGGCTGCTGGTGGGCAGCGAGTCGACGCTGGTCACCGTCCTGCGGGCGGAGCTGGAGCTGGTGCCGGTGGTGAAGGAACGGACCCTGGTGGTGCTGGGGTTCGACACCATCGACAAGGCCGCCGACGCGGTGCCCGACATCCTGCCGCACGAGCCGATCGCGCTGGAGGGCGTCGACGCCCGCCTGGTCCGCGACGAGCGGATCAAGCACCTGAACCCGAAGGCGCTGGCCGAGATGCCCGAGGGCAACGCCTACCTGATGGTGCAGTTCGGCGGTGACACCGTCGAGGAGGCGGACACCCGGGCGCATCGGATGCTCGAGGCGGTGCACCGCTCCGAACACGACTCCGACTGCGCGTTCATGGACGACCCGGCGCACGAACGGGACCTGTGGCAGGTCCGCGAGGCCGGGCTCGGTGCCACCGCGCACATCCCCGGCAAGCCGGACACCTTCGAGGGCTGGGAGGACTCGGCGGTCTCGCCCGAGAAGCTGGGCGACTACCTGCGTCGACTGCGCGCGCTCTTCGAGGAGTTCGGCTACCTCAGCGACACCGGGCCCAGCCTGTACGGCCACTTCGGGCAGGGCTGTGTGCACACCCGGATCCCGTTCGGCCTGTACACCGCGGACGGGGTGGCGACGTACCGCGGGTTCATGGAACGGGCGGCGGATCTCGTGGTCGAGTTCGGCGGCTCGCTCTCCGGCGAGCACGGGGACGGGCAGAGCCGGGGTGAGCTGCTGTCGCGGATGTTCGGGGACCGGCTGGTCGAGGCGTTCGGGCGGCTGAAGACCGTCTTCGACCCGCTGGACCGGATGAACCCGGGCAAGGTCGTCGCGCCGTACGGGCTGGACGACAACCTGCGCCTCGGCGGTGACTGGGCCCCGTTCGAACCTCGCGACCTGCATTTCCGCTTCCCGCACGACGGGGGCTCGTTCTCCAAGGCGGCCAACCGGTGCGTCGGCGTGGGCAAGTGCCGCCAGCACACCAGCGACGGCACGGTGATGTGTCCGTCGTACCAGGTGACGCGGGAGGAGGAGCACTCGACGCGGGGCCGGGCCCGGCTGCTGTTCGAGATGCTCGACGGGCACGGCGACGGGGCGATCGAGGACGGCTGGCGCTCGGAGGCGGTCAAGGACGCCCTCGATCTGTGCCTGGCCTGCAAGGGGTGCAAGAAGGACTGTCCGGCGGACGTGGACATGGCCACGTACAAGGCGGAGTTCCTGTCCCACCATTACGAGGGGCGGCCGTGGCGCCGGCCGCGCTCCGACTGGTCGATGGGCTGGCTGCCCGCGCTCGCCCGGGTCGTGGGCCGCACCCGGCTCGCGCCGGTCGTCAACGCGCTCACGCACACCCCGCCGCTGTCGAAGGCGGCGGTGCTGGTGGCGGGGGTGGCGGACCGGGAGGTGCCGCTGTTCGCGGAGCGCACCCTCGAGCAGTGGTTCGCGGACCACGTACCGGAGGGCGACGGACGGCGCGGGTCGGTGCTGCTGTGGCCGGACACCTTCACCAACCACTTCCACCCGCACGTCGGGCGGGCGGCGGTACGGGTGCTGGAGCACGCCGGCTGGCGGGTGGAGCTGCCGGACGAACCGCTGTGCTGCGGACTGACCTGGATCTCGACCGGGCAGCTCGGCACGGCGGAGAAGGTCCTCACCCGCACCGTGCGCGCCCTGGCCGCCCATGTGCGGGCGGGCGGCCTGGTCGTGGCGCTGGAACCGAGCTGCACGGCGGTGTTCCGGGCGGACGCGGCGGAGCTGTTCCCCGGTGACCAGGACGTGCGCCGGCTGGCCGAGCAGACGGTGACGCTGTCGGAGCTGCTCACCGAGCACTCCCCCGGCTACGAGCCGCCGCAGGTGCCCGAGCGGTCCGCGCGGGCGCTGGCCCAGGTGCACTGCCACCAGCACGCGGTGCTCGGCTGGGACACCGACCAGGAGCTGTTGCGCCGGGCCGGGGTGGACGCCGAGCGGCTGGACTCCGGCTGCTGCGGGCTGGCGGGCAACTTCGGCTTCGAGCGCGGTCACCTGGACGTCAGCGAGGCGTGTGCGGAGCGGGTGCTGCTGCCGCGGCTGCGGGCGGAGGACGAGGCGACCGTCGTGCTCGCCGACGGGTTCAGCTGCCGTACCCAGATCCACGAGTTCGACAGCGGCGGCCACGAGGGCGTGCACCTGGCGGAGTTGCTGGCCTCGGCACTGCCCGGCGCGGCCGGCGGCACCGGGGTGCCGGGCAGCGCGTACGGCACCGCGCCGGGCGTCCGGCCGGGCACTCCCGGGCGCGGCGCGCGGGCTCTGGCCCTCGCGGGCACGACTGTGGCCGCCATCGGCGCGGCGGCGGCGCTGGCGCGTTGCCTGCGTCGCCGCTAACCCGGTGGCCGAGGGCCGAGGACCGGTGGCCGGTGGCCGGTGGCCGGTGGCCGAGGGCCGATGGCCGATGGCCGAGGGCCGATGGCCGAGGGCCGATGGCCGAGGGCCGAGGGCCAGTGGCCAAGGACCGGTGGCCGAGGGCCAGTGGCCAAGGACCGGTGGCCGAGGGCCGGTGGCCGATGGCCGAGGGCCGGTGGCGGTGCCTCAGGTCCGGGCCGAGCTGTCCTGGCGGCTGGCCAGGGCCCAGATCACGAACACGTCGATCGCCATCATGATCACCGACCAGACGGGCGAGTACGGCAGGAACAGGAACTGGGCGATCAGGCTCAGCGAGGCGAGGACGATGCCCGCCATGCGCGCCCAGGTCATGTCCTTGAGCAGGCCGAACCCGGTGACGAACACGAGGGCGCCGAGGACGACGTGGACGATCCCCCAGCCGGTGAGGCTCATCTCGTAGACGTAGGTGCCGATACGTGCGTACACGTCGTCCTCGGCGATGGCCGCGATGCCCTGGAGGACGGCGAGGGCGCCGTTCAGCAGCAGCAGTACGCCGGCGAAGACGACACCGCCGGTCACCCAGCCGCTGGTGCGGTCGCCGCCCGAGCGCTGGGCCCAGGAGGCGTCGCCGCCGTGGGACGGCCGGCCGGGAGAGGGTTCGGCGTGCTGGCTCATGAGCGGAATCCTTTCTGTGTCCCCCGTACGGGGCATTCGCCCACCGGCGCCGACGGCACCGACAGGTCGCTTTGAGCCTGCGGGCGACCGCGCGCCCCGGCCACGCGGGCCCGCCGGACGGGTGAACCGCGCCCTGGGCGTGCGCATGCGGCCCCTCGCGCCCTCGCGTTGACTGGACCGGACCCGCGACCGCGCGCGCGACGGACCGCGGGAGGGAGTGGCGTGGACGAAGGAGAGCGTGTGACGAGTCGGCCGCCGCCCCGGCGCGGACCGCGCGGGCGAGTGCGGTGACCGCGCCGGCGAACGCCGTCCCGGCCCGTGCCGAGCAGTCCCTGCGGCAGACGCTGCTCAGCCCCGGCTACCGGCGGCTGTTGCTGCTGTGTGTGCTCCTCGGCGTGCCCATCGCGCTGGCCTGCTTCTTCTTCGTCGGCCTCCAGCACGAGTTGCAGCACTGGGTGTGGACGTCGCTGCCCGAGGCGGCCGGCTACGACACGCCGCCGTGGTGGTGGCCGCTGCCCGCGCTGGTGCTGGCGGGGCTGATCCTGGCGCCGATCGTGACCCGGATGCCGGGCGGCGGCGGTCATCTGCCGGTGAACGGCCTGGGCGGCGCACCCGTCGGCCCCCGCGCACTGCCCGGCGCGGTCCTCGCCGCGCTGGCCACGCTGCCGCTCGGCGTGGTGCTGGGCCCCGAGGCGCCGCTGATGGCCGTCGGCAGCGGCCTCGCCCTGCTGGCGGTGCGGCGGGCGGGCGCGGGCGCGGACCAGCGGGCGAGCGCGATCCTCGCCACGGCCGGGTCCACCGCCGCGATCTCCACGATCCTCGGCGGTCCGGTGGCCGCGGCGGTCCTGCTCATCGAGGGGGCGGGGCTGGCCGGCACCCAGCTGGTCGCCCTGCTGCTGCCCTGTCTGCTGGCCAGCGCGACGGGCGCCCTGGTCTTCACCGGCTTCGGGCAGTGGACGGGGTTGGACATCGGTGCGCTGTCCCTGCCCGAGCTGCCGCCCGAGGCCAACCCGGACGTGGGCGACTTCCTGTGGGGCCTTCCCACGGCGGCACTGATCGCCGTACTGATCACGCTGGCCCGCGAACTGGGCCGGCGCACGGTCACCTGGACGCGGCACCGCACGGCGCTGCGCACCGTCGTCTGCGCCACCGCGGTCGGCGTCTGTGTCGCCGCGTACGCGCTGATCACCGGCCGTTCCCCGGCCGAGGCGGCGCTGTCCGGCCAGGCCACCCTCGCCCAGCTCGCCGCCCACCCGCACGTCTGGTCCGTGGGGGCGCTGGTCGCGCTGGTCGCGTGCAAGGGGCTGGCCTGGGGCATCGCGCTGGGCAGCCTGCGCGGCGGCCCGATCTTCCCGGCCGTGCTGCTGGGCGCGGCGACGGCCCTGGCCTGCTCGGGGCTGCCCGGCTTCGGCACGACCCCGGCCCTCGCCCTCGGCATCTCCGCCGCGGCGGCCGCGGTGACGGGGCTGCCGCTGGCCAGCGCCGTACTGGCGGTGCTGCTGATGGGCCGGGACGCCCACGACCAGATGCCGCTGATCGTCATGGCGTCGGTCGTCGCCTTCATCGTCGCCCAGTTGGTGCGCAGGGCCGACCCGGAGGCGGGCCGGGCGTCGACGGAGGGGGCGGCGCGGTGACGGAGCGTCGGCCCGCCGGATCCCGTACCGCCCGGAACACCGCCTGGAACACCGTCCGGCCCTGGATCGTCAGGACCGGGATCGCGGCGGCGGTGGTCGTGGCCTACTTCCTCCTCCCCCTCGACCAACTGGGTCCGCAGCGCCCCCTGCTGAGCTGGGTGCTGTTCGCCCTGCTGCTGACCGTCGTGGCCGTGCTGCTGCTCCGGCAGATCCGGCACGTGCTGCTCGACCGGCCGGAGAGCCGGCCCGGGGTGGTCATCTCCCTGCTGATCGTCCTGTCCGTGCACGTCTTCTCGGCGACGTACTACGCCCTGGCCAAGCAGCCGGGCGAGTTCAACGGCCTGCACACCCGCGTCGACGCGCTGTACTTCACCGTGGTCACGCTCGCCACCGTCGGGTACGGGGACATCACCCCGCGGGGCCAGGCCGCCCGGGTCGTGACCGTGCTGCAGATCACGTACAGCTTCGTGTTCCTCACGGCCGCCGCCACCGCGCTGACCACCCGGATGCGCGACAGGGTGGTCGGCAGGACCGACCGGGGCCGGCGCCACTGAGGCCGACCGGGGCTTGAAGGTGCCGCCGCGTCACCTTCTAGCCTCGGGTGTACACCCGTGGAGGAGCCCATGACGCACGCGAACGACGGCACCCGGCGCATCGGCGAACTCGCCCGGGAGACCGGCCTGAGCATCCGCGCCCTGCGCTACTACGACCGGCTCGGCCTGCTCACCCCGTCCGCCCGCACCGGCGGCGGGCACCGCTGCTACGACGCCGCCGACGTCCGGCGCCTGCACCGGATCCTGGCGCTGCGCAGCTTCGGGCTCCCCCTGACGCAGATCCGCGCGGTCCTGGACGCCGAGCCGGACCACGACCCGGCGCGGCTGATCCGGCGGCAACTGGACGTGGTCGAGGAGCGGCTGCGGCAGACCGCGCAGCTGCGGCTCCGGCTGCTCGGGGTGCTGGACGCGCTCGACGCCTCGGCCGGGACCACGACCGAGGCCTACCTGGAAGTGATCGAGGAGATGACCGCCGTGGAACGACCCCTGACCCCCGAAGAGGTGGCCCGCCTGAGCGAGGCGCGGCGCCGCTACGCCGAGACCCTCACCGACGAGGAGCGCCGGGCCCTGCACCGCCGCCGCGCGGAGACCTTCGCCGCGCTGAGCGAGGACGACAGGCGACGGCTGACGGAGCGGCGCCGCCAGCTGTTTCCGCAGCCCTGAGGCCTGTCCGGCGGGCGGGCAGGGCGTCCGCCGGGCCCGAGGCCCGCTTGTCACCACCCCCGTGGGCGCACTACTGTCGCCACGCCTTGGTGAACGGGAAATCCGGTGTGATGCCGGTGCGGCCCTCGCCACTGTGAATCGGGAAGTCCGGCTCCGGCCCTCAGGGGCAGCCACTGGGTCCTTGCGACCCGGGAAGGCGGAGCACGGGCGGTGGTACCCGTAAGCCAGGAGACCGGCCAAGGCGCGTCGTCCATCCACGAGGTGCTGGAGAGGGTCTGCTGAGCCATGCACATAGCCGAGGGCTTTCTGCCACCGGCGCACGCGATCGCCTGGGGTGTCGCGTCCGCGCCGTTCGTCGTCCACGGAGTACGGTCACTCACCCGTGAGGTCAGGGAGCACCCGGAGAGCACGTTGCTCCTCGGCGCCTCCGGGGCCTTCACGTTCGTGCTGTCGGCCCTGAAACTGCCGTCCGTCACCGGGAGTTGTTCACATCCCACCGGCACCGGCCTGGGTGCCATCCTCTTCCGACCGCCGATCATGGCGGTGCTGGGCACCATCACGCTGCTCTTCCAGGCGCTGCTGCTCGCGCACGGCGGGCTGACCACGCTCGGCGCCAACGTCTTCTCGATGGCGATCGTCGGCCCCTGGGCCGGGTACGGCGTCTACCGGCTGCTGCGCCGCTACGACGTGCCGCTCATGGTCACCGTGTTCTTCGGCGCGTTCGTCGCCGACCTGTCCACCTACTGCGTCACCAGTGTGCAGCTGGCGCTGGCCTTCCCGGACCCGAGCAGCGGTTTCCTGGGCGCGCTCGGCAAGTTCGGGTCCATCTTCGCCGTCACGCAGCTCCCGCTCGCGGTGAGCGAGGGCCTGCTCACGGTGGTCGTGATGCGGCTCCTCGTGCAGTCCAGCAAGGGGGAACTGACCCGGCTGGGCGTCCTGTTGACCAAGGCCGGCAAGGCCTCCTCCGGTGAGCGGGAGGCGGTGGCCCGGTGAAGCGCAACACGAAGGTCAACGCCCTGCTGCTGCTCGCCGTGGCCGCGCTGGCGGTGCTCCCGCTGGTGCTGGGGCTCGGCGACCACAAGGAGGAGCCGTTCGCCGGTGCCGACGCCGAGGCGGAGACGGCGATCACCGAGATCGAGCCGGACTACGAGCCCTGGTTCTCGCCGCTGTACGAGCCGCCGTCCGGGGAGATCGAGTCGGCGCTGTTCGCGCTTCAGGCCGCGCTCGGCGCGGGTGTGCTGGCGTACTACTTCGGTCTGCGCCGGGGTCGGCGGCAGGGCGAGGAACGGGCGTCGGCGGCGACGGCGGCACCGCGGGACACCCCCGAAGGGGACTGAGTGCTGCCGATCGACGCGGCGGCGCACAGCAGTCGCTGGCGCCGCCGCCATCCCGTGGACAAGGCCGTGCTCGGGCTCGGCCTGACCGTGCTGGCGATCTCGCTGCCGCCCTGGCCGGGTGCGGCGCTGGTGCTGGTGACGGCGCTCACCGTGCTGCTCGGCCCGGCGGGCGTGCCCCGGCGCGGGCTGTGGCGGGCGTACCGGGTGCCGCTGGGGTTCTGCGTGACGGGGGCGCTTCCGCTGCTGGTGCAGGTGGGCGGCCCGGACGGATTCCTCTCGGTGGCCGACGGCGGTGCGGTGCGCGCCGGTGAGCTGCTGCTGCGTACCTCGGCGGCCTCGCTCGGGGTGCTGCTGTTCGCGTTCACCACGCCGATGTCGGACCTGCTGCCCCGGCTGGTGCGGGCCGGGGTGCCCGCGCCGGTCGTGGACGTGGCGCTGGTGACGTACCGGATGAGTTTCCTGCTGCTGGACTCGGTGCGCCGGATCCGCCAGGCGCAGGCCGCGCGGCTCGGGCACACCACCCGGGCGGCCACCTGGCGTTCGCTCGGCGGTCTCGGCGCCACGGCGTTCGTACGGGCCTTCGACCGGGCGGCGCGGCTCCAGTCGGGGCTCGCCGGGCGCGGTTACGACGGCACCCTGCGGGTCCTGGTGCCCGAGGCCCGCGTCTCGGCGCCCTTCACCGCGGCGAGCGTCGCGCTGCTGGCGGCGCTGGCCTGTCTGACCCTCGTACTGGAAGGACCCTTGTCGTGAGCGGACCGGCGCAGTCACCGGAACCGGCCCTGGTCGCCCTGCGGGGCGCGTCGTTCGCGTACGAGGAGGGCCCGGACGTGCTGGTGGGCCTGGACTTCGCGGTGCGCGAGGGGCGCGCGCTGGCGCTGCTGGGCCGCAACGGCAGTGGCAAGACCACGCTGATGCGGCTGCTCAGCGGCGGACTCAGGCCGCGTGCGGGGACGTTGACGGTCGGCGGGGAGCCGGTGACGTACGACCGCAAGGGGCTGACCCGGCTGCGGACCACGGTGCAGCTGGTGGTGCAGGACCCGGACGACCAGCTCTTCGCGGCGTCGGTCGGCCAGGACGTGTCCTTCGGGCCGCTGAACCTCGGGCTGCCCGACGCGGAGGTCCGCTCCCGGGTCGGGGAGGCGCTCGCCGCGCTGGACATCGCGGCGCTGGCCGACCGGCCCACGCACCTGCTGTCGTACGGGCAGCGCAAGCGGACCGCGATCGCCGGGGCGGTCGCGATGCGGCCCCGGGTGCTGATCCTCGACGAGCCGACCGCGGGGCTCGACCCGGACGGGCAGGAGCGGCTGCTCGCCACCCTGGACCGGCTGCGCGCGGGCGGCACCACCGTGGTGATGGCCACCCACGACGTCGACCTCGCCCTGCGCTGGTCCGACGACGCGGCCCTGCTCACCCCGGACGGCGTGCACACCGGCCCGACCGCCCCGACGCTGGCCCGCACCGACCTGCTGCGGCAGGCGGGGCTGCGGCTGCCCTGGGGCGTCGCGGCGGCCGGACTGCTGCGGGCGCGGGGCCTGTTGGCGGACTCGGCGACGGGCCCGCGTACGGCGGAGGAGCTGGCGGCGCTGGCCGACTGAGCCGCCTGGCCCACGGCAGGGCTCGCGGCGTCAGCCCTCGACGGCGGCCTTGCCGATGCGTACCCGCCAGATCTCGGGGCCGGATTCGACGTAGTCCCAGGTGTGGGCGTCCGGGTGGGTGGCCTCGAACTCGCGTCGCAGTGGCTTGGGGTCGTGGTTGTTGACCAGCACGAAACCCTCCCCCGGGGCGAGGCGGGCGTAACGGGCGAAGATCCGCGGGTGCCGTTGCCCGTGGGGGATGTCGCGGACGTCCACGACCGCCGGGGTCTCCAGTCGGCCGCCTTCGAGCAGGGTGGTCAGATCCGCGACGAGACTGGGCAGATCGGCACCGGGGAGCTCCGCGAGCGCCGGCAGCAGGACCGTCTCCTCGGTCGTCAGGTGAACGTCCAGGATCGCCTCGACGGAGCGCGCGGCGGCCGCGGCGGAAGCGGGGTTCCCGGCACCGGCCACCTCGTCGATGCGCCGGTCGAGGGACGCGGCGGTGGTGCGCAGGGCGCGCACCAGGAGGCGGGTGCCTGCCGCGCCGGAGGCGGCCGCGTAGAGCGTCTGTTCGGTGGCGGCGAGATGGCGGCGCAGCTCACCGGTGCAGAACTCCACCAGTTCGCTCTGCCCGCCGCCCGCCGAGGTGCCCTGCGCGACGGTCGCGAGACCGGCCCGCAGTCGGCTGTGCGCGTCGCGGACGACGGCCTGTGCCCGGACGACCGGGTCGGCCGCCGTGCCCTCGATGTAGACCTCGGACGACGATGTCACGACGGTGCTCCTCTCGACCTGCGCTGCCACCCCGCACCGCGGGGTGTTCCATGGCGCCCGATTATTACATGTACCATTTGGAGAAATTCGGCATTCCCCTGCACCGACGAGTTGCCGCACCGGCCCGGGAGGACTGACATCATGCCGTCGAGCGAGGAAACGGAGCCCCTCTCCCCACGCCGCCGCGCGGTGCTCGACGCCCTGCGCGACGCCGTCGCCCCCCAGGGTGTCACCGAGGTCGCCGAGCTGCTCGACGTGCACCCCAACACGGTGCGCTTCCACCTCGACGCCCTCATGTCGCAGGGGCACGTGGAGCGGACGGTGGAGCGGCCCTCGGGCCCGGGACGGCCGCGTACGGTCTACGCCGCGCGCGGCGGGATGGACCGCGGCGGGAAACGGCACTACCAGTTGCTGGCCCGGATGCTGCTGAGCCGGCTGGCCTCCACCGGAACGGGCGCCGAGGCTGCGGCCGCGGCCACCGAGACGGGCCGCGACTGGGGAAGGCACCTGGTCGAGCGGGTGCCCCCCGCGCACCGGCCGACCGCCGCCGAAGCGACCGGCCGGTTGACCGCCATGCTCGCCGATCTCGGCTTCGATCCCCGCCCGGCCGGGGACGACGGCCCGACGGACCGGGTGTGGCTGCGGCACTGCCCGTTCCTCGAACTCGCCGAGGAGCACGGCTCGATCGTCTGCCCGCTGCACCTGGGCCTGATGCAGGGTGCCCTGGCCGAGCTGCGTGCCCCCGTGGCGGCCGTGCGACTGGAGCCGTTCGCCGAGCCCGACGCCTGCCTGGCGCATCTGTCCGCGACTGGGGCCGCGTGACCGCGGTCGCGTGAGCGCGACGCCCCCTCTCGCGCTCTCCCCTCACCTGACGCCTCACCACCAGACCTGGCACCACCAGGCCTGGCACCACCAGAAAGAGACGGGACGACAACGATGGACTCGACCTCGGCAGCCGTGGCAGGCGCCGTCACCTTCCTGTGGCTCGGCATGGTGCTGGCGATCTCCTTCCTGGAGGCGCCGCTGAAGTTCGGGGCCCCCGGGGTGACGATCCCCATCGGGCTCGGCATCGGCCGGAGGGTCTTCCGGGCGCTGAACCTCGCCGAGGCCGCCCTCGCCGTCGCCGTGATCGCCGCGGTCGCCATCGGCTCCCCCACCACGGCCGTCGTGACGCTCACCGCCGCCGCCGTCGCCGTGCTGGCGATACAACTCGGCGCCGTGCGCCCCCGCCTCAACCGCCGCTCCGACGCGGTGCTCGCCGGCGAGGACCCCGCGGAGCACCGCTCCCGCGCGCACCTCTACTACGTCGCGTTGGAGATCGTGAAGGTTCTCGCCCTGCTCGCGCTGGGCTGCGTGGCCCTGGCCGCCTGAGCCCGTGCCCGCCGTATCTCGCGCCGGCGGCGTTCACCCGCGCGGCTCGGGCGTTGCCCGACGGCGGCCGGGCAGGACGGCGAGGACGATGAGCGTACCGGCGGCCATGATGATGCCGCCGACGAGGCTGGTCGTCGAGACGCCGTGGGCGAAGGCCTGGTTGACGGCGTCGGTGAGGGCCTGGGCCTGCTGGGGTCCGGCGTCCGGGCTGGTCGCGAGCCGCTCGGCGACGGCCAGTCCGCCGCCCACCGAGTCCTGGGCGGTGTCCAGCGCGGCGGCCGGGAGCCGGTCGCCCACCAGGCCGGCGAGTTCGTCGCGGTAGGCGGTGCCGAGCAGGGAGCCCAGGACGGCGATGCCCAGCGAGCCGCCGAGTTCCAGCGCGGTGTCGTTGGCGCCGCCGCCGACGCCGAGTTCGTTCTCCGGGAAGGTGCCCATGATGGTGTCGGTGGCCGGGGAGACGCTGAGGCCGATGGCGAGGCCGAGCAGCAGCATCGGGGCGAGGAAGTCGGCGTAGGCGGAGCCCTGGTCGATCAGGACCAGCAGGAAGACACCGACGGTGCCGATCGCCATGCCGGAGCCGACCATCGCCCTCACACCGAGCTTCGGGGTCAGCCGCCCGGTCACCGCCGCGCCGACGAACACGGCACCGGCCAGCGGCAGCAACCGTACGCCGGTCTCCAGCGCGCCGTATCCCAGCACGAACTGCAGGAACTGCGTGGCGTAGTAGATGGCGCCGTAGGTGCCGAAGAAGAAGAACAGCACCGCCAGCATCGAGCCGCTGAAGGGCCGCAGCAGGAACCGGCGCACGTCCAGCATGGGGTGCGGGTGGCGCAGCTCCCAGGCGACGAAGGCGACGAGCCCGACCGCGGCGACGACGGCAGCGGCGACCGGCCCGGCGCCCCAGCCGAAGTGCGGGCCCTCGATGGTCGCGTAGACCAGGCTGCCGACGGAGACGATGGAGAGCAGGCCGCCGACGTAGTCGATGCGGCCCATGCCGGAAGCCTTGGACGGCGGTACGAGGAGCAGTGCGCCGATGACGGCGACCACCGCGACGGGGACGTTGACCAGGAAGGTCGACCCCCAGGCGTGGTCCTCCAGGAGCCAGCCGGCGACCAGCGGCCCGACGGCGATGGCGAGCCCGGAGGTGGCGGTCCACGCCGTGATCGCGCGGGCCCGCTCGCCCTTCGGGAAGACCGCGACCAGCAGGGACAGCGTGGCCGGCATGACGACGGCGGCGCCGACGCCCATGACCGCCCGCGCCGCGATGACCAGCCCCGTCTCGTGGACCAGGCTGCCCATCACCGAACCGCCCGCGAAGATCACCAGGCCGGTGACCAGGGCGCCGCGGCGGCTGTACTTGTCGCCTATCGCGCCGAGCACCAGCATCAGCGCGGCGTACGGGACGGTGTAGCCGTCGATGACCCACTGCAGGTCGCTGCTGCTCAGGCCCAGGTCGGCCGTCATGTCCGGGGCGGCCACGATCAGGGACGTGTTCGCCATGACGACGATCAGCAGGCTCAGGCAGAGGACGAGGAGAGCCCACCAGCGCCGGGCGTAGGGCCCCGACATCTTTTCGACGGGGGTGGTGGCCAGTAGGGGCATGGAGGCTCCCGGGAAACGAGCACGGGCAACTTAATTGCCCATAGATGAGCAGACAAGCGTCAGAGTAATTTGTTGCACGCCGGTGTGCAAATACGCGCATCAAGAGCGGGAGAGAGGGGAAAGCAGAGGTGGGTCTGCGGAACGTGGACGAACCGCGAGCGGGTGCCCTACTCGCTCGGGACGGACTCCGCGGTCACGGCGGGACGGACGCCCCCGACCACCGCGCGGGCCCGCCGCTCCGGTACGCCGGCCGCGATGAGCATGGCGACGGCGGCGCGGGTGCCGTCGTCCTCCAGCGCACCGGTGTTGACCTGCTCGAGGAGGGCGACGATCATCGCCTCCAGCCCGGCGCTCAGCACGGCGGGCGGCAGATGGGCGGGGAAGACGCCGTCCCGCCCACCGCGCTCCAGGATGGCGGTGACTTCGGCGCGGGCCGGGGCCAGGATCTCGGCGACCCGCTCCACGCCCAGGTCGTGCCGGGCCAGCGCCAGGAGCATCCGGTAGCGGTCGCCCACGGGCCACATCAGCAGCACGAAGTGCGCGAGCGCCCGGTCGGCCGGTTCGCCCGGCTCCGCCGCGTCGGCCATCGCGCCGCGCAGCACCTCGGACGCCTCCTCCGCGAGGGCCTCGAGCAACGCCGCGCGCCCCGGGAAGTGACCGAACAGCGTACGCCGTACGACGCCCGCCGCCCTGGCCAGTTCCTCCAGGGTGGTGTCCGGGTTCCGCCCCAGCTCCCGGCGGGCGGTGGCCAGGATGCGCGCCCGGTTGGACCGCGCGTTGCGTCGCTGCGGCTCACGGGCGACGGGCTTGGTCACGGGAACCTCAAGGGCGGAACGGTGCGGAGCGGGTGGCGGGCGGGCCTCCATTCTGGCACGGAGGGGTGCGCGATGCCCGACCGGCGGCGCGCCCTCTGCGGGCCGTTCCCCCTGGCCCCTCGGGCCCGGGGACCGTCGCGCACTCGGCCCGCACCGCGACCGACTCACGCCTCTGAACCTTCGGTCGGGGCAGCGGGAGATCAGCCGGTGACCGCCTTGTCCTTTGCCAGTGCCGCGGTGCGTTGGCCGAGCGTTTTGCGCAGGTTCTCGACGACGGAGTCCAGTTGGTCACCGTCCGCGCCGGCCGTGCCCGCCTGGTCGGCGACGCTGTCGAGCGCCTTCAGCGCGGTGCCCGAGCCGTAGAACTTCTCGTACAGCTCCCGGTACGCCTTCTTGTAGACGTCGTCGAGGGCGTCGGAGGCGAGGAAGCGCTCCTTGAGGACGTGGCCGCCCATGCCGCCGGCGCCCGGGCCGTTCCGGCCCTGCGCCGCGACACCGCCGGGCATGCCTTCCGGCGCCCCCTCGGGCATGCCTTCAGGCGCACCTTCCGGCATCGCGGTGTCCCCGCCCCGGCCGCCGCCACCGCCACCGCCACCGCCACCGCCCATGCCGAACTCGTCGTCCGGGCCCGTGGTCGCGTCGCCGGAGAGGGTGAGGTTGTAGTCCCAGCCCAGGACGGAGAACTTCTTGGTGTCCAGGTCGTACCAGAGCAGGTAGTTCTTGCCCGGCCCCGCCATGTCGTCGGAGTTCAGCAGCAGGTTCTGGGCGGCGACGTAGGTGGCGAAGGACTCCACGTCCACGTACTGGTCGAGGTTCTTCTCGAACTCCTCGTCCGAGGCCCGGTCGACCCACCGGATGAGCTTCATGACCGGCTCCAGGTCCTGGCTGCCGACTTTGTTGAGCTGTTTGAACGACTCCTCGTAGTCGGTGGGGTCGTCCCCGACGTACGAGAAGCTGCTGCCGGCCCGCGCCTTGTACATCACCCCGTTGCCGTCACCGACGGAGTCGGCGTACTCGGTGTCGGGGTTCTCGACCATCAGCCTGGTGGCCTCGGGCCGGTCGTTGACCTGGACCGAGGTGAAGGCGTACCGCTCGTTCTTGAGGCCGCTGGTGTCCATCAGGTTCAGCGTCAGCGCCTCGTTCACCGGCACCTGTTCGTTGCTGCCGGGGCGCAGCGAGATCTCACGCTCGCCCTGGTAGGCGCGGCCCTCGACGAACTCGTCGACCTTGATGAGCCAGGGCAGTTCCTCGGGCCTGTCCTCGGACAGGTCGTACTGCGTCATGCCGCCACCCATGCCGCCGCCGGCGCCGCCAGCTGCGGCGCCTTGCTGCTGACCGCGCTGTCCCCCGGCCCCGCCGCCTTGCTGCTGCTGCGGGGCCGGGGCTGCTCCCTGCCCGCCACCGGCACCACCGGCAGGCATGTTCCGGCCGCCACCGGGCCCGCCCTGGCCGTTGCCGCGCAGGGACATCAGTGTGGAGTTGCCCTTGAGACGGAGTCCGACGTCCTGGAGGTAGACACCGTCGACGGTGAGGTCCGCCTTGATGTACTCCTTGTTCCCGTCCTCCTGGAACTCCTTCATCATCTTGTCGAACTCGGTCTGGTCGTACTCCAGTTGGACGGAGTGCGCGACGGACGTGTCGTAGAGGTCGACCGTGCCGCGGACGTCGTCCGTGATGACGTCGGCCTCCACGCGGGAGGAGGAGGTGACGTACGGCGAGACGCGGGCGTCACCGAAGGCGTAGAGCATGACGGCCAGTCCCGCGCACACCGCGCCGACCGGTTTCCAGTGGTGCCGCAGCCGTACCGGCACCCGGTCCTTGAGCCGCCGTCGCGCGCGCACCGGCGTGGCGTTGTCCGGCATCACAGGTCGGTGGTGTCGTAACCGGTCAGCACCGTCACCCGCTGTCCGGAGGTGCGCTCCTGGAGCGCGCTCACCAGATCTCCGGGCTCGGTGCCCTTCTTCATGCGCACCGTGTAGAAGACCTCGTTGAGGGCGCCGCCCCGGATCGTCTCCGTGCTCACCAGCTCGTACTCGCTGGTGTACTTGATGAGCACGTCGCTGATCGCCGGACCGTAGTTCTCACCGGCGGGCACCTGCACCTTGACCACCTGACGCTGGACGTTCAGGGCGAACCAGTCGAACTTGAACATGATGACGACGACGGCGCAGATGACTACGGCGCCGACCGCGGCCAGCGTGTAGAAGCGGGCGCCGCAGGCCATGCCGATCGCCATGGCGAGGAAGATGAAGCCGACGTCGCGGGTCTCCTTCACGGCGTTGCGGAAGCGGACCACGGACAACGCGCCGACCAGCGAGAACGCGCGGGCCAGGTTGGACCCGACGACCAGCATGATGAGGGCGACGATCATGCCCACGATCACCAGGGTCTGCACGTAGGACTGGCTGTAGGAGACGTTCCGGTGCGTGTACCGGTAGACGTAGCCGATCAGCGTACTCAGGACGAAGGACAGCGCCATGGCGGCGACGACGTCGGCGACGCTGAACGTGCCGCTGAGTTCCTGGAGATCGAAGTTCACTGTGCTCCTGCTTTCACGGGCGCGTCGGGCGCCGACCGCTGCTCGGACAGCGGCGTGGTGGGGGTGGGAGGCGGACAGTCGGCCTCGTTGACGTGGAAGACGGACCGGGGTGCCAGACCGAACGCCTCGACGGACTGCACGTACTTGGAGACCCGGACGAGACTGAGGTTGCGGCGGGCGGCCAGGTCGGTGATCCAGTGCGGCGTGCGCTCGTTGACCTTGATCTCCATCACCGACATGTGCGGCGGGAGGGTGAACCGGTTCTCCGCGTTCGGCGTGCCGAAGTGGAAGTCGCGGTCCCGGCCGCGGACGCGCCGGTCGAACGTCACCCGCAGACCGGTGTCCGCGTCCCGGCCGACCAGGGCTTCACGCTGGTAGCCGGTGATGGCGGTGGGTCGCAGGTTCAGCCGTACGACGAGTTCGAGGACCTCCTGGACGAAGGCGCTCTCCCGCGGCGAGTGGTCGATCATCTGCCGCCCGTCGCACAACTGCCGGGCGACCCCGTACGGGAGGGTGATCCGGCGCTTCTGCGTGACCCGGTTGACCCGCTGCTTGATCTCCACGCACACGGGCGACTCGTCGGTCACTCCGTCCAGGTTCCCGTAGTGCCGGATGCGCAGCTTGCGCCGGAACTTGAGCCCTTCGATCTTCTCCCAGTAGAAGCGCAGCTGGGGAGTGTCGTAGTAGAGGCTCCACACTCCGTAGCCGCCGGCCGGGCCGTTCAGGTCCCGGTCCATGCGCTCGGCCAGCTCGTCCCGGATCCCGGTGGCCTGTTCGACCGGTACGAGGTACTTCAGCTCGAACCGGTTGAACGCGTGCAGCCTGCTGGCCACGTGCAACGGTTCCTCAGCCTCGCCGTCGCCGTCGCCCTCGTCCCTGCCCGCGCCCGTGCCGTCCGCGCGTTGCTCCTGCTCCCGGGCCTTCCGCCGTGAGGTCCCCGGCAGTGCCACCATGCGCCTCCTTTGTCCCCCCGGCCTCCTCGGCCGGCACGGGACACGCAACAGTCGCTACCTTGGAGACAGCTGAGAATGAGGCGTCAATTCCCAGTGAATTCCAGGCAACTGGGAGATGAACGGAATGCGGCGCCGGGCGTCAGGTCGCGGGTTCGATCGCCACTTCCAGGTGGTCTAGGCCGCGCAACCCGTTGTTGATCATCGGTCGGCGTTCGAGTATTTCGAAGCCGGCGACCCGGTCGGCGAGCCTTTCCAGGAGCGCGCTCATCTCCAGCCTGGCGAGGTGCATCCCGACGCACACGTGCTCTCCCCGTCCGAAGGCGAGGTGGTCCGAGGGGCGGCGGGTGATGTCGAAGCGCTCGGGGTCCGGGTAGTGACGCTCGTCGCGGTTGGCGGAGGCGTAGAGCAGCGCGACCCGTGAGCCGGCGGCCAGCGGAACTCCGCCGATCTCGTGATCCTCGGTGAGCACCCGGCTGAACTGGGGCGCCGGGGTTTCCAGACGCAGCGACTCGTTGATCGCGTGCGGGATCAACGAGCGGTCCGCGCGCAGCAGATCCCACTGGTCCGGGTTCTCGGCGAACAACGCGACCGCGCTGGTGATCGCGAGGATGGTGGTGTCCAGGCTGGGGGTGACGTAGTCGAGCATCATGGCCGGGCACTTGTCGCGCGGGATCTCGCCACGGTCGGCGGCCTCGTAGAGGTGTGCCGCCCAGCCGTCGGGGTCGATCCTTCCCGGCACGGCGTCGTTCACGGCGAACGCCATGAACTCCTCGACGACCGGCCCCGCCGCGGCCGCCCGGTCGTCGGCGGGCCCCTGGGTGTTCCAGATGGCCGCGGCCCACTCCAGCATCTTCTCCCGCCCGTGATCGGGGAGTCCGACCAGGTCCGACACCACGGCCATGGGCAGGTACTCCGCCAGTTCGGTGACGACCTCGAACCGGCCCCGGCCGACCACCCGCTCGACGACCCGGTCGGCCTCGGCCTCGATCCGCGGAGTCACCTCGCGCATCCGGTCCGGCCGAAGCGGCCGCCCCAGCACCGAGCGCATCGCCGTGTGCTCGGGCGGATCACTGCACAGCGTGATCCCCTCCAGTCGGGCGTTCACGTCCGGATCCACGAACACGCCCCGCGCCGAGGACAACGTCCGCCAGTCCATCAGGGCGGCGCGCACCTCGTCGTAGCGGGGCAACGCGTAGAGATCGTGGCGGGACAGGTACACCACCGGCCCGAGAGCCCGCAGCTCGGCATAGATGCCGTACGGGTCGATGCGCGCCGACTCGGTGTAGAGGTCGACGTCACTGGTGGGTACGGGGGACAACGGGCCTCCAGGAGACGGGTGAAGTGAACAAGTCGTGCCCGGCCCCGGTCAGCCGTGCTCGGTGCCGGGCATGGGCGTGGACGTATGCGTGGACGTATGCGTGGGCGTGGCCGTGGGCGTCCAGTGCGGTGACCGGCCCGCGAAGCCCAACAACCGGTCCAGCGCGGGGGCATCGGGGCCCACCGGCACCTCGGGGGCGAAGGGCATGCCCGCGCCGCCCCGGTACTCGGGCTTGATCTGGTCGGCGAGCAGCGCGTACGCCCGCTCCGACGCCACGGGATCGGGCCGCCAGGCCTGACCGGTGGCGCGGGCGACGTCCCAGCCGTGCACCACCGCCTCGGCCACCAGCATGTTCAGCACATGGTCCCCGGGGAACGTGCCCCCCAGCGCGGGTACCCGCACGGAGGCCGATTCGATGCCGTCGGCCAGGGCGGCACGCACCGCCGCCGACAGGTCCCCGATCGCCGCGACCAGGACTTCGGCCCCGTCGGGACCGGTGTAGGCCCGCGGATCCGGTCGCCGGTCGCCGTCCGGGTCGGCCAGGACGACGGTGAAGTACCCGATTCCGCCGAGCAGGTGTCTGCGCAGCGAGACCACGTCGAGTTCGGCACAGGGCGTCGGCGCCGTGTCCTGCTGCGGAGTCGTCGCACCGATCACGCGGGCCAGTTGGTCCAGGACGGGAAGCACCGGATGGGAGGACATCGGTTCCATTTCGCTCGTCGGGATGTTCACGAGCCACGGGACGAGGAGGCACGAGGAGGCGTTCTCCATCCCGGGGCGGGCCCCAGGGGAAGATCCTCCCGCGACGGGTGGACCTTCGCGTCGGTAGGAACTACGTACGTTCGCGTCCGTCTGCGTACGGCTGCGTACGGCTGCGTATGTCGAGGTCGGGCCTACGCAATTTGTGCCGACGCGAAGGGGCCCTCCCGCTCGGGACGGTGTCTCCATGAAACGACGCACAGCGCTGAAGGCCCTCGGATTCGGCATCGGAGGCTCGGTCGTCCTCGCCGGCGGTGGCTTCGGTGTCTACTACGCCACCGCGAAGCTGGACACGGTCGGCAAGGTCTCCTTCGACAAGGCCCTGTCGATCCCACCGCAGGCGGAGTCGGAGACCAGCACCTCGGGTGCCCGGGTCTTCACGCTCGGCATCCAGTCGGGCGAGACGCGGTTCAAGGCCGGGTCGCCCACCCGCACCTGGGGCGTGAACGGTACGTACCTCGGTCCGACGATCCGCGCGCGGCGCGGCGAGCGGATCGAGTTCGCCGTGCGCAACGGCCTGGATCAGGACACCTCGCTCCACTGGCACGGGATGCACCTGCCCGCGGCCATGGACGGCGGCCCGCACCAGGTCGTCCCGGCCAAGGGGACCTGGCGGCCGCGGTGGACGGTCGACCAGCCTGCCGCGACGCTCTGGTACCACCCGCACGTACACGGCTCGACCGCCGATCACATGTACCGGGGCCTGGGCGGGCTGTTCATCGTCGACGACGAGGACAGCGAGGCGTCGAAGCTGCCGTCCGAGTACGGCGTCGACGACATCCCGATGATCGTTCAGGACCGCGCGTTCGACGGGGACAACCAGTTCGAGAAGCGGGTGCCGCTGGGCGGTTCGCTGGGCGTCATAGGTGACGAGGTGCTCGTCAACGGCACGATCGGTCCGTACGTCGACGTCACGACGAGGCTCGTGCGGCTGCGGCTGCTCAACGGCTCCAACGCCCGCCTGTACAACCTCGGGTTCTCCGACGACCGGACGTTCTCGCTCGTCGCCACCGACGGCGGCCTGCTCGCCAGACCGTGGAACACCGAGCGTCTGTACCTCTCGCCCGGGGAACGCGCCGAGATCGTGGTCGCCTTCAAGCCGGGAGAGCGGGTCGAACTGCGCTCGTACCCGTCCGAGTACGGCGGCACCCTGGGACGGATCGACGGCTTCGACGACCGTCTCGACATCTGCCAGTTCCGGGCCGCGGCCACCCTGTCCGACGGCGCCGAGGTCCCCGCCGTGCTCGGCGTCGCGCCGGACCTCGCCGGCGAAAGGGTCGCGCGGGAACGCTCCTTCGTGCTCGCGTCGGACCAGATCAACAGCCGGTCGATGGCCATGGACCGCATCGACTTCGGTGTCCGCGAGGGCACCGTCGAGGTGTGGGACGTGGTCAACGACAACGGCTTCCTGCACAACTTCCACGTCCACGACGTGCAGTTCCAGGTGCTGACGGTCGACGGCGGGAAGCCGGAACCGCACCTGCGCGGCTGGAAGGACACCGTCCTGCTGGCGCAGGGAAAGCACTACCGGCTGGCGATGCGCTTTCGCGGCCACACCGACCCGAACACGCCGTACATGTACCACTGCCACCTGTTGCAGCACGAAGACGACGGAATGATGGGCCAGTTCGTGGTCCTGGGTGAAGGCGAGAAGGTCGGCGCCGTGCCGCGGTCGCACCACCACGCCTGACATCGCCGCCACCAAACGCCGCCACACGCTGCCACCACACGCCGCAGCCGACGACGCCCGGACCTGTTGGACGACCTGGGCGCTGTAGCCTACGCGCTGTGCAGACGTCGGCTCCTCCCCACGGTCCGCTGCTCGGCAGGCAGTACGAGACGCGGCGCCTTCGCGAGCTGATCGGCGCGGCACGGGCGGGCCGGGGCGGCGCCCTGGTCCTGCGTGGTGAGGCGGGGATCGGCAAGAGCACGCTGCTGGAGCACGCGGAGGCGGCGGCGTCCGGATTCCGCGTACTGCGCGCGGGTGGGTCCGAGCTCGAGGCGGAGCTGCCGTTCGCCGCACTGCACCAGCTCTGCCTTCCGGTGCTTGGGCACCTGTCCGAGCTGCCCGCCGAACACCGCAGGGCGCTCCGCGTCGCTTTCGACCTGGCCTGCGGGACACCGGACGTGTTCCGGGTCGGCCTGGCGACCCTCGGGCTGCTGACCGCGGCGGGCCAGGAGCGCCCGGTGCTCTGCGTGGTCGACGACGCGCACTGGCTCGACGCGGCCTCGTCGAGGGCGCTGGCGTTCCTCGCCCGGCGCGTCTCCGTCGAGTCGGTCGCCCTGGTGCTCGCCGTCCGGCTGCCGCGCGAGGCAGGCGAGTTGGACGCCCTGCCGAGCCTGAGCGTCGACGGGCTGAGCGACACCGACGCGCGGGCGCTGCTCGCCGCGCAGAGCCACGAGACGCTCGACGAACAGGTGCGTGACCGGCTCGTGGCCGAGGCGCGTGGCAACCCCCTGGCGCTGCTCGCGCTGCCCAGGGCCGGTGGGTTCGCCCCGCCGCGCCCCGCCTCGGTGCCGACCCGGGTCGGACACGAATTCCGTGCCACGCTCTGCGGCCTGCCCCCGCAGGCGCGACTCCTGCTCACGATCGCCGGCGCCGACCCGACCGGCGACCCCGGGCTGCTGTGGTCCGCCGCGCGTGGCCTGGACATCGACCTGCCGACCGCGGGGGCGGCCGCCACCGCGACCGGACTGGTCGAGTTCGGCACCCGCGTGCGCTTCTACCACCCCCTGGCGCGGGCCGCTGCGTACGACGCCGCCGCGCCGGACGAGCGGCGGCTGGCCCATCGCGTGCTGGCCGAAGCCACCGATCCGGTCGCCGACCCCGACCGGCGCGCGTGGCATCGCGCCCAGGCCGCCGCCGTCCCCGACGAGGACGTCGCCGCCGAGCTGGAGCGCTCGGCGTCCCGGGCCCAGGCGCGTGGTGGTGCGGCGGCCACGGCCGCCTTCCTCGAACGGGCGGCGGATCTGACGCTCGACACCGCGCGGCGGATCGAACGGACCCTCGCGGCCACGCGCGCCCACCTCGACGCGGGCGCCACCGACAGGGCGGCCATGCTGCTCGGTACGGCCGAGAGCTGGGGCCTCGACGAGTTCCAGCAGGCCGAGACCGACCTGCTGCGGGGCCGGATCGCCCTGGTCCGGGTCGACGACGGTGAGGGGCTGGCGTGGATGCTGCGCGCCGCGCGGCGGCTCGCGCCCCTGGACCCCGAGCGCTCCCGGGAGAGCTACCTGGAAGCACTCGAGACGAGTCTGCTCGTCGGGCGCGCGAACGGTGTGCTGGACGTGGTCCTCGCCGAGGCGAAGTCCGCGCCGCCGCATCCACCGGACATCCTCGACGCGCTGGACATCCTGGCCACGCACGGGCACCGGGCGGCCGTCCCCCGGATCAGGCAGGCCCTCGACGGTGCGGAGGGTCCGCTGTGGAACCGGCACCCCGCGCTCGCGATCATCCTCGCGGCCGAGCTGTGGGACCCGGACACCCATGAGCGGATCATCGAGTGGCTGCTGAAGTCCGGCCGTGAGTCGGGATCACCGCTCGTCCTGCGGCTCGGTCTCGCGCAGGCCGCGTCCGCCGCCGCGCTCACCGGCGACCTCGACGAGTCGATGGCCGCGATCGCCGAGGAGCAGGCGATCGCCGACGCGACCGGTACGCCTGCGGTCATCTACCACCGGCTGCAGTTGGCCGCGATGCGCGGACGCCGCGAGGAGGCGTCCGCGCTGTTCGAGGCCGTCATGACGACGGCCACCGCCACGGGCCAGGTGATCTCCAACGTCCACTGGGCAAGCGCCGTGCTCAACAACGGCTTGGCCAACTACCGGGAGGCGCTGGCCGCCGCCCGACGTGCCACCGCCGACGGGGAGCTCTTCACCGCGGGGTTCACCTTGCCGGAGCTGGTGGAGGCCGCCGTACGGTGCGGCGAGCACGCGGCCGCCGTCGCCGCGCTGGCGTCGCTGACCGAACGCACCGAGGCCTGTGCGACCCCCTCGGGCCTGGGCATCGCCGCCTACGCGCGAGCGCTGGTGACGGGAGCGGAGGACGACTACCGGGAGGCGATAGCCCACCTCACCGACACGCCGATGCTGCCGTACCGGGCCAGGGCCCACCTCCTGTACGGGGAGTGGTTACGCCGGCAGGGCCGCAGGCAGGACTGCCGGCCCCAGCTGCGCACCGCGCACGAGCTCTTCTCCGGCGCCGGGCTCGAGGCGTTCGGCCGGCGCGCGGCCGACGAGCTGCGCGCCACGGGCGAGACGGCGCGCAGCCGCACCGCTCACGCCCGCGACCAACTGACCATGCAGGAGCTGCACATAGCGCGGCTGGTCGCCACCGGCGCGACCTCGAAAGAGGTGGCCGCCCGGCTCTTCCTCAGCCCACGAACGGTCGACACCCACCTGCGCAACATCTACCGCAAGCTGGGCATCAACTCCCGCAGACAGCTCAGGGACCGCCCCGACCTGCGACCCGCCGACCCGCGACCCGCCGACTAGCGGGCAAGCTCGCGGATCGACCGACGGGTGCTCGTCCCGGCCCGGCTGTCACGGCCGATCCCCTACGGGCCGATCCCTGCTCGCCGTCCAGGTCGCGGTGTATTCCGTCAGCATCGACTCGAGGTGCCCTACCATGAAGCGGTAGTAGGAGTGCATGTCGCGCAGCCGCTCGCGCTGTTCCTCGGACATGTCGGCGCCGCGCTCCTGCGCGTGCGCCGCGAGTTCCCGCAGTTCGGTGGTCGCGGCCACGATGTGACGCAGGCAGCCGACCCAGGCGTCGTCGCGCCACCGGTAGACGAAGTGCCGTGCTCCGGCCTCCTTGTAGCGCTCCACGGTGCCGTTGGCGATGAGCAGCCGGGTCATTTCCGAGGCCGATCCCTTGCTGGCGTCCAGGGCTTCCTGAAGCTGGGTGAGGGTCATCGGTCTGTCGCTCAGCATCAGCAGTCCTGCCGCGCGACCGGCCATGCGCGGCCAGCCCATGGCCCTGCCGACGTGGGTGCCGAACTCCTCGACAAGCGCCTCGGACGAGTCTGCGGACGAGTCTTCTGTGCCGTCCTCGGCCACCTGGGACACGGAACTCCTGAAATTCAGTAGGAAATGAACGTTCAGTCTTGACTGAACTCACTATGAGGTCGATATTACAAGCTCTCCGGCCCGATACCTAGGCCACGTCGGATCGCCCTACGCGGGAGAAGATGCATGACGAGCACGAGCTGGGATGTCGTTGTGGTGGGGGCGGGCTCCGCGGGCGCCGCGCTCGCGGTGCGCTCGGCGGAGCAGGGCAAGCGAGTACTCCTCGTGGAGGCCGGCCCCGACTACCGTTCGGCGCAGATGCACGAGGCGTGGCGCTCACCCAATCCAGCGGTCGCGCTGATGGACCCCACGGCGGCCGAGGGACTGCTGTGGGCGGGGCTGAATTCCGCGCGCACCGACGCGCAGACGCAGGCGCCGTACTGGCGCGGCAGGGGTGTCGGCGGCAGCTCGTCGGTCAACGGGCAGATCGCGATCCGGCCCCCGATGGCGGACTTCGAGGACTGGAGCGGCACCGGTTGCGCGGGCTGGGCTCCCGCGGATGTCCTGCCGTATTTCGCGAAACTGGAGGACGACGAGCAGTTCGGTGACGCGCCGTATCACGGCCGCGGCGGGCCGACACCGATCCACCGGACGCCGCAGGACGAGTGGGGCGGGGTCGACACCGCCCTGTCCCGCTCGGCCCTCGCGGCGGGCTACGGCTGGTCCGAGGATGTCAACGCGCCCTCCGCGCACGGGGTTTCTCCCTACCCGATCAACTCGAGGGGCGGCCGCCGCGTGTCCGTCAACGACGCGTACCTGGAACAGGCCCGGGAGTCGAGCACGCTGACGGTACGGGGCGACGCCCTGGTGGAGAAGGTGGTGTTCGCCGGGAACCGGGCGGTGGGGGTCCGGCTGCTCGTCGACGGACAGGCGACGACCGAGTACGCCGGCACGGTCGTGCTCAGTGCCGGCGTCATCCACTCCCCCGCCGTCCTCATGCGCTCGGGCGTCGGACCCGCGTCGCACCTGCGCGCGCTCGGCATCGACGTGCGCCACGACCTGCCGGTGGGCCACGGCATGCAGGACCACCCGATGGCGCTCGTGTCGATCCCGCTGCGGGAGCCGGCGGCGGTCAGGACGCCGCACGATCGGCACACCAACGTCTGTGTCCGGTGGACCAGCGGCGACGACGCCCCCGAACACGACCTGATGTTCGTCTCGCTCAACCAGAACGTGCTGGCGATGGCCTCCGCCGCGACGACCACCGCTTCAGGGGCGTACGGAGTCTGGCTGAACCAGAACCACTCCCGGGGCGTGCTGACGCTGGCGTCCACCGACCCCTTCGACCAGCCGCTGGTGCGGCAGCGGATGCTGTCCGACGAGCGGGACCGCCGTCGTATGCGCCTGGGCATACGGGCGCTCGTCGACCTGGCGCGCCGGCCCGAGACGGCTGCGATCACGCAAGGATCGATCGAGGAGGAGAACGCGGCTCTGTTCTCCGTCCTGGGCAGCGACGACGGCCTCGACGACTACCTGCTGAGGACGGTCGTGGACGCGCAGCACGGCACCAGCACCTGCCGCATGGGCCCCGCCGACGACCCCGGCACCGTCGTGGACAGCGAGTGCCGCGTCCTCGGCGTCGAGGGCCTGTACGTGGTCGACGCCTCGGTCTTCCCGTCCGTGCCCCGGGCCAACACCAACCTCGCCACGATCATGGCGGGTGAACTCATGGCCGACCGCCTCCCCTGACACGGCACCGCTTGCCCGTCCGCCGTCGGCGCGTGATCGCGCCGCATGAAGCGCCGCATGAAGGAGATTCCCGATGAAGACCTTGCAGAACCTGACCGGCGGCGTCTGGGGGGACTCCTTCGAGGACACACTGCTCGACGTCGTCAACCCGGCCACCGAGGATGTCGTAGCCCGCCTGCCCGGCGGCTGCCAGGCCGACGTGGACCGGGCCGTGGCCGCAGCCGTCGAGGCGCAGCCCGCGTGGGCGGCGCTGCCCGTGACCGAACGCGTCGCGCGCATCTCCGCGTGGGCCGACGCCGTGGCCGAGCACGCGGACGAACTCGCCGATCTGGAGTGCCGGGAGATGGGCAAGCCGGTCGGCATCGGCCGTACGTTCATCGACGGCGCGGTCGCCGCCCTCAAGGCGTCCACCGGCCAGGCGCTGTCGTACGACTTCGAGGAGACCATCGATCATCCCGACGGCAGCGCCACGAAACTCCTGCGCCATCCGCTGGGTGCCACCGCGGTCATCACTCCGTGGAACTTCCCCGTCGCGATGGTGCTCGGTGCGCTCGGCCCGCTGCTGGCCGCCGGCAACACCGTCGTCGTAAAACCCTCCGAACGCTCACCCCTGTCGACCGTACGGCTCTTCGAACTGCTCGCCCTGCCGCCCGGCGTGGTCAACCTCGTCCTCGGCGACGCGCGTGCCGGAGCGCCGCTGGCCGAGCACGCGGACATCCAACTCGTGCACTTCACCGGCTCGGTCGGGGCCGGCCGGCAGGTCGGTGCGGCAACGGGCAGGCTGCTGCACCGCGCCGTCCTCGAACTCGGCGGCAAGGACCCCGTCGTCGTCGACGCCGGCGTCGACCCCAAAGCGACCGCGGCAGCGGTGGCGTTCGGCGCCTTCCTCAACACCGGGCAGATCTGCACGTCCATGGAACGCATATACGTGCACCAGGACATCGCCGAGGAGTTCGTCGACGCCCTGGTGGAGGCGGCGGGGACGTACACCGTCGGCGACGGACACGACGAGCGGGTCGTGATGGGTCCCCTGGTCGACGAGCGGCAACGCGACACGGTCCGCCGACATGTCGCCGAGGCCGTCCAGCGCGGAGCGACGGTCCGTGCGGGAGGAGTGGAACCGGAGGGCAAGGGCTTCTTCTACCCGGCCACGGTGTTGACCGGCGTCGACGAGTCGATGTCGGTGATGACCGAGGAGACGTTCGGGCCGCTCGCCCCCGTCGTGGTCGTCTCCTCCTTCGAGGAAGGACTCGAGCGTGCCGCCCGGTCCCGCTTCGGCCTCGCAGCCACCGTGTACACCCGCGACCCCGGCCATGTGGCCGCGGCCACCCGGATTCCCGCGGGCGTCGTCTGGATCAACCAGTGGCAGGGCGGTGGCCCCGAACGACTCTACGAACCGGCCCGCGACAGCGGCATGGGCGCCACCGGTGCGAGCGCGGCCTACGACGCCGCCACCCGCCCGGCCGCCGTCCACGTCGCCGCCCGGCCCGCGTCGTGAGGACCGCGCCGATGAATGCCAAGACCGTGATCCAACAGCGGGTCCGGGCCGCGGAGCGCGACCTGGTGAGCCTGTCCCACCGCATCCACGCCCATCCGGAGCAGGCCTTCGAAGAGGTCCGCGCCAGCACCTGGGTCGCCCAGCACCTGGACGCGGCCGGCTTCGACGTCGAGCACGGCTGCTACGGCCTGCCCACCGCGGTCCGCGCCACCGTGGGCTCCGGGCCGCTGCACGTCGCCGTCTGCGCGGAGTACGACGCGCTGCCGGAGATCGGCCACGCCTGCGGGCACAACATCATCGCCGCCGCCGCGGTGGGCGCGGGAGTCGGCCTCGCCGCACTCGCCGACGACCTCGGCCTGACGGTCACCGTGCTCGGGACACCCGCCGAGGAAGGCGGCGGCGGCAAGGTCCTGATGCTCGAACGCGGAGCCTTCGACGGAGTCGACGCCGCCATGATGGTGCACCCCGCGGCCGCCGAGACGGATGCCATGCCCGGCACCGCCGTCTCCCAGTTCGACATCCGCTACCGCGGCACCCCCGCGCACGCGGGCGCCTACCCCGAGCGCGGAGTCAACGCCGCCGACGCCATGACCGTCGCCCAGGTGGCCATTGGACTGCTGCGCCAGCAGACCGCCGGTTCGGACCGCGTCCAAGGCATCGTCACCGAAGCCGGCAGCGCGGCGAACGTCATCCCGGAGTCCAGCCGAGGCCGATGGATCGTCCGCGCGGACACCCTTGAAGCGCTCACCCCCCTCAAAACCCGGGTGACCCGCTGCTTCGAAGCGGGAGCGCTGGCCACCGGCTGCGAACTGACCGTGAGTCCCGTCGGCCCCGACTACGCCGACCTGCGCCCCGACGCCACGCTGCTGGCCCTGTACCGGGCGAACGCCGAGGCCCTCGGCCGCACCTTCCTCGACCTCCCCCACGGCGCCGCCGCCGGAGCCGCCACCGACATGGGCAACGTCTCCCACGCCGTCCCCACCATCCACCCCATGCTCGGACTGGACTGCGCGCCCGCCGTCAACCACCAACGCGAGTTCACCGCCGCGTGCATCACACCGGCCGCGGACCGCGCCGTCCTCGACGGCGCCACCGCAATGGCCTGGACCGCCACCGACCTCGCCGCAGCCGCCGACCGCGCGCCGTAACGAAGCGGGCGCGCCTCCTCCGGGACGCGGCTGGGCTACCCGAGAACGTCGCGGTCGACGGTCGAAAACACTGGTGATCCGTGCCGGGCTGCGTACCGGGCAGCGAGGCCCGGCGCACGCGACGGACTGGCCTGTCGTCGGCGTCGTCCGGCCTCCCGGGACCAGCCTCGGCGCGCCACCGGCAGGCCGCGGACTCGATCAGGTCCGGGTAGAACCCGTGCAGGGAGAGCAGGGCCAGGGTGGTGCCCGCGGTGTCGTAGCCCTCGGTGAGCAAGGTGCGGATGCGCTCCAGGCGACGCAGGTCGCCGGTACCGCGGCGGGCGGCGGTGGCCTTGGCTTCGCCGACGAGGGCGATCGTGGCGCGGGGAACCTGAGGGCGCTCGCCCAGGGTCAGGGCGACGGCTGACAACGGGGATCGTGGCGGCGATCGCGAAGAGCCGTGTCAGCCGCTCTCTGGCAAGGGAGAGCAAAGCGCCTGGTGAGGGCACGTCACGCGTTCCAGCTGTCTTCCATCACCGGCTCGGCCCGTCCGCCCGAGGTCCACACGTCCGGTCACGCCGGCGTGATGACGTTTGCGATGCTGCGGTGCCGGGCGGCGCCGTGTGCGAAATCGGGAACGCGTGACGTGCCCTCGCGCAGGTCGTCCAGGAACTGCCGGTAGGCGTGGGCGACCGCGTAGGCCGGCGCGTCGGCTCGGGGGTCCAGCCGCGGGACGCGAACGTACGATTCCGGCACCGTCAGGGGAGCGAGTCCGGTGGACGTTCCGCGGCCGCCCTCCAGGGTGACCGGGCTGAGCTGGGGGTGGCCGGTCGGGGCGGTGAGGACGAGGTCGCCCTCGGTGCCGTTGATCTCCCAGCGGAAGTTGGTTCCCCGGGACATGCCTCCGCGGTAGTGGAAGGTGGCCACCGCGCCGCCCGGCAGCCGTCCCGAGGCCACCACCTGGTCCGCGGCGGTCATCGGCACGGGCTGTCCGCTCTCGGTGTCCACGGCCGACGTACGCCGCGACGCCGGTTGGATCCGCAGCTCCCGGGGCTCTCCCAGGACCGACGCGAGTCCGTCGAGGGCGTGGCTGAAGGGAATAGTCAGCAGTGTCGCGCCGTTCGCGGCGTCGAGCACGTAGTGATCCGCGGGGCCCACGGTGGCGCCCCAGGCACCGCCGGAGCCGACGACCGTCGTGGACAGCACCTCCCCCACGTAGCCGTCGGCGACGAGATCCCGTGCGTGGGCGAGGGCCGGGTGCGACCGCGCCTGGAGACCGACGACGGTCGGCACGGCGCGGCCGCGCGCCTGCCGCGCCATGTCCTCGGCCTCCGCGAGCCCGTTGCCCAGCGGCCACTCGCACAGCACGCCCTTGCCGGCGTCCAGCGCCGTCTGCACCAGTTCCCGGTGGTGCGGCACCTTCACCGCCACGACCACCAGGTCCACCTCGTCGCAGGCCACCAGTTCGGCAGCCGTCCCGAAGGTGCCGGACACACCATGCGTCTGTCCGGAGCGCTCCGCCGACTGCTTCGAACTCGCGCTCAGGGCCCTCAGCTCATAACCGGGGACGGCGCGCAGGGCAGGCAGGTGAGAGCGCTCGGCCCAGCTGCCGTGCGCCCCGAGTCCGATGATCCCCACTCCGATCGGCTTCTCGGACCGGGCCAGCTCGGCAAGCAGTGACTGGGATGTGTTCATGATGCGTCACCTGTTCTTTGCGTGAATGGCACGGACGTCACTCGCACTTCCGGGTCGTTTCACCGGACATGCCGATGGAATGACCGCGTCGCCGGAAGGCGCGAAGTCCGGACCAGCTCGGAGATCGCGACCACCTGTTAGCGTTGACATTTCAACACTAGAAGGGGTGTGTTGACATGTCAACATCGGCTGGTGAGGCTCCCGGACCGGACGAGGTCATGGGCGGGGCCGCACTGGATCCCGTCGACCTCTGGTCCGCCTTCAAGCGCGCCCACGAGATCGTCCGAATCCGTGTGATCGCGGACGCCGCCGAGGCGGCGGGACTGTCCGAGCCGGACCTGACGATCCTCGTCAGCCTGAGCAAGGCGGGGGGTTCCCTGCGCCAGAGCGAGCTCGCCGCGTCGCTCGGCTGGGACCGCACACGCATCTCCCACCAGCTCACCCGCATGAGCAAGCGCGAACTCGTCACCCGCGAACGCGCCGGCGGTGTCACCGTCACCCTCACCGACATCGGACGCCAGGCCATCACCACCGTGCACCCCGGCCTGGACGCCGCGGTACGCCGCCACTTCACCGACAAGCTCTCCGCGCAGGAGGTCGCAACACTCAGTTCCGTCCTCCGCAGGCTGTAGCCGCCGGAACACGAAGCCGACAAGCCGGCCGGCCTCGTGTGGTGGTCAGTGGTTCGCGGCCGGCCGCGTCGACGCGATCGTCTCCAACGCCGGCCACGGCCTGCTCGGCGCAGCCGAAGAACGCACCGACGCCCAGGTCGACCACATCATCTCCACCAAGTGAGCCCGTCGAAGGGTTCGCCGAAGCCGTCGCCCAGGAAGTCGGCCCCGTTCGAGACACACGCTGCGGGCCGGTATCCTTGGTTGCGAAGTCCGGCGCGTATAAGCATGTCGAAACAGCGCCCGTCTTCCGAGTCGACTCGGAAGACGGGCGCTGTTTTTTATTGCCGCCTCCGTATCGAGCGACGAAGGAACTGCACTGTGAGCGACAACCGCTTCCACACCTGCCTGCCACGCAACCCGAAGGAATCCGTAACGTTCATGCTGGTCATCGCCGTGATCTCGGTGAACACCATCCCGGTGGTGATCGGCGGCCTGACCTCCGGCTTCACCCTGGCCATGTGGACCGGTCTGCTGCGGGTGATGCCGGTCCTGCTGGTCGCGGTCGTGGCCGTCGTCCTGCTGACGATGAAGCCCGCCCAGTTGCTCACCTCGCGACTCGTGCGCCCGGGCGACAGCTTCCGCGCCCATATGATCCTGAACGCCCTGTGCAGCGTGCTGCTGATCTCCCTCGTGATGACGGTGGTCGGCACCTGGATCGGCACGCGGCAGATCTCCACCGAGCCCCTCGATCAGTTCGCACACCTGTGGCCGCGGAACTGCACCATCGCGTTCCTCATCGAGGCACTGCTCGCCCAACCGGTCGCCCGGCAGGTCATGCGCCTCCATCACCAGCGCGCCGACGCCCGCGCCGCGCTCGCGGCGGCCTGACATCCGCACCCGGCACCCTGTACGAGAGCGTTGTGCTGATCGGATTGGATCCGCACCCACGTCGCCGGCCGTCGCCCCGCACGCGCTGGAGGCGGCGGGCCGGGCCGGGGCCGAGTGGCCCAAGGTCCGGTTCGCCGCGGCGGTCAGGGGAGTGGGCGCCACCGTCACGCTGCGGCCCCTGAAGTCCGTCGCCCGGTCCCGGCCCTGACGCCCGGGCGGGCGTACGGACGGCAGCGCCACGACGGCCACTCGGCGCCGCGCGCCGCCGTGCCCTCTCGCGACCTCTACCGACGCGCGTCGCCAGCCGCCACCGGCGTCGTCGTCGTGAAGGGCAGCACCAGGCGGGAGGGGTGTGCCGCGTCCCGGTAGATCTTGTGGGTGACGGGCCGGCCCACCGGCAGGTGGAAGGCGTCCGGCGGCAGCAGCGCGTTGTGCTCGTCGGCGAGCGGCTCGTCGTTGGACAGCTCCACGACCAGCCGGTGCCCCGGCAGGAAGGTCGCCGCGAACGGGTAGACCCGCAGCACGTACTCCTCGATCTTCCCCGGTTCGACCGGCACCGCGCGGGTGTGCGGGTGGTGCGGGTCGCCCTCGGTGCTGCGTTCCTCGTCGAGCTCGCGGTGCGACGCCTTGAGGTAGGCGGTGGTGATGAGCTGCCGTTTGCCGCCCGGGGCCTCGTCCCACATGCGCAGGACGAAGTTGGTGTCGGGCTGGTCGATCTCGGCGAAGAGGTGGGCCGCGCCCTGGCCGATCATCTCGGTGGGCTCGGTGAACGGGGCGGTGCTCCAGCTGAGGATCTCCACCTTGTCGGTCACCGTCAGCGGTGCCTGGTAGAAACCGTCGGGAGCGGCGTGTTCGGCGCCCATCGGCTCGGGCTCGAAGGAGAGCGCCCGGCGGGGACGGAAGTAGAGCGACCGGTACTCGACGTCCTTCGGCGGCCACTCGGCGCCGGTGGCCCTCTCGCGCGATCCCTCGACGTGGACGGTGACGGCGGGCTCGTCCATGACCCCGTTGTCGATGCCCTTGAGCCAGTACTCGTACCAGCGGAACATCTTGTCGTGCTCCTCGATGAAGGGGCGCGACTGCATCGGCGGGTACGGGCCGATGTCGAGCTTCTTCGGGCCCTTCAACGCCTTGTACAGCTCGATGGTGCCGTCCATCGTCCAGCCGCGGCCCTGGTCGATCTGGAGCCGGACCGGGATGTCGATGTCCGGCGCGAGGGTGATCGGATTGCGCTCCTCGTACCAGTCGCCGTCGACCTCGTTCATGACGATGTCGAACCACGCCTCGTGGTTCTTCGGGTAGTTGAGCACATGGACGAGGTTGGGCCAGGCGGCCACGTCCGGGTCCTTCAGCCGCTCCGCGACCCGCTTCCCGATCTCCTCGGGCGAGTACGTCTCCAGCATGCGGGACTTGACGCCGTCGGTGAACGCCCAGCCGGAGTCACCACCGCGGCCCTCGCGGGCGGCCCGTGGCATGAACCACATGACGCCGCCGTGGTACGTCGTCTCGTAGAAGTCGAAGTGGCCGCCGCTGACGAAGATCGCCTTGAGGCTCGGCGGGCGTTCGGCCGCCGCCAGTACCTGCATCGAGCCGAAGTAGGAGATGCCGATCATGCCGACGTTGCCGTCGCACCACGGCTGCGCGGCGACCCACTCGATGAAGTCGTACGCGTCCTGGCCGAGGGAAACGCCGCCGGCGTTGTAGTTGCCGATGTGCTCACCCTCGGAGGCGCCGGAGCCGCGCAGGTCGCCGATGACGTGGACGTAGCCCTCCTTGACGACGCGGGCGATGTCGCCGGCTTCGATGCAGCCGTCCCACATCGGGCTGGGGCGGCGCTGCGGGGGCGTGGTGAGGGCGAGGGCCTGGAGCTCCTTGCCGTAGGGGCTGAGCGCGACGAGCGCCGGGCGCGGCGTGTCGTCCACGGGGGCGTAGGTGTCGGCCGCCAGCGTGACGCCGTCGCGCATCGGCACCCGGAGGTCCTTGCGGACGGCGATGGTCTGCTCGCCCGCCTGGATCTGGTGAAGGTCGGTCATGGTGCGAAGCTCCTGTGGTGCGTGTTGCGGTCACGCGTGCGGTAGCCGTGCATCGAGGTGAAGAACGGCGACGGTTCGAGCGTGGGGTCGCCGGTGTAGCCGAGTTCCTCGGCGGCCCCGGCGAAGGGCGAGTACGGGGAGTCCGTCTCCCTGAGGCCGGCCTCCAGGCAGCGGCAGGCGGCCTCGGCGACGCGGTCCTCGGCGGCGAGGCTCTGGTCGATGGCCTCGCGGGCCTGCGCCTCGTCGAGTTCGACGCCGTACGGGGTGCCGTCGGCCCGCCGGTAGGGGTGCCCGAGGTAGAGGTGGCGCGGGCGGACCTCGTCGCGCAGGTGCGCCAGGCCGGCGCGGTAGGCGGCCGGGTCGGTGTAGCCGGGGAAGCCGTTGGCCGCGCCGTGGACCTGCACGGCGTCACCGACGAAGACCGAGCGCTGACCCTCGACGACGTAGGCGACCGACCCGGGGGTGTGGCCCGGGACCGGGTGCACGGAGACGGTGACGTCGCCACCGAGCGAGAGGGTTTCCCCGCCGTTGACGAGCAGGGTGGGTTCCATCTCCCCGGAGATGACGGCGTTCGCGGCCGCCGCCACCTTGGCCTCGCCCTCGGACTCGCGCAGGTACCGGCCGCGTCCGGCGCGGTACTCGTCCACGTGCGCCCGCCGGGAGCGGAGCATCGGCGCGTCGGCCTCGTGGATCACCACCCGCGCCTGTCGGCCGGTGAGTTCCCACAGGGCGTGCGCGCCGCCGACGTGGTCGATGTGACCGTGCGTCAGCAGGATCCAGCGCACGTCCTCGATACGGCGCCCGATCGCCTCCAGCGCGGGGGCCATGCCCTCGGCGGGCGAGGTGGCGATCCCGGTGTCGACGATCGCCGGCTCGGGCGCGTCGATGAAGAAGCTGTACAGACCGAACCGGCCCCACGGTGAGACCAGGGGGTGGACGGTGACGTCGTGTGTCATGGTCCTCCTTCCGAACTTGTGCGCGGCCAGGGCCGGTTCAGCGGCGGGTGAGGAAGTCGCGGGTCTCGGTGAAGACCCGGTGGTACTCGGGGATCCAGGAGAAGTGCTGGACGAATCCGTGGCCGGCGCCCTCGTACCGGCTCACCGTCGCCGCCACTCCGGCCTCCCGCAGGCGCCGGCCGTAGAGTTCGCCCTCGTCGCGCATGGGGTCGAACTCGGCGGTGACGACCAGGGCCGGCGGCAGCCCGCTCAGGTCCTTCCGCTTGACCGGGGAGACCAGCGGGTCCGCCGGGTCGGCGCCGCTGTCGAGGTAGAAGGCGTTGAACGGCCCCAGACCGGCCGTCTCCAGGCCGTAGCCGACCGCGTTCTCCCGCAGCGAGGCGTACCGGTCCTCGTCGAAGTCCAGGTCGAGCGAGGGGTAGTAGAGGATCTGGTGGGTGATCCGGTCGAAGCCCTCGTCGTGCGCCCGGGCCGCGACGGCGGCGACGAAGGTGGCGCCGGAGCTGTCGCCGGCCAGCGCGAGGGTCGTGCCGTCCCAGCCAAGGCTCCCGCCCTGCTCGGCGGCCCACCGGGTCACGGCCCAGCAGTCGTCGAGACCGGCCGGGAAGGCGGCCTCGGGCGCCCGGCGGTAGCCGACGGAGACGACCTTCAGCCCGGTCTCCTCGGCCAGCGAGCGGGCGACGTGGTCGTGTGTCTCCAGGCTGCCGAGGAAGAACGCTCCCCCGTGGAAGTAGACGAGCAGTCCGTGGCGGTCCGCGGCGGTGGGCGTGTAGACGCGCACGGGCACGTCGCCGGAGGCGGTGTGCGCGGTCAGGTCCTCCACCGCGTGCAGCGGCAGGCGCTTCTCGACGGGGGGTACGTGTGACTCCTCGGCGGCGCGCATCGCGACCGGGTCGAGCGGGCCCTCGGGCGGCGGCGGGAGGGTGGCGAGGAACGTGGCGATCTCGGGGTGCAGCGGCATGGTCCTCAGTCCTTCGTCGCGGTGGCCGCGGGCTTCTGGCCGGGGAAGACATCGCTGATCTCGTCCTCGGTCCAGCCCTGCCGCGAGACGGCCTGGAGCTGGTCGGTCACCGGCTTGCGGGTGGCCTGGTACAGGGCGAGGCCCTCCGTCAGGGAGTCCGCCCGGCGCAGGGCGTCGGCGAGCGCGCCGGCGTCCTCGATGGCGGAGTTGGCGCCCTGGCCCTGGTGGTGGAGCATCGAGTGCGCGGCGTCGCCGACGAGGACGACGGAGTCCGAGTGCCAGGTGTCGACCGGGTCGATGTCGTAGACGGCGCGGATGTTCACGGTGTCCATGTCGAGGCCGCGCGTGATGTCCACCAGTCGCTCGTCGAAGCCCTCGACCGTGCGCAGCATGTCTTCCTTGGTGACCTGCGGCGTCCAGGTGCCGTCCGGGCACAGGGCGGTGATGTCGAAGGACACCTGGCCGCGGTGGCGCAGCGGCAGCAGATAGATCTTCGTGCCGCGGCCGATGTACATGCGCAGGTTGTCGTCGGTGACCATGCCGTGGGCCTCGTCCACGGAGATGACGGCGCGGTAGGCGTGCTCGCCGGAGAACACCGGGCCCTTGTCGCCGAACAGCTGCCGGCGCACGACCGACTTGATGCCGTCGGCGCCGACGACGAGGTCCGCCTCGACGGTCGCGCCGCCCGCGAAGGTCAGGACCGAGCTGTCGCCCTTGTCCTCGATAGTCTCCAGCCGGTGGCCGAGGCGCACCATGCCCTCGGGCAGCACACCGAGCAGGGCCTCGATGAAGTCGCCGCGGTGGATCAGGTGCGTGTGGGTCTGCTCGCCGTCGGCAGGCCACGCCTCCTTCATGATCGGGTCGCCGGTGGCGGTGAGGATCTCGAAGTACTCGCTGGGCGAGCTGACCCGGGCGATCGCGTCGAAGATCCCCCACTGGCGGAACCGGTTCATGGTGACGGGGCGCAGGCCGATGCCGGCGCCGACCTCCCGGGTCCGGTTCGCCTGCTCGTAGACGGTGACGTCCGCCCCGAGCAGGCTGAGGGCCTTGGCCGCCGCCGCACCGCCGTATCCCGCGCCGACGATCGCGATCTTCAGGTCTTTCAGGTCTTTCAGGTCCGAGGACGGCATGGTGGGTCTCTCTTACTTCTGGATGGTCAGGAAGTCGGCGGGGTTGCCGACGAAGATCGTCTGGATGGCGGCCTCGTCGAGGCCGGCGGCGCGCAGGTCCGGGATCAGGTCGTCGAAGAGGTAGTTGATGGTGTGGCCCTTGACTCCGGGCCAGCCCAGCGGGGAGCAGTTGGCGTCCGCCGAGGCGAGGACCTGCCGGATGCGGCGGCCCCCGTCGATGAACCGCAGGAAGTGGTCCAGGCGCTCCTTGCGGGGGCGGGCCCAGAACGGCGGGTCGGGCAGCTCGGTCTCGTAGCCGAAGGTGTCGAAGCCGATGCGGCCGCCCTGCCCGGCGATCCAGACGTCACGGGTCTTGTCGGCGTTCACCCCGTCGTCGACGTGCCCGAACAGGACGCGGTCCAGGGGCAGACCCTCTTCGTCGAAGATCGCGATCGCGTTCTCGGCGTCGATCGCGAGGTGGGTCAGGATGGGTACGCCCGTGGCGAGCGCGGCGCGGGCGGCGGCGCGGTAGATGCGCTTGTCCAGGTCGGTCATGCGCCCGCCCCGGCTCACGCCGACCTTGATGACGCCGGCGCGGCTGCCGGTGTCGCCGATGCCGACGGTGATCTCGTGGACGAACTGCCGTGTCAGGTAGTCGACGTCGGCGCGGGCGAAGTGCGGCAGGGCGGTGTCGCCGCCGACGAAGCCGGTGCAGGCGACGATGTGGACGCCGGTCTTCGCCGACAGCGACTTGTAGTAGTCGACGTCACGGCCGTTGCAGATGCCGGTCGCGTCGACGAAGGTGCCGCCGCCCAGCTCGTGGAAGCGGCGCAGCTTGGGGACGGTCTCCTCGTAGCGCTGCTCGGGCGTCTTCCACCACCGCGTGTCCAGCTCGGATCCGGGCATGCCGTAGCCGATGTGCTCGTGGATCGCCACGAAGCCCAGCTCCTCGGCGGGGATCGGCCCCAGGACGGTGTTCACTCGCGACACAACACTCACCTTCGAAAAGAGTTCTTGACGGTCGTTCGGGCCGGTGTGGTCAGCGCACCGCGAGCAGGGCGGCCGGGTTGGCCCCGAGGATGCGCCGCACGTCGCCGTCGCCGACGCCGTGCGCCTTCAGCAGCGGCACGAAGGCGGTCAGCACATGGCTGTACGGCAGGTCGTTCGCGGGGTGCCCCTTGGCCACCCCGGTCGCGCCGGCGGAGAGCAGGATCCGGTCGGCGTGACCGGCGCGCACGAGGTCGGCGACCAGGGCTGCGCGCTCGGCGTCGGTGAGGTGCTCGTCGTCCTCGGTGCCGACGTGGTCGAGGACGACGCGGGCGCCGCGGTCGGCGACCTTCGCGGGTGCGCCGGCGGCGACGGCGTCCCCCCGGTCCAGGCCGCCGACGGCCACCCGGTCGGCCGGCAGCTTCTCGTCGAGGACGACGTCGAGTTCGGCTGCGGCGTCGTCGCCGTACCGGAAGGAGAGGGCCGTGCCGGTGGCGAGGGCGGCGCGGGCGGCGCCGCGCAGCAGGCTCTCGTCGGTGGCGGTCATACCGGCGCGGGTCACCGCGGTGGTGACCAGTCCGGCCGGGCCGCGGCGCTCCACACGCGGGACCACCATGCCCTCGGTGATCTCCCGGCTGAAGAGGTCGGCGAACTTCTCGGCCGGCCAGGGGGTCGGCGGGTTGGTCTGCGGGGTGAGGAAGTAGCCCCCGAGCAGTTCCTCGGGTCCCTGGCCGGTCGAGGCGACGATGTGCACGCCGGTGGTGCGGGACAGCGCCTCGTAGAGCCGGACGTCACGGCCGTGGAACATGCCGGTGCTGTCGACGACAGTGCCGCCGCCGTGGGCGCGGAAGTCGCGCAGTTTGCCGGCGAGCGTCTCGAAGATCTCGGCGCGGTCGAGGGTGATGTCGAAGGCGTGCTCGGCACCCGGAAGCACCGACAGCAGCGCCTCGTGGACCGAGACGACGCCCAGCTCGTCGGCCGGCACCGGGCCCAGGACGGTGTTCACGGTGGTGCTCTTCACGCTCATGCCTGCCTCACGTGTCCGGTGGAGGTGCGACGGTGCACCCTGTGGCTGCCGTCACGGTAGCCATTCGCTTTACAGCACGTCAATGAAATGAACGCCACGAAAAAACAATGCATTGACAGTTGCGAGAAAGGCGAGGATCAGAGCAACGAAGGGGGCGGGCGAGCATCGGGGCATGCATCCTGTGCATGCCGGACCATGCGAATCATTCACTTGATGGATGTGGCGCGGGCCGCTTTCACTGAGGGCATGCGTACACCGCCCACCTCCGACCTCGACCTCTTCGCCGACGAAGTACTCCTGGACCCCCTGCCCTTCCACGCCGAGCTGCGCGAGTCGGGCCCGGTCGTCCACCTGCCGAATAGCGACGCCTACGCGCTGACGCGCTACGACGTCATCCGCGACGCCCTCGCCGACTGGGAGTCGTTCTCCTCGACGTCGATCGCCTTCAATCCGACGGCCGACCAGGCCCTGACCGGCACCTCCCTGGCGTCCGACCCGCCGGTGCACACCCCGTTGCGCGCCGCCCTCACCGAGAACCTCTCGCCCCGCGCCCTGCGCGGGCTGAAGGGCGGGATCGAGGCGAAGGCCGACGGCCTGGTCGCCGCACTCGTCGCGCAGGGCTCCTTCGAGGCCGTCGACGCTCTCGCCCGCGTCTTCCCGCTGGAGGTGGTCGCCGACCTAATCGGCTTCACCGGCCGCGTACGGGACAGCATGCTCCGCTGGGGTCAGGCCGCCATGCAGGTCCTCGGCCCGATGAACCGGCGCACCGCGGAGAGCTTCCCCGTCGCCGGCGAGCTGTACGCCTGGTGCTCCGAGGTCACGGCCGACGACCTGGCCGAGGGCTCGGTGGGCCGTGGCATCTTCGACGCCGAGGCGCGCGGCGACATCCCCGCGGGGACCGCCGGCCACATCATCCACCAGTACCTCGGCGCCGGAGTCGACACGACGGTCGCCGCCATCGGCAACATCGTCGCCCTGTTCGCCGCACACCCGGACCAGCTCCGCGAAGTGCGCGCCGAACCGTCCCTGATTCCGGCGGCGTTCAACGAAGTGCTGCGGTACTGGCCCCCCGTCAACGTCTGGGGCCGCATCACCACCCGGGACGTGGAGATCGAGGGCGTCGTCGTCCCGGCGGGCGCGCGGATCGCGGTGCTGTTCGGGGCCGGCAACCGCGACCCGCGGCACTACGACGACCCCGACGCCTTCCTGGTCGGGCGCAACCCGGTCGACCACCTGTCGTTCGGCTACGGCCCGCACGGCTGCGCGGGCCAGGGGCTCGCCCGTCTGGAGGCCCACGCCGTGATCCGGGCACTGTCCCGGCGCGTCGGGCGCCTCGTCGTCGGACCCGAGGTCCGCGTTCCCGCCAACATCACCCGGAGCATCGACCGGCTCCCCGTCCTGGAGGTGATCCCCGCGTGAGGATCGTTCTCGACCGCCCCCGCTGCGAGGGCCACGGCCTGTGCGAGGAGGCCGCACCGCGGCTCATGCACCTCGACGACGACGGCGAGCTGATGCTCGACCGGGAGGAGGTCGAAGGAGGCGACGCCGCGCTCGCCCAGGCCGCCGCCCGGGTTTGTCCCGTCGCCGCGCTGAGGGTCGCATGAGCACCGCCGCCCTCAAGCGCGTCGTCGTCGTGGGCAACGGCATCGCCGGACTCACCGCCGCCGACACGCTCCGCGAAGCCGGGTTCGACGGCGAACTGACTCTCGTCGGCGACGAGCCCCATCCGGCGTACAGCCGGCCCGCCCTGTCGAAGGCGCTGCTGCTCGACGGCGACGACCCGTCCTCGCACGCGCTGCCGCCGGCCTCCCACGGGGCGAAGGAACTGCTCGGCGTGCGTGCGACCGGCCTCGACCCGGACCGACGCCTGGTCACGCTCGACGACGGCACCGCCCTGCCGTACGACGGCGTCGTCCTGGCCACCGGCTCCCGGGCCCGGCGGCTGTCCGAGCTGCCCGACGAGGTGACCCTGCGCGGCCTCGACGACGCGCTGGCGCTGCGCCGCCGGCTGGCCGGTCGGCCCTCCGTCCTCGTCGTCGGCGGCGGCCCGCTCGGCATGGAGATCGCCTCGGGATGCCTGGCGGCCGGCTGCCGGGTCACCCTCGTCTCGCGAGGGGAGCCGCTGACCGCCCAGCTCGGTCCGCACCTCGCCCGCGTCCTCACCACCGCCGCCCGCGAGCGGGGGCTCACCGTGGTCGAGACCGGCCCGGCACGGGTCGAAGGGCGGCCCGGTGACGCCCGCGTGGCGCTCCAGGACGGCACGATGGTGCGGGCGGAGGTCCTGCTCACCGCAGTCGGGGACATCCCCAACACCGCATGGCTCGTCGGCACCGGGCTCGTCGTGAACGGCGCCGTTCCGGTCGACGCGCGCGGCCTCGCCCGCCCCGGCGTCGCGGCCGTCGGCGACCTCGCGGCCTTCCCCACCCCGCAGGGCCTGCGCCGCGTCCCCCTGTGGAGCAGCGCCATCGACCAGGCGAAGGTCGCCGCGCGGGCGCTCGTCCACGGCGACGCCGCCCCGCCGCTCTCCTTCCAGCCGTACTTCTGGACCGAGCAGTTCGGGCGGACCCTCAAGGCCGTCGGGCAGCTGCCCGCCGAGGGGGAGCCGGAGTACGTGGACGGGGGACCCGACGGCCCCGCGCTGATGACCTGGCGGCAGGGGGACGGCAGCACCACGGCCGTCGCTCTGGACTACCGCGTCCCTGTCCCCCGGCTGCGCCGCATGACCCGGACCGCCGCATAAGGTGTGCGCCATGAACGGCGAGGAGGGCACCGCGGCGACGTCGGGACTGGACCGGCTGGCCTCGGTCAACCTCAACCTGCTGGTGCCCCTCCTCGCCCTGCTGGAGGAAGGATCCGTGACCAGGGCCGCGGAACGGGTCGGGCTCTCGCAGCCCGCCATGAGCCACGCCCTGACCCGGATGCGGCGCCTGCTGGGCGACGACCTCGTCGTCCGGCAGGGCAGTGGCGTCACGCTCACCCCACGGGCGCTGGAGCTGATCGCCCCGCTGCGCGGCGCGCTGCGGCAGACGGCGCGGGTCGTCGACTTTCCCTCCTTCGATCCCGCCACCGACGAGCGGGTCCTCACGGTCGCCATGACCAACAGCACCGCGTTCGTCGTCGGCCCCCGGTTGACCCGGCTCGTCGCCGAGCGCGCCCCGCACGCCACCCTGCGGATCCGGACGATCACGGTGCCGACCGAGGCCACCTTCACCGAAGGGGGCGTCGACGTCGTGCTGATCTCCGAGGGGCACTTCTCGCCGTATCCGCGCGAACGGCTCTACGACGACCGCTGTGTCGTGGTGGCCTCGCCGGACACCCCGCCGCGGGCGAGCTCCCTCGACCTGCTCACCACCGAGCCGCACGTCGTCGTCGACACCGACCGGCGGGTCTTCCCGTACGCGGTGCTGGAGAACGAGGCGATCCCCTACCGCGTCGGGCTGTGGGTCTCCGACTTCCTCCTGGTGCCGTTCCACGTGGCGCGCGCCGGTGGTGTCGCCCTGCTGCGGTACCGGGTCGCCGCCACGATGCGCACCCTCGCCGACCTGCGGATCGAGGAGTTCCCGTTCCCGCTGCCGGGGCTCGGCATCGACATGGTGTGGAACCCGCGCCTGGCCGACCGGCACTTCGTCGCCTGGCTGCGGGAGTTGCTGCGCGACGCCGCGGCCGAGCGGTGAGAGGGCCGCCCGCGCCGGATCAGGTCAGCAGCCGCACCCAGCTGGCGCTCAGCTCGTCGAGCAGCTGCTCGCGGGTGAGCTTCCAGTCGGTGCGGCCCCAGTGCTGGGCGACGTAGTCCAGCTCGGCCATGGCCAGCACCCCCCGGAAGCGGCGCTGGTGCGGGTCGAGGCGGCCGGCCCGCGTCAGACCGTCCTCGATGTCGCTGATGGCTTCTTCCAGCCACCGCTCCACCAGGTCGCGCAGCTCCGGGTCGACCGCCGCGGCGTCCCGGCCCACGCGGATGATCGGCCGGATCTCGGACCAGCTGTCCGCGGTGCGCCGCAGCCAGGCGCTGATCGCGCCCGCCGTCCCGTCGGCGACGGTGGCGACCAGGTCCTGGGCCGTGGAACCGTGCTCCGGGGAACGGACGCGCTGGAGCGCCTCGTTGAGCCGCTCGTCGATGAGCGCCCTCATCAGGTCGCTGCGGGAGGGAAAGTAGGCGTAGAAGGTCACCCGGGTGGTGCCGGCGGCGGTCGCGATGTCGTCGACCGTGGTGGCGGCGTAGCCCTTCGTGGTGAACAGCTCCAGCCCGGACTCCAGCAGGAGGCGGCGCGTCATCTGCTTCTGTGCCTGTCGGAGGTTCGCCATGCCGGAGATCCTAGTGCCCCGCCGCACGCTCGCTGTACGGACCGGCTCCGCTACGAACGCCATGTAAAGCACCGTGGGGCCGGCCGGCGCCGAGGGCCGGCCACGGCGCCGGCTCCGGGATTCGGGCTCCGGGCTCCGGGCTCCGGGCTCCGGGATTCGGGATTCGGGCTCCGGGATTCGGGATTCGGGATTCGGACGAGGAGATCGACGGACAGCCGTCGGGTCGTCGGGGCGCACTCCGGCGAGGGCTCCGCCGAACCGGCCGGAGGAGGCGCGGGCCGCCGCCCAGAGGTGGGCGTCGCTCATGCCGTGCCACCCGCCGTCGTCGATTCCCCGACGGCCGCCGAGGCCAGCGGGACCGGCGTGAACATGTCCGGTTCCTCGTCCGGGGTCAGTGCGGTCGGGCCGTACAGCCAGTCCGTGTAGGCGTAGTCGTAGGTGTCGCGGGCGCGCAGCAGCACGTTGCGCTGCTCGCGGGCGAGACCGTCGAGGTGCCACAACTCGCCCCACGTGCGGGAGGTGGTCAGCACACGCCGGCAGTGCTCCGGACGGACGGCCTCGTAGGCGGCGAGCGCGGCCGTCCAGTCGACCGTGCCGTCCCCGGCGCGGTTGCGGGCGACGTGCTCGCCCAGCACCCAGCCGTCCTCGACGGCCATGATCGCGCCCTGCGCGATGTACTGCAGCGGCGGGTGCGCGGAGTCGCCGAGCAGCGCGATCCGGCCGTGGACCCAGTTCATGATCGGGTCGCGGTCGAACATGCGCCACCACTTGTCCCGCCACATGAAGGACAGGCCGTCCCGGACGAAGCCGCAGGTCTCGGCGAACGCGGCGTCGAGCTCGTCCGGCGTACCCCAGTCCTCCCGGCCGGCCAACGCCTTGGGCGACTCGAAGACCGCGACCTGGTTGAGCATCTCGCCGCCGCGCAGACCGTAGTGGACGAAGTGGCAGCCGGGGCCGACGTACACCACGACCTCGCCGAGGTCGACGCGGGCCACGCGGGGCGACTCGGCGGGGACGGTGCCGCGGTAGGCGACGTACGCCGAGGAGACGGGCTCGTCGTCGACGAAGAGCTTGCGGGCAGGAGAGTGCAGCCCGTCGGCGGCGATCACCATGCCGGCCTCGTGGGTCGCGCCGGAGGCGACGGTCACGCGGGCGCCGCCGTCGGTGTTCTCGTACGAGGTCACCCGCGCGTCGTTGACCAGCTCGACACCGGCGCGCTCGCAGGCGCGCAGCAGCAGGCCGTGCAGGTCGCTGCGGTGGATGACCAGGTACGGGTAGCCGTAGCGCTGCTCCAGGTCGCGCAGGTCGAGCCGGGTCAGCTCGTCGCCGTCGACGGCGTCGCGCATGACCATCGTGTCCGGGACGACGCCGAGGCTCTTGGCCTCCTGGAGGAGGCCGTAGTCGTCGAGGATGCGGGTGCAGTTGGGGGCGAGCTGGATGCCGGCGCCGACCTCGCCGAAGGCGGGGGCGCTCTCCAGCAGGCGGACGCGCTGACCCTGGCGGGCCAGCGAGAACGCCGCGCCGAGGCCGCCGATGCCGCCGCCGACGACGATCACATCAGGGTGGGACATGGGACGCACTCCTCTACAGCCACGGGCCGAGCTCGGGGGCGCCGGCGAGCGCGTGGGGGCGGCCGGCCAGCCAGGCGGCGACCTCGGGCAGCGGGCCGTCGGGCAGTTCGGTCAGCCCGCGACTGTCGCTGATCTCGGCGATCAGGGCGGTCAGGAAGCCCTTCGGGAGGTCGGCGAAGGTGACGCCGCCGGTGCCGAGGTCGACGGCGTGGACGCACACCTCGCGGGCGCGCATCCACGGGAGTTCGGTGGCGGGGACGGTACGGCCCCGGGCGGTGACGACCTCGCGCCCCCACTGCTCGTCGGTGAGCCGGTCCAGTCCCGCCGCCAACTCGTGCGCGGAGTCCGTCAGCCAGGAGCGGAGCTCGTCGGCCGACAGGGCGGGGCCCTTGGCGATGCCGGCGGCACGTTCCCCGGCGGAGGCGTACATCGGCGTCTCCTCGCCGGTGGCCGCCCAGTGCACCAGGTTGCCCAGCGCGTCGGCGTTGGCGGCGAGGTGCGCGGCGAGGTGTTTGCGGGTCCAGTCCGGCAGCGCGCTGGGGGCGGCGAAGGCGGCCTCGTCGAGGCCCGCGACGGCGTCGAGCAGCAGTTGGGTGCCCGTACGGGCCCACGTGCGCGCGTCGGTGAACGTCCGCGTGCCGTCGGTCATGCCTCGACCACCTTGTTGGTGCAGGCGCCCAGGCCGGTGATCTCGGTGACCACGGTCTGGCCGGGGAGCAGGAAGACCTTGGGGTCGCGGGCGTTGCCCACGCCGGCCGGGGTGCCGGTGGCGATGATGTCGCCCGGGCGCAGGGTGATGACGGTGGAGAGGTACTGGACCAGGAAGACCGGGTCGAACAGCAGCGTTCCGGTGTCGTCCCGCTGCATGACCTGCCCGTCGACGACCGTGCTGACCTGGAGCGCGGGGCGGACGCCGCCGACCTCGTCGGGGGTGACGACGTAGGGGCCGACCGGGGTGGTGGCCTCCCAGATCTTGCCCTGGGTCCACTCGATGGTGCGGAACTGCCAGTCGCGCGCCGAGATGTCGTTCATGACGGTGAAGCCGGCGATGGCGCCGGCGGCCTGCTCCTCGTCGGCGCGGCGCACCCGCTTGCCGATGACGACGGCCAGCTCGACCTCCCAGTCGAGCGCGTCGGTCTCGGCCGGCTTGACGATGTCGTCGTTCGCGCCCAGCAGGGTGTCGGCGAACTTGGGGAAGAGGGTCGGGTGGTTCGGCAGGTCCCGGCCCATCTCCTTGATGTGGTTGGTGTAGTTGTGGCCGACGCAGACGACCTTGGAGGGGTTCGGGACGACCGGCGCGAAGTCCGCGTCCTCCACCGGGCAGGTGGTGCCGGACGCGGCGGCGGCCTTCGCCTGCCAGCCGTCCTCGGCGAACAGCTCGCCCAGGTCGGCGTACCCGAGGTCGACGAGGAGGTCGCCGTCGAGGCGGACCGCCCGGGTGCCGTCGGCGGTGCGGAGGGTGGCGAGCTTCATGGTCAGGCGTCCTTCTGTGTGCGGTCGAGCCCCAGCACCTCGAAGACGGGCGCGTCGGAGAAGCGGAACAGGTCGAGGGAGTTGGAGTCGGAGTCGGTCGTACCGGCCTCGGACCTGGCGGAGAACGGCTCCCAGGACGGGACGACGAACAGGTCGCCGCGGGTCACCGTCCAGGACGTGTCGCCGACGCTCACCACGCCGGAGCCGTCGAAGACCTGGTAGACCGACGAACCGGTCTCACGCACCGGCGCGGTCCCGGCGCCGCGGGCGACGCGGTGGAACTCGGCGCGGATCGTCGGCAGGACGTCGGAGCCGTCGTGCGGGTTGCTGTAGCGCACCGCGGCGTGGCCGGGCTCGACGGTGGAGCCGAAGCCCTCCTTCTCCAGCAGGAGCTGGTCGCGCAGGGCCGCGTCGGTGTACTCCCACTTGTAGGACAGCAGCGGGCTGCCCGGCGTGGCCGGGGCGGCCGACAGCGGACGCAGGCCCGGGTGGCCCCACAGGCGCTCGGAGCGCGACCGCTCGGGCGTGATCCGTTCGGCGGCACTCATCTCGTCGCGGCCGAACTCGAAGAACTGGGCCTCGGTGACGTACTGGAAGGGGATGTCCAGACCGTCGATCCAGGCCATCGGCTCGACGGTGGCGTTGTGGTGCGCGTGCCAGTTCCAGCCCGCCTGCGGGAGGAAGTCACCGCGGTTCATGGGCACCGGGTCGCCGCCGACGACCGTCCACACGCCCGAGCCCTCGACGACGAACCGGAAGGCGTGCTGGGTGTGGCGGTGCTCGGGGGCGTCCTCGCCGGGCATCAGGTACTGGATGGCCGCCCACAGTGTCGGGGTGGCGAACGGCCTGCCGCCGAGGGACGGGTTGGCCAGCGCGATCGCCCGGCGCTCCCCGCCCCGCCCGACGGGCACGATGTCGCCGGCCTGTGCGGCCAGCTCGCGCAGCCGCTCCCAGCGCCACAGGTGCGGCACGGCGCGCGAGCGCGGGTGGACCGGCATCAGGTCGCCGATCTCGGTCCACAGCGGGACCAGCAGTTCCTGCTCGAAGCCCCGGTACAACTCCTCGAGCGCCGGGGTGACCTCGGGCTGCCCCTCGGCGGTGACGGCCTTGAGCCGCACCGGGGAGCCCGCGGCTATGTCTTGGGTGTGGGAGGACTCAGTCACGAGGTCAGCGTGCAGCGTGTCTGCTGAGAGAACATATAGATTCTGCATAGCAGAACTTCGAGGAGCGCATGGACAAGCCGCTGAAGACACCGCCGCCCTACCCGATCGCCAGCGTGGACCATGCGCTGCGCGCGGCGACCATCCTGCAACTGGAGGGCGGCGCGACCGTGGCGCAGCTCGCGGAGCGTCTGGGCGTCGCACGGTCGACGGCCCACCGGATCCTGGCGATGCTCGTCTATCGGGACTTCGCCGTGCGGGGCGAGGATCGCACCTACCGCGCGGGGCCGGTGCTGGAGCTGGCCGCCCACTCGCGGTCGCTGGTGTCACGGTTGCGCGTGATGGCCCTACCTCATCTGCACCGGGTCGTCGAACTCCTCGAGGAGACGGCGAACCTGATCGTGCGCGCCGGGGACACAGCACGGTTCATCGCGAGCGTCGAGTGCCGGCAGGCCCTGCGGGTCGGGTCACGGGAGGGGATGGTCTTTCCGGCCCACCGCACCACAGCGGGACTCCTGCTGCTCGCCGACCTGGCCGACGAGGAGTTGGAGGATGTCTACGCGATTGAGCGCTACCGCGACCGCCCGGCCGACCGCCCCGACCTGGCGCGGCTGCGGCCTGAGCTCAGGCGCTTGCGCCGCAACGGTTTCGCCGTCAACAGGGAACGGTCCGAACGCGGCCTCGTCGCCGTCGGCGTCCCGGTGCGCGACCGGGACGGCACCGCGCTGGCCGGCCTCTCCGTATCGATGCCCAGCGTGCGCTACGACCCGCAGCGCCTGCGCTCCCTGGTCGCCACGCTGGAGGCCGCGGCGCACGCCCTTGAAGAGGACTTGGCCGACCAGCCGTAGAACCCGACCCACCAGCGTTACGCGAAGGACAGCATCTCTACCTTCTGCACATTTCCTTGACGTCAAGTAAAGGCAAGTGTCATTCTCCACGGCACCACGCCGGACGCGCGACGTGCCTTCACTCCCCCACCGCGTGCGCGGAGCCGAGCGCTTCCACGCTTCGGGATTCCCGCTTCGGGAGACCCGGAGTCCCAGTCAGGGAGAAACAGCAATGACGCTCAACAACGGGACGGCGACGTTCCCGGGCCCAACCGCGGGGGCCGCCCGGAAGCCGGGCTACGCGGGAACATTGGCTGCCGCCTGCGGCGCGGTCTTCGTGGCCCAGGTCGCGAACGCGCTGCCGGCCTCGCTGAACGGACTGTTCCAGCAGGACCTGAACACCCACGGCTCGCAACTTACCTGGATCACCGCCGCGTTCATGATCGCGGTGGTGTGCTTCGAGTTCACCTTCGGCGTCCTCGGCGACCTGTTCGGACGCCGCAGGCTCGTCCTCGCGGGCACCGCGCTGGTCGCCGCCGGCAGCACCGTCGCCGCGCTCGCCCCGACCGTCCAGGTGCTCTGGCTCGGCGCCGCCCTGAACGGACTGGGCGCCGGGGCCATGTTCCCCGGCTCGCTCACCGCACTCACCGCGGTCACCCGGGACGTACGGCAGCGGGCGCACGCCGTCGCGGTCTGGAGCGGGTTCTTGTCCGCCGGCGCCGCCGTGTCCCCCCTGCTCGGCGGCATGTTCGCCAGGATCGGGTCGTGGCGCGGCTCCTTCTGGGTGCTCGTCGGACTCGCCTTGGTCAGCATGCTGCTCACCCTGACGCTGGCGACAGAGTCGAAAGCACCTGAGGGCCGCAAGTTCGACGTAGCCGGCCAGGTCACCTTCGCGCCCGGCCTCATCCTGATGTTGTACGGCGCCGTCGAGGGCCCCGAGTCGGGCTGGACGACTCTGCCCGTCATCCTCTCCCTCGCTCTCGGCGCAATGTTCCTGGCGGCGTTCGTCGTGGTGGAGCTGGGGGCGGAATCCCCCATCTTCGACCTGCGGCTGTTCCGCAGTCGAGCCTTCACCGTGTCGTCGGCCGCAGCGGTCATCGGCATGCTCGCCTTCCTCGGCGCCTGCTTCGCGACGAGCATGTGGCTGGGCCCGGTGCAGCACCAGGACCCGATTCGGGTGGCGCTTCCCTTCCTGCTCCTGCAGGGACCGGCCTTCCTTCTCATCCCCGTCGTCTCACGGCTGCTGCACCGAGTCGCCCCGTCCTGGCTACTGACCTCGGGGTTCGTCCTGATGGCGGTCGGTTGCCTGCTGTGCGCCCGGCTGGACGTCACCGACCCGCGGCTCGGCGCGTTCGTGGCGCCCGCCCTGCTGATCGGCGTCGGCTTCGCCCTGACCGTCAGCTCCGTCACGGCCGTGGCGCTGGGCAGCGTGCCCCCGCATCTGGCGGGCATGGCCAGCGCCACCACCAACATGCTGCGCGACCTCGGGTTCGCCCTCGGTCCGGTCGTCGTCGGCGCGGTCGCCCTCAGCGGCGCGGGGTCGGCGTTCGCGACGAACCTCGCCGGCACGGCCCTGCCGGCCGCTGAGACCGCGGCAGCACGGGAGATCGCCGAGGCAGGCGGCCCCATCGCCGTGAACAGCCTGCCGCCGGGCGCTCCGGGATCCGCGGCCCACAGCCTGGCCCTGGACGCCCTGGGCAGCGGCTTCAGCACCGCGTTCCTGGTGTGCGCCGCGGCAGCCGCCGTCGCCGCGGCACTCACCGCCTTCGGCATGATCGGCCTGCACACCGGCGATCCCGCCGTGGACGGGGTGCCCTCTCCCGTATCGCCCGGCCACCGCGCTCGGCCGGAACCCACTGCCGGCACCACGCGCCCCTGACCCCCCGCGTCATGCTGTGCCGGAACATGTCGAGCACATCCGACCATCCCTGAGAAACCCGGGGAAACTACAGGTCAGAGCCCCTTTGCGGCAGGCTCCAGGATCGCCACGCACTCCACATGATGCGTCATCGGAAACAGATCGAACACCCGCAGCATCCGCACCCGGTACCCCCCGTCCCGGAAGTACCCCAGGTCCCGGGCCAGCGCGGCCGGGTCGCATGCGACGTAGGCGATCCTCCGCGCGCCGAGCGACGAGATGTGCTCGACCGTCTTGCGTCCCGCGCCCGCGCGGGGCGGGTCGAGGACGATGAGGTCGACCTCGTCGATGCCGGTCCGCGGGAGGACCGACTCGACCTTGCCCTGTTCGATGCGGACGCGGTCGAAGGCTGCGAGGTTGTGGCGGGCGTCCTCGACGGCGCGTTTGCCGGACTCGATGCCGAGGACCGCGCCCTGGTCGCCGACGCGGTCGGCGAGCGCGCCGGCGAACAGGCCCACGCCGCAGTACAGGTCGAGGGCCATGTCGCCCTTGCGCGGGAGCAGGCCCTGCATGACCGCCGTGACCAGGGTGTCGGCCGCCTTCGGGTGGACCTGCCAGAAGCCGCCGGAGCCGACCCGGTAGGTACGGTCGTCCGCGCGCTCGCGGACGAAGGGGCGGCCGTGGACGCGGTGGACGCCGCCGTCCTTCTCGCCGACGCGCATGACCGACACCGGGCGGTCCAGCTCGACGAGGGGGAGCCTCGCGCCCGGCCGGGGGGTCAGGATGACCTGGCGGTCCTGCGAGCCGGTGGCCGCGATCGCCTCGACCGACTCCATGCCGGTCCAGTCCCGCTGCTCGATGCCCAGCTCGCTGACGCCGTCGGCGGCGATCATGCAGTGGTCGATCGGCTGGACCTCGTGCGAACGGTGCTTGCGCAGGCCGGCGCGGCCCTCGGCGTCCACGGCGTACTGCACGCGCGTGCGCCACGACGGGACCTGGCCGGCGGGCACCTTGTCGCCCTCGGCCGGCATCACCGTGCCGTCCCAGCCGGCCTCCTCCGGGGTGAGGCCGGCGAGGCGCTCGAGCTGTTCGGCGACGACCTCGCCCTTCAGGCGGCGCTGCGCGCCCGGCTTGGCGTGCTGCCAGTCGCAGCCGCCGCAGCGGCCGGGGCCCGCGAAGGGACAGGGGGCCTCGATGCGGTCCTTGGAGGCGTCCAGGATCTCGACCGCGTCCGCGCGCAGGAAGCGGGCCCCCTCCTCGCCTTCCGTCACCCGGGCCACGACCCGCTCGCCGGGCAGCGTGTGCCGGACGAACAGCACCTGTCCCTCGGACGTGCGGGCGATGCAGTGGCCGCCGTGGGCGACGGGGCCGATCTCGACCTCGTACTCCTCGCCGACCAGCGAGACCGGCTTCGAGACCGGCTTCGAGACCGGCTGAGCGGCCTCTCGCGACTCCGCCTGCGACTTCTTCGGTTCTGCCTGCATGGCGGGGTGACTCCAGAGAACGGGGTGACGACAAAGGACAACAGCCGTCCAGTCTACGTGGACGAGGAGGAGTCCTTCGTCCGGTCGTGCTGGGCCGGACCGCGCCGGACCGCGCCGGGCGCGCTCCAGTCCTGCCGCTTGCGGGCCCGCCGCCTGGCGGCCTCGGAGGACTCCAGCTGGTAGGGGACGGACGTGACCATGACGCCGGGCGTGAACAGCAGGCGGCCCTTGAGGCGCAGGGCGCTCTGGTTGTGCAGCAGGTGCTCGTACCAGTGGCCGACCACGTACTCGGGGATGATCACGGAGACCGCGTCGCGCGGGGACTCCTTGCGCAGGCTCTTGACGTACTCGATGACCGGCCGCGTGATCTCACGGTACGGCGAGTCCAGCACCTTCAGCGGTACGGCGATGCCGCGCCGCTCCCACTCCTCGCGCAGCGCCTTGGTCTCCACCGGGTCGACGTTGACGCTGAGCGCCTCCAGGGAGTCGGAGCGCATCAGCTTGGCGTAGGCCAACGCCCGCAGGGCCGGGCGGTGGATCTTGGAGATCAGGACCACCGAGTGGACGCGGGAGGGGCGCACCATGTCGTCGTTCTGCGCCTCTTCGGGGTCCTCGGGGGCCGCGATCTCCTCGGCGACGCGGTCGTAGTGCTTGCGGATCGCCGTCATCGTCGCGAAGAAGATGCACATGCCGAGCAGGGCGACCCAGGCGCCGTGCGTGAACTTCGTGGCCAGCACGACGACGAGCACGAGTCCGGTGAAGAAGGCGCCGAAGGCGTTGATCGCGCGGGAGCGGACCATGCGGCGGCACGCCGCCTGGTCCCGCTCGGTGGCCAGGAGGCGGTTCCAGTGGCGGACCATGCCGATCTGGCTGAGCGTGAAGGAGACGAACACTCCGACGATGTAGAGCTGGATGAGGCGGGTGGAGTCGGCGCCGTAGACGAAGACCAGGAGCATGGCCGCGCCGGCGAGGAGCACGATGCCGTTGGAGAACGCGAGGCGGTCGCCGCGGGTGTGCAGCTGGCGCGGCAGGTAGCGGTCCTGGGCGAGGATCGAGCCGAGCAGCGGGAAGCCGTTGTAGGCGGTGTTGGCGGCGAGGAAGAGGACCAGCGCGGTGGCGGCGGCCAGCACGATGAACAGGAAGCTGCCTTCCCCGAACACGGCCTCGGCGACCTGCGAGATCACCGGGTGCTGGACGTAGTCCGCGCCGACCGCGACGCCGTTGTGGAGGAGGTCGGTGGCCGGGTTCTCCGACATGCGGACGTCGGTCGCGGAGGCCAGCGCGATGATGCCGCAGAACATGGTGACGGCGAGCAGGCCCATCAGCGCGAGGGTGTTCCCCGCGTTCTTCGACTTGGGCCTGCGGAAGGCCGGAACGCCGTTGGAGATCGCCTCGACGCCGGTGAGCGCGGCGCAGCCGGAGGAGAAGGCCCGCAGGAGGAGGAAGATCAGCGCGAAGCCGGCCAGGCCGCCGTGCTCGGGCTTGATCTCGTAGTCCGCCGTCGGCGCCCGCATGGTGTCGTCCAGCACCAGGCCGCGGAACGCGCCCCACACGATCATGATGAAGACGCCCGCGACGAAGACGTACGTCGGGATCGCGAACAGGGTGCCCGACTCCCTGACCCCGCGCAGGTTCATCAGGGTGAGCAGCAGGATCACCGCGACCGCGCAGAGGACCTTGTGCTCGACGACGAAGGGGATCGCGGAGCCGAGGTTCTCGATGCCGGAGGAGATGGAGACGGCGACGGTCAGGACGTAGTCGACCAGGAGCGCGCTGGCGACGGTCAGACCGGCCTTGGGGCCGAGGTTGGTGTTCGCCACCTCGTAGTCGCCGCCGCCGCTCGGATAGGCGTGCACGTTCTGCCGGTAGGAAGCGACCACGGTGAACATCAGAACCACGACCGCGACCGCGATCCAGGGGCTGAAGTGGTAGGCCGACACGCCCGCGATGGACAGGACGAGCAGTACCTCGCCGGGCGCGTACGCCACGGAGGACAGCGGGTCGGACGCGAAGACGGGCAGGGCGATCCGCTTCGGCAGGAGCGTTTCACCCAGCCGGTCGCTGCGCAGAGCGCGCCCGATCAGGATCCGCTTGGGCACGTCGGTCAGTTTGGACACAACAGAGGATCGTATGCGTTCGAACGGGCGCCCGCCCACCCGCCACCCCCGATCCGCCCGCAGTCTGCCCTACGGGTGAATTCGAGGGGTGCCGCGGCTGCGGATTCCGCAGGTGACGGGATTGGCATGTCTATATGACTGCCTACCTGACAAGCATCGTCCGGTGCCCGACCGTTGCCGCCCCTGGAGGTCCCATGCACCTGAGCGCAGAACTGATCGGCGGCGCCGCCACGCTCGTCGGCCTCGGAATCCTGACGCTCGCCAGCATCCGCAGCATCTGCCGCCGGGGGTCGTCGGCCGGCGGGTGAGACGGCTCCTGCGGGCCCTGGAGGCGTGCCGATACGTTGGGTGCGATCCGGTCGGGGGACCCGGCCTCCCGGGCAGGGAAACCCGGTTCCCGGGCCCCTAGCGGCGTCAGCGCCGGTACGCACCGGCATGATGTTCCCCTGCGGCCCGCACTCCGGCCGCGACGTGTCGCCAGGCGAGCCGAAAGAGAGACATGAGCACGACATTCACAATGGCCGGCGGGCCCGCAGGAAGCGCGGTGTGAGGCGATGCATATTGTCATCATGGGCTGCGGGCGCGTGGGCTCCGCGCTCGCCCAGACCCTGGAGCAGCAGGGGCACACGGTCGCGGTGATCGACCGCGACCCGACCGCCTTCCGGCGCCTCGGCTCCTCGTTCGGCGGTCGCCGCGTCACCGGTATCGGCTTCGACCAGGACACCCTGCGCGAGGCGGGCATCGAGGAGGCCGGCGCTTTCGCCGCCGTCTCCAGCGGCGACAACTCGAACATCATCGCCGCCCGCGTGGCGCGCGAGATGTTCGGCGTGGAGAACGTCGCCGCCCGCATCTACGATCCCCGCCGCGCCGAGGTCTACCAGCGCCTGGGCATCCCCACCGTGGCCACCGTGCGCTGGACGGCCGACCAGATGCTGCGCCGGCTGCTGCCCGCGGGCGCCGAGCCGCTGTGGCGCGACCCCACCGGGGGTGTCCAGCTCGCCGAGGTGCACACGTCCGCGTCCTGGGTCGGTCACAAGATCAGCCGGCTCCAGGAGGAGACGGGCGTGCGGGTGGCCTTCGTCACCCGGCTCGGGGAGGCGATCCTGCCCTCGTCGCAGACCGTCCTTCAGGAGGGTGACCTGGTGCACGTGATGATGCGCACCGACGAGGTCCACAAGGTCGAGGCGGCGTTCGCCAAGGGTCCCGAAGAGGAGGGCGGTCACTGATGAGGGTCGCCATTGCCGGAGCCGGCGCGGTCGGCCGCTCGATCGCGGGCGAGCTGCTGGAGAACGGCCACGAGGTCCTGCTCATCGACAAGGCGCCGACCGCGATCTCGGTCGAGCGGGTTCCGATGGCGGAGTGGCTGCTCGCCGACGCGTGCGAGATCACGTCCCTGGACGAGGCGGCGCTCCAGCGCTGCAACGTCGTCATCGCCGCGACGGGCGACGACAAGGTCAACCTCGTCGTGTCCCTGCTGGCCAAGACGGAGTACGGCGTTCCGCGCGTCGTCGCCCGGGTGAACAACCCGAAGAACGAGTGGCTCTTCAACGAGTCCTGGGGCGTGGACGTCGCCGTCTCCACCCCGCGGCTGATGTCGGCCCTGGTCGAGGAGGCGGTGAGCGTCGGCGACCTGGTCCGGCTGCTGCGCTTCAGCCACGGCGACGCCAACCTCGTCGAGCTGACGCTGCCGGAGGAGTCGGCCCTGGCCGGTACCCAGGTCGGCGACGTCCAGTGGCCCGAGGACACGTCCCTGGTGACGATCATCCGAGGCACCCGGGTGCTGACGCCCTCCGGGGAGGACTCCCTGGAGGCCGGCGACGAACTGCTGTTCGTCGCCGCGCAGGCCCGCGAGGAGCAGCTGGAGGACCTGCTGTCGGCGCGACGGCGGCCCGACGGCGTGGTCTGACCGACGCGGAGGACCTACGGCGGTGGGACGCCCGGAAATCTCCGGGCGCCCCACCGCCGTATCGTCCCGTCAGGCCCGTCAGGCCCGTCAGGCCTTGCGGTGCCTGCCGCTGCGCAGATCCGCGGTCTCCCCGTCGGCCTCGGGCGGCCCCGGCAGCGTGCCGTCGGCCTCCTGCTCACGCCGTTCCCGCTCGGCCTTCTCCGCCTTCTCGGCCTCTTCCGCCGCCTCCATCTCCGCGAACACGTCGATGGGGGCCGGCGCCTTGGCCAGGAAGACCCAGGTCAGCCAGACGGCGAGCAGGAAGGGCGGGATCTTCAGGGTGACCAGGACCCAACCGAGCTGCTCGGTGTCCGCCCACCAGTACAGCGGGAAGAGGATCGCGCTCTTGCCGAGCAGGATCAGACCCCAGGCGTAGCTGGCCTTGGTGTACGCCTTCTTGCGGCCGGGGTTGCGGGTGCGCCAGGAGAGGTTCTCCTTGAAGACCGGGCCGAGGATCAGGCCGATCAGCGGCACCCCGGCCAGCGAGGTCACGATGTACGCCAGCGCCAGGCCCAGGGTGTAGAGCATGCCCGGCAGATAGAAGTTCTTGGCGTTGTCGGTCATCATCGCGAAGACCACGCCGAAGGCGACGCCGAAGACCCCGCTGAAGGCGTGCTTGACGGTGTCCTTCATCACGAGCCGGACGACGACCAGCACCACCGACACGGCCAGGGCCGCGATCGCCGACATGTGCAGGTCGTTGTTGAGGGTGAAGATGGTGACGAAGAGCAGGCCCGGCAGCACCGTCTCGATCATGCCCCGCACGCCGCCGAACGCCTCGAACAGCGCGGCCTCCGTCACCGCCCGGGCGTCGTCGGCCTCTGTCGTCTCTTCGGTCGGCTTGTCGAGCGACGTCACCGGCTACTCCCGTCCGAGGGGTCTCAGTTCGTATTTCGGGTTGAAGAGCACCCGGCGGCCGTGGCTCATGGAGATCCGGCCCGATGCGATGAGCTTGCGCCCCGGCTCTATGCCCACGATGGAGCGTCTGCCCAGCCACACCACGTCCAAGGCGGCGGAACCGTCGAACAGCTCGGCCTCCAGGGCCGGAACGCCCGCGCGCGGTCGCAGGGTGACCGTGCGCAAGGTACCAGTAACCGACACGACCTGCCGGTCCCGGCAGTCTCCGATACGCGTGCAGCCGGCGGTGTCGGCGTCCTCGCGCAGTTCCTCCGACTCCAGGTCCTCCTGTGACGAGGAGAGCCGGTCGAACATGCGCCGGAACCGGCCCACCGGCTTGTCGGAACGCGGAGCAGCACTCATATCTGAAGCGTACCGGGGCACGCCGTTCACTTCTCGAATCGGTACCCCATGCCCGGCTCGGTGATGAAGTGCCGGGGGTGCGCGGGGTCCGTCTCGAGCTTGCGGCGCAGCTGGGCCATGTAGACCCGCAGGTAGTTCGTCTCCGTCCCGTAGGACGGCCCCCACACCTCCTGGAGCAGCTGCCGCTGGCTGACCAGACGCCCGGTGTTGCGTACCAGCACCTCCAGCAGATGCCACTCGGTGGGCGTCAGGCGTACGTCCTTCCCGCCCCGGTTGACCTTCTTCGCGGCCAGGTCGACGGTGAACCCCGCGGTGTCCACGACCACCTCGTCCTCGCCGCCCGGGACGGGCTCGGACCGGCGGACCGCGGCCCGCAGCCGGGCCAGCAGCTCGTCCATGCCGAAGGGCTTGGTGACGTAGTCGTCGGCGCCCGCGTCCAGCGCCTCGACCTTCTCGTCGGAGGAGTGCCGGGCGGACAGCACCAGGATCGGCACCCGGGTCCAGCCGCGCAGGCCGCGGATCACCTCGACGCCGTCCATGTCGGGCAGGCCCAGGTCCAGCACCACCACGTCGGGGTGGCGGGCGGCGGCGAGCTGGAGGGCGGTGGCGCCGTCGTGGGCCGCGTCGACCTCGTAGTGCCGCGCCTTGAGGTTGATCACGAGGGCCCGCACGATCTGCGGTTCGTCGTCGATCACGAGGACCCGGGTCATCGGGCGGCCTGCCTTTCCGCTGTGGCGTCTTCCGCTGTGGCGTCCTCCGCCGTGGCGTCCTCCGCCGTGGCGTCTTCCGCTGTCGTGCTTTGCGCTGTCGCGGGACGAAGGTGCGCCGCGGGTGATCCCGCCGCGCGGAGGGTGAGGACCATGGTGAGGCCGCCGCCGGGGGTGTCCTCCGCGTTCAGGGTGCCGCCCATCGCCTCGGCGAAGCCCCGGGCCACGGCCAGGCCGAGGCCCACGCCGGCCCCGCGCGGGGCGTCGCCGTACCGCTGGAAGGGCTCGAAGATGCGGTCCTTGGCCTCGTCCGGCACTCCGGGCCCCCGGTCGACGACCCGTACCTCCACGCGGTCCGCGAGGGCGCTGGCGGCCACCAGGACGGTTCGGCCGTCCGGGCTGTACTTGACGGCGTTCTCCACCAGGTTGGCCATCGCCCGCTCCAGGAGCCCGGCGTCGACGGCGACCATCGGCAGCGTCTCCGGGATGTCGAGTTCCGCGCTCCCCTCGGGCACCCCGCCGAGCGCCATCGGCGCCACCTCGTCGACGTCGATCTCGCGGATCAGCGGCGTGACCGTGCCGGTCTGGAGGCGGGACATGTCGAGCAGGTTGCCCACGAGGTGGTCGAGGCGGTCGGCGCCCGACTCGATGCCCTCGAGGAGCTCCGCCTGATCCTCCTCCGACCAGGCCACGTCGTCGGACCTGAGGCTCGTCACCGCCGCCTTGATCCCGGCCAGCGGGGTACGCAGGTCATGGCTGACGGCGGCCAGCAGAGCGGTGCGGATGCGGTTGCCCTCGGCCAGCGCGCGGGCCCGGTCGGCCTCCTCGCGCAGCCGGCGCCGGTCCAGGACGACGGCGGCCTGGGCGGCGAAGGCGGCCAGTACCCGGCGGTCCTCGGCGGGCAGGACCCGGCCGGTCAGCGCGAGGGCCAGGTGGTCCCCGACCGGGATGTCCACGTCCGCGTCCTCCGGGCGTCCCACCGGCGGCCCCGACCCGGCCCGGCCGGCGCAGGTCCAGGGCGCCACGTCGCCCTCCCGCTCCAGCAGGGCGGCCGACTCCATGCCGAAGGTCTCGCGCACCCGTTCGAGGAGCGTCTCCAGGCTGGTCTCGCCGCGCAGGACGTCGCCGGCCAGGAAGGAGAGGATCTCCGACTCGGCGCGCAGCCTGGCGGCCTGGTGGGTGCGGCGGGCCGCCACGTCCACGACCGAGGCGACGGACAGCGCGACGCCGACGAATATGGCGAGCGCAAGCATGTTCCTGGGGTCGGCGATGGTGATCCGGTTGACGGGGGGCGTGAAGAACCAGTTCAGCAGCAGCGACCCGACGGCGGCCGAGGCGAGCGCCGGGTACAGCCCGCCGAGCAGCGCTGCGGCCACGGTCAGCGCCAGGTAGAGCAGCACGTCGTTGGCGAGCCCGAGGTGGACGGTGCTCAGCAGCAGCGACAGCAGTACCGGCCCGCCCAGGCCCGCGAACCAGCCCCAGACGATCCGGGACCGGCCCAGCCGCGCTCCCCTGGCCACCGGCAGTCCGCGCCCCTTGGCGACCTCCTCGTGGGTCACGATGTGGACGTCCAGGTCGGGGCCGGACTCCCGGGCGACCGTGGCGCCGACGCCGGGTCCGAAGACGTACTGCCAGGCCTTGCGGCGCGAGGAGCCGAGGACGATCTGGGTGGCGTTGACGCCGCGCGCGAAGTCGAGCAGCGCGGCCGGTATGTCCTCGCCGAGCACGTGGTGGAAGGTGCCGCCGAGGTCCTCCACGAGGGTGCGCTGGACGGCCAGCTCCTTCGGGGAGGCCGAGGTCAGCCCGTCGCTGCGGGCTATGTACACGGCCAGCACCTCGCCGCCCGCGCCCTTCTCGGCGAGGCGCGCGGCCCGCCGTATCAGCGTCCGGCCCTCGGGGCCGCCGGTCAGGCCGACCACGATGCGTTCGCGCGAGCCCCAGATCTTCGAGACGCGGTGCTCGCTGCGGTACTGCTGGAGGTACTCGTCGGCCCGGTCCGCCACCCACAGCAGCGCCAGTTCCCGCAGGGCGGTGAGGTTGCCGGGGCGGAAGTAGTTGGACAGGGCCGCGTCGACCTTGTCCGGCTGGTAGATGTTGCCGTGGGCCATGCGCCGGCGCAGCGCCTGGGGCGACATGTCGACCAGTTCGATCTGGTCGGCGCGGCGCACCACCTCGTCGGGCACGGTCTCCCGCTGGCGTACGCCGGTGATCGACTCCACGACGTCGCCGAGCGACTCCAGGTGCTGGATGTTGACGGTCGAGACGACGTCGATCCCGGCGGCCAGCAGCTCCTCGACGTCCTGCCACCGCTTGGCGTTGCGGACGCCGGGGACGTTGGTGTGGGCCAGCTCGTCCACCAGCGCGACTCGCGGGCTCCGGGCCAGCACCGCGTCCAGGTCCAGCTCCGTGAACCTCGTGCCGCGGTAGTCCAGCTCCCGGCGCGGCACCTGCTCCAGGCCGCGCAGCATCACCTCGGTGCGCGCTCGGCCGTGGTGCTCCACGAAGGCCAACACGCAGTCGGTGCCCCGCTCTACCCGCCGGTGCGCCTCGGACAGCATCGCGTACGTCTTGCCGACGCCCGGTGCCGCACCGAGGTAGATCCGAAGCTTGCCGCGTCCCATGGCCTCATTGTCTTCCGGTCACCGCTGATTGCGCAGCGTCGACCCTACGGCCCACAATCACGACAAAAGGGGGCGGGGGCGCGGTGCCGGTCGTCTTTGACAGAACTCTGACGCCCGCGGCGTCACTGCTCGACGATCTCGCCGTCCCGCAGCTCCAGCACCCGGTCGGCGAGGTCGAGCAGCGTGGCGTCGTGGGTGGCGACCAGCGCGGTGACCTGTTCGCTGCGGACGACCGCGCGCAGCAGTTCCATCACGGCGTGGCCGGTCTCGGCGTCCAGCTGGCCGGTGGGCTCGTCGGCGATCAGCAGGGCGGGCTCGTTGGCGAGGGCGCGGGCGATGGCGACCCGCTGCTGCTGCCCGCCGGACAGCTCACCCGGTCGCTGGGCGGCGTGGTCGGCGAGGCCGACGAGGGAGAGCAGCAGCTCGACGCGCTCCTCGCGTTCGCGCGGGGCGGCCCGGCGCAGCCGCAGCGGCACGCCCACGTTCTCGGCGGCGGTGAGGATCGGGATGAGCCCGAAGGACTGGAAGACGAAGCCGACCCGGTCCCGGCGCAGCGCGAGCAGCCCGTCCTCGTCCAGCTCCGCGAGATTCCGGCCGTCGACCTCGACCCGCCCGGCATCGGGTACGTCGAGACCGCCGACGATGTTGAGCAGCGTGGTCTTCCCCGAGCCGGACCGCCCCTTGAGGGCGATGAGCTCACCGCGCGGCACCTCGAAGGAGACGCCCCGCAGGGCGTGTACGGCGGCCGTGTCCCGGCCGTACGACTTCCGCACGTCCTCGACGCGCACCATGGTCTCGGTGACCACCTGGCTCATGTGTCCTCCCCCGCGTAAACCGGGCGCCAGTATCACCAGCGAAGGGGGACACATTCAACGGCCCGGGCCGGATCACCGGTGACTTGGCAAAGGGCCGCGTCCCCCTGGGGACGCGGCCCTTGCGCGCGTACGGCGAAAACCCGTACAGAGTTTTTACCCGACGAACCTCGGTACCTGGCGAACCTCGGCACCCGGCGAACCTCGGTACCTAGCGGACCTCGGTGATCTCCGGTCCGCGCTGGAGCTGGCCCATGCCGCCGGCGAAGCGGGAGCCCTCCTCCTGCTGGACCCCTTCGGGGACCATCTGCGCGTCGTTCGGCAGCTTCAGGACGAGCGGGTCCCGGGGGGCCATCGGGCCCTCGCCGCGGACCACGACCGTGTCCCGGAAGATCTGCTCCAGAAGACCGGCGGCCTGCGGCTGCACCGCGCCCTGGCCCGAGATCACACCGCGCAGGAACCAGCGGGGGCCGTCCACTCCGACGAACCGCACGACCTGGAAGCCGCTCTTGCCGTCCGGCAGCTGCACCGGGACCTGGGCCCGCAGCTCCCAGCCCAGCGGGCCCTCGACCTCGTCGATGATGCCGCCCTGCTGGGTGATGCCGGAGGCGATCTCCTCGCGCACCTCGCCCCAGATGCCCTCGCGCTTGGGAGCGGCGAAGCCCTGGAGCTGGATGGCGCTGTCGCGCAGCACGACGGTCGCGGCGACGATCGCGTCGCCCGCGACCTCCACCCGCAGTTCCATGCCGTCGACCCCGGGGATGAACAGGCCGCCGAGGTCCACCCGGCCCTCGGCCGGGTCGCGGACCTCGGTGCTGTCCCAGGGTCCGTCGGGCCGCGGTTCGGGCTCGAGCCGCACGCGGCCGCGCTCTTCGTCCGCCTCGGTGTCGACGCTGTCGACGACCTGCTCGGTCTCGCCGGCCGCGTCCTCGGCGGCGTCGTTCTTCTTGCGACGTCCGAACACGTCACTGTCCTTCCCGGTCGGATACGACCGAAGCGTATCGATTCCCACCCGTCGGGCCGCCCTCGGCGACCTGACCGCTTGTGCCGCTTGCACGGTCCAACCCGGCGTGGCCGCCGGTGGACCCGAAGCCCCCCTCGGCCCGCGCCGAGCCGGGAAGCTCCGCGACCTGACGGAAGCGGACCCTCTCGACCTGCTGGACGACCAGTTGGGCAATCCGGTCGAAGCGCTCGAACCGCACCGTCTCGCGCGGGTCGAGATTCACCACGATCACCTTGATCTCCCCACGGTACCCGGCATCAATCGTCCCCGGAGCATTCACCAGGGCGACGCCGCAACGGGCGGCCAGTCCGGAACGTGGGTGCACGAACCCCGCGTACCCCTCCGGGAGCGCCACAGACACGCCGGTGGGCAGTACGGCACGTTCGCCGGGCGCCAGCTCGCAGTCGACGGTGGTGCGCAGATCGGCCCCCGCGTCGCCGGGCTGGGCGTACGTCGGAAGCGGTACGTCGGGGTCGACGCGGCGGATCAGCACCTCGAGGCCGGCGTGGCTCACGGGTTCACCTCGAAGGCGCGGGCGCGGCGGAGCTGGTCGGGGTCGTCCATGGCGGCGCGGATCTCCGCCTCGCGGCCGTTCTGGACGAAGTGCTCGACCTTGACCTCGACGAAGAGGGCGTCGGCGCGGACGGCCACGGGGCCGTCGGGGCCGCCGATCCGGCCGGTGGCGGTGGAGTAGATCTTCCGGCCGGCCACGGCGGTGACCTCGGCCTCCAGGTACAACGTCGTGTCGACGGGCACCGGCCGCCTGAAGTCGGTCTCGAGCCGTCCGGTCACCGCGATCGTGCGCAGCAGCCAGTTCAGCGAGCCCAGCGTCTCGTCCAGGGCGGTGGCCAGCACGCCGCCGTGTGCGAGGCCGGGGGCGCCCTGGTGGGCGGGCCGCACGGTGAACTCGGCGGTGATCGACACGCCTTCACCCGCCCGCGCCTGGAGGTGCAGTCCGTGGGGCTGGTCGCCGCCGCAGCCGAAGCACTGGCCGTAGTGGGCGCCGAGCAGCTCGCCGGGGGCGGGTGCGTCGGGGTGCCGGACGGGTTTCACGGCGTCGGCGGGAGGCTGAAGACCTGGGGAAGTACCACTCACAGGCGCAGACCTTACCCGCGCGTCGGCCGAACGCCGCCACCGTGCCAAGCTTGGTTCATGCAGCTCTCCACCACCCCGTACGAAGAACGCCTCACCGCGCCCCGCTCCTGGTGGCTGGTCTCCTTCCTGGTGGGTCTCGCGTTCGCGCTGATCCTGCTGCCCTTCGGCACGCTGCCGATGCTGGGCGGCCTGGCGGGCGGGACGGCGGTGGCGGCGGTGGCGGCCAGTTCGTACGGCGCGGTCCGCATCCGTGTCGTGGGCGACGCGCTGATCGCGGGCGAGGCGAGGGTGCCGGTCTCGGCGTTGGGCGAGGCGGAGATCCTCGATCCGGAGGAGGCCCGTGCCTGGCGCACGTACAAGGCCGACACCCGGGCGTTCCTGCTGCTGCGCGCCTACATCCCGAGGGCGGTGCGCGTGATGGTCACGGATCCGGAGGACCCGACTCCGTATCTGTATCTGTCGACGCGCGAGCCGGAGCGGCTGATCGAGGCCCTGACGGCGGCGAAGGCCGCGGCGTAGCCGTACCGATCACGAGCGCGGGGGCGGGGGAGTCAGCGACCGCCCTTGCCGGGCTCGTCGTCACGGCCCGCGTGGCCGGGTCCGAGGCCCTTGGCGAGGTCGCCCATGTCCAGGGCGTTCTGCGGCTGTTCCAGGGCCGGAAGGTCGTCGAGGGCGCTCCAGGCGACCTGGTTCTTGCGCAGGTCCGCACGGATTCTGGCGGCCAGCTTCCTGGTGTCGCGGCGGTTCATGACGGCGCCGACGGCCGCGCCGACCATGAAAGGCATCAGGTTCGGCAAGTCGCGCACCATCCGCTTCATGATCTGCTGGCGGAGCTGGCGTTTCATGTGACTGTTCATCGCCGAGCCGAGGGTCGACGGCTTGGACACGTCGACGCCGCGTTCGTCGGACCAGGAGTTCAGGTACGCGGTGCTGCGCTGCGCGAGGGTGCCGGGCGGACGTACGCCGTAGACCTCGTGGAGTTCGGCGATCATCTTGAGCTCGATCGCCGCGACACCGGTGATCTCGGCGGCCAGTTCGGTGGGCATCGCGGGCGGTACGGGCAGCATCGCCGCCGCTCCGACACCCGCTCCCACGGTCGCCGTGCCCTTGGCCGCGCCGGCCACGAGCCGGTCGGCCAGCTCCTCCGGTCCCAGGCCGGGGAACTGTCTGCGCAGCGTCTCCAGGTCCCGTACGGGCACGCGCGGGGCCAGGTCGATGATGCGGTCGGCGAGGTGCGCCAGGGCCGCCCTGGCGCGGGCACCGCCGTTGCGGACGCCCTGCCCGGCCTTTTCCCGGAACGCCGCTGCCCTGCGCCGGGCAGCGGGCGCCGGCGTCTGAACGGTCGCCGGGAGGTCAGTCCGGTCGACCACTGGTTCGAGCGGGGCCCTCTCCGTATCGGTCGGGCCCCGCTCGTCGTCACGCGCGCTGTACGGACCGTCGGACGGCCCTTGGTCCGCTCCTCGTCGGGAGAAACGGCGCTTCCAGGGAGGGGTCGAGCCAGTCACGGCCGACCCCGCCTCAGTCGCAGTCGCGGCAGATCGGCTGGCCGTTCTTCTCGCGGGCCAGCTGGCTGCGGTGGTGGACCAGGAAGCAGCTCATGCAGGTGAACTCGTCCTGCTGCTTCGGCAGTACACGGACGGCCAGTTCCTCGTTCGAGAGGTCGGCGCCGGGAAGTTCGAGGCCTTCCGCGGCCTCGAACTCGTCGACGTCGACGGCCGAGGCGGACTTGTCGTTCCGCCTGGCCTTCAGCTCTTCGAGGCTGTCCGAGTCGACGTCGTCGTCGGTCTTGCGTGGAGTGTCGTAATCGGTTGCCATGGTCGCTCTCCCCCTCTGGGTGTCTGCGGTGTCTTCAGCGCACGTAACGCGTGAGAGGCCGGACTTGTGCCCGACCTGAGGCGGAGATTTTGCCTCACATCAAGGTCTGTTACTCAATCGACACCCAACCGGACCCCTCATGAGTGATCGGCTTGGATGGCGATGGGGACCGTACACGGTCCGAATGCCGCACTTCAAAGGCGTCTCACCGTGTACTTCCCGTGATCAGGGCCCCTGAAAACCGGGATTTTCCCGGCTTTCCGCCAGGGTGCATGATCACGGAGAGTAGATGGCGGGAAAGTCCTCGCTGTGATCGATCACACACGCGACTCCCCGGCCACTGGCCTGGAAATTCCGCTCAAAGCGAACATCCTCGGGTCTCGGTGAGATGTCGGGGGTCATGATCTCAGATCTCAGACGGGCAGCGTCACCCGCATCACGAGCCCTCCGCCCTCGCGCGGCTGGGCGTAGATGTGCCCGCCGTGCGCCCGGGCCACGGACCGCGCGATGGACAGCCCGAGCCCCACGCCCTTGTCGCTGCCCGTGCGCTCGGTGCGCAGGCGCCGGAACGGCTCGAAGAGGTTGTCGACCTCGTACGCCGGCACGACCGGGCCGGTGTTGGTGACCACCAGGACCGCCTGGCCGCTCTCCAGCGCCGTGGTGACCTCCACCCAGCCCTGCTCGGCCACGTTGTAGCGCACGGCGTTCTGGACGAGGTTCAGGGCGATGCGCTCCAGCAGGACGCCGTTGCCCTGGACGACCGCGGCCTCGCGTGTGCCGCGGATCTCCACGCCCTTGCCGTCCGCCTCGCCGTGCGCCTGGTCGATGGCCTGGCCGGCCACCTCGGCGAGGTCCACCGGTTTGCGCTCGACGATCTGGTTGTCGCTGCGGGCGAGCAGCAGCAGGCCCTCGACGAGCTGCTCACTGCGTTCGTTGGTGGCCAGCAGCGTCTTGCCCAGCTGCTGGAGCTCCACCGGGGCGTTCGGGTCGGACAGGTGCACTTCCAGGAGCGTGCGGTTGATCGCCAGCGGGGTGCGCAGCTCGTGGGAGGCGTTGCCGACGAAACGCTGCTGGGCGGTGAAGGCGCGCTGCAGCCGCTCCAGCATGTCGTCGAAGGTGTCGGCCAGCTCCTTCAGCTCGTCGTCCGGGCCGTCCAGCTCGATCCGGCGGGAGAGGTCGGAGCCCGCCACCGCGCGCGCGGTGCGGGTGATCCGGCCCAGCGGCGACAGGACGCGGCCGGCCATGGCGTAGCCGAAGGCGAAGGCGATCACGGCAAGGCCGAGCAGCGCCAGCAGCGAGCGGCTGAGCAGGTTGTCCAGGGCGACCTTGCGCTGGTGGTCTATGCAGTCACTGATCGCGGCGTTGAACGCGGACAGCGACAGGTTGCCGTTGTCGACCACCGGGCAGTCGCTGCTGGAGACCTTGAGGTCGGCGAAGTCGACGATCTTGTACAGCGGTTCGTTGCCGGTGCGCACCGCCTGGGCGGCGAGCAGGTAGATGATCGACAGCAGCAGGATGCCGGCGATCAGGAACATGCCGCCGTACAGCAGCGTGAGCCGTATCCGGATGGTGGGACGCAGCCACGGCAGGGGGGTGACCGACCGGGGGTCCCAGGTGGGCTTCGGAGGCGCCCCGGGGGGCGCGGGTGTCGTCGCCACGGCCGGTCAGATCCGGTAGCCGGAGCCGGGGACGGTGACGATGACGGGCGGCTCGCCCAGCTTGCGGCGCAGGGTCATGACGGTCACGCGCACGACGTTGGTGAACGGGTCCGTGTTCTCGTCCCAGGCCTTCTCCAGCAGCTGCTCCGCGGAGACCACGGCGCCCTCGCTGCGCATCAGGACCTCGAGGACGGCGAACTCCTTGGGGGCGAGCTGCACCTCCTTGCCGTCGCGGAAGACCTCCCGGCGGTTCGGGTCGAGCTTGATCCCGGCGCGTTCCAGGACGGGCGGCAGGGGCACGCTGGTACGCCGGCCCAGGGCACGCACCCGGGCGATCAGCTCGCTGAACGCGAAGGGCTTGGGCAGGTAGTCGTCGGCGCCGATCTCCAGGCCCTCGACCCGGTCGCTGACGTCGCCGGACGCCGTGAGCATGAGCACGCGGGTGGGCATGCCCAGCTCGACGATCTTGCGGCACACGTCGTCGCCGTGCACGAGGGGGAGGTCGCGGTCCAGGACGACCACGTCGTAGTCGTTGACGCCGATGCGCTCCAGGGCTGCCGCACCGTCGTACACGACGTCGACGGCCATGGCCTCCCGGCGCAGTCCGGTGGCCACCGCATCGGCGAGCAGTTGCTCGTCCTCGACGACGAGTACGCGCACGTCGCTTGTCCTTCCTGTGTCCACCCGCGTAGCGCTTCTCGGGCGCACGAGGGCAGGGGCCTGGTGGGTGTGTTGCCTCCATCCTGCCCTTTTCGGCCATAAGTCGGCTGTAAGACGGGTGAGGGACCGGTGCCGAAGAAGGTCGCCGGAGCGGGAATGCGAGATTTTCTCCCGCGGTTGAGGTTTCCGCGAAGGGGAGCTGGGGGAGGACGGCTTTACACCCCGCGATCACGCTCTGCCTGTACCGCGTTACCGCGCGGTACGCCGCGGTCCGCTTCCGCAGAGCGGGCGTGGGTGTCCGGCACCGTCGCCGCCCGGCCGGGCAGCGCTGGGCACTCCACCGGAGACGTGATCGCCCCTTCCGAACGGCACACCCCCGTGCCAACGACCCACGACCCAGGACGAGGGGGCGCAGCATGGACGCTTTCACCGCAGGACTTCTGCAGCGCATAAAGACGACCGAGTCCGACCTGTCCCGGGCCCGCGACGAGGGCGACGAGTTCCTTGTCGAGGTGGAGCTGGGCGAGCTCGACGATCTGCGCCGTCTCGCTGCCGAGCACGGTGTGGAGGTCAGCGCGACCAACGCCTGATCGGCCCGTGAACGACCGAGGCCCCGGCGACATCCAGCGCCGGGGCTTCGCCGTGCGCGTGGGCGCCCGGCGGCGAGCGGCCGCGCGGGGTGCTCACCGAGGTGGCCCGGGCTCGTACCGATGGGTCACGAGGTGCGGGCGGTGCATCGTGAAGGGCGTTCGCGAGAGGGCGCTCGCGACCGTCGGGCACGGCCCGGTCGCCGAACCGGCCTCGCGAGAGGGCCGGCCCGGTCCGGTTGTGCGGAGCAACGATCCGGCCGCATGCGCAGTCGTCCTGCCCGGCAGGGCCGACGTACGGATCCTGACCACGCGGAGGCCGGAGCCCGGCTCGGCGCCTTGCACACCGATCCGGCCGCACGGGCGCGTAGGGGGCCGCGCCCCCTCCAGACGTCGGCGCCTGGGCACGGGCCGGTCTGCCGCGCCCGGCATCGGAACCCGGAAAGGCCGCCACTCGCGGGCTCGAACCCGCCGGTCCTGCTCGACGTCCACCGGCAGCCGAGCACGGCCGGAGCGGCCGGTGCCCGCCGTTCGACGGCCGGGCCCCCGTACCCGGGCCGGACACCTCCGCCACGTCAGCACCGGTCCCACCGCCCGGGCCACCGCGCAGGCCTCACCGCCCGGACGCCCTCCAGCGGACGCTGTCACCCGGGGCCACGCCACGGCAGGCCGCTGCCGCGCGACATCGGGCACGGCTGCTGCCACAGCCGAGGACCAGCGCTCACGGTCGCCCCGCACGGGACGCCGGCCGCCGCGCCGGGCGATCCGCTGTGCCGGCGGATACTGCGCGGGCACGCTGCCGACCGCACTCCCCCGCCCCGACAGGCACCGTCCGCCGACACACCGCCGAAGGCCTACGCGCCGAAGTCCGTCAGGAGTCGCTGGAGGGGCTCGAAGACGGCCGGGGTGGCGGCGATCGTCAGAGTGCCGGTGGGGCGCTCACCGGGGCGTCCACCGGTCACCGCGCCCGCCTCCCGGGCGATCAGGTCGCCCGCCGCGAGGTCCCAGGGGTGTAGGCCCCGCTCGTAGTAGCCGTCGAGGCGTCCCGCGGCCACGTCGCACAGGTCGATCGCGGCCGAGCCGCCGCGCCGGATGTCCCGCACCAGCGGAATGAGCCGCCGCGCGATCTCGGCCTGCTCCGCGCGGACGTCGGCGACGTAGTTGAACCCGGTGGAGACCAACGCCTGGTCCAGCGGCGCGGCGGACCGGCAGGACAGCCGGCGTTCGCCCTCCCAGGCTCCCGTCGCCCAGGCGCCCCCGCCCAGCAGCGCGTGGTAGGACTCGCCCCGCATGGGGGCCACGACAGCTCCGGCCACCCGCTCGCCGTCCTGCTCGGCGGCGATGGAGACCGCCCAGGTGGGCAGCCCGTAGAGGTAGTTGACCGTGCCGTCGAGCGGGTCGATGACCCAGCGGATGCCGCTCGTCCCCTCCGTGGCGGAGCCCTCCTCGCCGAGGAAGCCGTCGTCGGGGCGGCGGTCGGCGATCAGCCCGGTGATCAGCTTCTCCGCCGCGATGTCCATCTCGGTGACCACGTCGATGGGGCTGGACTTGGTGGCGGCGACCGCGAGGTCGGCCGGGCGGCCGTCCCGCAGCAGCTCGCCCGCGCGGTGGGCGGCCTCCTGGGCGATCTTCAGCAGGTCGGCATGGAGCGGATCGGTCGTCACGTCGGTCACGGGGCCCTTCACGCGTAGGGACTGTCGGCGCCCGCGGCGGCGGGGCGTGCGGCACGGGCGGGGCAGCAGCCGACCGGGCACAGGTTGTGGCTCGCGCCCAGGGCACCGAGGGCACACGGGGTGACCTCCTGCCCGCGCTCGTCGGCGGCCCGCTCGAGGACGAGGTCGCGGACCGCGGCGGCGAACCGCGGATCGGCGCCCACCGTGGCCGAGCGGCGCACCGGCAGCCCCAGCTCCCCGGCCTTGGCGGTGGCCTCCGTGTCGAGGTCGTACATGACCTCCATGTGGTCCGAGACGAATCCGATGGGGGCCATCACCACGGCGGGGACGCCTGCCGCGTGACGCTCCTCCAGGTGGTCGCAGATGTCGGGCTCCAGCCACGGGATGTGCGGGGCGCCCGAGCGCGACTGGTAGACGAGCTGCCAGGGGTGGTCGACACCGGTGCGCTCGCGGACGGCGTCGGCGATCACCCGCGCGACGTCCAGGTGCTGGCGCACGTACGCCCCGCCGTCGCCGTGCCCTTCGACCGGACCGGAGGTGTCCGCGGCGGAGGTGGGGATCGAGTGGGTCGAGAACGCGATGTGCGCGCCGTCCCTGACCTCCTCGGGCAGTTCTCCGAGGGACTCCACGAGCCCGTCGACCATGGGCTCGACGAAGCCGGGGTGGTTGAAGTAGTGCCGGAGCTTGTCGGTCCTCGGCGGCTCCATCCCCTCGGCCTCCAGGGCGGCGAGCGCGTCCGCGAGGTTCTCGCGGTACTGGCGGCAGCCCGAGTACGAGGCGTAGGCGCTGGTGGCCAGGACCAGGATGCGGCGGCGGCCGTCGCGGACCATCTCGCGCAGGGTGTCCGTCAGGTACGGCGCCCAGTTGCGGTTGCCCCAGTAGACCGGCAGGTCCAGGCCGTGCTCGGCGAAGTCCTTGCGCAGGGCGTCCAGCAGGGCGCGGTTCTGGTCGTTGATGGGGCTGACCCCGCCGAAGAGGAAGTAGTGCTGTCCGACTTCCTTCAGGCGTTCCTTGGGGATGCCTCGCCCACGAGTCACGTTCTCCAGGAACGGGACGACGTCGTCCGGGCCCTCCGGGCCGCCGAACGAGAGCAGGAGCAGGGCGTCGTAGGGGCTTGCATCGAGCACGTCTGGCATGTCTCGATCCTGCCACCCGGCACTGACAGCGGGGAAACGGCGGGGTACCGACCGTGCGTTTCACCAGCTCCGCGGGGGTGTTTCCGGGGCTGCCGACGAGTAAGCTGTATCAGCTGCATTCGCACCTTACTGAGCCACCACTGAGCCGTCACTGAGCCGTTCCCGGAGACCTCGTTGCCCAGCCCCTACCGCGCGCTGTTCGCCTCCCCCGGCACCAGGGCCTTCTCCGCCGCGGGCTTCCTCGGCCGGATGCCGCTGTCGATGATGGGCATCGGCGTGGTGACGATGATCTCGCAGCTCACCGGGCGGTACGGACTGGCCGGGGCGCTGTCGGCCACCATCGCGCTCGCCGCCGCCGTGGCCGGACCGCAGGTCTCCCGCCTGGTGGACCGGTACGGGCAGCGGCGGGTGCTGCGCCCGGCGACCCTGGTGTCGCTCACCGCGGCCGCGGTGCTGCTGCCCGCGGCGCACTACGGGTGGCCGGACTGGGTGCTGTTCGTGGCCTGCGTCGGCATCGGCTGCGTGCCGAGCCTCGGCGCGATGGTCCGGGCCCGCTGGGCGGCCCTGTACCGGGGGACGCCGCGACTGCACACCGCGTACTCCTTCGAGTCCGTGGTGGACGAGGTCTGTTTCATCTTCGGGCCGATCATCTCCATCGGCCTGTCCACGGCCTGGTTCCCGGAGGCCGGACCACTGCTCGCCGCCTGCTTCCTGGCGACGGGCGTCTTCTGGCTGACCTCGCAGCGCGCCACCGAGCCGGAACCGCACCCGCGCGAGCACATGGGCGGCGGCACCGCGCTGAGCTCCCGGGGGCTTCAGGTGCTGGTCGGGACCTTCGCCGCCACGGGCACGATCTTCGGGGCCATCGACGTCGTCACCGTCGCGTTCGCCGAGGAGGAGGGACACAAGGCCGCCGCCAGCCTCGTACTCGCCCTGTACGCGGCGGGATCGTGCACGGCGGCCATGATTTTCGGGCTGCTGCGGTTCGCCGGGCCGCCCGAACGTCGCTGGCTCCTGGGCGTGTGTGCGATGGCCGTGAGTATGATCCCCCTCCTACTGGTCGGAAACCTGCTGTTTCTGGCCGCGGCGCTGTTCGTTGCGGGTCTGTCCATCGCTCCCACGATGATCACGACGATGTCCCTCATCGAAGAGCACGTACCACGCACGCAGCTCACCGAGGGCATGACCTGGGTGAGTACCGGACTCGCGGTCGGGGTCGCGCTCGGCTCCTCCGCGGGCGGCTGGGTGATCGACGCCTCCGGGGCGCGCGCGGGGTACGGGGTTCCGGCGGTGGCCGGGGCCGTCGCGGTCGCGGTCGGTTTCCTCGGGTACCGCCGGCTCAAGCGGCCGGAACCGCGTCGGGGAGGGACCGTTGAGCAGCACACGCACGGCGAGCGGCAGGACGAACGGCCGGAACGGCACATGGCGTAACTGGGGCGGCAACGTCTCCGCGCGCCCCGCGCGGGAGGTCGCTCCCGCCTCCGTCGAGGAACTGGCCGGCGCCGTGCGCAAGGCCGCCGAGGACGGGTTGCGGGTCAAGGCGGTCGGCACCGGCCACTCCTTCACGTCCATAGCCGCGACGGACGGTGTGTTGATCCGCCCTCAACTGTTGACGGGTATCCGCAGCATTGATCGTGCCGCCATGACCGTCACGGTCGAGGCGGGCACTCCGCTCAAGAGGCTCAACATGGCCCTCGCGCGGGAGGGTCTGTCGCTGACGAACATGGGCGACATCATGGAGCAGACCGTCTCCGGGGCCACCAGTACCGGCACCCACGGCACGGGCCGCGACTCGGCCTCGATCGCCGCCCAGATCCGGGGCCTGGAACTGGTCACGGCGGACGGGGCGGTGCTGACCTGTTCCGAGCGGGAGAACCCCGAGGTCTTCGCCGCCGCCCGGATCGGCCTGGGCGCCCTGGGCGTCGTCACCGCGATCACCTTCGCCGTGGAGCCGGCCTTCCTCCTCACGGCCCGCGAGGAGCCGATGCCGTTCGAGCGGGTCCTCGCCGACTTCGACGAACTGTGGTCCGAGAACGAGCACTTCGAGTTCTACTGGTTCCCGCACACCGGCAGCACCAACACCAAGCGCAACAACCGCAGCGCGGGTCCGGAGCAGCCGGTGGGGCGGTTCCAGGGCTGGCTGGACGACGAGTTCCTCTCCAACGGTGTCTTCCAGGCGGCCAACTGGGTCGGCCGCGCCGCGCCCGCCACCATCCCGGCGATCGCCCGGATCTCCAGCAAGGCACTCTCCGCGCGTACGTACACGGACACGCCCTACAAGGTCTTCACATCTCCGCGCCGGGTGCGGTTCGTGGAGATGGAGTACGCCGTCCCGCGCGAGGCCGTCGTCGAGACGCTGCGCGAACTGAGGGCGATGGTCGACCGGTCACGGCTGCGGATCAGCTTCCCGGTCGAGGTGCGCACGGCCCCGGCCGACGACATCACGCTGTCCACCGCCTCGGGGCGCGACAGCGCGTACATCGCGGTGCACATGTTCCGGGGAGCGCCCTACCAGGCGTACTTCACCGCCGCCGAGCGCATCTTCACGGCGCACGAGGGCCGGCCGCACTGGGGAAAGATCCACACCCGGGACGCCGAGTACTTCTCCCGGGTGTATCCGCGCTTCGGCGAGTTCACGGCGCTGCGGGACCGTCTCGACCCGGATCGTTTGTTCCTGAACGACTACTTGCGCCGGGTTCTGGGGCCGTAGCCGAGGCGTCCGGGTCGGGGGTCCCGTCGTCGCCGGAGTCCTCGTCACCGGTGGCGTCCGGGGTGGGCGCCGGGCTGGACGCCGTACCGCCGTCCTGCGCGGCACCTCCGTCGGACGACGTACCGTCGCCGGTGCCGTCCGGGGCCTGGGAGGGGGTGGAGGCCGGGGCCTGGTCACCGGAGCCGGAGTCCCCCGCGTCACCGGAACCACCCGGGTCCTGGCCGTCCCGCACGTCTTCGGAACCCCCTGAGCCGCCGGAGTCGCCCGACTCCCCCGACTCCCCCGAGTCCGCCGCGGACTTGTCGTGACCCGTGAAGGCGCTGCCGACAGTGGTGCTGCGGCCGCCGCTCAGGTTCTGGCCGGAGGCGACCTCGTACGCGGTGATCCCGGCCATGGTGACGCCGAAGACGAGGGCCGCCGCGACCACCGGGCGCTTCCAGCCCGTGGTCCGCGCGCGGTAGACGGTGCCTTCGGTGAACTCGCCGGGAGCCGACGCCGGTTCCCCGCCGGTCGGCACGGCGCCGACGGTGCGCTTCACCCGGAGCTGTTCGCCGGTGCGCTTGAAGAAGTGCTGGAGGACCGAGCCCCCGCAGGTGGCGACGACACTGATCAGACCGGCACCGACGATCGTGCCGTACACGCCGAACGAGGAGGCGAGTTTGGCGGCGACCACCGCCGCCAGGGCGCTGCCCGCGACCTGGGGCACGCTCAGGTCGATTCGCCTGGACTCCCCCTTCGTACGCACGTCCGCCTCACCTGCGCCATCGGACCTTTCACGCATCCTCGGACCTTGCCTGCCTTTCCCGCACGGGATCGATCAACTGCATGAGAAAGGGACGTGCGAACGAAACCATTAGTTCCGTTTCTGGTGATTGCGTGAAGTACGCCACGTCCAAGATCGCGGAAATCCCGCCGGGGACGGCCGGGCGTCACCCCTTGCCAGAAGTTGGGCGGCACGCCAATCCACGCACGTGGCCCGAATGGAGTACTGTTGCGAGCCCTGGGGCCGGTCCCCCTGCGAGGGGACCGAAACCTTGAAGGACCGCCGGGAGGGGGCTAGTTGCACAGGGTGATGGAGTTGGTCACTCAGCGTTGCGAATAGGTAACCGTGCCATAACGGCGATCCAGGGCCCGCGCCCGACACGCCGGGCAACTCGGCAAGGTTGTGGCAGGCTGCACCCGGGCAGGTCACACTCGACAGAGCGGAAGCAGCGACGCACGTGACGTCGGCAGGCACCACCCGGGAGGTCCCCATGCCCGAACTGCGTGTCGTGGCCGTCTCGAATGACGGCACACGGCTGGTGCTGAAGGCTGCGGACAGCACGGAGTACACGCTTCCGATCGACGAGCGGCTCCGGGCCGCCGTGCGCGGCGACCGTCCCCGCCTCGGCCAGATCGAGATCGAGGTGGAGAGCCATCTCCGCCCCCGCGACATTCAGGCACGTATACGTGCCGGCGCGACCGCGGAAGAGGTCGCGCAGATGGCCGGCATCCCCGTCGATCGCGTACGGCGCTTCGAGGGCCCCGTGCTGGCCGAGCGCGCCTTCATGGCGGAGCGGGCCCGCAAGACCCCCGTCCGTCGTCCCGGCGAGAACTCCGGGCCACCCCTCGGCGAGGCCGTCCAGGAGCGGCTGCTGCTGCGCGGCGCCGACAAGGACACCGTCCAGTGGGACTCCTGGCGCCGCGACGACGGCACCTGGGAAGTTCTGCTGGTCTACCTGGTCGCGGGCGAACCGCACTCGGCGAGCTGGACATACGACCCGCCCCGGCGGCTCGTCCAGGCCGTCGACGCGGAGGCGCGCGCGCTGATCGGTGAATCCGACGATCTCGCCGCGCCCGAGCCCAGTTTCCCGTTCGTCCCGCGCATCGCCCGGCTGCCGCGCGACCGGCCGCTGGACCGCACCCTCGACCGGGAGCAGCGGGAACGGCCGAGCCTGCCCCCGCCGCCGTCCGAGCCGGCCGACGACACCGCGGCCACCGCCTCGGCCGAACGCGAACGCGAACGCGACTCGCTCACCAGCCTGCTGGAGGCCGTACCGAGCTTCCGCGGTGACCTGGTGGTGCCCGAGCGCGCTCCGGAACCGGTGGAGGAGCCCGCCGAGGAGCCCGAGGTGGAGGAGCCCCCCGCCCCCGCGGCGTCGGCCGGTTCCGCGTACGCCGACGTGCTCATGCCGCGCTCGGTGGCCAGCCACCGCGACCGCCTCACCGGCTCCACCGACCGACAGGCCGAGGCCGACGGGGTCCGACCGGGTCGCCGCGCGGCGGTGCCGAGCTGGGACGAGATCGTGTTCGGGACACGGCGGAAGAAGCAGGAGTAGCACGAGTAGCAGGAGTAGCGAGTCTTCGATGAAGTGGCTGGGGCCGCACCCACATGGGCGCGGCCCCAGCCACTTCATCGATCCGACCGCGGGTGCGGCCCTACTGGGGTCCGGGCCTACTGGGGTCCGGGCCTACTGGGGTCCGGGCCTATTGGGGGTCCGGACCCGTCGCGACCGGCCGCGACGGATCCGACGACCACTGCGACCACGAGCCCGCGTACAGCGCCGCCGGCATGCCCGCCACCGCCAGCGCGAGTACCTCGTGGGCACCCGACACGCCCGAGCCGCAGTACACGCCGACCTCGTCGTCCTGCGTGGCGCCCAAGGTCTTGAAGCGCGCCCGGAGTTCCTCGGCGGGCAGGAAGCGGCCGTCCGACGCCACGTTGTCGGTCGTGGGCGCGGACACGGCGCCCGGAATGTGACCGCCGACCGGATCGATCGGCTCGACCTCGCCCCGGTAGCGCTCCCCCGCGCGGGCGTCGAACAGCACCCCGGACCGGGCCAGCGCGGCGGCGCCGTCCGCGTCCAGCAGCCCCGCCGCACCCGGCGCCGGCACGAAGTCGCCCTCCGCGGGGGTCGGAACGTCCGTCGACAACGGCGCCTCCCAGGCCGGCAACCCGCCGTCGAGGACCCGCACGTTCGGGTGACCCGTCCAGCGCAGCAGCCACCACGCGCGGGCCGCCGCCCACCCCTGTCCGCCGTCGTAGGCGACGACCGGACGGCCGGACGACACGCCCGCCCGGCGCATCGCCGCACCGAACTCGGCCACGTCGGGCAGCGGGTGCCGGCCTCCCGCGCCGGGCGCGGAGGCGAGCTCCCTGTCCAGGTCGACGTAGACGGCACCGGGAAGATGCCCGGCCGCGTACTCGGCCCGGCCGTCGAAGGGCGGAGCGCCGGCCGCCTTCGCCGTGCTCAGCTGCCAGCGGACGTCGAGCAGCACGGGCGGGGCGGCACCCGCCAGTTCGTTCGCGAGTTCGGATGCGGAGATGATGGCGTTCATGGCCCCATCCTGGCGTACCGAGTGGCCGAGGCGCCGATGTCGGGCTACTCTGCCCGCCGGACAGTACCGATCACGAGGCGTACGGGTTCGGGCACATGCTGTACCGGCCGGGCAGCCGGGCTGCCCCACGGGCCCGCCCGGAGCGCGCGGCCCGGGTCCGGTGCCGGTATCGGCGCGGAGGTCCGTCGGAGCGGATTTGGTCAGGCGGAAGCGGACGCACGGCCCGCGCAGGGCCGAGAAGAGAGTGACGATGACCGACGCAAGGGGGTCGGCCGGCCGGGACGGCGAGACGAACGCCCGGCACACGCCCGGCACACCCTGCTGGGTGAGTCTGATGGTGCACGGGCCGGCCGCGACCCACGACTTCTACGGAGCCCTGTTCGGCTGGGAGTTCCAGCCCGGCCCGCAGCAACTGGGCCCCTACGCACGGGCCCTGCTCGACGGGCACGAGGTGGCGGGAATCGGCCAACTGCCCCCGGACCGGCAGCTCCCCATCGCCTGGACGCCCTACTTCGCCTCCGACGACGTGAACCGGACGTCCGAAACGGTACGTCTGTGCGGCGGCACGCTCGGCGTGGGTCCGCTGGACGCCGGCGAGGCCGGCCGCCTGGCCATCGGCTCCGATCCGTCGGGCGCCGTCTTCGGCGTCTGGCAGGCCGCCGCACACCTCGGCACCGCCGTCACGGGCGTACCCGGCACACCGGCGTGGAACGAACTGATGACGTACGAGACGGCGGGCGTCGCCAAGTTCTACGAGACGGTGTTCGGCTTCGAACTGGAACCGGACGTCTCCGCCGACGTCGACTACGTCACCCTGCGCCTCGACGGCCGCCCCGTCGCCGGCATCCACGGCGTCGGCAACACCCTGCCCCGCGACCGGGGACCGCACTGGGTGACGTACTTCGAGGTGGCCGACGCGGACGAGTCCCTGGAGCGGCTCGTCGCGCTGGGCGGGCATGTCCTGGGGCCCGTCCAGGACATGTCGTACGGCCGGGTCGCGACGGTGGCGGATCCGGAGGGGGCGCGGTTCGCGCTGCTGCACAGCGCGAGGTGACGTCCGTCGGGGAGTCCGGCAGGCCGCGCACCGGATGACCGGCCCGCCGCTACCCGGGGGATCCCACGGGGATGCGTACCGTCTCCCCCAGCCCGGGGGCCGGGGCGTCTCGGGGCCGATCAGGGCCGCGACGAGGCGGCAGGACGGGGTCTCGGCGGGCCAGGGCGTGAAACCGTCGGTGAGGACGACGACGATGGTCGCGCGGTCGCGCGCCATGAGGGCGGCCTCGATGCCGACGCGCATGCCCGTGCCGCCACCGCCGCCGAGTCTGCGCGGTGGACGTCACCCGGGACACGGCGTGCACGTCGCGTCGCAGACGAGGACGGTGACGCGGTTGCCGCGTACGCCGACCTCGCGCAGTACGCCCCGTGATCTCGCCCAGGGCGGCCGCGAGTTCGGCGTCGCCCATCGACCCCGAGGTGTCGACGACGAGGGCCACCCGGGGCAGCGGACGGCGCAGGCTGGGCAGGAAGACGCCGCGCAGGGATCCATGCCCGCGTCGAGGAGTTCGAGTACGCCGGCGGTGTCGCCGTGCTGGGCGCGCAGGAACAGGTCCCGCTGCTGGGCGCGCAGGGCCTTCGGCAGCCGGCCGCTGCCCGGCGTCCACGTCTGCTGGACGGCGAAGCACCCGGGGACTGCACCGCCGAACGCGCGCAGGGCCTGCTCGCGCCGTCGCTCCTCGTCGCTGTGCGGTATGTGGAGCAGGCCGCCCGGGCGGAATCCCACCTCGTGCCACTCACCTCACCGCGGCAGCGCTCCCGGACGGGTGCGGGGGCGGTGGGGCCGGGCGGACCGACGGTCCCGTCGGGGACCCGGAGGGCAGGGAAGAGCGCCTCGCGGACCAGTGGATGCAGGTGCTCCGGCTCGACTCCGCCGACGCGCATCAGGTCGAGGTCGGGGAGCCTGCGCCAGAGCGCTTCGGCCAGGAAGGGCACGTCCTTCACCTCGTCCGGTGGACGATGCTCACCCGTAGTCCGGCCCGGGGACCGCGGGCCGTCGGCTCCAGCAGGACGTGCGTGCGCCAGTCGCCCGCGACGAGGAAGCGCTCGCCGACCCCCGCGTCCACCAGGCGGCGGACTTCGCGCTCCAGGCGGGTGAGATCGAGCGGGCACCTGCGGAACTGCGGTTTCGGGTCCGTCCGGTACCACCCGGGGACGCTCGGGGGCTCGAGGTCGACCTCGAGCCCGGCCGCGGCGAAGGCCGCTTCGACCTCGCCCTCGTGGTGCAGCAGGGTGACCCATTCGGACCATGCCGCCGCGTCGCCCGGACCGGGATCGGCCGTGGGCAGCTCGTCGCCGCGGCGCGGTCGGCCGTCGGCGTGGAAGAACGGGGCCGCTCGACCTCTGCGCCACGGTCTTGCCGTGGAGGATCATAGCCGGATCAGCCGCACTGTCGATCAGTTGTTCGGCGAGGGATCCGGCGGTGCCGCCGGCCGGTCAGTGGTACAGCACCGGGCGGATGCGGGGCGAGTCGATGTTGTTCTCGTCGTACCAGAAGTAGCCCGTGTCGATCACCTTGGGCAGTTCCTCGCCCTTGATGGCCTTGACGGCGGAGGCGACGACCTGTTCGCCGATCCTGATCGGGTTCTGGGTGATGGCGCCCAGCATCCGGCCCTCGTTGATCGCGTTGATCTGGCCCTGGCCCGAGTCGAAGCCGATCGAGGTGATGTCCGTCCTGCCGCTCTCCTTGACGCCCTGGATGACGCCCATGGCGGAGCCCTCGTTGGAGCCGTACACGCCCTTGACCTCGGGGTTGCCGGCGATGATGGCCTTGGTGATGTCCGCGGACTTGGTCTGGTCTCCGCCGCCGTACTGGACGGGCAGCAGTTCGATGCCGGGGGCGTGCTCACGCATCCAGTCGGCGAAGCCGTCGCGGCGGTCGATGCCGGAGCCGCTGGTCTGGCTGTGCACGACCATCGCGACCTTGCCCTTGCCGCCCAGGGCCTCGGCCATGTGCTCGGCGGCCTCGGCAGCGGCGGCCTTGTTGTCGGTCGCCGCCGTGGTCAGCGGGATGTCACTGTCGACCCCCGAGTCGAAGGCGATGACCGGGACCCCGTCACGCTCGGCCTGCTTGAGCGACGGTTCCACGGCCCGGGAGTCCAGGGCGGCCAGGCCGATCGCGTCGGGCTTCTTGCCCAGGCTGTTGGCGACCATGTTGACCTGTGCCTCGACCTCGGTCTCCGTGGCCGGGCCCTCGAAGCTGATGGTGACGCCCTGCTTCTTCGCCTCGCGCTCGGCGCCCTCCTTCACCGCCTGCCAGAACTGCTGCTGGAATCCCTTGGAGACGATGGCGATGTACGGCTTGCCGTCCTCGCCGTCCGCCTGTCCTCCGCAGGCGGTGGCGGAGGCGGCGAGGGCCAGGGTGAGCGCCGCTGCGGCGGCCCGCACGGCGTGGGTGGTGCTGCGCGTGCGGCGTCGGTTCGGCTTCATGGCGTGGGTGCTTCCCTTCCGCGTGTCGATGGCTCGTCGGGCGTCAGGCCGCCGTGCGCTTCCTCGCCATGTCCGCGTAGACCGCGGCGACGATCACGCAGCCGAGGATGACGTTCTGCCACTCCTGCGGGACGGCGGTGATCTGCAGTCCGTTGTTGAGCACCGAGATGATCAGGGCGCCGATGACCGTGCCGACGATCGAGCCCTTGCCGCCCGAGAGCGAGGTACCGCCGATGACGACCGCGGCGATCGCCTGGAGTTCGTAGCCCATGCCGGTCGCGGGCTGGGCCGAGCCGAGCCGGGCGGAGATCAGGACGCCCGCCAGTCCGATGAAGAGCCCGGAGATGACGTACACGACGATCTTCCACTTCCGCACGTCGATGCCGGAGAGGGAGGTGGCCTCCTCGTTGCTGCCGATCGCGTAGGTGTAGCGGCCGAGGAGCGTGCGGTTGAGGACGATGCCCGCCAGGATCGCGGCGGCGGCCAGGATGAGGACGGCGTTCGGGAAGTCGGCGCCCGGGATGATGCTGCCGGTGGAGATCTCCGTGTAGCCGGTGTCGTCGGCGAAGTAGATCGGGGCGCTGCCGGAGATCACCAGCGCGAGTCCCTGGGCGACCAGCATCATCGCCAGCGTCGCGATGAACGGCGGCAGTTTGAGGAAGGTGACGTTGACTCCGTTGACCAGACCGATGAGCCCGCCGAAGAGGATCGCGCCGAGCACGCCGACGACGACGGGCAGTCCCATGTCCGTGATGAACACCCCGGACATCACGGCGGTCAGCGCCATCCCGGTGCCGACGGACAGGTCGATGCCACCGGCGACGATGACGAAGGTGACGCCGAGGGCGAGTGTCCCGATCACCACCGTGGAGAACAGCATCGAGGTGACGTTGCTGTAGTTGAGGAAGTGCGGGCTCGCGAAGGCGAAGAACACGAAGATCGCGATCAGGCTCGCGAACGCCAGCATCTGCTGGAACCTGCCTGTCAGTGTCGCGCGTACGGCGCCGGGCCCGGCCGGTCCGTCGGGCCGCTGCGGGGCGGTGGCCGTGGTGGGGGCTGTCATGTCGCTTCTTTCCTGTCTGCGTGCACGGGCCTCGGGGGCAGGCGGTCTCCGGCGGCAGGGGCTGGTGCCGTCCGGCCGGGTCTCAGGCGTCCCCGGGCGGGTCGGCGGCCGTGCCGACCGCGTCGGGCCGCAGGGTCGCGTAGTGCATGACCGCTTCCTGCGTGGCCTCGCCCGCCGGGAGCTCCCCGGTGATCCGGCCCTCGCTCATGACGATCACGCGGTGCGACATCCGCAGCACTTCGGGGAGTTCGGAGGAGATCATGACGATCGACCTGCCCTGGCTCGCCAGTTCGTTGAGCAGGTCGTAGATCTCCTCCTTGGCGCCCACGTCGATGCCGCGCGTCGGCTCGTCGACGATGAGGACGTCGCAGTCCTTGGCGAGCCACTTGGCGATGACCACCTTCTGCTGGTTGCCGCCGGAGAGGTGCTTGACCGTCTGTTTCAGCGAGGGGGTCTTGATACGCAGGGAGCCCACCAGGTCACGGGCGGTTTCCCGGAGCGCGCCGTCCTTGACGAAGCCGTACGACTGGAAGCGGTCGCCGAGCGAGCTGAGGCCGATGTTGGTGGCCACGTCGGCGTCCAGCATCAGACCGAGGCGTTTGCGGTCCTCGGAGAGGTAGCCGATGCGGTGCCGGGCGGCGTCCGCCGGGTTCTTGATCTTCACCGGGCGACCGTGCAGCGTGAGGGTGCCGGACTCCACGGGATCGGCGCCGACGACGGCGCGGGCGACCTCGGTGCGGCCCGATCCCATCAGCCCGGCGAGGCCGAGGATCTCCCCCTTCCTCACCTCGAACGAGACATCGCGGAGCAGCGCCCTGGTCGTCAGCCCTTCGACGGCCAGGACCGCCTCGCGGTCGCCGTGGACGCCTTCGGGGCCCGCGTCCGCCTTGAGTTCACGGCCCACCATGTGGGTGATCACCTCGGGCGTCGTGGTGTCCGCGGTGTCCAGGGTCGTGACGTAACGCCCGTCGCGGATGACGGTGACGCGGTCGGAGACCGCCTTCAGCTCGTCCATGCGGTGCGAGATGTAGATGACGCCCCTGCCCGGCCCGACGAACCTGCCGATCAGGGCATGCAGCGCCGCCACCTCCGCATCGTTCAGGGCGGCCGTCGGCTCGTCCATGATCAGCACTCTGGCGTCGTACGACAGCGCCTTGGCGATCTCGGTCATCTGCTGCTGCGCCACGGTGAGGTCACCGACGCGCCACTGCGGCTCGAGCGGCAGCCCGAGCTGCTCCGTCAGCTCCCTCGCCCTGTCGTTGAGTGCCCTCTCCCGCAGCAGGAGCCTGCCGCGGGGCTCGCGCCCGATGAGGACGTTCTGCGCGACCGTGAGGTCGGGCATCAGGTTGAACTCCTGGTGGATGATGCTGATGCCCAGCCGCTGGGCATGCCGTGGGCTCTCGATGCGGACCGGGCTGCCGTCGAGGGAGAACTCCCCCGCGTCCGGGGTGTGGATGCCTGAAAGCACCTTCATGAGCGTGGACTTGCCGGCCCCGTTCTCGCCGACGAGTGCGAGCACTTCGCCGCTCCTGAGCTCGAGCCGCATGTCCTGGAGCGCCTGGACACCGGGGAACCCCTTGGAGACGCCCTTCAGGCTCAACAGTGCCGGGTGGTCCCCGGCCGCGTGAACGTTCATGAGCAAGCACCGCCAGAACCGAGAAAACGATTTCACCAGAGGGTAGGAAGCGTCCTCCACGTCGTCAATGGCCACGGCAAGGACGACAGGAACACCGGCGGATGATCACAGATCCTGCACGCACCGACCGCCCTGGAAGGAGTGAAATCGATTTCTCATACGGTCTGAAAACGAGACCTGCCCGTTTCAGCACTGCCGTCAGGTGCGGCCGGGCGGCCGGGACTGTCCACGAACGCGACACCTGTGACCCAGGTCTCAGTGGGGCCGTGCAGCAGATGGGGCGGTGTCCACGTCGAGGAAGGGTGACAGGAAGGGAGGAGCACATGGAGGCGGACTTTCAGGCTTTCGTCGCCGCGAGGTCAACCGCGCTGTTCCGGGGCGCCTTCGTTCTGACGGGCAACCGTGACGCGGCGGAGGACCTGGTCCAGGAGACCCTGGAGCGGGCCTGCCGCAAATGGCGCACCATCGCCGGGAAGGACGCTCCGGACCTCTACGTGCGGCGGATCATGGTGAACCTGGCCAACGACCGCTGGCGCAGGTTCCGCCGCCTGGTCACGACCTCCGATTCGGAAAGCGGAGACAAGGCCGCCCCGGGAGACGTGTTCGGCCAGGTGGACAACCGGGACCAGTTGGTGCGCGCTCTGCAACAACTGCCCATGCGGATGCGCACGGTCGTGGTGTTGAAGTACTTCCACGACCTCTCCGACAGCGAGATCGCAGCCGATCTGGACATATCGCCCAGCACAGTGCGCTCCCAGCTCACTCGCGGGATCGAGAAGCTCAGAAACGAGATCCCCGCACTCTCCGCCCCCTCACCACAGCAGCAGACGGAAGGAATCCGGTGACCTCGCACGACGACGTACGGCCTTCCGGCTGCACACCCTTCGAAGAGGAACTGATGAACGCCATGAACCGATTCGCGAACTCCGCCGAGGCTCCCGACTTCGACGCGCCCCAGATCCTGCGCCGCACCCGGCGCAGGCGCACCCTCGGCATTGCCGCCGTCGCCGCCGCACTCATCGCGGCGGGCGGGGGTACGGCCCTGGCGACCTCGGTCGGCGGCAGCAGCAGCTCGACCCCGGCGGCCACCAGCACGGCCGCCAAGAGCGACGCCACCACCATGCTGTACCTCTTCTCCGACGGCGACAGCGTCCCGATCGACTTTGCGGGCTGGAGCCTGGACCAGGCCAAGACGTACATGGAGAAGACCCAGACGAAGCTCGGCACCGTCACCAAGAAGGCCGTCAAGGGCTGCAAGCCGGGCTCGGTGCTCGGCGTGTCTCCGCACGCCCCGAAGACCGTCAAGAAGGGCGACACGGTCAGCTTCACCGTCTGCGCCGGCTGAACCAGGCCTGAGTGGATGCGACGCCCGCCCCTGCACCAATCAGGGGCGGGCGCCCGTCACAGCATCACACCAGACCTCGCTGCGGGCACCGGTTGTAAAGTCAGTTCCGTTCCCTGTGAGTCATGCCCCCTCGATTCCCGGCTGGTCCCGTTCGGGAGGGAGAAGGGACGGGTGGAGGCGTTCGCGGCGCTGCGGGCGACCGACCCGGAGCAGGTCGGGCCGTACCGGCTGGTGGCCGGGCTCGGTTGGGGTGGGACGGGCAGTGCGTACCTGGGACGGTCGCCCAGGGAGGTGGCTGCCGCCCGCCGTGTGAACGGCGCCTGTACGCGCTGGGTTGCGTCCTATACCACCCGGCGGGGACGGAGAGGCCGTCCGCCGGACCACGGGCACAGTGAACCGCGGCCTGTTCGGCCGAACGCTCAGGCAGGCGGGACCGGCAGGACGTCCGGCGAGAGCGCGCCGGCACGGGCGGAAGCGCTCGTCATGCGGCGGCGGTGGTGACGTCGGCACAGCACCTCGTAGCCGATCTCGTCGGGAGACTGGGCGACGTCGCCGACGACCACCTGGGCGCCCTCGACGACCATGACGCCGCCCACGGTGCGGGCGTTGTGCGTGGCGCGGGAGCCGCACCAGCACAGGGCTTCGACCTGGAGCACCTCGACGCGGTCGGCGAGTTCGATCAGGCGCTGGGAGCCGGGGAAGAGCTTGGAGCGGAAGTCGGTGGTGATGCCGAAGGCGTACACGTCGACGTCGAGGTCGTCGACCACGCGCGCGAGCTGGTCGATCTGGTCCGGCGCCAGGAACTGCGCCTCGTCCGCGATCACGTAGTCCACGCGCCCGCCCTGCGAGAGGTGGTCGACGACGTGGGCGTAGAGGTCCTGGCCGTCCCCGACCTCCACCGCGTCGGTGACCAGACCCAGGCGCGAGGAGAGCTTGCCCTCGCCGGCGCGGTCGTCGCGGGTGAAGATCATGCCGGCCAGTCCGCGCGCCGAGCGGTTGTGCTCGATCTGGAGAGCCAGTGTCGACTTCCCGCAGTCCATCGTTCCGGAGAAGAACACCAGCTCGGGCATGAGGGGTTGAGCACCTTTCGGCAACGGGGTCGGGGCGTGCGGCAGAGCGTCAGGAGCGTACTTCGAGCAGGGGGACGAGCTGCTCGGCAGGGGTCATCGAACCGTGGTTGCCGACCATCGCCGACTCCTTCGGTTCACGCTCGGAGGCGATGAGCAGCACGTCGTCGCGCGCGGCGGCGACCACGTCGCCGATGCGGCCGTACACCCGGTCGTCGATGCGGGGACCGAACCAGCCCGCCGCGATCGCCTCGTCCCGGGACGCCACCCAGAACTGCTCGCCGAGCACCTCGCGCCAGCAGGTCAGCACGTCGTTGTGCGCGCCGGGGACGGCGTAGACGTGCCGGGCGCGGCCCTCGCCGCCGAGGAGCGCGACGCCCGCCTTCAGCTCCCAGTCCTCGTCGAAGTCGATGCGGTGGTCCTCGTCGAAGGGCACGTCGATCATGCCGTGGTCGGCCGTGACGTACAGGGCACTGCGCGGCGGCAGCCGCTCGGCGAGGCGCTGGACGAGCCGGTCGACGTGCCCGAGCCGGCCGCGCCAGGTGTCGGAGTCGACGCCGAAGCGGTGACCGGCGCCGTCGACCTCGGCGTAGTACGTGTAGACGAGGGCGCGGTCGGCGCCCGCCAGCTGCTCGGCGGCGCAGTCCATCCGGTCCTCGCCGGACAGCCGGCCGTGGAACTCGCCGCCGCTGAGCGCGACCTTGGTCAGCGGGGTGTTGGCGAAGGTCGGGGAGGAGACCTGCGCGGCGTGCACACCCGCCTCGTGGGCGAGCTGGAAGACGGTGGGGTACGGCTGCCAGGGGCCGGGCGCGGTCCACGGCTGCCAGCGCAGCTGGTTCATCAGCGCGCCGGTGTCCGGATTGCGCACGGTGTAGCCGGGCAGGCCGTGGGCGCCGGGCGGCAGACCGGTGCCGACGGAGGCGAGGGAGGTCGCCGTGGTCGCCGGGTAGCCGGCGGTTATCGGGCGTCCGGTGCCGCCGCGCGAGGTGTCCAGGAGGGAGGTGAGGAAGGGGGCGTCGTCCGGGTGCGCGCGCAGTTGCTCCCAGCCGAGGCCGTCGATCAGAAACACGCAGTTCCGGTCGGCCGGGGTCAGTTCAGTGATCCCGGCGGTCATACCGGGGACGCCGAGGCCGGCGGCCAGGGTGGGCAGGAGGTCGGCGAGCGAGCCCGTGCCGTACTCGGGTACGGGGGCGGAGTCGACGGGGAGCGGTTCCGGGTGGGTGTCCCAGGCGGTGTGCTGCGCCATCAGCGGGTGGAGTCCGCGGTCGCCTCGGAGAGGGCCTGCGCGAAGCTCAGCGCCTGGCGCACCGTCTCGGGACCGTCCCCCGCCTCGCTGACGCGCAGGCTGAGGTCGTCGGCCGTCGAACTGCCCGTGTAGCCGTGGTCGGCCTCGCAGTTGGGGTCGCCGCAGGCGGCCGGCTCGAGGTCGAGGCGGGACACGGCGCCCCAGCCGATGGTCAGCACGATCTCGCGGGGCAGCGTGCCCGGCTTGTACTGCTCCGGGTTGGCGACGACACGGCTCACGACGATGGACGAGATCCGGCCGAGCTTGACGGACTCCGTGGACGTCGTGGCGTACGGCGTCGGGGAGGTGTCGTCGGCGGCCTGCTCGTCGGTGTGGCTGACGATGAAGCGGTTGCCGGTCAGCACCAGCACGGTCACGTGCCGGCGCACCTCGTTCTGGTCGAACGTCGTCTCCTGATGGACCAGGTACGACCGCACGGGCTCGCCGCCCACGGCGGCCTCCACCGCCTCGGCCACGAGGGCCGGGTAGTAGCCGCTGCGCTCGATCGCCGCTCGCAGCCCCTGGGTCGTCGTACTGGTCTTGGCCATGCCGTCCATCCTACGGGGACCCACTGACTGCGAGGCACGCTCCTGCGGTACCCGTCCCGGGCCGCGGCCGGGCCGTCACCGGGTCCGGCCGGGCAGTGGCCGGGCAGTGGCCGGGCCGTCGCCGGGCAGTGGCCGGGCACTGGAGGGTCAGTAGGCCGGCAGGGTCCGTGGGCCCAGGTCGTCCCTGGCGGGCGGGGGCGCGAGGCGGACGGAGGCACCGAGGACGCTCAGACCGCGCGGGGCCACCACGACCGGCTCCAGGGTGACCGCCACGACCTCCGGGTGGTCGTCGACCAGCCGGGAGACCCGCAGCAGCAGCTCCTCCAGGGCGGCGGCGTCGACCGGGGCCGAGCCGCGCCAGCCGAAGAGGAGCGGCGCCGTGCGGATCGAGCGGATGAGTGAGGTGGCGTCGCGGTCGGTGACCGGGATCAGCCGGTGCGCCACGTCGCCGAGCAGCTGGGTGGCGGCACCCGCGAGTCCGAAGGAGAGCACCGCGCCCGCCGCCGGGTCGATGACCGCCCGCACCACCGTGTCGACGCCGCGCGGTGCCATGCCCTGCACTACGGGGCGCAGCTCGGCGGGCTTCCCGAACAGCTCGGCCAACTCGGCGTAGGCCCGCCGCAGTTGCTCCTCGTCCGCGAGGTCCAGGCGTACGCCGCCCAGGTCGGCGCGGTGGCGCAGGTGCGGGGCGGTCGCCTTGAGGGCCACGGGGTAGCCGATGGTCCGCGCGGCGGCCGCGGCGTCGTCGGGGGTGGGGGCGGGCAGGGCGCGGTGGACGTGGACGCCGTACCTGCCGAGCAGGTCGCAGGTCTCCTGGGTGCCGAGGGTGAGCCCCTGCCCGCGCGCGAGGTGTCCGGCTATCAGCTCGGCGGCGCCCTTCTCGTCGATGTCCTCGTACTCCGGCACCTTGCCGGGGTCGGCGGCGTCGCGTCGCCACTGGGCGTAGGCGACCGCCTGACCGAGGGCCCGGACCGCGCGCTCGGCGGCGGGGTAGGCGGGGATGAGGTGCGCGCCTTCCGGGGCCCGCACGCCGGGGGTGCGCTGGGTCGAGGTGAAGGGCGGTGACTGTGCCGGGGTGGCAGGCGCGGGCTGCGCCGGAGCGACGGGCGAGGGCGGTACCGGAGCGGCAGGCGCGGATTGTGCCGGGGCGTCGGGCGGGCGCTGCGCCGGGGCGGCAGGCGCGTCCGGCGCCGAGGCGGCAGGCGAGGACCCTGCCGGCGAGGGCGGCGAGGGCGGTACCGGAGCGGCCGGCGCGGGCTTCTCGGCGGGGATCGGCGCGGCCTGGGGGGCGGTGCTCGCCGCCGCCGACAGGGCCTCCGCCAGTCCGCCCAGCTCCACGTGGACCACGAGGACCGGCTTGGCGGGCACCGCGCCGGCAGCCGAGCGCAGGGCCTCCGCCAGCGCGGCGTCCCCGGCCGACCCCTCCCCCACGGTCGGGATGGCGGTCACCACCACCGCGTCGCAGGTGTCGTCGGCCAAGGCCCGGGACAGGGCCGCGTGGAAGTCGTCGGCCGAAGCCGCCGTCGTCAGGTCCAGGGGAGGGTGCGGTCGCAGCCCCTCTGAGAGGCACGCGTCGTACGTGAGGAGTCCCAGTGACTCGGAGTTGCCCAGGATGGCCACCCTCGGCCCGGTCGGCAGCGGCTGGCGGGCGAGGAGCAGCCCCGCGTCGACCAGGTCGGTGATCGTGTCGACGCGGATCACGCCGGCCTGCCTCAGCAGCGCGGAGACCGTCGCGTGCGGCAGCCGCGTCGCCCGCACCGCGTGCCCCTGCGGTGCCACGCCGCCGTGCCGGGCGCCCTGCACCACGACCAGCGGCTTGACGGCCGCGGTGCGCCGGGCCAGGCGGGTGAACTTGCGGGGGTTGCCGATGGACTCCAGGTACATCAGCGCGACGTCGGTCTGCGGGTCGTCGTACCAGTACTGGAGGACGTCGTTGCCGGAGACGTCGGCCCGGTTGCCAGAGGAGACGAAGGTCGACACGCCGGTGACGCCGGTGACCCCGCCGCCGCGCCGGTGCAGCCGGGACAGCAGGGCGATGCCGATGGCGCCGGACTGGGCGAACAGGCCGATCCGGCCGGGGCGCGGCATCTCGGGGGCGAGGGAGGCGTTGAGCCGCACGTCCGGGGAGGTGTTGATGATCCCGAAGGCGTTGGGCCCGATGATCCGCATGCCGTACGTGCGCGCGTGCCGCACGAGGGCGCGCTGGCGTTCGCGTCCCTCGGGGCCGCTGTCGGCGTATCCGGCGGAGATCACCACCAGGCCCTGCACTCCGTGCTCGCCGCACTCGGTGACGACGTCGGGGACGTGTTCGGCGGGGACGGTGACGACGGCGAGGTCGACGGGCCCGTCGATGTCGCGCACGGAGCGGCACGCCGGAACCCCGTCGAGCTCCTTCATGTCCTCGGGGAAGGCCCTGTTCACGGCGTACAGGCGCCCCGTGTAGCCCGCGTCCCGGACGTTGTCGAGGATGCTGCGGCCGACGCCGCCCGCTGTGCGGCCGGTGCCGACGACCGCGACCGAGCCCGGTTGCAGCAGCCGCTGGACGGAACGGGCCTCGGCGCGGTGCTCGCGCGCGTACTGCACGGCGAGCGAGCGGTCGGTGGGCTCCAGATCGAACTCCAGGCGGACCACACCGTCCTCGAAGCTCCGCTTCTGGGTGTACCCGGCGTCCATGAAGACTTTGATCATCTTGTTGTTGGCGGGCAGCACCTCGGCGGCGAAGCGGCGGATGCCGCGCTCGCGGGCGACGGCGGCGATGTGCTCCAGGAGCGCGGAGGCGACGCCGCGGCCCTGGTGCGCGTCCTGGACGAGGAAGGCGACCTCGGCCTCGTCGGCCGGTGCCGAGGCGGGCGTTCCGCCGGCGCCGATCCGGTCGTAGCGTACGGTGGCGATGAACTCGCCGCCGATGGTGGCCGCGAGTCCCACCCGGTCCACAAAGTCGTGGTGCGTGAAGCGGTGGACGTCCTTGGCGGACAGGCGAGGGTACGGCGCGAAGAAGCGGTAGTACTTCGACTCGTCGGAAACCTGCTCGTAGAAGCTGACCAGGCGCTCGGCGTCATCAACGGTGATGGGGCGGACGCGCGCGGTGCCGCCGTCGCGCAGCACCACGTCGGCTTCCCAGTGGGCGGGATACTCGTGCCGGTCCGACGAGGTCTGCATGGGCCCCAGAGTACGGCTCGCGTACGACAACGGCGCGGGGCAGTCTGTGGGGGCGAGAGCTCGGACCGAGGCCGCGGTCCGACGATCGCCCGGGGCGGCACAGGGCCGTCCCGGCATGCTTCACGATGTGGGAAACTGGTCTAGACAAGACTGGTCTAGACAACTTCACCCCTCTGAACACCTGAAGGGCAGCATCACATGGCTGAGCGCCGCGTCAACGTCGGCTGGGCCGAGGGTCTCCACGCCCGCCCCGCCTCCATCTTCGTCCGAGCCGCCACGGCCACAGGCGTCCCGGTGACGATCGCCAAGGCCGACGGGTCCCCCGTCAACGCGGCCTCCATGCTGGCCGTCCTCGGCCTCGGCGCCCAGGGAGGCGAGGAGATCGTCCTCACCTCCGACGCCGAGGGCGCGGAAGCCGCCCTGGACCGGCTGGCCAAGCTGGTCGCCGAGGGGCTCGAGGAGCTTCCCGAGACCGTCTGACGGACAGCGGAATCGAAAGGCCCGCCCGGACCCACCGGGCGGGCCTTTCGCTTTCCCGATCCGCTTTCCCGATCCGATTGCCCGTTTCTTTGCGGCAGCAGAAAAGGCTCCTTGCGGGCAGCAGAAAAAGGGCCCCGAATTTCCTCCTCTCTGTATACGGCACCCTTGTTAATGGCGCAGGCTCGGCATGTTTACGGGACGTTGCGATTTCCTCACACGGTCCGGCCGCCCGCCGTCGGAGGCGAATCGCAGCCGGTGCGCCGGCGCCGACCGTTCGGTGTGCAGCGTCATGAGCGCCCGCGCGCGATCGCCGTCGCCCCGGGCCACCGCGTCGACGATCGCCCCGTGCTCGGCCCAGTACTCCACCGGCCCGGCCGGCACCTCGACGACGTACATCCAGGCGATCTTGTGCCGCAGCTGGGTCAGCAGCGCGGTCAGCGAGGGGCTGCCGGCCGCCTGGGCGAGGGTCTCGTGGAACCAGCCGCCCAGGGAGCGCAGGTCCTCGAAGGTGCCCTGCCTGGCGCGCTCCTGCCCCAGCCTGACCAGTCCGCGCAACACCTTGAGGTGGGCCTCGGTGCGCCGCCGGGCGGCCCGGGAGGCGCCGAGGGGCTCCAGGAGCGTGCGCGTCTCCAGCAGGTCGGCGGCCTCCTGCTCGGTCGGTTCCGCCACGCACGCGCCCGCGTGCCGCCGGGTCACCACGAAGCCCTCGGCCTCCAGGGTGCGCAGGGCCTCGCGGACGGGGACGCGGGAGACGCCGTAGCGGCGGGCGAGGAGTTCCTCCGTGAGCCGGCTCCCGCGCCCGTGGACGCCCGCGACGATGTCGTCCCGGATCGCCGTACACACCGAATGCGCCGGAATACGCATGCCCGACCTCCGCCTTAATCCCCGTGAAACGTCGACGATTGACGCGTGTTCAGCGACTCTAGGCCAATCAAGCGGATATTCCGACGGCGGGACGGATTTCGTGGATGCCTTTCGGACATGGGGCACCCCCGCCGGAGGACGGAATGCGAAAGCCCCGGCTCGGGAAGCCGGGGCTCTCGGGTGCGCGACGTCCGTGCCGTGACGTCCGTGCCGGGACGTCGGCGTCAGACGTCCACGCCGTGGGAGCGGAGGTAGGCGACGGGGTCCATGTCCGAGCCGTAATCGGGGCTCGTACGGGCCTCGAAGTGCAGGTGCGGTCCGGTGACGTTGCCGGTGGCGCCGGAGAGGCCGATCTGCTGACCGGGCTCGACCGACTGGCCGACCGAGACACCGATGGACGACAGGTGCCCGTACTGCGTGTACGTGCCGTCGTGCATCTTGATCACGACCTGGTTGCCGTACGCCCCGCCCCAGCCGGCCTCGACGACGGTGCCGACGCCGACCGCGTGCACGGAGGTGCCGCTGGAGGCGTGGAAGTCGATGCCGGTGTGGCTGCCGGAGGACCACAGGGAGCTGCCGGCCTGGTACGCGGTGGAGACGTAGGAGGCGGTGATCGGCGCGACGAAGGTGTTGAGGCGCTTGCGCTCCGCCTCCCGCGCGGCGCGCTCCTTGGCCTCGCGCGCCTCCTTGGCCGCCTCGGCCGCCCGCTCGCGGGCCGCCTCCTGGGCCGCCTCGCGGGCCGCGGCGTCCACGGCGGCCTGCTCCTGGGCGACGGCCTGGGCGTCGATCTCGTCGGCTATGGAGTCGCCGATGGTGATGACCGGGGTGATTCCGCTCTGCTCCACCGCGGGCTCGGCGGCGAGCGCCGGAGCCGCGAGGGTGCCGACGACGCCGGTGGTGGCGAGGGCCGCGACACCCGCCGCGCGGGCGGTGGTGCGGTGCACCCGGCCGGTACGGCGGTGCTTCCCGGTGGCGCGCGTGAACGCCATGTAGAGGCTGGTCCTTTCCTTCCCTCTCGCCTACCGGGTTAGCTGACGGGTTCGGAGGTGGAAGGTCTCCTACGGACACCCTCGCCGTGCGCGCGGGCGTCCGATTCACCCCAGGGACTGCGTTGGGTCCCCGGCTCCCCTGGCTCGCGCCGTACGGGGACTCGGCGATGACTGTCCGGTGCCGCGGGTGCGGCGCACTGCCTGACGAACAGCCCGGACGAAGCTAAACGGGGCTGTCTTCAATCCTCAAACGCAACAGGGTTTTTGTAGCGCACGCCACAGGGCAGACAGGCAGCCACTCCCCCAATTCGGACAAACGGTGGCCCTGGTGACACTCCGGTCACCAGGGCCACCGCGCGCGCGTGCCGCTACTCGGCCGCGACCACGGTGACTTCACCGATGCCGAGGGCCTCGACGGGCTCCTTGATCTGCGCCGCGTCACCGACGAGGACGGTCACCAGGCGGTCCACCGGGAAGGCGTTCACGACCGCCGCCGTGGCCTCCACAGTGCCCGTGGCGGCGAGTTGACGGTAGAGCGTCGCCTGGAAGTCGTCGGACAGGTGCTGCTCGACCTGGTCGGCCAGGGTGCTCGCCACGGCCGCCGCCGTCTCGTACTTCAGGGGTGCGACGCCCACCAGGTTCTGCACGGCCACGTCGCGCTCGGCGTCGGTGAGCCCTTCCGCGGCGAGCTTGCGCAGCACCGTCCACAGGTCGTCGAGGGCGGGACCGGTGTTGGGGGTGTCGACGGAGCCGCTGATGGCGAGCATGGCGGCGCCCGTACCGTCCGGCGCGGAACGCAGGACCTGCCCGAACGCCCGTACGCCGTAGGTGTAGCCCTTCTCCTCGCGCAGGACGCGGTCCAGACGCGAGGTGAGGGTGCCGCCGAGACAGTAGGTGCCGAGCACCTGCGCGGGCCACACGCGGTCGTGCCGGTCGGCGCCGGTGCGGCCGATCAGCAGCTGGGTCTGGACGGCGCCGGGGCGGTCCACGATGACGACCCGGCCCCTGTCGTCGGCGGTCACCGGCGGCACGGGGCGCGGCTCGGCGGACGAGCCGGTCCACGCGCCCAGGGTGTCGCCGAGGAGCGCGTTGAGGTCGACGCCGGTGAGGTCGCCGACGACCACGGCGGTGGCCGTGGCGGGACGGACGTGCCTCTCGTAGAAGGCGCGCACGGCCGCGGCGTCGATGCTCGCGACGGTCTCCTCGGAGCCCTGGCGCGGGCGCGACATGCGCGACTGCACCGGGAACAGCTCCTTGGAGAGTTCCTTGGCGGCCCGGCGGGAGGGGTTGGCCAGCTCGTGCGGGATCTCGTCGAGCCGGTTGCGCACCAGCCGTTCGACCTCGCTGTCCGCGAAGGCGGGCGCCCTGAGCGCGTCGGCGACCAGGCCGAGGGCCTTGGCCAGGCGCGAGGCGGGCACCTCCAGGCTCAGCCGGACGCCGGGGTGGTCGGCGTGCGCGTCCAACGTGGCGCCGCAGCGCTCCAGCTCGGCGGCGAAATCCTCGGCGGAGTGCTTGTCGGTGCCCTCGGAGAAGGCGCGCGCCATGATCGTGGCGACGCCGTCGAGACCGGCCGGCTCGGCTTCCAGGGGCGCGTCGAGGTTCACCTCGACCGCGACGACCTGCTGGCCGGGGCGATGGCAGCGCAGCACGGTGAGGCCGTTGTCGAGGCTGCCGCGCTCCGGGGCCGGGAAGGCCCACGGCTTGGGCTCGCCGGCCTGCGGCTGGGCGTGGAATTCCATGGTGGCGAGCTCGCTCACTTGGCCGCCTCCTCGTTCTCGTCGGCGTCGTTCTCGTCGGTGGGGGCGGTGGGCTCGTAGACGAGGACCGCGCGGTTGTCGGGCCGCAGGCGGGCCTTGGCGACCTCCTGAACTTCCTCCGCGGTCACCTCCAGGACCCGCTGTACGGCGGTGAGGGCGAGCTGCGGGTCGCCGAACAGGACGGCGTACCGGCACAGTTCGTCGGCGCGGCCCGCGACCGTGCCCAGCCGGTCCAGCCACTCGCGCTCCAACTGGGCCTGCGCGCGCTCCATCTCCTCGGCCGTGGGGCCCTCCTCGGCGAACCGGGCCAGCTCCTCGTCGACGGCGGCCTCGATGACCGGCACCTCGACGTCACCGGACGTCTTCACGTCCAGCCATCCCAGGGAGGGCGCCCCGGCGAGCCGCAGCAGGCCGAACCCGGCGGCGACGGCCGTGCGGTCGCGGCGTACCAGCCGGTTGTACAGGCGGGACGACTCGCCGCCGCCCAGCACGGTGAGGGCCAGGTCGGCAGCGTCGCTCGCGCGTGTGCCGTCCTCCGGCAGGCGGTAGGCCGCCATCAGGGCACGGGCCGGGACCTCCTCCTCGACGACCTCGCGCAACTGCTCGCCCATGACGTCGGGCAGCGAGCCGTCCCTGGGGGCGGGCTTGCCGTCGTGCGAGGCGATGGAGCCGAAGTACCTCTCGATCCAGGCGAGCGTCCGCTCGGGGTCGATGTCGCCGACGACCGACAGCACCGCGTTGTTCGGCGCGTAGTACGTGCGGAAGAACGCGCGCGCGTCCTCGAGGGTCGCCGCGTCCAGGTCGGCCATCGAGCCGATCGGGGTGTGGTGGTAGGGGTGGCCCTCCGGGTAGGCGAGCGCGGTCATCTTCTCGAAGGCCGTGCCGTAGGGGACGTTGTCGTAGCGCTGGCGGCGTTCGTTCTTGACGACGTCCCGCTGGTTCTCCATGGACTCCTCGTCCAGGGCGGCCAGCAGGGAGCCCATGCGGTCGGCCTCCAGCCAGAGGGCGAGCTCCAGCTGGTGGGCGGGCATGGTCTCGAAGTAGTTGGTCCGCTCGAAGCTGGTGGTGCCGTTGAGGGAGCCGCCGGCGCCCTGCACCAGCTCGAAGTGGCCGTTGCCCTTGACCTGGGCGGAGCCCTGGAACATGAGGTGCTCGAAAAGGTGAGCCAGGCCGGTGCGTCCCTTGACCTCGTGGCGGGAGCCGACGTCGTACCAGAGGCACACCGCCGCGACCGGGGTCAGGTGGTCCTCGGAGAGCACCACGCGCAGGCCGTTGGCCAGGCGGTGCTCGGTCGCTGTCAGGCCGCCGGAGCCTGCCTGGGCTGTGGCCGTGTGACCCATGGGCATGTACATCCCTTCGATCGCGAAATCCTTGGCGGAATCACTGGTGAATCATTGGGCGGAACTGCGGAATTCCACCGATGCTGCCACTGTATGCAAGCGTCCGGGGCGCCGGTGGAGTTCCCGGGCCCGGTACGCCGAGAGCGAGAACGCGGTTGGTGGGCCGCCCGGGTCGAGGGCGTACCCTGCGGGCAGCGCCGGGCCGGGCAGCCGGGCAGCCCGTGACGGGTCCTGGTCGGTCGCTGTCAGTGCCGCAGTCCACAATGGACGGCGTCAGATCACCGTTCACGCTTCAGCAAGGAGCCGGCAGCGATGGCCCGCCGTAGTACGAAGACCCCGCCGCCCGACGACTCGTACGAGGAGAAGATCCTCGACATCGACGTAGTCGACGAGATGCAGGGTTCCTTCCTCGAGTACGCGTACTCGGTCATCTACTCCCGTGCACTGCCGGACGCCCGCGACGGCCTCAAGCCGGTGCACCGCCGCATCGTGTACCAGATGAACGAGATGGGGCTGCGGCCCGAGCGCAGCTATGTGAAGTGCGCCCGCGTCGTCGGCGAGGTCATGGGCAAGCTGCACCCGCACGGCGACGCGTCGATCTACGACGCGCTGGTGCGCATGGCCCAGCCCTTCTCGATGCGCGTGCCCCTGGTGGACGGCCACGGCAACTTCGGTTCGCTGGGCAACGACGACCCGCCGGCCGCCATGCGGTACACCGAGTGCCGCATGGCCGAGGCCACCAGCCTGATGACGGAGTCCATCGACGAGGACACCGTCGACTTCGGCCCCAACTACGACGGCCAGGAGCAGGAGCCGGTGGCACTGCCCGCCGCCTTCCCGAACCTGCTGGTCAACGGCGCCTCGGGCATCGCGGTCGGCATGGCGACGAACATGCCGCCGCACAATCTGCGCGAGGTGATCGCGGCCGCCCGGCACCTGATCCGGTACCCGAACGCCGACCTCGAAGCCCTGATGAAGCACGTTCCGGGCCCCGACCTGCCCACCGGCGGCCGCATCGTCGGCCTGCCCGGCATCCGGGACGCCTACGCGACGGGCCGCGGCACCTTCAAGATCCGCGCGACGGTCACCGTGGACACCGTGACGGCCCGCCGCAAGGGTCTCGTCGTGACCGAGCTGCCCTTCGCGGTCGGCCCGGAGAAGGTGATCGCCAAGATCAAGGACCTGGTGGGCTCGAAGAAGCTCCAGGGCATCGCCGACGTCAAGGACCTCACCGACCGCGAGCACGGGCTGCGTCTGGTCATCGAGATCAAGAACGGCTTCGTGCCCGAGGCGGTCCTGGAGCAGCTCTACAAGCTGACGCCGATGGAGGAGTCCTTCGGCATCAACAACGTCGCCCTGGTGGACGGCCAGCCGCTGACGCTGGGCCTCAAGGAGCTGCTGGAGGTCTATCTCGACCACCGCTTCAACGTCGTCCGACGCCGCAGCGAGTTCCGCCGCAGCAAGAAGCGCGACCGGCTGCATCTGGTGGAGGGCCTGCTCACCGCCCTGGTCGACATCGACGAGGTCATCCGGCTCATTCGCTCCAGCGAGAACTCCGCGCAGGCCAAGCAGCGCCTGATGGAGCGCTTCTCGCTGAGCGACATCCAGACCCAGTACATCCTGGACACCCCGCTGCGCCGACTCACCAAGTACGACCGCATCGAGCTGGAGTCCGAGAAGGACCGGCTGAACGCGGAGATCGAGGAGCTGACCCGCATCCTCGATTCGGACGCGGAGCTGCGCAAGCTGGTCTCCACCGAACTGGCGGCGGTCTCCAAGAAGTTCGGCACCGACCGCCGTACGACGCTGCTGGAGTCGAGCGGCGCCGCCGTCGCCGCCGTGCCGCTCCAGGTGGCGGACGACCCGTGCCGGGTGCTGCTGTCCTCGACGGGCCTGCTGGCCCGCACCGCGAACGACGATCCGCTCGTCACCGAGGCGGGGGCCAAGCGGATCAAGCACGACCTGATCGTCTCGGCGGTGCCGGCCACGGCGCGCGGCGAGGTGGGCGTGGTGACGTCCGCCGGACGGCTGCTGCGGGTGGACGTCGTGGACCTCCCCCAGCTCCCGGAGTCCATGCCGACGCCGAACCTGGCGGGCGGTGCGCCGCTGGCGGAGTTCGTGTCCCTGGAAGACGACGAGGGGGTCGTCTGCCTGACCACGCTGGACGAGTCCTCGCCGGGCCTCGCACTCGGCACGGAACAGGGCGTCGTCAAGCGGGTGGTGCCCGACTTCCCGTCCAACAAGGACGAGTTGGAGGTCATCACCCTCAAGGAGGGCGACCGGATCGTCGGTGGCGCCGAGTTGCGCACGGGTGACGAGGACCTGGTCTTCATCACGGACGACGCGCAGCTCCTGCGCTACCAGGCCTCGCAGGTCCGTCCGCAGGGCCGTCCGGCGGGGGGTGTGGCGGGCGTCAAGCTCACCGACGGCGCCAAGGTCATCTCCTTCACGGCGGTGGACCCGGCCGCGGAGGCGGTGGTCTTCACGGTCGCCGGTTCGCGCGGCACGCTGGACGACTCCGTGCAGACCACGGCCAAGCTGACCCCGTTCGACCAGTATCCGCGCAAGGGCCGCGCCACGGGTGGCGTGCGCTGCCAGCGGTTCCTGAAGGGCGAGGACTGCCTGGCCTTCGCCTGGGCGGGCGCCACACCGGCCCTCGCGGCGCAGCGGAACGGCACGCCGGCCCAGCTCCCGGACATCGACCCGCGCCGCGACGGCTCGGGCGTGTCGCTGCCGAAGACGGTGTCGGTGGTGGCGGGTCCGGTCTAGGGGGTGTCTTGGGACGCGGGTGGCGACTCCTCGCCGCCCGGGTCCTCGCCGTCGGGGTCCTCGCCGTCGGCGTCCTGGACGTAGCGCAGGACGCCCCACATGCCGTGCTCGTCGGCGGGTGGGGCGTCGGCGTCCCGGCGGCACGCGTCGAGTTCCTCGCGGAGGGCCGGTGCGTCGATGCCGGAGCCGATGAGGACGAGCTGGGTGCGGCGGGTGTCGGCGTCGGTGTCGCCGGGCGTCCAGGGCTCCGGGTAGAAGCGCAGGAAACGCCCGACGGCGTGGACGGCGTACCGGTTCCGCGTGTCGTACGGGCCGAAGTCGACGTACCCCTTGATCCGGTACAGGCCCTCGGGCCGGCTGTCGAGGAAGCGCATGAGCCGGCGCGGGTCGAGCGGGAGGTCCGAGACGAACGACAGGGTGTCGTAGGCGGCATGCAGATGCCCCGCGTGGGCGCCGCCCCCCAAGTGGTCGTGCAGGTCGTCGAAGGACAGCTGTCCCACCCGCTCCCGGCTCGGCCTGCAGTCGTACAGGAACTCGGGGTCGACACGGCCGTAGGTCGCGGGCACGACGGCGGCGCCGTCGCCGAGCGACTGGACGAGCGCGAGCACGCGCTCGGCGTCGGGAGCGCGGTCGGTCTTGTTGACCACGGCCAGGTCGGCGAGCGCCAGGTGCCGGTCGATCTCGGGGTGTCTGGCACGGGTGTCGTCGAACTCGGCGGCGTCGACGACCTCGACGAGTCCGCCGTAGACGACCTGCGGCTGCTCGCTGGCGAGCAGCATGCGCACCAGTTCCTGCGGCTCGGCGAGACCGCTGGCCTCGATGACGACGACGTCGATGCCGGCCTCGGGCCGGGCGAGCCGCTCCAGGTACCCGTCGAGTTCACTCGCGTCGACGGCACAGCACAGGCATCCGTTGCCCAGCGACACCGTGGAGTCGCCGAGCGCGCCCGCGACGGCCATCGCGTCGATCTCGATCGAGCCGAAGTCGTTGACGATGGCGCCGATACGGCTGCCTCCGCTGCGGTGCAGGAGGTGGTTGAGGAGTGTGGTCTTTCCGGAGCCGAGGAATCCGGCGAGTACGACGACCGGGATCTGCTGCGGAGTCGGGCGCTGCCCCACCGTGCGACCTCTCTCTCACCCACGCGTACGCCGGCCCGCGCCGGGGCGTACATCCACGTACGGAATTGCCTGCTCAGGATACGAGCCGGCGGAGCACCCGCGGAGTGAACGATTGTTAGCAGCACTTGGTGGGCAGACGTTTTGCATGGCGCCGGGCCGTGCGACCCTCACTTCCCTCCGTGCGCCTCCTCTCCGCCTCCCCGCCGGTCAGCGCCGCTCGGCACCCTGGAGGCGGCAGCACCACGCATCGCTCACCGGTCCCCGTCAGCCGACCCGCACTCGACGACCGGCGGGCGGTCGCCTGATTCGGGGGTTGACATGGCCACACGGAAGAAGATCACGGGGAGGTTCGGCTCCGCCGCGGCCGGGATGCTGACGGCCGCGCGGCAGCGGCGACTGGACAGGGTCCGTCTGCACGAGCGGCAGCTGCGGCTGGAGGAGTCCGCGATCCGACGCGAGGCATTGCGGCACCAGCAGCGCATGCATTGGGAGTTGCTGAACAGGGCGATCGACGACCCTTCGCTGGCGGAGGTCATCGACACGTACGACAAGAGCATCCCGGCCGCGCGGCGCCGTCAGTTCCTCTACGCCAACGCCTGGTACACGCACCTGTACCACTGCTATCGAACGGGCCTGCTGGACCGGGAGGAGCTGTACCGCATCCTGCGCGAGTTCTTCCAGAGCCCCATCTTCCGGGAGTACTGGGACGCGTCCGAGCACATGCGCGCCTCCCTCAACGAGGCGTCGGAGGAAGCCCGGCTGGGCCGCATGGTCGACGGCCTCGTCCAGGACCTCGACGATGCCGACACCGACGAATGGTGGGTCGTGGGGACCCCTCCGACGGACTGACGGCGCCGACGAATCGTCCGAGCAGGTCAACACGGTCCGACGGCGGCGACACGACGGAGTGGGTTTTCAGCCATCCAGTCACTTGAGCCTCATGAACACCAGTAGCGTGTGCTCACTATCACTCTGGAGACTCATAAGGACCGGTACCTTTGAAGATCGTGCGCCGCATCGGTGTGCCTCCCAGCGCCAGGGGCAGTAACTCGGGATCCACCTGCCCCGACGTGTTCGAACTGAGCGACGGCAACTTCGCCGTCATCGGCACCGAGGCCACCGAGGCGCTGGAGCGTGAGTTGCCCGCCGACGCCGCCCGGGCCGACTACGAACGCATCGTCGTCGTCAGCCGGGAGACCCTCATTCGAGCCAAGGCGGACATCCCCGACGCCTGACGTCACCCCGTGTCTCCGGCCGCACCCACCGCCGACCGCGCACGGACCCCACCACCCGGCGAGCAATCCGGCACCCCGTCCTTGCTCGACGCTCCCCGACCAGGCCTGGCGCCCGAACGGCACCAGGCCGCTCGTGTTTCTCAGGCCACCGCGGGCACCCCAACCGGCGCCCCCGGCCCCACATACCGTGCCGCCGGACGGATGATCTTCGAGTCGCGCGCCTGTTCCAGGATGTTCGCGCTCCAGCCCACGACCCGCGCCGCCGCGAACGTGGGCGTGAACATCTCGCGGGGCAGACCGCACAGCTCCATGACCACGCCCGCGTAGAACTCGACGTTGGTGTGCAGCTCGCGCCCCGGCTTCAGCTCCGCGAGGATCGCCTCGACCTGCCGTTCCACCTCGACGGCGAACTCCACGCGCGGGCCGCCGAACCGCTGCGCCACCTCACGCAGCATCCGGGAGCGCGGGTCCTCCGTGCGGTAGACCGCGTGGCCGAAGCCCATGATGCGGTCGCCGACGAGCACCCGCTCGCGGATCCACGCGTCGATCCGTTCGGGCGTGCCGATCGCGTCCAGGGTGTCGAGGGCCCGGCTGGGCGCCCCGCCGTGCAGTGGGCCGGACAAGGCCGACACCGCACCGGCCAGGCAGGCCGCGACATCCGCACCCGTCGAGGCGATGACCCGCGCGGTGAAGGTTGACGCGTTGAATCCGTGATCAATGGTGGAGATCAGGTACTGCTCGACCGCTCGCGATCGATCCTCGTCCGGCACCTCACCGGTCAGCATGTAGAGGTAGTTCGCCGCGTACGACAGGTCCTCCCGGGGCTCCACGGGATCGAGCCCCCGCCCCAACCGGTGCAGCGCGGTGAGCAGTGTGGGTACGGCCGCGGCGGCCACCAGGGTGTCCTGGCGGCGCTCGTCTGCCGACAGGTCGTACACGGGCCCGAAGCCCTGGGCGGCGCCCAGCAGTGACAGGCCCGTGCGCATACCGGCGAGCGGGCCGGAACGTCCGCCGGCCGCGGCGATGGCGGGCAGGGCCGCGCGCACCGCGTCGGGGAGCCGGCGGAGCGCCGCGGTCTCGGCGGCGAAGGCGGCGCCGCGTCGGGCGTCGGGGAGTTCCCCGTGGACCAGGAGATGCCAGACGTCCTCGAAGCCACGGCTCTGTGCCAGCTCGACGGCCGAGTACTGCCGGTAGTGGTAGAAGCCCTCGAGCCCTCGCACGTCGCCGACCTCGGTGTCGGCCACCACGACACCGGCGAGCCCGCGCGGTACCTCGACGAGCGTCGCGGCGGCCGCGTTTCTGTTGACAGTCATGATTGCCTCCTCGAACTTGACCCCACTGTCCATACTTGACTGAGTCTCTGTCAATATTGATTGAATCAATCTAAAGCTCAAGGCAGACATCCTTCGATCGATACGGTGACCTCATGCGCGATCAAGAGCCCGACCACCCCGTCGGCAGCGAGCGGCGGCTGTCCACCAGGGAGGCCGCCGAACTGCTCGGAGTGAAACCCGAGACCGTGTACGCGTACGTCAGCCGCGGCCAGCTCGGCAGCCGGCGCACACCCGGCGGCCGGGGCAGCACCTTCGACCCCGTCGAGGTGCGGGCCCTTGCCCGGCGCAACCGGCGCGACGGCGCCGCTGCCGCCTCCGGCCATGAGTTGGCCGTGCGCACCCGTCTCACGCTCATCGAGAGCGACCGGTTCTACTACCGGGGCGTCGACGCGGTCGAACTCGCCGCCCGTCACACCTACGAGGAGGTGGCCGAGTGGCTCTGGACGGGGCGGCTGCGTCCCGGCATCACCTTCTCCGCCCCCGAATCCTCCGTGGCCGTCGCCCGCCGGGCCGTCGACTCCCTGCCCGAACACGCCGGTCCCACCGACCGGCTGCGCGTCGCGGCGATCGCCGCGGCGGTCGCGGACCCGCTCCGCTTCGACCTGTCCGAGGAAGCGGTGCTGGGCACCGCGCGCGTCCTCATCCCCACCCTCGTCGCCGCGCTGCCGCCCGTACTGCGCGACGGCACCGACGGGGACCCGATCGCCCGTCGCCTGTGGACGCGGCTCAGCGGACGGCCCGCCGACGAACCGACACTGCGCGCCCTCGACACGGCGCTCTCCCTCCTCGTCGATCACGACCTGGCGGCCTCCACACTCGCCGTACGCGTGGCCGCGTCGGCGCGGGCGCACGCCTACGCGGCCGTGTCCGCCGGGCTCGGCGTGATCGAGGGGCCGTTGCACGGCGCCGCCGGAGGGCTCGCCCACCGGATGCTGCTGGAGGTGCTCGACGTGGGCAGCGCGGCGCCGGTGGTGGCGGAGGAGCTGCGCGCCGGCCGGCGCATCCCGGGGCTCGGCCACCGGCTCTACCCCGGCGAGGATCCACGCGCGCGTGCCCTCTTCGCGCTCCTGGAGGAGATTCCCCGGGCCGCGCCCGCGCTCGCGGCGGCCCGGGACATCCAGGCCACCGCCGCCCGCCACGCCCCGCTGCACGCCAACGTCGACCTGGCGCTCGCCGTGCTCACCGCGTCCTCGGGCATGCCCCCCACCGCGGCCGAGACGATCTTCGCCGTGGCCCGTACGGCGGGCTGGATCGCGCATGCGCTGGAGGAGTACGGGGAGCGTCCGCTGCGCATGCGTCCCAGTGGGCTCTACTCGGGACCGAGACCGCCACGACCTCTGCCGGAGTAGCGCTCAGGCGCGGCTGGAAGTCACCACCGGGCAAGTCAGGTTAGGCTCACCTCTGTGAGTACGTGCTCAACCGTCTCCCGGGACCTCGACGAGCCCGTTTCGGGCACCGCACCCGTCGCGAGGACCTGGTTGCTACTCGAACAGCCCGGCCCGTGGGGCGCCAAGGCGCTCACTTCGAGCCACCTGGAACCCGCGCTGGGCCGTGCCCTCGAGGCGGCCGCGAAGGGGACGGGCGTACGCGTCGCGCTCATCCGCCGCCCCGGACGCCACGCGGACCGTGGCACGCCCGCAGAGCGCAGGGTGTACGCGGCCCACACCGTGCCGGGCAGGGTGTGGTTGCACGGCACCACGATCGGAGACCCCCGTCGGCTGCTCGACCTCGATTTCGCGGCACTCGGCCGGGGAGATCGCCATACCTTCGACTCGGTGCTCGACGGCGGGCCCCACCTGGGCGATCCGCTCGCCCTCGTCTGCACCAACGGCAAGCGCGACCGGTGCTGCGCACTCCTCGGCAGGCCTCTGGCGGCCGAACTCGCCGCCGGTGGAGCCGACGGCGTCTGGGAAGTCACCCACCTCGGGGGCCACCGTTTCTCGCCGACCGTGCTCGTGCTGCCCCACGGATACGTGTACGGCCGGGTGCGGTCCCACACCGTCGAGGAGATCCTGCACGGTGCGCGGGAGGGCCGGATCGTCGTCGAGGGCTGCCGCGGGCACTCCGCGTGGGAGCGCCCCGGTCAGGCGGCCGAGCTGGCCGTGCGGTCGGCCGCCGGCGAGGACGCGGCCGAGGCGCTGAGCGTCGTACGGACGGACGGTGCCGCACCGCGCTGGGAGGTGACCCTGGCCCACCGCGACGGCCGACACTGGCGCGTCACCGTCGTACAGAGCGCGTCGGCGCCGCCGCGCCCGGAGAGCTGCGGGGCGTCGGTCCTGGGCTCCCCCGCGCGGATGGAGGTCACCGAGGTGCGCGAACTGTCGGTGACGGCGGCGCTCGCGAGCTGACGTTCCGCTCCGGCCGGCGCCCAGCGAGCGGGAGATCCGCGCCACACCCCTCTACGGCATGCCGCCACCTCCCACGTACGGTCATGGGTATGAGCTCCACTCCCTCCGTACGCCGTCGGCGCCTGGGCCTGCCGCGGCGGGTGTTCTCGCAGGTCCTGCTGATGCAGCTGGCGATCGCCGCGGGGGTCGCGGTGCTCGCGACCGGGCTGTTCCTGGCACCGCTCGGCGACCAGCTGGACGACCAGGCGATGCGCAGGGCGCTGGCGATCGCGCAGACCACCGCGCAGCAGCCGCAGGTCGTACGGGACCTCGGGACCACCCGGCCGACGGCGGACGGCCCGGTGCAGTGGGAGGCGGAGCGGGTCCGCAAGGCCACCAAGGCGGAGTACGTCGTCGTGATGGACCGGCAGGGCGTGCGCTGGTCGCACACCGATCCGGCGCGGATCGGGGAGATCGTGTCGACCGACCCCGGGCAGGCCCTGGGCGGACGCGAGGTCATGGAGATCGACGACGGCACTCTGGGACGCTCCGCCCGCGGAAAGGTGCCGTTGCGTGACGGCGACGGCGAGATCGTCGGGGCGGTCTCGGTGGGCATCGCGTACGACAGCGTCCGGGCGCGGCTGATCCACGCCATTCCCGGCCTCTTCGCGTACGCCGGTGGCGCCCTGGCCGTCGGCGCCCTGGCGTCCTGGATCATTTCGCGCCGGGTGCAGCGGCAGACCCGGGACCTGGCCTTCTCGGACATCGCGGGGCTGCTGGCGGAGCGCGAGGCGATGCTGCACGGCATCCGGGAGGGGGTCGTCGCCCTCGATCGCGGCGGCAGGGTGCGGCTGCTCAACGACGAGGCGCAGCGCCTGCTCGGCATCGGCGGCGAGGCCGTCGGCCGCTCCCCCGACGAGGCGCTCGGCGCGGGGCGTACGGCCGACGTCCTGGCCGGCCGGGTGGCCGGAACCGACCTGCTGACCGTGCGCGGCCAGCGGGTCCTGGTCGCCAATCGGATGCCCACCGACGACGGCGGGGCCGTCGCCACACTGCGCGACCGCACCGAGCTGGAGCAGCTCGGCCGGGAGCTGGACTCCACGCGCGGTCTGATCGACGCCCTGCGCGCGCAGGACCACGAGCACGCCAACCGCATGCACACCCTGCTGGGCCTGCTCGAGCTGGAGATGTACGACGACGCGGTGGACTTCGTGGGCGAGGTGGTCGGCGACCACCGGGTCACCGCGGAGCAGATCACCGAGAGGATCCACGACCCCCTTCTCGCCGCCCTGCTGGTCGGCAAGGCGACCGTCGCGGCCGAACGCGGAGTGGCCCTGTGGGTCTCGGACCGGACGCGGCTGCCGGACCGTCTGGTCGACCCCAGGGGACTGGTCACGATCGTCGGCAACCTGGTCGACAACGCCCTCGACGCCGCCGCGGGAACACCGCACGCGCGCGTGGAGGTCGAGTTGCGTGCGCAGGGGCGCGCCGCCACGCTCACGGTGCGCGACACGGGCCCCGGGATTCGGCCGGACCATCGTGAGCTGGTGTTCACGGCGGGTTGGTCCACCAAGGAGCCGCCGGCACATCGCCGGCGCGGCATCGGGCTGTCGCTGGTACGCCGGCTGGCGGAGCGGCAGGGCGGCAGCGCGAGCGTCGACGAGGCGTACGGCGGCGGCGCGGAGTTCGTCGTCGTCCTGCCCGAGGCCCTGACCGAATCGGACCCGGGGTCCGCCCCCACCGCCCGTGTGACCGCCGCTGCCGAGAAGGAGTCCCGATGATCGAGGTCCTGGTCGTGGACGACGACACGCGGGTCGCGCGGGTCAACGCCGCCTACGTGGAGAAGGTGCCGGGCTTCCATGTCGCCGGTGAGGCGCACAGCGCGCTGGAGGCACTGCGCAGTGTGGAGCGGCTGCCCCGCCTGGACCTGATCCTGCTGGACCACTACCTGCCCGACCGGACGGGTCTGGAGGTCGTCCAGGAGATGCGGAGGCGTGGCCTCCAGACCGACGTGATCATGGTGACGGCCGCTCGGGACGTGTCGACCGTACAGGCGGCGATGCGCCAGGGTGCCCTGCAGTACCTGGTGAAACCGTTCGCCTTCGCCGGCCTGCGCGCGAAGCTGGAGGCGTACGCGGAGCTGCGCCGCACGCTCGACGGGGGCGGTGAGGCGGAACAGGCGGAGGTCGACCGGATCTTCGGCGCCCTGTCCGCGCCGTCGGAGCCGGGGCTGCCCAAGGGGCACTCCCCCACCACCGCCGAACTGGTGCGCCAGTGCCTGCTGAAGGCCGACGGGCCGCTCTCCGCCCTGGAGATCGCCGAGCGGACCGGCGTGAGCCGCCAGACCGCGCAGCGCTATCTGAAGCTCCTGGAACGCACCGGGCGGGCCCGACTGACACTCAAGTACGGCGACGCGGGCCGCCCGGAGCACCGCTACGAGTGGGCGACCCGCGCCTGAAAGGTCCCGTCGGACCAGAACGCCCGGAACCCGACGCTCCCGGTTCCTACACGGCCCCTGCCCCGGTCAGCGACCGCACCTCGGTCTCGGCGTGCTTGGCCTCGTCCGGGATCTCCGGCGAGGTGACCGTGCCCAGCCAGCCCGCGACGAAGCCCAGCGGAATCGAGACGAGGCCTGGGTTCTGCAGCGGGAAGTACTGGAAGTCGAGGCCGGGGAAGAGCGACTGCGGGCTGCCGGAGACCACCGGGGACAGCAGCACGAGCACCACGGACGGGACCAGGCCCCCGTAGACCGCCCACACCGCACCCCGCGTGGTGAAGCCGCGCCAGAACAGCGAGTAGAGCAGCACCGGCAGATTGGCGGACGCGGCGACCGCGAAGGCGAGACCCACCAGGAACGCGACGTTGAGGTCGCGGGCGAGCAGGCCGAGCCCAATCGCGACGGCGCCGATGCCGACGGCGGCGACACGGGCCACGGCGACCTCGCTGCGCGGCTTGGAGCCGCGACGCCGCAGGGACGCGTACAGGTCGTGGGCCACGGACGCGGAGGAGGCCAGGGTGATGCCGGCGACCACCGCGAGGATGGTGGCGAAGGCGACCGCGGCGACGACCGCGAACAGGACCGTCCCGCCGGTGGACTGCGCGCCGCCGCCCAGGTCGAGGGCGAGCAGTGGCACCGCGGTGTTCCCGGCGGCGTTCGACGCGCGCACGGTGTCCGGCCCGACCAGGGCGGCGGCACCGAAACCGAGCACGATCGTCATCAGGTAGAAGCCGCCGATGAGCCCGATCGACCAGACCACGGACCGCCTGGCCGCCCGTGCGGTGGGCACCGTGTAGAAGCGGGACAGGATGTGCGGCAGTCCGGCGGTGCCCAGCACCAGGGCGAGCCCCAGACTGATGAAGTCGAAGCGGGAGACCCAGTCCCCGCCGTACGCCAGCCCGGGCGCGAGGAACGCCTCACCGTGACCGCTGCGTTCGGCGGCCGAGCGCAGCAGACGGTCGATGTCGCCGTGGAAGCGCACCAGGACGAGCGTGGTCAGCGCCACGGTGCCGCCGAGCAGCAGCACCGCCTTCACGATCTGGATCCAGGTGGTGGCGCGCATCCCGCCCAGCGACACATAGATCACCATGAGCGCGCCCACGCCGATGACGGTCCACGTCCGCGCCGCCTCGGTCGTGCCGCCGAGCAGCAGCGCGACCAGGCTGCCCGCGCCCACCATCTGCGCCACCAGGTACAGAACCGAGACGGTGACCGAGGAGGTCCCCGCCGCGATCCGTACCGGCCGCTCCCTCATCCGGGCGGCCACGACGTCGGCGAGGGTGAACCTCCCGCAGTTGCGGACCAGTTCGGCGACGAGGAACAGGACTACGAGCCAGGCCACCAGAAAGCCCACCGAGTACAGCATGCCGTCGTACCCGTAGAGCGCGATCAGTCCCGAGATGCCGAGGAAGGACGCGGCCGACATGTAGTCGCCGGCGATGGCAAAACCATTCTCCATGGGTGAGAAGAGACGGCCGCCCGCGTAGAACTCCTCCGCCGAACCGTGCCGGTGGCGGCCCGCCCAGGTGGTGATCCCGAGCGTGACGGCGACGAAGGTGCTGAACAGCAGCAGCGCCAGCGTCTGATGGTCGCCCGTCACGACGCACCGCCTTGCATCCCGCGCGTCAGCTCCTGGGTGTCCCAGCGCAGTTCGAGCGCGGCCCGGTCCCTGCGCAGCCGGGCATGACGCGCGTAGGCCCAGGTGAGCAGGAACGTGGTGAGGAACTGCCCGAGCCCCGCGACCATCGCCACGTTCACCGCGCCGGCCACCGGCCGGGCCATGAGGGCGGGTGCCGTCGTGGCGGCCACCACATAGGCGACGTACCAGAGGAAGAAGGCGGCGACTGCCGGGATCACGAACCTTCGGTACCGACTGCGGACCTCCTGGAAGGCCGCGCTGCGCTGAACCTCCAGATACACGTCGGCCGTGGCCCGGGGCGGCTGCCCCGCTTCCCGGCGCATCGGTGGCAGCGCCTGCTCGGGGGCTCCCGGACCGGCCGACTCGCCCCAGCCGGAGGCGAGTGCGTCGTACCACGGGTCGTCGTACCGCGGCTCGTCGTGCCGCGGGCCGGGGGCCGTCTCGACGTAGGCCCTGCCCGGCACGGCGCGGTGGTGGACCGCGCGTTCAGGACCGCCCCTGGCACCGCGTGGCCGATCGTTGCTTGACTGCATGCCCAAGGATGGACAGAACGGGAAGATCCCCGACTCTTCTTCCCCACGCACTTCACCCCATCAGGTGATTCATCCCCCTGGTGGCCGCACCAGCCCCTTCCCATAGGCGTAACGCACCGCCTGAGCACGGTCCTTGATGCCTGTCTTGGAGAACAGGTTGTTGATGTGGGTCTTCACCGTCGCCGTGGAGACGTGGAGTCTGCTCGCGATCTGGTGGTTGTTGAGCCCCTCGGCGATGAGCACCAGCACCTCGGTCTCCCGGGTGGTGAGCCCGTCCGGTGGCTCGGGCGGCCCCTCCCGCCGCGGCTCGGACTCGGACAGGCGCTCCAGCAACCGCCGCTGGATGCTCGGGGCGAGTCCCGCATCTCCGGACAGGACGCTGTGCACCGCCCGGACGATCTCGTCGCCGCCGGCGTCCTTGGTGAGGTAGCCGCGCGCGCCCGCCCTCAACGCGGGGAAGAGTGACTCGTCGTCCGCGTACGTCGTCAGCACGACGATCTGTGTCGCGGGGTGTTCGGCCCGGATGCGGCGGGTGGCCTCCACCCCGTCGCACCTGGGCATGCGCAGGTCCATCAGCACCACGTCCGGAGCGAGTTCGGCGACTAGGCGCACCGCCTCCTCTCCGTCGCCGGCTGCGCCCACGACCTCCACTCCGGGCAGCAGTCCCAGCAGCATCACGATCCCCTCCCGCACAACGGTCTGATCGTCCGCGACCACCACCCGTGCCGGGCTCTGCCCTGCCTCCTCCGTCATACGGGCACCTTCAACGTCACCACGAACCCCTCCTCGCCCGGACCTGCCCGCAGCGAGCCGCCCAGCAATTCGGCACGCTCCCGCATGCCCAGCAGACCGTACCCACCTCCGGTGCCGGTGGGTTCACCGGACGAGCCTCCCGAGTCCCGCACGTCCAACAGCACTTCGTGGGCGCCGTAGTCCAGCCGCACCCGCACTCTGGCGCCGGGGGCGTGCCTGCGGGCGTTCGTCAGCGCCTCCTGGGCGACCCTGCGCACGGCCTGCGACGCCTCGGCCGGCAGCGGTCTGCGATCCCCCGTAATGGTGACCTCGGCATCGCCCTCGGCCGTGTCGACGAGGCAGGCAAGGAAGTCCTCCAGCGGCGTCAGCTCGCCGCGCAGCGCGGACAGCGCCTGCCGGGTCTCGGCGAGCCCGTCGCGGGCCATCCCCCGGGCGGCCACCACCCGGTCGAGGATCTGCTGCCGGTCCGCGTCCCGCTCGATCAGCAACCGGGCCGCCTCCAGGTGCACCATCTGGGCCGAGAGGCTGTGCGCCAGCACGTCGTGGATCTCCCGTGCGATGCGGGCCCGTTCCGCGAGCGCCGCGGACTGCGCCTCGGCCGCCCGGGCGGCCCGCTCCTGGGTCAGCAGCCGCTGTGCGTTCCCCCGTGCCTCGGCGTCGAGTCTCAGGACGTATCCGGCCAGAGCCAGTCCTCCCGCCGTCGCCGCCGAGGTCAGCCATGCGTCGTCGCTGATCAGGGCGTAGGAGACCAGGCCCGCCGAGGCCACGGGCAGCGCGGCCGCGATGGGCAGCCGTTCCAGGGCCAGGACGGCGCAGCCGCACCAGATGACCAGTGCGGGGACCCGGAGGCCGACGGGCTGGACGACGGCCGCGATCGCGAGCATCACGGCGACGAGGGCCAGGGACGGCCACAACCGGTGCGCGAGCGTGGTCCGGAAGAAGGCCCATGCCACGCCGACGGCGACCAGCAGACCCACGGCCGCAGCGACCGCGCCCCACCCGTGCAGAGGGCTGCTGGTGAACGCGCCCCAAAGCAGCACCCCGAACACCACCGCACGCACCGCCCAGGCGAGCAGGCGCCGGGGACGGGAGATCCCCTCGTGCAGAAGCGCCTCCCTGGAAGGCCACCTCGTCCAGACGTTCTCCGTCACGCGGGCTCCTTCCAGGTGGGCCGGGACACGGCGTCACCGTACGCGGGACCGGGCGTCCCAACCGGACGCGTGGCCTGAACGCGCCAGGCCAGGAGGCCGGACCGGACCAGTAGGGTCGCCGCGAGGGCGAGCAGGAGGGCGGAGCTGTCCTGGCGCACTTCCAGGGCCGCGCCGACCCCGAAGAGACCGGCGCGCAGCGCGATGCCGATCATCCACACCGCGACGCTCGCCCGGCTACCTCTGCTCCACACCGCACCGTCCGCCTCGACCCAGATCCGGGTGGTCCAGGCCCAGCCCGCTCCGGTGATCAGGCCGATGAGTATCTCGGCGGCGAGCAGCAGCACGGAAGCGGTGTGGTGGTGGGCGTCGATCACGCCCGGTTCGCGAAGGGCGACGATGCCCAGCACCACGGGCAGCACCCACCAGCGCCGGTCGGTGTCGATCCGGCTTGCGCGGAACTGCCGGGCGATCACCACGCCGGCCACCGCCGTGATCACCAACGCGTCGACGAGCCCGGACATCGTGCCTCCGTGAGCGGAAGAAGGTGATGCCGGCGGCGGATCCGCCGACGCCTTCGACGTTACGGAAACGGCGAGGTCACGGGATCGGAGCCCGGGTGGATCATGGGTGGAGCCCGCGAGACACGGAAGTCCACCCAGGGGTGGACGGAGCGTGCCGGACGCACGCCCATACAGGGAACCGGGCCCGGTTCTCGCTCCCGGGCCCGGTTCGATCACTGAGTGTGATCACGCGTCGATGCGCGACCTGTCCAGCGTCGCCGCCGAGTTGGAGATGAATTCCTTGCGCGGTGCGACGTCGTTGCCCATCAGGAGATCGAAGACCTGCTCCGCGGACTCCAGGTCGGTGAGGTTGATCCGGCGCAGGGTGCGGCGCCTGGGGTCCATGGTCGTCTCCGCCAGCTGGTCGGCGTCCATCTCGCCCAGGCCCTTGTAGCGCTGGATCGAGTCCTTGTACCGGATGTTCTTGCTCTGGAACTCCATGAGCTTGTCGCGCAGCTCACGGTCCGAGTATGTGTAGACGTACTTGTCCTGGCCCTTCTTCGGCTGGACGAGCTCGATGCGGTGCAGTGGCGGCACGGCGGCGAAGACCCGCCCCGCCTCCACCATGGGCCGCATGTAGCGGTGGAAGAGGGTCAGCAGCAGGGTGCGGATGTGGGAGCCGTCCACATCGGCGTCGGTCATCATGATGATCTTGCCGTAGCGGGCCGCGTCGATGTCGAAGGTACGGCCGGATCCGGCTCCTATGACCTGGATGATCGCCCCGCACTCGGCGTTCTTCAGCATGTCCGTCACGGACGACTTCTGGACGTTCAGGATCTTGCCGCGGATCGGCAGCAGTGCCTGGAACTCGGAGTTCCGGGCGAGCTTCGCCGTACCCAGCGCGGAGTCTCCCTCGACGATGAACAGCTCGCTGCGGTCGACGTCGTCGCTGCGGCAGTCGGCGAGCTTCGCGGGCAGCGAGGAGGACTCCAGGGCCGTCTTGCGGCGCTGGGCGTCCTTGTGCTGGCGGGCGGCAATGCGGGTACGGGCCGCGGCGACGGCCTTCTCCATGACCACCCGCGCCTGCTGGGCCGCGTCGCGCTTGGTGGAGGTCAGGAACGCCTTGAGTTCCTTGGTGATGACGTTGTTCACGATACGGCGGGCCGCCGAGGTGCCGAGGACCTCCTTGGTCTGGCCCTCGAACTGCGGCTCGGCGAGGCGGACCGTCACGACGGCCGTGAGCCCCTCGAGGGCGTCGTCCTTGACGATGTCGTCCTCGGCGACGCGCAGCATCTTCTTGGTCCGCAGCACCTCGTTCATCGTCTTGGCCACCGCCTGCTCGAAGCCGGCGACGTGGGTGCCGCCCTTGGGCGTGGCGATGATGTTGACGAAGGACCTGAGGGTGGTGTCGTAACCGGTGCCCCAGCGCATCGCGACGTCGACAGCGAGGTCGCGGGTGACCTCGGTGGGCGTCATCTGGCCGTCCTCGTCCAGGACCGGGACCGTCTCCTTGAAGCTGCCCTGCCCGGTGAAGCGGAGGACGTCGCAGACGGGCCTGTCACCGGCCAGGAACTCGCAGAACTCACTGATGCCGCCGTCGAAGCGGAAGGACTCCTCGCCCTTGCTGCCGCCGTCGCCGAGGCCGAGCTCGTCGCGGACGACGATGGTCAGGCCGGGCACCAGGAACGCGGTCTGGCGGGCCCGCTGGTGCAGCGTGTCGAGGGAGAGCTTCGCGTCCTTGAGGAAGATCTGACGGTCGGCCCAGTACCTCGTACGCGTACCGCTGCGGCTCTTGGGGATCTTCTTGGCCTTGCGCATCCCGTTCCCGGCCTCGAACTTGGCGTCCGGGCCCGCTCCCGCGAACGCGCCCGGGACTCCGCGCCGGAAACTGATGGCGTGGGTGTGCCCGCCGAGGTCCACCTCGACGTCGAGGCGGGCGGACAGGGCGTTCACCACGGAGGCGCCGACGCCGTGCAGACCGCCGGAGGCGGCGTAGGCGCCGCCGCCGAACTTGCCGCCGGCGTGCAGCTTGGTCATGACGACCTCGACGCCGGACAGGCCGGTCTTGGGCTCGACGTCGACCGGGATGCCCCGGCCGTTGTCCCGGACCTCCACCGAGGCGTCGTCGTGGAGGATCACCTCGATGTGGTCGCAGTAACCACCCAGGGCCTCGTCGACGGAGTTGTCGATGATCTCCCACAGGCAGTGCATCAGGCCACGGCTGTCGGTGGATCCGATGTACATGCCCGGGCGCTTGCGTACGGCCTCGAGCCCCTCGAGGACGAGCAGGTGCCGCGCGGTGTAATTGGATCCGTCCCGGTCTGCTCCTGCCAGCAGCGCAGTGGACGGCACGGATGTCTCGGCGGTCACGCGGTTCGCTCCTCGCTGAATTTCAGATGGGGCCCCGCTGGGTAAGGGCGCGGCTCGGTTCACCGGTCAGAGGGTACCGAGGCCTGGTAGAGCCGTTGTAACGCCACCCTCGTCACGGACTCACCCTAGTCCAGGGTCGTATGCCTGTTCGATCCCTCGATGGGGTGAAGTACACATCACGTTCCCTTCGACGCATGAACCATTTAGGCTCCGGGCACGTCCTCATGAACAAACCGGCAACCCAGCCGGCGGGACCGACACTGACCGACTGCGCGAACCCGTACGACACAGAGACACGCAATACGGCACATTCGCCGCCAATCGGCAACAGCCGACCCCTCGGAAAGTTTTTTCGAGGAAAAGCCACGAGCGGGAACGTTTTGGGGCTGGTTGGATGTTGACCCTGGTACGACAGCTCGTCGAGCTAGAGAAGAGGCGACGTGACTACTGTTCTGACTTCCGCAAGCCCGCTGACGGCCGCTGATCGCTGCGACCGCTGCGGCGCCCAGGCATACCTGCGCGTCGTCCTGCTGAGCGGCGGAGAACTGCTCTTCTGCGCCCACCACGGTCGCAAGTTCGAGCCGGAACTCAAGAAGATCGCCGCTGAGATACAGGACGAGACGGAGCGGCTGACGGCCGTTCCGGAATCTTCCGCCGAGGAAGAGCGCTGACACTACGCGCCCGACGACGAGCCGACTCGGCACAGGCCGATGAGCGGGCGGCCGCCTCCGGACCACGGAGGCGGCCGCCCGTGCTCGTGCCCAGAAGGCTCTCAGTGGCCGTCAGACGCCCTCGCGCTGCCGCGTGGCAGTGTCCCAGCCCAGCGTCCGCACTATCGAGGAGACGCGCGTGTACACCCCGGGACTGCCCGGGCGTCCGCAGCCGCTCCCCCAGGACACGAGACCGATGAGCCGACCCCGGCCGACCAGCGGTCCGCCGCTGTCGCCCTGGCAGGCGTCACGGCCTCCGGCGTCCTCCCCGGCACAGAGCATGGTGCCGGAGAGATAGCGCCCGTCGTCGCTTCCCGGATAGGCCCGCTCGCAGGATGCGTCGGGAAGCACGCGCACCCGAGCCGCCCGCAGGCCGTTCGCGTAGTCCCCGGCACCCGAGGTGTCCCCCCAGCCGTAGACGAGAGCTCCGGTGTCCGGCGTGTACGCGGGGTCACCGTCCGCCGCCATCCCTATGACCGAGTCGGCGGGAAGAGCTTGGGAAAGGGTGAGCACCGCGAAGTCGCCGGCGTTGCTGACGCCGTCATACTCCGGGTTCACCCAGACGGCACGGACGGGGATCTCCCGGCCCTGGTCCGACAGCAGATCGGTCCGGCCGGCGATGACCCTCAGGTCGTCCACCTGCTCCGGCGGCGACCCGAGAACCTCCTCCCCCAGACAGTGGGCCGCCGTGAGCACGGTGGTCCGGCCGACGGCCACTCCCCCGCAGAACTGTCCCGCCCGCGTACCTCCGAACCGGTCACGACTGGACAGGGCGACGGTCCACGGACTGTCGGACACTTCGACCGGAAAGCCTCCGACGACGATGCTGTCGGCGGCCGCGGGGGCGGCGGACCCCAGCGGTATCGCGGTCGCGGCGGCCGCCAGGACCAGCGGCCGGGCCAGTGCCCGGGCAAAGAGACGACGCATGCGGGCTCCTCACTCCTAGGTGGTCATGAGACACCCACAGTGATCCAGTGCGCCGTGCCGCGCACCCGCTGCCCAGCGCGAAGGCCCGGTTCCGCACCTGGCGGGACCGGGCCTTGTCGCTCGTACTGCCGCGACCTAGTCGAGGTAGTCGCGCAGCACCTGGGAGCGCGACGGGTGACGCAGCTTCGACATGGTCTTCGACTCGATCTGGCGGATGCGCTCGCGCGTGACGCCGTACACCTTGCCGATCTCGTCGAGGGTCTTCGGCTGACCGTCGGTGAGACCGAAGCGCATGGAGACGACGCCCGCCTCGCGCTCGGACAGGGTGTCGAGGACGGAGTGCAGCTGCTCCTGCAGGAGTGTGAAGCTGACCGCGTCGGCCGGGACGACTGCCTCGGAGTCCTCGATGAGGTCGCCGAACTCGCTGTCGCCGTCCTCGCCCAGCGGGGTGTGCAGCGAGATGGGCTCACGACCGTACTTCTGGACCTCGATGACCTTCTCCGGGGTCATGTCGAGTTCCTTGGCCAGCTCCTCCGGGGTGGGCTCGCGGCCCAGGTCCTGGAGCATCTGGCGCTGCACGCGCGCGAGCTTGTTGATGACCTCGACCATGTGCACCGGGATACGGATGGTGCGGGCCTGGTCGGCCATCGCGCGGGTGATCGCCTGACGGATCCACCAGGTGGCGTACGTGGAGAACTTGTAGCCCTTGGTGTAGTCGAACTTCTCCACCGCGCGGATCAGACCGAGGTTGCCCTCCTGGATAAGGTCCAGGAAGAGCATGCCGCGGCCGGTGTAGCGCTTGGCCAGGGAGACCACCAGACGGAGGTTGGCCTCCAGCAGGTGGTTCTTGGCGCGGCGGCCGTCCTCGGCGATGATCTCCAGCTCGCGCTTGAGCTTGGGCGCGAGCTTGTCGGAGTTCGCCAGCTTGTCCTCGGCGAACAGGCCCGCCTCGATGCGCTTGGCGAGTTCGACCTCCTGCTCGGCGTTGAGCAGGGGAACCTTGCCGATCTGCTTCAGGTAGTCCTTGACCGGGTCGGCGGTGGCGCCGGCCGCGGCGACCTGCTGGGCCGGAGCGTCGTCCTCGTCCTCGTCGGACAGCACGAAGCCCGCATTCTCGGTGCCCTCGGGCTCCTCGGTCGCGGCCTTCGGCTCCTCGGCCGCCTCGTCCTCGAGAAGCTCGCCGTCTTCCTTCTTGGCCGTGGTCTTCTTGGCCGCCGTCTTCTTGGCGGTCGTCTTCTTCGCTGCCGCCTTCTTGGCGGTCGCCTTCTTGGCCGCCGCCTTCTTGGCGGGCGCCTCTTCCTCGACGGCCGGCTCGGTGGCGGGCGCCGTCGGGGCGGGGGCAGGGGCGGTGGCCTTCCTGCTGGTCACCGCCTTCGCCGCGACCGCCTTCGTGGCGGTGCGCTTGGCGGGACTCTTCGCTGCGACGCTCTTTCGGGTGCGCTTGGGCTCTGCGGCACTGACCATCAGCGTCACACCCTCTTCCTCGAGGATCTGGTTGAGGCTGCGCAGTACGTTCTTCCACTGAGTGGCCGGAATCTGGTCAGCTTCGAAGGCCCGACGCACGTCATCGCCGGCGATCTGCCCCTCAGCCTTTCCCCGCTCGATGAGCGCCATCACAGAGACGGAATCGGCGATCTCCGGCGGGAGCGTACGGGATGTGCTGGCCGACACGAACAACCTCTCGGAACGTTGAAAAACGGCTTCCGGCCCCGTCCACGGTGGACTGGAGCCGACCACCGGCTTGGGGATGGGCCGACGGTGCGGGCGGGCCGGGGAGATGCACAGCGCCGTGAACGGCGTCCGTATTCCCTCCGCGGCTGTCACCTCTTAGGTCATCGTGTTGTTCCCAAGAGCGTTACGCCCAATCCGCGTGGCCCGAGTCACACCCCGTAAGCGATCAAAATCGGTCAGACACGGATAAACAAGGTCATCAACTCGTGCATCCCGGCCGCGCTGGGAGGCTCAGCCTCTCATCACACCGTCGGACCCCGTGGAGTCGCTGGTGACTCCACGGGGTCCGACGGTGACGGCGAACGACCGGCCACTGCCACAGGAGGGGTTTGGCGTGCCCGGCCCCCGCCGTTCCGGCGGAAGGCGGTCAGTGCTCGCGGGGGGCGGGCACCACGCGTTCCACCTCGGGGTGGACGGTCAGAAGTTGACGCATGGCCGACTCGGCCGCCGCGCCGTCCCCGGTGGCGAGGGCGTCGACGATCCTGCCGTGCTGTGCCAGCGACACGTCGTTCGGCCGGTCACAGCCCGTGACCGGGCCACCGGAGACATGGAGGGCGGCGGAGACGATCCCCGAGAGGTGGTCCAGCATCCGGTTGCCCGCGATCTGGATGAGCAGGGTGTGGAACTCGGCATCGGCACGCGAGAAGGTGAGGGCGTCGCCCTGCCCCATCGCATGGCCCATGATCCCGACCATGTCGGAGAGCCGCTGCTGGACGTCCTCGCGCCCGTGCCCGGCGGCCAGGCGCGCGGCGAGCGGCTCGATCGTCCAGCGCAGCTCGCTCAGCTCGCGGCGCTGGTCGTCACGCTGCGGCCCGAAGGCACGCCATTCGATGATGTCCGGATCGAGGAGGTTCCAGTCGCTGACGGGACGCACACGCGTGCCGACGTTCGGACGGGCACTGACCAGGCCCTTCGCCTCCAGTACACGAAGGGACTCACGGACCACGGTGCGGGAGACCTCGAAACGCTGGCCGATCTCCTCCGGCACCAGCGGGCGGTCGGCACCGAGGTCGCCCGAAACGATCATCTGGCCCAGCTGCTGGACGAGTTGCCCGTGCAGTCCGCGGCCACGGTTGCCCGTGGTGCGCCGGCCCACGCGGCCCAGCTCGGGCTCCACCCCTTCCCAGGAGGGCGCCCCGACGCGGTCGACGGGGGGCGTCTCGGCGTACGGGTAGCGGTCGAGTTCGCCCGGGTTCGCGAGGCCGGAGTCGGCGGAGCGGGCGGCGGTCATCATGGTGTGCGCAAGGGTACTCACGCATCCTTTGTCGGCGCCGTTCCCAACTCCCTTGAGGTCTTTGGTGAAAAGCACACGAAAGGGTGATCGCTCACCCCGTCGCAATTGACGCCTTATCGGAAAGAAATGGGCTTTCCCCGGGGAGTTGCGCACACGGTCGGAACGGAAGCGTGAGACACCCGTCCTCAAACCTTGCTGCGCAAGGTCATGAGCAGATAGGCGCAGAGCAGAGCGGTCAGTGACAACGTCATTGCGCCGCCGACCGGTTGGACGACCAGGCGCAGCACGTCCGCCACGTACCGCTCACCACCGAAGGGCCACTGCGTCAGGAGGACCTCGCGCACCCGCATCGGGAAGCCGGCGGCCGTCCGTACGGACGGGCCCTCCCAGGCCTTCTGTACGAGTGGTACGACGACGACCGGAACGGCGACCACCGCCGCCAGCCCGGCGGTGGTGGACCGGAAGACACCCGCGGCGAGCACGCCGGACCACGCGCACCCGATCACGAGCCCGAGCCAACCGGCGCTCAGCGCGGGCCAGTCGGCGGGAACCTCCGCGAGCTCCTGTCCGTAGAACAGACGCAGCACTTCGGCGTCGCAGCCCACCGTCAGGGTGGCCAGCACCATACCGACGGCCGCGGAGACGAGGAGTTTGGCGGTCAGCAGTCCCATTCGGCGGGGCACCGTACCGCGGTCCGCCGCGAGGGCGGGGTGGCGGAACTCGTCGCCGAAGGCGAGCGCGCCGAGCAACCCCGCCCCCAGCGCCGCGGGCGGCAGCGGGAGCTCCCGCGGCCACGCGGCCAGGAGCCGCGCCTGGGGCGTGTGTCCGACGCGGGCCAGGACCACGGCGGTGACCGCGGACACGACGAGTACGGCCGCGCCGGTGATGAACCCAGTACTGACACCCGCCGCACGACGGAGTTCGTAGCGGAGCGGACGGAGCGGGCTGGGGGCGGAGCGGACGGAGATGGGGGGCGGAAGCGCGGAGGCCGTTTCCCGGGACTTCGCCGTGCCGGGGACGAGGACGGCGAACGGGCGCTGGCCTTGAGCGGTTTCGGCCGCCGGGGCCTCGCGCAGTTCGAAATGCTTGGCGGAGGCGGAGGCGGAGGCGGAGGCGGAGGCGGAGGCCGCGGCGGGTGCGAGGGCGTGGCGGGGCCCAGGGGCTCTATGGAGGGCGGCGCCGGGCGCGGAACCGTCCGCGCCGGTGTCTGTGGCGGCGTCTGTGGCGGGGGAGGCATGCCCCGGACTCCCAAGGGGTCGTCCGTCGTCGGGAGCCGACTGCGCGGCGTCGGCTGGAGGCGACGAGGGGCCGCCGGGCCGCGGACCGACGGCGCCGGGGGACCTGAGCGGGTCGGTCTCCACCGAGTCGGCGGAGGCCGGGTGCGGTGGTCCCGCGGGCGACGGGCGGGTGCCACCCGGCCTCTCGACGTCCCGCACCCGAACGCCGTCCGTCTCCTGTTGCCGGGCCGCGGGAACCGCACCGGCTCCAGGACCCATGTCACCGATCTCGTCGGCCAGTTGGTGTACGAGGATCCCGTGGCGGAAGGCGGACTCGCCGATGTCAGCGCACGTACTCCCGTATACCGCGAGCCGGTTGCCGCCCTCGCGTACGACCTCGACGGAACGGCGTGCCGCGCGCGCCTCCTTGGCCAGGAGGGCAGCGAGACGGACCGCGTGCGGACTGCGGACGGCGACACGGGGGCGCAGCCGGGTACGGGAGAAGTCCGCGGCCTCCTGGTCGGCGACGACTCTGCCCCGCTCCAGGGTGACGACGTGGTCGGCGTTGTGTGCGGCCTCCTTGGGGTCTGCCGTGCTGAACAGGACGGTGCCTCCCTGGGCGGCGTGGGCACGCAGCACGCCGTGGAGCGTACGGGCCTCACGGGCGGAGAGTGCGCCGGCGGGGTCGTCGAAGACCAGGGTGTGCGGGTCGGGCACCAGGGCGCAGGCCAGTCCGAGGCGTCGGTCCATGCCCCGGGAGAGGGTGCCGAGGCGTTCGTCGCGCAAGCTCACGAGACCGACCGACTCCAGGACTTCGTCGGCCCTGCGGACCGGGACGCCGGCCGCCGCGCAGAGCATGCGGAGATGGCCGCGCACCGTACGGGCCGGGTGCCCCGGGACGTCTCCGAGCAGCACACCGACCTCGCGCGAGGGGTGGGCGATGCGGTGCAGGGGGCGGCCTCTGAAGTAGGTGAGACCCCGGCCGCGTTGGAGTTCGAGCATGAGTCTGAGTGCCGTCGTCTTGCCGGCGCCCGATGCTCCGAGCAGTGCGGTGACGCGGCCCGCGCGCGCCTCGAACGAGACGTCGTCGACGGCGGGCGGAAGCTCCTTGCGGGGGTTGCTGGTCAGTCCGAAGGCCTGGATCACCCGTAGCAAGATAGCGTGCCATATCCGGTTTTTCGGGCATCGCACGGCCTATCGCACCGGTTACCGGGCACGGCGCCCCCGCCCTGGCTCGGCGTCACACCTCGGGACGCAGCATCGGGGGGTTGAGGAGGGTGGCGCCGCCCGCGCGGAAGAGCTGGGCGGGACGGCCGCCCTGGCGGGTGGTCGTCCCGCCGGTGGGGACGAGGAAGCCCGGAGTCCCCGTCACCTTGCGGTGGAAGTTGCGGGGGTCGAGCGCCACGCTCCACACCGCCTCGTAGACGCGGCGCAACTCGCCGACGGTGAACTCGGGCGGGCAGAACGCGGTGGCCAGCGACGAGTACTCGATCTTGGAGCGGGCTCGCTCCACCCCGTCCGCCAGGATCTGGGCGTGGTCGAAGGCGAGCGGTGCCACCGCCTCGTCGACGCGGCCGTAGCCACTCTGTTCCAGCAGTTCCTCGACCGGAGCCCAGCGGGCGTTGCTGGCGTCACCGCCCGCCCGCGGTGCGGGCAGGTCGGGCGCGAGTGCGAGGTGCGCGACGCTGACCACCCGCATCCGCGGATCCCGCCCGGGGTCGCCGTAGGTCGCGAGCTGTTCCAGGTGGGCGCCGTTGTCCTGGGGCGGCGCCGCCGGGTCGTGGACACACAGCCCGGTCTCCTCGGCCAGCTCCCGCGCTGCCGCCTGCGCCAGGTTCTCGTCGGCCCGCACGAACCCGCCGGGCAGGGCCCAGCGGCCCTGGAACGGCGGCTCGCCCCTGCGCACCGCCAGCGCGCACAGGGAGTGGCGGCGCACGGTCAGCACGACCAGGTCCACAGTGACGGCGAAGGGCGGAAAGGCTGACGGGTCGTAGGGCATGCGGCGATCATAGTCGTCTGCCTGACGATAAACACTCCCTTCACCAACCGCTTCGGGCGCTGATCCACTTCCGCTCCGCACGCCTCCCGCCACCTGCCCGAAGGGCCGCGCGAGGCCACGTCATACCAGGTCATGCGCATGATCGCTGCCCGGCAGCCAGCTCTTGGACCTCGGTCGTGCGAACTCTCCCAGGGGCACGCTCCCTACCGGGACGCACCGGCGCCCGCCCGCTTCAAGGGCGCTCGCTGCCGCTCTCGGTCCCTTCGGTCCCGCGCTCTGCCGTAGGCGCCCCTTCCGGGCAGGCGCCCTTTCGGCCCGGCGGCCGTGCCATGGAGGCGCGAGAAGGGGTCTGGCCCTGCCGTGCGGTCCCGGGGCGTTCGGTCCCGGACGGAGTGCGGGGACGCACGACCCTCGCGCCGGACTCGCGGTCCTGCGCCCTCCCACGGCGACGGACGCCGTTGGCCGAGGCGAGGGAGCGCGAGCGGCGCCGGCGGCCGGGCGGCGGCGCGGGCGAGGGCTCGGTGGACTCTCGCTCCGTCGGCGCGCCACTGTGCCCGTCACCGTCCGAAGCGCCGTCCGCCGTGCCCCCGCCGCCGTCCCTGCCCTCGCGCAGGCAGCAGCGGATCGACTCGGGATCGAGACCCTCGTTGCACGCCTGGTGCAGGAGCCGGGCGAAGAGATAGTCAGGATCCGCGCCGAGGGCCATGGCCAGGGCCTCCCGGGCCTCCAGTTCGTCACCGGTGGACCAGGCGACCCATCCGGCGAGGGTGAGGGGCGCGGCCGCGTGTTCGCCGTACGGCCCGACGCAGCGGCGTGCCAGCGCCCGCCAGAGGCGCATCGCGGGTCCCGCTTCGTCACCCTCCATCCATGCGGCCGCGCGGTCGCGTGTCGTACGGTCCTGGAGTCCGAGGATCAGCGCCGCCGCCTCGTCGTGCCCGAGCAGTTGGTCGTCACGCAGGTCCTGGGCCGGCATGCCGGACACGGGCGGGGCCCCGGCGAGGCGTCGCATGACCCGCTCCGCCGTCCGCAGCGTCTCCTCGGCCACGTCCGAGCGGCCTACGGCGTCCAGGATCCTGGAGACCAGCGTCGTGGCGGCGGCGTCCAGGGCGGCCACCTGCTCGACCACCACGTTCTCGACGGGAAGCAGCCTGGCCCGCAGCTCACTGAGCGAACCGCGCACCTGGAGACCGGCGTAGGTGGCCGCCGCGGCCAGCACCGACGTACCCGGCAGTCCCATGGGGACGCCCTCGTCCGGACAGCAGACCTGGTCGTCACAGCAGTACGACCAGAAACGCCCGGCCGAAATGCACAGGGCTTCGACCACGGGCACCTCGAGGGCACCGCACTCGACGCGCAGTTTCTGGGCCAGCGGCCGCAATCGCTCCATCACCTCCCGGCCGGTCTCGCCCCGGGCCGGCTCCTGGCAGAGGTAGGCGACCATCTGCTCGGGCCGGACCCCTCGCCGCTCGCTTCCGGTGACCAGGCCGTGAACCAGTTGTCCGGCCGCACCCGCCCAGTCGTCCGGGCTCGCGGGGATGCCGAGCCTCGCCCGTCCGCCGAAACGGCCCCGGCCGTCCCTGTCGCGCAGGGCGGCCAGGACGATGCTGTCCTCGGGGCGGTACCCGAGCAGATACGGCAGGGCGTCGGCCAGTTCGGCGGGGGTGCGCAGAGTGACCTGGTGTTCGTCTCCAGGGCCGTCGTGCGAGGTGCCGTCCGCCCGGCCGGGCTCCGCGGCGCCCGAGATGTCGCCGTTCTCGGAGGATCCAGTCGTTTCGCTGTGGTTCGTCATGGACTGACGATCTCGCGAATCGGGAAGTTCCGCTTTTACCTGTGGATAACTACCATCAGCGACACGTCACCCCGCCCGACCCGGCGGCGTGACGTGTATCCGGCTGACCTGCTATCCGGCTATCCGGCTATCCGGCTATCCGGCTATCCGGCCACGGCGAGAACGAGCGGGAGCACCTCGGCGGCACCGGCCTCGCGCAGGAGACGTGCGCCCACGGCCAGGGTCCAGCCGGAGTCGGTGTAGTCGTCGACGAGGAGGACGGGGCCGGGGGCGCCGGCCAGGGCCGCGGCCAGTTCGTCGGGCACGGTGAACGACTCCGCCAGGGCGCGCAGCCGCTGGGCGGAGTTGCTGCGGTGGGCGGCGTGCTCGTCGGCGTGCGGGGTGTGGGCGAGGCTGCCCAGCAGCGGGAGTCTGCCGACCCGTGCCACGCCCTGGGCCAGGGAGCCGACCAGCTGGGGGCGGGCGCGGGAGGGCATGGCGACGATGCCCACGGGCCTCGCCACCGCGTCAGGAGTACCGCTCGCCCAGCCGCCCGGCGAGCGGGCCCAGTCGGCCAGCACCGTCACGACGGCGTCCAGCACGTCGTCCGGGACCGGCCCGTCCGCCGCCTGCGCCGACAGGAGCGGCCGCAGGCGGTTGCCCCAGCCGATGTCCGACAGCCTCCCCAGCGCACGCCCTGTGACCGCCTGGCGGCCCACGGGGATGCGGCCCTTGAGGTCCATGCCCACCGCGGCCAGCCCGGTCGGCCACATCTTGCGGGGCTCGACCTCCACCCCCGGGCGGTCCAGCTCGCCCGTCGCCGCCGTGAGGGCCGCGGAGGAGACGGCGGGGTCGAGCCAGGGCCCGGCGCAGGTGTCGCAGCGACCGCACGGGACCGCCTTCTCGTCGTCGAGCTGCCGCTGCAAGAACTCCATCCGGCACCCCGTGGTCGCCACGTAGTCCCGCATGGCCTGCTGCTCCGCCTGCCGCTGCCGGGCCACCCACGCGTACCGTTCCGCGTCGTACGCCCACGGCTGTCCCGTCGCGGTCCAACCCCCCTTGACGCGCTTGACCGCACCGTCCACGTCCAGGACCTTCAACATCGTCTCCAGCCGGGAACGGCGAAGGTCCACCAACGGCTCCAGCGCCGGCAGCGACAAGGGACGACCCGCTTCCTCCAGCACCGCCAGCGTGCGCCGCACCTGCTCCTCCGGCGGGAAGCCCACCGAAGCGAAGTACGCCCAGATCGCCTCGTCCTCCCGTCCCGGCAGCAGCAGGACATCGGCATGGTCCACGCCGCGCCCCGCACGCCCCACCTGCTGGTAGTAGGCGATCGGGGACGAGGGCGACCCGAGGTGCACGACGAACCCCAGGTCGGGCTTGTCGAAGCCCATACCGAGCGCCGAGGTCGCCACCAGCGCCTTCACCCGGTTCGCCAGCAGGTCCTCCTCCGCCTGCAACCTGTCGGCGTTCTCCGTCTTCCCGGTGTAGGAGGCCACCGGATGCCCCCGCTGCCGCAGGAACGCCGCGACCTCCTCCGCCGCTGCCACCGTCAGCGTGTAGATGATCCCGGAACCAGGCAGCTCCCCCAGCCGCTCCCCCAGCCACGCCAGGCGATGCGCCGCGTCCGGCAACTGGAGCACACCGAGGCGAAGACTCTCCCGGTCGAGCGGCCCCCTCAGCACCAGAGCGTCCCCGCCCCCCGTGCCCAGCTGCTCCGCCACATCGGCCGTGACCCGCGCGTTGGCGGTCGCGGTGGTGGCCAGGACCGGAACCCCGGCCGGCAGCTCGGCGAGCATGGTGCGCAACCGACGGTAGTCGGGGCGGAAGTCGTGGCCCCAGTCGGAGATGCAGTGCGCCTCGTCCACCACGAGCAGGCCGGTCGTAGCCGCGAGCTTCGGCAGTACTTGATCGCGGAAGTCCACGGAATTGAGACGCTCGGGGCTCACCAGGAGAACGTCGGTCTCACCCCGCTCGACCTCCCCGTAGATCGTTTCCCACTCCTCCGGGTTGGCCGAGTTGATCGTGCGCGCCTGGATTCCCGCCCGTGCCGCCGACTCGACCTGGTTGCGCATCAGCGCCAGCAGCGGGGAAATGATCACCGTGGGGCCCGCACCACGCCGACGCAGCAGTGCGGTGGCAACGAAGTACACCGCCGACTTGCCCCAGCCGGTGCGCTGCACCACCAGCGCGCGCCGGTGCTCCTCCACCAGGGCCGCCACCGCCTGCCACTGGTCCTCACGCAGCCGTGCGGAGCCCTCTGGGTCACCGACGAGCTCGGCGAGGACGGCGTCTGCTTCGGTGCGGAGCTCCTGATGGTCCATGTCTCCATGCAACCCGATGGCACTGACAATCGGCGAATCAGCCGCCACGCCGCCCGTCGCCGCCCGCTCCGCAGCCGTTGCACGTGCCGCGTCCCGTGCGTCACCAGGCGGCGCTCCGGGTAGGGATATAGAACGCACATCAGTCGATAACGGTCGTCGGTCTCAATTGCTCGTTGCCGCATCCAAGTTCGACAGGAAGAATTGAAGTCCGCTCCCCGCACGGCCCTCCCGTGATCCGGCAGGGCTTCACTGCGGTGCGCGCTCCCCGAATCCGACCCTGCCCGCAGTGTGGGCGCGTAGCCGAAGGGAGGAACGTGACCTTCGGATTCGCTCCGTCCTCGGCCGCCTCGTTTTCGTCGTCCGCCGTTTCCGCCACTCGCATGCTCGAACCGGCCGAGTGGGCCGCCGCCGGAATCCCGCTGCTGCGCAATCCTCGGGAGGTCGTCAGCGGGCTGCACTCGCGGCACCGCCCCAAGCCGGCGACGGCGGTCGTGGCCGTACTCGATCCGGACGAACGACTGCGCGCCAGCGCCTCGTTCACCAGCCGCCGCTCCCCAGCCGACGGATGGATGTTCCGCAACGCGCTGCTCTCCCAGTTGCGCCGTGTCATCCCGCACGATCTGCGGCGCCGCACACCGGTGCGCACCGCCGTGCTGCTCTACTGCCGTGAAGGCGACGCGCGTTGGACGGAGGAGGACGGCGCCTGGATGTGGGGGCTGCGGGACGCCTGCACGCTGCACGGGCTGCGCTGCGGCGCGTACATCACACTCACCCGGGACGGCTGGCAGGTCCTCGGCGAGGGCCGCGGCGGGCGCCGGCCGAACGCGACGTCGGTGCCGGAGCCCTTCGCCACGTCGGACACGCCGCCTCCGCCCCCGCGCACCGGCGGTGTCGCGTCGGACGTCCTGCGCCGCGCGGCGGCCCGCTGAGCGCCACGGGAGCGGCGGGTCCGGGGACCGCGACGGGACGGCCCGACCGGTGACAGGACGCGGCACGAGCCGTCCGCCGCTGCCGTCCAGGCGGGCACGCCCACCAGTTCCGCCCGCCTTCGCTCGTCGTGCGGGGAGCCCGCGCGCGTCGAAGGACGTCGGGTGCGCCGGGCACACCGAAGCCGCCACCGTGCGAGGGCTCCGGTCCGGCACCCCCCTGCGTCACACCGACGTCCGCCGAACCCGGCGGAGCGGGCTCAGACGCCCGCGCCCAGCACCGAGTTGATCCGCTGCGGGTCTCCGCAGACGATCAGCAGGGCGCCGGCCCGGGAGTGGGCCACGGTCAGGGCGGTGACAGCGGCGGCTTCCGGGCCACCGTTGAGCGCCACCACGACCACGGCCCGCGACACGGCACGGTCCGCGACGGCGGCGTCGGTGTAGAAGACGTCGTCGCCCGCGTCGTGCTGCGCCCAGTAGGAGGCGTCGCCGAAGGACAGTTCGTGGGCCGCCCACGGGTGGGGGTCGCCGGTGGTGATCACCAGCACGTCACCCGGGGTACGACCCGAGTCCAGCAGCAGGTCCACGGCCTCTTCGGCGGCGTCGAGCGCGCCGTCGGGCGTGGCCGGGATCAACTGGATCTGCGGGGCGGCCGGGGGGGCTGCCGGAGTGGCCGGAGTGGCCGGACCCGAGGGTCCGGGTTTGGCCTCGGCCGTGTCTCGCGACGCGCGTTGCGCCGGCGGTGCCGGCCGCACCGGGCCGGGACGGCCGGGGCGCGGCGGAGCCGCGGGACGGGGGCCGGGTACGGGGCGGGGGGTCGGCGCGGTGCGGCCACTGGCCGGAGTGGCGCGGGGACCCTGGGCCTTCTCGTGAATCTGAGGCTCCTCGGGAATGAGAGGCATGAGCTGATATTTATCAAACGTTGGTGCGGCTCGCGTCGGCGGGTGGCACATACCTGCGAGCGGAACCGTCAGAAATCGAATCCGAGCTGACCCTCGATTTCCGGAACGCTTCCGTCCACCCAACTGCGGACCTTCTTGAGGTGCCGCCACTGGGGCAGCGCATCAAGATACGCCCACGACAACCGGTGGTGCGGGGTGGGGCCCCGCTCCTCCAGTGCGGCCCTGTGCACGGGCGACGGATACCCGGCGTTGTCCGCAAAACCGAAGTCTGCATGGTCGACACCCAGTTCGGCCATCATTTTGTCGCGCTGGACCTTGGCGAGCACCGAGGCCGCCGCGACGGCGACGCAGGACTGGTCGCCCTTGATCACCGTGCGAACCCGCCAAGGCACCCCGAGATAGTCGTGCTTGCCGTCGAGGATGACGGCTTCGGGGCGCACCGGCAGGGTTTCCAGGGCTCGCACCGCCGCCAGTCGCAGGGCGGCGGTCATCCCCAGTGCGTCGATCTCCTCCGGGGAGGCGTGCCCCAGGGCGTAGGACGTGACCCAGGTCCGCAACTCCAAGGCGAGTTCGGTGCGTCGCTTGATGGTGAGCAGCTTGGAGTCGGTCAGGCCGACCGGGGGCCGACGCAGTCCGGTGATCGCGGCGCAGACGGTGACCGGACCGGCCCACGCACCGCGCCCCACCTCGTCGACACCGGCAATGACCTTCGCTCCGGTCGTGGCGCGCAGAGAGCGCTCGACGGTGTGAGTAGGTGGTTCGTACGGCATGGCGCCCCTAGCGTACGCCGCTGCGAACCTCCGGCGACACCCCGGTTCCCCAATCGGGACCGGGGCTCCCGGAGGCCGGGATCAGGCGCCGTCGGGCCGCAGCAGCGGGACCGTCAACTGGTCGATCATTTCCTCCAGCTCCTGGTCCGCTCATTCACTTGCACAAATCTTCGAGCGGTACATCATCATCGCCGGGATGGCGTCGAAGACGTATCCGTTGGCCGCGTCGCGTCGTACCTCTCCCCGCTCTATTCCACGGTCGATGACCTTGCAGAGCATCTCGGGGGTCGGCTCGACCACACCCTTGATGATCACCGCATGGAAGCGCTCGGCCTGCATGTTGTCGCATTCGTGAATCACCGAACGCAGTGCGAAGCCAGGCCGGGAGAACATCGCGTCGCGCGCCCTGCGGCACAGCTCCAGCAGGCCACCGGCGATAGACGGCCGCCTTGCCGGTCTGCGCGCCCGCGGGCACACCCTCCATCGTCAGGCCGTTCCAGCCGACGGTGCCGAGCTGATCCAGCGCAGCCTCGAGGATCGCGCGCTCCAGGACCGCACCACGCCGATGGGAGGACGTCTCGGCGGAGGCGGCCACGCAGTACGAAGCAACCATGTCGAGGATCTCCAGAAAGCGGGAAAAACGGGTATTCGGGGATAAGTGACGCACCGCGCGACCTCAACGGGGGACGAGGTGCACAGCAAGGCACTAAGTGAACGGCTGCGTTCACTGTCTGCGAGTCACTAACGTTGAACAACAGTGAACGCGAGCGTTCACTAAGTCATTCGTGGGGGACACATTGTGACAGCCTCTTCTCTGATCAAAGACCAGAAGCCGGGAGCGGCCCGCCGGGAGGGGCATCCCGGCATCGCACTCGCGGTCATCGCGGCCTGCCAACTCATGGTGGTACTCGACGCGACGATTGTGAACATCGCGCTCCCGCACATTCAAGACGCGCTCAAGTTCAGCACCACCGACCTCACCTGGGTCGTCAGCGCTTACACGCTCACCTTCGGCGGCCTGCTCCTGCTCGGCGGCCGAGCCGGTGACATCCTCGGCCGGCGCCGGGTCTTCATGACCGGCATCCTGCTGTTCACCTTCGCCTCGCTGCTCGGCGGCTTCGCCCAGGAACCCTGGCAGCTGCTGGCGGCGCGTGTCCTGCAAGGTATGGGAGGCGCGATCGCGTCGCCCACGTCGCTCGCCCTCATAACCACCACCTTCCCCGAGGGGCCAGAACGCAACCGGGCCTTCGGCGTCTTCGCGGCCGTCTCCGCGGGCGGCGGCGCCATCGGCCTGCTGGCGGGCGGCATGCTCACCGAGTGGCTCGACTGGCGCTGGGTGCTCTTCGTCAACGTGCCCATCGGTGTGCTGATCGCCGTGCTCGCCCCGCTGTACATCAGCGAGTCCGAACGGCACTCCGGCCGCTTCGACATCGCCGGGGCGGTGACCTCGACGGCGGGTATGGCATCCCTCGTCTACGGCTTCATCCGGGCCGCGGACGAGGGCTGGCGGGACAACCTGACCATCGGTTCCTTCGCGGCCGCGGCGGTGCTGCTGCTGGCCTTCGTCTTCATCGAGTCGCGGGCCAAGGAACCGATCACCCCGCTGAAGATGTTCGCCGACCGCAACCGCTCCGGCACGTACGTGATCATGCTGAGCCTGGCCGCGGCGATGTTCGGCATGTTCTTCTACATCGTGCTGTTCGTGCAGAACGTGCTGGGCTACACCCCCATCGAGGCCGGTCTGGCCTTCCTGCCGGTCACGGTCGTGATCGCGCTCGGTGCGGGTCTGTCGCAGCGGTTCCTGCCCGTCTTCGGTCCGAAACCGTTCATGCTCGTCGGCTCGGCGCTCGCGGCGCTCGGGCTCGGCTGGCAGGCCCTCATCAGCTCCGACAGCTCGTACGTCGGCGGGATCCTGGGGCCGATGCTGATCTTCGGCTTCGGCATGGGGCTGAACTTCGTGACACTGACGCTGACCGCGGTCTCCGGGGTCGCCCAGCACGAGGCGGGTGCGGCGTCCGGCCTGCTGAACGCGATGCAGCAGGTGGGCGGATCGATCGGCCTCGCCATTCTGACGACGGTCTTCGGCACGGCCAGCAAGAACGAGGCGGAGAAGCAGGTGCCGGACTTCCTCACCAACGCTTCGCCGCAACAGCAGGCGGAGTTCGCCCAGACCCACCAGCTGCCGGCGCCCTGGGCGCACGACGTGCTGGCACAGGGCATCTCGGCCGCCTTCATCCCGGCCGCCGCCATGGCCGTACTCGCCCTGGCCACGGCGTGGTTGGTGATCCGGGTACGCAAGAGCGACCTGGAGGCCCTGTCCGGCTCGGCCGGTCCGGGGGTGGGCTGACCCTGCGACACCGCGGGCCGGGCGGGGCACACCGGCGGGCGTCCCACACGCTCGCCGGGCCAGACCCCCTCGGCACGCGGCCGCCGGCCCTCCCGGCCGACCGGCCAGGACGACGGGCACGACGGGCACGACGGGCACGACGGGCACGACGGGCACGACGGGCATCATTGCGACGAACACCGACAGCGCCCCCACGTCCCACCCCCTCATGACCTTCCCGGCCTGTGCAGGGCCGAGGCCTCACACAGCGATTGTCACGACAACGAGCAAGTGGTCACGGAGAGTTCCCGTCGCACACGGAGAGTTTCCGGGCGGAGCCGTCAGGCCGACGCCGTCATCCAGCCGACGCCGTCATCCAGGAGGGCAACGCCTCGACCCGCCCCGCCCACTCGGCCGGCGGCGCCCCCGCCTTGCCGGCCGCGATCACCCCGCCCACGATGGCGCAGGTCGTGTCCACATCACCGCCGACCTGGGAGGTCGTCCAGAACGCGGTCTCGTACGCCCCGAGGGCGCGGGCGGCGGACCAGAGGGCGAAGGGGACCGTGTCATGCGCGGTCGTACGCCGCCCACAGCCCAGTACCGCCGCGACGGTGGCCGCGTCGCCGTAGTCGAGCATGTCCCGGGCGCGTCGCAGGCCTGCGCCCACCGCGCTCTTCGGCACCAGTGCGATCACCCCGTCGAGGAGGGCGTGCGCACTGGGCGGGCCGGCCGGGTCCGCGGCCAGCGACGCCGCCGCCGCGACGGCCATGGCGCCGACAACCGCTTCACGGTGCTGATGTGTCGGGTAGGCCGAGATCTCCGCCTGGTGGGTCGCCTGTTCCGGATCGTCCGCGTACCAGGCGCCGAGTGGCGCGATACGCATGGCGGCGCCGTTGCCCCAGGAGCCCTGCCCGTTGAACAGCGCCGCGGCCAGCTCGCGCCAGTCGCCGCCTTCCCGGACCAGCCGCAGCAGCCGGTTGACCGCGGGGCCGTAACCGCGGTCGAAGTCGTGGTGCCGGGCGAAGGAGAGCGCCAGCGCGTCCTGGTCGATGCGGTGGTGGGTGGCCAGGACGGAGACCACGGAGCAGGCCATTTCCGTGTCGTCGGTCCACTGCCAGGTGCCGGGCGGCAGCTCGCGGCGCTTGAGCCGCGGGTAGTTCGCGGGTACGAAGAACTGTGAGCCCAGCGCGTCGCCCACCGAAAGGCCGCGCAGGCTGGACAGGGCCCGGTCCAGGCGCCCGTCAGGAGATGAATGAGCGGTCATCGCCCTGCCACTCTATCCGGTGATCCCGTACGGTTCCGGATCTCGCCAGCGTTCGAAGGGCCGGTCAAGGGTGTACCTGCCGTCCTCACCGAGAACGAGCATCCGCATCTCGGCGTTCCCCGGGTTGGACAGCGACTCGAACTCGGCGACCGTCCAGTGGAACCACCGCATGCAGAACAGCCTCATGGCGAGTCCATGGGTCACCAGGAGTACGTTCGGCGGATGGTCGGGGTCCTCGAAGCTGCGGAACAGGCTCTCCAGGAAGCCGCCGACCCGGTCGTACACGTCGGCACCGGACTCGCCCTGGGCGAAGCGGTAGAAGAAGTGCCCGTAGGCGTCGCGGTAGGCCTTCTGGAGGCGCACGTCGTCGCGGTCCTGCCAGTTGCCCCAGTCCTGCTCACGCAGCCGGGGCTCCTCGCGTATCCGTATGAGTTCGGGGTCGAGGTGGAAGGCGCGGAGCGTCTCGTGGGTGCGGCGGTACGGGGAGACGTACACGCTGACACGCTCGCGGCCGAACACCTCGCGCAGCCCCTTGCCGGTCTCCTCCGCCTGCGTCCGGCCCCGGTCGGTGAGGGCCAGCGCGTGGTCGGGTTCGCGCTCGTACACGGTGTCATCGACGTTGCCGGTCGATTCGCCGTGCCGGACAAGAACGATGCGCCGTGGTCGTGCCATGCCAGAACCCTAGATCGAGACAGGTGGAACCAAGCACTCGTACGGGCCCCATACGGCGTACGTCACACAGATTCCACACGTGGGCGAGGACAGGCGAAGTGCGGATCTCAGACGGTCCAGGAGGGTTCCAGTCGAATGATGTCCCCGGTCAGCGCCGCGACGTCCGCCTCCGTCTGGGCGCGCAGGGCGAGCCGCTCCACCCGCTCGGTGCGGTACTTGCCGTGCTCGGCGGCCGACAGCCACATGGACAGCACCAGGTACTCGTTGTACCCGTTCCCCGGCGCCTCGCCGAACAGGCCGCGGATCATTCCGGGCGAGCCGGCCATCGCCGGGTTCCAGACCTTCTCCTGCATGAGGACGTAGTGCTCGGCCCGCTCCTCGTGGACGCGGCACAGCGCCACCCGCAGCAGGTCGGCGTCGGTGAAGCGCGGCTCGAAGCCGGTCTTCACGTCGAACCGGTAGTCGAAGAGCCTGACCTGGGCGTCCTTGAAGGTGCCCACCTGGGCGGAGGCCAGCCTGTCGTGGGAGCGGGCCATGAAGGAGTCGTAAAAGGCACGGCTCTCCCAGAAGGCGAAGACGTGCGCCACGTCAGGCCGTCCCCGGCTCCAGCCACCCCCCTGTCCCCGAAAACCCGGCTCCCCCGGAAGCCCCGCCCACTTCCGCTGCCCCCGCTCGAAACCGCGGCGGTCCACCACGGTGCAGCGAATCCACTTGACCAGCACCGCGCCATGGTAAGGCCAGGGAACGTGGCACCGGTCACTCTCCGGAGGACCGCTTGCCCGCACCTCTGTCTCTGTGCGTGGCAGGATGGACAACAGGCCGTCACCGCTCGGCAGTTCAAATGGCCGGGCAGGGCGGGGACCTGGGAAGGGGAAGTCTGTGAACGGCCTCAGCAAGGGCATGCGCAAGGTCGAGGTCGCGCTGCGGTGGGACCCGAGTCCGGCGGGGCAGCCACCCGCCGACCTGGACCTCGTCGCCGGGACCTATCCGGCCGACGATCCGTACGGCCGCCCGTCGTACGTGGTGCACTTCGACAGCCGCTCCCCCGACGGGACGATCTATCTCAACCGGGACAGCAAGGACGGCAAGGGCTTCGGTTTCGACGAGATCATGACGCTGGAGCTGGAGCGGCTCGACGCCCGGTACGCGCGCGTGGTCGTGGGCGTCGCCATACAGCAGCCCACCGAGGACCGGACCTTCGGCGACGTGGCCAACCCGGGCCTGCGCATCCGGGAGGGGTACACGGACCTGGCCACGGACGACTTCGGCGGTGTCCTCGTCGCCACCGCGGCTACGGTCGCTGAGTTCGTCCGGGACGATTCGGGAGCCTGGGAGTTCCGGGCCGGCGTACACGGCTTCGACGGCGATCCCGACGCGTTCGCCGACACGATGGGCGAGACGCGCCGACCCTGACCGCGCCGGTGCGACCAGTGCATGAGCAAGGCGATCAGTGCATGAGTAAGGGGCGTCCACCATGGCGGACGCCCCTTACTCATATGGAGCTACGCGTCAGCGTCAGCTGCAACCGCTGGTCGAGCCGCAGCCCTCGCAGATGTAGCAGGAACCGGCGCGCTGCATCTTCGTGCCGCAGGAGAAGCACAGCGGGGCGTCGGCCTGGATGCCCAGCTGCATCTCCACCAGTTCGGCGCTGGTGTGCGCCTGCTGCGGAGCGGGCTTGGCGGCCTCGACCTCGGCCTTCGGCGTGGCGACGGCCTTCAGCTCCTGGGCGCGCGGCGCCGACTGGGCCAGGGCCTCGACGTCGAGCTCGTCGTCGGACGACTCGTACGAACCCGTCTCCAGGTGGCGCTGACGCTCCTCGGCGGAGTGGATGCCGAGCGCCGAGCGCGTCTCGAAGGGCAGGAAGTCCAGCGCCAGGCGGCGGAAGATGTAGTCGACGATCGACTGCGCCATCCGCACGTCCGGGTCGTCCGTCATACCGGCCGGCTCGAAGCGCATGTTGGTGAACTTCGAGACGTAGGTCTCCAGCGGCACGCCGTACTGGAGACCGACCGAGACCGCGATGGAGAAGGCGTCCATCATGCCCGCGAGGGTCGAGCCCTGCTTGGACATCTTGAGGAAGACCTCGCCGAGACCGTCGTCCGGGTAGGAGTTGGCGGTCATGTAGCCCTCGGCGCCGCCGACCGTGAAGGAGGTGGTGATGCCGGGCCGGCCCTTCGGGAGGCGCTTGCGTACCGGGCGGTACTCGACGACCTTCTCGACCGTCTCGCGGATGGTCGCCTCGGCCTTCTCCGCGGCGGCGTCCGCCGCGGGCTTCTCCTTGGTCTTGGCGGAGAGCGGCTGGCCGACCTTGCAGTTGTCGCGGTAGATGGCGAGCGCCTTGACGCCCATCTTCCAGGCCTTGAAGTAGACCTCCTCGACGTCCTCGACGGTCGCCGACTCCGGCAGGTTGACCGTCTTGGAGAGGGCGCCGGAGATCCACGGCTGGATCGCGGCCATCATGCGGACGTGGCCCATCGCGGAGATGGAGCGCTCGCCCATGGCGCAGTCGAAGACCTCGTAGTGCTCGGGCCTGAGCCCGGGGGCGTCGATCACATTGCCGTGCTCGGCGATGTGGGCGACGATCGCCTCGATCTGCTCCTCCTGGTAGCCCATGCGGCGCAGGGCCTGCGGGACGGTGCCGTTGACGATCTGCATCGAGCCGCCGCCGACCAGCTTCTTGAACTTGACCAGGGCGAGGTCGGGCTCGAGGCCGGTGGTGTCGCAGGACATCGCGAGACCGATGGTGCCGGTCGGGGCGATGACGGACGCCTGGGAGTTGCGGAAGCCGTTCTTCTCGCCGAGGCGCAGCACGTCCTGCCAGGCCTCGGTGGCGGCCGCCCAGATCGGCGTGTCGAGGTCGTCCATGCGGACGGCCTTGGCGTTCTCGTCCGAGTGCTGCTTCATGACCCGCAGGTGCGGCTTCGCGTTGCGGGCGTAGCCGTCGTACGGGCCGACGATCGCGGCGAGTTCGGCGGAGCGCCGGTAGGAGGTACCGGTCATCAGGGAGGTGATGGAGCCGGCCAGGGCACGGCCGCCGTCGGAGTCGTACGCGTGGCCGGTCGCCATCAGCAGGGCGCCGAGGTTGGCGTAGCCGATGCCGAGCTGGCGGAAGGCGCGGGTGTTCTCGCCGATCTTCTGGGTCGGGAAGTCCGCGAAGCAGATGGAGATGTCCATCGCGGTGATGACGAGCTCGACGACCTTCGCGAAGCGCTCGGCGTCGAAGGACTGGTTGCCCTTGCCGTCGTCCTTGAGGAACTTCATCAGGTTCAGCGAGGCGAGGTTGCAGGACGTGTTGTCCAGGTGCATGTACTCGCTGCACGGGTTCGAGCCGTTGATGCGGCCGGACTCCGGGCACGTGTGCCACTGGTTGATGGTGTCGTCGTACTGGATGCCCGGGTCGGCGCAGGCCCAGGCGGCCTCGGCCATCTTGCGGAAGAGCGCCTTGGCGTCGACCTCCTCGATGACCTCGCCGGTCATGCGGGACGTCAGGCCGAACTTGCCGCCGTCCTGGACGGCCTTCATGAACGTGTCGTTCACGCGGACCGAGTTGTTGGCGTTCTGGTACTGGACGGACGTGATGTCGTCGCCGCCCAGGTCCATGTCGAAGCCCGCGTCGCGCAGGGCGCGGATCTTCTCCTCCTCCGAGACCTTGGTCTGGATGAAGTCCTCGATGTCGGGGTGGTCGACGTCGAGGATGACCATCTTGGCGGCACGGCGGGTGGCGCCGCCGGACTTGATGGTGCCGGCGGAGGCGTCGGCGCCGCGCATGAAGGAGACCGGTCCCGAGGCGTTGCCGCCGGAGGAGAGCAGTTCCTTGGAGGAGCGGATCCGGGAGAGGTTCAGGCCGGCGCCGGAGCCGCCCTTGAAGATCATGCCCTCTTCCTTGTACCAGTCGAGGATCGACTCCATGGAGTCGTCGACGGACAGGATGAAGCAGGCGGAGACCTGCTGCGGCTGGGGCGTGCCCACGTTGAACCACACGGGGCTGTTGAAGCTGAAGATCTGGTGCAGGAGGGCGTAGGCCAGCTCGTGCTCGAAGATCTCGGCGTCGGCGGGCGAGGCGAAGTACTTGTTGTCCTCGCCGGCCTTCCGGTACGTCTTCACGATGCGGTCGATGAGCTGCTTCAGGCTCACCTCGCGCTGCGGGGTGCCCACGGCACCTCGGAAGTACTTGCTGGTGACGATGTTGACCGCGTTCACCGACCAGAACTCGGGGAACTCGACGCCACGCTGCTCGAAGTTGACCGAGCCGTCGCGCCAGTTGGTCATGACGACGTCACGACGCTCCCAGGCCACCTCGTCGTAGGGGTGGACGCCGGGAGTGGTGTGGACGCGTTCGACGCGGAGCCCCTTGCCCGCCTTGGTGCCCTTGGCACGGGAACTCCGTGCCGGACCGCTCGCCGTCTCTGTCATGCCGCCTCCCTGTACGGGCGAAAACGCCCTGAAGTGCCGCGATTGTTCCCGTGGCACGATGTGCTGTCTGGTGTTGCGGGCATCTCACGTTCCGCCCGCAACAGGTCTTTCTCACTCGCCGCCGTCCGGCCGGCCCGGGCGCCGAAGTCCGGGTCCGGCCCGCCGTGTCAGTCGGCGGCGCCTGCGGGCTCGGGGACCTGTCCCGCCCCCGTGGACCCGCGGTCGTTCTCCTGGCTCCCCGCGTCGGCGTCGTCGCCGTCCGCGCCGGGATGCCCCGTCGTCTCCCTCAGTTCCGTGATCGCGGCCTCGAAGTCCTCCAGCGAGTCGAACGCCCGATAGACGGAGGCGAATCGCAGATAGGCGACGAGGTCGAGCTCCTGCAAGGGGCCGAGGATGGCCAGTCCCACGTCGTGGGTGGTCAGCTCGGCGCTTCCGGTGGCCCGCACCGCCTCCTCGACCCGCTGGCCGAGCTGGGCGAGCGCGTCCTCGGTGACGGGCCGGCCCTGGCAGGCCTTGCGTACACCGTTGATGACCTTGGTACGGCTGAACGGTTCGGTGACCCCGGACCGCTTCACCACCATGAGCGAGCACGTCTCGACGGTCGTGAACCGACGGGAGCAGTCAGGACACTGGCGGCGCCTGCGGATCGACGTGCCGTCGTCGGTCGTACGGCTGTCGACGACACGGCTGTCGGGGTGCCTGCAGAAGGGGCAGTGCATGGACTCCGAACCCTCCTCACAGCAGACTCAATGGCCTCGAAGAGCCCTTCAGGCCCCTCGAAGCAGCCCCCAGCATAGGCGATCGCGGCGGGCTCGAAGACCCGGGGGACCACAACTTGTGGGCTGCTACCGCAATCCAACCACTACATGTGGGGATTGGCGCATACATTCACACCCTGCACGCGTGTCGCGCCTGTGTGTACGCGTCCGCTCGGCCACGCCGGCTCGGCGACCCCGCGCGCGCACGGTCTCGACGCGCACACGCACAGCCGTATCGCCCGCGGGCATGCGGAGATACGGTGGGCACCGCGAGGAGGGGGCGTGGGACTACCGCGAGGGATGGGAGACCCGCCCCGTCGAACGGGATGCCGGATGGCAGACTGGAGCGACATCCCCGAGGTTGTCACCACGGCGGTGAAGAGTACAGCAATGAGCCCTTTTGTCCGCCAGGCACCACGGTAGCCATACACCCAGACATGCGATGCGGGCGAGTGATTCGCGGTTTTTCACTCGAACGTGTGTTTGGCGCAACCTTTCGAAAGCTACTACCGTTGTGCAGCAGGGAGACCATCGAGAGGGGCCGACGTGACCACCACCGCCGACAGTGCCACCATCACTGCCCAGGACCGCCCCCAGGGCCGACCTGAGCCGGTGCACGCGACGAGCGACGCCGCGAATCCCGAGGGGCACAAGCGCTCCCTGCCGGGACGACCTCCCGGCATCCGGGCGGACAGCTCGGGACTCACCGACCGCCAGCGCCGGGTGATCGAGGTCATCCGCGACTCGGTGCAGCGACGCGGATACCCGCCGTCGATGCGGGAGATCGGCCAGGCCGTCGGTCTCTCCAGCACCTCGTCCGTCGCACACCAGCTGATGGCGCTGGAGCGCAAGGGCTTCCTGCGCCGCGACCCGCACCGCCCGCGCGCCTACGAGGTGCGCGGCTCCGACCAGGCCGCCTCGGTGCAGCCCACGGACACCGCCGGAAAGCCGGCCGCGTCGTACGTCCCGCTGGTCGGACGCATCGCCGCCGGTGGTCCGATCCTCGCCGAGGAGTCCGTCGAGGACGTCTTCCCGCTCCCCCGGCAGCTGGTCGGCGACGGTGAGCTGTTCGTCCTCAAGGTCGTCGGTGACTCCATGATCGAGGCCGCGATCTGCGACGGCGACTGGGTCACGGTCCGCCGCCAGCCCGTCGCCGAGAACGGCGACATCGTGGCCGCGATGCTCGACGGCGAGGCCACCGTCAAGCGCTTCAAGCGCGAGGACGGCCACGTCTGGCTCCTCCCGCACAACTCGGCGTACGAGCCGATCCCCGGTGACGACGCGACCATCCTCGGCAAGGTGGTGGCCGTACTGCGCCGCGTCTGAGCGCCACGGCGGGCGGGCACGCCGCGAAAGCGACCCGCCGACCCGACCGGGCCCCGGAACCTCTGCGCCGGTTCCGGGGCCCCGCGCTGTGCGGGGCCCGGGGCCCGGCACAGCGCGGGGCGCGGGGCGAGCGCTCAGTCGCTCTCCGTCTGCCCTGCGCTCTCCGTCTGTTCTGCGGCCTCGGTCTGTCGTGCCTTCGCGTCGATCGCGGCGAGCGACTTGCGGACCTGATTGCGGTCCGTGGTGAACCAGAAGTCGGGCAGGGAGGCCTTCAGATAGCTCCCGTACCTGGCCGTCGCCAGCCGCTGGTCCAGTACGGCGACCACCCCGCGGTCGTCGGACGCCCGGACCAGCCGGCCCGCGCCCTGGGCCATCAGCAGTGCGGCGTGCGTGGCGGCGACGGCCATGAAGCCGTTGCCCCCGGCCTCCTCCACCGCTTTCTGGCGGGCGCTCATCAGGGGGTCGTCCGGGCGCGGGAACGGAATCTTGTCCATGACGACCAGCTGGCAGCTCGACCCGGGAACGTCGACGCCCTGCCACAGCGACAGCGTGCCGAAGAGGCAGGTCTGCGGGTCGGCGGCGAAGTTCTTGATCAGCTCGCCGAGCGTCTCCTCGCCCTGGAGGAGGATCGGATACTCCGGGATGCGCGAGCGCAGCTCCTCGGCGGCCAGCTGGGCCGCGCGCATCGAGGAGAACAGGCCCAGCGTGCGACCGCCCGCCGCCTGGATCAGCTCGGTGAGCTCGTCGAGCATGTCGCCGCGGTCGCCGTCCCGGGCGGGACGCGCCAGGTGTTTGGCGACGTAGAGGATGCCCTGCTTGCGGTAGTCGAAGGGCGAGCCCACGTCGACGCCCTTCCACTGGGGCACGTCGTCGCCCTCTGTGCCCTCGGGGGCGAGGCCCAGCGACGCCCCGACCCCGTTGAAGTCGCCGCCCAGCTTCAGGGTCGCGGAGGTCAGGACCACGGAGCGGTCGGTGAAGAGCTTCTCGCGCAGCAGACCCGCGACGGACATGGGAGCGACCCGAAGCGAGGCACCGAACCGGTCGTGCCGCTCGTACCAGACGACGTCCCACTCGGAGCCGTTGGTGATCCGCTCCGCCACGTCGTGCACGGCCTCCACGGAGGCCAGCGCCTGCTTGCGGACCGCGTCCTCGTCCTGCACGGACTTGTCCCGGGTGGCTCCGATGGCCGAGATGACCGTACGGCAGGCGTCCCGCAGCGCCATCAGGGCGTAACCGAGGTCCTCCGGGATCTCCTCGAGGCGGCCGGGCAGCGCCAGCTCCATCAGCCGCTCGAAGCCCTCCGCGGCGGTCTGGAGCTGGTCGGCGGCCTTCTCGTTGGCCAGCTTCGCGGCGCGGCGCACCGCGCGGTTGACCTGGCCGGGCGTGAGCTCACCGGTGGCGACCCCGGTGACCCGGGAGACCAGCTCGTGCGCCTCGTCGACGATCAGCACCTCGTGCTGCGGCAGAACGGGCGCGCCCTCGATGGCGTCGATCGCGAGCAGCGCGTGGTTGGTGACGACGACCTCGGAGAGCTTGGCGCGCTCGCGGGCCGTCTCGGCGAAGCACTCGGCACCGTAGGCGCACTTCGAGGCGCCCAGACACTCCCGGGAGGACACCGACACCTGCGACCAGGCGCGGTCGGAGACGCCCGGCGTGAGGTCGTCCCGGTCGCCGGTCTCGGTCCCGTCCGCCCAGTCGCGCATCCGCAGCAGGTCCTGGCCCAGCTTGCTGGTGGGGGCGGCGGCCTCGAACTGGTCGAAGAGGCCCTCCTCCTCGTCCTGCGGGACTCCCTCGTGCAGGCGGTGCAGGCACAGGTAGTTCGACCTGCCCTTGAGCATCGCGAACTCCGGGCGGCGGCGCAGCTGGGGGTGGAGCGCGTCGACCGTGCGGGGCAGGTCCCGCTCGACGAGCTGGCGCTGCAGGGCCAGGGTCGCCGTGGCGACGACGACCCGCTCCCCGTGCGCCAGCGCGGGCACCAGGTAACCCAGTGACTTTCCGGTGCCGGTGCCGGCCTGGACCAGCAGATGGGAGCCGCCGTCGATGGCTTCCTCGACGGCTTCGGCCATGGTCACCTGGCCGGGACGCTCTGTGCCGCCGACGGCGGTGACGGCGGCGTGCAGGAGTTCGGGGAGTGAGGGCTTCGTCATAGCGCGACCACCCTACGGCCCGGGACTGACAAACGGACGGGCAAGGCGGGTGCGAGGGACGCAGGAGGCGACGGGACGGACACCGGCGCGGGTGACCGCAGGGATCGCGGGGACTGCGGGGACAGCCGGGGCAAGGGGGACAGCCGGGGCAAGGGGGCTCCTGAACGGACGGGACGGGGCGGCGAAGGGACCGGCCGGCGAACGGGGCCGGGCCGGCGGGACTGTGCCCGGAGCGGCACGGGAGTCACGGCGACTCGGGCGCCGTGCGTTCGCGGACCAGGAGGGCGGCTCGCTTGGCGGGCAGGTCGACCTCGGCGGCGAACCGGAACCCCGCGCCGAGGAACGCGGCGACGGAGGGGGTGTTGCGGACGTCCGGTTCGGCGAGCACCCGCGTGCAGGCGGGCCGCCCGTCGAGGACGAGGCCGGTGACGGTCCTGATCAGCGTGGTGCCGATGCCCTGCCCACGATCGGCGTCAGCGCCGATCAGGAGGTGGATGCCGGTGTCGTGCGGCCGGACGGGGCAGTAGCGGGCCAGCGGGTCGAGGTCGGCCCGGTAGATCTCCCAGTAGCTCATCGGCACCCCGTCCAGCACCCCGACGCACGGGACGCTGCGACCGTCGCCGGTGAGCTGGGCCCGTACGTGGTCCTCGGTCACGCTCTGCGGCCCGGTCAGCTCCCAGTACGCGGCGACGGCCGGGTCGTTCATCCAGCGGGCGACCAGCGGAACGTCCCGTTCGACGCGGACGGGGACCAGGTGGAACACGCCCGCCGGGGTGGGGGCCGGGCCCCAGTCGGCGACGCGGTCGAGCAGGTCCTGGCCGGCCGGTGCCGCGCCCGTCCCCGCGTGATCCGTCCCGGCGTGATCCGTCCCCACAGGACCAGCGTTCCCGAAGAGGGCGAGGAAGTCCTCGGGCAGGTGCAGGTCCAGGGTGTCGTCGGCGGGAGGCGTGGAAGACAAGGCGTCGCTCTTTCGGGAGGGCGGAGTGGGCTGAGAAGGGGCGGCGGCGAGCCGGTCAGGCGCGCAGCGGGTTGGTGATCGTGACGTAGACGGACTGGGTGTCCACCGGACCGTCGAGTTCGTCCAGGCCGTGCAACCGGGTCAGCAGGTTGGCCTTGCACCGCAGGACGGGCGAGTCGAGGAGCCACGCCGGGAGCGAACCGCCCATCGGAGCCGGACCCGAGGCGAGCGATCCGAGGAAGTGCCGGAAGGCGGCGAGGAGCAGCCGTTCGTCGGCGAGACGCTGGGAGCCGAAGGCGCCGATGAGGCCGAACACGTTGTTGACGGCGAGGTAGTACGCGAAGCGCTCGTCGGTCACCTCGTCGGCCACGAAGGTCTCGCTGTGCTCCGCGATCCCGGGCAGCCGGGCGTCGAGTTCCGCGCGCCGGGACTCCCGGAAGTAGTAGCCCTGGTTGTCCCGGTAGCGGCCGCCGGCGGGCCAGCCGTCGGCGTCCAGCAGCACGAGCGTGTTCTGCTGGTGCGCCTCCAGGGCGATTCCCGCGTGGGCGTCCAGCCACAGGACGGGACGTACGACGTGGTGCAGGTAGCGCAGGAACCACTCGGCGGCGACCGCTCCGCGCGGGCGGCCGGTCCGCCCGGCGAGCCGGGTCACGACCTCGGCCAGCCGGGAGCGCGGGACGGAGTCGGCAGCGGCGTGCGGGTCGCAGCCGTCCGCCCGCGCGGGCGGGAGCGGCGCGACGAGACCGGCCACGCAGGAGACGTCGTCCGTGGGTCGGAAGGGGTTGTGGCGGATGACGACGTCCAGCCCGCGCACAGGCCTGCCGTCCGGCCCGTCGACGGCCAGCCAGGCCGGGTCGCGGACGATGTCGAAGTCCGGGTGGGCCGCCTGCCACTGGCGGGACAGGCCGCGGCGCAGCAGACGGTGGACCTCGACTCCGCGGTGGAGTTCCTTGCGGAGGTTCTCCCGTCGGGAGTTGGTGATGTGCAGGGCCAGCGCGAGCTTGAGCATGGCGGGGGCGCCGGTGCGGTGGACGGTGCGCAGGGAGGAGGTGGGGTGCCACCGGGCACCCTGGGCCCCGAGGTCCCTGAGCAGCCCGGCGTCCAGCAGCGCGGCGGGTCCGGGCCGGTGCATTGCCGCGCGGAACTGCCAGGGGTGCATGGGAAGGACCGCGTATCCGTCCGGCACGGCCGGACCGGCCGCGGCCAGGCGCGCGCTGAGCCGGGACGCGGTGACCGGGCGGCCGCGCTCGGTCCAGGCCGAGTCGGTGGCGAGTACGGAGGGCGCGACGGCCACCCAGTGCAGGGGGAAGGAGCCGCGCAGTTCCGGTGAGTACCGGCGTGCCTCTGCGTCGGTGAGGCCCTCGCGGCTCTTCGGGGTGGGATGCAGCGGGTGCCCGAGGAGGAGCGCCTGCTCGGCGGCGAGAAACAGGTCGGGGGGCGCCGGCGCCGGGTGACCGGTGTCGCCGTCGGGAGGTGCCCCGCGATCGCGGAGGAATACGGCGGTGCGGCGGACGGAGTCGGCGACACGCGCGACGAGGTCGGGTGCGTCCGGGCCGCCCGGGACGCCCGCCGTCTCCCGCACGAGCAGCGCGGCCAGCGTCACCGCGTCCACGGGCGGCGCCGAGGCGGGCGCGCCGGCCAGGCGTGGGAGGCCGAAGCGGTGCAGGCCGGTCGGGGACCAGTAGTGGACGGGAACGGCCAGGGCCGCGTGCCCGGCCGGGAGCGGCACGTGGAGGACGCCGTTGTCGGGGGCGGGTACGTCGGCCTCGCGGGCCCAGCAGCGGATCAGGTTCTCCGTGGCAGCGGCCTGTGCGGCGGCGTATGGATCGGGGTGGTCCGGGGGGTCGGCCACGGCCGCCGGGGCGGGCACGGGCCCCCGCGCGAACACGGGCCCCGGGACGGGCACGGGCGCCGGCGCGGGCACGGCGCCAGTCTCCTGAGCTGCCGAAGCCCCAGGTGCGGGGGCGGCGAAACGTACCGGTTCGGGTGCAGAGTCGGAGTCGGTGTGCAACGCGGGTCCTCTTGACGTGCTGTGTCCGGTTGACGTGCTGTGTCCGGGCGGTGGGTCTCAACGCGGGGCGCGGTCCTCGCGTAACCCGGCGGGGTCGCCGGGGCGGCGGTCCACCGCCTGCACGGCGTCGGCGAGCCGGTCCAGGACGGCCGACATCTGCTCCTCGGTGACGATCAGCGGCGGCAGCAGGCGTACGACGTTCGCGCGCGGGCCCGTGACGTCCACGATCAGCCCCCGGCGCAGGCACTCCCGCCGGACGGCGGCGGCGAGTTCGGCGCAGGGGCCGGAACGGGCGCCGTGGGCACGGTCGTCGGGGCCGTCGTCCGGCGCCACCAACTCGACACCGGCCATCAGACCCCGCCCCCGCACTTCCCCGACGCACGCGAACTCCCCGGCCAGGGAACGCAGTCGGGTCAGCATCCGGCCGCCCAGTGCGGCGGCGTGCTCGGCGAGGCGGTGCTCGCGGACGTGGGCGAGGGTGGCCGCGCCCGCGGCCAGGGCGAGTTGGTTGCCGCGGAAGGCACCGGCTCCGGGCTCCCCTGCGCGCGGGGCGTCCCGGTCGTACAGGTCGTCGCGGTGGACGATGGCGGCCAGCGGCAGGCTGCCGCCGATCGCCCCGGAGAGAACGAGTACGTCGGGGGTGACTCCGCTGTGTTCGACCGCCCAGTAGGCGCCGGTCCGCCCGACGCCTGTCCCGGTCTCGTCGACGATCAGCGGGACGGCCCGTGCGGCCGTGCTGCTCCGCATCCGCCGGACCCAGTCGTCCGGCGCGGGAAGCACCCCGTCCTCGCTGCGGACCGGTTCCAGGATCAGACCGGCGGGCGGCTCCTCGCCCGGCCGGAGGTCCTCGAGGACGGATGCGGCCCCGTGGTCGGCGTCCGTCGTGCCGGGGCGGGCGTCGGTGGATGCGATCACCCGGGTCCGTCCGGTGGCGGCGCGCACCAGTGCGACGGCATGTGCGACGGGGTCCGCTCCGGACGGGCCGCAGAACCGCACGCGCGCGTGGTCGGCGAGCCCGGTTGGCAGGGTGCGCAGCAGTTCGGTGACGAAGGCGTCCTCGACGGGGGTGGTGAGGTCCGTGACCTGCAAGGGGGCACCCGAGTCGAGGACCCTGCGGATCGCCTCCAATACGACGGGGTGGTTGTGTCCCAGGGCCAGGGTTCCCGCGCCGGAGACGCAGTCCAGGTAACGGCGGCCGTCGGCGCCCTCGATGGTGAGCCCCCGGGCCCGGACCGGTACGACCGGGAGGGCGCGCGCGTAGGTGCGCGCCGCCGGCTCACGCGCCGGCTGGCGCCTCGGAGCGCCCTCTCGCGCGGTGCGCACCCGTGTGGGCGTCTCGGCCGCGGGCCCCCTCCCCTCGACCGGCCCGGCGTCTACGCCTGCGGACGCACATGCCCCGTACGCGGATTCCGCCACGGCTCGTCGACCTCCCGCCGCCCGGACGATGCGACGCACCGGTCGCTCCCGGCACGGGGGACCGCGTCCGGACAGCGGGCCCCCCACCGCTACCAACCGCGGACCGTTCACCGGGTTACGGCCGGCCGGAAGATCCTTGCCCGAACGGGGATTTCGCCGTCCGGTCCGGCGCCGCGGCCCGGCCGTCCGGGACGTCGGGCGCCCCGTGGCAGGTCAGACGGCTGTGTCCGAACCGTTGCCGTTCCGTCGGAACTCCCCCACAGCCAACCAATAGTGTGTGGTGCCGTTCCAGGTCACCGCCGCACGGCGGCTCGGCCGCGGCACCACGTACGTTCACAGCAGGGGGAATCAACACCATGCGATCCATACGGCCGTCGTTCACCACGCGCCAGAACCGGCGCGGGCGCCGCGGAACCTCCTCCGCGGCCGCCGCCGTGGCGCTCGTCTCGGCGCTCGCACTCACCGCCACGGCGTGCGAGGACGGCGACCCCGAGGCGGGCGGCGACGCCTCGGCCTCCGCGTCCGCCGCGGACGACGCCAAGGGCGGGATCCAGATCCCGGACCACATCAAGGACAAGCTCAAGGAACACGGGATCGACGTCGACGACTGGAAGAACGGCGCCTGGAAGAACTGGAACAAGGACGACTGGCTGCGCGAGGCGCAGGACTTCGTCAACCCGATCATCGAGGACCTGTGGGACCCGGACCGGATGCGGGACGCCGAGGAGCCGGACCAGGAGGTCGACGACAGCGACATCTCGGGTGACCAGGGCGTCACCGACCCGGAGCCGGCACCCGTCGAGGCGGCGGCCGTACCGGCGAAGTACCACGACAACGCCGCCACGGCCGGCAAGCTCCTCTTCGACTCCCCCAAGGGTTCGATGGTCTGCTCGGCGACGGTCGTGGCGGACCCGGCCCACCCCGGCAAGTCCAACATGGTGTGGACGGCCGGTCACTGCGTGCACGCCGGCAAGAGCGGGGGCTGGTACCGCAACATCGCCTTCGTGCCGTCGTACAACGACGCGGACATGTCGGCCGAGGAACTGCAGAACGCCACCAAGGAGGAAGTCGCTCCCTACGGCGTGTGGTGGGGCGACTGGGCGCAGACCTCGGACCAGTGGATCGAGCAGGGCGGTGCGACGGGCGGTGACGGCGCCTCGTACGACTTCGCCGTGATCCATGTGACGCCGGAGAAGGGCAGCGGCGGCAAGTCCCTGGAGGAGACGGTCGGCTCGGCTCTGCCGGTGGACTTCGACGCGCCCGCCGTGCCGGAGATCGAGAGCATGAAGGCGATCGGCTACCCGGCCGCGCCGCCCTACGACGGTCAGAAGCTGTACCAGTGCGCCGACAAGCCCGGGCGGCTGTCGATCAACGCCTCCGACCCGACGATGTACCGCATCGGCTGCACCATGACCGGCGGTTCGTCCGGCGGCGGCTGGATCGCCACGGGTTCCGACGGCAAGCCGACGCTGGTGTCCAACACGTCGATCGGCCCGGTGACGGCCGGCTGGCTGGCCGGTCCGCGCCTCGGCAAGGAGGCCAAGGGCGTGTTCGACGCGGTGAGCGGCAAGTTCACCGGCCAGTGATCCCGTACCGGGCACCGCGCTGAACCAGCGCCAGGGGTGGGGTGCGTCGGGCCGAGGCCGGCACCCCACCGCACGTTCCACGACATTCATACGTTTCAACGGGGGTCGTCGCACCATGCGTTCCACACCTACGTCCGCCGCGCCACGGCGCCGGCGGCGCACCGTACTCGTCGCCACCGGCCTCGCCGCCGTCCTGACGCTCACCGCGACCGCCTGCGGGGCGGAGAAGGACGAGGCGGACGCCAAGCCCAGTGGTGGCACCTCCCAGGCCGCCGACGCCGGTGACACCGGTGGCGAGGGCGGGCTCCCGGCCGGACTCGCGGACCGGCTCAAGGAGCACGGCATCGACGTCGACCAGTGGAAGGACGGCGGCTGGAAGAACTGGGACGAGGACAAGTGGCTCAGTGAGGCCAAGGACTTCGTCAACCCGGTGATCGAGGGCCTGTGGAAGCCGGACCGGATGAAGTCCGCGAAGGAGGCCGACAAGACCGTCACGACCAAGGACACGGCCGCCGACCAGGGCACCACCGACCCGGAGCCGGCGCCCGTGGAGGCCGTGGCCGAGAAGAAGCCGTACCACGAGAACGCCGCCCCGGTGGGCAAGGTCTTCTTCGATTCCCCCGAGGGCTCGATGGTCTGCTCCGGCACGGTGATCAAGGACGTGAACCACCCGGGCAAGTCCAACCTGGTGTGGACGGCGGGCCACTGCGTGCACGCCGGTGGTGGCGGCGGCTGGTATCGCAACATCACCTTCGTCCCCTCGTACAACGACTACGGCAAGTCCGAGGCGGAGCTGGCGAACGCGACCACGACCGAGATGGCCCCGTACGGCACCTGGTGGGCCGACTGGGCGTCGACCTCGGACCAGTGGATCCGGGGCGGCTCGGAGAGCGGCGGTGACGGGGCCGCGTACGACTACTCGGTGCTGCACGTGAAGCCGGAGCAGGGCGGCAAGTCGCTGGAGGAGACGGTCGGTGCCGCGCTGGAGGTGGACTTCTCCGCGCCGTCGGCGACGGAGGTGTCCAGCATGGGTGCCTGGGGCTACCCGGCCGCGCCGCCGTACAACGGCCTGGAGATGTTCAAGTGCGTCGACAAGCCCGGCCGGCTGTCGCTGAGCCCGTCGCTGCCGCCGATGTACCGCATCGGCTGCACCATGACCGGTGGTTCGTCGGGCGGCGGCTGGTTCCGGGTGGTGGACGGGGAGACGAAGCTGGTCTCCAACACCTCGATCGGCCCGCTGGAGAACACCTGGCTGGCGGGTCCGCAGCTGGGCCGGTCGGCCGAGGCGATGTACCAGAACATGAGCGAGACGTACGGCGGTCGGTGAACCGCACGTGACGAGGGCCCGTCCCCTGCCGCGGCAGGGGACGGGCCCTCGGTCGTTGCCCTACGGCCGCGCGGGGCGGCCCCCGGTCTCAGGCGAGCGGCGCCGGAACGTACGGCGTCAGCTCCGCCGCCAGTTCCTCGTGCACCCGCACCTTGAGCAGGGTGCCCTCCGGGGTGTGCTCCTCGGAGATCACCTCGCCCTCGTCATGGGCGCGGGCGACGAGCTTGCCGTGGGTGTACGGCACGAGCGCCTCGATCTCGACCGAGGGACGCGGCAGCTCGTTGTCGATCAGCGCGAGCAGCTGGTCGATGTTGCGGCCGGTGCGCGCCGAGACGGCGATGGCCCGCTTCTCGACCCGCAGCAGCCGCTGGAGGACCAGCGGGTCGGCCATGTCGGCCTTGTTGATCACGACGATCTCGGGTACGCCGGTGGCGCCGACGTCCCTGATCACCTCGCGCACGGCGGCCAGCTGCTCCTCCGGGACGGGGTGCGAACCGTCGACCACGTGCAGGATCAGGTCGGACTCGCCGACCTCCTCCATCGTGGAGCGGAACGCCTCGACCAGGTGGTGCGGCAGATGCCGGACGAAGCCGACGGTGTCCGCCAGGGTGTACAGACGGCCGCTCGGCGTCTCCGCGCGGCGCACGGTCGGGTCGAGGGTGGCGAACAGCGCGTTCTCCACCAGCACGCCCGCGCCCGTGAGGCGGTTGAGCAGCGACGACTTGCCGGCGTTGGTGTAGCCCGCGATGGCGACGGAGGGCACCTTGTGGCGCTTGCGCTCCTGGCGCTTGATCTCGCGGCCGGTCTTCATCTCCGCGATCTCCCGGCGCATCTTCGCCATCTTCTCGCGGATCCGTCGCCGGTCCGTCTCGATCTTGGTCTCACCGGGACCGCGGGTGGCGAGGCCGCCGCCCTTGCCGCCGCCCATCTGCCGGGACAGGGACTGACCCCAGCCGCGCAGCCTCGGCAGCATGTACTGCATCTGCGCGAGCGCGACCTGCGCCTTGCCCTCTCGGGACTTGGCGTGCTGGGCGAAGATGTCCAGGATCAGGGCGGTGCGGTCGATGACCTTGACCTTGACGACGTCCTCGAGGTGGATCAGCTGACCCGGGCTCAGCTCACCGTCGCAGATGACCGTGTCCGCGCCCGTGTGGAGGACGACGTCCCGCAGCTCCTCGGCCTTGCCGGAGCCGATGTAGGTGGCGGCGTCGGGCTTGTCGCGGCGCTGGATGACGCCGTCGAGCACGAGCGCGCCCGCCGTCTCCGCGAGGGCGGCCAGCTCGGCCAGGGAGTTCTCCGCGTCCTGCACGGTGCCCGAGGTCCACACGCCGACGAGGACCACCCGCTCCAGGCGGAGCTGGCGGTACTCGACCTCGGTGACGTCCTCGAGCTCGGTGGACAGGCCCGCCACCCGGCGCAGGGCCGCGCGGTCGGAGCGGTCGAACTGCTCGCCGTCCCACTGCGAGCCGCTCTCGTGGTTCCAGGCGACGTCCTCTTCCATCAGGGCATCGGCCCGAAGGCCCTCGGGATAGGTCTGCGCGAGACGCTTGGTGTCCTGGGAGGGGGAAGAAGAGGAGGTCATTGGATCCTTACGTAGCTGGGAAGGGGTGGCGCGGCACTTGAACCGCGACGCTCTGAACAACGTACGAGCCGCCGGGGAGATTCCCGCGGCCCGTACCGCGCCGTCCCGAAGATGGTCGCACGGTACGGGCCGTCTCGTCATCGGCTTATTCCCCGTGTGCCTTCTGGGACGCGGGCGCCTGCTCGGTGGCCGTCGGCTTCCAGTCCGGGTGGCCGGGCATCGGCGGGGTCTTCTCGCCGTACAGCCAGGCCTGGAAGAAGTCGCCCAGGTCGCGGCCGGAGATCTCGGCTGCGAGCCGGACGAAGTCGGAGGTCGTGGCCGTGCCGTCCCGGTGGCGGCCGACCCAGGCCGCCTCGAGGCGCTCGAAGGCCGGGCGGCCGATCTCCTGGCGCAGGGCGTAGAGCACGAGGGCGGCGCCGTCGTAGACGTTGGCGCGGAAGATTCCGGTCTTGCTGCCGTTCTTCGGCGGTTTGGGGGCGGCGGGCGGTCCGCCCGCCGTGCGCCAGCGGTCGGAGGCACCGTAGGCGGCCTTCATGCGCGCCGCCATGGGCTTGTCCGCGGTCTCCTCGGCGTACAGCGCCTCGTACCAGGTGGCGTGTCCCTCGTTGAGCCACAGGTCGGACCAGGTGCCCGGGCCGACGCTGTTGCCGAACCACTGGTGGGCCAGCTCGTGGACCATGATCGACTCGACGTACCACTTGGGGTAGGCGGGCTCGGTGAACAGCTCCCGTTCGAAGAGGGAGAGCGTCTGGGTCTCGAGTTCGAAGCCGGTGGTGGCGTCGGCCATGAGCAGGCCGTACGTCTCGAAGGGGTAGCGCCCGACCTTCTTCTCCATCCAGGCGATCTGGTCGGGGGTCTTCTTCAGCCACGGTTCGAGCGCCGCGCGGTGCTTCGTCGGCACGACGTCCCTCACGGGCAGTCCGTGCGGGCCGGCCCGGTGCAGCACGGTGGAGCGGCCGATGGACACCTGGGCCAGTTCGGTGGCCATGGGGTGCTGGGTCCGGTAGGTCCAGGTGGTCGATCCGCCGCTGCGGTCCACGCCCGTCGGCAGGCCGTTCGCGACGGCCGTGAGCCCGTCGGGGGCGGTGACGCGGAAGGTGAAGCGCGCCTTGTCGGAGGGGTGGTCGTTGCAGGGGAACACGAGGTGGGCGACGTCGGCCTGGTTGGCCATGGCGAGGCCGTCGGCGGTGCGCACCCAGCCGCCCTGGCGGTCCTCGGGATACACGGGATCGCTGCTGTGCCGCACGGTGATCCGCGTCCACTCGCCCTCGTCGAGCGGGTCCTCCGGCGTGACGACGAGGTCCTCGCCGGCCGTGCCGAAGTCGGCGGGCTCGCCGTCGACCTCGACGGAGTCGACCGTTCCGTGGGCGAAGTCGAGGTTGACCCGGTTCAGGTCGGCCGTGGTCCGGGCGTCGATGGTGGTGACGGCCTTCAGCGGCTTGGTGTTGCTGCCGGAGTAGGTGAAGGAGAGGTCGTACGCCGCCACGTCGTAGCCGGGGTTGCCCAGGTGCGGGTAGAGACGGTCGCCGACACCCAGCGGGGCGGGCGGGGCGCTCGCGGCGACCAGGCAGACGGAGACGGCCGAGGCGAGCAGCGCCGCGGCCCTGAGCCGGCGCCGGGAGCGCGGGCGGGACCGCGGAGTCGGGGGGTGAGGGGTGTGCAGCATCCCTCACGGCTATCAGCGCGCGCGTGCCCCGCGGCGACGGCGCGCGCCCGGGGCACCCGAACGGGTACGTCCCCCGGGCCGTGCCGCGGCGCACCGGCATCACCGTCCGGGACGGCTCTCCCGGCTCTCCCGTACGCGTGGGGCTCGCGCGGCTCTCCCGTACGGCGTGCCGGGATCAGGCGCCGGTCGGCTGCGGCTGTGCCCGGCTGACGTCGTACACGCCGGCCACGTCGCGCATCGCGCGCATGAGGGCGGGCAGCCGGGCGGCGTCCGGGAGCAGGACGGTGTAGGTGTGACGGACCCGCTGCCGGTCCGGGGGTTCGACGGTGGCGGAGACGATCTCGGCGCCTTCGAGGGCCATGGCCTCGGTGAGGTCGGCCAGCAGGTGCGGGCGGCCGAACGATTCGGCGAGCAGGGTGACCCGGCATTCGGTGCTCTCCCCCCAGCGCACACCGACCTCCGCGCGCCCGGCGCTCTTCATGCGCGCCACCACCGCGCAGTGGGCGCGGTGCACGGTCACCACTCCCCCGCGCACGGCGAAGCCGGTGATCTCGTCGGGCGGTACGGGGGTGCAGCAGCCCGCCAGTCGCACGGCCGCGCCCGGTGGGTCGACGAGGACGTCGGCGGAGTCGGGGCGGCCGGCCGGCGCGTCGGTGGCCGGGCGCGGGGTGTGGGAGCGGGCGTCGGGCCCGACGGAGCCGCGGGCCGTCTCCTCCGCTTCGGGTGCCGGCTCCGGGTGGGCCGCGAGCCGGCGCTGGATGGCGATCCGCGCGGCCGGCGTGTGGGCGTGCTCCAGCCACTCCCTGGAGGGCTCGGAGGCGGGGTCCTGGCCCATCAGGAGCTGCACGGTGTCGCCGTCACGCAGCACCGTGCTCATGGTCGCCAGCCGGCCGTTGACCCGGGCGCCCATGGTCGCGTGGGCGTCCTCGCCGTACTGGGCGTAGGCGGCGTCGACGCAGGTCGCGCCTTCGGGGAGGCCGAGGGTGCCGCCGTCGGGGCGGAAGACGGTGATCTCGCGGTCCTGGGCGAGGTCCTCGCGCAGGGTGGACCAGAAGGTGTCGGGGTCGGGGGCCCCGCGCTGCCAGTCGAGCAGCCGGGAGAGCCAGCCGGGCCTGGTCGGGTCGGCGCGCTCGCCGTCACCCGCGCCCTGCTGCTCCTCCGACGGCGGGGCGTAGGGGTTGCCGAGCGCGACGACGCCGGCCTCGGCGACCTTGTGCATCTGGTGGGTGCGGATGAGGACTTCGACGACCTGACCGTCCTGCGCCCGGGCCACCGCGGTGTGCAGCGACTGGTACAGGTTGAACTTGGGGACGGCGATGAAGTCCTTGAACTCCGAGACGACGGGCGTCAGACAGGTGTGCAGTTCACCGAGGACGGCGTAGCAGTCGGCGTCCTCCTGCACGAGCACCAGGAGGCGGCCGAAGTCCGCGCCGCCGAGCGGGCCGCGCTTGCGGGAGACGCGGTGCACCGAGACGAAGTGGCGGGGGCGGATGAGGACTTCGGCCTGGATGTCCGCCTCGCGCAGCACACCCCGCACCTCGTCGGCGACCGCGGCGAGCGGGTCGTCCGCGCGGGCGGCGTTCTCGTTGACCAACTCCCGCGTGTGCTCGTACTCCTCGGGGTGCATGACCGCGAAGACGAGGTCCTCCAGCTCCGACTTGAGCGCCTGGACGCCGAGCCGTTCGGCGAGCGGGATGAGGACGTCGCGGGTGACCTTGGCGATGCGTTCCTGTTTCTCGCGGCGCATGACGCCGAGGGTGCGCATGTTGTGGAGCCGGTCGGCGAGTTTGATCGACATCACGCGGACGTCGTTGCCGGTGGCGAGGAGCATCTTGCGGAAGGTCTCGGGCTCGGCGGCGGCGCCGTAGTCGACCTTCTCCAGCTTGGTGACGCCGTCGACGAGGTAGCGGACCTCGGCGCCGAATTGCTCGCCGACCTGATCGAGCGTCACCTCGGTGTCCTCGACGGTGTCGTGGAGGAGCGAGGCGGTCAGTGTGGTGGTCTCCGCGCCGAGTTCGGCGAGGATCAGGGTGACGGCGAGGGGGTGGGTGATGTACGGCTCGCCGCTCTTGCGCATCTGGCCGCGGTGCGAGGACTCGGCCAGGACGTAGGCGCGGCGCAGCGGGTCGATGTCGGCGTCGGGGTGGTGGGCGCGGTGGGCCTCGACGACGTGGCTGATGGCGTCGGGCAGCCGGCTGCGGGTGGCGGAGCCGAGCAGTGCGGCGCGGCCCAGCCGGCGCAGGTCGATCCGGGGGCGGGCCTTTCTGCGGGGCGCCGGCGCGACGGCGCCGGTGGCCGCGGGCGGCACAGGGCCTGGGCTCGCTGGATTCACGGCCTCCGCATTCATGGGCACCTCCGACTGCGCGGACCGGCGGACGGGGTATCCCAGGGCGGACACGGCTCAGGGGATGGTGTCGGTCCCCCGTCCGGGCCGGTGCTTGATGCTATCGAGCCCACCACGTGCGGCTGACCGCCTCTCGCCGAGCGTGAAACGGATCACCCATTCGAGCGATGGTCCGAGGGTTTACGTTTTCGCACTGAGTGTCATGGTCCGGGCTGTGGTTCACCCGTTCGTCGTCATTCATCGTTGATCCGTGCTTGATCCGTGCTTGATCCGTGGTTCAGGCGAGTACCCCTTCCAGCCATGCGGAGTCGAACTCGCCCTCGGCGACGATCACCGCGGGTCCGGTCATCTCGATCCCGCCGTCGGGGTGCTCGGTGATCACCAGGGTGCCGCCGGGCACGTCGACCGTGTACGTCGCCGGGGTGCCGGTGACGGCCGGGTCGGTGCCGTCCCGGCGGGCGGTGGCGACGGCGACGGCGCAGGCGCCGGTGCCGCAGGAGCGGGTCTCCCCGGAGCCGCGCTCGTGCACGCGCATCGCGACGTGGCAGGGCCCCCGGTCGACCACGAACTCCACGTTGACCCCGTCCGGGTACGCGCTGGCGGGCTCGTGGGGCGGCGGGGTGTACAGGTCGCCGGCGTGGGCGAGGTCGGCGACGAAGGCGACCGCGTGCGGATTGCCCATGTTCACGTTCCGCGCGGGCCAGCTGCGCTCACCGACGCTCACCACGACGTCGCCCTCGGGGAGCCCGGCGCGGCCCATGCCGACGGTGACGTCACCGTTCTTCGCGAGGTGGACGTGCTTCACGCCGCCGCGCGTCGCGATGGCGAGGTCGCCCTCGGCGGCGTGCCCGGCGCGCTGGAGGTAGCGGGCGAAGACCCGCACGCCGTTGCCGCACATCTCCGCGACCGAGCCGTCGCCGTTGCGGTAGTCCATGAACCACTCGGCCTCGGCGGCCATGCCGCGGGCCTCGGGGTGCGCCGCGGACCGCACCACGTGCAGCAGTCCGTCGCCGCCGACGCCCGCGCGGCGGTCGCACAGGACGGCGACGGCGGCGGGGGGCAGGTCGAGGGCGTTCTCCGGGTCCGGAACGATCACGAAGTCGTTCTCGGTGCCGTGCCCCTTGAGGAAGGCGATCCGCGTGCTCATTCCTCGATCGTACGGGTTGGGCACGACGTGACGACGAGGGGCGGAGGTGGGCCGGGCGGGAGGTGGGCGGGGACGGCGGAGATCGGGAGGGGCGGAGCCCGCTCAGCCCCGCAGGCGAGCCACCCGCCACACGGCCAGGACGACGACTGCGGCGACGGCCAGGGCGTAGACCATGATCATCCGCCAGTCGGCACGCCGCCCCGACCCGCGCTGCGGCAGTCCGGGCCAGGTGTAGCCGACCCGGCGGGCGGCCATCATGCCCCAGCCGGCCGCGCAGGAGCAGATCAGCAGCCCCAGCATCGCGATCACGGCGCCGCTGTCGCCGAAGTCGAAGGCGAGCGGGAAGGCGAACATCAGGGAGCCGAGCGCGGCCAGGCACACGATGGGCGCGAGCTGCCAGATCCGCAGCCGGCGCTGGGGACGCAGTTCGACCTCGACCTCGTCCCCGTACATCGCGTCGGGCTCGGGGCCGTCGGCGGCGACACGCTCCGGCGCCTCGTCGGGGCCGTCGGGGCTCAGGGCGGCTCCGTCCGGCTCCGGTCCGCCGTGGTCGGCGGTGCCGTGCTCGGTGCTCGGTGCGGTGTCGCGAGGGCCGGCCTCCATCGCCACGCGCCCTCCCAACTTGGACTCACTCGGTCGATCGAAGCTCGATGATGGCACGCCGCCGAAGGCCCGGATGACGGCCGGGGCGTCCCGATGCCATCACGTGATCAGGCTGTGACCGGTCGTTCGACCAACGACAGGGCGAGCCGCGGAAGTTCCGCGCGATCCGCCACACCCCCACTCAACCAGTGCACCCGCGGATCGCGCCTGAACCACGAATCCTGACGGCGCGCGAAGCGCTTGGTGGCACGGACGGTCTCGGCGCGCGCCTCGTCCAGCGTGCACTCGCCGGCGAGCGCCGCGAGGACCTGCTGGTAGCCGAGCGCGCGCGACGCCGTACGACCCTCGCGCAACCCCTGCGCTTCGAGTGCGCGCACCTCGTCGACCAGTCCCGCCTCCCACATCCGGTCGACGCGCAGGGCGATGCGCTCGTCCAGTTCGGGGCGGGCCACGTCGACGCCGATCTGCACGGTGTCGTAGACGGAGTCGTGACCGGGGAGGTTGGCGGTGAAGGGCCTGCCGGTGATCTCGATCACCTCGAGGGCGCGCACGATGCGGCGCCCGTTGCTGGGCAGGATGGCCCGCCCGGCTTCCGGGTCGGCGGCGGCCAGGCGGTCGTGCAGCGCACCGGAGCCGCCCAGTGCGAGCTCCTCCTCCAGCCGGGCCCTGATCTCGGGGTCGGTGCCGGGGAACTCCAGGTTGTCGACGGCCCCGCGGACGTAGAGGCCGGAGCCGCCGACGAGGACCGGCCAGCGTCCCCGGGCGAGCAGCGCGTCGATCCGCTCCCGCGCCAGCCGCTGGTACTCGGCGACGGACGCCGTGACCGTCACGTCCCAGACGTCCAGCAGATGGTGCGGGACGCCGCCGCGTTCGTCGGGCGTCAGCTTGGCGGTGCCGATGTCCATCCCACGGTAGAGCTGCATGGAGTCGGCGTTGACGACCTCGCCGCCGAGCCGCTCGGCCAGGAAAACGCCCAGATCGGACTTTCCGGCCGCGGTGGGACCGACGACGGCGATGACGCGGGGGGCGGGGGGTGCGCTGCTCACGGCACCAGTCTCGCAAACCTCCCACGTCGCCCTCGAACGAGTTACGTGACGCTCCGCGGCCGGGGTCGTTGCCCGTTGCGAGGTTCCCGCTCCCCGGACCACCGGGTCATGGCCCCGGCCACGCAAACGGACGCACCGGATGCCGCGGGATTTCGCCCGCACGAGTAACGTATGGAGTTGATATGGGCGTTTTTGCACGGCTTTTTCGGAGGTCGAAGACCACCGAGGAGGCGTCGGCCGCCGAGAAGCGGACCGACACCCCGGACCCCGGGCTCGCGACCGAGGAGAAGACAGCCGAGGCCGCCGAGACGACCGACGCCGGTCCCCGGAACACGGCGGAGGCCGACGCGGCCGCCGGAGCCGCCGAGGCCGGCGACTCGGACGGCGTCGGCATCCCCAAGCAGCAGTCCGCCGGGGAGGCCGTCGACAACGAGGCCGACAAGGGCGCCCGCACCTGACTGCCCCGTGAGGGAAGGCGAACCATGGGTCTCCTGGACAACTTGAAGGCCAGACTCGAACCGGCGAAGGGCAAGGTCTCCGACCTCGCCCAGCAGCACGGGGACAAGATCGATCGCGGTCTCGACAAGATGGCGCGGACCGTCGACGAGAGGACCAAGGGCAAGTACAGCGACCGGATCCAGACGGGTACGGACAAGGCCAAGGGCGCCAAGGACCGCCTCGCTCACAAGGACGACGAAGGCAGGGACGGAGGCGGCACACCGGGCACCCCCGGCGCCACCCCGCCCGCCGGACCGCCTCCGGCTTCCTGACCCCAGCGCGTCGGCGGACGGCCACGGAGCGGATCAGCACACCCCGCTCCGGACCGTCCGCGCGCGCTGTGGCACGCCTGAGCTACGCCCAGGTCGCCGCGATATACCCCACCCCGTACGGCGCGTCCTCGTACAGCAGCGCGCCGGCGAGGTCCGCGCCCTCGGCGGCGCCCGCGAGGACCTGCCAGGGCGCCCGGCCGGACACCTTCAGCTCACGGGCCAGTACGGCGTCCAGCGCGGCGATGGCGGTCACGTCCGCCGCGCCCAGCGCACGTCCCGCCGCCGCGTCGAAGGGCGCCGCCCGCTCGTCGAGGTACCCCGGGGCCTTGAGCGTGCGGCACGCGCTCGCGTCGCCCAGCACCAGCAGCGCCACCCGATCGTCCCGCGCGGCGAGATCCCGCCCGAGGGCCGCGCAGCGCCCGGCGTCGAGGGCCTCCCCCACCCCGACGCCCTCGACGGGAGCGTCGGCCCACCCGATCCGCCCGAGCAGCCAGGCCCCGACGGCGAGCCCGTACGGCAGCTCCGGCCCGTCCGACGCCCCCGCCCCTGCGCCCAGCCGTACGTCCACCTCCACACCGAAGCCGCGGAACGACCCCCGCGCGCCCGGCGGGTGGACCTCGGGCCCGGCGGAATCCGCGGGTCCGACGACCACGAGCCGGTCGGGCCGGGCCGCGGCGAGCACGCCCAGCGCGTCCACGCACGCGGCGCGGGCGGCGTCCAGCTCGGGCGCGGCGCCCGCGGCGACCTCCGGTACGAGGAGCGGCGGGCAGGGACAGACGGCGGCGGCGACAAGCATGATCGGCAGCGTAACCCCGCAGCGCCGCCCCTCCGCGGCAACCCCCGCCGTCAGTCGCAGCCGCAGCCGCTCGCCACGGCCGGCTGGGGCTCGGGAACCCCGATCTGCGGCAGGCCCAGCATGACGCCGGCCGGCTTGGCCTGCTCGGCGGCGTTGCGCTTCTCCCAGGCGTCGCCCGCGCGCGTGCGGCGCACACCGAGCGCCTTGCCCTCGGCGAGGAGGTGGTGCGGAGCGGCGTAGGTGATCTCGACCGTCACCACGTCGCCCGGACGGACCTCCTGGTCGGGCTTGGTGAAGTGCACCAGGCGGTTGTCGGGGGCGCGGCCCGACAGGCGGTGGGTGGCGCCGTCCTTGCGGCCCTCGCCCTCGGCGACCATCAGCTCCAGGGTGCGGCCGACCTGCTTCTTGTTCTCCTCCCAGGAGATCTCCTCCTGGAGGGCGACGAGACGCTCGTAGCGCTCCTGGACGACCGCCTTGGGGATCTGGCCGTCCATCTCGGCGGCCGGGGTGCCGGGCCGCTTGGAGTACTGGAAGGTGAAGGCCTGGGCGAAGCGGGCCTCGCGGACCACGTGCAGGGTCTGCTCGAAGTCCTCCTCGGTCTCGCCGGGGAAGCCCACGATGATGTCGGTGGTGATCGCGGCGTGCGGGATGGCGGCGCGGACCTTCTCGATGATCCCCAGGTAGCGCTCCTGGCGGTACGAGCGGCGCATCGCCCTGAGCACCCGGTCGGAGCCGGACTGGAGCGGCATGTGCAGCTGCGGCATCGCGTTGGGCGTCTCGGCCATGGCGGCGATGACGTCGTCGGTGAAGTCGCGCGGGTGCGGGGAGGTGAAGCGGACGCGCTCCAGTCCTTCGATGTTCCCGCAGGCGCGCAGCAGCTTGCCGAACGCCTCGCGGTCGCCGATGTCGGAGCCGTAGGCGTTGACGTTCTGCCCGAGGAGGGTGATCTCGCTGACGCCCTCGGCGACCAGGGCCTCGACCTCGGCGAGGATGTCACCGGGGCGGCGGTCCTTCTCCTTGCCGCGCAGCGCGGGGACGATGCAGAAGGTGCAGGTGTTGTTGCAGCCGACGGAGATGGAGACCCAGGCCGCGTAGGCGCTCTCGCGCCGGGTCGGCAGCGTGGACGGGAACGCCTCCAGGGACTCGGCGATCTCGACCTGCGCCTCCTCCTGCACGCGGGCGCGCTCGAGCAGCACCGGGAGCTTGCCGATGTTGTGCGTGCCGAAGACGACGTCCACCCAGGGCGCCCGCTTCACGATGGTGTCGCGGTCCTTCTGCGCCAGGCAGCCGCCGACGGCGATCTGCATCCCGGGCCGGCTCGCCTTCCTCGGGGCGAGGCGGCCGAGGTTGCCGTACAGCTTGTTGTCGGCGTTCTCCCGCACGGCGCAGGTGTTGAAGACGACGACGTCCGCGTCGCCGTCGGCACCCTCGGGGGCGCGGACGTAACCCGCGCCCTCCAGCAGACCGGACAATCGCTCGGAGTCGTGGACGTTCATCTGGCACCCGTAGGTGCGTACTTCATAGGTGCGCGTGCCGCCCACTGACTGGCTCCGGTCGATGCTGCTCATGGCAACAAGGGTAGGCGGTCCGGATCGCGACGAAGGCCGCCCGCCTATTGACAGTACGCCGTCAGAGTCGGTGTCATGCATGGGAGCGCTCCCATGCGTACTCCCCATGCCCCTCGCCCGCACCTCTCCATCTCCTACTCCCACTCCCACACTGGAGGCACCCTGTGCGCACCGGAGTCCTGCGATTACTGCGCCGGCCGTGGACCGCGGCGGTGGCCGCCGTCGCGGTGGTGGTGTCGGTCCTGGTGGCGATGCCCGCCAGCGGTGCGGCGGCGGCCGCCTGCCGCGTCGACTACACCGTCGACGCGTGGCCGGGCGGCTACACCGCCCAGGTGCGGATCACCAACCTCGGCCCCGAGGTGAGCGACTGGCGTCTGACCTGGACCTACACCGGCGACCAGCACGTGACGTCGGCATGGAACGCGACCGTCGCGCAGACCGGTACGTCCGTGGTCGCCGTCAACACCGACTGGAACGGCGCGCTGTCCACGGGCGGCACCGCCGAGTTCGGGCTGCAGGGGACCTGGCAGTCCGCCGATCCCGCGCCGGTCGACTTCGCGCTCAACGGCGCCTCCTGCGGCGGCGACGGCACACCTCCCACCACATCTCCTCCCACCACACCTCCCACCACCCCGCCCACGACGCCACCGACCACGCCTCCCACGACGACCCCGCCGCCGTCCGCGGAGTGCGGTGACGCCGTGATCTGCTCGGGCTTCGAGGACCAGGCAGGCTCCGAGCCGTCCGGCGACTGGCGGTTCACCGCACCCGACTGCCAGGGCACGGGTGCGGTCGCCGTCGACTCGGCCGTGTCGCACGAGGGCGGCAGGTCGCTGCGGGTGGACGGCCGGGCCGGCTACTGCAACCACGCCTTCGTCGCCCACGCCACGGACCTGTCCTCGCTCGGCCCGGTGATGTACGTACGCATGTGGGTCCGGCACACCACCGCGCTCCCGACCTCGCACGTCACCTTCGTGTCGATGCCGGACTCCGCACAGGGCGGCCGTGCGCTGCGTGTGGGCGGCCAGAACGGCGCCCTGCAGTGGAACCGGGAGAGCGACGACGCCACCCTGCCCGCGCAGAGCCCGGCCGGGGTCGCGCTGAGCAGGCCGCTGCCGACGGGAAGCTGGCAGTGCCTGCGGTTCGCGGTCGACACCTCGGCTCCGAACCTCGACACCTGGCTCGGCGACGAGCAGGTCCCGGGCCTGCATGCCGACGGGGTGCCGACGCAGGACGTCGACCAGCAGTGGCTCGCCCGTGCCACCGCGCCCCGGCCGACCGCTCTGCGGCTGGGCTGGGAAAGCTACGCGACGGGCGACGACACCCTCTGGTTCGACGACGTGGCCGTCGGCTCCACGCCGATCGGCTGCTGACGCGGGCCGGGCGGTCGACGCGGCCCCACGGGCGGTGCAGCCGTGCCGGTGGGGCCGCACGCGGCACGCGTCGGCGCGGGCGGCCTTCGACGCGGCGGCGGGCGGACGCGGAAGCGGCTCAGGGTTCGATGAGGCCCGCGCGGATCGCGTACCGGGTGAGTTCCAGGCGGTCGCGCACACCGAGCTTCTGCAGCAGGTTCGCACGGTGGCGTTCGACGGTCTTGGCGCTGATGAACAGCAGCTCGCCTATCTCCTTGGAGGTGTGGCCCTCGGCGACGAGCTTGAGGATCTCCTCCTCGCGCTCGGTGATGGGCCGCTCGGGGAGCCCGCCGCCGCCCTCGACGCGGTCCAGGTAGGAGCGGACCAGGGCGCGCTCGGCGCCGGGGTAGATGAACGGCTCGTCGCGCACGGCGGCCCGGCAGGCCTCGACCAGGTCACGGTCGGCGACGGATTTGAGGACGTATCCGCAGGCGCCGGCCTTGAGGGCCTCGAAGAAGTACTGCTCGTTGTCGTACATGGTCAGGATCAGGATGCGCAGCTCGGGCAGGCGGCGGGAGAGTTCGCGGGCCGCCTGGAGGCCGGTCATGCGGGGCATGGCGACGTCCAGGACGGCCAGGTCGACCTCGTTGGCCCGCGCGGCCGCGACCGCCTCGGCACCGTCACCGGCCTCGGCGACCACCGTCAGGTCCGGTTCGCCGTCCAGGATGAGGCGGACCCCGCGGCGTACGAGGGTGTGGTCGTCGGCGAGCAGGACGCGGATCGGGGGCCGTGCGGACATCAGGGGCTGTCTCCGGTTCGGTCTGCGGAACGGTCCCCAGGCGGCACGGGGACGCGCAGGCGTACGTCGGTGCCCCCTTGGGGGGCGGGTGCGAAGTGGATCTCGGCTCCTATCAGCAGGGCCCGCTCACGCATCCCGCGGATGCCGGCGCCCTCGGCGGCCGTGCCGAGACCGGTGCCGTTGTCGCGGACGAGCAGTTCGACACCGGCGGGCAGCGGGCCGAGGGTGAGCGTGGCCCGGTCGGCGCCGGCGTGGCGGGCGGTGTTGGTGAGGCCTTCCTGGGCGACCCGGTAGATCACCAGTTCGGCCTCCGGGGTGAGCGGTGGCAGGTCGCCGGGGATGCGGTGGTGGACGGTCAGTCCGTGATGCGTGAACTCGGCGGCGAGTGAGCGCAGGGCGCTGGCGAGGCCGAGTTCCTCCAGGACACCGGGGCGCAGGCGGCGGGCGATGCGGCGGATCTCGTCGAGCCCTGCCCGGGTGGCCTCCTGCGCCAGGGTCACCTCCTCGCGCAGCTCCCCGGGGACCCGGTCGGCGACGCGCTTGAGCTGGAGGAGAACGGCGGTGAGGGTCTGGCCGACCTCGTCGTGCAGTTCGCGGGCGATGCGGTGGCGTTCGCGTTCCTGGGCCTGCAGCGCCCGGCCGGCGCCGGCGGCGCGTTCGGCCTGGAGCCGGTCCAGCATCGTGTTGTAGGTCGCGATCAGCTGCGCCGCCTCGGCCGGTCCTGAGACTCTCGGCCGGGTCCCGGGCACGAGCAGATCGGCGGTCGTCATGGCCCGGCCCAGCCGGTGCAGCGGGGTGAGTCCGATGCGCAGGACGATCGCGTTGCCGGCCAGCAGTGCCGCGAGGCCCGCCAGCAGGATCAGCGCCTCCCCGGCGAGCACGGGCGTCGACACGGTGACCGGTCCCAGCAGCAGTGCGGTGGCGACGACCAGGCCGGCGGCGTTGAGCGAGAAGATCCGCCAGAACAGCGACACGTTCCTCTTTCCGCTCCTCCCGGACTTCGCGCACGACACCCCCGAAGCCAGCTTCGCCGCCCGCGACCGGCCGCGTATATCCGTCACGACACCCATATCGCCACCGTACGTGCGGATGGCAGCATGGCGAGGTCGCGAGCACGTCACGCACGTGCAGGAAGCGCGGCCCGAGACGCAGGACGAATGAGGGGAAAGCTCGTGTCAGCTCCACGCCTGAGGGCCACGCCGCTCCCGGGTATCGGGGTCCAGTACGACCTGGTGACCCGCGAACACCGCCACCTTTCGGTGGTGGCACACCGCGACGGCACCCGCACGGTGAACGTGTACCGGGCCGACGATCCCGACTCCTGCGCCCACTCGCTGCGGCTGACCTCCCCCGAGGCGGGCGCGCTGATAGACGCGCTGAAGCCCTCCCACCACAGTGCGAGCCTGCTCTACACCACCGATCTGGGGCTGGTCGCCGAGCGGATCGAGGTGGCCGCCACCTCCCGCTGGAACGGGCGGCTGCTGGGCGACACCCGGATGCGCACCGACACGGGGGCCTCGATCGTGGCGGTGCTGCGGCGGGCCGAGGCCATTCCCTCGCCGGCGCCGGACTTCCGGCTCGTGGGTGGTGACACCTTGATCGTCATCGGCACCCGTGAGGGCGTCGACGCCGCCGCGGCGATACTCGGGCAGGAGTGAGCCTGTGCACTCCGCGGTTCTGCTGATCGAATTCGGTTCCATCATCCTGGGGCTCGGGCTGCTCGGCCGGTTCGCCGGCCGTTACCGGCTGTCCCCCATCCCGCTGTACCTGCTGGCCGGGCTGGCCTTCGGCGAGGGCGGGCTGCTCCCGCTCGGTGCGAGCGAGGAGTTCGTCGCGACCGGCGCCGAGATCGGTGTCATCCTCCTGCTGCTCATGCTGGGCCTGGAGTACACGGCCAGTGACCTGGTCACCAACCTCAAGTCCCACTATCCGGCCGGTCTCGTCGACTGTGCGCTCAACGCCGTGCCGGGCGCGGTGGCCGCGCTGCTCATGGGCTGGGGGCCGGTGGCCGCCGTGGTCCTCGCCGGCGTGACGTGGATCTCGTCGTCCGGTGTCATCGCCAAGGTGCTCGGCGACCTGGGCAGGGTCGGCAACCGCGAGACCCCGGTGATCCTGAGCGTGCTGGTCCTCGAGGACCTGGCGATGGCGGTGTACCTGCCGATCGTCACGGCCCTGGTGGCCGGGGCCGGGCTGATGACCGGGAGCATCACGCTGGCGGTCGCGCTGGCCGCGGCGGGCCTGGTCCTGTTCGTGGCGGTGCGCTACGGCCGGGTCATCTCGCGGTTCGTCTCCAGCGACGACCCGGAGAAGCTGCTGCTCGTGGTGCTGGGCCTGACGATCCTGGTCGCCGGTGTCGCGCAGCAGCTCCAGGTGTCGGCCGCGGTGGGCGCCTTCCTGGTGGGCATCGCGCTGTCCGGGGAGGTCGCGGAGGGCGCGCACACGCTGCTGAGCCCGCTGCGGGACCTGTTCGCGGCGGTCTTCTTCGTCTTCTTCGGCCTGCACACGGATCCGGCCAGCATTCCGCCGGTCCTGCTGCCCGCCCTCGCGCTGGCCCTGCTCACCGCCGTGACGAAGATCGCCACCGGTTACTGGGCGTCGAAGCGTGCCGGGATCTCCGTCAAGGGCCGCTGGCGCGCGGGCGGCGCGCTGGTGGCACGCGGCGAGTTCTCGATCGTCATCGCGGGCCTCGCGGTCTCGGCCGGCATCGAGCCGTCCCTGGGCCCGCTGGCCACGGCGTACGTCCTCATCCTGGTCGTCCTCGGCCCCCTCACCGCCCGCTTCACCGAACCGCTGGCGTCCCGTCTCTTCCGCCGCCACGACAACCCCGACCGTCCCAGCGGCCCCACGGAGGAAACGCCCCGGACGACGGCGACGGAGGCGGAGGCCTCGGTGGGCGACTGACGCCGGCACGCCCCCGGCACGTGGTGGCCGGCCCGCTGCGACCCCGGTACACGGGTACCGGGGTCGTCGTACGGCGGTCAGTCGCCCGGTGTCTCCGGGGCCTGCGACGTCCGCGGCGTCCACCCTTGTCGGCGCAGTACGCCGGACACGTCCGGTGCCTCGTAGTGGTCGCCCTTGAGGACCTTGCCGTCGGCTCGGCGGCTGACGCGGCCGTCGGGGCCCAGCTTGGTCATGTTGGAGCGGTGCACCTCGGCGATCACCGCGTCCAGGTCGATGCCGTGGACGAGGGCCGTGCCGTACGCGACGTACACCACGTCGGCCAGTTCGTGCGCGAGCAGGTCGAGCGGGCCCCGCACCGACACCTCGGCGACCTCGGCGGCTTCCTCGGCGAGCAGCTCGCCTCTGTGCGCGGCCAGGTCGGGCGACACCTCGGTCGGGGTACTTCGGGTGTCCAGCCCGAAGGCCAGGTGAAAGGCGTGGACCAGGTCGGCGGGGGACGTCTTGGCCCCGACGGGCGCGGCCTCGCCCTCGACGGGCGAGGTCCTGCCTTCGGCGGGTGACGTGTTGCCTTCGGCGGGCGAGGTGTTGCTCATGCCGACGACTGTAGTGACCGCCACTGACAGCGGGTCCGCGGCCGAGCCGGAGCCGCCGGCCCAGGCCCGCGCACCCCGTGGCACGCCCCGCCGTGTGAGCCCGGCCCTGGTCAGTGCGGGTGCGGACTGGCAGGATCGCCCACATGTCCACGCTGTTCTCCCGTATCGGCAGGCGCCGGACCGCCCAGGTCGCGGTCGCCGGTGCCGTCGTGCTGGGGCTGCTGCTGTGGTGGCTGCTGCCGCTGGGCGAGAAGCCGCCGAGCGGGACGATCACGTTCAGCACGGGCACCCGCGCGGGCGTCTACCAGAAGTACGGCGAGCTGCTGCGCGCCGAGCTGCGCAAGGACATGCCGGGCCTGGACGTGCGGCTGATGACCAGCGCGGGCTCGCAGGAGAACGTCGAGCGGGTGGCGTCCGGAAAGGCCGACTTCACGATCGCCGCGGCCGACGCGGTCGAGACGTACAAGCTCGCGGGCAGCCCCGGCGCCGACAAGCTGCGTGGTGTCACCCGCCTCTACGACGACTACGTGCAGCTGGTGGTGCCTAGCGACTCGGACATCCAGTCGGTCGCGGACCTGCGCGGCAAGCGCGTGGCCATCGGGCTGCCCGACTCGGGTGTACGGCTGATCGCCACCCGGCTGCTGAAGGCCGTGGGCATCGACCCGGAGCAGGACATCACGCCCAGTGCGGACGGGATCGACACCGGGCCGGGACGGCTGGGCGACGAGCTCGACGCGTTCTTCTGGTCGGGCGGCGTGCCGACGGACGGCCTCAAGCAGATAGCGAAGACCTCCGCCTTCCGTTTCGTGCCGATAGGCGACGACCTCGTCACCAAGCTGCACGAATCCGGCGGCGCGACGCGCTACTACCGCACCACCAACATGCCGGAGTCGGCCTACCCCACCGTGCAGAACGGCGCCGTGGTGCCCACCATGGCCGTGTCCAACCTGCTGGTGACCCGCGCGGACGTCGATCCGCGGCTGACCGAGTGGCTGACCCGGACCGTGCTCGACAGCCGCGACGGCATCGGGGCGCACGTGCACTCCGCGCAGCTGGTGGACCTGCGCACCGCGATCTACACCGACCCGCTGGAGCTGCACGACGGCGCCCGGCGCTACTACCGGTCGGTCAAGCCGTAGGGGCCGCTACGGCAGGCCTTGGGGCTGCGCTACGGCAGGCCGTGGGACCGCTCCGGCTCCTTGGACGCCGTACCGGTCCTCGGCACCGTGACCGTCGCCTTCAGGCCGTGCGGCTCGTGGTGGCCGAAGGAGATCGAACCGTCGCCCGCCGCGAGCAGCGCCCGGCAGATGGACAGGCCCAGGCCCGAGCCCTTGATGTTCTGGTGCCGCCCGCTGCGCCAGAAACGGTCGCCCACGCGCGCGAGTTCCTCGTCGGTGAGCCCGGGCCCGTTGTCGGTGACGACGACCGTGGTGACGTCGCCGGTGGAGGCGACCTCGACGCGCACGGTCTCGTCCCGCGGCGTGAACTTCACCGCGTTGTCGATGACCGCGTCCAGGGCGCTGGAGAGCGACACCGGGTCGGCCCAGCCCGTGGTCGGTGGACACTCCCCCACCAGGCGTACGCCCTTGGCGTCGGCCGTCGGTGACCAGGCCGCCACCCGCTCTGCGGCCAGCGCGCCGATGTCGGTGACCTTCAGGTCGGCCCGGCTGTGCTCGGCCAGTGCGAGGTCGAGCAGGTCGTCCAGGACCCGGGCCAGGCGTTTGCCCTCGGTCTGGACGGAGGCGATCTCCTCGTTGCCCTCGGGCAGTTCGAGGGCGAGGAGTTCGATGCGCAGCAGGAGCGCGGCGAGCGGGTTGCGCAGCTGGTGCGAGGCGTCGGCGACGAAGGCGCGCTGCTGCTCCAGCACGTCTTCCACGTGGTCGGCCATCTCGTTGAACGAGCGGGCCAGGCGTCTGAGCTCGGGCGGCCCCCCGGACGGCGCGACCCGGGACTTGAGCCGCCCGGTGGCGATGTCGTGGGTGGTGGCGTCGAGCACCCGCACCGGTCGGAGCACCCAGCCGGTCAGCCGGAGCGCGGCGCCGACGGCGAGCAGCATCGCGGCGATCTCCCCGGCACCGATGAACAGCCAGCCGCGCACGGTGCTCGCCCGCATCGAGTCGGTGGGCGACTCCGTGACCACGACCGCGACCACGTCGCCGTCCCGGATGACCGGCGAGGCGACCACGAGCCGGCCGTCCTGCCCGGGCCACACCTGCTGCGGATCGTGGCTGCGGCGGCTGAGCAGGGCCTCGTCGAAGGAGTCGCGGACCTCGCCGGTCTGGGGCAGGAACCACGTCGTCGGGGCGTTGGCCATCGGGATGTGGTTGCGGTAGAAGACGCCGGCCTTGATGCCGTAGACCTCGTAGTAGCTGGTCAGCTCGGTCTGCAGGGTGTCCAGGCGCTCGTCCGTGTCCGTCGGGCGGGAGCCGCCCGGCACGTCCTCGGTGACGAACTGGGCGAGCGCGGCGAAGCGTGCCGTGTCGTCGATGCGGTCGATGACGACCTTCTGCTGCTCCGCGCGGGCGACGCTGACGCCGAGCGGCACGCCGAGCGCGAGCAGTACGGCCGCCATCAGGACGATGAGCAGCGGGAGCAGGCGTGTGCTCACCCCGGCCCGCTACGCGGCGGGGGCGACGAGGCGGTAGCCCACGCCGCGGACGGTCTCGATCAGCGCGGGCATGTGCAGCTTGGAGCGCAGGGAGGCGACGTGCACCTCCAGGGTGCGCCCGGTCCCCTCCCAGCTGGTGCGCCAGACCTCGCTGATGATCTGTTCACGCCGGAAGACCACGCCCGGGCGCTGGGCGAGCAGGGCGAGCAGATCGAACTCCTTGCGGGTCAGTTGGACAACCGAACCGTCCACGCTCACCTGGCGTGTCGGCAGCTCGATGCGCACCGCGCCGAGGCGCACGACGGTCTCGGTGGATCCCGTGGCGTCCTCGTGGGCGGTGCGCCGGCTGACGGCGTGGATCCGGGCGAGCAGTTCCCCGGTGTCGTACGGCTTGACCACGTAGTCGTCGGCGCCGAGGTTGAGGCCGTGGATGCGGGAGCGGACGTCGGCGCGCGCGGTGACCATGATGACCGGGGTGCTCGTGCGCTTGCGGATCTTGCCGCAGACCTCGTAGCCGTCCTGGTCGGGCAGGCCCAGGTCGAGCAGGACGACGCCGAAGCCGTCGACCTCGGGGACGAGCGCCTGGAGCGCCTCCTCGCCGCTGCGCGCGTGGGTGACGTCGAAGCCGTGCCGTGCCAGGATCGCGGACAGGGCGGCGGCCACGTGGTTGTCGTCCTCGACGAGCAGCAGTCTCATCCGGGCTCCCTTCGGTTCATCGGCCGTACGCTCACAACGGGTAGAAAGGCAGCCGCACGCGCGCGTGCGCCCTGTGCAGTGACGCCGATGGAGGGGGACGGCGTCAAGAGGCTTCCGGTTGCGGCCGCTCGAAGTTATCCGGCCGATATGCGCCCAGCTCACAAGTGCTACGACTCGTGTCCGATTGCTATCGGATCGTGATGCTCAGATCTCGCTCAGATGTAGAGACGTGACGTGTCCCGGGTCACTACTGTCCTGCGAAACCCAGGAGGACGGAGCCCGAGAGCGATGACCGAAGTATCGGTGGCCAAGGAAGACAAGGCTGCGACCGGCGAACTGGTCGTCCTGAAGAGTGTCAACAAGCACTTCGGCGCGTTGCACGTGCTCCAGGACATTGACCTGACGATCACCCGCGGCGAGGTCGTCGTGGTCATCGGACCCTCCGGGTCCGGTAAGTCCACCCTGTGCCGCACCATCAACCGCCTGGAGACCATCGACTCAGGATCGATCACGATCGACGGCAAGCCCCTGCCCGCCGAGGGCAAGGAGCTCGCCAAGCTGCGTGCCGACGTCGGCATGGTCTTCCAGTCCTTCAACCTCTTCGCGCACAAGACGGTGCTCGAGAACGTGACCCTGGGCCAGGTCAAGGTCCGCAAGGTCGACGCCAAGAAGGCCGAGGAGAAGGCCCGCGCCCTGCTCGACCGGGTCGGCGTGGGCGCCCAGGCGGACAAGTACCCCGCGCAGCTCTCCGGCGGTCAGCAGCAGCGTGTCGCCATCGCGCGGGCCCTGGCCATGGACCCGAAGGTCATGCTCTTCGACGAGCCGACGTCGGCTCTCGACCCCGAGATGATCAACGAGGTGCTCGAGGTCATGAAGCAGCTCGCTCGGGACGGCATGACGATGGTCGTGGTCACGCACGAGATGGGCTTCGCCCGCTCGGCGGCCAACCGCGTGGTGTTCATGGCGGACGGCCGCATCGTCGAAGAGGCCACGCCGGACCAGTTCTTCAGCAATCCGCGCAGCGACCGTGCCAAGGACTTCCTGTCGAAGATCCTGCACCACTGAGACTCCGGAGCGGCTCCGACGTCCCGCGTCGGCCGCCCCGGCGGCCCCTTCCCGACGGCCGCACCTGATCGCCTGATCCTCTGATCGTCCGATCGCAGCTCGATCTCAGCTCGATCACAGCCAAAGGATGTTCCCCATGAAGCTCCGCAAGGTCACCGCCGCCTCGGCCACCGTCTTCGCTCTCGCCCTGACCGCCACCGCGTGCGGTTCCGACGACGGGGGCGACAGCGGTTCCTCCGGCGACGGCAAGAAGGTCACCATCGGCATCAAGTTCGACCAGCCCGGCCTCGGCCAGAAGACCCCGGACGGCTACGAGGGCTTCGACGTGGACGTCGCCACGTACGTCGCCAAGAAGCTCGGCTACACCGAGGACCAGATCGAGTGGAAGGAGTCGAAGAGCGCCGACCGCGAGACCATGCTCCAGCGCGGTGACGTCGACTTCATCGCCGCCACCTACTCGATCACCCCCGAGCGCTCGGAGAAGGTCGACTTCGCCGGCCCCTACCTGCTCGCCCACCAGGACGTGCTGCTCCGCGCCGACGACGACAAGATCAAGTCGCCGGAGGACCTGAACGACGCGAAGCTCTGCTCGGTCACCGGTTCGACCTCGGCGCAGAACATCAAGGACAAACTGGCTCCCAAGGCCCAGCTGCAGCCGTACCCGACGTACTCGGCCTGCCTGCCCGGCCTGCAGAACGGTGCCATCGACGCGCTGACCACGGACGACTCGATCCTCGCCGGTTACGCCTCCCAGTCGCAGTTCAAGGGCAAGTTCAAGCTCGGCGGCTTCAAGCTGACGAACGAGAACTACGGCATCGGCGTCAAGAAGGGCAGCGACCTCAAGGCCAAGATCAACGACGCGCTCGAGGCCATGGTCGCCGACGGCGCCTGGGACAAGGCCGTCAAGGACAACTTCGGCCCGGCCAACTACAAGAACGAGCCGGCGCCGAAGATCGGCGACGTCAAGAGCTGAGGCCGGGCCTGACAGGGTGCGCCGCCCCACGGCAGGGGCGGCGCACCGGGGCGGGCATCCCTACACGCGGAAGCGCGGGAGATCGTGTTCGACTTTCTTCAGGATTACGACCTGGCGGGAGCCATCTGGACGACGGTGCAGCTCGCTGTGCTCTCGGCCGTCGGCTCCCTGATCTGGGGCACCATACTGGCCGCCATGCGGGTCGGCCCGGTGCCGTTGATGCGCGGCTTCGGAACCGCGTACGTGAACATCGTGCGGAACATCCCGCTGACCGTGATCATTCTGTTCGCGTCGCTGGGACTGAACCAGACGTTGCAGATCACCCTCGGCGCCGGGGGTGACTTCGAGACGATCAACTTCCGACTCGCCGTCCTCGGCCTGATCCTCTACACCTCGGCTTTCGTGTGCGAGGCACTGCGCTCCGGCATCAACACCGTGCCGGTCGGCCAGGCCGAAGCGGCCAGGGCACTCGGGCTCAGCTTCAGCCAGGTACTGCGCCACGTGGTGCTGCCGCAGGCGTTTCGGTCCTCGGTCGTCCCCCTGGCGAACGTACTGATCGCACTCATCAAGAACACCACGGTGGCCGCCGCCATCGGTGTCGCCGAAACGGCGCTGCTGATGAAGGAGATGATCGAGAACGAGGCGCAGTTGCTGCTGATTTCCGCCGTCATCGCCCTCGTGTTCGTGGTTCTGACGCTGCCGACCGGTCTGATCCTCGGCTGGGTGGGCAAGAAGGTGGCGGTGAAGCGATGAGCTCCATTCTCTACGACGCCCAGGGCCCCCGCGCCAAGCGGCGCAACGTCCTCTTCACGGTCGTCTTCCTCGTCGCCTTCGCGGCACTGCTGTGGTGGGTGTTCAGCACCCTCAACGACAAGGGCCAGTTGGAATGGGCCCTGTGGAAGCCGTTCTTCACCGGCACCGAGGCTTGGTCGACGTACATCTGGCCAGGTCTGCAGAACACTCTGAAGGCTGCGGCCCTCGCGGTGATCATCGCGCTGCCGCTCGGCGCCGTCCTCGGCATCGCCCGGCTGTCGGACCACGTCTGGGTCCGGGTCCCGGCCTCGATCGTGGTCGAGTTCTTCCGGTCCATCCCCGTGCTGGTCCTGATGATCTTCGGTCTCGCCCTGTTCTCGGAGTACACCAACGTCAGTTCCGACGACCGCCCGCTCTACGCGGTCGTCACGGGCCTGGTGCTGTACAACGCCTCGGTCCTCGCCGAGATCGTCCGGGCCGGCATCCTGGCACTGCCCAAGGGCCAGGCCGAGGGCGCGATGGCGATCGGCCTGCGCAAGGGCCAGGTCATGCGGCTGATCCTGCTGCCGCAGGCGGTCACCGCGATGCTGCCGGCCATCGTCAGCCAGCTGGTCGTGATCCTCAAGGACACCGCACTCGGCGGCGCCATCCTCACCTTCCCCGAGTTGCTCGCGTCCGCCAACACCATGAGCGGCTACTACGGCGCCAACGTAATCGCCAGCTACACCGTGGTCGCCGTGATCTACATCGCGCTCAACTTCGCCCTCACGAGCTTCGCGAGCTGGCTGGAGCGGCGGCTGCGGCGGGCCAGGAAGTCGACCGGTGCGGTGCTCAAGGCGGACGACGTGGAGACCGCCGAGGCCGGTGCCGGCGGCAAGATCTAGCACTCCTGACACTCAGTCACCTCGTATGACCATCAACGGAGGCCGTGGCATGATCGCCACGGCCTCCGTCACTTGACGCAAGCAGCGGCAATAGGTTGCATACGTTCTGTGACCGTGCACCCTGCTCCAACGTCCTGTTCACCCACGTCCCCCGGGACGCCGCCACGGGCAGGGGGCGCCGCACCGTGGACCCGGTGATCATCACCGGAGCGGGGCCCGTCGGGCTCACGCTCGCCCTGGCGCTGGCGCGGCAGGAGGTGCCCTGCGTCGTCCTCGACGAGGGGCCGGGCAAGGACGAGCCGCGTCCCGCGCGCACCGCCGTCCTGCGCGAGGACGCCGTGGCGCTCGTCGAGCGGCTGACCGGCACACCGCTGACGGGGCTCGGTACGCGTTGGGCCGGATGGCGGTCGATGCGGCGCAAGCAGGTGATGCGCGAGGTCGGATTCGGCGACGCCGACCCGGCGCCCCTGCACATCGCCCAGCACGAGCTGACCGGTGTCCTGCGCAGGGCACTCGCCCGCGAGCCGCTCGTCAAGGTCGCGGTGGACAGCCGCCTGGACGGCATCGAGCAGGAGACCTCGGGCGTCACGGCCCACACCCGCGGCCCGGCCGGCACCTGGTGGCGCGGCAGTTACCTGGTCGGCTGCGACGGCCCTCGCTCGACCGTCCGCAAGCTCCAGGACATCCGCTTCCCCGGCCGTACGGCGGTGGAACGATACGCCGTCGCCGCGCTGCGCACCGAACTCCCGTGGGCCGACGAGGCGTTGCTGCACCGGATGCCACCGTGGCGGACGACCGGTCCCTCGGGCGGCGAGATCGTCGGCCGCCCGCTGCCGGACGGCGTGTGGCGCCTGGACTGGCTGCTGCCTCCCGGCAAGGACCTGGTCACACCGGAACTGCTGGTGAACCGGGTCCGCGAGACCCTCACCGGGTGGGCCGGCGGTTCGACCCCTGCGTACGAACTGCTCGACACCGGCGTTCACACGGTCCACCACCGCCTCGCCCGCCGCTGGCGGGTGGGCCGCGTGCTTCTCGCCGGGGACGCGGCGCACGTGCTGGGCGCGCTGGGCACGCAGGGCCTCGAGGAGGGGCTGCTGGACGCCGACAACCTCGCCTGGAAACTGGCCCTGGCCTGGCACAGCGGGCCTCGCGAGGCGCTGCTCGACAGCTACCAGGCGGAGCGGCGTGCGGCGATCGCCGCTCGGCTGCGTGCCGCCGACCAACTGCTCCCGCTGCTGCGCGGCGGCGGCGGCCTGCGTTCCTACGTCCCCGGCGCGGTCCGCGGCAACGACGCGCTGCTGGCCGACGGCCACCTGGGACGCGGGACGCTGGGCACGCCGGGGACGTACGCCGCCTCGCCCCTCGCGCCCGAGAGCCTCGCCGGGGAGGTGTCCGTCGGCACACCGCCCGGGGCGCCCGTCACCGATGTGCGGGTCACGGCGGAGGACGGCACCTTCGTACCGCTGCGCGACCGGCTCGGGCGCGGGGCGCTGCTGGTGGTGCTGATCGCGCCGGGCACGGGGGTGTGGGACCGCAAGCACTGGGTGACGGCCGGAATCATGCCCCGGCTGGCGGCGGCGGTGACGGCGCTGCCCCACCGCGCCGAGCTGCTGGTCGCCGAGAGCTATCCGGGCGCCGCGGCGCACACGGTGCTGCTGGTGCGGCCCGACGGCCACCTGGTCACGGCGCTGAACGGGGTGCGCCCGGCCGACCTCTACGCGGCCGCCGAGAGCGCGCTGGGCGGGGCGAAGGCCGCGGTGGCGTCGGAGGCCGAGGAGGGGGCGGGAGCGACGGCCGGGTCCCGTTGAAGGGTCGTCCCGACCGTATGTTCGCCGGTTCGCTGATGGCTTCCGGCCATCGGCCGTGGCTTCCTGCGCGCGCTCGCTGTCCGCATGGTGACAGCGAGTTGACCGGTCGACACCGTCATGGTCTACTCCGGATCGTGACCGACACCTGTGTGCGCCTGTGGCGGAGGGTCCATATGGACCTCGTCCGCTATGCGGGCTGCGTGTGTCGTCCGTCCTGCTGACTTCGCCCCCTCTTCCTTCGCGCGCGCCACCGCGACGTGCCGCCGCGCGCTTCCTCGCGAAACTCACAGGACGGTACCCGTGTCTGTTTCCTCCCCTGCCCCTGCCTCTCCGGCCTCCTCGTCCGCGGCCCCGGCCGCCCCGACGCAGGCCGAACTCCTCGACTTCGTACGGCGTGCGGCCGCCGACGCCGAACTGATCGCCTCCCTGCCGCTCGACCCCGAGGGCCGCACCTGGGTTCGGCTGGCCGGACCGGGCGGCAGCGAGGCCTGGCTGATCGGCTGGCCGCCCGGCACGGGCACCGGCTGGCACGACCACGCAGACTCCGTGGGCGCCTTCGTGACCGCCGCGGGCGAGCTCAAGGAGAACGCGCTCGCCGCCCGCCTGCCCACCGACGGCTGGAAGACCCTGGAGCTCAGCGACGGTGTGGACCGGGAACGCCGGCTGACCGTCGGCAAGGGGCGCGCCTTCGGCCGGCACCACGTGCACGAGGTCCTCAACGAGTCGTCCGACCGGCACGCGGTGTCCGTGCACGCCTACTACCCGCCCCTTCCGCAGATCCGCCGCTACAGCCGCAGCGGGCAGACCCTGCGCCTGGAACAGGTCGAGCGCCCGCAGGACTGGCAGTGAGCGGGCCGACCGGGATCGACGCCCTGCTGGAGCGGGTGCGCGGCGGATACCGGCGGATCGCACCGGGCGAGGCGTACGACGCCGCCGAGGCCGGAAAGGCGCTTCTGGTCGACATCCGGTACGCCGCTCTGCGTGAGCGGGACGGTGTGATTCCCGGCGCCCTGGTGGTCGAACGCAACGAGCTGGAATGGCGTCTGGATCCGCAGGGCAGCCACCATCTCCCCGAGGCCACGAGCCATGACGTGCGTGTCGTGGTGGTGTGCAACGAGGGTTACGCCTCGACGCTGGCGGCGGAGTCCCTGCACCGTCTGGGTCTGCACCGGGCCACCGATCTGATCGGTGGCTTCCAGGCGTGGCGGGCGGCGGGTCTGCCGGTGACCGCGCCGGATCAGTAGCCGGATCAGTAGTCGGAGGGGCAGTACAGCGGCGCGGTGTCCGCATTGCCCTTGGTGACCAGGCGGATCGCGGTGTGGTCGATCTTCTCGGCCCTTCTGTCGCGCAACAGGGCGATGGTGTTGCGGACGGCCAGTTCGCCGGTGTTCCCGGCCGAGTTGGACACCGTCGCGGAGAAGCGCCCGTCCTTCAGCGCGGCGAGGGCCTCGTCGGTGCCGTTGACCGTCACGATCCTGACCTGGTCGGCGCCGGCCGCGTCGAAGGCCTCTCGGGCGGCGAAGGCCATCTGCTCGTTGGCGACGAACGCGTAGTCCAGGTCGGGGTGGGCCCGGGCCATGGCGCCGGCGACCTTTCCGGCCTTGTCGGCATCGAACATGCCGGGCTCGTCGGCGACCACCTCGGCATTGGCGGGCAGTGCCTCGGTGAAGCCGTCGGTGAGCAGGTCGGAGGCGGCGCCCGGCGCTCCCGCGACGACGGCGACCTGTACGTCCCGGCCCGCGGCGTCGTCGGCGACCCACTGGGCGTCCAGTCGCCCGACGGCCTCGAGGTCGACGACCACCGCGCCCAGGATGTCGTCGGGGTCGGCGTTCACGGAGGTCAGGAAGACGGGGATGTCAGCCTTCCGGGCCTTCTCGATGTCGCGCTTCAGGGCGTCCGTGTCGACGGTCTGCAGGATGATCGCGTCGACCTCGCGCGCGATCATGTCCTCGATGTTGGCCAGCTCGGTCGCGGGGTCCTGCTTCGAGTTGGCGGTGACCAGCCTCGCGAAGTTGTTCTTGGCAGCGATCTCCACGGACCGCTGGAGGCAGGTGTGGAACTGGCTGTCGCCGCCGTTGACGAACCCGAGGGTCAGCGGACCGTCGTCCGCGGAACCGGAGTCGGCCGGGTAGAGGCCGCAGCCGCTCAGAAGCAGGCCGGCGCCGAGGAGCAGAACGTGCGTGGCTCTTCGGCGGCGCGGGGGCGTAGGCATGGCTGGGCCGCCTTTCGGGGCATGCGGGAGGGGCGTCCGTGCGAGGTCCGTGCACCGCCCGTGTTCCGGGGGCGGCGTACGCGCGTGGTGGCCGCGGCTCGCGCGGTCACGCGACGGCGCAGACGGTACAGCCGTACGGAGGGCGTTCACCCTTCCGGGAGCGCAAGGTAATCCTGCGCGGTCCTCGCCTCTCGGTGCGGGCGCGGTATCGCGCCGCATGCGCCGACCCGGGCGTCTTCCCGTCACGTTGGCCCAGCCGACGTGACGTCGGGTCAGAAGGCCTCGTCGCCGAGGTACTCCGTGTCCTCGCCCTCCTCCTCCAGCGCCCGGCGGACCACTCGCAGGGCCATGCCCTCGGGGTAGCCCTTGCGGGCGAGCATGCCCGCGAGGCGGCGCAGCCTCTTGTCGCGGTCGAGGCCCCGGGTGGCGCGCAGCTTCCGGTCGACCAGCTCGCGCGCGGTCTCCTCCTCCTGCTCGGAGTCCAGTTGGGACACCGCGGCGTCGATGAGCGTGGCGTCGACGCCCTTGGTCCGCAGCTCTCTGGCGAGGGCGCGCCTGGCCAGCCCGCGGCCGTGGTGCCGGGACTCCACCCAGGCTTCCGCGAAGGCACCGTCATTGATCAGGCCGACCTCCTCGAACCTGGACAGCACCTCCTCGGCGGCCTCGTCGGGGATCTCCCGCTTGCGCAGGGCGTCGGCCAGTTGGCTGCGTGTGCGCGGGGTCCCGGTGAGCAGGCGCAGGCAGATCGCCCGTGCCTGCTCGACCGGGTCCCGCGGAGGCTCCCCCTTCTCGGCCCTCGACGAGGAAGTGGCACCTCCGTCCTCGGTGGACGGCTCCGCACGCTCGCGCCGCCGGCGACCGCGCGCGCCGCCCGTGCCACGGCCCCGTCCGCCTCCTCGGCGCGCCTCGCCGTCACCGTGACGCGCCTCGCCATCGTCGCGGGAACCTGCGGCGGACGGGTCCGCCTCGTACGGGGCCGCAGCCGCCCCGTACGCGTCGTCACCCGTCCCGGCGGAGCCGCCCGCGTACTCGGCCCAGTCGGTTCGTCGTGTCACGGATCAGCTCTTGGCTGCCGCGGCCTTGGACTTGGTGGCCTTGGCGGTCGCGGGGGCGGGGACCGCCGGTGCGGCGTCGGCCGCGGCGGCGGAGACGGCGGCGTCCGCGCCCGGCTCGGTGGCCGGCTCCTCGGGACGCACTCCGACGCCCAGCTTCTCCTTGATCTTCTTCTCGATCTCGTTGGCCAGGTCGGGGTTGTCCTTCAGGAAGTTGCGCGCGTTCTCCTTGCCCTGGCCGAGCTGGTCGCCCTCGTACGTGTACCAGGCGCCGGCCTTGCGGACGAAGCCGTTCTCCACACCCATGTCGATCAGGCCGCCCTCGCGGCTGATGCCCTGGCCGTAGAGGATGTCGAACTCGGCCTGCTTGAACGGCGGCGCGACCTTGTTCTTGACGACCTTGACGCGGGTGCGGTTGCCGACCGCGTCGGTGCCGTCCTTCAGCGTCTCGATGCGCCGGATGTCGAGTCGCACCGAGGCGTAGAACTTCAGCGCCCGGCCACCGGTCGTGGTCTCCGGGGAGCCGAACATCACACCGATCTTCTCGCGGAGCTGGTTGATGAAGATCGCGGTGGTCTTGGACTGGTTCAGCGCGCTGGTGATCTTCCGCAGGGCCTGGCTCATCAGGCGGGCCTGCAGACCGACGTGACTGTCGCCCATCTCGCCCTCGATCTCCGCGCGCGGGACGAGCGCGGCGACGGAGTCGATGACGATGAGGTCGAGGGCGCCGGAGCGGACCAGCATGTCCACGATCTCCAGAGCCTGCTCGCCGTTGTCCGGCTGGGACAGGATCAGGTTGTCGATGTCGACACCGAGCTTCTTCGCGTACTCGGGGTCGAGGGCGTGCTCGGCGTCCACGAACGCGACCTGGCCGCCGGCCTTCTGCGCGTTCGCCACGGCGTGCAGGGTCAGGGTCGTCTTGCCCGAGGACTCGGGGCCGTAGACCTCCACGACACGGCCGCGCGGGATGCCTCCGACGCCGAGGGCCACGTCGAGCGCGGTCGACCCGGTCGGGATGACCTCGATGGGCTCGTTGGTCCGGTCACCCATGCGCATGACCGCGCCCTTGCCGAATTGCCGTTCAATCTGTGCGAGCGCGGCGTCGAGGGCCTTCTCGCGGTCGGTTCCTGCCATGGGTTCCACCCGGTTTGCTTGATTCGATCGCTTCACGTCAAAGACGCTAATGCCTGCCACTGACAATGGGCCCCGATGCCGGTCCGGCCTGTGGATAACTCGGGCACTTCTCCACCCGAACCCACTCGAATCACCCGTCCCGAGCCCCGCCGGAACCTCCATAAGAATGGATGTTCGATTTTCGTGTCAAGCGCACCACCCGGCACTTCCGAGCGTACGTCCACCGGCCCGGCGGACGTGGTCGACCGGTCTCTGCTCCCTGCGGCGCAGGGCGGGTGCCTCCGGCCGGAGGACGACGGCGTGGAGGGCTCCTTGCCAGGCTCCTCCCATGCAGAACTCGAGGACCGCCCGAACCGCCCTCACGATCGGCCTTCTGCTGATCCTCTCCGGCCTCGTGCACCTGGTGGTGTTCGCGGTGGACGGCGGCCCGTGGGACGGACCGGTGTCCTGGCGGAAACCGGTGACGTTCGGGCTCTCCTTCGGGGTGACGCTGATCGCGATCACCTGGATCACCTCGTACCTGGGCGTCCGGCCGCGACTGCGCGCCGCGCTGCTCGCCGTGTTCGCGGCCGACTGTGTCGTCGAGGTGGGCGGCATCACCCTCCAGGCATGGCGCGAGGTGCCCTCGCACCTCAACATGGAGACGCCCTTCGACACCGCCGTGTCCATGACCCTCGCGGTGGGCGGCGGCGTCCTGGTCGTGCTGCTCACCGCGTTCGCGCTCGCCTCGTTCCTCCGTCGGCCCACGGGGCCGGCGGGGATGGCCCTGGCCGTGCGCTCGGGGTTCGCGGTGCTGCTCGTCGGGCTCGCCTCGGGCGCCGCGATGATCGCGCGCGGTGTGGTGCTCACCCGCACCGGTCACCAGGAGGCCGCCTACCACTCCACGGCATGGCTCAAGCCGCTGCACGGGGTGTCCCTGCACGCCGTGCTGGTACTGCCGGTGCTGGCCTGGCTGCTCTCCCTCACCCCGTGGGGCGAGACGGTACGCCGGCGGGTGGTGGCGGGGGCCGTGTGCTGCTACGCGGCCGCCGTGGCGGGCGCCGGTGTGTGGGCCGCCCTCACGTACTGAACCGGCCTCAGGAGGCGCCGCCGTCCCCGGTTCCTCCCGTATCGGGGCGGCCGGGTTCCGGCCGGCGGGCCCACAGGGCGCGTATGCGGGTGGCGCCCGCCGGTCCGGACGGACGGTTCCGGCGCCCGTGGACGCGCGGATCATCGGTGACGACGTAACGCTTGACGTACGCCCCGAGGAACGCCTGGAGCGTGGCGATCGCCGGGATGGCGATCAGCGCGCCGACGGCGCCGAGCAGGGCGGTGCCCGCGATGACCGAGCCGAAGGCGACCGCGGGATGGATGTCCACGGTCTTGGACGTCAGCTTGGGCTGGAGCACGTAGTTCTCGAACTGCTGGTAGATCACCACGAAGATCAGCACCCACAGCGCGTACCAGGGGTTGACCGTGAAGGCGATCAGCATGGGCAGGGCGCCCGCGAGATAGGTGCCGATGGTGGGGATGAACTGCGACACCAGGCCGACCCACACCGCGAGCGCGGGGGCGTACGGCACCTCCAGTACTTCCAGGAGGACGTAGTGGGCGACGCCGGAGACCAGGGCCATCAGCCCGCGTGAGTACAGGTAGCCGCCGGTCTTGTCCACGGCGATCTCCCACGCGCGCAGGACCTCGGCCTGGCGGGCGGGGGGCAGGACGGAGCAGAGCCCGCGCCGCAGCCGGGGCCCGTCGGCGGCGAAGTAGAACGAGAACAGCAGGACCGTCAGCAGCTGGAAGAGGCCGCCGAGGACCTGGGCCGACACGTCCAGGACGCCGGTCGCGCTGTTCTGCACGTAGTTGCGCAGCCAGTCGGAGCGCAGCAGGCCCTCCTGGATGTCGACCCGTCTCAGCTCGGTGTGGAAGTGGCCGTTGACCCAGTTGATGACGGAGTCGAGGTACTCAGGGAAGTCCTCGACCATCTTGACGATCTGGCCCGCGAGCATGGAGCCGAGCAGGGTGACGAACCCCGCGGCTGCGATCAGCACGGCGAGGAAGACGAGGAAGGTGGCAAACCCCCGGCGCATGCCGCGCCCGGCCATCCAGCTCACCGCGGGTTCGATGGCCAGGGCCAGGAAGAACGCGATGAGGACGTTGATCAGCAGCCCGGTGAGCTGGTGGAAGGCCCAGCTGCCCAGCTGGAAGGCGGCGATGAGCGCCAGGGCCAGCACCATGGCGCGCGGCAGCCAGCGCGGCATGCGGGCGCCCGGCCCGGCGGCGGCGCCGTCTGCCGGGGGCCCGCTGGGCGGCGTGGTGCCGGTCGGGGATGCGTGCCGGGTCGCCTGCCCGGTCTCGTCAGTGGATGCCACGGGCCAAGTCTCGCCCACGCCACCACGGGCGGAGCCCCGTCCGGTGATCTTCGCGAACCGTCACCGCTGCTCCCGCGGCACGTTCATGACGGTGCAGACCACCCGCCACACGTCCTTGGCGTCCCAGCCGGCGTCCAGCGCCTCGTGCACCGTACGCCCGCCCAGCTCCGCCATCACGTGATCGCGCGCGAAGGTGTCGGCGTACCCCGGACCGAAGTGATCCGTCATCCGCTCCCAGAAGACCGTCAACCGCATGACCCCAGTATCCCGCCCCTGAGAGTGGGCCCTGAGCCGGGACCACCTGCCGGTACCGCTCCCCGGCCTACGGTCTGTCCCATGGCCGAAACCGGAGCTTCCCCACTCCCCCCGACCCCGCTCAGCCCGACCCCGCTCAGCCCGACCCCACGCCCCCCTACCCCGCGCCCCCCGACCCCTCGCACCTCCGAATCGGGCTCACCGCTCGCGCGCGCGGAGCACTTTGTCTGGCTCACCGCGCGCGTACTGGAGCAGCGCCTCTTCGCGTACCACTTCCGTGGCGGGGACCCGGACCCGGTGGAGACCGCGCTGGACGCCTACCGCAACGAGGACGGCGGGTACGGCCACGCCCTGGAGCCCGATCTGCGCGGCCCGGTCAGTCAGCCGCCGCACACGGCGCGTGCCCTGCACGTCCTGGACGCCGTCGGACGCTGCGGCGGGCAGCGTGCCGAGCGGGTGTGCCGCTATCTGACCTCCGTGTCCACGCCGGACGGTGCGCTGCCCGCGATCCGTCCGGGCCGGCGCGAGTATCCGGCCGCGCCCTTCGTGCCGGTCGTGGACGACCCGCCCGGCGAGCTGCTCGCCACCGGTCCGGTGGTCGGTCTGCTGCACCGCAACGAGGTCTGGCACGCCTGGCTGTTCCGCGCCACGGACTTCTGCTGGCGGGCAGTCGAGTCGCTGGAATCCTCGCACCCGCACGAGGTCGAGGCCGCCGTGGCCTTCCTGGACACCGCTCCCGACCGGCCGCGCGCGCAGGCCGCGGCCGACCGGCTCGGCCGCCTGGTGCGCGAGCGGCGCCTGGCGGTACTGGACCCGGGCGATCTCGACGCGTACCCGCTCTCCCCGGGATGCGCCCCGGGCGAGCGCCATTTCCCGCACGACTACGCGAGGAACCCGCGCTCACTCGCGCGCGCGTGGTTCACCGACGACGAGATGGTCCGCTCCCTCGACTTCCTCGTCGCGGAGCAGGAGGACGACGGCGGCTGGCCCGTCCGCCGGCCCCGCTGGGCACCCGCGCCCGCACTGGAGGCCCGCCCCGGGGTGACGCTCGAGGCCCTGCGCACCCTCCGGGCGTACGGCCGCACCCTGGGCTGACCCGGTTCTCAGCCGCCCATGGCCCGTACGCCCGCGGTGACCACCACGGCCGCCGCGACGACGAGCAGGAACGGGGCGCGCAGCAGCAGCGCCACGGCGGCCGCGGCGACTCCCGCGGCCCGCGCGTCCAGCACGAGCGTGTGCCCGTCGGCGAAGGTCTGCTGGGCGGTGAGCGCCGCGAGGAGGGCCACGGGCAGGAGGGCGGCGAGCCGCCGGACCAGGGGCCGTTCCAGGGCGCCCGCGGGCACCAGCAGCCCGAGGAGCTTGACCGCGTAGCAGCCCACCGTGGTCACGCCGATGGCGATCCAGACGCTCATCGGTCTCCCTCCCCCGCGGGGCCCTCGTGGTCCGCGGCGTCCGCGCCAGCACCCACGCGGCGTCCGCGCCCCCACAGGACGAGCGGTGCCGCCAGCGCGGCCACCAGGACGGGCACGCCTGCGGGCAGCACGGGCAGCAGGCCGAGGCCCAGGAGGACGGCCAGGGCGGCCACCGCGCGCTCGGTGGTGGTGCTCAGCATCGGCGCGAGCAGCGCGAGGAAGACGGCGGGGCCGGCCGCGTCGAGCCCCCACGCGTCGGTGTCCCCGATGGCCTCCGCGCCCAGCGCGCCGAGCAGGGTGGTGAGGTTCCACAGGACGTACAGGGTGAGTCCGGTGACGGTGAACCCGATCCGGACACTGCGCCGTGTGGGCTGGGCCAGGGCCACGGCCGTCGTCTCGTCGATGACCCATTGCGCGGCGAACGGCCGCACCGCGCGCGGGAGGGCCAGCAACTGCGACAGCCGCAGCCCGTAGAAGGCGTTGCGTACGCCCAGGAAGAAGGCCCCGGCCGCCGCGGTGAGCGGGTTGCCGCCGGCCGCGAGCGCCCCGACGAGCGCGAACTGGGACGCCCCGGTGAACACCAGGAGGCTGAGGGCGCAGGTCTGGGCCAGTGTGAGTCCGCTGCCGGCCGAGGTCACCCCGAAGGCGAACCCGGACAGGCCGACGGCGACTCCGACCCCGAGGGCGTCCCGTACGACGGCGGCGTCCGGCTTGCCGCCGGCGCCACCCGCGCCGGGAGCGTCGGGAAGGGCTGTCTGTTCTGTCACGCCTCGAACGGTAGGAGCAGCCCGGGCCGCGCGTCTTGTACGTTCTTGCGCTCCCGCTGGTAGGCGCCGGGCGGCACGCCCACGATCCGCGCGAAGTGCCGGTTCAGGTGCGGCTGGTCGGTGAACCCCACGGCGACGGCGGCCTCGGCCGGTGACGTGCCGGTGTCCAGCAGCCCCCGCGCCCGACGCACCCGGGCGTCGGTCAGCCAGGTGTGGGGTGGCATCCCGTAGGCGTCCCGGAAGGCCCGCAGCAGCGCGAACGGACTGCTCCCGAGCTCCCCGGCGAGCCGCTCCAGGCTCGGCGGGTCGGCCATCCGCTCCTCCAGCACGGCACGCGCGCGTGCCGCCGTCCGGGCTCCGGCCGTGCGCACCTGACGCCGTGGCAGCGTGCCGCCGTTCAGCCGCAGCAGCCGGGTCACGGCCACCCGCAGCAGGGTGTCGGCGGCGAGTGCGTTCCCCTCGTCGGCGGCGCGCAGCACGCGGTGCACCAGCTCGACGGTGTACGGATCGTCGAGCACCGGCCGGACGAACCCGGGCGTCCCGCGCAGCGACGTCGTCTCCGCGGCGATCCGGGCCACCAGCTCGGGCGCCGGGTAGACGGCTCCGTACCGCCATCCCTCGGGGACGCCGGCCCGCCCCGTGTGCGGGGTGTCCGGGTTGACCAGGGCGAGCGATCCCGCCGCGGCGTACTGGTCGCTCCCGCCGTGGTGGAAGACCTCGACGCCGTCGGCGATGGCGGCGATGACGAAGTGCTCGTGCGTGTGGCGGACGAAGGTCTTCCGTATGTACTGGGCGCGCAGCAGATCGACGCCGGGCAGCTCCTCGTACCGCCAGTGCCGTGCCCGCTCGTCCGATCCCGCCATGCCCCCATTCTCCGTCAGCCGCCCTCCGCCCACGGCGACGGCCCGAGGCGGTCCGACCGCCAGGCTCGGGCCCGCCTCGGACCCGGCTCGGGCGGTCGGCTCGGGGGCGGGCGGCGCGGGCGGGCGGGCGGACCGACGCCCTGCTCCGACGCCCGGCTCAGGCGCCCGGCTCAGGCGCCCGGCCGGAGCCGGTTCGGGCCGATTGTCAGTGCCCGGGTGCACGATGGATCCATGGTCAGCTCCGCACGCCGAGCCCTGGACGGCTTCTCCCCCGCGACCCGCGGCTGGTTCACGGGGGCCTTCTCCGCGCCCACCTCCGCCCAGGCGGGCGCGTGGCAGGCCATCTCGGAGGGCTCGGACGTGCTGGTGGTCGCCCCCACCGGCTCCGGCAAGACGCTGGCCGCCTTTCTCGCCGCACTGGACCAGCTGACCTCGACGCCCCCGCCCGCCGACCCCAAGAAGCGCTGCCGCGTCCTGTACGTCTCTCCGCTCAAGGCCCTGGCCGTCGACGTCGAGCGCAATCTCCGCAGCCCGCTGACCGGCATTCGCCAGGAGTCGGTACGCCTCGGTCTGCCCGAACCCGAGGTCAAGGTCGGCATCCGCTCCGGCGACACCCCGGCCGCCGAGCGGCGCGCCCTGTCCACCCGGCCGCCGGACATCCTGATCACCACGCCGGAGTCCCTGTTCCTGATGCTGACGTCGGCCACGCGCGAGGCGCTGACCGGCATCGAGACGGTGATCCTGGACGAGGTGCACGCGGTCGCGGGCACCAAGCGCGGCGCCCATCTCGCGTTGACCCTGGAGCGGCTGGACGAGCTGCTGCCGAAGCCGGCCCGTCGCATCGGGCTGTCGGCGACGGTCCGCCCGGTGGACGAGGTCGCCCGGTTCCTCGCCCCGCGCGGGAAGGTCGAGATCGTCCAGCCGGACTCGGGCAAGGAGTTCGACCTGTCGGTCGTCGTCCCGGTCGAGGACCTGGGCGAGCTGGGCGGGTCCCCGGTCGCGGACGGCAAGGAGGGCGCGGAGCGCCCGTCGATCTGGCCGCACGTCGAGGAGCGGATCACCGACCTCGTCCAGTCGCACCGCTCCACGATCGTCTTCGCCAACTCCCGGCGCCTGGCCGAGCGCCTGTGCAACAGGCTCAACGAGATCGCGTACGAGCGGGCCACCGGCGAGCCCCTGGACGAGCACCACTCCCCCGCCGAGCTGATGGGCGGCTCGGGCGCCGCCCAGGGCGCCCCGCCCGTGATCGCCCGCGCCCACCACGGCTCGGTCTCCAAGGAGCAGCGCGCGCTCGTCGAGGAGGACCTCAAGGCGGGCCGGCTGCCCGCCGTGGTGGCCACCTCCAGCCTGGAGCTGGGCATCGACATGGGCGCCGTCGACCTGGTCGTCCAGGTCGAGTCGCCGCCCTCCGTCGCCTCCGGCCTCCAGCGCGTCGGCCGCGCGGGCCATCAGGTCGGCGCGGTCTCCACGGGCGTGGTCTTCCCGAAGTACCGCGGCGACCTGGTGCAGGCGGCCGTGGTCACCGAGCGGATGCGCAGCGGCGCCATCGAGGCGCTCAGGGTCCCGGCCAATCCCTTGGACGTCCTGGCCCAGCAGCTCGTGGCGATGACCGCGCTGGACACCTGGCAGGTCGACGACCTCCTCGCCACCGTCCGCCGCGCCGCACCCTTCGCCTCGCTCCCGGAGTCGGCCTTCACGGCCGTCCTGGACATGCTCGCGGGCCGCTATCCGTCCGACGCCTTCGCCGAGCTCCGCCCGCGCGTGGTGTGGGACCGGGTGGCCGGCACGGTCACCGGCCGCCCGGGCGCGCAGCGCCTCGCCGTCACGTCCGGCGGCACGATCCCCGACCGCGGGCTCTTCGGGGTGTTCCTCGCCGGGGCCGACCCGAAGAAGGGCGGCGGCCGGGTCGGCGAGCTGGACGAGGAGATGGTGTACGAGTCCCGGGTGGGCGACGTCTTCACGCTCGGCACCAGCTCCTGGCGGATCGAGGACATCACGCGCGACCGGGTCCTGGTCTCCCCCGCTCCGGGTGTGCCGGGAAGGCTGCCGTTCTGGAAGGGCGACCAGCTGGGCCGCCCCCTGGAGCTGGGCCGTGCGCTGGGCGCCTTCCTCCGTGAGGTCGGCTCCCTCTCCAAGGAGGACGCCCGGCTGCGCCTGGTCACCGCCGGCCTGGACGCCTGGGCCGCGGACAACGTGCTGTCCTACCTCGACGAGCAGCGCGAGGCCTGCGGCCACGTCCCGGACGACCGCACCATCGTCGTCGAGCGCTTCCGGGACGAGCTGGGCGACTGGCGGGTCGTCGTCCACTCCCCCTTCGGCGCCCAGGTCCACGCCCCCTGGGCCCTCGCCCTCGGCGCCCGCCTGTCCGAGCGGTACGGCATGGACGCCCAGGTCATGCACGCCGACGACGGCATCGTGCTGCGCCTGCCGGACGCCGACCTGATGGGCCTGGACTTCCTCGACCAGGACCCCGCGAAGCCGGGGCTCGAGTACGACGCCGAGCAAGCTCCCGTCGGTGCGGCCGACGTCGTCTTCGACAAGGGCGAGGTCGACCGGGTCGTCACCGACCAGGTGGGCGGCTCGGCCCTGTTCGCGTCCCGCTTCCGCGAGTGCGCCGCCCGTGCGCTGCTGCTGCCGCGCCGCAGCCCCGGCAGGCGGACCCCGCTGTGGCAGCAGCGCCAGCGCGCCGCGCAGCTGCTTGAGGTGGCGAGCGAGTACGGCTCGTTCCCGATCGTCCTGGAGGCGGTCCGCGAGTGCCTCCAGGACGTCTTCGACGTGCCCGGCCTGGTCGAGCTGATGGGCGACGTGGAGGGCCGCAAGGTGCGCCTGGTCGAGGTCACCACCCCGGAGCCGTCCCCGTTCGCCCGCTCCCTGCTCTTCGGCTACGTCGCCCAGTTCCTGTACGAGGGCGACTCGCCGCTCGCCGAGCGGCGGGCCGCCGCGCTGTCCCTGGACTCGCGGCTGCTGGCCGAACTGCTCGGCCAGGCGGAGCTGCGCGAGCTGCTCGACGCGGAGGTGCTCACCGAGCTGGAGCGCGAGCTGCAGTGGCTCACCGAGGACCGCCGGATCAAGGACCCCGAGGGCGTCGCGGACCTGCTGCGGATGCTCGGTCCGCTGACCGACGCCGAGCTGGCCGAGCGCGGCGCCGAGCCGCAGTGGGCGCCGGAGCTGGCCGCGGCCCGCCGCGCGATCAGGGTGCGTGTCGCCGGGGCCGAGCACTGGGCGGCGATCGAGGACGCGGGCCGGCTGCGCGACGCGCTGGGCACGGCGCTGCCCGTCGGTGTGCCCGAGGCCTTCACCGAGCCGGTCAAGGATCCCCTGGGCGACCTCCTCGCCCGCCATGCCCGCACCCACGGCCCCTTCACGTCGGTCACCGCGGCGGCCCGCTTCGGTCTGGGCGTGGCCGTCACCGAGGGCGCCCTGCAGCGGCTCGCCGGGACGGGGCGGGTCGTGCAGGGCGAGTTCCATCCGGCCGGCATCGGCCAGGAGTGGTGCGACGCGACCGTACTGCGCAGGCTGCGCCGCCGTTCCCTGGCCGCGCTGCGGCACGAGCTCGAGCCGGTGCCGCCGGCCGCCCTCGGCCAGTTCCTCCCGCAGTGGCAGCACATCGGCAAGGGGCACACGCTGCGCGGCGTCGACGGGCTGGTGCGCGCGGTCGAGCAGCTGCAGGGCGCCTCCGTGCCCGCGTCCGCCCTCGAGAAGCTGGTCCTGCCCTCCCGGGTGGTGAACTACGGCCCCGCGATGCTGGACGAGCTGACGGCCGCAGGTGAGGTGGTGTGGGCGGGGGCGGGTTCCCTCCCCGGCAAGGACGGCTGGGTCTCCCTCTACCTGGCGGACGCCGCTCCGCTGCTCCTGCCGCCCCCGCATCCGCTGGAGACGACCGCCCTCCACGAGTCCGTACTGACCACCCTCTCGGGCGGGTACGGCCTGTTCTTCCGGCAGATCGCCGACCAGGTCCGCGCCACCACCCACCCGGACGCCACCGATCCGCAGCTGGCCGACGCCCTGTGGGACCTGGCCTGGTCCGGACGGCTGACGAACGACACACTCGCGCCCCTGCGCTCCCTACTGGGCTCGGGCCGCACCGCGGGCTCCACCGCGCACCGCGCCAAACGCGCGGTGCCCAGGGGGCGGTACGGCTCGCTGACGGCCGCCGCCCGCCCGGTGTCCCGCACCGGTCCGCCGACGGTCGCGGGCCGCTGGTCGCTGCTTCCGGCCCGCGAGGCCGACGGGACGGTGCGTGCCCATGCCCTGGCCCGCACGCTCCTCGACCGGCACGGCGTGGTGACTCGTGGCGCCGTCGCGGCGGAGGGCGTCGAGGGCGGCTTCTCGGCGGTGTACCGGATCCTGGCCGCGTTCGAGGAGAGCGGGCAGGCCCGGCGCGGCTATGTCGTGGAGGGGCTGGGCGCGGCGCAGTTCGCCATGGAGGGCGCCGTGGACCGGTTGCGCGCGGTGGAGGGCGCCCGCGAGCGCGGTGCCGGCCCGCCCGGGCAGGCGCGGTCCACCGGCGCCTCGGAGAACCACCTCGCGTCCGCCGACTCCGCCTTCGACGACTTCCCGTCCGGCGGTCCGGCGGGCTCCGGCGGCCCGGACCCCTTCGACGACGTCTTCGCCGACCCCGACCACCTGGGCCGTTCGCCTTCCCGGGGCGATTACATCTCGCCTCGCGACTATGCCGAGCCGGGCGCCGGGGGGCCGCGCGGGGGCGGTGCGCAGGGCGGAGGCGGCTTCGGCGGCCCGCGCGGTCCGTACGACACCGGATTCCCGGGCCGTCGCGGCCGCCCGGCCGTCGGGCCGCGGGCCGTCGTCCTGGCGGCCGCCGATCCGGCGAACGCGTACGGCGCGGCCCTCGCCTGGCCCGAGCCGCCGGCCGGTGCCACGCACAAACCCGGCCGCAAGGCGGGTTCCCTGGTGGTGCTCGTCGAGGGCGAACCGGCGCTCTACATGGAGCGCGGCGGCAAGACACTCCTGCTGTGGCCCGCCGACCCCGACGCGCTGCCCACGGACGACTCACGTCTGCGCGCCGCCACGGAGGCGCTCGCGGAGGCCGCCCGCGCCGGTTCCCTCGGCACGGTCACGGTGGAGCGGGTCAACGGCACCGCGTCCCTGACCTCCCCCTTCGGCCCCGTACTGGAGGAGGCGGGGTTCATCGCCACCCCGCGTGGTCTGCGCATCAGGGCGTGAGCCTGCCACCCTTGACCCATGCCCGAAGGAGACACGGTCTGGCAGGCGGCGCGACGGCTGCACGACGCCCTCGCGGGCAAGGTGCTGACCCGCAGCGACTTCCGCGTCCCCCGGTACGCCACGGTCGACCTCGCGGGGCGCACCGTCCTGGACGTCACCCCGCGCGGCAAGCACCTGCTCACCCACGTCGAGGGCGGCCTGACGCTGCACACACACCTGCGGATGGACGGTTCCTGGAAGGTCTTCGCGGCCGGTCAGCGCTGGAGCGGAGGCCCGGCGCACCAGATCCGGGTGATCCTCGCCGCCGCCGACCGCACGGCCGTCGGCTACCGCCTCCCCGTGGTGGAGCTCCTGCGCACCGCCGACGACGAGCGCGCCGTCGGCCATCTCGGCCCGGATCTGCTGGGCCCGGACTGGGATCCCGGGCAGGCCCTCGCCAACCTGCGCGCGGACCCGGCCCGCCCCCTCGGCGAGGCCCTGCTCGACCAGCGCAATCTCGCCGGTATCGGCAACGTCTACAAGAGTGAGCTCTGCTTCCTGCTCGGCGTCACGCCGTGGCTCCCGGTCGGCGACCTGCCCGCCGACCGGGCCGCACAGCTGCCGTTCCTCGCGAAGAGGCTCCTGGAGGCCAACCGCGACCGCCCGGTCCGGCGTACGACGGGCCTGCGCGGCCAGGACCTGTTCGTGTACGGCCGGGCGCCCCGCCCCTGCCTGCGCTGCGGCACGTCGGTGCGCGTCGCCGACCAGGGCGACGGCTCCCGTGAACGCCCCACCTACTGGTGCCCGACCTGCCAGCCCGGCCCCGCGCCGCGGCCGGACCGCCCGGCCGGTGGCGGGCAGCGGCGCGGGAGGGCGTGACCCGGCCGGCCTCGACGGTGGATCAGCCGACGAGGAGGGCGTCCATCTGGCCGGCCGCTTCCCTGAGGCCTTCCTCCATGCCCATCGTCGTGAGCTGCTCCATCTGCTCGCGGGTGTCGAAGACCGCCCGCATCTCCATACGGGTGCCGCCGTCGCGGTCCGTGAGCGTCACCCGGTTCGTGGTCGTCGGCATGGCGGCGTTGGGCGCGCCTTCCGCATCGGCGAACCCGTCGGTGAACTCCAGCGACCTCGGTGCGTCGACCGTGGCCACCCGCCACCAGCCGCGGAACTTGTCACCCTCCGGGCCGGTCATGAAGTAGGTGACGTCCCCACCCGGCGTCAGATCGTGCTCCTCCACCGTGGCCGGGTAGGTCGGCGGTCCCCACCAGCGCTCCAGCTGCCGGGGGTCGGACCACAGCCGCCACACCCGTTCCACGGGGGCGGAGAAGTCGGCGACGAGGGTGAGGGTCAGGTTGTCGACATCCTTGTCCAGGCTGGTGACACTCATCAGCTCTGTCCTTCCATCGGTTGGTGCGCGTCGGGGCCCGTCTCCTCGGCGAGCAGTCCGGACAGCCGGTCGACCCGACCCGCCCCCGACCGGCCTGGTGGTCAAGCGGTCTCGCGGACGGAAGCAGCTCTCGCGCACCGATCCCGGCGCCGTGGGCCGGGCCCGCCGTGCTCTGGACGAGCATCCCCGCCTTGAAGGCTGGGCGTCGGGGACCCAGCACACGGCGCGCTCACGGGCCGTACGGGCCCGCCGCGGCGTCCTCCCCGGAGCGACGGGTTCCACGCGCCGTGGCCGGCCCCGGGGGGCCCACTGCCGCCCGCAGGGCCCGCCGCCAGCGACCCGCCCCCAGCGCGCCCGCGGCACTGCGCCGCGGCACGCAGTGCACCGGCAGCACGCTCAGCCCCCAGCCGCCGACCGCGACCGCCCCTTCGAGCACACCGGCGCCGGGCTCCAGCGCCAGGCGCAGCACGGCCCACCACCACAGCGCGCCGAGGCCCAGCGCGGCCGCCCGGCGAGCCGTCCGCGCCGGTGCCATACCGCGTCATCCGTTTTCGGCCTGGAACATCCAATGCTGCTTCTCGAGATCGGCCGTGATCTGGATGAAGATGTCCTGGCTCACGGGATCGGGGTCCGCGGTCGACGCGATCCGCTCGCGCATCCGCCCGATCACCGCGCCCAGCGCGTCCACGATCGTCTGTACGGCGGTGGTGTCGTCGACCCAGCCTTCGGGGGTCACGTCGATGCCGCTGCCGACGGCCACCGTCGCGGCACGACCGTCCGGGGACACACCGAGCGCCGAGGCACGCTCCGCCACGGTGTCCGAGTGCGTGCGGGCGGTGCCCACGAGTTCGTCGAGTTGGAGGTGTACGGAGCGGAATCGCGGACCGACCACGTTCCAGTGGATCTGCTTCGCCACCAGGGCCAGGTCCACCAGGTCGACGAGGCCACCCTGGAGCGCCTCGGAAACGGTCTTCAGGTCCGCGTCGGACAACGGGCTCTTCACGACGTACATCCACACCTCCGTCGGTTCGCCCCCCGGCCATCTCCCTCCACGATGACCGCACCCGCACGGACCGGCAAACCGGCGGACGCACCGCCGACGGCGCTCACGCAAGCGCGCCGGCCCCCGTCCGGGCATGCGAAAACCCCGGCCCCGTCTCCCCGGTCTCCCGGAGTGACCCCGGCCGGGGTCTCGCACGCACACGTGCTCGGGCGCTCAGGCGGCGACGACGTCCACTGCCTCGGCGGGCGCCTTGATGGTCACCCGCTCCGGTGGCACACCGGTCACCGAGACGGAACCCAGCATCGGGCGCACCGGTGCCGGAACGGTCTCGCTGGGCGTCGCCGCGGCCGACTGGGCCAGCTCGGCGAGGGCGAGTTCGTCGCTCACTTCCCGCATGAGCTCGGACATCCGTACGTCCAGCGCGTCGCAGATGGCGGAGAGCAGTTCGGAAGAAGCCTCCTTCTGCCCCCGCTCCACCTCGGAGAGATAGCCGAGTGAGACTCGGGCGGACGAGGAGACTTCGCGCAGAGTACGGCCCTGGCGCTGGCGCTGCCGACGCAGCACGTCACCCAGCAGGCGACGGAGCAGAATCATCGGTGGCTCCCTCCTCGGACCGTGTAACCGCATCCTTCACGCCCCACCGTACCGCCTCGCGCCGCGGCCGTGCGGGGAGCGATGTCGTGTTCACTCAGGGCTGCAAACATCAAAACCCCCCGTTCCGTTCCGTATCCTGTGCCCGCTCATTCCCGGTCTGTTCGCCCGCAAGCTCCCTCAAAAGGAGTGCGAGTACGCTCCGTACACTCTCCATACGAATTTCCGCGCGGTCGCCGTTCAACCGCAGCGCCTCCACTTTTCCGCCATCGGCGCAACCCCCGACGGTCCCCGAAGGCCCGTCCACGGCCACGAAAACCGTCCCCACGGGCTGCCCGTCCTGCGGGTCCGGGCCGGCGACGCCCGTGGTCGCGATGCCCCAGTCGGCACCGAGCGCCGTGCGCACTCCCGCCGCCATCTGGGCGGCGACCTGCGGGTCCACCGCGCCGTGGGTCGCGAGCAGGGTGGCGTCGACGCCGAGCAGTTCCTGCTTGAGTTCCGTCGCGTACGCGGTGACGGAACCCCGGAAGGCCTTGGAGGCCCCGGGGACCGCCGTGAGCGCGGACGCGACCATTCCGCCGGTCAGTGACTCGGCGACCGCGAGGGTCTGGCCCTTGACCGTGAGTAGTCGTACCACGTCGGCGGCCGTGGAACTCAAGCTTCCGACCCCTTCAACGCCGCCTTGCGCTCGGCGATTCCCCGGCGGCGCAGCACAATGGCCTGCTTCACATAGTCCAGCCCGGTCACCACGGTCAGGACGACCGCCGCGGCCATCACCCAGAACCTCAGGGTCGCCAGGGGCCCCGTCAGCGCCAGGACGTACATCCCGACGGCGATGCCCTGGGTGAGGGTCTTGAGCTTGCCGCCGCGGCTGGCGGGGATGACGCCGTACCGGATGACCACAAAACGCAGCACGGTGATCCCGAGTTCCCGGCCGAGGATGACGGCTGTCACCCACCACGGCAGGTCGCCGAGCGCGGACAGACAGATGAGCGCCGCTCCCATGATCGCCTTGTCGGCGATGGGGTCGGCGATCTTCCCGAAGTCGGTGACGAGGTTGTAGGTGCGCGCCAGGTGCCCGTCGAAGAGGTCGGTGATCATGGCGACGGCGAAGGAGGCCCAGGCGAACGACCGCCAGGCCGGGTCGTACCCGCCGTTGCCGAGCATCAGCGCGACGAAGGCCGGCACGAGGAGCAGCCGGAGCATCGTCAGGAGATTCGCGACGTTCCACACGCTCGCCTGGTTGACGGCGGCTGCCGTGATCTTGCCTCCGCGCCCGGCGGCGCCGCCCTCGGTCGAACCCCGTTCCGTGCCGCCCCGTCCCGCCCTGCCCCGCTCCGTCGCACCCCGTTCCACGGCACCCCCCGGAGTCGCACGCTCGGCCGGTTCGTGCGCCGAGCCCGGGACCGCGCGCGGGCCGGTCCTGCGCGCACTGGAGGAGCCGCCCGCCGCGGACGCCGGGACTCCGGTCATCTGCCGGCCTCCTCACTCCACTGGGGCGAACCCGGCAGCGGTTCGGCCACCAGGTCGACACCCTCCGTACCGACCACCTTCGCGTCGACCATACGACCGACACTCAGGCCTTCGCCGCTCGTGAGCAGCACCTGGCCGTCCGTCTCCGGCGCCTGGTGCTCCGCGCGGCCGCGGACGCCGTCCCCCTCGTCGGCGGACTCCACGGACTCGACGAGCACCCGGACGGTCGCGCCCACGCGCTCCTCGGCCCGCTGCGAGACGAGTTCCTCGGCCAGGCGGGATACACGTGCCAACCGCTCGGCGACGACGTCCTCGTCCAGCTTGTCGCCGTAGGTCGCCGCTTCGGTGCCCTCCTCGTCGGAGTAGCCGAAGACGCCGATGGCGTCCAGCCGCGCGTGGTTCAGGAACCGCTCCAGCTCGGCGAGGTCGGAGGCGGACTCGCCGGGGAAGCCCACGATGAAGTTGGAGCGCACGCCCGCCTCGGGCGCCTTGCTCCGGATGGTGTCAAGCAGCTCCAGGAAGCGGTCGGTGTCGCCGAAGCGGCGCATCGCGCGCAGCACGTTCGGCGCGGAGTGCTGGAAGGAGAGGTCGAAGTAGGGCACGACCTTCTCGGTGGAGGTCAGCACGTCGATCAGGCCGGGGCGCATCTCGGCCGGCTGGAGGTAGCTGACGCGCACGCGCTCGATGCCGTCGACGTCGGCGAGGTTCGGCAGCAGCGACTCCAGCAGGCGGATGTCGCCGAGGTCCTTGCCGTAGGAGGTGTTGTTCTCGGAGACCAGCATGATCTCCTTGACGCCCTGCTCGGCCAGCCACCGCGTCTCGTTCAGCACGTCGCTCGGGCGGCGGGAGATGAAGGAGCCGCGGAAGGACGGGATGGCGCAGAAGGAGCAGCGCCGGTCGCAGCCGGAGGCCAGCTTCACCGAGGCGACCGGGGAGCCGTCCAGGCGACGGCGCAGGGGCGCGCGGGGCCCGGAGGCCGGGGCGACGCCCTCGGGGAGGTCGGTCGGGCCGTGCCCCGGCAGGGCGACGGAGGCACCGGCCTCCTGGCGCTCGGCGGGGCTGATCGGGAGCAGCTTGCGCCGGTCGCGCGGGGTGTGGGCGGCGTGGATGCCGCCGTTCAGGATGGTCTGCAGGCGGTCGGAGATGTCGGAGTAGTCGTCGAAGCCGAGGACGCCGTCGGCCTCGGGGAGGGCCTCGGCCAGCTCCTTGCCGTACCGCTCGGCCATGCAGCCCACCGCCACGACGGCCTGCGTTCTTCCGTGGCCCTTGAGGTCGTTGGCCTCCAGGAGGGCGTCCACGGAGTCCTTCTTGGCGGCCTCGACGAAGCCGCACGTGTTCACGACGGCGACGTCCGCTTCCTCGGCGTCCTCGACGAGCTTCCAGCCGTCCGCCTCCAGACGGCCTGCGAGCTCCTCCGAGTCCACCTCGTTACGGGCGCAGCCAAGGGTGACGAGTGCGACGGTACGGCTTTCAGGCATGGGCTCAAGACTACTTCGTCCCGCCGACAGCCCACGTCGACGGGGTTGGCCGATCCCGGCCAACCCCGTGACGACTCGTCCCCGCGACCCCTTATCCGACCTGCGGGTCGCCCTTCGTGTACGTCAGGCGTTCCACGGCGCCCGGCTGGAAGTCGTCCTCGATCTTCTTGCCGTTGACGTACAGCTGGATGACGCCGGCGTCGCCGAGGACGAGCTTGACCTTCTCGTTGTCCTGGAAGGTCTTGGAGTCGCCCTGCTTGAGCAGGCCGTCGAAGAGCAGCCGGCCGTTGTGGTCCTGGGCGGAGATCCAGCTGCGGCCCTCGGTGGCGCTGACCTTGACGGTCACCTTGTCGGCGGGTGCCGCGGCGATGGCGCTGTCGCTCGGCTCCGGCTTGGGGTCGGCGGGCTTCTTCGGCTTGGCACTCGCCGAGGCGGACTCCCCGGAGGTCGGCTGGGAGCCCTCGGCGACGCTCGCCTCGTTGCCGCCGTCGTCGCCGCCCTTGACGAACGTGAACCCCACGAAGCCGATCACGGCGACGATCGCGGCGACCATGGCGGCGGTCCAGTTGGGTCCGCGCCGCTCGGGACGGATGCGTTCCGCCTCGAACAGAGGCGCGGCGGGGGTCGGCGCCGGGCGTCCGCCGTGCTCGGCGTCGAACTGGGCGAGCAGTTCGGCCGGGTCGAGCCCGACGGCCTTGGCCAGGGTGCGGATGTGACCGCGCGCGTAGACGTCGCCGCCGCAGGGCGCGAAGTCGTCCGCCTCGATGGCGTGCACGATGGCGATCCGGACCCGGGTGGCGGTGGTGATGTCGTCGACGGTCAGCCCGGCGGCGATCCGTGCCTGCCGGAGGGCACGGCCGACGGAGGGGCGGGTTTCCTCGGAGACGGGTTCAGTAACGTCTTGGGAAACGTCTTCGATCGGACGCTCGTCTTCAGGGGAGTTGCCGTTGGACACGGGGGCGCCTTTCGAGCGTTTAGCCGCCTGTGCTGGACGTTCAGTCTAGGGGGGGTACAAACGGGTGGGGCAACCGGGCGGTACGACTTTGTACGCCATCGGAATGGCCCGGGACCCCGATGGCGGACTACCTGTTTGTCACTTCCCTCAACTTGACGTAGGCCGTGGGGAAACGGTTGCTCAATGATCCCTAACGGGTGAGTCACGATCGGCCGCCGGCCCTCGTGACCCTCCGTCGCACGATCATCGCGCGTGCCGTTCCCTACCCTTCAGACTCCCCCCGGATCAGCGCGAGCACGCCGTCCAGCTCGTCAGGCTTCACAAGAACGTCACGAGCCTTTGAGCCTTCGCTCGGTCCGACGATGCTCCGCGACTCCATCAGGTCCATCAGCCGACCGGCCTTGGCGAAGCCGACGCGCAGCTTGCGCTGGAGCATGGAGGTCGACCCGAACTGCGTGGAGACGACCAGCTCGGCCGCCTGGCACAGCAGGTCGAGGTCGTCGCCGATGTCCTCGTCGATCTCCTTCTTCTGCTTGGTGCCGACCGTGACGTCGTCCCGGAAGACGGGCGCCATCTGGTCCTTGCAGTGCTGGACGACGACCGCGACCTCGTCCTCGGTCACGAAGGCGCCCTGCATACGGGTCGGCTTGTTCGCGCCCATCGGCAGGAAGAGGCCGTCGCCCTTGCCGATCAGCTTCTCGGCGCCGGGCTGGTCGAGGATGACCCGGGAGTCGGCGAGCGAGGAGGTGGCGAAGGCGAGCCGCGAGGGCACGTTGGCCTTGATCAGACCGGTGACGACGTCCACGGACGGCCGCTGGGTGGCGAGCACCAGGTGGATGCCGGCCGCCCGCGCGAGCTGCGTGATCCGCACGATCGAGTCCTCGACGTCGCGCGGGGCGACCATCATCAGGTCGGCCAGCTCGTCCACGATCACCAGCAGGTACGGATACGGCGAGAGTTCGCGCTCGCTGCCCTCGGGCGCCTTGGCCTTGCCCTCGCGCACCGCGCGGTTGAAGTCGTCGATGTGCCGGTAGCCGTAGGCGGCGAGGTCGTCGTAGCGCAGGTCCATCTCGCGCACGACCCACTGGAGCGCCTCGGCGGCCCGCTTCGGGTTGGTGATGATCGGCGTGATCAGGTGCGGGATGCCCTCGTACGCGGTCAGCTCGACGCGCTTGGGGTCGACCAGGATCATCCGGACGTCCTCGGGGGTCGCCCGCATCATGATCGAGGTGATCAGGCAGTTGATGCAGGACGACTTGCCGGAGCCGGTGGCGCCGGCGACCAGTATGTGCGGCATCTTCGCCAGCGAGTGCATGACGTAACCGCCCTCGACGTCCTTGCCGAAGGCGACCAGCATCGGGTCGTCGTCCTCGGCGGACTCCGCGAGGCGCAGTACGTCGCCGAGGTTGACCATCTCCCGGTCGGTGTTGGGGATCTCGATGCCGACCGCGGACTTGCCGGGGATCGGGCTGATGATCCGCACGTCGGGGCTGGCGACGGCGTACGCGATGTTCTTGGTCAGTGCGGTGATCCGCTCGACCTTCACCGCCGGGCCCAGCTCGACCTCGTAGCGGGTGACCGTCGGGCCGCGGGTGAAGCCGGTGACGGAGGCGTCGACCTTGAACTCGGTGAAGACGGTGGTCAGCGAGGCCACTATGGCGTCGTTGGCGGCGCTGCGGGACTTGCCGGGCCCGCCGCGCGTGAGGAGGTCGAGGGCCGGCAGCGAGTAGGTGATGTCGCCGGAGAGCTGGAGCTGCTCGGCGCGCGGCGGCAGATCCCGTTCCTTGGGCAGCGGGGTCTTCGTGAGGTCGGGGACCGCGCCGTCCGCCGAGTCCGCCTCGCGCGTCCTGGCGGCGTCCTTCTTGAGCTTGCCCGGCTGCGGGCGCGCGGCCGGCACGGGCGTGGGGGTCGGCGTCGTCGACTCGCGGTCCCCCGTGCTCACCCCCTGGGTCAGGTCGGCGACCAGCGGCGAGGGCGGCATCCCGTGCAGCACGGCTCCGTCGAGCGCGGCGGCGGCCGCGGCGGCGACGTCCACGGCGTCCATCGGGCGGTTCATCTCGGGCTGCGGCACGGCGGACCGCCGGGGCCTGCCGCGGCGCCGGGTGAGCGCCTCCTGCTCGGCGGCGTCGGGGTCGTAGGGCTCGGCGGCGGCCGGTCCCCCGCGCCCGCGGGACCGGGCGGGCAGCGCCTCGCGCCACTGGTCGTCGTAGCGCTCGTCGTCGTCGGTGAACGCGTCCGCCTCCGGGTCGCCGACCACACCGAGCCGCACGCCGAGCTGCCGCAGCCGCTGCGGAATCGCGTTGACCGGGGTGGCCGTGACGACCAGCAGCCCGAAGACCGTGAGCAGCACGAGCAGCGGCACGGCCAGCATGTCGGTCATCGTGTACGACAACGGGGTCGCCGCGCCCCAGCCGATGAGGCCGCCGGCGTCCCTTATGGCCTGCATGCCCTCGCCGCGGGCGGGTGAGCCGCAGGCGATGTGCACCTGGCCCAGCACGCCGATGACGAGCGCCGACAGGCCGATCACGATCCGCCCGTTGGCCTCGGGCTTCTCGGGGTGCCGGATCAGGCGCACGGCGATGGCGCCGAGCAGGATCGGCACGAGCAGGTCGAGGCGGCCGAAGGCGCCGGTCACGAGGATCTCGACGAGGTCGCCGACCGGGCCCTTGAGGTCGGCCCAGGTGCCCGCGGCGACGATCAGGGCGACGCCGAGCAACAGCAGCGCGACGCCGTCCTTGCGGTGGGCCGGGTCGAGATTCTTGGCGCCCTGTCCTATGCCGCGGAAGACGGCGCCGACTCCGTGCGCGAGGCCGAGCCAGAGCGCGCGCACCAGCCGGTAGACGCCTCCGGTGGGACTCGGAGCCGGTTTGGGCGCGGGCTTCTTCGCCGCGGCCTTCTTGGCCGGAGCCTTTTTCGCGGGCGCCTTCTTCGCGGCGGCCTTCTTCGCCGGACCCTTCGCGGGAGCGGCCGCCTTCTTCGCGGGCTGCTTCTTGGCTGCGGAGGGACGTGAGGCCATGGGTGTGAGGTTACCGGTGGAGACGGCAGTCGACACGCGTGCTTACCGCTTCACCCGTTCGTGTCGCACACACGAGGGACCGGAACTGACGCTTCCGGTACACCCTCTGACAAGTCCTCACAGACCGTCCCATCGGCCCTGGCAGCACTTCAGTTGACGGCGGCCTGGCCTCCGGAGGCGCCCGGCTCCAGGGCGTCCAGTGCCCGCCGCAGTCCTGTGAGCTTGCGCTCCAGATGTGCGGCCGTCGCCACCGCCGCCGCGTCCGTCGACTCGTCGCCCAGCTGTTTGGAGAGCGCCTCCGCCTGCTCCTCCACGGCCGCCAGCCGCGCCGACAGCTCGGCGAGCAGCCCCGCAGGCTCCTTGGCCTCGCCGGCGGCCGCGGCCTTGTCGCTGCCCTCCAACTGGAGGCGGAGCAGCGCCGCCTGCTCGCGCAGCTGGCAGTTCTTCATGTACAGCTCGACGAAGACCGAGACCTTGGCGCGCAGCACCCAGGGGTCGAACGGCTTGGAGATGTAGTCCACCGCACCCGCCGCGTACCCGCGGAACGTGTGGTGCGGCCCGTGGTTGATCGCGGTGAGGAAGATGATCGGGATGTCCCGGGTCCGCTCCCGCCGCTTGATGTGCGCGGCGGTCTCGAAACCGTCCATGCCCGGCATCTGGACGTCCAGCAGAATGACCGCGAAGTCGTCCGTGAGCAGCGCTTTGAGCGCTTCCTCCCCGGACGATGCCCGCACCAGCGTCTGATCGAGCGCCGAGAGGATCGCCTCCAGCGCAAGCAGATTCTCCGGCCGGTCATCGACCAGGAGGATCTTGGCCTTCTGCACCATGGCCCGCCCTCCTCGCCCCGGCGTGGGGCCTCCCCTGTCCGCAGGACTTGGCGCGGCACCGGCGGGTGCCGCCCCGGGGGACGACTCCCTTGCGCCGCCCGTCCTTGTGCCGGTCATCGTAGCCGCACCCCGCCTGTCGCCACACCCTGTCACCGCGATGTCACTGTGCACGTAGCAGAAACGTGGCGGGAGACCAGAAGGTTCCCCGAATCCCGTACTTCTACACGGCTTCGGGCACGCTCGGTCAGCGACCGTGCGTGGACCCCGAAGGTTCCCGCCGTTTACGCACACCCCACGTTCGCACACTGCCGCAGCGAGCCGCACGGGAGGTGCCCGTAGATACACGCGGACCGTGCCCGAACGTACTACGGGCACGACGTCCGGGCGTACCGTCCGCTTCCCGTCGGCTCCCGGCGCTCACTCCTCGCGCATCCACTGCTGCATCACCGTCAGCAGGTGGTCCGGGTCGACCGGCTTCGTCACGTAGTCGGACGCGCCCGACTCGATCGCCTTCTCCCGGTCACCCTTCATCGCCTTCGCGGTCAGCGCGATGATCGGCAGGCCGGCGAACTGGGGCATCCGACGGATCGCCGTGGTCGTCGCGTAGCCGTCCATCTCGGGCATCATGATGTCCATCAGGACGACCGCCACGTCCTCGTGCTGCTCCAGGACCTCGATCCCCTCGCGCCCGTTCTCGGCGTACAGCACGGACAGGCCGTGCTGCTCCAGGACGCTGGTCAGCGCGAAGACGTTGCGGATGTCGTCGTCGACGATCAGTACCTTCTGCCCGTCGAACCGGATCCCCCGGCTCGAGTGCGGCGCCGGCTCCTGGTCGGCGCCCGGCTGCCGCTCCTGGGCCGCGGACCGGTCCTCGGTCTCGGCCACCGACTTGCGACGACGCCGGAACAGCGCCGCCGCGCCGCTCTGCGAGTCCTGGTACGACTTCACCTCGGCCGGCGTCGCGATCTCCCCGCCCGGCAGCTCCGCCGCGGCACCCGAGGGCGCCGGCAGCTCACCGGCCGCCACGGAGGTCAGGGCCTGCTGGTACCCGTGCGGGGGCAGCTCGCTGGGGCGCAGCGGCAGGTAGAGCGTGAACGTCGAGCCGCGGCCCGGCTCGCTCTGCGCGTGGATCTCGCCGCCCAGCAGCTGCGCGATCTCCCGCGAGATGGACAGCCCCAGGCCCGTACCGCCGTACTTGCGGCTGGTGGTGCCGTCGGCCTGCTTGAACGCCTCGAAGATCACCTGCATCTTGCTGGCCGCGATCCCGATGCCGGTGTCGCTCACGGAGAACGCGATCAGCTCGGTGTCCGGGTCGTTCATCGAACCGGCCTCCAGCAACTGCTCCCGGATCCTTTGCGGAACGTCGTCCCGGGCCGGCCGGATGACCAGCTCGACGGCGCCCGAGTCGGTGAACTTCACCGCGTTGGACAGCAGGTTGCGCAGCACCTGGAGGAGCCGCTGCTCGTCGGTGTGCAGCGTGGCCGGCAGCTCGGGCGACACCCGCACCGACAGGTCCAGGCCCTTCTCCGCGGTCAGCGGCCGGAACGTGGCCTCCACGTAGTCGACGAGCTGGACGAGCGCGATGCGCGTCGGGGAGACGTCCATCTTGCCCGCGTCCACCTTGGACAGGTCGAGGATGTCGTTGATGAGCTGGAGCAGGTCGGACCCGGCGCCGTGGATCGTCTCGGCGAACTCGACCTGCTTCGGGGTCAGGTTCGCGTCGGCGTTGTCGGCGAGCAGCTTGGCCAGGATCAGCAGCGAGTTGAGCGGCGTACGCAGCTCGTGCGACATGTTGGCCAGGAACTCGCTCTTGTAGCGCATGGAGACCGCGAGCTGCTCGGCCCGCTCCTCCAGGACCTGCCGCGCCTCCTCGATCTCGGTGTTCTTCACCTCGATGTCGCGGTTCTGCTGCGCCAGCAGCTCGGCCTTCTCCTCCAGTTCGGCGTTGGAGGACTGGAGCGCCTTCTGCCGCTGCTCCAACTCCTCCGACCGCTCCCGCAGTTGCTCGGTCAGCTCCTGCGACTGGCTCAGCAGCACCTCCGTCTTGGTGTTGACGGAGATGGTGTTGACGCTGGTCGCGATCATCTCGGCGATCTGGTTGAGGAAGTCCTTCTGGATGTGCGTGAACGGCGTGAAGGACGCCAGCTCGATGACGCCGAGCACCTGCCCCTCGAACAGCACGGGCAGGACGATCACCTGGGCGGGCGGGGCCTCACCGAGCCCGGAGGAGATCTTCAGGTAGCCGCTGGGCGCGTTCTCCACGAGGATCGTGCGCTTCTCCTGGGCGGCCGTGCCGACCAGCGCCTCCCCCGGCCTGAACGAGGTGGGCATGGAACCCATCGAGTAGCCGTACGACCCGAGCATGCGCAGCTCGTAGGCCTCCTCCTCGGCTCCCGCCTGGTCCTGGCCGTCGACCAGGGGCATCGCGAGGAAGAACGCGCCGTGCTGCGCGGAGACCACGGGCGTCAGTTCGCTCATGATCAGCGAGGCCACGTCCTGGAGGTCCCGGCGGCCCTGCATCAGCCCGGAGATCCGGGCCAGATTGCCCTTGAGCCAGTCCTGCTCCTTGTTGGCGATCGTGGTGTCGCGCAGGTTGGCGATCATCTTGTTGATGTAGTCCTGAAGCTCGGAGATCTCACCGGAGGCGTCCACGTCGATCTTGAGGTTCAGGTCGCCGCGCGTCACCGCGGTCGCCACGCGCGCGATGGCACGCACCTGCCGGGTGAGATTCCCGGCCATCTCGTTCACGGACTCGGTCAGGTCCCGCCAGGTGCCGTCGACGTCCCGCACGCGCGCCTGACCGCCGAGCTGGCCCTCCGTGCCCACCTCACGGGCCACGCGGGTGACCTCCTCGGCGAACGAGGACAGCTGGTCGACCATCGTGTTGATGGTCGTCTTCAGCTCCAGGATCTCGCCGCGCGCGTCGATGTCGATCTTCTTGGTCAGGTCGCCCTTGGCGATCGCCGTGGTGACCATGGCGATGTTGCGCACCTGACCGGTCAGGTTGGACGCCATCTGGTTCACCGACTCGGTGAGGTCCTTCCACGTGCCGGACACACCCGGCACGTGCGCCTGACCGCCGAGGATGCCGTCGGTGCCCACCTCGCGGGCCACCTTGGTGACCTGGTCCGCGAACGAACTCAGCGTCTTCACCATGGTGTTGAACGTGTCGGCGAGCTGCGCCACCTCACCGCGCGCCTCGATCGTCACCGTCCGCGTCAGGTCGCCGTTGGCGACGGCCGCGGCCACCTGGGAGATGTTGCGCACCTGGACGGTGAGGTTCTTCGCCATCAGGTTGACGTTGTCGCTGAGGTCCTTCCAGATGCCCACGACGCCCGGCACGTGCGCCTGGCCGCCGAGGATGCCCTCCGTACCCACCTCACGGGCCATCCGCGTGACCTGCTCCGCGAACGACGACAGCTGGTCCACCATCGTGTTGACGGTGGTGACCAGCTCGAGGATCTCGCCCTTGGCGTCGACGGTGATCTTCTTCGACAGGTCGCCCTTGGCCACGGCGGTGGTGACCTCGGCGATGTTGCGCACCTGCATGGTCAAATTGTTGGCCATGCCGTTCACGGACTGCGTGAGGTCCTTCCAGGTGCCGGAGACGCCCTGCACCTCCGCCTGGCCGCCGAGGATGCCCTCGGTGCCCACCTCGCGGGCGACGCGCGTGACCTCCTGGGCGAACGACGACAGCTGGTCCACCATCGTGTTCAGCGTGTTCTTCAGCTCGAGGATCTCCCCGCGCGCGTCCACGGTGATCTTCTGCGACAGGTCACCGCGGGCCACCGCCGTCGCGACCTGCGCGATGTTGCGCACCTGCGCAGTGAGATTGCCGGCCATGCCGTTCACGGAGTCGGTGAGGTCGCGCCACACACCCGCCACCCCGGGCACCTGCGCCTGACCGCCGAGGCGGCCCTCCGTGCCCACCTCGCGGGCGACCCGGGTGACCTGCTCGGCGAAGGAGGACAGCTGGTCGACCATCGTGTTGATGGTGTTCTTCAGCTCCAGGATCTCGCCACGCGCGTCGACGTCGATCTTCTGCGACAGGTCGCCGCGCGCCACGGCCGTCGTCACCTGGGCGATGTTGCGCACCTGGGAGGTCAGATTGCCGGCCATGGAGTTGACGGAGTCCGTCAGCTCCTTCCAGGTGCCCGACACGCCGTCGACCCGGGCCTGACCGCCCAGGCGGCCCTCCGTACCCACGTCCCGGGCCATCCGCGTGACCTGGTCGGCGAAGCTGGAGAGCTGGTCCACCATCGTGTTCACGGTGTTCTTCAGCTGGAGCATCTCGCCGGACACGTCCACGGTGACCTTCTGCGACAGGTCGCCGTTGGCCACCGCCGTCGTCACCTGGGCGATGTTCCTCACCTGACCGGTGAGGTTGCGGAACGCCGTGTTGACGGAGTCCGTCAGGTCCTTCCACGTACCCGCCGCCCCGGGCACCTGCGCCTGGCCGCCCAGCTCACCCTCGACGCCGACCTCCCGGGCCACCCGCGTGACCTCGGCGCCGAAGGAGGACAGCTGGTCCACCATCGTGTTGACGGTGTTCTTCAGCTCCAGCATCTCGCCGGCGACGTCGACGGTGACCTTCTGCGACAGGTCGCCGCTGGCCACGGCCGTCGTCACCGCGGCGATGTCGCGCACCTGGGTGGTCAGGTTCCGGAAGACGGTGTTGACGGAGTCCGTCAGGTCCTTCCAGATGCCGGCCGCACCCGGCACGTTCGCCTGCCCGCCGAGCTGCCCCTCGCCGCCGGTCTCGTTGGCCACGCGCGTGACCTCGTCCGCGAAGATCCGCAGCGTCTCGGTCATCTGGTTGATCGTCTCGGCGAGCTGCGCGACCTCGCCGCGGGCCGGGACCGTCACCTTCTTCGACAGGTCGCCGTTGGCGACCGCCGTCGTCACGTGGGAGATCTCGCGCACCTGGGCCGTCAGGTTCCCGGCCATGGTGTTGACGGAGTCGGTCAGCTCCTTCCACACCCCGGCCACGCCCGGCACCTGCGCCTGCCCGCCCAGGGCACCCTCGGTGCCCACCTCCCGGGCGACCCGCGTCACCTCTGACGAGAACGCCGAGAGCTGGTCCACCATCGTGTTGACGGTGTTCTTCAGCTCCAGCATCTCGCCGGCCACGTGAACCGTGACCTTCCGGGACAGATCACCCTTGGCCACCGCCGTCGTCACCAGCGCGATGTCCCGCACCTGAGCGGTGAGCCGGTACGCCATCGTGTTGACGGAGTCCGTCAGGTCCTTCCACGAACCGGACATACCGCGCACCCGGGCCTGACCGCCCAGCTTGCCCTCGGTCCCGACCTCGCTGGCCACGCGCGTGACCTCGTCCGTGAACGTCGACAACTGGTCGACCAGGTTGTTCACGGTCCGGCCGACCTTCAGGAACTCCCCGCGCAGCGGCTGCCCGGCGCCCTCGTCACTCTGCGTCCGCAGCTCCATGCGGGGCGACAGATCACCGTCCGCCACCGCCGACAGCACCCGGCTGACCTCGGAGACGGGCCGTACGAGGTCGTCCACCAGCGCGTTCGAGTTGTCGATCGCGGTCGCCCAGGAGCCCTCGCAGGCCCCCGTCTCCAGCCGTTCCGTGAGCTTTCCCTCACGCCCGACCGTGCGCCGCACCCGCGCCAGCTCACCCGTGAGGTGGAGATTGCGGTCGGCCACCTCGTTGAAGACCGCCGCGATCTCCGACATCACGCCGTCGCCGGACACCGTGAGCCGCCTGCGGAAGTTCCCCTCCCGCATCGACACGAGAGCCGCGAGCAGCCGATTCAGCGCGGCCGTGTCCACCGTCGTACTGCCGCCCCGCGATTTGCCCTGGTTACTCAGGGACTGTCCGCCTTTCGCGCGCGTCTTCGTGGCCCGCGTCGCTGCGCCAGACTCCACTGTGTCCCTCCCGCAGGGGTCGACCGATACTGCTGTGCCCGGCCGCCACCGCTCGGCGGACCGGCTGCTGCCGCGTACTTCCTGTGCTGCCGGGCGGTCCGGCCCGGCTCACCGGACCGCTTCCAGGGCTGCTGCCCACCGCACTGGGTGCGCATTCACCTGCCCGGACCTTCATAAGAAGCCTGCCCAGTGTTTCACCCCGGCCGAACCAGGCCATAACAGTTCGGCAGCTTCGCACATCGTCCGCACACCCTCTGGGCGGAAACACTGCAGACCGGCATCCGCATGGACGGCGAAGGTAAGTAACCTTGCATGCGGCTGTCCAGCCAAGCCGGTCCGTCCGGTCTGGGCAGCGGCACGGAGACGAGCGGGCATCGGAGGGGCGGCCGGAATGACCACCGGACTGATCCCGGGGGAGCAGCCCCCGGATCCCGGGCCGACGGGTGGACTGCCGCAGCAGCGGCGCGAGCCGGTCGGCCATGAGGCCGTGCCCGGGGAGAGAGGGTCGAGGAGTTCTGTGATCACCGCGCGCGCGGCCGCCAGCTTCGAGCCCGTCGGACGATCCGTGGCGAGCGCCCGGTCCTTCGTCCGCGACACGCTTCAGGGCTGGGGCCATGCCGACATCGTCGACGACGCCGTGGTGCTCACAAGCGAACTGGTGACCAACGCCGTGGTGCACGCCGGCACCACCGCCGACGTCCTGTGCCTGCGCAGCGACGACGGCGTACGGATCGAGGTGGCCGACCACTATCCCGAGCGGGAGGTCCCCCTCCAGGGCTCCCCCGCCGACATGGGCAGCCCGGACCGCGAGGGCGGCCGCGGACTGCAGCTCTGCGCGGCCCTGGCCGACCGCTGGGGCGTCGAGTACTCGCCCACGCTGAAGAACGTCTGGTTCCACCTCCATCTGCCCGAGCGTGCGGTCGGCACCCGCAGCGCCGGACCCTCCCTCCCCGCCGCCCTGCTGCCCCTGGCCGACGGCAGGGTCCGCGTCGCCGTCGTCCAGATCGACCGCACCGGCGCCGTCACGTCCTGGAACGAGGACGCCGATGATCTCTTCGGCTACTCCGCCGAGCAGGTCATCGGAAAGCCGCTGACCGACATCGCCGCCTGGCCGCACACCCCCGGCACCAGCACCGGCATCGCCGAGGCACTCCAGCTCTCCCGCTGGGAGGGCAGCTACGGCATAAGGGGCGCCAACGGCCGCGTCACCCCGGTCTACGCCTCCCACCTCCGCGTCCGCGACGCCGGCGGCGAACCCTCCACGGTCTGCCTCCTCGTCCGGGACCACGAACGGGCGGTGCTGCAGACTCCGTTGCGCGTGTCGGCCTCCGACTCCTCGTCCTCCGAGGGCCAGAGCGCCGACCCCTTCGAGGTGTTCATCGGCTCCCCCGCCCCGGACGACCTCGACGGCCTCCTCCAGCGCACGGTCGAACGCGCCCGCGACATGCTCGACGCCGACGCCGCCTTCCTGCTCCTGGCGACCGACGACGAAACGGAGCTGGAGGTCCGCGCCTCCACCGGCCTGCCCTCCGCGCGCCAGCGCTTCGCCCGCGTCCCTGTCGAGGCCGGCCCCGGCCGCTACGGCTCGGCACGCATGCCCGCCGTCCACGACGACCTCGAGGCCGTCCCCGGCGCGGTCCCACTGCTCCACGGCACGGGCATGCGCTCGGTCGTCACCGTCCCCCTCAAGGTCGAGGGCCGCCTCACCGGGTCCCTCGGCGTCGCGGCCGAGTCCGCGGGCCGGTACTCCAACGAGGAGGCGCTGCGCCTCCAGTTCGCCGCGGACCGCATCGCGCTGGCCGTCGAATCGGCGCGCCTGGGCGAACTGGAGCGGCTGCGCCGCGGCTCCCTCAGCTTCCTCGTCGAGGCCTCCGACCTCCTCGCCGGCACCCTCGACCGCGACCAGACGCTGGCCCTGATGGCCCAGATGACCGTCCCGACGCTGGCCACCTGGTGCGCCGTCTACACCATCGCCGACCAGGCCTCGGACCCGTACCTGTCCTACGTCCTGCACGAGGACGAGGAACTCATCGACGGCATCAAGTCACTGCTGTCGAAGATCGCCCCGCCCGACCCAGTACCCACCCCGGGCGCCCGCGTCTGGACGGCACCCGCGGAGATGGCCCACCAGGCGGCGCTGCGCACCTCCATGCGCGACCTCGGCCTGAGCGGCGGCCCGACCTACCAGCTGAGCACCGGCATCGGCCCGACCCTCGCCACGGCCTCCGCCGTCGGCGGCGAGACGGTGGTCCTCCCGCTGGTCGCGCGCAACCGCGTCATCGGCATGCTCACCCTCGGCAAGCCCACCGACGACCACTTCCGCCAGGAGATCCTCGAACTCGCCGAGGACCTGTCCCGCCGGGCCGCCCTGGCCCTGGACAACGCCCGGCTGTACTCGGAGCGCACGGCCATCAGCCAGTCCCTCCAGCGCAGCCTCCTGCCGCCGGAGCTGCCCCTGATCGACGGCGTCGAGGTCGAGGTCATCTACCGCGCGGCCGGCGAGGGCAACGAGGTCGGCGGTGACTTCTACGACCTCTTCCCCATCAGCGACGGCGCCTACGGCTTCGCCATCGGCGACGTCTGCGGCACCGGCCCCAACGCGGCGGCCGTCACGGGCCTGGCCAGGCACGCCCTGCGCCTGCTCGCCCGCGAGGGCCTCAGCGGTCCCGCGGTCCTGGAGCGCCTCAACTCGGCCATCCTCGACGAGGGCGCCCGCAGCCGCTTCCTCACGCTGCTGTACGGCGAGATGCGCCCGCAGGAGGACGGCAGCGCGGAGCTGAAGGTGGTCTGCGCCGGCCATCCGCTCCCGCTCCGCCTGCGCCAGGACGGCACGGTCGAACCGGCGGCGGAGCCACAGCCCCTCCTCGGCGTCATCGAGGACCTGGAGCTCTACGAGCAGACGGTGACCCTCGACCCGGGCGACGTCCTGCTCTGTGTCACCGACGGCGTCACCGAACGCCGCGAGGGCACCCGCATGCTGGGCGACGACGGACTCGCCGACGTCCTCACCACCTGCACGGGCCTGACGGCCGGCGCGGTGGCCGCCCGCATCATGCGCGCGGTGGAACGCTTCGCGTCCGACGCCCCGTCCGACGACATGGCGATCCTCGCGATGCGCGTCCCGGAGCCCCACGCGGACTAGCGCGCGGACCGCGGGACTTGATCCGGGGCATGCGAAAGGCCCCGCCCAATCGGGCGGGGCCTTTGTGCCGGAGCCCCCAAACGGAATCGAACCGTTGACCTTCTCCTTACCATGGAGACGCTCTACCGACTGAGCTATAGGGGCCTGTCGCTTTTCGAGGTTTTCCTCGCGGCAACGGAATAGATCATACCCCGAACAAGCCGGTGCTCCCAACCACGGACTTGCCTTCAGAACGCGGGCTGCAGCAGTCCACCCAGCGAATTGCAGGCGGACACGATCCGCTGCATGTCCCGTTTGGTCAACGCGGCCTCGACCGGCAGCGCGAGCGTCTCGTCGACGGCCCGCTCCGTTTCCGGCAACGACACACATCGCCGAAATCCGGGCATCCGGTGCACGGGCGCCTTCACCGGCACCCGGCATTCGACTCCCCTGGCCCGCACGGCACGCGCGAAGGCATCACGATCCGGCCGCCCGTTCCCCGGCACCCGCACCACGTACTGCTGATAGGTGTGGCCGTCACCCCAGTCGGGGGTGCGCACACCGCGCAACCTGCCGTCGAGATAGGCGGCCCGCTGCCTGCGCTGCGCTATCTCGGCGTACGGCACCTCGGACTCGCCCTGCTCCAGGACGAGCAGCCCGTGCCGTTGTCCGACGCGGTGCAACGGCCCCATGTCCGCCGGCCGCCCGAACCGGTGCACGGCGACAATGGCCGCGGTACGGGGCGTCAGCGCCGCCTCCACCTCGGAGGCGGCCAGGCAGTACGTCCCCGGATCTATGTCGGCGAACACCGGCAACGCGCCGACGAGGGCCACGGCCTCGGCGACTTCCACGTTCCCGAAGGCAGGTACGACGACCTCATCGCCGACGCCTACGCCGGCGGCCCTGAGCATTGCTGCAGTACCCATACGACGGATGGTCCGCGCGCAACGTGAACTTGAAGTGACGGAAAGCAAAAAAGGGCTGGTCCCGGAACCGAAGTTCCGGGACCAGCCCTTGTAAGAATTGTTCGGCGGCGTCCTACTCTCCCACAGGGTCCCCCCTGCAGTACCATCGGCGCTGTAAGGCTTAGCTTCCGGGTTCGAAATGTAACCGGGCGTTTCCCCTACGCTATGACCACCGAAACACTATGAAACTCTCAACCGCACCATGTGTGGCACATGGGGTTGTTCGTGGTTTCAGAACCAACACAGTGGACGCGAGCAACTGAGGACAAGCCCTCGGCCTATTAGTACCGGTCACCTCCACACCTCACGGTGCTTCCAGATCCGGCCTATCAACCCAGTCGTCTACTGGGAGCCTTAACCCCTCAAAGGGGGTGGGAGTCCTCATCTCGAAGCAGGCTTCCCGCTTAGATGCTTTCAGCGGTTATCCCTCCCGAACGTAGCCAACCAGCCATGCCCTTGGCAGGACAACTGGCACACCAGAGGTTCGTCCGTCCCGGTCCTCTCGTACTAGGGACAGCCCTTCTCAAGACTCCTACGCGCACAGCGGATAGGGACCGAACTGTCTCACGACGTTCTAAACCCAGCTCGCGTACCGCTTTAATGGGCGAACAGCCCAACCCTTGGGACCGACTCCAGCCCCAGGATGCGACGAGCCGACATCGAGGTGCCAAACCATCCCGTCGATATGGACTCTTGGGGAAGATCAGCCTGTTATCCCCGGGGTACCTTTTATCCGTTGAGCGACGGCGCTTCCACAAGCCACCGCCGGATCACTAGTCCCGACTTTCGTCCCTGCTCGACCCGTCGGTCTCACAGTCAAGCTCCCTTGTGCACTTACACTCAACACCTGATTGCCAACCAGGCTGAGGGAACCTTTGGGCGCCTCCGTTACTCTTTAGGAGGCAACCGCCCCAGTTAAACTACCCATCAGACACTGTCCCTGATCCGGATCACGGACCCAGGTTAGACATCCAGCACGACCAGACTGGTATTTCAACGACGACTCCACCCACACTGGCGTGCGAGTTTCAAAGTCTCCCAGCTATCCTACACAAGCCGAACCGAACACCAATATCAAACTGTAGTAAAGGTCCCGGGGTCTTTCCGTCCTGCTGCGCGAAACGAGCATCTTTACTCGTAGTGCAATTTCACCGGGCCTATGGTTGAGACAGTCGAGAAGTCGTTACGCCATTCGTGCAGGTCGGAACTTACCCGACAAGGAATTTCGCTACCTTAGGATGGTTATAGTTACCACCGCCGTTTACTGGCGCTTAAGTTCTCAGCTTCGCCACACCGAAATGTGACTAACCGGTCCCCTTAACGTTCCAGCACCGGGCAGGCGTCAGTCCGTATACATCGCCTTACGGCTTCGCACGGACCTGTGTTTTTAGTAAACAGTCGCTTCTCGCTGGTCTCTGCGGCCACCCCCAGCTCGGAGTGTAAAACTCGTCACCGGGTGTGGCCCCCCTTCTCCCGAAGTTACGGGGGCATTTTGCCGAGTTCCTTAACCATAGTTCACCCGAACGCCTCGGTATTCTCTACCTGACCACCTGAGTCGGTTTAGGGTACGGGCCGCCATGAAACTCGCTAGAGGCTTTTCTCGACAGCATAGGATCATCCACTTCACCACAATCGGCTCGGCATCAGGTCTCACCCACATGCCATCCGGATTTACCTGGATGACGGGCTACACCCTTACCCCGGGACAACCACCGCCCGGGATGGACTACCTTCCTGCGTCACCCCATCACTCACCTACTGCAAGTCTGGTTCGCCGGCTCCACCACTTTCCTTTCCCCGAAGGGTCCGGAACGGCTTCACGGACTTAGCATCGCCTGGTTCGATGTTTGACGCTTCACAGCGGGTACCGGAATATCAACCGGTTATCCATCGACTACGCCTGTCGGCCTCGCCTTAGGTCCCGACTTACCCTGGGCAGATCAGCTTGACCCAGGAACCCTTAGTCAATCGGCGCAAACGTTTCTCACGTTTGTATCGCTACTCATGCCTGCATTCTCACTCGTGAACCGTCCACAACTCGCTTCCGCGGCTGCTTCACCCGGCACACGACGCTCCCCTACCCATCACAGCCGGCGTTGGCCGTATTGCTGCAATGACACGACTTCGGCGGTACGCTTGAGCCCCGCTACATTGTCGGCGCGGAATCACTAGACCAGTGAGCTATTACGCACTCTTTCAAGGGTGGCTGCTTCTAAGCCAACCTCCTGGTTGTCTGTGCGACTCCACATCCTTTCCCACTTAGCGTACGCTTAGGGGCCTTAGTCGATGCTCTGGGCTGTTTCCCTCTCGACCATGGAGCTTATCCCCCACAGTCTCACTGCCGCGCTCTCACTTACCGGCATTCGGAGTTTGGCTAAGGTCAGTAACCCGGTAGGGCCCATCGCCTATCCAGTGCTCTACCTCCGGCAAGAAACACACGACGCTGCACCTAAATGCATTTCGGGGAGAACCAGCTATCACGGAGTTTGATTGGCCTTTCACCCCTAACCACAGGTCATCCCCCAGGTTTTCAACCCTGGTGGGTTCGGTCCTCCACGACCTCTTACAGCCGCTTCAACCTGCCCATGGCTAGATCACTCCGCTTCGGGTCTTGAGCGTGCTACTCAAACGCCCTATTAGGACTCGCTTTCGCTACGGCTTCCCCACCCGGGTTAACCTCGCAACACACCGCAAACTCGCAGGCTCATTCTTCAAAAGGCACGCAGTCACGAGACATCAAGCAAGCTTGATGTCCGACGCTCCCACGGCTTGTAGGCACACGGTTTCAGGTACTATTTCACTCCGCTCCCGCGGTACTTTTCACCATTCCCTCACGGTACTATCCGCTATCGGTCACCAGGGAATATTTAGGCTTAGCGGGTGGTCCCGCCAGATTCACACGGGATTTCTCGGGTCCCGTGCTACTTGGGTGTCTCTCAAACGAGCCGCTGATGTTTCGACTACGGGGGTCTTACCCTCTACGCCGGACCTTTCGCATGTCCTTCGCCTACATCAACGGTTTCTGACTCGCCTCACAGCCGGCAGACTGTGAAAGAGAGATCCCACAACCCCGCACACGCAACCCCTGCCGGGTCTCACACGTATACGGTTTGGCCTCATCCGGTTTCGCTCGCCACTACTCCCGGAATCACGGTTGTTTTCTCTTCCTGCGGGTACTGAGATGTTTCACTTCCCCGCGTTCCCTCCACACTGCCTATGTGTTCAGCAGCGGGTGACAGCCCATGACGACTGCCGGGTTTCCCCATTCGGAAACCCCCGGATCAAAGCCTGGTTGACGACTCCCCGGGGACTATCGTGGCCTCCCACGTCCTTCATCGGTTCCTGGTGCCAAGGCATCCACCGTGCGCCCTTAAAAACTTGGCCACAGATGCTCGCGTCCACTGTGCAGTTCTCAAACAACGACCAACCACCCATCACCCCGGGAAACAACCCGAGTGCACTGGGGCCGGCAACTGAAGGAAAATCATTCCCTCAGATACCCAACAGCGTGCCCGACACCCCTGCCCTTCCCCCACTCGTGTTCCACGCCGAAGCAGTACTAACGAGAAGATCAGGTCAAGTGTGCCGAGTAGTCAACGTTCCACCCATGAGCAACCGTGCAGGACATTTGCCTGCAGTCGGCTATTGCTCCTTAGAAAGGAGGTGATCCAGCCGCACCTTCCGGTACGGCTACCTTGTTACGACTTCGTCCCAATCGCCAGTCCCACCTTCGACAGCTCCCTCCCACAAGGGGTTGGGCCACCGGCTTCGGGTGTTACCGACTTTCGTGACGTGACGGGCGGTGTGTACAAGGCCCGGGAACGTATTCACCGCAGCAATGCTGATCTGCGATTACTAGCGACTCCGACTTCATGGGGTCGAGTTGCAGACCCCAATCCGAACTGAGACCGGCTTTTTGAGATTCGCTCCACCTTGCGGTATCGCAGCTCATTGTACCGGCCATTGTAGCACGTGTGCAGCCCAAGACATAAGGGGCATGATGACTTGACGTCGTCCCCACCTTCCTCCGAGTTGACCCCGGCGGTCTCCCGTGAGTCCCCAACACCCCGAAGGGCTTGCTGGCAACACGGGACAAGGGTTGCGCTCGTTGCGGGACTTAACCCAACATCTCACGACACGAGCTGACGACAGCCATGCACCACCTGTACACCGACCACAAGGGGGCGCCTGTCTCCAGACGTTTCCGGTGTATGTCAAGCCTTGGTAAGGTTCTTCGCGTTGCGTCGAATTAAGCCACATGCTCCGCCGCTTGTGCGGGCCCCCGTCAATTCCTTTGAGTTTTAGCCTTGCGGCCGTACTCCCCAGGCGGGGCACTTAATGCGTTAGCTGCGGCACGGACAACGTGGAATGTTGCCCACACCTAGTGCCCACCGTTTACGGCGTGGACTACCAGGGTATCTAATCCTGTTCGCTCCCCACGCTTTCGCTCCTCAGCGTCAGTATCGGCCCAGAGATCCGCCTTCGCCACCGGTGTTCCTCCTGATATCTGCGCATTTCACCGCTACACCAGGAATTCCGATCTCCCCTACCGAACTCTAGCCTGCCCGTATCGACTGCAGACCCGGGGTTAAGCCCCGGGCTTTCACAACCGACGTGACAAGCCGCCTACGAGCTCTTTACGCCCAATAATTCCGGACAACGCTTGCGCCCTACGTATTACCGCGGCTGCTGGCACGTAGTTAGCCGGCGCTTCTTCTGCAGGTACCGTCACTTTCGCTTCTTCCCTGCTGAAAGAGGTTTACAACCCGAAGGCCGTCATCCCTCACGCGGCGTCGCTGCATCAGGCTTTCGCCCATTGTGCAATATTCCCCACTGCTGCCTCCCGTAGGAGTCTGGGCCGTGTCTCAGTCCCAGTGTGGCCGGTCGCCCTCTCAGGCCGGCTACCCGTCGTCGCCTTGGTGAGCCATTACCTCACCAACAAGCTGATAGGCCGCGGGCTCATCCTGCACCGCCGGAGCTTTCGAACCTCGCAGATGCCTACGAGGGTCAGTATCCGGTATTAGACCCCGTTTCCAGGGCTTGTCCCAGAGTGCAGGGCAGATTGCCCACGTGTTACTCACCCGTTCGCCACTAATCCCCACCGAAGTGGTTCATCGTTCGACTTGCATGTGTTAAGCACGCCGCCAGCGTTCGTCCTGAGCCAGGATCAAACTCTCCGTGAATGCTTTACATCACGGGAGCGGAACAGTCGGAGGAATAATCCGACCGTTCACAGCGTCCTCGCTGTTGTGTTACTTCAAAGGAACCTCAACCCGATCAGAAGAACCGATCAGGTCGGGGTATCAACATATCTGGCGTTGACTTTTGGCACGCTGTTGAGTTCTCAAGGAACGGACGCTTCCTTTGTACTCACCCTCTCGGGCTTTCCTCCGGGCGCTTCCCTTCGGTCTTGCGTTTCCGACTCTATCAGATCTTTCCGACCCGATTTCCTCGGCGCTTTCCAGGTTCCCGCTTTCGCGTTTCCCTTTCCGGCGACTCCGACTTTATCAGAGATTCTGAGTCGGAATTCCCGCCCTCCGGGGCCGGCTCCGATCCACGAAGTGGTCGGGTGCCCGTCCGAGCGGAGATGTAAACGTACTGGAGCGGGGCGCCTCGATGCAAATCGAGGCGCCCCGCTCCAGGTTGGCGCTGCCGGGAACCCGACGGTCCGTCAGACCTCCACGACGACAGGCAGGATCATCGGTCGGCGCCGGTACGTGTCCGAGACCCACTTGCCGAGGGTCCTGCGCACCAGCTGCTGGAGCTGGTGGGGTTCGACCACCCCGTCCTGCGCCGAACGTTCCAGTGCTTCCGTGACCTTGGGGAGTACTGCGGCGAAGGCCGAGTCCTCGATGCCCGAGCCGCGGGCCTGGACGTGCGGACCGGCGGTGATCTTGCCGGTGGACGAGTCGATGACCACGAAGACCGAGATGATGCCCTCGTCACCGAGGATCTTGCGGTCCTTGAGGGCCGGTTCGCCGACGTCGCCGACCGAGAGGCCGTCGACGTAGACGTACCCCGCCTGGACCTTGCCCGAGATCTTCGCCTTGCCCTCGACGAGGTCGACGACGACGCCGTCCTCGGCGATGACGATGCGGTCGTGCGGGACGCCGGTCAGGGCGCCCAGTTCGGCGTTGGCGCGCAGGTGGCGCCATTCGCCGTGGACCGGCATCAGGTTCTTCGGGCGGCAGATGTTGTAGAAGTACAGCAGCTCGCCGGCCGAGGCGTGGCCCGAGACGTGGACCTTGGCGTTGCCCTTGTGGACGACGTTGGCGCCCCAGCGGGTCAGGCCGTTGATCACGCGGTACACCGCGTTCTCGTTGCCCGGGATGAGGGACGAGGCCAGGATCACCGTGTCGCCGTTGACGATGCGGATCTGGTGGTCGCGGTTGGCCATGCGGGACAGGGCGGCCATCGGTTCGCCCTGGGAACCCGTGCAGACCAGGACCACTTCGCTGTCCGGCAGGTCGTCGAGCGTCTTGACGTCCACGACGAGGCCCGGCGGGACCTTGAGGTAGCCGAGGTCCCGGGCGATGCCCATGTTGCGGACCATGGAGCGGCCGACGAAGGCGACCCGGCGGCCGTACTCGTGAGCGGCGTCCAGGATCTGCTGGATGCGGTGGACGTGGCTGGCGAAGCTCGCCACGATGATCCGCTTGCGGGCACTGCCGAAGACCTGGCGCAGGACGTTCGAGATGTCCCGCTCGGGCGGGACGAAGCCCGGGACCTCGGCATTCGTCGAGTCGGAGAGGAGGAGGTCGATGCCCTCCTCGCTCAGGCGCGCGAAGGCGTGCAGGTCCGTGAGGCGGCCGTCCAGCGGAAGCTGGTCCATCTTGAAGTCGCCGGTGTGGACGACCATGCCCGCGGGGGTGCGGATGGCGACGGCCAGCGCGTCCGGGATGGAGTGGTTGACCGCGACGAACTCGCAGTCGAAGGGGCCGACGCGTTCGCGGTGCCCCTCCGCCACCTCGAGGGTGTACGGGCGGATGCGGTGTTCCTGGAGCTTGGCCTCGATGAGGGCGAGGGTCAGCTTGGAGCCGATCAGCGGGATGTCCGGCTTCTCGCGCAGGAGGAAGGGGACACCGCCGATGTGGTCCTCGTGACCATGCGTGAGGACGATGCCCTCGATGTCGTCGAGGCGGTCCCTGATGGACGAGAAGTCCGGCAGGATCAGGTCGATTCCAGGCTGCTCCTCCTCGGGGAAGAGCACGCCGCAGTCGACGATCAGCAGACGGCCGCCGTATTCGAAGACCGTCATGTTGCGGCCGATTTCGCCGAGGCCGCCGAGGGGGGTGACCCGGAGGCCACCCTTGGCGAGCGCCGGGGGACGGCCCAGTTCGGGATGCGGATGACTCAAAAGACTCTCCTCACCACACGCGCCACGTACCGGTGGGCACGTGGCGCGCGTGACGTTCGTGCAGAAGCAGTTGTCGTATGGGGTGCGGGCACCGGTGGCCCGCCTATTCAGTTGTGAAGTCCGGTCCTGCGGTGGTGCGCGGTGGTACGCGGTGGTGCGAAGTCTGTTCTCAGAGCTGTACCCCGCCGGCGGCAAGATCGATCTTGAGCTGCTCGGTTTCCTCGGGCGTGAGACCGACCATGGGGGCGCGCAGCGGCCCGGCGGGCAGCCCCTGGAGGGCGAGCGCGCCCTTGGTGGTCATGACGCCCTGGGTGCGGAACATGCCGGTGAAGACCGGAAGCAGCTTCTGGTGGATCTCCAGTGCCTTCTGTACGTCACCGGCGACGTGCGCGTCCACCATGGCGCGCAGTTCGGGGGTGACGACGTGGCCGACGACGGAGACGAAGCCGACCGCGCCCACCGAGAGCAGCGGCAGGTTCAGCATGTCGTCGCCCGAGTACCAGGCGAGGCCGGAGCGCGCGATGGCCCAGCTGGCGCGGCCGAGGTCACCCTTGGCGTCCTTGTTGGCGACGATCCGGGGGTGCTCCGCGAGGCGGACCAGTGTCTCGGTGTTGATCGGGACACCGCTGCGGCCGGGGATGTCGTAGAGCATGACCGGGAGCCGGCTGGCGTCGGCGATGGCCGTGAAGTGCTGGTACAGGCCCTCCTGCGGGGGCTTGTTGTAGTACGGCGTGACGAGCAGCAGGCCGTGTGCGCCGACGCGCTCCGCGGCGCGGGCCAGTTCGATGCTGTGCTGGGTGTTGTTGGTGCCGACTCCGGCGACGACGTGTGCCCGGTCGCCGACGGCCTCCAGGACGGCTCGTACGAGGTCCGCTTTCTCCACGTCGCTGGTGGTGGGGGACTCACCGGTGGTGCCGTTGATGATCAGGCCGTCGTTGCCTGCGTCCACCAGGTGGGTGGCGAGCCGCTGTGCGCCGTCGAGGTCGAGTGCGCCGTCCGCCGTGAAGGGCGTGACCATGGCGGTGAGGACCCGCCCGAAGGGGATCTGCGGAGTGGAGGTCGGAGCCATGGGTTACACGCTACTCGTTGCTCAGGGCGGGGTCTGCCCTCGGGGGAGGCGGCAGGTCGGAACGGATGTGGAGCCCGGCACTGCCTGCTCGGGGGTTCAAGCAGTGCCGGGTCCCTTTGATGAGGCTAGATGAACTTCTCCAAACGCCGCAATTCGGACACTTCGCACGGCTGATGCGTACATCTGTGCCCGGGCGGGCCCGGGGCGGGCGCCGGGCGCGTTACGGCGCCACGCGTCCGTTGGTGTTGAAGGCGGCGTGGGTGAGCGGCATGAGGCGGGCCCACTCGGCTTCCATCTTCTCGCCGACCATCTCGATCTCCCGCTGCGGGAAGGAGGGCACCTTCGCCAGCTCGTGCTGGGTGCGCAGGCCCAGGAAGTGCATCAGCGAGCGGGCGTTGCAGGTCGCGTACATCGAGGAGTACAGGCCGACGGGGAGCACCGCACGGGCCACCTCGCGGGCGACGCCGGCGGCGAGCATCTGCTGGTACGTCGCGTACGCCTGGCGGTAGGAGTCCTCCATCGCGCCGCCCACCAGCTCGTACTGCTCCGGGGTGCCCTCGACGAAGACGTACTTGCCCGGGCGGCCCTGCTGGACGAGCTTGCGGGAGGTGTCGGGCACGTAGAAGACCGGCTGGAGCTCCCGGTAGCGGCCCGACTCCTCGTTGTAGGACCAGCCGACGCGGTGCCGCATGAACTCGCGGAAGACGAAGATCGGGGCGCTGATGAAGAACGTCATCGAGTTGTGCTCGAACGGGCTGCCGTGCCGGTCCCGCATGAGGTAGTTGATCAGACCCTTGGAGCGCTCCGGGTCCTTCTTCAGCTCGTCCAGGGACTGCTCCCCGGCGGTGGAGACGCGGGCGGCGAAGAGCACGTCGGAGTCGGTCGCGCTGCTCTTGACCAGCTCGACGGTGACGTCGCTGCGGAAGTCGATCTTCGGATCGTCGGCGGGGATGTCGGTCACGGTGTGGAGGGCCTTCCCATCTCGTCACTTGGCGAGGCCACTCTACGACCCGCCTGGACCCGCCGAATGGGGCGTTCGGTGCCGTGCCGCAATGAAATCGGTGAAACAGGGCACCTGCAGAGGCGTTCGTTCGTCTGTATGAGTAACAGCTCTGCTTTCCAGTCCCTGAAGGGAGACGCAGCCTTTATGATCCGCCGGCGTGAACCCGTGCCGTTCGCCTTCGTCGCCGAAGCCGACAGGTTCCGCAGCAATGTCGCACCCCCGCCCCGTGAGCGGGCGTCCTTCGGCCAGTTGGCCGGACGCTGGCTCCTCGGTCTCACCGTCGTCGCCGGTCTCGTAGGCTCCCTGGTGATCGGGATGCCCGCCCTGTCGGCCGACCAGCCCTCCCCGCACAAGCAGCCGTCACAGGCGTCCGAAGGACGCTAGGCGCCTCACGGGGACGGTGGTCCGGCTCCGTCCGGACCCCCGAGGGTGGTGACCGCCGACACAGGTCGGTAGCCTCACCGGGCACAACACTTGCCATGGAACGAGTGAGGACCAGCCGTGCCCCTGTCCTTCCTGACGGCCGACCGCGCCTTCGACACAGCCGACGACGTCGCGCTGCCGTACGACGACCGCGACCTGTGGCGTCGGCCCTACCGGCCGGGGCCGTGGCGTGTGGGGGCGGCGGCACTGTTGCTGCTGCTCGCCTCCTTCGTCCTGTTCGCGGCGGTCATCATCGCGGCGACGGGCTCGCTGTCCTCCGCCGGAGTGGTCTTCGGCATCGCGGGCGTCGCCATCCTGTGCGCCCTGCGGATGCTGCGCATGGGCGTGTGGGTGAGCGCGCATGGAGTGCGTCAGGTGAGCTTCTTCACCACGCGCACGGTGGCCTGGCAGCAGGTCGCCAGCATGCGCACGGTGCAGCAGCCGGTGCGCTGGCTCGGACTGCCCCGCACGGTGCAGGGGCAGGCGCTGCTCCTCGTCCGGCAGGGCCGGTCCACGGAGCCCATGGCGCCGCTGCTGACCACGCACAACTCCGACTTCCTCGCGCGGGACGGCTCCTTCAACCGGGCGGCCGACGCCGTGGAGGCGTGGGCCGCCGAGTACCGGCCGTCGCTGCCGGGCCATGCGGGGCCTGCGCGTCGGGGCTGAGCACCGACACATACGCCGGGGCCCGGACCGCAGCTGCGGTCCGGGCCCCGGCGTATGCCGTCCGGTCTGCTCAGGCGGCCTCGGCGTGCTTGCCGTCGTGGAGCGCGATCGCCCGTTGCATGGCCTTGCGGGCGCGCGGGGTGTCGCGGGCGTCGTGGTAGGCGACGGCGAGGCGGAACCAGCTGCGCCAGTCGCCGGGGGCGTCCTCCGTCTCGGCCTTGCGAAGGGCGAAGACCTCGTCGGCGGAGGAACGGTCGACGCGGCCGCTGGGGGTGCGCTTCAGCTCGTCGACGGGCAGTCCGCCCTCGGCGTCGAGTTGGGCGGCGAGCTGGTTGGCCCTGCGGACGAACTGGGTGTTCTTCCAGAGGAACCACAGGCCGATCACCGGCAGGATCAGCACGGCGACGCCGAAGGTGACGGTGAGGACGGTGCCGGTCTCGATGAGCAGCACACCGCGGCTGCCGACCAGGACGAAGTAGAAGACCAGGACGGCGGCCGTGATGGCGTAGGAGATTTTCGCGCGCATGAGGGTCAGGGGCTCGGTTCGGGTCTCGGTCCCGGGCTCAGTCCCGGGCTCAGTTCAGGGCTCAGTTCAGGTCCAGGAAGTGTTCCAGGCCGAAGGTGAGGCCCGGGGTGGTGACCACCCGTCGGGCGCCCAGCAGGATGCCCGGCATGAAGCTGCTGTGGTGCAGGGAGTCGTGGCGGACGGTGAGGGTCTCGCCCTCGCCGCCCAGCAGGACCTCCTGGTGGGCGAGCAGGCCGCGCAGGCGGATCGCGTGGACCGGGACGCCGTCGACGTCCGCGCCGCGGGCGCCGGCCAGGGCGGTGGCAGTGGCGTCGGGCGCCGGAGCGGAGCCTGCCTTCTGCCGGGCCTGCGCGATCAGCTGTGCGGTGCGGGTGGCGGTGCCGCTGGGGGCGTCCACCTTGTTCGGGTGGTGCAGCTCGACGACCTCGACGGACTCGAAGTACGGGGCGGCGAGCTGCGCGAACTTCATGGTGAGCACGGCGCCGATGGAGAAGTTGGGCGCGATGAGGACGCCCGTCCGCGGGGAGCCGTCGAGCCAGGAGTTCAGCTGCGCGAGGCGCTCGTCGGTCCAGCCCGTCGTACCGACGACGGCGTGGATGCCGTGGCGTACGCAGTAGTCGAGGTTGTCCATCACCGAGGCGGGGGTGGTCAGCTCGACGGCGACCTGGGCACCGGTCTCGGCCAGCGTGTCCAGGCTGTCGCCCCGGCCGAGGGCGGCGACCAGTTCCATGTCCTCGGCGGCCTCGACCGCCCGTACCGCCTCGGAGCCGATACGGCCCTTGGCACCGAGGACGGCCACGCGCAGCTTGCTCATGTTGTGTTCGCTTCCTTACCGAGAGACCGGGAGTGTCAGGCGACGGCGTCGTGCAGCCGGGACGCCTGCTTGTCCTTCAGCGGGCCGATGACCGACAGCGAGGGCCGCTGTCCCAGGACGTCACGGGCGACGGCGCGGACGTCGTCCGGCGTGACCGAGGCTATCCGGGCCAGCATGTCGTCGACGGACATCTGCTCGCCCCAGCACAGTTCGCTCTTGCCGATACGGTTCATCAGCGCGCCCGTGTCCTCCAGGCCGAGGACCGTGGAGCCCTGGAGCTGGCCGACGGCGCGGCCGATCTCGTCGTCGCTCAGGCCGTGCTCGGCGACGTGGTCGAGCTCGTCGCGGCAGATCTTCAGCACGTCGTGCACCTGGGAGGGCCGGCAGCCCGCGTACACGCCGAAGAGGCCGCAGTCGGCGAAGCCCGACGTGTACGAGTACACGCTGTAGGCGAGCCCGCGCTTCTCCCGGACCTCCTGGAACAGCCGCGAGGACATGCCGCCGCCGAGGGCGGTGTTGAGGACGCCCAGGGCCCAGCGGCGTTCGTCGGTGCGGGCGAGGCCCGGCATGCCGAGGATGACGTGGGCCTGCTCGGTCTTGCGGCCGATCAGCTCGACGCGGCCGGCGGCCCGGATGCTGCGCCGCCCGTCGCGCGGGGCGATGGGCGCGGCCACCGGGTCCCGGAAGGCGCCGGCCTTCTCGAAGGCGGCGCGGACCTGGCGTACGACCTTGTTGTGGTCGACGTTGCCCGCCGCCGCGACCACCAGGTGCGTGGGGTCGTAGTGCTTCTTGTAGAAACGGCGGATGCGGTCGGCGGTGAGCGCGTTGACCGTGTCGACCGTGCCGAGGACGGGGCGGCCGAGGGCGTTGTCGCCGAACATGGTGTGCGCGAACAGGTCGTGCACGCAGTCGCCCGGGTCGTCCTCGGTCATCGCGATCTCCTCGAGGATGGCGCCGCGTTCGACGTCGACGTCCTCCTCCTGGATCAGCGAGCCGGTCAGCATGTCGCAGACGACGTCGATGGCGAGCGGCAGGTCGGTGTCGAGCACGCGCGCGTAGTAGCACGTGTACTCCTTCGCCGTGAACGCGTTCATCTCGCCGCCGACCGCGTCGATCGCGGAGGAGATGTCCAGGGCGCTGCGCTTGCGTGTGCCCTTGAAGAGCAGGTGCTCCAGGTAGTGGGTGGCGCCGTTCAGGGCCGGGGTCTCGTCGCGGGAGCCGACGTGGGCCCAGATGCCGAAGGTCGCCGAGCGGACCGAGGGCAGGGTCTCGGTGACGATGCGCAGGCCGCCCGGGAGGGTGGTCCTGCGGACCGTGCCGATGCCGTGCTCGCCCTTGATGAGGGTTTGGGTACGGGCGACGGCCCGCGCCTCCGAGGAGGTGCGGGCCGTCGCCGTGGCGCTACGGGACGTCACTGGTCGGCGTCGTCCTTCTTCTCTTCGCTGCCTTCCTCGCCCTCGATCACGGGGATCAGGGAGAGCTTGCCGCGGGAGTCGATCTCGGCGATCTCGACCTGGACCTTCTGGCCCACACCGAGGACGTCCTCGACGTTCTCCACGCGCTTGCCGCCGGCGAGCTTGCGGATCTGCGAGATGTGCAGCAGACCGTCCTTGCCGGGCAGCAGGGAGACGAACGCACCGAAGGTGGTCGTCTTGACGACCGTGCCCAGGTAGCGCTCGCCGACCTCGGGCATGGTCGGGTTGGCGATGCCGTTGATCGTGGCGCGGGCGGCCTCGGCCTGCGAGCCCTGGGCGGCACCGATGTAGATGGTGCCGTCGTCCTCGATCGTGATGTCGGCGCCCGTGTCCTCCTGGATCTGGTTGATCATCTTGCCCTTGGGGCCGATGACCTCACCGATCTTGTCGACGGGGATCTTCACGGTGATGATCCGCGGCGCGTTCGGCGACATCTCGTCCGGCGTGTCGATCGCTTCCATCATCACGTCGAGGATGTGGAGGCGGGCGTCACGGGCCTGCTTGAGGGCGGCGGCCAGGACGGAGGCGGGGATGCCGTCCAGCTTGGTGTCGAGCTGGAGGGCGGTCACGAACTCCTTGGTGCCGGCGACCTTGAAGTCCATGTCGCCGAAGGCGTCCTCCGCACCGAGGATGTCGGTGAGGGCGACGTAGTGCGTCTCGCCGTTGCTCTCCTGCGAGATCAGGCCCATGGCGATACCGGCGACGGGGGCCTTCAGCGGCACACCGGCGTTCAGCAGCGACATGGTGGAGGCGCAGACCGAACCCATGGACGTCGAGCCGTTGGAGCCGAGGGCCTCGGACACCTGACGGATCGCGTACGGGAACTCCTCGCGCGTCGGCAGCACCGGCACGATGGCGCGCTCGGCGAGGGCGCCGTGGCCGATCTCGCGGCGCTTCGGGGAGCCGACGCGGCCGGTCTCGCCGACGGAGTACGGCGGGAAGTTGTAGTTGTGCATGTAGCGCTTGCGGGTCACCGGGGAGAGGGTGTCCAGCTGCTGCTCCATGCGGAGCATGTTCAGGGTGGTGACGCCCAGGATCTGGGTCTCGCCACGCTCGAACAGGGCGGAGCCGTGCACGCGCGGGATGGCCTCGACCTCGGCGGCCAGGGTGCGGATGTCGGTGACACCGCGGCCGTCGATGCGCTTCTTCTCCTTGATGACGCGCTCACGGACCAGGGACTTGGTCAGCGAGCGGTACGCGGCGGAGATCTCCTTCTCGCGGCCCTCGAACTTGGGCAGGAGCTTCTCGGCGGCGAGGCCCTTGACGCGGTCCAGCTCGGCCTCGCGCTCCTGCTTGCCGGCGATGGTGAGCGCCTGGGAGAGCTCGGTCTTGACGGCGCCGGTGAGCGCCTCCAGGACGTCGTCCTGGTAGTCCAGGAAGATCGGGAACTCGCCGGTCGGCTTGGCGGCCTTCGCGGCGAGGTCGGCCTGGGCGCGGCACAGCACCTTGATGAAGGGCTTCGCGGCGTCCAGACCGGCGGCGACGACCTCCTCGGTGGGCGCCTCGGCGCCGCCCTCGACCAGCTTGATGGTCTTGTCGGTGGCCTCGGCCTCGACCATCATGATCGCGACGTCGCCGTCCTCCAGGACGCGGCCCGCGACGACCATGTCGAAGACGGCGTCCTCGAGCTCGGTGTGCGTCGGGAAGGCCACCCACTGACCGCGGATCAGCGCGACGCGGACGCCGCCGATCGGGCCGGAGAAGGGCAGACCGGCCAGCTGCGTCGACGCGGAGGCGGCGTTGATCGCCACGACGTCGTACAGGTGGTCGGGGTTGAGGGCCATGATCGTGGCGACGACCTGGATCTCGTTGCGCAGGCCCTTCTTGAAGGACGGGCGCAGCGGGCGGTCGATCAGGCGGCAGGTGAGGACGGCGTCCTCGGAGGGCCGGCCCTCACGACGGAAGAAGCTGCCGGGGATCTTGCCGGCGGCGTACATCCGCTCCTCGACGTCCACCGTGAGGGGGAAGAAGTCGAGCTGGTCCTTGGGGTTCTTGGAAGCGCTGGTGGCCGACAGCACCATGGTGTCGTCGTCCAGGTACGCCACGGCGGAACCGGCGGCCTGCCTGGCCAGCCGTCCCGTCTCGAAGCGGATGGTGCGGGTGCCGAACGCGCCGTTGTCGATCACGGCCTCGGCGTAGTGGGTCTCGTTCTCCACTAGTGTCTTCTCCGATACTTGTCGTCTTTCGTCCCGCCTCGCCCGTGTGGCGGGGGGACGGTGGCGGAGAAGCGTGCCGGGCAATGCGGGCCGGTCTTCGATCGAAGCACCCGGGGTTCTGCTCCCGGGGGCCACTACCGAGGACCGGCGGCGGCTAGGCGCGCTTCTCCTCGTTTCGTTCGTTGTCTCGTACGTCGTACCTTTTCTCGTACCGGTACGTCGTACTTGTGCGTCGTGCGTCTTGTGTTCTGTTACCACACTACAAAGAGGCGGCGACAGCGCGCACGTACAGCAAAGGGAGCGGCCCCCGAACGATGGGAACCGCTCCCTTCACGGCGTCCTACCGGGCGCCCGCCGCACCGCGGCGGATGCCGAGGCGCTCGACCAGCGCACGGAAGCGCTGGATGTCCTTCTTGGCGAGGTACTGCAGCAGCCGGCGGCGCTGACCGACCAGGATGAGCAGACCACGACGGGAGTGGTGGTCGTGCTTGTGGGTCTTGAGGTGCTCGGTCAGGTCGGAGATCCGACGGGACAGCAGAGCGACCTGGACCTCGGGGGAGCCGGTGTCGCCCTCCTTGGTACCGAACTCGGTGATGATCTGCTTCTTCACTGCGGCGTCGAGCGACACGCGTACTCCTCTTGGTCTGTGACTGGCCACCGAGTGCCCCCGGTCTACGTCTCGGGGGATCTTCCGTAACTCGGAAGGCGGGGATCCGCTGGGCGCGACCTCCAGGGCCAGGGCTCCGGGGGCGCGTACACATACGGCCGTCACACAGGGTACCAGCCTGGACGGAGGCCGCCGTCCCCGGTCGGAGAGGGCCCCTGCCGGGGCGTTCCAGCGGCCGATCAGGGGCCTCACTCGCGCCGGTACGTACATCGGCGAACCGCTGACCTGGAAGAACGGGGACAAGTAGGCTGGCCGCACAGTTCGTTGGTACAGCAGGAAGGACCAATGCCGCGATGGCCGAGGACCAGGAACTCAGGGCACGCAAGGATCGGGAGCGGGACGAGCTCTACTCTCTCGACATCTCGGGCGTCGAATGGCATAGCGCGCCCGGCACCGAGGAGCATGAGGAGCGGGTGGAGATCGCCTACCTGCCCGAGGGCGCCGTGGCCATGCGGTCGTCGCTCGACCCTGGCACCGTGCTGCGGTACACGGAGGCGGAGTGGCGGGCGTTCGTGCTCGGCGCACGGGACGGGGAGTTCGATCTGGAGCCGGCCACGGGGGACGCCGGGGGCGACACCCAGTAGGGCACGCGACGAGATCACGCCCCGGCGGGCGTGCCCAGCCGGGGCCTCAGGCTTCCGCGCTGTACGTCACGAAGGCCGCCCAGGCCGCGCCACCCACCGCGAAACGGGGGCCGTCGGCGATTTTGGAGTCCCGAACATGGACGGCGCCGGGAGCCTGGGCGATCTCGACGCATGTGTCGCCGTCGGGGCCGCTGCTATAGCTGCTCTTGAACCACGCCAGCTCGAGGGTGTCCCCGGCGGTGAGCTTGCGGATCATGTCTCTCCCAGCAGTTGCTCGATGAAGGCCAGCGACTCCCCCGGTGGAAGCGCCTGGGCCCGGATGGTGCCATACCGCAGCTCGAGGATGCGCAGCTGCCTCGGCTCGTGGATCGGGCGGCCATTGAAAGCACCGTCGGAGCGGCCCACCGCCGTCCCGTCCGCGAACTTCAGCACCTCGATCCTGCCGCCGATGCCGGAGTGCGGGCCGCTGTGCATGGGCATCACCTGAAGGGTGACGCTGCCCAACTGGCCTACCTCCAACAGTCGTTCGAACTGCTGCCGCCGCACCATTGTGCCTCCGACCCGGCGATGAAGCGTCGCCTCTTCCAGGACGAAGCCGAGCGCGGGCGCGGGGCACCGGTCGTAGACGGATCTGCGGGCGATGCGAGCCGCCACCCGACGCTCCAGGTCCTCAGGGGAGTAGGCGGGCTGCCAGCACTGCAGCAGGGCGCGCGCATGTTCGGTCGTCTGCAACAGACCGGGAATGCTGCTGCACTCGTACACCCCGATCTCCACCGCCATGGCCTCCAGCCGCGCCAGCTCCCGCACCTTCTTCGGGTACCGGACCTTTGCCACGTCCTCCTTCATCGCCGAGAGCAGCCCTCCGGCCCCCAGCAGTTCGTCCGCCTTGTCGAGGTACTCGGGGCGGGGGATCCGCTTGCCACCCTCGATCTTGTAGATCAGGTCCTCGCCGTACCCGACGGCCTTCGCGAAGTCCGGGGCTCTCATCCCCGCCGCCTCGCGTCGCAGCTTCAGCTGCCGCCCCACGGTCTCGATGACCGCGACGCCCCACTCGTCGTCGGGGTCCACCTCCCACCCCGGCTCGTCCGTCTCACTCCTGAGCAACCCCGCGTCGACGTCGACCGCCACCATGCCCGTGCCCCTCCGTCGTGCCCCATCTCTTCAACGCCGCCGTACCGCACTGCGCGTCCCGACAAGCCCGGACACGACTGGACAAGACCCGGACAGTGACGGTGTGTAGCGGCGTCGTCACGTTCCACGACAGGCCGACACGGTCACACCGTGTGACGTGAATCGTGAGGCCGGTCCTCCCAAATTTCCTGGGAATTCCGGCGGCTTAAAGGAATTCGGGTGACGGGACGACAGAGATCGCTTCCAACCGTGCGGGTTCACGATCACTCGACAGGAGTGAAGACGCCGGACGGCGTCATCCTTCGTATGGGGACGGGTAGGTGACGCGGCATGAGGGGTATCGGCTGCCAGATTCCGTCTGACTTGTTCGTGGATGTCGCATGAAAATCTCGCGAAAACGAAACTTGCGCGGCACTTCCGAGCCGACTGTGACGCAATGGGCGGAACCCCAGGCGGGGGCGGGGGCTGCCGGGGCGGGGCTCGTGGTGATTAGGCTGGTGTCGGGCGCGTCGCCAGAACCCGTGGAGTGGGCGTCGGCGTCTCAGGGGGAGAGCCGGTGGATCGGACGACCTCGAACGGCCTCGGACAACTTTGAATGACAAGCAAGGGTCGCCCCAGCACGGCTTGAGGGTGCTTGCTCGACCACACCAGGAGGAACTGTGAGCAGCGATCGGGACGGGAACCGCGGGGGCTGGGCTACACCCGGCGATGACCAACCCGACGCGGAGTCCGCAATCGAGACGACCGGCGAGTTCACCATCGACTACGCGCCGCCCGCCTGGTACACGCAGAACGCGTCGAGCGACAGCGGGCAGGGGGAAGAGGAGGGGCAGGGAGCCGGTTCGTCTTCCGGTCCGGCCGGGTCGTCGGCTCCTTCCGGTCCGGCTGCTCCTCGTGGTCCGGTGCCGCCGTTGCCGGGGTTGACTCCGCCGGCGCACGCTACGCCGTCGAACGACTCGTCCAACGGGCCTTCCTCCGTTCCGGCTCCCGCCCCGGGGGCGCCGTTCACGCCGCCGCCACCGGCGCCCGCTCCGGGTGCCGCGTTCACGCCGCCTCCGCCGCCGGGCCCTGGGGCTCCGTTCACGCCGCCCGCGCCGCCCGCGAGCGGGGGGCCGGCGGGGGTGCCCAGGCTGCCGGTCGGGAGTGGGTTCGAGCCGCAGCAGCCGCAACAGCCTCAGCAGCCCGCGCCTGTGGAGCCCGAGCCGGAGCCTCAGGTTCAGGCGTCTGAGCCGGCGGACGTTGTCGCTTCGGCGCCTACCGCGGATCCCGCCTCTCCGACGGCCCTGCCGGCGTTTCCGGCCGGCGGGTTCCAGCTCCAGGCCCCCGCTCCGCCGCCTGTCGAGGAGCCCGAGGCCGAGCCCGACAACGGCGATCTCGAGAGTGGCGCCACGATGCGCTTCTCCGCGGTCGCCCTCAAGCGGGAGATCGCCGAGCGTGCCGCGGCGGAGGACGGCGGGCAGGAGGAGCCGGACGAGTCCGCGGGCGACGACTTCGAGGTCGCAGCCGAGGTCACGGCCGAGGATGCCGCCGAGGAGGGCCCGGCCGAGGGTTCCGACGAGGAGCGTTACGCGCTGGACGATGTCGTCGAGTTCGAGAGCGCCGGTGAGCCCGACGAGGTCGCCGAGACAGCCGACGGTGCGGAGCCGGACGGTGCGGCCGATGCGGAGGACGACGCCGGGTCCGACGAGTCCGACGCCGGTTCCGAGGAGGTCGCCGCCGAGGCTTCCGACGGGGTTTCCGATGCCGGGGACAGTGGTGTGGACGACCCCCGTCTCGCCGGGCCGGCCCAGGACGCCGAGCCCGAGCCGGTCGCTCTGGCTGCCGTGCCCGACCTTGACCCCGAGGCCGTGCCCGAGCCGGAAGACAGCGTCCCCGCGCTGGACGAGCCCGAGGACGCTGTGCCCGCCGATACCGCGCCGCCCGCGGACAGCGTGCCGCAGGATGCCGTTCCGCAGGACGCGCCGCCCGCGGCGCCGGGTGGAATGCCGCCGCTGCCTCCGTCGTACCCTCCGGTCGCGCCCGCACCGGCCCACCAGTGGCCCGCCCAGCCGCAGCCCGCCCCCGTCGCTCCCGAGCAGCAGGGCGTACCGGCCCAGCAGCCTCCTTTCCAGCCGCAGGCTCCGCAGCCGACGCCCGCCGCGTGGAACCCGCCGGCCGCCGCGCCGATGCCACCGGACCAGCCCGCCGCGCCGCCCGCGCCGCAGGCCGGTTACGGCTTCCCGCAGCCGGGGGCCACGCCTCCGGCAGCACCGCAGGCTCCGGTCCAACAGCACGGCGGCGCTCCCGTGCCCGGGGCCGACACCGGTTACGGGTTCCCGCAGCCCGGTGCGCAGGCTCCCCAGCCCCACTCCCCCGCGCAGCCCGGCGGCTACGGCTTCCCGCAGACGCCGCACGGGCCGTCGCCGCAGCAGCCGTACCCCGGCGTGCCGCACCAGGGGCCGCCGCAGGGCGACGCGCAGGCTCCCCCGCCCGCTCCGCAGGGCTTCGCCCCGCAGGCACCGCCGGCCCAGCCGACTGCCCAGGCGCCGGCCCAGCCGGGTCAGGCCCCGCAGAGTCCCCCGGCTCCGCCCCACCCCGCTGCGCAGCAGGCGTATCCGGCACCGCACGCACCCCAGCCCGGCCTGCCGGGACAGCCGGAGTACCAGTCCCAGCAGCCTCAGCAGCCTCAGCAGCAGGCACCCCAGCAGCCCCAGGCGCCGCAGCAGCCCCACCCGTCACAGCCGCCCGCCGACCCCCGTCTCGGTGCCGCCTGGCCGCAGCCCATGCAGCACGACCAGCGGCAGCCCACCAACCCCGGGGCCGCGCCGCTCGGTTACACGGCGGCCGTGGAGCTGTCGTCCGACCGGCTGCTCAACAACAAGAGGCAGAAGGCGAAGAGCAGCCGTCCGGCGGCCGGCGGTTCGCGGTTCAAGCTGGGCGGGAAGAAGGAGGAAGCCGAGCGGCAGCGGAAGCTGGACCTGATCCGCACCCCGGTGCTGTCCTGCTACCGCATCGCCGTCATCAGCCTCAAGGGCGGCGTCGGCAAGACGACCACCACCACCGCGCTCGGCTCCACGCTCGCCACCGAGCGGCAGGACAAGATCCTCGCGATCGACGCCAACCCGGACGCCGGTACGCTCGGCCGCCGGGTGCGCCGGGAGACCGGGGCCACCATCCGCGACCTCGTCCAGGCGATCCCGTACCTCAACTCGTACATGGACATCCGGCGGTTCACCTCGCAGGCCTCGTCCGGCCTCGAGATCATCGCCAACGACGTCGACCCGGCCGTGTCCACGACCTTCAACGACGAGGACTACCGGCGCGCGATCGACGTGCTCGGCAAGCAGTACCCGGTCATCCTCACCGACTCGGGCACCGGCCTGCTCTACAGCGCCATGCGCGGTGTGCTCGACCTCGCCGACCAGCTCATCATCATCTCGACGCCGTCCGTGGACGGTGCGAGCAGCGCCAGTACGACCCTGGACTGGCTGTCCGCGCACGGGTACGCCGACCTCGTCTCCCGGTCGATCACGGTCATCTCCGGGGTGCGCGAGACCGGAAAGATGATCAAGGTCGACGACATCGTGGGGCACTTCCAGACCCGGTGCCGGGGTGTCGTCGTGGTCCCGTTCGACGAGCATCTGTCCGCCGGCGCCGAGGTCGACCTCGACATGATGCGGCCCAAGGTGCGGGAGTCGTACTTCAACCTCGCGGCGATGGTCGCCGAGGACTTCGTCCGCCACCAGCAGTCGCACGGCCTGTGGACGTCCGACGGCAACCCGCCGCCGGTCGCCGCACCGCCGATGCCGGGCCAGGCGCAACAGGGCCAGCCGCAACCCGGACAGCCCTACCCGGGTCAGCCCCAGCCCGGCCAGCCTCATCCCGGCCAGCCCCAGCCCGGCCAGCCGTATCCCCAGCCCGGGTACGGTCAGCCCTACCCCCAGCCGGGGTACGGATATCCGCAACAGGGACAGCCGGGACAGCAGGGGCAGCAGGGGCAGACGCCTCCTCCCCCGCCTCAGCAGTAGCTCCACCCACCCCCGAAGGCCCGCGCCGTCCCCGACGGCGCGGGCCTTCTGGCATACGCGGACGACCACGTCCGCCCCAGCCGCCACGCTCTCACCAGGAAGGCGCCAGTGGTCTGTGCCAATGAGGGTGACGTATTGGTCAACTGACCGTTTCCGCAGGCCACATGGGGTTTGACATACCGTTGACGCGCGCAGACTGCCGCTGGTAGACACACACTTCATTCCGCGTTCACCACTGTTCAAGCCCGCCTCACGCGAGGGCGCCCGGCGTCCGCGCGCGTGCGATGACGCGAGGTCAGGTAGTCATGAGCACACACGATCAGCACGGCAGCGGACGCACCGGAGGTACCGGACGTACCGCCCACCGGCCGTGGAGAACCCGCCTCCTCGCGGCAGCAGGCGCCGGTGCGCTGCTCCTCGCGTCGGGGGCGGTCGCCCCCTCGGTCGCGGCGAAGGAGGGCGGCGGAGGCGACGGCGGCGACAAGGTGCTCACCGTCGCCGTGGCGCAGAGCGTCGACTCGCTCAGTCCGTTCCTCGCGGTACGGCTGGTCAGCACGAGCATCCACCGGCTGACGTACGAGTACCTGACCAACTACGACGCCAAGGACAACCACGTCATACCGGGTCTGGCCACCGAGTGGAAGTCCTCGCCGGACAAGCTGACCTGGACGTACAAGATCCGTTCCGACTCCAAGTGGTCGGACGGGCAGCAGGCCACCGCCGAGGACGCGGCGTGGACGTTCAACACGATGATGACCGACGAGGGCGCGGCCACCGCCAACGGCAGCTTCGTCGGCAACTTCGCTAAGGTCACCGCGCCCAGCCCCACCGAGCTGGTGATCCGGCTGAAGAAGCCGCAGGCCACGATGACCGCGCTCGACGTGCCGATCGTGCCCAAGCACGTCTGGGAGAAGGTCGACGACTTCTCGAAGTTCAACAACGACAAGGACTTCCCGGTCGTCGGCAACGGGCCGTTCGTCCTCACCGACTACAAGCCGGACAGCTATGTGCGGCTGAAGGCCAACAAGGACTTCTGGCGCGGCGCCCCGAAGTTCGACGAGCTGGTCTTCCGGTACTACAAGGACCAGGACGCGGCCGTCGCCGCCCTGCGCAAGGGCGAGGTGTCGTTCGTCGCCGGGTCGCCGTCGCTGACGCCCGCCCAGGCCGACTCGCTCAAGGGCGACGAGAACATCCGCGTCAACGACGCCCCCGGCCGGCGCTTCTACGCCCTCGCCACCAACCCGGGTGCCCAGGCGAAGGACGGCACGAAGTTCGGTGACGGGGACCCGTCCCTGCTGGACGAGCGGGTGCGGCACGCGCTGTTCACGGCGGTGGACCGCAAGGCGATCGTCGACAAGGTCTTCCAGGGCCACGCGGTCGAGGGCGCGGGTTACATCCCGCCCCGCTTCTCCTCGTACTTCTTCGAGCCGTCGGCCGAGCAGAAGCTGGCGTACGACCCGGAGAAGGCGGCCCGGCTGCTCGACGAGGCGGGCTACCGGACGAACGCCGACGGCAAGCGCCTCGGCAAGGACGGCAAGCCGCTGAACTACCGCCTGCTGTGTCACGCCACCGACCCGAACGACAAGGCGGTCGGCAAGTATCTGCAGGAGTGGTGGGGCGAGTTGGGCATCTCGGTCACCCTCGACTGCCTGGACAACGTGACCGACCCGTGGCTGGCCGGCAAGTACGACCTCGCCTTCGACGGCTGGTCCGTCAACCCCGACCCGGACTTCGTGCTCTCCATCCACACCTGCGCGGCGCTCCCGGCGACGCCGAAGGACACCGGGGCCACCGACAACTTCATCTGCGACAAGAAGTACGACGAGCTGTACGCGCAGCAGTTGCGCGAGTACGACGCCGGCAAGCGGGCGGAGATCGTCAAGCAGATGCAGTCCCGGCTGTACGACACGGGGTACATGAACGTCATGGCGTACCCGAACGCGGTCGAGGCCTACCGCACGGACCAGATCAAGTCGATCACCACGATGCCGTCCGCCGCGGGCAACATCTACGGGCAGGACGGGTACTGGAGCTGGTGGTCGGCGGTGCCCGCGGACTCCGGTGACTCCTCCGGTGATTCGTCCTCGACCGGCACCGTGATCGGGATCGCGGCGGGCGTCGTCGTCCTCGTCGGTCTCGGCGTGTTCCTCGCCGTCCGCCGCCGGGCGTCGGCCGACGACCGTGAGTAGCGCCACCGGCTCCGCGTCCGACCCGGCCACCGGCGCCTCGACGGACGCGGCGTCCGGCTCGGCGATCGGCTCGGCGATCGGGAAGCGGCCGTCCACGGCGCCGCGGGGACGCACCCGCAGCGGGTATCCGCGGTACGTGGCGGGCAAGCTGGCCGGCGCGGTCGTGTCCCTGTTCGCCGTCCTGGTCACCAGCTTCTTCCTCTTCCGGCTGATCCCCGGCGATCCGGTGAAGTTCATGACCGGGGGCCGTCAGGTCTCCGCCGAGCAGCTCGCCACCTACCAGAAGGAGTTCGGCCTCGATCTGCCGATGTGGCAGCAGTTCACGGACTACTGCTCCAAGGCGCTGACCGGGGACCTGGGCACGTCGTACCAGTTCCACGCGCCCGTGGTCGACAAGATCACCGAGGCGCTGCCGAACACCCTGCTGCTCACCGGCACGGCCTTCGTGCTCTACACCGCGCTGGGCGCCTTCCTCGGCACCCGCTCGGCGTGGCGGCACGGCGGGCTCGGCGACCGGCTCAACACCGGTCTGGCGCTGACGCTCTACTCCATCCCGTCCTTCTGGCTGGGGCTGCTGCTCATCATCGTGCTGTCGGTGGGGGTGGACCCGATCCCGGGGCTGTTCCCGACCGGGGGCATGGAGTCGGGCCGCGAGGAGGGCTTCGCGTACGTGCTCGACGTGGCGCACCATCTCGTGCTGCCGGTGGTGACGTTGGTCGCGGTGGAGTACGGCCAGACGTTGCTGGTCACCCGGTCGGCGCTGCTGGACGAGATGGGCAGCGACTATCTGACGACCGCGCGGGCCAAGGGGCTCAGGGACGACCTCGTACGGCGCCGGCACGCCGTGCCCAACGCGCTGCTGCCGACGGTGACGCTGGTCTTCGTCAACCTGGGGCGGACGGTGGCGGGCGTCATCCTCGTCGAGACGGTCTTCTCCTGGCCGGGTCTGGGCGGGCTGTTCTACCAGGCGCTCAGCGTGCCCGATCTGCCTCTGGTACAGGGGTTGTTCTTCGTCTTCGCCGCCGCGGTGATCCTGATGAACACGCTGGCCGACCTGTTGTATCCGATGCTCGATCCGAGGGTGGGCCGATGACCGCCGAGACCACCGATACCTCCGGGACCGCCAAGACCGCCGAGACCCCTGGGAAGCCGGGCGCGCCCGGTCCGCGCGCTCTCGCCCGGCGGCGGCGCCGTGCCTCCGTCGCGCGCTTCTGGCGGGAGTACCGCAGGCATCGCGCGGGGGTGTTCGGGCTGGCCGCGCTGGTGCTGTTCGTACTCGTGGCCCTGACCGCGCCGCTGACCGTCGGGTCGGACGTGGACAGCGTGACCGACGCGCCCGGGCAGCCGCTGGAGAGCCCGAGCGGCCGATTCCCGCTGGGTACGGACCAGTTCGGGCGGAACCTGCTGGGCCTGCTGATCTGGGGCTCGCGCGTCTCGCTGCTCGTCGGGCTGCTCGCGGCCGTGCTGTCGGTGCTGATCGGCGCGCTCATCGGGATCACGGCCGGGCACTTCCGCGGCTGGTACGCCACGGTGATGATGCGGATCACGGACTGGTTCCTGGTGATGCCGACACTGGTACTCGCCATCGTGCTGGCGACGGTCCTGTCCCGTTCGCTCGGCACGATCGTGCTCGCGATCGGCGTGACCACCTGGCCCACCACGGCCCGCCTGGTGCGGGCGCAGACGCTGGCGGTGGAGTCCCGGCCGTACATCGAACGCGCGAAGGCGCTCGGGGGCGGGCACTGGCACATCATGTCCCGGCACGTGCTGCCCAACGTGATGCCGCTGATCCTGGCGCAGACGACCCTGATCATCTCCTCCGCGATCCTGGCCGAGGCGACCCTGGCGTTCCTCGGGCTCGGGGACCCGGCGGTGGTGTCCTGGGGCGGGCTGTTGCAGGACGCGCGGGAGGCGGGTTCGGTGAGTTCCGGCGACTGGTGGTACCTGGTGCCGCCGGGCATCGGGATCGCGGTCGTGGCGCTGGCGTTCACCCTGTGCGGGCGTGCGGTGGAGGCCGTTCTCAATCCCAGGCTGGGGGTGTCCCGTTGAGTCTGCTCGAGGTCCGCGATCTGCAAGTGACGTATCCCGGCGGTGCGGCGGCCGTGCGCGGGGTCGACCTGACCCTCGAGGCGGGCGAGAAGCTCGGCGTCGCGGGCGAGTCCGGCTGCGGCAAGTCCACCCTGGCGCTGGCGCTGCTGCGGCTGCTGCCGCCCGGGGCCCGGGTCGGCGGGGAGATCCTGCTGGACGGCGAGGACGTGCTCACGATGAAGTGGGGCCGGGTGCGGGCGGTCCGCTGGGCGGGGGCGTCGATCGTCTTCCAGGGCGCGATGCACTCCCTGAACGCCGTCCACCGCATCGGTGACCAGATCGCCGAGCCCATCCTGCTGCACCGCAGGGCCACGCCGGCCGGCGCGCGGAAGAGGACGGGTGAGCTGCTGGAGCAGGTGGGTCTTCCGGCCACGCGGGCGAGTGCCTACCCGCACGAGCTGTCCGGCGGCCAGCGGCAGCGGGTGATGATCGCGATGGCGCTGGCCTGCGACCCGCGTCTGATCGTCGCCGACGAGCCGACCACGGCACTCGACGTGATGATCCAGGCGCAGATCCTGCGGCTGATCGAGGGCCTGGTGGGCGAGCAGGACGTCGGTCTGATCATGATCAGCCACGACCTCGCCGTGCTGGCCGACACCTGCGACCGGCTCGCGGTGATGTACGCGGGCCGGGTGGTCGAGGAGGGCCCGGCACGGCAGGTCTACGACGACGCCCGGCATCCGTACGGCCGGGCGCTGTCGGAGGCGTTTCCCAGGATCGGGGACCCCGGCTCGCGGTTCGCGCCGCGTGGGCTGCCGGGCGACCCGCCCGACCCGGCGGCGGTGCCGTCCGGGTGCGCGTTCCATCCGAGGTGCCCGGTCGTCCTGGACGTCTGCGCCACCGAGGACCAGGCGCTGCGGGAGGCGGGCGCGGGGCGACGGGCGGCGTGCGTGCACGTGGGGTCGGACGGCAGTCGCCGGGCGGCGGGCAGCGGAGCGGCTGGTGAGGGCACGTCCGGCGGTACCGCGTCGGCGCAGGACGACGGAGTGAGGAGCAGTACCCCATGACCGGCACCACTCCCCCGCTGCTGAGCGTCCAGGGGCTGCACGTCACCTTCCCCGGCAGGCGCGGGGCGCCCGACGCCCGGGCCGTGGACGGGGTCGATCTCGACATCCGGCGGGGCGAGATCGTCGCGCTGGTCGGCGAGTCCGGCTGCGGCAAGACGACTCTCGCCCGCTCCCTGCTGGGCCTGGTCCGGCCGAGCGGGGGGCGCGTCACCTTCGACGGTGCCCCCCTCGCGTACTCCGGCCGGGCGCTGAAGGCGTACCGCAGGCGTGCGCAGTTGGTCCTCCAGGACCCGAGCGGCTCGCTGAATCCGCGGCACACGGTGTACGACATCGTCGCCGAGGGCCTGCGTATCCACGGCCACGCGGGAGACGAGCGGACGGCGGTCGCCGAGGCGCTGTCGCGGGCGGGGCTGCGGCCGCCTGAGCGCTTCTTCCTGCGCTACCCGCACGAGCTGTCCGGCGGCCAGCGCCAGCGGGTCGTGATCGCGGGCGCGCTGGTGCTGGACCCGGAGCTGCTCGTCGCCGACGAGCCGGTGGCCTCCCTCGACGCGTCGGTGCGCGGCGAGATCCTCGCGCTGCTGCTGCGGCTGCGCACCGAGCTGGGTCTGTCCGCGCTGGTGGTGACCCACGACCTGGGTCTGGCCTGGAACATCGCCGACCGGGTCGCGGTGATGTACCTCGGCAGGATCGTCGAGACGGGCGCGGTGGAGCAGGTGCTGACCGCGCCGCGGCACCCCTACACCCAGGCCCTGCTGTCGGTCCTGCCGGAGGCGCCCGGCGCCCCGGTCGTGCTCACCGGCGAGCCGCCCGACCCGTCGTACGTGCCCGGCGGCTGCCGCTTCCACGTCCGCTGCCCGGTCCTGGCCGGTGGCGAGGCCGAACGCGCCGGCGTCGCGGACGCGTGCCGGAACGGGGAGCTGGAGATCCTGCGCGGCGGCGACGAGTCCCAGGTCGCCTGCCACTGGGCCTGGGCACAGCGGCCCGCCTCCGGAGCGGGGGGTGGGGCGGCCGGAACGGGAGCCGGTCCGGCGGTGCGGCCGGCCTGACCGCCGGGGCCGCCGGAGGCCGTCCGGGGGTCGGGGCCGCTGTCCGGGGGGCGGGGCGGCCGTTCGAGGTCGTCAGGGCCATCAGGGCCGAGGGGGTACTGGCGGGAGGTCGCCGCACCCGGCCGCCCGCCAGGGCACAGGGGCGCCAGCAGGGCCTACGGGGGCATGCCGACAGGGCGAGGGGACGCAGGCAGGGAGGAAGGGGCGCAGGCGGGGGCCCACCGCACCCGACCACCCACCAGGGCACAAGAGCGCCGGCAGAGCCAACGGCACGCCGACGGAGACGAATGCGGCCCAGACAGGGGTCCACCGCACCCGACCGCCCGACAGAGCACAAGAGCGCCTGGAGAGCCGAGGGCATGCCGACGGGCTCAGCTGGTGCTGGAGGGGTGTCCGCCGTGGCTGGCCGGCAAGGCGGGCCGTCGGGGTCGGAGAGGTGCTGGTGAGGAGTCCGTCGCGTCTGGTCTTCAGGCGCCGGCGGGCGCCTGAACCTCAGGGTCGGCGCGTGTCCCCGGCGATGATCTCGCGGCACTTGCCGACGTCCTCGGCCATCTGGACGAGCAGCGCGTCCAGCGTGTCGAACTTCGCCTGGCCGCGTACGAAGGCCACGAAGTCCACGGCGACGTGAAGGCCGTAGAGGTCGAGGTCCACCCGGTCGATGGCGTACGCCTCCACCGTGCGCTCGGTGCCCTCGAACTGCGGGTTGGTGCCGACGGAGATCGCGGCCGGCATGGCCTCGCCCTGGGCGTGCAGCCAGCCGGCGTAGACGCCGTCGGCCGGGATCGCGGTGTGCGGGAGGGTCTCGACGTTGGCGGTCGGGAAGCCCATCTCCCGGCCGCGCTGGGCGCCGCGTACGACCACGCCCTCCACGCGGTGCGGGCGGCCCAGGATCTCGGCGGCGCCCGCGACGTCGCCCTCGGCGACCAGGCGGCGGGTCAGGGTGGACGAGAACGGCTCGCCGCCGCCCGCCTCGCCGGTGACGTACAGGTCGACGACCTCGACCTCGAAGTCGTAGACCTTGCCCTGCTCGGTGAGGAAGTCCACGTTCCCGGCGGCCTTGTGGCCGAAGCGGAAGTTGGGGCCCTCGACGACCGCCTTGGCGCGCAGCCGGTCGACCAGGACCTTGACCACGAAGTCGCCCGCGGACAGCTTCGAGAACTCCTTGGTGAACGGGAGGATCAGCACCGCGTCCACGCCCAGGTCCGCCATCAGTTCGGCCCGGCGGTGGTGCGGGGCGAGCAGCGGCGGGTGGCTGCCGGGGCGGACGACCTCGCTGGGGTGCGGGTCGAAGGTGACGACGACGGCGGGGACGCCCAGCTCGCGGGCGCGGTCCACGGCGTGCTTGATGATCAGCTGGTGCCCGCGGTGGACCCCGTCGTAGGAGCCGATGGTGACGACGCTGCGTCCCCAGTCCTCGGGGATGTCCTCCAAGCCACGCCAGCGCTGCACTGTGTCTGCTCCTTGGTGGTTTCCGTGGTTTCCGTGGTTGCCATGGTTGCGTGGTGTCCCTTACGCAGGTCTAAGGGTGCCATGCCGCCCGGCTCCCGCCCGCATCGGCATCCGTACCGGCGCTGTGACCGGGTGCACGCCGTGTGTGCCGCGCCCGGGTCAGGCGGGGACCCGGACGCCCGCCAGGTGCTCGATCGTGCGGCGGGTGCTGGGGCCCACCAGTGCGGCCCAGTCCTGGGGTGCGTCGGTGAGCCAGCCGGTCAGACGGGTGCCGAACCCGGGCAGGTGGCGGGCCAGGTCGACCAGGCCGCGGTCGAAGCGGGTGGCGCCGTCCGGGGTGCGGACGAGGAGCAGGCCGGTGCGGTGCACGAGGGCGCGCAGCTCCTCGCCGTCGCACCCGGCGGCCGCGTGCAGCAGCGCGTCCAGGACGGCGGGCGCGTGTTCGTCGGCGAGGAGGTGTTCGCGCAGTTCGCGGCGGAGCGGGGCGCTCGCGGTGGTGCCGTCGGCGGCGAGGACGCCGGCAAGCGCGGCCCGCACCGGCTCGGGACCGTCGTCCAGGAGGCGCATGACCAGGGGCAGGAGTACGGAGCGGGGCGCGGGGTCCCGGTCGAGACGCCGGTCGACGTACGCCGCCAGGTGCCCGGCGGTCTCGGGGCGCTCCGCCACCGTCCGCCCGACGAGAGCTGCCACCCGGTGGGCCAGCGCGGGGGTGGTGGCGTCCGCGAGGCTGCGCAGCGCCTCACCGGCGTCCGGGCCGCACAGCCGGGCCCGGAAGGCTTCGAGGACGGGCTCGGGGTGGGTCGGCAGGGCGGCGGCCACCGCGCTCGGCGGCAGGTACGGGTCGCAGGCGGCGAAGTGGTCGAGCGCCCTCGGAAGGTGGCGGTCGCGGCTGCCGGGGTCCTGCACGAGCAGGGCGAGCGCGCCGCCGCGCAGCGGGCTGCCGGAGGGACCGGCGAGCAGCACCAGGGCGGCGTGGCGCAGCAGGGTGCGGTCGGCGGCGGTGCGGGCGTGCGGTGCGGTGCGCAGGCCGTGGGTGACGGCCGCCGTCTGCCGCGCCGGACGCTCGTCGCGTGCCCACCGCTCGACGGCCCGGCACAGGGCGGAGGGTTCCTCCTCGGCCAGCACGGCGAGCAGTTCGCCGGATCGCCGGTGCGTGCTGTCGACGAGTACCTCGGTGAGGCCGTCCAGGCCGCGGTGACGGTGGGTGTGCAGCAGCGCCTGCGCGGCCGTCGCGACGGTGGCGTGCGGGGTGGCGGGCAGCGGCCGCTCGTCGTCGAACCAGCGGACGAGGAGCGGTTGCACGGCCGTGGGGTCGGCGGTGAGCAGCCCGGCGACGGTGTCGAGGTGGCGGGGTCCCGGCTCGTGCGGGGGGCCGTCGGCCAGGACGAGGCGGCGCAGCAGGTCCAGACGCGTGCTCTCGGGCAGCCGCGGGGCCGTCCAGAAGTCGGGCCCGAACGTCCCCGGCACCGGCCGCCCCTCCGCCCTCCGCTCGGCGATGCCGTCGGCGAGCAGCCGCAGCACCTCCGTGTACGGGGTCGCGTCGGGCACGCGGGTCAGCACCTCGGCGAGCAGCCGGGCGGCCCACCAGGAGTGCGGGTCGGCGTCCAGGGCGTTCACCAGCTCTTCGAGGGTCAGGGCGAGTTGGGGTACGCCGTGCTGACGGGCGAGGAGCAGTACGGCCTCGGCGACGGGGCCGATGCGGTGGTGCGGGGCGGGGAGGGTGTGCGTGCCGTGCGGGGCGTCGCGGCGGTGGACGAGGGCGCGCAGGGCCTCGTCCAGGTCGAGGTGGGTGCCCTGGATCCAGTCGGCCAGCTCCTCGTGCGCGAAGCGGTAACCGTCACCCGCGGGCACGAGGAGGCCCTCGGCGAGCACGGCCGGTGCCCAGCCGGTGCCGCCGCCGAGCCGGGCCGGGGCCGGCCCCCAGGGGAACAGCGCCTCGAAGGACTCGCGGTCCAGTCCGCCCTGCCCGGGGCCGAGACTGCGCCGGGCCGCCTCGTGGACCTGCCCGGAGACCTTCGCCGCGAGTCGGCGTACGGCGGTGCCGTGCAGGCCGTTCTCCCCGGCCAGGCGGGTGGCGACGCGCAGGCACATCAGGTCCAGGTACGCCGCGAAGACCGCGTCCCGGTCGACGCGTACGGGTGGCGGGGAGCCGGGGAGGGCGGCGTGGACCTCCGAGAGCAGGCGCAGGGTGAGGGGGTGCCTGGCGTCCGGGTCCGCCAGGGCGCCTTCCGGTACGCGGTAGCGTGCGCGCGCCTCCCGGGCCTCGTCGTCGCCCAGGTCCCCGAGCCGGACACAGGGCGGAAGCCCGACACCGGCCGGCTCGACGCTCGCCGGACACGAACCAACGCCGCCCCTCCCGTACGAGGGGACCCCAGCGGCCGACCCGGCCAGCCCGGGATCGTCAGCAGCCGGCCGCGTCGACCGGGCCCCGTCACCGGCCATCCCCTGCGGAAGCCCGACACCAGCCGGCCCGACGGTCACCGGACGCGAACCAACGCCACCCCTCCCGTACGAGGGGACCCCGCCGGCCGACCCGGCCAGCCCGGGATCGTCAGCAGCCGACCGCGTCGACCGGGCCCCGTCGCCGGCCATCCCCTGCGGAAGCCCGACACCAGCCGGCCCGACGGTCACCGCACGCGAACCAACGCCACCCCTCCCGTACGAGAGCCCAGCGGCCGACCCGGCCAGCCCGGGATCGTCAGCAGCCGACCGCGTCGACCGGGCCCCGTCGCCGGCCATCCCCTGCGGAAGCCCGACACCAGCCGGCCCGACGGTCACCGCACGCGAACCGGCGGCTTCCCTCCCGTACGAGGGGGCCCCAGCGGCCGGCCCGGGATCGTCAGCAGCCAACCGCGTCGACCGGGCCCCGTCGGTGGCCGTCCCGGACGCGGGGGCGGTCGGATCGGCGGCGGCACGAGTCGGCCACGGTGCCGGGTCGCTTGCCCCGGGCGTCGGCGTCCCACCGGCTGCGCGGGACATCGGCCCCGCGAGACCGGTCCCGGACGTGGACACCTCGCCCGCGGCCCCCGCCGACCCCGGCCGCTCGGGCACCGCCCCGAACGACGGGACAGCACCGTCGGCCCACGACCCCGGCATCCCGCCGACCGGCCGCTGCGCCGCGTCCCACCCCCGACGGGCACCGCGCCCGACGGGGGTGGGCCACGGTTCCCCGGCGAGGGCCACCCGGGGCGACGACGCCTCCGGGACCTGTCGGGGCGCCCGTGCCGCAGCCGCCGATCCGGTCGGCGGCCCTCCGGGGACCGCCCCGTACAGCAGCTCCCTCGGGAACTCCGCGCCCGCGTGCTCCCAGTACTCCGCGCGGCAGGCCACCACGAGGCGTGCCCCCGTTTCCCGCAGCCAGGTCGCCGTGCGCTCGGTCCACTCGGGGAGGCGGTGGGACAGGACGGGCGGCATCTCCTCGGGGCCGTCGAGGAGGAGCAGGAGGGGTCGTCCGGCGGTGCGGGCCAGGTGGGCGAGGCGTTCCGGGGTGATGTCGCCGAGGCCTGCGGGGCGGGAGCGGTCCGAGGCGGCCACGATGCGGGCGGCCCGGGCCAGCGTCCTGCGGGCCGCGTCCGCGAGCGACATGTCGTCGTCGTGCAGGTCGGCTCCGCGCAGCCACAGCGTGGGCGCCGCCTCCGTGCCCCGGGAACGGCGGGCGGCGAGGGCCGCCAGCTCCGTCGTACGGCCACTGCCCGGGGCGCCCACCAGGCCCAGCACGCCGGCGCGGCTCGCGGCGAAGGCGGCGAACTCGCGGGCCACCGCCACCCGTTCGACCGGTACTCCGGCACCGGACGCGCCGTCCGCCCCGGCGCGGGGGTCCGTATCCGTCCCCGGGGCGTCGCCCGCACCTTCCACTTCCCCGGCGCCCGTCGGCGCCGCGAAGGGACCGTCCTGTCCCACCGATGTCGCCGTGAGGGCGAGCACGCCGGCCAGATTGAGGTCGGCGCCGTACGCGGGCACCGTCGCCGCGTTCTCGGCGAGGAGGTCGGCGAGCGGGCCCGTGGTCGCGCGGCGCAGCGGCACGGCGAAGCCGACGTCGCTGTGTCCGGAGCTGAGGGCGGTGCCGAGGACGCCGAGGACGGCGCCGGTCGTGATGTCGAGCACGGGTCCGCCGGCCGCTCCGCCGCCCAGCCGCAACGCGTCCCGCCCGGACGTGCCGACGGCCAGCTCCAGGGCGTCGCCGAGGAGGTGGAAGCGGTCGGTGGCGGTGTAGGTGACGTCGGCGGCGCCCAGGACGCGGGCCTCGCGCCAGCCGCCGGCGGCGATGCGGACGTAGGTACCGGCCTCGACGCGGTCGCGCGTGGTGAGGGGCAGCGGGTCGACGCCGAGGCCCTCGGTGCGTACGAGGGCCAGACCGAGGGCGGGCAGCGGGGTCACGTCGGCGGCGGCCACGACGCGGCGACGGTCCCCTGCGGTGCGCAGGACCAGCCGGGGCAGGCCGTCGACGGCTTCGTGGCTGGTGAGCACGGTGCCGTGGTGGTCGGCGACGAACCCCGTGCCGCGGGGACGGCCGGCGAGGTCGTGGACGCGGATCAGGGCGGCGTCGGGCGGGTACCCCGCCGGATCGGTTTCCCGGGCGGGCGGCGGTCCGCCCCGCGCCGCCCGTGAGCCGTCCCGGGGCCGCTGTCCCGTCCTGCCGCCCGTCGCCTCCCGGGACCGGTTGCGCGACGCCATCGTCGAACCTCCCCGCCGTACACCCGTGCTGTGTGTTCGACGGTAGGCGCGTGATGATCAGCGGGACAGATCCCATGGCGAACGCGCCCCCTTCCACTCCCCCGGTTCACTCCGAGCGCCTGCCCGGACGGGTGAACAGAAGGGGTGGGTTGGATACACCCTAGGTGGTGGGGGAACCGAGGGGGGACCGTGGAGCGGCGACAGTGGAAGTCCCCGTGATCGCCGCTCCACGGGCGGAGCTTGACGCTGCGTCGGCTCAGCCGAAGACGGCCAGGCTCTTCGCCTTGCCCTTGTGCTCCTCCACGAGCGCGAGGAGGCGGCCCCCGGGATCGAAGACGGCGACGGCACCGGCGCCGGTGTAGGCGTCGGGCATCTCCAGCCGTACGCCGTTGGTGAGCAGCCGGGCCCGCCTGGTGTCCACGTCCCAGCGCGGGAAGGCGGCGCCGGCCGCGTCCGCCACGGGCATGACGGTCAGCTCCTGCTGGAGCTGGTCCAGGGTCTTCGCCGCGTCCAGCTTGTACGGCCCGACGCGGGTGCGGCGCAGCGCCGCGAGGTGACCGCCGACGCCGAGGCCGGCGCCCAGGTCGCGGGCGAGGGCCCGGATGTAGGTGCCGGACGAGCAGGTCACCGAGACCACCAGGTCCCGCACCGGGGTGCCGTCGTCGGCGACGGCGTCCCGGACGTCGTACACGGCGAAGGAGGAGACGGTGACGGGGCGGGCGGGGATCTCGAACTCCTCGCCCTCGCGCGCCCGCTTGTAGGAGCGCACGCCGTTGATCTTGATGGCGCTGACCTTGGACGGCACCTGCATGATGTCGCCGCTCAGTTCGGCGATGCCGGCGTCGATCGCCTCCCGGGTGACCTTCGAGGCGTCCCGCGACCTCGTGATCTCGCCCTCGGCGTCGTCGGTGAGCGTCGTCTGTCCGAGCCTGACGGTGCCCAGGTACTCCTTCTCGGTGAGGGCGAGGTGCCCGAGGAGCTTGGTCGCCCGCTCCACACCGAGGACCAGGACGCCCGTCGCCATCGGGTCGAGCGTGCCGGCGTGCCCGACGCGCCGGGTGCGGGCGATGCCCCGCATCTTGGCGACGACGTCGTGCGAAGTGAAGCCCGACGGCTTGTCGACGATGACAAGGCCGTCGGGCGTGGTGTGCTTGTCGGTCATTTAGCGGTGTCGTCCGTCTCGTCGGCCTCGACGGCTTCGGTCTCGTCGTCCTCGCCCGGCTTGCGGTACGGGTCCGCCTCGCCGGCGTACGCGGCGCCCGCGGACGCCTCGCGCACCTTCTCGTCGGACTGCCGCGCCCTGTCGAGGAGGTCCTCGATGTTGCGGGCGGTGTCCGGGAGGGCGTCCATGACGAAGGTCAGGGTCGGCGTGAACTTCACGCCGGCCGCCTTGCCGACCTCGGAGCGCAGGATGCCCTTGGCGCTCTCCAGGCCCGCGGTGGCGGCCTTCCGCTCCTCGTCGTCCCCGTACACCGTGTAGAAGACGGTCGCCTCCCGCAGGTCACCCGTGACCCGGGTGTCCGTGATGGTGACGTGCGTGCCGAGCCGCGGGTCCTTGATCCCGCGCTGCAGCTTCTGGGCCACCACCTCTCGGATGAGGTCCGCCAGCCTTTTCGCCCGCGCGTTGTCGGCCACTGGTCCGTCTCCCGTTCTTTCTTCTTCTGGCTTCTGTGGTGAGTGGTGGGTCTGGTCGGTCGTCGCCTCAGTCGTCGTCTCAGTCGTCGTCGCCGTGGAGGCGCCGCCTGACGGACAGCAGCTCCACCTCGGGGCGGGCGGCCACCAACCGCTCGCACCGGTCGAGTACGTCGCTGAGGTGCCCCGCGTCGCCGGACACCAGGGCCAGCCCGACGACCGCCCGGCGGTGGAGGTCCATGTGCTCCACCTCGGCCGCGCTCACCGCGTACTTCCGCTGGAGTTCGGCGACGATCGGGCGGACGACGGAGCGCTTCTCCTTCAGCGAATGTACGTCGCCGAGGAGGAGGTCGAAGGACAGCGTCCCCACATACATGTGTGCAACCGGTTCACCCGCCGGTTCGGGATCGATGGCCCCGCCATCCATGTGGCGGGGACATCAGAACCGTACAACGAACGGCCGGGGCCGATCGACGGATATTGTGCTCCGCCGACCGGCCCCGGACCGCCTGGGAAGTCGCGGTGATTACACCCGCGGCTTCTCGCGCATCTCGTACGTCGCGATGACGTCGTCGACCTTGATGTCGTTGAAGTTTCCGAGGTTGATACCGCCCTCGAAGCCTTCGCGGATCTCGGTGACGTCGTCCTTGAAGCGACGCAGCCCCACGATGTTGAGGCTCTCCGCGATGACCTTGCCATCGCGCAGCAGACGCGCCTTGGTGTTGCGCTTGACCTCGCCGGAGCGGATGAGAACACCCGCGATGTTGCCCAGCTTGGACGAGCGGAAGATCTCGCGGATCTCCGCCGTACCGAGCTCGACCTCTTCGTACTCCGGCTTGAGCATGCCCTTGAGGGCCGCCTCGATCTCCTCGATCGCCTGGTAGATGACCGAGTAGTACCGGACGTCCACACCCTCGCGCTCGGCCATCTGCGCGGCACGCCCCGCGGCGCGCACGTTGAAGCCGATCACGATGGCGTCGGAGCCCATCGCCAGGTCAATGTCGGACTCCGTGACCGCACCGACGCCGCGGTGCAGGACGCGGATGTCGACCTCTTCGCCGACGTCCAGCTGGAGCAGCGAGGACTCGAGGGCCTCGACCGAACCGGAGGCGTCACCCTTGATGATCAGGTTCAGCTGCTGGACCTCGCCGGCCTTGAGCACCTTGTCCAGGTCCTCGAGGGAGACGCGGCGCGTGCGCTTGGCGAACGCGGCGTTACGCTCGCGGGCGGCACGCTTCTCCGCGATCTGGCGGGCCGTACGGTCCTCCTCGACCACGATGAAGTTGTCACCGGCGCCGGGGACGTTGGTCAGGCCCAGGACCTGGACCGGCGTCGCCGGACCCGCCTCGGCGACGTTGTTGCCGTTGTCGTCGAGCATGGCGCGGACGCGGCCGTAGGCGTCGCCCACCACCATCGTGTCGCCGACCCGCAGGGTGCCTCGCTGCACGAGGACCGTCGCCACGGCACCGCGGCCGCGGTCGAGACGGGACTCGATCGAGATGCCCTGCGCGTCCTGGTTCGGGTTGGCCCGCAGGTCGAGCGAGGCGTCGGCCGTGAGGATCACGGCCTCCAGCAGCGAGTCGATGTTCTGACCCTGCTTGGCGGAGATGTCGACGAACATGGTGTCGCCGCCGAACTCCTCGGCCACCAGGCCGTACTCGGTCAGCTGACCGCGCACCTTGGTCGGGTCGGCGCCCTCGACGTCGATCTTGTTGACCGCGACGACGATCGGGACGTCGGCCGCCTGGGCGTGGTTGAGCGCCTCGACCGTCTGCGGCATGACGCCGTCGTTGGCCGCGACGACCAGGATCGCGATGTCGGTCGACCGGGCACCGCGGGCACGCATGGCGGTGAACGCCTCGTGACCCGGGGTGTCGATGAAGGTGATCTTGCGATCCTCTTCGTTGACCTCGGTCGCGACCTGGTAGGCACCGATGTGCTGGGTGATGCCGCCGGCCTCGCCCGCGATGACGTTCGTCTTGCGGATGGCGTCGAGCAGTCGGGTCTTGCCGTGGTCGACGTGACCCATGACGGTCACGACCGGCGGACGGACGACCAGGTCCTCCTCGGAGCCCTCGTCCTCGCCGAACTCCAGGTCGAAGGACTCGAGCAGCTCGCGGTCCTCCTCCTCCGGGCTGACGATCTGAACCGTGTAGTTCATCTCGCCGGCGAGGAGCTGGAGCGTCTCGTCGGAGACGGACTGGGTCGCGGTGACCATCTCGCCGAGGTTCATCATGACCGCGACGAGCGACGCCGGGTTGGCGTTGATCTTCTCCGCGAAGTCGGTGAGCGAGGCACCGCGCGACAGGCGAATGGCTTCGCCGTTGCCGCGAGGCAGCATCACGCCGCCGACCGACGGGGCCTGCATGGCCTCGTACTCCTGGCGCCTCTGCCGCTTCGACTTGCGACCGCGACGCGCGGGACCGCCGGGACGACCGAAGGCGCCCTGCGTGCCACCACGGCCACCCGGGCCACCGGGACGACCGCCGAAGCCGGGACGGCCACCGCCGCCACCGAAGCCGCCGCCACCACCGGGACGACCGGCGAAACCGCCGCCGCCACCGGGACGACCGCCGCCGCCACCGCCGCCGGGACGACCGGCGAAACCGCCGCCGCCACCGGGACGACCGCCGCCGCCGGGACGACCGGCACCGGCCGGACCGCGACCGCCACCGGGGCCGCCACCAGGACGGGGACCGGCAGCCGGACGCTGCGGCATCATGCCGGGGTTCGGACGCGGGCCGCCGCCGGGACGGGGACCGGCGCCGCCGCCCTGCGGACGCGGCATCGAGCCCGGGCTCGGACGGTTGCCGCCCGGAGCCTGGGGACGGGGACCGCCGCCCTGGCCGCCGGCGCCCTGCGGACGGGGACCGCCGCCGGGAGCACCACCGGGACCGCCCTGACCACCCGGTCGGGGCCCGCCCTGCGGACGGGGCGCCTGCGGGCGCGCCATGCCGGCGTTGCCGCCGGAGGTGAAGGGGTTGTTACCCGGACGCGGACCGCCGGGGCGGCCGCCGGGACGCTGCGCCGGGGCACCGGGACGCTGGCCACCGGGACGGCCCTGGCCGCCCTGCTGGCCGCGGTCCTGACCCGGACCGGACGGACGAGCGCCGCCGGGCTTGGGCGCACCGGGACGCGCACCGCCGGGCTTCGGTCCGGCCGGAGCCGGAGTCGAGGCGGCGGGAGCGGCCGGAGCCGCAGGCGGCGCCGGCGGAGCGGTGAACTCCGGTGCGGCCGGGGCCGGACGCGGCGCGGGCCGCGGGCCCGGCGTCGGACGCTGCCCCTGGGACTGGCCCTGGGAAGGCGCCGGAGCGGGAGCCGACGGAGCCTCGGGCTGCTGGGCAGCCGCGGGCTTGGGTGCGGCCGGCGGCCGCGGGGCGGCCGGACGGTCCCCCGCTGCCTTGGCTGCGTTGGAGGGGCCTCCAGCCTGCGCCGGGGACGGCGCGGCGGGCCTGGGGGCAGCCTTCTTCGGGGCCGCGGGACGACCGGCGGACCGGCCGTTGCCACCACCCTGCTGGAAGGCGTCTGTCAGCTTGCGTACTACGGGCGCTTCGATCGTGGAAGACGCCGAACGGACGAACTCACCGAGTTCCTGGAGCTTGGCCATGACGGCCTTGCTCTCGACACCGAACTCCTTGGCGAGTTCGTAGACCCGGACCTTAGCCACTTCGCTCCTCTGAGGTCCGGGTTGCGTCCGGACCGTCGCTAGTTCATGGGCGTACTCATCGCGTACTCATCGAGTGCTCATCGCAATCTCGACCTGCTTTCGACTCGCGAGGTACCAGGCCGCACGGCGTTCCGCGCGGCATGTCTTCCTTACCACGTTGCTTACATGCTGCTTTCAGCAACCTTGTGTCTGCTCGACGTAGTGGCGCAACGCCTTTACGTCGAGCGGGCCCGGGACGCGGAGCGCCCGCGGAAACGCCTTGCGGCGCACTGCCTGGTCGACACAGACCGGTGCGGGATGTACGTACGCACCCCGGCCGGGCAGCGTACCGCGTGGATCAGGGGTGCAATGACCCTCGACCACCACGGTGCGCAGCAGCTCGCTCTTGACCGCTCGCTCCCGGCACCCCACGCAGGTGCGCTCGGGGCATGCTCGAGTACGTGTCCGGCCAGACACTTCTAAGTCTACCTCCCCGGACCGACCTCACCCCTTCGGGGCAAGAATCGAACACGTGCCGCACGCAAAGCTGTCGTGATCTCAGCGGCGTGCGGCTTGGATCTATTCCCCGTGCCCGCCGGACGGACGGTCGGACGACCGCTCGGACGGCCGGTCGGAGGGCCGCTCGGAGGACTGGTCGGACGGCTGCTCGGTGTCCGGGCGGATGTCGATGCGCCAGCCGGTCAGCCGGGCCGCCAGCCGGGCGTTCTGGCCTTCCTTGCCGATCGCCAGCGACAACTGGTAGTCGGGCACGATCACGCGTGCGGAGCGGGCCGCCAGGTCCACGACCTCCACCTTGGAGACGCGGGCCGGGGAGAGCGCGTTCGCCACCATCTCGGCCGGGTCGTCCGACCAGTCGACGATGTCGATCTTCTCGCCGTTCAGCTCGCCCATGACATTGCGTACCCGGCCGCCCATGGGGCCGATGCAGGCACCCTTGGCGTTCAGGCCCGAGCGGGTCGAGCGCACGGCGATCTTGGTGCGGTGGCCGGCCTCGCGGGCGATCGCGGAGATCTCGACGGACCCGTCGGCGATCTCCGGCACCTCGAGGGCGAACAGCTTCTTCACCAGGTTGGGGTGCGTACGGGACAGCGTCACCGACGGACCGCGCACGCCCTTGGCCACGCGGACGACGTAGGAACGCAGCCGCATGCCGTGCGGGTAGGTCTCGCCCGGCACCTGCTCCTGCACCGGCAGGATGGCCTCCAGCTTGCCGATGTCGACCAGCACGTTCTTCGGGTCGCGACCCTGCTGGACCACGCCGGTGACGATGTCGCCCTCACGGCCGGCGTACTCGCCGAGCGTCGCGTCGTCCTCGGCGTCGCGCAGCCGCTGCAGGATGACCTGCTTGGCGGTGGTGGCGGCGATACGGCCGAAGTCGGACGGGGTGTCGTCGAACTCGCGGGCCGCCTGGCCCTCCTCGAGGTCGTCGGGGTCCTCCTTCGCCCACACGGTCACATGCCCGGTGTTCCGGTTGAGCTCCACGCGCGCGTGCCGGCGGCTTCCCTCGGTGCGGTGATAGGCGATGAGGAGGGCCGACTCGATCGCTTCGACCAGCAGGTCGAAGGAGATCTCCTTCTCCCGTACCAAGCCCCGCAGGGCGCTCATGTCGATGTCCACGGCTACGCCTCCTCCTCTTTCGTCGTGTCGTCGCTGTTGTCGCTGTTGTCGCCGTTGTCGCTGTTCTTGGAGTCCTTGCGGTTGAACTCGACCTGGACGCGCGCCTTGTCGATGTCGCCGAAGGAGAGTCTGCGGGCGGTGGGCTTGCGGCCCTTGACTCCGGGCACTTCGAGGTCGAGTCCGTCCTCGTCCACGGCGAGGATGCGGGCGACCAGTTCGCCTCCCTCGTGCAGCTGGAACCGCACGAGGCGGTCCGTGGCGCGCACGTAGTGGCGGTGTTCGGTGAGGGAGCGCTCCGCGCCCGGGGTGCCGACCTCGAGGGTGTACTCCCCCTCGCCCATCGCGTCGCTCTCGTCGAGCTTCGCCGAGAGCGCGCGGCTCACATCGGCGATCCGGTCCAGGTCCGCACCGGTGTCGGAGTCGACGACCACCCGCAGCACACGCTTGCGGCCGACCGAGTCCACCGCGAGCTCTTCGAGGTCCAGTCCCTGGGAGGCGACGAGGGGCTCGAGCAGCTCTCGCAGCCTCTCGCTCTGGGTGGGGCTCATCCGGGTGACTCCTCGGCCGCGTGTGCTGTTGTGGGATGGGTCGCGTGTCAGGTCAAAGGGTATCCGGTCGCGGGGGGTGTTGCCGTCCACCCCGGTCCGGCGGTGCCGATGAGTGGTGCCCGGCCGGGGCACGGGTACCGTGATCACGGGCAGGCCGCACGCGGGTTCCCGCCGCGTCGCCCGTCGCTTTGCCGTCGCTTCCGTACGAGCCTGTCGAGGACGTCTGCCGTGTCGTTTTCCCCATCGCCGGGCCCGCGCTCCGGGCCGCGCAGAAGGAGCCTGTTCGCGTCGGCCGCCGGGGCCGCCCTGCTCGTCGGCTGTTCCGGCGGTTCGGACTCCGGGGGCACGGGGGCCGATCCGTCGGCAGCCGACCGGGCACGCGCGCGTGCGGCCCGGGACAGCGAGGAACTGGCCGAGCGGTACGCGGCGGTGATCGCCGCGCATCCCGGGCTGGCGGAGCGGCTGCGGCCGCTGCGGGCGGAGGTCGTACGGCACGCGGAGGCCTTCGGCGCCGTGCGTGCCGCCTCGCCGAAGGCGTCGGTGTCGGTGTCGCCGTCGGTGTCCGCGCGGGCCGCCGGGCCCGCGGACGACTCCGGTGCGGTACCGGCGGCCGAGAAGGACGCCCTGGCCCTGCTCGCCGGCGCCGAGCGGAAGCTGGCGGACCGGCGCGCGGGCGTGCTGCTCGAGGTGCCGGGTGAGTCGGCGCGACTGTTCGCCTCGGTGGCGGCGGCCGGTGCGGCCCACGTGTATCTGCTGTCTGCTGACGGAGGGTGACGGGTGAGCGAGACGGAGGGCCGGCGGCTGGACGCGCTCCAGGCGGCGCTGTCGGCGGAGCACGCGGCCGTGTACGGCTACGGGGTCGTCGGCGGGCGGATCGGTGAGGAGCGGCGCACCGAGGCACGGACGGCGTACGACGCGCACCGGGCGCGGCGGGACGCGCTGGCGCGCGAGGTGCGCGACCTCGGCGGCGAGCCGGTCGCCGCGGCGGCCGGGTACGCGCTCCCCTTCTCCGTGCCGGACTCGGTGGCCGCGGTGCGGCTGGCGGCCGAGTTGGAGGACCGGGTGGCCGGGGTCTACTCCGACCTGGTGCGGGCGGCGGAGGGGGACCGGCGGGCCTCGGCGGCCGCGGCGCTGCGTGAGGCGGCGGTCCGCGCGGTGCGCTGGCGGGGCGGGAGCGTAGCCTTCCCTGGGCTCGCCGAGCGGGCCGGTACGGCGTCCGGGCAGGACTCTGCTCCGGGCGCTTCGGCTCCTAGTGGCTCGGTTCCGGGTGCCTCGGCTCCGAGTGGCTCGGTTTCGGCGACACCGACCGCGTAACACGTACGGCTGCCCGTACGGGAAGGGAACGGCTCGCGCATGGTTTTCGAACCGCCGCGGCGTCTGGTCAGGGCGCTCGGCGAGACGGCACCGGACGGTGACGACTGGTTGGCGAAGCTGCCCGAAGTGGCGGAGCGGGCCGTGGCGCTGGGCGAGTTGACGGTGGAGCGGGTGCAGGTGCCCGGCGGGCGCAGCAGCCTGGTGGTCCTGGTGCGGACGGCCGAGGGGACGCCCGCGGTGCTGAAGCTGGCCCCGCGCCGGGCCCGGCCCCGGAGCGAGCGGGCCGCGCTGGCCCACTGGGGCGGGCTGGGCGCCGTGCAGCTGCTGGACGGGGCGGGGGCCGACACGGAGGGTGTGCTGCTGCTGGAGCGGCTGCATCCGGACGTGTCGGTGCGGTCGCTGCCGGAGGCGAAGGCGTTGCTGGAGGCCGCGGGCACGTTGCGGCGGCTGTGGGTGGAGCCGCCCGCCGGGCATCCCTTCGAGACCGTGGCCGAACGGACCGGGCGGCAGGCCGAGGCCATGCGGGCGGGAGCGGCCGACTCCGAGGTGGCGCCGTTGGTCGACGCGGCGCTCGCGGCGCGTACGGAGCTGCTGGCCGCACCGCCCGAGGGGCGGCTGCTGCATGGCACGTTCCGGCAGAGCAAGGTGCTTGCCGGGGACCGGATGCCGTGGCTGGCGGTGGGTCCCGACCCGGTGGTCGGCGAGAGCGCCTTCGACCTGGCGCGGTTGGTGCGGGACCGGGTGGAGGACCTCATCGCCCAGCCGTCGGGCGCCTCGACGACCCGGCGGCGGATCAAGCGGCTCGCGGAGTCGCTGGAGGTCGACCAGGAGCGGCTGCGGGGCTGGACGTTGTTCCGCGCGGTCGAGTCGGGCGTACGGGCCCGGCGGGTGGGGCGGGAGCAGGACGCGGAGCTGCTGCTGGAGTTCGCGGGCTGGCTGTGAGGCCCGGCGCGAGGGCCTCTGGCGGTTGGGCGGGGATGCCTGCGGCGGCCTGTGCGGGGTCGGTGGGGGTGCGCGTAGCGCGTTCGGTTCGGTGGGGAGTCGGTGCCGCGCCGGGGGGTGTCCGTCCTCGGAACGGCGCGGAATCGGTCGGCCACAGATGCCCGACGCGTTGACGCGCCAACCGCTGCGGGCGGACACCCCCCGACACGACCCCTTCCCGCCGCACGCGGCCAACCCGCCGCCCCACTTCCGTCCCCGCCCCCGTGGCTGCGGGCCGTCGCCCCCGCCCCCCATCTGCGGGCAGTCGTGCCGCTGGGGCGGCACGGGTGGGCGCAGGCGGCACCCGGCCAGCGCCGGTCCCGCGTCCCCACCCCCACGCGGGGCGCCGGGGTAGCACCGGATCACGGCACGGCCCGCACCCGCGCCGGGTGCCGGGAGGGACGCGGCAGTCAGTTGGTGAGGCGGGTGATGGCCTCCTCGACCGGGAGTTCCTCGCGCTCGCCGGTGCGGCGGTCCTTCAGTTCCACGACGCCCTCGGCGGAGCGGCGGCCCGCGACCAGGATCTGCGGGACGCCGATGAGTTCGGCGTCGGTGAACTTCACGCCCGGAGAGACGCCCGCGCGGTCGTCGACCAGGACGCGGACGCCCGCCGCGGCCAGCTTGTCGGAGACCTCGAGGGCCAGCTCGGTCTGGAGGGCCTTGCCGGCGGCGACCACGTGGACGTCGGCGGGGGCGACCTCCTTGGACCAGACGAGGCCCTTGTCGTCGGCGTGCTGCTCGGCGAGGGCCGCGACGGCGCGGGAGACGCCGATGCCGTAGGAGCCCATCGTCACACGGGCCGGCTTGCCGTTCTGGCCGAGGACGTCGAGCTTGAGGGCGTCGGCGTACTTGCGGCCCAGCTGGAAGATGTGGCCGATCTCGATGGCGCGGTCCAGCTTGAGGCCGGTGCCGCAGTTCGGGCAGGGGTCGCCCTCGCGGACGACCACCACGTCCACGTAGGCGTCGACCTCGAAGTCGCGGCCCGCCACCACGTTCTTGGCGTGCGTGTGCTCCTTGTTGGCGCCCGTGATCCACGCCGTGCCCGGCGCCACGCGCGGGTCGGCGATGTACTTCACCTTGTCGCCCAGGCCCTGCGGGCCGACGTAGCCGCGGACCAGGTCGGGGCGGCCGACGAAGTCCTCGGCGGTGACCAGCTCGACGGCGGCCGGGGCGAAGTGCGCCTCGACCTTGTCCAGGTCGACCTCGCGGTCGCCGGGGACGCCCACGGCGACGATCTCGCCGTCCACCTTGACGAGGAGGTTCTTGAGGGTGGCGGAGGCCTCTACGCCGAGGGAGGCGGCCAGGGTCTCGATGGTGGGGGTGTCGGGGGTCGGGATGTCCTCGGCGGCGGGTGCGTTCGTCGCGTCCACCGGCTTGAGGGTGTGGGCGACCGCCTCCGTGTTGGCGGCGAAGTCGCAGTTCGGGCAGTCGGCGAAGGTGTCCTCGCCGGCCTCCGCGGGGGCCAGGAACTCCTCGGACTTCGAGCCGCCCATCGCGCCGGCGGTGGCCGCGCAGATGCGGTAGTCGAGGCCGAGGCGCTCGAAGATGCGCTGGTAGGCGGCGCGGTGCAGGGCGTAGGACTCGGCCAGGCCCTCGTCGGCGACGTCGAAGGAGTAGGAGTCCTTCATGAGGAACTCGCGGCCGCGCAGGATGCCGGCCCGGGGGCGGGCCTCGTCGCGGTACTTGTTCTGGATCTGGTAGAGGATGACCGGCAGGTCCTTGTAGGACGATGCCTGGTCCTTGACCAGGAGCGTGAAGATCTCCTCGTGGGTGGGGCCGAGGAGGTAGTCACCGCCCTTGCGGTCCTGGAGGCGGAACAGCTCGGGGCCGTACTCCTGCCAGCGGCCGGTGGCCTCGTACGGCTCGCGCGGCAGCAGGGCGGGGAGCTGGACCTCCTGGGCGCCGATGGCGTCCATCTCCTCGCGGACGATGCGCTCGATGTTGCCGAGGACCTTCTTGCCGAGCGGCAGCCAGCTCCACAGGCCGGCGGCGGTGCGGCGCACGTAGCCGGCGCGGACCAGCAGCTTGTGGCTGAGGACCTCGGCGTCCGCCGGGTCGTCGCGCAGCGTCTTCGCCATCAACTTCGACATGCGCTGGACCGGTGCGTTGGCCATGGTTCTCGTGTCTCCTGCTGCGTAAGGGTGGTGCTAGGAGGTTAGCCGGGTGGTCCGGTGCGGTGGAAATCGGTTATCGACCGGCCGGGGCCCGCCTGCGCAGGGGGAGCGTGGCGCCCATCACCGCGTAGGGCTTGGGTGCGCTGGGGAAGAGGACGCGGCGGGCCAGGTCCTGGTAGCCGAGGGAGCGGTAGAGGCCGCGGGCGGGGCTCTCGGTGTCGATCGCGGAGAGGATCGAGCGGGGCTCGGTGGCGGCGTCGGTGATCGTGGTGATCAGGGCGCGGCCCGCGCCGCGGTTCTGGTGGGCCGGGTGGACGTGGAGTTCCGTGATCACGAAGGAGTCGTCGAGCCAGCGGTCGGTGCCCTGGGCGCGGAGGTAGGGCTCGACGACGGTGGACCACCAGTGGGTGCGGTCGTTGGGCATGCCGTAGACGAAGCCGACGAGGGCGCCGCCGACGGTGGCGCCGAGGGCTCTGGCGCCGGGGTGGGTCATGTGGCGCAGGACGATCTGACGGCGGACGGCCACCTCGTCGGGGCCGAGGCCGAACGCGGCGGCTTGGACGGCCAGGGCCTCGTCCACGTGCGCGGAGAGGTCCAGCGGGCCGATCACGAGGTCCATGGCGGGGAGCCTACAGGCCTTCCACAGGGGTCAGAACAGCACGCTCATGAAGGCGCCGACCTCTTGGAACCCCACGCGAAGGTACGTCCGTCGCGCCGCGGTGTTGAAGTCGTTGACGTACAGGCTCGCCACCGGGGCGACGTCCGTCAGGGCGTAGCGCAGGACCGCCGCCATGCCGGGTGCCGCCAGGCCCTTGCCCCGGTACTCGGGGGCCACCCACACTCCCTGGATCTGGCAGGCGCGGTCGGTGGCGGCGCCGATCTCGGCCTTGAAGACGACCCGGCCGTCGGCGTCGAAGCGGGCGAAGGAGCGGCCGGAGCCGACGAGTTCGGCGACCCGGGCCTGGTAGAGCAGGCCGCCGTCGCCTGCCATCGGGGAGATGCCGACCTCCTCGGTGAACATCGCCACGCAGGCCGGCATGATCCGCTCCATCTCGTCCTTGCGGACGCGGCGGACGTAGGGGTCGGGGGCGATGTCGCCGGGCATGCGGTCGGTGACCATGAGGGGCTGGCGGGTGCGGACCTCGCGGGCCGGGCCCCAGCCCGGTTCGAGCAGGCGCCACAGCTGGGCGGTCGGGTCGGCGGGGCCGACGATCGAGGAGCAGCGGCGGCCGGCCCGCCGGGCGCGGTCGGCGAAGGCGCGGACGGCGCGCGGGTTGGCGCAGATGGGGACGAGGTTGGCGCCCGCGTAGCACAGCGAGGTCAGCATGCCGTGCTCGTACCAGCCCCACATCTCGCCGCCGAGCCGCCAGGGGTCGAGTCCGGCGATCTGTACCCGGGCGGCGACGAAGGCGTTCGCCACCGGGTCGCGGTCGAGGATGGCGAGCGCGGCGTCCAGGTCGCTCGGTTCGAGCACGCGGGAGGTGGTCTGCGTCAACACGTGCGGGGGCCTCACCCTGAGATCTGCTGGTCTCCGCACTGTACCTGTCGTGAATATGCCGCGCCGCCCTCCGGGCGACGCGGCAGGAGCCGGGGCCGGGTCAGCCCGCGACGGCCACCGAGGGCTCGCCGGAGGTCACTCCGTCGGCCTCCATCTGCTCGGCGATCTTCATGGCCTCCTCGATGAGGGTCTCCACGATCTTGGACTCGGGGACGGTCTTGACGACCTCGCCCTTGACGAAGATCTGGCCCTTCCCGTTGCCGGAGGCGACGCCGAGGTCGGCCTCTCGGGCCTCGCCGGGGCCGTTGACGACGCAGCCCATGACGGCGACGCGCAGCGGCACCTCCATGCCCTCGAGGCCGGCGGTGACCTCCTCGGCCAGCTTGTAGACGTCGACCTGGGCCCGCCCGCAGGAGGGGCAGGAGACGATCTCCAGGCCGCGCTGGCGCAGGTTCAGCGACTCCAGGATCTGGATGCCGACCTTGATCTCCTCGACGGGCGGCGCGCTGAGCGAGACGCGGATGGTGTCGCCGATGCCCTGGGAGAGCAGGGCGCCGAAGGCGACGGCCGACTTGATCGTGCCCTGGAAGGCGGGGCCGGCCTCGGTGACGCCGAGGTGGAGGGGGTAGTCGCACTGGGCGGCGAGCTGCCGGTAGGCCTCGACCATGACGACCGGGTCGTTGTGCTTGACCGAGATCTTGATGTCCCGGAAGTCGTGCTCCTCGAAGAGCGACGCCTCCCACAGGGCCGACTCCGCCAGTGCTTCGGGGGTCGCCTTGCCGTACTTCTGGAGCAGGCGGCGGTCGAGGGAGCCCGCGTTCACGCCGATGCGGATGGGCGTGCCGTGGTCCTTGGCCGCCTTGGCGATCTCCCTGACCTTGTCGTCGAACTGCTTGATGTTGCCCGGGTTCACCCGGACCGCGGCGCAGCCCGCCTCGATGGCGGCGAAGACGTACTTGGGCTGGAAGTGGATGTCGGCGATCACCGGGATCTGGGACTTCTTGGCGATCACGGCAAGGGCGTCGGCGTCGTCCTGTGTGGGGCACGCCACGCGGACGATCTGGCAGCCGGACGCCGTCAGCTCGGCGATCTGCTGGAGCGTGGCGCCGATGTCGGAGGTACGGGTCGTGGTCATGGACTGCACCGACACGGGCGCGTCACCGCCCACCGCCACGGGCCCGACCTGGATCTGCCGGCTCTTGCGGCGCTCCGCGAGCCTGGTCGGAACGTCCGGCATGCCGAGAGAAATCGCAGTCATCTGCTGTGCAACCCCAAGTCGTGGATCAAGGTCCGGCCCCGTTCAGCGGCGGGCTCCGGCATCCGAGATTACGGCACGGACATGAACGCCGGGCACACCGCGTGCGGGAGATGCATCCTTTGGCGTCCATCTGCCGGGCGACCGGAGTGAAGCCCGGTCCGGGCGGACATGCTCTCCGGATCGGGCTTCGCACCGGATCGTCCCGGCCGTGCGGCCGTCAGGTGATCCGCACCGGGTTGACGAGGTCCGCCACCAGCACCAGCAGCGTGAAGCAGACGAAGACGCCCGCCACCACGTAGGCCACCGGCATCAGCTTCGCCACGTCGAAGGGCCCGGGGTCGGGCCTGCGCAGCACCCTGGCCGCGGCGCGGCGCAGCGACTCCCACAGAGCGCCCGCGACGTGGCCGCCGTCGAGCGGCAGCAGCGGGAGCATGTTGAAGAGGAACAGGGAGAGGTTGAAGCCGCCCACCAGCATCACGAACATGGCGAGCTGCTGGGTGGGCGGGATGTCCAGGGTGGCGATCTCGCCGCCGACGCGGGCGGCGCCGACGACGCCCATCGGGGAGTCCGCCTCGCGGGGTCCGTCGCCGAAGGCGGCGTCCCACAGGGCGGGGATCTTGGCGGGCAGGGCGGCGAGGGAGTCGACGGCGTCGCCGATCCGGTCGCCCATCCAGGTCACGGACTGGCCGAAGTCCTGCTTCACGACGCCGGTGGCGGCGCTGAACCCGAGGAAGCCGGCGGTGACGTACTCGCCCTCGACGATCTGGCCGTTGGAGTCCTTCTTGGCGACCTTGTTGGTGGCGATGGTCGCCTGGAGGGTGACCTCCTCGCCCTTGCGCTCGACGACGACCGGCACGTCCTCGCCGGGGTTGGCACGGATCAGGTCGGAGAGCTTGTCCCACTCGTCGGTGCGTACGCCGTCGAAGGCGAGGATCTTGTCGCCGGCCCTCAGGCCCGCCGCGGCCGCCGGGGAGGCCGGGTCGGACTTGGTGCAGTCGTCGCGGTTCTCGGTCTGCGAGATGACGCACTGGGAGACGGAGCTGACGGTGGTGGTCTGCTGCGAGATGCCGAAGCCCATCAGGACGGTGAGGAAGAGCACCACCGCGAGGACGAGGTTCATGAACGGGCCCGCGAACATCACGATGACCCGTTTCCACGGCTTGCGCGTGTAGAACAGGCGCTTGTCGTCACCGGGCTGGAGTTCCTCGAAGGCGGCCGAGCGGGCGTCCTCGATCATGCCGCGCCAGGGTGAGGTGGAGCGGGCCTCCAGGCGGCCGTCGGGGCCGGGCGGGAACATGCCGATCATGCGGATGTAGCCGCCGAAGGGGATGGCCTTGACGCCGTACTCGGTGTCGCCCTTCTTCTTCGAGAAGATCGTCGGCCCGAAGCCCACCATGTACTGCGGCACCCGGATGCCGAACATCTTGGCCGTGGACAGGTGGCCCAGTTCGTGCCAGGCGATGGAGAACAGCAGGCCGACGGCGAAAAGGACTATGCCGAGGATGAACATCAGGGTCGTCATGCACGGGCCTCCGCCGTCTGTGCCGCCAGTTGCCGGGCCCGGGCGCGCGCCCAGGTCTCCGCTTCGAGGACGTCCGCGACGGTGAGCGAGGTTCCCGTACGGGGAGTGCCGTGCTCCTCGACCACCCGCGTGACGGTCTCCATGATCCCGAGAAACGGCAGCGCGCCGCGGCGGAACGCCTCGACACACTCCTCATTGGCGGCATTGAACACCGCCGGGGCCGTGCCCGCGAGCTGTCCCACGTGCCTGGCCAGGTTCACCGAGGGGAAGGCCTCGTTGTCGAGCGGGAAGAACTCCCAGGTCGAGGCCTTGCTCCAGTCGAAGGAAGGCGCGGCGTCGGGGACGCGTTCGGGCCAGCCGAGGCCGACGGCGATCGGCCCGCCCATGTCGGGGGGCGTCGCGTGGGCCAGTGTCGATCCGTCCGTGTACTCAACCATCGAGTGGACATACGACTGCGGGTGCACGACCACCTCAATGCGGTCGAAGGGAATGTCGTAGAGCAGGTGGGCCTCGATCACCTCCAGGCCCTTGTTGACGAGGGTGGCGGAGTTGATCGTGATCACCGGGCCCATGGCCCAGGTGGGGTGGGCGAGGGCGTCCTCGACGGTGACGCCCGCCAACTGCTCCTTCGTACGTCCCCGGAACGGGCCGCCGGACGCGGTGACGACGAGCTTGCGGACGTCGGCGCGGATGCCGGCGGCCAGCGCCTGGAAGAGCGCGGCGTGCTCGGAGTCGACCGGGATGATCTGGCCGGGCTTGGCCAGCGCCTTGACCAGCGGGCCGCCGACGATGAGCGACTCCTTGTTGGCGAGCGCGAGGGTGCGGCCCGCCTCCAGGGCGGCGAGCGTCGGGGCGAGGCCGATGGAGCCGGTGATGCCGTTGAGCACGGTGTGGCAGTCGGAGGCGGCGAGCCGGGTGGCCGCGTCCGGTCCGGCGAGGATCTCGGGGAGCGGCTCCCCCGTGCCGTACCGGTCGCTCAGCGCTTCCCGCAGCGCCGGTACGACGTCCTCGCGGGCGACGGCGACGGTCCGCGCCCTCAGCCGGTGCGCCTGGTCGGCGAGGAGGGCGACCCGGCTGCCGTTGGCGGACAGGGCGGTGACCCGGAAGCGGTCCGGGTTGCGCAGCACGAGGTCGATGGCCTGGGTCCCGATCGACCCGGTGGACCCGAGGATCACCACGTCCTTCGGGCCGTCGCCCGCCACCGGGTCGTAGACGAGGTGGGGGTCGGCGAGTGGGGCTGGACTGTCGCTCATCCCACCATTGTGGCCGCAACGGCCCTCCGGGAGGACAGCGCGTCCCTCGCTCGGGTGTCGGGGCGGGTCACCCGCGCGTGGAGCGGCGCGCCTACGGGGCGATCCGGGTCCGTCCGGGCCGCCCCGGGGCTCAGCCGATGCGACGGCGCACGTTCTCCCGCTGCGCCGGTCCCGGTGTCGCGTCCGCGATCCAGGGGCCGTCGCCGGACGGGTCGACGACGCCCTGTTCCAGCCACTCGTACGCGCCGCCCAGCACGCCCTTGACGACCTTGCGGTCGACGTCGTCGGTGTTGGTCCACAGCCGGCCGAAGAGTTCCTCGACGCGGATGCGGGCCTGGCGGCAGAAGGCGTCGGCGAGCTGATAGGCCTCGCGGCCGTGGTCGTCCCTGGCGCGCAGGTGCTCGGCGCGCACGCACGCGGCGCTCATCGCGAACAGCTCCGCGCCGATGTCGACGATCCGGCCCAGGAAGCCCTGCTTGGTCTCCATCCGGCCCTGCCAGCGGGACATGGCGTAGAAGGTGGAGCGGGCGAGTTTGCGGGCGGTGCGTTCGACGTAGCGCAGGTGCCCGGACAGGTGGGGGTGGCCGGACGGGTGGAAGTCGGCGTAGGAGCGCGGGAGTTGCCCCGGTCCGGCGACGAGTTTCGGCAGCCACTTGGCGTAGAAGACGCCGGCCTGCGCGCCCGCCTTCGCCTTGTCGGACAGGGTCTTGTCGGGGTCGATCAGGTCGCCGGCGACCGAGAGGTGGGCGTCGACGGCCTCGCGCGCGATCAGCAGGTGCATGATCTCGGTGGAGCCCTCGAAGATGCGGTTGATGCGCAGGTCGCGCAGGATCTGCTCGGCCGGGACCGCGCGCTCGCCCCGGGCCTCGAGGGAGGCCGCGGTCTCGAAGCCGCGGCCGCCGCGGATCTGGACCAGTTCGTCGGCCATCAGGCAGGCCATCTCGGAGCCGTAGAGCTTGGCGAGGGCGGCCTCGATGCGGATGTCGTTGCGGTCCTCGTCGGCCATCTGGGAGGACAGGTCCAGGACCGCCTCCAGGGCGAAGGTCGTCGCCGCGATGAAGGAGATCTTGGAGCCGACGGCCTCGTGCAGCGCGACCGGCTTGCCCCACTGCTCGCGCACCGCGGACCACTCGCGGGCGATCTTCAGGCACCACTTGCCGGCGCCGACGCACATGGCGGGCAGCGAGAGGCGGCCGGTGTTGAGGGTGGTCAGGGCGATCTTGAGGCCGGCGCCCTCGGGGCCGATGCGGTTGGCGGCCGGGACGCGCACCCGGTGGAAACGGGTGACGCCGTTCTCCAGGCCGCGCAGGCCCATGAAGGCGTTGCGGTTCTCGACCGTGATGCCCTCGGAGTCGGCCTCCACGACGAAGGCGGTGATGCCGCCCTTGCGCTCCTCGGACTTCGGGACGCGGGCCATGACGACCAGGAGGTCGGCGACGACGCCGTTGGTCGTCCACAGCTTCACCCCGTCGAGGACGTAGTCCTCCCCGTCCGGCACCGCGGTGGTGGCCAGGCGCGCCGGGTCGGAGCCGACGTCCGGTTCGGTCAGCAGGAACGCCGAGATGTCGGTGCGGGCGCAGCGCGGCAGGAACGTGTCCTTCTGCTCCTGGGTGCCGAACATCTTCAGCGGCTGCGGTACGCCGATCGACTGGTGGGCGGAGAGCAGCGCGCCGATCGCGGGGTTCGCGGATCCGACCAGGGCGAGGGCCTTGTTGTAGTAGACCTGGGTCAGGCCGAGGCCGCCGTACTTCGTGTCGATCTTCATGCCGAAGGCGCCCAGCTCCTTCAGCCCCGTGATCACCTCGTCGGGGATGCGCGCGTCGCGCTCGATCACGGCCCCGTCGATCTTCGTCTCGCAGAAGTCGCGCAGTTTGGCGAGGAACTCCTCGCCGCGCTGGACGTCCTCGGCGGCGGGGAGCGGGTGGGGGTGGATGAGGTCGAGGCGGAACCGGCCGAGGAACAGTTCCTTGGCGAAGCTGGGTTTACGCCAGTCCTGTTCCCGGGCCGCCTCCGCGACCTGTCGGGCCTCACGTTCGGTGACGGTGGGACGGGAGGAGGGGGTGGTTGGTGCGGACATGAGGCTCACCTCGCCACGATTCATCCTGCACGAACAAGCGGATGTACGTTACTAGTCGGTGCTACCCGATCGTATGTACCCGATCCCGGGCGACCCAGCCACCCTTCGTGCGGCCGTTCGGCCGATACCGCGGTGGGGAGACGGGAAGGGGGACAGGCGGAAGCCAAGGCAATCGAAGCGCTTCGACGGCCTATGGACACCCACCCCCGCTGGGGTTACTGTCGGACCACCCTCACCCGCCGTTGTCCGCCCCGCGCGCTGTCGAAGCGCTTCACAAGCTTGGAGAGCTGGATGGTCACCCTCGCCGAGGTCGCCCAGCACGCCGGAGTCTCGGCCAGCACGGTGAGCTATGTCCTCAGCGGCAAGCGGTCCATCTCCACCACCACCCGGCAGCGGGTCGAGGAGAGCATCCGGAAGCTCGGCTACCACCCGAACGCCGGCGCCCGCGCCCTGGCCAGCAGCAGGTCGAACATCATCGCGCTGATGATCCCGCTGCGCACCGACATGTACGTGCCGGTGATGATGGAGATCGCCGTCGCGGTCGCCACCAGTGCGCGCACCCACGGGTACGACATCCTGCTGCTCACCGGCGAGGAGGGCCCCGACGCGGTGCGCCGCGTCACCGGCAGTGGGCTGGCGGACGCGATGATCCTCATGGACGTCGAACTCGACGACGAGCGGCTCCCGCTGCTGCGCGGCACCGACCAGCCGTCCGTCCTGATCGGCCTGCCCGCCGACACCACCGGCCTCACCTGCGTCGACTTGGACTTCCGGGCGACCGGGGCACTGTGCGTGGAGCATCTGGCGAAGCTGGGGCACCGCGACATCGCCGTCATCGGCGAGGCTCCCGCGGTCTACGAACGGCACACCGGCTTCGCCGAGCGCACCCTCGACGGGCTGCGCACCCGCGCGCGGGAGTTGGAGCTGCGGCTGCTGCACCGGCCCTGCGAGGGCGGGTACGACGCGATGGCCGCGACGCTCGCCCGCCTCTTCGACGAGCGTCCGGACACCACGGGGTTCGTCGTCCAGAACGAGTCGGCGGTCGAGCCGCTGCTCGCCCTGCTGCGCCAGCAGGGCCGGGCCGTGCCCGAGGACGTGTCGGTGGTCGCGGTCTGTCCCGAGCAGGTCGCCACCCAGGCCTCGGTGCGGCTCACCTCGGTCGCCGTGCCGGCGCACGAGATGGGCCGGCACGCCGTGGAGCAGCTGGTCGCCAAGCTCGGCGGCCGCGGGAGCGACGAGGTCGTGCTGCTCGCGCCGGAGCTGACCGTCCGGGCCAGTTCGGGACCGGCGCCCGTCCGGTCGTAGAGGCCCGAGGCCGGTCCCGGGTGAGTGGGGCCGGCCCGTGGGCCGTGCGGCGCGGTGGGTCAGCCGCCGCTGACCGTCAGGTTGTTGGTTTGGAAGTCCAGACCGCCGGCGGACGAGGTGATCTCGTAGCCGAACTGCACGTCGCCGATGGTCTCGTTGCCCATCCAGCCCTTGGTGTCCTTGATCCACTTCAGGATCGGGAGGATGTTCACGGTGCCGGAGTTCGAGTCCGAGGTGCGCAGGAACGAGAAGACCTCGTTGGCGCCGTTGTTCCCCTTGTAGACGTTCCAGGTGTGGCCGCCGAGGGTGGCCGTTCCCTGCGAGGTGCCGAGCGGGCCGACGGCTCCGTTGTAGTTGACCCAGAGCATGATCTCGTAGTCGTAGTCCGTGTCCCAGATGTCGTACGACGTGTTGTAGGCGCCGGACGAGGGGACCGTGACGTTGTAGCTGCTGCTGAGCGAGCCGAGGGACGTGATCGGCTTGTTGATCACCTTCTTGGCGTTCGGGTAGGACTTGATGCCGCCGGTGTTCGGGTGGTCGGCCCAGACGCCCCAGTTGGTGCCGGAGTTGGCCCAGACGCACTGGCTGCCGGCACCGGAGCCCCAGATGTTGTTGTAGAGGGTGTAGCCGTTCAGGCTCGTGTTGCCCCACTGGTCGCAGGAGTTCCACACGGCGGCCTGCGCGGGCGCGGAGGCGAGACCGACGGTGGCGCCGAGCGCGAGGGCGGGCGCGAGGAGAGCGGTCAAGGTGCGGGTGCGTGTACGGGTGCTTGGTGCCATGGCGTTTCCTTCCATGGGTGGGGGGAGGTGCGCGGGTGCTACCGCGTCGTGACGCTGATGACGCGGTCCTGACCGGCGACGAGGTCGAGCGGCTCGGCGCCGGAGGAGGTCCGGAGTTCCACGCGGTGGGTGCGGCGTGGGCGCAGGAGGGCCGTCGCGCGGCCGTCGGGCGTCCAGGTGAGGTCGAGTTCGGCGCCGAACCGGGTGCGTACGCCCCTGAGTTCGCCCTGTGGGCAGGACGCGGGGAGGGCGGGCAGCAGGACGAGGCGGCCGGGGGTGGACTGCACCAGCATCTCGATCAGGACGGCCGGGAGGGCGTGTGCGGCGTCGGCGTTGTAGACGTCGCGGTGGGGGTAGTGCGCGCTCATCAGGGACGCGTGGAAGAAGTCGCCGCCGAGCACCTGGGCGAGGGCGTCGGCGACCCGGCCGCCGTCCCGGAGCCGGGCCGCGATCAGGGCGTGGTGGAGGTGGCCGTGGGCGGAGTCGTTCTCGGCGCCGCGCCGTGCGAGGGCGCGGTGGGCGGCCCGGGCGAGGTCGGGGGTGTCGTACGGGGTGATCTCGTCGAGCGGCCAGACGCCGTAGAGGTGGCTGAGGTGGCGGTGGTCGTAGGTGTCCTCGAGGCCGGGCCACGCCCACTCCGCGAGGGCGCCGTCGGCGTTGATCCGGTGCGGGCGGACGCGGTCGGCGAGGGCGCGCCAGCGGTCGGCGTGCTCGGGGTGGTGGTCGGCGGCGGTCAGCAGGGCGTGCCGGGCGGCGGAGAGGTCCATGGCCGCGTCGAGCGTGCCCCAGCCGGCGTTGGCGGGACGGTTCTCGGGCGAGTACGAGGGGACGACCACCAGATGTCCGTCCGGGTCGGTGCGGGTGAGGAAGTCCTCGTAGAACAGGGCGACTTCGGCCAGTGCGGCGGTGGTGCGGGGGTCGCGGGCGCCGCGGGTCTCGTCGTGGTCGACTAGGGGCTTGAGCAGCCAGTCGGCGCCGGCCGTCCACAGGTGCAGCGGGTACTCCCGGCTGAAGTGGTACGTGTGCCCGGACTCGCCGTCGGTGTGCGAGGGCGCGACGACGCCCCGGGCGCCGAAGATCGCGCGGGCGTTGTCCCGCCAGTGCGGGAACTGCCGGTGGACCAGGGCGGCGTGGGCCTCGGTGACCTCGGGGAGGGCGGCCGCCGCCGCGGAGGCGGTCTGGAGGTTCAGGTTGGCGTTGGTGGTGAAGGCACCTGACCAGGCGGTGTTCCAGTCGCCGGTCCACAGGCCGGTCAGGCGGGGCGGGAACAGGCCGCTCGCCGAGAGCAGGTGGTAGCGCCCGGCGGCGAAGAGCCGTTCCAGGAGGGCCGCGCTGGTGGGGCGGTCGAGCAGTTCCGAGCCCGGCAGCAGGCGTTCGGCGGGGTCGGCGGCGAGGTCGAGGGTGACGCGGTCGTAGGCGGTGCGGTGGCGCGCGAGATGCCGGTCGAGGAGGGCGTCGTATGTCGGCCCGTCCGGCAGGTCGCGCAGGTCGTGCAGGCCTCGGAGGTCTCGCAGGGCGCGGCTCTCGGCGACCACGTCCAGGTCGCCGGTGTGCCGGCGCACGCGGGTGAGGAGCAGCACCTCCGTGGCGCCCTCGACGAGTACGCCGGGCGGCACGAGTCTCGTGGTGCCGCCGGTGACGGCGATCAGGGTGACGCCGGTGTAGGCCAGGTCGCTGCCGGGGTAGCGGGCCCGCAGGCTGAGCAGGGCGCCCTCGGGGGTGAGGACGGTGCCGTGGCCGACGCCCAGTCCGGCGGGGGCGCCGGGCAGGCGGGCGTCGAGGGACAGGTCGAGGGTGAGGTCCGGGGCGGTGACGTGCTGGACGATCACGTCGTCGGCGCGGGAGACGAAGACCCGGCTGGTCCAGGTGGAGCAGGTGGCCGTCGTCTCGCCGGTGGTGAAGTCGACGGAGCGGCGGTAGGGGGCGTGGGTGTTGCCGGACGGCCGGTTCAGGCGGAGCTGGAAGGCCGGGTGGAACGGGCGTACCCATTGCAGGGGGCGGCCGTCGGTGAAGGCCTCGGCCGCGGTGGTGTCGCCGGCCAGCAGACGGTCCTGGAGGGCGGGGAGTTCCGCGGCGAGCGCGGGCGGCCGGCGGTGCCCGTCGTCGCCGTCCGGACGGACCAGGGTGTGGTGGGTGACGATCACCCGGTCGGCGTTCGGATCGCCGAACACCAGAGCGCCGTGGTGACCGTTGCCGGTCAGGAAGGCGTCCTCCCAGCGGGTGGCGGGCTCGGGTTCCCAGGTGCCGTGCACGGGTCCGCCGGTCATGCGCCCGCCGGTCATGGGCGCACGGGCCACGGACGCTCCGGGCACGGGCACACCGGCCACGGACGCACTGGACACGGGCACACCGGGCACGGACGCACCGATCACAGGCACACCGGGCACAGACGCACCAGCCACGGACGCACCAGCCACGGACGCACCGATCACAGGCACACCGGGCACAGGCACACCAGCCACAGACGCGCCGGGCATGGGCACACCGGCCACGGACGCACCGGTCACACGCCTATCGGCCACGGGCGTATCGCTCATGAGTCCCGCTCCGTGAGGACCGCCACGCCGTAACGGGCGAGGGTGACGCGGTCGGTGACGCTCGTGTCGGTCAGTAGGTCGCGGTGGGTGCCCGGGACGTCGACGGTGACGGGGTCGCGGCCGTGGTGCAGGAGGAACAGCAGGTCGCCGCGGCGTACGGCCTCGACGTCGTCCGGGAGTCCGTCGAGCACCGGACGGGCGCCCGCCCCGGCGGCGACGCGGGCGAGCAGGTCGCGCAGCGCCTCCGGCTCGGGGAGGGTCGAGAGGTACCAGGCGCGGCCCTTGCGCAGGACGGCGGGAAGTCCGTCCAGCTCGCCGCCCTTGTAGGGGATCGTCTCGGCGGCGGTGCCGTCGGGCTCGATCTCCTCCGACCACAGGGTGCCCCGGAAGCCGTCGCAGTCGGCGCGCTCGTCCGTCTCCAGCGGCCACCACTCGTGCAGGGTGCGGATGCCGAACAGGTCGCGCAGCCGGGCGTCCATGCCGCCGGGTCTGACGCGGTCGTCCATGTCGGCGACGCCGGTGAGGAAGCCGCAGACGAGGGTGCCGCCGCCGTGGACGTAGGCGAGGAGCCTGTCGATCGCGGCGTCCGTGAGCGCGTAGAGCTGGGGGACGACGACGGCCTTGTACGAGGTGAGGTCGTGGTCCGGGTGGGCGAAGTCGGTGGTGAGGTGGGCCCGCCACAGCGCGCGGTGCCAGGCGCGCAGGACGTCGGCGTGGTCGAAGCGGTGGGAGGGGCGGGCGTCCTGGTCGCCGGCCCACCAGGAGTGCCAGTCGTGCAGGACGGCGATGTCGGCGGTGATCGTGCTCTCCGCCACGTGCGGGCCCAGCTTCGCGAGGTCGGCGCCGAGTTGTCTGACCTCCTGGTAGGTGCGGCCCTCCTCCCCCGCGTGGGAGACCATCCCAGAGTGGAACTTCTCGGCGCCCTGCCGCGACTGGCGCCACTGGAAGTAGCAGACGGCGTCGGCGCCGCGCGCCACGGCCTGGAGGGACCACAGGCGGTTCAGGCCGCGTGGCTTGGGGTGGTTCACGCCGCGCCAGTTGACGGGCCCGGCCGCCTGTTCCATGAGCATCCATGGGCCGCGTGCCTGGGAACGGGTCATGTCCTGGACCAGGGCGCCTTCCTGGGCGCCGAACGGGTCGCGGGGGTCGGGGTAGAGGTCGACCGAGACGACGTCCTCCTCCTCGGCCCAGCGCCAGGCGTCCTGGCCGGACCACAGGGGCATGAAGTTGGTGGTGACCGGGAGGTGCGGGGTGTGGCGGCGGACGATGTCGCGCTCGGCGGTGTAGCACTCCAGGAGCATGTCGGAGGTGAAGCGGCGGAAGTCCAGGGCCTGGGTGGGGTTCTTCAGGTAGTGGGCGTGGCGGGGTGGCGCGACCTCCGCCCAGTCGCCGTAGCCCTGGCTCCAGAAGGCGGTGCCCCAGGCGGTGTTGAGGGCGTCGAGGGTGCCGTACCGGTCCCGGAGCCAGCGGCGGAAGCGGGTGGCGGCCTCGTCGCCGTAGTCGTAGGTGCAGTACTCGTTGTTGATGTGCCACATGGTCAGGGCGGGGTGGCTCGCGTAGCGGGCGGCGAGGGCCTCGGTGACGGCGGCGGCGTGGCGGCGGTAGGTGGCGCTGGAGTGCGAGAAGTGCTGCCGGCCGCCCCACCACTCGGTGCGGCCGTCCGCGTCGCGGGGCAGGGTGTCGGGGTGCAGGTGCCCCAGCCAGGGCGGGGGCGAGGCGGTGGGGGTGGCGAGGACGACGCCGATGCCGCCCTCGTGCAGCAGGTCCATGAGGCGGTCGAGCCACAAGAAGTCGTGTACGCCGGGGCGTGGTTCGAGCGTCGCCCAGGAGAAGACGCCGAGGGTGACGGAGTTGACGCCGGCCGCCCGCATCAGGCGGACGTCCTCGGGCCAGGTCTCCTCGGGCCACTGCTCGGGGTTGTAGTCGCCGCCGTAGAGGATGCGCCGGCGGGTGGCGTCCGTGAGGTTCGGCTGTCCACGGTGTCGCATCAGCCCTTCACCGCCCCGGTGAGCATGCCCTTCTTGAAGTGGCGCTGGACGAAGGGCGACAGCACGGCCACCGGCAGCAGCGCCATGACCATCACCGCCATCTGCACGGCCAGTCCGGACAGTTCACCGGTCTTGATCGCCTGGCCGAGGCCGACGGGAGCCTCCTGCTTCTGCACGAGCTGGATCATGACGTTCTGCAGGGGCAGCATGTCCTGGTCGTTGAGGTACAGGGAGGCGTTGAACCAGGCGCTCCAGTAGCCGACGGCGTAGAACAGCGTGATGACCGCGACGACCGCGCGGGACAGCGGCAGCACGATCTGCCACAGGATGCGCAGGTCGCCCGCGCCGTCGATGCGGGCGCTGTCGATCAGCTCCGGCGAGATGCCCATGAAGAAGCCGCGCAGCACCAGGATGTTGAAGACGCTGATCGCGCTGGGCAGGATCAGCGCGAGGTAGCTGTCGGTCAGGCCCAGGGACTGCACCAGCAGGTACGTGGGGATGAGGCCCGCGCTGAAGAACATCGTGGCCAGCAGCACCATGAGGATCCAGCGGTGGCCGAGCGAGCCGGTGCGGGACAGTCCGTAGGCGCACAGCACGGACACCGCCATCGAGAACAGGGTGCCGACGAGGGTGACGCCGATGCTGACCAGTGCGGCGCGGGTGACCTGGCCGCCGCTGAGCAACTCCTGGTAGGCGACGAAGGTGATGTCCTTGGGGATCATCACCAGGCCGCCGGCCTCGTCGATGGACTTGCGCGAGGCGAGGCTGGTGACGACGACGATCCACAGCGGGAACAGGATCCCCAGGCAGGCCAGGAGCAGTACCAGTCCCTTGCCGGCGAGGCCGGCCCGGCTGGGCCGCTCCTCCCACACCGGCCGGGGCGGGGCCGCCCACCGGCCGGGCCCGCGTGCGGCCTTGTCGGTCACGGCGCTCGCTTCTTGGACGGCGGTCACTTCTTGTACACCCCCTGCTCGCCCATGAGGTGGGCCACCTTGTTCGCTACCAGGACCAGGCCGAGACTGATGACGCCCTTGACCAGCCCCGCGGCGGCCGCGTAGCCGAAGTCCTGGTTGCGTACGCCGTTCCACCACACGAAGGTGTCGAGGACCTCCGCGGCTCCAGGTCCGACGGCGTCGCGTTGCAACAGGATCTGTTCGAAGCCGACGGTGAGGGCGTCGCCGACGCGCAGCACCAGCAGCAGGGCGATCACCGGGCGCAGCGCGGGCAGCGTGACGTGCCACATGCGGCGCCAGCGGTTCGCGCCGTCCATCGCGGCGGCCTCGTACAGGTCGGGGCTGACCGAGGCGAGCGCGGCGAGGAAGACGATGATCCCCCAGCCCGCGTCCTTCCACACGCTCTGCGCGGTGACCAGGAACTTGAAGGTGTCCGGGTCGGTCATGAGGCTGAGCCCGTCGTACCCGTGGTCGCGCAGCAGCTGGGACAGCAGCCCGGCCCCGCCGAACAGCTGCTGGAAGACGGCGATCACCAGCACCCACGAGAAGAAGTGCGGCAGATAGAGGATGGCCTGCGAGATCGCCCGTACCCGGGGCCGGACCACACTGTTGATGAGCAGCGCGAGCCCGACGGGGATCGGGAAGTACAGCACCAGCTGGAGCAGGAACAGCACGAGAGTGTTGCGCACCGAGTTCCAGAAGGCGGAGTCCTCGAAGATCCGCTGGAAGTTCTCCAGGCCCACCCAGGGACTGTGCAGGATGGAGACGATCCCGTTGTCGCTGATGTAGGGGTCGTACTCCTGGAAGGCGACGACGTTGCCGAGGATCGGTACGTAGTTGAAGAGCAGCACCAGCAGGACGGCCGGCAGCGTCATCAGCAGCAGGACGCGGTCCCGCCGAAACCGCAGCCGCAGGCTCAGCTTCCCGGCTCGCGGCCTCTTTTCGCGGGGGCCGGTGGCGTCGCCGGACGCCACCGGGGTCTTCTTCGTCGCATCGGCCTCGGCCCTGGTCCGAGGCACCGTGCTGTGGGACACGGCCGTTCTCCTTGCCTCGGTACCGTCTCAGCCCGCCGCCGTGCCGTTCTCGTCGAGCAGCTTCTTGTACCAGTCGCGGAGCTTGTCGCCGCCCTTGCTCTTCCAGTCCGAGACGGCCTGCTGCATGTCGCCGACCTTCTTGCGGCCGCGGACGATGTCGTCCTCAAGCTGCTCGAAGTCGTTGGAGAGGTTGGTGTAGCGGGCGGGCTCGACGATCTGCATGCCGTAGAACGTGGGCTTCCTGGTGACGGCGCCCGTCCGCTGCTGCCACTCGACCTGTCCCTTGGCGACCTCGGGGAAGTCCGGGTGGGCGATGGTCGCCGCGGGGCTCGCCACCATCACGTAGGCGTTCATCACGTCGATGTTGCCCTGGTCGGTCTTGGTGGGCACGCCGTCCTTGACGGTGTAGTGGGTGCCCTCGACGCCGTAGTTGGTGGCCATGTACTCCTTGGTCCCGTACGGCGCCGCGGTGACGTTGGCGACGGCCAGCACGTCGCGGATCACGGACTTGGACGCCTTCTTGTTGACGAAGGCGAAGATGCTGGCCGGGTTCTGCGCCCACAGCGTGGGTTCACCGCCGTCGTGCCCGAAGAAGTCCATGCCCCAGATCTTGAACCCGGGATTCTGGACGGCCTGTTCCGCGGTGCGGCTCCACCACTGGGAGATGTCCTGGTTGTAGACGAGGAACTCGCCGGCGGCGAACTTGGGTCCGGGGTCGGCGGCGTTGGACTTGCCGAGCTTGGCGTCGGGGTGCACGACCCCGGCGGCGAACAGCTTGCGCGTCCATTCCAGCGCCTCGAGGTACTCGTCGGTCTCGGCGCGGTAGACCAGCTTGCCGTCGACCTGGTTCCAGCCGAGCGACTTCTCGTTGCCGGAGAGCACACCGAAGGCGTTGAATGCGGTCCACTTCATGTCCAGGCAGGCCCAGCGCTTGGCCCTGGCGTTGGTGGCGTCCTTGGCCAGCGCCATGAACTCGTCGCAGGACCGGGGGACTTCGTAGCCCTCCTTCTCGAAGACGTCCTGCCGGTACAGCGGCACGATGCCGGACACGTACGAGGACGGCATCGGCAGGCCGAGCAGCTTGCCGCCGAAGATGGAGCGCTGCCAGGCGTCGGTGGGGATCGCGGCGAGGTTCGGGTACTCCTTGACCGCGTCGCCGGACAGGTACGGGCCGAGGTCGGCGAACTTGCCGATGATGGCGCTGGGTATCTTGCCGGTCATGTTCCAGCCGGGCACGACCACCACGTCGGGCACCTCGCTGGAGGCGAGGACCGCGCCGAGTTTCTGGTCGTAGGTGTTGCCGTCCTGGTTCTGCCAGACCACGTCGACGCCGATGAGGTCGTTCATCGCCTTGTAGTAGGCGTTGTCCTCCTTGGGCGGTGATCCCCAGAACGGCGACATGATGGTGACCTCGCCGCCCTTGCCGAGCTTCTTGGGCACCGAGGTCTTCAGGTCGGCGAGGTCGAGCTTGCCGGTGAAGCCGACCGCGGAGCCGTTCTTGCTCGGGATGTCGGGGGTGACGACGTTGCCGGCGACGTAGGCCGGCAGCAGCTTCTTGGCGTCCTTGCCGGACGTGGTGCCGTCTCGCGAACCGCCGTCGGATCCGCCGCAGGCGGAGAGCAGCGGCATCCCTCCCGCCACCGCTGCGGTGGCGACCGCCGTGGAGGCGAGGAACTTTCTCCGGCTGGGGCCGGAGGCGGCGTTCGGCGTCATTGCGTCAACCCTTCGTGGCGCACCAGGACACCCGGCGGTGGCCGTCGGCTGCGGTGTCTCGAGTGGAACTGGCTGAGCCGAAGCGGTCCTCGGAGGAATGCCCGGTTCGCGTCGCACCTCAGGTGCGTTTCCGGGTGAGAGCCTCGTAGTCGAAGCGCTTCGATGTTGCTGCGAGGTTAAGTGAACGCCTGGGGGTGCACAAGGGCCGATTCCATAATTCCTCCGAGGTATCGGGTGGACGGGTCCGGCCGAACCGTCTCATGTGGCACCCGGGTTGCGACGAGAAGTCGGAGGTGGTGCGCCCAAGTGGCTTGACACCCACCCCTGAGGCGATTGAGCATCGAAGCGCTTCGAAAGCGCCTGGCCGCTCCATCGCAAGGGGAACCCCACGTGACCGCACCGACGCCGCCCACGCCGCCTTTCCGTGATCCGCATCTGCCGTTCGCGAAGCGCGTCGACGATCTGATGTCGCGGCTCACGCTCGACGAGAAGACCGGCTTCCTGCACCAGTTCGCGCCCGCCGTCGAACGCCTCGGCATCGCCGCCTTCCGCACCGGCCAGGAGGCGCTGCACGGTGTGGCCTGGATGGGTCCGGCGACCGTGTTCCCGCAGGCCGTGGGTCTCGGCGCCACCTGGAACGAGGACCTCGTGCGCCGGGTCGGCGAGGCGGTGTCCAGGGAGGCCCGGGCGATGCGCGCCCGCGACGACCGCGTCGGCCTCAACGTCTGGTCCCCGACCGTGAACCTGCTGCGCCACCCCCTGTGGGGGCGCAACGAGGAGGGTTACTCCGAGGACCCGGCCCTCACCTCGGCCATCGCCACCGCCTACACCCGTGGCCTGCGCGGCGAACATCCGACGTACTGGCGCACGGCGCCCGTCCTCAAGCACTGGCTCGCGCACAACAACGAGACCGGCCGGGACACCTGCTCGTCCTCCGTCCGGCCGCGCGTCCTGAACGAGTACGACCTGCGCGCCTTCCGCGCGACCGTCGAGGCGGGCGCGGTGGCCGGGGTGATGCCGGCCTACAACCTGGTCAACGGCCGTCCCAACCACGTCTCCCCGTATCTGCGGGAGCGGCTGCGCACATGGACGGAGGAGGACCTGCTCGTCTGCTCGGACGCCGGCGCGCCCTCCAACCTGGTCGACTCCGAGCACTACTTCGACACCCACGAGGAGGCGACCGCCGCCGCGCTGCGGGCCGGCGTGGACAGCTTCACCGACCACGGCACGGACTCGTCGAGGATCGTCGCGCGGGTCCGGGGCGCACTGGAGCAGGGCCTGCTGACGGAGGCCGACGTCGACGCGGCCGTGCGCAGGCAGCTGTCGGTCCGCTTCCGGCTCGGCGAGTTCGACCCGGAGCACGACCCGTACGCCGTCACGGGGGACACCGGAGACAGCACGGACACCGCCACGGACACGGCCGGGGCCACCGCCGCGGACTTCGACACGCCGGAACACCGGGCGCTCGCGCGGGAGGCGGCCGAGCAGGCGGTCGTCCTGCTCAAGAACGACGGCGTCCTGCCGCTGGCCCCCGATGCCCGCGTCGCCGTCGTCGGACTGCTCGCCGACGAGTGCAAGCTCGACTGGTACAGCGGCACGCTCATCCACCGCTCCACCCCGCTGGAGGGCCTGTACGAGCGGTTCGGCGCCGACCGCGTGAGTTTCGCGGAGGGCGTGGACCGGGTCCGGCTGCGGACCGCCGACGGGACGTTCCTGCACGTGCTCCCGGCGGAGGACTCCCCCGACGCGGCACGCGGCACCGAGGGCGCCCTCGACCCGGCCCTGCTCGCCGGCCGCACCGACCTGCCGCCCCTCACCACCGACGCCACCGGCACCGAACTGGCGCTCATCGACTGGGGCGAGGGCGCCTTGACCCTGCGCGCCCCCGACGGGCGCTACCTCTCGGTCGCCGAGGACGGCTTCGTCCGCGCCTCCGCCGACCAGCCCGGCGGCTGGATCGTGCAGGAGACGTTCCGCCTTGAACCCCACGGGAACGGGCACCTCCTGCGGCACACGGGGACGGGTCGTCACGTCCAGGTCGCCGCCGACGGCGTGAAGGTTGCCGCCGAGGACCACAGCGGCACTCCGGACGTCTTCGCGCTGGTCGTCACCGAGCGCGGCGAGGACGCGGTGACGCGGGCGGCGGCCGAGGCGGACGTGGTCGTGGTGGTCGCGGGCAACGACCCGCACATCAACGGCCGGGAGACCGAGGACCGTACGACGCTGCGGCTGCCCGCCCACCAGGAGCGCCTGCTGCGCGCGGCCCGCACCGCCAACCCGCGGACGGTGCTGGCGCTGGTGTCCGCCTACCCGTACGCGGTCGACCCGGCGGCACTCCCGGCGGTGCTGTGGACCGCGCACGGCGGCCAGGCGGCCGGCACCGCGCTGGCCCGCGTCCTCGCCGGCGACGTCTCCCCCGCCGGACGGCTCCCGCAGACCTGGTACGCCGACGACGCCGACCTGCCCGGTCTGCTCGACTACGACGTGATCGGCGGCCGGCAGACCTACCTGTACTTCGAGGGGACGCCGCTGTTCCCGTTCGGGCACGGCCTCTCCTACGCGTCCTTCGGGTACGCGGACCTCACGGCACGGGTGGCCGAGGGGGCGGTGTCCGTGTCCTTCACGGTCACCAACACCGGCGACGTCGCCGCCGACGAGGTGGCCCAGCTCTACGCCCGCGCCGAGGACCCCTCGGTCCCGCGTCCGCGCCGTGAACTGCTGGCCCACCGCCGGCTCACCCTCGCCCCGGGCGCCGCGGCCCGGGTCTCCTTCGAGGTTCCGCTGCCCGCCTTCGCGTTCTGGGACGTCGCGCACGACCGGTGGCGGCTGGAGCCGGGCCCGTACGCCCTGCTGGTGGGCGCCTCCAGCGAGGACGTGCGGCTGTCGGCGACCGTGACGCTCGACGGCGAGCCCGCCGCCCCGCGCCCGGTCGGCGAACGCGGCCTGGAGGCGGCCGGCTTCGACGAGCAGAGCGGCACGGAGATCGTCGACCGGACCAGGGTCGCGGGCGACGCGGTGACGCCTGCCACCGGCCGGACGGGTGAACTGCTCTACCGGAACTGCGACTTCGGTCCCGGCGTCACCGGGGTGACGGTGGCCGTCGCGGGCGGCGGCACGGTCGACGTCGCCCTCGACGGGGGCCCCTGGAGGACGGCGCTGTCGCCGGACGCGCCCACACCGGGACCGTACGACTACGTGGAACTGCACGCCGCCTTCGCGGCCGAGGGCGTCCACGACCTCCGCATCAGGCTGCGCGGCTCACTGCGGCTCGCGCACGTCGGCTTCTCCGGTTGAGGGTCCGGAGCAGACCGGCGCGAGGAGGGGGCCCGGCGCCGGTGGTCACCGGTGCCGGGCCCCCGACCCGGCACCCGCCCGGACCAGGCCCAGTTCGTAGGCGACGATCACGGCCTGGGCCCGGTCGCGCAGCTCCAGCTTGGCGAACAGCCGGTTGATGTGGGTCTTCACGGTGTGGTCGGTGATGGTGAGCCGCCCCGCGATCTCCGCGTTGGACAGGCCTCGCGCGATCAGGGTCAGCACCTCGGTCTCCCGGGCCGTGAGATCGGCGGCCGGACGGACGGGCAGCCGTGAGGCGCGGGTGTGGACGAAGTCCGCGATCAGCCGCTTGGTGATCTCGGGCGAGAGCAGGGCGTTGCCGCTCGCCACCACCCGGACCGCGTGCAGCAGTTCGGGGAAGGTGGCGTCCTTGAGCAGGAAGCCACCCGCCCCGGCCGCGAGCGCGTCGTACACGTACTCGTCGAGGCCGAAGGTCGTCAGCATGAGGACCTTCGTGGTGCCGCCGGACGCGGCCAGGATCTCGCGGGCCGCCTCGATGCCGTTCTTGTGGGGCATCCGGATGTCGAGGAGCGCGAGGTCGGGCCGGGTCTCGCCGGCCACCCGCACCGCCTGCGCCCCGTCCTCCGCCTCGCCGACCACCTCGATGTCCTCCTGGGTGCCCAGGAGGTTCACGAAGCCGGTGCGGACGACCGCCTGGTCGTCGGCGACCAGTGCCCTGATCACACCCGTCTCCCTCACTCGTGGTCCTGCGGGGCTCATCCGCTCCCCCACGGAAGCTCCGCCTCCACCAGGAACCCGCCGTCCGGACCCGCACCCGCGCTGAGCCGGCCCCCGACCAGGGCCGCCCGCTCCCGCATCCCGGTCAGGCCGTGCCCCGTGCCGGGCCCGGAGCCCGCACCGGAGCCCGCGCCGGAGTCCGCACCGGAGTCCGCACCGGGGCCGTCGTCGCGGATGCGGAGGGTGAGGAGCCGGTCGACGCCGTAGTCGACCTCCACCACGGTACGGGCGCCGGGGGCGTGCTTGCGGGCGTTGGTCAGTGCCTCCTGGGTGATCCGGTAGGCGGACAGCTCCCAGGCGGCGGGCAGGGTCACCCGCTCCCCGCTGATCCGCAGCTCGGCGGCGCCACCCACCGCCCGGTGCTGGTCGACCAGTTCGGCGAGGTGGTCGAGGGTCGGCTGCGGGGCGGTGAGGGCGGTGTCGCCCTGGGGGGTGCGCAGGACGCCGAGGAGGCGGCGCAGTTCGGCCATCGAGGAGCGGGCGGTGCCGGCGATCTGCTGGAAGCCGTCGCGGGCCTCGGCGGTGAGCCCGGGCGTGGTGTAGGTGGCGCTCTCGGCCTGGACGGCGATCATGGATACGGAGTGCGAGACGATGTCGTGCAGTTCGCGGGCGATCGCGGCCCGCTCCGCCTCGGCGGCCTGCTGCCGCTCCATGGCGATCAAGCGTGCCTGGGCCAGGCTCCGTTCGTCGCGGGTCTCCTCCCGGGAGCGCACCGCGTCGCCCATCATCACCGCCCCGAAGATCACCACGGTCAGCAGGAACGACTCGGCGAACAGACTGAGCGAGCCCTTCTCCCACAGGGCGGGCACCGGCAGGTCCATCCGCGACCAGGTGTTGATGTGCACCAGGTTGACGCACAGCGCGCCGAGCGCGCCGCCCGCGACGGTCAGGGCGGGGTGCAGCACCCGGTTCCGGCCCAGGGAGTAGCAGCCGGTCAGTCCACTCGCCATGACCGAGACGTACAGGTTGACGTCCCCTGCGAAGCCGATCAGTCCCGCCGCGACCGTGAGCATCGCGACGGGCGGGAAGGACCGCCGCCACACCAGCGAGGCTGCGGACACGAGCACCCCGATGGTGGTCGTCACGCCCCCCGGGACGGCGATCAGCTCCACGACCGCGCCCACGGTCACGGCGCCGCCGGTGATCCAGGGGTAGGCGGGTGCGGCGACGCGGTCGCGCAGCCGCTGCTGAAGCGACGTACTCATGCCCCCATGATCCCGGCCGGGGCGAGGGCGCGCGTCACCGCTCGGGTGGAGTCCGCGGGCGGCTGTCGTACCACGGGTTGACTCCCAGGTGCGGAGCCTCGGTTGATGTCTTGCGACCTGCGGGTTCCTAGCGTCGGCGGACATGAGGAAGACCCTTGGGCAGCAGGCCCGGACGTACGCCGCCGCCGGGTACGTCGAGCGGTATGCGTGGGCCGGGTGCGCGGTGGCCGCGACGGGCTTCGCGCTGGTCTCGGACGTGGGAACGCACCGGGTGTGGGGGTGGACGGCGGGAGCGGGGTACGCGCTCGCGGCGGTCCTGGCGTCGGGTTCCGGGCGACGCCGCGCGGCCGGCGCGGTCGCCGTGCTGGGGGCCGTCGTGCTGCCGCTGGCCGGCCTGGTGGCGGCGGGGCTCGGTCAGTCGGAGGTCGGCGTCGCGGAACGGTCGGGGCAGTTGCTGCTCGCGACCGGCAGCCCGTACCTCACGGCTCCCACGGCCGTCACCGACTTCAATCCCTACCTGCCGGGGATGGCGCTCTTCGGCGTACTGCCCGGGGATCCGCGCTGGTGGCTGGGCGGCGCGTTCGTCGCGTCCCTCGCCGCCGCCGGACTGCGCCGTGTCCGGCTGCTCGCCTGCCCACTGGTCGCGCTGCCCCTCGCGGTGGGCGGCGTCGACCTGCCGGTGGCCGGTCTGATGTGCCTCGGCGTCTCACTCGCCGGGCGGGGCCGGCCGGGCCGGGCCGGCCTGGCGCTCGGGGCCGCGGCCGCCCTCAAGTGGACCGCCTGGCCCGCGCTTCCCGTGGCGCTGGCCCTGATCGCCGTACGGCAGGGCGGCCGGTCCGCGCTGCGGTGCGCGTCGGTGGGCGTGGCCACGGGGGCGGTGGCGGTGCTGCCCTTCGCCGTCGCCGATCCCACCGGCTTCCACCACAACGTCGTCGCCTTTCCGCTCGGTCTCACCGCCACCGCCTCGCCCGCCGCGAGCCCGCTGCCCGGTCATCTGCTCGCGGCGTACGTCCCCGGCGGCACGGTGATCGCCCTCGCGCTCCTCGTGGTGGGCGCGCTGCTGGTCGCCCTCTCGCTCGCGGTACGTCCTCCGGAGACGGTGCGGGCGGCGGCCGTCCGGCTCGCGTTCGGGCTGGGCCTGGCGACGGCCCTGATGCCGGCGACGCGCTTCGGCTATCTGGTCTGTCCGCTGGTGCTGACCGCACTGGCGCGACGGGCCGCGTACCGCGGCGTCGAGGTCACCGGCCGCTGCGTCGAGAGGACCCCGGCATGACGAGCCGCGCCCGCGCCCGCACACTGATCGTCACCAACGACTTCCCGCCCCGGCAGGGTGGCATCGAGACCTTCGTACGGGAACTGGCCGACCGCTTCCCGCCCGACGAGGTGGTCGTCCTCACCTCGACACCGACCGGACCGACCGGGCCGACCGGACCGACCGGCCCCATGTCCGTGGCAGAGCCCGGTGAGGCCTTCCCGTACCCGGTGATCCGCCACCGGGCCCGCACCCTCCTGCCCACGCCCCGCGCGACCGCGCACGCCGTGGAGGTGGCCCGCCGATACGGCTGCGACCGGGTGTGGTTCGGCGCGGCGGCCCCCCTCGCGCTGATGGCGGGACAGCTGCGGCGCACGGCGGGAATCCGCACCGCCGTCGCCACCACCCACGGCCACGAGGTGTGGTGGGCCCGCACCCCGGGCACGCGCGGCCTGCTGCGCCGCATCGGCATGCGGGTGGACACGCTGACCTGGCTGGGCGCGAGCACCCGGGGCCCGATCGAGGCAGCCCTCGCGCCGGGAACCCGGACCGCGCGCCTGGTCCCCGGCGTGGACACCACGGCCTTCCACCCCGCGGTGGACGGCATGCCGGTCAGGAGCAGGTACGGTCTGGGCCGCCGCCCCGTGATCCTGTGCGCGGCCCGGCTGGTCCCGCGCAAGGGTCAGGACACGCTGATCAGGGCGCTGCCCTGGGTGCGCAGGGTGGTCCCCGACGCCGTACTGCTCCTGGTCGGCGACGGGCCCTACGCGCCACAACTGCGGCAACTGGCCCTGCGCGAAGGGGTCATGGACTCGGTCGTCCTCGCCGGCGGCCACCCCCACGGTGAGCTTCCGGCGTTCTACGCCGCCGCCGACGCCTTCGCGATGCCCTGCCGTACCCGCAGGGGCGGTCTGGAGGTGGAGGGCCTGGGGATCGTGTACCTGGAGGCCGCCGCGTCCGGACTGCCGGTCGTCGCGGGCGACTCGGGCGGCGCCCCGGACGCGGTGCGCGACGGCGTGACGGGTCATGTCGTCGACGGCAACTCGGTCGCGGCGACGGCGGACCGGCTGATCAGACTCCTGCGCGACCCGCGGCAGGCCCGCGCCATGGGCGAGAGGGGCCGCCATTGGGTGGGTACCGCATGGTCCTGGGACCACTCCTTCGCGACGTTGCGGGACCTGCTGTCGGGGCGGACGGCCGGCTGCCGCACAGTAGGACCGTCGGACCCGCCCGCCCGCCGGCCGACGGCCCCCGGCCCGACGCCGCCCGTCACCTGACAAGGCAGAGACGATGACCTCGCAGACGAACCCCGTCGACCACGAACTCATCGAGGCCGCGGCGCACGTGGCCCGCACCCGGTGCCGGGGCGACAACCACACCATGGCGGCCGCGGCCCGCGACCGGGACGGCCGGATCGTCACGGCGGTCAACGCCTACCACTTCACCGGCGGGCCCTGCGCCGAGCTGGTCGTCATCGGCGCGGCGGCGGCCCAGGGCGCGTACGAGCTGGAGACGATCGTCGCCGTCGGCGACCGCGAGAGGGGTGTCGTCCCTCCGTGCGGCCGGTGCCGCCAGGTGCTGCTCGACTACTTTCCCGGCCTCAGGGTGATCGTCGGTGACGGGGACCACGTCCGCGCGGTCCCCGTCACCGACCTGCTCCCCGAGACCTACGTCTGGGCCGACCACCAGCTCGACGCAGGGTGAGACGGACCGGGCGTCAGAGCGCGAGCCCCGTCAGGACCAGGACGCGCTCGTAGGTGTAGTCGTCCATCGCGAACCTCACGCCCTCGCGGCCGACGCCGGACTGCTTGGCGCCGCCGTACGGCATCTGGTCGGCGCGGTAGGAGGGGACGTCGCCGATGACGACGCCGCCGACCTCGAGGGCCCGGTGGGCGCGGAAGGCGGCCTGGACGTCGTGGGTGAACACGCCTGCCTGGAGGCCGTACTTGGAGTCGTTGACGGCGGCGAACGCCTCGGTCTCGCCGTTCACCTTCTGCACGCTGAGGACGGGTCCGAAGACCTCCTCGCGGGCCAGGGTGGTGTCGGCCGGGAGGCCGGTGAGGACGGTCGGCGCGTACGAGGCGCCGTCGCGCTTGCCGCCGGTGTGGAGCTTCGCGCCCGCGGTGACGGCCTCCTCGACCCAGGACTCCACGCGCTTCGCGGCGGCCTCGCTGACCAGCGGGCCGACGTCGGTCGCGTCGTCGTTCGGGTCACCGGTGACCTGGGCCTCGACGGCGGCGACGATGCGCGGCAGCAGGCGGTCGTGGACGGCGGCGTCGACGATCACCCGCTGCACGGAGATGCAGGACTGGCCGCCCTGGTAGTTGGAGAAGGTCGCGATGCGGTTCGCGGCCCACGTCAGGTCCTCGTCGCTCGCCCAGTCGCCGAGCACGACGGCCGCGCCGTTGCCGCCCAGCTCCAGGGTGCAGTGCTTGCGCGGCACCGAGTCCATGATCGCGTAGCCGACGGTCTCGGAGCCGGTGAAGGAGATGACCGGGAGACGCTCGTCCTGGACCAGGGCGGGCATGCGGTCGTTCGGTACCGGCAGGATGCTCCAGGAACCGGCGGGCAGCTCGGTCTCGGCGAGCAGCTCGCCGAGGATCAGGCCGGACAGGGGGGTGGCGGGCGCGGGCTTGAGGATGATGGGCGCGCCGGCGGCGATCGCGGGGGCGATCTTGTGGGCGCACAGGTTCAGCGGGAAGTTGAACGGCGCGATGCCGAGGACGACGCCCTTGGGGAAGCGGCGGGTGAGGGCGAGGCGCCCCTGGCCGCCGGCGTCGGTGTCCAGGCGCTGGGCCTCGCCGCCGTTGAAGCGGCGGGCCTCCTCGGCCGCGAAGCGGAACACCGAGACCGCGCGGCCGACCTCGCCGCGGGCCCACTTGACCGGCTTGCCGTTCTCGGCGGAGATCAGGCGGGCGATCTCCTCGGTGCGGTCGGCCAGGCGGCGGCTGACGTGGTCCAGTGCGGCGGCCCGGACGTGGGCGGGGGTGGCGGCGAACTCGTCCCGTACGGCGTACGCGGCGGCCACGGCCTCCTCGACCTGGGCGTCGGTCGGCAGGCTCACCGTGCCGACGTGGCTGCCGTCCCAGGGGGACGTGACGTCGAGGGCTGCCTCGCCGGTGGCCTGGCGGCCGGCGAGCCAGAAGGCGTGGGTGGAAGTCATTGTCGAGTCCCGGCCCTTCCGCGTTGGGGGGTGGTGGTGGTCTTTGCGGGTGCGGGTCCACGGTAGAGCGGGGTGGGGCGGGCAGGGTTTGTCCGGGGTGTAGTGGTGGGGGTGGGCATTTCGACGGTGCGGCCAGGTGAGGGCGGGCTCTGGGATTTCGCCCCCGCCGCCCCTTCCCGTCCCGTCCCCGAGGGCTGCCGCCCCCGGACCCCCGCTTTCGGCCCTGAACGGGTTTCGTCCTCAAGCGCCGGACGGGCTTATTCGGGTGTCGTCGCTTTCAGGGCCAGCCACAGCTCCATGCGGACGTCCGGGTCGTCCAGGGAGCGGCCGAGGATCTCCTCCACGCGCCGCATGCGGTAGCGCAGGGTGTGGCGGTGGACGCCCAGGTCGGCCGCGGCGGCGTCCCACTGGCCGTGGCGGGAGAGCCAGGCGCGCAGGGAGGCCACCAGGTCGCCCCGGCCGGTGGCGTCGTGGTCGCGCAGCGCCCGCAACAGGCCGTCGGCGAAGGCGCGCACCGCGTCGTCGGCGAGCAGCGGAAGGACCGAGCCGGCCGCCAGGTGCTCGTGCTCCACGCAGACGCGTCCGCGCCGGCGGGCCACCGACAGGGCCTGTTCGGCCTGCTTGTAGGCGGCGGAGGCGGCGATGGGCCCGGACGGTGCCGACAGGCCGACGACCAGGCCCTCCTCGTCCGCGCCGGCCATCGGTTCCGGCGCCGCCCGGCCGGCCTCCAGCGCCGACGCGTACTCGACGCAGGCGGCGACGGCCGCGCCCCCGTCCGTGGCCAGCACCACCAGCCGCTCGCCCTCGGGTACGACCAGCACCGCCTCACCGGCCCGGGCCGCCGCGGACTCCACGACCTCGGTGAGCGCGGCGAGCGGGTCACCGCCCTTCGCGGCGGCCGGCGAGGCGTCGGCGCCGGAACCGGTCTTCGCGGCGGGCACGCGTGGCTGCCCTCCGGCGTGCGCCCGCGCGGCGGAGGCGGAGGCCTGCTCGGCGACGATCATCCGGAACGGCGCGTCCAGCAGGCCGCCGTACAAGTCCCCGGCGACCGTGCGCGCGTGGTCGGGTTCGCCGGCCAGCAGCATGCGCAGTACGGCCGCGTCGATGCGCAGCCCGGCCTCGTGCAGGGAGCGGGAGCGTTCCGTGGTGAGCGTCAGCAGGGCGATGGCGGAGTGGACGGCGTACCGCTCGGCGGTGCCGAGGGCGGCCGCCGTGCCGACGGCGAGCGCGGAGCGCGGCCTGCGGGAGGTGCCCAGGGAGTGCAGCTCCACCCGGTCGGCGTTCTCCGGGTGCTCGGCGTTTCCGGCTCCGCCGACCACGGAGGAGGCGGGCGCCGGGCGCTCGCGCAGCCGCTGCACGTCCGCCGTGAGCCGCGCGGCCCTGCGGCCGGCCCACTCCGGCGCGGCGGCGACGACGGCGCCCGAGGCGTCGTACAGCGCCGCCCAGCCGTCGACCTGTGCGGCGAGGGCGGCCAGCAGGCCCTCGGGGCCGTCGGTCAGCGTCTGCCGGGTCAGCTCGCGCTGGGCGGCGAAGCCCGCGGTGACCGCGCGGTACTGGTCGGCGGCGATCGCTGCGGACACGGCTTTGCTGATGGCGAGGAAGGGGGTGCGGCGCGGCACCTCGAGCAGCGGCAGCCCCTCCTGCCGGGCCGCTTCGACGAGCGCCTCCGGGACCGCGTCGTAGTTGACCCCGACGGCGAATCCGAGGCCCACCACCCCGGCTCCCGCCAGCCGCTTCACGTACCGGTGCATCACCTCCGGGTCCTCGGCGTCCAGCTTGAGGGCGGTGACCAGCAGCAGTTCCCCGCCCTCCATGTAGGGCACGGGGTCGGCGAGTTCGCTGACGTGCGCCCAGCGCACCGGCACGTCGAGGCGGTCCTCGCCCGCGCGCACGGTCAGCTTGAGCGCCGAGTGGTGGACGAGCGAGGCGAGCGTGGGGGGCATGGGTGCCTGGGCCTTCGGGTCTGCGTCGAGGTGCACGAGGTCAGTGCGGGTCAGTGCGGGTCAGCGTGGAGTCTCTGTGATTTTTTGGCCGCCGCGTATGAACGACCTGTGTCGGTTCTGCCTCACTGTACGGTCCCCGGGTGCCCGCCCGGGGACCGTACGGGCTCACCCGCGAAGATCCACCAGCAGCGGCGGTGCGTGCTCCCCCTGGACGCTCGTCAGCGACAGCACCGCGTGCCCGGCCGGCACGGCGTGCGCCAGCTCGGAGGCCGACCAGCGTTCCCGCTCGACCTGGCGGACGGTGACCGCACGCGCGGTGGGCGCCTTCCCGGTGATCACCCGGCGGAGCATGTGCACGGCCTTGCCGGCCGGGGTCTCGGCGATGATCTGCCGGTCGGTGACGTCGCGGGCCTCGGTCCACTCCTTGCCCCAGACCTCGGCGAAGTCCTGACCGTCCCAGGGGGTGAGCCCGGACAGCGCCATCCGGCACCCGATGGCCCCCAGCAGCGGCCCGCGCAGGGGGCGTGCCACGTCGTCCAGGGTGCGCAGCGTCAAGACGACCCCGGCGCCCGCCGAGCGCAGCCGCTGCACGCCGCGTACGGCCTCCGGCGTCACCACGCCGCTCGCGTCGTCCAGCACCAGGCAGGCGAACAGCGACCGGTCCTCCCGCACCGAGACGCTCGCCGTGAACTGGGCGAGCACCAGCCGGGCCAGCATCCGCGAGGCGTCGGCGTGGCCGCGCTCCGGCAGGTCGATGCGGACCCGGACCGGGTGGTCGAGGGCCTTCAGGGAGAACGGCCGGGACTGACCCGAGGTGTCGAAGAAGGAGGCGAACGCGGGCCGGTCGAGCAGTGCCACCCGGTCGGCCAGTACGCCGCCCACGTCCCCGGGGTTCCCCATCTGCCGCTCACGCGCGTCCAGTTCGCGCAGCAGCGACTCCTGCCCGGCCGCCCGCAGGCCCTGGCGCAGTTCGGCCAGCGGTCCCGGCGTGCCGTCCAGCAGCTGCCGCAGCTCCGGTACGCCGGGGAAGCGGCCGTGCACCGCGCGGAAGGGGCCGAGCAGCTGGGCGAGGACGGTGGTGGAGCGGCGGGTGTCGCTGCCCGGGTGGGGCTCGGCGAGGTCGCCGGCCAGGGCCTCCGCGAGCACGACCGCGGCCTCGTCGGGGTCGGTGGTGCCTCCGTACAGGTCCAGGTCGTACACGGACTCCGGGTTCCCGATCCGTACGACGACGTCGTAGGCGTCGGCCGGGCCGAGGTCCGCGCCCGCCGCGCCGACCACGACGACCGCGGCGCGGCCGGCCAGCGCGTGCAGGCACAGCGACTCGGTGAGCGGCCGCACCAGACTGCCGGTCTTGCCGGACCCCGCGGGGCCGACGGCGAGCAGGGAGGTGCCGAGCAGGTCGGGGCCGAGAGCGAGTCCGGTGCCGCGGTAGGCGTAGGGGTTGCGGGTGTCTTCGGCGGCCGTGCCGATGCGCACCTGTCCGGTGACCAGGTCGTGCCGGGCCTGCCGGGCGGGCAGGTCGCGGGCGCCGGAGGGGTGCGGGCAGGCGCCGGCGCCGTGGCTGAGCACCGCGCCGGTGAAGGTGGCGAGGCTGTGCCGCCCGCGCTGCACGCCCTGCCAGGCGCGGGTGATGCGGGCGTGGTCGACGTCCCGCATGAGCCCCGAGCGGGCGTCGGCGGCGAGCCGCTCGGCGGCGTCGTGGGCACCGGCGGCGCGCAGTGCGGGCCAGGCGGCGGGGTCCTCCTCGGGGGCGGGCGCGGGGACACCGCCCGGGGCGGCGGCCCGGCGCCAGGCGGGCGGGCCGTAGCGCCGCCAGATCTCGCCCCAGCGGCCGAGCCGGCCGACGCCGACCATGATGATGCCCGCGATGAGGACGTAGTAGGCGTAGACGACCACGACCGAGGCGAAGCTGTGCGGCTGGGCCCAGGAGCCCGGGATCATCGCGTAGAGGGGCAGCAGCCACCAGCCGCCCAGGTAGCCGTTCCACAGCAGCGACCAGATCAGCCAGCCGACGAGGAAGGCGATCACCGCCCCGCTCAGCAGTTGCCGCCCCGGCACGCGCTCGGGCTCCTCCTCCGGCCGCGGCCGGTGTCCCAGGCGCCACACGCCGGGCAGCGCCTGCGGGCGCGGGGTGCGCAGCCAGGACAGGAAGTCGGAGCCGTCGGGCAGCGGCGGCACGCCCGGCAGCGCGGTCGTCCCCGGTGCCCGCGTCGGCCGCGGCGGTGCCGTGGGCGCCTCCGCGGGTACCTCGGGAGGCCCCGTGGGTACCGCGGGAGGCCCCGCCGGGCGCGGCACGGGGTTCGCATGCGTGCCCCGCGCGTCCCGGTTCCCGTCGCCGTCCATCGCCCTTGCCCCCTGACCAGCCGCTCCGTCCACCATCAGCGAGCCAATCTAACGCCCTCCCAGGGGGAGTTCACCGCTTACGCGGCCGGGCTCGCGTCGACGTGTCCATATGTCGCCGTTCCCGACACCTGTCCATGCCGGACAACCGGCCTGACGGACAACGCCCACATGGAGCATGCCCACCCCACACCGCCGGTCCTAACCTGCGAGAAAAGAAGGCAAGCGTCCGTAAGATCCCGCGGATCCCGCAGGCACACCAGGTCCCGCGGATCCGGCACGACCCCAGGAGCCCCCCATGACCGCACTTCCGCAGGAGCGCCGCGTCGTCACCGCCATTCCCGGCCCGAAGTCGCAGGAGCTGCAGGCTCGCCGTACGGCCGTGGTGGCGCAGGGTGTGGGCTCCACGCTGCCGGTCTTCGTCGCGCGCGCCGGCGGCGGCGTCATCGAGGACGTCGACGGCAACCGTCTGATCGACTTCGGTTCCGGCATCGCGGTGACCTCCGTCGGCGCCTCCGCCGAGGCCGTCGTACGCAAGGCGTCCGCGCAGCTCGCCGACTTCACCCACACCTGTTTCATGGTCACGCCGTACGAGGGCTACGTCGCCGTCGCCGAGGCGCTGGCCGAGCTGACGCCGGGCGACCACGCCAAGAAGTCGGCGCTGTTCAACAGCGGTGCCGAGGCCGTCGAGAACGCCGTCAAGATCGCCCGGGCGTACACCAAGCGGCAGGCGGTCGTCGTCTTCGACCACGGCTACCACGGCCGCACCAACCTGACGATGGCGCTGACCGCGAAGAACATGCCGTACAAGCACGGCTTCGGCCCCTTCGCGCCCGAGGTGTACCGCGTGCCGGTCGCCTACGGCTACCGCTGGCCGACCGGCGCCGAGCACGCCGGCCCGGAGGCCGCCGCGCAGGCGATCGACCAGATCAGCAAGCAGGTCGGCGCGGAGAACGTGGCCGCGATCATCATCGAGCCGGTGCTCGGCGAGGGCGGGTTCATCGAGCCGGCGAAGGGCTTCCTGCCCGCGCTCCGCGAGTTCGCCTCGGACAACGGCATCGTGTTCGTCGCGGACGAGATCCAGTCCGGCTTCTGCCGCACCGGCCAGTGGTTCGCGTGCGAGGACGAGGGCATCGTCCCCGACCTGATCACGACGGCGAAGGGCATCGCGGGCGGTCTGCCGCTGTCCGCCGTCACCGGCCGCGCCGAGATCATGGACGCCGCGCACTCCGGCGGCCTCGGCGGCACCTACGGCGGCAACCCGGTGGCCTGCGCGGGCGCGCTCGGTGCCATCGAGACGATGAAGGAGCTGGACCTCAACGCCCGGGCGAAGAACATCGAGGCGGTCATGAAGTCCCGGCTGGCCGCCATGGCCGAGAAGTTCGACATCATCGGCGACGTCCGGGGCCGCGGCGCGATGATCGCGATCGAGCTGGTCAAGGACCGCGACACCAAGGAGCCGGACCCGGCGGCGACCGCCGCGCTCGCCAAGGCCTGCCACCAGGAGGGCCTGCTGGTCCTGACCTGTGGCACCTACGGCAACGTGCTCCGTTTCCTGCCCCCGCTGGTCATCGAGGAGGACCTGCTGAACGAGGGCCTCGACATCATCGAGCAGGCCCTCGCCGGCGTCTGAGCCGCGTTCCGCACACCTGCGCGGCCGACCCGGCAGAGCGTGTGAAGAAGGTGTGCGAGGTGGATGTCAGGACGCCGATGGCCCTGTCCTGAGCCCACCCCCTGCCGTAGGTTCTACGCAGATGAGAGATACACCCCGCCCACAGGGGACTGTGGGCGGATCATCAGGCCGCGGCTTCCCCAGCTTCGACCTGGTCGTGCCTCGCGCACACAACCGGAGCCCGCGGGTTCCGGCTTCCTCACCGATCGGACGGTCGCCCGCCCCAAACCCCCCGGGGCGCGCGGCGTTCCGGTCAGGACGGCCGTCTCGGCACTCGGGACGGTGGTTCACCGAAGGGCCGACACACTCCCCCCCCTTGTGCCGGCCCTTCGGTGTCTCATTTCCCGGCTTCCCCGCCGTCTTGCCCGCGGTCTTCCTCGCCGTCGTTCCCGCCGCCTGCCTCGCCGTCTTCCTCGCGAGGTTCCTCGCCGGTGATGCGGGCGAGCAGGGCGCGGGCCTCCCCGATGCGCGGATGGGCCGGATGCAGCTGCTGCTCGCAGTCGGTCAGCGCACGGCGTACGGCGGCCTCCGCCTCGGCGCGGCGCCCCAGGCCGTACAGGGCCTCGGCGGTGACCAGGTCCAGGTACCCGCCGGCGTAGCGGGGCGGCCGCGGCAGGCTCCGGCGGACTTCGGCCAGCGCCTCCTCGCAGCGGCCCTGTCCGTTCAGGCTTCGCGCCAGCGTGGCGTGCAGGACGGCGACGGCGGGTCCCTCCGCCCGGGGCAGGTTGCCGCGGGCGACGGCCTCTGCCTCCTCGTGGCGGGCCAGCCCGCACAGCACGGCGGCCAGGTGCACCAGGGTGTTCACCTCCAGCCGCCACACCGGGGTGCGGTGGGCGATCCGGGTCAGCTCGCTCAGGATGCCGAGCGCCTCGGTCTCCGCCTCCGCGTACCGCCGCAGGCCGGACAGGGCGGCCACGCGGTTGCCGCGGGCGATCAGCCGCAGGACCTGCGCGTTGAGGTCGGCCGGCGCCAGTTCCGCGATCAGCGCTTCCAGTTCGTGCAGCACCTCGGCCCCGCGGCCGTGCATGACGGCCGTTCCCGTGGCCAGCACCCTCGCCTCCCAGTGCGGCGGACGCCTCCGCCAGGGCCTCCGCGGGAGCGCGGCCAGGGCCCGTGCCTCGGCCTCGACCTCCTCGTACCGGCCCTGTTTGGCCATGGCCCGCAGCCGGGCGAAGGTCTCTCCCCACTCGCTGTCCCGTGCCGTTCGTATGGTCGTCACGGGCGGTGAGACTACGCGACGGCCGGCCTGCGAAGCTGGGCGTCATGCCCGTCTCCGCCCCCTCGCGCGTACTGCCCGCCCTCGTCGGGCTTCCCGTCCTCCTCTTCGCTCTGATCACCTGGCAGGTCGTCGCCGACGGCCCGCTGGTCGGGGTGGACGAGCGGCTGAGCCGCGCGCTCGTCCACCCGGACCGGTTCTCGGAGCTGCTGGCCGACCTCGGCAATGTGCAGGTGGCGGTGCCCGTCCTCGTGGTGGCGCTGGCGTACGTGGCGTGGCACGGGCGCGCCAGAGGTGTGGACCGCTGGTGGCTGCCGCCCCTGGCGGGGGCGCTCGCGATGGTCCTGGTGCCGGCGCTGGTCGCCCCGCTGAAGGAGTGGACCGACCGCCCAGGCACCCCGGCGGTGCCGCCGGCCGTCGGCTACTACCCCTCCGGTCACACCGCCACGGCGGTCGTCGCGTACGGCGCGGCGACGCTGCTGCTGCTCGGGCGGCCGCGCTCGCCGGCCGTACGCCGGACGCTGGTCGTGCTGTGCGCCGTGCTGGTCCTGGCCACCTCCTACGGGCTGGTGCGGCGCGGCTACCACTGGCCGCTGGACGTGGTGGCCAGTTGGTGCCTGGGCGCGGTGCTGCTGGCCGCGCTCGCGCTGGTGCTCCGCCGGACGTCGCCGCCGGTCAGCCGAAGTACGCGTCGAAGTTCTTCTGGAACTCCCAGTTCGAGTACCGGTCCCAGTTGATCGACCACGTCATCAGGCCGCGCAGGGCGGGCCAGGTGCCGTGGGTCGCGTACGCGCCGCAGTCGGTCTTCTTCGTGAGGCAGTTCAGGGTCTTGGTCACCTCGGCCGGGGAGACGTGGCCGTTGCCTGCGTTGGTGGAGGCGGGCATGCCGATCGCGACCTGGTCCGGGCGCAGCGGCGGGAAGACGTTGCCCGCGTCGCCCGCGACCGGGAAGCCGGTGAGCAGCATGTCGGTCATGGCGATGTGGAAGTCCGCGCCGCCCATGGAGTGGTACTGGTTGTCGAGGCCCATGATCGGGCCCGAGTTGTAGTCCTGGACGTGCAGCAGGGTCAGGTCGTCGCGCAGGGCGTGGATGACCGGGAGGTAGGCGCCGGCGCGCGGGTCCTGCCCGCCCCACTTGCCCGTGCCGTAGTACTGGTATCCGAGCTGGACGAAGAAGGTCTCGGGGGCCATGGTCAGCACGAAGTCGGCGCCGTACCTGGCCTTGAGGGTCTTCACCGCGGAGATCAGGTTGACGATGACGGGGGTCTTCGGGTTCTTGAAGTCCGTGTCGTCGGCGTTCAGTGACAGGGAGTGGCCCTCGAAGTCGATGTCGAGGCCGTCCAGGCCGTACTCGTCGATGATCGCGGAGACGGACGAGACGAACTTGTCGCGCGCGGCGGTGGTGGTCAGCTGCACCTGGCCGTTCTGGCCGCCGATGGAGATCAGCACCTTCTTGCCGGCCGCCTGCTTGGCCTTGATCGCGGCCTTGAACTCGGCGTCGCTCTCCACGTTCGGGCACTCGGCGACCGGGCACCTCTCGAAGCGGATGTCGCCGGAGGTGACCGAGGTGGGCTCGCCGAAGGCCAGGTCGATGACGTCCCAGCTGTCGGGCACGTCGGCCATGCGGGTGTAGCCGGAGCCGTTGGCGAAGCTGGCGTGGAGGTAGCCGACCAGGGCGTGGGCCGGGAGGTCCGACGATCCGCCGCCGTCGTCGGGACGCTGGGCGGTGGTCGCGGTGACCGTGGCCGACCGTGCCGACTCGCCCGCGTCGTTGACGGCGGCGACCTGGAAGGCGTACGCCGTCGAGGGGGTCAGGCCGGTGACGGTGGTGGAGGTGCCCGTGACCGTGCCGACCTTGGTGCCGTCGCGGTAGACGGCGTATCCCGTCGCGCCCGCCGCCGGTGACCAGGACAGGGCGACGCTGGAGGAGGTGACGGAGCCGGCCCTCAGACCGCCGGGGGCCGCGGGGGGACCGCCGGTCTCGCCGCCGGGGCCGGTGAGGGTGATGTCGTCGGCGTGGTAGGCGCCGGTGCCGTACCAGCCGTGGGTGTAGACCGTGACCTCGGTGGTGGCCGGACCGGTGCGGAAGGTCGTCGTCAACTGCTGCCAGTCGGGGGCGGACTGGGTCCAGGCGGAGACGTCGGTGGTGCCGGTGCCGCTCGCGCCGAGGTAGACGTAGGCGCCGCGAACGTATCCGGACAGCGCGTACTGCGAGTCCGGTTTCACGGACACCGTCTGTGCGCAGCGGGCGTTGTCGGCGCCGGCCGGGGTGGCCTTCAGCGCGGCCGTGCCGCTGTGGACGGGCGAGGTCACGGTCGTGCCCGCCGTACAGGTCCAGTTGTCGAGGGCGGATTCGAAACCGCCGTTGCGGGCGAGGTCCGCGTCGGCCGCACGGGCGGCCGACGTGAGCGCGGTCGTGCCGGACGCGGCGAGGGCCGCGGCGGTGAGCAGCGTGACGAGGCGGCGACGGGCGAGCGGTCTGGAGCGTTCCACAAGTACCTCCGGACATGGGGGAGATGGGGAGGGTGGAGCGCGCCCAACTTGGTCCAGACCAATTCTGTTGTCAACCCCCTGTGCGTCTCACCTCTCGTCTCACCTCCCGTTTCACCTTCCTTTTCACCCCTAGTTTCAGCCCTCGTTTCAGCCCTCGTTCTCCCCGACCGCGAGAGCCGCCGCCGCCTCGTGCATCGCGAGTTCCAGGAGCGACGGATCGGTGAGGGTGCCGGTCCCGTCCGGCGGGATCAGCCAGCGGATCTGGCCGGAGGACGGCCCGCCGGGGTGGGGCACCACGATCCAGGTGCCGAGCCCGGCCGTCCGGATGCCGGTGCCCAGCCAGCGGGCCGCCGTGCCGGCCGGCACGAAGAAGCCCGTGCGCGCGTCGCCGAAGTCGGCGAGCACCGGGCCCGGCTGGTCCAGCACACGGGAGAGCACGTCGAGGGTCGGATAGCCGAGCCTGCTCGGCAGGATGAGCACGTCCCAGGCCTTGCCGGCGGGCAGCAGCGCGACTCCCAGAGGGTTGCGCTCCCAGTCCCGCCGACAGGACTCGGGGTTCGGTGCGACGGATGCCAGCCAGGTGGCCGCCGTCTTCGCCCCAGGCATGTGAGACCTCCCTTTCACTCGTGGACGCGGGGTGCGTCACGAGAGAGAGGGAGGTCTCCCGGCAGCATTACGCGGGTTGTCGCACCCCGTTGGAGTGAACCGGGTCACACGGAGAGCGGGCCCGGCGGGCCCGGCTCAGCTGTCGAAGCCCAGTCCCAGCCGGTCCATGGTCCGCAGCCACAGGTTGCGCCGGCCGCCGTGCGCGTCCGCGCGGGCCAGCGACCACTTGGTGAGCGCGATACCGGTCCAGGCGAAGGGCTCGGGCGGGAACGGCAGCGGCTTCCTGCGGACCATCTCCAGTTCGGTGCGCTCGGTGCGCTCCCCCGCCAGCAGGTCGAGCATCACCTCGGCGCCGAACCGGGTGGCGCCCACGCCGAGGCCGGTGTATCCGGCCGCGTACGCCACCTTCCCCTGGTGCGCGGTGCCGAAGAACGCCGAGAAGCGGGAGCAGGTGTCGATGGCGCCGCCCCAGGCGTGCGTGAAGCGGACGCCCTCCAACTGCGGGAAGCAGGAGAAGAAGTGCCCGGCGAGCTTGGCGTAGGTCTCGGGGCGGTCGTCGTACTCGGCACGCACCCGGCCGCCGTACGGGTAGATCGCGTCGTAGCCGCCCCACAGGATCCGGTTGTCGGCGGAGAGGCGGAAGTAGTGGAACTGGTTGGCGCTGTCCCCGAGGCCCTGCCGGTTCTTCCAGCCGACCGAGGCCAGTTGTTCCGTGCTGAGCGGTTCGGTCATCAGGGCGTAGTCGTAGACCGGGACGGTGTACGGGCGCACGCGCCGGACCAGGTTGGGGAAGATGTTGGTGCCGAGCGCGACGGCGCGGGCCCGGACCCCGCCGTAGGGAGTGCGTACGGCCATTCCGGCGCCGTAGGGCCTGAGGGTGAGCGCCGGGGTGTTCTCGTAGACACGCACCCCGAGATCGAGGCACGCCCGCTTGAGTCCCCAGGCGAGCTTGGCGGGGTTGACCATGGCCACGCCACGCCGGTCGTACAGCCCGGCCCGGAAGGTCGGGGAGTCGACCTGTTCCCGTACGGCCTCGGCGTCCAGGTACTCGACGCCGTCGGCGAGGCCCTGGGCGCGGATCTCCTCGTACCAGTCCTTCAGCTCCCTGGCCTGGTACTCCTCGGTCGCCACGTCGATCTCGCCGGTGCGTTCGAAGTCGCAGTCCAGCAAGTGGCGGGCGACCGCCGACTCGATCGCGTCGAGGTTGCGGGCGCCCAGTTCCTCGAGCTTGCGGATCTCGTCCGGCCAGCGGGCGAGGCCGTTGGACAGTCCGTGGGTGAGGGAGGCGGCGCAGAAGCCGCCGTTGCGGCCGGAGGCGGCCCAGCCCACCTCGCGGCCCTCCAGCAGCACGACGTCCCGCCCGGGGTCGCGCTCCTTGGCGATCAGTGCGGTCCACAGCCCGCTGTAGCCGCCGCCGACGACCAGCAGGTCGCAGGTCTCGACGCCGGTGAGGGCGGCCTCGGGGCGGGGACGGCCGGGGTCGTCCAGCCAGTACGGGACCGGCTGGGCGTCGGAAAGGGATTTCGTCCAGTCGTTGCTGCGGCTCATGGCGCTCGGGGCCATGATTTCAACTCCCTACGAATGCACTGACGCGCCTTGCGCCTTTATTCGTTTGCGCCGTTGCGCCTTTGCGTCTTTATGTCTTGCTGCGGTTTCGGCGGTTGCCGATGGCCATGGAGACCAGTACGAACAGTACGGCGACGACGAACATGGCCGTACCGACGACATTGATCTGAACGGGCGTTCCGCGCTGGGCCGATCCCCACACGAACATGGGGAAGGTGACGGTGGAACCCGCGTTGAAATTGGTGATGATGAAATCGTCGAAGGACAGCGCGAAGGCGAGCAGCGCGCCGGCCGCGATTCCGGGGGCGGCGATGGGCAGCGTGACCCGTACGAAGGTCTGGAAGGGACCGGCGTACAGGTCCTGCGCGGCCTGCTCGAGCTTCGGGTCCATCGACATCACGCGCGCCTTGACGGCCGTCACGACGAAGCTGAGGCAGAACATGATGTGGGCGATCAGGATCGTCCAGAACCCCAGCTGAGCGCCCATGTTGAGGAACAGGGTGAGCAGCGAGGCGGCCATCACGACCTCGGGCATCGCCATCGGCAGGAAGATCAGCGAGTTGATCGCGCCGCGCGCCCGGAAGCGGTAGCGGACCAGCGCGAAGGCGATCGCGGTGCCGAGCGCGGTGGCGCCGAGCGTCGCCCAGAAGGCGATCTGGAGGCTGAGGGAGAGGGAACCGCACAGCCCGGCGACCCCGCACGGGTCCTTCCAGGCGTCCGTGGAGAACTGCTGCCATTCGTAGTTGAAGCGCCCGTTCGGTTTGTTGAACGAGAACACCGTGACGACGACATTGGGCAGCAGCAGATACGCGAGCGTCAGCAGTCCGGCGAGCACGACCAGATGGCGCTTGAACCAGTTGACGAAGGCCATTTAAACGAGATCCTCCGTCCCCGACCTGCGGATGTAGAAAGTGACCATGGCGAGAATCGCGGCCATGAGGATGAAGGAGAGCGCGGCCGCCGTCGGATAGTCCAGCACTCTGAGGAACTGGGACTGGATCACGTTTCCGATCATTCCGGTGTCGGCCGAGCCGAGCAGGGAGGCGTTGACGTAGTCGCCGGTCGCCGGGATGAAGGTCAGCAGCGTCCCGGAGACCACGCCCGGCATCGACAGCGGGAAGGTGACCTTGCGGAAGACCGTGATCGGCTTCGCGTACAGGTCCCCCGCCGCCTCGTGCAGCCGGCCGTCGATGCGCTCCAGCGAGGTGTACAGCGGGAGGATCATGAAGGGCAGGAAGTTGTACGTCAGTCCGCAGACCACCGCGAGCGGCGTGGCCAGCACCCGGTCGCCGGACGTCCAGCCGAGCCAGCCGGTCACGTCCAGGACGTGCAGCGTGTTCAGGGCGCCGACGACTGGGCCGCCGTCCGCGAGGATCGTCTTCCAGGCCAGGGTGCGGATCAGGAAGCTGGTGAAGAACGGCGCGATCACCAGGATCATGATCAGGTTCCGCCAGCGGCCCGCGCGGAAGGCGATCAGGTACGCGAGCGGATAGCCGAGCAGCAGGCACAGCACCGTCGCGGAGGCCGCGTAGGCGACCGAGCGCAGGAACTGGGGCCAGTACTCGGACAGCGCGTCCCAGTAGGTGGCGAAGTGCCAGGTGACCTTGTAGCCCTCCTCCAGCGAACCCGTCTGCACGGACGTGGAGGCCTGGTAGATCATCGGCGCCGCGAAGAAGACGACCAGCCACAGGATGCCGGGCAGCAGCAGCCAGTACGGCGTCCAGCGGCCTCTCCTGCGCGGGGGCTTCTTCTCGGACGCGGGCGGGGAGAGCGGTGGTGGCGCCTCGGTGAGGGTGGACATCAGGGGGCCTCGCCCTCGGCGATACCCGCCTCGCCCGTCGTCCCGGCAAGCAGGGACTGAGCGGCGTCGAGCCCGAAGGTGTGCGCCGGGTTCCAGTGCAGGACGACCTCGGCGCCGGGGGTGAGCCGGGGGTCGCGGTCGATGTTCTGGGCGTAGACCTCGAACTCGGGACAGGCCGCGCAGTCCACGACGTACTGGGTGGAGACGCCGATGAAACTGGTGTTGCTGATCCTGCCGGTGACGCGGTTGCGGCCCTCGGGAATGGAGCCCGCGTCGTCGGCGTGGGTGAGGCTGATCTTCTCGGGGCGGACCCCGACCAGTACCTTGCCGCCCGCCTGCGTCGGCGCGGAACATCGGGCGCCGGGCAGCACCAGCTTGTCGCCGGCCGCCTTCACGACGACGTCGTCGCCGCTGCGGGTGTCGACCTCGGCCTCGACGAGGTTGGAGGTGCCCAGGAAGTTGGCGACGAAGGTGGTGCGCGGGTTCTCGTACAGGTCGGCGGGGGCGCCCAGTTGCTCGACTCGGCCCGCGTTCATCACGGCGACCCGGTCGGCCATCGTCATGGCCTCCTCCTGGTCGTGCGTGACGTGCACGAAGGTGATGCCGACCTCGGTCTGGATGCGCTTGAGCTCCAGCTGCATCTGGCGGCGCAGCTTGAGGTCGAGGGCGCCGAGGGGCTCGTCGAGGAGCAGCACCCTGGGGTGGTTGATCAGGGCGCGGGCGACCGCGACGCGCTGCTGCTGGCCGCCGGAGAGCTGGTGCGGCTTCTTGCGCGCCTGCTCGCCGAGCTGGACCAGGTCGAGCATCTCCCCGACCTGCTTCTTCACGCTCTTGATGCCGCGCCGGCGCAGACCGAAGGCGATGTTCTCGAAGATGTCGAGGTGCGGGAAGAGGGCGTAGGACTGGAAGACCGTGTTGACCGGCCGCTTGTAGGGCGGGAGAGCGGTCACGTCCTGGTCGCCGAGGTGGACGGTGCCGCCGCTGGGCTCCTCCAGTCCGGCGATCATGCGCAGGGTCGTGGTCTTGCCGCAGCCGGAGGCGCCGAGCAGGGCGAAGAAGGAGCCCTGGGGCACGGTCAGGTCGAGCGGGTGCACGGCGGTGAAGGAGCCGTAGGTCTTGCTGATGCCGGCGAGGCGGACGTCGCCGCCGCGTTCCGTGGCCTCTGGCTGCGTCTTCTTCGTATGCGTCGTCATAGTCGTCACGCCCCAGTGAGCTTTGCGAACTTCTCTTCGTATGCCGTCTCTTCCTTCGAGCTCAGGGAGCGGAAGGAGTGCGACCTGGCCTGCATGGCCTGGTCGGGAATGATCAGCGGGTTGTTCGCCGCGTCCTCGTCGATCTTCGCCAGATCGTCCTTCACGCCGTCCACGGGGCAGACGAAGTTGATGTAGGCCGCGAGTTCCGCGGCGGGGCCCGGCTCGTAGTAGTAGTCGACGAGCCGCTCGGCGTTCGTCTTGTGCCGCGCCTTGTTGGGGATCAACATGTTGTCGCTGGACGTGATGTAGCCGCTGTCCGGGATGACGAAGTCGACGTCGGGGTTGTCCGCCTTGAGCTGGACGACGTCTCCGGCCCAGGCCAGACAGGCCGCGAAGTCGCCCTTGCTGATGTCGGCGGTGTAGTCGTTGCCGGTGAAGCGGCGTATCTGGCCGCGGTCGACGCCCTTCTGGAGCCGGGCGATGGCGGCGTCGTAGTCGTCGTCCAGGAAGCGGGCCGGGTCCTTGCCCATGTCGAGCAGCATCATGCCGACGGTGTCGCGCATCTCGGTGAGGAAGCCGACGCGGCCCTTGAGCTTCGGGTTGTCGAGCAGGTCGGAGACGGACTTGACCTCGATGCCGTCCAGGGCCTTCTTGTTGTACGCGATGACCGTCGAGATGCCCTGCCAGGGGTACGAGTAGGCGCGTCCCGGGTCCCAGTCGGGGTTGCGGAACTGCGCCGACAGGTTGGCGAAGGCGTGCGGCAGGTTGGCCGGGTCCAGTTTCTGGACCCAGCCGAGGCGGATGAGGCGGGCGGCCAGCCAGTCGGTGAGGACGATGATGTCGCGGCCGGTCTCCTGGCCCGCGGCGAGCTGCGGCTGGATCTTGCCGAAGAACTCGCTGTTGTCGTTGATGTCCTCGGTGTACGTGACCTTGATGCCGGTGCGTTTGGCGAACGCCTCCAGCGTGGGGTGCCGCCTGCCGCTCTCGTCGACGTCCATGTACTCGGTCCAGTTGGAGAAGCGGACCTGCTTCTCCTCCTTGGAGTGGTCCTCGGCGGACACGCCGCCCTCGGTCTTTCCGGCCGCCGGGATGCCGCATCCGCTCAGCAGGCCGAGTCCGCCGACCGCGAGCGCGCCACCGGTGGAGGCGCGCAGCAGCGAACGGCGGGTGAGGGCGGCCCTGCCGCTCCTGAGACTGCGCCGCATGGCGGCCACTTGGGCCGGGGACAGGCGGTCGGGCTCGTACTGCTCCATGCGCGTGGTTGCCCTTTCGGGTGGGTCGGCCGTGGTCGGCGGCCTGGCGTGATGGCTGTCGGTCCTATCGGTCCCCGAAGACGGTGCGGTGCCAGTCCTTGGCCGCCACCGCGGTGTTGTCGAACATGACGTGCTTGACCTGTGTGTACTCCTCGAAGGAGTAGGCGGACATGTCCTTGCCGAAGCCGGACGCCTTGTACCCGCCGTGCGGCATCTCGCTGATGATCGGGATGTGGTCGTTGATCCACACGCAGCCCGCCTTGATCTCGCGGGTGGCGCGGCCCGCCCGGTACACGTCCCGGCTCCAGGCGGAGGCGGCGAGCCCGTACGGCGTGTCGTTGGCCAGCCGGATGCCCTCGTCGTCGGTGTCGAAGGGCAGCACGACCAGGACGGGGCCGAAGATCTCGGACTGGACGACCTCGCTGTCCTGCGCGGCGTCCGCGATCAGGGTGGGCCGGTAGTAGGCGCCGTCCTTGAGCTCGCCCTGGGGTGCCTCGCCGCCGGTCACCACGCGCGCGTAGGAGCGGGCCCGGTCGACGAAGCCGGCGACGCGGTCACGCTGGACGTGGCTGACCAGGGGCCCGAGGTCGGTGCCCGGCGCGAAGGGGTCGCCGACCCGCACGCTCTCCATGAGGGCGGCGGTCTTCTCGACGAACGCCTCGTACAGGGGTCGCTGCACGTACGCGCGCGTGGCGGCCGTGCAGTCCTGGCCGGTGTTGATGAGCGCGCCCGCGACCGCTCCGTGCACGGAGGCGTCGAGGTCGGCGTCGTCGAAGACGAGGAAGGGGGCCTTGCCGCCCAGTTCCAGGTGGAGGCGCTTGACGGTGGCGGTGGCGACCTCGGCGACGCGCCTGCCTACGGCGGTGGAGCCGGTGAAGGAGGTCATGGCGACGTCGGGGTGGGCGACGAGGTGCTCACCGGCCTCCCGTCCGGTGCCGCTGACGATGTTGATCACACCGTCGGGGATGCCGGCCTCGGTCGCGGCCCGGGCGAACATCAGGGAGGTCAGCGGGGTGATCTCGGCGGGCTTCAGCACGACGGTGTTGCCCGCGGCGATCGCCGGGAGGATCTTCCAGGCGGCCATCTGGAGGGGATAGTTCCAGGGCGCGACGGACCCGACGACGCCGATCGGCTCGCGGCGCACGTACGAGGTGTGGTCGCCGGAGTACTCCCCCGCCGACTGCCCCCGGAGGTGCCGGGCGGCACCGGCGAAGAAGGACGCGTTGTCGACCGTGCCCGGCACGTCGAACTCACGGGTCAGCTTCAGCGGCTTCCCGCACTGGAGGGACTCCGCGCGGGCGAAGTCCTCGGCGTGCTCGGCGAGCACCTCGGCGAACCGGTGCAGGGCGTCGGAGCGCTCGCCCGGAGTGGCACCGGCCCAGCCGGAAAACGCCTCCCGCGCGGCGGCGACGGCCGCGTCGACGTCCTCGGGGCCGGCGAGTTCGTAGGTCAGCACGTCCGCACCGGTGGCCGGATCGACGACCGTGTGCGTACGCCCGGAGGTGCCCCTGGTCAGACGGCCCGCGATGTACTGGGCCCCGGCCGCGAAGCGCTCCTGGGCCGGAAATCGGTCCGGGGTGGCGTTGCCCGGGTTGTGCATGTCGGCTCTCCTCGGTCTCCCCGTGGTGGGGGCCGGCGTGGCTCAGGCTCGATGTGAGTGCCGATCCTGACAGAGCACTAGGCCTCCAACAAGTGATTCCGTTGTTGCCATTTGGTTACGCGACGGAATCTGTCGACCAGGTGTCGAGTCGCCACGGAAAAGGGCGGACGGAGTGTCAGTGGCGCGTGCCACACTCGCGTGCATGGGAGAGATCACGGGGGCGGAGCGCCTCGCGGGGGCGGCGGCGGAGGTCATCGACAGCAGGGAAGCGCTGGTCGGGCGGGTCCGGGCGGGCGCACGGATCAAGTACCTGTGCTTCTGGGGGCACCGGCCGCTCCCGGACGGCCGGATCGGACCGGGCTGTCTGAGCCAGTGGTGGCCCTCGCCCTTCACCGTGGCCGGGGTGGAGTACGCGAGTGCCGAGCACTGGATGATGGCGGGCAAGGCCCGGCTCTTCGAGGACACGGAGGCCGAGCGGCGGGTGCTGGCGGCCGGCCGTCCCGCCGGGGCGAAGAAGGCGGGCCGGCTGGTGCGCGGCTTCGACGAGGCGGTGTGGGAGCGGGAGCGGTTCCGCATCGTGGTGGAGGGCAGCGCCCACAAGTTCGCCTCGGACCCGGCACTGCGGACGTTCCTGCTGAACACGGGCGACAGAGTGCTGGTGGAGGCGAGCCCCGTGGACCGGGTGTGGGGCATCGGCCTGGCCGCGGACACCGAGGCGGCAACCGATCCGGAGCGCTGGCGGGGGCAGAACCTCCTGGGCTTCGCCCTGATGGCGGCCCGGGAGCGGCTGAGGACGCGCGAGCGGCACTGAGCCCCGCCGGCCCGCCCGCGGCGGCGGCAGGGCGGCGCAGCCGCGGGCGGGCCGGGCGGGGAAGGGCTGCCGACGGGCCGGGGTCAGCCCGCGCGGTACCAGTCCGCGAGCAGGAAGGCCAGGTCCAGTGCCTGTGAGTGGTTGAGGCGTGGGTCGCACGCCGTCTCGTACCGGTTCGGCAGGGTGTCGAGGTCGACGGTGCTGCTCCCGCCCAGGCACTCGGTGACGTCGTCGCCGGTGAGCTCCAGGTGGACCCCTCCCGGGTGGGTGCCGAGAGCGCGGTGCACCTCCACGAAGCCCCGGACCTCGTCGGCGATCGCGTCGAAGTGCCGGGTCTTGTGGCCGCTCGGCGCGACGAACGTGTTTCCGTGCATCGGGTCGCAGACCCAGCAGACGAGGGCGCCCTCCGCACCGACCTTCTCCACCAACGGCGCCAGCAGATCCCGTACCCGCTCCGCCCCCATCCGGACGACGAAGGTCAGCCGGCCCGGCTCCCGGTCCGGGTCGAGCCGGTCGATGTACCGCAGCACCGTGTCCGCCGTCACGTTCGGCCCCAGCTTGACGGCGACCGGGTTGCGGATGCCGGCGGCGTAGTCGATGTGAGCGCCGTCGGTCCGGCGGGTGCGCTCCCCCACCCACAGCAGATGACCGCTGGTTCCGTAGGTCCTGCCGGTCTCCGGATCGGTGCGGGTCAGCGCACGCTCGTAGTCGAGGAGCAGAGCCTCGTGACTGACGTGGAACTCGGCCGTGGCCAGGGCGCGGGTGTCACCGCCGCAGGCGCGCAGGAAGGCGAGTGCCCGCTGGATCTCGTCGGCCAGTCGCTCGTAGCGCCACCCGCTGGGCGCGGCGGCGACGAAGGCGCGGTTCCACTCGTGCACCTGCGCCAGGTCGGCGAAACCACCGGTCGTCAGTGCTCGCACCAGGTTGAGCGTGGTCGACGACGTCTCGTACATCCGCAGCATCCGGGCCGGATCGGGGGTGCGCTCGCGCGCCGAGAAGCCCGGTGCGTTGACCGCGTCCCCGCGGTACGACGGCAACCGCACGCCGTCCTGCTCCTCGAAGGGCTGGGACCGGGGCTTGGCGAACTGTCCGGCCATGCGGCCCACCTTGACCACGGGCAGCGACGCCCCGTGGGACAGCACCACCGCCATCTGGAGCAGCGTGCGCAGCTTGCCGCCGACCGACTCCTGTGTCGCGGTGGTGAACGTCTCCGCGCAGTCCCCGCCCTGCAGCAGCAGTGCCTCGCCCCGGGCGACCGCGGCGAGCCGCGCGCGCAGTGTCTCGCACTCCGCGGGGAAGACCAGCGGTGGCGCCGCGGCCAGCTTCGCGGTGACCTCACGGAGTTGCCCCGGGTCCGGCCACTCGGGCTGCTGGTCGGCCGACGGTCGCGGACCGGTGCGGTGTTCCGACGCCATTTCGGCTCCCTCGGTCTTCTTCGGTCATGTACCGGAGGGCCTCACTCAATGGTCGGCTGCCTTTTCCGTCAAGCGCATACGGAGTTGGACCGGCCGCGCGCGACGGAATTGGTCTGGCTGCCCGCGGGCGCTTCTTGATTCGCTGTTTACCGGCACCGAAGCGAGAGGGATGAACAATGGCGCGCAGCGCACCCGTTCAGGTAAGCGTCACGGCGACGGCCCTGCCGACGCACGACCCGATCGATCTCTACGAGGAATTGCGCCGCACCCACGACGCGGACGACGTCTTCCTCCTCGAGAACGCCGCGGGCGCCGGGCAGGCTCCCGACCGGGCCTTCCTGGGATGTGGGCGGCTGCTGGAGGTCCGAGTCCTGGCGGACGCGGAGGCCGCGGTGGTCCTGCGGGTGACCGGTGAGCCGGTACTCGTCGACGCCCTGCTGGACCTCGCGGTCGCCCTCGGACTGACGCGCTGTGCGGCCCCGGCGCCGGAGAAGACCGGCGGCACCGCCGCCGAGCTCCGGGCCGAGCGGCCTGAGCTGCTGTGGGCTTTCCTGGACGCCGTTCAGGGCGATGTGTTCGAGGTGAGCGGCGATGTCCCGCCGGGCGAGTTCGCGTTCGGGTTCCTCACCTGCCTGGCGTACGAGTCGACCTGGCACATGGACAGGCTCGGCGCCCGCACCAAGGCTCCGCGCGGCCCGGACATCACACTCGCCCTGTTCCGGCACACGGTGTGCTACGACCGCGAGGCCGGCCGGGTCCGGGAGCTGCGGGCCGAGAGCGACGCGCTCGATGCCCGCCCCGGCCCCGGGTTCGCGCGGCTCGCAGGCCGGCTGGCCGGACGGCCCACGGCATCCGTGGCGTCGGCGCCCCAACCGAGTTCGGTGCGCGACAGCCTGGACCGTGAGACGTTCCTTCGGTGGGCGAAGCGCTGCCTGGAGCACATCCGCGTCGGCGACATCTACCAGATCCAGATCGGCCACCGCATCGACGTCCGCAGCGAGTTGACGCCCGTGGACGTCTACCGGCGGCTGCGGTCGCGCAACCCCTCGCCGTACATGTACCTCGCGCCGCGCGGCGACACGCTGCTGATCGGGGCGAGCCCCGAACTGTTCTTCCGGATCGAGGACGGCCGGATCACGATGCGCCCGATCGCCGGAACCGCCCGACGCGGCGCGGACGACGAGGACAACCGGCTGCGGATCAAGGAGATGCGGGAAAGCACCAAGGAGCAGGCCGAGCACATCATGCTGGTGGACCTGTGCCGCAACGACATCGGCCGGGTGTGTCTGCCGGGCACGCTGCCGGTCGACCGGCTGATGGAGGTGGAGGCCTACTCGCACGTCTACCACCTGGTCTCCACCGTCTCCGGCCGGCTCGCCGACGATGTCACCGTGTGGGACACGGTGCATGCCACGTTCCCCGCCGGCACCATGACCGGTGCGCCGAAGCTGCGCGCCATGGAGATCGTCGACGGGCTGGAGCGCGAGGCGCGAGGCGCCTACGCGGGCGCCGTGGGACTGGTGGACGTGCGCGGGTGGAGCGAACTGGCGCTGTGCATCCGAACGGTCGAGTTCGACGGCGCCACCTACTCCACGCAGAGCTCCGCCGGCCTGGTGGCGCAGTCCGAGCCCGAGGCGGAATGGCGGGAGACGCTGGCCAAGATGGGGGCCGCCCACTGGGCGCTCACCGGGGAGGAACTGCTGCCGTGAAGGTACTGCTCATCGACGCGTACGACAGCTTCGTGCATGTCATCGACCAATATCTGCGCACTCTGGGGGCGGCGACCGAGGTCGTGCGCTCACGGACCCGGACGCCGGACGAGCTGGCCGCCCTGGAGCCCGACGCGGTGGTCCTCGGCCCGGGTCCGGGACATCCCGCCGACTCCGGCCATGTGGAGCTGGTCCACCGCTTCGCCGGGAGCGTTCCGGTGCTCGGAGTCTGTCTGGGGCATCAGGCGATCGCCCTGGCGTACGGCGGGCGGATCGATGTCGCGCAGCAGGTGATGCACGGCCGTACCAGCGTCGTCCGCCACGACGGCGCGGGTCTGTTCGCCGGGCTCGGCAACACGCTGGAGGCCACCCGCTACCACTCGCTGGTGGCCGCGGAGCCGCTGCCCGACCCCCTGGTGACCACCGCGGTCGCCGTCGACCACGGCTACGTCATGGGGCTGCGGCACCGGGCGCTGCCGGTGGCCGGGGTTCAGTTCCATCCGGAGAGCATCATGACCACGGGCGGGCTGCGTCTGTTCGAGAACTTCCTCACCGGAGCCCGGAACCCGGTCCCGGCGAACTGAGGGCGGCGCCGATCTCACCGAAGGCCTCGTCGATCCCGGACCGGGGAAGATGGGCGTGGCCGACGACGAGCGCGGGGCTGCCGCGACGGGGCACAGCCCCGAACGCGGTGCCCCCGCGCACCAGGACCCCGCGTCGGAGCGCACCGGCGACCAGGGCCGCCTCGTCGGTGTGCTCGGGCAGCCGGACGGTCGCGTGCAGGCCTGCGGCCGGGCCGGGCACCGTCGCACCCGGCAGATGGGTGCGCACCGCCTCCTCCAGGGCGCGCCGCCGGGCCACGCAGCGCTCGGTGAGCCGGCGCAGGTGCCGGTCGAACAGTCCGCTGCGCAGCAGTTCCGCCAGGGCCAGCTGGGTGAACGACTCGGTGCCCAGGTCGTGCCCGGCGCGGACGTGCAGCAGCCGGCGCAGCATCTCCTCGGAGGCGGCCAGCCAGCCCAGCCGCAGGCCGGGGTCGAGGAGTTTGCTGGCGGTGCCGGCGTATACGACCCGTTCGGGATCCAGGCGTTGCAGTGCCAAGGGTCGCGGAACGCGGTCGTCGTACCAGAGCCCGCCGTCGTAGTCGTCCTCCACGATCCATCCGTCGACGGCCCGTGCCCAGCGCACGAGTGCCTCGCGCCGGGCGGCGGAGAGCACGGCTCCCGTGGGGAACTGGTGCGCCGGGGTGACGAGGACGGCCCGGGCGGAGGTCGCGGCGAGGGCGTCGACGTCGATGCCCTCGTCGTCCACCGGCACCGGGACCACACGCAGGCCGTTGTCCCGCACGAAGCGGCGCTGCCCGGGATGGCAGGGATCCTCCACCGCCAGCTCGGTGATGCCGATCGCCGGGAGCGCGGCGCACAGCAGGGCGAGGGCCTGGGCGAACCCACCGACCACCAGGACACCGGTCGGGGTGGCCGGCACCCCGCGCAACCGGCCCAGATGGCGGGCGAGTTCGCCGCGCAGTTCCGGCTCGCCGGCCAGATACGGGTGGGCGGTGCCGCGGGGCCGCGGGGCGCCCAGGGCGCGCTGGTAGGCGGTGAGCCACTCCCGGCGGGGCAACCCGGGGGCGTTGTGGCTTCCCGGCCGCAGGTCCCAGCGCATCGGCGGGACCGGGCCCTCGTCGAGCAGCACCGGTACCACCGCCTCGCGCGACAGATGGGTCCGGACGCGGGTGCCGGCACCGCGGGCCGCCTCCAGATAGCCCTCCGCGGCGAGCTGCGCGTACGCCTCCACCACCACACTGCGGGAGACCTTGAGGTCCGCGGCGAGCCATCGGCTGGGTGGCAGCCGGGTGCCGGGGTGCAGGGTGCCCCGCTGGATCTCCTGTTTGATGAACCGCTGTATCTGCGAGGTGAGGGATTCGCCGGAATTCCGCGAAACCGGCACCGACAAGTGCAGTGCCATTCTTCTTCCTTTCCGGTACACCCGATTCCGATTCGGTGTTTGGACCGCATGCGTCACCAAAAATTGGTCTGCCGTACGACGCCGCGGGTCTCGACAATGGACGGAGGCATGAATTCGGCGCCGATGAGGAGAATTCCGTGACCGCACGGCCGAGGGTTCGCGAATGGTCCGCTCTGATCGACACGCTGCTGGACGGGCACGACCTCGTCTCCGACGAGACCGACTGGGCCATGGAACAGATCATGGCGGGTGAGGTGGGCGCCGCCGCGCTGGCCGGGCTGCTGGTGGCGCTGCGCGCCAAGGGCGAGACCGCCGAGGAGGTGGAAGGGCTGACCCGGGCGATGCTCCGGCATGCGCTGCCACTGCGGGTGGCCGGTCCGTCGCTGGACATCGTGGGCACCGGCGGTGACGGCTCGCACAGCGTGAACATCTCCACCATGTCGGCGATCGTCGCGGCGGGGGCCGGCGCACGGATCGTCAAGCACGGCAACCGTTCGGCCTCCTCCTCCTGCGGTTCGGCGGACGTGCTGGAGGAGTTGGGCGTGGTGCTCGACCTGCCGGTGCACGAGGTGGCGGAGGTCGCCGACGAGGCGGGCATCACCTTCTGCTTCGCTCCCGTCTTCCATCCGGCACTGCGGCACGCCTCCGCGCCCCGACGGGAGCTGGGGGTGCGCACCGTGTTCAACCTGCTCGGTCCGCTGTGCAACCCGGCCGGACCCACGGCGCAGGCCGTCGGAGTGGCCGCCGCCGACGCCCTCGCGCCCGTGGCCGGGGTGCTGGCCCGGCGCGGGGTGTCCGCCCTGGTCTTCCGCGGCGACGACGGCATGGACGAGCTGACCGTGACGACGACGTCCAGGGTGTGGACGGTCCAGCGGGGCCAGGCGCGGGAAGAGGTGTTCGACCCCCGTGACCTCGGGTTCCGGCTCGCCCGTCCCGAGGAGCTGCGCGGTGGCGACCGACGTCGCAACGCCGGGGTCGCCCGCGAGGTCCTCGACGGGGCGTCGGGGCCCGTCCGCGACGCGGTACTGCTTTCCGCGGCGGCCGGTCTGGCCGCGCTGGACCCTTCGTCGGCGCCGCTGACCGAACGGCTCGCGGACGGGGTGCGGCAGGCCCGCGAGGCCATCGACTCCGGGGCCGCGGCCGGGGTGCTGGAGCGGTGGGCGGCCGTCACCGGCAAGCGGGCCGGGGCGCGGTGAGACGGTCGTCCCGGATCCGGCGTGATCCGGGACGACCACCCGGTGTCCGGGAGCCCGGCGAGGCTCCCGGACACCGGGTGGTCCGCACGTCCTGTCATGGGAGGGCGCCGGCCGTTTCGGCCCCGGTGGCGCCGGCCGGTCGGTCGGAGCGCCCGGCCTCGACGAGCGCCGCCACGGCCGCGCCCGGGTCCCCGTGGGTGACCAGGGAGGAGCCGACCAGGACGGCGTCGGCGCCGAGCCGTGCGCAGCGGGCCGCGTCCTCGGGTCCGCGCACCCCGGACTCGGCGATCCGGACGACGTCGTGCGGCAGCCCGGGGGCGACCCGCGCGAACACGTCGGGGTCGATCCGCAGGGTCCGCAGATCCCGTGCGTTGACACCGACCAGCCGCGCCCCCGCGGCCACCGCCCGTTCCGCCTCCGCCTCGTCGTGCACCTCCACGAGGGCGTTCAGCCCCGCCTCGCCCGCCACCGCCATGAGCTCCGTCAGCAGCGGCGCCTCGAGGGCCGCCACGATCAGCAGGACCAGGTCCGCGCCGTGCGCACGGGCCTCCCACACCTGGTAGGGGTCGACCACGAAGTCCTTGCGCAGTACCGGCAGCGGCACCGCGGAGCGGACGGCGTCCAGGTCGGCGAGCGACCCTTCGAACCGTCGTCGCTCGGTCAGCACGCTTACGGCCGCCGCACCCCGGCCGCGTAGGAGGCGGCCAGCGCCCCGGGGTCGCCGAGGGAGGCGAGCCGGCCGCGGGCCGGACTGGCCCGCTTGACCTCGGCGATCACCCGCAGTCCGGCCGGTGAGCGCAGCGCCGCCGCCGCGTCGGGCGCGGGCCCCGCCGACACGGCCAGGTCCCGCACCGCGTCCAGGGACACGGTCCGGCGCCGCTCGGCGAGGTCGGCGCGCACGCCCTCGATGATCGAGGTGAGCACGCTCATCGCTTCCCCCGTCCCGCGGGCCGCACGGACAGGGCGTGCCGGAACTCGTCCCTCGGGTCCCAGCGCGCCTTGACCCGTCGCAGCCCGGCGTGGTTCGCGCCGAAGTACAGCTCCTGCCAGGACACCCCCGACCGGTTGCGGCGCGGGTCCTTGAGGTCGGTGTCGGCGTAGTTGACGTACGCGCCGGCGGTGTCGCGTCCCGGTGCCGGGGCGCCCCCGGTGGCCGCGTACACGTCCTCGTAGAGGTCACGCAGGAAGCCCACGTGCCGTTCGTCCTCGGCGGCGGCGGTCCACTCGCTGACGTACATCAGCATCAGGGCGCTGTCCCGGTGGGCCAGCGCGGTCTCGTCCGGTGCGACGGCGTTGACCTGGCCGCCGTAGGGCGCGATGAGCAGGCCGCTGCCGGGGTGGTCGTAGTCGGCGCGGGTCAGCTGGCGGTGCAGGGCCTGGGCCTGGGCGTCGTCGAAGGCCGTGCGGTGGTAGGCGGACTTGCCCTTGATGCGCTTGCCGCTGGGACGGTCGGCGAAGCCGGACCACTGGGTGGCCATCAGCCAGGGCAGCCGGTGGCGTTCCACGGTCCGGGCCGGGGCGGCCACCCCGCGCCCCAGCGAGGCGAGGAAGGCGTCCAGCCGCCGGTCCGGGTCGCCGTGCTCCGTGGACAGCTGGACGTTCAGCGCCACCGACCCGCCCGAGCGGTGGAAGACGGCGAGGTGACTGTAGAGGTCGGCCTCCGGGTCGCCGGGGGCGTTGTGGGCGACGTGCCAGGCGCTGTAGTTCTTCAGCAGGGCGACGAAGGAGTCCTGGTCCAGTTCCTGCCAGGGCCACACCACGGTGGCGACCAGCAGTTCGGCGGGTGGCGCGGGCAGGGCCCGCCGGGGGTCGGAGCCGGATACCCCCGGGCTGCGCAGCCAGTAGCGGGTGACGACGCCGAAGGTGCCGCCGCCCCCGCCGGTGTGCGCCCACCACAGGTCGTGCAGCGCGCCCCGGTCGTCCCGGGAGGCGACCACGGCCCGCGCGGTGCCGTCGGAGCCGACGACCACCACCTCGACGGCGTGCAGGTGGTCCACGGTGAGTCCGAGGGTGCGGTTCAGCGGGCCGTAGCCACCACCGCTGATGTGCCCGCCGACGCCCACGGTGGGGCACGAGCCACCCGGCAGTGCCACTCCCCAGCGCTTGAACAACTGCTCGTTGACGTCTCCGAGCCGCGCACCGGCTCCGACCTCCACGGCATGGCGCCGGGTGTCGTAGCCGACGGCGTTCATGGCGGACAGATCGACGACGGCCCGGACCCCGCTGTTGCCGACGAAGTCCTCGAAGCAGTGTCCGCCGCCGCGGACCGCGACCCGGCGGCCGGTATCCACGGCCCCCTGGACGGCCGCGACGACCTGTGCGGTCGACCTGGGCAGCGCGATCCAGTCCGGGGTGCCGATCCAGCGCTGGTTCACACCTCGGGCCAGGTCCGCGTACTGGGGACTGCCGGGGCCCACGACGATGGGGGGCCGCGTCCCGTCTCCCTGGTCGCGGGCCGCGGCCGGGTGGGCGACCGCGCCGGTCGCCGCGGCTGTGCCGATCAGTGCCGAGGCGCCCACGAAGGAGCGGCGGCTGACTGTGCTCATCACTGTTCTCCTCGGGTGGCGGCGGACGCGGGCTTGAGGACCCGCAGGAAGACGGCGGGGTCCTCCTGCGGTCCCTCGACACGCTGGGCGCCGCCGAAGTCGAAGCGGGGGACGGTGGTGACGCCGAGTTCCCGGGCGCGGCGCACCTCGGCGCGCACCTCCGTGACACCCTCTTCGGAGGCGAGCAGCCGCGCGGCCCGGTCACGGTCGAGGCCGGCCCGTTCGACGCGCCCAAGCAGTTCACCGTGGTCGCCGATGTCGGCGCTCTCCGTGAAGTAGGCGGCGAACAGGAGTTCTTCCAGGCGGCTCTGCACGGGGCGCCCGTGGCTCAGGCCGGCCCATCTCAGCAGCCGGTGGGCGTCGAGGGTGTTGACCGCGTAGCCGGTCTCGTTGCGGAAGGCGATGCCGTGCCGCGGTCCGGCGGCGGAGACTTCCTTGTTCATCCGCGCGGCACGGTCCTGGCCGTACTTGCCCGCCAGCCACTCGAGCATGGGGGTGGCCTGGGCGGGCAGTTCGCCGTCGATCTGGTAGGGGTGCAGGACGACGTGCACGTCGCTGCGTCCGGAGGCCGACAGGGCCAGTTCGAAGGTGCGCTTGGTGATGTAGCACCAGGGGCAGGAGACGTCCGACCAGATGTCGATCCTCATCGGCGGCCTCCATTGGTGCCCGCGACGGCCAGGGACGGCCGGGTGTTGACGGTCTCCGGGTCGAAGCCGCCGATCCGGGCGAACTCCGCCGACACGGACTCCAGTTCGCCGTCCTTGAAGACGTCGGCCGGGTCCGCGAAGCCCCCGGGTGCCCGCTCGTGGGCCAGGTCGATGACGACCTCGGGACCGCGACGGCGGGCGCTGGCCTGGATCCGGGTCAGCGCGGGCAGCCGTTCCGCCTCGTAGGCGGCCAGTGCGCCCGCCGGAGTGTCGGCCAGGGCCAGTTCCCGGGCCAGCACGCGGGCGTCGACGATGGACTGCGTCGCGCCGTTCGAGCCCATCGGATACATGGCGTGGGCGGCGTCGCCGAGCAGGGTGACCGCCCCGTGGGTCCAGCGCGGCAAGGGGTCGCGGTCGACCATCGGGTAGACGTACGCCTCCTGTGCGGAGCGGACCAGTGCGGGGACGTCGAGCCAGTCGAATGCCAGGTCGGCGAAGTGGTGCAGGAAGCTGTCCGGGGGCACGGCGCGGTTCCAGTCGGCGTCCTCGAAGACCGCTCCCGGGTCGGCGGCCCGCGCGACGGCCCAGTTCATCAGGACCGGGCCGCCCGCTCCGCCCTGGGGCGGGGACATGGGGTAGATCACGGCTCGTCGCCGGTCGTCGCCCGCGATGATCATCGTGCGTCCGTCCAGGAAGGGTGGGGCGACGGTGGTGCCCCGCCAGACCACGAGTCCGTTCCACGGCGGCGGGCCCTCGTCGGGGTACAGGTGGGCCCGGACGGCGGAGTGGATGCCGTCCGCTCCGATCAGCGCTGCGGCCGGTGTCACGGACCGCCGCCCGGCGCCGGAGTGACGCACGTGCACGTCGACCCCGCCGTCCGCGCCCTGTGCGAACCCCTCGACCCGGGCGTCGGTGACGATGGCCTCGGGGCCCAGTCGGCGCCGTACGGCCGCTGCCAGCACCGCCTGGAGCCGGCCGCGGTGCACGGACAGCTGGGGCCAGCGGTAGCCGGCGCCCATGCCGCGCGGTTCGCGCCAGATCAGCTGGCCGTGACGGTTGCGGTACTCCAGGGCGCCGGTCGGGACGGCGACCTCCAGCAGTTCGTCCAGCAGGTCCAGTTCGGCCAGCTCCCGCACCGCGTTGGGCAGGATGTTGAGGCCCACGCCCAGCGGCCGGAGGTCCGGTACCGCCTCCAGCAGGCGTACGTCGTCGATGCCCGCCTCGTGCAGGCCGAGGGCGGTGGTCAGGCCGCCGATTCCGGCGCCCGCGATCACGATGGTCACGCCGGCCTCCGCTCGGCTCGCTCCGCGGACGCGCCCCGGCGACGGGTGAGCTGGGCGGTGGCACGGGTGAGGTCGGTGATCTGGCGCAGCAGATCCACGCTCGCACCACCGCTGCCGACGGGATACAGCCGCAGGTCGGCGTCGTACGCCTTGCGGGCGATGCCGAGATGGCGGCCGCGGAAGACCAGGATGACGCGGAGCAGCCGGACGAGCGCCTCGGCGGCGGGGCGCAGTCCCGGCATCCGGCGCTCGGCCCCGTCCGGGTCGTCACCGTATGCCGCGACCAGCCGTGTCACCACCGAGGGGGAGCCCGTCCAGTGGTCGTACAGTTCGCGCCAGCGCGGGAGGCTGTAGGGCACCGAGTCGCGCAGGAACTCCTCGTACTCGGGTTCGCTGTGGTCCGCGGCCCACACCGCCTGGTCGATCAGCCACAGCGGGACCTGCGCGGCGGCCGGGCCGAGCAGGACGCGCCCGTCGACGGTGATCTCCTCGAAGTAGGACCGCAGGTCCTGGGCGAAGAACTCGGGGCTGACGTTGGCCACGACCATGTCGATCGAGGAGACCATCGGCTCCACGTGCCCCGTCAGTTCGTGGGTGAGGTCGGCGAACTTCGGCTCGGCGACGTCGGTGTCGCTGAGCTGTCCGGCCAGTTCCAGGGCCTCGCGCAGGTGGGGGAAGACCATCCGCACGGATTCCTGGAGGTAGGCCTCCTGGATGTCGCCGGTGTACATGCGCTGACGCCCGCCGACGGGGTTCCAGGTCGTGTAGTGGTGCACGGTGTCCCGGGGCACCATGTCCGTGCGACGGCCCAGCTCGTGCAGGACCGGCACCACCTCCGGCGCCAGGGGCACCGGTTCCGGTCCGTGCCGTTTGATCGAGCCGAGAACCATGCCGAGGTCCCGCATCGCCGCGACGCAGGCCTCGACGGAGTAGCCGGCGACGTCGTCGAGCCCGGGCACCATGCCGCGCAGCGACGCCGTGAGAGCGGGTACGTCGGCGTCCTCGTTGAACTGCCGCAGGTTGAAGCAGGTGGTGTCGGCGGCGAGCGGGTCCAGGTCCCGGATCACCGCCGTACGTATGGAGTTGCCGAGATCGATGCCGAGCATGCTGGTCAAGGGTCTCTCCCGAGTTGTGGCGCGGGTGGTCATGGACATCGGGGTGTGGGCACCGTGCCGGGGCGCGCGGGCGCGTCGACCGGCCGGCGGGGCACTTGGCCCACGACGGGTCGGACGAGGGCGTGCGCAAGCACGGTGAAGGTGTCGGAGTGGCGGGCGCGACGCCGCCGGAGTGGTCAGTTGCCGCGTGGTGCGGGTGCGGCGCCGATCGGCGGGTGCCGGCGGGTGCGTTCGGCGGGGCCCGGGCCGAGCACGACGTGGGCGTTGACCCCCGACATGCCCTGGCCGTTGACGGCCGCGACCGCGGGGCTGCCCGCAACGGCCGGCCAGCGCCGGAGGGAGTCCGGCAGCACCAGTGGCAGCCGGTTCCAGTCGACGAGCGGGGACGGTGCGTCGACGTGCAGGGTCGGTGGCACCTCGCGGTGCTCCAGACAGAGCACGGTCTTGATGAGCCCGGCGACACCGGAGGCGGCCTCGCAGTGCCCGATGTTGGACTTGAGCGAGCCGACCAGACAGGGCCGGCCGGCGGGGCGGCCCTCGGACAGTACGTCGTTGAGGGCGCCGAGTTCGACGGCGTCGATCCTGGTGCCGGTTCCGTGGGCCTCGACGTAGCCGACGTCGCCCGGTACGACGCGGGCGCTGCGGTAGGCCCGGCGCATCGTCAGTGACTGGCCGGTTCCGGAGGGGTCGGTGACGCGTGGCTTGGTGGCGCCGTCGTGGCCGAGGGCACTGCCGAGGATCACCGAGCGCACGGGATCGCCGTCGGCGAGGGCCCGGTCCAGTGGCTTGAGGACGACGACGGCGACGCCGTCGGAGCGGACGAATCCGTCCGCCGCGCTGTCGCCGAACCGGCAGTGCCCGTCGGACGACAGTACGCCTGCCTCGTCGAAGACCTCGGTGGCGGTGGTATCGAGCACGAGGTTCGCGCCACCCGCGAGCGCGATGGGCGACTCGCCGGCGCGCAGGCTGAGGCAGGCCAGGTGCACGGCTGCCAGCGAGGACGCCTGGGCGCAGTCCACGGTGACGCTGGGCCCGTGCAGCCCGAGGTGGAAGGAGAGCCGGCCGGCGAGCATGGACCGCTGATGGCCGCCGGCCAGGCAGTCCAGGTCGAGCTTGCCGGCGCGGGTCTCGCGCAGCCGGTCCCAGTGGTCGGCGTGCGACTGGCCGACGTAGACGGCCGTGGGGCTGCCGGTCAGGGAACGCGGGTCGTGGCCGGCGTCCTGAAGCGCCTCCCAGGCGGTGTGCAGCAGCAGGCGTTGCTGGGGATCCATCGCCTCGGCCTCGCCGGCCGGGATGCCGAAGAACGCCGCGTCGAACTCCTCGACCCCGTCCACGAAGCCGCCCCGCTCGCCTCCCCGGGGCAGTGTCGCCGCGGCCGGGAACCGGTCCGCGGGCGCGGCGCTGGTGGCGTCCCGCCCGGAGCGGAGCAGTTCCCAGAGCTGCTCCGGTCCGTGGGCGCCCGGCAGGCGGCAGCCGATTCCGATCACGGCGACCGGGGCCGCCTCGGGTATGTGGTCCGGTTCTGCGCTGTGCAATGACATTCTGTTTCCCCCGTTGTCCGTCATCTCGTGCGGGCGGCGCCGCTCACCGGGACACGGCCACGCGGATGCGCGGCCGTACCCCGGTGACGGCCCGGCCGCGGATCACTCGCCGGCGTGTGTCCAGTGCTCCCAGGGCTGCGCCTTGACCCACTCGACCGCCGGGGTGAGCTGGATGCCCAGCGCCTGTTCCACCGCCGCCGGGCGCGGGGCGAGCAGGTCGGGTGCCTGGCCCTCGCCGACATGGTGGTAGATCCCGGCGACGCCGGCCGCTGCCCGGGCGCCGAGCAGGTCGGCGAGTCCCTGCTCGAACCGGGCGACCTCCAGGGGCAGGTACCGGACCTCGCGGCCCAGAGCCTGCCCGAAGACCGCCGCGAGTTCGGGCCCGGTCAGGACGTCGGCGCCGCCGACGTGCAGCACCTGGCCGGCGGGCACGTCGTCGTCGAGGGCCCGGGCGGCGACCTTGGCCAGGTCCTCGTGACTCATCCAGGCCACGCGCTGCTCGGCGGGCAGCGGGTAGGCGAGGACGCCGTCGTTGACGATGGCGGGTCCGTTCCAGGGACTGAAGAGGTTCTCCAGGTATACCGGCGGCCGGATGGTGACCACCGGGACCGCGCCGGCCCGCAGCACCTCCTCGGCACGGCGGCGGGTCTCGAAGCCGGCGTACCCCGTCGTCTCGTCCGGGACGGGAGTGTTGGTGTTGAAGACGATGCGGCGCACCCCGGCCTCGCGCGCGGCGTCGGCGACGTTGCGGGCATAACCGGCGACGGTGTCGGGGTCGTACTCCAACGGCATCACGACGACGGCGTGCGTGGCGCCCCGGAAGGCGGCGCGGAGGGACTCAGGGCTGCCCAGGTCGCCGCGGACCGGGGTGAACCCGCCACCCTCCTTCGCGGCCTTGGCCCCGTCGCGGACCAGGCCCCGCACGTCGTGCCCCTGTCCGGCGAGCCACCGGGCGACGGCGCCGCCCTGGAATCCGTTGGCACCGGTCACCAGGACGCGCTTGAGGTGCTCTTGTGTCATGTCGTGCCTTTCGACGTGTGGTTGGTTCGGGTATGCGCACCGGTCGCGGCCCGGGCGGGCCGGACCGGGCAAGCGGGATCAGGGCACGGCACGCCGTTGTCCGGCGGCGGACGGCGCCGAAGCGGCCGACTGCGGCGGTGCGGGCAGCCGCAACCGCAGGGACAGCAGGACTCCGAGTACGGCGAGGGCGGCCCCCAGCAGGAAGGCGGCCCCGAAACCCTCGGTCAGGGCGGTGTCGTGGGCCGCGTCCGAGGCGTTGGTGCGGGCGGCCGCGACGCCGGAGAGCACGGCCAGTCCGATGACGGAGCCGAACTGGAGGCTGGTGTTGACCAGCCCGGAGGCAAGGCCGGCCTCGTCCTCGCGGGTGTCGAGGGTCGCGGCGACGTTGGTGGTGATGGAGACCAGCGGCAGGGCCATGCCGAGCACCAGGGTCGGTGGCAGGACGTCGGACACGAAGGAGCCGTCCGCCGAGATCCGGGACAGCCAGGCCATGCCCACCGCGACCAGCACGAAACCGGCCGCCATGACGCTCCGCAGACCGAAGCGGCCGATCAGCCGGTCCGCGAGCGAGGCGACGGCGATGACGACCACGCACAGCGGCAGCAGGGCGAGTCCGCCGAGCACCGCCTCGTGCCCGAGCACCGCCTGGAGATAGAGGCTGACCAGGAAGAACATCGGGAACAGCGACATCTGCCACAAGGCGGCCAGGATGTTGGCCAGTCGCAGGGTGGGCCGACGCAGCACGGCGGGCGGGACCAGGGGGTGGGCGACCTTGCGCTCCACCAGGGCGAACAGGACCAGCAGCACCACCGCGGCGCCCCCGGTGGCCAGCGTCGCGGTGGACCGCCACCCGGCCTCGCCCGCGTTGACGACGGCGTAGGCGAGCAGTGCCAGACCGACCGTGCCCGCGATCGCGCCCGGCACGTCGAAGCCCTGCTCGCGTCCGCCGCCCGCGCCGCCCGGCAGCAGCCGGGGGACGGGCAGCATCAGCGCGACCCCGGCGACCACGTTCAGCGCGAAGGTCGACTCCCAGCCGAGCCAGCTGGTGAGCACTCCGCCCAGCACCGTTCCCACGGCGCCCCCGGCGCCCGCCATCGCGGCGAACACCCCCAGTGCCCGGTGCCGTTCGGGACCGTCCGGGAACAGGCCCAGCACCAGGGCGAACGCCGCCGCGGCGGCCATGGCCGCACCGACACCCTGCACGGCGCGAGCGGTGATCAACAGCGCGGCGTCGCCGGCCAGGGCGCCCAGCAGGGAGGCGGCGGACAGCACACCAAGACCGGCGAGGAACACCCGCCGCCGGCCGAGCAGGTCGGCGGCACGGCCGCTGAGCAGGAGCAGCCCGCCGAAGGACACCAGGTAGGCGTTGGCCACCCAGGACAGCTCCGCGGGCGAGATGTGCAGCCCCTCGCCGATGGAGGGGGCGGCCACGTTGATGATCGACGTGTCCAGGAGCAGGACGAACTGGGTGCAGGCGAGCAGCGCGAGCGCCCGCCACCGGTCAGCGGAGGCCATCGAGGGCACCCCCGTCGTCCGGGAGGTCGTCCAGCTGGTATCCGTCCATGCACGACTGCGTGAACGCGGCCAGCAGGTCCGGGTTCCCGTCGCGCACGATGCCGGGCAGGTAGACGTGCGGGGCCCCGTGGTAGAAGCGCTCGTACTGCTCGTGCCGGGCGGCGAACTCCGAACCGAGCGCGTCCCAGGCCAGCTTCAGGAGCTTGATCCGCTGTTCGGCGGGGGTGCCGGGAGAGCGTACGTACTTGGCCACCAGCGGTCCGAGCTCGGGGTGTGTCAGGTCGTGGCCCGAGGCGGGGAGCTGGATGAGGCCACCGCCCGCCAGCATCTTGATCTCGGCGAGCACCTTCGGGTAGAGGTCTCCGGCCATGGCCCGGTGAGCGGAGGCGATCTCCTTGTTGAGGTGCACGGCACTGCCCTCGCCGGCGACGCGTTCGTACGTCGTCTCGGCCGCCACCACCATGGACTTCGCGATGTTCAGCCAGCCCATGAGACGGCCGATCTGCATCTGCACGGGCGGCAGCGCGTACGTGTTGTTGGCGCGGGCGAGCAGGATCGCCAGACCTGTGAGGAACTCCAGCTTGGTCCAGAAGCGGGTGGCGGCCTGGTGCACGAAGTTGTTGTAGGCGGGGGTGAACCACCACATCCGGAAGCTGGTGTCGACATCGCGGTAGGTCAGCACCCGCTCCCAGGGGACGAAGACGTCGTCGCAGACCAGCAGCGCGTCGTTCTCGTCGAAGCGGGCGGAGAGCGGGTTGTCGAACACGCTGCGTGCCTGGGCCTCGTACGAGGTGCGGGAGATGAACTTCAGGCCCGGGGTGTCCAGGGGCACGGAGAAGGTAAGGGCGTACTCGACGTCCTGGCGGGGCAGCGGTTCGATGGTGCCGACGATGACCTCGTCCCCGAAGACCGCGCCGGTGCCGATCATCTTGGCACCGCGCACCACGATGCCGTCGTCGCGCTCCTTGACGACCCGTACGTACAGGTCGTCCTCCTCCTGCTCGCTGGCCGCCCTGGTCCGGTCTATCTGCGGATTGGTGATGGTGAACGCCTGGTAGAGGCTGCCCTCGGTCATGCGGCGGTAGTAGGCGGCCAGGTTGTCCCGCCCGTCGAAACCCTCCCCGGCGAAGATGTCCGGCGCGGACACGAAGCCGGCGATTCCGGCCGCCATGTAGTCGGGAGACCGGCCCAGGAAGCCGAAGCTCGCTTCTGACCAGGTCTTGAACGCCTTGCGTCGGTCGACCAGTTCGGCCCGGGTCCGTGGTACGTGGTAGGCGCGCAGCATCGAGGGGTCGGCGCCGTCGGGACGGACCGTCAGGACGTCGCGCAGGCCGGGCTCGCGGGCCATGTCGTAGAGACGGGCGATGGACCGTGCGGTGTTGCGGAACGCGGGGTGCTCCGTGACGTCCTTGACCAGCTCTCCGTCGAGCCAGACGGCCCGCCCGTCGCGAAGTGAGTCGAGGTATTCCTGGCCGCTGCGGGTCATGTCTCTCCTGACACGAAGGTGCGATGACTGGTGGTGGACGGTGCGGATGGGGCCGGACGGGCGTCCGGGTGCCGGGCCGTGCGGGCCGGTGGGCGGGCCCGGTGGCCTCAGGACTCGCGGGCCGCCCGGGCGTGCGGTCCGGCCGGCGGGCGGTGACAGCCGTAGGGCGAGGGCGCGTTGACGGACTCGGCGTCGAAACCCGCGGCGCGCGCGTAGCTCTCGGCCACGTGGGCGAGCCGGGCGGCCGGTATGACGTCCTCGACCCGCCGGAACCCCTCCGGAGCCCGTTCCTGGGCCAGATCTATCACCAACTCCGGTCCCTTGGCCCGGTTGAACAACTGCAGGCGGTTCATCGGGGGCCGGCGGTCGCGGTCGTACGCGGCCAGGGAGCGGGCGGGATCGTCGTGCGTCGCCAGGGCGTGGGCGAGGCCGCGGGCGTCCAGCACGGCCTGGGTCGTCGCGTTGGACCCCATCGGCGCCATGGCGTGCGCCGCGTCGCCGAGCAGGGTCACCGTGCCGAACGACCAGCGCGGCAGCGGGTCCCGGTCGAGCATCGGGAAGGACCCGACGGAATCGACGTCCGCGAGCAGCGCGTTCAGCCGCAGGTCACCGCAGGTCCAGTCGGACACGGCCATGGGGAACCCGTCGTCGGGCCCGTGCTCCTCCTCCGCGCCCCCCGGCGTCGCCGCGCGGGACACGGCCCAGTTGACGAGGACCAGGCCGTCGGCGTCCCGGCGCTCGGCCAGTGGGTAGACGACCGCCTTCCAGCGTCCGTCACCCATGACGACCATGGACCGGCCCCCTTCGAAGGGCGCGCTCCGGTTCACCCCACGCCACACCGTCGTGCCGTTGGAACGCGGCTCGCCCTCCTCGGGGTACAGGGTCCGGCGTACCTCGGAGCGCAGTCCGTCCGCTCCGACCAGCACATCCGCGCGGGTCCTGCTGTCCGGCCGCTCTCCGGAGCGGTGGGCGAGGAGCACATCGGTTCCGCCTCCGTCGAGGGGGGTGAATCCGGTGACCCGCGCGTCAGTGGTGATGGCGTCCGGTCCCAGGCGGTCGCGTACCGCGTCGGCCAGGATCGACTGGAGGGCACCGCGGTGCAGGGCCAGTTGCGGCCAGGCGCAGCCGCTTGCCCGGCCTCGGGGCTCGTGCCAGATCTGCTGCCCGAGATGATTGTGGTAGCTGAGTCCCGTCAGTTCGGTGCCGGCCTCGGCGACACGGTCGGCCAGACCGAGGGCGGCCAGTTCACGGACCGCGTTGGGCTGCACGTTCACTCCCGCACCGAAGGGGCGGATCCGCGGAACCGCCTCCAGCACGCGGACGTCTCGCAGTCCGACGGCGTGCAGGCTCAGCGCCGCCACCAGGCCGCCGATGCCGGCGCCGGCAATCACGATCTCCATGGAACGAGTCCCCCAGTACCTCAGCTCCGTAAACCGGCCAAAAGCCCGGCTCGGCTCTCATGGTTCTCGGCGGGCTCGCTACGATCAATTAGTCATGAGCCGAATCCGTTTAAGGATCGTCCGGAGTGCCGACAAAGGAATCGTCCGTGCATGACGACGTGCTGAGCGAGGTACTGCGCCCGCTGTGGCTGACCGACGTGTTCCACAGCACCTGGCAGGCCGGGGGACAGTGGGGGGTCGAGGGACACGACGACAGTTGTGCAATTGTTCACTACATGGTCAGTGGTGGTTGTGTCATCAGCTTCCACGACGATACCGAGCCAGTGATGCTCAACGAGGGGGATCTGGCCGTCTTTCCGCACGGCACCGCGCACACCTTCGCCGCCGAGTCCGGTGCCCCGGCGACGCCGTTGGCCGCGCTGCTTCCGCAACTCCGGCCGGGCAGGTCGCAGGCCGTCACCGTCGGCAGCCCCCCGTACCGGACGCAGATGCTCTGCGCGAGCCTGCGCTACTGCGCGATCGGCGAACCGGTGCTGTACTCGGCGCTGCCCAGGCTCATCGTGATCCGGCGGCACTTCCTGCGGGGCGAGTCACTGCTGGTGCGCACGCTGGAGTCGCTGCCTTCGGAGGTGGGACGTACGGCCCCCGGTTCCCGGCTGGTCACGCTGCGCGCCTTCGAGACGGTGTTCATCCTGTCGCTGCGGATCGCCATGGAACAGTTGGCGGACGAGTCCCCCGCGCTCCAGGCGCTGCACCATCCGGGCATCAGCAAGGCGTTGATGGCGATCCACGGCTCCTACCGGAACCCGTGGACGGTCGAGTCGCTCGCCCGCGAGGCGGGCATGTCCCGCTCGGTGTTCGCCCAGTTGTTCCGGGAGCTGGTCGGCCAGCCGCCCATGCGGCATCTGACACTGCGCCGGCTCCAGGAGGCCAGACGACAGCTCGCGGACACTTCCGTGCCACTCCAGGAGATCGCCCAGCTCATCGGCTACGGCAGCCAGGTGGGGTTCCACCTGGCCTTCCGCAAGGAGTACGCGATGACGCCCGGCGCGTACCGGGCCGGGCACAAGAGTGTGGCCGCCCCGGTGCCCGTCACGACGTGAGGATCGCCGCCGCCCGGGGAAGATCCCGGCTCAGGCGAGGCTCATCAGGCTCGCGAAGGCGAGGATGCCGAGCAGCGGCAGGATCACGGTGGCCGTGATGCCGAGCACGAGCCCGGCGGTCGCGGCGCCCTTGTTGGTGGCCTCGCCCCGGTGGGCCTTGCCGCGGCCGATCGCACCGAAGATGATCCCGAGGACGCCCAGGACGACCCCGAAGATCCAGAGGAAGAAGGTCAGACTGCACACCACGCCGATGATGCCCAGCACCAGTCCCGTGGTTCCCATGCCGTTGCTCGGCTGCATCGGCATGCCGTAGCCGGGGACCTGCGGGTAGCCGGCCGGAGGGGCGACCGGGTACGACGGCCCCGGGTTCGGATAGCCGTACCCGGGCGCGGACTGCGGGTAGGCGTATCCCCCGGCGGGCGGCTGGCCCGGCTGCGGCGGCGGCCCGTACCCCCCGGGTCCGGGATTGGTGTGCGACATGAACTGCTCTCCCCTCGTCGGCGTTTGACATCGTAGAGGAGTCCCTGGTGGGGAGGGTTCAGCTTTCCGCCGCCGCGGAGACCGGCACCGGGCGCGCGGACCCGTAGTAGGGGTCGTCGTAGTCCGAGTCGTCGTTGATGGCGGCGGTGATGCCGATGGCGATCAGCAGGATCACGGCGATGCCGAGGATGATGCCCACGATGCCCATGACGAACCCGGCCTGCGCCTGCCCGTGGTTGTTGGCCAGGCCGCGCTCGGCCTTCCGCCGGCCCTTGACGCCGAAGACCACGGCGAGGATGCCGAGCACCAGGGAGACCACGCCGTACAGGCAGAACAGGGCGCAGGCGAGGATGCCCAGCACCATCGACGCGGTGCCCATGCCGTTCTGCGGGGGCATCGGCATGCCGGGCCAGCCGTAGCCCTGACCGTATCCGGGGTAGCCGTAGCCGCCCGGGACGCCGCCGGGACCACCGGGCGCGAGAGGCGGCGGCGGGACCGCGGAGTCGGGGGCGCCGAACCCGGCGTTCGGCATCGAGGTGACCGTGGCCTGGTCGTGGACCGGCGGCGGCTGCCAGGGCGGTGTGTCGGCGACGGGAGGCCGGGGCGGCTCCTGGGGCTGCTGCCCGGCGCCCGCACCCGCACCCTTGTCCAGGGACGGCCCGCTCTCCGGGGGCGCCCAGGGGTCGTGACCACCGGCGGAGTCCCCGCCCGGCTGTATCGAGTCCGTCATGCCTTGCCCCCCTGGGTCGTTCGTGCCCGTCATGCTACGGTCCCGGGCCGCCCGGCGTGAGACCGGCCTACGATGATCCCCGAACCATCGATCAGCCGATCACCCGCGCTCCACCGCCGCCCGTGCGCGGCCCGGGGCGCCGCTTTGGGGAGGAACCCTTGACCGAGCACCTCGTCGACCCCGACGTCCCGCGCGACCTGCACGCCTTCATCGCCGGGCTGCCCAAGGCCGAACTGCACGTCCACCACGTGGGTTCCGCCTCCCCGCGCATCGTCTCGGAACTGGCCGCGCGCCACCCCGACTCCAAGGTTCCCACCGACCCCGAGGCACTGGTCGACTACTTCACGTTCACGGACTTCGCGCACTTCATCGACGTGTACCTGTCCGTCGTCGACCTGATCCGCACCCCGGAGGACGTACGGCTGCTGACCTACGAGGTGGCCCGGGACATGGCCCGGCAGCAGGTGCGGTACGCCGAGCTGACCATCACCCCGTTCTCCTCCACCCGGCGCGGCATCGACGAGGGCGCCTTCATGGAGGCGATCGAGGACGCCCGCAAGGCGGCGGAGGCCGAGTTCGGGACCGTGCTGCGCTGGTGCTTCGACATTCCGGGCGAGGCCGGTCTGGAGTCCGCCGAGGAGACGGCGCGGCTCGCCACCGACGACCGGCTGCGCCCGGAGGGCCTGGTCTCCTTCGGACTCGGCGGGCCCGAGATCGGGGTCGGCCGGCCGCAGTTCAAGCCGTACTTCGACCGGGCGATCGCCGCCGGCCTGCACTCGGTGCCGCACGCCGGCGAGACCACGGGACCGCAGACGGTGTGGGACGCCCTCACCGCACTGCGCGCCGAGCGCATCGGGCACGGCACCAGTTCCGCGCAGGACCCGAAGCTGCTGGCCCACCTCGCCGAGCACCGGATTCCGCTGGAGGTGTGCCCGACCTCGAACATCGCCACCCGGGCGGTGCGCACCCTGGACGAGCACCCGCTCAAGGAGTTCACCCACGCCGGTGTCCTGGTGACGATCAACTCCGACGACCCGCCGATGTTCGGCACCGACCTCAACAACGAGTACGCCGTCGCCGCCCGCCTCCTCGACCTCGACGAGCGGGGACTCGCCGACCTGGCGACAAACGGCGTCGAGGCGTCCTTCCTCGACGCGCCGGGCAAGGCGCGGATCAAGGACGAGATCGACACGTACACCGCCGCCTGGCTCGCCTCCTGAGAGTTGCCGCCACCATGAAGACCCCGCGCGACCTGACCGCCGTGGCCCACCGCGGCGACCCCTACCGGCACCGCGAGAACACGATCGACTCGCTTCGTTCCGCCCTGGACCGCGGCGCGGACGCGGTCGAGACCGACGTGCGCCTCACCCGGGACGGCGTACCGGTGCTGCTGCACGACGAGACGCTCAAACGGCTGTGGCAGCAGGACCGGCCGCTGCGCTCCCTGTCCGCGGACGAGGTGCGCGGGCTGACGGCGGGCCGGGTGCCGACCCTCGCCGAGGCACTGGCGGCGACCGAGGGCAGCCGGCTGATGCTCGACCTGCCGGGGGCGCCGGGCGAGCGCGCGGTGCGGCGCGTCGTGGACGTGGTCCGCGAGTGCGGGGCGCGGGACCGGGTGTACTACACCGCGGGTGCCGCGGCGATGCTCGCCGTGCGGGCCGCCGACCCCGCCGCCGAGATCGCCATGACCTGGACGACGACGGCTCCGCCCCGGCCCGCGCTCCTTGCGGCGGTCCGGCCGCGGTGGCTCAACTACCGGTTCGGACTGGTGGACCGGGCGCTGGCCGACCGCGTCCACGGCGACGGCCTCCTGCTGTCCGTGTGGACCCCCGACACGCGCCGCGCCATGCGCCGCCTGCACGCCCTGGGCGTCGACTCGATCACGACCAACCGCATCGACGTCCTGTGCGCCCTGCGCGACGCGCATGCGGATCCCGCGGCACGTCCCGTAAGGGCGATCCCGCACAAGTCCCGCGACACGTAAGGGAGTTCCCCGACCTCCGCTTCGGGGCGGGGGCCCTCCCCCGCGACGATCCGGCGTGGCGGACGGCGCACGAGGATGATCGGCGACCGTCCCGTCCCGGATCCCTGGAGTCGTCGATGCGTGCCCGTACCTCCTCCGTCCTCGCCGCTTCCCTGGTGCTCGCCCTGTCCGCCGGACCGCTGGCGGCGCCCGCGTTCGCCGCGCCCCCCACCGCGGCGGCCGCCACGCACCGCTCGGACGGACCGGACGGGAAGGCGCTGCGCGCCGCCCTCGGCATGGTCCCGAGCGACCACGCCACGGCCGCCCTCGTACGGGTCGGCGGCACCGGCGGCAGCTGGCGCGGCAGCGCGGGCGTGCGCGATCTGTCCGGTGGCCGGCCGGCGTATCCGGGCGCCCTCTTCCGGGCCGGTTCGGTCACCAAGGTGGTCACGGCCGCCACCGTGCTGCGGCTCGCGGCGCAGGGCCGGGTCGACCTGGACGCGCCGGCGCAGCGCTACCTTCCCGACCTGTTCACGCCGGCCTTCGACGAGCCGATCAGCGTACGGCGGTTGCTGAACCACACCAGCGGCATCCAGGCGGGCGACGGGCTCGGCGACGACTTCGCGGAGGTGTACGCGCACCGCTTCGACACGCTCCCCCCGCAGCGGGTCGCGGCGTCGGCCATCGCGAAGGGGCCGGAGTTCGACCCCGGCAAGCAGCAGCACTACCTGAACATCAACTACACGATCCTCGGCCTGCTGATCGAGAAGGTGACGGGCCGCTCGTACGCCGACGAGGCCACGCGCCTGGTCCTGCGCCCGGCCGGGATGCGGCACACGTACTTCCCCGGCACCGACCCGCGCATCCGGGGCCCGCACAACCGGGGTTACCAGGCGGTGGAGCGGCCGGACGGGACGACGCAGCTGCTCGACGTGACCGAGTGGAACCACGCGGACCGCTGGGCGGCCGGTGACATGATCTCGACGACCGCCGACCTGGAGCGGCTGCTCACGTCGCTGTTCCGGGGGCGGATCGTGCCCGAGCCGCAACTGGAGGAGATGTTCACGACCCCGGCGAACCTCCCGGACGCGACCTACAGCGCGGGACTGCAGTACAAGAAGGTGGGTGACGGGGTCTTCTGGGGCAAGTCGGGGTCCCGCTACGGGTACAGCGCGCTCATCGGCGCCACCCGCGACCTGAGCCGCACCCTCGTCTACTCGGTCAACGCCACGGACGCCAAGGGCGCGGAGCCCAACCCGGTGCTCGACGCGATCACCGCGGCCGCGCTGAAGTAGCCACCGTCGGCCGCCGCGACACCGGCGCGGCGCGGCCCCGGACGGAGGCTTCCGTCCGGGGCCGCGCGCACACCGGGTCCGTCTGACCGTCTGCCGGTCAGACCGTCAGACCGTCAGACGTCGAGGGACGTCATCACGTGCTTGATCCGGGTGTAGTCGTCGAAGCCGTACGACGACAGGTCCTTGCCGTAGCCGGACTTCTTGAAGCCGCCGTGCGGCATCTCCGCGACCAGCGGGATGTGGGTGTTGATCCACACACAGCCGAAGTCCAGCTTCTTGGACATCCGCATGGCGCGGCCGTGGTCCTTGGTCCACACCGAGGAGGCCAGCGCGTACTCGACGCCGTTGGCCCACTCGACCGCCTGGTCCTCGTCACGGAAGGACTGGACGGTGATGACGGGCCCGAAGACCTCCTGCTGGATGATCTCGTCGTCCTGCTTGAGCCCGGAGACAACGGTCGGGGCGTAGAAGTAGCCCTTGTCGCCGACCCGGTGGCCGCCCGCCTCGACCTTGGCGTGCGCGGGCAGGCGCTCGATGAACCCGGTGACCTGCTTGAGCTGGTTGGGGTTGTTGAGCGGGCCGTACAGCACGTCCTCGTCGTCCGGCAGGCCGGTCTTGGTCTCGGCCGCCGCCTTCGCGAGGGCGCTGACGAACTCGTCGTGGATCGACTCGTGGACGAGCACGCGGGTGGCCGCCGTACAGTCCTGGCCGGCGTTGAAGTAGCCCGCGACCGAGATGTCCTCGACGGCCTTGGGGATGTCGGTGTCCTCGAAGACGACGACCGGGGCCTTGCCGCCCAGCTCCAGGTGGACCCGCTTGAGGTCCTTCGACGCCGACTCGGCGACCGACATGCCGGCCCGCACGGAGCCGGTGATGGAGGCCATCGCCGGGGTCTCGTGCTCGACCATCAGGCGGCCGGTGTCGCGGTCGCCGCAGACGACGTTGAAGACACCCTTGGGGACGACGGAGCCGATGATGTCGGCCATCAGGGCCGTGGACGCGGGGGTGGTGTCCGAGGGCTTGAGGACGACCGTGTTGCCTGCGGCGAGCGCCGGGGCGAACTTCCACACGGCCATCATCATCGGGTAGTTCCACGGCGCGACCTGCGCGCAGACGCCGATCGGCTCGCGCCGCACGAAGGACGTCAGGCCCTCCATGTACTCACCGGCACCGCGTCCCTCGAGCATCCGCGCCGCGCCCGCGAAGAAGCGGATCTGGTCGACCATCGGCGGGATCTCCTCGGAGCGGGTCAGCCCGATGGGCTTGCCCGTGTTCTCCACCTCGGCCGCGATCAGTTCCTCGGCCCGCTCCTCGAACGCGTCCGCGATCTTCAGCAGGGCCTTCTGCCGCTCGGCCGGGGTGGTGTCGCGCCAGGCCGGGAAGGCCGCGGCGGCGGCCGCCATCGCGGCGTCGACGTCCGCCCGGCCGGACAGGGGGGCGGTCGCGTAGGCCTCGCCCGTCGCGGGGTTGACCACCTCCGTGGTCCGTCCGTCGGCGGCGTCCCGGAACTCACCGTCGATGTAATTACGCAGACGACGCAGCTCGGTGCTCACTGCCGGCCCTCCAAGTCGTTCGGGTGTCCAGTAACTGAGACACCACCCTAAACGGAGTCCCGACGTTTTCAACACCCCCGGTCGCCTCTGGTGTGCGAAATCCGCAGACTCAGACGATTCAAACAACGAATTTCATCGATCCGGCCTTGCGAAACTGTCGAGACGTCGTGCACAGTGAGGCCGTGGCCAGTCGAAGCGCAGACCAGAAGGGCTCCCGCGAGTCCAGGAACGGCGGACCCCAGTTGGACGCCGTCTCCCTCGCCATCGTCGAGCAGCTCCAGGAGGACGGCCGACGGCCGTACGCCGCCATCGGCAAGGCCGTCGGCCTGTCGGAGGCGGCCGTGCGCCAGCGCGTCCAGAAGCTCCTCGACCAGGGCGTGATGCAGATCGTCGCCGTCACCGACCCGCTCACCGTGGGCTTCCGGCGCCAGGCGATGGTCGGCGTCAGTGTCGAGGGGGACGTGGAGTCCGTCGCCGAGGCGCTGTCGGCCATGTCGGAATGCGAGTACGTGGTGATGACCGCGGGCTCCTTCGACCTGATGGTGGAGGTCGTCTGCGAGGACGACGACCACCTCCTGGAGGTCATCAACCGTCGCATCCGGGCCGTGCCCGGAGTGCGCTCCACCGAGAGCTTCGTCTACCTCAAGCTCAAGAAGCAGACCTATATGTGGGGAACCCGATAATCGTGAGCACCGACAGCCCCAAGGACCTCAGTCGCACCGCGTACGACCACCTGTGGATGCACTTCACCCGCATGTCGTCGTACGAGAACGCCCCCGTCCCCACCATCGTCCGCGGTGAGGGCACCCACATCTACGACGACAAGGGCAAGCGCTACCTCGACGGTCTCGCCGGCCTGTTCGTGGTCCAGGCCGGACACGGCCGCACGGAGCTGGCCGAAGCCGCCGCGAAGCAGGCGCAGGAGCTCGCCTTCTTCCCGGTGTGGTCCTACGCCCACCCCAAGGCCGTCGAGCTGGCCGAGCGCCTGGCGGGCGAGGCTCCCGGCGACCTGAACAAGGTCTTCTTCACCACCGGCGGCGGCGAGGCGGTCGAGACCGCCTGGAAGCTCGCCAAGCAGTACTTCAAGCTGACCGGCAAGCCGACCAAGTACAAGGTCATCTCCCGCGCGGTCGCCTACCACGGCACCCCGCAGGGCGCCCTGTCCATCACCGGCCTGCCCGCGCTCAAGGCCCCCTTCGAGCCGCTCGTCCCGGGCGCGCACAAGGTGCCGAACACCAACATCTACCGCGCCCCGCTCTTCGGCGACGACCCCGAGGCCTTCGGCCGCTGGGCCGCCGACCAGATCGAGCAGCAGATCCTGTTCGAGGGCCCGGACACCGTCGCGGCCGTCTTCCTGGAGCCCGTGCAGAACGCCGGCGGCTGCTTCCCGCCCCCGCCCGGCTACTTCCAGCGGGTGCGCGAGATCTGCGACCAGTACGACGTGCTGCTCGTCTCGGACGAGGTCATCTGCGCCTTCGGCCGCCTGGGCACGACCTTCGCCTGCGACAAGTTCGGCTACGTCCCGGACATGATCACCTGCGCCAAGGGCATGACCTCGGGCTACTCCCCGATCGGCGCCTGCGTCATCTCCGACCGCCTGGCGGAGCCGTTCTACAAGGGCGACAACACCTTCCTGCACGGCTACACCTTCGGCGGCCACCCGGTCTCCGCCGCGGTGGGCATCGCCAACCTCGACCTCTTCGAGCGCGAGGGCCTCAACCAGCACGTCCTCGACAACGAGGGCGCCTTCCGCGCCACCCTCGAGAAGCTGCACGACCTGCCGATCGTCGGCGACGTCCGCGGCAACGGCTTCTTCTACGGCATCGAGCTGGTCAAGGACAAGACCACCAAGGAGTCCTTCAACGAGGAGGAGACCGAGCGCGTCCTGTACGGCTTCCTCTCCAAGAAGCTCTTCGACAACGGCCTTTACTGCCGCGCCGACGACCGCGGCGACCCGGTCATCCAGCTCGCCCCGCCGCTGATCTCCCACCAGGAGACCTTCGACGAGATCGAGCAGATCCTGCGCGCCACGCTCACGGAGGCGTGGACGAAGCTCTGATCACAGGACCCCGGGCTTCTGGTCCGGGCTTCTGGTCCCGGGCTTCTGGTCCCGATCTTCCTTTCGGATGATCACCCCGGCCCCGGCGCCGCCCGTTCGAGTGAGACACGGCGGCCCGGGGCCCCGTGCTGTCCGGCCTCCCTCCAGGGACTGCCTAGCGTGCCCAGTGACCGATCGGCCCCGTCTTCGTTCCCCCGGAAGGGGGATGTGACCGGGGAAATACGGATCAGAACCGAGGTGTACGCCCATGGAGGCTCCGCCGGACAACGACGTGCTCTGGGCCCGCGCCCTGCACTTCCAGCACCACGACGGCTCCCCCGCGCTGCAAGGCGTGTCGCTCGGCGTGCGCGAGGGCGAGATCCTCGCCGTGAGCGGCCCGCGCGGCAGCGGCAAGACCACGCTGTTGCGCTGTCTGTCCGGGCTGGTGAGGCCGCAGGACGGCGAGGTGTGGTTCAACAGTGTGCCGGTGCACACCATGGGTCCCCTCAGCCGCGAACGGCTGCGCCGCGACCGCTTCGGCTGGATCGATCCCGCCCCGGTACTCGTCCCGGAGCTGAACGCCTGGGAGAACGCGGCGCTTCCCCTGATGCTGCGCGGCACCGGCCGGCGCCGGGCCAAGACCGCCGCGCTCGAGTGGCTGGACCGCCTCGACGTCGGCGACAAGGCGCGCAGGCGCCCGCACGAACTCCAGCAGGCCGAGCGGCAGCGCGTGTGCATCGCCCGCGCGCTCGCCGTCGCCCCGGCGGTCCTCTTCGCCGACGAGCCGACGGCGCCCCTGCACCGCGCCGACCGCGCCCACGTCCTCAGGACGCTCACCACGGCGGCCCGCTCGCACGGCATCACCGTCCTGCTCGCCACCCACGAGGCGCAGACCGCCGCCTTGGCCGACCGCGCGATCGCGCTGCTGGACGGGCGGCGGGTACGGACCGTGCACCTGCCCCCGCTCGCCGAGACCGCGGTGGCCACGGGGACCACCGGGTCCGCCGGAACGGAAGGCCTGGCGGCGTGCTCGCTCTCCGCCTGACCCGCACGGCCCACCTCGCCGTCCACCTGCGCCGCCTGCTGGTCGCGGTGGCCTCGGCGGGCACGGGCTTCCTGCTGCTGTGCGCCCTCGGACACGCGCTGAGCCACCCCGACGCGGCCGGCGCCTCCGCCCTCCGCCTGGCCTGGTGCGCGGCCCCCCTCGCCGCCACGGTGTACCTCGCCGTCGCGGTCGCCCGCACCGACCCCGGTACCCGGCCCCGCTCGGGACTGTCGGCGATCGGCCTGGGACCGGGCCGCCTGATGGCCGTCTCGGCGACGACCACGGCCCTGTCCGGCGTACTCGGTTCGGCGGCGGCCCTGCTCGTCTACCTCCACCTGCGCGGTGACCTGCCGGGCGGCCTGCCCTTCGACGGCGTGGCGGCGGACGCCCTGGCCGTCGGCCCGTCCCTCCCCGCCCCGGCCACCCTGACCCTGCTGACCCTCGTACCGGCCGTCGCGTCGGCCGCGGTGGCCCACACGCTGCGCCCCCGCGAGGCGCGGCCCACCCGGGCCAACGCCCCCCGCGGGTACGGCCGCTTCGGCGCGTACGGCTGGGGCAAGGCCCGCGAGACCTTCGGCGCCTACGGCCGCTTCGGCGCCCGCGCCGCCGAGCCCGCGGGCGCCCGTGCCGCCGCCGATGCCCCTCCCGGGGAAGGCACCCTGCTGACGCAGGTCGGTGACGCCCACCCGGCAGCGGCACCCGCAGCGGCAGCCGAAACGGCGACCGCCACCGCGACGGCGACCGGGGCCGACGGCGCCACGCGGACGCCGGACGACCCGCCCGAGCCGGCGCCCCGCCCCCAGAACAGCACCGTCCTCCCCTGGGGCATCGCCGTACTCGCCGCGGGCCTCACCGTCGAGACCTACACCGGCAACGCGGCCGACGCGCCCGCTCCCGGCACCGCCCCCTCGGCCGGTGTCCTGATCGGCTGGGCCCTCACCGCCCTGGGGCTCGCCCTTGCCGGGCCCGGCCTCACCCAGCTGTGCGGCCGCCTGCTCCAGGCAGCCCGCCCCGGCGCCCTGCGCCTCCTGGCCGGCCGTGTCCTCATGGAGGAGTCGCACCGCATCGGCCGTCCCCTGGGCGTCGTGGCCGCCGTGGCCGCCGCGGCGTACGTGTCCACCACGGTCTACGACGGCGACGGACCGGCCTTCGGCCCACTGAGCACCCTGGGCGCCCTCCTCGTGGCGGGCTGCACGGTGGCCACCCTCCTCACCGCGGCCGTCGAGGCCAGGCACGCCCGTGCCGACACCACGGACGCCCTGCTGCGCCTTGGCGCGCCCCCGACGACCCTGCGCGCCGCCGCCGCCGTACGCGCCGCCGCCCTGCTCGCCCTGTTCGGTCCGCTGACCCTGGTCGTCGCGGTGCTGGCGGCGCTGCCACTGGACCACTGACCCCGCGGACGACTCCTCGAAGAAAATCGCGAACCGGCGATGAGTTCCGCGGGCCAGTCCCGTCTACCCCTTCGAACGGCACGACAACAGCAGCGCCCCGACGGGAGAGGCCCCCATGTACCAGCAGATGATCTTCCTGAACCTGGCCACCAACGACCTCGACGCCTCCAAGAAGTTCTTCACCGAGCTGGGGTACGAGATCAACGCCCAGTTCAGCGACGACACCACCGCCTCCATCCCGCTCAGCGAGACCATCGTCGTGATGGTGCACACCCCGCAGAAGTACCGGGAGTTCACGAAGAAGGAGATCGTGGACTCGGCGAAGTCCAGCGAGGTGCTGATCGCGCTGAGCGCCGAGAGCCGCGCGAAGGTCGACGAGCTGGTGGAGAAGGCGGTCGCGGCCGGCGGCTCGGTCACCGGCGAGACCCAGGACCACGGCTTCATGTACGGCCGTGCCTTCGACGACCTCGACGGCCACACCTTCGAGGTCGTGTGGATGGACCCGGCCGCGGTCCAGGGCTGATCCGGGCGCATGCCTAGCATGGGCGGGTGGATCCGACACCCGCCCAGCCCAAGGCCCGCCCACAGCCCGGGTCACCGTCCCGTTTCCAGTCCCACCACGCCTCCCACGACCGGGAGATCGAGAGCCTCGCCGAGTTCGACCGGGTCGTCTCGGCGCACGGCACCCTCGCCCATCACCGCGTCCAGGCCGTCGATCTGACGGCCCGTACGGACGCCCTGCTCGCCTCGGACCCCACGGGCGCCGTCTTCCTCGGCTGCCCGATGGACCCCGACGCCGCCGCCCGGGTGCGGGCCGCCGGCGCCCTGGTCTTCCCGCCCATACCGGGCCTGCCCGTCGACCCCTACCGGGGCGGCCTCTACTCCCCCGGCGAGCTGTACGCCTCCCTCGACGAGGGCTACGAGGCGACACCGGACGCCCTCGCCTACGACTGGTTCCAGCAGACCAGGACCGACGGGGACGTCTTCGCCTCCATGCTGCGCGCGATCCACGACGACGCCGTGTCCGACGCGCTGGACGAACTCGTCGCCGGCGCCCGGGTGGTGGGCGTCATGGGCGGACACGCCATGGCGCGCGGCACCCGGGAGTACGCGGGCGCCGCGCGCCTGGGGCGCGAGCTGGCCCGCGCCGGTCTCACCGTGGCCACGGGCGGCGGCCCGGGAGCGATGGAAGCGGCGAACCTCGGCGCGTACGCGGCCCCCTTCGACGACGGGATGCTGGACGACGCCCTGATGCTGCTCGCCAAGGTCGCGTCGTTCGCGCCGTCCGTCACCGACTGGGCGCGGTCCGCCTTCGAGGTGCGCGAACGCTGGCCCGGTGGCGGCGCCTCGGTCGGCATTCCGACCTGGTTCTACGGCCACGAGCCGCCCAACGCCTTCGCCGCGCACATCGCCAAGTACTTCGCCAACGCGACCCGCGAGGACGGCCTGCTGGCCCGCTCCAACGCGGGCGTGGTGTTCCTGCCGGGCGCGGCCGGCACCCTCCAGGAGATCTTCGACAACGCGACGCCGAACTACTACGAGTCGCGCGGCGAGCCCACGCCGATGGTGCTCGTGGACCGGGAGCACTGGACCCGGACGCTGCCGGCGTGGCCGTTGCTGACCTCGCTTGCGAAGGGCCGCGCGATGGAGTCCCGGATCGCGCTGGTCGACCGGATCGAGGAGGCGCCCGAGGCACTGAAACGTGTCGGCAGTTAATAAGACGGCAAAGTCAACGAGCGGGACTGGCATATGCGTTGACACTTCTTATGCACCGCTTATAGACCAGTGAGGCTCATGGGTGTGCTGATGTCGTCTCATCGAGCGTCGGCACTCTCTCCACCCCCCGCATCTGCGCTCCCGTAAAGGACAAAAGTGGCAGTCCTGTCCATAATCAGCCGTACGGCATCACGCCGTAGCGTCCGCGCCCTCGGCGTCGTCGCCGCCTCCGCGGCCCTGGCACTCAGCGCCTCCGGCACCGCCCTCGCCTGCAACATCGGCGAGTTCTCCGCCGCCGCCAAGTGCGACGGCGAGAAGGGTGTCATCACCGTCACCGACGTGGACCCCGCCGGCGTCCCCGCCGGCGTCACCGTCTACCTGCAGAACAACGGTGCCGACGCGGAGAAGGTCGGCGAGCAGACGGTCAAGGGCACGCGCGAAGGCAGCACCATCACCTTCGCCGCCGACTGGAAGCCGAACGCGGAGTACCGCATCCACGTCAAGGCCGCCCAGTACGTCGACGAGGACATCGAGCCGAACGTCACGACCCCGTCGACCCCCTGCAAGACCGAGGACACGCCGACCCCGACCCCGTCGGAGAGCTCCTCGACCCCGTCCGACGAGACGGAGAGCCCGGCCCCCGAGCCGTCCACCTCGGCCCCCGCGCCGTCGCAGGACGAGAGCACCGCTCCGGCGGCCGTGCCGAACGACAACGCCCCGTCCCCGGCGGCCGGTGACTCCAACCTCGCGGAGACCGGTGCCAACTCCAACACCGGCATGATCGCCGGCATCGCGGCGGCCCTGGTCGCCGTCGGTGGTGGCGCGGTCTTCTTCGGCCTGCGCCGTCGCGGAGCGAACAGCGGCAGCTGACGCCCGCACTCTGCTTCACGCACGGCAGTGGCCCGTCCCCGTCGGGGGCGGGCCACCGTCGTGTCAGCCGAACGTCGCCTTCTCCAGCCAGAGTTCGAGCAGCCCCCGGTCACCGAGCACCTCGAGTCCCGGGGCGTCCAGTGGCAGCCGGCCGTAGAAGGCCAGCAGCACCTCCGTGAGCGGACCGCGCAGCGCCGCGGTGGCCTTCTCGTGGCCGCGGCGCCAGGTGATGCCGTCGTCGGGCAGCCCGACGATCCACTCGGCGTTCAGTTCGGCCGGGGTGTCGGTGGCGTGCAGGTGGATGCTGCGCCCCGGGGCGCGCAGCTCGTTCGCCGCCGCGTCGGGCAGGGCCCGCTGCACGAACCGTACGATCTCCAGCCACTCGTCGACCGCGTCGGCCGCCACGTCGGGCGCGACCGCCTGGAGCGGCAGGTCCGCCGCCAGTGCCGCGTCCGCGCCGTGGACGACGAGTTCGTGGGTCGTCCGGCGCGCCCAGAAGCCCGTGGTGTCGACGCCGGCCCATGACCACGCGTGCGCGTCCGGTCCGGCCTCCCGCAGCGCCTCGACGACCACCTCGCCGGACTCCGCCAGCCACGCGTCCAGCGCCGCCGCGTCTCCGGTCGCCGCGGGCCCCTCGGCGCCCGGCGCCCGGTCCATCGGGACGTCCTGCTCGGCGCGGGTGCGGACGATCAGCCCGCTCCAGCGCAGGGCCCGGCCCACGTGCCGCACCAGGTCCTCCAGGGTCCAGTCCGGGCAGGTCGGCACCGTGGCGGACAGGTCGGCGCCGGAGGTGACCACCGTCCTGAGCCGGCCCACCTGGTGCCCGATCTCGTCGCAGTAGCGGTCGTGCGTGAGGCGTGTCATGCCGTCAGCCTACGAGCGCAACGATCAGCCCAGCACGACGATTTCCGCCGCGTCGAACTCCACTCCCACCGCGTCCCCGACCTCCGGGGCCGAGCGCAGCGCGCACGCCGCCTCCAGGCGGGGCGCGTCCTCGGGCTGGAGGTGGACGGCGACGTGGGTGCCGCGGAAGGTGCGCGCCGTGACCGTGCAGCGCAGGCCCTCGTCGGCGGGGACGACACGGATGCCGGCCGGCCGCACGAGCAGCGTCCGCACGCCCTGCGGGGCGTCCTCGGGGACCGGTACCTTGCCCCACGGGGTGTCCGCGGCCTGCCCGGCGACGGAGGCCTCGACCACGTTGTCGAAGCCGAGGAAGCGGGCCACGAACGCGTCCGCCGGCCGCTGCCACACCTCAAGGGGCGTACCCGACTGGGCGATCCGCCCGTCCCGCATCACCACGACCCGGTCGGCGAGCGCGAAGGCCTCGCCCTGGTCGTGCGTGACGGCGAGCACGGTGGTGCCCAACCGGCCGAACAATTCCCGCAGTTCGACCACGAGGCGCTCCCGCAGTGAGCGGTCGAGCTGGCCGAGCGGCTCGTCCAGCATCAGCAGCCGGGGCCGGGGCGCGAGGGCCCGGGCCAGCGCCACCCGCTGCTGCTCACCGCCGGAGAGCGCGGCGACGGACCGGCGGGCGGCGCCCGGCAGCCCGACCAGCTCCAGCAACTCCCCGACCCGGGCCCGCTGTTCCGCGCGGGAAGCGCCGCGCATCCGCGGCCCGAAGGCGATGTTTCCGGCCACGTCCCGCTGCGGGAACAGCTGGTGGTCCTGGAACATCAGCCCGACCTCACGCTTGTGCGCGGGCACCCCGGACTGGTCCCGCCCGTCGAGCGAAACCCGTCCGGCGTCCATCGGCTGGAGCCCGGCGACCGCCCGCAGAAGCGTCGACTTGCCGCTGCCGCTGGGCCCGAGCACGCACACCACCTCGTGCTCGGCGACCCCCAGGTCGACGTCGTCGAGCACGGCCCGCCCGCCGAAGCGAACGGTCGCGCCCTCAAGGCTCAGCAGCATCCCTGGATCACCCGCAAACCTAGGCGCATCTCTAGAACTCCCCGCTCCGGTCGGTCCGCAGCCGCTCCAGCACCACCAGGGCCACGGCGCACACCAGCATCAGAATCGTCGAAAGGGCCATTGCCTGGCCGTAGTTCATGTCCCCGGGCCGCCCCAGCAACCGCGCCACGGCAACCGGCAGCGTCGGGTTGTCGGGTCGTGCGAGGAACACGGTCGCCCCGAACTCCCCGAGGGACACCGCGAAGGCGAACCCGGCCGCGACCAGCAGAGCGCGCCGCACCATCGGAAGGTCCACTTCACGCCACACCCGCCACGGCGACGCGCCCAGCACCGCCGCCGCCTCCCGCAGCCGTCCGTCCACCGCCCGCAGCACCGGCAGCATGGTCCGTACGACGAAGGGGACGCCCACCAGGGCCTGCGCGAGCGGCACCAGGATCCACGAGGACCTCAGGTCCAGCGGGGGTTCGTCCAGCGCGATCAGGAAACCGAAGCCGACCGTCACCGCCGACACCCCGAGCGGCAGCATCAGCAGCGCGTCGAACCCGCGCCCGAACCGGCCGGCGTCGCGCCGGGTGAGCGCGGTCGCGGCCAGCGCGCCGATCACCACGGCGATGGCGGTGGCGGCGAGGGCGTACTGGAGGGAGTTGCCGATCGCCTCGATCGGCGGGACGAGGAAGGTGCCGCCGTCCTCCCGGGTCAGCGCCCGGTAGTAGCCGAAGCCGGAGGCGCCCAGCGACCGCTGGACCAGCACCGCGAGCGGCAGCACCAGCAGGACGACGATGACGGCCAGGACCCCGGCGAGCAGTGCCCACTGCCCGGCCCCGCGCGGCCGGCGGGCGGTCGCGGCCGCGTCCACCAGCCTGAGGGCGGTCTCACGCCGCCGTACCGTCCAGGCGTGCACGGCGAGGACGGCGACGACCGCCGCGAACTGGATCAGCGTCAGTACGGCCGCCGTGGACAGGTCGAAGACCTGCGAGGTCTGGCGGTAGATCTCCACCTCCAGCGTGGAGAAGGTGGGCCCGCCGAGGATCTGGACGACACCGAAGGAGGTGAAGGTGAACAGGAACACCATCAGCGCGGCGGCGGCCACGGCGGGCGCCAGCGCGGGCAGGGTGACCTGCCGCCAGGCCTTCAGCCGCGAGGCGCCGAGCATCCGCGCGGCCTCCTCCTGCCGCGGGTCGAGCTGCGACCACAGGCCGCCGACGGTGCGTACGACGACGGCGTAGTTGAAGAAGACATGCGCGAGCAGGATCGCCCACACCGTGGTGTCCAGGCGCAGGCCCCACAGCTCGTCCAGCAGCCCGCCGCGCCCGACCAGGGCGAGGAACGCCGTGCCGACGACGACCGTGGGCAGCACGAACGGCACGGTGACCACGGCCCGCAGCACCTGTTTGCCGGGGAAGTCGAAACGGGCGAAGACGTAGGCGCCGGGCAGCGCGATCAGCAGTGTGAGCGCGGTGGAGGCCAGCGCCTGCCAGGTGGTGAACCACAGCACGTGCCGGACGTCGGACTGGGCGAGCACGTCCCCGATCCGGCCGAACCGCCAGACCCCGTCGACCTCGAGTCCGCGCGCGACGATCGCGGCCACGGGGTAGGCGAAGAACACCGCGAAGAACGCGACGGGCACGGCCATCAGGGCGAGCCGCGCCGCGCTCCCGCGAAGGCTCCCGCGACGGCTGTCTCGCGGGGCCTTCGTGTCGCCCGCTCCGGTCACTTCAGTACGAGTGAGGTCCACGACTTGACCCACTGGTCGCGGTTGTCGGCGATCTTCGCCGGGTCCAGGGTCTCCGGGTCCTTCGCCTGCGGCCCGTACTTCGCGAACGACTGGGGGATCTGCGCGCCCTCCCGCACCGGGTAGACGAACATGTTCAGCGGCATGTCGTCCTGGAAGGTCTTGCTGAGCAGGAAGTCGAGGAGCGCCTTGCCGCCCTCGGGGTTCTTGGCGTTGCTGAGCAGGCCCGCGTACTCGACCTGGCGGAAGCAGGTGCCGGTGGCTACGCCCGTCGGTGCGGTGGCCGGCTGCGGGTCGGCGTAGATGACCTCGGCGGGCGGGGAGGAGGCGTAGGAGACGACGAGCGGGCGGTCGCCCTTGGCCTTCTTGCCGCCGGACGAGCCGGAGAACTCCTCGTTGTACGCCTGCTCCCAGCTGTCGACGACCTTGACGCCGTTGTCCTTGAGCTTCTTCCAGTAGTCCTGCCAGCCCTCGTCGCCGTACTTGGCGGCGGTGCCGAGCAGGAAGCCGAGGCCGGGCGAGGAACTGCCCGCGTTCTCGGTGACGAGCAGGTCCTTGTACTCGGGCTTGACCAGGTCGTCGAAGGACTTGGGCGGGGTCAGGTCGTGCTCGCCGAAGTACGCCTTGTCGTAGTTGACGCAGATCTCGCCGGTGTCGATGGGCGTGACCCGGTGCTTGTCCTGGTCGGCCCGGTACTTGGGCACGACCAGGTCGGAGCCCTTCGCCTCGTACGGCTGGAACAGGCCGTTGTCGAGGGCGCGGGACAGCAGGGTGTTGTCGACGCCGAAGAAGACGTCGCCCTGGGGGTTGTCCTTGGTGAGGACGGCCTTGTTGACGGCCTGACCGGCGTCGCCGTCCTCCAGCACCTTGACCTTGTAGCCGGAGTTCTTCTCGAAGGCCGCGATGACGTCCTTGGACGCGGCCCACGAGTCGTGGCTGACCAGGGTCACGGTCTTGGAGTCGGCGGAGCCGGCGTCGTCGGACGACGAGCCGCAGGCGGCCAGCGTGCCGACCATGCCGAGCCCGACGGCCAGGACGCCGACCTTCTTGGTGATGCTCACTGAATTCCTCCTGGGTGACCAGGAGAAGACGCGGCCCCGCCCGCAGCCCCCTGGTGGGGGTCCCGGGCAGGGCGCAACAGCTCGAGTGGTGACCGATCTCCCTACCCAGAATGACCTGGGCCAGGTTCGGAGGGTCTGCGGCCGGTGCCGCACTCTCAGCGCTGTGGCGCTCCCCTGTCGGAATATGAAGATGTGATTACTGTGCGGATGTACTGACGCCGCTCAGGTTACCGCTCGCTGGCGGCGAGCTGACCACACGCCCCGTCGATCTCCTGCCCACGGGTGTCCCGGATCGTCACCGGCACACCGTGCGCCGCGATCGCCTCCACGAACGCCTTCTCGTCCTCGGGCCGCGAGGCGGTCCACTTGGAGCCGGGCGTGGGGTTGAGCGGGATCAGGTTCACGTGCACGGGCCTGCCCTTGAGCAGCCGCCCGAGACGGTCACCGCGCCACGCCTGGTCGTTGATGTCCCGGATCAGCGCGTACTCGATGGACAGCCGGCGCCCGGACCTCGCCGCGTACTCGAACCCGCTGTCCAGCACCTCGCGCACCTTCCACCGCGTGTTGACCGGGACGAGGGTGTCGCGCAGCTCGTCGTCGGGCGCGTGCAGCGAGATGGCGAGGCGGCACTTGAAGCCCTCGTCCGCGAAGCGGTGGATCGCCGGGACGAGGCCGACCGTGGAGACGGTGATGCCGCGCTGGGAGAGCCCCAGCCCGTCCGGCTCGGGGTCGGTGAGGCGGCGGATGGAGCCGATGACGCGGTTGTAGTTGGCGAGGGGCTCGCCCATGCCCATGAACACGATGTTGCTGAGCCGCGCGGGGCCTCCCGGGACCTCACCGTCCCTGAGCGCCCGCATGCCGTCCACGATCTGGTGCACGATCTCGGCGGTCGACAGGTTCCGGTCGAGGCCGGCCTGGCCGGTGGCGCAGAACGGGCAGTTCATGCCGCAGCCGGCCTGGGAGCTGATGCACATGGTCACCCGGTCCGGGTAGCGCATGAGGACGGACTCGACGAGCGTCCCGTCGAACAGCTTCCACAGCGTCTTGCGCGTGGTCCCCTCGTCGGTGGACAGGTGCCGCACGACCGTCATCAGCTCGGGCAGCAGCGCCTCCCGGAGCCCCTGGCGGGAACCGGCGGGGATGTCGGTCCACTGCTCGGGGTCGTGCGCGTACCGCGCGAAGTAGTGCTGCGAGAGCTGCTTCGCGCGAAACGGCTTCTCACCGATCGCGGCGACAGCCTGCTTGCGCTCGGCGGGCGTGAGGTCGGCGAGGTGCCGCGGCGGCTTCTTGGCTGCGCGGGGGGCGACGAATGTGAGTTCTCCGGGCTTAGGCATGGCCATACCAGTGTCGCAGACATACGGAGAGGGACTCGCCGCCCTGTGGACAACGGGTCCCTCTCCGAAGAACCAGCAGGTCAGGCCGATCCTGCCAGGAGCAGCGACCGGGTCAGCCGGACCCGACGAAGATCACGAACAGCAGCCACACCACCGGTGCCGTCGGCAGGAGCGAGTCCAGGCGGTCCATGATGCCGCCGTGGCCCGGCAGGAGGGTGCCCATGTCCTTGATGCCGAGGTCGCGCTTGATCATGGACTCGCCGAGGTCGCCCAGGGTCGCGCTGACGGCGACGGCGAGGCCGAGCAGCAGACCCTGCCACCAGGTGCCGTCGTCGATCAGGAACTGCACGCACAGCGCGCCCGCCACCATCGCGAACGCCACCGCTCCCAGCAGGCCCTCGCGGGTCTTGCCGGGGCTGATGCGCGGGGCCAGCTTGGTCCTGCCGAAGCGCCAGCCGACGGCGTAGGCGCCGGTGTCGCTGACGACCGTCAGTATCAGGAAGACCAGGACCCGCCAGGCACCGTCGTCCGCCATCAGCATCATGGCGACGAACGTGGCCAGGAACGGCACGTAGAACGCCGCGAACAGGCCTGCCGTGACGTCCTTGAGGTAGCCCTCGGGCGGCTCGGTCATCCGCCACACGAGGACCGCGAGCGCGGTGAGCGCCATGGCGACCCAGGCGCCCTCGGCGCCGCGCGCGTAGCCGGCGACCACCATCGCCGCGCCGCCGATCGCGAGCGGCACGAGGGGTGCCTTGATGCCCTTGCGCTCCTCGAGCCGCTTGGTCAGCTCCCACAGCCCCACCACGACGGCGACCGCGATCACGCCGACGAAGACGGCCTTGACGACGAACAGCGACGCGACGATCACCACGCCGAGCCCGACGCCGACCCCTATCGCCGCACCCAGGTCGCGCCCCGCGCTCTTCTTCTGCGGCGACGGCTGGGGCTGCGCCGGGTGCGGGGCGTCGGGCATGGGCTCCGGATTCTGCGGCACCACCGCATACGGCTGCGCCGACGGGTTCTGGCCGCGATACGGCTCGTCGCGAGCGGGCTGGTCGTGGAACGGCTCGTCCCGGAACAGGGGACCACTCAGCCGAGCGGTCCCCTGGTCGTCGTCCTGGTCATGGCCGTGTTCGGGTACGTCGGGCACGATCGGCATGGGGCGAGTCTGCTGCGCGTAGTGCGCATCGTACGCGGGACCCGCCGGGTCGGCGCCCTGGGCAGGTCCCTGGTCGGACGGCCCCCAGTACCCGGCTTGTGGCGGCGCTCCCCAGGAAGAGTCGTTCATCAGACTTCGAGCAGTTCCGCTTCCTTGTGCTTCAGGAGCTCGTCCACCTGGGCAACGTACTTGGCGGTGGTGTCGTCGAGCTCCTTCTCCGCACGGCGGCCCTCGTCCTCGCCGACCTCGCCGTCCTTGACCATCTTGTCGATGGCGTCCTTGGCCTTGCGGCGCACGGAGCGGATCGAGACCTTGGAGTCCTCGGCCTTGCTCTTGGCGACCTTGATGTACTCGCGGCGGCGCTCCTCGGTGAGGTCGGGGAACACCACCCGGATGATGTTGCCGTCATTGCTCGGGTTGACGCCCAGGTCGGAGTCGCGGATCGCCTGCTCGATGTTGCGCAGGGCCGTCTTGTCGAAGGGGGTCACCACGGCCATGCGCGGCTCGGGCACGGAGAACGAGGCCAGCTGGTTGATCGGCGTCGGCGCGCCGTAGTAGTCGGCCACGATCTTGTTGAACATCGCCGGGTGCGCACGGCCGGTGCGGATCGCGGCGAAGTCCTCCTTGGCGACCACGACGGCCTTCTCCATCTTCTCCTCGGCCTCGAGGAGGGTCTCTTCGATCACCACTTGCTCCTGCGTGTCTTGAGTAGGCCCGGCTGCGGTTCCCTGACGGGTCGGCGGCCGGCTGCGTCGCGTTCTTCCTGCACGGTTCCCGACCGGTGGGACATTGTCCATCCCCCGGCCCGGCCCCGTCCCGTCCGTCCCCCGGACAGGTGGCGTCCGCGGACGGGGGGTGTTCTCCGGTCAGTCCCGGCTGCCCTGGTCACCCACAAGCGTGCCGATCTTCTCACCCTTTACGGCGCGGGCGATATTGCCCTCCTTCAGCAGCTCGAAGACCACGATGGGGAGGCTGTTGTCGCGGCAGAGCGTGACGGCCGTCGCGTCGGCGACCTTCAGGTTCTGGGTGATGACCTCGCCGTAGCCGAGCGCGTCGAACTTCACGGCGTCCGGGTTGGTCTTCGGGTCGGAGTCGTAGACCCCGTCCACGCCGTTCTTGCCCATGAGCAGGGCCTCGGCGTCGATCTCGAGGGCGCGCTGGGCGGCGGTGGTGTCGGTGGAGAAGTAGGGCATGCCCATGCCGGCGCCGAAGATGACCACGCGGCCCTTCTCCAGGTGGCGCACGGCGCGCAGCGGGATGTACGGCTCGGCGACCTGGCCCATGGTGATGGCGGTCTGCACACGGCAGTCGACGCCCTCCTTCTCCAGGAAGTCCTGGAGGGCCAGGCAGTTCATCACGGTGCCGAGCATGCCCATGTAGTCGGAACGGGCGCGGTCCATGCCGCGCACCTGCAGTTCGGCGCCGCGGAAGAAGTTGCCGCCGCCGATGACGATGGCGACCTGCGCGCCGTCGCGTACGACGGCCGCGATCTCGCGCGCGATGGCGTGCACCACGTCGGGGTCGACGCCCAGGCCCCCGCCGCCGGAGAAGGCCTCTCCGGACAGCTTCAGCATGAAGCGGCCGCGTACTTTGCCGTCGTCGCTCTTCTCGGCCTGGGTGGTCATGGAGATCTCGCCTCTTCTACGTGGGTCACACACACGAAGAAGGCCACTGCCGGTGGGGGCGTGTTTCGCATCCCATACGCGGCAATGGCCTCCTCGTCAGATCTGCTGTCGCCCGCCGCCACGCGCGCACACACGACCGCGTACACGAACGGCGGCGACGACTGCCGTCGACCCTACCGGGGTCGCGCGTCCGTCGCGGTACGGACTCAGATGCCGACCTTGATGCGCGAGAAGCGCTTCAGGCTGACACCGGCCTCCTCGAGCACCTTCTGGACGGACTTCTTGTTGTCCAGGGCGTAGGGCTGGCCGAGCAGGGTGGCGTCCTTGAAGAAGCCGTTGAGGCGACCCTCGACGATCTTCGGCAGGGCGGCCTCGGGCTTGCCCTCGGCGCGGGTGGTCTCCTCGGCGACGCGGCGCTCGGACTCGACGACCTCGGCCGGGACGTCCTCCTTGGAGAGGTACTTCGGCGCGAAGGCGGCGATGTGCTGGGCGACACCCTTGGCCAGCTCGGCGTTGGGCTTGTCCAGCTCGACGAGAACACCGATCTGCGGGGGCAGGTCGGGCATCGTGCGGTGCATGTACGCGGTCACGAAGCCGCCGGAGAACTGCGCGAAGCGGTCCAGGACGATCTTCTCGCCGAGGTTGGCGTTGGCCTCGTCCACGTACGCCTGGACGGTCTTGCCGGACTCGATCTCGGAGGCGAGGAGCGCCTCGAGGTCGGCCGGGGCGGCCTTGGCGACGTGGTCGGCGATGGCCTTGGCGACGTTCTGGAACTTCTCGCCCTTGGCGACGAAGTCCGTCTCGCACTTCAGCTCGACGATGACACCCGAGGTGTTGTCGTCGGCGATGACCGAGACGACGGCGCCGTTCTCGGCAGAACGGCCCTCGCGCTTGGCGACGCCCTTCTGGCCCTTGATGCGGAGCGCCTCGACGGCCTTCTCGACGTTGCCCTCGGCCTCGTCCAGCGCCTTCTTGCAGTCCATCATGCCGGCGCCGGTGAGCTCGCGGAGCTTCTTGACGTCGGCGGCGGTGTAGTTCGCCATGATTCCGGAATCTCTCTCGAAGTCTGAAGATCTACGGGCCGGACGGCGGGGGCTTCGTGGGCCCCCGCCGTCCAGAACCCGAAGGTGGTGAGGGTCAGGCCTGCTCGGCGTCCGTGGCCGGGGCCTCCTCGGCAGCGGGGGCCTCCGTGGCGGGGGCCTCGGCGGCCGGGGCCTCCTCGGCGGGAGCCTCGGCGGCGGCGTCGGCAGCCGGAGCCTCGGCGGGCTTCTCGCCGGCCTCGGCTTCGGCGTCGTCCTTCTTCTCGGCCTTCTCGCCCTCGAGCAGGTCGCGCTCCCACGCGGCGAGCGGCTCGCCGGCGGCCTTGTCACCCTTGGCACCGCCGGCGGCACCGGAACGGGCGATGAGGCCCTCGGCGACGGCGTCGGCGATCACGCGGGTGAGCAGGGTGACGGAGCGGATCGCGTCGTCGTTGCCCGGGATCTTGTAGTCGACCTCGTCGGGGTCGCAGTTGGTGTCGAGGATGGCGACGACCGGGATGTTGAGCTTCCGGGCCTCGCCGACCGCGATGTGCTCCTTCTTGGTGTCCACGATCCAGACGGCGCTGGGCACCTTGGACATCTCGCGGATACCGCCGAGGGTCTTCTCCAGCTTGGCCTTCTCGCGGGAGAGGACCAGCAGCTCCTTCTTGGTGAGGCCGGAGGCGGCCACGTCCTCGAAGTCGATCTGCTCGAGCTCCTTCAGGCGCTGCAGGCGCTTGTAGACGGTCGAGAAGTTGGTGAGCATGCCGCCCAGCCAGCGCTGGTTGACGTAGGGCATGCCGACGCGGGTGGCCTGCTCGGCGATGGCCTCCTGCGCCTGCTTCTTCGTGCCGACGAACATGACCGTGCCGCCGTGGGCGACGGTCTCCTTGACGAACTCGTAGGCGCGGTCGATGTACGACAGCGACTGGAGCAGGTCGATGATGTAGATGCCGTTGCGCTCCGTGAAGATGAAGCGCTTCATCTTCGGGTTCCAACGACGGGTCTGGTGACCGAAGTGGACGCCGCTTTCCAGCAGCTCCCGCATCGTGACGACGGCCATGGCCGTATCTCCTTGATTTACTCGGTTGTGCCGCGCGAGCCGGACGGCTCCCGCGCCTGACGCCCGCGATGCGCCGTGCCACAAGGGACCGAGGGGCGCTGACACCAGCCTTGAGGGGGCTCGTGCCGGGGCGTGCGAAGTCGACCCGGTGACCCGGATCGCCACCAGAAGTGTACGGGACCCGCGGGGTACCGGGTGACGCGGCTGTCCACAACCGGGGCGCGGTCCACAGGGCCGGACGGCGATCGGCCCTGATGCGGGACGGTGCTCGCATGCGAACGAGGCGATGTGCGAGTGCGTGTGCGTGGGTGGTACTGCTGCTGACCGTCCTGGCCCCGGGGCCGCCGCGTCCTGCGCCGGCGGCGACCGCGACCGCGATGCGAGGGGTGCCGGCGGCGTCGGCGGCGCGGGCGGCGGACGCCGGACCAAGGGCCCCGGACCCGGCGGTGCCGGCCGTGGCCGGGCTCTGGCCGGTCGGCGGCCGGCCCGCCGTCCTGCGGCGCTGGGAGCCCCCGGCGACCCCCTACGGCCCGGGCCACCGCGGCGTGGACCTCGCCGCGGCGGGCGGGGCCCCGGTGCGGGCGGTGGCGGCGGGGCGGGTGTCGTTCGCGGGGCGAGTGGCGGGCAGGGGCGTCGTCTCACTGGAACTGACGGGAACGGGTGACCCACCTCTGCGGACGACGTACGAGCCGGTCGAGGTGTCGGTGAAGAAGGGCGACGAGGTGGCGGCGGGCGAGGTGCTCGGCACGGTGGCACCGACGGGCTCCCACTGCACGGCCTGCCTGCACTGGGGCCTGCTGCGCGGCGAGGTCTATCTGAACCCGCTCTCCCTGCTCCCGCCGTGGCTGCTGAACGCGGGTCCGTCGAGACTGCTGCCGGTGCTGGGAGTGCCGCTGCCCGACGGTGCGGCGATCAGCCCCGTACGCCCCGCAACGCCATGGAGACCGCCGCCCGGGTGATCGCCGTCGGATCCTCCGCCGCCCCCAGCTCGATCCGCCGCACCGCCGCGTCCACGACGCCCTGGAGCAGCATCGCCGCCAGCCGCGGCTCTGCGTGCCCCATCTCCCCCAGCGCCTCAACGATCATCGCGATCAGCCCGCCGTGCGCGGCGCGGATCTTCTCCCGGGCGCCGGCGTCCAGCTCACTCGCGGAGATGGCCACCACGGCCCGGTGCCGCCGGTCGCCGACCAGGTCGAGCTGACCCCGCACATACGCCTCGACCTTGGCCTCGGGGGCGGCCTCGCGCTCCATCGCCGCCTCGACCTCCGCGGCCCAGACCGGGAAGTCGACGGCGCACAGCTCCTCGACCACCGCCGCTCGCGAGCGGAAGTACTCGTAGACGGACGACCGGGCGAGCCCCGTCCGTTCGGCGAGGGCGGGGAAGGTCAGCGCCTCCGTTCCGCCGTCGGACAGCAGGGAGCGTGCCGCGTCCAGCAGGGCGGCACGCTGCATCGACCGGTGCTCGGCCACAGAGGCCGCTCGAATCCTTGGCACGTCACCACTTTACGGACGCGCCGCCCCGTACGGGAGTCACTCACCCGACAGCACGACGGCCGACAGGGGCACCAGCGGGGTCTCCAGCGGGACCCATCGCGTGCCTTGGGCCCAGGTCAGCGGCCGAAACTGGCCAGCTTGGCGCGCAGTTGCAGCACCGACTTGGTGTGAATCTGACTGACCCTGCTCTCGGTCACACCGAGCACGTTCCCGATCTCTGCGAGGGTGAGGCCCTCGTAGTAGTACAGCGTGACGACGGTCTTCTCCCGCTCCGGCAGCGTGTTGATCGCCCGCGCCAGGAGCCGCCGCAGCTCCCGGTCCTCGGCGACCTCCACCGGATCGTCGGCGGCGGTGTCCTCCAGTGTGTCCATCAGGCTCAGCCGGTCGCCGCCCTCGCTCCCCGCGTGCAGCAACTCCTCCAGAGCCACCACGTTGGCCAGCGACAACTGGCTGAAGACCGCGTGGAGATCCTCCACCGCGATCCCCATCTCCACGGCCACCTCGCCCTCCGACGGGGTACGCCGCAGCCGTGCCTCCAGCGTCGCGTACGCGCGCTCCACGTTGCGGGCCTTCTGCCGCACCGACCGCGGGATCCAGTCCAGCGCCCGCAGTTCGTCGATCATCGCGCCCCGGATCCGGGTGATCGCGTAGGTCTCGAACTTGATCTCGCGGTCGACGTCGAACTTCTCGATGGCGTCGATCAGCCCGAACACCCCGGAGGAGACGAAGTCGGCCTGCTCCACATTGGGCGGCAGCCCCACACTGACCCGGCCGGCCACGTACTTCACGAGGGGCGAGTAGTGCAGGATCAGCTGTTCCCGCAGCCGCTCGTCGCCGGTCGCCTTGTACGACCGCCACAGCTCGTCGAGCGTCGAGGGGGCGGACGGTCGCACGCTGCCACCGTCGCGGGCGGCTGGGGGGATCGCCGCCCGGTCGGACCCGGAGGTGTGCTGGGGCATTCGTCGCCTAGTGCCGTTCTGCCGTGATGTGGTGTGCCTGAGGCCGCCGGTCTGCTGTCTGGTTGTCGCCTGCTGTCGGCCGTCTGCGTGGGGGGTCATCGTGAGCGTAGCGTGACTGGACCGTCGCGGTGCGCGAAGGAGCGGGTGGGAGCCGTACGCAGATACGTTCCGCTGAACGCTCTACAGGGGGGACGATGATCGCTCTGGGTGATCACTCGAATACCCCAACTGCCGGAATCCCCACGGGCGTCGGGGTTCCCCCGGACGGCCGAACACGGTGCGTCAGCACGGGCTGCGACCACCGCGGACCGAGATCATCGGCTGGCGTGTCAACTTCCAGCCGTCGCCGTGTCGTTCGACGTAACCAAGTGCTCGAAGCTCGTACAGTCTCGCGATCGCGTCGTCCTGAGTGGTCTGGGCCCGGCGTGCCACCTCCGCCGCCGTCGCCGTTCCCCGCGCGGGGAGCCCCGCCAGCACCTGGCGGGTCCGGGATTCCAGGAGATCGGTGGGGAGGATGGGCCCGCGCCGCTCCGGAGGCAGCTCTCCCATGTCGCCGACCAGTTCGACCACCTCGGCGGCGTCGCCGACGAGTACCGCGTCGGCGCGCAGCAACTCGTGCACGCCCGCGGAGAGCGCGCTGGTCGCCGGTCCCGGCACGCCCATCACGTGCCGGCCCAGGCGCCGAGCCGCCCGCGCGGTGACCAGGGAACCGCTGCGGTAGGCGGCCTCAACGACCACGGTGCCCCGGGTGAGCGCGGCGATCACGCGGTTGCGCAGGACGAATCTGCTCGGCGTCGGATGGTCGCCGGGCGGCAGCTCTCCGACGACCAGGCCCTGGTCGGCGATCCTGGTGATCAGGGCGGTGTGCCCGGGAGGGTAGGGGCGGTCGACACCGCAGGCGAGGACCGCCGCGGTGGCACCGCCGGCGCCGAGGGCTCCACGGTGGGCGGCGCCGTCGACCCCGTAGGCGCCGCCGGACACCACGACCCAGCCGCGCTCGGCGAGGCCGGCGGCGAGGGTGGCCGCCATGTGGGCGCCGTACTCGGTGCAGGCGCGGGCGCCGACGACGGCGACCGACCTGAGCGCCCACATGCGCAGGCTGGGCCCGCCTCGCACCCACAGGCCGAGCGGCCGGGCGTCGCCGAGGTCGTCGAGCTGCCCGGGCCACTCGGCGGTCCCGGGTGCCACGAAGCGCGCCCCCGCGGACCGGGCGACGGCCAGGTCCCGTCGGGGGTCGGCCCTGCTCGCCCGAGCGCACAGCCCGGCCCACCGCTTCTCGCTCACCCCGGGCAGGGCGCGCCCGCCCTCGCGCAGCCGCCGCGCCACCTCCACGACGCCGCGCTCCCGCACCCATCGCCCGGCCGTCTCGTCGCCGGGCTCGATGACCCGGGCGAGGAACACCCGCGCGAGCAACTCAGCGTCCACCGGCCCGTCACTCCACACCCCCGTGCCCCCGGCGCCGCCTCCCCCCGGATCGGGGCCCCTCGCCACGGCACCGCCCCCTGCCTCGTCACGCCTCGCCGCGTCGCCCCCGGCCGCAGCGGCGCCGAAGGACACGTCGCCCGCGCCGAACAAGGCGTCGCCGCCCGCCGGCGCGGCGTCCCCGGTCATGTCAGTACTCCGAGGGACATCGGGACGCCTCGCGGCACCCCGGTTCGCAGTTGCAGGGCCAGGGCGACGTCCCGTACGTCGGGGCGGTCGTGGCCGACGAGGTCCGCCACGGTCCAGGCGACGCGCAGGACCCGGTCGAGGCCGCGGGCGGTGAGGACGCCGCGTTCCAGACTGCGCTCCGCCTCCTCCAGCGCACCGGGGGCGGCGCGCCAGCGGCTGCGCAGCTCGCGGCCGGGCACCTCGCTGTTCGACCGCCACGGGGTGTCCGCGAGGCGTGCGGCCGCTCGATCCCTGGCCGCCCGCACCCGGTCGGCGACCGTCACGGTGGCGTCGCCCCGGGGGCCGTCCCCCGCCAGCTGGCTGCGCGTGACCCGGTCCACCTCGACCCGGAGGTCGACCCGGTCTAGCAGCGGGCCGGAGAGCCGGGCCTGGTAGCGGCGGATCGACGAGGGCGGGCACTCGCACAGCTCGTCCGTCCGCGAGAACCGCCCGCACGGGCACGGATTGGCGGCGAGCACCATCAGGAACCGCGCCGGGAAGCGCACCACGCCCGCGCTGCGCGCGATGACGACGTGCCCGGCCTCCAGTGGCTGACGCAGGGCGTCGAGCGCGTGGCTGCCGAATTCCGGTGTTTCATCCAAAAACAACACACCTCGGTGCGCCAGCGACACGGCTCCGGGACGCGCGATGCCGGGGCCGCCCCCGACGAGGGCCTGCATCGTGGCGGAGTGGTGCGGGGCGCAGTAGGGAGCCACGTCGATCAAGGGCTTGCCGGGCGGCAGCAGTCCCGCCACCGAGTGCACGGCGGTGACCTCCAGCGACTCCGCACGGCAGAGCCGGGGCAGGATGGCGGGCAGCCGTTCCGCGAGCATGGTCTTGCCGGCGCCCGGCGGCCCTTCGAGGAACAGGTGATGGCGGCCGGCGGCGGCGACCTCCACCGCCGTGCGTGCCGACTCCTGGCCGACGACGTCGGCGAGGTCGTGGCCGTGGTCGTGCTGTGCCGCTCCCATGCTGTGCATGCCGGTGGCCGCGCCCGTGCCGGGCATGCGCAGCCCGGCGAGGAGCGGGTCGGGGCGACCCTGCTCGTCCTGTTCCTCCTCCGGCACGGGTTCGTCGGCGAGGACGGCGATCAGCTGGCGCAGGCTGCGCACGCCGAGCACCGACACCCCTGGCACCAGGGACGCCTCGGCGGCCGCGCACTCCGGCACGACCACCTGTTCGTAGCCGGCCTCGGACGCGGCCAGGACCGCCGGCAGGATGCCGCGTACCGGTCGCACCCGGCCGTCCAGACCCAGCTCTCCGATCATCACGATGTCGGCGAGCACCCGCGGGTCGATCCGCTCCGCGGCACCCAGGACGGCCGCGGCGACCGCCATGTCGAAGCCGCTGCCGCTCTTGGGCACCGAGGCCGGACTGAGTCCAACCGTCAGCTTCTTCTGGGGCCATTCCGCCCCGGAGTTCACCACGGCCGCCCGCACCCGGTCCCGGCTCTCCGTCAGGCTCTTGTCCGGCAGTCCCACCAGCGTGAACGCCGCCACGCCCGGCTCGAGGTCGGCCTGGACCTCGACCACCACGCCCTCGACGCCGACGAGCGCCACCGAGCACGTCCGCGCGAACCCCATCACGCCACCCCCCGGGCGTGCTCGACCACGGGGGCGCCGCGCTGCGGGAGGAGAACCCCCACCAGGTCGATGCGGACGCCGCCGGGCGGGGCGCCTCCGTGGGTCTGGATCCAGCGCTCGGCGAGCCGCCGCAGCCGCTCCGCCTTGTCCGGGGTCACGGCGGCCATCGGGTGCTCGAAGGAGCCGGCCCTGCGCGTCTTGACCTCGCAGACGACCAGGACGTCTCCGTCCCGGGCGACGATGTCGATCTCGCCGGTCCTGCCGCAGCGCCAGTTGCGCTCCAGGACGGTCATTCCGGCCCCGGTCAGCCTGCGGGCGGCGAGCGTCTCGCCGTACTTGCCCATCGCGCCTCGTGCGTTCATGTCGGCACCACCTCCGGCACCAACGATCACGCAAACGGGCCGATCCCGTCACTCACGGTGAACTACTCACCGGTTGTGGAAAACTCCGTCACCCGCCGGGAAGCTCCAGGTCGCTCTTGTTCAGCTCCTCGATGTTCACGTCCTTGAACGTCAGCACCCGCACCTGCTTGACGAACCGGGCCGGGCGGTACATGTCCCACACCCAGGCATCCGCCATGGAGACCTCAAAGAACACCTCGCCCTGGACCGAGTGCACCTGCATCTCGTAGTCGTTGGTGAGGTAGAAACGCCGCTCGGTCTCGATCACGTATTTGAACAGACCGACGACATCGCGGTACTCCCGGTAGAGCTTGAGCTCCATCTCGGTCTCGTACTTTTCGAGGTCCTCGGCGCTCATGGCATGTTCCCCTTCAGCCGTGCGGTCCCACCATTGTGCGCCAGTCCCGTGCGCCCCTAGACGATTTCGGTGTCCAGAGTCACCGGCCCGGCCGGGGGACCTTCGTCGAGCAGCTTGCGCAGCAGCCCGGCGAGTCTGGTCGGATACACCGTCTCATGGGCCCGGGTCAGTTCCTGACACGTCCACCAGCGCGCTCCGGCGACGCTGCGCCGCTCCAGTTCGGTGAGACCGACGGCCTCGGTGGCGGTCTGGGCGGTGCGGGCGAGGTAGTACCACTCGTCCTGGTCCCAGCGTCGGCCCGCGAAGGGGAAGGAGCACCTGCGCCGCCACAGCACCGGGCCGAGTTCGATGTCGGTGATGCCGGTCTCCTCCAGGAGCTCGCGCCGGGCGGCCTCCTCACGGCTCTCGTCGCCCTCCACGCCGCCGCCGGGGGTGAACCACCAGTCGTCGGCCGGATCGTCCGGTTCGTGCCCGTGCAGCAGCAGGATGCGGTCCTCGGGGTCGAGCAGCACGACCCGGGCGACCCGGCGCAGTCCGCCCTCGTAGGTGTCCTGACCCGCCGGGGTCACCTCAGCGGCCACCGGTGGGCTCCGCTCCGCTTCGGGCCCGCGAGGCCCCGGCCCGCTTGGCGAGGGGGCCGTACGCCGCGCCGCCCAGGATGAGCACGGCCCCGGCGATCACCACCGCGACGACCGTCCGCAGCGGGCCCGGAGAGGAGAGGCCGCCCAGGGGCTCGAAGCCGGTCGGCCGCTCCAGCATGCCGTTCATCGGCCAGGCCACGGCGTCGACGCGGGCGTTCACCGCACCGCGCGACACGGTGCCGCCTGCCGCGTCGGTGAGGTGGGCGGTGGAGTCCACGGAGTTGTCGCGCTCGTCGCCGAGCAGGAACAGGCGGCCGTCCGGAACGGTCACGGTCTGGAAGTCGCTGATCTCGGCCGGTGTGCCGGCGGGCAGGTACGGCTCCTCGATCACCTTGCCGTTGACCTTCAGCTTGCCCTTCTGGCAGCAGGAGACGGTGTCCCCGCCGACGGCGACGACCCGCTTCACCATCGGGGCGTTGGCCCAGGTCGCGTCCTTGAACACGACGACGTCGCCGCGGTGGACGTCGGCGCCGTCGATGCGCTGCGCCAGGACCCGGTCGCCGGCGTCGATCGTCGGCGTCATCGAGCTGGTCGGCACGGTGTAGGGCCGGTAGACCACCGCACCCCAGGCGAACCCGCCGAGGAACAGCACCAGACCCAGCGCCACGGCGAGTCCGGACAGCCGCTGCCCGGTCCGGCTACCCACCGGACCCTTGTTCGCTCCGCCACCGCGCGGGGCCGTACGTGTCGTGCTCTCGCCACCCATGGAGCGGCACCTTACCCGGCGGTACCCGAACGGGGCAGCCCCCTCCCCTGGGCCAGAGGACGGCCGTCAGGCGACCGGCACGCGGTCGGCACGCGACCGGCACGCGGTCGAGGGGGCTGCCCCGTCGACGGGCTTACGATCCGACGCGCCTCAGCGGGTCTCGGCTGGGGCGATGCGGCGACGGCGCCACCAGACGACCGGGGCGACGCCGGCGAGGGCCAGGCCCTGGGGCGCCACCGACAGCGCGGCGGCGGCCGAGGACTGGGCCTGGAGCCCGTCCTGGTCGAAGGTGTCGGGGACCGGCAGGGTGCCCCAGCGGTTCATCGGCCAGGCGACCACGATGGCGCGGCCGACGACCTGGTCCACCGGGACCATGCCGCCGTTCTCGTCCGACTGGTTGTAGCGCGAGTCCCGGGAGTTCTGCCGGTGGTCGCCCATGACCCAGATCTTGCCCTGGGGCACCTTGACCTTGAACTGGCCGCCCTGGTCGTCGTCGGAGCACGGGGTGTTGCCGGGGTACACGTACGGCTCGTTCAGCGCCTTGCCGTTGACCTTGAGCGGGCCTGTCTTGTTGCACTCGACGGTGTCGCCGCCGACGCCGATGACACGCTTGATCAGGTCCTTCTCTTCCGCGGACGGCATCAGGCCGATCCAGCTCAGGACCGTCTGCAGCGCATTGGGGTCGGGTGTCGGCTCGCCCGCCAGCCAGTCGGCCGGGTCGTGGAAGACGACGACCTCGCCGCGCTCGGGCTCCGAGCCGAACCAGGGGGTCAGCTTGTCGACCAGAACCCGGTCACCGATCTGCAGGGTGTTCTCCATCGAGGACGACGGGATCGAGAACGCCTGTACCAGGAACGTCTTGATCAGCAGGGCGAGCACCAGCGCGATGCCGATCAGGATGGGCAGCTCCTTCCAGAAGGAGCGCTGCTTCTTGGCCGCGGAGGGCGCGGTGGGAGGGGTCCCGCCCACTCCCTCGTCCTGGGTCCCGCCGTTGTGTCCGTTCGTCAACCTGCCGTCCTCGGTTCCGGAGTCGTACCCGGAGTCCGGGGCGCCGTCCGTGACCGGGGCGGCCGTCTCCTCGGGGCGTCCGCGGTTCTCCTCGCCGTCGTGTCCGGACCGTGCGCCAACCGCCACATCCCCCACGCCAACTCCTTACTCTCTGCCGCCGCCTGCCCCGGATACGACGCAGGCCCACCACTCCCATAACGAGCGGGAGTTCCGCAGGGGTCGGGAGTTGAATCATCGCGTTCGGATCGTAGGGGGCAACCCTATGCGACAGCCGGGGGGCGGCGGTCGAACCGGAGGCCGAGTCGGACACGGACGCGTACGTTTTCGGCTCGTCCAGGGTGGTCCAGTGACCGAACGGCCACGCGATCACCATGGCCCGCCCCACCACCTCGTCCTGGGACACCGTGCCGAAGTCGGTCTCCTGGTGGAAGCGGGAGTCGGCGGAGTTGGAGCGGTGGTCGCCCATCACCCACAGCCGTCCCTCGGGGACGGTGACGTCGAACGGCGTCCTGGACGGGGTGTCGCCGGGATACAGGTAGTCCTCGGTCAGGGGAACGCCGTTGACGGTGACGCGGCCCTGTTTGTCGCAGCACTTGACGTGGTCTCCGCCCACGCCGACGACCCGCTTGATGAGGTCCTTCTCGTCGTCCGACGGCAGCAGCCCGATGAAGGCGAGGCCTTCCTTGACCTGCTTGACGACGACGGGGTCGTCCTTCTTGTCGGTCTGCTCCCCCTGGAGCCAGCCGCCGGGGTCCCGGAAGACGACGACGTCCCCGCGCTGCGGCTCGGAGCCGAACCAGGGCGTGAGCTTGTCCACCAGGACCCGGTCGCCGATCCGGATCGTCTGCTCCATGGAGCCCGACGGGATCACGAAGGCCTGGACGAGGAAGGTCTTCAGCACCAGCGCTATCAGTACGGCCACGCCGATGAGGAGAGGTATCTCCTTGACGGCGCCGCGCCTGCGACGCCGCTTGACCTTGCGCTGGAGTTTGCGGCGCTCGGCGCGCGAGCGGCCACCGGACGGCGCGGCGGTGCGGCGCGAGCCGGTGGGCAGCAGGTTCTCCGTGGGGCTGCTCGGCGCTCCCCGCGGTTTGCCCCGGCTACCCATCGGCGTCCTCGGGGTGCTCCGCCCCGCTCTCCGCCTCCGGCACGCGCGCGTAGGCGTCGGGGCGGTCGAGGTGGGTGGCGTGGCCGAAGGGCCAGACGATCCAGTCGGCGCGGCCGATCACGTCGTCCAGCGGGACCATCCCACCGCCCGGGGACCCCAGGTGGTCGCGGGAGTCGCTGGAGTCGGCCCGGTGGTCGCCGAGGACGAAGAGGGTGCCGTCGGGGACGACGACGTCGAAGCCGACCGTGGAAGGGCGGTCGCCCGGGTACAGGAACGACGACTCGTCGACCGACTGGCCGTTCACCCGGACCCTCCCCTCCCTGTCGCAGCACACCACGTGGTCCCCACCCACACCGACAACGCGTTTGATGTAGTCGCCGTGCCCGAAGAGCCCGGTGCCGTCGAAGACGACGATGTCGCCCCGCTGCGGCCGGCCGTCAAAACGGTACGCCAACTTATTTACGAGAACCCGGTCGCCGATCCTCAATCCGCGCTCCATTGATCCACTGGGGATCTGGAACGGCTTCAGCACGAAGGTGCTGAACAGCAGCAGGAACAGCAGGAGAACCAGCAGGGTCACGGTGATCCGGCCGCCCGGCAGCCAGTCGCTGATCCGCCCCGAGAACGCGGAACGCGACCGTTCCTCCGGGCCCTCCGGATCCGAGGGCTGCTCGGAGTCGGAAGGGCGGGAGGAGCGGTCGCGCTCCGTGTGCTGTGCTTCGGTGTCCATCGGGGCCAGATGTTATCCGGCCCCGGCACGGACCTCGGAGGGCGCTCAGCTCTCGCGCTTCTCCTTGATCTTCGCGGCCTTGCCGCGCAGCTCGCGCAGGTAGTACAGCTTCGCGCGGCGGACGTCACCGCGGGTGACGAGCTCGATCTTCTCCACGATCGGGGTGTGCACCGGGAAGGTGCGCTCGACGCCGACGGAGAAGGAGACCTTGCGGACCGTGAAGGTCTCGCGCACGCCGGCGCCCTGGCGGCGGATGACGACGCCCTTGAACTGCTGCACACGGGAGCGGTTGCCCTCGATGACGCGCACGTGGACGTTGACGGTGTCGCCGGGACGGAAGGCCGGAACGTCGCTGCGCAGCGACGCGGAGTCGACGGAGTCGAGCAGGTTGGACATTTCGTCTGCTTTCCTCGCTGATGCCACAGGTCATCAACGGAAACTAGGTGTTTCGGAGTCAGGGTCGTGCGGGTCGGGACGGGCGTCGTGTCCCCCTGTGGCAGGGGCGCGCTCCGGACGGACGCACAACAGCGGCCTATTCTTCCATGCCCGGGGTCCTGCGCCAAAATCGACCGTAGGGCTCCCCGTCCGGATCGGGTTGCCAGCCCAGGATGGAGAGCATCTCGCGGTCCTTCTTGTCGAAGGCCGCGGGGTCGCACCGTTCGATCAGGTCGGGCCGGTTGGCCGTGGTGCGCCGCAGGGCCTCGTCGCGGCGCCAGCGGGCGATCTTCCCGTGGTGGCCGCTGAGCAGCACGTCCGGGATGCCGCGCCCGCGCCACTGCGGCGGCTTGGTGTGGACGGGGCCCTCCAGCAGGTTGGCCATGGCGCCGGGGGCGAAGGAGTCGTCCCGGTGGGACTCGGCGTTGCCGAGGACACCGGGCAGCAGCCGGGCCACGGCCTCGGTGACGACCAGTACGGCGGCCTCACCGCCGGCGAGGACGTAGTCGCCGATGGACACCTCGTACACGGGCATCCTGGTCGCGTACTCGTCGACGACGCGGCGGTCGATGCCCTCGTAGCGGGCGGGCGTGAAGACCAGCCAGGGCCGCTCGGAGAGGTGGACGGCGAGTTCCTGGGTGAAGGGCCGGCCGCTGGGCGTGGGCACGATGAGGGCGGGCTCGCCGGCGCCGGTCTCGTAGCCGTCGGCCAGGACGGCGTCCAGGGCGTCGCCCCACGGCTCGGTCTTCATCACCATGCCGGGGCCCCCGCCGTAGGGGGTGTCGTCGACCGTGTTGTGGCGGTCGTACGTCCACTCGCGCAGGTCGTGCACGTGGACGTGGAGCTGCCCACGCGCGCGTGCCTTGCCGACGAGGGAGACGTTCAGCGGTTCGAGGTACTCGGGGAAGATCGTGACGACGTCGAGCCGCATCAGGCGTCTTCTCCCGGACCGTCGGCGTCCTCGCGCGCGGAGGCGACCTCCGCCCGGTCGTCGATCAGGCCGGGCGGCGGGTCGATGACCGCGCGCTGCGCGTCGAGGTCGATCCCGGTGACGATCTCGGAGACGAACGGCACGTAGACCTCGCTGCCGTCGGGTCGCTCCACCACGAACAGGTCCTGCGTGGGCAGGTGGGAGATCTCGGTGATCCGGCCGACCTCTTCGCCGTCCCCGGTCACCACGTCGAGGTCGATCAGCTGGTGGTCGTAGTACTCGTCCTCGGCCTCGGGCCGCTCGTCCGGGTCCACGTCGGCGATCAGGAGGGTGTTGCGCAGCGCCTCGGCTCCGGTGCGGTCGTGGACGCCGGCGAAGCGCAGCAGGAGGCGGCCGCTGTGCACCCGGCCGGTCTCGATGGTGAGCGGCCCGGTGGAGGCGGGATCGGTGGCCAGCACGGCACCGGGCCCGAGCCTCAGCTCCGGCTCGTCCGTGCGGACCTCGACGGTCACCTCGCCCTTGATTCCGTGGGCGCGGCCGATGCGCGCGACTACCAGCTGCACTGTGCTTGATCTCCTGTCGGAACTGCGACGAGCCGGTCTCGGCTCATACGACGCCTGCCACGGCCCGTACGACGCCGGTCACGGCCCCTACGACTACGGGCCGGGGACGGCCCAGTGGCCTTCCCCGGCCCGAGCCGGTGCTGCGTTCTGGCGTCAGCGGACGTGGTCCACGTCGACCAGGTCGACGCGGACACCGCGACCGCCGATGGCGCCCACGACGGTGCGCAGAGCGCGTGCGGTGCGGCCGTTGCGGCCGATCACCTTGCCGAGGTCGTCGGGGTGGACCCTGACCTCGAGCACCCGCCCGCGGCGCAGGTTGCGCGAGGCGACCTGCACGTCGTCAGGGTTGTCGACGATGCCCTTCACGAGGTGCTCGAGAGCCTCCTCGAGCATGCTCAGGCCTCGGTCGACTCGGACTCGGCGGCAGCCTCGTCCTTCTTGTCGGCCTTCTTCTTCTGGGTGATCGCCTCACCCTTGCCCTCGTCCTCGCCACCGATCGCCTCGAAGGTCGGGCGGGCCGCCTTCTCGGCCGGCTGGAGCAGCGGAGCCGGGGCGGGCTCGCCCCTGAACTTCTGCCAGTCGCCGGTCTTCTTCAGGATGGCGAGCACGGGCTCGGTCGGCTGCGCGCCGACACCGAGCCAGTACGCGACACGGTCGGCGTCGACCTCCATCACCGACGGGTTGTACGTCGGGTGGTACTTGCCGATCTCCTCGATGGCCCGGCCGTCACGGCGGGTACGGGAGTCGGCGACGACGATGCGGTAGTGAGGCGAACGGATCTTGCCCAGACGCTTCAGCTTGATCTTGACTGCCACGGGAGTGGGTTCTCCTGGATTTGACGTGGTTGGGCACGGCGAGAGAGCCGCGTGGGGTTGCGGTACCCGAGTGCCCGATGGACGCGTCAGCCGGAGGAGAGAGGGGTCCTGTGCGACTGTCGAGTACAGCTAGCCATTGTGCCACACGTGGGCAGGCCCGTCGGACCGAGGGCACCGGGTCCGCCCGCGGGGCGGACCACTCGGCCTCGGACGACGGGACCCGGCCCGGATCCGGCTGCCACGAGCAGCCGGATCGTCAGCTCACACCCGCGCCGACCACCTCCGGGATCCGGAACGGCTTGCCGCAGCCGCCGCACATGATCGGGGCCTGGGCCAGCACCGACGGGACGACCCGCACGTTGCGCCCGCAGTCGCAGACCGCCTTCACGCGCACCCCTCCCCCGGAGGAGCCGTGGCGGGCGGCCGGACCGCGGAAGCTGCGGGCCGAGTCGGTCGCGGTGGCGACGGTGTGGGCCTTCAGCGCGCGCTGGAGGCGATCGATCGTCGGGCGGTAGCGGCGCTTCGCCTCGGGGGTGAGCGTGACCAGCGAGAAGCCGCTGCTGGGATGCGGCTCCTCGGGGTGGTCGAGGCCCAACTCCTCGGCGATCGCGAGGAATCGACGGTTGTGGTAGCGCCCCGCGCGGGAGGTGTCGCGTACTCCGCGCGCGGCGGCGATGCCGTGGACTGCCTCATGAAGCAGTCGCTCGAAAGAGAGCTCGTGCCCGCAGGCGGACGACGACTCTCCGATCAGGGACTCGGGCGCGGCAAGATCGGGCAGCTCGGTGTGGTGCCGCTGAATGTCGGCCCACGCCTGCGCCAGCTCTGCGGCGAGAACAGGTGGTGTCGTGCTCACGTAATGACAACGAGCCGGAGTGCCGCTGTGTTCCTATTCCGGGGCATCCCAAATAATTTGCACGTACCAGTCAGTTGCCGCTGATGCGTCCCGACGAGGGCGGGTGCGCTGATCTGCGGAGAAGCCTCACAGCTCGTACCAAGCTGGTGCGTAGTCCGACGTACGCGCCGGCGCGTAGCCGCCGTCCACGCGCCGGGAAGCGTGCGACCCGCGCGTGCGCAAGGGGCGTTTCGGTCGCTGTCGCGCCGGAGGGACGTCGTCCGAGTGGGCGCTTCGACGGACGCGACGTTACCGGGTGTGCCACCGGCGTGCGGCACCGCCCCGCCCCCCGCCGCATCCGGGCACCGTACGACGGGCGCCGGGTCCGGTGACCTTGGCCAAAACCGCCTCGCCGGCGCCGCGGCCACCCACGGTCATCGCGCGACGACACGTTCCGGCCATCCGGCCCGGGGGTCGGGCAGGGGCTACCCGGAGTACCGCGCGGCCAGGCCCACGTTGCCGGGAAGTGAAATCTCGCCACGGTGACGGGGATCGGGCAAGCCGGGCCCCGCTACCACTGGACGCCACGGCGAGCCCGGAGTTTCCTGGCATACGGGGGGAGTGCGAGCGCACTGCACGGGGGCCATGGAATCGGGCACGGCGGCAACACTCGGCGATTGGGGCGCTTTCCTATGACACCTACGCTCGTGCGGCAGCACTCATCTCACGCGAGGGCGACCCCTCACGTGGACCTGCGTGCACGCGCGCGTGACTGGTCCGAGATACAGGAGCGGATGCTCGTACCGCTCTACGAGGCCGTCCACGAGCGACTGGACGTGGGCGGCGGCACCCGGGTGCTGGGGCTGGGCTGCGGTTCCGGGCTCGCGCTGCTGATGGCGGCCTCGCGCGGTGCCGCGGTGACCGGAGTCGACTCCCGCTCTCCGCAGCTCCTGGCCCTGGCACGGCAGCGACTGCTGCCCGGGACCTTCGAGTCACCGGAACCACCCGAGGCGTGGGGCACGCGCGCGCGTGGGGACGCGGCACGGATCGTCGAGGGCTCGCCCGAGGACGCGGCGGACCCGTCGACGCCGGCGTTCACCCTGGTGACCGCCTTCGAGCCCATCGGGTGCCTCGCGGGCGACTCGGAGGGGCTCGGGGAACTGCTTGCCCGGGCGACGCCGCTCGCCGCGCGGGGGGCGGCCGTGGTGCTGGCCGGCTGGGGCCCGCCGGAGCGGTGCGCCACGACCTCGGTGCTGCGGGTGGCCTCCAAACTCGCCGACCCGTTGCGCGGCGCGGGCAGCTGGCGCCCCGCCCTGCGCGACGACCTGGAGGAGGTCGCCCAGCGGACCGGGCTCAGGCCGGACGGCTCGGGACGGGTGGCGTGCCCGTTCGGATACGCGGACGTGGGCAGCGCGGTGCGCGGACTGCTGTCGACGGGGCTGTTCGACGCGGCGGTCGCGGCGACCGACCAGGAGCAGGTCGACAAGGAGCTGACCGAGGCGCTGCATCCGCACCGGCGGCCGGACGGGACCGTGTGGATGCCGAACGTCTTCCGCTACTTGATCGCCCGAGTTCCGTAAGGATCGATTCCGACCGAACACGCACGACGTCTGACCGGCTTCTTCCGATGCGGGTGTGAATGGTGTGAAGAAGCCGGTCCGGGGTTCCTGTGGTTTCCCCAGGTGGATCATGCACCTCTACTCTGATCCACCGTTCGGGGGAACAGACACATCTGCATACAGGAGCCTGTAGTGCCGCACCGCACGACCGCACTGCGCCTCGCCGCGCCCGTCGCCGTCCTCGCCCTGGCCCTCACCGCGTGCGGGGGCTCGGACGACGACTCCGACGCCGACGCGAAGAGCCAGGCGACCACCGAGGCGTCGCCCTCGCCCTCCCAGGCCGCCCCGGGCGGCGACCTGGCGACGGGCGAGAGCGCGACGGGGAAGGTCGCGGAGGATCCCGGCCAGGTCACCTACGACGTCGTGGCGCAGAAGGTCGACGTGGGCACCGAGGCGGAGGCCGCGAAGTCGGTGGCGGACGCCGCGGACGCCAAGGGCAAGGTGCTGGCGACCGCGTACATCAAGTACACGCACAAGGGCGGACCGGCCCTCACCGAGGGCTCCGACGTGCACGACGGCACCACGGTCTTCGCCGACGGACAGCGCGGGGGCGTCCTCATCGGCGCCTCCGAGGACGCCCCGGGCTGCGAGGACCCCTACGACGTCGAGAGCTGGAAGCAGGGCGAGAGCCACGTCTTCTGCGAGACGTACGTGATTCCGGCCGGCGCGACGAGCGTCGAGGTGCACTGGTCGCAGGAGGACGGCGAGCCCTACGTCTGGAAGTTCCCGCAGAAGTAGGAACGGCTCCCGGGCGGGGCGGGCGGCTCACGCCTCCGGATCGTCCTTCGTCAGCCGGGTGACCCCGGCGATGCGGTACGCCTCCGCCTCGTCCAGCGTCTCGCTCACCAGCAGTGACTCGGCGAGCGCGTCCAGCTGCCCCCGGTGGTCGCGCAGCTTGCGGACGGCCTCCTCGTAGCAGGAGTCCACGACCCGCCGCATCTCGCCGTCGATGGCGTCGAGGGTCTGGGGCGCGGCGGCCAGACCGTACGCCTGCTGGGCGTCGCCCGGGAGGGCGGACAGCCGCCCGACCCGCTCGCTCATGCCCCACCGCGCGACCATGCCGCGGGCGATGTTGGTGACCTGTTCGAGGTCGCTCTCCGAACCGGTCGTGATCATCCCGTACACGACGTGCTCGGCCGCCATGCCGCCGAGCGCGCCGATGATCCGCCCGCGCAGGTACTCCTCCGTGTACGCGTACTTGTCCGCGTCCGGCGTCGACAGCGTCACCCCGAGCGCCCGGCCGCGCGGCACGATGGTGATCTTGCGGACGGGGTCGGCGCCGGGTTGCAGCATGCCGAGCAGGGCGTGTCCGCTCTCGTGATAGGCGGTGCGCCTGCGCTCCTCCTCGGGCATCACCAGCGGGCGTTCGGCCCCCAGCTGGACCTTCTCAAGGGCCTCGGAGAGGTTCGCCCGCGTCACCCGGTCCTGCTTCCGCCTGACCGCGAGCAGCGCCGCCTCGTTGGCGAGGTTGGCCAGTTCGGCGCCGGTCATGCCCGGGGTCGTACGGGCGACCTGGGCGAGGTCGACGTCCGGGGCGAGCGGGATCTCGCGGGTGTGGATCTCCAGGATCGCCTTCCGGCCACTTCTGTCCGGCGGCGAGACGCTGACCACCCGGTCGAAACGGCCGGGGCGGGTCAGGGCGGGGTCCAGGATGTCGGCGCGGTTGGTGGCGGCGACGACGACCACGCCCTCGGCGCCGGAGAAGCCGTCCATCTCGGTGAGGATCTGGTTCAGGGTCTGCTCGCGCTCGTCGTGGCCGCCCATGCCGGAGCCGCCGCCGCGGGCCCGGCCGATGGTGTCGATCTCGTCGATGAAGATGATCGACGGCGCCACCTTGCGGGCCTCGGCGAACAGCTCCCGCACCCGGGAGGCGCCGACGCCCACGATCATCTCGATGAACTCGGAGGCGGAGGCCGAGAAGAACGGCACGCCCGCCTCGCCGGCGACCGCGCGCGCGAGGAGGGTCTTTCCGGTGCCGGGCGGGCCGGTCAGCAGGACGCCCCGGGGCATCTTGGCGCCCATGCGGCGATAGGCGTCCGGGTTCTTCAGGAAGTCGACGACGTCGCTCAGTTCGCCCTCCACCTCGTCGATCCCGGCCACGTCGGCGAAGGTGGTGCGCGGCTCGCCGGCCTCCAGCTCGACCGGCTTGGGCGGCGCCTTGCGGCCGAGCATGCCGCCCGCCCCGCCGCCCAGGGCGCCCCTCATGCGCCGCGCGATGAAGATCCACAGCACCACCAGGATCAGCATCGGCGCCAGCGCGATCAGCAGGTTGGACAGGAAGCTGCGGTGCTGGACGACGGGCTCGGCGGTGACGGTGACGTTGTTCTTCGTCAGGTCGTTCCAGAGCTAGTCGTCCGCGAAGGTCGGCCGCTCGGTCGTGAACTTGGTGTACGTCCCGTCGCCCTCGGGGTTGTCCCGGGCCTTCTTCAGCTGGCCCTGGATCGCGTCGCCCTTGGCGTAGATCTTGCTGACGTTGCCCTCGTCGACCTGCTTGCTGAACTCCGTGTAGGAGATGGTCGGCTCGTCGCCCTCGTTGAAGAAGGAGAGCACGAGGTTGGCGATGACGTAGACGATCAGCGCGGCCAGGACCAGGCTCCACCAGCCGCCGCGCATCCGCCTGCCGCCCGGCGGCGGCTTGGGGGGCTCGTCGGGCGTGCCCTCGGTGCGCCAGGGCCGCTCGGGTTCCGTGCGCGGCGGGGACGGATCGGTCATATCCGGACGCTACGACAGGAAAGCCGCGCGGGCATGTGCGTGTACGACGCCGGGGCGCCCCCTTCGACAAGGGGGCGCCCCGGCGTCGTGCGCGCGTACCGAACGGACTGTCAGCCCATGAACTTCTTGAACTCGTCGGGCAGCTCGAAGTCCTGGCCGCCCTGCTGGGGCAGGCCGAGGGCGCCGCCGTTCTGCGCGGCGGCCGCGCGGCGGGCGGCCTCCTCCTGCTCCTGCTGCTTGCGCTTCATCGGGTTCCCGGAGCGCTGCTTGCCCTTGGCCTTCTTCTGCTGCTTCTTCTGCCGGCCGGGGCCGCCACCCATGCCGGGCACTCCCGGCATACCGGGCATGCCGCCGCCCTGGGCCATGCGGGACATCATCTTGCGGGCCTCGAAGAACCGCTCCACGAGGGACTTGACCGCACTGACCTCGACGCCGGAGCCCTTGGCGATACGGGCGCGGCGCGAGCCGTTGATGAGCGTCGGCTCCTGGCGCTCGGCCGGGGTCATCGACTTGATGATGGCGGCCGTGCGGTCGACGTCGCGCTCGTCGAGGTTGTTGATCTGGTCCTTCATCTGGCCCATGCCGGGCAGCATGCCGAGCAGCTTGCTGATCGAGCCCATCTTCCGGACCTGCTCCATCTGGGCCAGGAAGTCGTCCAGGGTGAAGTCCTGGCCCTTCTTGGACGCCAGCTTCGAGGCCATCGCCTCGGCTTCTTCCTGGCTGAACGTCTTCTCCGCCTGCTCGATCAGGGTGAGCAGGTCACCCATGTCGAGGATGCGGGAGGCCATCCGGTCCGGGTGGAAGGCGTCGAAGTCCTCGAGCTTCTCGCCGTTCGACGCGAACATGATCGGCTTGCCGGTCACCGAGGCGATCGACAGGGCCGCACCACCGCGGGCGTCGCCGTCCAGCTTGGACAGCACCACGCCGTCGAAGCCGACGCCGTCGCGGAAGGCCTCGGCGGTGTTGACCGCGTCCTGGCCGATCATGGCGTCGACGACGAAGAGGATCTCGTCGGGGCTGACGGCGTCCCTGATGTCCGCCGCCTGCCGCATCAGCTCCTGGTCGATGCCCAGGCGGCCGGCGGTGTCGACGATGACCAGGTCGTGGACCTTGGCCTTGGCGAACTCGATGGAGTCCTTGGCGACCTTCACCGGGTCGCCCACGCCGTTGCCCGGCTCGGGCGCGTAGACCGCGACGCCGGCGCGCTCGGCGACGACGCTCAGCTGGTTGACGGCGTTGGGGCGCTGGAGGTCACAGGCCACGAGCAGCGGCGAGTGGCCCTGCTCCTTGAGCCAGCGGCCCAGCTTGCCCGCGAGGGTGGTCTTACCCGCACCCTGCAGACCGGCCAGCATGATCACGGTCGGCGGCTGCTTGGCGAAGCGCAGGCGGCGGGTCTCACCGCCGAGGATGCCGACCAGTTCCTCGTTGACGATCTTGAGGACCTGCTGGGCCGGATTGAGCGCCTTGGAGACCTCGGCGCCCAGGGAGCGCTCCTTGACCTTCTTGATGAAGGAGCGCACGACGGGCAGGGCCACGTCGGCCTCGAGGAGCGCGATGCGGATCTCGCGGGCCGTGGCGTCGATGTCCGCCTCGGTCAGCCTTCCTTTGCCCCGGAGGGATTTAAAGGTGGCTGACAGGCGGTCGGAGAGAGTATCGAACACGGCGGCGTAGGTCCTCGCGTCGGCGTTGGTGTGGGTCGCCCTCCAGGGTATCCGGCCCGGCAAGCAAAGTGTCCCTGCCCGCCGCAGAGAGCGGACAGGGACTGTTGTCCCCGCGTCGGCGGGAAGCACATCCGGTAAACACATGACACGACCACGAGGTCACGCCCGCAGCGACTCCTCCAGCCCCCGGGCCACCGACGCCGCCTCGTCCCCGGGCAGCGGCGTACCCTCGCCCCGCGTCACATAGAAGGCGTCCACCGCGTTCGCCCCCAGCGTCGACACGTGCGCGCTGCGCATCCGCACGCCCGCCGCCTCCAGCGCCCGCCCGAGCCGGAACAGCAGGCCCGGCGCGTCCTGGGCGCGGACCTCGATCACCGTGGCCAGCCGGGAAGCCGCCGGGGCCACGCTCACGCGGGGCGGGGGCGGCTCCACGCCCCGGCGCCGGGGATGGGCGGCGTCCCGTTCGGCCAGTCGGCCGGCGATGTCCAGGCTGCCGTCCAGGGCCCTGACCAGGTCGGCACGGAGCCGGGCGGCCTGGGGCAGGGATCCGTACTGGGCGGCGACCCGCCAGTCGAGGAGCAGGACGGAGCCCTCGACGCCGTGCGGCAGCGGAAGGGAGCGCAGTTCGGCGGTGCGAACGGTCAGCCGGTGCATGGCCAGGACCCCGGCCACCGCCGGGAGCACACCCGCCTGGTCGGGTACGGCGATCAGCAGCTCCACGCCGAGCGGCTCCGGGTCGGCGTCCGGCGCCGGATCGGCCGGCGGCTCGCTCTGGGCCCGCAGCGCCAGCACCGGCCCGCCCGTGCGGAAGGCCTCGACGGCGAGCCGCTCCTGCTCGGCGGTGGGCGCGGCGTCCTCGGGTTCGGGCGCCGGGTCCCCGGACAGCAGACCCGCGACCCGTTTCACCAGGTCGGCGACGAGGGAGCCGCGCCAGGACGACCAGGCGGCCGGCCCGGTGGCCAGCGCGTCCGCCTCGGTCAGGGCGTGCAGCAGCTCCAGGGTGTGCTCGCTGCCGACCGCGTCGGCGACCGCACGCACGGTGGCCGGATCGTCGAGGTCGCGCCGGGTGGCGGTCTCCACGAGCAGGAGGTGGTGGCGTACGAGGGTGGCGAGGACGGCGGCGTCCGCGCGGTCGAAGCCGACGCGGGTGGCGACGTCCCGGGCGATGGTCTCGCCGGCCACGGAGTGGTCGCCGGGCCAGCCCTTGCCGATGTCGTGCAGCAGCGCGGCGACCAGGAGCAGGTCGGGGCGGTGCACGCGGCGGGCGAACCCGGCGGCGCGGACGGCGGTCTCGATCAGGTGCCGGTCGACGGTCCACAGGTGCACGGCGTTGCGCTGCGGGCGGCAGCGGACCCGCTCCCAGTCGGGCAGGAGCCGGGTGACCAGACCCTCGGCCTCCAGCGCCTCCCAGACCTGCACCGTGGGCCGGCCGGAGCCCAGCAGGGTCACCAGCTGCTCACGGGCCTCGGCGGGCCAGGGCGTGGGCAGGGGGCGCGCGGTGGCCGCGAGGCGGCGTACGGCGTGCAGGGAGAGCGGGAGCCCGGCCTGGGCGGCGGCGGCCGCGGCGCGCAGGGGGAGTACGGGATCGCGTTCGGGGCGCGCGGTGCGGGCGAGTACCACCTCGCCGTCCTGCTCCACGACGCCCTCGGCGAGCGGGGAACGCTCGGTGACCGGTTTCCCGCCGTTCATCATGGCGCGCAGCCGCGGCCGCACGGAGCGCGAGCGCAGCACCCTTCCCACCTCGCGCCAGGTGACGTCGCCGGCGTAGGAGATGACGCGGGCCGCCTCGTACACCTGCCGCAGCAGGGCGTCGGCGTCCAGCAGGCCCAGTTCGGCCGCCACCTGGTCCTGTTCCTGGAGCGCCAGCCGGTCGGTGGCCCGGCCCGTCGCCAGGTGGAGGGCGTCGCGCACGTCGAGCAGCCGGCGCCGGGCGTCGGCGAGGCCCTCGCGCGGAGCGTCGGCCAGCCAGGAGGCGGCCACGGCGCGCAGCGCGGTGGCGTCGCGCAGGCCGCCCCGGGCCTCCTTGAGGTCGGGTTCCAGCAGGAACTGCAGCTCGCCCTGGCGTTCGGCGCGCTCGGCGCACAGGTCACGCAGTTCGGGGAGGCGCTTGGGGGCCTGGTTGCGCCAGTCGGCGAGGACGGCGGTGCGCAGTGCGGTGGTCAGGCCGAGGTCTCCGGCGAGGTGGCGGGCGTCCAGGAGACCGAGGTGGACTTTCAGGTCCTCGCCCGCCGTCTTCCGGGCCTGCTGCGGTGTGCGGACGGAGTGGTCGAGGTCGAGGCCGAGGTCCCAGACGGGGTACCAGAGGCGGTCGGCGAGTGCGGCGACGGCCTTGTCGTCGCGGCCGTCGTGCAGCAGGAGCAGGTCCAGGTCGCTGCGCGGGGACAGCTCGCCGCGCCCGTAGCCGCCGACCGCGACGAGCGCCACCCCCGTGAGCCCCGCGGCGCCCGCGGCGAAGAGGCCCGACAGCCAGCCGTCGGTCAGTTCGGACAGCTCCCTGCGGCGCGGCGGCCCGGACCGCTCCCCCTCGGTGAGGAGGCGCAGCCGGGCCGCCGCGTAGCCGCCGGGTCCCGAGTCCTCCGCTTCGTCCGTCACGTCCGTACTCGTCACCCGGCGACTCCTGTTCGTCCGTCCTGGCAGAGCGTCGTGTCAGAGCGCGTCGGGGCCGCGCTCGCCGGTCCGGACGCGTACGGCCGTGTCGACCGGTACCGACCAGACCTTGCCGTCACCGATCTTGCCGGTGCGGGCCGCTTTGACCACGACCTCGATCAGCTGCTCGGCGTCGTCGTCCTCGACCAGGACCTCGATGCGGATCTTGGGTACCAGGTCGACGGTGTACTCGGCACCGCGGTAGACCTCGGTGTGGCCGCGCTGGCGGCCGTAGCCGCTGGCCTCGGTGACGGTCAGGCCGTGGACCCCGAAGGACTGGAGGGCCTCTTTGATCTCGTCGAGCCGGTGTGGCTTGACGACGGCGGTGATGAGCTTCATGCGTCCACCTTCTTGCTCGGGGCCGACGCGGCCGAGGAGGCGGCCGGCGTGGCGGTCGTCCGGGCGGCACCGCCGCCGGCGCCGCTGAAGTCGTATGCGGTCTCGGCGTGCTCGGCCTGGTCGATGCCGGCCACCTCGACGTCCTCCGACACCCGCATGCCGATCGTCTTGTCCAGCAGGAAGGCGAGGACCGCGGAGACGACCAGGGAGTAGGCGAGGACGCCGAAGACTCCGGCGCACTGCTTCCAGAACTGGTCGAGGCCGCCGCCGTAGAAGAGGCCCTCGACGTCGGACTGGCCCTTGCCGCTGGCGAAGAAGCCGATGAGCAGCGAGCCGAGGATGCCTCCGACGAGGTGGACACCGACGACGTCGAGGGAGTCGTCGTAGCCGAACCGGTACTTCAGACCGACGGCCATCGCGCACACCACACCGGCGATGAGGCCCACGGCGATGGCGCCCAGCGGGGAGACCGCGCCGCCGGCCGGGGTGATGGCGACCAGGCCGGAGACGGCACCGGAGGCGGCACCGAGGGTGGTGAAGGCGCCGTGCCGGATCTTCTCGTAGGCGAGCCAGCCGAGGACGGCGGCACCGGTGGCGACCTGCGTGTTGACGAACATCAGCGCGCCCACGCCGTCGTCGTTGCCGAGCCACGAGCCGGCGTTGAAGCCGAACCAGCCGAACCACAGCAGGCCGGCGCCGAGCATGACCAGCGGCAGGCTGTGCGGGCGCATCGGGTCCTTCTTGAAGCCGACGCGCTTGCCGATGACCAGGATCACGCCGAGCGCCGCGGCACCGGCGTTGATGTGCACGGCCGTACCACCGGCGAAGTCGATCACGCCGAGTTCGAAGGCCCAGCCGCCCGAGCCCCACACCCAGTGGGCGACCGGGAAGTAGACGATCGTCACCCACAGGGCGATGAACAGCGCCCAGGCCGTGAACTTCACGCGGTCCGCGAGGGCGCCGCTGATCAGGGCGGGGGTGAGGACCGCGAACATCATCTGGAAGACCAGGAAGACGAAGACGGGGATGGTGTAGCCGTCCCACAGCTCGGTCAGGCCGATGTTGCTGAGGCCGACCCAGTCGGAGTTCCAGCCGACGATGCCGCCGGTGTCGGTGCCGAACGCCATGGAGAAGCCGTACAGCACCCACAGGACGGTGACGATGCCGAGGCTGATGAAGCTCATCATCAGCATGTTCAGGGTGCTCTTGACGCGGACCATGCCTCCGTAGAAGAAGGCCAGCGCCGGGGTCATGAGCATCACCAGGGCGGAGCAGATGAGCATGAAGCCCGTGTTGGCGGCAGAGAGCTGCGTCTCTGCGGCAAGCGTGATGGCTGGAGCCATCGGCGTCTCCTCGTCGTTGGTACGGCCCCGTGCGGGCGAAGCCTGAGCGGGCTGTGAGGGGTGGGCCGGTTATGCGCCATGAGATTGGCGCAGCGCGGTTTCGGTGGACGCCCCTCGTTGTTTCGCCGCCGTGACGAAGGCGCTGTGTGTGTTACGCGTAAGTGAACTGCCGGCTGTGCGGCCGTGCCGTCGTGGTCGAGGCGCGGCGTCCCGCACGGGCACGTGAGCCGGCCGCGGCGGCCTCCGAGTGACCTGGCATGGGGGAGCCGAGTCGGGCAGTTCGGGAGGGCCGGCCGCGGCCGGGGCTGGTGGGGTTCAGACCGCTTCGGCGGTCTCCGGCAACTCGACGGCGAGCCGTTCGGTGAGGTCGACGACCTCGCCGAGGTCGCCGAAATCGCGTACGGCCGTGTCGACGGTTTTGCGGATGCGGGTGTTGACGCGTTCGGAGCGGACCTTCTTGGCGATGCCCATGGCTTCCATGGCCACGACCGTGCTCTCCTCGGGCTCCCGGCGCAGCAGGTGCACGGTGGCCATGCCGATCAGGTTCAGCGCGTAGGAGCGCTGGTGCTCGTCGTCCTTGGCGAACAGCTCCACGGCCCGGCGCATCAGGGGGTCGGCCAGGGAGGCGTAGGCGGGGCTGCGGCCGGCCACGTAGGCGAGGTCGCGGAAGGAGTGGGAGTTCTCCCCGTACAGCTCGGCCTCGGAGAAGAAGCGGATCCAGTCGGGGTCCGGCTCGTCCCAGTCGTCGGCCTCGGCGAAGGTGTCCTCGGCCATGCGCACGGCCCGCTTGCAGCGGCCGGGCTGGCCCATGTTGGCGTAGGCGCGGGCCTCCATCGCATACAGCATCGACTGGGTGCGGGGGCTCGCGCAGTCCCGGCTGCCGTACTGCGCGAGGTGGGTCAGCTCCAGGGCGTCGTCGGGCCGGCCGAGGTGGATCATCTGGCGGCTCATGCTGGAGAGGACGTACGAGCCGAGCGGCCGGTCGCCGGCCTCCTTGGCGGCGTGCAGGGCGAGCACGAAGTACTTCTGCGCGGTGGGCTGGAGTCCGACGTCGTACGACATCCAGCCCGCCAGTTCGGCGAGTTCGGCGGCGACCTTGAACAGCTTGGCGCGGGTGGTCTCGGTCTGGGGTTCCTGGAGCAGGTCGGTCACCTCGTGCAGCTGGCCGACCACCGCCTTGCGGCGCAGGCCGCCGCCGCACTGGGCGTCCCAGCGGCGGAACATCACCGCGGTGGACTCCAGCAGGTCCAGCTCCGGCCTGGACAGGCGGCCACGCGCGCGGGAGGCGGGCGCGGACTCGCGTCCGGACGACGGGGTGGCGGAGGGCGAGGGGACGAGCCAGCGCTGCATGGGCTCGATGAGGGACGGGCCCGCGGAGAGGGCCAGCGAGCTCCCGAGGAAGCCGCGCCGCGCCAGCATCAGGTCGCTGCGCGAGAACTCGCTGAGCAGGGCCACGGTCTGCGGGCCCGTCCAGGGGAGGTCGACGCCGGTGGCGGAGGGCGTGGGGCGGGTGGAACGCAGGCCCAGGTCCTCGACGGAGACGACGACGCCGAAGCGCTCGGAGAACAGCTCGGACAGGATCCGCGGGATCGGCTCGCGCGGGTTCTCGCCGTCGAGCCAGCGGCGCACCCGTGAGGTGTCGGTGGAGATGTGGTTGGCGCCCAACTGGCGGGCCCTGCGGTTGACCTGACGGGCCAGCTCGCCCTTGGACCAGCCGCTGCGGGCGAACCACGAGGTGAGCAGCTCGTTCGGGCGCTTGTCAGCGTGCGACGCGGTGCCCGCGCTCGTACCGCTTCCGCCGTTGCCGCTCACTGGAACGCCCCCATCCCTGAGACCACCTGTCGCCGAGTGCGCCAAGCCCTATCAGAATGCCGGTGGTTGAGGCCTTCCGTCCGGTGGTTGCCACCCTTCGAACGGAAGGCCGGGTTGCCTCCGGCATACCCGCAAGTGCATGTGCCCCAAGGCTCCATGCACACAAAGTAGTCCCACGATCACTGGTCCAGCCATGGCGATTGCGGAATCGCCACCATTCGCCACCCCTTCGAATGAACTCGCCGTGGCCGGTACGCGATTCACTTGACATAGGCCAACCGGGAGTCGGTGCAAGGGTGCACGCCGGGGCGTGCGCGGCCGGGCACACCACCCCCGAGTGCTTCCGGACGCTGTCTGAAGCGCGCCACGCTGGGGAGTTGGAAGCAGAGAGTCACGTTTCACGTCCGCTGCGTAACCGCCGCTGCGTCGGACCCGTTGGAGGGGGCATGGGCTTCACGATCGGCATCGGCACCAGTCGGGGCATGCGCGAGATCCGGTCCGGTGCGCGCCGCCGCGGCCGCGCTTCGGAGTGCACCGTCGTGGCCGAGTTCACCGGACTGTGGGGCTGGGACGTGGTGCCGGGTGCCCGGACCGCCGCCGGCGCCTGCTCGTGCGGACTGGCCGACTGTCCGGCACCGGGCGCGCATCCCCTGGACTTCGCCCCCAGGGTGCCCGCCGGGGCGACGCTGGACGAGGCGAGCGAGGCCTGGGGCCGGTACCCCGGCGCCGCGGTGATGCTGGCGGTCGGGCGGACCTTCGACGTGATCGAGGTGGCCGAGCCCGCCGGGCTGCGGGCGCTGGCCCGGCTGGAGCGCATGGGCCTCCCGCTCGGTCCGGTCGCGGCGACCCCGCAGGGCCGCGCCCAGTTCTTCGTCGCCCCCGGCGCCGCCGCCGAGCTGTCCCGGCTGCTCTACCGCATGGGCTGGGACGACCCGTCCGCCCTCGACCTGCGCGGCCTCGGCGCCGGTACGTACGTCACGGCCCCGCCCTCCGACCGCGGCGGCCGGGGCCCGGCGCGCTGGCTGCGTCCTCCGGACCTCGACTCGGCCACCAGGCCCCCGACGGCCCGGCTGCTGCTGGGAACGCTGGCGTACGTGGCCCATCGCTCGCGGGCGTAGGTCCCCGGCCGCGTACGGCCCGGCCGTCGCGGCACGCGCGTACCGTCCGGGCCGTCCGCACCTCGGCATCTCGACACCCTCGACATCTCGGCACCTCCGCGCGCGGCACTTCCGCACTCGGCGCCTCCGCACGTCGGCGCACCGCACGGCGAAGCGCCCGTCCCCCTGTCGGGGAGGCGGGCGCTTCTCGCTTTGCGCCTTCACGCGCGCGTTCTGGTGCGCGCGGGGTGCCGGCGGGCGGCGTCACTCGCCGATGAGGGCATCCACGAAGGCCGCGGGCTCGAACGGCGCCAGGTCGTCCGCGCCCTCGCCGAGCCCGATCAGCTTGACCGGCACACCCAGCTCGCGCTGCACGGCGACGACGATGCCGCCCTTGGCCGTACCGTCCAGCTTGGTGAGCACGATGCCGCTGACGTCGACGACCTCGGCGAAGACCCGGGCCTGGATCAGTCCGTTCTGGCCGGTGGTGGCGTCGAGCACGAGGAGCACCTCGTCCAGCGGCGCGTGCTTCTCCACGACCCGCTTGACCTTGCCCAGCTCGTCCATGAGGCCGGTCTTGGTGTGCAGACGGCCGGCGGTGTCGATGAGCACGACGTCCGAGCCCATCTCCTTGCCCTCCTTGACCGCGTCGAAGGCGACGGAGGCCGGGTCGCCGCCCTCGGGCCCGCGCACGGTGTGCGCGCCGACCCGTTCGCCCCAGGTCTGCAGCTGGTCGGCGGCGGCGGCGCGGAAGGTGTCGGCGGCGCCGAGGACGACGCTGCGGCCGTCCGCGACCAGGACACGGGCGAGCTTGCCGGTGGTGGTGGTCTTGCCGGTGCCGTTGACACCGACGACCATCACGATGCCCGGCTTGCTCGCGGCGGGCTCGGTCTTGACCTCACGGTCCATGTCGGGGCCGACCAGGGTGATCAGCTCCTCGCGCAGCAGGGTGCGCAGCTCCTCGGGCGTGCGGGTGCCGAGCACCTTCACACGCTCGCGCAGCCGCTCGACCAGCTCCTGGGTGGGCTGCACGCCGACGTCGGCGGTGAGCAGCGTGTCCTCGATCTCCTCCCACGTGTCTTCGTCGAGGTGCTCCCGGGACAGCAGGGTCAGCAGGCCCTTGCCGAGGGCGTTCTGTGAGCGGGAGAGGCGGGCACGGAGCCGGACCAGACGGCCGGCGGTGGGCTCGGGAACCTCGAGTTGCGGGATCTCGAGCTCTTCGACCGGCGGCTCCTCGACGGTGGCGGTGCCACCGTCCGGGAGGTCGACCTCCTCTATCGTCCGGCGCGGTTCGTCGCGCGGCGTCTCGGCCTCTTCGCCGACGTGCGGCTCGGCCGGAGGGGCGGTGATGTCGGGCGTGGCGGGCGGCGGCGGAGGCAGCTGCTTCTTGCGGCGGGAGCCCACGACCAGCCCGCCGAGCGCGCCGATCACGACCACGGCGATGACTACAGCAAGGATGACGATTTCCATAACGGGTCCAGTATGCGTGACCCCCGGCACGGGCCCCAGCCGCCGGCTCCTTGTGGCTTCCGACAAAGGACAAAGGCCCCTGGAAGGACGGAGTCGGATCAAAGTACGATGGAGAAGGCCGCGTCAACGCGCGTAGAGTCCCGACCGCCCCCTCCCCCACGATCGAGGCACGGACCCCCACATGAGCAAGACCGCCGAGAACGAAGGCGCCCTGGAAACCCGTGGCATCGAGCAGGTGCCCGACCACGAGCGCACCGCCCGGACCCGCGAGCTCTTCCCGACCTGGGTCGGCGCCAACATCAGCGTGCTGCTGCTCACGATGGGCGCGAGCCTCGTGGTGGCGTACCGGCTGAACTTCTGGCAGGCCCTGGTCGTCGCGGGGGCCGCGCCGCTCGTGTCGTACGGCCTGGTCGGGCTGATCGGCATCGCCGGCAAGCGCGGTGGTGCCCCCGGTATGGCGCTGTCCCGGGCCGTGTTCGGCCAGCGGGGCAATCTGCTGCCGGGGTCGCTGATCTGGATCGCCCGCTGGGGCTGGGAGACGATCAACGCGGTGACCGGCGCCTACGCCCTGCTCACCGTGCTGGACATCGTGTTCGGCATACGTGCCAACAGCGTGCTGGACATGGTGACGCTGCTCGCCTTCGTCGTCGCGACGTTCGCGATCTCCGGGCTGGGCATCAACGCCGTACAGAAGTGCAACAAGTACGCGGCGTACCTCTTCGGCGCCTTCTCGGTGCTGGTGCTGGGTTATCTGGTCGTCGACACCGACTGGTCCGAGGTGTTCGACCGGTCCGCCGGGTCGGTGGCCGCGATGATCACGGGCGTGGGTCTGATCGCGGCCGGCGGCGTCAGCTGGATCCCGTCCGCCCCGGACTTCACCCGGTACCTGCCGCGCACGGCGTCCTCGAAGGGGATCGTGGGTGTCACGGTCGGCGGTGCCGGCATCGTCGTCCTGCCGATGGTGCTGATGGGCGCGGTCATGGCGGTCTCCACGCCGGACCTGGCCTCGGCCGCCGACCCGGTCTCCTTCCTGGGCGAGATCCTGCCGACCTGGATCGCGGTGCCGTACCTGCTGATCGCGCTGATCGGCATGCTGCTGATCAACTCGATGTCGATGTACTCGGCCGGTTTCACCGCGCAGACCCTGGGCTTCAAGGTCCCGCGGCACTGGGCCGTCTCGGTGAACGCCGTGATCTCGCTGATCTTCGGCGGCGTGCTGATGCTGGTGGCGACCAGTTTCATGGGCTCCTTCATCGCCTTCCTGTCGCTGCTCGCGGTCGCCTTCTCCGCGTGGGTCGGTGTGTTCGGCGCGGACATGCTGCGCCGTCGGGAGTACGACGGCGAGGCCCTGGCCGACACCGGCCGCACCAGCGCCTACTGGTACCGCGGCGGCTTCTCCCCCGCGGCCGTCGCCGCCTGGGCGGTCGGCCTGGTCGGTGGCCTGATGTTCACCACGTCCGACTGGTTCACCGGCCCCCTCGCCGGCAACAACGTGATCGGCGAGTACGGCCTCGGCTGGGTGGCCACGGTGGTGATCTCCGGTCTCCTGTACGCCGTACTGCCGAAGCCGGCGGTGGTCGCCCCGGCGGCGGTGCCCACCGAGCGGACCGCGCGGCCCGAGACCGTGAGCGTCTGACGCCCGTCCGCCAAAGCGGCAGGTGGGCGAGGCCTGCCGCCCCTCCCTCGCCCCGGGCGACCGGTACGACACCGCCGCCCCGTCCGGAGGGTGACCGGACGGGGCGGCGGACGGTACGGGGAGAGGACCAGCGGGGACTTGGGCCCTTCCCCCCGGATTCGGGGCGGGCGGGTCAGCCCATCTCCTCCAGGGCCTTGCCCTTCGTCTCCTTCACGAACCTGAGTACGAAGGGGATGGAGAGCGCGGCGAAGATTGTGTAGATCACGTAGGTGACGGAGAGGTTCCAGTCGGCCAGCGACGGGAAGCTCGCGGTGATGGCCCAGTTGGCGATCCACTGCGCGGACGCGGCGACGCCCAGGGCGGCGGCGCGGATCCGGTTGGGGAACATCTCGCCGAGGAAGACCCAGACGACCACACCCCACGAGAGGGCGAAGAAGAGGACGAAGACGTGGGCGGCGATCAGGGCGACCCAGCCCTGGGTGGCCGGGAGCTTGCCGTCGACCAGGTCGAAGGAGAACGCCCAGGCCTCCAGCGCGAGACCGATCACCATGCCGACGGAGCCGATCAGGGCGAGCGGCTTGCGGCCGATGCGGTCCACGAAAATCATCGCGATCACGGTGCCGACGATGTTGATGATCGACGTCGTGAACGAGTAGAAGAACGACTGCGACGGGTCGACGCCGACCGACTGCCACAGCGTCGAGGAGTAGTAGAACGCGACGTTGATGCCGACGAACTGCTGGAAGACCGACAGGCCGATGCCGACCCAGACGATCGGCTTGAAGAAGAAGCTGCCGCCGAGGAGGTCCTTGAAGGAGGACTTCTCCTCGCTGTGCATGGCGTGCTCGATCTCGGCGACGCGGGCGTCGAAGTCGACGTCCTTGCCCTCGACCTCTTCGAGGATCTCCTTGGCGCGCTCGTGCCTGCCGACGGAGACCAGGAAGCGGGGGGACTCGGGGATCGCGAAGGACAGCAGGCCGTACAGGACGGCCGGGATCACCATGACGCCGAGCATGACCTGCCAGGCCTCCAGGCCCATCAGCTCACCGCGCTGGTCACCGCCGGCGGCGTTCAGCAGACCCCAGTTGACCAGCTGCGACACGGCGATACCGATGACGATCGCGGCCTGCTGGAAGGAGCCGAGCCGGCCGCGGTAGGCGGGCGGGGAGACCTCGGCGATGTAGGCCGGGCCGATCACCGAGGCCATGCCGATGGCGAAGCCGCCGATGACACGCCACATGGCGAGGTCCCACAGCGCGAAGGGCAGCGCGGAACCGATGGCGCTGACGGTGAAGAGGACCGCCGCGATCTGCATGCAGCGGATACGGCCGATGCGGTCGGCGATGCGGCCCGCGGTCGCCGCACCGATGGCACAGCCGATCAGCGCGATCGCGATGACCTGGGCCAGCACCGCGGAGCCGACGTCGTAGCGGTCCCGGATGGCCTCGACCGCGCCGTTGATCACGGAACTGTCGTAGCCGAACAGGAAACCGCCCATCGCGGCCGCCGCCGCGATGAAGATGACGTGCCCGAGATGATCGGGATGAGCCGTCCTGGCTCCTGGGTTGGGTGCCTGCGATGTGCTGGCCACGTGTGTACTCCTCGGGCTACCGGCAACGCTGCCGGGGCGGTTCACCCTTCGCGGTGCCATTGGAAGGGACCTGAAGGTAAAAGCAACGTTGCAGAGACTATGTCTTCAAGTTTCGAAGTCAATAGAGCGAGAGCTGTGAGTTTTGAGATCCACGAGGGGTGAATGTGTTCAAGAGTTGAAGCTAACGTGCCCAGCTAGCGCAGCCGCTGGCTGATGACCTTCGACACGCCGTCGCCCTGCATGGACACGCCGTAGAGCGCGTCGGCGACCTCCATCGTGCGCTTCTGGTGCGTGATGACGATCAGCTGCGAGGCCTCCTGCAGCTCCTGCATGATCCGGATCAGCCGCTGCAGGTTGGTGTCGTCGAGCGCCGCCTCGACCTCGTCCATCACGTAGAACGGGCTCGGGCGCGCCTTGAAGATCGACACCAGCATCGCCACCGCGGTCAGCGAGCGCTCCCCGCCCGAGAGCAGCGAGAGCCGTTTGACCTTCTTGCCCGGGGGCCGGGCCTCGACGTCCACGCCCGTAGTGAGCATGTTGTCGGGGTCGGTCAGGATCAGCCGCCCCTCACCGCCCGGGAACAGCCGGCTGAACACGCCCTCGAACTCCCGGGCGGTGTCCCGGAAGGCCTCGGTGAAGACCTGCTCGACGCGCTCGTCGACCTCCCTGACGACCTGGAGCAGGTCGGCGCGGGTCTTCTTCAGGTCCTCCAGCTGCTCGCTGAGGAACTGGTGCCGTTCCTCGAGCGCGGCGAACTCCTCGAGCGCCAGCGGGTTGACCTTCCCCAGCTGCTGGTAGGCGCGTTCGGCCGCCTTCAGCCGCTTCTCCTGCTCGGAGCGGACGAAGGGCCGGGGCCGGTTGCGCGGGTGCTCGGGGTCCTCCGGGAGTTCCTCGCCCTCGGCGGGGGGCGAGGGCGGCACCTCTTGATGGGGGCCGTACTCGGCCGCGAGCCCCGCCGGTTCCACACCGAGTTCCTCCAGCGCCTTGGTCTCCAGCTGCTCGATGCGCAGCCGCTTCTCGGCGCCGAGTACCTCGCCCCGGTGAACTGAATCCGTCAACTTGTCCAGCTCCGCCTTGAGGTCGCGCCCGGCGGTGCGCGCGGCGGTCAGCTCCTGTTCGCGCCGGGCCTTGGCGGCCTCGGCGAGGGTGCGCTCCTCGTCGGCGCGGGTCAGGGAGACCTCGACGTGCGCGAGCAGCTGCCGGGCACCCGCCGCGACCGCCTCGGCGACGGCCGCCTCGTGCCGCAGCCTGGCCCGCCGCTGTTCGGCACGCGCGCGTGCCTCGCGTTCGGCGCGGGCGGCGCGGTCCAGGGAGTCGGCCCGTCCGGCGAGTCCCTTGACCCGCTCCTCATGGGTACGGACCTGGAGGCGGGCCTCCATCTCGGTCTGGCGGGCGTTGGCTCCGTCGGCGGCGAGCCGGTCGCGGGCGGCGGTGTCGGGCTCCTCCTCGACCGGCATCTCCTCTGCGACGGCGAGCCGCTCGGCCAGCTCCTCGACCTCCGTCAGCGCCCTGTCCAGCGCCTCCTGCGCCCGGGCCGCGGCGGCGGCGGAGCGTTCCGCCTCTCCGGCGGCGCCCCGCGCCTGGCCCGCGAGCCGGCCCAGCTGCTGGGCGACCGACGACTTCTCCCGGTCGGCGGTCCGGCGCCGCTCCCCCAGCTCCTCGACGAGCGCGGCACACTCCCGGCGCCGTCCGACGGCCGCCTCCTGCGCTCCGGCCAGCTCCTCGCACCGCACGCCCAGCTCCTCCAGCTCGGCGGCGGCCTGGTCCACGGACGCCTGTACTTCGAGGAGGCTGGGCGCCCCGGCGGACCCGCCCTGCGCGAAGTGGGCGCCCAGCAGGTCGCCCTCGGCGGTGACGGCGGTCAGCGCGGGGCGTGCATAGACGAGTTCCTCGGCGTCCTCCAGGGTGGCGACGACGACGATCCCGCGCAGCAGCCGCCGTACGGCTGGCATCAGGTCGGCGGGCCCGTGGACGAGGTCGGCGGCGTACGGCGGTCCGTCGTCGCGGTGCTCGCGCGGTACGTCGTCCGGGGTGCCGGCGAGCAGCAGGGCGGCCCGGCCCGCGTCCTGCTTGCGCAGCAGGCGGATGGCGTCGGCGGCGGCCGCCGGGGAGGTCACCGCGAGGGCGTCGGCGGCGGCGCCGAAGGCGGTGGCCAGGGCGGTCTCGTGGCCGGGCGTCACGGTGAGGAGTCCGGCGGCCGGGCCGAGCAGGCCGGTGAGCCGGTCCTTGGCGGAAAGCAGCGCGCCGGTGCCGTCCTTGCGGCGCAGTCCGAGCGCGAGGGCGTCGTGCCGGGCCCGGGTGGCGGCGTGTTCGCGTTCCGCCGCGGTGGCCGCCTCGCGGGCCGCGCTCAGGGTGGCCTCGGCCCCGGCCAGCGCGTGCCTGGCGGCGTCGTGCCGTTCGGCCAGTTCCCGGTCGTCGGCGTCGAGTCCGTCGACCTCGGCCTGGAGCGTCTCGTACTCCTCCTGGGCCGCGGCAGCCCGTTCCCGGGACTCGTCCCGGGCTTCGGCCAGCCGCTCGATCTCGGCCTGGGCTGAGGCGGCACGGGACCGGGCGGCGCCGACCTGGCCGTTGAGGCGGGCCAGGCCCTCGCGCCGGTCGGCGATGGCGCGTGCGGCGTCCTTGAGGCGGCGCTCCTCCATGGCCAGCTCGCGTTCGAGGTCGGCGCGGTGGGCGACCGTGTCCTCAAGGGCGTGTTCGGCCGCCTCGAGGGCCGCTTCGAGTTCCGCCTCCTGCTCGCGGACCCGTGCGGCCTCGCGCTCCAGTTCCTCCGGGTCGCGGCCGCGGCGCTCCTCGGGGGGCGCGGAGGTGGCACTCTTAACCCGCGCGTCCGCCAGCGAGATGGTGCCGCGCACGCGTTCGGCGAGCTGGGACAGCTCGTACCAGGTCTGCTGGGCGCGCTGGAGGCGCGGGGTGAGCCGGCGCACTTCGTCCTCGAGGTCCGCCTCGCGGCGCAGCGCCCGGCCCAGTTCCTGTTCGGCGGCGTCCTTGCGTTCCTTGAGCGCGGCCTCGTCGGCGATCTCGGCCTGGAGCGCCTCGCGCATCCGTACGAGGTCGTCGGCGAGGAGCCTCAGCCGGGCGTCGCGGAGGTCGGCCTGGATGACGGCGGCCCTTCTGGCGACCGCGGCCTGCCGGCCCAGCGGCTTGAGCTGGCGCCGCAGCTCGTCGGTGAGGTCCTGCACGCGCGCGAGATTGGCCTGCATCGCGTCCAGTTTCCTGAGCGCCTTCTCCTTGCGCTTGCGGTGCTTGAGGACGCCCGCGGCCTCCTCGATGAAGGCGCGGCGTCCCATCGGGTCGGCGTGCAGGACGGAGTCGAGCTGGCCCTGGCCGACGATGACGTGCATCTCGCGGCCGATGCCGGAGTCGGAGAGGAGTTCCTGGATGTCCAGGAGGCGGCAGGTGTCGCCGTTGATCTGGTACTCGCTGCCGCCGTTGCGGAACATGATCCGCGTGATGGTGACCTCGGCGTACTCGATGGGCAGGGCCCCGTCGGAGTTGTCGATGGTCAGCGACACCTCGGCCCGGCCGAGCGGCGGGCGGCCGGTGGTGCCGGCGAAGATGACGTCCTCCATCTTGCCGCCGCGCAGCGACTTGGCGCCCTGTTCGCCCATGACCCAGCTGAGCGCGTCGACGACGTTGGACTTGCCCGAGCCGTTCGGGCCGACGACACAGGTGATGCCGGGCTCGAACCGGAGCGTGGTCGCCGAGGCGAACGACTTGAACCCGCGGAGGGTCAGGGCCTTCAGGTGCACGCCGTCGGACTCTACCTTCCGGGTGTGTCTCACTCCATGAACCGGTGAACCGCCGCGGTTTCACCGGTGAACGTGCAGGGCACATCAGACGTTGAAGAGGGTGAAAGGTTGCGCGGGGCAGGGAAAGCGCGGGCCGGCAGAGCAGACCGGGCGGCACGGGCGCCGAGACGGGGGGCGGAAAGAAAGAAGGGACGCCGAAGCGTCCCTTGCAGACTCTGACACCTGAGCGGTTGTACGGGCGGGCCCGACCACTGCTGTGCCGTAGTGGAGCGAGGCAGTGATCAGGTGAGCGCAGGCTCCGCCTGGTGTGCGTCAACGCTCTCCATGCTCTCCATGATCCTGTCGTGAGAAGCGGCAGCCGCCAACGCGTCGTTCTCCGCCTGGATTCGTCCGAGTTCGGATTCCAGGTCCTGGACGCGCTGCTGGAGCCGTCGCATCTCGGCGAGGAGTCGAGGGTCGGAGCCGCCGACGTAACCGAGAAGCGCCTTTGCCATGATGGATGGTCCTCCACAATGAGTGACCGACCGAAGCGGTGTGGGTCGTGAGGGAATCGCACCCGCGGTGCTTGGCACTTTGGAGTTTTTACTGCCGTTCAACCATGCCAAACAGCTAAGGTGCGCGGGGCTTTCAGAGTCTCACCAAAAAGTTTGACGGTCAACACGATCACGCCCCGTATCGGCGGGCGCCCGGGGGCATGCGGCCGGCGAACGGCGACGCTGCGACTCCAGCGGGCCCCTGGGGGCACGGCGATCATTCTGCGTGCGGAGCCTGCCACGAGCGGCCGCCCTTGGCAACCACCTGCCCGTTTTCGCTCCGGCCACCCCTGTGGGGAGGCTCGCGGCGGGCGCCGGAGGCTCCCCGAGCGGCCGCGCGTCAGCGGATGGCGAAGCCCTCGTAGCCCCCGCGGGGTGTGTCCCAGATCTCGGTGACGCCGTCCACGCGTCCGGGCGTGTCGGCACCGCGCAGCCAGTCGAGCAGTCCCTCGCAGCGCTCGCGCGGGCCCTCCGCGACGACCTGGACGCGACCGTCGCCCAAATTGAGAGCAAAGCCACTCATCCCGCCGAGTTCCAGCGCCCTGGCCCGCGTGAACCAGCGGAAACCCACGCCCTGGACCTGTCCGCGCACCCACGCGACCAGCCGTACATCCTCGTTCATGACTGCAACCTAACCAGTCAATGTCTCGCTGGACACTTCACCCCCTGGCGCCATGCGGTACCGTCCCGACCCAATGAATCTCACTTGAAACTCACTCGATCGTGTGAGTTCCGTGTTGATCGTGAGCACGTCAACCGTGAGGGCACGCCCAGCGCGAGGACGAGGACGAGGAAGGCCAGGACATGGGACGCCACCGACGCTCCGCCGCCGGCCGCGCCGCCACGGGCCGCGCCGAGGGAAGCCCCCATACGGACGGCACGGCGCCGGGCCGGGGCCGCGATCAGTCCGCTCGGGACGCCGGTGAGGCCCCCACGATGGGGATCGCGCCCTATCTGAACCCCGAGGCGTACGCCGAGGTCCGCGCCAGGAGCGACGCCTACCTGTTCGAGGCGCAGGGCCCGGACGGTCCGGACGGCGAGGGCCCGCAGGCCGGCCGCACGGTCGCCTTTCCCCGTGACGGGTACGCGCCCGCCGCCGGCTCGCAGCCCGCGGCGGGGCACCGCCGCCGGAAGAAGGCCGCCACCCCGGTCCGCACGGGTCTGCTCGGGGTGTCCGCCGCGGTCGCCATCGGCACGGTGGCGGTGGCCACGGGCACGGTGCCCGGCCTCGACAACTACCGGATCGGCGGCGGCAGCGGCGGGGGCGACCGGGTGCAGGCCCAGGACGCCCCGACGAACAGCCCGTCCGAGCAGGGCGGCACCTCCGGAAGCGCCGCCCCCGGCCGCGGCGACGACGGCTCCACGAGCCGAGGCGCCGACCGCTCCTCCTCGCCCTCCCAGTCCTCCCCCTCCGGGCAGTCCTCGTCCGAGGACTCCCCCTCCCCCTCGCCGTCCTCGGCCTCACCCTCGCCGTCGGCGCCGGCGTCGAAGCCCGCCGCCCCCGCCGAGACGCCGTCGAAGACCAAGAAGCCGAAGACGACGCCCAGCGCGAAGCCGAAGCCCACCCCCTCGCGTCCGGCCGCCAAGGAGCCCGCCAGGCCGAGCGCGCCCGCCGCCGTCTCCCAGGAGGCCGTCGCCCAGGCGCAGGTGCTCAAGCTGGTCAACGACGAACGGGCCAAGGTGGGCTGCAGCCCGGTGGCCGCGAACAGCGCCCTGCGCGAACTGGCCGAGGACTTCAGCGAGGCCATGGCCACCGGGGGCTTCTTCGACCACACCGACCCCGGCGGCGCCACCCCCTGGGACCGCGCGGCGGCAGCCGGCATAAGCGGCCTCGGGGGCGAGAACATAGCCCGCGGCCAGGCCGACGCCCAGGCCGTCATGGACGCCTGGATGGACAGCCCCGGCCACCGGGCCAACATCCTGAACTGCGACTTCCAGACACTGGGAGTCGGAGTCCACTTCGGCTCCGGCGGCCCCTGGTGGACACAGGACTTCGGCTACTGATCACTCCCGACAGCACTGCCGCCCGCTCAGCGCAACCTGCGGCGCAGCGCTGCGCTCACGTACGCTGGAGGTATGTCGACCACGCAGGAGCGCACGGCGGAGCAGGACCTGCCGTACGACGTGTTCTCCCGGGCCTGTCCCTCGCGCGGCACCCTGGAGCACGTCACGGGGCGCTGGGGCGCGCTGACGCTCGGCGCGCTGTACGAGACCTCGTTCCGGTTCAACGAGCTGCGGCGCCGTGTCGACGGCGTCAGCGAGAAGATGCTCGCCCAGACCCTGCACGCGCTGGAGCGCGACGGGCTGGTGCACCGCGAGGCCCAGCCCACCAACCCGCCTCGCGTGGACTACGAGCTCACGCCGCTGGGTCGCGAGGTGGCCGAGCGGCTGATGGCGCTCATCCAGTGCCTGGAAGGCCGGATGGACGAGGTGCTGGCGTCGCGCGAGCGGTACGACGCGCAGCGGATGCCTACGGCGTGATCCTCGGCGGCCGCTGGCACTTCGGGCAGAAGTAGCTGGAGCGGTTCATCCACGGGCTGCGCCGCATCGGTGTGGCGCAGCGGCGGCAGGGCAGGCCCTCGCGGCCGTACGCGTCGAGCGAGCGGTCGAAGAAGCCGGACTCGCCGTTGACGTTGACGTAGAGGCTGTCGAAGCTGGTGCCGCCGACGGCGAGGGCTGCGTTCATCACGTCCCGGACGTGGCCGAGGAGTTCGGTGGTGCGGGGGCGGGTGAGGGTCGCCGTGGGGCGTTCGTAGTGCAGGCGGGCGCGCCACAGGGCCTCGTCCGCGTAGATGTTGCCGACGCCGCTGATCAGGGACTGGTCGAGCAGGGCCCGTTTGACCGTGGTGCGCTTGCGGCGCAGGGCCAGGTGGAACGCCTCGTCGTCGAAGAGCGGGTCGAGCGGGTCGCGGGCGATGTGCCCGATGACGTCGGGCAGCCCGTCGGGGGTGGTCTCGTGCAGGGAGAGACCACCGAAGGTGCGCTGGTCGACGAAGCGGAGTTCGGTGCCGAGGGCGTCGGTGAAGCGGACGCGGACGCGCAGGTGTTTCTCGGCCGGTGCCTCGTGCGGCTGGACCAGCAGCTGGCCGCTCATGCCGAGGTGCGCCAGGACCGCCTGGTCGGTGTCCTCCAGGGGCAGCCACAGGTATTTGCCGCGGCGGCTCGGCGTGCCGATGCGGTGGCCCTTCAGGCGGTCGGCGAAGTCGTCGGGCCCTGCGATGTGCCGGCGTACCGCGCGCGGGTGCAGCACCTCGGCGTCGGCGACGGTCCGGTGGGCGACCCAGCGCTCCAGTCCGCGCCGGACGACCTCCACCTCGGGCAACTCGGGCATGGCATCCCCTCGGGCGGTCCGGACGGGCCGGGCCGGTGGACGAACCGAACGCCCGCCCCGGTTTTGGGGGCGGGCGTTCGGGACGTGCGGTGTATCAGGTGGATCGGTTGGCTCAGGCGGAGGCCGACGGTGCGTCGGCGGCTTCGGCGGCCGGCTCGGCCGCCGCCTCCTCCTCGGCGCGCTCGTCCGCCGCGGCCCGGATGGACCGCCACGCGGATTCCGCGGCCTGCTGCTCCGCCTCCTTCTTGCTGCGGCCGGTGCCGGTGCCGTACGAGACGCCTCCGACGCGGGCGGCAGCAGTGAAGGTCTTCTCGTGGTCCGGGCCGGTCTCCGTGACCAGGTACTCGGGGACACCGAGCCCTTCGGTCGCGGTGAGTTCCTGGAGGCTGGTCTTCCAGTCCAGGCCGGCACCGAGGTTGGAGGACTTCTCGATCAGCGGGTCGAACAGGCGGTGCACCAGTTCGGAGGCCGCGTCGAGGCCCTGGTCGAGATAGACCGCGCCGATCACCGCTTCGAGGGTGTCGGCGAGGATGGACGCCTTGTCCCGGCCGCCCGTGCCCTCTTCACCGCGGCCGAGCCGGATGAAGGAGCCGAGTTCCAGCCCACGGCCCACCTGAGCCAGCGCACGCGAGTTGACCACCGCGGCCCGCAACTTGGCCAGCTGGCCTTCGGGCAGGTCGGGGTGGGTGCGGTACAGCGTGTCCGTGACGACGAGGCCGAGGACGGAGTCACCGAGGAACTCCAGCCGCTCGTTCGTCGGCAGACCGCCGTTCTCGTACGCGTAGGAACGGTGGGTCAGTGCGCGCACCAGAAGGGCGGACTCGAGCTGATAGCCGAGCCGCCCTTCCAGAAGCGTGTGGGACGAGGCCTGGGTGTCCGCCTTCTTCTTGGCGGGTGGGTCCGCCTTGGCGTCTTCCGCCTTCTTGGGGACTGACACAGTGCCTCTCACCAGCCGCTCAGACCTCGAGGACCTGGCGCTTGTTGTAAGTGCCGCAAGCCGGGCACGCGATGTGCTGCAGCTTGGGCTCGTGGCAGCGCTCGCACGCAACCAGGGTGGGGACCGCAGCCTTCCACTGCGACCGGCGGTGGCGCGTGTTGCTGCGCGACATCTTCCGCTTCGGAACAGCCACGGCTACTTCTCCTGCTTCTCGGCGGCGTCCGCGGATCCTGACCCGTCGCCGCTCATCTCGTCCTTCTCGCCGTCTTCGAGTGAACCGGCGAGTCCCTGCAATGCCGCCCAACGGATGTCGACGGCGGCGTGGTGGTGTTCCGGGTCGTCCGCCAGGCGTACTCCGCATTCGGAGCACAGACCCGGGCAGTCGTCCTGGCACACCGGCTGCATCGGCAGTGCGAGCACCACCGCGTCGCGCAGCACGGGTTCGAGGCCGATCAGACCGTCCTCGACGAAGAGCCTGTCCTCGTCTTCCTCGGCGTCGTCGGCCGGCTCCGCCACAGGGCGGCCCCGGTCGTCGGCGTCAGGGTACGAGAACATCTCCTGGAAGTCCGCTTCGAGCTGCTGCTCCAGCGGCTCCAGACACCTTACGCACTCCCCCTCGGCCTTGGCACGGGCGGTGCCCGTGACGAGCACCCCTTCCATGACCGACTCGAGCCGGAGATCGAGCTCCACCGGGGCGCCTTCCGGCACTCCGATGACTCCCTGGAGACCGAAGTCCTTGGGAGCGTCGACCGTGCGGGTCAGGCGCTGGAGCGCACCGGGCCGCCGCCCCAGCTCGTGTGTGTCGAACACGAGGGGGTTGCGGTGGTCGAGGCGCGCGTTCAGAACCATTCCTGCTTTCGGTCTTCGTGGTGTGGGGGTGCCGCCCTTCGGTGTTCCCGGGCAGCGGCGATCGCGGACGTACGCGCGACCGAAGAGCCAGGATACTGGACCATTCGCTCTCGTCCCAATCCGGGCCGGGGCGGCCCGCCCGGCTAGAGCCCGCGCCCCTGTTCGTAGGCCCTCAGCTGCTCGGCGCTGATCATGCCGGTGTCGAAGAGGCTGGTCTCGTCGAGCGCCTGCGGCTGGGCCTGCGGGGGTTGCTGCGGCTGCTGGGGCTGGGCGTAGCCCTGCTGTGCGTCGTACGCCTGCTGCTGGGCGTCGTAGCCCTGGTAGGAGTAGGGGTCGGCGCCCTGCTGCTGGTAGCCGTACGGGTCCTGCTGGCCGCCGTAGGCCTGCTGGTAGGCCGCGTACGGATCGGGCTGCTGTTGTGCGTAGCCGTACGCCGGCTCCTGCTGCGGCATCTCCGGCACGGCCTGCGGCGGCACCTGGGCGGCCACGGGCTGCTGCTCGCCGTACTGGGGCCGGCGGGGCTGCTCGACGGGGGCGTCCGAGAGGCCCGCGAGGTAGTCGGCGTCGCTGGAGTGCTGGACGGTGCTCAGGTCGTCCGCGAGGGCGCCGAGGTCGTCGGTGGCGATCCGGCCGTGCAGCTTCTGGCGGCCGCGGCCGACGGCGTCCAGGGTCTTGGCAAGCACGGCCTCGAAGGCACCGAGCTTGGTGTCGACGTAGGAGTCGGCGTCGCGGCGCAGGGTCTCGGGGTCGTGGCTGCGCTCGGGGGCGTCCTCGTCCTCGTAGCCGTTCTCGTCGAGGCCGGGTCCGGTGCCGAGCAGCTTCTCGCGGCCACGGCCGACGGAGCCGAGGGTCTTGGTGAGGACGACCTCGAAGTTGGCGAGCTTGGAGTCGACGTAGTCGTCGGCCTCGGCGCGGACCTCCTCGGCCTCCTGCCTGGCCTCGGCGAGGATCCGGTCGGCCTCGGCCTGGGAGCGGCGGGCGACCTCCGTGTCGGCGATCAGGGAACCGCGTTCGGCGTGCGCGCCCTCGATGATCCGGTCGGCCTCCTGGCGGGCCTGCGCGACCATCTGCTCGCGGTCGCCGATCAGTTCCTGGGCCTGGGCGAGGGAACCGGGCAGCTCGGCGCGCAGCTCTTCCAGCATCGAGAGCAGTTCGGCGCGGTTGACCACGCACGAGGCCGACATGGGCATGGCGCGGGCGCCGGAGACCATCGCGGTGATCTCGTCGAGCTTGTTCTGCACGTCCACCGTGTGCTCGCCACTCTCTACAGCTGTGTTGGAGACGGACGGGACGACTGTACGACCCTGGGGTGTCCCGGGGACACCGGGTGACGGGTTGTCGGTCTCCGGAGGCTGTACGGCGGCGCGGTCAGTGCTTCTTCAGTCGCTCCGAGAGGACTTCGAGGACCAGCGGCGGCACCAGGTGGGACACGTCGCCGCCCCAGGTCGCGACCTCCTTGACCAGGGAGGACGACAGGAAGCTGTAGGTGGGGTTGGTGGGGATGAACAGGGTCTCCACACCGGAGAGGCCGTTGTTCATCTGGGCCATCTGCAGTTCGTAGTCGAAGTCGCTGACCGCGCGCAGGCCCTTGACGATGGCCGGGATCTCGCGCTGCTTGCAGAAGTCGACGAGGAGGCCGTGGAAGGACTCCACGCGCACGTTCCCGTACTCGGCGGTGACCTGGCGGATGAGGTCCATCCGCTCCTCGATCTCGAACAGGCCCTTCTTGGCCTGGTTGATCATCACGGCGACGTAGACCTCGTCATAGAGGCTCGAGGCACGGGCGATGATGTCGAGATGTCCGTTGGTGATCGGGTCGAACGACCCGGGACAGACGGCGCGGCGCACTAGAGTTCCCTCGCTCTCCGGTCCGGTCATCGTGCGTCTTCGCACGTAGAGGCGGCGCGACCGTACCAAAACGTTCCCTCGCCGTAGCGACGGGCCCGGATCGCGTCGAAGCCCTGGGGCCAGCGGAATTCGCCTCCCCTGGTGCTGCGCTCCACGGTGACGAGCGCTTCCCCGGCGAGCCACCCCTGCGTACGGAGTGTGAGCAGGATCTCCCGAAGATCGTCGTCCGAGACGGCGTACGGCGGGTCCAGGAAGACGATGTCGTACGGCTCGGCCGGGGCCGGGGTGCGGATGATCTGTTCCGCTTTGCCCGCCCTTGCCTCGGCGCCGGGCAGGCCGAGGCTCTTGACGTTCTCCCGGACCGTGCGGGCGGCCCGGGCGTCGGCCTCGACGAGCAGCACGTGTGCCGCGCCGCGGGACAGCGCCTCCAGACCGACGGCGCCGGAACCCGCGTACAGGTCGAGGACCCGCTCGCCGTCCAGCGGGCCGCCGAGCAGGGACTGCCAGGTGGAGAAGAGGCCCTCGCGCGCGCGGTCGGAGGTGGGACGGGTACCGGTCCCCGGCGGGACGGCCAGGCGACGTCCGCCGGCCTTGCCGGCGATCACGCGGGTCATTTCTGGGTCCTTGTCGGTGTGCTCGGGTGTACGGACGGCGTCCGTCGCCAGTCTGTCAGCCCTTCTCCAGGTACTGCTCGCGCTCCTCGTCCAGCAGGGCGTCCAGAGCCGTCCGCAGGCCCGGCAGGCCGGTCAGCTCCGGGTCGGCGGCGACGACCGCGGCCGCCTCCTGTCTGGCCTCGGCGATGATCTCCTCGTCCTCGATGACGGCGAGCACGCGCAGCGAGGTGCGGGCGCCGGACTGGGCCTGGCCGAGGACGTCGCCCTCGCGGCGCTGTTCGAGGTCGATGCGGGAGAGCTCGAAGCCGTCGAGGGTGCCCGCGACGGCGTTCAGCCGCTGCCGGGCCGCGCTCGCCTCGGGCATCTCGCTGACCAGCAAGCACAGGCCGGGAGCGGAACCCCGCCCGACCCGGCCGCGCAGCTGGTGCAGCTGGGAGACGCCGAAGCGGTCGGCGTCCATGATCACCATCGCGGTGGCGTTGGGCACGTTCACCCCGACCTCGATGACCGTCGTGGCGACCAGGACGTCGCTCTCCCCGGCGGCGAAGCGGCGCATGACCGCGTCCTTGTCGTCGGGCTGCATGCGGCCGTGCAGGATCTCGACCCTGAGCCCCTTCAGCGGCCCCTTCGCCAGCTGGTCGGCGACGTCCAGGACGGCGAGCGGCGGCCGCTTCTCGGCGTCGTCCTCGGGCGACGTGCGCTGTGCGGCCTTCTTCTTCGGGTCGTCGTCCTCGTCGCCGATGCGCGGGCACACGACGTATCCCTGGTGGCCGTTCGACACCTCCTCGCGGACCCGCTCCCAGGCCCGGGCGAGGAAGTGCGGTTTGTCGGCGGCCGGGACGACATGGCTGGCGATCGGGGACCGGCCGGCCGGGAGCTGGTCCAGGACGGAGGTCTCCAGGTCGCCGAAGACGGTCATGGCGACGGTGCGCGGGATGGGCGTGGCGGTCATGACGAGCAGGTGCGGGGGCTGCTTCCCCTTGCCGCGCAGGGCGTCGCGCTGCTCGACGCCGAAGCGGTGCTGTTCGTCGACGACGACCAGGCCGAGGTCGTCGAACTGCACCTTGTCCTCGATCAGCGCGTGGGTGCCGATGACGATGCCGGCCTCGCCGGTGGCCAGGTCGAGCAGGGCGTGCCGACGGGCGGCGGCGCCCATGGACCCGGTGAGCAGCACCACCTTGGTGGCGTGCTCGGCGCCGCCCAGCATGCCTCCCTCGGCCAGCTCGCCCATCATCTCGACGACCGACCGGTGGTGCTGCTGGGCGAGCACCTCGGTGGGCGCCAGCATCACGGCCTGCCCGCCCGAGTCGACGACGGCGAGCATGGCGCGCAGGGCCACCATGGTGTTGTGCGTGACTGTGAAGTTGTCGGTGATGTAGGCATGGCTCGGATGGCCGACGCTGATGCACTGGACCGGCTTCCGCCCCACGTACTCGACGGCCCGAATCGCGCGTCGGAACGTGTTGTCCTTCGGGCGGGGACCTAGCTGCTCGGCTTTGCGTGTCAGCCTGAACGGGGCGTACACATCGGGCAGGGACACGGAGACGTTGAACGCCGCTCGCTTCGGCAAGATCCGTGCCCGACCTCCCAGCGAGCGCGCCAGCCAGGCGACGTCCTCTGCAAGCGTCCGCGAAGCCGAGCAGAACGAGGCACCGAAGCCGCCCGTATGGACGGTGCCGTCGGTGTCCATGAGCCCTTGGAGCACAGCCAGACGGTTCTTGATCGACGTGTTCTTGAACGCTTCGGGAACGAACTTGCCATGCGACGCCACGCCCCAAAGGCTCAGGTCCCGCAGGGCCTGAATCACTGGATTGCGGGCGCCGCCCATACGGCGGGTCGGTTGGATCGTGTAATCACAGCGTGATCCCTTCACCGGGACCAGTCGACACTCGGGTGCCACGGCCGCCGCCACTGCGTCGCGGATCTCGGCGTCGATCGTGGAAACGCGCAGGTCGTGCCGGAATGAGCCGTCGCCCAGGAGGAGGCCGAACAGGTACGGATCGAGAGGGAGCCCGGAGTCGCCCCCGAGATCAACCGGGGTGGCTACTGGGAGATACCACTTCGAAGAGCCGTTGGCCTTGAAGGTGTCCAGGCGGATCTCCCGCGTCGTCATGATCTTGGGAGGTTGGCCACGGTGCCATCCACAGCTCGTGCCGACGATCCAGAGATGCTCGTCGTCGCACTCCACGGAGCTGCCGTCGGAAAGGACCAACCTCCAGACATCACGCTCGCCCTGCGGGAAGACACCGTTGATCAGCGCGATGTCTCCGTCCGGCACGACCAGTTCGTCTCCCACCCCCAAATCCCCCATGCGGCGGAAACCGGCGGGTGTGAGCACCAGCGCGTCGAGAGGCTGAGCCTTCCCCGAACCGACTTCTCCCTGGAGCAGCCGGTGCATCGGGTGTTCGGTGGCGAGGTCGTCGAAGATCTCCCTGGACACCTTCTGCTGGCCCTCGGTCAGGGTGAAGGGAAGGCGGGCGTCGAAGGATGTCAGGAGGCCGTCCTGCTTGGCCTTGCGGGCCACCGCCGGGAGTTGGGCGTCGGCGTGCCGGCGGCGGGCGAGGGCCACCTGGAGGACGAAGGCCTCGTCCCACTTCAGGCGGGCGCGGGCGTCCTCGACGTCCGCCTTGGTGTGCGGGCGGTGGATCTTGAGGAGGGCCTCGGGGAGGGGGACCAGGCCCCGGCCCTCGCGCAGGGCGCCGGGGAGGGGGTCGACGGCCTCCTGCGCGCTGGGCAGCACCGTCTGGATCGCCTTGCCGATCTTCCAGGACTCCAGTTTGGCGGTGGCCGGGTAGAGGGGGATGAGGGCGCCCGCCCACGACTCGACGCTCTCGGCGGCGTCGCCCTCGTCGTCGGCGCGCAGCAACTCGTATGCCGGATGCGCCAGTTGCATGCGGCGGTTGAAGACGGAGACCTTGCCCGCGAACATCGCGCGGGTGCCCGGCAGGAGTTCCTTGTGGGGCTTGTGGACGCCGTTGCCGAAGAAGACCAGTTGGAGGCGGCCGCTGCCGTCCGTGATGGTCACTTCGAGGCGCTGCCCCTTGCCGCGCGGGGCCTTCGACGAGGCGAAGGTGTGCAGGCGGGCGTCGGCGACCTGGGCCACCACCGTGACGTGCTCGTCCATGGGCAGGTCGGCGAGGTGGGTGAGCTGGCCGCGCTCCTCGTATCTACGGGGGTAGTGGTGGAGGAGGTCGCCGACGGTGTGCAGGCCGAGGTGCTCGGCCATCACCTTCGCGGTGGCGGGGCCGAGTACCTTCTTCAGGGGTTCTCGCAGTGCGGGCACGAGATCCATTGCACACCACGCCACTGACATCGGCCCGACACCTCCCGGGAAGGCCCGGAAAAGCCCGGTCATCCACGGCGATCCGCCGGGAGGGCCGGCCTACTCCACGCCGACCAGCAGCAGCGCGCCCTGCCGGCCGCCCCGGTAGACGACCGTGTCGACGGCGAGGTAGGCCTCGCGGACGCGTGCCTCCAGCTGGTCGGCGACGGCCTGGGGCGCCTCGTCGCCGAGGACGAGGGTGACCAGCTCCCCGCCGGCCGACAGCATGCGTTCCAGGACGGTCGCGGCGACCTCCGCGACGTCCGCGCCGATCACGGCCACGTCGCCGTCGATGAGGCCGAGGACGTCGCCGGCCTGGCAGATGCCCGCCGTGGTCCAGGACTGGCGTTCGGCGACGGTGACCTCGGCGTGGCGGGTGGCGCCGGCGGCCGAGGTCATCGCCACCACGTCCTCGTCGAAACGCCGCTCGGAGGCGTGCACGGCGAGCGCGGCGATGCCCTGGACGGCGGAACGGGTCGGGATGAGGGCGACGCGGATGCCCTCGGTGCGGGCCTGCTCGGCCGCGGCGGCGGCGGTGTGCCGCAGCTCGGCGTCGTTGGGCAGCAGCACGACCTCGCGCGCGTGCGCCCGCCGGACGGCCTGGACCAGTTCGCCGCTCGCGGGCGGCTCCCCCGGGCGCGCGAGCAGCGTGGTCGCGCCGGCCTCGGTGTAGAGCGCCGCCAGCCCCTCCCCCGGTACGACGGCCACCACAGCGCGCTGGGTCCGCTCCCGGGGCGGGCGCTCGGTCCCGGTGGTGTGCGCGTCGCCGTGCCCGAAGTGGGTGATGCGGATCCGGTACGGCCGCCCGGCCTCGACGCCCGCCTCCACGGCGGCGCCCGCGTCGTCGACGTGCACGTGGACGTTCCACAGTCCGTCGCCGCCGACCACGACGAGCGAGTCCCCGAGGCCGTCGAGCCGCTGCCGAAGCCGTGCCACGGCCGCGTCCTCGGCCTCCAGGAGGTAGATCACCTCGAAGGCGGGCGCGTTCTCCTCGCCTTCCGGTGCGGCGCACTCCCCCGCGGGGCCCTCGCCGCCGTGCTCCACGCGCGCGTGCGGCAGGGCGAGCGGTCCCGGCGCCCGGCCCGTGAAGGTCTCCACCAGCGCCGCGAGGACCGTCACCAGACCGTGTCCGCCGGCGTCGACCACTCCGGCGCGCTCCAGGACGGGCAGCTGGTCCGGGGTGGCGGCGAGCGCCGCGCGGGCGCCCTCGTAGGCCGCGCGGGCCACGTCCGCGCAGTCGCCCTCCGCGTCGTCGGCCGCGTCGGCGGCGGCCGAGGCGACGGTCAGGACGGTGCCCTCGACCGGGTGGGCCACGGCCTGCCGGGCGGACGCGGCGGCGTGCCGCAGGGCCAGCCGCAGGCCGGTGCCCTCGGTGTGGGCCGCCTCACCCCGCGCGGTGAGCACCTGGGCCATGCCGCGCAGCAGCTGCGCCAGGATCGTCCCGGAGTTGCCCCGCGCGCCGATCAGCGCCCCGTGCGCCATCGCACCCACGGCATCCGCCAGCGAGGGCCCGCCGTGCGCGTCCGGCGCCCCCGCGTCCACCTCGTGCGCGGCGAACACGGCCTCCACGGCGGCGACGGCCGACTCGACGGTCAGGTAGAGGTTGGTGCCGGTGTCCCCGTCGGCGACGGGATAGACGTTGATGGCGTCGATCTCCTCACGCGCCCGTCCCAGCGCGCGCAGCGACAGACCGCACCAGGTACGCACCGCCAGAGCGTCGAAGAACCTCTGCGGCACCTGCGCCACCTGCGCCTCCCTGAGCTGCGGACGTGGCTGGCAGCGTAGACCGTGGGAGGGGGCCCACCGGAAGAGGGCCGGGGCGGGCCCCTGAGCTGCCGTGGTAGTTTCGTTGTACGGGAGCAGCCGTTGTATGCTGCTCCGGTTGCCCGATCCCGATCGGGCTCTCCCCCTGGCACCGCCACTCAGATCCCGGACCGTTCGCGACTCCGAGAGCTTGATCCCGGCATGCCGGGATCAACCGTAAGTGCATCTGAAGTCTTTGGAGTGACCCGTGGCTGCCAACTGCGACGTCTGCGGCAAGGGGCCGGGCTTCGGCAACAACATCTCGCACTCGCACCGCCGTACGTCCCGTCGCTGGAACCCGAACATCCAGCGTGTGCGTACCGTGGTGGGCGGGACGCCGAAGCGCGTGAACGCTTGCACCTCGTGCATCAAGGCCGGCAAGGTCTCGCGCTGACGCATCAGCTGAGCGCGCGGCCACTGCCTGGTCCGCTGCACGGAGCCGGTCCACCTCGGGTGGGCCGGCTTTTTGCCGTGCCCAAAATCTCCGCGGTGCCGGGATGCTCCGCCGTGCCAGAATCCCGGGAATGCGCTTCGGCATCCTCGGCCCTCTGGACATCCGTACCGACGACGGCACTTCCGTCGACCCCGGCGGCCCCCGTCCGCGAGCGCTGCTGACCCTGCTGCTCCTCGACGCGGGCCGCACGGTCCCGTCGGCCCGGCTGATCGACGGCCTGTACGGCACCGAGCCGCCCGCCGGTGCCGCCAACGCCCTCCAGTCGCAGATCTCCCGGCTTCGGGGGCGGCTCACTCCGCACACGCACATCGAGGGCAGCGGCGCGGGCTACCGCGTCGTCACACCGCCCGAATCCATCGACAGCCACGTATTCGAACGCCTGTCCGGTGAGGGGCGTGCCGCTCTCGCCGCCGGTGATCCCGCGCGCGCGGCGGCCGGGTTGCGTGAAGCGCTCGCGCTGTGGCGCGGCCCGGCACTGCCCGACCTGCCGCTGGCACCCGCCGAGGCGGCGCGGCTCACGGAGCTGCGGCTGACCGCCGTACAGGACCGTGTCGAGGCGGATCTGGCGCTCGGCGGCGGTCCGGAGCTGGTTCCCGAACTGCGGGGACTGCTGGCCACGCATCCCTTGAGCGAGCGGCTTTACGGGCAGCTGATGCGGGCCCTGCACGCGGGCGGGCGGCCCGCCGAGGCGCTGACGGTGTTCGAGGAGGCACGGCGCACGCTGGCCGAGCAGCTGGGCACCGACCCGTCACCCGAGCTGTCCGCGCTCCACGGCGAACTGCTCCGGGGACACACCGCCGCCGCCCCGCGCCGCCCCCGCCTCCCCGCCCAGCTGACCCGCTTCGTCGGCCGGGACGCCGAGCTGGACCGCATCACCGCCCTGTTCGCCGAGGCCCGCCTGGTCACGCTCACCGGGCCCGGCGGCACCGGCAAGACGCGGCTCGCGATCGAGGCGGCCGGCCGGTGCGGTACGCCGGGCTCCCGGGCGGACGTCTGCTTCGTCGAGCTGGCGCCCCTCACCGACGGCGCGCAGATCCCGTACGCCGTACTCACGGCACTCGGTGTGCGTGAGGGCTTTCGCAACACGGGCGCGGACACCACGGAGCGGTTGCTGACCGCCCTGGAGGACCGGGAGCCGCTGCTCGTGCTCGACAACTGCGAGCACCTCGTCGACGCGGCCGCGGAGCTGACGGCGCTGCTGCTGGGTGCCTGCCCCGGAGTGCGGATCCTCGCCACCAGCCGTGAGGGCCTAGGGATCACCGGCGAGGCCCTGGTGCCGGTTCCGCCGCTGTCGCCGCGCCCGTCGGTCGAGCTGTTCCTGGAACGCGCGCGTGCGGTGCGCCCCGGCTTCGACGGCCACGCGCGCGTGCCGGAGATCTGCGCGGCGCTGGACGGGCTGCCCCTGGCCATCGAACTGGCGGCCGCCCGGCTGCGCACCCTCGCGCCGGACGAGCTGGCCGACCGCCTGGACGACCGTTTCCGTCTCCTCAGTCGCGGCGACCGTTCCAAGGCGCCCCGGCACCGCACGCTGCGCGCCGTCGTCGAGTGGAGCTGGGATCTGCTGGACGAGGAGGAGCGTGAGCTGGCCCGGCGGCTGACGGTCTTCACCGGGGGCGCCACGCTGGAGGCCGTGGAGGCCGTGTGCGGGGTGCCGCACCCGGAGGATCTGCTGGCCTCGCTGGTGGAGAAGTCGCTCCTGGAGCACCTGCCCCAGGGCCGCTACCGGATGCTCGAGACCCTCCGCGCGTTCGCGGCCGAGGGCCTGACCGGCCGGGACGGGCTGCGCGACGCGCACGCGGCGTACTTCCTGGATCTGGCCGAGCGGGCGGAGCCGCGGCTGCGCACCGGCGGTCAGCTGCCCTGGCTGGCCCGGCTCACGGCCGAGCTGGGCAACCTGGACGCGGCCCAGCGGCATCTCACGGACACCGCCCCTCGCGACGCCCTGCGGCTCATGGCCGTCCTGACCTGGTTCCGCCGGCTGCGCGGGCAGCACGGCGAACAGGTGCCGCGGGCCCGCGCGCTGCTGGCGGCCGTGGGGGACGAGCCGCCGGAGGGACTGACCGAGGAGTACGCACTGTGCGCGATGAACGCGGTCGCGGTGGACGCGGACGACCCGGCCGAGACCGAACGGGTCGCGCGCGTGGCGGCGGTGATGGAGTCGCTGGACCGGCCGCTGCGGCTGCCGTTCGCCGTCGTGCTGCACTCCCTCACCTGCGGGCCCACGCTCGTGCAGGACGCCCTGCCGAGGGTCCAGGTCGGCAGGCGGCCCTGGGGGCTGGCGCTGCTCGAGATGGGCATCGGCTACCAGGAGCTGTTCGCGGGCCGGGCCGACGAGGCGGAGGCCGCCTTCGCCCGTTCCCTGGCCGGCTTCCGTGCCACCGGGGACCGCTGGGGCATGGCCAACTGCCTCGACCCGCTGGGCGGCTTCGCGAACCGGAGGGGCGCCTACGACCAGGCCCTCGAACTGCTCGACGAGGGCCTGGCCCTGGTGCGGGAGCTGGAGGCGCCCGAGGAGACCGCGGACCTGCTGCGCTCCCGTGCGCTCGTACTGCTGCACCGGGGCGAGCCCGAGGAGGCCGCCACGCACTTCACGCGCTCCGCGGCGCTCGCGCGCACGGCCGGTGCCGGTGACAAGGTGGCCAGCGCCCGGCGTGGCCTCGGTGACGTGGCCCGGCTGTCCGGTGACACGGCACGCGCGCGCGTGGAGTACGAGAACGCGCTGCGGCTGTGCGCCGCCAACTGGTTCAGCACCGGTGAGTCGGTCCGCATCCTGGTGGGCCTGGGCCGCACGGCCGGCGCGGAGGGCGACGTGGAGGCGGCCGGCGACTGGCTGGAGCAGGCCCGCGTGCTCGCCCTCGACTCCCCCGACGTGCTCGCCCTCGCGGAGGTCGCCGAGTCCCTGTCCGCGCTCGCCCCCGACCCGGAGCGGGCCGCCGAACTGCTCGGCGCGGCCACGGGCCTGCGCGGCGCCCCGGCCCCCGGCGACCCCGACGCCGCCCGCACCGAGCGGGACGTCCGCGCCCGGCTGGCCCCCGAGGCGTACGACCGCGCCTTCGAGCGGGGGCGTGGGCTGCGCTCCGCGTCCCTGAGCGGGCGGTAGGCGCCCCGCCCCGCGGTAAGCCCCCGTGACCGCGCGGTAGGCGGACGGTGCGCGAACGGTCAGCGGCACCGTCGAGGCTCGTTGCCATGACGAACACAGACCGTCTCGGCCACCTCACCGTCCTGATCTCCGGCGCCGGCGTCGCCGGGCCCGCCCTCGCTCTCGGCCTCGCCAGGTACGGCGCCCGCGTCACCGTCGTCGAGAAGGCACCCGCCCTGCGCGGGGACGGCTTCGCCGTCGACTTCCGGGGACACGTCCACCGGACCGTGCTGACCGCCATGGACGTCTGGGAGGAGATCCACGCCCGCCAGACCCACATGGGCCGGCAGACCGTCGTCGACGCCGACGGCACCCCGCGTGTGGACCTGCCCGCCCAGATGATGAGCGGGGACGTCGAGATCTTCCGCGGCGAACTGGCGAAGATCCTCCACGAGCGCACGAAGGACACCGTCGAGTACGTCTTCGGCGACTCGGTCGCCACGCTCGACGACACCCCGGACGGCGTGGACGTCACCTTCGAGCGCGGCGCGCCCCGCCGCTTCGACCTCGTCGTCGGCGCCGACGGCCTGCACTCGCGCACCCGCCACCTGGTCTTCGGCGACGAAACCCACTACCTGCGCTTCCTTGACCACTACGTGGCCGGCTTCGGCATCCCCAACCACCTCGGCCTCGACCGCGCCGGCCGCCTCTACAGCGAGCCCGGCCGGGCGGTGTGCGTGGGCAACTACGACGGCGACTCGGAGCGCGCCGGCGCCCTGCTGGTCTTCCGCTCGGAGCAGTTGGCGTACGACCGGGGTGACGTGGCCGCGCAGAAGCGGATCCTGCGCGAGCGGTTCGCGGGGATGGGCTGGGAGACCCCGGACGTGCTGAAGGCGCTGGAGGAGTCCGACGACCTGTACTTCGACGCGATCGCGCAGATCCACGTCGACCGTCTCGCCAAGGGGCGCGTCGCGCTGCTCGGTGACGCCGGGTACGGCGCCACCATGGGCGGCATGGGCACGGGCGTGGCGATCGTCGGCGCCCACGTCCTCGCCGGGGAACTCGCCCTGGCGGGCGGCGACCACCGCACCGCGTTCGCCGAGTACGAGACGCGGATCCGGGACTTCGCCAAGGGCTGCCAGAAGATCTCCGGCAACGCGGGCCCGTTCTTCGCCCCGCCCACCGAGCGCCGTATCCGCAGCCGCGACCGCATGTACCGGCTGCTGAGCTCCCGGCTGCTGGCCGGCTTCTTCAAGCGGCTCACGGAGAAGGCCGCCACGGGCATCGAGCTCAGGGAGTATCCCGCCTGAGCGCCCAGCCGTGGTCCACCGGACCGATGCCGCCGCCGAGCGGGAACCCGGCCGCGATCGCCCCGGTGACGTACTCCTTGGCCGCCGCCACCGCCTCCGGTACCGACTGCCCCTTCGCCAGCCCGCAGGCCACGGCCGAGGCGAGGGTGCAGCCCGTGCCGTGCGTGTGCCGGTTGTCCAGGCGGGGGGCGCGCAGCCAGTGTTCCTCGGAGCCGTCGGTGAGCAGGTCGACGGCGTCGCCGGCGAGGTGGCCGCCCTTGATCAGCGCCCAGCGCGGCCCGTACTCCAGCACGGCGGCCGCGGCCCGGCGCAGATCGGTGTCCGACTCGACCCGTACGCCGGTGAGTTGGGCGACCTCGTCGAGGTTCGGCGTGGCGACGGTCGCCACCGGCAGGAGCCTGGTGCGCACCGAGTCCAGCGCGGAGGCGGCGAGCAGCGCGTCCCCGTGCTTGGAGACGCCGACCGGGTCGACGACGGCCGGGGCGTCCGTGCCGCCGATCAACTCCGCGACGGCCTCCACCAGTTCCGCGGAGGAGAGCATCCCGGTCTTGACCGCCTGGACGCCGATGTCGTCCACGACGCTGCGGTACTGGGCCCGCACCGCCGCCACGGGCAGCTCCCAGGCGCCGTGCACGCCCAGGGAGTTCTGCGCGGTGACCGCGGTGAGCACGCTCATGCCGTGCGTGCCGAGGGCGAGCATCGTCTTCAGGTCGGCCTGGATGCCGGCGCCGCCGCCGGAGTCGGAGCCCGCCACGGTGAGGACCAGGGGCGGGACGGCGGGCGGGACCGCGGGCGGCGGTGTCACGACTCCACGTCCCCGCCGAAGTGGTCCCAGCCGCCCTTGCTGGTCCACGGCGCCCCGTCCACGGTCACCTGGGGCAGCGCCGAGGGGTTGAGCACCTCGCCGATGACCTTCCAGCGGGCGGGGAGCTTCACGTCGGGCGGGAAGGTCGCCACGATCGCGTGGTCCTCTCCCCCGGTGAGCACCCACTGCATGGGGTCGACGCCGACGGCCTGGCCGATGTCGTTCATCTGGGAGGGGATGTCGATCTGACCGGAGCGGACGTCGATCCTGACCTTGCTGGCCTCGGCGATGTGCCCCAGGTCGGCGATGAGCCCGTCGCTCACGTCGCACATGGCGGTGGCGCCGAGGCCGGCGGCGGCCGGGCCCGCGTGGTAGGGCGGCTCGGGGCGGCGGTGGGCCTCGACGAAAGCGCGCGGCGAGCGGAAACCGCGGGAGAGCACGGCGAACCCGGCGGCGGACCAGCCCAGCCAGCCGGTCACCGCGACGAGGTCGCCGGGCTGGGCGCCGCCCCGGGTGACGGGCTCCTGGTTGCGCAGGTCGCCCAGCGCGGTGATGGAGACGGTGATGGTGTCGCCGCGCACCACGTCGCCGCCGACCACCGAGGCGCCCGCGACCTGGCATTCGTCGCGCAGCCCGTCCATCAGCTCGGTCGGCCAGGTCACCGGCAGTTCGGCGGGCACGACCAGGCCGAGCAGCAGCGCGGTCGGCACGGCCCCCATGGCGGCGATGTCGGCCAGGTTCTGCGCCGCCGCCTTGCGGCCCACGTCGTACGCGGTGGACCAGTCGCGGCGGAAATGCCGCCCCTCCACCAGGATGTCGGTGCTGGCCACCACCCTGCGGTCGGGTGCGGCCACCACCGCGGCGTCGTCGCCGGGACCGACCCGGACCGCCGGGGTGGTGGTGAGACGGGAGGTGAGCTCCCTGATGAGCCCGAACTCCCCCAGCTCACCAACAGTGCCCTTCATCGCCTTGGCTCCCCTTCTGTCCCTGTCCGTGCCCGGTCGCGCGTCATCTCTGTCCTCGTTACGGTCGAAATGACCGTCGTCACGGTCGGCGTGTTCGTCAACTCGTGTCATTCCGGCACCCCGGCGCGCGAGGCCCGCGGCCCGCGGGTCTCCCCGCGGAGAGCGGCTACGCGATACCGTGGCGTTCCTTTTCCCCACATGATCCTCGTGGCCGCTCTGGAGGTTCCGTGGTACAGGCGTACATCCTGATCCAGACGGAGGTCGGCAAGGCGTCGACCGTCGCCGAGACGATCAGCAAGATCCCTGGAGTGATCCAGGCCGAGGACGTGACAGGACCTTACGACGTCATCGTCCGCGCCCAGTCCGACACCGTCGACGAACTGGGTCGCATGGTGGTCGCCAAGGTCCAGCAAGTGGACGGCATCACCCGTACTCTGACCTGTCCGGTCGTCCATCTCTAGCCCCCTCTCCGCCCGCTCGCTCGCGCACCGTTGATCGTCGCCGCAGGCTGCTCCTCAGCAGACGACAGCGAGTCTGCGGCGGTTCCCGGCCGGAGCGCGGGATCGCCAAGCTGTGGCGTAACCCTGACAACCGGACAAGGCGCTGCCGCCTGCGGGCAGCGGGCTGGGGAAACCCGCTGATCATACTGCGAGAAGGCGATCCCCGAGGGGATCGCCTTCTCGGTCGTGCGAGGGGGAGGCTCAGCGCAGTCCCGTGGGCCGCCGCAGCGCCGCCTGGACCAGCCGGTCGACCAGCTCCGGGTAGCTCACGCCGCTGGCCTGCCACATCTGCGGGTACATGGAGATCGGCGTGAAGCCGGGCATGGTGTTGATCTCGTTGATGACGAACTCGTCGTCCTCGGTGAGGAAGAAGTCCGCGCGCACCAGCCCCTCGCAGGAGGCCGCGTCGAAGGCCGCCACGGCGAGCCGCTGGACCTCGGCGGTCTCCTCGGCCGTGAGCGGGGCCGGTACGACGCCGGGCGTGGAGTCGATGTACTTGGCCTCGAAGTCGTAGTACGCGTGCTCCGTGGGCGGCGGGATCTCGGCGGGAACGGAGGCACGGGGGCCGTCCTCGAACTCCAGCACCCCGCATTCGATCTCCCGGCCCCGCAGCGCCGCCTCGATGAGGATCTTCGGGTCGTGGCGCCGGGCCTCCTCGATCGCCTCGTCGAGGCCGGAGAGGTCGTCGACCTTGGTGATGCCGATCGAGGAACCCGCGCGCGCGGGTTTCACGAACAGCGGCCAGCCGTGCTCCCCGGCGAAGTCGACGATCTTCTTGCGGGCGCCGGAACGGTCCTGCTCCCACTCACGGGGCCGGATCACCACGTACGGGCCGACCTTGAGACCGTAGGAGGTGAAGACCGCCTTCATGTACTCCTTGTCCTGGCCGACGGCCGAGGCGAGCACGCCCGCGCCGACGTAGGGCACACCGGACAGTTCCAGCAGGCCCTGGAGGGTGCCGTCCTCGCCGTACGGGCCGTGCAGCACGGGGAAGACGACGTCGACCTCGCCCAGCGCCTTGGGCACCGAGCCGGGTTCGCTGTAGACGACTTCACGGTTCGCGGGGTCGACGGGCAGCAGCACGCCTCCCTCGGTCGACTCGGCGAGTTCCTCGACGTCGGGCGTACGGCGTTCGGTGATCGCCATGCGTTCCGGTTCGTCGGCGGTGAGGGCCCAGCGGCCGTCTCTGGTGATGCCGATCGGCAGGACGTCGTACCGCGTGCGGTCGATGGCCGCGAGGACGGCGCCGGCGGTGACCACGGAGATCCCGTGTTCGGAGCTGCGCCCGCCGAACACGACGGCCACACGCGGCTTGCGAGGCGGCTGCTCGGGGCTCTGGGGGAGGTTCTCGGTGCTCATATCGCGTTGAGAGTACCCGCCCGTGGGGCCCCGAGACAGCGTCGGCGGGGCCGCGTGGCGCGGGTGGACGCCCGGGTTCCGTCCGGGGTCGCTCAGCGTCGTTCGGGCTTCGCGCTGCGCGACATCAACTCCTTCACGGCGACCACCGGGGACATGCCCTCGTGCACGATGGCGACGACGGTCTCGGTGATCGGCATGTCGACGCCGTGCCTGCGGGCCAGATCCAGCACCGACTCGCAGGACTTGACGCCCTCGGCGGTCTGCTTGGTGACCGCGATGGTCTCCTGGAGGGTCATGCCCCTGCCGAGGTTGGTGCCGAAGGTGTGGTTGCGCGACAGCGGCGAGGAGCAGGTCGCCACCAGGTCGCCCAGACCGGCCAGTCCGGAGAAGGTCAGCGGGTCGGCGCCGAGGGCGACCCCGAGTCGGGTGGTCTCGGCGAGGCCGCGGGTGATGAGGGAGCCCTTGGCGTTGTCGCCGAGGCCCATGCCGTCCGCGATGCCGACGGCGAGACCGATCACGTTCTTCACGGCGCCGCCCAGCTCGCAGCCGACGACGTCGGTGTTGGTGTAGGGGCGGAAGTACGGGGTGTGGCAGGCGGTCTGGAGGCGCTGGGCGACGGACTCGTCGGGGCAGGCGACCACGGCGGCGGCCGGCATGCGGGCGGCGATCTCACGGGCCAGGTTGGGGCCGGTGACCACGGCGATGCGCTCGGCGCCGACCTTGGCGACGTCCCCGATCACCTCGCTCATCCGCATCGCGGAGCCGAGTTCGACGCCTTTCATCAGCGACACGAGGACCGTGCCGGGCGCCAGCAGCGGCGTCCAGTCGGCCAGGTTGGCGCGCAGCGTCTGGGACGGGACGGCGAGGACGGTGAAGTCGGCGTCGCGCGCGGCCTCGGCGGCGTCGGTGGTGGCCCGCAGGCCCGCGGGGAGTTCCACGCCGGGCAGGTAGTCCGGGTTGGTCCGGGTGGAGTTGACGGCGTCGGCGAGTTCGGCGCGGCGCCCCCACAGGGTGACGTCGCACCCCGCGTCGGCGAGGACCGCGCCGAAGGCGGTGCCCCAGGATCCGGTGCCGAAGACGGCCGCCCTGACCGGCTTGCTCACGTGCTCTGCCCTTCTGCCTGCGGTCCCTGTGTCCGTGTCCTTGTCGGCCGCGGCTGCGTCTGCTGTGACTGCGTCCGGCGCCGCTGCTCGATCCGCTCGCGGCGGGGGTCGTAGGGGGTTTCGGGCGCCTTCTCGCCGCGGATCTCCTCCAGCTGGCGGGTGACGGCGGCCATGATGACCTCGGTGGCCTCCTTCAACAGCTCCGCGGTCATCTCCTTGCCGTAGAACCGCGCCAGGTCGACCGGCGGGCCGGCCAGCACCTGGTGGGTCTTGCGCGGCAGGAGGCTGGGCTTCTTGGCGTAGGGCGGCAGGAGTTCGTTGCAGCCCCACTGGGCGACCGGGATCACCGGGCACCTGGTCTGGAGGGCGACGCGCGCGGCACCGGTCTTGGCGGTCATCGGCCAGCCGTCCGGGTCGCGGGTGAGGGTGCCCTCGGGGTAGAAGGCGACGCACTCGCCGCGCTCCACGGCGTCGATCGCGGCCCGGAAGGCGCTCAGCGCGTCCGTGCTCTCGCGGTAGACGGGGATCTGCCCGGTGCCCCGCATCGCTGCGCCGACGAAGCCCTTCCGGAAAAGGCCGCTCTTCGCCAGGAATCGCGGGACGCGCCCGGTGTTGTACTGGTAGTGCGCGTACGCGAAGGGGTCGACGTGCGAATTGTGGTTCACGGCGGTGATAAATCCACCCTCGGCCGGAATGTTCTCCATTCCCCGCCAGTCCCGCTTGATCAGAACCACCAGCGGCGGTTTGCAGATCACCGCGGCCAGGCGGTACCAGAAGCCGATTCTGCGGCGGGGCACGCTGACACCTTTCCTCCAGGGCCTGGGGCCGGACAAGTGTCGCCCCGGGCCGCCCGTCTGTCGAGAACACCGTACGCCCCGAAGAGTGAACCGCCAGGTCCCCCAGGTGACAATGACGGCGACGAGATAAGGACGGAACGCTCGTGCAGTGGACCTTGGTCGTACCCGTGAAGCCCCTTGCCCGGGCCAAGAGCAGGCTGTCGGACACCGCGGACGACGGGGTGCGGCCGGGGCTCGCGCTGGCGTTCGCACAGGACACCGTGGCGGCCGCGCTGGCCTGCCCGGAGGTCGCGGATGTGGCAGTCGTCACGGACGACGCACGGGCCGGACGGGAGCTCGCTGCGCTCGGTGCGGGCGTGGTCGCGGACGAGCCCGGCGACGGTCTGAACGCCGCGCTGGCGCACGGAGCGGCCGTGGTACGGGCGGCGCGGCCCGAAAGTCCGGTGGCCGCGCTCAACGCCGATCTCCCCGCACTGCGGCCCGCCGAATTGGCGCGGGTACTGGCGGCGGCCGCACAATTCCCGCGCGCCTTTCTCCCCGACGCGGCCGGAATCGGCACCACCTTGCTGGCCGCGGCGCCGGGCTGTGAATTGGCCCCCGCTTTCGGCCCGGATTCGCGGGCCCTTCACCGGGCCTCCGGCGCGGTGGAACTACGCCTCGCCGCGGTGGATTCCGTACGGCAGGACGTCGACACCGGCGATGATCTTCGCACCGCGCTGGCGCTGGGGGTGGGCCCCCGTACGGCCGCGGTGACGGCGCGCCTGCTGATCGCCGGGCAGTAGGCTGCCGGCATGCAGGCGACCGCTTACACGTACGACCCCGTAAGCCGCAGCGGGCAGGTGCTGCTCGACGACGGCACGCCCGTGCCCTTCGACGCGGCGGCGTTCGACGCGGGGGGCCTGAGGCTGCTGCGGCCCGGGCAGCGGGTGCGGATCGAGACCGAGGGCGTGGGCGACACGGGCGGCACGGACACGGACACGAGCCGCCGGATCACGCTGGTGACACTGCAGACGTTCTGATCCGCGGGGGTCTTCCCGCCGGACCCCGGACACGCCGCGGGCCGGACTCCGAGAGGGAGTCCGGCCCGGCGCGTGAGTGCCCCTGTGCCCGTTCGCCTGCTGCTGCCTGCTACTTCTTGCGGGCGGTGGCCTTCTTGGCGGTGGTCTTGCGGGCGGTCGACTTCTTGGCCGGGGCCTTCTTGGCGGTCGCCTTCTTCGCCGGGGCCTTCTTGGCCGCGGTCTTCTTCGCCGCCGCCGTGGTGCTCTTGGCCGCGGACTTCTTGGCGGTGGTCTTCTTCGCCGTGGTCTTGGCGGCGCCGGTGGTCTTCTTCGCGGTCGCCTTCTTCGCCGCCGCGGACGTCTTCTTGGCCGTGGCCTTCTTCGCGGCGCCCGTGGCCTTCTTGGCGGCGGCCTTCTTGCCCGCGGCCTTGGAGATGGTGGGCGGCGGGCCGGACAGGCTGCCCTTGGGGGCCTTCTTGACCGCGATGTCGTTCTTCGGAAGCTTCTTCGAGCCGCTCACCAGGTCCTTGAAGCCCTGACCCGCGCGGAAGCGCGGCACGGAGGTCTTCTTGACCCGAACCCGCTCTCCCGTCTGAGGGTTGCGGGCGTAGCGGGCCGGACGGTCGACCTTCTCGAAGGAACCGAAGCCGGTGACCGAGACCCGGTCGCCCGCGACGACCGCACGGACGAGGGCGTCCAGGACCGCGTCGACAGCGTCGGCGGCCTGCTGCCGTCCGCCCACCTTGTCGGCAATCGCTTCTACGAGCTGCGCCTTGTTCACGTCTTCCCCTTCGGAGACATCGCCAGAACGAATGTGTTCAAGCTTTTTCGCACGTTAGGCAGATATATACCGCAAATCAAACACGAAACGGGCTAATCACCCTTGTGCCGCAACGGACTCGGGCTGTCCCGGTCTGTTCAGCCTTCCTCTTCGGGGAATCGACCCGCGTCGAGGTCGGCGGTGAACCGATCCAGGCGCCCTGCCGCACCGGCGAGATCGTGTTTGGCCGCGGCCGTAATGACCAGCAGCTTCCGGGTCAGCGCCATCCGTACGCCCTCCGGGACTTGCAGTGCGCGCACTCTTGTGTGCGCTTCCTTGAGCCGGACCGCGACCGCCGTATAGAGCTCGAGTTGGCCGTCGTGTTCCATGCACAGATTGTGCCATCTGGGGCGAGTTGTCGCCTGCGCAGGGGGCAACTGCCGCCTCAAACGGCCTTCCGGGCACACCCGGAAGCCAAGCCTTCATGAGGTGCGTACCCCGGCAACAACGCCTCTAACGTGGGAAGTTGTACGCCACATCCGTGACGGCGGGACGCGAGCGGGCCCGAAAACGGCCGTACCCCCGATCGGGCTGATCGGGGGTACGTCGGGGGTGTTGGGTGGCCGAAACTCGACCTTGTGGAGCCTCCTGGAACCCGGTGGGGGCCCCGGCGCCGGGTCAGACCTGGACGGTCTGCGGCTTGAACGGCGGGCGCTTCGCCTCGTACGCGGCGATGTCCGCCTCGTTCCGCAGGGTGATCGAGATGTCGTCCAGCCCGTTCAGCAGCCGCCAGCGGGAGTTCTCGTCCAGCTCGAAGGCGGCCGTGACACCCTCGGCGCGGACCTCGCGGGCCTCCAGGTCGACCGTGATCTCGGCCTGGGGGTCCTTGTCCGTGAGCTCCCACAGCGCGTCCACGGTCTTCTGGTCGAGGACCACCGTGAGCAGGCCGTTCTTCAGCGAGTTGCCGCGGAAGATGTCGGCGAAACGGGAGGAGATCACCGTCTTGAAGCCGTAGTTCTGCAGCGCCCAGACGGCGTGCTCGCGCGAGGAGCCGGTGCCGAAGTCGGGGCCGGCGACCAGCACCGTGGCGCCCCGGCGCTCGGGCAGGTTGAGCACGAACTCCGGGTCCTTGCGCCAGGCCTCGAACAGCCCGTCCTCGAACCCGTCCCGGGTCACCTTCTTGAGCCAGTGGGCGGGGATGATCTGGTCGGTGTCGACGTTGCTGCGGCGCAGCGGGACGGCCCGGCCGGTGTGCTTGGTGAACGCTTCCATGACTCTCAGACTCCAGCGGGCGTGGGGACGTCGGCGGCGGACAGGTCGGCCGGGGAGGCCAGGTGGCCCAGGACCGCCGTCGCGGCCGCGACCTGCGGGGACACCAGGTGGGTGCGGCCGCCCTTGCCCTGGCGCCCCTCGAAGTTGCGGTTGGACGTGGACGCGGAGCGCTCACCGGGGGCCAGCTGGTCCGGGTTCATGCCCAGACACATCGAGCAGCCCGCGTGCCGCCATTCGGCGCCGGCCTCCTTGAAGACCACGTCCAGACCCTCGGAGACGGCCTGGAGCCCCACCCGCGCGGAGCCCGGGACGACCAGCATGCGTACGCCGTCGGCGACTTTGCGGTCCCGGACGATCTCGGCGGCGGCGCGGAGGTCCTCGATGCGGCCGTTGGTGCAGGAACCTACGAAGACGGTGTCCACCCGGATGGAGCGCAGCGGCTGTCCGGCCTCCAACCCCATGTACTCCAGGGCCTTTTCGGCGGCGAAGCGCTCCGAAGCGTCTTCGTACGAAGCCGGGTCGGGGACGGCGGCGGACAGCTGCGCACCCTGGCCGGGGTTGGTGCCCCAGGTGACGAACGGGGCCAGCTCGGCGGCCTCGATGACTACCTCGGCGTCGAACTCCGCGTCGTCATCGGTGCGCAGCGTCTTCCAGTACTCCACCGCGGCGTCCCAGTCCGCGCCCTCGGGGGCGTGCGGGCGGCCCTGGAGGTAGGCGAAGGTGGTCTCGTCGGGGGCGATCATGCCCGCGCGGGCGCCGGCCTCGATCGACATGTTGCAGATGGTCATCCGGGCCTCCATCGAGAGCTTCTCGATGGCCTCGCCGCGGTACTCCAGGATGTAGCCCTGGCCGCCGCCGGTGCCGATCTTCGCGATGATCGCCAGGATCAGGTCCTTGGCCGTGACGCCGTCGGGCAGTTCGCCGTTGACGGTGATCGCCATGGTCTTCGGGCGGGCCAACGGCAGCGTCTGGGTGGCCAGCACGTGCTCGACCTGGGAGGTGCCGATGCCGAACGCCAGCGCGCCGAAGGCACCGTGCGTGGAGGTGTGCGAGTCGCCGCAGACCACGGTGGTGCCGGGCTGGGTCAGGCCCAGCTGCGGGCCGACGACGTGCACGACGCCCTGCTCGACGTCGCCCAGCGGGTGCAGCCGGACGCCGAAATCCGCGCAGTTCTTGCGCAGCGTCTCCAGCTGGGCCCGGGAGACCGGGTCCGCGATGGGCTTGTCGATGTCGAGCGTCGGGGTGTTGTGGTCCTCGGTGGCGATGGTCAGGTCGAGCCGGCGCACCGGACGGCCGCTCTTGCGGAGGCCGTCGAAGGCCTGCGGGCTGGTCACCTCGTGCAGCAGGTGCAGATCGATGAAGAGGAGGTCGGGCTCGCCCTCGGCGCGCCGGACGACATGGTCGTCCCAGACCTTCTCCGCGAGTGTCCTACCCATCGCTTTCCCTCCGGCCGGCGACAACGCGCCGACCCAACTAGAGATCTTGGGGAAGCGGTGCCCTCACCCCTGTGTTTCCGGGCAACCGCCACCAGGCCCTTTCGTCACGGGCCGTTGTGACTTCGTGCCATCCAGAGTGGCGCGTTCCACGGAAAATTGAACTTGCGTTTCACAGAGTGAGACGGGAGTATCGTTTCATGGACAACAGTAGCGGCGTCGGCGTTCTGGACAAGGCGGCCCTCGTCCTGAGCGCTCTGGAGTCCGGTCCGGCCACCCTCGCGGGGTTGGTCGGTGCGACCGGACTGGCACGACCCACGGCCCACCGCCTGGCCGTGGCGCTGGAACACCACCGTATGGTGGCGCGCGACATGCAGGGCCGCTTCATCCTCGGCCCGCGCCTGGCCGAACTGGCCGCGGCGGCCGGCGAGGACCGCCTGCTCGCCACGGCGGGGCCGGTCCTCACCCACCTGCGCGACATCACGGGCGAGAGCGCCCAGCTCTACCGCCGCCAGGGCGACATGCGCATCTGTGTGGCCGCGGCCGAGCGGCTGTCGGGCCTCAGGGACACCGTCCCGGTCGGCTCCACGCTCACCATGAAGGCCGGCTCCTCGGCGCAGATCCTGATGGCCTGGGAGGAGCCCGAGCGCCTCCACCGCGGTCTTCAGGGCGCCCGCTTCACGGCGACGGCCCTGTCCGGCGTGCGCCGCCGCGGCTGGGCCCAGTCGATCGGCGAGCGCGAGCCCGGCGTCGCGTCCGTCTCCGCGCCGGTGCGCGGCCCCTCCAACCGCGTGGTGGCCGCCGTGTCCGTCTCCGGCCCCATCGAGCGCCTCACCCGCCACCCCGGCCGTATGCACGCGCAGGCGATCATCGACGCCGCGGGCCGCCTCTCCGAGGCGCTGCGCCGCACCGGCTGACCACCCAGGACACCTGACCGGTAACGGGCCCGCCTCAACGCCGCGGCGGGCCCCGCTCCGTTCTCAGGCCCTGTCCGGGGCCTCTTCCCCGGCGCTCGCGCTCTTCTTCGACCGATACGCGAACCGGTCCTGCGCCCGCTTGCCCCGCCGCTCGAGCGGCACCTGTCCGTGCGCCGCCGCGAGGCCGAAGACGGGCATGTCCGCGTAGATCGACTCGTACGACCCCTCGGGCACGACGTACGCCTCGTGCCACAGCCCCACGTGCCCGCGGGCCTTCCCCGCCCGTTCCTTGCGGTTGATGATCGCCCAGGCCCGGTGGTGGAACATGTCGGGCGAGTGCGCGTAGCGGTAGAGCTTCTCCTTGGACTCCCAGTACTGGACGACGTAGTACGTCCGCGGTGACGCCGTCAGCAGGACGTGTCCCAGCAGTCCGCGTTCCGGGTCCTTCGCCAGCTCGCGGAGCATGCGCGGCATCGCGAGTAGGACCGGCAGCCAGTGGTGCACGGCCCAGAAGTGGTTGATCCGCATGCCGATCAGCAGGACGGTCACGTCCCCCTCGGCCGCGGCGGTGGTACGGGCCACGAGCGCGGTCTTGCCCGGCATTGACGCCTCCCCGTGTTGGTGAGCTGCACTGTCCAAGTACTCCTGCTTAGATAGTGGCGCTATCCGATGAGGGGTGCAAGGGATGCGACTGGCCGACCTGAGCGCGCGCAGCGGGGTTTCCACCGCGACGATCAAGTACTACCTGCGCGAGGGGCTGTTGCCGCCGGGCCGGCAGCTCAACGCGACCACGGCCGAGTACGACGAGGGCCATCTGCGCCGGCTGCGGCTGGTGCGGGCGCTGATCCAGGTGGGCAAGATCCCGGTGGCGACGGCCCGGGAGGTGCTGGGCCACGTCGACGACGTGTCGCTGGGCCGGACCATCCGGATCGGGGCCGCCATGTGGGCGCTGCCGCAGGAGGCCGAGCCGGACGAGGAGGACCCGGACGTGGTGGCCGCACGGGCGGAGGCGGACCGGCTGCTGGAGCGGCTGGGCTGGGAGTCGGCCCGCGAACTGGCCTCCCTCTCCCCCGTCCACCGCTCGCTCGTGGTGGCGATGGCCACGCTGCGCCGTCTCGGCTATCCCTGGGACGCGGAACTGCTGGCGCCGTACGGGGCGTTGATGCACGAGGTGGCCCGGCGGGACCTGGACTTCCTGGAGAGCCACGCCTCGGAGGCGGAGAAGGTCGAGATGGCCGTCGCGGCCGCGGTGCTCTTCGAGCCGGCGCTGCGGGCCCTGCACCGGCTGGCGCAGGAGGAGGAGACGACGCGGCGGTACGGGATCGAGTGAACGCGGGTGGGCGGCCGGTCGAACGCCGAAGGGGGCTCCCGCCGAAGCGGAAGCCCCCTTGGGACTCTGGTACCCCCGACCGGATTCGAACCGGCGCTACCGCCTTGAGAGGGCGGCGTGCTAGGCCGCTACACAACGGGGGCGTGGATCTTGCGAGCGTTCAGTGCTGCACCGCCGCAGATCCGAGCTGGTCTACCAGGACTCGAACCTAGACTAACTGAACCAGAATCAGTCGTGCTGCCAATTACACCATAGACCAATGTGGTTTAGACCAGTTCGTACCCCCGACCGGATTCGAACCGGCGCTACCGCCTTGAGAGGGCGGCGTGCTAGGCCGCTACACAACGGGGGCCCTAGCGATCCTGCATCAAAGACAGCGGGAGCGACCCAAGCTGTCCTCGCGGGAAGGATCTGTACCCCCGACCGGATTCGAACCGGCGCTACCGCCTTGAGAGGGCGGCGTGCTAGGCCGCTACACAACGGGGGCTTTGCGGATGGTGATCCGCGGCGCAGATAAGCTCTGCGAGCTGGCCTACCAGGACTCGAACCTAGACTAACGGAACCAGAAACCGTCGTGCTGCCAATTACACCATAGGCCACTGAAACGCAACCCCCGTCGGAGGTCTTGTCTTAGCGTGCGCCTCCGGATTTCTGACCTTTCGGCCCGTTCTCCGGCGGCGCAGGAAGAACATTACCTGAAGGTGGACGGGGCTCCAAAACGGGTATCGGCGCCGAGCAGCGCGGGAAGTTCGGCGAGGGAGGCGATGCGACGCGGCCCGGCCGGGGGGTCGACGGTCGCGTACACGCCGCCGCGGTCGATCCATACGGAGAGCAACCCGGCGTCGGAGGCGCCGCGTCCGTCGATCTCCGGATGGTCCCCGACGTAGGCCACCTCGGACGGGCTGAGGCCGAGGGCGTCGCAGGCCGCGAGGAAGGCTCCGGCCTCGGGTTTGGAGACGCCCAGCTCGGCGGCGCACAGGATGGCCTCGAAGCGGTCGTGCACACCGAGGACGCGCAGCTTGCGGTCCTGGACGGTCAGGCTGGAGTTGGAGAGCACGGCGTGCCGGTGGCTGTCGGCGAGGGCGTCGAGGACGGGCATGACGTCCGGGAAGAGGGACCAGGCGGCCTCGTAGTGCGTGACGTAGCGCTGGAACCAGTCGTCGGCTTCGGCATCCGTCAGCTCGGGCCGACCCAGGAAGACCCGGGTGCGATCCCGCCGCTGTGTGACGAAGTCCACCTCGCCGGCCGAGAAACGCGCCCACTGCTGGTCGGTGATCTCGCGCCACCGCACGAGGGCCTCCTCCGCCGATCCGTACCCGGCGAGGAGCCCCTCGGCGACCAGGTGGGCACGCATGCCCTCGCGGTCGGCGGTGGTGTAGTCGAAAAGTGTGTCGTCGACGTCCCAGACCACGGCGCGAATGCTCATGATCCGACGGTAACGCCGGGGCGGGGCGGTCGGGGTGCTCGTCGGCGCTCTGGTCACGGACGGATGCCGAAGCGTGCGGAGGCCGACGCACAGCGGAGTGACCAGGGGCAGCACCCGGAGTTCCGAGTGCCGCCCCTTGCTTCCTTCTGCTCTACGAGCGCGTGCGTTACGCCGCGAGCCTCGCCAGCGCCGCGTCGATCCGGGCCAGGGCCTTCTCCTTGCCCAGGACCTCCAGGGACTCGAAGAGGGGCAGGCCGACCGTGCGGCCGGTGACGGCGACGCGGACGGGGGCCTGGGCCTTGCCGAGTTTGAGGCCGTGGGCCTCGCCGGCGGCCAGGACGGCCTCCTTGAGGGATTCGGGGGACGTCCAGTCGGCGGCGTCGAGCTTCTCGCGCGCCGTGCTCAGGAGCGCGTCCGAACCCTCCTTCATCGCCTTCGTCCAGCTCGCCTCGTCGAAGACCGGCTCCGGCAGGAACAGGAAGTCGACGTTGTCGGTGATCTCGGAGAGCACCTTCACGCGGGTCTGCGCGTGCGGCGCGATCGTCTGCCACTTGGCCTCGTCGAAGTCCTCGGGCGCCCAGGGGGCGGCGGGGGCCTTCAGCCAGGGGCGGCAGCGCTCGGTGAAGTCCTTGATCTCCAGCAGGCGGATGTGGTCGGCGTTGATCGCCTCGCACTTCTTCAGGTCGAAGCGGGCCGGGTTGGGGTTGACGTCCGAGACGTCGAAGGCCGCGACCATCTCCTCGATGGTGAAGATGTCCTGGTCGGCGGAGAGCGACCAGCCGAGCAGGGAGAGGTAGTTGAGCAGGCCCTCGGGGAGGAAGCCGCGCTCCCGGTAGAGGTTGAGGCTCGACTGGGGGTCGCGCTTGGACAGCTTCTTGTTGCCCTCGCCCATGACGTACGGGAGGTGGCCGAAGGCGGGGATCTCCTTGGCGACGCCCAGCTCGATCAGCGCCTTGTACAGGGCGATCTGGCGCGGGGTGGAGGAGAGGAGGTCCTCGCCGCGCAGGACGTGGGTGATCTCCATCAGGGCGTCGTCGACCGGGTTGACGAGCGTGTAGAGGGGGGCGCCGTTGGCGCGGACGATGCCGTAGTCCGGGACGTTCTCCGGGAGGTAGGTGATCTCGCCGCGGACCAGGTCCGTGAAGGTGAGCGCCTCATCGGGCATCCGGAAGCGGACGATGGGCTCGCGGCCCTGCGCCTTGTACTCCTCGGCCTGGGCGTCGGTCAGGTCGCGGCAGTGGCCGTCGTAGCCGGAGGGCTTGCCGGCGGCGCGGGCGGCCTCGCGGCGGGTGTCCAGCTCCTCCTGGGAGCAGTAGCAGCGGTAGGCGCGGCCGGCGTCCAGGAGCTTGTGAGCGACGTCCTTGTAGATGTCCATGCGCTGCGACTGGCGGTACGGCGCGTGCGGCCCGCCGATCTCGGGGCCCTCGTCCCAGTCGAAGCCCAGCCAGCGCATCGAGTCCAGCAGCTGGTCGTACGACTCCTCGGAGTCGCGGGCCGCGTCGGTGTCCTCGATGCGGAAGACCAGCGTGCCCTGCTGGTGCCGGGCGAACGCCCAGTTGAACAGGGCGGTGCGGACCAGGCCCACGTGGGGGTTACCGGTGGGCGAGGGGCAGAAACGGACGCGTACGGGGGAGCCGGGTGCGCTAGCCACGCTTGACAACCTTGTTGGTGAGAGTGCCGATGCCTTCGATGGTGACGGCGACCTCGTCGCCGACGTTGAGGGGGCCGACGCCGGCCGGGGTGCCCGTGAGAATCACGTCGCCCGGGAGCAGCGTCATCGCCTCGGAGATGTTGACGATCAGGTCCTCGATGGAGTGGATCATCTCGCTGGTGCGGCCGAGCTGGCGCTGGCCGCCGTTGACCGTGAGCTGGATGGTGAGGTCGCTCGGGTCCAGTTCGGTCTCCACCCAGGGGCCCAGCGGGCAGGAGGAGTCGAAGCCCTTGGCCCTGGCCCACTGCTTCTCGCGGCGCTGCACGTCGCGGGCGGTGACGTCGTTGGCGCAGGTGTAGCCGAAGATCACGTCCTTGACGCGTTCGCGCGGGACCTCGCGGCACATGCGGCCGATGACGACGGCGAGTTCGGCCTCGTGGTGCAGTTCCTCGGAGAAGGAGGGGTACTGGATGGCGTCGCCGGGCCCGATCACCGAGGTGGACGGCTTGAAGAAGGCGAACGGGGCGTCGGGCACCTCGTTGCCGAGTTCGCGGGCGTGCTCGGCGTAGTTGCGGCCGAAGGCGACGACCTTGTTGGGGAGTACCGGCGGCAGGAGCCGCACCTTGCTCAGGGGCACCTTGGTGCCGGAGAGCTCGAAGTCCGCGAACGGGATGCCCTTGATGATGTCGAGGACGAGCTGGTCCGGCTGGTCGCCCTCGACCGCGCCGAAGGCGACGTTCCCGTCGATGGAGAACCTGGCGATGCGCACGGGTTGCTTGGCCCCTTGACTGAGCTGGCTGGAGTCTGACGCTCCAGGCTAACGCGGCAAGAGGCCCCTGGCCGCTGAACGGTCGGCGGCCCGGTGTCGTACTACTCTGCGACGGACGCCGCGACCGGGATCTCCATCAGCGTCGTGCGCCGGGGGTTGGCGGTCTGGGTGGGGAGCTCGACGGCGTGCTCCGGCTGTTCCGGCGTCTGCAGGTCGTCGGCGCCCTCGAGGTGCGCCAGCGTCGTGCGTCGCGGGTTGGCGATCTTGTGGAACATCATCGTCGTCTTCACGGTTGTACGAGGCCCTGTCATGTCCGGGCGCCCGAGGGGCTGCTGATACCCCTGCGAGGGCGCAGGTTGTCGGTTTTGCCTTCTCTGTAAAGCGTCAGGCTAAACATGCGATTCCCCGCCAACCCTGGGGGAGCCCACGATCCGGGTGTGAGTTTGCTCACTTATCAAGGGTCAAACCGGTCAATTGCGACGCCGCGACCACCCCGACTTAACCGACATTGCACACCTGAAGGCATCATTCCGCTGCTGATCATGTCGACTGGGACACCCTCTCCGCCTCGGCAACTCGCGGGCATACGTCCGGTTTGCGGGTGATCATCTTCTACGTCTGGTGACTCGGCCCTCACGTGCTGTCACGTATCTCACGGCCTGCCCCATGGGCCTTGTTGGAGATCCTGCACTGTGCTGGAATTCCACGGACCGCCGCGGGATCGAGCCGGCGCAAGGGGGCGCACACCAGCGCCGAGCGGCGGCGAGAAGGGGGAACCAGCGCCGGTCACTCACGACCAACACAGGGGCGTATTCAGGGCGCCCCTATGACGCCGACACCGTGCCCAGCCGTTCACGCGGAGGGGCGCCTGGTCCAGAGGTTGCGACGCTAGTGCAGGGACGTTTCAAGAGGGATGGCAGCGCTTCGGCGGAGCCGGAGCCGCACGGCGGGACTGGCCCCAAGGCCGTCAGCTCCTCGCCCCAGCACGCCCAGAACCCGGGCCAGGCCCAGTCCGGCGACGGCCAGGAGCGCGCAGGCCAGGCGACGGGCCCGTCCGCATCCGGCGAGCAGCCGCCCAAGAAGCCGGCCAAGGGCTCGACCGGCCCCGGCCCGCGAATAGCGCTGCGCAACTGGCGGATCTCCACCCGTCTGGTGTCGCTGCTCGCGCTTCCGGTGGTCGCGGCGACCTCGCTGGGCGCGATGCGCATCAGCCAGTCGATGGACGACATCCAGCAGCTCGACAACATGAAGCTGCTGACCGAGATGACCAAGCAGGCCACGGAGCTGGCCGCCGCGCTCCAGGAGGAGCGCGACCAGTCCGCCGGTCCCCTGGCCCACGGCTCGAAGTCCAGCGCCATCGCCGTCAAGGGCGACCGCGAGCAGACCGACCGGGCCCTGAAGAACTTCCTCGACAAGTCCGAGCAGATCGACGCGGCGAGCAAGGACGGCAAGCTCGTCGGCGTCCGGGACAGCCTCGTCGGCATCGCGAGCGACCTGAACGATCTGACCAAGATCCGCAGCACGGCGTACACGGCGAACGACAACTCGACCCAGACGGTCGAGTCCTACCACCGCCTGATCACCCACCTGCTCGACCTCTCGCAGGACATGGCGGAGGCGACCAGCAACCCGGACATGATCCAGCGCACGCGCGCCCTGTCGGCGTTCTCCTCGGCCAAGGAGTACGCGTCCATCCAGCGCGCCGTCCTCGCCGCGGCGCTGCCGGCGAACAACACCAGCAAGGGCGATCTCGCCGAGAACGACCGGCTGTACGCCCAGTCCGCGCTGCAGAGCCAGACGTCCGAGATCCGCAGCTTCACCAGCATCTACGGTGAGGGCGCGGAGGACCTGCTCAAGCCGATCTCCGAGGGCAACCCGGTGATCGAGGCGTCCGACCAGTACGCCGGCCGTGCCCTCGGCAAGACCAACGGCCTGGCGAGCCTGAGGTCCCGGTCCTACCAGGACTGGCTGGACGACAGCTCCACCAAGATCCAGCAGATGAAGAACATCGAGCTGAAGCTGCTCGAGGACATGGAGCAGCAGGCCCGCGAGCTGCGCAACGAGTCCGAGCAAGAGGCCATCATCTCGGGTGTCCTGATCCTGCTCGTGCTCGGCGTCTCCCTGGTCGGCGCGTTCGTCGTGGCCCGGTCCATGATCCGGTCGCTGCGCCGCCTGGAGGACACCGCGACCAAGGTCGCCCAGGACCGTCTGCCCGAGCTGGTCAAGCAGCTCTCCGAGACCGACCCGCAGGACGTCGACACCTCGGTGGAGTCGGTCGGTGTGCACTCCCGGGACGAGATCGGCCGAGTGGCCGCGGCCTTCGACGACGTGCACCGCGAGGCGGTCCGCCTCGCCGCCGAGCAGGCCCTGCTGCGGGGCAACGTCAACGCGATGTTCACCAACCTCTCGCGCCGCTCCCAGGGCCTCATCCAGCGTCAGCTCTCGCTCATCTCCGAACTGGAGTCCCGCGAGGCCGACCCGGACCAGCTGTCCTCGCTGTTCAAGCTCGACCACCTCGCGACGCGTATGCGCCGTAACGGTGAGAACCTCCTCGTCCTCGCCGGTGAGGAGCCCGGCCGCCGCTGGACCCGCCCGGTCCCGCTGGTCGACGTGCTCCGCGCCGCGGCCTCCGAGGTGGAGCAGTACGAGCGCATCGAGCTGGCCTCGGTGCCGACCACCGAGGTCGCCGGCCGTGTGGTCAACGACCTCGTGCACCTGCTCGCCGAGCTGCTGGAGAACGCGACCTCGTTCTCCTCGCCGCAGACCAAGGTCAAGGTCACCGGTCACGCGCTGCCCGACGGCCGCGTGCTGATCGAGATCCACGACACCGGTATCGGCCTCTCGCCGGAGGACCTGGCCGCGATCAACGAGCGGCTCGCCTCGCCGCCCACCGTGGACGTCTCCGTCTCCCGCCGCATGGGTCTGTTCGTGGTCGGCCGCCTCTCGCAGCGCCACGGCATCCGCATCCAGCTGCGGCCCTCCGACTCCGGTGGTACGACCGCGCTGGTCATGCTGCCCGTCGACGTCGCCCAGGGCGGCCGCAAGCCGCAGCCCAAGCAGGGTCAGCCCTCGGGCAACGGTGGTCCGGCCGCCGCGCAGGCCGCCGCCGGTGTCGCCGCGGCCCGCCGTGGTGGCCAGGGCGGCGGTGCCCTCGCGGGCAGCGGCGCCTTCGGCGGTGGCGGTGGCGGTGGCGGTGCCCTCGGCGCCGGTGCGCCGGGCGGCCGGCTCGGTGCCGGTCCGGGACCGCGGGCCGCACTGCCCGGGCGCGACGCGGGCGGTCGCCCGGGTGCGCCGGGTGGCGCGCGCGGACCCCAGTCCCCGGCGGGCCCGGGGCAGCAGAACCGCCCGGCCCCGGCCGGCGCGGGAGCCGGTGCCGGTCAGGCGCCCGGTGCTCCGCAGGGCCTCCAGGCCGCGGGCATGAACGCGCCGCAGGGCAACGCCTCGCAGGGCCAGGACATGTTCGGCGGCGGACGCGGTCCCTCCGCGCCCCCGCAGCGCGGCAAGCGCCGGGGCAACGGCGACGCCGACCAGGGCCGTCGTCCGCAGCTGCCGCCGCGTGGCGGTCCGCGGGCCGAGCTGCCCGGCGGCAACCCGCAGCCGCGGGTGCCCAGCTGGAGCGACGAGAACGCGCAGCCGCCGGTGCCGCGCGCCTCGCTGGACGCCCCGCGCGGTCACGACGAGCCGGACAGCTCCCGCACGGACCGCACGCCGCGCCACGACGAGAGGCAGGGCCCGGGTTCGACCGCGGAGATGCCGGCGGTGCCGCGGTTCGGCGAGCCCCAGTCCCCCGCCGCCACCGCCGAGTTCGCCCGCCCCGACTTCGACGCCCCGGCGCCGCGCCGGGACGAGCCGCAGAGCACGGGCCAGTTCGCCCAGCCCGGCCAGAACCAGTACGACGACCAGTACGGCCAGGACCAGTACGGACAAGACCAGTACGGGCAGGGTCAGTACGGGCAGGACCAGTACGGCCAGGATCAGTACGGCCAGGACCGGCAGGGTCAGGACCAGTACGGGCAGGGCCGCCCGGACGCGCCGCAGAACGACCAGTTCGCGCGGCCCGAGCCGACCGCCCCGCAGCAGGGCGGCGGAGCCTTCGTCCGCTCGGACGTTTTCGGCGGCCAGCCCTCGCAGGCGGCTCCGAACGGCCCCGCCCGGGCCGACCGGTTCGCCGGCGCCCAGGGCTACGACAACGGCTCCACCGGACAGCACAACCTGCCGGGCCGTCAGAACCCGGCCGCCACCGGCCAGTTCGAGCGCCCGCAGGGGGGCGGCACGCTCGGCGGGAACGACTTCGGCGCCCCGCGTCCGCCTGCGGCCCCGCAGCGTCCGGCCCCCCAGGAGCCCGCGGGCCAGAACACCAACGGCACTCCCCCGCAGCGGCCCTCGGACGGATGGGCCCTGCCCCCGGCCTCCGGTCCCGGTGACGGGCGGACGCCGCTGTACGACACGCTGGAGACCAACTGGTTCCACGGCGACCGCGAGGCGAGGGCGCAGCAGGCCGCCCCGGCCGCGGCCCCGGAGCCGCAGGCCGCCCAGCCCCAGACCCCGGCGGCCCCCCAGCGGCCCGCCACCTCCGCCTGGCGCAGCTCGCCGAACGACGACCTCGTCCGGCAGGCGGAGCGCGTCCGGCAACCGGCCGCGGGCGGGGTCACCACCTCCGGCCTCCCACGCCGGGTACCCCGGGCCAACCTCGTCCCGGGGACGGCTCAGCAACAGTCGCACCAGAGCGGTCCGGCGGTTTCGCGTGCGCCCGACGACGTGCGCGGCCGGCTGACCAATCTCCGTCGGGGAATCGCACAGGGCCGTCAGGCCGGTACCGGTACCAACCAGACCGGCAGCTATCCGCGGCCCACTCACCAGCAGGAGCGTTAGTTGAGCCCGATGAGCCAGGCGGCACAGAACCTGAACTGGTTGATCACGAATTTCGTGGACAACACCCCAGGGGTGTCCCACACCGTCGTCGTGTCCGCCGACGGACTCCTTCTGGCGATGTCGGAAGGCTTCCCGCGCGACCGCGCCGACCAGCTCGCGGCCGTGGCCTCGGGGCTGACCTCGCTGACCGCCGGGGCGTCCCGGATCTTCGAGGGCGGCAACGTGGCACAGACGGTCGTGGAGATGGAGCGAGGTTTTCTTTTCCTCATGTCCGTCTCGGACGGCTCGTCCCTCGCCGTCCTCGCGCACCCGGAGTGCGACATCGGCCTCGTCGGCTACGAGATGGCGCTCCTGGTCGACCGCGCGGGTGCGGTCCTCACACCCGACCTGCGCGCTGAACTACAAGGCAGTCTGCTCCACTGATCGGCCCCGGCACCACCCGTGTTACCAAATCACCGTCCGGCCGCCACAATCCCCCCACCGGCCTCGTCAGACGGCTTGACTGACCGACTTGCTGTCCCGCCCGGAGGATTCATGACCCCGCCCACCGCCTCTCATGATCCGTACGCGGAGCCGTACGAGGACGAGGGCGACCAGCCGCTGGTACGTCCCTACGCGATGACCGGTGGCCGGACCAGGCCGCGCTATCAGCTCGCCATCGAGGCGCTGATCAGTACGACGGCCGACCCGGCAGCGCTCATGGGGCTGCTCCCCGAGCACCAGCGCATCTGCCATCTGTGCCGCGAGGTGAAATCGGTGGCCGAGGTGTCGGCCCTGCTGGCGATGCCGCTCGGTGTGGCGCGGATCCTGGTCGCGGACCTCGCGGAGGCAGGGCTCGTCGCCATTCACCAGCCTGGCGGAGACGAGAACAACGGCGGTGCGCCTGACGTGACACTGCTCGAAAGGGTGCTCAGTGGACTTCGAAAGCTCTGACGGAGGCCGGGCGACCACCTCCGCGAAGATCGTGGTGGCCGGCGGCTTCGGCGTCGGCAAGACCACGTTCGTGGGCGCCGTATCCGAGATCAACCCGCTGCGTACCGAGGCCGTGATGACCTCGGCCAGCGCCGGGATCGACGACCTCACACACGCCGGGGACAAGACGACCACGACGGTCGCCATGGACTTCGGCCGCATCACACTCGACCAGGACCTGATCCTGTACCTGTTCGGTACGCCGGGCCAGGACCGGTTCTGGTTCATGTGGGACGACCTGGTGCGCGGCGCCATCGGCGCGGTCGTGCTCTGCGACACGCGCCGGCTGGCCGACTGCTTCCCGGCCGTCGACTACTTCGAGAACAGCGGTCTGCCGTTCGTCGTCGCGCTCAACGGCTTCGACGGACAGCAGCCGTACAACCCGGACGAGGTGCGCGAGGCGCTGCAGATCGGCCCGGACACCCCGATCATCACGACCGACGCCCGGCATCGCGCCGACGCCAAGTCGGCACTGATCACGCTGGTCGAGCACGCGCTGATGGCCCGCCTGCGGTAGGTCCACGGACGGTCGCAGCCAAGTCGGCAAGGGTCTACGTCACTTGTCGTAGACCGGACGGAGCCGACTGTGTCCTTTGACACGGTCGGCTCCGCTGTTCATAACGTTTCGGCAGAGGAATCGGGTGGTGCCGACACGCGTCGCGGTCAACTGGTCTCGCTGCGCGCACGAACGCCCCGTCTTTTGACGGGCCTCGCTCTTTATGACCGTTTTACGTGGGGCTTACATCACGTGTAACCCCCGCGTTCCACTGTTTGGAAGAGCGCTGGTCGCCGTGCTGGAATGCCAGAACTGCCCAATGGTCAAAGACGTACTCAGCAGTAGCGCGTACTTGATGACGGACTGGGTTCTGAGACACAGCGGCACGACACAGGTGCCGACCGCCGAGAGGTTGTTGGTCGAGTGAGGCGAAGCAAGAACAGTCCCGAGCCATCGGCCCGGGGCAACTTCACCCCGCCGCCGCGTACAGCGGCGCCCGCCCCCGCGCCCACTGCGGAACCCAAGGCCGAGCCCGCGCCGAGCGGTGGCCGGTTCTCGCCGCGCAACTGGCGGGTGACGACCCGGCTGAACGCGATCCTGCTCATACCCGTGCTGGTCGGCCTCGTCATGGGCGGCTTCCAGGTGAAGAGCTCGATCGACACGTGGCAGGACGCCGAGGACGCCGAGAGCACCGCGCGCCTGGTGCGGGCCTCGCTCGGCTACGCCAACGCCCTCTACAACGAGCGCGACATCACCGCGGCCCCGCTGCTGCAGGGCAAGGGCGACAAGGACACGACCGTCACCCAGGCCCGGCAGGCCACCGACGAGGCGGCCGACGCCTTCGACGAGGCGGCCCAGGGCATGCCCGGCAAGGCCGGACTGGAGCGCCGGCTGAAGGTGTTCCGCGAGCAGGAGCCCAAGCTCCAGACGCTGCGGGCGGCCGCGTACACCTCCAAGCTCAAGGGTGTGGAGACCGAGGAGGGCTACACCGGTGTCGCCCACCCCCTGATGGAGTTCGCCAACGAGCTCGGTCTGGGCACCGGCAACATCACCTCCTACGGCCGTACCGTCTACGCGATCTCGCTGACCAAGGCGGCGCTCTCCCTGGAGCGCTCCATCGGCATGCACATGCTGGTCAAGCCGGGTCCCGAGCCCAGCCACCTCGCCAGCCAGCGCGTCGCCCTCTCCTCGTACGCCTACCTGGAGCGCATCGCCGTCGAGGAGTACATCGGCGGTGGCACCGAGGCGGACGCGCAGAAGCTCGAGGACGCGGAGGCGAAGCTCAAGGAGGACGGCGCGGCCATGGCCAAGGAGGCCAAGGCCAAGGACCCGGACTACGTGCCGCCGCCGGCCAATCCGACCACGATGATCTCGGAGCTGGCCGGACTCGACTCCACGGACACCAGTGCGCGTGCCGAGCTGGCCCAGCAGGGCATCACGCCGGAGAACTGGTGGGCGGTCAACACCCTCAAGTTCGACGCGTACCAGAAGATCGAGTCGGACCTGGCCGACAAGGCGGTGTCCGAGGCGTCCACGATCGCCGACGACGCCGAGCGCGACGCCTACATCACGGGTGCCGCGGTCGTGATCGCGCTGCTCGCCGCGTTCATCCTGGCCGGCATGGTGGCCCGCCAGATGAGCCGCTCCATGCGCCAGCTGCGCAACGCCGCCTTCGGCATCGCCGAGCAGCGCCTGCCGATGCTGGTCGACCAGCTCTCCCGCACCGACCCCGGCCGGGTCGACACCCGGGTCCAGCCGATCCCGATCACCTCGACCGACGAGATCGGCGAAGTCGCCCGCGCCTTCGACCAGGTGCACCGCGAGGCCGTCCGGCTCGCCGCCGAGCAGGCCCTGCTGCGGGGCAACATCAACGCGATCTTCACCAACCTGTCGCGCCGCAACCAGTCGCTGATCGAGGGCCAGCTGAGCCTGATCACCGAGCTGGAGAACAACGAGGCCGACCCCGACCAGCTGGAGAACCTCTTCCGGCTGGACCACCTGGCCACCCGTATGCGCCGCAACGGCGAGAACCTGCTGGTCCTCGCCGGCGAGGAGCCCGGCCGCCGCTGGGACCAGCCGGTCCCGCTGGTCGACGTGCTGCGCGCCGCCTCCTCCGAGGTGGAGCAGTACGAGCGCATCGAGCTGTCCGGCGTGCCGGAGGCCGAGATCCACGGCCGCGCCGTGACCGACCTCGTGCACCTGCTCGCCGAGCTGCTGGAGAACGCCACCACGTTCTCGTCCCCGCAGACGAAGGTCCGCGTCACCGCGACCCGGCTGCCCGACGGCCGCGTGATGGTCGAGATCCACGACAAGGGCATCGGCCTGACGGCCGAGGACTTCGCGGACATCAACCACAAGCTGGCCAACCCGCCGACGGTGGACGCCGCGATCTCGCAGCGCATGGGCCTGTTCGTGGTCGGCCGGCTGTCCGACCGGCACGGCATCCGCGTCCAGCTGCGCCCCTCGGGCGAGCAGGCGGGCACCACCTCGCTGGTCATGCTCCCGGACGCCATCACCCACGGTGGCGGCGGCGAGCAGCAGCCGCGCGACGAGTTCACCGTCTCGCAGATCATCCCGGAGCAGAACTTCCAGGGCGAGAACTTCGGCCAGGTCGGTCAGCCCATGCGTACCGCCGCCGAGCTGGGCTTCGACGACAGCCGGTATGCCGAGATCCCCGACGACATACGGGAGCTCGACCCGGTCGGCCGCTCGCTGATGCGCGAGGAGCGCCGCGCGGCCCTGGAGGCCCAGTCGCACCCCGAGCTGCCGGGTCCGGCGGACCACGGCGGCGCCGAGAGCGGCGGTACGCCCGGGTTCCAGGACCAGTTCACCGGTCAGCAGCCGGGCTACGACCCCGGCGCGGACGGCTACCAGGAGCAGCCCAACGGCGGGTACGACCAGCAGTCGGCGTACGCCGATCAGCAGCAGGCCTACCAGGAACCGCAGCAGCCGTCGTACGACGAGCAGTACTACGCGCCGAACGGCGGCCTGCCGGGGAACGAGGGCTACTCGCCCAACGGCGGCTACCCGGACCCCGCCTACGCGCAGCCGGGGCAGAACGGACAGCAGCCGGCGGGCCCCGGCTCCCCGGAGAACTACTCGGCCTTCGAACAGCGGCGCCACCAGGACGACTGGCCCCAGCAGGACGGATACCAGAACGGTTATCCGGACCAGTACCCCTCGGGTGCTCCTGGAGCGCAATCCGCGCAGGCCGCTGACGTGAACGAGGCGGACCGCGTAGGCTTCGACCGTCCGGGGCCGGCCCCCTCCGCCGCCCACGAGCTCACCGACGCCGGTCTTCCCCGCCGCGGATCCACCGCGAGCGGCCCGGGCGATGCGGGGCACGTGGGCCAGGAGACGCCGGCCGCCGCACCGGGGGCGAGCGGCGAAGACACCTGGCGGTCGGCCAACGACGACCGCTGGCAGCAGGCCTCGGCGCTGCGCAAGCCCAAGGCGGGCGGGGTGACCTCCTCGGGTCTGCCGCGACGGGTCCCCAAGGCCAACCTGGTCGAGGGCGCCGCCGAAACCACTCCACAGGGAGGCCCCCAGGTCTCCCGCGCTCCGGAGGACGTCCGGGGCAGGCTGAGCAACCTGCGGCGCGGCGTCGAGCGAGGCCGCAACGCAGGCAGTGAAACGAACGGCCAGGACACAGGGAATGAACACCGTGGTCCTGACAGCACCTACAACCAGGAGCGTTAGTGTGAGCCCGATGAGCCAGGCGGCGCAGAACCTGAACTGGTTGATCACCAACTTCGTGGACAACACCCCGGGGGTGTCCCACACGGTGGTGGTCTCCGCCGACGGACTCCTTCTGGCGATGTCCGAAGGGTTCCCTCGCGACCGAGCCGATCAGCTCGCGGCCGTCGCCTCCGGTCTGACCTCGCTGACCGCCGGTGCCTCACGCATCTTCGAGGGCGGCAGCGTGAACCAGACGGTTGTGGAGATGGAGCGCGGATTCCTCTTCCTCATGTCCATCTCTGACGGCTCCTCCCTCGCGGTTCTTGCACACCCCGAGGCGGACATCGGTCTCATTGGGTACGAGATGGCTCTTCTGGTGGACCGTGCGGGCACGGTTCTGACCCCCGATCTGCGGGCCGAGCTCCAAGGGAGCCTTCTCAACTAAAGGACAGACGGTGCGTTTTGGCGTCCCGTGGCCGTAAAGTTTCGGGACGCGGCTCCACAGCGATGGGTGCCAGGCACAGTCGGAGGAGGAAAAAGTGGCAACACCCCCAGGCGGTCCGTCATCGGGCAACTGGTCGTACGGCCCCGGTCAGGGCCAGAACGACGGCTCGGCGAACGGGTACGGCTACCCCTCCGTGCCGAGTCACCGGCAGCCGTACGCGCCGCAGGGCCCCGGCCCTTCGCCGTACGACCAGCCGCACGCTCCGCGCATCCAGCCCGTGCAGCCGCAGCGCCGCACCCCTGAGCCGGCGCCCGCAGGGGCGTCGAACAACCCCCTGGTGCGCCCGTACGCCATGACGGGCGGCCGCACCAGGCCCCGGTACCAGCTCGCCATCGAGGCGCTGGTGCACACCACCGCGCAGCCGCATCAGATGCAGGGCCAGCTGCCCGAGCATCAGCGGATCTGCAACCTCTGCCGGGAGATCAAGTCGGTGGCCGAGGTCTCGGCCCTCCTGACGATCCCTCTCGGCGTGGCCAGGATCCTCGTCGCCGACTTGGCGGAGGCGGGACTGGTCGCCATCCATCAGCCCGGCGGCGACGAGAGCGCCGGCGGCCAGCCAGACGTGACACTGCTCGAAAGGGTGCTCAGTGGACTTCGCAAGCTCTAGCGGAGGGCCTTCCCGCTCCACCACTTCCGCGAAGATCGTGGTGGCGGGCGGCTTCGGCGTGGGCAAGACCACGTTCGTCGGCGCCGTCTCTGAGATCAATCCGCTGCGCACAGAGGCCGTGATGACATCCGCGTCGGCGGGCATCGACGACCTCACCCACACGGGGGACAAGACGACCACGACGGTCGCCATGGACTTCGGCCGCATCACACTCGACCAGGACCTGATCCTGTACCTGTTCGGTACGCCGGGCCAGGACCGGTTCTGGTTCATGTGGGACGACCTGGTGCGCGGCGCCATCGGCGCGATCGTTCTGGTCGACACGAGGCGGCTCGCCGACTGCTTCCCCGCCGTCGACTACTTCGAGAACTCGGGCCTGCCGTTCGTCATCGCCCTCAACGGCTTCGACGGACAGCAGCCGTACAACCCGGACGAGGTCCGGGAGGCGCTGCAGATCGGGCCCGATACGCCGATCATCACGACGGACGCGCGGCATCGGGCCGACGCCAAGTCGGCGCTCATCACTCTCGTGGAGCACGCGCTGATGGCCCGCCTGCGGTAGGACTCCGCCGAGCCTGCGGGCAAGTCGTGCCTCCCCCAGTGCCTTAAAGGCCTGGGAGGTGCCCCCAGGCGGCACGGGTGGGCGCAGGCGGCACCCCGCTACGCCGGGCTGCGACACGCCCCCTGCGACCACTGTGCTGCCGGGGGCGGTCGTGGCTGGTCGCGCCCACGCGGCGCAGCCGCATATCGACACAGCCCCGCGCCCCTGGCGGCGTTGCCCCGGCCCGGCGTCGAGCAGGAGCCCCCATACACGTAGAGGCCCCTCCGGAGTGGAGGGGCCTCTACGTGTACGGGTTCAGGTCAGCGCCAGCTGTGCGGGGCGCGGAAGCCCGGCTCGCGCTCCAGGCGGCGCCAGCCCGCGCGGACTCGGCCGCCGCCGTGGGTCGGGGCGATCTCGGCGGGGCGGGCGGCGCGGGCCAGGAGGAGGGCCGTGATGGCGGCGACTTCCTCGGGCTCGGCGTGGCCCTTCTCGACGCGGATGTCGGGAGTGGACATGGAGGTGGCTCCTCGGGTCACTGCGGCGGGTTGCCGTGTTTGCGGGAGGGCAGGTCGGCGTGCTTGGTGTGGAGCATCGCCAGGGACTGGACGAGCACCTCGCGGGTCTCCGCGGGGTCGATGACGTCGTCGACCAGGCCGCGTTCGGCCGCGTAGTAGGGGTGCATCAGCTCGGCCTTGTACTCCTTGACCATGCGGGCCCGCACGGCCTCGGGGTCCTCGGCATCGGCGATCTGACGGCGGAAGATGACGTTCGCGGCACCCTCGGCACCCATGACGGCGATCTCGTTGGTCGGCCAGGCGTAGGTGAGGTCGGCGCCGATGGACTGGCTGTCCATGACGATGTAAGCACCTCCGTACGCCTTGCGCAGGATGAGCGAGATCCGGGGCACGGTCGCGTTGCAGTACGCGTAGAGGAGCTTGGCGCCGTGGCGGATGATGCCGCCGTGCTCCTGGTCGACGCCGGGCAGGAAGCCGGGTACGTCCAGAAGGGTGACGATCGGGATGTTGAAGGCATCGCACATCTGGACGAAGCGCGCGGCCTTCTCGCTGGCCTCGATGTCCAGGACGCCGGCCAGGGCCTGCGGCTGGTTGGCCACGATGCCGACGACCTGCCCGTCCAGACGGGCCAGGGCACAGATGATGTTGCGGGCCCAGCGCTCGTGGACCTCCAGGTACTCGCCCTCGTCGACGATCTCCTCGATGACCTTGGCCATGTCGTAGGGGCGGTTGCCGTCGGCCGGCACCAGGTCGAGGAGCACGTCGGAGCGGCGGTCCGCCGGGTCCGAGGACTGCGCGCGGGGCGGGTTCTCCCGGTTGTTCTGCGGCAGGAGGGAGAGGAGGTAGCGGACCTCGGCGAGGCAGGTCTCCTCGTCGTCGTAGGCGAAGTGGCACACGCCGGACGTCTCGGCGTGCACATCGGCGCCGCCCAGCCCGTTCTGGGTGATCTCCTCACCCGTGACGGCCTTGACCACGTCCGGACCCGTGATGAACATCTGCGAGGTGTCACGGACCATGAAGACGAAGTCGGTCAGCGCCGGACTGTAGGCCGCGCCGCCCGCACACGGACCGAGCATCACACTGATCTGCGGGATGACCCCGGACGCCCTGGTGTTGCGCTGGAAGATGCCCCCGTAGCCGGCCAGCGCGCCGACGCCCTCCTGGATACGGGCCCCGGCACCGTCGTTCAGCGACACCAGCGGCGCCCCGGCCGCAATGGCCATGTCCATGATCTTGTGGATCTTCGTGGCATGGGCCTCGCCCAGCGCACCCCCGAAGATCCGGAAGTCGTGCGCATAGACGAAGACCGTACGGCCCTCCACCGTGCCCCAACCGGTGATCACACCATCGGTGTACGGCCTCTTGGCCTCCAGCCCGAACCCCGTCGCCCGGTGCCGCCGCAACTGCTCGACCTCACGAAAGGAGCCGGGATCCAAAAGCAGGTCGATCCGCTCCCGTGCCGTCAGCTTGCCCTTGGCGTGCTGCGCCGCCGTCGCCTTCCCGCCCGGCCCGGCCAGCGCCCGCGCACGGATCTCGTGCAGTTCGGCCACTCGCCCGCGCGCGTCCGTCGGCTCACCCGGCGCCTCATCCAAAACGGTCATGTAGCGACTCTACGAAGCCCACCAAGGAATGCGAGCCGTCGACTCCTCACAGTCTCCGGCCCGTTTTCCTGGTAGCACCGAACAGAACCCCCACCGCATGCAGCCCTTTCGACTGCTCAGAGGGCCTCAGGCTTGTAGGGGTCACACAAAGCCGTCAGCTGAGAGTCACCTCACATTCATGGGTGGTACATACCACCCCTGGAGTGACGCGGAGGTGCAGTCGGCGGCCCGTCGCGAGGATCTCGACCGTCTCGTCGGCCCGGAGCACCGCCCCCACCGGGTGGTCCCAGATGATCTCCACGGGTTCCCCCGTGCGCGGCGGTTCGCTCACGCAGAGCGTAGCCGTACGGCCCCGGCGACGGACCAGCACACTCGCCCCGGCCGTCGCGGTGAGCGGGCCCGCCGTGCCCGCCTGCCAGAAGTTGGCGGCCGTCAGTCCGAGCGGGCGGGCGGCGACCGCCTGGCACCGGTCGTCGTTGGCGAGGACCGTGAACCAGCGGCGGTCGGCGGCACGGCGCCCCACCGCCCGCCGGGAGGCTCCCGGCATGACGACGTACACGTAGCCGGCGTCGGCCGGGTCGGTGCCGTGGTCCAGCCAGAGGGTCTGCCGGCGGCGGGTGCGGCGCTCGGTCGTGCTGGTGGTGTTGATGTCGGACCAGGAGCCGGTGCGGTCCTCGCGCAGGGTCCGCAGCTCGTCGCCCCCGGGCACGATCCAGCCGCCGTGGCCCTCCAGGTGGGCCCAGTGCCGCCCGCGGGCGAGGGCGGGGGTGCTCCTGCTCCCCTCCCCCAGGTTGCGGTTGTCCACGACCGTCTCGACCGGGACGCCGTCCGCGCAGGTGATGCCGGCTCCCAGGCAGACCACCGCGTCGTCGAGGAAGAACCAGGACTTGCGGGCTTCGAGGGTCGAACCGAGTCCCTTGAGATGCTGCCCGACGGCCGCGTACTCGCCGTCGGTCGTGCCGCCGACCCAGCGCACGTCCGGTTTGGGCTCGCCCCACTCGCCGCCCGCCCGGTCGGCCAGGCGCTTGGTGGAGACGGTGGTGCCGGGCAGCCGGTACCAGTCGACGGTGGGCCAGAACCAGTCTGTGTATTGATCGGCCCGGTCGGAGGCGGCGTCGTTCGCCCACCAGGTCAGCATCCCCGCGCCGGTGTGCCAGCCGCGCGGGTTCTCGCCGTTGCCGCACTCGTAGTGGGCGATGCGGTCACTGGCCATGGCGAGGGCCGCGGTGAAGGCGGGGCGGCGGTGGACGGCGCGGTCCATGGCCGCGAAGAGGTGGTGCCCGGTGGGTTCGGGCGCGGCCTCGCCGGGGGCGTCGGCGATCGCGTGCAGCCGGGCCAGGTCGGCGACCGGGAACTGGGGCGCGGTGAGCAGGGGGGTGACGGTGTCCCGTTCGATCCAGCCCTTGATCCTGGCGTACCAGCGCTCCCGCTCGGCGTCGCTCGCGCCGCCCGCGAGGACCGCCACGGCGGCGACGAGCTGCTGGCCGTGGAAGTGGTCGCTGCGCATGACGTGCAGGTCGTCGCTCTGGAGGTATCCCCGGCTGATGGCGCGCCCGTTGACCACGTCCATGGCGAGTCCGTCGTGGATCAGGGGTGCGTAGGCGCGCTCGACGCTGTCGAGGATGATCTGCCTGCCGGGGTCCGTCACCTCCCATTCCGAGCCGGCGAGCAGGGTGAACAGCCGGCCAAGACCGTCCAGCATGACCTGGCCGTACGTCCCCGAGTAGGCGACCCAGGTGTGCTGGACGAACGAGCCGTCGGCGTAGAGCCCGTCGCCCTTGGTGACGTACGGGAAGACGGGCGAGAGGGCGTCGCGGGCCAGGGCGAGCTTGGCGGGGGCCCGGCCCAGGATGCCGCGCAGGGCGACGGAGCGGCACAGGTCGACGCGGTTGGCGCCGGTGGAGGTGCCGGAGTAGTCGCCGAGCATCGAGTCGGGGACGAAGTGGTCGACGGCGGCGCAGGCGGCGGCGACGCGGTCGGAGCCGAGGTGGTCGTACAGGGCGGCCGTGATGTCCATCAGGAGCCGGGGGCTGCCGATCTGCCATTCCCACCAGTTGCCGTAGCGGGTGGTGGCGGGGTTGTAGACGGTGGCCGAGAGGTGGTCGAGGCCGCGCAGGATGTCGGTGAGGAGGGCCGGGTCGCCGGTGGAGCCGGTGCCCTCCTGGACGTACGCCTCGGTCATCGTCCACAGGCGTCCGTAGGCGAAGGTGATGCCGGCGGGCGGGTCGAAGGGGTGGTCGGGCCACAGGGAGGTGGGGGTGGGGGCCATGGTGGCGCGGTGGTCGCGGGCGCGTTCGCCGGTCTCGGCGAGGCGTGAGGCGTACGGCTCGGCGGCCGGGTCGTAGCCGGTGCCGAGGGCGATGTCGAGCCAGCGCAGGCGCAGGGCGTCGTAGGGGTCGGCGGCGGCTGCCGCCCGGGGGGCGGAGGTGAGGGTGGCGGCCAGGGCCGCCGCGAGCAGGACGGCGCGGCGGGTGGGGGCGGTGGGGCGCTGTGGGGTCATGCTCATGCCGTCTATCACGCCGGAGGGCGGGTCGGGAACGGTGCCGCGACACGTGGCGCGGAGTGGTTGATGGCGCCATGGAATAGGTCTAGAGTCGAGACCGTTGGACTGGTTGAACATTCAACATCAAGACCTTCTCCGGAGGACACCATGACCACCACCCCCGAACTCTCGACCCTGACCGGCGAGTACACCGTCGACCCCGCGCACTCCGCGATCGGCTTCACGGCACGCCACGCGATGGTCACCAACGTCAAGGGCAAGTTCCTCGACTTCAGCGGCACGCTGCACCTGGACGGCACGGACCCGTCCCGCTCCACGGCGTCGCTCGACATCACGATGGACAGCATCGACACGGGCTCCCCCGACCGTGACGGCCACCTCAAGAGCTCGGACTTCTTCAAGACGGACGAGCACCCGACGATGACCTTCCGCTCCACCAAGGCGGAGTCCCTGGGCGGCGACGACTACCGCATCACCGGCGATCTCACGATCCTCGGCACGACCAAGCCGCTCACCATCGACCTGGAGTTCAACGGCGCGGCCAAGGACCCCTTCGGCAACGAGCGCGTCGGCTTCGAGGGCAAGTCGGAGATCAAGCGCTCGGAGTGGGGCCTCACCTGGAACGCCGCACTGGAGACGGGTGGCGTACTGGTCTCCGACAAGATCAAGCTGAACTTCGACATCTCGGCGATCAGGCAGGCATGACGCCCCGCGCCCCCGCGGGGGCGACGAAGTCCACGTCGGCGGCGGCCCGGACCCGGATGCGGCGGCCGGGCCAGCCGATCGTGCGGTAGATCGCGTTGTACTGGGCGATCGAGCGGTCCGCCGGAACGAGGTCGCCCGCGTCCGCCTCGGTCCGCACCGACGTGGTGTGCCCGTCGGCGACGACGAGCAGGTCGTAGCCCCGGCTCAGAGCCTGCCGTGCCGTGGTGTCCACGCAGATCTCCGTGGCGAACCCGGTGACGATCACCTCGGTGACGCCGAGCGCCTTCAGGGTCGCGTCGAGGTCGGTGTGCAGGAAGCCGTCCGGGGTGGTCTTGTCGACGACCGCTTCCCCTTCCCGGGGCGCCAGCTCGGGCACGATCCGCCAGCCCTCGGTCCCGGGCACCATGCCCTCGTCCCGCTGCCGCACGGTCACCACCGGCACTCCGGCCGCCCGGGCCCGCTCGCTCAGCCCGGCGATCGCGGCGACCGTCTCGGTTGCCCGGTGGGCCATGGCGACCGTGGAGTTCTGCATGTCGATGACGAGGAGCGCGGTTCCTGACGGCATGGGCTCACCGTAGTGGTGTGTCCCAGCCCGCCGCCGCCCCGTTTCCGAGCAGGTCGCGCACCTGGTCGCGGGCCTGACCGAAGGGGTCGGGGAAGACTCCCAGCCCGTGCGTGACCAGGGCGCCCTCGTGGAGCAGCATCAGGGTCCGTCCCAGCCGGTCCGCGTCGCCCGTGCCGGTCTCCCGGGCGAGACGGGTGAACAGGTCGAGCATCCACGCCTTCTGCGCCACGATGACCGGGTACGCCGGATGCGCGGGGTCGCCGATCTCTGCGTGCGCGTTGATCATGCTGCACCCCTTGGAGCCGTACTCCGCCGCCCATGCGCGCGAGGCCTCGAAGACCGCCAGGATCCGGGAAGCCGGCCCCTGCCCCGCGGCCGCGTCCAGATGGCGGGCGAGCACGTCCCGCCAGCGCTCGTCGCGGCCTGCCAGGTACTCGACGACGATCTGCTCCTTCGAGCCGAACCGGTCGTACAGCGTCTTCTTGGTCACCCCGGCCTCCGCCGCGATGAGGTCCACGCCCACGGCATGGATGCCGCGCTCGTAGAACAGCCGCTCCGCCGCCGCCAGCACGCGTCGCGCGCCGGGCGTCAGCCGGACCCGGTGCGGCCTCCGCGTCGGCTCCACTGTCCCCGGCTCCGTTCGCTCCAGCTCTTCCATACCGCACAAGTATACCGGTCTGTATAGTGGGCACTCGGAACGAGTAAACCGATCTGTCTACTGTTGGGGGCGCCATGAACGCCCTGCTCTCGGCCGCGTTCGTACTGTGCTGGAGTTCCGGCTTCATCGGCGCCAAGCTCGGCGCCGAGTCCGCGGCCACTCCCACCCTTCTGATGTGGCGTTTCCTGCCGCTCGCCGTGGTGCTGATCGCCGCGGCGGCCGCCTCCCGGGCACAGTGGCGGGGCCTGACGCTCTTGGACACCGGCCGGCAGATCGCCGTCGGCGCGCTGTCGCAGAGCGGCTACCTGCTCAGCGTCTACTACGCCATCGAGTTGGGCGTCTCCAGCGGCACCACCGCCCTGATCGACGGCGTCCAGCCACTCGTCGCCGGTGCGCTGGCCGGCCCCCTGCTGCGGCAGTACGTCTCGCGCGGGCAGTGGCTGGGCCTCTGGCTCGGGCTGTCGGGCGTGGCCACGGTGACGGTCGCCGACGCGGCGGCGGCAGGCGCGGAGGTGGCCTGGTGGGCCTACCTCGTACCGTTCCTCGGCATGCTGTCGCTGGTGGCGGCCACCTTCCTGGAGGGCCGCTCGCGGGCACCGGTCGCACCGCGGGTGTCGCTGACGATCCACTGCGTGACCAGTGCCGTCCTCTTCTCGGCTCTGGCGCTGGGCACGGGTACGGCGGCCCCGCCCGCCGACTCGTCGTTCTGGGTGGCGACCGCCTGGCTGGTGGTGCTGCCCACCTTCGGCGGCTACGGGCTGTACTGGCTGATCCTGCGGCGGTCCGGGATCACCGAGGTCAACACCCTCATGTTCCTCATGGCGCCGGTCACGGCGGTGTGGGGCGCCCTCATGTTCGGCGAGCCGTTCGGTGTGCAGACCGCCCTCGGGCTGGCCGTCGGCCTCGCGGCCGTGGTCGTCGTCCGGCGCGGGAGCGGCGCGTCCCGTACGCGCACCGTGCGCACGCGCGCGGACCGTCCGGCGGTCGAGTCGTCCGGGTCGTCCCCCGCGGGCGGGCGCTGACGGCGCACGCGCCTCAGAAGCCGCCGCCGAAGTCCCCTCCGCCGCCGAACCCGCCGCCTCCGCCGAAGTCTCCGCCGCCGAAGCCGCCCCCGAAGTCGCCGGAGTCGAAGTCGCCGCCCGAGACGTCGCCGCCCTCGTGGCCGCCGAAGTCGCCGTAACCGCCGCCGTAGCCGGCCCCGTAGGCCGGGCCCGCCATCAGGCTGCCCAGCATGGTGCCGACCAGCAGGCCGGGCAGAATGCCGCCGCCGAAGTAGCCGCCCGCCCAGGGGCCGTAGGCCGGGCCCGCGTCCCAGTAGGGGCGGCGGCCCTGGTCGGTGTCCACCTCGCGGATCATCGGGTCCCGTCCGTCGGACAGCCGGGCCTGGTCGGCCGCGCAGACCGGGACCTCGCGGGTGGCGCCGCCCGGCGGGGTCCAGGTGGCGTCGGCGACCGACGGGCCGTGGCGCGGGTCGAAGAAACAGGGCGGACGACGGTCGGGCAGCGGTTTGCCCTCGCGGCGGGCGGCGAGCCGCGCGAGCGAGAACCGGCCGTCCTCCACGGCCTGGGTGACGCCACGCACGTCCTCCGGCTTGCGGGCGTCCGCCATGTACGTCTTGGACTGCTCGTAGGCGTCGAGGGCGTGTTCGTAGTCCGCCCGCATCGCGTCGTCGGCACCCGGTTCCGCAGGGTGGAAGTCCAGGCGGTCCAGCTCCTCGCCGAACGCCGTGATGTCCTCGTCGACCACCACCCGCAGCCGCTCGAGCGCCGCCCGCTGCTCCTCCTCGCGGCGCCGGCGGTTGCGCCGGGAAAGTGCGTAGGCGCCCGCGCCGGCCGCCGCCACGACCGCGCCTGCCGTGATCAGCGCGCCCGTGGGCGCGGAGGTGCCGCCGGAGTCCCAGGACGAGGGGGCGGAGCCGCGCACGCTGCGCAGCGCGTCGTCGACGAAGTCGTTCAGCTGCGCCTTGGTGTCGCCCGCGCCCTGTGCGGCGGTGACCAGGTTGTTCACACCCTGGCGGCTCAGCACGCTGCCGTCGGCGCGCGCGTCGAACTCGTCGCCGAGCCGGACGCCGTACAGACCGGTGATGCCGGTCTCGGTGCGGATGTTCTGGAAGAGGTTCTCGGTCGGATAGCCGGCCGGGAGGACCGCCACGAAGACGGGTTCGTCCGCGTCCTCGATCTTGTCGGCGAGCGCCTCCGCGTCCGCCTTGGACAGCAGATCGGAGGCGGCCGGGTCCACGTACACGGGACTTTCGCGCAGGGCGGCGCCGATCTCGGAGACGTCGGTGGCCGCCTGCGCGCCGGGCGCACCGGCCATCAGCACCGCCAGCACGGCGACGACCGGCGCGACCAGGAGGCGTATGAGGACTTGAACGCGGACGCCCTTCATACCTTCGAAAGTACCCGAATGCTCCTCAATGAGACATAAGTGCGAGCCTGGAAACCCGTGAGGCGGACGGGCTCACTCGGCGGGTGCGACCCCGGCCCGCAGCAGCCCGTACGTGTACGCGTCCTCCAGGGCCTGCCACGAGGCGGCGATGACGTTCTCCGCGACGCCCACCGTGGCCCACTCCCCCGTGCCGTCGCTGGTGGAGATGAGGACCCTGGTCGTGGACTGGGTGCCGTGCACGCCCTCCAGGATGCGGACCTTGTAGTCGACCAGGTCGAGCTTGGCCAGCTCCGGGTAGATCTTCTCCAGGGCCACGCGCAGGGACCGGTCCAGGGCGTTGACCGGGCCGTTGCCCTCGGCGGTGGCGACGATGCGCTCGCCCTTGGCCCAGAGCTTGACCGTGGCCTCGTTGGCGTGGGTGCCGTCGGGGCGGTCCTCGGTGATCGCGCGCCAGGACTCGACCTCGAAGTACTTCAGCGGCCTGCCCTCGGCCTCGGCGCGCAGGAGCAGCTCGAAGCTGGCGTCGGCGGCCTCGTAGGTGTAGCCCGCCAGCTCGCGCTCCTTGACCCGCTCCACGACCCGGCCGACCAGTTCGCGGTCGCCGCCGAGGTCGATGCCCAGCTCCTTGCCCTTGAGCTCGATGGAGGCGCGGCCGGCCATGTCGGAGACCAGCATCCGCATGGTGTTGCCGACCAGCTCGGGGTCGATGTGCTGGTACAGGTCGGGGTCGACCTTGATCGCGGAGGCGTGCAGTCCCGCCTTGTGGGCGAAGGCGGAGACGCCCACGTAGGGCTGGTGGGTGGAGGGGGTGAGGTTCACGACCTCGGCGATGGCGTGCGAGATCCGCGTCATCTCGCGCAGCCGGCCCTCGGGCAGCACCTTCTTGCCGTACTTCAGCTCCAGCGCGGCCGCGACCGGGAACAGGTTGGCGTTGCCCACGCGCTCGCCGTAGCCGTTCGCCGTGCACTGGACGTGGGTGGCGCCGGCGTCGACCGCGGCGAGGGTGTTGGCGACGGCGCAGCCGGTGTCGTCCTGGGCGTGGATGCCGAGCCGGGCGCCGGTGTCGGCCAGCACCGTCGCGACCACGGCCTGGATCTGCGCCGGGAGCATGCCCCCGTTGGTGTCGCACAGGATGACGACGTCGGCGCCCGCCTCGGAGGCGGTGCGCACGACGGACTTCGCGTACTCGGGGTTGGCGCGGTAGCCGTCGAAGAAGTGCTCGCAGTCGACGAAGACCCGGCGGCCCTGCGCCTTGAGGTGGGAGACCGTGTCCGCGACCATCGCCAGGTTCTCGTCCAGCGTGGTCCGAAGGGCCAGCTCGACGTGCCGGTCGTGCGACTTGGCCACCAGGGTGATCACCTGGGCGCCGGACTCCAGAAGTGCCTTGACCTGGTGGTCCTCGGCAGCGGTCGCACCCGCGCGGCGGGTGGAGCCGAAGGCGACCAGCTCGGCGTGCTTGAAGTCGATCTCCTGCTGGGCTCGGGCGAAGAACTCGGTGTCCCTCGGGTTCGCGCCGGGCCAGCCGCCCTCGATGAAGCCCACACCGAAGTCGTCCAGGTGCCGTGCGATGGCCAGCTTGTCCGCGACCGTGAGGTTGATGCCCTCGCGCTGCGCGCCGTCGCGCAGGGTGGTGTCGAAGACGTGGAACGAATCGTCGAGTTCGCTGGGTGCGGTCATGATCTGAAGGCTCCTGTATGGGATCTCGGTCTACCGGAATGACCGGCTCCACCGTCCTTCTATGATCCCGTGCGCTCATTTCCCGGCTTGGGGTGGGCCAGGAAAGCGAAAAACCCCTCGCGGGTGCGAGAGGTCTGCGCGCGGGTCGAGGACGACGGTGTCCACCCGTACCTGGTCGTACGTGGCGGTCACTGCGGACCGGCGCGCCTGCTGCCAATAATCATGGCGAACGAGAGCACGACGGCAGTCTGGCACATTCCGTCCCGCTGCTCACCGTCCGTCTCAGGATGCGAGCGGTGAGCGTTCGGATCACTCGCCGACCACGCCCGCTCCCGCCGGCGTCCGCGTCTCCCGCACCTCCTCGGTGCTCGGGACGCCGAGCGCCGCCGTGCCGCCGAGCAGCGCGGCGAGGAAGGCGGCGGCTCCGGCCAGCACCCAGCGCCGCCGGGCGCGCGGCCCGTGCCGCGGCGCCGGCGCAAGGAGAGGGATCGGCCGGGTGCCGGGCAGGGGCGCCGCCGGCTCCCGGGGCGCCCCGCAGGCGATGCGGCTGCGCGCGTCCGGCCAGGCCTCCGCCTCCTCGCCCCGCAGTCCGCACGCGGCGACGAACGCGACGACCAGCTCCGCGCGCGGCAACCGGTCCCTGCCGAGCATGGTCGCCGCCGTGGAGTAGGGCAGCACGTGGCCCGCCTCCGACGCCCGGCGTTCCAGCAGGCGGTAGCTCGAGCCGGACCAGGCCTTCAGGCGGCGCAGCGCCGCGACGAAGTCGGCCGGGCCGGTGTCCGGCGGGACGGGTGGTGCCGTGGTCATGATGATTCCCCCTGGTGAGCCGTCCGGATCCGGGTTCGCACAAGCTCGAACACCCTGACAGCTTGAGGAACCCGGCGAGCCGCGGTCAACCTCGGCGCATGTTCTCCCACTTGAACCCGACACGTTTACGACGACGCGGCGCGGTCACCGCGGTGGCCCTCGCGGCGCTGCTGTTGCCCGCGGGGTGTGCCGGCCCGGCCACCGGCGCCGCCGCGGGCCCGCGCGACGGGGACTCGGTCGCCGACTTCGTGCACCGGACCCTGCCCGCCGGGATCAGCGCAACCGTGCTGGCCGCGCGTGGCGACGACCTCGTGTACTGCGCGGGGTTCGGCACGGCCGACCGCGCGGCCGGGACCCCGGCGAGCTGCCGCACGGTCTACGACATCATGTCCGTCACCAAGCAGTTCACGGCGGCCGCGATCCTGAAACTGGAGGTGATGGGCCGGCTGCGCGTGAGCGACCGGATCGACAGGTTCTTCGCCCGGGTGCCCGAGGACAAGCGCGACATCACCATCGAGCACCTGCTCACGCACACGTCGGGCCTGGTGGAGGCGCTGGGCGACGACTACGAGCCCGTCTCGCGGGACGAGATGGTGCGCCGGGCACTGGCCTCGACGCCGCTTTCCGCGCCGGGCGAGGAGTGGCACTACTCCAACACCGGGTACAGCCTGCTCGCCGCGATCGTGGAGAAGGTCTCCGGGCAGGGTTACGAGCAGTTCCTCGCCCGGCAGCTGTTCGCTCCCGCCGGGATGCGGCACACCGGCTATGTGCTGCCCCGGTGGCCGCGCCGCCTGGTCGCGGTGGAGTACGACGCCCGGGGGCGCGAGCAGGGCAGGCCGTACGACCACGACTGGGCCGCCGACGGGCCGTACTGGAACCTGCGGGGCAACGGCGGGATGCTCTCCACCGCGCCGGACCTCCTGCGCTGGCACCGGGCGCTGATGGACGACACCGTCCTGCCCGCCAAGGCACGCGCCGAGCTGTTCGAGGCCCGGGTGCCGGAGCCCGACTCCGAGGACTCCTACGCGTACGGCTGGAACGTCCGTGAGCTGCCCGGCGGCCCGTTCGCCTGGCACGACGGCGGCAACGGCTGGTCGCTGGCGCTCCTCGGGCGCACCCTGCGCGACGACGTGCTGGTGTTCTGGGTGAGCAATCACGCCTACCGGCACGGCCGGTGGAATCTCGAGGACCGGGCGGAGACGCTGACACAGGGCATCGTGGACCGGGTGCGCGCGGAGGGTGAGTGACGGTGCGGGGCCGCCCGCTCGAGGAGTGGGCGGCCCCGCACCGGTCCGGCCGGCCGTGCGGCTCAGGCCAGCGTGTGCATCCACCCGTGCTTGTCCTCGGCGGTGCCGCGCTGGATGTCCAGCAGGGCGTCCCGCAGCCGCTGGGTCACCTCACCCGTCTCGCCGCCGCTCTGCTGCCACTGCGCGCCGGCCCGCTTGACCGTGCCGACGGGCGTGATCACGGCGGCCGTACCGCAGGCGAAGACCTCCGTGAGGGTGCCGTTCTCGGAGTCGCGCTGCCACTGGTCGACGGAGACGCGGCCCTCCTTCGCCTCGTAGCCGAGGTCGCGGGCGACGGTGAGCAGGGAGTCGCGGGTGACGCCCTCCAGGATGGAGCCGGTGAGGGTGGGGGTCACGATCACGGGCTTCGCGTTGGCCTCGGCGCCGTACACGAAGTACAGGTTCATGCCGCCCAGCTCCTCGACCCACTTGCGCTCGATCGCGTCGAGGTAGCAGACCTGGTCGCAGCCCTTGGTGGCGGCCTCGGCCTGCGCGAGCAGGGAGGCCGCGTAGTTGCCGCCGGTCTTGGCGTCGCCCATGCCGCCCGGGACGGCGCGGACGCGGTCCTCGGAGACCCAGATGGAGACCGGCTTGACGCCGCCCGGGAAGTAGGCGCCGGCCGGGGAGGCGATGACCAGGAAGAGGTACTCGTTGGCCGGCTTCACGCCCAGGCCGACCTCGGTCGCGATCATGAAGGGGCGCAGGTAGAGGGACTCCTCACCGCCGTGCGCGGGGACCCAGGCCTGGTCCTGGCGCACCAGCGCGTCGCACGCCTCGAGGAACGTCTCCACCGGCAGCTCCGGCATGCCGAGCCGACGCGAGGAGGCCTGGAAGCGCTGCGCGTTCTTCTCCGGCCGGAAGGTGGCGACACTCCCGTCGGGGCGGCGGTAGGCCTTCAGCCCCTCGAAGATCTCCTGCGCGTAGTGCAGGACCATGGTGGCCGGGTCGAGGGAGAGCGGGGCGTAGGGCACGAGCTGGCCGTCGTGCCAGCCGCGGCCCTCGGTCCACTTGATCGTCACCATGTGATCGGTGAAGTGGCGGCCGAACCCGGGGTTGGCCAGGATCGCCTGCCGCTCTGCGTCGGAGAGCGGCTTGGCGGAGGGCTTGAGCTCGATCGTGGGCGTCGTCATGGGTTGCTGTCCTTCACCGGTTGTCGTGACGGGCCGCGGTCACGCCCGTACGGCCGTGGCCGGTGCTAGGACGTCCGAGCATTCCCTCATGTCGCGGCTTCGCGTTCGATTATCGCGCGCGGCCGGCGACGGATGAAACGGGGTGAATGCGGCCCAGGGTCTGATGGTCGCACCTGGCGGACGCAGGGAAAAGCCGCCGGGTGCCTTGTTTCTCGGACCCGGCGGCGTCGAAAGGTTGGATTTCGAGTGCGCCGGATCAGCCGGCTACTCGTACGGCGAGGGCGTCGCCGATCTCGGAGGTGCTCCGCGCGGGCAGGTCGGCGCGCTCGCCGAGGTCGGCGGAGACGGCTTCCTCGATGCGGGTCGCCTCGTCCTCGTGGCCGAGGTGACGCAGCAGCAGGGCGACGGACAGGACCGTGGCGGTGGGGTCGGCCTTGCCCTGGCCGGCGATGTCGGGCGCGGAACCGTGGACCGGCTCGAACATCGAGGGGAAGTCGCCGGACGGGTTGATGTTCCCGCTGGCGGCGACGCCGATGCCGCCGGAGACGGCCGCGGCGAGGTCCGTGATGATGTCGCCGAAGAGGTTGTCGGTGACGATCACGTCGAAGCGCTCGGGCTGGGTGACGAGGTAGATCGTCGCCGCGTCGACGTGCATGTACTCGGTGGTGACCTCGGGGTACTCGGCGGCCACCTTGTTGAACACGTTGGTCCACAGGTGCCCCGCGAAGGTCAGCACGTTGTTCTTGTGGATCAGCGCGAGCTTCTTGCGCGGGCGGGCCTGGGCGCGGGCGAAGGCGTCGCGGACGACGCGCTCGACGCCGTAGGCGGTGTTGACGGAGACCTCGGTGGCGACCTCGTGCTCGGTGCCCTTGCGGATGGTGCCGCCGTTGCCGGTGTACGGGCCCTCGGTGCCCTCGCGGACGACGACGAAGTCGATCTCCGGCTGTCCGGCGAGCGGGGTGGCGACACCCGGCAGCAGCCTGGACGGCCGCAGGTTGACGTGGTGGTCGAAGGCGAAGCGGAGCTTGAGCAGGAAGCCGCGCTCCAGGACACCGGACGGCACCGACGGGTCGCCGATCGCGCCGAGCAGGATGGCGTCGTGCGCCTTGAGGGCGTCGAGGTCGGCGTCGGTGAGGGTCTCACCGGTGGCGTGGTAGCGCCGGGCGCCGAAGTCGAACTCCTTGGTCTCCAGCTTCACATCCTGCGGAAGGACGGCGGAGAGGACCTTCAGGCCTTCGGCCACGACCTCCCGGCCGATGCCGTCACCGGGGATCACTGCGAGATTGAGGCTGCGAGAACTTGCCGACATGTGCGGCACCCTACCCCTCGTCCCACGGGATGACATGCGGCGTCCGGCATGCGGACGCCGCGCTGCCACTCACGCTTCGTCGGGCGCCCGCGCTCAGTGACCGGTGGCGCCGCCGTTGTCCCGGCGGTCGAGGGCGCGCTGGAGGGCGGCCGCGGCGTTCTTGCGGTCGGAGTCAGTCGTACGGGAGTGGTGGCGGACTCGGCGGCGGACGGTCGTCTCGGCCATGGGAATCGACTCCTTCGGCACAAAGGGAGCGCGGAAAGCGAGCGGTACGGAGAGACGCCGGAAGGGGCGGGGAGCGCGGTGCCGCAGGGGTTGCCTGCACGAGGACCGGCTCACGACCGCCATCCGCTCGATCGAGCGGGACGTTCGGCTCCTACAAAGTTAAGGGAGCGTGGAGCGTCTGTCTCCACAATTACTCGGACTTCCTACTATCTGAGACGGTGCCTTCGGTCACACGGTCCCGACCTGCGAAAACGCCCGGCGGGCCAGGTCGGTCGACCTGGCCCGCCGGGCGCTGCCCACGGGACGTCAGCCCATGTGCGGGTACGTGTAGTCGGTCGGCGCGACCAGCGTCTCCTTGATGGCGCGGGTCAGGGTCCAGCGCATCAGGTTCTGCGGGGCGCCGGCCTTGTCGTTGGTGCCGGAGGCACGGCCGCCGCCGAAGGGCTGCTGGCCGACCACGGCGCCGGTCGACTTGTCGTTGATGTAGAAGTTGCCGGCCGCGTAGCGCAGCTTCTCCATCGTGTACGCCGCCGCCGCGCGGTCGCCCGAGACGACCGAACCGGTGAGCGCGTAGTCGGAGACCGACTCCATCTGGGTCAGCATCTCGTCGTACGCCTCGTCCCGGCTGTCGTCGTACACGTGCACGGCGAGGAACGGGCCGAAGTACTCGGTGCGGAAGACCTCGTTCTCCGGGTCGGTGCACTCGACGACCGTCGGGCGCACGAAGTAGCCGACCGAGTCGTCGTAGGAGCCGCCCGCGACGATCGTGCAGGTCTCGTCCGTCTTGGCGCGGTCGATGGCGGCCTTGTTCTTGGCGAAGGACCGCTCGTCGATGACGGCGCCGACGAAGTTCGACAGGTCGGTGACGTCACCCATGGTGAGGTAGTCGACCTCGGCGGCGAACTCCTCCTTGAAGCCGTCGTTCCAGATGGACGCCGGGATGTACGCGCGCGAGGTGGCGCTGCACTTCTGGCCCTGGTACTCGAAGGCGCCGCGGGTCAGCGCGGTCTTGAGCACGGCGCGGTCGGCGCTCGGGTGGGCGACGAGGAAGTCCTTGCCGCCGGTCTCGCCGACCAGGCGCGGGTAGGTGCGGTACTTCTCGATGTTGTTGCCGACCGTCTTCCACAGGTGCTGGAAGGTCTTGGTCGAGCCGGTGAAGTGGATGCCGGCGAGGTCCCGGTGTTCCAGGGCGACCTTGGAGACCTCGATGCCGTCGCCGGTGACGAGGTTGATGACGCCCTTGGGCAGCCCGGCCTCCTCGAGGAGCTGCATGAGCAGCACGGCGGCGTGGGTCTGGGTCGGGGACGGCTTCCAGACCACCACGTTGCCCATGAGGGCGGGGGCGGTGGGCAGGTTGGCCGCGATCGCGCTGAAGTTGAACGGCGTGATCGCGTAGACGAAGCCCTCCAGCGGGCGGTGGTCCATGCGGTTCCACACACCCTGGGAGTTGGCCGGGGGCTGCTCGGCCAGGATGTTGCGCGCGTAGTGGACGTTGAAGCGCCAGAAGTCGATCAGCTCGCAGGGGCTGTCGATCTCGGCCTGCTGGGCGGTCTTGGACTGACCGAGCATGGTGGAGGCGGCGATGGTCTCGCGCCACGGACCCGACAGCAGCTCGGCGGCGCGCAGGATGATCGCCGCGCGGTCGTCGAAGGCCATCGCGCGCCACGCGGGGGCGGCGGCCAGGGCGGCGTCGATCGCGTCCTGGGCGTCCTGCTGGGTGGCGTTGGCGTACGTGCCCAGGCGGGACTTGTGGTTGTGCGGTTGCACGACGTCGAAGCGCTCACCGCCGCCCATCCGCTTGACACCGCCGATGGTGCAGGGCAGGTCGACCGGATTGTCGGCCAGCTCCTTGAGCTTGGCCTCCAGACGGGCACGCTCGGGCGAGCCGGGGGCGTAGCCGTGCACCGGCTCGTTGACGGGGGTGGGGACCTGGGTCACAGCGTCCATGGGTTCCGTTACTCCTTTAACTGAGCGGGTCGTGCGAGCGGGTGCGGGCTCAGCCCTTGGTGACCATCGAGCGGGCGAAGAACCGGAGGTTCGCCGGCTTCTCCGCCAGACGGCGCATGCTGTGCCTTCCCGGGGGGCGACCCCCGGACCCCCGGCAGTCGCCGCGGCACAGCCCGGTCGTATCAGCCATGGCCGATCACGCTCCGCGCGAAGAACCGGAGGTTCGCCGGCTTCTCCGCCAGACGGCGCATGAAGTAGCCGTACCAGTCGGTGCCGTAGGCGGTGTAGACGCGCATGCGGTGGCCCTCGGCGGCGAGCCGCAGGTGCTCGTCGCCGCGGATGCCGTACAGCATCTGGAACTCGTACTCGTCGAGCTTGCGCCCGGCGGTGCGGGCCAGCTCCTGGCCGATGGAGATCAGGCGCGGGTCGTGCGACCCGATCATCGGGTAGCCCTCGCCCTCCATCAGGGTGCGCAGGATGCGGACGTACGCCTTGTCGATCTCGTGGCGCTGCTGGTACGCGACCTCTGCGGGCTCCTTGTAGGCGCCCTTCACCAACCGTACGCGAGAGCCGCTGTCGGCGAGGCGGCGCGCGTCGGCCTCGGTGCGGAAGAGGTAGGCCTGGATGACGCAGCCGGTCTGCGGGAAGTCCTTCCGCAGTTCCTCGTGGATGGCGAACATCGAGTCGAGGGTGGTGTGGTCCTCGGCGTCGAGCGTGACCGTGGTGCCGATCTCGGCGGCGGCCTCGACGACCGGGCGGACGTTCGCGGCGGCCAGCTCGTGGCCGCCGTCCAGCGCCTGGCCGAACATCGACAGCTTGACCGACATCTCGGCGCGGGTGCCCAGCTCCAGCGGCTTGAGCCGGTCGATCAGCTCCAGGTAGGCGTCGCGGGCGGCCTCGGCCTGCGCGGGGTTGGTGATGTCCTCGCCGACGACGTCCATCGTCAGTTCCAGGCCCTGGTCGGTCAGGCTCCGGACGATCGGCACGATCTCGTCGACCGTCTCGCCGGGGATGAACCGGTCGACGACCGGCTTGGTCACGGGCGCGGCCGAAACCAGACGACGCATCCGGTCGCTGCGCGACGCGGCGAGAATCACGGGACCCAGCACGGGGCACCTCCACTTACCAACCAACACAGGGGCCGCTGCCCGACACATGGGGAACGGCACGGAGAACCACCGTGAAATCTAAGGATCCCCCCGATCGTCGACCATCGACAGCTGTCACGCATCCGTGCCGCAGATCTCAGACATGTGTATGAAGGCGGCGCTCAAATGCGGCAGAATGCCCGGGTGACGACGGATTCGAAGGGTGACTACCAGGAGCTGGTCGACGAGATCTCCGAGCTGCTGGGCGCGCCCGCGACCCTGGAGAACCGCGACTTCGAGCTGATCGCCTTCGGCGCGTACGACAGCGAGGGCGACCTCGATCCCTCCGCCCTGGATCCGGTGCGCACCCGCTCGATCCTCACCCGGCGTTCCACGGCCGCGGTCCGTGCGTGGTTCGAGAGCTTCGGCATCACCCGCGCGACCACCCCGGTCCGCATCCCGCCCACCCCCGAGGCGGGGGTGTACCGGGGGCGCACCTGTCTGCCGGTACGCCATCGGGGTGTCGTCCTCGGTTACGTGTGGCTGCTGGACACCGACCCGGGCCCGACCGAGCGGCAGCTGACGGCGGCCATGGAGGTCACGGCCCGGATCGGCGCACTGCTCGCCGACGAGGCGCAGCACGGGGCGGACCTGAGCCGGGAGCTGCGGGCGGTGCTGACCGCCGAGCGGGACTGGCAGCGGGACATGGCCGTGGCGGAACTGCGCAGCGCGCTGGGCGCCCGGGCGGACACTCCGCACGCGGTGGTCTGCGTGGCGCCCTGGCCCTCGGCCGACCCCGACGACGCGCCCTCGGTCCGTACGGTGCCGGGGGCGACGGCACTGTGCACGGTGCCGTGGGAGGCCGCGGGTGTGTCGCTGGCGCTGCTCGTGCGGCTGCGCTCGGCGGACGTGCCGACCCCGGCGACGTCGGCTGCGGGGCGGCTGCTGGAGCGGGTGGGGACCGGCGGCGCGGGCGAGGCGGGCGGTGTGGCGGCCGGTGTCTCGGCGCCGCGCACGGGGCTCGCGGAGCTGGGGACGGCCTGGCGGGAGGCGTCGGCGGCGGCCCGGACGGCGCGTGCCGAGTCGCGGTTCGGGCCGGTCGCGCAGTGGACGTCGATCGGCGCGTTCCGCCTGCTGACCGCGCTGCCCGCGCACGCCGCCCACGATCCCGCCGTGCGGGCGCTGCTCTCCCCCGCCCACCGCGAACTCGCGCGCACCGCCGAGGTGTACCTGGACTGCGCGGGCCAGGCCGGCCGCGCCGCCGCCGAGCTGGGCATCCACCGCCAGACGCTGTACTACCGCCTCTCGCGCGTCGAGCAGCTCACGGGCCTGGACCTGGACGACGGGGAGGACCGGCTGCTGCTGCACATGGCGCTCAAGGCGCGTCGCCTTTAGAGGCCGCCTCGATCACCTGGCGCGGTCCGGCGGTGAGCTGTGCGCCCTCGGGCGCGGTTCTCGGGTCGAACGCACCCAGCCGCCCATACGGACGTCTTATACAAGCGTTCTAGACAAGCATATAAGACGTGCGTACAGTCACCGGCATGACAACGAACCCGCCCCGGGCCGGCCGCCGCGAGTGGACCGCGCTCGTGGTGCTGATGCTCCCGCTGCTGCTGGTCTCGATGGACGTCTCCGTCCTCTACTTCGCGATCCCCGAGATCAGCGCGGACCTGGAGCCGAGCGGCACCCAGCAGCTGTGGATCTTCGACATCTACGGCTTCGTACTGGCCGGCCTGCTGATGACGATGGGGTCCATCGGCGACCGCGTCGGCCGCCGCAGACTGCTCCTCCTCGGCGCCGTGGCCTTCGGCGCCGCCTCCCTGCTCGCGGCCTACGCGCACACCGCCGAGACCCTGATCGCGGCCCGCGCGGTCCTCGGCATCGGCGGCGCCACCCTGATGCCGTCGACGATGGCGCTGGTCCGCACGATGTTCACCGACCCCTCCCAGCGGGCGAAGGCGATCGGACTGTGGTCCGGGGTGATGACGGCCGGGATGGCGCTCGGCTCGGTGATGAGCGGCGTCCTCGTCGAGCACTTCTGGTGGGGCTCGGTCTTCCTGGTCAACCTGCCGGCGATGGCCCTGCTGCTGGTCCTCGGCCCGGTGCTGCTCCCCGAGTCGAAGAACGCCTCCCCCGGCCGCTTCGACCTGCTGAGCGTCCCGCTGTCGATGGCGGCGGTCCTGCCCGTGGTCTACGGCCTGAAGGAACTGCCCTCCGAGGGCTGGAACGTCCGCTACGTCGTCTCGATCACCGTCGGCCTGCTGTTCGCGGCGCTCTTCGTGCAGCGCCAGCGCACGTCGGCCTCACCGATGATCTCGCCCGCGCTCTTCCGTGGCCACGGCTTCACCCCGGCGCTCGTCCTCAACACCGTGTCGGCCTTCGGGATGATGGGCTCGGCGTACTTCACCACCCAGTACCTGCAGTCGGTCCTGGGCAAGAGCGCGCTGGAGGCCGCGCTGTGGAGCCTGCTGCCCTCGGTGCTCATCGGCGCCGCCGCCCCGGTCGCCGCCCAGTTGGTCCAGCGCGGCGTCGAGCGCGCGTACGTCGTGACGGCCGGCTTCGCCGTCGCGGCGGGCGGCTACGGGCTGCTGGCCCTGGCCGGCACGGACTCGCTGTGGCTGGTGCTGGCCGCGTGCGGCGTCCTCGCCGCCGGCATCGTCGTCGTGATGTCCCAGCTCACCGACCTGGCCCTGGGTTCGGCCCCGGTCGAGAAGGCGGGCTCGGCCTCCGCACTGCTGGAGACCGGCACCGAGTTCGGCGGCGCCCTGGGCATGGCCGCCCTCGGTTCCATCGGTACGGCCCTGTACCGCCACGGCATCCCCTCGGACGCGCCCGCTCCGGCCCAGGAGACCCTGGGCGGCGCACTGGCCGTCTCCGCCGAACTGCCGGGGCGCGCGGGAGACGCCCTGGCGACGGCGGCACGCGAGGCGTTCACCGACGGGATGCAGGGCGCCGCGATCGGGGCGGCGCTGCTGCTCCTCGGGGCGGCGGTGCTGGCGGCGGCGGGGCTGCGGCACATCAGGGTGCGGCCGGAAGCGGCCCCGCAGGACACGGCAAACGCCGAACAGGCTGACCAGCTCAGCCCGTCCGGCGTTTGAGGACGAGGCCCGTTCGGGGCCGAGGCGGGGGGTCCGGGGGCAGCGCCCCCGGGTCCCTCAGACCAGGTTGACGGACCGGGCGGACGTCGCCCCGATCTCCGCCGAGACCTCCGCCAGAACCCCGGCGGGCACCGTGTCGTCGACGGTCAGGACGGCCAGCGCCTCGCCGCCCACCGTCGCACGGGCGACCTGCATGCCGGCGATGTTGACGCCGGCCTCGCCGATGACGCGGCCGACGGTGCCGACCACGCCGGGACGGTCCTCGTAGCGCAGGACGACCATGTGGTCGGCGAGGGCGAGGTCGACGTCGTACTCACCGACGGCGACGATCTTCTGGAGGTGCTTCGGGCCGGCCAGCGTGCCGGAGACCGACACCTCCTCGCCGTCCGCGAGGGTGCCGCGCACCGTGACGACGTTGCGGTGCTCCGGGGACTCCGAGCTGGTGGTCAGCCGGACCTCGACGCCGCGCTCCTGGGCGAACAGCGGGGCGTTGACGTAGGACACGGTCTCGTCGACGACGTCCTCGAAGACACCCTTGAGGGCGGAGAGTTCCAGCACCTTCACGTCGTGCTGGGTGATCTCGCCGTACACCTCGACGTCGAGGCGGACGGCGACCTCGCCGGCCAGCGCGGTAAAGATGCGGCCGAGGCGCTCGGCGAGCGGCAGACCCGGCTTGACGTCCTCGGCGATGACACCGCCCTGGACGTTGACCGCGTCGGGGACCAGCTCACCGGCGAGGGCGAGTCGCACCGACTTGGCGACGGCGATGCCGGCCTTCTCCTGGGCCTCGTCGGTGGAGGCGCCGAGGTGCGGGGTGGCGACGACCTGGTCGAACTCGAACAGCGGCGAGTCCGTGCAGGGCTCCTTGGCGTACACGTCCAGGCCGGCGCCGGCGACGCGGCCCTCCTTGAGCGCCGAGTACAGCGCCTCCTCGTCGACGATGCCGCCGCGCGCGGCGTTGACGATGCGGACGCTCGGCTTGACCTTGCGCAGCGCCTCGTCGCCGATCAGACCGAGGGTCTCGGGGGTCTTGGGCAGGTGCACGGTGATGAAGTCGGAGACCTCGAGCAGCTCGTCGAGCGAGAGCACCTTGACGCCCATCTGCGCGGCCCGCGCGGGCTGCACGTAGGGGTCGTAGGCGACGACCTTCATGCCGAAGGCGGACATGCGCTGCGCGACGAGGGCGCCGATGCGGCCGAGGCCCACCACGCCGAGGGTCTTCTCGGCCAGCTCGACGCCGGTGTACTTGCTGCGCTTCCACTCGCCGTTCTTCAGCGCGGCGTTGGCCTGCGGGATGTTGCGGGCGGTGGCGACGATGAGGCCGCAGGCCAGCTCGGCGGCGGTCACGATGTTGGACGTCGGGGCGTTTACCACCATCACGCCGGCCTTGGTGGCGGCGGAGACGTCCACGTTGTCCAGGCCCACACCGGCGCGCGCGACGACCTTGAGCTTCTTGGCGGCGGCGACGGCCTCGGCGTCGACCTTGGTGGCGGAGCGGACCAGGATCGCGTCCACGTCGGCGATGGCGGGGAGCAGTTCGGCCCGGTCCGCGCCGTTGCACTGGCGGATCTCGAAGTCGGGGCCGAGCGCGTCCACGGTCGCGGGCGACAGCTCTTCGGCGATGAGTACGACAGGTTTCGAGCTCACGTGAGTCCTCACAAGTCCAATGCGGACGGCCGTCCCGACGGCCGCAGGCGGTGGAGGGTTGGTGGCCGCGTGGAAGACGCACGACGCTGTGGGCCTGACGCGTATGTTGTGCAGCAGTGTAGTGGCGTGGCGGACGCCGTCCTGCGCCTCCGCGGAAGGATCACCCGTCCGTGGGTGGACGGGCTGGACAACGCCGTGCGTCCGACGTTACCCGGGGTTCGCCGAAGGGGCCGGGGCGATGTCCGCCCCGGCCCCCGCGATGAGGCTTACGCCTCCTCGTCGACCCAGCTCATGAGCTTGCGCAGCTCCTTGCCGGTGGTCTCGAGCAGGTGCTCGGAGTCCTGCTTCTTGTACTCGTTGTACTTCTTCAGACCGCCGTGGTACTCGTCCATCCAGTTCTTGGCGAAGGTGCCGTCCTGGATCTCGGCGAGGATCTGCTTCATCTCGGCCTTGGTGGCGTCGGTGATGATCCGCGGGCCGCTGACGTAGTCGCCCCACTCGGCGGTCTCGGAGATCGACCAGCGCATCTTCTCCAGGCCGCCCTCGTACATGAGGTCCACGATCAGCTTCAGCTCGTGCAGGCACTCGAAGTAGGCGATCTCCGGCTGGTAACCGGCCTCGGTCAGCGTCTCGAAGCCCGCCTTGACCAGAGCCGCGGTGCCACCGCAGAGGACGGCCTGCTCGCCGAAGAGGTCGGTCTCGGTCTCCTCGGTGAAGGTCGTCTTGATGACGCCGGCGCGGGTGCCGCCGATGCCCTTCGCGTACGACAGGGCCAGCTCGAAGCCGTTGCCCGTGGCGTCCTGCTCGACGGCGGCGATGCAGGGAACGCCGCGGCCCTCCTCGTACTGGCGGCGCACCAGGTGGCCCGGGCCCTTGGGGGCGACCATGCAGACGTCGACGCCGGCCGGGGGCTTGATGAAGCCGTAGCGGATGTTCAGGCCGTGGCCGAAGAACAGGGCGTCGCCGTCGTTCAGGTTGTCCTTGATGTGCTCCTCGTAGACCTGGGCCTGGATCGGGTCCGGGACGAGGATCATGATGACGTCGGCCTCGGCAGCGGCCTCCGCCGGGCTCACCACGCGCAGGCCCTGCTCCTCGGCCTTGGCCTTGGACTTGGAGCCCTCGTGCAGACCGACGCGCACGTCGACGCCCGAGTCGCGCAGCGACAGGGCGTGGGCGTGGCCCTGGCTGCCGTAACCGATGACCGCGACCTTGCGGCCCTGGATGATGGACAGGTCGGCGTCGGCGTCGTAGAACAGCTCGGCCACTGGGTTCTCTCCTTGTGTGCAGGTGTTGCGTCCCACCGTATGCCGGTGGGGGGAAGGGAAGTTTCGGGGTCTCGCAATGCGGGCGACCCGCCTTCCGGCCGGCCGCCCGTCTGCGTCGTTATGCGGACCGGTCGAGTGCGCGCAGCGAGCGGTCCGTGATCGAACGGGCGCCGCGGCCGATGGCGATCGTGCCGGACTGGACGAGTTCCTTGATGCCGTACGGTTCCAGCATCCTGAGCATGGCGGACAGCTTGTCGCTGCTGCCGGTGGCCTCGATGGTGACGGCCTCCGGGGAGACGTCGACGGTCTTGGCGCGGAACAACTGGACGATCTCGACGATCTGGGAGCGCGTCTCGTTGTCGGAGCGCACCTTCACCAGAACGAGTTCGCGCTGGACGGCCTGGTTGGGCTCCAGCTCGACGATCTTGAGCACGTTGACGAGCTTGTTGAGCTGCTTGGTCACCTGCTCGAGCGGGAAGTCCTCGACGCTCACGACGATGGTGATGCGGGAGATGTCGGGGTGCTCGGTGACACCGACGGCGAGCGAGTCGATGTTGAAGCCGCGGCGGGAGAAGAGGGCGGTGATCCGGGCGAGGACGCCGGGGGTGTTCTCCACCAGGACGGAGAGCGTGTGCTTGGACATGGTCTCTTGAGTCTCTCTCGCTCAGTCGTCTTCGTTGTCGCCGAAGTCGGGGCGGACGTCCCGGGCGGCCATGATCTCGTCGTTGGAGGTGCCGGCGGCGACCATCGGCCAGACCATCGCGTCCTCGTGGACGATGAAGTCGACGACGACGGGGCGGTCGTTGACGGAGTTCGCCTCCTCGATCACCTTGTCGAGGTCGGCGGGGTCCTCGCAGCGGATCGCGTAGCAGCCCATGGCCTCCGACAGCTTCACGAAGTCGGGGACCCGGGTGCCGGCGCCCATCTGCGTGTTGTCCGCGTCCGGTCCCGAGTGCAGCACCGTGTTGGAGTAGCGCTGGTTGTAGAACAGCGTCTGCCACTGGCGGACCATGCCGAGGGCGCCGTTGTTGATGATGGCGACCTTGATCGGGATGTTGTTCAGGGCGCAGGTGGTCAGTTCCTGGTTGGTCATCTGGAAGCAGCCATCGCCGTCGATCGCCCAGACGGCCCGGTCGGGCATGCCGGCCTTGGCGCCCATGGCGGCCGGGACGGCGTAGCCCATGGTTCCGGCGCCGCCGGAGTTCAGCCAGGTGGCGGGCTTCTCGTACTGGACGAAGTGCGCGGCCCACATCTGGTGCTGGCCGACGCCGGCCGCGAAGATCGTGCCCTCGGGTGCCAGCTGTCCGACGCGCTCGATGACCTGCTGCGGGGAGAGCGAGCCGTCGCCGGGCTGGTCGTAGCCGAGGGGGTAGGTCTCGCGCCAGCGGCTGAGGTCCTTCCACCAGGCCGCGTACATCGACGCGGCGGCCTCGCCCTTGTTGCCCTCGTCGTGCTCCTTCTGGACGGCCTGCACGAGGTCGGCGATGACCTCGCGGGCGTCGCCGACGATCGGGACGTCGGCGGCACGGTTCTTGCCGATCTCGGCCGGGTCGATGTCGGCGTGGACGATCTTGGCGTACGGGGCGAAGCTGTCCAGCTTGCCGGTGACGCGGTCGTCGAAGCGGGCTCCGAGGGCGACGATCAGGTCGGCCTTCTGCAGCGCGGTGACGGCGGTGACCGCACCGTGCATGCCCGGCATTCCCACGTGCAGCGGGTGGCTGTCGGGAAATGCGCCGAGCGCCATCAGGGTGGTGGTGACGGGCGCTCCGGTGAGTTCGGCGAGGACCTTCAGCTCGGCGGTGGCACCGGCCTTGAGGACGCCGCCGCCGACGTAGAGCACGGGGCGCTTCGCGGCGGAGATCAGCTTGGCCGCCTCGCGGATCTGCTTGGCGTGCGGCTTGGTGACCGGGCGGTAGCCGGGCAGGTCCATGACCGGCGGCCAGGAGAAGGTGGTCTTCTTCTGGAGGATGTCCTTGGGGATGTCGACCAGGACGGGGCCGGGTCGGCCGGTGGAGGCGATGTGGAACGCCTGCGCGATCACCCGGGGGATGTCCTCGGCCTTGGTGACCAGGAAGCTGTGCTTGGTGATCGGCATGGTGATGCCGACGATGTCCGCCTCCTGGAAGGCGTCCGTGCCGATCGCGGCGGACACCACCTGCCCGGTGATCGCGACCAGCGGCACGGAGTCCAGGTTGGCGTCGGCGATCGGGGTGACCAGGTTGGTGGCGCCGGGGCCCGAGGTCGCCATGCAGACGCCGACCTTGCCGGTGGCCTGCGCGTAGCCGGTGGCCGCGTGGCCGGCGCCCTGCTCGTGGCGGACCAGGACGTGGCGCACCCTGGTGGAGTCCATCAGCGGGTCGTAGGCCGGAAGGATCGTGCCACCGGGAATGCCGAATACGGTGTCGGCGCCGACCTCCTCGAGAGAGCGAATGAGGGACTGCGCACCCGTGACGTGCTCGGGGGCGGACTGTCCTCCGGATCGGGGCCGGGGCTGCGGGTGGGCCCCGGTGGCCTGCTCGGTCATCGGCATTCTCTTCTCGATGCTGAGGGTTTTTGCGAGGTTTGTGCGATCTGCGGCTGCTGCTCGGCAGGTGCCTGTGCAACAAAAAACCCCTCGTGCCATAAGGCAAGCGAGGGGAGCGCGCCGGGTGTGGGTCGCGGGGAGTCCGAGTCGGTCCGGACGTCACCAGCTTCAGCCGACGCGCTTTCCAAGTACGAGAATTCGGGTGCGCATGGCACTGACCCTCCCCCCGGCGCGCATCCACTGTCAAGTGGGTGGGACGGGAGTCTCATCATGTGAGCGAAGGGCCGTGCCACCACTCAGGACGGCTGGCAGCCCGGAGGCGACCTGGGCGACGGCCTGGCCGGTGGGAGCGTTGCCGACCCCCGTGGCGTACACCCCGGCGCCGCCGCCCGCGAAGGCCGGTTCGGCCGGTCCGTGCGGCACCGGATAGTGGCCGATTCCGAGCGCTCTGCGCAGCCGGTACTCGTCCAGCGCGCCGGAGAACGCCATGCCCTGTCCGTGCGTACAGCCCATCGCGCGCAGGGCGACGATCTGCTCGGGCAGGTCCACGCCGTCGGCGACGGACTTGAGCCCGAGGTCGGTGGCGATGCGCAGCAGCCCGCTGGTGATCTTGTGCAGTCGCGCCGACTCCACGACGCCCTCGATCAGGCCCCGGTCGAGCTTGAGGACGTCCACGGGCAGCCGCCGCAGGGCGGTGATCGCCGCGTAGCCGTTGCCGAACCCGTCCAGCGCGATCCGGACGCCCACCCTTCGCAGGGCGTTCAGGCGGCGGTCCAGCTCGTCGAGGCCGACCCGTGGGTCGATGTCCGACAGCTCGATCACAAGAGAGCCGGGTGGTAGTCCGTGCCGGGTCAGCAGGGCCTCCACGGAGCCCAGCGGCATGGAGCGGTCCAGCAGGCGGCGGGCGCCGATGCGTATGGCCACGGTCACGGACAGCCCGGTCGCCGCACGCTCGGCGGCCTGTTCGACTGCCTCCCGGAGCACCCAGCGGTCCAGTTCGGCCGTCTTGTCGCCGTCCTCGGTCACCCGCAGGAACTCGGCCGGGGTGAACAGCACGCCCTGCGAGGAGCGCCACCGCGCCTGGGCGCAGACCGACGTGATCCGGCCGTCCGCGAGGGAGACCACCGGCTGGTGCAGCAGCGCGAACTCGCCGTCGTGCAGCGCGGCCCGCAGGCGGGTGGCCAGCTCGGCCTTGCGTACGACGTCCTGCTGCATCTGCGGCCGGTACAGCTCGACGCGTCCCTTGCCCCCGGCCTTCGCCCGGTACATCGCCAGGTCGGCGTTGCGCAGCAACTCGCCCGCTCCCAGGCCGGGTTCGGCGAAGGCGACGCCGATGGAGGCGTTGACCCGGACGTCATTGCCGTCGATGAGGTAGGGCTGCGAGAGCGTCAGCCTGAGACGGTCGGCCAGTTCCCGGATGTGGCCCTCGCGGGCGGCCCGGTCCCGGGCGCCGTCCCCGACGATGAGGGCCGCGAACTCGTCGCCGCCCAGTCTGGAGGCGGTGTCCCCCTTGCGCACGGCCTCGTGGAGTCTGCGGGCGGCCTGGACGAGCAGCTCGTCCCCGGCCTGGTGCCCGATGGTGTCGTTGACGCCCTTGAAGCCGTCGAGGTCGATGAAGAGGACGGCCGTACCGCGCAGGGCGGCGCCGCGGTCCAAGGCGCGGCGGCCGGACAGGGCCTGCTGGACGCGCCGGGTGAACAGGGCGCGGTTGGGCAGGTCGGTGAGCGGGTCGTGTTCGGCGTTGTGCTGGAGCTGCGCCTGGAGGCGCACTCTCTCGGTCACGTCCCGGCTGTTGAAGATGAGGCCGCCGTGGTGGCGGTTGACGGTCGACTCGACGTTGAGCCAGCCGCCCTCCCCGGAGCGGAAGCGGCACTCGATGCGCGTGGTGGGTTCCTCGACGGGGCTGGCGGCGAGGAACCGGCGTACCTCGTGCACCACGCAGCCGAGGTCCTCGGGGTGGATGAGCCCGGCCAGTTCGCTGCCCACCAGGTCCTCCGCGGGGCGTCCGTAGACCCCGGCGGCGGCCGGGGAGACGTAGCGGAGGACGCCGTTGGGCGCGGCGATCATGATGACGTCGCTCGAGCCCTGCACCAGGGAGCGGAAGTGGTTCTCCTTCTGGGCCAGTTCCTGGGTGAGGACGATGTTGTCGAGCAGCATGATGCCCTGCCGCACGACGAGCGCGAGGACCACGGTGCCGCCGGTCAGCAGCACGACGCGGTCGACGCTGCGGCCGTTGAGGACGTTGTAGAGGATGCCCAGGGTGCAGACCGCGGCCGCGAGGTACGGGGTGAGCGCGGCCAGGGACCCGGCGATGGGCCGGGCGGCCGGATAGCGGCCCCGCTCGCCGCCCGGTCCGGGGCCTGGCCCGGGCAAGGAGGTGGAGGTGGCGGAGCTCGTGGAGGAGGAGGGAGGCATGGGCTGGTGACCGGTGCCTCGCTGTCCGGGCATGTGCTCGCGCACCACGCGCGTGTGCCCGTCGGCGCCTTCCCCCTCGGACACGGGCCAACGGTGCCGGGACGCGGCCCATGGGGCGTACGCGAGCAGCAGGGAGCCGGCGAACCAGCCCGCGTCGAGCAGCTGTCCGGAGCGGTAGCTGTTGTGCAGCAGCGGCGAGGTGAACAGGGCGTCGCACATCACCGTCAGGGCGAGCGCGCCGATGGCGGTGTTGACGGCGGATCTGCAGACCGGTGACCGCCTGAAGTGCAGCGCGAGCACCATGCTGACGAGCGCGATGTCGAGCAGCGGGTACGCCACCGAGAGCGCGGAGTGCGCCACGCTGGACCCGCCCTCGGCCTTCGCCGCCTGGGCGAGCGCGAGGCTCCAGGCCAGGGTCAGCAGCGAACCGCCGATCAGCCAGGCGTCCAGGCCCAGGCAGATCCAGCCGGCCTTCGTCACCGGCCGCTTGGCCAGCACGAGGAGCCCCACGATGGCGGGCGGCGCGAAGCACAGGAAGAACAGGTCGGCGTAGCTGGGGCTGGGCACGGGCACCCGGAGCACGACCTCGTACCACCCCCAGACCAGATTGCCCAGGGACGCCATCGCCGAGGAGAGGGCGAAGAGCAGCCAGGCGGGTCGAAAGCGGACGCGGCGCCCGCGGGCGTAGAGGAAGCAGGAGACGGCGGCGGCGCCCGCGGCGGCGCTCAGCCCGAAGTCGCCCATGATCTTGGCGACGTAGTGCGAACCCCAGCCGAGCGCGGCACCGACGGCGTAGGCCGCGCAGACCAGGGCCAGCACGAGCTGGCGGACGAGGGGCGATCCGCCGGCGGCGGCTGCCGAGGGCCGGGACAGCAGCGGTCCGGGCGAGGGCTGGGTGCGCAGCACTCCGTCCAGCGTGGGCACGGGGGGCGGACTCACCGCGGCCTCCCGGTCCGCACCGCTCCCGCGCCCCGCGGACATCGGCGGGCCGGCCGGCCCCGCCCGCGCGCGGTCGTGGTCGCGCTCGTGGTCGTGCGCCAGGGTCGCCGGCGGCGGCTCCGCCGCGTCGGATCGTTGGTCCATAGGCCGTGCATCGCCCGTCGCCCCCCTCACAGTCTGAGATGTCCATCCCCGGCGCCGTACGGTGCGCGGCGCGTCCCCTGTCGGACGATACACCAGTCTCGTCACTCAGGGACATAGGTTCTCTACGCTCCGTGACGACCAGCGGATATGCGGGTACCCACCGCATCCGGGGAGTCGCGGAGGGTGCCCGAAACGGATTACGCGCCCGTCGTCAGGATCACGTTGCGCAGCGGCTCCTGGTTCACGAAACGGTTCAACTGGGCCACCAGCAGCCGCTTGGCGCGCGGCAGGAAGGCGGAGGTCGGCCCGCCCGCGTGCGGGCTGACGACTATGCCGGGAGCATGCCACAGGGGGTGGCCCGGCGGCAGCGGTTCGGGGTCGGTCACGTCGAGGGCCGCGGTGAGGCGTCCGCTTTCCAGTTCGGCGAGCAACGCTTTCGTGTCCACCACCGGTCCGCGCGCGACGTTGACGAGCAGGGCACCGTCCTTCATCCGGGCCAGGAACTCCGCGTCGGCCAGGCCGCGGGTGGCCTCGGTGAGCGGTGTGGAGAGGATGACGACGTCGGCCCGCGGGAGCAGGGCGGGCAGTTCGGTGAGCGGGTGCACGGGGCCGCGCTCCGTGGTGCGGGCGGAGCGCGCGACGCGCACCACCGGCGCGACCTCGAACGGCACGAGCCGGTCCTCGATCGCGGCGCCGATCGACCCGTACCCGACGATGAGGACGGTCCGGTCGGCGAGCGCGGGCCGGAACCCGCCGACCCACTCGCCGCGGTCCTGCGCCCGCACGAAGTCGGGGATGCCGCGCAGCGACGCCAGGATCAGGGCCAGGGTCAGCTCCGCGGTGCTGGCCTCGTGCACGCCGCGCGCGTTGCACAGGCGTACACCCGCGGGCAGGTGCCTGAGGCCGGGCTCCACGTGGTCGATGCCCGCGGAGAGGGTCTGGACGACCTGGACGGAGCGCATTTCCGGCAGCGGGCGTACGCCGATCCCGCTGGGCTTCATGTAGGGGACGACGTAGTACGCGCAGTCGGCCGGGTCGGCGGGGAAGGTCTCCTCTCCGTTCCAGAAGCGGTAAGCGGGGCCCTCGGGGAGGCCCTCGATCTCGTCCGGCGGGATGGGCAGCCACACGTCAGCAGTCATGGTCAGGAGGCTATGTCAGGGGGCGAGAAGGCAGAGGTTAGGTTGGGTGGCCTGACGAGGGAGGGTCACGACCAGGTGGAGCGCAGGACGATCGGCGCGACGGCACTCGCGGTGGGGGCCGTCGGACTGGGGTGCATGCCGATGAACTGGGCGTACAGCGCCTCGCGGCAGCGGGGCGACGAGTCGGTCAGGGCGGTGCACCGGGCCCTCGACCTGGGTGCTTCCCTGCTGGACACGGCGGACATGTACGGCCCGTTCACCAACGAGCTTTTGCTGGGGCGGGTGTTGAGGGAGCGGCGGTCCGACGCCTTCGTGTCGACCAAGGTCGGTCTGCTGGTGGGCGAGCAGCACATCGTGGCCAACGGCCGCCCCGGCTATGTGAAGCGCGCCTGCGACGCCTCGCTGCGCCGGCTCCAGACGGACGTCATCGACCTCTACCAACTGCACCGCGCCGACCCGGAGATACCCGTCGAGGAGACCTGGGGCGCGATGGCCGAGCTGGTGCGGGCCGGGAAGGTGCGGGCGCTCGGACTCTGCGCGGTCGGCGCGCGGTCGGCCCGGCGGCCCGGGGCGCGGCTGCACGACGCGACGATCCGGCAGCTGGAGCGGGTGCAGCAGGTCTTCCCGGTGAGCGCGGTCGAGGCCGAGTTGTCGGTGTGGTCGCCGGAGGCGCTGCGGACGCTGCTGCCCTGGTGCGTCTCGCGCGGCGTCGGCTTCCTCGCCGCGATGCCGCTGGGCAACGGCTACCTGACCGGCACGCTGACGCCGGGCCAGGGTTTCGAACCGGAGGACCTGCGCGCCCGGCATCCCCGCTTCACCGCCGAGATGATGGCCGCCAACCAGCCGATCGTGGCCGCGCTGCGCCGGATCGCGGCCCGGCACGGCGACGGGGTCACCGCGGCGCAGGTGGCGCTGGCCTGGGTGCTGGCGCAGGGACGGCACGTGGTGCCGGTGCCGGGCGCCAAGCAGGAGCGCTGGGTGACGGAGAACGCGGGAGCGGCCCGGCTGCGGCTGACCGAGCGGGACCTGACGGAGGTGCGGGGGCTGCCGCCGGCGCAGGGTTCGTGGGAGTGACGGACGCGACCGTCCGCCGCGGGAGCCGCCGCCCGGTCCACCGCCGGGTCCGCTGCCGGGTTCCACTGCCGGTCAGCCACCCGGTCCGCTGCCGGATTCGCTACCGGTCCCCCGCAGGGTTCCGTTGCCGGTCAGCCACCCGGTCCACCCCGGAGTCCGCTGCCGGAACCCCTGCCGGATCCACCGCCGGGTCCGCTGCCGGTCAGCCACCCGGTCCACCGCGGAGTCCACTGCCGGTCCACCACCGGATCTACCGCTGGTCCACCGCCGGACCCCCTGGCGGATCCGCCGCGCGGTTCGCCGCCGGGTTCGGGATTGGGCGATCGGGAACTTGGAGAGGCCGTGCGGTGTATGACAAGGAGAACCCGCCGCGTCGAAGGGACCATGATCGTGCAACGTCGAGCCGTGCCGGCCGTACTGGCCGCCGCTCTCCTGCTGACGGCCGGCTGCTCCTCCGACTCCTCCGACGGCGCGGACCCGTCGGGCGCGGACGGCAGCACCTCCCCGACCAGTACGGCGGCGCCGTCCTCGCCCGCCGGATCTCCCGCCGAGCCGACACCGCCCGCGAAGGGCTCCGTGAAGGTGCTCCGGACGGTCGCCACGGGGTTGAAGAGCCCCTGGGGTCTGGCTCCGCTGCCGGGCGGTGACCTGCTGGTCTCCTCCCGCGACGAGGCCACGCTCACGCGGGTCGACGACAAGACCGGCGAGAAGACGGAGCTGGGCGAGGTGCCCGGGGTGTCCCCGTCCGGCGAGGGCGGCCTGCTCGGCATCGCGCTCTCCCCCGACTACGCCTCGGACCACATGATCTACGCGTACTTCACCTCCGCCTCGGACAACCGCATCGTGCGCATGCTGTACGACGAGAAGAAGCCGTCCGGAGAGCAGCTGGGCGCGCCGGACACGGTCTTCCGGGGCATTCCCAAGGGCGTCATCCACAACGGCGGGCGGATCGCGTTCGGCCCCGACAAGATGCTCTACGCGGGCACGGGCGAGAGCGGTGACACGGGCCTGTCGCAGGACAAGAAGTCCCTCGGCGGCAAGATCCTGCGGATGACGCCGGACGGCGAACCGGCGCCCGGCAACCCCTTCCCCGACTCCCCCGTCTACTCGTACGGCCACCGGAACGTGCAGGGGCTGGCCTGGGACGACAAGCAGCGGCTGTTCGCCTCGGAGTTCGGTCAGGACACCTGGGACGAGCTGAACGCGATCAAGCCGGGTGACAACTACGGCTGGCCCGAGGCGGAGGGCAAGGGCGGCGGCTCCGGCTTCCACGACCCGGTCGCCCAGTGGAGTACCGACGAGGCCTCCCCCAGCGGCGTCGCCTACGCCGAGGGTTCGGTGTGGATGGCGGGGCTGGGCGGTGAGCGGCTGTGGCGGATCCCGCTGAAGGGCACGGACGCCTCGGCCGATCCGCAGGCCTTCCTGGAGGGCGGGTACGGCCGGCTGCGCACGGTGGCGCCGGCGGGCGGCGACAAGCTGTGGCTGGTGACCAGCAACACGGACGGCCGGGGCGACGCGAAGGGCGACGACGACCGGATCCTGGAGCTGAAGGTGACGTAGGCGGCGGCCTACTCGTCCCGCGGGGGCGCGTCCTCCGCCTCGTCGGAGCGCGGCCGCTGGATGACGACCTTGCCCGAGCCGAGGTCTATCGGGCCGTGGCCGGGGTCGCCGTCGCCGACGTCCTCGCGGGTCAGTTCCAGGCGGTTCTGCTCGTCGCGGGTGTGTTTGCGGCCGGGGGAGAACAGTTCCTCGAATGCGTTGAACACGGTGCCTCCGTCGCTCGGCGTCCCTTACAGCGTAAGCCTCACTCCGTCGGACGGGAGGTGAGCCGTTCGGCGGGGAACAGCGCCAGCCGGTGGGCCACCGCGGCCGCCTCGCCGCGGCCGGAGACGCCGAGCTTGGCCAGGATGTTGGACACGTGGACGCTGGCCGTCTTGGGCGAGATGAAGAGCTCCTCGGCTATCTGGCGGTTGGTGCGGCCGTCGGAGACCAGCCGCAGGACGTCGCGCTCCCGGCCGGTGAGTCCCAGGGCGTCGGCCGGGTCGGTGGGCTCGGTGGCCGGCCCGGCGCTGTGGCCGAGCGTGAGGCGGGCGCGCCGGCCGAGCAGGCCGACGGCGTCGGACAGCGGGCGTGCGCCGAGGTGGTCGGCGACGGTACGGGCCAGGCGCAGCAGCTCGGTGGCGCGGGCGCGTTCGTCCTCGCCGCCCGTCGCGAGGAGGGCGCCGGCCAGGCGGCGGCGGACCCGGGCGAGTTCGTAGGGGCGCTCCAGGCATTCGAAGGCGGTGACCGCCTCCGACCAGGTCTGCGGGGTGTCCAGGTCGCGGGCGCGGTGGAGCTCGGCGCGGACCCACCTGTCGTGGGCGACCCAGATCGGGGCGCCCGTCGTCAGGGACTTCGCGGCCTTGGCGAGGCGTTCGAGGATCTCGGCGCGGCCCTCTTCGGCGGCAGGGAGGGCGCGCGCGTCGGCCTCCGCCTCGGCGGCGGACAGCAGCAGCGGCCAGCCGTAGCGCTGGGTGCCGGGCGGGAAGCCCGCGTCCAGGACCCGGCCGAGTTCGGCGCGCGCGTCCGGGAGGCGGCCCTCGGCGGCGGCGATGCCGACGGTGAGGGCCGCCAGCGGCAGGCGGTGCTGCGGCATGGGGTCGTGCGTGCCGTAGGCGGCGCGGGCCTCGGCGAGCAGCCGGGCGGCCTCGGACCGATCGCCGCGGGCGAGGGTGACGACGGCCCGTTTGAGTGCGGCGCCGCCGCGTGGTGCGGGGCTGCGGCCCGGCGCTCCGGCCATGTCCGCCGCCTCCAGGGCCTCGTCCCAGCGGCCCAGGGAGATGAGCGAATCGGCGAGGTTGCCCCAGACCCAGGCCTCGGACTCCAGCAGGCCCATCCGCCGGGTGAGGTCGACGCCCTCGCGCAGGATGGTGAGCGCCTCCTCGGAGCGGCCGACGCTCTCCAGGGTCGAGGGCAGGTTGACGTGGCTACGGGCCACCACGGCGGACCGGTCCTGTGCCACGACCAGGTCCCTGACCTGGAACATCTCCGCGAGTCCCGCGTCGATGTGCCCCGCGTCCACCATCAGGCCGCCGAGGGTGAGCCGTGCGTTGAGCTCGATGTCGTCGGCGCCCACCATGCGCGCGTACTCGACGGCGCGTTCCGCGGCGGTCACCGCGCCGGGGCCGGGGCAGTGGAGCATCGACCAGTTCGCGGACATGGCCAGCACCTCGGCGTGCACCTGGGAGGGTGGCAGGCCGCGGACCAGTTCCTGGGCGATGCCCAGCTCCCGCCAGCCGTCGCCGCGGCCCTGCGCCTGGACCAGCAGCGAGCGCTGCGTCCAGAACCAGGCCGCCCGTTGCGGGTCCCGGTCGCCCGCGCCGGCACCCGCGTCCTGGTCGTCCTCCAGCAGGCGCAGCGCCCGCTTGGTGATCTTCATGGCGCGCTCGCGTTCCCCGCACAGCCGTCCGGCGACGGCGGCCTCGGCCATCAGATCGAGGTAGCGCAGGGGCGTGGTGGCGGGGTCGCAGCCGCAGGGAGGGTAGACCTCGGTGTAGTCGACGGGGCGCAGGGTGGCGCGTACGTCGTCGGGGGTGGAGTCCCACAGTTCCATCGCGCGCTCCAGCAGCCGGAGCTGCTCGGAGTAGGCGTGCCTGCGGCGGGCCTCGACGGAGGCGTCCAGGACGGCGGGCAGGGCCTTGGCGGGGTCGTGGGCGTGGTACCAGTAGCTGGCCAGGCGCATCACTCGCTCGGCGGCGGGCACCAGGGCGGGATCGGCGTCCAGGGCTTCGGCGTAGCGGCGGTTGAGGCGGGAGCGCTCGCCGGGGAGCAGGTCGTCGCCGACGGCCTCGCGGACCAGGGAGTGGCGGAAGCGGTAGCCGTCGCCGTCGGGCGCGGGGAGCAGGATGTTGGCGTTGACGGCGGAGCGCAGCGCCTCGATGAGGTCGTCCTCGGCGAGCCGGGCGACGGCGGCGAGCAGCGGGTACTCGACGGTGGAGCCGCCCTCGGCGACGATCCGCGCGACCCGCTGGGCGCTCTCGGGCAGGGCCTCGACGCGGACCAGGAGCAGGTCGCGCAGGGAGTCGGTGAGGCCGGCGCAGCTGCCCTCGTGGGCGGCGACGGCGAGTTCCTCGACGAAGAAGGCGTTGCCGTCGGAGCGTTCGAAGATCTCGTCGACCTGGAGCGGGTCGGGCTCGTGGGCGAGGATCCCGGCGATCTGGCGGCACACCTCGTCCCGGGTGAAGCGGCCGAGTTCGAGGCGGCGGACGGTGCGCAGCCGGTCGAGTTCGGCGAGCAGGGGGCGCAGCGGGTGGCGGCGGTGGATGTCGTCGGAGCGGTACGTGGCGAGGACGACGAGGCGGCCGGTGCGCAGGGTGCGGAAGAGGTAGGCGATCAGATGGCGGGTGGAGGCGTCGGCCCAGTGCAGGTCCTCCAGGACCAGGACGACGGTGTGCCGGGCGGCGACGCGCTCCAGCAGGCGGGCGGTGAGCTCGAAGAGGCGGGCCATGCTCTCCTCGTCGTGCCGGCCGCCGCCGGTGGCCTGCACGCTCTCGCCCAGTTCGGGCAGCAGCCGGGCCAGCTCCTCCTCCTGCCCGGCGGCCGCGTCGGCCAACTCTGCGGGCAGCAGGCGGCGCAGTGCGCGCAGTGCGGTGGAGAACGGTGCGAAGGGCAGCCCGTCGGCGCCGATCTCGACGCAGCCGCCCAGCGCGACGACGGCTCCCCGGCGGGCCGCGGCGGCGGCGAACTCCTCGACGAGGCGGGTCTTGCCGACGCCCGCCTCGCCGCCGAGCAGCAGAGCCTGCGGCTCTCCCCCGGTGGCGGACGGCCCCGTGGCGGACGGCCCGGCGTCCGCGCCGTCGGCGCGGGCGAGTGCTTCGTTCAACGTACTCAGTTCGCCGGTGCGGCCGACGAACACGGGGCTGACGGACCTGGTCTCCACGGACCCGAGCATCGCACGCGGGTCCGACAACGGGGCACCGGTTTTCGGCGGGCGGCCGCCCGCCGGAACGACGACGGGGAGGGGGGCCGTGCGGCCTCCCTCCCCGGCTCCCCCGTTCACGCGACCCGGGCGGACCGGGGTCGGCGCTGTCGCGGCGTATGGCTCTCCGCCGCGGCACCGCCGTGCCGGGCCTCCCGGCGGGCGGCGCGGCGGGCCCGGACCACCTCGCGGGCCAGCCGGGCCTCGTCGGCGCGGCGGATCAGCTCGGCGGTGCGGTACTGCTGGATCTCGTACTCGTACATGGTGTGCACCTCGGTGAGAGTTCGGTTTCGGCTTCGCTCTTTGCGATGCCTCAACCTTCGTCTCCCAGGGGGGTGGGCCACATCGGGTAAGTTCCGCATCTTCGGCGCCGGTCGGGGCCTTAGACGTGCGTGAGGGGTCTTAGGGCGCGTGCCGGTGGCGCGCGGATGCCCTAAGACCCCTCAGAAGCCCTGGTCAGCCGGTGGCGGGCAGCCCGAGCAGAACGTCCGTGTACTTCAGGACGGCCAGCAGCAGGCCGATGACGCCGAGGGCGACGCCCGACCAGGCGACCGACTTGATCCACGGGGCCTGCGGGCGGCCGGGCGCGCCGAACGCGGGGCGGGCCAGTACGACGGCGCCGACGATCAACGCGACCAGGGCGAAGATGCCGCCCCACATCGCGGTGGCGTGCCAGGCGTTGCCGTAGCCCTTCTCGATGAGGGTGCCGACGTCGGAGGTCGAGGACGTCTCCAGCTGGCCGATCAGCGACTCGCGCGCGGAGGCCACGGTGCCGACCCAGCTGCCGGTCAGCGAGACGATGCCGAGACCGGCGGAGACGACGGCCCCGGCGCCCTGGCCCACGCCGGTGGGGCCGCCCTCGGCCCCGTCGGTGCCGTCGGTCTTCTCGGTCTCGTCGGCCCCGTCCGCGACGTCCGCGTCGGTGGCCTCCGCGTCCTTCGTAGCGGCCTCGGTGGCCTCAGTGGCCTCAGTGGCCTCGGTCGCCTCGTCCGTCTTGTGCTCGTCGGTCTTCACGCCGGTCTCGTCCACTGTCTTCGTTCCCATGCCTCGCACCGTACGGACGCTGTCTGAGAGGTCCCTTAATGATCCTTTTGGACGGCACGCGCGCGTGCCTCGCGTGCCGCACGCCACTCGGGTGCGAGCACCGCCCACACCTCCATGTCCTGGCGGGCACCCCGGTAGGGGAAGCTCTCGCGCAACACGCCCTCACGCATCATGCCGAGTCGCCGGGCGGCGTTGACACTCGGGGTGTTCGCCGACGAGGCGTGCCACTCCACGCGGTGCATGCCGCGCTCGTCGAAGGCCCAGTCGATCAGCACGCGGGCGCCCCGGGTGACCAGGCCGCGCCCGGTGCCGGCGGGTTCCAGCCAGCAGCCGATCTCGCAGACGCCGGTGGCGGCGTCGAAGACGCGGTAGAGCAGGCCGCCGACGAGCCTGCCGTCCAGCCACAGCCCGTGCAGGAAGCCGCTGTCGGTCGCGTGCCGGTCGGCGTAGGCCTGGAGCACCTCACGTGCGGAGTCGACGTCGGTGGCCTTCGCCCCGAAGGGAATGTGCTCGGTGATGAAGTCCCTGCCGCGGTCCAGGTGGGCCAGGAACTCCTCGGCGTGCCAGGTCTCCAGGGGGCGCAGTTCGGCTCCGTCGTCACCCAGTGATATCGCGTACATCCCGCTGCCGTTCCTCCTCCGCGAGGACGTCCGCCACTCCGGCGTCCGTCACGGCGGCCAGCCTCTCATGTGCGGCCCGGCACTCGGGCGGCTCGATGCTGATGCGCGGCAGCAGGGCGTCCAGGCGGCGCGGCAGCCACCAGTTGGCGCGGCCGAGCAGGTGCATCAGGGCGGGCACCAGGAGGGTGCGCAGCACGAAGGCGTCCAGAGCGACTGCGGCGGCGAGCGCGATGCCGAACATGGCGATCACCCGGTCGCCGCTGAGGACGAAGGCGAGGAAGACCGAGATCATGATGACGGCGGCGGAGTTGATCACGCGGCCGGTCTCGGCGAGTCCGACCCGGACGGCGCGGCGGTTGTCGCCGGTCTCCAGCCATTCCTCGTACATCCGGCTGACGAGGAAGACCTGGTAGTCCATGGAGAGCCCGAAGAGTACCGAGACCATGATCACGGGCAGGAAGGGCTCGATCGGCCCGGCGCTGCCGAGGCCGAGCAGTTCGCTGCCCCAGCCCCACTGGAAGATCGCGACGACGACTCCGAAGGCGGCGGCCACGGCGGCGACGTTCATGGCGGCGGCCTTGAGGGGGATGCCGACGGAGCGGAAGGCCAGCAGGAGCAGCAGGCAGCCCAGGCCGACGACGACACCGACGAAGAGGGGCAGCTTGCCGACGATGACGTCGGCGAAGTCGTCGTAGCCGGCCGTCACGCCGCCCACGTGCACGTCGAGCGCGGTACCGGCCTCGGCGCGGGGCAGCACCTCGGAGCGCAGCCGCTCGACCAGGTCGCTGGTCTGCTGGGACTGCGGTGCCGACTCGGGTACGACGGTGAGGTACGCGGCGTCGCCGCCGGAGTTGTACATCACCGGTGTCACCGACGAGACGCCCTCGGTGGTGCGCAGGGTGACGTCGAGGTTGTCGAGGGCGAGGCGGTCCTCGGCGCCGCGGACCTCGGTGACCAGGGTGAGCGGGCCGTTGACGCCGGGGCCGAAGCCGTCGGCGAGGAGGTCGTAGGCCTGGCGGGTGGTCGTGCCCCTGGGGTCGTTGCCCTGGTCGGAGGTGCCGAGGCGCAGGCCGAGGGTGGGCAGCGCGATCAGGGTGATGACGACGAGGGCGAGGGCGCCGAGCAGCTTGGGGTGGCGCTCGACGAAGGACGACCAGCGGGCGGCGAACCCGGTGGGCACCTCGGGTTCGGGCCCGTGCTCGGCGAGCCGGCGTCGCTCGCGCCGGCTCAGGGCGCGTGGGCCGATGTACGACAGCAGGGCCGGCAGCAGCGTCACGGAGGCCGCGACGGTGAGGATCACGGTCAGCGAGGCGGCGACGGCGACACCGTTGAGGAAGCTCAGCCGGAGGATCAGCATGCCCAGCAGGGCGATGCAAACGGTGGCACCCGCGAACACGACGGCACGTCCGGTGGTCGCCACGGCCTCGGCGGCGGCCTGGGCCACGGGCAGGCCCCGTTTCAGTCCGCGCCGGTGTCTGGTGACGATGAACAGGGCGTAGTCGATGCCGACGCCGAGTCCGATGAGGGTGCCCAGCATGGGCGCGAAGTCCGCGACGGTCATGGCGTGACCGAGGAGGGTGATGCCGGCGTAGGCGGTGCCGACGGAGACCAGCGCGATGGCGATGGGCAGCAGGGCCGCGGCGACGGTGCCGAAGGCGAGGAAGAGCACGACCGCGGCCACGGCCACGCCGACGGCCTCGGCGAGGTGACTGCCGGTGGATTCGGTGAGCGCTATGGCGCTGCCGCCCAGTTCCACCCGGAGCCCGTCGGTCTCGGCCGCCTTGGCGGTGTCGACGACGGCCCGTGCCTCGTCCGCACCGATGTCCCGGGAGGCGTCCCCGAGGGTGACCGGGGCGTAGGCGGTGTGGGCGTTCTCGGTGATCAGGGGCGAGTCGGGGTCGTCGTACGGGTTGGTCACCGAGGCCACCCCGGGCAGTTCCGCGATGCGGTCCAGGGTGCGGTTCATGGCCTGTTCGACGTCGGCGGCGCGGACGGTGTCGGTCGTGGTGTGCCAGACGATGGTGTCGCTGTCACCGCCGAGGCCGGGGAAGCCGGAGTCGAGCAGCTGGGAGGCGCGGTCGGAGCCGGTGCCGGGGATCCCGTAGTCGTTGGAGTACGCGGAGCCGGTGACCGTGGCGGCCGCGGCGACGACGCCGAAGGCGAGCAGCCAGAGCAGGACGGCTACGAGGCGACGTCGTACACACCAGCGTGCGAGGGCTGCCACGAACGTGCTCCCAGGGGTGTCTGATTGTGGATCTTTGACCGGGAACACCGGAAACAGTCGTCCATGGCGTGTACGACCCGCAAAGAACGCATGAGCAATGCGGTGTCACTCTTGCAGGCAGAAATGATCCTTTGCGGACTTAGTGGGCTTCTTCACAACAACGGCCCTGGGGGGACGCGTCGAGATCGACGCGTCCCCCCAGGGCTCGCGGTGTAGCGGGGCCTCAGCCCTCGGTGACGCCCAGCTTTTCCAGGATCAGCTCCTTGACGCGGGCCGCGTCCGCCTGGCCCCGGGTCGCCTTCATGACCGCGCCGACCAGGGCGCCGGCCGCGGCCACCTTGCCGCCGCGGATCTTGTCCGCGACGCCCGGGTTGCCGGCGATGGCCTCGTCGACGGCGGCGGTCAGCGCGCCCTCGTCGGAGACGACCTTCAGGCCGCGCTTGTCGACGACCTCGTCCGGCGTGCCCTCACCGGCGAGGACGCCCAGGATGACCTGGCGGGCCAGCTTGTCGTTCAGCTCGCCCTTGGTGACCAGTTCGGCGACGCGTGCGACCTGGACCGGCGTGATGGCCAGCTCGTCGAGCGCCTTGCCCGACTCGTTGGCGCTGCGGGCCAGCTCGCCCATCCACCACTTGCGGGCGGAGGTCGCGTCGGCGCCGGCGTCGATCGTGGCGACGATCGGGTCCAGCGCTCCGGCGTTGAGGATGGACTGCATGTCGTTGCCCGAGATGCCCCACTCCTCGCGGAGCCGGTTGCGGCGCACCAGCGGCAGCTCGGGCAGGGCGGACCGGATCTCCTCGACCCACTCGCGCGAGGGGGCCACGGGCACCAGGTCGGGCTCCGGGAAGTACCGGTAGTCCTCGGCCTCCTCCTTCACGCGGCCCGAGGTGGTGGACCCCGTGTCCTCGTGGAAGTGGCGGGTCTCCTGGATGATCGTGCCGCCGTCGTTCAGTACGGCGGCGTGCCGCTGGATCTCGAAGCGGGCGGCACGCTCCACGGAGCGCAGCGAGTTGACGTTCTTCGTCTCGCTGCGGGTGCCGAACTTCTCCCGGCCGTGCGGACGCAGCGACAGGTTGACGTCGCAGCGCATCTGGCCCATCTCCATGCGGGCCTCGGACACGCCGAGGGCACGGATGAGTTCGCGCAGCTCACGGACGTAGGCGCGGGCGACCTCGGGGGCGCGCTCGCCCGCTCCCTCGATCGGCTTGGTGACGATCTCGATGAGCGGGATGCCGGCGCGGTTGTAGTCGAGGAGGGAGTGCGAGGCGCCGTGGATACGGCCCGTCGCGCCACCGACGTGCAGCGACTTGCCGGTGTCCTCCTCCATGTGGGCGCGCTCGATCTGGACACGGAAGGTCTCCCCGTCCTCCAGCTGCACGTCGAGGTAGCCGTCGAAGGCGATCGGCTCGTCGTACTGGGAGGTCTGGAAGTTCTTCGGCATGTCCGGATAGAAGTAGTTCTTCCGGGCGAAGCGGCACCACTCGGCGATCTCGCAGTTCAGCGCGAGACCGATCCTGATGGCCGACTCGACGCCGATCGCGTTGACGACCGGGAGCGCGCCGGGCATGCCGAGGCAGACGGGGCAGGTCTGGGTGTTGGGATCGGCGCCCAGTGCGGTCGAACAGCCGCAGAACATCTTGGTGTGGGTGCCGAGTTCGACATGGACCTCGAGGCCCATGACGGGGTCGTACGACGCGAGTGCGTCCTCGTACGACACCAGGTCGGTCGTGGTGGTCACGGTGAAACTTCCCTCTCAGCCCAGCAGGACGTCGTCGTCGCCGAGGCGCTTCAGCTCGCGGTAGAGGATGGCGAGGTTGGTGACGACCGCGGCGCCGGTCACGACGGCGTCGAGCAGCCGCAGCGTGTCGCTCTCGCCACGCGCCTTCTTGATCTGCTTGTAGACCCCGACGGCGCCGAACGCCGACGTGGCCATCGAGACGTACAGGCCGGACCGGGACTTCTTGAAGCCCTTGGCCTTGGTCAGTGCGCTCACAGCGACGGTGCCTCCTCGATCAGCGGGTGGCCCCACCTTTCCACGAAGGCGGCCTCGACCGCGGCGCCGACCTTGTAGAGCCGGTCGTCCTTCATGGCGGGGGCGATGATCTGCAGACCCACCGGCAGGTTGTCCTCGGGAGCGAGGCCGCAGGGCAGCGACATGGCCGCGTTGCCCGCCAGGTTGGTGGGGATGGTGCACAGGTCGGCCAGGTACATCGCCATCGGGTCGTCGGCGCGCTCGCCGATCGCGAAGGCGGTGGTCGGGGTCGTCGGGGAGACGATCACGTCGACCTGCTCGAAGGCCCGCTCGAACTCCTGCTTGATGAGGGTGCGGACCTTCTGGGCGCTGCCGTAGTACGCGTCGTAGTACCCGCTCGACAGGGCGTACGTGCCGAGCATGATGCGGCGCTTGACCTCGGGGCCGAAGCCGGCCTCGCGGGTCAGGGAGGTGACCTCCTCGGCGGAGTGCGTGCCGTCGTCGCCGACGCGCGCGCCGTAGCGCAGGCCGTCGAAGCGGGCGAGGTTGGAGGAGCACTCGGACGGCGCGATCAGGTAGTACGCCGACAGCGCCAGGTCGAAGGACGGGCAGTCCAGCTCGACGACCTCGGCGCCCAGCGACTTCAGCAGTTCGACGGACTCGTCGAAGCGCTGGATGACACCGGCCTGGTAGCCCTCGCCGCGGAACTGCTTGACGACGCCGACGCGCATGCCCTCGACGCTGCCGTTGCGGGCGGCCTCGACGACGGCGGGGACCGGGGCGTCGATGGAGGTGGAGTCCATCGGGTCGTGCCCGGCGATCACCTCGTGCAGCAGCGCCGCGTCCAGGACCGTGCGGGCGCAGGGGCCGCCCTGGTCGAGGGAGGAGGAGAACGCCACCATGCCGTAGCGGGAGACGCCGCCGTACGTCGGCTTGACGCCGACCGTGCCGGTGACGGACGCGGGCTGGCGGATGGAGCCGCCGGTGTCGGTGCCGATGGCGAGCGGGGCCTGGAAGGCGGCGAGGGCCGCGGAGGAGCCGCCGCCGGAGCCGCCGGGGATCCTGGTGAGGTCCCAGGGGTTGCCGGTGGGGCCGTAGGCGCTGTTCTCGGTGCTCGACCCCATGGCGAACTCGTCCATGTTGGTCTTGCCGAGGATGACGACGTCGGCGGCCTTGAGCCGCTGGGTGACGGTCGCGTCGTAGGGCGGGATCCAGCCCTCGAGGATCTTCGAGCCGACGGTGGTGGGGATGCCCTCGGTGGTGAAGATGTCCTTGAGCGCGAGGGGGACGCCGGCCAGCGGGCCGAGCTTCTCGCCGCGCTCGCGCTTGGCGTCGACCTCGCGGGCCTGCGCGAGCGCGCCCTCGCGGTCGACGTGCAGGAAGGCGTGCACCTTCTCGTCGACGGCGTCGATGCGGGCCAGGTGGGCCTCGGTGACCTGGACGGCGGTCAGCTCGCCGGAGGCGATCTTCGCGGCGATCTCGGCCGCGGTGAGCTTGATGATGTCGCTCATGGCGATTACTCCTCCCCCAGGATCTGCGGCACCTTGAAACGCTGCTGCTCCTGGGCCGGGGCGCCGGAGAGCGCCTGCTCGGGCGTGAGCGACGGACGGACCTCGTCCGGCCGCATGACGTTCGTCAGCGGCAGCGGGTGCGAGGTCGGCGGTACGTCTTGGTCGGCGACCTCGCTGACGCGGGCGACCGCGCCGATGATGTCGTCCAGCTGTCCCGCGAAGTGCTCGAGCTCTTCGGGCTTCAGCTCCAGACGCGCCAGCCGGGCGAGGTGGGCGACCTCCTCGCGCGTGATGCCAGGCATGCAGCGTTCCTCTGGGTGAGTGTGTGGTCGGGGCAAATCGGCCGGTACCAGTCGCTTGTCCCGGACGGTTTGGCCCAATCCTATGGCGCCGGGCCGCGTGGCCGTTAAACGGTTTCCCCGAGGGCCGCTCCGCTACGGAACGAACGGCGACATCTTCGGCCCCCTGGCGATGCTGTGGACGGGCTCAGCCCGCGAAGAGCGGGCCGGCGCCCCTGGTGCGGGGCGGCCGGCAGCCTCAGGAGACCCGCGACGGACGGCTCGTCCCGCCGCTCGGGTGCTTCGCGCCGCGGAACACCGCGGGCCGGCTCACTCGTCGGTCGCCACCGCGGGCAGGGCGGCGGCGGCCCGCACCCAGCCCCGCGAGCCCCGGGCGAGCAGCCAGGCGGTGGTCTCGTCGGGCGGCATGGCGGCGGCCACCAGCCAGCCCTGTACGGCGTCGCAGCCCAGGTCGCGCAGGCGCTCCCAGGTCTCGTCGTCCTCCACGCCCTCGGCGACGACGAGCAGTCCGAGCGAGTGGGCGAGGTCGACGGTGCAGCGCACGATCTCGGCGTCCTCGTTGTCGATGGCCAGCCGGGCCACGAACGAGCGGTCGATCTTCAGCTCGCTGACGGGGAGCCTGCGCAGGTGGACGAGGGAGGAGTAGCCGGTCCCGAAGTCGTCCAGGGACATCTTCACGCCGTGCCCGGTCAGCGCGTTGAGCGTGTCGGCCGCGCGCTGCGGGTCCTCCAGGAGGACGTGCTCCGTGATCTCGAGTTGGAGCGCTCCCGCGGGAACCCCGTGCCGGGCGAGCCGGGCGGCCACCGAGCCCGCGAACCCGGGGGTGTGCACGTCGCGCGGGGAGACGTTGACCGCGACGGGCACGAACAGGCCCTGGGAACGCCACCGGGCGACCTGTTCGAGCGCCGTCTCCAGCACGTACTCGGTGAGGTGGGGCATCAGCCCGGAGGACTCGGCGATCGCTATGAACTCGTCCGGCGGCACCTTGCCGCGCTCGGGGTGCACCCAGCGCACCAGGGCCTCCAGGCCCGCGACCTGTCCGTCGAAGCGGACCTTGGGCTGGTAGTGCAGCTGGACCTCGTGGGCGTCCAGCGCCCGGCGCAGGTCGCCCAGCAGACCGAGCCGGTCCGGGGTGTTGGAGTCCCGCTTGGACTCGTAGACCTCCACGCCCGTACGGTCGCGCTTCGCCTGGTACATCGCCACGTCCGCGCGGCGCAGCAGCCCCTCGGCGTCCAGCGCGTGGTCGGGGAAGACGGCGACGCCGGCGCTGGCCTCCAGGACCAGGGTCAGCCCGTCCAGGTCCATCGGGGAGCTGAGCGCGGCCACCAGGCCCCGGGCCATCCGGGTCGCCGACGTGGTGGAGTCGGCGACGGGCAGTAAGACGGCGAACTCGTCGCCGCCGAGCCGCGCGGCCTCCGCCCCGCGCGGCAGGGCCTGCCGCAGCCGGTCGGCGGTCTGCAGCAGCAGCCGGTCGCCGGCGAGGTGGCCGAGTGTGTCGTTGACCGACCGGAAACGGTCGAGGTCGATCAGCATCAGGGCGGCGCGGGCACCGATCCGCTCGGCGTCGTCCAGCGCGGTCCAGGTCCGCTCGAGGAGCCACTGCCGGTTGGGCAGCCCGGTGAGCGGGTCGCGCAGCTGCTCCTCGGCCCGGGCGCGGGCGATCCACAGGGTGGAGTCGAGGGCGATGAGCGGGATGGCGAACAGCGGCAGCAGCAGCGGCTTGGCGACGGCGACGACGCAGACCAGCGGGGCGATGCCGAGCAGCGCGACGGCGACCAGGCCCTGTCTGACCAGGGCGGTGCGGGCGACGGTCGGCAGGCCGGGGCGCGGCGTCTGCAGGTACCACAACAGGGCGCGGGTGACGGCGAGGTAGGCGACGGCGACGAGCACCACCTTGGGCGCCGCGTACACGCCCCAGGTGTTGGGGTCCCACGGGTGCTCCACGGACGGTACGGAGCCGCAGACGCCCAGCACCAGGGCGCCCGCGGCGATGCCGAGGATGTCCACCGCGCCGTGCAGGACCCCCTGCCGCCAGCGGCCCCGGCGGGCTATGCCGACCAGGACGACGACGGTGAGGCTGACCATGCCGGCCGGAACCCAGCCGTACAGCAGCAGGACGGCGAGGGTGAGGGCGGCGCCGGAGCCGGTGCCGCCCCACCAGCGGGAGCGGCCGAGCATGACCAGGTGGCCGACGACGATGCCGGCCAGCACGGCCAGGGACCAGCCGACGGTGCCGGACGGGAAGAGGGCGTGACCGTCGGTGAACGCCCGGTAGAAGCCCGCGCCCAGGACGAAGGCGGCGGCCGCGACGACCGTCGCGGGCAACGCGGGCCAGGACAGGTGCCGTTCGCCGTCGGGGTCGGGCAGGCCGGGGGTGTGGCCCGCGGCCTGCTGCACGGGGCCGCGCACGACCGGCGCGGGACGCGGGACGCCGCCATCGCGTTGCCCGAGCCACCGGCTCACGTGCCACGCGCCCACCATGCGACGCAGGCGCAGCCGTGAGCCCGCGGCGGCGCTCTCGGTCGGTTCCATTCCCGTCCCTCTCACAGCCGGCGGTGCCCACGCCACGCGGGCGCCGCCTCGACCACCTTCAACGGCTCCGCGTTGGAGACCCCTTCCCCTGTCACTGGGGACAGGGGGATGCCCCCGACCGCGGCTGGGCACGGCAGGCGCACACCTCAACAGTAGGCCGCGGAAGGCTTCCAGGGGCACTGGTCGTCGACGGTTGCCCGAATGCGACCCGGCCACCCGTATGCATCTGATATGCGCCGATCGGGGGGCCTTCAACCGCTATTCCTCAGCCGAAAGCGCGACACCCGCCGCCGCTTCGGCTCCCTGTTCGAGCAGGACGACGAAACCGTCCTCGTTCAGAACCGGCACTTTCAGCTGCATCGCCTTGTCGTACTTCGACCCCGGATTGTCACCGACCACGACGAACGACGTCTTCTTGGACACCGATCCGGTCACCTTGGCGCCCCTGCTCTGGAGGGCGTCCTTGGCTCCGTCCCGGGTGAAGTTCTCCAGGGTGCCGGTGACGACGACGGTGAGCCCCTCCAGCGGGCGCGGCCCCTCGTCCTCCCCCGTCGAGCGGTCCTCCAGGGGAACGCCGGCCGCCTTCCACTTGCGGACGATCTCGCGGTGCCAGTCCACCGCGAACCATTCCTTGACGGCGGTGGCGATGGTGCCGCCCACCCCGTCCGTGCTCGCCAGCTCCTCCTCGGTGGCCTGTTCGATGCGGTCGATGGAGCGGAACTCCCGGGCGAGGGCCTGGGCGGCGACCGGTCCGACGTACCGGATGGAGAGACCGTTGATGAAGCGGGCGAGCGGGCGGGCCTTGGCCTCCTCGATGTGCTTCAGCAGCGCGAGGGTGTTCTTCTTCGGCTCGCCCTCCTTGTTGGCGAAGACCGTGGCGATCTTCTCCTCACCGGTCTTGGGGTCGCGCTTGGGCAGCCCGCTGTCCGGGTCGAGGACGTAGGCCCTGATGGGCAGCAGCTTCTCGACGGTGAGGTCGAAGACGTCGCCCTCGTCCACCAGCGGCGGCTCGGACGGCTCCAGCGGGCCCGTCAGCGCGGCCGCCACGACCCCGCCGAAGTGCTCGATGTCCAGGCACTCCCGGCCGGCGAGGTAGGCGACACGCTCGCGCAACTGGGCCGGGCAGGCGCGGGCGTTGGGGCACCTCAGGTCGATGTCGCCCTCCTTCATCGCCTTCAGCGGCGTCCCGCACTCGGGGCACTTCTGCGGCATCACGAACTCCCGCTCGCTGCCGTCCCTGAGGTCGGCGACCGGCCCGAGGATCTCCGGGATGACGTCACCGGCCTTGCGCAGCACCACGGTGTCGCCGATGAGGACGCCCTTGGCCTTGACGACCTCCTGGTTGTGCAGGGTGGCGAACTCCACCTCGCTGCCGGCCACCGTGACCGGCTCGACCTGCGCGTACGGCGTGACGCGGCCGGTGCGGCCGACGCCCACCTTGATGTCGACGAGCTTGGTGTTGACCTCTTCGGGCGCGTACTTGTACGCGATGGCCCAGCGGGGTGCGCGGGCCGTGGAGCCGAGCCGGCCCTGGAGGCGGATCTCGTCGAGCTTGACGACGACACCGTCGATCTCGTGCGCCACGGAGTGCCGGTTCTCGCCGTAGTACGCGATGAAGTCCCGTACGCCGTCCAGGCCGTCGACCACCCTGTTGTGCGGGGAGGTGGGCAGGCCCCAGGTCTTCAGCAGGTCGTAGGCCTGGGAGAGGCGGGTCAGGCCGGAGAAGCCCTCCAGGATGCCGATGCCGTGGACCACCATGTGCAGCGGGCGGGAGGCGGTGACGCGCGGATCCTTCTGGCGCAGCGAACCGGCCGCCGCGTTGCGCGCGTTGGCGAAGGGCTTGTCCCCCGCCTCGTTCAACCGGGCGTTGAGTTCCTGGAACTTCTCCATCGGGAAGTAGACCTCGCCGCGGATCTCCACGCGGTCGGGGACCTCGTCGCCCGCCAGGCGCTCGGGGATCTCGGCGATGGTGCGGACGTTGGGCGTGATGTCCTCGCCGGTGCGGCCGTCGCCGCGGGTGGCCGCGCGGACGAGACGGCCGCGCTCGTAGGTGAGGTTGACAGCGAGGCCGTCGACCTTCAGCTCGCACAGGAAGTGGTACTCCTGCTCGCCCAGCTCCTTGGCGATGCGCTCGGTCCAGGCGCCGAGTTCGTCGTCGTTGAAGGTGTTGTCGAGGGAGAGCATGCGTGAGGGGTGCGCTACGGCCGTGAACTCCGTCTCGTAGGAGCCGGCGACCTTCTGGGTCGGGGATTCGGGGGTGCGCAGCTCCGGATGCCGCTCCTCCAGCTCCTCCAGGGTGCGCAGCAGCCGGTCGAACTCCGCGTCGCTGACGACGGGGGCGTCCTTCACGTAGTACCGGAAGCGGTGCTCCTCGATCTGCTCAGCGAGCTGCGCGTGCTTCTCCCGCGCCTCGGCGGGCACGCTTGTCGTCTCCGCTTGCTTGTCGCCGGCCACCGTATGGTCCTCCCGTTACTCTGGGTTGTCCGCGAGGGATCTCGCCGCCTGGACGCAGTGGGCGAGCGCGCGGCGGGCATACTCCGGGGAGGCGCCCGCGAGTCCGCACGCCGGAGTGACGGTGACCGCCTCCGCGAGCAGCTCCGGGCGCAGCCCCAGCCTGCGCCACAGCGTCCTGACACCCATGACGCTACCCGCAGGGTCTGACAACGCGGCGTCCGTGCCGGGCACGACACCGGCGAGCAGCCGGGTGCCGCCCTCGACCGCCTCGCCGATCGCGTCGTCGTCACGCTCGGTGAGGAGCGCGAAGTCGAAGGAGACGCCCGCGACGCCCGCGCGGCGCAGCAGGGCGAACGGCACGTCCGGTGCGCAGGAGTGGACCACGACCGGTCCGCCTTCGTGCACCCCCGCGATGTCGCGCAGGGCCGCCTCGACCACCTGGCGGTCGACGGCGCGGTGGGTGCGGTAGCCGCTGGCGCTGCGCACCTGGCCGCGCAGGACGGCGGTGAGGGACGGTTCGTCGAGCTGGAGCACGGGCCGGGCGCCGGGCACGCGGCGCCGGACCTCCGCCAGGTGCAGGCGCAGTCCTTCGGCGAGGGAGGCGGCGAGGTCGCGGCTCGCGCCGGGGTCGGAGAGGACGGCCTCGCCGTTCCTCAGCTCCAGGGCGGCGGCGAGCGTCCAGGGGCCGACGGCCTGGATCTTGAGCGGCCCCTCGTAGCCCTGGGTGAACTCCTCCAGCGCGTCGAGGTCCTCCCCGAGCCAGGCGCGGGCCCGCTTGGTGTCCCGCCCCGGCCGGTCGCCGAGCCGCCAGCCACTGGGCTCCACGCGCGCGTACAGCTCGACGAGCATGCCGGCGGTGCGGCCGATCATGTCGGCGCCGGGGCCGCGGGCGGGCAGTTCGGGGAGGAAGGGGAAGTCCTCGAAGGTGCCGGTGGCGGTTTTGGCGGCCTCGCGGGCGTCGTCCCCGGGGAGGGAGCCGATGCCGGTGGCGGGGGCGAAGGTGTCGTTCACGTGAGAAGCGTACGCAGGGGTGTGGGACCTGGATTCGCCCCTGCCGCCCCTTCCCGTCCCGACCCCGGGGGCTGCCGCCCCCGGACCCCCGCTTTCGGCCCTGAACGGGCCTCGTCCGCAAGCGCCGGACAGGCTGGATTGTCCCGGCCGGCGTTATGAGAGGGAGCTCACCGTCCTGGGCGCACCGTCAGGTCGTTGATCTCCGCGTCCCTCGGGAGGTCCAGGGCCATCAGGATCGTCGTGGCGACGGACTCGGGGTCGATCCACTTCGACGGGTCGTACTCCTTGCCCTCCTGCTGGTGGACCTTGGCCTGCATGGGGCTGGCGGTGCGGCCGGGGTAGACCGAGGTGACGCGGACGCCGTTCGTGTGCTCCTCCTGGCGCAGGGCGTCGGCGAGGGCCTTCAGGCCGTGCTTGGACGCGCCGTACGCGGCCCAACCGGCGTGAGCGTTGAGGCCCGAGCCGGAGTTGACGAAGAGCACGTGGCCCTGAGCGACCCGGAGTTGGGGCAGGAGGAGGCGGGTCAGCTCGGCTGGGGCGACCAGGTTGACGTTCAGCTGGTTGTGCCAGGTCTTCGGGGTGAGATCACCGACCGGGCCCAGGTCGACGACCCCGGCGATGTGCAGCAGCGAGTCCACCCGGTCGGGCAGGCTCTGGTGGGACAGGGCCCAGGACAGCTTGCCCGGATCGGAAAGGTCGCCGACCAGCGTCTTCGCGCCGGGGAACGCGGCGGCCAGTTCCTTCGCGCGGCCGGCGTCGCGCGCGTGCAGCACGATCTCGTCGCCGCGTTCGTGCAGGCGGCGGGCGACGGCCGCGCCGATGCCGGAGCCCGCTCCGGTGATCACATGTGTAGCCATGCCCGTCATGCTCGCATCACGGCGGTTCTACTCGATGCCCTGGCTCTCCTCCAGGTAGGCCAGCGCGCCGACCGGCTCCTCCGCGAAGAACACCAGCTCGGTGAGGGGGCGGGGCAGGAAGCCCTCGTCCTCCATCCGGCGGAACTGCTCCTTGAGGCCGTCGTAGAAGCCCGCGGTGTTGAGCAGGACGACCGGCTTGTCGGTGTGCCCGTGCTTCTTCAGTTCCAGGATCTCGGTGGCCTCGTCGAGGGTGCCGGTGCCGCCCACCATGATCACCACGGCGTCGGCCTTCTCCAGCAGCAGCCGCTTGCGCTCGGCCAGGTCCCGCGCGATGACCATCTCGTCGGCGCCCTCGCGTGCCTTGGCCGCCAGGAAGTCCACCGAGACCCCCAGCAGCCGCCCTCCGGACTCCTGCACGCCGTCGGCGACCACCTTCATCAGACCGACGTCCGAGCCGCCCCAGACCAGGGTGTGACCGCCCTTGCCGAGCAGTTCGGCGAACTCCTTCGCGGGGCGCGTGTAGCGCTCGTCGAGGTCGGCGGCGGAGAGGAAGACGCAGATGTTCATGGGGGCAACGGTACGTTCCCGTCCGGCGGGGAAGAACCCGGCTTCCCGCCGTGCTGAGACCAGGAGAGCCGACCACACCGAGGAGGACGATCGTGACCAAGGGACTCAAGGGACACCGCATCACTGTCGAGCCGAGCGACCGGCACGTGCGCGTGGTGCGCGGCGAGCAGGTGCTGGCGGAGAGCGACAAGGCGCTGGTGCTGCGGGAGACCGGCCTTCCGGAGCGGTACTACATCCCGCCCCAGGACGTACGCCTCGACCTCCTGACCGCCTCCGAAACGCGCACGCACTGCCCCTTCAAGGGAGACGCGTCGTACTGGTCGCTGCCGGACGCGGCCGACCTGGTGTGGGCGTACCCGGACCCGAAGCCGGAGGTGGCGGAGATCAAGGACCACCTCTGCTTCTACGACGTCGAGGTGTCCTGAGCGATGAATCGCGTGCCGTAAGGCAGTCTGCACAGGCATGGAGAAGAAGACCCTTTCGCGAGACGGCACGCCCATCGCCTACGAACGCACCGGGCGGGGCCCGGCCGTCGTCCTCGTCAGCGGCGCCATGTCGACGGGCTCGACGGTCGCGCCGCTGGCCGCGGAGCTGTCGGACCGTCTCGACGTGACCGTGTACGACCGCCGGGGCCGCGGCGAGAGCGGCGACACGGCGCCCTACGCCGTCGAGCGCGAGATCGAGGACCTGGCGGCGCTGATCGAGACGCTGGGCGGCGAGGTGTCGCTGTACGGCATGTCGTCGGGCGGCGCGCTGGTGCTGCGGGCCGCGGCGAGCGGGCTGCCGGTGCGCCGGGTCGCCGTGTACGAGGTGCCGTACGCCATGGACGACGCCGCGGTACGGGCCGCGGCGTCCTACACGGAACGGCTGACCGAGGCGCTCGGGCAGGGCCGGCTCGGGGACGCGGTGGAGGAGTTCCTGCGCCACACCGGCCTGGGCGAGGAGATGATCCAGGGGGCCCGGCAGTCTCCCATGTGGGCGGGCATGGAGTCGGTGGCGCCGAGTCTGGCGTACGACGACGCCGCGATGGGCGACAGCCGGGTCCCAAAGTCCGAGCTGGCGTCGGTCACCGCTCCCCTGCTGGCCCTGGCGGGCGGCGCGAGCGACGCCTGGTGGCACGAGGCGGCCCGCGCGATCGCCGGGGCGGCTCCCGACGGCGCCTACGGCACCGTGGACGGGCAGACCCACATGGTGGAGCCGGGCGTGCTGGCGCCGGTGCTGGTGGAGTTCCTCACGCGGTGAACCGGCGCCCGGAGGCTCGGGGTCAGGCCGCGCCGGCCGTCACGCGGGTCGTGGACGCGATCGTCGCCGAGCCCACCACGCGGGTGCCGTCGTACAGGACGATCGCCTGGCCGGGGGCGACGCCGCGCACGGGCTCGGTGAAGGACACGTCCAGGGCGCCGTCGACCAGCTCGGCCCGCACCTCGGTCTCGCCGCCGTGGGCGCGGAGCTGGGCCGTGTAGGTGCCGGGGCCGGTGGGGGCGGCGCCGCACCAGCGGGGCTTGATCGCGGTGAGGGCGCCGACGTCCAGCGCGTCCGCCGGGCCCACCGTCACGGTGTTGTCCACGGGCGAGATGTCCAGGACGTAGCGCGGCTTGCCGTCGGGGGCCGGGGTGCCGATCCTCAGGCCCTTGCGCTGGCCGATGGTGTAGCCGTAGGCGCCCTCGTGGGTGCCGAGCCGGTTGCCCGCCTCGTCGACGATGTCGCCCTCCGCCTTGCCCAGCCGGTTCGCCAGGAAGCCCTGGGTGTCGCCGTCGGCGATGAAGCAGATGTCGTGCGAGTCGGGCTTCTTGGCGACCGCGAGGCCCCTGCGCTCGGCCTCCGCGCGGATCTCGTCCTTGGTGGTGAGGGTGTCGCCGAGCGGGAACATGGCGTGCGCGAGCTGCCGGTCGTCCAGCACCCCGAGGACGTAGCTCTGGTCCTTGGCCATGTCGGAGGCGCGGTGCAGCTCGCGGACGCCGTCCTCGCGCAGGATCACCTTGGCGTAGTGGCCGGTGCAGACGGCGTCGAAGCCGAGGGCCAGCGCCTTGTCGAGCAGCGCGGCGAACTTGATCTTCTCGTTGCAGCGCAGGCACGGGTTCGGGGTGCGGCCGGCCTCGTACTCGGCGACGAAGTCCTCGACCACGTCCTCCCGGAAGCGGTCGGCGAGGTCCCACACGTAGAACGGGATGCCGATGACGTCGGCGGCGCGGCGGGCGTCGCGGGAGTCCTCGATGGTGCAACAGCCCCGCGCGCCCGTGCGGAAGGACTGCGGGTTCGCGGAGAGCGCGAGGTGGACGCCGGTCACGTCGTGCCCCGCCTCGGCCGCGCGGGCGGCGGCGACGGCGGAGTCGACTCCGCCCGACATGGCGGCGAGGACGCGGAGGGGGCGGGTGCGCTGCGGGGTCTCAGTCATAACCCCTCCAGAGTACGGGGAGCCGGGAACCGGAACGCGCGCATATGCGTTGAAGATCGTATGGGGGCGAAGCAGGGATCCACGAGCGGATCCACCGGAGGGTCCGCGAACGGCGGTTCCACGAGCGGGTCCAAGGACGGCGACCGGCGCATCGGCCGCCGGGCGCTGCTCGTCGGCGGTACGGCGGCGGCGGTGGGCACGGCCGTGCTGGCGCGCGACGAGCTGGCCCGCCTGTGGTGGCGGGTGCCGGGCGTAGAGCGGCCCCGTGAGGAGGGCGCGGTCGACTACTCGGGCGCGCGCTGGGTGTCCGCGTCGGACGCGAACTGGCGGCGGGCGGACCGGCCGGACGACTTCGGCATCGACATGGTGATCGTCCATGTCACGCAGGGCAGCTTCGACAGCGCCGTGCGGGCCTTCCAGGATCCGGGGCACAAGGCGGCCGCGCACTACATCGTCGGGCAGGACGGGCGCGTGACCCAGATGATCCGCGAGCTGGACGTGGCGTACCACGCGGGCAACCGCGACTACAACGAGCGCAGTGTCGGCATCGAGCACGAGGGCTTCGTGGACCGCCCGCAGGACTTCACGGACGCGATGTACGCCGCCTCCGCGCGGCTGACGGCGGCGATCTGCGCGCGGTACGAGATACCCCTGGACCGCGAGCACATCATCGGCCACGTGGAGGTGCCGGGCACCGACCACACCGATCCGGGGCCGCACTGGGACTGGGAGCGGTACCTGAAGCTGGTGCGACGCGCGGCCACGAGCGCCCCGTCCGGCAGTCCGTCGAGCAGTCCTTCCAGCAGCCCCTCGCGCTCCGGCGTCTAGGAATCCCGCGTCAGGTCAGGCCCGCCGCCCGGGCCCGTTCCACCGCGGGCCCGATCGCCTTGGCGAGCGCCTCCACGTCGTCCGGGGTGGAGGTGTGGCCCAGCGAGAAGCGCAGGGTGCCGCGGGCCAGGTCGGGGTCGGTGCCGGTGGCCAGCAGGACGTGGCTGGGCTGCGCGACGCCCGCGGTGCAGGCGGAGCCGGTGGAGCACTCGATGCCCTGGGCGTCGAGCAGGAGCAGCAGGGAGTCGCCCTCGCAGCCGGGGAAGGTGAAGTGGGCGTTGGCCGGCAGCCGGCCTCCCGGCGACGGGTCGCCGCCGAGGATCGCGTCCGGCACCGCCGTGCGCACGGCGTCGACCAGGTCGTCGCGCAGGGCGCCGATCTCGCGGGCGAACCACGCGTGCTGTTCGGCGGCGACGCGGCCGGCGACCGCGAAGGAGGCGACCGCGGGGACGTCGAGGGTGCCGGAGCGCACGTGGCGTTCCTGGCCGCCGCCGTGCAGGACGGGTACCGGGGTGTACTCCCGGCCCAGCAGCAGCGCGCCGATGCCGTAGGGGCCGCCGATCTTGTGGCCGGAGACGGTCATGGCGGCGAGCCCGGAGGCGGCGAAGTCGACCGGCAGCTGGCCGAAGGCCTGGACCGCGTCGGCGTGCAGCGGCACGTCGAACTCGGCCGCCACGTCGGCGAGTTCACGGACCGGCATGATCGTGCCGATCTCGTTGTTGGCCCACATGACGGTGGCGAGGGCGACGTCGCCGGGGTTGCGGGCGACGGCCTCGCGCAGTGTCTCGGGGTGGACGCGGCCGTGGGCGTCGACGGCCAGGTACTCGACGGTGGCGCCCTCGTGTTCGCCGAGCCAGTGGACGGCGTCGAGGACCGCGTGGTGCTCGACGGGGCTGGCCAGGACGCGGGTACGGGCCGGGTCGGCGTCCCGGCGGGCCCAGTACAGGCCCTTGACGGCGAGGTTGTCGGCCTCGGTGCCGCCGGAGGTGAGGACCACCTCGCTGGGGCGGGCGCCGAGCGCCTCGGCGAGGGTCTCACGGGCCTCCTCGACGGTGCGCCGCGCCCGGCGGCCGGACGCGTGGAGGGAGGAGGCGTTGCCGGTGACGCTCAGGTGCGCGGTGAGTGCCTCGACCGCCTCGGGAAGCATCGGGGTGGTCGCGGCGTGGTCGAGGTAAGCCATGGTGCGGCCGATTCTACGGGGCGCTTGTGCCCGGCATCGGACCAAGGTTGGCCTCGTCCGCCCGCGGGTGGCCGCGCGGCCGGTGGGCCGGCTCACAGACTCCAGGACATCGTGCTGTCCGCGGACATGACCGCCACCAGGACCAGCAGGTCGGCGACGCCCAGACCGAGTCCGAGCAGGGCCCGGCCGCGGCGGGCGGTGCCGCGCCACAGGGCGACGGCCGCGAGGACGATGGCGATCGGCCCCAGGAAGACGTTGAGGACGAGCAGGCCGAGCAGGCCGAGGACGAAGGAGGCGACGGCCATGCCGTCGGTGTCCCGGATGCCGGTCCGGCGGGTGGTGCCGGCACTGCGGGTGGCCGGTGCGGTGAGCTGCATGAGGTTCTCCCTGCTGTGCGACGGTTCGTGCGTCAGTGGGCGGAGGTGCTCCGTCGGCGGCCGTGCCGCTCGCGGATCGCGAAGATGCCGAGCCAGACGGCGATGACCAGGCCGGCGGCGACGGAGAGGGTGAGCGGTGCGTGGGCGACGGTGCCCAGGACCACACCGAGGAGCAGGAGTGCGACGACGAGAAACAGCATGGTTCGGATCCCCCAGCCTTCGGCGAACGATTGCGGTTACAGTTGTTCACTGACTCCTCAGTCTAGCGCGCCGCACGGCTTTTCAATTCCAGAGAACAGTTGTTAACTGCATGGCATGAGTCACACCTCCGGCGTTCGGCAGGCGCAGAAGCAGAAGACCCGGCAGGCGCTCCTGGACGCAGCGCTCGGCCTGCTGGAGGAGCAGAGCCTGAGCAGCCTGGGACTGCGCGAGGTCACGCGCGCCGTGGGCGTCGCCCCGACCGCCTTCTACCGGCACTTCCGCTCCACGGCCGACCTCGGTGTGGCACTGGTCGAGGAGGCGCTGGGCAGCCTGCACCCGATGATCCGGACCACGGTGTCACCGGCCGAGGACAGCGACGAACGCATCGCCCGCGCGGTGGAGTTGATCGCCGGCCATGTGGCCGCGCATCCGGCACACGTGCGTTTCATCGCCCGGGAGCGGCACGGCGGGGTGCAGCCGGTGCGCGAGGCCATACGGGAGCAACTGGCGCGGTTCGCCGAGGAGGTGAAGGCCGAGCTGGCCAAGGACGCGGCGTCGGCGGGCTGGAGCGATGCCGACCTGCGGATGGTCGCGGGCCTCTACGTCGACCAGATGCTGATCACGGCCTCGCTGTTCCTGGAGGCGCTGGAGGCTCCGCAGGAGGAGCGTCGGCGAGCGGCGGAAACGGCGGCCCGGCAGCTGCGGCTGATCAGCATCGGCCGCGCGCACTGGCTGGACTGACGCGTGGTCGGCCGCCGGGGTACGGCTCGGTCCCGGCGGCCGGACGGACGTGTCGCGCGGGTCAGCCGAGCCGGACGCGGGCCAGCTGGCGGGACTGGGCGACCAGACGGTCGGCGCTGTCCCAGACCTCGGCGTCCTCCTCCAGGAAGCCGCCGGCGAGGTTGCGGGTGGTGATGGAGACCCGCAGCGGGCCGGTCGCCGGGCGGCACCGCACGTGCACGGTCAGCTCGACCGTCGGCACCCAGCCCTTGAGCCCCAGTTCGAAGGCGGTCGGCGGCAACGCGTCCACCGCGAGGAGCAGCGAGAGCGGGTCGGCGTCGCGGCCGTCGGCGAGCCCGAACCAGGCCCGCATCTCGCCCCGGCCGGAGGGCTGCCCCAGCGCCCAGCCCAGCGTGGCGGGGTCGAGCTTGAGCATCAGGCGGTCGGCGATGGCCGAACTGCCCTCCACGGGGGCGGGGCCGTCCTCCGCACCGAAGCACTGCTCCAGGGGCGGGATCGTGGGCGGCGTCGCCGAGGTGCGGACGTCGTCGGGCAGCGCGTCGAGGTCGCCGTAGGAGGCGAGGACGCGGATGCGCTCGACCTCGTTGCCCTCGTCGTCGTACTGGAAGAGGGAGGCCTGGCCGGTGGAGAGGGTGCGCCCGGTGCGGACGGGCTCGGTGCGCACGACCGCCGGGCCGGGCCGGGAGGCGGTGAGGTAGTGCGCCGAGACGGTGAACGGGTCGGGGTGCGGGAGGGCTTCGCCGAGGGCGCGGCCCAGGACGGCCAGCAGATAGCCGCCGTTGACGGCGTTGCTGATCGTCCAGCCGGCCGACAGGTCGATGTCGTAGACGCCGGGGGTGCGCCGGGTGACGGCGGTGTCCCGGTCGAACTCGCTGTCGCCGATGGTGGCCCGTGTGGCCGCTGCGGAGGCTGCTTCTGGCATGACTGCACGGTACAACAGGAAACTACTAAGCGGTAGCTTTCTCGGCCGCTCCCCGGCCGCCGGCCCGTTCCCGCTCGCACAGGTACGCCTCCAGTGCCACCGCCCCGCCCAGCATCGCCCGGCCGCGGGCGGACACGCGGTCGTGCCACTCGCCAAGGGCCGCCTCCAGCGGCTCCCGTCCCCCGGCCGACCGTACCCGGGTGATCACGGTCGCGATCCGCTCCAGCGGATAGCCGCCCCGCCTGAGCTGGTGGGCGAGGCGGGCGTCCCGTACGTCGGCCGCGTCGTAGCGGCGGTATCCGGTCACCGGGTCGCGACGTGGGCGCACCAGGCCGGCCCGCTCCCACTTGCGCAGGGTCGCGGGCCGGATGCCCAACTCCCCCGCGAGCGCCCCGATGAACCCACCCGCCGACCCCGGCACACCCGCGGCGGCCTCGGGCACCAGGTCCCGCAGCGCACCCTCCACGGCCTCCAGCGTCCGCCGGTCGTCGAGCAACTGCGCGTGGCTCTCGTCGATCAGCCGGAGCGCCTCGTCCACCGCGCCCTCGTTCACGCCCCGCATCACCGAAGCCGCCGTCCGGTGCCCGTGGCCCGCCACCAGGGCGAGGAACGCGTCCAGGGCCCGGGCGTGCAGCGGGGTGTAGGCGCGGTAGCCGTGGGCCGTGCGAGCGGCGGCCGGGAGGATGCCGGCCTCCTCGTAGTTCCTGACCGCCTGCGCCGACAGGCCGTGCGCGCGGGCCAGATCGACAGGCCTGAGTCTTCCCGCACTTTTAAGGTTGGCGGCCAAAGTTCCCACCCTCCCGCGGCAAAGTTTCAACCGAGAGTTCAACGATACCGTTTAAGGCATGGCTGAACGCATCCAGGACATCGCCCATCCCCCGGACGCCGCCGCCGTCATGCGGCTGCTCCCGGCCCGGCCCCGGCTGCTCGCCCTGGGCGAGCCCACCCACGGCGAGGACGCTCTGCTCGACGTGCGCAACGACGTCTTCCGGCAGCTCGTCGAGCAGGAGGGCTACCGCACGATCACGATCGAGAGCGACTGCCTGATGGGGCTGGTCGTGGACGACTACGTCACCTCGGGCACCGGCACCCTCGACGAGGTCATGGCGCGCGGGTTCAGCCACGGCTTCGGAGCGAGCGCGGCCAACCGGGAGCTGGTGCGCTGGATGCGCGCGTACAACGAGGACCGGCCCACGGACGAGCGGGTCCGCTTCGCCGGTTTCGACGGCCCGCTGGAGATCACCGGCGCCGCGAGCCCCCGGCAGGCCCTCACCGCGCTCCACGGCTACCTCTCCGCCGGGGTGGACGCCGCCCTGCTCCCCTGCACCGCGGAGACGCTGGAGCACCTGCTCGGCGCCGACGACCGGTGGACCGAGCCCGACGCGATGACGGACCCGGCCCGGTCCGTGGGGCGGTCGACCGAGGCCGGGGAGCTGCGGACGTTCGCCCACGACCTGGGGTCGCTGCTCGACGAGCAGACACCGCACCTGCTCGCGGCGACCTCGCGCGAGGACTGGGACCGGGCTCACCTGTACGCACGCACCGCGACGGGCCTGCTCAGCTACCACTACTGGATGGCCGACACCTCCCGGGGCCGCATGAACCGGCTGCTGGGGCTGCGGGACCGGATGATGGCCGACAACCTCCTCGCGCTCGCCGCCCGGGGCCCGGCACTCGTCCACGCCCACAACTCCCACCTCCAGCGCGAGAAGAGCTCCATGCGGATGTGGCAGGGGCCGGTGGAGTGGTGGAGTGCCGGCGCGCTGGTGAGCGCCCGGCTCGGCGGGGAGTACGCCTTCGTGGCCACGGCGCTCGGCACGATCCGGCACCAGGGTGTGGACACGCCGCCGGCGGACACCGTCGAGGGGCTCCTGTACGCGCTCCCGGAGGACCCCTGCGTCATCGACGCCGGGCGGCTGGCCGACTCCCTCGGCGACCCGCGGCCCGCACCCCGCGTCTCCACCTGGTTCGGCTACGCCCCGCTCGACCCCGCCCATCTGGACACGGTCGACGGCGTCGTCTTCGTCAAGGACATGCCGCGGCCATAGCCTCTGGCGGGAGCCGGCTCAGTCCCCCTCCACTACCGTCGAGCGCCGGTTCCAGGCGCGTGGCGCACGCCAGTGGAAGCGCAGGGCGAGCAGCCGCAGTACGAAGGCCGTGACGACCGCCAGTCCGCTGGTGAAGGGAGTGAGCGCCTCGTAGCGGATGCACAGGGCGACCATCGCGGAGCCGACGATCGCCGGGACGGCGTAGAGGTCGCGGTCCCAGCGCAGCAGTGAGGGCACCTCGTTGGCGAGCACGTCGCGCAGGACGCCGCCGCCCACCGCGGTGGTCAGGCCCAGACAGGCGGAGGCGGTCAGGCCGAGCCCGTAGTCGTACGCCTTGGTGGTGCCGGCGACGCAGAACAGGCCGAGCCCGGCCGCGTCGAAGATGTTCACGCCACTCTGGAGGCGCTCCACGTGGGGGTGGAGGAAGAAGACCAGCACGGTGGCGAAGAGGGGGGTGATGAAGTACCCCAGGTCCGTGAAGGCCGCGGGCGGCACGGCGCCGATGACCAGGTCCCGGAACAGTCCGCCGCCCAGCGCGGTGACCTCGGCGAGGACGGCGATGCCGAAGACGTCGAAGTTCTTGCGCACGGCGAGCAGCGCGCCCGAGATGGCGAAGACGAAGATGCCGATCAGATCGAGCGTGTGCTGCACGGTGGGGCTGAAGAGTTGCTCGTACACCCTTCTATTCTTACCTGCCGATGAACCCCTGCCTTACAAACGAAGGCAGGGGCTCACTGGCGAAGGCAGGTCACTTCTCCTTCGCGTCAGGCTCCTCGTCGGAGTCCGGGGCGTCGGAGTCCGGGGCGTCGACGGCCGGAGCGTCGACGGCCGGAGCGTCGACGGCCGGGGCGTCGGAGTCCGGGGCGTCACCGTGGGCACGCTCGGCCTCGACCTCCGCGGCGACCGCAGCCGAGGTCGCGGCGGACTCCGCCAGGGCGTCCTCCGACACCAGCTCCGCCGCCTCCTTGGCGACGGTGAGCAGGACGACGTCCTGCGGGGCCTGGTCCTCGAAGTTCTCCGGGTGGTGGCAGGCCACCTGCTGGCCCGGCCGCAGCTCCTTGAGCGGCGGCTCGGTGGTGGTGCAGATCTGCGTCGCCTTCCAGCACCGGGTGTGGAAGCGGCAGCCGCTCGGCGGCGCGATCGGCGAGGGCACGTCGCCCTTGAGGAGGATGCGCTCGCTCTTGACGCCGCGCCGTGCCGGGTCCGGGATCGGGACGGCCGACATCAGCGCCTTGGTGTACGGGTGCATCGGCGTCTTGTAGAGCAGGTCGCGGTCGGCCAGCTCCATGATCTTGCCGAGGTACATCACCGCGATGCGGTCCGAGACGTGCCGGACGACGGACAGGTCGTGCGCGATGATCACGTACGTCAGGCCCAGCTCGCTCTGGAGGTCGTCGAGCAGGTTGACGACCTGGGCCTGGATCGACACGTCGAGCGCGGAGACCGGCTCGTCGGCCACGACCAGCTTCGGGTTGAGCGCGAGCGCGCGGGCGATCCCGATGCGCTGGCGCTGGCCGCCGGAGAACTCGTGCGGGTAGCGGTTGTAGTGCTCGGGGTTGAGACCGACCACCGACAGCAGCCGCTGCACCTCCTTCTTGACCCCGCCCTCGGGCTGGACGCCCTGGAGCTTGAAGGGAGCGCTGACGATCGTGCCGATGGTGTGGCGCGGGTTCAGCGAGGAGTAGGGGTCCTGGAAGATCATCTGCACGTCGCGGCGCAGCGGACGCATGCCGCCGACCCCGAGGTGGGTGATGTCCTTGCCCTGGAACTCGACCTTGCCCGCGGTCGGTTCGAGGAGCCGGGTGATCAGCCGGCCCATGGTCGACTTTCCGCAGCCCGACTCGCCCACGACGCCCAGCGTCTCGCCGGCCCTGACCTCGAAGTCGATGCCGTCGACGGCGCGGACCGCGCCGACCTGGCGCTGCAGCAGGCCCTTCCTGATCGGGAAGTGCTTCTGCAGCCCGGTCACCTTGAGCAGGGTGTCGCCGGGCGCCGCGTCCTTGGTGAGGGTCGCGGTCCCGCCGGCCTTCTCCTGCGTGCCGTCGCTCTGCGCGGGGATGGCCACCGCCGCGTCGTTGGCTTTGTCCTTGGCGTTGTCGCTCACAGCTTCGGCGCAATCTCTTCGGTCCAGATACGCTCCCGCTGCTCCTGCGACATGTGGCAGGCGGCCCAGTGCTTGCTGCCGACCTCGGTCAGCTCGGGGCGGACCGTGCGGGTGACGTCGTCCTTGGGCACGTCGGCGTACGGGCAGCGCGGGTTGAAGGCACAGCCGGACGGGAGGTTGATGAGGGAGGGCGGGGAGCCCTTGACCGGGATCAGGCGTTCCTGCTGGTCGCGGTCGAGCCGCGGCATCGAGCCGAGCAGGCCCCAGGTGTAGGGGTGCCGGGGCTCGTAGAACACCTTCTCCGCCGGACCGCGCTCGACGCACCGGCCGCCGTACATCACCAGGAGGTCGTCGGCCAGCTCGGCGACGACGCCCAGGTCGTGGGTGATGACGATGACCGCGGAGCCGAACTCCTTCTGCAGGTCCCGGATGAGGTCGAGGATCTGCGCCTGGACGGTCACGTCCAGGGCGGTGGTCGGCTCGTCCGCGATGAGCAGCTCGGGGTTGTTGACCAGCGACATCGCGATCATCGCGCGCTGGCGCATACCGCCGGAGAACTCGTGCGGGTAGCTGTCCACCCGCTTGTCCGGCTGCGGGATGCCGACGCGGTCGAGCATCTCCACGGCGCGGCGCTTGGCGGTCTTCTTGTCCACCTTGTGGTGGATGCGGTACGCCTCCACGATCTGCTGCCCGATCGTGTAGTACGGGTGCAGCGCGGACAGCGGATCCTGGAAGATCATCGCCATCTCCCGGCCGCGCAGCCTGCGCACGTGGTCGGGGTCGGCGGACAGCAGCTCGGTGCCGTCCAGCCAGATCTCGCCGGATATCCGCGCCTTGCGCTTGCCGTACTGGCCGGCGGTGTGCAGACCCATGATGCCGAGCGAGGTCACCGACTTGCCGGAGCCGGACTCGCCCACGATGCCGAGGGTCTTGCCCTTCTCCAGCTGGAAGGAGAGCCCGTCGACGGACTTGACCAGGCCGTCGTCGGTCGGGAAGTGGACCTTGAGGTCGCGTACTTCCAGGAAGGCGGTCGGCGCGGGCGAGGTGGCGGTGGGCTCGCCCACCGCTGCCCCGCTCTTGCTCAGTTCGGTCATGCGAGCCTCACTCGGGGGTCGATCACGGCGTACAGGACGTCCACCACGAGGTTGGCGATCAGCACCGCGAGAGAAGTGATCAGTACGACGCCCAGGATAAAGGGCAGGTCGTGGTTCTTGATCGCGTCCAGCACCTTCTGGCCGAGGCCGGGCAGGCTGAACGTGGTCTCGGTCAGGATCGCGCCGCCCATCAGGGCGCCGAGGTCCATGCCGAGCATGGTGAGCAGGGGGGTCAGGGTGGACCGCATCGCGTGCTTGCCGATGACGACCTGTTCCTTGAGGCCCTTGGCCCGCGCGGTGCGGATGTAGTCCTCGCCGAGGATCTCCAGCATGGTGGCGCGGGTGATCCGGGCGTACATCGCGGCGTACAGGAAGGCCAGGGTGACCCAGGGCAGGATCATGCCGCCCAACCATCCGGTGAAGCTCTCCTCGAGCGGCACGAACTCACCGTTGATCCAGCCGAGGCCGTAGGAGAAGATCGCCAGGCTGAGCAGACCGGTGAAGTAGATGGGGAGGGAGACACCCGCCAGGGCGACGACCATCGCACCGCGGTCCCACAGCGTGCCGCGCTTGAGGGCGGAGAGCACGCCGGCGGCCACGCCGAAGATCAGCCACAGCACGGCGGCGCCGAGCGCGAGAGCCAGGGTCACCGGGAAACGCTCGGTCAGGACCGGCCAGACGGACTGCTCGGTCTTGAAGGAGTAGCCGAAGCAGGGCGCGGCGCAGTTGGTCACGTCACCGCCGGCCGCGTAGGTGCGACCCGCGAAGATGCCCTTGAAGAACTCCCAGGCCTGAACGAGGACCGGGTCGGCCAGACCCAGCTTCTCCCGCACACCCTCGACAGCGGCGGGGTCCGCCTGCTTGCCGACGAAGTTCAGGGCGACGTCGACGCCCGCCCACTTGGGGACGAGGAAGAAGATGCCGAAGACCACCAGGATGATGACCACGAGCATCACAGCGGCGGCGAAGAGCCGCCTGATGAGGTAAGCGAGCACGGGTTGCGGCCCGCTGCGTACCGCGGGCCGCCGGAGGTCTTCCGGCGGCCCGCGGTCACGCCGCGCCGGCCTTCACCTGCCTTTCGTGCCGTACGGCGGGTGTACCGGTTACTTCTTGGGGTTCTTCAGGCCGATGTTGACGAAGTCGTACATACCGCTGTAGGCGTCGGTGGTGTACACGTTCGCGATGTTGCTGGAGCGCCAGTTGATGAACTTCTCGAAGACGAAGGGCAGGTAGTACGCGCCCTCCATCACCTTGTGGTTGATCTCCGTGGCGATCTTCTTCTTGCCCGCGTCGTCCGTCGCCTTCAGGTAGTCGGCGAAGAGGCCGTCGATCTTCGGGTCGTCGATCATCGCGAAGTTGTTGTTCGCGCTGTCGAGGATGTAGTCGCTGTGCCACAGCGGCAGACCGTAGCCCTGCACGGACGGGAAGTCCGGGCCCCAGCCCATGATGATGATGCCGTAGCCCTTCTTGGCCACGTTCGTCGGGCTGCCGATGACGCTGGCGTACTGCGAGCCGTCGTACTGGTCGATCTCGGCCTCGATGCCGACCTTCTTCAGCGAGGCCTGCATGGACTCGGCCGTGGCGACCTCGACCGGCTTGTTGTTACGGACGGCGATGGTGGTCTTGAAGCCGTTCGGCTTGCCGCAGGCCTTCAGCTCTTCCTTGGCCTTCTCGACGTTGCCGCTCTTGTTGGCGCCGGAGATCTCGTACGGGTCGTACTTCTGGCCCTCGGAGCCCGGGACGGCGGGCGGCAGCATGTTGGTGCCGATGTCGCCGCCGGCGATCGGGCCGCCGCGCGCGGTCTGCAGCGAGACGTGGTCGGCGCCGTAGATCACGGCCTTGCGGCAGTGGATGTTCTCGAACGGCTTCACGTTCTGCGGGAACGAGGCGTACCGGATGTAACCCGAGATCGGGTTGTCCAGGTTCTCCTTGTGCTCCTTCAGCGCCGTGGTACGACCCTGCGGGGACAGACCGGTCTGGGCCAGGTCGATGTCGTAGTCGCCGGCGATCAGGCGGGCGTCCAGGTCGTTGGCGTTGGTGAAGAACTTGATCGTGACCTTGTCCGGGTACGCCTTGCGGACCGGGTCCGAATCCTGCTTCCACTCGGTGTTGCGGACCAGGGTCAGGTCCTTGCCGGGGTTGTAGGACTCGAACTTGTACGGGCCCGAGGAGAACGGGTGCAGGCCGTACTTGGACTTGGTGTCCTTGTCCTGGCGGACCGGGGACGCCGAGGTCAGCGCGAGCATCTCCTCGAAGTCCGAGTTGGCCTGCGGCAGGTGGAAGACGATGGTCTTGTCGTCCGGCGTCTCGATCGCCTTCAGGCCCAGCTTGTCCGCGGACTTGTCCTTGTACGGGCCCTTGTACTCGTCCTTGGGGTCGAGCACCTCCTTGAGGTACGTCGGACCGCCGGACAGCACGTCCTGCGCCCAGACGCGCTCGATGCCGTACTTGACGTCCTTGGAGGTGATCGGCTTGCCGTCCTCCCAGGTGACGCCGTCACGCAGGGTGTACGTGTAGGTCTTGCCGTCGTCCGAGACCTTGGCGACGTCGGTGGCGAGGTCCGGAGTCGTCTCCGCACCGGCGGCGCCCGGCTCCGTCTTGTTCGTGACGAGCTGGCGGCTGTAGTAGCGGGAGAAGTCCCACATGAAGCCGTAGTAGCCGCGCGTGGTGTCCCACGAGTCGGCGTCCTGCGTGCTCGCGAACTTCAGCGTCCCGCCCTTCTTGGCCTCGGAGGCCTGGGCGACCTTGTTGTTGGCGGCGTCGAAGCCGGCCGCGCCGTTCTTCGAACCGCCGCCGCTGTCGTCGTCGCCGCCGCCGCACGCCGCCGTGGTCAGCAGCGCGGCGACCACTGCGGCAGCGGCCAAAGCCTGCTTGCGCCGCCCTGAGGTGCGTTGGGTAGTCACGATCTCGGATCCTCCGGATTAGATGAGAGACCCCGTGCAGGTGCCACGGGTCGCTTTGCGGTACGGCAGGTCAGCGGGAGCCCTTGGGGTCCAACGCGTCGCGCACGCCGTCGCCGAAGAGGTTGAAGGCAAGAACGGTGATGAAGATCGCCACACCGGGGACCACCATGTACATGGGGTCCGACTTGTAGTAGTCGATCGCGCTCGAGAGCATCTGCCCCCAGGACGACGTGGGCGGCTTGACGCCCACGCCGAGGAAGCTGAGCGCCGCCTCGGTGAGGATGTTCGTGGGGATCATCATCGTCGTGTAGACGATGATCGGCGCCACCAGGTTGGGCAGCAGCTCCTTGAACAGGATGTAGAACCGTCCGGCACCCAGGGATCTCGCCGCCTCGACGTACTCCCGCTCGCGCATCGAGAGTGTCTGGCCGCGGACCACCCGGCCGATGTAGGGCCAGCCGAAGAAGCCGATGACCACGATCATCATGAGCAGGCGCACGCCCGTACCGCTCAGCCCCAGCATGGAGTCCGGCATCACGGAGACCAGCGCGATGATGAAAAGGAGCTGCGGGAAGGCCAGCAGGCCGTCCATGATCCGGCTGATGAGGGAGTCGACCCAGCCGCCGAAGAAGCCGGCCAGGACACCGAGGACGGTGCCGATGACCACGGCGACCATCGCGGAAAGGAAGCCGACGAGCAGTGAGATGCGCGCGCCGTGAACGATGCGGGCGAAGATGTCACGGCCGTTGACCGGCTCCACGCCGAGCCAGTGCTCGCCGCTGACGCCGCCCAGGGACCCCGTGGGGGTGCCGAACAGCGGGTCGATCATGTCCTCGTTGTAGGCGTTGGGCTCCTGCCCGTAGAGAGAGGTGATCAGGGGCGCCAGCACGGCGACCAGGACGAGGAGCAGCACCACGACGCCGCCCGCGAGGGCCAGCCTGTCCCTCTTCAGGCGCTCCCAGGCGATCCGGCCCAGGGAGCGCCCTTGTACCGACTTGGCCTCGGCTCCGGCGACCGCGGCTTCCTCTGCCGCACTCGGGGCCGCTTCCGCGGTCGGCTCGTGCAATGGTGCCGTCATCTGGCAGGGACCCCTCTCAACCGGCGGTAGCCGGCCCGCACTTGCCGCTGTAGCGGCGTGATCAGTCCGTCGTACAAAGAGGCGAGCATCCACCCCTTGTTGCGGGAGTCTTCAACGCTTTGGCGATCTGTAGCCAGACTTGACGGGGAATGGATGCGCAACCGTGATGCTGTTTGAGGTGTTCCGTTATCCGGACAGTGGGTAACGGGGGCCGGACAGGGGCGAGTTGGGACATCGGGGACAAGAGGGTGCTTTACGCCGTCATCTACGCGCGAAGATCGCCTCTGATGACCGGGCCGCCGGACCCCGCGTCCGTCAGTACCGGCTACCGGCCGGAGGGTATCCGTACCCGCCCGCCGGAGCTTGGGCGGGGGCGGCCACGTGGGCCTCGCGGTCGTAGAACGGACGCGCGTTCGCCCGCAGCCACATGGCGACCGGGTCGTGGACGTCGGTCATCGCCACCGTCGACACCGGCAGCCCGTCCGGTACCGCGCCGACGGACTGCTGCATCATCGCGCGCACCGCGTCGACGGCCGGCGGGGAGGTGTCGTACACGTCCAGACCGATGGCCAGATACGGCGCCCCCAGCGCCGGCTGCACCCAGGCGCGGCGCAGCGCGCGGACCGCGGGGGTGCGGTGGGCGTTCTGCGCGAGCAGGGCGTAGAACTGGGGGATCTCGATGGCCGGATCGGACAGGCGCAGGGGCCCGGCGGCCTGACGGTCCAGGCCGGAGGCGATGCGGCGCAGGTCGAGCCAGGGGATGCCGACGCCGCCGCCGGGTGCGTGCGGGTTGAGCCAGAGGCCGTAGTGGTCCGGGTACAGGGCCCGGGCCACCTCCAGACCGTCGACCACCTCGTACGACCGGTTCCAGCCGCTGGCGGACAGTTCCTGGGCGGAGGTGACGCAGGGCGCGTAGCCGTGGCCTTCGACCTCCATGTTTCCGTACTGGGCGTCCGGGGAGCCGGCCTGGCCGTGCCACAGCAGCATCCAGACCTGGCCGGAGGTGGGGGTGGCGAGTGCGCGCAGCAGGGCCTCGTAGGCGTCGTAGCGCCCGGGCGTCACCTGGCGCAGCATGTGCTCGACCTGCCCGGTCGTGGTGCCGCTGGCGCTCACGCGTATCGCCCCTTCGAGAAGTCCCGGTTGTGGAACCAGCTTAAGGCTCCGCCGGGTGCGGGGTGCCTATGAGCTCGGGGTGTGCTGTCCGTTGGCGGGTGCGGGTTTCGTCGTGGTTGCTCGCGCCCGCGCGGCGGAGCCGCACATGTCACAGCCCCGCGCCCCTGCGGGGGCGCTCCCGCTGAACGGCGTTACCAGTCCAGTTCGTAGAACGGCCGGACCTTCTGCCGCATCCAGTCGCAGACCGGGTCCTGGGCCGCCTCCAGGAGGACCAGGTTGACCTGCCACTTCGGCGGGGCCTTGGTGAGGGCTCGGCCGAGGGCGTCCAGGGGGAGGGCGCGGGCGTCGCCCTCCCAGTGGGTGAGTTCGACGCCGACGAACAGGGTCGGGTCGGCGGTCTCGACGGCGGCCAGGCAGCGCCGCGCGCTGCGCACGACGCCGGTGGCGGCGAACTCGGCGGAGGCCGCGGCCAGGAAGTCCACCGGGTCGTCCTGCCAGTCCGGCTCGAAGAGGCGGACCCGGCCGCCGGACGCGGGCCCGTCCAACTGGGTGCGCCCGGCCCGGCACAGCTCGGCCACGGCCGGCGGCGGCAGCGGGACGCCGACCACGCCCTCCGGGTTCACGGCGATGCCGACCTGCGGGGGCAGGCCGCGGGCGAACTCCGCGGCGGGGGCGACGGTGTAAGCCATCTGCGGCCCGGCGACCTGGCGAAGCTGTTGCTCGGAGCTGAAGACCGGCACATAGGCCTGGCCGTCGATCTCCAGGGAGGGCAGGTCGAGGGGGCCGCTGTGCGGGCCGCCGCCGCCCGGCAGCGGCACCCAGACGAAGCTGCGGCCGAGGACCTCAACGATGCGGCCGCCGGCGCCGGGTACGCCGAGGGAGGCGGACAGCACCTCCTCCAGCTCGTTGCCGGGCCACCCGCCGTGCGGGTGGGGGTGTGCCTGTGCCGGGAATCCGGCGGCGAAGTCCGCCGGGAGGTCCCCTGGGAAGTCCATCTGCCTACCGCCTGCCTGGTACCGCTGTTCGTGACTGAAAGGCTAACCCGTTCGGCCCAGTGGCCCTACGGTGTGTCACCCCGTGAAGGCGATCCGGTGGAGCGTGTCGGCCGCCGCGCGGTCCAGGACGATCGCCGAGGCGCAGCCGACGGGCAGGGTGCCCGCGGTCACCGCGCGCAGCAGACGGGAGTTGGCCGTGCGGTGCCGCAGGAACGCGTACCGCGTCACGCCCCGGCCGCGCTCGCGCTGGCCGGCCAGGGCCTCGTCGGCGGCGACGTCGAGCAGCAGCAGGTGCAGGGTGCCGCCCCGGCGGCGGGCCTCGCGGGCCAGCCAGCCGCGCACCCAGGCCTGGGTGCCGCAGTCGTGCACGACGACGCCCTCGCCGGAGCGCACCGCGCGGCGCAGTCCGGCGTAGTGGGCGAGGCGGACCACGGGGCGGTAGAGCCCGTACGGGAGCAGGCGCGGCATGCGGCGGTCCCAGCGGTCGCGGGTGTCCTGGGAGTCGACGCGCCGGCCGCGCACGGTGCGCTCCATCAGCGTGGACTTGCCGCTGCCGGGCAGGCCGGTGATCACCACCAGATCCCGGGGTCCGAAGAGCAGAGCGTGCGGGCTGCGGCCGGCGCGCTCCCGCAGGTCGCGGACGACGGGCGCGGGCAGTTCGGCACACGCCTCCGGGGCCGGGGCGGCGGGTTGCTTGGGCAGCGCGAGCCCCGCGGTCGTGGCGTACGCCGTGGTCCTGTCCACCGTGATCGTCCTCCCCTGGGGCGGTTCACGAGTTCCCGTCCCGTCGAGTGTAAAGAGAAGGTAATGCGCAGGTCTCGCGTTTTCGTTCGCTTACTGCCACAAGCCGGTTACAAGAACAGCTCTGCCCAGGGATCGGCCGGGCGTGCAATGATGGCGGCGCCAACTGCATACCGGCCGTTTGAATCCGCGCGGGAGAGTCCCCGGCCGTCGCCGGGGCGCCGAAGGAGCAAGTCCCTCCCTTGAATCTCTCAGGCCCCGTTACCGCGCGGGCGAGGCACATCTGAAAAGCGGACCGCCCCCGACGGCGGTCCCACCCAAGGTGCAAGCCGCTGATCGCCGTACTCCGGTGGCCAGGGCGAACCTCTCAGGTTCCGATGACAGATGGGGAGGACCGACCTCGCCACGTCCTGTCCTGGGAGACGACCGACCGATGAGCAGTTCCGAACTCCGCCGTACCGCGCTGGATGCCACGCATCGCGCGCTCGGCGCGACGATGACCGACTTCGCCGGCTGGGACATGCCGCTGCGCTACGGCTCCGAGCGCGAGGAGCACGTCGCGGTGCGCACCCGGGCCGGTCTCTTCGACCTCTCGCACATGGGTGAGATCACCGTCACCGGCCCGCAGGCCGCCGAACTGCTGAACCACGCGCTGGTCGGCAACATCGGCAGCGTGAAGCCGGGCCGGGCCCGCTACACCATGATCTGCCGCGAGGACGGCGGCATCCTGGACGACCTGATCGTCTACCGGCTCGGTGAGACCGAATACATGGTCGTGGCCAACGCCTCCAACGCCCAGGTCGTGCTGGACGCCCTCACCGAGCGGGCCGCCGGCTTCGACGCCGAGGTGCGCGACGACCGCGACGCCTACGCGCTGCTCGCCGTCCAGGGTCCCGAGTCCCCCGGCATCCTCAAGAGCCTCACCGACGCCGACCTGGACGGCCTGAAGTACTACGCCGGGCTCCCCGGCACGGTCGCCGGCGTCCCGGCGCTCATCGCCCGTACCGGCTACACCGGCGAGGACGGCTTCGAGCTGTTCGTGAAGCCGGAGCACGCCGTGGAGCTGTGGGAGGCGCTGACCCGGGCGGGCGAGGGCGTCGGTCTCGTCGCGTGCGGCCTGTCCTGCCGGGACACGCTCCGCCTGGAGGCGGGCATGCCGCTGTACGGGAACGAGCTGACGACCGCGCTGACGCCGTTCGACGCCGGGCTCGGCCGGGTGGTGAAGTTCGAGAAGGAGGGCGACTTCGTCGGGCGTGCCGCGCTGACCGAGGCCGCCGAGCGCGCCGCTTCGGAGCCTCCCCGCGTCCTGGTGGGCCTGGTCGCCGAGGGCCGCCGGGTCCCGCGCGCCGGGTACCGGGTCGTCGCCGGCGGCGAGGTCGTCGGCGAGGTCACCTCCGGCGCCCCGTCCCCGACGCTGGGCAAGCCGATCGCCATGGCGTACGTCGACCCCGCGCACGCGGCACCGGGCACGGAGGGTGTCGGTGTGGACATCCGGGGCAGCCACGAGCCGTACGAGGTCGTGGCGCTGCCGTTCTACAAGCGCCAGAAGTAGACACTGGGCGCCGGCCCCGTCCGTCACCCCACTCCGTCACCCCACTCCACCACCCCCTTCACCAGCGACTTTCTCGCGTACAGGAGAATTCAGGCCATGAGCAACCCCCAGCAGCTGCGCTACAGCAAGGAGCACGAGTGGCTGTCGGGCGCCGAGGACGGCGCCTCGACGGTCGGCATCACGGAGCACGCGGCCAACGCGCTCGGTGACGTCGTCTTCGTGCAGCTCCCCGAGGTCGGCGACTCGGTGTCCGCGGGCGAGACCTGCGGCGAACTGGAGTCCACCAAGTCGGTCTCCGACCTGTACTCCCCCGTCTCCGGCGAGGTCACCGAGGTCAACGAGGACGTCGTCAACGACCCGTCGCTGGTGAACAGCGCCCCCTTCGAGGGCGGCTGGCTGTTCAAGGTGCGGATCACGGACGAGCCGGCCGACCTGCTCTCCGCCGACGAGTACACCGCCTTCACCGCCGGCTGAGGAGTCACGGACCGCATGTCGCTTCTGAACACACCCCTGCACGAGCTCGACCCCGACGTCGCCGCGGCCGTCGACGCCGAGCTGGACCGCCAGCAGTCCACCCTCGAGATGATCGCCTCGGAGAACTTCGCCCCGGTCGCGGTCATGGAGGCCCAGGGCTCGGTCCTCACCAACAAGTACGCCGAGGGCTACCCAGGCCGCCGCTACTACGGCGGCTGCGAGCACGTCGACGTGGTCGAGCAGATCGCCATCGACCGGGTCAAGGCCCTCTTCGGCGCCGAGCACGCCAACGTCCAGCCGCACTCGGGCGCCCAGGCCAACGCGGCCGCGATGTTCGCGCTGCTCAAGCCCGGCGACACGATCATGGGTCTGAACCTCGCCCACGGCGGGCACCTGACCCACGGCATGAAGATCAACTTCTCCGGCAAGCTCTACGACGTCGTCCCCTACCACGTCGGCGACGACGGCCAGGTCGACATGGCCGAGGTGGAGCGCCTGGCCAAGGAGAACCGGCCGAAGCTGATCGTGGCCGGCTGGTCGGCCTACCCGCGTCAGCTGGACTTCGCCGCGTTCCGCAAGGTCGCCGACGAGGTCGGCGCGTACCTCATGGTCGACATGGCGCACTTCGCCGGTCTGGTCGCGGCGGGCCTGCACCCGAACCCGGTCCCGCACGCGCACGTGGTGACGACCACCACCCACAAGACGCTGGGCGGCCCGCGCGGCGGTGTGATCCTCTCCACGGCCGAGCTGGCCAAGAAGATCAACTCGGCTGTCTTCCCCGGTCAGCAGGGTGGCCCGCTGGAGCACGTGGTGGCCGCGAAGGCCGTCGCCTTCAAGGTCGCCGCGAGCGAGGACTTCAAGGAGCGCCAGGGCCGTACGCTGGAGGGTGCCCGCATCCTGGCCGAGCGCCTGGTGCGGGACGACGCGAAGGCGGCGGGCGTCTCCGTCCTGACCGGCGGCACGGACGTCCACCTGGTCCTGGTGGACCTGCGCGACTCCGAGCTGGACGGACAGCAGGCCGAGGACCGCCTCCACGAGGTCGGCATCACGGTCAACCGCAACGCCGTCCCGAACGACCCGCGTCCGCCGATGGTGACCTCCGGTCTGCGCATCGGCACGCCGGCCCTGGCGACCCGCGGCTTCACCGCCGAGGACTTCGCCGAGGTCGCGGACGTGATCGCCGAGACGCTGAAGGCGCCCTCTCCCTTCGGGGCCGCCGACGCCGAGGCGCTCAAGGCCCGGGTGAAGGCCCTGGCCGACAAGCACCCGCTGTACCCGGGTCTGAACAAGTAGACACCGCATCCCGGGGTGGGGCGCCGCGCCCGCCACAAGCAGGCACGGCGCCCCACCCGAAGCACCACCCTCTGCACCACCCCCGTTCTGAGGAGTCCCCGTGGCCATCTCGGTCTTCGACCTGTTCTCGATCGGCATCGGCCCGTCGAGCTCGCACACGGTCGGCCCGATGCGCGCGGCCCGCATGTTCGCCCGCCGCCTGCGCAACGAGGAGCTGCTGGACTCCGTGACCTCGGTCCGCGCCGAGCTGTACGGCTCCCTCGGCGCCACCGGCCACGGCCACGGCACCCCCAAGGCGGTGCTGCTCGGCCTGGAGGGCGACTCACCGCGCACCGTGGACGTGGAGTCGGCCGACGAACGCGTCGAGACGATCAGGTCCGCGGGCCGCCTCAGTCTCCTCGGCGAGCACGAGATCGCCTTCGCCTACGACGACGACATGGTCCTGCACCGCCGCAAGGCGCTTCCGTACCACGCCAACGGCATGACCCTGTGGGCCTACGACGCGCAGGGCGCCGAGGTGCTGACGAAGACGTACTACTCGGTCGGCGGCGGCTTCGTCGTCGACGAGGACGCGGTGGGCGCGGACCGCATCGTGCTCGACGACACGGTGCTGAAGTACCCCTTCCGCACCGGCGACGAGCTGCTGCGCCTGGCCCGGGAGACGGGCCTGTCCATCTCCGCGCTGATGCTGGAGAACGAGCGGGCCTGGCGCGACGAGGACGAGATCCGCGAGGGCCTGCTGGAGATCTGGCGCGTGATGCGGGCCTGCGTGGACCGCGGCATGTCCCGCGAGGGCATCCTGCCGGGCGGCCTGAAGGTGCGCCGCCGGGCCGCGAACACCGCGCGCAAGCTGCGCTCCGAGGGCGACCCGAAGGCCCTGGCCATGGAGTGGATCACGCTCTACGCGATGGCCGTGAACGAGGAGAACGCGGCCGGCGGCCGGGTCGTCACGGCCCCGACCAACGGCGCCGCCGGCATCATCCCGGCGGTCCTGCACTACTACGTGAACTTCGTCCCCGGCGCCGACGAGGACGGCGTGGTCCGCTTCCTGCTGGCCGCGGGCGCCATCGGCATGCTCTTCAAGGAGAACGCCTCCATCTCCGGCGCCGAGGTCGGCTGTCAGGGCGAGGTCGGCTCGGCCTGCTCCATGGCGGCCGGCGCCCTCGCCGAGGTCATGGGCGGCACCCCGGAGCAGGTGGAGAACGCCGCCGAGATCGGCATGGAGCACAACCTCGGCCTGACCTGCGACCCGGTCGGCGGCCTCGTCCAGATCCCGTGCATCGAGCGCAACGGCATGGCCGCGGTGAAGGCCGTCACCGCGGCCCGGATGGCGATGCGCGGCGACGGCTCCCACAAGGTGTCCCTCGACAAGGTCATCAAGACGATGAAGGACACCGGCGCGGACATGTCGGTCAAGTACAAGGAGACGGCGCGGGGCGGGCTCGCGGTGAACATCATCGAGTGCTGAGGCGCGGGCCCGCCCGGATCCGGCTCCCCGTGGTCAGATGCCGCAGTTGGGGGCCGACCAGTACGGCGACGGGTCGAAGGCCACGTGGGTGTGGTCGTTGTGGCCGGGGTAACCCGGGCCGAGGATCTCCGAGAAGCCGTGGGTCCTGGCCTGCTGGGCGAGCCGGCAGAAGCTGGGTGAGCCGGTGAGGTCGGCGGCGTCGCCGTAGAGGTGACGGCTGGTGGCCGAGCCGCCGACCGCGTTGTTGCAGGCGCGGGAGCGGAAGCCGCTGGAGATGGTGATCGGCACGTCGCCGAGGGCGTGCCGCATCGCCTCCAGCTTCCACATCGTCTTCAGCGCGTTCGACTTGGCGGTGGCGGCGGAGACCGCGCCGCCGGACCAGTCGGAGTTGCACTTGTTGAGTTCGGCGTAGGCGAAGTGGACGGGCGTGCAGTCCGCGTCCTGGAGGGCGTAGATCTTGCTGAAGGTCGCGGGGCCCGCGACACCGTCCGCGCCCAGGCCGTACGCGGCCTGGAACTTCTTGACGGCGGCGGCGGTCCGCGCGCCGTACTGGCCGTCGTAGGAGAGCCGCTCGCCGGAGGTCACCCAGCCGGCGACCCGGATCTGGAGCTGGGTCACGTCGCTGCCGGAGGAACCCTGGGAGAGGGTCCGGTTCCAGGTGTAGCAGGAGTCGGCGTGCGCGGCGGTGGCGGTGGCTCCCAAACCGACCACCGCACCGGCCATGAGCATGACAAAAGAGAGAAGCAGACGTGACACGCGTCTGAACATCCCGGCCTCCAGACCTTTGAGCCAACCTCGGGCTGGTGCCCAGCGTGGGGCACCGCGCTACGCGCGTCAATGGCGCCCGGGGAAAGCGAAGTCGACGTTTCCGCTTCCGGCGGGGATCACCCGTGCCATCGTGGGGAATAACCAACTCGCGTCCCCCCACCGCCTCTCAGGGAGGCCCCATGCTGCGCGGCATCGACGTCAGCGCCTACCAGTCCTCCACCTACGACACCGACGGCCTGTCCTTCGTCTTCGTCAAGGCGACGGAAGGCCGTTCGTACGTCAATCCGAAGCTGGCGGCCCAGACGAAACGGGCCCGTGACGCCGGACTGGTCGTCGGCTTCTACCACTTCCTGTGGCCGGGCAACCTCACCGCCCAGGCCGAGTACTTCGTCTCCCACGCCCCCGAGCGGAAGGGCGACGTCCTCGCCGTCGACTGGGAGTCGAACGGCGAGGGCACCCACGCGAGCAACGCGGAGAAGGACAGCTTCATCAAGAAGGTGAAGGCGCTGCGGCCGGACAACCGGGTAATCCTCTACACGAACAGGAACTACTGGTTGACCGTGGACACCACCTCGTACGCGGGCGACGGCCTGTGGATCGCCGACTACGTGTCGGCGGGCAAGCCGCGCATCCAGGCCGACTGGCGTTTCCACCAGTACACCGACGACCCGGTCGACACCAATGTGGCGGACTTCTCGAGCAAGGCGGCGCTCAAGGACTGGGCCCAGCCCTGATCAGGGGGCCGGGTCAGCCCCGGAAATCCGCCGGCCGCTCCGGGGGCGCCTTCGCCAGGGCCTCGGTGACGCCCTCGACGCCCGCGCGCAGGCCGTAGACCGGGGTGCCGGGCTGCTGACGCCAGGAGTCGTCGATGCCGCCGGCGTCGACGGTGTCGAAGCCCAGCTCGTCGATCAGGGCGCGGATCTTCGCCTTGGCCGCCTCGTCGTCGCCGGCGACCGGGAGTGCCATGCGGTCGGGCGCGCCGGCCGGACGGGGGCGGTCGAGGATGTCCTGGGCGTAGGTGCCGTTGAAGGCCTTGACCACCGGGTGGCCGAGGTGGCCCTCGGTCCAGCGGCTCTCGGTGCGGCCCTCGTCCTCGATGCCCGCGATCCTGCCGTCCCGCTGCCGCGGGTAGTAGTTGCCGGTGTCGAGGACCGCGACGCCGTCGGCCGCCCCGTCGAGGACACCGGAGGACAGGTCCGGGACCCTCTTCAGCGGGATCGTGACGACCACGATCTCGGCCCCGCGCGCCGCCTCCTCCACCGTTGCCGGAGTGGCGCCGGTCTCCTCGCCCAGTGCGGTGAGCGTGTGCGGGCCGCGTGAGTTGGCGACGGAGACGTCGTGCCCGAGGGCGGTGAGCCGCCGGGTGAGGTTGCCGCCGATGTTGCCCGCGCCGATGATGCCGATCTTCATGTTGCTGACTCGCCTGGCCCTTCGGGGGTCGTGTCGTGCCGGTGAGCACCACCAACTTCCGAGCCGGGCGGGCTATTCCGCCGTCGCCCCGCCTTCACTCCCCCGCAGCAGCGTGCGCGGACGGCACAGGGGCGCCCGCCGGGTGGCCGGGCGCCCCTCGCGGTGTCGTCACTTGTTCAGGTGGGCCCAGAACTCGTCGAACGACAGCTGCTTGTCGCCGTCGAGGTCGCGGCCGGCGATGATCGCCTCGGCCACCGACTCGGTGACGTTCCAGTCGCCGCCCTGGGCGAGCGCGGTCTTGAACTCGGCCGCGGTGATGAGGCCGTCGCCGTCCGTGTCGATGCGCTCGAACTGCTTGCGTGCTTCCTCGATGTCGGCCACCGGTCCGCCCCTCGTTTCGTGCATGGGTCCTTCTGTCGCAGGTCAGATTAGCTGGCCGCCCGCGTCTCCAGCGCGGCGACCACCCACCCGAAGTGCTCCTCGTAGGCGGACGGGGGTTCCAGGCCGTTCACGATCGCGGAGAGCTCCCGATAGCGGGCAAGACGGACGTTGGTCACGGCTGTGAGGCGTTCCCGTACGACGGCCGGGTCGGCGTCGCCGATCAGCGCGCGCAGGATGCCGGCGGCCTGCGGCGAGTCCGGCGCGACGCCCTCGCGCAGCGCGTCTCCCGCGAGCTGCACCAGGCGGCTCACGAACCACAGCGAGGAGGCCGTGGGGACGTCCCGCCCCCGGTCCGTCGCGTTGAACTCGATCATCCCGCGCATCGTCGCCCGGAACTCCGGGTCCTGGATCAGCTCGGCCAGCTCCACCCAGGCGTCCACCTGCTCGGGCGTGGGGTCGTCGGGCAGGTCGGCCGCGGCGAAGCGCATTCGGGCGCGGATGTCGGGGTCCCCGGGGTCGATGCCCGCGAAGACCTCCGCCATGAAGTCCTCGATGATCCGCCGCCGTTCGGCGGTGGACAGCCGCGCCAGCTTGTTCATGAGTGTCATCTCCTCAGCGGTCGAGCCGCGTCGCGCCACGGTGGACAGCACCGCGCGGGTCACCCTCAGTGAGCTGATCTGCGCGTCCAGCGCGCTCACGTGCGCCGCCGCGACCTGCGCGACCGTGGTCTCGCCGGCCAGGACGCGGCGTACGGGGTCCAGGCCCAGGCCCAGTTCGCGCAGGGTGCGGATCAGTTCCAGGCGGGCGACGGACGCGGCGTCGTAGAGCCGGTAGCCGCCCGCGGAGCGGGTGACCGGGGGCAGGGCGCCCTCGTCGGACCAGTAGCGGATGGTGCGCACCGTGAGTCCGGTGGTCCGCGCCAGTTCGCCGATGGTCATGAGGTCGGTGCCGTCGTCGGTCATGTCTGGGAGTCTGTGCCTTCCAGTGGGTGGAGACTCAAGGAGCGCGGTGTGGCGGAGAGCCTGCGGGAGATTCTGGACGCGGCGGCGCGGGGGGTGTTCCCGCCCGCGGACGGCGGGACGAGCGTCGTGCCCCAGCGGGGCGGCCGGGACGCGGGGGTCATCGCCTTCACGGCGCACTCGGTGGTCTTCACCGACGAGGACGAGGCGTGGGTGCGCAAGACACTGGCCGCGCTGGACTGCGACCCTCTCGCCGCGACCATGAACGCCCGGTTCCTGACGGCATTCGCCGAGCGCACGGGGCGGACGACCGACACGATCGACGTGCTGCTGACCGGTGCGCCGCTCTCAGGGCGTCCGGAGGTCGCACTGGCGGAGGTCGCCGATCCGGGGCATCCCCGGGTGGTCTCGGCCCGGCGGCGGCGCGACGAGGTGCGGGTGTGGGCGGCGGACGGCGGGGTGCTGATGCTGGGCCGGGGGGTCGCCGGGCGGCTGGAGGTGGCCGTGGAGGTGGCGGAGGGGGCCCGGCACCGGGGGCTGGGGCGGCGGCTGGTGACGGCGGCGCGGCAGCTGGCCGGGGGCGAGCCGGTGTGGGCCCAGGTGTCGGCGGGGAACGCCCGCAGTCTGCGGGCGTTCCAGGCGGCGGGTTACCGGCCGGTGGGTTCGGAGGCCTTGTTCCTCCTGCCCTGAGTGGCCGGTGTCAGTGCGTCCGTGCGTCAGTGCCAGGGCTGGTAGTGCGGGTTGCTCTCGCACTCGCTCATGATCTCGGTCTTGGTCTGCTTGTCGACCGGGCAGACGCCGATGATGTACTTCCGCTGGACTCCGCCGGGGAAGGCGACCTCGACCTGGTCGGCCCACTTGTGGGTGTCGCCGATGGTCTTGTTGACGTCGATGCCGCCGGGGGCGTCGATGTAGTAGTTGTAGCCGGACTTGTACCAGGTCTTGTAGAGGTCGTGGTCGTAGGTCGTCGAGACGAACGGCGAGGGCTGGTTGACCAGGACGTACTTCTCGACGTCGTACTGGCCGTTCTGGACGTCCTTGGCGTGGAAGCCCTCTTCGAAGACGACCTGGGGGCCGCGGCTGTCGCTGCGGTAGAGGGTGCCGCAGGTGGTGCGCCAGACCGGCTCGGGGGTGATGCGGTCGACGTCGACGCCGCGGTCGGCGGCGGCCTTGGTCTTGTCGTCGAACTGGGGGCAGGCCGGGGCGGCCTTGGCGGGGGCGGCCGACGGGGCCGGAGCGGCTCCGGGGGCGGTGGCGGCGGTGGTGGCGAGGACCGCGGAGAGCGACAGGACGGCGGCGGCGGTCCGGCGGCGCAGGCGAGTGGTGATCATGCGCCTACGATCCCGGCTGCGGAGCGGTACGTTCCGGATTCTCACCCGTAGGTGGCGTGTCCGGTGAACGGGGTTGCTTTCAGCGGCAGATGGGTCCTGTGCTCATCGGTCGACGACCCGCATCTCGAACCAGGTGGTCTTCCCGCGCGGCAGCAGATCGACGCCCCACCGGTCGGACAGCTTGTCGACGAGGAAGAGGCCGCGCCCGCTGATGTCCGTCTCCTGCACCGGCATCAGGCAGGGCAGCCCCCGGGAGGGGTCGCGGACCTCGATCCGGATCCAGCCGGGGCGGCGGCGCATGTGGAGGCCGAACACGCGGGCGCCGGTGTGCCGTACGGCGTTGCCGACCAGCTCGGAGACGAGTAGGACGGCGTCCTCGGTGACCTTGGGGCCGAGCTTCCACTGGCGCAGGGCGACGACCTGGGCCAGCCGGCGGGCGGTGGCGGCGGACTCGGGGCGGGACGGTAACGGAACTTCGCGCTCCGTCGGGTTGCCGAACAGTTCCAGCGCCTTGAGCGCGCGTTCGTCCTCCACCGCCGGCGACCAGCGCGCCGCGGTCGCACGTCCGGCTCCCCGCGGCTGTTCCGTACCCTCCAGCCCCGCCATGCCCCCATCATGGCCGCCCGCGGGGGGCTCCGGGGCCGTTCCCGGGGAATACGCCCGTGCCGGGACCGGACCGGGCAGCGGTCGTTCGGCATATGCCACAGGCAGTTCGGGAGCGGATTCAGCCCCACTGACCTGCACGGACGACTCGGCCGGAGACACGCGGCGGACTCCCTCGACAAGACGCGCTTAATGGTGCGTTAAGGCTGCCATAAACCGCCCCATCGAGGGACCCGGATCAGACATCGCGTCAATTGCAAGGGTTACGACGCGACTTCGGGGTGACGCTCGCGCATCCCGCGGGGAGCGTCAGACGAACTTCGCCTTGCCGGGGCCCTCTTCCACGAAGCTGCGCATCCCGCGCTCGCGGTCCTCCGTGGCGAACAGACCGGCGAACCAGTTCCGCTCGACGGCGAGGCCCGTCTCGATGTCCGTCTCCAGACCCGTGTCGATCGCCTCCTTCGCCGCGCGCAGCGCGATGGCGGGCCCCTTGGCGAGCCGCGCGGCCCACGCGTGGGCCTGCTCGTAGACCTCGGCGGCCGGCACCACCCGGTCCACCAGGCCGAGCGTCAGCGCCTCGTCGGCCTTCACCTGACGGCCGGTGAAGATCAGATCCTTGGCCCTGGAGGGTCCGACCAGCCGGGACAGCCGCTGGGTGCCGCCCGCGCCCGGGATCAGGCCGAGCAGGATCTCGGGCTGGCCGAGCTTGGCGTTCTCCCCGGCGATGCGGAAGTCGGCGCAGAGCGCGAGTTCGCAGCCGCCGCCCAGGGCGTAGCCGGTCACCGCCGCGACCACGGGCTTGGGGATGCGGGCCACCGCCGTGAAGGAGTCCTGGAGGGCACGGGCCCGCACGATCATCGCCGCGTGGTCCATCACCTGCATCTCCTTGATGTCCGCGCCCGCCGCGAACACCTTCTCGCCGCCGTAGATGACCACGGCGCGCACGTCCTCGCGCCGGGTGGCCTCCTCGGCCAGCTCCTTCAGCCGGTCCTGGGTGGCGACGTCCAGCGCGTTCATGGGCGGGCGGTCCAGGCGCAGCGTGCCGACGCCTTCGGCGACTTCGAGATTTACGGTCATGCCCAGCAGGTTAACGGGCATTAACGGCTACGGGGCGGGTGCGGTCGCTCACACCCGGCCGGGGGTCTGGGGGTTGCCCCCAGGCAGGCACAGCACGGGCATTAACGGCTACGGGGCGGGTGCGGTCGCTCACACCCGGCCGGGGGTCTGGGGGTTGCCCCCAGGCAGGCACAGCACGGGCATTAACGGCTACGGCCCCGGTGCCGTACCTCACATCGAGGGCACCGGGGCCGTACGCCATACCTCCCTGCGAAGGCTCAGGCCTTCCACTTCTCCCAGGACATGTTCCAGCCGTTGAGGCCGTTGTCCGGGGCGATGGTCTGGTCCTCGGAGTTCTTGACCACGACGACGTCGCCGATGAGGGAGTTCTCGAAGAACCAGGCGGCCGGCGCCTTCTCGTCCCAGCCGCCGCGCACGTCGCGCAGGCCGATGCAGCCGTGGCTGGAGTTGCGGTTGCCGAAGGCGTCGCCGCCCCAGTAGTTGCCGTGGATGAAGGTGCCGGAGGTGGACAGCCGCATGGCGTGCGGGACGTCCTTGATGTCGTACTCGCCGCCGTAGCCGACGGTCTCGCCGTTCATCCGGGTCACCGCGAGCCGCTCGGTGATGACCATCTGGCCGTTCCAGGTCTCGTAGCCGGGCGAGCCGGTGGTGACGGGGACGGTCTTGACGGTCTTGCCGTCCCGCACGACCTTCATCGTGTGCTTCTTGGCGTCCACGACGGAGACCTGGCTGCGGCCGACGGTGAAGGAGACGGTCTTGGCCTGCTTGCCGTAGACGTCCTCGCGGCCTTCCACACCGTCGAGGTTGAGGTCGACGGTGACCTTGGTGCCGGCCTTCCAGTACTTCTCGGGACGGAAGTCGAGGCGGTCGTTGCCGAACCAGTGGCCCGCGACCTCGACGGCCGGCTCGGTCTTGACGGTGATGGCCTTCTCGACGTCCTCCGGGTTGGTGATGCCCCGGGTGAAGCGGATCGAGAACGGCATCCCGACGCCGACCTTCGAGCCGTCCTCCGGCGTGAAGGTGCCGATGAAGGTGTTCTTCGGCGTCAGGGTGGTGAAGCGGGAGTCCTCGGCGGCCGTGCGGCCCTCGGAGTCCTTGGCGACCGCGTGCACGGTGTACGTGGTGGACGCGGCCAGGTGGGCGGACGGCGTCCAGGCGGCGCCGTCCCCGGATATCTTCCCGTCGACCTTCGCGCCCTTGGCGTCCTTGACGACGACCTCGGTGAGCTTGCCCTTCGCGGCGCCGACCTTCAGGTCGCCGCTGGTGTCGACGGACTTGGCCCCGTTCTCCGGGGCGATGGTGACGACCGCCTCGGACTGCTTGCTCTGTGCCGCGGTGGAGTCCTTGGCCTTCTCCCCCTTGCCGTCCCCGGCCCCCGAGCCCGATCCGCCCCCACCACACGCGGTGACGGTCAGCATCAGCACCCCGAGTACGGCCCCCGCTGTCGGACGCACGTTCAACTTGTCTCCCCTCGCCGGGCCTGGTCCGGCCCGCACCCCGGTGCGCCCGCGCGCGCACCGGCGCATCGTAACCGCAGGCCAGGGGGTCGAGGGGCAGAGGAATTGTCACCGTTCCGTACCGAGTTGGGCGCCGGGTGCCGTGAGCGCGCCGACGTCACTTCACCGCGCTGCCCGCCTTCCACTGCTTCCAGTTCATGTTCCAGCCACCGAGCCCGTTGTCGGGGGCGACCTTCTTGTCCTTGCTGTGGACCACCTCGACGACGTCGCCGATGAGGCTGCGGTCGAAGAACCAGCCCGCCGGGGTGTCGGAACCGCCGCCCTTGGCGTCGCGCAGCCCGACGCAGCCGTGGCTGACGTTGGCCCGGCCGAAGGTGTCGGCGGGCGCCCAGTAGTTGCCGTGCAGGAAGGTCCCGGAGCTGGTCAGACGGATGGCGTGCGGGACGTCGGGGATGTCGTACTCGCCGCCGAAGCCGACCGTGCGGCTGTTCATGCGGGTGACGTCGAGCATCTCGGTGATGACCATCTTGCCGTTGTAGGTGGGGGTGGTCGGCGCTCCCGCGGTGATCGGCACGGTGGCCAGCAGCGTGCCGTCCCGGCGCACCTGCATGGTCCGTTTGAGCGCGTCGACGAGGGAGACCTGGCTGCGGCCGACGGTGAAGGAGAACGTCTTGTGCTGGAGCCCGTAGACCCCGGGTGCGCCCTCGACGTCCCGCAGGTCCAGGTCGACGGTGACCTCGGTGCCGGGCTTCCAGTACTCCTTCGGGCGGAAGTCGACGCGGTCCTTGCCGAACCAGTGGGGGCGGATCTCGGTGCCGGGCTCGGCGGTGACGGAGACGGCGCGTTCGACGGCGGCGCGATCGGTGATCTCGCGGTTGAACTCCAGCGAAACGATCATGCCGGTGCCGACGACCGCCCGGTTCTCGGGGGCGACGTAGGCGATGAAGCGTTCCTCGGGGACGTAGGTGGTGAAGGTGGTGTGCCGGGCGGAGCGGTGTCCCCCGCCGTCCAGGGCCACGGCGTCGACCGTGTACTTGGCGGCGAGCGCGAGCCGGTCGTCGTTGGGTTTCCAGCTGAGGCCGTCCTCGGAGATCCGGCCCGGCACCGGGGTCTCCTGCGCGTCCTGCGCCTTGACGACCTTCACCGATTCCAGCCGGCCGTCGGGCACCCGCACCGACAGCTTCTTCTCCGGCCGGACGGCCTTGCTCCCGTCGTCAGGGGTGACGCGGATGACGTCCTCGGCCGCGGGTGGCTTGCCGAACATCTCGCCGATGCCGTCGCCGATGCCGGAGCCGATGCCACCCCCGTCCGAGGTGCATCCGGCGGCCCCGGCCAGCAGTCCTGCCCATGTCAGTACGGCGGCCAGAGCGGCCCCCGCGCGCCGTGCGCGCCCATGTACGTGCCTCACATCCACCCGTAACGACCGGTCGGCCCTGGGGAAACGTGAGTGCGAGCCACCCGGTGGGCAGAACTGTGGGGAGGACGACGCGACGGGGAGCAGCGGCCGGGACGCCGCACGCCCTCCTGCCGGACGTCGTTCCACGAGCCGTGGGAGGCTGACAGGTGTCCAGCGCAGCCGAGCAGGAGGCGGTGGCCGGGAAGCAGGCCGCCGTGGACGGACGCCCTGCCGTCGTGGACGGACGCCCTGCCCTCGTGGTGGGCGGCGCGCGGCGGGAGGGCCCGTCGTCCGCCGTGCCCGCCGCCTGGCCGGGCACCCCGGTGCCGCTGGGCGCCCGGTTCCGCACCGGCCCGGACCAGGTGGCGGGGACCAACTTCGCGCTGTGGGCGGGCGGGGCGGAGGCGGTGGAGCTGTGCCTGTTCGACGCGCCGGGCCCCGGTGGCGGGGAACGGCGGGTGCGGCTGAGCGAGCTGACGCACGAGATCTGGCACGGCTTCGTGCCCGGCGTCCTGCCCGGGCAGCGCTACGGCTTCAGGGTGCACGGCCGCTGGGACCCGTGGACCGGCGCCCGCTGGAATCCGGCGAAGCTGCTGCTCGACCCGTACGCCCGCGCGGTGGACGGCGACTTCGATCTGCCGCCCGAGGTGTACGGGCATGTGCGGGACTGGCCCGAGCAGCGGGTGGCGGACACCGTGCGCGACGACCGGGACTCGGCGCCCCACGTACCCAAGGGCGTCGTGGTCCATGACGACGACGACTGGTCGGACGACCGGCGCCCGAAGACGCCGTGGGCGGACTCGGTCATCTACGAACTGCACGTGCGCGGCTTCACCAAGCTCCACCCCGACATCCCTCCCGAGCTGCGCGGCACGTACGCGGGCCTCGCGCACCCGGCGGCGATCGCGCACCTGACGCGGCTGGGCGTGACGGCGGTGGAGCTGCTGCCGGTGCACCAGTTCGCGCACGAGAGCCATCTGCTGGAGCGCGGCCTGCGGAACTACTGGGGCTACAACTCGGTCGGCTACTTCGCCCCCCACGCCGCCTACGCCGCCTCCGGCACCACCGGCGAGCAGGTCGGCGAGTTCAAGCGGATGGTGCGCGCGCTGCACGCGGCCGGCATCGAGGTCATCCTCGACGTGGTCTACAACCACACCGCCGAGGCCGGCGAGCTGGGCCCGACGCTGTCCCTGAAGGGCATCGACAACCGCGGCTACTACCGCCTCCAGCCCGACGCGCGCCGGTACGCCGACTACACCGGCTGCGGCAACACCCTGCACGTCGTCCAGCCGCACGTGCTGCGCCTGATCACCGACTCGCTGCGGTACTGGGTCACGGAGATGGGCGTGGACGGCTTCCGCTTCGACCTGGCGGCGGCGCTGGCCCGCTCGATGCACGACGTCGACATGCTGTCCCCGTTCCTCGCGGTGATCGCGCAGGATCCGGTGCTGCGCCGGGTGAAGCTGATCGCCGAGCCGTGGGACGTCGGCTCGGGCGGCTACCAGGTGGGCGCGTTCCCGCCGCTGTGGACGGAGTGGAACGACCGCTATCGCGACGCGGTCCGGGACTTCTGGCGGCACGCGCTGCCGGACGTGCGGGAGATGGGCTACCGCCTGTCGGGCTCCAGCGACCTGTACGCGTGGGGCGGGCGGCGGCCGTACGCGTCGGTCAACTTCGTCACCGCGCACGACGGCTTCACGCTGCGGGACCTCGTGTCGTACGAGCGCAAGCACAACGAGGCCAACGGCGAGGGCAACCGGGACGGCACGGACGACAACCGGTCCTGGAACTGCGGCGCGGAGGGAGAGACGGACGACGCGGACGTACGGGCCCTGCGGCGCCGTCAGCTGCGCAACCTGCTGACGACGCTGCTGCTGTCGACCGGGGTGCCGATGCTGGTCGCGGGCGACGAGATGGGCCGCACCCAGCGGGGCGGCAACAACGCCTACTGCCAGGACAACGAGATCGGCTGGGTGGACTGGAGTCTGCTGGACGACCCGCAGTGGCGCCCGCTGTTCGAGCTGGCCTCCCGGCTGATCGCCCTGCGCCACCGGCATCCCGTCCTGCGCCGCCGGGCCTTCTTCTCCGGCCGGGCGCACTCCGCGGACGGCCTGCGCGACCTGGCGTGGTTCACCGCACAGGGGACGGAGATGACGGAGCGGGACTGGTATGCCCCCGCCGCCGGCCTCGGCATGTACCTGTCCGGGCGGGACATCCCGGGCCGCGACGAGCGCGGCGACCCGATCGCCGACGACAGTTTCCTGGCCGTCCTGCACGCGGGCGAGGGCCCGGCCGGCTTCGTCCTGCCGGGCCCCCCGTGGGCCGAGCGGTACGAGGTGGTCGTCGACACGGGCCGGGAGGAGCAGCGCGAGGCGCCGGGCACCACGTACCCGGCGGGCACGGAGATCACGGTGCCGGCCCGGACGGTGCTGCTGCTGAAGGCGGGGTGAGCGGGGCCCGGTTCAGCCGAGGATGCCCCGGTCGTACGCGGTCGCGACCGCCGCCGCGCGGTCGCCCACGCCGAGCTTGGCGTACAGGTGGGTGAGGTGGGTCTTCACGGTCGCCTCGCTGATGAACAGCTCCCGGGCGATCTCCTTGTTGGACGTGCCGCGCGCCACCAGGGCGAGCACCTCGCGCTCGCGCGCGGAGAGGGGCTCGCCACCGGCCTTGGGGCCGCGGACGGCGGAGACCAGACGGGAGGCGACCGCCGGGGAGAGGACGGTGCGCCCCTGGGCCGCCGCGCGGACCGCGGTGAACAGGTCGTCGCGGGGCGCGTCCTTGAGGAGGTATCCGGTCGCGCCGGCCTCGATCGCGGGCAGGGTGTCGGAGTCGGTGTCGTAGGTGGTCAGCACGAGCACCCGGGCGCGGGCGCCGCGCCGGGTCAGCTCCCGGATGGCGTCCACGCCCGCGCCGCCCGGCATCCGCAGGTCCATCAGGATCACGTCCGGGTCGAGCGCGGTGGCCCGCTCCACGGCCTCGACGCCGCCCGCGGCCTCGCCGAGGACGCGGAAGCCGGGCGCGGACTCGAACATGCCGCGCAGGCCGTCGCGGACCACGGGGTGGTCGTCGACGACGAGGAGGGAGATCACGGCGTCATCGGTCATGGCGGACCAACGGTACGCGAGCCGAGACGGCCGTGCCGTGGCCCGGTTCCGCCTCGACGGTGAGCGATCCCGCGATGCGCTCGGCGCGGACCCGCATGCCGTCGAGGCCGAAGCCGCCGACGGTGGTGCGCTCCCGTGCGGTCAGCGGGTCGAAGCCCCGGCCGTCGTCCCGGACGTCGAGGGTGACCTCGTCGCCCATGTAGGACAGGGTGACGCCCACCCGGTCGGCGTGCGCGTGGCGGGCGGTGTTGGACAGGGCCTCCTGGACGACGCGCAGGAGGGTGGCGGCGACCTCGTCGTGGAGTTGCTCGGCGGTGCCGGTGACGGTGAACCGGGCCTGGACGCCGGTGCGCTCGCCCCACTCGGTCACCGTCTTCTTCAGCGCGTCCGGCAGCCCGTCGTCGGCCAGCGCGACCGGGGAGAGGTTGTGCACGGAGCGGCGGGCCTCGCCGAGGCTGTGCCGGGCCAGCGCGAGGGCCCGGTCCATGTGCTCGCGGCCCAGCACCGGATCGGGGGTGGCCGTGACGACCTGGAGCTGGGCGATGATGCCGGTCAGGCCCTGGGCGAGGGTGTCGTGGATCTCGGCGGCCAGCCGCCTGCGTTCGTCGGCGACGCCGGCCTCCCGGGCCTGGACGAGGAGCTGGGCGTGGAGGGCGGCGTTCTCGTCGAGGGCCTGCTGCAGCGCCGCGTTGGTGCGCTCCAGCTCGGCGATGGTCTCGACCCGGGCGCGGCTGCGGGCCGCCTCCGTCTCGGCGAGGCGCGCGAACACCACGAGGAGTACGACGTTGACCGCGAGGATCGCGCCGAAGAGCACCCAGCCCGCCGCGTCGTCGGGCGGCAGCCCGCCCGACTGCGAGCCCGCGATCGTCACCGCCGTCAGGAGCAGTCCCGGTTTGAGCAGCCGGGGCGGCAGCAGCCGGTCGACCCCGAAGTAGCCGGAGTACGCGTAGAAGCCGAACAGCGGGTTGAGCCAGGACAGGACGAAGGCGATGCCGCAGCGCACGAAGTAGAGGCAGACGCTCGCCGGGGTCGGCCCGGGCCGGGTGCGGGCCGACCCGGCCCACCACAGCTGCATGCCGACCGCGACCGCGATCAGGGCGCCCGCGAGGTACCACTGGCCCGCGGTCATGCCGATCAGGTCGGAGGCCGCGGCGGCGACCGCGGTGCCGACGGCGAGCAGGCCGAACGGCCCCCACTGGTGGAACGCCGTCCACTGGCGCTCGACGGTTCCCGCGTCGGTCATCGGGCCAGTGTCGGCCATCGGCGCGCTCATTCCCAGCGGAACCTGCGTGCGGCCGCCGAGGTGAGCACCGCTGTCCAGGCCACCAGAATCGCCAGGTGGGACCAGTGGGGCCAGCCGCCGGCCGCCGCCTCGTTGAGGGCCTGCGCGGCGGCGCCGAAGGGGGTCAAGCCCACGATCTCGGCCAGCAGGTCCGGCATGGCCTGCACCGGCAGCCACACGCCCGCGCAGAACATCGCCGGGAACAGTGCGGCCGACCCGATGGCGCCGGCCATCTTCGTGGTGCGGGACAGGGCGGAGAGCAGGGCGCCCAGGGAGAGCGCGGCGAGCACGGCCAGCAGCAGCGCGAGGAGGTAGCCGAGGGGCTGCCCGGGCAGCGCCACGTCGAAGGCGATGCGGCCGACCGCCAGCGCGAGCAGCGCCGAGAGGAGGGCGGCCCCGCCGCACACCACCATCTGCGCGGACAGCAGGGCCGCCGGTCGCACCGGCGTGGCGGACATCCGGCGCAGGATGCCCCGCTCCCGGTAGCCGGTGAGGACCTGCGGCATGCCCTGGAGGCCGCCGACGGTCAGGCCGAGGAGCACGGCCACCGGCACGTAGGCGTCGACCGGGCGCAGTCCGCCGAAAGAGGGGTCGGCCTCGCGGAAGGACGGGATGGAGCCGAGGATCGCCAGCAGCAGGGTCGGGAACAGCAGCATCCAGAACAGGGCGCCCGGTTCGCGGCGGAACAGACGCAGTTCGGTCTTCAGTACGGCGGTGTCGAGGACGGCGGTCTTCATGCGGTGGCCTCCGTGAGGTCCAGGAAGGCGTCGTCCAGCGTGGTGTCGGTGACCCGGAGCTGGTGGGCGGTGACGCGGGTGCGGGCGAGCAGGGTGATGACGGCGTTGACCGTCTCGTCCGTGCCGGACAGGGTCACGCGCCCGTCCCGGTACGCGACGGAGGCGAGTGCGGGCAGCCCGCGCAGGTCCGTGTCGTCGAGCGGCTCGGACGGGGTGAAGCTGATGACGGTGGCGCCCGCCGAGCGCCGGATGAGCCCGGCCGGGGTGTCCAGGGCGGCGACCCGGCCCCGGTCGATCACCGCGATCCGGTCGCACAGGCGCTGCGCCTCCTCCATGAAATGGGTGACCAGCAGGACGGTGACACCGCCCGCGCGGATGTCCTCGATGAGCTGCCAGGTCTCCCGGCGGGCGCGCGGGTCGAGGCCGGTGGTCAGCTCGTCCAGGACGACGACGCGGGGATTGCCGACCAGGGCCAGCGCGATGAACAGGCGCTGCTTCTGACCGCCGGAGAGCTTCGCGAACCGGGTGTCCAGCATCGGGGTGAGGTCGAGCCGCTCGGCGAGCGGGCGCCAGTCGGCCGGTGCCGGGTAGAAGGCGGCGTACAGCTCCAGGGCCTCGCGGACGGTGAGCTTGGGCTGCACCTCGCTCTGCTGGAGCTGGGCCCCGAGGACGCGGGCGACCTTCTCGTGGTCGGCGACGGGGTCGAGGCCGGTGACGCGGACCCGGCCCGCGTCGGGGACGCGCAGGCCCTCGACGCATTCGACGGTGGTGGTCTTGCCGGCGCCGTTCGGGCCGAGGACGCCGAAGATCTCGCCCTCCTCGACGGCGAAGGACACACCGTCGACGACGGGGCGTCCGCCGTAGGACTTGCGCAGGTCGGTGACTTCGATGACGGGCATGCCACCAGCGTCCCGGTGAGCGGGCGCCCGGCACATCGGCCGACGCGCTCGAAGGCGCATCAGCCGATCGGTTGATGCCCCCGTACGACCCCGGTGCGCGCGAAAACTCGGTGGGCTCTGTCAGTGGTGAACCGTAGGCTCGCTGCTGATGCCCACGACACCTGCACCCGCCACGGATCTCGCCCCGGACCCTGCCGAGAGGCGTTCCACCGTACGTGCCCTGCTGCGGCTGTGGCCCTATGTCCGGCCGGTTCGCGCGCGGTTGGGGACCGCGGCGTTCGTGGCGATCCTCGCCTCCTGCGTGGGTCTGGTGATCCCGCTCGTCCTCAAGTGGATGGTGGACGGGCCGGTCGCCGACCGCGATCCGGCGGGCGTGTGGCTCGGGGCGCTGTACCTGCTGCTCCTCGGCCTCGCGGAGGCGCTGCTGTTCGGGCTGCGGCGGTGGCTGGTGGCCCGGCCGCTGGCGGGGGTCGAGGCGGGGATGCGGGCGGATCTGTTCCGTCATCTGCAGCGGCTGCCGGTGGCCTTCCACGACCGCTGGGCCTCGGGGCAGTTGCTGTCGCGCGGGACGACCGACCTGATGCTGCTCCGCATGTTCCTCGCCTTCCCGCTGACGTTCCTGCTGGTCAACGGCGTGACGATCCTGGTCGGCGTGGGCATCATGCTGGTCCAGGACTGGACGCTGGGGCTGGTCATCCTCGGGCCCGCCATCCCGGTGATGATCACCTGCGGCATCTTCGAGAAGAAGTACTCCGCGGTGGCGCGGCGCGCGCAGGACCAGGTCGGGGATCTGACGACCGTGGTCGAGGAGAGCGTGCTCGGCGTCCGGATCATCAAGGGGTTCGGCCGGCACCGCAGCCAGGCCCGGGCCTTCCACGAGCTGTCGCACACGCTGCGCGGGACGGAGCTGCGCAAGGCACGGCTGCTGGCGGCCATCTGGGCGGTCATCGTGACGCTGCCGGAGGTGGCGATCGGTGCCGCGCTGGTCGTCGGGGCGGTGCAGGTGGCGGACGGGTCGCTGTCGGCGGGGACGCTGGTGGCGTTCCTGTCCACGGCGCTGGCCCTGCGGTGGCCGGTGGAGTCCATCGGCTTCCTGCTGGCGATGAGCCAGGAGGCGGCGACGGCCACGGACCGGTACTTCGAGGTGATGGACGCGGAGGTGGAAGCCGACCCAGCTGCGGGCAGTCGTGCCGCTGGGGCGATGGGGGTCCCCCCGCTCGAGCGAAGCCGAGAGTGGGGGAGGGTGGGCGCAGCAGCACCCCGCTACGCCGGGCCGCGCCCCCTCCCCGAGGTCGGCACCGGCGCCGGTCAGCTACAAGGCCTGCGGTTCGAGCACGTACGGTTCCGTTATCCTGACGCGCCCCCCGGCTCCCCGCCCCTCCTGACGGACGTCGACCTGCACATCCGCCCCGGTGAGTCCATGGCCCTGGTCGGCGCGACCGGCAGTGGGAAGACGACGCTGACCGCGCTCGTCCCGCGCCTGCACGAGGTGACCGAGGGCCGGATCACGCTGGACGGCGAGGACATCACCGCCCTGTCCCGCGAGGAGCTGCGCTCCATGGTCGCCGTGGCCTTCGAGGAGCCCACCCTCTTCTCGGCGACCGTCGGCGAGAACGTGCTGATGGGGGCCGGTGACGGCGCCGGTGACGAGGAGCTGGGGCGGGCGCTGGCCGTCGCCCAGGCCGACTTCGCGCACGCCCTTCCCGAGGGCACCGGCACCCAGGTCGGCGAGCAGGGCCTCAGCCTGTCCGGCGGCCAGCGCCAGCGCCTCGCGCTCGCCCGGGCGGTGGTCGGCAGACCGAGGTTCCTCGTCCTGGACGATCCGCTGTCCGCGCTGGACGTGCACACGGAGGCCGCCGTGGAGGCCGCCCTGCGGCAGGTCCTCGCGGACACCACGGCCCTGATCGTGGCCCACCGCCCCTCCACCGTCCTGCTCGCCGACCGCGTCGCCCTGCTCTCGCACGGCCGCATCACCGCCGTCGGCACCCACCAGGAACTGCTGCGCACCAGCACCGAGTACGCCCACCTGATGTCCGGGCTCGACGGGCACGGGGTGCCCGGGGAAGGGGAGCGCCGATGAGTGCGCCCACGGCCACCGCGCCGGACAGGGAACGACCGGAGGGCAGGGACCCGGCGGAGGAGGCGGACACGCGCGCGGCCGACGCCCTCTTCGACCAGGACGTCCTGCCCAGCCCGCCGGGCGCGACCGGTCGCCTGCTGCGCTCCCTGCTGGCGCCCCTGAAGGCCCGCGTCGCGCTCACCACGCTGCTCCTGCTGTTCCAGCAGGCGGCGGTGCAGGCGGGCCCGCTGCTGGTGGCGTACGCCATCGACCACGCCGTGCCGGCCCTGCGGGACGACGACCACGGTCCGCTGATCGCGGTGGGCGCCGGCTACCTGCTGTGCTCGCTGGCGGCGGGCGCGCTGCAGTACGCCTTCATCGCGGCGGCGGCGCGTGTCAGCCAGGACGTGCTCCTCGACCTGCGCGGCCGCATCTTCCGGCACGCGCAGGCGCTGAGCGTCGACTTCCACGAGCGCTACACCTCGGGCCGGCTCATCTCCCGCTCCACCACGGACGTGGAGGCCCTGCGCGAGCTGCTCGACGAGGGCCTCCAGGAGCTGGTGACGGTCATCCTCTCCTTCGTCTACATCGCGGCGCTGCTGCTCTGGCTCGACCTGGGTCTGGGCGCCGTCGCGGTGGCGTCGTTCGTGCCGCTGTACGCGCTGGTGCGGCTGTACCGGCGGCGCGCGGGGCGGGTGTACCGGCAGCGGTCCACGGCGATCGCGGCGGTGATCGTGAAGTTCGTGGAGACGATGAACGGCATCCGGCCGGTGCGCGCCTTCCGCCGGGAGACCGTCAACGACGCCGAGTTCGCGGTGCTGAACCGCCGCCACGAGCGGACCAACGGCAACGCGCTGCTGGAGATGGCGCGTTACGTGGTCGGTTCCCGGCTGGTCGCCAACACGGCCGTCGCGGGGATCGTGCTGTGGGGCGCCTACCGGGTCGCCGACGACACGCTGGCGCTCGGTGTGCTGGCTGCGGCGGTGCTGTATCTGCGCCGACTGTACGACCCGATCGACCGGCTCGGCATGTTCCTGAACTCGTACCAGTCGGCGGCGGCCTCGCTGGAGAAGATCGCCGGGCTGCTGGCCCAGACTCCGTCGGTGCCGGAGCCGACCGCGCCGAAGGAGCTGCCGCCGCTGGAGTCGGAGCACCCCGGCCGCGAGGTCGTCTTCGACGAGGTGAGCTTCGGGTACCGCACCGGCGGCGAGGTGCTGCCCCGCTTCGGGCTGACGCTGCCGGCCGGGCAGACGGTCGCCGTGGTGGGCTCGACCGGCGCGGGCAAGTCGACGCTGGCCAAGCTGCTCGCCCGGTTCTACGACCCCTCCGAGGGCCGGGTCCTGCTGGACGGCACCGACCTGCGCGACCTCGCCGTGCCCGAACTGCGGCGCGGGGTGGTGATGGTGACCCAGGAGGCGTTCCTGTTCTCCGGCACGGTCGCCGACAACATCGCCATCGGCCGTCCGGAGGCGACGCGGGAGGAGATCGAGCGGGCCGCGAAGGCGATCGGCGCCCACGACTTCGTCGTCGCCCTGCCCGACGGATACGACACGGACGTCCGCAAGCGGGGCGGTCGCATCTCCGCGGGTCAGCGGCAGCTCGTGGCGTTCGCGCGGGCGCTGCTCGCGGACCCGGCGGTGCTGATCCTGGACGAGGCGACCAGTTCGCTGGACATCCCCGGGGAGCGGGCGGTGCAGCGGGCGATGGCGACGGTGCTGAAGGGCCGTACGGCGGTCGTGATCGCGCACCGGCTCTCCACCGTGGAGATCGCCGACCGGGTGCTGGTGATGGAGCACGGCCGGATCGTCGAGGACGGCACCCCGGCCGAACTGATCGCCGGTACGGGCCGGTTCGCGGACCTGCACCGGGCCTGGCGGGACAGCCTGGCATGAGGATCGACGCGTACGAGGATCCGGGCGCACCGGACCGCCGGGGCGGCTGGCGCTACCTGGCGTGGCTGGTCGGACGGCAGTGGCCGCGGTGTCTGGGGGCGGCGGTGCTGTCCAGTGTCTGGATGGTGCTGCTGGCGGCGACGCCGTACCTGATGGCCCGGGCCGTCGACCACGGTCTTGAGCCCGGCGACATGGGTGCGCTGGCGCTCTGGACGGGCGCCATGGTCGCCGTCGGCGGGGTCAACGCGTGGCTGGGCATGATGCGCCACCGCACGATGACGAAGGTCCGGATGGACGCCAACTTCCGCACCGTCAAGGTGGTCGTCGGGCACGCCACGCGGCTCGGCGCCGCCCTGCGCGGTCAGGTGGGGGCCGGCGAGGTCGTCACCATCGGGGTGGGCGACGTGCAGACCATCAGCACGTCCCTGACGGCCGTGGGGCCCGGCATCGGGGCGGTCGTCGCCTACGCGGCGGTCGGCGGGCTGATGCTGTCGGTGTCCACCCGGCTCGCCCTGGTGGTGCTGCTCGGGGTGCCGGTGCTCGGGGTGCTGCTCGGCCCGCTCATGGGACGGTTGCAGGGCAGGGAGGCCGAGTACCGGGAGCGGCAGTCCGTGCTGACCGCGCGGATCGGCGACCTCGCGGGCGGACTGCGGGTGCTGAACGGGCTGGGCGGCAAGGGCCTGGTCGCGGACGCGTTCCGCCGGGACTCGGGGCATCTGCGCGAGCAGGGCTACCGGGTCGGCGCGGTGACCAGCTGGATCCAGGCCCTCGGGGTGGGACTGCCGGTGCTGTTCCTGGCGCTGGTGACGTGGATGGGCGCCCGGCTGGCCGCGCAGGGGCACATCAGCGTGGGCGAACTGGTGTCGGTGTACGGCTACGTGGTGGCGCTCGGCTGGCCGGTGGCGTTCCTCATCGAGATGGGCCATCAGCTCAGCCGCGGCGTGGTGGCCGCCCGCCGCGTCGTCACGTTCCTGCGCCTCGAGCCGGAACCGGACGAGGGCGCCCGCGACGCCCCCGCGGAACCCTCGGTGCTGTACGACCCGGCCTCGGGAGTGCACGTACTGCCCGGCAGCCTGACCGCCCTGGTCACGTCCCGCCCGTCCGACGCCACCGAGATACTGGACCGCCTGGGCCGCTACACCCCGTCGGACGTGACATGGGGCGGCATCCCGTTGACCGATATCCCGCTCCCCCAGATCCGGTCCCGCATCCTGATCGCGGACGCGGAGGCAGACCTCTTCACAGGCACCCTCAGCGATGTGATCGGCGCTCAGGAGATGCCGGTAAGGGGCGCGGGCAGTGTCGAGTTGCGGCTCCGCCGCGTGGGCGCGACCAGCCACGACGCACCCGCAGACGCCCAACGACCCGCTGAGGCAGATGAATCGGCGCACCTCACCGCAGCCATCCACGCGGCCGCAGCCGAAGACATCGTCCGCGCCCTCCCCGACGGCCTGAAAACCCAGGTCGCGGCCCAGGCCCGAGACCTCTCCGGCGGCCAGCGCCAGCGCATCCGCCTCGCAAGGGCCCTCCTGACCGACCCCGAAATCCTCCTCGCCCCAGAGCCCACCTCCGCCCTGGACGCCCACACGGAGGCCACCGTGGCGGACCGCCTCAAGAGGGCCCGCAAGGGCCGTACGACCGTACTCGCCGCCACCTCACCGCTCCTGCTGGACCGCGCGGACGTCGTGCACCACCTGGTCGACGGCAAGGTCGCGGCCACCGGCACGCACCGCGAACTCCTGGACAGCGAACCGGGGTACCGCGCCCTGGTCGCGCGCGACGACGAGGTGGTCCGATGACACAGCTGCCCGTCGCCGAGCGCACCGACGTCCGCCGGGCGGCGGCCCACCTCGTGCGCGGCGACCGGCGGGCTTTCTGGGTGGTCCTCGGGCTCAACGCGCTGGCCGCGCTGGCCGGGCTCGCGGGACCGTGGCTGCTGGGCCGGATCGTCGACGAGGTGCGCGACGGGGGCGGGGTCGGCGCCGTGGACCGGATGGCCCTGGCCATCCTGCTGTGCTCGCTGGCGCAGCTGCTGCTGGCCCGCTGGGCGCGGTACGTGGGGCACCGGTTCGGGGAGCGGACGCTCGCCCGGGTGCGGGAGCGGTACGTGGACCGGGCGCTGGCGCTGCCCGCGTCCGTGGTGGAGCGGGCGGGCACCGGTGACCTGACGACGCGCGGCACCGCCGACGTGACCACCGTCGGCACGACGCTGCGCGACGCCGGTCCCGAGCTGCTGGTCAACGCCGTGCAGGCGCTGTTCCTCACCGCCGCGGTGTTCGTGCTCGACCCGCTGCTCGGCCTGGTGGGGGTGCTGGGTCTGACGCCGGCCTGGCTGGCGCTGCGCTGGTACCTGCGCCGGGCGCGGGCCGGTTACCTCGCCGAGGGCGCGGCCAACTCGGACGTCGCCGAGAGCCTGGCCGCCACGGTGGCGGGGGCCCGCACGGTCGAGGCGTTCCGGCTGGCCGAACGCCGGGTGACGACGAGCCGCGAGGCGCTGGAGGTCTCGCGGCGCACCCGCTTCCGCACCCTGTTCCTGCGCAGTGTGTTCTTCCCGGCGGTGGACGTCTCGTACGTGCTTCCGGTCGCGGGGGTGCTGCTGTTCGGCGGGTTCCTGCACGCGCACGGGTCGGTGAGCCTCGGGGTGGTGGTGTCCTGCGCCGTGTACCTCCAGCAGCTGGCGGGGCCGCTCGACGAGGTGCTGATGCGGACCGAGCAGCTCCAGGCCGGCGGCGCGTCCTTCGCCCGGGTGGAGGGGCTGGCTCGCGCGCCGCGGGCGAGGGCGGACGACTCGGCGGTGCCGGCGGACGACCGTATCGACGTGTCCGGGGTGCGGTACGCCTACGACCGGGGCGGCGAGGTGCTGCGCGGGGTCGACCTGACCGTGCGACCGGGTGAGCGGCTGGCGGTCGTCGGTCCTTCGGGGGCCGGCAAGACCACGCTGAGCCGGCTGCTGGCGGGCGTGGACGCGCCGACGGAGGGTTCGGTGACGGTGGGCGGGGTGCCGGTGGTCGATCTCGGGCCGGAGCGGCTGCGCCGCCAGGTCGTACTCGTGACCCAGGAGCACCACGTGTTCCTGGGCACGGTGCGGGACAACCTCCTCATCGCCGAACCGGCGGCCACGGACGAGCAGTTGTGGGCCGCGCTCGCGGCGGTCGGCGCCGAGCAGTGGGTGCGGGAGCTGCCCGGGGACCTCGGCGCCGAGCTGGGCGCGAAGGGGCACTCCACGGACGGCTCGCAGGCCCAGCAGCTCGCCCTGGCCCGGGTGGTGCTGGCCGACCCGCACACCCTGATCCTGGACGAGGCCACCGCCCTGCTGGACCCGACGACGGCCCGGCACACCGAGCAGGCGCTCGCCGCCGTGCTGAAGGGCCGTACGGTCATCGCCATCGCGCACCGCCTGCACACCGCGCACGACGCCGACCGGGTGGCGGTGATGGAGGACGGCCTGCTGACGGAGCTGGGCACGCACGACGAACTGGTGGCGGCGGGCGGTGCGTACGCGGCCCTGTGGGGTTCCTGGCACGGGGAGCCGCTCGCCGGATACTGACCGGCCGGACAGTAACCGGACCGGGACAGCAAAGATTCCGTTTATCGAACGTGAACGCCCGGTCAACGAACCATTTCCGGCCAACTTACTGACGCGCTCCTGACAAGTAGCGCTTTCTCCTGCCACTCTTCCGTCGGCCCTCCACAGCGCCCCCACAGCTTCCCCACGAGCGCTGTGCCGCGGCCAGCTCCGAGCACGTGGTTTCTGCGTACACAGTTCCGCCCGGGCGGCCACCCGCCGACCGGTCTCCCCTGGCCGCGCGACCCGCGGCCACGCAGAAGGAGTCAGTGTGAGCAGCAGTACTCCCCACAGACGCACCTCCCACACCACCACGCACGCCACCTCCCGCGCCGCCTCCCGCCGGGCCACGCACCGGCGTGCCGCGGCCGTCGCGCTGGCCGGTGTCGCCGCGCTGATCGCCACGGCGGTCCAGTCCGGCACCGCCACCGCGGCCCCCGGGCCGTCCCCCGCGAAGGGCGCCGAGCTGGTCGGGCTCACCCCGTCCCAGCGCGCCGAACTGATCCGCGACGCCAACGCCGGCAGGGCGGCGACCGCCGACGACCTGGGCCTGGGCGCCAAGGAGAAGCTGGTCGTCCGTGACGTCGCCAAGGACCGCGACGGCACCCTGCACACCCGCTACGAGCGCACCTACGACGGGCTGCCGGTGCTCGGCGGCGACCTCGTGGTCACCAGTGACGCCGGGAAGACCGGCCAGGTCGTGAAGGCCACGGCGAAGGCCATCAGGCCCGCCACCGTGACGCCGAAGATCTCCGCGGCGAAGGCCGAGTCGCAGGCGGTGTCCGCGGCGAAGGCCGCCGGCGCCGAACAGCCGGACGCCGACCGCGCCCCGCGCAAGGTGATCTGGGCGGCGAACGGCACCCCGGTCCTGGCGTACGAGACGGTGGTGGGCGGCCTCCAGGAGGACGGCACCCCGAACGAACTGCACGTCGTCACCGACGCCGCCACCGGTGCCAAGCTTTACGAGTACCAGGCCATCGAGAACGGCACCGGCAACACGCTGTACAGCGGCACGGTGACGCTGGGCACCGCGCGGTCCGGGTCGTCGTACACGCTGACCGACACCGCGCGCGGCAACCACAAGACGTACAACCTGAACGGCGGTTCGTCCGGCACCGGCTCGCTGTTCACCAACTCCGACGACGTGTGGGGCAACGGCAGCGCCTCCGACCCGGAGACCGCCGCCGCCGACGCCCACTACGGGGCGGCGCTGACCTGGGACTACTACAAGAACGTGCACGGCCGTTCCGGCATCCGCGGCGACGGTGTGGGCGCGTACAGCCGGGTCCACTACGGCAACAACTACGTCAACGCCTTCTGGTCGGACGGCTGCTTCTGCATGACGTACGGCGACGGAACGGGCAACTCCAACCCGCTCACCGCCATCGACGTGGCCGGGCACGAGATGACCCACGGCGTCACGTCCAACACTGCGGGCCTCAACTACAGCGGCGAGTCCGGCGGCCTCAACGAGGCGACCAGCGACATCTTCGGCACGTCGGTCGAGTTCTACGCCAACAACTCCTCCGACGTCGGTGACTACCTCATCGGCGAGGAGATCGACATCAACGGGGACGGCACCCCGCTGCGCTACATGGACGAGCCCAGCAAGGACGGCGCGTCCAAGGACTACTGGTACTCGGGGATCGGCGGAGTGGACGTCCACTACTCCTCCGGCCCGGCGAACCACTTCTTCTACCTGCTGAGCGAGGGCAGCGGCACCAAGACGGTCAACGGTGTCACGTACGACTCGCCCACCTCGGACGGCCTTCCGGTCACCGGCATCGGCCGCGCCAAGGCGGAGAAGATCTGGTTCCGCGCGCTGACCACCAAGTTCACGTCGACCACCAACTACGCGGCCGCCCGCACCGGCACCCTCGCGGCGACCGGCGAGCTGTACGGCACCGACAGCGCCGAGTACACGGCGGTGCAGAACGCGTGGGCGGGCATCAACGTCGGCTCGCGGCCCGGTGGCGGCGACCCCGGTGACGGCACCACGTTCGAGAGCACCACGAACGTGAACATCCCCGACTACGGGTCCGCGGTGACCTCGTCCCTCACGGTCTCCGGCCGTGCCGGCAACGCGCCGAGCAACCTCCAGGTGGGCGTGGACATCGTGCACAGCTGGCGCGGTGACCTGCGGATCGACCTGGTCGCGCCGGACGGGTCGGCGTACCGCCTGAAGAACAGCGGCTACGACCCGGCCGAGGACGTGCACGAGACCTACACGGTCAACGCCTCCTCCGAACCGGCCAACGGCACCTGGAAGCTGCGGGTCCAGGACCAGGGCCCGGCGGACACCGGCTACATCGACGCCTGGCGGCTGACCTTCCCGTAGGCCGGACGGCTCTCGGGCGCACCACCCAAGTCAGGGCGCCGCTTCGGAGGTTCGATTCCTCCGGGGCGGCGCCCTCTCCATGTCCGCCGGTTTTTTGCCAAGCGCTTACGCCCGTCTTGTTGTGGCTTGACCGAGGTCACGGGCCTTCACATTCCCGCAACACACCACCCACCGTCGGTTTTCGGCCAACATCATCACGCCCTCCTGACATGTACGCGCCTTCGATGTCAGTCTTCCGTCACCGCCGCACAACTTCGCAGTAACCGGCCGGACCCCACTCCGACCGGATCCCCCCACCGAAGGAGCTTGTGTGTCCTCCCTCTTCGCGCGCCACAAGCGCACCACCCTGGCCCTCGCCACCGCGGTCGCGGCCGGGGCGATGCTCACCACCGGCCTGACCGCCGGCAACGCGGCCGCCGACGCCACCGCGTCCGCGGCCCTCCCGGGCGCCCCCGTACTTCTGTCGGACACCGCCCGCAGCGCGCTCATACAGGAGCAGCAGACGGGCGCGGCCGGCACGGCCCAGGAGATAGGCCTCGGCGCCAAGGAGAAACTGGTCGTCAAGGACGTGGTCAAGGACCACGACGGCACCGTGCACACCCGCTACGAGCGCACCTACGACGGCCTGCCCGTCCTCGGCGGCGACCTCGTCGTGCACCGGGCGAAGTCCGGCGCCACCAAGAGCGTCACCAAGGCGACGAAGGCCTCGATCAAGGTGGCCACCGTCACGCCGAAGGTCGCCGCGGCCAAGGCCGAGCAGCAGGCGCTGAGCGCCGCCAAGGACGCCGGTTCGTCGAAGACGGCGGCCGACTCCGCGCCCCGCAAGGTCGTCTGGGCCGCCGACGGCAAGCCCGTCCTCGCCTACGAGACCGTGGTCGGCGGCCTCCAGGACGACGGCACCCCGAACGAACTGCACGTCATCACCGACGCCGCCACCGGCGCCAAGCTGCACGAGTACCAGGGCATCGAGACCGGCTCCGGCAAGAGCCTGTACTCGGGCACGGTCGAACTCGGCACCACCCAGTCGGGTTCGTCGTACCAGCTGTACGACACCGGGCGCGGCGGCCACAAGACGTACAACCTGGCCCGCAAGACCTCCGGCACCGGCACGCTGTTCACCGACGCGGACGACGCCTGGGGCACCGGCGAGGCCTCCAGCGACCCCGAGGACCAGACCGCCGCCGTGGACGCCGCCTACGGCGCCCAGGTCACCTGGGACTTCTACAAGGACACCTTCGGTCGCAGCGGCATCAAGAACGACGGCAAGGCGGCCTACTCCCGCGTCCACTACGGCAGCAACTACGTCAACGCGTTCTGGGACGACAGCTGCTTCTGCATGACGTACGGCGACGGCACGGGCAACTCCAACCCGCTGACCTCGCTGGACGTGGCCGGGCACGAGATGAGCCACGGCGTCACCTCCAACACCGCGGGCCTCAACTACAGCGGCGAGTCCGGCGGCCTCAACGAGGCGACGTCCGACATCTTCGGCACCGGCGTGGAGTACTTCGCGAACAGCTCCGCCGACAAGGGCGACTACCTCATCGGCGAGCAGATCGACATCAACGGCGACGGCACCCCGCTGCGCTACATGGACGAGCCCAGCAAGGACGGCGCGTCCAAGGACTACTGGGACTCCGGCCTCGGCGGCGTCGACGTGCACTACTCCTCGGGCCCGGCCAACCACTTCTTCTTCCTGCTGTCCGAGGGCAGCGGGGCGCGGACGGTCGACGGGGTGGAGTACGACTCCCCGACCTCCGACGGCTCCACCGTGACCGGCATCGGCCGCGAGAAGGCACTCCAGGTCTGGTACAAGGCGCTGACCGAGTACATGACGTCGACGACCGACTACGGGGACGCCCGCGCGGCGACCCTGAGCGCGGCCTCCGACCTGTACGGCGCCGACAGCACCGAGTACAAGACGGTGGGCGCGGCCTGGACCGCGATCAACGTGAGCTGAGCCGAGCCGACCGGCGCCGGTTCCCCGGCTCCAACACGGCGGGCGGCACCCGGAACCAGCGGTTCCCGGGTGCCGCCCTACTCTTGGGACCCATGTCCTTCACGTACGACGACGTCGGCGCCACCCGCGAGCAGGGCCACTGCCCGCCCGGCTTCCGCCCCATGCACGTACGCACCCGCCTGGGGGAGGGCGAACCGGTCTTCCAGCGGGCCGTCGAGGCGGTCCTCACCTGGGAGATGCACCGGGAGATGGGCGTCGGCATCGACGCGAGCGCGGAGCGCGCCGCGCCCGGCGTCGACGTCACCGTCACCCTCGCCGGAATGATCAAGGCGCCCTGCCGGGTGGTGTGGACCCTGGAGGAACCCCGCCGGGCCGGCTGGGCCTACGGCACCCTGCCCGGCCACCCCGAGTCCGGCGAGGAGGCCTTCGTGGTCGACCGCACCGGCGACGGCACGGTCTGGCTGACCGTGTCCGCCTTCAGCCGGCCCGCCAAGTGGTACGCCAAGGCCGGCGGACCGGCCGCCCGCGCCTTCCAGCACGCCTACGCCCGCCGCTGCGGCACGGTCCTGCGGCGGCTGAGCGGCGGCGACGAGGAGGACTGACCGCCCCGCCGCCGCCCGGGCGCTCACCGCATCAGCAGCCCGGCCGCCTCCGCCAGGTCGCCCGAGGGCACCGCGACCAGCCCGGTCTCCACGCCGGACGCCAGCAGCCGGTGCGCGGGCAGGACGCGGACCGTGTAGCCGAAGGGGCCGGTGCGGTCCAGGGCGAGCGGGCCCTCGTACACCCAGCGGCCCTCCAGGTCGGGGCCGCCCACCGGTTTCAGCGGCGCCTTCGCCGCGTCGGTGATCCGGTCCTCGGAGTCCACCCGGCCGGAGACCGCCTGCACCTCCACGTCCTCCGGCGCGAGGTCGCCGAGTCTCACGCGCACCCGCAGCCCCAGTGTCGTGCCCAGTTCGGCGCTGGCGGTGGCGGCGGAGGTCTCCACGTGGTCGACGCTCACGCCGGACCAGGCCGCCCGCACCCGGGCCTTCCACTCGGCGAGTCCGCGGGCGGAGTCCGGGTCCATCGCGCGGTGCGCCTCGGCGGCGGGGGCGTAGAGCCGCTCGACGTACTCGCGGACCATGCGGCCGGCCAGCACCTTGGGCCCGAGCAGGCTGAGGGTCTTGCGGACCATCTCGAGCCACCGGTCGGGCAGCCCGCTCGCCCCGCGCTCGTAGAAGCGCGGGGTGATCCGCTGCTCCAGCAGGTCGTACAGGGCGGCGGCCTCTATGGCGTCGCGCCGGTCGGGGTCGGTGCCCGCACCGTCGGCGGTGGGGATCGCCCAGCCGAAGTCGGGCTGGTACCACTCGTCCCACCAGCCGTCGAGGACCGACAGGTTGAGGCAGCCGTTGAGCGCCGCCTTCATGCCGCTGGTCCCGCACGCCTCCAGGGGCCGCAGGGGGTTGTTCAGCCAGATGTCGCAGCCGGGGTAGAGCTTCTGCGCCATCGCCATGCCGTAGTCCGGCAGGAACACGATGCGGTGCCGCACCCGCGGGTCGTCCGCGAACCGCACCAGCTCCTGCACCAGCCGCTTGCCCCCGTCGTCCGCCGGGTGCGCCTTGCCCGCGACGACGATCTGGATCGGCCGCTCCGGATGCAGCAGCAGGTCCATCAGCCGGTCCCGGTCGCGCAGCATCAGCGTGAGGCGCTTGTACGAGGGGACGCGACGGGCGAAGCCGATGGTGAGCACGTCCGGGTCGAGGACGTCGTCGATCCAGCCCAGCTCGGCCGTCCCGGCGCCGCGCTGCCGCCAGGAGGCGCGCAGCCGCTCCCGCACCTCCTCGACGAGCTGCTCGCGCAGGGTGCGGCGCAGCTCCCAGATGTTCTGGTCGGGGATGTCGGCGACCGAGTCCCAGCGGTCCGAGCCGCCGACGGCCAGCGCGTCCTCGGCCCGCTGGACGCCGATCTGCCGGGCGCCGAGCCGGAAGACCTCGGGTGCCACCCAGGTCGGGGCGTGCACACCGTTGGTGACGGAGGTGATCGGCACCTCGTCGGCGTCGAAGCCGGGCCACAGTCCGGAGAACATCCCGCGGCTGACCCCGCCGTGCAGCAGGGAGACGCCGTTGGCGCGCTGGGCCAGACGCAGGCCCATCACGGCCATGTTGAAGAGGTTCGGCTCGCCGCCTGGGTAGGTCTCCATGCCGAGCCGGAGGATGCGTTCGACGTCGATGCGCGGGAGTTCGGAGTCGGGGCCGAAGTGGCGGGCGACCAGCTCGCGGTCGAAGCGGTCGATGCCGGCCGGGACCGGAGTGTGGGTGGTGAAGACGGTGCCGGCCCGCACCGCCTCCAGGGCGGAACCGAACTCCGAGCCCTCGTCGCAGAGTTCGGCGATGCGCTCCAGACCGAGGAAGCCGGCGTGGCCCTCGTTGGTGTGGAACACCTCCGGCGCGGCGTGGCCGGTGAGCCGGCAGTACGTCCGTACCGCCCGGACACCTCCTATGCCCAGGAGCATCTCCTGGAGGAGCCGGTGCTCGCTGCCGCCGCCGTACAGCCGGTCGGTGACGCCGCGTTCGCCGAGGTCGTTCTCCTCGACGTCGGAGTCCAGGAGCAGCAGCGGCACCCGGCCGACCTGGGCCAGCCAGACGCGGGCCCGCAGCTCCCGGCCGCCGGGCAGCGCGAGGGCGACGTGGGCGGGGGTGCCGTCGGTCTCCTTGAGGAGGACGAGGGGCAGCTCGTGGGGGTCGAGGACGGGGTAGTGCTCCTGCTGCCAGCCGTCCCGGGTCAGGGACTGGCGGAAGTAGCCGTGGCGGTAGAGCAGGCCCACGCCGACGAGCGGCACGCCGAGGTCGCTGGCCGCCTTCAGATGGTCGCCGGCCAGGATGCCGAGCCCGCCGGAGTACTGGGGCAGGGCGGCGGTGATGCCGAACTCGGGCGAGAAGTAGGCCACGGCGGCGGGGAGTCGGCCGGGCTGGGCCTGGTACCAGCGCTCGCCGGTCATGTAGTGGTCGAGGTCGTCGGCCACCTCGGTCAGCCGGCGCAGGAAACGCCGGTCCTCGGCCAGTTCCGCGAGGCGGGCGGGCCCGACGGTGCCGAGCAGCCGTACCGGGTCGCGGCCGGACGCGGTCCAGCACTCGGGGTCGACGGACTGGAAGAGGTCGCGGGTCTCCGGATGCCAGGACCAGCGCAGATTCCGGGCCAGATCACTGAGCGGCCGGAGGGGGTCGGGGAGAACGGGACGGACGGTCAGTCGACGAATCGCCTTCACCCTGACGACGTTACCGCGCGATGTGTCCCTCGCTGAGGCCTTCGCCCTCAGACCTCCGATTCGGCCTGAACGGCCTCGTCCACGAACGCCGGACGGGCTAATACCACCGGCGTGTCGATATGGCCGGATCTTTCCCCGTCGGCCTTCTTGTGGCACTTCGGCCCGCGCGAAAGGCTGCACATGTCGCGAAGGCACTGATTGCGGGAGCGGCATCCGGGAAGGCGTTCGGGAGACGTTCGGTCGGTGTCGTCGCGTGTGTCGACATACGCGCGAGTAGTTAACAAAGTGCCGGATTGCCCACCCGAAGAGTGTGGGAAGGCTCCTGCGGTACGCCCCGCACGCACCTCGCAGGACCCACCTCCCCAGAGTCATCCGCCCACCCACGTTGACGCGGACAGGAGCGGTCATGCCCGCCACGCAGCACTCGTCAGCATCTCCCGCGGACAGCAGCACCGTCGTCGGACGCATCCCCGTACTGGACGTACGCCCGGTCGTCCGGCAGGGGCGCAGGCCGGCCAAGGCCGTCACCGGCGAGTCGTTCGAGGTCTCCGCCACCGTGTTCCGGGAGGGACACGACGCGGTCGCCGCCAACGTCGTGCTGAAGGACCCCGAGGGCCGGCCAGGCCCCTGGACGCCGATGCGCGAACTGGCCCCGGGCACCGACCGCTGGGGCGCCACCGTCACCGCGGGCGAGCCCGGTCGGTGGTCGTACACCGTGGAGGCGTGGGGCGATCCGGTCACCACCTGGCGGCATCACGCGCGGATCAAGATCCCGGCGGGGATGGACACCGAGCTGGTCCTGGAGGAGGGCGCCCGGCTGTACGAGCGGGCCGCCGCGGACGTGCCCGGGAGCGAGCAGCGGCGTGAACTGCTGGCCGCCGTCGACGCGCTGCGGGACGAGAGCAGGCCGGCCGCCTCGCGCCTTGCGGCGGCGTTGACGCCCGAGGTGGACGCGGTCCTGGCCCGGCATCCGCTGCGGGAGCTGGTCACCAGCTCCGACCCGCTGCCCCTGCTCGTGGAACGCGAACGCGCCCTGTACGGCGCCTGGTACGAGTTCTTCCCCCGCTCCGAGGGCACCCCCGAACAACCCCACGGCACCTTCCGCACCGCCGCCCGCCGCCTCCCCGCGATCGCCGCCATGGGCTTCGACGTCGTCTACCTCCCCCCGATCCACCCCATCGGCACCACCCACCGCAAAGGCCGCAACAACACCCTCTCCGCCACCCCCGACGACGTCGGCGTCCCCTGGGCCATCGGCTCCCCCGAAGGCGGCCACGACACCGTCCACCCCGCCCTGGGCACCATCGACGACTTCGACCACTTCGTCGGCGAAGCCACCCGCCTGGACCTGGAAGTCGCCCTCGACTTCGCCCTCCAGTGCTCCCCCGACCACCCCTGGGTCCACAAACACCCCGAGTGGTTCCACCACCGCCCCGACGGCACCATCGCCCACGCCGAGAACCCGCCCAAGAAATACCAGGACATCTACCCCGTCGCCTTCGACACCGACCTCGACGGCCTCGTCACCGAAACCGTGCGCGTCCTCAGGTTCTGGATGGACCACGGAGTACGCATCTTCCGCGTCGACAACCCCCACACCAAACCCGTCCTCTTCTGGGAACGCGTCATCGGCGAGATCAACACCGCCGACCCCGACATCATCTTCCTGGCCGAGGCCTTCACCCGCCCCGCGATGATGCACACCCTCGCCCAGATCGGCTTCCAGCAGTCCTACACCTACTTCACCTGGCGCAACACCAAACAGGAACTCACCGAGTACCTCACCGAACTGACCGGAGACGCCGCCTCCTACATGCGGCCCAACTTCTTCGCCAACACCCCCGACATCCTCCACGCCCACCTCCAGCACGGCGGCCGCCCCGCCTTCGAGACCCGCGCCGTCCTCGCCGCCACCCTCTCCCCCACCTGGGGCATCTACAGCGGCTACGAACTCTGCGAGAACACCCCCCTGCGCGACGGCAGCGAGGAATACCACAACTCCGAGAAATACCAGCTCACACCCCGCGACTGGACCACCGCCACCCGCGAGGGCACCACCATCGCCCCCCTCATCACCCGGCTCAACACCGTCCGGCGCGAGAACCCGGCGCTGCGGCAACTGCGCGACCTGCACTTCCATCCCACGGACAAGGAGGAGGTGATCGCCTACTCGAAGCGGCAGGGGTCGAACACGGTTCTGGTGGTCGTGAACCTCGACCCCCACCACACCCAGGAGGCGACGGTCTCGTTGGACATGCCGCAACTCGGCCTGGACTGGCACGAGTCGGTGCCGGTGCGCGACGAGCTGACCGGCGAGACCTACCACTGGGGCAGGGCCACCTATGTGCGCCTGGAGCCGGGCCGGACGCCCGCGCACGTCTGCACGGTTCTGCGACCGTCCCACCCGCATACCGGAGGGTCACCCACCACATGATCGTCAACGAGCCCGTGCCGGACACCTTCGAGGACACCCCCGCCAAGGACCGGGACCCGGACTGGTTCAAACGAGCCGTCTTCTACGAGGTCCTCGTCCGTTCCTTCCAGGACAGCAACGGCGACGGCGTCGGCGACCTCAAGGGCCTGACCGCCAAGCTGGACTACCTGCAATGGCTGGGCGTGGACTGCCTGTGGCTCCCGCCCTTCTTCAAGTCACCGCTGAAGGACGGCGGCTACGACGTCTCCGACTACACCGCCGTGCTGCCCGAGTTCGGCGACCTCGCGGACTTCGTGGAGTTCGTGGACGCGGCGCACCAGCGCGGCATGCGCGTGATCATCGACTTCGTCATGAACCACACCAGCGACCAGCACCCGTGGTTCCAGGAGTCGCGCAGCAACCCGGACGGCCCCTACGGCGACTACTACGTCTGGGCCGACGACGACAAGCAGTTCCAGGACGCGCGGATCATCTTCGTCGACACCGAGGCGTCCAACTGGACGTACGACCCGGTGCGCAAGCAGTACTACTGGCACCGCTTCTTCTCCCACCAGCCCGACCTCAACTACGAGAACCCGGCCGTGCAGGAGGAGATGATCTCCGGGCTGAAGTTCTGGCTGGACCTGGGCATCGACGGTTTCCGGCTGGACGCGGTGCCGTACCTCTACCAGGAGGAGGGCACCAACTGCGAGAACCTGCCGCGCACGCACGAGTTCCTGAAGCGGGTGCGCAAGGAGATCGACGCGCAGTATCCGGACACGGTGGTGCTGGCCGAGGCCAACCAGTGGCCGGAGGACGTGGTCGACTACTTCGGCGACTACTCCGCGGGCGGCGACGAGTGCCACATGGCCTTCCACTTCCCGGTCATGCCGCGGATCTTCATGGCGGTCAGAAGGGAGTCGCGCTACCCGGTCTCCGAGATCCTCGCCAAGACCCCGGCCATCCCCTCCGGCTGCCAGTGGGGCATCTTCCTGCGCAACCACGACGAGCTGACTTTGGAAATGGTCACCGACGAAGAGCGCGACTACATGTACGCGGAGTACGCCAAGGACCCGCGCATGCGCGCCAACATCGGCATCCGCCGGCGGCTCGCCCCCCTGCTGGACAACGACCGCGACCAGATCGAACTGTTCACCGCGCTGCTGCTCTCCCTGCCCGGCTCGCCGATCCTCTACTACGGCGACGAGATCGGCATGGGCGACAACATCTGGCTCGGCGACCGCGACGCCGTACGCACCCCGATGCAGTGGACACCCGACCGCAACGCGGGCTTCTCGTCGTCCGACCCGGGGCGCCTGTTCCTGCCCACGATCATGGACCCGGTCTACGGCTTCCAGGTGACGAACGTCGAGGCGTCGATGGCCTCGCCGTCCTCGCTGCTGCACTGGACCCGCCGCATGATCGAGATCCGCAAGCAGAACCCCGCCTTCGGCCTGGGCACCTACACCGAGCTGCCCTCCTCCAACCCGGCCGTGCTGGCCTTCCTGCGCGAACACGAGGACGACCTGGTGCTGTGCGTCCACAACTTCTCGCGGTTCGCGCAGCCCACGGAACTCGACCTCAGTGCCTTCGGCGGACGCCATCCGGTCGAGCTGTTCGGCGGGGTCCGCTTCCCGGCGGTCGGTGACCTGCCGTACCTGCTGACCCTCGGCGGGCACGGCTTCTACTGGTTCCGGCTGCGCAAGGACGCCGTCTAGGCCCGGGCCCGGGCGGGGCGGTTTCCGCCGCCCCGCCCGGGGCACGCATCAGTAACCACCCCGACGATCCGGGGAGAGGACGCCACGCCATGCCGGAAGCCGTCATACGCACCGTCACGAGCCCGCCAGGCCTCCTGGCGTCACTTGATCCGCTCCTGCGGGAGTGGCTGCCGCGGCAGCGCTGGTTCGCCGGCAAGGGGCGCCCGGTCACCGGCTTCTCGCTGGTCGCCGCCACCGAGCTGCTCCCCGCCGACTCCCGTCTCGGCCTCCACCACGTGCTGGTGCGCGCCCATCAGCAGCTCGCACCGGCCGCGGGCGCGCCCGCGGAGCCGGGCGACTGCTACCAGCTCCTCATAGGCACGCGCGAGGCGCTGCCGCCCCGGCTCGCGCCCGCGCTGATCGGGCATGTGACCGAGGGCCCGGCGGCCGGACGCACCGCCTACGACGCCCTCCAGGACACCCGGCCGGCCGAGGTGCTCCTGGAGGCCCTGCGCTCCCGGGCCCGCATCGGCGGGCTCCGCTTCGAGCGCGAGGAGGGCGCGGAGATACGTACCGGCCTCGTGCCGCGGCTGATGACCGCCGAGCAGTCGAACTCGTCGGTCGTCTATGGAGATACGTTCATTCTCAAGCTGTTGCGCCGGATCGTGCCCGGCGTCAACCCCGACCTGGAACTGCCGCTGGCCCTGGCCCGCGAGGGCTGCCCCCGGGTGCCGGCGCCGACGGGGTGGATGGTGGCGGACCTGGCCGGCCGGTCCTGGGTGCTCGGCGTGCTCCAGCCCTATGTGCAGGGCGCGACCGACGGCTGGGAACTGGCCCTGCGCGAGCTGGCCAAGGGGGAGGACTTCGTCGCCGAGGCCCGGGCGCTGGGGCGGGCCACCGCCGAGGTGCACACCGCCCTGGCCCACGCGCTGCCGACCGTCACCCTCGGCCCCGCCCAGGTGCGGCAGCTCGCCGACGGCATGACCGAGCGGCTGGAGGAGGCCGCCCGCGCCGTGCCGCTGCTCCGGTCGTACGCGCCCGCGCTGCGTACGGCGTTCACGGCGCTGGTGGACCTGGCCGCCGAGGGCCGTACCTGGACAGCGCAGCGGGTCCACGGCGACCTGCACCTCGGCCAGTGCCTGCGCTCGCCCGACGGGCTGTGGTCGCTGATCGACTTCGAGGGGGAACCCGCGAAGCCGCTGGCCGAGCGGAGGATGCCGCAGCCGCCGGTGCGGGACGTCGCCGGGATGCTGCGCTCCTTCGACTACGCGGCACACTCGGCCGAAGCGTCCGTGCCGGGCTGGGCCGAGTCCTGCCGGGCCGCGTACTGCACCGGGTACGCGGAGGTCGCCGGCAGCGATCCGCGCACCGACCCGGTGATGCTCCGCGCCCACGAGACGGACAAGGCGGTCTACGAGGTCCTGTACGAGGCCAGGCACCGTCCCGACTGGCTGCCGGTGCCCCTGGCCGCCGTGCGCCGCCTGACCGCGACCGAACCGGCATGACGCCCCCTCTTGATCCCACCCCGTCCAGGAGGCCCCGCCCGTGACCCCCCGCCCCTCGTCCAGCGGTCCCGACCCGAAGAAGGCGGCCACGAAGAAGGCGTCCGCCGAGAAGGCGGCCACGAAGAAGGCGGCTGCCAAGAACGCGAGCGGCAAGAAGGCCGCCGCCAAGAAGGCGGTCTCCAAGAACGCCGTCTCCAAGAACGCCGTCTCCAAGAAGGCGGCCGCGAAGAAGACCGCCAAGGCCGTGAAGAAGGCGGTGGCCCAGGAAGCCGCCCGTGCCCGCGCCGAGGTCGCCGCCTCCCCCTGTCTGGACGCCGGCGACCGGGAGCGGCTGCTCGCCGGCACCCATCACGACCCGCACTCCGTGCTCGGCGCCCACCGGGTGCCCGGCGGCGTCGCGTTCCGGGCGTTCAGGCCGTACGCCCTTGCGGTGACCGTGCTGTCCGGGGAGCTGCGCGTCGAGCTGCACAACGACGGGGACGGGTTCTTCTCCGGACTGGTCCCGCTGAGCGAGGTCCCCCTCCACCGGCTCCTGGTGGCGTACGAGAGGACCGTCCAGGAGACCGAGGACCCGTACCGCTTCCTGCCCACCCTGGGCGACCTGGACCTGCACCTGATCGGCGAGGGCCGGCACGAGCAGCTGTGGCAGGCGCTCGGCGCGCATCCGACGACGCACGAGGGCGTCGCGGGCACCCGCTTCGCGGTGTGGGCGCCGAACGCGCGGGGCGTCCGGGTGGCCGGCGGCTTCAACTTCTGGGACGGCACCGGACATCCGATGCGGTCGCTCGGCTCGACCGGCGTGTGGGAGCTGTTCCTGCCCGGCGTCGGGGCGGGCGAGCTGTACAAGTACGAGATCACCCGGCCCGACGGCTCGCGCACCTTCCGCGCCGACCCGCTGGCCCGCCGTACGGAGGTCCCGCCGGCCACCTCCTCCGTCGTGCACGCCTCGCACTACACGTGGGGCGACGGGGAGTGGCTGGCCCGCCGCGCGGACGCGCCCGCGCACGAGGCACCGCTGTCGGTGTACGAGGTCCACCTTGCCTCCTGGCGCCCCGGCCTGACGTACCGTCAACTCGCCGAGCAGCTCCCGGCGTACGTCGCGGACCTCGGCTTCACGCACGTCGAGCTGATGCCGGTCGCGGAGCATCCCTTCGGCGGCTCCTGGGGCTACCAGGTCACCGGCTTCTACGCGCCCACGGCCCGGCTGGGCGACCCGGACGACTTCAAGTACCTGGTGGACCGGCTGCACCGGGCCGGCATCGGCGTCCTGATGGACTGGGTGCCGGCGCACTTCCCGCGCGACGACTGGGCTCTCGCGGAGTTCGACGGGCGTCCGCTGTACGAGCACTCCGATCCGCTGCGGGCCGCGCACCCGGACTGGGGGACGCTGGAGTTCGACTTCGGGCGCCGGGAGGTGCGCAACTTCCTGGTCGCCAACGCCGTGTTCTGGTGCGAGGAGTTCCACATCGACGGGCTGCGCGTCGACGCGGTCGCCTCGATGCTGTACCTGGACTACTCGCGCGAGCCTGGCCAGTGGACGCCGAACGAGCACGGCGGCCGGGAGAACCTGGACGCGGTGGCGTTCCTCCAGGAGATGAACGCGACGGTGTACCGGCGGGTGCCGGGCGTCGTGACGGTGGCGGAGGAGTCCACGGCCTGGGACGGGGTCACCCGCGCCACCCACCACAAGGGGCCGAGCGGCTTCGGCGGGCTCGGGTTCGGGCTGAAGTGGAACATGGGCTGGATGCACGACTCGCTCGAGTACATGAGCCGCGAGCCGGTGCACCGCAAGTACCACCACGGCGAGATGACCTTCTCCATGGTGTACGCCTACAGCGAGAACTACGTGCTGCCAATCTCCCATGACGAGGTGGTGCACGGCAAGAAGTCCCTGGTGACGAAGATGCCGGGCGACTGGTGGCAGCAGCGCGCGAACGAGCGCGCCTACCTGGGCTTCATGTGGGCCCACCCCGGCAAGCAACTGCTCTTCATGGGGCAGGAGTTCGCGCAGGGCGCGGAGTGGTCCGAGGCGCACGGGCCCGACTGGTGGCTGCTCGACCCGGAGTACGGCGCGTCGGCGGACCACCGGGGCGTGCGCGACCTGGTGCGGGACCTGAACACCGTCTACCGGGCCACGCCCGCGCTGTGGCGGCGCGACACCCACCCCTCCGGGTTCGCCTGGGTGGTCGGGGACGCCGCCGAGGACGACGTGCTGGCGTTCCTGCGGCTGGACGCCGACGGCACCCCGTTGCTCGCGGTGTCGAACTTCGCCCCGGTGGTCCGCCCCGACTACCGCCTCGGCGTCCCCGACGACGTCCCGGCCTGGCACGAGGTGCTCAACACCGACGCCGCGCGGTACGGCGGCGGCGACGTGCGCAACCCCGACCCGGTCAAGCCGGATCCCCAGGGGTGGCACGGCCGGCCGGCGAGCATCCGGCTGACCCTGCCGCCCCTGGCGACGGTGTGGCTGCGCCCGGCCTGACCGGCCGGACCGCCCCTCAGTCCGCGTCCACCAGGCCCTTCGGCAGCGGCTCGCTGTGCAGGACGCCGAGCCGCTGGGTGGCGCGGGTGAGGGCGACGTAGAGGTCGCTGGTGCCGTAGCGGGCGGGCTCGACGACCAGGACGGAGTCGAACTCCAGGCCCTTGGACTGGCGCGGGTCGAGCAGGACGACGCGGTGCGTGAGGTCCGGCTCGGCGCCCGCCGTCACGCCGTCGAGGCGGGCCGCGAGCACCCGGTGCAGCTCGCGCGGGGCGATGACGGCGAGGCGGCCCTCCTCGGGGGTCAGCTCCCGGGCGGCCTCGGCGACGGCGGACGGGAGGTCGCCGGTGGCGCGGATCCAGGGGCGTACGCCGGTGGACCGTACCGAACTCGGCGGCGCGAAGGCCGGGTCGTGGGCGCGGACGACGGCCGCCGCCACGTCCATGATCTCGGCCGGGGTGCGGTAGTTGACGCCCAGGCGGGTGTGCTTGAAGCGGTCCTCGACGTACGGGGCAAGGATCTTCGACCAGGAGCCGACGCCGGCCGCCTCGGCGGTCTGCGCCGGGTCGCCGACCAGGGTCATCGAACGGGTCGGGCAGCGGCGCATCAGCAGCCGCCAGGCCATCGGGGACAGCTCCTGCGCCTCGTCCACGATGATGTGCCCGAACGCCCAGGTACGGTCGGCCGCGGCGCGTTCGGCGGCACTGCGGTGGTCGTCCTCCTCCTGGCGTTCGGCGAAGCGCTCGGCGTCGATGATGTCGTGCGCCGACAGCACCTCCGCGTCGTCCTCGTCCTTGTCCTCGAACTCGTAGGTCCTGGACGCGTACGACACGTCCAGGACGCCCTGCGCGTAGGCGATCTGCTCCTCCCGCTCGCGTTCGGCCAGGGAGCGGGCGATCCGGTCGTCCACGCCGAGCAGTTCGGCCGCCTCGTCCAGCAGGGGCACGTCGGCGACGGTCCAGCGCCGGGTGACCGGGCGGCGGACGGCGGCGGCGTCCTCCGCGCCCAGGAAGCCGTCGGGGGCGGCGAGGAAGTCGGCGACCAGGCGGCGCGGGGTCAGGCGGGGCCACAACTGGTCGATCGCCTTCCAGACCTCGGGGTTGTCGGCGAGTTCGTCGCGGATCTGGGTGATGTCGCTGGGGTCGAGGAGGTTGGTGCCGTCGTAGGGGTCGGTGCCGATGCGTTCGGCGACCATGTCGGTGAGGGTGTTGAGGATGTGGCCCTCGAAGTGCTCGCGGGCCGCGTTGTGCGGCAGCTTCGGGGCGCGGGTGCGCTCGCGGGCGACGTTGACCAGGTCGTCGTCCAGCATCAGGATCTCGCGGTCGTGCTCGATCGCGATCACCGGGTCGGGCAGCGCCTGCCGGTCGCGGACCACCTCGGCGAGCACGTCGGCCATGTCGGCCCGGCCCTTCACGGCGGCCGCCCCCGGCGGGTCCGAGGCCGTGGCCTTCACGCCGGGGAACAGCTCGCCGACGGTGGACAGCAGCACACCGGTCTCGCCGAGCGAGGGCAGCACCTCGCCGATGTAGCCGAGGAAGGCCGGGTTGGGGCCGACGATGAGGACGGCCCGCTTGGCGAGCAGTTCGCGGTGCTCGTAGAGCAGGTAGGCGGCGCGGTGCAGGGCGACGGCGGTCTTGCCGGTGCCGGGGCCGCCCTCGACGACCAGGACGCCGCGGTGCGGGGCGCGGATGATGCGGTCCTGGTCGGCCTGGATGGTCTGCACGATGTCGCCCATGCGGCCGGTGCGCGCGGAGTTCAGCGCGGCCAGCAGCACGGCGTCGCCGGACGGGTCCTCGTGACCGGTCCGGGTCTCGTCGCCGAGGTCGAGGATCTCGTCGTGCAGGTCGGTGACCGTGCGGCCCTCGCTGGTGATGTGCCGGCGGCGGCGCAGGCCCATCGGGGTGTGGCCGGTGGCCAGGTAGAAGGGGCGGGCGACGTCGGCCCGCCAGTCGATCAGGACCGGGGTGCGTTCGGCGTCGTCGGTGCGCAGTCCGATCCGGCCGATGTGGTGCGTGTCCCCGGAGGTGAGGTCGATCCGGCCGAAGCAGAGGGAGCCGTCCACCGCGTTCAGCGCGGCGAGCAGCCCGGAGCGCTCGGCGACCAGGATGTCCCGCTCCAGCCGGGCCTGCTGGGGGGTGTTGCCCTGCGCGAGCGCGTCCGTCACCGAGGTCTCGGTGTCGCCGCGCAGCGCGTCCACGCGCGCGTACAGCCCGTCGACGAATTCCTGCTCGTGCAGCAATTCATCGTCCGGAAATTCGGTGTTTGACAATTCCACTCCCGGCCGCATATACTGTGCCTACTGAACCTCTTCGCGCCTTCATTTGCCCTGAAGTCACGAATCATTGAATATACGCAGAGAAATCCCCCGAGCGCAATTGCTCGGGGGATTTCTTTGTATCCGCCTCGGGTCAGATCACGTCGGCCAGCTCCGCCAGCAACCGCCGCTTGGGCCGGGAGCCGACCATCGACTTCACCGGCTCACCCCCGCGGAACACCATGAACGTCGGCATCGACAGCACCTTGTACGCGTTCGTGGTCTCCGGGTTCTGGTCGACGTTCAGCTGCACCACCCTCAGCCGGTCGCCCTCCTCCTCGGCCAGGGCGCTGAGCACCGGGGCCATCTGCCGGCACGGCGGGCACCAGTCCGCGGTGAACTCCACCAGTACGGGCAGCTCCGCCCCGATCACCTCCGTCGCGAAATCCGCGTCCGTCACCTCGGGCACTCCGGTGATCGCGGTCATGCGTGTCCTCCCAGTTCGCACTTGGGCTCCGGACCCCCCGGAGCCGCCGCCTCGGCCCGCGCCAGCTGCGCGCCCACCTGCGCGCGCACCGACGTGAGCTGCTCGATCAGCGTGTCCAGCTCCGCCAGCTTGCGCCGGTAGACCACCAGGGACGCCGGGCAGGAGTCGCCCTCGGGGTGTCCCGCGCGCAGGCACTCCACGAACGGGCGGGTCTCCTCCAGGTCGAACCCGAAGTCCTGGAGGGTCCTGATCTGCCGCAGCAGCTTCAGGTCCTCCTCGTCGTAGGTCCGGTAACCGTTGCCGCCCCGCCGCGCGGGCAGCAGGCCCCGCGACTCGTAGTACCGCAGCGTCCGGGTCGTGGTCCCGGCCCGTGCGGCCAGCTCGCCGATTCGCATGGGAACGAACGTAAGCCTTGACGCGGACGTCAAGGCAAGAAGCCCCGCACCGGGGGAGGCGCGGGGCTTCTTGGGGGGGGACCGGGCGGCTGAGCAACGGGGGGAGCACCTCAGCCGCCCGGCGTGCGGGGCGTCGCGCGGGCCTCAGGCCTTCGCCAGCTCCTTCTCGCCGCCCTGCTCGGGCAGCTCCGGCGTGTCCTCGGCGCCGTCCGCGCCGTGGTGGTCGTCCAGCAGCGTCTTCTCGTCGAACGGGGCCCGGCCGGCGAGCACCTCGTTCACCCGGTCCTTGTCGATCTCCTTGGTCCAGGTGCCGATCAGGACGGTGGCCACCGCGTTGCCGCCGAAGTTGGTCAGGGCGCGGGCCTCGCTCATGAAGCGGTCGATGCCGACGATCAGGCCGATGCCGTCCACCAGGGCCGGCTTGTGCGACTGGAGACCGCCGGCCAGCGTGGCCAGACCGGCGCCGGAGACACCGGCGGCGCCCTTGGAGGCCACCAGCAGGAAGAGCAGCAGCGGGATCTGCTCACCGATCGACATCGGCGTACCCATGGCGTCCGAGATGAACAGCGAGGCCATGGTCATGTAGATCATGGTGCCGTCGAGGTTGAACGAGTAGCCGGTCGGGACGGTGATGCCGACCACCGGCTTGCTGACGCCCAGGTGCTCCATCTTCGCGATGAGGCGCGGCAGCGCCGACTCCGACGAGGAGGTGGACAGGATCAGCAGGAACTCGCGGCCCAGGTACTTGAAGAGCGAGAAGACGTTGACCCCGGAGACGACGCGCAGCACCGTGCCCAGCACCAGGAAGAGGAAGATGACGCAGGTCGCGTAGAAGCCGAGCATCAGCACGGCCAGGCTCTTGAGGGCGTCGACGCCGGCCGATCCGGTGACCGCGGCGATGGCACCGAACGCGCCGACCGGGGCCGCCCACATGATCATCGCCAGGACGCGGAAGACGAGCCGCTGGATGTGCTCGATGCCGCGCAGCACGGGCTGCCCGGCGTTGCCCATGGCCTGCAGCGCGAAGCCGCAGAGCAGCGCGATCAGCAGGGTCTGCAGGACCTCGCCCGCGGTGAACGCCGAGACGATCGTCGTCGGGATGATGCCCATCAGGAAGTCGACGGTGCCCTTGGCCTCCGCGTCGACCTGCGCCTGACCGGTCTCCTTGACGGCGTCGGTGACCGCGAGGCCCGTGCCCGGGTCCAGGATGTTGCCGACGATCAGGCCGATGGCCAGCGCCACCAGCGACATCACCAGGAAGTAGCCCAGGGCGATACCACCCACCGCGCCGACCTTGGCGGCCTTGCGGACCGAGCCGATGCCCAGCACGATCGTGCAGAAGATGATCGGGGAGATCATCATCTTGATCAGGTTCACGAAACCGGTGCCGAGCGGCTTCAGCTCGGTCGCGAAGTCCGGGGCGGCGAGACCGACGGCGATGCCGAGGGCGACCGCGATGATCACCGCGATGTAGAGATAGTGCGTGCGGTCCCGTTTGGCTTTGGGTGCGGCAGGTGCCGTAGCGGCGTTGCTGGTCACGGCTGCCCTCCTTGACGACGTCGTCGGTACTCACCGGCGTGCGGCTCACGTCCGGGGGTTTGTATCGGGGATGCGGTGACTATCTCCCGGTGTGTGAGCGCGGTCACCCTTGCGTTCATTTAGTTCACAATCCAGCCAGGGGGGAGACTGGCTGCATGCGCCTCCCCGTCCCGAGACCCCGGAGCCTGGCCGGGCAGCTCTTCGCCATGCAGGCCGTGCTCATCACGGTCGTCGTGGTCGGGTACGCGCTGTTCACCTACATCAGCGACCGGGGGCAGGCCGAGGAGGCCGCCGGGCGGCAGGCCAGGTCGGTGTCGCTGGCGATCGCCGACTCGCCGTCCGTGGCGGAGGCGATCCGCACCCCGGACCCGACGGCGCGCCTGCAGCCGTACGCGGTGCGGGTCATGCAGGACACCGACGTGGACTTCGTGACGATCATGGATCCGGAGGGCATCCGCTGGACCCACCCGGAGCCGACAGAAATCGGCCATCTCTTCCAGGGGCACATCGAGCGCGCGCAGCGGGGCGAGACCTTCACGGAGACCTACACGGGCACGCTCGGGCCCTCGGTGCGGGCGGTCACGCCCATCGTGGACAACGGCCGGATCGTCGGCCTCGTCTCCGCCGGGATCAAGGTCGAGGAGATCAGCAAGCGGGCGCAGGAGCAGCTCACGGCCCTGTCGGGGGTGGCGGCGGGCGCGCTGCTGCTCGGCGCGGTCGGCACGTACGTGATCAACGCGCGGCTGCGCCGGCACACGCACGGGATGAACGCGGACGAGCTGAGCCGGATGCACGACTACCATCAGGCGGCGCTGCACGCGGTGCGGGAAGGGCTGCTGATGCTGGACGGGCAGTACCGTGTCGCGCTGATCAACGACGGCGGACGGGAGCTGCTCGGCGTGAGCGGTGACGTGGTCGGCGCCTCGGTGGCGGACCTCGGGCTGCCGTCGCAGCTGACGGGGGCGCTGCTGGCGTCGGAGCCGCGGGTGGACGAGGTGCACCTGGCGGCGGAACGGGTGCTGGTGGTGAACACCTCGCCGGTCTCCGGCGGTGAGCGCCGGGGCACGGTGGTGACGCTGCGGGACGTGACCGAACTGCAGTCGCTGACGGGCGAGCTGAACTCGGAGCGCGGTTTCACCCAGGCGCTGCGCTCCCAGGCGCACGAGGCCGCGAACCGGCTGCACACGGTCGTCTCGCTGATCGAGCTGGGGCGGGCGCCGGAGGCGGTGGAGTTCGCGACGGCGGAACTGGAGCTGGCGCAGGCGCTCACCGACCAGGTGGTGGCTGCGGTGAGCGAGCCGGTGCTGGCGGCGCTGCTGCTGGGCAAGACGGCGCAGGCCAACGAGCGGGGAGTGGAGCTGGTGGTGTCGCAGGAGAGCCGACTGGACGACGGGCTGCTGCCGCCGTCGCTGCCCGCCCGGGACCTGGTGACGATCCTGGGCAACCTGGTGGACAACGCCGTGGACGCGGCGCAGGGTGCGGTGCCCTCGCGGGTGACGGTGGCGGCGTACACAAAAGCGCCCGGGGGCGGTGGCTCCGAGCTGGTGCTGTGGGTCTCGGACACCGGCGCCGGGGTCGATCCCGCCCATGCCGACCTGGTCTTCCAGCGGGGCTACTCGACCAAGCCGGCCGGCGAGGGCGGGCGCGGCCTGGGGCTCGCCCTGGTACGGCAGGCGGTACGGCGGCACGGCGGCACCCTGACCGTGGCGGAGGCCGAGGGCGGCGGCGCCCGCTTCGAGGCACGGCTGCCGCTGGGAGACGCGGCGACGCCGGCCACCGCGACGGACAGATCGGGCGCCGGGGGTGCGGTGTGAGCACCGCCAACCCGCAGCCCATCCGGGTCCTGGTCGTCGAGGACGACCCGGTCGCCGCCGACGCGCACGTGATGTACGTCGGCCGGGTGCCGGGGTTCGTGGCCGTCGGCAAGGCGCACACGGGGGCGGAGGCCCGGCGGATGCTGGACCGTACGCCGGTGGACCTGCTCCTGCTCGACCTGCACCTGCCGGACGTGCACGGGCTCCAGCTGGCCCGTTCGCTGCGGGCGGCGGGGCATCACACCGACGTGATAGCGGTGACGTCGGCGCGGGACCTGACGATGGTGCGCGAGGGCGTGTCGCTGGGCGTCGTCCAGTACGTGCTGAAGCCGTTCACCTTCGCCACCCTGCGCGACCGGCTCGTGCGGTACGCGGAGTTCCGGGGCACCGCAGGCGAGGCGAGCGGCCAGGACGAGGTGGACCGTGCCCTGGCCACCCTCCGCGCCCCCGGCCCGGCGGCCCTGCCCAAGGGCCTGAGCGGACCGACCCTGGAACGGGTCACGGGCGCCCTGCGCGGCTCGGACACGGGCCTCACGGCGGCCGGGGTCGCGGAGGCGGTGGGGATCTCGCGCATCACCGCCCGGCGCTACCTGGAGCACCTGGTCGACGCGGGCCGGGCTGGGCGGAGCCCGCAGTACGGGCAGGTGGGGCGGCCGGAGCTGGTGTACCGGTGGGTACGGGGCCGGTGAGCCGCGCCGCCCTGCGGGCCTGCTCGGCCTCCTTGGGCGAGCCCGCCCGCTCGTAGGCGTCGGCGGCCTGCGTCATGCGCGCGCGGGCCCGTTCGGCGTCCCCGGCCGTCTCGTGCACGAGCCCGAGGGCGTACAGCGTGCGGGCACTGCCGTGCCAGTCCTCGAACTCCTCGCAGATGTCCAGACTGTCGAGGCAGGCGGTCACGGCTTCCGCCGTACGGCCCCGCGCGTTGAGGGCGACGGCGTAGTTGTGCCAGGCCCTGCCCTCGCGGGGCCGGTCCCCTGTCTCCCGGTAGAGGTCGAGGGCAGTGCGCAGGGCGTTGAGGGCCTCGTCGACGCGGCCGGACTTGCGCAGTGTGAGGGCGAGGTTGTTCCAGGCACCGGCCTCGCTGTGCCGATCCCCTGTGCGCCGGAAGAGGCCGAGTGCGATGTGGAAGGCTTCGACGGCCTCGTCGATGTGCCCCACGTCGCCGAGGACGACGCCGAGGTTGGACACCGCCATCGCCTTGCCGTTGTCGTGGCCCACGGCGTGGTAGAGGTCGCCCGCCCGTTGGTGCGCTGCCCACGCCTCCCTGAGTCGGCTGCCTCCCCGCAAGGCGTTTCCCATCCTGTTCCAGGCGGCGGCTTCGACGGCCTTGTCGCCCTCCCGGCGTGCGGCGGCACAGGTGGCCCGGCACACGGCGACCGTGTCGTCGAAGAAGCGCCGCCATTCGAAGTACTCACCGAGCGCATTGGCGAGCCGGACGGCGTCGGAGGCCAGTGGGCGGTCCGTTGCCCACTGGGCGGCGGCCACGAGCCCGGCGCGCTCCGCGTCGAACCAGGCGAGTGCCTCCTCACGACTCCGGAACGGCCCGGTCTCCTTGCCGTCCTCGATGCGGGGCTTCAGCCGGGCGTCCGCCGCGCGGGCCCGCTCCAGGTAGTGCCGCAGCACGCGCGCCCGCGCAGCGTCACCCTCTGTCCGGACCACCAATCCCGCCCCGAACACCCGCACCAGGTCGTGCAACCGCCACCACCCGCGCGTGCGCCCCCTCTCCACGAGGTGCGCCCGGGCCAGGGCGTGTTGGTCACGCGCCGGAGGACGGCCGGCGCCGACCAGCGCGGCGACGACCTCGTCGCTCACCTCGGACCCCGGCGCGAGAGCGAGCAAGCGCAGGAGCCGGGCCTGCCCGGGCGGCAGTCGACGGTAGGACAGTTCGAAGGCGGCGCGAACGCTGCGTTCGCCGTCGTCGAGGTGGTCCAGGCGGTCGTGGGCCTCGGTCAGTTCCGCCACGAGTTCGGCCACCCGCTTGCCCGGGTCGACCGTCAGCAGGGCGGCCGCGATCTGCAGGGCCAGCGGAAGGTGCCCGCAGAGGCTCGCGAGTCGGTCGCTCGTTCCGGGGTCCTCGCCCACCCGGGCGTCGTACGGGTCGGCGATCCGCAGCGCCCGGTCGAGGAGTTCGTACGCCTCCCTCGTCCCGAGTTGGTCCAGGGGCAGGAGCCGCGCACCGAGTTGTGGCAGGCGATCGCGTGACGTGACCAGGATGCGGTGCCGGGAGTCACCCGGCAGAAGGAGCCGCACCTGGTCGGCCGACGAGGCGTTGTCGGCCAGGACCAGCACCCTGCCGCGCTCGTGGGCCCGGGCGGCGAGCACCGAGCGGTAGAGCGCCGCCCGCTCGTCGGTCTCGGTGGGGACGTGTTCCGGCGGAGTGCCGAGGGCGTGCAGCATGGCTTGCAGGCCCCGGTCGGCGGTGACGGGCTCCCGGTCGTAGCCGTGCAGGTCGATGAAGAGCACCCCGCCGGGGAACCAACCCCGTTCACGGGCCAGGTGCGCGGTCTCGACCGCGAGCGCGGTCTTGCCGATGCCGCCGAGACCGGACACGGCGGCGACGAGGGTCAGGGCCGTCTCGTTGGACCGAGCCCCGGCCGGGTCCAGCGCGCACAACAGGCCCTCGATCTCGCACTCCCGGCCGGTGAACCCGCCGGGCCTGGGCGGCAGACCCGCCATCGCCTCCGGGACGGCAGCCCCGCCCTCCTGGACCACGACCTGTACGCCGACCACCTCGCGCAGGAAGACCCCGCCCCGGAAGTCGGTGTGGTCGCCGCCGTACCAGGACGTCCCGCTGCCCGGCGCCGACCGGTCCATGGCCCGTGCGACGGCACCGGCGACGCCGGGCGGTCCGGCTGCAAGCAGCTCGGCCACCGTCTCGCCCCACTGGCGTACGGCATCCCGCCACGCCGGTTCTGCCACCGCCCTCGCGATGTCCCCTAGGGACGCACCGGCGTCGAGACCCACCGTCCGCGCCAGCCTCTCCACCGCCCGGCGTCCTTCGTCACCACCCGCACCCTCGGACAGAGCCGTCAGCAATGCCGCTTCCATGCGCGCCGTTCCCTCTCCTGGCGGAGGGTCGCTCACCCCGCCTTCGCATACCACACGACCTGCGAGGCGAGCCCCGCCACGGCGAGCGCCTCCAGTACCGAGAGCACGACGAGCAGTCGGGCGGCGTCCCCGTTCGTCCAGAAAACGATCAGCGCCGCCAGGGGTACCGCGCAGAACGCCGTCAGGTCGATCACGGTCTGGATCGTCTTGCGGGACCGGCGCCGGGTGTCGCTCCGGTGGTACGCCTCCCACCCGAAGGTCGCGAAGCGGCTCCCCTGCGGGGCCAGTTCGGCCAGCTTGGGACCCAGGTCGTCCCGGACGTAGAGGCCGATCGCCGAGATCTTCTCGTCGTTGACGAGGTAGGTCCACCCGAGGACGAGGCACACCGGTGGCAGCGCGAGCAGCATCGAGGGCCGCTCCGCCTGTGCCGTGGCGGCGATGACGGCGGCCACGACGGCGAGCGTCACGTAGAGGAGGTTGTCCCGGAACCCGATCCTCGCCCTCTGCTCGCTCTTCACGGTCTCGTACTCGGCGAGCAGCAACTGCCCGACCGTGACGTCCTGTTCCGGCACTCGAATCCCTTCTCTCAGCGGTAACTTATGACTATGCCGGACATCCAGCCCACCGTTCTGGTGCTGACCGCACTCCCGCTCGAATACGCCGCGATCCGCGCGCACGTGGAGGAGCGGGAGGAACGAGTGCACCGGGACGGCACCCGGGTCGAAGTGGGCCGACTGACGTCGGCTTCCTGGCACGTTGCCCTCGCCGAGCTGGGCATGGGCGCCGAGCGCGCCGGCGTACTCACCACCCAGCTCATCAATTGGCTGCGCCCCGAGGCCGTGCTCTTCGTCGGTGTCGCCGGCAGCCTGAAGGACGACGTCGGGATCGGCGACGTCGTCGTGGGCACGCAGGTGTACGAGATCCACGGCGGCAAGCAGACGCCAGAGGGCTTCCTGGTCCGGCCGAAGGCCCTGCCGGGCTCGCACGCGCTGGAGCAGGCGGCCCGTTCCGCGGTGCGGGACATGCCCGGCGTACGGGCGCACTTCATGCCGATCGCCACGGGGGATGTCGTCCTGGCCGACGCCGAGTCCGAGATCGCCCGGTTCGTCCGCCGGAACTACAACGATGCGGGCGCGATCGAGATGGAGGGCTCGGGCGCACTCCGGGCGGCCCACCTGAGCGGCCAGTTGAACGCCTTGGTGATCCGGGGCATCAGCGACCGCGCCGACGCCAAGAAGCACAGGGCCGACGCCTCGGGTTCACAGCAGCGCGCCGCCAAGCAGGCTGCGGCAGTGACGGTGGCGGTGCTGCACAAGCACCGGCCTCGGGAGGGCTGCTCCGACTCCGAGGAGGTGCCCCAAGAAGCGACGTACGGCGGAGACCACATCGACTTCCGGGGCGGCACCTTCCACGGCCCCGTCACCGGTAAGGGCGACAGGCGACGGTAGGGGCAGCACGCCCGGCCCGCCCGCGCTGCCGAACTCGACGCTCAACCCACATACCTCCGAGCCCCGCCCCGAGGCACCACCGCCCACATCCGCGTCCCACCTCCGGGCTCCCGGGCCTCCCCGAACCCCCACTCCCCCTCGCACGCCCGCACCACGCACCCCAGCACCCGCAACGCCGCCCGCCTGCGCGCATCGCAGGCCGCGACCAGCCGAGGGTGCTCGTGCCGCCGGTGCCCGTCGAAGAACACCACCCGCAGGGCGCCCTCCCGGTACCGCAGCGACACGTACACCTCGTCTCCCGGCGTGAAACGGCAGGCGCAGGCGGCGAGTTCCCCCACCACCTGCACCACCGCGTCGGCCATGTCGTCCAGCCCGTGCCCTGCAAGCACGGCCCGCGTGGCGACGCGCGCGACACGGGGGCTGGTCGGACCGGCGGGCAGGGTGAAGCTGTAGGTGAGCATCTCGGGTGAGGGCGGTGCGAAGTCCGGCTCCTCGGCGAAGACGGGACAGGCGGAGACTCCGACTACGGACGCGGACATGGGTGACTCCCTTATTGGCTACGGGCATTCGACAGCGCGCCGACACCTCGACCAGTGGTGGCCTGTCTCCCTGGCGCGGCCCACCCCTCCCAGGGAAGGAGTACGTGGGCAGGCTCGCGCGATGCACTTCCAACGGCGTCGGACCGTAAGCGGCTCATCACCGACTGTAGAGCAAGCACGGAGTACAGGTACTACTCTCCGGAAAGTCCTCAGTGGACCGCCCAGACACACCAGCGGCAGACTGTCCCCGTCACACCGCAGAACGGGAGGACGAATGCCGCCGAGGAGCGCTCCGACGGAGCGTCAGCGACGACTCGGGGCCGAGTTGCGCAAGTTGCGTGTCGCGGCCGGGATGACTACGGAGCGCGCCGCCGCCCTGCTGGACGTTCCACGGACCAATGTGCCCAACATGGAGTCCGGGCGCTCTGGCATCAGCGCGGAACGGGTACGCACCCTCGCGGGAAACTACAGCTGCACGGACCAGGCCCTCGTCGAGGCCCTCGCCGCCATGGCCGCCGGGCGCGAGAAGGGCTGGTGGGAGGCGTACAAGGGACAGCTCCGGGACGGTTTCCTGGACATCGCCGAGATGGAGTGGCACGCCACCCGCCTACGAATCGCCGTCACCGTCCACCTGCCGGGGCTGCTCCAGACCGAGGAGCACGCCCGGGCGGTCTTCGAGGCGGTGATCCCCCGCCTGTCCTCGGACGACATCGACGTCCGAGTCGCTCACCGGATCGACCGGCATCAGGTGCTGAACCGTCCTGATCCCCCGAGGCTCGACGTGATCGTCCACGAGGCCGCCCTGCGTATGGAGTTCGGCGGCCCTGCGGTCGCGCGGCGCCAGTTGGAGCGTCTGCTGCGCATCTCGGACGGCGAGAACGTGAACCTGCGCGTCATCCCGTTCAAGGCAGGCGGCTTCCCCGGGGCCGGGCAGTCCGTCGTCTACGCCGAGGCAGCCGTCCCCCGCCTCGACACTGTGGAGCTCGACAGCACCCACGGCCCTGAGTTCATCGACGACGACGCCCAGCTTGCCAAGTATCGCGCCCAACTGGATGCCGCAGAGACAGTTGCCCTCGACCCGCCTGCCTCACGCGACTTCGTCCAGACCCTGGCCCACGACCTCTAGGAGAGCAGCGGTGAACGACATCACCTGGGAAGAACCGTTCTGCGGAGAAGGCGCCAACTGCTTCCGCATAGGCACCGACCCGGACGGCAACGCCTACGTCGCCGTCGCCGGACAGGAGGACCGCTACCTCACCGACACCGGCGAAGCCCTCCGCGCCCTCATCCGTGACATCAAGGCCGGCAAGGCCGATCACCTCCTGTAGGCCCAATCCTGCGCACACGCATTGACCTGACTAGACCACTCCTCTTACGTTCGCCACGCAGCCGTCCAGGCCACAGCGTCGTGTGCCCGTAGGAGGTCATGCCCGTGCGCCCCACCGTCCGGTTCACCACCCTGTTCACCCTCACCGCGCTCGCCTCCACCGCGCTCGCCGCCTGCGGCAGCGGTTCCGGCAGCGATCCGGACACGGTGAAGGTCTCCTTCAAGCAGTCGACGGACAACTCCATCAAGGTGATGGACACGTACCTCGGCGACATCAAGAAGCAGTTCGAGAAGGCCAACCCAGGGAAGAAGGTCGAGCTGGTGCCCATCAAGGCGCCGGACTCGGAGTACTACACCAAGCTCCAGCAGATGCTCCGCTCCCCCAAGACCGCCCCCGACCTGGTCTACGAGGACACCTTCCTCATCAACTCCGACATCACCAGCGGGTACTTGAAGCCGCTCGACGACTACCTGGCCAAGTGGAAGGACTGGGACCAGTTCATCGACACGGCGAAGGCCGCGGCCAAGGGCGAGGACGGCAAGACGTACGGCGTGCCGGACGGTACCGACACCCGCGGGTTGTGGTTCAGCAAGGACGTCTTCGCCAAGGCCGGGCTGCCCGCCGACTGGCAGCCGAAGACCTGGGACGAGGTCCTCGACGCCGCCCGCACCATCAAGGAGAAGGTGCCCGGCGTCACGCCGCTCAACGTGTACACGGGCAAGCCCGCCGGTGAGATGGCCACCATGCAGGGCTTCGAGATGCTGCTGTACGGCACGGGCGAGGGGGCCGCGGACCCGCTGTACGACAAGGGGAGCAAGAAGTGGATCACGGCGGGGCAGGGGTTCAAGGACTCCCTCTCCTTCGTGGAGAGCGTGTACAAGGAGAAGCTCGGCCCGGAGGTCTCCGACGCGCTCGACCCCAACTTCTCCACGAAGATCCGCGGTGAGCTGCTCCCGCAGGGCAAGCTCGGCATCAACCTGGACGGCTCCTGGCTGCCGCAGGACTGGCTGGAGGGCAGCGGGCACGAGTGGCCCGAGTGGTCGAAGGAGCTGGGTCTTGCCGCCATGCCCACGCAGAACGGGCAGGCTCCGGGCAGGGTGAGCATGTCCGGGGGCTGGACCTGGTCGATTCCGGCCAAGGCGGGGAATCCGGACCTGGCTTTCGAGTTCATCAAGACGATGCAGACGAAGGCGAACGCCCAGAAGTGGTACGTCGCCAACTCCGGCATCTCCGTCCGCGAGGACGTCGCCAAGGACCCCGCCTACGTCGACGCCCAGCCCGGCATCAAGTTCTTCACCGATCTCGTCGCCGACACCCACTACCGGCCCGCCTACCCGGCGTATCCGAAGGTGTCCGTCGCCATCCAGGAGGCGATGGAGGGCGTGACGACCGGCGACAAGTCGGTCGGGGAGGCGGCGCGCGGCTACGACGAGGCGCTCAAGGAGGCGACCGACAACCAGGTGGTGAGCAAGTGACGGCGACCGCGCCGGGGCACGCGGGGCCGGAGATCCGTAAGACCCCGGCCTCCCCGGCCCCCTCCGGCGCGCGGACCGGCACCGTCCGCCGCTCCCTGTTCCGGGCCCTGCCGCTCTCCCCCGCCGTCGTGCTGCTGGTGCTGTTCCTCGCCGGCCCGATCGCGTACTGCGTCGTCATCGCCTTCACCGACCTCCAGCTCACCGGGCAGGCGCAGGAGTCCTTCGTCGGCTTCGACAACTTCACCCGCGCCTTCAAGGACGAGGCGTTCCTCAACGCCGTATGGCTGACCCTGGTGTTCACCGTGCTGTCGTCGCTGATCGGGCAGAACACCCTGGGGCTCGCGCTGGCCTCGCTGATGCAGCGGGCGTCGAAGCCGGTCCGTACGCTCACCGGTGGCATCGTTGTCACGGCCTGGGTGCTGCCGGAGGTGGTGGCGGGCTTCCTGCTCTACGCCTTCTTCCGGCGCGAGGGCACCCTCAACGCCATCCTGGACTGGCTCCACCTCCCCTCCCAGAACTGGCTGTTCACACTGCCGATCCTGGCGGTGTCCTTCGCCAACGTGTGGCGGGGCACGGCGTTCTCGATGCTGGTCTACTCCGCCGCGCTGAACGAGATCCCCAAGGAGGTCACCGAGGCCGCCGAGGTCGACGGCGCGAGCGGCTGGCGCCGGATGTGGCACATCACGCTGCCGATGATCCGGCGCTCCATCGGCACCAACCTGATGCTCAACACCCTGCAGACACTGTCGGTCTTCGGGCTGATCTGGGTGATGACGCGGGGCGGGCCGAGCGGCAAGAGCCAGACGCTGCCGCTGTTCATGTACGAGCAGGCCTTCCAGAACAGCCTGATCGGCTACGGCACGGCGGTGGCGCTGCTGCTGTTGCTGATCGGCTCGCTGTTCTCGGTCGTGTACCTGCGCCTGCTGCGGACGGAGGTCTGACATGGCGATGACGCCCGCCTCCCGACGCAACAGGCGCCGGACGGCCGCCGACGCGGGACTGCTCGTGGCGGCCGCGGCCTTCGTGCTGCCGCTGGCCTGGGTGGTGCTGTCCGCCCTGGACCCGCACGCGGGCCTCAGGGTGAAGGTGCCCGACGGGGTGACGCTGGACAACTTCGACGCGATCCTCACCCCGGAGATCACCTTCACGCCGCTGCTCAACAGCCTGATCCTGTGCGGCGGCGCGACGCTGCTGACGGTGGTGTGCGCGGCGCTCGCGGCGTACCCGCTCTCCCGTTTCCGCTCCCGCCTGAACCGGCCGTTCCTGCTGACGATCCTGTTCGCGACCAGCCTCCCCATCACGGCGATCATGGTGCCGGTCTACGCCCTGTTCGTACGGGTGAACATGATCGACACCATGCAGGGGACGATCTTCTTCTTCGCCGCCTCCCAACTCCCCTTCGCCATCTGGCTCATGAAGAACTTCATGGACGGCGTGCCCAAGGAGCTCGAGGAGGCGGCCTGGACGGACGGCGCCTCGTCCTTCCAGTCACTGCTGCGGATCGTGCTGCCGCTGATGGGTCCCGGGGTGGCGGTGGTGACGGTGTTCTCGTTCGTGATGATGTGGGGCAACTTCTTCGTCCCCTTCATGCTGCTGCTCACCCCGGACCAGATGCCCGCCTCGGTCAGCATCAACGACTTCTTCGGCAACCGGGGCATGGTGGCGTACGGGCAACTGGCGGCGTTCTCGATCGTCTACTCGACGCCGGTCGTCCTGCTGTACGTGCTGATCTCCCGACGGCTGGGCGGGGGGTTCGCGCTGGGCGGGGCGGTCAAGGGGTGAGTACGTGGTGAGTACGGGGCGCGGGGTGCGGAGCGCAGGGCCGCTCCGTACGTTCCCACAATCCGTATCGCTGGCCGAACAGCCCGTAGTCAGCATCGCTCCGGACCTCTACGGTGTGGCGCGTGCGCCGACCCTCACCCCACCCGAGCCAGTCGGGTCCCCCGTTCAACGCCCTCGCCGCCCGCCGGCTGCGTGCCGCCCTCAACATGGGCCCCGAGCACGTCGCCCACGGCATACGGGTCTCGTACGGGCTGCCGTACGTCAGCCCGGACCTCGTCGTCGCCTGGGAGCGGGGGACGGCCTCCCCCGAGGGCCCCGAGCTCACCGCGCTCGCCGGTGTGCTGTGGTGCTCGCCGGGTGAGCTGATCGGGCGGCCGCAGTCCCTGCGCGAGCACCGGGTCGCCCGCGGTCTGGCGCCCGAGGACGTGGCGCGTGCGGTCGGGCTCGGACTCCCGGCGTATCAGCGGATGGAGGAGGCGGACGACTGGCGCGGCACCGACCGCCAGTCGGCCCAGCTCGCCGACCTGCTCGGCCTCTCGCTGCCCGACTTCGTGACCGTCACGGGGCGCGAGGAGAAACTGGCCGACCTGCTGTCGAGCGCCGTGACCACCCGCTGGCAGGGCTGTGTCCGCCCGATCGCCAAGCTGGCCCCGCTGGACCGGCGCGTCCTGGAGAACGTCCTCCAGGTGCTGCACCAGGACTACCAGGGCCGCATGGCCGCCACCCTCAGCTGGGGCGGCGGCAGCGGCGACGCGGGCGCCGGGGGCCGCGACTTCCTCGACCGGATCGTGGAGCACTTCTGGTCGGCGGTGGAGCGGCATCCGTGAGCCCGCGGAAGCCCGTGCCTCCGGTCGTCCGGTCAGCGGTCCGCCCAGTCCGGCACCCACGCGTCGTGCGGGGTTCGCGGGCCTGCGGTGCGCAGATGGTCGCGTAGCGCGGTCAGCACGGGGTGCTGGTCTCCGCTGCGGAACAGCAGCGCGTGCGGGTAGACCGGGGTCGGGTCGTGCAACGGGATGCGCCGTAGGTCGTGGTTCTGGGGCCACAGGTACCGGTCCCCGCTGCCGACGAGGGTGGCCAGAGCGGCCGAGTCGGCCAGCGCGTCCATCAGGGCCTCGTCACCGAAGTTGGGGCCAAGCGCGTCGATACTCAGGCCGAAGGCCTCGGACAGCGCCTGGTAGAACGCGGCCCACTCCGTGTCCGGCCTGATCCCGGGGATCCAGATGCGGTGGCCGGCCAGGTCCGCAGGACTGACCCAGGGCGTGTCGGCCAGCGGGTGGCCGGGTCCGACCAGGAGCTCCAGGGGTGCGTCCAGGAGTCGTTCGGCGGTGATCCCGGCCGGGACCCGGTCTGCCGGCAGGGCGCGGAAGGACGCGTCGACGGTCCCTTCGAGCACCGCCTGGGCGGCCTGGGCGGCGTTCTCGTTGCTCAGCGTGACCGCGTCCAGGTTCGTCTCGGGGCGGGAGCGGTAAAACCGGTAGACGGCCTGGGCCGGGGAGATGCGCCGATTGAGGACATCGACGCGCAAGGGACGGCTTCCGGGGCGCACGGCCTGCTCGGCCTGCTCGATGGCCGCCAGGACCTTCTTGGCGTGCGGCAGGAAGACCTGCCCGTCCACGCTCAGCCGGGAGCCTCGGGAGGTCCGCACCAGGAGCGTGACCCCGATATGCCTCTCCAGGGCCGCGATCCGCTTGGAGACCGCCTGCTGGCTGATCCCCAGCTCGTCGGCCGCAGCCTGGAACTGGCCGGTCTCGGCGACGGCCACGAACGTCCGCAGCGCTTCAACATCCACGCTTCCACCCTACTTTCACAACCATTGGTTGTGGCTGGTGTGGTGCGGGGTTGTTTGATCGAGTGTTCTGCGCGGTGATGGGATCAGCGCATGTCTACCCGCACAGAGCAGGTCATGTATGTCCAGACGCCCGAGTTCGCGCGCCATGCGGAGCGGATCGTGGAGGTGACCGATGCGACGTCTCGACTGAACGTGCTTCCGTTCAGCGACGGCGAGGGCCGCGCGGAACTACTTTCCGTTGTGTTCGGTGGCCCGCTGCCGGAATCGGTGACGATCTACCCGCCGTTCTTTACCGAGTACGGGCTGAACACGACGTTCGGGAAGAACGTCTTCGTCAACCAGGGATGCACCTTCATGGACAAGGGAGGCATCCGCATCGGGAACGGCGTCATGATCGCCCCGAAGGTCAGCCTCATCACCGGAGGCCATCCACTGCCCCTGGCCGAGCGTCGCGAGTACCTCTCCTTCGCCCCGGTCGTCATCGAGGACGACGTCTGGATCGGGACGGCTGCCGTGATCACGCAGGGGGTGACCATCGGTGCCGGTGCGGTGGTCGCTGCCGGTGCGGTGGTCACTCGTGATGTTCCTGCCGGCACCGTGGTCGCGGGAGTGCCCGCCCGGGTGATCAAGAAGATCGACTGAGCCCGGCTGAACAGGGTCCGGTTCGTGGCCGATCACGTGCCGCCTAGAACACCGACTCGGCCTCGTCCATCCGGTCCTTCGGGACCGTCTTCAGCTCGGTGACGGCCTCCGCGAGCGGCACCATGACGACGTCCGTGCCGCGCAGCGCGGTCATCCGGCCGAAGTCGCCCCGGTGCGCGGCCTCCATCGCGTGCCAGCCGAAGCGGGTGGCGAGGACACGGTCGTACGCGGTGGGTACGCCGCCGCGCTGGACGTGGCCGAGGATGACCGGCTTGGCCTCCTTGCCGAGCCTGCGCTCCAGCTCGTAGGCGAGCGCGGTGCCGATGCCCTGGAAGCGCTCGTGGCCGAACTTGTCGATGGCGCCCTTGCCGTAGTCCATGGAGCCCTCGGCGGGGTGGGCGCCCTCGGCGACGCAGATGACGGCGAACTTCTTGCCGCGGGCGAAGCGCTCCTCGACCATCTTGACCAGGTCGGCGGGGTCGAAGGGGCGCTCGGGCAGGCAGATGCCGTGGGCGCCGGCGGCCATGCCGGACTCCAGGGCGATCCAGCCGGCGTGCCGGCCCATGACCTCGACGACCATCACGCGCTGGTGGGACTCGGCGGTGGTCTTGAGGCGGTCCATCGCCTCGGTGGCCACGCCGACGGCGGTGTCGAAGCCGAAGGTGCGGTCGGTGGAGGAGATGTCGTTGTCGATGGTCTTCGGTACGCCGACGACGGGGAGGCCGGCGTCGGAGAGCATCCGGGCGGCCGTGAGCGTGCCCTCGCCGCCGATGGGGATCAGGGCGTCGATGCCGAAGTTCTGGATCATGTCCGAGGCGTTCTCGCAGGCCTCGCGGAGCCGGTCGCGCTCCAGGCGGGAGGAGCCGAGGATGGTGCCGCCGCGGGCGAGGATGCCGCTGACCGCGTTGAGGTCGAGGGTGCGGTAACGGCCGTCCAGCAGGCCCGCGTAGCCGTCCTCGAAGCCGATGACCTCGTCGCCGTAATTGTCGACCGCTCGGTGCACGACCGACCGGATCACTGCGTTCAGGCCGGGGCAGTCGCCGCCTGCGGTGAGAACTCCGATACGCATCGTGCTGTGTCTCCTGCTCGCTGTTGACACCGGTGAGCCGATCCAATTGTTCCATGCCCCGGACGACAGTGGACGACGGCGGAGGCTGACGGGCACTGACGGGCGCCTTAACCATCGCCGGAGGTATTGTCAAGAGCGTTCCGCTCACCCCGGTGGGCGCTCTCCGTGCACGGGACAGCCGCCACCGGACGAACACCAGACGAAACGGAGAGCTCGCGTGACGCGCAGCGTGTACGTGACCGGTATCGACCGCGGCGACGGCCGCCAGGTCGTCGAACTGGGGGTGATGGAGCTGCTCACCCGGCAGGTCGACCGGGTCGGCGTCTTCCGTCCCCTGGTCCACGACGGGCCCGACCGGCTCTTCGAGCTGCTGCGCGCCCGCTACCGGCTCTCGCAGGACCCGGCGACGGTCTACGGCATGGACTACCAGGAGGCGTCCGTCCTCCAGGCGGAACAGGGCGTGGACGAACTGGTGTCCGCGCTGGTCGACCGGTTCCACCTGGTCGCGCGGGACTACGACGTCGTCCTGGTCCTCGGCACCGACTACGCCGACACCCAGTTCCCGGACGAGCTGTCGTTGAACGCGCGGCTCGCCAACGAGTTCGGCGCCTCGGTCCTGCCCGTCGTCGGCGGCCGGGGCCAGAGCGCCGAGTCCGTGCTCGCGGAGACCCGCAACGCCTTCCGCGCCTACGACGGGCTGGGCTGCGACGTGCTGGCCATGGTGACCAACCGGGTCGCCCGCGAGGACCGGGACGAGATCGCCGAGCGGCTCGAGCACCGGCTGCCGGTGCCGTGCTGGGTGGTGCCGGACGAGCCCGCCCTGTCCGCGCCGACGGTCTCCCAGATCGCGCACGCCCTGGGCGCCCGGGTGGTCCTCGGCGACGACTCGGGGCTCGCCCGCGACGCGCTGGACTTCGTCTTCGGCGGGGCCATGCTGCCCAACCTGCTGAGCGCCCTGACGCCCGGCTGCCTGGTCATCACCCCGGGCGACCGCGCCGACCTGGTGATCGGCACGCTGGCCGCGCACAGCGCCGGCACCCCGCCGATAGCCGGGGTCCTGCTGACCCTGGACGAGGTTCCCGGCGACGGCATCCTCACCCTCGCCGCCCGCCTGGCCCCCGGCACACCGGTGCTGTCGGTGCCCGGCACCAGCTTCCCCACCGCCGCGCAGCTGTTCTCCCTGGAGGGCAAGCTGAACGCGGCCACCCCGCGCAAGGCGGAGACCGCGCTCGGCCTGTTCGAGCGCTACGTCGACACCGCCGAGCTGAACCAGCGGGTCTCCGCCCCCAGCAGCGACCGCGTCACGCCGATGATGTTCGAGCACAAGCTGCTCGAGCAGGCCCGCTCCGACCTGCGCCGGGTCGTGCTCCCGGAGGGCACCGAGGGCCGGGTGCTGCACGCGGCGGAGGTGCTGCTGCGCCGCGGCGTGTGCGAGCTGACGCTGCTCGGCCCGGTCGAGCAGATCCGCAAGAAGGCCGCCGACCTGGGCATCGACCTGGCCGGCGCCGAGCTGATCGACCCGGCCGCGAGCGAGCTGCGCGACTCCTTCGCCGAGCGGTACGCCGCCCTGCGCGCCCACAAGGGCGTGACCGTGGAGCTGGCGTACGACGTGGTCTCCGACGTGAACTACTTCGGCACGCTGATGGTGCAGGAAGGGTTCGCCGACGGCATGGTGTCGGGGTCCGTGCACTCGACGGCGGCGACCATCCGCCCCGCATTCGAGGTCATCAAGACCAAGCCGGACGCCGCGATCGTCTCGTCGGTCTTCTTCATGTGCCTGGCCGACAAGGTCCTGGTCTACGGCGACTGCGCGGTCAACCCCGACCCGAACGCGGAGCAGCTCGCCGACATCGCGACGCAGTCGGCGTCGACGGCGGCGCAGTTCGGGGTGGAGCCGCGGATCGCGATGCTGTCGTACTCGACGGGCACGTCCGGTTCGGGCGCGGACGTCGACAAGGTGCGCGAGGCGACGGAGCTGGTCCGCTCGCGCCGCCCGGACCTCAGTGTCGAGGGGCCGATCCAGTACGACGCCGCGGTCGAGCCGTCGGTGGCCGCGACCAAGCTGCCCGGTTCGGCGGTCGCCGGGCAGGCCAGCGTGCTGATCTTCCCGGACCTGAACACCGGCAACAACACCTACAAGGCGGTGCAGCGCTCGGCCGGCGCCATCGCCGTGGGCCCGGTGCTCCAGGGTCTGCGCAAGCCGGTCAACGACCTGTCCCGGGGCGCGCTCGTGCAGGACATCGTCAACACCGTCGCCATCACGGCGATCCAGGCCCAGCAGTCCCCGACCGAGAAGGCGTCCGACCTGTGAGTGGTACCCGCGTCCTCGTCCTCAACTCCGGCTCCTCGTCGGTGAAGTACCAGCTGATCGACATGCGCGGCGGCGAGCGGCTGGCGGTGGGGCTCGTCGAGCGGATCGGTGAGGAGACCTCCCGGCTGAAGCACACGCCGGCGGGTGGTGGGAGCCGGGAGTGGAGCGGGGCCGTCCCCGACCACGACGCCGCGCTCAAGGCGGTGGCGGCGGAGCTGGCCAAGGACGGGCTGGGCCTGGACTCCTCCGAGCTGGCCGCGATCGGGCACCGGGTGGTGCACGGCGGGAAGCACTTCACCGAGCCGACCGTGATCGACGACGCCGTGCTCGCGGAGATCGAGCGGCTCATCCCGGTCGCCCCGCTGCACAACCCGGCCAACCTCACCGGCATCCGCACCGCGCAGGCGCTGCGCCCGGACCTGCCGCAGGTCGCCGTGTTCGACACGGCCTTCCACACGACGATGCCGGAGTCCGCGGCCCGCTACGCGATCGACGTCGAGACCGCAGACGCCCACCGCATCCGCCGCTACGGCTTCCACGGCACCTCGCACGCCTACGTCTCGCGCGAGACCGCGCGGCTGCTGGGCCGGGCGCCCGAGGACGTGAACGTCATCGTGCTGCACCTGGGCAACGGGGCGTCCGCCTCGGCCGTGCGGGGCGGGCGCTGCGTGGACACCTCCATGGGGCTGACGCCTTTGGAGGGGCTCGTGATGGGTACGCGCTCGGGAGACATGGACCCGGCCGTCATCTTCCATTTGATGCGTGTTGGGGGAATGTCCGCCGACGAGATCGACACTCTTCTCAACAAGGGGAGCGGTCTGATCGGGCTGTGCGGCGACAACGACATGCGGGAGATCCGCCGCCGTGTCGACGCCGGCGACGAGCGGGCGCGGCTGGCCTTCGACATCTACATTCACCGGCTCAAGAAGTACATCGGGGCCTATTACGCCGTTCTCGGGCGGGTGGACGCCGTGGCGTTCACGGCCGGGGTCGGCGAGAACTCGGCGCCGGTGCGGGAGGCCGCCCTGGCGGGCCTCGACGGGCTCGGCCTGGCGGTCGACGGCGAACTGAACGCCGTACGCGGCGACGCGGCCAGGCTGATCTCGCCCGCGGGGGCCCGGGTGGCGGTGGCCGTGGTGCCGACCGACGAGGAAATGGAGATCGCGACACAGACCTACGCGCTGGTAAATGAATCGGGGAATCTCAATCTCACCTGAGCGGCATCCCGCCCTTTTGTGTTTTCCGCCAGACGGAATATTCCGCAGCGAAACAAACCGATAGGATCGCCCCATGCGCCGTTCGAAAATCGTCTGTACTCTCGGCCCCGCGGTCGACTCCCACGAGCAGCTCGTCACGCTGATCGAAGCCGGCATGAACGTGGCCCGCTTCAACTTCAGCCACGGCAGCCACGCCGAGCACCAGGGGCGTTACGACCGTGTCCGGGCCGCCGCCAAGGAGACCGGCCGGGCCGTGGGTGTCCTCGCCGACCTCCAGGGACCGAAGATCCGCCTGGAGACCTTCGCGGAGGGCCCCGTCGAGCTGGTGCGCGGTGACGAGTTCACCATCACCACCGAGGACGTGCCGGGCGACAGGACGATCTGCGGCACGACGTACAAGGGCCTGCCCGGCGACGTCACCAAGGGCGACCAGGTGCTCATCAACGACGGCAACGTCGAGCTGAAGGTCACCGGTGTCGAGGGCCCGCGGGTGAAGGCGATCGTCATCGAGGGCGGCGTCATCTCGGACCACAAGGGCATCAACCTGCCCGGCGCGGCGGTGAACGTGCCCGCGCTGTCCGACAAGGACGTCGAGGACCTGCGGTTCGCGCTGCGCATGGGCTGCGACATGGTCGCCCTCTCCTTCGTCCGGGACGCCAAGGACGTCGCCGACGTGCACCGCGTCATGGACGAGGAGGGCCGCCGCGTTCCCGTCATCGCCAAGGTGGAGAAGCCGCAGGCGGTCGAGAACATGGAGGACGTGGTCGCGGCCTTCGACGCCGTCATGGTCGCCCGTGGCGACCTGGCCGTCGAGTACCCGCTCGAGAAGGTCCCCATGGTGCAGAAGCGCCTGATCGAGCTGTGCCGGCGCAACGCCAAGCCGGTGATCGTGGCGACCCAGATGATGGAGTCGATGATCACCAACTCCCGTCCGACCCGCGCCGAGGCCTCCGACGTGGCCAACGCGATCCTGGACGGTGCCGACGCGGTCATGCTGTCCGCCGAGTCGAGCGTGGGCGCGTACCCCATCGAGACGGTCAAGACGATGTCGAAGATCGTCACGGCCGCCGAGCAGGAGCTGCTCTCCAAGGGCCTCCAGCCGCTGGTGCCGGGCAAGAAGCCGCGCACGCAGGGCGGTTCGGTGGCCCGTGCCGCCGCCGAGATCGCCGACTTCCTCGGCGGCAAGGGTCTGGTGGCCTTCACCCAGTCCGGTGACACCGCCCGCCGGCTGTCCCGCTATCGCGCGGCGCAGCCCATCCTCGCCTTCACCACCGACGAGTCCACCCGCAACCAGCTGGCGCTCAGCTGGGGCGTGGAGCCGCACGTGGTGCCGTTCGTGAACAGCACCGACGAGATGGTCGACCTGGTGGACCAGGAGACGATGCGCCTCGGCCGGTTCCACGACGGCGACATCGTCGTGATCACCGCCGGTTCGCCCCCCGGCGTGCCCGGCACCACCAACATGGTCCGCGTGCACCACCTGGGCGAGACCCGCCGCGGCTGACGCGACCGACGGTCCCGCACCGGGCTTCGGTGCGGCTTCTGTACGGCGCTGAGGGCGCCCCCTGCGACAGGGGGCGCCCTCAGGCGTTGCGCGGCTCCCGAACGGGCTCGTGGGCGCGCTCAGTCGGTCGTGTACTGGTGCAGCCCCGGGACGTGGAGCGTGCCGCCGAACTGACCGGCCTGCACGACCTTCACCTTGGTGAAGTAGATCAGCGGGATGTCCAGCGGCGGCGGGTTCTCCGGGTCGAAGGTGATCGGGATCAGCCCGAGCAGGTTGCCCGAGATGCTCTCGGTGTAGAACACCGTGTCCCCGTCGCGGATGGTGGACGTCGAGCCCTCGGCCGCCTGGACGTGGTAGGTCTTGCCGGCCTGCTTGTCCTGCACCGTCTGGTGCAGGTCGCCGATGTCCGTGCCTCCCGAGATGACGTACTTGAGCACCTTCTTGGTGGTGCCGTTGGCGGTCTTCACCTCGACGATGCCCTTGTAGGAGGCGCCCTTCAGCGTCAGCGAGCTGGCGTTGAGGTACCAGGGGTCGTCGGGCAGCGGCACCTTGTTGTCGACGCCGCCCTCGTCGTCGGTGGCGGCCGGGCAGTCCTCGGGGTCCGTACCGGCGCTCTCGGAGGCGCTGGGGCTGGGCGAGGCGGTGGCGTCGTCCTTGACCTTCTCCGCGTCCTCCTTGGCCTCCTCGGCCGCCTTCTCGGCCGCCTCGGCCGCCTTGTCCACCGAGTCCTTGGTGTCCTCGGCCGCCTTCGACGCCGTGTCCGTCACGCCCGAGACGGTGTCCTCCACCGTGCCGGTGACCTTGTCGGTGGTCTCCTTCACGGGGTCGGACGCGTCGCCCGAGGCGCTCTCGGACGCCGAAGGCGTGGGGCTCGGGCTCTCCTCGGCCTTCTTGCCGCCGGTGAAGATGCCCTCGATGGCGTCGCCGAGGCCGTCCAGGAGCCCGCCCTTGTCCTGCGACTCGGAGGGGGACGGCTCCGCGGCGCTCCCGGCGGACGACTCCTGGCTCTGCGACGCGGAGGGGCTCGGGGCGGGGTCGGCCTTGTCGCCGTCGCCGGCCTCGGCACCCTTGTCGCCCGTGTCGTCCTTGTCGTCGGAACCTGAATCCGACGAAGAGGACTCACCCTTGTCCGTGCCCGCGTCCCCGGCGGAGTCCGAGGGGCTCGGCTCCTTCGAGTCGTCCTTGCCGTCGTCGGCCCCGTCGGTCGCCGAGGGCGACGGCGTGGGCGACTCGGACGGGTCCTTCTCGGCGTCCTCGAGGGCCGCCACGCAGTCCTTGTACTCGTCGGCCGTCAGGCTGTTGGAGGCCGGCGCCGTGTCGTTGCCGTCGGCGAGGGCCAGCGTCGGGGTGAACCCCATCCCCATGAGGACGGCGGTGGGCATCGCCGCGATGGCTATCGCCTTGCCGGCCGGCATGTGGAACCTGGTGAACAACGGCTTCTTGGGTGCCGCGTGGCGCGGCCCGGTTCTCACACGGGACGACTCCACGTCAGTCCCGCGGGTCACCTCGTCAGCCGGCACTGTGCCTCCCGTTCGCCCCGTTGGCCGGGATCGTTCCTGACAGATCGTGCGCCCCCAGCGTCCCGAAGGCCTGGGTGGGCCCCCCGCCCTCCATGCCGTCCCTCGGCCTCGGCACCGTGGCGTCGGACGCCGTGCCGCCGGGCGCCGGGATGCCGGGAAGCCCGGTGCCGGGGACCACGCCCTCGGGCGCGTCACCCGTTCCCCTGCCCTCCAGCGGCGGCTCGGCCTGCGGCGGCTCGCCCGGCACCCACGACACGGCCATCGCTCCGCCGACCAGCGCGAGCAGGAAGCCGATGAGGAAACCGCCGAGGTTGGACACGGGGATGGAGACCAGCGCCAGCAGGATCGCCGCGACGCCCGCGAAGACCCGGACATGCTTCTGGAACCAGAGGCTGATGCCGAGGACGACCAGCAGCACGCCGATGATCAGGGACCCGGAGCCCGCGGTGGTGGCCATCGCCAGCGTCAGGTGACCGATCTGGAGGTTCGCGTACGGGAAGTAGGCGATGGGGATTCCGCCGAGCGCGACGAACAGGCCGGCCCAGAACGGCCGCGCGCCACGCCAGGCACGGAACTGCAGCCTCCGGCGGGTGAACTGGCCGACGGCGGCAGGAGTCTCGGCGCTCATGGAATACAGCTCCCTGGTACGGCATTTGCTGTGGTGGAGATGTGGGCCGCGTGTGAAGGCGCGGCCGGAGTGGGGACGGGCGGGGGCGCCACCGGCTCCCCCGCCCGTCAAGGGGTGCTTAGTAGCACTCCTTGACACCCTTGGACAGCGACATCTTCAGACCGCTGAGCTTGAAGGTTCCGGCCGTGGTCGCCCACGCCGTCTGCTTCACGTTCTTCAGCGTGGCCGAGTCGGCCTGCTGAGCGAATCCGTACGGATTCGTGGTGTCGCCCTTCTTGATGCCAGGACCCTTGTTGGCGTCCTTGGCGGCCACACCGATGTCGATGCCGCGGAACGTGGCATCGGCCTCGAGGTCCTCGACGTCGATGTACAGGTTCTCCGCCTTGACCGGGGTGTCGCCACCGCCGGCCTTCAGCATGAGACTGACCGAGCCGATCAGCGGGATGTCCGGGGTGACCACGGACTGGCACATGTTCTTGATCGACGCGGACTTGAACGCCGAGACGGCGACGGGGTGAGCCGTCTTCTCGCCCTTCAGCGTGTAACCCGAGTCGATCGCCCCGTACTGGGAGAAGCCCGTGCCGTCGAGCTGGTCCGCCGTCACCTTGAACGACTGACCCGACACGCTGAACGAGGCGGCGAGAGCGCCCTGCGCGAGCGCGACACCTATCGCAGCCGTGGCGGCGACGCTGGGCACCATCACCACAGCGAACCGCTTCCATCTGGTCCCGCCACGCACCTGGGACTCCATATTTCCTCCTTCTCGGACGTACATCTCCTGGCCTCGTCCGGCCTCCGGTTCGGTGGCTCGGCCTGGCAGGGATGGGAGAAGTGCTACGTCCTCGGGAAGGAGAGCGCCTGTCCTCGGCGGCACGTACAACGCGCCCGAACAACCGGCGATCACCCCCGAGCGACAACCACTGGTCGCGCCTGACACGCATCACGCACAACCCTGCTGGACAGGCTTCGCCGGATGAGCGAAGACCCCCCTGCCCAAGAGCCGGCGTCACTGCCGCCGACCCTGCTCGGTGGGGACCCAGGAACCCCCGCGACCCGACTGGCTTTCGGGGTACGGGAATGGACCGAGCGTCGCCGATCGTGGTGCATTCTCGCCGTCGGCACAAGGGGGTTCGTTACTCGCTAGTAACGGCCGGATAACCGCGGGGCGACGCACCGGCCCCGAACGGCGACGCTGGGTGTGCCATGAGGGCGGAACAAAACTATTGATCGATGGACAGAGTCCGACAGATCGACGGCCTCGACTTACTGGCAGTAACAGCGGCCGCGATTACCAAGCTTTGGTAAAGCGCGGCCGCAGTGACGCCTCGTCGACAGCTCCTTCACACGCGCAACACGTCCACGGCGTTTAAAACGCCGACCAGAACCGACTAGAACAGGGCGCGGGCCAGCGCCCGGCGCGCCGCGGTCACCCGCGGATCGTCGGCACCGACCACCTCGAACAGCTCCAGCAACCGCAGCCGTACGGCGTTGCGGTCGTCCCCGGCCGTGACGCGCACCGCGTCGATGAGGCGCCCGAAGGCGTCCTCCACGTGACCGCCCACCAGGTCCAGGTCGGCGGCGGCGATCTGCGCCTGGGCGTCGCCCGGCTTGTCGGCCGCCTCCTGACGGACCTGCTGCGGATCGGCGTTCTGCACCCGCTGGAGCAACTCGGCCTGGGCCAGACCCAGTTTGGCCTCCGTGTTGCCCGGGTCCTCGGCCAGCACGTTCTTGTACGCCTGGACCGCGCCGCCCAGGTCGCCCGCGTCCATCGCCTGCACGGCGGCGTCGAGGGCCGCGTCGTGCGGGCCGGCCGGACGCTCGGGGGCGGCGGGCTGCGCGGCGCCCGGCTCCGCCTCGGGGTCGACGACGAGACCGGTCAGACCGAAGCGCTCCTCGCCGACCTGCACCAGCTGGTCCAGGGTCTGGCGGATCTGCGCCTCGCCCGCGGCCCCCTGGAAGAGCGGCAGCGCCTGTCCGGCGACGACCGCGAACACGGCCGGGATGCCCTGGACGCCGAACTGCTGCATCAGCATCTGGTTGGCGTCGACATCGACCCTGGCGAGGAGGAAGCGCCCGTTGTACTCGACGGCGAGCCGCTCCAGGACCGGGCTCAACTGCTTGCAGGGCTCGCACCACTCGGCCCAGAAGTCGATGACGACCGGGACCTCGGTGGACCGCTGAAGTACATCGCTCTCGAAGCCGGCCTCGTCGACGTCGATGACGAGGTCGGCCGGGGAGACGGCTCCCGCTCCCCCGTGACGGGCGGCCTCGGCGCGGGCCTGCTCCGCCTTGGTCTTGGCCTCCTGGGCCTGCTTCACCGCGGCGAGGTCGACGACCCCGCTCATGGACATGTTCCGTGGCTGCATGGGTCTATCCTCCCCCGTCCTGCGCGCGCGTGTGAAAAGCGGGTCGAAAGCCCGCCCGGACGTGTGCTGTTCTGCGTGTGTGCCGTTCGGCGCCGGGTCCCCACCCCACGCCCGTGGTCGTCGCTGGGGCGCGGGCGGACCCGCGCTTTCGCTACGAGTCGTAGCGTAATGCCAGGACGGCCCGTCGGAACACCCCACCGCCAGACCCCGTCGCGGTGATCTGTCTCACGACCGGGCGCGTGTTACCCGCCGGTTAAGGTCGGGGGATGCAGAGCAGCAGCCCCGCCGGCCGTGCCGGCCGCCCGCGCAGCGCCGCGGCGGACACCGCGATCCTGGCCGCGACGCGGGCCGCCCTGGTCGACCTCGGCTGGTCGAAGCTCACCCTGGGAGACGTCGCCACCCGGGCCGGGGTTGCCAAGACGACGCTCTATCGCCGCTGGGCGGGCAAGAACGAGCTGGTGGTCGACGCGGTGGCGGAGCTGTTCGACGAACTCCGGCTCCCCGACCGGGGCTCACTGGCCGCCGACATCGAGGGCGTGGTGCTCCAGTTCGCGGCGATCCTGGCCCGGCCGGAGGCCAAGAGCGGGCTGATGGCGGTGGTCGCCGAGTCCACCCGCGACGACGCGCTGCGCGAGCGCATCCGCACGTCGATCGTCGAACGGCAGAAGCGCCTGGTGCTGGAGGGCAGGGCCCGCGCCCAGGCCAGGGGCGAACTGCCGCCCGAGCCGGACGCCGCGGAGGCGGCCCGCACCGTGGACCTGATCTTCGACCTGGTCGCGGGAGCGGTGGTGCACCGCACCCTGGTGAGCGCGGAGACCGCCGACGAGGAGTGGGTGCGCGGCCTGACCCGTGTCCTGTTGACGGGCCTGGCCGGCGGGGCGGAGGAGCCGGCCGCGCCCCACTAGGACCCGGGCCCGGGCCACGGCCGGCCCGGTTCGCCTCAGCGCACGGTGATGACCAGCTTTCCCGTGGTGCGGCCGGTCTCCCCCTGAGCGTGCGCGCGGGCGCCCTCGGCGAGCGGGAAGGTGCCGGAGACGTGGGCGCGCAGCCTGCCCGCTTCGACGAGTGAGGCGATGGCGCGCATCCCGGCCCGGTCGTGCTCGACCAGCAGCCCTACGGCGCGGCCGCCCGCCTTCTCCGCGGCCGTGCGGGTCTCCGCGGTGACCGGCAGCAGGGACACGACGACACCGCCGGGGCGGAGCACGCTCACCGACCGGGCGGCGGTCTCCCCGCCGACGGCGTCGAGGACGACGTCGTAGCGCGCGTCGGTGTCGGTGAAGTCCTCGGTGCGGTGGTCGACGCAGGCGTCGGCCCCCAGCTCGCGCAGGAAGTCGTGCTTGGGGGCGCTCGCCGTCCCGGTGACGTGCGCGCCGCGCTCCTTGGCGATCTGTACGGCGAGGTGGCCGACGCCTCCCGCCGCCGCGTGGATCAGCACGCGCTGTCCGGCCCGGACGTCCGCGGTGTCGACGAGGGCCTGCCAGGCGGTGAGCGCGGCCAGCGGCAGGGCGGCCGCCTGGACGTGATCGATCCCGGCGGGCTTGGCGGCGAAGGCGCGGGCGGGTCCGGTCACGTACTCGGCGTGGGAGCCGGCCCCGTGCGGATAGGGCAGCATGCCGAACACCTCGTCGCCTGGCCGGAAGAGGGTGACGCCGAAGCCGGCCTCCACGACGGTGCCGGAGACGTCCCAGCCGAGGGTCAGCGGCGGGGGCGGCAGGAAGATGCTCACGGCGCGGTGCTTGAAGTCCGTGGGGTTGAGGCCGGCCGCGTGCACGGCGACGAGGATCTCGCCGGGGCCGGGTGCGGGCCGGGGCAGTTCGGTCAGCCGCAGCACCTCGGGGCCGCCGAGGGCCGTCTGGTGCAGGGCGAGCATCACCGGGGCGGCGTCCGGGGAGGCCACCGGGTCCGGGGAGGCCGCGGGGTCCGGGGAGGCGGGGTTCGCAGAGGTGTCCGTCGAGGTCATGCCCCGATCCTGGCCGTACGGTACGGCCCGGGGCGATGGCGAGAAGGTCATCATCCGATACATTCGTGCCATGCTCGTCGATGTCGCCGCCCGCGCGGCCGAACTGGAGCGCCGGATGCGCCCGGAGCCCCGGCCCGGCGCCCACAGAGTCGTCGTCCTCGCCCTGGACGGCGTCTACCCCTTCGAACTCGGCATCCCGCACCGGGTCCTGGGTTCCGCCGACGGCCGCTACGAGGTGCTGTCCGCCGGCGTGGACGGACGGCCCGTGCGCACCGACTCGGACCTGACCGTCACCCCGGCGCACGGTCCCGAGGTGCTGGCCGGGGCGGACACCGTGGTCATCCCCCCGTACGCGATCACCGCCGCCTCGGCCGCCACCCCGGACCCGCGGGCCCTCGCCGCGCTGTCCCGGGTCCGCCCCGGCACCCGGCTGGTGTCCATCTGCACCGGCGCCTTCCTGCTGGCCGCCGCCGGTCTCCTGGACGGGCGCCGGGCCACCACCCACTGGGCGCTCGCCGACCACTTCCAGGAGCTGTTCCCCCGGGTCGAGCTGGACGCCGGTGTGCTCTTCGTCGACCACGGCGACCTGCTGACCTCCGCGGGGGCGGCGAGCGGTGTCGACGTCTGCCTGCATCTGGTGCGCCAGGACCACGGCAGCGAGGTGGCGAGCGAGGTCGCCCGTCGCTGTGTGGTGCCGCCCTACCGGGACGGCGGGCAGGCGCAGTACATCGAGCGGCCGCTGCCCCCGACGAGCGCGACCGGCACCGGGCCGACGCGCGACTGGGCGCTGCGGCGGCTGGAACTGCCCCTGTCGCTGGAGGAGCTGGCCGCGCACGCGGCGATGAGCACCCGTACCTTCGCCCGGCGCTTCAGGGAGGAGACCGGGCTGAGCCCCGGCCGCTGGGTGACCCAGCAGCGGCTGCGGCGGGCGCGGCACCTGCTGGAGTCCAGCGACCTGTCGGTGGAACGGGTGGCCCACGAGGTCGGCTTCGCCACCGCGACCTCGCTGCGACGGCACCTAGCGGCGGAGGCCGGGGTGGCACCGTCGGCGTACCGGCGCACGTTCCGTGCCTCGGGTTCCTCGGGTTCCTCGGGTTCCTCGGGTCCGTAGGGGGCGCGGGGGCGCCCCCGGTGTCGGCTTCGCTCAGAACCCGGCCGGCTCCGTGTACACCCCCCACTCGTCCCGCAGCACCCCGCAGATCTCGCCCAGCGTCGCCTCCGCGCGCACCGCGTCCAGCATCGGTCCGATCATGTTGCCGCCGGAGCGGGCCGCGGCGAGCATGCCGTCCAGGGCGGTGCGCACGGCCGCGTCGTCGCGGGCGCCCTTGCGCTCGGCCAGGACCCGCACCTGCTCGCGCTCGACCTCGTGGCTGACCCGCAGGATCTCCAGGTCGCCGGTGACGGAGCCGGTGTGGACGTTGACGCCGACGACCCTCTTGTCGTCCTTCTCCAGGGCCTGCTGGTAGCGGAAGGCGGACTCGGCGATCTCGCCGGTGAACCAGCCGTCCTCGATGCCGCGCAGGAGACCGGAGGTGATCGGCCCGACGGGGTGCTGCCCGTCGGGGTGGGCGCGCAGCCCGCGCTCCTTGATCTGCTCGAAGATCTTCTCGGCGTCGGCCTCGATGCGGTCGGTCAGCTGCTCGATGAACCAGGAACCGCCCAGCGGGTCGGCGACGTTGCCGACGCCGATCTCCTCCATCAGCACCTGCTGGGTGCGCAGGGCGATCTCCGCGGCCTGCTCGCTGGGCAGGGCGAGGGTCTCGTCGAGCGCGTTGGTGTGCAGGGAGTTGGTGCCGCCGAGCACGGCCGCCAGCGCCTCCACGGCGGTCCGTACGACGTTGTTGTACGGCTGCTGCGCGGTCAGCGAAACGCCGGCGGTCTGGGTGTGGAACCGCAGCCACTGCGCCTTGTCGGTCTGCGCCCCGTACACGTCGCGCATCCAGCGTGCCCAGATCCTGCGGGCCGCGCGGAACTTGGCGATCTCCTCGAAGAAGTCGAGGTGCGCGTCGAAGAAGAAGGAGAGGCCGGGGGCGAAGACGTCGACGTCCAGTCCGCGCGACAGGCCCAGCTCCACGTACCCGAAGCCGTCCGCCAGCGTGTACGCCAGCTCCTGCGCGGCCGTCGAACCGGCCTCGCGGATGTGGTACCCGGAGACGGAGAGCGGCTTGTAGGCGGGGATGCCGGCCGCGCAGTACTCCATGAGGTCGCCGATCAGGCGCAGGTGCGGCTCGGGCTGGAAGAGCCACTCCTTCTGGGCGATGTACTCCTTGAAGATGTCGGTCTGGAGCGTGCCGTTGAGGACGGACGCGTCGACGCCCTGCCGTTCGGCGGCGACCAGGTACATGCAGAACACGGGCACGGCGGGCCCGCTGATCGTCATGGAGGTCGTCACGTCGCCGAGCGGGATGTCCCGGAACAGCACCTCCATGTCGGCGGCCGAGTCGATGGCCACCCCGCAGTGCCCGACCTCGCCGAGCGAGCGCGGGTCGTCGGAGTCGCGGCCCATCAGGGTCGGCATGTCGAAGGCGACCGAGAGCCCGCCTCCGCCGTTGCGGAGGATCATCTTGTAGCGCTCGTTGGTCTGCTCGGCGTTGCCGAAGCCGGCGAACTGCCGGATGGTCCACGTACGCCCTCGGTACCCGGTCGGATGCAGGCCCCGGGTGAAGGGGTACTCCCCCGGCCAGCCGATCCGCTCGAAGCCCTCGTACTCGTCCCCCGGCCGGGGCCCGTACACCGGCTCCACGGGGTCTCCGGAGAGCGTGGTGAAGTCCGCGTCGCGCTTGCGCGCCGCGTCGTACCGGGCCTGCCAGCGAAGGCGGCCCTCCTCTATGGCGTGAGCGTCCATACCCCCAATTTACTAGGACGTCCAAGTAAATGTCGATGGGGGACCGCCGTACGGGTGGTCCGCACGGCGGTGGGGTCAGGCCCGGGCGACCGCCGGCTCGGCCTCGGCGACCTTCGCGTCCAGCTCCCGGCTGATCCGTCGCTCCACGAAGAAGGCGGCCGTCGGAACGGTCCCGGCGAGCAGCACCCAGAGCTGCTTCTTCACCGGCCACTTCGCCTTGGACCCCAGGTCGAAGGCGAAGACGAGGTAGATCACGTACAGCCAGCCGTGGGCGATGCTGACGACCTGCGTGAAGTCGGCGGCGCCGCCCAGATCCAGCACATACTTGGCGATCATGCCAAGGCACAGTGCGATCAGCAGCACACCGGTGACGTACGCCATGACCCGGTAGCGGGTCAGCACGCTCTTTTTCATGGCTACGAGCGTAACCGCCCGTTTCGCGCGATCTTCGGGCGGGTCGGGCGACTCGCCCGGCGCGTTCAGTCCTCCTCGAAGTCCCCCGCGGCGACCCGCAGCGGCCTGAGCATCGCGAAGATCTCGCCGCACTCCTCGGCGTCGTACGCGCCCAGGCCGAAGTCCATCCCCATCAGGTCGCGGGTGGCCGCCTCGACGACCTCACGGCCCTTGTCGGTGATCGTGGCCAGCGTGCCGCGGCCGTCGTTGGGGTTGGGGCGCTTGTCCACCAGGCCGGACCTCACCAGGCGGTCGACCGTGTTCGTCACGGAGGTGGGGTGCACCATCAGGCGCTCACCGATCTTGGACATCGGCAGTTCGCCCGACTTGGAGAAGGTGAGCAGCACCAGCGCCTCGTACCGCGCGAACGTCAGCCCGTAGGGCTTGACCACCGCGTCGACCTCGGCCAGCAGGATCTGCTGCGCCCGCATGATCGACGTGATGGCGGCCATGGACGGCACACCGCCCCAGCGCTGCTTCCAGTGTTCGTCGGCGCGGGCGATGGGGTCGAAGGAGAGACTGAGGGGCTTCGGCACGGCATCAGACCTTACCGGCCGGTCACATGCCGGTCAGCCCCGTCTCGCCCTTCGATACCGGAACCTCTAGGACCCGTCCCGGCCGGCGAGGTACCGCTCCACCGTGTCCACCTTCGAGGTGAGGCCGTCCGTCACGCCGGGGCGGATGTCCGCCTTGAGGACCAGGGAGACACGCGGCGCCCGTGCCTCGACGGCCGCCACGGCCCGCCGGACGACGTCCATGACTTCCGCCCACTCGCCCTCGATCGAGGTGAACATCGCGTCGGTGCGGTGCGGCAGACCGGATTCACGGACCACCCGCACGGCGTCGGCGACGTACTCCCCCACGTCCTCGCCGACACCGAGCGGCGTCACGGAGAAGGCGACGATCATGCGCCCACGACCCCTTCCTGGCGGGCACGGGAGGCGATGACCGCGCTCTCGGCCTCGCGCTTGAGCTTGCGCTCGGCGAAGAAGCCGCCGGTCGGCAGGACCGAGAGGACGAAGTAGAGGGCGGCGGTCTTCAGCGGCCACTTGGCGCGGTTCCAGGCGTCCGCCCAGAAGATCACGTAGAGGACGAAGAGGACGCCGTGGATCATGCCCATCGCCGGCACGGCGTTGAAGTCGGTGGTCCGCTTGAGCACCGAGCAGATCAGCAGCAGGAGGAACGAGATCGCCTCGGGGCCCGAGACCAGGCGGAGGCGGCGGAGGGCGGAGGCGGTCTTGAGGTCCACGGGTCACCTTCGGTGGGGAGTCATCGGACACGACGGGCTGGTGCTCGCCGGGTGCTTTGTGAACACACGCACAAGCGCGCGTCCATTGTGGCAAACCCCCGGCGCGCCCGGGCGAGGGGGTCGCAGCGCGCCCGGAAGTACTGTCGGAGCGCCCGGCCGACGGCTACGGTCGCATTTGTGGCGATGTTCCGACTTCAAGGCAGCAAGGTACTCGCCGTCGACATGACCGGAGACGCCGTGAAGGCGAAGAACGGCTCGATGGTCGCGTACGACGGGGAGATGGCCTTCAAGAAGCTGAGCGGCGGCGGTGAGGGCATCCGGGGCATGGTGACCCGGCGGATCACCGGCGAGCAGATGACGGTGATGGAGGTGAAGGGGCAGGGGACCTGCTGGTTCGCGGACCGGGCCTCGGAGATCAACCTGGTGGGGCTGCGGGGCGACAAGCTGTTCGTCGAGTCGAGCAACTTCCTGGCGGCGGACGCCGGGCTGCGGACCGGCACGAGTTTCACGGGCACGCGCGGCGCGTCCCAGGGCAACGGGCTGTTCACCACGACGATCGAGGGGCACGGGCAGGCGGCGATCATGTCCGACGGTCCCGCGGTGGTGCTGCGGGTCAGCGCGCAGTACCCGCTGACCGTCGACCCGGGCGCGTACGTCGCGCACCAGGGGAACCTGCGGCAGTCCTTCCAGTCGGGTGTGACGTTCCGCACGCTGTTCGGGGAGGGCGGCGGGGAGGCCTTCCAGATCCGCTTCGAGGGCGACGGACTGGTGTACGTGCAGCCGAGCGAGCGGAACACGATCGCGGGGGATGTCTGACCATGGCCTTCCAGGAGATCAACTCCAAGATGGTCCAGGCGACCGTCGCACCCGGGCAGCGGCTGTTCAGTCAGCGCGGCGCCATGCTCGCCTACCAGGGCGAGGTGTCCTTCACCCCCAACCTGCGCGGCGGCCAGGGCGGCGTCATGTCGATGATCGGACGCCGGGTGGCCAACGAGGACACGCCGCTGATGACCGTCGAGGGCAGCGGCACGGTGTTCTTCGGGCACGGCGGTCACCACATCCAGGTGATCAACCTGTCGGGCGACACCCTGTACGTCGAGGCGGACCGCCTCCTCGCCTTCGAGGGCACCCTGGAGCAGGGCACGGTGTTCCTCGGCTCGCAGGGCGGGGTCATGGGCATGGTGCGCGGCCAGGTCAGCGGCCAGGGGCTGTTCACCACCACCCTCAAGGGCCACGGCTCGGTGGCCGTGATGGCCCACGGGGGCGTCTTCGAGGTGCCCATCACCCCGCAGCGCCCGGTGCGCGTCGACCCGCAGGCGTATGTCGCCCACCACGGCGACGTACGCAACAAGCTGTCCACCGCCCTGGGCTGGCGGGACATGGTGGGGCGCGGCTCCGGCGAGGCGTTCCAGCTGGAGCTGAGCGGCAGCGGCACGGTGTTCGTCCAGGCGTCGGAGGAGAAGCTGTGAGCACGGTCCACCACGACCCGGCGACGCTGCCGGCCGACGACAACGTCAACGCGTACACCTTCTGCGTGGAGCTCAAGGGGAGCCAGTGGTTCCTGCAGAAGGGGAAGATGATCGCCTACTACGGGACGATCGATTTCAACGGCATCGGGCACGGCCGGCTGGACCGTCTGGTGCGTACGTCGTTCCATTCGCCACTGCACGCGAGCGACTGGGTCGTGGCGGAGGGTTCGGGCAAGATGCTCCTCGCCGACCGGGCCTTCGACGTGAATTCGTATGACCTTGCGGAGGGCAACCTGACCATTCGCTCGGGCAACTTGCTCGCTTTTCAGCCAAGTCTCGCGCTCAAGCAGTCGATCGTGCCGGGTTTTCTGACACTCATCGGAACCGGAAAGTTCGTGGCCGCGTCGAACGGTCCGGTGGTGTTCATGGAACCGCCGATCCGGGTGGACCCGCAGGCCCTGGTCGGCTGGGCCGACTGCCCGTCGCCGTGCCACCACTACGACCACGGGTACATGACCGGCCTGCTGGGCGGTCTACGTGCGATGACGGGGCTCGGCGGGGCCTCCGGCGAGGAGCACCAGTTCGAGTTCGTGGGAGCGGGCACGGTGCTGCTTCAGTCGAGCGAGGCGCTGATGGCGGAGCAGGCCGTGGGGGCTCCGCCGCAGCAGGCCGGAGTACCCGGAGGCGGGGCTTCCGGGGCGCAGGGAGGCCGGTCCGGGGTACCGGGGCTTCCCGGACAGCTGGGGGACCTCCAGCGCCGCTTCGGGCTGTGAGCGGTAATCTGCGGAGTGTGACATCGAACGCGTGCGCACCGTCACCGTCACGGAAAACCCCTCACTAGTTCGCCTTTCAACCTTTTAGGTAGACTTCATTCATGGAGACCGAGACGGCCACCCGCTGGCTGACCGATACGGAGCAGTGTGCTTGGCGCACCCACCTGGAGGTCAACAGGCTGTTGACGCACCAGCTCGAGAAGGACCTGCAGCCGTTCGGCCTGACAATGAACGACTACGAGATCCTGGTGAACCTCTCCGAGTCCGAGGACGACCGGATGCGGATGAGCGACCTGGCCACCGCCACGATGCAGTCCAAGAGCCGCCTGTCCCACCAGATCACCCGCATGGAGAACGCGAACCTGGTCCGGCGGGAGAACTGCGAGTCCGACCGCCGTGGGCTCTTCGCCGTCCTCACCGAGCACGGCATGGAGACGATGCGGAAGGTCGCGCCGCACCACGTGGCATCCGTCCGCAGGCACTTCATCGACCTGCTGGCGCCCGAGACCCTGACGGAGCTGGACAAGGCGCTCAAGCCCATCGCGGAACACCTGCGCGGACAGCGGGGACGTCCCTGATCACGACCCTGATCACGTACCCCGCGCCAATGCCATGAAGGCCTAGGCACCCGGCAGGCGGAGCTCGAACAGGGCGCCGCCTGCCGGTGCGTCCCGCACCGTGAGCGTGCCACCGTGCCGTACGGCGACGTCGCGGGCGATGGCCAGCCCGAGACCGGCGCCGCCGTCGTCGCGGCTGCGGGCGGCGTCGAGCCGGACGAACCGTTCGAAGATCCGCTCCCGGTCGGCCGCCGGCACACCGTCCCCGTCGTCGGCCACCGCGACCACGGCCAGGTCGCCCTCCCGGCGCACGGACACCTCCACCGCCGAGCGGGCGTGCCGCCGGGCGTTGTCCAGCAGGTTGGCCAGCACCCGTCCCAGCTGCCCGCGCGAGCCGGCCACGTGCACCGCGCCCTCGGCCCGCACACCGACCCCGGTGCGGCCCTCGGCCTCCTCCCGCGCGAGCGCCACCAGGTCGACCCGTGCGTCGGCGGGCCGCTCCCCCGCGTCCAGCCGGGCCAGCAGCAGCAGGTCGGCGGCGAGCCGCTGCAGCCGCACGGTGTCCTCCACGGCGCCGTCGAGGTCCAGCAGCTCGGGGTGGGCGGCGGCCACCTCCAGCTGGGTGCGCAGGGAGGCGATCGGGCTGCGCAGCTCGTGCGAGGCGTCGGCGACGAACCTGCGCTGCCGCTCCACCGAGGACTCCAGGGCGGTCAGCGTCTCGTTGGTGGTCGAGGCGAGCCTGGCCACCTCGTCGTGGGTGCCCGGCACCGGGACGCGGCGCGCCAGGTCCTCGCTGGCGGTGATCGCGGCCAGCTCCCGCCGGATGCCCTCCACCGGGCGCAGCGCACGCCGGGTGACCAGCCAGGTCACCCACGCGACGACCGCGAGCAGCACCGGGAAGCCGATCAGCATGACGGTCAGCGCGGTGTTCACGGCGCCGTGCTCGGCGGACAGCGGGGCACCCGCGTAGACGGTGAGCCGGCCCCGGTCGTCGCTCTCCACGGGTACGGCGGCGAAGCGGTAGTCCTCCGTGTCGCCGTCGATGGTCGCCGAGCCGTCGCTGACGGTGGTCCGCTCACCGATCTCACCGGGTTCGAGGGACTCCCCGGCATCGTCATCGTCATCGTCGTCGGCGTCCTCCTTGTCCCGGGAGGCGGCCGGCTGCGGCTTCACCGTGTCTACGCCGGTGCCGGTGATCCGCTCCAGGTCCTCGCTGGCGGCGACCAGCGCGCCGTCCTCGTCGACGACCTGCACCGGGCGGTCGTCCACGTCCAGCGACAGGTCGCCGTACGGCGTCCCGACGGCCAGCTCCGTCGCGACCTCCCGCGCGGAGCGCTCCGCCTGGGTGCCCGCCTCGCCGAGCAGGTTGGAGCGCAGGGACAGCAGGACGGCCGTGCCGGCGGCGACGAGGGCGACGGCGACCACGAGGGTCGCGGCGAGCGTGGCGCGGGCCCGCACCGAGGCGAAGAGGCGGCTCATCGCCCGCTCTCCAGCCGGTAGCCGGCGCCGCGCACGGTCCGGATGAGCCCGGCGCGCAGCTTGCGCCGCAGCGCGCTGACGTACACCTCGACGATGTTGGGGTCGCCGTCGTAGGCGAAGTCCCAGACGTGCTCCAGGATCTCCGCCTTGGACACCACCTGCCCGGCCCGCACCACCAGCTCCTCGAGGACGGCGAACTCCTTGGCGGTGAGGGTGACTTCGCTCTCGCCGAGGAACACCCGGCGGGCGGCGGTGTCGACCTTCAGATCACCGTGTACGTGCACGGGCGAGGCCCCGCCGCCCTGCGCCCGCCGCCGCAGCAGGGCCTTCACCCTGGCGACGAGGACGACGTACGAGAAGGGCTTGGTGAGGTAGTCGTCCGCGCCCGTGTCGAGGCCCTCCGCCTCGTCGTACTCGCCGTCCTTGGCGGTGAGCATCAGGATCGGCACGTCGTGCCCGGCGGCGCGCAGGGCGGCGCAGACGCGGTAGCCGTTGAGGCCGGGCAGCATGATGTCGAGGATGACGAGGTCGTACGTGCCCTCACCGGCGCGGTGCAGACCCTCCAGTCCGTCGTGGACGACGTCCACGGCGTAGCCCTCCGCGGTGAGGCCCTTGGCGAGCGACACGGCGAGACGCTTCTCGTCCTCCACGATCAACAGGCGCATGGCTACAGAGTGGCAAACCCAAGCTGAAGATCCCTTCAGGCGGCTTCAGCCTGGGCTCAGCGTCGGTCCGCGACAGTGAGGACGTCGAAAACGACTGGACTCCGGACGACTTGGAAGGAACTCGCATGAAGCGCAACATCGTGATCGCCGCCGTCACCGCCGCCGCACTGGTCGGAGGCGGTACGGCGACGGCTCTGGCGACCACAGGGGACGACGGCCGCGGGACGGCGCCCAAGGCGGACGTGAGCGTGTCCGACGACGGCGGCGTACGGGACGAGTCCGACGACCGGGGCGAGAACGACCGCGGCGACACCGCCCGCGTGTCCTCCGCGAAGGTGATGGCGGCCGACGCCATCGCCTCCGCGCTGCGGGACACTCTGGGCACCGCCGTCTCCGCCGAGCTGGACGACGAGGACGACGACGGAGACGACGACGGCGACGACCGCCGTGAGCGTGCCGTCTGGGAGGTCGACGTCCTCTCCGGCGACGGCACTTGGCACAGCGTCCGGATCGACCCGGCCTCCGGCAAGGTCCTCGGCTCGCACACCGACGACGAGGACGACACGGCCGAGGTGCGCGCCGCCCTCAAGGGCACCTCCGTCAACGCGGCCGAGGCGGCGCGGGCCGCCGCCGGCAAGGGCACGGTGACCTCCGTGGACCTGGACGACGAGGACGACGGCGACGGCAGGGCGGCCTGGGAGGTCGAGACCCGCACCACCGGCAAGGGCGAGCAGGACTGGCGGGTCGACCTGAAGACCGGCAAGGTCACGGCCGACTCGGACGACGACTGAGCGGCCCCACCCGCTCGGCAGATCCACCGCGGCGGCGCCGGCCCGGCACCAGCGCCGCCGCCACGGCGACCGTGCCGGACATCGAAGCAGACCGGCAACGTCGCCACAGCCCGCTTCCGGGACGGAGCGTTCGTGTTACTGCTGGCATAACCAAAGGCAATGCGAACGTGCGTGCCCGCAGTCGCTGGTTGGGGTGGCGGTCGCGGGATCGGCGGGTGTGTGTGCGGCTGTCGTACGTATGGTCCTTCGCAGGGGTTGGGGACGGCACGGTGTCCTGGCCGCGGTCGTGAAGGGGGGCGGGATGTTGCAGTCGGGGGCGGGGGCGGAGGGCGGGCATGCCCGGTACACGTACCGGTTGCGGGTGTCGTCGACTGCCCGTACCGCTCTGGAGGCGGAGTGGGGCCGGTGCCGCTGGCTGTGGAACGAGTGCGTCGCCAAGTCCAGGGCCGTGCACCTGCACAACAGGGCGACCGGCGAGAAGACCACGTGCGGCCCGGCGCAGCTGGACAGGATGCTGACCGGGGCCCGCGCCCGTACGCCGTGGCTGCGGGAGGGCTCGTGCGTTCCCCAGCAGCAGATCATCCGCGACTTCGGCCGCTCCCGCGCCAAGGCGCAGCAGGACATCGCCGGGCGTCTGCCCGTGGCGCGCCGGGCCGGGATGCCCACATGGAAGACCAGGCGCGAGGCACTGGCGGCGCTGAACTACACCCGGCGCGGGTTCCGGCTGAAGGACGGCCGGTTGCACCTGGCGGGCGGCATCGTCGTGTCGGTGGTGTGGTCGCGGGGGCTGCCGGGCGAGCCGTCCTCGGTGCGCGTGTACCAGGACAGCCTCGGACACTGGTACGCCTCGTTCGTCGTCCCGGCCCAGGTCCAGCCCCTGCCGAAGACCGGCCGGGTCCTCGGCGTCGACTGGGGTGTGCGGGAGACGGCGACCACGACATCCGACGCACACGACCTGCCGCACCCCGAGCACGGCGGGAAGGCCCGGGTGAGGCTGGCCCGCTACGACCGGATGATGGCCCGCCGCAGGCCGAAGAAGGGGACGTCCGGGTCGAGGGGCTACCGGACAGCGAAGAAGCTGCGGGCGAAGGCCCACAAGAAGGTCGCGAGGCAGCGTGAGGACACCGGCCGCAAGTGGGCGAAGAAGGTGGCCCGTGACCATGATGCCGTCGCGGTCGAGGACTTCCGGCCGAAGTTCCTGGCCAAGTCCACGATGGCCCGCAAGGCGGCGGACGCCGCCATCGGCGCCACCAAGGCCGCCCTGATCGAGATGGGACGCAAACACGGGCGGGACATCCGCCTGGTCCACCCCGCGTACACCACGATGGACTGCGCGCGGTGCGGAGCGAGAGCCAAGCACGCACTGCCGCTGGGTGAACGCACCCACACCTGCACCGCCTCCGGAACCGCATCCCCCAGGGACAAGAACTCCGCACGCGTCATGCTCCTCCGGGCTGGTCTCAACCCGGCTGGCGCCGAAGGCCGAAGACCTCCTGGAGCGCCGCTCCAGGAGGCAGCCTGAGCCAGGAATCCCCTCCCTTCAGGGAGGGGAGGATTCAAGGCCGTGTTGCACCAGGCGGCAGGCACCGGGCCGGGCCCGGAAACGGGGGGCAGAGCCCCCAGGGTCGGGAACGGGAAGGGTCGACGGGGGCGAGAGAAGCCCCTCGCCAGAATCCCGACCGCGCCCGGTCAGCCCCGGGTCAGTCCGGCCACGAGTTCGTCCGCCGCGCGGTAGGGGTCGAGTTCGCCCGCCACGATGCGTTCCGCAAGGGCGCCGAGGCGGCGGTCGCCGTGCAGGTCGCCGATGCGTTCGCGCAGAGTGGTGACGGCGATGGTCTCGACCTCGCGGGCGGCGCGGGCACGGCGGCGTTCGGAGAGGACGTCACGCTCCTCCATCCACGCGCGGTGCTTCTCCAGCGCCTCGACGACCTCGTCGACGCCCTCGCCGCGGGCGGCGACGGTCTTGACGATGGGCGGGCGCCAGTCGCCGGCGGCGCGGGCCTCGCCGAGTCCGAGCATGTGGTTCAGCTCGCGGGCGGTGGCGTCGGCGCCGTCCCGGTCGGCCTTGTTGACGACGTAGACGTCGCCGATCTCGAGGATGCCGGCCTTGGCCGCCTGGATGCCGTCGCCCATGCCGGGGGCCAGGAGTACGACGGAGGTGTCGGCCTGCGAGGCGATCTCGACCTCGGACTGGCCGACGCCGACCGTCTCGACCAGGATCACCTCGCAGCCCGCGGCGTCCAGGACGCGGATGGCCTGCGGCGCCGCCCAGGCAAGGCCGCCGAGGTGGCCGCGGGTCGCCATCGAGCGGATGTAGACGCCCGGGTCGGACGCGTGCTCCGACATCCGGACCCGGTCGCCGAGCAGCGCGCCGCCGGAGAAGGGGGAGGACGGGTCGACGGCGAGGACGCCGACCCGCTTGCCCTGCTTGCGGTACGCGGTCACCAGCGCCGAGGTGGAGGTGGACTTGCCGACGCCCGGCGAACCCGTCAGACCGACCACGTACGCCCCGCCGGTCAACGGCGCGAGCGCCTCCATGACCTCCCTGAGCTGCGGGGACGCCCCCTCCACCAGAGAGATCAGCCTGGCCACGGCCCGCGGTCGGCCTTCCCTGGCCTGGGCCACCAGTGAGGAGACGTCCTGCATCACAGCTCCGTTCGGTGAGAAGTCGTAACTCTGGGGGGTCAGGCCCTGGGCACCCGCAGGATCAGCGCGTCGCCCTGGCCGCCACCGCCGCACAGCGCCGCCGCGCCGACCCCGCCGCCGCGCCGCTTCAGTTCCAGCGCGAGGTGGAGCACCAGGCGGGCGCCGGACATGCCGATGGGGTGTCCCAGGGCGATGGCTCCGCCGTTGACGTTCACCTTTTCGGTGGATACGCCGAGGTCCTTCATTGACTGCACGGCGACGGCCGCGAACGCCTCGTTGATCTCGATCAGGTCCAGGTCGCCGACCTCCAGGCCGTCCTTCTTCAGGGCGTGCCGGATGGCGTTGGACGGCTGCGACTGCAAAGAGTTGTCGGGGCCGGCGACGTTGCCGTGCGCGCCGATCTCCGCGATCCACTCCAGGCCCAGCTCCTGCGCCTTCGCCTTGCTCATCACGACCACGGCCGCCGCGCCGTCGGAGATCTGCGAGGCGGAGCCCGCGGTGATGGTGCCGTCCTTGCTGAACGCGGGGCGCAGCCTGCCGAGCGACTCGGCGGTGGTGTCGCCGCGGATGCCCTCGTCCTCGCTGAACAGCACCGGGTCGCCCTTGCGCTGCGGGATCTCCACCGGGGCGATCTCGGCCGCGAAGACGCCGTTCTTCTGGGCGGCGGCGGCGCGCTGGTGGGACAGGGCGGCGATCTCGTCCTGCTCGGGCCGCGCGATGCCCAGGCGGGTGTTGTGCTTCTCGGTCGACTCGCCCATGGCGATGTTCTCGAAGGAGTCGGTCAGACCGTCGTACGCCATGGCGTCGATCATCTGGACCGCGCCGTACTTGTAGCCCTCGCGGGACTTCGGCAGCAGGTGCGGGGCGTTGGTCATGGACTCCTGGCCGCCCGCGACGATCACGTCGAATTCACCCGCGCGAATGAGCTGGTCGGCGAGGGCGATGGCGTCGAGGCCGGAGAGGCAGACCTTGTTGACGGTGAGCGCCGGGACGCTCATGGGGATGCCGGCCTTGACGGCGGCCTGGCGGGCGGGGATCTGCCCGGCGCCGGCCTGGAGCACCTGGCCCATGATCACGTACTGGACCTGGTCGCCGCCGATCCCGGCACGGTCGAGGGCGGCCTTGATCGCGAAGCCGCCGAGGTCGGCCCCGGAGAAGGACTTCAGCGAGCCGAGCAGCCGTCCCATCGGGGTGCGGGCACCCGCGACGACGACGGAGGTCGTGCCGTTCGTTCCAGAGGTTTCGGGAGTTCCAGGAGTTCCAGAAGACATGAGCTGCGATCCCCTTTTCCGGCCCGCACAGGCCGAGGAGTGAACGAGGGTTTACTCGAATGTACTGAGCGGTATCCCGCCCGTCACCCGGCCGTCGGTGTGATCGCGCGCACGTTGCGTAACCACCTCCGGAGCGCTCCACTGAATCCATGCTGACGCGAATCGACCACATCGGAATCGCCTGCCACGACCTCGACACCACCGTCGAGTTCTACCGTGCCACCTACGGCTTCGAGGTGTTCCACACCGAGGTCAACGAGGAGCAGGGCGTCCGCGAGGCCATGCTCAAGATCAACGATACGTCGGACGGCGGCGCCTCCTACCTCCAGCTCCTGGAGCCCACCCGCGAGGACTCCGCGGTCGGGAAGTGGCTGGCGAAGAACGGCGAGGGCGTCCACCACATCGCGTTCGGCACGGCGGACGTGGACGCGGACGCCGCGGACATCCGGGACAAGGGCGTACGCGTGCTGTACGACGAGCCCCGGCGGGGTTCGATGGGGTCGCGGATCACCTTCCTGCACCCCAAGGACTGCCATGGCGTACTGACAGAACTGGTCACTTCGGCGGCCGTTGAGTCACCTGAGCACTGACCCTCGTACATAAGGGCCGGTAGGGTTGGGTGCGGTCGCCGCTCAATCCAGGGTGACCCGGTCCTGTCGTCCGCGACGACGGGATCGCCGGGGTCGTGTTTCGGGGGGCGGACGACGGGGCAGCAGCACATGCCCCGCCGTTGATCTGACACCATTCCCCGGGGGCCCCGTTCGGCGGACGGACGGAGCCCGTTCGGGAAGATTTGCGACCAGGGGACGGATGGGACCGCGCAGTGCGGGGCTACGAGAGCCAGGAGCGAGAGCCGGCGGCTGACGTCGACCACCTCTCTCGGTTCGAGGCCGAGATGAAGCGGCTGAAGACCGAGCGGGAAAAGGCGATCCAGCACGCCGAGGACCTCGGCTACCAGGTCGAGGTGCTGCGCGCCAAGTTGCACGAGGCGCGGCGCACCATCATGTCCCGGCCCGCCTTCGACGGCGGCGACATCGGGTACCAGGCCGAGCAGTTGCTGCGCAACGCGCAGACGCAGGCCGACCAGCTGCGCTCCGACGCCGAGCGGGAGCTGAGCCAGGCCCGGGCGCAGACCCAGCGCATCCTCCAGGAGCACGCCGAGCAGGCCGCCCGGCTCCAGGCCGAGCTGCACCAGGAGGCGGTGACCCGCCGCCAGCAGCTTGACCAGGAGCTGGCCGAGCGCCGGCAGACCGTCGAGTCGCACGTCAACGAGAACGTGGCCTGGGCGGAGCAGCTGCGCGCCCGCACCGAGCAGCAGGCCCGCCGGCTGCTCGACGAGTCCCGCGCGGAGGCCGAGCAGGCCATGACCGCGGCCCGTACGGAGGCCGAGCGGCTGACCTCCGAGGCCCGGCAGCGGCTGCAGAGCGACGCGGAGAGCGCGCGCACCGAGGCCGAGCAGATCCTGCGCCGCGCCCGCACCGACGCGGAGCGGCTGCTGAACGCCGCCTCCACGCAGGCGCAGGAGGCCACCGACCACGCCGAGCAGCTGCGCAGCTCCACCGCCACCGAGTCGGATTCCACCCGCCGGCAGGTCCAGGAGCTGAGCCGGGCCGCCGAGCAGCGGATGTCCGAGGCCGAGGAGGCGCTGCGCAAGGCGCAGTCCGAGGCCGAGAAGGTGGTCGCCGAGGCGAAGGAGGCCGCGGCCAAGGCGCTCTCCGGCGCCGAGTCGACCAACGAGCAGCGCACCCGCACCGCCAAGGAGCAGGTCGCCCGGCTGGTCGGCGAGGCCACCAAGGACGCCGAGTCCACCAGGGCCGAGGCGGAGCAGCTGGTCGCCGACGCCCGCGCCGAGGCCGAGAAGATCGTCGCCGAGGCCGCCGAGAAGGCCCGCACGCTCACCGCCGAGGAGTCGGCCACCCAGCTGTCCAAGGCGGCCAAGACCGCCGAGGACGTGCTGAACAAGGCGTCCGAGGACGCCAAGGGGACCACGAAGGCCGCCACCGAGGAGGCCGAGCGGATCCGCACCGAGGCCGAGGCCGAGGCGGACCGGCTGCGCGCCGAGGCGCACGACATCGCCGAGCAGCTCAAGGGCGCGGCGAAGGACGACACCAAGGAGTACCGCGCCAAGACGGTCGAGCTGCAGGAGGAGGCGCGCCGGCTGCGCGGCGAGGCCGAGCAGCTGCGGGCCGACGCGGTCGCCGAGGGCGAGAAGATCCGCGCCGAGGCCCGCAAGGAGGCCGTGGCGCAGATCGAGGAGGCGGCGAAGACCGCCGAGGAGCTGCTCTCCAAGGCCAAGGCGGACGCGGACGAGCTGCGGCAGACCGCGACGACGGACAGCGAGAAGGTCCGCACCGAGGCCATCGAGCGGGCGACGACCCTGCGCCGGCAGGCCGAGGAGACCCTGGAGCGCACCCGCGCCGAGGCCGAGCGCCACCGCGCGGAGGCCGCCGAGCGCGTGGAGGAGCTCCAGGCGGACGCCGAGCGCGCCGCCCGCGAGCTGCGCGAGGAGACCGAGCGCGCCGTCGAGGCCCGCAAGGCGGAGGCCGCCGACGAGCTGACGCGGCTGCACACCGAGGCCGAGGAGCGCCGCACCGCCGCCGAGGAGGCGCTGTCCGAGGCCCGCGAGGAGGGCGAGCGGATCCGGCGCGAGGCCGCCGAGGAGAGCGAGCGGCTGCGCACCGAGGCCGCGGAGCGGATCCGTGCGCTCCAGCAGCAGGCCGAGACGGAGGCCGAGCGGCTGCGCACCGAGGCCGCCGCGGACGCCTCCGCCTCCCGCGCGGAGGGCGAGTCCGTCGCCGTACGGCTGCGCTCCGAGGCGTCGAACGAGGCGGAGCGGCTGAAGTCGGAGGCGCAGGACAGCGCCGACCGGGTACGGGCGGAGGCGCAGAGCGCCGCCGAGCGCATCGCCGCCGAGGCGTCCGAGGCGCTGGCCGCCGCCCAGGAGGAGGCCGCCCGGCGCCGCCGCGAGGCCGAGGAACTGCTCGGCTCCGCCCGGCAGGAGGCCGACCAGGAGCGCGAGCGGGCCCGTGAGCAGAGCGAGGATCTGCTGGCCTCGGCGCGCAACCGCGTGGAGGAGGCGCAGGCCGAGGCGACCCGGCTGGTCGAGGAGGCCGACCGGCGTGCCACCGAGATGGTGTCGGCCGCCGAGCAGCACGCACAGCAGGTGCGGGAGTCGGTCTCCGGGCTGCACGAGCAGGCCCAGGAGGAGATCACCGGGCTGCGCAGTGCCGCCGAGCACGCGGCGGAGCGCACCCGGCGCGAGGCCGAGGAGGAGGCGGACCGCGTCCGCGCCGACGCCTACGCGGAGCGGGAGCGCGCGAGCGAGGACGCCGGGCGCCTGCGGCACGAGGCGCAGGAGGAGACCGAGGCCGCCAAGTCGCTGGCCGAGCGGACGGTGTCCGAGGCCATCACGGAGGCCGACCGGATCCGCGCGGACGTCTCCGAGCACGCCCAGCGGGTGCGCACCGAGGCCTCCGACGCGATCGCCGAGGCCGAGCAGGCCGCGTCCCGCACCCGGGCCGACGCCCGTGAGGACGCCAACCGCATCAGGTCCGACGCGGCGACGCAGGCGGACACCCTGATCACCGAGGCGCGTTCCGAGGCGGAGCGGCTCACCACGGAGACGGTGGCCGATACCGGCCGGATCCGGACGGAGACGACCGCGGAGGCGGAGCGGGTCAGGACCGAGGCGAACGCCCGGGCCGAGCAGCTGGTCTCGGACGCCACCGGGGAGGCGGAGCGGCTACGGGCCGAGGCCGCCGACACCGTCGGCTCCGCCCAGCAGCACGCCGAGCGGATCCGTACCGAGGCGGACCGGGTCCGCGGCGAGGCCGCGGCGGAGGCCGAGCGGGTCACCACGGCCGCCCGCGAGGAGGCCGAGCGCACCCTCGACGAGGCCCGCAAGGACGCCAACAAGCGGCGCTCGGAGGCGGCCGAGCAGGTCGACACGCTCATCACGGAGACCACGGCGGAGGCCGACAAGCTGCTCACCGAGGCGCAGCAGCAGGCCCAGAAGACCACCGCCGACGCCGAGTCGCAGGCCGACACGATGGTCGGCGCGGCCCGCACCGAGGCCGACCGGCTCGTCTCGGAGGCGACCGTCGAGGGCAACGGCCGGGTGGAGAAGGCCCGTACGGACGCGGACGAGCTGCTGGTCGGCGCCCGCCGGGACGCGACCGCCATCAGGGAGCGCGCGGAGGAGCTGCGCGAGCGCCTCACCTCCGAGATCGAGGAACTGCACGAGCGGGCCCGCCGCGAGGCCGCCGAGACCATGAAGTCGGCCGGCGACCGCTGCGACGCGCTGATCAAGGCCGCCGAGGAGCAGCTCGCCAAGGCGGAGGCGAAGGCCAAGGAGCTGGTGTCGGAGGCCAACTCCGAGGCCGGCAAGGTCCGCATCGCCGCCGTCAAGAAGGCCGAGGGACTGCTCAAGGAGGCCGAGCAGAAGAAGGCCACCCTCGTCCGGGAGGCCGAGGAGCTGAAGGCCGAGGCGGTCCAGGAGGCCCGGCGCACCGTCGACGAGGGCAAGCGCGAGCTGGAGATCCTGGTGCGGCGCCGCGAGGACATCAACGCGGAGATCTCCCGGGTGCAGGACGTGCTGGAGGCCCTCGAGTCCTTCGAGGCTCCGACGGGTGCGAAGGACAACGGGGTGAAGGCCGGAGCGACGGTGGGCGCCCCACGTTCGGGTGGCAAGTCGTCAGACGGCTAGCGTCCGGGGCGGATTCGGTGTCTGCTGGAGGTCTTTGGCCGAGTCCCGACGGAACCGTTGACCAGAACTTTGGCAAGCCATCCGAGGGTCAGCCACTCAAAAGAGGTGTCATTCTCCGTATCAAACGTGCATCCGCTCGATGACACACCGCATTGGCGCCTAGGATTCCCTCTATCACCTCACCCGGTCTCTTTCGACAGGAACCCCATGAGCGACACTTCCCCCTACGGCTTCGAGCTTGTGCGGCGTGGGTACGACCGCGCTCAGGTGGACGAACGCATCTCCAAGCTCGTCTCCGACCGTGACAGCGCTCTCGCCCGCATCACCGCTCTGGAAAAGCGCATCGAGGAGCTCCACCTCGAGACCCAGAACGCCCAGGCCCAGGTCAACGACGCCGAGCCGTCGTACGCCGGTCTCGGTGCCCGGGTCGAGAAGATCCTGCGTCTCGCCGAGGAAGAGGCGAAGGACCTGCGCGAGGAGGCCCGGCGCGCCGCCGAGCAGCACCGCGAGCTGGCCGAGTCGGCCGCCCAGCAGGTGCGCAACGACGCGGAGTCGTACGCCTCGGAGCGCAAGTCCAAGGCCGAGGACGAGGGCGTCCGGATCGTCGAGAAGGCCAAGGGCGACGCCTCCCAGCTGCGCTCCGAGGCGCAGAAGGACGCGCAGTCCAAGCGCGACGAGGCCGACGCGCTCTTCGAGGAGACCCGCGCCAAGGCCGCGCAGGCCGCCGCCGACTTCGAGACGAACCTCGCCAAGCGCCGCGAGCAGTCCGAGCGCGACCTGGCCTCCCGTCAGGCCAAGGCCGAGAAGCGGCTCGCGGAGATCGAGCACCGCGCGGAGCAGCTGCGCCTCGAGGCGGAGAAGCTGCGCACGGACGCCGAGCGCCGGGCCCGCCAGACCGTCGAGACGGCGCAGCGCCAGTCCGAGGACATCGTGGCCGACGCCAACGCCAAGGCCGACCGGATCCGTTCGGAGTCGGAGCGCGAGCTGGCCGCCCTCACCAACCGCCGCGACTCCATCAACGCGCAGCTGACCAACGTGCGCGAGATGCTGGCGTCCCTCACCGGCGCCGCGGTGGCCGCCGGTCCGTCGGTCGAGGACGAGTCGGTCTCCCGCGGGGTCCCGGCCCAGCAGTCCCGCTGACCCGGGGCGTCCGCCGGCCGGACAAGTGCGGAACAGGGACGAGGTCTTCTGTCACTGGGGTGGCAGCGGGCCTCGTCCCGTTTTAGCGTGGTCGCCATGATCGAGCTCGAGGGGCTGACCAAGCGGTACGGCGAGAAGGTGGCGGTCAACAATCTCTCCTTCACCGTCAGACCCGGCATCATCACGGGCTTCCTCGGCCCCAACGGGGCGGGCAAGTCGACCACCATGCGGATGGTGCTGGGCCTGGACCGGCCGACCGCCGGGGACGTACGGATCGACGGCAAGCACTACGAGCAGCTCAAGGACCCGCTGACGTACATCGGCGCGCTCCTCGAGGCCAAGGCGTGGCACGGCGGGCGCAGCGCCTACAACCACCTGCTGTGCCTCGCGCAGAGCAACGGCATCCCGGCGGGCCGGGTGCGCGAGGTCCTGGACACGGTCGGGCTCTCGGCGGTCGCCCGGAAGAAGACCAAGGGTTTCTCCCTCGGCATGGGCCAGCGGCTCGGCATCGCCGGCGCGCTGCTCGGCGACCCGCGGATCCTGATGTTCGACGAGCCGGTCAACGGCCTCGACCCCGAGGGCATCCACTGGATCCGCAACCTGATGAAGACCCTGGCCTCCCAGGGCCGTACGGTGTTCGTCTCCTCCCACCTGATGAGCGAGATGGCGCTGACGGCGGACCACCTGGTGGTCATCGGCCAGGGCAGGCTGCTCGCGGACACGTCGATGGCCGAGTTCATCGAGGAGAACTCGCGCAGTTACGTCCGGATCCGCACCCCGCAGCGCGAGCAACTGCTCGACATCCTGCACGGTGACGGCATCACGGTCGTCGAGACCGGCGGCGAGGCGCTCGAGGTGGACGGCGACAAGGCTCAGACCATCGGCGAGCTGGCGGCGCGGCACCAGATCGTGCTGCACGAGCTGAGCCCGCAGCGCGCCTCACTGGAGGAGGCGTTCATGCAGCTGACCGCGGAGTCCGTGGAGTACCACGCGCACGACGGGCAGCCGCCCGGCGCGCTACCGCAGCAGCAACAGCCACCGGGGCAGCCTCCACAGCAGCCGTGGGGCAGCGACTGGAAGAGGGGTTGACCATGGCGGCGACACAGGTCGTCCGGTCCGAGTGGACCAAGATCCGGTCGGTCGCGTCCACGGTCTGGACGCTGGGCCTCGCCGTGGTCGTCACCATCGCCCTCGGCATGCTGATCTCGGCGCTGTCGAAGAGCGAGTTCGACGGCATGAGCGAGCAGGACAAGCTCTCCTTCGACCCGACCTTCATCAGCTTCGCCGGGACGAGCCTCGGGCAGCTGGCGATGATCGTGTTCGGTGTCCTGGTCGTGGGCAACGAGTACAGCACCGGCATGATCCGCAGCTCGCTGGCGGCCGTGCCGCGGCGCGGCACCTTCCTGTCCAGCAAGATCGCGGTGGCCACGGGTCTCGCCCTGGTCGTGGCCATGATCACCAGCTTCGCCACCTTCTTCCTCGGCCAGGCGATGCTCGGCGACCTCAAGGCATCCATCGGCGATCCCGGCGTACTGCGGGCGGTGATCGGCGGCGGCCTCTACATGACCCTCATCGCGATGTTCTCGATGGGCGTCGCCGCGATGCTGCGCTCACCGATGCTGTCGCTGGGCATCCTGATGCCGTTCTTCTTCCTGATCTCCAACATCCTGGGCAACGTCCCGGCGACGGAGAAGGTCGGCCGGTTCCTGCCCGACCAGGCCGGCAGCAAGATCATGCAGGTGGTCACACCGATCGACGACGACGTCCCGTACGGACCGTGGGGCGGCCTCGGGATCATGGCGGTGTGGGTGATCGCGGCACTCGTCGGCGGGTACGTGGTGCTGAAGCGGCGGGACGCCTAGCGGGGGGCCTGGACGGGACGCCCGGAACGGGCTCGGACGGCGCCGGATTTTGCCCGGGCTTGAACGGAACCGTCAGAGCGTGGATATCCTCCTAACCCTTACGGGGGCGTGTGCCCTGCTGTCCTGAACCTTTCGATGGGTGCGGAGCATGATCGAGGCTGTCGGCCTGACCAAGCGCTACGGCGACAAGACCGCTGTGTACAACCTGTCCTTCCAGGTGCGGCCCGGTGCCGTCACCGGCTTCCTGGGGCCCAACGGCTCGGGCAAGTCGACGACGATGCGGATGATCCTCGGCCTGGACAACCCCAGCGCGGGGTACGTGACGATCGGCGGCCACCCGTACCGCAGGCTGCCGAACGCCCCCCGTCAGGTCGGGGCGCTGCTGGACGCCAAGGCCGTGCACGGCGGCCGGGCCGCCCGCAACCACCTGCTGAGCCTGGCCCAGCTGTCGGGCATCCCGGCCCGGCGGGTGGACGAGGTGCTCGGCGTGGTGGGTCTCCAGGACGTGGCCAGGCGGCGTTCCAAGGGCTTCTCCCTCGGCATGGGCCAGCGGCTCGGCATCGCCGCGGCGCTGCTCGGCGACCCCCAGGTGCTGCTCTTCGACGAGCCGGTCAACGGCCTCGACCCCGAGGGCATCCACTGGGTGCGCAACCTGATGAAGGCGCTCGCGGCGGAGGGCCGTACGGTCTTCGTCTCCTCGCACCTGATGAGCGAGATGGCGCTGACCGCCGACCACCTGATCGTCATCGGGCGCGGCCAGCTCATGGCCGACATGAGCGTGACGGACTTCATCTCGGCGAACTCCGCCGACTTCGCACGGGTGCGGACGCCGGACACGGAGCCGCACCTGCGCGAGAAGCTGACCTCGGCGCTGACCGAGGCGGGCGGGCACGTGCTGCCCGAGCAGGACGGCGCGCTGCGCGTGACCGGTCTCGTGCTCCCCCGGATCAGCGACATCGCGCACGAGAGCGACGTACGGCTGTGGGAGCTGTCGCCGCACCAGGCCTCGCTGGAGGAGGCGTACATGCGGATGACGCAGGGCGCGGTGGACTACCGCTCGACCGACGACCAGAAGGCCGGGCTCCAGCAGCCGCTGCCGCCCGGCGCGCAGCCGCCCATGCCGGTGCCCGGACAGGGCCAGCCCGGCTGGTACGCCCCGCCGCCGCCCCAGCAGAGCGGCCAGCCCTTCGCCGCGCCGCAGGGCGCGCCGGGCCAGGCCCCCGCAGGCCCGTACGGCGCCCCGGCGGCGCCCGGCGCGGTGCCGGGCGCCCAGCCCGCCAACCCGTACGCGGCGCAGCCGCAGGCCCCTCTGCCGCCCGCCACGGCCCCCGCTCCCGCCTCCGCGCCCGTCACCGACCCGACCAAGCCCGAGGACGCCCGATGAGCACGCCCCAGCCCCCGACGCAGCAGGCCGCACCCGACTGGCAGGCGGCGCCGGGTTCGCCGTACCCCGGCTACACCTCGCCGATCCCGGTGGTGCGCACGAGCATCGTGCACGCGATCGCCTCCGAGTGGACGAAGATCAAGTCGGTGCGCTCGACGATCTGGACGCTGGGCGTGTTCGTCCTGCTGGTCGTCGGTATCGGACTGCTCACCGGCGTGATCGTGGCGAACTCGTCCTCCGACCTGGCCGGCGAGAGCGCGCTGAGCCTCGGCTTCTTCGGGCTGCTGCTCGGCAGCATGTGCGTGATCACGCTCGGCGTGCTGACCACCGCGTCGGAGTACGGCACGGGCATGATCCGTACGACGATGACCGCCTGCCCCAGCCGCGGCCGGGTGCTCGCGGCGAAGGGCATCGTGTTCTTCCTGGTGGCCTTCGTGGTGACCCTGGTGGCCGCGACCCTGGTCGGGCTGGCCCACGTGGCCATGCTGGAGGGCAACGGCGCCGCGAACCCGACCGGCGCGGAGTGGCTGAAGGGCACCGTCGGCGTCTCGCTCTACATCGCGCTGCTCGGGCTGCTCTCGCTGGCCATGGGCTCGATCATCCGGCACTCGGCGGGCGCCATCACCATCATGATCGGCGTCCTGCTCGCTCCGCTGGTGATCGCGCTGTTCATGTTCTCGGAGTCGCTGGCGGACGTGCAGCAGGCCCTGTTCGAGTACTCGATCCCGAACCAGATGAGCATCTTCTACGCCAACTCGCTCTCCGAGTCCGGGCCCTCGGGCTGGGACCCGCTGTGGATCGCGCTCGGCGTGACGGCGGCCGCGTTCGCCGCCGCCTTCGCCCTGCTGGAGAAGCGGGACGTGTAGACGGCTGGACGGCTGGACGGCCTCAGAACTTCGGCGCGTTACGGGACCGCTGCACCCGCGTGGTGCGGCGGTCCTTCGCGTTCCAGCAGGACTTGTGCCAGTGCCGGCGGTCGTCGACGCCCGAGTGCGCCGGCCAGGCCACCACGTGCGGGACGCCGTCCGGAATGAGCTGGTCGCACCCGGGGCAGCGGTACGACTTGCCCTGCGCGCTCGCGCCGGCCACGTGCCGTACGCTCCACTCCTCGCCCCGCCAGCTCTCCGAGGACTGCCAGCCACCGTAGCGGCCGGAGCCGTCGTCATCGGCGCTCCGGCCGGGCGAACCGGCTTCCTTGGGTCGGTTGCGACGCGGGGACACAGGACACCTCACGGAGCTATACGGGAAGCAGGGCGGCATCCAGCCTACGCGGCACGGACACGGGTACGCGTACGCCACCGAACACCGCGAGCGTCTCCGCGCGGGGTAGTCGTCGGGGCCCTCGGGCCCGCCCACAACGGCCGATTCTGCAGACAATCCGCAAATCCCTTTGCCCGGCCGTGTCCTCGGCACGTGTCGGCCGGTTATGCCCTGTGGGGGAGCTCCGTGTCGGGGCCGAGGAAGCAGGAAAGAGCAATGCGCGTTGGAAGTTTCGTGTTGGGCGCCCAGTTCCCGGGCCAGGGCCAGGGGGAGGCGCTGCACCGCGCGGTCCGCTCGGCCGAGGTCGCCGAGGAGGCCGGGCTCGACGCGGTCTGGCTGGCCGAACACCACTTCGTGCCGTACGGCACGTGTCCGTCGGCCGTGACGCTGGCCGCGCTGCTGCTGGGCCGCACCCGGCGCATCCGGGTCGGCACCGCGGTCAGCGTGCTGCCCACCGTCCACCCCGTGGCACTCGGCGAGCAGGCCGCGCTGCTGCACGTCACGAGCGGCGGCCGGTTCTCGCTGGGCGTGGGCCGGGGCGGCCCGTGGGTCGACCTGGAGGTGTTCGGCGCGGGCCTGGAGGCGTACGAGAAGGGGTTTCCGGAGTCACTCGATCTGCTGGTGCGCTGGCTGCGCGAACCGTCCGTCGGGGCCTCGGGGGAACGCTTCCGGTTCCGCGAGGTGCCCGTGGTCCCGCGTCCCTCGGAGTCCCTCTCGGAGGAGCCGGGCCCGGAGGTCGTCGTCGCCTGCACGTCCCCGTCGAGCGTGCGCATGGCAGCCGAGCGGGGACTGCCGATGCTGCTCGGAATGCACGTCGGCGACGAGGAGAAGGCGGAGATGGTCGCCCTGTGGCGGCGCCACGCCCGCGCCGCCGGACGGCCGGCGCATCAGATTCACGGCGCGGCCCATGTCTCGGCCGGCGTCTGCCAGATCGCGGACCGGCGCACGGACGCGGCGGAGACCCTGCTCAAGTCGATGCCGGGCTGGCTGCGGCAGGGCCTTGGCGCCCATGTCACGGTGGACGGCCGGGCCCGGCAGATGCGCGACCCGTACGCGTACACCGAACTGCTCTGCGGGCTGCACCCGGTGGGCACGCCCCGGCTGTGCGCGGACCGGCTCGCGGCGACCGGCGAACGGACCGGCATCACCCGCTTCGCCCTGCTCGTCGAGGGGTCCGGAGACCTCGCGGCGACCGAGGAGAACGTACGGCGGCTCGGGGCCGAGGTGCTCCCCCAGCTCCGCTGAGCGGGCCGGGGACGGGGAGCTTGCCGCTCCGGTACGAAACCGCACCTCCCGCGTACGGAGCGGCAAGCGAACACCGTGGCGTCAGCAGTCGCGGAACTCGGGCGACTGGTTCAGCACCTGGCTGCGCACCGAGGTGAATCGGGTCAGCGTCTCGTCGACAGAGGAGTCCAACGGGAACACCGCCACCCGGTGGCAGTTCTGGAAGGCCAGCCGCACCCCGAAGTGCCGCTGCAGTGCACCGCGTATGGCGTCACTCGCGAGCGCACGCAGCAGCTGACCGCGCGCCTGCTCGTCCGGCGGGGGCGTCTGGTTGTCGGCGAACACTCCGCCGTCGACCTTCAGCTGTGCCACCAGGGAGCTGACCATCTCCCATGCGTAGGGCAGGGAAGTCCGGACGCAGTCGACGAAGGCTGCTTCGTCGACCTCGCCTCGCTCGGCCTGTTCGAGTAGGGCCGGTGAGACGTCGAGCGACATGGGTTCTCCTCTCGCACCCCCGACCAGCAGGGGTTGCCGGACAGTTAAGGGAGTGCGCGATGTCGAACACGCTGCGTACACAGTTCGCGACCTCCCGTTCAATACCGTAAGCAACCGATCGTGACCGCACCAGGAGAATGCCCAGATGGACACCATCCGGTAGGCCCACAATCGGCCAGTGCGCAAGACGGGGCCAATGGGAGAAGTGGGACAGCGTGCGGGGTTGCTCGGGTACCGGCGAATCGCGCCGGGCCGGGCACGTCGAGTAGCGTTGCCGACCATGCGTCTCGTCATTGCCCGCTGCTCCGTCGACTACGCCGGGCGGCTCACCGCCCATCTCCCCTCGGCACCCCGGCTGATCCTGGTCAAGGCGGACGGCAGCGTCTCGATCCACGCCGACGACCGGGCCTACAAGCCCCTCAACTGGATGTCGCCGCCCTGCACGCTGAAGGAGGGCACGGGCGAGGAGGAGGGCGTCTGGACCGTCGTCAACAAGGCGGGCGAGAAGCTCATCATCACGATGGAGGAGATCCTCCACGACTCCTCGCACGAACTGGGCGTCGATCCCGGCCTGATCAAGGACGGCGTGGAAGCACACCTCCAGGAACTGCTCGCCGACCGCATCGAGACGCTGGGCGAGGGCTACACCCTCATCCGCCGCGAGTACATGACCGCCATCGGCCCCGTCGACATCCTGTGCCGGGACGCCCAGGGCGGGACCGTCGCGGTCGAGATCAAGCGGCGCGGCGAGATCGACGGCGTGGAGCAACTCACGCGCTACCTCGAGCTGTTGAACCGCGATCCCCATCTCGCCCCGGTGCGCGGCGTCTTCGCCGCCCAGGAGATCAAGCCGCAGGCCCGTGTGCTCGCCACGGACCGCGGCATCGGCTGCCAGGTGCTGGACTACAACGCCATGCGGGGCATCGAGGACGACAAGCTGCGGCTGTTCTGAGCGGACGTCGCGTACGACGTACGGGAGGGCCGGGTCCGACGCGCGGACCCGGCCCTCCTGTGCTGTTCCCCGTAGCGGGGCCTCAGATGATCTGATCCCCCGCCGGGTCCGGGCCGCCGGTCGCCGTGCTGCTCTGCGCGGCGGTCGGGGTGTCCGCCGGGGAGTCGGCGGTGGCCGTGGGCGTGTTGGGCCCGCTGGCGGTGTCGGACGTGGACGGAGTGGTGGACGGCGGGTCCGTCTCCGTCTCGGTCGGAGAGGGGTCGGGCGACTCGGTCGGCGGGGTGGACGGGTCGTCCGGTTCACTCTCCGTCGGGTCCGGCGACGTCGGCTTCGTCGTCGGCGAACTCGGCGACTTGCTCGGCTCGTCCGGTGAGCCGGGGTCGTCCGGGCTCTCGTCGTCACCGGGGTCGGTGCTGCCCGTACTGCTCGGACCGTCCGAAGGCTGCCCTGATTCCGTGGGCGTCGGGGCGTCCGAGGTGCTGGGCGTGCCGGTGTCGGTCGGGCTGCCGGTCGCGCCCTGGCCCTGGCCGTCGTCGGAGGGCCGGTCCGCGCCGAGGTCGCCGTCGTCGATGCCCTGGCTGGCCGACGGGTTGACGCCGACCTCGTTGGAGGGGTCGCCTGCGTCGCTCTCGGAGGTGGCGCCGAGGGTCACCACCGTGCCGAGCACGGCGACGAGCAGCGCGCCCGCTCCGGCGGCCACCAGGTTGCGCCGCGCGAAGCCCTTGATGCCGCCGCCAACCGTGCGGGACGGCTCCTCGGAGGGCTCGCGGCGGGTGACGAGGGTCGGGGACTGGGGAGGCGGCTGGAGCGGCGGGAAGGGCGCGGGAACACCCGCGGACGGCGACAGCGACTCCTCGTTGCGGGCGTCGGGCACCTCCTCCCCCGCGGTCGGTCCGAGGCCGACGACGCCGAGCCCGGCAGCGGCCCCCGCGGCCCCCGCGGCACCGAAGGCGCCCGCGCCGCTGCCCAGGCCGGGCGTGTCCCCGGTCCGGTCGGCGACCAGCGCGAGGGCACGGCGGCCGGCCACGGCGCCGCGCTTGTCGGAGAGCGCGCCGCGCAGCCCGATGGAGGCCTCCAGCTCGGCGCGGGCCCGGTCCAGCTGGTCCTCGCACAGCGCGAGGACGCCGAGTTCGTGGTGGAAGTAGGCCTGTTCGGCGACGTCCCCGGCGAGCCGGGAGGCCTCGGTGCCCGAGCGCAGCGCCCGTTCCCAGGCGCTCCAGTGCAGTCCGGCGGCGAAGGCGGGCGCCGCGGTGCGGGCCAGCTGGACGGCCGGGCTCCCCTCGTCCTCGGCGGTCGGGGTCGTCGCCGGCACCAGCACGGCGAGGGCGGCCAGTACGGCGTCGGCCTCGGCGCAGACCCGCTCCGGGGTGACCGAGGGGTGCCCGGCCCACCAGGAGTAGTGCTGGGCGGCGGCGGACGCCCGCTCCCGTACGCCGTCGGCGTATCCGGCGCTCTCCAGCTGGGTGAGGACCCCGGCGGCCAGCCGGTAGCGGGAGCCGACCGGGGAGACCAGTCCGCAGTCGGTCAGCTCGCCGAGGGCGGCGTCCGCGTGGGTGTCGCCGACCAGGGCGGGCAGATGCGCCTGGTGCGGCACCTCGCCGCCGAGCGCGACGGCGAACTCCAGGGTGGCCCGGGCGGAGGCGCTCAGCCGGGAGGCGAGCAGCGGCGCGGGCGCGGCGGCCTCGCCGAGGGACGGCAGGGGTACCTCGTCGGCCTCGGTGGCGTCGTAGGGCGTGTCGTCGGCCGGTCGGGCGTCGGCGAAGACACCGAACTCGTCGACGGCGTCGGCGCCGGCCCGCTCCCGGTCCCGCCGGCGCAGCAGGGCACCGGCCTGGACGAAGCGCAGGGGCAGGCCCTCGGACTCGAACCAGAGGTCGCCGGCCCAGTTGGCCTCTTCCTCGGTCAGGGTGCGGCCGGCGGCGCGCTCCAGCAGCTCCACGCCGTCGGAGCGGTCCAGGCCGGTGAGGAAGACCTCCTCGACGGCCGAGTCGGCGGAGGGGGCGGGCACGTCCGGGGTGGCGCCGACGAGGAAGGCGCACTCGGGGGTGGCGTCGAGGAGTTCGTCGAGGGCGGTGCCGCCGAACTCGACGTCGTCCAGGACGACGACCGCGCCGACCTCCCGGAGCCGGCCGAGGAGTTCGTCCCGGTCCGGGCGGTGCAGGGGCGCGCGGTGCACGGCGTAGAAGAGGTCGTGGAGCAGGTCGTCGGCGGTGCGGTGGAAGCCGCTGAGCCGGATGACGCCGTCGGGCGCGAGGCCCGCGCAGTCCTCGGCCACGACGTCGAGGAGGCTGGTGCGGCCGGAGCCGGCGGGGCCGGTGAGCCGGACGGAACGGCCGCGGGCGAGCAGACGCACCAGGCGTTCGCGTTCGTCCTCGCGGGCCAGCAGGCCCAGGATCGTGCGGACCGGTCCCGGTGGGACGGGCGGCTTCGCGGCGCGCTCCGCGTCGGCGCGTTCGGCCGCGGTGAGCTTCTCGGGCCGGGCGGGCCGCTCCGCGGGCGGGCAGACCTCGATCTCGCTGCCGTCGACGGGGTTGACGGTGAGCAGGAAGTCGCCGGACACCAGTTGCACCGTGCGGGCGAGCGCCGGCGCGTGCTGTCCGAAGTCGGATGTGAGGGGGTCCCTGGGAGGGCGCGGGCGCGGCGCCTGGTGGTCGCCGTCTTGGCCGTACTCCTCAGGTCCCCGGTTGTTCGGGTCCATAGGTTCAAGCCCCCCAAAAGCGTCGTGTGCAGGGCCCCGGTCGGGACCACCCTCCCGGCCTTGCCGCACACCGCGCTGTCGCTTCTGGTCCGGGCCCGCCGGTGGGTTGCAAGTGGGCGGGCAGCCAGACCCTAAACCTTCGCTCAGTATGTCCGACAGTCCGGGGTGCCGACCCGTCCGAGACGTCACGGTCTCGTGAGGATTGCGTGTGTCGGGTGATTGTCGGACGGTTCGCCGAGCACCGTCCGGGTCTCCCCGGCCCGCCCGGGCACGGCGGCCCGGGGCGTCACACCCTGGGCAGGGTCTCCACGCCGATGCCGCCCTCGATGGCCAGGATCCGGTGCAGCCGGGTGGCCACCAGCAGGCGCTGCATCTGCGGTGGCACGCCGCGCAGCACCAGTCGCCGGCCGCAGCGGCCCGCCCTCCGGTGGGCTCCCATGATCACACCGAGTCCGGTGGCGTCCCAGGAGTCCAGCTCTGACAGGTCGAGCACCAGGTCGCCGACTCCGTCGTCGACGGCCGAGTGCAGGACCGTACGGGCGTCCGCCGCGCTGCGGACGTCGAGGCGGCCCCCGACGACCAGCTCGACGTGGTCGCCCCTGATGTGCATATGCGCTCCCCGGCGTGCGTCTTCTTCTTCGTCGTCCGTTGCGTTCGCTGCGTTGTGGTCTCTCGGCGATATCAGGTGTTGCACCCTCTGACTGGCCGAAACGACCGGAGGTTGCCGCCTGTAAGCGAACCGATACCGAATTCACCCCGGCGTGTGACGTTTTCCGGGGCTGATGTGACCTCAGTGCTTGTAGAAGCCCTGCCCGCTCTTGCGGCCGATGTCACCGGCGTCCACCATCCGGCGCATCAGCTCCGGCGGGGCGAACTTCTCGTCCTGGGACTCGGTGTAGATGTTGCCCGTGGCGTGCAGCAGGATGTCGACGCCCGTCAGGTCGGCGGTGGCCAGCGGTCCCATGGCGTGGCCGAAGCCCAGCTTGCAGGCGAGGTCGATGTCCTCGGCGGTGGCGACGCCCGACTCGTACAGCTTCGCGGCCTCGACGACGAGGGCGGAGATGAGACGGGTGGTCACGAAACCGGCGACGTCGCGGTTGACGACGATGCAGGTCTTGCCGGTGGACTCGGCGAACTCCCGGGCGGTGGCGAGCGTTTCGTCGCTGGTCTTGTAGCCGCGCACCAGCTCGCACAGCTGCATCATGGGGACCGGCGAGAAGAAGTGGGTGCCGACGACCCGCTCGGGGCGCTCCGTCACGGCCGCGATCTTGGTGATCGGGATGGCGGAGGTGTTGGACGCGAGGATCGCCCCGTCCTTCACCAGCTTGTCGAGCGCGCGGAAGATCTCGTGCTTGACCTCGAGCTTCTCGAAGACGGCCTCGACGACGACGTCCGCGTCGGCGGCCGCGTCCAGGTCGGTGGTCGCGGTGATGCGCGCGAGGGCGGCCTCGGCGTCGTCGGCGGCGAGCTTCCCCTTGGCGACGAACTTGTCGTAGGAGGCCCTGATGCCGTCGGTCCCGCGCCGCAGCGCCTCGTCGGTGACGTCCCGCAGGACGACGTCCCAGCCCGCCTGTGCGGAGACCTGGGCGATGCCGGATCCCATGAGACCGGCTCCGATGACGGCGAGCTTGCGTGCCACTGTGCGACTCCCCTGATACAGGCTGTCCTTGAGGGCCTGTCCGACGACCCTGTCCTCTCGGCCGGAGATTAGCGGGAGTGAGGGGCTGTGTGACCGGTTAGTAACGCGCGTCACGTCTCACATGACGGACATCACACCGCGGGCTGCCATTCGGGTGTCACTGCGCGCCTCGTACGGCGTAGTTGAGCACCTTCTCGCTCAACAGCTCCTCCATCTCGTCCAGCAGCAGGAGCGTGTCGCGGGAGACCTCGGCGGGCCTGCCACCGGCGACCATGCGCTGCCCGATGGTCATCATCACGGTGCCGTGCAGCCAGTTGATCTGACCGGCCATCAGGGCGGGCACCGGATCGTCGGCCGACGCGCCGGTCTCGTCCCTGAGGGTCACCTCCAGGTTGACGAGGACCTCCTGGCCGATGGCCCACATCCTGGACCGCAGGGCGGGCGACTCGTGCACGACCTTCATGAACCGGGCGTATCCGTCCATCAGGCCGACGCGCGGGGACACCGACTCGACCTCGTCGCGCAGCTCCCGCAGGACGGCGCCCGCGGCGGACTCACCGTCGGGCCGCCCCCGCACCCAGCGGGAGAGCCGGTCGATCACACCCTTGGAGCGGTCGAGGAAGAGGTCCTCCTTGGCCGGGAAGTAGTTGTAGACGGTGTTGACGGAGACGTCCGCGGCCTGGGCGACCTCGGCGACCGTCACCGCCTCGAAACCGCGCTCCAGGAACAGCCCCGTGGCGACATCCGAGATGTACTGCCGGGTCTGCCGCTTCTTCCGTTCCCTGAGTCCCTCGGCCATGCCGTCATCCTAAGCTTCCCTGGTGCCGATGAAAACTTGGGGACGTTGCAAAATTCAAGTCACTCTGTTTTTCTGGAACGCATGGCAATCATCAGTACGGCGGGACTGGCCCGGACCTTCGCGACCAAGCGCGGCCCGGTCGAGGCGGTGCGGGGCATCGACCTGACCGTCCGCGAGGGCGAGATCCTCGGCTTCCTGGGTCCCAACGGCGCCGGCAAGACCACCACCCTGCGGATGCTCACGACGCTGCTCGCCCCCACCGGCGGCGCGGCCACCGTCGCCGGTCACGACCTGGTGTCCGACCCGGCCGGGGTGCGCCGGGCCTGCGGGTACGTGGCGCAGTCGGGCGGGGTGGACACGCAGATCACCGTGCGGGAGGAGCTGGTCACCCAGGGCCGCCTGTACCGGCTCCCCCGGGCGCGGGCCGTCGAGCGCGCCGGGGAGCTGGCCCGCGACCTGGACCTGACCGAGCTGCTGGACCGCAGGTGCGGCGCGCTCTCGGGCGGTCAGCGGCGGCGGCTGGACATCGCGATGGCCCTCACGCACCGCCCGAAGGTGCTCTTCCTGGACGAGCCGACGACCGGCCTCGACCCGGGCAGCCGCGCCGACCTGTGGGACCTGGTCCGCCGGCTGCGCGACGTGCACGGCACGACGGTCTTCCTCACCACCCACTACCTCGACGAGGCCGACGCCCTCTCCGACCGCCTGATCGTCGTGGACGGCGGTGTGGTGGTCGCCGAGGGCACCCCGGCCGCGCTGAAGCTCGAGTACGGCGGCTCGCTCGACGCCCCGCTCCAGGACACCTTCCTCGCCATCACGGGCCGCAGCGCCGCGCCGGCCGACGCCGCCCCCGTCGCCGTATAGCGCCCTGACAGACCCCAAGCCCCCAAGCCCCCTTAGACCCGAAGACCCGAAGACCCGAAGACCCGAAGACCCGAAGACCGAGGATCCGACCCGATGCTGCTCCACGACACCGCGCTCATCTACGGCCGCTATCTGCGCCAGTCCCTGCGCTCCCGCTTCGCGCTGCTGTTCGGCGTGCTGATGCCGCTGCTGTACCTGCTGTTCTTCGGCCCGCTGCTGACCGAGCTGCCGCTCGGCGGGCAGGGCAGCTCCTGGCAGGTGCTCGTGCCCGGACTGCTGCTGCAACTCGGCCTGTTCGGCGCCTCCTTCGCGGGATTCTCCATCATCATCGAGAACAGCCAGGGGGTGGTCGAGCGGATGCGGGTCACGCCGGTCAGCCGGCTGGCGCTGCTGCTGGGCCGGGTGCTGCGGGACGCCACCGTCTTCGCCTTCCAGGCGGTGCTGCTGGTGCTGGCGGCCGTGGTGATGGGCCTGCGCGCACCACTGCCCGGCGTGCTGATCGGCTTCGCGTTCGTCGCCCTGCTCACGGTCTCGCTGGCCTCGCTGTCGTACGCGCTGGCGATGAAGGTCCGTACGCCGCAGGAGTTCGGGCCCACGATCAACGCGCTGACGATGCCGTCGATGCTGCTGTCCGGCCTGATGCTCCCGATGACCCTGGGCCCGGCGTGGCTGGACGTGCTGTCGCACCTGATGCCGTTCCGCTATCTGGTGGACGCGGTGCGGGACGCGTACGTCGGCTCGTACGCGACGGCGCACATGCTGTACGGCGTCCTGGCCGCCGTCGCCCTCACCGCGCTGGCCGTGACGGTCGGCACACGTGTCTTCCGTACGGCCGGGGCGTAACTACGCTGACCTCATGGTCAACCTGACGCGCATCTACACCCGGACCGGCGACCAGGGCACCACCGCCCTCGGTGACATGAGCCGGGTCCCCAAGACCGACCTCAGGATCTCGGCGTACGCCGACGCCAACGAGGCGAACGCGGTGATCGGCACGGCGATCGCACTGGGCGGCCTGCGCGAGGAGGTCGTCAAGGTCCTCGTCCGCGTCCAGAACGACCTGTTCGACGTGGGCGCGGACCTCTCCACGCCGGTGGTGGAGAACCCGGAGTACCCGCCGCTGCGGGTCGAGCACTTCTACGTCGACAAGCTGGAGGCGGACTGCGACCGCCACCTGGCCGAGGTGGAGAAGCTCCGCTCCTTCATCCTCCCCGGCGGCACCCCCGGCGCCGCCCTGCTGCACCAGGCGTGCACGGTGGTCCGCCGGGCCGAGCGCTCGACGTGGGCGGCGCTGGAGGCCCACGGCGAGACGATGAACCCGCTCACCGCGACCTACCTGAACCGGCTCTCCGACCTGCTCTTCATCCTGGCCCGCGTCGCCAACAAGGAGGTCGGCGACGTGCTGTGGGTACCGGGCGGGGAGCGCTAGGACCTCGCCCGGGTGGTCTCGGAGGGCTCCTGCCGCTCGGCCGTACCAGCGGAGGCGGCCGTACCCGCGGGGGCCTTTTTCGGCCAGACCAGGTACGTGAGGGCGATCAGGCCGTGGATGGCGACGGCCTTCAGCACCACCCCCTGGCAGGCCTCCAGGGACGAGTTGTCGCCCCCGTCACCGACGTACCAGGTCGCCGCAAGGAGCAGCGCCCACGCCACGGCGGCGGCCACCACGGTCCGCAGCCACATCCGGCCCTCGTGGGCGGCCCGGGGCAGCCCGTGGCGCGGCGGCTTCGGCGGTGGCGGGCCCCCGCCCAGGCGGTGGGCGGCGTGGCCGTCGAGCCAGCGGATCGTGTAGTGGCCGTATCCGACCGTGTAGCCGATGTACAGCGCGGCCACCCCGTGCTCCCAGCTCGGCTCGGCCCCGTTCTTCAGGTCCCACGCCGTCACGGCGAACAGCACCAGTTCGAGCACGGGCTCGCACAGCAGCAGGAACACACTGGTGCGCCGCCACTTCAGCAGGTAGCGGGCGCCCAGCCCGAGCGCCAGCAGCACCCAGAAGGCGATCTCACAGGCGATGATCAACGTGACGACCACGACGTACTCCCTTCCCTCACCCTTCCAGGCTCCCGTCGCAATGAGCCGCCTTCGTCGTCACCGGTGACGAACCTCCGGTACATCGAAAGATGCAGTGCGGGACCCTTCCCCGGGATCAGGCGGGCGGGGCGAGGGCCGTGTTGGATGGTGGCATGGCCGTACGACTCCCCCGTCCGCACCGCTTCGACGTCTACGTCGCCGTGGGCGGACTGCTCGGCGGGCTGCTGCTGTGGGCCATCGGGCTGGGGATGCGGCCCGCCGACGAGCCTGCCGTGCTGTTCGACGGCCGCTGGCCGCTGCTGGCCCCGCTGGTCGTCATGGCGGGCTGTGAGCTGCTGCGCCGGAAGGCTCCGCGCACCGGCCTGCTGATCGGCACCGCCGCGATCGTCGCGGACACGCTCACGCAGGGCAATCTCGTCACGCTGCTCATGTACACCGACCTGATGTACGCCGCCGTCCTGTACGGCCCGCCCTCTTCGGCCCGCCGCATCCCGTGGATCACCGGGCTGCTCACGGTGGCCGGGACGGTGGTGCCGTACGCGGTGCTGCGGGTGCCCGAGGCGCTGCTGATCGGCGTCGCCGTGGGGGTGGTGTCCTTCGCGCCCGCCTCCACCGGTCTGATCGTGCGCAACCACCGCGAGGCCGCCGACGCCGCCCTGCTGCGGGCCGAACAGACCGCGCTGCTGGCCGAGATGGACCGGGCCCAGGCGGTGACGGCGGAACGCTCCCGGATGGCCCGCGAGCTGCACGACATGGTCGCCAACCACCTCTCCGCGATCGCCATCCACTCCACCGCCGCGCTCTCCCTGGACGACGCGGCGACCACCCGGCAGGCGCTCGGCGTGATCCGCGAGAACAGCGTGGCGGGACTGGCCGAAATGCGACGCCTCATCGGCATCCTGCGGGACGAGGGCGGCGACACCGAGCCCGCCGCCGCCCCCACCCTCGACGGGCTCGGCGCGCTGGTCGAGGGCGCCCGCGCCAACGGACTCGACGTCACGCTGGACGCGGCGCCCGGCGAGAACCTGCCCGCGCCGGTCGAGCTGGCCGCGTACCGGATCGTGCAGGAGTCGCTCACCAACGCGCTCAAGCACGCCTCGAAGGGACCGGTCCGGGTCCTGCTCGCCCGCGATGACGACAACGCCCTGCGGGTCCGGGTGACCAGCCCCTACGGCGACCGGGACACCCCCCGTGCCCCCGGTTCCGGCGCCGGTCTGGTCGGCATGCGGGAGCGGGCCGCGCTGCTGCACGGCACGTTCGAGGCCGGAGCGGTGACGGACACGGACTCGGACCCCGACTCGGCGGGCGGCAAGATCTGGGCCGTACGCGCCACCCTGCCCCTGACCGAAGGAGACCTCGCATGATCCGCGTCCTCGTCGCCGAGGACCAGTCCGCCGTCCGCGCGGGGCTGGTGCTGATCCTGGGCAGCGCGCCGGACATCGAGGTGGTCGGGGAGGCAGCGGACGGCGAGCAGGCGGTGGCACTGGCCCGCGAGCTGCGGCCGGACCTGGTGCTGATGGACGTTCAGATGCCCCGCCTCGACGGTGTGTCGGCGACCCGGCTGGTGGTCGGGGAGGGCCTCGCCGACGTGCTGGTGCTGACCACTTTCGACCTGGACGAGTACGTCTTCGGGGCGCTGCGGGCGGGCGCCGCCGGCTTCCTGCTGAAGAACACCGACGCCAGGGACCTGCTGACGGCCGTGCGCACGGTGGCGGGCGGCGAGGGCATCGTCGCCCCGGCGGTCACCCGGCGGCTGATCGCCGAGTTCGCGGCGAAGCCGGTGCGGGAGCCGGCCGCCGATCCGGCGGTGCTGCGGGACCTGACCCGGCGTGAGCGCGAGGTCCTGTCCTGTCTCGGCGAGGGACTGTCCAACGCCGCGGTCGCCGAGCGGCTGGACATGGCGGAGGCCACGGTGAAGACGCACGTCAGCCGACTGCTGGGGAAGCTCGGGTTGCGCAGTCGGGTGCAAGCGGCGGTGCTGGCGCAGGAGTTGGGGATCTAGTACCTCCCTCAATCACTGGCCGTGGGCACTGGTCCAGACCTATTGACCTAAGGTCCAGACCTTTCTATTCTCGCCGCACTGCGGGCCGCCGGCTCAGTCGGCCCGCGCCGACAACCCCACATAAGGAGGCGCACCATGCGCTTCAGACACAGAGCCGCGGCACTTCTCGCGACCCTGTCGCTCCCGCTGGCCGGTCTGGTCGGCCTCGCGAGCCCGGCCCAGGCGGCCACCAGCGCGACGGCCACCTTCGCCAAGACCTCGGACTGGGGCACGGGCTTCGGCGGCAACTGGACGGTGAAGAACACCGGCACCACCACCATCAACTCCTGGACCGTCGAGTGGGACTTCCCCTCCGGCACCAAGGTCACCTCCGCCTGGGACGCCACGGTCACCAACTCCGCGGACCACTGGACCGCCAAGAACGTCGGCTGGAACGGGACGCTCGCCCCCGGCGCCTCGGTCTCCTTCGGCTTCAACGGCAGCGGCCCCGGCTCCCCGTCCAACTGCAAGCTCAACGGCGGCAGCTGCGACGGCACCTCGGTCCCCGGTGACGCGGCCCCCTCCGCGCCCGGCACGCCCACCGCCTCGAACATCACCGACACCTCGGTGAAGCTCTCCTGGTCGGCGGCGACCGACGACAAGGGCATCAAGAACTACGACGTCCTGCGTGACGGCGCGAAGGTCGCCACCGTCACCGGCACCACCTACACCAACACCGGCCTGACCAAGGGCACCGACTACTCGTACACGGTCCAGGCCCGCGACACCGCCGACCAGACCGGCCCGGCCAGCGGCGCGGTCAAGGTCCGCACCACCGGCGGCGACGACGGCAACCCGGGCGGCGGCGACGCGGTCAAGCTCGGCTACTTCACCGAGTGGGGCGTCTACGGGCGCAACTACCACGTGAAGAACCTGGTCACCTCCGGCTCCGCCGAGAAGATCACGCACATCAACTACGCCTTCGGCAACGTCCAGGGCGGCAAGTGCACCATCGGCGACGCCTACGCCGACTACGACAAGGCCTACACCGCCGACCAGTCCGTCGACGGCGTCGCCGACACCTGGGACCAGCCGCTGCGCGGCAACTTCAACCAGCTGCGCAAGCTGAAGGCCAAGTACCCGAACATCAAGGTCATCTGGTCCTTCGGCGGCTGGACCTGGTCCGGCGGCTTCCCCGACGCGGTGAAGAACCCGGCCGCGTTCGCGAAGTCCTGCCACGACCTGGTCGAGGACCCGCGCTGGGCCGACGTCTTCGACGGCATCGACCTGGACTGGGAGTACCCGAACGCCTGTGGTCTCAGCTGTGACACCACCAGCGGCAAGAACGCCTTCAGCTCCATGATGAAGGCCATGCGCACCGAGTTCGGCAATGACCTGGTCACCGCGGCCGTCACCGCCGACGCCTCCGACGGCGGCAAGATCGAGGCCGCCGACTACGGCACCGCCGCGCAGTACATCGACTGGTACAACGTGATGACGTACGACTTCTTCGGCGCCTGGGCGAAGAACGGTCCCACCGCCCCGCACTCGCCGCTGACCTCGTACGACGGCATCCCGCAGCAGGGCTTCAACTCCGCCGAGGCGATCGCCGAGTTCAAGGCGGCGGGCGTGCCCTCCGACAAGCTGCTGCTCGGCATCGGCTTCTACGGCCGCGGCTGGACCGGCGTCACCCAGTCCGCCCCCGGCGGCACCGCGACCGGCCCGGCGACCGGCACGTACGAGGCGGGCATCGAGGACTACAAGGTCCTCAAGAACAGCTGCCCGGCCACCGGCACCGTCGCCGGCACCGCCTACGCGCACTGCGGCACCAACTGGTGGTCCTACGACACCCCGGCCACCGTCAAGTCCAAGATGGACTGGGCCCAGCAGCAGAAGCTCGGCGGGGCCTTCTTCTGGGAGTTCAGCGGCGACACCGCGAACGGCGAACTGGTGAGCGCCATCGACAGCGGCCTGAAGTAACCGACAGCACTAGGCAACATTGACGCTCCCCCAGACTTAGTCCGGGGGGACCCCCAACCAGCGAGTGAATGTGGCTACGCCACATTCACTCGCTGACCGGGCGGGGCTGCCTCAAGCCACGCGAGGAATCCGGTCAGCGCGTCTTCGCTCATCGCCAGTTCGAGCCGTGTGCCCCGGTGCAGACAGGCCAGGACCACGGCGTCGGAGAGCAACGCCAACTCCTCCTCGCCGTCCGGCACCCGGCGGCCGGCCACCTCGATCGCGGAGCGCTCGAGCACGCGGCGCGGGCGGGGCGAGTACGAGAAGACGCGGTACCACTCGATCCGGTCACCGTTGTAGCGGGCCACGCCGTAGGCCCAGCCCTTGCCGTCGGTGGTGTCGCCCTCCTTGGGGGCGTCCCAGCGCAGGGAACAGTCGAAGGTGCCCCCCGAGCGCTGGATCAGCCGGCGGCGCAGGCCGAAGACGAAGAGCCCGATCACCACCAGGGCGACGACAATTCCGCACACAGTCAGAGCGAGGGCCATCGACACCGACCTCCTCGTCTCCTAGGTAACGGAACGGAAAAAACACCCGGATCTGCCTCAGCCGCGGCCGGGTCCGGATGGCTCCGGTCCCAGCCGCGGCTGAGTGACGTCATGGCACGACGCTATCGCACAGTGCTGTGGATCAGCGTCCCGCCGCCGCGCGCAGTCGGACGTCCGCGCGACGCTCGGCGTGGGCGTCGCCCTCCGTCTTCGCGCGCTCGAGCTCCCGCTCCGCGCGCTGGACGTCGATCTCGTCCGACAGCTCGGCGATCTCGGCCAGCAGCGACAGCTTGTCGTCCGCGAACGAGATGAAACCGCCGTGCACCGCGGCGACGACCGTCCCACCGTCACTCGTACGAATGGTCACCGGGCCCGACTCCAGCACACCGAGCAGCGGCTGGTGACCGGGCATGACGCCGATGTCGCCGGACGTGGTGCGCGCGACGACCAGGGTGGCCTCGCCGGACCAGACCTCTCGGTCGGCCGCGACCAACGCGACGTGCAGCTCAGCAGCCAAGGTGGCTCCTCGGGTCACCACCCGGCGGGAGAGCCGGGTGTTGGTTACAAGTCTAAGGGGCGTGACGGAGGGGGCGGGACGCGCCCGCCCCCTCCGGTGTGAGCCCGGGGGCTCACGGTGAGCACGAGGCTCAGGAGACGCCGAGCTCCTTGGCGTTGTTCTTCAGGTCCTCGATACCACCGCACATGAAGAACGCCTGCTCCGGGAAGTGGTCGTACTCGCCGTCGCAGATCGCGTTGAACGCGGTGATCGACTCGTCCAGCGGCACGTCCGAACCGTCCACGCCGGTGAACTGCTTGGCGACGTGGGTGTTCTGGGACAGGAAGCGCTCCACGCGACGGGCACGGTGGACGACGAGCTTGTCCTCTTCGCCCAGCTCGTCGATACCGAGGATCGCGATGATGTCCTGCAGGTCCTTGTACTTCTGCAGGATGTTCTTCACACGCATCGCGGCCTGGTAGTGGTCCGCCGCGATGTACCGCGGGTCGAGGATGCGGGACGTCGAGTCCAGCGGGTCCACGGCCGGGTAGATGCCCTTCTCGGAGATCGGACGGGAGAGCACCGTCGTCGCGTCGAGGTGGGCGAAGGTGGTGGCCGGGGCCGGGTCGGTCAGGTCGTCCGCGGGGACGTAGATCGCCTGCATCGAGGTGATCGAGTGACCGCGGGTCGAGGTGATGCGCTCCTGGAGGAGACCCATCTCGTCGGCCAGGTTCGGCTGGTAGCCCACCGCGGAGGGCATGCGGCCGAGCAGGGTCGACACCTCGGAACCCGCCTGGGTGAAGCGGAAGATGTTGTCGATGAAGAACAGCACGTCCTGCTTCTGGACGTCACGGAAGTACTCGGCCATGGTCAGGCCGGCCAGCGCGACGCGCAGACGGGTGCCCGGCGGCTCGTCCATCTGACCGAAGACAAGCGCGGTCTTGTCGATGACGCCGGACTCGCTCATCTCGTCGATGAGGTCGTTGCCCTCACGGGTGCGCTCGCCGACACCGGCGAACACGGAGACACCGTCGTGGTTGTTGGCGACGCGGTAGATCATCTCCTGGATGAGCACCGTCTTGCCGACGCCGGCACCGCCGAACAGACCGATCTTGCCGCCCTTGACGTACGGGGTCAGCAGGTCGATGACCTTGACGCCGGTCTCGAACATCTCGGTCTTCGACTCGAGCTCGTCGAAGTTCGGAGCCTTGCGGTGGATCGGCCAGCGCTCACCGGTGTAGGTCTCGTCGACGTTCAGCACCTCACCGAGGGTGTTGAACACCTTGCCCTTGGTGAAGTCGCCGACGGGGACGGAGATGGCGGAACCCGTGTCGGTCACCGGGGCCTGGCGGACGAGGCCGTCGGTGGGCTGCATGGAGATGGTGCGGACCAGGCCGTCACCGAGGTGCTGGGCGACCTCGAGGGTCAGCGTCTTGAGCTCACCCTCCTTGGCCGGGTCGGCCACCTCGACGTGCAGCGCGTTGTAGATCTCCGGCATCGCGTCGACGGGGAACTCCACGTCGACGACCGGGCCGATGACCCGGGCGACGCGGCCCGTGGCCGTCGCGGTCTCAACAGTGGTGGTCATTAGTTGTCACTCCCCGCGTTCGCGTCGGCCAGGGCACTGGAGCCACCGACGATCTCGCTGATTTCCTGGGTGATTTCGGCCTGGCGGGCCGCGTTGGCAAGACGGGAGAGCGTGTTGATCAGCTCGCCCGCGTTGTCGGTGGCCGACTTCATCGCGCGCCGCGTGGCGGCGTGCTTGGAAGCGGCCGACTGAAGCAGCGCGTTGTAGATGCGGCTCTCGACGTAGCGCGGCAGCAGGGCGTCCAGGACGTCCTCCGCCGACGGCTCGAAGTCGAACAGCGGAAGGATCTCGTCCTTCGTCGTCGACTCCGCCGCGACCTCTTCGAGGCGCAGCGGAAGCAGCCTGGAGTCGACCGCCGTCTGCGTCATCATCGAGACGAACTCGGTGTAGACGATGTGGAGCTCGTCCACGCCGCCCTCAGCGGTGTCCTTCTCGATGGTCTCGATCAGCGGCGCCGCGACCTTCTTGGCGTCCGCGTACGAGGGCTCGTCGGTGAAGCCCGTGAACGACTCCGCGACCTTGCGCTCGCGGAAGTTGTAGTGGGCCAGACCGCGCCGGCCGACGATGTACGTGTCGACCTGCCTGCCCTCGCGCTCGAGGCGCTCGGTGAGCTGCTCCGCCGCCTTGATGGCGTTGGAGTTGAAGGCGCCGGCCAGACCGCGGTCGCTCGTGAGGAGCAGGACCGCGGCACGGGTCGGGTTGTCCGCCTCCGTGGTCAGCGGGTGCTTGGTGTTCGAACCGGTACCGACCGCCGTGACCGCGCGGGTCAGTTCCTGCGCGTACGGCGTGGAGGCCGCCACCTTGCGCTGCGCCTTGACGACGCGCGAGGCGGCGATCATCTCCATCGCCTTGGTGATCTTCTTGGTCGCGGTGACGGATCGGATGCGACGCTTGTAGACCCGGAGCTGAGCTCCCATGAGTCAGGTCCCTTCCTTACGTCACTTGGCGGCGGACGGGGCGTCCTCGCCGAGCAGCTTGCCGTCGCTCGTCTCGAACTGCTTCTTGAACGCCGTGATCGCCTCGGCGATGGCCTGCAGGGTGTCGTCGGACATCTTGCCGCCCTCGCGGATGGAGGTCATGAGGCCCTGCTCCTGGCGGTGCAGGTACTCGAGCAGCTCCTTCTCGAAGCGGCGGATGTCGGCGACCGGCACCTCGTCCATCTTGCCGGTGGTGCCGGCCCAGACGGAGACGACCTGGTCCTCGGTGGCCATCGGCTGGTACTGGTCCTGCTTCAGCAGCTCGACCATGCGCTGACCGCGCTCCAGCTGCGACTTCGACGCGGCGTCCAGGTCGGAACCGAAGGCGGCGAACGCCTCCAGCTCGCGGAACTGGGCGAGGTCCACGCGGAGCCGGCCGGAGACCTGCTTCATGGCCTTGTGCTGGGCGGAGCCACCGACGCGGGAGACCGAGATGCCGACGTTCAGGGCCGGACGCTGACCGGCGTTGAACAGGTCGGACTCCAGGAAGCACTGGCCGTCGGTGATGGAGATGACGTTGGTCGGGATGAACGCCGACACGTCGTTGGCCTTGGTCTCGACGATCGGCAGACCGGTCATCGAGCCGGCGCCCTCGGCGTCGTTGAGCTTCGCGCAGCGCTCCAGCAGACGGGAGTGCAGGTAGAAGACGTCACCCGGGTAGGCCTCACGGCCCGGCGGGCGGCGCAGCAGCAGCGACACGGCGCGGTAGGCGTCGGCCTGCTTCGAGAGGTCGTCGAAGATGATCAGGACGTGCTTGCCCTCGTACATCCACTGCTGGCCGATGGCCGAGCCGGTGTACGGCGCCAGGTACTTGAAGCCGGCCGGGTCGGACGCCGGGGCGGCCACGATGGTCGTGTACTCCAGCGCGCCGTTCTCCTCCAGTGCGCCGCGCACGGACGCGATGGTGGAGCCCTTCTGGCCGATGGCGACGTAGATGCAGCGGACCTGCTTGTTCGGGTCGCCGGTGCGCCAGTTGTCACGCTGGTTGATGATCGTGTCGACGGCCAGGGCGGTCTTGCCGGTCTGGCGGTCGCCGATGATCAGCTGGCGCTGACCACGGCCGATCGGGGTCATGGCGTCGACGGCCTTGTAGCCCGTCTCCATCGGCTCGTGCACCGACTTGCGCTGCATGACCGTGGGGGCCTGCAGTTCGAGGGCGCGGCGGCCCTCGGTCTCGATCTCGCCGAGGCCGTCGATCGGGTTGCCGAGGGGGTCGACGACGCGGCCGAGGTAGCCCTCGCCCACGGCGACCGACAGGACCTCACCGGTGCGGGTGACCGGCTGGCCCTCCTCGATACCGCTGAACTCACCGAGGACGACGCAACCGATCTCGCGCTCCTCGAGGTTGAGGGCGAGGCCGAGGGTGCCGTCCTCGAACTTCAGCAGTTCGTTGGCCATGGCCGAGGGGAGACCCTCGACCTTCGCGATGCCGTCGCCGGCAAGGGTGACCGTACCGACCTCCTCGCGCGAGGCCGCGTCCGGCTTGTACGACTGGACGAAGTTCTCCAGCGCGTCCCGGATCTCCTCCGGCCGGATCGTGAGCTCCGCCATCTGAGTTCCCTGCTCTCCTTGTTGGGCCCGAAGTTTCACTTGGGGGGTATTCCACGAGTCGGGGACTCCCCCCAATAAGAGGTGAATCCTCTGCACGGCCCAACCAGGGCCGTCGTAAGTACGTACTGCTACTGCTACTGCTTGCTGTGCTTTTGTCGCTGCTGTTGTCGCGCGGGGCGTCAGCTCGCCATGCGGCGGCCGGCGTCCTCCAGGCGGTCCGCGATGGAGCCGTTGATGACCTCGTCACCGACCTGCACCCGGATCCCTCCGACGACCTCGGGGTCCACGTCGAGATTGAGGTGCATCGGGCGGCCGTAGACCTTCGCGAGAGCGGCGCCGAGGCGCTGCTTCTGCGTGTCGCTCAGCGGCACCGCCGAGGTGACGACGGCGACCATCCGGTCCCGCCGGTCGGCGGCGAGCTTGGACAGGGATTCGAGTCCCGACTCCAGGCTACGTCCCCGCGGCGCGGTGACAAGACGGGTGACCAGACGCTCGGTGGTCCGGTCCGCCCGGCCGCCGAGCAGGCTGCGCAGCAGCTCGCCCTTGGCCGAGGTGGTGGCCGACCGGTTGGTGAGCGCGGCGCGCAGCTCGGTGGTGGAGGAGACGATCCGGCCGAACCGGAACAGCTCGTCCTCCACGTTGTCGAGCCGGCCCGCCTTCTGGGCGGCGGTCAGGTCGGCGGTGTTCGCCAGCTCCTCCAGTGCGTCCACCAGGTCGCGGGACTGCGACCAGCGGGCGCGCACCATGCCGGCCACCACGTCGACGGCGGTGCCGCTGACCTGGGTGCCGAGGAGGCGCTGGGCGAGTTCGGCCTTGGCCTCGCCGGACTGCGCCGGGTCGGTGAGGACCCGACGCAGCGACACCTCGCGGTGGAGCAGCGCGGTGACGGCGGCCAGCTCGTCGGCGAGCGAGCCGGCGTCCACGGACGTGGAGTCCGTCAGCGCGTCGAGACGCTCACGTGCGGCGGCAAGGGCCTCGCGGCTCGCTCCGTTCATCGCGTGGCCTCGGCCTTCGTCGCCTTGTCGTCCAGCTCGTCCAGGAAGCGGTCGATGACGCGGCTCTGGCGGGCGTGGTCCTCGAGGGACTCGCCGACCAGCTTGCCGGCCAGCTCGGTGGCCAGCTTGCCGACGTCCTGGCGCAGCGCGGACGCGGCGGCCTTGCGGTCGGCCTGGATCTGGGCGTGACCGGCGGCGATGATCTCCTCACGCTGCCGCTGTCCTTCCGCGCGCATCTCGGCGATGAGCGTGGCGCCCTGCTCCTGCGCCTCCTGGCGCAGTCGCGCGGCCTCGTGACGGGCCTCGGCGAGCTGGGCCTTGTACTGCTCGAGGACGCTCTGGGCCTCGGTCTGCGCGGCCTCGGCCTTCTCGATACCGCCCTCGATGGCCTCGCGGCGCTCTTCCAGAACCTTGTTGATGTTCGGGAGGAGCTTCTTGGCGAGGAAGCCGAAGACGATGACGAAGGCGATCAGGCCGATGACGAGCTCGGGGATCGGCGGGATGAGGGGATTTTCCATCTCCTCGGCCGCGATCTGAAGCATCGGGCTCATGGGTTTGCCTTTCGTCTAGTCGGCTGGTCTGGGATCAGCGATCAGTAGCCGTAGACGAACGGCATGACCAGACCGATCAGGGCGAGCGCCTCACAGAAGGCGAAGCCCAGGATCTGGTTGGCGCGGATCAGGCCGGCCGCCTCGGGCTGACGGGCCAGGGCCTGGGTGCCGTTGCCGAAGATGATGCCGACGCCGACGCCGGGACCGATGGCAGCGAGGCCGTAACCGATGGAACCGAGGGAACCTTCGACGGCAGCAAGGGTCTGGTTCATGCCAGTTTTTCCTTTTCTTTACGGACCGGTGGGGGTTGGCCACCGGACGATCAGTGGGGTTCGCAGGCGCGCTTGACTCAGTGGTGCTCGGCCATGGCGCCCTGGATGTAGGTGCACGTCAGCAGGACGAACACGTACGCCTGCAGAGCCTGGATGAACAGCTCGAAGGCGGTCATCACCACGGTCATGATGAACGAGACGCCCGCGTAGGCGATGCCGATGCCGTTCAGCAGGTACCAGCTGGCGATCGTGAAGAGCAGCAGCAGGGTGTGACCCGCGAACATGTTCGCGAAGAGTCGCACGGCGTGGGTGAAGGGCCGGATCAGGATGTTCGAGAAGAACTCGATCAGCATGGCCAGCGGCAGCACCGGGCCGAGCGACTTGTCGTAGCCGGTGACGTTCTTGAAGAAGCCGACGAATCCCTGACGCTTGAAGGTCAGCGAGATCCAGGTGACGTAGACGATCGCGGCGAGCACGGCCGGGTAGGCGATGATCGAGGTGACCGGGAACTGGGCGACCGGAATGATCGACCAGAGGTTCATCATCCAGACGAAGAAGAAGAGCGAGACGACGAGCGGAACGTACTTCTCGCCTTCCTTCTTGCCGATGGTCTCGTAGACGACCCCGCGCCGGATGAAGTCGTATCCCGCCTCGGCAACCATCTGGAGCTTGCCGGGGACGACCTTCGGCTTGCGGAAGGCCGCCCAGAAGAACCCGACGATGACGATCGAACCGAGCAGCGCCAGCAGCATCGGCTTGTTGAAGTACAAGTTGCTGTCGTGGTCGCCCCACAGGGGCTCGAACAGGAACGAGTGCAGGCCGGGAGAAGGGAAGCCACAGCCGTCAAAGATGTGGCAGTCGGTCTCGAAGGCGAGCACCTGCGTCGGGTCAGCACTCACCGCGGGCTCCTTCATCGTGGCGCATGGGTACGGCAACCTCGTTGTGTCGGCGCGGCGCGGAGCCGCAGTTCGGCACGGGACTGGTGTTACGGATGTGGGGGCGGCTGTGGGGCATCTCGCCTCGCGATTGAGCAGGCGTCAGCTCGTATGCCCGCGCCCGCGATGCCGCAGTTGGCACCGGACGATAGCAGGACTTCGGATGCCTCTTTATCCCGGCCCTACCCCTCACGACGAGTGGCCCGTCTTTTCGGGCTTTTCGCCCGACGATTCGGGTTCGACGTAGAGAATCTTGGACTTCATGTGGGCGCGCGTCTGGGCCGCGATCCAGGCAAGGGTGCCGGCGACCAGGGTGAGCGCGAAGGCCCGGGGATTGAACAGCGTCGTGTTCTTGAACGCGGCGACGAAGACGAACAGCAGAAGAATCTGTGCCGCGTAGAGCATCAGGCCCATCGCCTGGAAGAGGTGCGGAAGCGATTTGGCGGTGCGCTGCAGGATGTAGAGGCCGAGCCCCATGAAGAGAATCACCACCAGCGTTCCCACCACGGCTCCGACCGCCCCCTTGCCGCCGGCGACCACGGCGCTGACGGCGGCGGCGACGGCGCCGACGGCAGCGGTGGGTACGGCAGCCTGAAGCAGGATCCGGACGTCATTGGACGGCATGGCGGCAACTCCGCTTTCAACACACAGGGGGCAGGTGTCGTCATGGACGAGCGTAGTCCCGGGTCGGACGGGGTCCTCACGTCCAAGAGACCGTCGCACTACGGTCCTTGGGCTCTACCCGGTGATTACTCGTGAACCGTATCACAAACTATTTGATGAGGTCTTTACCTGTGGGTGTGCTCGCTGTCACACATGAGAGTGACGGCGCGCGTTTGTGCAATTACTGCACCCAGTTGTCTGGTAATGGGGTATTTCGTTCCACCACGAGTTGGCAATGCTCTAGTCAGATTCTTACCTTGCCCGCGAACGGGGCCCGACGGCGGTGGCCCCGTTGACACCCGAGGCCCCCACGGTGACGGGCACCCTCTCCTCGTCCTCGTCCTCGCCCGCGTCCGCCGCGGCCTCCTGCGCGGCCTCGTCGCCTGCGGCGGCCGCCCGGCGGCGCCGGTAGCGGGGCGGCACGACGCGCTCGGCCCAGCGCGGGGCGCGCGGAGTGAAGCGCGGCAGCAGGAGCAGGACAAGACCGATCGCGCTGAGGAAGACGACGCCGAGCACGATCCACATGGACGCGGCGTTCACGGAGTAGGCGAGGGCGCCGAACGCGATCAGCGCGGAGAAGAAGTACATGATCAGCACCGCGCGGCTGTGCGAGTGCCCGATCTCCAGCAGCCGGTGGTGCAGGTGCCCCCGGTCCGCGGCGAACGGCGACTGGCCGCGCCAGGTGCGCCGGACGATCGCCAGGATCAGGTCGGCGGCCGGGATGGCGATGATGGTCAGCGGCATCAGCAGCGGGATGTAGACCGGCACCATCTGGTGCACCGCGTTGCGCTCGGAACCGGAGAACAGCTTCATCACGTCCGGGTCGACCTGCCCGGTGACCGAGATCGCGCCGGCCGCCAGCACCAGGCCGATCAGCATCGAGCCGGAGTCGCCCATGAAGATCCGGGCGGGGTGCATGTTGTGCGGCAGGAAGCCCAGGCACATGCCCATCAGGATGGCCGCGAACAGCGAGGCGGGAGCCGCGGCCTCGATGCCGTACGAGTACCAGATGCGGTAGGCGTACATGAAGAACGCCGCCGCCGCGATGCACACCATGCCCGCCGCGAGTCCGTCGAGGCCGTCCACGAAGTTGACGGCGTTGATGGTGATGACGACCAGCGCCACCGTCAGCAGGGTGCCCTGCCACTGGGTGAGCGCCACCGTGCCGATGCCCGGCAGCGGGATCCACAGGATGGTCAGACCCTGCACCACCATCACGCCGGCGGCGATCATCTGGCCGCCCAGCTTGATCAGGGCGTCGATCTCGAACTTGTCGTCCAGGACGCCGATCAGCCAGATCAGGGCCGCCCCGGACAGCAGGGCCCGCGGCTCGTTGGACTTCTCGAAGACCTCACTGAGGTTGGTGAGGTGGTCGGCGACCAGCAGGCCCGCGCACAGCCCGAAGAACATCGCGATCCCGCCGAGCCGCGGAGTGGGCTCCCGGTGCACGTCACGTGCCCGGATCTCCGGCATCGCCCCCGCCACGATCGCGAACTTCCGTACCGGCCCAGTCAGCAGATACGTCACCGCGGCCGTGACGCAGAGCGTCAGCAGGTATTCACGCACGGGCTTCCCCACAGGTCTCGCTTGGCGTCCTCAGCCCCACACCCTAGCGATGCGCGCATATGGTTGAGGACTTCCGGGTAGCGACGATGGTTGCACGTGTGGCTGTGCACGCGTGTGCGCCTACCCCGCCTCAGTCCGGATACGGCGGGAACTGCGCGACCAGATCCCGTACGTCGTCCCGGGCCGCGGCCGGGTCCGTGTCACCGCGGAGCACGGCCGCGAGCAGTGTGGCCACCGCCCGCATCTCCCGCTCCCCCATGCCCTGCGTGGTGACGGCGGCGGTGCCCAGGCGCAGCCCCCGCGCGTCCGCGTGCGGCAGTGCGCAGCAGTCCAGGACGATCCCGGCCGCCGCGAGCCGGCCCCGCGCGGTCCTGCCGTCGACGCCGAGCGGGGCCGGGTCCGCGGTGAGCAGGTGTGTGTCGGTGCCGCCGGTGGTGAGGACCAGGCCCTCGGCGGCCAGGTGGGCGGCCAGGGTGCGGGCGTTGGCGACCACCTGGTGGGCGTACGCGGCGAAGGCCCCGGTGGCCGCCTCCCCGAAGGCGACGGCCTTGGCGGCGATGGTGTGCATCTGCGCCCCGCCCTGCGTGAACGGGAAGACGGCGCGGTCCACCCGCTCGGCCAGTTCGCTCCCGCACAGCACCATGCCGCCGCGCGGCCCGCGCAGCACCTTGTGCGTGGTGGCGCAGACGATGTCGGCGTACGGCACCGGACTGGGGGCCGCTCCCCCGGCGACCAGCCCGATCGGGTGGGCGGCGTCCGCGATGAGGTAGGCGCCCACCTCGTCGGCGACGTCGCGGAAGAAGGCGTAGTCGAGGTGGCGGGGGTAGGCGATCGAGCCGCACACGATCGCCTTGGGGCGGCGCGCGCGGGCCAGGGTGCGCACCTGGTCGTGGTCGACGAGCCCGGTCTCCGCGTCCACGCCGTAGCCGACGAAGTCGAACCAGCGGCCGGAGAAGTTGGCCGGCGAGCCGTGCGTGAGGTGACCGCCGTAGGGCAGGCCGAGGGCGAGGACGGTGTCGCCGGGGCGCAGCAGGGCCGCGTAGGCGGCCAGTACGGCGGAGGAGCCGGAGTGGGACTGCACGTTGGCGTGCTCGGCGCCGAAGAGGTCCTGGGCGCGCTCCACGGCGAGCCGCTCGGCGACGTCGACGATCTCGCAGCCGCCGTGGTGCCGGGCGCCCGGGTAGCCCTCGGCGTACTTGTTGGCCAGCGGGGAGCCGAGGGCGGCCAGCACGGCGGGGGACGTGAAGTTCTCGGCGGCGATCAGCTGGAGGGTCGTCGACTGCCGGCGGCGTTCGGCGAACAGGATCTCGGCCAGCTCGGGGTCCTGGCGCAGCAGGTCTCCCAGCGGGCTGTCATCGGTCTGGGGGACGTCGTGGGTGACCGACATGGTGCGCTCCGGGCGTGCGTCGACGGTGACGTAGCACCAATGTAGGCCCCACGTCGGCGATGCGCTCGGCCGTCGCGCCGCTCACGTCCGGGTGGGTACCCCCGTCAGGGCGGTCACCACCGGATCCAGCGCCTGGTGTATCTCGTCCCCGATCGACCGGAAGAACGTCAGCGGCGCCCCGTACGGGTCGTACACCTCGTCCGCCTCCACCGTGGGCGCGAGGAGCCACCCGCGCAGCGCGGCGGCCGCGCGGACCAGGGCGCGCGCACGGATGACCAGGCCGTCCTCCAGGGGCGGCAGGGTCGCGGGGTCGATGGCGTTCACCAGGCGGGTGAACTCCTTGAGGGTGAAGGTGCGCAGGCCCGCCGAGTGGCCCATGGAGATGACCTGCGCCCGGTGGTCGCGGGTGGCGGTGAGCACCAGGTCCGCGCGGATCACGTGCTCGTCGAGCAGTTCGCGTCCGGTGAAGCCGGCGGCGTCCGCGCCGAAGTCCGCGAGGACCGCCTCGGCGTTCGCCTCCATGGGCGCGCCCTCGTGGCCCCAGGTGCCGGCGCTCTCCACGATCAGGCCGCCGCCCAGGATGCCGAGCCGCTCCGTCACGAAATGCCGGGTCAACCGCTCGGTGATGGGCGAGCGGCAGACGTTGCCGGTGCTGACGTGGAGGATGCGGAAGCTGTCGCGCGGGAGCCCGACGAAGGTCGTCGTGAGTTCCGCGGCACGTTCCCCGTTGCCTATGCCACGCCCCGTCTCAGGGGCCGTCAATTCGCCACCTCGAGGTCGGGTACCACCTTGCGCAGCTCCTCGGCCGACAACGCGCCCGCGCGCAGCAGCACGGGCACCTCGCGGGTGACGTCGACGATGGACGACGGGACGTTGCCGGGGGTGGGGCCGCCGTCGAGGTAGACGGAGACGGAGTCGCCGAGCATCTGCTGGGCCGCGTCGCAGTCCTCGGGCGCGGGGTGGCCGGTCAGGTTGGCCGAGGAGACGGCCATCGGGCCGACCTCGGTGAGCAGCTCGATGGCGACGGGGTGCAGCGGCATGCGGACGGCGACCGTGCCGCGGGTCTCGCCGAGGTCCCACTGGAGGGACGGCTGGTGCCTGGCGACCAGCGTCAGCGCGCCCGGCCAGAAGGCGTCGACGAGCTCCCAGGCCAGCTCGGAGAAGTCCGTGACCAGGCCGTGCAGGGTGTTGGGCGAGCCGATGAGGACGGGCGTGGGCATGTTGCGGCCGCGGCCCTTGGCCTCGAGCAGGTCACCGACGGCCTCCGGGGTGAAGGCGTCGGCGCCGATGCCGTACACGGTGTCCGTCGGCAGCACCACCAGTTCGCCCCGGCGGACGGCGGACGCGGCCTCGCGCAGACCGGTCACTCGGTCGGTCGCGTCGTTGGTGTCGTATCGCCGTGCCATTTAGCGGGCCTCCTCGTACACGTACTGCGGGGTGAAAGTCGGGGCGGTGCTCACGGCAGTGCCTTGCGGGCCGTCGCGAAACGAGGTCTGTTGTTGAGGTCGGGGTGGTCGGCCGCGTCGGCCCAGCCCCGCTCCTCGGTGAAGATCCACGGCACCTGGCCGCCCTGGGTGTCGGCGTGCTCGACGACGACCACGCCGCCGGGACGCAGCAGGCGGTGGGCGGTGCGTTCCAGGCCGCGGATCAGGTCGAGCCCGTCCTCGCCGGAGAACAGGGCCAGCTCGGGATCGTGGTCGCGGGCCTCGGGGGCGACGTACTCCCACTCGGTGAGCGGGATGTACGGCGGGTTGGAGACCACCAGGTCGACGTGGCCGTCGAGGTCGGGGAAGGCCGCCAGGGCGTCTCCCTGGCGCAGGTCGACCCTGGACCCCTCCATGTTCTTGCGCGTCCACTTGAGGGCGTCCTCGGACAGCTCCACGGCGTGCACGCGCGAGCGCGGCACCTCCTGGGCCAGCGCGAGCGCGATGGCGCCCGAGCCGGTGCACAGGTCGACGATGCAGGGCTCGACGACGTCCATGGCGCGTACCGCGTCTATGGCCCAGCCGACGACGGACTCGGTCTCGGGGCGGGGCACGAAGACGCCGGGGCCGACCTGGAGCTCCAGGTAGCGGAAGTAGGCACGGCCGGTGATGTGCTGGAGCGGCTCGCGTGCCTCGCGGCGGGCGACGACCTCCCAGTAGCGGGCGTCGAAGTCCGCGTCCGGCACGGTGTGCAGCTCGCCCCGCTTGACGCCGTGCAGGTACGCGGCGAGTTCCTCCGCGTCGGTGCGCGGCGAGGGCACGCCGGCGTCGGCCAGCCGCTGGGTGGCCTGGGCCACCTCCGTGAGCAGCACGCTGCGGGGGTTCGGGGGGCGTCCCCCGTGATGTTGCTGCACGCTGGTCCTCCGAGCTGTCGTACGGGGGCTTACGCGGCGGCGAGCTTCGCGGCCGAGTCCGCGTCGACGCAGGCCTGGATCACCGGGTCGAGCTCGCCGTCCAGGACCTGGTCCAGGTTGTACGCCTTGAAGCCGACGCGGTGGTCCGAGATGCGGTTCTCCGGGAAGTTGTACGTACGGATCTTCTCGGAGCGGTCGACGGTGCGGACCTGGCTGCGCCGGGCGTCCGCGGCCTCCTTCTCCGCCTCCTCCTGCGCCGCCGCGAGCAGCCTGGAGCGCAGGATACGCATCGCCTGCTCCTTGTTCTGCAGCTGGCTCTTCTCGTTCTGGCAGGAGGCGACGACTCCGGTGGGAATGTGCGTGATGCGCACGGCGGAGTCGGTGGTGTTGACGGACTGGCCGCCGGGCCCGGAGGAGCGGTAGACGTCGATGCGCAGGTCGCCCGGGTTGATCTCGACGTCGATCTCCTCGGCCTCGGGCGTGACCAGCACGCCGGCCGCGGAGGTGTGGATCCGGCCCTGGGACTCGGTCGCGGGCACGCGCTGCACGCGGTGCACGCCGCCCTCGTACTTCAGCCGCGCCCAGACGCCCTGGCCGGGCTCGGTGGCACCCTGGCCGCCCTTGGTCTTCACGGCGACCTGGACGTCCTTGTAGCCGCCCAGCTCGGACTCGGTGGAGTCGATGATCTCGGTCTTCCAGCCGATCCGTTCCGCGTAGCGCAGGTACATGCGCAGCAGGTCGCCGGCGAAGAGCGCCGACTCGTCGCCGCCGGCGCCGGCCTTGATCTCGAGGATGACGTCCTTGTCGTCGCTGGGGTCGCGCGGGACGAGCAGCAGGCGCAGCTTCTCGGTGAGTTCCTCGCGCCGCTTCTCCAGTTCCTTGACCTCGGCGGCGAAGTCCGGGTCGTCGGCGGCGAACTCGCGGGCGGTCTCGGCGTCCTCCCCGGTCTGCTTCCAGGAGCGGTACGTGGCGATGATCGGGGTGAGCTCGGCGTAACGCTTGTTCAGCTTGCGCGCGTTGGCCTGGTCGGAGTGGACCGACGGGTCGGCGAGCTTCTTCTCCAGGTCGGCGTGCTCGGCGACGAGTTCCTCGACGGCCTCGAACATCTTGGGCTCCTGCTACTGCTTGGGAAAGGGGAAGGCGGGCGACCAAAAACGCCGGTCCCGGCGCTCCCCTGGTGGGGATGCGGCCGTGGACCGGCGATTGGGGGCTCGCTACTTCTTGGAGCCGGCGGCCTTGCCGAAGCGGGCCTCGAAGCGGGCCACACGGCCACCGGTGTCGAGGATCTTCTGCTTGCCCGTGTAGAACGGGTGGCACTCCGAGCAGACCTCGGCCCGGACGGTGCCGGACGCGATGGTGCTGCGGGTGGTGAACGACGCGCCACAGGTGCAGCTGACCTGCGTCTCGATGTACTCGGGGTGGATGTCGCGCTTCAAGGTGTCTCCTACTGTTCCGGGAGGGCGCCGGGTCGCAGCCGCGGGATGCGGGAGCGTGAACCGGAGCCGACGTACCAGTCTGCCAGGACTGGGGCCATCCCCCAAAACCGGGGGCCGTCGTGATCTATTCCCCGGCGTCGACCACGCCCTTGGCCTCGCCGGTGGCGGTGCCCTCGGTGGCCGACTTCGGGATCGGGCGGTCGTTCTTCAGGGCCGTCCAGACCTGCTCGGACTTGGTCTTCTCCACCAGGACCCGGTTGGCGTCGGCGGGGTCGTAGATCACCGGCATGGTGACCATGTGCATCTTGTCCGGGCCGATGCCCTTGAGGCCGCTCGCGAAGGACATCAGGGAGTTCACCGAGCCCAGGTCGGAGTCGGTGGTCACGGTCTTGGTGGCGGTGTCCGCGATGTCGTACAGCTTCTTGGGGTTGCCGAGCAGGCCCACGTCCTTGACCTGGTCGACCAGGGCCTTGACGAAGGCCTGCTGGAGCTGGATGCGGCCGAGGTCGGAGCCGTCGCCGACGCCGTGCCGGGTGCGGACCAGGCCGAGGGCCTGCTCGCCGTCGAGCCGGTGGGTGCCGGCCGTGAGGTCGAGGTGGCTGTCGGGGTCCTTGATGTCCTCGGTGGTGGTGACCCGCACGCCGCCGAGGTCGTCGATGAGGTTCTGGAAGCCGCTGAAGTCGACCTCGAGGTAGTGGTCCATGCGCAGACCGCTGACGGACTCGACGGTCTTCACGGCGCAGGCGGCGCCACCGGTGGAGTAGGCGGAGTTGAACATCACGCCCTCGGCGGCCGGGTGCTCGCCGCCGTCGGTGTCGGTGCAGTCGGGGCGGTCGATGAGGGTGTCGCGCGGGATGGAGACCACGCTGGCCTTCTTGTGGCCCTTGTAGACGTGCACGACCATCGCGGTGTCCGAGCGGGCGGTGCCGTCGTCCGTGCCGCCGCCGAGCTTCTTGTTGCCGCCGGAGCGGGTGTCCGAGCCCAGGACCAGGATGTTCTCGGAGCCGTTGTCGGCCTTGTCGGGCCGGTCGGCGCCGAGTGCCTGGTCGATGTCGACGCTCGTGAGGTTCCCGTTGAGCTTGAAGTAGAGGACCCCGGCGCCGGTGCCGCCCAGGACCACGATGCCCGCGGCGCTCCAGGCCGCGACGAGCAGCGCCTTGCGCCGCTTGGCGCGGGGCCTGCGGCGGCGGCCCTTGCCCCGGCGGCGGGATCCGTCGGTCGCGGACTCCCCCGGGCCGGGTATCGCGGGATCGGGCGTGCTCTCGGCGGACATGTGCTCCTCAGGTGTTCGTCCGGTCGGTTACCCCCTGCGCTCAGGGTCGGGTCGCTGGCTCCGGCGGGTTCGTGCCGGTACCTCACCATCGTCCCTCCGTAGCTGAGACGGCGGAACTCGGGACAGGGTTGCACAACGGTCTGTGACCGACGCGTGGCGTGCCGGGCACGGAGAGTCGCCGAACCGGCCGCCAATTACGCGTTCACCTGCGGATTCAGCCGAAGCCGTGGTGGCTGCCGAACCCGCCGCCGATCTGCACCGGTGTGGCGAAGGTCGCGATAGTGCGCTTGCGGGCGCGGACACGCGTGCGCGGACACCGCACAGGGCCGCCCCCGTCACCGGTGTGACGGGGGCGGCCCTGTGCGGTGCGAAGACGTCAGTCGCCGTTGCCGGGCGTCGGGGTCGTCTTCTGGATCTGCATCAGGAACTCGGCGTTCGACTTGGTCTGCTTCATCTTGTCGAGGAGCAGCTCGATCGCCTGCTGCTGGTCGAGGGCGTGCAGCACCCGGCGCAGCTTCCAGGTGATGGCCAGCTCCTCGCTGCCGAGCAGGATCTCCTCCTTGCGGGTGCCGGACGCGTCGACGTCCACCGCCGGGAAGATGCGCTTGTCGGCGAGCTTCCGGTCGAGCTTCAGCTCGGCGTTGCCGGTGCCCTTGAACTCCTCGAAGATGACCTCGTCCATGCGGGACCCGGTGTCCACCAGCGCGGTGGCGAGGATGGTCAGCGAACCGCCGTCCTCGATGTTGCGGGCCGCACCGAAGAAGCGCTTCGGCGGGTACAGGGCGGTCGAGTCGACACCACCGGACAGGATGCGGCCGGAGGCCGGGGCGGCGAGGTTGTACGCACGGCCCAGACGCGTGATCGAGTCGAGCAGTACGACGACGTCGTGACCCAGCTCCACCAGACGCTTGGCGCGCTCGATGGCCAGCTCGGCGACCGTGGTGTGGTCCTCGGCCGGGCGGTCGAAGGTCGAGGAGATGACCTCGCCCTTCACCGACCGCTGCATGTCGGTGACCTCTTCCGGACGCTCGTCGACCAGGACGACCATCAGGTGGCACTCGGGGTTGTTGTGCGTGATCGCGTTGGCGATCGCCTGCATGATCATGGTCTTGCCGGTCTTCGGCGGGGCCACGATCAGACCGCGCTGCCCCTTACCGATGGGCGCGACCAGGTCGATGATGCGGGTGGTGAGGACGCCGGGGTCCGTCTCCAGGCGGAGGCGGTCCTGCGGGTACAGCGGCGTCAGCTTGTTGAACTCCGGGCGTCCGCGCCCGGATTCGGGCGCCATGCCGTTCTGGGAGTCCAGGCGGACCAGCGCGTTGAACTTCTCGCGGCGCTCGCCGTCCTTGGGCTGGCGCACGGCACCGGTGATGTGGTCGCCCTTGCGCAGGCCGTTCTTGCGGACCTGGGCGAGGGAGACGTACACGTCGTTGGGGCCCGGCAGGTAGCCGGAGGTCCGGATGAACGCGTAGTTGTCGAGGATGTCGAGGATGCCGGCGACCGGGATGAGGACGTCGTCCTCGTTGATCTGCGGCTCCTGGATCTCGTCGCGTCCGCGACGGCCCCGGCGGTCCCGGTAACGGCCGCGGCGGCCGCGGCGGCCGCTCCCGTCGTCGTCGTAACCGTCGTCGTGCTGCTGCTGACGGTCCTGGCGGCCGCCGCCCTGCTGCTGGCGCTGCTGGCCGCCGCCCTGGTTCTGCTGGTCGTCGCCCTTGTTGCGGCGGTCGCGGTCGCGTCCGCGGTCACCGCGATCGCCACGGTCACCGCGATCGCTACGGTCACCGCGATCGCTGCGGTCGCCACGGTCACCGCGGTCGCCACGGTCCCGGCGGTCTCGACGGCGGCCCTCGCCGCCGTCGCCGTCGGAACGGGCGTCGCCCTGGCCCTGCTGGTTGCCCTGCGACTGCTGCTGGGCCGACGCGTCGGTCTTCGACTCGCCGCGGGTCTCGACGGCCACCGTCTCGGTGGCGGCGGACGGGCTGCCCGCGTCTGCGGTGGCCCGGCGACGACGACGCTCGGAGGGGGCGTCCTCACCGGGAGCGCCGGCCTGCTCGGCCGAGGCGTTGACCTTGGGAGACGGCTGACCGGGGATCTCGATCTGCTGCTGGGCGGCGGCCTTGTCGGCGGCCGCCTTGTCCGCCTTCTTGTCGACCTTGCCGGCCTTCTCCGCCTTCTCGGCGGGTGCCTCGTCGCCCGTACGGGTCCGGGAGGTGCTGCGGCGCTTCGGCTTGGTCTCGCCCGCGCCGTCCGCGGCGGCGGGCGCGGCCTTGGCGGGGGCTCCCCCCGCGGCCTGCGCCTCCTTGATGACCTCGATCAGCTGGCTCTTGCGCATCCGCGCGGTGCCCCTGATACCGAGGCCGGATGCGACCTGCTGCAACTCGGCCAGCACCATGCCCTCGAGGCCGGTACCGCGGCGCCGCCGGGAGCCGGCACCGCTGGCAGGCGCGGAGGCGTCCGTGGCGGGCGCGGCAGCGGTCTCCTCGACACGTGCGCCCATCAGATCGGTGGTGTCGCTCACGAAGGGTCCTTCCCTGGAGCGGACGTCGGCCTGTCTGGCTCGGCGACCGGTTGTGCTGTCCGGCTTCGGTCCTTGCTGTGTGAACCGTGCCGGGGCGGTGGTCCGCCTGAACGGCGGAAGAGATATCTGGTGATGGCGCTTCCCCCAGCCGTGGCACCCAGTGTCTGTGTCAGGCGGAGTGGTCGCACCGGTTCCGAAGCTCCCCCAGAGGGGGTAACCCCACCGGCGGGCCGCTCAGTGCCCGTGTCGGCCGTACTGATCACGTACGACGTCCACTGCACAATGCGGCTTGGGGGGCTCCCGGAAGAATGTCTGTCCCGGACGGGGACACGAGGCACCTCGCCATGGTGGGGTCGGGTGCAGACTTGAGGTTAACACTACCGGATCCAACAAACATTCCCCCTCTCGAAATCCGGCAACCGTCCGCGTCTTAAATGTCGCCGGAGGTCGCCAGCGGCAGGACACTCGCGCCCTGCTGGTCCAGGCTGAGCCGGTTGGCCGCCCAGTCCGTTCCGGCCAGCGCCTCGACCTTGTCGGCCGTGTCGGCGTCGGCCAGTGCCATCACCGTGGGTCCGGCACCCGAGATCACCGCGGGGATGCCGTCGCCGCGCAGCCGTTCCACCAGTGCCGCGCTCTCCGGCATGGCCGGCGCGCGGTACTCCTGGTGCAGGCGGTCCTCGGTGGCCGGCAGCAGCAGCTCGGGGCGCCTGGTGAGCGCCTCCACGAGCAGTGCGGCGCGGCCCGCGTTGGCGGCGGCGTCCACGTGCGGGACGCTGCGCGGGAGCAGTCCCCGCGCGGTCTGGGTCAGTACCGGCTTTCCGGGCACGAAAACCACCGGAACGATGGAATCGCGGGGCTCCATCCTGATCGCCCGGGCGGCCCCGGAATCCATCCAGGACAGGGTGAAGCCGCCCAGCAGACAGGCCGCCACATTGTCGGGGTGGCCCTCGATCTCGGTGGCGAGGTCGAGCACCGCGGCGTCGTCGAGGCGGGCCTCGCCGCCTATGGTCACCGCGCGCGCGGCGACGATGCCGGCGCAGATGGCTGCGGAGGAGGAGCCGAGGCCGCGGCCGTGCGGGATGCGGTTGGCGCAGACGATCTCCAGGCCGCGCGGCTGCCCGCCCAGGAGGTCGAAGGCGGTGCGCAGGGAGCGGACGAGGAGGTGCTTCTCGTCGCGCGGCAGCGTCTCGCTGCCCTCCCCCGCGATGTCGATGTGCAGCCCGGAGTCGGCCACCCGGACGACCACGTCGTCGTACAGACCCAGCGCGAGGCCGAGGGCGTCGAAGCCCGGGCCGAGATTGGCGCTGGTGGCGGGGACGCGCACCCTGACGGCGGCGGCGCGGAACGCTGGACCGGCCATCGCTCGATGACTCTCCTTGAGCTGCGTGATTGTCGAATGACATTCGATGACGTACGGAACCCTGGGGCTCGCCGCTGCCTGCCCAACGGCCCACCGCTGCCGACCGCGCTTGCGGCCGCCATTCGACCGCGGAGACGGCGCGGCACCGCGGCATATGCGGCAGGCGGGTTCGGTACAGCCTATCGAAGGAAGGTTCTGTGGCGACATAGGGCGCACAGGAGGCGCACGATGCGTGTCGTAAGCCCCCTGTGCACCCCCCATACGTGACTTTCCCGGCTGCGCGTCGCTTACGCCCCCATACGCTGGGCGCGTTGCACGGCCGCACCGCTCAGATCAGGCCGAGCCGCTCGGCCGCCGTCGCCGCGTCGACCGGCACCGTGACCGGCTGCGGGGCGCCGGCGACGGCCCAGTCCGGGTCCTTGAGACCGTTGCCGGTGACGGTGCACACGATGCGCTGCCCCGGGTCCACCCTGCCCTGCTCGGCGGCCTTCAGCAGACCGGCCACCGACGCGGCGGACGCGGGCTCCACGAAGACGCCCTCCTGGGAGGCCAACAGCCGGTAGGCGCGCAGGATCTCACGGTCCGTCACCTCGTCGATGGCACCGCCCGACTCGTCCCGCGCGGCGATCGCGAAGTCCCACGACGCCGGGTTGCCGATCCGGATGGCGGTGGCGATGGTCGACGGGTCCTTGACGACCTCGCCGCGCACGATCGGGGCGCTGCCGGAGGCCTGGAACCCCCACATGCGGGGCGTCCTCGTGCTGACCTTGTCGGCGGCGTACTCCTTGTAACCCTTCCAGTACGCGGTGATGTTGCCCGCGTTGCCGACCGGCAGGACGTGGATGTCGGGCGCGTCGCCGAGCATGTCCACGATCTCGAAGGCGGCCGTCTTCTGTCCCTCGATACGCACCGGGTTGACCGAATTGACCAGTGCGACGGGGTAGTTGTCGCTGAGCGCGCGGGCGAGCGTGAGGCAGTCGTCGAAGTTTCCGTCGACCTGGAGGATCTTCGCGCCGTGCACGAGGGCCTGGCCCATCTTGCCGAGCGCGATCTTGCCCTGCGGCACGAGGACGGCGGAGACCATCCCCGCGCGCACGCCGTAGGCGGCGGCACTCGCGGAGGTGTTGCCGGTGGACGCGCAGATGACGGCCTGCGCACCCTCCTCCTTCGCCTTGCTGATGGCCATGGTCATGCCGCGGTCCTTGAAGGACCCGGTCGGGTTCGCCCCCTCGACCTTGAGGTGGACCTCGCAGCCCGTGCGCTCGGAGAGCACCTGCGCGGGCACGAGCGGCGTGCCGCCCTCGCGGAGCGTCACGACGGGCGTGCTGTCGGAGACGGGCAGCCTGTCCCGGTACTCCTCGATGATTCCGCGCCACTGGTGGGTCATTGCTGATTACTCTCCTTCAACCCGCATGATGCTGGCGACACCCCGCACGGTGTCGAGCTTGCGCAGCGCCTCGACGGTACCGCCGAGGGCGGCGTCGGACGCGCGATGGGTGACGACGACGAGGGATGCCTCGCCGTCCTTGCCGGACTGCCGCACGGTGTCGATGGAGACACCGTGCTCCGCGAACACGGTCGCGACCTGGGCGAGCACACCCGGTTTGTCGGCCACGTCGAGGCTGATGTGGTAGCGCGTGACGACCTCGCCCATCGGCGAGACGGGCAGCGCGGCGTACGCGGACTCGCCGGGTCCGGTCGCGCCGCCCAGCCGGTTGCGGCAGACGGCCACCAGGTCGCCGAGTACGGCGGAGGCGGTCGGCGCACCGCCGGCGCCGGGCCCGTAGAACATGAGCTGCCCGGCGGCGTCGGACTCGACGAAGACGGCGTTGTAGGCCTCGCGCACACTGGCCAGCGGATGGCTGAGCGGGATCATCGCCGGATGCACGCGCGCGGTGACCGACGCCCCGTCCGCGGCCCGCTCGCAGATGGCGAGGAGCTTGATGGTGCAGCCCATCTCCTTGGCGGAGGCGAAGTCGGCGGCGGTGACCTCGGTCATGCCCTCGCGGTAGACGTCGTCGAGGCGCACGCGCGTGTGGAAGGCGATCCCGGCGAGGATGGCGGCCTTGGCGGCGGCGTCGAAGCCCTCGACGTCGGCGGTCGGGTCGGCCTCCGCGTAACCGAGGGCGGTGGCCTCGTCGAGCGCCTCCTGATACCCGGCGCCAGTCGTGTCCATCGCATCGAGGATGAAGTTGGTCGTCCCGTTGACGATGCCGAGCACCCGGTTGACCTTGTCGCCGGCGAGGGACTCGCGCAGCGGCCGGATCAGCGGGATGGCACCCGCGACGGCCGCCTCGTAGTACAGGTCCTTGCCCTGCTCGCCGGCGGCGGCGTGCAGGGCGGCCCCGTCCTGCGCGATGAGCGCCTTGTTGGCGGACACCACGGACGCGCCGTGCTCGAAGGCGGTGGTGATGAGCGTCCGGGCGGGCTCGATCCCCCCGATCACCTCCACCACGACGTCGATGTCCCCGCGCTTGACGAGCGCGGTGGCGTCGGTGGTCACGAGGGCGGGATCGATCCCTTCCCGCACCTTGTCGGGCCGCCGTACGGCCACGCCCGCGAGCTCCACCGGGGCCCCGATCCGGGCGGCGAGGTCGTCGGCGTGCGTCGTCATGATGCGCGCCACCTCTGAGCCGACTACTCCACAGCCCAGCAGCGCCACCTTCAGCGGACGCGTACGCATCATCCGACCTCGTTTCCTCATACCGTCTACGGTTGGACCAGTCTCACGCACCGGACGGGATTTTCTGCCTTTCGTCCGGATCGTGAGACGTTTATTTCATTTTCGGAAGGGGTGCGAGCCGAAAGATCTCCGCCCGCACCCGACTCGCTCGTCCCCACCCTCTCGTCATCCCCCGGGCGTCACCCGACGTCGAGACGGAGCAGATCCTCCTCCGTCTCACGCCGGACGACGACCCGCGCCGCACCGTCCCGCACGGAGACCACCGGCGGCCGCAGCACGTGGTTGTAGTTGCTGGCCATGGAACGGCAGTACGCCCCGGTCGCGGGTACGGCGATGAGGTCACCGGGTGCCAGGTCGCCCGGCAGGAAGGCGTCCTTGACCACGATGTCCCCGCTCTCGCAGTGCTTGCCGACCACGCGCACGAGCATCGGCTCGGCGTCGGAGGTGCGGGAGGCGAGGGCGACGCTGTACTCGGCGTCGTACAGCGCGGTCCGGATGTTGTCCGACATCCCGCCGTCCACGGAGACGTACGTCCGCAGCCCGTCGAGGGGCTTGACGGTGCCGACCTCGTACAGCGTGAAGGCGGTGGGCCCGACGATGGCCCGCCCGGGCTCGACGGAGATACGAGGCGTCCGCAGCCGCGCGCCCTCGCACTCCCGCGTCACGATCTCGGTCAGCGCCTTGGCGATCTCGTGCGGCTCGCGGGGGTCGTCGTCGCTCGTGTACGCGATGCCCAGCCCACCCCCCAGGTCGATCTCGGGCAGCTCGACCCCGTGCTCGTCGCGGATGTCCTTGAGCAGCCCGACGACACGGTGCGCGGCGACCTCGAACCCCGACATGTCGAAGATCTGCGAGCCGATGTGGGAGTGGATCCCGATGACCTCGAGCCCGTCGAGCTGCAGGGCCCGCCGCACGGCTTCGGCCGCCTGCCCGCCGGCCAGCGGAATCCCGAACTTCTGGTCCTCGTGGGCGGTGGCGATGAACTCGTGCGTGTGCGCCTCGACCCCGACGGTGATCCGGATCTGCACCCGCTGCCGCTTGCCGAGCGACTGGGCGATGTGCGCGACCCGCACGATCTCCTGGAAGGAGTCGAGCACGATCCGCCCGACCCCGGCACGGACGGCGCGCTCGATCTCCTCCGGCGACTTGTTGTTGCCGTGGAAGGCGATGCGCTCGGCGGGCATCCCGGCGGACAGGGCGGTGGCCAGCTCACCCCCGGAACACACATCCAGGTTCAGCCCCTCCTCGTCCAGCCACCGCACGACGGCCCGCGACAGGAAGGCCTTGCCCGCGTAGAAGACGTCGGCGTCGGTCCCGAAAGCGGTGCGCCAGGCGCGCGCCCGGTCCCGGAAGTCGGCCTCGTCGAGGATGTAGGCGGGGGTGCCGTACTCCTCGGCGAGCTGGGTGACGGGCAGCCCGCCGACGGTGACGACCCCGTCCGCGTCCCGCCCGACGGTGTGGGCCCACACCTTGGGATCGAGGGCGTTCAGGTCGTCCGCAGGGGCGGCGTAATGCCCCTCGGGAAGGACATCGGCGTGACGGGGCCCGGCGGGGTGTGCGGAACGGCTCATGGCGTCTTCTGTGCTCTCTCAGAGGTGGTCGGGTGCGTCGATACCGAGGAGGGACAGGCCGCCGGCCAGCACCGCCCCGACGGCTTCGGCGAGGGCCAGCCGGGCTCGGTGGGCGGCCGAGGGTTTCTCCCCACCGCGCGGCAGCACGGTGAGCAGGAAGGGCAGCGCGGCGTCGGCGACGACGACGAGGTGCCGGGCGAGCCGGTCGGGGGCACGGTGGGCCGCGGCGGCGGCGAGGACGCGGGGGTGGTCGGCGAGGCGGGTGAGGATGTCCTGCTCGGCGACGGTCGCGGTGGCGGTGGCGGTCGCGATCCCGGGCTCGGTGGCCGTCGCGGTCCCCGGCCCGGCGACGGTCACGGTGCCAGGCTCGGCGGCGAATCCGAGATCGGCGGCGTTGCGGGTGAGGGCGCGGGTGCGGGCATGGGCGTACCGCACCCGGAAGAGCGGGTTGCTCTCGCGCTGGACGAGATGCTCCTCGCCGATCCGGGGCCGGTCGTGGGCGGCGGGGTGGAGCAGCGCCCAGCGGCCGGCGTCACGGCCGAGGGGCAGGGGGTCGGCCGGGGCGGGCACGGGCCGGACGTTGACGGGCAGCTCGGCGGGCGCGGGGCCGGCCGCGTCGACACGCACACCGAGGGCGGTGGTCCACGCGGGGTCGAAGGCCTCGGCGGTGACCCGCACCAGGGCACCCTGGGAGCGCAGGACGCGGGCGGCCACCTCGGCGACGACCACGGCACGGAGGTCGTGCGGGCAGTGCAGTTGCACGATGCGGCCGTCGGGCCCGTCGGCGTACCCGTACCGGTGCCCGCGTCGCAGTATCTCGGCGACGAGCCCGCCCTGGGCGGCGCGATCGAGGCTGATGTTGAGGAACCCTGGACCGGTGAGGACGACGTCGGCGATGCCGTCGGCGCCGACGAGATGGGGCCGCAGCACCTCGGCCACCCGAAGCGGCGGCTGCCCGGCCGACCGGGCGAGCTGGAGGGCGATGCCGGTGGCGTAGTCGCCGCACCCCCCGGGCCCCGGCCGCGTGACCACGGCCCGCGCCGGCACGGCCACGCTCAGCTCCCCCGTGTCGACGGCGCGACGCACCGCGTGCAGCACGGTGCGGGAGAGCTCTACGGGGGTCACGGGTCAAGCGTATGGGAGGAGGGGGGTGGGTATGCGAACCGGTTTGCGGGCGATCCCGGGATGTGGACGGGAACGGCGCGGAGCCCGCCCGACGCTCACGCTTGCGCGGTCGACTCGTTCTCCCCCGCGCGACCGCGGGCCCTCGGCAGGGAGACCCCGGACGCCGAGCCGGTCGCGGCAGCGGAAGCCGCCCCGACCCCACGGATCTTCCGCTCGGCCAACTGCCGTACGAGACCGATGAGCTCGGCGGGCTCGAACGGCTTCGAGAGGAACGCGTCGGCCCCCGCGGCGAACCCCGCGTCGACCTCGTACTGGGTGCACGCGCTGACGATCGCGATCGGAAGGTCCCGGGTACGCGGATCGGCACGCAGCCGGGCGGCGGTCCTGAGCCCGTCCAGCCGGGGCATGACCACGTCCAGCGTGACGACGTCGGGCCGCACCTGATGGACGACATCCAGACACTCGGCACCATCGCCCGCGGTCACGACCTCGAAGCCCTCCAGCTCGAGATTGACCCTGATCAGCTGCCGGATGACCTTGTTGTCGTCCACAACAAGAACCCGGCCAGACGCCCTAGGCACAACTCGAGAGTAGGTCCGGACCGGCCACCGCGTCCGGGTTTTCCCCACTTCCACCCCGTGCGGGGGACAACGCCCCGCGGCCACCCCCGCACAGGCGCCACGACCCGCGAAAACCCGTTCATGACCACCCCGGGCAAGCTGGTAGTGTTCTACCCGTCGCCGCGAGCAACATCACCGCGACGGACACGCCCCCGTAGCTCAGGGGATAGAGCAACGGCCTCCGGAGCCGTGTGCGCAGGTTCGAATCCTGCCGGGGGCACTCCGGATCAAGGCGCTGAACAGCGGAAACGCGGTTCAGCGCCTTTCTTGTGCATGCCAAGACGCACACGGTCGACTTGGCCATGAACACTCGACCCGAGAGGGCTTCGACCTGCGACTTTATGGCGCCAGGCGGACGAAATCCGAAATGTCCGATCCCGCAGAATCGCTTCGCGCGGGACATACGCGGGACGGAGAGTCGCAAGGCGGAGTCGTCGCCGAAGGACACCGATTGCGACCTGCATGTTTGCCGATGAGGACGGTCACAAGACAGACGGAGAGACGCGCCGTTTCATTTTCCCAGGCCAGTGAGCCGTTTCCAACCTGACGGGTGGTTGGACCGGCAGCCCCGGCGGCGGGCATGAAGAAAGCTCCTGGTAGACGGGTTCACGACCAAGATCACCAGTCCGCCAGGAGCTTTCGCGTGCTTGTCTACTCGTCCGGCGTCGATCTGTCCAGCCGCACCCTGCAACGCCTCTCCGGTCTTCTCGCAGGTCACCGCCGTCGGATCGGCTCCCGGTGGCGTCGTCTGACCTGCGGCCGACAGGCCCTGCTCGTCCTGGCCCACCTGCGCTGCGGCGACACATACGCACGCCTCGCCGCGGGCTTCCGCATCGGGGTCGCCACGGCTTACCGCTACATACACGAGGCCGTCGACCTCCTGGCCGCCCTCGCGCCCACGCTGGAACAGGCCATGACGACTGTCCGGAAGAAGGCATACGTGATCCTCGACGGCACCGTGCTGCCGATCGACTGCATCGCCGCTGACCGGCCGTACTACTCCGGGAAGAAGAAGCACCACGGGATGAACGTGCAGGTCCTCACCGACCCCGCCGGACGTCTGATCTGGGCCTCGGACGCACTGCCGGGAGCCACCCACGACCTGACCGCGGCGCGGGCCCTGCGATCCGTGTTCCGATCCGTGGCAAGAACCTGCGTGGTTGGCGCCGACGTCACAACGGGGACCACGCGAAGATCCGCAGTCTCGGTGAACGCACCATGGCGGTCCTCAAGTCCTGGCGGCTCCTGCGGAAGCTCCGCTGCAGCACCACCCGGATCACTGCCGTCGTGTCCGGGCCGTCGTCGCCCTCGAACTCGCCGCCTGATCAAGATGGAAAGGCTCACTCCCAGAGGGACGACTCCTCCAACCCGCCAAGGTTGACGCCGGCTACATCAGCCATCTGTCTTGCCCCTCCGAACATTGAGAAGCGCCTGTGACTCTCAGACAGAAATTTGATATGCCAGCTACCCGACCGGTCTCAGCACCCGCGCGAGCGCGTCGACGGTCACACCGACGATCGCCCGGAGTTGCTCCGGGCTCGACCCGGCCCTACCCATCACCGCGAGAGACTGGTTCACGGCCGCTACGTGTACGGCGAAGTCCTCGGCGTTTTCGTCGGACATTCCGCCGGCCTTCAGCGCGGTGCGCAGGCGCGGGCGCTGTAGGCCGAACAACTCTTTGACATGGTCTGCGACGCTCGGGCTCAGCGCCGGACTCGCCATGACCGACTGGGCCATCAGGCATCCGTCGGGCACGGCGGGGTCGGCGATGCGCCCCAGGGTGACATCGAAGAACGCACGGACGGCGGCGACGGGGTCTTCGGCCGCGCACGAGAGGGCGGCGTCGAACTTGTCGCCGTAGCGCGTGGCGTAGCGATCCAGGCAGCGAAGGAAGAGCGCGTCCTTGTCGCCGAGCGAGGAGTAGATCGAGCTGCGGTTCAGGCCGGTCGCCCGGGACAGGTCGTCGAGTGAGGTGTCGGCGTAGCCGGAGCGCCAGAACTGGATCATCGCGGCGTCGAGCACCGTGTCCATGTCGAACTGCTTCTTGCCTGCCATGCGGCCCATCCTCCCATCTTGGACTGACCAGTTCAAGACGTGCTAGCGTCGAATCACGGTCCACCCGCCTCGATGGAGGATTCCCATGACCAACCCCGTCCCCGCCCTGCCCCTGCATGACCTGGCCGGATTCACGCACCGCTGGGTCGACGCCGACGGCGTCCGCCTGCACGCCGTCGAAGGCGGTCGGCCGGACGGACCGGCCGTCGTCCTGCTCACCGGGTTCCCGCAGACGTGGTGGGCCTGGCGAAAGGTCATGCCTGCTCTCGCCGATCGGTTCCGGGTCATAGCGATCGACCGGCCGGGCCAAGGCAATTCCGAGCATCCGCAGCTCAGCTACGACACGCACACGGTCGCCGCGCACATCCAGGCCGCCGTGAACGCTCTCGGCGTGCGCGACTACGGGCTCGCCGGGCACGACATCGGCGCCTGGGTCGCCTTCTCCCTCGCCCTGAACTACGAGAGCCGACTGCACGGGGTCGCGCTGCTCGACGCCGGAATTCCCGGAATCACCATGCCGGAAGCGATCCCCCTCGACCCGACTCTGGCGTTCAAGACCTGGCACTTCGCGTTCCACGTGGTGCCCGATCTTCCCGAGACTCTGATAGCCGGCCGCGAGCGGGAGTACATCGGCTGGTTCCTGAAGACCAAGTCCCTCGCGCCCGACGCGTTCGAGGAAGCAGAGCTCGACCACTACGGCGCGGCCCTCGCCGTCGATGGCGGCCTGCGCGCCGGCCTCGCCTACTACCGAGACGCCGCCGAGTCCGCGCGCAAGAACCGCGCAGCACTCGAGCAACGGCGACTGACCGCGCCCGTCCTCGGAATCTCCAGCAGCCACGGCTCGATCCCGGATATGGCGGCCTCCATCAGCCCGTGGGCCGAGAACGTGACCGGCGTCATCGTGCCCGACGCCGGTCACTACATCCCCGAGGAGCAGCCCGAGGCCGTCGCCGCCGCCCTCACCGACTTCTTCAGCGGCCGTTAGTGCTCTAGCAGGAGGGCGATCCCCATTGCCGTCGGGGCCCGTCAGTTACGGGCCCGCCCCGCGCGCCTACGGACGTGCCGTGAACCGCCCGATCGCCCCGCTTGTGCAGCCAGCCCCGGGCGGCGAGCTTGGTCATCTTCGCCCCCAAAGGTTCCAGCTTGCCGTGTACCGAGGCGTCCAGCCCCAGCCGCTCGCCGACCGCCCTGACCTGCACCGGGCCGTCCACCTCTCGCACGATCGCAAGGATCTTGCGGTAGTCGCCGGGCAGCCCGCCCTCGTCGGCCGCGTCGCCGCGGTGCGGGATGAGCAGGACTGCCCGCCCGGCCACCTTCGCCGATGCCGGAGCGACAGCCCGGCATCGGCCCGGGCCTGCTCGGCCAGGCGGTTCAACACTCCGCTCCGCGATCGCCAGTTCGTGCCGCTCGGCCTGCCTCCTGGAGTTGCTTGCCCAATTCCTAGGCAAGAGCGTCTAGTTCGCTCCGGCGGGCGGTGATCCGCTGCCGCTCCTGCATCCCCCGCACCCTCCCGCGTTCTCACAGTGTGCCGACCTGCTGACGGATCGTAGGCGGGGCCGGTCGACCAGCCTGCGGTGCCCCAGCAGATCCGTGGACGATGGGGGTCCCCCCGCGCGAGCGGAGCCGAGAGCGGGGAAGGAGGCCGCCAGTGCCGCGAGCAGCCTCGGCCAGCGCGCCTCGGGCCCCTCGCCGCCCGCAACCCACTGGCGCAGCACCCGGTGGGCGGTGGGATCGTCCCACCGCCGCGCAGCGGGGACCAGCTGTGCGGCATCCATCGCGACCATCGCCTCCACGGTGGGGAAGCGCTCCGCCAGGTTCGACGGCGTCCACCGCTGCCCCTCCCTGTCACTCGTGGCGGACCCGTCTGTCTCCGGCGCCGACTCCCCGGTACGCGGTGGCCAGCCACCGCCGTACACCAGCAGCAGCGCCTCGCGAAGCACCGCAGCGCCCAGCGGGGTCAGCCCGTACGCGTCGCCGCGCCGCCACACCACATCGGCCGCCGCCAGCAGATCCAGGCGGGCCGGCCAGCCGCCGAGCCTCCGGCGCCAGCTCGGCGGCGTCCTGTTCGTCCAACGGGCCCAGCTGCAGCAGTCGTTCGAGTTCGGGCAGCGACGGCAGGCGGTACGCCTCCGCCGTGTACCCGGACTCCTCCGACTCCGTGGAGTCCCCGGGTCCGCGCACCAGAGCGGCGAGTGACGCCTCTGGCGGTACCACCCAGTCGGCCGCCACAGCCGCGTCTCGCGCCACCGACCGGGTCTCGCCCGCCGCGCATTGGAGTGCCACCAGATCGCCCAGGATCTCACCCTCGAAGTCTTCCCCAAGGTCCGGATCCGTGCCCAGTCGCGCGCACAGCTCCACCAGGGCGCGCACGGCGAGAGCCGCCAGTTCGCCCGCGTTCCGCTCACGCCATGCCTCCAGGGACGGCCCGGGCAGCGGCCTGCCTTCCTCGTCCAGGACGAGAAAACCGGTCGCGAGCGCGAAGTCGGCCCCCTCCGCGTTGGCGTCCGCGGGCGGGGACGCGGCGAGCTGCGCGGCGGGCGCGAGCAACCCGCTGCCGCACAGCACGGACACGAAGCCGTCCCGGTTTGTGGGTAGCGGGTGCGGCGGTGCGAAGGGTTCCTCCCCCCTCCCCGTTATGTTTTCCGCGGTCCTGCAAGAGGGCCGCTGGCCTCCGAGCCCGGCATGACTGTGTCCCCCTGTTGAACCGTATGACCTGGGGGGTGGTGTTCACCGGGCCCGAGAGGTGCCGTCGGAGACGCTGATGAGAGGTCCGGCCACCGTCCGGTCCGGTGCAATACCGGGCAGTTCACGGGCGGCAGGTCTGCATAACGTGGATGCGCGCGTACGACACCGATGCCCAGGCCAGCCGTGCCAAAGGAAGTGGAGAGCACGATGTTCGACACCGGCGACGTGGACGTCTTCCTCGGCCTGGACGTCGGCAAGACCGCCCATCACGGCCATGGACTGACCCCGGCCGGCAAGAAGGTCTTCGACAAGCCCCTGCCCAACAGCGAGCCGAAGCTGCGGGCCGTCTTCGACAAGCTGGCCGCGAAGTTCGGCACCGTCCTGCTGGTCGTGGACCAGCCCGCCTCTATCGGAGCCCTGCCGCTGACCGTCGCAAGAGACGCGGGCTGCAAGGTCGCCTACCTGCCGGGCCTGGCGATGCGGCGGATCGCCGACCTCTACCCGGGCGAGGCCAAGACCGACGCGAAGGACGCCGCGGTCATCGCGGACGCCGCCCGCACCATGCCCCACACCCTGCGGTCCCTGGAACTCACCGACGAGATCACCGCCGAGCTGACCGTCCTCGTCGGCTTCGACCAGGACCTCGCGGCCGAGGCCACCCGCACCTCCAACCGCATACGCGGTCTGCTCACCCAATTCCACCCCAGCCTGGAACGCGCCCTCGGCCCACGCCTGGACCACCAGGCCGTCACCTGGCTGCTGGAACGCTACGGCTCCCCCGCCGCACTGCGAAAAGCCGGACGCCGCAGGCTCGTTGACGGAATCCGGCCCAAGGCCCCGCGCATGGCCCAGCGGCTGATCGACGAGATCTTCGACGCGCTCGACGAGCAGACCGTCGTCGTTCCCGGCACCGGCACGCTCGACATCGTCGTCCCGTCGCTGGCCCGCTCGCTCGCGGCTGTTCACGAACAGCGCCGAGCTCTGGAAGCACAGATCGGGCAGCTGTTGGAGAAGCACCCTCTTTCCCAGGTCCTGATCTCGATGCCGGGGATCGCGATCAGGACCGCTGCCACCTTGCTGGTCACCGTCGGCGACGGCACCAGCTTCCCCACCGCCGCCCACCTGGCCTCCTACGCCGGCCTCGCACCCGCGACAAAGTCGTCGGGAACCTCGATCCACGGCGAACACGCACCACGAGGCGGCAACCGGCAGCTCAAACGCGCGATGTTCTTATCCGCGTTCGCCGCCCTGCACGATCCCGCCTCCCGGACCTACTACGACCGATGCCGAGCCAGAGGAAAGACCCACACGCAGGCTCTTCTCCGCCTCGCCCGACAGCGGATCAGCGTGCTGTTCGCGATGCTCCGAGACGGCACTTTCTACGAACACCGAACCCCACGCCTCGCTTGACGAAAGACATAGAGGCACCCCCCGCAGCATGTCGTACTGTTCGACCACCTTGCCCACCGCGGTAAACAGCGCCATATCGTCCGGCCGCGGACCCGGAGCGGGAAGCGCCGTCGGCAGTTCGGCCGGCTCGAGCGACCACCGGCGGGCCACGCGCAACCCGGCTTTCGTGACCGCCTCGGTCCACTCGTCCACTCCATCGGCATCCATCAGACGCGCCACCTGCTCTGAGTCCAGCAGGGTCCGGCACCCATGGCGCCTCATCCGACTCGGCCAGACACAGGGCGAGGCGCTGCCCCAGCACCACCGCGGCCACCGCCTGCCGCTCCATCGCCAGTCCGCGCCGGTAGGGGCCGAGCGCCCACGCCGCCGGGCCCGCGCGCAGGGAGCCCGCGTCCGACTCCGGGGTCTCCGTCGCGTCGGGCAGGGACAGCAGCCCGGCACGCTCCGCGTACGGCAACCGCGCCAGTTCCCCCAACTCGCCGCGCACCACCTGCGCGTCCCGAACGTCGACACCGCGCGACCGCAGCAGGCCGCCCCAGAAGCGAGGGAGCGTCAACTCGCGCGGGTCGCACATCACCCGCAGGTGCTCCTCGGCGCACTTGTCGATCGCCTCGCGCAACCGCGCGTGCCGCTTGGTGTTGAGCCGCCCGTCCGCTCTGGTGCGGTCCGCCAGCACGCGCAGTACCGCGAGTGCCGCGCCCTCCTCGCCCGGTGTGACGGACAGGAACACCGGCAGCGCCTCGAGCAGCACAGCCCGTACCAGGTCGGGGGTGGCCTCGGGCAGCCCGTCGCGTACCTTGGCGCCGCTCAGGGCTAGCAGGTACACGACCGCGTCCGCGGCCACTGGATCAAGACGTTCGCCATGCTCCGTGCCCCAGGAGAGAAGAGAGCAAAACGGCCAGACCGGATTCCGCTTCGTGTGTCACCCGAACACCGTACAGAGCCGGTCACGGTGCGGAGTCACTCCCGTCCGTCGCCGACTGATCACGGAACGCCATCAGGAGGCACGCGGCCGGACGGGCACGGCCGCCGATCGGGAAAACCATGTGAGCGGGTCACCCGCAGCGTGACACCGTGGGAGGAGGGTTAAGGTTCACCTGTACCGATACTGTGCAGGCATACCTGAACAAAAAAGGGAGAGCCGTGGCTGAACAGATCGACAAGCCGGGGCGACTGCTTGACCGTGAGCACGAGTGGGCCCTCCTGAACGATTTTCTCGCCGATCCATCCACCGAGCTGCGACTGGCCAGCGTCTCGGGGCGCCGGAGAAACGGGAAGTCGTTCCTGCTCGAGGCGCTCGCTGAAGCAGTGGGCGGGCTGTACCTGACCGCTGTACAGGAGGAAGGCCGGGTTCCCGCGCTGCACCGGTTCACCGAGACGATCGCCGCGCACGCGGGTGTGCGGCCCCGGGCGATGCGACTGGACGACTGGCGGGATGTGCTCACCGCCGCGCTGGACGTGGTGAACCGGGCCTCGGGGGCGCCGCTGATCGTCATCGACGAGCTGCCGTACCTGCTGCAGCACTCCCCGGAGATCCCCGGGTTCCTGCAACTGCTCTACGACCAGTCGCAGTCCGGCAAGGCGCCAGGCGGCCGGATCGTGCTGTGCGGCTCGGCGATGAGCGTGATGTCCGAGTTGCTGTCCGGGACCAAGCCGCTGCGCGGCCGAGCCGTTCTGGACCTGCGTCTGCCGGCCTTCGACTACCGCACGGCCCGCACCCACTGGGGGATCGCAGACCCGGCGGTGGCACTGCAGGTCGACTCCGTGCTGGGCGGCGCCCCCGGCTATCGGCCGCTGGCCGCCGGGCAACCCCCGCAGAGGGAGGCCGAGTTCGCGCCCTGGGTGGAACGCACCCTGCTGGACCCGGGACGGGCCCTGTACTCCCGGGTGGAGGCGGAGTACCTGCTGCGCGAGGACCCGCGGATCACCCACCGCACGCTGTACTACGACGTACTGTCCGCGGTCGCCCGGGGCGCCTCGACCCCGGCGAAGGTCGGCTCGATGCTGGAACGGTCCCGCTCCGCCATGGTCGCCCCGCTTGAGGTGCTCGAGTCCACCGGCTACGTCCGCAAGGAGCAGGACCTGCTCAAAGCGCGGCACCCGGCCATCAGCGTGGCGGACCCGGTGATCCGCTTCAACCAGCTGATCACCCTGCCCATGGTGGACCTGGTGGAACGACGGCGCGGTGCCCAGGTGTGGCAGTCGTCCCGGCCGACGTACCACTCGAAGATCCTCGGCCCGCATTTCGAGGAGACCGCGCGCGAGTGGGCCCGCTCCTTCGCCATCGACGAGACCGGGCTGTCGCTCGGCGCGGTGGGCACAGCGGAGATCGCCGACCCGACCGCCCGGACCAAGCACGAGGTCGACCTGCTCGCCATGGCCCCCGGCGAACGCCCTCAAAACCCGCGAGCCGCCATCACCCTGATCGGTGAGGCCAAGGCCACCGTCCAACCCCGAGGACTCCAGGACCTCGAGCGCCTCGAACACATCCGGACCCTCCTCGCCGACCAGGGGCACCGGCCCGATGACGCGACCCTCGCCCTGTTCTCCCTGCACGGTTTCCATCCCGATGCCATCGACGCCGCCAAACACCGCCGCGACGTCCTCCTGGTCGACATCAGCGCACTGTACGGCGAAGGCCCCATCCACGGCCTGACATGACATAAGCCGGGGTTGCGTGAGTCACGGGGGCGCCATGGGCCCAGCCCTGGTGGCCGACCGGGGCGGGATCGACGCTGACCGGCACGCGAAAGCGCGGCTGCCGCCCCAAATAGGACATTTCATTCCCGCGGGACATACGTGGGACAGCGGGGCTAACGTACCGTCAGGTACCCCGCTGACCTGCGAAAACTCTTGGGAAACGTCCGGCCTCCGGAGCCGTGTGCGCAGGTTCGAATCCTGCCGGGGGCACTTCGCAGGAAGTGCCCAAGACCCCGCCATCAGCGAGTTCGCTGAGAACGGGGTCTTCGCGTATGTGCGGGCGGATGCCGGTTCGGTCGGGCTCAAAGCAAGTGAAGCCGTCTCGCCCTTGTTTGGCTGGGTGTGACACGCCACTGATGGAGCAATTGGGGCTTGTGTGCGTTGGTTCGGCCAGGCTGTGGTCCGTTGGTGACGGTCGTGTCGGGGTCCAGGTGTGTACAGGTCGGGTGAGTTGACCTTTGCCTGACGTTGTCGGGGCGGGAGCTTGCTCGGCGGTGCAAGGTGTCGCGGAACACGGTGGTGAAGAATTGTGTCGTGCCCCATGCCGGCGAGACAGAAGAAGCCGCCGCCGCACAAAGGTCTGACAGTGTCGGCGAAGACCACCGTCGGCGACCCGGAGAGCCCGTCCCGGGTACGTGAGGGGCGTCCGCGGGTGGCGTTCGGTGACGACGACGCAGGCGAGGCGTACGTACCGGCCGAGGTCGGCAGGGCGATCTCCGAGGCCAACCTGACCACCCGTTACACCGCCGGGTCCGTATCGCCCCACAGTGGTCGCGAATCGGCTTACGTTCACGTACACGCTGATTCGGAACCGCAGCGATTCTCACCTGATCAGGGCTGCGGAGATCAGATCGCAACAGGCTGTGACCGACGGGCTCGGCGGCGGCTCAGTAAGGACACGGACAACTTGTGACCAAACCTAAGCGCAAGGTCGGCGCCCCGGATGTGGACCGGTCCGAAGGGTTCGGTGAACGGCTGCTCGGGCTGCTGCTTGACCGGGAACACGAGATGCCGCCCCACCTGATCGGCCCGCTCGTCGCTGAAGAGGTGGGCAGGATGGGGGGCCGCGAGGTCTCTCTCATGTTGCAGGACTACGAGCACATGGTTCTGGTGCCGGTACCGGGCAGGGGGCTGGTTCTCGGCGAGCCCGAGCCGGTCGACGGCTCCGCGGCGGGTGAGTCCTTCCTGCGTGCGAAGACCGTCGAGGAGCGGCAGGACGACGGTGTGCGGATGTACATGCCTCTGCTGGACGGCAGCGACCAGGTGGGGGTGATGGCGGTAACCCTGGACACGGTGGATGACGACGAACGGCGCCTGCTGCGGCGCCTCGCCTGCCTGGTCGCCGACATGATCGTCACCAAGGACTCCTTCACCGACCAGTTCTTCCTTGCCCGGCGTCGCGCCCCGATGAGCGTGGCCGCGGAAATCCAATGGTCGTTGCTGCCCCCGCTCACGATGACCACTCCCCTGGTCGCGGTCTCCGGCATCCTGGAGCCTGCCTACCGCATCGCGGGCGACAGCTTCGACTACGCACTCAACGGCGACATCCTGCATGCCGCCGTGATCGACGCGATGGGTCACGGTCTGGGCTCTGCCGGCATGGCGACCATGGCCGTCGGCGCCTACCGGCACGCCAGACGCGCCGGCACCGGCCTGTCCGAGATGTACACCTCCATGGACCGGACCGTCGCGGAGCAGTTCGGGGCCGAGGAGTTCGTCACGGCGCAGATGCTGCGCCTGGATGTGATGACGGGCAGGCTGCAATGGGTCAATGCAGGGCACCCGGCCCCCCTGCTCATCCGTGACCGCGAGGTCGTCCAGCGGCTGGTGGGACCAACCACCTTGCCGGTCGGTGTCGGCGGTCACGAGCCCCAGGTCAGCGAGATGACGCTGCAGCGCGGCGACCGGGTGTTGTGTTTCACGGACGGTCTCATCGAAGAGCATGAACGCGGAGGGGAACAGTTCGGCGAGGAACGACTCATCGACTGCATCAACCGCGTCGCACGCGTCGCAAGGTGCGAAGAAGGCGTGCGAGGAGTAGTGCGCTCCCTCTCACACACGCTGAAAAGGGAACGGGGCGGAAGCACCAGCGATGACGCGACCCTCTTCCTCATCGAATGGCGCGGAGGCACCGCCGACCACCTCGCCACCCTCTGAACAGCTCGTCCTTGATTGCCACCACACATGTCGGTCAAGGCGCAACGGTCTGCACGACCAACTTCGTCAAGCGCGGGAGCGGCAGACCCGAGGCGGGGCGAGCGCCGCGTGACCCCCTCGCCCGCGCCGACGGCCTACGCTCGTGGAGGTGATCCACCCACGGATCAATCGCCCGGCTCTGGAATGGACCCTGTCCCGCCCAGTCGTCGAACCAGTCACGGAGCACATCGCCCGTCACGCCGCCGCCCTCCTCGCCAGCGCCGGTCTGCGCCGGCGAGTCCGCCCGCGGGTGCGGCAGGTTCAGCGCACCAGGGGGAGGAAGATCGTGTCGACGATTTCTTCGAGGACATGGTCGGGTACGGGGGCGAAGGTCGTGAGGAACTCGTGGCGCAGCAGGTCGAAGGGGAGTGACTTGATGCGTTCGGTGAGGAGTTCCGGTTTGATCTCGCCGCGTTCGACGGCGCGGTCGAAGAGTACGTCGAGGGCCTCCTTGCGCCCTGTCGTGGTGGGATCGACCAGGTCGCCGGGGCCGGTTCCGGTCTCCTGGTAGTAGCTGGCCAGGTTCACGCTCATGACAGTGACGAGTTGGAGGCGGGTGGCGCTGATCTCCCGCATGAGGGTGAGGACGTCCTCCCGCAGGCATCCGGTGTCGGGCACGTCGTGGACGTGTTTGCGCAGGACGTGGGGGATGGTCGCCCGGACGAGTGCGTCGCGGTCGGACCATCGGCGGTAGAGGACCGTGGGGCTGGTGCCCGCGCGCTTGACGACGGCGTCCATGGTGAACCGGGCGTAGCCGTTGTCGGCGAGTTCTTCCCAGGCCGCGTCGAGCAGTGCCTTCTCCAGTGCCGCTCCGCGGCGTCGCTCGGCCATCCGAACCCCTCACACCGTTAGATAGACTTGCCTATCTAATTCTAGCGGCTTAGTCTGACCTCGATAAGATAGAGCTGTCTATCCTAAGGGGTGTTCATGAACGCCAAGGGCGCCGAGCCGCCATCCGTCGCCGCAGGTGCCGACCAGATCGACCCGGCCCTGCGACGCCTGACCTACACCTTGATCATCGGCGCACTCGCCGTCATCTTCGACACCACGATCATGAGCGTCGCCATCGACGGCCTCGCCGGGCAGCTCCACACGTCGCTCAGTACCACGCAGTGGGTGACCACCGCCTACCTGCTGGCCCTGTCCGCCACGATGCCGGCCGTCGGATGGGCTCAGTCGGTCCTGGGCGGCAAGCGCCTGTGGATCGCCGGCCTGGGCATGTTCTTCATCGGGTCGCTGCTGTGCGCCGGAGCGTGGAACGTCCAGAGCCTGATCGCCTTCCGGGTGGTCCAGGGCATCGGCGGCGGCACGATGATGGTGCTGATGTTCACCCTGGTCATGCAGGCGGCCAAGGGCCGCAACATCGGCAGGGTCATGTCCCTGATCACCGTGCCCACCGCCCTGGGTCCCATCGTCGGCCCGGTCATCGGCGGTGCCCTTCTGCACCTGGGCGACTGGCGCTGGATCTTCCTCTTCAACGTGCCCTTCTGCGTCGTCGGCGGCTACCTCGCCCTGCGCAACCTTCCCGTTGACGGGCCCCGGCCCGGCACCCGCCCCCGCCTGGACACCGTGGGCATGCTGCTGCTCTCACCCGGCATCGCCGCCGTCGTCTACGGCCTGATACAGCTCTCCGGATCCGAGGGCCCGGCCGGACTCAGGGTGGCCCTGCCGCTGATCGCCGGGGTGGCTCTGCTCGCCGGATACACCTTGTGGGCGCTGCGGCGCGGACCGGACGCCCTGCTCGACATCCGGCTGCTGCGCCACCGCGCCCTGGCCTCGTCCTCGGCGCTGGTGTTCCTGACCGGCGCCGCCCTGTACGGGACCATGCTCCTGCTGCCGCTGTACTGGCAGCAGGTACGCGGCGAATCCGCCCTGGGCGCCGCGCTGCTGCTCATCCCGACGGGCGTGGGCGCCCTCCTCTCCCGTTCGCTGGCCGGCCGGTACATGGACCGCTTCGGCTCGCGCCCCGTCGCCGTCGCCGCCTTCGCCCTCACCTTCGCGGCCACCGTGCCGTTCGGCTTCGTCGGCGCCTCCACGAGCAACATCGCGCTGATGGCCGTGCTGTTCGTGCGGGGACTCGGGCTGGGAGGGGCCATGATCGCGATCATGGGCGCTGCCTTCGTCGGGCTGGAACCCGAGGAGATCCCGGCCGCCTCCAGCATCAGCCGAGTCGCCCAGCAGGTCGGCGGTTCCGTGGGCATCGCGGTCCTGGTCATGATCCTGGAACGTGCCACGGCCGGCGCCCATACGCCCGCCGCCCTGGCCTCCGGGTTCGGTGAAGCCTTCTGGTGGTCCACCGCGTTCACCGCCGCGGCCGTTCCGCTGTGCCTCCTGCTGCCGGGCCGAACCGGCCCGGAAGTGGTGGTCCAGGACACCGTGCCTGCCGGAGAACCCACCGAAGCCTAACGATCGGGGTGTCCCGGGTCGGAGTGGTGGGGGCGACAGTCTTTCCGGCCCTTGGGTCGCGCGGCCGCGCGTCGTGCTGACTGAGCCGCCTGCCGCGCCCCGTCAGGCCGACTGGTCCGCGCGGTCGCGCAGCGCCTGTTCGACGGCCTCCTGTACGCGGGCGTCCTCGCGGGACCTGCGGCGGGCCCGGGTTCGGCGGCGCAGCAGGACGGTGACCACGGCTGCGGTGACGGCGAGGACGACCAGGAGGACGAGGGGCCAGGGGACCGCCCAGCCGGTGGTGGTGGCGTGGACCGGCTTCAGGGAGGTCGCGGAGCCGGCGGCGTCGGTGATGACGGGGGTGACGGTCGCCTCGGCGGTGAGACGGAAGGCCGGGGTGACGTCGTGCACCGGTATCCGCACCTTCCACTTCTCGCCGGGGAGCAGCTCCGGCGGGGCCGGGATCTTTCCGGCGTCGGTGCTCAGGATGCCGAAGGGGCCGGTGAGGGTGACGTTCTGGGCGCCGGAGAGGAGCGCGTTGCCGGTGTTGTGGAGGGTGTAGGTGACGGTGGCGTCGCCCTGGCCGAAGGGGTGGGCGGTGCCGTGGTAGTCGACGTGCAGGTCCTCGACGGCGAGCGTGGGCTTCAGGGCGCCGCTGACGCGCAGCTTGACGCGGATGCCGAGGCGGCGGTCGACGGCGATGCCCTCGGTGTCGTCGGACTGTCGCAGGGAGGTGAGGATGCCGCCGACGTAGTCGCCCGGGGTGGCGTTGTCGGGGACCTTGACGGTGAAGGGGATCTCGGCGGCCTTGCCGGGGGCGACCTTGACCGTGTCGCGGCCGGCCCGCAGCCAGGTGCCGACGCCGGTGGACTTCTCGCCCCGGGTGAGCAGGTCGAGTTGGCCCTTCTCGGTGGTGTAGCCGTCGGCGGCGTAGACCGCGAGGGTGAGGTCGGTCTTGCCGCGGTTCGCGACGACCATGGCGTCCTCGACCTCGCCGCCGGGATTGACGCCGTAGCTGAAGCTGGAGCGGTCCTCGCCGTAGGAGTTGGAGGCCGTCCGCACGGTCCAGGTGACGTCGCCGTCGGCCGCCCGGGCGGGGGCGGTGGTGAGACCGGTGAAGGCCAAGGCCGTCAGGAGAGCCGCCGGCAGAGCCGTGGCCAGGGTGCGCAGGAGGGGCAGGGCGGGACGGCGGCGGTGGGGTGCGGAGGTGTGCATCTCGGGGTTCTCCTGGAGGGGGCGGGGGCGGCTTCGGCCGGTCGGCCGGGTCCGCCCCCGCCGGGAAACGAGTCGATCAGCTGCTCAGCGCGGTGATCGTGAGGGTCGCGCGGTAACCGCCCTTGCCGACGGTGTCCGGGATCTTGAGGTCCAGGCCTGCGCCCAGCTTGGCCTTGCCGCGGGCGTGGCCCTGCTCCGCGGAGCCCAGGCCGCGGGAGACGGACAGGCCCTTGCCCCGGTCGTCGTAGCCGGAGGCGACGGAGGTGCCCGCCTTGGCGCCGGCGCCCGGGTCGAGGACGTACGGCGACCAGCCCAGGTAGGAGCCGGAGAACGTCTTCTGGGCGTCCTTGAAGTCGCTCACGTCGGCCGACACCGACCACGGGGAGAGCGAGCGGCGGGTGTCGGAGACGACGATCGGGTTGATCTTGCCGGTGGCGGTGAAGTGGTCGCCGCCGACCTCCTTGGCGGTGCCCAGGTCGACCAGGCCGTTGTAGCCGTCGATGGTCCAGCCGAACTCGCCCGGCGCCGCGTCGGGCACGTTGACCTGGAGCTGCTGGCCGTCACCGTGGTACGGGTGGATGCTCACCTTGTCGACGACGGAGCCGACCGGCTGGTCCTCGCTGGTGTTGTCGCACCAGTTGCCGTGCTCGACCGAGGCGTTGGGCGCCGCGCACGTGCCGCTGCGGAGGTTCTCCACGACGAGCCTGTCGTCGCGCACCTGGACCTTCATGTAGGAGCGGACGTGCTCCTGGTTCTGCACCGAGTTGTACCAGTAGCGGTCCGGGTCGTTCGGGTCCGCGCCGTTGCCGGCTCCGCTGGTGCCGCTGTCGTCGGGCTTCGTGATGTCGTAGTACTTCGAGCCCGAGGCGGAGTTGGCGGTGACGTAGAGGACGCCGCCGGGGCCCGGGTAGATGTCGCCCTGGCCGGGCTTCTCGTCCGGGTTCGCCTTCTCGCCGTTCTTGATCTCGTAGCTGCGCGAGTAGCTGTGGTCGTGGCCCTGGAGGACCAGGTCGACGCCCAGCTTCGAGAAGGTGGTGGGCAGGTCCGCGCGGCGCGCCTTGTTGTCCTTGTCCTTGGCGTGCGCGGCGGGCGAGTAGATCGAGTGGTGGAAGACGAGGACCTTCCACTTGGCCTCGTCGCCGTGCTGGTTGACGACGTCGGTGACGTACTTGGCGTGCGCCTCGTCTCCGCCGCCGCCCTGGGATCCCGCGTAGCTGTTGCTGTTGATGTCGATGAACAGCACATCCTTGTAGATGTACCAGTAGTTGCCGCCGGAGGTGTTGGAGTCCGGGTCGCCGTTGGCGTAGTACGCGCCGGACCGGTCCGTGTTCGGCATGGCGAAGTGCTGCTCGTAGGCCTTGCTGCCGACGTCGTGGTTGCCGATGGTGGCGGCGACCGGGTACTGGCGCAGCTGGTCGGGGGCGAGGAAGCCGTCCCACTGCGTCTCGTTGCCGGCGCTCTCGACCTGGTCACCGGCGGAGACCAGGAGTTCGGCGTCCGGGTTCGCCTGGTAGGCGACGTCGAGGGTGTCCTTCCAGCCGGCCGTGTCCTTGGCCACGTCGCCGGAGGAGCCGATCTGCGGGTCGCCGAAGAAGAGGAAGTCGTACTCGCCCTCGAAGTCCTGCGTCTTGAAGGAGTACGTGGACGACCAGTTGCCCTCGCCGCCGACCCGGTAGGAGTACGCGGTGTTCTCCTTCAGGCCGGTGATGGTGGCGCTGCGGTTGTGGCCGCCGTTCACCGTGTTGGCGGCGCCCAGCGCGTCGAAGGTGGCCGCGTCGGCGGGGAAGGCGCCGCCGGTGAGCCGGGCGGTGGGGGCCACCTGGATCTTCTGGGCGGTGTCGGCGGAGGAGTACCAGCTGACGGTGCGCTGGGTCTCGTTGGCGCCGACGCCGAGGACGATGCCGGTCAGGGTGGCGGAGTCGGCCGCGGCCACGGGCGTGGCGAGTGCGCCCCCCAGGGACACGGTCAGTCCGAGGACGGCCGCGGTGGCGCCGGTGGCCATGCGGCGACGCACGGACCTGTCGGCCCGTGCGGAGGATATGGATCTCATGGAGTGTCGTTTCTTCCGTCTTCCGGTGCATCCGTTGCACTTGTGTGCGTGCTGTGGAGATCGTCAAGCTCTCCGGGGCAGGTGAAGACGGGGCGAACGCGACCTGGGATACGGCTGAACTTCGGGGCTCCACCCGGCCGCCGGCGTGGCTGCACGGCCTCCGGTGAACCGCAAGGGAGCGGGCGGCGAACCGTGTACGAACATGTGATCGTTCAGGGGCTCGGCGTTGGAGAAGTGCGTGCGCGTCGGCGCAGGATGAGGAGCGCCGGGGACACGGATCCCCCGCATCACCTTCACCGCACTCCCGGAGGGACGATCCCTTGCGCCGCCCCCACCTGGCCGCCGCGGCCCTGACCGTGGCCGCCGCCGCTCTGCTCACCGGATGCGGCTCGGGTGACGACGGGTCACCGTCGCGCCCGGCCCCGTCCGCCGTGGGCCGGCTGGGGGCGGGGTTCATCGACCCGGCGTCGACCCCCGCGCCGGAGTCGACCATCACCCCGCGGCCGGGTTCCTGGGCCGGCGTACGGCCCTCGGCCGGCTACCGCGTGGCCCTGGTCACGAGGGGCGACGACCGGCCGACCCGGACGCTGGTGAACGCGGTCCAGGAGTGGGCCGGGGAGCAGGACGTCGACCTGGAGACCGTGACCGCGGCCGACGCCTCCGACCTCGTCCCCGCCGTCTCCCGGGCGATGGACCTGGACCCCGATCTGATCATCAGCGCGGGCGAGGACCTCGTCGACCCGCTCGTCACGGTCACCCCGAACCATCTCGACCAGCAGTTCCTGGTCGTCGGCGCGGAACTGGCCGAACCGACGGAGAACGTCACGGCGGTCGACTGGACGGGCGCGTCGTTCCGCGGCGAGGGCCTCGGCACGGCCTCGACGTACGACGCCGCGTCCTTCACCCCGGCTCGCTGCGCGGCGGCGGTACGGGCGGGCACGGCGGCGGTGCTGTCGGGACGGACGGGGATCGTGGTGTGGTTGGACGACTTCTGAGGGGAGTCGCGAAGGGCGCCGTGACCGGTGCCGAAGGACGGGTGCCGGTGCGCCACTTACCGCGGTGCCGCTCCGGCGGCAGAACGCGATGCCGTCCCGGCGGCAGAGCGCCGGGACGGCATCGTGAAGGGTCCGTCACGCGTGGAGCGGTCGGGGCACGCGTGGAGCGGTCCGTCACGCGTGGGGTGGTCGGGGCGACTGTCGTGACGACGCCGCTACTGGCGGCTGTCGCGGCGTGCGAAGGTCGTGGCCCGGGCGCGGCGGTCGGGGGCGAAGGCGTCGGTGGCACCGGCGCCCTTGCCCGGGTCGGCGTTCCAGCCCCGGATCGTGCGGGCCACCCGCTTCGTCTTGGGGTGAGTCGGTGGGAGGGCGATCGCGAAGTGCGACTCCTTCGGTGTGGGGAGGTCTCCGCCCCACGCGACCGTGCCGTCCAGCTCGGCCAGGATGTCCCGGATCACCACCAGCTCCGCCGGATACAGGCCGCCGCCGACCCCCAACGGGTAGGCGCGCGGCCGGATGTTCATCGCCGTGCCGGAGAGGTGGTTCGACTCGAAGGGGTGGCTGACGAGCCTGGAGGTGCCGTGGCCCTGGAGGTCACCGGCGCGCAGGGCGTCGATCTCGTAGTGGAATCGGCGTGCCACGTGCAGCAGGAGTACGGACGGGTCACCGGGGGCGAGGCGCACCGTCACGCCGCTGCCCTCGACGAGGTACTCCTCCGTGTCGGCCTCGGCCAGCACCTTCCAGCCGTTCGCGCTGGTGCCCTCGCGCCATTCCGGCTCGGCTCGGGGCGCGGCGGCGGCCGGTGGGGCGGCGGCGGTCGATCCCAGCGTCACCGCGGCCAGGGCACCGGCTCCGCCGCCCATCAGGCCGCGGCGGGACATTCCACGTACGGTCACGCCCGTCTCCCTCTCCCGGGTGAATACATGCGCATCTCAGGACTCCCCGTTCACTCGGCTCTGCAGGACGTCGAGGAAACCCAGCCAGAACCGCTCCAGCTCGGAATAGGGGAGCGTCGCGGGCAGGGCGAGTGTCCCCCGTAGCAGCAGCAGTCCGGTCCGGGCGACATTGACGGGAGCCTCCTCGGACGTCAGGACGTTCGAGGCCGCGAATCCGGCGTCGGCCTCGTCGCCGGAGAAGCGCGAGTCCCAGAACGAGGTGAATCTGCGTGCCCCGCCGCCGTTCTCGTAGTGTCCCCTGATGGCGGTGACGATGTCCTGGCCCGACCGGCAGGCCTGCGCGATGAGGTATCCGTCCACGTCCTCGATGAAGTCGGAGTGGCCGAAGGTGGTTTGGGCGTCGGGGTTCGCCATGTTGTCGTTGACGAAGTCCCGGCCGTCCGGATAGGCGTCAAGGGCGTCCCGCCAGTCCGCGTAGAGGGTGATGAGGTCGCCGCCCCAGCCCGCGATGTCACCACCGTTCACGCTCCGCCGGTTCTGCGCGGGCGGGTGGACGAAGACTCCGTTCGCCGTCGCCAGCAGATGCTCGGCACCCAGGTGTGCCCCGGTGAACGGGTCGACGAACTGCTTCGGCACCGTCATGCCGCGCGCCTCGGCGTAGGCCACGAAGTCCTTGTCGAGGTTCCCGATGAGGTACACCCAGTCCGGGCCCCCGTACGCGTCGTGCCGCACGAACTCCATGACCAGCTGGTCGGGATCGCCCTTGCCGTACTGCACGGCGAGGCCGTACAGATCCTCGATGGCGGCGATGAATCCGTCGTACTGCTCGGCGGGCTGGTTGACGGCCGCGGACGCCCTGTCCCGGCCGGAGACGGCGTCCCGGTCCAGGTCGAAGGAGTCCGACCCGTTCGTGACCGCGATCTCCTGGATCTGGTTGAACGACCAGTTCGCCGGCAGTGGGTATCCCAGGTTTCCGGAGAAGCCCCACGACATGCCCGAGACGAAGGAGTACTTCGCGCCCGCCTTCTCGGTGACGTTGGCGCACACGTTGCGCGACCCGTACACCCCGTGCCGGTATCGCCCTCCCCGCTGTTCCAGGGCGGTGGCCACGCCCTGGAAGTACGGAACGATGGCGGAGTTGATCTCCGCCTGCGTGGCGTCGTAGTCCACGGCGAAATAGATCACCGTGCCCCAGTTGAAGCCGTACTCGCGTGCGAGGTCGTGCGCCAGGGCTCCGTGCGCGTATCCCTGCGCGGTGGTGAAGTCGCCCAGCGTCCGGGCGTTCGCCTGGAAGATCGGGAAGACCTTCAGGCCGGCGGCGAAGATGGTGTCCAGCTCGCCCGGCTTGATCTCCTTGTCCAGGGTCGAGCCCGGGGGGTCGTACAGGTAGCGGCCGACCACCTCGTAGTTCCGGTCGGTCAGCCACCGGGCGCGGGCCGGTGTGATCTCGAACCGGGTGTCCGAGCCGGTCACGGGGCGGGAGGAGTCCCCCATGGAGACCAGCAGCTGGCACCACGTGCGGTAGTCGCCCTCGCCTCGCTCCAGGAGGGAGAAGTCCTGGAATTCCCTCACCCACGAGGCGAGTTCGGCGTCGAACGTGGCGGTGAAGTGGGCGGTCGCACCGCCCGGGAGAGGCGAGTTGAACACACACGCGGCGGAGAACAGCTGGGTGATGACTCCGCTGTCTCCCTGCCCCACGGGATGGCTTCGCAGGCCGGCCTGCGTTCCCTCCCCGAAGTTGCCGTTGGGAACCGGCACCCCTATCTCGTACTGAAGGGCGATCATGAGTGCCTTCTGCACGTCCCGTGAGTAGTGCCCGTCACAGGGTCCTATGGAGTACGCGGTCTTCTGCCAGTAGTGGCCGTTGAGCCACTGCTGGACCTGTCGCACGGCGTCGGAACCGTCGCCGATCCGGACGTAGGAGTCCAGGTTGAGGATGCACTTGAAGATGCGCGCCTGGACCGTGGTGTCGGCCGGAAGCCCCATCTGGGACTTCATCTCGTCGATGGCGTCGCCGGTGACGGGCTCGATCTCGCCGGTGTCGTAGTAGCCGCCCCAGTATCCCTTGCAGAACAGGGCGTGTTTGAGGATGCGCGCGATGTTGGCGTTCTCCGCCCAGGACACGTGCAGGGGGCCGAGGGCCTCCAGTCGGGCCAGGGTGGTCGGGCCGAAGGACGCGACGACCGGGCTGATGCCCAGTTCGTGCTGGAGCCCCATGGTCAGGGCGTGCATGGTTCCCCAGCCGGTGATGCCGTCCTCGACACACCGCACGTACCCGGCGACGCCGGAGTACGTCGCGTTGGCCCATCGCTGGGCCGCGAGTACCTTTTCGTCGGCCATGCCGGTCAGCCGCCCGGAACGAAGCAGGTCGCGTTGGTCCCGTAGGTGGCCGTCTCCCACAGGTTCGAGCCCACACCCGCCTCGGGGTTCTCGAAGCGGTAACTGCCGCTGGAGGCACGGGTGAAGGTGATGGTGCGCACCTTGCCGACATAGCTGACCCTGCCGGTGCTTCCCCGGAGGTGGTTGTCCGCGATGCTGAAGGTGTCGCCGCCCACGGCGCCGTCCGCGGCCAGGCCCCATCTCGACTGCAACTTCTTCGTCGCGTAGGTGGTGTTGGGGCCGAAGTCGCAGTCGATGTCGGCGTAGTCGTAGGCCGAGCCGTTCTGCTCCGTGGCGCCCTCCGCCCACAGGACGTACTGCCACAGCCCGACGGCGTTGGATATCTGGTACCTGCTGCCCTCCCAGAGAGGCCCCTCGTCCCCCCAGTCGTCGGTGATGGTGCCGCTGCCGAAGACGACTCCCTGCGACACGTTGGCCGATGCCGGGCTCGTACTCAGGGCCGTCGCCCCCACGACGACGCACGCGCCGAGCGCGACCAGGCTCGTTCTGACAGACATGTGTGCCCCCGGTTCCTTCGGAGAGGGAGGCGGCGGGATGGCGCGCCTCGTCCTTGCCTCCGTACGACGCGCACAGTAGCCCGGCGCGGTCGCCGGGTGTGCCGGTCGTTCAACCCACAAGGATCATCTTTCAACTACCCTTGTGGCGTGCGGCATTGGGGATGTGGGGAGTATGTGAAGGAAACCGCCGCCGCGCCGACGGACGCCCCCGGGGCCGGCGAGCGCCTGCTGATCCTCACCCTCGAGCGGTACGGGGTGTGGCTCCGTTTCACCGTGGCCGGTGTGTGCGGCACGCTGGGCGTTCTCTCGGCCGGTTCGGCTGGTTCGGCCGGCTCTCCCCTGGCGGCGACGTGTCTGCTGGCGTCCGCTCTCCTCGCCTGCGGTGTGCGCGTCCGCCCACTGCGCCGTCCGCTCCGGCTCGCTCCACGATGGGCCCTGGACGCGGCTTTCGTGCTGCTGACCGGGCTGTCGCAGCCCGTCCTCGGTGACGGCGCGGACCTGACGGTGGAGGCGATCATCGGGATCGGCGTCATCACCTTCCAGCACGAGTGGGCGACGCGTCCGGCGGCGGGTCTGGCCCTGGCCGGGCTGGGGGCCGCCGCGTGCGCGCTGGGCGACGTCCTCTCCTCGCCCGGACACGTCCCCGAGCCGGCGCCCCTGGTACGCATGGTCATCGAGGTGAGCCTGTCGAGGGCGGCCCACGTCATCGTCCGCTCGCGGGCCAGAGCGGCCGACCGGTCCGCCGCGTCCAGGGCCGCGTCCCGGCGTGAGGCCGATGTCGCCGCCGCCCGGCGGGCGACCGAGCGGGAGTACCTCGCGACCCTGCACGACACGGCCGCCGCGACGCTGCTGATGGTCTCCCAGGGCGACGGCCGGGACTGGTCGTGGCTGCCGCTGCGTGCCAGGCAGGACCTGGAGGCCTTGTCCGCCCTGCCCGGGTTCGAGACGGAGAACGTCGACCTCGCGGCACTCCTCGGCTGCGTGCCGGAGGGCGAGGGGAGGGCCAGGGTGCGGCTCGAGTCGCGCGTCGACGGTCCGCTCACGATCCCGTCAGGTCCCGGGCTCGCGATATTCAACGGGGTCCGGGAGGCCGTCACCAACGTGGCCCGCCATGCCGGGGTGCGGGAGGCGAAGCTCAGGGCGTGGGCGGAGGACGGCGGCGTGGTGGTCGTCGAACTGTCCGACGCGGGACGGGGCTTCGTGCCGGAGTCCGTGCCCGCGCGGCGCCGGGGCCTGTCCGGTTCCGTCGTCGGCCGGATGCACGCGGTCGGCGGCTCCGCGTCCATCACGTCCCGCCCGGGCGCCGGGACCCGCGTGCGGTGGCGCTGGCCCGGCCGGCCGCGGGACTTGCGGACGCCTCGGCTCCCCGGGGCCCCGCGGCCGCGGGAGGCGGTGCGGGCGGCCGGCCTGCCGCGTCCGTCCGGCACCGGGGCCCGGCCCACGGCCGTCGTCCGCTTCCTGCGCGGGCAGCTGCTGTACGGGGCGCAGCTGGCCGCACTGCTGATCGGCCTGGTGGCGCAGTTCGGCGTCTCACTGCGCCAGCTGACGGCCCACCAGGACGTGTACCGACCGGCCTGGGCGCAGACGGCGGCCTTCGTCTGTCTCGTCGCCGTGGGGGCGGCCGGGGCCCTGCACCTCCTGCGCGGCAGGAAGCTGACGCCCACGGTGCGCTGGTGGGGTGTGGGCACGGTGCTGGCCGTGTCCGCGGTCTGCGCGTTCACGCTCGCGCCGGAGCGGTTGGCGGGTCCGCAGGACTGGGCGTTCGGGCTGATCGGCTGGCACGCGCTGTTCCTCCTGGCGGACCAGCCGGTCAGGCTGTTCGCCGCCTTCCTCGGCGCGCATGTCGCGCTCAACATGCTGGTGGTGCTCCTGTCGGGGGCGCCGACCGTCGCGCGGTCGGCCGCCATGGGGATCGCCACGGTTTCCGTCATCGGCTTCCAGCTCTCCGTCGGGGTGCTCATCGGCCTGTTCCAGGGCATGGCGTCGGCAGCGGGGGACGAGGCCGCGCGGGAGGAGGAGCTGCGGACCCGGGAGCGCCTCCACGAGGAGACCCAGCGTGATCACAGGGAGCGCTACCGGGCACTGACGGCGACGACGGTGCCGCTGCTCGTGGGCCTCGGCCACGGTGTGTTGAGTCCGCACGACGAAGCCGTCCGGCTGCGGTGCGGCGTGGAAGCCGCGCGTCTGCGCCGCCTGTTCGCGGAGGGCGATGCCGTCTCCGATCCGCTGCTGAACGAGTTGCGGGCGTGCGTCGAGGTGACCGAGCACCAGGGGGTGACGGTGAGCCTGGCCGTACGCGGGCGGCCGGGCGAGGTGCCCGTGGAGGTGCGCAGGGAGTTGGTCGACCCGGTCGCGGTGGTCCTGGGGCGTACCCGCTCGACCGCGCGCGTGACGGTCGTGTGGACGTCGCGGGCCGTGCACGTGAGTGTCGTCGGCGAGGACGGCGCCGACGGCGCCCACGGCTGCGACCCGGAGGAGGCCGCTCGGGCGCGCGGCCGGGCCAGGAACGCCGACGTGAGCGTGGTCAGGACGACGCGCGGCTCGGACGTATGGGTGACGGCCGGTTGGCAGAGACCGGCGCGAGTACGGGAGTTGGCTCCGACATGAGTGACGGTTCACCGGTCAGTGTGGTGGTCATCGACGATCATCCGGCGATCCTCTCGGGCGTGGAGGCGTGGTACGCCGCCTCGCGCCGGCCCATCACCGTCGTGGCGGCCGGAGGTTCCGTACGGGAGGCCTGGACGCCGCCGGGCAGCACCGCCGACGTCGTCGTTCTCGATCTGCAACTGGGGGACGGCGGCCCCGTCTTCCCCAGCCTTCGAAGACTCGTGGACGCCGGCCGGCAGGTCGTCGTGTACTCGATGCGGGACGACGAGAAGACCGCGCTCAACTGCCTCGACCTGGGGGCCGCGACCTTTCTGACCAAGAGCGAGGGCCGGGAACACCTGGTGGAGGCGACGCTGGCCGCCGCCGACGAGCGGCCCTACATGCCGCCCGCGCTGGCCGGCGCGCTGGGGACGAACGTCCGTACCGACCGCCCGCAGTTGTCCGCCCGTGAGGAGAGCGTGCTCATCGAGTGGTTCCAGTCGGAGTCGAAGGAGCTGGTCGCGCAGCGTCTCGGCATTTCCGTACGGACGGTCAACTCGTATCTGGACCGGGTGCGGATCAAGTACGCGAACGCGGGCCGTCCCGCACGGACCAAGGCGAGCCTGGTGGCTCGCGCCGTCCAGGACGGGCTCGTCGACGTGAACGACCTCTGAGCGCGGGCGGCCGAGGCGCGCCCGGCGGAGTGCTCAGCCGTGCCAGATCTCCCGTACGCGTTCCGCGTGGGCCGCGCCCTGGCGGCGGCCCTCCCGGGCCGCTCCCGGGATGCGGGAGGCGTCCAGGGGGTTGCGGCCGAAGGCGCGGCGGGCCTCCCGGTCGGGCGTCAGCAGGGCGACCCGGGCGCCGCGAGCGGCGAGCGTCCCGACCTGGGAACGGGCGCTGGGGCTCGCTCCCGCGCCCTTGGGGATCGGGGCCAGTACGACGACCCGCGCGCAGTCGTCGACGAGGTCGGCGTTGGTCGTGGAGCGTACGCCGCCGTCCATCCAGCGGCCCGAACCGATGGTGATCGGCGGGAAGAGGGGCGGCAGTGCGCAGGTGGCCGACATGGCGTGCAGCAGGTCGGTCCCGCTGCCGGCGTCGAAGGCGGCCGGTTCGCCGGTGAGGGCGTCGACGGCGAACATCCTCACGGTCCTCTCCGGCCAGTCCCGTACGGGCAGTTGGGAGCCGATGGCGTCGAAGACCGCGCTCTCCGGTACGTCGCGGACGGAGAGGGCGAGCCGGCCGATGCGCTCGACCACCGTCTTCGGGTCGCGTGAACCCAGCGCGGCCCACAGGTACCTGAGTGTCATGGCGAACGTGAAGTCCACGTCCAGCATGGCCCGTTCACGGCCGACCTGCTCTTTGTACAGGTCCGCCGGGGCCGACCCCCTGGCCAGGTCCAGCGCCAGCAGCGAGCCCGCCGACGTGCCGGCGAGGACGGCGGCGTCCGCGAGGTGCACCCCGACGTCGGCCAGTCCCGCCAGTACGCCCACCTGCCACCCGTAGGCGGTCAGGCCGCCCCCGCCCAGCACCAGCGCCGTATCCGCCACGTCCACCCCTTCCCATACCGGGGACCACTCCCCGTTTACCCGCTCGCCGAGACGTTAGCAGGCAACCGGGGAGTGGTCCACGCTTGGGGGGTGCGACGGAAAGGCCGGGTCAGGTCCGTGCGAGGACCGTCCCCACCACCTGGCGCAGCATCGACTCCGGGTCCGGGGCGGGGCCCGGGGAGCGCCAGGCCACGAAGCCGTCGGGGCGGATCAGGACAGCGCCGCCGCGGGTCACTCCGTGGGCCCTGGCCCAGTCGGTCTCCTCGTCGTCCGGGACCAGGTCGGCCTCGGGGGTGCCGCCCACGCGGTACGGCTTCAGCGGCACCCGCAGCTCGGCCGCCACGCGGGTCGCCGCCTCGTGCCAGCCGGTGGGCTGGGCCGCGTCGCTGAGCAGGACAAGGGAGTCCTCGTAGAGGTCCAGGGTGGAGACGCGGGCGTCGCCCTGGCGGAGCCAGAGATGCGGCGCCCTGCTGCCGGGCGCGCCGGTGAGGTCGAGGCCCTCCGGAACCACCGGGGACGCCGCGTCGGCGCCGACCACCGCCCCCTGGGGGTAGCGGTATCCGAGAGCGACGTTGAGGATGCCACGCTGCGGGCCCCCTCCGGGCCGGCCCCCGGGTCGGCCACCAGGGCCGCTCGCACCGGGCATCCCACCGGGCCGGCCCCCGGACCCGGCGCCGGGCGCCCCACCAGGCACCCCGCCGGAGCTCCCACCGGGCCCCCCGGCAAAGCCCGCACCGGAACCCGCACCGCCCGAACCACCGGGCCCCGCAACAGAGCCCGCACCAGACAGGCCGCCGGGACCCGCACCAGGCACCCCGCCGGAGCCGCCACCGAAGCCCCCGCCGGGACCCCCGTCGAAGCCCACTCCGGAACCCGCACCGGCCACCGGACCACCAGGCACCCCACCGGAACCCGCACCAGGCAGCCCGTCGGAACCCGCACCGGACACGCCACCAGAACCCGCACCAGGCGCCCCTCCGGCGCCGGCACCGACGCTCCCACCGGGACCCCCAGCAAGGCCCACACCGGAACCCGCAACAGAGCCCGCACCAGACAGGCCGCCGGGACCCGCACCAGGCACCCCGCCGGAGCCGCCACCGAAGCCCCCGCCGGGACCCGCGCCAGGCACCCCGTCGGGGCCTGCGCCAGGCGCCGCGCCGGGTGCCCCGTCAGGCCCCCCGGCCGCTCCCGGCCCCCCGCCCCCCATGACCGGCGGCGGGGCGAAGCCCGGGTGGCTGTGTTCTACCGAGCGGGCCGCGGCTCGGGCGCTGGTGGCCTCGGCGACCGGGCGGCGTTCCGTGTCGTAGGTGTCGAGGAGGGCCTCGCCCGCCCAGCCCTCAAGGACCGCGGCCAGTTTCCAGGCCAGGTTGTGGGCGTCCTGGATGCCGGTGTTGGAGCCGAAGGCGCCGGTGGGGGACATCTCGTGGGCCGAGTCGCCGGCGAGCAGAACGCGGCCGGAGCGGTAGCTGCGGGCGACGCGCTGGGCGGCGTGCCAGGGGGCCTTGCCGGTGATCTCGACGTCGAGGTCCGGGTCGCCGATCGCGCGGCGGATGTGGGCCGCGCAGCGCTCGTCGGTGAAGTCCTCGACGGTTTCGCCCTGTTCGGGGTGCCAGGGGGCGTGGAAGACCCAGTTCTCGCGGTTGTCGACGGGCAGGAGGGCACCGTCGGCGTTCTCGTCGGTCAGGTAGCAGACGATGAAGCGGCGCTCGCCCACGACGTCGGCGAGGCGGCGGGAGCGGAAGGTGATGCTGACGTTGTGGAAGAGGTCGCCGGGGCCGCTCTGGCCGATGCCGAGCTGCTCGCGGACGGGGCTGCGCGGGCCGTCGGCGGCGACCATGTAGTCCGCGCGGATGGTGGTGTGCTCGCCGGTCTCCCGGCTCTTCACGATCGCCGTGACGCCCTCGGCGTCGGCCTCGAACGAGAGCAGTTCGGTGCCGAAGCGCACGTCGCCGCCGAGGTTGGTGGCATGGGTGAGGAGTTCGGGTTCCAGGTCGTTCTGGCTGCACAGGCACCAGGAGCTGGGGCTGAAGCGGGCCAGCCCGCCTCCCGCGTCGATCTGCTTGAACAGCCACTCCCCCGCGTCGCCGACCAGTGTGGGCGTCTGCAGGATGCCGTGGTTGTCGGCCAGCGTGGCGGCCGCCCTGCGGATGTCCGGCTCGGTGCCGGCCACCCGGAAGATCTCCATCGTGCGGACGTTGTTGCCGCGCCCGCGCGGGTGGATGGAGGTGCCGGTGTGGCGCTCGACCAGGGTGTGCCGGACGCCCAGCCGCCCCAGGAACACCGAGGTCGACAGGCCCACCAGGGATCCGCCGACGACGAGGACCGGGACGCGGTGGGTCCGGTCGCCCCCAGGGGTGGCTCCGCCGGACCGGTCGGCTCTTTCGTTCATGGTTCGTCCTCCGTTGGGCGACAGATGTGCGCCGGGGCCTTCATGCATGCCCCGTACGGCCCGGCGAGGCCCGCGGCGGCGCAGGCTTCACCCGCTTAACCCTCCTGGTTCGCGGTCCCCGCGGGCACGGCCCACGATCGTGCTTACGCGACCGTCGCAACCCGCCGGCCCGGCGCGCGCCGCGACGATCGCCCCCCAGTCCACGACGAAGTTCCCGGAGAAGAGGTGGGCCGGATGACGGTCTCTCCCGTCGTAGCGACGGATGCCCTGTCGGCGGATGCCCCGACCACGGCCGCGACGCACGCGACGCACGCGACAGACGCGGCGGACACCGCGGCGGATGCGGGCGGCGTGTCGATATCCGCGTTCGACGGATCCCGCGTACGGGTCGTCCTGATGCTGGACATCCACGACGGAATGCAGCAGGAGTTCCTGGACGCCTACGAGCGCGTCCGCGACCGGGTCGCCGCCGTGCCGGGACACGTCAGCGACCAGCTGTGCCAGTCCCTGGAGAACCCGACCCAGTGGCTGCTGACCAGCGAGTGGGAGAGCGCCGCGCCCTTCCTGGCCTGGGTCAACAGCGACGAGCACCTGGACACCGTCGAGCCGCTGCAGGACTGCGTGCGCGACACCCACTCGCTGCGTTACAGCGTCCTGCGGGAGACCGACGGCGCCCGGCCCGCGCCCGGCGAGCCGCGCTCCGCGCCCCGGGTCGGCGGCAACGTCGTACGGCACGCCCTGACCTTCACCGTGCGGCCCGGCAGCGAGGCCGAGACCGCCCGGCTGCTGTCCGAGTACGTGTCGCCCGAGGCCCACGTGGACGACTCCACGCGGCTGCTGCGGACCTCGCTCTTCATGCAGGGCAACCGGATCGTGCGGGCCGTGGAGGTGCGGGGCGACCTGCAGACCGCGCTGCGTCACGTCGCCCGGCAGCCCGGGGTGCGCGCCGTCGAGGAGGCGCTCAACCCGTATCTGGAGCAGGACCGGGACCTTGGTGACCCGCGGTCCGCCCGGCGGTTCTTCACCCGCGCGGCCATGCCGGCCGTCCACCACGCGACCTCCCGCGCCCGGTCCGGCGCGCGCGGGCAGCGGATCGCGCTGCTCTATCCGGTGCGCACCGGCGCCGGTGCGGAACTGGCCCGGCTGCTGGCCCGCCAGGACGCGTCCACCGCGCGGGACCCCGAGAGCCCGGTGCTCGCCGCCACCGTCTTCCACCGCGACGACCTCGTCGTGCGGCTCGTCGACGTGGACGGCGACCCCGAGGACGCGCCCGCCGCCGTGCTGGGCCTGCACGGGGCCGACGGGGCCGCGGCCGCCGAGCGGCTGCTGGACACCGCGGCCCTCGGCGTCGACGGGCCGCCGGCCGAGCCCGGCACGCTGTCCCGGCTGCTCTCCCGGGTCCGCATGACGCCCCTGACCGACCGGCGTTCGGCCGGCTCCTGAACCACGCCCCCCGACCGCGCGGCCGGGCCCGACGGCGCGCCCGCCGTCCGCGCGGACTCTCCCCCTCCCCCACTTCCTCCCGTCACCCCGGAGTGAACGACATGACAGACCAGCAGGTACGCATCGTCTCCCTCGGCGACATCGCGCCCAACCGCCGCCGCGGCGGAGACCTCCGCGCCCTTCTCACGCCCACCACCGCCGGGTCGACCAGCGGCTTCATGGGGGTGGCCATCGTGCAGCCCGGCGACCGCATCGCCGAGCACTACCACCCGTACTCCGAGGAGTTCGTGTACGTCACTGAGGGCGCCCTCGAGGTGGACCTGGACGGAGTGCCGCACCCGCTCTCCACCGGGCAGGGGCTGCTGATCCCGCAGGACATGCGCCACCGCTTCCGCAACGCGGGGGACGTCGAGGCGCGGCTCGTGTTCCACCTGGGACCGCTGGCCCCGCGTCCGGAGCTGGGCCACGTCGACACGGAGGACGCGGCGGGCAACGCGCTCCCGCACGACGGGCGGCACGCGCAGGGCACCGGGCACGAGCGGCCCGCGACCGCGGCCGAGGTGGTGTCATGACCCGGCGACGGGTCGCCGTCACGGGCATAGGCGTCGTCGCCCCGGGCGGGATCGGCGTGCCCCAGTTCTGGGGGCTGCTGTCCGACGGCCGTACGGCGACGCGCCGCATCTCCCTGTTCGACCCGGCCGGGCTGCGCTCGCAGATCGCCGCCGAGTGCGACTTCGAGCCGGCGGATCACGGGCTGGGCCTCGCCACGGTCCAGCGCAGCGACCGGTACGTGCAGTTCGCGCTGGTGGCCGCCGCGGAGGCGGTGCGGGACGCGAATCTCGACATGGCCCGCGAGGACCCGTGGCGGGCGGGCGCCACCCTGGGCACGGCGGTCGGCGGCACCACCCGGCTGGAGCACGACTACGTCCTGGTCAGCGAGCGCGGTACCCGCTGGGACGTCGACGACCGGCGGGCGGAGCCGCACCTGGAGCGCGCGTTCACCCCGGCCACCCTCTCCTCCGCGGTCGCCGAGGAGTTCGGGGTGCACGGACCGGTGCAGACCGTCTCCACCGGGTGCACGTCCGGCCTCGACGCCGTCGGGTACGCCTACCACGCGGTCGCCGAGGGCCGCGTCGACGTGTGCCTGGCGGGCGCGGCGGACTCGCCGATATCGCCGATCACCATGGCCTGCTTCGACGCCATCAAGGCGACCTCGCCGAACAACGACGACCCGGCGCACGCCTCCCGGCCCTTCGACGCCGAGCGCAACGGCTTCGTCATGGGCGAGGGCGCGGCGGTGCTCGTCCTGGAGGACCTGGAGCACGCGCGGGCCCGGGGCGCGGACGTGTACTGCGAGATCTCCGGCTATGCCACCTTCGGCAACGCGTACCACATGACCGGGCTCACCAAGGAGGGCCTGGAGATGGCGCGGGCCATCGACACGGCGCTGGACATGGCCGAGCTGGACGGCTCCGACATCGACTACGTGAACGCGCACGGCTCGGGCACCCAGCAGAACGACCGGCACGAGACCGCGGCCGTCAAACGCTCGCTGGGCGAGCACGCCTACGCGACGCCGATGAGTTCCATCAAGTCCATGGTGGGCCACTCGCTCGGCGCGATCGGCTCGATCGAACTGGCCGCGTGCGTGCTGGCGATGGCCCACCAGGTGGTGCCGCCCACGGCCAACTACACGACCCCCGACCCCGAGTGCGACCTGGACTACGTGCCGCGCGAGGCACGGGAGCGGACGCTGCGGCACGTGCTGTCGGTGGGCAGCGGCTTCGGCGGTTTCCAGTCCGCGGTCGTACTGAGCGGCTGCGAAGGAGGGCTGCGATGAGCGGACCACAACGGAGCGACGGCACCGGCCGGCGCGCGGTCGTCACCGGCCTCGGCGTGGTGTCCCCGCACGGCATCGGCGTCGAGGCGCACTGGAAGGCGGTCGCCGACGGCGCCAGCAGCCTCGGGCCCGTCACCCGGGAGGGCTGCGAGGACATGCCGCTGCGGGTCGCGGGCGAGGTGCGCGGCTTCGAGGCGGCGGAGACGGTCGAGGACCGCTTCCTCGTCCAGACCGACCGGTTCACGCACTTCGCGCTGGCCGCCACCCAGCACGCGCTGACCGACGCACGGTTCGGCCGGGCCGACGTCGCCTCGCCGTACTCGGTCGGCGTGGTCACCGCCGCCGGTTCGGGCGGCGGCGAGTTCGGGCAGCGGGAGCTGCAGAACCTGTGGGGCCAGGGGTCGCGCTACGTCGGCCCGTACCAGTCGATCGCCTGGTTCTACGCGGCCAGCACCGGCCAGGTCTCCATACGGAACGACTTCAAGGGACCCTGCGGGGTCGTCGCCGCCGACGAGGCGGGCGGTCTTGACGCCCTGGCGCACGCCGCGCTGGCGGTGCGGGGCGGCACCGACACGGTGGTCTGCGGCGCTACGGAGGCGCCGCTGGCCCCGTACTCGATCGTCTGCCAGCTGGGCTACCCCGAGCTGAGCCGCGCCACCGAACCCGACCGCGCCTACCGTCCGTTCACCGACGCGGCCTGCGGGTTCGCGCCGGCCGAGGGCGGTGCCGTCCTCGTCGTCGAGGAGGAGCGGGCGGCCCGGGACCGCGGGGCGGACGTGCGGGCGACGGTGGCCGGACACGCGGCCACCTTCACCGGGCCCGGCCGCTGGGACCGGTCCCGGGAGGGGCTGGCCCGGGCGATCCGGGGAGCACTGGCCGAGGCCGGCTGCCGGCCCGAGGAGGTCGACGTGGTCTTCGCGGACGCCCTCGGTGTCCCGGAGGCCGACCGGGCCGAGGCCCTGGCCCTGGCCGACGCGCTGGGCCCGCACGCCGGGCGCGTGCCGGTCACCGCGCCCAAGACCGGGACCGGGCGGGCGTACTGCGCGGCGCCGGTGCTGGATGTGGCGACCGCGGTGCTCGCGATGGAGCACGGGCTGATCCCGCCCACCCCGCACGTGTTCGACGTGTGCCACGACCTGGACGTGGTGACCGGCCGGGCCCGCCCCGCCGAGCCGCGCACGGCCCTGATCCTCGGCCGCGGGCTCATGGGATCCAACTCGGCACTCGTCCTGCGGCAGGGCGCCGTGCCGTCCGCGGACCGATGACCGAGGCGAACCCACGCCACACCGAGTGTGCGCCGCCCCCCGGGTGGGCGCCGACCCGAGTCAAGGAGGACACCCATGACCGACCAACTGGACTACCAGGTGACCGTCGAGGAGCTGGCGGCGCTGATGAAGCGCACCGCCGGCGTGCACGTCGACCCGGTCACCCTCCGGCAGCAGGCCGACGACGGTTTCGACACCTTCGGCCTGGACTCCCTCGGCCTGCTGGGCATCGTGGCCGAACTGGAGAAGCGGTACGGCCTCGGCCTGCCCGAGCAGGCCGAGCGCTGCAAGACGCCCGCGGATTTCCTCGCGCTGATCAACGGCGCCCTCAAGACGGGAGTGTGACATGGCAGGGCACACCGACAACGAGATCACCATCGCCGCTCCGATGCAGCTGGTCTGGGACATGACCAACGACCTCGAGAACTGGACCAGGCTGTTCAGCGAGTACGCCGCCGTGGAGGTGCTCGAACGCGACGACGACCGCGTCACGTTCCGGCTCACCATGCACCCGGACGCCGACGGCAAGGTGTGGAGCTGGGTCTCCGAGCGGGTCGCCGACCCGGTCACCCGCACGGTGCGCGCCCAGCGCGTCGAGACCGGCCCCTTCCAGTACATGAACATCGTCTGGGAGTACTCGGAGACCGCCGAGGGCACCGTCATGCGCTGGACGCAGGACTTCGCCATGAAGCCGGACGCGCCCGTGGACGACGCCTGGATGACGGACAACATCAACCGCAACTCCCGTACGCAGATGGCGCTGATCCGGGACCGGATCGAGCAGGCGGCGGGCGAGCGGCGGACCGCCTCGGTGCTCGCCGACTGACACCGAGCGACACGGATCGACACCGGCGAAGGGCATCACCCCATGCACCACACACTGATCGTCGCCCGGATGGCACCCGGCGCGGCACCGGACATCGCGAAGGTGTTCGCGGAGTCCGACGGCGGCGAACTGCCGCACCTGGTGGGCGTCAACCGGCGCAGCCTCTTCGAGTTCGGTGACGGCGTGTACCTGCACCTCATCGAGAGCGACGAGGACCCGGCCCCCACCATCGGCAGGCTGACCGGGCATCCGGAGTTCCGCCAGGTCAGCGAGCGGCTCGAGCCGTACGTCTCGGCGTACGACCCGGCGACGTGGCGCGGTCCGAAGGACGCGATGGCGCGCTGCTTCTACCGCTGGGAGCGGACCGCGGCCGGCTGACGGCCCGTCCACGCACCGCTTCGGGGTCGCCCGGCACCGGCCGGGCGGCCCCGAAGGCGTGAGCACCGATGCCCCTGGCCGCCGAACGGTTGCGCTGCGGGAGCGAACGACGCTGTGAGAAGACCCACTTGGGGATCTGTGGGATTTTCGCACAATTTTGCGCTTGGATCTTGCGGGGACAAGAGCACACGGCAACCACGGTGCGCGCGCCCCGCCGACCAGCAGAGAGGACGCACGTCGTGGGCAGATCCCCCGCCCGCCGGACCCGCTCCCGCAGAGGCAGGCGCCGCGGACCCTCCCGCGTGCTCCTGGTCTGCGTCGCCCTCGGGGCGGTGCTGATCACGGCGGGCGCCGCCGTGGCGTACTGGCGGGACACCCGGCCCCCGGTGACGGACGACCAGGTGGCCGACGTGGCCGACGCCCTGGACGCCGCCAGGACGCCCTCCCCTTCGGCGTCACCGTCCACGAAGGCGCCCCCCTCGCCCTCTGCCTCGGCCTCCGTCTCCGCCTCGCCCTCCACCATCGCCATTCCGGCGACCGGACCCGGCACCTTCGTCACCGCCCAGGCAGACGGCACCACCGTGGGCGACGGCAGCCGCGTACGCCGCTACAAGGTCCTGGTCGAGGAGGGCATCGACGTCCAACCGAGCGCCGCCGCCGCCGAGATATCCGATGTACTCGCCGACAGTCGCGGCTGGACCCAGGACGGAACCAACTCCTTCCAGCTGGTCAGCACCGGCTCGTACGACTTCGTGGTGAAGATCGCCACTCCGGGCACCGTCGACGAGATCTGCGGCGCGGCCGGCCTGCTCACCCGGGGTGAGGTGAACTGCAGCGTCGGCACGGACGTCGTGGTGAACCTCAAGCGCTGGGTGCTGGGCTCCCCGGAGTTCGACGGTCCGATCCACGAGTACCGGGCGCTGATCGTCAACCACGAGGTCGGTCACCGCATCGGCCACGGCCACGAGACCTGCCCCGGCGCCGGCCGGCCCGCCCCGGCGATGATGCAGCAGATCAAGGGCCTCAAGGGCTGCGTCGCCAACGCCTGGCCCTACGACGAGGACGGCGACTACCTGGGCGGTCCCGCGGTCCCCTGAGCGCACCGCGGGGCCCCGTTCGGCGCACGGCCGGGGCCCTGTTCGGCGGACGGTTCGCGGGACAGCCCGCCGGGTCGCGGGTGATGATCGGACGATGACCACCACAGCGCGTTTCGACCCCCGTGCCCTGCTGGCCGAGAGCCGGCTCGGCGTACTCGCGACGATCAAGTCCGACGGCCGCCCGCAGCTCTCGCCCGTCATGCCCGCCTACGACCCGGAGGCCGGCGTGATCCGGGTCTCGACCCGCGAGGGGCTGGCCAAGACGGCGAACCTGCGCCGGGACCCGCGTGCCACGCTGGAGGTGACCGCCCCGGACGGCAGGTCCTGGGCCACCGCCGAGGGCGTCGCCACCCTCACCGGGCCGGGCACCGACCCGCACGGACCGGAGGTCGACGCGCTGGTGGAGTACTACCGCACCGCCGCCGGGGAGCACCCGGACTGGGACGAGTACCGCGCGACGATGGTGTCCGACCGCCGGGTGCTGCTCACCATCACGGTCGAGCGCGTGTACGGGGCGAACATCGGCTGAACCGGCCCGGGACCGGGGCCGTTTCAAGATTTGTGCCGGAGCGGTGATTGATCCGCACGCCGTTTGCGTACCTCCTGGCGTCACGAGTACGAGTGCGAGTCCCTCGCGTCGCCCCTGGAGGCACCCATGCGCCTGTCCCGCAGCAGGATCGGAGTCGTCGTGCTGTTCGGAGCGATGACCCTGACCCTCACCGCGCTGGCCTTCCCGGCCGTGCTCGGTCTGGACAAGGCCGACGGCAACCAGAACCGGGTGGTGGCCAGCACGAAGTTCGGGCCGCTCACCGAGGCCGACCGCGACTTCGTGGTCAAGGTCCGTGCCGCCGGGCTGTGGGAGTACCCGCTGGGCGAGATGGTGATGGAGCGCGGTACGACGAAGGCGATGAAGACGGCCGGCGAGCACCTGGTCGTCGGGCACGCCGGCCTTGACGCGATGTGCCGCGAGATCTCGCCGGAGCTGGGCATCACGCTGCCCAACCGGGCCTCCCCGCAGCAGGAGGGCTTCGTGACGACGGTGGACGCCAAGACCGGCAAGGAGTTCGACTCGTCGGCGGTCAACATCATGCGGGTGACCCACGGTCAGATCTTCCCGGCCATCGCCAAGATCCGGGCCAGCACCAAGAACACGCTCGTGCGGCAGCTGGCCGACCTGGCCAACGACACGGTCCTGGACCACATCACGGTGCTGGAGCAGACCGGGCTGGTCGAGTACGACGACGTCACCTTCAAGCAGACCGGCCCGGCGAAGCTGCCGAGGGAGAAGGTCACCCCGCCCCCGCCGCAGCCGGACGAGCGGGTGCTGGTGCTCAAGCCGCGCCCCGACCTGAACGTGAACACCGCCTCCCCGACGCCCACTCCGTCACCGGCGGCCCCCTGACCCCGGCCCCGGCGCCCGGTCCGGGTCGGCGGGCTCCCCGCCTGCCTCGCTGAAGGCGGTGAGCGCCTCCACCAGCGCCGCCCGCTGGTGCGGCGCGAGCCGTTCGACGATCGCCGCCACCTCGGTGCGGCGCCGGGTGCTGACGTGCTCGACTGTGCGTCGGCCCTCCTCGGTGAGGGTGAGGAGGGTCTCGCGCCGGTTGCCGGGGTTGGTCTGCCGGTCGGCGAGCCCGGCCGCGATCAGCCGGTCGACCATGCGCATCGCCGTGGACGGGGCGACCCGGAGGTGCTCGGCGAGGGCGACCAGTTTGGTGGCGCCCCTGGTGGAGAGCACCATCAGCATCCGGAACTGGGGCAGCGTCACCCGTTCCTCCACCTCGGCGAGCGACCTCGCGGAGACCGCCACCAGCAGCCGCGAGGCGGCCAGCACGGCCCTGGTGACCTCGTCCACGTCGTCCGGGCCGCCGACGGGCTTCTCACGCTCGGGCATGTGTCCTTTCTACCGCGCCGCACCACGATCACGGCCCGGTCACGTCCCACGACACCGGGAACGGGCCGACGCCGCGGCGCGTTCATGGGGTTGGCGGCCGACGGAGACCGCCGGCCATGACCACCCGGCGCCGGAAGGAGCGACACCGGTACGGTGCTACGGCACGGGACGGCACAGGACGGCACACCGGCCGCCTGCGGGCTCCCCGCCCCGCCCGCCCGTGCCCGTCCGGGGCCGAACGAGAGAGGGAGAGCGGGACCATGACCGCTTCCGGGCCGGGCAGCGGCGCCACACCGGGCGAGCCGGACGGTACTCCGTCCGTGCCCGAGCACGTCTGGCGGCTGTTCCAGGAGGACGACGAGCGCGCCATCCGCGCCTCCGCCCCCAGGGAACCCTCCGCACGGGACCGGACCCCCGGCTGGCGGCCGGAGCCGCCGGCCGGGCGCCCGGACACCCGCCCCGACACCCGCCCGGGCACCCGCCCGGACCTCTCCTCCGACACGGTCGGCGAGGCGTGGCGCGCGGAGGACCCGTGGACCGGCCCTGCCTGGCGCGAGCTGGACGGCCGCGCCCGGCTGCGGCGGGCCGGCCGGGTGCTCGGCACCGCCGCCGCGGTCGCCCTCGCCCTGACCGCGTGGTCGCAGCTGTCCACCGGCCCGGTCCCCCCGGGCGAGGGACCTGCCGAAACGATCGGGCAGCGCCTGGAGGAGAGCCCCGCCCTGCCCACGCCCGCCTCGCCCGCGCCGACGGAGTCCGCCACGGCGAGCCCGGCGGTCTTCGAGCCCGCGCCGTCCGCGATACCCCGGGCGTCCGTCTCCCCCTGGACAGTCGACTGAACGTCTGTTTAACATGCTGTACATGCGTTCAATCCCGGAGGACCGGACCACCCGGGCCCTCATCCGCGACGAGGCCCTCGGCCTGTTCGCCGCTCACGGCCCGGACTCGGTGACCGTGCGGCAGATCGCGACGGCGGCCGGTGTGTCGCCCGGCCTCGTGGTGCACCACTTCGGCTCGAAGGACGGGCTGCGCCAGGAGGTCGACCAGTACGTCGTGGCCGTCTTCGAGGCCATGCTCGGCGAGCTGACCGGCGAGGACGGTACGGAGGCGTTCGACTCCGGCACCGAGGCGGGGTCCCTGAGCGCGGCGTTCACCCGCCACCTCCCGGCCGGTTCCCCCCTGCCGGGGTACCTCCGCCGCCTGCTGCTGACCGACTCGGACGCCGGACGGCTGCTGTTCGGCCGCCTCTACGAGCTGAGCCGCACCGCCCTGGACGAGCTGACGGCGGCCGGACTGGCCGCACCGGGCCGTGACCCGGCGGCCCGCGCGGCCGTCCTGCTCGCCAACGACCTGGCCGTCTTCCTGCTGCGCGACCGCATCGGCGAGGTCCTGGGCACCGACCCCCTGTCGGCGGACGGCATGTCCCGCTGGGCCCCCGAGGTGCTCGACATCTACGCGGGCGGGCTGAACGCCGCGCCTCCCCCGGAGGCGTCCCCCGGGCCCCGGTGAGCCCGGAAGTCCAGGAGTGCCGGAAAGCACAGGAAGGCCACGGTGACCCGCACATGCCGACCGAACCCGCACCCGTACCGCCCGGACCGCGCGTACCATCCGCCTCGTCCGCACCCGGGCCATCCGCGTCGTCCGCACCGTCCGCACCGTCCACGCCCGAACGGCCCGTCTCCGCCCCCGTGCTCCGCGCCCGCGACCTGCACAAGTCGTACGGCGACCACCACGTCCTGCGCGGCGCCGACCTCACCGTCGCCCCCGGGCAGCTGGTCGCCGTCGTCGGCGAGAACGGCGCGGGGAAGTCCACCCTGCTCAAGGCGCTGGCCGGCACCCTGGCACTGGACCGCGGCGAGGTCCGGCTGTCCGGGACGCTCGGCTACTGCCCCCAGGACCCGGTGCTGAGCGGCAGCCTGACCGTCGGGCAGCACCTGCGCTACTTCGCCGCCGCGCACCGCCTGCCCGGTCTGGAGCGCGGCCGGGAGCTCGTCCGCGCCCTGGGCTACGAGCGCTACGAGCGGACCCCCGCCGGTGAACTGTCCGGCGGGACCCGGCAGAAGCTCAACCTCACCCTGGCCCTGCTGCACGACCCCGAGGTGCTGCTCCTCGACGAGCCGTACCAGGGCTTCGACTGGGAGACGTACCTGCGCTTCTGGGACCTGGTGGAGGAGCTGCGCACCCGCGGCAAGGCCGTCGTGGTCATCACCCATCTCGTCTTCGAGCAGGACCGTTTCGACCTGCTGGCCGACCTGGCCGACGGCCGCCTGACCGCACGCGCGGCGGCCGGAAGGGAGCACCGTCATGTCGACGCCTGACCCGGCCGCCCACCCGGGGCCGCTGTACAGGCAGTTCCCCACCGCCCTGCGCTTCTCGGTGCGCGACCAGACCCGCAACCGGCTCGCCGGGCTGCTGCTCCTCGTGTTCGTGCCCGTCTGGTACCTGGTGATGAACGCGATGGCCGGGGGCGAGGCGCTGGACTTCAAGCTGTACGCCACCGGCGAGACGCTGCACGTCGACGGCGGGCACCTCACCCTGATCACGGCCGGGCTCAACTGCGTGACGATGATCGCCGGGTTCGTCGTCTTCGACGCGGTGCGCAGGTCGCTCGCGTTCGACCGGCGGCTCGTCTTCGCGGGATACCGGCAGTCCACCCTCATCGGGGCCAAGACCCTCGCCGTCACCGCGGTCGCCACCGGCATCGCCCTGTACACCGCGCTGGCGGTGCTGTTCTTCTGGCGGCCGGCGGCGGGCGCCTGGTTCGGCGTCCTGGCCGGGTTCACCGTCATCGCGCTCGCCTACGGCGCCCTCGGACTGCTCCTCGGGGTGCTGGTCAAGCGGGACCTGGAGGGCTTCTTCCTGATCATCATGGGCGGGCTGATGGACACGTTCCTGCAGAATCCGCTGGGCAACCCGCTCGCCAACGAACCGATCCTGCAGTGGTTCCCGTCCTTCGGACCCATGCAGTTCGCGGCGGGCGGCGCGTTCGGGGACACCGCCCTGTGGGGGCACCTCGGCCTGGGACTGGCCTGGGCGGGCGGGTTCAGTGCGGTGGGGCTGGTCATCTTCAGGTTCCGCACGCGCGACCGCACCCGCTGACCGGTGCGGCCCGCGGCGCGGGCGGCCCGGCAGGCCGTCAGGCGCTGCGCCTGCCGCGGGAGGCCGTCTTCTTGGCGGCGCTCTTGGGGGCGCTCCGGCCGGTGGTGCTCTTGCCGGTGCTGCTCCTGCCGGCAGTGCTCCTCCCGGCGGTGCTCTTGTCCGTCGCGCTCTTTCCCGGGGTCTTCTTGGCGGTGCCCTTGGCCGCCGTCTTCTTCGCGGGCGCGCCGGACTTCACCGTCGACTTCTGCGGCTCGGCCTTCTTCGCCGCCGTCTTCTTGGCGGCCGTCGACGTCGACTTCTTGCCACCGGTCTCCTTGGGGGCCCGCCGGGACGAGGTCTTGCGCTGCGGCAGGGTCCTGACCTCGGCCTCCTCGTCCGGCCCGGCGGCCTCGGACTCCTCCCCGCCCCGGGACTCGCGCGCCGCCCGCACGCTGCTCTCCAGCGCCGCCATCAGGTCCAGCACCTTCCCGGGCGCCGCCTCCTCACGGGCCTCCGGGGGCGTCTCGCCGGCGGCCTTGGCGGCGATGACCTCCTCGACGGCCTCCCGGTACTCGTCGTGCAGGTCGTCCAGGTCGATCTCGCCGAGCGTGTCCATGAGGGCGTCCGCGAGGTCCAGTTCCTGGTCGCGCACGGTGACGCCGCCCTCCGGGGCGACGCCCTCGGGGGCGCGCACCTCGTCCGGCCACAGCAGGCCGTGCATCGCGATGGCGTCGCCGACCACCCGGAGCATGCCGAGGCGCTCCCGGCCGCGCAGCGCGAACTTGGCGATGGCCACCCGGTTGCTGCGCTTGAGCGCCTCGCGCAGCAGCGTGTACGGCTTGGCGGCGGGGGCGCCACTGGCCGCGAGGTAGTACGCCGAGCCCATCTGGAGCGGGTCGATGCGCTCCTCGGGCACGAAGGCCACGATCTCGATGGTGCGGGCCGTGGGGATCGGCAGCTGGGACAGGTCCTCGTCGGTGATCGGGATCATCGAGCCGTCGGCGTCCTCGTAGGCCTTGCCGATCTCGGCCTGGGTGACCTCGCGGTCCTCGAGTTCGCACACCTTGCGGTAGCGGATCCGGCCGCCGTCCTCCGTGTGGATCTGCCGGAAGGAGACCGAGTGGCTCTCGGTCGCGTTCACCAGCTTGATCGGGATGCTGACCAGGCCGAAGGAGATGGCGCCGTTCCAGATGGATCGCACGTGCAGCACCTTTCCTGTCGGGCGGCCTCGGGCGGCCGGGGAATGACCGTTGGGCGGCGGTTTGTACGTGTTTCGTGAGATTCTCATGGTATGGCGCCTATCACGGAGGTGGAGGGGCGACGGGTGGCCCTCAGCAACCTGGACAAGGTGCTGTATCCCGCGACCGGCTTCACCAAGGGCGAGCTGCTGCACTACTACGCGACGACCGCGGAGGTGCTGCTGCCGCATCTGCGGGACCGCGCGGTCTCCTTCCTGCGGTATCCGGACGGCCCGGACGGTCAGATGTTCTTCACCAAGAACGTGCCGCCGGGTACGCCCGACTGGGTCACCACGGCCGAGGTGCCCCGCTCGGAGGGCCCGGCCCGGATGGTGCTGGTGCAGGACCTGGCGAGCCTGATGTGGGCGGCGAACCTGGTGACCGAGTTCCACACGCACCAGTGGACCGTGGACGATCCGGGCGAGGCCGACCGCCTGGTGTTCGACCTGGACCCGGGGCCGCCCGCGACCGTGGTGCAGTGCTGCGAGGTCGCGCTGTGGCTGCGGGAGCGGCTGGCGGCGGACGGGATCGAGGCGTACGCCAAGACGTCCGGGGCCAAGGGGCTGCATCTGCTGGCCGGGGTGCGGGGCTCGTCCTCGGAGCGGGTGTCGGAGTACGCGAAGGCGCTGGCCGTGGAGGCGGAGCGGGCCCTGCCGCGGCTGGTGGTGCACCGGATGACGCGCAGCCTGCGGCCGGGGAAGGTGTTCGTGGACTGGAGCCAGAACGCCGCACGCAAGACGACGGCCGCTCCGTACACCGTGCGGGCCCGCCCCGTGCCCGCCGTCTCCACCCCGGTGACGTGGGACGAGGTGGCCGGGTGCGGGCAGGCGGAGCAGTTCGTCTTCGCCGCGGCGGACGTCGCTTCCCGGGTGCAGGACTACGGTGACCTGTTGGCGCCGCTGTTCGAGCGGCGGCGGTCGGCGCCGCTGCCCTGATCCGCACGCCTGATGCGCGCGCTCGATCCGCACGCCTGATGCGCGCGCCCGATCCGAACGACGGCGCCTAGACGCGCTTCCAGGTGGCGCGGTCGCGGGCCATCGCGTGCAGGGCCTCGACGTCCGCCGGTTTGAGCGTCCCGCCCAGGTGGGCCAGGTCCGGCAGCTCCCGGTCCGTGAGGACGCGCACGGTGCGGGGCGGGGCGGTGACGGACACGTGCGCCGGGGCGACGAGGACCAGGACGGGACGCACCTCGGCCGTCAGGGCGTAGGAGGCACGGTCGGCGTCGACGCGGACCCGGCGCAGCAGGGGACGCGGGTCGCGCCGGCCCAGCGCCACCAAGGGGTCGCCGACGTGCACCCGCTGTCCGCGGGCGGGCAGCACGTGGAGGGCGAAGAGACCGCCGGGGCCGATCAGCAGGTGGTGGACGCGGTCGCCGCCGGGCAGCGGCACGGAGTGCAGGGTGTGCCAGCCGGCGCCGTCGAGGCGGTCGAGGGCCGTCCCCGTCGTCTGCTCGGCGGCCAGCGCCCGGCGGCGCGGGTCGGGACGCAGGCGGTGCGCCGGTCCCGGTGCGCGTTCCAGGGCGACCAGGAGTGCCTCGCCGGGCCGGTTGGGGGCGAGGTCGTCGTCCGGGTGGAGGGAGAGCCGGGCCAGCTCGGCCGGGGTGGGGACCGGGGGCGGGCCGACCGTGACGGGGCCGGTGAGGAAGGGGCCCAGAGCCTCGAGGACCTCGCCCTCGCGGTCGTCGCCCAGCAGGTTGACCCGGGCCGCCTCACGGTCGTACCAGGCGACGTTCCGGCCGTCCGGGAGGCAGACGTACAACCGTTCCTGACCGTGCCGCCAGGTCGGTATGACGCGCAGTCGGTCCATGCACCATCACCCCACGACCATGGGACCAGGCGGGGTGCTGCGGGGGCAAGAACCCGGTTACCTTTGGGTGGAGTTGGGCAGACCCTGGGCGGGACTGGGGAGGCGCCGTTGCGTACCCGTGGAAAAGGTCCGGACGCGCCGGCCCCCGGGCGGCCGTGGGACGAGATCGTGCCGGGCCTCTGGATGGGCGGGCACGAGTTCCAGCGGACGGCCGGTCGGCTGGAGTACGCCGTGGTGCGGGACGAGTTCGACTTGGTGCAGACGCTGCTGCGACTGCCCGGACACGGGCCGGACGACGGTGTCGAGCACCATGTGTGGCCCATCCCCGACGGGCCTCTGGACGGCACGCAGCTCGCCGGTGTGATCCGGCTGGCGGAGGCCGCCGGCGAGGCGCTGGACGAGAACCGCAAGGTCCTCGTCCGCTGCTACCACGGGTACAACCGCTCGGGTCTCGTCGTCGCGCACACGCTGATGCGCCGGGGCGCCACCGCCGAGGAAGCGGTCCGGCTGATCCGGGCCAGGCGCTCGCCGTGGGCGCTGCACAACGACCTCTTCGTGGCGTATCTGCGGGCCGGCCTGGCCACCGTGCGGCTGCTGGAGGAGCTGGCCGAGTAGCCCCGCGGGGCCGTGCGCACGCAAAATGGCCTTCCGTACGAAGATGCGTACGGCGCCGCCCGCAGCCGTGCGGTGCCGTCGGCGCCGATCACCGAACCCCAGGAGTGCAGTGCTCCCGAGCCGCCGCGGGCGCCCCGCCCGTGTCCCCGCCGCCCTCGCGCTGCTCCTGGCGGTCACGGCCGCCGGGGCGCTGGCCGCCTGCGGTGACACCGGCGGGCTGCGCGGTGCGGGGGCGACGCCGGCCGCGCGGAGTCCGGCCCGGCTCTGGCCCGACCTGACGCCCGCGTCGAGTCCGGCCTACGACATCGGCGAGGTGGAGCACGCGCCGGTCAAGGGCGTCACCGTGCCCGGGGACGACATCCGCCGGGCGGATCCGGTGGCCGCGGTGCGGGCCGAGATCGCCGCGCATCCCGACGACTACGCGGACGCGAAGGCCCGCTACCACGAGACGTCCGTGCACATGGCGGACTGCGGCGCGGACGGAGCCGGTGCCGGGCGCGGCGGGTGCCCGGTGCTGCGGCCGTACTACCGCGACCTGACCGGTGACGGGCGCCCCGAGATGACGCTGGGTTTCCGGCTGCTGCCGGACAAGCTGACCGCGGTGCGCGTCTACACCGTCGAGAAGGGCCGCCTGGTACAGGTCATGTCCTACGACGACGCCGTGAGCGCGGTCGAGCTGGCCGGGCGGACGGTGATCGTCCGTTCGCCCTCGGAGGTCGCGGGCTACGAGTACCGCCTCCAGTGGACCTGGGACGCCGACCAGCGGGCCATGCTGCTGACCAGCGACGAGATGCTGCGCACCGACGACGGCGGCCGGCACACGAAACGTCCGTCCGCATCGCCGTCCCCGTCGTCGACGCCCTCGCCCTCGTCCTCCTCCTCGCCCTCCCCCTCCGCGGCACCGTCCACGTCGTCCCCGGCGAGTGCCCGGTGAGGCTCGCTCTTCCCCGGTGGACGGGTCCGCTCGCGGTGAAGGCGGCCGTCTTCATCACCGTGATGTGCTGTGCGCTCGCCGCGCTGCTCGGCGTCCTGGTGCACGTCTCGGTGACCAACCAGACCGTGGGCCAGGCGCGTGACGCCGCCCTGTCCCGGCTGCGGGAGGCGACGGAGTCCTACGAGGCCGGGGACCCGCTGCGGCGGGGCGCCGGCGTCGATCCGCCGGGGCTGCCGCGGCGGCTGCGCGAGCTGGCCGTCTCGGGCCGGCGCGGCACGATGGTCGCCGAGTACGAGGGGCGCCCCACGATGTGGGCGGCGGGCCCCGCCGACGGCGGCCGCGCGCTGGCGGTGCGGGTCGACCACTCCCAGGGCGAGCGCACCATCGACGGTCTGGACGGCGCGATCGTGTGGTCGTCGGCGCTGGCGATCGGGGCGACGCTGCTGGTCGGCGCGTTCGCGGTGACGCGGGTGACGCGCCGGCTGCACGCCACGGCGCGGGTGGCCCGGCGGATCAGCGCGGGTGACCTGGACGCGCGGGTCGGCGATCCGCGGGCGCGGCACCCGACGCGCCCGCAGGACGAGGTGGCCTCGGTCGCGGCCGCGCTGGACTCGATGGCGTCGTCGCTGCAGGGCAAGCTGCTCGCCGAGCAGCGGTTCACCGCGGACGTGGCGCACGAGCTGCGCACCCCGCTCACCGGGCTGCACGCGGCGGCCGAGCTGCTGCCGCCGGGCCGCCCCACCGAGCTGGTGCGGGACCGGGTGGCGGCGCTGCGCACCCTCACCGAGGACCTGCTGGAGATCTCCCGGCTGGAGAGCGGGCGGGAGCGGCCCGCGACGGAGCCGGAGGAGCTGGGCGCGCTGGTCCGGCGGGTGGTGCGGGGCTCGGGCACCGACACGCGCGTGGACGTCGCGGGGGACGCGTGGGTGGAGACCGACCGGCGGCGCCTGGAGCGGGTGCTGGGCAACCTGGTCGCGAACGCCCACCGGCACGGGCGGGCCCCGGTGGTGCTGACCGTGGACGGTCCGGTGATCGCCGTACGGGACCACGGGGACGGCTATCCGGAGTACCTCCTCGCCCACGGTCCGCAGCGCTTTCGCACCGAGGGCGGGACCAAGGGGCACGGCCTCGGGCTGACGATCGCGCTGGGGCAGGCGGAGGTGCTCGGGGCGCGGCTGGAGTTCACCAATCCGCCGGACGGCGGGGCCCTGGCGAGGCTGACGCTGCCTCAGCAGCCCTGAGCCGCCCGGACCCGCCCGGACCCGCCTGGACACGGCCTCTTCCCCGATGGCTCAGTGCGGCGGGCGGCGCGTACCGGGCGCTCCTAATGTGGCGGTTAGTCACCTGAAGACCCGTTCGCTCCCGGGAGGTACTCCCATGCCCCTACTGTCCGCACCGGCCTCGCGCTCACCCCTGGTCCGCGGCCTCGCCACCGCCCTCGCGGCCGGCGCGCTCGCCACCGCCGTCGCCGTCACGCCCGCCGCGGCGAGCGACGAGCGGGGCGGCGGCTCGGGCTCCGCCCCCGGCCTCGCCAGCGGAGAAAACGGCACAGGAAACGGCACAGGAAGCAGTGGCGGAAACGGCGGCGGAAACGCCGGCGACCAGTGGGGCGGGAGCGACGGCCGTCAGGAGCAGGGCCGCTACCGGGGTGTCGTGACGGCCGACCGGCTGGCCCTGCGCACCTCGCCGACCCGCGGTTCGGACGTCATCCGGTACGCCCGCCGGGGCGAGGTCGTCTCCATCTACTGCAAGACGCCGGGCGACAGGGTCAAGGGCAACCCCCTCTGGTACCTCCTCACGGACGGCACCTGGGCCTGGGGCGCGGCCCGCTACATCGACAACATCGGCCCCGCGCCGCGCTGGTGCTGATGCCGGCGACTCGCACACCGCATCATTTGGGTAAGTTCCGGACATGACGAAGTCCGGAACGGGACCCGGAATCACCGTGGCACAGGCGGACACGCCCGCTCCCGTCGCCCGGCTCCCGCGGCGCCGTGGCATCGAACTCGCCCTCATCCTCATGGCCGTGCTGCTGTCGGTGTTCGGCTACTGCAACGTCGGCCTCGCCCAGGACGGCACCCTCCCGCCCGGCGCCGCCGGTTACGGCGCCGGGCTCGGTGTGCTGGCGCTCCTCGCCCATCTGGCGGTGCGGCTGCGCGCCCCGTACGCCGACCCCCTGCTGCTGCCGATCGGCGTGCTGCTCAACGGGCTCGGCCTGGTGCTGATCTACCGGCTCGACCTGGAGACGCCGGGCGACCGGGCGGCCCCGGCCCAGCTGGTGTGGTCGACGCTGGGCGTCGCGCTGTTCATCGTGGTCGTCCTGCTCCTGCGCGACCACCGGGTCCTCCAGCGGTACGCGTACGTCTGTGTCGCCGCCGCGCTCGTCCTGCTCACCGCGCCGATCTTCTTCCCGGCGGTGAACGGCGCCCGCATCTGGATCCGGGTCGGGGACTTCTCCATCCAGCCCGGCGAGTTCGCGAAGGTGCTGCTCGCGGTCTTCTTCGCCGCCTACCTGGCCGCCAACCGCAGCGCACTGGCGTACGCGGGCCGCCGGGTGTGGCGGCTCCAGCTGCCCACCGGCCGCGTCCTCGGCCCCATCCTCGCCGTGTGGCTGGTCAGCGTCGGCGTCCTGGTCCTGGAGCGCGACCTGGGTACCTCGCTCCTCTTCTTCGGCCTGTTCGTGGTCCTCCTCTACGTCGCCACCGGCCGCACCGGCTGGATCGCGGTCGGCCTGCTGCTGGCCTCGCTGGGTGCGGTCGCCGTGGGCTGGCTGGAGCCGCACGTGCACAGCAGGGTGGAGGACTGGCTGCACCCCTTCGCGTCCATCGAGGCGGGCGACGGGCCGGGCCAGCTGGCCCAGTCCCTGTTCGCGTTCGCGGCGGGCGGGGTGACCGGCACGGGCCTGGGCCTCGGGCACTCCGTCCTGATCGGCTTCGCCGTCAAGTCGGACTTCATCCTGGCGACGGCCGGCGAGGAGCTGGGCTTCCTCGGGCTGACCGCCGTGTTCCTGCTGTACGGGCTGCTGGTGGAGCGCGGCTACCGGGCGGGCCTGGCCGCCCGCGACCCCTTCGGCCGGCTGCTCGCGGTCGGTCTCTCCTCGATCGTGGCGCTCCAGGTGTTCGTCATCGCGGGCGGGGTGAGCGGGCTGATCCCGCTGACCGGCATGGCGATGCCGTTCCTGGCCCAGGGCGGCTCCTCGGTCGTCACCAACTGGGCGATCGTGGCGCTGCTGATCCGGGTCAGCCACGCGGCCCGCAGCCAGTCCGGCGGGCAGGCGGCGCCGTGAGCGGGGAGCGGCTCCGGTGACCCGGAACATCCGGCACGCGGCCGTCTTCTGCGCGCTGCTGCTGGTCGCCCTGGTGGTCAACGCGGCCCGGGTGCAGATCGTCCAGAAGCAGGAGTACGACGACAACCCGGCCAACCGCCGCCCCGACATCGCCCGCTACCAGCAGCCGCGCGGCGACATCCTGGTCGGCGGCAAGGCGGTCACCGGCTCCCGTGACACCGGCGAGCACCTGCGCTACGAGCGGACCTACGCCAACGGGCCGATGTACGCGCCGATCACCGGCTTCGCCTCGCAGGCGTACGGGACGACGCTCCTCGAGCACGCCGAGGACGGCCTGCTGTCCGGGGCCGACCCGATGCTCGCGCCGCTGCCGCTGTGGAACGACGTGACGGGCGCGCCCAACCCGGGCGGCGACGTCGTGACGACGATCGACGGGGGCGCGCAGCGGGCGGCGTTCGAGGGGCTGGGCGGGCGCAAGGGGGCGGTGGCCGCGATCGAGCCGTCCACGGGCCGGGTCCTGGCGCTGGTCTCCACCCCGTCGTACGACCCGCAACTGCTGTCCGGCAACAGCGCGGCCGCCACCCGGACCTGGGACCGGCTCAACGGCGACCCTGACAAGCCGATGCTCAACCGGGCGGTGCGCCGGACCTATCCGCCGGGTTCGACCTTCAAGGTGGTCACCGCGGCGGCGGCGCTGGACGCGGGCGTGATCCGCGACCTGGACGCGCCGACCCGCTCCCCCGACCCGTACACCCTGCCCGGGACGCGGACGAAGCTCACCAACGAGGCCGACGGCTGCCGGGACGCCTCGCTGCGGGAGGCGTTCGAGTGGTCCTGCAACACGGTGTTCGCCAAGCTCGGCGTGGACGTGGGCGTGACGGACATGGCCGCCATGGCGGAGGCCTTCGGCTTCAACGACGACGGGCTGCGCGTCCCCTTCCCCGTCTCGCGGAGCACCTTCGACACCTCGGTGGACCGGGCTCAGCTCGGGCTGTCCTCGATCGGCCAGTACAACACCCGGGCCACCCCGCTGCAGATGGCGATGGTGGCGGCGGCGGTGGCCAACGGGGGCCAGGTGCGCTCCCCTTACCTGGTGGAACGGACGCTGCGGGCGGGCGGCAGCCTGGTGGCGACCGCCGGGTCACGGCCGTCCCGGGAGGCGATGCGACCGTCGACGGCCGCGCGGCTCAAGGAGCTGATGAGGGGCGTGGTGGACAACGGCACCGGCGCGAAGGCCGCGATCCCGGGCGCCACGGTCGGCGGCAAGACCGGCACCGCCCAGCACGGAGTCGGCAACTCGGGCACGCCGTACGCCTGGTTCGTCTCCTGGGCGCAGGGCGATCAGGACCTGGAGCCGAAGGTCGCGGTGGCGGTGGTGGTCGAGGGCTCGGCGGCGGACCGGGAGGGGATCAGCGGGGGTGGGCTGGCGGCGCCGATCGCGCGGGCGGTGATGGAGGCGGTTCTCGGGGGGTGAGGCAAAGAGCGCTCACCGGCGAGGTTCCAGACTGGTGAGGTCGATGTCGATCGGGAAAGGGACGGTGAGCTTGAGGCGATTGTGGAAGATGCCGACCAACCCATAGACCTTACTGGCCGGGTCGAGTTCGTACGCGTAGACCACCGGGAGGTCGTGGTTCTCCTCGACTCGCCAGTAGTGCGGGATACCCGCCTGCGCGTACTTCAAGGGCTTGACCTCCCGATCCCGTTCCATCGACTCCTTGGAAACGACCTCAACAGCGATCACGACATCTTCAGGCCGGTACCAGGTCTGCTTCGTACCGGCGAAGGCCTCCGCCCGGAACACCAGCACATCGGGCTCCGTCCGATTGCGTTCGTTGAGCTTGACGGTCATCTGCATCATGACCTTCAGCTCGTCCGGCGTCTGGGCCAGCAGGGCGTGGTCCAGCAATCGGATGGCCAGAGAGTGGAAAATGGTCTGCGAACTCACGAAAACAAGGCTCCCGTCGATCAGCTCCGTGTGCGGAGGCAGGTTGGGAAGCTCGTCGAGGTCGTCCGCCGTCCAGCCGCCCTCCGGCGGACGGGGCCACTCGTAGTCGTCGTCCAGCCCGTAGTCACGTGCGGCGCTCATGATCGCTCCCATGTACCGGAGTCCGACGGACACAGCCAGCGTACCCAGCACGAACGCCGACGGAGCGCCCCATCGAGCGAACCCACGCCGGACGATTGACGGCCACCCCACCTTTACTCGCGGTCAACAAGTTCCACGCAGGGGATTGACGAGCTTACTGACACGCAGTCTCATAAGACGGAACACGCTGGAGTGACCGCGGGTAACACGATCCGTTCGACGAGGTGGGACACAGCCATGACGACGCTGACGGAAGCCGACGCGCTCGAGGGCCTGCGCGACGCGCTCGGCCTGCTCAAGGACCGGGAGCAGGTGGCCGAACGGCTGCTCGACTCGTCCGCCAAGCACTCCTTCGACCCGGACAAGGAACTGGACTGGGACGCGCCGTTCGAGGACGGCAAGTGGTTCTGGCCGCCGGAGCTGGTGTCGCTGTACGACACACCGATGTGGAAGCGGATGAGCGAGGAGCAGCGCCTCGTGCTCTCCCAGCACGAGGCCGCCGCGCTCGCCTCGCTCGGCATCTGGTTCGAGCTGATCCTCATGCAGCTGCTGGTGCGGCACATCTACGACAAGGCGGCGACGAGCGCCCACGTGCGGTACGCGCTGACCGAGATCGAGGACGAGTGCCGGCACTCGAAGATGTTCGCCCGGCTGATATCGCGCGGCGGGACGCCGTGGTACCCGGTGAGCCCGGTCCACCAGCACCTGGGGCGCCTGTTCAAGACGATCTCCACCACGCCCGGCTCCTTCACCGCCACGCTGCTCGGCGAGGAGGTCCTGGACTGGATGCAGCGGCTGACCTTCCCCGACGAGCGGATCCAGCCGCTGGTCCGGGGCGTCACGCGCATCCACGTCGTGGAGGAGGCCCGGCACGTGCGCTACGCCCGTGAGGAGCTGCGCCGCCAGATGGTGACGGCGCCGAAGTGGTCGCAGGAGTTCACCCGGATCACCTCCGGGGAGTTCGCCCGCGTCTTCTCCATCGCCTTCATCAACCCCGAGGTGTACACGAACGTCGGCCTGGACAAGCGCGAGGCCCTGGCCCAGGTCAAGGCCAGCGGCCACCGCCGCGAGATCATGCAGACCGGCTCGAAGCGCCTCACGGACTTCCTGGACGACATCGGCGTCCTGCGGGGCGTCGGGCGGCGCCTGTGGAAGTCGTCGGGGCTGCTGGCGTAGTCGGGCCGGTCCGGCCCGCTGACGTGGGTGGCCGCGGGCCTGTGCGGGTTACGCTGCGGTTCATGACCCCGCAGGCCTCCACCCCCGCCTACCGCCGCCTCAGCGTCGAGGAGCGCCGCGTCCAGTTGCTCGACGCGGCGCTCGCCCTCTTCGCGCACCGGCCGCCGGAGGAGGTCTCCCTGGACGACGTGGCGGAGCAGGCCGGGGTCTCGAGGCCACTGGTGTACCGGTACTTCCCCGGCGGCAAGCAGCAGCTGTACGAGGCCGCGCTCAGGTCGGCCGCCGACGAGCTGCGGCTGTGCTTCGACGAGCCCCGCGAGGGTCCGCTGCTGGCCCGGCTGTCCCGCGCCCTGGACCGCTATCTCACCTTCGTCGACGAGCACGACACCGGCTTCAGCGCCCTGCTGCGCGGCGGCAGCGTGGTCGAGACCTCGCAGACCTCGGGCATCGTGGACGGCGTACGCCGGGCCGCCGCCGAGCACATCATGCGCCACCTGGACGTCAGCGAGCCCGGCCCGCGGCTGCGGATGACCGTCCGGATGTGGATCACGGCGGTGGAGGCGGCCTCGCTGATCTGGCTGGACGAGGACAAGCAGCCGCCCTTCGACGAGCTGCGGGACTGGCTGGTGGAGCAGTTCCTCGCCGTGCTGACGGTCACCGCCCGCCGCGACGCGCAGACCGCGACGCTGGTCGAGGCGCTGGCGGCCGACCTCTGACACCGGTGCCGCGATCACCGACACTGGTCCCGTGAAGAGCGAAGACACCCCCTTCGAGGGCGGCCCCATGGACGGACGGGTGCTGCCCGTCCTGGTCGGGATGACCGGGCACCCGCCGAAGACGTACCGCATCCCCGTACCGGACCCGGACGGCGGTGCGCCCACCGTGCTCGTGTACCGGCGCGTGCCCCGGGAGTCCCGCGGCGGGCTGCGGTTCGCCCGGTGGAAGTACGCGTACGCCCCCGAGGGCGGGAAGGGCGCGGGCCGGAAGTGGCCCTGGTCCAAACCGGAGGCCGGGCCGGACGCCGGGCCGGACGCCGGGCGGGACACCCTGCCCGGCACCGATCCAGACGCCACGCCGGGTGGCAAGCCGGACGACGCCCACGGGTGACCCGGTTGCGCCGAACCGCGCACACTCGGCGCGCGCGGCCCCGGAACGCGCCACATGCTCACCGTGCGGAGCGGACGTGCCGCCCCGCACCGGAGGTGATGGCGTGTCAGGAAGGCTTCTGCGTCTGGTGTGTACGGCCGCGGTCGCGGCCGGGATCGTCCTCGCGCCCGTGCCCGCGACGGCCGAGCCCGAGCCCGGCGGGGCCGAAAGGGCCGGTGGCGACCGGTCGGTGGCCGAGCTGCTGACGGACCTTCAGGCGCTGTACCGGGAGGCGGAGAAGGCCACCGAGACCTACAACGGCACCGAGGAACGGCTGACGAGGCAGCGCGCCGAGGTGCGGCGCCTGGACACCGAGCTGGCCGGCACCCGGCTGTCCCTGCGCGACAGCCGGGGCGCGGCCGGGCGGCTGGCCCGGCAGCAGTACCAGAACAGCAGCAACCTCTCCCCCTATCTGCGGCTGCTGCTGGCCCGCGACCCGCAGCACGCGCTCGACCAGGGCCATGTGATCGGCCGGCTGTCCCGGGAGCGGGCCGAGACGGTGGGTCGCCTGACCGGCGACACGAGGAAGGCCGACGAGCTGGCCGAGCGGGCCCGCGCGGCCCTGGACGAACAGCTCGCCCTCGCCGAGCGCCAGGAGGAGGAGCGGGACGGCGTACGCGAACGGCTGCGCGCCGTCGAGGAACTGCTCGCCTCGCTCACCCCCGAGGAGCTGGCCGCGCTGGCGGAGCTGGAGAAGAGCGGGGTCGCCGAGGAGCAGGAGCGGTTCCTGGCGTCGGGCGCGCTCGGCGACGACGACAAACCGTCGGCCGAGGGCGACCGGGCGGTGCGCTTCGCGGTGGATCAGCTCGGCAAGCCGTACGAGTGGGGCGCCGAGGGCCCGGCGTCGTACGACTGCTCGGGGCTGACCTCCGTGGCCTGGCAGCGGGCCGGGACGCCGATCCCGCGGACCAGCCAGGAGCAGTGGGCGCGGCTCGAGCACGTGCCGCTCGGCGAGCTGCGGCCCGGTGACCTGGTCGTGTACTTCCCCGAGGCCACCCACGTGGCGATGTACCTCGGGGACGGCATGGTCGTCCAGGCACCCCGCCCCGGCGCCGACGTCAAGGTCTCGCCGATCGCCGCCAACCCGGTCCTGGGCGCCGTACGCCCCGACCCGCACGGGGAGCCCGTACGGCGGTACACGCCGCCGAGGCTCCCGCAGGGGGCGACGGACGGGTCGGACGAGGGGTACGCGGCGTCCTACGCGCCGGCGGCGCCCGAGACCTCCGTCAGGTAGCCCTCGGTCTTCGCCGGCTCGTAGAAGAAGTTCTCGAAGTCGGCCGGGTCGTTGAAGCCGTTGGCGAAGCGGTCGGCGACCGGCTGGAGCTGGCCCCCGGCGCCGATCAGGTTCAGGATGTGCTCCGGCGGCGGGGCCAGCATGGCGTTCGTCCACTTGGTGACGTGCTGGGCCGTCTCCCAGTAGCGGTCGAAGGTCTGCCTCATCCAGGCCTCGTCGAACTCCTTCTCCCCCTGCTCCAGGATCGAGGCGAGGTAGGAGGCGGCGCACTTGGAGGCGGAGTTGGAGCCCTGGCCGGTGATCGGGTCGTTGGCGACGACCACGTCGGCCACGCCGAGGACGAGACCCCCGCCGGGGAGGCGGCCGACGGGGTTGCGGACCGTGGGGGCGTAGCGGCCGGCGAGGGTGCCGCCGGCGTCGGTCAGTTCGACCTTGGTGGCCCGCGCGTACTCCCAGGGGACGAACTTCTCCATGAGTTCCAGGGTCAGGGAGAGGTGCTCCGCCGGGTCCTTGACGTCCCCGAAGACGTCGAGCGGGCCGCCGGGTATGCCCTCCAGGAACAGGATGTCGGCGCGGCCCGAGGTGGTGAACGTCGGCATGACGAACAGCTCCCCGACACCGGGGACCAGGTTGCAGCGGACGGCCTCCGTGTCCGGGTGCTCCGGGCGCGGGCCCATCCCGTGGACGTAGGCGACGGCGAGGGCGCGCTGCGGTTCGGCGTACGGGGAGCGGGAGGCGTCGCGGGCGAACATCTGGACCAGCTCGCCCTTGCCCGCCGAGACCAGGACCAGGTCGTAGGCGCGGGAGAAGTAGTCCAGGTCGCCGACGGCCGCGCCGTGGATGACGAGCTGGCCGCCGCGCTGGGCGAAGGTCTCCATCCAGCCGGCCATCTTCACCCGCTGGTCGACCGACTGCGCGAAGCCGTCGAGGCGCCCCAGCCAGTCGATCGCGCGCTGGGTCGGACCGGGGTCGTGCGAGCCGGGGGCGGCGACCGAGACACCGAGTCCCTCGATCTTCGGGGCCTGGGACTCCCAGAAGTTCAGCTGGAGATCGCGCTCGTGCTGGAGTGCCGTGTGGAACATGCACTGCGTCGACATGACCCGGCCGGTGCGGATCTCGTCCGCGGTCCGGTTGGACATCAGGGTGACCTCGTAGCCGTGCGACTGCAGGCCGAGGGCGAGCTGGAGACCGGACTGGCCGGCTCCGACGACGAGTATCTTCCGCATGCGGTTTCCGTCTCCTACTCGGGGGCGTCTGGTCGAGAGTTCGTCTACTCGGGTGTTTCGTCGAGCGCGTGGCCCACGAGGGACAGGAGGGTCTCGATGGCCGAGATCCGGCGGCGCGCGTCCATGATCATGACAGGTATGTGCGCCGGGATCGTCAACGCCTCCCGCACGTCCTCCGCCTCGAACAGCTCGCTGCCGTCGAAGTGGTTGACCGCGACGACGTACGGCAGCCCGCAGCTCTCGAAGTAGTCCAGCGCCGGCCAGCAGTCCTTCAGGCGCCGGGTGTCGGCCAGCACGACGGCGCCGATCGCGCCGCGCACCAGGTCGTCCCACATGAACCAGAAGCGCTGCTGGCCCGGCGTGCCGAACAGGTAGAGCACCAGGTCGTCGTCGAGCGTGATGCGCCCGAAGTCCATGGCGACGGTCGTGGTGAGCTTGCCCGGGGTGGCGGTGAGGTCGTCGGTCTCCTCGCTCGCCTCGGTCATCAGCGCCTCGGTCTGCAGGGGCGTGATCTCCGAGACGGCGGTGACCAGCGTGGTCTTGCCCACGCCGAAACCACCCGCGACGACGATCTTCGTCGCGACCGGCGCACGGGTGGGATCCGTCTGCCAGGGCTGTGCGGGCCCGTCGGTGTCGACGAGCGGGGGGACGCCGGAGGCGGCGGCGTCAGAGACGACGGAGTCCACTGAGCACCCTTTCGAGCAGAGCGCGGTCCGGGCGGCCCGTGCCGTGGCCGGTCCCGGTGCCGTACACACGGATCTTTCCCTGGTCAGCGAGGTCGCTGAGGAGCACGCGGACCACGCCGAGCGGCATCTTCAGCAGCGCGGCGATCTCGGCCACCGTACGCATGCGGCGGCACAGTTCGACGATGGCCCGCATCTCCGGCATCACGCGGGAGGTGAGCGAGCCTCCCCCACTGCTGAACGCGTGGGAGGTACCCCCAGTCAGTTCCCTGCGTTCCTCGGCGGCTTCCAGCGCGGCGGTGCCGGCGGTGGCGCCGACGAACGTCTCGACGAGCAGGACGTGGCCGAAGCGGGTACGGCCGCCGGTGAGCGAGTAGGGGCGTACGCGGGCGGGTTTGCGGTCGGCGCCGCGTACGGGGAGATGCCCCCGGCCGTTCTTCCCGGGACTGCTGCTCATCGGGCGCTCCCCGTCGACTCGGACTCCAGGGATTTCCGCAGTTCGCTGCGGAGTTCGGGGGTCAGGACGTGGCCGGCGCGGCCGACGAAGAGCGCCATGTGGTAGGCGACGACGCTCATGTCGCAGTCCGCGGAGCCGTGCACGCCGAGCAGCGAGCCGTCGCTGATCGACATGACGAACAGGCTGCCCTCGTCCATGGCGACCATGGTGTGCTTCACGGTGCCGGAGTCCATCAGCCGGGCGGCGCCGATGGTCAGGCTGCCCACGCCGGAGACGACGGTGGCGAGGTCGGCGGCGGAGCCCCGCGGGCCGGCCCGGGGCGTTTCGCGGGCCTGGCGGGCCTCCTCGTTGCGACCGGGGTCGGAGGAGAGCAGCAGGAGGCCGTCGGAGGAGACCACCGCGACCGATTCGATGCCGGGCACCTCCTCGACGAGGTTGGTCAGCAGCCAGTGGAGATTGCGGGCTTCACTGCTCAGTCCGAAGGTACTGGGCGCGGTCAACTGCTTGCCTCCTCGACGGTGCCCCCCGTGACTTCTTCGGTCGTACCCGCCGCGGTGGGCGGCGCCTCGTGTCCTTCCGTCCGGTCGGCGATCTCCGCCTCGACGTCCCGGCGGCCGGCCTCCGCACCCCGGCGGAATCCCCCCAGGCGACGGCGGAGTGCCTCGGCGTCCACGGAGCCCGACGCGCGCGGGCGCGGCACCGCGGCGGGGGTGGTGAGCTTCGGGGTGCGCTTGGGCAGCCCCTTGCCGGTGACGGGTTCGTCGAGTTCGACGGGTTCGTCGGGTTGTTCGGGTTGTTCGGGTCCTTCGGGGCCGGCTTCCGTGGCGGTCGCGTCCGCCGGGTCCGGCGTGTCCTGTGTCCGGGCCGCGCCCTCGTCCGGGGTGCGGTCGTGGGCGTCGGGGCCGATGGCGTAGGGATCGGGTGCGGGTGCGGCTGCGGACTCCGGTTCCGGCGCCTGGGCGGGTGGCTCCGCCCGGGTCTGGGGCTCCGCCTCGGCCAGGGGCTCCGCCTCGGCCGGGGGTTCCGGCTGGGGCGGGAGCAGGAGGGCCATCGTCGTGTCGTCGGGGAGATCCCGGCCGGGGACGGTCTCGGCCTCGGGAGCCGTCGCGTCCTGGGCGGGTTCGGGCGCGGCGGCTTCGTCCGGGGTCTCCTGCGCCGCGGCCTCGCGTGCCTCGGGGCTTTCGTCCGGACCCGGGAGGACCTCCGGGGCCTCACCGGCCTCGGGTGCCTCGTGGGCCACCCCTTGCCGCTCCGAAGCCTCACCGGCCTCGTGCGACTCCGGCGTCTCCTGCGTCTCGCCCCCTTCCGGGCGGGAGCCCGCGTCCGAAGCCTGCGTGGCCTCGGCGGCGTCCGTCGTGTCCGCCGTGTCGGCCTCCGCGCGCCGTACCGCCCGTTCCGCCGAGGCGACCAGCGGGTCCGCGCCCTTCTCCGCCCGCCCGTGCAGGACGTTGGAGTTGGCCTCCGCGTCGGCGCCGGGCAGGGAGAAGGAACCGGTGCCGTCGGACATCGGCACGCTCGGGGCGAGCGCGGCCGGCGGAGCGGGCGCGAGCAGGGGACTCGGGAGCACCACGACGGCCGCGACACCGCCCTGCTTCTGCTCCCGCAGCCGCACGCGCGCCCCGTGCCGGTGGGCGAGGCGGGCGACGACGTAGAGGCCGAGCCCGAGACCGTCCTCGCCCTCCTGGTCGTACGGCGCGTCGGGGTCGAAGTCGGTGAGGCGGGCGTTGAGCCGCTGGAGGCGTTCGGTGGCCATGCCGATGCCCTCGTCCTGGACGGAGAGCATCACCTCGCCGTTCTCCAGGAGCCAGCCGGAGACCTCGACGGGCAGGTCCGGCGGCGAGAAGGAGGTGGCGTTCTCCATCAGCTCGGCCAGCAGGTGGGAGAGGTCGTCGGCGGCGAACCCGGCCACGTGCGCGTGCGGCGGCAGCGCGGCGATGCGGACCCGCTCGTACCGCTCGATCTCGCTGACCGCGGCCCGGACCACGTCGACCAGGGGCACCGGCGAGGCGCTGTGCTGGACGTGCTCGGTGCCGGCGAGGACGAGGAGGTTCTCGCTGTGCCGGCGCATGACGGTGGCGAAGTGGTCGAGCTTGAACAGCGTGGCGAGGCGGTCCGGGTCCTGCTCGCGCTCCTCCAGGCCCTCGATGACGGCCAGTTGCCGCTCGACCAGGCCGAGGGTGCGCAGTGCGAGGTTGACGAAGGTGGAGCCGATGCTCTTGCGCACCACCTCCAGCCGAGCGGCGGACTCGGCGAGTTCGGCGCGCAGTTCCTCGCGGGTGTCGGCCATCTTCTGCCGCTGGCCGACGAGGTGCTTGCGGTCGGACTCCAGCGTGCCCACCCGTCCGGCGAGCGTGGCGGCGTGCGTGTGCAGGGCGTTGACGGAGCGGACGACCTGTGCGAACTCGTCGTTGCGGCCGGTGAAGGCCACGGGCTCCTCGGCCGTCGGGTCCTCCGCGCCGGCCAGCCGGGCCGAGCCGCGGCGCAGCACCGACAGCGGGCGGGTGAGGGTGCGGGCCAGGGCGGTGGCGACACCGACGGCGAGCAGGATCAGGGCGCCGAGGGCGGCGATCCGGATCTCCAGCGCGGTGACGTCGTCGTCGCGCAGCTGCTCCAGGGCCTTGACGCGCTTCTCGTACAGGGCGGACTCGGCGCCGCGCATCGCGTCGACGCGGGCGGAGAGCGCGGCGTCCAGCCTCTTGGTGCTGGTGCCGAGGTCGCTGTCGGAGAGCGTCGGCTCGTCCGTGAGACCGGCGAGGTACTTCTCGGCGGAGTTGACCTCGGGTCCGGCGACCGTGGCGTCGAAGCTGCTCCGCGCCTCCTTGGGCGCGCCCTCGCGGAAGTCGGCGAGCCCGGCGTCGGAGCGCACCCGGGCCTGCTGGGCGGCGGCGGCGAGGGCGTCGCGCTGCTCGGCGTCGGCGTCCGAGGTGGTGGTCGTCTCGGTCGGCAGGCCGGTCATCGGGTCGATGACGGTCTCGGTGGTGCTGGGCACGTTCAGGGCGGCGAGCAGCAGACCGCGGGTGGCGGCGGCCTGCTGGACGGCGGTGTCCAGCTCGGCGAGGGCGTACGCGCCGGAGCCCGCGCGCGGCGGCATCTCCTCGGCCAGCTTCTCGGCGAGGGCGTGGAGTTCGGTGATCGCGTCCGAGTACGCCTCGTGGGCTTCGAGGGCGGTGCTCTTGCCGGTGAGGGCGGCCCGGCGCAGCGCCGCGACGGCGTCGAGGTCCTCGCGCAGGGAGGCGGGCGTGTCGGTGTCGGCGCGCAGCTCCTCCACCTGCCGGTCGACGCGGGCGCCGCGCTGCTCGGAGGGCGCCTTGGACTCGGGGCGTCCGGCCGCGATGTACGGGGTGACCTCGTCGCGTTCGTCGGCGAGGGAGTGGGCGAGGGTCAGCGCGCCCTGGGTCTGCTCGGCGAGGGTCACCAGTGCCTGGGAGTCGTGCAGTTGCCCGGAGGCAGCCACGACCGAGGGGGTTCCCGCCCCGGCGACGGCGGCCGCCACGACCGCCACGGCGACGATGAGGCGGTTGCGTACGTGGGTGGGACGGCCCTTGCCGACGGGGACCTCCGGCGGCGCCGGGGTGGAGGTTCCGGGGGTGCGCTCCGCGCTCCCCGCGGGGTCCGTCTGCTTGCCTGTGCGACGAGGCCGCGTCTTCTGCACCGGTGCTCGCATTCCTGACTCGTGTACCCGTGGGCCCGGGTGGCGCTCCGTCAACTGGCCGGTCGGGGGCTCGTGCACCCTCCGCCGGGCTCCGGGCCGTTTCCCGGCCGCCGGCAGCGCGTCGGGCGGGGAGACCGCGTGAGCGGGGCAGGCCCCCCACCGGTTCCCGACCCTCCCAGTGCCGGTGGGTGGTGAGCGCGCATCATCCGACCCGCCACCCGAAGGAGTGAACCCCGGACGGGAGTTGGGGAGCAAGTTCCCGCGGCTCCTGCGACGCGGTGGCGCGGCGCGCCGGTTGGACGTCTGCGGCGGGCGGTGGCACTATGTGCCGCCACGCGTCGTCGGAGGACGGAATTCCGTCCCAAATTGGGTGCCTGACCTGCGCGACTACGGGGAGTTCGGGGAAGTTGCCAGCCTCCCGCGGACCCTGTGAAGGGGTCGTGCAGACTGGCGGGATGCGCACGGAACTCGTCTCGGAACCAGGCCTGGCCGACCACCCCAACGAGGACTTCGCGAGCGTCGGACTACCGGCCTCGGGGCAGGGTGGCTCGCTCGTCGTACTGGACGGTGTGACACCGCCACGGACCGCGACGGGCTGCCTGCATTCCGTGCCCTGGTTCACGGCGCGCCTCGGTGGGGCGCTGACCGAACTGACCGTTTCACTCCCGGATCTCCCCCTCGTCGAGGCCCTGTCCCGCGCCATCGCTCGTACCGCGGCGGCCCACGCGGAAACCTGTGACCTTTCTCACCCGCGGACCCCGCAGGCAACCGTGGTCCTCGCCCGCTGGTCCCAGGCCGCGGTCGAGTACCTGGTGCTGTCCGACTCGGCGCTGCTGGTGGAGGCCCCCGACGGCGCCCTCACCCCCGTCCTGGACGACCGGCTGTCCCGGCTGCCCCGCTCGGCCCTCGCCACGGACGCGCTGGTGGATGCCGGCCTGCGCAACAGGGAGGGCGGTTTCTTCACGGCCGCGGCCGACCCCGCGGTGGCGGCGCGGGCCGTGACGGGAGTGCTGCCGCGCGGCGAGGTGCGGACGCTGACGGCGCTGACGGACGGGGCCGCCCGGTGGGTGGAGAAGTTCCGGGAGGGCGACTGGGCGGACTGCCTCGCGCTGGTGCGCAAGCAGGGCGCGCAGGCGCTGGTGGACCGGGTCCGTGAGCTGGAACGCGCGGACGCGGCGGGCGCCCGGACGCACCTCGGGCGCAGCAAGACGCACGACGACGCGACGGTGGTCTACGCGGAGCTGTGAGCGGCGCTACCTCTCCATCCCGCGGTTGAGTTCGTGCAGCAGCCTGGCCAGCTCCGTCACCTCGTGCGGGTTCCAGTCGGCGAGCCGGCGGGCGTAGCGGGCGCGGCGGGCCTCCCGCACCCGGCCGACGCGTTCCTGGCCCTCCGGGGTCAGCGTGACCAGCCAGGCCCGGCCGTCGGCGGGGTCGGGCTCCCGGGCGACGAGCCCGAGTTCCTCCAGGGCGCGCAGTTGGCGGGACATCGTCGCCTTGCCGACGCCGATGTAGGCGGCGAGGTCCGTGGCGCGCTGCCCGCCGCACTCGCCGAGCCGGACGAGCAGGCCGTACGCGGACGACTCGAGGTCGGGGTGGACCTCCCGGGCCATCTCGCCCTGGTTGGCCCGGGCCCGCCGCAGCAGGACCGTCAACTCCCGCTCCAGTGCCAGGAACTCCGGTTGGTTCACACCACTGCCCGACACGCGCCCTTCACCCCCGGTTCCGACTCCGCGACCGCCGTCGTTCCCGTCTTCCTGCACGTCAGCCCCTGCCTCGATTTTCCGGGTCCTGAAAGTTTCCGCCACGGGCCGCCATCGCCGCAGCTCGCCAAGTATTTCGCAGGCTTAGACCAACGGCGGCTTTCGGTCCCTCTTCCCACCCCCGTTCTACGTGCGTAGCGTCTTCACCGGACCCGCCGATGGCATGCCCACGCCACTCACGGGTTCTCCCCACTCGCGCATCCCCCACCGAGCACCACCGAGCCATCGGAGGCACGTCATGCTCGTGCACAGATCCGGATCGGCCCGCGGCCGGCGCCTCGCCGTCAGCGGGATCCTGCTCGCCGCGTTCTCCCTCGTGTTCACTCTCCCGGCGCACGCGTCGTCGTCCGCCGACACCCCGTCGCGCGGCTCCGCCCACATGGGCATGGGCGTTCTCGAGCACGACGGGCGGCAGGGCACCCCCGTCCCGGGTGACGCCGCCCAGACCGAGGGCGTCGACGTCTCCAGCCACCAGGGCAACGTCGCCTGGTCGACCCTGTGGAACAGCGGGGTCAAGTGGGCCTACGTCAAGGCCACCGAGGGGACGTACTACACCAACCCCTACTTCTCCCAGCAGTACAACGGCTCCTACAACGTCGGCATGATCCGCGGCGCGTACCACTTCGCCACCCCGGACACGACGAGCGGCGCCGCGCAGGCCAACTACTTCGTCGACCACGGCGGCGGCTGGTCCCGCGACGGCAAGACGCTGCCGGGCGCGCTGGACATCGAGTGGAACCCGTACGGGGCCACCTGCTACGGCAAGTCGCAGAGCCAGATGGTCTCCTGGGTCCGCGACTTCCTGAACACCTACAAGGCCCGCACCGGACGGGACGCCGTGATCTACACGGCCACCAGCTGGTGGACGCAGTGCACCGGCAACTACGGCGGTTTCGCCGTGAACAACCCGCTGTGGGTCGCCCGGTACGCGTCCTCGGTGGGCACGCTGCCGGCCGGGTGGGGCTTCTACACGATGTGGCAGTACACGTCGTCCGGGCCGACGGTCGGTGACCACAACAAGTTCAACGGCGCGCTGGACCGGGTGGTCGCCCTGGCCAACGGCTGACGGCGCCCGCGCCGCGCGCAAGGACGCGCAAGGAAGCGTTCGTACGGAGCGAAGGCCCGGGCCTCCCTCACGGGACCCGGGCCTTCGGCTCATCCGGCAGCGTCCCCGTCACGCCGCTACCGGAGTCGCACGCGCCGCACCGCTGGTCGCCGGTGCGAGCGCCAGTTCCAGGACCTGACGGACGTCGCTGACGGCGTGGACGTCGAGCTTGTCCAGGACCTCCGCCGGGACGTCGTCCAGGTCGGGCTCGTTGCGCTTGGGGATGATCACCGTGGTGACCCCCGCCCGGTGCGCCGCGAGCAGCTTCTGCTTGACCCCGCCGATCGGCAGCACGCGGCCGGTCAGCGAGACCTCGCCGGTCATGGCCACGTCCGTGCGGACCAGCCGGCCCGACAGCAGCGAGGCGAGGGCCGTGGTCATGGTGACGCCGGCGCTCGGGCCGTCCTTGGGAACCGCGCCCGCCGGGAAGTGAATGTGCGCTCCCCGGTCCTTCAGGTCGCCCACCGGCAGTTCCAGCTCGGCGCCGTGACTGCGCAGGAAGCTCAGCGCGATCTGCGCCGACTCCTTCATCACGTCGCCCAGCTGACCGGTCAGGGTCAGACCCGCCGCGCCCGTCTCCGGGTCGGCCAGCGACGCCTCGACGTAGAGGACGTCGCCGCCCGCGCCGGTGACCGCGAGGCCGGTGGCCACGCCCGGCACCGAGGTGCGCCGCTCCGCCGGGTCCTGGGCGGACTCGGGCACGTGGTGCGGCCGGCCGATCAGCGCGCGCAGGTCGGCGTCGGTGACGGTGAAGGGCAGCTCACGCTCGCCCAGTTCGTGCTGGGCCGCCACCTTGCGCAGCAGCCGCGCGATGGACCGCTCCAGGGTCCGCACGCCCGCCTCGCGGGTGTACTCGCCGGCCAGCCTGCGCAGCGCGCCCTCGTCGACGGCGACCTCGTCCGCCTCCAGCCCGGCCCGCTCCAGCTGGCGCGGGAGCAGGTGATCGCGGGCGATGACGACCTTCTCGTCCTCGGTGTAGCCGTCGAGGCGGACCAGCTCCATGCGGTCGAGCAGGGCCTCGGGGATGGCCTCCAGGACGTTGGCGGTGGCGAGGAAGACGACGTCGGACAGGTCCAGCTCGACCTCCAGGTAGTGGTCCCGGAAGGTGTGGTTCTGGGCCGGGTCGAGGACCTCGAGCAGGGCCGCGGCGGGGTCGCCCCGGAAGTCGGAGCCGACCTTGTCGATCTCGTCGAGCAGGACGACCGGGTTCATGGAACCCGCCTCCTTGATCGCCCGCACGATCCGGCCGGGCAGCGCCCCGACGTACGTACGCCGGTGGCCGCGGATCTCCGCCTCGTCGCGGACGCCGCCGAGGGCGACGCGGACGAACTTGCGGCCCATGGCGTGGGCAACGGACTCGCCGAGCGAGGTCTTGCCGACGCCGGGCGGACCCACCAGGGCCAGTACGGCACCGCCGCGCCGGCCGCCGACGACGCCGAGGCCCCGGTCGCCGCGCCGCTTGCGCACGGCGAGGTACTCGGTGATGCGCTCCTTCACGTCCTGAAGGCCCGCGTGCTCGGCGTCGAGGACGGTCTGGGCGCCCTGGATGTCGTAGGCGTCCTCGGTGCGCTCGCTCCACGGCATCTCGAGCACCGTGTCGAGCCAGGTGCGGATCCAGGAGCCCTCGGGCGACTGGTCGGAGGAGCGCTCCAGCTTGTCGACCTCCTTGAGGACGGCCTCGCGGACCTTCTCGGGCAGGTCGGCGGCCTCGACGCGGGCGCGGTAGTCGTCGGACTCCTCACCGTCCTGCTCACCGTTGATCTCGCGCAGCTCCTTGCGCACGGCTTCGAGCTGGCGGCGCAGCAGGAACTCCCGCTGCTGCTTGTCGACGCCCTCCTGGACGTCCTTGGCGATGCTCTCGGCGACGTCCTGCTCGGCGAGGTGGTCGCGCAGCTGCTGGGTGGCGAGCTTCAGGCGGGCGACCGGGTCGGCGGTCTCGAGCAGCTCGACCTTCTGCTCGGTGGTGAGGAAGGGCGAGTAGCCGGAGTTGTCGGCGAGCGCGGACACGTCGTCGATGGCCTGGACCCGGTCGACGACCTGCCAGGCGCCGCGCTTGCGCAGCCATGCGGTGGCGAGCGCCTTGTATTCGGTCACCAGCTCGGCGACCTGGCCGGGCAGCGGCTCGGGCACGGTCTCGTCGACCCGGGTGCCCTCGACCCAGAGCGCGGCGCCCGGGCCGGAGGTGCCGGCGCCGACGCGCACCCGGCCCCGGCCGCGGATCAGGGCGCCCGGGTCGCCGTCGGCCAGCCTGCCGACCTGCTCGACGGTGCCGAGTACGCCGGTTGCGGCGTGGGTGCCGTCGATGCGTGGGACGAGCAGGACCCGGGGCTTGCCGGGCTCGGACCGGGCGGCGGCCTGGGCGGCCTCCACCGCGGCCCGTACCTCGGCGTCGCTCAGGTCCAGGGGGACGACCATGCCGGGCAGGACCACTTCGTCGTCGAGCGGCAGCACGGGCAGGGTGAGCGGTGTGAAGGCGGCGGACTCAGCAGCCATGATCTCCCCTTCGGCAGTCAAGTTGAGTTACATCGACTCAATGAAAGGGAGCCCCCGATTGTTCCCCGGGTCGCGTTCGCTCTGAGCGATCAATGGTCCGGGCGCCCGGACGGGCTGCGGTGCCCGTAGAGGGGAGCGCGGGTGGCTCCCTTGGCATTCCCCCCTGTCAGGATGGGCCGATGCCCATCACTTCCCACGACTTGCACGACATCCCCGAGGTGCTGGACCGTCGCGAGGGCCCGCACGGCGAGGTCGTCCTGCGCCGGCACGGGGCGCTGCTGCAGATCATCGCGAACGGCTGCTTCCTGATGGACACCTCCGACGGGCGCTCGGAGCGGCGGCTGGTCGACGCGGCGGCGGACGCGCTGGCCGCCTCCGGTGGGCGGGCCTCCTCCGGTGGGCGGGTCGCGCCGCATCTGCTCATCGGCGGTCTCGGCGTCGGCTTCTCCCTCGCGCACGCGGCCGCCGACCCGCGCTGGGGCCGGATCGCGGTCGTCGAGCGGGAGCGCGCCATCATCGACTGGCACTACGGCGGACCGCTGGCGGCCCTCTCCGCCGACGCCCTGGCCGACCCGCGCGCGGAGATCGTCGAGGCGGACCTGGTGGATTACGTCAATGAGACATCCGACACGTACGACGCGCTCTGCCTGGACATCGACAACGGCCCCGGCTGGACCGTCACCGAGGGCAACGACGGGCTGTACGCACCGTCCGGACTGGCGGGCTGCGCGCGGCTGTTGAGGCCCGGTGGGGTGCTTGCCGTATGGTCTGCGCAGCCCTCTCCGGAATTCGAAGAAACCTTGCGTAATGCCGGTTTCCAGCAGGTGCGTACCGAAGAGATCCCCGTTGCCCGGGGCGTTCCGGACGTCGTACACATCGGCGTCGGGCCTGGATAGCAAAGGCGCGGTGACTCCCCGTACGCTGCTGCCCTGACGCGGATCATTCAAGCGTCAAGCGCAGTCATGGGATCACCCCACGGATTCCGGAAAGCACACCTCAGGGGCGGGCGATGGAGCAGACACAGACCTCCCACAACGGCACGGCGACGGCCACCCAGGGCGCACAGCGCCGGGTGCTGGTGGTCGAGGACGACCAGACGATCGTGGACGCCATCGCGACCCGTCTGCGCGCCGAAGGGTTCCTGGTGCAAACGGCGGGCGACGGTCCGTCCGCCGTCGACACGGCCGAGGCTTGGCAGCCCGACCTGCTGATCCTCGACATCATGCTGCCCGGCTTCGACGGTCTGGAGGTCTGCCGGCGCGTGCAGGCCCAGCGGCCGGTGCCGGTGCTGATGCTCACCGCGCGCGACGACGAGACGGACATGCTGGTCGGCCTCGGCGTGGGCGCCGACGACTACATGACCAAGCCGTTCTCGATGCGCGAGCTGGCCGCACGCGTGCACGTGCTGCTGCGGCGGGTGGAGCGGGCCGTCGTGGCCGCCTCGACGCCGCGCAGCGGCATCCTGCGCCTGGGCGAGCTGGAGATCGACCACGCGCAGCGCCGGGTGCGGGTGCGCAGCGAGGACGTCCACCTCACCCCCACCGAGTTCGACCTGCTGGTCTGCCTGGCGAACACCCCGCGCGCGGTGCTCTCCCGTGAGCAGCTGCTGGCCGAGGTCTGGGACTGGGCGGACGCCTCCGGCACCCGGACCGTGGACAGCCACATCAAGGCGCTGCGCCGGAAGATCGGCGCCGAGCGCATCCGTACCGTGCACGGCGTGGGCTACGCGCTGGAGACGCCGACGCCATGAGCCGGGGACGGGAAGCCGCGCGGAGGAGCCCCGGCCCTCGGAACACCGGGGAGCCCTGGGGCGGCGTACGCCCGTTCTCGATCAAGACCAAGCTGGGCGCGCTGGTCGTCACGTCGGTGCTGATCACCACCGGTCTCTCGGTGATCGCCGTGCACACCAAGACGGAGCTGCGCTTCATCACGGTCTTCTCCATGATCGCCACGCTGCTCATCACGCAGTTCGTGGCCCACTCGCTGACCGCGCCGCTGGACGAGATGAACGCCGTGGCCCGGTCCATCTCGCACGGCGACTACACGCGCCGGGTGCGCGAGAGCCGCCGCGACGAGCTGGGCGACCTGGCCGTCACCATCAACCGCATGGCCGACGACCTGGAGGCCCAGGACCTCCAGCGCAAGGAGCTGGTGGCGAACGTCTCGCACGAGCTGCGCACCCCGATCGCGGGCCTGCGCGCGGTGCTGGAGAACATCGTCGACGGCGTCACCGAGGCCGACCCGGAGACCATGCGCACGGCGCTCGGCCAGACGGAGCGGCTCGGCCGGCTGGTGGAGACGCTGCTCGACCTCTCCCGCCTGGACAACGGCGTCATACCGCTGCGCAAGCGGCGCTTCGAGGTCTGGCCCTACCTGTCGGGCGTGCTCAAGGAGGCCAACATGGTCGCCTCGGCGCGCGCGGGCATCGCCTCCGGCTCCGGCAGCCACACCCGCACCGACGTGCATCTGGCCCTGGACGTCTTCCCGCCGGAGCTGACGGCGCACGCCGACCCCGAGCGCATCCACCAGGTCGTCGCCAACCTCATCGACAACGCCGTCAAGCACAGCCCGCCGCACGGCCGCGTGACGGTCAGGGCACGGTGCGGGGAGCTGCCCGAGTCCCTGGAGCTGGAGGTTCTGGACGAGGGTCCGGGCATTCCGCGCTCGGAGTGGCGCCGGGTGTTCGAGCGGTTCAACCGGGGTTCGGTGTCGCGTCCGCACGGTCCGGGCAGCGACGGCGGCACCGGTCTGGGCCTGGCGATCGCCCGCTGGGCGGTGGATCTGCACGGCGGCCGGATCGGGGTGGCCGAATCCGAGCGGGGCTGCCGGATCCGCATCACTCTTCCGGGCCTGCCGTCGACGTCGGGTTGACGTAGGGTTCGAAGCGGAGCATCAAGATCCACGGCATCCGCGCTGGCGGACACGTGTGATCAGCCGCAGGCCCGCGTTTTTGAGGCGCCGGGTCCGGGCCTCCCGATCCCTCACGCAGCAGAACCTCGCTTGTTTCCCGCCATTTCCAGCGCCGAAACGCGGTCCGCGATGTGACTTACACGACGATGGACGGGCCCGGTCTGACCTTCGGGGTCCGGTAGGCGTAGCCTTGATTCCCGCTGTCCACCATCTTGTGAAGCGGAAGAGGGCGGTTCTCGCCGTGTCGCCACAGTCCCCCAGTAACTCGAGCATCTCGACCGACACCGACCAAGCGAACAACGCGGGCAAGAACCCCGCGGCCGCGTTCGGTGCCAATGAGTGGCTCGTCGACGAGATCTATCAGCAGTACCTCCAGGACCCGAACTCCGTGGACCGAGCCTGGTGGGACTTCTTCGCCGACTACAAGCCCGGAGCGCCCGCGGCCCAGGCCGCCACCTCCGGTACCGCGACCACGGACTCGGGCAGCACGCCACCGGCCGCCCCCGCCCCGCAGGCGCAGGCTCCCGCCCCGGCCCAGCCGAAGGCGGCGCCCGCGGCGCCCGCTCCCGCGCAGCCCGCCGCTGCCGCCCCGGCGGCTCCGGCCGCCCCGGCCGCGAAGCCGGCTCCGGCCAAGCCCGCCGCCCAGCCGCAGGCCAAGGCCGCCGCGCCCGCCAAGGACGCCGGCACCGCGCCCGAGGGCCCCGAGCTGGTGACCCTGCGCGGCCCGGCCGCCGCGGTCGTGAAGAACATGAACGCCTCGCTGGAGCTGCCCACGGCCACGTCCGTGCGCGCGGTCCCGGTGAAGCTGCTGTTCGACAACCGCATCGTCATCAACAACCACCTCAAGCGGGCCCGGGGCGGGAAGATCTCCTTCACGCACCTGATCGGCTACGCGATGGTGCAGGCCATCAAGGCCATGCCGTCGATGAACCACTCGTTCGGCGAGAAGGACGGCAAGCCGACCCTCGTCAAGCCGGCCCACATCAACCTCGGCCTCGCCATCGACCTGGTCAAGCCCAACGGCGACCGCCAGCTGGTCGTCGCGGCGATCAAGAAGGCCGAGACGCTGAACTTCTTCGAGTTCTGGCAGGCCTACGAGGACATCGTCCGTCGCGCCCGCGACAACAAGCTGACGATGGACGACTTCACCGGCGTCACCGTCTCGCTGACCAACCCCGGCGGCCTCGGCACCGTCCACTCCGTGCCGCGCCTCATGCCCGGCCAGTCGGTCATCCTGGGCGTCGGCTCCATGGACTACCCGGCGGAGTTCCAGGGCACCAGCCAGGACACCCTGAACAAGCTCGGCATCTCGAAGGTCATGACGCTCACGTCGACCTACGACCACCGGGTCATCCAGGGCGCCGCCTCCGGCGAGTTCCTGCGCCAGGTCGCCAACCTGCTCCTGGGCGAGAGCGGCTTCTACGACGAGATCTTCAAGGCGCTGCGCATCCCCTACGAGCCGGTCCGCTGGCTCAAGGACATCGACGCCTCGCACGACGACGACGTCACCAAGGCCGCCCGCGTCTTCGAGCTGATCCACTCCTACCGGGTCCGCGGCCACGTCATGGCCGACACCGACCCGCTGGAGTACCAGCAGCGCAAGCACCCCGACCTGGACATCACCGAGCACGGGCTCACCCTGTGGGACCTGGAGCGCGAGTTCGCGGTCGGCGGCTTCGCCGGCAAGTCCCTGATGAAGCTCCGCGACATCCTCGGCGTCCTGCGCGACTCGTACTGCCGCACCACCGGCGTCGAGTTCATGCACATCCAGGACCCGAAGCAGCGCAAGTGGATCCAGGACCGCATCGAGCGCTCGCACACCAAGCCGGAGCGCGAGGAGCAGCTGCGCATCCTGCGCCGGCTGAACGCGGCGGAGGCCTTCGAGACCTTCCTGCAGACCAAGTACGTCGGCCAGAAGCGGTTCTCCCTGGAGGGCGGCGAGTCCGTCATCCCGCTGCTCGACGCGGTCATCGACTCGGCGGCCGAGTCCCGCCTGGACGAGGTCGTCGTCGGCATGGCCCACCGCGGCCGGCTGAACGTGCTGGCCAACGTCGTCGGCAAGTCGTACGCGCAGATCTTCCGCGAGTTCGAGGGCAATCTCGACCCGAAGTCGATGCACGGCTCCGGCGACGTGAAGTACCACCTGGGCGCCGAGGGCACCTTCACCGGCCTGGACGGCGAGCAGATCAAGGTCTCGCTGGTCGCCAACCCCTCGCACCTGGAGGCGGTGGACCCGATCGTCGAGGGCGTCTCGCGCGCCAAGCAGGACATCATCAACAAGGGCGGCACGGACTTCACCGTCCTGCCGGTGGCGATCCACGGCGACGCGGCCTTCGCGGGCCAGGGCGTGGTGGCCGAGACCCTGAACATGTCGCAGCTGCGCGGCTACCGCACCGGCGGCACGGTCCACGTCGTCATCAACAACCAGGTCGGCTTCACCGCCGCCCCGGAGTCCTCGCGCTCGTCCATGTACGCGACGGACGTGGCGAGGATGATCGAGGCCCCGATCTTCCACGTGAACGGCGACGACCCGGAGGCCTGCGTCCGCGTGGCGCGGCTCGCCTTCGAGTTCCGCCAGGCGTTCAACAAGGACGTGGTGATCGACCTCCTGTGCTACCGCCGCCGCGGTCACAACGAGACGGACAACCCGGCCTTCACCCAGCCGCTGATGTACGACCTGATCGACAAGAAGCGCTCGGTGCGCAAGCTGTACACCGAGTCCCTCATCGGTCGCGGCGACATCACCCTGGAAGAGGCCGAGCAGGCGCTGCAGGACTACCAGGGCCAGCTGGAGAAGGTCTTCACCGAGGTCCGCGAGGCCGCCTCCCAGCCGGCCGCCGCGGAGCCCGCGGCCCCGCAGGCCGAGTTCCCGGTGTCCGTGAACACCGCGATCACCGCCGAGACCGTCAAGCGGATCGCCGAGTCCCAGGTCAACATCCCCGACCACATCACCGTGCACCCGCGGCTGCTGCCGCAGCTGCAGCGCCGCGCGGCGATGGTCGAGGACGGCACGATCGACTGGGGCATGGGCGAGACCCTCGCCGTCGGCTCCCTCCTCCTGGACGGCGTGCCGGTCCGGCTGTCCGGCCAGGACTCGCAGCGCGGCACCTTCGGCCAGCGTCACGCGGTCGTCATCGACCGTGAGACGGGCGACGAGTTCACGCCGCTGCTGTACCTGTCCGAGGACCAGGCCCGGTACAACGTCTACAACTCCCTGCTCTCCGAGTACGCGGTGATGGGCTTCGAGTACGGCTACTCGCTGGCCCGCCCGGACGCGCTGGTGATGTGGGAGGCGCAGTTCGGCGACTTCGTCAACGGCGCGCAGACGGTCGTGGACGAGTTCATCTCGTCGGCCGAGCAGAAGTGGAACCAGACCTCCGGCGTGACCCTCCTGCTGCCGCACGGCTACGAGGGCCAGGGCCCGGACCACTCCTCGGCCCGCCCGGAGCGTTTCCTCCAGCTCTGCGCGCAGAACAACATGACGGTCGCGATGCCGACCCTGCCGTCGAACTACTTCCACCTCCTGCGGTGGCAGGTGCACAACCCGCACCACAAGCCGCTGGTGGTCTTCACCCCGAAGTCGATGCTGCGCCTGAAGGCCGCGGCCTCGAAGGCGGAGGAGTTCACGACGGGCCAGTTCCGCCCGGTCATCGGCGACGACTCGGTCGACCCGGCCGCCGTCAAGAAGGTCGTCTTCTGCTCCGGCAAGGTCTACTACGACCTCGACGCCGAGCGGAAGAAGCGCGGCGTGACGGACACGGCCATCCTCCGCATCGAGCGCCTGTACCCGCTGCCGGGTGCCGAGCTCCAGGCGGAGATCGCCAAGTACCCGAACGCCGAGAAGTACCTGTGGACCCAGGAGGAGCCGGCGAACCAGGGTTTCTGGCCGTTCATCGCGCTCAACCTGATCGACCACCTGGACCTGGCGGTCGGTGCCGACGTCCCGCACGGCGAGCGCCTGCGCCGCATCTCGCGCCCGCACGGCTCCTCCCCGGCCGTCGGCTCGGCCAAGCGACACCAGGCCGAGCAGGAGCAGCTGGTGCGTGAGGTCTTCGAGGCGTGAGCCACTGACGCCGACCACCGTCACCCTGTGAAGGGCCCGGTTCCGGAGACTCTCCGGAGCCGGGCCCTTCGCCGTCAGGTCGTCTGGGGTTCGAAGTCCCAGTACGGACGGTTGCGGGAGCGGGCCGAAACGGTGTGGGTGTGCTTGCTGCCCAGTGTCGCGTCGAGGTCGGACAGGGCCTCCTGCTCCACCTTCTCCGCCTGCCGACGGTCCCGCAGGCCGCGCAGGTCCGCCGCGTACGCGACGCGGGTCGACAGCGTGAGCGGGTGCGTACGCCCGAGCGACTCGATGGCCCGCGTCACCGTGTCCCGGCTGAGGTCGGCGGCACCCTCGATGTCTCCCACCAGATTCCGCAGCGCGGAGGCGTTCAGAGCGCAGCCGAGTGTCCAGGGGTGGCTGTCGCCGACCGCCTGCGTCATCTCGGCCAGAGCCTGCTCGACGAGGACATGGCCGTGCTCGCGCTCGCCGACGTTGCGCAGGATCAGAGCCTGGTTGGCGCGGGATCCCGCGACGAACGGGTGCCCACCGGGGAGCATCATCTCGTAGCGGGCGACAACGGCCTCGCTGAGCTCGCGTGCCTGGTCGACGTCGCCGTGTTCGCGGGCGTAGCAGCTCTGGCCCGTCGCGAAGATCAGCGTGAGCGGATGGGTCTCGCCCAGCACGCGCTCACCCCGCTCCAGAACGCTGGTGAGCATCGGTCCCGGCTCCTCGCCGCGAGGGGCCCGCTCGCCGAGACGGTAACGGCACAGCGCCAGGTTGTACTCGGCCTTGAGGGTCTGTGGATTGTCCGGACCCATCACGATGCGGTTCTCACGGACGTTCTTCGCCTGGAGAGACTCGGCGTCGGCGTAGCGGCCGAGCAGGCGCAGATCAATGGCGTACGTGATCTCGGAGCTGAGCGCCCACGGGTGGCGGGCGCGCAACAGTTGCCTGCGCGCCTCCATGGTGCGCCGGTCGGTGTCCAGCGTTTCCTCGTAACGGCCGAGCAGCCGCAGGGAGACGCCCAGATTGTTCTGCGCGTTGAGGGTCCGGGAGTCCTGGTCGCCGAGGAGTTCGCGGTAGGCCACCAGGACCCATTGGGACAGCACCAGCGCCTCGTCGTAGCGGGCGAGGCCGCGCAGGTCGCCGCCGAGGCCCGCGGCCGCACGCAGGTGGTCCAGGTCCTGCGGTCCGCGTTCCTCCTTGAGGTGCTCGACCGCGTCGCGGCTGAGGGCCTCGGTGCGGGTGTAGTCGCCCATGGCGCGCAGCAGGTTGGTGTAGTGGTAGGTCAGCTCCCAGATCCGCGGATGGGTCGGACCGAGGAGCCTGCGCCAGGCGGTGAGGGCGCGCTCGCCGAGTTTGATGCCGGCTCGGTACTCGCCGGAGAAGTACATGTAGCGCAGGCAGTTCAGGACCAGGCGCTGGACCTGCGTGTCCTTGCTCTTGAGGACGTCCGCGTACTTCAGGTGCGGCACGATCTCGGCGTAGCCGGGCCACAGTTGGGTGTCGGTGGGCCGGCGCGGGTCGGCCGCGGCGAGGGCCCGCCGGACGACGTCGATGAAGTCGCTGCGGTCGGCGTCCGGCATGTCCTTGTGCACGATCTGGTGGACCATGCGGTGCAGGTAGAGCGACTCCCCGGCGGAGACCGGTTCGTCCAGGGACGCCTCGTGGGACTCCAGCCGGACCACCGAGTAGGTGCGCAACTGGTTGATCGCCTTGTTCCACAGCAGCGGGTCGTTGAGCAGTCCGGCGAGTTGCTCGGGCAACTCGTCGACGGGCATCTCCTTCAGCAGGCGTACGGGGATGAAACCCGGCGCGAAGAAGGTGCACAGGCGCAGGAGGTCGACGGACTCCGGGACGGTCTCGCGGAGTTTGTTCAGCAGTATCGACCATGCGGTCTGGAAGGCCAGCGGGAAGTCCGCCGACACCTTCACCACGTCACTGTCGATGCCGCCCTCCAGCAGGGCGATGTAGTCGTCGACGGACAGGTCGGAGTCGTTCAGCCAGCCGGCCGTCTGGTCGAGCAGCAGGGGCAGGTCCCCCAGCACGTCGGCCAGCTGATCGGCCTCCGCTTCCGTCAGCCGGGGTGCGCGGCGGCGGATGAACGCGACCGACTCGTCGCGGGGATAGATCCGGACTTCGAGCAGCTTGCTGTTGTGCTCGCTCCACTCCGGATTCCGCGAGGTGACGATGACGTGTCCGGGGCCGGTCGGGAGCAGGTCCCAGATCTGGTCCGGCTCGTCGGCCCCGTCCAGGATCAGCAGCCACCTCGAGTACGGCTCCCCGCGACGCAGCGCGTCGCGGACGGCGCGCAGCCGCTCGCCGTACTCCTGGCCGGTCCGCAGACCCAGTTTCGGGGCCAGCTCGGCCAGCTGCCGCCGGTAGGTGACGCGTTTCTCCGCGTTCACCCACCAGACCACGTCGTACTCCGAACCGAACCGGTGCGCGTACTCGGCGGCGAACTGGGTCTTCCCCACCCCGGACATGCCGTGCAGTGTGAGCACACCGGCGCCGGGCTCGGCGCTCTGGAGGAGGTGGTAGGCCTCGTTGAACAGCGGCTCGCGGCCGGTGAAACGGGTGTTGCGCCGCGGCACCACGCCCCACACGTCCGGCATCGCCGCCGGGAACCGCGGCCCGCGCCGCGACTCCGCCGTGGTCTCGGCCGGCGGCTCGGGCGACAGGTCGAGCCGGTCCAGCAGGCGGCGCTCCGCCTCCTCGGCGCCCATGTTGGTCAGGGCGACCGGTGCCAGTACCGCCGCGGCCGCCGGGACCGCCGCCGTGGTCACCGACACGGCCGCGAACCGGGACGGGTCGGGGGCGACGACCTCGCGCAGAGCCGTGTTCCACTCCTCGTGGGTGCGCGGCCCGAGCTGGAAGTACCACTCGCTGACGATGATGAGGACCCGGCCCTCGGCGAGCGTCAGGTCGCGCAGCAGGTCCGCCAGCGGGACCTCGGCCGGGGAGTCCCAGCGCAGCGGCACCACCCGTACTCCGCGCCGCTCCAGCCGGTCCCCGATCCAGGCCGCCCAGGCCCGGTTGAAGCCTGCGAAGTGGATCGTGACCGTCTGCCTGGCGGTCCCCCTCTCGGCCGTCCCGACCGGCTTGCGAGCTCCAGACATGCAGTGGCCTCCAGCGCGTAGTACCACAAAATCCTAGGTCCCCGGAGCGTCGCGCGTAAGTCCGTCGACCGACGGCAACACACCCTGTGCGGACGATCTTTCCGTACCCGGCCGCAGTCTGCGGGCACCCTCACTCGTTCGGGGGCGGGAGCGCGGAAGCGCGACGCTGGGCCCACAGTGCGCGCGCGGACACGACGTACGCCTGCGCGCGTGCGATGTGGCCCCTGGGTGCGGGGTGTTCGGCCATCCGTTCGTAGGAGGCGGCCATTTCGTCGACGAACCGGCGCCCTCGCACCGTGAGGTCGGGCGAGCCGACGAGGGCGGGCAGGGCGGCCCCGACCTGGGCACGGTAGCGCGCGTGCTGGGCCCACGCCCAGTCCCGGTCCGGGAGGCTGCTGACGAGTGCCCGGCGCTGGTGGAACGCGGCCATCGCGAGATGGGAGTACGTGCCCTGGAGCAGGCCGTCGTAGGGCCTGGGGTCGGCGCGCCAGGGTGCGAAGTAGCGCGCTTCGGGGCCGGCTCGGTGCAGCGTCACCAGGTCGCTCAGGGCGGCGAGTTTGGCGTGCTGCAGCTCGTGGACGAGGGTGGCGGCGAGGGTCACGGGGTCGGACGGTGTGCTGCTGAGGAGGGCGCCGAACGCCTCGCGGCGGGTGGCGCTGCAACTGCCGCGGCCGGTGCCGACGTCGGGCGGCGTCTCCAGCGGGACCAGGCAGCGCAGCAGGGCACCCGCTTCGGCGAGGCGCTGCGCGCCGCCAGAGCGGAGGGCGGCGGCCGCGCCCGACCAGGCCTGGAGCCATCGTTTGCGTTCCGCGTCGTCGAGTGCGAGCGGTGTGTTCAGGTTCCCGTAGCGGGGGCCGCTGGGCAGTTCGCGGTACGGATCGAGGTCGTCGAGCGGCATGGGCGGTGCGGTCGGCGTGAGGCCGGGGAGGGCGTGTGCGGGCGTCCAGGCGAGGGCGCCGGACCATGCGCCTACGCCGCTCTCCAGGTGGACGCTCACGTCGGGGGCGCCCGCCTGGCGCAGGACCAGCCGGCCTTCGGCGCAGGTGACGTCGACGGGTACGTCCCCGGACTCTGCCGTGTGCAGGGCGCCGAGGGACGGGAGGGCGAGCACTCCGTCGCGGGCCGTGAGCCGGGTGGTGAAGGGGATGCCCGATCCGGCGGCGACGACCGCGGCGATCGCGCTGAAGTGGGCGAGGTCGCGCCGCAGCCGCCGGGTCCGCTCGTCGCCCGCCGGTCCGGGGCCGGCATCGAGGCCGCGAAGACACGACCGTGCCCAGGGGCCGGTGAGCGGATGGAAGAGTCGGGCCCTGGCCGGGTTCGCGGGCGGCGCCGTGACAGGGCCGGCGGCAACGGCGGGGGGCGGGCTGGACGTCGCGTGGGCCGGGACGCCGTGAGCACTCCGCTCGCCGGGCGGGGCTGGGCGCTCGCCGGGCGCGCGGGGCGTGGCGTCGCGGTCGGTTCGCGTTCCGGCGGAGCCGCGCCGTTGCTCCGGGTTCCGCGCGTCGGGTGCCGGGATCCGGTCAGCCTCGGTCAGTAGCGCCCAGTCCTCGCGCAGCCTCACCTTCTGCGCGGCGGTGCAGACGGACCGCTCGGCCGCCTCGGCCGCGTCGAGCACGGCACGCAGGAGGAGCAGCCGCCGCGTGTCCTGGTCCCGCACGAGGAGCGTCAGGGTGTCGGGACCCCCCTCGCTCCGGGCCAGCTCGAGGAGGGCCCGGTCGGGCACCACCGGAAACATCACGAAGCACCCCCTTCGGTCGGGGCCGGTCGGGTGCGGGCAGGTCGACTCGAGTCCAGGCCCGTCGACCCCGGACCGGCCACAGCCGAGCCGCCCGAAGCCGTGCCGGCCGGCCGCGGGCCCGTCGCAGCCGGACCCGCCCCGGACGCACCCGTCGCAGCCGGACCCGTCCCGGACGCACCCGTCGCGGCCGGACCCGTCCCGGACGCACCCGTCGCAGGTGGACCGGTCGAAGCCGAAGCCGTCGCGGACGAAATCGTCGAGGCCGGACCCGACGAAGCCGGGGAGGCCGCAGCCGGACCCGTCAAAGACGAACCCGACGAAGCCAGCCCAGCCGCGGACGATCCCGTCCCAGACGAACCCGTCGCACCCGGACCGGCAGAGGCCGGACCCGCCGCGGACGGCCCCACCGAAACTAAGCCCGACGAAGCCGGGGAGGCCGCAACCGGACCCGTCAAAGACGAACCCGACAAAGCCAGCCCAGCCGCGGACGATCCCGCCCCAGACGAACCCGTCACACCCGGACCGGCAGAGGTCGCACCCGCCGCGGACGGCCCCACCGAAGCGGCAACGGCCGCCGCCGACGGCCCCACCGAAGCCGAACCCGTCGCCGACGGACCCGTCGCCGCGTCGGCAAGGCGTGCGGCCACGTGTCGGATGAAGCGCTGGAGGTCGGCGCAGTACACGGAGGGGTTCCGGAAGCCGTGCCCGGCGCGGTAGCGGTGCGCGTAGTGCCCGCCTCCGCAGACCCGCAGCAGCGGGCACGCCCGGCACTGTCCCGCGAGCGATGCCCTGCCCGCCTGCCTGGCGACCACGCCGGGGTGCCGCAGTGCCTCGTCGAACGTGTTGCGGAACACGTCGAGGCCGGTCCACGCGGCGCCGGGGTACGCCGATTTGAGGGAGTCGACCTGCTCGATCGACCCGTCGGTCTCCACGACGACCGCGTCGAACGGCGTGAGCCCCAGCGCCTCGGTGGCCGCGGGCAGGCCCACCAGGAGCGCCAGGCACTCCTCGAAGAGCCGCACCCGGACCTCGCGCCGCCCGGCGGCCCACCAGCGGTCGAAGACGGCGCACAGCCAGTCGCCGTAACGGACGCCGGTCCGGCCCGGTGGCGGCGCGGACCAGTTGCCGTGGGGCAGCAGCAGGTCGAGCGCGGGCGGACGCAGGTCGAGGAGCGACTCGTACGTCTCCACCGGGTCCAGCGTCGGATCGACGACGGTGAGGACGCCCGCGTACGACTCCGGGAAGCGCTCGGCGACCAGGCGCGCCCCGCGTGCCGCGGCGGGCCAGGACGGGCGGCCCGCGTGGTCCACCCGCCGTCGGTTGTGGGCGGCGGTGCCGCCGTCGAGGCTGATGCCGACGCGGACGTCGGCGTCGGCCAGTACGGCGAGGCGTTCCTCGGTGAGCAGCGTGGCGTTGGTCTGCACAGTGGCGTGGACCTGACATCCGTCCGGCACGCGCTCCCGCACCCGTGCGGCGACCGCGGCGAGCGCACCGGCGCCCGCGAGCAGCGGTTCGCCGCCGTGCAGAACGAGGGCGAGGTCACGCAGCCCGTGCCGGGCGGCGTGCTCGGCGATGCGGGTGGCGGTGCGGTCCAGGACGGCGGCGGAGGCGGCGGCGGGACGGCCACGCCAACCGCTGTCGGGGCCTTCGTAGAGGTAGCAGTAGGTGCAGGCCAGATTGCAGCGGCCGTGCACCTTGACGATGAACTGGCGGAAGGGGAAAGGTCCTTCCGGACCGGCCTGCGGCTCGGGGAGGACGGGAGCCGGTTCGGTAGTGGCGTGTTCCGACACTCCAGCACCCCCATGCCGTACGGTCCGGCCGCCGTTGCCGCGAGTCGGCGCCACGGCCTCGTGCCGCACGGAGCCGCATTCCCGGCGCGGCACGTGCCCAAAACTCGCCGCCGTGAAAGTTGTCCTATTCACACATCTTCACCGGGTCACCCTCGGCTCAGAAGGAGTTGTCGAAGCCCCACAGCATCTCGCTCGGCTCCGCGGCTCGCGCCCTCAGCTCCCCCAGCACCTCGCGCAGCACCGGATGCTCGATGGTGCCCAGCTGTGCGAGGTCCAGTTCCAGCAGGTCCGGCAGTGGCTCCTCGTCACCCGGAAGCACCGGCTCCGCCCCTGCCCCGTCCCGTATGTCCATTCCCCGTTCCTCTCCTCTGGCCTCTTCAGGCATGTGGCCGTCCGGACTCACTCCAGGTCGGCGAGCCGGCGCGCCGTCTGCCGTGCGGTCGGTTCACCCGTGCCCAGACGGTCGTCCGGCAACCGGTCCCACTCCGCCCCTGCCGCCCGGTAGGCGTCCCGGGCCGCGCGGGGCCGGGCCGCCGCCTCGAAGGACATACCCCGCCAGTGGTGAGCCTGCGCGGCGAGTTCCACGGCCTCCTGCTGCCGGCGCTCTGTTTCGGCCTCCTCCTCCGCCCGGCGGGCCGACTCGGCGGCCGCCCGGAAGGCGTCGACCGCCACGTCCAGCCGGGCCGCGCGGCCCAGACTCTGGAACGCCTCGAACTGGGCCTGCCCGAGCTCCAGTCGGCAGCGTGCCGCCAGCAACGGGTCCTCCGCGTCGGCCGCCGCGAGCCCGAAGAGATGCTCGGCCTCCCTGAGGTCGACCCGGTCGCCACGCGCCTGGTACCGGAGCATGAGCGCCCGGCCGAGCAGCAGCAGCCGGTGGGCGACCCGCCGGCTGCCCGCCGGAGTCTCCATCCGGCAGTCCCGCAGCACCCGGATCGCCCGGGACAACTGTTCCTGCGGCCTGGTGGCGGGCTCCAGCGCGGCGAGCCGCAGCAGGACGTTCCCCCACTCGGCGAGCACGTCGGCGTGCGCGGGCGCGTCCCGGGGCATCCAGTGCGCCGCCTGCGCGAAACGGTCGGCGGCCCGGTGCAGTTCGGCCGGCTCCCCCGACTCGGCGTAGTGCGCGACGGCGATGCGTCCGGCTCGGACCAGCAACGCCGCCCGCTGCCCCTGCTCCCGTACGCGGCCGAGGGCCTCGTCGGTGCGGGCCTGGGCCTCGTCGAGCGGGCCGCCCGACGACAGCAGCGCGTCGACCAGGTCGATCAGCACCCGGACCCGGTCACGGACGGACTCGGCGGTGTCCTGCGCCGGGCCGGACTCCAGCACCCGGCGCAACGACCGCGCCGACTGCTCCGCGTACAGCCTGACCTGGGCCGGGTCCGCCGTCACCTCCGACAGCCGCAGCAGGGTGCGGCCGTGGGCCAGCAGAAGCTCCGAGGGGCGGTCGCGCCGGTCGGGCCAGGCGTCGGCGAACGCCTCCAGCATGCCGACGGCGCTCTGCAGGAGGGCGCTGTCGCCGCCCAGGCGCCACTGGGTCTCCAGGGAAGCGACCCGTTCCAGGGTGAGCCGCAGCGCCTCCTCCTCGTCCAGGCCGGGTGCCGCGCAGGCGACCGCGTACTCCCGGTCGGCGCGGCGCAGCAGCTCCAGCGCGCCGGACCGGTCGCCGCGCCGTCGCGCGTCGGTGGCGGCGGCGTGGAGCACGCGCGCGAGGACGGCGCGTTCCCGCAGGGCGTGCGGGTGCGCGGCGGCCCGCTCGGCGGCCCGCGTGGCCTCGTTCAGCAGCGCGGCACCGCCCTGCGCCTCCCACAGCCGCAGTGTGCAGCGCGCGTACTCGCCCCACAGTTCGGGGTCCGCGCCGGCCGGCCGTTCGTGCTCGGCGGCGCCGCGCAGCAACTGCACGGCGTCGATGACGTCCTGGATCATGCCCTCGCCGTCGAACCGGGAGAGCAGGGCGCGGGCCCGGACCACCGCCTGGTGCGTGGGCCGCTCCGCGGAGAGCCGCGGCCCGCTCCGGCTGTCGTACGTCGCGAACTGCTCGGGCAGTGGCATGAACCGCTCCAGGATCCGCGCCGCGATCTCCGCGAAGGGCTGCGGGACCGGGTCGGCCTCGCCGTCGCCGCCGTTCTCGCCCAGGTAGCCGGCTCCGGCGCCGGAGGCCTGCGGGTGGGGGCGGCCGGGACCGCCGTCGCCGAGCTGGGCCAGGGCGAGGGCCGGGAAGTTGGGGCCGCCCTTGCCGAAGTGCTGCTCGATGTACTCCGAGCAGTGCTTGAGGACCAGCATGGCCTCGTCCCGCCCGAGCCGGGACAGCAGGGCCTCGCGCACCTCGGGGTCGATGTCGTACCACTGCGAGCCGTCCCCGCCGTGGTCCGCGCGGGCCCGGGTGACCAGGCCGCCGACCAGTACCTCGGCGAGTTCGGACGGCCCGGAACCGGGCAGCATGGTCCGCTGCACCAGCTGCATCACCGGGAGGCAGAGCGGGGTCGCCGCGAGGTAGACCGCCAGGCGCGCGGCGGCCGGAGAGGCTCCGGCGCTGAACCGGCTGACCCGCTCCAACGGTGTGCGGCCGCGGTCGGGGCGGGCCGTCGGGGCGGCCGGCTGATCGGCGCGCACCCAGCCCACGGCACCCGGGACCGGACCGGCGCCGGACAGCAGCCGCGCCCAGGAGCCGAGGGCCACCGGCTCCGGCGGCAGTACGGGGACGGCCAGCGCGCCCCGACGGGGCTCGGCGGGCGCGCCGGACGCCGTGCGCACCCGCAGCAGGGAGCCGCCGCCCAGGGTGTCACCCCGCGAGAGGCCGCCGAAGGTGACGGGCAGCCGGGTGCGGTTCCACATGCGCTGCGGCAGCGGCTGGAGTACGGCGACGGGGCCCTGCCGGGACAGGTGGTGGAGCAGCCGGTGGGCATGGCCGCTGTGCCACAGCGGACCGGCGCAGTCGCTGATCAGGACGACGATCCGGCGGCCGGTCGGATCGCTGAGCCGGTCGGCGGAATGCAGCGGCGCACCGTGCGCGTCGGGGCTGCGGCTGACGGCCGGGCCCCCGTCCAGTCCCTGGTGCAGATGACTGACCTGGACGTCCGAGAAGGCTCCCAGCCGGCTGAATATCTGCGCCAGTTCGGCGAACAGCCGGCCCCACACGAGCATCGAGGAGGAGGTGTCCATCACCAGTTGCAGACGGGCGTCGCCGCGGGACACGTACCGGCGGACGGGGAGGATCAGTCCCCCGGCCCGGGCACTCGTCTCCGCGGTCGCGACCTCGTCCAGCTCGGTCCGCAGCGGTGTGGCGGGGCTCCGGTAGCCCTGCAACGGGCGTAAGGCGCGCTGCAGTTCGAGCGGCGCGGGCAGCACGGCGGCGGCGGGCACGCCCACCGGCAGCGCGCGGGCCCGGCCGGATCCACGCACCCCGGGCCCGTCGTCGGGGGGCAGCGGGTAGAGGGCCACGCGCCGGGCGGCCGGACCGCCCGGCGGCTCGGGTGCCGGGGGCCGGGTCTCGTCCGGTGGCAGCGCCAGGGGCCGGGTGGGGGACGGGCCCGCCGCCGGGGGCGCGACGCGACTGCTCGGGGCGGGCGGACCGTCCGTGGCGTCGGCGGGCCGGGTCCACCGGGCCAGCCAGAGCGCGTCGCACAGCTGCTCGGCGTCCGGATCCAGGCCGATCTCCCGCATCCGCAGGACGAGTTGGGCGAGCGGGTCGTCGGCGGGCACGGCGGTGCGCTCAGCGGACGAGGTGGAGTGCCCCGCCTCGGATCCGCCGTCGCCGGGGGTGCCCGGACCGTGCCGCGCCGTCGCGTCGGGCATCAGCGCGTCACCTCGGGCGGTCGAGCCGCTGGATGAGCAGGTCGGCCAGGCGGTCGCGGCTCGGCGTGGCGGCGGCGTCGGTGAGGTAGATCGCGTTGAGCAACTGGTCCGTCGCCAGCAGCTCGCTGCGGGACCGCTCCAGGAACCGGGTGACGAGATCGTCGCCCGCGCGTGCCGCCTCGTCGCCCAGGTGGGCCCGTACGAAGGTGGCGAGCCTGTTGTGATCGGGGCGGCCGAGCTCGAGGTGGATGCAGCGGCGCATCAACGGGGCGGGGAAGTCCCGTTCGCCGTTGCTGGTGAGCACCACGAACGGGAAGGCGCGGCAGCGTACACGGCCGTCGCGCACCGGCACCTTCTCCCCGTCCGCGGTGAGCACCTCGGCCGTGCGGTCCGGCAGCCGGTCCGCGATGCGTTCCAGCTCGGGGATGGCGAACTCGCCCTCCTCCAGCACGTTCAGCAGGTCGTTGGGCAGGTCGATGTCGCTCTTGTCCAGCTCGTCGATGAGCAGTACGCGCGGCGTGTCGGAGGGCAGCAGGGCGGTGCCGAGGGGGCCGAGGCGGATGTAGCCGCCGATGCCGTCGACCGCGCCCGGCGCCCCGGCACCGGGTCCGGGCCCTCCCTGTGCGGCGATCTGCACGTCCTGGAGGCGGGCGATGGCGTCGTAGTGGTAGAGGCCGTCCTGGAGTTCGGAGCGGCTGACGATGGACCAGCGCAGTACGTTGCCCAGGCCGAGTTCGTACGCCACCGAGTGGGCCAGGGTGCTCTTGCCCGCGCCGGGACTGCCGGTGACGAGGAGCGGCCGGCGCAGATACAGCGCGGCGTTGATCATCTCGAGTTCCTCGGCGCCCGGCCGGTGCAGTTCGGCCAGGTGCCGGTGGGCGCCGAGCCTGCGGTCCTGGGACCCGTCACCGGCACCCGCGGCCTCCCGGCTGGTGAAGTCCCGCCAGGGGGGCGGGTCGGGAAGCCGGTCGATGCCGTCGTGGGGTTCGCCGGCGCCCCGGTAGATGAGCCACTCGCTGGATTCGGTCATGATCCAATCCTCGTCGTCACTCGTCCGGGGGGCGCTGTCGTCGTGGGGCGTCCATCACGGTATCGATCCTGAACGGGACTGATAAGAGGCCCATCAGCAATGGGATTTGGAACGTGAACGGGGAGACGCGGGCGGCCCGGAGTCAAGGTGCCTCCAGCAGGTCACCCGTACCGGGCAGAGGCTGGTGCGGGTCGTCGTACAACAGCACTATGCCGTTGGCCCAGAAGGTCTCGGGCCGTCCTGAACGCAGCCTCGAGCGCAGGTCGCGCACGGCCTCCGGCAGCCGGTGCGCGCTGGCGGGGCCCGCGATCTCGTCCAGGGTGCCGCGGTGGAACTCGCCGCAGAGCGCCTCCGGCAGTCCTTGCCGACGGCGCCACAGGGCCACGCCGAAACCGCCGCGCACGAGCCGGGCGAGGCCGTCCGCGTCGCCGTCGTAGCTGTGGCCGTCGGCGCGGCACAGCACCGGGACGGTGCCGTGCGCCAGGCCCCGCAACTCCTCCACGGACGGCACCGGTTTACGCAGCCCGTCGTCGCAGTCGAGGACCGCGGCCGTCACCGGGTGCGCGTGCAGCCAGCGCCAGCGGGCCCTGCGCTCCTCGTCGATGTCCAGCCGGTAGTCACCGTCCGGATCCGCCGCGAACCGCTCGCCGCTCCCGCGGTTCTCGGCGTTCCCGGCGTTCTCCGCGCTCTCGGTGTCCGCTGCGTGCTCGGCGTGCTCGGCGTTCCCTGCGTGCTCGGCGTGCTCGGCGTGCTCGGTCAACTGGTCGCGGTCCGAGCAGCGCAGGACGACCGGGCGCTGAGTGCCGAGCCGCTCCTCCTCGGGGCCGAGCCGCCAGTCGTCCACTTCGAGTGCCAGCAGCGAGTGCTCCGTCGCCACCTGCAGGACCGCCGGCCGGCCCGGGGTGTCGCACTGGCGGAACGCCTCCCTGAGCGGAGCCGACAGATGGGCGGCGAGGTCACCGAGCGGAACCCGCTCGACCTCCTTGAGGCGCTTCGTCTCGCCGCCGGACCGCACGACGAAGACCGACCAGTCGCAGCGGTCCGGCTCCCAGCCCCGCCGCACGATCTCGACCAGCACGGACGACTGCGCGGACGACCGCCCGCTCGCCGCCCGTGCCGGATCACCGGCGGACGCTCCGCTCCGCCCGGCGCCCATCACCGGGGCGGGTCGGCGCGCCGCCATCCTGTTGATCCGTCGCTCGACGAGGGCACTCCGGCGGCCGGGGCCGAGCCGCTGGGCGGCCTGCCAGACCCGGGCCCACAGGGCTTCCTCGGCGGCCGGCGTGCTGGGCGCGAGGAACGGGCGGTCGGCGGTCATGGCGTGCACCGCGTAGTCGAGCACCAGGTAGAGGGCCCCGTCGTCGCGCGCGTACTCGTACAGGGCACCGAGTCCGTCACGCCAGCCGCGCGGGGCGGGCAGCGGAGACGGAGCCTCGAATTCCGGCAGCGAGTCGAGCAGGTCCAGCAGGGAACGGGTGCTGGCGGGGGGCGGCAGGTCCGCGAGACGGCCGAGCAACTGGACGCGCTCGTCCGGACTCAGGGTCTGACCGGGCCGGGCGCCGAGCTGACTCTGCACGTCGGCCCAGGTGTGGCTGCGCGCGTCCGGATGGCGCTGCCGGTCCCGGTGGTAGCGGTCGTGGGCATGGACGACCGCCTGGTACAGGTCGTCGTGTTCGGTCTTCAGCTCTGCGGAGGGCACGGACAGCGTCCGCAGTTGCTCGAGTCCGGTGGAGGTGCCCCCGCGCGCGTGCTCGGAGCGCGACTTCAGTACGCCGATGACCTCGCCGCGCTCCGGATCGATCACGGGGCCGCCGGAGACGCCGTCCGGCAGGTCGTTGTCCCCCAGCCGCATCTGGACGTCCGTGGTCCAGCCGCCGATGGTGCCCTGCACGGTGAGGGCGCCGTCCAGCATCCTCAGCCGCCCGTCGATCACCGTCCAGCCCGCGTACAGGACCTTGCCCTCGCCGTAGTAGGCCGCCGGGCGTTCGGAGAGGTACACGCACTCGTGGTCGGCCGGCTCGTTCAACTGCACCAGCGCGAGGTCGGGGGCGGGCCAGTTGCCGGGCACGGATCCGACGCCCTCGGGAAGCGCCGCCGCCACGCGACCCGAGACCGCGGACATGCCGCGGCCCGGTGCGGGCTCGTACACCACCACCACCTCGTCCCCCTCCCCGCCGCAAGCCACGTGTGCGCAGGTCAGAACCCAGCTCGGCGCGACGAAGTAGCCGCTGCCGAGGAACGTTGCGGGCTCGTCCAGGGCATACCCGGCGTCCGGCCGATGAATGCGCACGGTCGCCGCCATGACGAGGCCACGCAGCGCACGGCGTGCCGCGTCGTGGGCGCCCGATGCGCCGGGGGCGCGTCCGTCCGTCATGCCCCGCCCCCGGAGGGGGCGTCACCCGTCCCGCCGTGCCCCGGAGCGCGGGCGGACGCGTCCGCGGGGGTGTCGGGGGGCTCACCACCCGGGGCGGGGGTGTCGGGCGCGGCCGGATCCGGTGGTCCGCCGTTCCACGTGAGGGTGACCGTGATGCCGGCCTTGGCCTCGCCGTCGGCGAGGAGACCCACGACCTTGCCGGCCTTCGCCGTCAGCTCGATGCCGAACTGGACGCTCACCTCGTCCGGCCGCACCGCGCGCAACGGTTCCGACAGTGACCTCGCGACGCCGGTCACCAGCGAGTTCAGGCTCTCCACGCTCGCCTCGACCCGCTCGGCGAAGCCGGTGTCGCTGTACGACAGTTGCCCCGGCGGGGCCGGCAGCTCCGCCGCGCCGGAGATCCGGGCCCAGACCGGTGTCCCGTCCGGCAACACGATGCGCGTGACGCGCGTCCCTTCCTGTGCCATGCGATTCCCCCGTTCCCGCGCCCCCTCGACGCCGGTCCCCGGTGCGACGCCCACCGCGGGCTTCCTTCGACGCGAGGGCCCCGACGACCCCAGGAGGCGCACCCTTGTGCGCGCCTATCCTTGTGCTGTCTTCCTTCACACCTGACGGAAAGACCCCATCTCTCCACCCTGCAGGCACAGGGTTCTTCCCTCACCGGAGATTCCCAACCCTGCAAAGACACGACGGAGCACGATCCATGTACTTCACCGACCGCGGCATCGAGGAGCTGGAGAAGCGGCGCGGAGAGGAGGAGGTCACCTTCGAGTGGCTCGCCGAGCAGCTGCGGGCCTTCGTCGACCTGAACCCCGACTTCGAGGTGCCGGTGGAGCGACTGGCGACGTGGCTGGCGCGGCTGGACGACGAGGACGAGGACGAGTAGGCACACGCGGGTCCTCCCGGACCCGTCGGGGTGCCTTGGGGACCCGTCGGGGCGCCTCGGGGACCGCTCGGGTGTGTGGGTGGTCTTCGGACCGGAACCCGTCAGGCGCGCTCGGCCAGGCCGTGAGCCGTGCCCAGCGCGCCGAGCGCGCCGAGCGTGCCGTGCGCGATCAGCAGCGCCCCCGCCGTGGCCCATCCTCCGCTGTGGCGCCGCAGCCCCCAGGCGATGAGGGACAGGCCCGCCGCGATCTGGGCCGACCCCAGGGCGCGGGCCCCCGGTCCGCCCACCCACGGCATCCAGGCGGCCAGCCGGCTCTCGTCGGCCGTCGGGCGGCGTCCGGCGGCCTCGGTCCGGCGGGCGCCGGGGAGTGCGCGGGCGAGAGCACCGAGGCGGTCGGCGCCTTCGCCGGGGTCCAGCCCGACGGGGAGGGCGACCCCCGCGCGCGCGAGCACCGCGAGCAGTCCGCGCAGCCTGGCGCGGGCGTCGGCCTCGGGGTCCGGCCTCGTCAGCCGGTCCAGCGACTGGACGTCCAGGACCGGGTCCAGCCCGAGCCGGGCGGCGAAGGTACGCATCGCCTCGTCCTCGCCGACCGGCGTGCCGTTCGCGAGCCACACGTAGCCCACCGGGCGGCGGAAACCGGAGGCGAGGACGTGTCCGGCCCGGTCGGCGTCCCACCACAGGGCGAGGACGGGCCACGGGGCGCCGACGGCGAGTGCCGCGGCCCAGCCGGTGACCACACGGTCGACCGGTTCGCCGCCGTCGCGCCAGGGCCGGCCCTCCGGCACGAGCGCGCTCCATCCCTCCCCGGCCGGGACCAGCGGCATCCGTTCGCCCAGCAGCGGGGCGACGGCGGCTACGGAGTCCGGCTCGGCGCGGCAGAGCAGCAGGGCACCGGGAGCGGGCACGGGCACGGACTCTTCCGTCGACATATCCACAAGTTAGGACAGTTCGGCCCACCCGGCCGATCGTTGATCACCAGAACGGGTGTCTTGACTTTCCGTGTCCGCGATATATCGTGAATTGCGAAGGACGCGATATGGCGCGTTCGGTCGAGGAGGTCGTCACCATGTCCGAGTGGTCCGTCGCGGAGCCCAGGAAGCTCACCTTCGACGAGTCCGTGAGCCGACTCCACGTACGCATCGTCAGCGGCACAGTGAACGTGGTGGGCACCGACGAAGGTTCCGCCCGCCTGGAGGTCTCCGAGATCGAGGGGCCACCCCTGATCGTGACCCACCGGGACGGCGTGCTCACGGTGGCCTATGAGGACCTGCCCTGGAAGGGCTTCCTCAAGTGGCTGGACCGCAAGGGCTGGCGCCGCAGCGTGGTGGTCTCCCTGGCCGTGCCCACCGGCACCCGCGTGGAGGTGGGCGCGGTCAGCGCCGCGGCCGTCGTCTCCGGGCTCGACGGGCCCGCCGAGGTGAAGGGCGTCTCCGGGGACACCACGCTGGTGAGCCTCGCGGGCCCCGTCCGCGCGGACACCGTCTCGGGGAATGTGGAGGCGCAGGCCCTCAGCGGAGACCTGCGCTTCAACTCCGTCTCGGGCGACCTGACGGTGGTGGAGGCGGGCTCCTCCGTGCGGGCCGACTCGGTGAGCGGCTCGATGATCGTCGACCTGGACCCGTCCGGCGGGCCCACCGACATCAGCCTGAACAGCGTCTCGGGCGAGATCGCCATCCGGCTGCCCCAGCCGGCCGACGCCCGGGTCGAGGCGAACACGGCCAGCGGCACGGTCTCCAGCGCCTTCGAGGACCTCCGTGTGGGCGGGCAGTGGGGCGCCAAGCGCATCACCGGCCGGCTCGGGGCGGGCAACGGGCGGCTGAAGGCCACCACGGTCTCCGGCTCCATCGCGCTGCTCCGCCGTCCGACGACGGGGGACGCGCCGTGGGAGCGGGAGCCGCAGGACACCGGTCCGGCGGACGAAGCGCCGGACGACTCGGGGGACAATTCCGCTGCCGTCCGGGACCACGGCGACACCGCCGCCCCGACGGACGGCACGACCGACAAGAAGGTGCTCTGACATGCCCCCCGTCTTCGCCCACGGCCGCCTGCGCCTCTACCTCCTCAAGCTCCTGGACGAGGCCCCGCGCCACGGCTACGAGGTGATCCGCCTCCTCGAAGAGCGCTTCCAGGGCCTCTACGCCCCGTCGGCGGGCACGGTGTACCCGCGCCTGGCCAAGCTGGAGGCGGAGGGCCTGGTCACCCACACCACCGAGGGCGGCCGCAAGGTGTACGCCATCACGGACGCCGGCCGCGCCGAGCTGGCCGACCGCAGCGGCGAGCTGGCCGACCTGGAGCTGGAGATCCGGGAGTCGGTCGCCGAGCTGGCCGCCGAGATCCGGGCCGACGTGCGGGGCGCGGCCGGGGATCTGCGGCGGGAGATGCGGGCCGCGGCCACCGCGGCCCGCCGGGGCACCGCCTCCGGGGCGCACGACGACGGGAGCGACTCCGCCGGCGGTGCCGGGGACACCGACGAGAAGGAGTCCTGGCGGGCCGCCAAGGAGGAGATGCGGCGGGTCAAGCAGGAGTGGAAGGAGCAGGCCCGCCGCGCCAAGGACGAGAGCCGCCGCGCCCGCGACGAGGCCCAGCGCGCCCGGCGCCAGGCCAAGGAGGCCCAGGAGCGGGCCCGGGCCCAGGCGCAGGAAGAGGTCCAGCGCATCGCCCAGCGCGTGCAGGAACAGGTGCAGGACCACTTCTCGCGGGGCGACTGGCCGACGGGGCTGCGCGAGGGCCTGAGCGAACTGGCCAAGGAGGTCGGCGACTTCGGAAAGGACTTCGGGAAGGAGTTCGGCAAGGACTGGGGCTTCGGCCGCACCGACACCGCAGGCACCGCCCACCGGCCCGAGTACTCCGCCACCCCCGAGGACTTCCCCGCCGCATACGCCCCGACCTGGGCCCATGAGGACGCCGCGGACTCCACCGGTGACCCGGCCCGCGACCTGGACCGGCTGCTCGACCGTTTCCGGGACGACATCCGTGACGCCGCCCGGGACCACGGCGTCACGGCCGACCAGCTCCGCGACGCCCGCCGCCACCTGTCGGCCGCCGCGGCGCACATCGGGGCGACCCTGCGGGCACCGAAGGCCTGAGCCCGACGGGGCGCGGCGCACCCGGTCCTCCACCGGGGGCGCCGCGCCCGCCACCGGGACCCCGCGCCCCCGGTCAGGCGCAGGCCTCGCCTGTCCCGTCGCCCAGCACCCTGGTCAGCGACTCGTGGGTCACCCCGTGGTCGGCGAGCACCTCGGCGGGCACACCCGGGCGGAGGGTCAGGGCGAGGAGGATGTGCTCGTCCCCGATGTGCCGGTCGCGCCGGGCGACGGCGACCCGCAGCGCCTTCTCCAGGACCTCCTTGGCGCCCCGGCCGAAGGCGCGGCGCCCGGACCACCGGCTCTTGCCCTTCCCGTCGCCGGACATCGCCCCGACGCCATGGGCCTCCTCCACGCGGGCGACGATCTCCCCGACGTCGATCCCCAGACCGGCGAGGGCCTCGGTGTCGGCCTGCGACAGACCGGCTCGGCGCCGCGCCTCCCGCAGCGCGCGGCGTACCGCGTCCCGCTGCTCGCCGACACCCAGTGCCGCCAGCGCGAAGGAGGCGCGGCTGCCTTCCCGGTCCAGCAGGGCGAGCAGCAGCTGCTCGGCCTCGACGGTCTGCGCCCGCGCCTCTTCGGCGTGTTCGACCGCGCCCTGCACCACCGCCCGGGCGTCCTTCGTGAATCGCTCGAACATCAATGCCTCCCGTACTTCTTGTGCACGGCCTGCCTGCTGACCCCGAGTTCCGTGGCGATCTCCTGCCACGACCACCCGTGTTGGCGCGCGCTGCGCACCTGCACCGCCTCCAGCTGCTCCACCAGCCTCCGCAGTGCGGCGACGGCGCGCAGCCCGATCCGGGGGTCGCGGTCACCCGCCCGCGTGGCGAGATCCGTTGCTTCGCTCATACTGTCAACTTAAGTTGACAATCCCTCCACGTCAACCCTGGTTGACACGATCGGAGGAGAGCGGCACACGCGAACGGCGGGCCCGGAGAACCGGACCCGCCGCCTGGAGGAAGGTGTCAGGAGTTGCTGAGCACGATCTTGCCGAACTGTCCGCCGGAGGCCATCCGCTCGAAGCCCTCACGGGCCCGGTCCATCGGAAGCACCTCGTCGATGACCGGACGCACCCCCGTGGCGGCGCAGAAGGACAGCAGGTCCTCCAGCTCGTCCTTGGTGCCCATGGTGGAGCCGACGACCTTGAGCTCCAGGAAGAAGATCCGGGTCAGCTCGGCGTGGGAGGGCCGGTCGCCGCTGGTGGCACCGGAGATGACCAGCGTGCCGCCCGGCCGCAGCGACTTGATCGAGTGCGACCAGGTGGCGGCGCCCACGGTCTCGATGACGGCGTCCACCCGCTGCGGCAGCCGCGCGCCCGGCTCGACGGCCTCGACGGCGCCCAGCTCCAGGGCCCGCTTCCGCTTCGCCTCGTCCCGGCTGGTCGCGAACACCCGCAGCCCCGCCGCCCTGCCGAGCACGATCGCGGCCGTGGCGACCCCGCCGCCGGCGCCCTGGACCAGTACGGAGTCACCGGGACGCACCCCGGCGTTGGTGAACAGCATCCGGTACGCCGTCAGCCAGGCGGTCGGCAGACAGGCGGCCTCCTCGAAGGAGAGCTCCTTCGGCTTGGGCAGGATGTTCCAGGCCGGCACGGCGACCTGCGCGGCGAACGTCCCCGGGTAGCGCTCGGTGAGGATGGAGCGGGGCTCCTTGGGGCCGACCCCGTGGCCGGTCTGGCCGATCACGGAGTGCAGGACGACCTCGTTGCCGTCCGCGTCGATCCCGGCGGCGTCGCAGCCGAGGATCATCGGCAGCCGGTCCTCGGGCAGGCCGACGCCGCGCAGGGACCACAGGTCGTGGTGGTTGAGGGAGGCGGCCCTGACATCGACGACACTCCAGCCGGGGCGGGCCTCGGGAGCCGGAAGCTCTCCCAACTCCAGGCCGGTCAGCGGCTGGTCGCGGTCGATTCGGGCGGCGTAGACAGCGAACATGACCTTGACGATAGGTTCCACGCCCGCCGTCCGAAACCGGGCGGCCGTGTGACACGCGCCCTCTTGTCACCCCGCCTCAGGTGCCGCGGACGGCGAACGGCCCCGTCCACCACGGACGGGGCCGTTCGCCACACACACGCGTCACACCGTCACCGGCGCGCGACGCCCTCCGCCCGGGCCGCGGCCGCCACCGCCGCCGTCACGGCCGGCGCCACGCGCTCGTCGAAGGGCGAGGGGATGACGTAGTCCGCGGCGAGGTCGTCGCCCACCACGGAGGCCAGCGCCTCGGCCGCCGCGAGCTTCATGCCCTCGGTGATCCGCGAGGCCCGCACCTGGAGCGCGCCCGCGAAGATGCCGGGGAACGCCAGGACGTTGTTGATCTGGTTCGGGAAGTCCGAGCGCCCCGTCGCGACGACCGCCGCGTACTTGTGGGCGACCTCCGGGTGCACCTCGGGGTTCGGGTTGGCCATCGCGAAGACGAACGCGCCCTCGGCCATCGAGGCCACCGCCGGCTCCGGCACCGTACCGCCGGAGACGCCGATGAAGACGTCGGCGCCCGACAGGGCCGCCTCCAGCGAGCCGGACAGTCCGCCCTTGTTGGTGAAGCCGGCCAGCTCCCGCTTGACCGGGGTCAGGTCGTCCCGGTCGGCCGAGACGACGCCCTTGCGGTCGGCGACCGCGACGTCCCCGATACCGGCCTCCACCAGCATCCTGGCGATCGCGACCCCGGCCGCGCCGGCCCCGGAGATGACCGCCCGCAGTTCGCCGAGCGGGCGCCCGCTGAGCCGCGCCGCGTTGCGCAGCGCGGCCAGCGTCACGACCGCCGTGCCGTGCTGGTCGTCGTGGAAGACCGGGATGTCCAGGCGCTCCTGGAGCTTGCGCTCGATCTCGAAGCACCGCGGCGCCGAGATGTCCTCCAGGTTGACGCCGCCGAAGGAGGGCGCGAGCCGCACCACGGTCTCGACGATCTCGTCGGCGTCCGTGCAGTCCAGGGCGATCGGGACCGCGTCCACGCCGCCGAACTGCTTGAAGAGGATCGCCTTCCCCTCCATCACCGGAAGGGAGGCCTCGGGCCCGATGTCACCGAGTCCCAGCACCGCCGTACCGTCCGTCACGACCGCGACGACCGACGACTTCCAGGTGTAGTCGTGGACGAGGTCGGGCTGCTCGGCGATCGCGCTGCACACTTTCGCGACGCCGGGCGTGTACGCCAGGGACAGGTCGTCCTTGTCGCGGACCGGCACGGTGGCCTGCACGGCCATCTTGCCGCCGCGGTGCAGCGCGAACGCGGGGTCGAAGGAGTCGAGCGGCTCGGCGCCCGCCTCCCGCTCCGCACTGGCGTCGCTGTCGCTGCGAGGATTGACGATCTCCGCTGCCACTTTGTCTTACCCCTTAAGAGTTCATGGTTTGAGGGTTTGTCCACTCCTGGTGAGGAATGGGCGGGCACCGCGCAGGAAGATGGCTGTACGGGCCACATGGGCCCCTGCGCGACGGGCGCGCCGCACACGCGCCCTGAGCCCCTGATGAGGGGTGTAAAGAACCTTCTTACCCGACGGACGCCTCCCGCGACGAGTCCGATAAGCGCAAGCTCACATGTCGGACCCCGAACGCCGCATGTCGGTGACATGGCTCATAGCCAGGGTTCCGGACAACCTCCGGGCGCCCCTTGACAGACCCGCGGGCCACACCTTCAACAGCCCCGCTCGCCCGCGATCCATACCGGGATAACGAGAAATTCCGCAGATCTTCCGGCTGGAAGGGCAGATTCCCGTAAAGGTTCGGTCGTGATGTACCGACCTGGTGCGGTTCGGGGGGTGACCCGTTATCCGATTTTGACATGACGGCCCCCCTGAATGGCCGAGTCCGAATGGCAAGATGCCGTAATCACACGAGGTCGCGGCACTCGAAGGTGTGTGCTCTCGTCGACCCACGGCGGCCGGTCCCCCGGCCGGCGTCCCGTCCCATCGGAACTCCACCGCCCCCATCGGCAACTCCCTCATCCGCCGGAGGAACCCACCATGACCGCACGCTCCACCCGTCGTACGACCGCCGTGCACTCCCGGCTAGCAGCGGTCGGTGCGATCGCGGTCGCCGGCGCCCTGCTGCTCACCGGATGCGGCGACCAGACCGAGAGCGGCGACTCCGGCAGCAGCGACAACCAGTCCTCGAGCGGTGCTCCGCTGGCCGACAAGCTGCCGCAGTCGATCCGCGACAAGGGCACCGTCAAGGTCGGCTCCGACATCGCGTACGCCCCGGTCGAGTTCAAGGACGACTCCGGCAAGACGGTCGGTATCGACCCCGACCTCGCGGACGCCCTGGGCAAGCAGCTCGGCGTGAAGTTCGAGTTCGAGAACGGCACCTTCGACACCCTGATCACCGGCCTGCGCTCCAAGCGGTACGACATCGCCATGTCCGCGATGACCGACACCAAGAACCGCCAGGAGGGCATCGACGCCGACACCGGCAAGAAGGTCGGCCAGGGCGTCGACTTCGTCGACTACTTCACCGCCGGTGTCTCGATCTACACCAAGAAGGGCGACGACCAGGGCATCAAGACCTGGTCCGACCTGTGCGGCAAGAAGCTCGTGCTCCAGCGCGGCACGGTCTCCGAGGACCTCGCCAAGGCCGAGAACGAGAAGTGTCCGGCCGGCAAGAAGATCTCCATGGAGGCCTTCGACAACGACCAGCAGGCCCAGACCCGCCTGCGTGCGGGCGGCGCGGCCGCCGGCTCCTCCGACTTCCCGGTCGCGGCGTACGCGGTGAAGACCTCCGGCGGCGGCAAGGACTTCCAGCTCGTCGGCGAGCAGGTCGAGGCCGCCCCGTACGGCATCGCGGTCGCCAAGAACAACACGCAGCTGCGGGACGCCCTGAAGGCGGCGCTGGACGCGGTGATCGCGAACGGCGAGTACAAGAAGATCATGGAGAAGTGGGGCGTGGCGGAAGGCGCCGTCACGGAGGCCACCATCAACGGCGGCAAGTGACCGCGCGGCGGGCACTGAAAGGCATCATCCGTGACTGTTGACATAGACAAGACGGCGGGCGGCCCCGCCGACACCCCGCCGGCCGGGCCGGAGGCCATCAAGGCCATCCCGGTCCGGCACTACGGGCGGTACGTCTCCGCGGTCGTCGCGATCGCGCTGCTGGCCGCGGTCGTCTACGCGTTCTCCCAGGGCAAGATCAACTGGGGTGCGATCCCGGACTACTTCTTCGACGACCGCATCCTGACGGGCATGGGCAAGACGCTCCTGATCACCGTCCTGGCGATGCTGATCGGCGTCGTCGGCGGCATCCTGCTCGCCGTGATGCGGCTGTCGAAGAACCCGGTGACCTCGTCCATCTCGTGGTTCTACATCTGGTTCTTCCGCGGCACGCCCGTCCTGGTGCAGCTGGTCGTCTGGTTCAACCTCGGCCTGGTCTTCGAGTACATCAACCTCGGGCCGTTCTACCGCGACGAGTGGTCGGACTTCATGACGCCGTTCCTGACGGCGCTGCTGGGTCTGGGGCTGAACGAGGCCGCGTACATGGCGGAGATCTGCCGGGCCGGTCTGCTCGCGGTCGACGAGGGCCAGACCGAGGCGGCGCACGCGCTCGGCATGAGCCACGCCAAGACGCTGCGCCGGATCGTGGTTCCGCAGGCGATGCGCGTGATCGTGCCGCCCACGGGCAACGAGGTCATCAACATGCTGAAGACGACCTCGCTGGTGTCGGTCGTCCAGTACGCCGAGTTGTTCCGGGTCGCCCAGGACATCGGCCAGACCTCCGGCGCCCCGGCCGAGATGCTGTTCCTGGCGGCGGCCTGGTACCTGCTGCTGACCTCGCTCTTCAGCGTGGGGCAGTACTACCTGGAGCGCTACTACGCGCGCGGCTCCAGCCGCAGCCTGCCGGCGACCCCGATGCAGAAGATCAGGGCGAACCTGCTGTCCCTGTCGAACCGCTCCCGCACGACAGGAGGTGCCGCATGACCGCCATGGTCAAGGCCGAGGGCGTCCACAAGTCCTTCGGTCCCGTGGAGGTGCTCAAGGGCATCGACCTGGAGGTGAAGTCCGGCGAGGTGTTCTGCCTCATCGGCCCCTCGGGCTCCGGCAAGTCGACCTTCCTGCGCTGCATCAACCACCTGGAGAAGATCAACGCCGGACGGCTGTACGTCGACGGCGAGCTGGTCGGCTACCGCCAGAAGGGTGACAAGCTCTACGAGCTGAAGGACAGTGAGGTCGCCGTCAAGCGCCGCGACATCGGCATGGTCTTCCAGCGCTTCAACCTGTTCCCGCACATGACCGCGCTGGAGAACGTCATGGAGGCGCCGATCCAGGTCAAGGGCATGAGCAAGGCCCAGGCCAGGGACCGCGCACGCGGGCTCCTGGAGCGCGTGGGCCTGGGCGACAAGGCCGGCAACTACCCCTCGCAGCTCTCCGGCGGCCAGCAGCAGCGGGTCGCGATCGCGCGGGCCCTGGCGATGGACCCGAAGCTGATGCTGTTCGACGAGCCGACCTCGGCGCTGGACCCGGAGCTGGTCGGCGACGTCCTCGACGTCATGCGCGACCTCGCCGAGTCCGGCATGACGATGGTCGTCGTCACCCACGAGATGGGCTTCGCCCGCGAGGTCGGCGACAGCCTGGTCTTCATGGACGACGGCGTGGTGGTCGAGTCGGGCAACCCGCGCGACGTCCTGACCGACCCGCAGCACGAACGGACGAAGGCGTTCCTGTCCAAGGTGCTCTGACTCCGACGGCACGAATGCCGAGGGGGGTGGTGCGGGATTCCCGCATCACCCCCCTCGGCGTTGGCCTACTTCACCGCGAGCAGCAACGTGTCCGAGGGCGAGCACCACACCGGCCGCGCCTCGCCGAAGCCCTTCTCGCGCAGCACGCGCGCGTGCCACGCCGCCGAGGGCATCTCGCCGTCGGCGTGCTCCCCGTAGATCTCGAAGCGGCGCGCCGTGGGCCCGGCGAGCACCGGGTCCTTGGCGGCGAGCTGCCACCACTCGGACCAGTCGAGCGCGCCCTCGCCCTTGGCGGCGTCCATCTGCGCGTGCCGCTGGGCGCGCTCCGCCGCGTTGATCCGGGGCGTCGTGTCGTCGATCATGTGGTCCGCGTTCATGAAGACACCACCGTCGCGGACCAGCCCCGCGACCCGACCGTAGAGATCCGCGAGGGGTTCGGCGTGGAACCAGTGCAGGGCCGTGGCGGTCAGGACGGCGTCGTACGAGTCGTACGGCAGCTTCGCCGGCCAGTCGGGGTCCTTGAGGTCGGCGGTGACGAAGGAGACCCGCTCGTCGCCCGCGAAGGTGCCCTCGGCGATGGCGAGGAGCGCGGGGTCGAGGTCCACGCCCGTGCTGGTGGCCTGCGGGAACCGGGCGAGCAGCCGGGCCGAGATGGTGCCGGTGCCGCAGGCCAGGTCGAGCACGCGCGGTGCGGGACCGACGAGCGCCTCGACCATGTCGAGCATGATCCGGAAACGGTCCTCGCGGTCCGGCATGTACCACTCCTGCTGCCGGTCCCAGCTCTGCTGCCATGCCTGCCAGTCGGCACCGGGTGTGGTGGTAGTGGTGGTGTCCGCGTCCGTCATCGGGTCCCTCCGTGCCTGCGTGACGTAATACCCTAGAAGCACGATCAGCTGTTACTCGACCGCAGGCACGACCATAGAGCCCCTTCGTAAGGACTACAAGTGGAACTGGCCTATTACTCGGATTACGCCGTGCGTCTCGTCAACACCGAGGAACCGTCGCGGGGGCAGGACTCCCTGACCTCGGTGGAGGCCGTCCGTGCGCTCTTCGGCGCAAACCAGTCGGCGGCCCGGCGCGCGACCGACGCCGACGTGACGCGGTTCCGCTCGGTCCGGGGACGGCTGCGCTCGGTCTTCGAGGCGGCCGACGGAGGCGACGAGACCCTCGCCGTGGACCTGCTGAACTCACTGCTCCTGGAGTTCCCGGTGAGCCCGCAGATCTCCGGCCACGACCACCGCGCCGACGACGGCAGCCCGCTGTGGCACATGCACCTGGCGGACCACCCCTCCAACGCGACCGCCGGTTTCGCGGCCATCGCGGCGATGGGCCTGGCCTTCCACCTCACCGAGTACGGCGTGGACCGGCTGGGCCTGTGCGAGGCGGCCCCCTGCCGCAACGCCTACCTGGACACCTCCACCAACCGCTCCCGGCGCTACTGCTCCGACCGCTGCGCCACCCGCGCCAACGTGGCGGCCTACCGCGCCCGCAAGCGCCTGGAGGCGGACCGGTCGGCCAGCACCGGCCTGACCGCCGACAGCACCCAGCGGACCACGGCGAACGGCGAGCGCTGACCCGCCCGCGGCGGCCGGTAGCGCAGCCGGACCCTGCCGAGCACGAGGTCCTGCGGCACGACCCCGTAGTCGGTGCTGTCCCCGCCCGCGAACGCGTTGTCCCCGAGCACCCACCAGCCGGCCCCGCGCCGTTCGGCCGCCCGCTTGACCACGAGCAGGTCCTGCTGGAAGGGGTGCCGCAGCACGACCACGTCACCCGGCCGGACCCGCGCCCCCCAGTGCACGAGCAGCACGTCCCCGTGGTGCAGCGTGGGCACCATCGACGGCCCGGTCACCTCGGCCGGCCCGAAGGGCAACGCCCCTCTGGCGCGCTCGGTCTCCTGCGACAGTTGCTCCGGCATCACCCGGCACCTCCCCGGTCTTTCCTCCACCAGTCTCAGTCTCACCCCGGACTTTTGTCCTAAGCCCACGGGGGCACCCGCGAAATCGGGTCTCCCAGGGAGTAATGTCCCCCCTGAGAAGACGATCACGAGGAAGGAACGCTTCATGCTTTCCCGCCTGTTTGCCCCCAAGGTCACGGTCAGCGCCCACTGCGACCTGCCCTGCGGCGTGTACGACCCGGCCCAGGCCCGCATCGAGGCGGAGTCGGTGAAGGCCGTCCAGGAGAAGATGGCCGGCAACGACGACCCGCACTTCCAGACGCGTGCCACGGTCATCAAGGAGCAGCGCGCCGAGCTCGCGAAGCACCACGTTTCCGTGCTGTGGAGCGACTACTTCAAGCCCCCGCACTTCGAGAAGTACCCGGAGCTGCACCAGCTGGTCAACGACACCCTCAAGGCCCTGTCGACCGCCAAGGGTTCGAAGGACCCGGCGACCGGCCAGAAGGCCCTGGACTACATCGCCCAGATCGACAAGATCTTCTGGGAGACCAAGAAGGCCTGACGACCCGTCTGCTTTCGGGCCCGCGATCGGTGCACCATCGCAGGCCGCAGGACAGCCCGAAGGGGCCCGGCCGACATCCTGGCCGGGCCCCTTCGGCGTTGTCGTTGTCAGGGGTTCTCCGTGACCGTCTCCGAGGAGCGCTCCGCGGTCCCGGGCCGCGCCTCGGGTTCGGTGCCCCGGGCGTCCTGCTCGGGGCCTGCCTCGCACCTCGGGTTGCGGCACGGGCCGGGCACCCATGCCGGGACCCACGCGCCCAGCGTCTTGTGCCGCCGGACGACCGCTTCGACCGGCTGTCCGCAAACGGGACAGACATACGTGTCGCTGTCCATACCCCCAGGTTAGAACGCGCGACGGCTCAGCGCTTCCTGTGGTACGTCCGCACCACGACACCGTTGCCGAAGGTCCGCACCGAGTCCGGCACGAACTCGGAGACCTCGAAGCCGGACCGGAACATGGGCATGCCGGTCCCGAGAACCACCGGGTAGGTCTTGACGACCAGCTCGTCGACCTCGTCGACCAGCTCGCCGGCGACGGCGGCTCCGCCGCACAGGTAGATGTCGAGGGCGCCGTCCTCGGCCTTCAGCTCACGCACCCTGCCGACCAGGTCCGTCGAGATGATCTCGACATTCGGGTCGGGCGACGTGGTGAGCGTGCGCGAGGCGACGTACTCGCGCAGGTGCGCGTAGGGGCTGGTGACGCCCTCCTTGAGTGCCAGGTCGTAGCTGGCCCGGCCCTGAATGATCGTGTCGAACCGCTTGTTCGGCAGATCGTCGATGCCCAACGGCCGGCGGCCGTGCGTCGGCAGCGTCTCCGGATACTCCGCCTTCAGGAACCCGAAGAACTCCTCGTCGACGAACGGGACCATGAACGACGCGTCGCCGTCCGGGCCGCCGATGAAGCCGTCGATGGAGCAGGCGACGAAGTACGTGAGTTTGCGCAAACCGGTCTCCTTCGTTTTGACCACTACGCTCACAGTACTCCATGTGTAGTTGTTTGGGCAGTCGATTGTCACCGCGTCCGCGGCTCGCGCCACATCGGCCACATCCGGGGGCCGTCCGGCAGGTCCAGGGCCCCGCCGGTGAACTCGAAGCCGAGGCGTTCGTACAGCACCCTGCCGCGGTCACTGCTCGCCTCGAGGTAGGCGGGCAGCCCTTCGCGGTCGCAGCGGTCGAGGACGCTCTCGATCAGCGCGGTACCCAGCCCCTCGCCCTGCCGGTCGGGGGCCACGCCGATCATCCAGAGGTACTCGTGGGCCCGGCCGGAGGGGTGGATGCCGTCCGTGAGCCGGGCTATCAGCTCGACGCGCTCGTTCTCCGGGTCGACGGCCTCGCGCACCTGTGCGGGGCCGTCCTCGACGCCCTCCTCGGACCCGTCGTCGGCCGGCTCGGCACCCGCGTGCCCGTCCGCGGGGACGGGCAGCCACAGCGCGCAGGCCGCGCCGTCCTCGGTGAGATCGATCCGCCCGTCGGCGAACACGGCGTCGGCGAACGCGGCCACGAGCCGGTGGTGGGTCCGGCGGCGGTACTCCTTGCCCGGAAAGACCCAGCTGCTCACCGGGTCGTCCTGGAAGGCCTCGTCCAGCAGCCGGACGACCCGTTCCCGGTCGTCCTCCCCCGCCCTCCGGATCACCACACCCATGTCCCGCCCCTTCGACTCAACATCGCTCGCGCGTACGGCGGTTGAGCCTAGCCCTGTCCGGCGGGATCCGAGGCGGGTGCGTACGTCACCGCGACCGCACACGGAAGGGGGCGGGCCCCGCACACCGTGGGGAAGTGCGGGACCCGCCGGACCGGAGCCGTCGGCGGTGCGGCCGTACGTCGGTCAGGTGCCGTACGGCCCTGCACGGGCTCCGGGGTCTTGCACGGCCGGCCCGGCGATCCGCGGTCGCCGGGTCGGCCGGGGTGGCCGGGTGGCCGCGGTGGCCGGGTGACCGTCAGGTGCTGCGCCGGGTCACGAACTCGGCCAGCGCGAGCAGTCCGCCCGCCGCCTCCGGCTCCGGCACGGCACGGGCCAGCTCCTGCATGGCTCTCGCCATCCGGTCGGCCGCCTGGGCCTGCGCCCAGTCCCGGCCACCGGCCCGCTCCACTGCCAGAGCGGTGCGCTCCAGGTCCTCCCTGTCCTCGTCGTACGGTGCCGCGTACAGCTCGGCGAGTTCGGCGGCGGCCGGGGTGCCGGAGGTGAGGGCGGCGACCACCGGCAGGGACTTCTTGCGGGCGGCCAGGTCCGCACCGGCCGGCTTGCCGGTGTGGCGCGGGTCGCCCCATATGCCGATGACGTCGTCGATGAGCTGGAAGGCCAGCCCGGCCTCACGGCCGAAGGCGTCCAGGGCCTCGACGTCCTCCGCGGCGGCACCGGCGTACAGCGCGCCGAGGGCACAGGCGCATCCCAGCAGGGCGCCCGTCTTGGCCTCGGCCATGGCGAGCGTCTCGTCGAGGGTGACCTCGCCCGGCGGGCGCCGTTCCATGGCCGTGTCCGCGTGCTGGCCCTCGCACAGCTCCATGACGCAGTCGGCGAGCCGGACGGCCGCCGCCGCGGACGCCGGGTGCGGGTCCGCCGCGAGCAGCCGCAGGGCGAGCGCCTGAAGGGCGTCCCCGGCGAGGATCGCGTCGGCGTCGCCGAACACGGTCCACGCGGTCGGCCGATGACGCCTGGTGGCGTCCCGGTCCATCACGTCGTCGTGCAGCAGGGTGAAGTTGTGGACCAGCTCCACCGCCGCCGCGGCCCGGCCGGCCGCCGCCCTGGCCCCGGACCCGCCGAGCGCGGTCGCCGCCGTGAGGACCAGCGCGGGACGGATCGCCTTGCCCGCGTTACCCGCCGCGGGCGTGCCGTCCGCGTGCTGCCAGCCGAAGTGGTAGAGCGCGACGCGGCGCATCGAGTCGGGCAGCGACGCGATGGCGGAGCGCAGTTCGGGGTCGACCGACGCCCGGGACTCCCTCAGGAGCGCCGCCGCCTCGTGCCCTTCGGACACCGCCCGCCCCTGCCCGGCGGACGTCCCCCCCGGCTCTTCGTTCCGCTGCGTGCCGATGGGCCCGTGCCTTTCCGGCGTTGCGGTGGAGCGACGCGTCGCGGTGGTGCCGCGCCGTGTCTCCGTCATGGACTCACCTTCCCCATGGGCCCGTCCGTACCCCCGGGGTGTACCCGCCCGGGAGGGCGGGAACACGACGTTCGGGAGACTGACGTCACCGCCAGCGGCCGATCTCGACGTTCTCCAGGACGCCGAGCGCGTCCGGTACGAGGACCGCGGCCGAGTAGTAGGCCGTGACCAGGTACTTGATGACGGCCTGTTCATTGATGCCCATGAAGCGCACCGACAGACTCGGCTCGATCTCGTCGGGGATGCCGGTGGCCCGCAGACCGATGACGCCCTGGTCCTGCTCGCCGGTACGCATCGCGATGATCGAGGTCGTACGGGCGTCGGTGACCGGGATCTTGTTGCACGGGTAGATGGGCACACCGCGCCAGGTCGGGATGCGGTTGCCGGCGATGTCGATCGTCTCGGGGACGAGGCCGCGCTTGTTCAGCTCGCGGCCGATGGCGGCGATGGCGCGGGGGTGGGCGAGGAGCAGCTTGGTGCCGCGCCGGCGGCTCAGCAGTTCGTCCAGGTCGTCCGGGCCGGGCGCCCCGTCGTGGGGCTGGATGCGCTGGTCGTACTCGCAGTTGTGCAGCAGGCCGAACTCTCGGTTGTTGACGAGCTCGTGCTCCTGACGCTCCTTCAGCGCCTCGACCGTCAGCCTGATCTGCTGCTCGGTCTGGTTCATCGGCTGGTTGTACAGGTCGGCCACGCGCGAGTGGATGCGCAGCACGGTCTGGGCGACGCTCAGTTCGTACTCACGGGGCCGGGCCTCGTAGTCGACGAAGGTGTGCGGGATGTCCGGCTCGCCGCTGTGGCCGGCCGCGAGGTCGATCGCCTTCTCGCCGTGCTTGTTGGTGTTCTGCTCCGGCAGCGCGCGCCGCTCCTCAAGGTGCGTGCGCAGGGACTCGGCGCGCTCCGCGACCTGCTCCACCTCCTGGCGGGGCAGCACGAGCACCGTGCAGCCGGTGACCGCGCGGGCGGTGTACTCCCAGATCGCGTCCCCGTCGAGCAGCGCCTGGTCGCCGAAGTACGCCCCGTCGGCGAGGACGCCGAGCACCGCGTCGTCGCCGTACGGACCTGTGCCGATCTTCTCGACCCTGCCGTGCGCCAGCAGGTAGACCTCGTCGGCCCGGCCGCCGAAGGAGGCGATGACCTCTCCGGGGCCGAACTCCCGCTGCTCACAGCGTTGCGCGAGCTCCGAGAGGACCTCGTCGTCCTCGTACGACCGCAGGGCCGGCAACTCGCCCAGCTCCGCGGGGATGACCTCGACGCGGTCGCCGGTCTTCACGAACGTCACGCGGCCGTCGCCGACGGCGAAGGTCAGACGCCGGTTCACCCGGTACGTGCCGCCCTGGACGTCCACCCAGGGGAGCGAGCGCAGCAGCCAGCGCGAACTGATCTCCTGCATCTGAGGAACGGACTTGGTGGTGGTGGCCAGGTTCCGCGCGGCCGCCGTGCCGAGGCTCTGCTGCGGCCTGGTCTGCTCGGTGCGGACCTCTTCGCCTACCGACATAAGGAATTGCCCTCCCGGTCATGCCGGGCGATTGCGCCCGGCATCGATGTGCGTGGACCAGCCTTCCTCACGGAGCGTGCCGGTGCTATTACACGAAAGAGCGGGAATGGATCACGTGTGGCCGGGGCAGATATGGGGGCTTGTTCAGCGTCTCGGCGACTTGTCCGGTCCCCGTCGGGGCGGTCGGCGCGATGAGATTGTCCGAAACGACTCGCACACGGACCGAACAAGTAATGGAAGGCGCTCCGTTTCGGTACAAGCACCGTACGAGGCGGTCGCGTCCGGCGGTCGTCGCGCAGCGTGAAGGAGTCGGCCGTGGCCTCACCCATGTCCGCGAGCAGTTTCCTCAAGGCCCTGAAGGCGGAGGGCGTCACCGTCGTCGAGGTCGGCGACTGGCGGGACCACAACCGCAACCACAAGGGCCCCTGGGGGCCCGTGCACGGCGTGATGATCCACCACACGGTGACCAAGGGCAGCGCGCGGACCGTGGACATCTGCCGCAAGGGCTACGAGGGTCTGCCCGGCCCCCTGTGCCACGGGGTCGTCACCAAGGACGGCAAGGTCCACCTGGTCGGGTACGGCAGGGCCAACCACGCCGGGCTCGGCGACGACGACGTCCTGCGCGCGGTGATCGCGGAGAAGGCGCTGCCCCGCGACAACGAGGCGAACACCGACGGCAACCGGCACTTCTACGGCTTCGAGTGCGAGAACCTCGGCGACGGCGACGATCCCTGGCCGGCGGCCCAGCTGGAGGCGATCGAGCGGGTCGCCGCGGCGGTGTGCCGCCACCACGGGTGGAACGAACGGTCGGTCATCGGGCATCTGGAGTGGCAGCCGGGGAAGGTCGATCCGCGGGGGTTCACGATGGCGTCGATGCGCGAGCGGATCCGGGACCGCCTGAAGTGACGTGGCCGCTGCGGGCGGCGGCGTGACAATGGCGGGGTGACCGCCACCGACCCCCGCGACCTCGCCGACCTGCGGCCCCGCCTGCCCTCTCCTTTGCAGGAGGTGGTCGACGGACGCTTCGAGCGGCACGGTGTCCGGTTGCTGCTCAAGCGGGACGACCTGATCCACCCCGCGTTGGTCGGCAACAAATGGCGCAAACTGGCGCCGAATCTCGCCATGGTCGGCGGGCGTACCGTCGTCACGTTCGGCGGCGCCTACTCCAACCACCTGCGCGCCGCGGCCGCCGCCGGGCGCCTGCTCGGGCTCTCCACGGTGGGCGTGGTGCGCGGGCAGGAACTGGCCGGCCTGCCGCTCAACCCCTCTCTGGCCCGGTGCGCCGCCGACGGCATGCGGCTCCATTTCGTCGACCGCTCGACGTATCGCCGCAAGGCCGAACCGGAGACCCTGGCGGCCCTCCTGCGGGCCGTGGACGCCGGGCCCGCCGGGGACGCCGTCGTCATCCCCGAGGGGGGCAGCAACGCGGAGGCCGTCCGCGGCTGCCGTGCCCTGGGCGCGGAACTGGGCGAGCACGCCGACGTGGCCGCCCTCGCCTGCGGCACCGGTGGCACGCTCGCCGGACTGGCCGCCGGACTGCCCCGGGGGCGGCGCACGCTCGGGATACCCGTGCTCAAGGGCGGCTTCCTCACCGAGGACATACGGCGGCTCCAGGACCGTGCGTTCGGCGGGCCGAGCGGCACCTGGAGCCTCGACGACCGCTTCCATTTCGGCGGCTACGCCCGCACCAGCCCCCGGCTGGACGCCTTCGCCGAGGACTTCGAACGCCGCCACGGCCTGCCCGTGGAGCGCGTGTACGTCGCCAAGATGCTGTACGCCCTGCTCGCTCTCACCCGGGAGGGCGCCTTCCCGCGCGGGACGACCCTGGCGGCGGTCGTCACCGGGCGGCCGTTTCCCTGAGCGGGCGGGGCCGGCGGCCCGGCGGGCGGGACGGGCCGCCGCTGCGACGCGCGCTCGCGCGCCCCGCTCAGGTCGTCTCCCGGTACGCGGCCGCCTCCTCCAGGTCCAGTCGGCGCAGCAGTGTCCGGAGCATCTCGTCGTCGATGTAGCGGCCGTCCCGCAGCCGGACGAAGACGTCGCGCTCGGCGCTGATCATCTCCCGGGAGAGCCGCCGGTAGGTGTCGTCGACGGTCTCGCCGGTGACGGGATTGACCTGCCCGAGCCGTTCCCACACGGCGTTGCGGCGGCGCTCCAGGACCATGCGGAGGCGGTCGGCGAGCGGACCCGGCAGGGCGTTGCGCTCGTCGGTGAGCAGGTCGTCCAGGCGCTGCTCCGCGGCCCGTGACGCCTGCGCCTGGGCGTTGGCCTCCGCCAGCGTCTCGGCCTGGACGTCGTGCGCGGGGAACTTCAGCAGGCGGATCAGCGGCGGCAGGCTGACGCCCTGGACGACCAGCGTGCCGATGACCGTGGTGAAGGTGAGGAACAGGATGAGGTTGCGCTCGGGAAAGGGCTCACCGCCGTGCACGGTGAGCGGGATGGAGAAGGCGATGGCCAGCGAGACCACGCCCCGCATCCCGGCCCAGCCGATCACGAACGGCCCCTTCCAGGAGAGGTCGCCCTCGCGCGCGCGGACGCGTGCCGACAGCCTGGGCAGGAAGGTCGCCGGGTACACCCACACGAACCTCGCCACGGCGACGACCAGGAAGAGGGCGAGGGCGTACCAGGCGGCCTCGACGCCCTCGTACTCCCCCAGGCCCTTGAGGACGACGGGCAGCTGGAGTCCGATGAGGGCGAACACGGCCGACTCCAGGACGAACGCGACCATCTTCCACACCGCCTCCTCCTGGAGCCGGGTGGCGAAATCGACCTCCCACGCGCGGTGGCCGAGGTAGAGCGCGACGACGACCACCGCGAGCACCCCGGAGGCGTGCACCTGCTCGGCGACCGCGTAGGCGACGAAGGGGATCAGCAGCGAGAGCGTGTTCTGCAGCAGCGCCTCTCTCAGGTGGGTGCGCAGCCAGTGGAGCGGCACCATCAGCACCAGCCCGACGCCGACGCCGCCCACCGCCGCGATCAGGAACTCGCCGATCCCGCCGGCCCAGGTCGCGCCCTCGCCGACGGCAGCCGCGAGCGCCACCTTGAAGGCGGTGATCGCGGTGGCGTCGTTCACCAGGGACTCGCCCTGGAGGATCGTGGTGATCCGGGAGGGCAGCCCCACCCGGCGTGCCACCGCCGTGGCGGCGACGGCGTCCGGGGGCGCGACCACCGCGCCGAGCACCAGGGCGGCGGTCAACGGCAGGCCCGGCACGATGAGGTAGGCGGCGCAGCCGACGACGAAGGTGGCGAAGAGCACGTAGCCCACGGACAGCAGAGCCACCGGGCGGGTCTGCGCCCGCAGGTCCAGGTAGGAGCTGTCGGAGGCCGCCGTGTACAGCAGCGGGGGCAGCAGCAGCGGCAGGACGACGTGCGGGTCGAGCGTGTAGTCGGGCACGCCGGGGACATAGCCCACCACCAGGCCCACCGCGACCAGCAGCAGGGGCACCGGCACCGGTACGCGCCGTCCCGCCGCGGCGACCGCGGCACTGCCCGCGACCAGCAGCAGCAGCGGCATCACGTCCATCGTCCTCGCCCGCCCTCGTTTTCCGCGCGGTGATCCGCACACCCGTCGTAACCTGGCAATCATGAAACAGTGCACGCACGCCGACGCGCTGCCGCACCCGGAACCCGAACCGTGCGGCGAGACCTGTCCCGAGTGTCTGGCCGAGGGCACGGACCCGGTGCAGCTGAGGCTGTGCCTCGTCTGCGGTCACGTCGGCTGCTGCGACTCCTCGCCGAGGCAGCACGCGACAGCGCATTACAAGGAGACCGGACATCCGGTGATGCGCACCTTCGAGCCCGGGGAGAGCTGGCGCTGGTGCTTCGTCGACCACGTCCTCGTGTGACCTCTGCCCGGGACGGTTCGACCGTCTGACGCCTGGGTACGTCAACCCGGCGCGCGCTCTTCCGATTTGAGCCCGCCGACCCCCTAGCCACTGTGCGTGTTCGCGTGTTTACTATGAGTGACAGCACGGGGTTGGGGTCTCGGGGACAGGAAAGTTCGGAGCGCGATAACGTCACCGCTGAACCACGTATCGCGTTACCCCGAGGGGCGACCCTCGGCCCTGTAATGCTTGTACCACCTTGGAGGTGAGGGTGTCCCAGATCGCAGGCGAGCCCGCGACCCAGGACTTCGTCGAAGTCCGGCTGCCGGCCGCGGGTGCCTACCTGTCGGTGCTGCGTACGGCGACGGCCGGCCTCGCAGCTCGTTTGGACTTCACCCTCGACGAGATCGAGGACCTGCGCATCGCAGTCGACGAGGCCTGCGCGATCCTGCTTCAGCAGGCCGTGCCCGGCTCGGTGCTCAGTTGTGTCTTCCGCCTCGTCGACGACTCACTCGAAGTCACCGTCTCGGCGCCGACCACGGACGGCCACGCCCCCTCGCGGGACACCTTCGCGTGGACGGTGCTCTCCGCCCTCGCGGGCAAGGTCTCCTCCGCCGTGGACGAGGACAAAACCGTTTCGATCAGCCTCTACAAACAGCGCGGCGCGGGACCCGGGCCGACGTGAGGGACGGGGACGGGCCGGTGCGGGACGAAGAGCACGGCACACGGGAGCTGCCGGCCGAGGGCACACGCTCTCCTGACGAGGCGCGACGCATGGCGGACGGCATCGACGGCATCCCCGAGCAGGCCCGGCCGCATCCGGAGGACGAGACCTCGCCCGAGGCCGTCTCTCCGGGCGACGGGCAGCAGGGCGGGGACACCCCCGTCCGGCCCGTCCGAGCGGAGGCGAGGGCTCGGGAAAGGGCAACGGGCGGGACGATGAGCGAGCACGAGCGACACTCCGAGGGCCACACGCCGGGTGCACGGGGCACGCAGGGCACACGGCACGACCCGCAGGACCGCAGCGGGGCACGCCTCCTGTTCGCCGAGCTGCGCACGCTGACGAAGGAGAGCCCGGAGTACGCGGACCTGCGCAATCGGCTGGTCCGCATGCACCTGCCGCTCGTCGAGCACCTCGCACGCCGTTTCCGCAACCGCGGCGAGCCGCTGGACGACCTCACCCAGGTCGCCACCATCGGGCTGATCAAGTCGGTCGACCGCTTCGACCCGGACCGCGGGGTGGAGTTCTCCACGTACGCGACCCCCACGGTCGTCGGCGAGATCAAGCGGCACTTCCGGGACAAGGGCTGGGCGGTGCGCGTCCCGCGCCGGCTCCAGGAGCTGCGGCTGGCCCTGACGACGGCCACGGCGGAGCTGTCCCAGCTGCACGGCCGCTCCCCCACGGTCCACGAGCTGGCCGAGAAGCTGGCGATCTCGGAGGAGGAGGTCCTCGAGGGCCTGGAGTCGGCCAACGCGTACTCCACGCTGTCGCTGGACGTCCCGGACACCGACGACGAGTCCCCGGCGGTTGCCGACACCCTCGGCGCCGAGGACGAGGCCCTGGAGGGCGTCGAGTACCGGGAATCGCTCAAGCCGCTCCTTGAGGACCTGCCGCCGCGGGAGAAGCGGATCCTGCTGCTGCGCTTCTTCGGCAACATGACCCAGTCGCAGATCGCGCAGGAGGTCGGCATCTCGCAGATGCACGTGTCACGGCTGCTGGCCCGCACACTGGCCCAGCTGCGGGAGAAGCTGCTGGTCGAGGAGTAGCCGCCGGTCCGGTAACCCCCGGTGCCGGGCAGCGGTGGCCGCTCGGTCGGCTATTTCCCGGCGTTGCCGGGTCCTCGGATGCCGAGGGCCTGGGTGGTCGTGGGGTTGACGAGCAGCACCAGTGCCGCGACGGCCACGACACCGAGCACGATGCCGGTCGGGACGGCCAGGCTGTCGGCCCGCACCATGTTGAAGGCCACGGGCAGCGCCATGATCTGAGTGATCACGGCGGGCCCCCGGCTCCAGCCCCGTCGGGCGAGCAGCCCGCGGGCGGCGAGCAGCGGCAGCAGGGCGAGGACGATCAGCGTGACGCCGCCGGTGACGGCCGAGGTCCGGTCGTCGGGGTGGCCGGTGAGGCCCCCCACCAGCATCCAGGCGCCGCCGACGACGAGCGCCACCCCCTCCAGCGCGGCGAGCGCGGCCGCGGCGGTCAGCCGGCCGGGACGAGGGCCCGTCTCTTCGGCGGCTTCGGCGGCTTCGGGGGTGGGGGTCTGCTCACTGCTCACCCCTGCAGGGTAGCCCTCGGCGCACCGGCGCCCACCAGGGTGTAGGGCGTATCACGCGCGCCGTGTGCCGGGGGCGATCTCCACCTCGGTCTGGGCCGAGTACCACCCAGTAGGTACCCTGCAAACCATGCGTGCACTTCTCGTGGTCAATCCGGCGGCAACCACCACGAGTGCGCGTACGCGCGACGTGCTCATCCACGCGCTCGCGAGCGAGATGAAGCTGGAGGCGGTCACCACCGAGTACCGCGGCCACGCGCGCGACCTCGGCCGGCAGGCGGCGCAGAGCGACGACATCGACCTGGTGGTGGCCCTCGGCGGCGACGGCACGGTGAACGAGGTCGTCAACGGTCTGCTGCACGCGGGCCCCGATCCGGAGCACCTGCCCGGACTCGCGGTGGTCCCCGGAGGTTCCACCAACGTCTTCGCCCGCGCCCTCGGTCTGCCCAACCACGCGGTGGAGGCCACCGGCGCCCTGCTGGACGCGCTGCGCGAGGGCAGCCAGCGGACCGTCGGACTCGGCCTGGCGTCGGGTACGCCGGGCTCGGAGGACGAGGCGGTTCCGGCCCGCTGGTTCACCTTCAACGCCGGACTGGGATTCGACGCCGGCGTGGTGGGCCGGGTCGAGCAGCACCGCGAGCGCGGCAAGAAGTCGACCCACGCCCTCTACGTCCGCCAGGTGGTGCGCCAGCTCATCGGCGAGCCGCATCGCCGCAGCGGGACGATCACCCTGGAGCGGGCGGGCGAGGACCCGATCACGGATCTGGTGCTCTCCATAGTCTCGAACACGTGTCCCTGGACGTTTCTCGGCAACCGCCCGATCTACGCGTCGCCCGAGGCCTCGTTCGACACCGCGCTCGACGTCTTCGGCCTCAGCAGGCTCTCGACGGCCGCGGTTGCCCGGTATGGCACCCAGTTGCTCACTTCGTCCCCCGAGCGCGGTCCGCGGGGCCGGCACGCGGTCTCCCTGCACGATCTGACCGACTTCACCTTGCATTCGAAGGTGCCCCTGCCCCTCCAGATGGACGGTGACCACCTGGGGCTGCGGACCAGCGTGACGTTCACAGGCGTACGCCGTGCACTGCGTGTGATTGTGTGAGCAGAAGGGGCGAAAGTCCTTTCACTCGAACGTTTAGGCCAGGGTCCACCCCATGGAAGTACGGCTGTGACCTAGTCGACACCGAAGAATCAAAAAAAACTTTCCGGAAGGGGTTGTATCCGCCGCCGAGGTTTGCGAGTCTCTTCTTGGCGATCGGGACAGCCCGCAAGACCGGCATCCACAGATCACCGGAACCCCTCTTCAAACCACAGGACCACGCCAGGGAACCTGGCGCTAGGCCCTTCCCTTGTTGAGGGATTCGTGAAAGCGTTCACATTCACAAGCATCCCAGCATGTAATACCAAGGAGAGGTAGCAGCCATGGACTGGCGTCACCGCGCCGTTTGCCGCGAGGAAGACCCCGAGCTCTTCTTCCCCATCGGCAACACCGGTCCCGCGCTGCTGCAGATCGAGGAAGCCAAGGCCGTCTGCCGTCGCTGCCCTGTCATGGAGCAGTGCCTGCAGTGGGCGCTCGAGTCCGGCCAGGACTCCGGCGTCTGGGGTGGTCTCAGCGAGGACGAGCGCCGCGCAATGAAGCGCCGTGCCGCCCGCAACCGGGCTCGTCAGGCCTCCGCCTGACAACCCACCCCTACTGACAGCCTCAGCTTGGCGGCGCGTACAGCGAGTACGCAACCCCCGCTCCCGAGCCGCAGCGCGCAGTACCCCCGAGCGCATCGGACGATGCATCGCACGAGCACTGGCCTCGGACCTTCACCGGTCCGGGGCTTTTTGCTGTCCCAGGACGGGCTACTTCGCCGCGGGCACCGGGATGTCGAGGATCACCCTGGTGCCGCGCTCCGGGGCCAAGACCATGTCGAAGGTGCCGCCCAACTCGCCCTCCACCAGGGTGCGGACGATCTGCAGGCCGAGGTTGCCGGACCGGTGCGGGTCGAAGTCCTCGGGCAGACCGACACCGTCGTCCTGGACGGTGACCAGGAGCCGGGCCTCCTTGGCCGTCCCGCCACGGACCGCCGAGACCTCGACCGTGCCGGTGTCGCCGTCCCGGAAGCCGTGCTCCAGGGCGTTCTGCAGGATCTCGGTCAGCACCATCGACAGCGGGGTCGCCACCTCGGCGTCGAGGATGCCGAAGCGGCCGGTGCGCCGGCCGGTGACCTTGCCCGGCGAGATCTCCGCCACCATCGCCAGCACGCGGTCGGCGATCTCGTCGAACTCCACGCGCTCGTCCAGGTTCTGGGAGAGCGTCTCGTGCACGATCGCGATCGAGCCGACCCGGCGCACGGCCTCTTCCAGCGCCTCGCGGCCCCGGTCGGACTCGATGCGCCGGGCCTGGAGGCGCAACAGGGCCGCCACCGTCTGGAGGTTGTTCTTCACCCGGTGGTGGATCTCCCGGATGGTGGCGTCCTTGGTGATCAATTCGCGCTCACGGCGGCGCAGTTCCGTGACGTCGCGCAGGAGCACCAGCGAACCGATGCGCGTGCCCTTGGGCTTGAGGGGGATCGCGCGGAACTGGATCACTCCGTCGTGCGCCTCGATCTCGAACTCGCGCGGCGCCCAGCCGCTGGCCACCTTGGCGAGTGCCTCGTCCACCGGGCCCCGGGAGGGGGCGAGTTCGGCGGTGGTCCGGCCCAGGTGATGACCCACCAGGTCGGCGGCGAGGCCCATGCGGTGGTAGGCCGACAGCGCGTTCGGTGAGGCGTACTGGACGGTGCCGTCCCCGTCGACCCGGATCAGGCCGTCGCCGACGCGCGGCGAGGCGTCCATGTCGACCTGCTGGTTCTCGAACGGGAAGGCGCCGGCCGCGATCATCTGGGCGAGGTCCGAGGCGCTCTGCAGGTAGGTGAGCTCCAGGCGGCTCGGTGTACGCACGGTGAGCAGGTTGGTGTTGCGGGCGATGACCCCCAGGACGCGTCCCTGGCGTCGTACCGGGATGGACTCGACGCGGACCGGGACCTCCTCGCGCCACTCGGGATCGCCCTCGCGCACGATCCGGCCCTCGTCCAGGGCGGCGTCCAGCATGGGCCGCCGGCCGCGCGGGACGAGGTGGCCGACCATGTCGTCCTGGTACGAGGTGGGACCGGTGTTGGGCCGCATCTGGGCGACGGAGACGTAGCGTGTGCCGTCGCGGGTGGGCACCCACAGGACCAGGTCGGCGAAGGAGAGGTCGGAGAGAAGCTGCCACTCCGAGACCAGCAGATGGAGCCACTCGAGGTCGGAGTCGTCGAGTGCTGTGTGCTGGCGTACGAGTTCGTTCATGGAGGGCACGGGGCTGAGCGTACCTGGCGGTACGGACAGCGATCGAAACCAGCCAGTCTTCACCGCTCCCCCGCCCCCGACCCGGCCTCAACGGCCCCCGGAAACACCCGCGGGCCGCGGCGCCTGAGAGGGACCCTCAGCCCTCCCGGCACCGCAGCCCGGAGCAACATCGGCCGTGGGGTGTGCGGTCCCGGTCGGCCGAAGGATGAGGAGCCGGGGCAGTCAGGGCAGAGAGCTCCGGTTCCTCGGTCCACCCTCCTGTGCGGGGAGGGCGGAAGCCTGACGATCACTTTGCGTGAGCGGCGTGGTCAGTGCCTCAGTGACCATTGTGGACTAGACCACTAACCGTGTCCATGCGGTGGACGTTGTTTGTTGTTGGTGGCTTCTGACGGCCGTGCGGACGTCGAAGCAGCCGCCAGAAGCCTAACCCTGATGGCTCACACGCGGGGCCAGACCGCCAGGGCAATTTCCGCGAGTGCCTCCAGCTCCGCCCGGCTCGCACCATCGCGCGCCTGCTGGGACATGCCCTGGATCATCGCGCCGGTGTACCGGGCGAGGCCGGCGGCGTCGGTGTCCGGCGGCAGTATGCCCTCGGACACGTCGGCGCCGATCCGGCTCTCGATCGCGGCGATGTTGGCGTTGCGCCGCTCCCGCAGGGACTCTTCGACCTCGGCGGTCGAGCAGTTCGCGGCCGCGTGGATCACGAGGCAGCCGTGCGGCCGGCCGGGGGCGGTGTACTCGGCGGCGGCCTCGCGCAGCATCCTCTCTATGCCCGCGCGCGCGGTCGGCTCCTCGGCGAGGGCCCGATCGCCGAAGGCGCCGTAGCGCACGCCGTACTCCTGGACGACCTCCTCGAAGAGCGAGCGCTTGTCCCCGAAGGCGGCATAGAGGCTCGGGGCGCCGATGTCCATGACCCGCGTCAGGTCCGAGACGGACGTGGCCTCGTAGCCGTGCTCCCAGAAGGCCAGCAGCGCCGCCTCCAGTGCCGTGGCGCGGCCGAAGGACCGCGGGCGGCCGCGGGTCCTGCCCACGCCCGCACGGGCGGACGTCGCCGAGGACCGTCCGCTCTTCTCGCCGCTCTTCCGACCGCTCTTCTCGCCGCTCACCATGGAGTGCATTTTATAGCGGGCACTAGAGAAATGTCGCGGGACTGCTGTACGGTCATATCTGTAGCGACCACTAGCGAATGTGAAGGGGGCGTCGGGATGGGCGTGCTTGCGGGCAGGACGGCACTGGTCACGGGGGCGAGCAGGGGAATCGGGCGAGGGATCGCCGAGCGGCTCGGGCACGACGGCGCACGGGTCGGGGTGCACTACGGGAGGAACGAGGCGGCGGCGAAGGCGACGGTCGCAGCGATCGAGGCCGCCGGCGGCTCGGCCTTCGCGATCGGGGCGGACCTGCGCGTCCCGGGGGCCGCCGAGGCCCTGTGGGAGGAGTTCGACAGGCACGCCGACGGGCTGGACGTCCTGGTGAACAACGCCGGGATCGGCAGCACCCGACCCATCGGCGATATAGGGGAGGAAGAGTACGACGCGGTCTTCACGGTCAATGTGAAGGCGCCCTTCTTCATCCTCAAGCACGGCATGGGACGACTGCGCGACGGCGGCCGGGTCATCAACATCTCGTCGGGACTGGCCCGCACCGCGGCGATGCCGGACAACATGGCGTACGCGATGACGAAGGGCGCGCTGGACGTCTTCTCGCGCGACCTCTCCAAGGTGCTGGGCGCCCGCGGCATCACGGTGAACTCGGTGGCACCCGGCATCATCGACACGGACAACACGGCCGCGCTGCTGCACGGGAGCCCGGAAGGCTGGGAGCGGGCGGCGGCGCTCTCCGCGCTGGGTGGGGTGGGGGCCCCGGCCGAAGTGGCCGACGTGGTCGCGTTCCTCGCCTCGCACGGGGGCCGGTGGGTCACCGGAAGCTGGGTGGACGCGACGGGAGGTTCACTGACGTGACACCGACACCGTGACGCCAACACCGTGACCCCGCCACTCGCCTGACCGTTTCGCCGCGCCCGCGGGGCCCTGCTCTGTTAGATTGGTCTAAACCACATAGCCAGTCCCGGGCCCCGGGTGAGTCCTCTCTTCGAAACGGCAGGCCAGCGTGGAAGTTGTCATCGTTCCCGATGCCAAGGCGGGCGGCGAACTCATAGCCGAGGCCATGGCGCAGTTGCTCCGGCGCAAGCCCGACGCCCTGCTCGGGGTGGCCACCGGCTCGACGCCGCTGCCCGTGTACGAGGCGCTGGCGGCCAAGGTGCGCTCGGGTGCCGTGGACACCGCGCGGGCACGGATCGCCCAGCTCGACGAGTACGTGGGGCTGCCCGCGGAACACCCCGAGTCGTACCGCTCCGTGCTGCGGCGCGAGGTGCTCGAGCCGCTGGGGATCGGCATGGACGCGTTCATGGGCCCCGACGGGACGGCCGCGGACGTGCAGGGCGCGTGCGAGGCCTACGACCGGGCGCTCGGCGGAGCCGGCGGGGTCGACCTCCAGCTGCTGGGCATCGGCACCGACGGCCACATCGGCTTCAACGAGCCGTGCTCCTCGCTCGCCTCGCGGACGCGGATCAAGACGCTGACCGAGCAGACCCGCGTCGACAACGCGCGCTTCTTCGACGGCGACATCGAGCAGGTGCCGCACCACGTGATCACGCAGGGCATCGGCACCATCCTGGAGGCCCGGCACGTGGTGCTGCTCGCCACCGGCGAGGGCAAGGCGGACGCGGTCGCCGCGAGCGTCGAGGGTCCGGTCGCGGCCGTGTGCCCGGCCTCCGCGCTGCAGCTGCACCCGCACGCCACGGTCGTCGTCGACGAGGCCGCCGCCTCCAAGCTGAAGCTCGCCGACTACTTCCGGCACACCTACGCCCACAAGCCCGACTGGCAGGGCATCTGACCCCCGACGGGACCCCCGACGGCCCCTCCCCCGCCTCGACGACACACCGAAGGCGCCGACCCCGCTGCGGGGTCGGCGCCTTCGGTGTGTCGTCGACGGGCTGGTCAGGCGCCCGCGATGGCCTCCGCCGCCGCCAGTCCGCAGACGCGGGCCGCGCCGTGGGTGGCCAGGTGGACGGCGCCGCGGGGCTCGGCACGTGGGACGCCCATCTCGACGACGATCGTGTCGGGCCGGGCCGCCAGCAGGACGTCGAGGGCCGCCGCCATCCAGGGGTGGCGGTGCTCGTCGCGGACGACGGCGACGATCCGGCGTGAGCCGGCCGCGGCCAGCGCCTCGTTCCCGGCGTCCGCTCCGCTGAAGCTGCCGGTCTCGGTGCCCGGGAGCAGGCGGAACAGCTCGGCGGCGATGCCCCAGGGGGTCTCGTCGCCGACCGCGATGTTCGCCACCGGGGTGAGGGCGGCGACGTACGGCGGCTCGGTGAGCGGGGTGAACTCCTCGGCGACGGTGACGCGCAGGGCGCGGCGGGCCGCGCGCAGGCCCACGTCGCCGTCCACGGCGTCCCCGGTCCGGGCGTCCGTCCGGTGCGCCGCGGTCCAGCCGGCCAGGGCCCGGACGCGTGCCGCCGCGTCGGCCAGACGCTCCTCGGGCAGCTCGCCCGTGCGGACGGCCTCGACCAGTGCGTCGCTCAGCCGCCGTACGGTGCCCTCGTCGGACAGCCCGCCGCCCACGCAGATCGCGTCGGCACCGGCCGCGATGGCCAGGGCGGTGCCGCGTTCGATGCCGTAGGTGCCGGCGATGGCCTTCATCTCGATGCCGTCGGTGACGATGAGCCCGTCGTAGCCCAGCTCGCCCCGGAGCAGGTCGGTCAGGATCCGCCGGGACAACGTTGCCGGACGGTCCGGGTCCAGGGCCGGGACCAGGATGTGGGCGCTCATCACCGCGCGGCTGCCGGCCGCGATGGCCGCGCGGAACGGGACCAGGTCGCGTGCCGCCAGCACGTCGAAGTCCACGTCGATGAGCGGCACGGCGTGGTGGGAGTCGATGCCCGTGTCGCCGTGGCCCGGGAAGTGCTTGGTGCAGGTGGCCACGCCCGCGGACTGCATGCCGGTGACGTAGGCGGCGGTGTGCCGGGCGACCAGGTCGGTGCCGGCGCCGAAGGAGCGCACCCCGATGACCGGGTTGTCCGGGTTGGAGTTCACGTCGGCGGACGGGGCCCAGTTGAAGTCGACGCCCGAGGCGGCGAGCCGGCGGCCCAGTTCCGCGGCCACCGCCCGGGTGAGGCCGACGTCGTCCACCGCGCCGAGGGCGTGGTTGCCGGGGAAGGAGGAGCCGGTGCGCACCTCGAGCCGGGTGACGTCACCGCCCTCCTCGTCGATCGCGACCAGCACGTCCTCGCGCTCGGCGCGCAGCTGTGCGGTCAGGGCCGCCACCTGCTCGGGCGAGGTGACGTTGCGCCCGAACAGGGCGACGGACGCCAGTCCCTCGCCGAGCCGGCGCAGCAGCCAGTCGGGGGCGGTGGTGCCGGTGAAGCCGGGCTGGAGGACGGTGAGCGCGTCACGCGTGAGGGTGTCGGTGGCCCTGGCGATGGTCGTCATGGGTGGCGTTATCCCTTCACGGCGCCGGCGGTCAGGCCGCTGACGGCCTTGCGCTGGAGGAAGACGAAGAGGATGAGGATCGGGATCGCGAACAGGGAGGAGGCGGCCATGGTCGCACCCCAGTCGTCGCCGAACTGGGTTTGGAAGCTGGACAGCCACAGAGGCAGCGTCTGGGCCTCGGCGTCCTTGTTGAGCACCAGGACCAGGGCGAACTCGTTCCACGCGGTGATGAAGCCGAACAGCGAGGTGGACATCAGACCCGGCGCGAGCAGCGGCAGGATGACCCGGCGGAACGCCTGCGCGCGGGTGCAGCCGTCGACCATCGCCGACTCCTCCAGCTCCTTGGGCACCGCGGCGACGAAGCCGCGCAGCGTCAGGATGGTGAAGGGCAGGATCATCATCATGTAGAAGAGGGTCAGCGGCACCAGGCTGTTCAGCATCGACGCGTCCCGCACGATCAGGTACATCGCGATGATCATGACTTCCCAGGGCGCCATCTGGGCCAGCATGAAGCCGATGACGAAGCCGCGCCGCCCCTTGAAGCGCATCCGCGCCAGGGCGAAGGAGCCGGCCAGTGCGATCACCAGCGAGAAGACCACGGCGAGGACGGTGACCGTCAGCGAGTTGGTGACGTACGTCCAGAAGTGGTCGACGTCGGTCGCGGTCTTGAAGTGTTCGAAGGTGATCTCGGTCGGGAACCAGACCGGGTCCTCCGAGAGGATGTCGCCGGTCGGCTTGAGGGCCGTGGCGAACATCCAGTACACGGGGAAGACGAATCCGATGAACAGGACGACGGCCGTGACGTTGGGCCACAGGCGGCCGAAGAGCGAGCGCTTCACAGCTCGTCCTCCCCTTGCTTGAGCACGATCCTGAGGTAGTAGGCGGTCAGGCCGAGCAGGATCAGGATGGTCAGCACCGCGATCGCCGCGCCCATGCCGTAGTGCTGGTTGCCGACACCCTCGACATAGGCGTAGACGGGCAGGATCTCCGTGAGCCGGTCCGGGCCGCCCTCGTTGATGAGGTAGACCTGTACGAACGCCTTGAAGACCCAGATGACTTCCAGGAACGTCGTGGCATAGAGGAACGGCCGCAGGAAGGGCATGGTGACCGTGGTGAAGCTCCGCCAGGCACCGGCGCCGTCGAGGGACGCGGCCTCGTAGAGCTCCTTCGGGATGGTGGTGGTCGCCGCGTAGAGGTTGATGGCGACGAACGGGATGGACATCCACACGATCAGCAGAGTGACGACGAAGAACGTCGACATCTGGCTGCTGGTCCAGCTGTAGTCGGCCATGGAGTGCCAGCCGAGCTTGTCCAGGACCCAGTTGACGACGCCGAAACGCTGGGCGAACAGCCACTTGTAGACGGTGGTGGCGGCCACGATCGGCATCGCCCAGGCCAGCACCAGGCCCAGCAGCAGGGTGAACCGCATCCGCTTGCCGAGGCGGGCGAGCAGCAGGCCGATCAGAGTGCCGAGAACCATGATCAGGGCGACGTTGACCGCGGTGAAGGCGATCGAGCGGAGGGTGACCCGCCAGAAGTCCTCGCTGGTGAGGGTCTCCTTGTAGTTGTCGACCCCGTTCCACTCGGTGACATGCTGGATCAGCTGTCCCATGTTGAGGTTCTGGAAGGACAGCAACACGTCCTTCACCAGCGGCCAGCCGAGCAGCAGCACGGTGGCCGCGCAGGCGGGCAGCAGCAACAGGTACGGGGTGAGCCCGCCGGCACGGGACGCGGCTCTCTTCGCCGCCCCGCCGGATGCCCCGCCGTCCGCCTTGCGGACGTCCGCCGGGCCCGAGGGCGGCCGTTCGGTCTGCACGGTCATGCTCGCGTTCTCTCTTCTCGACCTGTGTACGTCGACCCGCGTACGGTCGCCGGGGCGGGGCCGTCGTACGGCTGCCCCGCCCCGGCCGACCCGGTGTTACTGCTGCTGCGACAGGCGCTTGTTGAACTCGCCCTCGACCTGCTTGGCCGCCTCGGCCGGGGACTTCCCGTTCAGCACGGCGGTCATGTAGGTCTTGATCGGGTTGGGCGGGTTCTCGACCGCGGCCCACTCCGGGATCAGCGGCGTGGTGCCACCGCCGGCGGCGGCGGGCGCGGCGGCCTCCGCGGCGGCGTTGCCCTTCAGGTTGCTCTGCAGCGCGTCCTTGTTGGGGATGACGCCGTTGGCCTTGGCCAGCGCGCCCTCGTTCTTGTCGGACAGCGCGATCTTCAGGAACTCCTTGGCGAGGTCCTGCTTCTTGCTGCCCGCGGCGACGGCGAGGTTGGAGCCGCCGAGGAAGACGCCCTCGGGCTTGTCGGCGCTCGCACCCGGGATGGTGAAGTAGCCGAGGTCCTTCTCGATCGCCGGGTTGGCCTCGATGGCGATGCCGGCTTCCCAGCCCATGCCGATGAAGGCGCCGGTCTTGCCCTTGGCGAAGACCTCACCCTGCTGCGGGGTGGCCTCGTCCTTGTCCTTGGGCGCCTTGGAGAGAGACTGGAACTTCTTGTAGGTCTCCATCGCGGCGGTGATCTTCGGGTCGTCGAGGTTGGAGACGTACTTGTCGCCGTCCTTCTTGACCAGTTCGGCACCCTCGCCGATCGCGAGGCCGACGAAGTGGTACCAGTTCTGGCCCGGCAGGTAGATCGGCTCGGCGTCGGTCTTCTCACCGATCGTCTTGAGGTCGTTGTAGAACTCGTCGCGGGTCTTGGGAAGCTCCTTGATCCCCGCGTCCGCCCAGACCTTCTTGTTGTAGACGACCACACGGTTGACCACGAACCACGGCGCCGCGTACTGCTTGCCGTCGAACACGGACGACTCGTTGAGGGAATCGGACCAGTCCGCGCCGATCGAGCTCTTCAGGTCGGCCAGGTCGGCGAGGCCGCCGGTCTTCGCGTAGGCGGGCGTCTGGGTGTTGCCGATCTCGAAGACGTCCGGCGGGTTCTCCTCGGACAGGGCGGTGGTCAGCTTCTGCTGGATGCCGTTCCACTGCTGGACCTCGAACTTGACCTTGGCCTTGGTCTTCGTCTCGAACTCCGCGGCGACGTCCTTCTGCCATCCGTCCGGCGAAGACCCGTCCATCACCCACACCGTGAGCGTCTCGCCGGCGTAGCCGTCGGCTCCGGCCTTCTTGCCGTCGTCGTCGCTGTCGCCCCCGCATGCCGCGATCGAGACCATCATGCCCGCGATACCGATCGCGGCTATCAGCTTGCGCTTCACGCCACCCTCCTCAGGGATGCCACAAAACCCCCCTGCCTCCCCGCGGTTGCTCGTCGACGCGGACCGCCCATGGGGCCGGGACCTGGACCAATGGTGTAGACCAGTACGGGGAGCTTGGCCCAGACCAATAGGCCTGTCAAGGGTGTTCAAACTCAGTCCGGCCGTCCGTGATGGGACCGAGATATGCAGGGACCTTTCATTGCGCAAGCCACAGATCGGGCGGACCGGGACCGGGTGTACCACCACCCGCCGAACGATGTGCCCGAACGGCTGCGAACGCGCGTACCAGCGACGCCCAACCCACCTGTGGACTAGACCAAGGGGGACCTCGGAGGTATACAGAAGGGATCACGGAGCGTGCGGGGCCATCCCGGCACGAAGCCGTGCCACGATGTGAGCCGTGGCCGACAGGGATAGTGGTCGCTTCGGCACCCGGAGCCGGGAAGGCAGAGCATGAGCACCGACGTCAGCAGTGCGGAGAACGAGGGTGGGGCGACCGTCCGTACCGCGCGCGTGCCCAAGTACTACCGTCTGAAGAAGCATCTGCTCGACATGACCCGGACACAGACACCGGGCACGCCGGTCCCGCCGGAGCGCACTCTGGCCGCCGAGTTCGACACCTCGCGCACGACCGTGCGCCAGGCCCTTCAGGAACTGGTCGTCGAGGGCCGCCTGGAGCGCATCCAGGGCAAGGGCACCTTCGTCGCCAAGCCCAAGGTGTCGCAGGCGCTGCAACTCACCTCGTACACCGAGGACATGCGGGCGCAGGGGCTCGAACCCACCTCGCAGCTGCTGGACATCGGCTACATCACCGCCGACGACCGGCTCGCCGGACTGCTGGACATCACCGCCGGCGGCAGGGTGCTGCGCATCGAGCGGCTGCGCATGGCCAACGCCGAGCCGATGGCCATCGAGACCACCCACCTCAGCGCGAAGCGCTTCCCCGCCCTGCGCCGCTCCCTGGTGAAGTACACCTCCCTCTACACCGCGCTCGCCGAGGTGTACGACGTCCATCTCGCCGAGGCCGAGGAGACCATCGAGACCTCCCTGGCGACCCCGCGCGAGGCCGGCCTGCTCGGCACCGACGTGGGCCTGCCGATGCTGATGCTCTCCCGGCACTCGCAGGACCGCACGGGACAGCCGGTGGAGTGGGTTCGCTCGGTGTACCGGGGCGACCGCTACAAGTTCGTGGCCCGCCTCAAGCGTCCCCAGGACTAGGACATATCCGGCACATCTCCGGTCATTCCACCTCGCGCGCGGGCGCGAAGTTGCAGTTGAGGACCGATATACGGACGAGGTCTTCCGCTGTCTTGACACCGTCACCTACATTTTCGTGCGCACTGCACGAGGTGATCAGCGAGGGGACGGAGCCGCCGCATGTCAGAAGACACAGAAGTGAGCAGAGAGCCGGTGGTGACGCCGGTGCGCGTCGTCATCGGCCTCTGTCTCGTCGCACCGTTCGTCGCCATGCTGTGGGTCGGCTCGTACACGAAGACGGACCCGACCTTCATCGGCATCCCGTTCTTCTACTGGTACCAGATGGCGTGGGTGCTGATCTCCACCACGCTGACGGTGACCGCGTACAAGCTGTGGCAGCGCGACCAGCGCGGGCGTGCCGCCCACACCGCCGCCGCCCACTCCACCCCGAAGGGCGGTGAGTCGCGATGAACGACGGCGTGAACGGCGTCGCACTCGCCGTCTTCATCTTCTTCTTCGTGGCCGTCACCGCCATGGGCTTCCTGGCCGCCCGCTGGCGCCGGGCCGCGGACGAGCAGAGCCTCGACGAGTGGGGCCTCGGCGGCCGCTCGTTCGGCACCTGGGTCACCTGGTTCCTGCTGGGCGGCGACCTCTATACGGCGTACACCTTCGTGGCCGTCCCCGCGGCGATCTACGCGGCGGGCGCGGCCGGCTTCTTCGCGGTGCCGTACACGATCCTGGTCTACCCGCTGATCTTCACCTTCCTGCCCCGCCTGTGGTCGGTCTCGCACAAGCACGGGTACGTGACGACCTCGGACTTCGTGCGCGGCCGGTTCGGCTCGAAGGGGCTGTCGCTGGCGGTCGCCGTCACCGGCATCCTGGCGACGATGCCGTACATCGCGCTCCAGCTGGTCGGCATCCAGGCCGTGCTGGACGTGATGGGCGTCGGCGGCGGCGAGGACACCAACTGGTTCGTCAAGGACCTGCCGCTGCTGATCGCCTTCGGCGTGCTGGCGGCGTACACCTACTCGTCGGGGCTGCGCGCGCCCGCGCTGATCGCGTTCGTGAAGGACACGCTGATCTACATCGTGATCGCGGTGGCGATCATCTACATCCCGATCAAGCTGGGCGGCTTCGACGACATCTTCGCGTCGGCGAGCGACAAGTTCGCCGCGTCGGGCAAGGGCGGAGTGGTGCCGGACGCGGGGGGCCAGTGGACGTACGCGACCCTGGCGCTCGGCTCGGCGCTGGCACTGTTCATGTACCCGCACTCGATCACCGCGACGCTGTCCTCGCGCAGCCGTGAGGTGATCCGCCGCAACACCACGATCCTGCCGCTGTACTCGCTGATGCTGGGTCTGCTCGCGCTGCTGGGCTTCATGGCGATCGCGGCCGGGGTCAAGGTGGACAACGGGCAGCTGGCGATCCCGCAGCTGTTCGAGAACATGTTCCCGGACTGGTTCGCCGGTGTGGCCTTCGCGGCCATCGGTATCGGTGCCCTGGTCCCGGCGGCGATCATGTCGATCGCGGCCGCGAACCTCTTCACCCGCAACATCTACAAGGACTTCATCAAGCCGGACGCCACGCCGCAGCAGGAGACGAAGGTCTCCAAGCTGGTGTCGCTGCTGGTGAAGGTGGGCGCGCTGATCTTCGTCCTGGGCATGGACAAGACCGTCGCGATCAACTTCCAGCTGCTCGGCGGCATCTGGATCCTGCAGACCTTCCCGGCCCTGGTCGGCGGCCTGTTCACCCGCTGGTTCCACCGCTGGGCGCTGCTCGGCGGCTGGGCGGTCGGCATGGTCTACGGCACGGTCGCCGCCTACGGGGTGGCCTCGCCGACGCAGGCGCACTTCGGCGGCTCCTCCGACGAGATCCCCGGCATCGGCGAGATCGGCTACATCGGCCTCACCGCCTTCGTGCTGAACGTCCTGGTCACCGTGGTCCTGACCTTCGTCCTGCGAGCGGTCAAGGCACCCGACGGCATCGACGAGACCAAGCCGGGCGACTACACGGCGGACGCCGGCGACGCGGGCGTCCAGGTGGAACTGCCGCCGGCCACGGCGGGCAGCTCGCACTAGGCACACCCTGCGCAGCGGGCCGTCGGAGAAATCCGGCGGCCCGTTGTCGTACTCATGGGGCACACTCGGCGTCATGGACTTCGTGATCCGGCAGGCGACGGCCGAGGAGTACGACCCCCTCGGCGAGATCACCGCGCAGGCCTATCTGCGCGACGGCCTCCTCGACTTCGGGGAGAGCGACGTGTACCTCGGCGAGCTGCGTGACGTGGCCAAGCGGGCGGCGGCCGCCGAGGTGCTGGTCGCCGCGGCGGACGGCCGGGTGCTCGGCGGGGCGACCTTCGTGCCGTCCGGCGGCCCCATGGCGGACATCGCCCGGTCCGGCGAGGCCGAGATACGCATGCTCGCCGTCGCCCACGACGCACGCGGACGCGGGGCCGGCGAGGCTCTCGTACGGGCCTGCGTCGACCGGGCGAGGACCGTCGCGGGCTGTACCGGCATCGTGCTGTCGACCCAGCGCACCATGCGCACCGCCCACCGCCTCTACGAGCGTCTGGGCTTCACCCGCACACCCGACCGCGACTGGAATCCGCTGCCGGAGCTGGACGACGTCACTCTCCTCACCTACCGACTGACGCTCTGACACCGGCTCGCCGCGCCATCCGGACACAACATCTGGGGGTGCTGGCGGAGCCCGGCACAAGATGTATGCTCATGCTCGCTGTCGTCGCAGGGGAATCCGGTGCGAATCCGGAACTGTCCCGCAACGGTGTACTTGTGCGTGTTCGCGTATCCGTGTTTCCCACGTGAGCGCGCACTGGCTTCAGTCCGAGGACCTGCCGACAGTGTGCCCGGCCGTCCCGGTCCGGGTGCCATGACGTCCGGGCCTCGTGGAGTGGGCCGGTGGATGCGACGCCGCGTGCGCTCGTGTGCTGCCCCCTGCCCTCCGCCAGGCCCCGTGCCGAGCGAGGGAGTGCCCCCACGTGACCATCGCGCCAGCCGACCCGGTTTCAGCGATCCCGGTGACGACTTCAGTGACGCCGGTGACCGAGGAACCCGACGGGCCCGGTGCCGCCCTGCTGCGGACCCTGACCGCACTGACCGCCGACCTCCCCGGCGCCGACCCCGGCCGGGTCGCCGGCGCCGCGCTGCGCGGCCGGTCCGCCCACGCGGACGAGTCCGAACTGCGCGAGCTGGCCACGGAGGCGGCGGCCGGGCTCATCTCGGAGGACCCGGTCTACTCGAGGCTGGCCGCCCGGCTGCTGACCGTCGCCATCCGCGCCGAGGCCGCCTCCCAGGGCGTCGCCGGCTTCACCGACTCGGTCGCCACCGGCCACCGCGAGGGCCTGATCGCCGACCGCACCGCCGCGTTCGTACGGCTGCACGCGGACCGGCTGGACGCGCTGGTCGACCCGACCGCCGACGACCGCTTCGGCTACTTCGGGCTGCGCACCCTGTACAGCCGCTACCTGCTCCGGCACCCGATCACCCGCAAGGCGATCGAGACGCCCCAGCACTTCCTGCTGCGGGTCGCCGCCGGACTCGCCGAGGACGACACGATCCGCTCGGTGGACGAGGTCGCCGCGCTGTACGGCCTGATGAGCCGCCTCGACTACCTGCCCTCCTCCCCCACCCTGTTCAACTCCGGCACCCGGCACGCCCAGATGTCGTCCTGCTACCTCCTGGACTCCCCCAAGGACGAGCTGGACTCCCTCTACGACCGGCTCCACCAGGTCGCCCGCCTGTCCAAGCACGCCGGCGGCATCGGCATCGCCTACTCCCGCGTCCGCGCCCGGGGTTCCCTGATCCGCGGCACCAACGGGCACTCCAACGGCATCGTCCCGTTCCTGAAGACGCTCGACGCCTCGGTCGCCGCCGTGAACCAGGGCGGCCGGCGCAAGGGTGCGGCGGCGGTCTACCTGGAGACCTGGCACGCCGACATCGAGGAGTTCCTGGAGCTGCGGGACAACACCGGCGAGGACGCCCGCCGCACGCACAACCTGAACCTCGCGCACTGGATCCCGGACGAGTTCATGCGCCGGGTGGACGCCGACGGACCCTGGTCGCTGTTCTCACCGTCCGACGTCCCCGAGCTGGTCGACCTGTGGGGCGAGGAGTTCGACGCCGCCTACCGCGCGGCCGAGGCCAGGGGCCTGGCCCGCAGGACGCTCCCGGCCCGGGAGCTGTACGGCCGCATGATGCGCACGCTGGCGCAGACCGGCAACGGCTGGATGACCTTCAAGGACACCGCCAACCGGACGGCGAACCAGACGGCCGCTCCCGGCCATGTCGTCCACTCCTCCAACCTCTGCACGGAGATCCTGGAGGTCACCGACGACGGGGAGACGGCGGTCTGCAACCTGGGCTCGGTCAACCTCGGCGCGTTCGTCGACCGCGCGCGGGGCGACATGGACTGGGAGCGGCTGGACGCCACCGTCCGCACCGCCGTCACCTTCCTCGACCGGGTCGTCGACATCAACTTCTACCCGACCGAGCAGGCGGGCCGCTCCAACGCCCGCTGGCGCCCGGTGGGCCTGGGCGCGATGGGCCTCCAGGACGTCTTCTTCCAGCTGCGCCTGCCCTTCGACTCGCCCGGGGCGAAGGCCCTGTCCACCCGCATCGCCGAGCGGATCATGCTCGCCGCGTACGAGACCTCCGCCGACCTCGCCGAGCGGGGCGGCCCCGCGCCGGCCTGGGAGAAGACCCGTACGGCCCAGGGCGTGCTGCACCCCGACCACTACGGCGTCGAGTTCACCTGGCCGGAGCGCTGGGCCGCGCTGCGCGCGCGCATGGCCACCACCGGGCTGCGCAACTCCCTGCTCCTGGCCATCGCGCCGACCGCCACCATCGCCTCCATCGCCGGTGTCTACGAGTGCATCGAGCCGCAGGTGTCCAACCTCTTCAAGCGCGAGACGCTGTCCGGGGAGTTCCTCCAGGTCAACTCGTACCTGGTGGACGACCTCAAGCGGCTCGGCGTGTGGGACGCCCGCACCAGGGAGGCGCTGCGCGAGGCGAACGGCTCGGTGCAGGACTTCTCGTGGATCCCCGAGGACGTGCGCGCGCTGTACCGCACCGCCTGGGAGATCCCGCAGCGCGGCCTGATCGACATGGCCGCCGCCCGCACCCCGTACCTCGACCAGGCCCAGTCGCTGAACCTGTTCCTGGAGACGCCGACCATCGGAAAGCTCTCCTCGATGTACGCCTACGCCTGGAAGCGGGGCCTGAAGACCACGTACTACCTGCGCTCGCGCCCGGCGACCCGGATCGCCCGCGCGGCCGCCCGAGCCACCGTCCCCGTCCCCGTCCAGCAGCCGGCCGCCGAAGACGCCGTCGCCTGCTCCCTGGAAAACCCCGAGTCCTGCGAGGCCTGCCAGTAATGAACGAGAACACCAAGAACCTGCTCGACCCGGGCTTCGAACTGACTCTCCGCCCCATGCGCTACCCGGACTTCTACGAGCGCTACCGGGACGCCATCAAGAACACCTGGCACGTGGAGGAGGTCGACCTCCACTCGGACGTCACGGACCTCGCGAAGCTCAGCCCCGAGGAGCAGCACCTCATCGGCCGGCTGGTGGCCTTCTTCGCCACCGGCGACTCGATCGTCGCGAACAACCTGGTGCTGACCCTCTACAAGCACATCAACTCCCCCGAGGCGCGGCTGTACCTGTCCCGCCAGCTCTTCGAGGAGGCCGTCCACGTCCAGTTCTATCTGACGCTGCTGGACACCTACCTGCCCGATCCGGAGGACCGCAACGCGGCCTTCGCGGCCGTGGAGAACATCCCCTCGATCCGTGAGAAGGCCGGGTTCTGCTTCAAGTGGATGGACTCGGTCGAGTCGATCGACCGCCTGGAGACCAAGGCCGACCGGCGCCGTTTCCTGCTCAACCTCATCTGCTTCGCCGCGTGCATCGAGGGCCTGTTCTTCTACGGCGCCTTCGCCTACGTCTACTGGTTCCGCAGCCGGGGCCTGCTGCACGGCCTGGCCACCGGCACCAACTGGGTGTTCCGGGACGAGACGATGCACATGTCCTTCGCCTTCGACGTCGTCGACACCGTGCGCAAGGAGGAGCCGGAGCTGTTCGACGACGCGCTCCGGGAGCAGGTCACCGACATGCTGAGGGAGGCCGTCGAGGCCGAGCTGCAGTTCGCGCGCGACCTGTGCGGCGACGGCCTCCCGGGCATGAACACCGACTCGATGCGGCAGTACCTGGAGTGCGTGGCCGATCAGCGTCTGACGCGTCTCGGCTTCGCCCCGGTGTACGGCTCCGAGAACCCCTTCTCCTTCATGGAGCTCCAGGGCGTTCAGGAGTTGACCAACTTCTTCGAGCGGCGTCCCTCGGCGTACCAGGTGGCGGTGGAGGGCACCGTCGACCTGTCCGAGGACTTCTGAGTCTCCCTTCTGTGGCCCTCGTCCTCGTGGGCCTCCCTGATCTGCCGGTCGATGCGCCTCTCGCGCACGATGCCGATCACCGAGGGGAGGACCATCAGGACGAGGAGTCCGAAGGTCGCGAGCATTCCGACAAGGCCTTCTATCTGGTTTCCGGTCATGACACCACTGTCACGCCGGATACTCCTTACCGGGAGTGGCAGGACTGCCGTAGGACCTCGATTTCCTGCCACTGACGAGGCACACTGGCGGCATGCTGCACAACGTGGCCGCCGTCCTGCTGGACGGCGCGCATCCCTTCGAACTCGGCGTGATCTGCGAGGTCTTCGGCATCGACCGGAGCGACGAGGGCCTGCCGGGGTACGACTTCGCGGTGGTCTCCGCGGAGGGCCCCGAGCTGAGCACCCATGTCGGCGGGCTGACCGTTTCCACGCCGTACGGTCTCGAGCGGCTGGAGGAGGCCGACCTGATCGCCGTGCCGGCCGGCAGCGACTTCGTCCGCCGGGAGTACCCGCCCGAGCTGCTGGACGCCCTGCGCAGAGCGACGGACCGGGGCGCGCGCGTACTGAGCGTGTGCTCCGGGGCCTTCGTCCTGGGCGCCGCCGGGCTCCTGGACGGGCGGCGGTGCGCGGTGCACTGGCACCACGCGGCCGAGCTGAGCCGGCAGTACCCGCGGGCCCGGGTGGCGCCGGATGTGCTCTACGTCGACGAGGACCCGGTGATCACCTCCGCCGGGACCGCCTCCGGCATCGACGCCTGTCTGCACATCGTGCGCAAGGAGCAGGGCCCGGAGGTCGCGAACAAGATCGCCCGGCGCATGGTGGTGCCGCCGCACCGGGACGGCGGGCAGGCGCAGTACATCGAACGCCCGCTGCCGCGCTCCTCCTGCGACACCGTCGGCGAGGTGCTGGCCTGGATGGAGCAGCACCTCGACGAGGAGGTCGCCGTCGAGCAGTTGGCGGCCCGGGCGCACATGTCCCCGCGCACCTTCGCCCGCCGCTTCCAGCAGGAGACCGGCACGACTCCCTACCGCTGGCTCCTGCGCCAGCGCGTCCTGCTGGCCCAGCGGCTGCTCGAGGCGACGGACGAGACGATGGACACGATCGCCTGGCGCGCCGGTTTCGGTACGGCGGCCGCCCTGAGGCACCAGTTCGTCAGGACCCTGGGCACGACCCCGCACGCCTACCGGCGCACCTTCCGGGGCCCGGAGGCCGCCGCCTGAACGTCACCTGGCCACGGGCCTGACCAGCAGGTCGTGCGGACGCAGGGTGATGCCCACCCGGACCGCGTCGTTCGAGCCCGCCACCTGCTCGAAGCGGTACTTGGTGGCGAGCGCGGCCGTGATCAGCGTCAGCTGCGCCATCGAGAAGTGGTCACTGGGGCACTTCCGATTGCCCACACTGAACGGCTTCATGGCGTATTTCGGCACATTCTTCGCGCGTTCCGGCAGCCACCGATCCGGGTCGAACTCCAGGTTGTCGGCGTACGACTTCGCATCGCGTTGGATTGCGTACGGACTGTAGATGATGTCCGCCCCGGCCGGAATGCGATAGCCACCGAGTTCGGTCTCGGCCACCGCGCGCCGCGTCAATACCCATACGGCGGGGCGCAAACGCATGGCCTCCACGATGACATTGCCGGTGTGCGTGAGCCCCCGGACATCCTCGAATGCCACGGGGCGTCCGCCGGTGGCCGCTTCGACTTCGTCGCGTATGCGGTCGGCATGTTCCGGGTGGGCGGCAAGTGCCTGCAGCAACCACATGATCGTGGACGCGATGGTTTCACTGCCGGGGGTGAGTATCGCGACGACCTGGTCGTGGATCTCCTGTTCCCCGATCGGGTCGCCATTGTCGTCCTTCGCCTCCAGCAATGCCGTGAGCAAATCGTCCGGCTTTTGACCGGATGCCCGGCGCTCGGCGATGATCTCGTCGACCAGCAGATGCAGATCGGCCAAGGCGTCGTTGAATTGGCGGTTGGCCGGAAGCGGCAGCCGGTAGAGCGGTCCGAGCGGGACCACCATGCGCCGGTACATGCCCCGGAAGACGGTGGCGAGCGCGACGCACAGCCGCTCGGCCCGCTCGTCCATGTACTGCCCGCGCAGCAGGCAGCGGGCCGCTACGCGCACGGCGACCCGGAAGGACTCGGAGGTGGCGTCGACGGTCTGCCCCGGCTGCCAGCGCTCGGTGAGCGCGTGTGCCTCCTCCTCCATGATCGGTCCGTAGGCGGGGATGGCGTCGAGCTTGAACGCCGGCTGGATGGTGCGCCGCTGACGGCGGTGCAGCGGCCCGTTGGCGGTCGCCACGCCCTCCTTGCCGAGCAGGCCCTCCAGCGACTCCCAGAGCGGGCCGGCTATGTGGTAGTCGGGGCTCAGGGCGAGGGCGCCGGTGAGCTCCGGGTTCGTGACCGCGTAGACGGTCTTCGGGCCGAGCTTGATGCGCACGATGTCGCCGTGGTCGCGCAGCTGGGACATGAAGGCCAGCGGGTCGCGGGCCAGCCTCCAGCCGTGGCCGAGCAGCGGCACGCCGCCACCCGCCACGGGCGGCTCGCGCAGCTCCTGTGCCGCTTCCGTACGGGTCTCGGGGTTGACGGACTCGACGGTCATTTCTCACCTGCCGCTTCGTTGTTGACGTACGGGGGCGTGGACCGGTCGTCCCAGCTGTCGACCATGTACCGGCCGGACTCGTGGTGGAACCAGTAGACGGAACTGAACCAGTTCCGCATATTGCCGACGTTGGCCCGCACGGCGCCGCTCAGTTCCTTTCCGCGTACGGTTCCGTCGGCGAGTTCGTCGGCGAACCGTAAGGCGTCCTGCTCCACTACGAGGAATTCGTTGATGCATTCCTCGACGCGTCGCCTGACTTCTCCGATGGCTTCTTCCAGGGTGAGTGCGTGATGGGTGATGAGACTGATTCCGAGATTGTGTACCTCGTCGCCCGCTATTTCCTTCGGCAGCGAGCAGAGGTCGTTGTACCAGGCGGCGAATTCCTGGCTCAGCAGCGCCGCCCGGTGATATGCCGGGTGTTTCCGGACGGCGTCCGGGAGTGCGCAGCCGGAGCTGGTCTCCAGCAGGTCGGTCCAGATCCAGTGTGCGAAGGTGAGCCGGCGCAGTTCGAGGTACTCCTCCACGCCGGGCACGATTCCGCGGGTGCGGTTGTGGAATTCCCGGTCGTACGCCTCGATCACCGCGTGGAAGTGCCGGGCGAACCGGGCGTTCCACGTCGCCGGCAGGAAGGCGTAGAGCCGGCGCACACTGTCGGCGAAGCCCGCCACCAGGGTGTCCTCGTGGTGCAGGTGGTCCCCGGGTGAGTCGAGTGCCGTGTGCAGCCGGCCACGCAGTCGCCGCCAGGCCGCGGGACGGCCGTGGACGATGTCACGGTCGTGCCGGTCGTCCCAGACGAAGAACCACGCGCTGTAGTCGGCTATCGCCTGCATGACCTCGTCGGGGGCGCCCAGGTAGTACCCCGCCATGAGGTCCGTGTAGCACAGGCCGTCGGCATATTCCTCGACCTTGTCCGCCGGCATGAGCCGTTTTTCCAGCAGCCAGGTACGTGTCTTCTCCTGGAGCTTCGGCCAATACGAGTGCAGTTGCCGGGGAAATGCCGCCTCGATCACCGGAAGACGGAGCGATGACGGTACTGCGATCGCGGTCGGTGTCGCTGTGGTGCCGTGTGAGAAAGCATGCACGAACAAACCCCTCTCAGCCGCCGGTGGCGCACCCCTCTCGCTGAGCGGGGCGTGCGCCGTTGCGTATCCCCGCACTTCCCATTCAGCACCACAACTGACCGTTCTGGGAACGGATTTGCTTCATTCACTACCCCACGATGCCGGAATTCTCCTGTTGTGTGGCAGGTTTCGGCAGACGCACACAGACGAACGGCGCCCGTTCGGGGAAGACCCGAACGGGCGCCGTGCGCAAGGGAGATGAGTGAAGGGTGATGCGGTGTCAGTCGTTCGGGACCACGGGGTAGCGCGGCTCGTTCTCGGCCATCTGCCGCAGCGCGTCCTTGCGTTCGCGCTTGGAGAGCCGGTCGATGTACAGGTACCCGTACAGGTGATCCGTCTCGTGCTGCAAACACCGTGCGAAGTAACCGGTGCCCCGCACCTTGACCGGGTTGCCCTTCTCGTCCTGCCCGGTCACCTCGGCGTAGTCGGGGCGGGCGAGCGGCGCGTAGGCGGTCGGCACGGACAGGCAGCCCTCGTTGCTGTCGTCCAGGCTGCGCCGGTCGGCGGGCAGTTCGACGAGGACCGGGTTGCAGACCACGCCGACGTGGCGGACGCCCTCGTCGTCGGGGCAGTCGTAGACGAAGACCTTCTTGGAGACGCCGATCTGGTTGGCGGCCAGGCCCACGCCCTCGGCGGTGCGCTGGCTGGCGAACATGTCCGCCACCAGCTGCTGGAACTCCTCGCCGAAGTCGGTGACGTCCTCGCACTCCTTGTGCAGCACCGGGTTGCCGACCACCGTGATCGGACGCGGGGTGCCGCGCCCGCGCCAGTCGGCCTCGCGCTCCTCGCCGTCCTCGGTGTCGACGACGAAGCCGTCGTCGTCCACGGGGAGCACGCCCGTGCGCTGCTGATCGGTGTCCTGCTGGGCCATGACCGACGTATGCCTTCCTCGTACAACCAAGGGGTGGTGCTGATGGTGACTGCTGCTGGAACGTCCTGACAGAGACTGTCCTGACAGACACTGTCCCGACAAAGACTGTCCCGGCAAAGACTACGGGGCCGCTCAGCAGACCTCTTCCAGGTCCCGCCAGTCACGGGAGTCCGGACTGTCCGCGACCCACCCGTCCAGCAACCCCCGCACCAGCGCGGCCGGCGCGGCCACCCCGCACTCCCGCTCGGGCACCCACAGCTGGCCGTCGGTGCGGTGGCCCAGGGGGCCCGGGTGGCCCGGTTCGCTGTGGTCGTGGGGGTCGAGGTGCTCGCCCTCGCCCTCGTCGGACGGCATCCGGGACTCCGAGCACATCCGGCACAGCAGCCGGACCGAGGACGACCAGTCCTCGGCGGCGAACCCGGCGTCGGCGGCCAGCTGCTCCAGGGCGTCCCGGTCGGACTCGGTGGCGGCCTCCAGGAGGACCACCCAGGTGGGCACGGGCGACGGCGCCCACAGCTCGATCTCGTCGAAGACGGGGTAGGAGTGCCCCGCACCGGTCGTCCGCTCCCCGTGCGGCACACCGTCGTGCAGGACGACCTCGCCCCAGCGCCGGCCGGAGGAGGGCAGCGGGATGGACAGCACCTCGACGCGGGCGGGGTCCAGGCGCCGCCCCCACACGACCTCGGCCTCGCCCTCCGGGGACAGCCGTACGGCCGCGCTGCCGAGGTCCATGCCGAGCGGCTCACCGGCGTCCGTGGGGTCCCCGGGGGTGCGCAGCCCGTAGGCCTGCCAGGCCCGGCGGGCCAGCGGCCAGTCCTGGAGGGCGGTGGCGGCGATGCCGACGTTCCACCAGTCGGGGGCGCCGGAGTCCCGGTCGAGCAGCGCCACGGCCCGCAGACCGGCGGCCCTCGCCTGCTCCCAGTCGTGCCGGAACTTGTGCAGCAGGGCCAGGTTGAACCAGGACTCCGACAGCCAGGGCTCCAGGTCGGCCGCCCGCGTCAGCAGCGCGCCCGCGTCCTCGTAGCGACCGTCGCCGATCAGCGTGAACGCGCGGTCGGTGGCCTGCCGCCAGGAGGCGGAGGGCCGGTGCCGTGCCTTGCCGAAGATCCTCACGATTCCCGCCTGCCAGTTCCGTTCTGTGGGCTGGCTGTGCCTTTCGCGCCCCCGGACACCCTCTCCTGGGCATCAAACCACGTACGGCTGTAAGGGCGCTCATTACCCATGGGTTACCCAGCCGCGGGCGCCGTAAGACTGCCTCGCGAAAGCACTCGGGCCAGCGCTTCGACGACGTCGGGAGCGTAGTCGCCCCCGGTGGCCAGGCGCAGTTCCTCAAGCGCCGCGAGGCCGCCGCCGGGTCCGGCGTCCCGCGTCTTCTCCTCGTAGGCGTTCACGGCACGCACGATCCTCGCCGCGACCGGCTGCTCCCGGCAGGGATCGGCCTGCCGCTCCACCACCACCGCGACCTCCGCGTCGACGCCGGTCTGGCGGACGACGGCCCCGCCGAGCAGCGCGATCCGCCGCTGTTCGGCGAGGGGCAGGTCGGCGGTGGCTCCCGCCGGGACCGGGTCGACCAGGCTCAGCTGGCCGATGTCGTGCATGAGGGCCGCGTACTCCAGCACGGTCAGCTCGGCCCCGGACAGTCCCAGGTCCCGTCCGACGGCCACCCCGAGTTCGGCGACGCGGCGGGCGTGCCCGGCCGGGGTGTACCCGGCGATCTCGGTGGCGCGGGCCAGGGAGGCGATGGTCTGCCGGTAGGTGGCCCGGACGGCCGCGTACCGGCGGTAGGAGAGCTGGGCGAGCAGCAGGGGGACGGAGAAGACGGGGAGCGCCCACAGTCCCGCGACGCCCACCGCGAGCGCCATCACCGCGCCGGTCGCGCACACCGCGGACGTGATGCCGACCATGCCGCGCAGTTCCTCGCGCAGCAGCGGGCCGAAGGGCCATCCGGTGCGCGCGTGCGCGGGTGCCGCGGCGAGCACGGCGTCGCACAGCGTGGTCAGGGCGAGCAGCCCGATCAGCAGCAGCGCGTAGGCGGGGCCGCTCCAGTCGCGGAAGACGCCCTGGTTGGACAGCGGCTGGAAGCACACGGCGGCGAAGGCGACGGTGAGCACGCGCCGCGCCAGGTGGTCGAGGACGGGTCCGCTGCCGCGGGCGACGTAGGGCACGCTGCCGAGCAGTGAGGCGGCGAGCACGACGGTGACGGTCTGCGCGACGCCGTGCCGCGTGGGCTGCCCGGCGACGTCTGCGAGCAGCGCGTAGGCCAGTGCTCCGGCGGCCCCGAGGGGAGCCGCCTCCCGGGCCTCGGTACCGGTCCGCCGGGTCAGCTCGCCGAGGGCGACGAGGGCCCCGAAGGCAAGCGCGACGGGCCGCTGCACGGGCCCCGACCACAGCACCGAGGCGAGGCAGCCGAGCGCGAGAAGCCCGGCGCAGGCCGGTACGAGTGGAAGGGCCGCCGACTGTCCCCACCGGGACCGGGGCTTTCCCGGGAAGCGGGGCGCGGACGGAGGCGGGGCCCCGACCCGGAAGGGAGACCGCGCCCCTCGCGGGGGCGGCGAGGGCGACCGGGACGGGGACTGGGCCCGCGACTGGAAGGGCGTCATGACGCACACCCACCCACACGGCCACATGTGCGTGCGGGGCACGGGTGCCGCTGGAGTCGGGCGTCTGCGGACGGGGGCCGCCGACGTCGAGCGTCTACGGACGGGCGCCGCCGACATCGGGCGTCTGCGGACCGGGGCCGAGCGGATGAGGGCCGGTGGGGTGCGGCGGCGGGATGGGGTGCGGGGTGACGAACGACGCCCGGCACCGCAGCCGCCGCGTCCGGCAACCCACCGCGCCGCGGACGTCGGTGTTGCCGTCGCGCCGGTGTCTCCGCCCGTGTCATGGTGCCCCCTTGGCGACACTGTCCCGCGCGGGCTCGTCCCGGCCCGGGACCGCCGGGTCGGCCGGGACCGCCGGGTGGGCAGGGTGGGCCGGGTGGGCAGGGTTGCCGTCCGCCGTCACCGACGGGCGCCAGCCCTGGCGGCCGAGGGCGCGCACCAGCGCCCGCACCATCCGTGGGTCGAACTGTCCCCCGGCGCACCGCTGGAGCTCCTCCAGCGCCGTCGCGACGGGACGGGCCCTGCTGTAGGAGCGCGTGGACGTCATCGCGTCGAAGGCGTCGGCGACGGCCACCACCCGGGCCGACTCGGGGATGCGGTCGCCGACCAGTCCGTAGGGGTAGCCGCTGCCGTCCAGCCGTTCGTGGTGATGGAGGACGGCGGCGCGGGCCTCGCCCAGGAAGCGGATGCCGCGCACCATCTCGTGCCCGTACTCGGGGTGCAACTCGATCACCCGCCGCTCCTCGGGCGTCAGTGGCCCGTCCTTGCGCAGCAGCCGGGTGGGCACGCCGAGCTTGCCCACGTCGTGCAGGATCCCGGCGAAGCGGAGGGTCTCGACGCGCTCGTCGTCCATGCCGAGTTCGCGGGCGATCATCATCGAGGCCTGGCCGACGCGTTCACTGTGGCCGCGGGTGTAGCCGTCCTTGATGTCGACGGCCTGCACCAGCGCGCGGATGGTGGCCTGGTGCGCGGCGCGCTCCCGGTGGTACTGGGCGAACGCCCACCATGCCACGCACATCGGCAGCAGGACGAGCAGCGCGGCCACCGGACCGTACGGGCTGCGCCACAGGACCGCCATCATCAGCCCGGCGAGCCCATGCACGGCGATGGGCGCGAGCGACCGGGAGAACAGGCCCCGCCATGCCCGGCTCACCGGCACGTGGTCGGCGAGCGTCAGGATGCCGCCGTCCAGCAGGGTGAGCACCAGGCAGAACGCCAGTACCGCGGCCCCGGCCGGCAGGAGCGCGTACGGGAAGTCGGGCTCGACGACCGCGTCCCGCCCGCCGAGCCGCCAGTGCACACCGGCGGCGGCCCAGACGGCGAGTGTCAGCTGCGCGGCCCGCCATACCCGCCTCAGGGCGAAGGGCCGCCGCGGCACCGGGGACAGCAGGGCCCCCGGCAGTGCGACGAGCGCCGCGGCGGGCGGCGGCAGCAGGAAGGCGCCGGCGAGCAGTACCGGGTAACAGGTCCCGACGAAACGGGACCGCGCGACCAGCTCGGAACCCGCGTACAGCCCGGCGAGCAGCAGCACCGCCCACCAGGGCGCGTGCACCGCCGGCAGCGGCCGCAAGCAGAGCAGCGCGGCGAGGGCGACAACGGCTACGTACAGCCGAGCCCGCGCCGGTACCGCATCCATGAGCCCCTCCCCCGGCCACGCCTGTCCAGGCTCAGGAGCCTAGGGCGGCGGCGAGGAGGCCGCGGGCAGATAACCCGCGGATTAGCACGTACGAGTGACGCCGGAGGACTCAGGACTCCTGCGGAGCCGAAGGTGCGGCCGTGACGTCGTGCTCGGGCACGGTCTGTCCGGAACGGATCAGGTCCAGCCGCCCCATGACCTTGGCGCGCAGGTCACCGGGCACGTCGTCCTGTCCGCAGCACCGCTTGACCAGCTTCTTCACGGCCTGCTCGAGACCGTACTTCTCCAAGCAGGGCGAGCATTCCTCGAAGTGGTGCTCGAACTTCACGCAGTCCGAGTCCGGCATCTCTTTGTCGAGAAACTCGTAGAGATGATCGAGGATTTCGCTGCAATCCGTCTCGTGCGGCTCTCCGCAGCTCATGACCCCGAGCCTTTCGCTTCGTTCGACTCTCCGGCGCCGGCGGGGACCAGGCCGCGGTCGCGGGCGTAGTCCTCCAGCATGCCGCGCAGCTGACGGCGTCCACGGTGCAGCCGGGACATCACCGTACCGATGGGTGTCCCCATGATGTCGGCGATCTCCTTGTAGGCAAAGCCCTCGACGTCCGCCAGATACACGGCGATACGGAATTCCTCGGGGATCGCCTGGAGCGCCTGCTTCACGTCCGAGTCGGGCAGGTGGTCGAGCGCCTGCGACTCGGCGGAGCGCAGACCAGTCGACATGTGCGACTCGGCGCGCGCGAGCTGCCAGTCCTCGATCTCCTCGGCCGCGCTGCGCTGGGGTTCGCGCTGCTTCTTGCGGTACGAGTTGATGAAGGTGTTGGTGAGGATGCGGTACAGCCACGCCTTGAGGTTGGTGCCCTCGCGGAACTGGTGGAAGGACGCGTACGCCTTGGCGTAGGTCTCCTGCACCAGGTCCTCGGCGTCGGCCGGATTACGCGTCATGCGCAGCGCTGCCGAGTACATCTGGTCGAGGAACTCCAGCGCGTCCCGCTCGAAGCGCGCGCTGCGCTCCGCGGTCGACTCCGCGTCCGTACCCCGGCCCTCGGGCTGCTCCGCCTGGCCGTGTTCGGTCCCTGCGTCGGTCCCAGTGACCGGACCCACCTCCTCCAGTGACGTCGTGAAACCGAGACCGGTCTCACTCGAATCGGAGGATAGACGACCTGCGGTCGGGGATGCTTGACGATTCGGTCCGCCCGCCGCCCGAACAGGGGCGGTCTTCGCCGCGTGCAGCACCGTCCAGTCCAGGTCGGCGCGGCTGCTGCGACTCGGGCAGAAGGCTGAACCCATGCGGCGGACTTCCTCTCCTACGGGGGCGTCGGTGCTGATTCCCAGCAACGTACGTCCCGCACAACAGTGGCCGCCCGCCGGTCATTCCCGGCCGTTCAGCCGAGTGGGCGGACCCACTGCGCGACCGCGTCGGTGATCAGCTCCAACGCTCCGTCCTGGGTGATCTCCGCCCGTTTGGGCACCGCGAAGCCGTGATCGCCGTACGGCACCTCGGTCAGGTCGTAGGTCCCCTCGGGGGCGTCGGGGAACTCCCCGGGCCTGCCGAAGGGGTCGTTGCCGCCCTGTACGACGAGAGTGGACACGCCGGCCCCGAGCAGCTCGGCGGCGCGGGACTTCTCGGGCTTGCCGGGCGGGTGCAGAGGGAAGCTGAGCGCGAGGACGGCGCGGGCGCCCAGTTCGGTCGCGGTCCGGCAGGCGACGCGGGCGCCCGCGCTGCGGCCCCCCGAGATCACCGGCAGCCCGGGCGCGGCGAGCGCGGGCCAGATGCCCCGCCAGCCGGTGTCCAGGGTCTTCGGCGCGGGCGCCAGCTTCTTGCCGGCCACCCGCCAGGGCTGCTCGACGAGGGCGACGCTCACCCCGTGCGCGGGCAGTGCGGCCGCCAGCGCCCTCAGGTCGCGCGCCTCGATGCCGCCGCCCGCGCCGTGGCTCACGGCGAGCACGAGGCGCGGCTTCTTCGCCGGGTGCCAGGTGATGCGGGCGGGGCCGGCTTCGGTGTCGACGCTCTCGGTCGTGGCGCTGGTGTCACCCATGTCGCTGGTGTCGCTCGTATCACTGGTGTCGCTGGTCACGTCAGAAGAGTGTGCCCTCTTCCGGCGCCTCCAGCTCCTTGAGCAGCTCAGGACCGTTGTTGCGGACATTGCTGACGGCCGTGGAGACGGGGAAGGCCCGCATCAGCCCGGCGGGCGGGGGTGCCAGCAGGGAGGTCAGCTCGTCGGGGTCGGTGTGCGCCGGGTCGAGCCAGTCGTCCCAGCGGTCCGGCGTCAGCATCAGCGGCATCCGCGGGTGGATGTCGGCGAGGGCGTGCGGGCCGTCGGCCGGGGCGACGGCGAGCGGCGTGGTCTCGGCCTCGGTGGTGATCACGGAGCACGTCACCCACCAGGCCTGCGGGTGGTCGTCCGGCAGTGTCTTGTCCCGCCAGAACTCGTACAGCCCGGCCATGGCGAACACGGAGCCGTCGGCGGGCGTGACGAAGTACGGCTGCTTGCGGGGCCGCTTCTTGCGCCCTTCCACCTCCAGGTCCCGCTCCTGCGTGCCGGTGACCCACTCGTAGTAGCCGTCGGCGGGCAGGATGCAGCGCCGGGTGGTGAAGGCGCGGCGGTAGGACGGCTTCTCGTGGACGGTCTCCGCGCGGGCGTTGATCATCCGTGCGCCGCCCTCGGGCGTCTTGGACCAGGAGGGGACGAGGCCCCACTTCAACTTCCGCAGCTGGCGAACCGGCTCCGGGTCCTCGGCGTCTTTCAGGGGACGGTCCAGGACGGCGTAGACCTCCTTGGTGGGGGCCACGTTGTAGTCGGGCTCCAAGCTCTCCTTGGGGTCCCACTTCTCGATTTCAAAGATTCCCGCGAGATCCTCGGGTCGACGACTCGCCGCATACCGTCCGCACATACGTGCCACACTGCCAGACCCTGCGCGTCAACGAGGAGCCCTCACCGAACATGGACCACCTCGCAACGGCCTCGCTCACCTCCCTGTGGGACGAGGTCTCCGGCACCCAGCCCGATCCCGACCTGTGGGTGGTGATCGCGACTCTGGCGGCCGCCCTCGCCGTCGTGGCGACACGCGGGTCGTGGCGGATAGCCCGCAACGCGATCACCATCGCCCACGAGGGCGGTCACGGACTCGTGGCCCTGGTCACCGGGCGCACCCTGACGGGCATCACCCTGCACTCGGACACCAGCGGCCTGACCGTCAGCCGGGGCAAGCCGCACGGCGTCGGGATGATCCTCACCGCGGTCGCCGGCTACACCGCTCCCCCACTGCTCGGTCTCGGCGGCTCGGCGCTGCTGGCCGCGGGACGCATCACCCTGCTGCTGTGGCTGGCGACGGTGCTGCTCGTCGCCCTGCTGGTGATGGTCCGCAACGCGTACGGGGTCCTGACGGTGGTGGTCACCGGCGGCACCTTCGTCCTGGTGTCGTGGCTGGCCGGACCGCAGGTGCAGGCGGCGTTCGCGTACGCGGTGGTGTGGTTCCTGCTGCTCGGCGGGGTGCGCCCGGCCTTCGAGCTGCAGGCCAAGCGGGCGCGGGGCGGTGCGGGCGACTCGGACGCGGACCAGCTGGCGCGGCTGACGCACGCGCCCGCCGGGGTGTGGTTCTTCCTGTTCCACGCGGTGTCGCTGTGCTCGCTGATCGGCGGGGGCCGCTGGCTGCTGGAGCTGTGAACGGGGCGCCCCGTCTCCCCCGTGGTGCCGCATATATGCACGGCAATTGCACTGTTGCGTTTTCGGTCAGGTTTCGCCGCTTTTGATCAAGATCTCCGGTCGTCCTCAGCCATTAAAGTGGGGCCCATGACCGTGAACCCCGCGCACACCGCCCTCTGGCCCGCCCCGCACGCGAGCGGAGCCGTCGACGCGACCGTCCACGTGCCCGGGTCCAAGTCGGTCACCAACCGTGCCCTGGTGCTGGCCGCCCTCGCCTCCGAGCCCGGCTGGCTGCGCCGCCCGCTGCGCTCCCGCGACACGCTGCTGATGGCCGAGGCGCTGCGCGCGATGGGCGTCGAGATCGAGGAGGGCGTCGGTCCGGAGGGCACCGGCGAGTTCTGGCGGGTCATCCCGGCGGGCCTGCGCGGTCCCGCCACGGTCGACGTCGGCAACGCGGGCACGGTCATGCGCTTCCTGCCGCCGGTCGCCACGCTCGCCGACGGCGCCGTCCGCTTCGACGGCGACCCGCGGTCGTACGAGCGTCCGCTGCACGGCGTGATCGACGCGCTGCGCGCGCTGGGAGCCCGCATCGACGACGACGGGCGCGGCGCGCTGCCGCTGACCGTGCACGGCGGAGGCGCGCTGGAGGGCGGCCCGGTGGAGATCGACGCGTCGTCGTCCTCCCAGTTCGTCAGCGCCCTGCTGCTCTCGGGGCCGCGCTTCAACCAGGGCGTCGAGGTCCGGCACACCGGCTCCGCGCTGCCCTCCATGCCGCACATCCGCATGACCGTCGACATGCTGCGCTCGGTCGGCGCGCAGGTCGACACCCCGGAGTCCGGCGGCGAGCCGAACGTCTGGCGGGTCACGCCGGGCGCGCTGCTCGGCCGGGACCTGACGATCGAGCCGGACCTGTCCAACGCCCAGCCGTTCCTGGCGGCGGCTCTGGTGACCGGCGGCAAGGTCGTGATCCCCGACTGGCCGGCCCGCACCACCCAGCCCGGTGACCTGCTGCGCGAGATCTTCACCGAAATGGGCGGTTCCTGCGAACTGACCGACTATGGGCTCGTCTTCACCGGATCGGGTGCGGTCCACGGCATCGACGTGGAGCTGGGCGAGGTCGGCGAGCTGACCCCGGGCATCGCGGCCGTCGCCGCCCTCGCGGACTCCCCCTCGACCCTGCGCGGCGTCGCCCACCTGCGGCTGCACGAGACGGACCGGCTGGCCGCGCTCACCAAGGAGATCAACGAACTCGGCGGTGACGTCACCGAGACCGCGGACGGCCTGCACATCCGCCCGCGCCGCCTGCACGGCGGGATCTTCCACACCTACGAGGACCACCGCATGGCCACCGCCGGTGCCGTCATCGGCCTCGCGGTGGAGGGGGTGCAGATCGAGAACGTGGCGACCACCGCCAAGACCCTGCCCGACTTCCCCGACCTGTGGACCGGGATGCTCGGGGCGTAGGGACAGATCGCCATGCGCCGCTACGGCAAGCACACCGACGAGGACGACATCCGCTCCCGCCCCAACCGCAAGGGCAACCGGCCGCGCACGCACACCCGGCCCAAGCACGAGGACGCCGCGGAGGGTCTGGTCCTCACCGTGGACCGCGGGCGACTGACCTGTCTCGTCGACGACCGGATCGTCATGGCGATGAAGGCGCGCGAGCTGGGCCGCAAGGCGGCGATCGTCGGCGACCGGGTGGCGCTGGTGGGCGACCTGACCGGCAAGAAGGACACGCTCGCGCGCATCGTCCGCATCGAGGAGCGCACCTCGGTGCTGCGCCGCACGGCGGACGACGACGACCCCTACGAGCGGGTGGTCGTCGCCAACGCCGACCAGCTCGCCATCGTCACGGCCCTCGCCGACCCCGAGCCGCGCCCCCGCCTCATCGACCGGTGCCTGGTCGCGGCGTTCGACGGCGGCCTCACCCCGCTGCTCGTCATGACCAAGTCCGACCTCGCGTCGCCCGACGAATTCCTCGAGCTGTACGGCGCGTTGGACATCCCGTATGTCGTCACCAGCCGCGAGGAACTGGAGAACGGCGCCGCCGCGGACCTCGTACGCGAGCATCTGGACGGGAAGATCACGGCCTTCGTCGGCCACTCCGGTGTCGGCAAGACGACGCTCGTCAACACCCTGGTGCCCGAGGACCGGCGCCGGGTGACGGGCCACGTCAACGCGGTGACGGGACGCGGCCGCCACACGACGACCTCGGCGCTCGCCCTGCCGCTGTCCTCGGAGGGGGGCGGCTGGGTCGTCGACACTCCGGGCGTACGGTCGTTCGGGCTGGCGCACATCGACCCGTCCCGGGTGATCAACGCCTTCCCCGACCTGGTGCCCGGCACGGAGGGCTGCCCGCGCGCGTGCAGCCACGACGAGCCCGACTGCGCGCTGGACGCGTGGGTGGCCGAGGGGCACGCCGACCCGGCCCGGCTGTACTCGCTGCGCCGGCTGCTGTCGACACGGGAACGGAAGGAAGGCGACTGACCTCCGCGTTGTTTGCCGTGGCGTGGCACCGGTAAGTGCATAATCGCACCAAGCCGGAACCAAGCCTGAGCAAAGAGCCGGACGACGCCGGACGACGCCACTGATCGACATCGACGCAGCGGTCACGGTACGGGACTACGGGAGGACAAGACATGGCGTGGCTGCTGGTCATAGTGGCCGGGGTGCTCGAAACCGGCTTCGCCGTCTGTCTGAAGCTGTCGCACGGCTTCACCCGGCTCTGGCCCACCGTCGCCTTCTGCGCCTTCGCGTTGGGCAGTTTCGGTCTGCTGACCATGTCCCTGAAGAAGCTCGACGTCGGCCCCGCGTACGCGGTGTGGACCGGCATCGGCGCGGCAGGGACCGCCATCTACGGCATGATCTTCCTCGGTGACCTGGTCTCGACCCTGAAGATCGTCTCGATCAGCTTCGTCATCATCGGCGTGATCGGGCTGCAGTTGTCGGGCTCGGCGCACTGATCCGCCGCCGCGCCGACCGCTACGCCGTCAACTGGCGGGGCAGGGCGGTGCGTACGAGTTCCGCCACCCCGCCCTCGACGGCGGGCGGCGCCGCGACGCAGGACAGGGCGAGCCGTACGGCCAGTTCGCAGGAGCGGGCCAGCTCGGCGGCGTCCGGCCGCGGGAGCGGGCCGGCGCCGTTCAGGACGGCCACGGCGCGGTCGCGGACGAGGCTCACGAAGTCGCCGGGCGAGGGCAGCGGACCGTCGGCGCGGCGCTGGGCCGGTACCGCGGAGGCGGACGGCACCGCGGTGAGGGCAGGCGAGGGCAGCCGCTCACTCCAGCAGCCGGTGAGCATGGCCCGGACCAGCGCGTTGTCGTGGGCGGCGGACATCATCCACTCGGCGGTGGCGGTGAGTCGTTCGCGCGGGTCGCTGGGCCCGGAGAGGGCGCGCTCCACGCCGGCGAGATAGCCGTCGGCCTCCCGCCGGACGAGCGCCCGGGCGAGGCCCTCCTTGCTGCCGAACTCGTTGTACAGCGTCTGCCGGGACACCCCGGCCGCCGCGGCGACGTCCACCATCCGCACGGCGGACCACGGCCGGCGCGCCAACGCCGTAAATGCGGCATCGAGCAGGGACTCCCGGGCTGCAGGCACCCTCGCCTCCCTCGGGCCGAGCGACTTGCTGCACAGATTTGACGGGCACGGGGACACTGTCAAGGGTCCTCGCGCCCCTTCCCGCGCCCCGCCACGCCCGCCAAACCCCTGGTAGCCCCGCCCCGCCCGCGGCAGATAGCGTGGCGGCATGCCCGACTACCTCGACGACCTCCGCCTCGCCCACGTCCTCGCGGACGCCGCCGACGCCGCGACGATGGACCGCTTCAAGGCCCTCGACCTGAAGGTCGAGACGAAGCCGGACATGACCCCGGTGAGCGAGGCCGACAAGGCCGCCGAGGAACTCATCCGAGGCCACCTCGCCCGCGCCCGACCCCGCGACTCGGTCCAGGGAGAGGAGTTCGGTGTGGCGGGCAACAGCCCCCGCCGCTGGGTCATCGACCCGATCGACGGCACCAAGAACTACGTGCGCGGCGTCCCCGTCTGGGCCACCCTCATCTCTCTCACGGAAGCCGCCGAGGGCGGGTACCAGCCCGTCGTCGGCCTCGTCTCCGCCCCGGCGCTCGGCCGCCGCTGGTGGGCGGTGCAGGACCACGGCGCGTTCACCGGCCGCAGCCTGACCTCCGCCCACCGGCTCCACGTCTCCCAGGTCTCCACGCTCTCCGACGCCTCCTTCGCGTACTCGTCGCTCGGCGGCTGGGAGGAGCAGGGCCGGCTGGACGGCTTCCTCGACCTGACCCGCGAGGTGTGGCGCACGCGCGCTTACGGCGACTTCTGGCCGTACATGATGGTCGCCGAGGGATCGGTCGACATCTGCGCCGAACCCGAGCTCTCCCTCTGGGACATGGCCGCGAACGCGATCATCGTCACGGAGGCGGGCGGCACCTTCACCGGCCTCGACGGCCGCCCAGGACCGCACAGCGGCAACGCGGCGGCGTCGAACGGCCGCCTCCACGACGAGCTGCTCGGGTATCTCAACCAGCGCTACTGAGCGCCCGCCGACTCGCCCTCCGCGCCCCCTTGTTGACCGGTGCTTTACCTGCCACTCTGAAAGTTCCTTCACTTGTGAACTTGTGAATCCATGAACTAACTCATGGATCACCGGCAGGAGGTGGCTCCACCCATGCTCGTCCGCGAAGTCATGAGCACGGTCGTCCTCACCATCGGTCCCGCCCACACGCTCCGCCAGGCCGCCGCCCTGATGTCCGCGCGCCGCGTCGGCGCGGCCGTGGTGTACGACCCCGACGCCGGCGGCATCGGCATCCTCACCGAACGCGACGTCCTCGTCTCCGTGGGCCGGGGCCAGGACCCGGACACCGAGCGCGCCCACGCCCACACCACCACCGACGTCGTCTTCGCCGCGCCGTCCTGGACCGTGGAGGAGGCGGCCGGGGCCATGGTGCACGGCGGCTTCCGCCACCTCATCGTGCTCGAACACGGCGAGCCCGCGGGCATCGTCTCGGTGCGCGACATCATCCGCTGCTGGGCGCCGGCGCGCTCACCCCACAACGCCCCGGTGGTGACCGCCTGACGCGGCGACCCCCGAACCCTACAATGGACCTTGTCTAAGTTTAGTGCAGTTCCAAAGTCACATCCATTCGGACCTGGCCCCCCTAGCTGTTAGGCTGGTCTGTATGAGTGACCTTCTGGAACGGCTGCGTGGTCGCGGATGGCGCATGACCGCGCAGCGGCGCGTCGTGGCCGAGGTCCTCGACGGCGAACACGTCCACCTGACGGCCGACGAGGTGCACTCCCGGGCCGTGGACAAGCTCCCCGAGATTTCCCGGGCGACGGTCTACAACACGCTGGGCGAGCTGGTCTCGCTCGGCGAGGTGCTGGAAGTCGCCACGGACAAGCGCGCCAAGCGCTACGACCCCAACGCGCACCAGCCGCACCACCACCTGGTCTGCGCCCGGTGCGGGGCGATCCGCGACGTCCACCCGACCGGCAACCCGCTGGCCGACCTTCCCGACTCGGAGCGCTTCGGCTTCACCGTGTCGGACGTCGAGGTGACGTACCGCGGCACCTGCCCGAACTGCGCGGCGGCGTAGGCCTCGCCACTCCCCGGGCATCGCGACAAAACACCGAGGGCCGGAACCCTTTAGGATTCCGGCCCTCGATCTTCAGTAGCGGGGACAGGATTTGAACCTGCGACCTCTGGGTTATGAGCCCAGCGAGCTACCGAGCTGCTCCACCCCGCGTCGATGAATGGAACACTACGTCAACTGAAAGACAAGAAGCAAATCGCTCCCACCGCCTCCCCTGAGCCGCGAGCAGCCACACCACTGGGACGCGTCCCCACGAAGCTGGCCGGGCAGTCGTGCCGCTCGGCCGCCTCCCCACCCACGGAGCTGCGGGCAGTCGTGCCGCTGGGGCGGCACGGGTGGGCGCAGCGGCACCCCGTCAGCGCCGGGCAGCGCACCCCACCCCCGGCCGCCCGCAACCCCGGGCACCTTGAAACGCGCCCAAGCTCAGCGCAGCGTCACGCGTCACGCGTCACGCCGACAACTCCTGCCGCAACGCGTCCCGCAACCGAGCCGCCCGCTCCCCCACCTCCCGCGGCCCCAGCGACACCGCCAGGTCCGCCCACCGCTGCCCCTCCGCCAGCTCACCCCGCCGCGCACACACCAGCGCCAGCCGCAGCGCAGCCCGCCCGTGCCCGGCGTCGGCCGCCCGGCGCCACCACACAACCGCCTCCGGCTCACTCCCCTCGCGGGCCAGCAGCAGCCCCAGGTTGAACGCGCCGTTGCGGGACCCGGCCTCGGCCGCCTCGCGGTACCAGCGCGCGGCCTCCACCACGTCGCCCCGCGCCGCGGCGAGCATCCCGACCCGCACCTGGGCCCGCCGGTGACCCTGGGAGGCCGCCCGCTCGTACCACTCCTCGCACTCGGACTTCTCCTGCGTCGGCTCGCCCAGCTCATGCGCGGGCTCGGGCGGCCGGCGCGCGTCGAGCACCGTGGCCAGGCGGTACGCGGCCTCCGCGCTGCCACCTCCCGCCGCGCACCGCAGGAACCGCTCGGCCCCGCGCTCGTCCCCGGCGCGCAGGCGAGCCATGCCGACCTGGAGCGCCGCCTCGGTGTGACCGGCCGCGGCGGCCCGCTCGTACCAGCGCAGCGCCGCCCGCTCCTCGCTCCGGCCCGCGTGCAGGATCCCGAGGTTGAAGGCGGCGTCGACGCTGCCCGCCTCGGCGGCCTTGGAGAACCACGGCTCGGCGCCGGTCTCGTCCCCGGCGCGCAGCAGCAGGATGGCCAGCGCGTTGGAGGCCTCCCGGTGTCCGGCGTAAGCGGCCCGCCGGTACCACTGCTCCGCCTGCGTGGTGCGCCCCTGCTCGGCACAGAGCAGCCCGAGGTTGTACGCCCCGTTGTCGTCGCCGGCGTCCATCGCGGCCCGGTACCAGCGTTCGGCGGTCTGGGTCTCGCCGCGCTCGGCGTGCAGCGCGCCCAGGGCGTTGGCGGCGTTGCCGTCGCCGTCCTGGGCGGCGCGCAGCCACCACACGGCGGCGCTCTCGGTGTCTCCGGCGTCCCGCAGCAGGAAGCCGAGCGCGCAGGCGGCGCGGGCCTCGCCGTCCTTGGCGGACGTGAGGTACCAGCGACCGGCCTCCTTGAGTTCGCCGCGCTTCTCCAGCCTCGTCCCGAGGTGCAGTGCGCCCCGCCGGTGGCCGCGCGCGGCAGCCTGCCGGTACCACTGCTCGGCCTCGTCGGCCGCGAGGGCGGCCGCCTTGTCGTCGCCGTCGCGGTCCTGCCCGGCACGCCGGTCCAGTGTCCGCGCCAGCCGGTACGCGGCCTCCCGGTGCCCGCGCTCGGCCGCGGCCCGCATCCACCGCTCGGCCCCGGTGTCGTCGCCGCGGTGCTCCAGCAGGTCGGCGAGGGCGTAGGCGCCCAGTACATGGCCCTGCTCAGCGGACTGGCACAGCCAGTACTCGGCGGCGGGCTCGTCCCCGCGCTCGCGGAAGTGCCGTCCCAGCGCGTGGGCGGCGGCCGCGGACCCGGCCACGGCCGCGATCCGCCACCACCCCGCGGCCTCGTCGGCGTACCCGCGCTGGTGCAGCAGGACGCCCAGGTTGTTGGCGGCGGCCCGGTCACCGGCCGCGGTGGCGGCACGTAGATGGGACTCGGCTCCGTCGAAGTCGCCGCGGCGCAGCAGCATCGCGCCGAGGACGCTCATCGCCTCGACGTCACCGGCATCGACGGCGAGTCGCAGGCGCACTTCCTCAGCGGCCTCGTCGGCGGCTTCCTGAGCCTCGTCCGTGGCCTCCTCCTGACCGGACGGCTGCGCAAAACGCCCCGTCCCGAACAGATTTGCCATGTCCCCCATAACGTCCATCGTCGCACCACCTGCAGCCTTGGTACATCCGGTATACCGCAGCCAGTGAGGTCACTTCAGCGTTTTGTCGACATGCCCACAGGGAGACAAGTCAAACACGGATCTGTCCAACTCCCCTTGGCGGCACGGCCGTCGCTTCCACCGGCACATGCGTTCGCACATCACGAAGGCCCGGATCCCTTTGGGAATCCGGGCCTTCGTGGTCGATCGCACGTAGCTCACGACTTCAGTAGCGGGGACAGGATTTGAACCTGCGACCTCTGGGTTATGAGCCCAGCGAGCTACCGAGCTGCTCCACCCCGCGCCGTTGTGTTCACAACCCTAGCACGGCGCGGGATGGGCTTTGACCAGCTCGAACGCCCGGCTCGCAGCGGCGCGGTCAGCCGCTGTCCGAGCCTCCGCCGGCATCACCGGTCGATGTCGCGTCCGGACTGGCCTTGTCGTCCCCGGCCTTGCCCCCGCTGTTCTTGTCGGTCTGATCGGCCTTGTCGGTCTTGTCGTCGCCGTTCTTGCCGCCGGCGCTCGCGTCGGCCTTGGCCTGTGCGTCCTCGGCCCGCTGGAGCGCCTCCTCTAGGTCCTTCTGCGCCTCGGCGTACGCGGCCAGGTCCTTCTGTTCCAGGGCCTTCTGCCCGGCGTCGAAGGCCTTCTGCGCATCGCCCAGCGCTTCCCGGACCGTCGGGTTCGAGGACGTCGGTGGCGGCTCGGTCGTGTCGTCGCCCTCGTCCGGTGGCTGCTCGTTCTCGGCGGCCTGGGCTCCGAAGACCTTGTTGAGGGCCGCGTCGAGCGTGTTCTCGAAGGCGGTGTTGCCCCCGTAACTCACCAGGATCTTGCGCAACAAGGGGTACTTGAGGTCGCCACCGCGGACATAGACCGGCTCGACGTACAACAGTCCTCCGTCGAGTGGCACCGTCAGCAGGTTGCCGTACTCGACTTCGGAGTCGCCGCCTCTCAGCAGTCTGATGGACTCGGCGATGTCCTGTTCGGAGTTGAACTGGCTCTGCACCTGTTTGGGTCCGTCGACGGTGGTACTGGTCGGCAGTTTCAGGATTCTGATCTTGCCGTAGTCACTCGTGCCCGCCTCGGCGTCGACCGCCATGAACGCACTGAGGTTGTCCCGCCCGTTGGGCGTGAACGTCGTCGTCAGCGAGAACGCCTGTGCCTTCTGATCGGGCATCTTCATACTCAGGTAGTACGGCGGTACCGCGTCTCCCGACTTGTTGGTCGGGTCGTCCGGCACCTGCCACACCTCGCTGCCGCTGAGGAACGTGTTGGCGTCCTTCACGTGGTAGCGCGTGAGCAGCTCGCGCTGGACCTTGAACAGATCCTGCGGATAACGCAGATGCGCCATCAGCTCCTTGGAGATCTCGCTCTTGTCCTGCACCGTGTCCGGGAACGCCTTCATCCAGGTCTTGAGGATCGGATCCTCGGTGTCCCACTGGTAGAGCTTCACGTCACCGCTGTACGCGTCGACGGTCGCCTTCACGGAGTTGCGGATGTAGTTGACCTGGTTCTGCTGGGCCACCACCGCGCGCGAGTTGTTGTTGGCGGTCAGCGAGTCGGCGGTGGTGTCGCCGAGCGTCGTACGGGAGGCGTACGGATAACCGTTCGTCGTCGTGTACGCGTCGACGATCCACTGGATACGGCCGTCCACCACCGCCGGATAGGCGTCGCCGTCGATGGTCAGCCAGGGGGCGACCGCCTCGACGCGCTCCTTGGGCGTGCGGTTGTACAGGATCCGCGAGCCCTCGCCGATCGCTCCGGAGTAGAGGATCTGCGGCTCGCTGAAAGCTGCCGCGTACGCCGCCCGGTTGATCGGGTTGGACAGGTCGACCCCGCCGTCGCCCTTGTAGCTGAACGTCTTCTCCCCGGTGTCGTCGGAGTAGTCGATCTCCTTCTGGGGACCGCCGACGATCGAGTAGGTGGTCGTCTTCTCGCCGTAGTAGACCCGCTGCTCGTACGTGCCGAGGTTGCCCTCGGACGGCAGGTTGGACTCGGTGAAGACCGGGCGGCCCTCGGTGTCGACCTGGGTGCCCTTGGCCGCGACCACGCCGTAGCCGTGGGTGTAGCGGAAGTGGTTGTTGATCCAGTTCTTCTTGGGGATCCCGGCGAGGTTCAGCTCGCGCAGACCGATGACCGTGTCCTGGTCCTTGCCGTCCTTGGCGTAGCGGTCGACGTCCAGGTTGGTCGGGAACGCGTAGTAGTTACGCATCTGCTGAAGCTGCTGGAACGTCGGCGAGATGATGTTCGGGTCCATGATCCGGACGGACGCGGCGGCGTCCACGTCGTCGCGGAGCTTGGTCTTGTCCTTGGTCTCGCTCTTGCCCGGGTACTCGGTGACCTGGGTGCCTTCGATGCCGTACGCGTCGCGCGTGGCCGCGAGGTTCTTCTCGACGTACGGCGCTTCCTTGGCCTGCTCGTTCGGCTGGACCTGGAACTTCTGGACGAGCGCCGGGTACAGACCGCCGATGAGGATCGCGGAGAGCACCATCAGGCCGAAGCCGATCACGGGCAGCTGCCAGGTGCGCCGCCACAGCGTGGCGAAGAACAGCAGCGCGCAGATGACGGCGATGCAGAACAGGATCGTCTTGGCCGGCAGATAGGCGTTGGCGTCGACGTACCTGAGGCCCGTCCAGTTGTCGGTCGCCTTGAAGTCGCTGGACTTCACCGCAAGACCGTACCGGTCGAGCCAGTAGGCGACCGCCTTGAGGGCGACGAAGACCCCGATGAGCACCGACAGGTGACCTGTGGCGGCGGCCGTGGCGCGCGCACCCGGGCTGGTGACGCGGAGCCCGCCGTACAGGTAGTGGGTGAGCGCGGCGGCGATCACGGAAATGATCACGGCGGCAAAGCCGAAGCCGAGCAGGAACCGGTACCAGGGCAGGTCGAAGGCGTAGAAGGAGACGTCCAGCTTGAACTGGGGGTCCTTCTGCCCGAAGGACACGCCGTTGACCCACATCAGCCAGGTCCGCCACTGACCGGACGCCGAGGCGCCGGCGATCAGGCCGACGAGGGCGGTGATGCCGAGCAGCAGCCACTTCTTGTACGGGGCGATGCCCATCCGGTACCGGTCGAGGTTCTGCTGCTCCATCGACATGGCGCTCAGCGGCGGCCGCAGGCGGTGGGCCAACCAGATGTTGAACCCCACGGCGAGCGCCATCAGCAGGCCGAAGACGAAGAAGAGTCCGATCTTGGTCCACAGGGTCGTCGTGAACACCGACGAGTAGTGGACCGACCGATACCAGAGCCAGTCCGTCCAGAATCCCGCGAACATGGTGAACGCCATGGCCAGCACGGCCAGGACACCAAGTGTCAGCAGCAGGGTTCGGACACGCCGGGACGGGCGGCCCACTCTGATCCGCGGCCCCGACGGGGGGCCTCCGCCGCGGTCCGGCATCTGGAAAGCCAAGGTGCGCACCTCGAAGTTCGCTGTTGATCCGTCAGGCCCTCGGGTTCGCGGGCCCCCCGTGCGCCCCCGTGATCGTGGGCCCACACTTATGCAACTTACTCATCGTTTACTCGGTTCCCGATTCGGGCCATCAACGAGGCAGGATTGTGACCATGTCCAACACCCCCATGGCAGCGAGCCCCCTCACCCGGGCCGTACTCGAGATCGACGAGTACGTCTCCGGCCTCGGCTGGGACCAGCCCGCACGCCTCTTTGCACTTGTCGACACCGCACGGTTGAGGGCCGATCAGCCCTCGCTCGCGGACCGGCTCGGTCTGCAGGACGAGCCGGAGACCTCCGGCCTGACCCCGATCGAGCAGGACGAAGTTCCAACGGACCAGGCGCTCGACGAGTTCCTGGGCACCATCGCCTGGCCCGACGCGGTGGTCGGCTGCGCGCTCGCCGTGGAGCGCCTGATGCTGCCGCCCTCCGCCGAGGCCCAGGTACCGCAGGGCCTGAACGAGGCGAAGCTGGCCCAGTGGGTGGCGGAGCACCCGGACCGTCAGGAGGTCCGCATGACGGTCGCGGTCCTGCGCGACGGCGCCCGCGACTCGGCCCTGCGGCTGCGGGACAAGGACGCGGCCACGGACGTCCTCACGGGCTCCGATCTGGTGCCGGGTCTGGCCCAGGCGCTGACGGCGACCTTCGAGGAGTAGCCGGCCGGGTTCCGCACGCCCGCTCCTCGCGTCAGCCGGTCGTGCACTTCGGCAGGTCGGCGGTCTTCCCGGAGCGGATGTCCGCCAGCGCGCCGAGGGCGTCGTCGATGGTGTCCACCTTCACGAGGGTGAGCCCGTCGGGGGTGTCCTCGGCCGCTGTCGCGCAGTTGTCGGCGGGCGTCAGGAAGTACCGGGCTCCCTTGTCGTGCGCGCCGATGGTCTTCATGCCGATGCCGCCGATCGGACCGACCTTGCCGTTGTCGTCGATCGTCCCGGTGCCCGCGACGAACTTGCCGCCGGTGAGGTCACCCGGGGTGAGCTTGTCGTAGATGCCGAGGGCGAACATCAGGCCGGCGCTCGGACCGCCGACGTCGGCCAGCTTGATGTCGACGGAGAACGGGAAGGTGTGATCGGTCCCGGCGGAGATCCCGACGATGGCGCGCTTCTCGCCGGCGTCGTCTGAGGCCTCGGTGGTGATCGTGACCTTCTGCGTCTTGGTGGGCGTCCGGCCCTCCTTCTCCGCGGCGGCCTGCTCCTTGGCGGGCACGACCGTGAAGACGGTGTTCTGTCCGGGCTCGTGCTTGGTCACCAGCTCGGCGACGTCCGCGGGCTTCTTGACGGCGGTGCCGTCCACGGCCTTGATCACGTCACCGGCGTGCAGCCTGCCCTGCGACGGGGAGTCCTTGACGACGGCGGAGACGATCACCCAGGACTTCACCGGGATGTCGAGCGCCTTCAGGGCGGCGACCTTCGCGCTCTCCTGGGACTGGCTGAACTCCTCCGCGTTCTCCTGGGTGGCCTCTTCCTCGGTCTTGCCGTCCGGGTAGAGCGTCTCGTGCGGCACCACACTGTTGTCGTGCGCCAGCCAGCCGTAGACGGCCTCCACGAGGTTCATCTTGTACTCGGCGCTGGTGACCCGGACGGTGGTCATGTTCAGATGACCGCTCGCGTCATAGGTTTTGTGACCGGAGATCTGCAGCACCGGCTCGCCGTCGTGGTCCCCGAGGGTGTTCACCGTCGGCCCGGGGGACATCTCCGAGTACGGCACGGGGATGAAAACACCCGCGCACAGGAGCGCGATCAGCATCAGGGTGGAGGCGAGCATCGTCGCGGTGCGGCGTGGCATGGCACGACAGTACGGGACGCGGCTGTCAGAGCACCGTCAGGGCGGCGACCCGTCAGGCGCCGGTGCGGGGCTTCTCCATGGCCTCGCGGAACCGGGCGTATCCGTCCAGTTCGGGGCCGTCGCTGCGTGCCTTGCGGGTCCGGTTGGCCCAACTGCCCCACAAGCCCGCACCGACCGCGGCCACCAGCGGAATCAGCAACCAGGCAAGCGCTCCCATGCCCGACCTCCCAACCCCATGCGCGTCCGCGACTGACTGATCAGCAGATTAACCATCCGCAGTGACAACGCTCACGCCGGGGGGCGGGTTACGCAACCGGAGCCATGAGGGCCTGAGCTGCACCCTCAGCAGGCGCCTACCCATTCTTCGGTGCCGTCGGAGAACGTCTGGTGCTTCCAGATGGGCACCTCGTGCTTCAGGTCGTCGATGAGCTTGCGGCAGGCCTCGAAGGCCTCACCCCGGTGCGGACAGGACACGGCGACGACCACGGCGAGATCCCCGACCTCCAGATCCCCCACACGGTGCAGCGCCGCGAGCGCCCGTACGGGGTACTCCGCGACGACCTTCTCGGCGATCCGCCGCATCTCGGCCTCGGCGCTCGGGTGGCACGAGTACCCGAGCTGGTCCACGTCGGTGCCCCCGTCGTGGTTGCGGACCGTGCCCACGAACAGCGCGGTGCCGCCGGCCGCGTCGTCCCCGACGGCACGGAAGACCTCGTCCACGGAGAGGGCCGTCTCCCGGATGCCGATCAGCCTGACGGGGTCCGCTGCGGCCAGCTCACCGGGGTGGTCGTTCATGGTTGCCATACGTCCATCGTGCCCCACGCCACGAACCGTGCGGAATAGCGTGATCGCCCGGCACGCGCGCGTACGGCGTTGGAGCCTCCTACAGCGTCTGTGGCCGGAGCGGGCCGGAATCGCGCCGGGGGCCGCCTCAGATGCGACGCCGGGCCTTGCGCGCCCGGCGCACCACCGCGGCCGCGCCCAGCAGTGCCACCGTCGCGCCCGCGGCTCCCGCCGCCGTCGCGTCCTTGCGCCCCAGGCGCCGCCCGGCGACCGTGTGCCGCCCCGCGACCTCCTCGAGCAGCTCCGCGAGCACCTCCTCGTTGGTGTACTTCGGACGCCAGCCCGCATCGTGCAGCCGGCTGCCGCTCACGACCCAGGGGTACATCGTGTACGCCAGGTCCCCGGCCGGGGAGGGCGTCAGCCCGATCCGGTGCAGCCGGGCCGCCGCGCCGAGCGCGACCGCGGAGGGCAGCTCCATCCGCCGGATGCCGCTGAGCTCCTCGACCTCCTCCTGCTCCAGCCAGCCGTCGCACCCGACGGCCAGCTCGCCGTCGGCCTTCTCCAGGACGGCGTACTCCAGGGCGCTGCACAGGTCGTCGACGTGGCAGAACTGCCAGGCCGGCCGCGATCCGGCCACAACGAGCAACCGAGGCGACTCGAAGTACCTGGTCAGCGCGGTGTCCATGCCCCCGACCAGCACGCCGGGCCGCACGACGGTCACGTTGAGGCCGGGATGCGCCCGGGGCGCGCGCCGGGCGAGCCGCTCGATCTCGAGCAGATCGCCGACGCCCGTGGCCTCGGCCGTGGCCCGCAGCTCGGCGTCCTCGGACAGCGGCAGCTCGTTGTCCGGTAGGGCGCCATAGACCATCGCGGAGGTGCACAGCACGACGCGGTGCACGCCGGCCGCCGCGGCGGCGGTCAGCACGGTCTGGGTCCCCCGGACGTTGTAAGCCGTCCGGGCGGCCGCGTCGGTCTCCAGGTCGAGGTCGAGCGCCAGGTGCACCACAACGTCCGCACCACGCAGTTTCTCGGCGATGGCCGGGTCCCGGACGTCCAGAATCTGCCACTGCGCCGCCTCACACCCGCCGCGCCGTTCGTCGATGGCCACGACCTGTCTGACCTCGTCGGACGCGGCGAGCCGCGCGGTGAGCAGCGCCCCGACCCCGGACGCGGCACCGGTTACCGCTACGACGGGTCCGCGCGCGCCGGGGCGGGCGGAACTGGTTGACTGGTTTCGCGCTGCGCGAACCTGCGGATCTGGGGAACTCACCGGGCGTCTCCAGCGGTTGTCTTCAGTACGGGCGCGAGCGACGCGTACGTACCAGGTGGCATCCATCCTGCCGCAGGCCGACAGTCGGCGAAGCACCGAGGCCCGAACGGCTTCGGGTGTCTACGCTGGGTGGTGAAGTCGGGCAGCCGTGCCGCCGGAAAGAACCGGCGGCCCTACCAGCCGAGGAACCCCGTGAGTGACACCCCATTCGGATTCGGCCTTCCGCCGGAGGAGCCGGACGACGGCGACGAGGGCAAGAAGAAGGACCAGCAGAGCGGCGGTGGTCAGGGACCGGCCAACCCGTTCGGATTCGGGACACCCGGAGCCGGTGGCCTGGGCGGCCCCGGTGCGGACAACCCGTTCGCCGCCATGTTCGGTTCCATGAACCCCAACGACCTGGGCGCCGCGTTCCAGCAGCTGGGCCAGATGCTCTCCTACGAGGGCGGCCCGGTGAACTGGGACATGGCCAAGCAGATCGCCCGCCAGACGGTCTCCCAGGGCACCCCGGACGGCCGGAAGGACGCCAGCGTCGGTCCCGCCGAGCGCAATGCCGTCCAGGAGGCCGTGCGCCTGGCCGACCTGTGGCTGGACGACGCGACCGCCCTGCCGTCGGGTGCGGGCACCGCGGTGGCCTGGAGCCGCGCGGAGTGGGTCGAGGCGACCCTGCCCGCCTGGCGTGAGCTGGTCGACCCGGTCGCCGAGCGCGTCGGCAATGCCATGGGCGACGTGCTGCCCGAGGAGATGCAGGCCATGGCCGGCCCGCTGATCGGCATGATGCGGTCCATGGGTGGCGCCATGTTCGGCACGCAGATCGGGCAGGCCGTCGGCGTGCTCGCCGGTGAGGTCGTCGGTTCGACCGACGTCGGTCTGCCGCTCGGCCCGGCGGGCAAGGCCGCGCTGCTGCCGGCGAACATCGAGTCGTTCGGCAAGGACCTCGGCGTGCCGCAGGAGGAGGTGCGGCTGTACCTTGCCCTGCGTGAGGCCGCCCACCAGCGCCTCTTCGCGCACGTGCCGTGGCTGCGCTCGCACCTGTTCGGTGCCGTCGACGGCTATGCCCGTGGGATCAAGGTCGACACGGCCAAGCTGGAGGACGTGGTCGGCCAGTTCGACCCGCAGAACCCCGAGCAGTTGCAGGAGGCTCTCCAGCAGGGCATGTTCCAGCCGGAGGACACGCCGGAGCAGAAGGCGGCCCTGGCCCGTCTGGAGACGGCTCTGGCGCTCGTCGAGGGCTGGGTGGACGCGGTGGTGCACACCGCCGCCAAGCCGCGCCTGTCCTCCGCCGACGCGCTGCGCGAGACGCTGCGCCGCCGTCGCGCCTCGGGCGGTCCCGCGGAGCAGACGTTCGCCACGCTGATCGGCCTGGAGCTGCGCCCGCGGCGGCTGCGCGACGCCTCCCGCCTGTGGGCGTCCCTGACGGACGCGCACGGGGTCGACGGCCGGGACGCCCTGTGGGCTCACCCGGACATGCTGCCGACCGCGACCGACCTGGACGACCCGGACGGTTTCGTGCACCGAGAGCAGCTCGACTTCTCCGAGCTGGACAAGATGCTCGGTGAGGCGGCCGGCAAGCCCGATCTGAAGAAGAAGGACCAGGGCGAGAGCCGGGCCGACGACGAGCCCAAGGGCGACGACGGAGAGTGAGCCTCCACGACGACGCGGTCCTCGTCCTGAAGGCGTACGAGGGCCAGGACGAGCTGCGTCAGGTCTACCTGGACCATCTGGCGGCGCACCCCGACGGTCTGTGGAAGGCCTGCGCCGACGGGCACATCACGGCGAGCGCCATGGTGATCGACCCGTCCCGCGAGCGGGTCCTGCTCACCCTGCACAAGAAGATGCGCATGTGGCTGCAGATGGGCGGCCACTGCGAGCCGGTCGACGAGACGCTGGCCCGGGCGGCCCTGCGCGAGGGCACGGAGGAGTCGGGCATCGCCGGACTGACCCTCCTGTCGGGCGGCCCCGTGCGGCTGGACCGCCACCACACGCCCTGCGCCTGGCACCTCGACGTCCAGTACGCGGCGCTGGCTCCCCAGGGGGCCGTGGAAGCGATCAGCGACGAGTCCCTCGACCTGCGCTGGTTCCCGTACACCGAGGTCGCGGACGTGGCCGACGACTCGGTCGTGCACCTGCTGGAGGCGACCCGCGCGCGCCTGTGACCGGTAAGGGGTGACCGCCCTTGCGATCACCCCTTACCGGACTGTGGCACGTGCGCGCGCTCAGCTCCAGACGTTGCCCTGGTTCTGACCGCGGGCCCCGTGCTGCCCCATGCCGTACTGCGCGGCGAGGCCCTGTCCGACCTGGGCGTTCTGCGGCGGCAGCAGTTCGCTGGGCTGGACGAGCGCGAAGCCGCTGCCCATGAAGCTCAGCTCCCAGCCCTCACCGGTGCTGCCCCGGCGCCGCCACACTCCGGAGGAGTGCGTCTGGGCCTGCATCTGCACGCGCAGGCCGGTGGACCAGGCGACGATCGCGTCGGCGTCGCAGTTGACGTACTTGTCGGGCGTCACCTGCATGAACAGGGGGGACCCCGAGGTCATCAGGGCGACCTTGCCCCGGCCGGTGATGTTGAGCTGGTACTTCCCCGAGCCGGAGATGCCGTACAGGCTGTCCACCGCGATGACCTCGTGGTGCAGGGACGAGTCCATCGCCAGTACGTAACTGCTGTCGACGGTGAGACCGTCCTGGTCGACCTCCACGACGTGCACGCACTGGGCGAGGTTGGAGAAGTAGACCGTCCCCTGCCCGTGGCAGCGCATCAGGTCCAGGCCCTCACCGGTGTGCGCACGCGCGCGTGACTGGTTGTTGCTCTGGTACTCGGCGTCGAACTCGACGAGCCCCTGGTAGGCGACCATCGTGCCCTTTCGGGCGAGCACGTCGTCGTGGCCCGTGAGGGCGACGCGGAGCATGTGCTTGTTCTGCAGGCTCCAGGCTTCCTGGGTCTGCTGGTCGTTGTAGGCGAAAAGCGGGCTCTGCATGATGTTCTGGCTCCCCCTCAGCCCCGGACCCGGAGACGGTCGGTGCTGTCCTCGCTGGGCTGGACGACGACGATGCCCTGACCGGAGAAGGCCATCTGGAAGGCCTCGCCGCTGCCGCGGCCGATCAGCGACTGCGCCTTGAAGCTGCGCTTGCCCTTCACCTTGAGGTTCGGGGACCAGGCGACGAGTGCGTCCGGGTCGACGTAGGTCTCGTCCTCGCCACCGCCGCAGTCGACCACGATCGGCTTGCCCCGGGAGGTGAGCGCGACCCAGCCCTGACCGGAGATCTTCGTGTTCCACAGGCCCTGCCCGGCGAACTTCGCCAGGCCCTTGACCCGCTCCACGCCCCACGTCAGGTGGGCGTCGAAGGCGAGCAGGTTGGTGGCGTTGACGGAGATCCCGTCGCCGTTGAGGTTGATGACGACGACGTTGGCGCCGTAGTCGGCGAGGTAGAGCAGACCGTCACCGGAGCACTTCATCAGGGGCGCGCCCTCGCCGGTCATCCAGTCCTTGGCGATCTGGCGGACCGCCGGCGGGTTCGGCTCGTACTGGACGAAGCCCTCGTAGGCGGTCATCGAGCCCACGCGCGCGAGGAGGTCGTTTCCGGTCTGCATGGCGACCTTCAGCATGTGGTTGCCGTGGTTCTCCATGCGGGCACTGACGGGTGCGGGAGCGTAGCCCGCGAGCGGCTGGTTCATGTCGGGCTCTCCCTCAGATCTCGTACGGCTGGACGACGACGAAGCTGCCGGGCGCCGCCCGGAACTGCAGGTTGACGCTTTCGCCCGTGTCGCCCGCGTAGGAGTTGCGGCGCATCCGCACCTGGCTGGAGACGACCACCTGGGCGGCGGCGGACCAGGCGACCACGGCGTTGCAGTCGGCGAACGTGGTGGGCGTGACCGGCAGCACCACGGGCACCCCGCGCGTCTTCACGACGATCGTGCCGGTGCCCTGGAACTGCATCGTGAACAGCGCGCCACCCGGGATGCCGTGCCCCTCGATGCGGCGGACCTCGTACTGGAGGCTCTCGTCGAAGGCGAGGACGTTCTCGGCGGAGACGCACACGGCGTCGCCCTGGAGCTCGATGGGGTGCAGCATCGCGGAGTTCTCCGCGAGGAACACCTGTCCCTTGCCGGTGCAGCGCATCAGCTGCATCTCCTGGCCGGTGGCGTTGCCCACGACCCGGCCGGCGAATCCGGCGCCCTTGTAGCTGAAGTCGACCTTGCCCTGGTAGAGCACCATGCTGCCCTGCCGGGCGAGCACGGGCAGGCCCTCCGCGCCGAGGTCGACGCGGACCAGCTTCTTGTTCTGCTGGGTCCAGCGCTGTCCGGTCGCCGTCTCCCGGAACTGCTGGAGCGCCGCCGTCACACCGGCGCCCTGCGGGGCGGCCGCGGGCATGCCGGGCGCCGCTCCCTGGGGGGCCTGCTGGCCGTAGCCGGGGGGCGGCGTCGGCTGGCCGTAGCCCGGAGGCGGGGCCTGCTGCCCGTAGCCGGGAGGCGCGGTCGGCGGCTGCCCGTAACCGGGCGGCGGCGCCGGGGCCTGGGGAGCCTGCGGCTGGCCGTAGCCCGGGGGCGGCGGCGCGGTCTGGCCGGGGACCTGCCCGTACGGCGGCTGCTGACCGGGCTGGCCCGGCTGGCCGTAGGGCGCGGGCGCCGGGCCGGGGGGCGGCACCGGTGCTCCGCCCGGCGGCGTGTTCATGGGCGCGACGATGGTCTGCGCGGCGTGCACGTCCGGCCTGAGCGCCGGGGCGGGAGCCGGTGGCGGCGTGGCGGCGGGCGGAGGGGCGGCGGGCGGAGGCGCGAAGCTCTGCGGTGCGGGCTGCGGCGCGGGTGCCGGGGCCGGTGCGGAGGCGGCGGGCGCGCCGAAGGCAGGCGGCGCAGAGGCCTGGGCGGGCGGGGCGAAGCCCGGGGTGGCACCGGCCTGCGGCTGCTGCTGTGCCTGCTGCGGGGCGGGCGCCTCTTCCTCGGCCACCTCGCCGCCGAAGTTCCTCAGCAGCGCGTCCAGGCCGCCGTCGAAGCCCTGACCGACGGCGGCGAACCGCCACACGTCCTTCAGATAGAAGTCGCCCAGCATCACGGCGCGCTCGGTGGAGAACTCCGAGCCGCTGAACGGGTACCGGGCCACCTCCTCGCCGCCAGCGACGATCCGGATGTATCCGGGTCCGACCTGCGACATCTGGCCCGCGCCGTCGATCGTCGCCGTGAAGGACAGCTTCTGGATCTGCTGCGGAATCCTGTCGAGGGTGACCCGGAAGGCCTCCGTGTCACCCGCCTGCGCACCCAGGAGCTGGATCGACTCCTCGGGGGTCTTCGGTTGGTTGAAGAACACGAAGTACCGGTCGTCCGACAGCCGCTCGTCGGCGTCGAGACCGAAGCAGCTGATGTCGAAGCTCAGTCCGGGGCCCGAGATCTGCACACCTACGTACAGATCCGTGCCCGCGGTGAGGTCACTGATCCTGGCCTTGTGGCCGCGTTGAAATTCCCTGGCCATGCGTTACGACCGTCCCCCATCCGAATGTGAGTGCGTCGCGACAGGCTAACGGCAAACACCGACACCGGAGGAGGCCGGTACAGACCCGGTACGAAACCCGTGCGCGGCCGTGTCGGACACCCGGCCGGGGGCGCGCGCTACTCGCTGCGGGCGCCGGGTACGTGCGGCAGCCGGTCGGCGGCGACCACGCCCTCGAGGTAGCCCCGGGCGCGCTCGGTGCGCGGATACGCCTCCAGCAGCCGCCAGAACCGGGGCCCGTGCCCGGGGACGAGCAGGTGCGCCAGCTCGTGGAGGAGGACGTAGTCGACGACGTACTCGGGCATGCCCTGGAGGCGGTGCGACAGCCGGATGCTTCCCTCGGACGGGGTGCACGAGCCCCAGCGGGTGTTCTGGTTGGTGACCCAGCGGACCGCGGTGGGCCGGGCCCGGCCGTCGAAGTACTGATCCGACAGGCGCTCCGCGCGCTCGGCCAGCTCGGCGTCACCGAGGACGCGCTTGCTCTCCTGGGCGGCCAGCTTGTCGAGCATGACGCTCACCCAGCGTTGCTCCTCCGCCTCGGACATCCGCGCGGGGATCAGCACGACGGTGCGATCGCCTTCGCGGTACGCGGATACCGTCCGGCGTCGCCGGGTGCTCCTGCGCACCTCGATCGCGCTCGTCCTCGAGCTGCTCGGCGGCAAATTCGTCGGTGTGCGCTGGGGCGCCCCGGCTCGGTGCAGTGGGTCGGCGGACACGCCACGACGTTACCCGCTGCACACGGGGAAGTCCCGGCTCACGGACGCTTCGATGCCGATCCGCCACGTCGCCGTTGAGATGCACGACTGATTTGTACGACGAATACCCACCACCTGTGGACAACTTTCGACGCCCCGCCGCGCATCCGGGCATGCTGGCACTCGCCGGCGGATTCGCGACCGACCGGGGACCCGGTCCGCGACCGACCACCGCCGGACACACGGGGACGTTCAAAGGCTCTCGAAGGCCTGGAAGACATACGGGGGACCTGGCATGCATCCGATGGTGAAGCCCGCGCTGAGGCGCGGCTGGCGCGATCTGAACACCGTGCAGTTCGGGATGACCCCGGCGCACGCCCTGACGTTCGCACCGGTGGACACGGCGACGGGCAGCTTTCTCGAACTGCTCAACGGCACCCGTGGACCGGATCTCCTGCGCGAGGCGGGGCATCGCATGGACCTGCCGGACGGGCATGTCGACCGGGTGGTGGAGCGACTGGCGCGGGCCGGTCTCCTCGACGACTCCCGGGGCGGCGGCCCGGCCGCCGACGCCTTGCGGGAGAAGAAGGAGGTCCTCGACCGACTCCGCCCCGACCTGGCCTCGCTGTCCCTGACCACCTCCGAACCGGGCGACGCGATCAGACACCTGGCCGCCCGACGCGCCCTGCGGGTGGGGGTGCGCGGTGCGGGGCGGGTGGGCGCGGTGCTGGCCGCCCTGTTGTCGGGTGCGGGCGTCGGCGAGATCGACGTGCGCGACGGCGGACGCGTCGAGCCCTGGGACGTCGCACCCGGCGGGCTCCCCGCCGAGTCCGTCGGCGACCGCCGCGACGAGACGGCCCGCCGGGTCGTCCGCCGGGCGGCCCCCGACCGGCCGCCCCGCCGAGGCCGGACGGCACCACCCGAGGAGGACGCCCCGGGCTTCGCCCTGGTGGTCGTGGCCCCGCGCGACGACGTCGCGGTGCACACGCCCGACCCCGCCTCGGCCGAGTCCCTCATGGCCTCCGGTACGCCCCACCTGTACGTCGGTGTCGTAGAGGGGACAGGCGTCGTCGGCCCCCTGGTCCTGCCCGGCGAGACGGGGTGCGCCGGCTGTCTGCACGCGGAGCGCGCCGACCGGGACCCGGCGTGGCCGCGCCTGGTGGCGCAGTGGCGCTCCGGCCGGCAGCGCCGGGTACCGCCGCCCTGCGACCTCACCCTCGCGACCACCGTCGCCGGGTGCGCGGCGGCCCACGCGCTCGCGTTCCTGGACGGCCGGACGCCCTCCAGCGTCGGCGCGCGCTGGGAGGTCTCGCTGCCCGGTCTGCGCTGGCACGCACGACCGGTCCGGGCACACCCCGAGTGCCCGTGCGGAGCCGCTGAGAAAGGTAAGCGGGAACACATCGCCGAGGACGGGGAGCGGCGCGCGACAATGGCTGGGCAAGGGCCGTCAGCGGAACCACGCCACGAGGCGGAACCGGCGCGGCCGGCTGGGACTTGGAGGGCGCATGTCTGATCTTCCGCGCAAGGCGGTCACCCGGACCGCCAAGCTCGCCGCGCTCCCGCTCGGATTCGCCGGGCGGGCCACCTGGGGGCTCGGCAAGCGGATCGTGGGCGAGTCCGCGGAGATCGTCGGTCAGCAGTTGCAGCAGCGCACCGCTGAACAGCTGTTCAAGGTACTGGGCGAGCTCAAGGGCGGGGCGATGAAGTTCGGGCAGGCCCTGTCCGTCTTCGAGTCGGCGCTGCCCGAGGAGGTCGCCGGCCCGTACCGGGCGGCGCTGACCAAACTCCAGGAGGCGGCACCGCCGATGCCGACGCGCACGGTGCACTCCGTGCTCGCGGAGCGTCTCGGAGAGGACTGGCTGGACCTGTTCCTGGAGTTCGACGACAAGCCGGCGGCGGCCGCCTCGATCGGGCAGGTGCACCGGGCGGTGTGGCACGACGGCCGCGAGGTGGCGGTCAAGGTGCAGTACCCGGGTGCCGGCGAGGCCCTGCTGTCCGACCTGAACCAGCTGAGCCGCTTCGCCCGCCTGCTCGGCCCGCTGGTCCCCGGCATGGACATCAAGCCGCTGATCACGGAGCTGAAGGACCGGGTCTCGGAGGAGCTGGACTACGACCTGGAGGCACAGGCCCAGCAGGCCCACGCCCAGGAGTTCGCGGACGACCCGGACATCGTGGTGCCGGATGTCGTCCACCAGTGTGAGCAGGTGTTGATCACGGAGTGGATCGACGGGATCCCGATGTCGGAGATCATCACCAGCGGCACAGCGGAGCAGCGCGACCGGGCCGGCCAGTTGCTGGCCCACTTCCTCTTCTCGGGTCCGGCGCGCACCGGACTGCTGCACGCGGACCCGCACCCCGGCAACTTCCGTCTGCTGCCCGGCGGGCCTCAGGGCGAGGACGACTGGTGCCTGGGCGTCCTGGACTTCGGCACGGTCGACCGCCTTCCGGGCGGTCTGCCCGAGCCCATCGGCGAGGCTCTGCGCATGACACTGGACGGCGAGGCGGAGGCCGTCTACGAGATGCTCTGCGCGGAGGGCTTCGTCAAGGAGTCGATAGAGCTGGACCCCGACGCCGTTCTCGACTACCTGCTGCCGATCATCGAGCCGGCCAGGGTCGACGCCTTCACCTTCACCCGCGGCTGGATGCGGAGCCAGGCCGCCCGCATCGGCGATCCCCGCTCCCCCGCGTACCAGCTGGCCAAGCAGCTCAACCTGCCGCCGTCGTACCTCCTGATTCACCGCGTGACCCTGAGCACCATCGGTGTGCTGTGTCAGCTGGGGGCGACGGTCCGGCTGCGCGACGAGCTGGAGGAGTGGCTGGTGGGGTTCCTCCCCGGGGACGAGGCCGACGAGGACGAGGCCGACGAGCGCGACGAGGAGGCTGCCGCAGAGGGCGAGGCCATGTACGAGGTGGAGGAGACGGCCGCGGAAGCGTGATCCACGCAGCCGAACGCGGCGTGGGGGCCGGTCCGTTCGGACGGACCGGCCCCCACGGGCAGAGCTTCGTCTCCCTCGTCGGGAGACCACCGCTTCAGGTGTGTCGGTTACTGCATGACCGCCATGGCGAGCGCACGCCGAGCACGCAGCGAGGCGCGCTCCGCCCGGCGCTGCATCCGGCGAGCGGTCGCCAGGCGCAGCGCCCGGCGTTCCTGCTCGGCCTCATGCAGGCGGTCGTGCATATGCGCACGAGCCAAGGCTTCTGGGATGAGTTGCATCTCACGGGTCCTGTTCTGACGCGAGTCCTTCGCGTCGCTGGTGGTGAAGTCTTCAGGCGTGGTACCTGCGATGTCGTGGGTGGACGGCTTCATCGGGGCCTGCTTCTGGGGGTCGTACGTCAGGGGGCGGTCGATCGTTCCTGCGGTGTTCATGCCGAAACCGGGTTCTTGCGCGGGCGGCCGCGGGGCCGCTTCCGGGCGACGACGACACCCTGGACGAACAGCTCGCCACCCCAGACGCCCCAGGGCTCGCGCCGCTCCTTGGCGCCGGCGAGGCAGGCCTCGATCAGCGGGCAGGTGCGGCAGAGGGACTTGGCGTACTCGACGTCCGCGGGCGACTCGGCGAAGAAGACCTCCGGGTCGTAGGAGCGGCACGGGACGGGCACGCCGAGGTTCTCGATGGCGTCGTCGAGCGCGGTGAGCGCGGTGAGCGGGGTCAAGGTGGAGTCCTCCGTGGAACAGGGCTTGGGGATCGTGTCGGAAGGCGGTACGGACGGGGCGTGCGCTTCGAGTTGCACGGGTGGTCTTCCTCGTCTGGTCGTTCCGGCCGGTTGGCCGGGTGGCGGCTTGGTACCGGGTTCTTTTCTTGTCCCGAGGCTCCTTCGTGCTGCCGTCCCCGTTCGGGGACAAACAGAAGGGCCGCGGATCCCGGGTGGGGTTCCGCGGCCCTGAAGGCGCCGGCCTGATCGGCGATCAGGCTGGATCACTCCAGGGTTCTGGCCCACGGAAGGCCCACATCAGGTGGTGCTGCGTCGTCTGCTTCCGGAATCCGGCACCGGTCGCGGTAAAGGCATAGGCCTGCGCCTGTGCCGTTACTGCTGCTTCCAGTGCCTTGGTCGGTCGCTCATTGCGCTCACGGACGGGAAGGCCCGCGGGGGCAGCCGAGGCGGCGGCCGGACGCACGGCACGAATGCCGGACAGACCGGTGCCCGAGTTGGAAGCGCCGAGCATGCACAGGGAGACGGCCGAGCGATCGGTCATTTTGGCGGTGGAGCTGACGACGGAGCTGCTGTTGATGCTGATCACTGGACTCGCCTCCTCTCGGCGTCTCGGGGGACTGGGACGAACCAGTCCGCGGATATGCAAGTACAACACGGATTCAGGGCCTCCGGGAAGGCCGCTGCTCCCGTGACCAAGAACCTATGGGGATTCCCCGGGCATGCGCAAACTATTTTTTCGACGAGTTTGTATCAGCCGTCATCGTCAAGCCCCACTCCCTCCTGACCTGCACAGATGGCCAGGACGTCGGCGCCGTAGCGGTTGAGCTTGCGCGCCCCGACGCCCGGGATCCGTGCCAGTTCACGCTCGTCCTCCGGGACGGACTCGGCGATCGCCATCAGCGTCTTGTCGGTGAAGACGCAGAACGCGGGCTGTCCGCTGCGCCCCGCCTGCACCGCCCGCCACTCTCGCAGCCGCTCGTAGACGCCCTCGTCCATGTCGGACGGGCAGCCCTCGCAGCGCATCAGCTTCATCTCACCGGCGTCGGTGAGCGTGCGCCCGCAGACCCGGCAGCGGGCCGGCGTCCGCTGGGTCCGTCTCGGCACGGCGGTCACGGCGGCCGCGCCTGCGAATCCGCGCTCCACGCCTCCGGAGCCGCCAGCGGCCGCTCGCCCGGCGGCCGTGCCCGAACCGGGCCGCAGCCCCTTGAGGAACCGACTCGCCCGGCGGCTCGCCCGGCCGCCGGGCGAGCGGGCCAGCGCCCAGGACAGGTGCAGGCGTTCGCGCGCGCGGGTGACGCCGACGTAGAGAAGTCGGCGTTCCTCTTCGATCTGCTCGTCGGTCTTTGCGTAGGCGATCGGCATCATGCCCTCGGCGACACCGACGAGGAAGACGACGTCCCACTCCAGGCCCTTGGCCGAGTGCAGGGAGGCGAGGGTGACGCCCTGCACCGTCGGGGCGTGCTGGGCGCCCGCCCGCTCGTCGAGTTCCACGACGAGGTCGCTCAGTGTGGCTCCCGCTCTGGCGGCGGCGAAGTCCTGGGCGAGGCCGACCAGGGCGGCCAGCGACTCCCAGCGCTCGCGCACCGCACCCGAACCGGCCGGGGGCTCGGTCGTCCAGCCCTCCCCCGACAGCACCGCGCGCACCTGCGAGGGCAGGTCGACGACGTCGTCGAGGAGGGAGTCGTTGCCGCCGAAGCGCGCCGCGGCGCGCAGGGCGCTGTTGGCCTTGCGCACCTCCGGCCGGTCGAAGAAGCGCTCCGCGCCCCGCAGCTGGTAGGGGACGGCGGCGTCGGCGAGAGCCTGCTCGTAGGACTCCGACTGGGAATTGGTGCGGAACAGGATCGCGATCTCGGCGGCGGGGACGCCCGAGTCGATGAGCTCGCGGATACGGCGGGCCGCGCCCTCGGCCTCGGCCGGTTCGTCGGCGTACTCGGCGTAGACGGGCTCGGGGCCCGCGGGTCGCTGAGAGACCAGCTCCAGACGGTGATCGGCGGCCCGGCCCCGGGCCTGGGCGAGCAGGCCGTTGGCGAGGTGGACGACCTGGGGGGTGGAGCGGTAGTCGCGGACCAACTTGACGACGGTGGCACCGGGATGGCCGGTGCGGAAGTCGAGCAGATGGTCGGGAGTTGCTCCCGTGAACGAATAAATCGTCTGGCTGGCGTCGCCGACCACGCACAGGTCGTCGCGGTCCCCCAGCCACAGCTCCAGCAGTCGCTGCTGGAGGGGGCTGACGTCCTGGTACTCGTCGACCACGAAGTGCTGGTACTGGGCGCGAACCTGCTCGGCGACGTCGTGCCGGTCCTGGAGGACGGCCACCGTCAGCAGCAGCACGTCCTCGAAGTCGATCACGCCGCGCCCGCGTTTGAGGTCCTCGTACGCGGAGTACAGCTGGGCGATCTCCGCCGGGTCACGGGGCGCCTCACGGCCGGCCTTGGCCGCCGCCAGGGCGTAGTCGGCTGGGACGGTCTGGGTCACCTTGGACCACTCGATCTCCGCGGTGGCGTCGCGCAGCTCGCCGCGGTCGAGGCGGATGCGGCAGGCGGCGGCCGCGTCGGCGACGAGCTGGATCTTGCGGTCGACGAGCCTGGGCAGGGAGCCGCCGATCGCTTTCGGCCAGAAATACTGGAGCTGGCGCAGCGCCGCCGAGTGGAAGGTGCGGGCCTGGACCCCGGACGCGCCGAGCTGGCGCAGCCGGCCGCGCATCTCCCCGGCGGCACGGTTGGTGAAGGTGACGGCGAGCACGCTGGAGGGCTGGAGGATCCCGGCGCGCACGCCGTAGGCGATGCGGTGGGTGATCGCGCGGGTCTTGCCCGTGCCGGCTCCCGCCAGCACGCACACCGGGCCGCGCAAGGCGGTCGCCACCTCGCGCTGCTCGGGGTCGAGCCCTTCGAGCACCGCGTCGGCCGAGTCCGGTACCTGCGGGAAGAGGGTGGAGTGCGTTGCTGCTGTCACACCGCCATGCTGCCAGGTCTCGCGAGACGGGTGCGTCGGTTGTCCACAGGCGCGCACCGACAGTCGTATTGATGCGACAGGCATCACGCGACGGGAATGGTGGCGTCGCCGCGGACGTTCACTGCGTGCGACCTCATCCCCGAGCCGCCGCTTCCCCGAGTCGCCGAAGGAGCACGAGAGACATGCCGGGCACTGTGACGATGTACAGCACCACGTGGTGCGGCTACTGCCGTCGGCTGAAGAGCCAGATGGACCGCGAGGGCATCGCGTACACCGAGGTCAACATCGAGCAGGACCCTGAGTCCGCCGCGTTCGTGGAGAAGGCGAATGGCGGAAACCAGACGGTGCCCACGGTGCTCTTCCCTGACGGCTCGACGCTGACGAACCCCTCGCTGGCGCAGGTGAAGCAGAAGGTCGGCGCCTAGCCGACAGCCAGAGTGTGAGTAGAGGGGCGGCCTCCCACCACGGGGGCCGCCCCTTTGCGGCTCCTCGCCTCAGAAGGCGCCGCGCGTCGGCAGCGGCCTGCCGTACCAGAGCTCGATCAGACGGGCCGCGATCGAGATGCCGTAGGGCGGGAGCACCTCGCCGGACTCGAAGGCGGCGCCCAGTTCCTCACGGGAGAACCAGCGGGCCTCGTGGATCTCGTCGCCGTCGACGTTGATGTCGGTCGAGGTGGCGTGGGCCATGAAGCCCAGCATCAGGCTGGACGGGAAGGGCCAGGGCTGGCTGGCGACGTACTCGACGGCGCCGACGGTGACACCGGCCTCCTCCTGGACCTCGCGGCGCACCGACTGCTCGATGGACTCGCCCGGCTCCACGAAACCGGCGAGGGTCGAGAAGCGGCCCTCGGGCCAGTGCACCTGGCGGCCGAGCAGGATGCGGTCCTCGGCGTCCGTGACCGCCATGATCACGGCGGGGTCGGTGCGCGGGTAGTGCTCGGCGCCGCAGGCCGGGCAGCGCCGGATGTGACCGGCCGCGGCGATGACGGTGCGCTCGCCGCAGCGGGAGCAGAACCGGTGCAGGCGCTGCCAGTTCTCCAGGGCGACCGCGTGGGCCATCAGGCCCGCGTCGCGGGGCGACAGGAGCAGGCCGGCCTCCCGCAGGCCCGCCGGGCGCGCGGACTGGTCCATGCGGCCGGGCAGGGAGTCCTTCTGGAGGGCGAAGTAGCTGACCCCGTCCTCGTCGCTGCCCAGGAAGTAGCGGTGTGCCTCGGTGAGCGGGGCCTCGAAGGAGGGGGTCATGACGAGTTCGGTGTGCCCGTCGGGCGTCTCGTCGATGAGGACCTGGCCGCCGGAGACCACGAAGCAGCGCGTCGAGGGGTGGCTCCACGCCGCCGCGAGCCAGGCCTCGTCGAGGCGGTGGTGGGCGGCGCGGTCGATGCCGCTGGGGGCGGTGAGCGAGATGGGACGGTCGGCGGTTTGGTCGGTCCAGGTGGTCACGGGTGCTTCCAACTCCCCCGGTGAGCGGATCGGTGCGGCAGGCGGGTTCAGTGGTTCGTACGGCGGGTGGTGACCGGGTCCGGGAGGGCGCGGCGGTGCGGGGCGGCCTTTCCAGTGTGCCGCGCGCGATGCCGCTCCGGCCCCGGGACGGTGCGGGGCGCTCAAGGCGCGTGACGCCAGTACTCCGCCAGGTCCCCCCAGAGGTGGGCGGAGGTTTCGACGCCCTTGAGGAGCAGGTCCAGTTCCACCTTTTCGTCGGGGGCGTGCCAGCCGTCGGACGGGACGGAGATGCCGAGGAACAGCACCGGAGCGCCGAGGACCTCTTGCAGGTCGGCGGCCGGTCCCGAGCCGCCCTCGCGGGTGAAGCGGACCGGTTTCCCGAAGGCCCTGCCCATCGCTCGGACCACGGACTGCAGTGCCGGGTGGTCGAGCGGCGTCAGGCACGGGCGCGTGGCCCCGCTGAAGGTGATCTCGCACCGGATCCCGGCGGGCACCTGCTCGGCGACCCAGGCACGGACGGCCTTCTCCACGTGGTCCGGGTCCTGGCCGGCGACGAGGCGGAAGGAGAGCTTCACCATGGCGGACGAGGGGATGATCGTCTTGCTGCCCGGGCCCTGGTAGCCGCCGCCGATGCCGTTGACCTCGGCGGTGGGGCGGGCCCAGACGCGCTCCAGGGTGGTGTGTCCCGCTTCGCCGTGGGCGGCGTGCGACTTGGCCGTGCGCAGCCACTGCCGCTCGTCGAAGGGCAACTCGGCGAAGAGCTCACGTTCGCGGTCGGTGAGTTCGATCATGCCGTCGTAGAAGCCGGGGATCGCCACGCGCGCGTGCTCGTCGTGCAGGGCCGCCACGAGGCGGGCGACTTCGGTGGCCGGGTTGGGGACCGCGCCGCCGAAGGAGCCCGAGTGGATGTCCTGGTCGGGTCCGTGCAGCCGGATCTCGCATTCGGCCAGGCCCCGCATGCCGGTGCAGACCGTGGGGGTGTCCTCGGACCACATGCCGGTGTCGGAGACGATCACCGCGTCGGCGGTGAGCCGCTCGGCGCGCTCGTCGACGAGGGCACGGAAGTGCGGGGAGCCGGATTCCTCCTCGCCCTCGATCAGCAGTTTGAGGTTCACCGCGGGGGTGGTACGGCCGGTGACGGCGAGATGGGCGCGGACGCCGAGTGTGTGAAAGAACACCTGCCCCTTGTCGTCGGCCGCCCCGCGCGCGTACAGACGGTTTTCGCGGCGGACTGGCTCGAAGGGATCGCTGTTCCAGCCGTCCTCGCGGGCGGCGGGCTGTACGTCGTGGTGGCCGTAGACGAGGACCGTCGGTGCCTGCGGATCTTCGGAGGGCCACTCGGCGAAGACCGCGGGGGCGCCCTCGGTCGGCCAGACCTCGGCGGTCGGGAAGCCGGTCTCCTTCAGCTTGGCGGCGAGCCAGTCGGCGCTGCGGCGCACATCGGTCGCGTGGTCGGGCTGGGCCGACACGGACGGGATGCGCAGCCAGTCGACGAGGTCGTCGAGGAAGGCGGCGCGGTGCTGCTCGATGTACGTACGGACAGCGCTGACAGCATTGTCAACGGGGTGGCTCATGCTCACGAGCCTATCGGCCCGCACGGGCACCCCGATCGTGCGGTTCGTCACCGACCGGCTCGGCCAGCAGCAGCTTCTCCAGCGCGACGCGGTCCGGCAGGCCCTCGGGCCGTACGACCTCGCCGGTGCGTACATAGAGGAAGGCGGCCGTCACCGATTCCAGCGGTACGTGCTGCTGCTCGGCCCAGGCGAGGCGGTAGAGCGCGAGCTGGAGCGGGTCCGCGGTGGCGGCGCGGTTCGTCTTCCAGTCGACGATCTCGTACGTCGCCGTCCTGCCGTCGCCCGCCTTGTAGACGGCGTCGATCCGGCCGCGTACGACCCGGCCGGCCAGCGAGAGCTGGAAGGGCGCCTCGACGCGGAAGGGGGTGCGGCGGGCGTATTCGGTGCGTTCGAAGGCGTCCTTCAGGAACTCCAGATCGTGTTCGTCGGCGATCTCGGCGTCGCTGCCGGGCAGCTCCTCCGGTTCAAGCAGCGGGAGCATCAGGGGTTCGAAGCGGGCCTCGACCCAGGCGTGGAACCGGGTGCCGCGGCGCGCGGCGGGCTGGGGCGGGCGGGGCATGGGACGGGCCAGCTCCTGTGCGAAGCCGTCCGGGTCGGCGGCCAGGCTCAGCAGCTGGGAGGCGGTCAGGGACGCCGGGAGAGGGACCTCGGTGACGCTCTCGCGGGCCCGCAGGAGCTCGCCGGTGAGCGCGTCGAGGTCGCGGTCCCAGGAGGCGACCGTACGGGCCTCCTCCGGCGTGAGGCGGGCACGGGCCTGGTGAGGGACGGTGGGGCGATTCCGCGGTGCGGCGGCCTCCGGTGGGGCGGTGGGGTCCGCCGGGGCGGTGGGGCGGTCCGCGGTCCAGGAGTCCCAGTCGGCGGGGTCGTCGGTCCGGTCGGGGTCCGCCTCCTCCGTGAGCATGTCGTCGTCCTCGGGAGGCGGCGGCCAGTCCGGGTCGTCGTAGGTCTCGAGGTCGTGGGGGGCGCTGGCGGAGTGGTCCTCCTCGTGGGAGGCGAGGCCGTCCAGGTGGGCGAGGACCGTCTCGGCGGCGGCCCGACGGCGGGCGAGTGCCGCGTCGTCCAGGGGCAGGGGCCAGACCTCGTCGGCGGTCGCCCGGTGCAGGGCCGGATTCTCCTCGTCCTCGGCGGGTTCGTCCGCCCAGGCCTCGATCTCGCCGTGTCCGGCGGCGCAGTGCTCGTACAGGGCCGTGAGGAAGTCGGACGGTCCGCGGGGCTTCTTCTGGCTTGGTCCCCACCAGTGGCCTGAGCCGAGGAGCAGGGAGCGGGGGCGGGTGAAGGTGACGTAGCCGAGGCGCAGCTCCTCGGTGTGCTGGTGGTCCTTCATGGCCTCGTGGAAGGCCCTCAGGCCCCGGGAGTCCCAGGACTCGACGACGGGCAGGGTGTCGGCGTCGCCGCGCAGGCCGTGCGGCAGCACCTTGCCCTGGGCTGTCCACTTCTCGCGGCCCTGACCGCTGGGGAAGGTGCCGGTGACCAGGCCGGGTACGGCGACGACATCCCACTCGAGGCCCTTGGACTTGTGGGCGGTGAGCACCTTGACGGTGTTCTCGCCGCCGGGCAGGGCGTTGTCCAGGCCCTTCTCGTACTGGGCGGCGGTGCGCAGGAAGCCGAGGAAGGCGAGGAGGGTGGCCTCGCCGTCGCTCGCCGCGAAAGACGCGGCCACGTCCAGGAAGTTGGACAGGGTTTCGCGCCGGCGGGCCGCCAGAGCGTGCGGGGACGCCGACAGCTCGACCTCCAGTCCGGTGACGGCCAGGACCCGGTGCAGGACGTCCATGAGCGGGTCGGACAGGGCTCGGCGCAGGTCGCGCAGTTCGGTGGCCAGCCGCGCGAACCGCACGCGCGCGTCCGGTGAGAAGGGCAGCCCGTCGTCGTCCCCGGTGCCGTCCAGCGGCGTCTCCAGGAAGGTGTCGAGGGCGTCCGCGAGCGATATCACCTCGGACGGGTCGACTCCCTCGACGGCCTCGGCGAGCCTCCGGTCGGGGTCGTCGTCGCCCTCCACGCGCGCGTGGCTCACCAGCAGCCGGGCGCGGCGGCCCAGAAGGGCGAGGTCGCGTGGGCCGATGCGCCAGCGCGGTCCGGACAGCAGGCGAACCAGGGAGGCGTTGGCGCCCGGATCCTGGAGGACTTCGCAGACGGCGACCAGGTCGGCCACCTCAGGCAGGTGCAGCAGCCCGGACAGGCCCACCACCTCGACGGGGACGTCACGGGCCACCAGCGCACCCTGGATCTGTGCGAAGTCGGTCGCCGTGCGGCACAGGACGGCGATCTCGCCGGGCGACTTGCCGGTGCGCACGAGGTGGGCGACCGAGTCGGCGATCCAGTCGATCTCCTCGGCGTGGGTGGACAGCAGGGCGCAGCGCACCACGCCGTCGCGTTCGGCGCCCGGGGCGGGGCGCAGGGCCTCCACGCCCGCGTGCATGGCGCGCAGGGGCTCGGCGAGGCCGTTGGCGAGGTCGAGGAGGCGGCCGCCGCTGCGGCGGTTCTCGCTGAGCGCCTGTCGGGCGGCGGGGCGGCCGTCCGCGTGTGAGAAGTGTTCCGGGAAGTCGTCGAGGTTGGCTACGGAGGCGCCGCGCCAGCCGTAGATCGCCTGGCAGGGGTCGCCCACGGCGGTCACGGGGTGGCCGGTGCCGCCGCCGAACAGGCCGGCCAGCAGGATGCGCTGGGCCACCGAGGTGTCCTGGTACTCGTCGAGCAGTACGACCCGGAACTCGTCGCGCAGGACGCGGCCCACCTCCGGCAGCCCGGCGAGCTGTGCGGACAGGGCGATCTGGTCGCCGAAGTCGAGCAGGTCCCGTTGGCGCTTGGCGGCCCGGTAGCGGATCACCAGGTCGGCCAGCTCGTGGCGCGCGGCGGCGGCCTCGGGGACCTTGCGCAGCTCGGCGTTGCTGAGCCTGACGCCCTGTAGGGAGTCCAGGAGGCCGCCGTCCCAGGCGCGCAGTTCCTCGGGGCGTACGAGGTGTTCGGCGAGTTCGGCGTCGAGGGCGAGGAGGTCGCTGACCAGGTCGGCGAAGGATCGGGTGAGCGCCGGGTAGGGGCCGGGGGCCTCGCGCAGGACTCGTGCGGCGAGCTGGTAGCGGGTGGCGTCGGCGAGCAGCCGGGAGGTCGGTTCCAGCCCGAGGCGGAGACCGTGGTCGGTCAGCAGGCGGCCCGCGAAGGCGTGGTACGTCGAGATCGCCGGCTCGCCCGGCGGGTGGTCCGGGTCGATCACGTCGGGGTCGGTGACGCCCGCCCTGACGAGCGCCTTGCGGACGCGTTCGGCGAGTTCACCCGCGGCCTTGTTGGTGAAGGTGAGACCGAGGACCTGCTCCGGGGCGACCTGTCCGGTGCCGACCAGCCACACCACGCGTGCCGCCATCACCGTCGTCTTGCCCGACCCGGCTCCGGCCACGATCACCTGCGGGGCGGGGGGCGCGACGATGCAGGCCGTCTGCTCGGGGGTGAAGGGGATGCCGAGGAGCTCCTTGAGCTGCTCGGGATCGGTGATGTGGGCGGGCACGTCAGAGAGGCTAGCGGCGGGCACTGACAGCCGGTGCCGGATATCCCTCGGAGGCGAGAGAAACGCAGGTCGGCCGACGTGGTGCGACTTGTCACACCACGCCCTCGGCTCCGGCCCTCGGCTCCGGTGCCCGGCGCCGACCGCTCACTCCACGACGTGCCGTCCCTCGGGCCGTACGCTGCACGACGCCCGGAAGGCGCAGTGGGTGCAGTGCTGGCCCGCGGTCGGGGTGAACCGCTCGTCGAGGACCTTGCCGGCGGCGGTGGCCAGCAGGTCTCCGACCCACTCTCCCGCCTCGCCCTCCTGCGCCTCCTGTGCCTGCACCTTGGGCAGGGTCTCGCCGCCGTCCCGCTTGGGCGCGCCCTGGCGCAGCTGGACGAGTTCGGCTCCGCCCGGTTCGGGACGTACGCCGTCGAAGGCCTCGTCGACGGCGCCCTCGCGGACGGCGAGCTGGTAGACGGCGAGCTGGGGGTGGCGGGCCACCTCGGCGGACGTGGGCGCCTGTTTGCCGGTCTTGAAGTCGACGACGTAGGCGCGCCCGTCGCCGTCGGCCTCCACGCGGTCCATCTGGCCGCGGATGCGCACCTCGTAGGCGCCCGCCTCCAGGGTCACGTCGAAGTCGTGCTCGCTCGCCACCGGGGTGCGCCCGGCGCGGTCCATGACGTGCCACTTCAGGAAGCGTTCGAGCGCCACGCGCGCGTTGGCCTTCTCCTGCGCCGACTTCCACGGCGCGTCGAAGGCGAGCGCGTTCCACACGGAGTCCAGGCGCTCCATGAGCACGGCGAGGTCGGCCGGGGTGTGTCCGGAGGCCACCTCGTCGGCGAGGACGTGCACCACGTTGCCGAAGCCCTGGGCGGCGGTCGCGGGCGCGTCGGCCTTCACCTCACGGCCCAGGAACCACTGCAGGGCGCAGGTGTTGGCCAGCTGGTCCAGGGCGCTGCCCGAGAGCGTGACGGGCTGGTCGCGATCGCGCAGCGGCACCTTGCTCTCGGTCGGGTCCCACATGCCCCACCAGCGGTAGGGATGGGCGGACGGCACCAAGGGGCGGCCGTCCTCGTCGGCCAGGCCGGCGAGGCGCGCCAGGCGGCGGGCGGCGGCCTCCCTGAGAGGTTCGGAGACGCGGGGATCGACGGTGGTGGCGCGCAGTTCCGCGACGAGCGCGGCGACGGCGAGGGGGCGGCGCGGACGGCCTGTGACGTCGGCGGGTTCGACGCCGAGTTCGGTCAGGAACCGGGAGGGCTGGTCCCCGTCGTCGGCCGGTGCCTTCACCGCGGTCACGACGAGCCGTTCACGCGCGCGCGTGGCGGCCACGTAGAACAAGCGGCGTTCTTCGGCGAGCAGAGCACCGGGGGTGAGGGGTTCGGCGAGTCCGTCGCGGCCGATCCGGTCGGCCTCCAGCAGGGAGCCGCGGCGGCGCAGGTCCGGCCACAGGCCCTCCTGAACGCCCGCGACGACGACCAGCCGCCACTCCAGCCCCTTGGAGCGGTGCGCGGTCATCAGGCGAACGGCCTCGGGGCGTACGGCGCGCCGCGTGAGGGTGTCGGCGGCGATGTCCTCGGCGTCGATCTCCTCCAGGAAGTTCAGGGTGCCCCGGCCGCCGGTGCGCTCCTCCGCTCGGGCCGCCGTCGCGAACAGCGCGCAGACGGCGTCCAGGTCGCGGTCGGCGTTGCGTCCGGCCGCGCCACCGCGCCGGGCGGAGCGTTCCAGCCGGGTGGGCCACGGGGTGCCGTCCCACAGGTCCCACAGCGCCTCCTCGGCGCTGCCGCCTCCCGCCAGGCGCTCACGGGCCTTGCGGAGCAGTGCGCCGAGGCGCTGGGCGCCGCGCGCGTACGCGGCGTCGTGCACGGCGAGCCGCTCCGGCTCGGCCAGCGCCCGCGCGAGCAGCTCGTCCGAGGGCGGCGGCAGCGGGTTGCCGGCGGCACGCTGCTCGTCGCGCAGGGCGCGGCCGAGGCGGCGCAGGTCTGCGGCGTCCATGCCGGCGAGGGGCGAGGTGAGCAGCGTCAGGGCGGTCTCGGTGGGCAGCCAGCACGCCTCGTCCGCGCGGTCGCCCTGTCCACCCGGCGCGGGCTTCAGCACCGGCTCGGCGCCGGGCTGCGGTTCGACGTCGGATACGTCACTCGCCGCCGAATCCACGGGCACGGCCCCCGCGCCCGGCGCGCGCCTCAACACCGGCTCGACATCGGGCTCCGGTTCGGCGTCACGTACATCGCTCGCCGCCGAATCCACGGGCACGGCCCCCGCGCCCGGCGCGCGCCTCAACACCGGCTCGACATCGGACGCAGGCTCGGCGTCACGTACATCGCTCGCCGCCGAATCCACGGGCACGGCCCCCGCGCCCGGCGCGCGCCTCAGCACCGGCTCGACATCGGACGCAGGCTCGGCGCCGGGTACGTCGCTCGCCGCCGAATCAGCGGGCACGGCCCCCGCGCGCGGGCCGGCGTCGGCATCCGCGCTGCTCGCGTCGCCGTCGTCGGCCGCGTCCCGGGGCTCCCCCGCCTCCGCCTCCGCCACGGCTCGCAGTGCCGTCAGCAGGGGTGCCACCGCCGGTTCGTGGCGAAGGGGGAGGTCGTCGCCGTCGATGTCCAGGGGGACGCCGGCCGCGGTGAGGGCACGGCGGAGCGTGGGGATGGTGCGCGAGCCGGCCCGCACCAGGACGGCCATGTCGCCCCAGGGGACGCCGTCCTCGAGATGCGCCCGGCGCAGGATGTCGGCGATGTTGTCCAGCTCGGTGCCGGAGGTCGGGTACGTGTACGCCTCGACTCGCCCGCCGTCCCGCACCGGGGCGAGATCGCGGTGGGCGCGGACCTTGTCGGCGGGGAGGCGGGTCAGCGGCATGCGCTGGGTCAGCAGCCGGGTGGCGGTGAGCAGGGCGACGCCGGACCGGCGTGAGGTCCGCAGGACCTCGACCGGTGCCGGACGGCCGTCCGCGCGCGGGAAGGCGGTCGGGAAGTCGAGGATGCCGTTGACGTCCGCGCCCCGGAAGGCGTAGATCGACTGGTCGGGGTCGCCGAAGGCGACGAGGGTGCGTCCCCCGCCCGCCAGGGCGTGCAGCAGCCGCACCTGAGCAGGGTCGGTGTCCTGGTACTCGTCGACGTACACCGCGTCGTACTGGGCGGTCAGGCGCGCGGCGACCTCGGGGCGGCGGGCGAGGAGTACCGCGCGGTGGACCAGTTCCGCGTAGTCGAGCACGCCCTGGAGGTCGAGCACGTCGAGGTACTCGGCGAGGAAGACGGCGGCGGCGCGCCAGTCGGGGCGGCCGATGCGCCGGGCGAAGGCACCCAGGGCCTCCGGGCCGAGTCCCAGTTCGCGGCTGCGTGCGAGCACCGCGCGGACCTCGTCGGCGAAGCCGCGGGTGGTCAGGCAGGCGCGCAGCTCGTCGGGCCAGCGCACATGGGCCAGCCCGAGCCGCTCCAGGTCCACCTGCCCGGCGAGCAGCTCGCGCACCGTCACGTCCTGCTCCGGGCCGGACAGCAGCCGCAGGGGCTCCACGAACAGGTCGCTGTCCTGGTGGGCGCGGACCAGGGCGTAACCGAAGGAGTGAAAGGTCGTCGCCCGCGGGGCACGCGCGGCGCCCATGCGCAGCGCCATCCGGTCGCGCAGCTCGACGGCCGCCTTGCGGCTGAAGGTCAGCACCAGGACGCGTTCGGGATCGCCGCCCTGGGCGATCCGGTCCGCGACCGACTCGACCAGTGTGGTGGTCTTGCCGGTGCCAGGCCCTGCGAGAACGAGCAGCGGTCCGGCCCGGTGGTCAACCACGGCGCGCTGTGTGGCGTCCAGACGAGGGGGGTCCATGCGCGCCGGCGGGGTACGCACCAGTCGGTAGGCGCCACGGCTCCCCCGTCGCACCTGGGGGTGCGACGGGTGTCCCGCAGAGGAAGAGGAGCTCACGTGGTTCGCCGGTCCTGGTGGGTGTGCTGGTGGGCCGTCCGCGCCGCGGTCGGGGCGGTGACCGCGGGATGAGGGGGGCACGTGCGGCCGACGCTACGCCGACGAACGAGACGGAAGCGGCGCTTCCTCTTCTTCCCTCGGATCACTCGCGGCACGGACGTCCCCCGCCCCACGAACGTACGTCATGCCACGGACGTGCCCGAAGTGTCCCGTTTACCTCGTACGGATCACAGGCCACACATCGGTCGGTCGCATGGCGGAAGCTGTCAGGTGTGACCCTGTGCACGTCCGCCGCCGTCCCACCGCGCCCGCTTCAGGTCGAGGCGCGGCAGGTGCCCCTCGGCGGCTCTGCTCGCCTCCTTCAGGGGCGTGCCCTCGTCCCGGTAGCGATCGAGCGCCTCCAGTTCGTGCCCCGCGAGCAGGACCCCGTCCGCGCGGACGACGCGCCACCACGGAACCCCTCCTCCGTAGAGGGACATCACCCGGCCGACCTGGCGGGGTCCCCCCTCCTCCAGATACTCGGCGACGTCCCCGTACGTCATGACGCGGCCCGGCGGGATCAGTTCGGTCACGTCGAGGACCCGCTCGGCGTACTCGGGCAGCGCGTCCGCGTTCTCCGGGCGGACGCCGTCCGGAAGGCTCTGCTCGCTCATCCGCCCCATCCTGCCGCACCCCACCGACAACGCGACGCGAGGCCGACGGTGCGCGTCCCTCGCCCAGAAGCGGCGCTTCGGGCAGACTGTGCGGCCCGCACGGGCACCCTGATGCCTGCCGAGACCGACGCGGCATGCCACCATCGTGCGGGCGGTGACCAGTGATACGAGAGCAAGAAGAGGCGATGAAGCAGCAGGGTGTGCACCCCGAGGACGCCGAGGGCACCTCTGACGCTTCGTCGCGCCCGGACACCGCGGAGGCGGGCGACGGGGAGGCCGGCGACCGGACGACCCCGGCCACGCCGTCGGGAGCGACGGCCGCCGACCCCGACGACGTGGCGCACATCGACGAGGTGGAGGGCGACGAACCGCTGCTCCCCGCGCGCGTGCACCGCCCGTCCGACCTCATGCGCCTCCTGGTGGGTGTGCTCGCCGTCGCCGTGCTCCTCGCCGTCGCCGCCTTCGCGCACGGCACCACCTCGGGCCTCGAACAGGACATCAACAAGGGCACCGGGCAGGCACCCGACCTGCTCATCAAGATCGCGGGACTGGCCTCCAGCATCGCGATCCTCCTGGTGCCGGTCGCGTTCGCGATCGAGCGGCTGATCAAACGGGACGGGCTGCGGATCGCCGACGGCGTACTGGCGGCGGTCCTGGCGCACGGGGTGACCCTCGCCACCGACCTGTGGGTCGCCAAGGCCGCTCCCGGCTCCATCCAGGAGGCACTCACCCAGCCGTCGCCGGGCGACATCCACGCGCTGACCGACCCGGTGCACGGCTACCTGGCGCCGGTCATCGCGTACATGACGGCCGTTGGCATGTCCCGCAGACCCCGCTGGCGCGCGGTGCTGTGGATCGTGCTGCTCCTCGACGCCTTCTCGATGCTCGTCACCGGCTACACGACGCCGTTCTCGATCATCCTGACCGTCCTCATCGGCTGGACCGTCGCCTACGGAACGCTGTACGCGGTCGGCTCCCCCAACGTCCGCCCCACCGGACGGACGCTGATGGCGGGCCTGCGGCACGTCGGATTCCGCCCGGTGACCGCCGCCCGGCAGGAAGCGCCGTCGGACAACGCGGAGGCCGGTGACCGCGGCCGCCGTTACTTCGTCACGCTGGAGGACGGCCGGCCCCTCGACGTGACGGTGGTGGACCGGGAACAGCAGGCACAGGGCTTCTTCTACCGCGCGTGGCGCAATCTGACGCTGCGCGGCTTCGCCACCCGCAGCAGCCTTCCCTCGCTGCGGCAGGCCCTGGAGCAGGAGGCGCTGCTCGCCTACGCGGCGATCGCGGCCGGCGCCAACGCCCCCAAGCTGATCGCGACGTCCGAGCTGGGTCCCGACGCCGTGATGCTCGTCTACGAGCACACCGGCGGGCGTTCCCTGGACTCGTTGGCGGACGAGGAGATCACCGACGACCTGCTGCGCGACACCTGGGAGCAGGTACGGGCCCTGCAGTCCCGGCGCATCGCGCACCGCAGGCTGGTGGGTGACGCGATCCTGGTGGATCGTTCCGGCACGGTGATCCTCACCGACCTGCGCATCGGCGAGATCGCGGCCGGCGACCTGCTGCTACGCATGGACATCTCCCAGCTCCTCGTGACGCTCGGCCTGCGGGTCGGTGCCGAGCGCGCGGTCGCGTCGGCAGTGGGAGTCCTCGGCCCCGACGCCGTGGCGGACTGTCTGCCCATGCTCCAGCCCATCGCGCTCAGCCGCTCCACGCGCGCGACCCTGCGCAAACTCGCCCGGGAACGGGCCCAGCGCGAGCGCGAGGCGGTTCTGGAGTCGTCCCGGCAGGCCAAGCTGGCCCGCGCGGAGGCGGCCGTCGGCGACGACACGAGCCCCACTCCCGAGCAGACCGACAAGCCGGCTAAATCCGATAAACCGGATAAAAAGGCCGCACGTGCCGAGCAACGGGCCGAGAAGAGGGCCGTGGACGAGGCACTGGAGGGGGCGCGCGAGGAGGACCTGCTCACCCAGATCCGCCACGCGGTGCTGCGTATCAGGCCACAGGCTCCTGTCGAACCGGCCCGCCTGGAGCGGGTGCGGCCGCGCACACTGATCAGCTTCATCGCCGGCGCGATCGGCGCCTACTTCCTGCTGACGCAGCTCACCCACATCGAGTTCGGTCCCCTGATCTCGAACGCCCAGTGGGGCTGGGTGGCCGCGGCCGTGCTGTTCTCGGCGGCGAGCTACGTGGCGGCGGCGATGTCCCTGCTGGGCTTCGTGCCCGAGAAGGTGCCGTTCCTGCGGACCGTGGCCGCACAGGTCGCCGGGTCCTTCGTGAAGATCGTCGCCCCCGCGGCGGTCGGTGGCGTCGCCCTGAACACCCGTTTCCTGCAACGCGCGGGCGTGCGCCCGGGGCTCGCGGTGGCGAGTGTCGGCGCGTCCCAGTTGTTCGGGCTCGGCTGCCACATCCTGATGCTGCTGTCCTTCGGCTATCTGACCGGCACCGAGAAGACGCCGTCGCTGTCACCGTCCCGGACGGTCATCGCGGGGCTGCTGACCGTGGCGGTCCTGGTGCTCGTGGTGACCTCGGTGCCGTTCCTGCGCAAATTCCTCGTCACGCGCGTGCGGTCACTCTTCGCCGGCGTCGTGCCCCGCATGCTCGACGTGCTGCAACGGCCGCAGAAGCTGGTCACCGGCATCGGCGGCATGCTCCTGCTCACGGCCTGTTTCGTGATGTGCCTGGACGCCTCGATCCGCGCCTTCGGTGACGACTCGACGTCCATCAGCCTGGCGAGCGTCGCGGTCGTCTTCCTCGCGGGCAACGCCCTGGGGTCCGCCGCGCCGACGCCGGGCGGTGTGGGCGCGGTGGAGGCCACGCTGACGGTCGGTCTGATCGCCGTCGGCCTCCCCAAGGAGGTCGCCGCGCCCGCGGTACTGCTGTACCGACTGCTCACCCTGTGGCTGCCGGTGCTGCCGGGCTGGCTGGTCTTCAACCACCTGACGCGTAAAGAGGCGCTGTAGCGGCCTCTCCCACTCGCGGCGACCGGCGACCGGTGCCCTGACGCCCCGGCCCCGCCGTACCTCGTACGGCCTCTGCCCCGAGCGCACCGTCCGGCGCGACCGCACGATGGAGGCATGCCGAATCCCTCCCGGCTGCGCGCCGCCGCCCTGACCGCCACCGCCGTCACGCTGTCCGCCCTGCTGGCGGGCTGCGGCGGGGGATCGCGGGAGGACGACGAGGACCTGACGGACCAGAAGCTCGGCTGGAAGGACTGCCCGGCACCGTCCGAGGCCGAGGGCGGCGGCGCCGCCCCCTCCCCGCTGCCGGACGGCGACGAGTGGCAGTGCGCCACGATGAAGGCGCCACTCGACTGGGACGACCCCAAGGGCGACACGATCGACCTCGCGCTGATCCGGGCCGAGGCCAGCGGCGCGGCGGACCGGCGGATCGGCTCGCTCGTCTTCAACTTCGGCGGACCGGGCGGATCGGGCGTCACGACACTGCCCGCGTTCGGCCAGGACTACGCGAAGCTGCGCACCCGCTACGACCTGGTCAGCTTCGACCCGCGCGGCGTCGGCCGCAGCGACCCCGTGGAGTGCCTGGACGACAAACAGCTCGACACCTACTTCCAGCAGGACGCCACCCCCGACGACCAGGCCGAGCGCACCGAGCTGCTGGACAACACGGAGAAGTTCAACGCGGCCTGCGAGAAGCATTCGAAGAACATCCTGCCGCACGTGCGCACCACCGACGCGGCCCGCGACATGGACCTGATGCGCCAGGTCCTCGGTGACGAGCAGCTCCACTACTTCGGCATCTCCTACGGCACCGAACTCGGCGGCGTCTACGCCCACCTGTTCCCCGAGCACGTGGGCCGTGCCGTCTTCGACGCGGTCGTCGACCCGACGCAGACCGCGGAACAGGGTTCACTCGGCCAGGCCAAGGGCTTCCAGCTGGCGCTCGACAACTTCGCCGAGGACTGTGTGTCGAAGGTCGAGGACTGCCCCATCGGGGACACGGCCGAGGACGTCAAGGCGCGCATCGCACGGCTGTTGAAGGACCTGGACCGCGAACCGATCCCCGGCGTCTTCCCCCGCGAACTCACCGAGACCGCCGCGACCGGCGGCATCGCGCAGTCGCTGTACTCGAAGGACTTCTGGGAGTACCTCACCGAAGGCCTCGATCAGGCGTACGACGGCGACGGCCGGGTCCTCATGGTGCTGTCGGACGCGTTGAACGGGCGCAACGAGAACGGCGAGTACAGCAACATCACCGCGGCCAATGTCGCCATCAACTGCGCCGACGACAAGCCGCGGTACGACCCCGCCTACGTGGAACGCAAGCTGCCCGAGTTCCGGAAGGCATCCCCGCTGTTCGGCGACTACCTCGCCTGGTCCATGCTCAGCTGCACCGACTGGGCGGTCGCCGGCGGCGCCGACCATCCGGACGTCAGCGCGCCCGGTGCGCCGCCGATCCTGGTGATCGGCAACACCGGCGACCCCGCGACGCCCTACGAGGGTGCCGGGAGGATGGCGGACGCGCTGGGCAAGGGCGTCGGCGTCGAACTGACCTACAAGGGCCAGGGGCACGGCGCCTACGACAGCAAGAACAGGTGCGTGCAGGACGCGGTGCACGGCTACCTGCTGGACGGCAAGGCACCGGCGGCCGGGACCGTCTGCTCCTGACCGCCGACAGCGCCATGGATTAGACAAAGCGGCAGGTCAGAGCGTTATCCACAGGGGTCGGCGGGCGCTGCGGGATCCGCCTACCATGGCATGACCGCCATCCGCCGCACGGCGCGGACGGCTTGCCAGGGGGGAGAGGACATGGCGCAGGACATGGTGCGTCTCGTCCGGTGGACGGCTCTGACGGCCGCCGCCGCACTGCTGACGGCGGGCTGCAGCAGCGGCTCGTCCGGCGACGACAAGGACGACGGGGGCAGGAGCAGCGCGGGACCGTCGTCTGCGGCACCGTCGGGGGTGCCCGAGTCGCTGGCGTCCCAGACGCTGGACTGGGGCCGCTGCAAGGACACCGCCGATGCCCCCGCGCCGGACGGCGACTGGCAATGCGGCACGCTCAAGGCGCCGCTGGACTGGTCCGATCCGGACGGCGAGACGATAGATCTCGCGCTGATCCGGGCCAGGGCGACGGGGGACGAGCCCATCGGCTCCCTGCTGTTCAACTTCGGTGGCCCCGGCGGCTCCGGCGTCTCCATGATGCCGTCCTACGCCGACACCGTCTCCTCGCTGCACGAGCGGTACGACCTCGTGAGCTGGGACCCGCGCGGGGTCGCCGCCAGCGAGGGCGTCCGCTGCCGCGACGACGACGCGATGGAGGACGCCGAGTCGGTGGACTCCACGCCGGACACCCCGGCCGAGGAGCAGGCCTATCTGAAGGACGCCGCCGACTTCGGAGAGGGCTGCGAGAAGGCCGCCGGCAAGCTCATGGAGCATGTCTCGACGACGGACACCGCACGCGACATGGACCTGATGCGGCACGTCCTGGGCGACGCGAAGATGCACTACTTCGGCATCTCCTACGGCACCGAACTCGGCGGTGTCTACGCCCATCTCTTCCCGAAGCAGGTGGGGCGCGTGATCCTCGACGCCGTCGTGGACCCGGCCGCCGACACCATGGGCCACGCCGAGAACCAGGCCAGGGGTTTCCAGCGCGCGCTGGACGACTACCTGAAGTCGACCGGGCAGGAGCCCGAGCAGGGGTCACGGAAGATCACCGACCTGCTGGACCGGCTGGACTCGCAACCGCTGCCGACGTCGTCACCGGGGCGGGAGCTGACGCAGACGCTCGCCCTCACCGGGATCGTGCTGCCGCTGTACAGCGAGAGCGGCTGGCCGGCCCTGACCAGTGCGCTGGCGGCGGCCGAGAAGGGCGACGGATCGGAGCTGCTGGCTCTCGCCGACGGCTACAACGAGCGTGATTCCTCGGGGCACTACGGCACGACGACCCACTCGCAGCGGGTCATATCGTGCCTGGACGACAAGCAGCGGCCGACCGTCGAGGAGACGAGGAAGCTGCTGCCGAGGTTCGAGAAGGTCTCGCCCGTCTTCGGCGCCTTCCTCGGCTGGGACACGGCCGGGTGGTGCCACGACTGGCCGGTGGCCGGTCAGCACGACACTCCGGAGGTGAGCGCGCCCGGTGCGGCCCCGATCCTGGTGGTCGGCAACACGGGCGACCCGGCCACGCCCTACGAGGGTGCCCGCAGGATGGCGGACGAGCTGGGCAAGGACGTCGGCGTGGTGCTGACCTGGAAGGGCGAGGGACACGGCGCGTACGGGAGCGGGAGCGACTGTGTCGACTCCGCGGTGGACGCCTACCTGCTGAAGGGGACGGTGCCGAAGGACGGCAAGGTCTGCTCATGACGGCGGCGGGGGCTTCGGGCACCTGCGGTGCGCGAAACCCCCGCCGTCCGGGAAACGGGTCCGGGGCCCGGTCAGTAGACGGGCTTCTCCGGCTCGATCTGGTTGACCCACCCGATCACGCCGCCACCCACGTGGACGGCGTCCGAGAAGCCGGCGGACTTGAGGACCGCCAGGACTTCCGCACTGCGGACACCCGTCTTGCAGTTCAAGACGATCTTCTTGTCCTGCGGGAGGCTCTCCAGGGCGGAGCCCATGAGGAACTCGTTCTTGGGGACCAGCCTGGCGCCCGGGATGGAGACGATCTCGAACTCGTTCGGCTCACGCACGTCGATGAGCTCGATGTTCTCGCCGTCGTCGAGCCACTCCTTGAGCTGCTTGGGAGTGATCGTGGAGTCGGCGGCGGCCGCCTGGGCCTCCTCGGACACGACGCCGCAGAAGGCCTCGTAGTCGATGAGCTCGGTGACGGTCGGGTTCTCGCCGCAGACCGCGCAGTCGGGGTCCTTGCGGACCTTGACCTGGCGGTACGTCATCTCCAGGGCGTCGTAGATCATCAGGCGGCCGACCAGCGGCTCGCCGATGCCCTGGAGAAGCTTGATGGCCTCGTTGGTCTGGATGGAACCGATGGACGCGCACAGCACGCCCAGCACGCCGCCCTCGGCGCAGGAGGGGACCATGCCGGGGGGCGGGGGCTCCGGGTAGAGGCAGCGGTAGCAGGGACCGTGCTCGGACCAGAAGACGGAGGCCTGGCCGTCGAAGCGGTAGATCGAACCCCAGACGTAGGGCTTGTTCAGCAGCACGCACGCGTCGTTGACCAGGTAGCGGGTCGCGAAGTTGTCCGTGCCGTCGACGATCAGGTCGTACTGGCTGAAGATGTCCATCACGTTGTCGGCCTCGAGCCGCTCCTGGTGAAGGATCACCTCCACCAGCGGGTTGATGCCCTGGATGGTGTCGCGGGCGGACTCGGCCTTGGGCCGGCCGATGTCGGCCTGGCTGTGGATGACCTGACGCTGCAGGTTGGACTCGTCGACCTCGTCGAACTCGATGATGCCGAGCGTGCCGACACCGGCCGCCGCCAGGTACATCAGGGTCGGCGAGCCGAGGCCGCCCGCGCCCACGGCGAGCACCTTGGCGTTCTTCAGCCGCTTCTGCCCGTCCATCCCCACATCGGGGATGATCAGGTGGCGGGAGTACCTGCGGACCTCGTCTACGGTGAGCTCGGCGGCCGGCTCGACCAGGGGTGGCAGCGACACGGGGACTCCGTTGGTCGGTCAGTAATTACGGTTGTTCTCCCGGTAACACTGCCACGGCCTTTTTCATTCCGAGACACCCGTCCCGACCCGCGAGACGATTTCGTCCCAGTAGCCGGGCATCGTCTCCCAGGGGTCGATCCGGCCGTGATCCGTGCGGTCGGTGAAGTAGATCGTCGCGGCTCCCTGCCAACGGGCGATGCGCAGCGCCTCTTCCAGGTGCCCGCGAGGGACGCCGTGGACGAAGTGGCAGAAGCGCTCGGGCGGATAGTCGGCACTCCACTCGGCCACCTGGGACCACCGGTAGTCGGCCCACGCGCCGGAGAAGGTGACGAGCTGGTCGGCGTTCTCGGCGTAGCCGGGGTAGGGGTGGGTGCCGTGGCCGAGGACGATGTGGGCATCGTCACGGATCGTCCGGAGCGTGGTGACCGTGCGGCGGACCTCGGGGAGGGCGGCCCGCTCGGACGGGCAGCGGTCGAGGAGGAAGCCGTCGACCTGGTACCAGTCGAGATACCGGTGGGCGTCGGAGATCTGCTGCCCGAGGCCGCGGGCTCCGTACGCGGCGTCGAGATGACCGAGGACACGGACGCCCGCGTTGCGCAGGCGGCCGGCCGCCTCCAGGCAGCTCGGGTCGGGATGGGCGCCGGGACCGTCGGCGATGTTGAGGACGACCCAGTGCAGTGGGGTGCCGGGGCGGGTGAGGCCGGCCCATTCGTCGGGGGCGACGAGGGGGTGGGCCAGTCCCGGGACACCGAGGCCGGTGCGGACGCCGGTGCTCGCGGTGCCCGCCTTGGTATGGATCAGATACGGCATGCCGCCTCCATCCAGATGTCGGCCAGGGACTCCTCGAGGGCGATCCTCGGCCGCCAGCCGAGACGGTCGCGTGCGGTGCGCACATCGGCCTGCTGCCAGTTGCCGCAGCCGTCCGGGTATGAGGGGTGGGCGACCGGGGCGGCCTGCTCGCCGTCGGTGCGGTCGCCGCGGTGTCCGAGGGGTTCCGGACGATGGTGGCCGAGGCCGTCGGAGCGGTGGTGGCCGAGGGCGTCGACGCGGTGGCCGACGGATTCGCTGCGGGGGTGGCCGATGGTCGGCCGCAGTGCGCCGGGCGGTCCGTCGAGTTCGTGCAGGGCACCGCCGTAGCCGGCGACCCGGGCCAGGGTGGCGGCGGCGTCGCGCAGGCGGACGGCTCGGCCGGAGCCGATGTTGATGACGCCCTGCGCGGCGGAGAGCGAGGCGGCGTGCACGGCGCGGGCGACGTCGCGGACGTCGATGAAGTCGCGCTGGGCGCCGAGGCCGCCGAGCCGCAGCTCACCGTCGCCGGACTGCATCGCGCGGCGCATGGCCTCGGCGAGCCGGCCCAGCGGGGATCCTGCGGGCGTGCCGGGACCGGCGGGCGAGAAGACGCGCAGGACGACGGCGTCCAGACCGGAGCCGAGGACGAGTTCGGTCGCGGCGAGCTTGCTGACGCCGTAGGGGCCGCCGGGGCGTGGGACGGCGTCCTCCGCGGTCGAGGAACCGGGCTGGCTGGGGCCGTACTCCGCGCTGCAGCCGACCTGCACCAGACGGGCGCCGCAGCCGCTGCGGCGCAGGGCCTCGCAGACGGTGGCGACGGCGACGGTGTTGTGCCGGGTGAGCTCGCGGGCACCGCCCCGGGTGGCACCCGCGCAGTTGACGACCACACCGGGATGGACCGCGTCGAGGAAGCGGGTGAGGGCGCCGGGGCTGCCGGTGGCGAGGTCGAAGCGGACGTCGGCGTCGTCACCGCGGCCGAGGGCGGTGAGCTGGACGGCGGGGTCGGCGAGCAGGCGGTCGGCGACGAATCGGCCGATGTAGCCGTTGGCTCCGATCAGCAGGACTCTCATCGGGCGGCTCCCGGTGCCGAGGCGTCGGGTCGGGAGGTGGTCATCTGGGGGCTCCTTCAAAGGGTGATGCGAGGGTGATGAGGACGTGTGAGGGGCTGTCCGTGCGCGCGCTCACCGCGGCCGCTCCGTCGACGCGTGGGCCGAGGCCCTGGTCAGGCGGCGGCACGCGTGGACCAGGAGGGTCAGGGCGCCGAGGCCGCAGGCGAGCGTCGGGACACCGGCCGGGCCGCAGACGGCGACCAGGGCCTCCACGGGGGCGGCCAGGAAGCCGCAGCCGGGGAGGCGGCCGGCGAAGAGCGTGGCCAGGGCGGCCGCCTCGGCGGTGGCCGTGGCGGTGAGGACGAGCGTGGTGGCGTGGGTGTGACCGTGCACGGTGAGCAGACGGGCGAGCACGAGCAGGGCGCCCAGAGCGAGGGCCTCGGCAGGCGCGGCGGGCTCGCCGAGCACCGCGCCGGTCAGCGCGAGCAGGGCCCCGAGAACACCCGTGTACAGGGCGAACACGCCGAGCAGCAGAGGGCGTACGGAGGCGGAGAAGTCGGCCAGGCCCCGGCTCGACGTCAGTTTGCGGCGGGCGCGCACGGCGAAGAGGTGGGCGCACCCGGCCGCGGGCGCGCAGGACAGCGCGAGCGCCAGGACGGGGGCGACGGTGACGGGCCACGGACCGTCGGCGGTGCCGTCGGGCAGCCCGTCGGGGCCGCCGCCGACCGCGGTGCTCAGGAGCCCGTCGCCAAGGAGGGCGTAGCCGACGAGCCAGCACGTCCAAGTGCTGGTGGTGCGCGTCGCGGTGCTCAGCGGTCCTCGGCGCAGTGCGGCGCCGAGGGCCAGGGCCACCGCGAGCACCCCGACGGCGGCCACGATCAGCCGCGGTCGGCCGTCGGTGAGGCGCAGTCCGGCCACGGCGGCGGCGCACAGCACGCCGGGCAGCAGGGCGACGACGATCCAGACGGCACGTGGCCGGGGGGCAGTCGGGTCCGTGGGGCGCGCGGGGATGTCGCCGTCGCGCGGGACACGGGCGTACATCTCTTCCGCGAGGGCGAAGACGTCCCGGTGGCGGAAGCGGGCGGCGGTCCGGTCGGTGACGCCGTGTGCCTCGAGGCCCGCCGCGATCTCCAGCGGGTCCACCGCGCGTTCGCACAGTTCGCGGTGCCGGTGCATCAACCCCTTGACGGGGTCCGCGGCGGCGCGGCGCGCGGCGGGCGGTGACTGCCTGCCCTCGCGGGCCGGGCGCCGGCCCTCACCCGGCCGTGACTCGGCGGACTCGGCCGTGTCAGGTGCCGCGTCAGGCGCCGCGTCAGGTGCCGCGTCAGGCGCCGCGTCAGGCGCCGCGTCAGGTGCCGCGTCAGGCGCCGCGTCGGTCAGGGACTCGGGTGAGCGTTCGTCCCAGGCACCCGGGCTGCGGGGAGTCTCGGGCCGGTCCAGTTCGCCGAGGCCGCTCATCGGGCCGCCCCCTCGGTCGCCGAAACCGGGGTGGTGGCCCGGACGGGGGCGTCCGTCGCCCAGCCGGGACCGCTCCGGGCCGCGCCGGGGCCGCCCCTGGCCGCCACCCGGGCCGCATGGTCGCTCCAGCGGCCCGGAACGTGTGCCTCGGCGGGTACGGAGAAGGGCAGGGGTTCGCCGGCGTCGTCGAGGGCGACGCGGCGTACCGGTGTGCGCGAGAGGATCTCCAGGTAAATGCCGTGAAATGCCGTGATGTTCTGCTCGACGGTGAACAGCTCCAGTGCGCGGGCGCGCGCGGCGGCGCCCAGGCGTTCACGGCGCGCGGGGTCGCGCAACAGCGCGACGCATGCCTCGGCGAGCGCCCGCGGATTGCGCGGGGGCACGACGAGTCCGGTGCCGCCGATGGCCTCCACCACGGCGCCGACGTCCGTGGACACCGTCGCGCGGCCGCAGAACATGGCCTCGACGAGCCCGGCCGGGAAACCCTCGACGACGCTGGAGAGCACCACCAGGGCACCCGAGGCGTACGCGTCGGCGCGGGACGGCAGTTCGGGTCCGCCGGTCTCCTCGAAGGACACCGGGTTGCGGCCGACCGCGTGCGGACCGTCGGCCTCGTCGGGGAACAGCTGTGCGGCCAGGCCCTTGCAGTGGGCGAGGTACGCCGCACCCTCGGGGCCGCAGGGGGCACCGACGATCCTGAGCCGTGCGCCGGGCTCCGCCCTGCGGATCTCCGCGAAGGCATGCAGCAGCGAGACCAGGTCCTTGGCGGGCTCGACGCGGCCGACCCAGACGAGGGTCTGCGGGTCGGCGCACTCCGGCGACTCCCCCGCTTCCGCGAAGGGGGCCGCGTCCATGCCCGGGGGGACCGTGCGCAGCTTGGCCCGGTCGGCCCCACAGCGCTCCTGCCAGCGGCGGGCGTGCGTGTTGCCGGGCGTGATCACGGCCGCGCGCCGGTAGGTCTCGGCGGCCAGCCGCCCGTGGAAGGCGGCGAGCAGGGACCGTATCGCGGGCGGGGAATCCGGTTCCGTGAGGTAGTGCGTCCGCAGCCGCACGCCGTACTCGGTGACCAGCAGGGGCACGTCGCAGAAGTGCCGGGCGAGCAGGCCCGGAAGGGCGGCCGAGCCGCCGGAGGCCGCGTGGCACAGGTCCACCGCGCCGAGGTCGTCGTCCTCGTACCAGTCGAGCGACAGGGGGCGCAGGGCGCGTTCGAGGCGCGCGGCGACCGTGAGCAGATCGGGGACGCGCGCCTCGCGCGCGGAGCGGTGGGCGCCGGGCGCGCGACAGGCGCGCTCCAGGGCGCGTACGGCGGTCTCCGAGCGGAGTGCGGCGGGCAGCCCGCCCTCGTCGCGGGCGAGTTCGGCGAGGCCGTACAGCGCGTTGGCGAAACGGTCCGCCTCAAGGGCGGCCTCTCCTTCGGGGACGGTGGTCCACAGGGATGCGGCAAGCTCGCCGTAGCACTCGGCGAAGCGCCGGCGCGCGCGCCGCCCGCGGACGATCCCGTCGTCCACGGCTTCCCACAGCGTGGCGGTGCGTACCCGGCCGACCTGTGGCGGCAGCGGGACCCATCCCTCGGCCTCCTGGCGCTCACTGCGGCTGAGCGCGTAGACGTCGAACTCGTGCTGCTCCAGCCCGCGCACGAGCCGGTCGCACCAGAGCCCGGCCTCACCGCTCACATACGGATAGCCACCCTCCGTAAGCAGTCCGATGCGCACGCGCGCACCCCCGATCTCCCGTTTGGGGAGCCGCCGTTGGCCCGGCGGCTCGCAGCGGGACGAACGTATGCGGACAAGGAGGTGGTGCGATGGACGGTTGTCCATCGCACCACCAAAAGGGGTGAACGGTCGTAACTTTCCCGTGCGGGGCGCGTTCGGTCGCGCTAAGAGATCAATGGGTCACCACGAGTGACGCGTGGGCCAGACCCGACCGGTCTGCCCGGTCAACCGTTCGGATACGCCCAGGCGTTGGGGCGGCAGTCGATTCCGTCGTGGTCGACGAACTTCGTCTGCTGCTGCATGACCGGGGCGAGTTCGCCGTCCTTGTCGCAGGTGACGTGGTTGAAGCCGATGCGGTGGCCGATCTCGTGGTTGATCAGCATCTGCCGGTACGGGTGGATCGCGTCGCCGTACGGCTCGGCGCCCTGCGCCCACCGGTAGGCGTTGATCATCACGCGTTCGGTGGCGGCCGAGTCGCAGGAGACGTTGTCCTCGGTGGTGTCCAGGCCGGACTTGGCGCACCACTCGGCGGTGGTGCCGGGGCTGGCCAGCGTGATCACGAAATCGGGCTGCCCCGATTGAATGCGCTCGAAGGTGCGGGCGCCGTTGTGGGCCCAGCTCCGGTCGTCGTTGAGCGTCTTCTGCACGGCCTCGGCGAAGAGCGCGCCGTCGAGGCCGAGCCCCTGCTCCACGTCCACGCGGTAGGTGTACTTCTGTCCCTTCCCGGGTGCCTTGGCGATGCCCGGGATCGCCTCGAACTTCCCGGAGCCCTTGAGCGTGGCGCTGAGCGCGTAGGTCTTGCCCATCTTCTGCTCGTACGTCAGCGGCGCCGCGGCCCCGGACGCGGAGGGCGTCGGCCGCCCTTCGGCCCGTGACGCGGAGTCGTGGGCGTCCCGGGCCTGATCGGTGGCGGACTGCGAGCGCACGTCCTCCCCGTCCGACCCGTCGGCGACCTGACCGGCCACGACGACGGCCAGCACGGTGGTGACGGCGGCCGCGGCTATGCCGGTGAAGGCCCGGCCCTTGGATCCCTTGACCGGGGCGGGTTCACCCGTGGGCGGCGCGTCGTCGGCGTCCGCGTCACCGTCGGCAGAGGTGCCGCCTCCCCCGACGCCTCCCCCGACGCCGCCTCCGTCGCCGGCACTCCAGTCGGTGACGGAGGCGTACGGGTCGGTGGGCTGCGCGGGACCGGGGGCGCGACGCGGCGGTCGGGCCGCGAAGACGTCGTCGTCGTGGCCGAAGGCGTCCAGGTACTCCTGCCTCGGCCCTCCCGGGGGCGCCTGCCGCTGCCTCGGGAAGGGCATGCCGGGCCTCGCGGAGCGACCGGGAGGCCCGGGGGGTCGGGGCCCGGAAGGCCCCGGCGGGCCAGACGGACCGGACGGACCTGACGGACCTGAAGGCGCGAAGGACGCGGGAGCACCGTTGGACGGGCCCGCCACGGCACCGCGTCCGGGACCGCCCCGACCGCTCACCTCGCCCCAGCCGCCGCCGGGTTCGCGCTGCTCGGGATGACCGCCCCGAACCCGCGGCACACCGTGCGCCGGGGTGCCGTCGGGAAACCTGGGCACACCGTGCGCGGGCGTGCCGTCGGGAAACCTGGGCACACCCTGGGCGGGCGTACCACCGGGAAACCTCGGGACACCCTGAGCGGGCGTACCGTCCGCCATCCGCGGAAACCCCCGCGCCGGCGTCCCGTCCGGGTGCCGTGCGCCCGGGCCTCGGCCCAGCCCCGGCCCCGGCGCCGGTGCCCCACGGGGCGCCCCGCCGGGCATGTCGCCCGGCTGCGGCGGCCGCTCCGACTGCGGGGCCCGCTGCCCCTGCTGCGGCGGCCCGGCATTACGGCCGCGGTCCGGCCGCCCGGGCCGGTTCTCGCGTGCGGCGGCGGTGTCCGCGGCGTCGGCCTTGGGGGCGGGTCCGCGGCGGCTGTGGCGTCCCACGTCGCGCCTCAGCCTCCTGTGGTCTGGTTGGCGGGCTCGTCGTCGACGATCCCGTCGGTCCTCTCGCCGACCGCCGACTCCCCGGTGTCCGCGAGGAGTTCGCGGAACGCCGTGGCCACGGTCTCCGGATATTCCATCATCGCCACGTGTCCCGCGTCCGGCAGGGTCAGCAGCCGGGAGTCACGGAAGGCGCGGGCAGCCCGCTGGGCCATGCGGTAGCCGACGAGTTGGTCCCGTCCACCGTAGACCAGGAGCGTGGGCGCGAGAACCCGCTCGGCCTGTCGCCACAGTCCGTGCTGGCCGCCCACCGTGTACGCGTTGACGAGTCCGCGGGTGGAACGCGCCATCGCGTCCCAGAAGTACGGCAGCCGCAGTCGCCGCTCCATCTCCTCCACGGCGTTGCGGAAGCCCTCCGGCGACACGCGCCCCGGGTCGCCGTAGCAGAGCGCCGTCACACCGCGGACCCGCTGCTCAGCGGTCCACTCCCGGGTGATCCGGGTGAAGAGCGACACCACCCCCGGCAGCGCCAGCAGCCCCGTCGGTACGGCGCTGCGCTGCACCCGGATCTCCGGCAGCGCGGGCGACACGAGGGTCAGGGTCCGCACCAGGTCGGGCCGGACCGCGGCGACGCGGGTGGCGACGGCGCCGCCCAGCGAGTTCGCGAAGAGGTGCACGGGGCCCCGCCCGGCAGCGTCCAGATAGCGGATGACCGCGCGCGCGTGGCCCGTGATCGAGTAGTCGCCGTCGTCCGGTGGCGGGGAGTCGCCGAAGCCCGGCAGGTCGAGGGCCTCGCTGTGGACGACGCCGTCCAGCAGCGGCATCAGCGCGGACCAGTTCTGCGAGGAACCGCCGAGGCCGTGCACGTAGAGGGCGGGGGGAAGGCCCTCGCGGACGGGGTGTCTCGAGCGCACCGTCAGGGTGATGCCGGGGAGGTGGACCGATCGGAGCCGCTCGCCGTCCGCGACCTTGACGGCCGCGACCCTCGGCAGCACGTTGGCGGGCGGCACGGACGGCGGATCGGTCGAAGGCATGCGGCAATGTTACGAGACGATCACGCACTGGCTCATGTGTTCGCCGTCACAGGAAGGGCTGCGGCGGTGCGGCGGCCGGGTACGGATGCCCTGGTGCCCCGAGTACGAGGACCGGGCGTGAGCGGCGCATGGCGTCCGGATCGGGTGTCTCCTACGCTCGTGAAGTGGGCACCCGCGTGTGGCCCCTGCACCCCAGGGACGTTCGTAGGAAGGGAGCCCAGCATGACCGTCGACCCGACCGACCCCGAGACCTTCGACGACGAGACACCGGATCCGGAGGAGCGTGACGTCGAGGCACCCGACGCCGACACGGACGAACAGCGGACGGACCTCGGACAGGAGCGCGACGAACCGCTGACCGACATCGAGCAGGACCGCGCCAACGAGGCCGACCTGGCCGAACAGGCCCGGGTCGTCTCCCACGACGAGGACGACTACCGCTGAGTCGCGGCGTCACGAGGCGACGGAGGGGCCCTGCCCGGCGGAAGGGAGGCCGATCTTTGCCCGGCCTGAACCCTTTTGAAACCTGTTGTGCGGCTTTCGCCATCGTCCGGTCCGTGAAATTCTGCGCTCGCAGCGCACACACCACGGTTACCGAAAAGTACGATGGCGACGCGGCGCACACCGCACGAGGACGACTATGGGAGGCGGCGTGACAGCCATCGAGCAGACAGAGGCGGTACGCCCGCGGGGCACACGCCTTCCCCGCCGAGCCCGACGCAACCAGCTGCTGGGCGCCGCACAGGAAGTGTTCGTCGCCCAGGGCTACCACGCGGCCGCGATGGACGACATCGCCGAGCGCGCCGGCGTCAGCAAGCCGGTGCTCTACCAGCACTTCCCGGGCAAGCTCGATCTCTACCTCGCCCTGCTGGACCAGCACTGCGAGGCACTGATCCAGTCCGTACGCAGCGCCCTCGCGTCGACGACCGACAACAAGCAGCGCGTCCGGGCGACGATGGACGCGTACTTCGCGTACGTCGAGGACGACGGCGGCGCCTTCCGGCTGGTCTTCGAGTCGGACCTGACCAACGAGCCCGCCGTGCGCGAGCGCGTGGACAAGGTCACGAACGAGTGCGCGGAGGCGATCTGCGAGGTCATCGCGGAGGACACCGGCCTCTCGCGCGCCGAGTCGATGCTGCTGGCCTCGGGTCTGGGCGGCCTCGCGCAGGTGGTGGCCCGTTCCTGGCTGCACAGCGACCGCAGCGTGCCGCGCGACCAGGCGGTCCAGTTGCTGACCTCGCTGGCCTGGCGCGGCATCGCCGGCTTCCCGCTGCACGGCACCGACCAGCACTGAGCCCGTTCCCGTCGGCTGTTCGCTCCTGGCGTTCTCCGACGGAGCGTGTACGTCCCCTCACCGGGCTAATGTGTGCTGGGTACGGCGCGGAAGATCGCGCACTTACTGACCGTCGGAGGGACATAGCCGTGGAGGTCAAGATCGGCGTGCAGCACGCGCCTCGCGAGATCGTTCTGGAGAGCGGTCAGAGCGCCGAGGAGGTCGAGCGCGTGGTGGGCGAGGCACTGGCCGGCAAGTCGCAGCTGCTGAGCCTGGTGGACGAACACGGCCGCAAGGTCCTGGTGCCGGCCGACCGTCTCGCCTACGTCGAGATCGGTGAGCCGGCCCCGCGCAAGGTGGGCTTCGGCGCGCTGTAGCGGCGGACGCGGGACGACGGACGAAGAACGGGTGGGGCCCGGCGGTGCAGCACCGCCGGGCCCCACCCGTATGCCCTCCTGCCCTCCCGCTCTCCCGCCGTTCACGGGCGGAGCACAGTTCACCCACAGGGGGAGGATTGCATTCCGCAGGTCAGGGGTAAGACGGCTGTGACCGTTTGGGGCAGGCCGGCCATGTGGGAGGGACCCCGACATGCTCTTGGAAGCGCTCAGCGCCGCAATCCTCGGCCTCGCCCTGGCATGGGCCGCCGCGCATCGTCTGCCCCACCGCCTCCCCGCCCGTCTCCTGGTCCTGCCGACGGGGATCGCCGGGGCGCTCTTCGGGGCGTTCGTCACGCACACCGCACTGGGCGCCGGGGGGCTCGTGCTGGTGCTCCTGGGCTCGGCGACGCTCTCCGCGGCCTCGCTGTCGCTGCTGCTGCGCCCCGCGGGAAGACTCCGCAGAAGCTCGGCGACCGCCTGACCGGCAGCCGCCGCGCAGGTCCGCACCCGCGCCGACGGCGGTCAGCCGACCGAAATCAACTGACGTGACGGGATCAGCCGACGGAGATCAGGCGGCCAGCCCGAGCGCCGCCATCCGCTTGGTGTGCGCCTCGGTGATCCGGGAGAACATCCTGCCGACCTCGGCCAGATCGAACCCGTCCGCGACCCCGCCCACGAGCATCGTCGACAGCGCGTCCCGGTCGGCCACCACCCGCTGGGACTGCGAGAGCGCCTCCCCCATCAGCCGCCGCGCCCACAGTGCGAGCCGCCCGCCCACGCGCGGGTCGGCGTCGATCGCCGCGCGCACCTTCTCCACGGCGAAACCGGCGTGCCCGGTGTCGTCGAGCACGGCCAGCACCAGCTCGCGGGTGTCCGTGTCGAGACGGGCGGCGACCTCGCGGTAGAAGTCACTGGCGATGGAGTCGCCGACGTAGGCCTTGACGAGCCCTTCGAGCCAGTCGGAGGGGTCGGTCTGCTTGTGGAAGCCGTCGTAGGCGGCCACGAAGGGCTCCATGGCGCCCGTCGGCTCCTCGCCGATCTCGGCCAGCCGGTCGCGCAGCCGCTCGAAGTGGTGGAACTCCGCCGACGCCATCTTCGCCAGCTCCGCCTTGTCCGACAGCGTGGGCGCCAGCTTGGCGTCCTCCGCGAGCCGCTCGAACGCCGCGAGTTCGCCGTACGCGAGCGCGCCGAGCAGGTCCACCACCGCGGCGCGGTACTGCGGGTCGGCCGCGGCCGACGACCAGTCCCGGGCGGCGACCGAGGTGGCTCCGGCGGTTCCGGCGTTCTCGGCGGAGTCGGAGGGGGCGGCTGCGGCGGTGCCAGGCTTGTCAGAGCTCGTCATGCAGCGCACAATAACCCGCTCTTCGGCGGTGGTAAGGCCCTGGTCAGTCAGTGTGACGACGACTACGTGAGCAAATCGGCCATCGCGTGTGCGCGAATCCGGGGTATGGTGGTAATGCGCCTGCCGAGTATGTGACGTACGGGTACGTGACATCGTCGTCGGGCCGCACGCATGAGGATGCCCGGTCGGTGGCCCGATCGGCTCCGACCCGACAGCCCTCCTTGCCGTACGCCACACTGCGTACGGAATCCGGAGGGGGACCCTCAGTGGTACGAGCGCTGGAGCGTCGACAGAGGTCCCGTGTCCTACGGCTCATCCGTAAGGCAGCCGACGTCCCCGACACAGTCCGGCACGACCCGCGCGCTCGCCTCGCACCACGTACACAGAAGAGGCAGCACCCTGACTACGACGTTTCGATCCCTCGGGATCCTCCCCGAGACCGCCGAAGCCCTTGAGGCCGTCGGCATCATCACTCCCTTCCCCATCCAGGAGATGACGCTTCCCGTGGCCCTGACGGGCACGGACGTCATCGGCCAGGCCAAGACCGGCACCGGCAAGACGCTGGGCTTCGGACTTCCGCTCCTCGAGCGCGTCACCGTCCCCGCCGACGTCGAGGCGGGCCGCGCGGCGCCCGAGGCCCTCACCGACGCCCCGCAGGCCCTCGTCGTCGTCCCGACGCGCGAGCTGTGCCAGCAGGTGACCAACGACCTCCTGACCGCCGGCAAGGTCCGCAACGTGCGCGTCACCGCGATCTACGGCGGCCGGGCCTACGAGCCGCAGGTGGAGGCCCTGAAGAAGGGCGTCGACGTGATCGTCGGCACCCCGGGCCGCCTGCTGGACCTGGCGGGCCAGAAGAAGCTGAGCCTCAAGCACGTCAAGTGCCTGGTCCTCGACGAGGCCGACGAGATGCTCGACCTGGGCTTCCTGCCCGACGTCGAGAAGATCATCAACATGCTGCCGGTCAAGCGCCAGACGATGCTGTTCTCGGCCACCATGCCGGGCGCGGTCATCGGGCTGGCCCGCCGCTACATGTCGCAGCCCACGCACATCAGCGCCACCTCCCCGGACGACGCGGGCGCGACGGTCGCGAACACGAAGCAGTACATCTACCGCGCGCACAACATGGACAAGCCCGAGATGGTGGCGCGCATACTGCAGGCCGACGGCCGGGGTCTGGTCATGGTCTTCTGCCGCACCAAGCGCACGGCGGCCGACCTGGCCGACCAGCTCAAGCAGCGCGGCTTCGCCTCCGGCGCGGTCCACGGCGACCTCGGCCAGGGCGCCCGCGAGCAGGCCCTGCGCGCCTTCCGCAACGGCAAGGTGGACGTGCTCGTCTGCACCGACGTCGCCGCCCGCGGCATCGACGTCGAGGGCGTGACGCACGTCATCAACTACCAGTCGCCGGAAGAGGAGAAGACGTACCTGCACCGCATCGGCCGCACCGGCCGCGCGGGCGCCAAGGGTACGGCGATCACGCTGGTCGACTGGGACGACATCCCGCGCTGGCAGCTGATCAACAAGGCGCTGGACCTGGGCTTCAGCGACCCGCCGGAGACGTACTCCACCTCGCCGCACCTGTACGCCGACCTCGGCATCCCCGAGGGCACCAAGGGCGTTCTGCCGCGCTCGGAGCGCACCCGCGCCGGGCTCGACGCGGAGGAGCTCGAGGACCTGGGCGAGCCGGGCGGCCGCGGTGGCCGCGCGCGCGGCGACCGCGGTGATCGGGGCGGCCGGGGTGGCCGCGACGAATCACGTTCCGGTGATCGCGACCGCGACCGCGACCGTTCCTCCCGTACGTCGCCGCGTCGCCGGCGCCGGATGCGTGGCGGTGCTCCGGTGGACGCGGAGGCCTCCGTGGCTCCCGCGGCCGAGGCCGTGACCGGCGGTGCGGACAGCGCCGCCGACGCGGGCACCGACGCCGCCGGCGGTCCCCGCACCCTGCGCCGCCGACGCCGTACGCGCAACGGCGAGTCGTCGCGCCGGCCGGAGACGGTCACCACGACCGACGTTCCCGAGGCGCGGGCCACCGAGGACACCGCGCTCGCGGCTTCCGAGGTCCAGGTCACCGAGGTGGCCGAGGTCGCGGAGGTCGCCGAGGCGCCGGCGAAGTCGCGCCGCCGCCGCAGCCGCAAGGCGGCGGCGGCTCCGGCCGCCGCGCTGGACACCGCCCCGGCCGTCGTCGAGGCGCCGGTGGTCGTCGAGGTCCCGGCGACCGAGGCTCCCGTCGAGAAGCCGCGTCGGCGCACCCGCAAGGCCACGACCGCCGAGGTCGCGGTCGACACGGCCGAGGGGGCGACCGCGCCCGCGTCCGAGCCGGCGGAGACGAAGCCCCGTCGCCGTACGCGTAAGGCCGCCGAGCCGGCCGACGTCACCGAGACGGCCGTACCGGCTCCGGAAGCCGCCGAGGCCAAGCCCCGGCGCACCCGGAAGACGGCCGCCGCCAAGGCGGAAGCCGCGGCCGACACCGCCGAGGGCACGGAGGCCAAGCCGCGCCGCCGCACCCGCAAGGCCGCCGAGGCGACCGAGGTCACCGAGGCCGCCGCCGACATCCCGGCGCAGACGGCGCAGGCTCCGGAAGCGTCCGAGGCTGCCAAGCCGCGCCGCACCCGGAAGACGGCCGCCGCCAAGGCAGAGGCCGCGGCCGACACCGCCGAGGCCGCGGAGGCCAAGCCCCGTCGCCGCACCCGCAAGGCCGCCGAGCCGGCCGACGTCACCGAGACGGCCGTACAGGCTCCGGAAGCCGCCGAGGCCAAGCCCCGGCGCACCCGGAAGACGGCCGCCGCCAAGGCAGAGGCCGCGGCCGACACCGCCGAGGGCACGGAGACCAAGCCGCGCCGCCGCACCCGCAAGGCCGCCGAGGCCACCGAGGTCACCGAGGCCGCCGCCGGGATTCCGGCTCAGGCCTCGCAGGAGCCGGAGGCCGCGCCGCGGCGCCGGACCCGTAAGGCCGCGGTTGCCGTCGAGGCGCCCGCCGAGGCCGTCGACGCCGAGGCCAAGCCGAAGGCTCGCCGCACCCGGAAGACGGCCACGGCCGTCGCGCAGCCCGCGGAGTCCGACAAGAGCTGATCCGCGCCGCTCACCCGACCGTCGGCCCGGTCCCGCCATCCACGCGGGACCGGGCCGACGGCGTTCACGCACCCGGGCACGGCGGCAGGAACGGGCCACGGCTGAGAGACCCGCCCCCGGGCGGGTCTCTCAGCCCCTCCCCCACGCGCGTCCCACCACCCCCACAGCCCAGCCGCTCCCTCCCCCGTCCCCGCCGCCCGATAGCCTCTGCCCGTGAGCAGGAACGCCGCCTTCAGCCCGCCCCCGGACGCCCGCGCGTACCGGCTGCGTACCGCGCGCGGTGAGTTCGCCGTCGTCGACTCGCCCGTGGCCGGCGGCGTCGAGCCGCGGGGTGTGGTGGTGATGCTGCCCGGGTTCACGGGGAGCAAGGAGGACTTCACCCTGCTGCACCAGCCGCTCGGGGCGCGCGGGTACCGCACGGTCGCCGTGGACGGGCGGGGGCAGTACGAGTCCGACGGGCCCGAGCACGACGAAGCCGTGTACGCGCAGCCGGAGCTGGCGCGGGACGTGCTGGCGCAGGTCGCCGCCCTCGGGACGCGCGTGCATCTGGTCGGTCACTCGCTGGGCGGTCAGATCGCGCGGGCCGCCGTCCTGCTCGACCACGCCCCGTTCGTGTCACTCACGCTGGTGTCCTCGGGCCCGGCGCGGATCTCGGAGTCGCAGCAGCAGCGCGTGAAGCTCCTGCGGGACGCGCTCGACACGATGACGATGGCGCAGGTCTGGAAGGTGATGCAGGCCATGGGGCCGCCGGAGGAGGCCGGCGCCCCGGCCCCCGCCCACGGCCCGGAGGAACCGGAACGCCTGCGTGACCGCTGGCTGGGCACCAGGCCGGCCCAACTGCTCGCCACAGGACGTCAGTTGTGCACCGAGCCGGACCGCGTCGCCGAACTCGCCGCCGTGCCGCTGCCGTGCCACGTGCTGTCCGGCGCCTACGACGACACCTGGCCCGTGCCCCTCCTGGACGAGATGGCCGTGCGGCTGGACGCGCGCCGGACCGTCGTCACCGGCGCCGAGCACTCCCCCAACACCGACCAGCCCCTGCCGACCGCCCGCGCCCTCGCCGACTTCTGGGACGGCCTGCCCGCACCGCCACCGACGGACAACAGGGACTGAGGGCCTGGTACTGGCCTGGTACTGGGGCCTGGTACTGCCCTAGTACTGCGCCTGCAAGTGCTCCCAGAAGCCGTCCCGCAGCGCACGCCGCAGGTCGGCCTGGCCGCGCAGCGAGTACTGCAGCAGCCCCTCGGCCTCCACCAGCAGGTCCTGGTCCACCGAGCCGGGGAGGTAGGGGTGGCCGGGGAGCAGCTCCACCAATGACTCGCGTCCCCGCGCCGCCAGCCACTTCGCCGCGATCTGCGCGCCCACGAAGCGGACGTCCTCGCGGGCCGGGCGGGCGGCGCCCGCCGCCTCGAAGGCGTGGGCGGTGCGCCGGGAGACGTACGGCTTGAAGAAGTCGAGGTCGAAGGTGCGCTGGCTGTCGACCTCCCAGAGCAGGGGTTCGGCCTGGTTGCGGCTCTCGGGGGCCTCGATGCCCCACAGGTGGACGCGGGCGCCGTATCCCTGGGCGGCCTCGACCGCCGACACGAGGTCCTCGTCGCCGCCCAGCAGGGCCGCGTCGCTGATGGCGCGGTGCCGGGCGAGGGACTCCAGGTCGGAGCGGATGAGGGAGTCGACGCCCTTCTGCTGGTTGTTGGCGTTGAGGTTGCCCAGGCGCACCTTGACGTCCGGCAGCTCGGCGATGGACTGCTGCTCGGCGGTGTGGATGCGGCGGCGGGCGCCGTCGTACCAGTAGACGCGCAGCAGGCGGCTGTCCGCGAAGATCGTGCGGGTCTTGTCGATGAGCGCCTCGATCAGGCCCTCGGCGTCCAGGTCGAAGGCCCGGCGGTCCTCGGTCCCGGCGACCAGCCGGCCCGCCGCCGCGTACAGATAACCCGCGTCGACGAAGATCGCGTGGGTCGAGGGCGTCTTCGCCACCTCGGCGAGCATGCGCTGGAGCAGCTCGTTCGTGCGATCGATGCGAGCGTTCAGGGACGCGAGGTCGTCGTTCATCGCCTCCATTGTCCCGGCGGTCACGCTACGAACACAACCGGTCCCGGTCAGTCTTGTATCAGACACCTATCGCGCGGTAACAAGCGGCTTACTTGTCAGTAATTAGCCGTGCGAAAAATTTCCTTAGCGTAGGGAATGTTTGTAGCGGGCAGCCCGTTGAGCATTACGGAAGCCCGGGCACCGACGACCCAGGAGCCACACCAGTAGTTCTCCGCAGGAGGATGACCAGATCAAGGGAGAGGCCATGCGCTTTGAAGTCATGCGACTCGACGACGTCGACGGGACCCCCGTGGACACGACTGTCGTGGACGCCGCCTCCGTAAACCGCATCGTTCAGCAGGCCGCCGCCATCGGGCAGCGCCTGTGGATCCGCCCCGCCGACACCTCGGCCTTGTAGCGCGGACCCTTCGCACACGCTCGGGAGCCCCCGCACGGACGCCGTGCGGGGGCTCCTGTCTGTCCTCACGCGCGTCCGTCTTCACGCGTGTCCGTCCTCACGCGCCCTGGATCACCTGTGTGACGCCGTTGATGATCTGCTGCACGGCGATCGCGGAGAGCATCATGCCGGCGAGGCGCGTCACCAGGACCACGCCCCCGTCCTTGATGATCCGGATGATCAGCAGCGAGTACCGCATCACCAGCCACAGCACCACGTGGATCGCGAGGATCGCCGCCCACACCGAGACCTGCGTGGTCACGCTGTCCGCCTTCTGCACGGCCAGGATCACCGACACGATCGCGCCGGGCCCGGCGAGCAGCGGCATGCCCAGCGGCACGAGGGCCACGTTGACGTCCTTGGTCTGCTTCGGTTCGTCCGTCTTGCCGGTGAGCAGGTCGAGCGCGATCAGCAGGAGCAGCAGCCCGCCCGCGATCATCAGGGCGGGCACGGAGACGTGCAGGTAGTCCAGGATCTGGTGCCCGAGCAGACCGAACACCGTGATCACGCCACCGGCGACGCAGACGGCCTGGAGAGCCATCCGCTTCTGCACCTTGGCGGGGCGGCCGGAGGTCAGCGCGAGGAAGATCGGGGTGATCCCGGGGGGATCCATGATGACAAAAAGGGTCAGGAAGAGGGAGCCGAAGACGGCGACGTCGAACATGGGTGAGCTACTGGCCTTGCGGGAGAGCGGAAAGGTGGACGCGCGGGAGACGAGGCTCAGGCCCCGCCGGCCCCCGGCACGGGGAACGCCCCGAACGCCCGCCGCGTGATCTCCCCGTACACCTCGGGGTCCGTCGTGTACTCGCCGAGCACGCAGGTCTTCCGGCTGCCGTGGTAGTCGCTGGAGCCGGTCACCAGGAGCCCCAGCTCCTTCGCCGTCGCGCGCAGCCGAGTCCGCGTGTCCGCGTCGTGGTCCATGTGGTCGACCTCGATGCCGTCGAGCCCGGCGGCGGCAAGGTCCGCGATCGCCGTGTCCGGCACGGTGCGGCCCCGCTTGGCGGCGGCCGGGTGCGCGAACACGGCGACGCCGCCCGCGCCCTTGATCAGCCGGATCGCCTCGAACGGGTCGGTCTCGTGCTTCTCCACGAAGGCCCGGCCGCCGTCGGCCAGCCAGTCCCCGGTGAAGGCGTCACCCACGGTCGGCACGACGCCGAGTTCCACGAGCGCGGAGGCCACGTGCGGCCGGCCGACCGATCCGTCGCCCGCGATCCTGGCGACCTGCTCCCAGGTGACCGGCACACCCAGCGCGTTGAGCCTGGTGACCATGGCACGGGCCCGCGGCACCCGGTCGTCCCGGACCAGCTCGCGCTCGGCGAGCAGGGCGGGCTCCTCGGGATCGAAGAGGTAGGCCAGCATGTGCAGGCTGACGCCGTCGAGACGGCAGGAGAGTTCCGCGCCGGTGACCAGGGTCAGACCCTCCGGCAGCGCGGCGACGGCCTCGGCGTGGCCTCGGGTGGTGTCGTGGTCGGTCAGCGCGACGACGTCAAGGCCGGCCACGGCGGCCTTGCGCACCAGCTGGGCCGGGCTGTCCGTGCCGTCGGACGCGGTGGAGTGGGTGTGCAGATCGATGCGCACGACGCTCACTCCAAGCAGGGACGGGACAGAAGGGGACGCTCAAGGGTAACCGGAACTCGACCCCTCGCCGTCACACCCGCAGCACACCTGCACCCCCTACGGGCGCCCGCACGGAGGGCTACGGCGCCGTCGCCGGAGAACTGCGGCACGGTCGGCACAGGACTGCGGCACGGTCGGCACAGGACTGCGGCACGGTCGGCACAGGACTGCGGCACGGTCGCCGCAGGACTACGGCGCAGTCGGCTCGATCAGCCGTGGCGACAGCGCCCCGCACGGCACCAGGTCCACCTCGGCACCCGCGTCCCGCAGGTCGGTCAGCACCAGTTCCTCGTACATCAGCAGCCCCGCCCGCTCGGGCCAGACGACGGCCCACAGCCACATCCCGAGGGCCTCTCCGGCGAAGACGGCGCGATCGGCGGGGGCGCCGGAGACATGCCAGAGCGGGGTCGGACGGCCGGCGGCCAGGACCTTGGCCTGGGGCGGCTTCTCGACGTCCATGTACGGCCCCGGGTCCGGGGCGTCGAGCCCCGCGTACCGCGCGCCCAGGCCGACGCCGAGTTCCTCGGCCACCAGGATCAGCTCACCCATGCCGCCGAGCGGGCCGGGTCCGGAACAGGCGACGGCGGTGGCCCGGCCGCCGCTGCGGTCGTCGCCCGCACAGGCCACGCCGGTGAACAGCCAGCCGACCGGAAGCGGCCACGGCATCCACACCGGCACCTGGGTGCGGTGCACCACGACGCCGAGGGCTTCGACGCTGGGCGGGAGGACGGGCTGCAGCGGGTGCACGATGCCGTGCGCATCGCACTGCCAGGAATCGGCGAAGAGGCCGGGAGCCCTGACCCGGCCACCACACTTCGGGCAACTGGGTTCGCCCCTCATAGAGCCCCACGGTCCTACCCTCACTCCCCCACGTCAAGGACGATCACCCATCCGGAGGGAAGGGCCGACCGGCGTAACTAGATGTATGTTGCATTAATTAGCAGAGCTAACTTACTATGTGCATACACCAACCAAGTCGTCGGCATTGGAGCAAGCAATGGACCCCTTCGACGCGGGTGCGGGCGGCATCCTGCGACAGCCCAAGGCCGTGTGGGCGACCGCCGGAGCGTCCGTCGTGGCCTTCATGGGCATCGGGCTCGTCGACCCGATCCTTCCGTCCATCGCCAAGGGCCTGGACGCGAGCGCCGGTCAGGTCTCCCTGCTGTTCACCTCGTACTTCCTCATCACCGCCCTCGCGATGCTGGTCACCGGCTTCGTCTCCAGCCGCATCGGCGGCCGCAAGACCCTGCTGCTGGGCCTGGCGTTCGTCGTGGTCTTCGCGGGCCTGGCCGGCACCTCCGACACCGTCGGCCAGCTCGTCGGCTACCGGGCCGGCTGGGGCCTGGGCAACGCGCTGTTCGTCTCGACGGCACTCGCGGTCATCGTCGGCGCCGCGGCCGGGGGCAGCGCCGCCGCGATCCTGCTCTACGAGTCCGCGCTCGGCCTCGGCATGGCCTGCGGCCCGCTGCTGGGCGCGCTGCTCGGCGACGCCAGCTGGCGCTACCCGTTCTTCGGCACGGCCTTCCTGCTGGCGATCGGGTTCCTGTGCATCACGGTGTTCCTGAAGGAGCAGCCGAAGCCGGCCCGCAAGACGTCGCTCCTCGACCCGATCAAGGCGCTGGGCCACGGCGGTCTCGCCTCCGCCGCGATCTCGGCCTTCTTCTACAACTACACGTTCTTCACGGTGCTGGCCTTCACCCCGTTCGTGCTGAACATGACCCCGTACAAGTCGGGTGCCGTGTTCTTCGCCTGGGGCCTGCTGCTCGCCGTCTTCTCGGTCCTGGTGGCGCCGCGCATGCAGCGGCGCTTCGGCTCGCTGAAGGTGCTCGGCGGCTCGCTGGTACTGCTCGCGGCCGACGTACTGGTCCTCGGCTACGGCAACCACACCGCGGCGATCGTCTGCACGATCCTGTCCGGCGCGTTCATCGGCGTGAACAACACCGTCTACACCGAGCTGGCCCTCGGGGTGTCCGACGCGCCGCGTCCGGTGGCCAGCGCGGGCTACAACTTCGTGCGCTGGTTCGCGGCGGCGGCCGCGCCCTACTTCGCGCCGAAGATCGAGGAGTGGACCGACGTCCACATCCCGTTCGTGGTGGCGGCGGCGACCGCCGTACTGGGCGCGGTCGTGGTCGTCGTACGGCGTCGGGCGCTCACCCTCGAAGCGGAGGAGCTGGAGCCGCGGCACGCGACCGAGGACGGGGTCGCGGTCTTCGCCAACTGACCGGACGGGACCGGTGAGTTACGTCACGCCGGTCCGTCAGTCCAGGGGGACGGACCTGCGGGACGGATCGCGCAGGTCCGTCCCGTGCGTCAGCCAGCGTTCCTGGAGGGCCGGTGCGCCGTGCACCCGCTTCCAGGCGGCCTCGTTCGGCGTCATCGGCAGCAGCGGCAGGAACCGCACGGGGTCCAGCGGGGCGTCCAGTTCCAGGTCCTCGACAAGGCCCCCCGGCTCGGCGACCAGGACCGAGGTGAACGGGGCCCCGGGCCACAGCGCCTCCCCGACGTCGAGCGACGCGCCGGGCGCCACGATCACGCCCTCGACCTGCGGGGACGCGGCCAGTACGGCGAGCGGCCTGAGCACCTTGCCGGTGTCGGCGAGACCGGCCCGGACCGAGAGGACCAGCTCGGCACGGGGGCCCTTGACCGGGTCGGCGAGCGCGGCCGTGGGGTCCGCCATGGGCTGCGCGGACATCCCGAGGGTGGCGTAGCGGACGATGTCGCCCTCCTGGCCGCCGGCGGGGAAGCGCAGCACCTCGATGCGGTCGGTGCCGAGGAAGGTGACCGCCGCGCGCGCGTCCGGCTCGCCCAGCGCACTGCGCAACCGGGCCTCGACCAGAGGAAGAACATCAGCCATGCCGCGAGCATAGAACTCGTCGTGAAGCGGCAAAGCGGCGCCTTGACACGTCGCGCGACTGGTACTGTGGGCCAGCGGTTCGGGGCAGCACGCAGTGCGTCGCGATCAAGCCCTCGACACTGTGAACTCTCCCCTACGGGGAGCCCCTCCAAACAAGGGGAATGGATCGTCCCTCACGAGGGACCGGCCGGAGGAGGTGGGCGGCATGGACCGAAGTCGACCGTGCAGTACCACTCGCTCTTCCGGCCGCTGACGCAGCAGTTCCACTTCTTGTCGCTGCCGCTTTCCGTCCGCGCGCCTTTCCGTCCGCGGGCCTTCACACGGAAGAGCACTTCGTCTCGTTTTGCCTGATCCGATCCATCGATGCGATCCCCATGGGTCCCCATCGATCCGTATCAGCAGCTGAATCAGCAGCGAAGTCGGCCACCGCGACGGTGCGGTGCCCCCCGCTTTGTGGACGCGCCGAACACGCGTGGTCAGGACGTCCTCATTCCGGGCGGTTCCACCCGTCACCGGCCTCGTTCGCTGCCCGTCGCGAAGGAGCCTGCCATGTCGATGATCCGTGACCTGCGCGCCGCGGTCCGCCCGTCCCGCGTCTCTCTGCGCAAGGACAGCGGCGCCTACGACACCACCCGCGACCCGGCGACCCCCTCGGCCGTCGTCGACTGCGCCGTCTACCGCGACGGCACACGCGTCGAGACGGACATGCCGCTGACCCCGCACACGGCGATGCGCCAGGTGCGCCGCGACGGCGGCTTCGTGTGGATCGGTCTGCACGAGCCCACCGAGGACGAGTTCGCCGGTATCGCCCGGGAGTTCGGGCTGCACCCGCTGGCCGTGGAGGACGCGGTCCAGGCCCACCAGCGCCCCAAGCTGGAGCGCTACGACGACTCCCTGTTCACGGTCTTCAAGACCATCCACTACGTCGACCACGACGAGCTGACCGCCAGCAGTGAGGTCGTCGAGACCGGCGAGGTCATGTGCTTCACCGGGCGGGACTTCTTCATCACCGTCCGGCACGGCGGGCAGGGCTCGCTGCGCGCGCTGCGGCACCGGCTCCAGGAGGACCCGGAGCTGCTGCTCAAGGGCCCCTCGGCGGTACTGCACGCCATCGCCGACCACGTCGTCGACGGCTACATCGCGGTCGCCGACGCGGTGCAGGACGACATCGACGAGGTCGAGACGGAGGTGTTCTCGCCGGGCCGCAAGGGCACACCGCGCGGCACCGACGCCGGGCGGATCTACCAACTCAAGCGCGAGGTGCTGGAGTTCAAGCGTGCGGTGGCGCCGCTGCTGCGCCCCATGCAGCTGCTCAGCGAGCGGCCGATGCGGCTGATCGACCCGGAGATCCAGAAGTACTTCCGGGACGTCGCCGACCACGTGGCGCGGGTGCAGGAGCAGGTCGTCGGCTTCGACGAACTGCTGAACTCCATCCTCCAGGCCAACCTCGCCCAGGCGTCCGTCGCACAGAACGAGGACATGCGCAAGATCACCTCGTGGGCCGCGATCATCGCCGTGCCGACGATGGTCTGCGGCGTGTACGGCATGAACTTCGACTACATGCCGGAGACGCACTGGAAGTTCGGTTACCCGCTCGTCCTGTCGGTCACGGTCGTCATCTGCCTGGGCATCCACCGCACGCTCAAGCGCAACGGCTGGCTCTGACCGGGGCCGCAGCGGGCTGGATAGGCTGACCGGCATGACAAGCGAGCTGCTCGACCAGGCCCTCGTCGAGGAGGCCACGAAGAAGTCCGGCCTCATCTGGGTCGCGGGCCCCGGAGTGCCCGCCCGGGCCCTGTGGCACGTCTGGCACGAGGGCGCGGCCTGCGTCGTCGGCGACGGGCCCGGCGAGCAGCCGCTGCCGGGGCTGGCCGACGGGTCCACGGCCGAGGTGACGGTGCGCAGCAAGGACAAGGGCGGCCGGCTGGTCTCCTGGGCCGCCCGGGTCGTGGAGCTGCCGCCCGCCTCCGAGGCGTGGCAGGCCGCGGTCGCCGACCTCAAGGGCAAGCGGCTGAACGCGCCGGACGGCGAGGCCATGACCGGCCGCTGGGCCCGCGAGTGCCGGGTACTGCGCCTGGAGCCGACGGGGACCACGGCGCCGCTGCCCGACGCCTCACTGGCCGAGGCACCGCTGCCGAGCCCGGCAACGACCCGGCAGCCGGCGCCGGCGGGTCTGCCCCGGCTGCTGCTGAAGCGCCGCAAACGCCGCTAGGGCCGGCCCGGCGGATCATGCCGCAGACGTAGATGCAGACGCAGACGCAGACGCAGACGCAGCGGCGGGGCCGGGGCCCGGGCACGAGGGGTGGCGCGGCATTCCTGCGACCCGATCCGCCGCGTGGGCCCTGGCGGGTGCCTCACAGCGGCCCCGCCGGTGCCCTACGACGTCGGCAGCTGCTTGCCGTAGTCCAGGGTGTCGTCCTTCGGCGGCTGCTCCAGCGTGAAGTCCTTGTTCCAGTCCGAGAAGCTGAGCGTGCCCGCGCTGCCCGCCCGCACCAGGCGCAGCGGGTACGGCTTGCCCTCCAGGGAGACGTCCAGCGAGCCGCCGGCGCCCTCGTCGCCGGTGATCCGGATGGTGCGCACGCCCGCCTGCTCGTGGCGGCCGTCCGTCTTCAGCGTGCCGTGCAGGGTCAGCAGGCCGCCGAGGAGGACGTCCTTGTCCGTGAAGCCGCTGAACTTCTTGTACACGGGGTCGCTCTGCGGCACCTTCACGTACTTGCCGGCCAGTTTGCCGGCCGCCTTGGCGTCGCCGCCGTCGTGGCTCCAGAACCCGGCGTCGGCCTTGAGGAAGAGCTGGTCGCCGACGCGCAGCAGCCCGAACGTCGTCCCCTCGGCGGCGACCGACCCGGTCCCTCCGTCGTCCTTCAGCCGCATGTCGAGGGTGTACGTGCTGCCGCCGGCGGCCACCGTGCCGTGCAGACGTACCGTGTCGGCGACCTCGGCGGCCGTGCCGGCCTTGGCCTGGATCTTGTCGGCCGGGAGCTTTCCGAGGCCGTTGGTGCCCGCGTCGGGGTCCTCGCTGCTGCATCCCGTCAGCCCGGCCCCCGTCACCGCCAGGGCGCACACCGCGCCCATCCAAGCGGCCCTGCGGATTCGGCGCCGGGGAGTCACAGACACAGGTGGGACTGCCTTTCTGACAGGGCTGACAGGCGCCGGCACGGAGCTGACCGGGGTCCGGGCGGGCGTACCGCAGCGTACCGGGGCCGCGGACGGTGAACGGAGCCAGTCCGTCCGGACCGGCCACCGGGGCGAGGCCGATCGGGACGGGCTAGCCTGAAGCCCGTCCGAGCGGGCAATTCGGAAAAGAGACACCGTACGAATCAGCTCTCACGCACCCTGACGCACGCTTACGGAGCTTGAGGAAAGGAGCCGCGGCCATGGCAGCGGGCGCCCCCCGGATCTTCGTCTCCCACCTCTCCGGCATCGCCGTGTTCGACCCGGCCGGTGACCAGGTGGGACGCGTGCGGGATCTGGTCGTCATGCTCCGCGTCGCCCGCAAGCCCCCGCGGGTGCTCGGCCTGGTCGTCGAACTCACCACCCGCCGCCGCATCTTCCTGCCCATGACCCGGGTCACCGGCATCGAGTCCGGCCAGGTCATCACCACCGGCGTGGTCAACGTCCGGCGCTTCGAGCAGCGGCCCACCGAGCGCCTCGTCTTCGGCGAGCTGCTCGACCGGCGGGTCACGCTCACCGAGACGGGTGAGGAGGTCACCGTGCTGGACCTGTCGGTGCAGCAGCTGCCCGCCCGCCGGGACTGGGAGATCGACAAGGTCTTCGTCCGCAAGGGCAGGAAGGGCGGCGCCTTCCGGCGCAACAAGGGCGAGACGCTGACCGTCGAGTGGTCCGGCGTCACCGGCTTCTCCGTGGAGGAGCAGGGCCAGGGCGCCGAGAACCTGCTGGCCACCTTCGAGCAGCTGCGCCCCGCCGACCTCGCCAACGTCCTGCACCACCTGTCCGCCAAGCGCCGAGCCGAGGTCGCCGCCGCCCTCGACGACGACCGCCTGGCCGACGTGCTGGAGGAGCTGCCGGAGGACGACCAGATCGAGATCCTCGGCAAGCTCAAGGAGGAGCGCGCCGCGGACGTCCTGGAGGCGATGGACCCCGACGACGCGGCCGACCTGCTCGGCGAGCTGCCCGAGGAGGACAAGGAGCGGCTGCTGAGCCTGATGCAGCCCGACGACGCGGCCGACATGCGGCGCCTGATGGCGTACGAGGAGCACACGGCCGGCGGTCTGATGACGACCGAGCCGATCGTGCTGCGGCCCGACGCGACCGTCGCCGACGCCCTGGCCCGCATCCGCAACCCCGACCTGTCCCCGGCGCACGCCGCGCAGGTCTACGTCTGCCGCCCGCCCGAGGAGACCCCGACCGGCAAGTACCTGGGCACGGTCCACTTCCAGCGCCTGCTGCGGGACCCCCCGTACACGCTGGTCGGCTCGATCATCGACGATGATCTGCAGCCCTTGGATCCGGACGCCGCGCTGCCGGTGGTCGCCGGGTTCTTCGCCGCGTACGACATGGTCGCGGCGCCCGTCGTCGACGATTCCGGGGCGCTGCTCGGCGCGGTCACCGTGGACGACGTACTGGACCACATGCTGCCCGACGACTGGCGGGAGACCGAGTACCACCTGGACGAGACGGCGACGACGACGGGGGAGGTGGGCACGGATGGTGCCTGAGCGCGAGACGACGACCCGTGAGCGCGCCGCGTCGGGGGCCACCGCGTCCTCCCGGGCCCGGGCCCGCCTCGACCAGCCCCGCCCGCCGCGCCGCAGGCTGCTGCCCGAGTGGGACCCGGAGTCCTTCGGCAGGCTGTCCGAGCGCGTCGCGCGCTTCCTGGGCACCGGGCGGTTCATCGTCTGGATGACGGTCGTCATCATCCTGTGGGTGGTGTGGAACGTGTCCGCGCCGAGCGGTCTGCGCTTCGACGAGTACCCGTTCATCTTCCTGACGCTGATGCTCTCGCTACAGGCTTCCTACGCGGCCCCTTTGATCCTGCTCGCGCAGAACCGGCAGGACGACCGTGACCGGGTCAATTTGGAGCAGGACCGCAAGCAGAACGAGCGGTCGATCGCCGACACCGAGTACCTGACCCGGGAGATCGCCGCCCTGCGCATCGGCCTGGGCGAGGTCGCGACGCGGGACTGGATCCGCTCCGAGTTGCAGGACGTGATCCGGGACCTGGAGGAGCGGCAGAACGGCCATCACCCCGACCGCGGGGTATTCCCGGCGGATCGGTCGCCGGGGCGTGACGTACACGACCGATGACGGGGCTTTCCGCGCCCCGTGGGCGGCGCCGTACCATCGACCCTATGGCTACGGAAGACGCGGTGCGTGAAGCACTGGCGACGGTGAACGACCCCGAGATCAACCGGCCCATCACCGAGCTGGGGATGGTCAAGTCGGTGGAGATCGGCGCGGACGGGGCGGTCGCGGTCGCCGTGTACCTGACGGTCTCCGGCTGCCCCATGCGGGACACCATCACGCAGCGCGTGACGGACGCGGTGTCGCGCGTCGAGGGTGTCACGCGCGTCGACGTCGAGCTGGACGTGATGAGCGACGAGCAGCGCAAGGAGCTGGCCACCGCCCTGCGCGGCGGGCAGACCGAGCGCGAGGTGCCCTTCGCCAAGCCGGGCAGCCTGACCCGGGTGTACGCGGTGGCGTCCGGCAAGGGCGGCGTCGGCAAGTCCTCGGTGACGGTGAACCTGGCGGCCTCGATGGCGGCGGACGGCCTGAAGGTCGGTGTCGTCGACGCCGACATCTACGGCCACTCCGTGCCGCGCATGCTGGGCGCCGACGGGCGTCCCACCCAGGTCGAGAACATGATCATGCCGCCTTCGGCCAACGGGGTGAAGGTCATCTCGATCGGCATGTTCACCCCGGGCAACGCGCCGGTCGTGTGGCGCGGCCCGATGCTGCACCGCGCGCTCCAGCAGTTCCTGGCGGACGTGTACTGGGGCGACCTGGACGTCCTGCTGCTCGACCTGCCGCCCGGCACCGGCGACATCGCGATCTCCGTCGCGCAGCTCGTGCCGAACGCCGAGATCCTCGTCGTGACGACCCCTCAGCAGGCCGCCGCCGAGGTGGCCGAGCGGGCCGGCGCGATCGCCGTGCAGACCCACCAGAAGATCGTCGGCGTCGTCGAGAACATGTCCGGGCTGCCCTGCCCGCACTGCGGTGAGATGGTCGACGTCTTCGGCACCGGCGGCGGCCAGTCGGTCGCCGACGGCCTGACCCGCACCACGGGCGCGTCGGTCCCGGTCCTCGGCTCCATCCCGATCGACGTCCGCCTGCGCGAGGGCGGCGACGAGGGCAAGCCCGTGGTCCTGTCCGACCCGGACTCCCCGGCGGGCGCGGCCCTGCGCTCCATCGCCGGCAAGCTGGGCGGCCGGCAGCGGGGGCTTTCGGGGCTGTCGCTGGGGATCACGCCGAAGAACAAGTTCTGACGCCTCGTACGGGAGAGGGGGCGCCGTCCGCACGGACGGCGCCCCCTCTCGCCTCTTCGTCGTACCTCCGCCGTATGCCCGTCAGGCGTACGCGGCGATGTCCTTGACGACGGCGAACGCCAGCCCGTAGGCGCTCATGCCCCGTCCGTACGCCCCGAGGTGCACCCCCTGCTCGGTGGACCCGGCGAGCACCCAGCCGAACTCGGACTCCCGGTAGTGGAAGGACGTCGGCACGCCGTCCACGGGCAGGGACAGCGTCGTCCAGTCCTCGCCGTCGAGGTCGTCGGCGAGGACCCACGCGGTCTCCGTCTGCTGCTCCAGCCAGTCGTCGCGCAGCGAGTGGTCCATCTGGCCGGGCCAGGTGAAGGACAGCAGCCCCACCCCGGCGAGCCAGGCCGCCGAGGACACGGAGGTGGCCTCCAGCAGGCCCGTGCCGTCGGCGCTGCGCCGGTCGGGGTTGGCCGCGACGGTCACGACGACCGCGAACTTCTCCTTGGCGTCCTGCTCGTCGCCCGCCACGTGCTCGTTGCGCACCGACGGTTCGTCGCCGTGCCCGATCGAACCGTGCTCCACGGCCCCGTCGGCCGCCTCACCGACCTGCATCAGCCGACGCCGCCCCGTGAAGGCCTCGTCGAGGCCGTACCACGGGAAGGGCGCACGCAGGTAGCCGTCGACCGTACTCCGGCCGGAGGGGGACTGTGGTCCGCCCTCCGCGGCCGGCGTCTGCGCGACTGCCCGACTCGTCGTCTCCATGTGCCCGGACGCCTCCTCGCTCTCGTCGGACCGGAACGGCCCGCCCCCCTTCGGGCGCACTCGTCCGGTCCGCACAACAACTCGGGCAGCATAGCCACACCACTGGCGGCAGCCGGGAAATCGCCCGGCGCGTGGGTCGCGCGGACGTCGCCTTCACGGCTTGTGCGCCCCGTCCGGAGTATGAGACGCGTCACGTTCGCGGCCGGCGGGCCGGGGTCGGGCGGAGGGATCAGGTGGCGTCCGCGTCGAAGGGCGGGCGGTCGTCGGCCGCGGGCTGCTCGGGCTTCTTCGACATGTCTATGCGACCGCCGCCGGAACCGGACGAGGAGGCGGCGGGCGAGGATCCGGACGAAGAGGAAGCGGACGACGAGGCTTCCGCGTCGCGGCCGTGGACCGCGTCGGTGACCTCGGCCATCTCCTTCTTCAGGTCGAAGCCGTTGCGGATCTCCTTGAGCCCCAGCTCGTCGTTGTCCAGCTGCTTGCGGATGAACGTCTTGGGGTTGAGGTCCTCGAACTCGAAGTCCTTGAACTCGGGGCCCAGCTCCTGGCGGATGTCCTGCTTGGCGCTGTCGGAGAACTCCCGGATCTTCCGGATGGTGCGGGTCACGTCCTGGATGACCTTGGGGAGCTTGTCCGGACCGAAGACGAGCACGGCGAGGACGACGAGCGTCACCAGCTCTAGTGCGCCTATGTCATTGAACACCTGAAGCTCCTTGGGATGTCCGGGCCGCCACCACGGTACCCGCCGACCCCGTCCGACCGGTACCGTCCCGTGAGCCCCGAGTGCGTGTATGCGGGCGCTTTCCGAATTGTTTGCCTTCCTGGTGCCTTGTCGGGCCCTGCGCGACGGTCAGTCCCCGCCGGAGGAGCCCAGCACCAGTGAGACCTTCGTCTCCTTGCCGCCGCGCTCGAGGGTCAGCTCCAGACGGTCGCCGGGGCGGTGGGCGCGGGTCTTGACGATGAGTTCCTCGCCGGAGTGCACGCGCTGTCCGTCGACCGCGGTGATCACGTCCCCGGGCTTGATGCCGGCCGTGGCGCCGGGGCCGCCGGTGGTGACCGCGGGACCGCCGTCGCCGCCCTTGTCGCCCACGCGGGCGCCGTCGCCCGTGTAGCTCATGTCGAGGGTGATGCCGATGACGGGGTGGGCGGCCTTGCCGGTGTTGATCAGCTCCTCGGCGACGCGCTTGCCCTGGTTGATGGGGATGGCGAAGCCGAGGCCTATGGAACCGGCCTGGCCGCCGTCCGACTCGGCGCTGCCGCTGTCGGCGGAGCGGATGGCGGAGTTGATGCCGATGGCCCGGCCCTGTGCGTCCAGGAGGGGGCCGCCGGAGTTGCCGGGGTTGATGGGCGCGTCGGTCTGCAGGGCGTCCACGTACGAGACGTCGCTGCCGTCGCCCTCCTCGCCGCCGGCGGTGATGGGCCGTTCCTTGGCGCTGATGATGCCGGAGGTGACCGTGCCGGCCAGGTCGAAGGGGGCGCCGATGGCGACGACGGGGTCGCCGACCCGCACATTGTCGGAGTTGCCGAGGGGCATGGGGGTGAGGCCGCTGACGCCCTTGACCTTCACCACGGCGAGGTCGTATCCGCTGTCGCGGCCGACGACGGTGGCCTCGGCGGTGTCGCCGCTGTTGAAGGTCACGGTTATCTCGCCGCCGGAGCCGGCGGGCTCCACGACGTGGTTGTTGGTCAGGATGTGGCCGCGGCCGTCGAGTACGAAGCCGGTGCCGGTGCCGGCCGCGTCGCTGCCGTTCACGTGCAGCGTCACCACGCTGGGCAGGGCCCGCGCGGCGATGCCTGCGACGCTGTCCGGCGCCCGCTTCGCCGCCTCCGGGCCGGTCTGCGGGAGCTCGACCGTCCCCACGCCGCCGTTGCGCTCCAGGTACGCGCCCATGGCGCCGCCGATGCCGCCGGAGACCAGGGCGATGAGCAGCGCCCCGCCGACGAGCGCCTTCGTCGTCCGCCCGCGTCGCCGCTTCGGCGTCCCGCCGGCCGCGTCGTCGTGGTTCAGGGGTGCGGCGGCCCAGGGGTCGTAGCGCCCCCAGGGATCGGCGGCGGGATCGGCGCCCGTCCCCGGGGCCGTACCGGGAGCCGTCGGCCCCGTCCACGGGTCGGAGGCTCCCGTCGGCGACGCGCCGGAAGGCGAGGCGTCGGCCGGGGCCGGGACAGCGGGCGCGGCAGAGCCGTGGGACACCGCGTCCTGCTCCGGCGACGCCTCCGGATGCTGCGCCGGCAGCACCGGAGGCGGGGCATCCGCGAACGACGGGTCGGGCACCGCACCGGAAGGCGGCACCACCGACGCCACCGCGGCCGGGGCCGGCGGGGCCATGGCCGGCGCGGACGGGGCAGGGCCATGCGGGCCCGCCGCCACCGTGCCGGACGCCGGTGTAGCCGAAGTGTGCGGGCCCGGTGCCACCGCGCCGGGCGCGGACGGCGCCGGTGAGGGCACGGCCGGAGCGGACGGAGCCGACGCGTGCGGGCCCGCCGCGGACTGGGCAGGGGAGTGCGGGCCCCCCGCCACCGCGCCCGGCACGGACGGGGCCGATGCATGCGGGGCCGGAGTGTGCGGAGCCGGGGCATGCGGGCCCGCCGCCACCGTGCCCGGCACGGACGAGGCCGATGCATGCGGGGCCGGAGTGTGCGGGGCCGGGGTGTGCGGAGCCGGGGCATGCGGGTCCGCCGCCACCGTGCCCGGCACGGACGGGGCCGGAGTGTGCGGGGCCGGGGTGTGCGGAGCCGGGGCATGCGGGTCCGTCGCCACCGTGCCCGGCGGGGGTGTGGTCGGGGTGTGTGGGGTCGGCGTCAACGTGCCGTGTGCCGGTGTCGACGCCGGGTGCTGGACCGGCGGAGCGGGGGCCCAGGGGCCCGGTTCGCCGTACGGCGGGGTGCTGTACGGGTCGGGTTCGTGCAGGGGCTTGGGACGCTCGGGCGTGGTCTCGGGGGCCGGCGTGCCGTCCCCGGCCGCGGCGGCATCCACGTGCGGGTGGCGACCGGCATCGGCGGACTTGGCATCGTCGGAACCCACCTGCCGGTGCGCCCCCGTTTCCACGGCCCGGTCCGCGTCGTCGAAACCCGCCTGCCGGTGCGCTCCGGCGTCCGAGGCCGACGCGGCGTCACTGCCTGCCCGCGGGGACGGACCGGCGTTCGTGGTCGCCGGCCCGGCCGCGTTCTGGTCGGTCGGCTGGGTCGACGGCAGGTCCAGCTCGTAGTCCCCCTCGTCGGTGACGCGGGCCGGCACCGGGCGTTCCAGCTCGAAGTCGCCCCCGTGGGCCGGGTCTGGGCGCTCCAGTTCGAAGTCGCCGTCGGGCGTGTCTTCGGACGAGCGGGGACGACTCCACCACTTCGCCTTCGTGGACTTCCCCTCGTTCATGTTCTCCCCCGCACCCGGCCGCAGATCGTCGGCTCCAAGGGCTCTGGCGCCAACCCGGATTCAATCAGGTTCGCGGGCCGGCGCGCAGATCCCGTCAGCGAACCGGAGGGTAGGAGGCGGTCGGTGAAGCCGCCGGGTAGGGGGACGGAGCCGGGTCGGGGGCGGCGAGCAGGCTGGGCGGCCTGACCTCGGGAGCCGCCGACCAGGAGGTCAGGGCGAGCGGCGGAACGGCTTCCAGCGGACGTATCAACGGGGACATGGCGGCGGCGCCGGCCGTCACCGGAGTGGTCAGCGCGCGCATGGCCTGCTGCCGCGCATCGCCCGCGGCGGGGGCCGGCATGCCGGGCAGCAGCGGCGCGGAGGCCGTGGTGGGCGCGACGGCGGTGTCGCCCTGCGCCCGCTGGCCCTGTCCGAGCAGCGGACCGCCCGTGCGGCGGCGCTGACTCTCGGGGCTGGTGGCCGCTCCGGAGCCCTGGGTGCGCATCGGCGTCACATTGCTGCCGCTGCCCGCGCCGCGTGCCTCGGCGGTGGTGGTGTCCGGCGTGCCGAGGGTGACGCCGCCCAGCGCGATCGCGGCCAGCGACACCGCCCCGGCGGCGGCGAAGGCGAACCGCATGCCGCGCGAGGCCGACCGCTCGGACTCCTGCCTGCTCACGTCGTGGATCCGGAAGCCCCGCCCCGGTGCGGACGGCGCCAGCACGGAGGCGTGCGAGCGGGCGGGGACGTAGTCGAACTCGAACCGCTCGCCCCGCTTGGTGCCGAAGACACCGGAGCCCCCGGAGGTGTTGAACCCTCCGGACAGCCCGGCGAGCGGTGAGCCGCCACCGTCCGTGTCTCCGCCCCCGGGGAGTCCCTGGAGGCGGGCCAGGAAGCTCTCCGACGGGGCCGGCGGGGCCGACTCCGCGAAGACGTTCTTCAACCGGCGCTGCGCGTCGACCTCCGCCTTGCACTTCGGGCAGGTGGCCACGTGCGCCAGTACGCGCTCACGCGCGTCATGACCGAGCTCTCCGTCCACCAGGGCGGAGAGTCGGTCTCCCAGATGCTGCTCTGCGAGGTGTCCCTCGGACTCAGGCCGTGACCCACTCACGCGCTCGTGCCCCCTCCTCCCAGTGCGGGAACACCGGTCGCGAACGAGCGACGCTCCGCACGCGCCTTGGGCGAACGGTGCGCGAGGGCCTTGCGCAGCTGGGAACGGCCCCGGTGGATACGGGAGCGGACCGTGCCGAGCTTGACGCCGAGCGTCGCGGCGATCTCCTCGTAGGACAGCCCCTCGATGTCGCACAGGACGACGGCGGCGCGGAACTCGGGCGCGAGGGTGTCCAGCGCCTGCTGGACGTCCGCGTCGAAGTGCGCGTCGTGGAAGAGCTGCTGCGGGGTGGGCTCCTTGCTGGGCAGGCGCTCGGCCGCGTCGTCGCCGAGCGCGTCGAACCGGATGCGCTGCTTGCGACGGACCATGTCCAGGAAGAGATTGGTGGTGATGCGGTGGAGCCAGCCCTCGAAGGTGCCCGGAGTGTAGGTCGACAGCGACCGGAAGACGCGGACGAAGACCTCCTGGGTGAGGTCCTCGGCGTCGTGCTGGTTGCCCGTGAGGCGGTAGGCGAGGCGGTAGACGCGACCACTGTGGGTGCTGACGATCTCCTCCCAGGTGGGCGGAGTCCACGCCTGCCCGTCCGCGTCGCTGGAGAAGGTCGCGGTCTGGGTGTGTCCCGTGGTGGGACCGTCGGCGTGGCTGTGGTCAGCAGCGGTGTCGTTCACGGATTTCGGCCTGCCTGCCGATCCGAGGAAGCGCCGCAGCACTCCGCCCCGATCCGCGGGTGCGGCCGCACCTCCCCTGTCGGCTCTGGTGGTGTCCAGTGGAGCCCCTACCATAGCCACCTCGCCCGTTAGCTCCGGATAAGCGGTTTTACGAGAATTTGATCTGGGCCGGCACCGCTCGTCCGGCCGCGTCGCCACCTGCCCGGCACCCTGACCCATTCGCCGCCCCCCGTCGCGGCCCCGGCCGCCCAGTCGTCTCTTTGCTCTCCCCTTTTAAACGACTGGTCCCATCTGCGGGTTCCCGACGGCAACGGATACAGTCACGCCGAGGCAACAACGGGGACAGGAGAGGGTCATTACCGGCAACCGGCAGACGAGCTGGGCGTTCGCCGACGCCTATGTCGCCGAGGACGACGCGCTGCTCTGGGCACGCGACCGGGCCCGCGAGGCGGGCCTGCGCTCGGTGACCCCAGGCACGGGCTCCGCCCTGGGGTTGCTCGCCGCCACCGTGGACGCCAAGGCGGTCGCGGAGATCGGCACCGGCTGCGGCGTCTCCGGGATCCATCTGCTGCACGGAATGCGGCCGGACGGCGTACTGACCACGGTCGACCCGGAGCCGGAACACCAGCAGTTCGCCCGCCAGGCCTTCCGTGCCGCGGGATTCGCCAGCAACCGGGCCCGGTTCATTCCCGGGCGCGCCCTGGACGTGCTGCCCCGGCTCACGGACGCCGGCTACGACCTCGTCTTCTGCGACGGCGACCGGCTGGAGTACCTGGACTATCTCGCCGAATCGTTGCGCCTGCTGCGTCCCGGAGGTCTCGTCGCCTTCGAGGGCGTCTTCGGCGCCGGCCGGACGATCGACTCCGGACCGCAGCCCACCGAAGTGCTGCGGCTGCGGGAGCTGCTGCGCGCGGTGCGGGAGAGCCAGGAGCTGGTGCCGTCACTGCTTCCGGTCGGCGACGGGCTGCTGTGCGCCGTCAAGCGCTGAGGACAGGCGTTGGGACATGCGCCGAGGCGACGCGCTGAGGCCACGCGCTGAGCACAAGCGCCGGAGAAACGTGAAGCGCCGAAGAAGGCGTACAGCCTGAAAAAATCGCCGGGCGCCGAGGAAGAACAATCGCCCCGGCACCATGTCCGGTACCGGGGCGACTGAACGGGTGTGGTCGCTCGCGCGTCAGCCGACGACCTTCTTGAGGGCGTCGCCGAGCGCGTCGGCCTCATCGGGGGTCAGCTCGACGACGAGCCGCCCGCCGCCTTCGAGCGGAACGCGCATGACGATGCCCCGCCCCTCCTTGGTCACCTCGAGCGGGCCATCGCCCGTCCGCGGCTTCATGGCCGCCATGCTCGTTCCCCTTCCTGATACCAGCTCACCGTCACCGCCGACGGCCCGTGAGGGCACGCGCAGTCCGGCTTGGACGCGCGACACCGGCATCGAACACATTGCTTCCCAGCCATTATCCCGCATCCAAGGACCCGATGACCAACATCGGTCGGCATCGCTTGGGCAACGCGCGCGAGCAAAACCACTCAATTCGGCGATGTGACTGCGATACTGCGCGCCCTCACCCACTTCTGCCGAATGGAAACGGACCGGAATTCTTTGACGCAGGTCACATCTCCCGAGCGATCCGTCGCCGGTGATCTCCGTCATGCTGTCTGCGGACACACGCCACTACGCGGAGGGGATTTCCATGGCCGACACCGTGCTCTACGAGGTGAGCGACGGGCTCGCGACGATCACGCTGAACCGCCCCGAGGCGATGAACGCGCTGAACATCGAGACCAAGGTCGCGCTCCGGGACGCGGTGCGCTCCGCGGCGGCGGACGACGCCGTACGGGCGGTGCTGCTGACGGCGGCCGGGGAGCGGGCGTTCTGTGTCGGGCAGGACCTCAAGGAGCACGTCGGGCTGCTGGCCGCCGACCGGGAGACGGGCTCGGGGCAGACCATGAGCACGGTGCGCGAGCACTACAACCCGATCGTGCGGGCGCTCGCCGGTGCCGAGAAGCCGGTGGTGGCCGCCGTGAACGGCGTGGCGGCCGGGGCGGGCCTCGGTTTCGCGCTGGCGGCGGACTACCGCGTCGTCGCGGACACGGCGGCGTTCAACACGTCCTTCGCGGGGGTGGCGCTCACCGCCGACTCCGGGATCTCCTGGACGCTCCCGCGTGTCGTGGGTCCCGGGCGCGCCGCGGACCTGCTGCTCTTCCCGCGCAGCATCGGCGCGCAGGAGGCGTACGAGCTGGGCATCGCCACCCGGGTCGTGCCCGCCGCCGAGCTGCGCGCCGAGGCGGAGAAGACGGCGCGGGCGCTGGCCGAGGGGCCGACGGTGGCCTACGCGGCGCTGAAGGAGGCGATGGCGTACGGGCTGACGCACTCGCTCTCCGAGACGCTGGACAAGGAGGACGAGCTGCAGTCGCGGGCGGGTTCCTCGGAGGACCACGCGATCGCGGTGCAGGCGTTCGTCAACAAGGAGAAGCCGCGCTACCTGGGCCGATGAGCGGCGGCCCCTAGGGGGTGTCGTTTGGATCAGGACGGCTCCAGGCAACGGTGCCTTGTTGCCGACCCGAGCGGGGTCTGGTGCGTGCAGCTGCAAGGCGGAGGAGGGCGACAGGGCGGAGCCCTGGCAACCGACGACAACGCCGCAGATGTGCGTGCCAGACCCCGCGACCCCGGCAAGATCCAAACGACACCCCCTAGGCCCGGCGGGCCACGCACGACGCCAGGTGGTCGTCGACCAGTCCGCACGCCTGCATCAGCGCGTACGCCGTCGTCGGGCCGACGAAGCGCAGGCCCCGCTTCTTCAGGGCCTTGGACAGCGCCGTGGACTCGGGTGTGACGGCCGGGACGTCGGCGAGGGTCTTCGGGGCCGGTCGCCCGGCCGGCTCCGGGGCGTGCGACCAGATCAGCTCGTCCAGGTCGCCGGGGGCCCACTCGGTCAGCACGCGCGCGTTGGCGAGGGTCGCGTCGATCTTGGCGCGGTTGCGGATGATGCCGGCGTCGGCGAGCAGACGCTCGCGGTCCTCGTCGGTGAAGGCCGCCACCTCGGCGATCTCGAAGTCGGCGAAGGCGGTACGGAACCCGGTGCGGCGGCGCAGGATGGTGATCCAGGACAGGCCGGACTGGAAGGCCTCCAGGCTGAGCCGCTCGTACAGGGCGTCGTCGCCGTGGACCGGGCGGCCCCACTCCTCGTCGTGATACGTGACGTAGTCCGCGGTGGACAGGGCCCACGGGCAGCGCAGCGCGCCGTCGGGGCCCGCGACGGCCTCCCCGGCGCTCACTGCTGCTCCTCCTGGGCCGGCTTGTCCATGACGACGTGGCGGTGGGCCACCGCGGCCCGGGCGCCCGCCAGCGCGGACTCCAGGTCGGCGATCCGGGCGTCGCGCTCGGCCAGCTCGGCGCCGAGGCGGCCGAGGGCGTCGTCGACCTCCGCCATGCGGTAGCCGCGGACCACGAGCGGGAAGCGCAGCCGCTCGACGTCGCCGCGGCCCACCGGGCGGTCCGGGGGCAGTGCGTCCCGCACGCGCTCGGGTTCGGCGTCGGGCAGCGGCCCGCTGTCGCCGCCGCCCACCACGGCGAGCGTCACGGCGGCCACCACGACGGCCAGCGCGATGACGAGGAACAGGAACATGACCATCGCTGGGGCCCCCATGGTCGGGTCGAGCGCGGCGATCGCGCCGGTGCGGCGGATCGCGTGGCTGGTTGGATCGGAGTCGGAGTCGGTTGTGCCGGGTCCGATCGTGCCATGCGAGTCTGACAGTCGGGGCCGCGGCCGTCGAAGGACCGCTGCCCGGGCTGTGGGACGCGCAGCCGAGAGCGGGACGAGAGAACGGTGTGGACGAGGAGATGTCACAGGGGATGCTCAGGCTGGGCAGGCGTGAATTCGCGGCGCACGAACCGGTGATCATGGCGATCGTGAACCGGACCCCGGACTCCTTCTACGACCAGGGGGCCACCTTCCGCGACGAGCCCGCCCTCACGCGCGTGGACCAGGCGGTGGCCGAGGGCGCCGCGATCATCGACATCGGCGGGGTGAAGGCCGGGCCCGGGGACGAGGTGTCGGCCGAGGAGGAGGCGCGGCGGACGGTGGGGTTCGTCGCGGAGGTGCGGCGGCGCTTCCCGGACGTCGTGATCAGCGTGGACACCTGGCGGCACGACGTCGGCGAGGCCGTGTGCGAGGCGGGGGCGGACCTGCTGAACGACGCGTGGGGCGGCGTCGACCCGAAGCTCGCTCAGGTCGCGGCGCGGTACGGGGTGGGGCTGGTGTGCACGCATGCCGGGGGCGCTGAGCCGCGCACCCGGCCGCACCGGGTGACGTACGACGACGTCGTGGCCGACATTCTCCGGATCACGCTGGGGCTGGCCGAGCGGGCGGTGGAGCTGGGGGTGCCGCGGGAGTCGGTGCTGATCGATCCGGGGCACGACTTCGGGAAGAACACGCGGCACAGCCTGGAGGCGACCCGGCGGCTCGAGGAGATGGTGGAGACGGGGTGGCCGGTGCTGGTGTCGCTGTCCAACAAGGACTTCGTCGGCGAGACCCTGGACCGCCCGGTGAAGGAACGGCTGATCGGCACGCTGGCGACGACGGCGGTGTCGGCGTGGCTGGGGGCGCGGGTGTACCGGGTGCACGAGGTGGCTGAGACGCGGCAGGTGCTGGACATGGTGGCGACGATCGCCGGCCACCGGGCGCCCGCGGTGGCGCGGCGGGGGCTCGCCTAGGACCTCACCCCCGCCCGTGACGGTCCGCTACCGGCCCGCCTCCTTGGAGACCAGGGCCACCGCCTCGTCCACGTCGTCCGTGACGTGGAAGAGCAGGAGGTCCTTCTCCGCGGCCTTGCCCTGGGCCACCAGGGTGCCCCGGAGCCAGTCGACCAGGCCGCCCCAGTACTCGGAGCCGAACAGGACGATGGGGAAGCGGGTCACCTTCTGGGTCTGCACCAGGGTGAGGGCCTCGAAGAGTTCGTCGAGGGTGCCGAGGCCGCCGGGCAGGACGACGAAGCCCTGCGCGTACTTCACGAACATCATCTTGCGGACGAAGAAGTACCGGAAGTTCAGGCCGATGTCGACGTAGGCGTTGAGGCCCTGCTCGAAGGGCAGTTCGATACCGAGGCCGACCGAGGTGCCCTTGGCCTCCAGGGCGCCCTTGTTGGCCGCCTCCATGGCGCCGGGCCCGCCGCCGGTGATGACGGCGAAGCCCGCCTCCACCAGGCCGCGGCCCAGCCGCACGCCCGCCTCGTACTCAGGTGAGTCCACCGCCGTACGGGCGGAGCCGAAGACGCTGATGGCGGGCGGGAGTTCGGCCAGCGTGCCGAAGCCCTCGATGAACTCCGACTGGATGCGCAGGACCCGCCAGGGGTCGGTGTGCACCCAGTCCGTCGGCGCACGCTCGTCCAGCAGCCGCTGGTCCGTGGTGCTCTTCTGGACCTGGTCCCGCCGCCGGAGGACAGGGCCCAGGCGCTGCTCCTCCGGTGGCCGCTTCTTGCCCTCGGGGTTGCCGGTAGCCATGCGCGCTCCCTCCAGTTGCAGGTTCTTCCACCTCAGCGTAGATCTACGCGGGTTACGTACGAGGGACCTCAGCATGTCCGCCACGCAGCGACATAAACCCGCGTTGGATCATGCCGTCAGCCACGACCGCAGCCGCTCCTCCCCCGCCAGGATCTTCTTCACCTCGACCCGCTCGTCGCGCTTGTGCGCCAAGTGCGGGTTCCCCGGGCCGTAGTTGACCGCCGGGACGCCGAGCGCGGAGAAACGCGACACGTCCGTCCAGCCGTACTTGGGCTGCGGGGTGCCGCCCACCGCGTCGATGAAGGCCGCCGCGGCCGGGTGGGACAGGCCGGGCAGGGCCGCGCCGCTGTGGTCGTCGACCACGAAGTCCGTCACCCCGCAGTCGGCGAAGACCTCGCGCACGTGCGCCAGGGCCTCCTCGGGGCTGCGGTCCGGGGCGTAGCGGAAGTTGACCGTGACCACGCACTCGTCGGGGATGACGTTGCCCGCCACCCCGCCGGTGATGCCGACCGCGTTGAGGCCCTCGCGGTACTCCAGGCCGTCGATGACGGGGTAGCGGGGCTCGTACGCCGCCAGGCGCGCGAGGATCGGGGCGGCGGCGTGGATGGCGTTGGAGCCCATCCAGGAGCGCGCCGAGTGCGCCCGCTCGCCGGTCGTCTTCAGCAGCACCCGCAGGGTGCCCTGGCAGCCGCCCTCCACCTGGCCGTCGGACGGTTCGAGGAGCACCGCGAAGTCGCCCTCGAGCCACTCGGGGTGCGCCTCGGCGACGTGCTTCAGGCCGTTCAGCTCGGCGGCGACCTCCTCGTTGTCGTAGAAGACGAAGGTCAGGTCGCGGTTGGGGGCCGGGACGGTCGCCGCGATGCGCAGTTGGACGGCGACGCCCGCCTTCATGTCGCAGGTGCCGCAGCCCCACAGGACGCCGTCCTCGTCGAGCCGGGAGGGGACGTTGTCGGCGATGGGCACGGTGTCGATGTGGCCGGCCAGGACGACCCGCTCCGCCCGGCCCAGCTCCGTGCGGGCGACGACGTTGTTGCCGTACCGCTCGACCGACAGGTGCGGCAGCGCACGCAGGGCGCTCTCGATCGCGTCCGCCAGCGGCTCCTCGGTGCCGCTGACGGACGGGAGGTCGACGAGCCGCGCGGTAAGCTCCGCGGCGTCAAGCGTGAGGTCAAGCGGGGTATCGGCCATGGGTCCGACCCTAGCGCCCGTGCCCTTTCGGGCACTGTGCCCACCCGGCGTACACCGGACCCTACCCTCCAGTACCTTGTACGCGTGCTTCAGCCGTCCCCACCCCGCAAACGCCATGGCCGCCTCGCCCGTTCCGGTGCCGCCTCCATGGTCCTGCTCGCGGTCGCCGGTTATCTGGCGGTGCAGTACGTCGCCGGAGGCGCGGGCGCTCCGGGGTGCAGGGTGGCCTCCGCCGGCGGGGGCGACGCCCGGACGACCTACGAGTTCACGCCGGAGCAGGCGGTGAACGCGGCGACGATCACCGCCGTGGGCACGGCACGCGAGCTGCCGGACCGGGCGGTGACGATCGCGCTGGCGACCGCCCTCCAGGAGTCGACGCTGCGCAACCTGGACCACGGCGACAAGGACTCGCTCGGCCTGTTCCAGCAGCGGCCGTCGCAGGGCTGGGGCACGCCGAAGGAGATCATGGACCCGGCGTACTCGGCGGGCATGTTCTACGACCACCTGCTCGAGATCCCCGGCTACCTCGACCTGCCGCTGACCGACGCGGCCCAGCGCGTGCAGCGCAGCGCCTTCCCGTACGCGTACGCCAAGCACGAACCGGACGCCGAGCTGCTCGCCGCCGCGCTCACCGGACGGTCCGCGGCGACGCTGACCTGCGACGGGCGCCCCGGCGCGACCCGGGAGAAGGGGCCGGACGCGGTACGCGCGGCGCTGGTGCGGGACTTCGGGCACGCGGTGCTCCAGCCGGCCGGCGCGGAAGCGGACGCCGACGCCTCCACCGGGCCCGCGGCCGGGTCCGGGTCCGGGTCCGACGAGCGGACCGTGACGGTGCCGGTGCCGGGCGGCAACGGTCCGGACGCGGCGGGGGAGCCCGACAGGCGCGGCTGGCAGCTGGCGCACTGGGCGGTGGCGAACGCCTCCGCGCTGCACATCCAACGGGTCTCCTACGCGGGCCGGGAGTGGACCGCGGGCAACACCGACAGCAAGTGGTACCCGACGGGCACCGAGGGCGCCAAGGGCGCGGAGCGGGCGGCGGGGCCGGTGCGGATCACGTCGGCCTGGTAGCGCTCGCCCGTACGAGCCGTCACCCCCGCGAGTTACCCGCGCAGGCGTCGGGTCGACGTGGAGCACGCGTTTTCGCGCCACCACCCCCGAATGCGTGAGTGCCCAGAAGGATCAAGGGGCGTAAGGATTCAGCAGGCTTTCCGACCGGCGCCCATTTGCCCGTTTTTCTGTGCACCTGATAATGCGATGCATTACCAACTCTTTACGTTGGGTCGCCGCAACCTTCGTGGCCCTCGAGCGGTAGTCACTGCGTCCGGGCCCGGTCGATCACTCGCCGGGCACGGTCGGAACACCCATCGTTGACTTCCGTCGAAGGAGCATCATGTCCCTCCCCCTGACCCGCCGGATCGCCCGTGCCGCGCTGCTCGTCGCTGCGGGAGCGGCTGCCGGGGTCGGTGCGGCCGGCTCCGCCAGCGCGGCTCCCGAACTGCCCGCCACCCCGAACCTCGGGGGGCTGACCGCCCTGGACGGGGCGAATGTCGCCAGCCCCGTCGACTCCGCTGCCTCGGCGGCCCAGAACGTCACCGAGACCGCGGGTGACACCGGTGGCAAGGCCGTCAAGAAGGCCGTGCCGGCCGCGCAGAACGCCGCCGGGGACGCGGCGGGCTCCGCCGGGGACATCGTCGGTGACACGACGAAGACCGCCACCAAGGGCGGCCTGCCGACGGACGCGCTGGGCAAGGGCGGCCTGCCGGTGCAGGGGCTGCCGCTCGGCTGACGGCGCCCGCGCCGCGCTCGTACGGCGCCGGGGCCCGGGGTTCGTTCCCCGGACCCCGGCGTTTTGCGTGCGGCGGGCTACAGGCGCCGCACCGCCTCCGCGACGCGCTCGTCCGTCGCGGTCAGGGCCACGCGGACGAAGTGGTCGCCGGCCGGGCCGTAGAAGTCGCCGGGGGCCACCAGGATGCCGCGGTCGGCCAGGTGGGCGACCGTGTCCCAGCAGGACTCGTCGCGGGTGGCCCAGAGGTAGAGGCCGGCCTCGCTGTGCTCGATGCGGAGGCCGTGTCCGAGCAGTGCCTCGCGCAGGACCGCGCGGCGGGCCGCGTAGCGCTCGCGCTGGACCCGGACGTGCTCGTCGTCGCCGAGGGCGGCCACCACGGCCGCCTGGGTCGGCGCCGACGTCATCATGCCGCCGTGCTTGCGGATCTCCAGCAGCGGGCCCAGGACCGCAGGGTCGCCTGCCAGGAAGGCCGCGCGGTAGCCCGCGAGGTTGGAGCGCTTGGAGAGGGAGTGGACGGCGACCAGGCCGTCGTAGGAGCCGCCGCTGACGTCGGGGTGCAGGACCGAGACCGGGTCGGCCTCCCAGCCCAGCTCCAGGTAGCACTCGTCGGAGACGACGAGGACGCCGTGCTCGCGGGCCCAGGCCACGATCCGGGTCAGGTCGGCCTTGGACAGGACCCTGCCGGTCGGGTTCGACGGGGAGTTGAGCCACAGGAGCTTCAGCCCCGCCGGGTCCAGCTCCGTCGGGTCCTCGTACGCCTCGTACCGAGCGCGGGCCAGGCGCGCGCCGACCTCGTAGGTCGGGTAGGCCAGGCGCGGGAAGGCCACCCGGTCGCCGGGGCCGAGGCCCAGCTGGGTCGGGAGCCAGGCGACGAGTTCCTTGGAGCCCACGATGGGGAGCACGTGGCGGTGGGTGACGTCGCGGGCGCCGAGGCGTCGTTCCACCCAGCCGGTGATCGCGTCGCGCAGCGCCGGGGTGCCCCAGACGGTCGGGTAGCCCGGGGAGTCCGCCGCGTCGATCAGGGCCTTCTGGATCAGCTCGGGGACCGGGTCGACCGGGGTGCCGACCGAGAGGTCGACGATGCCGCCGGGATGGGCTGCGGCCGTCTTCTTGTACGGCTCCAGCTTGTCCCAGGGGAAGGTGGGAAGACGCTCGGAGACTGCGGACACGGTGGGTGGCTCCCTTTCCTCGTCGGCGCCCGGTACGGCAAACGCCTCGGCCCCGTACCGCGCCGATCGAGGACGATCAGGCCGTACGGGACCGAGGCGGCGCGCGTGCGGGCCGCTCTTACTGGTTCTGCGGCGGCAGCGCGGCGACGAAGGGGTGGTCGCGCTCGATCAGCCCCAGCTTGCTGGCGCCGCCCGGCGAGCCGAGCTCGTCGAAGAACTCGACGTTCGCCTTGTAGTAGTCCTTCCACTCCTCCGGAGTGTCGTCTTCGTAGAAGATCGCCTCGACCGGGCAGACCGGCTCACAGGCACCACAGTCGACGCATTCGTCCGGGTGGATGTACAAGGACCGCTGGCCCTCGTAGATGCAGTCGACCGGGCACTCCTCGATGCACGCCTTGTCCTTCAAGTCGACACAAGGCTGCGCGATGACGTAGGTCACGCTGTCGTTCCTCCTCGATTGGGCGCCGGCGGGCCTCCTCAGGCTCCGCCGCCTGGCGCGCGGGAGCGCGGCGTCGTCGATGCCCGCCCCTAGTATCTCCGTTCTTGGGCATGATCCGAACAGGAGGGGTGAACCGACCCGTGGAAATCTCTGCCGCAGGACGTCTTGAGGTCCGTATCACCACTGCTGACGTGGGCAAACGGGTCTCGGTGCGGTGCTTGAGCGAACCTCGTGTCGCGGGTGAGAAGTTCACCGACACCGTGGGCGTTCTCACATCATGGACCGACGGTGTGCTGCTAATCACACGGAAGAGTGGCGAATCCGTCCGTGTCGCCCAGTCCGCGCTGGTCGCCGGGAAGGTCGTGCCGCCCGCTCCCGCCCGCCGTCGCGGTCCCGCCGCGTCCTACGAGGAGCTGGCGCGGGTCGCCGCGCGGGCCTGGCGCCCGGTGGAGAGCGAGCGGCTCGGCGAGTGGGAGCTGCGGGCGGCCGCGGGCTTCACCCGGCGGGCCAACTCCGTCCTGCCGCTCGGCGATCCGGGGCTGCCCCTCGACGAGGCGCTGACGGCCGTACGGCGCTGGTACGGCGAGCGCGGGCTGCCCGCGTACGTCCAGACCGCGACCGGCGCCGAGGGCACGCAGGAGCTGCTGTGTGCGGAGCTGGAGCGGCGGGGCTGGGCGCGGGAGGTGACGGCCGAACTGTGGATCGGGGGGCTCGCACCGGTCGCCGACCTGGCCGAGGGCACCGGTGTGGTCCTGTCCCGGGAGGCGGACGAGGCCTGGCTGTCGCGGTACCAGCGCAAGGGCGTCAGCGAGGTGGCCCTGCGGGTGCTGGGCGCCGGGCCGTCGGTCTGGTTCGCGACGGTGCCCGGTGCGGACGGCCCGGCGGCGATCGGGCGGTGTGTCGTGGACGGGCGGTGGGCCTCCTTCGCCGCCGTCGAGGTCGACCCCGCGCAGCGGCGCCGCGGGCTCGGGACCGCCGTGATGGCCGCGCTGGCCCGGCGGGCGCTCGAGGAGGGCGCGTCGGCGGCGTGGCTCCAGGTGGAGACGGACAACGCGGGAGCCCGTGCGCTGTACGCCGGGATGGGCTTCGCCGCGCACCACGCCTACCACCACTACCGGGAGCCCGCGAAGGCCGGGACGGGCCGCTAACCAGTCGCCGGGACGGACCGGTAGCCGATCGCCGCGAAAGGGCAAGAGCAAGCCATGCATCACTCCCCGCCCCCTCACCCCCCGTCGCCGGAACGCTCGGCCGAACTGCGGCGGCGGTTCGCCGAAGAGGCGCGCTCCGAGCGGCCCGACCTGTCGACGCTGTGCCTGCTGATGGGCGCGGAGGGGGACGGGACGCTGGACGAGGCGGGTCTCGACGCCGCACAGGTGGAGCTGGACCGGCTGGCCGGAGAGCTGCCGTTCCGGCCGGGTACGCCGCGGGCCTGGGCGACGGCGCTGCGCGACCTGCTCGGCGAGCGGTACGGGTTCCACGGGGTCGCCGCGGACTACCAGCGGCTGGAGTCGTCGTTGCTGCACGAGGTGCTGCGGCGTCGGCGCGGGCTGCCGATCCTGCTGTCGGTGGTGTGGCTGGAGGTGGCCCGGCGGGCGGGGGCGCCGGTGTACGGGGTGGCGTTGCCGGGGCACTTCGTGGTCGGGTTCGGGGCGGAGTTCGGGCCCGAGTCCGGGCCCGGGGAGGAGCGGGTGCTCGCCGATCCGTTCGACGGGGGGCGGCTGCTCAGCGGGAAGGACGCGGAGGTGCTGGTCGCCGGGGCGACGGGGGCGGAGCTGCGGCCGTCGATGCTGGAACCGGCGGCGCCGTTGGACGTGGTGTCGCGGGTGCTGAACAACATCCGGGCGTGGGCGGCGGGGCGGCCGGAGCAGTCGGCGGTCGGGCTGTGGGCGATCGAGCTGGCGTTGCTGCTGCCGGCGCATGCGGCGCGGTTGCGGTACGAGCGGGCGCGGTTGCTTGTGCAGCGGGGGGAGTTCTCGGCGGGGGCCGGGGAGTTGGAGGCGTATGCGGAGGTTGTGGGGGCGGTGGACGACGAGGCTGCGGAGCTGGTGCGGGGGGAGGCGCGGGTGGCTCGGGCGATGTTGAACTGAACGCCGGGCGGTGTGGGCCGGGGGGTGGGTCGCGCGCCCGGCGCTGGCGGGGTGCCGTCTGCGCCCACCCGTGCCGCCTGGGGGCACCTCCCAGGCCGTTCAGGCACTGGGGGAGGCACGACTGCCCGCAGCTCGGAGCGGGGGGCGGGGGGCGGCTTGTTCTACAGCCAGCCCTTGTTTCTGGCTGTCTGGACTGCCTCCGCCCTGTTCCTGACCGCCAGCTTCTGGATGGCCGTGGAGAGGTAGTTGCGGACCGTGCCCTGGGAGAGGTGGAGGGTGGTGGCGAGTTCGGCGTTGGTGGAGCCGTCGGCGGCGGCGCGGAGGATCTCGCGTTCGCGGTCGGTGAGGGGGTTGGCGCCCCCGGCGAGGGCCGCCGCCGCCAGGGTGGGGTCGATGACCCGCTCCCCCGCCAGCACCTTGCGTACCGCTTCGGCGAGTTGGGCCGCGGGGGCGTCCTTGACCAGGAAGGCGTCGGCGCCGGACTCCATGGCGCTGCGCAGATAGCCGGGGCGGCCGAAGGTGGTGAGGACGACCAGCTTCACGGCCGGGAGCTCCCGGTGGAGCAGGGCCGCCGCCTCGATACCGGTCGCGCCCGGCATCTCGATGTCCAGCAGGGCCACGTCCACGCCGTGGGCGCGGGCGGCGTCCAGCACCTCGTCGCCGCGGGCCACCTGGGCGACGACCTCGATGTCCTCCTCCAGGCCGAGCAGGGCGGCCAGTGCCTCGCGGACCATCGCCTGGTCCTCCGCCAGCAGGACCTTGATCGTGCGGCTCATGCCCCGGATCCTACGTCGGTGGCGAGATGGGCGGGAACGCGGGCGACCAGCCTGAATCCCCGGCGGGACCCGCCCGCCTCCAGGGCGCCGCCCGCCTTCTCCAGGCGCTCGGTGAGGCCGGTGAGGCCGTTGCCGGGGGCGTTCGCGGAGGCGGGCCCGCCGGAGCCGTTGTCCTCCACCGACAGTTCCAGCACCGCACCGTCCAGCGTCTGGCGGTCGAGCAGCTCCACGACGCAGCGCCGGGCGCCACTGTGCCGTACGACGTTGGTGACCGCCTCGCGCAGCGCCCAGGCGAGGGCCGCCTCGGAGTCCTCGGGGACCCCGGTCAGGTCCGGTTCGCCGGGCAGTTCGGCGACCACCCCGGCGGCGGACAACGCGACCTTCGCGCCCGCGAGTTCGGCGGCGAGCCGGGGACGGCGGTAGCCGGTGACGGCCTCCCGGACGTCGACGAGGGCCTGGCGGCTGACCTGTTCGATGTCGGCGACCTGCTGGGCGGCCTTGTCGGGCCGGTCGGGGAGCATGCGGCCGGCCAGCTCGCTCTTCAGGGTGATCAGGGAGAGCGAGTGGCCGAGCAGGTCGTGCAGGTCGCGGGCGAGGCGCAGCCGCTCCTCGTTGGCGGCGAGCTGGGCGACGGTGGCCCGCGCCTCGCGCAGCGCGATGGTCGTGCGGATCAGCTCGCGTACGCCGGTCATGGCGAAGCCGCCCAGCAGTGCCGGGAGCAGCAGTCCGGCGATGAACGAGGTCCCGCCCGGCACCGCGAACGCGAGGGCCGTCAGCAGCGCCGAGGCGCCCGGGATCGTCCAGCGGGCCAGGCGCAGCGGCAGGGCGGCGCCGGACGCGATCGAGACGTACACGAAGAGGACCAGCCATTCGCGGCCCAGGGTGAGGGCGAGGAGCGTGGACTGGGCCGCGAGGACGGCGAGCGAGCCGAGGACGAGGTTGGTCCGGTCGCCGCGGCCGGTGCGGAAGAGCAGCAGCATGTACCAGACGACGAAGGCGACGAGGCCGATCCAGCCGAGGACCTGGACGCCGACGGCGTGACCGCCGTGCAGCAGGTCGCTGACGGGGGCGCCCAGGTAGGCCAGCCAGATGGCGGTCCACATGACCTTGACGGTCTTCTGCCTGCGATTCTCCGGGCGCTGCCCGATGCCGACGCCGCTCACGCCTTCAGCGTGTCCTTCCGGTACAGCCAGGCCGCGCCGCCCGCGAAGAGCACGAAGTAGACGGCGAGGACGGCGAGGTCCTGTGCGTGCGGGGCGTGACTCTGTTCGATCGCCTGCCCCAGGGCAGCGTACGCGTGGGTGGGCAGCCACTCGGCGATGTCCCGCAGCCACTGCGGGAAGGTGGTGGTGGGCATCCACAGGCCGCCGAGCATGGACAGGCCGAAGTACACGATCATCGTGATCGGGCGGACGGCGTCCCCGCTGGCCAGGTAGCCGATGGCGACCCCGAGGGCGGCGAAGACCAGGCTGCCGGCCCAGATGACGCCGGTGAGGGCGAGCCACTGCCAGGCGTCCAGGCGTACGTCCTTCACGGCCGCGGCGACGACGAAGACGACGACGATCGAGGGCAGGCTGACGACGGCGGCGCTCGCGGTCTTGGCGAGGACGTAGCCGCGGCCCGGGAGGGTGGTCAGCCGCAGTTGCCGTACCCAGCCGCTCTCGCGCTCCTTGGCGATGCGTTCGCTGTTGCCCATCAGTACGGCGGTCAGGGCGCCGAAGGAGGCCATGGAGACCATGAAGAAGGTCGGCAGGGTCAGTCCGGTGCCGTCGACCTCGGTGGTGGCGTCCGCGCTGCCCGCGATCAGCAGGAACAGGGCGGAGGGGTAGATCACCGAGAAGAAGAGGAACTTGCGGTTGCGCAGGGCGCGGGTGAGTTCGAGCTTGATCAGGCTGTTCACGGCTGCTTGGCCTCCTCGGCGGCGGTGAGGGCGACGAAGGCCTGCTCGAGTCCGAGTCCGGCGACTTCGAGGTTGCGGGGGTAGAGGCCGAGTCCGTACACGGCGTGCACGGTGGCGTCGGCGTCGGCGGACTGGATGCGGACGGTCTGGGCGGACCCCGCGGCGGAGCCGCTGTTGGACACCGTGACCGAGGTGAGGAAGGGCAGGGTGCGCAGCGCCGCTTCGTCGATCGTGCCGTCCGGGCCGCCGTCCAGGTCGAAGGAGATCCGGCGGGCTCCCGCCCTGGCCTTGATCTCGGCGGCGGTGCCGTCGGCGAGGAGCCGGCCGCGGTGCAGTACCAGCACCCGGTCGGCGATGGCGTCGGCCTCTTCCAGGTAGTGCGTGGCGAACAGCACGGTGCGCCCCTGGTCGGCCTGTTCGCGCATGGTGGCCCAGAAGGCCTGGCGGGCGGTGACGTCCATGCCGGTGGTGGGCTCGTCCAGGACGATCAGGTCGCTGTCGCCCGCGGTGGCGAGCGCGAAGCGCACCCGCTGGGCCTGACCGCCGGAGAGCTTGTCGACCCTGCGGTCGGCGATCTTCGTGAGTCCGGCGCGGGCCAGCACGTCGGCGGCCGGGTAGGCCTTGGGGTGCAGCGCGCAGGCGAGCCGGACGAGTTCGGCGACCGTGATCTCGTCCATCAGGCCGCCGCTCTGCAGCATGGCGCCCACCCGCCCGGCGACGATGGCCTCGCGTGGTTCGGTGCCGAAGACGCGCACGGTGCCGCCGTCGGGGCGCCTGAGGCCCAGCAGCAGGTCCAGGGTGGTGGACTTGCCTGCCCCGTTCGGGCCGAGGAGGGCCACCGTCTCCCCGGGGTGCAGGGCGAGTGTCAGCCCGTCGACGGCCCGTACGTCGCCGTAGCTCTTGGTCACCTGGTCGAACCCGACCACCGCTGTCCTCGTCATGGCCCCATCGTGGCCGTGGCTGGCGGGCGCCCGGCAGTGTCGGCGGTCCCGAGTGCCGGATGACAGATGTCATGCGGCCGCCGTACGACGAGAGGGGCGCCCGGCGGGTGCCGGGCGCCCCTCTCCTGGCGTGCCGTCAGCTGGGGTTGGTCTCGATGACCGCCACCCGGTCGGTCTTGCTCTTCAGGGCCTGGCGCAGGGCGCCGTAGACGTCCTGGGGGGTGACGGCCGTCTTCTCACCGTTGGCCCGGGTGATGCGGACGCCGTCGAACGTCCCGCCGTACAGCTCCTTGAGGGCGTTGAGGTCGGGCTTGTCGACCAGCTTGCCGTCCACGGCCGTGACCCGGAGGAACTTCCACAGCGACTTCTCCGGACTCAACGGGATGGAGTGCGCGGCGTCGGTCTGCACGGTCACCTTGGCCGACATCGCCGGCTCGGCGAACTCCTTCAGCATCCGGTCGACCTCGGCCTTGGAGACCGTGGGCTGCTGCGCGGTCGTCGGCACGTTCACCTGGGTGGCGGTGCCCGTCTCCACCTGCGCGCGGTACGCGGCCGCCACGGCCTCGGTCGACTTGGCGACGTCTATGCCCTTGCCCGCCTTGCCGTACACGGGGACGGCCTTGCCGGACTCGAATTTGATCGTGCCCTCGGTCACCGATCCGGCCCCGCCGGCGGCGTCCTCCAGAGCGGCGTGCAGCTTCTCCTCGTCGACGGGCATTTTCGGTTCGACGACCCGCTTCTGGCCGAAGAGCGAGCCGATCACGGACATCGGGTTGTAGTCGCTCGTCGCCGCCGCGCTGGCCGTGGCCTGCGTGTCGAGCTGGAGCCCCGCCTGGTCGGGCTTCAGGGAGACGGTGTCGCCGCCCACCGTGAGCTTGAGCGGCTTGGCCGCGCCGGCGCCGAGGGCGTCGTCCAGCTTCTCGACGGCGTCGTCGCGTGTGCCGCCGCCGATGTCGACGCCGAGCACGGTGGTGCCCTTCGGCACGTCCGAGCGGTTCATGAGCAGGCCGGCGCCGTAGGTGACACCGGCGACGACGACCAGGCCGCCGACGAGCAGCGGGAGCTTCCTGCGCCCCTTCTTCTTGGCGGGCTTGGCGGAGCTCGCCGGCGGCGCGGCGACCGGCTCGGGCAGCTTGGGCGGCGTGTGCGGCAGCGGCCCGTCGCCGGACGCGGCCTGGAACGGCGCGCCGCGCTCGCTCGGTACGACGGGGATGCCGCTGGTGACGGTGTTGCCGGAGATGTTGTCCGGGTTGCCGTAGCCGGGGGGAACCGGGCGCTGCGGGGTGAGGATCGCGGTGTCGTCGCTGAGACCGCCGCCGGGGCCGGGGCGGGCGGCGTCGGGGCCCTCGCCGGGAACGGTGCCGGGGCCGGTGCCCTCCGGCCTGCCCGGGCCGCCTGGACCACCTGGACCACCGGGACCGCCCGGACCGCGCAGGGCGTTCGGTGCGGGCTCGCGCCGGCCGCCGGGCGCTCCGGGGCCGCCGGACATCCCGAGGCCGCCGATGTCGCTGCCCGGGGGCGGCGACAGCCGGCCGTCGCCGGTGGCCGGGCCGCTCGTCGGGCCCGCGGGGTTCTGGGTGCCGCCGTACGGGGACTGCCCGTTCACGCCGTTGCGCTGGGCGCCCTGTTGGCCGTGGGGGGCGCCGGGGGCCTGGTTGCCCTGCCCCTCCCCCGCGAAGTACGGGAGGTCGTCGCGGCGCGGCGCGGGACCGGTGTCGGCGCCCGGCCGGGGGCGGTTGCCGTTGCCGTTGCCGTTGCCGTTGCCGCCCAGCGGGCCGGCCGCCAGCGCCTCGGTCACGTCGAAGGATCCGGTGCCGCCGCCGTGGCCGGGCGCGACGGGCCCGCCGGTCGCCCCGGAGCGACCGGCGCCGCCCGCGGACCCGGGCCGGGAGGCGCCGGGTGCGGTCATGGAGCCGACGACGCCACCGGGACGGCCACTCCCGCCGCCCGGTCGCGCACCGGCTCCGGGAGCACCCGCACCCGCGGGACCGGCGCCGGGTGCGCCGGGACCGCCGGCGGCCGCTGCCGAACCGCCGGGCAGACCGGCGCCGTTGGTGGATCCGCCGCCCTGAGCGCCCTTGGCCGGGCCGGACTTGCGCGGCGCGAACCAGTCGCTGGTCGGCTTCTCCTCGGCCGGCGGCGCGGGTTCGGCGGGGGCCTCGGGGGCGCCCGTGGGCGCCGCGGCGCTCGGCGCCGGCGGCGCGGGGTGCTCGGCCGTCGTCTCCGGGTCGCCGGCGGCGCCCTCGGCGTCCGTGACGGGCTTGCGCACGACGACCGGCGGAATGGGCCGCGATCCGGGGATGTTGATCCGGATACGGGTCGTCAGCGTCGTCTCGGTCTTGCGCTCCTCCGGACGCGCGGCCGAACGGCCCGCGTCCGCACCGGCGTCGGAAGCCGTGGGTGTCCCGTAGGGCGGGGTGCCCGACGGGTATGCGGCTCCGCCGCGCCCGTGGGGCCCGGAGGACGAACTGTCAGTTTCACGACTCAAGGCAGGTTCTCCCGGTTGGCTCCGCCGCCCGGCACACCAGCATGCGGGCGGCTCGGCGGCGCGCACCACCATACTGGCCACTTCTCGCGTGTATCCCGTGACCGCCGGGGAAACCCACACCGGACTCGCACGCCCGCGGCACGGCGAAGTAGTACGTCACTTGCGAAGTCGGACAGAGCCGCCGTCCGGTTGCCGCACCGGCGCGAGGGTGGCGCAGATCACAGCGACGGCGATCCCGCCGAGCAGGAAGAGATAGGAACCGCTGCCGGCGGCGAACAGGAAGTCGCCCTCCGGACGGCTGGTGGTGAGCAGCACCACGGCGAGCGCCCAGCCGACGGCCGGCGCGACGGCTCCTCCCCGGCGTCCCACGGCCCGGCCCGCGCCGACGCACAGCCCCGCCTCGGCGGCCAGCGCGAGCAGCAGCCCGCCCGGGAACCAGGCCGGCTGCGTCAGCGCGCCCGCCGCCCCGACGACGGCGCCGAGCACGAAGAGCCCCAGGTACAGCGCGGCCCGTCCGAGCGAGGGCACGCGCAGGGGCTGGGCCAGCGCGGAGGTCGTCGGCTCATCGCGGCTGCTCACGACGCCTCCTCGGTCCCGGCGAACAGATCGCTCTCGCGTCCGTCCCCGCCGTCTTCACCGCGTTCACCGCGTTCACCGCGCACCAGCTCGTAGTACTCGGTGGTGAGGATCGGCTGGGCCAGTTCGTTGGAGAGGACGAAGTACGGTTCGGCGACCGTGATCTGCGTGGCGTGCGCGCGCATCGCGGCGGCCTTGGCGGCGGCGTACGCGGTGCCCTCGCCGTGGATCTCGGTGGTGATCCGCTCGTCGTCGACGACGCCCGGCACGTCCTCGACCCCTGCCGCCTTCTCGAACGGCAGGCCCGGCAGGTCGCCGCGGAGGCGGGCGAAGGCGTCCTCGGCGTAGGAGCGCGGGACGCGGTTCCAGTAGACCTTCGCGATCGGGCACCCGGCCTCGGCCGCCAGTTCCGCCGCGCGCATGGCGATGCGGTGGGCCTGGATGTGGTCGGGGTGGCCGTAGCCGCCGTCCGGGTCGTAGGTGACGAGCACCTGGGGACGTACCTCGCGGATCACCTCGACGAGCAGCTCGGCGGCCCGGTCGACGTCGGCCTGCCAGAGGCAGGCGGGGTCGTCGTTGTCGGACAGCCCCATCATCCCGGAGTCGGCGAACCGTCCCGGCCCGCCGAGCAGCCGGAAGTCGTCGACGCCGAGCGCGCCCATCGCGGCCGCCAGCTCATCCCTGCGGTGTCCGCCGAGGGCGGCTCCGGACAGGTGGGCCAGCTCGGGCGGGATGACCTCGCCCCGCTCGCCCAGGGTGCAGGTCACCAGCGTCACACGGGCGCCTTCGGCCGCGTACCGGGCCATGGTGACGCCGTTGTTGATCGACTCGTCGTCCGGGTGCGCGTGCACCAGCAGCAGACGCCGGGCGGGGTGTTCCGTCATGGGCTCCACCCTATGAGGCCGCGGGGCCGTCCTTGTCACACGGGAGGGCCCCCGTGGCCCGCACCTCGGGGCGGCGCGGCGACAGCCTTTCACAGCCGACGCACAACCCGCGCAGAGCCGGGTCATGGATACCGTTGCCAGGCTGACCGGCAGGTCGGCACCGGCGCCCCGCTCCAGGAGCCCGGTGCGACCCCCACGGACCTGTCACCTGACGGAAGGCGCCCCATGCGCAAGCCGAAAGCCAATCAGACGCCCGACGGCCCCGCCTACCAGGGGCGTCTGCTGCCGAACCCCGGGGAAGAGGTCGTCGACCAGGGGCTCAACTTCGACCTGGGCACCCTCTCCCGCAGGCGGGCCCTGTCCTTCCTCGGAGGGATCGGCGGCATGGCGGCGCTGGCGGCGTGCGGCTCGGGCTCGGACAGCAGCACCACGGGCAAGGCCACCGCCTCCTCGTCCTCGTCCTCGTCCTCGTCCTCGTCGTCCGACCTCACCGAGATCCCCGACGAGACCAACGGCCCCTACCCGGCGGACGGCACCAACGGGGTCCAGGTCCTGGACCAGGACGGAATCGTGCGCCAGGACATCCGCTCCAGCTTCGGCGACTCGACGACCACCGCCCCGGGCATCCCCTTCACCTTCGAGTTCACGGTGCTGGACATCGCGGGCGGCGGCAAACCGCTCACCGGCGCCGCCGTCTACGCCTGGCAGTGCGACCGGGACGGCAATTACTCCCTGTACTCCAGCGGGATCGAGGACGAGAACTACCTGCGCGGCGTGCAGGTCGCCGACGACGAGGGCCGGGTGAAGTTCGTCAGCGTCTTCCCCGCCTGTTACCCGGGCCGGTGGCCGCACGTGCACTTCGAGGTCTACCCCGGCCTCGACTCGGTCACCGACTACGACAAGCGCCTGTCGACGTCCCAGCTGGCCGTCCCCAAGAGCGCCTGCGACACCGTCTTCGCCACCGACGGATACGAGTCCTCCGTCAAGAACCTCTCCCAGCTGACCCTCAAGACCGACAACGTCTTCGGCGACGACGGCGGAGTCCACCAGCTCGCCACCGTGACCGGCTCGGTGAAGGCCGGCTACACGGCGAGCTGACCGTCCCCATCGACACCGGCACCGAGCCCACCGGGGGCAACGCGCCGGGCGGCGGTGGCGGCCCCGAGGGCGGCGGCCGGCCCCCCCCCAGCGGGGCACCGACCGGCGCACCGCCCAGCGGGGCACCCTCGGGAGCACCGGGCAACCCGCAGCCGTCGGCATCGTCCGGCTGACCCTCAGCGGTCACCCGGACGACGAGCGGACGCCAGCCGCACGCCTGCCGACGTCACCCTTTGTCGTCGAGCACATGAGCGATGGCCAGAGCAATACGCTCGATCCAGTCGATGGCGTCCGTCACTTCGGCCTCGTCGATGGCACGACGCTGCTTCAGGTCCCCGTCGACGAGGTCGGCGTCGTGCGCGATCCGGTTCCGGCGCTGGGTGATCTCCAGGTACCGGCTGCGCAGCTTCTTCTCGTTGAAGGTGGTGCGCCCCTGGAAGAAGTGCTGGTTGATACAGCCGGCCGCCTCGTACCAGACCTTCTTCTCCGTCACGAGCCTGAGCACCTCGGAGATCTTTCCGGGGTGCTGGAGCGCCTGCACGGCGAGCTTCTCGCGCAGGTGCTCCACCACGGCCTCGGAGAGCGTGACCTCGCCTCGCCGCACCGCCTCGACCCGGTGCAGCGGAAGTTCGTACCTCCGGAGCTGGGGCGGCATCTCGGGGCTGTCCTTGGCCGTCAGTTCGGCCACCCGGCGCAGCACCTCCTCGTGCAGCCAGTGGTCGATGGCGGCGACGGCCTGGACCCAGGCCGCCCGGTAGAAGTCGTCGATGTCGATCGTGGGTGACCGGAAGGGCGAGAGCATCCGGCCCGCTTTCACCATGCGCCGGGCATACGACAGGTTCGTCGCGAACGCCTCGAACTGACGCGTCCGCGGTGCGGAGACAGCCATGTGCAACCCCGTGCTCACTCTTCGCCACGATCTTTGAGAGCACCATCGCGGAAGTGACCGGGGGTCGGTCAAGCCGGTGAGCGCGGTTACGGTGAAGGTGACCGGATTCGTTCCCCGTGTTTCCGGATCACGCCCCTCCGGTGCCTGCCTCCGTCGCCGGGACGTCCTGGTAGCGCGGCAGTCCGGCCGTCGAGACGGTCCACTTGCCGATGGTGACGTCCTCGCCGTAGACGAAGTCCTTACGCACCGCGTATCGGGGGCCGTCCGGGGTGGAGTGGATGTCCGTGAAAACGGCGCCGGTGCCTGTGCGGGGGTCGAAGACCGCGTAGACGGGGATGCCGAGCAGGGGGTAGTCGCGCACTTTCCCCACCCAGTCGTTGCCCGGGTTGGAGCGGGAGACGACCTCGACGGCTGCAATAAGCGACCGGGCGTCGAACGACCCCTCGATGTCCATGTCATCCTCGGCGATCACCATCAGATCGGGTCGCCGCATGACACCTTCGGGCTCGTCCTCCACGTCCGGCTCACCGGTGTGCGCCACGATCTCTTCCGGCATCACCTTTTCCAGGCGCTTCCGGAGCCGCAGTGTGGTCAGCTCGTGCCGACCGCTGGGCGACATCATGTCGTGGACAATCCCTTCCTTGGTGATCTCGAACTTGCCGGGCAGCGTGTCGTCCGAGGACTGAACAAAGTCGCGCATGGCCCGATAGAGGTGGGAGGCGCCCTGCTGCGTGTTGTCCGATGCGGTGGTCATGGCGCTCGCTCCTCGTCGTCGGTGCCCACGGGCTCGGGCAAGGATCGTCGAGTTCATGCTAAGCGTCCTCCAGGTGATCGGTTCGGCAGTCGCGGCAGCGGCCGGGTTCCGGGGCGCGGAAGCCCCGGTCACAGCCGTCGCAGTTCTGTACGGGGTGTCGTACGGGCGCGGGCGGGGCCGGGGCGCGGAACGGTGGCAGGGGCGGAAGCTGGGCGGCGAGACGGTGGGCCAGAAGAGCGGCCGGCCGTCGTACGCCCTCCGGCGGCAGGTCGGCGATCAGCGCGTGGCGTACGGCGGCCGGGCTGACCTCGCGCTCCAGCCAGGCGACGACACCGGGGGCGAGGTGGGACGTGTCGGTGGCGGAGAGCAGCAAGTGGGGGTCGTGGCGGCGGAGGCCGGAGAGGAGATCGACGGCGGCCTGGAGTGCGGCGGGGGCGGGGTACGCGGGACGCGGTACGGCGGGCAGCGCCTTGCGGGGCGGGAGCGGTTCGCTGCGATCGGCCAGCTCAGGCCGCTCTGATGCCCTTGGGCCAGCCGCCGGAGGGTTCGGGGGTGGTGCGGGGGCCTCGGCGAGGCGACAGGGCATCGCGGGCTGGTTGCAGGAGGTCGTACGGGTGACGATGCGGCCGGAGGACGTGCGGTGGCGTTCGCGGCACAGGTAGCCGTGGGCTTCCAGCTCGCGCAGTGCGGCCGCGATACGGGTGGCGCCCTCGGGGAACCGGGCGGCGAGGGTCTTGATGTCGGCGGGGGCGCCCTTCGGCAGCGACTGGAGGTGCGTGCCGAGGCCGATGGCGAGGAGGGAGAGTTCCCGGTGCTGGGCGAGGTGGTTGCCGATCACCGTGAAGCGGGTGGTGTGGCGGGTGTTGTTGTGCTGGAGCCCGCCCGGGTACGGGGCCATGCCGGGGCGTCGGTTCGGGTGTTTGTTGCCTGCGGGGCGGGCCTCGGCGCGCGGGGGCACGCTAGGGTTCTGAACAGCCATTTGGGAAGTCCTTGCCTTCCTCGGTGGTGAGGCCCTCGCATTGGGATTGCCGTCCCGGCGGGGGCCGTCTCATGTCTGCGGTCGTGGTGGTGCGTTGCCCTGAGCGTCGGGCCTCTCGTGCCCGGAAATCCAGCCGGACCGGCGATGTTCACCCGCCCGAGTGAGTGCGGCCACGGGCGGAGGGTCGGGTTTGGCGGGGTTACTTTCACCCGGGTTCTTTGTCTTTCAGTCGTCGACGCCGCCGAAGCGCGAGGACTCGGGTTCCGGCGTCGAGCAGTCCAGCGTGCAGCCCCCGGCATCGGCTGGTGACCGCACCCAGGAGAGGGTCACGCCTCGGAACCGACGGCCTTGGTGCCCGCCAGGTCCTGGCCGCCGTTTCCTGCTCCCGTGGCATGCGATGGCACAGAGACAGGCGTACGAGAGTGCATCCTCCCGAGATTGACTGTTGGGTGTGTTGCTCGTGTGCAATCCTCGGACGCATGAGTGCCGAGGACCTGCGATACACACGCGATCTCAAGACGCCGGCGCTGACGGCCGTCGCCCATCAGCAGGAGGTGGTCCGACAGCTTGAGCAGGACGTGCGCCGGGAGCGGGAAAGGCTCGCCGAACTCGTATGCGCGGCCACCTCCAGCACCCCCGACCATCCGATTCCGTACGGCCGCATCGAGCACGTCGCACGACTCCTCGGCGTCAAGCGCGACCGTGTGGCCAAGATCCGCGCCGCGACCGCGGCTCGCCGGACCCGGGCCGGACGACCGTCACAGCGGGCCACGCCGGAAGCAGTCGAGCCGTCCGTGCTCCGCACCGCCGCCTGACCGGCGAGCCGAAGGGAAACATCGCTCCTCATGACCACCGCATCCCTGAACAGCGGATCGTCCGTCCCCCCCATGCCCGAACGGACCCCGAAGGCCCTACGGGCCGCCATCGCGCAGCACGCGCCGCAGCTCCTGGTCGACTTCGACCGGCACTGGCGCCGCGACATCGCCGACGCCTACGACCTGGCCCCCGTCCCCGCCTTCATGGCCCGCTGGTGGGGCGAGTACGCCCTCTGCCGTGATTCCGCGCTGGAGGCGCATGTCCACCGCCTGGAGGACGATGCGGCGCAGGAACCCGACTACACCCGCGCGAAGGCGATGATCGAGGAAGCCGGACGCATCCGCCGCGCCGCCGCCAAGGCGGAGCCCGGCCAGTGACCGACGACTTCATGGGCCCGCCCTGGCAGGCTGACTGGACCCAGGAAGCCGAGGACAACCGCAACGCCCTGCCCGACGAGGGCCGCGATCTGGTGGACGCCGCCCGCGCCGAACTCGTCACCGCGCACGACCCCTACTTCCGGGGCATCGACACGGACCGGGACCTGCCGCCGGGCATGAGCGTGGAGCCCGTCCAGTCGACCCGTCCCGGCGGCGAACACGTCCTCTACTTCGGCCACGGCCGGGGCTGGCTGCGCTACCACTTCTCACCGCGCGTCACCGACCCGCAGATCATCATCGACGAGTGCTTCTGGCGGTGACGTCAATGGGCGGCCGACGGCGCAGCGCCCGCCATCCGTTGACGGGCGGATCCGCGCGGCGGGCGGGAGGGCCGGGTTCGGTTGGGGTGCTTCCCCGGAGTTCCTTGGTCTTCAGCCACCGCCGACACCGGAGCACGGGGACTCGGGCTCCGGCGACGACAGGCCCAGTTCGGCCCAGACGGTTTTGCGCGGGAACCGCTCCTCGGTCACGCCCCACCGGTCCGCCAGAGCCTCGACGAGCAGCAGGCCCCTCCCCGACTCGGCACCCGCGTCCGTCACTTGCGGCTCGGGCAGCCGGTCACCGCGCGTGTCCGTGACCTCAATGCGGAGTCTCGTACCGATCACGTAGAGCGTGAGCCGGAAGCTGCGGCCGGGCAGGCGGCCGTGGGTGGCCGCGTTGGCGGCCAGCTCCGCGACGACATGGCTCGCCCGCTCGTGCGGGAGCCCCCAGCTCCGGAGCGTGTCCACGGCGAGCAGGCGGGCCAGGCGGGCACCGCGCGGGGTGGACGACAGCAGCATGCTGAAGTTCCGGACGACACCGTCGTGTTCGGGTCGTGACTCGTGTGCGGAGATTCCCTGGGTTCGCTGATTCACGTCACCGAGCGTGGCCGACCGACCATACTGAATCGGGTCATTGGTCCGTTACGTAGAGCTACGGTCCAAGGTTCGGCGGGTCTTGTCCAAGCTGTCGAAGCGGCTCCCGCGAACAGACCGGAACAGTACGTCGCGCCACAAGGAGGGGCACACATGTCGGTGAGCGATGAGGCGGCGCGGGCCGGGACGGAGTCTGACCAGACGGAAGAGCCGGGCTGGGAGGTGGACCCGGACGACGACTGGGCGCTGGCCGTTGTGGCCACGGTGGGACGGCAGTTGAGGCTTCGCCGGGAGGCGGCCGGCCTGCGGGTCGGCGACTTCGCGGTGGCCGCCGGGTACGGGGCGGACCTCGTGTACAAGATCGAGACGGGGAAGCGGATCCCCAGGCCCGAGTACTTGGACAAGGCGGACGAGGTGCTGGGCGCCGGTGGGCTCATCTCGGCAATGCGGGAGGACGTCAAGAAGGTCCGGTATCCGAAGAAGGTTCGGGATCTCGCACAGTTGGAGGGGCGGGCGGTTGAGCTTCAGCTCTACGACCCCTTGAACATCCATGGGCTCTTGCAGACGCCCGATTACGCACGTGGGCTGCTCCTCATGAGGCGTCCCGCCTATTTGGCGGAGGAGGTGGAGCGGTTCATCTCCGCGCGTGTGGCTCGCAAGGCGGTCTTCGACAAGGACTCTGCTCCAGACTTGAGCTTCGTCCTGGAGGAGTGGACGCTTCGACGTCCGCTGGGCGGAAGGGCGAGGTTGCGTCAGCAACTGGAACATCTACTGGAACTAGGGAAGTTGCGCAACGTCGAGCTTCAGGTGATGCCGATGGATCACGAGGAGCACGCTGGTCTGGCAGGCGGTATCGAGGTGCTGAAGTTCGAGGACGGCTCGATGGTGGGGCGCTCACAGGCGGTTGCCAACGGCCGACCAGTTACCGAGCCAAGGCAGCTCCGTATCCTGGAACTCCGGTATGGCATCATCCGCACCCAGGCCCTCACGCCGCGTGAGACAGCCTCATTCATCGAGCAACTGCTGGGGGAGACATGAGCCGCAAGACCTTGTCCGGGGATGCCCGTGGCCTGGCGTGGTTCAAGAGCAGCTACAGCAGCAGCAGCGAAGGCGACTCCTGCGTCGAGATCGCCACCGCCCCCGCCACCGTGCACGTCCGCGACTCCAAGAACCTCGACGGCCCCCAGCTCGCCTTCGCCCCCGCCGCGTGGGCCGGATTCCTGCCGTACGCGGTCGAGGACTGAGACACGCTTCCGAAAGCGTGAGCAAGCGGCATCTTACTGTCATCCAGACGCTCAGGTGAGCACCCGGATGACAGTAAGGGCGGGAGTGCTCACGTGTTTGCAGGAGACCCCCGGTCCGTCCCCTACTCGATCTCGGCCTCCGGCACGTCCACGTCACCGCCCAGGGAGCGGGCGATGGCCGTGAACTCGTTCAGGGCGGACTGGAGGTCGCGGACGATCTCCTCGGCGATCACCTCGGGCGGCAGGCCGCTGTCGGCGTCGTCGAGGGCGGGGTCGTTCATCCACGTGATGTCGAGGTTGACCTTGTCGCGGGCGATCAGTTCGTCGTAACTGAATTTCCTGAAGGGGCCGTTCTCGTCCTGGGATTCGACGCGGGAGGAGCGGGACTCGCCCACGCGGTAGGCCGCTACGAAGTCGTCCAGGTGGGCACGGGTGAGCGGGCGCTGCTTGAGCGTGAAGTGCTGGCCGGTGCGGAAGTCGTAGACCCACGTCTCGGTGGTGTGGGGCTTGCCGTCGGCGCGCGGGGGCTTCTTCTCGAAGAACAGCACGTTCGCCTTGACGCCGCCCGCGTAGAAGATTCCGGTGGGCAGCCGCAGGATGGTGTGCAGGTCGAACTCGTCCAGCAGCTTCCGGCGGACCTTCTCGCCCGCGCCGCCCTCGAAGAGGACGTTGTCGGGGAGGACGACTGCGGCGCGCCCGCCAACCGCCGTGAGCGACATGATGTGTTGCAGGAAGTTGAGCTGCTTGTTGGTGGTCGTGGCCGTGAAGTCGTCACGGTCGTACTCGGTGTCCTGCTTCTCCGCCTCGCCGTCCTGTCCGATCACGGTGATCGCGGACTTGCGGCCGAAGGGCGGGTTCGCGAGGACGAGGGTGGCGTGCTTGCCACTGGGCTTGTCGGCGAGGGCGTCGCCGACCGTGATCAGGCTCGGGCCGTCGCTCGTACCGATGCCGTGGAGGAGCATGTTCATCGCAGCGAGGCGTGCGGTGCCCGTGACGAGTTCGTTGCCCCAGATCTTGCGGCCCTCGCCATATGCCCTGCGGTCGTCGAGCGACATGCTCTGCATGTGGTGGTCGCGGATGTAGGTGTGGGCCGCGATGAGGAAGCCACCGGTACCGCAGGCCGGGTCGGTGATCGTGTCGTCCGGGCCAGGCTGCATGACGTCGACCATGGCGTCGATGAGGGGCCGGGGCGTGAAGTACTGGCCGGCGCCGGTCTTGGTGTCCGAGGCGCCCTTGGCGAGCAGGCCCTCATAGGCGTCGCCCTTGAGGTCGGTGCCGGTGACGGTCCAGTCCTCGCGGCCGATCAACTCGACGACGAGCCTTTCGAGGAGCGCGGGCTTGGTGATCCGGTTCTGGGCCTCGTCGAAGATGGTCCCGATGGTCGTCTCGGGTCGGCTGCCGAGATTTTCGAGGACGGCTCGGTAGTGCTTCTCGAGGTCGGGGCCGCGCTTTGTGACGAGGGACTGCCAGTTGTAGTCGGCGGGGACGACGGCGCTCAAGTCGCGCCCTGCCCACGGGTCGTTCTCGATCTCGTCGACCATCTTGAGGAAGAGCAGGTAGGAGAGCTGCTCAACGTACTCGATGGTGGACATGCCGTTGTCCCGGAGGACGTTGCAGTAGTTCCAGAGCTTGGCGACAAGCGTGTTGGTCTGCGCGACCGCCTTGGCCGTCTTGTCAGGCTCGGGGGCAGGCTGCTGGGCGTCTACGGGGGCGGCGGTCACAGCTCGAACTCCTGCTGTACGGCGAGGACGGGGGAGGATGTCGGTTTGGGGGCGACCACGTCGGCGGCTCGCGGGGCGGGGGCCTTGGTCGCGGCCTTGCGTGTGCGCTTGGGCTTGGGGGTCGCTGCCCTCTCGGCCGCAATGCGGTCCAGAAGCACGGCAATGGGCTCCTCTGCGGGGTCCTGCGGGACCAGTCCCCCGGTGAAAGCTCGCCGTAGCAGGGCCGCCCTCAAGGCATCACCACGCTTCAAGCCGGTTCCGACCTGCTGGTCCATGGCCGCGATGCCGCTCAACAGTTCGTCGCAGCGCTGGATAAGCCGCTTCTGCACGTCCAACGGCGGCACCGGGAACTCGACCTTCTTCAAGCGCTTGGCGGACAGGTGCGCGATGTTCGTCGTAATGCGCACCTCACGCATGAACCGCTTTGCGTGCAGATGCCGTCGGAAAACAAGCAGAGCCCATTCCGGGAGAACGTCAGCATTGGCTTTGAAACGCAGCAGGCTGTTGGTGAACGCAACGCCCTCGGGGATTCCTCGATAGAGAGCCGGCCGCCCTACGAGGTGTGGGCTCTGCCCCTCATTGAGCAGAACATCCCCGGGCTCTAGGCGGTACCTCTCCCAGATCCCGGAGAAGTCCATCTCCATGACATCCGTGGTGTCGATCCGGTCTTCGAAGACGTTGGCGACTCGCAGGTACGGGCGCACGTCGGGGCCGTGATGCCAGTCAGGGTGTCGCGCACGCCCGAGCTCAAGGGTTCCCGCACTTTCCACGGTCGTCATCCGCCAGGATTCCGGCACCTCATCGGGCACCGTTGAGACCAGGACTCTCTTCCGCAGCCCTTCAAGGCGACGACGCGCCTGCCGCAGCGTGGCGGCACCCGAATCGATGCGCGACAACTGCTCTTCCAGCGCCTCGACGATCCGATGCTGCTCCGCGAGCGGCGGCAACGCCACCGGCATCCGTCGCAACGCGTCCTGCGACAGGTTGCGCATGGCGTCCTTGGTGCCGCTGGCCTTTGCCTCCACGTAGGAGCGTGCCTCGGGAGAGCGCAAGAAGTGCACGAGCCAGCGTTTGCTGAGGCAGTCACGCGGTACCAGCCGCAAGCTCTTGTCCGACAGCAACAACTTCGGGCGACAAGCCCCCACGAGAACAGGCGCGCCCACATATGCCTTGGTGTTGGCCCTGCTCACCAGGAGATCGCCCGATGAGATTTCATAGGCGGGATTGACCTCACGCCCTGACGGGACGGCCTTATTCTCATCCGGATTGAAGGCGCCCCACGTCATGGCGCTTACCTTGACGATGCCCCACTCATCAGGTAGGGCAGGGCGCGGCTCGCAGGTGAAGGACTTACCGGCTTCAATACGGTGAAGCAAGTCCCCCAGCTCGGTCCAAACCCACCCCGCCGGAAGCTCCCGCTCCCCGCTCACGCCACCGTTCCCGCTCAAGCCAGTTCCTGATTCAGCTCATCCAGCAATTCCAACGCCCGGTTCTTGTCCCCGAACGCCCGCATGAAACCCCTGCCGCCACCGCGCTCCGGGAACGGGGCGACCTCGAAGTCGGCGGGCTCCATGCCGACGTCGACGGCGATGGCGTTCTTTATCCGCTCCAGCCACCACAGCTGCTCCTCGGTGAACTCCACGCCCGCCTGTCGCTGCCGCAGCAGCCAGCCCTCGAAGCGCTGCTCGACCACCGTACGGTACGGCCTCAGCTCGTCGTCCGCGCCCAGCTCGAACCGGACGAGCCGCACCAGATCGCCCAGGCCCGCTTCCTTGCCGGGGCCCGCCGCCGCTCTGCCGACCTGTTCGTACAGGTCCCACAGGACCCCCGTCGTCCAGGAACGATTCGTCGCCCGGATACGACCGGCGAGTTCCCTGAGCGCGGCCCGTGCCTCGCGCGGCGCGACCCGGGTGCCGCTGCCCAGCGCGATCCGGATCGCCGCGTTCTCGTCCCGTTGCTCCCGCTCCAGCAGGGAGTTCCACTCGGCGAGTTCCTTGGTCGCCCGCTCCTCCATGGGGATCTCGCGCACCTCGGTGACCGTCACCTCGGTGGTCTCGTCGTACGTCAGGTCCTGCTGGTGGCGGATCTCCAGGATCAGCTTGCGCAGCTGGGGCCGGGTGGTGAGCGGGGCGATCGCGTCGTGGACGAGCTGCTGTGCCAGTTCGGGGCCGCCCTCGTGCCGGGCGCGGTCCTGCGTGTCGACGTCAACCGCGTCCGTGATGCGGCGGGACAGATCGGCGAGGCTCGCTCCACCGGACGCCTCGGCGAGAAGGTCCCGCTCCTCCTTGCCTAGCTGGCGGTCGATGCGGGCCAGGCGCCGGGCCAGGGTCTCCGCCTCGTCGGCGGTGAGGGACCGGGTGCCCGCCTTGTCGAGGAGCTTGGCCAGCGGGATGCCGCGCTGCGCGCCCGCCGGGATCAGCGGCCGGGCGTCGACCAGCGGGGAGTCGGTGATGCCGACCGCGTCGACGAGGACGAAACGGTCCTTCTTGAGGTCGGGCGCCGCCTCCGGGGTGACCGCCTTCAGCTCGTCCGCGTCGATGGAACGGGCGCCGCGCCCCTTCATCTGCTCGAACATCACCGGGCTCTTCACCGACCGCAGGAAGATCACGCACTCCAGCGGCTTCACGTCCGTGCCGGTGGCGATCATGTCGACGGTGACGGCGACCCGCAGGCGGGGCGAGTTGCGCAGGTCGTTGATGAGTTTCTCGGGGTCGTCGCCGTTGTCCCGGGACCGGTAGGTGATCTTCTTGGCGAACTCGTCGCCCCGGCCGAAGATCTGCTTGACCTGCTTGAGCACTTCGTCGGCGTGATCGTCGTACGGGCCGGCGAAGATCAGGGTCTTGGGGAGGTCGGCGCGACCGGGGAACCATCGCTTCCAGTTGTCGCGGTAGACCGTCAGGACCGCGCGGACCTCGTCCTCCGTGATGACCGTGCGGCCGATCTGCGGGGCGGTGTAGGTGAAGTCCTCGTCGAGTTCCTCGTACCGCTGGGCGCGGGTCTGGCGGTCGCGGATCCGGACCGTCGTACCGGCCTCGATCTTCGCGACGACGTCCCCGTCCCGCAGGTCGGTCACGATCCGCGCGATGTCGAAGTCGACGTTGACGCCGTCGGCGACGGCCTGTTCGAAGGTGTAGCGGGAGACCTCGTTGTGGTCGAAGAAGCCTTTGGTCTGCCGGGTGGGCGTGGCGGTGAGGCCGACAAGGTGGGCGTCGAAGTAGTCCAGGACCCCGCGCCACAGGCCGTAGATGGAGCGGTGGCACTCGTCGACGACGATCACGTCGAACGACTCGACGGGGACGTTGGGGTTGTACTCGACCGTGATCGGCTCGTCCGTCACATAGGCGTCGTTGAGAGGCGAGGTCGTCCTGTCCTCGCGGTCCTCGACCGCCGGGGAGTCGTCCAGGGGGTCGCCCTTGAGCAGGGCGTACATCCGCTGGATCGTCGAGATGACCACCGAGGAGGTCTCCTGGAGGCCGCCGCGGCCCAGCATGTCGACGTTGTAGAGGTCGGTGAACTTCCGGTTCTCGTCCGGGGTGCGGTACTTGTCGAACTCCGCGCGGGCCTGGCGGCCGAGGTTGTTGCGGTCGACGAGGAAGAGGACCCGTCGGGCGCCCGCGTGGCGGAGCAGGCGGTAGGTCTCGGTGACCGCCGTGAAGGTCTTCCCGGCGCCCGTCGCCATCTGGATCAGGGCGCGTGGCTGGTCGGCGGCCAGGGAGGACTCCAGACCGGTGATCGCCTCGACCTGGGCCATGCGCAGGCCGTGGGTCTCCAGCAGCGGCATGGCGGTGCGCAGCGCCGCCCGGAAGGTGGGGGCGCCCGGATGCTCGTCGGCGTGCCGCATCCACGCGGCCAGCGTCTCGGGGCGGTGGAAGGCGAAGACCTCGCGGGAGCGGGCGTCCGGGTCGATCCGGTTGAGGAAGTAGGTCTCGGTGCCGGTGGTGGCGTAGCGGAAGGCGAACGGCTCGTCGCGACGCCACACCGCCATGGCGTGTTCCCTCAGCACGCCCGCCGCGTACCGCTCGTTCTGGGCGAGGGCCCCGGCCAGCGGGGTGCCCTCGCGCTTGGCCTCGATGACGCCGACGATCGTCCCGGCGACGTAGAGGACGTAGTCGGCGCGGCCGCTGGCAAGGGTGAACTCCCGCACCGCCACACCCGTGTCCGCCAGCGGGTTGGCGTCGGCCTTGTCCTGGATGCGCCAGCCCGCGCTCCTGAGCATCGCGTCGATCTTCTCGCGGGCCTGCACCTCGTTGAGCGGGGCGGGGCTCTGGGCTCGCTCCACAATGAGGTCGCGGGTGGCGGAGGCGACGGGGCGGGGCTTGAGCCGGTCGCGGTCGTACCGCTGCTGGTGTGCCGCGCGCAGCTCGGTGATCTTGGCGCGCAGTTCGTCGAGTTGGGCGGCGTACGTGGCCTTGGCCCGCTCCGCGTTGGCGATCATGTGCTCGGCCTCGGCACGGGCCCGGCGTTCGGCCTCCAGGCGGTCGCCGACCTCCGAGAGCTTCACGCGGGACTCGGCGAGGGTGCGTTGGTGCCCCGCCAGCGCCTCACGCAGCTCCGCGATCTCCTCGGGGTCGATCTCTGGCGTCCGGTCGGGGAGCGTCGGCGGGACGAAGGCCGTCACCGCGCGGGTGCCTCCCATGGCCCGGTCGAAGAGGTCGCCCAGCTGCCAGCAGAGCTTGAGGGCTTCCAGGGCCATCGTGGTGTCGAAGAGATGCTGGTGCGCGGCTTCGTTGCGGCCCCGGCGGAGCTTGTGGAAGGCGTCGCGACTCCAGCCGACGAGGACATCCGCCCGGGTGAGCGCCTCGATGCGGTCGATCTGGCGGGTGCCCTCGACGCGCGTGCCCGTGCGGGTGACGAACTCCTCGGCCAGCACCTCGCCGAACTGTCCGGCACTGACGTAGGCGGCGTTGGGGTTGGTCAGGACGGCCAGCTCGGCCTGGGAACCGTAGATGGCTAGCAGCGGCTGATACCCGTACAGGCGACCGAAGTTGGGCGAGGCCTTAGCCAGTTCACGCAGTCTTCTGTCCACGCTGTCGTCGTCCACGCCCGCCCCTGGATCCTCGCCTGCCCCGATGGCTCCACCTTACGGAGGTGGAGCACGGAGAGGCAGCAGAACAGGCCGACAGAGGCCCCACGGCCAGCCCTGCGGCATCTGCAAACCCGGGCCGTCAGGCCGTCGCGGCGATCACCGCGCCGATGCCCAGGAAGACCAGGGCCACGGCCAGCACGAAGTACACCGGGCCGGTCATGTGACGCCGCATGAACACGCGGGCCGCCTGCGGGTCCTGGGGAAGATAGATCACCGTGACCTCGCGGCCGGTCGCGAGCCCCATCCCGGACCCGCGCATGCTCGGCGTGAACTCCACGCGGTAGCCGCGCTGGTCGGCGAAGGCGATGATCGGCGCCCACGAGGGACTGCCCTGAGCGCCGCGCACCCGTACGTTGTCGACCACCGTGCCGGGGGCGAGGACCCCGTGCCGGCGCAGTCGGCGTACCCGTGCGGCGTCGTGCAGCGCGGCCCACAGGAGCAGCGTTCCGACCAGGCCGCACACCAGGATGCCCAGCACGGTGTTCGTCATCTGTCGGCGCCTCCGTCTCCCGGGGTTCTCTGCGCTCCGGGTACAGGGACGCCGATGAACCGGCGGTCGGTTGCGGACTCAGAAATTGATGCTTCCGATCATCCCCGCGAGGTTCGTCGTCAGCTCACTGATCGTGGGCGCGACGGTCGAGGAGGCCAGGTAGAAGCCGAGGAGCATGCAGACCACCGCATGTCCCGCCTTCAGGCCTGACTTCTTGACCAGCAGGAAGACGATGATCGCCAGCAGCACAACCGCCGAAATCGAGAGTGCCACGGCGGCTCACCTCCAATAAGCCCAGGGACATGGGGGGTCGGTCGCAGTCGGAGCTTGGGGCAGATAAATCCACGCAGCGAGCACCTGGTTGATACCCACTATGCGCTAGTGATCATAACTATCCGTGCGCGCGCATCTCTCGGCGCACGGCCGCACAAGGGGGCGCATGGCCAATATGGTCAAGGCATGACGACCGAGCCCGACTCCTTCCCCAAACGGCACGCGCGCACCCAGCGGTTCACGCTCGGCGCGCCGCGTTCGTTCACCGTGGCACCCGATGGTTCACGGGTCGCCTTCCTGCGCTCCGGTACCGGTACGGACCGGGCCAATTCGCTCTGGACCCTCGACACCGGGACGGGCGAGGAACGCGTCGCCGCCGACCCGCGCGCCCTTCTGGGCGGGGCCCAGGAGCGCCTGTCGCCCCAGGAGCGGGCGCGGCGTGAACGCAGCCGCGAGGGCGGCGCCGGCATCGTCGGGTATGCCACCGACTCGGCGGTCGAGCTTGCCTCCTTCGCCTTGTCGGGGCGGCTCTTCGCGGCCGAACTGCGGGTCGGTACAGCGCGCGAACTGCCCACCCCGGGACCGGTGATCGACCCCCGCCCCTCCCCCGACGGCCGGCACGTCGCCTACGTCGCCCAGGGCGCCCTGCGGGTCGTGGGCGCCGAGGGGGACGGGGACAGGGCGCTGGCCGAGCCGGACGGCGAGGGCGTCACGTACGGGCTCGCCGAGTTCGTCGCCGCCGAGGAGATGGCGCGCAGCCGGGGTTTTTGGTGGAGCCCGGAGTCGGACCGGCTGCTGGTGGCCCGGGTGGACGACACGCCGGTCCAGCGCTGGTGGATCTCCGACCCGGCCCACCCCGGACGTGATCCACAACACGTGCCGTACCCGGCGGCGGGCACTCCCAACGCGGAGGTACGACTGTTCGTGGTCGGCCTCGACGGGGGGCGCACGGAGGTCCTTTGGGACCGGGCCCGGTATCCGTATCTGGCGCGAGTGCACTGGTCAGCGGCGGGTGCGCCACTCCTGCTCGTACAGGCGCGCGACCAGCGCAGCCAGCTGTTCCTGGCCGTGGACACCGAGTCCGGGACGACCCGGATGGTGCACGCCGACGAAGATCCAATTTGGCTGGAACTCTTCCCCGGCGTGCCCTGCTGGAGCCCCTCCGGGCAGCTCGTGCGGATCGCCGACGAGGGCGGTGCGCGCGTCCTGGCGGTCGGTGAACGCCTGCTCACCGGCGCCCAGTTGCACCTGCGGGCGGTGCTGGACGTGTCCGCCGACGACGTGCTGGTTTCCGCGTCGGCGGGCGAGGAGGCGGCCGACCCGGAGACCGGCGAGGTGCACGTGTACCGGGTGAACGAACTCGGCGTGGAGCGCGTCTCGCAGGAGCCCGGCGTGCACTCGGCGGTGCGCGCGGGGGGCGTGATCGTTCTCGTCTCCGCCACCCTCGACCGGGCGGGGGCGCGGGCCCAGGTGCTGCGGGACGGCGACCGAAGGGAGACGGGGGCACCCCCGGCCGGAGGCTGGGAGACGACGGCGGTCATCGCCTCGTACACCGAAGACCCCGGTTTGTCCCCGCGCGTGACGCTTACGCAAGGGGGCGCACGACGTGTCCCGTGCGCCGTGCTTATGCCAACGGACTACCACGGTGACACCCTCCTCCCCGTCCTCCTGGACCCGTACGGTGGCCCGCACGGTCAGCGGGTGGTGGCCGCGCACAACGCGCACCTCACCTCGCAGTGGTTCGCCGACCAGGGGTTCGCGGTGGTCGTCGCCGACGGGCGGGGCACTCCGGGGCGCTCCCCCGCCTGGGAGAAGTCCATCAAGGACGACGTGGCCGCGATCGTCCTCCAGGACCAGGTCGACGCGCTGCACGCCCTCGCCGACGACTTCCCGCTGGACCTGAACCGCGTCGCCATCCGGGGGTGGTCCTTCGGTGGCTATCTCGCCGCCCTGGCCGCGCTGCGCCGGCCCGACGTCTTCCACGCCGCGGTCGTGGGCGCCCCGGTCACCGACCTGCGGCTCTACGACACCCACTATCAGGAGAGGTACATCGGTCACCCCGATGAGCAGCCCGACGTCTACCGCCGCAATTCGGTGATCGACGACACCGGACTGGTCGACGCCGCCGAGCCGCACCGGCCCATGATGGTCATCCACGGGCTGGCGGACGACAACGTGGTCGTCGCCCACTCCCTGCGCCTGTCCTCGGCCCTGCTGGCGGCTGGCCGCCCGCACGAGGTGCTGCCGCTGTCCGGCGTCACCCACATGACTCCGCAGGAGTCGGTCGCCGAGAACCTGCTGCTGCTCCAGGTGGACTTCCTGAAGCGATCGCTGGGGTAACGGCACCACGCCACCCGCGCGCACCAACCGCTTTAACAGGCAGGCAACTTCGCCGAAGCGGTACCGATATACGGACGCGCGAGACTGATCGGCGTACGGCCGTGCGGGTGCCGTAAGCGGGCCGGGGAGCGCCATGTCACCCCGGCCCGCTGCCCTCTCCCTCCGGCGGCACCACCTGCTTCTCCTCCGCGAAGTGGCACGCCGAGTCGTGGGCCGCGGGGCCGGAGACCGTGCGGAACTCGGCGGGGACGGCCAGGGCGGGCACCTCCAGGGCGCAGCGCTCCCGGGCCTTCCAGCAGCGGGTGCGGAAGCGGCAGCCGGAGGGGATGTTGGTCGGCGAGGGGACGTCACCGGCGAGGATGATCCGCTCGCGGTGCTCCCGGGCCTCCGGGTCGGGCACCGGTACGGCGGACAGCAGCGCCTGCGTGTAGGGATGCGTGGGGTGGTCGTAGATCTCCGCGTCCCTGCCCGTCTCCACGATGCGGCCGAGGTACATCACGCCGACCCGGTCCGAGATGTGCCGCACGATCGACAGGTCGTGGGCGATGAAGATGTAGGAGAGGTCGAACTCGTCCTGGAGCCGGGCCATCAGGTTGATCACCTGCGCCTGCACCGACACGTCGAGGGCCGAGACCGGCTCGTCGGCGACGATGATCTCCGGGCGCAGCGCCAGGCCGCGCGCGATGCCGATGCGCTGGCGCTGGCCGCCGGAGAACTGGTGGGGATAGCGGTTGATGTACTCCGGGTTCAGGCCGACCACGTCCAGGAGTTGCTGGACGCGTCCGCGCCGGTCGCCCTTCGGCGCGACCTCCGGGTGGATGTCGTACGCCTCGCCGATGATGTCGCCCACCGTCATGCGGGGGTTGAGGGAGGTGTAGGGGTCCTGGAAGACCATCTGGATGTTGCGGCGTACGGCCTTCAGGGCCTTCCCCGACAGGCGGGTGATGTCCTCGCCCTTGTAGCGGATCTCGCCGGCCGTCGGCTTCTCCAGGTTGACCAGCATCTTGGCGACCGTGGACTTGCCGCAGCCGGACTCGCCGACGATGCCCAGCGTTTCGCCGCGGTCGAGGTGGAAGTCGACGCCGTCGACGGCCTTCACCGCTCCGACCTGCTTCTTGAAGAGGATGCCGGAGGTCAGCGGGTAGTGCTTGACCAGGCCGCGGACTTCGAGGATCGGCTCCGTGGTGTCAGCCATGCAGGCACTCCCTCCAGAAGTGGCAGGCGCTGCCCCGCTCCGCGTCGGACTCCGTGACGTCGTAGAGGGGCGGTACGTCGGTACGGCAGACGTCCTGGGCCATCGGGCAGCGGGGGTGGAAGGCGCAGCCGGACGGGATGCGGGTGAGGTTGGGCGGCAGGCCCTTGATGGCGTACAGCTCCCGGCCCTTCTGGTCCAGGCGCGGGATCGACTCCAGCAGGCCGCGGGTGTACGGGTGGGCGGGGTTCTTGTAGATGTCGTGGACCGGGGCGGTCTCCACGATCCGGCCCGCGTACATGACGGCGATCTTGTCGGCGACGTCGGCGACCACACCGAGGTCGTGGGTGATGAGGATCAGGCCCATGTGCAGCTCACGCTGGAGTTCCGCGAGCAGGTCCATGACCTGGGCCTGGACGGTGACATCCAGGGCGGTGGTCGGTTCGTCGGCGATGATCAGCTTGGGTTCCAGGGCCATCGCCATCGCGATCATGATGCGCTGGCGCATACCGCCGGAGAACTGGTGCGGGTACTGCCGCACCCGCTCCTTGGCGGCCGGGATGCGGACGCGGTCCATCAGCTCCACGGCCTTGGCGTGGGCGTCCTTGCGGGACATGCCGCGGTGCACGGTGAACATCTCGGCGAGCTGGGCGCCGACGGTCAGGACGGGGTTCAGCGACGACAGCGCGTCCTGGAAGATCATCGCCATCTCGGCCCCGCGGACCTTCCGGCGTTCCCCCTCCTTCAGTTTCAGCAGGTCCCGGCCCTCGAAGACCACCTCGCCCGCGGTGATGCGGCCCGGCGGGACGTCGAGGATGCCCATGACGGTCTGGGCGGTGACGGACTTGCCGGAGCCGGACTCGCCGAGCACCGCGAGGGTCTCGCCCGCGTCCACGCCGTAGCTGACACCGTTGACGGCCTTGGCCACGCCGTCGCGGGTGTGGAACTCCACGTGCAGGTCGCGCACTTCGAGCAGCATGGCGGCGGCTCACCTCAGCTTCGGGTCGAGGGCGTCGCGCACCGCGTCGCCGAGCATGATGAACGCCAGCACCGTGATGGCGAGCGCCCCGGACGGCCACAGCAGCGCGTGCGGGGCGTTGCGGACGTAGGGGGCGGCGGCGGAGATGTCGATGCCCCAGGACACGCTGGGCGGCTTCAGGCCGACGCCGAGGAAGGACAGGGTCGCCTCCAGGGAGATGTACGTGCCGAGCGCGATGGTCGCCACGACGATGACGGGTGCGATCGCGTTGGGCGCGATGTGGCGGAGCAGGAGCCGGGAGTTGGAGGCGCCGAGGGCACGCGCGGCCTGGACGTAGTCGTTCTGTTTGGCGGTGATGACGGAACCGCGGGCGATGCGGGAGAGCTGCGGCCAGCCGAGCAGCACGATGAAGCCGATGACCGGCCAGACGGTGTTGCTGGTGATGACGGAGAGCAGGACGAGACCGCCGAGGACGACCGGGATGGCGAAGAAGACGTCGGTGATCCGGGACAGGACCGCGTCCCCCGCGCCGCCGAAGAACCCGGCGAGCCCGCCGAGGACGCTGCCGAGGACGGCGACGCCGAGCGTGGCGAGGATGCCGACCGCCACGGAGGTGCGGGCGCCGTAGACGGTGCGGGTGTAGACGTCGCAGCCCTGGCCGTTGAAGCCGAAGGGGTGGCCGGACTGGGAGCCCTCCTGGGCCTTGGCTAGGTCGCACTTCAGCGGGCTGCCGGAGGCGATCAGGGACGGCCACAGGGAGATGACGATCAGGAAGAGGATCACCAGGGCGGAGATGATGAAGACGGGGTTGCGGCGCAGGTCGTGCCAGGCGTCGGACCACAGGCTGCGCGGCTTGTCCCGCGGGTCGCCCCCGTCCGGTCCCGGCGGCTCCTCCAGCGTGAGGGCCTCGCTCGCGCCCAGGTCCATCGTGCCGCCCATGCCGGTGCCGGCGATACTGCCGCCTTCTGGGGGACGACCCCCGGACCCCCGCAGATGTTCGGGGTCGTAGGACTCCTGTTCAGGCATAGCGGATCCTCGGGTCGAGTACGGCATACAGGAGGTCGACGACGAGGTTGGCGACGAGGAAGACGAGGACCAGGACGGTGACGAAGCCCACCACGGTCTGGGTGTTCTGGCGCAGGATGCCCTGGTAGAGCTGGTAGCCGACGCCGTGGATGTTGAAGATCCGCTCGGTGACGATGGCGCCGCCCATCAGCGCGCCGATGTCGGTGCCGATGAAGGTGACGACGGGGATGAGGGAGTTGCGCAGCAGGTGCCGGGTGATGACCCGGTGGCGCGGCAGGCCCTTGGCGATGGCGGTGCGGACGTAGTCGGAGCGCCGGTTCTCCGCGATGGAGGTGCGGGTCAGCCGGGTGACGTACGCCAGGGAGACCGAGGCGAGCACCAGGCCCGGGACGATCAGCTCGCCGAAGAGCGCGTCGGAGGAGACGGCCGGGTCGATCCAGCCCCACTTGACGCCGAGCAGCAGCTGGAGCAGCAGGCCGGTGACGAAGGTGGGGACGGAGATGACGACCAGGGTGAGCAGCAGGACCCCGGTGTCGACGGGGCGGCCGCGGCGCAGGCCGGTGACGACGCCGAGGATGATGCCGACGACGATCTCGAAGAGGATCGCCACGATCGTCAGGCGGATGGTGACCGGGAACGCCGTCCCCATCAGTTCGGTGACCGGCTGGCCGTTGAACGCGGTGCCGAAGTCGCCGGTGAAGACGTTGCCCATGTAGGTCAGGTATTGCTGCCACACGGGCTTGTCGAGGCCGAACTCCCTTCTCAGCTGGGCGGCCGTCGCCGGGTCGCACTCCCGGTCGCCGCACAGGCCCGCGATGGGATCGCCCATCACGTTGACCATCAGGAAGATCAGCAGCGTGGCCCCGATGAAGACCGGGATCATCTGGAGCAGCCGCCGGACGACATAGCGTCCCATGGCGCCTCCTCAGCCGACCTTGATCTCGTTGTAGACCGGGACGCTGAACGGGTTGAGCTTCACGTTGGAGAGCCGGTCCGAGTAGCCGGCGCTGCCGTTCTGGTACCAGAGCGGGATGGCGCCCATGTCGTCCCTGAGGACCTCCTCGGCCTGCTGGAAGAGGCCGACGGCCTTGGCCGTGTCCGTCTCGGCGTTCGCCTGGTCGACGAGGTCGTCGAACTTCTTGTTGGACCACTTGCCGTCGTTGGAGGAGGCGTTGGTGTAGTAGAGCGGCTGGAGGAAGTTCTGGATGAGCGGGTAGTCCATCTGCCAGCCGGCCCGGAAGGGGCCGCTCATCTTCTTGTCGGTGATCTGGTTGCGGAAGTCGGCGAAGGTGCCGACCGGGTTGCCGGCGCAGGCGCGGTCGTTGTCCAGGGCGTTGTTGATGGAGTTGCAGACCGCGTCGACCCACTGCCCGTGGGAGCCGGTGTCGGCGTTGTAGGTGATCTTGACCTGGCCGCCGGGCAGTCCGCCGCCCTCCTTGACCAGCTTCTTGGCTTCCTCGGGGTTGTACTCGCAGGCGTCCCCGCACAGCCCCGCCTTGTAGCCACCGTCCTCGCCGAGGACGGGTGAGGTCCAGTCGGTGGCCGGGGTGCGGGTGTCCTGGAAGATCGTGTCGGTGATCTGCTTGCGGTCGATCGCCATGGACAGGCCCTTGCGGACCTTCTCGGAGCCGGACTTGTTCCAGTCGTTGTCGTAGAACGGGAAGGCGAGGGTCTGGATGATGCCGGCGGGGGTGTTGATGTACCGGTCGCCGAGGTCGTTCTTGACGTTCTTGAGCTGGGCGGCGGGGACGTCGTCGACGAGGTCGAGGTTGCCGGCGATCAGGTCGGTGTAGGCGGTGTTGTTGTCGGTGTAGACCTTGAGGTCCACGCCCCCGTTCTGGGCCTTGTCGTCACCCGGGTACTCCTCCCACTTGCGCAGGGACATCTGCGAGCCGCGGGTGTAGTTGTCGACCTGGTACGGGCCGTTGCCGATCGGCTTCTTCAGCCAGGCGTCGTGGTCGTCGAAGAACGCCTTGGGCAGCGGGGCGAAGGCCGGGTAGCCGAGGGTGTCGGGGAACGTCGAGAACTTCTGGCTGAGCTTGACGGTGAAGGTGCGGGGGCCGGTGACCTTCAGCCCGGAGAGCGTGTCGGCGCTCTGCTCGCCCCCGTCCCCCCCGTCTTCGGGGTGCACCTTGTCGTAGCCGTCGATGTACGCGAAGAAGTACGCGTTGCGCTGGTTGTTCTTGAGGCTCGCGCCGTAGTTCCAGGCGTCCACGAAGGACTGCGCGGTGATCTTCTCGCCGTTGCTGAAGGTCCAGCCGTCCTTGACGGTGACGGTGAAGTTCTGCGAGTCGGAGGTGTCGATCTTCTCGGCGAGCATGTTCTGCGCCTCGCCGGTCTCGGGGTCGTACTTCTTCAGCCCCCGGAAGATCATGTCCAGCACCTTGCCGCCCTGCACCTCGTTGGTGTTGGCCGGCTCCAGTGGGTTCTGGGGATCGCCCCAGGAGGAGCTGAGCACCGCGCCGCTGTCCCCGCCGCTGTCCCCGCCCCCGCCTCCGCAGGCCGTCGCCGCGAGGGCTACCGCCGCCGCGCAGGCGGCCCATCTGGCGTGCGTGGCTCCGCGCATGGAGTGCCTCCTCGTGCCCTGACTCTTCCGCTGGTCCGTTCCCGGCCAGCTTCCGGGGGCGTACGGCGCGGCGCACACCCGTACGGTCCGTACGGGTTGCGGATGTCCTCCGGACGGGTGCCGGGGGCGGGAGGGCGGGGCGAGGAGCGGGGGGAGCGAGCGGGCGAGGAGCGGGGTCGGGTTCCGGCATGCCGGAGGGCGGCGGCGGAAGTCTTCCTTCCGCCGCCGCCCTCCGGTTCGGCTCAGCCCTTCGAGACCGCGGCGCCGCCGTCGGCGTCGTCCTCCAGCGCCTTCAGGCCCGGGTCCATGACGATGTCCTGGGCCCTGGCCTCCGTCGTGGGGTCCTCCGGGAAGTGGCAGGCCGTCAGGTGGCCCTCACGGTTGCCGGAGAGCTGCACGAGGGGCGGCTCCTGGGTCGCGCACTTGTCCTGCGCCTTCCAGCACCGGGTGCGGAACCGGCAGCCGGAGGGCGGCGAGATCGGCGAGGGCACGTCGCCCTCGAGCCGGATCCGCTCCCTCTTGTCGGCGTCGATGTCCGCCTCGGGCACGGCCGACAGGAGGGCGTGCGTGTACGGGTGACGGGGGCGCTCGTAGAGCGAGTCGCGGTCCGCGATCTCCACGACCTTGCCCAGGTACATCACCGCGACGCGCTGCGAGAAGTGCCGCACGATCGCCAGGTCGTGGGCGATGAAGACGAAGGCGATCCCCATCTCCCGCTGCACCTCCTGCAGCAGGTTCACCACCTGGGCCTGAATCGACACGTCGAGGGCCGAGACCGGCTCGTCGGCGACGATCAGCTTCGGCTGGAGGGCGACGGCACGGGCGACGCCGATGCGCTGGCGCTGGCCGCCGGAGAACTCGTGCGGGAAGCGGTTGTAGTGCTCCGGGTTGAGACCGACGATCTCCAGGAGCTCGCGGACGCGCTTCTCCCGGCCGCCGGGCGGGTTGATCCCGTTGATCTCCATCGGGCCCGAGATGATCGTGCCGACGGTCTGCCGCGGGTTCAGCGACGCGTACGGGTCCTGGAAGATCATCTGGATCTCGGACCTGATCGGCGCCAGCTGTCGCCGGTTGGCGCGGGTGATGTCCTGGCCCTTGTACTCGATGACGCCCTGGGTGGGCTCGTACAGGCGGGTCAGCAGCCGGCCGGTGGTCGACTTGCCGCAGCCGGACTCGCCGACGAGGCCGAGGCTCTCGCCCGGGTAGACCTCGAGGTCGACGCCGTCGACGGCCTTGACGTGGCCGACGGTGCGTTTGATCGGGAAGCCGCCCTTGATCGGGAAGTGCTTCGTCAGACCGCTGACCTTGAGGAGCGGTGTGCCGTCGCCGTCCCGCTGCTGCGGGAAGGAGTCGGCGACCGCCGTGGTGGTCTTGCTCTTGTCGCTCATGGTGATGCCCCAGTCGCCGGTTTCCGCTCAGCCCAGCCGGGGCTGAATCTTGTCGATGAACACCTGCTGCCGCTGGTCTCCCGTCAGGTGACAGGCGGCGGCGCGTCCCTGGGGAAGCACCGGACGCTCGCCCGAGCAACGGCCGCCGGACACCAGGTCGGTGAAGCCGCACCGCGGGTGGAACGCGCATCCCGAGGGCGGGTTCATCAGGGAGGGCGGCGATCCCGGGATCGGCATCAGCGGCTCGTTGACGTCGGACGAGAGGTTCGGCATCGAGCCCAGCAGTCCCCAGGTGTACGGGTGCTGGGGCGCCTTGAGCACCTCGCGCACCGTGCCCCGCTCGACGGCCCGGCCCGCGTACATGACCATGATGTCGTCGGCCATGTTGCCGACCACGCCCAGGTCGTGGGTGATCATGATGATCGCGGAGCCGAACTCCTGCTGGAGGTCCTTGAGCAGGTCGAGGATCTGCGCCTGCACGGTCACGTCGAGCGCCGTGGTCGGCTCGTCGGCGATGAGCAGGTCCGGGTTGCAGGAGAGCGCCATGGCGATCATGGCTCGCTGCCGCATACCGCCGGAGAACTGGTGCGGGTAGTCGTCGACCCGCTGCTGCGGGTGCGGGATGCCGACCTTCTGGAGCAGGTCGATGGCGCGCACCCGGGCGTCCCGCTTGGACGCGCCGTTGTGCTTCATGAACGGCTCGGCGATCTGCCGGCCGACCGTGTAGTACGGCGACAGCGCGGTGAGCGCGTCCTGGAAGATCATCGCCATCTTCTTGCCGCGCAGCTTCTCCAGCTGCTTCTCACTGGCGTCGGTCAGCTCCTGGCCGTCCAGCGTGATCGATCCGTCGACGGCGGTCTTGCGGCGGTCGTGCAGGCCGAGGACGGCCAGGTTGGTCACCGACTTGCCGGAGCCGGACTCGCCGACGATGCCGAGGGTCTTCCCTCGCTCCAGGTCGAAGGAGAGTCCGTCCACCGCCTTGACGACGCCGCCCTCGGTGGAGAAGTGGACCTTGAGGTCGCGCACCGAGAGAAACGCGTCCCCCGCGGCGGCGGCCGGGGCCTCTTCGGGCTTGGTCTGAGTGGTCACGGTGGTTCTCCTAGGACAGGCGCACGCGCGGGTCGATGACGGCGTACATGGCGTCCACGATCAGGTTGAAGAAGATGATGAGCGCGGCACTGACCAGCATGACGCCCATCAGCATCGGCAGGTCCTTGTTGGTGACGGAGTCCAGCGCGAGCCGGCCGATACCGGCCAGGCCGAACGTCAGCTCGGTCACCATGCCGCCGCCCATGAGCGAGGACAGGTCGATGCCGAGGATGGTGACGATGGGGACGAGGGAGCCGCGCCAGGCGTAGCGGAAGAAGGTGTAGTTGCCCGACATGCCCTTGGCGCGGGCCGCCTTCACATGCTCTTCCTGGAGTTGCTCGATCATCGACGAGCGGCCCATCCGGGTGTATTGGGCAGTGAAGATGGTCGCCATGACCAGCCATGGGATCAGCAGACCCATGAACCAGCCGCCCAGGTCCTCGGAGAACGGCACGTACTTCGGCTTCTCGAGCCAGCCGGTGCTGTAGACGAAGAGGAGCAGCACGAGCGGGCCGAGGAAGTAGATCTGCAGGGAGCTGATGATCAGCGAACCCGAGGTGAACACCTTGTCGACCCAGGAGCCGCGGTACTTGGCGGCCAGCAGGCCGGCGCCGAGGCCGACGATGAGGAAGACGATCAGGCTGCCGACGGTCAGCGAGACGGTCAGCGGGAAGCGGTCGAGGATCGTGTCCCAGACGTTCTGGTTGTTGGCGAAGGAGACGCCGAAGCAGGGGGCGTCGCAGTGCCCGACGGCGAAGTCACGGCCGGCGAAGATGCCGACCAGGAAGTTCCAGTACTGGACGGTGACCGGCTGGTCGAGGCCCAGGTTCTTGTGGATGATCTCCAGCGCGTCCGGAGTGCAGTTCTTGCCACAGGCCAGCAGGGCCGGGTCCTGCGGGATCGCGAAGAACATGAAGAAGGTGAAGGCACTGATCAACACCAGGATCAGCACCGCGCCGAAGGACCGGCGAATGAGGAATTGAAGCATGGCAGACAGCTGCTCTCAGGACTGCGGCAGTCGGATGGGGAGGGCTGGAGGGGATCCGGGCCCGGTGGTGGGCGCTCCGCCGCGCGCCCACCACCGGTTTCCCGACCGAACGGACTACTTCTTGAGGAAGACCCGGGTCACGTCCACGTAGCTCGAGTCGGAGCTGTAGCGGATGCCGCCGATGTTCGAACCGAAGATCTGGAAGACCTTCGTGTAGTAGATCGGGGCGGCCGGGTTGACCTCCTTGGAGATGTACTCGTTCAGCTCGGCCCAGGCCTTGGTGGCCTCCTCCGTGTCCGTGATCTGCTGGATGCGCTTGATCTCGGAGTTCACGTGGTCGTCGTTGATGTGCGAGTAGTTCGACGCGCCGTCCTGGATCTGCGTCCCGTCGTACACCGGCGGGATGACCGTGGAGGCGGACGGCCAGTCCTGGCCCCAGCCGGTCATGTACAGGTCGTAGCCGTTCTTGACCTTGCCGACCTGCTCGTACCAGGTGGCGGAGTCGATCTCCTTCTTCTGGATGTCGAGACCGATCTTTTCCAGCGCGTCGGCGATCAGGACGGCCTGCTGCTGACGGACCGGCGTGTTGCCGTAGGCGTAGACGAGGCTCTTGCCCTCGAAGCCGCCTTCCTTGATCAGCTTCTTGGCGGCCTCGATGTCACCGTTGGGCTTCTTGAGACGGTTGAACGGGTCGAACTTGCCGTCGTAGCCCGGGGTCGTGGGCGACATCAGCGAGTTGGCGACCTCACCGCCGTAGGCACCGCCGTCGGCCTTGAAGACCGCCTGGGAGGGCAGCGCCAGGGTGATCGCGTCACGGAGCTTCTTGTCCTTGATGCGGTCCAGGTTGAAGTTGAGCTGCCACACGTAGGGGGCGTAGCCCTGGATCGTGCGGTTCTGCATCGCCTGCTTGTCGCCGACGACCTTCTGCAGCTGCGTGGTGGCGACCTGGCCCGTGAACATCATGGCGTTCTTGGCGCCACCCTGGTCGGCGAGGAGGGTCTTGGTCTGGTCCTCGTCGTCGTGGTTCATCTCGATGTTGAAGCCGTCGACGTACTGGTGACGCACCGAGTCGGACTTCGGGTCCCACTGGGCGTTCTTGACCAGCTTCATCGACTTGCCCGGCTTGAAGTCGGCGATCTTGTACGGACCGACCGCCACGGGGGCGTTGTCGTACTTCGCCTTGGTGTCCGTCTCCTCCGGCACGACGCTGTAACCGGGCATGGTCAGCATCTGCGGGACGTCGGGGCGGGCGGTCTTGAAGTGGAAGACGATCGTCTTCTCGTCCGGCGTCTCCAGGACGTTGTCGGGCAGGTGCTTGCCCTTGTCCGGACCCGCGTAGGCGTCGCGGTAGGTGGTGCCGTCACCGGACAGCCACTGCTGGAGGAAGGTCGGGCCGTCGGTGATGTAGTTGGAGTACAGGCGCTCGACCGTGTTGCGGATGTCCGCCGCGTTGATCGGGTTCCCGTTCGCGTCCTTCAGGTTGTCCTTGAGGGTGTACGTCCAGGTCTTGCCGCCGTCGGACGCCTTGCCGGCGTCGGTGGCGAGGTCGCCCACGACGGTCAGGTTGCCGTTCTCGTCCTCGTCGTACTGGGTCAGACCGCGGAAGATGAGACGGCTGAGCAGCTTGCCGTCCGAGACGTAGATCTGGCCCGGGTCCAGGTGGGAGAAGTCCGCCTCCTGGTAGACGGTCGCGACGCCGCCCGGCTGGGCACCCTCGACGTCGGGGGCCGGGCCGGTGGACGCCTGCGCGTCACCGATCTGGACCGGCTTCGACTGCGACTTGGCGTCCTCTTTCTGCTTGCTGTTGTCCTTGGACGAGCCGCCGCTGTCGCCGCCACCGCAGGCGGTGAGGGTCAGGGCGCCTGCCGCGACCGCGACTATGGCGGCCGTGGCGGTGCGGTTACGGAGAATGCTCATAGGGACGAATCCACCTGCCTGTGAGTAGTGAGCACTGCTGGTACGTGGCCGGGACCGGGCTGAGCGGCACCGAACCGGCCGGGCGAGATGTGGGGGGCGTGTTTCCCCTGGACCTCAGCGGTTTCCCTTGGGGTCGAAGGCGTCCCGCACCGAGTCACCGAGGAGGTTGAAGGACACGATGAAGATCACCATGGCCACTCCGGGGAAGAGCATGTAGTACGGATCCTGCTCCACGATGTTGGCGCCGATGGCGAACATCCGTCCCCAGTCCGGGGTGGGCTCGACGTATCCCACGCCCACGAAGGACAGGAAGGCGATGTTCAGGATGGTGCTCGGCAGCGTGAGCGTCGCCTGTACCAGCGTCGGGGTGACGATGTTGGGCAGCAGTTCCTTGCGGATGATGCGCCAGGGCGAGGCCCCGGAGATGCGCGCCGCCTCGATGAACTCCCGGTCGCGCAGGGACATCGTGGCGCCCCGGACGATGCGGGACATGCTCATCCAGCCCAGGAAGGCCAGCACGATGATGATCGCGCAGGCACGCACATAGGTGGGCGTCTCCTTGTCGGGGGCGACGAACACCGTGGTGATGACGGGCATCGCGGCGACGAAGAACAGCTGGCTGGGCAGGGCCATGAAGAAGTCGGTGATCCGGCCGAGCCAGTAGTCGATCTTCCCGCCGAAGTAGCCGCCGGCGAGGCCGATCAGGACACCCAGCACCGTCATGATGATGGTCGCCGCCAGCGCGGTGGCCATCGAGTTGCGCATCCCGTACAGCAGCTGGGTGAACACGTCGCGGCCCAGGCCCGGTTCGATGCCGAACCAGAAGTCGCCGTCGATGCCGCCGAAGGGCGCGGCGGGCATCGTGAACATGTCCAGGAGGTCGGGGTTCTCCTGCCCGTACAGCGTGTACGGGTCCTTGCCGTAGACCTTCGAGATCAGCGGCGCCGCCGCGGCGATCACGAAGAAGAACAGGACGACGAAGGCAGAGATCACACCGGCCCGGTCGCGCTTGAAGCGCGCCCACATCAACTGTCCGGGCTTGCGCCCTTCCGGCTCCTTGGGCTTCGGGGCGTCACCTTGCGGCGCGCTCTCTTTGTCCAAGACGGAAGAGGCTTCAGCACCCTCAATCTCGATTGGACTCGTCATGATTCGTCCATTTCACAGGTTGGAGGTCGTCGGGAGTGCACGGGGCCGACGGCCTTCGCACGGCGTACGTCTTTTCGCAGCGCGCGAGGGGAACAACGACGGAGGGGCGACACCGCCCCCGGAGAACCCTGGCTCGCGGTCGGAACTACCGACCGACGGCACACGACGTCAAGGAAGTTCGCGACGCCGGGCCGCTGCCGTATCAACCGTGACGGCACTGAACGCACCCGCGGGGCCTACACCTGCCATCGGGGACGACACGACCCATATGGCGCTTGTGGCACCTCGCATGGGTTCCTCCTCATGAATCCGCTGGTTCACCGCAAAGAGGAGCACGCGACACATTCCGGCCACCGGCCGGTGATGAGATCGTCGGACACCCTCACGCTCGCGAGCCTGCGCCCCGTCAGCGCGTGACCCGTTTATCCGAGCTCTACGCGCCTAACTATCTGCCATCCTCCGGGGAACGAACCACTGGTTCGAGGTCTCGGTTCGATCACAGATAGGGGCCAGATCTTTCAAAATCCGGACAAAGGGTTTGGTACGAGATCGCTGCGAAACGGACTTGTTACACATCTAACGGAGGTGACCGTCCGTATACCGGACGTCTCCGCGACAGAAATTGATTGCGCGTAGCGTGCACTCGGTGCAAGCTGACCCGCAGGTCTGTCTCGCGTCCGGCACATCCGTCGGCGCCGGCCGCGGAGCCCCCGGATGCGGCGGCCCGCCGGCGCTCCGGGCGGAGTGCTCCCGCGCAGGTTAGTGCGGGCGGGACCGCCCGGCGCGGGCCCGCCGGCAAATCTAGGGTTTTCCCTATACGTGCGCCGTGAACGAGCCGTGCGCGCGCCGCACCCGCGCCCCCATCACGCCGGACGGCGCCGGACACCACGTCAACCGTGGTGTCCGGCGCCGTCCGTGTCCCGCGGCGGGTCAGCCGTGCTTGGCGCGGCTCGCGGCGCGGGCGCGCTCGCGGGCGTCCAGGTTCACCTTGCGGATGCGCACCGCCTCCGGGGTCACCTCGACGCACTCGTCGTCGCGGCAGAACTCCAGCGACTGCTCCAGCGACAGCTTGCGCGGCGGGACGATCGCCTCGAACGAATCGGCCGCGGCCGACCGCATGTTGGTGAGCTTCTTCTCCTTGGTGATGTTCACGTCCATGTCGTCGGCGCGGGAGTTCTCGCCGACGATCATGCCCTCGTACACCTCGGTGCCGGGGTCCGTGAAGAGCACCCCGCGCTCCTGGAGGTTGGTCATCGCGAACGCGGTGACGGCGCCGGAGCGGTCGGCGACCAGCGAGCCGTTGTTACGGGTCGTGAGGGTGCCGAACCAGGGCTCGTGGCCCTCGTGGATGGAGTGGGCGATGCCGGTGCCGCGGGTCTGGGTGAGGAACTCCGTCCGGAATCCGATCAGGCCGCGGGAGGGGACCACGAACTCCATCCGGACCCAGCCGGAGCCGTGGTTGGACATGTTGTCCATCCGGCCCTTGCGCACGCCCATGACCTGCGTGACCGCGCCCATGTGCTCCTCGGGCACGTCGACCGTCATGCGCTCGACGGGCTCGTACGTCTTGCCCTCGACGTCCTTGGTGACGACCTGGGGCTTGCCGATGGTCAGCTCGAAGCCCTCGCGGCGCATCTGCTCGACCAGGATGGCCAGCGCCAGCTCACCGCGGCCCTGTACCTCCCAGGCGTCCGGACGCTCGGTGTCCAGGACGCGGAGCGAGACGTTGCCGATCAGCTCGCGGTCCAGGCGGTCCTTGACCTGGCGGGCGGTGACCTTGCGGTCCTTGACGGCCGCCTTGTTGTCCGCGCCCTTGCCGGTGGCGCCGCGGCCGACCAGCGGGGAGGTGTTGGTGCCGATGGTCATGGAGATCGCGGGCTCGTCCACCGTGATCAGCGGCAGCGGGACCGGGTTCTCCTGGTCGGCCAGGGTCTCGCCGATCATGATGTCCGGGATGCCGGCGACCGCGCAGATGTCACCGGGGCCGGCCTTCTCGGCGGGCTTGCGGGTGAGCGCCTCGGTCATCATCAGCTCGGAGATCCGCACGTTCTGCACGGACCCGTCGCGCTTCATCCAGGTGACCGTCTGGCCCTTCTTCAGCTCGCCCTGGTGGACGCGGAGCAGGGCGATGCGGCCGAGGAAGTTGTCGGCGTCCAGGTTGGTCACGTGCGCCTGGAGCGGGGCACCCTCGTCGTAGGTCGGAGCCGGGATGTAGTCCAGGATCGTCGAGAAGAACGGCTCCAGGCTGGTGGAGTCGGAGGGGACCGTGCCGTCCTCGGGCTTGGTGAGGGAGGCGACGCCGTCCCGGCCGCACGCGTAGACGATCGGGAACTCGATCTGCTCCTCGTCGGCGTCCAGGTCGAGGAAGAGGTCGTACGTCTCGTTGACCACCTCGTCGATGCGGGCGTCCGGGCGGTCCGTCTTGTTGATGCAGAGGATGATCGGCAGCCGCTGGCTCAGCGCCTTGCGCAGCACGAAGCGGGTCTGCGGCAGCGGGCCCTCGGAGGCGTCCACGAGCAGCACGACACCGTCGACCATCGACAGACCGCGCTCGACCTCGCCGCCGAAGTCGGCGTGGCCGGGGGTGTCGATGATGTTGATGGTGATGACGTCGCCGCCATCCTTCGGGTGGTACTTCACCGCCGTGTTCTTGGCGAGGATCGTGATGCCCTTCTCACGCTCCAGGTCGTTCGAGTCCATCATGCGGTCGTCGACGCCTTCGAGCTGGTGCGCGGCGAAGGCGCCGGCCTGCTTCAGCATGCCGTCGACGATGGTGGTCTTGCCGTGGTCGACGTGGGCGACGATGGCGACGTTGCGGATGTCGTGGCGCGTGGCCATAAGAGGCGTACTCCCGGAGGGTGTGTGGACGGCCCTCGCGGACGTCCGTGTCACGCGGGCCTGCCGGGCGGTACATGCCACGGCCTCACCCAATGGTACGGGGCTCCGGGGGCTGCGGTTTGCCGGGTACGGCCCGCCCGGACCGGAAAGGCCCGGTCCGGGCAGGTCGGGAGGGGTCAGGACGAGGGCGAGGTGGACGGCCTGGAGCCCTGGGCGCCCTTCTTCAGGAAGCCCATGTCCTCGTAGACCGGCGTCTCGAAACCGAAGGCTCCCGCGTTGGCGAGGTTCTTGCGGGCCGCCATCAGCTGGGGGCGCTGGTAGAGCGGGATGGAGCCGGCCGCCGCCCAGATCCGGGAGTCGGCCTTGCGCAGCAGGTCACGGGCCTCCTTCTGGTCCAGGGTGCCCATGGCCCGGTCGAAGAGCTGGTCGACCTGGTCGGTGCCGACCCGGGTGTAGTTCTGCGCGACGTTCAGGGAGCCGTCGGCGGCCGGGACGGGCTTGGCGTAGATGGGCCGGGCGTCGGTGGCGGGGAAGGCGGAGGCGGGCCAGGAGTAGAGCGCCAGGTCGTACTCGCCGGAGGCGATGTGGTCCTTGAAGTAGCTCTCGTCCGGCACCTTGGTGATCTCGGTGCCGATGCCGATCTCCTTCAGCATGTCCGAGACGCGGTCCGCCACGGTGCGCAGCGCGTCGGACCCGGGACCGGAGGGGAGGACGAAGCGCAGGGTGAGGGCCTTGCCGTCCTTGGCGAGCGGGGCCGTCACCGAACCGGCCGGGGCCGCGGTGCCCTTGGGCGCGTAGGCGCCGGGTGCGCCGCCCTGCGCGGTGTTCTTGCCGCTGCTGTGCTTCTCGCCGCTCTCCTGGTCGGTGCCGGGGTTCTTCTCGTCCTCGCCGACGATGTACGTGCCGTCGTCGCCCTCGGACTTCTTCTCGTCCTTTGCGTCCTTCTCTTCTTTGTCGCTCTTCTCGCCCTTGTCCTTCTCGGCGCCGGCCGCCTTCTCCTCCTCCGTCTTCTTCACCGGGCCGCCGGGGACCCACCCGGCGTCCGCGAGCAGGGCCCGGGCCTCCTTGGCGTTCTGCTCGCCGAGTGCGCCGCTGCCGTCGGCGTAGGCGGGCTGGCCGGACAGCGCGAGGTGGCTGCCGACGGGTTCGGCGGGCAGGCCCAGCGGCTTCAGCACCGCCTCGGCCAGCTTCTCGCGGTCCAGGGCGCGGGCCACGGCCCGGCGGACGCGTTCGTCGGCGAGCGGGCCCTCGGCGCCGTTGAGGGCGAGCTGGGTGTAGGCGGGCTCCAGCGACTTGCGGACCTCGAAGCCGCTCAGGGCCTTCTGCCGGCGTTCGAGCTTCGCCTGAGCCTCGCGCCGCTTCTCGCGGGCGAGGACCTCCTCCTCGGCGGCGTCCTCGTCGGAGCCGTTGGCGATGGCCCAGGAGCGCAGCGCCTGGGCGGCGGACCTGCCCTGCGGGCCCTGGGCCGGTGCGCCGCCCGAGCCCGCGGCCGGGGTGCCGGACGGGCCCATGAGCGGGGTGCCGGTGGCGGCGTCCCGGGGGCCGGCGGCCAGGGTGACCTGCTCGGCGGTGTCGGGGTCGATCTCCGCCAGGTCGAGCTTGCCGGCGACCAGCTCGGAGACCCGCTTGTCGCGGGGGACGGCGCGCAGCACGATCTGGTCCAGCTTCGCCGGCTCGCCCCACCAGCGCGGGCTGCCGGCGAGGACGACCTGGTCGGCCTTGGTGTCGACCTTCTTCACGGCGAAGGGGCCCGCGGTGACCTCGAGCGCACGCCGCGCGCCGTCGTTGAAGGCGTCGGGGGTGCCCATGACGTCCTTCGGGTACAGCGGCGTGAACAGGGCCTGCCAGTCGGCGTAGGGACGGCTGAAGGTGACCTTGACCTCCAGGTCGCTCGCGCCGCGCTCGATCTTCTCGATGCGGTCGTACCCGGCGTTGCGGGCGGTCCAGTAGGCGCTGTCCTTGCCGGACAGGGCGCGCCACTGGGCGGCGAAGTCCGCGGCGCCGATCTCCCGGCCGTCGCTCCACACCGCCTGCTGGTTCAGCTTGTAGACGACGACCTGCTTGGGCTCGGTGTCGACGACCTCGGCGGACTCCAGGTAGTCGGGGTTGCGCACCGGGCGGCCCGTCTCGTCCATCCGGTACATCGAGGGCAGCACGGCCTGCGCGACGCGGGTGGTGGTGGCGTCGGCGTCCGACTGGAAGGCGTTCAGCGTGTCCGGTACGGAGTCCACGGCCCAGCGCAGGGTGCCGCCGTCGGAGATCCGGGCGCGGGCCGCGGCGGCGACGTCCTGCTCGGCCAGCGGCTTGCCCGACGGGTCCTTCGAGGTGCAGCCGGCCAGCGCGGGGACCGCGAGGACGCCCGCGGTGAGGAAGGCGACCGAGCGCATGACCGCGCGCGGTGCGACGCCGACGTGGGACATCTCTGCTACCTCCGGAAGGCCGCGGTCATGGTGATCGCTCGGGTCGGCATATGCGTTATACGCCTGATATGCGGTATTCAAGTTGATCATTTGTATCCGGACGGGGATGCGGCCACTGAAGAGGAAACGGTTCGGCGACGCCGGGAGACACGGCGACGGCGGTACGCAAGGCCACCCGTGCGGCGCAACGCCACCCGCGGTGCACCGATACGCCCCGGCCAATCGCTGCACATCCCTTCACAGCGACAGGTGTGACGCGCGACACTCTCAGGCGCATGAACGTCGCCACCCAGAGCCGGCCCCGTGCCGTGTCCGACGGAAGTGAGGTCACGTCATGTCCGTGCACGACGACCTGTCATCGATGCAGCGCAGCCTGGACGAGCTGACGCGGACGGTGACCCGGCTGGAACAGCGGCTGGGCAGCGGCGGCCTGGACGTCCGCCGGGTCCGCACCGACGCCGAACACCTGCGCGAGAGCGTCGCGCTGCTGCGGGCGGCGGAAGCCGCGCCGGACGCCCCCAAGCGTCCGGACCTCGTCCCGATCCCCGACACGCCGTACGACGGCTCCCTGTGGACGGACTCGGACGACGAGGGCCTCGGCGCCCGCGACCGCCGCGCTCCCTAGAACAGGCCCTCAACCCGACCGACCGGAGTCGCCCAGTGGCCACTGGTACGGAACCGCCAGCCACCGAAGCCCATCCCCCGGGCGGTGGCGTCCACACCCGGACGCGCGCCGCCATCCGCGCCCCGCACCTGCGCACCGACCGCTGGTGGCTGGCACCGGCCGCCACCGCCGCGGGTCTGCTGGCCTTCGTCGTCTACTCGACCTGGCGGGCCTTCGCGGGATCCGACTACTACGCGGCCCCCTACGTCTCGCCCTTCTACTCCCCCTGTCTGGCGGAGAACTGCGAGCCGATGCGGTCGGGGCCCAACTGGGAGATCTTCGGCGGCTGGTGGGGCATCTCCCCCGCGATCATCATCCTGATCTTCCCGCTCGGCTTCCGCCTGACCTGCTACTACTACCGCAAGGCCTACTACCGCGGCTTCTGGGCGTCCCCGCCGGCCTGCGCGGTCGCCGAGCCGCACCAGAAGTACACCGGCGAGACCCGCTTCCCGCTGATCCTGCAGAACGTCCACCGGTACTTCTTCTACGCGGCGCTCCTGGTCGCGGGCATCCTCACCTACGACACCGTGCTCGCCTTCCGCGACGAGGACTACGCGTGGGGCCACATGGGCCTCGGCACCCTGGTGTTCCTCGCCAACATCGCGCTGATCTGGGCGTACACCCTCTCCTGCCACTCCTGCCGGCACATCGTCGGCGGCAAGCTCAAGCACTTCTCGCGGCACCCCGTGCGCTACCGGATGTGGCAGCTGGTCGGCAAGCTCAACGCCCGGCACATGCAGCTCGCCTGGGCGTCGCTGGTGAGCGTGGCGCTCGCCGACTTCTACGTGTACCTGGTCGCGTCCGGTGTCTTCGACGATCCGAGGTTGTTCTGATGTCCGTGGTCGACCGGCAGGAGTGGGACGTCGTCGTGGTGGGCGCGGGCGGTGCCGGGCTGCGCGCCGCCGTCGAGGCCCGCGAGCGCGGCGCCCGTACGGCCGTGATCTGCAAGTCCCTGTTCGGCAAGGCGCACACCGTGATGGCCGAGGGCGGCATCGCCGCCGCCATGGGCAACGTCAACTCCGGCGACGACTGGCAGGTCCACTTCCGCGACACCATGCGCGGCGGCAAGTTCCTCAACCAGTGGCGGATGGCCGAGCTGCACGCCCAGGAGGCCCCGCAGCGGGTGTGGGAACTGGAGACCTGGGGCGCGCTGTTCGACCGTACGAAGGACGGCCGGATCTCGCAGCGCAACTTCGGCGGCCACGAGTACCCGCGCCTCGCCCACGTCGGCGACCGCACCGGTCTGGAGCTGATCCGCACCCTCCAGCAGAAGATCGTCTCGCTCCAGCAGGAGGACTTCCGCGAGACCGGGGACTACGAGTCCCGGCTCAAGGTCTTCCAGGAGTGCACGGTCACCCGCGTGCTCCAGGAGGGCCGGGAGGTCTCGGGCGTCTTCGGCTACGAGCGCGAGAGCGGCCGCTTCTTCGTGCTCGAGGCGCCCTCGGTGGTGATCGCCACCGGCGGCATCGGCAAGTCCTTCAAGGTGACGTCGAACTCGTGGGAGTACACCGGGGACGGCCACGCGCTGGCGCTGCTGGCCGGGGCCCCGCTGCTGAACATGGAGTTCGTGCAGTTCCACCCGACGGGCATGGTCTGGCCGCCGTCGGTGAAGGGCATCCTCGTGACCGAGTCGGTGCGCGGCGACGGCGGGGTGCTCAGGAACTCCGAGGGCAAGCGGTTCATGTTCGACTACGTCCCCGACGTCTTCAAGGACAAGTACGCGGTGACGGAGGAGGAGGGCGACCGCTGGTACGACGACCCGGACCACAACCGGCGGCCCCCCGAGCTGCTCCCCCGGGACGAGGTCGCGCGCGCGATCAACGCCGAGGTGAAGGAGGGCCGGGGCTCGCCGCACGGCGGGGTCTTCCTCGACGTGTCGACCCGGATGCCCGCCGAGGTGATCCGGCGCCGGCTGCCCTCCATGTACCACCAGTTCAAGGAGCTGGCGGACGTCGACATCACGGCCGAGGCCATGGAGGTCGGGCCCACCTGCCACTACGTGATGGGCGGCATCGCGGTCGACTCCGACACGGCCGCCGCGCGCGGGGTGCCGGGGCTGTACGCGGCCGGTGAGGTGGCCGGCGGCATGCACGGCTCCAACCGGCTGGGCGGCAACTCGCTGTCCGACCTGCTGGTGTTCGGGCGCCGGGCCGGCCGGTACGCGGCCGAGTACGCGGCGGGGCGGGCGGAGGGGGCGCGGGCCCGGGCCGACGACGCCCAGGTCGACGACGCCGCCGCGGAGGCGCTGCGGCCGTTCTCCGCCGAGACGCAGGAGCCGGACGCCGGGCCGCCGGAGAACCCGTACACGCTCCACCAGGAACTCCAGCAGACGATGAACGACCTGGTCGGCATCATCCGCCGCGAGCCGGAGATGAAGCAGGCCCTGGAGAAGCTGGCGGAGCTGCGGGCGCGGGCCCGCCGGGCCGGCGTGGAGGGGCACCGGCAGTTCAACCCGGGCTGGCACCTCGCCCTGGACCTGCGCAACATGCTGCTGGTCAGCGAGTGCGTGGCGCGGGCCGCGCTGGAGCGCACCGAGTCGCGCGGCGGGCACACCCGCGAGGACCATCCGACGATGGACCGGCGCTGGCGCCCGGCCAACCTGCTGTGCTCGCTCGCCGATCCGACGGGCGACGCGGCGGCCGACGAGGAACGCGGCCGGATCAGCCTGGAGCGGCAGACCACCGAGCCCATCCGACCCGACCTGCTCGCCCTCTTCGAGAAGGAGGAGCTGGTGAAGTACCTCGCCGAGGAGGAGCTGTCCGAATGAGCGGCTACGAGGCCCGCTTCAAGGTGTGGCGCGGTGACGTGGAGGGCGGCGGTCTGGAGGACTTCACCGTCGAGGTGAACGAGGGCGAGGTGGTCCTCGACATCATCCACCGCCTCCAGGCCACCCAGGCCCCCGATCTCGCGGTGCGCTGGAACTGCAAGGCGGGCAAGTGCGGTTCGTGCTCGGCTGAGGTCAACGGGCGGCCGCGGCTGCTGTGCATGACCCGCATGTCCGTGTTCACCCGCGAGGAGACGATCACCGTCACGCCGCTGCGCGCCTTCCCCATCGTGCGCGACCTGGTGACGGACGTCGGCTTCAACTACACCAAGGCGCGCGAGGTCCCGGCCTTCGTGCCGCCGGCCGACCTCGGTCCCGGCGAGTACCGGATGATGCAGGAGGACGTGGACCGCTCGCAGGAGTTCCGCAAGTGCATCGAGTGCTTCCTGTGCCAGGACACCTGCCATGTCGTGCGCGACCACGAGGAGAACAAGCCCGCCTTCGCGGGCCCGCGCTTCCTCATGCGCGTCGCCGAGCTGGACATGCACCCGCTGGACGCGGCCGGCGACACCGGCCTGGACCGCGGGCGCACGGCCCAGGACGAGCACGGACTCGGCTACTGCAACATCACGAAGTGCTGCACGGAGGTCTGCCCCGAGGGCATCAAGATCACGGACAACGCGCTGATCCCGCTGAAGGAACGGGCCGTCGACCGCAAGTACGACCCGCTGGTGTGGCTGGGGTCGAAGATCCGGCGCCGGTCCTAGAGGGCCGGACAGGCCCTAGCGGACCCAGCCCTCGCGGTACTCGTCCCAGTTCGTCTCCGTCGCCGCGAAGTCGATGTACGGGGCGACGCCGAAGAGCTCCCGGTCGGCGTCCGTCCGGGACAGTCCGAGGCGGACGCCGCGTACGGCGGCGGCGACGGTCTCGGCGTGGCCCCAGTGGTCGAAGTTGCTCTCGTAGTAGAAGGGCAGGCCCATCAGCAGGTGGGTCGTGGGCGGCGTGACCTCCAGGGCGAGCGAGGTCTGCTGGGCCACGTAGCCGCCGTAGGTGCCCTCGAGCGGCTGCGCGGTGTCGTACGACATCACGGCGATCTGGTCGACGCGTCGGGCGACCTGGCCGAAGAACTCCTGCGACCACCACTTGGGGTGCTTGGTGAACAGGCCGAAGACGGAGTGCAGGGCCGGGAGCGGGTCGATCTGGTGGGCGGCGACCGAGAGTTGCGCGTCCCGGGGCCGGGTGACGGCGCGTACGTCGTCCAGGAGGGAGAGGTAGTCGCGGTCGCCCGAGTGCAGCGGTTCCAGGTCGAGGTGGACTCCGTCGTAGCCCGCGTCCAGGACCTGGCGGGCCGAGTCGACGACGGCGGCGCGGGTGGCGGCGTTCGCCAGGCGCATGCCGTCGGGGCCTTCGGTGGCGAGGACGTCGCCGAGGAATGCCTGGACGCGGACGCCGGGCAGCTCTTGGTGCACGGCGTCGATCAGCCAGCGGGCCTTGGGGTAAAGGGACTTCGGCAGCGTGCCGTCGTGCTCCATCGGGCCGGTGTGGACGTACAGGTCGCGGATGCCGGTCGCCTTGACGCGGCGGGCGAAGGCGGCGAGGTCCGCGTCGTCCTTGCGGCCGTCGACCCAGGCGTGGCCGAGCCAGATCGCGTCGCGGTTCCTGGTGTAGGTGCCGTCGGCGGGGTCGCCCATGTAGTTGACGCGCAGGGCCGTCTCGGCGGTGAGGAGGGGGACGAGCAGGATCAGGAGGAGGGCGAGGGCCGTTCGGCGGATGCGGCGGTTGCGGGTGCGGGTGCGGGTTGCTGCGGTCGCCTCGGCTTCGCCTTCGGCGTCCCGGTTCCCACCCGCACCGTCCGTGCTGCTCTCGTTGTCGGGTGCGGGTGACCCCGGTGGGGCGCCCTCGCCGTCGGCGGCTGCCGGTTCAGCTTTCGGTTCGGCTTCTCTCGGCTCCGTGTTCTCCATGGTGTCCCCTCCCTGTGGCCCGTCCCCGGTCGCGGTGGCCGGTTGGGACGCATACGCTCCGAGCGTGTTGCCAGCGGGGACGAGTCGAACCGGTGTTCCGGTTGCGGTCAGGGGTGTGCGGCGATGATCTCCGCCGATCTGGTGCCGCCCCTGGTCACGGCCGGGGCGGCGCTGTTGCTGGCCGGGTACGGCCATGTGCGCCGCACCCGGCGGGCCCGGACCCGGACGACACCGGGGCGGGTCAGAAGAGGCTCAGCAGTGCCTCCGCCGGGTCCGTGAGCTGGGTGTCGGCCCCCGGCAGGGGCAGTTCGAACCAGACCGTCTTGCCGCGCGGCGTACGGCGTGAGCCCCAGGCGGCGCTGAGCAGGCCGACCAGTTGCAGGCCGCGACCGCCCTCGTCGGTGTCCCGGGCCCGGCGCCGGCGGGGCTGGACCAGGCCGGAGTCCCAGACCTCGCAGACCAGGGTGCGGTCGAGGAGGAGGCGGAGCCTGATCTCGCCCTCGCCGTACCGCAGGGCGTTGGTGACGAGTTCGCTGACGAGCAGTTCCGTGGTGTCGACCAGCGGCTCCATGTCCCAGGCGAGCAGCTGGGCGCGGGCGTACTCGCGGGCCCGGCCGACGCTGCGCGGCTCGCGCGGCAGGGTCCAGTCGCCGACGCTGTCGCTGGGCAGTCCCTGGACGCGGGCCATCAGCAGCGCGATGTCGTCCTCGCCGTGGTGGCTGTCGAGGGTGTTGAGGACCTGGTCGCAGACGTCCTCGAGGGGCTGGGTGGGGTCCGTGAGGGCGCCGACGAAGGCCTGGAGGCCCTCGTCGAGGGGGTGGTCGCGGCTCTCGACCAGGCCGTCGGTGTAGAGCGCGAGCAGGGCACCCTCGGGCAGCTCGACCTCCACCTCCTCGAAGGGCTCCCCGCCGACGCCGAGCGGCAGGCCCGGGGGTACGTCGAGCATCAGGGCGGACTCGCCGGGCTCGACCAGGACGGGGGGCAGGTGGCCCGCGTTGGCGAAGGTGCAGCGCCTGGTGACCGAGTCGTAGACGGCGTACACGCAGGTCGCCAGGTAGACCTCGGAGAGGTCGGCCTCGCGGGGGCGGCGGGCGGCCCGGGTGGCCTGCTGGACGCCCGAGGGGGCGCCGAGTCCGCGCGCGATCTCGTCCAGCTGGGAGAGCACCTCGGCCGGTTCGAGGTCGAGCTGGGCCAGGGTGCGCACCGCGGTGCGCAGTTCGCCCATCGCGACGGCGGCGCGCAGGCCGCGGCCCATGACGTCGCCGACGACCAGGGCGGTGCGGTGGCCGGGGAGTTCGATGACGTCGAACCAGTCGCCGCCGACCTCGCTGGCCCGGCCGGTGGCCGCTTCGCCGGGCAGGTAGCGGCAGGCGATGTCGAGTCCTGAGGCCTCCGGGTCGCCGGGCGGGAGCAGGGAGCGCTGCAGTATCAACGCGCGTTCGTGTTCGCGCCGGTAGAGGCGGGCGTTGTCGATGCAGACGGCGGCGCGCGCGGCCAGCTCCACGGCGAGGGCGCGGTCGCGGTCGCCGAACGGCTCGCTGCCCTTGGTGCGGGCGAACTGGACGAGTCCGACGACCGTGTCGTGGGCGACCATCGGCACGGCCAGCGTGGACTGCACGAGGCCACCGTCCTCGGCGGGGACGGTGCGGGGCCGGGCCGTGCGCAGGGCGTCCGCGCAGGGCGAGTTGAACGGGTAGTGGTGGACGGCGCCGAGCTGGACGCGCTCGCCGACACCGTGGAAGGGGGCGTCGGAGACGGCGCTGGAGAAGGCGACGCGGCGCAGTTCCGCGCTGCCGTCGGCGAGGCCGGGCGGGGTCTCGTCGCCCACCAGCAGCCCCTGGTAGAGGTCGACGGTGGCCAGGTCGCAGAAGCCGGGGACGACGACGTCGAGGAGTTCGCGGGCGGTGGTCTCCAGGTCGAGGGAGTTGCCGATGCGGGCGCCGGCGTCGTTGAGGAGGGCGAGGTTGCGGCGGGCGGCGGCGGCCTCGCGGGCGGCCTGGCGGCGGGCGGTGATGTCGGTTCCGAGCCAGGCGACGCCGATGGGCCGGCCGGAACCGCTGTGCACGCGGTAGAGGTTGACGGACCAGTGCCGGCGTTCCTCGGTACCCGGCACGAAGCCCGTGACGTGCATGTCCGTGATGGAGTCGCCGGTCTCCAGCACCCGGCGCAGGGTCGCGGTGACCCGGTCGCCCTCGGCGCGCGGCAGGTAGTCGTGGACGCCCTTGCCGCGGTGGTCGTCGGGGGTGCCGCCGAAGGTGGAGGCGAACCGCTGGTTGGCGCGGCGCACCCGCAGGTCGGGGTCGATCAGCAGGAAGCCGAAGGGAGACTGGCCGAATATGGCCTGCGAGGCGGCGAGGTCGGTCTCGATGCTGCGCAGGACGCGGACGTCGACGACGATGCAGACGGCGGCCTTCTCCCCGTCCTCCGTGCGCGTCGGCATGACGTACACCTCGGCGAGCCCGCGCTGTCCGCGTCCGCGCTCCCCGGGTGCGGTGGAGGCGTCCGGTGCGCGGAAGGGGACGACGCCGGTCCACTCCCGGCCGTCGAGGATCTCGGCCATCTTGCGCTGGCCGCGCTCGCGCAGGTCGGGATCGACGAAGGCGTCGATGGGGTCGGTGCCCACGGCGTGTTCGGCGGGAATGCCGAGCAATTGCTCCGCGCGCAGGCTCCACTGGTCGACGAGTCCGTCGGGGCCGATGGAGAAGGACGCGACCTTGATGTAGTCGTAGATGGAGCCGGGCGGGCTGCTCTGCCACACCGCGTCACCGAGCGGCGCGTCCTCCGACGGGCCCTCGGACTCCGTGGACTCCGTGGCCCTCGCTGGTATCTCGCTCACGCGAACCGTCCCCTCCAGCTCACCGCGTCCGGCACCGGTCACCGGGGGCGGCTGCCCGCAGTATCCAGCACTACGGCGCCGCACAACACGGTGTTCACGATCACAGCACGGTCCCGATGGTTTTCGGTCCGGACCGTGACAACACTTCCAGTCTTCTAACCAGCGGACACGGCATCGAATCACGGAGTTCGACAACTGCCAGTGGCCTGAACCGGTTGACCGTCGGAGTGGGGGTCGATATTGAGACATTTCACCCCGGTGGTAACAGTGCGTCACACTACTGTCGCGCTGTCAGGGCACCGTGAGTTCGAACCACACCGTCTTGCCCGCCTCGCCGGGCCGGGTGCCCCAGCGGCGGGTGGCGGCCGCCACCAACTGCAGACCCCGGCCGTCCTCGTCCTCGGGGTGGGCGACGCGCTCGCGGGGCGGGTCGGGCAGCGGGTCGGAGACCTCCACCAGCAGGATCCCGGCCACTCCGGCGGGGCGGCGGACCAGGCGGACGCCGATGGGTCCGGTGGCGTGCCGCAGGGCGTTGGTGACCAGTTCGCTGACCAGCAGGGCGGCGATGTCGCCGACGCTGTCGAGGTCCCACTCGTCCAGGGTGCGGCGGACCAGGGAGCGGGCGGTGCGCACGGCGTCCGGCGCCGCGGGAAAGACCCACTCGGCACAGCCGCCCTCGCTGTCGATCACGCCGCTCACTTCCCCGGCCGGCGACCCCACGCCTGTCCGGTTTCGTGGGGTTAATGGCCACATACCCTTTATCCGGGCTCGATACCGCCCGGAGGGCGCACTGTGGCACAAGCGGCGTGGGAGGGCGCCCGGACCGGTCCGTTCAGGCACCCCGCGCGTCCGTCGCGCCCCTCGCCCCGAGCCCCAGGTGTGCGAGCGCCCGCTCGACGGCCGGTACATCCTGGTCGAGCCAGGGCACGTCCCACACCTGGGCGGGGGTCAGCCAGCGCAGGTCGTCGTGGTCCTCGAGGGGTGCGGGAGCGGCGGAGCCGGGGAGCAGGCGCGCGGTCCACACGTGCAGGACGAACGGCGCCCTCAGGGGCCACTGCCCCGGGACGCGCTCACCGGGCTCGGCCGCCACCCCGAGTTCCTCGCGCAGTTCGCGCACGAGGGCCGCCTCGGGCGTCTCGCCCGCCTCGACCTTGCCGCCGGGCAGCTCCCACCGTCCGGCCAGTTCGGCCGGGGCGCTGCGGCGCGCGGCGAGCAGGCGCCCGCCGTCGACCAGGGCGGCGCCCACCACGATCCGTTCCGTCATGCGCCGGAGCCTACGGCCCGTCCGGGGCGCCCGGCACGGTCAGCCCGCCGTGCCCGTGCCGCTCGCGCCGAGCTTCTCGACCCAGTAGAGCTGCCGGTGTCCGCGGCCGTCGAGGGTGTCCGCGATCTTCTCGGCCTCGGCCCGGGTCGCGTACCTGCCCACGCGGTAGCGATTGCCGTTGTCGTCCTGCCGGAAGACCAACCAGGGAAGAGCGACCGTACTGTCGTTCATCGCGACCCTCCACTTCCCGCCCGCGGCTTGCACCGCGCCCCGCCCGCCAAGGAAACCGCAATCCGCATATGCCCGAGCCTACGCCCAACCTTCACGGAGCGAATACGGCTTTGCACAAAGAGGTACGCAACCAGCCAGAACGCAGGGGGCGCACGATGCAGAACGCGCCGTCCCCGCGCGCCGATGCCTCCAGTCACGGGCATGACGGGGCCGAGGGAGGCGACCTGCGGGAACGACCGGATTCCGGCGCCGCGCGGACGACGGCACGCGCCGCGGACCTATGTGCGAGCGGAGGAAAGGGGCGTGGGCGGCGCACGACGGGCGTGCGCCATCTCACACCACGCAAGAGCGCGTGAACTCCCCCGGCGGCGCCGCTACTTGACGGGCAGGTGGTACGCCACCCGGTACCGGTCGGCCGGGACGACCACGTCGGCCGTCTCGACCGCGCGTCCCGAGGCGTAGAACGTGCGCTGGATGACCACGACCACGTGCCCCGGTACGCCGCCCAGGGCGAGCAACTCCTCGGCGAGGCCGGGGCGGGCGCCGACCTCCTCCGTGACGTTGTCGACGACGACGTCGATGGCGGCCATCCGCTCGACGACGCCCATGCCGCCCAGCGGTCCCTCCTCGGGCAGCATCACCGGCGTGCGGCCGGTGAGGTCCAGCGGCTCCCACGAGGTGGAGAGCATGACGGCCTCGCCGGCCTCCCGGAAGACGTACCGCGTGCACATCACCCGGTCGCCGGGCTTGATCCCGAGCCGCTCGGCCACGGCTCCGCTCGCCTCGGCCTGCTCGCTGCGCGACTCCCAGGTGCCGCGCGCGTCGCCGTCGGCCTGCTCCTGCCGGAAGGGCGTGGCACCGCCGGCCGGCCGGTACCCGGAGCGGGCGACGCGGCGGGGGACGGGGCGCTCGCGCACGTAGGTGCCGGAACCGGAGCGGCCCTCGACCAGGCCCTCGGCCATCAGCACCTTGCGCGCCTCCAGGGCGACGGTGTCCGAGACGCCGTACTCCTCGCGGATCCGCGCCTGGGACGGAAGGCGGGTATGGGGCGGCAGCAGGCCGTCGGCGATCTTCTTGCGGAGATCACCCGCGACACGCAGATACGCCGGCTGCTCACCGAATGTCACTGGCCGCTCCCATCAGGTTGTACAGACAGCAACAGCGTGGCAACCGTAGGTTGTACCAGGCAAGCAAAGGCCAAAGAATCACTCGATGTGATGACTTGCGGGGCCCGAGGGCTTTACGCAGGCACTTTCTCCCCGCTATGGCCGCCGTCACACCTCAAGGCCCGGGTCGTCTCCCCCGCCGTCGCCGCCCCCCTCGTGGTCGGGCGGCGTGGTGGCCAGGCCCAGAGCCTTGCGGGCGGTGACCGTGGTGTCCGCCACGACGAGGTCGTAGCCCTTGCCGTAGTGCTCGTAGAAGGCGTCGGGACCGGTGGCCTTCGCGGCCAGGCCCCACTCCTTCTGCGCCGTCCTCAGGTCCTCGACCAGCGCGGCGACCGGGCGCTCGGCGCCGGCGGGCCAGCTGTGCCGCTCCAGCATCGTGACCTCGCCCCTGAGCGCCTCCGACACCTGCCCCGCCCAGACCCGGTAGCCCGCGAAGTCGTCCTCGACGGTCTCGGCTTCGGGCACCTCGTCCATGGCCCGGTTCAGGTGACCCTCCGCCAGCAGGTACGTGTGCTGGTCCGGGTCGAGCCGCGCGACGTCGTTGCGCAGTGAGCCGGTCAGCGTGGAGCGCTCGTCCGTGTTCCCGAACAGGCAGGTGATCTCGCGGTCGCCGGTCCGCCAGCTCCCGGAGGTCGGGGTCAGGTAGTACACGTCGACGTCGGCCGGCAGCGCCCACCGGTCCATCGCGTAGGCGTCCTGGAGGGCGTAGCACCGGTCGTCGGCGGCCCGTGTGAGCTCCGCGTCGCCCGGGTAGGAACCGCCCGGCAGCTCGAAGGAGGCGAACACCTCGCCGTCGTGTTCCTCTTCGCAGGGCACCTGGTCGACGTCGTACGTCACGCCCTGGAGGGAGCCGCCCGGAGTGGTGAAGCACTGGCCCTTCTCGAGGGAGTAGGCGGTGCCCTCGCCGCGCGCGGCGTCCCGGAAGCCGTCCCAGAAGCCGGCGACGGCACCCGTGGAGAGCGACACCACCCACAGCGCGAGCCCCACGGAGGACAGCACGCACCCGGCCACCGCGAACCCCTTGCCCCGCTCCCCCCGCCTGCGGATCCGGGCCAGCGCGATCAGTCCCAGCACGAGCCCGACCGCCGGCACGAAGCACAGGACACCGAGCACGAACGCGGCGATGGCGAGCCCGTTGAGGGGCGCCTGTTGGGGGTACACCCCGTAGGGCTGCCCCCAGACACCCGGATACGGGCCCTGCGGGGGGTACGGCCCCTGCGGCGGCTGCTGTCCCGGCGGGTACGGCCCCTGGGAGTAGGGCCCTTGGGGCCCCGGCGGCGGTATGGACACGTGTACCGTGCTCCTGTTTCAGGCTTCGGGCGGGGACGCGGAGGCGCCGCGAGACGGCGGCCGGGCCTCGCGGGTGGCCGGCCGATCACTGAGCGCATGGTAAGCGCGCGACGGGGCGGGGGCGCTATGCGGGCCACGAAGGCGACGATTCGCGCCGTGAACGGCCTCACCGCGCGCTGGGCGGCCACCACGAGCGGCGCCACGGTGTTCTCCGCGGTGGGCGTGTGGCCCCTGCTGGCCCTCCTCGCGGCCGGCGCGGCCGGCACGGTGCGGGCCGAGCTGGAGGAGGCGGTGGGCCTGCCCTCCGACCGGGCGGCCGGGGCGGCCCGTGAACTGCCCGCGCGGCTGGGCTCCGTGGGCGGCCCGGAGACGGCCCTGGGCCCCGCCCGCTGCCGGGCGCCGTGGGCGCTTCGGCTCAGGGCGCCGGCGCGTGGCGTCCGTCAGCCAGGCCGAGGCGGGCCTGTTCCTCCTCGACGATCCGGCGGGCCAGGTCGGTGTCCGACACGTCCACGGCGTCCGGTGTCGACTCGGCCACGGCGCTGCGCCGGGCGTAGGCGTCGAAGAGGCGGGCCTTCCTCTCCAGCATCCGCACCATCCGCTCGTCCACTCCGCCGGTGGCCAGGAGCCGGTGCACGCGGACCGGTCGGACCTGGCCCATGCGGTGGGCGCGGGCGATGGCCTGGTGCTCGATGGTGGGCTTGATCTGGGGCTCGCACAGGATCACCACCGAGGCGGCCTGGAGGTTGAGCCCGACGCCGGCCGCCTGGATCTGCGCGAGCAGCACCGCCGGTCCGGACTCGGCGGTGAAGCCGTCGACGAGCAGCTGCCTGCGGGCGGGCGGCACGCCCCCGGTGAGCGGCCCGAACACGCGGCCGTGCGGACCGGGTCCGGCGGTGTCCAAGGCGTCCTCGACCACGCTCAGGACGTCCCGGAAGTGGGAGAAGACGACGACCTTGAGACCGTTCTCCCCTGCCTCCCGCACGATCTCCCTCAGCCGCCCGAGCTTGGCGGACTTCTCGGGGCGCGCGTACGCCGCCCTGCGCATCGCCATGAAGTTGCCGCCGGCCACGGCAGCGCGGTAGGCCTCCTCGTCGTCGGCGCTCAGCTCCTCCCACTCGTCCGTGTGCTGGAGGCTGGGCAGTTCGGTGAGGACGTCCGCCTGGTTGCGGCGCAGGTAGACGGGGGCGACCGCCTTGCGGAAGGCCACCGAGCCGGCCAGTCCGGTGCCGTCCTCGAGACGGTCGGCCACGCCCGGGTCGAGCATCCGGACCAGGTTGCGGAACTCGGCGACCCGGTTCTCCATCGGCGTACCCGTCATGAACAGCACGTGCTCGCCGTGGGCGGCCCACCGGTCGACCGCCTGCGACCGCAGGGCCTGCGGATTCTTCACGGAGTGCGCCTCGTCGACCACCAGCATCGCGAGTTCTCCCCCGTCCGGTGCCGGGAAGCCGCGCAGGGATTCGAAGGTGGTCACCGCGACCCCGCCCCGCTCCCGCCAGTCGGTGAAGGCGTCCTGCCGGTCGGGGCCGTGCAGCGGCAGGGCCCGCAGGGTGCTGCGGGCCTCGATCTCGCGCGTCCAGTTGACCAGGACGCTCGCCGGGCACACCACCAGGAAGTGGGTCCGCCCGCCGGCCGCCAGGTGTGCCAGGGCGGCGATGGCCTGGATGGTCTTGCCCAGGCCCATCTCGTCGCCCAGCATCACCCGGCCGAGCGCCAGGGCGAACCGCGCGCCGAACGCCTGGTATCCGCGCAGGGACACCCGGCGGTGGGAGTCGTCGAGGCGCAGGCCGCGCACCCGCTCGGCGATGTCGTCGGGCAGGAACCCCTCGGCGACCGCGGTGTCGGGGGCCCGTCCGGCGATCTCGCCGAGCAGGCCGTAGTACTCGGCGGAGCGCAGTTCGAAGTCCGTCCAGGCCGCGAGGTCTCCCGCTGGTCCGCGCAACAGGTCCACCGAGGCCTGGGCGAGGAGTTCGGGGGTGCCCGCCCGCTCGGCCTCGTCGGTGAGGGACCGGATCGCCGCGACGGCCTCCAGCGCACGGGTCTTCCTGGCCCGTCCGGCCAGCAGCAGTCCGGTCCGCCCGGCGGCCGGGCGGGCGTCCACCAGCAGCGGTTCGAGCCGCCGGGTGAGCGCGGTCGCCGCGTCGAGGGCGCGGCGCGCCTCCGGACCCGCCTGCGCCAGCACGTGCAGGGCCACGACCAGCGCGGTGGTGCGCGGCTCGGGCCGGTCCACGTCCAGGTGCACGGCGGCCGTCTCGCCCGCCGCCTCCGCCAACTGCCGTGCGGCGGCGACGATCTGGTCGACGGTCCGCTGCCCCACACCCGGTATCTGCCGCAGCCGGTAGGGACCGGCGTCGAGTACGGCCCGGACCGTGCCGAGGCCGCTCTTCTCGACGACCCCCAGCCGCAACCGCCCGTCGGTGACGTCCTGCAGCCGGGCCACGGGGATGGCGTCGAGGGCCTGTGCCACGGCTGTGTCGTGCAGGGGCTTCAGGGCTGCCCGGACGGCGTCGACGGCCCGTTCGTGGTCACCGGCGAGGGCCGACGCGGCCTCGTGCAGCCGCGCACCGTGTGCGACGGCCTCGCGCTCAGCGCGTCCCATCGGGTGCCGCGCCTCCTCCCGGTCGCCTCGGGCCGGGCCGCCGCCCCGCCCCTTCGAGTGGCCGCCGCTCAGTCACCGCGCACATGCGCCCGCACCCCTTGCAGGCCGAACAGGACGAGGAGTTCGACCGTGCCGCCGTCGGCGCTGCCCAGCCAGTGCGGCAGGGACGTGTCGAACTCGGCCGCCTCCCCCGGGGACAGCGTCAGGTCGCGCTCGCCGACCAGCAGGCGCAGACGGCCACCGAGCACGTACAGCCATTCGAAGCCCTCGTGGGTCTGCGGGGTCGGTTCGAGCGGTTCAGGACGGCTCGGGATGATCATTTTGAAGGCCTGGGTCCCGCCCGGCCGCCTGGACAGGGGTACGAAGACCATTCCGAACTTCCGGATCGGCTTCAGGTGGATGCGGGGGTCCCCCGTGCGCGGCGCACCGACGAGGTCGTCCAGGGGGACGTCGTAGATCCGGGCGAGCGGCAGCAGCAGCTCCAGGGTCGCCCGGCGCTGTCCGCTCTCCAGCCGCGACAGGGTGCTCTCGGACACCCCGGTCGCCGCCGAGAGGTGGGCGAGGGTGATGCCGCGCTCGCGGCGCAGCGCGCGCAGTCGTGGGCCCACGGCGTCGACTACGTCGTCCGTTCCGGCGTCCATCGGGCCACCTTGCCACAACAGCAAGATTCCGTGCCACATCGTGCCGGTCCTGGTGAGACTGGGCGCAGCCCCTCACGCCTACAGCCCTCACCCCTACAGATGGAGTTGCGATGAGCGCCACCGACGCGGTCACCTTCTGGGACGGTGTCCACGCCGCCCGGCCGGCGGCCGCCGAGCCCCGGCCGAACGAGCGTCTCGTCGAGACGGTCGCGGAGCTGTCTCCCGGCGACGCGCTGGACCTGGGGTGCGGCGAGGGCGGTGACGCACTGTGGCTGGCCCGCCGGGGATGGCGGGTCACCGCCGTCGACATCTCGGCCGTGGCGGCCGAACGGCTCGCCGGGCACGCCCGCTCCCACGGCCTCGGCGACCTGGTCCGGGCAGAGCGGCACGACCTGGGCGAGTCCTTCCCCGAGGGCCGGTTCGACCTGGTCTGCGCGCACTACCTCCACACTCCCTTCGGCCTGGACCGGTCGACGGTCCTGCGGACGGCCGCGCACGCGCTGCGCCCGGGCGGGCGGCTGCTGGTCGTCGACCACGGCTCGACCGCGCCGTGGTCGTGGGACCAGGACCCCGACGTCCGCCACCCGAGTCCCCGTGAGGTCGCGGCGGGCATCGGCCTCGACCCGGCGACGTGGGCGGTGGAGCGGGCCGACGCCCCGCACCGGATCGCGACCGGCCCGGGCGGGCGCACCGCCGAGGTCGTCGACCACGTCCTGCTCGTACGCCGCACGGCCTGAAGGGCCCGCGCCCGCGCCTGAGCCAGCGCCTGCGCCCCCGCCCGCAAGGAGGTCACCATGCCCAACAGCACCCGCCGCACCGGCCGCACCCGCCGCCGGGACACCCCACCGCCGAGGACCGGGGGCAGCGAGGCCGAGACCCTGCGCGGGTTCCTCGACTACCTCCGGACCTCGGTCGCCGGCAAGGTCGACGGCGCCCCGGAGCCCCGGGTCCGTACGGCCGCGGTGCCGTCCGGCACCAACCTGCTCGGCCTCCTCAACCACCTCACGCACGTCGAGCGCGCGCTGTTCCTGGGTGAGGAGGTGAGCGACTGGCAGGCGACGTTCCGGGCGGCGCCGCAGGACGGCGTGGCCGAGGTGGTCGCCCGTTACCGGGAGGCCGTCGCGCGCGCGAACCGGGTGCTCGACGCGTGCACCGACCTCGGCGAACCGGTCCCCCGGCCGCGACCGGGCCGCCCCGCGCCCAGTGTCCGCTGGGCACTCACCCACATGATCGAGGAGACCGGCCGGCACGCCGGGCACGCGGACATCCTCCGCGAGCTGATCGACAGGGAGACGGGGCGTTGACAACATGCGCGCTGCGCAGCCCGGGGTGAGCGCGCTCTCGTCCGGCGGCGCGGCGCGGCGCGACGCGGCGCCGGGCTCAGGGCATGGTCGTGAACGTGGGCAGCGCGAGGGCCGAATGGGCCGGTCGTCCCGCCGGGGCGGGGATGGCGCTGAGGCCGCGCAGTCTGGCGTTGCGCTGCTCCAGGTCCCGGGCCGTGGTCGGGAAGAGGGTGGCGCCGCCCTGGCCGACCAGCCCCTGGTTCAGGGTGACGAACTCTCGGGTGTCGCGTTCGTAGGCGGCGAAGCCCGCGATGTGGCCCCGGTCCGCGAGGGACCCGGCGAGCATGTACGCGCCGACGAGCGCGAGGCTGGTGCCCTGCCCGGTGAGGAACGAGGGTGCGTACCCCGCGTCGCCCACCAGCGCGATCCTGCCGCTGGTCCAGCGGGGCATACGGATCTGGCTGACCCCGTCGAAGAACAGGTCGTCCGTGTCGCGCAGGGCGGCCAGCATGCCCGGGACCTCCCATCCCGCGTCGGCGAAGACCTTGGCGACCAGGTCGCGTTGGGCCTCCGGGTCGCGGAACGCGGCCATGGGCGGCTCCGGCTGGGCGAAGTTCAAGAAGGCGTGCACCTCGTCGTCGTCCCCCACGGCGTAGAGCGCCGCGGCCCTGCCCGGGGTGTTCCACATCACGGTCTCGTGGGAGAGCCCGAAGGTGTTGCGCATGGTGAACACGGCGAAGCAGTAGCCGAGGTAGCGGTGGAACTGCTCCTCGGGGCCGAACAGCAACTCCCGCGTTCGTGAGTGCATGCCGTCCGCACCGAACACCATGTCGAACGTACGGCTTTCGCCCCCGCGGAAGGTGACGTCGACCCCGTGGCCGGTCTGGTCGAGGGTGTCGACGGAGTCGTTGAACAGGAACTCCACGTCGTCACGGACCGCCGTGTAGAGGGCGTCGGTCAGGTCCCCGCGCCGCACCTCCAGGTCCCGTCCCGCGACGCCGCCGGTGACGGCGTGGGGGTGCAGGGAGGTCACCTCGGCGCCGTCCCCGTCGAGGAAGGTCAGCCGGCTCAGGTCGATGTGCGCGTCCCGCAGTCGCGGCAGGATCCCCATCCTCTCCACGACGTCGAGTGCGGTGCCGCGTACGTCGATGGGGTAGCCGCCGCTGCGGAGTGTGCCGGCCTTCTCCACCACGGTGACCTCGTATCCGTAGCGGTTGAGCCAGAAGGCCAGGGTGGGACCGGCGATGCTGGCCCCGGAGATCAGTACCTTGCGCCTCGGTGCGGTGCGGGTCATGCTTTGACTCCTTTGCTCATGGTGCGGGTGACGAACAGGGCCAGCGACACGACGACGCCGGCTATGAGGAACCCGGTGACGTAGGACGATTCGGCCGCGACCTCCGACCCGGAAGGGGTTCCGGCGGTGAGCAGCGCACCGCCGAGCTGCCCGCCCACGGCGGAGCCGACCACGCGGCTCACCAGGATCAGGCTGGTGGCGATGCCGGTGTCGTCCTTGTCGACGGCGGTGGCGGTGCTGGTCATCATCGCCGTAACGCACAGGCCGTTGGCCAGCGAGATCAGCACCTTGCCGACGGCGATGTGCCAGATCTCGGTGTGTACGGCTGCCACGGCGAACAGGCCGACGGCCATCATGACGACGCCGGTGTTGACCACGGCACGCGAGCCGAAACGCCGGTCGCCCATTCCGCCGAGCGGCCCGGCCAGCGTCGCGGCGATGGCGCCGGGCAGCAGGATGAAGCCGATCTTGGTCGCGCTGGCCCTGAATCCGTACCCGTCGCCGCGCTCGTCGAGCAGTTGCGGGATGAGATAGACCGCCATCGTGGTGCCGAGGCAGATGACGAACGTCAGCACGCACGCCTTCCATATCGCGGGCCGTGCCAGCATGCGCAGGTCGATCATCGGCGCGGCCGCACGCCGTTCGACCCTCACCCATCCCATGACGAAGACGGCCAGCAGGGCGACGAGGGCGACGAGTACGAGTGGTGCGGAACCGGCTTCGGGAGCCAGTGCGAGGACGAGCATGAGCGTGACCAGTATCCCGCTCAGGAGCAGCAGGCCGGGCCAGTCGATCCCGGAGCCGTCCGACCGGTGCGGCACATCGGCCGGCATCAGCCTGTTCACGAGCAGGGTGCCCCCGATGACCGCGATCGTCGGCAGCGCGAACATCCAGTGCCGGGAGAGCTGTTCCGCCACCGGCCCGGCCGACAGCAGGCCGACCATCGACCCGCCGACGAAGAGTCCGCTGACCACGCCGATGGCCACCTTGGACTCCTCGGCGGGGAGGTGTTTGCGGACCATGATGAACGACAGGGGCAGTGCGCCGATCATCGCGCCCTGCAACACCTGGCCGACCAGCAGCACGGGCAGGTTCGGGGCCAGGGCGGACACCGTGCCGCCGAGCGAGACCACCGCCATCAGCCGGATCAGGATCTTCTTCCCGCCGTAGCGGTCGCCGAACTTGCCCGCCAGCGGTGTGATGAGCGCGCCGGTGATCAGGAGCACGATGCTGAGCAGGGCCGATTCGGACTGGCTCATGTCCAGTTCGCGTTCGAGAAGCGGGATCGTCGGTGACACCACCGACTCCAGGGCACCGGTGGACAGCGCCAGGAAGCCGAGTGCCCCGACAGCTGCCTTCCCGATCGTGGGTGAGGGGGCCAGGGTTGTGGTCATGAGCGTCCTTCCGTCATTGCCGAGTGAGGGCGGTCGATCCCGTGGCGGTCGATCCGGTGGTGGCTGCCGCGGCGTGGTCGTCGGCGCGGGCAGACGCGTGGCCGAGGGCGGTCACGGCCAGTACGACGCAGGCTGCCGCCGCCGCCGCGAGGCCTTCGTGCGCCTGGCACAGCACCGCACCGGTGGCGGCTCCGACGACGATGAGCGTGACGGCGGCGGCCCTGCGCAGGGCGCCCTGGCCGCGGGCCGCTCCCAGCCGGGAGTCCGCCGCGAGGCCGGTCAGCGTGGAGGTCACGACCACCGTGGTGACGTCCTTCACCGCCAGGTGGCGGGCCGTCGCCGCCTGCGCCCCCATGGCCAGGGCGAGCGACGACGCCATCCACGCGCGGGCGCCGGAGGTGTCGGCGCCGACGAGGGCCAGAGCGAGTGCCGTGGCGGCCAGGGTCAGTCCGACGCCGCCCAGCAGACCCGTGCACCGGCGGCTCCAGCCCGGGGCGGCGGTGCGCAGTACCCGTCCGGCCAGGGCCGCGCCGGCGAGGAAGGACACCAGTGCCACGGCCGGGCCGAGCACCGGCAGGTCCGTACTGCCCGTGGCGGCCATCCCGAGGATGACCACGTTGCCGGTCATGTTGCCCGCGAACACCTGGTCGAGGCGCAGGTATCCGACGGCGTCGACGACGCCGGTCGCGAAGGTGAGCGCGAGCATCAGGCCGGGCGGCGTCACACGCCGTCGCACCAGCCGGCCCCGGGTGCGGGTGCCGGTGCGGGTGCGAGTGCGGGTGCCGGCCGCGCCGCCGTTCATCGCCCCGCCGCGTATCCCTGGGCGCCGCGCGGGTTCGCCGCCGCCCGCAGCACGCCGCTGTCCGGATCACGGGTGACGACGGACAGGCGGCCCTGGCTCCAGGGTCCGGAGACGGTCACGTCGTGGCCGCGTTCGCGCAGCTCGTCGACGACTGTCCCGCCCGCTCGTTCCTCGATCACCAGTCCGCCCGGTGTCCAGGTACGCGGCCAGAACGAGCTCGGCACCGCGGTGGTGTGGAACGCGGGTGCGTCGATCGCCTCCTGCGGGTCCATGCCGAGAGCGAGCGTGCGCACCAGGTAGAGCAGTTGCCACTGGTCCTGCTGGTCGCCCCCGGGGGTGCCGAGCGCGGCCACGGGAACGCCGTCGCGCAGCAGCAGGGCCGGGGTCAGTGTCGTACGGGGCCGCCGGCCCGGCGCCAGGCGCGAGGGCGCGGCCGGGTCGAGCCATGTCATCTGGAGCCGGGTGCCGAGCGCGAAGCCGAGTTCCGGCACGGCGGGCGAGGACTGGAGCCAACCTCCCGACGGGGTGGCGGAGATGATGTTCCCCCAGCGGTCGACGACGTCGATGTGGCAGGTGTCGCCCCGGGTGTCGCCGGTCTGTTGCACGGTGGGTTCGCCCACGCCGTCGGCCCGGAGGGCGGGCCGGGCGGTGACCAGCGGCGGTATGTAGGGCCGGACGCCGATGTCGCCGGGCTTGAAGGCGGCCGACGCGGCCGTGCCGATCAGGCCGGCGCGCTCCTTGCTGTACCGGGGCGACAGCAGGCGGCGCAGCACGACCTCCGCGTCCGCCGGATCCAGATGCCCGTAGTACGCCTCCCGGTCGGCCATCGCCAGTTTCAGGGCCTCGGTGATCGTGTGGACGCCCTCGGCGGTCGACGGGTCGATCCGTTCGTCGTCGAAGTGGTCGAGCATGGTGAGGGCCTGCAGCAGCACCGGGCCCTGGGACCACAGGCCCGCCTTCGCCACCGTGGTCCCCCGGAACCGCGCGGTGACCGCGGGCTCGAGGGAGGGCACGAAGTCGGTGAAGTCGGCGGCGGTGATCACTCCGGCGTGGTCCCCGCCCGAGGAGTGCCGGTGCGGTACGGCGGCGAAATCGGCCACGGCGTCTGCCACGAACCCCGTTCGCCAGGCGCGTCGGGCGGCTTCGATCCGTCCCGTTCTGCTCTCGCCGGCACCCGCGGCGCCCAGTCGGCGCAGGGTCCGGGCGTAGGCGGGGTTCAGGAGGGTGGTGTGCGGCCGCGGGGCTCGTCCTTCGGGCATCCACAGCGCGTACGACGTGGGCCAGTGCGTGCGGAAGAGATCCTCGACCGTGGCCAGGACCCGCGCCAGTTGGGGCACGACGGGGACTCCGCGCTCGGCGTAGTGGATCGCGTACGCCAGGATGTCGGCGATCTCCCAGGTGCCGAACTGGGCGAGCAGCCACAGCCAGGAGTCGACGGCGCCCGGGACGGCGGCGGCCAGGGCGCCCGCGCCGGGGACGTGGTCCAGGCCCTCGGCCCGGAAGTGCTCGATCGTGGCCCCGCGTGGGGCGTGGCCCTGCCCCGCCAGCACGAGCGGTGAGGAGCCGGCCGCGGTGGCGAGCACGGCGACGAGATCACCGCCGGGACCGTTGAGGTGGGGTTCGGCCACGTGCAGCACGAAGGCGCCCGCCGTGGCCGCGTCGAAGGCGTTGCCGCCCCGCTCCAGCACGGACTGGGCCGTCGCGGACGCCAGCCAGTGCGTGGACGCGCACATGCCGAACGAGCCGTGCAGCGTGGGGCGGGTCTTGTGAGGGGGAGCATCGGGCGGTGACGGTTGTTGACCGGCCATGTATGTCACATTCCGTTCCGGTGGCGCGTGGTGGCTTATGGCGCGTGCGGGCGTGGAGCGCGCGTGCGGCTTACGGCGCGTGGTGCGCGGCGTGGTGCGCGGCGTGGTGGGCGGCCAGGACGTCGCCGCCGAAGTCGGTCGCCGGATCCCGCCACACGGCGTGGGCGTGGTTGGCGCTGCGGTGGATGTTGGTCCACTCGATGAGCAGTCGCGGGCCTTGCAGGCGGTAGTAGTGCGGTTCGCCCGCGGTGGTCGAGCCGGCCCAGGCGAGGTGGACGGCGTCCAGCGCCGCCGGGTCGTCGTAGCGGGCCAGCGGGGAGACCCCGGGCGGAACGCGGTCGAGGTAGGTGCCGAGCAGGGCCCGCAGCAGCTCCCGCTGGGCGGCGTCGAGTTCGGCGCCCGGCACGCCCTTGGGCGTCGGGGTGAGGGCCAGCGCCCGCCGGTTCGCGCCGTCGAGGCCGGTGGCCGGGTGCTCGGCCCGGTCCGGGACGTGCGAGCCGGGGCGCCACAGGTCGGCTCGCCTCACCACGCGGTCGTCGATCCGGGTGCTGTTGCCGGCCACGATGTCGTTCGGGGCGCGGGGCAGCAGTACCGCGCGGGCGGCGGACCCGGGGCGCAGGGAGCGGACCAGCTCCCGGGCCAGGTCCTCGGCGGTCCCCAGCGGGCGCAGTGTCGCGCCGCCCAGCAGGGGTGACCCGGCCGGGTCCGCGCCCAGGAAGCACGGCGTGGTGGCGGCCACCCGCCCGTTTACCACGAGGTTGTTGAGCGAGACGTGGTGGCCGCCGAACCGCCACCCCCACGGCCGCGGTCCGCCGGGAACCCCGAAGACCCGCAGGTAGTACATGCTGGGATCACGGGTCCGTTCCCGCCCCCAGTTCACCGAGAAGCCCTCGGTGCGGTCGAGTACGTTCTCCAGGCCGAGGACGGTGGCGACCGTGGTGTACCCGGCCTCGGACAGTCCGCTCGCGACCAGTCGCATCACCAACCGGTGCTGGGCGGGGCGCTGCTGGTGGAAGGTCAGGCCGCCGTGGTCGGTGGGGGTGTAGAACCAGCGGGTGCGTTCGGCCTCGGCCTCGCCGTCGGCGCCCGGTGCCGGTCCGACCGCCGCTCCGCGCTGGCCGGCGTCCAGGGAGTCCAGCCACTCCTGGGCTGCCTCGGCCATCCGGTCGGCGGCCTCGCGGGCCGGGTCGGTCATGGCCTTGCGGGGGTGAGGAGGAACTCGCGCACCCAGCGGGCGATCGTGTCCGCGAACTCCACCGCGATGCCGTGTCGCCCGCCCTCGATCGAACGCAGTTCGGCGTTCGGGATGCGTCGCTCCATCAGGACGGCGCCGGCGTAGGGCGCCAGCCGGTCCTGTGTGCCGTGCACGATGAGGGTGGGTGCGGCGATCTCCCCGAGGCGGTCGCGGACCTCGTGCTGCCGGGCGACGTCGTGGCGGCGGACGCCCTGCTCGGGAGTGCGGGCGGTGAGCGTCCGGACGGGCCGGGCGCGCTGCTCGGCCTGGCCCTCGGGGGTGAAGAAGAAGTCCCCGACCGCGTTCTGCCGTTCCTCGTGGGACATGTACAGAAGCTCGTCGATCGCCTCGCTGCCCATCGCGAAGCTCGGCGTGGTGGCGACCAGGACGAGGGACGCGACCCGTTCGGGATGGCGGAGCGCCACGTGCTGTGCGACGGCACCGCCGAAGGAGGTGCCCAGCAGGTGCGCGCTGCCCAGTCCCAGCGCGTCCAGCAGGGCGACGAGGTCGTCGGCGAGGACGCCCAGCGTGTAGGGGACCGGGGGGTTCACGGTGATCCCCGAGTCACGTTGGTCGTAGGAGACCGCCCTGATCCCCGCGCCGAGTCGAGCGCGGAGGGTGGCGAACTGGGTGCGGTCGCTCTCGCCGCCGTGTACGAGCACGAGGGGCACACCGTCGCCCTCGTCGATGAAGCCGACCTCGAGATCCCCCGCTCGTACGGTCGAGCTGACCGGTTCGGCGGGTTCGTGCATGTCCCGTTGCGTTGTCACCGCTGATCTCCTTGTCGATGCGGTACGTAGACGCTCATCCAATTTGAGATGAGGTTATCACTTGATGGGCCGCAGAATCCTGCGCTGAATCCTGCGCGGAATGCCCCTGTCGTGTGGTCCCGGGGCCGGACAAGAGGGAGTGTGCGGGGACGCCTGCGCGCCGGGCGTCATACCCGGGAGCCAATGTGGAAGTGCTACCCCGGTAGGGGGTGTGGGGGCGAGGCGATCAGCCCGCGCGCGCCCAGCCGCGCAACGCGCCGCGGTACGCCTCGGACAGCCGGGTGACGGCCTCCCGGCGGGACAGGCGCGTCTCCCGCGAGAGGTCCTGGATCTCGCGCGGGTCGAAGATCATGTTGCCGAGGAACAGGGCGTACTCGAGCATCTCCTGCGGGAGTCCGAGGTCGTCGAGCAGTCCCCGCACCGGCCCGCTCCAGGCGTCCCGCATGGCGACGATGATCTCGTTGCCGGCGTGGAGCCGCTCCAGGTAGCCCCGTCGGGACCGGAGCTGCACCAACGCCGGGCCGTGCTCGGCGAGGAGGTCCACCCACTTGTCCACGACGGCGTCGAACAGTGGCCTGCCCTGGGCGGTCGACGTCTCGCTGAAGTCCCGGAGCTCCTCGACGACGCTGAGCACATAGGCCTCGAGCACGTCGTCCATCGAGGAGTAGTAGCGGTAGGCGGTGGCCGGGCCGATCTCCGCGCGGGACGCGACCGCCTGCATGGTGAGCTCGTCGGGCGTCTCCCGGGCCAGCTCGCCGACGGCCTCGAGGAGGCGCCGGCGGTTGCGGCGGGTGTCGCTGCGCAGCTTGCGCCCCCCACGCGGGGCGGCCTGCTGATCGCTCACGGGCCTCCTCCGCCTCGTAGAAGTGCAGGCAAAGGGTATCGCCTCCGGGTGCGGCACGTCCGACCGCTCGGATGCGTACGGCCGTGCGCGGTACGCGGTTCGCGATCAGCACGCCCGGCCTCCGTCAGGTTCCCTGGACGCCCAGGTGACGGACGATGCGGGCGAGCCCGGTCCGCAGGTCGTCCTCACTGGCCGCGAACGAGATCCGGATGTGCCCCTCGCCCGAGGGTCCGTACTCGGCGCCGGCCCGCACCATCACCTTCCGTTCGGCCAGCTCGCGGGCGACCGCCTCGGAGGTCAGGTCGGCGTCGTAGCGGACGAAGCCGTAGAACGCCCCCTCGGGCGGGACCAGGTGCAGGCCGGGGACGTCCGACAGGTGCTCGACCACCAGCTCGCGACGCCCGCGGTACCTGTCGACCATGGCGTCCACGACGCCGTCCGGCAGTTCGAGGGCGGCCAGGGCCGCGTGCTGGACCGCCGTGTTCAACGAGCCGTTGAGGGTCCGGTGCACGTGGGCCGCCGCGTCCACCACCTCGCGCGGCCCGGTCAGGTACCCGACCCGCCAGCCGGTCATCGCGTACGTCTTGGAGAACGTCTGCACGTACACCGTCCGGTCCCGCAGCGATTCGACCGCGAGTGCCGAGGTCAGCTCGTGCCCCGGGTAGACCAGCCGGTGGTACGCCTCGTCGCTGACGACCAGCACGTCGGAGCCGTCGAGGAGGTCTCCGAGGGCCTTGAGCTCCTGCTCGCCGTGGACGATGCCGGTCGGGTTCGACGGGTTGGAGAAGATCACCATCGCGGCGCCGGGCAGCGCGGCCGCCAGCGCGTCGAGGTCCCAGTGCAGATCGGGGCCGAGCGGGACGAAGTCCACGGTGCCGCCGGCGAGGACGACCAGGTCGGCGTAGAGCGAGTAGGCGGGCTCCGGGACGACCACCCGGTCGCCGGGGCCGACCGTCGCGAACACGACTGCGGCCAGCGCGGCGGTGGCGCCGTGGGTGACCACGACGTCGTCCGCGCTCCACGTCCGGCCGGGGTGCGCCGGCAGCCGGGACGCGAGCGCGGCGCGCAGTTCCCGCAGGCCCTTCTGGTCGGCGTAGTGGGTGTGCCCCTGGCGCAGGGCGGCCACGGCGGCCTCGATCACCGGCGGCGGGGTCGGGAAGTCCGGCTCGCCCATGGCGAGGGAGACGGCGCCCGGCGGGGCCGGCGCGAGGGCGGGGCGGCGCGAGAGGCGGCGCAGTTCCTCGATCCGGAAGGCGGGCGACGCGGCGGTCATCGGGCCACCGCCGCCTGGTCGGGGCGTGCCGCGAGGATGCGCTGCCTCAGCGCCTCCTCCTTCTCGCCGATCCCGTCGACCGCCTCGACGACCTCCCGCACGCGGTGCCGCGGGACGACGACGACGCCGTCGAAGTCGCCGACGAGCACGTCGCCCGGCGCCACCACCACGCCGCCGACCGCCACCGGGAGGCCGACGGCGCCGGGGCCGTCCTTGAACGGTCCGGCGGGGGTGATCGCCCGCGCGTAGACGGCCAGGCCCATCTCGGACAGCGCCTGGACGTCGCGGACCGCACCGTCCACGACGGCGCCCGCCACCCCGGCGTTCACCATGATCTCGCCGATGAGGTCGCCGATCAGCGCCCGGGTCATGTCGCCGTGCCCGTTGACGACCAGGACGTCGCCCGGCCTGGCTTCGTCGAGCGCCCGGTGGACGGCCAGGTTGTCGCCCGACCGCACGTCCACCGTCAGGGCGTTGCCCAGGAGCGCGGAGCGTCCGGTGAGCAGCCGGATGCCGCCGTCCATCACGGTCATCCGCTCCAGCGCGTCACCGACGTTGGCGGCCGGCACCTCCCCCAGTCGGCGGGCCTCCGCCGCCGTTGTGCGGTCCCAGCTCGGAGCGATGGACACGCTGTCCGTCGCCGCGGCAATGAACACAATGACACCTCGTTCTTAAATAAGAGGACTATCTCAGATAGAACGACCATAGCCGTCCGGGCGTCCGGCTACAACGGTTCGAGCCGCCCCGATGCCCGGCCGATCGCATGCGAAAGGGGCGGGAACCGGCGTCATCGACCGGCTCCCGCCCCCGCGCCCGCGCTACGACCAGCGGCGCAGGGCCGCCCGGGCCGGCAGGGTGACCGCGAGCAGTGCCAGGCCGCCGGCGGCGACCGCGAAGGATCCGTACACCAGCGGGGGCACGTACGGCATGTCACCGGTCACGCCGCTCATCATCGGGATCAGCGTGGCCGCGGCGATCGCGGAGCCGAGGACCAGGCCCACCCCCGCGACCAGCAGTCCCTCCCAGCGCAGCATCGTCATCACCTGACGCCGGGTGGAGCCGACCAGGCGCAGCGTGCCCAGCTCGCGGCGGCGGTCCATGACCGTCATCACCAGGGTGTTGACGGCGGCGACGGCCGCGAAGCCGCCGAGGACCGCGGCCATGGTGTTGTTCATCCAGGCGCCCAGCTTCGCGTCGACGTTCTGCTCGGTGGCGTAGCCGGAGGCGTCGGTGACCTCGCCCAGGGCGGTGAGCGACTTCTCCGAGCCGCCCCGTACCAGCAGCGTGCTGTCGAAGGCGGAGGTGACATGCCCGGCCAGGGACGCCCGGTCCATGGTCACCGTGGACAGGCCGAGACCGCGGCCGTAGACCGCGACGATCTCGGGGCTGACCTCGGTGCCGTCGGGGAGGTAGAGCGGGAGCCGGTCGCCGACACCGGCGTCCGCCGAGGTCGCCAGGGTCTTGTCGATGGCGATACGGCCCTCGCCGAGCCGGTCCAGGCTGCCCTCGCGCACGTCCAGGTCCTGCACCTTCGCCAGCTCGGCGCCGGTGCCGGTGACGCCCTGGGTGGCCGCGCCCTGGAGCGACTTGAACTCGCCGGAGCCGGTCGGCACCAGCACCTGTGTGTTCAGCAGCCCGACGGCCGCCTCCACGCCCGGCGCGCTGGCGGCGCGAGCCGCCGCGTCCACCGGGAGCCCGGCCGGGTCCGTCACCACGTGGTCCGCGGTGATGCCCGCGCGCAGCTGCTTGTCGGCGGCGTGGGTCTCGCTCGTGTGCATGAACACGAGGGTCGAGGAGAAGGCCACGGCCAGCACGATCGGAGTGATCGCGGAGGCGAGGCGGCGGGCGTTGGTACGGGAGTTGGCGGCCGCGAGCCCGGCGGCCGGGCCCGCGCCGCGCAGCGGGAGGCCGAACAGACCGGCGCACAGCCGCGCCACCAGCGGGCCGAGCAGCCCGACGGCGAGCATGAAGAGCATGACGACGCCGAGGGCGGCACCGGCCGCGTCGTCCCCGGCTGAGCGGGCGGACACGCCGGTGAGGATCGCGCCGCCGACGAGGGCGCCGACGCCGAGGAGGGTACGGACCAGACCCGGCCGCAGCCGCTCCACCGACGCCTCCGACAGCGCCTGTCCCGGCTTGATCTTCGCGGGCCGGCGTCCGGCCATCCAGCCGGCGCCGAGCGCGGTGAGCAGCCCCATGACGACGGCGGCGAGCAGCGGAAGCCCGGAGACGTGCAGGTCCACGGCCTGCGGGATGGCGCCGCGGTCCTGGAGCTGCCCGAACCACCAGTGCGCGAGCCCGATGCCGGGCAGGCAGCCGATGATCCCGGCCAACGGCGCGACGAGCAGTGCCTCGGAGGCGACGGCGCGGCGGACCTGCCGCGGGGTGGCGCCGACGGCGCGCAGCAGGGCGAACTCGCGGGCCCGCTGGCCGACCGAGAGCGCGACGGTCCCGGCGGCGGTGAAGACCGCGACGATGGCGGCGATCCCGCCGAAGGAGCCGCCGATGCCGAAGAGCGTCACCTTGGCATACCCGAGGCCCGGGTCCTCGACGGCACCGCGGTCGTCGCCGGTGTGGACCTGGACGCCGGAGCCGGCCAGGGCCTGCTTCACGGCGTCGGCGAGGGCGCCGGTGTCCGTGCCGTGCTCCGCCATCACGACGACGGCGTCGGCCTTGCCGGGGTGCCCGGCGAGCGTGGGGGCCTGGGCGTCGGCGAACCAGGTCAGGGCGCCCGCCTCGCCGGTGTCGCGGTCGGTGTCCGCGGCCGAGACCTCGGCGACGCCGGAGACGCGGAAGTCCTGCTGCCCGGCGGCGGTCTCCAGTACGACGGTGTCGCCGACGGCGGCGTGCGCGGCGCGGGCCGTACCCGCGTCGAGCACGACCTCGCCCTCGCGGGGCGCTGAGCCGCTGGTCAGCGAGGTGCCGGTGAAGGTGTGCGAACCCCAGCCGTGCGCGGTGAGCACACCGCCCTCGACGGGCAGTTCACGGGCGCCGGAACCGGCGCCGCCGTCCGTCGCGTGCACCGGGAAGGTGAAGTCCGCGACGGCGGTGGCCACGCCCGGCGCCCGGGCGGCCTTCGCCGCGAGACCGGCGTCCATCCGTGCCGTGTCCGGCAGCGGCGTCGCCTCCTTCTCACGGTCCTCGCCGCTGCCGGTGACGACGTACTCGTTCTGATCCGCCGCCGCGACGACCGGCGCGTTCGCGTAGCGTTCCGGCGGCACCGAGGCGCGCAGGCTGGTCTCGAGCAGGATGCCGCAGGCCGAGACGATCAGGGCGGACATCAGCAGCGCGAGGAAGGTCCCCGCGAAGGACGCGGGCTTGAAGCGGACGGCCTCACGGGCGAGTCCGTTGGGGCGCCTCATGCCGCAACCCCCGTCATCGCACCGGAGCGGGAGGCGCGGGAGGTGAGCACGGCCATCCGTGCCGCGATCTGCTCCGCCGAACCGCGCTCGAGATGGTCGGCGAAGGCGCCGTCGGCGAGGAACAGCACCCGGTCGGCCCAGGAGGCCGCGGCCGGGTCGTGCGTGACCATGACGACGGTGGCGCCGAGGGTGTCCACCGCGTTGCGCAGCAGGCCGAGGACCTCGGCGGCGGTGCCGGTGTCGAGGGCGCCGGTGGGCTCGTCCGCGAAGATCACGTCGGGGCTGGTGACCAGGGCGCGGGCGACGGCCACGCGCTGCTGCTGGCCGCCGGAGAGCTCGCCGGGCCGGCGCTTCGCCTTGTCGGCGAGCCCGACCTGGGCGAGCACCGCCTGCGCCTGGCGGCGGTCCTGGCGCTGCCCGGCCAGGCGCATGGGCAGCAGCACGTTCTGCTCGACGGTCAGCGACGGCAGCAGGTTGAACGCCTGGAAGACGAAGCCGAGGCGGCTGCGGCGCAGCTCGGTCAGCTCGTTCTCGCTCATGCCGGTGATCTCCGTGCCGCCCAGGAACACGGATCCCGCGGTCGGCCGGTCGAGCCCGGCGGCGCACTGCAGGAAGGTGGACTTGCCGGACCCGGACGGGCCCATGACCGCGGTGAACGTGCCGCGCGGGAGGGCGAGGTCGACGCCCGCGAGGGCGTGCACCGTGCCCGCTCCGCGGCCGTACTGCCGCCGGACGTCGCGCAGTTCGACGGCGAGACCGGGCGTGGCGGCCGGAACCCCGGGCCGGTTGTCCACCTCCGGCCGGTCGTCCGCCTTCTGCCGCTTGCCCTTGCGTAGCCTCATGTCCCGACTCCCTCTTACGCGCACTTTCTGTGACGGGTGAAGAGTGCGGGGACGGCTGTGCGCCGGGCGTCATACCGGGGAGCCAATGTGGAGGTGCTACCGCGGTAGGGGGTGGAGCAGGAAGGGTGGGGGCGGCGGCTCCTACTCGCCCGGTGCGACCAGCCCCGACTCGTAGGCGAAGACCACCGCCTGGGCGCGGTCGCGCAGGTCGAGCTTGGTGAGGACGCGGCTGACGTGCGTCTTCACCGTCTGCTCGGCCAGCACCAGCGTCTGGGCGATCTCCCCGTTCGACTGACCGCGCGCGACCAGGGTGAGGACCTCGGTCTCGCGTTCGGTCAGGCCCTTGAGGCGCAGCGCCGGCTTGCCCCGGGCGGCGGGACGCTGCTTGGCGAAGTCCGCGATGAGGCGGCGCGTGACGGAGGGGGCGAGCAGCGCGTCGCCCGAGGCCACGACACGGACCGCCGCAATGAGGTCGGCCGGCGGCGCGTCCTTGAGCAGGAAGCCGCTCGCGCCCGCCCGCAGCGCCTCGTAGACGTAGTCGTCGACGTCGAAGGTGGTGAGCATCAGGACGCGCGGCCGGTGGGTGACGCCCGGCGGCGGGTCCAGGAGGCGGCGCGCGGCCTCCAGGCCGTCCATCTCGGGCATCCGGACGTCCATCAGCACGACGTCGGGATGGGTACGGCGGCTCAGCTCGACGCCCTGCACGCCGTCGGGGGCCTCGCCCACCACGTCGATGTCGCTCTGGGCGGCCAGCAGCGCGGCGAAACCGGCCCGCACCATGGCCTGGTCGTCGACGATGATGACGCGCGTCGTCACGTGAAGTCCTTTTCGATAAGGGGAAGTTGGGCGGCGACCCGGAATCCGCCGTCCGGCAGCGGCCCCGTGTCGAGGGTGCCGCCGATGATCCGTACCCGCTCGCGCATGCCGACGAGGCCGTGCCCGGTGCCGCTCGATTCGAGGGGCCCGGCGGGCGGCTCCGGCGGCGGCCCGTTGACGACCAGCACGATCAGCCGCGCGCCCGCCTCCGGGCCGGGCTCCGACACCGACAGCGACACCTGCGTGCGTGCTCCCGGCGCGTGCCGCACGACGTTCGCGAGGGCCTCCTGGACGATCCGGTACGCGGACAGGCCGACCGCCTCGGGCACCTCGACGTCGCAGGGGGTGAACTCCACCGACCCGCCCGCCCTCGCCGTCGCCTCCACCAGCTGCCCGATCTGCGCCAGGCCCGGCTGGGGCACCAGCTCGCCGTGCGCCTCCTCGTTGCGCAGCACGCCGAGAAGGCGTCGCATCTCGCCGAGCGACTCGCGCGCGGTCGCCGCGATGGAGGTGAACTCCTCCCGTACGTCGGGCGGCAGCGTGTCGAGGCGGTACTCCGCGGTGTCCGCCTGCACCGTGATGACGGACATGTGGTGCGCCACCACGTCGTGCAGCTCGCGGGCGATCCGGGCGCGCTCCTCAAGGAGCGTCCGACGCCCGCGCTCGGCCTCGCTGATCGTCTCCTGCTCGACCAGCCTGCGCTGCACCTCGGACCGCTCACGCAGCGCACCGCCCAGCAGGAGCGCGACGCCCCCGAGGATGGTGAACAGCAGGCCCTTGGCGCCGGAGCTGTGGGGCTCGACGAAGCCCAGGGCCACGTTCGCGGCCGCCGTGGCCAGCCACACCAGCAGCAGCGTCCGGCGCCGCTCGCGCAGGCCCAGGGCGAGGCAGAGGCCGACGTACCCGACGAGCTCCATGGGCGGGAACGGCCACAGCAGCCGCTCCTCGAAGTCGACGCCGAGCAGGGCGAGCGCGCCGGCCACGTCCGCCACGAAGACCACGTACCAGGCCTGCAGCGGCCGTACGACGGCGAGCAGCAGCGGCGCGGCCTGCGCGACGGCCAGCCCGGCGGCGACACTGCCGTTCAGGCCGTAGTCGGCGGTGAGGACGACGATGGTCGTGGGCAGCAGGGCGACGCACAGCACGAACGCCACGGCCCACGGCAGCAGCCGCACCCACCGCCGCGACGCCCCCGCGAGCAGCGCGCGCGGGCGTTCCTCCTCCACTGAGGTCATGCGCACCAGCCTATGTGCGCCGCGACGCCGTCCGGACAAGCGCAAGGCGACGGCTCCTCAGATGTCGGCACGCAGCGGTTCTCCCACTTTGTGCATGTGCCGCAGCGCCTGCCGGTAGGAGTCGACGAGGCCGGTCTCCGCGTAGGGGATGCCGAGGTCGCGGCAGCGCGCCTTCACCATGGACTGGGCGAGCCCGAGGTGCGGGCGGGGCATGCTGGGGAACAGGTGGTGCTCGATCTGGTAGTTCAGACCGCCGAGGAACCAGTCGGTGAGGAAGCTGCCCCTGACGTTGCGGGACGTGAGGACCTGGCGGCGCAGGTGCCCCCACTTCTCGCCGTCGGGGTCGGGCATGTCCATCCCCTTGTGGTTGGGCGCGAAGGCCATACCCAGGTGCAGCCCGAACAGAACCTGGTGGAGCGCGGCGAAGACGAGGGCGTGCGTGAGCGGCATGGTCGTCAGGAGCAGGGTCACGTACCCGGCGACGTGGGCGACGAGGAGCGCGCCCTCGACCAGGCGCTCGCGGCCGGTCTGACGGCGCAGGTCCTGGAAGCCGTAGAGCTTCAGGGCGAGCCCTTCGAGGAGGGTCAGGGGGAAGAACAGCCATGCCTGGTGGCGGGTGAGCCAGCCGCGAAAGCCCGTGCGGGAGACGGCCTGCCCGCTGGTGAAGACGAGGACGTCGGCGGCGACGTCGGGGTCCTTGTCGATGTGGTTGGGGTTGGCGTGGTGGCGGTTGTGCTTGTCGTTCCACCACGCGCTGCTCATGCCGAGCAGCAGGTTGCCGTGGATGAGCTGGATGCGGCGGTTGGTGGCACGGCTGTCGCTGATCTGGGCATGGCCCGCGTCGTGGCCGACGAACGCCGTGCGGGCACACAGGACGGCAAGGACGGGGGCCAGCGCGAGGACCCACCAGGAGCCGCCGACGAGCGCCATGCCGGTGACGACGGCGGCCAGACCGAGTGCGTTGAGCGTGATCATGCGCGCGTACCAGCCGCGGCGCCGGTCGAGCAGCCCCTGTCCCTTGACGTCGCGCAGCAGCGGCGTGAACTCGCTGCCCGGGTCCGGTGGGGGCTGCGTCGCGGTGGCGTTCTCGGGGTGCGGCAGAGCGGTTTCGCCGACCGGGGACATGGGTGTACTCCTGTGTTCGGTGGGTGGTGAACGGTGAGTGGTGGACGGCGTGGACGCGGGGCGCGTGGCCCGTCCGGGAGGGATACGGCGGCGGGGGCCGTCCCTCAGGCCGCCAGCGCGAAGTAGCCGAAGCCCGCCGCCAGGACGCCCGCAGCCGCCCGACGGACCGTGCCGGCGCGCGCCCACGGGCTCTCCAGGGGCCGGGCGAACTTCGCGATCACCACGAGCAGTCCCGCGAAGAGCGGCATCCAGGCGAGCCGCGCGAGGACCCATCCGGCCGTGTCCGGCGCCGCGGTCAGCCCGGGGATCTCCCCGACGTACGAGGCGGGGACCGCGGCGGCGAGCATCCCCACCTGGTGCCAGCACAGGATCGTCATCGCGGACAGGTTGATGATCACCACCGGGGTCCACAGGACGGGGCGGCGCAGCAGCCGGGCCAGCCGGTCGCGCAGCAGGATCGCCGCGCCGGACTGGGCGGCCGCGAGCGCCAGGACCAGCAGGGACGGCGGGTGGGAGTTGGTACGGGCCTCGCCGGGCACCCCCACCATCGACATCGGGTAGTGGAAGGCGAGCAGCAGGGTGGCGAACAGGGCCGCGCCGCCGGCGAGCAGCAGCCACGCCTCGCGCCGGCCCAGCCGCCTGTCCGCCCAGGACACGCCGAGCTGGTAGGCGAACATCCAGCCGGGAAGCAGGTTGAGCAGACTCAGCCAGGACGGCATCGCGTCCGCGTACGGCCCGTAACGCAGGAAGTCGACCACCGCGACGGAGCCGAGCAGCGGGGCGGCGGCCCAGAAGCCCAGGCGTCTGGACGCGCGGACGCAGTACGGCGTGAGGGCCGTGATCACGGCGTAGACGCCGACGAACCACAAGGGCTGGACGACCAGCGTCGACGCGGTGTGCAAGGTGGCGGTGGGGACACCGAAGCCGTAGTGCAGGGTCGGCAGCAGCAGCGCGCACACGGCGGTGGCGCCCAGGACCGGGCGGCCCAGGCGGGTCAGCCGGCCGGTGATCCACTGGCGGGTCGAGCCCTTGCGGCGCTGATGGGAGAGGTACGAGGAGTAGCCGCCGACCAGGAAGAAGATGCCCAGCATCTGCAGGAGCCAGCTGGCCGGCGCCAGCGCGTCGAACGTGACCAGCGGGCTGGCGTTGTGCAGGCCGCCGCCGGTGTCCAGGGTGAAGCCCCCGACCAGCCAGTGGCCGGTCGGCACGGCCAGGAGCGCCAGCGCGCGCAGCCCGTCGACGGCGCGGTCGCGGTGGGCGGGGGTCCGGGCGTCGATCTTCGCGCTGAGCTTCGCGAGCTTCGCGGGGGGCTTGAGGGTCTTGGAGGTCTTGAAGGTCTTGAGGGTCTTCATCACTGGTCTCCGTCGGCGATCGCCGCGAACGCGGTCAGGGTGGAGGTGCCGGGCGTGAAGTACTCGTCGTGCGCCGGGACGTCGTCGGCGGGCAGGACCCGCGCGCCGAAGCCGGGCGAGGTGGGGTCCGCGCCGTGGCCCAGGCCCAGGAACTCGACGTTGGGGACGCGGTCGATCCAGTCGGCCGGGGACTTCGCCGCCCAGACGTGCGCATCGGTGCCGAGCGCGTTGACGCTGTCCGCACGCATGCCGGGCGAGCCCATCACGACGATGTCGCTCGCGTCGGTGTCGGCGGCGGCGAGGCCGCAGACCACCGAGCCGTAGCTGTGGCAGAAGAGGGAGGGGTCGGGCAGTCCGGCGGCGTCCAGGCCCTCGGTGAAACGGGTCAGCCGCTCGGCGCCCGCCTCGGCGAGCCGGCCCGTCGCCAGATCCAGGCCGATACCGGAGGGGGTGGTGTAGCCGGCCCAGGCGATGACGGCCGTGTCGTCACCCGCCTCGTCCTGAAGGTCGGCGGCGCGCTGAACCGTGCGCTCGAACGTCGAGACGTCGATGTCCGAGCCGGGGACGATCACCGCGACGTGGTCGGCGTTCTCCAGGTCACCGGCGACCCGCGCGATCAGGCCGCGGCCACGCGGGTCGTACGCCAGGACATGGTCGCCGGCCGGGGCGTTGGCCTCGTAGCGGAGCTGCACGGGGGCGCCGTCGAGGTTGCCCACCACCGTGGGGTGGTCCTCGACGAGCCGCTGCCGCTGAGCCCCGGTGAGACCGGCGAAGAAGGCCGCCACCTCCGACGGGGTGGCCGTGGCGGGGTCCGGCAGCTCCCTGCCCAGGGTGTCGTCCGCCAGCCAGGCGGCGGTACCGGGCAGCGGGCCGCTCGGCGCGCTCTCACTGCTCGCCGAGGCCCCGCCCGCCGCGCCACCGACCAGCAGCGTGGTCAGTACGGCGGTGGTCAGCAACGTCCTGAAGCGGCGCATTCCGACCGTCTCCCTCCGTCTCGTCCGTGGTGACGAGCAGAAAGTAGGGAGCCGGTGAGGGCCGACGCGTCACACCGGGGAGCCAAGCCGCAGTGATACCCCGGTAGGGGGTGGGTCAGGCGCGGGCCTGCGGTGGGGAGGAATGCCGGTGTCCGCGCGCACCGAAGTACGCGCCCGGGGTGGTGCCGGTCTCGCGTCGGAACGCCGCGACGAACGCGCTGACCGTCTCGTAGCCGACGCCGCTTGAAACGCGCCGGAGCGGCTCACCGGCGGCCAGGGCGGGCAGCGCCGCCTGGAGGCGGACGAGGGTGCGCCAGCGGCCGAACGACATGCCGGTGTCGGCGAGGAACAGCCTGGCGAGGGTGCGCCCTGAGGTACCGACCCGGCGCCCCCACGCATCCACCGTGAGCGCACTGGCCGGATCGTCGAGCAGCTCCCGGGCGACCCGTCGGGCGCGCGGGTCGGCGGGCAGCGGAGTCTCGAGTGCCGTGGCCGTCACCGGCCGGAGCAGGTCGAGGAGCAACGCCTCACCGTGCGCCCGGCGCACGGCGCCGAGGTCCGGATCATCCAGGTAGCCGATCAACTCGGCGAGCAGCACGGGAACTTGGACTGGCTGGACCGTGTCCCACCGCCCCGGACCACCAGTCGGCGACCTCGGCAGATAGAGCGAGGTCATCGTGGTGTGACTGGCCACCACGACCTCGTGCGGCACCCCGGACGGGATCCACAGGGCACGTGTGGTGGGCAGCACCCAGCGCCGGGAGGCCACCTCGACCGTCAAGGTGCCACGGGAGGCCCAGGCCAGTTGATGTGTCCGGTGGGTGTGCCGGGTGAACCGCGTTCCCCCCGGCATGGGGAACGTCCCGATGGAGACCAGCGCACCGTCCTGTCCGTTTCTCGACATGGGTTGGAAGGTTACGTCCTTCTGGACAGCGGCGTCGCTGCCTAGCGTGGTCGTCATGAACACCGATCACGCGGAACTGTGCGCGAGCCCGGAGTGGGCCGCCCACCTCCACAACGAGGTACTGCCGTTGGCCGTCGAGCGGGCCGATCTCGGGAAGGAGCTGCTCGAAGTCGGCCCCGGTCCGGGAGCGGCGACCGAATGGCTGCGGACCAAGGTCGACCGCATGGTGGCCGTGGAGCTCGAGGCCGAGGCGGCGTCGCTCCTGGCCGCCCGATTCGCCGGGACGAACGTGGAGGTCCGCCAAGGCAGCGGTACCGCCCTGGAGTTCGCCGACGACTCCTTCGACTCGGCGGCGTCGTTCACGATGCTGCATCACATCCCGACCGCGGCTCTCCAGAACCTCCTCCTCTCGGAGGTCTTCCGGGTGCTCAGGCCGGGCGGGGTCCTGGTCGGCGCCGACAGCCTGCCGAGCCAGTCGCTGCACGCCTTCCACGAGGGCGACACCTACAACCCGGTGGAGCCGGCCGCACTCCTCGTACGCCTTCAGACGCTGGGCTACGTCGACATCACACTGAGCGTGGGCAGCCGGCTGACGTTCTCCGCACACAAGCCTCCGGCTCAGACCGAGCGGGCCGCCTGACTCCTGATCCCGTCGAGCACGACGTCGAGCATCCGGTCGAACTCCGCGACGGAACCGAAGTCGGCCCACCGGGGCACCAGAGCGGCCATGCCCGGGTACGTGCGGGGGTCGAACTCGGGCACGGGAGCAGGCCCGTCGGGGCCACTGCCGGTGCGTGCCAGCAGGTGCCCGTTGAGAAAGCCGAACAGCAGCATCGGGGCGTCCGCGGCCACTCGGTCGGGCAACCCGGCCGCACGCATGGCGGCAACCAGGCGCTCCAGGGCGGCAATGGCGACCGGCGAGGTCTGAGCACGGGTGACCAGCAGCGGGAACACCCGAGGATGCCGGTAAGCCATGTCCCGGTAGGAGTGGGCCGTCCGCCGGGCGACGTCCTCCCAGTCGTGCGGCGCGCCGTCGGGAGCGGCCACCACCTCGGAGATCACGGCCTCGGAGATCACGTCGAGCAGCGCGGCCTTGCCCTTGACGTGGTGGTAGATCGACATCGGATCGACCCCCAGCTCCTCGGCCAGTCGCCGTACCCCGAAACGTTCGAGGCCGTCGCGATCCACGAGCGCGACGGCCGCGGCGGCGATCCGCTCCCGATCGAGCCCCGCCGAGTTTCCCCGTGCGCGCCTGCCCACATCCGCTCCTACCCGCCCGTCCCGATCCCCCTTGCCAAACCTACGTCGTAGAACCTAGCGTGCCCAGCGAAACCTACGGCGTAGGTTTCACGATCGCCCACCGAGCGGCACGCAGGAGACCGAGGAGAGAGATGAGCGAGACGAGCATGATCACTACCGGGGCACGGCCGCCCCAGCCGGACTGGTCGTCGGTGACGGCCGAGAGCCTGGCCGCCTACCGCGTCGCGGAGAACCACTGGCGGGCGTCCGGCGCGGCACGGTCGATCCTGGGGCAGCCCGATCCGGGCGCCACGATCGACTGGCAGCGGGTGACGCTGCCCGGCCGTGACGTTCCGGTGCGCGTGTACCGGCCCAGCGGCGCCTCCCAGGCCCCGCTCCCCCTCGTCCTGCACGTGCACGGAGGCGGGTTCGTGGGCACGGCGGCCCAGTGCGACTGGGCCAACAGCCACCTCGCCGCCCGGCTGCCCGCGCTGGTCGTCTCGGTCGAGCACCGGCTCCTCGACCGGGAGACCCCGCTTTCCGCGGCCACCGACGACGGCTGGGGGGTGCTCCAGGACGTGGTGCGGAACGCCGAGAGGTGGGGTGTCGACCCAGCCCGGGTGGCCGTGTTCGGCGAGAGCTGCGGCGCGCTGATCAGCGCCCTGTCGGCGGTCCGGGCCAGGGAAGCCGGCCTGGCCCTCGTGGCGCAGGTGCTGGTCAACCCCGCGGCCGATGTGACCGGGACGATGTACGCGCACGCCTCGATGGCCGAGTACGGAGGCGGACCGGGACTCACCGTCGCCCAGCTGAGGCTGTTCCAGCGCCTCGCCGTGCCACCGGGAACCGACGCACGCACGGTCTCCCCGCTGCACATCGAGGACCTGGGCTCGGTCGCCCCGGCGCTTGTGGTGGTGCCGACCCATGACGCGGTGGCCGATCACGGGCGCCGCTACGCGGAGCGGCTGAGTGCGGCGGGGACGACGGTGCGGCTCACCGAATACCCGGAGGCGGTGCACGCCTTCCTCAGCCTGCCGGAGGTACAGTCGCAGGCCGAGCCCGCCCGCGCGGAGATCCTCGAATTCCTCCGCGCGACCCTGACGGAGCGAGGGAGGACGACACCGTGAAACGCGTCGGCATCATCGGGGTGGGGGAGATCGGACGGGCCCTGGTGGAGGGCCTGTGCGAGGCGGGCGGCCCGACGCCCGAGGTGTTCCTCTCGCCACGCGGCGCCCGCACCGCCCGCGGACTCTTGGACCGCTACGACGGCGTCCGCGTCTGCGCCGACAACCAACAGGTCGTGGACTGCGCCGAGTTGGTCATCGTCGCCGTGCGCCGCCAGGACCGGCACGAGGCGTTGAACGGTCTGCGGGTGGACGGCGCCAGGGTGGTGGTCAACGTGATGGCAGGGGTCCCGAACGACGACCTGCGCGGCATACTCGCCACCGACGTCCCCCTGGTGCGGGCCATCCCGCTCCCCTCCGTGCGCGAACGCCGCTCCGTCACCGTGACGTACCCCTCACACCCGGCCGTCGACGCCTTCTTCGAGCAGCTCGGCGGGGCGCTGCCGGTCACGGACGAGGCAGCCTTCGACGTCTTCTCCGCACTGACCGGAACGCTGACCACCCACTACGCGTACCTCACCGCACTCACCTCGTGGGCCGCCCGACACGGCATCCCCGCCGACGACGCGGAACGCCATGTGCGGGGCCTCTTCCAGGGCATCGGCCGCACCCTGGGCGACGAGTCCCGCTCCCTGCAACAACTCGCCGCCGACCACGAAACCCCCAAGGGCAACAACGAACGCATCCGGACCACATGGTTCGACCACGCCAACGCCGCCGCCCTCGGCAGCACGCTCGACGACCTCCTCACCGACCTGCGGCAGCCGGGGACCGAGACCTGAGGGACTTCTCCGCAGCCTCCACGGCCTGCTCGCGCGCTCGGCAATCGGCAACCGCCGTCCCCCGCGACGGGAACGGATTCGCCGGCGAGGGCGGCTCGGTGCCGATGCGGTGCCGCCAGTTCGAGTGCAAGGCCGATGCGCAGCTGGATCAGCGGCGAGGCCTTGGCAGCCATCCCAAAACTGACCCCGCCGGCGACAAAGCTGCCGATGGCCACCGGGACCAGGGCGTGCCCGGCCTCAGCTTCGACTGGCGGCGCACGAACAGGCCCAACGCGAGGGCGGCGAGGATCAGCGCGACCAGAACAGGCGAAGGCCGGCTGCCCCAGGTGAACCTTCGTCCCATCCCAGCACCATCCCCCACGGGAAAACCCAAGGGCCCGACTCCGAAGAGCCGGGCCCTCTCTGACCTGCATTTTTGCCAGATCGCCGACGTGGTGACACGTCAGCCGCTACACGTTGAAGCGGAACTCCACCACGTCCCCGTCCCGCATCACGTACTCCTTGCCCTCCATCCGCGCCTTGCCCTTGGCGCGGGCCTCGGTCACCGAACCGGTCTCGACGAGGTCGTCGAAGGAGATGACCTCGGCCTTGATGAAGCCCTTCTGGAAGTCGGTGTGGATGACACCGGCGGCCTCGGGGGCGGTGGCGCCCTTCTTGATGGTCCAGGCGCGGGATTCCTTGGGGCCGGCCGTCAGGTAGGTCTGGAGGCCGAGGGTGCGGAAGCCGACGTGGGCGAGGGTGGCGAGGCCGGGCTCCTCCTGGCCGACGGACTGGAGGAGTTCGAGAGCCTCGTCCTCGTCCAGCTCGGCGAGGTCCGACTCCAGCTTGGCGTTGAGGAAGATCGCCTCGGCGGGGGCGACCAGGGCCCGCTGCTCGTTCTTGAAGTCGTCGTCGGTCAGCTCGTCCTCGTCGACGTTGAAGACGTAGAGGAAGGGCTTCGTCGTGAGGAGGTGGAGGTCGTGGAGGAGTTCCGCGCGCTCCGTGCCCTGGAGGATGCCCCGGGAGGAGAGGGTGTCGCCCTTGTCCAGGATCTCCTTGGCCTCCTCGATCGCCTTGACCTTGGGCTGGACGTCCTTCTTGATCCGCGACTCCTTCTGGAGGCGCGGCAGGGCCTTCTCGATGGTCTGCAGGTCGGCGAGGATCAGCTCGGTGTTGATCGTCTCGATGTCGTCCTTGGGCGAGACCTTGCCGTCGACGTGCACGACGTTCTCGTCCTTGAAGGCGCGGATGACCTGGCAGATCGCGTCGGACTCGCGGATGTTGGCCAGGAACTTGTTGCCCAGGCCCTCGCCCTCGCTCGCGCCGCGCACGATGCCCGCGATGTCGACGAAGTCGACCGTGGCCGGGAGGATCTTGTCGGAGGAGAAGATCTCGGCCAGTTTCGTCAGGCGGGGGTCGGGGACGCCCACGACGCCGACGTTGGGCTCGATCGTGGCGAACGGGTAGTTGGCCGCGAGCACGTCGTTCTTGGTCAGGGCGTTGAACAGGGTCGACTTGCCGACATTCGGCAGACCGACGATTCCGATCGTGAGCGACACGTTGCGACTTCCCGTACGTGAGGATGCGGAGGGGTGGGGCGGGCCAGGCATGGGCCGATCCACCAGTCTACGGGGTGGCCGGTACCGCACCCGCGACGAGTCGAACGCTTGCCCAGGCTGCGACCGACGGCGTGTCTGTCGGCCTATTCGGCACATAAACCGACCTAAGTTGGTCCAGTGGAGCAACACAGGACGCGACCCCCGCAGTACGTACCGCGACGAAGCCGGGCGCCGCTGCCCCCACAGGGGCGGGGCGGGGCCGCTGTCGCCCGGCCTGCGGTGCCTCGTGCGGGCGCGGGGCCGCGCCGCGCGGTGGCGGTGCGGCCGGCCACGCCGTCCGGTTCACCCGTCGCGCGGGGGGTGCGTGCCCTGCGCGCGCTGCCCAACCCCCGGCTGACGGGCCTGGGCAGCGGCCTGTTCTGCGCGGCCGTGATGCTCGTGCTCGCCTTCCTCGACGAGCTTCTGTTCGGCGCGTCCCTGACGGTGTACGGCGTGCTGTTCGTGCCGGTGAGCCTGCTCACCGCGCTCTGGGTGCGCAGGGGCGACCTGCTGACCGCGCCGGTCGTCGTGCCGATCGCCTTCGCCGTGGGGCTGGTGCCCGTGGCCGAGAGCGGCGAGGGGATCGGCGGTCGGCTGATGGGACTCGTGACGGCGCTGGCCACCGAGGCGGGATGGCTGTACGGCGGGACGCTGGTCGCCGGGTCGACCGTGATCGTCCGCCGGATCCGGCTGATGCGGCGACGGGCCGCCGCCGCCCGCAACCGGCCCCCGGCCTGACCGGCCCCGCTCAGCCGGCCGCCCGCATCGCCGCCCCCACGATCCCGGCGTTGTTCTGGAGCTGCGCGGGGACGATCTCCGCCTGGATGCCCTCGATGTAGTGCAGGAACTTCTGTGACTTCCGGCTGACCCCGCCGCCGATGATGAACAGTTCCGGCGAGAACAGCATCTCGACGTGGGCGAGGTACTTCTGGACGCGGTGGGCCCAGTGCTCCCACGACATGTCGTGGTCGTCCTTGACCTTGCTGGAGGCGCGCTTCTCCGCGTCGTGCCCGTCCAGCTCCAGGTGACCCAGCTCGCTGTTGGGGACGAGGACGCCGTCGGTGAAGACGGCGCTGCCGATGCCGGTGCCGAAGGTGAGCAGGATGACGGTGCCCTTGCGGCCGCGACCGGCGCCGAAGTGCATCTCGGCGACGCCCGCGGCGTCCGCGTCGTTGACGACCGTCACGTCCAGTCCGCCCAGCCGCTGCGCGAACAGGGCCCGCGCGTCGGTGTCGACCCAGCTCTTGTCGACGTTGGCCGCGGTGCGCACCGTGGCGCCGCCCGTCACCACGCCCGGGAAGGTGAGCCCGACCGGGCCGGTCCAGCCGAAGTGCTCCACGACCTGCTTGACCCCGTCGGCCACGCCGTCGGGGGTCGCCGGGTGCGGGGTCAGCACCTTGCAGCGCTCCTGGGCCAGCTCGCCCCTGTCGAGGTCCACAGGGGCGCCCTTGATCCCGGATCCGCCGATGTCCACGCCGAAGATCTGCATGGCCCTACGTTACGACGGAGGACTGACGGTCACTCCCCCGCCGTACCCGCGGTACCGGCCGTACCCGCCGTACCCGCCGCGCCCGAGCCGCCCCGCTCGGCCACCAGGGACGCCGCCTCCTCGCGCAGGTCGCGGCGCAGTTCCTTGGGCAGCGAGAAGATGATCGACTCCTCGGCGGCCTTGACGATCTCCACGTCCTCGAAGCCGCGCTGCGACAGCCACTCCAGGACCTGTTCGACCAGGACGTCCGGGACGGAGGCGCCGGAGGTGACGCCGACCGTGGTGACGCCGTCCAGCCAGGCCGCGTCGATCTCGTCCGCGAAGTCCACGAGGTGGGCGTCGCGGGCACCCGCCTGCTTGGCGACCTCGACGAGCCGCTTCGAGTTGGAGGAGTTGCGGGAGCCGACGACGATCACCAGGTCGGCCTCGGCGCCCATCTGCTTGACCGCGAGCTGGCGGTTCTGCGTGGCGTAGCAGATGTCGTCGCTCGGCGGGGAGATGAGCTGCGGGAACTTGTCCTTGAGGGCGTCGACGGTCTCCATCGTCTCGTCGACGGAGAGGGTGGTCTGCGACAGCCACACCACCTTCGACGGGTCGCGGACCTCCACCTTCGCCGCGTCTTCGGGGCCGTCGACGAGCTGGATGTGGTCCGGGGCCTCGCCGGAGGTGCCGATGACCTCCTCGTGGCCCTCGTGGCCGATCAGGAGGATGTCGTAGTCGTCGTTCGCGAAGCGGACGGCTTCCTTGTGCACCTTGGTGACGAGCGGGCAGGTGGCGTCGATGGTGGCGAGGCGGCCGCGCTCGGCCTCCTCGTGGACGACGGGGGCCACGCCGTGCGCGGAGAACATCACGATGTTCCCCTCGGGGACCTCCTCCGTCCGCTCGACGAAGACGGCGCCCTTCTTCTCCAGCGTCTGGACGACGTACTTGTTGTGGACGATCTCGTGCCGGACGTACACCGGAGCCCCGTACTGCTCCAGGGCTTTCTCGACGGCGATCACGGCGCGGTCCACACCCGCGCAGTAGCCACGGGGGGCGGCGAGCAGGACACGGCGGCCAGGCGAAGCAGTCATGGCACCCATCGTAAGGCCGCGTTCGGCGGGTCAAAGATCGCGTGGGTGCGGCGTTGCCGGGGAGACTGGCGGGAACGTTGCGAGGCAGAGTCCGAGGCGCTGGCGGAGGCACGATGTCGCAGACGGGTACGACGGCCCCGGGGGCCGGTGAGGAACAGCAGCTGAGGCGCAGTCTCGGCTTCAGGGATCTGGTCGTCTACGGGCTGCTGTTCATCGCGCCCATGGCGCCGGTCGGGGTGTTCGGCACCCTGGACGCCAAGTCGCACGGGGCGGTGGCCCTCGTCTACGTCGTCGCCACGATCGCGATGGCGTTCACCGCATTCAGCTACGCCCAGATGGTGCGGGTCGTCCCCCAGGCGGGGTCGGTGTTCGCCTACGCGCGCGCGGGGCTCGGCAACGGGGCCGGTTTCGTCGCCGGCTGGATGGCGATGCTGGACTACGTCCTCATCCCGGCGGTGGCCTACCTGTTCTCCGGCATCGCGATGGAGGCGCTGGTCCCCGAGGTGTCCCGGTGGGTGTGGACGGCGATCGCGGTGGTCGTCACGACCCTGCTGAACCTGTGGGGGGTGCGCGCGGCGGCCCGGGTGGGCTTCCTGGTGCTCGCGATGGAGATCGTGGTCCTGGTGGTGTTCGTGGCCACGGCGATCGTGGTCCTGGCGCAGGACGGCGCCACGCGCGACTGGCTGTCACCGCTGTCCGGGGACGGCACGCAGGGGGCGTTCGCGCTGTCGGCGGTGGTCGGCGCGGTGTCGGTGGCAGTGCTGTCGTACCTGGGCTTCGACGCGATCGCGACGTTCGCGGAGGAGGTCACCGGGGGTTCGGCGAAGGTCGCGCGGGCGCTGCTGTTCTGCCTGGCGCTGGCCGGTGTGCTGTTCGTGGCGCAGACGTACCTGGTGGCGCTGCTGGAGCCGGTGTCGTCGGCGCGGCTGGCGGCGGAGCCGGAGCGGCAGGGCTCGGCGTTCTACGACGCCGTGGACGCGTCGGTGGGCACGTGGCTGCACGATCTGGTGGCGGTGAGCAAGGCGATCGGCGCGGCGTTCGCGGCGCTGGCGGGGCAGGCGGCGGCCGGGCGGCTGCTGTTCGCGATGGGCCGCGACCGGCGGCTGCTGGGGGCGCTGTCGCGGACGGATTCGGGGGTGCCGCGGGTGGCGCTGCTGGTGTCGGCCGTGATCACGATGGCGGCGGCGGTGTGGGCGGCACGCCGGGACGACGGTCTCGACCATCTGGTCTCGGTGGTCAACGTGGGTGCGCTGACCGCGTTCACGCTGCTCCACGCGAGCGTGGTGGGCTGGTTCGTGGTCCGGCGCGGATCGGGCGCGGTGAGCTGGTGGCGGCACCTGCTGATCCCGGTGCTGGGCGCGGCGATCACGGTCGCGGTGATCGTGGAGGCGTCGGGAACCGCGCAGGTGGTCGGGGCGATCTGGCTGGCGGTGGGCCTGGTGGTGCTGGCGGTGCAGTGGTGGGGGCGACGAGGCCAGCAGGAAACCGACACCCCGAAGGCGTGAGACAGGGGCGGGTCGGGTTGTCGGACCCGGCCGTTACGCTCGGGCGCATGGCTGCCAACTCGACTCCCGAAAGTCCGCTGCCCGTGGGCGAGGTGTCACGGCTGATCGGGGGCTGGATCGACCGGCTCGGCGCGGTCTGGGTCGAGGGGCAGATCACGCAGCTGTCGCGGCGGCCGGGCGCCGGTGTGGTGTTCCTGACGCTGCGCGACCCGTCGTACGACATCTCGGTGAGCGTGACCTGCTACCGGCAGGTGTTCGACGCCGTCGCGGACGTGGTCGGCGAGGGCGCTCGGGTGGTCGTGCACGCCAAACCGGAGTGGTATGCGCCGCGGGGGCAGCTGTCGCTGCGGGCCGCCGAGATCAAGCCGGTGGGCGTCGGGGAGCTGCTGGCGCGGCTGGAGCAGCTGAAGAAGGCGCTCGCGCGCGAGGGGCTGTTCGCGGCGGAGCGCAAGAAGCCCCTGCCGTTCCTGCCGCAGCTGATCGGACTGGTGTGCGGGCGGGCCTCGGCGGCCGAGCGTGACGTCCTGGAGAACGCCCGGCACCGCTGGCCCGCCGTCCGCTTCGAGGTGCGCAACGTCCCCGTGCAGGGTGTGCACGCGGTGCCGCAGGTGGTGCAGGCGGTGAAGGAGCTGGACGCGAGGGACGACGTGGACGTGATCGTCGTCGCGCGCGGTGGCGGCAGCGTGGAGGATCTGCTGCCGTTCTCCGACGAGCAGTTGGTGCGGGCGGTCGCCCAGTGCCGTACGCCGGTCGTCTCGGCGATCGGCCACGAGCCGGACAGTCCCCTGCTCGACCTGGTCGCCGACCTGCGCGCCTCCACGCCGACCGACGCCGCGAAGAAGGTGGTGCCGGACGTCGGCGAGGAGTACGAGCGGGTACGGCTGCTGCGGGACCGTGCCCGGCGCTGTGTGGCGGCGTTCGTCGACCGCGAGGAGCGGGGGCTGGCCCACGCGCTGGCCCGGCCGTCGATACAGGATCCGCACCGGATGATCGACGAGCGGGCCGAGCAGGTGACGGCCCTGCTGGAGCGGGGCCGCCGTTCGCTGCGGCACCACCTCGACCGGGCCGACTCCGAGCTGACCCACACGCACGCGCGCGTGGTGGCCCTCTCCCCCGCCGCGACCCTCAAGCGCGGGTACGCCGTGCTCCAGCGGGCCGACGGTCACGCGGTCCGCGATCCCGGCGAGGTGGAGCCGGGCGAGACCCTGCGGGCCCGCGTGTCCGAGGGCGATTTCTCCGTACGAGTCGACGCATAGGGTGGGTGGATGACCAGCGAGGTGGAGCAGCCGACGGCGATTTCCGAGGCGCTCGGGTACGAGCAGGCGCGGGACGAGCTGATCGAGGTCGTCCGGCGGCTGGAGGCCGGTGGTACGACGCTGGAGGAGTCCCTCGCCCTGTGGGAGCGGGGCGAGGAGCTGGCGAAGGTCTGCCGTCGCCGGCTGGACGGCGCCCGGGCCCGCCTGGACGCGGCGCTGGCCGAGGAGGCCGACCCGGACGAGGAGACCGAAGGCGGGACGACCGTCTAGCTCTCCCCCTTCGCCGAGCCCTCGGCCAGTGTGTGCGCGACGAGCGCGTTGGCGTGCCCGTGGCCGAGGCCGTGCTCCGTCTTGAGCCAGGCGACGAGTTCCATGTGCTTGGTGAGCGGCGAGGAGCGGATGAGGTCCTTCCACTCCGCGACCGGGCGGCCGTACTTCTTCTCGATCGCCGGGAAGTAGGAGGCGGGGCCCTTCACTGTGGCGGTCATGTCGATGCGCTCCCTGTGTACGAGTGGCGGTGTACCGCTCTGTAGGACCTCGACCGGCCGGCGAAGTGATTCCCGTGCGAGCGTGATCCGCGTCACTTGATTTTCAGTGCGGCACAACGAGCGCCGCGGGTCCGCCTCCGTGAAGTGGATCACTACGTTCCCCTTTTGGTTGAATCTTGAACTTCTCCGGCGTAGTGTCGTCGCCGTCAACGGCTCCGGGCCGACCCACGTGGAGCCGACGCATCCCCCCAAGGAAGATCACGCATGTCTCTCGTTCTTGACCCTGCCGCCCAGGACCTGCTGTTCCGCGAGGCCCGTACCGCGAACACCTTCACCGACGAGCCGGTGACCGACGCGCAGGTGCAGGCGATCTACGACCTGGTCAAGTACGGCCCGACCGCCTTCAACCAGTCGCCGCTGCGCATCACGCTGGTCCGCTCCGCCGAGGCCCGCGAGCGTCTCGTCCCGCACATGTCCGAGGGCAACCGGCCCAAGACGGCCACGGCCCCGCTGGTCGCGATCCTGTCGGCGGACAACGAGTTCCACGAGGAGCTGCCGGACCTCTTCCCGCACGCGCCCCAGGTCAAGGACGCCTTCTTCAGCGAGCGCCCGGTCCGCGAGGGTGCCGCGACACTCAACGCGTCCCTCCAGGCCGCGTACTTCATCGTCGGCGTCCGCGCCGCCGGTCTGGCCGCCGGCCCGATGACCGGCGTCGACTTCGAGGGCGTCCGCAAGGAGTTCCTGGACGACGACCACACCCCGCTGATGGTCGTCAACATCGGCCGCCCGGGCCCGGACGCCTGGTTCCCGCGCTCTCCGCGCCTGGCGTACGACCAGGTCGTCACCACGGTCTGAGCCGCGCCGCGGCGCACACACGACGAAGCCCCCGGCGTCTCGCCGGGGGCTTCGTCACCGTCATCCCTCACGTCAGCTTCAGCGCCGCCGCCATCTTGCCGAGCTGCTCGAAGGACCCGGTCCCGGCCACGACCGTCGTCGCGCCCTTCATGTCCCCGGCCCCCGGCAGCACCAGCGCGTCGTACCGGCCGCCCGTGTACCGCGTCCACGTCCGGCCGCCGATCTCCTCGGTCTGCTCGGTCGCCCGCGCCCCCTGGCTGGCGTCGTCGATGAACGCGGACGGCTTCTTCGTGGACTGCTCGATCGCCACGTACTCGCCGTCCGGGGCGCGGAAGCCCAGGTGCCAGGCGTCGGCGTCGTCACCCCGGAAGCGGACGGAGGTCGGCTTCCAGTCCTCGGTCAGACCGTCCGGCGCGGCCACCGGGTACGACGCGGCGCGCTGCGCGGTGAGCAGCTCGACCCGGTAGTCGACCCGCTTCATGTCCGGTTCGCTTTCGTCGTGCGGAATGAAGATCCAGATCACGCCGGCAGCGAGGACGATGAGCCCGAGCGAGAGAATCATGTCCCGGGCCGACTTCTGCTTGCCTTTCATACCTGCCACGCCCCCTATCGTCGCAGGTGCCTGCTCCGCTCATACGTGGGGTCCCCTGCTCATTTTGTCGGACTGACGATAGAGTCTGGACACACCCTCATCCGGCCGTCGTCGTATCAGAAAGGTGCGTTCCGATGACCGATCATCATCTGCCGTCCGAGCTGGACGTCCCCTCGGAGGCCCCCGACCGCAACCTCGCCATGGAGCTGGTGCGGGTCACCGAAGCCGCGGCCATGGCCGGCGGCCGCTGGGTCGGACGCGGTGACAAGAACGGCGCCGACGGTGCCGCGGTGCGCGCCATGCGTGCCCTCGTCCAGACCGTCTCGATGAACGGCGTCGTCGTCATCGGAGAAGGGGAGAAGGACGAGGCCCCCATGCTCTTCAACGGGGAGCAGGTCGGCGACGGGACCGGGGCCGAGGTCGACATCGCCGTCGACCCGATCGACGGCACCACGCTGACCGCCAACGGCATGACCAACGCGATCGCGGTACTGGCCGCGGCCGAGCGCGGCTCCATGTTCGACCCGTCCGCCGTCTTCTACATGGACAAGCTGGTCACGGGTCCGGAAGCCGCCGACTTCGTCGACATCAACGCCCCGGTGTCCGTGAACATCCGCCGGATCGCCAAGGCCAAGCGCCGCACCCCCGAGGACGTCACCGTCGTCATCCTCGACCGGCCCCGGCACCAGAGCCTCATCAAGGAGGTCCGGGAGACCGGCGCCCGCATCAAGCTGATCTCCGACGGCGACGTGGCCGGCTCCATCCTGGCCCTGCGCGAGGGCACCGGCATCGACCTGCTGCTCGGTGTCGGGGGCACGCCGGAGGGCATCATCTCGGCCTGCGCCGTGAAGTGCCTGGGCGGCACCATCCAGGGCAAGCTGTGGCCCAAGGACGACGAGGAGCGGCAGCGCGCGGTCGACGCCGGGCACGACCTGGAGCGGGTGCTGACCACCGACGACCTGGTCTCCGGGGACAACGTCTTCTTCGTGGCGACCGGCATCACCGACGGCGAACTGCTGCGCGGGGTGCGGTACCGGTCCGAGACGGCCACGACCGACTCGATCGTGATGCGGTCCAAGTCGGGCACGGTGCGGCGGATCGACTCCGAGCACCGGCTGAGCAAGCTGCGGGCGTACAGCGCGATCGACTTCGACCGGGCGAAGTGACTCCGTCGGTGGTGCGGGGCGCCTATTGAATCGGGAGTGCCTGTTGGGTGGCGGGTGCCGGTGCGTCGTGGCTTGTCGCGCCCGCGCGGCGGAGCCGCAGATCGGACACAGCCCCGCGCCCCTGGTTGGCTGCGGCTCGCGGCGTCGGAAGGCGCGGTCGCTGTCGCGTCCGGCGGCATGAGTCATCCCGGCGGCAGAAGGGCACCCTCTGTGCGGAGAGGGTGCCCTTTTGTGTGCCTGGGTTCTAGCCTGCCGCCGCTATGCGGCCCGTCGTGCGGGCCGCGTTCTTCAGCTCCACGTCGCGGCGGCGGCGCCTGGCGAGGACCACGCGGCGTTCGGCGGCGGTGAGGCCGCCCCAGACGCCGTAGGGCTCGGGTTGCAGCAGGGCGTGCTCCCGGCACTCGACCATGACCGGACAGCGCGCGCAGACCCGCTTGGCGGCCTCTTCGCGGGAGAGCCGGGCGGCGGTCGGTTCTTTGGAGGGGGCGAAGAACAGTCCGGCCTCGTCGCGCCGGCACACCGCCTCGGTGTGCCAGGGAGCGTCTTGGTCCCTGTCCCGCACGGGCACCCGCTGGGCCGGAACGGCAGCGACCTGCAGGGACGAATGCGGCGGTTGCAGCACGGTCTACTCCTGACGACGGCTTCGCGAGCGAGAGACGATGCGTCAAGGCTTACCCGTTGTACGCGCGCCTATGCACTGGGTTCCCCACCGCTGCCGGTGCCGCGCTACAGGTGTTTGCCCAACCCCTTCTCGACCCTGCGGTGCACCCGCTCGAGGATGTCCGCGACGAACTTGCCGCGCTTGGGACGCGCCTCGACGCTGCCCAGCACGGCCCAGCCGTCCACGTAGATGACGGGGGCGTCGGGCTCGGCGGAGTCGAGGGTGTGGACCTCGAAGCTGCCGAGCACGCAGCCGCCCGCACCGCGCACCGACACGTTCTCCGGGACGCGCACATCGACGCTGCCGAAGACGGAGAACGCCTTGATGACGACCTGCTGGTACTCGAAGACCGCCTCGCTGAGGTCTATCTCGACGCTGCCGAAGACCGCGTACGCGTGGATGCGGCGGTTCGCCCGCCAGCGGCCCTTGCGGACGGCGCTGCTGAACACCGCCACCACGTTCTCGTCGGGCTCCGCCGGGATGGCGCCGGGGGTGGGGCGGCTGGGAGCCGGGGCGCCGGTGTCCCGGGCGCGGTGTCCGGAGGGCAGGTCCCGCACGAAGACGTCCAGCTCGCCGACGGTCTTGGCGGCCAGCACGCCCTCGACGCGCTCGGCGTGCTCGTCGGCGGTGAGCCGCCCCTCGGCGAGGGCTTCGCGCAGCATGTCGGCGACGCGGTCGCGGTCGGCGTCCGAGGCGCGCAGCTCGGAGGTGCGCGGTGCGGGTTGGGCGTGCTTCTGAAGGTCCACGGCAGCAGCGTACCGAAACGCGATAGATCGCGACTACCCCTGGGGGCAACCTTGTCGCGGCCAACTGAGCCTTACCTCACAAGCTCGGCACCGTGGGCAGGTTTTACGCTGGTTGGCGCTGCCGATGGAGGCCAGCCGTCGTTGCTGAGGAATCCAGCCGCGCGTGATGCCGAGTGAGGAATGGGCGAGATGCCTGAGTTCGCGTACACCGATCTGCTCCCCCAGGGCGAGGACACCACTCCGTACCGGCTGGTGACCGCCGAGGGTGTCTCCACCTTCGAGGCCGACGGGCGGACCTTCCTCAAGGTGGAGCCGCAGGCGCTGCGCAAGCTGGCCGAGGAGGCCATTCACGACATCCAGCACTACCTGCGCCCGGCCCACCTGGCGCAGCTGCGCCGCATCATCGACGACCCCGAGGCGTCCGGCAACGACAAGTTCGTGGCCCTGGACCTGCTGAAGAACGCGAACATCGCGGCGGCGGGCGTGCTGCCGATGTGCCAGGACACCGGCACGGCGATCGTCATGGGCAAGCGCGGACAGAACGTGCTCACCGCGGGCGGCGACGAGGAGGCCCTGAGCCGGGGCATCTACGACGCGTACAAGAACCTGAACCTGCGCTACTCGCAGATGGCTCCGCTGACGATGTGGGAGGAGAAGAACACCGGCTCCAACCTCCCGGCCCAGATCGAGCTGTACGCGACCGACGGCGGCGCCTACAAGTTCCTGTTCATGGCCAAGGGCGGCGGCTCGGCCAACAAGTCGTTCCTCTACCAGGAGACGAAGGCCGTCCTGAACGAGTCCTCCATGATGAAGTTCCTGGAGGAGAAGATCCGCTCGCTCGGCACGGCCGCCTGCCCGCCGTACCACCTGGCGATCGTCGTCGGCGGCACCTCGGCCGAGTACGCGCTGAAGACCGCGAAGTACGCCTCCGCGCACTACCTGGACGAGATCCCGGCCGAGGGTTCGGCGCTCGGGCACGGCTTCCGGGACAAGGAGCTGGAGGAGAAGGTCTTCGAGCTGACCCAGAAGATCGGCATCGGCGCGCAGTTCGGCGGCAAGTACTTCTGCCACGACGTGCGCGTGGTGCGCCTGCCCCGGCACGGTGCCTCCTGCCCGGTCGCCATCGCCGTGTCCTGCTCGGCCGACCGGCAGGCGGTCGCGAAGATCACCGCCGAGGGCGTCTTCCTGGAGCAGCTGGAGACCGACCCGGCGCGGTTCCTGCCGGAGACGACGGACGAGCAGCTGGCGGAGGAGGGCGACGTCGTCAAGGTCGACCTCAACCAGCCGATGGACGACATCCTCGCCGAGCTGACCAGGCACCCGGTCAAGACCCGGCTGTCCCTGACCGGTCCGCTGGTCGTGGCCCGCGACATCGCGCACGCCAAGATCAAGGAGCGGCTGGACGCGGGCGAGGAGATGCCGCAGTACCTCAAGGACCACCCGGTGTACTACGCGGGTCCGGCCAAGACGCCCGAGGGCTACGCCTCCGGGTCCTTCGGTCCGACCACCGCCGGGCGCATGGACTCCTACGTGGAGCAGTTCCAGGCGGCGGGCGGCTCCAAGGTGATGCTGGCCAAGGGCAACCGGAGCAAGCAGGTCACCGACGCGTGCGACAGCCACGGCGGCTTCTACCTCGGCTCCATCGGCGGACCGGCGGCGCGGCTCGCGCAGGACTGCATCAAGAAGGTCGAGGTCGTCGAGTACGAGGAGCTCGGCATGGAGGCGGTCTGGAAGATCGAGGTCGAGGACTTCCCGGCGTTCGTCGTGGTGGACGACAAGGGCAACGACTTCTTCCAGGACCCGGCACCCGCCCCGACGTTCACGACGATTCCGGTGCGCGGGCCCGGGCTGGCGTAGCCCGTCCGGGGCGGGACGTCTCTCGGGGGCGGAACACACCCGCGGACGGCCCCGCCCCGGAACATCCGCAGCGCCCCGCACGCTGTACCCGGTATGAGCGAATACCGCATCGAGCACGACTCCATGGGCGAGGTCCGCGTCCCCGCGCACGCCAAGTGGCGGGCGCAGACGCAGCGTGCCGTGGAGAACTTCCCCGTCTCCGGGCAGCGCATCGAGCGCGCCCACATCGAGGCGCTGGCGCGGATCAAGGGCGCGGCGGCCAAGGTCAACGCCGAGCTGGGCGTGCTCGACAAGGACGTCGCCGGCGCGATCCAGGAGGCGGCCGGGGAGGTCGCCGAGGGGAAGTGGGACGAGCACTTCCCCGTGGACGTGTTCCAGACGGGGTCGGGGACCTCGTCCAACATGAACACCAACGAGGTCGTCGCGACCCTGGCCGGTGAGCGGCTCGGCCGCGACGTGCACCCCAACGACCACGTCAACGCCTCCCAGTCGTCCAACGACGTCTTCCCGTCCTCGATCCACATCGCCGCCACCGCCGCCGTCACCCACGACCTGATCCCGGCCCTGGACCACCTCGCCGAGGCCCTGGAGCGCAAGGCGGAGGAGTTCGCCGACGTCGTGAAGTCCGGGCGTACGCACCTCATGGACGCCACGCCCGTCACCCTGGGCCAGGAGTTCGGCGGGTACGCCGCGCAGGTGCGGTACGGCATCGAGCGGCTGGAGGCGTCCCTGCCGCGTCTGGCCGAACTGCCGCTGGGCGGCACCGCCGTCGGCACCGGGATCAACACCCCGCCCGGCTTCTCCGCCGCCGTCATCGAGGAGGTGGCCCGCGTGACCGGGCTGCCGCTGACCGAGGCGCGCGACCACTTCGAGGCGCAGGGCGCCCGGGACGGCATCGTCGAGACGAGCGGGCAGCTGCGGACCATCGGCGTCGGGCTGACGAAGATCGCGAACGACCTGCGCTGGATGGCGTCCGGGCCGCGCACCGGGCTCGCGGAGATCTCGCTGCCCGACCTCCAGCCCGGCTCGTCCATCATGCCCGGCAAGGTCAACCCGGTGATCCCCGAGGCCGTCCTCATGGTCGCCGCCCAGGTCACCGGCAACGACGCGACGGTCGCCGCCGCGGGGGCGGCCGGCAACTTCGAGCTGAACGTCATGCTGCCGGTGATCGCCAAGAACGTACTGGAGTCGGTGCGGCTGCTCGCGAACGTCTCCCGGCTGCTGGCCGACCGGACCGTCGACGGCGTCGTCGCCCACCGCGAACGGGCCCGCGAGTACGCCGAGTCCTCGCCGTCCGTCGTCACGCCGCTCAACAAGTACATCGGGTACGAGGAGGCCGCGAAGGTCGCCAAGAAGGCGCTGGCCGAACAGAAGACGATCCGTGAGGTCGTGCTGGAGGGCGGGTACGTCGAGCGCGGCGACCTCACGCACGAGCAGCTGGACGAGGCGCTGGACGTGCTGCGGATGACCCGCCCGTGACGGACCCCGGTCCACTCCGGCGTATGCTCTCGCGATCACCGGCGCGTCGTGTGGCCATGGCACCTAATATCTGTCCATGGCAGACGGTGAAGCGGTGAGCGCGGCGACGGGGCCGGGAGCGGACGGTCCGGCGGACCCGGTGGGCTTCTGGGCGCCCGGGAGCCACATCCTGTGGCGGTACCGGGAGAACGGCGGCCCGCACTTGCACATCGCCCGCCCCGTCACCGTCGTACGCGACGACACCGAGTTGCTCGCCGTGTGGCTGGCGCCCGGCACCGAGTGCGTCAAGCCGGTGCTCGCCGACGGTACGCCCGTGCATCTGGAACCGCTGGCCACGCGCTACACCAAGCCGCGTACCGTGCAGCGCGACCGGTGGTTCGGCACGGGCGTGCTGAAGCTGGCGCGGCCCGGCGAGCCCTGGTCGGTGTGGCTGTTCTGGGATCCGGGCTGGCGGTTCAAGAACTGGTACGTGAATCTCGAGGAGCCGCTGACCCGTTGGGAGGGCGGGGTCGATTCCGAGGATCATTTTCTGGACATCACCGTCCACCCGGACCGCACCTGGCACTGGCGGGACGAGGACGAGTTCGCACAGGCCCAGCGGGACCGGCTGATGGACGCGGGCCTCGCCGAGCGGGTGCGCTCCGCGGGCCGTGCCGCGGTCTCGGGGATCCGTTCCTGGGGGTCGCCGTTCGCCGACGGCTGGGAGGACTGGCGACCCGATCCGGCGTGGGCGGTACCGTCGCTGCCGGGGGACTGGGATCGCACGCCCGCGCACGTGTCCTCATGAGACCCTTGATGTGCCCCCGGGCAGGAAACGTAGGATCGTCCTCCGCAAGGAGCGCGGCAGCGGCAACCGGCGGAGCGTGCGCTGTGCTTGACCGATCGTCACCGAGGGGCGGCAGGACGTGAGCGAGGGGTACGAGGGCAACACGGAGACGGGCCGCAGACGGTCCGCCGGTGACACAGGAACAGCCTCTGACCACGCGGGAATCCCGTTCCTTGGGCAGGTATTGCGGGTATCGGGATTTCTGCGGGACGAACTGCACGCGCCGCGCGCAGTCCCGGACGGACGGATTCGACACGCGTGACGGAGCACCCGACCTCCTTCGACCGCCCCTCGACGGGCGCCGACCCCACGGATCCCCGCGGGGCGCTCCTGCGTACCCCCGTGCCACCGCGCGCCTCCGGGTCCGGGTTATCGGCACAGGGGCGTACCGGGGAGACGCCGCCCACCGCGGGCGCGGACTCCCCCGGCGCCTTCGAGCACTCCCAGCCGGGTGCCGAGCAGGCCGCCGAGCCCGACACGCACCGTCCGCGGCCCGCGTCCGAGGGCGTCCCGGTGCAGCCGGGCGGCGTGCAGTCCGGCGGTGTGCAGTCCGGCGGCACGCAGTCCGGTGCCGCGGCGCCGGCCGGCGCGGCGGAGCGCCGTGGCGCGCCGCCCGAGCCGGAGCGGCGTACCGGGCAGCTCACCGCGCCCGGACAGCCCACGCCCATGCGGCGGGACGGGGACCGGCTGCGGTTCGTGGGCGCCGCGACCCGGCGGATCGCCCGGGGCATGGACCTCGACGAGATCGTGATGGGGCTGTGCCGGGCCACCGTGCCGACGTTCGCGGACGCGATCCTCGTCTACCTGCGCGAGCCGCTGCCGGTCGGCGACGAGCGGCCCACCGGCCCTCTGGTGCTGCGGCTGCGGCGCACCGACCGGATACCGGCCGAGCGGGACACCGAGAGCGGCTTCACGCCCGCGGCCCAGCCCGAGCCCTCCGAGCTGGAGTCGGTCGGCTCCGAGCTGTGCGAGGTGCGGCCGGGCAGTGCGCTGGCCGAGGTGCTGCGCGGAGTGCGCCCGGTCTTCACGGACACCCCGGCCGCCCGCGCCGCGCTGCCGGAACTGCTCGGCGAGGAACGCGACTTCGCCGTGCCCGACGGCCGGCGGGCGATTCTCGCCCCGCTGCGCGGCCGGCGCCGGGTGATCGGTGCGGCGCTGTTCCTGCGCGGCCCGGAGCGCGTCGCCTTCGAGGCCGACGACCTGCTGGTCGCCGCCCAGCTCGCCACGCACAGCGCCCTCGGCATCGACAAGGCGGTGCTGTACGGGCGTGAGGCGTACATCGCCGACGAGTTGCAGCGCACGATGCTCCCGGAGAACCTGCCGCGCTGCACCGGCGTGCGGCTGGCCTCGCGATATCTCCCGGCCGCCGAGACCGCGCGGGTCGGCGGCGACTGGTACGACGCCATCCCGCTGCCCGGCAGCCGGGTCGCGCTGGTCGTCGGAGACGTCATGGGCCACTCCATGACGTCGGCGGCCATCATGGGCCAGCTGCGGACCACGGCGCAGACCCTGGCCGGGCTCGACCTGCCGCCGCAGGAGGTGCTGCACCACCTCGACGAACAGGCCCAGCGCCTGGGCACCGACCGCATGGCGACCTGCCTGTACGCCGTGTACGACCCGGTATCGCACCGCATCACCGTCGCCAACGCGGGGCACCCGCCGCCCGTCCTGCTGCACCTGGGCGGTCATGCCGAGGTGCTGCGGGTGCCTGCGGGCGCCCCGATCGGGGTGGGCGGCGTGGACTTCGAGGCCGTGGAGCTGGACGCCCCCGCGGGCGCGACCCTGCTCCTGTACACGGACGGGCTGGTCGAGTCCCGGCTGCGCGACGTGTGGACCGGCATAGAGCAGCTGCGGGAGCGCCTCGCGGCGACCGCGCAGCTGACCGGTCCTGACCATCCGCCGCCCCTGGAAGCCCTGTGCGACGAGGTGCTGGACATGCTCGGTCCGGGCGACCGGGACGACGACATCGCGCTGCTCGCCGCCCGCTTCGACGGCATCGCGCCCAGCGACGTGGCGTACTGGTTCCTGGAGCCCGAGGACGCGGCCCCCGGCCGTGCCCGTCGCCTGGCCCGGCGCGCGCTCGCCCGCTGGGGCATGGAGGACCTCACGGACTCCGTGGAGCTGCTCGTCAGCGAGGTCGTGACCAACGCGGTGCGCTACGCCTCGAAGCCGGTCACCCTGCGCCTGCTGCGCACGGACGTGCTGCGCTGCGAGGTGGGCGACGACGTGCCGCAACTGCCCCGGCTGCGGCAGGCGCGGGCGACGGACGAGGGCGGGCGCGGTCTCTACCTGGTGAACCGGCTGGCCCGGCGCTGGGGCGCGACCCGGCTGAGCACCGGCAAGGTGGTCTGGTTCGAGCTGAACCGGGGCTGAAACGGCCCGAGACGTACGCGAAGGGGCGCCCGGTGAGCACCGGGCGCCCCTTCGCGTGGTCCCGCGACCGCCGCGGGTCTACGGCTCCCAGTCCCCGCCGGGGAAGTCCGGGTCCTCCGGCTCGGTGGACCCGCCGCCGTCCGGCGGTGGTTCGGTGGACGGGCTGTTCGACGGCGAGTTCGACGGGGACTCCGGAGGATCCTCGGTCGTCGGGTCGTTCGACGGGGGTGCCTCGGTCGTCGGGTCGTTGGAGGGAGGCGGCTCGGTGGTCTCCTCCTGGGACGGCGACTGGGTCGGCGACTCGGGGGCCGACGGCGACTTGCTCGGCTTCACCGCGGCGCCCTGCTTGGTATCCAGGTCGAACTCGGTGACCTCGTCCATGACGCCGAAGGTGTAGGCGGCCCAGATCTCCGCGGGGAAGCCACCACCGTTGACGCGGTAGTCGACGCCGCCCGCCTTGTACATCGGGACCTGCGGGTGCGGCGCCTTGTCGTCCTCGCCGAACAGGCCGACCGAGGTGACCAGGTCGGGAGTGAAGCCGGTGAACCAGGCCGACTTGTTGTTGTCCGACGTACCGGTCTTGCCGGCCACCTCCTGGCCGTCGCGCAGCGGGTTCTCCCGCACGGACGTCTTGGCCGTACCGTCGTCGACCACGCCGGTGAGCACGGAGGTCACCGTGTCGGCGGCCTCCCGGCTGATGATCTCCCCGCCGATGGGGTCGGGCATCTCGATGGTGCGGTCCTTGTGCTCGACCGACTTCACGACCGCCGGGGTGACCTTCTTGCCGTGGTTGTCGAAGGTGGCGTAGACGCCGGCCATCTCCAGCGGGCTCGCGCCCATACTGCCCAGGGTCTGCGCGGGCACGGCCTGCTCGCCCTCGGTGTCCATGCCGAGTTCGCCCGCGACCTTCATGACCTCGGTCATGCCGACGTCGATGCCCATCTGCGCGAACACGGAGTTGACGGACTTGTTCATCGCCTCCTGGACGTCGATGTCGCCGTAGTCCGTGTCGTCCTCGTTGGGCGGCGCGAAGCCGACCTCCTGGTCGCCGTCCATCACGGGGCGCTCGCTGTCGCCGTCGTAGACGGCCTTGTCCGTGATCGGCACGCCGTCCTGGGTCTCGGCGTCCTGGTCGACGGCGGCGGCGAGGATCACCGGCTTGAAGGTGGAGGCGGGCTGGTAGTCGTCACGGGTGGCGTTGTTCGTGAAGTGCTTCAGGTAGTCCACGCCGCCGTACATGGCCACCACGGAGCCGGTCTTCGGGTCGACGGAGACGGCACCGGCCTGGACGTCCGCGTCGACCTTGCGCTCGCCGGGGTCCAGCTTGCTGGTGAGCTTGGCCTTGACCGACTTCTCCAGCGCGGCCTGCTTCTTCTTGTCGATGTTGAGGGTGACGGTGTAGCCGCCGAGGTCCACCAGGGCCTTGGCCTGTTCCATGTCCTCGGCGGTGCCCTGGGCGACGAGTTGCTTCTTGAGCGCGAAGTTGGCCGCGTCCACGAGGTAGCCGGTCTGGCCCTCCATGCCGGCGGCGGCCTTGGGCTCCTTGGGCACCGCGAACTTCATGCCCTGCCGGTCGGTCGCGCTCAGCCACTTCTGCTCGACCATGTTGTCCAGGACGTAGTTCCAGCGATCCTGGACGAGCTTCTTGCCGGTCTCGCTGGCGATCGCCCAGTCGTACTGGTTGGGCGCCTGGAGCAGCGCGGAGAGGTACGCGCCCTGTTCGACCGTCAGGTCCTCGGCGTCGACGCGGTAGTAGGCCTGCGCGGCGGCCTGGATGCCGTAGGCGCCGCGGCCGTAGTAGCTGGTGTTGATGTAGCCGGCGAGGATGTAGTCCTTGGACTTCTCCCGGTCCAGCTTCAGGGAGATGACCAGTTCCTTCAGCTTGCGCGTGACCGTCTGTTCCTGGCTCAGGTAGTAGTTCTTGACGTACTGCTGGGTGATCGTCGAACCGCCCTGCGCGCCCTTGCCGGAGAGGGTGTTGAGCACACCGCGCGTGGTGCCCTTGAGGTCGACGCCGGCGTCCTTGTAGAAGGTCTTGTTCTCCGCGGCGACGAAGGCGCGCTGGACGTCCTTGGGCACCTTGGCCAAGTCGACGATCTCACGGTTGCGTTCGCCGGTGCGGGCCATGACGCTGCCGTCGCTGTACTTGTAGACGTTGCTCTGGAGGTCGGCCTCGGGGTTGCCCTCGGGGATCTCGATCACCATGTACAGCACGATGAAGGCACCCATGCCGAGCAGGCAGAGCCCGAAGATCGTCCCGAGGATCTTCTTCCAGGTGAACAGCCGGCGTATGCGGCTCTTCCCGCCCGCGTCGCCGCCCGCGCCCGACGAACGGCGGCGTTTGGGCGCCGCGCGGCGTCCACCGCGCTGTCGCGCTTTTCTCTCTTCCGCTCGCCCCATGGGTCCGATCCGCTCCGCTTCGGTCATCTGTGGGCGCGTCTCGCTCACGCGTCGCACAGGTTCGTCGCTCAGGTCAGCTCAGAAAGCTAACACCGGGAGATGTGACAAACGGCAACTGATCCAGCCTTGTACGGACGTGAGAATCAGCACCCGTTCCACAGGAACCGACGTACGAGAGGGGTGCAGGGTTGTCATTTGCGGGTAAAGTGATATCACTTAGCAAGCAAAGAGAGAACGGGGAACCACCTATGTCCACGCACGATGCCCCCCAGGTCACCGCGGATGTGCCCGAGATGCCCGCGCCGCGGGTGCGCGAGAACCAGGCACACAGCATCGGCGGCGGTTTCGCGCTGCTGCTCGGACTGGTCGGGTTGCTCGTCGGCGCCGGCCTGATCGTCACCGCCACGGCGGTCGCCTCGACGGGCGGCAAGGCCGTCCTGATCATCGGCGGCATCCTGATCGCCCTGGCCGCGTTCCTCGCGATGTGCGGGCTGAACATGGTCGCGCCGGGCGAGGCCCGCGTGGTGCAGCTCTTCGGGCGGTACCGGGGGACGATCCGGCAGGACGGACTGCGCTGGGTGAACCCCTTCACCTCGCGCACCAAGATCTCGACGCGGGTGCGCAACCACGAGACGGCCGTCCTGAAGGTGAACGACGCCTACGGCAACCCGATCGAGCTGGCCGCCGTCGTGGTGTGGCGGGTGGAGGACACCGCGCAGGCCACCTTCGAGGTGGACGACTACATCGAGTTCGTCTCCACCCAGACCGAGGCGGCCGTGCGGCACATCGCCATCGAGTACCCCTACGACGCCCACGACGAGGACGGCCTCTCGCTGCGGGGCAACGCCGAGGAGATCACCGAGAAGCTCGCCGTCGAGCTGCACGCGCGCGTGGAGGCGGCCGGCGTGCAGATCATCGAGTCCCGCTTCACCCACCTCGCGTACGCGCCGGAGATCGCCTCGGCGATGCTCCAGCGGCAGCAGGCCGGCGCGGTCGTCGCGGCCCGCCGCCAGATCGTGGACGGCGCGGTCGGCATGGTCGAGGCGGCGCTCGCCCGGATCAGCGAGCAGGGCATCGTGGAGATGGACGACGAGCGCAAGGCGGCGATGGTGTCCAACCTGATGGTCGTGCTCTGCGGGGACCGCGCCGCCCAGCCGGTCCTGAACACGGGGACGCTCTACCAGTGACGACCCCGTCCGAGGGTTCGGTCCCGCCCGAGGGTCCGGCCCCGAAGCGTCGGCCGCAGCAGCGCAAGCAGGTGCTGCTGCGGCTGGACCCACAGGTGTACGAGGCGCTGGCCCGCTGGGCCGGCGACGAACTGCGCTCGGCCAACGCCCAGATCGAGTTCCTGCTCCGCAGAGCCCTGGCGGAGGCCGGCCGCCTGCCCGGCGACACCGGACCGCTGCCGCGCCGGGGACGCCCGCCGAGGGGCGGCCCGGGGGCCGCGCCACCGACGTAGCGGAGCCGGACGGAAGCCGCGCCGCCGCCTTCGCGCAGGCGCGGCTTCCGTCGTAGCGGAACCGTGACAACCGCGCCCGACCTGCGATCCCGTACGCGCCGCCATGATCTCTGCACATCGCGTATACATACCGGGTATACACCGTGTGTAGAGTGCTCCGCATGTCCATCGGTCACACCCTCCTGGGACTCCTGGAGTCCGGGCCGCGCCACGGTTACGACCTCAAGCGCGCCTTCGACGAGAAGTTCGGTCACGACCGGCCGCTGCACTACGGCCAGGTCTACTCGACGATGTCCCGCCTGCTGAAGAACGGCCTCGTCGTCGTCGACGGCATAGAGACGGGCGGCGGTCCCGAGCGCAAGCGGTACGCGATCACCGACGACGGGATCACCGACGTACAGCGGTGGCTCGCCACGCCGGAGAAGCCCGAGCCGTACCTCCAGTCGACGCTCTACACCAAGGTCGTCCTGGCGCTGCTCACCCACCGCGACGCCGCCGACATCCTCGACACCCAGCGCTCGGAGCATCTGCGCAGCATGCGCATCCTCACCGACCGCAAGCGCAAGGGCGACCTCGCCGACCAGCTCATCTGCGACCACGCCCTGTTCCATCTCGAGGCCGACCTGCGCTGGCTGGAACTCACCGCCGCGCGCCTCGACAAGCTCCGTGAGGCGGTAACCCGATGACTCCTCCCGCTGGTTCGCTGCTCGCGGCCGAGCAGCTGCGCAAGGCCTACGGCCCCACTCTCGCCCTCGACGGCGCCGAGTTCTCCATCCACCCCGGCGAGGTCGTCGCCGTCATGGGCCCCTCGGGGTCCGGCAAGTCGACGCTGCTGCACTGCCTCGCAGGCATCGTCCCGCCCGACTCGGGGACGATCACGTACAACGGGCGTGAGCTGTCCGCCATGAGCGACGCCCAGCGCAGTGCGCTGCGCCGCTCGGACTTCGGGTTCGTCTTCCAGTTCGGCCAGCTCGTGCCGGAGCTGACCTGCGTCGAGAACGTCGCCCTGCCGCTGCGGCTGAACGGCACCTCCCGCAAGGAGGCCGAGCGGGCCGCGCTGACGTGGATGGAGCGCCTCGAGGTCGACGACCTGAGGAAGAAGCGGCCCAGCGAGGTCTCGGGCGGTCAGGGCCAGCGGGTCGCGGTGGCGCGCTCGCTGGTCACCAACCCGCGTGTGCTCTTCGCCGACGAGCCGACCGGCGCGCTGGACTCCCTCAACGGGGAGCGCGTCATGGAACTCCTCACGGACGCCGCCCGCTCCACCAACGCGGCCGTCGTCCTGGTCACCCACGAGGCACGGGTGGCCGCCTACTCCGACCGCGAGATCGTCGTACGCGACGGCAAGTCCAGGGACATGGAGCGGGTCGTATGAACGTCCGCCAGTGGACCGCCGACCTGACACTGGGCGTCCGCTTCGCCTTCACCGGCGGGCGCGAGGGCTGGACGCGGGCCGTACTGACGGCCATCGGCGTCGGGCTCGGCGTGGCGCTGCTGCTGCTGACGACGGCGCTGCCCAACGCGCTCACCGTCCGGCACGACCGGGAGGCGGCGCGCTCCGACATCACCTTCTCGACCGACCCGATGCCGAAGGCGAACGACACGCTCGTGATCGCCGACGTCGACGAGGACTTCCGCGACGACGACGTCCGGGGCCGGGCCCTGGAGCCCGAGGGGCCGCGGGCACCGCTGCCGCCGGGGGTGGAGAAGTTCCCCGCGGTGGGCGAGATGGTGGTCTCCCCCGCGCTGAAGGAGCTGCTGGACTCGGACTCCGGCGCGCTGCTGCGCGAGCGGCTGCCGGACCGGATCGTCGGCACGATCGCGGAGGACGGGCTGATCGGCTCGGCCGAACTCGCCTACTACCGGGGCGCGGAGGGTCTCGCGGAGCACATCACCGCGGGCCGGATCGAGCGTATCGACCGGTTCGGCGACCCGGATCCGGGAGAGGAGCAGTCCGACCCGGTGCTGCTCCTGCTGATCCTCGTCGTCTTCGTGGTGCTGCTGATGCCGGTCGCGGTGTTCATCGCCGCCGCCGTACGGTTCGGTGGCGAGCGACGGGACCGGCGGCTCGCGGCGCTGCGGCTGGTGGGCTCCGACAGCCGCATGACCCGGCGCATCGCCGCCGGTGAGGCTCTGGCCGGCTCGGTCCTGGGCCTGGTCTTCGGCGCCGGGTTCTTCATGGTCGGGCGGCAACTGGCGGGTTCCGCCGAGGTGTTCCGCATCAGCGTGTTCCCCAGCTATCTCAACCCCTCGCCGCTGCTGGCCCTGCTGGTCGCGGTCGCGGTGCCGGCGGCGGCGGTGCTGGTGACGCTGTTCGCGCTGCGCGGGGTCGTCATCGAGCCCCTCGGTGTGGTGCGTGCCGGGCGTCCGGCGCGGCGCCGGCTGTGGTGGCGGCTGCTGCTGCCGCTGGCCGGACTGGCCATGCTCTACCCGATGATCGGCAACGGGCGGGAGAACGGCGACTTCAACCAGTACCTGGTGACCGGCGGCGTCGTCCTGCTCCTGGTGGGCGTGACCGCGCTGCTGCCGTGGATCGTGGAGGCCGTCGTCGCACGGCTCGGCTCCGGCGGCGTGGCCTGGCAGCTGGCCGTGCGCAGGCTGCAGCTGAGCAGCGGCACGGCGGCCCGGATGGTCAACGGCATCGCGGTGGCCGTCGCCGGGGCGATCGCGCTGCAGATGCTGTTCGCCGGCGTGGACGACGACTACACCAAGCCCACCGGTCAGGACGTGTCGCAGGCGCAGATGGAGGCGCAACTGTCGAGCGGGGTCCCGATGGCCCCGGCGGTCGAGAAGTTCCGCGACACGAAGGGCGTGAAGGCGGTCTTCGGCTACTCCGAGGGCTGGCTCGGCGACCGTCCGCAGGACCCGGACCACGGCACGACGGTGACCGTGGGCGAATGCGCGTCGCTGCGGGAGATCGCCAACCTGCCCTCGTGCGCCGACGGGGACGTGTTCGCCGTCCACGGCGCCGAGTGGGACGCCGGGGAGGACGTGTCGAAGCTGGCCACGCCGGGCCGGAAGCTCTACGTGGACCCGTCCTACGAGGGCGGCCCCAAGAACCCGGAGATCTCCTGGACGGTGCCGGAGGGCGTCAAGGCCGCGAAGCCGCGTACCGGTCTGCTGGCCGATACCGACCGGGGCGGCTTCCTGATCACGCGAAAGGCGATGCCGGAGGCGCTCGCGCCGGCGCTGGACGGGCACGCCTACCTCCAACTGGACGAGTCGGTGCCGGACGTGCACGACCTGGTCCGGAACACCACGGTGGCCATCGACCCGCTGGCGGACGCCGTGACCTGGGCGGAGACCGAGCGGACCGACAGGTTCGACGCCATCCGCACCGGCCTGTTCGTCGGGGCGGCCTGTGTGCTGGCGCTGATCGGCGCCAGTCTGCTGGTCTCGCAGCTGGAGCAGTTGCGTGAGCGGAAGAAGCTGCTGTCGGCCCTGGTCGCCTTCGGCACCCGGCGCCGCACGCTGAGCCTGTCGGTCCTGTGGCAGACGGCGATCCCCATCGTGCTGGGCCTGTTGCTGGCCTCGGTGGTGGGGCTGACCCTGGGCACGGTGCTCCTGAAGATGACGGGCACCCCGGTCCACGTCGACTGGACCGGCGTCCTGTCCATGACCGGCATCGGCGCCGCGGTCGTCCTGGTCGTGACCCTGTGCAGCCTCCCGCCCCTGCTCCGGCTGATGCGAGCGGAGGGCCTGCGCACGGAGTAACTCCGCAGCCACACGCCGGGCCCCCACCCCACAGCCCTCCACCCTCTCCGCCCGACCGAGGCACCGGACCACCGCCCACAGGGCCGGTCCCTCACCCCGGCCGGGCGGAGACGCGTGGGGGGCACGTACGGACGGAGACCGGGGCAGGTGGCGGGGAGGCCGGGGGCGGGAGGCCCGGAAACCCGAGGCCGGGCCCGAAGATCAGGGACCCGGAGATGAGGCCGGAGACCAGGAACCCGGAAGCCCGGAGGCCAGGGACTTGGAGCAGGGATCCGGGGACCCGGAAGCCGGCGGCTCGGAGGTCGGGGCGCCCCGGGCCAAGCGGTGGCAAGGGACCCCACGCGCCTTGAACCGGACGCCGCAGACCGGGGCCGACGCTCGGAGACCGCAGGCGGCGACCCAAAAGCCGGCGGCACGGAGGCCGTGGGCCGAAGGCCGGGGGCCGGGGAGCCCGAAGGCCGGGGGCACGGAGGCCGGGGAACCCGGAAGCCGGCGACTCGGAGGCCGGGGCGCCCCGGGCCATGCGGTGGCAAGGGACCCCACACGCCTTGAACCGGACGCCGCAGGCCGGGGCCGACGCTCGGAGACCGCAGGCGGCGACCCAAAAGCCGGCGGCACGGAGGCCGTGGGCCGAAGGCCGGGGGCCGGGGAGCCCGAAGGCCGGGGGCACGGAGGCCGGGGAACCCGGAAGCCGGCGACTCGGAGGCCGGGGCGCCCCGGGCCATGCGGTGGCAAGGGACCCCACACGCCTTGAACCGGACGCCGCAGGCCGGGGCCGACGCTCGGAGACCGCAGGCGGCGACCCAAAAGCCGGCGGCACGGAGGCCGTGGGCCGAAGGCCGGGGGCCGGGGAGCCCGAAGGCCGGGGGCACGGAGGCCGGGGAACCCGAAAGCCGGGGGCACGAAGGCCGGGGGCCGACGCTCGGACGCCGGGACCGGCGCTCGGAGACCGCAGGCGGCGACCCGAAGGCCGGGGGCACCGAGGCCCGAAAGCCGGGGCGGGGCACGGGCCCGGGGGCGTGAGCCCGGGGACCGGGCCCGGGCCCCGGCAGCCCGGACGCTCCGGCCCGGGCCCGGCGTGACAGGACGGTCCGGCCCGGGCCCGGCGTGACAGGGCGGTCCGGCCCGGGCCCGGCGTGACGGGGCGGTCAGTCGGGGATGGTGCGGACCGGGAGGTCCCGCATCGCCTCTCGCAGAGCAGAGGCCAGTTCCTCGTACTCGGCCGAGCGGGCCGCGCCCGTGCGCATGGCGAGGGCGATGCGGCGGGTGGGGGCCGGGTCGGCGAAGGAAGCGGTGAGGAGTTGGCTGGAGCGGGAGGTCTCCACGCGGACCGCGGTGCGCGGCAGCAGCGTCACGCCGAGGCCGCCGGCGACCAACTGCACCAGCGTCGACAGCCCGGCGGCCGTGGTCGTCGCCGGAACACCCGCGCGGCCCGCCTCCCGGCAGATGTCGAGCGCCTGGTCGCGCAGGCAGTGCCCCTCGTCGAGCAGCAGCAGCTTCAGCTCGCGCAGCACCGTACGCGAGAGGCCCTCCCGGCCGCCGAGCCGGTGGTCGAGCGGGGTGACGAGGACGAAGTCCTCGTCGAAGAGCGGGAGTTCCGTCACTCCATGCACGCCCAGAGGCACCGCCAGCAGGAGCAGGTCCAGGCGGCCGCTCGTGAGGCCGTCGAGGAGGCTCGCGGTCTGCTCCTCGTGGACCTGGAGGTCCAGGTCCGGATAGCGGTCGTGGACCAGGCGCAGCACGCTGGGCAGCAGGTACGGCGCCACCGTCGGGATGACCCCGAGCCGCAGCGCCCCGGTGAACGGCGCCCGTACCGCCTCCGCCTCCTCCAGCAGCGCGCCCACCTCCGCCAGTACCGCCTTGGTCCGCACCGCGAGCCGTGCACCGGCCGGCGAGAGCAGCACCTTGCGCGTCGTACGCTCCAGGAGGGTGACACCCAGTGCCTCCTCCAGGGCGGAAACGGCGCCCGAGAGCGCCGGCTGGCTCATCCCGATCGCGGCTGCGGCATCGCGGAAATGCAGATGCTCGGCGACCGCGTCGAAAGCCCGCAGCTGGGCGAGGCTGGGCTGCCTCTTCCTACCTGTCACTAATAGCCACCTCCGATCAACTCGACCGAGTGTAGCTATTTCACTAATCAATGCACCCTGTGCCAACATCATTAACGTCCAACCCGTGGGAAACGCCCGCAATCCGGGTGTTTCCTCGCTGCACTTTTTGGAGAGCGCGTGCTCACTGTCGGTGACAAGTTCCCCGAGTTCGATCTGACCGCCTGTGTCTCGCTGGAGAAGGGCAAGGAGTTCGAGCAGATCAACCACAAGACCTACGAGGGTCAGTGGAAGGTCGTCTTCGCATGGCCCAAGGACTTCACCTTCGTGTGCCCGACCGAGATCGCCGCCTTCGGCAAGCTGAACGACGAGTTCGCCGACCGTGACGCCCAGGTCCTCGGCTTCTCCGGCGACTCCGAGTTCGTCCACCACGCGTGGCGCAAGGACCACCCCGACCTGACCGACCTGCCGTTCCCGATGATGGCGGACTCCCGGCACGAGCTGATGCGCGACCTCGGCATCGAGGGCGAGGACGGCTTCGCCAAGCGCGCCGTGTTCATCGTGGACCAGAACAACGAGATCCAGTTCACCATGGTGACCGCAGGCTCGGTCGGCCGTAACCCCAAGGAGGTCCTGCGGGTCCTCGACGCCCTGCAGACCGACGAGCTCTGCCCGTGCAACTGGAGCAAGGGCGACGAGACCCTCGACCCGGTCGCGCTGCTCTCGGGAGAGTGAGCTGACATGTCCCTCGACTCCCTGAAGTCCGCCGTACCGGACTACGCCAAGGACCTGAAGCTCAACCTGGGCTCGGTCATCGGCAACTCCGACCTCCCGGCCCAGCAGCTGTGGGGCACCGTGCTGGCGACCGCCATCGCCTCCCGCTCCCCCATCGTGCTGCGCGAACTGGAGCCCGAGGCGAAGGCCAACCTCACACCCGAGGCGTACAAGGCCGCCAAGTCGGCCGCCGCCGTCATGGCGATGAACAACGTCTTCTACCGCACCCGGCACCTGCTGTCGGACCACGAGTACGGCACCCTGCGCGCCGGCCTGCGGATGAACGTCATCGGCAACCCGGGCGTCGACAAGGTCGACTTCGAGCTGTGGTCCTTCGCGGTGTCCGCCGTCAACGGCTGCGGCATGTGCCTGGACTCGCACGAGCAGGTGCTCCGCAAGGCCGGTGTCGACCGCGAGACCGTCCAGGAGGCGTTCAAGATCGCCGCCGTGGTCGAGGCCGTCGGCGTCACGCTGGACGCCGAGGCGGTCCTGGCCGCCGAGTAGGCGACTCCCGTTCACACGACGCGAAGGGCCCCGCCCACCGAGAGGTGAGCGGGGCCCTTCGCGTCGTCACGCCGGGGAGGTGTCGGACGGCGGATCGGCCTCCGGCGGCCGGGGCGGCTCCGGCGGCGGATCGATCGCCGGTGAGGCGTCCGTGGACGTGGCACCGTGCGGCCTCGGCGTATGCCGTACGGCGGCCTCGCGGGAGTACGCCCGCAGATAGCCCACGACGGTGTTGGTCACCGCCACCAGCGGTACGGCGACAACCGCGCCGCCGATGCCGGCCACCATGCCGCCGGCGGCCACCGACAGCACCACCGCCAGCGGATGGACCCGCACCGCGCGCCCCAGGATGAACGGTTGCAGGATGTGGCCCTCGATCTGCTGCACCACCAGCACCACCACGAGCGTCATGACCGCCGCGAACATGCCCTGCGTCACCAGTGCCACGACCACCGCGAGCGCGCCCGACACGACCGCGCCGACGAGCGGGATGAAGGCGAACAGGAAGATGAACACGGCCAGCGGGACGGCCATCGGCACGTCCAGGAAGTAGATGCCGAGGCCGATGAAGATGGCGTCGATCAGCGCGACTATCACCGTGCCGCGCACATAGGCGGTCAGCGTCCGCCACGCGCGCGGGCCCGCACCGGCCACGCCCGGCCGGGCGGCCGCCGGCACCAGCTTCAGCGACCACTGCCAGATGCGCTTGCCGTCGTAGAGCAGGAAGAGCGTGGAGAAGGCGGCCAGCAGGATGCCGGTGAGCGCCTCGACGACGACCGTGACGCCTTCGAGGCCGGCGGACGTTATCTGGTCGGTGTTGGCGCCGACCGCGTCGCGCAGGCTCTTGGCGATCTCGTTGATCTGCTTGTCGGTGACGTGGAAGGGGCTGTTGAGCAGCCAGTTGCGCAGCTCGTCGATGCCGTCCTGGACCTGGTCGGAGAGATTGTCGATGTTCTCCATGACCTGCCAGGTGACGAACCAGCCGATCAGCCCCATCACCACGAACCCGAGGATCGCGGTCAGGGCGGTGGCCGGTCCCCGCGGCACCCCGTGCCGGCGCAGCCAGGCCACGGTCGGCTGGAGCAGCGCCGTGATCAGCAGCGCGGCCACGAACGCCAGCACCACCAGCTGTACGGCGCTGATGACCCGCATGAGCACCCACACGGTGCCCGCGAGCACCAGCAGCCGCCATCCGGCCTCCGCGGCGACCCGTACTCCCCAGGGCACGGCCTGTGCCGGGTCGGGGCGGTTGTGGACCGCGACCGGGTGCTGCTGCGCGGAGGCGTGTTCAGGTGCCGTGTCCGTGCCCGTGTCCTCCAGGGCCCGCGGCACGTGGTCGGAGGGCGGCGTCGGTCCGTCGTCGGCGTCGTCCCGCCGCGCCGCTTCGCGACGCTGGTCCAACCGCTCGCTCATCTGCGTCAGTCCGGCGCCGAGCCGGCCGAGCCACCCTGGCACTCGCGACATGATCCGTCCTCTTCCCCCGTCTTTCCCCACCACTCCCCCCTGGAGCCGTTTCGGGTCCGACCGTACATGGCGGGAGCACGAAAGCCCCTCACCGTAGGACGGTGAGGGGCTTCGCGAGGTTGAGCGGTGGACCGCGCCGGGCGGACGGCGGGCTCAGTACCAGTGGTTGGCCTGCCAGAAGCCCCAGGCCTCGCACGGGCTGCCGTAGCGGTTGTCCATGTAGCTGAGGCCCCACTTGATCTGGGTGGCCGGGTTGGTCCGCCAGTCGGCGCCCGCCGAGGCGTACTTGCCGGCCGGCAGCGCCTGGAAGAGGCCGTAGGCGCCGGAGGAGGCGTTGACGGCCTGGTAGTTCCAGCTGGACTCGTGGTCCACGATGTTGCTGAAGCACTGGAACTGGCCGCTGGGCACCATCTGACGGGCCATCGCCTGGATCTGGCCGGTGCTGTAGGAGCTCTGGACGGCGAAGCTGGTGGAGTCGCGCTGGGCGTCGCGGCTGGCCGCTTGCTTCGCCGCCTCGCGCTTCTTGGCCTCCGCGGCCGCCTGCTTGGCCTTCTCCTGCTTGGCCACGGCGGTGTCGGCCGCTGCCTTGCGGGCCGCCGCCTCGGCGTCCTTCTTGGCGCTCGCGTCCGCGGCGATGGCCTGTACGTCGGCCTGCTGCGTCAGGGACGCGGTCTGCACCTGCGCCTGCTCGCCCATGGGGATGTCCGCAAGCAGCGTCGTGCCTGCTGCAGTGGCCTCCGCGTCGTTGTTCTGCGCGACGCTGCCCGAGGCAACTCCGACGACGCTTCCGACAGCGGTGACCGCCGTGGCCGAGGCCACTGCGAATCCCCGGACCGAGATCCGGCTCACACGGTTTCCTTCCAGCATCGCCCGCTTCGGTGACCCTCGCGGACGCAATCGTGCCCCTGGCACTGGCCTCCCCAACTACGGGTCACGGGAGACACGGGCCCGGTGGACAACTCCCCAGCGGGGAGCGCCGCGTGGTGCTCGGGCGGCATACGACTCGGCTATGGAGTTGGCTCTGGTGCTTCTGTGGTGCCGTACCGCTGGGGGTACACATGCGTCGTATGCGGGGCCTGACAGGACTGAGACTCTGCCGTAACCCTGCGGGGTGAGGCAATTCTGTGTTGCGTGTGAAAGCTCACATCCCGTTTGGTCCAGGGGATTCACGGAAACCCGCACACGCCGAGGCGCCGCCCGGCTAGGCTCTTGGCCTTTCCGGACGGCGCCGACTGTCGGGTAACCGGCCCTTGTCGGGTCGGAGTTCTCGGACGGGTCACAGACGGGTCAGATGTGGCCGTCCTCCAGCATTTCGGTCACGAGGGCCGCGATCTGGGACCGCTCGGAGCGCGTCAGGGTGACGTGCGCGAAGAGCGGATGCCCCTTCAGCTTCTCGACGACAGCGACCACTCCGTCGTACCTGCCCACCCGCAGATTGTCCCGCTGTGCCACGTCATGGGTGAGTACGACCCGTGAATTGGCCCCGATCCGGGACAGCACGGTCAACAGGACGTTCCGCTCGAGCGACTGGGCCTCGTCCACGATCACGAACGCGTCGTGCAGCGAACGGCCGCGGATGTGGGTGAGCGGAAGGACCTCCAGCATGCCGCGGGCGGTGACCTCCTCGATGACCTCCCGGCTGGTGACCGCCGACAGGGTGTCGAAGACCGCCTGCGCCCAGGGGCTCATCTTCTCCGCCTCGGAGCCCGGCAGATAGCCCAGCTCCTGCCCGCCCACGGCGTACAGCGGCCGGAAGACCATCACCTTCTGGTGCTGCCGGCGTTCCAGCACGGCCTCCAGCCCCGCGCACAGTGCCAGCGCCGACTTGCCGGTGCCGGCCCGGCCGCCCATCGACACGATGCCGACGTCCGGGTCGAGGAGCAGGTCGAGCGCGATCCGCTGCTCGGCGCTGCGGCCCTTGATGCCGAACGCCTCCCGGTCGCCGCGCACCAGCCGGACGTTGCCGTCGGGCGTGACCCGGCCGAGGGCCTTGCCGCGCTCCGACTGGATGGTCAGACCGGTGTGCACCGGCAGGTCGGCGGCCTCGGGGACGTAGATCCGGCCCTCCTCGAAGAGCACGTCCACCTGCTCACCCGGCAGGGTGAGTTCGGACATTCCGGTCCAGCCGGAGGCGTCCGTGATGGCCAGCTCGGCGCGGTACTCCTCGGCGAGGAGGCCGACGGAGGACGCCTTGATCCGCAGCGGGAGGTCCTTCGATACGACGGTGACGTCGAATCCCTCCGCCTGCAGATTGCGGGCGACCGCGAGGATGCGGGAGTCGTTGTCCCCCAGGCGGTAGCCGCTGGGCAGCACGCTGGGGTCCGAGTGGTTGAGCTCGACACGGACGGTCCCGCCGAGATCCCCGATCGGAATGGGGGCGTCGAGGCGACCGTGCCGTACCCGGAACTCGTCTAGCAGGCGCAGGGCCTGCCGGGCGAAGTAGCCGAGTTCGGGATGGTGCCGTTTGGCCTCCAGCTCCGTCACCACGACGATCGGGAGCACGACCTCGTGCTCGTCGAAGCGGTTCAGAGCGTTCGGGTCGGCCAGCAGGACGCTGGTGTCGAGAACGTAGGTGCGCCTATCGGGCTTGTGGCGCTTTGTGCTGGTCACCACGGAAGGACGTACCCCCTCGGAAGAGGTCGGGGAGCGACGGAGTGGACGCTGGGCCGGGAGGGCGGTAACGAGCCGACCGGTCTGCGGCCTGCCGGACGGGAAGGGTCAGACAGGCCCCTGGGGCCGCCCTGCACTGGCGCGGGCCGTGGACCGGTCCTCCGCCGCGTCTTCCGTGCCGTGACCGCACGGTGGGGCTGGTGCAAAGGGCCTCCCGGGCGGACGGCTCCGTGCCGTCCGCTGAGATCCGACACCCGTGGTTCGGGCATCGACCTGCTTGGCTTATGCCCTCGAACAAGCGCCGCCATGCCACGACACAGGACGGCGCACCGGTGAACTCCTCGTTACGGGCGTACCGCGGGAGGCTGCGGCGCGGGAGCGTCCGCGAGCGGGCAGAAAAAACGGGCCGGTCCGTGGGGGGGGGATACGGACCGGCCCGAGGGGGGGTTTCCACCATAACCCTTTGTAAGTGATGCTGCGTGCATCGGCGTGCCACAACTACTCTCCGAAGTCGTCCGGCAACGCCCGGATGACCACGGAAGCCCTCATTCCGCCCTGAATCATGGCCAAATCACAGCGGATTCCCGGACTCGCGACCGGCTCTCGGCCGAACCCGCTTCCCCCATCCGAGTGACGCCGACATCGCACCCTCACTTGACCCGGCACCGCGCAGCCCCCTCCGCTGCGCGGTGCCGCACGCGCAGCTTTGCTCACGCGAATTACCTGGCTCCGAACTTACGCGACCAGGCGGGCTGGTTCGACCCGAAGAGGACAACGGTGAATAACGATGTGGAAACCCTGTGAGGATTGCCGGGCGATTCCGCACCCTGCCATCGCCCGCGCGAATATTTGCGAAGGTGCGCCACTTACGCCCGGAAGATCCCCTCTCCGGCAATGAATAGGACCTGATCTGACCTACTGCTCTCCTAACGTCATCTCATGACGAGGACAACGGGGATCACTTGGGCCGCGGCGAGCGCACGACGCTTCGAACGACAGTTCCTGGCCATGTCCGCCCGAACGGGCACGCCCGTCGCCGACGTGGCCGCCGCGATGCTCGGCGTCCACGCCCAGGTACTGTCGGCGGCCGAGCTCTCGGTCGGCCTGCGGGCCGACGGCGTGACCCGCGCGGACGTACGCGGCGCCCTGTGGCCGACCGCTTCGCCCGCAGCGCCCACCGCGTCCACCGGGGCTGCCGCGGCCCCGGTCCCGGCAGCCCCACCGCCCTCGCTGGTGAAGACGCACGGCCCGCGCGGGACGGTGCACCTGCTCCCGGCCTCCGACCTGCCGATGTGGTGCGCCGCACTGCCCGCGATCCCCACCGGCACCTCCGCCTTCCCGGCCGACGTACGCCTCACGGAAGAACGGGCCGAGCAGGTCGTGTCGGCCATCGGCGACGCGCTCGACGGCACGTTCCTGACCATCGACGAACTCGGGGAGGAGGTCGTCGCCCGCACCGGTCCCTGGGCCGGCGACCCGGTGATGCCGGCGTTCCAGACCATGTGGCCGCGCTGGCGACAGGTACTCCACCGGGCCGGCCAGTGCGGCGCCCTCTCCTTCGGCCCGAACCGCGGCCGCAAGGTGACGTACACCCGCCCGCCCCACTTCACCCCGCTGCCGCCCGAGGAGGCGACGCGGCTCCTCGTACGCCGTTACCTGCACGCCTACGGACCCGCGACACCCCAGCACTTCGCCCGCTGGCTGGCCGCCCCGCCCGGCTGGGCGAGGGCCCGCTACGCCGAGCTGGCCGCCGCGGGCGAGATCGAGGAGGTCCGCTTCGAGGGCACGCCGGCGTGGGTGGTGGCCGGCGACACCGACTTCCCGGACGGCCAGGAACGGGACGAGCTGACGCGCGGGGTGCGGTTGCTGCCGTACTTCGACGCGTACGTCATCGCCGCGCAACCTCGGGAGCTGCTCTTCCCGGGGGCCGCCTACCAGCGGGCGCTGGCGGGCGGGCAGGCGGGCAACTTCCCCGTACTCCTGGTGGACGGGGTCGTGGCGGGCGTCTGGCACCAGCGACGCCGGGGCAGGCGTACGACCGTCACGGCCGAGCCCCTGGGACGCCTGACGACACGGCAGGAACGGGAACTGACGGCGTGGGCGGAACGGGTGGGGGACGTACTGGAGGCGGAGGCGGAGCTGGTGATCGGGGAGGTGACGGTGGGGGCGCACGCGTGAGGGGCACGCCGCTCGACGGTGTTATGGCTTGAGGTCCGACTTGGCGTCGGGCTTGGCTTCGGGCTTGGCTTTGGGCTTACGCACGTCGAAGAGGTGACGGGAGCTGTGGGCGACGAAGGGTCCGTCGGCCTCGATGCGCTCGTGCAGTGCACGCAGCCGGTCCCGGTACGCCTCGACGGTGAACCCGGGAACCATCCACACCACCTTGCGCAGAAAATGGACGACGGCGCCGACGTCACGGAACTCCATCCGCAGCCGCTCCGCCCGCAGGTCCACGACCTCGAGCCCGGCGGCTTCGGCGTCGGCACGCTCACGCCCGGGATGCCGCTGGTGGTGACTGGTTTCCGGCAGCGGCCCGAGAAAGTACTCGATGAGCTCGAAGACGCTGGCCGGCCCGACGTGCTGGGCGAAGTACGTGCCGCCGGGCGCGAGCACACGGGCGACCTCGCCCCAGTGCGGCTCGACCGGATGCCGGCTGACGACCAGGTCGAAGGCGCCGTCCGCGAAGGGAAGCGGCGCGTCGTCGGCCGAGGCGACCACCGGCACGCCGTGCCGGCGCAGCAGCCCGGTGGCCTTGTCGACGTTGGGCGCCCAGCCCTCGGTGGCGACGACGAGAGGGGATCGCTGAGGACCGGCGGCATCGAGGGCGAACTCCAGCACCTCCCCTCCCCCGGTCTGCACGTCCAGTACAGCCGTGGCTTCGCCCAGCCGCCCCGCCATGGACCGCGCGTACCCCCACGACGGCCGCGCCTCGGTGGCCCGCCCCTCGAACCAGGAGAAGTCCCACCCTTCGGTGGGAACGGAGGCGCCTTCGTCCACGAGGTCGTCGAAGGAACGGGAACTGGGCTTGGGGTTGGGGTTGGGGTTGGGGTTGGGGTTGGGGCGAGCCTGCGCCATGGGGGCGGATCCGATCCAAGGAAATGGACGACGAACGAACTTGGAGAAGTGGCTCGAGTCAGGCCACTACCAGGGGCCGGACCTGCTCGGCGGCGAACCGCACGAACCCCTCCGGATCGGGCTCGTCGCCGGTCGGCTGGAGAATCACGGTGTCGGCCCCGGCGTCGGCCAACCGCCGCACGGCCTCAGCGACGGCCCCCGCGTCCCCGGCGACCCCGAGATCGGACACGGCCCCGACACCTTCGGCGACCAGCTCGGCCCGAAGGCGTTCACGGGCGCCCGCCCCGGTGGCGGCAAGGAGATACACGACGACCTTGTGCGCCCCGGTCCGCCTGGCCGCCGCGCGCCCTTCGTCGATGAGCCGCCGGGCATGGCGCACCCCGTCGGGCGGAGTGTTCGCGGTGAGAACGGTCCCGTCGGCGACCTCACCGGTCAGCCGCAGCGAACGGGGTCCGGTGGCGCCGGCGAACACCTCGACGGCCTGCTCCGGCGGCCAGTCGAGCGCGACGCCGTCGAGCCGGACGTAGCGCCCCTCGGTCGTCACGCGCTCCCCGCCCAGCAAAGCCCGCAGCGACACCAGATACTCCCGCAACAGCGTGACGGGCGACTCGACCCGCGCCCCGACCTGCCCCATCCAGTCCTGCACCCCGTGCCCCACCCCGAGGACGGCTCGGCCGGGGAACATCCGGTCCAGCGTGGCGGCCTCCATCGCGGTGAGGGCCACGTTCCGCAACGGCACGGGCAACAGCCCGACCCCGACCCGCACCCGCTCCGTCCACGCGAGGGCAGCGGCGGCGGTGGAGATCCCGCCCTCCCGGAAGCAGTCCTCCCACAACCACAACTCCTCGAGCCCCACCTCATCGGCAACCCGAGCCACGGCACGCAGCCGCTCGGGGGCAAGCTGTGGACGAAACACGGCGCCGAGTCCAGTCATGGCCTCTTCCTACCCGCACCCCGGCCCGCCGGACAACACCATTACGACGCCGCCCCCAGAGGGTCCTCAAAACACACCGTCCGGACGACCTGCCGCACCATCGCCCGGTACTCCACCCGACGCGCCACCGCCGTAGTACTCAACGTGAACACGGCCATCCGCTTGCAGTCGGGGTGGGGAAGGTGGGCATGGATCTGGAGGAGGGGTAGCTGGGGCATCCCACTCTCAGCGGCGAAACGCAAGGTGGTCTCGCTGAGGACCGCGGGGCCGCAGGGAAGCTCCTCGAAGGCGATCTGCGTGTGCCCCTTGGCCGGCGTGGCGGCGCGGGCCGCGGTGACGCCACGTGGAGCGACGTTCGTGTCGCGCCAGGAGATGGTGAAGAGGGACAGCAGGTGTGCACTCGTCGCATCGATGTCGTCGCGATGCAGACCGACCGAGCAGTGCACCGTGCCGAAACCACGCAGTACCCCAAGCACCTGCTGCCCCTGGGCGAGTTGCGCGACAACCCGCTGACGCACTACTTCACTGGGCGCCGCCGCGAGCAACGGGGCGAAGGCCTCGCGCATCGTTTCGGCCTCTGAAGAACCAGGTTGGGCAAGCAACGCATCGAACGGCAGCGACACGAAGCCGGCTGGTTCGGCGAACCACAGTTCTGCATCAGGATCATCAACAGACTCGTGGAGCAGAATCGCTGGGGTACTCACAACACTTCTCTCACTTCAACTCAGAGTTGGACGGGGCGAACCCCTGCGCGTCGGCCGCGTTCGATGTCGTCAGGAGTCGCACACCAGTCAGTGAAGCTTTGCCCACTCCGTTCCCCGATTCGCTGCTCAATGACATGCATATGCCGAGGCGCCGTAGCCTTCCGGGTAGGCACCGCAACAACTCCAATGAAACGGGGGTCACCAGCAAACCAGACCGTTTCGATCTGGGCTCTCAAATCGGGCTTGGCTCGTGGAGTCATACGCCTCGCCCACCACAGCGTGCCGAGATGGGAGGAGAAAACAAGCGGCAGCCGATGGTCCCGGCGGGCTGGGTTGGTAAACTCGAACCAACCGTACTGACTACTAGCCACCTCAGGACGATCGATAATCCCTCGCGGAATATCGTGCATGATTTGCCAGGGATACGTGCGAAGGATTCGCCTCATCAGAAATGCCGTCAGGACAATCTTCGCATGAGCGGCTACCCGGTACGGGCCATAGAGAAAGTACGGCATGCAAACCCATACGGCCCATTGAGATGTGTACGTAGACATAGCCAGTAGAAGCACCCAGCAGGCGGCCCACCCGATACCTCCCATGACATTCAGGGCCACGTGACAGGCCCAGGCCCGTCGAGTGCGACCGTGGTCCCACGCGGTGGGGCAGACGGCAGGGTTCACTGTCCTTCGCTCCTTCTCCGTAGCGTCAGAAGACGTGCCGAACGAGGCCAATGATTCCGCCGTTGTCGAGAATGAGGCGAGATCCATCAATGCCCGCGACAGCTCCATCCTTGATGCCGTCGTCCTCTGCGTCCACCGCCTTGTTGTACAGACCGTAAGCACCAGTGACGACCCCGGTCACACCCGAACTTACAGCGACGGCGCTTGCTGCTTTCACAGGGTCACTGAAGCCACGCACGGCTCGCGCTACCAACTGATTCTCCAGTCCGACAATGAGTTGAGCTTCCTCGAAGGACTTCGACCCGTACGTGGCGGCCTTCTGCCAGAAATCAAGAGAGTGACCGCCTGTCTGGATGGTGCGGGTAGCTTTGACACCGCCCTTGATTACGGCTCCCACACCCGGTAGCGCCCCTGCTGCATCCGCCCCCACAGAGACAGCATTGCTCCAGAAGTCGGCATCGAACTCACCCTTGGTAATGCCATCCAGGAGTGAAGCGCGAACCTCGGAATCGCTGAGCCGAAGCAGGAGTGCTGCAGCACTCAGCCCTGAAGCCGTAAGCATGAGCGCGGCGCCCGTCGCGATACTCCACCCCAGCGGTCCAGTCAGAAGAAGCGCCGCCACCCCAATAAGCCCCGCCGTGAAGCTGAGGATGTCCGGCAGGTTGTCGCCCAGCCAGTCGAGTACCTCGTCGAACCACCCCGGCTCATGCGGCACCAACTTCTTCGTGGCGTCGCGAATCTTGCCCGCCCGGTACCCGGCCTTCTCCTCGTGCTCCTCGGCCAGCCTCTTCGCCTTGCCGATGATCTTCTTCAGCTCGGCGCGGGCGTCCTCCAGGTCACCGTTCGCGCGCGTGAGCGCCTTCTGCGCGGCGTCGTGATCGGCCCCTTCCTTCTGGCCGGGATCATCGCCCGCCTTGTCCACGCGCCCCTGTGCGCGGTCGACCGCGGCCTGGGCCTCCTTCGCGTCGGCCTCCAGCTTCCCGGCCCGCCGCTGGAAGTCGTCGAGTTCGCCCTCCCAGCGGTCCAACTGCCTCGCAGCCTTGCGGATCGAGTGCGCCGCGTTCTTGAGGTTCAGCGGCAAGGGGCCGCCGTCGAGTTGCTCGCGAAAGGCGACGGCCGCGTCGCCCTTCCAGTAGCTGCCGTCGAGAAGCTTGGTGACGAGGTCGTACGTCTCCTGGAGAACCTTCGCGCACCCAGTGAGCTTCTTCTCCAGCCCCCGCACGCTCTCCGTGTCCCCCGGCACCGGATTGAAGCCGAGGTGCGGATACCCGGGGTTCGGGATCGGCGGGGCCGACTTGAGCCCCTGCGGTTTCCCCAGATCGGCCCGCGACCGCGGATCGAGAGCGGCACCGTACTGGTCGTTGCCGGCCGTGACGGTCACTTCTCGCCGCCGGCTTCGGCCCCGCGCGACTTCCGCACCGCCGCCTCGAGCGCCTTGTCGACCTCGAGGTAACTGTCCTTGCTCTTGCCGATGATGTCGGCAAGGTCCTCCGTCTGCTTTCCGATCTCCTCGGAGCCGTACTTCCAGTCCTTCTGGAAGGACTCGCACGCCGAGTCGAGGTCATCCGTGCCGAGGCCGACGATCGTGGCGTCCGACAAGGCCTTCCGGACACCCCTGAGGGAAGTCGAGGACGCCTTCAGCGACTTCATGAACCGACCGAGTTCGTCCCCGTCAACGGCAAGCCGCTCCGCCATGTGCCCGTCCCCTCTCACCGGTCCACCTGCACCGATGAGAGGAACGACGACATCCGGTTTTCGTGGCGCGCGTCCGGCTGCCGCCCCCTCTACGGGGGATCACATTCCGCACGGAGGACTGGTGACGCCGATCAGCGGTTGACGGCCTGAATCTCCTGGACGACGACGTCCTGCTCTCCGCCGAAGTCACCCTCGGGCAACGACTGCTCGCCCGCGACGCCGGTACCCGTCCAGTGGATCTTCCAGGTGACCGTGGCCTTGAGCTGGTACGACCCATCGCCCGACGAACGGAGGTACTTCACGCCGCAGGGCGGAGTCTCGTCGGCCTTTCCCTGCGCGTAGGGCTCACCGATGCTGCCGTCCGCGAACTCGCACACCCCGGCGGCCGGATAGGTCTCGGCGTCCGCCGTACCCGGGTCGATCTTCACCGACACCGGCTCCGCCGTGGTGGTCGCCTCGACTCCCAAGAGAGGCACGGAAGCCGTCACCGACACGGGCTTGAACGTCGCCGCGTCGAGCCAGGCCCACGTCGGGAGGTTCACCTTCGTCGCTTCTTCGGGCGCCAGGTCCACCTCGGTGGTGGGTACGCGGATCTCGGCGTAGGCGAGCTGGGCAAGAACCTCCGGCGTGATCGCCTCGGGAATGTCCGCCGGGGGGTCGTCACCGGTGTCCACCCAGAAGGTTTCCTTCGTGCAGTCGAGCGCCCCCGGGTCACCTTCCCGTCCGACGGCGACATAGGAGTCCCACCAGTAACCCTCGCCGGCCTTCTCCTTGTTGAAGTCCTTGTACGGATGCCCGTTCACGTACTTGTCGCGCTGCTCTGCATCCCACTGGTAGCCCGTCGACCCGGCCTCCCAGACAGGTTCCTTGACCTTCCGGAGCTGCTCCGGGGTGTACTTCGGCGCGTAGTAGCAAGCGGGTGGCGTCCAGTCCGTCGCAGCAGCCACGGGGCCGACGGACTCTCCCGAGCCATTCTTGGAACGCTCGCAAACGACAGCACCGGCGGTCGCCGAAACCGCGTGGTTCTCCTTGCCTCCACTCACCTGTGTCTCAGACCCCGTGCCCTCGCCACCCGGCACGATGTCGGCCCAAGCCGTCGAGCCTGAGGCCAGTACCGTGACACCCGCCAACACGGCCGCGCACACCGACACCCTCACTACGGCTGGCACTGGGCCGCCCCCCTCGTAGAGATGATTTGCGATGCCTGCCAGACACCGTCGGCGTTTTTGTCGAGCCGGGTGTTGTACAGGACGTAGCTGTTCTTTGTGACAGGCGTCTTGGCGACCTTGCCGGTCTTCTTGTCCTTGCTGAAGCCCTTGCTCTCATCCGCGCAGAACGTGAGGACCGCAGAGGACTTGTCCTTGAGCGTCACCTTCCGATCGAAGTACCGAACCTCACCGGTCACAGTGGCATTGGCCTGTTCGAACTGCCCGACCCACGACACGGCTGCTTCCAGTGCCTTACCTGTGTTGTAGAAGCCGATCGCCTTGCTCTCGGGGTCCGTTCCGGCGATCGCGGCGTCTAGGCCACGCATCCGCTCCGCGCTGTCGGCAAGTACAGCGTCCTTCACAGGGTCTCCGGTCTCAGTACCTTCGAAGGTCAGTTTCAGGTCTGCCGGAAGCTCCACCTCGGGTCGGTCGGCTGCTCCAGTGTTCGAGCGGGACGGGCTCGGCGAGACCGACGGATCGCTGCCGGTGTCCGCCCCCGCGATCTTGTCGTTGTCGCCGGAACTGTCGTCGTCGCTTCCGCACGCGGACAGTGTCAAGGCCGCAGCGGCGGTCAGCGTGAGCGCTGCGAGCAAGGTGGGGCGGCAGCGATTCACTGTCAGCTCCTGGGGAGGGCGAGACTTCTCTTCAGCGAAGCAACGCTATCCAGCGGGGCCGAGGGACACCAGTGCCAAGCCTGTCGCGTGCGGTGTCCTGTGGCTTCAATTAGCGCGGACCGGGCTTGTTCGGCCACTACGACTGCTCGACAACTGGCGGTCTTCTATCGTCCGGTACCTGTCGGGCACGCCTTTCTTCGAATGCCCGCGCCTTGTAAGTTCACGTGTGCATACGGGTTGTTGTTGATGCGCGTGGGCTGACGGGGGTTGCGGGATGGTGGGCCACAGGCCGAGTGACTGGCATGTCCTGGACCTGGACAAGGACCCGACCCCGGGTGATCCGCAGCGGGTGCGCACGCTCGCGAAGACGCTGCACGACTTCGCCGACGACGTCTCCGAGGCGTTGCGTCTGGTGAAGGGCATGGCGGGTGAGAGCACGCTGGCGGAGTGGGCGGGGAAGTCGGCGACCGTCTTCAAGGAGGAGTTCTCCGGCGTTCCGAAGAACTTGAAGAAGCTGGAGAAGTCGTACGGGATGTGCGGCGACGCGCTCACGGACTTCTGGCCGAAGCTGGAGCGGGCGCAGGCCCTGGCGGACAGGGCGCTGGTCAAGGCGCGGGAGGCACGGGCCGACCTGTCCTCGGCGCAGTCGAAGCTGTCCTCGGCGGACTCGTGGGTGACGCGGGCGTCGAAGGAGGCGGACAAGTACAAGGACGACCCGACCGGCAGCAAGTCGGACGCGGACAAGCCGGACGAGGCGAAGGTCCGCGCCGCCACCCGTGATGCCCAGCACGCCAAGACCGCGCAGACGAATGCGCAGTCGGCCGTCGACTCCGCGCAGGGTGCGCTGGACGCGGCGAAGAAGATGGCCGAGGACGCGCGCAAGATGCGTGACGACGCGGCCCGCGAGGCCAAGAACAAGATCGACGAGGCGTCCGACGCCGGCATTCAGAACCGGTCGTGGTGGGAGGACGTCGGCGACTGGTTCTCCGACAACTGGGACAACATCGTCGCCGTCTGCAAGGTCGTCGTCGCCGTCGTCGGCATCGTCGCAATGATCATCGGCGGTCCGATCCTGGGCGCCATCGTCCTCGTCGCAGCCCTCGTCGTCCTCGCAGACACGCTCTACAAATACAGCAAGGGCCAAGCGTCGTTGTGGGACGTGGGGCTGGCCGCCCTGGACTGCATACCCGGCATGAAGGGCCTGACCACCCTCGGCGGACTCGCCAAGGGTGCGAAGGCGCTGGGTGCGGGTGGCCTGAAAGCCACGGCCAAGGGGCTGAGCAAGAAGGGCCTGCGCAGGGAGGCAGACGACGCCCTGGCGGCGGCCAAGCCGGGCAAGGGCCGCTGCCTGAACGGCGACCCCATCGACATGGTCTCCGGCGAGATGTACATGGCCGAGACCGATGTCGAACTCCCGGGCCTGCTCCCCCTAACACTGAGACGCACCCACTTGTCGACCTACCGGTCAGGGCGCTCCTTCGGCCCTTCCTGGGCCTCCACGCTCGATGAACGCCTCGTTCTGGACGACGAGGGCGCCGCCTTCGCCGTTGAGGACGGCATGATCCTCCTGTACCCGGTCCCGTCTCCGGGTACGTCCGTGATGCCGACGGAGGGGCCGCGCCTCCCCCTCGACTGGGATGGCACACCCGGAGCGCCCCTCCGCATCACCGACCCGCTCACCGGAGTCACCCGCCACTTCGCTCCCTTGCGGCAACCGGCCCAGGACGAGCAGGCGTTCACCCTTCCCCTGGTGGCCCTGACAGACCGCAACGGCTATCGGGTCGACATCGACCGCGACACCGACGGGGCACCGGTCGCGGTACGGGACGCCGGCGGCAGGCACGTCCACGTGGACACCGACGGCGGACGCGTCACCGCCCTGCGCCTGCGTGATCCGGCCGAGGGCTCTCTCGGCACACTCATCAGAAGCTTCGACTACAGCCCCGATGGCGACCTCGTCGCCGTCGGCGACTCCAGCGGCTTGCCTCTGCGCTTCGATTACGACGACCGCGGGCGCATTACCTCCTGGACCGATCGCAATGGCTACCAGTACCGCTTCACCTACGACGACCAGGACCGCTGTGTCGCCGGCGAGAGCACCGACGGTTTGCTGCGGTGCAGCGTCGCGTACGACACCGTAGGCCAGGAGACCCGCTACACGGACGCCCTCGGCAACACCACGACGTACCGGTGGAACGAGCTGTACCAGCTCATCGCCGTCACCGACCCGCTCGGTCACACCACGCGCTCCACCTGGGACCGGTACGACCGCCTACTCAGCCGCACCGACGCGAGGGGCCGGACGACCCGCTACTCCTACGATTCCCTGGGTGCGCCCACCGCCGTCGTCCGGCCCGACGGCCTGCGAGAGACGGCCGAGAACAACGCGTGGGGACAGCCCGTCGCGGTTGTGCAGGCCGACGGCCACACCTGGCGCACGGAGTATGACAGTCGCGGCAACCTGGTCGCCGAGACCGACCCCACAGGCGCCCGTGTCGGCTACCGGTACCGCGATGACGGCGCACTCCTAGCGGTCACCGACGCACTCGAACGCACCGCTCTGCTGGAGCCCGACGCAGCGGGGCTCCCCCTCGGGGCCACCGACGCCGAGGGCGGCGTCACCCGCTACGCGCGCGACGCGTTCGGCAGGATTGTCGCGCACACGAGCCCCGAGGGGCAGGTCACCCGGCTCATATGGAGTCCGGAAGGCCGACAGCTCGGGCTCGACCTGCCGGACGGCACCACTGAACGGCGGCGGTACGACCCCGAGGGCAACCTCGTCGAGCACGCGGACGCACAAGGCCGGGTGACGCGCTTCGAGTACGGCGGCTTCGACCTGCTCGTGTCCCGCACTGACCCCGATGGCTCACGACTGCGGTTCACCTATGACGGTCAGATGCGCGTCACCTCGGTGACCAACCAGCAGGGCGCCGCTTGGGAGTACTTCTACGACCAGGCCGGCCGAATGGTCCGGGAGCGGGACTTCTCCGGGCGCGTACAGAGCTACCGCTTCGACGCGATCGGTCGCCTCGTCGGCCAGACCAACGGCGCGAACGAGACCACCGAGTACGTTCGCGACGACTTCGGCAGGATCACCGAGCAGCGGGCGTCGGAAGGGGTCGTCCGCTACGCGTACGACCCAATCGGCCAGGTCCGCCACGTGGCGGGGCCCGGCGTGCAGCTGGCCTACGAGCGCGACGCGGTCGGCCGCATCCTCGCCGAAACCTGCAACGGGGCCACCGTCCGGTCAACCTACGACATCCTCGGCAGGCGTGTCCGCCGCGTGACGCCGTCCGCCGCGGAGAGCGTCTGGGAGTACGACGGGCAGGACCATCCGCTGCTGTTGCGGACAGCCGGCAGAACACTGACCTTCGCCTACGACCGGGCGGGGCGCGAGACCGAACGGCGCGTGGGCGGTGTGGCCCTCAGCCAGACGTGGGACGCGGGCGGCCGGCTCGGCACTCAGACCCTGACCGCGGCCGACGGGTCGGCCCGTGAGGACGCACCGCGGCTTCTCCAGCACCGTGCCTACCGCTACCGGCCGGACGGCACGGTCACCGCGATCAGCGACCTCCTGCGGGGCCAGCGCGTCATCGACGCCGACCGCCAGGGACGGGTCGCCGGGGTACGGGCGGCCACCTGGTCCGAGCGATACGCGTACGACGCTGCAGGCAACATCACCGAGGGCGAGTGGCAGCCCACGGCACCCGCCGCTGATGTACCGGATCCCGGACACGCGCCCGTCCGCCGCACAAGGGACATCGCCTACGAGTACGACGAGCAGGGCCGGGTCGTGGTCAGGCGCAAGAAGCGGCTTTCCCGGAAGCCCGACGTGTGGCGCTATACCTGGGACAGCCAAGACCGGCTGGTCGCGGTGACCACCCCGGACGGCACGGTGTGGATGTACGAGTACGACCCGTTCGGACGCCGGATCGCCAAACGGCGGCTCGGTCCGGACGGGATGACCGTGGTGGAGGAGACCACGTTCGTGTGGGACGGATTCGTCCTGGCCGAGCAGATGACGAGTACCGTCGGCGAGGCGCCCAGGTGCACGGTGTGGGAGTGGGAGCGGGATCGCTTCAGCCCTCTTACGCAGACCGAACGGGTTATGTCGCCGGACGTGCCCCAGGAGTGGGTCGACGACCGGTTCTACTCCATCGTCACGGACCTGGTCGGTACCCCTACCGAGCTGGTCACCGAACCAGGGGAAGTGGTCTGGCAGGCCCGGACCACGGTGTGGGGCGCTCCTCTGCCCGGTCCCGGCCCGGACGGCGCGCACTGCCCGTTGCGCTTCCCGGGGCAGTACGAGGATCCCGAGACGGCGTTCCACTACAACTATCAGCGTCACTACGACCCGGAGACCGGTCGGTACGCCTCCCTGGACCCATTGGGTCTCTCCCCAGGGCCGAACCCGCGCTCGTATGTGGCCAACCCCTTCACGGCCATCGACCCCTTCGGGCTGGCACCCTCCTGTGAGGAGGCGGCCCGCGCCGCTGCGGCGAAGCGGGCTAACGCCGAACAGGCCACACCAGGCGCGAACAAGAACACCAGGCCGACCAGTGCGGCCGGACTGTCGATACCAGGGCATCAACAACCCTTCGACGGCGCGAGCATCAAGGGCGGGGGAAATCATGATCTCCATCCCGATGTGCAGGCTGCCTATGATCGGGTTCCGGACCACATCAAGGCGGAGGTCCGCGGGGCGCACTCGAAGTGCGGTGAGGCCGAGGCTCTGTCGAAGGCCATGAGAGCCGGGGTGGACCCCGGGGGCGGTGTGATGGCGGCGGTGAACGTGCGGGCGGCAGGCAACCCCGTGCACGGGACGCCGAAGGCGGCCTGCAAGTCCTGTCAGGATGTTCTTGACCAACTGGGCGTGACGTGGGTGATGTGAGTGTATGAGTACCGGAGCGGTGGCTGGTCCCCGGGGACCGAGGACGTACTGCGGCGGGCCGGTTGGCAGCCGGGGCGCGCGGTGCCCACGGAGACCTGGGAGGCAGTCGTGCGCGAGCGCGGGCCCTACGAGACGCATGACGCCGCGCGTCGCTTCCTCGCCGAGTTCGGGGGGCTGACGACCTACGGATGGCCCGCCGACTCCATCAACACCTCCTCGGCGATCTGCTTCGACCCCATGCGGGCCGCCTGGCAGGACGAACGGTTCGCGCGGGCCGGTCGGGAGGCGGGTGCGGCCCTGTACCCCGTGGGCACGGCGGACGAGGGCACCGGCCTGCTGGGCATCGGCGAGGACGGGGCCCTGTACCTGATCAGGGACGGTGCGGAGCGGCTGGGTGGGCTGGACCGCCTGGTGCAGGCGCAAGGCACACGGTCCGCCCTGTGGTCACCGGCCGAACCGACAGGCGAAAACGCCTTCTGGCGGCAACTACGCGCTCTAGAGGGAGAGTCGGACACCGACCGGGTCCTGCGCGCGGGCGGTTGGTTCCCGGACCGGTCGGTACCCACCGGCACCTGGGAGGCAGTCCTGCTGCAGACCGGCGAGTTCGAGATGCACGACGCGGCCCGCCACTTCCTCGCCGAGTTCGGCGCACTGGGAGTGCCTCACCCTGACTCGAAGGGCTCGACCCCGTGGATGGAGTTCTCCCTGGACCCGCTGCTCGCGCTCTGGGACGCCGAAATCATCGACGACCTCGCCGAGCAGGCCGGCGGCGTCGACCTCTACCCGCTCGGAATGCGCGACCGGGGGAATCAGTACCTGGCCATGGCCAGCGACGGATCGGTGTTCGCCGGGATGGACAGCGTCTGGCTGCTGGCCCCCGCCCCGGACGAGGCCCTGACCCTCCTCACTACCCCGCTCCGGCCGACGGGCCCTTGCGTCTGAGCTCAGCGGTTGACGGCCTGGATCTCCTGGACGACGACGTCCTGGGTGGCGCCGAACGTACCGTCGGGCAGGTCACCGCCCGCGCCGCCCGTGCCGGTCCAGTGGATCTCTCACGTGACCGTCGCCTGGAGCGGGAACGTCCCATCACCCGAGGAACGCAGGTACGGACCCGCCTACTACACGCCAGACCACTACGGGACCTTGTACTACGTTGGTGAGTTCACAGGGTGATGCGGCACATGGCCGATTTTGACATCACGAGTACCTCGGAACCCTGGGTTGTTTTCGCTCCCCACGGGTCGGCCGCCGTTCAGGAGCAGCTTTCTCAACTGGAGAGAAAAGGTGGACGCTGCTACTACTTCGACTCCCGCCTACTTCTGGACGAGCAAGGGATCCACCGGTCATTTGCGGAGACTCTTCGCTTCCCCGGCTATTACGGGAATAACTGGGATGCTTTGGTGGACTGTCTTCATGACCTGTGCGGAGAGGTCACGGGAGGCGTTGGTGTGGCAGGCGTGATCCAGGAGGCGGATCGGCTTCTGGAAGTGGACTATTTTCCCCTCTTTGTGTCTGTCCTTTGTCAGGGTGCGGACCGGGCGAACTCGTCGGTCGACCTCGACGGGTTCCCGCTGGATCGTCCCGCCATTTCTGAGCATTTCATTTTCGAGTTTCACGAATTCGATCCCGGCAAGGTGGGGCGTCTGGTGGAGCAGCCGGACCTGGTCGTTTCCCAGGGGGACGGCTTCATCGTGGCTTCCCTCGATCCTGAAGAATGGCATTGACCTCGATCCGTAAGCGGTGATGTCACTCTCGTGAGATGATCGGTTCACTCCGGTTTGTTCCACGGTTGCACGGTTCGGGTCTCGCGTGTCGCTACGGGTGCGCCGGGGTTCCACCTCTCCCGGGGTGCTGCGGGGTGCCCTCCGCTCTGGCCGTTGTCTGGGCGGGCCGGCGGCCGGATCGTCAAGATGAGAGAGAGCGGACCGCGGGGCCGATTCCCCGAACTGGGTCTGACAAAAGGGATACTTTCAGACTGTGGCCCATGAGGAACTGAAGCCGAGTCACTTGCTGAAGCAGCACTGCTTCTACGATGCCAGCACCGAGGGCTACGTGGATGAGAACGACAACATCATTCCGGAACGCGTGGAGCCGTGCGGCTGGTTCACACTGACCAACTTCGAGCACTTCCAGCACGAGCTGGACGAGGCCCTGGCGGGGCGACTGGTACATGGGGCGTATGCGCATGAATCGGGTGAATGACGGCTCTCAGCAGCTCGGCGGCGGCGGGAGGGGCAACCCGGATGCCGCCTTGTCTCTCCTCAGGTCAGTGTGTCCCCCTCCGACGCACCCGGTACTCGGCCGTGCGACTGGGCCTGTGGCTGTCCCGGCCAGTCACAGGGCACTGGTTGAAACCTACGGAACGGGGTGCTTCGACGAATTCCTGTGGATTTTCGCAGAGGATGCCCCTGGCGGCCGGCTCGACATCGCCGAGCGCACCCGCGCACTACGGGCCATCCTGCGCGGCAGAGAACTCTACGCAATCCATGATGTTCTGGGCGAACGAGGATTGAGTGCCGACGAGCTCGTCCAATGGGGGGTGACAGACAACGCCGACCTACTGGTTTGGATCACTCGGGGGGAGCCGGAGGAATGGCCGACCGCGATTATCCAGGCGGGGCAGTTACGTGCGGTCGTCTCCCCACGCAGTTCGACGGCAACGGTCCTCGACCTACTCACGCGTGCGACGGTCGTTCCGTTCTTCCCACCCGACTTCCCCGGCGACCGCCCGGAGTTCTCGCCCAACCCCTACGACTGACCGACCGCGGCTCGCTCCTGTAACCCTTAGGTGCTTCAGCGGTTGACGGCCTGGATCTCCTGGACGACGACGTCCTGAGTGGCGCCGAACGTGCCGTCGGGCAGGTCGCCGCCCGCGCCGCCGGTACCGGTCCAGTGGATCTCCCACGTGACCGTCGCCTGGAGCGGGAACGTCCCATCACCCGAGGAACGCAGATACTTCACCCCGCACGGAGGCGTGTCGTCCGCCCTGCCCTTCGCATACGGCGCACCGATACGACCGTCCTCGATCGCGCAGACACCCGACGCCGGATAGGTCTGGGCATCCGGAGTACCCGGCTTGATCTGCAACGACACCGGCTCCGCCGTAGCCGTCGCCGTGATACCGATCTCCTCCACCGACGCCGTGACCGACACCGGCTTGAACTCGGCACCGTCCAGCCACGCCCACGTCGGAAGGTTCACCTTGGTCGCCTCGGCCGGCGCCAGAGTCACCTCGGTGCCTGGGACGCGGATCTCCGCGTAAGCCAGTTCGGCCAGGACCTCCGGAGTGACGGCGTTCTCGACCTCCGGCGGAGGGGCATCACCCGTGTCCACCCAGAAGTAGTCCTCGTCGCACTCGTCCCACCCCGGCGGGAAGCTCTCATTCACATACGAGCCCCACCAATACCCCTTGCCAGACTTGTCCTTGTTGAAGCCCTTCTTCTCATCCTTGGCGTTGTACTTCTCCCGCTGCTTGGCATCCCACTCATACCCTGTGGACTCCGCCTCCCAGATGGGCTCCAGAGTCTTCTGCAACTCCTCCGGCGAGTACTTGGGGGCATACCAGCAAGCCGGCGGTGACCAGGAAGTGGACGACGTCACCGCACCGACCGAATCGCCACTCCCGTTCTTCGAATGGTCGAAGACAACGCCGCCCACGGTGACCGACACACTGCCGTCATCGCCAGTGTCAGCGTGTTGCTCTGTCTGGCCATTGCTTCCGTGTTTTTCGCGCTCAGCAAATGCCGGCTGTGCGGCAAGGACGGGAACGCAGACAAGAGTCAGGACGGTCACCGTCCTGCCCAACGTCCTTACGGCTGGCACGCCTTGTCCCCCCTGTTAGAAGCGATGTCGGTGGTCTGCCACACACCGGCGGCGTTCTTGGCGAGCTTGGTGTTGTAAAGCACGTAGCTGTCAGCCGTCGCCGCCGACCTGTCGACCTTCCCGGTCTTCTTGTTCTTGATGTACGACTTACTCTCGTCCGAGCAGTAGGTGACGTATGCCTGGTCCTCGCCAGAGAAGGTGACCTTGCGGTTGAAGTACCGAGTCACGCCGATCCAGGTGTCGTTGTCGTCGATGTAGCCCTGTGCGTACGTAATCGACGAGCTCAAGGCCTTTTCGGCGTTGTAGTAGCCGAGCGCCTTGGTGCTGGTACTGCCCTGGAAGATGGCTTCGTCCACCGCATTCACCGCCAACGAGCTGTCCGCGAGGACAGCGTCCTTCTTGGCATCGCCCGTCTTGCCACCCTCGAAGACGTTCTTGGCGTCGGACGGGAAGGTGATCTCCGGCCGGTTCCCGGCGGACGTCTCGCTCGGACTCGGCGAGGCAGACGGCTTGCCCCCCGTGTCCGCCCCCGCGATCTTGTCCTCGCCCTTGCTGGGGCTGTCGTCGCTTCCGCACGCGGACAGCGTCAAGGCCGCAGCGGCGGTCAGCGTGAGCGCTGCGAGCAAGGTGGGGCGGCGGCGATTCACTGTCGGCTCCTGGGTGGGACGAGGCTTCTCTTCAGCGAAGCAACGCTATCCACCAAGGGCGAGCGGCACCAGAGTGAGGCCTGTCTCCCTGCGGTGTCCTAAGGCTTCAAATCAGCCGCACGTGTGGCTTCTTAGGTCATAACGGTTGCATAACACGAAGGCGGCATCCGCTCCTCGCACGATCCAAGGCTCCGTCGCCGCTCGTTCCGCACAGGAAGCAGCAAAGAGGAACGGCGGCCGCGAAGGTCCCCCGGCCCCATGTTGGATCTGCTCCGGCGCGGATACGTTCGACCGGACGGCGAGCTGTGGGAGGGGCATCGGTATGGGGCGGCGGCGCTGGGGGGACGGGGCGGGCGTGTTGGTTGTGGAGGGGTGGGCCGGGGGTGGGAGCGTCCGGGTTCCGCTCGAGATCGCCGGCTCCTATCGTGCCCGCACCAAGGGGCTGTTGGGGCGTCAGTCCGTCGACGGCGCGATCCTTCTAACGCCTGCCAACAGCGTGCACACCTTTCGGATGCGGATGCCCATCGACGTCGCCTACCTCGATCGGCGCCTCACGGTCGTCGCCGTGCGCACGATGCGGCCGGGCAGGCTCGGGCTGCCCCGGCTGCGGGCGCGGCACGTGCTGGAGGCGGAGGCCGGGGCGATGAGCGGGTGGGGCGTGCGGGTGGGGGCGCGGGTGGAGATCTTGGAGAGCCGGGAGAGTTAGTCGTCCGTGACGTCGACGGGTTGATCGCCGCAGCCCTCGAAGATGCTCGGGGTGCCGTGGGTGATCACGAGGATGTACGAGGTCGGGACGAGGGTGCAGTCCTGCTCCTTCCACTGCACGGCGAAGACCGTCCAGATGACGAAAAGGATCACCGCGACGATGGACGGCACGCTCCGGGTCGTGTGCCATGGGCCGCCGCCGTCCTCCGTGCGGCGGTGGCCGGGGCCCCCGGGATGAACCGGTCCGCCGGGGCCGGTTGTCGGTTGTCCGCTTCGGGCCGTCGAACGTTCCCAGGGGCGGCGCCCGCCCCCGGACTCCCCCGTGTCGTCCGGTCTCATCGCGTTCGCTTCTCCCCTGTCCAGCGCGTTCGGCGCAGTGGCATGTCCACGCCTCTTCACTGTGCCGACGACTGACGGCCCAGTCGTCAGCGGGGAGCGCAGTCCTCTTTGTCGTGGAGTGCGGCTCGGGGAGATCCGGGGAGCGCTCGGCCGGTCGACGTCGGGCTCGGTGCGCCGATCGTCAAGAGGGTCTGCGCGCTCGGCGAAGGACAGGAGGGGTCGCGTGTCGGAGAGTGGTGACGCTGTTCACAACAGAGAGGCGTGGTCGGGGAGTTGAGCAGTTCAGGCGGGGGCGGTTCGTCGAGTCGGCGGAGGATCGGGGAGTGGGCGGCCGCGGTCTCTGCGATCACCGCTGTCGCGGGGCTCCTCCTGGCACTCTTCGGAATACCTCTCGTGGGAAACTCATCGCCGCTCAGTCGGAGCGTCGCGGACTCCGATTCCTCCCCCACGGCCACCGTGCCCACGTCGCCTTCGTCCTCAGTGTCCTCCTCGTCGTCCTCCTCGCCTTCGCCCTCACGGTCGCGCTCACAGTCGTCTCCGTCCTCGCCTCGGTCTTCTTCATCGCCGTCACCGACTCGGCAACCCGCGGGCGGGGGCAACGGGGCCCGCCCTGCCGCGGCGTCCTGTTCGTCGCCTCTGCCCAAGAAGTGGCATCGGGTCAAGGAACCCGATCTGACCGCTTGTTTCGGTCTGCCGGACGGATGGGGCGAGACGCCCGCAAGTGAGGTGCAGAGCACCTGGCACTCGCCGGACGGCGCGTACGACCTGAGCGTCAAGCGGGACCGCTCGTACGGATCGACCGCCCAAGCCGCCTCCGCGGGGCAACTCGCCTGGTATCGCGATATCGCCGAGTCGTCGATGGCCGACCTCAAGGTCACCACGCACACGACGCGGCAGAACGGCCGCGACGCTGTCTGGCTGGAGATCGAGTATCACTGGGCGAAGCAGAGCGAACCCCGCAAGCGGGTCGAGGTCTTCGTCGCCGGGGAGTCGGGCTATGTGTACCAACTGCTGGTCGACACCGAGGCGACCTCGCAGCGACTCGCCGAGCAGGACCGTCTGTTCGCGACTGCACGGGCGAGCCTGCTGATCGACATCGCCACGACGTGACGACACCGCCCCCGGCGCCAGTGCTCATGGCGTGACGATGTGGAGGAGTGCCGTGCCGTTCGCGCCGGTCGTTGCCTGGATCACCACCGCGTTGGGCTGGGCGCTGGGGCGGGTGCCGGGCAGGCCTCCGCAGGAGTTGCCGCTGCCGTTCGGGCGGAGGACGGTGATGCAGCCCTGGCCTGCGCCGCTTGCGCCGCCCTTGGACTGGCCGTTGCCGGACTTCACCTCGTACTCGATCTTGTCGGGGCCGACCTCGGTCACGGACAACGTTGCCGCGGTGCCGTCCGGTCCCTTGAAGCGGATGGTCACGGGCTTCGTCACCGTGATCTCGCAGTTGCCGTCGGTGCAGGCGTCGGTGTTCCGGCCGTCAGCTGCCGAGGGGGCCGGCGGCTCGGGCTTCCGAGTGTGCTCGGGGGGCGGGGACTGCGTGGCGGAGCTGGTTGCCGTGGGGCGTTCCGGCGGGGAGGACGGTGCCGCGTCCGTATCCGGTGACTTGCTGCAGGCTGCCGCCGTCAGCGCCGTCAGCGCCGTGAGCGCGGCAAGGGCGGGCAGTGAGTACCGGCGCATGCGGCTCCTCTGGTGATTGCTCGGGCTGGGCATCGTCGGCTCGTCAGGGCTCCGTGCGCGGGAACGTGACCTCGACCCTGCGGTTCTTCTTGCGGCCGGCCTCCGTGGCGTTGTCGGCGATGGGGTACTGCTCGCCGTAGCCGCGGACCTCGTAGGTGATGCCGGCGTCGTTCAGGGACTGGGACAGGACGTCGTGTACGGCGTTGGCGCGCTTCTTGGAGAGCACGTCGCCGTGGGCGGAGGAGCCCAGGTTGTCGGTGAAGCCGAAGACGCGGACCTTTGTGGCGTTCTGGGTCCTGATCTCGTCGGCGATTCCCGTGATGCGGGACTTCGCCTGGGCGCCCAGCTTCGCGCTGTCCTTGCCGAACAGCACCTCGGCCTGGAGCGCTAGGGTGACGCTCGTGTTGGTGTCCTCGCGGCGTTCGTCTCCGCTCTGCTCTTCCACGACCGACTTGATGTCCAGCACCTTCGCCTGCGCGAGCGTGGCGCCGTCCGGGAGTTTCAGGTCCGGGTCGTTCGGGTCCACCTCGACGGGGGCGGAGGCGGAGGGTTCGGTGCCCGGGGGGTCGTTGGGATCGTCCTCGGCGTGGGCCGCGGTGGTGCCGTAGAGGGTGGTGGCGAGCAGGAGGGTGACGGCGGCTGCCAGGCGTGGGGGTGCGGTCATGGTGCGCCTCACCCGGAGATCTCGATGGTGCCGGTGGTGAACATGGGCAGTTGGAGCGTCACCTCGGTCGCGTCGGCGGGGGGCGCGGGGAACTGCATGAAGACCGGGAGAGATTCGCCTGCCTTGAGGGCTGGGAAATTGGTGGTCGTGAGTGGCCGGCCGTCCGTGTCGCGCAGTACGTAGTAGCGCTTCTTGCCTTTCGACTCCACCAGAGTGGCACCGCCGAGAGAGCTGCCGTTCCGGATGATCTCGGTCTCGTTGCCGCTCAGCTGGGCGGGAATGTTGACGGTCTTGCCGCCGTCGTTCTTCAGGTCGCCGCTGACCGTGATGAAGCCACCGGCGTCGCGTTCTGCGGAGGTGACCTTGAGGAACAGGCCGCTGGGCCCTTTCAGCTCGGCCAGCGTCTCCGTCGTATCCCCCTCCTGGGCATCCGGCTTGGACTCGCTGCTCTTGGAGGCCGTCGTCGACGCCTCCGGCTTGTCGTCGCCGTCTCCCCCTCCGCCGCCGCATCCCACCAGGCCGAAAGCCAGCACGATCGCAACGGGCCATGCTGCCAATCCCCCGCGGGCCCTTGTTGTGAACCGAATGCTCATGACTCCGCTTCCTTCGTCCTCGTCGTTCGCTTGTCAGCTGTCGGCCAGATGGACATCGAAGAGATCCTCGGGTTTCGGTAGGTCCGAGAGGTCGTCCGGCTTCAGGTCCCAGTCCTCGCCACCTTTGCAGGAAAGGCTGGGCAGCGCTTCGTCGTCCGCATCGTCGGCGGGCGGCTTGGCGGAGCAGCGGGCTTCGATGACGGCGGTCGCGGTCTCCGTCGCCTTCTGCTCCTCCGTGCCCGGCACGATGCTGTCCCCGACGGTGTCGTTGGTCTCGGCGACGACTGTGTAGCCCAGGAGACCGTCCGGCGTGCAATCCGCGCTCGCGTCATTGCGTGCCGCCATCTCCTGAGCACGCCAGCACGCACTGGGGACCGGTGCTTTCCCGTCGAAGATGTCCTGCCACGCATCCGGTTCCAGGACGCTTTCGAGCCACTGGTCCGCCAGGCGGTCCCGGGTTTCCAGAGCGGCTGCGAGTGCGGCGGCATCCGCCGCCGTCTGCGCGTCGCTACGAGTCGCTGCGGCCTGGCCGACCGCGAAGTACGCGAGCGCGAGAAAGAGCAGGCCGGCCACCACCGTTATGTAGATGGGGAATGCCTGCCCTGCGTCGCTGCTTCCGCGCGAAGGCGTCAGCCGCCGGTGACCTCGGTGATCTTGTCCTTGATCGCGTTGTAAATCGTCTGACCAATGTCCGTCCCCGTAATCGCCAGCACGATCGCCACCACCACCGCGATGATCCCCAGGTACTCCACGGCCGTCTGGCCCTTGTCGTTGCGGGCGGCGGCGCGGGAGTGCAGGTATGCGGCGGTGGTGTGAAGCCAGTTGGTCATGGTGTTCCCCTCCAGGGTGGACGAAGCCGCGTTCCTCGTGCGGAACGTAAGGGTGGGCGGCGGGGATCTGTTGGCTGGTCAGGCCGGACGGGGTGTCGTCGTCCACGATCTCCACCTCCCTTGCGCTCGGTTGGGACCTCGGCCTGGCGGGAGCACCAGACAACGACTGTCCCACAGCAGATTGCAAGTGCGAAAGGTATTGCGTGAAAGTAGCTCGACTGGGCTGTAATTTGGCGGTTGTTGGTGTCTGTGATTCGTGTGCAGTCGCACTCTTGATGGGTACGGTCCCTCCTTTCCTCGGCGGCGTGATCGACATGTCGTTCTCCTCCCCTACTCGCCCGTGATCGTGCCGAAGTCCGTCCCGGAGCCCAGGATCAGGCCGGCGCCGAGGAGGATCATCGTGGCCGGGACCATGAAGGTCGTGATCATCATCGTGGCCTTGGGGACCGCGCGGGCGGCCTTGCGGCGGGCGTTCTGGGCGTCGGTGCGGCGCATGTCCTTGGCGAGGGAGACGAGGGTGTCGACGATGGGGGCGCCCAGTTCCTCGCCCTGTTGGAGGGCCGTCACGAACATCGCCACCTGTTCGGAGTCGTTGCGCCGGCGCAGCTCCGTGAAGGCCTCGCGGCGGCTCATGCCGAGGTCCATCTGACGGATCGTGATGCGGAGTTCGTCGGCCCAGGGACCCTCGTAGCGCATCGCCACCCGGTCCAGTGCCTGGCGGAAGCCCAGGCCCGCGCTGACCACGACCGCCAGGACGTCCAGGAAGTCGGGGAGTGTGCGCTCGATGACGTCCTTGCGGATGCGGATCGCCGACCAGATGCCGACCTCCGTCCAGAACGCGCCGAAGGCCAGCATGATGAGGCCACCCAGAAGCTGCCCGCGCGACAGGAAGGCCAGGAACCCGACGGCGCCCAGGAAGCCGTAGACCGCGCGGCGGGCGGCGTAGCGGTCGATGGTGAGGCCGCCGGGGTTGCCGGCCAGGTCGATCCGGCGGCGGTATCTGGCGACGAGGGCCGGGCCCATCAGGCGCAGTACGGCGGGGGCGTAGCGCATGCCCATGCGGTCGATGAGGGAGTCGACCGCGCCGGTGCGGGTGGACCCGACCTCCAGGGCGAGGGCGAGGTCGTCGGGGAGTTTGGCGTCGGCCCGGTACATGCGGACGCCGGCGAAGATCCCCCAGACGCTCAAGGCCATGAGCAGTGCGAGGGGCAGTCCCAGTTCCACCAGTGGCATGCTCTTCCCCCTCCTCAGACGTCGATGCGGGACAGGCGGCGGATGAGGACGAAGCCGACGGCGTACAGCGCGAAGGCGGTGATCACCGCAGCCTGGCCGACCGGTGAGCCCGTCATGCGTTCCAGGGCGCCGTCCTTCACCCCGTTCATCAGGAACAACGAGCCGACGCCGAGCACGGGCACGGCGTACGACGTCATGCTGACCTGGGAGAGCTGGGTGCGGACCTCGCGTCGGGTCTCCTTGCGCTCCTCCAGGGTCTCCGTCAGGTTGCGCAGGGCGCTGACCACCTGGCCGCCCGCGCGGCTGGACAGGACGAGGGTGGTGACGAGGACGACCAGTTCGCGGGAGGGGAGGCGGCCGGCGAGTTCGCCGAGGGCGTCGTCCATCGAGGCGCCGATGGCCAGTTGGTCGGCCACTTTGCCGAGTTCCTCGCCGGCCGGGGCCTCCAGTTCCTCCGCCGCCATGCCGATGGCGGTGCGCAGGGCGAGGCCGGCCTGGGTGGCGTTGGCGAGGATGCGGGCGAGTTCGGGGAGTTGGTTGATGAACTTCTCGATGCGTTTCTGGCGCTGCCAGTTGAGGAACTGGATGGCGACGCCCACGCCCAGCAGGCCGGCGAGCGGGCCGAAGAAGGGGGCCAGGGCCGCCTGGCCGATCAGCCACAGGCCCGCGACCACGGCGAGCATGTAGGCGAAGAACTCACCGGGTGTGACGTCCAGGCCGGTCGCCGCCAGGCGCAGTTCCAGCTTCCTGCCGAGCCCGGTGCGGCGCAGGCGGCGGTCCAGTCCCGGGAAGCGGCGTCGGCGTCCGGGCAGCGGTGCCTGCCCCGTCGCGGCGAGGCGTTCGACCAGGGCCGCGCGCTGGGCCTTTCCGGCGCTGTAGGAGTGCAGGCCCATGACCGCCAGGACGCAGGTCAGCAGCGTGATGCCGGTGGTGAGCGTGACTAGCGATTCCAGTTCCATCGGGCGGTTCCTACCTGGCTTCTCGGGTCGTGAGCTGGTCCGGGGAGTGGGCGACGCCGAAGGCCTGCGGGATGGGCTGGTTCGCCATGTAGAGGCGTTCGGCGGTGCGGTGCGGGAGGGGGTAGTACTCGTAGGAGCCGTGGATGCGGCCGTCGGGGGTCATCGGGCGGGCGTTGAAGCGGGCGACCGTGGCCAGGCGGTACGGCTCGCCCCCATGGCTGGCCAGCAGGGCGATCTCGGTGATGCGGCGGGCGCCGTCGGCGAAGCGGGTGAGCTGGACGAGGACGTCGACGGAGCTGTTGATCTGGTCGTGCAGGGCCACGAAGGGGATCTCCACGTCCGACATCGAGGCCAGGGTCTGCAGGCGCATCAGGGCGTCCTCCGCGCTGTTGGCGTGGACGGTGGCCAGCGAGCCGTCGTGGCCCGTCGACATGGCCTGGAGCATGTCCAGGGACTCGCCGCCGCGCACCTCGCCGACGACGATGCGGTCGGGGCGCATGCGCAGTGAGTTGCGGACCAGGTCGCGGATCGTCACCCGGCCCTGGCCCTCGACGTTCGGTGGGCGGGACTCCAGGCGGATGACGTGCGCCTGCTGGAGCTGGAGTTCCGCCGAGTCCTCGATGGTGATGATGCGGTCGGATTCGGGGATCAGGCCGGACAGGGCGTTGAGGAGGGTCGTCTTGCCGGTGCCGGTCGCGCCCGAGACGATGATGTTGAAGCGGGCCTGCACCAGGCCGGCGAGCAGGTAGAGCATGTTCTCGTCGAGCGAGCCGAGGCCGATCAGCTCCTGGAGGGTGAAGGAGCGCGGGAAGCGGCGGATGGTGAGGGTGGGGCCGGTCAGCGCGAGCGGCGGGATGATGACGTTGACGCGCTCGCCGGAGGGGAGGCGGGCGTCGACCATCGGGTTGGACTCGTCCACGCGGCGGTTGACCGTCGAGACGATCCGCTCGATGGTCTGCATCAGCTGGTCGTGCGAGGCGAAGCGGAGCGGGAGCTGCTCGACGCGGCCGCCGCGCTCGACGAAGATCGCGTCGGGGCCGTTGACCATGATCTCCGTGATGGAGGCGTCCTCGAGCAGCGGTTCCAGGATGCCGAGGCCGAGCGCCTCGTCGACGACCCGGCGGATCAGCTGGGAGCGCTCGACCGTGGACAGGACCGGGCCCTCGCGGCTGATGATGTGGCCGAGGACCCGCTCCAGGCGGGCGCGGCGTTCGGCCATCGCGAGCGAACTCATCTCCGCGAGGTCGATCTCCTCCAGGAGTTTGGCCCGGTAGGAGGCGACCAGGTGTGTGTCCTCGCCCCGGCCGCCGTTCTCCTCGGGCGAGTGGATGCGTGCGCGCAGGCTCATGCGTCCTCGGCTCCTCGGTCAGTGGTCCAGCGGCATGGTGGCGGTCCGGGTGGCGGGGCCGAAGTCCCAGCCCGGCACGATCGACGGGATCTGGACGGTGGCGGTGACCGTCACCTCGTCCCCGCCGTACGACGGGGGGCAGTTCGTGCCGTCGGCCAGCCAGCTGCTGACGGCCGCCGCGCACGCGCTTTCGGCGCTCTCCCGGAGCGAGGCGCTGCGGGCCCCCGCCCTGGCCGCCGTGCCGGCCTGCTGGGCGGTGTACGCGATCAGGCCGAGCTGTACGACGGCCATGCCGACGATGATCAGGATCGGGAGGAAGCCGAGGTACTCAATGGCCGCCTGGCCGCGGTCCGTCCGGCGGCCCCTCACGGAGTACGGCATCTCAGTCGTCCTCCTCCTCGACGGCCCCCGCGTGCCCGTGCACGGTGAACGGGAAGCTGATCGTGCCCGGGAAGAGGATGGGGACCTCGATGCGCACGTCGGCGGTGACGTAGCCGCCCGCGGTGCCGCAGTCCACACCGGCGCCTCCCTCCCACGCGCCCGGCAGCTTGTCCCGGCCGGCCTCCTGGCAGGCGCCCTGCCGCGCCCCCCGGTCGGCCGCCGTCGCCGCCCGTACCGCCTCGTCGGCAGCATTCCCCGCGAGCGTGTACGTGTATCCCACGAGTACGAGCTGCCACAGCACCACCAGCGTCGCGATGATCACCGGTGTCATGCCGAGGAACTCGACGGTGACCTGGCCGCTGTCCCGGCCCCGGCCGCGTAACCCGCTCACCGCGCACCGTCCGCTCACCCCGCACCGTCCTTCCGGCGTCGGAAGCCGCCCGGCGCGCGGTCCCCGCGGAAGCGGCCGTGGCCCTTGCGGTCGCCGTCGGGTGCGCCGGCCAGGCCCAGTTCGCCCGCGAGGGCCCAAAGGGCCTGCTTCACCGTGCTCTTGCCGTCCAGTTCGTGGACGCGGCCGGCGTCCACGGCGCCCTGGAGTTCCTTGAAGTTGGCGGGGACGGCGGTGGCGGCGATCGCCGTGCCGGTGATCTTCTGGATGAGTGGGGGCTGGATCTCCGTACCCCGCGTGTGCCGGTTGACGACGACTGTCGTCTCCTCCGCCTTGCGGATCTGCAACCGGTCCCACATCCGCACGGCCCGCTTGGCGCCGCGTACGGAGACCACGTCCGGGGTGGTGACCAGCAGCGCGGTGTCGGCCATCTCCACGGCGGCCGCGCCGGCCCCGCCGAGCTGGGCGCCGCAGTCGACGACGACGACCTCGTACCGGGTGCGCAGCGCGCCGATGATCTGGCGGGCGGCGCGGTCGGTGACCTCCTCGCCGCGTTCGCCCTCGCCGGGGGCGAGCAGCAGGGCAAGGCCGCTGTCGTGGCGGAAGACGGCGTCGGCCAGGACGCGCGGCGATATGTCGGTGATGGCGGCCAGGTCGGCCACGGAGCGCCGGAACTGGACGTCCAGGTAGGAGGCGACGTCGCCGGTCTGGAGGTCCATGTCGAGCAGTGCCGTGGCCCGGCCGGACGCCTGGGCGGCCAGGGCGAGTTGGACGGCGGTCAGGGTGGCGCCCACGCCGCCCTTGGCGCCGCTGACGGTGACGACGGTGCCGCCGGCTCCGGTGAACACGTCGACGGCGCTGCCGAGGTGCCTGCGGACGCCCACCGACCACTGGGCCACCGCCTGGACGCGGTTGGCGAGTTCCTCGTAGCCGAGCGGGAGGGCGACCAGGCCGCGGGCGCCGTAGTCCATGGCGGCCTGGAAGAGGCCGGGGCCGGGGTCGGAGGTGACGAGGATGACGCCGACGGCCGGGAAGCGGAGGGCGACCTCGCGGATCAGCTCCAGGGCGGGGACGGGGCCGATGCGTTCGTGGACGATCACGACCTCGGGCAGTTCGTCGACCGACTCGGCGGCGAGGCGGGCGAGGGTGTCGACGAGCTGGGTGGAGTCGGCGACCGGGGTGACCGGTTCGGCGTCCGGGAGCTGGCTGAGCAGCGACGTGAGGGACCGTACGGCGTCCGCGTCGCCGACTGCCGGGAGGATCCTCGTGGCCATACGGCTCTCACTTGTCCTTCGCGAGTTCGTACGTCCGGTCCTTGTCCTGGACCGTGGTGTCGCCGCCGGGCGCCACCAGCGCGAGCCGGACGCGCCGGGCGAACGACTCGGCGTAGGTGATGCGCTGGGCGTCGATGGTGGACAGGGCGAAGGTGATGGGGACGGCGTCGGTGGGTTCGCGGTCGCGGCTGTCCTCGTCGGGTTCGAGCGAGGTGAGTTCGCCGACGTCGATGACCTTGGCGTTGGTCACGATGATCTTGGACTGGTCGGGGTCGCCCTCGCGCTGTCCCTCGAAGGTGGCGTACACGTTGACGGCGGAGCCGGGGGTGATCTTGCCGGCGACGCCGGTCGCCGCGTCGATCATGATGGCGACCTCCTGCTGCCCCGGGCGCAGGGCGGGGGTGTCGACGATCATGTCGGTCTGGAGGAGCGAGCCAGCCTTCAGTTTCGTCACGGCTATCTTTCCGCGGACCTGGCCGAGGTCGGTGACGGCGTTCTCGGACAGCCAGCGCTCGGGCATCTCGATCTTCTCGAACTGCGCCGCGTCCAGCTCCGTATAGGGCTCGACATCGGATTTCAGCCGGTACGCGGCGACCTCGGGGCCGACCTTGGACTTGACGTCGTTGATGACGGCGAGCACGCCGGCGAAGGCGCCGAGGGCGCACAGGACCGACAGGATCAGCAGGACGATGCCGCGGCGCTGACGGGAGTTCATGGGCCGTGCAACCTCATTGGGGGAATCGGTCGGACCGGACCGGGCCGGATGGCGGGGCGTGCGGGGCGGGGCGGGGCGGTACGGGGCGGTACGGACCTACCCAGTGAGGGCGCGTCTCTCACGGCGGCGGCCGAGGGCGGCGTCGCGGCGGTGGCCGAGGGCGCGGTCGCGGCCGCCGTCGCGGCCGCCTTCGTCGTACACCGGCGGTGTGGCGGAGCAGAACACGCAGCGGTCGCCGATGACGTCGATGCCGCACCAGTGGCAGGTGCTCTGCCGCACCGACGTGACCAGTTGGTAGAGCACCGAGAGGTCGGGGAGGTAGGCACAGAACTCGGTCAGCCGTCCGGTCCCCCACCAGTCGGCGGACTCCGCGGGCAGGGCCATCTCGCGCAGTCCCTGCACGTGCCAGGACGGGGCGAGGGTGCCGGTGACCCAGTCGGACGGGAGCTGGCCCCTGGCGACCAGCAGCCAGGTCCCGAACTCGGGTCCGTGCAGGCCTGCTTCGGGGCCGATCTTCACCAGTTGCGGTGCGGGGTGCGCGACGACGCCGAACTGGCTGCCGGGCACCCAGGACCTGGCGTGCGCCTTCAGGTCGACGGGAACGCGGTCGAGGCGGGTGACGGAGCCGAGCAGGGCGCCGGCGTGGATGTAGTGGGTGAGCAGCCGGCCTGCGGAGGCGAGGACGCCGGGACTGAGGTCGCAGGAGGCCAGCTGGCGCAACTGGCGGGCCAGCACGGCGATTCCGAGCGGGGGAAGGGGCGGGCGGAACAGGGCGATGCGGTCGGTCTCCAGCAGGCCGCGGACGGTGTGCAGCCGTCGCTCCACGCTCGCCGGGACGGCCTGCGAGCACACCACGATCACGTGCCCGTACTGATCGACCAGGGACTGCAGCTCGCCCAGCGCGTGCTCCAGGGGGCGCCGGTCGAGGTCCTGGAGCACGACCGCGGGCAGCGTCCGTTCGTCCTGTGGCGGCAGTGCCATGTCGGCACTGGTCACGGCAATGGCAGTTGGCACGCGCGGCTCCCCGTCTCCCCATGCCCGTCGGTCCGCCGGTGTTACTCCGGCACACCCGGATGACTTCACTGCGTGACTACCTGAGCACTGTATCCACGCGTCTGTGACCGGAGAACAGCGTTTCTGTAGCTGTGGAACAACTTGTGTTGCACAAGGTGCGTCAAATCGGGGCAGGTTGAGCAATTTCGCGAACGCGCCCACCGGGCAGGACGTCACGAACTTGGTCCGTACCTACCTCTTGACACTCTCAATTGGTCTGGACCACCTTGTACCTCAGCGGTGGCCACCGTCCCCCCGTCCCTCCCCACTCCCCCCGGAGGCTGCAGTGGATCCCGTACGCAGACGGCTCGGCAGACGAACGAGGTTCTGGGCGGGGGCCGTCACCGCCGCGCTCGCGCTCTCGGTCACGGCCGTCGGCCAGGCATCCGCCGCCGACGTCAACAACGCGAAGAACGCCGGATTCGAGTCCGGCATGAGCAACTGGACCTGCTCCGCGAACAGCGGCACCACCGTCGCCTCCCCGGCGCACGCGGGATCCGGCGCACTGAAGGCCACGCCGGCCGGGCAGGACAACGCGCGCTGTTCGCAGAGCGTCGCGGTGAAGCCCAACTCGACGTACACGCTGAGCGCCTGGGTGCAGGGCGGGTACTCCTATCTGGGCGTGACGGGCACGGGCACGACGGACGTGTCGACCTGGACCCCGGACTCGACGGCGTGGAAGCAGCTGAAGACCACCTTCAGCACCGGCTCCTCGACGACCTCCGTGTCCGTGTACACGCACGGCTGGTACGGGCAGGCGGCGTACTACGTCGACGACCTGTCCGTCTTCGGCCCCGACGGAGGCGGCGGCACGGACCCCGGCCCCACGGTCCCGTCGGCCCCGGCGGGACTGCGCGTCTCCGGCACGACGCCGAACTCCGCCTCGCTCGCCTGGAACACGGTCTCGGGCGCCACCGGCTACAACGTCTACCGCGACGGCACGAAGGTGACCGCGGTGACCGGCACGTCGGCGACGGTGACCGGACTCGCGGCCTCGACCTCGTACTCCTTCCAGGTCACGGCGACGAACGCGGCCGGTGAGTCCACGAAGTCGGCGGCGGTCACGGCCCGCACCACGGCTCCCGACGACGGCGGCGGGGACGGCGGCGACCTGCCCAAGCACGCGGTGACCGGCTACTGGCAGAACTTCAACAACGGGGCGACGGTCCAGAAGATCTCCGACGTGCCGTCCGCGTACGACATCATCGCGGTGGCCTTCGCCGACGCGACCACGACGCCGGGCGCGGTGACCTTCAACCTCGACTCGGCCGGGCTCGGCGGTTACACGGTCGACCAGTTCAAGGCGGACGTCCGCGCGAAGCAGGCCGCGGGCAAGAAGGTCGTCATCTCGGTGGGCGGCGAGAAGGGCACCGTCGGGGTGAACGACTCCACCTCCGCGACCAACTTCGCGAACTCCGTGTACTCCGTCATGCAGGAGTACGGCTTCGACGGCGTCGACATCGACCTGGAGAACGGCCTCAACCCGACGTACATGACCCAGGCCCTGCGCGCCCTGTCGGCGAAGGCGGGCCCGGACATGATCCTCACGATGGCCCCGCAGACCATCGACATGCAGTCGACGCAGGGCGGCTACTTCCAGACCGCGCTGAACGTGAAGGACATCCTCACGGTCGTCAACATGCAGTACTACAACAGCGGCACGATGCTCGGCTGCGACGGCAAGGTGTACGCCCAGGGCACGGTCGACTTCCTCACCGCCCTGGCCTGCATCCAGCTGGAGAACGGCCTCGCCCCGTCCCAGGTCGGCCTGGGCGTGCCGGCCTCCACCCGCGCGGCGGGCGGCGGCTACGTGGCGCCCTCGGTGGTCAACGCCGCCCTGGACTGCCTGACGAAGGCCACCAACTGCGGCTCCTTCAAGCCGTCGAAGACCTACCCCGACCTGCGGGGCGCGATGACCTGGTCCACCAACTGGGACGCGACGGCGGGCAACGGGTGGTCGAGCGCCGTGGGAGCGCACGTGCACGCGCTGCCGTAGCTTCGGCCCGAGCCTCGTGCGGCTGTCTCTCCCTACCGCGACGGCGGCGGGCAGGACCGCCGCACGAGGCTCACCCGCCCCTCTCCACGGTCTCGCCCGGCAGGAACTTCTGGCGTACCCAGAGGCTCAGCAGCACCACCCCGCCGACCAGCAGCGGGACCGGGTCGTGGGCGGTGGGGGCCAGCACGTGCCCCAGCGCCATGACCGTGCAGACCGCCAGGGGAACGAACGCCGCCGCCCCCTCCATCCCCCATCGCAGCGTCGGCCGGGCCATGCCCAGGACGCTCGCCCCGCCGGGCAGCCACGGTCCGGTGGCGATCACCACGAGCCCCGCGGTCCTGCAGCCGTCGACCAGCTGCCGGGCCGGCACCCCGGGCCTGTGCGGGCCCACCGTCCACAACTGCATGGTGTCGCCCAGCAGCATGAGGGACAGTCCGGCGATCCCCGCCCACAAGGTGGCTCTCCGGTCGCTGCGCACGAGAGGGCACAGGGCCAGCAGAAAGCTGAGGAACACCAGCTCGGCCGCCCACAGGACACCCACCATCCCCTCCCCCAGCCGCCAGCCACCCCCGGTCCCGGTCCCGGTCAGCAGGACCCAGCCCGCCATGAACAGGGCCCCCGCCGCGACGAACCCGTCGAGCACCCGCCGCAGCAGCACGTGCCGGCCAGTACCGGCGTCGGCGGCGACCACCAGACCGGCCGTCGCCAGGCCGACCGCGAGCGTCGCCCCGACGACCACCACCGCCCCCACCAGCGACCGCTCGCCCCGCCCCGGTTCCGGAGAGTGAACCGACAGCAGTTCGGCCACCACCCGGTACGCGCCCCCGGCCACCGCCGAGCCCCCCAACAGCAGCAGCCGCGTCCGCACCCGCCCGCTCGCCCACCGCGCGCGGAGCACCAGCGAGACCGCCAGCACGGAGCAGCCGACGGACGGTCCGAAGGACACCATCCGCGCCACCGCGCTCCCCAACCCCGACATCAGGTGCGCCTTTCGCCGGTCCCGCCTCCGGGGGCCCTCCTTCCGGCCCGCCATCACCGAACGTAGAAGACCCACCACCCGCGCCGAACCGAACCACCGGCCCATTCACCCGTACCGCGTACGAGAAGGGCGCTCCGGCTGTCGCCGCGGTGACGCACCCCGTCAAGGCGCCCCGTACGCCGCCGCACTCGCCCTCGGCAGAGTCACCCACATGCGCGTGCCGCCGCCCGGCTCCCTCGCCTCGCCGAAGCCCCATGTGCCGTCGCAGGCACGGCAGACGCAGGCCAGGACGCGGAGAGCCGCGCGGCGGCGGGTGTCGCAGGCCGTGGCGAGGCGGGGGCTGGTGTGGCGGGGGTGGCTGTCGTACGCAATCACCCTGAGGGTGTCGAAGCGGTAGCGGAGGGTCAGGTAGTAGTTCTGCGATTCCGTGAACTGGCAGGCCACAGCGGTCAGTTCGCCCACCGTTTGCAGCGCCGGGTCCAGCATGTCCGCCAAGTCGTGTGCCCTGAGCACCTCTCGTGTCGCCGCCCTTGCCAGCGCCGGGCTGGCCAGTGCGGCGGGGAGCGTGAAGCTGTAGGCCAGGGTCTCGGGGATGGGGGGTGTCGGGTCCGCCGGGTAGGCGGGGGCCGCGGGGCAGCGGGTTGTGGGCATGGCGGCTCCTTCGTCGGGCGGGCGATCGGTGGCTCCGTCGCGCGGGCAGGCTTGCGCGATGCACTGCCGACGCCCTGTGTAGCGTGGCCGCTACTGAATGTATCGGCTGGGTGCCTAATTTGGCACCGGCAAGTAGAAAATGCGCTCGTTCGTGGGTAACAGCGCGCGCCAGAGGCAGACTTGCCCACGACGATGTGGAGGGAGCCGCATGGGAGCGAGGACGTCAGCCACTGCACGCCAGAAGCGGCTGGGGGTCGAGATCCGTCGCATGCGCACGTCGGCCGGGATGTCCGCGGAATTCGCCGCAGGACTGCTGGGCGTGGACCGTGGCACCATCTCGCATATCGAGTCTGGCGTCCGGGCCATAAGCCCCGAGCGGGTCCGCACCCTCGCGTGCAACTGCGACTGCTCGGACGCGGAGTACGTCGAAGCCCTGGTACGCATGGCCGCCGCCGGTCGGCGGGGGTGGTGGGAAAGGTATCGGGGGTCCCTGCCGCAGGGCATGTTGGACATCGCGGAGTTGGAGGCCGACAGCGTGCGCATGCGCGCCGCCTACTCCATGCACATTCCAGGTCTGCTGCAGACCTCCGACCACGCGATGGCTGTCTTTCGCGTCGTCATCCCACAGTTGCCCGAGCACGAGGTCGCCCTGCGCCTGGCCCACCGCGTTGAGCGGCAGAACGTACTGGATGGGGCCGACGCGACACCGCTGGTCGCCATCGTGCATGAGGCGGCACTCCGCATGCAGTTCGGTGGGCGCGACGTGGCCAAGGCGCAACTGCAACACGTGCTGGGGAAGTCGGAGCAGGACAACGTGACTGTTCTGGTCATCCCCTTTGCCGCCGGCGCATTCCCCGGAGCCGGACAGACTGTCCTGTACGCGGAGGGCCCGGTGGCCCAGCTGGACACCGTGCAGGTCGACAGCTCGCACGGCCCGGATTTCCTGCACGCCGAGGCTCAGTTGGCGAAGTACCGTGCCCACTTGGACTGGATGGAGCGCATCGCCCTGTCGTCGACGGAGTCCCGCGACTTCATCCGCGTGATTGCCAACGACCTCTGAGGAGACGCCCGATGAACGACATCACCTGGGAAGAACCCTTCTGCGGGGAGGGAAACTCCTGCTTCCGCCTCGGGACCGATGCCACCGGCAACGCCTACATCGCCATAGCCGGTGAGGAGGACGCCCCCCTCACCGACAGCCGGGAGGCCCTGCGCCGCATGATCCTCGACATCAAGGCGGGCAAGGCCGACCACCTGCTGTAAATCTCGTATGAAACATTTCCCGGGGCTCACCGCATCAATGAGGTGAGGGCGGTACACAGCGGCGGCAACTACCGGGGGAACGCGTACATGAGGCAGGGGCGGGCGGACGAGTACGCCGAGTTCGCGGTGGCGCGGGCCGGGCATCTGTACCGGTCCGCGTGTCTGCTCACCGCCGGGGACACGCATCTGGCCGAGGATCTCGTGCAGGAGACTTTCGGGCGGCTCTACGTGCGGTGGGGGCGGGTGTCGCGGGCGGAGAACCCGGCCGCCTATGCGCAGACCGTGCTCACCCGCGCCTTCCTCGCCCATCAGCGGCGGCGCAGTAGCGGGGAGCGGGCGACCGACGTGTTCCCCGATCTGCCCGGCGCCGGTGACGGGGACGCGTCCCTGCGGCTGACGCTGCTGGACGCGCTCGCGCGGCTGCCCGCCAAGGACCGGGCCGTCGTCGTCCTGCGCTACTGGGACGACCGTTCGGTCGAGCAGACCGCCGACGTGCTCGGCGTCAGTTCGGCGGCGGTGCGGACCCGGTGCTCGCGGACGCTCGGCCGGCTGCGGGAGCTGCTGGGCGAGGACCTCTCGGAGTACGCCAGACCCTAGACGGCCGCTGACCTGGTCGCCGCCTGTTCACCGCGCTCAGCGGCTCATTTTTCGACTCACGTGTGAAAAGGGTGGCTCACCATGCTCGAAAACGATCGTCAGGACCCCTTCGAGGACCGGCTGGGCGCCGCCCTGCGCGACGCCGGTGACGGCTTCGAGGCCGATCGGGCGGCCCTCGTCACCGCCGGGCGGGTCCGGGGGCGGCGCGCCCTGCTGCGGCGCAGGGCGGCCGTGGTGAGCGGGGTGGCCGGGGTCGCGCTGGCCGGGGTGGGCGGGGTGCTGGTCCTGCCCTCGGACGAGCCGGCCGGTCCCGCGCGGTCCACCGTCGCCTCCGGCGGCAGCCCGACCGCCGCCGCGACCGCCTTCTCCGGCGACGACCTGCTGCGCCGGCTCAAGGGCCTGCTTCCCCAGGGGACGTACGGCGAGGAGTCGGCCCGGGGCTCGAATCACCAGCTGGGCCCGGCCGCGCACCTCGTGTACGACGACGGGGCCGGGGCCGCCGCCATCGGCATCGGCTTCGCGCGCGTGGAACCGGGGAGCGCCCAGGTGCGGGAGCTGATGGCGTGTCCCGACCGCAACGTCACGCCGTACGACGACTGCTCCTCCGACCGGCTCCCCGACGGTTCGCTGCTCAAGCTGTACCGGGGCTACGAGTATCCGGACCTGCGCGTGGACACCAAGCTCTGGACCGCCGACCTCGTCACCGCCGAGGGACAGCACGTCAGCGTCTCGGAGTGGAACTCCCCCGCAGAGAAGGACGCGCCGGTCAGCCGTGACGAGCCTCCCCTGTCGACGGAGCGGCTGCGGACGCTCGTCACCGCCGGGGTGTGGCGCGAGGTGGTCGACGCCATTCCCAAGAGCCCGAAGCGGTCACGGTCGGCCGCGCCCCGCACCGAGCGGCCCGAGGTCTCCGGGAAGTCGGTCGGCGACACGCTCGCCGCGCTGCTCCCCGAGGAGCTGGACGTCGTCGCGCACGGCGTGCAGGAGCCGGAGTACGCCTACGCCGTCGTGGACGACGGGCGGGGCCGCAGTCTGGTCCAGATCAACGTGCAGTACGGCATGGGGGACGTCGCCGGGCAGTTGTACGCCGACGGCGAGACCCTGCCCGACGGCACGCGCGTCGCGACCCGGCAGGGGCCCGGCGAGAAGGCCGGTTCCGGCGTGGTGATGTGGACCGTGGACACGCTGCGTCCCGGGGCCGCGGGCTTCCGTGTGGTGATCAGCGCCTTCAACACCGGCGACCAGAACAAGGAGGCCACCCGCGACGCCCCCGCGCTGACCATGGAGCAGCTGCGGCAGATCGCGCTCAGCGAGGAGTGGGACCGGCTGCGGTAAGGGGGCGTGGACAGCACGGGTCAACTGGCGCTCCTGCCTCGGCCGAAGCGTTCCGTACCCGCGCCCGCCGACCCGAAGTCTGCACGATCGACCACCTACTCTGCCCGCGCGCACCTGGCTCCGCACTCGGTCCGGCAGGTATCCAGGAAAGTCCTCGCCTGACCACCACCGCACAGCCAAGGAAGAGGTAACTCCGTTGCGCGATCAAGCCGTCGACAAGACCACCGGAGGCGGCGCCGGTCGGCAGCCGCATCGTCAGCGCTCGACACGCGACAGGACTGCGACCCGTGGGCTCCTCGGCGCTCAGACCTCGCTGGGCAATGCCGGAGTCGTCCAGATGCTGCGCATGGCCGGGCACCCCTGGGCGCAGGAACGGCACCAGCACGGCCCCGGCTGCGGACATCGGACCGCGGCGCCGTCGGGCGGCCTCGGTACGCCCACGGTGCAGCGGCAGATCAGCGTTCGGGACTCGCAGTCGCCGGCCCCTCAGAGCATGGGCAGCGTCGGGGACGTGAAGGAGTTCCTCTCCCGGCACAGTGTGTCGGTACGCACCGAATACGCCAAGCGCCACCGGGTGAGTGAGGCCCGCGCGGCAGGCGTGCACTATCGGCTCGACGAGACGATCGACGGACTGCTGCACGACAGTGATTCTCGCGTCTACGACGACAGCGAAAGCGGCGCGAAGAGGTTGGCGGCCGACATCTGCGACCGCATCGGCCCGCTCACCGGGGACACGCCCGGCGCCCCCGTGGGCCCGGCGCCGCTCCGCAACGCGGCTTCTCCCTTCTCGCGGAGGCCCACCGCCGCAGGACACGCCGCCGGTCAATCCGCCGGCGCAACCGGCCCCGGGTCCGGCCGGACGAGCGTCATGGACACCATGGCAGGCAGGGCCGCGGACGAAATGGCCAATGCCACGCCGCGTACTTCGGCGGCGGAGGCGGCGCTGGAGGGGGCGACCGGCGCCGTCACCGGACGCATCGGCGCACTTTCCGGCAATGTGTCCAAGTGGGAGGACATCAGAGACGGCGCCCGCTGGGCCGCATACCTCGCGTCCGAGGCGGACGTCGCCAAAGCGGACGACATCGTGCAGAAATTCGCGGCGCAAAGCCCGGGGGAAGGCGAAAGGCTCACTCAGAACTGGCATGAGATGAAGCGCGCCTTCATCACGAACGGCGCCGCCAAAACAGCCGGTTCTCTGGGCGTCGGTACGGTGCTGGGCCGACTCGCAGGCGCGTTCATTCCCGGCGGCCAGGTGGTGTCCACGGCTGCCGGAATGGTTTCGCTCGGCAACAACCTGGCCGAACTCGGCCAAAAGGCCAGGCAGTTCGAGCAGCAGAACCCCCAGCTCGGGTCGGCCGTCAAGAAACACCAAGACCACTCCCTGGGGAAGCTCAGCGAAAGGTCGCACGAAACGACCATGGACATTCAGATGCAGTCGGAGGGCTTCTGATCCGATGCCCCGGTCCGGGCCGGACCGGACCGGGCAGGTTAGAAGAACTCCGACCACGGCTGGTCCCAGACCTGCTTCACGCACAGGACCAGGAACAGCAGGCCGGCGACGGCGAGCATGCTGTTGCTGAGGCTGCCGTTGCGCCACTCGCGCGGGGTGCGGGAGGAGTTGAGGAGCCACATCAGGGTGAGGGCGAGGAAGGGCATGAAGGCGGCGCCCAGGACGCCGTAGATGATGATCAGGCGGAAGGGCTCGTCCTGGAAGAGCAGGATCATGGGCGGGAAGGTGAGCCAGAGCAGGTAGGCGCGGAAGGCCCAGGAGCGTTCGCGGCGGCCCGAGGCCAACTCGTCGCCCCGCGCCTCTCGTTCACCGCGCCGCCGGGCCAGGAAGTCGGCGAACATCAGGCTCACGCCGTGCCAGACGCCGATCAGCGAGGTGAAGGACGTGGCGAAGAAGCCGATCAGGAAGAGCTTGCCGGTCGCCGTCCCGTACTGGTCCTCCAGGATGTCGCCGAGCTGGATCAGGCCCTTGTCGCCACTCGCGATCGCGATGTTCGCCGAGTGCAGCAACTCGGCGCCGACGAAGAGCATCGCGACGACGAAGATGCCGGTCGTGGCGTAGGCGACCCGGTTGTCCAGGCGCATGACCTTCATCCAGCCGGTGTTGGTCCAGCCCTTGGCGTTGACCCAGTAGCCGTACGCGGCCAGCGTGATGGTGCCGCCCACGCCGCCGATGAGGCCGAGGGTGTTGAGGACCGAGTCCTTCTCGTCCGGGAGGACCGGGAGGAGTCCGGCGAAGGCGTCGCCGAGGTTGGGCGTGACCCTGATCGCCAGGTACACCGTCACCACGAACATGACGCCCACCAGGACCGTCATGACCTTCTCGAAGACGTTGTACTTGTTGAACCAGACGAAGACCAGGCCCACCAGGCCGCAGGCGATGCCCCACCATTCGAGGTCCATCACGTCCGGGAAAAGCGCCTGGAGCGGCAGGGCGCTGGACGACATCGCCGCGGCGCCGTACACGAAGCCCCAGATCACCGCGTAGATCGCGAAGAACCACGTGGTCCAGGGGCCGATGCTCGCCCAGCCGTCGAAGAGCGTGCGGCCGGTGGCCAGGTGCCAGCGGCCGCACGCCTCGGCGAGGGAGATCTTCACGAGGCAGCCGATGACCGCGGCCCACAGCAGGGTGTAGCCGAAGTTGCTGCCCGCGATGAGGGTGGCGACGAGGTCGCCGGCGCCGACGCCGGTCGCCGCGACGACGATGCCGGGGCCGATGTAGCGCCAACTGGACTTACGCGGGGCCGATTCGGCCCCACCCGACACGCCTGCGCCTACGTCTGCGGTGTTGCCCGTGGTGTCCGCCATGCGGGTCAACAAATCCCATGACCGCCGGTCGGACAAGAGGGCGTGCGCGGATCTTCACCCGATGCGCTTACTCCTTGCCGCCGGCGGACGCCTTCGTCTCGGGCTCGGGCTCGGGCTTCGACTCCGGCTCCGGCTCCGACTCCGACTCGGGCTTCGACTCCGACTCCGGCTTCGACTCCGGCTTGGCGTCGGACTCGGACTCGGACTCGGGCCCGGACTCCGTCTCGTCCTCCGCCTCGCCGTCCTCGAAGTACGCGTCCAGGACCTCGTCCAGGGCGGATTCCCACTCCTGGAAGCTGCCCCGGGACGTCGCCTCGATCTCGATCGGGTACCAGCGGCGGTCCGGCGTGTGCACCGTGACGGTGAACCGCTTGCCGAAGCGGCCGGTCTCCGTCTCGACGGCCCCGACCTCGTCCCAGCGGAACTCGCAACTCTGGTCGTCGAGGGAGAGACGTACGCCCTTGTGGTCGGCGACGATCTTGGCGCGGCGGTCGGCGGCCTCGAAGACGGGGCCGTCCGCGGGGGCCTCCTCGTCCGGTTCCGCGGCGTCCTCGACGGGCGGTTCGGCGATCGCGTCCGCCGCCGCGGGCTCCGCGTCGGCATCCTTCTCCGCCGCGTCGCGTCTCACGTCCTCCGGCTCACCGGACACGGGTGCGGTGAGCCCGGGGATGAATGCCGGGTCGAATCCGGCGCCTTCCAGGGGCTGGCTCGTCGATCCTCTGCGCTGCTCCACAGCGGGCAGTATGGTCGACGATCCTGTGTCGGACACAGCCAGCCCCAACTTCGTTATCAGACGCCTACACGAACAGGCTCAGCACCGCCGCGACCACGAAGCCCGCGCCCGACAGGACGCTCTCCAGCACGGTCCAGGTCTTGAGCGTGTCCCGCTCGCTGATGCCGAAGTACTTGGCGACCATCCAGAAGCCGCCGTCGTTGACGTGCGAGGCGAAGATGGAGCCCGCCGAGATGGCCATGATGACCAGGGCGACGAACGCCTGCGAGTGGTCGCCCTCGGCCAGCAGCGGCGCCACGATGCCCGCCGTCGTCACGATGGCCACCGTCGCCGAGCCCTGCGCGACCCGCAGCACCAGGGAGATCAGGTAGGACAGGACGATGACCGGCAGGCCGACGTCGTTGAAGGTGTCGGAGAGTGCCTGGGCGACACCGCTGGCCTTGAGGACGGCGCCGAAGACCCCGCCCGCGCCGACCACCAGCAGGATGTTGCCGACCGGCTTCAGCGAGGCCGTCGAGACGGTCTCCAGGGACTTGCGGGACCAGCCGCGCCGGATGCCGAGCAGGTAGTAGGCGAGGAGCAGGGCGATGGTCAGGGCCACGAACGGGTTGCCGAAGAACTCGATCACCGAGCGGAGGGTGGACGGGTCCAGGGCGATGGAGGAGAAGGTCGCGGCGAGGATCAGGACCAGCGGGGTGCCGATGATGCCGATGACCGTGCCGAGCGCGACCGGGCTCTCGTGCGGCGCGACGCCGGCCTTGGTCTGCTCGTCGATCACGGCCTGCTTGGCCTCCGCGGCGGCCTCGACCATGTCCTGCGGTACGGGCACGAAGAGGCGGCGGCCGATCCAGGCGGAGAACACCCAGGCGGCGAGCACGGCGGGGATGCCGCAGACGATGCCCATGAGGATGACCCAGCCGAGTTCGACGTGCAGCAGTCCGGCGGCGGCGACGGGGCCGGGGTGCGGCGGCAGGAACGCGTGGGTCATCGACAGGCCGGCCAGCAGCGGCAGGCAGTAGAGCAGGATCGACTTGCCGGAGCGCTTGGCGGCGGCGTAGACGATGGGCGCGAGGACGAAGATGCCCACGTCGAAGAAGACCGGGATGCCGAAGATCAGGCCGGTGAGGCCCATGGCGAGGGGGGCGCGCTTCTCGCCGAAGAGCCCGAGGAGCCGCGAGGCCAGCACCTCGGCGCCGCCGCTGACTTCGAGGATCGCGCCGAGCATGGTGCCTAGGCCGATGATGATGGCGACGTGTCCGAGGATGCCGCCCATGCCGGACTCGATGGTCGAGACGGCGTCGGACTTCTGGACGGTGCCGAAGAGTTCGGTGACCGACAGGCCCGCGAGCAGGCCGACGGCTATGGAGACGGCGAGCAGTGCGACGAAGGGCTGCAGCCGCACCTTGATGATCAGGAAGAGCAGGAGCGCGATGCCGATCGCGGCGACGGTCAGCAGACCCGCCGTGCCGTCGATCAGCGTGAGCAGACCGCCGGTGTGCGGTGGGGTCTCGGAGGCGGCGGCGAGCTGGAGGGATATACGGGACATTCGGGGGTCCTCTGGGTAAACACATACGGCTTTCGGGCAGGGCGGGGCGCGGCACGGCACCCCCGGGGGACGGGGAGCGCCGTGCCGTGCGACAGACAGACGGAAGGAAGGGCCGGGAAGGGGGTCAGCCCAGGACGGCCAGCGCGTCGATCTCGATGAGGAGACCCGCGGGCAGTCCGACGTAGACGGTCGTGCGCGCGGCGGGCGGCTGGGTGAGGCCCTGCTCCTCGAAGTACGCGTTGTAGATCTCGTTCATCTCGGCGAAGTGGGCCACGTCCGTGAGGTAGACGCGGATCATCATCACGTCGTCCCAGGAGGCGCCGCCCTCCTCCAGGATCGCCTTGACGTTGGCGAGGGTCTGGAGGGTCTGCTCGCGCAGGGTCGGGCCGGCCGGGGTGGGGGCCTTGCCCTCCTCGTGGGGGAGGAAGCCGACCTGGCCGGCGACCTGGAGGATGTTGCCCTTCTTCACGCCGTGGGAGAACTTCGCCGGGGGAACGGTGTGGGTCGCGGGGACGAGAGCGATCTTGTCGGTCATGCGGTGACTTCCTTGACTGGGGTCCTGCCGGAGTACTCGCCGCTGATGGCGTCCGCCGTACGGCGCACCAGCGGGAGCAGGGTGAGGAGTTCGTCGGCGGTGACGACGACGTTCGGCGCGGAGACCGACATGGCGGCGACCACCCGGCCGTCGGCGCCCCTGATGGGCGCGGCGACGCAGTTGATGGACTCCTCGTGGCCACCGAGGTCGGTGGCCCAGCCCTGTTCGCGCACCTTGGCCAGTTCCTTGAGGAACCCGTCGGCGTTCGGTGTCGAACGGGCCGTGTACATGGGGTAGTCGAGCTTGTCGACCACGGCTCGGCGTTCGTTGTCGGGGAGGTCGGCGAGGAGCAGCTTGGCGACGGCCGCGACGGTGATGGCGACGGGCTTGCCGATCCGGGAGTACATGCGGACCGGGTAGCGGCTCTCGACCTTGTCGATGTAGAGGACCTCGTCCTCCTCGTGGACGGCGAGGTGGACGGTGTGGCCGACCTGCTCGTTGAGGCGTACGAGGTGGGGGTGGGCGATCTCGCGGACGTCGAGGTTCTCCATCGCCTCCTGGGCGAGGGAGATGAGCCGGGCGCCGAGGCGGTAGCGCTGGTCGGACTGGCGGTAGACGAAGCCGTGCTCGTGGAGGGTGCGCAGCAGGCGCAGGGCCGTGGACTTGTGCACGCCCAGCCGCTCGGCGACCCTGCCCAGGTCGGCGGGGCCCTCGGCGAGCAGCGGCAGGATGCTGAGCGCGCGGTCGACGGTCTGGCTCATGGCGTACGTACCTCCTCGTCGGCCCTTTCGGCGGCGTGGTCGCCGGCGTTGTCGCCGGCCCGTGTCCAGCCGGGGCCGAGTCGCAGTCTCCCCCACGCGGTGTCGTCGAGGGCGGCCAGGCGGTCGGCGAGGTCGCGGGCGGGGGGCGTGGCGAGGTCGCCGGGGACGGTGAGGGCGGCGGCGGCCATGAGGTGGCCGTGGCGCAGCCGCTCGCGCACCGGGAGCCCGCGCAGGGTGGCGGAGAGGAACCCGGCGGCGAAGGCGTCGCCCGCGCCGACGGCGGCGACGACGTCGACGGTGAGGGCGGGCACGGAGGTGACGTCGGTGCCGTGGAAGGCGGTGGCGCCGGTCGCGCCCTGCTTGACGACGAGCAGCTCGGGCTCGGGCAGCGCGGCGCGTACGGCGTCGGGGCCGCCCAGGCCCCAGGCCTCGTCCTCGCCGACGAACACGATGTCGGCGCCGCGGGCCAGGTCGAGCAGCACCTCGGGGCCGCCGTCGGTGTCGCGCCACAGGCCCGGGCGGTGGTTGACGTCGAACGAGACGAGGGGGCCGTGGGACCGGCCGGGGCGGCGGGCGGTCAGCTCGCGCGTCAGGCCGAGGCAGTCGGCGGAGAGCGCGGGCGTGATGCCGGACAGGTGCAGGACGCGGCCGGAGCGGATCGCGTCGAGGTCCATGGTGTCGACCGACATCGCGGAGGCGGCGGAGCCCGCCCGGTAGTACGCCACCTCGTGCGCGTCGGTGGCCCGGTCGCCGGCGGTGCGGAAGTAGATCCCGGTCGGGCGGGCGGGGTCCCGGCGGACGGCGGAGACGTCGACGCCGTAGGCGCCGATGGCCTCGACGAGGTGGTCGCCGAAGCCGTCGGCGCCGACCCGGCCGACCCAGCGCGCGGAGTGTCCGGCGGCGGCGAGCACGCAGGCCACGTTGGACTCGGCGCCGCCGATGGCGCGGTCGAAGGAGGGGACGTCGGCGAGGCGTCCGGGGCGGGAGGGCAGGAAGGTGACCATGGACTCGCCGAGCGCGACGACGTCCACGACGTCGGGGGCGGTGCTGGTTCGTCCGATGGCGGTCACGATGGTGGGGGCTCCTCGTCGCGTCTCGCGGGCGGCGGCTCCGTTGACCCCGCGTTCGCCGAGATGTTAGACAGCAGTGAGCGATATACGCAACGATCGTTGCAGGGTTTGCAACGCATCAGACCAGGGAGGCTCCATGGCCCTCGACTCCGGCCCCGTCAACGGCCGCGAAGCCCTCGCCGAGCTGGCCGGGGAGCGCGTCGACCACCGTTTCAAGGGCCTCCCGCCGGACGCGTACGGACTGACCGTCGCCGAGCTGGCCGGCCGGCGCCGCAACCTGTTCACCGACGGCTTCGCCACCCCCGTGCTGGCCCTGTCCGCCGAGCGCCTCGAGCACAACCTGAAGCTCATGGAGACGTACTCCGCCCGGCACGGCCTCGCCTTCGCGCCGCACGGCAAGACCTCCATGGCCCCGCAGCTTTTCCACCGCCAGCTCGAGCACGGCGCCTGGGGCATCACCCTCGCGGTGCCGCACCAGGTGTGGGTGGCGCGGGCCTTCGGCATCGGTCGGATCTTCCTCGCCAACGAACTGGTCGACGCCGCCGCCCTGCGCAGGCTCGCCGCCGAGCTGGACGCCGACCCGGACTTCCGCTTCGTCTGCTACGTCGACTCCGTGCGCGGCGTCGAGCTGATGGACGCCGCGCTGACCGGGGCGGGGGCCGGCCGCCCGGTGGACGTCGTGGTCGAGCTGGGTGCCGGTGAGGGGGCCAGGACCGGGGCGCGCACGGAGGCGGAGTGCGCGGCGGTCGCCGACGCGGTGGCCGGCACGCGGACGCTGCGGCTCGCGGGGGTCGCCGGGTACGAGGGCGAGGTGCCGGACGCCGACCCGGAGCGGGTGCACGCGTGGCTGCGGCGGCTGGTCGCGCTGGCCGTCGACTTCGACAAGGGCGGACGGTTCGCCGGGGCCGGGCTCGACGAGATCGTGCTGAGCGCGGGCGGCAGCGCCTGGTTCGACGCGGTCGCCGACGTGTTCGCGGAGGTCCCGGACCTCTCCCTGCCCGTGCTGAAGCTGCTGCGCTCGGGCGCCTACGTCTCCCACGACGACGGCCACTACCGCGAGCTGACCCCCTTCAACCGGGTCCCCGAGGAGGGCGCCCTGGAGCCCGCCTTCCGGCTGTGGAGCCAGGTCGTCTCCCGCCCCTCCCCCGAGCAGGCGTTCACCAACGCGGGCAAGCGGGACGCGGCGTACGACCTCCATCTGCCCTTCGCGCAGGTGGTGCGCCCCGCGGACGGCGGCCCGGAGCGCCCGGCGACCGGCATCACGGTGACCGGCCTGTCCGACCAGCACGCCTGGCTGCGTACGAGCGGCGAGGCGGACCTGGCGGTGGGCGACTGGGTGGGGACGGGCCTGTCCCACCCGTGCACCTCCTTCGACAAGTGGCAGCTGATCCCGCTCGCGCAGGCGGACGGGACGGTCGTCGACTACATCCGCACGTTCTTCTAGAGGACCCGGTAGAGGATCCAGGAGGAGTCAGGCATGGAAGAGCTGGTCATCAGGGACGCCGACGTCGTGGACGGCTCCGGCGCCGACTCCTACCGCGCCGACGTCGTGGTCGACGGCGGCCGGATCGTCTCGATCGTCAAGGAGGCGGCGGCCGCCGGCTGCCAGCGCCCCAAGGCGCGCCGGGAACTGGACGCCGAGGGCCTGGTCCTGTCCCCCGGCTTCATCGACATGCACGCCCACAGCGACCTGGCGCTGCTGCGGGACCCCGACCACGGCGCCAAGGCCGCCCAGGGCGTCACCCTGGAGGTCATCGGCCAGGACGGGCTGTCGTACGCGCCGGTCGACGACCACACCCTCGGCGAGGTGCGCCGCGCGATCGCCGGGTGGAACGGCCCCGGTGACGACGTCGACTTCGACTGGCGGTCGGTCGGCGAGTACCTGGACCGGCTCGACGCGGGCATCGCCGTGAACGCCGCCTATCTGATCCCCCAGGGCACGGTGCGCGCCCTCGCGGTCGGCTGGGACGACCGGGACGCCACCGACGCCGAGCTGGAGCACATGCGGCGGCTGGTCGCCGAGGGCATGGAGCAGGGCGCGGTCGGCATGTCGTCCGGGCTGACGTACACGCCGGGCATGTACGCCAAGGACGCGGAACTGACCGAGCTGTGCCGGGTGGTCGCCGAGTACGGCGGCTACTACTGCCCGCACCACCGCTCGTACGGCGCGGGGGCCCTGGAGGCGTACCAGGAGATGGTGGAGCTGAGCCGGGAGGCGGGCTGCCCGCTGCACCTGGCGCACGCCACCATGAACTTCGGCGTGAACAAGGGCAGGGCACCGGAACTGCTGACCCTGCTCGACGACGCGCTGGCCACCGGCGCCGACATCACCCTGGACACCTACCCGTACACCCCCGGCTGCACCACCCTCGTGGCGCTGCTGCCGAGCTGGGCGAGCGAGGGCGGCCCGGCGCAGATCATGAAGCGGCTGGCGGACGACGACACCGCCGAGCGCATCCGGCACCACATGGAGGAGATCGGCTCCGACGGGTCCCACGGCGTGCCCATGGAGTGGGAGACGATCGAGATCTCCGGCACGGGCGACCCGGCCCTCGGGGAGTACGTCGGCCGTACGGTCCTTGAGTCGGCCGGGCTGCGCGGTGAGAGCCCGTGGACGGTCGTCCGGCAGCTCCTGCTGGCCGACCGGCTGGCGCCGACCATCCTCCAGCACGTGGGCCACGAGGAGAACGTCCGCGCGATCATGCGGCACCGCGTCCACACCGGCGGCTCGGACGGCATCCTCCAGGGCGCCAAGCCGCACCCGCGCGCCTACGGCACCTTCCCGCAGTACCTCGGTCACTACGTGCGCGAGCTGGGCGTGCTCTCGCTGGAGGAGTGCGTCGCCCACCTCACCTCGCGCCCGGCGGCCCGGCTGCGGCTGCCGGACCGGGGTCTGGTCCGCGAGGGGTACCGGGCCGACCTGGTGCTCTTCGACCCGGCGACGGTCGCGGCGGGCAGCACGTACGAGGACCCGCGCAGGCTGCCGACGGGCATCCCGTACGTGCTGGTCGACGGGCGGTTCGTGATGGAGGACGGGCGGCGCACGGACGTACTGGCGGGGCGCTCGGTGCGGCGCGGCTCCCGGTAAGTGACGAAACCCGCCCATACCGCACGTCTCAAGTGGCGGATAACACGGGCCACGGGACGTAATCGGGTCGTAAGCTCACGGACATGCAGGTGATCCAGTCGACCAAGCTCGCCAACGTCTGTTACGAGATCCGGGGCCCGGTGCTCGAGGAGGCGATGCGGCTGGAAGCGGCCGGTCACCGCATCCTGAAGCTGAACACGGGCAACCCGGCCGCCTTCGGCTTCGAGTGCCCGCCGGAGATCCTGGAGGACATCCTCCGCAACGTCTCCACGGCGCACGGCTACGGCGACGCGAAGGGCCTGCTGGCGGCCCGGCGGGCGGTCGTCATGCACAACCAGACCCTGGGCATCGAGACGGACGTCGAGCACGTCTTCATCGGCAACGGCGTCTCCGAACTGATCGTGATGGCGATGCAGGGCCTGCTCGACGACGGGGACGAGGTGCTCGTACCGGCGCCCGACTACCCGCTGTGGACGGCCGCCGTCTCCCTGTCCGGCGGCACGGCGGTCCACTACCGCTGCGACGAGCAGTCCGACTGGATGCCCGACCTCGCCGACGTGGAGCGGAAGATCACCGACCGCACCAAGGCGCTGGTGATCATCAACCCGAACAACCCGACGGGCGCGGTGTACGACGACGCGATGCTGCGCGGGCTGACGGACATCGCGCGCCGGCACAACCTGCTGGTCTGCTCCGACGAGATCTACGACAAGATCCTCTACGACGAGGCCACGCACACCCCGACCGCCTCGGTCGCCCCGGACCTGCTGACCCTGACCTTCAACGGCATGTCGAAGGCGTACCGGGTGGCCGGCTACCGGGTCGGCTGGATGTCGATCTCCGGGCCCCGCGCGCACGCCGAGTCCTACATCGAGGGCCTGACGATCCTGGCGAACATGCGTCTGTGCGCCAACATGCCGGGCCAGCACGGCGTGGTCGCGGCGCTCAGCGGGCGGCAGACCATCAACGAGCTGGTGCTGCCCGGCGGCCGGCTGCGCGAGCAGCGCGACGTCGCGCACGAGGCGCTGACCAGCATTCCGGGCGTGACCTGTGTGAAGCCGAAGGGCGCGCTGTACCTCTTCCCGCGGCTCGACCCCAAGGTCTTCAAGATCAAGGACGACCGGCGGATGGTCCTGGACCTGCTGCGCCAGGAGAAGATCATGGTCGTCCAGGGCACCGGCTTCAACTGGCCCGAGCCCGACCACTTCCGGGTGGTGACCCTGCCCACGGCCGTGGATCTGCGCGAGGCGGTGGACCGGATCGGGAACTTCCTGGACGGCTACGGCCAGCCCTGAGCCCCGAACTCTCTCAACTTTAGATTCAATCCAATGTAGGATGGTTTCCTGAATACCTCAGGAGGCCGTCCCATGTACGAACCGATCCGCGCCAAGTCGGTGCACAGCACGACGGCCGGCACCCCTTCAGACTTCCCCCACCGGTCCCGGGAGGAGGAGCTGGACATCCAGCTCGCCAGCCATCTCGCCGCCCTGCTCGCCGTCACGGACGAGCTGCGCGCGCTGGTCCCCGGCACCGACCTGGACACCGCGGCCGACCGGCTCGCCGGACAGGTGGCCCGGCTGCGGGGAGGGGCGGCACCGGTCCGCGTCGCGGCGACCGCCACCCGTCCGGCGCCGCGTCCCGCGGCCCTGCACCGGCGGGCGCACACCCTGGCGGCGCGCGCCCTGGTCGTGGCCGCCTCCCGTGCCGACACGGCGGTCGCGATCCTGACCGCCGAGCGCATGGACGCGCACTCCGCGGCCCTGGAGCCGCGCGCACTCGCGTCCCGCTAGCCCGTCTCGCGGCCCTTCGGGTCCGCTCGGGCACCCCACGGACGGCCCCGGTCCGCGCGCACCCGCAGCGACGCGCGGACCGGGCGCCACACACCCGGACGCCCGGCGGGGTCAGCCGAAGATCACCGTCAGGAACACGAACCCCAGCAGGATCACGAGGACGATCGCCCACACGGGCCAGGTGCCCCGGCCGTCCGGATCCTCCGGACCACCACCGCGCGGACGGTCCTCCTTCAGCTGTGGATCCGGGTCCCGCGGCCGGTCGCGGGAGTAGAAGTCACCGCCGTCTGCCATGGCAGGACCCTCCTTCCCCATTGCCCTGCTCCTGCCCTCCGGGTACCGCGTGCGCCGCGGCGCATGCCCGCCGTCCGTCGGCGTCCGTCGCAGGGCCGGGAAGCCGGAGTGGCTCGTTCCCGTTGCATACCGGTATCACGCGGCCACCTTCCGTTCACCCCGGACGAGCAGGAACGTCTGATTCCGGGAGCACGCTCGGCGCGTGAGACGTATCGCTGGAATCTTCCTCGCGGTCCTGCTGATCGGTGGCGTGGTGGCCGCCGTCGTCGCGGGCCGGGAAAACGAGGAGACGGGCACGGCAACGAAGACCGTGCGCATGATCATCGGATCGGAGAAGGCGGAGTTCTTCGCCGACCCCGACGTGGTGCGGGCCCTCGCCGCCAAGGGCTACACCGTACGGGCCGAGACCTCCGGGTCCTGGGCCATGGAGGACATGGACCTCAAGGGCTACGACCTCGCCTTTCCGTCGAGTCAGGCCCCGGCCGACGAACTCGCCGACAAGTACGGGGCACGCAAGCCGCTGCCCCGGCCCTTCTACTCGCCGCTCGTCGTGGTGACCCACCGCTCCACCGCGCAGGTGCTCGCCGCGAACGGGCTCGTCACGCTCGACCGCAACCAGGGCGGCACCCTCAAGATGGGCGCCTACCTCGACGCGGCCCGCGCCGGCCGTACCTGGCAGCAGCTGAAGGGCGCCGACGGGCACACGGAGCTGACCGGAACGCTCTACGTCGCGACCACGGACCCGCAGACCTCCAACTCCGGCGCGCTCTACCTGGCCGCCGCCTCCTACGTCGCCAACGGCGACCGCGTGGTGACCGACGACGCCGGCCTGGACCGCACGGCGCCCCTGATGCGCAGGCTGGTCCAGGTGCAGGGCGCCCAGAAGTCCAGCTCGGACGCGACGTTCCGGGACTTCACCAGCGGTGTCGGCGAACCCCTGGTGCTGGTGTACGAGTCACAGATCGCCGCGCTGCTCAGGGAGGGCGAGGACGCCGTCGGGGACCTGGTCGTCCTGTACCCGGACATCACCGCCACCAGCGACCACACCGTCGTACCGCTCACGGAGTCGGGCCGGGCGCTCGGTGAACTGCTCACCGCGGACCCGGAGCTGCGGCGGCTGGCCGTCCGGCACGGGTTCCGGCCGCAGGGCGCCTCCGCCGAGTTCACCAGGGCCACCGAGGCCCACACCGCGTATCTCAACCAGCGGCTGACCGGCGTCCGGCAGGCACCCGTGCCCACCTCCGAGGTGCTGCGCGAGATGGCCCGCCGGGCGCGCGGATGACAGCGGACCACCAGCGGACCACAGGGGGATTCGGCCACGTGACCGGCACCGACAACGACTTCACACTCACACTCACCCCGCCCGAGCCCGTCGCCGCCGTACCGCGGGAGCGGGCCGGCGGCCTCGTCCCCGTCGACGAGGCGACACGCGCGGACATGGCACGCAAGGCCGCCGCCTACGTGGACGGACTCGCCGCGCTCGACGCCCGCTCACCCGAGTTCGCCGGCAAGGTCGGCGAGATCACCGGCCTCGGCGCCGCCGAGATGCGCACCGCCGCCGCACAGTCCAACCGCATGCTGGAACGCACCGTGCGCAGCCTGCCCGACAAGGGCGACGACGCCCAGGCCCGGGTCGCGGGCTCCCTGGTGGAACTGCGGCGCGTGGTGGAGGACCTGGACCCGCGCGACCTGCCCGCGTCGAAGGGCCGCAGGTTCCTGTCGCGGCTGCCCGGCGGCAACCGGCTGCGCGACCACGTCGCCAAGTACGCCTCCGCCCAGGGCACCCTGAACCGGATCGTGGGCTCGCTGCGCGGCGGACAGGACGAACTGCGGCGCGACAACGCCGCGTTGCAGACCGAACGGGTCCGCCTGTGGGAGACCATGGGCAAGCTCCAGGAGTACGTCGTCCTCACCGAGGCCCTGGACACGGCCGTGGAGCAGCACGTCGCCGGTGTGGAGCCGGCCGACCCGCGGGCCGCCGACACCCTGCGCGCCGACGTCCTCTTCCCGGTCAGGCAAAAGCACCAGGACCTGCTCACCCAGCTCGCGGTCTGCGCGCAGGGCTACCTCGCGATGGACGTCGTACGCCGCAACAACGAGGAGCTGGTCAAGGGCGTCGACCGGGCGGCCACCACCACGGTGTCGGCGCTGAGGATCTCCGTGATGCTGGCCTCCGCGCTGGACCACCAGAAGAAGGTCGTCGAGCAGGTCAACGCGTTGCGCGGGACGACGGAGGACCTGATCCGGGGCAACGCGGAGATGCTCGCCACCCAGAGCGGGGAGATCCAGCGCATCGCTGCGGACCCCGCGGTGGGCGCGGAGACCCTGCGCGACGCCTTCCAGCAGATCTACCGCACCCTCGACACCATCGACACCTACAAGGTCCGGGCCACGGAGGCGATGGCGGCGACCGTGGAGTCCCTCACCGGTGAGCTCAGGCACGCGAACGCGTATCTGGAGCGCAGCCGTTCGCGGGGCGCGCTGGACTCCTCCGGGGACGGGGGCCTCGCATGAGACGCGGACCCCGCACGAGACGCGCCCTCGCCGGCTGCCTCGCCGCGCTCGCCCTCCTCACCTCCTGCACCGGGCAGGACGGCGGGGACGGTCGGACGGACGGAGCGCCGACCCCCGGCGTACCCGGCAGCGCCGAGCCCGGCACCCTGCGCGTCCTCGCCTCCAGCGAGCTGAGCGACATGAAACCGGTTCTGGACCGGGTCCGCGAGGACACCGGCCTGACCGTCCGGCTCACCCCCATCGGCACCCTCGACGCCGTGGACCTGCTGGCCAAGGGCGGGACGGAGGGGAAGTACGACGCCGTGTGGCTGTCCTCCAACGACTCGCTGCGGCTGCGCCCCGAGGCGGCGAAGCACATCGTCTCCGAGACGCCGGTGATGGCCAGCCCGGTCGCCGTCGGCGTCAAGGACGCCACCGCCCGGAAGCTGGAATGGCAGGCCGGAAAGGTCACCTGGTCCCAGGTCGAGCAGGCCGTCGCCGACGGGAGGCTCACCTACGGCATGACCGACCCGGCGCGCTCCAACTCCGGCTTCGCCACCCTCGTCTCGGTCGCCGCCGCGCTCTCCGGCGCCCAGTCCGCGCTCACCGACGCGGACGTGGCGAAGGCGACGCCCAGACTGCGGGAGTTCTTCACCGGGCAGAAGCTGACCTCGGGTTCGTCGGGCTGGCTGGCCGCGGCGTACGAGCGGCGCGGGAACGTCGACGCGCTGCTCAACTACGAGTCCGTCCTGCTGGGCATCCCGGGCCTCACCGTGATCCGCCCCACCGACGGCGTGCTGACCGCCGACTACCCGCTCTCCACGCTCGCGTCGTCCGGCGGCGCGACCCGTCAGGACGTCCGCCGCCTCGCCGAGGCGCTGCGCACGCCGGAGATGCAGCAGGAGATCACCCGCACCACGCACCGCCGCCCGGTCCTCACCTCCGTACCGCCCGCGGAAGGGCTGGACACGAGCCGCCGCCGCGAACTGCCCTCCCCGGGCTCCCGTTCCGTCGCCGACGGTCTGCTCGACGCGTACGAGAACGAGCTGCGCCGCCCCTCCCGGACGGTGTACGTCCTCGACACCTCCGGCTCGATGGCGGGCGAGCGGCTGACGCGACTGAAGACGGCGCTCACCGCCCTCACCGGCGACTTCCGCGACCGGGAGGAGGTGACGCTGATGCCGTTCGGATCGGAAGTGAAGCGGGTGGCGACGCACGTGGTGGATCCCGCCGATCCGCGCGCCGGTCTCGACGGCATCCGCCGGGACACCGAGCGCCTGACCGCCGAGGGCGACACCGCGGTCTACACCTCGCTGGAGAAGGCGTACGGCCATCTCGGCGGCGGGCGGGACGCGTTCACGTCGATCGTGCTGATGACGGACGGCGAGAACACCGCCGGCACCGACGCGGCCGGCTTCGACCGCTTCTACGCCTCGCTGAGCCGGGAGCGGCAGGAGATCCCGGTGTTCCCCGTCCTCTTCGGCGACTCCGACCGCAAGGAGCTGACGCACATCGCCGAACTCACCGGCGGGCGGCTCTTCGACGCGCGCGAGGGGTCGCTGGACGGCGCCTTCGAGGAGATCCGTGGCTACCAGTAGGAGCGGACGCGCGGGCGGCGGACGGGCCTGGGCGTATCTGGAGTCGCGCAAGAACCTGACCGGTGGCGCCTGCGGGCTGGCCGGACTGGTGCTGACCTTCACGGGCGCGGCGGGATCCTACTGGCCGGTGGTCGTCGCGGGTCTGTACGGCGCGGGCGCGCTGCTCGCCCCGCCGGAGCGGCCCGCACCGCCCGACTTCCCGGACCCGTCGGCCCAGTTGGAGGAGGTGCGCGGCGACTTCGGCCGGCTGCGCGGCTATCTGACGGACGTGGAGCTTCCGCCCCCCGCCGAGGAGCGGCTGGCGGGGCTGAGCGGACTGCTGGCCGCGCTGCTGGAGCCCGGCTGGGTCGCCGAGGTGCTGGCGGCCGACCCGGAGGGACTGCACACGGTGTCGCGTGCGGTGCGGCAGGACGTGCCGGAGGCCGTCGACGCGTATGTGCGGACCCGGTGGTGGACGCGGATCACACCGGGGCAGGAGCCACCCGAGCGGCATCTGGAGCGGCAGTTGGCGCTGCTGCACGAGGAGGCCGAGCGGCTGACGGACCGGCTGCGGGACGCCGAGGTCCGGCGCCAGGAGTCCCACACGCGGTATCTGCGGGACCGCTCGGAAAGCTGACCGGGGTTGCCGAAGGGCCGGGTCCGTCGCACGCCGTTGTGCGGGGACCCGGCCCGAGCGGGATCTCTCCGCGCTCCGGGTTGTTACGAGCTACTGGAGTGCGGGGAGACCCCCTCGCGGCCGGCCTTCGTGACGACTTCGCGGGTCAGGGCTAGCCGGACCGGCCGCGGAGCATGGTGGTGACGGTGCGTTCAGCCCAGGCGCTGCACCAGGGCCCGGTACTGGTCCCACAGCTCGGTGGGCGTGTGGTCGCCGAAGGTGTTCAGGTGCTCGGGGACGAGCGCCGCCTCCTCGCGCCACACCTCCTTGTCGACGCTGAGCAGGAAGTCCAGGTCGGCGTCGGCGAGGTCGAGGCCGTCGGTGTCGAGGGAGCCCTTGGCCGGCAGCACGCCGATCGGCGTCTCGACGCCCTCCGCGCGGCCCTCCAGGCGCTCCACGATCCACTTCAGGACGCGGCCGTTCTCGCCGAAGCCGGGCCAGACGAACTTGCCGTCGTCGTCCTTGCGGAACCAGTTGACGTAGTAGATCTTGGGCAGCTTGGACTGGTCCTTGTCCTTGGCCACGTCGATCCAGTGACCCATGTAGTCGCCCATGTTGTAGCCGCAGAACGGCAGCATGGCGAACGGGTCGCGGCGCAGCTCGCCGACCTTGCCCTCGGCGGCGGCGGTCTTCTCGGAGGCCACGTTGGCGCCGAGGAAGACGCCGTGGTTCCAGTCGAAGGACTCGGTGACCAGCGGTACGGCGGTGGCGCGGCGCCCGCCGAAGAGGATCGCCGAGATCGGCACGCCCCTGGGGTCCTCCCACTCCGGCGCGATGATCGGGCACTGCGCGGCGGGCGTGGTGAAGCGGGCGTTGGGGTGCGCGGCCGGCGTACCGGACTCGGGCGTCCAGTCGTTGCCCTTCCAGTCGGTGAGGTGGGCCGGGGTCTCCTCGGTCATGCCCTCCCACCACACGTCGCCGTCGTCGGTGAGGGCGACGTTGGTGAAGACGGAGTTGCCCCACAGGGTCTTCATCGCGTTGGCGTTGGTGTGCTCACCGGTGCCGGGCGCGACGCCGAAGAAGCCGGCCTCGGGGTTGATGGCGTACAGACGGCCGTCCTCGCCGAAGCGCATCCAGGCGATGTCGTCGCCGATCGTCTCGACGGTCCAGCCGGAGATCGTGGGCTCCAGCATGGCGAGGTTGGTCTTGCCGCAGGCCGACGGGAAGGCGGCGGCCACGTACTTGGCCTCTCCCCGCGGCGGGGTCAGCTTGAGCACCAGCATGTGCTCGGCGAGCCAGCCCTCGTCGCGGGCCATGACGGAGGCGATGCGCAGCGCGTAGCACTTCTTGCCGAGCAGGGCGTTGCCGCCGTAGCCCGAGCCGTAGGACCAGATCTCGCGGTCCTCGGGGAAGTGCGAGATGTACTTGGTGCTGTTGCAGGGCCACGGGACGTCCGCCTCGCCCTCGGCGAGCGGGGCGCCGACGGAGTGCACGGCCTTGACGAAGAAGCCGTCGTCTCCCAGCTCGTCCAGGACCGGCTGTCCCATGCGGGTCATGGTGCGCATGGAGGCGGCGACGTACGCGGAGTCGGTGATCTCGACGCCCAGCGCGGAGAGCGGGGAGCCGAGGGGGCCCATGCAGAAGGGCACGACGTACATGGTCCGGCCGCGCATGGAGCCGCGGAAGAGGCCGCCCTCGCCGCCCGTGCCCTTGAAGATCTCCCGCATCTCGGCGGGGTCCTTCCAGTGGTTGGTCGGACCGGCGTCCTGCTCCTCGGCGGAGCAGATGAAGGTCCGGTCCTCGACGCGGGCGACGTCGGAGGGGTCGGAGGCCGCGTAGTAGGAGTTGGGGCGCTTGATCGGGTCGAGCTTCCTGAAGGTGCCCTTGGCCACGAGCTCCCCGCACAGGCGCTCGTACTCGGCCTCGGATCCGTCACACCAGACCACTGCGTCCGGCTGGGTCAGTTCGGCGATCTCGTTCACCCACGAGACCAGTTCCTGATGGTTGGTGGGGACGGGGGGAGCAGCGATGTCGCGCGCCACGATTGCTCCTAAATGAGGGGTTTTTTGTTTGGGAGGCCCCGTGGGGGCTGCGACCCGGATGCGTGACGATGACCTCGCGGGCGCTCATCCGGTGTCGACCGCACTCATTTGATCATCCGACGCGAGCGCCCATCTGTCCAGAGGGCGTCACACCTGAGCGGCGTGAGGATCGCCACGTACCCGCGCCGGGGGCAGGTAGGGGATGCGGCGCCGAGTACCCCGTGAGACGATGGCCACTCGCCGTTCGTCATACGTCCGTACTGATACGTAACTTACGGAACCGTAGGTACGATGCGACCATGACTGCGTCCGTCCCCGACGCGCCCAAGGACTCGGCGGCCGCCGGCCGCGGCGGCCCTCAGGCGCTCTCCCTTCCGTATCCGGCCAAGCCGAAGCTGCGCGGCTGGCTGCACCTCGGCATGTTCCCGGCCGTGCTCGTCGCCGGCCTGGTGCTCACCGCTCTCGCCGAGTCGCCCGAAGCCCGCGTCGCCTGCGGGATCTACGTCCTGACGGCCTGCCTGCTGTTCGGCGTCAGCGCGCTCTACCACCGGGGCAACTGGAGCCCGCGCATGGACGGCGTACTGCGCCGCCTCGACCACGCGAACATCTTCCTGATCATCGCGGGCACCTACACCCCGCTCACGATGCTGCTGCTGCCCGGCGCCCAGGGCGAGTGGCTGCTGTGGGGCATCTGGGCGGCCGCGGCGGCGGGGATACTGTTCCGCGTCTTCTGGGTCGGCGCCCCACGCTGGCTCTACACCCCCTGCTACCTCGCCATGGGCTGGGCGGCCGTCTTCTACCTCCCCGAGTTCATGCGGGCCGGCGGCATCGCCGTCCTCGTCCTGGTGATCGTCGGCGGGCTGCTCTACAGCGCGGGCGGCGTGATCTACGGCCTCAAGCGTCCCAACCCCTCACCGCGCTGGTTCGGCTTCCACGAGGTCTTCCACTCCTTCACGCTGGCCGCCTTCATCGCGCACTACGTGGGGATCTCGCTGGTCGCGTACTGACCGGTGCCCGGCCACCCGGGCATGGCCGACAATGATCCCCATGACGGCCGCGCGTTCCCCTCTCTCCCCCCTCTCCCCCGCCGGCGTCCCGCGGCCGGGGCTGCGGGAGCGCAAGAAGACCAGGACCCGTGAGGCGATCCGCACCGCGACCTACGCGCTGATCCGGGAGCAGGGGTACGAGGCCACGACGGTCGAGCAGATCGCCGGCCGCGCCGAGGTGTCGCCGTCGACCGTCCTGCGCTACTTCCCGGCCAAGGAGGACATCGTCCTCACGGACGCCTACGACCCGGTCATGGCGGCGGAACTCGCCGCCCGGCCGGCGGGCGAGCCGTGGCCGGTCTCCCTGCGGCACGTCCTGCGCAAGGCCCTCGACCTCGGCGCGGGCGAGGAGTCCGAGCTGACCCGGCTGCGCACGCGGCTGCTGGCCGAGGTGCCCGCCGTGCGCTCGCGCATGCTGGAGAACATGTCGGCCACCGGCCGGGTGCTCGCCCGCGCCATCGCCGACCGCACCGGCCTCGACCCGGACGGGCTGGAGGTCCGGATCGTCTCGATGTCCCTGGTCGGCGGCCTGATGGAGGTCTCGCGGTACTGGGCCGAGCACGATCACGAGGAGAGCCTCGCCGAGCTGGTCGACCGCGCCCTCGACGCCCTGGAGCACGGGCTGCCCGCCCTCGGAAAAGGCCGGGGCCACGCCGCGCCCTCCGTGGCATCCTGACCGGGTGAACGGTCCCGAGATCCACGTCGAGTTCGCCGCCGAGCTGCACCTGTTCGTCCCACGCGCCCGCCCCACCGGCGCCGCCCGCGCGGCCACCGACGGCGTCTCCACCCTCGGCCACCTCGTCGAGTCCCTCGGCGTCCCGCTGACCGAGGTCGGCACGCTGCTCGTCGACGGCCGCGAGGTCCCGCCCGGACACATCCCGGCGGGCGGCGAGTCGGTGAGCGTACGGCCCGTCGAGCACCCCCAGCGGGTCCCGGGCGCTCCGCTGCGCTTCCTGCTCGACGTGCACCTCGGCACCCTCGCCCGCCGGCTGCGGCTGCTCGGCGTGGACGCGGCGTACGAGTCGACGGACCTCGGCGACCCGGCGCTCGCCGCGCTGTCGGCGGCCGAGAAACGGGTCATGCTCAGCCGCGACCGCGGTCTGCTGCGCCGCCGCGAGCTGTGGGCCGGCGCCTACGTCTACAGCACCCGCCCCGAGGAGCAGCTCCAGGAGGTCCTGGACCGGTTCCGGCCGGGACTGAGCCCGTGGACGCGGTGCACCGCCTGCAACGGACTGCTGGAGTCCGCCACCAAGGAAGAGGTGGCGGACCAGCTCAAGGGCGGCACCGAGCGCTCGTACGACGTGTTCGCGAAGTGCGGCGCCTGCGGACGCGCGTACTGGAAGGGCGCGCACCACGAGCAGTTGGAGGCCATCGTGGAGGCGGCGGTGCGCCGGGGCACCCAGGACGGCCGGTAGGGACCGTATTCACGGTACGCACTGAGCCGCCGTACGCCCTCGGCCGCAGTACGCCCTACGTCGCCGTACGCCCTACGTCGTTTCAGCCGGTCGGGGCCGCACCCAGTGCGGCACGCAGCCGCTCGGGGTCGGTCGTCGGCGCGTCGCAGGTGAAGTTCCGGCAGACGTACGCGGCCGGCGCCCCGCCCACCAGGGGCCGGTCGGCGAGCAGCGGGAACTCGTCGCTCCCCTCGGCCCCGAAGGCGACGACCGCCCCGGGCGCCGTCCCCAGCAGCGCCGTACGGTGCAGCCCCTGCGCCACGCCGTCGGCCGGCTCCGCCGCGACGACGGCGACCTCGCGGGGACCGTCGAGCAGCGCCTCGGCGGCCGCGAGACCCCAGCCGATGAAGCGCGGGACCCGCGGGCCGAGCGCCTTCACCACGCCGAGGGCCTGCTCGGCGGCGGTGCGGTGCGCCTCGGAACCGGTGTGGGCGGCGTACGAGAGCAGGGCACCCGCGGCGGCGCTCCAGCCGGACGGGGTGGCGTTGTCGGTGGGGTCCTGCGGGCGGCGGATCAGCTGCTCGGCGTCGGCCGCGGTGTCGTAGAGCGAGCCGGAGCCGTCGGTGAAGCGGATCAGGACGTGGTCGAGCAGGAAGCCGGCGAAGTCCAGCCAGACGCCCTCCCCGGTGACCGACGCCAGCGCGAGGAAGCCCTCCGCGACGTCGGCGTAGTCCTCCAGTACCCCGGCGTTGCCACCGGCCCGGCCGTCCTTACTGGTGCGGGTGAGCCGGGCGTGCTCGTCCAGGTGCAGCCGCACCAGCAGGTCGGCGGCGGCGACGGCGGCCTCGACCAGGTCGGGGCGCTCGAAGTAGGCGCCGGTCTCGGCGAGCGCGGCGATCGCGAGCCCGTTCCAGGCGGCGACCACCTTGTCGTCCCGACCCGGGGCGGGACGCCCGTCCCGCGCGGCCAGCAGCCGCCGCCTGACCGAGGCGATCCGCTCCGCGTCGAACACGCCCTCCTGCTGCGGCAGTTGCAGGACGGAGGCGCCCTGCTCGAAGGTGCCCTCCTCGGTCACGCCGAAGTACTGCGCGGCCAGGGCCGCGTCGTCGGCGCCGAGCACCTCGGTGAGCTGGGCGGGCGTCCACACGTAGTACGCGCCCTCGACGTGCTTGCCCATGCCGTCGTCGCTGTCCGCGTCCAGCGCTGAGGCGAACCCGCCCTCGGCGGTGCGCAGTTCCCGCACCATGAAGTCGGCGGTCTCCAGCGCGACCCGGCGGGCGAGATCCGAGCCGGTGGCGCGCCAGAGATGGGCGTAGACCCGGCACAGCAGCGCGTTGTCGTACAGCATCTTCTCGAAGTGCGGCACGACCCACTCGCGGTCCACGGAGTAGCGGGCGAAGCCGCCGCCCAGCTGGTCGTAGATGCCGCCGCGGGCCATCCGCTCGCAGGTGTCGCGGGCCATCTGGAGGGCACCCTCGGCGCCGGTGCGGGCGTGGTGGCGCAGCAGGAACTCGACGGCCATGGACGGCGGGAACTTCGGCGCCCCGCCGAACCCGCCGCGCTGCTCGTCGTACTCCCGGGTGAGCCCGAGCAGCGCCTGCCCGAGCTGCTCCTCGCCGGGCGGCTGCGCGTCGCCGTAGGAGATCTCCCGCCCGGCGAGGTCCCGGACGATCTTCCCGGCGACCTCGGTGACCTCCTCGCGCCGCTCCCCCCAGGCCTGTTGGACGCCCTGGAGCACCTGGCGGAAGGACGGCATGCCGTGCCGTGGCTCGGGCGGGTAGTACGTGCCGAAGTAGAAGGGCTCCGCGTCCGGCGTGAGGAAGACGGTCATGGGCCAGCCACCCTGCCCGGTCGCCGCCTGCACGGCCTCCATGTAGACGGCGTCGACGTCGGGGCGCTCCTCGCGGTCGACCTTGACGCTCACGAAGTGCGAGTTGAGGAACTCGGCGGTGGGCCCGTCCTCGAACGACTCGTGCGCCATCACATGGCACCAGTGGCAGCTCGAGTAGCCGACGCTGAGCAGCACCGGCACGTCCCGCCGCCGCGCCTCCTCGAACGCCTCGTCCGACCAGGGCCACCAGTCGACGGGGTTGTCGGCGTGCTGAAGGAGATAGGGGGACGTCTCGTGCGCCAGTCGGTTCGGCATGGTGTCCATCCTGCCCCAGTACCCGCGCCTCGCCGGACAGCACACCGCCGTACCCCGCGCCGACTCTCCCCAGGGTCTCCTCGTCGCAGGACACTTGACCCGCGCATAACCGGGGAAGGACCCGGGGATGGGCCGGGAGGGCCCCTGGGACGCCTGGGGCCACCGGGATGCCCGGGGCCACCCGGGAAGAGACACCGATGCCGCCGGAGGGGGCGCGACATGCGGGACAGTCATCGGGCGGAGGCCGAGGGGCTGCTGAGGCGGGCCGTGGAGGAGGAGGTACGGCGCACGGGCGGACGCACGGACGGGAACGTACTGCTCTCCAGGGCCCGCACGGCCCTGGACGCCATGGCGGGGACGGCGGACGAGGAGTACGAGGCCTACACCCACGCCCTCGACGAGGCGGCCGCCGGACAGCTCACCTTCCGGCAGCGCTACGCCCGGGAGGGCGCCGGCACTCCCCTGCTGGTGGCCGCCGTGGCGGCGGTCGCCGCGGTGGTGGCCGACGTGGCGCTCGGCACCGGCACGGGCACGGCGGTGGGCGCGGGCGTGGCGGTCGGGGTCGTCGGGGCCGCGGCGACCGTGGTGAAGGTGGTCGGGGCCCATGTGCCGGCCGCCCACCACCGGGCCGGTGCCGTCAGCCAGCCCGGGGGGCCCGAGCAGTTGCGGCTCCAGTGGCTCACCGCGCTGGAGGTGCGCGGCATCCGGCCGTTCCTGGACCAGCAGCGGATGCTCGCCGCGTCCACGGGACCCGCCAAGACCGGGCCGAAGCTGCGGGGTGTCGACAAGAGCGCGGCCGCCCGGGGGCGCAGCGTGCTGGAGCAGTCGTTCGGACAACTGCCGGAGCCGGGGGGCTCGTTCGCGGGCCGGCGGCAGGAGATGGCGCGGCTGCGGCAGTGGGTGCAGGCGGCCCGCGCGAGCACGGAGACGAAGCCGACGGTGGTGGTGCTGCACGGGGCGCCCGGCAGCGGCCGGACGACGCTGGCGGTGCGGGCCGTCCACGAGCTGCGGGACTACTTCCGCGGGGCGTGCCTGGTCGACCTGCGCGGGGACGGTTCGGCGGCGGGCGGTTCCGGACTGGACGGCTCCGGACTGGACGGCTCCGGGGCGGTCGGCTCCGGGGTGGGCGGCGAGTCGCCGCTGAGCACCCGGGACGCGCTGCTGCATCTGCTGAACCGGCTCGGGGCGCCGCGCGAGCAACTGCTGTTCCGGGAGCGGTCCTCCGCGGACCAGCAGGTCAAGCGGCTCAGCGAGCTGTACCACCAGCATCTGACGGGCGTGCCGGTCACCGTCGTCCTCGACGACGCCTCGGACCCGGAGCAGGTGCGCACGCTGATCCCGGAGCGGTCGGACAGCCTGGTGCTGGTCACCGCGCGCCATGCGCTGGAGCTGCCGGCCGACCTGCCGGCGCGGGTGTACGACCTGCCCGTCGAGGCGCTGGACGCGGCGGGCGCGGAGGAGCTGCTGAGCGCCGCAGCCGAGGACGCGTCGGGTCCGTACGACGCCGATTCGAGCGACCTGATCCGGCAGTTGTGCGGCGGGCTGCCGCTGGCGCTGCGGGTCGCCGGATCGTCGCTGGGCGCGCGCTCGCCGCGGGCTCTGGCGACCGACCTGGGCGCCTACGGGCCGGTGGAACCGGTCGAGCGGGCGCTGTGGCTGCGCTACACCGACCAGCCGGAGCCGGCCCGGCGGCTGCTGCGCCGGCTGGCGCTGGCGGGCCGCACCTCGCTGGGTGCCGCTGCCGCCGCCGCGCTGCTGGCCACGGACGAGACGGAGGCGACCCGGCAGCTGACGGCCCTGTCGCGGGCGGGTCTGATCGACCACGTCCGGGGCAGCCGCTACCGCCTGCACGACGTGGTGCGCGCCTTCGCCCGCGCCCGGCTCGCCGACGAGGAGGAGCCCGGCGAGCGCACGGCCGCGCAGGAACGGCTCATCGCGAACTACGCCGAGTTGGCCGACTCCGTGCTGCGCCTGGTCGACGGCAACATGTCGACCCGCTCGAACCAGTTCGGACAGTACGGCTTCACGTCCCTGGACGAGGCGCTGCGCTGGCTGGACGACGAGTCGAGCTTCATCACGGCGACGCTCAGACACGCGGAGGGCGTCGACCAGGGCGCGGTGCTGAACCTGCTGGGCGCGCTGTGCGACTACTGCCTGCTGCGCGGCGACCTGTACCGGCTGGGGGAGATCAACGAGCTGGCGCAGTCCGTGGACCAGGGGCTGCTGGTGCGCTCGGTGCAGTGGCGCACCGGTATCGCGGCCCGGCAGCTCGGCGAGCTGGACAAGGCGCGCTCCACGCTGACCTCCGTGGTCGACCTGTACCGGGAGGCCCACCACGACGCGGGAGCGGCGCGTGCCCTGTGCTCGCTGGGGATCACGCTGCATCACCAGGGGAACCTGACCGAGGCGGCGGCCAAGCTCCGGGAGGCGCTGGACCTCCAGGCCTCGCCCGAGCTGGACACGGACCGGGCGTGGACGCTGCACGCGCTGGCGGCGGTGCAGCGCGACCGGGCCCGGCTGGCGGAGGCCCTGGACCTGCTCAACGAGTCACTGGTGCTGCACCGCGCGGGCGAGTCGGTGCACGGCCAGGCCTGGGCCCACTTCCAACTCGGTCAGCTGCACCTGCGCATGGGCGACGTACCGCTCGCCGAGGCGGATCTGCGGGCGGCCCTGGAGCTGTACGGCCGCACCCAGGACACCCGCGGCGAGGCCTGGGCGCTGACCCAGCTGGCGCGGGCCCGCCTGGTGGACGGCGACGCCTCCGAGGCGGTGGCGGAACTGCGGCGGGCGGGCGCCCGGCACCGGGAGAACGAGGACGCGCGCGGCGAGGCCTGGACGGTCTACTACCTGGGCCAGGCCCTGGAGGAGACCGGTGACCTGGACCAGTCGGTCCGCGAGCTGGAACGCTCCCGCACGATGTTCTCCCGGATGCGCGACGTGTACGGCCTGGCCTGTGCCCGGCACCACTCGGCGCGGGTGACCCGTGACCAGCGCGCCGCGCAGACGGGCTCGCTGCGCAACTCCGGCTTCGCCCGGCAGCTCCTGGTGGACGCCCGGGCCGACTTCCAGCGCATCGGCGTCGGCCACGGGGAGGCGTGGACCTGCCTGGAGCTGGCGGTGGTGGACGCGGGCAACGCCCGTACGCCCCAGGCGCTGGCCCTGTGCGACGAGGCGACGGCCCTGTTCGCGTCGTACGGCGACCGGCGGGGCGAGGACTGGGCCCGCTTCCTGCGCTGCACCCTGCTGCCGTACGCGGCTCCGGGCGGCGTGGAGGTCGGCACGGCGGTGGCGCAGGAGGAGCTGGCCCAGCTGTCCCGGGCCCGCCACCCCGCGCGGGACGCCAAGCTGGACGACTACGTGGACGCCTTCCAGCTGCTGCTGGAACGCGGCGTCCAGCTCGAGTCCGGCTGGCAGGCCTGGCGCCTGGGCATGGTCCCGAACCGTCAGGCCCGGGAGGTCATGGGGGTGGCGGTGACGGCGTAGCGCCGGCCAGGACGGGTCCCTTTAACCCCGCTGGGGCTTCGCCTCACCACCGGCGGGGGTCTCGGCGTCCCCCGTCTCCTTGAAGTCGACCTTGCCCATGTGCCGGTTCATGGACTTCATCAGGCCCCAGACCGCCAGGGCCATCACCGCGAAGACGATGAACCCGAGGACACCGGGGGTGACCTTGTCCTCGTCGAGTTCGGCGAGGGTGACGAGGTGCGTCATTGCCAGGCTTGCGCTTGCACTCATGTCAGGCATTGTCCCGGATGCCCGCGAAGAGGTCGTCCTCGGGGAGGGAGGTTTCCACGAGGGACTTCGCGAGCTCGTACTCCTCGGTGGGCCAGACCTCCTTCTGGATCTCCATCGGCACCCGGAACCAGCCCCCGTCGGGGTCGATCTGCGTGGCGTGCGCGATCAACGCCTTGTCGCGGATCTCGAAGAAGTCCGCGCAGGGCACGTGCGTGGTGAGGGTGCGCTCCTTGCGCTCGAACTCCGCCCAGCGCTTGAGCCAGTCCCCGTAGGGCGACTCCAGGCCGCGCTCCAGCAGCGCGGTGTGCAGCGCCTCGGTGCGGGGACGGTTGAAGCCCTGGTTGTAGTACACCTTCATCGGCTGGTACGCCGGTCCGTACTCGCTCTCCGGGTACTTCTCGGTGTCGGCCGCGCCCTCGAAGGCCACCATCGTGATCTTGTGGGTCATGATGTGGTCGGGGTGCGGGTAGCCGCCGTTCTCGTCGTAGGTGGTGACCACCTGGGGCCGGAAGGAGCGGATCTTCCGCACCAGCTCACCGGCCGCCTTGTCGACGTCCTCCAGGGCGAAGCAGCCCTCCGGCAGCGGCGGCAGCGGGTCGCCCTCGGGCAGGCCGGAGTCGACGAAGCCGAGCCACTCCTGCTTGACGCCCAGGATCTCCCGGGCCTCGTCCATCTCCTTCTTGCGTACGTCGTGGATGTTCTCCTCGATGTAGGCGTCGCCCTGGAGCTTCGGGTTGAGGATGGAGCCGCGTTCCCCGCCCGTGCAGGTCACCACCAGCACGTCCACCCCCTCGGACACGTACTTCGCCATGGTGGCCGCGCCCTTGCTCGACTCGTCGTCGGGGTGGGCGTGGACGGCCATCAGTCGCAGCTGGTCAGTCAAGACTCAATCCTCGGTCAGTAGGCGCCCGTGTGTATCGGCGCAATTTAATGGGGCCGCCCCGCAGGGGCGTCGTTGAGGGGCGGCGGTCGGGTGGCGGCAGGGAGGCTTCTATAGTGACCGAATCGGGCTCGGAATAATTCCGGGGCCCGGGAAGACCGGCTCCTGCCGAGAGGACGATCATGAGTACGGCGAGCACGCGGACGCCCGAGGGCCGCTACGGCCGCTCCTCGGACGAACGTGCCGACCGCACGCTCAAGGTCGTCGGCGCCGTGCTCGGCGCGCTCCTGCTCGCGCTGATCGGCTGGTTCGGCTACCACTACGTCGGTCAGAACAAGATCAGTGGCGAGCTGATCGGGTTCGAGCTCGCCGAGAACTCGGTGCAGGTGCACCTGGAGGTCCGCAAGGACGCCGGCGTCACCGGCTACTGCACGGTGCGCTCCCAGGCGGAGAGCGGCGACGAGGTGGGCCGGGCCGACTTCCGCTTCGACGGGGACGACACCCGCATCGACAAGGTCGTCACCCTGCGGACCAAGGCCGCCGGCACGAGTGCCGAGCTGCTCGGCTGTCATCCGGAGTGACCCAGCGGGACCTGCCGGCGCCAATCCACGGTGCCTGACCTGCGGTGACATGAATCTGGTGGCTTATGTCCTCCCCCTTTGGCCACTGAATTGTTAGGCTCGTGGTTTCGCCCTTCCGTGGAGGAACATCCTTCTGGGTAGGGCGTTGATTTGTATTCCCAGTACCAACGAGGAGCACCCGTGACCCAGACCAGCGAGAACGTCACCTGGCTGACCCAGGAGGCGTACAACAAGCTCAAGGAGGAGCTTGAATACCTTACTGGTCCTGCGCGCACCGAGATCTCTGCCAAGATCGCCGCGGCTCGCGAGGAGGGGGACCTGCGTGAGAACGGCGGGTACCACGCGGCGAAGGAGGAGCAGGGCAAGCAGGAGCTCCGCGTGCGCCAGCTGACCCAGCTGCTCGAGAACGCCAAGGTGGGTGAGGCCCCGGCCGCGAACGGCGCGGTGGCCCCCGGCATGGTCGTCACGATCGCCTTCGACGGCGACGAGGACGACACGCTGACCTTCCTGCTCGCCTCCCGCGAGTACGCGAGCTCGGACATCGAGACCTACTCTCCGCAGTCCCCGCTGGGCTCCGGCGTCCTCGGCCACAAGGTCGGCGATGACGCGCAGTACGAGCTGCCCAACGGCAAGCCTGCCTCGGTGAGGATCCTCAAGGCCGAGCCGTACAACGGCTGACCGGCCCGCCTCCCCCCTCGCCAGTCGAGCCCCCGGTGTCCCCGTGACGCCGGGGGCTCGTCGCTGTCGGACCGTCGCGTCGTCGTCAGGTGGCGGCCGAGCGGTACTTGCGCACCGCCAGCGTCCGGAAGACCGCGATGATCAGGACGGACCAGATCACCGAGGCCCAGACGGGATGCTGCATGGGCCAGGCGTCCGACTGCACGACGCCCGGGTTGCCGAACAGCTCGCGGCAGGCCTGCACCGTGGCGCTGAACGGGTTCCACTCGGCGATGTGCCGCAGCCAGGGCGTCATCTGGCTGGAGTCCACGAAGGCGTTCGAGATGAACGTCACCGGGAACAGCCAGATGATCCCTCCCGAGGTCGCCGCCTCCGGCGTGCGCACGGACAGGCCGATCAGCGCCCCGATCCAGGTGAAGGCGTATCCCAGGAGCAGCAGCAGCGCGAAGCCGGCCAGGATTCTGCCGGCGTTGGTCGGGTCGGCCGAGCCGGTGCGCCAGCCCACGATCAGCGCGACGATCGCGAGGACGAGCAGCGTGATGGCCGTCTGCACGAGATCGGCGACGGTGCGGCCGGTCAGTACCGCGCCGCGGGCCATCGGCAGGGAGCGGAAGCGGTCGACGAGCCCCTTCTGCATGTCGTCGGCGATACCGGCCGCCGATCCCGCGGTGGCGAACGTGACGGTCTGCGCGAAGATGCCCGCCATCAGGAAGTCCTTGTAGACACCCGGGTCGGTGGTGTTCCCGATCTTCATCGAGCCGCCGAAGACGTAGGTGAAGAGGACGACGAACATCACCGGCTGGATGACCCCGAACAGGACCATCTCCGGAATCCTGGTCATCCGGATCAGGTTTCTTCGGGCGATGACCAGCGAGTCCCGGACGGACTGGCCGAGGGGGTTGATGGGCGCCTTGGCCGGCGCCGCGTCGGTGGCGGCGCTCACTTGGCGGCCTCCTTCTCCTGGTCGTGGTCGGCGTCGTCCGCCGGGTCGCTCGCCTCTTCCTCGGCCTCGGCCACGTGGCCGGTGAGGGAGAGGAAGACGTCGTCGAGGGTGGGGCGGCGCAGACCGATGTCGTCGATCTCGATGCCGCGGACGTCGAGTTCGCGGATGACCTCGGCGAGGAGCTTCGCGCCGCCGGTGACGGGGACGGTCAGCTTGCGGGTGTGCTCCTCGACGCTGGTCGAGCCCTTGCCGAATCCGGCGAGCACCTCGGCGGCCGTCTCTATGTGGTCGCGCTCGTGGACCACGACCTCGACGCGCTCTCCTCCGGTGCGGGCCTTGAGCTGGTCGGAGGTGCCGCGGGCGATGACGCGGCCGTGGTCGACGACCGCGATGTCGTGCGCGAGGTGGTCGGCCTCCTCCAGGTACTGCGTGGTCAGCAGCAGGGTCGTGCCGCCGGCGACCAGCTGCTTGATGACCTCCCACAGCTCCTGCCGGTTGCGTGGGTCGAGACCCGTCGTCGGTTCGTCCATGAACATGACGGGCGGGGAGACGACCAGGGCCGCCGCCAGGTCGAGCCGGCGGCGCATGCCTCCCGAGTACGTCTTGGTGGGCCGGTCGGCGGCGTCCGAGAGGTGGAACTGTTCGAGCAGCTCACCGGCGCGGGCCTTGGCGGCCTTGGCCTTCATCTGGTAGAGCTGGCCGACCATTTGCAGGTTCTCCCGGCCGGTCAGGTATTCGTCGACCGCGGCGAACTGGCCGGACAGGCCGATGGAGCGCCGCACCTCGTTGGGCTGCCTGAGGACGTCGATGCCCGCCACGACCGCCTTGCCGCTGTCGGGGCGCAGCAGGGTCGTGAGGCAGCGGACGGCGGTGGTCTTGCCCGCGCCGTTCGGCCCGAGCAGGCCCAGGACCGTGCCCTCGGGGACATCGAGGTCGACGCCGTCCAGAGCCCTTACGTCACCGAAGGTCTTCACCAGACCTTCGGCATAGATGGCGCCTGGCATATGAGTCTCCACGTCGTCGGGGAATCTTCTGAAAGCCTAGGTTTGTACGTTTCGCCGCGCTCAGCGAGCGATTTACGACACACCATAACGCGATGTATCGCGTCTCACAATGCACTTTCTCGAACGAGTGACGAAGCGGTTCCCGGCCCCTGTTCAGGGGCTTGCCGGGCTCAGGCGATGACGGTGTAGCCCGCCTCCCGCAGCGCCCGGCCGACCTCGGCACAGTGCTCCGGGCCCTTCGTCTCCAGGTGCAGCTCGACCTCCGCCTCCGTGAGCCCGAGCCGCGGATGGGTCCGGACGTGGCTCACATCGAGGACGTTAGCGTCGACCACTGACAACACCCCGAGAAGCGTGGCCAGGGCGCCGGGCCGGTCCGTCAGCCGCAGCCGGACCGCCAGGTAGCGGCCCTGCGCGGCCATGCCGTGCCGCAGCACGCCCTGCATCAGCACCGGATCCACGTTGCCGCCGGACAGCACCGCCACCACCGGTCCCTCGAAGGCGCCCGGCTCGCTCAGCAGCGCCGCCACCGGGCTCGCCCCGGCCGGCTCCACGACCAGCTTCGCCCGCTCCAGACACAGCAGCAGGGCGGTGGACAACTCGTCCTCGGAGACCGTACGGACCTCGTCCACCAGCTCGCCGACGATCCCGAACGGCACGTCACCGGGCCGCCCCACCTTGATGCCGTCGGCCATCGTCACCGGGTTCTCGACGGCCACCGGACGACCCGCGGCCAGCGAGGGCGGGTAGGCCGCTGCGCCCTCCGCCTGCACGCCCACGATCCGCACGTCCGGCCGCAGCGCCTTGACGGCGACCGCGATCCCGGCCACCAGCCCTCCCCCGCCGATGCCGACCACGACGGTCCGCACCTCGGGGCACTGCTCGAGGATCTCCAGCCCGACCGTGCCCTGGCCCGCGATGACGTCCGGGTGGTCGAAGGGGTGGATGAACACCGCGCCGGTCCGCTCCGCGTACTCCTGCGCGGCGGTCAGCGTCTCGTCGACCACCTGACCGTGCAGCCGCACCTCCGCGCCGTAGTCCCGGGTCGCGCTGATCTTCGGCAGCGGGGCCCCCTTGGGCATGAACACCGTCGACCGCACGCCCAGCAGCGACGACGCGAGCGCGACGCCCTGCGCGTGGTTGCCCGCGCTCGCCGCCACCACACCGGCGGCCCGCTGCTCGGGCAGCAGCCCGGCGATCCGGACGTAGGCGCCGCGCAGCTTGAACGAGCCCGTCCGCTGGAGGTTCTCGCACTTGAGGTGCACGGGTGAGCCGACCAGCTGGGACAGGTGCCTGCTGCCCTCCATCGCGGTCACCCGTGCCACGCCCGAGAGCATCTTCTGGGCTCCGCGCACGTCGTCGAGGGTGACCGGTCCGACCAGGGCAGCCGTGCTGTAGCTCATACCTCCAGCATCGCAGTTCACGGGCGCCGGGGACGGTTGTGACCAACCTCCGAGACCCGCTTTGCCCAGCGCCGGTACGCCTTGCCGCCCGGCCGCGTACCCTGTCCCCCAATTAGCAGCCCTCCACGAAGTGAGCCCCCGGCCATGCCCACAACACCTGAAATGTCGATGGACATGACGACCGCCGGTGACACCGGTCTTCTCGAGACGCTCCAGCACGAGGTCGCGCTCTTCGCCCGCCGTGCCGAACAGACCCGGCTCGGCGGGGTCGGGCAGGTGCGCAACTCCATGGACCGCGCCGCCTACCTGTTGCTCAACCGCCTCGACAAAGAGGGCCCGATGGGCGTGAAGGCGCTCGCGGCGAGCATGGGAATCGACTCCTCGACGGTCACCCGGCAGGTGGCCCCGCTCGTCGACACCGGGCTCGTCAAGCGGACCTCGCACCCCGAGGACGGACGCGCCGTGGTCCTCCAGCTGTCCCCTCGCGGCGTGTCGCGGCTGGAGGAGGTCCGTTCCTCCCGGCGTCAGCTCATGGCCGAGCTGACCCACGACTGGGCGCCGGAGGAGCGCGAGGAGTTCTGTGCGCTCCTCGCGCGCTTCAACGGCGCCCTGTCCGCCCGTATGGCCCCCTCCGGCGCGGCGCCGGCCGAATCGCCGTCGGGCTCCTGAGCGACCCTTCACGCGCTTTCCGGAGCGGTTCGCGCCGGACTCTTGACCGGCGGGCCACCCCTGGCCTGATATGAGACCTCAGGGGTCGGTCGCCGGCTGGGCGGGAGGCGCGGTGCGAGCACGGCATGCGTCCCACGGTGCCCGCCGGGCCCGCGAGTTCGAGGCGTTCGTCGCGGGCGCGGCAGGGCGGCTGCTGCACGCCGCCACCCTGCTCACCGCCGAGACCCCGGACGCCAACCCGCGCGCGCGGCGCCTGCTGGCCCTGAGCCTCGCCCACACCTACGCGTACTGGGACCGGCTGCACGGGGAGGACCCGTACGACCGGGCCCGCCAGTACCTGGCCACCCGCTTCGCCCGTGAGGCCTGGCACCGGTACGGCGCCCTCGGCCGGGCCCGCCGGCCCCCCGCGGGACCCTTGGGCGGGCTCGCCCCGCAGGAACGCCTCATCCTGGTGCTCAGGCTGTACGAGGGGGTCGCCGAGGAGCAGGCGGCCGCGCTGCTCGGGCTGCCCGTGGAGCGGGTGCGGACGATCTGCGACCGGGCGACGGCCACCCTGCTGCGCCCGCCCACCGCACCGGCCCGCCGGGTGCCGGCGGAGGCGGAGGCGAAGGCAAAGGCGAAGGCCAAGGCGGCGACGCCGTGACGGGCACGGCGGGCGACCCGAGTACGCGCACGGCCACCGGTACGGCCACCGGTGCGCCCACCGGGCCGTCGACCGGTGATGCACCCACCGGGCCGTCGACCGGCATGGCGAGCGGCACGCGCGCGTGGGGCATCGGGAGGCCGCGGTGAACCGCCCGAAGCGCGAGGCCGCCGCGCGGCGGATCATGGAGCAGCCCTCGCCGCGGGTGCCGCCCGAGCTGTACGCGGAGGCCGTGCGCCGCGGCGGCCGCATGCTGCGGCGCAGGACCGCCGCCCGCCGCCTGATGTGGCTGCTGCTGGGCGCCGCGGCCGTGGCGTTCACGGTGTGGGCGCTGACCGTGCAGCCGTGGGTGGTGCCGCCCTCGGAGACGACCCCGCCCGTGACCGGCTGGGAGGGCTGGTGAGACCTCCCGGCCGGCGCGGCAACAGGGGCCTGTCCTAGCCGAGCGCCTGCTGGAGGTCCGCCAGGAGGTCCTCGGCGTTCTCGATGCCGACCGACAGACGCACCAGGTCCGCCGGCACCTCCAGGGCCGAGCCCGCCGCGGAGGCGTGCGTCATCCGGCCCGGGTGCTCGATCAGCGACTCGACGCCGCCCAGGGACTCGCCGAGCGTGAAGACCTTCGCGCGGTCGCACACGTCGACGGCGGCCTGCTCGCCGCCCTCGACACGGAACGACACCATGCCGCCGAACGCCTTCATCTGCTTGGCGGCGACCTCGTGCCCCGGGTGCTCCGGCAGCCCCGGGTACAGCACGCTCGTCACGCGCGCGTGCCGGGAGAGCATGTCGGCGACCTTGGTCGCGTTCTCGCTGTGCCGGTCCATGCGCACCGCGAGGGTCTTGGTGCCGCGCAGCACCAGCCAGGAGTCGAAGGGCCCGGCGACCGCGCCCATCGCGTTCTGGTGGAAGGCCAGTTCCTCGCCCAGCTCCTGGTCGTCGACGATCAGCGCGCCGCCGACGACGTCGGAGTGGCCGCCCATGTACTTGGTCAGGGAGTGCACGACGACGTCCGCGCCCAGCGCCAGCGGCTGCTGGAGGTACGGCGTGGCGAAGGTGTTGTCGACGACGAGCCGGGCGCCGGCGGCACGGGCGACCTGGGCCACGGCGGCGATGTCGGTGATCCCCAGCAGCGGGTTGGAGGGCGTCTCCACCCACACCGCCTTGGTCTTCGGGGTGAGTGCGGCCCGCACGGCCGCGGGGTCGCCGGTGTCCGCCACGGACCACTCCACGCCCCACCGGGTGGCGACCTTGGCGAAGAGGCGGAAGGTGCCGCCGTACGCGTCGTTCGGGATCACCACGTGATCACCGGGGCGCAGCAGCGTACGCAACAGGCAGTCCTCGGCCGCCAGTCCGGACGCGAACGCGAGACCGCGGCGGCCGCCCTCCAGGGCGGCGAGGTTCTCCTCCAGCGCCGTACGGGTCGGGTTGGCGCTGCGGCTGTACTCGTAGCCGCCGCGCAATCCTCCGACGCCGTCCTGCTTGTACGTCGACACCTGATAGATCGGCGGGACGACCGCGCCCGTCAGGGGATCGGCGGTGTTGCCCGCGTGAATCGCGAGCGTCTCGAAGTGCTGACTGATGTGCCTGTCGCTCATGGGCACCGAGGGTAGCCGTGCGGAACGCTTCGCGCGTTTTCCACAGGGCGGGGGACAGGTTGGCCAATTGTCGGCGGCGTCTGGTTCGCTTGAGACATGGAGATTCTCTGGGTCCTGATGGCACTGGTCATGCTCGGCTTCGTGCTGCTCCAAATCTCGCGGCGCCGGCGCGGCGCGGTCGGCCTGGTCCCGCCCGGCCACCCGGACGCCGCCGACCCCGCGAACTACGGCTTCGCCCGCGAGGAGGAGCTGGACATCCGCATGCCGGGTCCTGACCACGACCTGCTGGACGTCCTGGACCTGGTGCAGCGCACGCAGGACTACCGGGGAGCGCAGCAGCTCCTCGCCGGCACGGAGGCGGAGGGCGAGCGGCGCTGGCAGCGCGTGCAGGCCTTCGCGGGCGCCGCTTCGCTGGAGCTGCGGCAGCGGCCCGGCGGCGTCGGGGAGACGCCGGGTGGGCAGTGGCTGCGGGTGTGGCGGGCCGAGGCCCCCAAGGACGCGGGCGGCGCGGCGGTGCACGCCGAGTTCCTGGTGCAGCAGGCGTGGCGTACGGCGACGCCTGGCACGGACGACTTCCGGATCATCATGGAGGAGGCGAGGGCGGCCTGCGCGGAGGCGGCGCTGCTCGCCCCCGGTGACCCGATCCCCTACATCGTCGAGCTGTCCGTGGCCCGCGGCCTCGGCTACCCGCGCGAGGACTTCGAACAGCTCTGGCTGAAGATCCTTGACCGCGCCCCCGACCACATGGGCGCGCACCTGGCCGCCCTGCAGTACTGGTGCGAGAAGTGGCACGGCTCCCGCGCCCTGGCGTACTCCTTCGCGGAGGCGGCGGCCGCCCGCGCCCCGCGGGGCTCCCTGCTCGCGGCGATGCCCCTCTTCGCGGTCTTCGAGCACCTGCCCGAGGTCAACCTGGTCAGTGGTTTCTACCAGAGCGAGGTCGTCACCAAGGCCGTCCACGGCGCCCTGCACGCGGTCCACTCGGCCCGCCCGGACGACCCGATGCAGGCGCACGTCCGCCACCTTCTGGTCTTCTTCCTGGTCCGCGGCGAGCGCTGGGCCGAGGCGATGAACCAGCTGACGGTCATAGACGGCCACGTCGGCGCCCTGCCCTGGACCCTGTCCGGCGACCCGGCGGCGGAGTTCGCGGTCTACCGCGCGCTCGCGGTGGCGGGCTACGAGGCGAACGGCGGCAGCCCGGCGACGCTTCCGCAGTGAGGGGTGTCAACGCGGACGGCCCGGTCGCAATGCCGACCGGGCCGCCTGGTACCACCCGCGCTCAGCCCGCGGTACGGGCGGGCAGCCGCCAGCCCGGGCGCGGGAAGTGGCAGGTGTACCCCTCCGGGTAACGCTGCAGGTAGTCCTGGTGCTCGGGCTCGGCCTCCCAGAAGGGTCCGACCGGCTCCACCTCGGTGACGACCTTGCCGGGCCACAGTCCGGAGGCGTCCACGTCGGCGATCGTGTCCTCGGCGATCCGCTTCTGCTCGTCGTCCACGTAGTAGATCGCGGAGCGGTAGCTGAGGCCGATGTCGTTGCCCTGGCGGTTCTTGGTGCTCGGGTCGTGGATCTGGAAGAAGAGCTCCAGGATCGCGCGGTAGTCGGTCGCCTCGGGGTCGAAGAGGATCTCGATGGCCTCCGCGTGCGTGCCGTGGTTGCGATACGTCGCGTTCGGCACGTCACCCCCGGTGTACCCGACCCGGGTCGCGGTCACGCCCGGGAGCCGACGGATCAGCTCCTCCATCCCCCAGAAGCATCCGCCCGCCAGCACGGCCCTCTGCGTCTGCGCAGCCATCGCGGCCCTCCAATGTCTCTCAGCTCGTTCACTCGGGCCGGCTACCCGGCCGCCCACACACGACCGGCCTCCGCACCCGCCCTGTCCAACACACGAGGCCCCCCGACGATTCCACGCCGACCGCCCGACCTGGCCCGGCGTGTGGCGACGCGAGGCCCGGACGGGCGCATCGGTTCTGCCTTCACCCGTTCGAGCGGTGGGCCGGCACTTGCGACGCATAGCCTGACGCACGGGACCGGAATCGCGCCCACGGGAGTAGCAATGACCACCTCCGCCGCCGGGCAACCGCTCATGCCCCAGCCCCCTGCTACGGTCGCCGCACTGCGTCAAGCCATCAGGCAGATCGCGCCGGCGGCGCTACCGGCGTTCACACGAGACTTGGATCAGGCGGCGGACCAGTCCCGGCAGGGCTCGGATCTGGCACCCCTGCAACGCTTCGTCGCCCAGTGGGCCGCCCACGTCTACATCCAGCGCCAGCCAGGCCTGGCAGCAGACCTGCGCAGCTGGGAGAAGCACGTCGAGTCGGGCGACGCCACCCAGGCACGACGGGCCGCCTCCGAGATCGGGCGCATCCTCGACCAAGCACACGCCGCTGTCGGCCTTCACTCCCGATGACCATGCAGTGGCAATGGGAGTACTGCCCCTGACCACGATCACGTGGCAGGTGGTATCCCGGTCCACGTCGTGGCGGAAGTAGAACGTCTGGCTGGTCAACTCACCGACCTGGCCACTACAGGCGTCGACATCAGCGACCTGGGCAACGGCCCGCGTCCGGGCGGACTACGACGGATGGCCGCAGCCGGCGGATGGTTCCACTTCCTGGTCGCGCCACGGGATCCGCTGGTCATCGTCGTCCGTATCGTCCCCCCGTTCGACGCGCTGTGACCGTCCTCGCCGAAAACCGTTGGCCGGACCAGAGCGTCCAGGCCCACGCTGTACGTCATGCAGGAACCACACCGTGAGATACGGACGGCCTACACGGCGTCCACCGTCACCGTCTACCAGGCGTACGCACCGGAGATCGGCCTCCCCGCCGTCCGCGAGGGACGTTTTCCGGCCGCGTGGAAGCGGGACAGGATGACGTGGGTCACCAAGCCGCGTCCACAGACCTCTATCGGGGTCTGACGGCGAAGTCGTGCGTCTCGCGGTGTCAGCCGTCGAACCGGTCCCACTCCACCAGGTCGGCCAAAGGGGCGAGAGCCCTGCGGTGGGTGGCGCCGGCCCAGGCGCTGAACCCATTGCCGCTTCCTTCGTCTGTGACATGCAGGACAAGCCCGGGAGCCACGTAGAAGCGCGTGGGAGCCGCAGGCCAGAACGGGCGCAACGGCACGAGAAGGAGTGCCTCAGCGAGCCGGTCGACCTGCTCTGCGGTGAGCCGCCAGGACAATGCCACGTAGTCGGCGCCCATGGATGCTTCGAAGAGCGAGAACTGGATGAGGAAGCCACTGAGTGGTTCCTGCTCAGCGATCACCGGTTCGTCGTCCTCACTGAACCAGACCCGGCGCTGGCGGGCTGCCCACGGCGCTGGCACATCTACCGGATCCACGAGCTCGTCGTGGTGTGCGGCACCGGCTGCCGGTCGTAGACAGCGCGGCGGTCTGCGCTGTTGTGGCCGGCTGCCGCTCCTACACGGCGATCGCCGAATGGATCGACGACGTCCCAGCCGCGACCATGAGCGCCTTGGGTATCAATCCTGATCGCAGGCCGTCCGAGGCGATGGTCCGCCGCCTGCTGCAAGCACTCGATCCTGACCTGCTGACCGCGGCGATCGGTGACTGGCTCACCGGCTGGGCCACGATCACGGAGGAGCCGGCCACGAGACAAGCGATCGCGGTCGACGGCAAGACTCTGCGCGGCTCACGCAGCAGCGGCAGCACTCCCCGGCACGTCCTCGCAGCCTGTGACCAGGACACCAGCGTCGTCCTCGCGAGCACCGACGTTGACCGCAAGACCAACAAGATCACTCGCTTCGCACCGCTGCTCGACCAGATCAGTGACCTGCGCGGCACCGTGATCACCGTCGACGCGCTGCACTGCCAGCGTGATCACGTCACCTACCTGTCCGAACGCGGCGCCGACTGGATGCTGACCGTCAAAGGCAACCAGCCCACCCTGCACCAGCAATTGGCCGGCCTGCCCTGGCGGGCCGTCCTGGACGTCACCCGCGAGGCCGGCCGCGGACACGGCCGCCGGGAGATCCGCACCCTGAAGATCCTGACCGTCTCCACCGGCATCGACTTCCCGCACGCCGCCCAGGCCATCCAGATCCGCCGCCGGCGGCACCGTTTGGACCAGCCGAACCAGATCCACTGGGTCCGCGATGTCACTTACGACGAAAACCGCTCCCAGATCCGCACCGGACCCCAGGTCATGGCCGCCCTGCGCAACGCCGCCATCGGCGCACTCCGCATCACCGGCGTCACCAACATCGCCGCCGCCAACCGCCACCACGCCCGCGACAGCACCCGATCACTGGCACTACTCGGCATCACCTAACGACTTTGCCGGGGCTCTGGGTGTCCAGGGCACCATTCAACGTAGTGGATGTGGTCTCCCGGGGACACGGCCGGCGGCTGCGGCAACGGTTGCCAGGTCTTCGCTCGAGAAGCCGGCGCGGCTCAGCACCGCCAGGGATTTGTTCGTCGCCAGCGTGCACAACGCCAGCTCTGCCGCCTCCTGCTCACCGGCCCCCGCCGCCAGCAACGCCTGCTCCAGCCTCGCCCGCAAACCGTCGATCATGGCGCGGACCATCGCCCGGCCCTCCGCGTCAAGCGCCGGGAACTGCGTTGCCGACACCGTGAGCAGGCAGCCATCCGGAACCGTCGGGTCGGCGATACGGTTCAGGGCGACCTGCAGGAAGGCGGTCACAACGGCGCTCGGGCTCGGGTGGGGGCCGGACAGTGCCTGCTCGTACAGCGGGTGGTAGGTCTGCGCGTAGCGTTGGAGGCTTTTCCGGAAGAGGGCGCTCTTGTCGCCGAAGGTGCCGTAGAGCGAGCCCCGGCCCAGGCCCGTGCCCTCGGCCAGGCGATCAATCGAGGCCTCCGAATAGCCCCAGCGCCAGAAGACGTGCATCGCACGTCGTAGCGCATCGTCCACGTCGAATTGCTTGCGGCCTGCCATGGTCCGTCAGCCTACACATCTTGTACTGATCGTTCAAAGATGGGTATGGTCGCCGGCATGACAACCTTGAGTTCGCTGCGGCTGCCCGACGGGTTCACCGACGTCTTCACCAGCCGGCTCGTGGAGGTGAACGGACTGCGGCTGCACGCGGTCACCGGCGGGGACGGCCCGGCGCTGCTGCTGGTAGGCGGGTGGCCCCAGACCTGGTACGCCTGGCGGGAAGTGATGCCCGCGCTCGCCCGCGAGCACACCGTCGTCGCCGTCGACTCGCGCGGGGCCGGGCTCTCCGACAAGCCCGACGACGGGTACGACGCCGGCACGCTGGCCGCCGATCTGGTTGCTCTGATGGCCGCGCTCGGGCACGACCGGTTCGACGTGGTCGGCCACGACATCGGCATGTGGACCGGATACGCCCTGGCCGCCGATCACCCCGAGCGGGTGGGCCGGCTCGCCGTCGTCGACGCCATTATCCCTGGTCTCACGCCGACGCCGTTGGTCTTCAGCCCGGCCGCGGTCAGCCAGCGGCTCTGGCACTTCGGCTTCAATCGGCTCACCGACCTCAACGAGGAGCTGGTCCGAGGACGGGAGCGGCTCTTCTTCGGCTACCAGTTCGCCAAGAAGGCAGCCACCCCGGACGCGATCCCCGCGTACGCCGTCGACGTCTACGTCGATGCGATCGTCGCGGATCCTCGCGGGCTGCGGGCGAGCTTCGCGTACTACCGGGCGCTGGACGAGACGATCGCGCAGAACGAGCAGCGCAAGAAGACCCGGCTGACGCTGCCGGTGCTCGCCATCGGCGGCGCGCGGTACAGCGGCGCGATGGTCGCCGAGACGATGCGGCTGGCGTCCGACGACGTCACCGGAGTGGTCCTCGACGACTGCGGCCATTACGCAGCCGAGGAACAGCCGGCGCGGTTTACCGAGGTCCTGGAGGACTTCCTTGACATTCGTCAAGCAACGGACGGATCTGCGCCAACGTTTTGGTGAGTTGTGTGAAGTGGCCGCTGACATGCATGTTCTCGCCCGCCCTTCACTGGAGCGGATCGGTGGTACCTCCTTGCTGTGGGAGGCGGCCATGCGCCCGCCGGCTCCCGTCCCGCTGTCGGCGGTCACTGTGGAATGGCAGGACGTGATGCCACCTGTCAATCGGCCGTTGCTAGAGGCAGCGCGGCGCTGCTTGCCGAAGGAGTCAAAAGCACATCGCTTCGAACGGTATTCCGCCGCCATGGGGGCCCTGACACGTCCGACCCTCTTCGAGAATCGCCCGTCTTTTCGTCTTACACGTGCCGACTGGTCTCGTCCGGATGGACCTCGTCTGATCTTCGGCACGGGCCAGTACTTCGATCTCATCGACCAGAACGAGGCCGTCGCTCACGAACTGGCCGTGGCCACGAGCCGGGCACCCTCAAAGAGGCCGCCCTGGCGGGCATTGCCCATGCGCAGGCTCCTGGCGGACGACCCGTTGCTACTGGAAAAAACGTGGCGTGTTCCCCGCCGTCGGCACGCTGACCCTGCGCCGTAGCCCGATGGGCACGCCACCTTCTTTCTCCTCTACAGAGAATCCGGCCACGTGGCCACGGGAGAGGGCACTTACGGGCCGATTCCAGCCGGCATGGTTCAGCCTGCGTCGTTCTCGCCTCTTGCACACCGTCAGGACTTGAACTTATGGCGCACCATCATGCGCGAGTACAACGAGGAGTTGCTCGGGGCACCAGAGGCCAAGGGAGACTCGGGCGCAGAAGTAGACTACGACCAACCTCCTTACAGCCTACTCAACGCCGCCTTAGCGGACAGTTCTTTGCGTGTATGGTGCTTGGGCATGGCGTTGGAGCCTTTGAACCTTGCCGTATGTCTTATGACTGTGGCGGTATTTCAGGCGGCCACGTTCGACACGATCTTCGCTGAAGCGGTGGAGCGCAACGAAGAAGGTGTTGTGGTCAGCGGACCGCGGTCCAACGGGACGATCACGGGTCTTCCACTCGACGACGCCAGCGTCAGCGCTCTCCCTGTGAGCCGTATGTCGTCTCCTGCTGCAGGGCTGCTCCAACTGGCATTGCGCCATAGAGAAGTGCTGCTGTCGGATCCCGATCAACTCCCGGGCGAGATCAGGTTGTGAGCGCTGCGCAACGCGTGTCTGTCGAGTTACGCGCCGGGGCTGCACCCTGACCGAGCCACCTGGCAACGCGAGTTGAAGCGCTCACCGACGCGCATCCAGTGGGACCCCGAGCACGACCTGGCGCTGCGGCCCCTGCGGTCGGCATGCAGGACGTGACGCCACTGGCCCGCGAGATCCACGCCCTCGTACGCGACGGCGACCTCGACTCGGCGCGAGGGCTGCTGCCCCAGGAGCGGCCCTGTCCCGGCGACGACGGACCACTGAGCCACCTGCGACCATGACGACCGTGATGGACCGACACCCCGGCAAGGACGGGCTCGCGGCTCAGTGGCGGGTCCGGCGTCCCTCGGTGCCGCCCTTGGCCCACACCTTCCGCAGCGCGTACGCGGACCGTTGGGTGCGGTTCCACAGTCTTCCCGGCTCGAAGCGCTATCCGGAGTCCGAGGAGGAGTACGCGATGGTGATCGAGCGGTACAACACGGTCCTGGACGAGTTGTTCACGGGGCTCGACGTGTTCGTCGTGACCATGGACTGGTCCAGTACGCCCAAGGGGCCCGAGGGTTTTGCGACCCCACGGCGGGAACTCCACCCGGACGGCGTTCTCTGGTGGACGGAGTCGGTCGAGGACGATCCCGACCCCGAGTTCCACACCCACACACGCCTCTATGCCGACCGGCGCCCGTGGCGGCGCGGTTGCCTCGACGATCTCCTGCTCGCTGTCGCCGACGAAGCGCTCGTCGAGGTCTTCGTGACCGATACGGATGTCCGGCGCATCCACCACCCCTACGACGGCGGCGCGGACGTCATCCTCTCCACGCCCGGCGAGCGCGACCGGCTGCGCTGCCGTCACGCCGGCTGGTTGTCCGACCATCTGACCGGACTGTGAAGGAGCCACGTTGTCCCGGGCTCGCGGCACCCGTGGTGCCCGCCCCCGGGCCTTGGCGGCCCGTCGCCTTCGTCCCGGTCGGATCCCGACGGCAGCACACCCGGCGAAGCGGCCGACCTGTCGTGTCCCGGGCTGGGACCGGTCAAAAGCAGCCGGGTGCACATCGCGGGGCTCTTCGGCGGAGGACTGCACACCGGGACTCGGGACGGGCGGGAGCTGGAGGTCGACGCCCCGGCCTGGCCGAACGAGCGTGTTGTCCCGCGACGGCGGGTTGCCGCACGCTGGTCCGCACGGGGAGGGGTGGTGGCACATCTTCCACTCTGGTTACTCCACCTTCCGAGCGGCCGGCTTCTCGCCCTCAGGACGCACCATGGCCGTGGCGACAAGCAGCGACCCGTCGCTGTGGGTCCGTGAGACGTGAGACGTGAGACGTGAGACGGGCCGGTCCCGGCCACGTGTCGTGTCAGCCGTCGAATCTGATCCAGTCGACCGCCGCCGCGTCGGTCACGGGCTCGAGTGCGCTGCGGTGAGTAGCACCGGCCAACGCGCACGGGGCGGTTCGGTCGGCTGACAGAGCGTGGGGACGAGAGCGCGCTCGCGTCAGTCCACCTCGATGCCGAAGTCGCGCAGCAGCTCCTCCAGGCCACCCGCGTAACCTCTTCCACCCACGACGAAGTCCCAGTCGCCGTTGGCTCTGCGGCGGAAGGAGCCTAGGACCAGGGCGGTCTCGTGCGGGCGACCTTCGGAGACTTCGAGTTGGCCCAGCTCCGTCAGGGCCGGGTCGAGCAGGCGAATGCGTGCGTCCGTGAAACCGGACAGATCGGCGTCCGGGTTGACCTCCGGGTCGACGGCGGCCACCAGCACGAGACGATCGGCGTCGTCCGGCAGGGTGTCGAACGAGGCGCAGATCGCTGCCTTGTCGGGCGCCGTGGCGGGCAGCGTCCGTACGGAGCCGTCCGGGGTTTGCGGGTTGTTGTAGAAGACGAAGTGGTCGTCGGTGAGGATGTGGGTGCCCCGGCACACGAGAGCGCACACGTCCAGGGCGACACTTCCGGTCCAGGACATGCCGAGGACGTTGTACTCGTCGGGCAACGACGGTTCCGGGGCGGGCGGGAGCGGCGGCCTCGAGTCCCTGCGGCCGCCGTCGCCCAGCCGGCCGCGCAGGCCGTGGCGGCGCAGCAGGTCGACGAGTTCGGTCCCCGCGATCAGTTCCAACGGCTTGCCGTTGGCGAAGGTGTGCGAACCGGGGCCGAATCCCGACGTGGTGACGAGGACCCCCTTGTTCGCCCCGGCGTCCTGCACGGTCCCGTACAGGTCACGGACGGCGGTGGGCGGCACCGTGTTGCGGTACCGCTTCACCTGGACGACGATCTGTCCGCCCCGGATCGGCGTCGGGTCCAGCGCGCGGACGTCGACACCGCCGTCGTTGGAGCGCTGGGTGGTCACCGCCCGCATCCCCATGGCCTCGAACAGCTCGGCCACGAGGCCCTCGAAGGCGATCGGGTCCATCTCGTACAGATCGGGCTCCTCGTCACCACCGTGGGTGGCGACGCGATGGCCGACCTCCTCGGGCCGTCGGCCCGGCCTGATCGCGACGAGCTGGTCCGGGCGGGCGGACAACTGCCCGCGCAGCGCGTCGGCCAGGCAGCTTTCCGCGTTCACCTGGGCCAGATGCAGTTCGCGGAACGAGGAGCGCCCGGCCATGACGGTGGCCAAGAAGATGCGGTCCCGCCTGCCCGTCGTGGGGTCGTGTCCGTCGACGAAGCCGTTCAGTGCCACCGACTCCAGCACACCGGACTCGTCGGCGGCGAACAGTTCGTGCAGCACGAGCAGCATGCACTGCGCGAGGACTTCCTTGTAGAGAGCCCTGCGCTGTCCCACCGGGCGAGGAGTCTCTCTGTACTGGTCGGCCGCGTACATGTACCGGACGTACTTGGACTGCGGGACGACGCTGCCGGTGGGCAGCTCCCAGTCCAGTACCAGTTGCCGGGCTGCGGGGTCGTAGGCCATCGCGACTTGGCGGGGGAAGCCCTCGGGCCATGCCGTCGAGGTGTAGAGAGCCGCGGAGAAGTACTCGACCACGGCATCGGGCTCCCGGCGTCCGACGCCTTCGATCACCGCGGCCAGGGGCGGAAGCTCTTCGGCGCGCATGAGGGCGGAGGGGCGGAAGGCAGGCGCCCGGCAGCCCGAGGCCAGCAGCTCCTGGAGCTCCGCGACCTGGGCGTCCAGCTCCTCCGTGCGGCGGATCGCCTCGGCCTGTTTGTATCCGCGGTAGCTCTGGGCGGCTCGTCGCTCGAAGGCCCTCGCCTGCTGGGCCTCCTGTCTGCGCTGCCGGGCCTCGGCTTCCAGCTGGCGCTGCCGCTGCCGCTGCATCTCGGCCCAGACCCCGACGTGACCAGTCGTGCGACGACTCATGGGTTGTCAGCCCTCCCCCCCAACACTGGTTGTCCCCACAACCAGTTGTAGCGGGACGACTCTATCCAGCAATCATCGCGGCGCACATCCACTCGGCGCCTCTCGCCGACGGTGACCGTCAGCTCGGGCCGCGCAACCCCGCGATCAGCACCCCCACCAACTGCCGTGCGTCGTAGCGCGGGTCCGGCGTTTCCGCGCCGATGCAGAGGTTGCCGACGCCGCGCATGAGGGCGATGGCCGGTACGTCGGTGCGGATCTCGCCGGCGGCCCTCGCGGCGGCGAGGAGGTCGGTGCACACGGGGACCAGGCGGTCGAGGAAGTACGCGTGGAGGGTCTCGAAGCCGGTGTTGTCGGACTGGAGGACCGCCGCGAGGCCGTGCTTGGTGACCAGGAAGTCGACGAACCGGTCGATCCAGCTCGCGAGCGCGGCGTACGGGGTCGGGCTGCTCGCCAGCAGGGCGGGGCCGGCCTCGGCGCAGGCCTCCACCTGGTGCCGGTAGACGCCGATGATGAGGTCCGCCCGGGTCGGGAAGTGGCGGTAGATCGTGGCCGTTCCGACGCCGGCCTCGGCCGCGATGTCGCGTACGGGGGCCTCCACGCCCGACCTGACGAAGACCGCGGCGGCGGCGTCGAGCAGGTTCTTCTCGTTGCGCCGGGCGTCCGCCCGCTTGGGCCGCCCCCGCACCGTCGCCTCTTCCCGCGCCGTCGGCTCTTCCCGCACCGTCGCTTCTTTCCGGGCCGTCGCCTCTTCCCGCACCGTCGCCTCCTCGCCGTCCCGCACCGTGCCGTTCCCTTCGCGTCGCCGACCGCCATTGATAAACGGGACAGCGTCCCGTATCGTCGTCATCAGTAAACGGGACGCGGTTCCGCTTGAACTCTCCATGATGCCAGAGCGTCGAGCCCGCCCGCCACCAAGTCATGCCTCAACCCATACGCAAGCCACTCCCCGTGGAGGAACCGTCATGCAGTACCGCACCTTGGGCCGCACCGGTGTGCAGGTCAGTTCGCTCGCGCTCGGCGCGATGAACTTCGGCGCCATCGGGCGCACCACCCAGGACGAGGCCACCGCCATCGTCGACGCCGCCCTGGAGGCCGGGGTCAACCTCATCGACACCGCCGACTGGTACAGCGGCGGCGAGTCCGAGGAGATGGTCGGCAAGGCCATCGCCGGGCGCCGCGACGACATCGTGCTGGCCACGAAGGCGTACATGCCGATGAGTGACGAGCCCAACCACCAGGGCGCCTCGCGCCGCTGGCTGGTCACCGAGCTGGACAACAGCCTGCGCCGGCTCGGGGTCGACCACGTCGATCTCTACCAGGTGCACCGGTGGGACCCGAACACCAGCGACGAGGAGACGCTGTCCGCGCTGACCGATCTGCAGCGGGCCGGGAAGATCCGGTACTTCGGTTCCTCGACCTTCCCCGCGTACCGCATCGTCGAGGCCCAGTGGGCCGCCCGCGAGCACCGGCTGAGCCGCTACGTCACCGAGCAGCCCAGCTACTCCGTCCTCCAGCGCGGGATCGAGAGCCACGTACTGCCCGTGACCGAGCAGTACGGGCTCGGCGTGCTGGTGTGGAGCCCGCTGGCCTCGGGGTGGCTGTCGGGGGCGGTGCGTGCGGGGCAGGACGTCGCCACGCACCGGTCGGCGGTCCTGCCCGAGCGCTTCGACACCGCCCTGCCCGCCAACCGGGCCAGGCTCGACGCCGTGGAGAAGCTGGCCGCGGTCGCCGACGAGGCCGGGCTGAGCCTGATCCAGCTCGCCCTCGGCTTCGTCACCGCGCACCCCGCCGTCACCGCCGCGCTCGTCGGGCCCCGCACCCTGGACCACCTGCACTCCCAGCTCGCCGCCGCCGACACCGTGCTCTCCGACGACGTCCTGGACGCGATCGACGCGATCGTCGCGCCCGGGACCGACCTCGCCGCGCACGAGAAGTTCGACGCCACGCCCGCGCTGCTCGACCCGGCCCTGCGCCGCCGGCGCCACCACGCGCCCCGCTGAGCGCTCAGCGCCCCGGCCGGCCCGCCCCCACCGCGCCGCGCCCCCGGTGGCGGTACACGACGTACGGCCGCACCAGGTAGCCCAGCGGTGCCGTGAAGGCGTGGATCAGGCGGGTGAAGGGCCAGAGGGCGAAGAGGGCCATCGCGAGGAGGGCGTGCAGGCGGTAGACCAGCGGGGCCTCGGCCATGGCGGTCACGTCGGGGGCCAGGGTGAACAGGCTGCGGAACCAGACCGACACACCGAGCCGGTAGTCGTACGTGGACGCGGCGGTGGCGCCGGACGCGGTGGCCGTCAGTCCGGCGAGGACGACCGTGACCAGCACGGGGTAGACCACTCGGTCGCTGCGGCTGGTCGCCGCCCTGATCACGGGGGTGCGCAGGCGGCGGTGCAGGAGGAGGGCGAGGCCCGCCAGGGTGGCCAGGCCCGCCGTGCCGCCCGCGAGGAGGGCGTTGGCGTGGTAGAGCTCCTCGCCGACGTGGAGGCGGTCGGTCAGCGACTCGGGGACCAGGAGTCCTGCCACATGGCCGGCGATCACGAACAGCAGGCCGTAGTGGAAGAGCGGCCCGGCGACGCGCAGCAGCCGGCTCTCGTGCAGCTGGCTGGAGCGGGTGGTGAAGCCGAAGCGGTCGTAGTGGTGGCGCCAGGCCGTGCCCGCCACCAGCACCGCCAGGCTCAGGTAGGGCAGCACGCCCCACAGGGCGGTGTGCAGGTGCTTCATCGGCGGGCTCCTTCGTCGGTCGGCCGGGGCTGGGCGGGGAAGGGGCCCGGGACGTCCAGGCCCACCGCCTCGGTCGGCGGGCCGGAACGGGTCAGGCGCAGGGCCTCCTCGCGGCTGGCCGGTGCCTGGCCCGGCAGGCACCGGCAGACGGCCTGGAGGAGGTGGGCGTAGGGGCTGCGGTGGGCTTCGAGGGCGTAGCGCAGTACCTCGATCGCCGCGCGGTACTCGGTCAGCAGGGCGGTGCCCGCCTCGGGCGTGCGGGCGGCGAACTCCAGCATCAGCGGCAGGAAGTCGGGGAGTTCGTCGTCCGGGGGCACCCGGCCGTGGGTGCGGTAGAGGGACTTGATACGGGCCAGGGCGGCGCCCCGGCGGCGGGTGTCGCCGTCGGTGTAGTAGGTGAGGTAGAGGCAGCGGCGGCGGCTGCGGTCGAAGGTGGCGACGTAGCGGGCGGCCAGCGCGAGGGGGTCCTCCCGCTCCACCTGGGCGCAGAAGGAGAGCAGGAGCTGGATCTCGGGGCCGGGGAGCCCGGCGACCGCGTCGCGGACCGTGTGCGGGCGGCCGCGCCAGTCGCCGTCCGGGTAGCCGAGCAGCAGGGCCGCGGCCTGGAAGACGACCGGCGCGGTCGTGGTCTTTCCGGTACGGCTCACAGCCCGGGCTCCGTCCGCGCGGTACGGGACGTGCGCGGGAAGAGGCCGTCCGGGCGCCCCTTTCCGTCCCAGTTCAGGAGGTTGACCCGGCCTCGCGACGGACCGGCGGGGGCGGCGGCGGCCGGTGGCGCGTGGAAGGCGTCGGGGTCGAACCCGGAGCCGTCGCCCGCCCTGCCCGGCATCATGCCGGGGCCGCCCTCGCCGTCCAGGCTGCACCCCGCGCCCGTCGCGCCGGGGTCGGGGACGGACCCGGTGTAGGTGGTCGGGATGACGTACCGCTCGTCGTACTTGGCCAGGGCGAGCAGCCGGTACAGCTCCAGGATGCCGGGCTCGTCGAGACCGACCGCCCGCGCGATCTGCGGGTCCTGTTCCTCGCCGAGGTTGACGCGCCGCATGTGGGAGCGCATCGCGGCCAGCCGGCACAGGGCGGCCTCGACGGGCCCCGGGTCGCCCGCGGTGAAGAGTTCGGCGAGGTAGCCGAGGGGGATGCGCAGCGCGTCGATCGCGCCGAACAGCGCGGCCGGGTCCTCGCCGTCGTGTCCCGTGCCGGTGAGGGCGTCGACGACCGGGGAGAGCGGTGGGACGTACCAGACCATCGGCATGGTGCGGTACTCCGGGTGGAGCGGGAGCGCGACGCGGTAGCGGGTGATCAACGCGCGCACCGGGGAGCGGCGCGCGGCCTCGATCCAGTCGTGCGGGATGCCGGAGGCCTCCGCCGCCCGGGCCACCTCGGGGTCGTCGGGGTCGAGGAAGCAGCCGAGCTGGGCCTCGTACAGGTCCGTCTCGTCCGTGACGGAGGCGGCGGCGCCGACCTTGTCGGGGTCGTACAGCATGACGCCGAGGTAGCGGAGCCGGCCGACGCAGGTCTCGGAGCAGACGGTCGGGTCGCCGGCCTCGATGCGCGGGTAGCAGAAGGTGCACTTCTCGGCCTTGCCGGTGGCGTGGTTGAAGTAGATCTTCTTGTACAGGCAGCCGCTGACGCACATGCGCCAGCCCCGGCAGCGGTCCTGGTCGACGAGGACGATGCCGTCCTCGACGCGCTTGTAGAGGGCACCGGAGGGGCAGACGGCGACGCAGGACGGGTTGAGGCAGTGCTCGCAGATGCGGGGCAGGTAGAACATGAACGCCCGCTCGTAGTCGAGCCGCACCTTCTCGCTCATCCGGGCCAGCAGCGGGTCGGCGGCGAGCTGGTCGGGGCCGCCGCCGAGGTCGTCGTCCCAGTTGGGACCCCAGGTGATCGCGGTGGGGTGGCCGTCGATCAGGGAACGGGGCGGCGCGGTCGGGATGTCGTCGCCGAGGGGGGCGGTGGTGAGGTTCTCGTAGTCGTACGTCCAGGGCTGGTAGTAGTCGTCCAGGGTGGGGAGTTCGGGGTTGGCGAAGAGGCGGGCGAGGCGGCGGGCGCGGCCGCCGGTGCGCGGGACGAGGCGACCGCCCTTGAGGCGCCAGCCGCCCTTCCACTTGTCCTGGTCCTCGTGGCCGCGGGGATAGCCCTGGCCGGGGCGGGTCTCGACGTTGTTGAACCAGACGTACTCGGTGCCGGTGCGGTTGGTCCAGGTCTGCTTGCAGGTGACCGAGCAGGTGTGGCAGCCGATGCACTTGTCGAGGTTCATGACCATCGCCACCTGTGCCATGACGCGCATCAGTACGTGACCTCCTGGGAGCGGCGCCGGATCGTGGTGACGGCGTCGCGCTGGTTGCCGGTCGGGCCGTAGTAGTTGGGGGCGAAGGAGAGCTGGCCGTAGCCGCCGATGAGGTGGGTGGGCTTGACCAGCAGCTTCGTGAGGGAGTTGTGGACGCCGCCGCGGCGGCCGTTCGCCTCCGACTTGGGCACGTTCACCAGGCGTTCCTGGACGTGGTACATCAGCACCGTGCCATCGGGGATGCGGTGCGAGACGATCGCGCGGGCGACCACGACGCCGTGGGCGTTGACGGCCTCCACCCAGTCGTTGTCGGCGGCGCCGATCGCGTCGGCGTCGGCGGGGCTCATCCAGATGACGGGGCCGCCGCGGGCCAGGGTCTGCATCAGCAGGTTCTCCTGGTACTCGGAGTGGATGGACCACTTGGCGTGCGGGGTGAGGTAGCGGACGGTGACCGCCCGGCCGTCTCCCGCTGCCGTCGGGGTGTCGCCCAGTTCGGCCAGGTTCAGTGGGGGCCGGTAGACCGGGAGTTGTTCACCCAGTTCCGCCATCCAGTCGTGGTCGACGTAGAAGTGCTGGCGGCCGGTGAGGGTGTGCCAGGGCTTCTTGTGCTCGGTGTTGACGGTGAACGGCGAGTAGCGGCGGTCGGGTGCCTCCTTGCCGGACCACTCGAAGCTCGCCCCGACCTGCACGGGCCGTTCCTGGGTGTCGGAGAAGACCACGCGCCGTTCCCGCACCGACGCGGCCAGCTCCGCGAGTCCGGCGCCGGGGCCGACGCGGTCGGCGAGGCGGTCGAAGCCCTCGGCGGCGAGGCGGCCGTTGGTGGTGCCGGACAGGGCGAGGATCGCCTCGCAGAACTTGACGTCGGTGTCGAGCAGGGGGCGCCCGTGGACAGGACCGGCGGGTGCGGTGCCGCACCGGGCGGCGAGCCAGTGGGCTTCCTGGCCGGGGTTGACGGTGACGCCCTTGACGGTCATGCCGTGCTCCTCGGCCAGCGGCCCGAAGGCGGCGAGCCGGTCGGCGACGGCCGTGTAGTCCCGTTCGACGAGGGTGACGTTCGGGGCGTTGCGCCCCGGCTCGACGGGGGTGCGGCCGTCACGCCAGTCGGTGACCCGGCCGCCGGGCTGGGCGGTCTCGCCGGGGGTGTCGTGCTGGAGGGCGGTGGCGACCAGGTCGTGGGCCGTGTCGAGGCGGCCGGCGGCGAGTTGGCCGAAGCGGCGGGCGAGGGAGTGGAAGATCTCGAAGTCGGTGCGGGCCTGCCAGGGCGGGTTGATCGCCGGACTGAAGGCGTGCACGAAGGGGTGCATGTCGGTGCTGGACAGGTCGTGCTTCTCGTACCAGGTGGCGGCCGGCAGCACGAGGTCGGAGAAGAGGGTCGTCGAGGTCATCCGGAAGTCGAGGCTCAGCAGCAGGTCGAGCTTGCCCCGCGGGGCGTCGTCCCGCCAGGCGACCGAGCGCGGCCGGTGTTCGGGCGGGGCCTCGGCGCCGGTGGCGCCGTCACGGGCGCCGAGCAGGTGGCGCAGGAAGTACTCGTTGCCCTTGGCGGAGGAGCCGATGAGGTTGGCCCGCCACACGGTCAGGACGCGCGGCCAGTTGCGGGGCGCGTCGGGGTCCTCGCAGGCGAAGTCCAGCTCTCCGGAGCCGAGCCGGTCCGCGATCCAGTCGCCCGGTTCCTGGCCGCTCTCGCGGGCTCGGCGGCCGAGGTCGAGGGGGTTGGCGTCGAAGGTCGGGTACGACGGCATCCAGCCGAGCCGCGCCGACTGGGCGACCAGGTCGGCGGTGTGGCGACCGGCGAGGGTGCCGGGCGCGGTGGGCGGGGCGAGGGCGTCGGCCGGGTGGGACTCGTGGCGCCACTGGCCGGTGTGCAGGTACCAGTACGGGGTGCCCGCCATCTGCCGCGAGGGCCGCACCCAGTCGGCGGCCGTGGACAGCTGCTGCCAGCCGGTGTAGGGGCGGACCTTCTCCTGGCCGACGTAGTGGGCCCAGCCGCCGCCGTTGACGCCCTGGCAGCCGGTCAGGATCAGCAGGGACAGGAACGAGCGGTAGATGGTGTCGGAGTGGAACCAGTGGTTGGTACCCGCCCCCATGACGATCATGCAGCGGCCGCGGGTCTGTTCGGCGGTGCGCGCGAACTCCCGGGCGGCGCGGACGGCGGCGGCGGCCGGGACGGAGGTGATGCGCTCCTGCCAGGCGGGGGTGCAGGGCTCGTCGGCGTCGTCGTAGTCGGCGGGCCAGTGGCCGGCGAGTCCGGGGCGGGCGACGGCGTACTGGGCGAGCAGCAGGTCGAAGACGGTGGTGACGAGCCGGCCGCCGATCTCGCGGGCCGGTACGCCGCGCACGACGGTCTGCCCGGGTTCGTCGAAGCGGGGCAGCACCACCTCGACACCGTTGTCGCGGCCGCCGTCCGTGTGCCCGTGCAGGGTGAGCAGCGGCTCGACCCCGCCGAGGTCGAGGTTCCAGCGGCCCGCGCCGCCCTTGGCCCAGCGGTCGCCGAGCGTGCCGTTGGGCACCACGACGTCCTCGGTGTCCGCGTCGATGAGCACCGGCATCCACGGGCGGGCCTCGGCGTCGGCGTGCCGGCCGAGCCCGAGGTCGGCGGCGGTGACGAACTTGCCGGGCGTCCAGCGGCCCTCGGCGTGTTCGTCGAGGGCGACCAGGAAGGGCAGGTCGGTGAAGCGCTTCACGTAGTCGGTGAAGTACGGCACCTGCCGCCGCACGAAGAACTCGGTGAGCAGCACGTGCCCCATCGCCATGGCGAGCGCCCCGTCGGTGCCGGGGTGCGGGTGCAGCCACTCGTCGGCGAACTTGGTGGCGTCGGCGTAGTCGGGCGAGACGACGACGACCTTCTGGCCGCGGTAGCGGGCCTCCGCCATCCAGTGGGCGTCCGGGGTGCGGGTGACCGGGACGTTGGAGCCCCACAGCATCAGGTAGGCCGCGTCCCACCAGTCCCCCGACTCCGGTACGTCGGTCTGGTCGCCGAAGACCTGCGGGGAGGCGATCGGCAGGTCGGCGTACCAGTCGTAGAAGGAGATCATCGGGGCGCCGATGAGGGAGTGGTAGCGGGCGCCGACCGCGTGCGAGGCCATGGACATGGCGGGGATCGGGGAGAATCCGGCGACGCGGTCGGGGCCGTACTCGGCGATGGTGTGCACCTGCGCGGCCGCCGCGATCTCCAGCGCCTCGTCCCAGTCGAGCCGGACGAAGCCGCCGTGGCCGCGGGCCGACTGGTAGCGGCGCCGGCGTTCGGGGTCGGAGGTCAGCTCGGCCCAGGCGGCCACGGGGTCGCCGCCGTTGCGACGCTTCGCCTCCCGGTACATCTCCACGAGGACACCGCGCCCCAGCGGATGGCGTACGCGGGTCGGCGAATACGTGTACCAGGAGAAGGAAGCGCCGCGCGGGCAGCCGCGCGGTTCGTACTCGGGACGGTCGGGGCCGACGCTCGGATAATCCGTCTGCTGGGTCTCCCAGGTGATCAGACCGTCTTTGACGTACACCTTCCACGAGCAGGAACCCGTGCAGTTGACGCCGTGTGTGGAGCGGACCACTTTGTCATGCGCCCACCGCTCACGATAAGGACTGTCGTTGACTTTCTGGTCCGTGCGGTACACGGCCCTCAGATCGAGGGTGGTCGGCGACTTCCGCAGCAGCTGACCTGCCCTCAGAAGCCGGTCGGCGGCGTCGGCCACGGCCTTCGCCCTGCTTCGCACCACGCTGCCATCTCCTTGCGAACGCGACGGAGCAATGCCCGCCGGAATGCGGCGGGCACGCTGTGTGCCGCATTCAGCATCTCGCCGGAATGTGCAGCAGAAACGGTATTTCTTCTCCCTTTGCGGAGGGCGGGAAGAAGGTTTTATTTCGCTTTGCCATATTTGTCATGCGCATATTCTTCAGGCGCGGACAATTTCGGCCAGTAATGCCGCGGCGAATCACACCTTCACCTGCTCCGCCAGGAATTCCGCCCACGGCCCCGGGACCGGGAGGGCGTCAGATCGTCGCGGTGTCGATCACGAAGCGGTAGCGCACGTCGCTGGCCATGACCCGCTCGTACGCTTCGTTGATCTCAGAGGCGGCGATCAGCTCTGTCTCGGCGCCGATGCCGTGCTCGGCGCAGAAGTCCAGCATCTCCTGGGTCTCGGCGATGCCGCCGATCGCCGACCCGGCGAGGCTCTTGCCGCCGCCGAGCAGCGCGAACAGGTTGAGGGAGACCGGCTCCTCGGGGGCGCCGACGTTGGCCAGGGTGCCTTCCGTCTTCAGCAGCCCCAGGTAGGCGCCCAGGTCGAGCGGGGCCGAGACCGTGGAGACGATCAGGTCGAAGCTGCCGGCCAGCTCCTCGAAGGTGGCCGGGTCGCTGGTGGCGTAGTAGTGGTCGGCGCCGAGCCGCACGCCGTCGTCCTTCTTGCGCAGGGACTGCGACAGCACGGTCACCTCGGCGCCCAGGGCGTGCGCGAGCTTGACGGCCATGTGGCCGAGGCCGCCCATACCGACGACGGCGACCTTCTTGCCGGGACCCGCGTTCCAGCGCTTGAGCGGGGAGTACGTGGTGATGCCGGCGCACAGCAGGGGCGCGGCCTCGTCCAGGGAGATGCCCTCGGGGATGCCGAGGACGAAGTTCTCGTCGACGACGACCTTCTGCGAGTAGCCGCCGTAGGTGACCTCGCCGTCCTTGCCCACGGCGTTGTACGTCATCACGTTGCCGTTGGTGCAGTACTGCTCCAGGCCGGCCTTGCAGTTGTCGCACTCGCGGCAGGAGTCGACCATGCAGCCGACGCCCACGCGGTCGCCGACGGCGTACTTGGTGACGCCGGGGCCGACCTCGGACACGACGCCCGCGATCTCGTGGCCGGGCACCATCGGGAAGATGGCCTCGCCCCAGCCCTCGCGAACCTGGTGGATGTCGGAGTGGCAGATGCCGGCGAACTTGATGTCGATCAGGACGTCGTGTTCACGCACCTCGCGCCGCTCGATGGTGGTGCGCTCCAGCGGAGCCTTGGCGGCGGGTGCTGCGTACGCGGCGACAGTGGTCATGCCGGGGTTCTCCGGGATTCTCTTGGCTTGACTGGGTGACGCTTCCACCCTGCCTGCGACCTGCGGATCCACCCAGACCACGGCTTTGCGTACGTCCAGCGTGCGTACCACTGACGGGGACAGGCTCGTGTGCGTACGACGGGGAATACGTGCGGTGATACTGGAAGCATGGATGGACAGCTTGACCGGCGAGCCGAACTGAGCGAGTTCCTGCGCACCCGGCGGGCGCGGCTGAAGCCGGAGGACGTGGGGCTCGAGTCGTTCGGGCGGCAGCGCAGGGTGCCCGGGCTGCGGCGCGAGGAGCTGGCGCAGCTTGCCGGGGTGTCGGTGGCGTACTACACCCGTCTCGAGCAGGGCAACGGGCAGAACGTGTCGGCGGAGGTCCTGGACGCGATCGCCCGCGCGCTGCGGCTGACCGACGCGGAGCAGGCCCACCTGACGCACCTGGCGAAGCCGAAGCAGCAGCGCGGGCGGACGGGGCCCCCGCGGGGCAAGCAGCCGGTGCGGGTGGCGCTGCTCCAGCTGCTCGAGTCCATCGACACGGTGCCCGCGTACGTCACGGGCCGCCGCTCGGAGATCCTCGCCTGGAACCGGATGGCCGCGGCCCTCTTCGGCGACTGGGGCAAGCTGCCGGCCGCGGAGCGGAACTGGGCGCGGCTGGTCTTCCTGAACCCGGACTACCGCGAGCTGTTCATCGACTGGGACCAGAAGGCGTACGACATGGTCAGCTTCCTGCGCATGGACGCGGGCCGGCACCCGGACGACCCGCGGCTGTCCGCGCTGGTGGGCGAGCTGTCCGTGAAGAGCGAGGAGTTCCGCCGCCTGTGGGCCACGCACGACGTCAAGGAGAAGAGCTACGGCGTCAAGCGGATGCGGCACCCGCTGGTCGGCGACCTGACCCTGTCCTTCGAGACGTTCCGCCTGGTCGACGACGACGAGCAGGCCTTCATCACGTACCACGCGGAGCCGGGCTCACCGTCCGCGGAGGCGCTGCGGCTGCTGGCGAGCTGGGGGGCGGACGCGGCGGCTTCACTGCCGTCGTGACGAGCCGGGTGTCCCGGCCGAGAACTGCACCGACTGACGCCCCGTCACGACCCTTGGGTCACCCCTGGTACGGCGGTGCCGCGCCCCAGTTCCAGCGTGGTACCGGCTGCTCGACGGGGCGCCCGCCGTCGGGGCCCGAGAAGTACACGGCGAGCCGCGTGCCCCACTCGATGTAGGCGAGGAAGGCCGAGCGGAACTCGGCGTCCGTGGGCAGGCCCACCTCGTCCGCGGCGTCCTGGAGGAGGTCCACCCACCGGCGGCGCTGGGGTTCGGTGATGTTCCTGCCCAGGTGCTTGGAGACCATGTGGGCGTGCCCGCCGTGCCCGCCGTGCGCGTCCGAGTAGGCGGGAGGGCCTCCGAAGACCTCGCCGAGCCACAGCGCCACGTGCTCGGCATGTTCCGGGAAGGCCGCTCCCGCGAACACCGGCGCCAGCAGCTCGTCCTTGAGGACCTTGCCGTAGAAGACGTCCGTCAGCCGGGAGAAGGCCTCCGCGCCGCCCGCCCACGCGTACGGGGTGGGGACGGCGGCGCCGGTGCCGCGCACCGGGGTCGGCCGGTAGTGGCGCATCTCCTGGATGTCGCCGACCTAGGGGCGGATCTCGGCGAAGAACGCCCGGAAGGGCTCCGACGAGCGGAATCCCTCCGTGTGTTCGCGCGTGGACGTCCAGGTGATGCGCAGGACGTGATGGTCGGGGTCCTCCTCGCAGCGCGCCAGTTCGTAGTCGACGCACTGCGGTGCGGCCGCCAGGTGGGTGGCAGCTCGGGTGCAGGCGGACAGGAACTCCGCCGACCGGTCCTCCGGGATGCGGTACCGGACGTACTCGACTGTCTGGGCCGTCATGGACCCAGCGAAACACGGGCGGCCCACCGGACGCGCTGCTTCCGGCGGACCGCCGTGCGGTGTCGCGGTGTGTGGCGTCAGGCCGAGGCGTTCTCCTTGACGGTGATGCGGCCCTTGCGGATCGTGGCCACGCGGGGGGCCTTCTTCGCGATCGCCGAGTCGTGGGTGACCATCACGAAGGTCAGGCCCAGCTCCTTCCACATCCGGTCGAGTACGTCCATGATCTCGTCGCGCGTCGACTCGTCGAGGTTTCCGGTGGGTTCGTCGGCGAGCAGCACCTTCGGCTGCTTCACCAGCGCGCGGGCGATGGCGACGCGCTGCTGCTGGCCGCCGGACATCTCGCCGGGGAGGTGACCGAGCCGCTCGCCGAGCCCGACGGACGCCAGCGCCTCGGCGGCCTTCTCGCGCCGTTCCCTCGCCCTGACGCCGAGCGGGACCAGCGCGGTCTCGACGTTCTCCTGCGCGGTCAGGGTCGGGATGAGGTTGAAGGACTGGAAGACGAAGCCGATGCTCTCGCTGCGCACCCGGGTCAGCCGCGCCTCCGGGAGCTTGGCCAGGTCGGTGCCGTCGAGGACGATCTCGCCCGAGCTGGGCCGGTCGAGGGCGCCCAGCATCTGGAGCAGCGTGGACTTGCCGCCGCCGGTGGGGCCCTGGATGACGAGCCGGTCGCCGTCGGCGATGGTCAGGTCGACGCCGTCGAGGGCGTGCACGGTGTCCTTGCCGCGGGTGTAGTGCTTGGTGACGCCGCTGAGTTCGTACATGGTGCAACTCCTGGGGAACGTGAGGGGGCGGGGCGGCGGTTACTCGACGCGCCGCAGGGCGTCCGCCGGGCGGAGCCGGGAGGCGCGCCAGCCGCCGAAGCCGCCGGCGACGAGCCCGCCGGCCACGGCGAGGGCGACCGCGAGGGCGATGGTGGTGAGGCTGACGGGCGCGGTGAGCGCGATGTCCAGGGTCTTCGCGGCGGTCTGCCGGCCGGGACCGCCCATGCCGCCACCGCCGCCACCGAAGCCGCCGGGACCGCCCGCGCCCCCGCCGCCGCCCGTGCCGCCGCCGAGCTGGGCCTGGAGCGTCGGGCTGACGGCGGTGACGACGTACGCGCCCGCGAGGCCGAGCGCGATGCCGAGGACCCCGCCGACCAGGCCGTTGACGACGGCCTCGCCGACCACCTGCCGGGTGACCCGGCCCGAGCGCCAGCCCAGTGCCTTGAGCGTGCCGAACTCGCGCACCCGGCGCGAGACTGCGGAGGAGGTGAGCAGGCCGGCGACCAGGAAGGCGGCCACCAGGACGACGATCGACAGCCACTTGCCCACGCCCGCGGCGAGGGAGGAGGCGGTGGACAGGGAGCCGGAGACGGTGTCGGCGAGGTCGGCGGAGGTGGTGACCGTGGTACCCGAGATGTTCTTCTGGATCGCGGACTTGACGCCGTCGATCCGCTGCGAGTCGGTCGCCTTGACGTAGATGGTGGTGACCTTGTCCTTCGCGTCACCCAGCGTCTGCGCCTGCTTCAGCGGCAGGTAGAGGTTGGCCGCCGCGTCGCCGCTGTCGGCCGTGGCGATGCCGACGACCTCGAACTCGGTGCCCTTCACGGTGACCGTGCTGCCGGTCTTGAGCTTCTTCTCCTTGGCGTACGCCGAGTCGGCGACGGCGACCTTGGCGTCGGTCTCCGTCTCCTTGAAGGTGCGGCCGCTGGTGATCGTGGAGGAGGTCAGCGGGCCGAGGGCGGGCTCGGTGACGTCGGTGCCGTAGACGGAGTAGCTGTTGACGTCGAAGTCGGCGCCGCCGCCCTGGACCCGGCCCTGCGGGGACTGGGCACCCGGACCGCCACCCTGGCCCTGCCCCTGTCCCTCGCCCGATCCGCCACCCGAGCCGTCCTGCTGGAACTGGCCGCGGGAGAACTCGCCGCTGACCTTGACGACCTGGAGGCTCAGGCCGCCCACCGCGTCGGCGACACCGCTCTGCCCGGCGACCTTGCCGACGGTCGAACCCGCCAGCGTCTGGAGGCCCTGCACCATGACGCGGTCGGTGCTCTGCTCCTCCTCGGCACCGTCGTCCTGGGCGTCGAAGCGGAAGCGCGGCCGCTCGGCGGTGCTGCCGGAGGTGGGCGACGCGGCCTTGGTGACCGTCATGTCCGTGCCCAGTCCGTACAGGGACTGAAGGACCTTGTCCTGGGCCCGGCCCATGCCGGAGGAGACGGAGTCGACGACGATGACCAGCGCGATGCCGAGCGCCAGGCCGGAGGCGACGACGAGGGCCGCTTTTCTGCGGCGGCGCAACTCGCGCCTCAGGTAGGTGAAGAACATGGCCGCAAAGTAGGTACGGCCCGTGATGAAGGGATAAGCCCCGCGTAAGAGGAGCATGAGAAGCCGGAAAGCGGCGAGCGCCCGCCACCCCGGTGCGAGGGGTGGCGGGCGCCCGTACGAAGTACTGCCGTCCCGGGGGGAGTTCGGCGTCAGACCGCCGAACCCGCCTTCCACTGGGCCCAGTCCATGTTCCAGCCGTTGAGGCCGTTGTCCGGGGAGACGGTCTTGTCGCCGGTGTTCTGGACGACGACCACGTCACCGATGACCGAGTTGTTGTAGAACCAGGCGGCCGGCGTGTTCGGGTCGCCCGCGCCCTTCGCGTCCTCCAGGCCCACGCAGCCGTGGCTGGTGTTGGCGTTGCCGAAGATGCCCTTGCCCCAGTAGTTGCCGTGGATGAAGGTGCCGGAGGTGCTCAGGCGCATGGCGTGCGGCACGTCCTTGATGTCGTACTCGCCCTTGCCGTCGTCGTCGGTGAAGCCGACCGTCGAGCCGTCCATCCGGGTCTCCTTGAACTTCTCGGAGATCACCATCTGGCCTTCGTAGGTCTTGTTGTCCGGGGAACCGGCGGAGATCGGGATGGTCTTGACCGTCTTGCCGTCCTGCGTGACCTTCATCTGCTTGGTCTTCGCGTCGACGTAGGAGACCTGGTTGCGACCGATCTTGAAGGTGACCGACTTCTGCTGGACGCCGTAGACGCCGTCGGCGCCCTCGACCCCGTCGAGCGCCAGCTTCAGGGTGACGGTCGAGTTCTCCGTCCAGTAGTTCTCGGGGCGGCAGTCCATGCGCTGGGTGCTGAACCAGTGGCAGGCGACCTCCTGGCCGCTGCTGCTGTTGACCGTGATGCCCTTCTGGACGGCGGCCTTGTCGGTGATCTCCTTGTCGAAGTTGATCGACACGGGCATGCCGACACCGACGGTCTTGCCGTCGTCCGGGGTGAAGGTGCCGATGAAGCTGTTCTCCGGGGAGACCGTGGTGAACGACGCGTTCTCGTGGGCGGCGCGGCCCTCGGAGTCCTGCGCGGTCGCCGTGATCTGGTACTTGGTGGCGCGCTCCAGCTGGCCGCCGGGCTTCCAGCTCGTCTTGTCCGCGGATATCTCGCCGCTGACCTCGGTGCCGTCCGTGGCGGTCATCTTCACCTCGGTGAGCGTGCCCTTGCTCACGGTGACTCCGGCGGAGTTGTTGATGGAGGCGTTGTCCGAGCCGCCCTTGGGGGTGATCTTGATCTGAGCCTCGGACGTCTTCTTCGCCGCGGCCTCGTCGACCTCCGCCTGCGAGGTCTTGCCGTCCCCACCCCCGGAGTCGGCGTCGCTGCTGGAACACGCCGAGAGCACCAGCACACCGCCGAGCAGTGCGGACGCGGCCGCCAGACCCTTGCGCCGCTTACCGTCCGTCATCACACGCTTCTCCATCGTTGCCGATTCCCGAAACCCCGAGATACCCCGTCAATAACTTTCAACGCTACGACCGGTTCGTCCCGTTCCACATCGCTCGCACGTGTGGGGCACACCACGTTTCGACCGCGAAGGCGGCAGACGGTGCGGAGGTCGGTCAGTGCGCACCTTGAGACGACGAAACCCCGGACGGCGGTTGCCGCCCGGGGTCAGGTTTTTCCCCACACTGCGTCAGCCGACCGTCATTTCATCGTCTTCCGGGTCGTTCTCGCCGCCATCATCCCCGTCGAGGTCCCACTCGGGCGAATCGGGGTCGTAGTCGATCTGCTCGCTGCTCCAGGAGGCCTGCTGGAGTTCCACCCCGGGTACCCCGCTGACCAGGTCGAACGGGTCCACGAGATGAGCCAGGGCCTCGGCGGTGTCCTCCGTCACAGCGCGCTCGGAGTCGGCCCGTTCCGTGTCGGACAGGTCGGCGTCGTCGGCGAGCGTCTGCAGCGCGGCCCCGGTGACGGCCTCCTCGTCGTCGATCTCGAGAACGAGCTCGACGCGAATACGTACAAACCGTGATGTCTCTGGAGTGCTCATGCCCGGAGCGTAAGGCCGACCCCTCCCGTGACTTTCCTGTGACCCGCGCCTTTCACTAACATCTGCCCACACGGCCAATTCGCCAGCGCCACAAGGGGATCGATATTCCGTGTCATCCGCTCGCCGTTCGTTGCTGACCGCCGCCTCCGCGGGCGGCCTGCTGTGTGCTCTGTGGTTCGTCCCGTCGGCGAACGCGACACCCGAGACACCGGTGCTCGAGTCCGCCGCCGCGACCCCGTCTCCGCAGGTCACGGCGCAGGCCAGAGCCGCCGCCTCCACGGACACGGCGGTGACCGGCGAGGGCGCCGCCCCCACCCGCCTGGCCGACACCGGCAGCTTCGACAGCACGCCGTACGTCGTCGGCGGCGCCCTCTGCCTGGGCCTCGGCGCCGGCTTCGTGGGCTACTCGGTGCGCCGGGAACGCCTCGGCCTCTGAGAGAACTTGACGTTCTTTTGACCTGGAGAGAGCCCCGCCGCCACGGCAGGGCCCTCTCGTCGCCGGCTAACGCAGCGGCCCCGTGACCGTCTCCGCCGCCGTGACCAGGTGCCCGGCGCGCACGAACGCGTCCGCCGCGGCGAGGTCGGGCGCCAGGTGGCGGTCCGGGCCCGGACCCTGGACACCGGCCGCCCGTACGGCGTCGATGACGGCCCGCGAGGCCGGCGCCGGGGTGAGGCCCTCGCGGAGCTGGATCGCGCGCGTGGCGGCGTACAGCTCGACGGCGATCACGCGGGTGAGGTTGTCGACGGCCGTACGCAGCTTGCGCGCCGCCGACCAGCCCATCGACACGTGGTCCTCCTGCATCGCGGAGGACGGGATCGAGTCCGCCGAGGCCGGTACGGCGAGCCGCTTCAACTCGCCGACCAGGGCGGCCTGCGTGTACTGGGCGATCATCAGACCGGAGTCGACGCCCGCGTCGTCGGCGAGGAACGGCGGCAGGCCGTGGCTGCGGTTCTTGTCGAGGAGCCGGTCGGTGCGCCGCTCGGCGATGGAGCCGAGGTCGGCGACGGCGACGGCGAGGAAGTCCAGGACGTAGGCGACCGGAGCGCCGTGGAAGTTGCCGTTGGACTCCACCCGCCCTCCCCCAGTGCCGAAAGCCTGGGAGGTGCCCCCAGGAAGAACGACCGGGTTGTCCACGGCCGCGGCCAGCTCACGCTCGGCGACGAGACCCGCGTGGGCCATCGTGTCCCGCCCGGCCCCGGCGACCTGCGGCGCGCAGCGCACCGAGTAGGCGTCCTGGACGCGGGGGGCGTCGTCCTGGTGGTGCCCGGTCAGGCCCGAGCCCTTGAGCACGGCGGCCATGTTGGCGGCGCTGGCGGCCTGCCCGGGGTGCGGGCGGATGGCGTGCAGCTCGGGAGCGAGCACCTTGTCGGTGCCGAGCAGGGCCTCCATGGTCAGCGCGGCGGTGATGTCGGCGGACTTGTAGAGGGTGTCGAGGTCGGCGAGGGCCATGACCAGCATGCCGAGCATGCCGTCGGTGCCGTTGAGCAGGGCGAGGCCCTCCTTCTCGCGCAGCTCGACCGGCGTGATCCCGTGCTCGGCGAGCAGCTCGCCGGCCGGCCGTACGCTCCCGTCGGGGCCCTCGGCGTCGCCCTCACCCATGAGGGTGAGCGCGCAATGCGACAGCGGCGCGAGGTCGCCGGAGCAGCCCAGCGAGCCGTACTCGTGCACGACCGGGGTGATGCCGGCGTTGAGCACGTCGGCCATGGTCTGCGCGACCTCGGGGCGCACGCCGGTGCGGCCGGAGCAGACGGTCTTCAGCCGCAGGAACATCAGCGCGCGGACCACCTCGCGCTCGACGCGCGGACCCATGCCGGCGGCGTGCGAGCGCACGATGTTGCGCTGGAGCTGCGCGCGCAGCTCCGGGCTGATGTGCCGGGTCGCCAGGGCGCCGAAGCCGGTGCTCACGCCGTACACGGGGTCGGGCTTGGCGGCCAGCGCGTCCACGACGGAGCGGGCCGCGGCCAGGGCGGCGACCGCGTCGCCGGAGAGTTCGATCCGGGCGCCGGCCCGCGCCACGGCGAGGACGTCGGACGCCGTGACCCCGGAGGTCCCCACCACCACAGTGTGCATATCCATATTCAGGAGCGTACGCAGTGAATTCGATGATGTCACGAGGGGATGCGTCACTGCCGGGTGCCCGCCGCGCCCCTTACCGCCGCCCCGTCGCGGCCGCTACGGGGAGTGCCGCCCGCGGAACCGCCTGCGCTCGCCGCCCTCCTCCCTGGAGGGCTCGTCCGCGAGCCGTACGACGGGATCGTCGGGCCCCTCACGGCCGGCGACGACCGGCCCGGCCGCCCGCTCGGCCTTGGCGCGGTACTGGGCGGCGTCGGCGAGCCGGAACAGCCGGCGGGCGGAACGGACGGGCCCGACGGGGTCCTCCGTGGACGCCACTCCGCAGGCCACGCCGTCCCCCAGCTCCAGCTCGGCCGCCCGGCGGCACAGCTCCTCGGCCGCCTTGACCACCGCGTCGGCGGGCGGCCCGACCGCGAGCAGGCAGAACTCGTCCCCGCCGAGCCGCGCAGCGAGCGCCCCCGGCAGCATCGCCCCGCACAGCGACAGCACCGACCCGAACCGCTCCAGGAGCCGGTCGCCGACGGCGTGACCGTGCGTGTCGTTCACCCGTTTGAGGCCGTTCAGATCGCAGACGACGAGGCTGACGACGACGCCCTCCTCGCGGTGCCGCTCGACGGCCTCGTCCAGCGCGGAGTCGACGGCGCGGCGATTCGCCAGCCCCGTGAGCGCATCCGTGTACGCGAGGCGCCGGACCTCCTCGAGCCGCTCGGTCTGCGCGATCCCGGCGGCGACGACCGAGGCCAGTACGGTGGCGAAGTCGGCGTCGCCCCGCACGAAGACCCGCTCCCCGACCGGGCGGGCCACGTACAGCTCGCCCCACGCCCGGCCGTGCAGCACGATCGGCGCGACCACGCAGCAGCCGCGTCCCCGGCGGCGCAGGGCGGCGACGCGCTGATGGACGTACCCGGGGCGCCCGGCGGCGGGCCCCTCGGCCGTCTCCACCCAGGCGTCGGGCTCACCGCCGCCGGCCCAGCGCTCGTGCAGGAACTCGGTGATCTCCGCGAACTGGTGCACGGGATAGGACTCGTCCTCCGGGAACTCCTCCTCGTCCTCGGCCCGCAGGCCCACGTTCACCAGGACCCGGAGCCGGCCCAGCTCGCGCTCCCACACCGACAGCGCGGCGAAACTGCCGCCCAGCGCCAGGCACGCACCGTCCGCCGCCGCCCGCCACGCGTCGCGCGAGCTGTGCGCGGCGGCCATGCCCTGCGCCAGTGCCACCACGGCCGCGAGCCGCCTGTCGTCACCCATCACTCCAGGCTAGGGAGATTCACGAAGAAACGTTACTCAAACGGGGCAAACCGGGCGATTGTCGGACGGGGTGGGGGCTGGTGGGGCTGGTGAGGGCTCCCGGCGCGAGGGGGCGGACGGTGATCAGGTGGCCGCCTCACTCACCCGGCCACCGCGGCGCCCGCTTCTCGTTGAACGCCGCCACCCCCTCCGCCCGGTCCCCCGAGAACGCCACCGACCGCCACGCCGCGTCCTCCACCTCGAGCCCCGCCCGCAGGTCGAGACCGTGCCCGAGCCGCAGCGCCCGCTTGGCCGCGCGCAGCCCCACGGGCGAGTTCGCGGCCATCCGGGAGGCGAGGTCCAGCGCCTCCTCCCGGTCCCGGCCCTCGTCCACCAGCTCGTCCACGAGCCCGATCTCACGCGCCTCCCCGGCCGCCACCCGCCGGGCCGTGAACACCAGCTCGGCGGCGCGCGCGGCCCCCACCCGGCGCGGCAGCAACTGCGTACCGCCGCCGCCCGGAATCACCCCCACCGAAACCTCCGGCAGCCCCACCACGGCCGTACGGTCGGCGACGATCACGTCGCAGGACAGCGCCAGCTCGAACCCGCCGCCCAGCGCGAACCCGTGCACGGCGGCGACCGTGGGCACCGGCAGCTCCAGCACCGCGGTGTACGCGCCGCGCGTCACGGGCCGCTGGCGCAGCAGATCGGCGTCGGAGAAGGAGTTGCGCTCCTTCAGGTCCGCCCCGACGCAGAACGCCCGCTCGTGGGTCGAGGTCAGCACCACCACCCGTACGCTCCGGTCCTCGGCCAGCGCCGCGCACGCCGCGCTCACGGACCGGGCCATCGCGGTCGAGACGGCGTTCATGGCCTTCGGCCGGTCGAGCGCGAGCTCCGCGACATGTCCGTCCCCGTGCCGCCGCACCAGCACGAACTCTCCGAACCGCTCCTCGCTCATGACACCCTCCGGTTAACGCGTGTTAACAACCCGACCGCCCGATCATCGCAGGCGGGCCCGTGCGAGGGAAGGCCGGACGCGCCCGCCCCCGAACCGCCCCGATTACCCGTTCGAGTGACATCGGGCCGACCGCAGTACCCCGGCCGGCGGCGGCCCGTAGCCTCGCTCCGCCACGGCGCAGCGGGGGCGCGTGCGCACCGGGGAGGGATCATGACGACGACCGGCACACCTACGAAGCCGCAGCACCCGTGGGGCCGCCGCGGCCGGCACCGCAGGCCGCGCCCCCGCAAGGCGGTGCTGGCCGCCGGCGGCCTCGCCCTGGCGGCCGGCGCCCTGAGCCTCGTACGCCTGCTGCCCGGGCCCGGCGGCGACGCGGGCGACGTGGGCGGCTTCGGCGCGGAGGCCGGGCCGCGCCAGGACGGGGCGGGCCGGGACACCGCCACGGACCGGGCGACGACACCGGCCGCCGCCGCGGGCACCGCCGGGACGCCCGGGGCGAGTCCCTCGGCGACGTCGGCCATGGGCGGGCTCAGCGCCTCCCCCGGCCCGGGTCTCGTACGGGGCCCGTCCGCGAGCGGCCCGGCGGCGCCCCTCCCCACCGCGACAGGCGGGCCGGACACCCCGAACGCCCACGGCCAGGGTGCCGAGCGGGAGGACGCGGACCGGACCCCGGCCCCGGGCACTCCGCGGCAGCCGCAGTCGCCGCGCTCCCCGCAGCCCTCGCGGTCCGACCACCCCGGCCCCGCGCCGACCCCGCCGCCGGGCAGCGCCACGCCGCCGACGTCCGCCCCGACCGCGGAGCCCGGCGATCCGGGCCTGTGCGTGCCGGTGATCGGCCTGTGCGTGGACCTGCGCGACGGCGACGACTGACGGAGGCGGGGGCGCCGGCTGTACGGCTGGTACGGGTTTACGGCTGTACGGGTTTACGGCTGTACGGGTTTACGGCTGTACGGGTTTACGACTCCCCGCCGCCGTCACCGCGGCGTGTGAGCAGCCACGGCTCGACCACGCCGAGACCGCGCACCGGACGCTGCCACATCGGCTGGAGCGCGAAGCGGTACGCCGGCGGTTCCTCGCCCTCCTTCTCCGCGGCTGCGGCCTCCTCGGCGGCCGCCGCCTCCGAGGCGGGGGCGTCGCGCGTACGGATCAGCTCGTCCGCGAAGGCGGTGTCGACGAGGACGGCGTCCTTGGGGGCTATCGAGGTGAGCCGGGAGGCCAGGTTGACGGTCGTGCCGAAGACGTCGCCCATCCGGGTGGTGACCGTGCCGAAGGCGATGCCGACGCGCAGTTCCGGCATGGTCTCGTCGTTGGCCATCGTCTCGATGAGCCGCAGGGCGATCTCGGCCGCCGTACCGGCGTCGTCGGCGGCGTAGAGCACCTCGTCGCCGAGGGTCTTGATGAGCCGTCCGCCGCGGGCGGCCACCAGGTCGGCGCAGGTGGTCTCGAAGGCCTCGACCAGCTCGCCGAGTTCCTCCTCCTCCATCCGGCGGGTCAGCCGGGTGAAGCCGACCAGGTCCGCGAAGCCGACCGCGAGCCGCCGGTCCACCATCTCCTCGTCGTCACCGGCCTGCACGACCCGGCCGGCCGAGGCGGCGAGCTGGCGCCGCCAGACGTAGACGAGGAACTCCTGCAGCTCGGGCAGGAGCAGCTCGACGATGGGATAGGTGACCTCGGTGCGCGTCATCCCGGGCTCCGGGGGCTCGGTCAGGCCCTCCAGGAAGGAGTCGATCTGCCACTCGGCCAACCGGGCGGTGGTCTGCCCGGTGGACCGGGCCACCTGAATGGCCATGGCCTCGCTGAGCAGCCCCGCCTCCACCAGACCGGCCAGCCGCCGCAGGGCGAGCACGTCCGCCTCGGTGAGGGCCCTGGCCTGCCCGATGTCGGCGAAGCCCATGGCCCGCCAGAAACGGGAGGCCAGTTCCATGGAGACGCCCGCGCTGCGGGCGGCCTGGAAGGGGGTGTAGCGGCGCTCGGCACCCAGGATGAGCCCCTCGAGGCGCAGCGCGAGCGGGTCCTCGCCGGGGTCGGCGGAGGCCGGGGCGGGCTCGGGGTCCACCCGGCCGTCCCCGTCCGCGCCGGAGCCCGTGTCGTCGACGGTCACGCCTGCTGCCCTTCCGATCTGCCGCGGTCAGGTTCGACCGGCCACAACTTTACGTCAGGTGTGCCCCAGCTCACTCCCGCGCGGCCCAGCTCCCGAACCACCCCGGGCCCACCACCGTCCCGCACTGCCACCACCCCGACCCACCGGAATCCACCCACACCCCTCCCGACCCAAACTCCCCTCACGCCGACCCGCACTCCCACTGCCCCGGCCAGCACTCCCGTCACCCGGCCCGCACTCCCAGCCCGCCCGGGGCAACCGCCCACCCGCACGGCCACCACCCCGACCCACCGGAGTCCACCCTCACCCCTCCCGACCCACACTCCCCTCACGCCGACCCGCACTCCCACTGCCCCGGCCAGCACTCCCGTCACCCGGCCCGCACTCCCAGCCCGCCGGGGGCAACCGCCCACCCGCACGGCCACCACCCCAGCCTCACCCGAGACCACCCTCACCCCTCCCGGCCCGCACTCCCGCCGCCCCGGCCGGCACTCCCGTCACCCCGGCCGACACTCCCGTCACCCCGGCCCCGGACTCCCAGCCCGCCCGGAGCAACCGCCCACCCGCACAGCCACCACCCCGACCCCACCCGAGACCACCCTCAACCCTCCCGAACCCCACCGCCAGCCTGCCTGGGGCAGCCACCCGCCCGCACGACCGCCACCCCAACCCGCCCGAGACCGCCCTCGGCCCTCCCGACCCGCAGCCCCAGCCCACACGGGGCAACCGCCCAGCCGCGCTCCCGCCGCCCCGGCCGCACCCCCCAGCCGCCCGGAGCAACCGTCCACCCGCACGGCCACCACCCCAGCCCCACCCGAGACCACCCTCACCCCTCTGGACCCACACCCCAGCCCGCCCGGGGCAGCCACCCGCTCGCACGACCGCCACCCCAGCCCGCACCGGGCGGCCGCCCACCCGCACGGCCAGCCACGCGGACCAGCGCGAGACCACCCTCGGCCCTCCCGACCTGCACCCCGAGCCCGCACCGGGCAGCCGCCGGCCGTACGGTCAGTCACGCGGACCCGTCGGAGGGCACCCTCACGCCTTCCGGATCGTGCCCCGGGCCTGGCTGTCGGTCGCGGTCACGCCAAGCGCAGGTGGACGATGTCACCGGCGCCCACCGGCTCCTGGACCCCCGTCTCCGTCGCCAGCACGAGCCGCCCGTCGCCGTCCACGGCCACGGCCTCCCCCACGAGCGACCGCTCACCCGGCAGTTCAGCCCGCACCATCCGCCCGAGCGTCGCGCAGCCGGCCGCATAGGTCTCCTGGAGCCCGCTGGCCGCCGGGTCGCCCCCGGCCGCCCGCCACCGCCCGTACCACTCCTCCAGCGAGCGCAGCACCCCGCGCAGCAGCGGATCCCGGTCGGTGTTCACGGCCCCGGCCAGCGCCAGCGACCCGGCGCGCGCGACCGGCAGCTCGTCCGCCCGGAGGCTGACGTTGATGCCGACGCCGATGACGACCCCGTCGTCCCCGGCCCGCTCGGCCAGGATGCCGCCGGCCTTGCGCTCCTCGTCGCCGACGGTCACCAGCAGGTCGTTGGGCCACTTCAGGGACGTGTCGACGCCCGCGGTGCGGGACAGCCCGGTCGCCACGGCGACGCCGGTGAGCAGCGGCAGCCAGCCCCAGCGGGTCACGGGCACCTCGGCGGGCCGCAGCAGTACGGAGAAGAAGAGCCCGGACCGGGCCGGCGCCGTCCACTGCCGGTCCAGGCGGCCCCGCGCGGCGGTCTGCTCCTCGGCGACGAGGACGGCCCCCTCGGGCAGCTTCCGGTCGGCGGCCCGGGCCACGAGGTCGGAGTTGGTGGAACCGGTGCGCTGTACCACGTCCACCTGGTTCCACAGCCCGTCCCCCCGTACCAGTCCCCGGCGCAGGGCCGTGCTGTTCAGGGGCGGCCGGTCCAGGTCGGACCACCGGCTGTTCGGGGAGTCGGAGGAGTCTCGGGGCGTCATGCAACCCACCCTAGGTGTGGGAAACACCGCACTGCCGATCGGAAGGGCCCCTACTACTCTACGGATGAGTAACCGTCCCCCCCCTTTTGAGCAGGCAGGGAGCCGCATCCCGATGTCCGAGCCGGAAGAGCAGCAGCCCGACATCCACACGACCGCGGGCAAGCTCGCGGATCTCAGGCGCCGTATCGAGGAAGCGACGCACGCCGGTTCCGCACGCGCCGTGGAGAAACAGCACGCCAAGGGCAAGCTGACGGCCCGTGAGCGCATCGACCTCCTGCTGGACGAGGGCTCGTTCGTCGAGCTGGACGAATTCGCCCGGCACCGCTCCACCAACTTCGGCCTGGACCAGAACCGCCCCTACGGCGACGGCGTCGTCACCGGCTACGGCACCGTCGACGGCCGCCCCGTCGCCGTCTTCTCCCAGGACTTCACCGTCTTCGGCGGCGCGCTGGGCGAGGTCTACGGCCAGAAGATCGTCAAGGTCATGGACTTCGCGCTGAAGACCGGCTGCCCGGTCATCGGCATCAACGACTCCGGCGGCGCCCGCATCCAGGAGGGCGTGGCCTCACTCGGGGCGTACGGCGAGATCTTCCGCCGCAACACCCACGCCTCCGGCGTCATCCCGCAGATCAGCCTGGTCGTCGGCCCGTGCGCGGGCGGCGCGGTCTACTCCCCCGCCATCACCGACTTCACGGTGATGGTCGACCAGACCAGCCACATGTTCATCACAGGCCCCGACGTCATCAAGACGGTCACCGGCGAGGACGTCGGCTTCGAGGAGCTGGGCGGCGCCCGCACCCACAACTCCACCTCGGGCGTGGCCCACCACATGGCGGGCGACGAGAAGGACGCCGTCGAGTACGTCAAGCAGCTGCTGTCGTACCTGCCGTCCAACAACCTCTCCGAGCCCCCCGCCTTCCCCGAGGAGGCCGACCTCGCCGTCACCGACGAGGACACCGAGCTGGACGTGATCGTCCCGGACTCGGCGAACCAGCCCTACGACATGCACACCGTCATCGAGCACGTCCTGGACGACGCCGAGTTCTTCGAGACCCAGCCGCTGTTCGCGCCGAACATCCTCACCGGCTTCGGCCGCGTGGAGGGCCGCCCCGTGGGCATCGTCGCCAACCAGCCGATGCAGTTCGCGGGCTGCCTGGACATCACCGCCTCCGAGAAGGCGGCCCGCTTCGTGCGCACCTGCGACGCCTTCAACGTCCCCGTCCTGACCTTCGTCGACGTCCCCGGCTTCCTGCCCGGCGTCGACCAGGAGCACGACGGCATCATCCGCCGCGGCGCCAAACTGATCTTCGCCTACGCGGAGGCGACGGTCCCGCTCATCACGGTCATCACCCGCAAGGCCTTCGGCGGCGCCTACGACGTCATGGGCTCCAAGCACCTGGGCGCCGACCTCAACCTGGCCTGGCCCACCGCCCAGATCGCCGTCATGGGCGCCCAGGGCGCGGTCAACATCCTGCACCGCCGCACCATCACCGGCTCCGACGACCCCGAGGCCACCCGCGCCCGCCTCATGCAGGAGTACGAGGACGCCCTCCTCAACCCCTACACGGCGGCCGAGCGCGGCTACGTCGACGCGGTGATCATGCCCTCCGACACCCGCCGCCACGTCGTCCGCGGCCTGCGCCAACTGCGCACCAAGCGCGAATCCCTCCCCCCGAAGAAGCACGGCAACATCCCCCTCTGAACCCCGTCCTTGCAAGGAGCCGCTGTGATCAAGGTCGTACGGGGCAACCCCACCCCGGAGGAACTGGCCGCCGCCCTGACGGTGGTCCGCGCCCGCGCCGCGACGGCAGCCGCCGAGCCGTCCGACGCCGAAACCCCGCGCGACGCGTGGTCCGACCCGTCCCGCATCGCGGCGGCCCACGTCCCCCGGCCGGGCCCGGCATCCTGGACCCGCACGTACTGGCCGGCCTGAGGCCGGATACCACAGGGGCGCGAGGCTGTGTCGAGGTGCGGCTCCGCCGCGTGGTCGCACAGCACTGCAACCCCGCGCCCCAAATAAGTACCCGTACTCAAGCGCCCCCCACGGCCAAGCCCCACGCTGGTGGCATGCTGTGGTCCGACCCCGAGAACGAGCCGCCCAAGGAACTGCGCGACATGCAGGACATGCTGCGGCGGCTGAGCGTCTTCCTGGCGCTGGCCATGGTCCTCGCGATGCTGGTGCTCGGCCTGCACTGAGGCCCCGGCGGCCCCGATGCCGCCGATACCCTGATCCCATGACAGATCAGCAGCCCCGCCGACTCGTCCTCGCCTCCCGGTCCCCGGCCCGCCTCGGCCTGCTCCGCCAAGCCGGTCTGGCCCCCGAGGTGCTCGTGAGCGGTGTCGACGAGGAAGCCGTCACGGCGCCCACCCCCGCCGAGCTGGCCCTCGCCCTGGCCGAGGCCAAGGCCTCCGTCGTGGCCGCGAAGCCCGAGGTGCACGGCGCCCTGGTGATCGGCTGCGACTCGGTGCTCGACCTGGACGGTCAGGCACTGGGCAAGCCCGCGGACGCCGAGGAGGCCACCGCCCGCTGGAAGGCGATGCGCGGCCGGGCGGGCACGCTGCAGACCGGCCACTGCGTCTGGGACACCGCCTCCGGCCGCCACGTCTCGGCGACCGCCTCCACCGTCGTCCGCTTCGGCGAGCCGACCGACGAGGAGGTCGCGGCCTACGTGGCCTCCGGCGAGCCGCTGCACGTCGCCGGGGCGTTCACCCTGGACGGCCGCTCGGCCCCGTTCATCGACGGCATCGAGGGCGACCACGGCAACGTGATCGGCCTCAGCCTGCCCCTGCTGCGGCGTCTCCTCGCCGAACTCGGGGTCGGTATCACGGAGTTGTGGGCGCCGGCGGAGCGCTGACCGGAGAGCCGTCGCCGCCCTTGCCGTCCTCGGGCCGTCCGGGGGCGGGCTGCCCGGCGGCGGGCTCACCGTGGGCGTCGTACGTCATCAGCAGCAGCACGACGAGACCCAGTACGACGATCATGGAGATGAAGGCGCCGGGACCCACCAGCCCCCAGGAGAAGGCGCCGAGCAGCCCGTGCACCACGGCCGCACTGATCAGCAGGACCCGGCCGAGCCCGGCGGGCGCGCGGTCGCGCAGCGCCACGAGCAGGGCGACGAGCCCGCACAGCGCGAAGTAGAGCCCGAAGACGAGCCCGCCGATCTTCGAGGACACGGACATCATGTCCGGGTCGAGACCGGCCAGGGACATGTCCTGCCGGTCGACGACGATCCCCAGGAACCAGTTCAGCGCCGCGACGCCGACCGCCTCCAGGAAGAACACGACCGCCACGATCCACGCCACCGGCCTGCGCACTGACACCGGTCCCCACCCACTTTCGACCGCTGCCGCACAGGACAGCTGTTACCCCAAGTACGTTCGAGACACCCGAACGCTACTAACCGGTAAACCTCGCCACAAGGGGTCTGCCGCGAGCAAAGAATCATTGGGCCATTAGTAGGGACTCCACAAAGAAACGGAGTGGCCCGCAGCACGCCCTTACAGAGACCTTGACCACACAGGGGGGCTAGGGTTTCCCCGAGGAGTCCTGTGTACCGCGGTACTACAAGGGCTTTCGCGGGTCGAGCGAGCCTCGAATCACGCTCCGTGTGGGCAAGCTCACCATTGGGGACGGGTCGAAGTGCCGTGTCGGCAGTCCCTAAACTCGGCTTGTTTCAAGGAGGGAGCCTCAATCGTGCGCAAGGTGCTCATCGCCAATCGTGGCGAAATCGCTGTCCGCGTGGCCCGGGCCTGCCGGGACGCCGGGATCGCGAGCGTGGCCGTCTACGCGGACCCGGACCGGGACGCATTGCATGTCCGCGCCGCTGATGAGGCGTTCGCCCTGGGTGGTGACACCCCCGGCACCAGCTATCTGGACATCGAGAAGGTCCTCAAGGCCGCGCGGGAGTCGGGCGCGGACGCCATCCATCCGGGCTACGGATTCCTTTCCGAGAACGCGGAGTTCGCGCAGGCGGTCCTGGACGCGGACCTGATCTGGATCGGTCCGCCCCCGCAGGCCATCCGCGACCTGGGCGACAAGGTCGCAGCCCGGCACATCGCCCAGCGCGCCGGCGCTCCCCTGGTCGCGGGCACCCCCGACCCGGTCTCTGGCGCGGAGGAGGTCGTGGCTTTCGCGAAGGAGCACGGCCTGCCGATCGCGATCAAGGCCGCCTTCGGCGGCGGCGGCCGCGGTCTCAAGGTCGCCCGCACCCTCGAGGAGGTGCCGGAGCTGTACGACTCCGCCGTGCGCGAGGCGGTGGCCGCCTTCGGCCGCGGCGAGTGCTTCGTGGAGCGCTACCTCGACAAGCCCCGGCACGTGGAGACCCAGTGCCTGGCCGACACCCACGGCAACGTGGTCGTCGTCTCCACCCGCGACTGCTCGCTGCAGCGCCGCCACCAGAAGCTGGTCGAGGAGGCCCCGGCCCCCTTCCTCTCCGACGCGCAGATGGAGGAGCTGTACGCGGCCTCCAAGGCGATCCTGAAGGAGGCCGGCTACGTCGGCGCCGGCACCGTGGAGTTCCTCGTCGGCACGGACGGCACGATCTCCTTCCTGGAGGTCAACACCCGCCTCCAGGTCGAGCACCCGGTGACCGAGGAAGTCGCCGGCATCGACCTGGTCCGCGAGATGTTCCGCATCGCCGACGGCGAGGAACTCGGCTACGGCGACCCCGTCCTGCGCGGCCACTCCTTCGAGTTCCGCATCAACGGCGAGGACCCCGGCCGCGGCTTCCTGCCCGCCCCCGGCACCGTCACCCTCTTCGAAGCGCCCGCGGGTCCCGGCGTGCGTCTGGACGCGGGCGTGGAGTCCGGCTCGGTGATCGGCCCGGCCTGGGACTCCCTGCTGGCCAAGCTGATCGTCACCGGCCGCACCCGCGCCGAGGCACTCCAGCGCGCGGCCCGTGCCCTGGACGAGTTCACGGTCGAGGGCATGGCCACCGCCATCCCCTTCCACCGCGCGGTGGTCCGCGACCCGGCCTTCGCTCCCGAACTCACCGGCTCGACCGACCCCTTCACGGTCCACACCCGCTGGATCGAGACGGAGTTCGTCAACGAGATCAAGCCCTTCACCGCGCCCGCCGACACCGAGGCGGACGAGGAGTCCGGCCGGGAGACGGTCGTCGTCGAGGTCGGCGGCAAGCGCCTGGAGGTCTCCCTCCCCTCCAGCCTGGGCATGTCCCTGGCCCGCACCGGACTGGCGGCCGGCGCCCGCCCCAAGCGCCGGGCGGCGAAGAAGTCCGGCCCCGCGGCCTCCGGCGACACCCTCGCCTCCCCGATGCAGGGCACCATCGTCAAGATCGCCGTCGAGGAGGGCCAGGAAGTCCAGGAAGGCGACCTGATCGTCGTACTCGAAGCGATGAAGATGGAACAGCCCCTCAACGCCCACAAGTCCGGCACCATCAAGGGCCTGGGCGCCGAGGTCGGCGCGTCCGTCACGTCCGGCGCGGCGATCTGCGAGATCAAGGACTGACAGCACCCGCTCGACACCACTCGGGGGCGCCCGGCGGACGGCAGTGACCGGTCCGCCGGGCGCCCCCGACGTGGTACGGGGGAGACGCGACGGAACCGTACGACGGCTAGCGTCGGCGCATGTCGGCGACGCGCGCCCGCTCCGCCCCGCCGTTCTGCTCACCCAGGGCGGCGGCCGACCGCAGCCCCGCAGCCGCGCCCGGCACCTGACGGCGCGGCCCCGGAAGCGGCACGTCCCGGCGCTGCTGACGCGCCGGGCCGACATCACCCCCAGAGGCACCCGAGCTACCGGTGCCGTTGGCCGCACCCCCTGACGTCCCGGCCACGGCGATCTGCACGCCCTGGTCGGCCAGGGCCTGGAGTTCGGTGGCGGCGCGGTCGTCGTGGCCCGGCGACTCGTCGGTGACCAGACGGGTGATGACATCGGTGGGCACGGTCTGGAACATGGTGTCCGTGCCCAGCTTGGAGTGGTCGGCGAGGACGACGACCTCGGCGGCGGCCTGCACCAGCGCACGGTCGACGGACGCCGACAGCATGTTGGACGTGGACAGCCCCCGCTCGGCGGTCAACCCGCTTCCGGACAGGAAGGCCTTGGAGACCCGCAGCCCCTGCAGGGACTGCTCGGCTCCCGACCCGACCAGGGCGTAGTTGGACCCCCGGAGGGTGCCACCGGTCATCACGACCTCGACCCGGTTGGCATGGGCGAGGGCCTGGGCCACCAGCAGCGAGTTGGTGACGACGGTCAGCCCGGGCACCCGCGCGAGCCGGCGTGCCAGCTCCTGGGTGGTCGTCCCGGCACCCACCACGATGGCCTCGCCCTCTTCGACGAAGCCCGCGGCGAGATCGGCGATGGCCGTCTTCTCGGCGGTCGCGAGATGGGACTTCTGCGGAAAGCCGGACTCTCGCGTGAACCCGCCCGGCAGTACCGCACCGCCGTGCCGGCGGTCGAGGAGTCCTTCTGCCTCCAGTGCGCGCACGTCCCGCCGTACGGTCACTTCGGAGGTCTGGACGACGCGGGCGAGCTCACGGAGCGACACGGCCCCGTTCGCTCGCACCATTTCGAGGATCAATTGGCGACGTTCTGCAGCGAACACGAAACTGACAGTAACCCCAACGACCGTCTGCTTTCAGCAGTATGCGCCGAATAACAGAAGTTGTTCGCAGGCCGGCACCGGAAGTGGTATACGCACCCAGTCCGGCCGCCTATGCCGCCCGCAAGCTCCGCAACTCCCCGTGACCAGCGGGGAGTCAATTCAAGCCGCCCGCGAGCGCTACCCCTCCCCGCCGGCCTTCCGGGTGTGCAACTGCCGCGCCACCTCCGCGATCGACCCCGACAGCGAGGGATACACGGTGAAGGCGTTGGCGATCTGCTCGACCGTCAGGTTGTTGTCGACGGCGATCGAAATGGGGTGGATCAGCTCCGAGGCACGGGGCGCCACGACGACACCGCCCACCACGATCTCGGTGCCGGGCCGGCAGAAGATCTTGACGAAGCCGTCCCGGATGCCCTGCATCTTGGCGCGCGGGTTGCGCAGCAGCGGCAGCTTCACCACGCGGGCGTCGATCTTGCCGGCGTCGACGTCGGCCTGCGAGTACCCGACGGTGGCGATCTCGGGGTCGGTGAAGACGTTGGACGAGACGGTCTTCAGGTTCAGCGGGGTCACGGCATCGCCCAGGAAGTGGTACATGGCGATCCGCCCCTGCATGGCCGCCACCGAGGCAAGGGCGAACACGCCGGTGACGTCACCGGCGGCGTACACGCCGGGGGCCGAGGTCCGCGACACCCGGTCGGTCCTGATGTGCCCGGAGTCCTTGAGCTTGACCCCGGCCTCCTCGAGCCCCATCCCCTCGGTGTTGGGAATGGCGCCGACGGCCACCAGGCAGTGCGAGCCGGTGATGACCCGCCCGTCCGAGAGCGTCACCTCGACCCGGTCGCCCACCCGTTTGGCGGACTGGGCCCGGGACCGCGACATGACGTTCATACCGCGCCGCCGGAACACGTCCTCGAGGACGGCCGCGGCGTCCGGGTCCTCACCGGGCAGCACCCGGTCCCGGGACGACACGAGCGTGACCCGCGACCCCAGGGCCTGGTAGGCACCGGCGAACTCGGCACCGGTGACGCCCGACCCCACCACGATGAGCTCCTCGGGCAGCTCGTCGAGGTCGTAGACCTGGGTCCAGTTCAGGATCCGCTCGCCGTCGGGCCGCGCGTCCGGCAGCTCCCGCGGGTGCCCACCGGTGGCGATCAGCACTGCGTCCGCGGTGAGCGTCTCCTCACTCCCGTCGGCGGTGCGCACCACCACCTTCCGGGACCCGTCGAGCCCCTGCATCCCCTCCAGGCGCCCGCGCCCGCGCATGACCCGCGCACCGGCGCGCGTCACGGAGGCGGTGATGTCGTGCGACTGCGCGAGCGCCAGCCGCTTCACCCGCCGGTTGACCTTGCCCAGATCGACGCCCACCACCCGGGCGGCCTGCTCCATGGGCGGGGTGTCGTCGGCGACGATGATCCCCAGCTCCTCGTAGGAGGAATCGAAGGAGGTCATCACCTCGGCCGTGGCGATCAGAGTCTTGGACGGCACGCAGTCGGTCAGCACCGACGCACCGCCCAGACCGTCGCAGTCGACGACGGTCACCTCCGCGCCGAGTTGAGCGGCCACCAGCGCCGCTTCGTATCCGCCGGGTCCGCCACCAATGATCACGATCCGAGTCACGTACTCCATTGTCCCGCACCCTTCAATGTGGAGCCGCCCGGGGGCACGTCTGTTACCGGAGTGACGCCCGGGCCCCTGCCGTACCCTTCCCACCATGTCGCTCTACGCCGCTTATGCCGGCAACCTCGACGCGCGGTTGATGACCCGTCGCGCCCCGCACTCGCCGCTGCGCGCCACCGGCTGGCTGAACGGGTGGCGGCTGACCTTCGGGGGCGAGCACATGGGCTGGGAGGGCGCGCTCGCCACCCTCGTAGAGGACCCGATCTCCCAGGTCTTCGTGGCGCTGTACGACGTCGCCCCGATGGACGAGGACTCCCTCGACCGCTGGGAGGGCGTGGGCCTGGACATATACCGTCGCACGCGCGTACGAATCCACACCCTGGAGGGCGAGGAGGGCGCCTGGACCTACGTCCTGAACGCCTACGAGGGCGGCCTGCCCTCCGCCCGCTACCTGGGCGAGGTCGCGGACGCCGCCGAATCGGCCGGCGCCCCCCACGACTACGTGATGGAACTCCGCAAGCGCCCGTGCTGAGCCGACTCTCGTCGCAAGCACCAAACCAACAATCACCATCCCGTGACCTCTGTCATCTACGCGCGTAGGCGTAAACCGGATACCCTCTTCGGCGTGAACGCATCTCTTCTTCCGGACGACATCCAGGGCGCCACCCCAGTTGACCCGGGGGTCGCCGCCGACGCCGCCGCGGCCCGCCTGCGCGAACTCACCGGCGCCGAGACCCACGACGTCGCCCTCGTGATGGGCTCCGGCTGGGCACCGGCCGTGGACGCCCTGGGCGCCCCCGAGGCCGATCTCCAGGTCACCGACCTGCCGGGCTTCCCCAAGCCCGCAGTGGAGGGCCACGGCGGCAGGATCCGCTCGTACTCCATCGGTGACAAGCGCGCGCTGGTCTTCCTGGGCCGCACCCACTACTACGAGGGTCACGGCGTCGCCGCGGTGTCCCACGGCGTCCGCACCGCGGTGGCGGCCGGCGCCAAGACGATCATCCTGACCAACGGCTGCGGCGGCCTGCGCGAGGGCATGCGCCCCGGCCAGCCGGTCCTGATCAGCGACCACATCAACCTCACCGCCACCTCCCCCATCATCGGCGCCAATTTCGTCGACCTCACCGACCTGTACTCGCCGCGCCTGCGGTCCCTGTGCAAGGAGGTCGACGCCACGCTGGAGGAGGGCGTCTACGCCCAGTTCCCCGGCCCGCACTACGAGACTCCGGCCGAGATCCGCATGGCCCGCGTCATCGGGGCCGACCTGGTGGGCATGTCGACGGTCCTCGAGGCCATCGCCGCGCGCGAGGCCGGCGCGGAGGTCCTGGGCATCTCCCTGGTGACCAACCTCGCGGCGGGCATGACGGGCGAGCCCCTCAACCACGAGGAGGTCCTCCAGGCGGGCCGCGACTCCGCCGCGCGCATGGGTTCCCTGCTGACGCAGGTCCTGGGCCGGCTGTAGCCCCGGCGGCCACCGGCCCGGCGTGTCCCGGTGACCCGGCGTGGGTGCGGGGCGGGGGGGACGCGGGCCGGCGCTTGCCGGGTGCCGCTGCGCCCACCCGTGCCGCCCTGGGGGTACCTCCCAGGCCGTTCAGGCACTGGGGGAGGCACGACTGCCCGCAGTTGGAGTCAGCGAGGCGGGCGGAGAGCCGCGTACGGCGGGAAGGGGTCGTGTCGGGGGGTGTCCGCCCGCAGCGGTTGGCGCGTCAACGCGTCCCGCATCTGTGGCCGACCGATTCCGCGCCGTTCCGAGGACGGACACCCCCCGGCGCGGCACCGACTCCCCACCGAACCGACCGCGCTACGCGCACCCCCACCGGACCCGGACAGGCCGCCGCAGGCATCCCGCACCCCCGCCGAACCCGCACAGGCCGCCGCAGGCACCCCGCACCTCACACCACCCGCACATGAGAGGCTGACCGACGTGCAAGACGTGCAAGACGACCTCCTCGCACGAGCCAAGGCATGGCTGGCCGAGGACCCCGACGCGGACACCCGCACGGAACTCGCCCGCCTCATCGACGCCGAGGACCACGCAGAGCTCACCGCACGCTTCTCCGGCACCCTCCAGTTCGGCACCGCAGGCCTGCGCGGCGAACTCGGCGCCGGCCCGATGCGCATGAACCGCGCCGTAGTCATCCGGGCCGCCGCCGGTCTGGCCGCGTACCTCAAGAAGCACGAGGCCCCCCACGACGACGGCACGGCCGGCCTCGTCGTCATCGGCTACGACGCCCGCCACAAGTCGGGGGACTTCGCCCGCGACACCGCCGCGGTCATGACGGGCGCCGGCCTGCGGGCGGCCGTACTCCCCCGCCCCCTCCCCACCCCCGTCCTCGCCTTCGCGATCCGGCACCTCGGCGCCGTCGCTGGCGTGGAGGTCACCGCCAGCCACAACCCGCCCCGCGACAACGGCTACAAGGTGTACCTCGGCGACGGCTCCCAGATCGTGCCCCCCGCCGACGCCGAGATCGCCGCGGAGATCGACGCCGTACGCTCACTGCACGACGTCCCCCGCCCCGAGACCGGCTGGCAGACCCTGGACGACTCCGTCCTCGACGCCTACCTCACCCGCACGGACGCGGTCCTCGCCAAGAACTCCCCCCGCACCGCCCGCACCGTCTACACCGCGATGCACGGCGTCGGCAAGGACACCCTCCTCGCCGCCTTCGCCCGCGCGGGCTTCCCCGAGCCCGTCCTCGTCACCGAGCAGGCCGACCCCGACCCGGACTTCCCCACCGTCGCCTTCCCCAACCCGGAAGAGCCCGGCGCGATGGACCTCGCCTTCGCGAAGGCGAGCGAGACGACCCCCGACCTGGTCATCGCCAACGACCCGGACGCGGACCGCCTCGCAGTAGCGGTACCGGTCAAAACCACGACCACCACCGCCACCACCGCCACCCCGGCCACCACCTGGCGCATGCTCCGCGGCGACGAGGTCGGCGCCCTCCTCGCCGCCCACCTGGTCACCCGCGGAGCGCACGGCACGTTCGCGGAGTCGATCGTCTCGTCGTCGCTCCTCGCCCGTATCGCGGCGAAGGCGGACCTCCCCCACGTCGAAACCCTCACCGGCTTCAAGTGGATCGCCCGCGTGGAGAACATCCGCTACGGCTACGAGGAGGCGCTCGGCTACTGCGTCGACCCGGAGGGCGTCCGCGACAAGGACGGCATCACCGCCGCCCTCCTGATCACGGAACTGGCGTCCACCCTCAAAAAGGAGGACCGCACGCTCCTCGACCTCCTGGACGACATCGCCGTGGAGCACGGCCTGCACGCCACCGACCAGCTCTCGGTCCGCGTCGAGGACCTGTCCCTCATCGCCGCCGCGATGCGCCGCCTGCGCGAACAGCCCCCCGCCCACCTTGCGGGCCTGCCCGTCACGAACGCGGAGGACCTCACCCGGGGCACGGACACGCTGCCGCCCACGGACGGCCTGCGCTACACGCTCGACGGCGCCCGGGTGATCGTCCGCCCGAGCGGCACGGAACCCAAGCTGAAGTGCTACCTGGAGGTCGTCGTCCCGGTCGCGACACACGCCGGCCTCCCGGCGGCCCGGGCGAAGGCGACGGACCTCCTGACGGCCCTCAAGCACGACCTCTCGACGGCGGCCGGCATCTGACCACACCGGGGCGCCCTCAAGCGGATCACCACACCCGGGGGGGGTCCCTCAAGCGGATCACCACACCCGGGGGGGTCCCTCAAGCGGATCACCACACCCGGGGGTCCCCCAAGCGGATCACCACACCCGGGGGTGCCACCCAAAGGCACCCCCGACCCGCACCGTCACCCCACCCCGAGCAGCACCGCCAGCGCCACCGCCCCGATCGCCGCCGGCACGACGATCTCGTACGCCCACCGCACCGTCACCTCGCCCTTGGAGGTCTCGGCGGCCTTCCGCGCCTCCAGCAGCTCGCGCAGCTCGTCCATGATCTTGTCGGCCTCGGCCCGCACGGGCCCGTCCGCCTCGACGGAGGCGGACCCGGCACCGCCGCCCCGCGCGCCGAACTGGCCGTATCCGCCGAGCACGCCCCCGCGCCGGGGCCCACCGCCGGCGGCCCGCCGGTCCTCCCGTCGCGCGGCCCTCTTGCGGCCGCGCAGCGAGACGGGGACGGACCACAGCTGGTACTTGTCGCCGGACTCGGCGAAGACCTCGTTGGAGTACGCGGACCGGAACGAGGCGACCTGCCCCCAGGGCAGCACGATCACGCGGAAGGGATTGCGCACGCGCAGCCGGTCGTCGCCCGCGAAGACGGCGGGCCGCACGGTGTAGGCGGCGATGAGCGGCACGAGGAACAGCAGCGCCGCGAGCGCCTTCCAGGGCGTGCTCCCCTCACCCGCGACCACGGCGTCGATGCCGAGCCAGAGGGCGAGCGCGAGCAGCAGGACGCCCCCGGCGATGCCCGCGGGCGAGCGGTAGACCCGGTCCTTGGACACGGGTGCCGGCGGCTGCGGCGAGGGTGACTGGGGCTCCGGGGTCGTCATGCTGCCGATTGTGCCCGACCGCACCGGGGATGCTCACAGGTGGTGCCGGTCCGCCGAACGAGCACGGGGGGCTGTACAGCCGCTACGCGCGTAGATATGCTCGCCTGGTGACCATGCCCACCTCTGCATCCGCCGCACCCGCTGAAACCGCCGCACCCGCCACGACCGCCGCGACGTCCGCGTCCGCGTCCGCGTCCGCGTCCGCCCACGGCCTCACGGACGTCACCGCGTCCGACAGCACGCTGCGCCGCTTCCTCCACGGGCTGCCCGGCGTCGACACGGTCGGCCTGGAGGCGCGCGCCGCCTCTCTCGGCACCCGTTCCATCAAGACCACCGCGAAGGCGTACGCCCTCGACCTCGCCATCTCGATGGTCGACCTGACGACGCTGGAAGGCGCGGACACCCCGGGCAAGGTCCGGGCGCTCGGCGCGAAGGCGGTCCGCCCCGACCCGACCGACCGCACGGCCCCGGCGACGGCGGCCGTCTGCGTCTACCCCGACATGGTGCCCACCGCGAAGGAGGCGGTGGCCGGCTCCGGCGTGAAGGTCGCCTCGGTCGCCACGGCCTTCCCGGCGGGCCGCGCCTCGCTCGCCGTCAAGCTGGCCGACGTGCGCGAGGCCGTGACGGCGGGCGCGGACGAGGTCGACATGGTCATCGACCGCGGCGCGTTCCTCGCGGGGCACTACATGAAGGTGTACGACGAGATCACCGCCGTACGCGAGGCCTGCGGCACGTCGGCCCGCTTGAAGGTCATCTTCGAGACGGGCGAGCTGTCGACGTACGACAACATCCGCCGTGCCAGCTGGCTCGGCATGCTGGCGGGCGCCGACTTCATCAAGACGTCCACCGGCAAGGTCGCGGTGAACGCGACCCCGTCCAACACCCTCCTCATGCTGGAGGCGGTCCGCGACTTCCGCGCGCAGACCGGCGTCCAGATCGGCGTGAAGCCGGCCGGCGGCATCCGCACCGCCAAGGACGCGATCAAGTTCCTGGTCCTGGTCAACGAGACGGCGGGCGAGGACTGGCTGGACAACCACTGGTTCCGCTTCGGCGCCTCCTCGCTGCTGAACGACCTGCTGATGCAGCGCCAGAAGCTGGCCACCGGCCGTTACAGCGGCCCCGACTACGTGACGGTGGACTGATCACCATGGCATCCGCATCCGCATCCGCATCCGCACCCGCGTTCGAGTACGCCCCGGCGCCCGAGTCCCGCGCCGTCGTCGACATCGCCGCGTCCTACGGCCTGTTCATCGACGGCGAGTTCACCGAGGCGGCCGACGGCAAGGTCTTCAAGACGGTCTCCCCGTCCACCGAGGAGGTCCTCTCCGAGGTCGCCGAGGCCGGTGAGGCGGACGTCGACCGTGCGGTGAAGGCCGCCCGCAAGGCGTTCGAGAAGTGGTCGGCGCTCCCCGGCCCGGAGCGCGCGAAATACCTCTTCCGCATCGCCCGCATCATCCAGGAGCGCAGCCGCGAGCTGGCCGTCCTGGAGACCCTCGACAACGGCAAGCCGATCAGGGAGACCCGCGACGCGGACCTCCCCCTGGTCGCCGCGCACTTCTTCTACTACGCGGGCTGGGCCGACAAGCTCGACCACGCCGGGTTCGGAGCGAACCCGCGCCCCCTGGGCGTCGCCGGCCAGGTCATCCCGTGGAACTTCCCCCTCCTGATGCTGGCGTGGAAGATCGCCCCGGCCCTGGCGACCGGCAACACGGTGGTCCTCAAGCCCGCCGAGACGACCCCCCTGTCCGCCCTGTTCTTCGCGGACATCTGCCGCCAGGCCGGCCTGCCCCGCGGCGTCGTCAACATCATCACCGGCGACGGCCGCACCGGCGCCGCGCTGACCGCCCACCCGGACATCAACAAGGTCGCCTTCACCGGCTCCACGGCCGTCGGCAAGCAGATCGCGCGCACGGTGGCGGGCACCCGCAAGAAGCTGACGCTCGAGCTGGGCGGCAAGGGCGCCAACATCGTCTTCGACGACGCGCCGATCGACCAGGCCGTAGAGGGCATCGTCAGCGGCATCTTCTTCAACCAGGGCCAGGTCTGCTGCGCCGGCTCGCGCCTCCTGGTCCAGGAGTCGATCCACGACGAGCTGCTCGACTCCCTCAAGCGCCGCCTGTCCACCCTGCGCCTGGGCGACCCCATGGACAAGAACACCGACATCGGCGCGATCAACTCCGCCGAGCAGCTGGCCCGCATCACGGCCCTCGCCGACCAGGGCGAGGCGGAAGGCGCCGAGCGCTGGTCCCCGGCCTGCGAACTCCCCTCCTCCGGCTACTGGTTCGCCCCGACGCTCTTCACGAACGTCACCCAGGCGCACACGGTCGCCCGCGACGAGATCTTCGGCCCGGTCCTGTCCGTCCTCACCTTCCGCACGCCGGACGAGGCGGTCGCCAAGGCCAACAACACCCCGTACGGCCTGTCGGCGGGCATCTGGACGGAGAAGGGCTCGCGCATCCTGGCGGTCGCGAACAAGCTCCGCGCGGGCGTGATCTGGTCCAACACGTTCAACAAGTTCGACCCGACGTCGCCGTTCGGCGGTTACAAGGAGTCGGGCTTCGGCCGCGAGGGCGGCCGCCACGGCCTGGAGGCGTACCTCGATGTCTGACCGACTTTCCGTGCTGAAGACCTACAAGCTGTACGTCGGCGGGAAGTTCCCGCGTTCCGAGAGCGGCCGGGTGTACGAGGTGACGGACTCGAAGCAGCGGTGGCTGGCGAACGCCCCGCTCTCCTCCCGCAAGGACGCCCGTGACGCGGTCGTCGCCGCACGCAAGGCGTTCGGCGGCTGGTCCGGCGCGACGGCGTACAACCGCGGCCAGATCCTCTACCGCGTCGCCGAGATGCTGGAGGGCCGCCGCGACCAGTACGTCGCGGAGGTCGCCGACGCCGAGGGCCTGTCGAAGTCGAAGGCGGCGGCGCAGGTCGACGCCGCGATCGACCGCTGGGTCTGGTACGCGGGCTGGACCGACAAGATCGCCCAGGTGGTCGGCGGCGGCAACCCGGTCGCGGGCCCCTTCTTCAACCTCTCCTCCCCGGAGCCGACCGGCGTCGTCACCGTCCTGGCCCCCCAGAAGTCGTCCTTCCTGGGCCTGGTCTCGGTGATCGCCCCGGTGATCGCGACGGGCAACACGGCGGTCGTGATCGCGTCGGAGAAGTCCCCGCTCCCCGCCCTCTCCCTCGGCGAGGTCCTGGCCACCTCCGACCTCCCCGGCGGCGTGGTCAACATCCTCTCCGGCCGTACGGCGGAGATCGCCACCCCCCTCGCCTCCCACCAGGACGTCAACGCGATCGACCTCGCGGGCGCCGACGAGACGCTGGCCAAGGAGCTGGAGATCGCTGCGGCCGACAACCTGAAGCGCGTCCTTCGTCCACAGCCTGTGGACAACGCGCCCGCGGACTGGACCACGACCCCGGGCATCGACCGCATGACGGCGTTCCTGGAGACGAAGACGGTCTGGCACCCGACAGGAGCACTGGGCGCGTCCGGCTCGTCGTACTGAGCGACTCCGCCGTCACCCACGACGCCGACCCCACCGACAGGGCCGCGGCTCCTCTCCGTCCGGAGGAGCCGCGGCCTTCTCCACGATCGACCTCGCCAGCCCCTCCGCGAACACACGTCACGTCACCGAGGACCTCACTGACCGGAACACGGCTGCAGTTCCGGCTTGCTCGGCGGCGTCTTCCTTCCCGTCAACGCGGACAGGTCCTTCATATACATTTCCGACCACTCTTTTCCGGCCAGAACCTCCTGAAGTCCCGAGCACACCTTGCTCTTCAGCAGAGGCTTGTCCTTCGGCAGCGCCACCCCGTAGGGTTCCGTGCCCGCGCCGCTGGGCAGCAATTTCAGATTCGTCGGATCGTCGTTGGCATACCCGGCGAGAAGAACGTCGTCCGAGGCGACCGCGTACACCTTTGAATGCTTGTCCAGCAGCCTGTCCACGCACTCCTTGTAGGAGTCGGGCTGCCACTTCCCTGTGGTGTAGCCCTCCTTCTGCAACCTGTTCGCGTACGTGGAATCCCGTGCGGTGCACACCTGGACTTGCTTCGTCTTCACGTCGGCGGCGCTGTCGAGGTCGTAGTTCACGGATTGTTTGCGAACGAGGAGGCTGCTGCCGGCCTTGTAGTAGGGGCCGACGAAATTGATGTTGTCCTTCTTCTCACGTTCGGCCGTCATGCTGTACGAGGCGATGACCAGGTCCACGTCCCCGTTCGCCAACTTACTCGCCCGGTTCCCCGTGGTCACCGGATAGAAATCGACGTGATGCCTGTCGTAGCCCAGCTTTCCGGCGAGGGCATAGGCGATGTCGATGTCGAATCCGCTCCACACGCCGGTCTTGTTGCGGAAGCTCAGTCCGGGCTGATCAGTCTTGGCACCGATCGCCAGCCGCTCGTTCTCGCTCTTCCACTGCTCCCACGCCTTGTCCGGGTCACCCCCGGCGGCTCCCCCGCCCTGCTCCGCCGCCACGTCGTCCTGCTTGCCCCCCGAGCCGCTCTGCGAGAAGTACCAGCCTCCTCCGGCCAGCAGAGCGGCGCACACCACGACCGCCGCCACCCTCCAGCCCCGGAAGCCGCCACGGCCTGTGCCCGTCGCCTTCGGCGGCGACTCGGGAGGAGCGGCTTCGGACGAGGGCGGGCCGGGCGCCTGCATGGCCTCCTCCGGCGCGGGCCGCGAGGCGGGCGGCGTGGGCCTGGCCGTGGGCGCGGGTGCGGGTGCGGGTGCTGGAGTAGCGGCTGGGGTGGCGGCCCTGACGGGGGTCGGCATGTCCGACTCCGTGAGGACCTCCTGGAGCATCTCCTCCGCCGAGGCCGCGTCCAGGCGGCCGGACGGGTCCGTGACCAGCAATCCCTGGATGACGGGGCCGAGGGGGCCCGCGTACCGGAGGACGGGTTCGGGCGACTGCTGGATGTTCGCCTGCACCTCCCAGACCTCGGTGCCGCCGAAGGGCAGGCGTCCCTCGACCATCTCGTACAGGGTGACTCCCAGCGCCCACAGGTCGGAGGCGGGCGTGGGGCCGGGGGAGGCCGGGGCGAAGAGTTCGGGCGCCAGGTAGGGGGGCGTGCCGATGATGCCGCCGTACCGGGTGACCCGGTCGGCACCCTCGAAGGTGGCGATGCCGAAGTCCACCAGCACCACCTGGCCGCCGTCCCGCACCAGTACGTTGCCCGGCTTGACGTCACGGTGCAGGACCGACGCCTCGTGGACCGCACGCAGGCCCTGGATCATCTGGAGGCCGATATCCGCGGCCCTGGGCACTCCGAGGACCCGGTCGCGGCTCAACAGGTCGGCCAGCGACCGCCCTTCCAGCAGCTTCATCACGATCCAGACCTGGTCGGCGGTCTCGATCTGGTCGTGGACCGTCACCACGTTCTGGTGCTCGATCTTGGCGAGGGCCTCCGCCTCGCGACGGGCCCGCTGCATCGCCGCCTTCTGCGTGTCCGGGGTCATGGCCCTGCGGTCGAGGAGGCCCTTCACGGCGACGAACCGGCGCAGCCGCCTGTCGTGGGCCTTCCAGACCTCGCCCATCCCGCCGCTGCCGACGGGCTCCAGCAACTCGTAGCGGCCCTCGATCACCGTGCGGGGGGCGGAAGGACGATCCTCGGGATGCCCGTCAGCGCCGCCGCCGGCCCCGTTGATTCCGTCGTCGTTGTGCACGTGGCCCCCTGGCACCTCTTGCGCGAAGCGTGGATCACCACAGATTAGACGGCCACCGCGCCGCGCCAGGGCCCTGCCCGAGAACCATTCCCGTTCACCAACGGCCTCAAGGGCGACTCGCTGTAACCCCGTTCCACGGATACGGGCCGTGCAGATGTAGGAGGACCAGGCGATCCGAATCGTCGTCACCCACCAAGGGCCGCGACCTCCCGCTCGGAGATCGCGGCCCGAGGTGCGCCGGGTGGGTCAGCGCAGCAGCCCCGTCACCGACCCCACCACCGGCACCGCGCCCAGCGACTGGGCCTGCGCGACCGGACCCGTCAGGGCCGTCGAAGTCAGCGGCTGGAAGTCGGCGACCTTGGTGCCGACGCCGTTGTCCAGCGGGTCGACGCCGGTGCCGGCCAGCGGGTTGGGCTTGAGGTCGGCGACCGGGCCGGTGACGTAGCCGACGGTGCCGGTCAGGGCCGCCAGGCCGGCCTGGGGGTCGATGTTGCCCAGTGAGGTGGGACGGGTGTGGGCCAGGCCGGCGATGGTTTCGCCGCCGTCCGCGGAAGCCGTCGCCGCTCCTGCGGCCAGGGCGGCACCGGCGGTCGCGAGGACGACCAGGGCGCGCTGTGCGTGCGGTGTGCGGGGGGACGCGTGTCGGGCCATCGCTACTGCCACCTCTTGATGTGGATTGCTACGGACTGCCCTGATAACAGTGCGCACCGTGATCAGGTCACCGCGCAGCGCAATCAAGATGTGACGCCCAGTGCAAAGTCGACCCTGGGGGGTCCGCGGCGACCGTTCGATGCCTCAGACTGGTGTCCCGTGAGCTCCCATCCGCCCATACCGACTCGAGTCGTGCTGCTCTGCGGCCCCTCCGGCTCCGGCAAGTCCCTCCTCGCCGCCCGCTCCGGCCTCCCGGTGCTGCGGCTCGACGACTTCTACAAGGAGGGCACCGACCCGACGCTGCCGACGGTTCCCCAGAGCTCCGACATCGACTGGGACCACCCGGCGTCCTGGGACGCGGACGCGGCGGTCGCCGCCATCGGGGAGCTGTGCCGCACGGGGCGTACCGGCGTGCCCGTCTACGACATCTCGCTCAGCGCCCGCACCGGCGAGGAGACGGTCGACATCGGGCGGACGCCGCTGTTCCTCGCGGAGGGCATCTTCGCCGCCGAACTGGTGGACCGCTGCCGGGAACTGGGCGTGCTGGCCGACGCGCTCTGCCTGAGCCGGGGCCCGCTGACGACCTTCCGCCGCCGGTTCCTGCGGGACCTGCGCGAGGGCCGCAAGTCGGTGCCGTTCCTGCTGCGCAGGGGATGGCGGCTGATGCGCCAGGAGCGGTCGGTCATCGCCCGGCAGACGGCCCTGGGCGCCCACGCCTGCGACCGGGACGAGGCGATGGGCCGCCTGGCGGCCGCGGCGGCGGGCCGGTGCGCCACCAGCCGTACGGCTGTGTAACGCCCACCCGTACACGCGGAAGCGGGACTGGATGGACCCCCCGGCCCTCCAGTCCCGCTCCCTTTCCACTCCCCCGTGGATCCCCCGTGATCCCCGTTCCCCCGTGTCCCCCGTTGTTCCCCCGTGGTGCTTCCCCGTGAGTAAGAGTCCGGCCCGGCCCCCGTGATACACCCGGGCTCGAACTTTTTTCACGGGGCCCCGCCCCCTCGGGCCCGCCTTCTCGGCCCGTGCCTTCAGGCGACCAGTTCGCCGAAGGCGTCCTCCCGGTCACGGCCGAAGCTGAGGACCTCGTCCTCGCGCAGCCGGCGGAGCGACCGCCAGATGCTGGACTTCACCGTGCCGACACTGATGTCGAGGATGTCCGCGATCTCCGGGTCCGTGCGGCCCTCGTAGTAGCGCAGGACCAGCATGGTGCGCTGGAGCTCGGGCAGCCGGGCCAGCGCCTGCCACAGGACCGTGCGCAGTTCCGTGCCGCGCATCGCGTCCATGTCGCCGGGCGTCTCCGGCAGTTCCTCGGTCGGGTACTCGTTGAGCTTGCGGCGCCGCCAGGCGCTGATGTGCAGGTTGGTCATGGTGCGGCGGAGGTATCCGCCGACCGCCGCCTTGTCACTGATCCGGTCCCACGCCCGGTAGGTCGAGAACAGCGCGCTCTGCAGCAGGTCCTCGGCCTCGAAGCGGTCGCCGGTGAGGTGGTAGGCGGTCGCGTACAGGGCGGAGCGCCGCTCCTGGACGTAGGCGGTGAACTCCGCCTCCGACAGGGAAGGACGCTCCCCCTGAACCTCCGTGCCCCCCGTGACCCCCGTATCCCCCGTGACCCCCGTCTGTGCGTCAACCACCGTCATGTACGCGGTGTGCTGACGCCCGGTGCCGCGAGCGCACCCCCGCCCGCTCACGGCACCGGACTTCTCGGAACCCCGGTGTGTGTGCACGTCGTGCAGGCGCGTGACCACTGCGCTGGTGCTGGTGCCCTTCAGCGTGTTCATCTCGCGCCCCCCGTCGTGGACTTCCGGTGTTCGGCCTGTCGTACTGCGTCTTGCCGTACTGCGACTTGCTGTGTTGCTTGTGACGAAAAGCTTGCCCCGGCGACTTCATGGCCGTGTCCGCCGACTGTCACAGAGCTGTCACAGGGGTCCGTCACGGCTGCACCACCGTTCCTTCACAGGGTCTGGCGGCCCGGTCCGGCCCCATCCGCACCCACAGGTCGAACACCACCCCCTCCATGGGCCAGAATGAGCGCGTGCCTTCCCTGTTGCTGATCGAGGACGACGACGCCATCCGTACGGCCCTGGAGCTCTCCCTGACCCGCCAGGGCCACCGAGTGGCCACCGCTGCCAGTGGTGAGGACGGTCTGAAGCTGTTGCGCGAGCAGCGGCCGGACCTGATCGTGCTGGACGTGATGCTGCCCGGCATCGACGGTTTCGAGGTGTGCCGTCGTATCCGGCGCACCGACCAGCTGCCGATCATCCTGCTGACCGCGCGCAACGACGACATCGACGTGGTCGTCGGTCTCGAGTCGGGCGCCGACGACTACGTCGTCAAACCCGTCCAGGGCCGGGTCCTGGACGCCCGGATCCGGGCCGTGCTGCGGCGCGGGGAGCGGGAGTCCACCGACTCGGCGAGCTTCGGCCCCCTGGTCATCGACCGTTCGGCGATGACCGTGACGAAGAACGGCGAGGACCTCCAGCTCACGCCTACCGAGCTGCGGCTGCTGCTCGAACTGAGCCGCCGGCCGGGGCAGGCGCTGTCCCGGCAGCAGCTGCTGCGGCTGGTGTGGGAGCACGACTACCTCGGTGACTCCCGGCTGGTGGACGCGTGCGTGCAGCGGCTGCGCGCCAAGGTCGAGGACGTGCCGTCGTCCCCGACCCTGATCCGTACCGTGCGGGGTGTCGGCTACCGGCTGGATCCGCCTCAGTGACACAGGAACACCAGGGGGGTACACGCGGCTGGGCCGCGGCTCGCAAGGGAGTCTGGTCCTGGCTGCGCTTCACCAGCCTGCGCCTCAGGCTGGTCCTCGTCTTCGGCCTCGTCGCGCTCACCGCCGCCGTGTCCGCGTCCGGCATCGCGTACTGGCTGAACCGGGAGGCGGTGCTCACCCGCACCCAGGACGCCGTGCTGCGCGACTTCGAGCAGGAGATGCAGAACCGGGCGGGCGCGCTGCCCGAACACCCCACGCAGGACGAGGTGCAGCACACCGCAGGGCAGATGGCCAACAGCAGCCAGCGGTTCGGGGTGCTGCTGGTCGCCGAGAGCGCCGACGGCGGTTCCGTGTACGGCAGTTCCGGCGGGCTTGGCGGCTTCGCCCTGTCCGACGTGCCCGAGTCGCTGCGCACCGCGGTGAACAAGGAGCAGAAGGTCACCTCGGCCAACAAGCACCCGTACCACCTGTACTGGCAGCGGATCACCGACGACGGCACCCCGTACCTGGTGGCCGGCACGAAGGTGATCGGCGGCGGGCCGACGGGCTACATGCTCAAGTCACTGGAACCGGAGGCCAAGGACCTGAACTCGCTCGCCTGGTCGCTGGGGATCGCCACCGCACTCGCCCTGCTCGGTTCCGCACTGCTCGCGCAGGCCCTGGCGACGACCGTGCTGAAGCCAGTGCACCGGCTCGGGGTCGCGGCGCGGCGCCTGGGCGAGGGGAAGCTGGACACCCGGCTGCGCGTGTCCGGCACCGACGAGCTGGCCGATCTGTCGCGGACGTTCAACAGCGCCGCCGAGGCGCTGGAGAAGCGGGTCGCGGACATGGCGGGACGGGAGCAGGCGTCCCGGCGCTTCGTCGCGGACATGAGCCATGAACTGCGCACACCGCTGACGGCGATCACCGCCGTGACGGAGGTGCTGGAGGACGAGCTGGAGTTCGAGGGCGAGGGCGGGAGTTTTGACCCGATGGTCGAGCCCGCCGTACGGCTGGTGGTCAGCGAGACCCGGCGGCTGAACGACCTCGTGGAGAACCTGATGGAGGTCACCCGCTTCGACGCGGGCACCGCCCGGCTGGTCCTGGACGACGTCGACGTCGCCGACCAGATCACCGCCTGCATCGACGCCCGCGCCTGGCTGGACGCCGTCGACCTGGACGCCGAGCGGGGCATCCACGCCCGTCTGGACCCGCGCCGCCTGGACGTCATCCTCGCCAACCTGATCGGCAACGCGCTCAAGCACGGCGGATCGCCGGTGAGGGTGTCGGTGGCGCGGGCGGACGACGAGATCCTCATCCGGGTGCGCGACCACGGGCCGGGCATCCCGGAGGACGTCCTGCCGCACGTCTTCGACCGTTTCTACAAGGCGAGTGCCTCCCGGCCGCGCTCCGAGGGCAGCGGGCTCGGCCTGTCCATCGCGCTGGAGAACGCGCACATCCACGGCGGTGGGATCACCGCCGCGAACTCCCCGGAGGGCGGCGCGGTCTTCACGCTGCGGCTGCCGCAGGACCCGTCCCCGGCCGCCGACGAGGACGGCGAGGACGCGGACGCGGAGACCGCCGAGAACGCCGCGGGCGCCCCGGGGGACGGGAGCAGGGGCAAGGACGCGAAGGGACAGGTCTGATGACCGTACGCCGGCTGCCGGCCCTCTCCGGGCTCGTCGTACTGGCCGCGCTGCTGGCCGGGTGCGGCATCCGCGCCACGCAGGTGCCCACGGACTACGGTCCCGCGCCCTCGCGGGTGCGCTGCTCGCTCGCCGAGCCGGACGTGTCGACGCAGGCCGCGCCCGGGCTGCCGGCCCAGGTGTTCCTGCTGTGCGGCTCGTCGCTGGTGGCCGTGGACCGCACGGTGCGGGTGCCGGACGGCGCCTCGGACTCCGGGCGGCGGGCCCTGGTGGCCCAGGGGCTGCTGAACGTGCTGGCCGAGCAGCCGTCGGCCGCGGAGAAGGAGGCCGGGTACACGTCGGACGTGCGCCGCGGGATCACCGTGGCCGGCCCGCGCTCCGGCGACCCCGAGGACACGCTGCGGCTGAGCACCGATCCCGACGACCTCACCTCGTACGCCCTCGCCCAGGTCGTGTGCACCTTCTCCGACTCGGCCGCGGCCGAGGGCGACGGCTCCGTCGTCCTGGCCGGTCCCACCGACCGGTCCGCCCGCCGTTACGCCTGCACGGACGAGGTCCGGGCCCGGCCCGGCAGCAACGAACCGCCGGCCTCCGAGGTCGGGGACGGCTGAGGGGCCCAGGCGGCGGGGTCCGGGGGCGTGTCCCGAGTGCGGTGCGGGGGCCATGTGGCGCAAGCCTCACCCTTGCGTGTGAGAGGCCGGAACCGCGCGCGGCGAAGGCCGCGTCTAGGGGGACGTGCAGCGTCATGGGTTCCTCGGCGGCAGCGCCGCGCTCCGCATCCGTGTGACAGGAAGCGTTCTCCTGGTCGCACATCTCGCGTTCGTCGCCTGGTACGCGCTGCGGCCACTGGACGTTCCCTGGGTGCTGCCTCCCAACCTGCAGCCCTTCGCCGGGATCCGCGCCGATCTGGCGCTGGGCCGGCCCGAGGCGCTGCGGTCGCTGGGCGGGGCGCTCGCCCTGCTGGCGCCGCTCGGCGTCCTGCTGCCGATGGCAGGCGGGCGGCTGACCGTCTCGCCGCTGGCCTCCCTGCTGCGGACCATGGCCGCGGGCGCCCTGCTGTCGCTGGGCATCGAGCTGCTGCAGACCGGGGTGCCCGGTCAGGTCGTCGACGTCGACTCGGTGCTGCTGAACACGCTGGGCGTGGCCCTGGTGCACCTCGCCGTCGTCCCTGCGGGCCGGGCGCGGCTACGCCGCAGGTACCGGCGGGAGGGGCTGGAGGGCGTCCCGCGGGAGGAGCCCGGTCAGGGTCGGACCCCGACGATTCCCAGGGTCGGTATCGCACCGTAGAGCGACGCTTTGTTCCGTTCGTCTCCGTAGCGTGGAGGGCAGATGAAGGGGAAGCCGGAGGGCAGCCCCACCCACACGCTCACGAAGGAGCCGCGATGTCCCGCCTCGCCCGCCCCACCCACGGCCGCATGATCGGCGGAGTGTGCGCCGCGCTGGCCCGGCGCTTCGGCACCTCCACCACCACGATGCGGGTGATCTTCGTGGTCTCCTGCCTGCTGCCCGGCCCGCAGTTCCTGCTCTACCTGGCCCTGTGGATCCTGCTCCCGTCCGAGGAGAAGGCCGCCCGCACGGCCTGGTGACGCACGTACCTCCCCTCTGGTACGCCGACGGGGCGCACCCGGTGTCGCCGGGTGCGCCCCGTTCGCGCTGGGGAGGGCGCGGGTCAAAGGCGCGGGTCAGCCGCCGAGCGGGAGGCCGTTGACCGGCAGGCCCTGCGTGGGCAGGCCCTGCACCGGCACTCCGCCGAGCAGCTTGGCGACCGGCTCGGTCGGGCCCTCGGCGAGCTGCTCGGCGACGACCTGCTCGACGACCGGCTGGGCGACGGTCAGACCGGTGTGGGAGATCTTGCGGCCCGTCTCCAGCGCGTTTCCGGCGCCGGGCGCCACCTGGGAGACGGTCTCCGCGGGGAGGGTGCGGGTGACGGAGTCCACCGTCTGCGCGGCGTCCGGCAGCTCGGGGGCCGCGGTGGCCGCGCCCGCGCCGGCGGCGGCGAAGGCGGCACCGAGGGCGGCGACACCGAGGGTCTTGGCAGCAGACTGCTTCATGAAATGCGTCCTCGTAATGGGGTGACGGGGATGTGAGCGGTCCTCGACCGTAAACACGCGGCACCCCTCGCGGCAAACATCGAAATGCGGACGGATGGTGAATGCCCGTCCGCGTTTCCGTATTGCCGTCGACTCCCGCTCAGCCGTCACCCTCCGAAGAACCGCTGGTCGAGGCGGTCTGCTGGAACAGCCATTCGGACTTCAGCTCCGCATATCCGGGCTTGATCACGTCATTGATCATGGCCAGTCGTTCATCGAAAGGAATGAACGCTGATTTCATCGCATTGACGGAGAACCACTGCATGTCGTCGAGCGTATAACCGAACGCCTCGACCAGATGCTCGAATTCCCGGCTCATACCGGTGTGGGACATCAGCCGGTTGTCGGTGTTGACGGTGGCCCGGAAGTGCAGCCGGCGCAGCAGCCCGATGGGGTGCTCGGCGTAGGAGTCCGCGGCGCCGGTCTGAAGGTTGGAGCTGGGGCACAGCTCCAGCGGGATCCGCTTGTCCCGGACGTAGGAGGCGAGCCGTCCGAGCTTGACCGAGCCGTCCTCGTGGACCTGGATGTCGTCGATGATGCGCACCCCGTGCCCGAGCCGGTCGGCGCCGCACCACTGGAGGGCCTGCCAGATGGACGGCAGCCCGAAGGCCTCGCCGGCGTGGATGGTGAAGTGGTTGTTCTCCCGCTTGAGGTACTCGAAGGCGTCCAGGTGCCGGGTGGGCGGGTACCCGGCCTCGGCGCCCGCGATGTCGAAGCCGACGACGCCGAGGTCGCGGTAGCGGTTGGCGAGTTCGGCGATCTCCAGGGAGCGGGCGGCGTGCCGCATCGCGGTGAGCAGGGCGCCGACGCGGATGCGGTGGCCGTTGCCCCGCGCGCGCCGCTCGCCCTCCCGGAACCCCTCGTTGACGGCCTCGACGACCTCTTCGAGGGTCAGCCCCTTCTCGAGGTGCTGCTCGGGGGCGTAGCGCACCTCGGCGTAGACGACGCCGTCCTCGGCGAGGTCCTCGGCGCACTCGGCGGCGACCCGGACCAGGGCGTCGCGGGTCTGCATGACGCCGACGGTGTGGGAGAAGGTCTCCAGGTACCGCTCCAGCGAACCGGAGTCGGCGGCCTGCCGGAACCAGGTGCCGAGCAGGTCGGGGTCGGTCTCGGGGAGGTCCCGGTAGCCGGTCTCGCGGGCGAGTTCGACGACCGTGCCGGGACGCAGTCCGCCGTCGAGGTGGTCGTGCAGCAGAACCTTCGGCGCCCGGCGGATCCGGTCCGGCGTCGGTGTCTTCACGGCCGTCGCGGTGTGCGTGGCGGCGCTCTTCGCGGTGTTCGGGCTCGTCATTTCCGCACTCTAACTCCTACGCGCGTAGAACACCGGGCGAACGCCCGGACCCGGCCGTGCGGGCCGCATGACGGGGCCGGGGTGTACGGACGAGCCGATATGTAACGGTGACTGCGCGGACGGGTGGCGTACACACCGTCTTCTGAGAATGTTCTGCCATGGCACAGCAAGCGACGCCGGTCCGTCGGGCCCGGCTGGGGCGGACGCTCGGTCCGGAGGGGACGGCGGTGAGCGGGGTGGTGCTGCTGCTCCCCGGGGGCGACGAGGTCTCCGGGCGCAGGCCCTCTCCGTTGCTCGCGAGCGCGTCCGTACGGACGTTGGGGCGCCGGCTGGCGCGCGCGGGGCGGGACGAGGGTCTGGCCACGCACGTCGTGCACTACCGCTACCGGGGCTGGAACGGTGCCGAGGCCCACCTCGCCCGGGACGCCGAATGGGCCGCCGACGAGGCCGTACGGCGCTACGGCGACGTTCCCGTCTGCCTGGTCGGCGTCGACATGGGCGGCCGGGCGGCGTTGCGCGCGGCCGGACACGAGGCCGTCAACTCGGTGCTGGCGATCGCTCCTTGGCTGCCGGAGGAGGACGTGGCCGCGCCACCCGAGCCGGTGAAGCAGCTCGCCGGGCGGCAGGTGCTGATCGTGCACGGCACGAACGACGAGCGCAGCGACCCGGAGTTGTCGTTCCGGCTGGCCTCCCGGGCGAAGAAGGCGAACCGCGCCGTGTGCCGTTTCGAGGTGCACTCCGACGGCCACGGACTGCGGCAGTACCGGGCCGAAGTCGCCGCACTGGCCGAGGACTTCGTGCTGGGCGTGCTGTTCGGGCAGTCCTTCTCGCGTCCGGTGGAGGACGCCCTGGCCGCTCCGCCGCCGCTGGGGCTGCGGATGCCGCTGGCGGCGGGGTTCGGGAAGTCGCTGCGGCGCTGAGTCCCGCGCTGTCAGGGGTGCGGGGGCCGTGCGGCCGGCCCGTGCGTCGTGATCCGGCCGTGGCGCAGCAGGACGGTGATGGCGTAGACCGGGAAGAGCAGCAGGGCCGGGTTCGGGATCCACCAGGTCGGGGGCCGGTCGCCGCGCAGTGCCCAGAAGACGACGGCCTGCAGTCCCGCGGTGCCGGTGAGGGCGAGCGAGACGAGCATCAGGCTGTCCACCGCGCCGCCCGCCCCCTCCACCACACCTTCCCTCGCCCTCGGTCAACGGTGACCACTTCCGGGCGAGACGGCCTCCTGCCCCGGACCGCGCGCACCCATTCGCGCCCTTCGGCATTCCTGCACGCCCTTTAGTGACTTGAATTCAACAAAGGGAAAGTTCGCGACAGCTGAACTCGGCACCAAAAACGGAAGCCGGGGCGGTCCGCCTCGGCTGCGCCCTGGCCGCGCGGGCACTGGGCTGCACGGGGACCCAGGAGTACACGGTCGACCCGGCGTCCCTTCCCCCTACTTGGGCAGCAGGCTCCCCCTGCGCGACAGCAGGAACCGCTTGAAGGCGGCGACGGGTGGCGTGTCCGTGCGGCCCGCGAGCCAGGCCACGCCGATCTCGCGGGCGGCGCGCGGGGCCGTGACCGTCAGTTCGGCCACGCCGGGGCGGGGCACGGCGGGCGGCGGCAGCAGGGCGACGCCGAGACCGGCCGCGACCAGGCCGCGCAGCGTCTCCGCCTCCTCCCCCTCGAAGGCCACCCTGGGCCGGAAGCCGGCCTCCTTGCACAGGGCGTCGGTGATGCGGCGCAGGCCGTAGCCGGGCTCCAGGGTCACGAAGATCTCGTCGGCGGCCTCGGCGAGGCGGATACGCCTGCGTCCGGCCAGCACGTGGTCGGCCGGGACGACCAGGCGCAGCCGCTGCTCGTCGAGGCGGCGGGCGACCAGGTCGGGGGCGTCGGGCACCGGGGAGGTCAGGCAGAGGTCGAGTTCACCGGCGCGCAGGCGCTCAAGCATGGCCTCGCCGTAGTTCTGGACGAGGCTGAAGCGGACCCGGGGGTGGTCGGCGCGGAAGGCGTGCAGGAGGCCGGGGACGGTTTCGGCGCCCATGGTGTGCAGGAAGCCGAAGGCGACCTTGCCGGTGGCCGGGTCGGCGTCGGCGCGGACCTCGTCGGCGGCGCGCTCGACCTCGGCGAGGGCGCGTTCGACGGAGCCGAGGAAGGTGCGCCCGGCGACGGTCAGGGCGAGGGTGCGGCCGCGGCGGACGAACAGGTCGACGCCGAGGTCCTCCTCGAGGCGGACCAGGGCGCGCGAGAGGGTCGACTGGGGGACGTTCATCTCCTGGGCGGCCCGGGTGACGTGCTCGGTGCGGGCCACGCCGGCGAAGTGCGCGAGGCGGGGCGCGAGCAGCGCGACGATGTCTTCTGTGTCACCGGACGGTGACAGGCGGGGCCCTGAGCTTGACTGATGCACCATGGGAACGATTATGGCCATTCCATGCATTGGACGGATGAGTAAGGGGCTTCGTACCTTCGTGGCATGACTCCCGCCGATACCGGGGCGTCCACGGTCGTGGACGCCGCATCCGCCGCCTCCGCGGTCCCCAACGCCTCCGGCCCCTCCGACTCGCGCATGGCGCCGGGCGGCCCCGGCTACCGCCGGATGAGTTTCGCGCTGTTCCTGGCGGGCGTCGCGACCTTCGCGCTCCTCTACTCCACGCAGGCCCTGCTGCCGCTGATCTCGGGCGACATGGGTGTCTCGGCGAGCGACGCGAGCTGGACGGTGGCCGCCGCGACCGGTGGCCTGGCGGTGTTCGTGCTGCCGATGAGCGCGCTGTCGGAGCGGTTCGGCCGGCGTACGGTCATGACGGCGTCGCTGGCGGTCGCGGTGACCGTAGGCCTGCTGGTGCCCTTCGCCCCGTCGCTGCCGGCGTTGGTCGCGCTGCGGGCGGTGCAGGGCGCGGCGCTCGCGGGGCTGCCGGCCTCGGCGACGGCGTACCTCGCGGAGGAGGTGCGGCCGCGGGCGCTGGTCACCGCGATCGGCCTGTTCGTGGCGGGCAACAGCGTCGGCGGGATGAGCGGCCGGGTCATCACCGGGTGGGTCGCCCAGGAGTGGGGCTGGCGGGTCGCCGTCGGTGTCATCGGCCTCGTGGCGGTGGCGTGCGCGGTGGCCTTCCGGCTGCTGCTGCCGGCGCCGAAGCACTTCACGCCGGGCTCGCTGCGCCCGCGCGTGCTGGTCCGCACGGTGCGCGACCACCTCGCCAACCCGCTGCTGCGCCGCCTGTACGCGATCGGCGCGCTGTTCATGACGGTGTTCGGCGGCGTCTACACGGTGATCGGCTACCGCCTGGCCCAGGCGCCGTTCTCGCTGCCGCAGGGTCTCATCGGCTCGATCTTCCTGGTCTACCTGGTCGGCACGGTCTCGTCGGCGACCGCGGGCCGCCTGGTGGGCCGCCTCGGCCGCCGCGGGGCGCTCTACCTGGGCGGCGGTACGACGGCGGCGGGGCTGCTGCTGTCCCTGGCGCCGTCCCTGCCGCTGGTCCTGCTGGGCCTGGTGCTGATCACGGCGGGCTTCTTCGCCGGGCACGCGGTGGCGTCCTCGGCGGTCGGCAAGACCGCCCAGCACGGCCGCGCCCAGGCCTCGGCGCTCTACCAGTCCGCCTACTACGTCGGCTCCAGCGCGGGCAGCACGGTGGGCGCGGTGGCCTTCCACTCCGGCGGCTGGGCCGGGACGGTCGGGGTGGGTGTGCTCGCGGTGCTGGGTGTCGTCGTCATCACGGTCTCCGGGTCGCTGGCGGCCCGCCGCCAGGCCGCCGGCACCCCGGTGAGGGCTCTGAGCGTGCCCCGCTGACCTGCGCTTTTCTTGACTGCACAGGCCATTGTCAGTCCCCTGCGGTAGCTTCCGAAGTGCGAGGCGCGAAGACGCGCACGACGGCACGCCACAGGGGTGGGTGGACGATGACCAACGGCACCGTGACGACGGAGCTGGACTCCGCGCTGGAGAAGCACCGAACCGAGCTGACGGGGTACTGCTACCGGATGCTCGGCTCCTCCTTCGAGGCCGAGGACGCGGTGCAGGACACCCTGGTGCGCGCCTGGCGGAGCTACGACAAGTTCGAGGGCCGCTCCAGCCTCCGCTCCTGGCTGTACCGGATCGCGACCAACGTCTGCCTGGACATGCTGACCGCGGGCAACAAGCGGGCGCGCCCGATGGACCTGAGCGAGTCGACGCCGCTCGCCCAGGCTGCCCTCTCCCCCCGCCCGGACAACACCTGGCTGGAGCCGATGCCGGACGCCCGCGTGCTGCCGCAGTCCGCCGACCCGGCCGAGGCCGCGATCGCCAAGGAGTCGGTGCGGCTCGCCTTCATGGCCGCCCTCCAGCAGTTGCCGCCCAAGCAGCGGGCGGTGCTGATCCTGCGCGAGGTGCTGGCGTGGCGGGCGAGCGAAGTCGCCGAGCTGCTCGGCACGTCGGTCGCCTCCGTCAACAGCGCCCTGCAACGCGCCCGCGCGACCCTCGCCGAGCGGGAGGACCGCGGGGACGGCGCCGCGGTGTCGGACCCGCTGGACGAGGAGCAGCAGCAGCTGCTGGAGCGCTATGTCGCGGCCTTCGAGGGCTATGACATGACGGCGCTGACGGCGCTGCTGCACGAGGACGCGGTCATGACGATGCCGCCGTTCGACCTGTGGCTGGCCGGTCCGGCGGACATCACCGGTTTCATGACGACCCTCGGCGCCGCGTGCGCCGGTTCCCGGCTGGTGCGGGTGGAGGCCAACGGGCTGCCGGCCTTCGCGCACTACAAGCCGGACCCGGAGGCGGGCGGCTTCGCGCCGTGGGCGGTCCAGGTGCTGGAGATCTCAGACGGCCGCATCACCGGGTTCCACTGCTTCCTGGACACCAAGCGGTGGTTCCCGCTGTTCGACCTGCCGCTCCGTCTCGAAGCGGAGGCCGACGAGGTCCAGTAGGGAGTGCAGGGCCGGGTCGGGGTCGCGCAGCCGGATCCGGCCCCCGGCCCGCCGGGCGGTCAGCTCCAGGCGGGCCAGCAGGTCGACTACGGCGAGCCCCGGCGGCCCCAGACCGCCGACGTCGCAGACGACCACCCCGGCCCGGGTGGCTTCCAGCAGCGCGCGTACCTCGCCGCAGAGCCGGGGCGTCTCCCCTCGGGAGACAGGCCCCGGCAGCACGAGTACGGCGGGTGTCACGGCGTCCACGAGCGGTAGACCGGGCGGACCGGCGGAACTCATCGGTGCCGGGGCCGTCGGGGATCACATTGACCTGCGCGTGCCCTCCAACAGAGGGTTCGCCGTATGCCCCACATACCCCGTCCCGCCTGCGTCGCGCCGCCCGGCACCCGCCTCTCCGTGCCAGAGGGGGCGCCGTGCAGGGGGTGCTGACCGGGTTCGCGGTCATCGCGGTGGTCATCGCCGTCGGGTACGTCCTCGGCCTGCGCGGCCACCTCGGCCCCCAGGGCCGCGAGGTCCTCACCAAGCTCGCCTTCCACGTGGCCTCCCCCGCCCTGCTGTTCACCACCCTCGCGACGGCCGACCTGTCGGTGGTCTTCTCCGCCCGGCTGCTGGTGACGGCCCTGTCCACGGTCGCGGTGGCCGGTGCGTTCGTCGCGGTGGGCGTCGTACGCGGCTGGGGCGTGGGCCGTACGACGATCGGCGCGCTCTGCTCCGGGTACGTCAACTCCGGCAACCTCGGCATCCCGATCGCCGTGTACGTCCTGGGCGACGCCTCGCTGGTGGCGCCGGTGCTGCTGTTCCAGCTGGTGCTGGTGACGCCGGTGGCGGTGACGATCCTGGACCTGTCGGGAGGGGGCACGAAGGGCCCGCTGTGGCGTCGGCTGCTGACGCCGCTGCGCAATCCGATCGCGCTGGGCTCACTCGCCGGGGTCGCGGTCGCCGCGAGCGGTCTGCGCGTGCCGGACGCGGTCATGGACCCGGTGACGCTGATCGGCAACATGTCGGTCCCGGCGGTGCTGATGGCCTTCGGCATCGGCCTGTGCGGCTCCACGATGCCGCTGCGGGGCGTGGAACGGCGGCCCGTACTGCTCGCGGTCGCGCTCAAGGCGGTGGGCCAGCCGGCGGTGGCCTGGGCGCTGGCCTCGGGGGTCTTCGGTCTGCGGGGCCCCCAACTGCTCGACGTGGTGGTGACGTCGGCGCTGCCTGCCGCGCAGAACCTGTACACGTACGCGTCGACCTACGGGGTGGGCGAGCGGTTGGCGCGGGACGCGATCCTGGTGTCGACGGTGGTGTCCGTGCCGGTGCTGGTGGGGGTGGCGGCGGTTTTGGGGTGACGAGCCTCAGCTCGTGGGGAAGGCGCCGGTGTCGATCTCCAGGCCAAAGGGGTCCGGCAGAGTCAACTTCTCGCCGTACTCCACCGACGCCAGGACGCGATAGGTGCCGTCCTCAGGGTCTCCGTACAGCGTGACCGTCGGGCATCCGCTGTGCCAGGGGTCCAGAAGAAGGTAGAGGGGGACACCGGCCCGGGCATATCCCCTGACCTTTTTGATCCGATCGTGATTGGCATTGCTGCGCGAGGTGACTTCGACGACCAACTCCGCCTCACTCGCATGCACTCTCCTGCCCTGCCGCAACGCCACCCTGGGCACGACGCACAGATCGGGCTGGAAAACGCCCGCAGTCTCCGGGACCCCCAGCCCCAGAGTCTGGTAGATGCCACAACCCTCGGGGACAGCGGTGTAAAGGCTGATCTGAAGCAGTTCGGCGGTGTCGTTGTGCGCTTCGGACGGCGGAGGCGCCACGGTGACGATCCCTTCAATGATCTCCACCTTGCTGCCCTCCGGAGCGTCCGTCTCCTCCAGGACACGGACGATCTCGTCCCAGCCCGCCCCTCCAGGGGTCGGCTCGGCACTGAGTGCGCTCATGGCGGTGTCTCCAATCGGTACGTCACCGATCCCAGCATGCCGAACGGGACCGGCAGAGGTCTACCGGTCCCGTTCACCCGAATGAGGAAACTGCAGGTCAGGCGATACGTTCCCGCACCACTGGCGAGGCGGTGAAGGCCGTGCCCGCCGGAGCGACGTCGTACGAGCCCTCCACCGCCGCGAGGGCGTACTCGAAGCGGTCCGGGGTGTCCGTGTGGAGGGTGAGGAGGGGCTGGCCCTCGGTGACGGTGTCGCCGGGCTTGGCGTGCAGCTCGACGCCCGCGGCGGCCTGCACCGGGTCCTCCTTGCGGGCGCGGCCCGCGCCCAGGCGCCAGGCGGCGACGCCGACGTCGTAGGCGTCGAGGCGGGTCAGGACTCCGGAGGCACCCGCCTTCACCACGTGCTGCTCCTTCGACGTGGGCAGGGTCGCGTCCGGGTCGCCGCCCTGGGCCGCGATCATGCGGCGCCAGACGTCCATCGCGGAGCCGTCGGCCAGCGCCTTCGCCGGGTCGGCGTCCTTCAGGCCCGCCGCGTCGAGCATCTCGCGGGCCAGGGCCAACGTCAGCTCGACCACGTCGGAGGGGCCGCCGCCGGCCAGGACCTCGACCGACTCGCGGACCTCGAGGGCGTTGCCCGCGGTGAGGCCGAGCGGGGTGGCCATGTCCGTGAGGAGGGCGACCGTCTTCACGCCGTGGTCGGTGCCGAGGCCGACCATCGTGGACGCCAGTTCCCGCGCGTCCTCGATCGTCTTCATGAAGGCCCCGCTGCCGACCTTCACGTCCAGCACCAGCGAGCCGGTGCCCTCGGCGATCTTCTTGGACATGATGGAGGACGCGATCAGCGGGATCGCCTCGACCGTGCCGGTGACGTCGCGCAGCGCGTACAGCTTCTTGTCGGCCGGGGCCAGGCCGTCGCCCGCCGCGCAGATGACCGCGCCGGTGGTGTCCAGGACGTTCAGCATCTCCTCGTTGGACAGGAGGGCGCGCCAGCCGGGGATCGACTCCAGCTTGTCCAGGGTGCCACCCGTGTGGCCGAGGCCCCGGCCGGAGAGCTGCGGGACGGCCGCGCCGCAGGCCGCGACCAGCGGGGCGAGCGGCAGGGTGATCTTGTCGCCGACGCCGCCGGTGGAGTGCTTGTCGGCGGTGGGGCGGGACAGGGACGAGAAGTCCATGCGCTCGCCCGAGGCGATCATCGCCGCGGTCCAGCGGGCGATCTCGCCGCGGTTCATGCCGTTGAGCAGGATCGCCATCGCGAGCGACGCCATCTGCTCGTCGGCCACCTCCCCCCGGGTGTACGCGTCGATGACCCAGTCGATCTGCTCGCCGCCGAGTTCGCCGCGGTCCCGCTTGGTGCGGATGACGGAGATGACGTCCATGGCCATGTCTGGCTTTCCTTACGGGAGTTGCGCGGGAGTTACTTGGTGAGGTGGTCGGGGCCGAAGGCCTGCGGGAGCATCTCCGAGAGGGGGAGGATCCCCGCCGGGGTCTCCAGCAGCATCCGCGGGCCGCCGAACTCGTACAGCAGCTGCCGGCAGCGGCCGCAGGGGACGAGGACCTCGCCCTCGCCGTCGACGCAGACGAAGTGCGTCAGCCGGCCCCCGCCGGTCACCTGCAGCTGGGAGACGAGACCGCACTCGGCGCACAGGCCGACGCCGTAGCTGGCGTTCTCCACGTTGCAGCCGGTGACGGTGCGGCCGTCGTCGACCAGGGCGGCGGCGCCCACGGCGTACCCGGAGTACGGGGCGTACGCCCGGGACATGGCGTCCCGGGCCGCCGTGCGCAGCGCCTCCCAGTCGACGCCGGTCACTTGCCCTGTCCCTTGCGGTACTGCATGCCGTCCGCCTTGGGCATCCGCAGCCGTTGCGCGGACAGGGCGAGGACGACGAGGGTGACGACGTACGGCGTGGCCGAGACGACCTGATTGGGCACCTCGTTGGTGCCGGCGTACCAGGCGAAGACCAGGGCGCCGACGACGAACGTGATGACGGCCTTGACGTACTTCTTGCGGATCGCCAGCCAGATGGCGCCGGCGACCAGCAGCAGCGCGCCGAGCAGCAGCAGGGCGTGCACGTTGGCGGAGCCGCCGCGCAGGTTGAGGCTGTCGGTGTAGCCGAACAGCCCTGCGCCGATGGCGAGGCCGCCCGGCATCCAGTTGCCGAAGATCATCGCCGCGAGGCCGATGTAGCCGCGGCCGCTGGTCTGGCCCTCCAGGTAGAAGGGGTTGGCCACGATGGAGAGGAAGACACCGCCGAGGCCGGCCAGACCGCCGGAGATGAGCACGGCCATGTACTTGTACTTGTAGACGTTGACGCCGAGGGACTCGGCGGCGATCGGGTTCTCGCCGCAGGAGCGCAGCCGCAGGCCGAACGGGGTGCGCCACAGGATCCACCAGGTGGCGGGGATCAGGGCGACGGCGATCAGGGTCAGCCAGGAGACGTCGGTGACGAGGCCGCCGAGCAGCCCCGCGAGGTCCGAGACGAAGAACCAGTGCTGGTTGTTGAGGCTGTCGAGGCCGCTGGACAGCCCCGGGATCGAGAAGTGGCCGAGGGAGTCGACCGGCGGGGACTGCTTGGCCGAGCCGCCCTGGTGGCCCTCGAAGGCGAGCGGGGCGAGGTAGCGGGTGGCGCCGAGGGCGAGGATGTTGATGGCCACGCCGGAGACGATGTGGTTGACGTTGAAGGTGATCGTGACGATGGCGTGCAGCAGGCCGCCGAGCGCGCCGCCGATGATGCCGACGAGGATGCCGGTCCACGGGCCCCACTGGAAGCCTGCCCAGGCGCCGAACCAGGTGCCGAGGATCATCATGCCCTCGAGGCCGATGTTGACGACGCCCGCGCGCTCGGCCCACAGGCCGCCGAGGCCGGCGAGGCCGATCGGCACCGCGAGCTGGAGCGCGGTGGACATCTGACTGACGTTGGTGATGCCGTTGGCGCCGGTGATCAGCCGCACGATGGAGGTCAGCGCCAGGGCACCGGCGATGACCAGCATCAGGACGGGCAGCGACAGGCGGCGGCCGGTCGGCGCCCCGGGCTGCAGCGAGGGCTGGTTGACGTCGGTCGCTGTGGTCGGAGCGGTCATCGGCCGGCCACCTCCTTCTTCGAGTTGTCGGTGGCGCCCAGGACGTGACCGGCGGCCAGCTCCGCGCCGACCCGGCGCTGCTGGCGGCGCAGGCCCCACTCGCGGACGGCCTCGTAGGAGACGACGACCGAGAGGACGATCAGGCCCTGCATGATGACCGCGATCTCCTTGTCGTAGCCGTGGAAGTCCAGCTCGGGCGAGGCCTTGTCGAGCCAGGCCCACAGCAGGGCGGCGAAGGCGATGCCGACCGGGCTGTTGCGGCCGAGCAGGGCGATGCCGATGCCGAGGAAGCCGATGCCGGTGGGGAAGTTGAGGCTGTAGGTGTGGGTGTCGCCGAGCAGGATGGGCAGGCCCGCGAGTCCGGCGAGGCCGCCGGAGATGAGCATCGCGGTGAGCACCATGCGCTTGGGGTCGACACCGCTGGCCGCGGCGGCGGACTCGGAGGCGCCGGAGGCGCGCAGGTCGAAGCCGAAGCGGGTGCGGTTGAGGACGATCCAGTAGCCGATGCCGAGGAGCACGGCGAGGACGACCAGGCCGTAGATCTCGCCGGAGGCGCCCATGTCGATGCCGGGGACCCAGCCGGACTCGTGCATCTCGCCGGTGGTGTTGTTGTTGCCGATCTTGACGCCGAAGACGTCCGGCAGCCATAGGTAGCCGATGACGGAGGTGGCGATGGCGTTGAGCATGATCGTCGCGACGACCTCGCTGACGCCGCGGGTCACCTTGAGGACACCGGCGATGCCGGACCAGAAGGCGCCGGTGAGGACGGCGGTCAGGAGCAGCAGCGGGACCTGGAGGCCGGCCGGCAGGTTGGCGTGGGCGCCGACGATCGCGGCCATCATGGCGGCGAGCTGGTACTGGCCGTCCACGCCGATGTTGAAGAGGTTCATCCGGAAGCCGATGGCCACCGCGAGGGCCGCGATGTAGTACAGCGACGCCTGGTTGATGATCAGGACCTGGATGTCGGAGAACCCGGCCTGCTCGAACATCAGGGCGAACGGTTCGACCGGGTTCTTGCCCGAGGCGATCAGGACGATCGCACTGAGCACGAAGGCCACGGCCAGCGCGATGACCGGTCCGGCCACCGCGAGGAGCACGCGCTCCTTGTCGAACTTCTTCATCAGCGGGCCTCGTCTTCCGGAGACTCGGGGGACTCAGGAGTCTCGGGGGACTTGAGTGACTTGGGGGTGTCCGGGGACTTGGGGGACTTCGGAGTCGCCGGGGACTCCGGGGACTTGGACACGTCGGCCGGGGCCTTGGGGGTCTCCTCGTCCTCCAGGTGGCCGGAGGTGGCGCCGGTCATCGCCGAGCCGAGCGCCTCGGGGGTGATGGTGGCGGGGTCGGCGTCGGCGACCAGCTTGCCGTCGTAGATCACCCGGAGGGTGTCGGAGAGGCCGATCAGCTCGTCGAGGTCGGCGGAGATCAGCAGCACGGCGAGTCCCTCGCGGCGGGCCTCGCGGATGTGGTCCCAGATGGCGGCCTGCGCGCCGACGTCCACGCCGCGGGTGGGGTGGGCGGCGATGAGGAAGCGCGGCTTGTGGCTCATCTCGCGGCCGACGATCAGCTTCTGCTGGTTGCCGCCGGACAGCGAGGCCGCGGTGACGTCGATGCCGGGGGTGCGGACGTCGTACGTCTCGACGATGCGGCGGGTGTCCTCCTGGGCGCTCTTGAGGTCCAGCCAGACGCCCTTGCTGTTGGGCTTCTCGGTGACGTGGCCGAGGATGCGGTTCTCCCAGAGGGGGGCCTCCAGGAGCAGGCCGTGGCGGTGGCGGTCCTCGGGGATGTAGCCGACGCCCTGCTCGCGGCGCTTGCGGGTGGGCAGCGCGGTGATGTCCTGGTCGAGGAAGCGGATGGTGCCGGAGTCGGCGTGGCGCAGCCCGATGAGCGCGTCGACCAGCTCGGTCTGGCCGTTGCCCTCGACGCCGGCGATGCCCAGCACCTCACCGGCGTGGATGGTGAAGGAGATGTCGTCGAGCAGGGCCTTGCCGCCCGGTGCCGCCAGGCGCAGCGTGTCGACGGCGAGGACCGCGCGGTCGGTGACCGTGGACTCGGCGGTCTCCGGCGTGGGCAGTTCGCTGCCGACCATCAGCTCGGCGAGCTGACGGGGCGTCGTCTCGGCGGGGACGGCCGTACCGACCGTCGTGCCGCGGCGGATGACGGTGATCTCGTCGGCGACCGAGAGGACCTCGCCCAGCTTGTGGGAGATGAAGATGACGGACAGGCCCTCGGCCTTCAACTCGCGCAGGTTGTCGAAGAGGGCGTCCACCTCCTGCGGGACCAGGACGGCGGTCGGCTCGTCGAGGATCAGCGTGCGGGCGCCGCGGTAGAGGACCTTGAGGATCTCCACGCGCTGGCGGGCGGCGACGCCGAGCTCCTCGACCAGGAGGTCGGGGCGCACGCCGAGGCCGTACCGCTGGGAGATCTCCTTGATCTTGCGGCGGGCCCTGCCGCCGATGCCGTACAGCTTCTCGCTGCCGAGGACCACGTTCTCCAGGACCGTGAGGTTGTCGGCGAGCATGAAGTGCTGGTGGACCATGCCGATGCCGCGGGCGATGGCGTCGGCGGGCGAGGAGAAGGCCACCTTCTCGCCGTCGACCGCGATGGTGCCCTCGTCCGGCTTCTGCATGCCGTAGAGGATCTTCATCAGCGTCGACTTGCCGGCGCCGTTCTCGCCGACGAGGGCGTGGACGGTGCCCTTGCGGACGGTGAGGTGGATGTCGTGGTTGGCCACGACTCCGGGGAAACGCTTGGTGATCCCGGCGAGTTCGACGGCGGTCACCGATGCGGTGACCGCCGCTCCGGCCGGAGGGCTGCTGGACGCGTTGATGGCGCACTCTCCTGAGGACGGGGGCCGTCTACGCGCGTAGCGCCCCTACGGCATCTAAAAGCGGCGGCACGTCGACACGACGGGGTACGAGGAGGGCGCCCCCCAAGACGCTCTCCCCGTACCCCGCCGAGCGGCGCAACCGACGCGGTTACACGCTGTTCGAGGTGTTGCTGGTGCTACTCAGCTGCTCTTGACCTTGATCTCGCCGCTGATGATCTTCTCCTTGGCCGTCTTGATGGCTGCCTGGAGCTCGGCGTCGTCCGCGAACTTCGGGTTCGAGTCCGAGAGACCGACCTCGCCGGACTTCAGATCGCCCCGAACGATACCGGTCTCGGGCTTGCCGTCCTCGACCGACTTCGACAGGTTGTATACGGCCTTGGCGACGTCCTTGGTGGCCGAAGTCAGGATCGAGTCCTTGTACTTCGCGAGGGCTTCCTGCTTGTACTGGTCGGAGTCGACGCCGATCGCCCAGACCTTGTTGGCGGCCGCGGCCTCGATGACGCCCTGACCGGAGAGACCGGCCGCCGCGTACACGACGTCGGCCTTCTTCTCGATCTGGCCCTCGGCGGCGGTCTTGCCCTTGTCGGGGCTGGAGAAGCCGCCCTCCTCCGCGGTCTGCGTGAGGTACTGCGAGATGACCTTGACCTTGGGGTCGGTGTCCTTGACGCCCTGCTCGTAGCCGGCCTGGAACTTGTGGATGAGCGGGACGTCCACACCGCCCACGAAGCCGACCGTGTTGGTCTTGGTGCTCTTGGCGGCGGCGACACCGGCGAGGTAGGACGCCTCCTGCTCGTTGAAGACCAGGTCCGCGACGTTGTCGGCCTCGATCGTGGCGTCGTCCACGATGCCGAAGGTGGTGTCCGGGTACTTCTCCGCGACGTTCTTCATGGCGGAGGCGTACGCGTAGCCGATGCCGATGACGGGGTTGTGGCCCTGCTTGGCCAGCGAGGACAGCCGCTGCTCCTTGTCGGCGTCCGTCTCGCCGTCGGTGGGCTCGACGTCGGCCGTCTCGTAGCCGAACTCCTTCTTGGCCTGCTCCAGACCGGCGTACGCGGCGTCGTTGAAGGACTGGTCGCCCTTGCCGCCGACGTCGTACGCGATGGCGAGACCCTTGTCGCCCTTGGACTCCGAACCGGAGTCGGTCGAGGTACCACCGCAGGCGGCGAGTGCGAGGGCCAGGGAGGCGGTCGCTGCGCCTGCGACCGTGATCCGGGAAATCCGGCGCATGTCTGGTGCTCCTGTCGTACAAGCGCCGGGGACGGTTCGGGCTGCGGCGCTGGCTTTGCCGCAGATTAACGCGCGTAGACCTGCCTGAAAACCCCTTCTGTCCACCTTGTTATCCGCCCGTGAGCAAGGTGACGCGAACGGCGGTATGAGGCTTGCCGGACGCAAACGCGGGGTGGCGGAGTGTGACGCCGGGCGCCGGGTCGTCCCACGCGGAAGCGGACGGGCCCCCGGGGGCGCCCGTCCGCTTCGTCAGGTTCCGTGCCGTGCCGTCGCGGCTGCTCCGGCTACTCGGTCGCGACCTTGATGGAGCCGTCGATGATGCCCGCCTTGGCCTTGGCCACGGCGTCCGTGGCGCCCGGGACCTCGGCGAACTTCGGGTTGCTGTCGGACAGGCCCACCCCGTCGGACTTCAGGTCGAAGGTGTGGGTGCCGGTCAGCGGCTTGTCGTCCTCGACGGACTTGGCCAGCGCGAAGACCGCGCCGTTGATGTCCTTGAGGGCGGAGGTCAGGATGTAGTCCTTGTAGGCCGCGAGGGCCTCCTGCTTGTACTGGTCGGAGTCGACGCCGATCGCCCAGACCTTCGCCTTGGCGGCGGCCTCGATCACGCCCTGGCCGGACAGTCCCGCCGCCTGGTAGACGACGTCGGCCTTCTTCTCGATCTGGCCCTCGGCGGCGGCCTTGCCCTTGTCGGGGCTGGAGAAGCCGCCCTCCTCCGCGGTCTGCGTCAGGTACTGCGAGAGCACCTTGACCTTGGGATCGGTGTCCTTGACGCCCTGCTCGTAGCCGGCCTCGAACTTGTGGATCAGCGGGACGTCCACGCCGCCCACGAAGCCGACCGTCTTGGTCTTGGTGGCCTTGGCCGCGGCGACACCGGCCAGGTAGGAGGCCTCGTTCTCGGCGAAGACCAGGGACGCCACGTTCTTGCCCTCGACCACGGAGTCGACGATGCCGAAGGTGGTGTCCGGGTACTTGGCGGCGACGGCCTTCATCGCCGGGCCGTAGGCGAAGCCGACGCCGATGACGGGGTTGTAGCCCTGCTTGGCCAGCGAGGTCAGGCGCTGTTCCTTGTCGGCGTCCGTCTCGCCGTCGGTGGGCTCGATGTCGGCGGTCTTGTAGCCGAACTCCTTCTGAGCCCGCTGCAGACCGGCGTAGGCGGCGTCGTTGAAGGACTGGTCGCCCTTGCCGCCGATGTCGTAGGCGATGGCGAGGCCCTTGTCGTCACCGCCGTCGCTGTCGCCGCTTTCACCGCTGGTGCCGCCGCAGGCCGTGGCGGCGAGTGCGAGCGACGCGACCCCCACCGCGACGCGGGTCAGTCTCGAAATCCGACGCATCTGAGGTTCCCCATTCTCCAAAGCCCCGCAGCGGGCGCTCGGTTCGGCGCAGATTAACGCGCGTAGAAACTCCTGGGAACGGGGTTCCGCAGGGCCGTTACCCATTCGTGCCGCTGGCCGGTTACGGCCTTGTGAACGTCCGGATCGCACGGGCCCCGCGCGGAATCGGGCCTCTACTGCACGGCGTCGATGAGCGCCGCCGCGGTGAACATCTCCACGCCGACCGTGATGGCGTGCTCGTCCACGTCGAAGTCGCCCTGGTGCAGGTCGCGGACCGTGCGCTCGCCGGGCGGGCGGACGCCGAGGCGGGCCATGGCGCCGGGCACGTGCTCCAGGTACCAGGAGAAGTCCTCGCCGCCGAGGCTCTGCTCGGTGCTCTCCACGGCCTCGGTGCCGCGCCGGGCGACCATGGCGGCCTGGAGCAGCTCGGTGCTGGTGACCTCGTTGACGACCGGGGGCACGCCGCGGACGTAGGTGATCTCGGACTTGGCCCGGTACAGGTTGGCGATCTCGTCGATGGCGCCGACCACGAGGTCGGGCGCCTGCCGCCAGGCGTCGAGGTCGAGGCAGCGCACCGTTCCGGCGAGTTCGGCGTGCTGCGGGATGACGTTCGGGGCGTGGCCGGACTCGACCCGCCCCCAGGTCAGGGCGAGCCCGCTGCGGCTGTCCACGCGCCGGGCGACGAGCGAGGGCACGTCGGTGACCACGCGCGCGGCGGCGGTGACCAGGTCGGTGGTGAGGTGCGGGCGGGCGGTGTGTCCGCCGGGGCCGTTCAGGGCGATCTCCAGCCGGTCGCAGGCGGAGGTGATGGGGCCGACCCTGAGGCCGATCCTCCCGGCGTCCACCCGGGGGTCGCAGTGCACGGCGAGGATGCGGCGCACCCCGTCGAGCGCGCCGCCCTCGATGGCGTCGGCGGCGCCGCCGGGCAGCACCTCCTCGGCCGGCTGGAAGACCAGCCGCACGGGACGGGGCAGCAGGCCCTGCTCGTGCAGGGCGGCGAGCACCAGGCCGGTGCCGAGGACGACGGTGGTGTGCACGTCGTGCCCGCAGGCGTGGGCGCGGTCGGGCACCCGCGAGCGGTACGGGCACTCGTTCTTGGTGTCCGGGATGGGCAGCGCGTCGATGTCGGCCCGCAGGGCGAGCATGCGCGGTCCGCCGGCCCACTGGCCCGAGTCGGTGCCGGTGCCGATGTCGCAGACGAGCCCGGTTCCGATGGGCAGCACGCGCGGCTTGAGGCCGGCCCGCTCCAGCCGTTCCTTGATCGCGGCGGTGGTGCGGAACTCCTGGTTGCCCAGCTCGGGATGCATGTGCAGGTCGCGGCGGAAGGCCACGAGCTCCGCACGCAGCGCGTCCGGCAAGGTGCCGGGCAGCGCGGCTTCACCAGGAGTGTCGGCCTCGGACTCTGGGGACATCAACGCTTTCACCCTTTGCAGAGTAGGGCGCTCGAGCGACCGATGAACCCACGATCAACAAAAATCAGCCCGTTAGGGGAAGAAAATTCGGCCGCTCTACGCATAGCCATCGACTCGCTTGGGTAAACTCGCCCGCCTTCTCGGCCGAGCCGCTCGTGAGACTCACCGGGGCGACGCCGTCGATTCCCGGCGTCCACTCTCCGGCACCCGCGCTCTCCTCACGGATACCACGCGACGCCCGCCCCACGCGCCCTCGTCCGGTTGCCGGACCGCGCGGCCTCAGGGCAGGACCAGCCGGCGCCGGCCGTCCAGGGACGTCAGGAGGGCCCGGATCTCCGGGCCAGGGCCGGGACCGGCGGACGCGTGTTCGATATGGGTCGCGGTCGGCGGGCATTCACGAAGGGAGCCGCCCGCGGCAAGGGATTCACGCGTGCAGGGCGGCCGCCCGCGGCGCGCCCCTCCTCACCCCGTGCCGGCCACCGCCGACAGCCGGTGGACGTCCCGTGCCGAGCCCGTCACCCCGCTCAGGAAGCCGCGGGCCCGGGGTGAGGCGGAGTCGGTGAGCCACGCGGGGTCGATGTCGCAGACGGCGACGCGGACCTCGGTGCCGGCGAGGGCCAGCGGGAGGGTGTGGACGACGGTGGACGGGAAGCTGAGGACGGTTCGGCCGATCGGGCCGCGGCGGGCGATCAGCTCCAGGGGGAGGTCGGGGCGGACGATCTCCAGGCCGGTCTCCACGGCCAGCCGGTGCAGCTTCTCGGCGCTCTCGCGGCGGTGGGCGAAGTAGCGGGCCGCCCCGTGGGTCTTCGCCAGGCCGCGTACGGCGTCCACGTAGCGGTCCGCGTCGACGACGCCGGTCTCCACCAGGGAGGTGCCGACCATGTCGGCGCCCTTGGTGATGCGGGGCGGGCCGAAGCGGGCGCGGGTCCAGGCGAAGTCGTTCGCGGTGACCGTGACGCCGTCCGGGACGTCCTCGATGGGCATGGAGGAGAACACCGAGACCTGGCGGTCCGGGGTCGGGGTGAGGCGGTGGCGGGCGGATCTGGAGACGGGGGCGAAGAGCAGGTCGCGGGGGCCGGGCCGGCTGCCCTTGCGGTGCCAGCGCACCAGGCGTTCGCCGTGCGCGAGCTGGGTGACGAACTCCATCGTGGCCGTGCCGTCGTCGACGACGACCAGGTCGTGGGCGCGGGTGATGGTGAGGAGCAGTTGTACGTAGCGGGAGAACGGGTCGCCCAGCACGATCCGGTCCGCCTGACGCAGCAGGGTCGTCAGACCGCCGATCGTGCGGAAGGGGGCCGTGGCACCGCCGCGCGCCTCCTCCCAGCGGATCTCGTGGCCCTCCTTGCGGGCCAGTTCCGCCATGCGGCGCAGCTGGCCGCGGGTCATCGGGTCGACGGGCGAGAGGACCACGAGGGTGAGCTCCGCGCCGGGTGCGCGGCTGTGCGCCCACTCCAGCACGTTCAGCAGTTGTACCGGGCTCTCGACGAAGGCGAGAGTGCGGGGGCCGGCGTTCCCGGCGCGGGGGCTCATCGGTGTGGGACCGTCCCGTGGTGAGTGACTCGGTGGCCGGGGATCAGACGGTGACGGGCTCGCCCGCGGCGGCGGCGATCTCCGCCTCGGCGACGACGCCGTTGACGCGGCGCAGCTTCTTCATCGGGCCCAGCTCGGAGTCGTAGACCTTCTTGACGCCGTCGCCGAGGGAGGCCTCGATGGTGCGGATGTCGCGCACCAGGCGGGTCAGGCCCTGCGGCTCCACGGAGGCGGCCTGGTCGGAGCCCCACATGGCGCGGTCGAGGGTGATGTGGCGCTCGACGAAGGTGGCGCCGAGGGCGACGGCGGCCAGCGTGGTCTGCAGGCCCGTCTCGTGGCCGGAGTAGCCGATCGGGACGTTCGGGAACTCCTGCTGGAGGGTGTTGATGACGCGGAGGTTCAGCTCCTCGGCCTGCGCCGGGTACGTCGACGTGGCGTGGCACATGAGGATGTTGTCGCTGCCGAGGACCTCGACCGCGTGGCGGATCTGCTTCGGGGTGGACATGCCGGTGGAGAGGATGACCGTGCGGCCGGTGGCGCGCAGGGCGCGCAGCAGCTCGTCGTCGGTCAGGGAGGCGGAGGCGACCTTGTGGGCCGGCACGTCGAACTTCTCCAGGAAGGCGACGGCCTCGGTGTCCCACGGGGAGGCGAACCAGTCGATGTTCTTCGTCTTGCAGTAGTCGTCGATCTGGCGGTACTCGTCCTCGCCGAACTCCACGCGGTGGCGGTAGTCGATGTACGTCATCCGGCCCCAGGGGGTGTCCCGCTCGATGTCCCACTGGTCGCGGGGGGTGCAGATCTCCGGGGTGCGCTTCTGGAACTTGACGGCGTCGCAGCCGGCCTCGGCGGCGGCGTCGATCAGCTTGAAGGCGTTCTCGAGGTCACCGTTGTGGTTGATGCCGATCTCGCCGGTGACGTAGACGGGGCGGCCGGGGCCGGCCTCGCGGGTGCCGAAGGTGCGGATGCGGGAGTTGGTGCTCATGACAGGGGGTTCCTTACTTGGACTGGGTGAGCGTGGGGGATTCGAGGGTGGTTTCGGGGGTGCCGGTGGGGTCGAGGGCGTCCAGTGACGGGCCCAGGAGCCAGGTCGCGATCTCCCGTACGGCGCCTTCGCCGCCGGGGACGGTGGTGACCGCGCGGGCCGCGCCGCGTACGGCGTCGTGGGCGCTCGCGACCGCCACGGGCCAGCCGACGAGGGCGAAGCACGGGAGGTCGTTGACGTCGTTGCCGACGTAGAGCACGCGGTCGGGCGCGATGCCCTGTTCCTCGCACCACTGCTTGAGGGCGAGGTCCTTGCGGTCGATGCCGTGCAGCACCGGGAGCTTGAGCTTCCGGGCGCGGGCGGCGACGACCGGGTTCACCTCCGTGGACAGGATCAGCATCGTCAGGCCGCTGCGGCGCAGGGCGGCGATGCCGAGTCCGTCGCCGCGGTGGACGGAGACGAACTCCCGTCCGTCGGAGTCGATCAGCACCCGGTCGTCGGTCTGGGTGCCGTCGAAGTCGAGGACGACCGCGTCGATGTCCTGGGCGGTCGGCAGGGCGCCGGGCCGGGCGGCGTCGAAGTGCGGCGCCAGGGCCCGGGCGCGGGCCAGGTCGTGCGGGTCGTCGATCTCCAGGACGCGCGCCGGGTCGGTGCGGACCAGTTCGGTGCGGCCGAAGAAGCGGTGCTGGTGCTTGCGGAAGCCGGGCGCGGCCATGGCGTAGGCGGCGCCGGTCTCCAGCAGGTCCTGGGGGCGGTCCTGGCGGCGGGGGCGGTAGGACTTGTCGTGGTTGACGCCGTGACCGCCCTCCTCCCGGCCCGTCCCGTCCGCGCCGTCGCGCCACACGAACCCGTGGAAGGTGGCCACCGTCACCGCGGTGTCCGCGCCGCCCTCGGCGACCGCGCCGGCCACGCCGTCGATGTCCTCGCGGACCAGGAAGGGGCTGGTGCACTGCACGAGCAGCACCACGTCGACGGCGGCGCCGTGCAGGGCCTCGTGGGTGTCCATGGCGTGCAGCACGGCGGCCTCGGAGGTGGCCGTGTCCCCGGCGATGGCGGCGGGCCGCAGCACGACCTCGGCGCCGGCCTCGCGGGCCGCGGCGGCGATGGCCTGGTCGTCGGTGGAGACGACGACGTCCGTCACCAGCCGGGTGGCCCGGCACTCGCGCACCGCGCGGACCACCAGGGGGACGCCGCCGACGGGGGCGAGGTTCTTCGCGGGCACTCCCTTGGAGCCGCCGCGCGCGGGAATCACCGCGAGCACCCGGCGCACCGAAGCACCCTGGCCCGCTTCCGGGTTGGACATGGGATCTGCTCCTTGCGATGGACTCTCGGGAAGCACGGGGGCTCGGAAACCCTGGGCGGTTTCGGGAACCGGGGTCTCGGGGACCGCGGCGGTCCCGGGGACCACGGCGGTCCCGGGAAGCGCGGCGGTCCCGGGAAGCGCGGCGGTCCCGGGAAGCGCGGGGCCTCGGGAACCCCGGCGAGCCTCGGGAACCGGGGTCTCAGGAACCGCGGCGGTCCCGGGTGTCGCGGCGGTCCCGGGTGTCGGGGCGGTCCCGGCTGTCGGGGCGGCCCCGAGCATCGCGGCGGCCCCGGACATTGCGGCGGCCCCGGACGTCGCGGCGGACCCGGGCATCGCGGCGGTCACAGCTCCCCCATCCGTCGGATCACCGGGGCGACCCGCTGGACGCCGTGCCGGTACGCGCCGCGGGCCGCGCGGCGCACCACCTGCCGGACCGGGCCGGGCTCCTTGTCGGCGGCCGGCGCGCCGGGCAGCGGTGTGCCGTCGGGGCCGAGGTGGTGGCGGGCGAGGATGCCGGGGAGGTATCCGGGGGCGGTGACGGGGGTGTAGTACGGGGCGAGGGGCGGCAGGCCGCCGGGCCGGCCGAGCAGAGCGGCGATGCGCTCGCGGGCCTCGTCGAAGGCGGTCTCGTAGCCGCCGTCGGCCGCCACGCCCTGCCGGGCGACCCACTCGGCGCCGGGCGACGGGCGGTGGCCCGCGTCGAGCTGGTCCCAGGAGGCGAGGCACCCGGAGCCGACGAAGTGGTGGTTGCCGAGCGCCTCGCGCACGCCCAGGTCGCTCAGGACGACCGTGGGGATGCGGCGGTGCAGGGATTCCAGGGCCGCCGTGGAGCTGATGGTGACCAGCAGGTCGGTGCGGTCGAGGACCTCGCCCATGTGCCCGTAGACCAGGCGGAAGTTGGACGGCGGATCGGCCCGCTGCACCAGCTTCTGGTAGGGCAGCTCCTCGATGTGCGTGGTGTGCTCGCCGGGCCTGGAGCGCAGCTTGAGCAGCACCTCGCGCTCGGGGTGCAGGCGGGCGTGCCGGATCAGCCGTTCGAGGAGGTACGTACGGTCCTTGCGGCTGTCGGGCACGGACGGCTGGGCGGCGAAGACCACCGTGTAGGGCCGGTCCGCGCCCCGGTCGCCGCCCGGCTCACCGGCGTAGGCGGCTCCGCCCAGGAAGGGCAGGGCGACCTCGGTGACCGCCGAGGCCTCGGCGCCCACCCCCTCGTACACGTCCCGGAAACGGTCCGCGTCCTGGCGGGAGTTGGCGAGGACGAGGTCGGCGCCGTGGCGCAGCAGGAGGCCGTCGGCGAGCTTCTCGTAGACGACGCCGACGTAGCCGGTGACGACCACGGGCCGCTCGGGGCGGTCCTGCCACACCCGGCCGAGGCCGTGCAGCATCGCCTGGACCCCGCCACCGACCAGGGCGAGGACCAGGACGTCGTACGAGTCCTCGCCCGTCGCCGCCTCCATGGCGCGCAGGAACTCGACGGCGGTCACCTCGCGGAGCGAGTCCGCGCTGACGCCGACTTCCCGCAGCTGGCGGGCGGTGGGGGTGGCTCGGCCGCGCAGGAGGTAGCCGTCGAGGTGGATGTCCGTGTCGTCGGGGGCCCCGGGGCAGACGCGGCTCGCGGTGAGCGCGCCCCATTTCCACCGGGTGTCGGAGTCCGCCAGGACGGCGACTCTCAGGGCCTTCGTTGCACTTGCTGGCACGTCGTAGACGCTAGGAAGCCATTCCTAGGAACCGCCCAACCGGAATCCAACAAATGGTGAACAGCACATCGACGAATGGGGAACCCGGCCGCCCGGGGCCCGGAAAAGTGTCCGCTTCACCGCTTCGCCACGCCGCGTTCACCCGGAATCAAGGTGCAGGTAAAGCCGAATGCCGGACCGCCGCATAACGTCACTCACGTGCCCAAGCTCTCCGTCATCGTGCCGTTCTACAACGTGCGGCAATACGCACCAGACACCCTGCGGAGTCTCAACGCCAACGCGCGGGACGACTTCGAATTCATCCTCGTCGACGACTGCTCCACCGACGGGACCGTCGACCTCCTCGCGCGCGCGGAGCGCGAGCTGCCGGGGGCGGTGCTGGTCATACACGAACGCAACGGTGGCCTGGCGACCGCCCGCAACACCGGCATCGACCGGGCGCGCGGCGAGTACGTCACCTTCCTGGACGGCGACGACTGGCTGGCGCCGGGCCACTGCGCCCGGCTGGTGGCCGCGATCGAGCGGCTGGACGTCGACTTCGTGCGCACCGACCACGTGCAGTGCACGGGGCGCAACCGCACCCTGCACCGGGTCCCGCACGGCCGCCGCAACGTGGCGCTGCGTCCCCGCGAGGCGATCCTGCCCGCCCACCGCACCACCTCCGTCGACTACGCCTACGCGTGGGCGGGCGTCTACCACCGCCGGCTGGCCGAGCGCGGCCTGCTGCACTTCACCGACGGGCTGCGCACGGCGGAGGACCGGCCGTGGATCTGGAAGCTGCACCGGGAGGCGGAGTCCTTCGCGGTGACCGGGCTGCTCGGTGTCTTCTACCGGCGCGGGGTGGCGTCCTCGCTCACCCAGATCGGTGACGTGCGCCAACTCGACTTCATCCGCGCCTTCGACGAGGTGCTCGCGGGGGCGGCCGGGGACGCGGACGCCGCGCGGCTGGTGCCGAAGGCGGTGCGCACGTACTGCGCGATCATCTCCCACCACCTCGGTGCCATCGAGCGGTTCGAGCCCGCCGTGGCGCGGATACTGCGGGCGAGGAGCGCGGCGGCGCTGCGGCGGATGCCGCAGGACGCGCTCGACGAGGTGCTCGGCTCGATGGACGCCGAGCGTGCCGTGCGGCTGCGCCGGCTGCGCCGCCGTGCGGCCTCGGGACAGCAGGCCGACAGCGGCGAGGGGGCGGCGGCGTGACCACACAGATCTTCCTGGCGTCGACGCTGTACGGCACGGCCACGCTCGCCGCGGCCCTGGACACCGGCTGCTTCGACGCGGCGGACCGGCGGATCCTGCTGGTCTCCAACAACGCGCCGACGCCCGAGACGACGCCCTCCCCGGACGCGATGCCGGGGTTCGAGCGGCTGCGGGGCCGGTTCGACGACGTGGTGTCGTGGAACGAGGCGATCTTCCCCTTCCATCCCGGCGGCTGGTCCCCGCGACTGGAGGACGTACCCCTGTGGGAGCGGCATCTGCGGCTGGCCTGGGGGCTCGGCGACGACGACGTGGCGCTGGCCGTGGAGTCGATCCAGGTGCAGCCGGCGCTGGGCGTGGCGCAGATCTTCACCGACGCGCCGCTGACCGTCTACGCGGACGGCCTGATGAGCTACGGGCCCACCCGCACGAAGCTCGCCCCGCTGGTCGGCACGCGCGTGGAGCGGCTGCTCCACCTGGACCTGGTGCCGGGGCTCGCGCCGCTGCTGCTGACGGAGTTCGGCGTCGAGCCCGAGATCGTGCCGTCCGCGGCGTTCACCAAGGTGCTGGCGGAGCTGGCGGACACCGGCGCCGGTCTGCCGGACGTGGAGCGGCCCGCGGTGCTGCTCGGCCAGTACCTGTCGGCGCTGGGCATCCTCTCCGCCGAGGAGGAGGAAGACCTGCACGTGCGGATGCTGACCGGCGCCGCCGGCCTCGGGCACACGCGCGTGGTGTTCAAGGCGCACCCCACGGCTCCGGCCCGTTTCACCCGGGTCCTGGAGCAGGAGGCCGAGAGGCTCGGGGTCGACCTCACGGTGGTGGAGACTCCGGTCCTCGCCGAGGTGCTGTTCCAGCGGCTGCGTCCCGCGCTGGTCGTCGGCTGCTTCTCGACAGCCCTGCTCACCGCGTCCGCGCTGTACGGCCTGCCGGTCGCCCGCGTCGGCACCGAGACGCTGCTTGACCGGCTGACGCCGTACGAGAACAGCAACCGCGTCCCCGCCACCCTGGTGGACGCGCTCCTGCCGGACCTGTCCGACGCGGCCGCCGTGGCCGAGGGGCGGCGGGGCATGGACGCCGACGCGCTCGCCGCGCTGGTGCGGACGGTGGGGTTCGCGATGCAGCCGAAGGTCCTGCCGGAGCTGCGGCCGGCGGCGGAGGCGTACCTGCGCGCGTACCTGGACGCCCGTACCTGGCGGTACTTCAAGAAGCGCCGCCTCACCTCGCTGGGCCTGCCCGGCGGCATCCCGGCCCGGCTGGGATTCCTGCCGCACAACTCCACCGCCCGCCGGGTGGTGCGGCGGGCACGGGCGATCCGGCGGTCGATCGGGGGGTGACGGCTGGCCGGTCGCCCACCGGAGGGCGAGAGTTCACCCGGCGTCCGCCCGGAAGCCACCCGCGGACCGTCGCTCTGGGGCACATTCGGCCTCCGGTCGGAGAACGGTGGAACGCATGACGAAGCCCCTGGCGGGATTGTTCAAGGCACGGCAGAAGGATGCCGCCAGGCCGGCGCTGTACGCCCGGAGCATGCGCCTGTGCGGTGAGCACCTCGCCGCGCAGGAGACCGGAGCCGCCGGGGCCGCCGCCCCGCAGGTCCGGCTCACCCGGGCGATCGGTGCCTTCGCGGCCTCCCTGGACAGTCCGTCGGCCGACCCCTTCGACGCCCTGCTCCAGGTCGGCGAGCGCGCCCTGGAGGCCGGTGGGGACCGCGGACCGGGTCTCGCGCTGGGCCTCGCCGAGTCCGCGACGCGGATCCGGGAGCGGTCCAAGGGCGCGTGGCGGCTGCGCGGTCTCGCCCTGGACCGGCTCGGCCGCGGCGACGAGGCACTGCGGTGCTACGAGCGTTACGTGACGCTGCTGGAGGGCGGCGCCCCGGCGCCGGAGGTCGCCCGCCGGATGGACACGCTGCGGCGCCGGCGCGCGTGCCTCGACGAGGCCGTCGCCCTCTTCCCCGAGACCGGAACCGAGACCTCGACCGGCTCCGGGACCGGGACCGGTTCCGCGCTGCGCGACCTGCTTCAGGAGCCCACCGGGGCCACCGGGGCCACCGCGACCCCGGCGACCACCGCGGTCCTCGCGCCGCGCCTCGCCGCGTACGTGCGGGAGCGGGTGGCCGAGCACGGCCCGGGCGATGCCGCCGTGCGCCGTCTGCTGGTCCTCCACGGCCGCTACTCACGGCTGGTCGAACAGCCCGCCGTGCCCGACCCGTTGCTCGGCGGCGGCACTCCCGTCGGCGTGGCCGGTCTGCGGGGCCTGGTCGCGGGGCGGACGGTGTGCGTCGTCTCGAACGCGGGCGACGTCGCCGAAAGCGGCCTGGGTGCCGAGATCGACGGCTACGACCTGGTGGTGCGCTGCGACGCCTTCCGCATCCGCGCCGAGGGCACCGGCGAGCGCACTGGCCTGCACGCCGTCACGCTGCGGGGCGACAGCCCGTGGGAGGGTCCCGCCTGGACGGCGCGGGCCGGTGTCCGGCTCGTGTTCGGCGACCCGGCCGCCGGATGGCGCCGGGCCACCCGTGAGCGGCTCGCGCCCGGAGCGCAGGAGCACGTCGGCGACGCCTCCCTGCGCCGTCCCCTCGGCGACCCCGCCCTGCTGGGCGAGGACGGCTGGGGGGCGGCGACGACCACCGCCTTCACCGTGCTCAGGCTCCTGGACTTCCTGGACGCGAGCCCCCGCCTCGACCTCGTCGGCTTCACCCTGCCGGGCCGGCTGCGGCCGCGGGAGGCCGAGTGGGTCCTGGACCGCGCGACGCACGTCGACGACAGCAAGATGAGGATCGCCCTGCGATGACCCACTCCCCCGCCTCCGCCGCGGACGACCGGAGCACCGTCACCGGCAGACGCCGGATCGCCTTCGCCGTCCGCACCGACCGGGACGGCCTGTCCGGCCTGCCCGTACTGATACGCAGCCTCGCGCTGACCAACCCGGGGGTGTGCGAGGACGTCGTGGTCCTCCATCCCGGCCTGCCCGACTCCTCGTTCGACGCGCTGCGGCGGCTGCACCCGCGCATCGTCACGCGCGAGGCGCGAGGCCGTACGGACGTCTTCCGGCTGGAGGGGTACGACACCGTCGTCGCCCTCGCTCCCGGCATGGTCGTCCTGGGCGACCTCGGTGAGCTGCTGCGGATGCGCCACGGGGTGGGTGCGGTACCGCAGTTGCTGAGCGCCGGGGAGCCCGGGGAGCGGCGTGCGGTGCTGCCGGACGGCCTCCTCGTCGTCCAGCGCGCCGACGTGGACGACGCCCTGGTGGGCCGGCTCGGCACCGGCACCCCGGGCGAGGGCCTCGCGCTCGGCGACGCCCTGGTCCCGCTGGACGCGCGGTACGACTTCCTCACCCGCCGGCTGCACGACGACACGCCGGTGCCCGCGAGGGTCGCCGTGCTGCGCTTCACGGAACCTCCCGGCACGCCCGGGTTCGGCCCGGCCGCCGAGGCACGGCGCCGGTTCGAGCTGAGCGACGACGCGTTCCGGGCCGCCTACCGCGCCCTGCCCGGCCGCAAGCACCCCGACCTGCTGGCGCACCTCGCCCCGCCCCTGCTCGAGGCACGCCCCTCCCTCGACCTCGCCCGTACGGTCGCCGACGTGTACCGCGGGCAGGGCCGCTACGACGAGGCGGTCGCGGTTCTCGCCCCGGTGGTGGCGGACCGGCTGGACGCGCCGCGCTGCCAGGAGACGCTGGGCGTCTGCCTGATGGCGCTCTCGCGCTACGACGAGGCCGAGGCGCATCTGCTGCTGGCGGCCGCGTCCCCGGCGGTCGCCCCGCGCGCCTTCGCGCAGCTCGCCCGGCTGGCCTGGCTGTGCGGCCGGGAGGCGGACGCGCACGCCTACGCCCGCGAGGGCCTGGACGCCGACCCCACGGACGCCGGCTGCCACAGCTGGTACGTCCGCACCCGGGCGAAGGACCCGGACGCCGACGGCCCGCACGCGGACGACTCGGAACCGTCCGACGGCCCGGACCCGTCCGACGTCGCCGCCCCCGCCGCGGAGCAGCTCGCGCACGTGGCGCTGTTCGCCGAGGGCCAGGAGAACGCGGGCGACAAGGTCCTGCCCGAGGCCGTGCGGATGTGCTTCGGCCCGGACACCGGCCCGCACCGCTGGTACGAGCAGCCGGTGCACCGGCTGGTCGACGAGGCGGCGCTGGAGCGGCTGAACGCGCGGCGCGGGGTGATCGTGGGCGGCGGCGGTCTCTTCCTGCCGGACACATCCCCGAACGGCAACAGCCACTGGCAGTGGAACGTGCCGGACGACCTGCTGGCCCGTGTCACCGCGCCGCTGGCGGTGTTCGCGGTCGGCTACAACGTGTTCGACGGGCAGCTCTACCGCCGGGGACGGTTCGCCGAGAGCCTGCGGGTCCTCGTCGAGCGCTCGGCGTTCTTCGGGCTGCGCAACCACGGCTCGATCGACCGGGTCCGCGAGCTGCTCCCCGCCCACCTGCGCGAACGGGTGCGCTACCAGCCCTGCCCGACCACGGTGGCCCGGCATCTCCTCCCGGAGCTGTCCGGCCCGGCGGAGCGGTCCGACACCGTGCTGGTCAACTGCGCCTACGACCGCGCCGGTCTGCGCTTCGGGCACGACTACGGTCACTTCCTCGCCCAGATGGCCGTGGCGCTGCGCGAACTGCGGGACCGGGCGGACGTGCGGTACGCGGCGCACATGCCGGCCGACGAGAAGTTCGTGCACGACCTGCGCCGTGAGCACGGCATCGCGCTGCCGGTGGAGCAGCTCTACGACATGCCGAACGACACGATCCGCGAGCTGTTCCGCCGCTCGCGGCTGGTGATCGGGATGCGCGGGCACGCGGGGATGATCCCGTTCGGCTGCGGGACCCCGATCCTCAGCCTCGTCTCCCACCCCAAGCTCGCCTACTTCCTGTCGGACATCGGCCGCCCGGAGTGGGGGCTGTCCGTGCACGACCGGGAGCTGGGCCCCCGGCTGGCGGAGCGGGCGGGCGCGGTGCTCGACGACCACGCGGCGGCGGTGGCGGACGTGCACGCCGCGCAGGAGCTCCTGTGGAAGACCACGCGGTCGAACATCGAGGAACTGCGGAGCACCTTCGGTATGGACCGATAGGGCGGTACACCGAGAATTCACTTCCGATGCGAACGGTGTTCGCCTTCCCGCACCCCGCACAACACCGCCGGCGTCGGGAGCGTGGTTAGCCTGTTCCGATCCCGGTCATTCCTCCAGTCCTTCCTTCCTTTCTTCTTTCCTTCCTTCATTCCACCTTCGAGCGTGAGAGGCCCGTGTGCCGAAACTGTCCGTCGTCGTTCCCATGCACAATGTGGAAGCCTTCGCCGAGAGCACGCTGAGAAGTCTCGCCAACAACGCGGACCCCGACTTCGAGTTCCTCCTCGTCGACGACTGCTCCACGGATTCCACCTCATGGGCGATCGACCGCTGGGCGGAGCGACGCGACGACGCGCGGGTGATCCGGCACGAGACGAACCGGGGCATAGCCCAGGCGCGCAACAGCGGTATCGACGCGGCCCGGGGCGAGTTCGTCACGTTCCTGGACGGCGACGACTGGTACGGGCCGGGTTACCTCACCGAACTGGTGCGCTCGGTGGAGGAGTTGGGATGCGACTTCGCCCGTACCGACCATGTCCAGGCCACCGGCACCGAGCGGGTGATCCGGCGGCCCCCGGCCCAGCTGCGCGACACCGTGATGGACCCGCGCGACGGCATAGCCCCGCCCCACATGGAGACGATGGTCGACTACCCCTTCGTCTGGGCGGGGATCTACCGCCGGTATCTCTTCGCCGACGGCGGGATGCGTTTCGCGACCGAACTCCGCACGGCCGAGGACCGGTTGTGGATCTGGCGGCTGCATCTGAAGGCCGAGACGTACGCGTCCGTGGGGCTGCACGGGGTGTTCTACCGGCGGGGCGTCGCCACCTCGCTCACCCAGATCAAGGACTCGCGGCAGCTGGACTTCATCCCGGCCTACGACATGCTCATCCAGGACCTGCTGAAGGACCGGGAGGCGGACCGTTTCCTCCCCAAGGCGGTGCGGACCTACTGCGCCATGATCGCCTTCCACCTCGGCAAGGTGAACGAGTACGAGTCCTCGGCGGCCCAGCGGCTGCGGCGGGAGGCGCGGGACGCGCTGCACCGTATGCCCCAGCACGTGCTGGAGGAGACCCTCCGCACCATCGACAGCACCCGCAGCAGGCTGCTCAGCCGCCTGCGTGACGGCCGGAAGGCTGCCTGACCCATGCCCCACACGACCCAGATCTTCCAGGTCTCCACCCTGTACGGAGCGGCCACCCTCGCCGCGGCGCTCGACGCGGGTCTGTTCGGGCCGCGCGACGAAGCCCGGCGCGTCCTGCTGGTGTCCAACAACGCGGCGATACCCGAGACCGCGCTGCGCCTGGACGAGATGCACGGCTACGAGCGAATATCCGGCCGGTTCGACTCCGTGGTCAGCTGGAACGAGGCGATCCGCCCGCACCACCCCAGCTCCTGGGGCCCGCGGGGCAACGACGTGTCCCTGTGGCAGAAGGCGTTCCGTCTGGCGTGGGGCATCGGGGAACGCGACCGCGTCGAGCTGGCCGTCGAGTCGATCCAGGTCAACCCGGCCCGTGCGCTGGCGGCGATCTTCTCCGAGAGCTCCGTGCACGTGTACGCCGACGGCCTGATGAGCTACGGCCCGACGCGCGAGAAGCTGCCGCTGACCATCGCGCGCCGCATCCGCCGGCTGCTCCACCTGGACCTGATACCGGGGCTGCGGCCGATGCTGCTGTCCGAGTTCGGCGTCGAGCCCGTGATCGTCCCCGACGACGCGTTCCGCGCGGTGCTCGACGAGGTCTCCCGGGACGCGGCGGGCGATCCCGAACTGGCGCCGGTGCTGCGGGAGAAGCCCACGGCCGTGCTGCTCGGCCAGTACCTGGCGGCGATCAACATCCTGACCGCGCAGGAGGAGGAGGACCTCCACGTCCGCATGCTCACCGGGGCCGCGCGGGCCGGGCACCGCTCCGTGGTCTTCAAGCCGCATCCGACGGCCCCGGCCGGGTACACGGCGGCGCTGAGCAAGGCGGCGGCGGACGCGGGCGTGCGGCTGACCGTGCTGGACGCGCCGCTGCTGGCCGAGACGCTGTACGACCACTGCGCGCCGGAGCTCGTCGTCGGCTGTTTCTCGACAGCGATGGTGACCGCCTCGGCCTACTACGACGTGCCCGTCGCCCGGGTGGGCACGGCGCTGGTGATGGAGCGGCTCAAGCCGTACCCGAACAGCAACCGCGTGCCCCTGGCCGTCGTCGACCATCTGGTGCCCGACCTGGAGCGCGGTGAGACCCCGGCGCTGGTCGGCGCGGCTCCCGAGTCGTTGTCGCCGCTGGTCCGGGCGATCGGTTTCTGCATGCAGCCCAAGACGTACGCGGAGCTGCGGGAGCCGACGGAGGCCTGGCTGCGGGTCAATCTGGCCACCGGCCCGGGCTACTACTTCCCCGAGCTGCGGCTGACCGAGCTGGGCCTGCCCGGCAGCCGCCCGCAGTTGCGCGCCAAGCTCCAGGTGCGGCGGGCCCGGCGCGTGGTGCGCAGGGCGGTGCGACGCGGCGCCGGGAAGAAGTGACCGGGAGAGCGGGACCGTGACGGAGCCCGTCACGCAGCCCGTCACGCAGCCCCTTCGGCCGAGCGGCCGAAGGGGCTCCGGCGTTTTCGCCGCCGCCCGGCTCAGCCCAGCCAGCGGGCCAGCCGCAGCCGTGTCCACAGCAGGGCGGCGGCGAAGGACAGCACGACCGTGGCCACGGTGAGCCCCGCGAGCCCGCCCACGGCGGCCGGCCACCCCGCGTCCGCCGACACCACGCGCGGGGCGAGCGCCTCCAGGAAGAGCAGGTGGACCAGGTAGGCGCCGAAGGAGGCCCCGGCGAGCCGGCCCAGCAGCGGCCGGAACCGCTCGGGCACCCTGATCCGGTTGAGGGCCATCAGCAGCGTGCCCGCCAGCAGCGCCACCACGACGGAGGCGTAGGGGCTCGGGAAGTGCACCCGGTGTTCGTAGACGGCGACCGCGGCCCACGCGAAGAGCCCGCCGGCCAGCCACAGCAGGCGCCGCCGCCGGCCGGCGACCGCCGCCCCCGGCAGCGACAGCAGGACGGCCCCGGCGACGGCGTACGCGATCTGGTAGACGCCGAACTGCCAGGCGAAGGGCGGAACGCGGACGTCGAACAGGCGCCCGAGGTCGCCGAGGAGGGTCGGGGCGAGCGCGAGGCCGAGCAGCGCGGCGCCCGCGCCCCAGGGCCGCTTGCCGTTCCTGACCAGGACCGCCACCGACAGCAGCAGGATCACGGGGACGTACGCGTACAGGTACCAGAGGTGGAAGGCAGGCCGCACGGAGCCGAACAGCGCGTCCCACGCGAGGTCTCGGGTGGGGTCGGTGTTGGCGTCCCGCGCCCAGTCCCACAGCAGGTAGGCGGCGGTCCACACGGCCATGGGCACCACGATGCGGGTCAGCCGCTTGCGGATCTGCCCGGCGTCCCGCGGCGGTGCCCCGCTCAGCACGACCCAGCCGGCGATCGCGAAGAAGAGCGGCACGGCGCACCGGCTCAGCGCGTCCCCGGCGAGCGCGGTCCAGTACACGGGCCCGCCCCCGGAGGGGGTACGGTCCACGGCCTTCATGAGTTCGCCCGCGGCGTGGCAGACGATGACCCCGACCGAGGCGAGGACCCGGACGAGGTCGATGTCGTACCGGTGCTCGCCCCGGGCACGCGGCGCCGGCGTGTCGACGGCGGAGGGGGCGGTCGCGGTGGCGGACGGCCGCGCGGACTCGGCGGCGGTCATGGGCTCGGCGGCGATGGGTGGTCACTCCCGGACAGGACGCGCGGGCCCGCCGGTCGTCCGGCCGGGCCCGGGGATCGAATGGCTCGCGTCGCGCGCCCGCGGTCGCGGCGCCGCGCGGCGCACGTCGGTGCAGGCTATGAGGCCCCGCACGGGCCGGGAACCGCTCCCGGATGAACATCGGCCACGTACGGGTGGCCTTCCGGTGAACAGCGGGGGCCGTCGTCTCCCGGTCGTCGGGAGTTCCGCGGAAGTTCTTCTCCTGGCCCGCCGGGGTGCTCCGCCCGCGGCCGGGGGCCTCCCTAGTGTGGCCCCATCCACCCCACTGGCGTTGCGCGTACTCCCGTTCACCTCCGTGTCGGATTGAGGTCGTTGGCCCATGAACAGCCGTTCCCTGCTCCGCAGTCCGGTCTCCCGGCGTCTGCTGCGACCGGTCGCCGATCTGATCGACCGGCGCATCGAGCGGCAGGTGAGTGCGGCGGTCCGGCAGGCGACCACCCACCGGCTGAGCTGCGAGCTGCTCCTGGGCGAGCGCGGCCGCGGCCTGTCCCGGGTGGTGTCCCAGGGACCGCTGGAGCGTCTGCACGCCGAGGTCGCGGCGCTGTCCGGCGACCGTGACGCGGCGACCCGCAACGTCGCGACGGCCTACCGGCTGCTGGTGGGTCTCGAGGCACTGGGCGTGGGCCGGATCGCGGGCGGCACCATGAACATCTGCGGCAAGCTCGGCACGATCCCGCTGCTGGATCCGCCGAACGACGAGATCCTGGAGATAGGGACGCTGTACGGCATGTTCTCCACCGGCCTGGTCCGGATGCTGGAGCGCGACGGCCGCAGCCCGAGCCTGACCATCGTCGACCCCTTCGCCGGCGTACAGCTCCAGCCGGGCACCAACCCGCGCCCCGATCCGACGGGCACCCCGGTCGACGAGCACGCCGTGCGCACCAACCTGGCCCTCGCCGGTCCGGCGGGCGCGGCGGCCCGCATCCGGCGGGGCTTCTCCGAGGACCCCGAGACCCGGGCGGCCGTCTCGGACCGCGCCTACGGCGTGATCGTCGTCGACGGCGACCACTCGGCGAAGGGCGTCCGCCAGGACCTCGAGTGGGCGGAGGAGATCGCCGCGCCCGGCGCGATCGTCGTCCTGGACGACTACGGCGACCCGGCCTGGCCGGGCATCAAGGAAGCCATGGACGACCACCTCCGGGACGGCACGCGCCTCACCTACCTGGGAAAGGCGGCCCACTCGGCGTATCTGCGGGCGTCCTGAGCGCGGGGTGCGGCACGGGTCGCGGACGGTGCCGGGCCGGACACATTGAGCAATTCGTGCGATTTTCCGCCCATCGGATAGCGCGCGCTCACTCCATTTCGGCCGCCGAGGGGGCATCCTCCCCTCATGGCCACTGCGCAAGAGACGCACAAGTACCCCGGTGAGCTGAACGACGTCCCCGGCTGGTTCTGGCCGCTCGACCAGGTGCTGTTCTCCTGGTTCCTGGAGCGGCAGGAGCGCCTCGACACCCGCGGCGACCTGCTCGAACTGGGCGCCTACCTGGGCAAGAGCGCGATTCTGCTCGGGCACCGGCTGCGGGACGGCGAGACGCTCACGGTCTGCGACCTGTTCGGGGCCGAGCCGCCGGACGCGGCCAACCGGGCGGAGGCGGCGAAGTCGTACTCCTCGCTCACCCGCCAGGCCTTCGAGCGGAACTACCTGTCCTTCCACGAGAGCCTGCCGACGATCGTCCAGGCGCCCAGCTCCGCGATCGTCGACGAGGTCCGGCCCGGCACCTGCCGCTTCGTCCACATCGACGCCTCGCACCTGTACGAGCACGTCGAGGGCGACATCGGCGCGGCGAAGGACCTGCTGGGGCCGGGCGGCATCGTCGTCCTGGACGACTTCCGCAGCGAGCACACCCCGGGCGTCGCCGTCGCCGCCTGGGAGGCGGTGCTCAACCGCGGCCTGCGCCCGGTCTGCCTGAGCAGCCAGAAGCTGTACGGCACCTGGGGCGACCCGGAGCCCGTACAGGAGGAGCTGCTCGCGACGCTGCGCGGGCGCGACGACATCGCCGTGACGGTGGAGCGTGCCGCGGGGCACCGGCTGGTGCGGACCCGTGCCAAGGTCAAGCGGCTTCGGCCGCCCTCGCTGCCGTCCTCGCGGCACCCTGCGCCCGCTCCGGCGCCCGCTTCGGCGCCCGACGCGGGCCCGCCGGACGCCACGCCCGTGCCGGGGCAGACCACGCAGCCCCGTCCGCCGGAGCGTGCGGCGCGCACGGCCCGGCCCGCGGCCCCGCGGGACCGCACCCGGCGTCTGGCCCTGGACCTGCTGCCGCCCCTCGTCACGCGTGCGGTGCGCCGGTACCGGGCGCAGCAGCGGGCGAAGGCGGGCCGGGCGGCTCAGTCGAGGCGGTAGGTCACCCCGATGCCCGCGATCACCAGCGCCAGCGCCTCCTCGAACTGCCGCTCGAAGTCCCCGAAGATCTCCGCCCCCGCCGCGGCCGTCAGGGGGTAGGCGGCCAGCAGGCGGGCGCGTTCGTCCACGTCGAAACCCTCCCGGCGCTCGTCCGGCACGGGATGGACGCCCTGTTCCTCGGTGACGAAGCCGAGGGTGAACAGGTACGCCGTCGTGTTCGCGCGGACCGCCTGCGCGAGGGTGAGTCCGGCGGCGGTGAACAGCCGCAGACTGTCCTCCATCTGCTCGGCGTGGACCGCGCCGGTGAAGCGTGAGCCGCTGAACACCTTGGCGCCGTCGCGGTAGTGGAGCAACGACGAGCGCAGACCGCGGCTCGCCTTGAGCAGCCGCTCCCGCCAGGTGTCGGCGGGGTCGAGGGCGGTCTCGGCGATCATGCGCCGGTACATCTCGGTGGCCATCTCGTCGAGCAGGGCCTGCTTGTCCTTGAAGTGCCAGTACAGGGCGGGCGCCTTGACGTCCAGTTCCCTGGCGATGGTGCGCAGGGTCAGACCGTCCAGACCGACCTCGTTCAGCAGTTTCAGCGCCGTGTCCGCGACCCGTCGGCGGTCGAGGGGGACGCGTCGTTCCGTACTCACACTTGACAGCTTAACGGCGTTAAGGCCATTCTCGTACCCAGACGGCACTTAACGTTGTTAAGGAGAGTGTTCATGAAGACGGACACGGATGTCCTGATCGTCGGCGCGGGCCCCACCGGTCTCGCCCTCGCGGTGGACCTGGCCCGGCGCGGCGTGGACGCGCTGGTCCTGGAGCGCGCGCAGGAGCTGTTCCCCGGCTCCCGGGGCAAGGGCCTGCAGCCCCGGACGATGGAGGTCTTCGACGACCTCGGCGTCCTCGACGCGATCCACGCGGCGGGCGGGACCTACCCGGTCGGCATGGTCTGGCGCGACGGCGAGCGGGTCGGCGAGCACCACATGTTCGACCCGGCCGAGCCGAGCGAGGACTCGCCGTACAACGCACCGTGGATGGTGCCGCAGTGGCGTACGCAGGAGATCCTGGCGGAGCGGCTGGCGGAGCTGGGCGGCAAGGTCGCCTTCGACCGGGAGGTCGCCGGGCTCACCCAGGACGCGGACGGCGTCACCGCGCACCTCTCCTCGGGCCGGGCGGTGCGCGCCCGCTACCTGGTCGCCGCGGACGGCGGCCGCTCGGCGGTGCGCCGCGCGCTGGACATCGGCATGACCGGCGAGACCGTCGACCCGAACCCGACGCTGGTCGCGGACGTCCGGATCGCCGGCCTGGACCGCGACAACTGGCACCTCTTCCCGCCCCGCGACGACGCCGACTTCCTCGCCGTCTGCCCGCTGGCCGGCACCGAGGACTTCCAGGTGACGGCGCGGTTCCCGGAGGGCGCGGACGTCGACCTCACCCCGGACGGCATCCGCAAGGTCGTCGCGGACCGCTCGCACATCGCCGCCGAGGACGTCGTCGAGGTGCGCTGGGCCTCCGACTTCCGGCCGCGGGCCGCTCTGGCCGACCGCTTCCGCTCGGGCCGGGTCTTCCTGGCCGGGGACGCGGCGCACGTGCACTCACCGGCGGGCGGCCAGGGCCTGAACACCAGCGTCCAGGACGCCTACAACCTGGGCTGGAAGCTGGGCGCGGTGCTCACGGGCGGCGCCCCGGCCGCACTCCTGGACAGCTACGAGGAGGAACGGCGCCCGATCGCCGCGCAGATGCTCGACCTGTCGACCGGCGTCCACCGCGGCGAGGTGCGGCGCGGCGAAGCGACGCGGCAACTGGGCCTGGGGTACCGGGAGTCGTCCCTGACGGCGGAGGCGCGGGGCGCGGCGGTCGCGGAGGGTGCCGCGGTACGGGCCGGGGACCGTGCGCCCGACGGCCGGGTCGGCGACGTACGGCTCTTCGACGCCTTCCGGGGGCCGCACTGGACGCTGCTGGCGCTGGGCACCGACGCGCCCGGCGGTGGCGTGGGGGCGGCGGTGCGGGTGGTGCGCGGGGACGCGCACGGGGCGTACGGGACGGGGCTGTTCCTCGTACGGCCGGACGGGTACGTGGGGTGGGCCGGGGACACTCCGGAGGGCCTCGGCAGCTACCTGGGCCGGTTCGGGCTGAGCGGCTGAGTCCCGAACCGGTTCCCGTCCGTCTCAGTCGTCGCCGTCGAGGAGGGTGTCGACGGAGAGGTCGAGGGTGACGCCGACGGATTCGGGGACGGGGACGTCCTGGCCCCGCCTGAAACGCTGGGGGTCGGGGTACTTGCCATCGGCCGGGTCGGTGTAGAGCAGAACCTCGTCGTGGTGGCGGTCGGCGATGACGTAGACCGGGATGCCCGCCCTGGCGTAGGTCCCCACCTTGATGGCCGTGTCATTGGACCAGTTGGTGGAGGTCACCTCGAGGACCAGCCGGAAGACGTGCGGCGAGTAGCAGTTCTTCTCCACGACCGCGTCCCTGTAGACGTCGTCGACCACGGAGAAGTCGGGCACCGCATAGTCGTCGGGACCCGTCGGCAGCCACAACCCGATGCCACCGAGGTATCTGAGCCCCGCCTGCCTGGCCCCGACCCGGGCGAACTCCTCGACGAGCCAGGTCAGCGACTCCTGGTGCGGACCATCCGGCGGCGGTGTCACAACGATGCTCCCGTTGAGGATCTCTACCCGGTGGCCGGGCAGCTCCTCCCAGAGATGGTCAGCAGCATCGGCAAGCGACGACTCGTGCATCATGACGGCCACGGCACCCTCCTTACGGGAACACCCTCCACGAGCCTAACCAGGAACGTGCGCCTTTCGCTCCCGACCACCCATTCGAGGTACCGGCCCAGCTCAGCGCCCGTCAGAAGGCGTCCGAGGGCACGTAGGTCCCCCAGACCTCCCGCAGCGCGTTGCAGACCTCGCCCACCGTCGCCCGGGCCCGCAGCGCGTCCTTCATCGGGTACAGGACGTTGTCCTCGCCCTCGGCCGCCTTCTTCAGGGCCCCCAGCGCGGCGTCGACCGCGGGCTGGTCGCGCTCCGCGCGGAGCGCGGCCAGCCGCTCGGCCTGCTGGGCCTCGATGGCCGGGTCGACGCGGAGGGGCTCGTAGGGCTCCTCGGCGTCGAGCTGGTAGCGGTTGACGCCGACCACGACGCGCTCGCCGGAGTCGGTCTCCTGGGCGATGCGGTAGGCGCTGCGCTCGATCTCGCTTTTCTGGAAGCCGTGCTCGATGGCGTTGACCGCGCCGCCGAGGTCCTCGACCTTCCGCATCAGCTCCAGCGTCGCCGCCTCGACGTCGTCGGTCATCTTCTCGACGACGTAGGACCCGGCGAAGGGGTCGACGGTCGCCGTCACGTCGGTCTCGTAGGCAAGGACCTGCTGGGTGCGCAGGGCGAGCCGCGCGGACTTGTCGGTGGGCAGCGCGATGGCCTCGTCGAAGGAGTTGGTGTGCAGCGACTGCGTGCCGCCGAGGACCGCGCCCAGGCCCTGCACGGCGACGCGGACCAGGTTCACCTCGGGCTGCTGGGCGGTGAGCTGCACGCCGGCGGTCTGGGTGTGGAAGCGCAGCATCAGCGACTTGGGGTTCTTCGCGCCGAACTCCTCGCGCATCACCCGCGCCCAGATCCGGCGGGCCGCCCGGAACTTGGCGACCTCTTCCAGGATCGTCGTACGGGCCACGAAGAAGAAGGACAGCCGGGGCGCGAAGTCGTCCACGTCCATGCCGGCCGCGACCGCCGTGCGCACGTACTCGATGCCGTCCGCGAGCGTGAACGCGATCTCCTGCGCGGGAGACGCACCCGCCTCGGCCATGTGGTAGCCGGAGATCGAGATCGTGTTCCACTTCGGGATCTCGGCCCGGCAGTACTTGAAGATGTCCGCGATCAGGCGCAGCGAGGGCTTGGGCGGGAAGATGTACGTCCCGCGCGCGATGTACTCCTTCAGCACGTCGTTCTGGATCGTGCCGGTGAGCTGGCCGGCGCTCACGCCCTGCTCCTCGGCGACCAGTTGGTACAGCAGGAGCAGCAGCGAGGCCGGGGCGTTGATCGTCATCGACGTGGAGACCTTGTCCAGCGGGATCCCGCCGAACAGCACCCGCATGTCATCGAGGGAGTCGATGGCCACGCCGACCTTGCCGACCTCGCCGCTGGAGATCGGGGCGTCGGAGTCGTGGCCCATCTGGGTGGGCAGGTCGAAGGCGACCGACAGTCCCATGGTGCCGTTGGCGATCAGCTGCTTGTAGCGGGCGTTCGACTCGGTCGCCGTGCCGAAACCGGCGTACTGGCGCATCGTCCACGGCCGGCCGGTGTACATGGACGGGTACACGCCCCGGGTGAAGGGGTACTTCCCCGGCTCGCCCAGCTTCTCGGCCGGATCCCAGCCCGCCTGGGTCTCGGGCCCGTAGACCGGTTCGATGGGCAGCCCGGACTCGGACTCGCGCGTCATGGTGTGATGCCTCCCGCTGAGCACATGTTCGAACTGGTCGAACTACCCGTCACTAACCCGCCAGTACAGACCGACTTCTCGACGGACTGTATCCGCGCGCGTGCACCCGGTGGAGAGGCGCACGCTGGGACCTTCCTCACAACCTCGGTGCGGTCCCGGTCACAACGATGCCGTGCCGTTCACGGCGCGTCATCCGCGGGAACAACTCAGGGGACGTCCGTGCGGGGCCGTGAGACGACGGGGGGCCGTGATGCGCATGAAGACGGGCAGGGGAAACACGGGCAGGGCGGTCGCCGTCGCCCTGGGGGCCGTACTGGTGGCGGGCGGCTGCACCGTGCAGCGCACGGGCCCGGACGGCAAGGCGCACTCCCCGGTGCGCATAGAGGTCACCGGGGCAGCGCCGAAGAGCACGCCGTCCCGCGACCGGCCGTCGAGCGCGCCGCCCGCCCGGGCGGCCGGGGCGGCCAGGGTGCTGTGGAAGCGGGGCGACACCGGCCGAGACGTCCGCGAACTGCAGGCGCGGCTGCGCCAGGTCGAGTGGCTCGTGGACGGGCCGACCGGGACGTACGACGATCTGACCGAGCGCGCGGTCAGCGGCTTCCAGGGCAAGCGCGGGCTGCCGAGGACCGGCCGGACGGACACCGTCACCTGGGAGCGGCTGCTCGGGATGTCGCGCGAGCCGGACAAGTGGGACCTGTACCTGATGGGCGGGCAGCCGGCCGCCGCGCCGGACCCGCGCTGTCTGACCGGCCGGGTGCTGTGTGTCAGCAAGTCGAGCCGGACGCTGCGCTGGATGGTCGACGGACGCACCGTGTCGACCATGTCCGTACGCTTCGGCTCGCAGTACACGCCGACCCGGGAGGGCGTCTTCCAGGTCTACTGGAAGTCCCGCCACCACGTCTCGACGCTCTACGACTCGGCCATGCCCTACGCCATGTTCTTCAGCGGCGGCCAGGCCGTGCACTACTCCTACGACTTCGCGGCCCGCGGCTACGCGGGCGCCTCGCACGGCTGCGTCAACGTGCGCGACGAGGCGGCGATCGCGGATCTGTACGCGCAGGTGAGGAACGGCGACAAGGTCGTCGTGTACTGGTGAGGCGCCGGGGCCGCGAGGCGGCGCCACGGCGGATGGGGCGCGGGCGGGACCGGGGGAACGTGTCCCGCCCGCGCCGAGGTGCACGAGCCGCAGGTACGGGGGGAACCCCGGCTCGGTGCAAAAGCCGATGACCAGTCGGCTCACTCATTACTGCGTCACGGTGGCCGAAAGTGTCACACCCTCGGCGAGAGAATCCCTCTCGACCGCGAAAGCAGAGGTCAGACGGTTCCCGCAGAGGCGGAGGACGAGGGGTGGGGGGCGTAGGCCGACGGGGTGCGCGGACCGTGGTGCGCGTGGAGGCCGTGGGAACCGTGGTGCGCGTGGAGGCCGTGAGGGCCGTGGGGGCCGTGGGGGTTCCGGTCGGGCGGGGCTATGTGGCTGTCGTCGTCATCGTCCTTGTCACCCTTGCCGCCCTTGCCGCCTTCGCCTCCCTTGCCGTCGCCGTCGTCGCCCTTCTTGCCGCCGTTGCCCTCGCCCTTGCCGTTCTCGTTGCCCTTGCCGTCCTCGTCGCCCTTGCCGCCGCTGTCGCCGGTGTCATTGCGGAGTTGGCCCTCCCGGACCGTCTCTCCCAAGTCGCCGTGCTCCCTGCTGTCCCGGCCGCCGGTGTCCTTCCGGGCGGCGGTGTCGTTTCCGGCGAGGAGGTCGCCGCAGTATTTCCCGACCCGGGACGGTCCCCCGGCCGCCTCCTTCAGCGCGCGGTTGTGGGCGCCGTCGAGTTCCCTGCCGGAGCGCACCTTGCGGCAGGAGGCGGCGAGGCCCGACCGGCGTGCGTCGGAGCCGCCGGTGTCCCGGTCGCCCGTGTCGCGGTCGTCCCCGGCCTTGCCGCCGTCCCGCGTCGTGCCGTCTTCAGGCGCGCCGGGGGCGGTGCCGCCGGGCGCCGTCCCGCCCTGCGTGCCGTCCAGCGGCGAGGGCGAGACCAGCGGGCGGTCGGGGGACGCCGCGGCCGAGACGGTGGCGGCGGGTTCCGGTTCGGTGCGGTCGAACGGTGTCGGCAGCACTCCGGTTCCGGCCGCCACCGCCACCGAGCCGACCATGCCGACGGTCAGCGCGGCGGCCAGTCCGAGGCGCAGGGGGCGGCTCCAGCGGGGGCGCCCGGCGCTGTCGGCGCGCCGGCCGATGCGGACGAGACCGGCGTCGGCCGGCCGGTTGGCGGCGCCCTTCCGGAGGGCGGCCGACGCCCCCGCGGACGCGTCGGCCCGCTCTTCGCGCACCTTGCGGTAGGCGGCCAACGCGGCTGCCTCGCCGGGGAGTTCCCCGCCGGTCGGCGCGGGTGCGGCGGAGAGCGCGCCCAGGGCCACGACGAGTCGCTCGGCACGGTCGCGGGCCGCCGGATGGGCAGCCTCCAGTGGCTCTCCGCGCAGCAAGAGCTCCGCCGTTTCGCGGTCCAGCCACTTGTTCTGCTCGTCGGCCATCACATGTCCTTCTGCGTCCGCGGACGCGTATGCGTCACACTCGCGGACGTCACCGCGCGACCACGCGGTTCTCGCTGCGGCGGCAGGGCGTCGAGCCCCCCGCCCGATTCCGGATCGCCGCCGAGCAGTTCGGCCAGCCGCTTCAGGCCGCGGTGCGCCGCCGTGCGGACCGCGCCGGGCCGCTTGCCCAGCGTCTCGGCGGCGCTCTTCGCGTCGAGGCCCATCACCACGCGCAGGACGACCGCCTCGGCCTGGTCCTGGGGCAGCCGGGCGATGAGGGAGAGGGTGTTGTCGGTGGCCAGCGTCTCCATGGCCTCGCCCGCGGTGTCGGACTCCGCGGGCCTGCCGGCCAGCTCCGTCTCGTCGCCGCCGACGGCCGGCCGGCGGCCGCGCATGCGGATGTGGTCGAGGGCGCGGTTGCGGGCGATGCGGGCGGCCCAGCCGCGGAACCGGTCGGCGTCGCCGTCGAACCGTTCGAGGTCGCGGGCGATCTGGAGCCAGGCCTCGGACGCCACGTCCTCGGCGTCGTGATCACCGACGAGCGTGCGCACGTATCCCAGCAGCCGCGGATGCACGGCGCGGTACACAGTCCGGAACGCGGTCTCGTCCCCGTCCTGCGCCGCACGCACCGCGGCGGTCAGCTCCGCGTCGTCCCCCAGCACCGAGAAGCCTTTCTGCGCCTAAACCGGCGCCGCTCTCGCGGACGTGGTCCTCGCCGTCGTGGTTTCTCCATTGATGGTCGCGGTGGTCTCCCGCAACTCCGTCGCGGGAGCGGGCCCCCCGCTGCGTCGGCGCGAATGGCACGTTACGTCTTGAAACCGCCACTCGTCCATGTCCGGCCCTCATTGCCGTACAAGATGCAACTAACCCGTGACGCGTCGCGGTGTGACAGAAAACGCAGTCGCGACGCTGTAGGGAGTACGGGCCGCCGCGCGGCCCGTGCCGCGCGACGGCCGGGGCCTCTCCTGTGGGGGGTGGCGGCCCCGGCCGTCCCTGCGGTTCACCCGCTTCGCCCTCCGCGAAGACGACCCCGTCCCCTCGTGCTCTCGTCACCGGGCCGCCGTGGCGTCCCGGCACAGGAGGCGGAGCGAGCCGTCACCGGCGAAGCAGCGGCGGGCCTCGTCGATCGGGTCCCACAGTCGGCCGTCGGGGGTGCGGACCCAGTGGTCGCCGCCGGTCGCCCACCACTCGCCGCCCGCCTGACGCACGATCACCTCACCGGCGTACGCGCCGAGACCGCGCAGCTCCGTCTCCACCGCGGCGTACGGCGCTCCCACGCGCCGGATGCCCTCGATCACCCGGTCGACGCGCCACAAGCTCTGCGCCGAGTAGTCCAGGTGCGGCCGGGCGCCCTCACGCGGCGTGGCCACCGCGTCCGCCGCCCACCGCACCGGCTTCGCGGCGGCCGACGGCCGGGTCTGCTGCCGGCCCGTCGATCCACTGCTCGATTCGCCGCTCGATCCGCTGGTCAATCCGCTGGTCACAGTCGTCACATGGGCTATAGCGCCGCGCGGCACGGTTGCGTCACACACGAACGCCGGTCGTTCCGCAACCGGCGCAGGACCGACCCACCTCCGCCATGTCCGCCGCACCACCGCCGCGCGTTCCCCGCACGTCGGTCACAGGCGGGCCCGGGGTTTCAGCCCCGCCCGCGTGCCCGGCGGGAGACCACCGCGCGCAGTACCCGGCGCCCCTCCGTGGAGACGTCCAGGGCCGGACGCAGCCCGGCCGGGCCGTGAGCGGCGAGCAGTTCCAGGACGCCGGTCTGACGGCGCAGTTCGGCGGCGACGAGGGGGGACAGCTCCTCCGGTCCGGCCTCGCGGGGTACGTCGGTGTCCGGGGCCGGGTCCGCCGCGGGGTCGAGGAGCCGGTGGATGCGGAGCGCGGCGACGGAACAGGCGTCGGCCCACGTCCGCATCGCCGGGCCGGAGCACTCGGCCGGCGCGGCCGCGAGCATGCGGCGGGCCAGGAGCACCGCATCGTCCTCGCCGGCGGCGTCGGGGCCGGCGAGCTTGTCCCGCACCTGCGCCAGCCCCTGCGCCCAGTCGCGGCCGGCCTCGTCACCGGTGCCGTCGCCGGTGTCGTCGGCGAGGGTGGTCCACAGGGGTCTGAGGACCTCGTCGTCGCCGTCCAGCAGTGGGACGCAGCGATCCAAACAAGCCAGCCCGCTCGCGGCGAGCCCGCGTACGTCGGCCCGCGCGATCAGTTCCACCAGGCTCATCGGATGCCTCCCTGTTCCCGCCGCTTCGCCCCGCCCACCACCACGGAGCCCGCACTGCCCCTTACTGCGTGCGACGGCCCGGGAGTGTCACAGCGGCACGACGCCCAGCCGGTCGAGGAAGCGGAAGAAGAGGTTTTCGGCCACCGGACCGGAGTCGGAGCCCACGCCCTCGTCCACGTCCACGTCCTCGTCCACGTCGGCGTCCGCGTCGGAGCCCACGTCCGCGTCCGCTTCGGCGCCCGGGTCGTCCGACAGCACCCGGGCCAGATCGCCGGCGCTCGCGGTGCGCCCCGCCTCGGCCGCCCAGGCGACGGCGCGTTCGGCGGCGTCGCGGGGCTCGAGGAAGTAGTCCTCCAGGGTGAGCCCGTCCCGCTCGGCGCCCAGGTACCCGGCCATGGCGGACCGCGCCAGGCAGGTCGTCCACGCCCCGCTCTCGGGCGCCGCCGCCTCCACGACCACGCAGTCGCTGTCCATCACGTACCCGAACAGCGCTGGCGCGCCGGTCTGTCCGGCCAGTTCGTTCATGTTCCCGACGTCTCCGTCGCCGCCCGGGAACTCCCACACCTGCCAGCCGTCCGGCGCGGACTGGCGCAGGGTCATGTCCGCGGCGCCGGCCAGCGCCTCCAGCTCCGCGAGCGGCCGCTCGGCGCGGCCGACGACGAAGTACCCCCAGTAGCCCATGTCCCGGTTCCCCCCGGCGTGTCGGTTCGGCTCGGTCAAAAGACCACCACAGCCGTACGGGAGTTCGCAGCCGGATCGGTCAATCGGCATGCCGCCACCGGGACCTGCCCGGGGTGTCCGCGTCAGTCGAGGCGGTTGGCCAGCGCCTTGAAGTCCGTCCAGGACAGCTCGGGCTTGTCGGGGTCCCACAGCTTCTGGACCGTCGCCGCCAGCGGCAGCCGGATGCCCTCGGCGACCTGCGCCTGCGTCTGCGCGCTCGGGATGTCGCCCCAGACCGCGAAGCTGCCGCCGAGTATCTGGTCGTCGTACTTGGCGTCGACGGCCTGCGTGCCGCGCAGGACGCGCGGGGTCCACTGCTCGTAGATGCGCTCGCCGGTCGGGTAGACGAAGGTCTGCGGCTGGCCGAGCACGTAGTAGAGGAACTCGTCGTTGTAGTTGAGGACCTGGCGGCCCGCGCTCAGGTACTCCGTCGGCGGGCGGGCGCCGATCTCCTTGCCGGTCCAGTAGGCGACCTTGATGTCCTTCAGGGGCTCGACGGACGTGTCCTTGAAGAAGCCGTCGTTCCACGCGCGCGGGACGCGGTCGTGGGCCATGACGGTCTTGGCCCGGCCGTTGAGCCAGCCGGTGGTGAGGTCGGCTACGGTGCCGCCGGAGCCGTACGCCTTGCGGGCGGCGGCGGCCAGCGTCGGGTAGGACGCCTCGGGATCCGGGACCACCAGCGCCTGGTACTCGTCGGCGCCCAGGTGGAACTGGGTGCCGGGGAACAGGTCGGCGTACTCGTTCAGCAGGTCGTCGACGATCTTCGCGGCCTCCGGCTTGGAGATGTCGATCGCGCCGCGCGTGGCCGTGCCCTGCGCGTTGCGCAGCTGGAGGTCGGGGTGCGCGGCGATCACGGCGCCGAGGTGGCCGGGCGAGTCGATCTCGGGGACGACGGTGATGTGGCGCGAGGCGGCGAGATCGATGATCTCCTTCATCTCGGCCTTGGTCAGGTGCTCGTCCGAGACGATCTCCGGGTGCGAGTCGGACTCGATGCGGAAAGCCTGGTCGTCGGAGAAGTGCAGGCCCAGTTCGTTGAACTTGAGGTCGCCCAGCTCGCGTATCCGGTCCTTGATCCAGTCGGCGTCGTAGTGCTTGCGGGCGATGTCGAGCGAGAAGCCGCGCTTCGGCTTGGCCGGCTCGTCCTTCACCACGCCCTCCGGCGCGGTACCGCCGCCGTCCACGGCCTGCTTCAGGGTGCGGGTGCCGTAGTACACGCCGGCCTCGGCGGGCCCGGTGACGGTGACCCGGCCGTCGCGCACGGTCATGGTGTACGACTCGGGGTTCGCGCCCTTGTCGGCCTTGACGTCGAGGAGCAGGTCCCCGGAGCGCTCGTCGTCCTTCTCCCCCGCGTACGTCATCCCCAGCTCGCCGGCGATCTGCTTGCCCTCGTCGGCGAGGCCGGAGTCGGCGACGACGACCCGGTGGTCCTTCTTCGGCTGCCAGCCGGGTCCGCGGGCCGCGGTGTGTTCCCGTACGGCGGGTATGGTCCGCGGCTCCTTCGACAGCGGGTAGGAGCGGCTGGGACTGGGCGCGGCCGCCTCGCCGGAGGTCCGCGCGGCCGAGCCCTCCTGGCCGCCGTCACCGTCGGTGTCGGTGGCCCACAGGCCGACCCCCACGCCGAGCGCGGCGACCACCGCACCGGCGATCACCGCCCGCTGCCTCACCTTGTGCGCCGGTATCCGGCGTCCGTGCTGGCTCACGGCGCCAACCTATGGCCGCCGCTGCCGTCATGCGTCCACCACATGTTCTGAAACTCTCCCGTTCGGGTGAAATTCGGTCATCGGTCGGACGCGCGATGCCGTCACTCGATAACGTGAAGCCACATCTCTCGCACCATCACCTGCCGACCCGTACGTGAAGCCCACGAGGATCCACGCTGCCTGCGCACCGTCTCCCAGACCTCCCCCGCCGAGTGGCCATACCGGTACCGGTGCAAACACGCGCCAATCCGGCAACTCCCTCCTCGCTGGAGCGCTTCAACACCACCTCCCCCGAAGAGGCCACCCAGACCCTGCTGACCTGCCTGAACAGTCACACCTGGGCCCACCGCCTCGCCGCCCACCGCCCCTATCCGGACCTCCCCGCCCTCCTCGCGGCGGCGGACGAGGCGGCGTACGACCTCTCCCCGGACGACCTGACCGAGGCCCTGGCCGCCGAAACACTGCCCGCACTCCCCGAGGACACCTACGCAGCGGCCCACACGGCCCTGAACGCGGCTCACGCGGCCTACGAGTCCCGCTTCGGACACGTGTTCGTCATCTGCCTGGCCGGCCTGAGTCCGGACGAGACGCTGAACCACCTACTGGCAGCCATCCGGTCACGTTTGAACAACGACCTGGACGAAGAACGCCTGGTAGCGGCAGAAGAACTCCGGCAACTGGCAAGAGGCAGATTGATCAGCACGCTCAGGGGCGCGGGGAACTGCGCGACCAGCCACTGACTACGCGCACCCGGCATACAAGACAAACCCCCATCCCCCGTAGCCGCCCCCGCCCAAACCCACTGCTCCTTTGAGTGCAACTTTGATCACACCGGCAGGCCCGCTGTAAGCACCGCAGGTACACGTCGCTACCATGCTGGGGGCCGGTGGACCGTACCCGGCCGGGCCCGACCGACAAGGAAAGCCGGCGCGGCCCCAATCCCCGCTCCCGGAGGAAATTTCCGTGCCGGCTGGAACGCTGTACCGCGGCCGGGAAGGAATGTGGTCCTGGGTGGCTCATCGAGTCACCGGCGTCCTCATCTTCTTCTTCCTGTTCGTTCACGTGCTGGACACCGCCCTCGTGCGGGTGTCCCCCGAGGCCTACGACACCGTCGTGGCCACGTACAAGACGCCGATCGTCGCGCTGCTGGAGTACGGCCTCGTCGCCGCCATCCTCTTCCACGCGCTCAACGGCCTGCGTGTCATCGCCGTCGACTTCTGGGTCAAGGGCGCCCGCTACCAGAAGCAGATGCTCTGGACCGTCGTCGCCCTGTGGGTCGTGCTGATGCTCGGGGCGATCTACCCCGTCCTCGGCCACGCCGCTCGTGAACTGTTCGGGAGCTGACGCCAATGTCCACGACTGAATCCCCCGCTTCCGGGATCGGCCCCGTCGAGGGCGCCTCCCTGTACACGGTCGACAGCCCGGCGCCGCTCATCGAGGCACCCCGCGCGCGCACGAAGAAGACCCCGAAGACCACCCGGGGCAACTTCGAGATGGTCGCCTGGCTGTTCATGCGCCTGTCCGGCGTGGTGCTGGTCGTCCTGGTCCTCGGCCACCTGCTGATCCAGCTGGTGCTCGACGGCGGTGTCTCGAAGATCGGCTTCGCCTTCGTGGCGGGCCGCTGGGCCTCGCCGTTCTGGCAGGTCTGGGACCTCGCGATGCTCTGGCTCGCCATGCTGCACGGCGGGAACGGCCTGCGCACGGTCATCAACGACTACGCGGAGCGCCCGAACACCCGCCTGTGGCTCAAGGGCCTGCTCTACACCGCCACGGTGTTCACCATCCTGCTGGGCACGCTGGTGATCTTCACCTTCGACCCGAACATCCGCTAGGCACGGGGCTGCGAAAATCATGAAGGTACACAAGTACGACACCGTCATCGTCGGCGCCGGTGGCGCCGGCATGCGCGCGGCCATCGAGTCGACCAAGCGCAGCCGCACCGCCGTGCTGACGAAGCTCTACCCCACCCGCTCCCACACGGGCGCCGCGCAGGGCGGCATGGCCGCCGCGCTGGCCAACGTGGAGGAGGACAACTGGGAGTGGCACACCTTCGACACGGTCAAGGGCGGTGACTACCTGGTCGACCAGGACGCCGCCGAGATCCTGGCGAAGGAGGCCATCGACTCGGTCCTCGACCTGGAGAAGATGGGCCTGCCGTTCAACCGGACGCCCGACGGCACGATCGACCAGCGCCGCTTCGGCGGGCACAGCCGCAACCACGGCGAGGCCCCGGTCCGCCGCTCCTGCTACGCGGCCGACCGCACCGGTCACATGATCCTCCAGACGCTCTATCAGAACTGTGTCAAGGAGGGCGTGGAGTTCTTCAACGAGTTCTACGTCCTGGACCAGCTGATCACCGAGGTCGACGGCGTCAAGCGCTCGGCCGGTGTGGTGGCGTACGAGCTGGCGACCGGCGAGATCCACGTCTTCCAGGCGAAGTCCGTGATCTACGCCTCCGGCGGCACCGGCAAGTTCTTCAAGGTGACGTCCAACGCGCACACGCTCACCGGTGACGGCCAGGCGGCCGTGTACCGCCGCGGACTGCCGCTGGAGGACATGGAGTTCTTCCAGTTCCACCCGACCGGCATCTGGCGCATGGGCATCCTGCTGACGGAGGGCGCCCGCGGTGAGGGCGGCATCCTGCGCAACAAGGACGGCGAGCGCTTCATGGAGAAGTACGCGCCGGTCATGAAGGACCTCGCGTCCCGTGACGTCGTCTCGCGCTCCATCTACACGGAGATCCGCGAGGGCCGCGGCTGCGGTCCCGAGGGCGACCACGTCTACCTGGACCTCACGCACCTCCCGCCGGAGCAGCTGGACGCCAAGCTGCCCGACATCACGGAGTTCGCGCGCACCTACCTCGGCATCGAGCCCTACACGGACCCGATCCCGATCCAGCCGACCGCGCACTACGCCATGGGCGGCATCCCGACCAACGTCGAGGGTGAGGTCCTCCGCGACAACACCACCGTCGTCCCGGGCCTGTACGCGGCCGGCGAGGTCGCCTGCGTGTCGGTGCACGGCGCCAACCGCCTGGGCACCAACTCGCTGCTCGACATCAACGTCTTCGGGCGCCGCGCGGGCATCGCCGCCGCGGAGTACGCGCAGAAGGCGGACTTCGTCGAGCTGCCCGAGGACCCGGAGTCCCAGGTCGTCGAGCAGATCGAGCGGCTGCGCTCGTCCACCGGCACCGAGCGGGTGGCGGCGATCCGCCGCGAGCTGCAGGAGTGCATGGACGCCAACGTCATGGTGTTCCGCACCGAACAGACGATCAAGACGGCCGTCGAGAAGATCGCCGAGCTGCGCGCCCGCTACAAGAACGTGTCGATCCAGGACAAGGGCCGGCGCTTCAACACCGACCTGCTGGAGGCCGTCGAGCTGGGCAACCTGCTCGACCTGGCCGAGGTGATGGCGGTGTCCGCCCTCGCCCGCAAGGAGTCGCGCGGCGGTCACTACCGCGAGGACTTCCCCAACCGCGACGACGTCAACTTCATGCGCCACACCATGGCGTACCGCGAGGTGGGCGACGACGGCGCCGAGTCCATCCGGCTCGACTACAAGCCGGTCGTCCAGACCCGCTACCAGCCGATGGAGCGTAAGTACTGATGGCTACCCCTGTCATGGAGAAGAACGACTCGGCCCCCGAGCCGGGCTTCGCCGACTCTCCCTACATCACGGTCACCTTCCGCGTCCGGCGGTTCAACCCGGAGGTCGCGGCCGAGGCGTCCTGGGAAGACTTCCAGCTGGAGATCGACCCGAAGGAGCGTGTCCTCGACGCGCTGCACAAGATCAAGTGGGAGCTCGACGGAAGCCTCACCTTCCGCCGTTCCTGCGCGCACGGCATCTGCGGCTCGGACGCCATGCGGATCAACGGCAAGAACCGCCTCGCCTGCAAGACGCTGATCAAGGACCTCAGCCCCGAGAAGCCGATCACGGTCGAGGCCATAAAGGGCCTGACGGTCCTCAAGGACCTGGTCGTCGACATGGAGCCGTTCTTCCAGGCGTACCGGGACGTGATGCCCTTCCTGATCACGAAGGACACCAACGAGCCGACGCGTGAGCGCCTGCAGACCGCCGAGGACCGCGAGCGCTTCGACGACACGACGAAGTGCATCCTGTGCGCCGCCTGCACGTCCTCGTGCCCGGTGTTCTGGAACGACGGCCAGTACTTCGGCCCGGCCGCGATCGTCAACGCCCACCGCTTCATCTTCGACTCGCGCGACGAGGCCGGCGAGCAGCGGCTGGAGATCCTCAACGACCGCGACGGCGTCTGGCGCTGCCGTACGACCTTCAACTGCACGGACGCCTGCCCGCGCGGCATCGAGGTCACCAAGGCCATCGCGGAGGTGAAGCGAGCGCTGATCACGCGCCGCTTCTGACGTCCGTCGGTCGCACCACGCCGCAGGGCCCCGTTTCCCATGGAGACGGGGCCCTGCGGCGTTCCTGCGGCCGGACGGCCCAATCCCGCAGCGGGGTCGGACCGACAATCAGCCGTTCCGGGCGACGATCGTCCTAGCCTGACGCCATGTCAGATGACGAGTCGTACGAACTGCTCGGGTTCGACAACGTACTGCTGCCCGTCGGGGACCTCGGTGAGGCCGTCGGGTTCTACGAGCGGGCCGGCTTCCCGGTCGCCTACCGGCTCGACGAGGCCGGGATCGCGCTGCTGAAGGTGGGCGTCGAGACGCCGGGACTCCTGCTGCGGGTGGAGGAGGAGTTCGGGCGGCAGCCGCCGATGTGGCCCTCCGCGCGGGTGTGGCTGGAGGTGACCGACGCCCGCGAGGCGGCGCGTGCGCTGCGCGGGGCGGGGGTGCCGCCGCTCGACGAGCCGTTCCCCGTGGCCACCGGCTGGACCGTCGAGTTCGCCGACCCGTGGGGCAACGTCATCGGCCTGACGGACTACTCCAAGCGCCCGGAGCTGGGCCGCCGCCCCTGAGCCACCCACGGTCCCGGATCAGGCTTGAACGTGTTCAAAAACAGGGCTACAGTCAGTCCTGTCAGCGTTTTGAACACGTTCAAGGAGGGGTGGGGCATGGACCGCACGGTCATCGCCTACGTCATCTACCTGGCCGTCAGCATCGGCCTGACCGTCTGGGTGGCCCGCACGCTCAGCCGCAACGGGCGGGTCTTCCTGGCCGACGTACTGCACGGCAACGAGAAGCTCGCCGACGCCGTCAACCACCTTCTGGTGGTCGGCTTCTACCTCGTGAACCTCGGGTTCGTCGCCCTCTACCTGAGCGGCGACGACACCATCACCGACACCCGGGGCATCTTCGAGGCGCTCTCGACCAAGATCGGTGTGGTGCTGCTGGTGCTCGGCGTGATGCACCTGGGCAACGTGTACGTGCTCAACAAGATCCGGCGGCGCGGGATGATGGAGCGCGAGCAGGTGCCGCCGGTTCCGCCGCAGGGCTGGGTGGCCCCGACGGCCGGGGCCTGAGCCGATGGCTCCCGCTCCCGGGACGACGGCCGGCGCCCCCGTGCGCCGGCTCACCGTCCTCTACGACGCCGAGTGCTCCCTGTGCACCCACGTACGGGACTGGCTGCGACGCCAGCCCCGGCTGGTGCCGCTGGAGCTGGTCCCGGCCGCGTCCGACGAGGCGCGCCGGCGCTTCCCCGGCCTCGAGCACGGGGCCACCCTCGAAGAGGTCACCGCCGTGGGCGACGCCGGCCAGGTCTACCGGGGCGCCGCCGCCTGGATCGTCGTCCTGTGGGCGCTGCGCGAGCACCGTGCGCTCGCCCACCGGCTCAGCACCCCCGCCGGTGCCGTGATGGCCCGCGGGGTCGTCCTGGCCGCCGCCAAGTGGCGGGGCGGGCAGCGGCAGTGGGGCGGCAAGGGGTACCGCCGCGCCGACGGCTGGGTCTACGAGCCGGGGCTCGGGTGGAGGTACGCCGGACCCGGGTGTGACGACGGCACCTGCACCACTCGATAGGCTCTGGACCCGTGCCTGCGACCAACGACGGCCCCGACGACGGCGCCCACCTCAGCAAGTCCGAACAGACCCGCGCACTGATCCTGGAGACGGCCATGCGGCTGTTCCAGGAACGCGGCTACGACCGGACGACGATGCGGGCCATCGCCCAGGAGGCCGGGGTCTCCGTCGGCAACGCGTACTACTACTTCGCCGGCAAGGAGCACCTGATCCAGGGCTTCTACGACCGGATCGCCGCCGAGCACCAGGCGGCGGTCCGCGAGGTCCTGGCCAAGGAGACCGACCTGGAGGCACGGCTGGCGGGCGTGCTCAAGGTGTGGCTGGACATCGCCACGCCGTACCACGAGTTCGCGGTGCAGTTCTTCAAGAACGCCGCCGACCCCGACAGCCCGCTCAGCCCCTTCTCCCCGGAGTCCGAGCACGCGCGCGTGGAGGCCATCAGCATCCACCGCGCGGTGCTCGCCGGCGCGAAGACCAAGGTGCCCGAGGATCTGCGGGACATCCTGCCCGAGCTGATGTGGCTCTCCCAGATGGGCCTGGTCCTGTACTGGATCTTCGACCGCACCGAGGGACGCGAGCGCAGCTACCGCCTCGCCGAACGCGGTGCCCGGCTCACCGCGCGGGGCGTCGTGCTGGCCCGCTTCCGGGTGCTGCGCCCGCTGGTGCGCGAGGTGCACGAACTGTTCACGGACTTCCTGCCGGGGATGACGAACGCCTTCCCGGACCCCGCGAGGAAGCGGGACCGGGCGGCCGGGAACAGCACCGGTCAGGCCTGACGGGACGCCAGCTCGATCACCGTGATGTCCGAGGGCGCCCCCACGCGCGTGGGCGGGCCCCAGGCGCCCGCGCCGCGGCTGACGTACAGCTGGGTGTCGCCGTAGCGCTCCAGGCCCGCCAGCGTCGGGTTGGCGGCGCCCGCGATGAGGTTGCCCGGCCAGAGCTGGCCGCCGTGGGTGTGTCCGGAGAGCTGGAGGTCGACGCCGTGGTCGACGGCGTCGTGGATCTGCACCGGCTGATGGGCGAGCAGCACACACGCGCGGGAGCGGTCCCGGTCGCCGAGGGCCCTGGCGTAGTCGGGGCCCTGGCCCTCGTCCTCGCCCGCCACGTCGTTGACGCCGGCGAGGTCGAAGTGGGGCAGCTCGGTGCGGGCGTTCTCCAGCGGGAGCAGGCCGAGCCGCCGTACCTCGGCGACCCACGCCTCGGCGCCGGAGAAGTACTCGTGGTTGCCGGTGACGAAGTACGCGCCGTGCCGGGCCTTCAGCCGGGCCAGCGGGGCGGCGGCCGGGCCGAGGTCCTTCACGCTGCCGTCGACCAGGTCGCCGACGACGGCGACGAGGTCGGGCTGCGTGGAGTTGATCGTGTCGACGACCTGCTGCGCGAAACCGCGGCCGAGCACCGGGCCGAGATGGATGTCGCTGACGACGGCGATACGGAAACCGTGCGCAGCGCGCGGGAGCTTGGCCAGCGGCACGGTCACCCGCTTCACCTTCGGGCCGCTCAGCACGCCGTACGTGCCGTAGCCGACCGTTCCCACGGCCGCCGCAGCCGCGGCACCGGCGACGACGCGGGAGACGAACAGGCGGCGGGAGGGGACGGCGAGGGGGCTCGGGGGCACGCTCTCAGGACCGTCGGGGGCGCCGTCGGAGGCGGACGACTCGGGCGTCCCGGGTGTCTTCGGCGGGGCCGTTCCGGCCGGTATGCGCTCCGTGTCCGCGGCCGGGGACACGGACGGCCGCGCCCGCGTCCGCCGCGCGGCCCGGCGCTCCAGGAACATCCGCAGCAGCGGCCGGACGACCTCGCCCGCGAGCACCGCGAGCAGCAGGTAGATCGACAGGGCCAGCCACAGGAACCCCGGCCAGGCCAGCACCCGCTGGAGCCAGAACGGGGCGCCCGCACGCTCGGCGACCAGCGCCCCGACCGCCAGCAGCCAGCCCCCGGCGATCACCACGGCGCCGATCCGGCGCACGGGACCCGGAGCGCTGGTCGTGTCGCGGAACAGGCGCCGCCACACGTACCAGTTGGACGCCACGAGGACGCCCACCACCAGCAACGCGACCAGCGCGAAGACGACCACCATGCCGTCGTATCCCCTCGGTTGTGACGTCCGTGACGTCCGTGACGCCTATGACGTTCGGCGCAGTGCGCGCAGCCCGCGCAACCCGATGACCCCGACGACCGTCCCCAATACGAAGGAGACGACCGCGAGCAGCAGGTGCACCCAGAAGTACGCCGTGGGGTCGCCGTCCTCGAAGGCGAGCCCGCTGCCGTCCTTGACCAGGTTTTTAACGAAAGTGATCCAGATGATCCAGCTCCACACCCCGAAAGCGAGCAGGAACCAGGAGACGGGGCGGCTGAGCTTCATGGTTTCAGTATCTCCGGCGGCTGTCCGGATTCGTGCCCGGGGTGGGGAGGGGGGTGGGAAGGCGGCGCTTGCGGGGGGTACGTTTCCGCTCGTGCCCGCACCCAAGAAGGCCCTCAGGCGATCCCTGTCGGTCACCTCCGCCGCCCTGACCGCTCTCGCCCTCCTCTCCCCCGCCGCGCTCGCCGCGCCCAGCCCGTCGGGGAGTCCGTCGGCCACTCCCCCGGCGTCGATGTCGATCGTGGGCGGTGCGCGGCTCGGGAAGCCCGGGACGCAGGTGGACCTGGCGGGCGGGGCGCCCGTGCTGCCGAAGGACCTCACCGCCCGTTCGTGGATCGTGGCGGACGCCGAGTCGGGCGACGTGCTGGCCGCCCACAACGCGCACTGGCGGCTGGCCCCGGCGAGCACCCTGAAGATGCTGTTCGCCGACACGCTGCTGCCGAAGTGGCCGAAGACCACGAAGCACAAGGTCGAGGTCTCCGACCTCGCGGGCATCGGCGCCGGGTCCAGCATGGTGGGCATCAAGGAGGAGGAGACCTACACCGTCCACGACCTGTGGCTCGGCGTCTTCCTGCGCTCCGGCAACGACGCCGTGCACGTGCTGTCCGCGATGAACGACGGCGTCGAGAAGACCGTCCAGGACATGAACGAGCACGCCGAGGAGTTGCAGGCCCTCGACACGAACGTGGTCAGCCCGGACGGCTACGACGCGCCGCACCAGGTCTCGTCCGCGTACGACCTCACGCTGTTCGCCCGTTCGGGGCTGCAGAAGAAGGACTTCCGCGAGTACGCCTCGACGGTCCGCGCCAAGTTCCCGGGCGAGACGAAGAAGGACAAGAAGGGCAAGACGTCCCGCAAGCCCTTCGAGATCCAGAACACCAACCGGTTGCTGGCGGGCGACTCGGACGTGGAGGTCTACCCGGGCATCGCGGGTGTGAAGAACGGCAACACCACCAACGCGGGCGCCACCTTCACGGGCGTCGCCGAGCGCGACGGCAAGGTGCTGCTCGTCACGGTGATGAACCCGGCGGAGGACGAGCACAACGAGGTCTACAAGGAGACCGCCCGCCTGTTCGACTGGGGCTTCGCGGCGGCCGGCAAGACGCGGCCGGTGGGCGAGCTGGTGGGCCCGAAGAGCGCCGCGCAGGCGAGCCCCTCGCCCGAGGCCTCCGGTGAGGCCGGCGGCACCGGGAAGGGCGCTGTGGGCACCGAGCCGGTGGCCGGCGCCCAGACCACGGACGGCGGTGGCGGGGTCGGGGTCGCGGCCGGCATCACCGCCGGGGTGCTGGTGCTGCTCGCGGGCGGCGCCTTCCTGGTCAACCGGAAGTGGCCGCTGCCGGACCTGGTCCGCCGCCGGACCCGTCCCTGACGTCCGGGCCGCCCCCGGCACGGTGGTCCCCTGGGCCGTCGTCCCCCGCGTCGTCGTCCCCCAGCTCCTGCTCCTTGCTGCCCGTCGCCGTCCAGGAGGCGCAGAACAGCACCAGCTTCGAGGTGAAGTTGATCCACAGCAGCAGGGCGACGGGGGCGCCGAAGGCGCCGTACATGCTCTTCGCGGCGACGCCCTGCATGTAGCCGCTGAGGAGCAGCTTCAGCAGTTCGAAGCCGACCGCGCCGATCAGCGCGGCGACGACCAGGCGGCGGCGCCCGGGCTGGACGCCGGGGAGCAGGGTCAGCACGTAGAGCAGCAGGAGGAAGTCGGCGAGGACGGCGACCGCGAAGGCGGCGACGTAGAGCAGGATGCCGCCGACGCCGCCCTCGGCGAGGCCGATCGAGCGGATGATCCAGCCGACCAGCGCCGAGGCGACGGTGGAGATGGCGACGGTGACCAGCAGTGCGCCGCCGAGGCCGACGAGGACGCCCGCGTCCTTGGCCCGGTGCAGGACCGGGTTCTCCTCCTCGTCGGGCAGCTCCCACACGGCGCGCAGACAGCCCCGGGTGGCCTCGACCCAGCCCATGCCGGTGAACAGCAGCAGGAGGGCGGCGATGAGGCCGACGGTGCCGGCGTTGTCGACCAGGCCCTGGATGTTCAGCTGGTCGGAGATGCCGGGGATCTGATCGGCGAGCTTGTCCTGGAGCTGGTCCTGCTGCTTCCCGCTGAGCGTGGCGGCGGCGACGGCGGCGGCCAGGCTGAGCAGCGGGAAGAGCGCGACGAAGCTGGTGAAGGTCATGGCGGCGGCCAGCCGCGACCACTTCACCCGGTCGAGCCGCTCGTACGAGCGCCACGCGTGCGTGGTCATCAGGCGCGCGATCCAGGGCCCCACGACGGGGAGCTTCTTCAGCCAGTCCATGATCCGACCCTGCCCCCGTTCGTTCCGGTCCATGATCCCGTCCGGCCACCGGATCCGCCGCCGGTGCCGTCACCGGATTCGGCCACGGGCCGGAAGACCAGTGTTCTTGTGCCCCAGAAGCGCAGGATCGTGCCCAGGACCATGCCGATCCCCGCGCCGGAGACGGTGTCGGCGCGCTGCGAGGTGAGGCCGAGGCCGTAGTGGCTGACGGCCAGGCACAGGAGCTGTACGGCGGCTCCGGCGGCGTTCACGGCGAAGAACACGACGTAGGGGCGCAGGCCGGGCGGGCGGGTGTGCCGGTAGGTGCCCAGCGCGTTGCCCGCGTAGGCGACCGAGCAGCCGGCGACGAAGGACAGGGCCTTGGCGGTGAGTGGTCCGAGGCCGGCCGGGCCGCGCAGGCAGGTGAAGAGGGCGAGGTCGACGGCGTAGGCGAGCAGGCCGACGGAGGCGAAGCCCAGCAGTTCGCGCCGGCCGGCTACCAATTGGCCACCGCCAGGCCGTACATCGCGAGCCAGACCACGCCGATCAGGGCGAGGGCGCGGTCGTGCAGGACGACGTCCTCGGGTTCGCCGGCGGTGCCGCGGTCGGCGAAGACGGCGTAGCGCAGGACGGCGAGGACGAAGGCGACCATGGACAGCTGGCGCCAGGGCAGCACGCTGGTGTGCGGGACGCCGCCCTCCTCCATGGCCCACAGGCAGTAGCCGAGGACGGCGACACCGGCGGCGAGCTGCCAGACGAAGCGGAGGTAGCCGGTGGTGTACTCGGTGAGCAACGCGCGCGTGGCACCCGCCTTCTCGGCCATCTGCACGGCTTCGGAGTAGCGCTTGGCGGCGACCATGAACAGCGCGCCGAAGCCGGTCGTGATGAGGAACCAGCGCGACAGGGGGATGCCGAGCGCGAGTCCGCCGATCATCGCCCGCATCAGGAAGCCGGTGGTGACGACGGCGAGGTCGACGACCAGGACGTGCTTGAGGCTGACGCAGTACGCCAGTTGCATCACGAGGTAGGCGGTCAGCAGGGCCGCGACGGGCGGCGGGCACAGCCAGGCCGCGAGGGCGGGCGCCAGGATGCCGAGGACGCCCCCGACGGCGTACGCGAGCGGCACCGGGACCTGCCCGGCGGCCACCGGGCGGTGCCGCTTGACGGGGTGGGCGCGGTCGGCCTCGGCGTCGCGGGCGTCGTTGACGAGGTAGACGGCGGCGGCGCAGGCGGTGAAGAGGACGAAGACCAGGGCGAGCCGGCCGAGGGCGTGGGTGGAGAACAGCTCGCCCGCGGCGGCCGGGGCGGCGACGACCAGGACGTTCTTGACCCACTGGCGGGGGCGTGCGGTCCTGAGCAGGCCGGCCGGGATGCGCCGGCGCGGCGGCGCGGGCTCCCGCCGCTGTTCCGGGGCGCGTTGCCGCAGGACGGCCGTGTCAGTCACGGGTGCCTCCGCGCATCCAGTCGGTGCCGAGCCGGGCCGTCAGCGCGCCCAGGGCGGCGCCCGCCGCGACGTCGGAGGGGTAGTGGACGCCGACGACCAGCCGGGAGGCGCACACCGCGGCGGCGAGCGGCCAGGCGGCCCGCACCCCGAGCGCGCCGAAGACGACGGCGGCCGCGGCGGCCGAGGTGGCGTGGGAGCTGGGGAAGGAGTGCCGGCCCGCGGTGCGCACCAGGGGTTCGACGTGCGCGGGGCGGGGGCGGCGCACGACGCGCTTCACGCCCATGCTGACGAGGTGGGCGCCCGCGGTGAGCGCGGTGCCGCGCAGCCAGGCCGTGCGCCGGGGCGTGTCCACGGCGGCCGAGGCGAGGCCCGCCGCGAGCCACAGCGCTCCGTGTTCCCCGGCCCAGGACAGGGCACGCGCGGCGCCGGCGACGCGCGGGTCCGTGCCGCAGGCCCGGAGCGCGGTGACGATCCGGTGGTCCATGTCGTCGAGGTCGTCCATGTGGACTCACTGTTCACGCCCGCGGCACGGGAAGTCCGGCACTCCGGAGCGACATACCATTAATCACCCGTTTCAGGGACGGGCTGAATGTTTTGGAACTAATCATTCACATAGGGGCGATACGGTCACCGGCATGTCTGCCGACACCGTTCCCGACGCCGACCCGGATCCCGACGCCGGCTGGGGTCCCGTCACCGGCTGGGGCCGCACCGCGCCCACCGCGGCCCGCATGATCCGCCCGCGGACCTATGAGGAGGCCGCCGTCGCCGTCCGCGACTGCGGGGCCCGGGGCGGCATCGCGAGGGGCCTGGGGCGGGCGTACGGGGACGCCGCGCAGAACGCGGGGGGTGCCGTGCTGGACATGACGGCCCTGGACCGGGTCCACGCCATCGACGTCGGCGGCGGCACCGTGCTCTGCGACGCGGGGATCTCCCTGCACCGGCTGATGGAGGTCCTGCTGCCGCTCGGCTGGTTCGTGCCGGTGACGCCCGGCACCCGCTATGTGACGGTCGGCGGGGCGATCGGCGCGGACATCCACGGCAAGAACCACCACGTCTCGGGCTCCTTCGCCCGGCACGTGCTCTCCCTGGAGCTGCTCACGGCCGACGGCGCGGTCCGCACCGTCACCCCGGGCACCCCGCTGTTCGACGCGACCGCCGGCGGCATGGGGCTGACCGGGGTGATCCTCACGGCGACGCTGCGGCTCCAGCCGGTCGAGACGGCGCTGATGTCGGTCGACACCGAGCGCGCCGCCGACCTCGACGACCTGATGGCCCGGCTGACGGCCGGCGACCACCGCTACCGCTACTCGGTCGCCTGGATCGACCTGCTCGCGCGCGGTGCGACGACGGGCCGCGCGGTGCTCACCCGCGGCGACCACGCGCCCCTGGACGCGCTGCCCGCCGGCTCGCGCGCCCGGCGGGAGCCGCTGGCCTTCCGCACCTCGCGCCTCCCGGCGGCCCCCGACTTCCTTCCGGGCGGACTGCTCAGCCGGACGACGGTGGGGCTCTTCAACGAACTCTGGTACCGCAAGGCACCCCGGGCCGGCCGGGGTCGGCTCCAGCGGATCCCCACCTTCTTCCACCCCCTGGACGGCGTCCCGCACTGGAACCGGATCTACGGCCGCGGCGGCTTCGTCCAGTACCAGTTCGTCGTCGGTCACGGCCGGGAGGAGGCCCTGCGGCGGATCGTGCGGCGCATCTCCACCCGCCGCTGCCCGTCCTTCCTGGCCGTCCTCAAACGGTTCGGCGAGGCCGACCCCGGCTGGCTCTCCTTTCCCGTGCCCGGCTGGACCCTGGCGCTGGACATCCCGGCGGGCCTGCCGGGCCTGGGGGCCTTCCTGGACGAGCTGGACGAGGAGGTCGCCGGGGCCGGCGGCCGGGTCTACCTCGCCAAGGACTCCCGGCTGCGGCCGGAGCTGCTCGCCGCGATGTACCCGCGCCTGGACGACTTCCGCGCACTGCGCGCCGAACTGGACCCGCGCGGGGTGTTCGTGTCCGACCTGGCCCGCCGCCTCGCCCTCTGACCTCTGACTCTGACCTCTGGAGCTGTCGTGAAGGACGCCTTCGGCATCCCTCAGTCCCTTCTCGTTCTCGGCGGTACGTCCGAGATCGCGCTCGCCACCGCGCGCCGGCTGGTGGCCCGCCGCACCCGCACGGTGTGGCTGGCCGGCCGCCCCTCCCCCGCCCTGGACGCGGCCGCCGAGCAGCTGCGCGGCCTCGGCGCCGAGGTGCGCACCGTCGCCTTCGACGCGCTGGACCCCGAGTCCCACGAGGCGGCGCTCGGCAAGGTGTTCGCCGAGGGCGACATCGACCTGGTGCTGCTCGCCTTCGGCATCCTGGGCGACCAGGCGCACGACGAGCGCGAGCCGCTGAACGCGGTGCGGGTCGCGCAGACCAACTACACCGGCGCGGTCTCGACGGGCCTGGTCAGCGCGCGTGCGCTCCAGGCGCAGGGCCACGGCTCCCTGGTGGTGCTGTCCTCGGTGGCCGGTGAGCGGGCGCGCCGCGCCAACTTCATCTACGGCTCCAGCAAGGCCGGCCTGGACGCCTTCGCGCAGGGCCTGGGCGACGCGCTGCACGGCACGGGCGTGCACGTCATGGTCGTACGCCCCGGGTTCGTGCGGTCGCGGATGACCGAGGGGATGGAGGAGGCGCCGCTCGCCACGACGCCCGAGGCGGTCGCCACGGCGATCGAGCTGGGGCTGCGGCGGCGCTCGGAGACGGTGTGGGTGCCGGGCGCGCTGCGGGTGGTGATGTCGGCGCTGCGGCACCTGCCCCGGACGGTGTTCCGCCGGCTGCCGGTGTGAGGTGAGCCCCTACCGGGTGGGCAGGGTGCCGCTCTCGACACGCCCTGCCTGCGGGGGCACCGTGGCGCTGCCGAAGGGGAACTCGCGCAGCTTGCGCCACACCGCGTCGGGGCCCTGCTCGTACAGCGCGAAGCCGGTGCAGGGCCACTGCGCCTCGTAGTCGGACAGCTCCTCGTAGGCGCGGTCCATCGCCGCTTCCTCGATGCCGTGTGCCACGGTGACGTGCGGGTGGTACGGGAACTGCAGTTCGCGGGGCATCGGGCCGGACGCGTCGCGCACCCGCTTCTGCAGCCAGGAGCAGGCCGCGGCGCCCTCGACCACCTGGACGAAGACGACGGGTGAGAGCGGACGGAAGGTCCCGGTGCCGGACAGCCGCATCGGGAAGGGCCGGCCGCGCGCCGCCACCTCCGCCAGGTGCGCCTCGATCGCGGGCAGCGCGGCGCCGTCGACCTCGGTCGGCGGCAGCAGGGTGACGTGCGTGGGGATGCCGTGAGCGGCGGCGTCGCCGAAGCCCGCGCGCAGCTGCTGGAGCTTGCTGCCGTGAGGCTCCGGGACCGCGATCGACACGCCGATCGTTACGGTCCCCACTTCGTCTCCTGTCGTTACGTGTCACTCGTTGTGTGTCGCTGTGTCGGACACCCGGTTATCGACTGTACGGCCACCACCGCGCCCGGGGCAGGCGCAACCGGAGTGATGTGCAGCGCTACGGCGGCGTGCCGGGGCGCACGGACGGCGGCGGGGGGCGGCGGCCCCGGTGCCGCCGGCGCTCAGTGCTTGGCGGGCAGGAAGCCCACCACGTCGTACGCCCGGGCGAGTGTCTCGGCGGCGACGGCCCTGGCCTTGTCGGCCCCCTTGGCGAGGATCGCGTCCAGCGTCTCCGGGTCGTCCAGGTACTGCTGGGTGCGCTCGCGGAAGGGCGTGACGAACTCCACGACGACGTCGGCGAGGTCCGTCTTCAGCGCGCCGTAGCCCTTGCCCTCGTACTTCTGCTCGAGCTCCGCGATCTCCGCGCCGGTGAGGGTGGAGTAGATCGTGAGCAGGTTGCTGACGCCGGGCTTGTGCTCGCGGTCGAAGCGGACCACGGTGTCGGTGTCCGTGACCGCGCTCTTCACCTTCTTCGCGGTGACCTTCGGCTCGTCGAGGAGGTTGATCAGGCCCTTCGGGGTGGCCGCCGACTTGCTCATCTTGGCGGTCGGGTCCTGAAGGTCGTAGACCTTCGCCGTCTCCTTGAGGATGTACGCGCTCGGGACGGTGAAGGTGTCGCCGTAGGTCTGGTTGAAGCGGTCCGCGAGGTCGCGGGTCAGCTCCAGGTGCTGGCGCTGGTCCTCGCCGACGGGGACCTGGTCGCCCTGGTAGAGCAGGATGTCGGCGACCATCAGCATCGGGTAGGTGAACAGGCCGACGGTGGTGCGGTCGTTGCCCTGCTTGGCGGACTTGTCCTTGAACTGCGTCATCCGGGACGCCTCGCCGAAACCGGTGATGCAGTTCATCAGCCAGCCGAGCTGGGCGTGCTCGGGGACGTGGCTCTGCACGAACAGGGTGCAGCGGTCCGGGTCGAGGCCGGCCGCGAGAAGCTGGGCGACGGCGACGCGGGTGTTCTCGCGCAGCTCCCTCGGGTCCTGCGGGACCGTGATCGCGTGCAGGTCGACGACCGTGTAGAACGCGTCGTGGGTGTCCTGCATGTCGACCCACTGGCGGACGGCGCCGAGGTAGTTGCCGAGGTGGAACGAGCCGGAGGTCGGCTGGATACCGGAGAGCACGCGCGGACGTTCGTTGGCCATGTTCACCATTCTCTCAGGCTCCGCGGGGCGCTCGGGCACTGGTTCGGCACAGGGGGGCTCCATTCCGGGCCCGGCGGTGTAACAAGGGCGGGGACGGAGGGGGTACGGGGTGCGGTGGTGGGCGAGAGCGGCGACGGCGATGGCCGCGATGCTGTGGGCGGGGGTGCCGGGGGCCGCGGTGGCGGACGGTACGGCGCCCCTGGTGGACCCGGACGTGGCGGTGATCGTGTGGGCCGGGACGGGGCGCACCACGTCCTGGCACGCGGGCGAGCGGGACTTCGACCGGCTGCGGAGCCTGCTCGACCCGTCGCGCTCGGAGACCGAGCCGGTCCCGGAGGACTGGACGCGGGAGAGCCGTCCCCCGGTGCGGTTGACGGTGCTGTGGGGGCTGACCGGCGTCGGGGGGTGGCCGCAGACGGAGCGGGCGCCGGGCGGGGACGTGGCGATGCTGCGTCAGGACCAGCTGTTCCTGGCCGAGGACGGCACGCCGTGGGTGCGCACCGATCCGGCGCCGGACGTGGCGGACGACGACATCCGCTGGCATCGGGTGCCGCGGGACACCTACGAGCGGCTGGCCGACGCGGGCTTCCTCGCGGCGGACGGGACCGGTGCCGAAGGCGAAGGGGACGGCGGCGGGCGGGACGGGGTGTGGTGGGCCGCAGCGGGGCTCGGGGCGGGCGTCGCGGGGACGCTGCTGATGCGCCGCGCGGCGGACCGGTACCGTGCCGGACCGCCGCGCGGGGAGCCTCGTCAGGAGCTGATCGATCTGTAGAGCGACCTGTCGGGAACGTCAGCCGAGGTCGATGTCCGGGTACAGCGGGAAGCCCGCCACCAGGTCGGTCGCGCGGTGGGAGATCTCGTCGGCGATCTTGGCGTCGAGGACGTGGGAGGCTTTGGACGGGGCACCGGACTTGGTGGTGCCGGGCTCCGTCGAGGTCAGGACGCGGTCGATCAGGCCCGCGACCTCGTCCATCTCGGCGGTGCCCAGACCACGGGTGGTCAGCGCCGGGGTGCCGATGCGGATGCCCGAGGTGTACCAGGCGCCGTTGGGGTCGGCCGGGATGGCGTTGCGGTTGGTGACGATGCCGGAGTCGAGGAGGGCTGCCTCCGCCTGACGGCCGGTGAGGCCGTAGGAGGACGCCACGTCGATCAGGTTCAGGTGGTTGTCCGTGCCGCCGGTCACCAGGGTGGCGCCGCGGCGCGTCAGGCCCTCGGCGAGCGCGCGGGCGTTGTCGACGATGCGCTGGGCGTAGTCCTGGAAGGAGGGCTGCCGGGCCTCGGCGAGGGCGACGGCCTTGGCGGCCATGACGTGCGGGAGCGGGCCGCCGAGGACCATCGGGCAGCCGCGGTCGACCTGGTCCTTGAGGGAGTCGTCGCACAGGACCATGCCGCCGCGCGGGCCGCGCAGCGACTTGTGGGTGGTCGTCGTCACGATCTGGGCGTGCGGGACCGGATCGAAGTCGCCGGTGAGGACCTTGCCCGCGACCAGGCCGGCGAAGTGCGCCATGTCGACCATGAGGGTCGCGCCGGCCTCGTCGGCGATCTCGCGCATGATCCGGAAGTTCACCAGCCGGGGGTACGCGGAGTAGCCCGCGACGATGATCAGCGGCTTGAACTCGCGGGCGGAGGCGCGCAGGGCCTCGTAGTCGATGAGGCCGGTGGCCGGGTCGGTGCCGTAGGAGCGCTGGTCGAACATCTTGCCGGAGATGTTCGGGCGGAAGCCGTGGGTGAGGTGGCCGCCGGCGTCCAGGGACATGCCGAGCATCCGCTGGTTGCCGAAGGCGTGGCGCAGCTCGGCCCAGTCGGCGTCGGTCAGGTCGTTGACCTGGCGGACGCCGGTCTTCTCCAGGAAGGGCACCTCGACGCGGGCGCCGAGGACGGCCCAGAAGGCGACCAGGTTGGCGTCGATGCCGGAGTGCGGCTGGACGTAGGCGTGGCGGGCGCCGAACAGCTCGCGCGCGTGCTCGGCGGCGAGGGCCTCGACGGTGTCGACGTTGCGGCAGCCGGCGTAGAAGCGGCGGCCGATGGTGCCCTCGGCGTACTTGTCGCTGAACCAGTTGCCCATCGCCAGGAGCGTGGCCGGGGAGGCGTAGTTCTCCGAGGCGATCAGCTTGAGCATCTCGCGCTGGTCGGCGACCTCCTGGCCGATGGCGTCGGCCACGCGGGGCTCGACGCGGCGGATCACGTCGAGGGCGGCGCGGTAGGCGGTGGACTCGGGGGAAAGCTCTGCTGGCACGGGGACCTCCGGACGTTGTGTTCAGCGTTCACGGTATGGCCCAGGCGCACGGCACGTGTTCTTCCAGGGCCGCTCCCCGATGGTTCGTCCATCCCAGCGCGCCAGTCACGGCCCGTGGTCAGCGTACCGGGTGCGTTGGGCCGGCGCCGGGGCGTCCGGGATGCGGGAGGGCCCGGGTGACACCTAAAGGATCACGTGGGGCAGGAACCTCGCGTACTCGTCCGTCACCAGGCCCGCCGACTCCCGGATGCCCAGGCCCGCCGACTCGTTCTCCACGACCCAGGCACCCAGGACGACCCGGTTGCCGTCGAAGTCGGGGAGGGGGGCCAGCTCCTGGTAGCAGCAGGGTTCGGGGCGTGGGGTCGGGTCGGTGCCGGGCTCGTGGATCGTGACGCCCGCGCCCTCGCGGCCCAGGAGGGGCTTGGCGACCCAGCCGGTGCTGTGGGGCAGCTCGCGGGGGCCGTCCAGATAGGCCGGCAGCAGGTTCGGGTGGTCCGGGTACAGCTCCCAGAGGATCGCCAGCAGGGCCTTGTTGCTGAGCAGCATCTTCCAGGCGGGCTCGATCCACAGGGTGGTGCCGGTGCCGCCGCCGTTGTCGAGGGTGTCCAGGACGTTGCCTGCGAAGCGGTCGGTGGTGAGCCACTCCCAGGGGTAGAGCTTGAAGAGGCTGCGGATGAAGCGGAGCCTGTTGTCGACGAAGCGGCCGGACAGGCGGTCCCAGCCGATCTCCTCCATGGAGATCCAGTCGGTCTCCAGACCGGCCTGCTCGGCGGTCTCCTTGAGGTAGGCGACCGTCATGAGGTCCTCGCCGAGTTCGTCGTCCGAGGAGTGCGCGAAGTACAGGGGGTTGCCGGGCGGGAGGAGGGCGGCCTGCTTCTTCCAGGCCTCGACGAGGCGCTCGTGGAGGCTGTTCCACTGGTCGGCGCCGGGGAAGCGGTCCTCCATCCAGAACCACTGCGGGGACGCCGCCTCGACGAGCGAGGTCGGGGTGTCCGCGTTGTACTCCAGGAGCTTGGCGGGTCCGGTGCCGTCGTAGCGCAGGTCGAAGCGGGCGTAGACGGAGGGAAGTTCGGCACGGCGGTGCCAGGCCTCGGTGACGGCGTGAACGACGCGCGGGTCGGTGATGCCGAGGTCGGTGAAGCGGTCGTGCGTGACGATGTGCCCGGCGGCCGCCAGGCACATGCGGTGGAGCTCCTCGACGACCTCCTCCAGCGCCTCGACCTCCGGCAGCGAGAAGACGTAGTAGGCGCTCTCGTCCCAGTAGGGGCGCAGGGAGCCGTCGGGGTAGCGGGTCAGGGGGTAGATCAGGCCCTGTTCCTCGACGGTCTGCTGCCAGCCGGGGCGGGGGTCGGTGGTGCGGCGTTCCATGGCCTTCCTCAGCCTCAGCCGCCGCCGCTGCCGGAGCCCGAGCAGCCGAAGCCGCCCCGGTCGACGGCCTCGGACCGGCTGAAGGTGCCGGAGTCGGCCCAGCCGTTGCCGACGTCGCCGTCGTAGTACCAGTCGGCGTCGTCCACGGACCTCGACGAGCCGGTCTTCTTCTTGCCGCCCTTGCCGTACGAACCGCCCGAGGAACTGCCGGAGGAGCCCGACTTGCAGTTCTTGTCGGCGACGACCTTGTAGCCGTTGAGGTAGTCGTAGCTGTCGCGGTCCACGCAGCGGCGGTCGGGGTCCGAACCGCATGCGCTCAGCGCCGCCGCGAGCATTCCCATGCCGCCGAGCACCACCGTGCTCGACCGCAGCCGTCGCCGGGTCTCCGCCATGTCCCTGTCTCCCCGTTGTCCGCGCGTGTTCGGTGCGGTTGTACGACAGTTGGGCCGATCGCGTGTACGGCCCCCGTCGCGGGTGGACTTTACGGCAGCGCCCGGCACAGCGCGTCGAGTGCCCCCGCCCAGGCGTGGTCGGCGGGAGTGCCGTAGCCGACGACGAGGGCGTCCTGCGGGGGGCCGGCCGCGTGCGGGTGCCGGAACATGGACAGGCCGTGCACCGCGAGCCCGTGCCAGGCGGCGGCCCGTACGGCCTGCTGCTCGGTGCCGGGCGGCAGTCGGAGGACGGCGTGCAGTCCGGCGGCGATGCCGGTGACGCGGACCCGGGGCGCGCGCTCGGCGAGGGCGGCGACCAGCGCGTCGCGGCGGCGCCGGTAGCGCAGCCGGGCGGACCTGACGTGCCGGTCGTAGTCGCCGGAGTCGATGAACTCCGCGAGGGTCAGCTGGTCGAGCACGCCCGGGGTGCGGCCCCCGATGCCGTCCATGACGTCTTCGGCCAGCGACGGCGGCAGCACCAGCCAGCCCAGCCGCAGCGCGGGCGCGAGGGACTTGCTGGCGGTGCCCAGGTACACGACGCGGTCGGGGTCCAGTCCCTGGAGGGCGCCGACGGGCTGGCGGTCGTAGCGGAACTCGCCGTCGTAGTCGTCCTCCAGGACCAGGGCGCCGGTGCGCCGGGCCCAGTCCACGACGGCCGCCCTGCGGTCGGGGTGCAGGGGGACGCCCATCGGGAACTGGTGGGCGGGGGTGAGGAGCACGGCACCCGCGTCCGCGAGCGCCCCGGGAGCCGCTCCCCGGTCGTCGACGGGCAGCGCGACGGTGCGCAGCCCGGCCTTCGTGAGCAGGTCGCGGTGGACGTGGAGGCCGTACGACTCGACGGCCACGGTGTGCACTCCGCGCGCCCGCAGTACGGCGGCCAGCAGCACAAGGCCGTGCGCGACCCCGCCGCAGGCCAGCAGGCTCTCGGGGTCGGCGCGCACCCCGCGGGCCCGGGCGAGGTAGCCGGCCAGCGCGGTGCGCAGCTCGGTCCTGCCGCGGGGGTCGCCGTAGCCGAGGGCGTCGTTGGGGGCGGCGGTGACGGCGCGGCGGGCGGCCCTGAGCCACTCGGCGCGCGGGAAGGAGGCGAGGTCGGGGGTGCCGGGGCGCAGGTCGTGGGCGGGGCGGGTCTGCACCCGGGGGCGCCGGACCGAGGCGCCGGCCGGCGGGTCGACGACGCGCTCGGCGACACGGGTGCCCGAGCCCTGGCGTGCGGTGAGCCAGCCCTCGGCGACGAGGCCGGCGTAGGCGTCGGCGACGGTGTTGCGGGCGATGCCGAGGTCGGCGGCGAGGGTACGGGAGGAGGGCAGCCGGGTGCCGGGGGCGAGGCGGCCGGTGCGGACGGCCTCGCGCAGGGCGTCGGTGAGGCCGCGGCGCAGGCCCCCTCCGGTGGGTTCCAGATGCAGGTCGACGCCCAGAGTGGCCCATGATCTACCCATGGAAATGGACCATACTCCTGGGCTGCTTCCTTCCTAGGGTCGAGACATGACCACGCACACCGATGACACGCACACCGATGACACGAAGTCCGATGCCACGAAGGGCACGGGCTACGCCTCCGAGCTGCCCGTCCGGCTGAACTGGTCCCAGCACGCGCCCGAGGTCTACAAGGCGATGCTCCGGCTCGAGACCGCCGCCAAGCGGGGCGTGGACCCGACGCTGTACGAGCTGGTGAAGATCCGCGCCTCGCAGATCAACCACTGCGCGTTCTGCCTCGACATGCACACCAAGGACGCCCTCGCGGCCGGGGAGAGCGTGGAGCGGATCGTGCAGCTGGCCGCCTGGGAGGAGTCGCGGCACTTCTACACGGACAAGGAACTGGCGGCGATCGAGCTGACCGAGGCGGTCACCGTGCTGACCGACGGCTTCGTGCCGGACGAGGTGTACGAGAAGGCCGCCAGGCACTTCGACGAGCCGGAGCTGGCGCAGCTGATCGCCGCGATCACGGCGATCAACGCCTGGAACCGGTTCGGCGTGACCTGCCGGATGACGCCGGGCCACTACACGCCCGGGCAGCACGCGTGACGGCCCGCACCCAGCGCCTGGACCGGGAGGTCGGGCAGGCCCTGTCGGCGCTGAGCGCGGCGGCCAAGAAGGGGCTCGGCGAGCCCGCGCTCGCCGAGCTGGTGATGATCCGCGCCTCGCAGCTCAACCACTGCGCCTTCTGCCTCGACATGCACCTCACCCTGGCCCGCAAGAACGGGGAGAGCGAGGAGCGGCTCGGCCTGCTCGCCGCCTGGGAGGAGGCCGGGGACCTGTACGACGGGCGGGAGCGGGCCGCGCTCGCGCTGACCGAGGCGATGACGGTCCTCACCGAGGGCTTCGTGCCGGACGAGGTGTACGAGCGGGCCGCCGTACACTTCACCGACGGTGAACTGGCCCACCTCATCGGGGTGATCACCGTCATCAACAGCTGGAACCGGCTGATGGTCAGCCGCCGCGTCCCACCGGGGGGTTACACACCGTGAGTCACGCCGCCGCCTTTCGCGCCCTGCACCACGGCCGGGTCCCGGACGATCCCCTCGTACTGCCCGGCCCCTGGGACGCGGCGAGCGCCCGGGTGTTCGCGGAGGCCGGGTTCCCGGCGCTGGCGACACCGAGCGCCGGGGTGGCGGCCTCGCTCGGGTACGAGGACGGGGCGACGCCGGCCGACGAGATGTTCGCGGCCCTCGCGCGGATCGTGCGCGCCGTGGACGTGCCCGTGTCGGCGGACGTCGAGGGCGGGTACGGACTCGCGCCCAAGGAGCTGGTGGAGCGGCTGCTCGAGGCGGGGGCCGTGGGCTGCAACCTCGAGGACTCCGCGGACGGGGTGCTCAAGGACCCGGTGGAGCAAGCCGGGTGGCTGGCCGAGGTGCGGGACGCGGCCGGCGACCGGCTCTTCCTCAACGCCCGGATCGACACGTTCATCAGGGGCGTCGACGATCCTGGGGCGGCGATCGAGCGGGCGGCGGCCTACGTCGCCGCGGGCGCCGACTGCGTGTATCCGATCGGCGCCCCGACCGCCGTACTGCCGCTGCTGCGGGCCGGCATCCAGGGGCCGCTGAACGTGGCCGCCCGGCCCGGGCAGGGCCCCTCGCCCACCGAACTCGGCGGACTCGGGGCCACCCGGATCACGTTCGGCCCGGGTCTCCAGCGGCACGCGGAAGGTGCGGTGCGGGAGATCGCGGAACGGCTCGCGGCACGGCTCGCAAAGTGACGGTCAGGACAGCCACTTCTTCCAGACGGACTCGTGGCCGTCCACCCACTTCTTCGCCGCCTCCTCGGGCCGCAGCTTCTGCTCGGCAATCATCAGGGAGACCTGGTTCTGGTCCTCGGTCGTCCACTTGAACTTCTTCAGGAACTTTGCCGCCTTGCCGCCGTCCTTCGCGAAGCCGGCGTTGAGGTACTTCTGCAGCGGGGTGACCGGGTAGGCGCAGTCGACCTTCGCCGGGTCGGCGTCGCAGCCCTCCTTGTACGGCGGCAGCTTCACCTCGGTCATCGGGACCTTCTCGAACAGCCACTGGGGGGTGTACCAGTAGCTCAGGAAGGGCTTCTTCTCCTTGGCGAACTGCTGCATCTGGGTGATCTGGGCGGCCTCGGAGCCCGCGAAGACGACCTGGTAGTCCAGGTCGAGGTTCTTCACCAGCGCCTTGTCGTTGGTGACGTAGGACGGGGAGCCGTCCAGCAGCTGGCCCTTGCCGCCGCTCTCGGCGGTGCGCAGCAGGTCGGCGTACTTGTCGAGGTTCTTCCAGTTCGTCACGTCCGGGTGCTTCTTCGCGAAGTACGTCGGGACGAACCAGCCGATGTGCCCGGTGACGCCGAGGTCGCCGCCGGGGGCGATGGTCTTCTTGTCCTCGACGTAGCGCTGTTCCTGCTCGGGGTGGCCCCAGTCCTCCAGGATGGCGTCGACGCGGCCCTGGCTGAGCGCGTCCCAGGCGGGGACCTCGTCGACCTGGACGGTGTCGACGCGGTAGCCCAGCTCGTGTTCGAGCAGGTACTGGGCGACGGCCACGTTGGCCTGGGCGCCGACCCAGGACTGCACGGACAGGGTGACGGTCTTGGCGCCCTGGGCGTTGGCGAACGGGGACGCCTGCTTGGTCATGTCGGCGGCGCCACAGCCGGTCAGCAGCGTCAGCGCGGCCGCCGACGCGACGGCGGTGGTCGTACGCATCCGCATGTCAGGCTCCCTTCCTCGGACGGCGTTCGGTCGGCTGGGTGACCCGGTCGAGCATCAGGCCGAGGCAGACGATCGCGGCGCCCGCCACCAGGCCGGTCGCCAGGTCGCCCTGGGCCAGGCCGAAGACGACCTGGTAGCCGAGCGCGCCACCGCCGACCAGGCCGCCGATGATGACGACGGCGAGGACGAGGACGACGCCCTGGTTGACGGCGAGCAGCAGGGACCGGCGGGCCAGCGGAAGCTGGACCTGCCGCAGTTGCTGCCCGGTGCTCGCGCCGAGCGAGCGCGCCGACTCCAGCGCGGCCGGGTCGACCTGGCGCAGGCCCTGGGTGGTGATGCGGACGACGGCCGGGAGGGCGTAGACGACGGCCGCTGCCGCGGCGGGCGCGCGGCCGACGCCGAAGAGGGCGACGACCGGGATCAGGTACACGAACTGCGGCATGGTCTGGAAGACGTCGAGGACCGGCCGGAGCGCACGTTCGAAGCGGTCGCTGCGGGCGGCGGCGATGCCGGTCGCGAAGCCGATGACCAGGGTGACGGCGACGGCGGCGAGCACCTGCGAGAGCGTGTCCAGGGACGGGTTCCACACGCCGAGCACGCCGATCGCGGCCATCGCGAGGACGGCGGTGAGCGCGGTGCGCCAGGTGCCGATCAGCCAGGCCAGCGCGGCGACGACGAGGAGTACGGACCACCAGGGCAGCCACTGGAGGCCCTCACGCAGCGGGTTGAGGACCCAGCTGGTGAAGTGGGCGGCCCAGTCCGCGGTGCCGCCGACGACCGGGACGCCGGAGTACAGGTGGGCGGTCATCCAGTCGACGGCCCGGTTCACGGGCTCGGCGATGTTCACCTCCCACCCGTCGGGCCAGTCGAGGAAGCCCGCCAGTCGTCCCGCGAGCGCGACGGCCGCGGCGACGACGAGGGCGTACAGCCAGGTCACCGGGGACTTGCCGGACTCCCCGAGCCGCTCCCCCGCCGCGCCGGTCACCCGGTCCAGGACGACGGCGAGCAGCACGATCGGGATGCCGGCCGCGAGGGCCGCGCCGACGTCGACCGAGGCGAGCGCCTGGTAGACGCGGTCGCCGAGGCCGCCGGCGCCGATGACGGAGGCGATGACGGCCATGGACAGCGCCATCATGATCGTCTGGTTGACGCCGAGGAGGAGTTCCTTGCGGGCCAGCGGGATGCGGGCGGTCAGCAGTCGCTGGCGGGCGGTGGTGCCGAGGGACTCGACGGCCTCCAGGACCTCCTTGTCGGCGCCGCGCAGGCCCAGCGAGGTGAGCCGGGCCATCGGCGGGGCGGCGTAGACGACGGTGGCCAGGACGGCGGCGGGGACACCGATGCCGAAGACCAGGACGACGGGGAGGAGGTAGGCGAAGGCGGGCAGCACCTGCATGGTGTCGAGCACCGGGCGCAGGACGCGGTCCATCCGGTCGGAGAGACCGGCGGCCAGGCCCAGCAGGGCGCCCACGGCGACGGACGCGAGGACGGCGACGACCATGAGCGCGAGGGTCTGCATCGTCGGCACCCACATGCCGAGCAGGCCGCAGGCCAGGAACGCGGCCGCGGTGCCCAGCGCCAGCTTCACGCCGGCCACCCGCCAGGCGACCAGGGCGCCGATCGCGGTGACCCCGGCCCAGCCGACGGCGAGGAGGGCGAGGTAGACGACGCGTACGGCGATGACGACGACGTTGCTGACGTGGCCGAAGAAGTAGAGGAACAGCGGGTGGCTGTCGCGGTTGTCGATGATCCAGTCGCTGGCCTTGCCGAGCGGCTCGGAGACGTCGACGGTCAGCGCGTCCGGCCAGGTGGTGCCGCCCCACTGGGAGACGGCGAGGGGGACGAGGATGGCCGCGAGCGCCGCGAGGGTCAGGAGCTTGCGGACGGCTCTGTTGGTGAGGATGCCCGGCGGGGCGGGCTTTCGGGCCGTGGCCGTGATCGTTGCCATCAGACCGGCTCCTCGGTGGTGGCGGGGCCGGGGTCGGTCGGCTCACGGCGCTTGCCGGTTGCCGCTTTCTGTGGGACGGGAGCCGCCCCAGCGGCACGACTGCCCGCAGCCGGGTCGGAGCTGCCCGCAGCTGTGCCCGCTACCACCGACAGCAGGTCGGTCGCGTCGACCACGCCCAGGCAGCGGCCCTCGTCCATGACGCGGGCCGGGGAGCCCGCTCGCGCCACCGCCTCGATGGCCTCCGAGACCGTGGCTCTGGGGCGGATCGCCGGGCCACTGCCCGCCTCGTCGGCCGAGGACGCGGGGCGCATGGCCGTACGGACGGTGAGGACCTGCTCGCGCGGGACGTCGCGGACGAACTCGCGGACGTAGTCGTCGGCGGGCGAGCCGACGATCTCCTCCGGGGTGCCGAGCTGCACGACGCGTCCGTCGCGCATCAGGGCGATGCGGTCGCCGAGCTTCAGGGCTTCCTGGAGGTCGTGGGTGATGAAGACCATCGTGCGGCCCTCCTCCTGGTGCAGCCGGACGACCTCCTCCTGCATGTCGCGCCGGATCAGCGGGTCGAGCGCGCTGAACGGCTCGTCGAAGAGCAGGACCTCGGGGTCGACGGCAAGGGCGCGGGCGAGGCCGACGCGCTGGCGCTGGCCGCCGGAGAGCTGGCCGGGGCGGCGCTGTTCCAGGCCATCGAGGCCGACCTTGGCGACGATGGCGGCGGCGTGCTCGCGGCGCTCGGCGCGGCCCATGCCCTGGACCTCCAGGCCGTAGGCCACGTTGTCCAGCACCGTGCGGTGCGGGAGCAGGCCGAAGTGCTGGAAGACCATCGCGGCGCGGTGGCGGCGCAGTTCGCGCAGCCGGGACCTGTCCATCGCGCGGACGTCCTCGCCGTCGATGGCGATGGACCCGGCGGTCGGCTCGATGAGGCGGGTCAGGCAGCGTACGAGGGTGGACTTGCCGGAGCCGGACAGGCCCATGACGACGAAGACCTCGCCCTTGTGCACGTCGAAGGAGACGTCCGCGACGGCGGCGGTGCAGCCGGTGCGCGAACGCAGCTCGGCCGGGCTCAGGGCGGTGAGTTCCGGGTCGGCGGGGACGCGGTCGGCCTTGGGGCCGAAGACCTTCCACAGACCGTCCACGGAGAAGACGGGGGTGGTGCTCTCGTCCGTACCCGGCGGCGTACTGGGCGTACCGGCGCTGGTGGTGGTGCTCATCGGGCGTCACCGCCGATCAGCTCGACGGCGCGCTCGCCGACCATGAGGACGCCGATCATGGGGTTCACGGCGGGCATGGTCGGGAAGACCGAGGCGTCGGCGACGCGGATGCCCGCCAGGCCGCGGACACGCAGCTCGGGGTCGACGACGGCCTGCTCGTCGGTGGCGGCGCCCATGCGGCAGGTGCCCGCCGGGTGGTAGACGGTGTGGGCGACCTTGCGGGCGTACTCGCTCAGCTCCTCGTCGCCGGTGACGTCCGGGCCGGGGCACACCTCGCGCTTGAGCCAGCCGGCCAGCGGCTGGGACCCGGCGATCTCGCGGGCGATCTTGATGCCGTCGACGAGGGTGCGGCCGTCGTGGTCGTCCTCGTCGGTGAAGTAGCGGAAGTCCAGGGCGGGCTTCACGGACGGGTCGGCGCTGGTGAGGTAGAGACGGCCGCGGGACTTCGGCTTGGGGATGTTCGGGGTCATGGAGACACCGAACTCCGGGCGCTCGTAGCCCAGTCGTTCCGGATTGTCCGTGAACGGGATCTGGTAGAAGTGGAACATCAGGTCGGGGCCCGCGTGTTCGGGGTCGCGGCGCACGAACAGGCCTGCGTCGGAGTCCATCGCGGAGTTGTCCGGAATGGGTCCCTCGGTCTCCCACACGATGACCGACTCGGGGTGGTCGAGCAGGTTCTCGCCGACGCCGGGCAGGTCGAGCGCCACGGGTATGCCGAGGGCCTCCAGCTGGTCCTTCGGGCCGATGCCCGAGTGCAGCAGCAGCCGCGGCGAGTCGACGGCGCCGGCGCACAGGGCGACCTCGCCCCGGGCCTTGACCAGGATCTCCTCGCCGTCCTTGGTGCGGACGTGGACGCCCTCGACGCGGGTGCCGTCCAGCTGGAGCTTGTACGCCCAGGTCTCCAGCATCAGCGTGAGGTTCGGGCGGTCGTCCATCACGGGGTGCAGGTACGCCACCGACGCCGAGGACCGCTTGTTGCTCTCGGGGTGGTAGGCGAGGTCGAAGAATCCGACGCCCTCGGTGAACGGCTTCTGGTTGAAGCCCTCGATCCGGGGGACGTCCAGGGCCTTGTGGGCCGAGTCCACGAAGTCGCGGGCGATGGCGTTCCGGTCCTTCTCGTCGACCGGGACGATGTTGTTCTTCAGCCGGGCGAAGTACGCCTCCATCTGCACCGCGCCCCAGCCCTTGGCACCGGCAGCCTCCCACTCGTCCCAGTCGGAGGGCAGCGGCTTGAAGGCGATGAGGGTGTTGTGCGAGGAGCAGCCGCCGAGGACGCGGGCGCGGCTGTGCCGGATGTGCGAATTGCCGCGTGGCTGCTCGGTGGTGGGGTAGTCGTAGTCCAGCTCGCCGCCGAGCAGGCCCATCCAGCGGCGCAGGGTCAGCACGTCGTCGCGGCCGACGTCGCTGGGGCCGCCCTCGATGACGGCGACCGTGACGTCGGGGTTCTCGGTGAGGCGGGAGGCGATCACCGATCCCGCGGTGCCGCCGCCGATGACGACGTAGTCGTAGACGTGGGTGGTCTCTGGCATGGAGGTACTCCAGGGGGGGCGAGCGGATGGTGCGGGGATGTGCGCGGGGGCGGGAGCGGGTGCGGGGGCTTGGGCGGTCGGGCGGCCGGGGTCAGCCGGTGAACCGGCGCACGGGCTTCGGCGCGAGGTTCTGGTAGACGTGCTTGCTCTCGCGGTACTCGGCCAGGCCCGCGGGGCCGAGTTCGCGGCCGACGCCGCTCTTGCCGAAGCCGCCCCACTCCGCCTGCGGCAGGTAGGGGTGGAAGTCGTTGATCCACACGGTGCCGTGCCGCAGCCGGCCCGCGACCCGGCGGGCCCGTCCCGCGTCGGCGGTCCATACGGCACCGGCCAGACCGTACTCGGTGTCGTTGGCGAGGGCTACGGCTTCGTCCTCGGTGCGGAAGGTCTCGACGGTGAGCACCGGCCCGAAGACCTCCTCCCGCACCACCTTCATCTCGCGGTGGCAGTGGTCGAGGACGGTCGGCTCGTAGAAGTAGCCGCCCTCGGGCCGCTGGGGCGACGGCTCGGGGCGCTTGCCGCCGCAGCGCAGCTCGGCGCCCTCGGCCAGCGCGGAGGCGACGAAGTCCTCGGTCTTGGCGCGCTGCTGCTCGGAGACGAGCGGGCCGCACTCGACGCCCTCCTCGGTGCCGCGGCCGAGGCGGATCCGGCCGGCGCGGCGGGCGAGTTCGGCGACGAAGCGTTCGCGGACCGACTCCTCGACGATGAGGCGGCCGCCGGCGGAGCAGACCTGCCCGCTGTGGATGAAGGCGGCGTTCAGGGCCTGGTCGACGGCGGTGTCGAAGCCCTCCTCGGTGTCGCAGGCGTCGGCGAAGACGACGTTGGGGTTCTTGCCGCCGAGTTCGAGGGCGACCTTCTTGACGGTGACGGCGGCGGCCTGGGCCACCTTGGTGCCGCTGATCAGGCCGCCGGTGAAGGAGACCAGGTCGACGCCGGGGTGCTCGGCGAGCCGGGCGCCGACGGTGTGGCCGGGGCCGGTGACGATGTTCGCGACGCCGGTGGGGAGGCCGGCCTCGGTCAGCAGGTCGATCAGGGCGACGGTGGTGAGGGGGGTGATCTCGCTGGGCTTGATCACGAAGGTGTTGCCGGCGGCGAGCGCCGGGGCGATCTTCCAGCTGGCCTGGAGGAGGGGGTAGTTCCAGGGCGTGATCATCGCGCAGACGCCGACCGGCTCGTGCACGACGACGCTGTGGATGTCGGGCGAGCCCGCGTCGACGACCCGGCCGGGCGCCTCACCGGCGACCAGGTCGGCGAAGTAGCGGAAGGCGTCGGCGACGCAGTCGATGTCGACGCGCCCCTCCTCGACGGTCTTGCCCGCGTCGCGGCTCTCCAGCAGCCCGAGCGGCTCGCGGTCGCGTACGAGGAGGTCGGCGACGCGGCGCAGCAGGGCGGCGCGCTCGGTGACCGGGGTGTGCGGCCAGTCGCCCGCGTCGAAGGCGCGGCGGGCGGCGGCGACGGCGAGGTCGACGTCCTTCTCGTCGCCCTCCGCGACCACGGCGAACGGCAGGGCGTCCGCGGGGTCGAGGATCTCGCGCGTGGCGCCGGAGGACGCCGCGAGCCACTCACCTCCCGCGTGAATGGTCCGGTGCGCGCGCTCCGCCGGAGTTTCCGTGCTGTTCGCCATGTTCCCTGTTGCCTTCCGTTCCTGATCGACCCCCCTGTTGTCACCTGCGTGTCACTCTCGGGGACCGTGAGCCCCTGCCCCGCGGCCCCGTTTGCATGCCGAATCGGTGGCTGGAAGTGGGGCGGATCACGGAGGAAAGGGAGGAACGGGGCGTATGGGTGTCCGGCAATGTCCGGCAACGGGAACGGGCCCCGGCCCGGCGTGAACCGGAACGGGGCCCGTGCGGGCGCCTGGGTGGGCGCCCGGGTGGGCTCAGATGAGGCCGAGACCGCGGACCGCCTCGCGCTCCTCCGACAGCTCCTTGACGGAGGCGTCGATGCGGGCGCGGGAGAACTCGTTGATGTCCAGGCCCTGGACGATCTCGTACGTCCCGTCCTTGGTGGTGACCGGGAAGGAGGAGATGATGCCCTCCGGGACGCCGTAGGAGCCGTCCGACGGGATGCCCATGGAGGTCCAGTCGCCCTCGGCGGTGCCGTTGACCCAGGTGTACACGTGGTCGATGGCGGCGTTGGCGGCGGAGGCGGCCGACGAGGCGCCGCGGGCCTCGATGATGGCGGCACCGCGCTTGGCGACGGTCGGGATGAACTCGTCGGCCAGCCACTTCTCGTCGTTCACGGTCTCGGCGGCGTTCTTGCCGGCGACCGTGGCGTGGAAGATGTCCGGGTACTGGGTGGCGGAGTGGTTGCCCCAGATGGTCAGGCGCTTGATGTCGGCGACCGTCGAGCCCGTCTTCTTCGCCAGCTGGGTCAGCGCGCGGTTGTGGTCCAGGCGGGTCATCGCGGTGAAGCGCTCGGCCGGTACGTCCGGGGCGGCGGCCTGGGCGATCAGGGCGTTGGTGTTGGCCGGGTTGCCGACGACGAGGACCTTGATGTCGTCCGCGGCGTGGTCGTTGATGGCCTTGCCCTGCGGCTTGAAGATGCCGCCGTTGGCCTCGAGGAGGTCACCGCGCTCCATGCCCTTGGTGCGGGGGCGGGCGCCGACGAGAAGGCCGACGTTGGCGCCGTCGAAGGCGACGTTCGGGTCGTCGGTGATCTCGATGCCCTGGAGGAGCGGGAACGCGCAGTCGTCCAGCTCCATCGCGGTGCCCGCGGCGGCCTTGAGCGCCGGGGTGATCTCCAGGAGGCGGAGCTTGACCGGCACGTCCGCGCCGAGCAGCTGGCCGGAGGCGATGCGGAAGAGCAGGGCGTAACCGATCTGGCCGGCCGCGCCGGTGACGGTGACGTTCACGGGAGTGCGGGTCATGGCGTTCTCCGTATGACAGCTGGCGGTGGGGCGTCCCTGCCCCGGGCGTTTGATCGATCTCTTGGCGTCAAGAGATCCATCCAGCGGTCAGGCTATCGCGCCCGTGGTGTCCGGCACGTCCGGGTCGGTGTGGCCCGGCCCACAAGGCCCCCACCGGGTCGCCCGCGCGCTCGGACCGGGCATAAGAAACGTGAAAAAGAGGCGGCCGCCTGTCCGGGAGAGGGTGGACGAAGGCGACCGCCGTTCGGGGACCGTTGCCGGACTCCCGTGGGGGTACTCCTCGCGTGCCCGTGACGCGGCGGGACATGCCTGCCGCGGGCGAACTTTTCTCGGTTCCCCCGCCGCGGCCCATTCCCCGCCGCGTCCCCGGGCTCCCCGTCGCGTCCCCGCGCCCCTGCTCCGTTACTCCTACTTTGTGCAGCCCTGCGGGCCCGCCGCCGCCGTCACGCACGCCTTGGCGTCGGCCGCGGACTTCACCGCCACCATCGGGGTGTACGCGACGGTGTCACCGGCCCCGGCGACCGTGCCCGTCTGCTGGTTCTTGCCGCCGGCGGTCACCTGGACCTCGTCGCCCTGGGCCGCCTGCGTGACCCGGGCCCACGCCGCGCCGCAGGTCTTGCTGTACCGGACCTCGACGGCGGCCGTGCCGACGGTGGCGGTCGCGGCGGTGGTCACCAGGTCGCCGCCGCAGCCCATGACCTCGGGGTCCTTGCCGGTGCAGGCGTCGCCGCTGCACTTCACGCCGGGCGGCAGCTGAGGGTCGCTGCTCACGGTGGGTGACGGGGAGGGTTTGGCGCCCTCGTTCTTCTTTTCGCCCCCGTCGTTCAGGAGGAAGAAGGCGCCCGCGATCACGACGAGCACGCCGACGACGCCCGCGACGAACGTCGTCATCCGCTTGTTGCCGCCCCCGGAGGACCGGTTGTGCGCACGGTGGCCGCCGTGCGGGGGCTCGCCGTAGGCGCCCGCGGGGCCGGCACCGGGGCCGAGGCCGTTCGGCGCGGCGGGGCCGGGCGTCACTGCGGGTCCGCTCGGTCCCGGCGCCTCGCCGGGGCCGGTCCGGGTCCCGGGGCGCACCGCGCGGTCACCGGTCGGCGCGGGCCCCCGGTAGCCGGCGAGGCCCCACGAGTTGCCGTCGGTCGCTCCGCCGGCGGACGGGTCCGAGGGACCGCCGCGCCCAGCGCCGCCGGGCCCGGTGCCGCCGCGGACGGCGCCGAGGGCCGAGTCGGGGCTGTCGGCGGCCGTCGGCTGCGCCGGGACCGTCGGCGGCAGCGTGGGCGCCACACCGGCCGGCCCGGCGATCCCGGTCGCCGCCGGGGCGCCGCCGCCGTGGCGACCGGTCCGGCTCCCCTTGCCGTTCCTGTCGCCGTTGCCCGACTTCGCCGCGGGTTTGCCCGACTTGGCGGCCGGTGTGCCCAGTTCGCCGAGCGCGGCGCGCGCCTGGGAGATCCGGATGGCCTCCATGGTCATGTCGTGGCGCATCTCCGAGCGGCTCCAGGCGCGCTCGGCCAGCTCCCACATGGTGGTCAGGTGGAGGGGGTTGGTCCCCGTCACCTCGGCCAGGGCCACGATGGCGCCCTTGGGCGCGAGCAGCCGGCCGTTCAGATAGCGCTCCCAGGACGTCTTGCTGTAGCCCGTGGCGTCGGCCACCGACGCGACGCTCAGCTCGCTGCGGTCCACGAGTCGGCGCAGCTGACTGGTGAACTCTCTGATCTGCGGATCGAGTTCATCCGGCAAGGCCTTCCAACGAGGCACTGCTTCCCCCTCTTCCCCCCGGTGACGTGCTGGTCGTTCCCCCGCTCGGCACCGTGCGCGGCGTCCCGCGCGCAGTACCCGTTCTGGCTACCCACAGGGATGCGCCCGATCAGGATCTCAGTTCCCGGGGTGGGGGCGCACAGGAGCACCGAGGCCGCGAGCACGCACCGGCGCACGCCCACCGACCCGTGGTCCAGTGTCCCACCGGCGTTCCCGTGCTCGTGACGGAACCCCTGAACGCGTAGCGGAACGGTCACTTCCGTGCCACAGCGCCCTGCCAGGCGTTGAACAGTGCGTTCGACGTACAGGAGTGTGGGTCCCGGCGGCGGCCCGTCCTTCCACGGGGGTGAGGACGGGCCGCCGTCGGCTCTAACCGCTCACGGTGAAGTGCAGCAGGTCCTTGAGGAACGGGAGCTGGAGTCGCGAATCCGGCTGCGCCATCAGCGCCAGCACGACGATCGCGGTGCCCAGCACGCCGTAGGTGACGATGTCCGTGAACCGCGACCGCACGGCGAGCATGCCGACGTCCAGCACGAACCAGCGCAGCGCGGCGCCGATCAGCAGCGCGGCGCCGATGATCACCAGGCCCCACCGGAACACGTCGAGCCCGGTGATCAGCAGGCCGACTCCGACCAGGCCGACCACGGTGAGCACCGGCCACTGCCGGGCGGGCGCCGGGGCGTCCCCGGCCGCGGCCCGGCCGCCGCCCTCGGGGCGCGCGGTGTCGCGGGTGAAGAGCGGGAACCGGCGCGTGACGCGTCGCGGCCGCCCCTTGGCGTCGGGCGCGCTGACGGGGTCGCGGACGGTGAGGTCCTCCTGCTCCCCCGGGTCCACGGGGCGCTCGGCGTCGGTCTTCCCCGGGGCCACGGGGCGCTCGGCGTCGGTCTTCCCCGGGTCCACGGGGCGCTCTGCGTCGGTGTCCTCAGGCGGCACTGCGCTCCGCCGCCTCCACCACGTTGACCAGCAGCTGGGCCCGGGTCATGGGGCCGACACCGCCGGGGTTCGGGGAGATCCAGGCGGCCACCTCGGCGACGCCGGGGTGCACGTCGCCCATGATCTTGCCCTCGGCGTTGCGGGAGACGCCGACGTCGAGGACGGCGGCGCCCGGCTTGACGTCCTCGGGACGGACCAGGTGCGGGGAGCCGGCCGCGGCGATGACGATGTCCGCGCGCTTGAGGTGGGCGGCCAGGTCCCGGGTGCCGGTGTGGCACTGGGTCACGGTGGCGTTCTCGCTGCGCCGGGTGAGCAGCAGCGGCATCGGACGGCCGATGGTGACACCGCGGCCGACGACCACGACCTCGGCGCCCTTGATCTCCACGCCGAAGCGGCGCAGGAGGGTGAGGATGCCGTTGGGGGTGCAGGGCAGCGGCGCCGGCTCGTTCAGCACGAGGCGGCCGAGGTTCATCGGGTGCAGGCCGTCCGCGTCCTTGTCCGGGTCCATCAGTTCCAGGATGCGGTTCTCGTCGATGCCCCTGGGCAGCGGCAGCTGGACGATGTACCCGGTGCAGGCCGGGTCCTCGTTCAGCTCGCGGACGACCGCCTCGATCTCCTCCTGCGTGGCCGTGGCCGGCAGCTCGCGCTGGATGGAGGCGATGCCGACCTGGGCGCAGTCGCGGTGCTTGCCGGCGACGTACTTCTGGCTGCCGGGATCGTCGCCCACCAGGACGGTGCCGAGGCCGGGTGTGACACCCCTCTCCTTCAGCGCCGCCACGCGGGCGGCCAGTTCGGACTTGATCGCGGCTGCGGTGGCCTTGCCATCGAGAATCTGGGCGGTCATGCCCCCCATCTTCGCGGATGACCGACCCCCGGTTCCAATCCGGCCGGCATGCGGTCACCGCGCGGGAACCTTCCGGGCGCCGCGGGACGCTTCCCGCCGTATCCGTTCATGATCGACGTTGTTGCACTTGCACAACACCTTGCGGGCGGGGTGGACAAGTAAGAGTTCGGTCAAGAACGATTGGGCAGCACAGTGCCGCGGGGCCGTACCGGGGGGACGAACCGCTACGAAGAATCTCCTCCGAGTCGAGCCACGCGTCGTCCCCGCACTTGACAGCGACGGAGGAAGACCCGCCATGAGTTTCGGCGATCCGAACAACCCCTACGGCCCGCCCCAGGGCGGCCAGCAGCCGAACTACGGCTACCCCCAGCAGCAGCCCCAGGGCCAGCCCGGCTACGGCTACCCCGCCGCCCCTCCGGTGCAGCAGCCCTACGGCGGCGGCTACGCGCCGGGCCCGGCGGTGATGCCCGGCTCGGTGAAGGCCGCGCGCGTGATGCTGTTCGTGCTGGGCGGCTTCCAGGTCATCGGCGGCCTGATGATGATGATCGCCAGCGCCTGGTTCGCGGACCAGTTCGAGGACGCCGCGTCCTCCGACGCGAGCATCTCCTCGGACGACGCGGACACCATCGCCGACATCGGCGCCGGCGTCATGATCGTCCTGGGTGTCATCGTGCTGGCGTTTGCGTTCTGGGCGATATTCACGGCCGTCAAGTTCGCCTCGGGACGGGGCGGCGCGCGCGTGTCCGCCATCGTGTACGCCTCGGTGGTCCTCCTGTTCAGCGTCATCAGCCTGTTCGCCGCGAACGTCTTCGCCCTGATCAGTCTGATCCTCGGCATCCTGATCATCGTGTTCTGCGCCAACAGGAACGGCAGCGCCTGGTTCACCCGCCCGCGGTACTGAACCGGCGTCCGCCACGGCGTACTTCTCGCCAATCACGTCACAGGGCCGTGTCTCACCCGTACGAGGGGGGCACGGCCCTGGTGCGTCGCCCTACTCTGGCGAGGGCAGCCGTCAGGCACGGGGAGACGCACCTTGTACAGCATCATCGTGGTACCTCCGCCGACCCCGGAGGACCAGGACACCACCACCCAGTTCCGGCTCGCACCCGGCGAACGGCTCGTCTTCGGGCGGTCCGTGCCCGAGGGCGGGCTGCTGATCGGGCACGACGGAGTGTCCCGCAGAGCGGGTGAGATCACCGCGCACGGCACCTTCTGGACCGTGAGCAACCTCTCCGCCCACCAGACCTACGTGGTGGAGAACCCGGAGGGCGCCGGAGAGCACATCAAGGTCGCGCCGGGCCGGCTGGACGCCCCGGTGCCCTTCGAGTTCTCGCGGATCGTGCTGCCCGCGGCCGGCGACCTGCTGCCGGTCGAGGTGTGGGCGCCGCGCCACGACTACCTGCGCGCGGAGGACGGCACCGACGGGGAGCCGACCGCCCCGGCCTTCTCCGTCGACCGCACCAAGCGGTACTTCGCGGTGCTGGCCGCGCTGTGCGAGCCGCGGCTGCGCGGGGTGCCGCACGCGCCGCTGCCCACCATGGACCAGGTCGTCGAGCGGCTCCGCCCGACCTGGCCGGCCGCGTCCCGTACGTCGGTGCAGTGGAACATCGACTATCTCGCCGTGAAGCTGCGGCTGAAGCCGGGCCCGGAGACCGCCGAGCCGGGTCCGCGGCTGAACGGCAAGAAGGAGTCGCTGGTCTCGCTGGCGCTCCGCTTCGACCTGGTCCGCGAGGACGACCTGGTGGTCCTCACGGAGCCGTCCGGACAGGCACTGCGATGACGGAGCCGTACGCCGTCCCGGTGCCCAAGGGGTACCGGGTCGGTGTCTGGGAGGTGCGCGAGCCCATCGCGACCGGCGCCTTCGGCAGCGTGTACGCCGCCCGCCGCACGGACGGCGCCCGCGACGCGGGAGGCGACCTGCCGGACACGGCCGCGCTGAAGTTCCTGCCCACCGGCACCGGCACCCCGCGTCAACTGGCCCACCTGCGGGACCTGGTCGGGCGCGAGGTGGAGCTGCTGCGCCGGCTGCGGCAGCCCCGGCTGATCCGGATGTACGAGACCCTCACCGTCGACGACCCCGCCGACAGCGGGCTCGACGGCGCCACCGTCCTGGTCCTGGAGCGGGCCGAGGGCTCCCTGTCCGCGCTGCTCGGCGCCACGCCCCGCCCGCGGGCCGGGCCCGCGCTGCTCGCGCAGGTCTGCGCCGGGCTGGCCCAGCTGCACCGGGCGGGCTGGGTGCACGGGGACCTGAAACCGGCCAACGTGCTGCTGATGGCGGACGGTTCGGTGCGGCTCGCCGACTTCAACATGGCCGCCGAGCTGGAGGGCACGCACGCCTACACGCCCGCCTTCTCCACCCCGGACTACACACCGCCCGAGCTGCTGTGGTCCGAGATCGGCGAACGGGGCCGCCGGATCCGCCCGTCCGCCGACGTGTGGGCCTTCGGCGTCCTGGCCCACCTGGTGCTGACGGGGTCCTTCCCGCTGCCCGGCGGCACCCCGACGGCCCGCCGCGACGCCGCGGTCGCCTACGCGCACGGCACCCACGAGCTGCGCCTGTCGCCCGAACTGCCGTCGGCGTGGCGGGAGATCGTGCGGGCGTGTCTGACCCGTACGCACGCCGGGCGCATCGGCACCGACGCCCTGCTGCGGCGGGTGACGGGCGTGGCGGGCGGCGCGAGCGGCCTGGCGAGGTTCTCGCTCCGGCCCCGCGCACGCCCCCGGCGCGCGGTCCTCGCCGCCTCGGCCGCGGGGCTCGTCGCCCTCGCCGGGCTCGCGTACGGCGTCGCCACCCGGGGCGGCGACGGTCACGCACCCGCCGCGGGCCCGCACCGCGGCGGCGGCGCGAGCGTCTCCGCCGCCTCCTACGGCGCGGCCGAACTGCGCACCGACCGGGACGTGCCGCCCGCCTACCGGCTGCTCATCGTGGAGACGGCGCACGACTGCGACCGCGAGGAGGTCAGCCCGGCCCTGATCGCGGCCATGCTGAAGGTCGAGAGCGGCTTCGACGCGGACCTCGCCGATCCGGCCAAGGACGAGTACGGCATCGCCCGCTGGACCCCGAGCGTGCTGCGCTGGTGGATGAACGAGGACGGCACACCGGGCGAGACCGTCCCGGAGCCTCCGTTCCCGCCCGCCGAGTCCATCCCGGCGATGGGCCGCTACCTGTGCTGGATCACGCCCCGCCTCGACGCCGGCCTGCCGGGCGACCGCCGGGTGCTGGTCGCCGTCGCCTACCGCACGTCGTACCGCAAGGTGAACGACGCGGGCGGGGTTCCCCCGAAGTACCACGACTACGCCGACCGCGTCGCTCACCACCTCAAGGAGTACACGCCGCGGGAGCGGAAGTGACCCTGTGACCTCAGAGGTGGACGGCGACCCGCCGAGCCGTCCGAATGCCTCGGCCACGCACAAGCGCTTCCCGTAGCCTGCCCGTTGTTGGACTGGGGAAAGTTGACCCCGAGTGGTCGGGGGAGGGGGACGACTCCATGTACAGCGTCATCGTCGTGCCGCCGTCGTGCGGCAGCGTCACCGAACAGCTGAGGATCGGCACGGGCGACCGCATCGAGTTCGGCAGATCGGAATCGAAGGCCGGGGGGCTCGCCATCGCGCACGCGGGGGTGCCCCGGGTCGCCGGGGAGATCGCGGCACACCGGACGTTCTGGCTGCTGAGCAATCTCAGCGAGGACCAGACCTACGTGGTGGAGAACCCGGAGGGCGCCGGAGAGCACATCAAGGTCGCGCCGGGCCGGGTGGACGCGCCGGTGCCGTTCGAGCTGTCGCGCGTGACCCTGCCCGCGGCGGGTGACCTGCTCAGCTTCGACGTGTGGGCCCCGCGGCACGCCTTCCGCAGCGTCGAGCGCCGGGGTCTCGAGGGGGCCGGCACCGTCCCGGCGTTCGCCCTGGACCGCACCAAACGGTACTTCGCGGTCCTGGCCGCGCTGTGCGAGCGGCGCCTGCGCGGTGAACCCCGGGCGCCGCTGCCCGCGGTCGAGGAGATCGTGGAGCGGCTGCGGCCCAGCTGGCCCAAGGTCAGCCGCTCCGCCGTCTACTGGAACATCGACTACCTCGCCGTCAAACTGCGGCTGAGACCCGGCCCGGAGACGGCCGAGCCGGGCCGGCGCACGCACGGCAAGAAGGAGTCCCTGGCCTCCCTCGCCCTCCGCTTCGACCTGGTGCGCGAGGACGACCTCGTGGTGCTCGCGCCGGTCCCGAGCGGGGCGAAGCGGTGACCGGGCGGCCGTACGCGGTCCCGGTGCCCAAGGGCTACCGGATCGGGCCGTGGGAGGTGCGCGACCCGGTCGCCTCCGGTGCCTTCGCCACCGTCTACGAGGCGGTCGGCCACACCTCCGGCACGTCCACGGACGCGCCTCGCCGCACCTCGGACGCGGGCGAGCTGCCGCAGCGGGCGGCGCTGAAGTTCCTGCCCACCGGCACCCGCACCCCGCGCCAGCTGCACCACCTGCGCGACCTGGCCGAACGCGAGGTGCAGTTGCTGCGGCGGCTGCGCTCGCCCCGGCTGATCCGGATGTACGACGCGCTGACCGTCGACGACCCGGACCACCCGGAGCTGGACGGCGCGAGCGTCCTCGTGCTGGAGCGGGCCGAGGGCTCCCTGGACGCCGTACTGGCCCGGACCCCGGCCCCGGAGTCCGGGCCGGCCCTGCTGGCGCAGATCTGCGAGGGCCTGCACCAGCTGCACCACGCGGGCTGGGTGCACGGCGACCTGAAACCGGCCAACGTGCTGCTGATGGCGGACGGTTCGGCCCGCCTCGCCGACTTCAACATGGCCTCGGAGCTGGAGGGCACCCACGCCTACGCCCCCGGCTTCGCCACCCCCGACTACACCCCGCCCGAACTCCTGTGGCCCGAGGTGGACGAACGGGGCACGCGCATCCGCCCGTCGGCCGACGTGTGGGCCTTCGGCGTCCTCGCGCACGTGGTCCTCACCGGCGCCTTCCCGCTGCCCGGCGGCTCCTCGGAGGCACGCTCCGACGCCGCGATGCGCTACGCCCGCGGCCGTGAGGAACTGCGCCTGTCCCCCGGCCTGTCCGACGCCTGGCGGGACATCCTGCGCGACTGCCTCGCCCCGACCCACGCGGAACGCGCCACCGACACCGCCGCGTTGCTGCGCCGGGTGGAGGAGGCGGCGGGCACCTCCCGGACACCCCGGCTGCCAAGGCTGCGCCCCCGGCGCTGGCGGCGCCCGGCCCTGTCGGCGGCGCTCGCGGCGGCCGTGGTGGGAGCGGCCGCCCTCGTGTACGCCACCCCGTGGGAGTCGGAACCGGCGGCCGCGGCCCCGCCGACCTGCGAGAAACCCGTGGTGTACGAGAACGCCGACGGCCGCGGCTACATGGCGGGCCACAGCGGCACCTGGGACTTCACCATCAAGCGGGGCGACGGCGGAAGCCAGGTCCGGGAGCTGCAGTGCCTGCTCCGCCACCTGCACGGCATCACGGAGGTCGGCGAGGTGGACGGCGACTTCGGCCCGATGACCCACGGAGCGGTCGTCACCTTCCAGAAGCGCGCGGGCCTGGACGCGGACGGAATGGTGGGGCCGGCGACGTGGCGGGCGCTGCGCGCGGAGCCCTAGAGGGACTCGAGGAAGAGGGCCCAGGCGCGGCACGCCACCCCCGGAACTGCTCGCGCTCCCGAAGGCCGTCCCCGAGGTCCGCCGCGCGGTACGCGAGTACGTGGGGCGCCGTGCCCCGAGGCGCGGCTCCGCGTGAGTGAGCTGTTGAGCGCCGTGATCGTCCACGTCGGCGAGGGCACACCGGTGCCCGTCCGTGTGGCCCCGGTCCGAACGGCGTCGTACGGGTGGAGGGCGCCGGCCGGAAGACAGTGTGGTGCGAGCTCTCCGAAAACACACCCTGAAACTCTTCAGGTACCGCACCTCGCCCACCGCTGCCAGTGTGGTCATCGCTTCGCCGCCACGGGGGACGGCGAAGCGCAGACTGGGGGCGTGATCATGGGGCGGTCTCTCGCCATGAAGTGCGCTGCGGCGTTGCTCGTCGGCGCCACCGCGACGGGGTGCAGCACCGCGGCCACCGCCGGACCGTCCGGGGGCACGGCGGGCCCGGTCGCGGGCCAGGGCCGTGAACTGTCCGACGCCGAGCGGATCCTGGTCCGGCGCGCCGAGCAGGAGCTGGTCAAGGAGTGCATGGAGGAGGCGGGCTTCGAGTACTGGGCGGGACCGCTGCCGACCGTCGACGACCTCAAGGGCGGCGGCTATGTGCTGACCGACCCAAACTGGGCGAAGCGGCACGGCTACGGCAGCCGGCTCCAGGAGAGACTCCAGGACACCCAGCGCGACGACCCCAACAACGCGTACGCCAACGCACTCCCGCAAGCGGAACGCGTCCGCTACAGCAAGACTCTCGAAGGCGGACCGTCGAGCGGCATGCTGACGGCCGAACTGCCCGGGGGCGGCACCGTCCAGACTCCCGCCGACAGCTGTCAGGTCGATGCCAAGGAGCAGCTCTACGGCGACTTCGAGACCTGGTTCCGGGCGGAGAAGACGGCCACGGGCCTGTCTTCCCTGTACGTGCCGGCCCTGCTCAAGGACGAGCGTTTCACGAGCGCCCTCAGGGAGTGGGCGGCGTGCATGCGCGAGGCGGGCCACTCCTACGCGAACCCGCAGAAGATCCGTGCCGGGCTGCCGGACCTCACCCAGGGGCTGAGCCCTGAGGAGGCGTACGCGACCGAGGTCGACCTGGCGGTGGCCGAAGCCACCTGCGCCGTCGGGACGAGCCTGGCCGACACGGCACACGAGCTCGAGAACGAGTACCGGGCGAAGGAACTCAAGCGCTACGGCGAGGACGTCGCCGCCTACGAGCGCATGGGTCTCACCGCCCTCGCCCGAGCCGAGGAGATCACCGGCTCAACGGCCTGATCCGTCATCTCACGCCCGGCACCGGGCGATCCGGTCTTCCGCGGCACTCGGCCGCGGGGCATCCACACAGCACCCAGTCACAAGGAGTGATGCATCATGCGCAAGATCCTCGCCGCGACCGCGACCCTCGGCCTCGCGGGCCTCGGAGTGATCGTCCCGGCGACCGGCGCCCAGGCCGCCACGACGTGCGACAAGGCGTGGAACAACGCGCGTTCCGGCTACTTCTACGCGTACGACGGCCAGAACTGCATCGGCAACATCGGCAGCACCGACAGCTGGGACTCGGACTACGGCAACAGCAGCGGGCCCTTCCAGGGCAGTGACACCAACAGGGCGTCGTCCATCCTGCACAAGGGCACCTCGGGCCTGGCCGTCCAGGTCTTCAACGGCACGGGGCAGGACTGGAGCGGCGGCCACACCTGCATCAAGAAGTCCGAGTACTACATGTCCGACCTGGTCGGGGACTCGTTCACCAGTGGCAAGAAGTACCTCGTGAACAACGGCATCAGCTCGCACCGGTGGGTGCCGGAGGACAAGTGCGACAGGTTCCTGGACTCCTGACCCGGCGGTCACCGGCACGAGACAAGGAGCGACCATGCGCAGGATTCCCGCCGCGTTCGCAACGTGCGCCCTCGCGGCGCTCGGAGCCGTCGTCCCGGCGACCGGCGCCCAGGCTGCCACGTCGTGTGAGACGGCCTGGCGCAACGCTTCCCCGGGCTACCTTCACATCTACTCCGGCACCGACTGCGGCGGCCTCCTCGGCCGGACCTCGGCCAACGACCCGGACTGGGGTGACGCCTCCGGTTCCGTCCGGGGCGTAGAGGTGGGCGAGGCGGGGTCCCTGCTCCACAAGGGCACCTCCGGACTGGCCGTCAGGCTCTACCGGGGAATTGGTTACACCGGCGCCCACGTGTGCCTGACGCGTGCGGAGGCCTACGTGCCCGACCTCAGGGAATCGGCGTTCCCCGACGGCACTCCGCTGGATGCCGCCCGTTCCCACCGGTGGACGCGGGCCTCGGACTGCGACCGGTTCCTGAGCTGACCCGTCGGCGGACGTCCGAGGACCGGACGCCGACGACGGGGATTGAGACACCGAGACCGGGACGAAGTGGCCCGCCGGGCAGCGCCGGCGGGCCACTTCGTCGTACGGCTCAGTGGAAGAAGTGCCGCGTCCCCGTGAAGTACATGGTCACGCCGGCCTTCTTCGCGGCCTCGACGACCAGTTCGTCGCGGACCGAACCGCCGGGCTGGACCACGGCCTTCACGCCGGCCGCGGTGAGGATCTCAAGACCGTCCGGGAAGGGGAAGAAGGCGTCGGAGGCGGCGTACGCCCCCTGCGCGCGCTCGGTGCCGGCCCGCTCCACCGCCAGCTTCGCGGAGTCGACCCGGTTGACCTGGCCCATGCCGACGCCGACGGAGGCGCCGTCCTTGGCGAGGAGGATCGCGTTGGACTTGACGGCCCGGCACGCCTTCCAGGCGAAGGCCAGCTCGGCGAGCTCGGCCTCGGAGAGGGGCTCGCCGGTGGCGGGCGTCCAGGTGGCGGGGTCGTCGCCGTCGGCCTGGAGGCGGTCGGTGACCTGGAGGAGGGCGCCGCCGTCGATGGGCTTGACCTCGACGGGGTGCGAGGGGCCGTCGGGGCAGCGCAGGACGCGGATGTTCTTCTTCTTGGTGAGCGCCTCGAGCGCGCCGTCCTCGTAGCCGGGCGCGACGATGACCTCGGTGAAGATCTCGGCGACCTGCTCGGCCATCTCCTTGCTGACCGGGCGGTTGACCGCGATCACGCCGCCGTACGCGGACAGCGGGTCGCAGGCGTGCGCCTTGCGGTGCGCCTCGGCGACGTCCGCGCCGACCGCGATGCCGCACGGGTTGGCGTGCTTGATGATCGCGACGCAGGGCGCGTCGTGGTCGTACGCGGCACGGCGGGCGGCGTCCGTGTCCGTGTAGTTGTTGTACGACATCTCCTTGCCGTGCAGCTGCTCCGCCTCGGCCAGGCCACCGGTGCCCGCGGTGTAGAGGGCGGCGGGCTGGTGCGGGTTCTCGCCGTAGCGCAGGGTGTGCGCGCGCTCCAGGCTGGTGGCGAGGAACTCCGGGAACTGCGAGTCGTCGGCGGGCGCGTAGGACGAGGCGAACCAGGAGGAGACGGCGATGTCGTACTCGGCGGTGTGCCGGAAGGCCTCGGCGGCCAGCCGCTTGCGGGCGGCCAGGTCGAAGCCGCCGTCCTTGACCGCGGAGAGCACGTCGCCGTACCGGGCCGGGCTGGTGACCACGGCGACGGAGGGGTGGTTCTTGGCGGCGGCGCGCACCATCGAGGGGCCGCCGATGTCGATCTGCTCGACGCACTCGTCGGGGGTGGCGCCCGAGGCGACGGTCTCGCGGAAGGGGTAGAGGTTGACCACGACCAGGTCGAACGGCGCCACGCCCAGTTCGTCGAGCTGCTGCCGGTGCGTCTCCAGACGCAGGTCGGCGAGGATGCCGGCGTGCACCTTGGGGTGCAGCGTCTTGACGCGGCCGTCCAGGCACTCGGGGAAGCCGGTCAGCTCCTCGACCTTGGTGACGGGGACGCCGGCGGCGGAGATACGGCCGGCGGTCGACCCGGTGGAGACGAGTTCGACGCCCGCCTCGTGCAGCCCGCGGGCGAGGTCCTCGAGCCCGGTCTTGTCGTAGACGCTGACGAGCGCGCGACGGATGGCCCGCTTGTTGCTCTCGGCGGTGGCGGTGGCGGTCACTGGATAACTACCTTTCGTCCCTCAATGCGATAGCCGTTGCGGGCGAGCCGCCCCACGACATCGACGAGCAGCCTTCGCTCGACTTCCTTGATGCGCTCGTGCAGAGCACCTTCGTCGTCCTCGTCCCGGACCTCCACCACGCCCTGCGCGATGATCGGCCCGGTGTCGACGCCGTCGTCGACGAAGTGGACGGTGCAACCGGTGACCCTGGCGCCGTACGCGAGCGCGTCGCGCACACCGTGGGCCCCCGGGAAGCTGGGGAGGAGAGCGGGGTGCGTGTTCACGAACCGCCCTCCGAAGCGGGCCAGGAACTCCTTGCCCACGATCTTCATGAAGCCCGCCGAGACGACGAGGTCCGCTTCGTGGGCGGCGACGGCTTCGGCGAGCGCCGCGTCCCACTCCTCGCGGGTCCCGTAGTCCTTGACCTTTCGTACGAAGGTCGTCAGCCCGGCACGCTCGGCGCGCGCGAGTCCCTCGATGCCGTCGCGGTCGGCGCCGACGGCCACGATCTCGGCTCCGTAGGCCTCGACGCCGGTGGCGGCGATCTCGTCGAGCAGCGCCTGGAGGTTGGTGCCGGATCCGGAGACCAGCACGACGAGGCGCTTGGCTCGCTGGGCCACGGGCTTGGCGGCCACGGTGGGGGCCTTTCTCGGGGGAGCGGGTCTGTGCGGGTCGGCCTCGCACGGCTGCCGGTTCTGTACGTGCGTCCGTTTGTACAGTCGTACGAATGCTTCGTGCCCCGGGATACGGGGAAGTCTACGAAGCGGCCGACCGTCAGCAACGATACCGGCACACCGGACGGCCCCCTCGGGACGGGGGCGTGGCCGGAAGGTAGCGTCTGCGTGGAGGCGGACCGGGAACGCGACCTGCCCGTCACGCGTTCACCAGTCGTGCCGACCAGTTCGCACGTTCCACCAGTTCGCCCAGTTCGCCCAGTTCGTTCGATCACTGTCGCCAAGGGGAAGACGCTCACTTGATGCCGGACCGCAGCCTGCGACTGCTCACGCTCCCCCAGCAGTCGGCGCAGCCAGGGGAGCGCAGCACCGTGTTGCTGCGGGAGCGCCCCTCGTCACCGCCCGACACGCCCTCGGACCGGAGGGAGGGCGGCGAGCGGGACGGCGACGCCACCGACAAGGACAATCCGTTCGCGCCGCCGCCGGAAGGCACACCGGACAGCCCTTGGCAGCCGCGGCACCCGTCGGGCGACGGCGACTCCCAGGACTCCTCCGATTCCCAGGGCGGTGGCGGTCGTTCCCCGTGGGGCGGCCGGTGGAGCGACCGGCAGCCCGGCCGGTCCCCCGGCGGTTTCGGCGAGCGGCCCGGCAGCGGTCCCGGCCCCGAGAGTCAGGGCGACGGCCCGGCGCCGCGCTGGGACCCGAAGGACCCCGCCCAGCGGCGCGCCCGCTACGCCCTGCTGAGCGGCATGTGGGCCCTCTTCTTCGCCCTGTTCACCTGGCCGTACGTGGCCCTGCTGCTCGGCGCCCTCGCCCTGTACTGGGGGATCAGCGCCCTGCGCGCCAAGCCCCGCGCCGCCTCCGACCCGGACACCCCGGCCCCGCCCGCCGAGCAGACCGGCCGCCCGCAGCGCACCGCCGCGATCAGCGGCCTGGTCACGTCGTCCCTGGCCATCGTCCTGGTCGCCGCGTCCTTCAGCGCCCAGCTGATCTACAGCGACTACTACACCTGCCGCGACGACGCCCTGACCAACGCCGCGAAACAGTCCTGCGAGACCCACCTGCCGGAGCAGCTACGGGGCGTACTGGGCACGGAGGACTGACGGCCCTTCTTCGACGCCGGCCGGCATCATTTCAGCCCGTCGGGGGTGCCCCCTCTGGGGGAGTTTGAGGACGAGGCCGTCCAGGCCGAAGGGGGGTCTGGGGGCGCAGCCCCCAGGGACGGGAATGGGAAGGGGCGGCGGGGCGAAACACTGCACGGGCACCCCGTGAGCCCCGCCGTCACCCCCCGCCGCGAGGCGACTCGACAGGGGAGTCCACCGGCAGCAGATCGTACGGCGCCTCATCCCCCTCCCCCTCCCCCACCTCACCCGAGGCCCCGGCCCCGCGCTTCCACCACCGCCCCACGGAGGGCACGGCCACCGCCACCCGCCCCCACCGACGCCCACCACGCCCCCCTCCGTCGGCCGCCTGGCCATCCCCCACTACAGGCTCAGGCACAGACTCCACCACCCGCTCCACCACAGGCTCCGTCCCGGCAGCCGCCCGGCACCGCCAAGCCCGCGCCGCCACCGCCACCGGCACCGCCACCGCCCCGATCCACGCCAGCGTCGCGCCCCCGGCCTGCCACCACACCGGCCCGAACCGGGCGAGCCCGGCACTTCCGAGCGGCCCGCCCGCGAGCGAGGCCAGCAGCGCGACGAGGCCCGCGCACAGCCCGGCGGCCACGACGGCGGCGGCAGCGGTGCGCCGCCACGACCAGGCCTCGGTGGCACCGCCACGGCACGGGGCCGCGTCCGGATCGGCTCCCGACACGCCCGCCGGGACCACCAAAACCACCGGAACCGAGGGGGCCGCCGGGACCGCCGTGACCGCCCCCGCCGTGGCCGCCCGCGCCGTGAACCACCCCACCACCACCCCCGCCACCAGCGGCACCGCTGCGGCCGCCCAGTGCAGCGCCGTACCCGGACCGGCGTCCGGCACCGCCGCCAGCAGCGGGAACGGCGGCAGCAGCGGGGCGGGAGCGGAGGCGGAGGGGTCCACGACATGCCCGGTGCCGAGCACGAAGCCGGGACCGAGCGCGTACACCGCCGCCCACACCGCCGCGTTCGGCACCAGCGTCAGACAGAGCAGCAGCACGGCGAACCGCCCGGACCACCCCTCGGTCAGCCGCGGGAACGCCTCCCCCGCGGCTGCTCCGTGCCACACGAGCGACACCGCGAGCAGCAGCGCGCCGCCCCCGACGAGGACCGCCGCACCGGCGCCCGCGGCGCGCGTCGCGGCGCCCAGGCGCGCGTCCGGTTCCACCATCAGCTCCCGCAGCTTGCGGGGCAGCACGCGCAGCGCCCGTCCCACCGGCCCGCCCGGCCGGCCGAACGCGGTCCACACGCCCGCGCCCGCGGCGCCCATGGTGACCAACGGCATGCACAACGCCACCCACCACCACGAGGGCCGCAGCGCACCGCCCTGCGCGTACAGCACGACGGGAGCGGCGACGGCGAGGTAGCCGACGACGACCCCCGCCCAGGCGAGGCGCGCGGAGACGGGCGGCGGCCCGGCGTCCGGGATGCTCAGCCGCCCCGGCGGACGCGCCCCGGCCCCCGCCTTCGCGCCCACTCCCACGGCCACGCCCACGCCGTCCCCGGGGTCCGTGGCGTCGCGGGCCGCCCGGTGCAGCAGCCACACCGGCAGCAGGAGGAGCAGCAACGGGGTGACGCCGACGGGTGCGGGGGTGCCGGAGAGCGTGTCGGCACGCACCAGTTCGGCCCCGTGCGCCAGCACCCACAGCGCCGCGCCGACGTGGAGGGCACCGCCGGGGCCGCTGTCGGGGTACGGCGAACTGATCCACAGCACCGCCACGAGGGCCGCGCACGCCGCCAGCCCCAGTGCCGCCGCGACCGCGCCGCCCAGGAGACCGGCGGCCAGCCCGGGCGACCGGTCGCGCCACCGGGTGCGCAGCAGGGAGAACACGGCTGGACGAGCGGTCGTCTGGATCACGACCGCCATGCTCCCAACGACACGCGCTTTTCCGATGTAACGGGCGAAGCTCCGTTGTGTCGCTCAATATATGTTTATGTACTTTTTCGTACTAAGGGGCGTCCTGTGACACGGAGCCCTTCAACCCCACTCCCACCCCCCAAGGAACGCCGACGCCTGCGTGAGGCCACCGCACTGACTCAGGATCAGCTCGCGACACGGGTGGGTGTCACCCGCCAGACGGTCCGTGCGTGGGAGAGCGGCCGCACCACTCCACGAGGGCGGAAACGGGAGGTGTACGCGAAGCTGCTGAAGACCCTGGCCGAACAGGAGGCGGCACAGCGGGCGAAGCCGACACCGCAACCGGAGCCGGAACCGGCTGCGCAGCCCGAGCCCAAGCCCAAGCCCGAGTCCGAGTCCGTCATGCCCAAGCCCGAGCCGGTCGCGCTGACGCCCGCTCAGGCTTTCGACGCGTTGTACGAGTTCAGCGCCCCCGCCCTCGTACGGCAGACGTTCCTGCTGACCGGCCGTCGCGAGGCGGCGCGCGAGTCGGTGGAACGGGCTTTCCAGGCCGCCTGGGAGCAGTGGCCCGAGGTGGCCCGCGACCGCGATCCGGTGGGCTGGGTACGGGCGACGGCGTACGAGTACGCCCTCTCCCCCTGGCAGCGGTTCCGCCCGCGGCACCGGCACCCGGAGCCACCGCCCGCCGACCCGGGCGACCGCACCCTGCTGAACACCCTGCTGCGGCTCCCTCCGCGGCACCGCCGCACGCTCGTGCTGTACGACGGTGTGGGCCTGGGCCTGCCCGAGACGGCTGCCGAGACGGAGGCGAGCACCCCGGCGGCGGCGAACCGGCTGCTGCGCGCCCGCGTAACCGTCGCCGACCGGCTGCCCGCGCTGGCCGACCCGCAGGTGCTGCACCGGCGGCTGGCGGAACTGGCGTCGGCCGAGCGGCTCTGGTCGGCGAAGCCGCCGGCGGTGCGGTTGGTCGGCGAACGCCGGGCGCGGTTCTGGACCCGGGCCGCGATCGCCTTCACGGTCGCGCTCATCGGGACCACGGCCCTGACCGTGCGCACCGCGCCCACGCACTACGAGCCGCCCGTGTCCCGCGGGGAGGCGGTGCGCGGGGTGCCGCCCCGGGTGGCGCCCGGTTCGCTGTCGGACGAGGAACTGGAACTGCGGCAGAAGCTGCGGGACCAGTTGCAGGCAGGTCCGGAACGGCTGACGCCCGGACTCGAATGACACGCGCACGACGAGGCCGGGTCCGGAACTCGCACGACGCCCGGAACGCCGAGTGGCCCGTCCCCTGCGAACAGGGGACGGGCCACTCGGTGTGCTCGGTGCCGTGTCAGCCGGCCAGGATGGCGCGGGCGAGCTTCGCCGTCTCGGTCGGCGTCTTGCCGACCTTGACGCCGGCGGCCTCCAGGGCCTCCTTCTTCGCCTGGGCGGTGCCGGACGAACCGGAGACGATGGCGCCGGCGTGGCCCATGGTCTTGCCCTCGGGCGCGGTGAAGCCCGCGACGTAGCCGACGACCGGCTTGCTCACGTTCTTCGCGATGAAGTCCGCGGCCCGCTCCTCGGCGTCGCCGCCGATCTCGCCGATCATCACGATCAGGTCGGTCTCGGGGTCGGCCTCGAACGCGGCGAGCGCGTCGATGTGCGTGGTGCCGATGATCGGGTCGCCACCGATGCCGACGGCGGTCGAGAAGCCGATGTCACGCAGCTCGTACATCATCTGGTACGTCAGCGTGCCGGACTTCGAGACCAGGCCGATACGGCCCGGCTTCGTGATGTCGCCCGGGATGATGCCGACGTTGGACTGGCCCGGGGTGATGATGCCGGGGCAGTTCGGGCCGATGATCCGGGTCTTGTTGCCCTTCTTGCCGGCGTACGACCAGAAGGACGCCGAGTCGTGCACGGCGATGCCCTCGGTGATGACGACGGCCAGCGGGATCTCGGCGTCGATGGCCTCGACGACGGCGTCCTTGGTGAACTTCTCCGGCACGAAGATGACGGAGACGTTGGCGCCGGTCTTCTCGATGGCCTCCTTGACGGTGCCGAAGACCGGTACCTCGTTGCCGTCGAAGTCCACGGAGGTGCCCGCCTTGCGCGGGTTCACGCCGCCCACGACCTCGGTGCCGTCACCGAGCATGAGCTTGGTGTGCTTCATGCCGGTGGCACCGGTCATGCCCTGGACGATGACCTTGCTGTCCTTGTTGAGCCAGATAGCCATGGTGTGTTGGTGTCCTCGTCCTGAGTGCTTACTTGGCGGCGGCGTGAGCCAGCTCGGCGGCCTTGTCGGCCGCGCCGTCCATGGTGTCGACGCGCTGGACCAGCGGGTGGTTGGCGTCGGTGAGGATCTTGCGGCCCAGCTCGGCGTTGTTGCCGTCGAGACGGACGACGAGCGGCTTCTCGACCTTCTCGCCGCGGTCCTCCAGGAGCTTCAGCGCCTGGACGATGCCGTTGGCGACCTCGTCGCAGGCGGTGATGCCGCCGAAGACGTTGACGAACACGGAGCGGACGTCCGGGTCGCCGAGGATGATCTCCAGGCCGTTCGCCATGACCTGGGCGGAGGCGCCGCCACCGATGTCCAGGAAGTTGGCGGGCTTCACGTTGCCGTGCGCCTCACCGGCGTACGCGACGACGTCCAGGGTGCTCATGACGAGACCCGCGCCGTTGCCGATGATGCCGACCTCGCCGTCGAGCTTGACGTAGTTGAGGTTCTTCTCCTTGGCGGCCGCCTCGAGCGGGTTGGCGGCGGCCTTGTCGTGGAGTTCCTCGAAGTCGGGGTGACGGAACTCGGCGTTGTCGTCCAGCGACACCTTGCCGTCGAGGGCGATGACGTCGCCGGAGACGACCTTGGCCAGCGGGTTGACCTCGACCAGGAGGGCGTCCTCCTTGATGAAGGTGTCCCACAGCGTGACCAGGATGTCGGCGACCTTGCCGGCGACCTCGGCCGGGAACTTCGCGGCCTCGACGATCTCGCGCGCCTTCTCGGGCGTCACGCCGTCGATCGCGTCGATCGGCGTCTTGGCGACGGCCTCCGGACGGGTGGCCGCCACCTCCTCGATCTCCACGCCGCCCTCGACGGAGGCGATGGAGAGGAACGTGCGGTTGGCACGGTCGAGGAGGAAGGAGACGTAGTACTCCTCGACGATCTCCGGGGCGGTCTCGGCGATCATCACCTTGTGGACCGTGTGGCCCTTGATGTCCATGCCGAGGATGTCCGTCGCCCGGGCGACGGCCTCGTCCGCGGAGGCGGCCAGCTTCACGCCACCGGCCTTGCCGCGGCCACCGACCTTCACCTGGGCCTTGACGACGCTCTTGCCGCCCAGACCCTCGGTGATCGCGCGCGCCGCCTCAGGCGTGTCGATGACTTCACCGGCCAGCACCGGTACATCGTGCTTGGCGAAGAGGTCCCTCGCCTGGTACTCGAACAGGTCCACGCGCTTCCGTCCCTATCAGTGATCTCGCGGTTCGTTGGATGCGTGGGCGTGCCGCGAGGGCAACGTGACGTCCGCTGTGTCACAAGGGGAGCGCACACGGTGACCGAGCGCGCGGCATGTCCGTCTCGCAGGTTATCGCCGCATGCGGAGGGTCTCTAAATCGTGGGTCACACCTGAGCGGTGATGCCTGTCACATGATGCCGCGCTCACTGGCACGCGGTGCCGGGAGTGAGGGGCCGGGGGGCGTGCGGGAGGGCCGACGGAAGGCAGGGCCTCACCGGGCTGGGGTTGACCCGGTGAGGCCCGTCGGGCTGCCCGGAGGACCGCACAGGTGCGGTCCTCCGGGCAGCGAGCCGCCTGATCCCCACCCCAATGGGGACCACGCGGCCCGGACCGCGGGGTTTCGGCCGGACGGAGGCCGACGGCTTTCGGCCGTCCGGGGCCTGCCGCCCCGCGGAGTCTGCGCCCACTGCGGGTGGTGACGCCGGAGATGCGCCGGAGATGCGCCGGACCGCTGTGGGCGAGGGCGGACCGGGGCGGGGCGGGCGCGGAGGCGGGGGCGGTCGGAGGCTGGACGGGGCGCAGTCCGGGTGACACCCGGCGATGTCCTCGACGCCGGTCATCGCGCGACCGACCGGCGGAGGTGCCCCTGCTCCCGCCCTCCAGTGCTCCCGTGCTCCGTGCTCCGTGCTCCGTGCTCCGGCGCCCTAGGCGGGAGAGACGGGAATGTCCCGGTACCGGTCCCACGTCTCGACCGTGTCGGCGGGCTCAAGGGCGCCGCGCACGAGCCGGAACGCGATCCGGTGGTGCGGGGTGACCGCGTGGGCGTCACCCTGCCGCGGCGTCCCCTGGTCGGCGCCGGACGTGGTGCCGAGCGTGCCGTCGGGATCGCCGCCGGGTGCCCGGTGGGCGGGGGCGTACTCGGTGGGGGCGGGCACGGCCCGGTGGCTGTCGACGTGCTCCGCGACGGACGCCCCGCCGTGGCCGCCGGGCACCGGCCCGTACGTGTCGTGTGCCGCGTCTCCCGCTCCGTCGGAGTCACGCGGACCGGTGGCGTCGGACGCGTCAGCGGCGTCGGGGGTGGTGTCCGGTGCCGTACTCCGACTCGGGCTCGTACTCGGGCTCGTGGGTGCCGGCCGCGGATCCTGGTCGGCAGGCTGCGATCGGCCGGGGAGGTCGAGGTCGAGGCCGACCGACCCGGACAGGTCCGGCAGCACCGGCAACGCCTCCAGCGGCGGCACCTCCGCCCGCGCGACGGCCCCGAGTTCCTCGGTCACCGTCTCCATCACGTCACCGACCGGCCGCACGACCCGGTCCTCCACGGACCGGACGACGTTCCCGGTCAGGGGGCGGAGGCCCTTCTCGGCGTCGTGCCCGGGTCCGGAACCACGCGTGACGGGCGCTTCCCGTGCTTCCCGTACCCCCCGTGCTTCCCGGGGGCCTTCCGCGGGGACGTCGAGGACCTGGCCGACCGTGTCCTTGAGGGACGGCGCTTCGTCGGCCGCCTGCGCCCGCTCTCCGCAGAGCACCCCCAGTACGAACAACCCGCCCACCAGCAGCGCCACGTGCAGCGCACGCCGCCGGGCCGCCGTGCGCATCGCGCGCAGAGCGGCACCGGGCAGGACTGCTGACCAGAGCAAGAGGGGGAGGTTCCTCCCGTGCGGCGGAACGGGCCGCGCGTCGAACAGGGCATCGACACGCCGCGCGATACTCGCACGGGAGTCCGGAGGTTGCGCAAGCCCCGTCCTGCCGATGGGCAGTCATATCCGTTTTGCCCGTGGGAATCGGGCTACCTTGGATCGACAAATCGTCACCCGGCATCCGGTATCGGCAGGGGCCGCCCCTCGATCGCCGCCGCCATCACCTCCGGGAAGAGATCGGGGGTGCAGGCGAAGGCCGGTGCGCCCAGTGCGGCGAGCGCCGCCGCATGGTCGCGGTCGTAGGCGGGCGTCCCCTCGTCGGACAGGGCCAGCAGTGTCACGAACCGCGTCCCGGCCGCCTGCATCGCCGCGACCCGTTTGAGCATCTCGTTCCGTATGCCGCCCTCGAACAGGTCGCTGATCAGCACGACCACCGTCTCCGCGGGCCGGGTGATCCGCGACTGGCAGTACGCCAACGCGCGGTTGATGTCCGTGCCGCCGCCGAGTTGCGTGCCGAAGAGCACGTCGACCGGGTCGTCGAGCTGGTCGGTGAGATCGGCGACCGCCGTGTCGAAGACGACGAGCCGGGTGTCGATCGAGCGCATCGACGCCAGCACCGCGCCGAACACGGACGCGTACACGACGGACGACGCCATCGAACCGGACTGGTCGACGCAGAGGACGACCTCCTTCTTCACCGAGCGGGACGCCCGCCCGTATCCGACGAGCCGCTCCGGCACGACCGTCCGCCGCTCGGGCAGGTAGTGCTTGAGGTTGGCCGCGATCGTGCGGTTCCAGTCGATGTCGTGGTGGCGGGGCCGGCTGACGCCCGCGCTGCGGTCCAGCGCGCCGGTCAGGGTGGCCCGGGTGCGGGTGGCGAGCCGCTTCTCCAGGTCTTCGACGACCTTGCGCACGACGGCCCGCGCCGTCTCCTTCGTCGTCTCCGGCATCGCCTTGTTCAGGGACAGCAGGGTGCCGACGAGGTGCACGTCGGCCTCCACGGCCTCGAGCATCTCCGGCTCCAGCAGGAGCGTGGCGAGCCCGAGCCGGTCGATCGCGTCCCGCTGCATGACCTGCACGACGGAGGAGGGAAAGTAGGTCCTTATGTCCCCCAGCCAGCGCGCCACGGCCGGTGCGGAGGCCCCGAGCCCCGCAGAACGGTCCCGCCCCGCCCGTGGTGCGTCCCCCTTCCCGTAGAGCGCGGTGAGCGCGCCGTCCATCGCCGCGTCCCGTCCCGAGAGCGCGCGGCCGGTGCCGTCGGCCGGGTCCCCGCCGAGCACGAGGCGCCACCGCCGCAGCCGCTCCTGTGCCGCCCCGGCCTCCACCGGATCGGTCGTCATGCGTCCACCCCCACACGGTCGTTGTCGTCCGGCCCCTGCCTCGCGTCGCGGCCCAGCAGCAGCCGGACCACGGGCAGTACCGCGTCGGCCCGCCCGGTGTCGAGGCCGTCCGCGAAGCCCGGTATGCCGGCACCGGCCGTCGTCACACTCCCCCGCGCCCGCGGTCCGCGCCGGACCAGCTCGCCCAGGCTGCGGCGCACTCCCGGCTCGTAGGCCGAGAAGGTACGGCGCAACAGCGGCAGTACGTCGGTGAACGCCTCCGCGGCCACGCCGGTCAGCCAGGCGTCGACCAGGGCGAGCAGCCGCTCGTCGTGCAGGAGGAGCATGCCGCCGCCCGAGCCGCCGCCGACGAAGCCCTCGATCCAGGCCGCCGCGTCCGCCGGCGCGGTCCCCGGGGACAGCACCAGGCCCATGAGCCGCGCCGCCTCGTCCGGTGCCAGCTCGCCGTCGTCCAGCAGGAGCCGTACGGCGCGCCCGCGGACGACGCCGGGCACGGTGTCCCGCGCGGAGAGCGTCCGCAGCACGGCCCGCCAGCGGGTCCGCAGGTCGCGGTGGCCCGGCGCGGGGGCGTCGCCGAGCAGGCCCACCGCGCCGTGCACGGCGTCCACGTGGCGGCGCATCTCCTCGGCCGCGTCGGCGTCCAGTGCGACGCAGGCCGCGGGCAGGCCGACGAAGACGCGCTCGGCGAGACCGGCGGCGACCTCGGCCAGGGCGCCGGTGTCCGTGCCGCGCACATCGCCGTAGCGCAGCGAACGGACGAGGGCGGGCAGGGCCTGGGCGAGGTGGCCGACGTCCGTGTCGAGCGCCGCCCGGTCGGCGAGTATCCGCATCACCGGCGCGAGCGCGTCCGGCAGTTCGGCCAGCAGGCAGCGTTCGGCGAGCGCGGTGACTTCGGCGAGGCCCGGCACGGTGACGGCGTCCGCCTCGGCCCTGGCGGTCGCGGCGGACAGCACGGTGGTGCCCCACACCCCGGCCTCGGCGACCCGCACCGACAGCTCCGGCTCCCACCGCAGCCGCCATGTCTCCCGGAAGGTGCCCGTGCTGCGCGAGGCGGCGGGCGCGCCCCAGTCGACGCCGAGCAGCCGCAGCCGGTGCAGCAGTCTGCTGCGCCCCGCGTCGGTCTCCTTGCGCAGGTCGAGTTCCAGCTCCCGCTGCGACGCCTCTGGCTTGAGCCGCAGCCGCCGCTGGATCCGGGTCAGGTCCCGCTGCAACGGCACCGCGGGCGCCCCCGCGGGGACCTCCCCCAGCACGTCCCCCACCACCAGGCGGTCGTGGACCAGCGCGAGCGGCACGTCGGAGCCGTCGCACATCACCGCCCGCACGGCGTCCGTCGTCTCGCTCAGCCCGGGCAGCGGGCGTCCGCGCATCACCGCGAGCGTCCCGGCCAGCCGCACCGCCTCGATGACGTGCGCCGGGGAGACGATCCGGTCCTCCTCCCGCAGCAGCCCGGCCACCCTGGTCAGCCAGCGCTCGACGGGCCGGTCGACCGCGGCGAACAGATGCCCGTACCAACCGGGCGACTCGATGCCCGCCCCGTACCCCCCGGCCCGGGACAGCCTGCGATGGGTCCAGGGCACCCAGGTCATGTCCACCTTGGTCCTGGGCAGCCCCTTCAACCGGGCACGGTCGGCGGCGACGGCGACCTTGCGCCGCAGCGCGGGCACGTGCCACGCCCCGCAGACCACGGCGACCTCCTGCCGGGTGAACTCCCGCCGCGCCGCCCGGACCTGGAGTCGCATGTACGCCTCCCGCACGAGGTCCCGGTCCTGTCCGCCGTCCTCCTCCGTCTCCCGCAGCGCCCCCATCGCCTCCTCCAGTGCGGTGAACGGAGCGAGCGCGTCCCCGTCTCCCGCGCCCCGGTGCTCGACGACGTCCTCCCACCAGCGCTCGGGGTCGTCGTGGCCGGCGGCCTCGGCGAGGGCGGCGAGCGGATCGCCCCGGACGTCCTGGAAGGCCGCGCCGGCCGCGCCGGGCGAGCGCCCCCGTGCACCGGGATCGTCGGCCGGGCCCGGCGCGGGCTCGGACTCCCCCGGCTCCGTGCCCTCCCGCGCGGCCCGGTCGTCCGCCGCCCGCCACGCCAGCGTGTGCGTGGCCGGGAGGTCGATGAAGCGGGCCGGGACGCCGTGTTCCAGCGCCCAGCGGACGGCCACCCACTCCGGGGAGAACTCGGCCAGCGGCCAGAACACCGAGCGGCCGGGTTCGTCCACGGCGTGGGCAAGGAGCGCGACCGGCGGCCGCATGTCCTCGTGGGCGGCCAGCGGGATCAGGGCGTCGGCCTCCGGCGGCCCTTCGATCAGCACGACCCCCGGCCGGGCCGCCTCCAGCGCGGCCCGCACCGCCCGGGCCGACCCCGGCCCATGGTGCCGTACGCCCAGCAGCAGCGTCCGGTCCCCGAGATCCCCGGTGCCGTCCGGCCCGCCGGGGCGGTCGCTGCCGGCCGTGTCAGTGCCCGTCACGCGGTCCCCCTCGCCTACGGGTCCATGCCGAGTCCTCGTCGTCGCCCGTCGTGCCGGTCACGGCTGCCCCGGCCCCACGTCGCGTCCGCGTCCCCGTGCCGTTCACTCGGTCACCTCCCGGCAGGCCCGGTAGAAGTCCTTCCAGCCGTCGCGCTCGCGCACGACCGTCTCGAGGTACTCCTGCCAGACGACGCGGTCGGTGGCCGGGTCGCGGACGACGGCGCCGAGGATGCCCGCGGCGATGTCCCCGGGTCGCAGCACCCCGTCGCCGAAGTGGGCGGACAGCGCGAGGCCTCCGGTGACGACGGAGATCGCCTCGGCCGTGGACAGCGTGCCGCTGGGCGACTTCACCTTCGTACGCCCGTCGCTCGTCAGCCCGTCGCGCAGCTCGCGGAAGACGGTGACGACACGGCGGATCTCGTCACTGCCGTCGGGAGCGGCCGGCAGGTCGAGGGAGCGGCCGATCTGGTCGACGCGGCGCGTGACGATGTCGACCTCGGCCTCGGCGCTCTCCGGCAGCGGCAGCACCACGGTGTTGAAGCGGCGGCGCAGGGCGCTGGACAGGTCGTTGACCCCGCGGTCGCGGTCGTTGGCGGTGGCGATCAGGTTGAAGCCGCGGACCGCCTGCACCTCCTGGCCCAGCTCCGGTATCGGCAGGGTCTTCTCCGACAGGATCGTGATCAGGGTGTCCTGCACGTCGGCCGGGATACGGGTCAGCTCCTCCACGCGGGCGGTCATGCCCTCCGCCATGGCCCGCATGACCGGACTGGGCACGAGGGCGTCCCGGCTGGGGCCGTGGGCGAGGAGCCGCGCGTAGTTCCAGCCGTAGCGGATCGCCTCCTCGGGGGTGCCGGCCGTGCCCTGCACCAGCAGCGTCGAGTCGCCGCTGACGGCCGCGGCGAGGTGTTCGGACACCCAGGTCTTCGCGGTGCCGGGCACGCCGAGCAGGAGCAGGGCGCGGTCGGTGGCGAGCGTGGTGACCGCGACCTCGACGATGCGGCGCGGGCCCACGTACTTCGGGGTGATCACCGTGCCGTCGGGCAGGGTGCCGCCGAGCAGGTAGGTGGCGACGGCCCAGGGCGACAGCTTCCATCGGGCCGGACGCGGACGGTCGTCCTGCGCGGCCAGTGCGGCGAGTTCGGCCGCGAACGCGTGCTCGGCGTGCGGCCGCAACGCCCCGGCCGCGGACATGACGTCGGACGCGGATCCGATCGCGCCCGAATCGACGGACTGCGGCTCCACCGACGCCGAGTTCCCCGATGTCTGTTCCACGAATGCGGGCATGGCTGATTCCCCCTCCAGCTCGGCCGGTTCGATCTGTCATCCACGGTGCACCACGCCACTGACAATCGCTCTGACCTGCGGAAATGCTCTCGCTCGGGCCATTGTCAGTGGGGGGATCTACCTTCGATGTCATGACTCAGCAGGGGGTGCGCTGGACCACGGATCAGGTGCTGGCACTGGCGCCTGACGCCGCGTCACGCAGGGCGGGCAGCAGGCTCGGCGCGGCGGGGCCGTGGTCCGAGGTGGGGAGTTCCGACGAGGGGGCGGTGTGGGGACTGTGCAAGGGCAGCGGCAGCGAGCCGTATCGGACGGTCGTCGACGTCGCGGACGCGTCCGGGCCCGCGTACGCCTGCGGGTGCCCGAGCCTCAAGTTCCCGTGCAAGCACGCGCTGGGGCTGCTGCTGCTCTGGGCGGGCGGAGCCGCTGCGGTGCCGGGCGCGGAGGCGCCGGAGTGGGCGCAGCGGTGGATCGCCGGACGGCGCGGGCGCGGACAGGGCGTACGAGCTGTAGCGGACGGGACGGAGGGGACGGAGGGCTCGCCCGCTCCCTCGGCCGGCTCCGGTGACCCCGAGGCGGCGCGGCGCCGGGCGGCGCGGCGGGCCGAGCGGATCACGGCGGGAGCGACGGAGCTGGAGCAACGGCTGGCGGACCTCCTGCGCGGCGGTCTGGCCGGCGCGGAACAGGCGGGACACGGGCTGTGGGAGGAGACCGCGGCCCGCATGGTCGACGCCCAGGCACCGGGGCTGGCCTCGCGGGTGCGGGAGCTGGGGTCCATACCGTCGTCGGGTCCCGGCTGGCCGGTGCGGCTGCTCGAGGAGTGCGCCCTCCTCCACCTGCTCGACCAGGGCTGGTCGCGCCGCGAGGGGCTGCCCGACGGTCTGGCGGCGACGGTTCGTTCGCGCGTCGGTCTGCCGGCGGCCGCGGACGGACCGCCCGTGCGGGACCGCTGGCTCGTCCTCGCCCAGTACGACACCTCCGACGCACGGCTGACGACCCGTCGCATCTGGTTGCACGGCGCGGAGACGGACCGCACCGCACTTCTCCTCTCCTACGGCGCCGCCGGCCGTGCCCCGGAGCAGGCGCTGCCGGTGGGCCTGGCCCTGGAGGCGGAGCTCTCGGCGTATCCGGGCGCGGGTCAGCGACGGGCGGCCCTGGGGCGGCGGTTCACGCCTCCCGAGCCCACGCGGACACGCCCGAGGGGAGTGACCACCTCACAGGCGGCCGTCCGTTACGGAGACGCCCTGCGCGACGACCCGTGGCTGGACTCCGTGCCGGTGACCTTGGGAGGGGTGGTCCCGGTGCCGGACGGCGGGTCCTGGCAACTGGCGGACGCCGACGGGGACACGGCACTGCCGCTCGCCCGGTCCGCCGGAAACCATCCGGGCCTGTGGCGCCTGGTCGCCCTGTCGGGCGGTGCGCCCGTCACGGTCTTCGGCGAGTGCGGCCACCGGGGCTTCACACCGCTGACGGCCTGGCCGACCGGCCCGGGTCCCGCGGTGCCGCTGTGCTGACCCGTCCCGGGCCATGGAACCAGAGGGGAAACACTTGACCAGCACGCCCGCCCCCACGGAAACGTCCGCACCGACGCCGTCCACCGCGGCAGGGTCGGCCACCGAACCCACGGCCTCTACGCCGGCCGTCGAGCCCACGCCCACCACGTCGGCCGTCGAGCCCACGCCCACCACGTCGGCCGTCGAGCCCTCGGCCACCAGGGTGCCCGGAGCAGACGCCGCCCCCGGGGCTGACGCCGGGCCCGCGGCCACGTCCCGGACCGTGACCACCACCGATCCCCACTTGTCCACCGCACCGGCGCCCACCGTCGACCCCAAGGCCGCCGTCCGGGCCACGGCTGCCTCGACCCCCGAACCCGCTGCCGCGCCGGCTGCCGATTCCCTGCCGGACGCGGGCTCCGTACCGGGCGATGCCGCCCCTGCGGCGTCCGCACCCGCACCCGCACCGGCGGCACCAGTCTCCGGCGCGGGTGTCTGGGAGGAACTGGTCACCGCGGCGTTGCTGGGTACGGACCGGCGCACCCCGCCGGGCGGCGAGGCGGGGCCCGGGGCGGCGGCCGCGCTGCTGGACGCGGCGGCCGCCGAGACCGTCCGCCGCCGTGCCGGGCTGCGGCCCGCCCGCGCGGCCCGGCGCCCCGACCCCGCGCCCGAGGATTCGCGCCCACCGCTGCCGGACGCGGCAGCCCGCCGGCTCACGATGCTGCTGACCGACCGCCCCGGCGCGGCGGGCGGCGGGCGCAGAGGCAGCGCGCCCGATCTGATGGAGCTGTTGCCCCAGTGGCTGGCGACGGCGAACGCCCGGGGTTTCGCGGCCCCGCCCCAGGCGCTTCCGGCGCTGCTGGACGCGGCGCGGGGACGCACGGACCTGCGACCGGCGGCGCTGACGTTCGCGGGGCCCCGTGCCCTGTGGCTGGCCCGGCTGAATCCGGACTGGCGGTTCGCCCTGCGCGCGACGCCGGGCGGAGGGCAGGCGCTGCCCGGCACCGACGCCACGGAGCGGGTAAGACGGCTCTGGGACGAGGGCCTGTTCGCCGAGCGGGTCGCTCTCCTCGCGTCCCTGCGCGCCCGGGATCCCGCCGGCGCGCGCGAGTTGCTGGACTCGACCTGGTCGACGGAGCGGGCCGAGGACCGGCTGATGTTCCTCGACTCGCTGCGGACGGGACTGGCACCGGCGGACGAGCCGTTCCTGGAGCAGGCGTTGGCCGACCGAAGCCGCAACGTACGGGCGACGGCCGCGGAGTTGCTGTCGGCGCTGCCGGAATCGGCGCTGGCCGCGCGGATGGCGGCGCGGGCGGCGACGTCCGTGTCCCTGGACCGGACCCTCGATCCGGCGGCGATAGTCGTCGAGGCGCCCCACGAGTGCGACGCGGGCATGGAGCGGGACGGCGTGGTGGCCAAGCCGCCCGCGGGCCGGGGGGAACGGTCGTGGTGGTTCGGCCAGTTGGTGGAGGCGGCCCCGCTCGCCACCTGGCCGGCCCGGCTCGCAGGACGTTCGGCCGAGGAGATCGTCGCCCTTCCGGTGTCGGACGGCTGGCAGAGCGAGCTGCACGCGGCGTGGTGCCGCGCGGCGGTACGGCAGCGGGACGGCGCGTGGGCGAGGGCGCTGCTGGGAGCGCCCACGGCGCCCGAGGCAGGCGGTCCGGGCGCGGTGTCCCTGGCCGAGCGGGCCAAACTGCTCGGCACCCTGGGCGCGGGCGAACGCGCCGAGTGGGTCGCCGGTTTCATCGCGACGCACGGACTGTCCGAGGCGTTCCAGCTGCTCGGCATGTGCGGGGTGCCGTGGGCCACGCCGCTGGGCCGGGCGGTGGTCGACGCGCTCGACATCGCCCGGGACGCCGGGAGCTACCCGTGGAGCTTCAGCGGCGTCATGGGCCTGGCCGAACGCTGCCTCGACCCCTCGGAGGCGGGCCGTCTCGACGGCCTGCTGGCGATACCGGACGAGTCGGAGGACGCGTCGCCGGGAGCCGGGGGGTACTGGGCGGAGGCGTTCCAGCGGCTCGTCACGACGTTGCGTCTGCGGGCGGCGATGGCCGAGGAACTCCGGGCGGGGTAGGCAGGGCGCGGCGTCGACACGGGGTGGTCCCGCGCGCACGCCCCCGCGCCCACACCGGCGGAGCGGACGGCGATCACGCCTCCGCGTGCTCCCGTACGTTCGCCCGGACCCAGTTCACGATCGACGCCGTGGTCGCCCCGGGAGTGAAGATCTCCGCGACGCCCTTCTCCTTCAGCGGGGCGATGTCCGCCTCGGGGATGATCCCGCCGCCGAAGACCAGGATGTCCGCCGCGTCCCGCTCCCGGAGCAACTCGATCACGGCGGCGAAGAGCGTGTTGTGCGCACCGGAGAGGATGGACAGCCCGATCGCGTCGGCGTCCTCCTGGATCGCGGTGTCCACGATCTGCTCGGGAGTCTGGTGAAGCCCGGTGTAGATGACCTCCATACCGGCGTCGCGCAGGGCCCGCGCGATCACCTTGGCCCCGCGATCGTGGCCGTCGAGCCCCGGCTTGGCCACCACCACGCGGATCGGACCGGCTGCCACACCCATCACTGCCTCCATGAAGCGACTACATCCATCCGTACCGACAAGTACCGCACACTTCACCGACGCCGTACACAGGGGGCACGGCACTCGAAGCCGCACATCCCGCACGAAGTGCGCAAAGTACGCATCCTCGCGGCGCGGAACCCCCGCACCACAGCGTCCGGAGAAGTGAACGAACGTTATCGCCAGCATCCCGCAACCGGCAGTTTCGCGGCGGATACAGAGGGGGAAATCACACGGTGGGACATGTTCGCCGCGCACCGCTCCAGGGCGCGGCGGCCATACGCGCACGGAGAGCCGCAGCGAGGGCAGGACAGGGCAGCAGCGGGCCTCGTCGCCGTTTCACCGACACCACCGGGCCCACAAGGCCCCCAGGGCTCTGATACGGCACGCCGACACGCGGGTAGGGATAAACCTCGCAAACACCACCGATAACTGGTGTCACGGCACTCCACGAGGGCACACGGGGGACAGAGGCGTCCCTGGTCGTGCCGACAGGAGGTCGGCCCATGAAGGTCACCACGGCAGCACTGCCCCTTCTTCCGCTCTTTCAGCGATTCCTGCCCGGCCTCCCCGGTCTACCCGGCCTCCCCGGGATCCCAGGACTTCCGGAGCTGGCACGCATTCCGGGTCGGCTGACCGGGCTCTCCCTGACCCTCCTGAAGGCGAGCGCCCTGGAGGCCGCGATCCTCGCGGGACACCTCCTCCTCTACCCCTCGGGGATCATCCAGGAGCGGCGCCCCGTCTCGGTCCTCCCGCCGGCGGACTCCGAGGACTCGCGGCCCGCCCCTCCCACTCCCCGGCTCCCGGCCCCCGTGAGCCCCCCGGTCATCCTGCTGCACGGCTTCATCGACAACCGCTCGGTCTTCCTCCTCCTGCGCCGCAGCCTGGCCCAGCACGGCAGGCACCAGGTCGAGTCACTGAACTACTCCCCTCTGACCTGCGACATCCGCACCGCGGCCGAGCTGCTCGGCCGGCACATCGAGGAGATCTGCGAGCGGACGGGCAGCGAGCGGGTCGACGTCGTGGGACACAGCCTCGGCGGTCTGATCGCGCGGTACTACGTGCAGCGCCTCAACGGAGACCTCCGCGTCCGGACGCTCGTGACGCTCGGCACCCCGCACACCGGCACCCGGGTGGTCCCGCTGGCGAACGCGCACCCGATCGTGCGCCAGATGCGTCCCGGATCGGCGGTGCTGGAGGAGCTGGCCCTGCCGACGCCCGGCTGCCGCACGCGGTTCGTCAGCTTCTGGAGCGACCTGGACCGCGTGATGGACCCGCTGGAGACGGCCTGCCTCGACCACCCCGACCTGACCGTGGAGAACGTACGGGTCAGCGGCATCGGCCACCTCGCGCTGCCCGTGCACCCCGCCGTGGCCACGGGCATACGGCAGGCACTCGACGCCGTCGAGCAGGAAACAAGCACGGAAACACATGCGGAAACAGGTACGGAAACGGGCAAACACACCGGCGGGCTGACCGTCGCCTGAGTCCGGCGCAACCCGTTCGGCATCGAACAACTCTCGAACACAAAGCCAAACTCGTGCCCGCCGTCCCCCAAAACACGGCCGATTGCCCGTTTCCTTCGGGCGCGAAACCTGAGGAAGATTGTCGTGCCCGTATACCGCCGGGTACAGTCACCGCACTGCTCTGGCAGCCCCTGTTGTCGAGGCGAAAGAGAAGTTGGTGAACGACCGTCACCCGTCGGGGACCATGACCACCCCGGCTCCGGCTTCCGACGCCGCTTCGGCGCAGTACGCGTCGTACGGCACAGGGGAGCCCCAGTACGGCGACCTCACCACGTACGGCGGCTACGACGCCACCGGATTCTCCACCGGCTCCACCGCCACCTCGACCTTCGACGCGGACCCCCTCTTCGGCAGCATGCCGGGCGAGCACTACGCGGGCGCCCCCGAGGCCACCGGTTCGTACGACGCCACCCAGTGGTCCAACGGCAGTGGGCAGGCCCTGAACTACGACGCGTACGCGGCCCAGCACCACGCCGCCTACGACACCGGCGCCTACGACACGACGACCTGGACGGCCGGCTACCAGCAGCCCGGTGCCGTGCCGCCGCAGGCCGCGGGTGCCGAGGCCACCGGACAGTGGGACACCGGCGCCTGGAGCGGGCCGGACCAGTCCGGCGAACCGGCCGATCCGACCCAGCAGTGGAACTGGGGCACGCAGACCTTCGAAACCGGCACCTTCGAGACAGGCACCTTCGAGACAGGCGCCTTCGAAACCGCCGTCTTCGAGACCGGCACTTTCGACTCCGGCACCTTCGAGGCGAACGCCTTCGCGACCGGCACGTTCAACACCGGCGCGTTCGCAGGCGGCCCGGTCGACACCGGCGCCTACGACGCCACGCAGTGGAACCCGGACGCCACCACGACGGACCCGGGCCGACCCACCGAGCACCCCGCTCCGGACGACGCCGCCACGCCGGAGGCCCCGTCGGCCGCCGACGAACCCACCGCGTACGACGGCGAGTTGGCCACCACCGGTGAACTCCCCACGGTGACCCCTCTCCTGGACGACCAGGAAGAGGCCACGCCGGGCGCACGGATCCCGGCCGCACGCACCGCCCCGCGCGGTGCGGCGCGCTCCCGCCGCCGCCAGCCCGCCAAGCGTTCCGCCCTGCTGACCATCGCCGTGCCGTCGGCCTGCGTGATGAGCGTCGCCGGGATCGCCGCCGCCTCCGTCGGTGGCCTGACCGGGGAAGACGGCGCGGAGACCACGGCGTCCGCACCGGACCCGGGCAACGCGAAGGCCGCGCCGGTCAAACCGTCCGCCGCCAACAACAAGCTGGACACCCAGCTCACGAGCCTCGCCGCCGGAGCCGACGACTTCGCCGACCGGGCCAGCCGGACGCAGGAACGCATCGATCTCAAGGCCCAGCAGGCCGCCGAGAAGAGGCGCGCGGCAGAGGAGGCGGCCCGCAAGGAGCGGCTGCGTCCCAAGTTCGCACTCCCGGTGGCGCAGCACGGCCTCAGCGCGTACTACGGGCAGGCCGGCATCAACTGGATGTCCGTGCACACCGGCATCGACTTCCCCGTGTCGTACGGGACGTCCGTGCTGGCCGCGACCGACGGGACGGTCCGTACGCAGTACAACAGCGCGTACGGGAACATGCTGATCCTGACCGCGAAGGACGGCACGGAGACGTGGTACTGCCACCTCTCCAGCTATCAGGTCCCCTCAGGTACGACCGTGAAGGCCGGGGACGCCATCGCGTTCTCCGGCAACTCCGGCAACTCGACCGGTCCGCACCTGCACTTCGAGGTGCGCCCCTCGGGCGGCTCGGCGATCGACCCGCTCTCGTGGCTGCGCAGCCACGGACTCAACCCGCAGTGACGCCGTAACCGCGCCGCACCTCACCGCTGCCTCAGAGCTTCTCCACCGGCGCGTACCGCAGCAGCAGCCGCTTCGGCTTGGTGTCCCCGAAGTCGACCGTCGCCTCGGCGTTCGACCCGGTGCCCTTGACCCCGACCACCGTCCCGAGTCCGAACTGGTCGTGCGTGACGCGGTCGCCGACCGCCAGCGAGACGGCCGGTTGCTCGGCGGAGGCCGACCGGCGCGTGGCGAAGCCGGAGGCGCCCGACGCCGACGAGCGGGAACGGGACGAGGACAGCGAGGCCGCCACGCCCGAGACCGGCGCGGAGGGCGCGGGCCCGTTCGCCCCGGTCCGCTTCCACTCCAGGTGGGGGGCCGGGATCTCCTCGAGGAAGCGCGAGGGCGGGTTGTAGGAGGGCTGGCCCCAGGCGCTGCGCAGCGTCGACCGGGTCAGGTACAGCCGCTCCCGGGCGCGCGTGATGCCGACGTACGCGAGGCGACGCTCCTCCTCCAGCTCCTTGGCCTGGCCGAGGGCGCGCATGTGCGGGAAGACGCCGTCCTCCATGCCGGTGAGGAAGACGACCGGGAACTCCAGGCCCTTGGCGGTGTGCAGGGTCATCAGGGTGACGACGCCGTCGCCGTCCGACCCCGCTGCGTCAGCAGCATCATCAGGCGCTGTGGGGATCTGGTCGGAGTCCGCGACGAGCGCGACCTTCTCCAGGAAGTCGGCCAGCGTCCCGGGCTCCTCGCTCTCGGCCCGCTCCTGCTCGAACTCCAGGGCGACGGCCGCGAGTTCCTGGAGGTTCTCGATGCGGGTCTCGTCCTGCGGGTCGGTGGAGGCCTGCAACTCCGCCAGGTACCCGGTGCGTTCGAGGATCGCCTCGAGGACGGTCGCCGGTCCGGCGCCGGACTCGACGATCGTACGGAGGTCCTCCATGAGCGTGTTGAACCGCTTCACGGCGTTCGCGGAGCGCGCGGCCATGCCGTACGCCTCGTCGACCCGCTTGAGGGCCTGCGGGAAGCTGATCTTCTCGCGCTGGGAGAGGGCGTCGATCATCGCCTCGGCGCGGTCGCCGATGCCGCGCTTGGGGACGTTGAGGATGCGGCGCAGCGGCACCGAGTCCTCCGGGTTGGCCAGCACGCGCAGGTAGGCCAGGACGTCCCGGACCTCCTTGCGTTCGTAGAAGCGGACGCCGCCGACGACCTTGTAGGGCAGGCCGACGCGGATGAAGACCTCTTCGAAGACACGGGACTGGGCGTTGGTGCGGTAGAAGACGGCGACATCGCCGGCCTTCGCCTCGCCCGCGTCGGTGAGGCGGTCTATCTCGTCGGCGACGAACTGGGCCTCGTCGTGCTCGGTGTCGGCGACGTACCCGGTGATCTGCGAGCCGGCGCCCTGGTTGGTCCACAGGTTCTTGGGGCGGCGGGACTCGTTGCGCTCGATGACCGCGTTGGCGGCGGTCAGGATCGTCTGCGTGGAGCGGTAGTTCTGCTCGAGCAGGATCGTCGTCGCGTCCGGGTAGTCCTCCTCGAACTGGAGGATGTTGCGGATGGTGGCGCCGCGGAAGGCGTAGATCGACTGGTCGGCGTCGCCCACCACGCACAGCTCGGCGGGCGGGACCTCGGCCTCGGGCGGCACGTCGACGGGGTGCTCGGAGGTGCCGACCAGCTCGCGGACCAGGGAGTACTGGGCGTGGTTGGTGTCCTGGTACTCGTCGACCAGGACGTGCCGGAAGCGACGGTGGTAGTGCTCGGCTACGTCCGGGAAGGCGCGGAGCAGGTTGACCGTCGTCATGATCAGGTCGTCGAAGTCGAGGGCGTTGGCCTCGCGCAGCCGCGACTGGTAGAGCGCGTAGGCCTGGGCGACGGTCTTCTCGAACCCGTCGGCGGCCTGGGCGGCGAAGTCCTCCTCGTCGATCAGCTCGTTCTTCAGATTGCTGATCTTGGCGCTGAAGGACTTGGGCGGGAAGCGCTTGGGGTCCAGGTCGAGATCCCGGCACACCAGCGCCATCAGGCGCTTGGAGTCGGCCGCGTCGTAGATCGAGAACGACGACGTGAAGCCCAGCCTCTTCGACTCGCGGCGCAGGATGCGGACGCACGCGCTGTGGAAGGTCATCACCCACATCGCGTTCGCGCGCGGGCCGACGAGCTGCTCGACGCGCTCCTTCATCTCGCCCGCGGCCTTGTTGGTGAAGGTGATCGCGAGGATCTGGCCCGGGTGGACGCTCCGCTCGGCCAGCAGGTGGGCGATGCGGTGGGTGAGCACGCGGGTCTTGCCGGAGCCGGCACCGGCCACGATGAGCAGCGGGGAGCCGGAGTGGACGACGGCGGCCCGCTGGTTCTCGTTCAGCCCGTCCAAAAGCGCCGCGGCGTCCAGGGCGGGGCGCGGGGCGCCGTCGCGGTAGTGGGTGTCCCGGTCCGGCGGCGCGTCGAACTTCCCGCCGAACAGATCGTGCGGAACCGGCTCCGGTCCGTGATCGTCCTCGGGTGGCGGCGGGGGTTCCTCCTCGCGACCCCGGGGGGTCTGGAGGCTCGCCAGGAAGTTGTCGTCAAAGAGGCTGCTCATCGCTCTCCGAGTCTAGGGCGCCCCACCGACAACCCGGCGCCACCCCGGAAAATCGCCGGTATCCCGGTGCCGGACACGCCCTGCGACGGGTCATGACACGAAGAGTGACACGAGCGACGCCCCCGCCCGAGGTCACACCCAAGGTCACGAAAATGTATCGGGCATATCACCCACCAACCTTCACAGCGGCCACACGAGTTGGCTACGGTGCGGGCAGGCCGCACGACCCCCACCGGCGAACCTCGCCGGGCCGCGCGGCCTCCGCCGAGTCCGGCGTGCCCGCATGGCATCCGGAGCCGGGGACCCAACCGAGAACTTGGGGTGAATCGGCCGCCCGGCCCTCGACGAGGACGGGACCGCCGTAGGGCAACCCTTCCGTGCCACACCGCCCGAACCCGACAGCTAACCCGGTAGGCGGAGCATTGGAAGGAGTCGCCTCCCTTGGCGTCGCACCGCAAGTCGCGTCCCTCCGGTACACGCGTCGCAGGCATACGGACCCCGGCCATCGCCACGGCGGCCCTCACCTCCGTCGCCCTGCTGTCCCAGACGGCCAACGCCGCGCCGTCGGACGACCGGCCGAGCCTCGAAGAGGTGGAGAAGAAAGTCGACGACCTGTACCGCCAGGCGGGGTCGGCGACCGAGAAGTACAACGCGGCCAAGGAGAAGACCTCCAAGCAGCGGGGGCGCGTCGACACGCTCCTCGACGACGTGGCCAAGCGCACCCAGAAGCTCAACGACGCGCGCGAGGAGCTGGGTTCCTTCGCCTCCGCCCAGTACCGCACGGGTGCGGCGGTCCCGGAGACCGCGACCCTTCTGCTCGCGGACTCGCCGCAGGACTACTTCGACCAGAACCAGCTGATGAGCCGGCTCACCGGCCGCCAGAAGACCGCCGTCGACGACTACGTCACGCAGCAGTCCGAGACGATGCAGAAGCGCCGGGAGGCCACCGAGAGCCTCGAGACGCTCACCGACTCGCAGAACGACCTGAAGACGGCCAAGTCGACCGTCCAGAAGAAGCTCGCCACCGCGCGGGAGCTGCTGTCGGAGCTGACCGCCGAGGAGAAGGCCCGGCTCGCGGCGATCGAGAAGAAGAAGCAGGCGGAGGCCGCGCGCAAGGCGGCGGAGCTGGCGAAGCAGCAACAGGCGCAGCAGGAGGCGGAGCGCCAACGGCAGGAGGAGGCCGCCCAGCAGCAGGAGAGCGGCACCGGTTCGTCGGAATCCTCGGGATCGTCGACGCCGGACACCTCGAACGGCACCAAGGCCGAGAAGGCGATCGCCTTCGCCCGCGCCCAGATCGGCAAGCCGTACGTCTGGGGCGCCACGGGCCCCGGCTCCTACGACTGCTCGGGCCTGACCCAGGCCGCCTGGAAGGCCGCCGGCGTGACCCTGCCGCGCGTCACCTACGACCAGGTCGACGCCGGCACGACCGTCTCCGTCTCCCAGGCACAACCCGGTGACCTGGTCTTCTTCTACGACGACATCAGCCACGTCGGCCTCTACATCGGCGACGGCATGATGATCCACGCGCCGAAGCCGGGCGCGTACGTCCGCGAGGAGTCGATCTTCTACGACGGCGAGTCGTCGATCTACAGCGTGGTGCGCCCGGCCTGACCCAGGTGGGTCTCAGGGCCTGCCCGGCGGATCATGCCGCAGACGCGGGGTCCGGCACGCACTCCCCCACTGCCTTAAGGGCGTGGGAGGGGCCCCCAGGCGTTGCCGTCGGTCGCCGACTCCCCCACGCTCGGCTTCGCTCGCGGGGGGGGACCCCCATCGCGTCGGCTCCCTCCTCCGCCTTGCAGCCGCACGCACCGGACCCCGCTCACCGGCGCTGATCAGATGCCGTGTCTTTCCTGCGACCTGATCCGCCGGGCAGGCCCTAGCATCGGCGCATGTCTTCGGCCACCTCTCCCCACGCCCTGCGCGCCTGGTGGGCGCAGCGTCCGCCGGCGGCCGGGGCCGCGGTGATGGCGACCGGCATCGTGTCGGTCGCCCTGCATCTGACGGGCCGCGAGGTCCTGTCCCGGATCGCCCTGGTCCTGGCCTGTGCCGCCTGGCTGACGCTGGCGACGAACTTCGTCTACCTGCTGCTGGTCGAGCGCGCGCAGTGGCTGACGCGGGCGGGCACGCCGGGCGCGCTCACCGCCGTCGCCGCGACGACCGTGCTCGGCACCCGCTTCTCGCTGCTCGGCTCGTCACCCCTGGCGGCGGTGCTGCTGACGCTGGCGGCGCTGCTGTGGCCGTGGCTGCTGGTCCTGGTGGTGCGGCACTGGGGACGGAGGATGCCCGGGGCGGTGTTCCTGGGCTGCGTGGCCACGGAGGGACTCGCCGTGCTCGGCGCCACGCTGGCCGCCGCCACCTCGACGGCCTGGCTGGCGCACGCCGCCCTGGTGCCGTTCTGGCTGGGCATCGTGCTCTACCTGATCGCGCTGTTCCGCTTCGATCTGCGGCAGGTGGCGCGCGGCTCCGGGGACCACTGGGTGGCGGGAGGCGCGCTCGCCATCTCGGCCCTCGCGGGCGCCAAGCTGCTCGCGGCGGCCGGGACCGGCATGTACCTGTGGAACGCCGACGACCACGCCGTTCTGCACGACCTGACCGTCTTCCTGCTCGCCCTCGACCTCGCCTGGTACGTCGTCCTCCTCGCCGCCGAGATCGTGTGGCCGCGGGTCCGCTACGACGTACGCCGCTGGTCGACCGTCTTCCCGCTCGGCATGACGGCGGCGGCGGCACTGTCCGTGGCCGCCGTCGTCGACGTCCCGTGGCTGGACGCGCCGGGGCGGGCGCTGCTGTGGATCGCGGTGGCCGGGTGGCTGGCGGTCGCCGCGGGGGCGGTGGTCCAGGCCCGGACCGGGCTGCGGTCGGCGGGAACGGACGCCGGGACGGTCAGGTCCACAGCACCGCGATGAAGATGTTCGCCACGGTCAGCAGACCCACCAGGCCGAACAGCGGCTTCTCCACCTTCTCGTCGTCGCGCTTCACGTAGACCAGGCCGAGGATCACGACCAGTACGGCGAGCTTCACGCCGATCTTGACGTTGTCGACGGCGGTGTCCTGCGCCTGGTTGAGGCCGACGAGGACCGCTCCGGTGACGAGCATCGTCAGCGCGCCGTGCAGCATCGCGGGGGTGAAACGGGCCGCGCCCTGACCCATCGCCTTCATCTGGGTCAGGAAGCCGCCGAGAAGCGCGGCGATGCCGACGATGTGCAGACCGACGAAGAGGTGGATGAGTACGTCCATGGGGCCGGAGCCTAATGAGGAGCCCGAGGCGCCTGGACACCGGCCCGCCCCGACGCCCCATAACAGCTCACGCCCCTCACCCGCCCCCGATCCGTCACATCGGTCATCACCCTGCGTGAAGCCGACGGCCGCCGGGCGGGTTCACGCTCACATACAGTCGCCGCCCGATCCGCAACTGCCACTTCCGCACATCCCGTCACCGGGCCGTTACCGACGCGCCTAGCGTCCTCACCCAGGCAGCCGAAGTCGAGCTGCGCCGGGGGCGGAGTCGAGTCGTACGAAAGGACGTGGATCGCAGGTGGGAGCGCACCGCAAGCCGCGACAGCGGGCGACGGGCGGCGGCAGAGCCCGTACGGCGGCCACGATCACCCTCGCGGGAGCGGCCACCGCGACGGGCCTGGGCGGGACCGGGCACGCGGATCCGCAGCCCACGGCGGCGCAGGTCAGGGCCAAGGTGGACAAGCTCTACCAGGAGGCTGAGGTCGCCACCGAGAAGTACAACGGCGCGAAGGAGAAGGCGGCCACCGCCGAACGGCGCCTGGAGGAGCTGCGGGACGAGGCGGCGCGCAAGGAGGACCGGCTGAACACCGCGCGGGAGGCGCTGGGTTCGGTGGCCGCGGCGCAGTACCGCAGCGGCGGCCTCGACCCGGCGCTGCAACTCGCGCTCTCCACCGACCCCGACGGGTATCTCGACGGCGCCGCCTTCGTCGAACGGGCGGGCAGCCGGCAGAAGGCCGCCGTCGGCCGGGTGCGCAAGCAACTGCGCGACATCGAACAACTGCGCGGCGCCGCCCGTCTCGAGCTGAGCTCGCTGAAGTCGCGCCGGGCCGAGCTGAAACGCCACCGCGAGACCGTCACCGGCAAACTGGAGACAGCCCGCCGCCTGCTGTCCGGCCTCACCGCCGAGGAACGCGCCGGCGTGGGCCACGGCACGGCCGCCCGCGCCTCCCGCAGCGCCTCAGGCCCCCGAGGCGCACTGCCCGCCCCGGCCCAGGCCCCCAACTCCCGCGCCGCGGCGGCCGTCGCCTACGCCCACCAGAAGCTCGGCAGCCCCTACGTCTGGGGCGCGACCGGCCCGAACGCCTTCGACTGCTCGGGCCTCACCCAGGCCGCCTACCGCGCCGCCGGGGTCTCCCTGCCCCGCACCACCTACGCCCAGATCGACGCGGGCCGACGCGTCCCACGGTCCGAACTCCGCCCCGGCGACCTGGTCTTCTTCTACTCCGGCATCAGCCACGTCGGCATCTACATCGGCAAGGGCCAGATGATCCACGCCCCCAACCCGTCGGCACCGGTCCGCGTCGCCCCGGTCGACGAGATGCCGTTCGCGGGGGCTGCGCGGGTCGCGTGACGGCTTGACGGCGACGGTCACGGGCGGCCAGGGCGGCCAGGGCGGCCTCGGGGAACATCGGGGCCGGGGAAACTGAACACGCCGGAACCGGCTACGCGCTCCGCGTCGGCAGACAATTGTCGATGACCTCGGCGACAAGGGCGGCGCCACGGCTGTTCTGATGGATGTGGTCGGTTGTGAGCACGAGACCTCGGCGCCGCGAGATCGTGTCGAGGCTGCGGCGCAGCACGGCGTGCTGGACCAGGACGCCGACGCCCGCGGCGGGCGTCGGCTCCCGGTACGGGATCGGCGGCGGGCCCGCTTGACGTAGCTCCTCGATCTGGCGTTCGTGGAGCGGGAGGTAGGTCGCCTCGTTGGCGGTGGCGACCTCGGCGATCATCCGGCTGTACGCCAGCGATGCTTGCGCCGCCGCTCCGTCGAGTTCTTGGCCGAGGACCGGGAGCGACACCAGACCGATCGTCGCGTCGGTCTCCGTTCGCAGCCGTTCGACGACGGCTCCCAGGCACTGCTGGAACCAGCCGGCCGACGGGCGCTCGGGGAGTTGTTTGCGCTTCATGGCGCGCTCCACGGGGTAGTCGGCGAGGCTCGCTCGGGCGTCGTTGGTCCCGATCAACACGGTGATCACATCAGGCGGGTCCGCGACGACGGCATCGAGGCGTCGCGAGAGGTTGTAGGCGAAGTCGCCGTTGGCGCCGAAGCGGGCGATCCGCATGTCGCCGGGAGGGTGGCGTCGTTCGAGAAGGTCCAGGTAGTCGACGCTGAGCTGCGCGCGGGTGAGGCTGTCGCCGAGGCACGCGACGCGTGTCGTCACGGCGCTTGCGGGCCGGGCGTGCCGACGTGTTCGGTCGGGCTCTCGGTCCGGGGACGGTGGTCGGTGCCGAGGCCGGCGGTGATGGACAGGATGGACGACGGCCCCGTCATGTCGACCGCGTGCCATGCCCCGGCCGGGTTGACCGTGGCCTCCCCCGGCCCGAGCACAACGCGGTCGGGCACCCCGTCCACATCGCGGGTGACCGTCACCGACCCGCTGAGGCAGATGACCAGTTCGTCGCCGGCGGGGTGGCGCTCCCAATGGTCGCCGAGGCCGTCGCCGTCGAAGATCGCCACCATCCGGCCCTCGGCGCCGTCCGCTGCGACGGCGGCGCTGTATGCCTGGAGCACCTCCGGGTTCCAGGCGAAACCCTCGACGGGTTTCGCTCGCGATCCCAGCCCGAGGTGCACGGGCGTGGTCCGCAGGTCGATGGCATTGCGTTCGTGGTTGACGAGTCTCATGCCGACGATCGTCACAGGACGACGATCGGGTGGTCTTGAAGGAAAGGGAACGGAAGCCGACGCGACGGGCAGCCGGTTGGCGACTACCCGGTCCCGAGGAGGACTTCGCCGCGACGCCAGGCCGTCGGCGGTCGGCCCGTGAACTCGCGCCAGTCCCGCACGAGATGGGCCTGGTCGGCGTAGCCGGAGACGCTCGCCACGTCGGCCCACGGGAGCGGGTCGTGCGCCGTCGCCAGTTCGTGTGCGTGCTCGAAGCGCAGAACTCGAGCGAAGGTCTTCGGCGACAGGCCCACCTCACCGCGAAACCGCTCGGTGAGATACCGACGGCTCCAGCCCAGTTCTGCGGCGACCGCCTCAACCTGAACGCGGCCCCGCGCGGCGACGAGGTGGCGCCATGCCTCGGCCACCTCGGGGCGCACCCGGGGCACGCGGTCGCCGCCGCCGCGCTGGACGGCTTGCAGGAGCAACTCGTCCAGCGCGGCGAACCGCGCGGTCCATGTTGTCGCCGCTCGGAGCCGTTCGACCAGCTCGACGCCAAGCGCTCCGAGAAGCTCGTCGAGTGGGACCAGCCGGTGGGCGAGCGCAGCGGCGGGCATGCCATAGACGGCCCGGGCCCCGAGCGGTGTCAGCGACACCTGCACGCCTTGCTGGCGTCCGTCGTGGTGGATCGCGACGGACCGGCACATCAGACCGCCGGCCACGCTGTCGAATCGGGTGACCGGTGACCCGTCGTCGACGCCCGCCGCCACCTCCAAAGGGTTGGACAGGCTGATCACCGCAGTGAGCACGCGGCCCGGCGGACCGCAGTGCACCCCCGCCGGGAACCCGCGCAGGTCGAAACCGACATACGAGCCGACGTACCGCCGCAAGGCGGGTGCCGGACGCGCATCGATCCTGGTGGCCTTATGGTCTTCCACCCTCGTCAGTGTAGGAACCGTTGAGCCGGTGAACCCAGCCCCGAGCGTTACACAGTGCTACATGCCCGTACGCCGTAGTTGTACGAGAACAGGGCCGTCAAGGACGTTGTCCCGTCGCATTGAAGCTGTCGGGTTCTCACACGTTCTCGTTCGTGCTGGCGGATCCTCAATGCGGTGCGCTCTGAGCGGGGCCGTGTCACATTCCGGAGAGCCGTGTCGTCGTACCCATGGCAGCCCGGTGTCGTTCGTGCACCGAGCTCAAGGCCATGAGGAGGAAAACGATGAGTGACTTTCAGGCCATCGCGGATCGCGTCGAGATCGAGGCGATCCGCGGTGAGTTTACCGACGCGGCGATGATGCGCGACTACGACCGTCTCGCTTTGCTGTTCACACCGGACGGGGCGCTGCGGATGCCCAATATCCCCGTTGAGCTCGACGGCCAGGAGGCGATCCGCGCCTGGGGCAGGCGGGTGCCGGACTTTGTGGACTTCCTCGTGCAGAACACGCACCCGGGCCTGATCCAGCTTGACGGCGACACAGCGTCCGGCCGTGCATATATGTCAGAGATCGGGCGTGGCCGCGACGGCAGCGGGGGGCTGAACTACGCCATCTACCATGACCGTTACCAGCGCACCAGCGACGGCTGGAAGTTCGCTGAGCGCGTCTACGAGATCCGATACGAAGACACCTCGCCGCTGGCCGGCTCGCCGCCCCGCCCGGCTGAGGATGCGTGACCAGCCCACCGCGAAAGCCAGGTCGTTTGAGAACACCAGTCATCGGTGTTCTCAAACGACCTGGCACCCCAGTAGGTCAGCGAACCGCTACCTGCCAGATGCGCTTCGACGAGACAGACGTGGCCAATCTCAACTCGCGCGTTCCTGCACCTGGTCCTCACCGTTCTCGAAGCTCAGCAGTCTTGCGCGGATCGTCCGCCAGAATGAAGGCCGCGAGCCGCCGTACCTCCTCCTCCACGGACTGATCGCGGGTGACGAAGAATTCGTATCCGTAGCAGCACGCACGCTCCCCCGGCGCCTGGATCTGGTGGAATTCGACATCGACCCCCTCGGAGCTGGTGCGCCCCTCGGGGACGTCGGGCTCCTCGCGTCGTGGCCGGACACCCGCGAGAACGCAGCCCCACTGCTCGAACCAGCCGCTGCCCGTAAGGGTCTGCTCGAACAGCCGGGCAACGGTGTCCACCGGCTCTTCCCGGCTGCGGTCCGCTGCGACCGAGTCGATTGGCCTCGGAGGCCATCAGCCCGTCGTACGTCAGCTCACGGTGTCGGCGGCGCCGCTGGAGTTCCCCGGCGGCGCCGCCGGAACGCCACCGCCCTACTCCGCCGGGAAGAGCCGCAGCTTCGCGGTGTCTCCCACGATGACGAGAACGGCGATCGACAGCTCGTTGACGGTGGAGGGCCCGCCCTGGTCGGGGCGCTGCCCAAACAGGTTGGAGGTGAATCCGCTCGCGTCGACCGAGGTCAGGTCCACGCCCTCGGCACCGACGGCGTTCACCGTGAACGGTCCCGCCCCAAGGCTGCCGGCACGCGGGATCTCGGTGCCCTTCGTCACGACGACCGTGCAGCTTCCGTCTGCACACGCCCGCAGCTCGGCTGGTGTTGACGGCTTCATCGGCTTCATCGGCTTCACCGCGGTCGGCGACGGCGGTGAAGAGGGCTTCGTGGGCGTTGGCGAGGCGGGCGACGACTCGGCCGAACGCGAGGGAGCGGCTGGCGCGGGCGCCCCCGCGTCGCCGCCCGAGTCGGAGCCGCAGCCGGTCAGCGCGGCGGCGAGGGCCAGGGCGCAGACGGTCCCCGCCGGGCCGCGCGCCGCAGACAGCCTGGCCCTGGCCCTACGGCGGCGGGCCAATGATTCCGATGTGGTCATGGCACCGTTCTATACGCGGGTGCCCGGGACGGGTCCCGGACACACCCGCCACCGCCAGGTTCCGGAATGCGGCCATCACCCGTGGTGCGCCAACCTCATGAGCGAGCTCTATCGTTTCGAGATCGAGCCGGAGGTGCGCGCATGGCTACAAGGCCTCAGTAGCCACGATTTCAAGCGCGTCGACGAAGTGGCCGACCTGCTGGCGGAACTGAGGCCCGCGCTCGGTGGGCCGTGGTCCGATCACCTTGAGGGGCCACTGCGTGAGCTGCGGCTCCGCAGATGATCCACGCCCCGAACCTCTCGGCCCCGGTCCGCGTCGCCCTCGTCGACGAGTTACCGTGCACGGGGGCAGCGCGGTGCTATGACGGAGGCATGCCACGCCCGTCTTCAATCAGGCTCCGCACATCTTCTGCTGCAGACGAGGCAGGGCCGTCCGCCGCGAAGCCCTGGCCGTTCACCCGGTCAACGGCAGCACTGGCACACCGAACCCGCGATAGCCGCCTGGCTCCGTGGTAGCGACTTCCCAGCCGGTTGCCATACTCACGGCAGCCACGTGAACGACCGACCATCCCTGGGCGGGGAAGTGCGTGGTCGCGATGTGTCCCATGGTGTCGGCGACGATCCGGTCCACCGATGCCACCTCCACGGCGGAAAGCTGGGCCAGGTGACCCGAAATGCCGGGGCGACGCCTGGTGGCCTCGGCCAGGCTGAGGGCCGGTACCACCACCGTGTACAGCGGATCCTCATGCGCCGCCACGACGAACCCGGACAGCATGCGATGCCCACGCCCGAGGGCCAGGAGACCGTGATGGTCCAGGATGATGCCGTCACTCACGCCGCAGCACCCTTGCGGCGTGCATCGGTGCGGGCCTTGCTCGCGGCCAGCATGCCGCGCGCCTCGACGAGTTCCTCGTCCGTGAGTGCCTGACCGCCCAGCAGGGTTTCCTCGACATATTTCCGCGCCTGTTCGGCTCGCCGCTGACGTTCGACACGGCTTCGCAGGGTCTCGTTGATCACAGCCGAGATCGACGCCGCCTCGCCCGCGTCGACGATCCGCTGCAGCTCTTCGAGCAGGTCAGGGTCGAGGGTGACGGAGATGGGCTTCTTGGCTGCCATGATGCGAGGGTATCGCATGGCCATGCGTGAGACTCCTATTAGGCGTGTGAACAGACGTGGTGAACTGGAGGTACTGGGGGACCGTGCGCGGAAACGGCTCACACACGCAGCGGCAGAGACCGTCCGCAGGGACTACACGGGGCGCGCGACGGCCTGACGGCAACGGTCGCGGGCGGCCAGGGCGCCCTCGCGGGCGAGGACGACGGCTCGGGGGACGTTGGGCGACACGCCCTTCGCGACGCCGTACTCGGCATCACCGCGCGGCACGACGGTACGACAGCCTTGGCACAGGCCGCCGACGAAGGCAGCCGGGCGGCCCGGCACCCCGCACTCGGTGCACTCCGGCATGAGACGGCCGAGGAGGTGGGGTTCAGAGGCGTCGAGTTGCGCTTCCTGCACTGTGGAAGGCAGAGGCATGGGCGGCAGCTTGTCCCGCAGACGGCGAGCGACGAACCCACGCGGCGCGTGGATGGCGTCGGGCAGGCCGGTGGTCAGGGCCTGCATCAGGGATACGGGGCTCGCCCCTCGTTCGAGCCAGGGCACGACCAGGTCGGCGAGGGCGTTGCAGTCGTCGTCGGACAGGGCGAGACGGGGTTCGACACGGCCGAGGCGGGCGAGGGTGCCGTAGGCGGTGGAGTGGTGCGTTTCGGGGGTGGTGGGTGCGGGCGTGGGCTCGCTCGCTGGAGTGACCTCGGGGGTGTCACCGACCGATGCCGTGGCCTCCACGGTGATTTCACCGCCCAAGAGGCGTGCCCACCAAGCGCCGTCCTGTGCCGTGCTGGACCAGAACGTACGGAACACCCAGCGCGTGCCGCCGTCGCCGGTCGCGGCGAGGCCACGGACGCGGTGCAGATGCCCGGCGCGGGAGAGGAAGTTGAGCGCGCTGCGGACGGCTTGCTGGCCGTAGAGCGGGAGAGCCTTGGCGAGGCTCTTGACGTCCATGGCGGCACCCTCGGGGAGCCGGTGCACGTAGGCGGCGATGTAGGCCTCGCGGGCGGGCAGGTGCGAGAAGTCGACGGGCCGGAAGGCGGCGCCGGGCTCAGCGGGGGCGGTGCGTTTCCCGTAGCCGGGATTGGCCATGGGATGTGCTGCGTGTGCAGGCAGGGCGACGTTAGAGTCTTCGTAAGCCACGAGATCTTTCCTAGAGTCGAGATCTTGAGGTGAGACCCCGGCGGGTGTTGTCAGCACCCGACCGGGGTTGTTTAGTCGCTGCGAACGCTAGAGGGCGACGACGGCGCGTCGCAAGCCGATCACAAAAAGTCATCCCGGCTGGCAGTGCGGCTGCTTGCCGCCGGGAGGGCGGGTGGTGGGTAGAACCCCAACCACCCATTCCTCACAAACGCCGCTCGAATCCCGAGCCTCGCCCCTCGAAGCTCAAGCGCCGGTACGGGCGTACGAGACGAAGGCCGTCCAGGCGCCACCGGCAACGGCGAAACGGGGGCTCTGGGGGCCGAGCTTCGAGTCTCGGACGTGGATGGTGTGGGGGCACGGTGCTACTTCGACGCAGTTGCCGCCCTGGCTATCGCTGTAGCTCGACTTGCGCCAGTCAAGGGCTACTTCGAGGCAGGCACCGCCCTGGCTATCGCTGTAGCTCGACTTGAACCAGATCAGGCCCTCAGCCATCACTCCTCCATCACCCTTCTGATGAACGTGGCCGACTCCTCCACGCCGAGACAGTGCATGCGGATCATCGCATGAGCCTGAGTGAGTGCACTCACCTTGTCAGGGCTGCCGTGCAGGACACTGACCTCGGGCGCCTCGATGTACCCACAGTGCTCGTGCTCAGGTGTCTCCAACAGAACAATGCTGCCGTTCAGCGCAACGCCGCTACAGCGACCGAACGGCAAAACCTGGATCGAGACATTGCGGAGCACACCTACATCCAAGAGGTGCCGCAACTGCTCGTGCATCACCTCAACACCGCCAACGTTGGTGCGTAGCGTGGCTTCGTAGATCACGAACCCATACATGACGCCAACTTTGCGACGGAGCGCCTCGGCCCTACGAAGCCTGGCCGCCACTCGCTCGGCAACCGTTTCATCATCCAGCGGAGGCGAGCTGTCGCCGATCAGTGCACGGGCGTAGTCCTCCGTCTGCAACAGGCCTGGGATGAGCAGCGGCTCGTACCACGAGACGGCGATTGCCTCGGCCTCAATAGCCATGAACTCCTGCGAACGCGCCGGAAACGGCTCCGGCTTCAAGTACTCCTGAGCCGCAACGAGCTTCCCGCCCGCCCCACACACCTGATCCGCGATCTGCAAGAACCGCAACGTGGGTCGACGCCGACCGTTCTCCATCGACTTGACGTACTCGTAGTCGTACCCAGCCTCTTTGGCCAGCGCCTCTCTACCGACACCGGCCTCCGCACGCCACATCTTGATCTGGCTGCCGCAGTACCGCCACGCGATCGGCGGCTGGGAGTTCACCTCGGTCGCCATGCACACCCCCGCAGGTCCGCGCAGGGTACAACCACCCGCTGTACCCACTCCGTTACTCGTGAGGCTACGCGTGAGCCGGGACGGTGATCCCGCCAACCGCGAAACGTCAGCGCAAGGGATGAACCGCACATGCAGAGCCCACGGCTTCCGCTGCCCACGACCGCCCCGAAGGACACCGAGTGGCGCCTCCCCCGTCACGCACGCAGCGTCGGCCGGGCGCGCGCCCTTTTCCGTGAACAGGCGGCTTCCTGGGAACTGCCGCAGGACGTGACGGACACGGCGGAACTCCTCCTGAGCGAACTGGTGACCAACGCGTACCGCCACGCGAAGGTCCCGGCCGGCCGCGAAATCTGGGCCCGCTGCATCCTCACGGAAGACCGCCTCCGCGTCATGGTGACGGACGCGGACGCCACGCTCCCGAAACCCGCCACGGCCTGCCCGGACGACGAGTCGGGCCGGGGCCTCGCGCTGGTGGTGGCGCTGGCGGACGACTGGGGCACGCAGGGAAGGGCTTGCGGCATCGGCAAGGAGGTGTGGTTCGAGGTGTCACTCGTGCCTGGGATCAGCGAAGAGGCGAGCCGGCGTGTCTCAGGCGGAGCCGGGTGAAGGCGGTGGGGCTGGAGCGGTGCGGAAGGAACTCCTTGATCCGCTGCGCGCACTCACGCGGGCTCGCCGTGCCCGTGTCGCATTCCAGGTCGTAGTCGCCGTGGCTGTGCACACGCTCGTACTGGTGGGCGGCAAGGCCCGACGGGCGGTCACCTCGGGCAAGCTCGCGGCGGGTGAGCTCGTCGAGCGGGCAGTGGACCCCGACGAACAGTACGTCCTCGGCCGGCAACAACGTCAGGCAGTCGAGCAGCCGCCACGGCTCACTGAGCACATGGTCGACCACGATGTCGTTGCCCGCCTCCGCCATGGCCGCGATCGAACGGTGGAAGCCCATCCTGGTCCGCCGCAACGCGGCGTCGAGCTCTTCGTCCCCGAGCTGTCGTTTGGTCCGCATCGCGTTGAAGCCGTCGACCGCCATGTGGAAGAAAACACCGTCGTCCAGGATCGTCAGAAGCTCCCGAGCGATGCTCGACTTGCCCGAACTGGAGGTGCCGTTGAGGAAGATGATCCGCCCAGAAGCCATGCCTGCATGGTCACATGCTGCCGGGGCCGCGTCGGGGCGGAGTCCCTACTGCCGAATCCCCTCTTCCGGACCGCCCCACATGCTCACACCAGCCGCCGAGCCGTAGCCCACCGCGTCAGCTCGTGGCGGTTGGACAGTTGGAGTTTGCGCAGGACGGCCGAGACGTGGGACTCGACCGTCTTCACCGAGATGTAGAGCTGCTTGGCGATCTCCTTGTACGCGTAGCCGCGGGCGATCAGGCGCAGTACCTCGCGCTCGCGCTGGGTGAGACGGTCGAGGTCCTCGTCGACCGGCGGGGCGTCGGTGGAGGCGAAGGCGTCGAGGACGAAGCCGGCCAGGCGCGGGGAGAAGACGGCGTCGCCCTCCTGGACGCGGAAGACGGAGTTGACCAGGTCCGTGCCGGTGATGGTCTTGGTCACGTAACCCCGGGCACCGCCGCGGATCACACCGATCACGTCCTCCGCCGCGTCCGAGACGGACAGGGCGAGGAAGCGGACGGGCCGTTCGGTGTCGCTCATCAGGGGGGCGCAGCGGCGCAGTACCTCGACCCCGCCGCCGCCGGGGAGGTGGACGTCGAGGAGCACGACCTCGGGGCGGGTCGCGGTGATGACCGTGACGGCCTGGTCGACGTCGGCGGCCTCGCCGACGACCTCGACGCCGGTCTCGGCGGTCTGGCCGATCTCTGCCTGCACGCCGGTGCGGAACATGCGGTGGTCGTCGACGAGCACCACACGTACGTGGCGCTCCGCCGACTCGCCCGCTCCCGCCGTTCCGTTCGCCTCGGTCGGGTCGCTCATGACGTCTTCTCCGCCCTCTCCATTTCCAGTTCGACCTCCGTGCCGCCGTCCGGCACCGCGCGCAGCCGCGCCGTGCCGCCGTTGCGTTCCATGCGGCCGATGATCGATTCTCTGACGCCCATGCGGTCGGCGGGTATCGAGTCGAGGTCGAAGCCGGGGCCGCGGTCCCGGACGGACACGAAGACCGTCCTGCCCTCGACTTCGGCGAAGACCTGTACGGCGCCGCCCTCGCCACCGTACTTGGCCGCGTTCACCATCGCCTCGCGCGCGGCCTGCATCTGTGCGCTGATCCTCTCGTCGAGCGGGCAGTCGCCGACGACCACCACCTCGAGGGGGACGCCGTGCTTGTCCTCGACCTCCGCCGCGTTGCGCTTCACGGCCTCGGCCAGGGTGGTGGGCTCGTCGTCCTCGTCCTTGCCGTTGCCCTCCGGCTTGTAGAGCCAGGAGCGCAGGTCGCGCTCCTGGGCCCGGGCCAGGCGGCGCACCTCGCCCGCGTTCTCCGCGTTGCGCTGGATCAGGGTCAGGGTGTGCAGCACCGAGTCGTGGACGTGGGCGGCGACCTCGGCGCGCTCCTGCGCGCGGATGCGCATCAGCCGCTCCTCGGAGAGGTCCTGCGTCATGCGCACCAGGTAGGGCCCGGCGAGGAGCGTGATGCCGACCAGGACGGCGAGGGCCGCCTGGAGGACGGAGCCGAGGTGGGCGGCGGATCCCTGGAGGACGAAGATGCCGGTGACACCGGCCGTCACCAGCAGGACACCGCCGACCGAGCGCAGCAGGGTGACGGTGCGGCGGTGGCGTCCCACCTCGGCCCAGCGGGCCCGGCGTGCGTTGTCCGCCTGGCGCCAGACGAGGGCGACGCCGGCGCCGACGAGCACGGTCGGCCAGAGGTAGGCCTTGGCTCCGCCGCCGAGGTCGACATTGCCCACGAAGACCAGGGCGACGACGACCATGAGGAGCAGGGCGACCATCTGCCCCTTGTCCGGCTTGCGGGCGACGAGTCTGCGGCGGCCGTCCGGCGAGGTCTCGGAGGTGACGAGCAAGGGCGGCTTCTGCGCCTCGACGCCGCCGACGCCCAGCGGCACGAAGAACCAGAAGGCCGCGTACAGCAGCGCGCCCAGGCCATCGGCCATGAACAGGCCGACGAAGGCGAACCGCACCCAGATGACGGGCAGCCCGAGATGCCCGGCGAGCCCCCGCGCCACGCCACCGAGCCAGCGTCCGTCGCTGCTGCGGTAGAGCTTGCGCGGCGGCCGCGGTTCGACGACGGGTGCTGCTGCGGCTTCCGGCATGACACCGATGGTCACACGGGTGCGGGAGCCGGAGCATCAGGGTCGTTCCCCCAATCACCCCTGATCTTCGGGGCGCGGAAGGCGGGAAAGGGCTCGAACACTCCCCCGGCACGGGGTCAGGGCCGATATCAGGGTCGGACCAGGGTCGAACCGACTGCCGTCACGGCGCCGCGCCCGTCACCATGGACTCATGACAGATCACGAGCGCGCCGCGACGGGTCCGGGACCCGGCTCCGGCCCGCGCCCGCCACGGGGCGCCGGGCCGCGGGACGCCGTGCCCGACGCGGATGCCACGGATGCCACGGGTGCGGCGGGGGCTGCGGGGGCTGCGGGTGCCACGGCCGGCGCGGCGGCCGACGGCGGTCCGGAGGTCCCCGGGCCGCCGCACCGGTTCCGGCGCGACCGGCGGCACAAGGCGCTCGCCGGTGTGTGCGCCGGTCTGGGGCGGCAGTGCGACCTGGATCCGGTGATATTCCGGATCACGCTCGCCGTGCTCTCCGCGACCGGCGGCATCGGGCTCATCTTCTACGGCTTCGCCTGGCTCTTCGTCCCCTACGAGGACGAGGAGGAGAACGAGGTGCGCAAGCTGCTGACCGGCCGGGTCGACGGCCAGGCCCTGGCGGCCGTGCTCTTCGCCCTGGTCGGCTGCGGGGTCTTCCTCACCATGCTGAACAACGGCGGCGTGCTGACCTTCGCCGTCGTCCTCTCCCTGCTCCTCGCGGGCGCCGGGTACTGGTCGCGGCAGCGCAGGACCCCCGACCCCGACCCGCTGTCCACGCAGGCCGCCGCCGACGCCCCGCCGGAGGCGCAGGCGCCCCCGATCATGTACACCTGGCCCTCCTGGTGGCGCGAACCCATAGTCAAGGACGGCACCCATGACGGCGGGACGGGATACATGTGGGGCCCGCCGGACTCCGAGGAGCGTGACATCGCGGCGGCCGTCAACATCGGTCGCGGGGTCCCGGGGCGGCGCGACCACGTCCCCGCGGGTGACCGGCGCTCCCGGTCCGCGCAGACGCGCGGCCCGCGCGGCATCGGCGGCTGGGTGTTCCTCCTCGCCCTGCTCGCGGGCTTCCTCGGGACCCGGCTGACGTGGGACGAGCACCCGCTCGGCACCAGTCTGCAGACCGGCCTGGCGTGCGCGCTCGCCGTCTTCGGCCTCGGTATCGCCGTCAGCGCCTTCCTCGGGCGCACGGGAGCCGGGTCGATCTTCCTGGCGGTCGTCACGGCGGGGCTGCTCGCCGGTTCGGCCGCCGTGCCGAAGGACGTCGGCACCGAGTGGGTCCGGACCACCTGGGAGCCCGCGGTGGCGGCGGACGTGCGCGAGCAGTACGACATCGGGGCCGGCAGCGGCACCCTCGACCTGTCCCGGCTGGACGTGGCCGAGGGGCAGACGGTGACCACCCGGGCCGACGTGGGCATGGGCCGCATACGGGTCGTCGTGCCGCAGGACGTGACCGTGCGGCTGAACGTCGAGGTGGGCGTGGGCGACATACAGCTGCCCGGCGACGACGAGAAGGACGTGGACGTGGCACCGGGCAAGCACAAGGAGATCACCCTGTCCCCCACCCCGGGCGGCAAGGACGCCGGCACGCTCGACCTCGACCTCCAGGTCGGCGTCGGTCAGGCGGAGGTGACCCGTGCTGCGTCATAGGTTCCAGCCGGGACGACTGGTGGCCGGGCTCTTCCTGATGCTCGCCGGTGTCATCTACGCGGGCGACGCGGGCGGTCTCTGGGAGACGCCGTGGTTCGTGGTGATCCCCGTGGTCGTGGGCGGGCTCTGCCTCGCCGGCGCGGTCGGGGTCGTGGCCCGGACCGTCCACCGACGCCGTGGAGCGCTCGGCCCGGCGTCGTCGGCGGACGAGCCCCGGGCGGGCCTCCCCCGCCGCTGACGCCACTCGGGCCGGCGACGGGCTACCGGTACCCGCCCGTCCGCCGCCGGCGCCGGGAGCGCAGCGCGGCGTCCAGCGACAGGAGCGGGGCGCCCGCGAGGACGAGAGGAAGCCAGGCCATGAGGTAGGCGAGGTCGTTGCCGTAGTAGTACGGGTCGGAGGCCCAGCTGACGGTCAGCCACAGGCTGAGCGAGATCAGCGCACCGCCGAGCGCCGCGAGGCGGGTGAGCAGTCCGAGCAGAGTGCCGATGCCGACGGCCAGTTCACCGAGGGCGATGGCGTAGCCGAAGCCGGGCGGGTTCTTCAGGGCCAGGTCGACCAGGGCGGGGACGGCCGAGGAGTCGCGCACGGCACGCATCATGTCGCCGACGGAACCGGCGCCCGCGTCCTTCATGAAGGCGCTGTCGGTGAGCTTGTCCAAGCCCGCGTAGACGAAGGTGACACCGAGAAAGATCCGTAGGGGAAGGAGGGCGTACCGGGCGGCGTCGTCCCGCCAGCCCCCGCCGCCCTGGGACGAGGTGTGGACATCCGTCCGCATACCGTGCGTCATCACTGCCAGCCGCCTCCCGCGCGCATGCCGAGCCCCCCACCAGACCATACGTACGACACGGAGGCCCCGCTCAACCCTCCTGCAACCGGTTTCTTGCTGTCGGTTTCGACAGGTCGCGGCCGCCGTGGACGCGGCGAAGGCGGGTGGTGTCAGTCCGTCACGTCGATCGCGTACCGGTTGGTCTCCACGCCCGCGCCGGTGACCACCTGGACGTCCACGCGGCCCGGTTCCACGTCCGCCGGTACCGGGACCGTCAGCAGGTCGTCCGTGGGGTTGCTGAAGCCGCCCGGCACCGGGACCAGGGGGACGTGGACGTTGACCGCGCCGATGCGCACGACCATCCGGGAGAGGCGGTCCGCGCGCTGGGCACCCGGCGGCACGAAGCCCGCGCCGCGGATCTCGATGTCGTCGCCGGTGCGGATCGGCGCGTCCAGGTCACCGGCCTCCCGTGCCCGGACGACGGAGAGGATCACCGGCCTGCCGCCCTCCGCGTACTTCCCGGCCACGTACGTCGCGGCCGACACCAGGACCACCACGGCGAGCCCCCACGGCAGGTCGGGCAGCTGTTCCGGGCGCCGGGCCAGCCGGACCGCCGCGAACACCAGGGCGACGGTGCTGATCACGACGTACTGGATGTCGGCGAAGGTCCCGCGGCCCGCGTCGTCGGTCAGCAGGTCGGACGCGCGCGGCCGGTCCGCCCGTACCTTCTGCAGCCGCTGTCCCAGCACCCGCAGGCCCACCACCCGCCGCACCAGGACCGCGATCCCGCAGACCACCGCGAGCACGGTCACCGCACCGGCGCCCCGGCCGAGTTCGAGACCCGAGATCAGCGCGTCCCGCCGGTCGTGGCTCGAGGCCACGGCCAGTTGCCCGGCCAGCACGAGCACCGCGTAGGCGACGAACAGCACCCAGACCACCGCCACGGCACGGGACGTGGACAGGCGGTTGTCCTCGCCGATGACGGGGGCCAGCGCCCCGCCCCGCGTCCGGTGGAACCACGACGCCGCCGTCAGCGCGCCGGCCACCAACAGCGCCGCCGCGAGCCCGGCGGTGCGCGCCGCGGTCCAGCCGGCCCCGACCGCGGTCAGCGCCTGCCCGAGCAGCAGCAGTACGACCGTCGCCCACACGGCGGCCGACGTGCGCCGGCCCAGTCCCGCCAGCCAGGCGTCGCCCTCGGCGCGACCGCGTTCGGCGACGAGTTCCGCGGACTGGGTCAGCTCCTCCGAGACCCACTGGCGGGAGGCAGAGGCCGAGTGGGCCACCGCCGCGGGCAGCCCCTGCCCGGCCGCGAACTCGTCCCGCCGCAGCAGGAACGCGGCGACCGCCCGACGGTGCCTCTCACGGGCCCCGTGCGGGCAGTCCCCGCAGGTGCAGCCGCCGCGGTGCGCCCCGTCGTACGCGTCCTTGTCCGAGCCGCTCCCGCGTCTCGCTTCCTGCACCGCCACGCCCGACGCCTGCCTTCCCGAACCCGTGAAAGAACACCTCGACCACCACGGCACCGGCCGCGGCAGAATGCCTAAGTCCCGTGGGACGACTGCGAATTGTGCCGTACACCACCCCTCGTGCGCCCGGCGCCCCCGGTCCGCTCTGCTCAGCGCGGGTGACGCCCGGACCGCCGTGTTGACGACCGCGCCCGCCACCGGGGCGACCGTGCCGACCGGGGCGACCGGGCTGCGAGACACTCAGTCGAACAGGTCCGGCTCGCTCCGGCTGATCTGGCGCCACAAGGGCTGGTAGTTGATCCACGCCACCAGGTCGCCGCCGAGCTGCTCGCGGGTCGCCACGGCCTGCCGGTGGTCGATCAGCACCGGCCGCCCCGCCGCCTTCGCCGTCAGCTGCACCTGGCAGGACCGTTCCAGCGACAGGAACCACCAGGCCGCCGCGTCCACCGAGTCGCCGACCGTCAGCAGTCCGTGGTTGCGCAGCACGAGCGCCTTGCCGGAGCCGAGGACGCGTGCGATGCGCCGCCCCTCCTCGGCGTCGACGGCGACGCCCGAGTAGGAGTCGTACAGCGCGTGGTCCTCGTAGAAGGCGCAGCTCTCCTGCGTGATCGGGTCGAGGAGGTCGCCGAGTGCCGAGAGCGCGCGCCCGTGCACCGAGTGGCAGTGGGCGACCGCGACGACGTCGGGACGGGCGGCGTGGACCTGGGAGTGCACGGTGAAGGCGGCCTGGTTCACGTGGTGGCCGCCCTCCACCACCTGGCCCTCGGAGTTGGCCAGCACGAGGTCGCTCACCGTGACGTGCGCGAACGGCACGCCGAAGGGATTGACCCAGAAGCAGTCGCTGTACTCGGGGTCGCGGGCCGTGATGTGTCCGGAGACCCCGTCCTCGAACCCGTACCGCCCGAAGACGCGCAGCGCGCCCGCGAGCCGTTCCTTGCGGTGCCGGCGTTCGTCCTCGACCGAGTCGTGCATCGGCGGCATCGCGAAGCGCAGCCGGTCGGTGGGCAGCGGCGGGGGCGGGGTGGCCCCGGGCGTCCCGTCCATGTGTTCTCTGTCCTTTGTTCTCTGTCCTTCGGCTCCGGTGTTCTCTGTCCTTCGGCGCCGGATGTGCCTTAGGAGCCGGAAGTTACCGGTGGTGGGGCCAGGAGGACAGATCCGGGCCGCATACCCGACAGACGGTGTCGGAATTCGGGTCCAGACTCGGCGTATGACACCAGGCACCCCCGCGAACTGGGCCGGCTTCACCACGGCCGAACCCGAACTGGCCGCCACCGTCGAGGCACGCTTCGGCGCGTACACCCACCACACCCTGGCCACCCTGCGCAAGGACGGATCGCCCCGCACCAGCGGCCTCGAGGTGCGGTTCCTGAACGGCGAGCTGTGGCTCGGCATGATGCCGGACTCGCTCAAGGCGCTCGACCTGCGCCGCGACCCCCGGTTCGCACTGCAGGCGAACCCCGGGGACGGCACCGGCATGGGCGGCGGGGACGTGCGGATCGGCGGCCGGGCGGTCGAGGTCGAGGACCCGCAGACCAAGGCCGGATACGTGAAAGAGGTGGAACCGCCGGAGCCGTTCCACCTCTTCCGTACCGAGCTGACGGAGGTCGTGCGGACCTACGTGGAGGACGACGCGTACCTCGTCGTGCAGGTCTGGCAGCCCGGGAAGCCTTTGCGCACCCTCAGGCGCACCTAGGGGGTGTCACTCCCACTCGATCGTCCCCGGCGGCTTCGAGGTCACGTCGAGGACGACCCGGTTGACGTCCTTGACCTCGTTGGTGATCCGGGTCGAGATCTTGGAGAGCACGTCGTACGGCAGCCGGGACCAGTCGGCCGTCATGGCGTCCTCGGAGGAGACCGGCCGCAGCACGATCGGGTGACCGTAGGTACGGCCGTCGCCCTGGACTCCGACGGAGCGGACGTCCGCGAGCAGCACCACGGGGCACTGCCAGATGTCGCGGTCGAGGCCGGCCGCCGTCAGCTCCTCGCGGGCGACGGCGTCGGCCTCGCGCAGCAGGTCGAGGCGCTCGCGCGTGACCTCGCCGACGATCCGGATGCCGAGGCCCGGGCCCGGGAACGGCTGGCGCTGGACGATCTCGTCCGGCAGGCCCAGCTCGGCGCCGACCATCCGGACCTCGTCCTTGAACAGCTGGCGCAACGGCTCGACCAGCTCGAACTCGATGTCGTCGGGGAGTCCGCCCACGTTGTGGTGGGACTTGATGTTGGCGGTGCCGGTGCCGCCGCCGGACTCGACGACGTCCGGGTAGAGCGTGCCCTGCACGAGGAAGGCGACCTCGGGGCCGTCCTCCTCGAGGATCTCCAGCTGCGCCTGCTCGAAGACGCGGATGAACTCGCGGCCGATGATCTTCCGCTTCTCCTCGGGGTCGGAGACCCCGGCCAGCGCGCCCAGGAAGCGCTCGCTGGCGTCCACGACCTTCAGCTGCACGCCGGTCGCGGCCACGAAGTCCTTCTCGACCTGCTCGGTCTCGCCCTTGCGCATCAGGCCGTGGTCGACGTAGACGCAGGTCAGCTGGGAGCCGATGGCCTTCTGGACGAGGGCGGCGGCGACCGCGGAGTCCACGCCGCCGGACAGGCCGCAGATGGCGCGCTTGTCGCCGACCTGCGCGCGGATCGCCGCGACCTGCTCCTCGATCACACTGCCCGTGGTCCAGTCGGGGGCCAGGCCCGCGCCCCGGTACAGGAAGTGCTCCAGCACCTGCTGTCCGTGGGTGGAGTGCATGACCTCGGGGTGGTACTGGACGCCGTAGAGCTTCTTCTCGTCGTTCTCGAAGGCGGCGACCGGGACGACGTCCGTGGAGCCGGTGACGGTGAAGCCCTCGGGAGCGGCGGAGCAGGCGTCGCCGTGCGACATCCACACCGCCTGCTCGGCCGGGGTGCCCTCGAAGAGGGTGGAGGACGGCTTGGAGACCGCGAGGTCGGTGCGGCCGTACTCACGGGCGCCGGAGTTGTCGACGGTGCCGCCGAGCGCCTGCGCCATCAGCTGGAAGCCGTAGCACATGCCGAAGACGGGGACGCCGGCCTCGAAGAGGGCGCGGTCGACGGTGGGGGCGCCCGGCTCGTACACCGACGAGGGGCCGCCGGAGAGGATGATGGCCGCCGGGTTCTTGGCGAGGATCTCCTCGACCGGCATGGAGCTCGGCACGATCTCGCTGTAGACCCGCGCCTCGCGGACACGACGGGCGATGAGCTGGGCGTACTGCGCGCCGAAGTCGACGACCAGGACGGTGTCGGGGGCGGCGGCAGCGGGAGTCGCTGATGACACGGGGTGCCTTCCGGCGGTCGGGCGGGGGGCTTGTGCTGCCGATTCTACCGAGGTGGGCGGGTGGCCCGGTCTCGCCTCGGGTCTCACCATGCGAACCGGCTTGGACACCGACCGTCGCCGGGGCATACTTGGCCCATGCTCACGCACCAGGCGTTCCTGTTTACCTATGGCAACCGGCCCACCGGCTGCCATGGTCGTGCTGCTTGAGCAACTGACAAGCGACTTCCCAGGCGCCCCGGGCCGACAAGGTCCGGGGCGCCTGGCGTTTTCGGACCCCGCCGCTCCCGGTCGCCGCCACTCTTCGGCGAGGAGCCACCGAGATGACCGTCACCGCAGCAGACACGTCCACCGCAGCGGACACGTCCACCGCGGACGCCAAGACCGCCGCAGCCGACAAGACCGGCGCCCGCACCACCGAGGCCGCCGGCGTGATCACCGGCGCCCGGGAGCGCATCGACGCCCTGGACGACCGGATCATCGGGTTGATCCAGGAACGGATGGCCGTCTCGGCCGTCATCCAGGACGCGCGGATCACCTCGGGCGGCCGGCGCGTGAACCTCTCCCGCGAGATGGAGGTCCTCGACCACTACCGGCAGGCGCTGGGCAAGCCGGGCACGGCCCTGGCGATGACGATGCTGGAGCTGTGCCGGGGTCGTATCTGAGTTCGGGCGTCTTCTCACCCGTACGGCGCGTGACCGGTGCGCGAGCGGCTTCGTTGGTCCCGGTGTCCGTGTCAGCCAGGGGCGGGCCCGAAAGAACCACGCGTGGCTCGCTGGAGCGATGAGACGTACGGATCATGCCGTACGTCGTGGGACCTCGCTCCAGGAAGTGACCGGACGGCAGGGGACAGCAGCCCGGTCACCCAAGAGAACGGCCGGCTCCGGGGACGCCCGGGGCCGGCCGACGGAACGGGTCCCTCGTTCGACGCAAGCTTCCCAGGCACGCGGCGCAACCCCCCGGCGCCGCTCCCGAGGCACCGGCGCTGCCCTGACGCCGGTGCCGGCCGAGGAAGGGCCTCGCGGCTCCGGTTCCGCGGGGCCCTTCGCCATGCCCCCGCCCACGTGCGGCGATCCGGTCGGAAGTGACGCAGGCCACATAAAGATTCTGTGAATGTGGGGACAACCATTCACAGGTTCCACTGATCAAAGAGGCATGAAGCTTCGTCGCGCACTTGCCGCAGCCGCCGTCACGGCAGTGATCGCCCCCGCCGCGCTCCTCGCGGCCCCGACCGCCTACGCCACCGACGGCACGTCGCCGTCCCCGTCCGCCTCGTCGGACGGCTCCACGGGCGGGCCGGACTCGAACCCGTCCACCGGCCAGACGCCGTCCCAGAACGAGTCGACGGGCGAGACCACGTCGGCTCCGGGCGACTCGACGAGCACTTCCCCGGGGTCTGCGGACTCCCCGGGCGCTCCCGGCTCCCCGAGCGAGACGGACGACGAGGGCACTCCCGCGCCCGGCGAGTCCGGGACGACCACGACCGCCCCCGCGGCCCCGTCGCCGAGCACCTCCACGCCCGAGGAGACCGAGACCCCGGACCCCGAGCCGTCCGTGTGCGAGGACTCCAAGGTCGACGTCGACATCGAGGGCCTGCCCGGCGAGATCGCGGCGGGCAGCGGCTGGCACGAGTTCTCGCTGAACGTCGCCAACAACTCCGGCTCCACGCTGGACAACCTCGAGTACCTGGCCGGCGCCTCCGCCGACCGCGACGGCGAGGAGCTGTTCGAGAGCAAGAAGGTCGGCCTCCAGGCCTGGAACCCCGAGGACAAGGTCTGGGAGGACCTCAACGAACTCGGTTACGCCGTCGGCTACATCGGCTACACCGACGAGCTGGCGCCCGACTACGAGGTCGACATCCCGATGCGGCTCAACGTGCGGGCCGGCGCCCCGGTCGGCGCGGGCTTCACGCTCGGCGCGACGATCTACGGCGACGCGGACGGCGAGTGCACCGGTTTCGGCGACGTCGCCTACAAGTTCAAGATCGTGGCCGCCGGCACGGACACGGAGGGCACCAAGCCGCAGGAGGGCGGCAAGGCACCGGTCGCCGTCGAGAAGCCGGCCGCCAACACCCCCGAGGTCACCGGCAGTCTCGCCCAGACCGGCTCCAGCTCGGCGCTGCCGATGATCGGCCTCGTCGGCGGGCTCGCCGTCGTCGTGGGCGGCGGTGCGGTGTTCGTGGTGCGGCGCCGCAAGGCCGGCTCGGACGCGTGACAGCCGCGTAGGCGGCACGGCACAGGCTGGGTGAGTCGGTACAGCACAGGCTGGGTGAGAGGGACCCGCGCTCGGAGGGGGGTGCGGGTCCCTCTCACCTTTCCGCTGCCCGGCCACAGCCGGCCGGCCGTCGCCACTACTTCTTCGGCGGCACCGTCGGCAGGCCCAGGAACGGCAGCCGCAGCGCGCCGAAGGCCTCCGCGGGGACCGCCGGGGACGCGGGCTCGACGGCGGCCAGCCGTTCGTACCCGGCGCCCTGTTCGGGGCGCGGGTCGCTCTCGCCCTTGTTCGGCCAGTACGACATCGCCCGCTCGGCCTGCGCCGTGATGGTCAGCGACGGGTTGACGCCCAGGTTGGCCGAGACGGCGGCACCGTCGACGACCGAGATGCCGGGGTGACCGTAGAGCCGGTGGTACGGGTCGATGACCCCGGTCTCGCGGGAGGCGCCGATCGGGCAGCCGCCGAGGAAGTGCGCGGTGAGCGGGGTGCCCATCAGCTCGCCGACGTTGGAGCCGGGGAAGCCGTTGATCTCGGTGGCGAGCGCGGCGGCGCCCTCGGTCGCGGCCTTGATCTGCTTGGGGTTGGGCGAGCCGTGGCCCTGGCGGGCGGTGAGCAGGCCCTTGCCGACGCCGGTCGGTTTCAGGTGCGTGGACAGGGAGTTGTCCAGGGACTGCATGACCAGGCCGATGATGGTCCGCTCCGACCACTTCCGGTTGGACAGGGAACGCAGGACCAGCAGCGGGTGCTTGGCCGCGTGGCCGAGGAAGCCCAGGACGCGGGAGGTGCCCGAGGCGGTCTGCCCGGCGTAGGGGACCTGGAGGATCGACAGGCCGCCCATCGAGTTGGAGCCTTTGCCGTAACGCACCGGCTCGATGTGGGTGTTGGCGTCCGGGTGGATCGAGGACGTGATGGCGACGCCGCGGGTGAAGTCGGCCCGTGACTCGCCGGTGGCCCTGCGGTAGCGCCGGTCGTCGGTCTGGGCGCCGACCAGGGCCTCGGAGTTGGTGCGGGTCAGCTCGCCGAGCTTGTCCGATATGTGGGGGAGCTGGCCGCCCGCCTTCATGCGGTGCAGCAGGGTCTGGGTGCCGTAGGTGCCGGCGGCGACGACGACCCGGCGGGCGGTGAACGTGCGGCCCTCGTCCTTCTTCTGCCGGTCGGTGGGGAGCGTGGCGACGGCGAACCCGCCGCGCGAGTCGTCCGTGACGGAGACGACCGTCGTCATCGGGTGCACGACGGCGCCGGCCTTCTCCGCGAGGTACAGGTAGTTCTCGTTGAGGGTGTTCTTCGCGCCGTGCCGGCAGCCGGTCATGCACTCGCCGCACTCGTTGCAGGCCCTGCGGTCGGGCCCCGCGCCGCCGAAGTACGGGTCGGGCACCCGCTCGCCCGCCTTGGCCTTCGTCTTGCCGTCGGCGTCCTCGCCGTCGCCGAAGAACACGCCGACCGGCGCCATGTGGAAGCTGTCGCCGCAGCCCATCCGCTCGGCGGCCGCCTTCAGGTGCACGTCGGAGGGGGTCATCGTCGGGTTGAGCCGTACCCCGAGCATGCGCCGCGCCTGGTCGTAGTACGGCGTCAGCTCCTCGTGCCAGTCGGTGATGTCCCGCCACTGGGGGTCGTCGAAGAAGGGCTTCGGCGGCACGTAGAGGGTGTTGGCGTAGTTCAGGGAGCCGCCGCCGACGCCGGCGCCTGCCAGGACCATGACGTTGCCGAGCAGGTGGATGCGCTGGATGCCGAACATGCCGAGCTTCGGCGCCCAGAGGTAGTTCTTGAGGTCCCAGGAGTTCTTGGGGAGGCTCTCGCCGGTGAAGCGGCGGCCGGCCTCCAGGACGCCGACGTCGTAGCCCTTCTCGGTGAGGCGGAGGGCGGAGACGGAGCCTCCGAATCCCGACCCCACGACGAGGACGTCGTAGTCGTAAGCGTCCTTGGGCACGGGTGTCTCCTCTTTGAGTGTCGGCTGCGGGTAGTTCGTGGCTGGTCGCGCTCGCGCGGCGGAGCCGCACATTGATGCGGCCCCGCGCCCCTGGGTCGGTTACCTGAACCGGAGTGTCTTCATGATCCGGAGACTGCGGCTCATGAACCGGGCGTATCCCTCGTCGTCCATTCCCAGCGACGGTGCCATCGGCAGCAGTCGCTGGTGGGCGACCGTCTGGGCCTCGGTGTACTTGAGGATGCCCTCGGAGCCGTGCCGGCGGCCGAGGCCGGAGTCCTTCATGCCGCCCATCGGGGACTGGACGCTGCCGTAGGCGGAGGCGTAGCCCTCGTTGATGTTGACGGTGCCGGTGCGCAGCCGGGCGGCGACGTCACGGCCGCGCCGGGCGTCCTTGGTCCAGACCGCGGAGTTCAGGCCGTACGGCGTGGAGTTGGCGTGCTCGACCGCCTCGTCCTCGGTCTTGAAACGGTAGACGGAGACGACCGGGCCGAAGGTCTCCTCGGCGCACACGGTCATGGGCGCCGCGACACCGTCGAGGATGGTGGGCTCGTAGAAGTACGGGCCGATGTCCGGGCGGGCGACGCCGCCGGCGACGAGCTTCGCGCCCCGCTCCACGGCATCGGCGACGTGCGCCTTCACGGTCTCCAGCTGCCGCTCCCCCACCAGCGAGCCCATGTCGGCGCCGTAGGAGAGGGAGGTGCCGAGCCGCATCGCCCTGGTGCGGGCGGCGAAGCGCTCCAGGAAGGCGTCGGCGACGGACTCGTGGACGTAGAGCCGCTCGATGGAGATGCAGAGCTGGCCGGCCGAGGAGAAGCAGGCGCGTACGGCGCCCGCCGCGGCCTTCTCGATGTCGGCGTCCTCGAGGACCAGCATGGCGTTCTTGCCGCCGAGTTCGAGGGAGACGCCGACGAGGCGGGCGGCGGCGCCCTGGGCGACCTCGCGGCCGGTGCGGGTGGAGCCGGTGAAGGAGACGTAGTCGGCGTGCTTGACGACCTCGGGGCCGACGACCGGTCCTTCGCCGAGCACGACCTGGAAGACCTCGGCGGGCAGGCCTGCCTCGATGAGCAGGTCACGCGCCCACAGGGCGGTCAGGCAGGTCTCGGTGTCGGGCTTCATGACGACGGCGTTGCCCGCGACGAAGGCGGGGATCGCGTCACCGACGGACAGCTCCAGCGGGTAGTTCCAGGGAGCGATCTGGCCGACGACGCCGCGCGGGTGGCGCAGCTCGGTGACCTTGGTCAGGGTCGGTACGGCGCCGGTGTGCCGCTTGGGCCGCAGGTAGGCGGGCCCCTTGCGCCCGTAGTGGCGGGCGGCGACGGCGACGGCCTGGACCTCCTCGTGGGCGTGCAGGCGGGCCTTGCCGGTCTCCAGCTGGATGAGGTCGAGGACCTCGGCCTGGCGCTCCAGGACCAGGTCGTGGAAGCGCAGCAGGACGGCGGCGCGCTGCCGCACCGGCGTACGCGCCCACACGGCCTGGGCGGCGCGGGCCCGCTCGAAGGCGCCCGCCACGTCCTCGGGCGTCGACTCGGGCAGGTCGGCCAGCTTCTCGCCGGTGAACGGGGTGTGGTTGGCGGTGCGGCCGGAGCCGGCCACGCCCTTGGTGAGCTGGGCGACCAGCTCGGGCGTCACCACGTCGGCAGCGGTGCGGGCGCCCTCCGGGGTGGGGGCGAGGGGGTTCGTGCCGGTGAGTTCCGGGGCCTGCGCGTCCGTCATGAGCCGCAGGGTATGACGCCGCGAGGGCTTTGTGTACCCGTCGGTAATGGGGATTCACCGTGATTCACCGAGTGCTCACATGACGCCAGTGATCGCTGGCAACAAACCCGCTGATCAGGGCGTTACGCGGAAGGGCTGGACCTGATCACTTCTTTTCGCCCCGGAGAGGCCGGAAAGCCGCCCGTCACCGCACCCGGGCCCCCCGCGACCGCCTCCAGGTGCTCGGCGACTGCCTCCGCGTCCGGCCGCGACCCGGCGTCCGGCATCCGCAGCCGTTCGATCAGCGGGCCCAGCGGCCCGGCCGGCGACCCGTCCGCGACGGCCGTGTGCAGCAGGACGCCCAGGGACCGCAGGTCGGCCGCGGGCCCCGCGCCCCGCAGGGGCCCCTCGCCCGGCGCGTGGGCGGTGCCGAGGTCGGTGAGGACGACCCGGCCGTGCGCGCCGAGCAGCACGTTGGCGGGCCGGACCGCGCGGTGCACGATGCCGACGGCGTGCGCGGCCCGCAGGGCGCCGAGGACGGCGAGGCCGATGCGGGCGGCCTCGGGCGCCGCCAGCGGTCCGCGCAGGAGCATCTCGTGCAGGGACTCGCCGGGGACCCACTCCATGACGATCCAGGGCAGTCCGTCCGGCCCGGCCTCCTCCACGACCACGTCGTGGATGCGGACGGTGGCGGGATGGTCGACGCGGGCGGCGGCACGGGCCTCGCGGTAGAGGCGGTGGGCGGCCCGGCGGTAGGTCTCCTCGGCCGGGTCACCGGGCAACCGCGGCCGCCTGACCGCCACTTCGCGGTCCGCGACCTCGTCGAGTCCGTGCCAGACGGTGCCCGACGCGCCGGAACCGACGCGCCGCAGCAGCCGGTAGCGCTCGCCGACCAGCCGGCCCCTCAGTCCCATCAGAGCTTGTCGACCTCCCAGTTGGCGAGCACCGTCCGGGCGATCTCCCGTCCCTCGTCGGCGAAGTAGCCCTTGCGGGGGTAGTCGATCGACACCTTGTACATGTCGCCGTTGTCGGCCCGGTAGTAGAGGATGTGGAACTCGCGGGCGCGGGGGTTCTGCGTGTCCGAGGTCGTGTACTCGATGGTGTTCTCGGCGGCCTTCCTGCCCTTGTACTCGGTCTCGCTCGGCTCGCCCTTGGGAGCGGGGTCGTCGGCGAAGTCCCAGGAGTACTCGCCGTCCTTGAGCATCTCCCAGTCGGCCCAGGCGTTGGCGCCGGCGGTGTCCGGGATCTCGTTGGTCTTGTCGTCGGCCTTGATGTCCCGGTCCACGAGGACGGTGACCGCACCGCTCGGGTCCACGAAGGTCTCGTTGGTGCCGTCCCAGTCGTCCGGGTGCTTCGCCTTCACGAACTCGGACGGCACCGCGACGCTCATGCCGACCTTGGCGGGGAGCTTCTGCTGCTTCCAGCCCTCCGGCAGGGCCCCCGCGAAGGGGTCCGTGACCACCAAGTACGACGCCACCGCCGCCGCGACGACCACCGCGCCGAGGGTGATCCACGCGTTGCGGCCCAGCCGGACGCTCCACCGGGACGGGGGAGCCCCGCCCGCCCCCTGCGGCCCGTCGACCCGGACCACCTGGGTGGGCGGCGGCGCGGGCGGGTTCGCGGCCGCGTCCAGCAGGGAGCGCACCCGGGCCGCGTCGGGGCGGCGCGCCGGGTCCTTGTCCAGCAGGCCCGTGATCACCTCCGCCAGCGGGCCCTGCGCGGAGGCGGGCGGCGCGGGCGTGGCGTTGAGCACCGACTGGAGCGTGGCGGGGGTGTTGCTGCGGCGGAACGGCGAGACGCCCTCCGTCGCCGCGTACAGCACCACGCCCAGCGACCACAGGTCGCTCGCCGGTCCGGGGCGCTGGCCGAGGACCCGCTCCGGGGCGATGTACTCGGGCGAGCCGACGAAGCCTCCGGTGTCGGTCAGGTTGGTCTCGCCCTCGATCTGGGCGATGCCGAAGTCGGTGAGGACGACCCGGTCGTGGCGGCCGAGCAGGACGTTGTCCGGCTTCACGTCCCGGTGCAGGATGCCGGCGGCGTGCGCGGCCTCCAGGGCGCCGAGCACCTCCAGGCCGATCCTGGCCGCCTCGCGCGCGCCCAGCGTGCCCTCCTGGAGGGCGTCGCCCAGTGAGCGCCCGCGCACGAGTTCCATCACGATCCACGGCTGCTCGTCCACGACCGCCACGTCGTGCACGTCGACCACCGCGGGGTGGTCGAGCCGGGCCGCGGCGCGCGCCTCGCGGCGCATCCGCTCGAAGGCGTTGTCCCGTTCGCGTTCGGGAAGGTGGTCGGGTACGCGGGGCTCCTTGACGGCGACCTCGCGGTCCACGGTCTCGTCCTTCGCCCGCCACACCGTGCCCATGCCGCCGTGCCCGAGCTTGGCGAGCAGCCGGTAGCGCCCGGCGATGAGCCGTCCGGCGCCCGGGTCCGGCGTGCCCGCCGACGGGGCGGGCGACGGCACCGACGACGTGGCCTGCGACCGCGGCGGCACGACCTGGGTGGGTGCCGCGTACGGGTTGCCGGGATGCGGCACGGCGACGGGCTGGTTCGGCGGTTGCAGGTCAAAACTCGTCGGCTCGTCCGACCCGCTGCGGGGTCCCCCGTTGCTGCTCATGGGTCCATCCATATCGCGCCGGACGCGTCCGTTTCCACCGCCGGTGCGCGGCGGTCACAGACCCGTGACGCGGGTTGCCGCTTATCTCCTGTTTAGGTCCGGTGCGACGGACTCCGACGCGTTCGGTGCCGACTCGTTCGATGCCGACGCGTCCGGTGCCGAAGAGTCCGGCTCGGTCGTGGGCGTCGCGGTGGTCGGCGTCATGGGCACCGAACGCGTAGGCGTACCGCCCCCGTCGCCGCCCCCGTCCGCGAGCAGCGCGGCCGCCGAGATGCCCGCGCCCGCCGCCACCACGACCAGCAGCACCGCCATGAGCACGCTCCGCTTCACGCGCCGGGACTCGCCGCTCCCGGGCGTCTCCGCCGTGGCGGGCGTACGGCCCGTGCTGAGGAAGGCGCGCAGCATCCGCTGCGCCGAGGCCGCGTCCAGCCGCTGCCGCGGGTCGCGTTCCAGCAGGCCCCGTACGACCGGAAGGAGCGGTCCGGCCTGCGCGGGCGGGCGGATCTCGTCGGTGACCACGGCGTGCAGGACGCCGCCCAGCGAGTCGCGATGGAAAGGGGACGCGCCGCTGAGGACCGCGCACAGCAGCACGCCCAGCGACCACAGGTCGGACTCCGGCCCGGTCCCGGCGCCGGACATCCGCTCCGGGGCGGTGTATTCGGGGGAACCGACGAAGGATCCGCTCTCGGTGAGCGTGGTGGCACCCGCGACCTGGGCGACGCCGAAGTCCGTGAGGAAGACCCTGCCGTCCTCGGCGATCAGCACGTTGGACGGCTTCACGTCCCGGTGCAGGATGCCGGCGGTGTGGGCCGTGCTCAGGGCGTCGAGCAGGGCGATGCCGATGCGGGCGGCCTCGCCGGCGTCGACCGGGCCGCGGGTGAGGACGCGGTCGGCGAGCGAGCCGCCGTCGACCAGTTCCATGACCATGTACGCGCGTTCGTCGTCCTCGACGACGTCGTGCACGACGATGACGTGCGGATGCCGCAGCTGTGCGACCGCGCGGGCCTCGCGCAGGGTGCGCTCACGGCGGCGCCGGGCCTCGGCCGCGGAGAGGGTCTCGTCGAGGGGGAGCGCCTTCACGGCCACTTCGCGGGCGAGCAGTTGGTCGGTGGCCCGCCACACGATGCCCATACCGCCGCTGCCGAGCCGCTCGTGGAGCCGGTAACGGCCCGCGATGACACGCCCGCCCGCCCCCTCGGTCACCATGCGCCCCATCATGCCCCACCGGACGCACCGGCTCCGGGTCGCTGTCACACGGGTGGCCGACAACCGACGGGCGCACGGACGCCGCCCGGCCGGCTCCCGGCCGCCGTACGACGGGGGTCAGCCGGTCTTCTCCTGCCAGCTCTGGAGCACCGCCTTGAACCGCCGTTGCGTGGCCGGCCAGTCGCCCGCGGGCCCCGACATGTTGAGGGCGTACTCGACGCCGTCCCGGGACATGTACGCCTGCGACACGGCGCGGCGCGGGCCGGGGAAGGAGGTGTCCTTCGCCAGCGCGGTCCAGGTGTACACCCACCGGGCGCTGTCGCGGTCGCGGTAGTCGGCGCGTTCCAGGGCGACGCGTTGGTAGTCGACCAGCCGCTGGAGCTGCACCTCCAGGTCGAGCTGGTGTGCGTAGGGGTCGTTGTAGTCGGGGGCGGAGTCGGCGGATATGCGCAGGACGTGCTTCCCGCCGTCGGGGGTGTAGTCGATCTGCCGGAGTTCGCCGCTGTTGCCGTCGAAGTCCGTCCGCTGCCAGTCCTTGGGCAGGTACAGGCTGAAACCCAGCGGGTCGTCGCGGCGTACCCAGTCGGCCGGAACGGAGCCGCCTGGGCCCTTGCCGGGCGTCGCGGAGGCGGAGGGCGAGCCGGAGGTGGACGGCGCGTCGGTGGGGTCGGAGCCGGCCGACGCGCCGCCTTCGCCGCGCTGTTGCAGCACCACGGCGGTTCCCGCACCGATGAGGGCGGCGACGGCGACGACCAGGACGAGCGTGCGCAGGCGGCCGCGCCGGGGGCGTCGGGGAGCGGCCGGGTCCGCCGGTACGGCGGGGGTGTGCCCCGGGGCCGCGGGGCCCGTTTGTATGGGGCCCGCCGACGCGTAACCCGGCTCCCCGTAGGCCGGCTGCGCGTAGGCCTGCTGCGCGTATCCCGGCTCCGCGTAGCCCGACGCGGTGTGTCCCGTCGCCGAGGGGCCGACCGTCGTGGGGCCGGTCACCGGCGGGTACGGCGTCGCCGTGGTCCCGCCCGCCGGGCCCGGTGTTCCCTGGTGGACCGTGTCGCCCTGCCGCGGCGGGCCCGGATACCGGGTGGTCGGCACGTACGCCTGGGCCGCGTCCGGGCGCCGTCCCTCGGCCGCCTGGGCGAGCAGGTGCTCGGCCTCGGTCGCGTCGGGCCGCGCGGCCGGGTCCTTGCGCAGCAGGGCGCTGATGACGGGCGCGAGCGCACCGGCGTACCGGGGCTCGCCGGCCTCCTCCTCGACGACCGCCTGCATGGTGGTGAGCGGCGAGGTGCGGCGGAACGGCGACCTGCCCTCCACCGCCGTGTACAGCGTCGCGCCGAGCGCCCACAGGTCGGAGGAGGGGCCGGGGTCGTGACCGCGGACGCGCTCGGGCGCGAGGTAGTCGACGGAGCCGACGACCTCTCCGGTCCGGGTGATGGTGGAGTCGCCCTCGATCTGCGCGATGCCGAAGTCGGTCAGCAGCACCCGGCCGTCATCGGCGAGCAGCACGTTGCCCGGCTTGACGTCGCGGTGCAGGACGCCCGCGGTGTGCGCGGCGCACAGCGCACGCAGCACCCACAAGCCGATCCGGGCCGCCTCCCGCGGGTCGACCCGCTCCTCCTCCTTGACCGCGTCGGCCAGCGAGCGGCCCTCGACCAGCTCCATCACGATCCAGGGCCGGCCGTCGTGTTCGAGTACGTCGTGCACGGTGACGACGGCCGAGTGGTTGATCCGCGCCGCCGCGCGTGCCTCGCCCCGGGTGCGCGCCAGGAGTATGGCCTGGTCGCTCTCGGAGACGTAGAGCGCGGCGGTCAACTCCTTGATGGCGACGGTCCGGTGCAGCACCTCGTCGTGCGCTCGCCACACCCGGCCCATGCCGCCGCTGCCGATGGCTTCCCCGAGCCGGTAACGGCCCGCGACGAGCCGGCCCTGCATCTGATTCACGTTGCCCCGCAATGGTCTTGTCAGGGCCACACTAGGGACCGGCCACCCTCCGCGGAACGGGTGGGGTGGTATGGAAACCGCTCTGTGACGGTTGTCGCTTTCCGTGACGGGAGGCAACCATCGGGCCGAACTGCGTTCAGCGCGCGTACTGGTAGGTGGCCGAGGCCTGTTCGTACAGCCGGGTCACCTCGTCACGCTCCGCCTCCGGACCGCGCACCTGCACCACGTGGTAGCGGCCGTCGATGAGGATGGCGACGTTGCGCACGTACAGCTCGCCGCCGGCGCCGGTCCAGGTGAACTGCCCCTCGGCCATGGTCCGTCCGCCGACCTCGATGGTCTTCAGCCCGCTGGAGGTGGCCCAGCTGGAGGCACGGTAGGAGGCCAACTCGGCCTCGCTGTCGCGCTGGTAGGCCATCGGATCGTCGCCGAACTCTGACGTGCGGTCCCGGCCGGGTACGACGATGAGCTCGAAGTCGCCCTTGCTGTAGACGACCTGGCCGCTGCCGTTGCGCGGGGCGCGGTCCCAGCCCTCGGCGACGGCGATGCGGAAGCCCTCCGGGTCCTTGCGCAGGGTGAAGCCGTCGGCGACGTTGGACTGCGTCTCGGTGGAGCCGCCCGCCGTCCGGGAGGCGCCGGGGTCGGCCTTCGGGGACGTCTGCTCGGGCCGGGGCTCGCTGCTGACGTCCGGCGACTTCGCGGGCGGCGCCTGGCTCGCCTCGCCGGCGGCGCCGGTGCGGTCGGCGGCGCCCGTGCCGTTCGTGTCGCCCTTCGGCATGAAGAACATGGCGTACGCGACCGCGCCGGCCATCGCCAGCAGTATCAGCACGAGCAGGGTCCGGCCGAGGCTGCGCGGGGAGCGGTTCGTCTCCGGCCTGCCCCGCTTGTGCCGTCCGTGGTGCGCGGGCAGCCCGGCACGCCGCCTGCGCACCAGCTCGCCGCGGCGGCGCACGATGGGCAGTCGGCCGGTCTCGGCGGGCGGCGCCGAGATGACGTGCAGTCCGGCCTCCGGCTCGGGCGCCGAGCGCACGAGCGAGCGCAGCCAGCCGCGCAGCTCCTCGAAGTCGATGCGTTCGGTGGGGTCCTGACGCAGCAGCGACTCCACGACCGGCCGCAGCGGTCCGCACTCCTCGGCGAACGCGGGCGGCTCCGCGCACACGATCTGCACCAGCTCGGCGGTCGACTCCTCCGGGTAGGGCGCGTGCCCCTGTACGGCGCGAAAGAGCAGCGCGCCCAGCGCCCACAGGTCGGTGGCGGGGCCGATGGGCGCGGCCAGCTGCCAGTTCTCGTGCACGGGACCGGCCTGTTCCGGCGCCCAGCGCTCGGTCACGGGGCCGACCACGGCCATCCGCGTCTGCCGGGCCCGCTCGGCCGCGAGCGCGGTGGCGGGACCGCGCGGCGCGGGGGTACGGGCGACCAGGTCGCCCCAGCGCGCGGCGGTCTCGGCGCCGCCCTCCTGCCACGGGGCGGCGGGGCCACCTTCCTGGTGCAGGGCGGCGGCGGGGCCACCTTCCTGGTGCGGGGCGGCGGGTCCGCCCTCGTGCCGTGGGCCGGCGGCGCCGCCCCCCTGGCGCGGGGCGGCGAGCCCGGCGGTGTCCTCCTGCCGCGCGGCGGGCAGGGCGCGCCCGGTAGCCGGGCCGGGACCGGTAGCCGGGCCGGGACCGGTGGCCGGTTCGCCGCCCGTGCGGGGGGTGGAGAAGGCCGGATCGTCGCTGCGACGGGGTGTGGCACCGTGCCAGGAGGTCGCGCCCACTCCGTACGGGTCGGCGATCTGACCGGGTGGGACGGCTGTCCCGGACGAAGAGGCGTGACCGACACCGTCGTTGGACCCCGGGACACCGGACACGTCCCCTGGACCGGAGGCGAAACCCGGTCGCCCGCCGGCTGTGCCGGGCCCGGCGTCGTACCCGGTCCCGCCCGCCTCGACGCCGTGGCCGGGCCGCGCCCCGCCGGACGCGGTGTCGTGCGGTGGCCGGCCGGGCCCGTCGCCGAACGAAGAGCCGGGCGCCTCAGGGCCACCGGTATGCGCCGCCTCGTCGGGGGCGGGACGGGCGCCCGGCAGGGCCGCGCGGCCGTTCTGGGCCTCCTGGACGCGGGCCGCGGCCCGGGCGCCCGCGCGGTACGCGGCGATCGCCCCGGCGCGGGCGGCACGCGCGTCCCCGGCGGTGTCGAGCGACGCGGGCGCGAGTCCGGCGGGGGCGCCGCCCGGCCCCGGCGCCCCGGGCACCGGGAGCTCGCCGACGCCTCGCGCCTCGATGGCGGCCCGCCGGGCGGCCTCGGGGTCGGCGTCGCCGGGGCGGAAGATCCCGGTCCGCGCACCGCCGGGCCCCAGGGCCCCGGCCCCGGCGCCACCGGGGCCGCGCGTCCGGGTGGCGACGCCGCCGCCCGGGCCGAAGGTTCCGTTCGGGTCGACCGCGGCGGGGGCGGGGTCCTCGTCGGGCGGGGGCACCGGGTCGTACCCGCACAGCGCCTCCTCCGCGGCTCCGACCGCCAGGCCGGTCAGCATCACCCGCCCGTCGTCGCAGACGAGCACGGTGCGCGCGGTGATGTTGCGGTGCACCCAGCCGTACGTGTGCAGCACCCGCAGCGCCAGGAGGACGTCGGAGGCCACCTCGGCCGCCCGGTAGGGCGTGAGTGTCTGTTCGGCGAGCAGGGCGGCCAGCGGCCTCGCGGCCACCAGCTCGCTGACGATCCAGAGCGAACCGCCCTCGGCGAACACGTCGAAGACCTGGTCGAGGCGCGGATGGTCGGGGACGGCGGCCGCGGCCTGCGCGGCCTCGACGGCCCGCCGCACCACCGGGTCGGCCGGCCGCCGGGTGCTGCCGCCCGCCGCGGGCGGCCGCCTGCCGGGGTGCTGTGCACCGCCGTCCCGGGCCGTGAAGCCGTCGGGCAGTCCGTCCGCGTCGAGCACCTCGGCCTCGACGACCTCCGGCAACGGCACCTGCCGGACCAGGACTTCCTGGCCGCTGTAGGTGTCGAAGGCCCGGGTCTCGGTGAGTTCGTACTCGTCGGACGGCGGCAGGGGCAGGCGGTAGCGGTCGGCGAGCACCCGTCCCGCATAGTCGTCCACGTCGCCACCCCCGGCAGCCCGTCGGTCAATTCCGTTCGCCCGGCGGGCCGTTCCGGCTGCGTACGGTCCGCAAGCACTCACGATACGTGCCGGAGGCAACCCGCAAAGAGCTGATGCCAGATATCGGAGCGCTCAAACCCGGGAAACCCGGGCCCCGCCCGCTCAGGACTTGGGTTCGAAGGTCTTCGACAGGGTCCGCCAGGTGTCCCGGCGCAGGTCGCTGCCCCAGTCGTCGGCCTTCGCGGTGTACATGAGGGCGTAGCCCTGGTGGTCGTTGACGACGAATCCCCGGTCCACGGTGCGGTACTTGGTGCCGCCCTCGGTGTAGGTGAACTCCCAGTCGGCCGCGTTCCAGCCCCGGTAGCCCACCTTCTCTATGCGGATCTTCTTGTAGTTCGAGCGGACCATGTACTGCTCCTGGCTCTTCCAGTCGGCGACGGGGTCGCCCTTGGGCGTGGAGGTCCAGGCGACCAGCAGCTTCTGCCCGCCGGGTCCGGTGAACCGGTCGCCCGAGGAGCCCGTGGAGGCGTACTTCCAGCCCTTGGGCAGCCCGATGCCGTACCCCTGGGTCCCCTGGTGGGTGGTGGCCACGTCCGTGTCGTCGTCGGCGTCGGACTTGCCCGCGTCGTCCGACTCGCTCCCGCCGCCGGACGCGCTCGCCCCTGCCTCCGGGGCGCCGGTCGCGTCCCCGTCGGCCGCCGGGTCGGAGGCGGAGCCGTCGGTGCCGGTCCCGCTCCCCTCGTCCTGCTTGGTGTCGCCGCTCGGTCCCGTGGAGGCGACGGCCTTGCCACCGCTGCCGCCCTCGGCGCCCTTCTCGTCGTCGCCACCGCCGAGCGTGAGCGCCAGTACGGTGCCGAGCACGGCGAGCGCCACGACCACCGCGATGATGATCAGCGTCCGGCGCGGCACCACGTCGGTGAGCGGCGCCCGGGGCACGGCCCTGGCCGGCATGTCCGGCGGCGGTACGACGGGCCAGCCGGAACTCCGCGCTCCCCCAGGGGCGTTCGGCGTACCGGCCGTCGGGCCGGCTCCGGTGGCCCCACCGGCACCGGCACGCGTACCGGCGCCCGATCCCGCCCTCGGCGCCGGCGCGACCGCGGCCGTCCCGGCGGACCCCTGCGCGGCGGTCGCCCCCGCGGATCCCCGCGCCGCGGTCCTGTCGCCGTCGCCCGCCTTGGTCCGCGAGGCGGCGGCCGCACCGGCCGCACCGGCCGCACCGGCCCCGGCGGCGGCCTTGCGCACGGAACGCATCGCCCCGCGCAACCGCTCCCCGGCCTCCTCGGCCCGCTTGCCACCGGCTCCCGGGGAACCGCCGCGGCGCCTGCGCCCGTCCGGCTGCGCGGGCAGCGGCACGACCCTGGTGGCGTCGAGCGGTTCGCTCTCGGCCGCCTTCTCCGGGGCGTGGACGACCTCGTTGAGCATCGCGCGGGCGCCCGCGTCGTCGAGCCGCTGGGCGGGGTCCTTGGTGAGCAGCCCGTAGATGACGTCCCGCAGCGGGCCGGCGTTCTTCGGCTCCTCCAGGTTCTCCGTCATCACCGCGGTGAGCGTCGCGATCGCCGAGCCCCGGTCGTAGGGCGGGGTGCCCTCGACGGCGGCGTACAGCAGTCCGCCCAGCGACCACAGGTCTGCGGCCGGGCCGGGCTTGTGGCCGCGGGCGCGCTCCGGGGAGATGTAGGAGGGAGCGCCGACGAGCATGCCGGTGGAGGTGATGGAGGGGTCGCCCTCGACCTGGGCGATGCCGAAGTCGGTGAGCACGACCCGGCCGTCCTCGGCGATCAGTACGTTCGACGGCTTCACGTCGCGGTGCAGAATGCCCTCGCGGTGTGCGGAGCGCAGTACGTCCAGGACGGCGAGGCCGACCTCGGCCGCGCGCCTGGGCTCCAGCAGACCGTCCTCACGGATGGCCTCGGCGAGCGACTTGCCCTCGACGAGTTCCATCACGATCCACGGCCGGTCGTCCTCCTCGACCACGTCGTAGACCGTGACGGCGCTGTTGTTGCGGATCCGCGCGATCGCCTTCGCCTCGCGCAGCGTGCGCGTGATCAGGCGCCGCTTCTCCTCCTCGTCGATGTTCCCCGGGAACCGCAGCTCCTTGACGGCGACCGTGCGTCCGAGGGTCTCGTCCTCGGCCCGCCACACCGTCCCCATGCCGCCGCGGCCGAGCACGTCTCCCAGCCGGTACCGCCCGGCGAGGAGACGTGCACTCTTGTCCGTACGGGATGTCCCCGCCCGCTCCGCCTCCGACATGCGTCCCCTCATGCAACCCGCCCTGACAGAGCCTTCATTGTCCCTCACCCGACAAGTGATCGACGCCCAGGGTGCCAATGGGGCCAACCGGACTCGGGGGCGGGCGGCGGGGCGGGCCGGCCTCCGGTCGCACCCGCCCCGGGCGCCCCTACCGTGTCACGATGTCCGGCGCCCCCAGCCGGGCCGCGTCGGCCGTCAGGTCGTCCGGCTGACGCTGCGACTCCCGCTCGGCCTCGACCCTCTTCTCGTAGTGCTCGGCCTCTCGTTCGACCTGGCCCTCGTCCCAGCCCAGCACCGGCGCCATCAGCTCGGCGGCCTCGCGGGCGCTGCGCGTTCCCCGGTCGAAGGTCTCGATGGAGATGCGGGTGCGGCGGGTCAGTACGTCGTCCAGGTGCCGGGCACCCTCGTGCGAGGCCGCGTAGACGACCTCGGCGCGCAGATAGTCGTCGGCGGCGCCGAGCGGTTCGCCCAGCGAGGGGTCGGCGGTGACGAGTTCGAGCAGTTCCTCGGTGAGCGCGCCGTACCGGTTCAGCAGGTGCTCCACGCGCACCACGTGCAGTCCGGTGCGCGCGGCGATCCGCGCCCGCGCGTTCCACAGCGCGTGGTAGCCCTCGGCGCCGAGCAGCGGGGTCTCCTCGGTGACGCTGTCGGCGACCCGCAGATCGAGTCCGTGCACCGCCTCGTCCACGGCGTCCTTGGCCATCACGCGGTACGTCGTGTACTTGCCGCCCGCCACGACGACCAGGCCGGGCACCGGGTGCGCGACCGTGTGCTCGCGCGACAGCTTGCTGGTGGCGTCCGACTCGCCGGCCAGCAGGGGGCGCAACCCGGCGTACACGCCCTCGACGTCGTCGCGCGTGAGCGGCACCGACAGCACCGAGTTGACGTGCTCGAGGAGGTAGTCGATGTCCGCGCTGGACGCGGCCGGGTGGGCCTTGTCCAGGTCCCATTCGGTGTCGGTGGTGCCGATGATCCAGTGCCGGCCCCAGGGGATGACGAACAGCACGGACTTCTCCGTGCGCAGGATCAGGCCGGTGCTGGAGTGGATGCGGTCCTTGGGCACGACCAGGTGGATGCCCTTGGAGGCCCGGACGTGGAACTGGCCGCGCTCGCCCACCATCGACTGGGTGTCGTCGGTCCACACCCCGGTCGCGTTCACGACCTGCTTGGCGCGGACCTCGTACTCCCCGCCCGCCTCGACGTCCTGCACCCGCGCCCCGACCACGCGTTCGCCCTCGCGAATGAAGGAGGTGACCCGCGCACGGTTGGCGACCTGGGCGCCGTACGCCGCCGCGGTGCGCACCAGCGTGGTCACGAACCGGGCGTCGTCCATCTGGGCGTCGTAGTACTGCAACGCGCCGACCAGCGCGTCCTTCTTCAAGGCGGGTGCGACGCGCAGGGCGTGACGGCGGCTCAGGTGCCGGTGCACGGGCAGGCCCCGGCCGTGGCCCCGGGCCATCGACATGGCGTCGTAGAGCGCGACGCCCGAGCCCGCGTAGAGCCGCTCCCAGCCCTTGTGCTGGAGCGGGTACAGGAAGGGCACCGGCTTCACCAGATGCGGCGCGAGCCGCTCGAGCAGCAGCCCGCGCTCCTTCAGCGCCTCCCGGACGAGCACGAAGTCGAGCATCTCCAGATAGCGCAGGCCGCCGTGGATCAGCTTGCTGGACCTGCTGGAGGTGCCCGACGCCCAGTCCCGCGCCTCGACCAGCCCGGTGGACAGGCCGCGCGTCACGGCGTCGAGCGCGGTGCCCGCGCCGACCACACCGGCGCCCACCACCAGTACGTCAAGCTCGCGCTCGGCCATGGCCGCGAGCGACTCGGCGCGCTGCGCCGGCCCCAGGGTCGCTGTCCTCACTGCTGCCTCCCGCTGTCGGTAGCGTCGGCCGCACCCGTGGAGGCGAAGCCCGGTTCCTGGTACCCACCATGCCCAGATTCTGACCGCCCTGCCCGACATCGGCCGCCGCGCGGCCCCAGCCTGTGGACAACTTCCCCGTCGCTGCCCCGCAGCTCACCGTCGACGCTCGACACTCACCGAAACCAGGCGGATCAATCCCGCAAATCGGTCATATTTACTCCTAGTCTGACGTTGTGCTCGCCCATCCTGTCCACCGGGCTTGCGCACCTGTCCCACTTCGGCTACCGGGAAGGACGGCCCACGCCATGCCCGCAGATCTCGCCGTCATCGGACTCGGCCCGTACGGCCTGCCCCTGGCCCAGGCCGCCGTCGCCGCAGGCATCCCCACCCTCGGCTACCGCACCGGTCCCGAGGCCGACCCGCTCACCCCCGCCGAGGTGCGCCGGATGCTCGCGACGGGATTCCGGACCCCCACCGGGCCGCAGGAGCTGGGCCGCGTCCGCACCGCCGTCATCTGCGCCCCCACCCCGCCGGGCGCGGACGGCGGCCTGGACCTCACCCAGGTGGAGGCCGCGGCCCGCACCCTGGCCGCCCACATGCGCCCCCACACCACGGTGATCCTGGAGTCGCCCGTACGGCCCGGCACGACGGAGGAGTTCCTGCGCCCCCTCCTGGAGCAGGGCTCCGGGCTGCGCGCCGGCCGCGACTTCCACCTCGCGTACTCCCCCAGCCGCGTCGACCCCGGCAACCGCGACTTCACCCCGGCCAACACCCCGAAGGTCATCGGCGGCCTCACCCCCGCCTGCACCGAGTCGGCCGCCGCCTTCTACAGCCGCCTCACCGACAAGGTGGTCCGCGCGCGTGGGCCGCGGGAGGCGGAGACGGTGCAGCTCCTGGAGACCAACTTCCGGCACGTGAACATCGCGCTGGTCAACGAGATGGCCGTGCTCTGCGACGACCTCGGCGTCGACCTGTGGGACGTCCTGCGCTGCGCGGAGACCAAGCCCTTCGGCTTCCAGGCCTTCCGCCCGGGACCCGGCGTCGGCGGCCACTCCGTCGCCCAGGACCTGACCGGCCGGGCCCCGCACAGCCTGCGCATGGTGGAGCTGGCCCAGCAGGTCAACTCCCAGATGCCGCGCTACGTCGTCCAGCGCGCCGCCGCCCTGCTCAACGAGCACGGCAAGTCCGCGCGCGGCGCCCGCATCCTCCTCCTCGGCGTCACCTACAAGGCCGACCTCGCCGACCAGCAGGCCACCCCGGCCGAGGAGATCGCGACCCGCCTGATGTCGATGGGCGCCGCCGTGAGCTACCACGACCCGCACATCCCGTCCTGGAACGTCGCCGACCGCCCCGTCCCCCGCGCCGACTCCCTCTACGAGGCCGCCGCCGACGCCGACCTCACGATCCTCCTCCAGCAGCACCGCACGTACGACCTCCAGGGCCTGTCGGTCAAGGCCCAGCTCCTCCTGGACACCCGGGGGGCCACGCCCACGGGGGCGGCGCACCGGTTGTGAGGCGGGGGCGCACGGGGGTGACCGTGCCACGGGGTTGGTGGTGGGAGGGCGGCTGCGCCGGTACGGTGGGAGCGGATGGAGCCCACCGCAGTGGGTCTGCGGCCGGGCAACGGGTGTCCGCCCCTATTTCTCGTAGGGACGGCCGCTCACCATCCGCAAAGGCTGGAGCCCACCGCAGCCGGATACTGAGGCAGGCTCCAGAGAAGTGAACGGAGTGTCCACCCCTAACTCTCTTAGGGGTGGCCGCTCACTTCCCGTGAATCCGCAGGATCCACCTCCTCCGGAACTTCACCGTCCGCAGACGGATCCGGTCCCAGCGGGTGGGCTTGCGGTGACGGCCCATGGCGCGCCCCCTTCCACGATGCCGCCCATATCCCGGTAGGCGGTCCGTCTGGAATTCGGGCCGGGCCCCGAGGAGCGGGGTCCGGAACGGTTCCTTGGAAGGGGGCGCCCCAGAGAGCGGGTCGCCGAGCAGGGACATTACCGACCCGGCACGGCCCTCCCCCGCGTATTCGCCCCGAACGCCACCGCACGCCCCCGCGCCACGTCACGCGCCCCCTCACGAGCCCCTGAGCACGCGAAAGAGGCCGGTCACCCCCGTCGGGGCGACCGGCCTCCTCGAAGCCGTCAGGCGGCTACCGCCGGTGCTGCGAGTCCGCCACCGTCACCTCGACGCGCTGGAACTCCTTGAGCTCGCTGTACCCGGTCGTCGACATCGCCCGGCGCAGGGCGCCGAAGAAGTTCATCGAGCCGTCGGGGTTGCGGGACGGACCGGTGAGGATCTCCTCGATGGTGCCGACCGTGCCGAGGTCGACCTTCTTGCCGCGCGGCAGCTCCTCGTTGACGGCCTCCATGCCCCAGTGGTTGCCCTTGCCCGGCGCGTCGGTCGCGCGGGCCAGCGGGGAGCCCATCATCACGGAGTCGGCGCCGCAGGCGATGGCCTTGGGCAGGTCGCCGGACCAGCCGACGCCGCCGTCGGCGATGACGTGGACGTACCGGCCGCCGGACTCGTCCATGTAGTCCCGGCGGGCCGCCGCCACGTCGGCGACCGCGGTCGCCATGGGCACCTGGATGCCGAGCACGTTGCGCGTGGTGTGGGCGGCGCCGCCGCCGAAGCCGACGAGGACGCCCGCGGCGCCGGTGCGCATCAGGTGCAGGGCGGCGGTGTAGGTGGCGCAGCCGCCGACGATCACCGGGACGTCGAGTTCGTAGATGAACTGCTTCAGGTTCAGCGGCTCGTGCGAGCCGGAGACGTGCTCCGCGGAGACCGTGGTGCCGCGGATGACGAAGATGTCGACGCCCGCGTCCACGACGGCCTTGGAGAACTGGGCGGTGCGCTGCGGGGAGAGCGCGGCGGCGGTGACCACGCCCGAGTCGCGCACCTCCTTGATGCGCTGCCCGATCAGCTCCTCCTTGATGGGAGCGGCGTAGATCTCCTGGAGGCGGCGGGTCGCGTTGTCGGTGTCCAGCTCCGCGATCTCGTCGAGCAGGGGCTGCGGGTCCTCGTGCCGGGTCCAGAGGCCTTCCAGGTTCAGGACGCCGAGGCCGCCCAGCTCGCCGATGCGGATGGCGGTGGCCGGGGAGACGACCGAGTCCATGGGAGCGGCCAGGAACGGCAGCTCGAAGCGGTAGGCGTCGATCTGCCAGGCGATCGAGACCTCCTTCGGGTCCCGCGTACGGCGGCTGGGGACGACGGCGATGTCGTCGAAGGCGTACGCCCGGCGGCCGCGCTTGCCGCGCCCGATCTCGATCTCAGTCACGTCTGTGGCCTTTCCCTGATGCGTTGCAGCGCCTTCCAGTATCCCCGACGGGCTCGCCGGGGCACCGCAGAGGGCGGCCCCGGATGGTCCGGAGCCGCCCTCGGGAGGCTGCTGCCTGTCTGCCTACTTGCTGCGGCTGTAGTTCGGTGCCTCGACCGTCATCTGGATGTCGTGCGGGTGGCTCTCCTTGAGACCCGCGGAGGTGATCCGCACGAAGCGGCCCTTCGACTCCATCTCCCCGATCGTGGCGGCGCCCACGTACCCCATGGTCTGGCGCAGACCGCCGACGAGCTGGTGCAGCACGTTGCCCAGCGGGCCGCGGTAGGGCACCTGGCCCTCGATGCCCTCGGGCACGAGCTTGTCGTCGGAGGCGACCTCGGCCTGGAAGTAGCGGTCCTTCGAGAACGACCGGCCCTGGCCGCGGGACTGCATGGCGCCCAGCGAGCCCATGCCGCGGTACGACTTGAACTGCTTGCCGTTGATGAACTGCAGCTCGCCCGGCGACTCCTCGCAGCCCGCGAGGAGGCTGCCCAGCATCACCGTGTCGGCACCGGCGGCGAGGGCCTTGCCGATGTCGCCGGAGTACTGGAGTCCGCCGTCGCCGATCAGGGGGACGCCGGCGGCGCGGGCCGCGAGGGAGGCCTCGTAGATGGCGGTGACCTGCGGGACGCCGATGCCGGCGACGACACGGGTCGTACAGATGGAACCGGGGCCGACACCGACCTTGATGCCGTCGACGCCGGCGTCGATCAGGGCCTGGGCGCCGTCACGGGTGGCGACGTTGCCGCCGATCACGTCCACGCCGACGCTGGACTTGATCTTCGCCATCCAGCTCAGGGCGTTGCTGTTGTGGCCGTGCGAGGTGTCGACGACCAGGAAGTCCACGCCCGCGGCGGCCAGGGCCTGGGCGCGCTCCAGCGCCTCGGGGCTGGCGCCGACGGCGGCGCCGACCAGCAGCCGCCCCTCGGAGTCCTTGGCGGCGTGGGGGTACTGCTCGGCCTTGACGAAGTCCTTGACCGTGATGAGGCCCTTGAGGACGCCCTCGTCGTCGACCAGCGGCAGCTTCTCGATCTTGTGGCGGCGCAGCAGCCCCATGGCGTCCACGCCGGAGATGCCGACCTTGCCGGTGACCAGCGGCATCGGCGTCATGACCTCGCGCACCTGGCGCGTGCGGTCGGACTCGAAGGCCATGTCCCGGTTGGTGACGATGCCGAGCAGCTTGCCGGCCGGGTCGGTGACCGGGACGCCGCTGATGCGGAACTTGGCGCACAGCGCGTCCGCCTCGGTCAGCGTGGCTTCCGGGTGCACCGTGATCGGGTCGGTGACCATGCCGGACTCGGACCTCTTGACGAGGTCCACCTGGTTGACCTGGTCCTCGACGGAGAGGTTGCGGTGCAGCACACCGACACCGCCCTGGCGGGCCATGGCGATCGCCATGCGGGACTCGGTCACCTTGTCCATCGCGGCCGAGAGCAGCGGGATGTTCACCCGGACGTTGCGGGAGATGCGGGACGAGGTGTCGACCGCGTTGGGGAGCACCTCTGATGCACCCGGCAGCAGCAGCACGTCGTCGTAGGTCAGCCCGAGCGTCGCGAATTTCTCGGGCACTCCGTCGACGTTGGCAGTCATGACACCTTCCCCAAATGGCCTTGATCGGTGCGGATGTCCATGCTAACGGGAAGCGGGGGTGGCTCATTCCACGATCAGGGCGGCCCGCGGTCTTCGTAGCTTCGTACGGACGGCGGCCGTCGCCCGTTCAGGACGGCGGCTACTGCTCCGCGAGTGCCCGCAGCCGGCTCAGCGCCCGGTGCTGGGCGACCCGCACGGCACCTGGTGACATTCCCAACATCTGCCCGGTCTCCTCGGCCGTGAGCCCGACCGCGATGCGCAGCAGGAGCAGCTCGCGCTGGTTCTCGGGCAGGTTGGCCAGCAGTTTCTTGGCCCAGGCGGCGTCGCTGTTGAGCAGCGCCCGCTCCTCGGGGCCCAGTGAGTCGTCCGGCCGCTCGGGCATCTCGTCGGACGGGACGGCCGTCGAGCCGGGGTGCCGCATCGCCGCGCGCTGGAGGTCGGCGACCTTGTGGGCGGCGATGGCGAAGACGAACGCCTCGAAGGGGCGTCCGGTGTCCTTGTAGCGGGGCAGCGCGAGCAGCACCGCGACGCAGACCTCCTGGGCGAGGTCCTCGACGAAGTGCCGGGCGTCGCCGGGCAGCCGGGACAGCCGCGTGCGGCAGTAGCGCAGCGCCAAGGGGTGGACATGGGCGAGCAGGTCGTGCGTGGCCTGCTCGTCCCCGTCGACGGCGCGGTGAACGAGCCCACCGACCGTCCCTTGGTCAGGGGCCGCCTCGTCGTCACGCATCGGTCCATGGTGCCTTGCGGCCGTCCGATCCGTGGCTCCGTGCCCGTTGTTGTGCACCGAAGCGTTATGAGCAGGTGCGCCGGAACTCATCCCCTGCGCCCTCCCCTTCCGCTCGACCGACTCGTCCCCGAGGAACTCCACACCTCAAGGATGCGTCATCCGCGGCGAAACGAGCAGTGGGCACCCGGCGGGTCGCCTTGTCACCCCCGCTCACCTCGCGATAAGCGGGGATCGCCACGTCCCCGACGGGCCCTTTCGGCCTCCTCCGCACGGGGTGCCCCCTAGGGCCTGTTCGGCGTGTCATGCCGCAGACGCGGGGTCTGGCACGCACATCTGCGGCGTTGTCGTCGGTTGCCGACGCTCCGCGTCGCCGCCCTCCTCCGCCTTGCATCTGCACGCGCCAGACCCCGCTCACCTGCGCTGACCATGCACCGCCCCTTTCCTGCGACCTGACACGCCGAACAGGCCCTAGCGGACCAGGCCCCACCGGAAGCCGAGCGCCACCGCGTGCGCCCGGTCCGAGGCGCCGAGCTTCTTGAAGAGCCGACGGGCATGGGTCTTGACGGTGTCCTCGGAGAGGAACAGCTCGCGGCCGATCTCCGCGTTGGAGCGGCCGTGGCTCATGCCCTCCAGCACCTGGATCTCACGGGCGGTGAGCGTGGGCGCGGCACCCATCTCGGCCGAGCGCAGCCGGCGCGGGGCGAGCCGCCAGGTCGGGTCGGCGAGGGCCTGGGTGACCGTGGCGCGCAGCTCGGCGCGCGAGGCGTCCTTGTGCAGATAGCCGCGGGCACCGGCGGCGACCGCGAGGGCCACGCCGTCCAGGTCCTCGGCGACGGTGAGCATGATGATGCGCGCGCCGGGGTCGGCGGACAGCAGCCGCCGCACGGTCTCGACGCCGCCCAGACCGGGCATGCGCACGTCCATCAGAATCAGGTCCGAGCGGTCGGCACCCCAGCGGCGGAGGACTTCCTCGCCGTTGGCCGCCGTCGTCACGCGCTCGACGCCGGGCACGGTCGCGACCGCGCGGCGGAGCGCCTCTCGGGCAAGCGGGGAGTCGTCGCAGACGAGGACGGAAGTCATGGCCGTCCTCCGCAGCTCTTGCGCGTCACGTTGAGCCTCCAGGCTGGTACGAAATCGTCACCTGTGCGGTCGACCGTCCCGGACGCCCGCCCGAGCACTTGTTCCTTCAACCGCCTCCGCACTCTCAACGATGGTCACTCGAAAGAGTTACGGGGCTGTGTGTCGTCTTCGGCACTCTACGTGAGGGGGCGGCCACGCAGCAGACATGCGCCTCGGACCCGCCCCGTTTCATCACAACCGGTGCCCCATTTAGCCGCTTTTCTTCCACTTCGCTGGTGTCTGCGGCTAGATTCGCAATGAGTCATATTTTCATCTCCTTAGATCGTAGTTGTACGGTCGTGGACACCGTCTCCACCCAGAACGGCTACAAGGGGTCACGCAATGGCAGATTTCTCCCGCCTTCCCGGACCGAACGCGGACCTGTGGGACTGGCAGCTCCTGGCTGCGTGCCGCGGGGTGGACAGCTCGCTCTTCTTCCATCCGGAGGGCGAACGCGGTGCGGCGCGGAGTGCTCGCGAGAACTCGGCCAAGGAGGTCTGCATGAGGTGCCCGGTCCGCGCCGAGTGCGCGGCGCACGCGCTGGCGGTGCGTGAGCCGTACGGCGTCTGGGGCGGGCTGACCGAGGACGAGCGCGAGGAGCTGATGGGACGGGCACGCAACCGCCTGGTGGCGGCGACGGCCTCGGCGTCGGCCGGCGGGGAGGCGGCCGCACCTCACTGAAGGAACGTTTCTCTGGAAGAACGCGACGCAAGGCTCCCCGACGCGGTCAGCGCGTCGCCGACTGGCGCGCGCCCGCCCGGGCCAGCTCGTCCAGCGTCGCCGCCACCGCCGGCACCTGAGCCAGGTCGGGCAGGGTCAGCGCGACGATCTCCCGCCGTACGGCCGGCTCCAGCGCGACCGTGCGGACGCCCCGGGGCCGTACGGACTCGACGGCGAGCTGGGGCAGGACGGCGACGCCCAGGCCGGCGCCGACCAGGCCGACCACCGCCGGGTAGTCGTCGGTCGCGAAGTCGATGCGGGGGGTGAAGCCGGCGCCCTCGCAGACCTCGACCAGCTGGCCGCGACAGCGCGGGCAGCCCGCGATCCACGACTCCCCGGCCAGCTCCCCGATGGCCACGGGTCCGGCGGCCTCCGTGCGCGCGAGCCGGTGCCGCTCGGGCACCAGCGCCACCAGGCGGTCGGTCAGCAGCGGCCGTACGACGAGGTCGTCCCACTCCTCCGCGCCGGCCGCGCCCTCGTAGCGGAAGGCGAGGGCCACGTCGCAGTCGCCCTCGCGCAGCAGCTCGACGGATTTCGGCGGCTCGGCCTCCTCCAGGAAGACCTGGGTGCCCGGATGCGCGGCACGCAGCGCGGCCAGGGCCGTCGGTACGAGGGTGGAGCTGCCGCTGGGGAAGGAGACCAGCCGTACCCGCCCGGCGCGCAGCCCGGCGATCGCGGCGACCTCCTCCTCGGCCGCGGTGAGCCCGGCGATGATCCCGGCGGCGTGCCGCACCAGTGCCTCACCGGCCTGGGTCAGCCGCATCTCGCGCCCGGTGCGCACGAGCAGGGGGGTGCCGACGGACGACTCCAGGGCCTTCATCTGCTGGCTGACGGCGGGCTGGGTGCAGCCCAGCTCGCGCCCGGCGGCGGAGAAGGAACCGGTCGATGCCACGGCGCGCAGCACGCGGAGATGACGAGCCTCGATCACACCACCGAGGATAAGCGACGCTTTGACCGGACGGCGAATAATGCGTCGACGCTTTGACAGGGGCTGTCCTACCGTTCCTCCATGAACCGTTCCGCCATGCAGCTTCTGTCCGTCAACCTGGGCCGCGCCGAGGCCGTGCCGTACACGGACCAGCCCGAGGGCGTCACCGGCATCGACAAGCGCCCCGCCGACGGTCCCGTACGGGTGGCGGCGCCCTGGTCGAAGGGCGTCGGGGCGAGCGGGCTCGCCGGGGACACCGTGTGCGACACGCGGCATCACGGCGGCGCGGACCAGGCGGTGTACGCGATGGCGCGCGAGGACATGGACGCCTGGGAGCGCGAACTGGACCGTCCGCTGCCGAACGGCTCCTTCGGCGAGAACCTCACCACCACGGGCCTGGACGTCTCCGGCGCCCTGATCGGCGAGCGCTGGCAGGTCGGGCCGGAGCTGTTGCTGGAGGTGACGTCCGGACGCATTCCCTGCCGCACCTTCCAGGGCCACATGGGTGAGGAGCGCTGGATGAAGCGCTTCATGGAGAAGGGCGCGCCGGGCGCCTATTTCCGGGTGATCGAGCCCGGCGAGATCCGCGCGGGCGACCCGGTGCGGATCGTGCACCGGCCCGCCCACGAGGTCACGGTCGCCCTGCAGTTCCGGGCGGTGACGACCCAGCGGGAGCTGCTCCCCCGGCTGCTCGCGGCGGGCGACGCGCTGCACCCGGAGGCGCTGGCGTCGGCGCGGAAGTACGTGGCGCGGTACGGCGCCTGAGTGAAGCGGACCTGCCCGGTCCGGACCCATAACCTTGCGCCATGACAACGGCATTGATTACGGGATCGACGGCGGGCCTCGGCGCCGCGTTCGCGCGTCGGCTGGCGGCCGACGGACACGACCTGGTGCTGGTGGCCCGCGACACGAAGCGGCTGCGCGAACAGGCGACCGAACTGCACGACCGGCACGGCATCGAGGCGGAGGTGCTGACGGCGGACCTGTCGACGGACGCCGGCATCGACTCGGTGGCCGCCCGGCTGGGGGCGCGCAGAAACCCCGTCGACCTGCTGATCAACAACGCCGGCTTCGGCAACAAGGGCCGTTTCCTCGACGTCCCCATGACCGACGAGCTGACCATGCTCAAGGTGCACTGCGAGGCGGTGCTCCGGCTGACCTCGGCGGCGGTGGAGGCGATGCGCGAGCGGGGCCGCGGCGGCGTCGTCAACGTCGCCTCGGTCGCCGCCTTCGTCCCGCGCGGCACCTACGGCGCCTCCAAGGCGTGGGTCGTGCAGTTCACCCAGGGCGTGGCGAAGGACCTGGCCGGCAGCGGCGTACGCCTGATGGCCCTCGCCCCCGGCTTCGTCCGCACGGAGTTCCACGAGCGGGCCGGCATGGGCACGGACAGCATCCCGAACTGGATGTGGCTCGACGCGGACAAGGTCGTCGCGGCCGCCGTCGGCGACCTCGCCCGCGGCAAGTCCCTCTCGATCCCCGACCCCCGCTACAAGACCCTCATGGGCGCGGCGAAGCTGGTGCCCCGGGGACTGCTGGGCGGGATCACCTCACGGACGGGGCGCAAGTACGGGCCGCAGTAGGGGCGGGGGCGACCTCCGCCCCTTCGCCCGCCGGACGTCCCCGACGTGGACGTCCGCCTTCCGGTGATCGTCAAGCATGCCCGCGTACGGGGAGGGAGGCGGCGAAGGGCAGGGCCGTACCCTGGGGCGGGCGAAGCAGGCGTTGCCGATGCGTCGCAGCCGCCCTTGGCAATCAGGTGCCGTCCTGCTCCGAGCACCGGCCACCCGACGAACGATCAGGAGTTGACCGGTGATCAGTCCGGCCGCGGCGGGGGGAGTGGCCCTGGTCGAACTGGGCATGGCCCTGACTCCCGGACCGAACATGATCCACCTCGCGTCCCGTGCGATCACCCAAGGTCGCAGGGCGGGCCTGGTCAGCCTGAGCGGGACCGCTGTGGGGTTCGTGTGCTACCTGCTGGCCGCGGCCGCGGGCATGTCCGCGTTGTTCGCGGCCGTACCGCCGGCGTACACGGCGGTCAAGCTCGCCGGTGCCGCCTACTTGGCCTACCTGGCCTGGGACATGCTCAGGCCCGGTGGCCGCTCGCCCTTCGCCCCGGCCGGGGACGTGCCTCCCGTCTCCGACGCCCGCCTGTTCTCGATGGGGCTTCTGACCAACCTGCTCAACCCCAAGATCGCTCTCCTGTACGCCGCTCTTCTGCCCCAGTTCATGGATCCCCAGGCGGGCCCGGCCTGGGCGCAACTGCTCCAGCTCGGTGGGGTGCAGATCATCGTGGGAATCTCCGTGAACGCCGTGGTCATGCTGGGCGCCGCACGGGTGTCGGGGTTTCTGGCCGCCCGGCCACGCGTGATGACCGCTCAGCGGTTCGCGTCAGGCGGCTTGCTCGGCGTCTTCGCGCTGCGCACCGCCCTGTCCCGTACGCCCGGCTCGGCCTGAGCCGGGCCCGCGCGGTCGGTCGGGGACGGGACCTACTGCCCCCGCTGCGTGAGGTGACCGCTTGACGAACGGTCCGGCCGAGTCGGGTCCGGGCAAGGATCGTCACCCGAACGTGTGGTCTACCCCGGTCCGTACGTCACGTTGTGTGGCGGTGCGACGTAGCGTCAGGTGGCTGCGCCCGCAGCGTGCGGGAGGTCGCAGGTCGGCAAGGGAGAGGGCGGCATCGGGTGAGCGCGGGTACTGGTGACGGGGGCGGACTGTTCGTCGACGGCACCGACAGGGGGCGTACGGACAGGGGACGCACGGAGAGGGCTGCGGAGGACGGCACGCGGCAGGCGGTTGCCACCGGACCCGACCGGGGGCCGGTGGGCGGCGGTGCGGCGGTGATGTTCTCCGACCACGCACCCTCCGACTCCGACATGGTCGGCACGCCCGCCCCGGACCCCGGGCCCGCTCCGGTGCCCCGCGCCCGCACCGCCGCACCGCGTGGAGCGTCGTCCCGGCCGGAGAAGAGGCAGTCGGGAAAGGTCGCGCAGCGGATCGTGCCGTACGACCTTCAGCCCGACGTGCTGCGGCTGGAGCTGATCGAACTCGGGGACGCGTTCCGCGCCTATCAGCGGCGCCCCGAACCGGACCTCGCCGTCCTGGCCGAACTGCACGACCGCAAGGCCCGCGCGTTCGCCGTGTGGGGCACCGTCACCGGCGACGCGTCGCTGCGCGAGGAGGCGGAACGGGCGGGGGCGGCGGCACGGACCACCCGCGAGATGAACGCGAACCGCGTCGGCGTCGATGGGGACGGGCCGGTCGTCGAGCGGTTGCTGACCCGGGCCCAGGCCGCCCACGGGCGCACCGTGCTGGAGCACGTGCGGGCCCACGCCCCGCTCCCCGAGGCCGAGGCGCGGCTCGCGGTGCTGATGCTCACCCTGCGGGCCGCGCGCGCCGGTACGGGGAACGTCACGGGGCAGGATCTCACCGGCTGGCTGCAGGGAGATGCCGAGCGGGTCCTCCAGGAGCTGGCCGACGTCGGCTGGCTGCGGCTGCCGGAGGACGTCACCGCCGACGACGCGCTGACGTCCCGGCCCGAGGAGCCCACCAAGGTCACCGTCCCCACGCTGCTGCCCACCGAGCCACGCCCGTTCTCCTTCGGCAAGGTCACCCGTGCGAGGCTCTCGGGGTGGGCGCAGAAGGTGGTGGGCGACCGGAAGCTCCGTAAGAAGAAGGCGTGCGCCGCCACCCGGCTCCTCGCCGTGTACACCGCCGCCCACAGTCGGCCCGACGGGCGTCTCGGAGGCGTCGGCGAGGACGGCGGCGGCCTCGCGCTGGACACGGTCGCCTCGTTCTGCGCTCTGCGTCCCGAGGATGTCGCCGAACACGCCGGGCTGCTGGTCGCCGCCGGCTGGCTCGCCGAGGAGGCCGACACCGCCGGGGGAAGGCTGCGGGGGCGGCTCGCCGAGCGGGTACTGCCGCTGAGCGGGCTGCTGTGACGGCTCCTCGGTGACACGCCACCTTCATGTCGCCGAGGCAGCGGCGGTCGCCGACGCGGTCGCCGCGTCCTTCGTCCTCCGTCTCAGCGCCACCGCGCGGCGCCCGCCTGACCCGACGGCCGGCCTCGCGGGCGAGCCTGCGGCCGACGCCGTCACCCGCGGGCGGGTGCCCGGGCGCGACGCGGAGCCGCGGCCGGCCCACGAACAGCGAGGCGTTGCCGGCGCGGGGCCCTGGCGAACCCGATCGGACGGACGCGAACCCGGCGGCGCCACAAAGAAGCGGTGCCCAGCCCCCCGCAGGGGACTGGGCACCGTTCAGCTCAGCGCGGCGCTCAGTGCGAGTGACCGTGGCTGTGGCCGCCGGCGGCCGGCTCTTCCTCTTCCTTCTTCTCGACGACCAGGGTCTCGGTCGTCAGGAGGAGGGAGGCGATGGAGGCGGCGTTCTCCAGGGCGGAGCGGGTGACCTTCACCGGGTCGATGACGCCGGCCTTGACCAGGTCGCCGTACTCGCCGGTGGCGGCGTTGAAGCCCTGGCCCTTGTCGAGCTCGGCGACCTTGGAGGTGATGACGTAACCCTCCAGGCCGGCGTTCTCGGCGATCCAGCGCAGCGGCTCGACGGCGGCGCGGCGGACGACCGCGACACCGGTGGCCTCGTCGCCGGACTTGCCGAGGTTGCCCTCGAGGACCTTGACGGCGTGGACCAGCGCGGAGCCACCACCGGAGACGATGCCCTCCTCGACCGCGGCGCGGGTCGCGGAGATGGCGTCCTCCAGACGGTGCTTGCGCTCCTTGAGCTCCACCTCGGTGGCGGCGCCGACCTTGATCACGCACACGCCGCCGGCCAGCTTCGCGAGGCGCTCCTGGAGCTTCTCGCGGTCCCAGTCGGAGTCCGTGGACTCGATCTCGGCCTTGATCTGGGCGATGCGGCCCTGGACCTCGTCGCGCTTGCCGGCACCGTCGACGATGGTGGTGTCGTCCTTGGTGACGGTGATGCGGCGGGCGGTGCCGAGCACCTCGAGACCGACCTGGTCGAGCTTGAGGCCGACCTCCTCGGAGATGACCGTGGCGCCGGTGAGGACGGCCATGTCCTGGAGCATCGCCTTGCGGCGGTCGCCGAACCCGGGGGCCTTGACGGCCACCGCGTTGAAGGTGCCGCGGATCTTGTTGACGACGAGGGTGGAGAGCGCCTCGCCCTCCAGGTCCTCGGCGATGATCAGCAGCGGCTTGGAGGCGTTGGCCTGGATGACCTTCTCCAGCAGCGGCAGCAGGTCCGCGATGGAGGAGATCTTGCCCTGGTTGATCAGGATGTACGGGTCGTCGAGGACGGCCTCCATGCGCTCCTGGTCCGTCACGAAGTACGGCGACAGGTAGCCCTTGTCGAAGGCCATGCCCTCGGTGAAGTCCAGCTCCAGACCGAAGGTGTTGGACTCCTCGACGGTGATGACACCGTCCTTGCCGACCTTGTCCATCGCCTCGGCGATCAGCTCGCCGACCTGCTGGTCCTGGGCGGACAGACCGGCGACGGCGGCGATGTCGGACTTCTCGTCGATCGGGCGGGCCGTCGCGAGGAGCTCCTCGGACACGGCGGCCACGGCCGCGTCGATGCCCTTCTTGAGCAGCGCCGGGGAGGCGCCGGCGGCGACGTTCTTCAGACCCTCGCGGACCAGGGCCTGGGCCAGCACGGTGGCGGTGGTGGTGCCGTCACCCGCGATGTCGTTGGTCTTGGTCGCCACCTCCTTCACCAGCTGGGCGCCGAGGTTCTCGTACGGGTCCTCGACCTCGACCTCGCGGGCGATGGTGACGCCGTCGTTGGTGATGGTGGGGGCGCCGAACTTCTTGTCGATGACGACGTTGCGGCCCTTGGGGCCGATCGTCACCTTCACGGTGTCGGCGAGCTTGTTGACGCCGCGCTCGAGGGCGCGACGGGCGTCCTCGTCGAACTTCAGGATCTTCGCCATGGGAGCGTGAGCCCTCTTCCGGAAATCTTGGGGTTATACGGCACTGCGCCCCCGACACCCGGCTTTTTTATGGTCGCGGGAGCCAGGGGCGCAGCTGGAAAGCAAGGTGCTTCGGTGAATTACTTCTCGACGATCGCGAGCACGTCGCGGGCCGAGAGGACGAGGTACTCCTCGCCGTTGTACTTCACCTCGGTGCCGCCGTACTTGCTGTAGAGCACGACGTCGCCAACGCTGACGTCGAGCGGAAGACGGTTGCCGTCCTCGAAGCGGCCCGGGCCCACGGCCAGGACGACGCCCTCCTGGGGCTTCTCCTTGGCGGTGTCCGGAATGACCAGGCCCGAAGCCGTGGTCTGCTCGGCGTCGAGCGGCTGGACCACGATGCGGTCCTCGAGCGGCTTGATGGCAACCTTGGAGCTGGTGGTCGTCACGATCCGACCTCCCCCTTCGGAGATCTCACGGGGTTAACTGTCTGAGGTGGCGACCAGGTGGATCCGTCGTCGCGGGTGCCGGACCTGCCCGTCGCGTAGTTGGCACTCTCCAGTGGGGAGTGCCAGTGCCGAGACTATGACTGCGATTAGCACTCGGTCAAGCGGAGTGCCAATGCCGGCGGCGCGTCGCCGGGGTTTTCGGGTGAACGCCGGTGCGTGGAGGCACCCTGCGTCGGTGCCGGGCCCGCTGGGGGCTGCCGCCCCCAGGCCCCCGCTTCGGCCTGGACGGCCTCGTCCTCAAGCGCCGGACGGGCTGGTGATTACAGGTAGTTTTCCAGCTTGCCCACCCTGAGCCCCTGCTCCTCGATCGTCTTCAGCAAACGCTCCGTGCGGGCGGTCAGGTCCGCGCCCGTGGGGTGGTCCGGGTCGACGGCCACGATGTCGCCTGGGTGGAGGCGGTTCTCGCCGCGGGTGCAGGCGAGGGCGCCGTCGGCGTCGAGGGTGGCCCGCCACAGGACGAGGGCCGTGATGCCGCAGTCGGCGGCGGCGCGCAGGGTCGTGGTGTCGTACGTGCCGTGGGGCGGGCGGAAGAGGTGGGGGCGGACGCCGAAGCGGGACTTGAGCTTGGTCTGCTGGCCGCAGATCTCGGCCCGCTGTCCTGCGTAGGGCAGGCCGCGCAGGGAGCGGTGGTCGAGGGTGTGGTTCTGCATGCTCGCGCCGACCGAGCGCAGCCGGGCGAAGTCGCCGTAGGCCGGCCCCGCGACGGTGTCGGTGAGGAACAGGGTGACCGGGAGCCGCCGTTCGCGGATCAGGCCGGTGAAGCGGGGGTCGCGCTCGGCGCTGTCGTCGTAGGTGAGGAAGACGACCCGGTCGGTGGTGCGGACGTGGTCCACGACGGGCGGCAGGTTCCGCCCCTGGTCGCCGTCCTGGGCTCCACCCTGGGCGGGTCTTGTGGCCCCGGTGTGTTCGGCGGGGGCGGCGAGCTGGGCGCAGCCGGCGAGCAGGAGGGCGGCGAGGACGGCGAGGGCCGGCCGGAACCGCCCTCGGCTCACAGGTAGTCCTCCAGCCGGGCCACCGCGTACCCGTCGGCGGTGATCCGGTTCAGGAAGCGGCGGACCATGTCGGTCATCGTGCCGTCCCAGTCGCCCTTGCCCCGGAAGTGGGTGAGGACGATGTCGCCGGGGTGCAGGTCCTGGTCCCACTCGCGGTACTCCCAGTGGTCGACGTACACCTCCTCGCTCCAGATCGGGGCGTACTTGATGCCGCAGGACTTCGCGGCGCGCAGGGTGTCGTGGTTGTAGTTGCCGAAGGGCGGGCGGAAGAGGGCGGGGCGCTTGCCGTAGTGCTTCTCCATCACGTCCTGCATGCCGCAGATCTCCCGTTTCTGCTCCTCGTAGGAGAGCGCGGGGAGGTAGGGGTGGCTCAGGGTGTGGTTGTTGAGGGTGATGCCCCGGGCCTGCATCTTCTTGAAGTAGCCGTAGTCGTCCTTGATCTCCTCGTCGGTGAGGAAGACCGTGTACGGGATCTTCAGCTCGCTCATCATCTTCAGGAACGCCGGGTCCTTCTCGGCGCCGTCGTCGATGGTGAGGAAGACGATCTTCTCCTTGGTGGGGACGGTGGTGAAGACGGGCGGGAGGTTCTCCGTCTCCTGACCGTCCACCTCGAAGCCCTCGCGGGCCTTGATCTCCGGCTTCTTCGCGGGGGGCGCGGGGGCCGCCAGCGGGACCTTCCTGAGGTCCCAGCGCTTGGCGGCGGCGGCCAGGGCGGCCCGGGCCTCGCGCGCCTTGGCCGCGCCGTCGAGCGCGCGGGCCGGGGGCGCCTGCGCGGCTTGCTGACCGGCGGCGCCCCGCACCCCGTGGCCGTCGTCCTGCGCACAACCGGAGGCGAGGGCGGCGAGGGCGAGGGCGGCGGACGCGGTGACGGTGGCGCCGCGCATCCGGCGACCGGGGGAGGACGACGCCCGAAACATGCCTGACGCCCGACTTTTGTCATTTTGTACGACTGCTCGCATGGAGCGGGATCCTCGCAGTCCCCCGCCGCAGAACCGGGCCCGACACCGCGCCGGAGGCACACGATCCACCGACTGGCCCACAATGGCCCGGTGAACGACCTCGACGCCCTCCGTACCCTGCTCACCCCCGAAGGCCGCGCGCTCCTCGACGAGGTGCGCGACACCGACCCCGCGCAGGAGTTGACCGTCGCCACCCGGCTGCGGCGCACGCATCCCGCCGAGTCGGTGTCGGCGGCGCTCGGGCAGGCGCGGCTGCGGCAGCGGGCGGTGGCGAAGTTCGGGGCCGAGGACGCCGGGCGGATGTTCTTCACTCCCCACGGGGTCGAGCAGTCGACGCGGACGAGTGTGGCGGCGTACCGGGCCCGGCGGCTGACGGCCCTGGGCGTGACCTCCGTCGCCGACCTGTGCTGCGGGATCGGGGGCGACGCGATCGCACTGGCCCGCGCCGGGATCCGGGTCCTGGCCGTCGACCGTGACCCGGCGACGGCCGCGGCGGCCCGCGCCAACGCCGCGGAGTTGGGTCTCGACGACCTGATCGAGGTGCGCAAGGCGGATGTCACGGAGGTGGACACGGGTGGGTACGACGCCGTGTTCGTCGACCCCGCGCGGCGGGGTGGACGGGGAAGGATCTTCGACCCCGAGGCGTACTCGCCGCCGCTGTCCTGGGCCGTCCGGGCGGCCCGTACGGCGTCCCGCGCCGCCGCGCTGAAGGTCGCGCCCGGCATCCCGCACGAGGCGGTGCCCGAGGACGCCGAGGCCGAGTGGATCTCCGACGGCGGGGACGTGAAGGAGGCGGTGCTGTGGTTCGGCACCGGCGCGTCGCCTGGGGCGGTGCGGGCCACGCTGCTGCCGGGGCCGCGCACCCTGCCCGGCGCCGGCCTGCCCGACCCGGACGTCCGCACGCCCGGCCGGTACCTGTACGAGCCGGACGGCGCCGTCATCCGCGCCCACCTGGTCGCCGAGGTCGCCGAACAGGTCGGCGGCGGGCTGCTCGACGCGACGATCGCGTACGTCACCGCCGACGCACTGCTGCCGACGCCGTACGCCACGGCGTACGAGATCACCGACCTGATGCCCTTCAACGTGAAGAAGCTGAAGGCACTGCTGCGGGAGCGCGAGGTCGGCACGCTGACGGTGAAGAAGCGCGGCTCGGCGGTCGAGCCGGAGGAACTGCGCAAGAAGGTCAGACCGCAGGGGCCGAACTCGGCGACCGTGTTCCTGACCCGGGTCGCGGGGGCGCCGACGATGCTGATCGGGCACCCGGTGCGCTAGGGGGTGTCGTTTGGATCATGCCGGGGTCGCGGGGCCTGGCACGCACATCTGCGGCGTTGTCGTCGGTTGCCAACGCTCCGCGTTGTCGCCCTCCTCCGCCTTGCAGCTGCACGCACCAGACCCCGCTCAGGTCGGCAACAACGCAACGTTGGCTAGAGCCGACCTGATCCAAACGACACCCCCTAGTCGGCCGTCTCCTGCGCGCGGCGTGTCAGGAGGGTGCGTTCGCGTTCGTTGCGGGCCAGGGAAGCGGCCCTTTCGAACTCCGTGCGCGCCTCCGCCGTGCGGCCCAGGCGTTGCAGGAGGTCGCCGCGGACGCTGGGGAGCAGGTGGTAGTCGCGCAGGGCCGGTTCGGCGGCGAGGGCGTCGACGAGGGGCAGGGCGCAGGCCGGGCCCTCGGCCATCGACACGGCGACCGCGCGGTTGAGTTCGACGACCGGGGACGGGGCGCGGGCCGCGAGGAGGCCGTAGAGCGTGGCGATGCGCGGCCAGTCGGTCTCGTCGTAGGTGTGGGCCGTCGCGTGGCAGGCGGCGATCGCGGCCTGGAGGACGTACGGGCCCGGGGCGCCGGAGCCGGTGGTGGCGTGGGCGTGGTCGAGGGCGGTGATGCCGCGGGCGATGAGCATGCGGTTCCAGCGGCGGCGGTTCTGGTCCCGCAGGAGGACCGGCTCGCCGCCGGGTCCGGTGCGGGCGGCGGTGCGGGAGGCCTGGAACTCCAGCAGGGCAGTCAGGCCGTGGACCTCGGGTTCCTTGGGCATCAGGGCGGCCAGGACGCGGGCCAGGCGCAGGGCGTCCTCGCACAGGCCGGGGCGCAGCCAGTCGTCGCCCGCGGTCGCCGCGTAGCCCTCGTTGAAGATCAGGTAGATGACCTCCAGGACCGAGCCGAGGCGGGCTGCGCGGTCCGGGCCGTAGGGCACCTCGAAGGCGACGTTCTTGGTGGCCAGGGTCCGTTTGGCGCGCACGATGCGCTGGGCGACCGTCGGTTCCGGTACGAGGAAGGCGCGGGCGATCTCGGGCGTGGTCAGGCCGCCGAGCAGCCGCAGGGTGAGGGCGATGCGGGCCTCGGCGGACAGCACCGGGTGGCAGGCGGTGAACACCAGCCGCAGCAGGTCGTCGTCGATGTCCTCCGGGCCGGCGGGCTCCTCGGGCGGCGCCGTCGAGGCGGGCAGGTCCCGGCCGATCTCCGCGAGCTTGCGGGCGTAGTTCTCCCGGCGCCGGATCAGGTCGACGGCGCGGCGTCGGGCGGCGGCCATGAGCCAGGCGCCCGGATTGTCGGGCACACCGTCCCGGGGCCACTGCTGGAGGGCGGCGACCAGGGCGTCCTGGGTGAGTTCCTCCGCGATGCCGACGTCGCGGACGAGCCGGGCGACGGCGGCGATGACGCGGGGCGACTCCAGCCGGAAGACGGTTTCGAGGGCCTCGGTGGGCTGCGGTTCCACAGCCCACCATGCAACACCCTCGGGCCGCCGGGGCAAAACGGGACTCAGCCCTCCATCAGCTCCCGCACCTCGCAGGTCACCGTCCAGTACTCCTCGTGCACCTTCAGGAAGCGCTTGGTCCACTCGACCGCCTCGGCCCTGTCCTTGGCCTGGAGGAGGGAGTAGCCGCCGATGACCTCCTTGGACTCGGTGAAGGGCCCGTCGGTGACGGACAGCTGCCCGCCCTCGTAGTGCACGCGGGTGCCCTGGGCGGTCGGGGTCAGCCCGGCCGTGTCGAGCAGGACGCCGGCCTTGGTCATCTCCTCCATCAGCTTCTCCATCCGCTGGATCAGCTCGGGGCTGGGGCCGCCGGAGAGGGCGTCGGACTCCTCGATGCGGATCAGGGAGAGGTAGCGGGGCATGGTGCCTCCTCGGGTTCGGCGGCCGGGGTTCGTCCCCGGCCTCTCACCCAGTGCGTCGAACGGGCGGGACCCGGATCGACACCCGCCGTGAGATTTCCCGGAGAATTTCTCAGCGCAGCGATTTCCACAGGTCATCGGCGTCCGGCTGGTCCGCCACCACCCGGTTGGGATCGGAGGGCGCGGGCAGCACCGGCATGGTCACGGTGCGTACGTCGTCCGCCGACAGGTCGCCGAGGCTGCGGCCCAGGCCGGTCAGCTCACCCAGCGAGTCCAGTCCCGTGTCGGTGGTGAGGCTGCCGGTGAGGGCGTCGGCGACCTGGTAGAGCCGGGCGGGGTCGGTGAGCAGGTCGGTGGCGGAGATCTGCTCCAGCAGCGCCTTGACCAGTTTCTGCTGGAGCCCTATCCGGGCGAGGTCGCTGCCGCCCGCCAGCCCGTACCGGGTGCGGGCCAGGCCGAGGGCCTCGGTGCCGTCGAGGTGATGGGTGCCGGCGTCCAGGTGCAGGTGGCTCTTGTCGTCGTCGATGTCCACGTCCGTGGTGACCGTGACCCCGCCGAGCGCGTCGACCAGGTCGGCGAAACCGGAGAAGTCGATCTCGATGTAGTGGTCCATGCGGACGCCGGTGAGCGACTCGACGGTCTTGACCGCGCAGACCGGCCCGCCCAGTTCGTAGGCGGTGTTGAACATCGCGCCGCTCGCCTCCCGGGTCGAGCCGCCGGACGGCAGCGGGCAGGAGGGCCGGTCGACGAGGGTGTCGCGCGGGATGCTGACGACGGTGGCGGCGGTGCGGCCGGCGTCGAGGTGGACGACCATCGCCGTGTCCGAGCGGGCGCCTCCGCTGTCGCCGCCGCCGAGTTCCTGGTTCTCGTCGCCGCTGCGCGAGTCCGAGCCGAGGACCAGGAGGTTCAGGGCGCCGGTGGGCACCGGGGACGCGGAGGGCGAGGCGGAGGGCACGGTGACCGGTCGTGCGGGGCGGTCGTCGCCGAGCGCGCCGTTGATGTCGACGCCCTTGATGTTGCCGTTGAGGTGCCAGTAGGCCCAGCCCGCCGCCCCGGCGCCGAGCAGCAGGGCGCCGGTCAGGGCCAGCGCGGCCACCTTCAGGCCTCTCGAGCGGCCGCTCCGCTCTCCCTGCCCGTCCCGCGTCGCCATGCGTCAGCCCCCGCCCCTGCCGTCCCGTTCGCGTCCCCACGCGAATGCCCCGCCGGAAAGAACATAAGTCCGAATTATTGAAACAGGAACATGCGGGTCGGGCTTCTGCGGAAATTCTCAGACTTCGGAGACTGCCGAACGTTTCGGGCGGGGAGGGGTGACCCCGAAACCCTCGCCTAGCCCTCCCGGGGCGGTGCCGTACTGCTGCGCACCTCCAGGCTGGTGGCCAGCTCGACGCGGGTCGCCGTCGAGGCGCCGTCGTCCCGCCCGAGGTCCAGGACCAGCCGCGCCGCCGCCTCGGCCATCTCCATGAGCGGCTGCCGTACGGTCGTCAGCGGCGGGCCCACCCAGCGGGCCACCGGCAGGTCGTCGAACCCGACCACGCTCAGGTCCTGCGGGATGCGCAGCCCCAGCTCGCGTGCGGCCTCGTACAGCCCGAGCGCCTGGAGGTCGTTGCCCGCGAAGACGGCGGTCGGCCGGTCCGGGCGGCGCAGCAGCTCCAGGCCCTGCCGGTAGCCGGCCTCGTGGTGGAAGTCGCCGGTCACGATCAGGTCGGGGTCGACCGGCAGCCCGGCGGTCTCCAGGGCGGCCCGGTAGCCGTCGACGCGGGCGCGGCTGCACATCATGCGGGTGGGTCCGCTGATCGCGCCGATGCGGGTGTGGCCGAGGTCGACGAGGTGGCGGGTGGCGGCGAGTCCGCCCTGCCAGTTGGTGGCGCCGATGGACGGCACGTCGGCGCCCGGGTCGCCGGCCGGGTCCATCACGACGAACGGGATGGAGCGGCTGGTGAGCAGGGCCCGCTGGGACTCGTCGAGGCCGGACAGCACGAGGATCACGCCGTGCGGACGGCGGGCGGCGACCTGGTCGGCCCAGGTCCGGCCGGGCGTGAGGCGGCCCGCGCTCTCGGAGAGCACGACGCTGAGCCCGGTGTCCCGCGCCACGTTCTCCACGCCCCGGATGACCTCCATCGCCCAGGCGCTCTCCAGCTCGTGGAAGACCAGGTCGATCAGCGGCGAGCGGGTCGACTCGGCCCGCCTGCGCCGGTAGCCGTGGGTGCGCAGCAGATCCTCCACGCGGGCCCTGGTCGCCGGGGCGACGTCGGCCCGGCCGTTGAGCACCTTCGAAACAGTCGGCGCCGACACACCGGCCTCACGCGCGATCTCGGCGAGGGTCGCGGTCTGCGCGGACCGCTTTTGCGTCCGGGTTTCAGCGGGCTGCGGGGATGTCATGGCGGCGATCGTAACCCCATGGGGCCACCTGACGAAGGGTCCGGTGCACCGAAGCCCATCGGAACATTCGATGCGGGACCCGAATCATTCGCCCTGCCGGCTCTCGCTCCCGACCGACTCGAACCGCCACCGGTGCACCGCCCGAGCGACCAGTTCCGCGCCCGGTTCGGGCAGTTCCGGCAGTTCGTCGTCGTAGGCGGCGGCCCACCAGGTGATGACCAGGACGCGGTCCTGCGGGGCGCGCAGGGTCTCGCGGCGGAGCGGGGTGCCGGCGAGTGGCTGGGCGCGGGCCCAGGCCAGCAGGTCCTCGCCCCGGCCCGGGACGGCTCGCGCCTCCCACATCAGGGCGACGGTCACGAGTACAGGTTCTCCTTGCTGACCTCGTGGACGTGGTCATGGTCGTGGTCGTGGTCGTGCGGGTGGCCGTGGCCCGGCACGTGCGGTTCCGTGACCGGCAGGGAGGAGTCGGCCGAGAGGTCCCAGTCGGAGGCGGACCGGTTGCGGGCGACCATCTCGGCGCCGAGCGCGGCCACCATCGCGCCGTTGTCCGTGCACAGCTTGGGGCGGGGCACGCGCAGCCGGATACCGGCCGCCTCGCAGCGCTCCTGGGCCAGGGCCCGCAGCCGGGAGTTGGCGGCCACGCCGCCGCCGATCATCAGGTGGTCCACGCCCTCGTCCTTGCAGGCCCGCACCGCCTTGCGGGTCAGCACGTCCACGACCGCCTCCTGGAAGGAGGCCGACACGTCGCGCACCGGCACCTCCTCCCCCGCCGCCCGCTTCGCCTCGATCCAGCGGGCCACGGCCGTCTTCAGACCGGAGAAGGAGAAGTCGTACGCCGCGTCGCGCGGACCGGTCAGCCCGCGCGGGAAGGCGATCGCGTTCGGATCGCCCTCGCGCGCGTACCGGTCGATGACCGGGCCGCCGGGGAAGCCCAGGTTCAGCACGCGGGCGATCTTGTCGAAGGCCTCGCCGGCCGCGTCGTCGATGGTGGCGCCCAGCGGGCGGACGTCGGACGTGATGTCCGTCGACAGCAGCAGGGAGGAGTGCCCGCCGGAGACCAGCAGCGCCATCGTCGGCTCGGGCAGCGCGCCGTGTTCGAGCTGGTCGACGCAGATGTGCGAGGCGAGGTGGTTGACGCCGTACAGCGGCTTGCCCAGCGCGTAGGCGTACGCCTTGGCCGCCGAGACGCCGACCAGCAGGGCACCCGCGAGACCGGGCCCGGCGGTGACGGCGATGCCGTCGAGGTCGCGGGCGCTGACGCCCGCCTCCTTCAGCGCGCGGTCGATGGTGGGGACCATCGCCTCCAGGTGGGCGCGGCTCGCCACCTCCGGCACGACGCCGCCGAAGCGGGCGTGCTCGTCGACGCTGGAGGCGACGGCGTCGGCCAGCAGGGTGGTGCCGCGGACGACACCGACGCCGGTCTCGTCGCAGGAGGTCTCGATCCCCAGGACCAGAGGTTCGTCAGGCATGGTTGTCGGTTCCTCGCTCGGTTCCCGGTACGGAGGTGGAGGGGTCGGTCAGGCGCATCACCAGGGCGTCCACGTTCCCCGGCTGGTAGTAGCCGCGTCTGAAGCCGATGGGCTCGAAGCCGAAGCGCTCGTACAGCCGTTGGGCGCGGGTGTTGTCCACCCGGCACTCCAGCAGCACCTCGGTGCACTCGAAGGCGGTCGCCGCCCGCAGCAGCTCGGTCAGCAGTCGCGCCCCGAGACCGGTGCCCCAGTGGTCGCGGGCGACGGCGATGGTCTGTACGTCGCCCTGCTCCCCGGAGGTGACCAGCCCCGCGTAGCCGACGATCCGGCCGTCCTCCTCGGCGACCAGGTACCGCCGGGTCGCCCCCGGTCCGCGCGCGTGGGCCAGCTCGGACCAGAACATCCCCCGCGACCAGGCGTCCTCCGGGAACAGCTCCCGCTCCATCCGGAGCACGGGGTCGATGTCCCACCAGCGCATCTCGCGCAGTACGGCGGCGGACGCGGGCGGGGTCACGGGCTCGGTGGCTTCGGTCACTTGGGGGTGACCACCTTGTAGTTCTTGGGGACCTGGGCGTCGGGCCGGCGCAGGTACAGCGGCCGCGGCGCGGGCAGCTCCTCGCCCGCCGCCAGCCGCTCGGCGGCCAGCCGGGCCAGGGCGGCCGCGGACACGTGCTCGGGCTCGTGCGCCCGGGGGAAGGTGTCCGGGTACAGCAGCGTGCCCGCGCCGACGGCCGGGAGTCCGGCCACCTGCCCGGCGATGTCGGCGGGGCGGTCGACGGCGGGGTCGGTGAGCCGGGTGTGCGAGTCGGCGTAGCGCGCCCAGTAGACCTCCTTGCGGCGGGCGTCCGTCGCCACCACGAAGGGGCCCTCCAGGTCGGCGGCGAAGGCGAGTCCGTCCAGCGTGCACAGGCCGTGTACGGGTACGCCGAGCGCGAGTCCGAAGGCGTCCGCGGTCATCAGGCCGACGCGCAGCCCGGTGTACGGGCCGGGGCCGGTACCGGCGACGACGGCGGTGACCGCGTCGAGCCGCAGACCGGCCTCGGCGAGCACCCGGTCGACGGCGGGCAGCAGCAGCTCACCGTGCCGGCGTGCGTCCACCTGACTCGACGAGGCGATGACGTCCGTACCGTCGTGCAGCGCGACGGTCACGGCGGGCGTGGCGGTATCCAGAGCGAGCAAGAGCACGCAAACAGCCTACGGCGCCGCGGACCCGCGCCGGACGCCCTGTGGACAACCCCGGCGGCGCCCGACCGGCCGGGACTGTCCGCCCCGTGTCGCGCACCGCGTTCGCCCGCTCACGTACTGCTACCGTCGCCGAGGGCGGACGCGCGCCGCGCGACGCGAGAACGCACGAGAACGACAACGCCCGAGTACGACAACGCCCGAGTACGGCAACGCACGAATACGACGACGAGGTGGTCGCCAGTGGTCAGCAGCAGCGCCGGTATCGTCACCGGCCTCACCACGGCGGCTCTCGTGACGGTCGGCGTCCTCGCCCACCAGGCGTCCGACAGCGCACCGGCCGACCTCCGCCGGACCCACGCGAGCGGCGCACCCGCCCCGGGCGCCTCCAAGGCACCGCGCGACCGCCGGCACCCCGACGCCCTGCCCGCGGGGTCCGGAAAGGGTGAACGGGTGGTGTACTCGGTGGACGACGACCGCGTCTGGCTGGTCGGCGCCGGGAACAAGGTGCGGCGCACGTTCGAGGTCACGCCCAGTACGGTCGATCCGGCGCCGGGCACCTACACGGTCACGTCCCGCTCCAACCGGGTCACCGGGTCCGACGGCATCCCGGTCGAGCACGTCGTGCGCTTCACCAGCACCGAGGGCGTGGCCATCGGCTTCAGCGCCGCGGTCGACGGCTCGACGGCGAAGCCGGACCCGGCCGAGCGCACCGGCGGCATCCGGGAGTCGCGCGCGGACGGCGACGCCGTGTGGGAGTTCGCGACGATCGGGCACCAGGTCGTCGTCGTCCCCTGACGACGCCGGGGACGCGGGAGTGGTCAGGCGGCCTCGCGGTGCTCCCGGACGGGTCGGCGGGCCTGGGCCTCGGCGGGCGCGGCCGGCGGCGTCGAGACCGCCCTCGCGGCGGCGCAGGACGCGAGCAGGTCACGCATGGACACCCCGGTGGGCTCGGGCGACCGGGGCGTCGGGCGGGGCTGGGGCGGGGTCTGGGACATGGACGCCTCCTGAAGGTCGGGGGCGGGGCGTAGTAAGGCATGCCTAACTACGAGCTGGGTACCATGTGACCACGCGCAAGACCCCGAACGCAATATCTTGCCGACGTCTTGTCGGAACATCCCCGGGACCGCCCCGGGACCGCCCCCTCGGCAGCCGGGATGGGCGTGCCGGGGCGGCTCAGCCGGTGAGGACGCTCACGTCGGCCGCGGCCCAGCGCGCGCCGATGCCGGTGACCGTCACGTGCCGCACCTCGTCGGTGGTGTCGCCGACGGCACGGTCGATCCGGACCCGCAGCCGGTCGTCGGTCAGCTCCTCGACCTTGCCCTCGCCCCACTCGACCACGATCACCGAGTCGGACAGCGAGACGTCGAGGTCGAGGTCCTCCATCTCGTCCAGCCCGCCGGACAGCCGGTAGGCGTCCACGTGGACGAGCGGCGGACCGTCGCCGAGCGAGGGGTGCACGCGGGCGATCACGAAGGTCGGGGAGGTGACGGCGCCCCGCACGCCCATGCCCTCGCCGAGCCCTCGGGTCATCGTGGTCTTGCCCGCGCCCAGCTCTCCGCTGAGCATCACCAGGTCACCGGCGCGCAGCAGCTTGGCGAGCCTGCGGCCCAGTTCCCGCATCTGCTCGGGGGAGGTGACGGTGATCTCGACGCCGGGGGCGGACTCGGAGGGCCCGGAGGACCCGGAGATCCCGGAGGACCCGGAGGGCTCAGCCGGGCCCCGCGCTGCTGCTGGTGCTTCCATAGCCGTCCACGGTAGCCGCTGCCGGCACGGCGCCCGCGCGGGCGAGCAGGTCGGCGAGGCGGTCGGTGACCAGCTCCGGATGCTCCAGCATCACCAGGTGCCCCGCGTCGGGGACGAGCACCAGTTCCGCGTCCGGCAGCAGGTCGGCGATCGCCTCGCTGTGCTCGCTCGGCGTCACCAGGTCCCGTACCCCGGCCAGCACGAGGACCGGCAGGTCGGCGAAATGGGCGAGGGCCTCGGTCTTGTCGTGGTCGTTGAAGGCCGGGTAGAACTCGGCGACCACGTCGATCGGCGTCGACTCGATCATCCGCTCGGCGAAGCGGGCCACGGCCGGGTCGACGTCCCGCGACGCGAACGAGTACCGCTTGATGATCCCGGCGAACAGGTCGGCCGTCGCCCGCCGTCCCTTCTCCACCAGCTCGGCCCGCTGCCCCAGCGCCTTCAGCACGCCCGGCAGCACCCGCCGCACCGCGTTGACGCCGGCCACCGGCAGGCCGAAGTTGACCTCGCCGAGCCGCCCGGAGGACGTGCCGACGAGGGCGACGCCGACGAGGCGCTCGCGGATCAGCTCGGGGAAGGCGTCGGCCAGCGCCATCACGGTCATGCCGCCCATGGAGTGTCCGACGAGCACGATCGGGCCGTCGGGCGCGGCGGCGTCGATGACGGCCTTCAGGTCGCGGCCCAGGTCCTCGATGGTGACCGGCCGGTCGTCCCGCACCTGGGACACGCCCCGCCCGGACCGGCCGTGGCTGCGCTGGTCCCAGTACACGGTGCGCACGACGCCCCGGAGGGCCGCGCGCTGGAAGTGCCAGGAGTCCTGGTTGAGGCAGTAGCCGTGGCTGAAGACGACGGTCACGGGGGCGGGTGCCTTCCGGCCGAACAGCCGCCGGCGGCGCCGGGTGAGCGCGGACTCCGCCTCCGGGTCGATGTCGTCGACCTCGTAGTACAGCTCGGTGCCGTCCTCGGCGTACGCCTTGCCGGGGGTGCCGCGCACTCCGCCGTACGGTCCCGCCGAGTCGAGGGCGAGGCGGGCCTTCTGGCGCATCCCGCGGCCGACGGTGAGCCGTTCTATCGCCACGCCGGCCGCGGCGCCCGCCGCGACCACGCCTATCGCGACCCCGGCGATGCCGGTGGCCCGGCGCCAGCCGCCGGCGGCGACTTCGGTGGCGGCCTCCGTGGCGGAGGCGACGGCCGCCGCGACGGCCTCCCCGTTGCTCTCGCTCACGTACACCGCTCCTCTTCGCCCGGGCCACTGTGCGGATACCCGCCGGCCGCTGATTCTCCTCAAAGCGCGTCACTGCACCGACGGGCGCGTCACTCGTTCACATAGACGCGTGGGACGCGGCTTCCGATCCGGGTGACGATCTCGTACGCGATGGTGCCCGCCGCCTGTGCCCAGTCCTCGGCGGTGGGCTCGCCGCGGTCGCCGGGCCCGAACAGCACCGCCTCTGCGCCCGGCTCCGGCCGGTCCCCGCCCAGGTCGACGACGAACTGGTCCATCGCGATCCGCCCCGCGACCGTGCGCCACTTGCCGTCGACGAGAACGGGGCCGGTGGAGGAGGCGTGGCGCGGGATGCCGTCCGCGTAGCCGAGCGGGACGAGACCGAGGGTGGTGTCGCCCGGGGTGGTGTAGTGGTGCCCGTAACTGACGCCGTGGCCGCCGGGGACGTGCTTGACCAGGGCCAGGGAGGCGGCCAGCGTCATCACGGGGCGCAGTCCGAAGTCGGCGGGGGTGCCGATCTCGGGGCTGGGCGAGACGCCGTACATCGCGATGCCGGGGCGTACGAGGTCGAAGTGGGTCTCGGGGAGGGTGAGCGTGGCCGGCGAGTTGGCGATGTGCCGCACCTCGGGGCGTACGCCCTGCTGCTCGGCGTAGGCCGTCATCTCCAGGAAGCGGGTGAGCTGCGCGGCGATGGAGGGGTGGCCGGGTTCGTCGGCGCAGGCGAAGTGGGACCACAGTCCGGTGACGCGGAGCAGCCCCTCGCTCTCGGCCCGCAGGGCGGCCCCGACCAGTTCCTCCCAGTCCTCGCCGGGCTGGCAGCCGCCGCGGCCGAGTCCGGTGTCGGCCTTGAGCTGCACCCGCGCGGGAACCCCGCCCCGCCGGGCCGCCTCGGTGACCTCCTCCAGGGCCCACATCCCGCTGAGGGACACGTCGAGGCGGGCCTCGATCGCCTCCCGCCAGGGACCGCCCGGCGTCCACAGCCAGCACATGATCCGCACGTCGTCCGGCAGTCCGGCCTCCGCGCGCAGGGCGAGGGCCTCCTGCGGTGTGGCGGTGCCGAGCCAGGTCGCGCCCGCCTCGACGGCGGCGCGGGCGCAGGGGATCGCGCCGTGGCCGTAGGCGTCGGCCTTGACGACGGCCATGAGAGCCGCCCCGGGGGCCCGTTCGCGCAGTGCGCGTACGTTGGCCCGCAGGGCGGCCAGGTCGATCTCGGCCCGGGCGCGCAGGACCGCGTCCCGCCGAGCAGCTGTCTCACTCATCGTGCCCCCAGTCTCTCAGAGCACCCGGCCGCCCCCGCCCGACTGCGCCCGGCACTGGTTAAGGTGCCCGGCATGAGCATCATCGGGGTCGGGATCGACGTGGCCGAGGTCGAGCGGTTCGGGGCGTCGCTGGAACGCACACCGGCCCTGGCGGGGCGGCTCTTCCTGGAGAGCGAGCTGCTACTGCCGAGCGGGGAGCGCCGGGGCGTCGCCTCGCTCGCCGCCCGTTTCGCGGCGAAGGAGGCGCTGGCCAAGGCGCTGGGCGCGCCCGCGGGGCTGCTGTGGACGGACGCCGAGGTGTACGTCGAGGACAGCGGGCGACCGCGGCTGCGGGTGACGGGGTCGGTGGCGGCGCGGGCGGCGGAGCTGGGGGTGGCGTCCTGGCACGTGTCGCTGAGCCATGACGCGGGGATCGCGTCGGCGGTGGTGATCGCGGAGGGCTAGGGGGTGTCGTTCGGATCAGGCCGGCTCCAGGCAACGGTGTGGTGTTGCCGACCCGGGCGGGGTCTGGTGCGTGCGGCTGCGGGGCGGAGGAGGGAGTCGCCGCGATGGGGGTCCCCCCGCGCGAGCGAGCGTGGGGGAGTCGGCGACCGACGACAACGCCTGGGGCCCCTCCCACGCCCTTAAGGCAGCGGGGAAGTGCGTGCCAGACCCCGCGACCCCGGCAGGATCCAAACGACACCCCCTAAGGCCCGGGGGGTCGGTCCGCGGTCGGCCGGACCCGGATGTGCATGCGCTCGCCCTGCGCGCCGTACAGGGCGATCCACTCGACGGGCTGGTCCCCCGCGTTGGCGATGCCGTGCGGGACGCGGGTGTCGAACTCCGCCGTCTCGCCGGCCGCCAGGACGAGGTCGTGGTCGCCCAGGGCGAGGAGCAGGCGGCCGGAGAGGACGTAGAGCCACTCGTGGCCCTCGTGCGATCCCTGTTCCGGACGTGGCGTCCACTCGGTCCGCGGGGTGGCCGGGGCGGGGAGGATCTGCTTGTAGGCGTGCAGGCCGTCGTTCGGGTTCCGGGTGAGCGGGACCCACGTCTGTCCGTGCCGGGTGAAGGGGCGGGGGTGGACGCGGGGGTCGCCGGTCCGCGAGCCGACGAGTTCGTCCAGTGGCAGCCGGTGGGCCCTGGCCAGCGGCAGCAGGTGCCGCAGCCCCGGCTCGCGCCGCCCCGACTCCAGCCGGGACAGGGTGCTCACGGAGATGCCGGTGGCGGCGGTGAGCTGGGCCAGGGTGAGCCCGCGGGCCTGCCGGATGGCACGCAGGCGTGCCCCGAGCGAGGTCATCACCTGTGCCGTCTCGTCGTCGCCGCCGCTCATGGGACAACTGTCCCCCATCCCGGAACCCGGAGTACGACGGGCCGTGCGTGTTCCGGGCGTACGGGGAAGACTCGACGGCATGCGGACTGCGTACAGCGTGGAGACGGTCAGGAACGCCGAACGGGAGCTGATGGCACGGCTGCCGGAGGGGGCGCTGATGCAACGGGCCGCGGCCGGGCTGGCCGCCGCCTGCGCGGAGGTGCTGGGCCGGGTGGCCGGGCGGGTCTACGGCAGCCGGGTGGTGCTGCTGGTCGGCAGCGGGGACAACGGCGGCGACGCCCTGTACGCGGGCGCGCGGCTGGCCCGGCGGGGCGCGGGCGTGACGGCGGTGCTGCTCGCGCCGGAGCGGGCGCACGGCGCGGGCCTGGCGGCGCTGCGGCGGGCGGGCGGCCGGACGCTGGAGACCGACGCGGCTGCGGCTCCGGCTTCGGCTTCGGCTTCGGCTTCGGCGTTGGAACGGATCGCGCGGGCCGATCTGGTCCTCGACGGCATCGTCGGGATCGGCGGCAAGGGCGGCCTGCGGGAGGCGGCGGTGCCGCTGGCGGACGCGGCCGCGCGCTCACGGGCCACCGTCGTCGCCGTCGACCTGCCGAGCGGTGTCGACGCGGACACCGGGCAGGTGCGTGGGGACGTGATCCGGGCCGACCTGACGGTGACGTTCGGGACGCACAAGCCGGGGCTGCTGATCGATCCGGCGCGGGAGTACACCGGTGCGGTGCGCCTGGTGGACATCGGCCTGCCCCTGCCCGCCGAGGCGGCCGAACTGGAGGCCCTGCAGCACGCGGACGTGGCGCGGCTGCTGCCGGTGCCCGCGGCCGAGAGCGACAAGTACCGGCGCGGAGTCGTCGGCATCGCCGCCGGGTCGGCCCGCTACCCGGGCGCGGCCGTACTCGCCGTCGCGGGCGCGCTGCGAGGCGGGGCGGGGGCGGTGCGCTACGTCGGTCCGGCCGGGGACGCGGTGATCGCCCGCTTCCCGGAGACGCTGGTGTCCGACCGGGGCCCGAAGCGGGCGGGGCGGGTCCAGGCCTGGGTCGTCGGACCGGGGGCCGGTGACGACGCGGCGACGGTGGCGGAGGTGCTGGCGGCCCAGGTGCCGGTACTGATCGACGCGGACGGCCTGCGGCTGGCCGACGCGGACGCGGTACGGGCGCGCACGGCACCGACGCTGATGACCCCGCACGCCGGGGAGGCGGCGGCGCTGCTCGGGGTGAGCCGGGAGGAGGTCGAGGGCGCGCGACTGACCTCGGTGCGCGAACTGGCGGCGCGGTACGGGGCGACGGTGCTGCTGAAGGGCTCGACGACGCTGGTGGCCGCGCCGGACGGGGGCCCGGTCCGGGTCAACGCGACGGGCACGTCATGGCTGGCCACGGCCGGAAGCGGAGACGTGCTGTCCGGCCTCGCGGGCTCCCTGCTGGCGACCGGACTGCCGGCGCTGGACGCGGGGAGCGCGGCGGCGTACCTCCACGGGCTGGCGGGCCGGTTCGCGTCGCAGGGGGCGCCGGCGGGGGCGCACGACGTGGCGGGGGCGATTCCCCGCGCGTGGCGGAACGTGCGGGGGGACTGACGTGCTCGACGCCGCGCGCTGCGTGTGCAGGGGACGACTGGACGTATCGTCCCGCCAAAACGAGGCTCGGGTCGGCGTGTTGCCGGGACGAAGTGGCCGATCCGGGCCCCCGCCCCGGCACGCCGGCCCGCATCCACGCCAGTAGTGTGGCCGCGTGGCCACCGACGCGAACCCGACCCCCGCAGCCCTCGGCTCGCTCCCCAAGGCCGAGTTCGCCTTCCCCGGCCCCCTGCGCGACCAGCTCGTCGCGGCGGTCCTCGACGGCTCGAAGACCTCCACGACCGGACTCGTCGTCGACTACGAGCACGAGGGCGAGCCGCTGCCGGAGGTCGGGCGCCGCGAGGTGGTCGTCGACTCGCGTGAGCTTCCCGTCGCCGTCATCGAGGTGACCGGCGTACGCGTCGTCCCGCTGGCGGAGGTGGACCTCGCCCACGCGGTCGACGAGGGCGAGGGGTACACGAGCGTGGCCGAGTGGCGTGCGGGCCACGAGCGGTTCTGGCACGGCGAGGAGATGCGCGCGGCCCTGGGCGACCCGGAGTTCACGGTGGACGACGCGACGCCCGCGGTCCTGGAACGCTTCCGGCTCGTGACCGTGCTGCCCGGCACCGGTGGCCGCTGAGCCGAGGGCCTACTCCACCGTCACCGACTTCGCCAGGTTGCGCGGCTGGTCCACCTCGTTGCCCCGGGCCGTCGCCAGTTCGCAGGCGAAGACCTGCAACGGCACCGTGGCCACCAGCGGTTGCAGCAGCGTCGGGGTGACCGGGACGCGGACGAGGTGGTCGGCGTAGGGGACGACCGCCTCGTCGCCCTCCTCGGCGATGACGATGGTGCGGGCGCCCCGGGCCCGGATCTCCTGGATGTTGGACACGATCTTGTCGTGGAGGACCGAGCGCCCGCGCGGGGACGGGACGACCACGACGACCGGCAGGTCCTCCTCGATCAGCGCGATCGGCCCGTGCTTCAGCTCGCCCGCCGCGAAGCCCTCGGCGTGCATGTACGCCAACTCCTTGAGCTTGAGGGCGCCTTCGAGGGCGACGGGGTGGCCGACGTGCCGGCCCAGGAACAGCACCGTGTTCTTGTGGGCGAGGGAGCGGGCGAGTTCCCGTACCGGCTCCATGGTCCCGAGGACCTGTTCGACCGCGCCGGAGATCCGGGAGAGGTCGCGGACGACGTCGCGGATCTCGTCGCCGTACTTCGTGCCGCGCACCTGGCCCAGGTACAGGGCGACCAGGTAGCAGGCCACGAGCTGGGTGAGGAAGGCCTTGGTGGAGGCGACGGCGACCTCGGGGCCCGCGTGCGTGTAGAGCACCGCGTCGGACTCGCGGGGGATCGTCGAGCCGTTGGTGTTGCAGATGGCCAGCACCCTGGCGCCCTGTTCGCGGGCGTGGCGCAGCGCCATGAGGGTGTCCATGGTCTCGCCGGACTGGGAGATCGCGACGACCAGGGTCTGCTGGTCGAGGATCGGGTCGCGGTAGCGGAACTCGCTGGCCAGCTCCACCTCGCAGGGGATCCGCGTCCAGTGCTCGATGGCGTACTTGGCGATCAGGCCGGCGTGGAAGGCCGTACCGCACGCGACGACGACGACCTTGTCGACCTCCCGGAGTACACCCGGCGCGATGCGCACCTCGTCCAGGCTCAGTGTGCCGGAGCCGTCGATGCGGCCGAGGAGGGTGTCGGCGACGGCCTTCGGCTGCTCGGCGATCTCCTTGAGCATGAAGGAGGCGTAGCCGGCCTTCTCGGCGGCCGAGGCGTCCCAGTCGACGTGGTAGGAGCGGACGTCCGCCGGGCTGCCGTCGAAGGCGGTGACCCGCACGCCGTCCCGGCGCAGTTCGACGACCTGGTCCTGGCCCAGCTCGACGGCGTCCCGGGTGTGGGCGATGAAGGCCGCCACGTCCGAGGCGAGGAAGTACTCCCCCTCCCCCACTCCCACCACGAGCGGCGAGTTGCGGCGGGCGCCGACCACCACGTCCGGCGCGTCCGTGTGCACCGCGACCAGCGTGAACGCGCCCTCCAGCCGCCGGCACACCAGCCGCATCGCCTCGGCGAGGTCGGCGCAGGCGGAGAACTCCTCGGCGAGCAGGTGGGCGACGACCTCGGTGTCGGTCTCGGAGGGCAGTTCGTGCCCGCGTTCCGCCAGTTCGGCGCGCAGGGGCGCGAAGTTCTCGATGATGCCGTTGTGGACCACGGCCACCCGGCCCGCGTTGTCGAGGTGCGGGTGGGCGTTGGCGTCGGTGGGCCCGCCGTGGGTGGCCCACCGGGTGTGGCCGATGCCGGTCGTGGCGGACGGCAGCGGGTGTTCGGACAGTTCCTTGTCGAGGTTGACGAGCTTGCCGGCGCGCTTGGCGGTGGCGAGGCCGCCGTCCGCGAGCACGGCGACGCCCGCCGAGTCGTATCCCCGGTATTCGAGCCGCTTCAGTCCGGCCATCACGACATCGAGCGCCGACTGAGACCCTACGTATCCCACGATTCCGCACATAAGCGGCAGCCTACGAGCAGGATCCGCCGTGAAGCGGTCACGAAGCGGGCTTTCCGTGCCCGAAATCGGAAATTCCCACCGGGGTACGAACGCCGCCCGCGGGTACCGGTGCGTCAGCCCAGCTTGGCGACCTGTGCGTCGATGACCTCCGTGGGGACGTCGAAGTCCGCGCCGGTCATCACGGAGGAGAGGTTGACGACACCGAAGGTGGCGAGCGTGGATCCCTTGCGGACCGCGACGATCTTCATGAGCCCGCTCTTGTCCTTGCCGGTGGCCACACCGAGGTCGACGGCGAGTCCCTCGTCACCGCCCTTGGGGGCGTCCGTCTCGCTCACCTTGGTGACCCGCATCTTGTCGCTGCCCACAGTGGCTTCGAAGCCGCCCGCGCACTTCTCGGCGGCCGTGTTGAGCGCCGCCAGCGCCTGCTCGGCGCCGCCGTCCTCGTAGGAGGCGACGTTCAGCATGATCTGGTTCACGTTGATGGTGGTCATGTCCTGGCCGTCCGGGCCCTTGCTCTCGGAGGGCGCCTCCGTCTGGCCCTGCCAGGAACGCTGCACGTCCGCTGCCGACTCGCCCTGGGCCACCGCGGCCTGAACGTGCACGAGCGGCAGGCAGGTCTTGTCGTCCGCCGAGATCTGGTCCTTCGCGACCTCGTCCTCCGCGGGCAGTTCGGTGGTGACCTCGCCGTTCTTGACGTCGGCCTGGGCGAGGGCGACCTTCTCCAGTTCGGCGGCGGTCAGCGCCTTGCCCGCGGGGGCGGACCGGTCCGCGTCGCCCGCGGGGGCGGACCGGTCCGCCTTGGCCTTGTCGTCACCGGCCGCGCTGTCGTCGTCGGACGACCCGCCACAGGCGGTGACGAGCAGGACCAGGGCGGCGGCGGACGCCGCGAGGGCGGTGCGGCGGACAGCGGTCGATCTCACGTCGGCACTCTTTCGTCGGGGCGGCCCGTGTCGCAGGATGTCGAGCGTTGTCGGGGCATGTCGAGATCCGTGACGGGCTCCGCTGGGTTTTGTGCACCGTACACATGGCAATCACACAGGTGATCGATAACCAGCCATCCGGTACCCGACCGTGACCTCGACGGCCGCGTCGCCACTGCGGACCCGCCGGCGTGACGCAGCCCACCTGCCGCCCCGTTCAAACTCCGTTAACAATGGACTGTGATCTCTCCGGTCCCCTCGATTCCCCGGAGCGCCCACCGGTCCCGGCCGGAGGCGACTCCCTACGTCGACCTCACCCGCCCCGAGTGGAGCGCGCTGCGCGACAAGACGCCGCTGCCGCTGACCGCCGAGGAGGTCGAGAAGCTGCGCGGCCTCGGCGACGTCATCGACCTCGACGAGGTGCGGGACATCTACCTCCCGCTCTCCCGGCTCCTCAACCTCTACGTCGGCGCCACCGACGGCCTGCGCAGTGCGCTGAACACCTTCCTCGGCGAGCAGGGCTCCCAGTCCGGCACCCCCTTCGTCATAGGGGTCGCCGGCTCGGTCGCGGTCGGCAAGTCCACCGTCGCCCGGCTGCTCCAGGCGCTGCTCTCCCGCTGGCCCGAGCATCCGCGCGTGGAACTGGTCACGACCGACGGCTTCCTGCTGCCGACGCGGGAGCTGGAGGCGCGTGGCCTGATGTCGCGGAAGGGTTTCCCCGAGTCGTACGAGCGCCGGGCCCTGACCCGCTTCGTCGCCGACATCAAGGCGGGCAAGGCGGAGGTCACCGCTCCGGTCTACTCCCACCTGATCTACGACATCGTCCCGGACCAGAAACTCGTCGTCCGCCGCCCCGACATCCTGATCGTCGAGGGGCTCAACGTGCTCCAGCCCGCGCTGCCCGGCAAGGACGGCCGCACCAGGGTCGGACTGGCCGACTACTTCGACTTCAGCGTGTACGTGGACGCCCGTACCGAGGACATCGAGCGCTGGTACCTCAACCGCTTCAAGAAGCTGCGCGAGACCGCCTTCCAGAACCCGTCCTCGTACTTCCGCAAGTACACGCAGGTCTCGGAGGAGGAGGCCCTCGACTACGCCCGCACCACCTGGCGCACCATCAACAAGGCCAACCTGGTGGAGAACGTGGCCCCCACCCGGGGCCGGGCCACCCTGGTGCTGCGCAAGGGCCCCGACCACAAGGTGCAGCGCCTGAGCCTGCGCAAGCTGTAGGCGGTGCGAGTTGTGACGGGAGCCGTCGCCGGACGGTAGAACTACCGGATGCTGCGTCTGCGCGTGATCACCCCGGCCGACCGCACCGACGAGGTGGTCCACCTGATCGACCGCACGGTCGGCACCACCCACCTCGTCGTGCTGCCGGGCGTCGCCCGCGACCCCGAGGGCGACGTCGTCATGTGCGACGTGGCCCGCGAGGCCGGGGACGAACTCATCAACGGCCTGCGGGCGTTGGGCATGGACAGCTGCGGCGCCATCACCGCCGAGAACATCGATCTGTCGCTGTCCGAGCGCGCCGACAAGGCGGAGCGGGACGCACCCGGCGAGGCCGCCGACGCGGTGCTGTGGGAGCAGTTGGAGGAGGCGACCCACGAGGAGTCGACCCTCTCCATCACCTACGTCGCCTTCATCACGCTCGCCACGATGATCGCGGCCTGCGGTGTCGTCCTCGACAACGCGGTCCTGATCGTGGGCGCGATGGCGGTCGGACCGGAGTTCGGCCCCCTGGCCGGGATCTGCACGGCGATCGTCCAACGGGCCCCGCGCCTGGCGCTGCGCTCACTGATCGCCCTGCTGGTGGGCTTCGCGGTGGCGATGGCGGTGACGGTGGGCTTCAGCTGGATCATGTCCGCGTTCGACCTGTTCAGCGAGGGCAAACTGGAGGGCGACCGCCCCAACACCGGCTTCGTCTACGCCCCCGACGCCTTCTCCTTCGTGGTCGCGATCCTCGCCGGCATCGCGGGCACGCTCTCGCTGACCTCGGCGAAGTCCGGCGCCCTGGTCGGCGTCGCCATCTCCGTCACCACGGTCCCGGCGGCCGCCAACGCGGCCGTCGCCCTGAGCTTCGGCGACACGAAGCAGACAGTGGGCTCCAGCGAACAGCTCCTGCTCAACCTGGCAGGCATCGTCGTCGCCGGAACCCTGACCCTGCTGGCCCAGAAGGCACTCTGGTCAACCCAACGCAACCGACTGACCAAACCTGACAACTCGGGGTAAGGGCACCAACCTAGGGGCGCGGGGCTCTGCTGATGTGCGGCTCCGCCGCGCGGGCGCGACCAGCCACGACGGCGCCGCACCCCGCATCACACAGCACCCCCACCCCGTACTCGGCGCAGGAAACTACCCCAACGCAGACTTCACGACATCGGCCAGCCGCCCGGCAACAGACCGAGCCTGCTCGATGTCCGCGGCCTCCACCATGACCCGCACGAGCGGCTCCGTTCCGGAGGACCGCAACAGCACCCGCCCGGTGCTGCCCAGCTCCCGCTCCGCCTCGGCCACGGCGGTCGCCAGCTCGGCAGAGCTCGTCACCCGCGACTTGTCCACGTCCGGCACATTGACCAGCACCTGCGGCAGCCGCTCCATCACGGACGCGAGGTCCCGCAGCGTACGGCCGGTCTGCGCGACCCGCGCCGCCAGCATCAGGCCGGTCAGCGTGCCGTCGCCGGTGGTGGCGTGGTCGAGGATGATGACGTGGCCGGACTGCTCGCCGCCGAGGGCGTAGCCGTGCTCCTTCATCTCCTCCAGGACGTACCGGTCGCCGACGCCCGTCTGCACGAACCGGATGCCCTCGCGCTCCATGGCGAGCTTGAAGCCCAGGTTGGACATGACGGTCGCCACGACGGTGTCGGACCGCAGCGCCTCGCGCTCCCGCATCGCCAGCGCGAGCACGGCGAGGATCTGGTCGCCGTCCACCTCCGCGCCGGTGTGGTCCACGGCCAGGCAGCGGTCGGCGTCGCCGTCGTGGGCGATGCCGAGGTCGGCGCCGTGCTCGACGACGGCGGCCTTGAGCAGGTCGAGGTGGGTGGAGCCGCAGCCGTCGTTGATGTTGAGGCCGTCCGGGACCGCGCCGATGGTGATCAGTTCGGCGCCGGCCCGCGCGAACGCCTCCGGCGAGACCCGGGAGGCCGCGCCGTGCGCCTCGTCGAGGACGATCTTCAGTCCGTCGAGGCGGTTCGGGAGCACGCCGACGAGGTGGGCGACGTACTGGTCGAGCCCCTCGTCGTAGTCGCGGACGCGGCCGACGCCGGCGCCGGTCGGGCGGTCCCAGGGGGCGCCGGTGCGGTGATCGGCGTAGACGGACTCGATGCGGTTCTCCAGCTCGTCGGCGAGCTTGTGGCCGCCGCGGGCGAAGAACTTGATGCCGTTGTCGGGCATGGCGTTGTGGCTCGCGGACAGCATCACGCCGAGGTCGGCGCCGAGCGCGCCGGTGAGGTGGGCCACCGCGGGCGTCGGCAGCACGCCGACCCGCAGCACGTCCACGCCGGCGCTGGCCAGGCCCGCGACCACCGCGGCCTCCAGGAACTCCCCGGAGGCGCGCGGGTCCCGTCCGACCACCGCGGTCGCCCGGTGCCCGGCGAAGGTGCCCGCCTCGGCCAGTACGTGCGCCGCGGCGACGGAGAGGCCCAGCGCCAGCTCGGCCGTCAGATCCGCGTTGGCGACACCGCGCACGCCGTCCGTGCCGAAGAGTCGTCCCACTTGTCCTCCTGAGGAAACGTCAATTCCGGAAGCGGCTGCCGATGAGTGCGGCCCACGCAGTCGGCTCCCGTGGTCACGGACACGCGTCGCAACGCACCGTCCGGCCATCCGATCACACAAGCCTTTGAGCTTTTGAACCTCTCGGCTTTTGAACCTCTGAGCGTCTGAACGTCTGAACGTCTTGTGCCGTTATACGCCCAACGGCTGGGATAAACGAACGCCCCGGCAGCACAGTGGCGTGCCGCCGGGGCGTTCGGAGTACAGGCAGGCGCGGCTTAGCGCTTGCTGTACTGCGGAGCCTTGCGGGCCTTCTTCAGACCGGCCTTCTTGCGCTCGACCGCACGGTCGTCACGCTTGAGGTAACCGGCCTTCTTGAGCGCGCCGCGGTTGTTGTCCACGTCGGCCTCGTTCAGCGCGCGGGCGACACCGAGACGGAGCGCACCGGCCTGACCGGAGACGCCGCCGCCGGAGATGCGGGCGATGACGTCGTAGCGGTTGTCCAGCTCGAGCACCTTGAAGGGCTCGTTGACTTCCTGCTGGTGCACCTTGTTCGGGAAGTAGTCCTCGAGCGTGCGCCCGTTGACCTTCCACTTGCCGGTGCCCGGGACGATCCGGACGCGGGCGATGGCGTTCTTGCGACGGCCCAGGCCGGCGGCCGGCTGGGGCTCGCCGAACGCGGACGCCATGGACTCCGAGGTGTACTCGCCCTCGACGGGCACCTCGGACTCGGTGGTGTAGCTGTCGATGTCGAGCTCTTCGAGCGGCTGCTCGGGAGTCGTCTCGGGGGTGGTCTCGGCCACGATGCTCCTCAGATTCTCTTCAGTCTTAAAGGGTGGCCGGAACTACTGCGCGACCTGGGTGATCTCGAACGGCTGCGGCTGCTGCGCGCCGTGCGGGTGCTGGTCACCCTTGTAGACCTTCAGCTTCGAGAGCATCTGACGGCCCAGGGAGTTCTTCGGGAGCATGCCCTTGATGGCCTTCTCGACGGCCTTCTCCGGGTTCTTGTCGAGCAGCTCGTCGTAGCGCACCGAGCGCAGACCGCCCGGGTAGCCGGAGTGGCGGTACGCCATCTTCTGGGTCCGCTTGTTGCCGGAGAGGTGCACCTTGTCGGCGTTGATGATGATGACGAAGTCACCGGTGTCGACGTGGGGCGCGTAGATCGGCTTGTGCTTGCCGCGCAGGATGGAGGCCGCAGTGGTGGCCAGACGACCCAGGACTACGTCCTGGGCGTCGATGACGTGCCACTGGCGCGTCACATCGCCGGGCTTGGGGCTGTACGTACGCACGGTTCGTAGCCTTCGCTTCTTCAGTGAGTGGTCCTGACATGGTCACCGAAGACGATCACGACAGCCCTGACCGCACTGCGGTGACGCATACCGCGTGCAGGTCGCTGGTCATCGGTCCCGGTGGACCGGTGTAAGGGCCCCTCACGTGAGAATGAGCAAGCCAATACACATACGACTGAGCAGAATACCCGGGGTTCGGCGGCCGGGTCAAAACGGGGTCGCCGGAGCCCGCGCGGGTTCCGGCACCGGCTCCGGTGCGCGCCCGGCGCCCGCATGATCGTCCGTGCCCGGCACTCCCGTCCTGGCCTGCCTGGCGACCGTCACCGCCAGCACGCACAGCGTGAAGGCGTCCCGGAAGGCCCGCCGCCGCTCCGACTCCAGCCAGGGCCAGGCCAGCCCCGGTACCTGGGGCACCAGGGCGATCCAGAACCACGCCCCCCGGGCCACCGACCCGGCGTACGGCAGCCCGGCGAGCAGCAGCGGCAGGGCGACCAGGAGGTAGTGGTCGTAGGACGGCCGGGAGACGAGGAACGCCGAGAGCATCAGACCCGCGCCGGTCTCCGCGAGCCGCAGCGGACCGGGGTCGGCGCGGCGCCAGCGCCGGTACGCGCAGAGCACCCCGGCCGAGGCCGCCGCCACCGCGAGCCCCTGCGCGAGCGCCGGCGGCACCCCGAGCCGGGGCAGTACGGCCGCCGGGGACGCCTCGTAGAGCCGTACGAAGCCGTCGTCGCCGTGCAGCAGGAAGGGCAGGGTGCGGGTGAAGAAGCCGGCCGGGTCGGGCATCGCCAGCGCCGCCGCGGCGGAGGCCAGCGCGGGCACCAGGACGGCCGCCGCCAGCGCCCGCCACCGCCCGGCGAAGACGAAGAGCAGGACGACCGGCGCGAGCAGCGGCTTGAGCGCCACGGCCGCGCCGATCACCGCGCCCGCCGCCGTCCACCGGCCCCGGCTGGCCAGCAGCAGGGCCAGCGGAAGCGCCACCGTCGCCGTCACCGTCCAGTTGCCGAGCCGCACCAGGTGTCCGAACGGTGCGAAGCCCAGCGCGAGACCCGTGAGCCCGAGGGCCGCGAGCCGGCTGCCGAGCGGCACGCGGTGCAGCCGCAGCGCACACGCCCAGGCCAGCGTCAGCAGGACCGTCACCGCGCACGGCACCAGCACCCGCAGCACGGCCCCGGGCAGCAGCGCCTGCGGAACGGCGGCCAGGACCGCGCTCGGCAGATAGAGGAAGTGGGGATCGTCATAGGGGGAGCCACCGGCCAGCCAGGTGCGCGCGGCCCGCACGACGATCGCGTTGTCCATCCCGCCGTCCGAGGTCACACGGGCCGCGTGTGCGGCGGACGCCGCCAGCACCGTCACGAGCACCGCCCACAGGTGCCGTCCCGCCGGTCGCACCAACCACCCGGAGATGTCGCTTTTGCCCGTCCGCATGAACGGAACGCTAGGCCCTGCGAGGCCCGGGGACGCGCACCAGCACGCCTCTCGGCCCGTCTAAGATGCGCCCCATGAGCTTTGGGCAGGGGGGACCTCAGTCGCAGTGGGATCCCTGGAAACCGCAATCGCAGCAGCCGCAGTCTCAGCAGTCGCAGCAGCCCTGGAACAGCGGGAACACTGACAACACGCCGGACTGGGCCGCTCTCGCCGAGGCCTCCGAGGCCCGTGCCAAGCGGCGCCGGCTGTTCTTCATCGGCGGCGGCGCGCTGGCCACCGTGGCGATAGCCAGTGCCGTCGCCGTGGCCGTGGTCTCGGCGAACGGCTCCGACCAGGCATCCGGCGGCGGCTCCTCGCAGCTCCCCACGACTGCGGACATACCCAGCTCGACGGCCACCGAGCCGTCCTTCGCGCCGACCAGCGCCCCGCCGCCGCTGGACCCGAAGGACTTCGTCTCCAGCGCCAAGAAGGACAAGGCCCCGCTCAGCCCGGACCTGCTCTTCCCCGGCACCCAGCTGACCATGGGCGAGACGGTCTACAAGAAGGGCCCGACGGCCGACACCCGCACCTGCGGCTCCGCCGCCCAGGGCACCCTGCCGAAGGTCCTCGACGCCAATGACTGCACGCGGCTGATCCGCGTCACGTACACCAAGGGCGACACCGCCGTGACGGTCGGCGTGGCCGTCTTCGACACCGAGGCGCAGGCCGCCAAGGCCAAGAAGCAGGCCGACAAGAAGAGCATCGTGCGCTCTCTGTCCGGCGGCGGCGTCAAGTCCTTCTGCACCGGTGCCGTCTGCCGCTCCACCACCAACTCCTACGGCCGCTACGCCTACTTCACCGTGGCCGGTTTCACGGGCACCAAGGACGTCACCGAGAAGTCCACCGGCGTGTTCCGGGCCGGCGACGACCTCGCCGAGTTCGCCTTCCGGCAGATCCGCCGGCGCGGCGAGGCCCAGGCGTCGGCGGCGGCGGAGGGCTGACGCCGCCCGCCGGCACCGACACCCGCCCGCCGGCACCCGTCAGCAGCAGCCTGCTCCCGGCAGCGACCGCTTGTTGCGCGCCTCCTTGTTCCGGGCCCCCAGCAGCTCGTCGGCCGGGTAGCCGACCTCCTCGAGCGTCAGCCCGTGCGGCCGTACGACGTGCACCGCCGAGTCCCGTACACCGGCGGCGAGCACCTTCGCCGGCCAGTCGGGCGTCCGGTGCCCGTCGCCGACGAACAGCAGCGCCCCGATGAGCGAGCGCACCATGTTGTGGCAGAAGGCGTCGGCCCGCACGGTGGCGGTGACGATCCCGTCCTCGCCGCGCACCAGGCTCAGTTCCTGGAGGGTCCGGATCGTCGTGGCGCCCTCCCGCTTCTTGCAGTAGGCCGCGAAGTCGTACTCCCCCAGCAGTCCGCGGGCGGCCTCGTTCATGGCGTCCACGTCGAGCGGCCAGTCGTGCCACAGCACGTGCCCCCGCAGCAGCGGGTCGACGCCGCCGGGGTTGTCGGTGACCCGGTAGGCGTACCGCCGCCAGACCGCCGAGAACCGGGCGTTGAAGCCCCTGGGCGCCTCGCGCAGCGCCCAGACCCGCACATCCCTCGGCAGCCGTCCCGCGAGCCGCTTGAGCAGCTTCACGTGGTGCTCGGCCCACACCTCACGCGGCAGATCGACATGGGCGACCTGCCCCCGCGCGTGCACGCCGGCATCGGTACGCCCCGCCACGGTCAGCTCGTACGACTGCGGCGACCGCGTGACGGTCCGCAACGCGTCCTCGATCTCCCCCTGCACGGTCCGCCGCCCCCCGGCCTGCTTGGCCCACCCGGAGAACTCGCTCCCGTCGTAGGAGAGATCCAGCCGCACCCGAACGTAGCCGGGCTCCACTTCGTCACTCACCCAGAAATCCTCTCACCCACACGAAAGCGGGCCCGCCCTTGAAAGGACGGACCCGCAAACGCCCCAAAGGGGCGCGGGGCTGTGCTCGATATGCGGCTCCGCCGCGTGGGCGCGACAAGCCACGACGAAGCCGCAGCCGCCGACACACAGCCTCCGGCAGAACGCTTACGCGTCCTTCGACTCCTCGGCCGCAGCCTCGTCGTCGGCCTTGGTCGTGTCGACCTTGGCCTCGGAAACCTCGGCGGAGCCCTCGGCGTCCTTGGCGGCACGCTTGGTCGCGGCCTCGGCCTCGCCGGTGGCCTGCTGCGACACGGTCAGCGCCTCGACCAGCTCGATGACGGCCATGGGCGCGTTGTCGCCACGGCGGTTACCGATCTTGGTGATGCGGGTGTAGCCACCGGGACGGTTCTCGTAGCGCGGGCCGATCTCGGTGAAGAGCGTGTGGACGATGCTCTTGTCCGTGATCACCTGGAGCACCTGACGGCGGTTGTGAAGGTCGCCCTTCTTCGCCTTGGTGACCAGACGCTCGGCGTACGGACGCAGCTTGCGCGCCTTCGCCTCGGTGGTGGTGATCCGGCCGTGCTCGAACAGCGCCTTCGCGAGGTTCGCGAGGAGCAGCTTCTCGTGCGCGGCGCTGCCGCCCATACGGGCACCCTTGGTGGGCTTCGGCATGGTGTTTCTCCTAGGTGTCTGCCCCGGCCGTATCAGGTACCGAGGTCAGTATCCGAGCGGGCGGTCGCCCGTCGGAGACCCGCGCCCCTAAGGGGCGCGGGGAACTGCGCGACCAGCCACAGCCGGCCGGCAGCCGAAAACGGACCGTCGAACCCGAGCTCTAGTACTGCTCGGTCTCCACGAACCCGGCGTCCGCGTCGTCGTCCGCGCCGAAGGCGTCCGCGGCGGCGGTCGGGTCGAACCCGGGAGGCGAGTCCTTGAGGGCCAGACCCATGCCCGCGAGCTTGGCCTTGACCTCGTCGATCGACTTCGCACCGAAGTTGCGGATGTCGAGCAGGTCCGCCTCGGAACGCGCGACGAGCTCACCCACGGAGTGGATGCCCTCACGCTTGAGGCAGTTGTACGACCGAACGGTGAGCTCGAGCTCCTCGATCGGCAGCGCCAGATCGGCGGCCAGCGCGGCGTCCGTCGGGGACGGACCCATGTCGATGCCCTCGGCGTCGATGTTCAGCTCGCGGGCGAGACCGAACAGCTCGACGAGGGTCTTGCCGGCCGACGCCATGGCGTCGCGCGGACGCATGGCCTGCTTCGTCTCGACGTCGACGATCAGCTTGTCGAAGTCGGTGCGCTGCTCGACACGCGTGGCCTCGACCTTGTACGTGACCTTGAGGACCGGCGAGTAGATCGAGTCGACCGGGATGCGCCCGATCTCCTGACCGACCTGCTTGTTCTGCACGGCGGAGACGTAGCCGCGACCGCGCTCGACGGTCAGCTCCATCTCCAGCTTGCCCTTGCCGTTGAGCGTGGCGAGGACGAGGTCGGGGTTGTGCACCTCGACACCGGCCGGGGGCGCGATGTCGGCGGCGGTGACCAGACCCGGGCCCTGCTTGCGCAGGTACATCACAACGGGCTCGTCGTGCTCGGACGACACGACCAGCTGCTTGATGTTGAGGATCAGGTCGGTGACGTCCTCCTTGACGCCCGGCACGGTGGTGAACTCGTGCAGGACACCGTCGATGCGGATGGACGTGACCGCCGCACCCGGGATCGAGGAGAGGAGCGTACGGCGCAGGGAGTTGCCGAGGGTGTAGCCGAAGCCCGGCTCCAGCGGCTCGATGACGAACCGGGAGCGGAACTCGTCGACGACCTCTTCGGTCAACGAGGGACGCTGAGCGATCAGCATGCGTGAATCCTTCAGTCAGGGGCGCCCGCTATTTGACGCCCGACCAGTACTGCAAGGGTACGGGCGATACGACCCGAAAGAGCCGTACCGCCCGGAAACCCTGGTGACGCGATGAAACGGTGAAGCGGTGAAGCGAGATCAGACGCGACGACGCTTCGGCGGACGGCAGCCGTGCCGCGACATGTGGGGGATAACCCCCACACCCCCAGCCGGAAGCCGAGCCGACCGGTGCGTCAGACGCGACGACGCTTCGGCGGACGGCAGCCGTTGTGCGGGGTGGGCGTGACGTCCTGGATCGAGCCGACCTCGAGGCCGGTCGCCTGGAGGGAGCGGATGGCGGTCTCACGACCGGAACCCGGGCCCTTGACGAACACGTCGACCTTGCGCATGCCGTGCTCCTGGGCGCGGCGGGCAGCCGACTCGGCGGCCATCTGCGCGGCGAACGGCGTGGACTTCCGGGAGCCCTTGAAGCCGACGTGGCCGGCGGAGGCCCAGGAGATCACGTTGCCGGTCGGGTCCGTGATGGACACGATCGTGTTGTTGAACGTGCTCTTGATGTGCGCGTGGCCGTGAGCGACGTTCTTCTTTTCCTTGCGGCGCACCTTCTTGGCAGCGCCCTGACGTCCCTTGGGGGGCATGTCGTTCTCCTACGGGAGGTGGTCGGTCCTACAGCGAAGACCGCTGGACGGCGAGTCCGCTGCGGACTACTTCTTGCCCGGCTTCTTCTTGCCGGCGATGGCGCGACGCGGGCCCTTGCGGGTGCGAGCGTTGGTGCTGGTGCGCTGACCGCGGACGGGCAGACCACGACGGTGGCGCAGACCCTGGTAGGTGCCGATCTCGACCTTGCGGCGGATGTCGGCCTGGACCTCGCGGCGGAGGTCACCCTCGGTCTTGATGTTGTTGTCGACGTACTCGCGGATCGCGACGAGCTGCTCCTCCGAGAGGTCCCGAACACGGGTGTTCGGATCCACGTCGGTGGCAGCGAGCGTCTGCTGCGAGAGGGTCCGGCCGATGCCGAACACGTAGGTGAGGGCGATCTCGACGCGCTTTTCGCGCGGGATGTCAACACCGGAAACGCGTGCCATTCAATGGCTCCAGTTGGTTGTCGGAGGTCTTCCACAGAACCGGGTCCCGGTCGCCGGCGCCTTCATTTCGAAGACTTGGTACGACTCGGGTCCCCGGCCTCCGAACCGGGGGTGTCGGACGCCTGGGCGTCCGGGTTCTGCGTATGAACAAATTCAGCTCGCGTCGCGCGAAGTCCTGCGAATCGCGGAGGGAACGGTCGTGCTTCAGCCCTGGCGCTGCTTGTGGCGCGGGTTGTCGCAGATGACCATGACCCGACCGTGACGGCGGATCACCCTGCACTTGTCGCAGATCTTCTTGACGCTCGGCTTGACCTTCATGGGTGTGAGGTTCTCCGGGTCAGTTGCCGGCGGACCCGCGCGCGAGGCACGCGGGACGTGGGCAAGATCTACTTGTACCGGTAGACGATCCGGCCACGCGTCAGGTCGTACGGAGACAACTCCACCACGACCCGGTCGTCAGGGAGGATGCGGATGTAGTGCATGCGCATCTTGCCGCTGATGTGTGCCAGGACCTGGTGGCCGTTCTGGAGCTCGACCTTGAACATGGCGTTCGGAAGAGACTCGACGACAGTGCCCTCGATCTCGATGGCACCTTGCTTCTTGGCCACGCTTCGCCCTTCGAATCGACTACCTTGATCGACTCCTGTGCGCCGTATCGCATATCAACCTTTGAACGCAGACATGCGGGTGCACGGGAGCCGACGAGTCAGTCTACGTCAGCACACCCGGAAAGGCGAAACGAGGAAGTCTGCCCCGGATACGAGATCGTTATGCAAGAGGATCCGGCGCCGCCGTGACGCCCAGCTCCGCCAGCTTCGCCCTGCCGCCGACCAATCCTTCATGCCGCTCTCGCGGGCTCGGCGCCGAGGGCGCCTCACATGCTTCGAGCGGCTGCGCCGGCCTCCGACCGGCGGTCGTGGCCGGGCGGCAGTCAGGCAAGCGGGTCCGGCGCCGCCGTGACGCCCAGCTCCGCCAGCTTCGCCCTGCCGCCGTCGGGGGCCGTCAGGACCAGGGGGCCCTGCTCGGTCAGGGCCACCGAGTGCTCCCAGTGGGAGGACCAGGTGCCGTCGGTGGTGATGACCGTCCACTCGTCCGACAGGACCTCGGTGCGCGGGGTGCCCAGGGAGACCATCGGCTCGATGGCGAGGCAGAAGCCGGGGACGAGCTTGGGGCCCTTGCCTCGGCGGCGGTCGACGTAGTTCAGCAGGTGCGGGTCCATGTGCATCTCCGTGCCGATGCCGTGGCCGCCGTAGTCCTCGATGATCCCGTACTTGCCGCCGCCGGGCCTGGGCTGGCGGCGGATGTAGGTCTCCACGGCCCGGGAGACGTCGACCAGCCGGTTGCCCTGCTTCATGGCCGCGATGCCCGCCCACATCGACTCCTCGGTCACCCGGGAGAGCTCCACCAGCTCCGGGGCGTGACCCGAGCCGACGAAGGCCGTGTAGGCGGCGTCGCCGTGCCAGCCGTCGATGATCGCGCCGCAGTCGATGGAGATGATGTCGCCGTCCTTGAGGACCACGTCGTCGGACGGAATGCCGTGGACGACGACCTCGTTCACCGAGGTGCAGATCGTGGCGGGGAAGCCGCCGTACCCGAGGAAGTTCGGCTTGGCCTCGTGCTCCGCGAGCACCTTGCGCGCGACCTGGTCCAGGTCCTTGGTCGTGGCACCGGGGACGGCCGCCTCGCGCGTGGCCGCGTGGATGGCGGCGACGACCAGCCCCGCCTCACGCATCTTGGCGATCTGCTCGGGGCTCTTGATCTGCACCATGGGGGCTGCGGCCTTTCTCGACCGGAGGGGACGGGGAACGCTTCCAACGATACGGGGCGGGCGCCACCCGCCCCACACAGCACAGCCGCGGCCCCTGAGCGAGGGACCGCGGCCGCAGCCAGGGCTGAGAACTACTTGTCGCGCTTGAGCGCCTCCAGCGCGCGGCCGGTGACCTCGTCCACGGGGCCCGTCGCCGCGATGGTGGCGACCAGGCCCTGCGCCTTGTAGTAGTCGATGATCGGCTCGGTCTGCGTGTGGTAGACCTCCAGCCGCTTGCGGACCGTCTCCTCGGAGTCGTCGTCCCGCTGGTACAGCTCGCCGCCGCAGACGTCGCAGACGTCTTCCTTCTTCGGCGGCGTGTACGTCACGTGGAAGACGTGGGCCGAGTCGTTGCGGCAGACGCGCCGGCCGGCGATCCGCTTGACGACCTCGTCCTCCGGGGCCTCCAGGTCCAGCACCGCGTCGAGCTTCATGTCCTCGGTCTCGAGCAGCTCGTCCAGCGCCTCGGCCTGGGAGACGTTGCGCGGGAAGCCGTCCAGCAGGAAGCCGCCCTCGGCGTCGGGCTGCTCCATGCGGTCCTTCGCCATGGCGATGGTGACCTCGTCCGGCACGAGATTGCCGGCGTCCATGTAGGACTTCGCGAGCTTGCCCAGTTCGGTCTGCTGGCTGATGTTCGCGCGGAACAGGTCGCCCGTGGAGATGTGCGGAATGTGCAGCGTCTCGGCAAGGCGGGTGGCCTGCGTTCCCTTTCCGGCGCCCGGCGGCCCGACGAGGACGATTCGCATCAGCGGAGGAACCCTTCGTAATTGCGCTGCTGGAGCTGGCTCTCGATCTGCTTCACCGTCTCGAGACCGACACCCACGATGATCAGGATGCTGGTGCCACCGAACGGGAAGTTCTGGTTTGCCCCGAAACCAGCCAACGCCATTGTCGGGACGAGAGCGATCAGACCCAAGTACAGCGAACCCGGCCAGGTGATCCGGTTGAGTACGTAGCTCAGATACTCAGCGGTCGGTCGGCCAGCCCGGATGCCCGGGATGAAGCCACCATACTTCTTCATGTTGTCCGCGACTTCCTCGGGGTTGAACGAGATGGCCACGTAGAAGAAGGCGAAGAACACGATGAGGAAGAAGTACAGAATGATGTGCGGCGTCGCCGCCGTGTCGGCGAGGTTCTTGGTGATCCAGGTCGCCCAACCCGCCTGCGAGTTCGAGAACTGGACGATCAGCGCCGGAATGTAGAGCAGCGACGAGGCGAAGATGACGGGGATGACACCCGCCTGGTTCACCTTGAGCGGGATGTACGTCGAGGTACCACCGTAGGAACGGCGGCCGATCATCCGCTTCGCGTACTGCACCGGAATGCGGCGCTGCGCCTGCTCCACGAAGACGACCAGGCCGACCATGACCAGGCCGACGAGGATCACCGTGCCGAACTCGATCCAGCCGCCCGCCAGCTCACCCTGCTTCTTGATGGCCCACAGGGCCGACGGGAAGGTCGCGGCGATCGAGATGAACATCAGGATCGACATGCCGTTGCCGATGCCGCGGTCGGTGATGAGCTCACCGAGCCACATGACGACGCAGGTACCGGCGGTCATGCAGATGACCATGACGACGGTGGTGAAGATCGCCTGGTCGGGGACGATCTGGCCGGCGACGGTGCAGCCGGAGAAGAGGGCGCCGCTGCGGGCGGTGGCCACCAGGCCGGTGCCCTGAAGGATGGCGAGCGCGACGGTCAGGTAACGGGTGTACTGCGTGATCTTGGCCGTACCCGCCTGGCCCTCCTTCTTGAGGGCTTCCAGACGCGGGATCACGACGGTGAGCAGCTGCAGAATGATGCTCGCCGTGATGTACGGCATGATGCCGAGCGCGAAGACCGTGATCTGCAGCAGGGCGCCACCGCTGAACATGTTGACCAGGCCGAAGAGGCCCTGGTTGCCGGACGCCTGGTCCACGCACTCCTGGACGTTCTTGTAGTCGACACCTGGAATGGGGATGTGGGTACCGAGTCGGTACACCACGATGATGCCGAGCGTGAAGAGCAGCTTCTTGCGCAGGTCGGGCGTCTTGAACGCCCGGGCGAACGCGGTGAGCACGGTGCCTCCTGCGACCCCCGCGCTACTGCGTCAAGGGTGACGGTCTTGAGGTTCGACTGACGGCTGAGTGAGTAGACGACTAAGTGAGTAACGGTGGACCGCCGCTCAGAGTGCCTCATGTGACGCACCCGTGAAAGAGGGCAGCGCAGGCCACCTTACCGGCGGGAGCACTTCCCTTGGAACGACCAACCGGGGATACCCCTTTTGTGGGGTATCCCCGGTCGGGATCGCTCAAGTCATCGAGGCGCCTGAAGGACTCAGACGAGCTCGGTGACGGTACCGCCGGCGGCGGTGATCTTCTCCTTGGCGGAGCCGGAGACGGCGTCGACCGTCACCTGCAGCGCCACGGAGATCTCGCCCTGGCCGAGGACCTTGACGAGGCTGTTCTTGCGAACGGCACCCTTGGCCACGAGGCCCTCGACGGTGACCTCGCCACCCTCGGGGTACAGCGCGCCCAGCTTGTCGAGGTTCACGACCTGGAACTCGGTCTTGAACGGGTTCTTGAAGCCCTTCAGCTTCGGAAGACGCATGTGGAGGGGCATCTGGCCACCCTCGAAGCGCTCCGGAACCTGGTAACGGGCCTTCGTGCCCTTGGTACCACGACCGGCCGTCTTACCCTTCGACGCCTCACCACGACCCACACGGGTCTTGGCGGTCTTGGCGCCCGGGGCGGGACGGAGGTTGTGGATCTTGAGCGGGTTGTTCTCCGCCATGATCAGTCGACCTCCTCGACCGACACGAGGTGGCGGACGGTGTGCACCATGCCGCGGAACTCGGGGCGGTCCTCCTTGACGACCTGCGTGTTGATCCCCTTGAGACCAAGGGAACGCAGGGTGTCACGGTGGTTCTGCTTGCTGCCGATGTAGGACTTGACCTGCGTAATCTTGAGCTGCGCCATGATTACGCACCCGCCCCGGCACGTGCGCGGAGAAGAGCCGCGGGGGCGACGTCCTCGAGCGGCAGACCACGGCGGGCCGCGACCTCCTCGGGACGCTGCAGGCCCTTGAGGGCCTCCACGGTCGCGTGCACGATGTTGATCTGGTTGTCGGAGCCGAGCGACTTCGACAGGATGTCGTGGATACCGGCGCACTCGAGCACCGCACGCACCGGACCACCGGCGATAACGCCGGTACCCGGGGACGCGGGCTTGAGCAGCACGACGCCGGCAGCCTTCTCACCCTGGATGGGGTGCGGGATGGTGCCCTGGATGCGGGGGACCTTGAAGAAGTGCTTCTTGGCCTCCTCAACACCCTTGGCGATGGCGGCCGGCACCTCCTTGGCCTTGCCGTATCCGACACCCACGGTGCCGTCACCGTCGCCCACCACGACCAGCGCGGTGAAGCTGAAGCGACGACCACCCTTCACAACCTTGGCGACGCGGTTGATCGCGACTACGCGCTCAACGTAAGCGGTCTTCTCGGCGGCGGCTGCGCCACCGTCACGGCCCTTCCGGTCCCGCCGCTCGCCGCCACCGGCACCGCCACCGCGGCGCTGGGGTCCAGCCATTGGAATTACCTCTCTCTGTTTCCGGCGCTGCGCAGCGACATCAGTCGCTGCCGCGACGGGCGGCTCAGAACTTCAGTCCGGCTTCGCGGGCGGCGTCCGCCAGAGCGGCGATGCGCCCGGCGTACTGGTTGCCACCACGGTCGAACACGACGGCCTCGATGCCGGCGGCCTTGGCGCGTTCTGCGACCAGGGCGCCGACCTGCTTGGCCCGCGCGGACTTGTCCGCCTCGCCACCACGGATCGAGGTGTCCAGGGTGGACGCCGACGCAAGGGTGTGACCCTTGAGGTCGTCGATCACCTGGGCCACGATGTGGCGGTTCGAGCGGGTAACGACCAGACGGGGACGCTCCGCCGTACCCGAGAGATTCTTGCGAATCCGGATGTGACGGCGCTTGATCGCGGCGCGCTTGTAGGCGTCGCCCTTGAGGATCTTCTGTCCGTATGCCATGGCTTACTTACCCGCCTTTCCGACCTTGCGGCGGATGACTTCGCCCTCGTACTTGACGCCCTTGGCCTTGTACGGGTCGGGCTTGCGCAGCTTGCGGATGTTGGCCGCAACCTCGCCGACCTTCTGCTTGTCGATGCCCTCGACCGAGAAGTGGGTCGGGTTCTCCACCTTGAAGGTGATTCCCTCGGGGGCCTCGACGAGGATCGGGTGGCTGTAGCCGAGGGAGAACTCCAGGTTCGAACCCTTGGCGAGCACGCGGTAACCGACACCGCTGATCTCGAGCTTCTTCACGTAACCCTGGGTCACGCCGGTGATCATGTTCGCCACCAGCGTGCGGGACAGGCCGTGCAGGGCCTTGCTCTGACGCTCGTCGTTGGGGCGGGTGACGCTCAGCACGCCGTCCTCACCCTTGGCGATGTCGATCGGCGCCACGACGGTGTGAGTCAGCGAACCCTTGGGGCCCTTGACCGCGACCGTACGGCCGTCGATGGTGACGTCCACGCCGGCGGGAACCGCGATGGGGAGCTTGCCGATGCGCGACATAGCTGTTTCCTCCGTTCCCTTCCGCTACCAGACGTAGGCGAGAACTTCTCCGCCTACGCCCTTCTTGCCGGCCTGCTGTCCAGTGAGGAGCCCGTGCGACGTGGAGATGATCGCCACGCCGAGGCCACCCAGCACCTTGGGCAGGTTGGTGGACTTCGCGTACACCCGGAGACCGGGCTTGGAGATCCGCTTGATGCCCGCGATGGAGCGCTCACGGTTCGGGCCGAACTTCAGCTCGAGGACGAGGTTCTTGCCGACCTCGGCGTCCTCGGTCTTCCAGCCGGTGATGAAGCCCTCCTGCTGGAGGATCTCCGCGATGTGAGACTTGATCTTGGACGCCGGCATCGTCACGGAGTCGTGGTACGCCGAGTTCGCGTTCCGCAGACGCGTAAGCATGTCTGCGATCGGATCAGTCATGGTCATGAATTGGCCTTCGGCCTCTCTCGCCGTGGTTTCCTGGTGCGCCATCCCTCTCCCCGATCCGAGACGGGACGGGTGCGGCGCGGTGGACCTACGGCGTAGTAAGCATGTATTTGCAGGCGCTGCCTGCGGGCGTTCGGGGCGGCAGACGCCCAACCCCACAAGCCTAAGGCATGCGGAGCCGGGCCTCTTCCACCCAGATGCTTACCGAGAGTCTGAATAACCCGGAATTACCGGATTACCAAGAGCTCTTGGTCACGCCCGGCAGTTCGCCACGGTGAGCCATCTCACGAAGGCACACGCGGCACAGGCCGAACTTGCGGTACACGGAGTGCGGACGGCCGCAGCGCTGGCAGCGCGTGTAGCCGCGGACACCGAACTTGGGCTTGCGAGCAGCCTTGGCAATCAGAGCCTTCTTCGCCATCTCGCTCACGCCTCCTTGAAGGGGAAGCCGAGGTGACGAAGGAGCGCGCGGCCCTCAGCGTCGTTGGTCGCCGTGGTCACCACGGTGATGTCCATACCCCGGGTGCGGTCGATCTTGTCCTGGTCGATCTCGTGGAACATGACCTGCTCCGTGAGACCGAAGGTGTAGTTGCCACGGCCGTCGAACTGCTTGGGGGACAGACCGCGGAAGTCGCGGATGCGCGGCAGCGCGAGCGACAGGGTGCGGTCCAGGAACTCCCACATGCGGTCGCCACGGAGCGTGACGTGGGCACCGATCGGCTGGCCCTCGCGCAGCTTGAACTGCGCGATGGACTTGCGGGCCTTGGTGACGGCCGGCTTCTGACCGGTGATCGTGGTGAGGTCCTTGATGGCACCCTCGATCAGCTTGGAGTCGCGGGCGGCGTCGCCCACACCCATGTTGACCACGATCTTGACGAGGCCGGGGATCTGCATGACGTTCTCGTAGGAGAACTCCTCACGCAGCTTGCCCGCGATGTCCTCGCGGTACTTCGTCTTGAGACGCGGAGTGGTGGTGGTAGCCATCAGATGTCCTCACCCGTCCGCTTGGCAACGCGAACCTTGTTGCCCTCGTCGTCGAAGCGGAAACCGACGCGCGTGACGACCTTGTTGCCGTCCTTCTCCACGACCAGCTGGACGTTGGAGACGTGGACCGGAGCCTCGGTGGTCACGATGCCGCCGGCCTGCGAACCGCGAGCGGTCGGGCCGGCCTTGGTGTGCTTCTTGACCCGGTTGACACCCTCGACCAGGACACGGTCCTCACGGGGGAAGGCCGCGATGACCTTGCCCTGCTTGCCCTTGTCCTTGCCGGTGATGACCTGGACCAGGTCGCCCTTCTTGATCTTCATGCTCACAGCACCTCCGGCGCGAGGGAGATGATCTTCATGAACTTCTTCTCGCGCAGCTCACGGCCCACCGGGCCGAAGATACGGGTGCCACGAGGGTCGCCGTCGTTCTTCAGAACGACAGCGGCGTTCTCGTCGAAGCGGATGTACGAGCCGTCGGGACGGCGGCGCTCCTTGACGGTGCGAACGATGACCGCCTTGATGACGTCACCCTTCTTCACGTTGCCGCCGGGGATCGCGTCCTTGACGGTGGCGACGATGACGTCACCGATGCCCGCGTAGCGGCGACCGGAGCCACCGAGCACACGGATGCAAAGGATTTCCTTCGCACCAGTGTTGTCGGCGACACGCAGTCGCGACTCCTGCTGGATCACGTCTATCTCCTGTTTGTCTGCCGGTTCCCGGCAGGGGTCTCAGTACGAGAACCCCTGCCGAGCCTGGCGGAACTGACCTGCGTGGGTTTGCCCCGCAGGCGCATTTCTGGAATTCGCTTACGCGAATTGCCTACTTGGCCTTCTCGAGGACCTCGACGACGCGCCACCGCTTCGTCGCGGACAGCGGCCGGGTCTCCATGAGGAGGACGCGGTCGCCGACACCCGCGGCGTTCTGCTCGTCGTGGGCCTTGAGCTTCTCGGTACGGCGGATGACCTTGCCGTACAGCGCGTGCGTCACGCGGTCCTCGACGGCGACGACGACGGTCTTGTCCATCTTGTCGCTGACGACCAGACCCTGACGGGTCTTGCGGAAGCCGCGGGAGGCCTTCGTCTCTTCAGTCACGTTGCTCTCGCTCATCAGGCGCTCTCCACCGTCTCGATGCCCAGCTCGCGCTCACGCATCAGGGTGTAGATCCGCGCGATGTCCTTACGGACGGCCTTGAGCCGACCGTGGTTCTCGAGCTGACCCGTCGCCGCCTGGAAGCGGAGGTTGAACAGCTCTTCCTTGGCCTCGCGAAGCTTCGCCAGAAGCTCCTCGTCACCCAGTTCGCGCAGCTCGGACGCCTTGGTACCGGCCGACATCACGCTTCACCTGCCTCGCGCTTGACGATCCGGCACTTCATCGGCAGCTTGTGGGCCGCACGGGTCAGCGCCTCACGGGCGATCTTCTCGTTGGGGTAGGACAGCTCGAACATGACCCGGCCCGGGTGCACGTTCGCGATCCACCACTCGGGAGAACCCTTACCGGAACCCATGCGGGTCTCGGCCGGCTTCTTCGTGAGCGGGCGGTCCGGGTAGATGTTGATCCAGACCTTGCCGCCACGCTTGATGTGGCGGGTCATCGCGATACGGGCGGCCTCGATCTGGCGGTTGGTCACGTACGCCGGAGTGAGGGCCTGGATGCCGTACTCGCCGAACGCAACCGTGGTACCGCCCTTGGCCTGACCACGACGCTTCGGGTGGTGCTGCTTGCGGTGCTTGACCCTACGGGGGATCAGCATTTCGGTCAGGCCTCCGTTCCGCCAGTAGAAGAGGACGAGGCCTCGGCCGGAGCGGCAGCGGCGGCCGGAGCCTCGGCCTTGGGGGCCTCGGCGGCCGGGGCCGACTGCTGCTGCGGCTTGCGCCCACGACGCTCGCCACCGCGGCCACCGCGGGCCGGGCGGTCGGCGCCACCACGGGCCGGGCGGTTGCCGGCACGGGCGGCGGCGTTCTCGGCGCGGACCTCGGCGATGTTCTTGACGTCGCCCTTGTAGATCCAGACCTTCACACCGATGCGGCCGAAGGTCGTCTTGGCCTCGAAGAAGCCGTAGTCCACGTTCGCGCGGAGCGTGTGCAGGGGCACACGGCCCTCGCGGTAGAACTCCGAGCGGGACATCTCGGCGCCACCGAGGCGGCCACCGCACTGGATCTTGATGCCCTTGGCGCCGGCCTTCATCGTGCCCTGCATGCTCTTGCGCATGGCGCGACGGAAGGAGACGCGGGAGGACAGCTGCTCGGCGACGGCCTGGGCCACCAGCTGAGCGTCCGTCTCCGGGCTCTTGACCTCGAGGATGTTCAGCTGGACCTGCTTGCCGGTCAGCTTCTCCAGGTCACCGCGGATGCGGTCGGCCTCGGCGCCGCGGCGGCCGATGACGATGCCGGGACGGGCGGTGTGGATGTCCACCCGCACGCGGTCACGGGTGCGCTCGATCTCCACCTTCGAGATGCCGGCGCGCTCCATGCCGGACGTCATCATCCGACGGATGGCGACGTCTTCCTTGACGTAGTCCTTGTACAGCTTGTCGGCGTACCAACGCGACTTGAAGTCGGTGGTGATGCCGAGCCGGAACCCGTGCGGGTTTACCTTCTGGCCCATTACCGGGTTCCTTCCTTGCTGCTGACGACCACGGTGATGTGGCTGGTCCGCTTGCGGATCCGGTAGGCACGGCCCTGGGCGCGCGGCCGGAACCGCTTCAGGGTCGGACCCTCGTCGACGTACGCCTCGGAAATGACGAGGCTGTCGGCGTCGGTGTGGTCGTAGTTGTGCGCGGCGTTGGCGATGGCGCTGTCCAGCACCTTGCCGACCGGCACGCTCGCGGCCTGCGGGGCGAAACGCAGGACCGCCTGAGCCTCCGTGGCATCCATGCCACGGATGAGGTCCACCACGCGGCGGGCCTTCATGGGCGTGACGCGGATGTACCGCGCCTGGGCCCTGGCTTCCATGGTTGTCCCTTCAGTGTTTGTCATGGTCATTCCACCCCGCTGTTAGCGGCGCTTCGACTTCCGGTCGTCCTTGACGTGACCCCGGAAGGTGCGCGTCGGCGAGAACTCGCCGAGCTTGTGGCCGACCATGGACTCGGTGACAAACACCGGGATGTGGGTCTTGCCGTTGTGCACCGCGATCGTGTGGCCGAGCATCGCCGGGACGATCATCGAGCGACGGGACCAGGTCTTGATGACGTTCTTGGAACCGGCTTCGTTCTGCGTGTCCACCTTCTTGATCAGGTGGTCGTCGACGAAGGGCCCCTTCTTCAGACTACGAGGCATCTCAACCCGTCCTTAGCGCTTCTTGTTCGTCTTGCGGCGGCGGACGATGTACTTGTTCGACGCCTTCTTGGGCGAACGAGTACGGCCTTCCTTCTTGCCCCACGGGGACACCGGGTGGCGACCACCCGAGGTACGGCCTTCGCCACCACCGTGCGGGTGGTCCACCGGGTTCATGACCACACCACGCACGGTCGGGCGAACGCCCAGCCAGCGCTTACGGCCCGCCTTGCCCCAGTTGATGTTGCTCTGCTCGGCGTTGCCCACCTCGCCGACCGTGGCGCGGCAGCGCTGGTCGACCAGGCGGATCTCTCCGGACGGCATGCGCAGGTGGGCCATCGAGCCCTCCTTCGCGAGCAGCTGCACGGAGGCACCGGCGGAGCGGGCGAACTTGGCGCCGCCACCGGGACGGAGCTCGATCGCGTGGATCGTGGTACCGACCGGGATGTTGCGGAGCGCCAGGTTGTTGCCCGGCTTGATGTCGGCCCCGGGACCGTTCTCGACGCGGTCACCCTGCTGCAGGTTGCGCGGGGCGAGGATGTAGCGCTTCTCGCCGTCGGCGTAGTGCAGCAGCGCGATGCGCGCGGTGCGGTTGGGGTCGTACTCGATGTGCGCGACCTTCGCCGGCACGCCGTCCTTGTCGTGCCGACGGAAGTCGATGACACGGTAGGCGCGCTTGTGTCCGCCACCCTGGTGGCGAACGGTCACACGACCGGCGTTGTTACGGCCGCCCTTGCTGTGCAGCGGGCGGACCAGCGACTTCTCCGGCGTGGACCGCGTGACCTCGACGAAGTCGGCGACGCTGGAGCCACGACGGCCCGGCGTAGTCGGCTTGTACTTGCGGATTCCCATTTCTCAGTCCTCGTCCGATTCCGGACGATCCGACCTCCGTCAGGAGGTAGGACCGCCGAAGATGTCGATACGGTCGCCCTCGGCAAGGGTCACGATCGCGCGCTTGCTGTCGGCACGCTTGCCGAAGCCGGTGCGGGTCCGCTTGCGCTTGCCCTGGCGGTTGATCGTGTTGACCCCGGTGACCTTGACCGAGAAGACCGCCTGGACGGCCTCCTTGATCTCGGTCTTGTTGGAGCCCGGCGCGACGATGAACGTGTACTTGTTCTCGTCGAGGAGCGCGTAGCTCTTCTCGGACACGACCGGCTTCAGCAGCACGTCACGGGGGTCCGTGAACGACTTGCTGACGGGCGTGACGACGGTGTTCTTGCCCTCGGCCTCGTGGCGACGCGCCTTGGCGACGCGCGCGGCCTTGGCGGCCTTGGCCGCCTTCGAGGCGATGCTCGGGTGACGCGTAGCCATCAGGCTTCGCTCCCTTCGGTGTCAGCGGCCTTGTTGGGGCCAGACACGAAGGACTCGAAAGCGGCCTGGGTGAAGACCACGTCGTCCGAGACGAGAACGTCGTACGTGTTCAGCTGGCCCGGCTCCAGGATGTGGATCTGGGGCAGGTTGCGGGCGGACAGCCACGCGGCCTCGTCGGCGCGGTCGACGACCAGGAGCAGGTTCTTGCGCTCCGAGATCTTGCCGAACAGCGTCCGGGCGGCCTTCGTGGACGGGTTGTCGCCCTCGATGACGCCGGTGACGACGTGGATGCGGTCGTGGCGGGCCCGGTCGGTGAGGGCGTGGCGCAGGGCCGCGGCCTTCATCTTCTTCGGGGTCCGCTGCGAGTAGTCACGCGGCTGCGGGCCGTGGACGACGCCACCGCCGGCGAACTGCGGCGCACGGGTCGAACCCTGGCGGGCGCGGCCGGTGCCCTTCTGGCGGTACGGCTTCTTGCCGCCACCACGGACCTCGCCGCGACGCTTGGTCTTGTGCGTGCCCTGGCGGGCAGCGGCGTTCTGCGCGACGACGACCTGGTGGATCAGCGGGATGCTGATCTTCTCCACGCCGAAGATCTCCGCGGGGAGCTCGACGCTTCCGGTCTTCTCGCCGGCAGGCGAAAGGATGTCAACAGTGCTCATCGGTACCTCAGGCCCCCTTGGCCGCGGTGCGGACCAGGACGAGGCCGCCGTTCGGACCGGGAACCGCGCCCTTGATGAGCAGCAGACCCTTCTCCGCGTCAACGGCGTGGACGGTCAGGTTCTGGGTGGTGACCCGCTCGTTGCCCATACGGCCGGCCATGCGGAGGCCCTTGAACACGCGGCCCGGGGTGGCGCAGCCACCGATGGAACCGGGCGAGCGGTGCTTGCGCTGGGTGCCGTGTCCGGCGCCGAGGCCCTTGAAGTTGTGACGCTTCATGACACCGGCGAAGCCCTTGCCCTTGCTCTTGCCGGTGACGTCGACCTTCACGCCGGACTCGAAGACCTCGGCGCTGACTTCCTGACCGAGCGTGTACTCGGAGGCGTCGGCCGTACGGATCTCGACGAGGTGGCGGCGGGGGGTGACGTCGGCCTTGGCGAAGTGGCCCTTGAGGGGCTTGTTCACCTTGCGCGGGTCGATCTCGCCGAACGCGATCTGGACGGACTCGTAGCCGTCGACGTCGTTCGTGCGGACCTGGGTGACGACGTTGGGGCCGGCCTTGACGACGGTGACCGGAACAACACGGTTGTTCTCGTCCCACACCTGCGTCATGCCGAGCTTCTCGCCCAGGATGCCCTTGATCTGCTTGGTCATCTTCAGATCACCGGCCCTTAGAGCTTGATCTCGATGTCGACACCGGCCGGGAGGTCGAGTCGCATCAGAGAGTCAACGGTCTTGGGGGTCGGGTCGAGGATGTCGATCAGGCGCTTGTGCGTGCGCATCTCGAAGTGCTCGCGCGAGTCCTTGTACTTGTGCGGCGACTTGATGACGCAGTACACGTTCTTCTCAGTGGGCAGCGGCACCGGGCCCGCGACCGACGCACCAGTGCGAGTCACCGTCTCGACGATCTTCTTCGCCGAAGAGTCGATGACCTCGTGGTCGTAGGCCTTGAGCCGGATGCGGATCTTCTGTCCCGCCATGGCTACTCAGTAGTCCTGTCTCTCGTAACGCTCTGGACCCGGTGGTCCCTGTCCATTCCGCTCCCCCTCCGACCCACGCGGTCGGGCGTGTCGCACTCTCGCTGACATGGATGTCCCTCTTCGGGACTTCCCTGCATGGGGAGTGCGGGCCCTTCCGGAACCGCGGACCGGGGGCGAGAGGCCCACCGGGTGCCTGGTCTGCACCCCGCTGACGCTTCCCGGAAGATTCCCGTACGTCCGCCCCTACATCTCTCGATGTAATGCGTGAGGCGACGAGTACTGTGGGACTCGCTTCCGGTCCCCCCGGCGGGAGGCGCGCAGCATCGGCACTCGACCGAGCAACCCCGCTAGTCTGCCATACGGGGCGCGGGGCTGGCCAATCGGGCCGGAGAGAATACCCCGGGGGTGGCAGAGATCAAACCCGGGCGCCCGTCGCCCGAATCGATCACCGAGAAGTGGAGCATGCATGCGCGCCCGGAACCTCGTCCTGGCCACCGCGACGGCGCTGGCGGCGGTGGCAGCCCGCGACCTCGTCCAGAAGAAGCACGCACTGCTGCGGAACTTCCCGGTGGTCGGGCATGCGCGGTACCTGCTGGAGACGATCGGCCCGGAGCTGCGGCAGTACATCGTGACCTCCAACGACGAGGAGCGTCCGTTCAGCCGTGATCAGCGCACCTGGATCTACGCGTCGTCGAAGGCGGAGAACAACTACTTCGGGTTCGGAACCGACAACGACGTCGAGCACATGCAGGGGCACGCGTACCTGAAGCAGCGCACGTTCGCCGGCACGCTGCCCGACCTGCACGACCCGCAGGCCCCGCTGCCCTCGGCCAAGGTGCTGGGCGGTCCACGCGGGCGCGCCAAGGCGTTCCGGCCCGCGAGCGTGGTGAACATCTCGGCGATGAGCTTCGGATCGCTCTCCGGCGCGGCGGTCACGGCGCTCAACGAGGGGGCGGCGCTGGCGGGCGCCCTGCAGAACACGGGAGAGGGCGGCATATCCCCGTACCACCGCAACGGCGGTGACCTCGTCCTTCAGCTCGGTACGGCGTACTTCGGCTGTCGCGACGAGGACGGCCGTTTCAACCTCGGCAAGCTGAAGGACGTGGTCGCCGGCGCCCCGGTCAAGGCCATAGAGATCAAGCTCTCCCAGGGCGCCAAGCCGGGGCTTGGCGGGATGCTGCCGGGCGAGAAGGTGACCCCGGAGATCGCCGGGATCCGCGGCATCCCGGTCGGCGAGGACTGCGCCTCCCCGTCCCGGCACACCGCGTTCAGCGATGTCGACTCGATGCTCGACTTCGTCGAACTGCTCGCCACCGAGACCGGTCTGCCGGTCGGGATCAAGAGCGCGGTGGGCGAGATGGACTTCTGGCAGGAACTGGCCACGCTGATGGCGCGTGGCGACCGTGGCGTCGACTTCGTGACCATCGACGGCGGCGAGGGCGGCACCGGGGCAGCGCCGCTGACCTTCTCCGACTCCGTGTCGCTGCCCTTCCGGATGGGCTTCTCCCGGGTCTACGGCACCTTCGCCGAGCTGGGCCTGACCGACGAGCTGACCTTCATCGGCTCCGGCAAGCTCGGCCTGCCCGAGAACGCCGCGGTCGCCTTCGCGCTGGGTGCCGACATGATCAACGTGGCCCGCGAGGCGATGCTGTCGATCGGCTGCATCCAGGCGCAGAAGTGCCACACCGACAAGTGCCCCACCGGCATCGCCACGCAGAACAAGCGGCTGGCCCGCGGCATCGACCCCGCCTCGAAGGCCGTCCGGACCGCCGCCTACCTGACCACGCTGCGCAAGGAGCTGATGAAGCTCTCGGCGGCCGTCGGCGTCGCCCACCCGGCACTCATCACGGCCGCCGACGTCGAGATCATGAACGGCGACTACGACGCCCGCTCCCTGCTCGGCGTCTACGGCTACAAGGACGGCTGGGGCGAGCTGGGCCCGCACCTCGCCGAGGAGATCACCGCACTGCTCGCCACCGCACCGGCCTCCGTGCAGCCGCCGGGCGCCTGACGCGCCGCGCGGCGCCCGGGACGTTCACCCCGGCACACGGGCAGCGAGGCGAGGAAGGCCTGCGCCTCGTCCCGTACATGGCGCGAAAGGTCGACCAGCGTCTCTACGGCCGTCTTCAGCTCGCGGGCCAGGTCGGGAACCGCTCCCACGGCTGCGTCTTCCGGGTCACGACGGCGTACAGCAGTGGGCTCAGTCGTGCAGCCGCACCACATCGAAGTCGGCCAACTCAGGGGCGGTGGTGCTCCAGGAAGCCTTCGAGCACGTCGGGCGGATTGACGGCCTCGGTGGCCTCCACCTCCCAGCCGGGGCGGTCCATGTCGAAGAGGACGACGGGCAGCGTCCGGCCGAACACGTGCCGCAGGCAGCCGGCGTCGTGCAGGCTGCGGGCGGCGGCGGTACAGACGCCGTCGAACTCGCGCACGAGCCGATCGCCACGCTCGTCGTCCTCGTCCTCGTCCCCGTCCGCCTCCCCGCCCACGTCCTCCTCGTACCAGTGCCCCTCCGCCCTCGCCTCGGCCAGGTGGAGTGCGCTGCCGGTCCGGTCCTCGGGGACGTGGCCGACCCTCGCGAACCCCTCCAGCGGCCAGTACGCGTACTCCCAGGCGGCCGTTCCCTCGTGCGAGCACTCGTGGGCCAGCACCCGGCGGACCTCGTGCCGCGTGTTGTGGCCGACGGCCACGTAGGGGAACCGGGGGTCCTGGTCGACGTGGTCGACGCGGAGGGACACGACGTAGATGTCGGGACGGAGCCCGGCCGGAAATGCTTCGACCAGGTGCCGCACGCCGCGGACGACGTGCTCCCGGAAGCCTGACGCGGCCGTTTCGGCGGGCATGTCAGAAGCCCCACGGATCGGGGTGGGGCTTGCGTGAACGGTCCTCCGACCAGATGAGGCGGGCTTCCAGGTCCGCGCCCAGGATCTCCCGGAGACGGTCGACGACCCACCCGTTCCACTGCACGGCTCCCGGGAACTCCGGCACCCGGAAGGCCGGCAGCCCGGCGGGCAGGGCATCGGGGAGGAAGACCGTCGACTTCATCTGGCCCGTGCCCCTCTTCGGCTTCGACGACCGGCGCCGATCGACACAGTCGACGACGTTCTCCGCCAGGAACAGGAGGTAGCCGGAGTCGGCCTCCGGGTCGCTGCCCTCAGGGAAGACCGGAAGGTACCGCCCCGCCCTCGACATCTCGTCCGCGAGGAGCGTGGCGACACGGCGGCTGAACACGGGGGCTCCGGGGTACGCGCAGGGAAACTCCGCCGGTCGCAGCCGAGGATTGCCAACCCATTCCGCGGTGAACGACTCCGGCAGGTCCGCGCGGTCCCCGGTGCGCAGCCAGCGGATCAGCCTGCGGTGGGCGTACTCCTCCAGGGACAGGGCCCGGAAGTCTCCCAGGCTCGGCATCAGGCGGTAGACCGCGAGCGGCCCAGCGGGGCGGTCAGTCGTCATCACGCCGTCCAGACCGCACCGGGGCCCGGTGCGCCGGTGGCGAGCTCACCCTCGACCTGGCGGCCGATGCCGCGCAGTTCCCGCCGGAGCTGGGAACGAATGGCTCGGTTCCCCATTCCCTGGTCCACACCATCACGCACGACCTGTTCGAGGTGCTGGTTGACGCGGCGCAGGAAGGGTTCGCGGTGGGTGTAGTTGTGGGGGGACGGGTGACCCAGCGGAATTCCGTTGGCTGCGTCGTTGACATCGACTCCATACCTCTCCAGCAGTGCACGGCTGCGGGCTCCGGGCACCCAGTGACCCGCGTTGCCTCCGGACGGAACGATATGGGCAGCGGCATGGCCGCGCGGCACCCGGCGGCCCTCACGCCTCATGTTCCTGCGCAGGCGCCGTGCGTTCTGCCGGCACGTGAGAAGACCGAGGTAGTCGATCCAGAGCAGCGGGTTGAGCGTGTAGCGGTGCGGATGCGGGCCGGCCTCTGTCCCCAGGGGGTCGGGACTGATGTAGGTCGCCGTCACCGGGTCGTAGTGCCGGAAGTAGTTGTAGTGGAGCCCTGTCTCCTCGTCGAAGTACTGCCCGGGGAAGCGGAGCGGTGTGTACGCCCTGGCGTCCGGGTCGGGGGCGGTGATGCCCCAGAGCGTGGCCTTCGAGCACCACACGAGGTCGCCGTCTTCGGAGACGAGCTCGGTCGGTGTACCGACGAGATCGGTGACGACGGCGAAGAACCGTTCGTCGACGACTTCCTGAGGAGCGTGGGCCAGTGTGGTGCGTTCGGTCTGCGCGACGGGGCGCACGCCTTCGCGGTCCCAGGTGAGGGAGTGCTCCTCCGGGAGGTCGTGCGTGCGCGTGCTCTGCTCCACGAGGTGCGGGCCGTCCCAGGTGAAGCGGGTCTCCTCCACCGGCGTCGTTCCGTCAGTGTCCATGCGCAGCTTCGCGACGCGGCGCCCGAGGGGGTCGTAGCGGTACCGCCACAGCGTCCCGTCGGGCGTGAGTACCGAGGTCAGGCGGTCCTCGGCGTCCCAGGTGTAGCGCCAGATGTCTGGTTTGCGGGAGAGCCGGGTTCTGCGGCGCACGGTCACGCGGCCCGCCGCGTCGTACTCGTAGCGGACCGAACCGGCTCGCGAGACCCGGTGGCCCGAGTGTTCGCGCTCCCCGCGCCCTTCCGGGACGGGCTGTCCCTCGGGCCACGACGCCCAGGTCTGGTTGCCCGTCTCGTCGTACGCGTAGGTCTCGGTCCAGTCCGGTGCGCGGACGGCAGTGACCCGTCCCACCGTGTCGACGTCGAACGTGCGGCGTCCCGCTCCCTGTTCGTCCAGCGCGGTCACGCAGCCGTCGGCTCGGTAGGTGTACGTCTGCCGCTTGAGCGGCCTGGCGGACGGCGCGCCGGACACCGTCTGGCCCGTAAGACGGTCCTCGGTGTCCCAGGACTGCGCGAGGACGGGGCCGGACCGGCCCAGCCGCCGCGTGGTCTCCCGTCCGGCGGCGTCGTACGACGAGACCAGGGCCCGACCGGAGGCGGTGAGAACGGTGCGGTGGCCTGCCGCGTCGTAGTCGTACCGAGTGGTGACTCCACTCGGCGTCGTACGGCGCGCCGGCCGGCTCAGTCCGTCGTACGCCGTCGTGGTCGCGCGCCCGTCGATCGCCTCGCTCGTGATGCGTCCGGCGGCGTCGTAGACGTAGCTGAGCGTGGCGTCGGCACCGGTGGCACCGAGGAGCCGACCGGCGGCATCGTGGGAGAAGACGGTGGTGGCCGAGTCGTCGACCGTCTTCTCCACCTGGTTGCCCACACTGTCGTAGCGGAAGGCCGTCGTCTGCCCCAGCGGGTTGGTACGGCTGAGCAGTTGGCCGGCCGCGTCGTACGCGTACGTCACCGTCCGGCCGTCGAAGTCGGTCTCCGCTACCGGTCGGCCCGCCACATCGTGGACGTAGTCCCAGGTGGCTCCGCGCGGACCACCGACCCGGACGAGGCGCAGCTCGGTGTCGTGCACGAAGTCGTACCGGGCTCCGTCGGGTGTCGTCCGGGACGTCAGCAGGTCGAACGGGCCATAGGTGAAGCGGGTGACCTGACCCAGCGCGTCGGTGTGGGTGACGCAGTTTCCCTCTCCGTCGTAGGTCCAGTGTTCACCGCTGCCGTCCGGGTCGCGCCGGGACGCCTGGTGGCCCTCGACGGTCCAGGTCGTCACGGTGGTGGAACCCAGGGGGTCGGTGACGGTGGCGCTGCGGCCGAAGGTGTCGTAGGTGTAGTGCCAGACGGATCCGAGCGGGTCCGTCGCGGACAGTGGCTGCCCGGCCGCGTTGTTGGTGAAGGACTGCGTCGCGCCCAGTTGGTCGGTGAGTGAGGTGAGGGCGCCGGTCCCGTCCCGGGTGAACGTCACGGTGGCTCCGTCGGGGTGGGTCACGGCCGTGCAGTTGCCCCGGTCGTCCCACTCCTGTCGGACCACTGCCCCGTCGTAACCGGTCAGCTCGACCAGAAGGTTGAGCTCGTTGAATCGCGCGGTGGAGGTGGAGCCGTCGGGGAGGTGGACGGCTTCGAGGTTTCCGGCCGCGTCCCATTCCATCCGAGTGGCACGGCCCAACGGATCGGTGCGAGAGATGAGTTGATCGCGTCGGTTCCATTCCTGCCGGACCACGTGCCCCAGCGGATCCGTCTCGGCGACCAGTTGGAAGGCATCGTTGAACTGGTAGACCGTGGTGTGGCCCAGCGAGTCGACGGCGGTGGTTCGGTGTGCCGCGTCGTCGTAGGTGAACGTGTAGTCCAGGAACCCGTCGATCCCCTGTCCGGCGGTGCAGCGTCCGACGTCGTCGTAGGCGAAGCGGTACCAGGCTCCGTTCCGGTCCTCCCAGCCAGTCATGCGGCGGTGCTCGTCGTAGCGGAAGCGCAGCGGGAGGTCCGAGGAGTTGGTGACCGAGGCGAGGTTGCCGGTCGTGTCGTAGCCGTAGCGGGTCAGAACGGGCCGTTCCGGGTCGCTGTCCAGGGACAACGCCGTGATCCTGCCGCTCTCGCAGGTCACGCCGATGCGGTATCCGCCGTGGTGTGTGATGGCCTCCGGAGTGCCGTCGGCCGTGTACGAGACCGTGATCGTGTTGTCGTTGCGGTCCCTGATGGCCGTGATCGGGAGTTCGGCGGGCGCGCACTGCGGCAGGGGCCGGAAGACCATGGACCGCCCGTCCTCGGGCCGGTGCACGGTGATCTCGCCGTCGGGAGTGCCGTCCCAGGCCATGGGCCATTGCGGACCTTCCACCGGGAGCACGGGCACATCGGGCTCCGGCACCGGGTAGGTGAGGATCATTCCGTCCTCGGACACGTAGCGCACCCCGGACGGGTCCAGGACGAGACGCTGGTCGAGTGTCGTGGTCCAACTCCGCCCGAGCAGCTGCCCGCCCCGGGTGCCGGTGCGGTAGTGCCGTTCGAAGAGGAGCGGCAGCATCCCGTCCAAGGACACGTCCGTCGCGGACATGACCATCTCGCCGGTGGCCATGTCGACCGGGTCGCCACGCGTCAGCAGCTTCTTCATCTGCCGGCCGAGCGACCGGGTGCCCTTGCCCAACCCCTTCACGCCGAGAGCCATGCCTTTGAGCCCGGTCTTGCCGAGAGCCTTCGCACCCTTGGCGAGTCCGCCGAGGGTCGTCAGGCCCTTCATGCCGGGTATGCAGTCCAGCGCGGCCAGCCCCACGTCCCACAGGGACGCCTGGCCCTTGCTGTATTTGTAGAGCGTGTCCGCGAGGACGACCAGCGCCGCGACCAGCACGATCGCGCCCAGGATCGGACCGCCGATGATCATCGCGACGATGCCGACGACGGCGACGACGACCTTGCAGACGGCGACGATGTTGTCCCAGTTGTCGGAGAACCAGTCGCCGACGTCCTCCCACCACGACCGGTTCTGGATGCCGGCGTCGGACGCCTCGTCGATCTTGTTCTTGGCCTCGCGGGCCGCGTCGTCACGCATCTTGCGCGCGTCCTCGGCCATCTTCTTCGCCGCGTCCAGCGCACCCTGCGCGGAGTCGACGGCCGACTGCGCATTCGTCTGCGCGGTCTTGGCGTGCTGGGCATCACGGGTGGCGGCGCGGACCTTCGCCTCGTCCGGCTTGTCCGCGTCCGACTTGCTGCCGGTCGGGTCGTCCTTGTACTTGTCCGCCTCCTTCGACGCCCGCGTCACCCACGAGTCCGCCGAGGACAGCTTCGACTGCGCCGAGGACAGGTCGGCCCGTGCCTCCCGCGCCTTGACCAGCGCCCTGTCCGCCAGGGCCTGCGCCCGCTCCAGCTTCGGCCAGAAGTCCGTGAGCGCGTCGCCGCACATCCCGTACGACTTCTCCAGCTTCTTGAGGTTCTTGGGAACGCCGGAGAACTCCTCCTTGAAGACGGTCGCCGACTTTCCCGCCCACTCCGCCAGCGTGCTCTCACCCGCCATGCCCTTCACCAGACGCAACGCCTCGGAGACGTCGTCGGCGAAGTCGTGCAGCGTCTTCGCGAGCGTGCGCACCCGCTGCGGATCACCCGGGGTCGGGTCCTTGTCCAGGTCCAGGACATGCCAGTCACTCGGCCTGTGGCCCACCATCCCGCAACCCCCGTCAGCCCACGCGCATCAACAACAACCCGTATGCACACGTGAACTTACAAGGCACAGCCGTTCGAAGAAAGGTGGCTCCTGAACCGGCTCAGCTCACGGAAGCGTGGGCGCGCGGCGGACGGTCAGGATGGCGACGTCGTCGTGTGGTTCTGCCTTGCCGGCGTAGGCGTGGGCATCCTCGTGGAGCGTTCGGGGCAGGTCGCTGCGCGGTAGGTCGCCGAGGACGGCGAGACGTTCGTCCAGGGGGTAGAACTCGCCGTCCGCCGCGCGGGACTCGGTCAGGCCGTCGGTGCTGAGCAGCAGGGCCGCGCCGCCGGGAAACGGGAAACGGCCGACGGTGACGGGTTCGGCCGCGAGTGCGGCGAGGCCGAGGGGAACGCCGCTGTCCAGCGGCGGCGAGGTCACCGCGTCGGCGTCGAGCAGATGCGGCGGCACATGACCGCAGTTGACGGCCTGTACCTCGTCCACCTCGTCGCGGGTGTCAATGTTGAGGACGAGGGCGGTGACGAATCGTTCGTCGTCGCCGGCCCGCGCCACGTAGGAGTTGTGCCGTACCACGGAGGCGTCGAGGGCGTCGACGAGCGCGGTGAGCGTGGGCTCGCGATGGGCCGCCTCGCGGAAGCTGCCGAGGACGGCGAACGCCGTGCCCACCGCGTCCAGTCCCTTGCCCTGGACGTCACCGATGAGGACGCGGGTTCCCCAGGCGGACTCGACGACGTCGTAGATGTCTCCGCCGACGAGCCGGTCCTCCTGCACCGGCTCGTACACGCCGTCCACCAGGACGTCGTCGGTGCGCAGCGGCAGCGGGCGCAGGATCTGCCGCTGCATGGCCACGGCCGCGGAATGCAGGCGTACCATCGTGCGCTCGCTGCGGATGCGACGGCGGCAGGCATACAGCGATGCCGTGATCAGGCAGGCGGTGAGCACCAGCAGCAGGACCCGGTCGGCCGGCGCGACGTCGCTGCCGCCCGGCAGGAACGCGGCGGAGCCGAGGAGCGCGGTCCAGGCACAGACCAGGGCCGTCTGCCGCACGGTGCACAGTGCCGCTGCCGTGGCGGGCAGGAACACCAGGAGCCCGACCAGCGCCACGCCCGAGTTCGCCAGCGACCCGATCACCGCCACCAGCACCGTTACGGCCACCATCCCGACCAGCAGTTGGCCCGTCCCCGGCGGCTGAATGGTTTCGCGGGAGGACGTGGGGGCGGAGTGCTGGCGACGGGTTCGCGACACACGATCTCCAGGGTCGGGCGGTGAACCCACGCATTCTCGGCCGGACCCCGGCGCACGGGCCTCCGCCTCGCCGGGGCATTCGGGGGATGCCGCGAGCGGAACACCGCCCCGGTCGAAGGTCGGGGTTTCGTCCATGGCGTTCACCGCGATGCTCCTGCTGCCCGGCCCCTTTGCCCGCAGTGCGGCGTAAAGCTCCGGCGTCGGCTCGCCGTGCGCGTACGGTCCGGGATCAGTCGGCCCAGGGGACGCGTACCGGCTTGCGTTTCCACCACTCGCCGAGTTCCTCTTCCGGCCTCTCCGTCGTCGGACGTACCCACGGGCGGAGCGAAAGCTCCGGGTCCGGGAGAGTGGCGGCGCCAAAGCGTGCGTCGAGCCGAGCAAGCTGGTGCCCCGGCGGGCCCTCGCCGGCCTCTTCGGGCAGCGCACTGATCACCGGGTCCAGAGCGTCCCTGGAATCGAGGTCGTTGTCGTAGGCGCTGACGGGGTAGAAGTCGTCGCCGTCCCAGCCTGGCACCATCCGGCGGACCACACGCTCCCAGGACGCGAACCGGTCCGCCACCGAGGACACGGGCACCGTCGTCTTCTCCCTGATGTGCGGCGCGACTCGCGACCTCTCCACCTCCAGCCGTTCCGCATCACACCGGGCGATCGCCTCCAGAACGGACGGTGGCAAAGCGTTCCGCACGGACCTGCTCTGCGGGGCAGCCCAGAACACGTCATGCGCCCGTCGCTCCCGGCCCCGCCGAGTCCGACCGGGTTCGGCTGCGCCTGTCACACCGCTCGTCCCACCACGTGAAGCGGGGGGTGCCGGACGGGGTGCTGCGCATGCGCAAGCCCTGCGTGTGTGGAGGACGAGGGCTCATCGTCTGCGCACCGCCTTCTAGGCGTCGATCGCCGCGTAACAGGAGCTCAGCCGCCACGCGTCCAGCTTGTTCCGGACCGTCGAGACGACGCTCCAGCACTTCAGCCACGTCGGCAGCCTTCGGAACGGTACGAAGGTCAGGGTGTCGTCGATGGCGTTCACCGCGATGCTTGAAGGCGAACCCTCGCTGGGCGACGTCCGGGAGCCCCATCGCCTTGACGATCCGGCACGGGTCGGGGCGACCTGCTCCAGCAGGTCACTCGGCACCCGGGGAAACAATCACCGCTCCCCACCCCCGTCAGCCCACGAACCGGAACGTGGACGTGACCGCGTCGAAGATGTCGAAGAAGGAGTCCGCGAGGTCGAGGACCTGGCTGCTGCCCGCGACCAGCGCGACCTTGCCCTCCTGGCCGGGGACCGGGATGTACGTCTGCATCAGGATCGCGCGGACCGTGCGGTTCAGGGCGTCGTCCGGGACCGGGATGTCCTCCACGCCCTGGGTGCGGGCCGCGGGACCCACGCCGGGGATGTCGACCGTGGTGACCTTGCGCCAGGAGTCGCCGGGCTTCTTCGGCTCCTTGACGGCGAGTTGGGCGGCGATGGCGGCCGGGTCGGTGGGGAGGGGGTCGCCGGTGGACGTGCGGCCGCCGACCAGGGAGACCGTCACCGAGCCCGTGATCGGGGTGTCGCCGCCGAAGCTCTCCGCCATGCAACCGCAGTACAGCGCACCCGACTTCCACGCGTCGGACGCCGCCTTCTGGAGGAAGGTGACGTACGCCGACCGGGAGGACTTCAGCTCCGGGTGCTCGCGTATGCGGTCGTCGACCATGCGGCGGATCGAGTCGTCCCGGGACTCCGGGCGTACGTCGAACTCCCACCAGGACTCCGGGACCTTGATCCGGAACCCGCCCCGCTCGACGGTCAGTGCCTCCGTGTAACGGGCCATGACGTACCCGGCCTCCCCGTTCGTCGCTAGGTCAGTTGTGCCGACATCGTCCCACCGATCGAGCGGCCGGGAGGAGCGGTCGACGTGGCCCGATCACCCTGGCTACAGAAAATCGCTCACCTGTTTGGAGTAAAACCTGTCGTGGTCACAGTAGACATGTGACAGTCACAGGGGTTAATCTCCTGCTGTACTCAAGAAGTCAGTGAGGCGCGGCAGACACGAACTGCCCGCATGTGGAACAGCACGCAGGACCAGCAAGACCGACAGGCACGAGAGAGAAGGAGGAGGACGCCATCAGGATCGCCCGGGCGAGAACGTTCTCACCGGGTACCGCAGGCCCCGGAACGGAAGGTGGTCCCACGGTCACGCATCCGCGATCCCTCATCCGCCCGCCCCTCGACGCGGGCCGGAGCGGAAACAGAAGGCCGGCAGTGCAGTAAGCCGGCAGATGGTGTTACAAATCCCTCGGGGCCTTGGTGCCGTACGGCACCAAGGCCCCTCGACGCATTCCCCGCAAGCAGAGGTGCAGATGACCGCAGACACGCCGCTCCACCGAATCGACGACGACGACTACCCCGCGTACACCATGGGACGGGCGGCCGAGATGCTCGGCACCACGCCCGCCTTCCTGCGGGCCCTCGGCGAGGCCAGGCTGATCACGCCGCTGCGCTCGGAGGGTGGCCATCGCCGCTACTCCCGCTACCAGCTGCGTATCGCCGCTCGCGCCCGCGAGATGGTGGACCAGGGAACGTCCATCGAGGCGGCTTGCCGCATCATCATCCTGGAGGACCAGCTCGAAGAGGCCCAGCGCATCAACGAGGAGTTGCGGCGCGGCGATGCCGGGGCCTCCGGAGACAAGACCGGGAGTGCTCGTACTGGCCGGTAGGTGCCACCGACCGGTCCGCCCGCGCGGACCGGTGGATAAAATCCGGTCTCATGCCGAAGCCTGACGAGCTGATCGTCGATATCGCTGCCCTTGTGGAGTCGGGGCGGAGCAGTCGGATGTCCCTGACCGTGGTCACCGACGGTGCCGTCATCACCGGTCGCCTGGCACCCGAGGCCGTGTGGAGGCGGCGGGTGTCGGATGTGCTGACGGATTCCGCCGACCTGGGCGACTTCTCCGCCGTCTTCGACGCTCCCGCGGAGCATGACGGACCACCCACGCACCTGCACTTCCATGTCGCCCGGATCCTCCAGGGCACGATGGGCATCCCGGAGACGGGCGGGATGTACCGCGTGGCGATCGAGGACGTCAGTGCCTGGACGGTGGGCGACTTCAGCTACTCCGACCACTGACCCGTCGCGAGGACGCCCAGGGTGTTGCCTTCTTCGTCGACCACGGGCAGAGCCGCGAGCCGGCGGTGCCGCATCGCGTGCTCGGCTTCGGCCACCGTGGTGAGCGGCGAGGTGAAGGGCCCGTCGACGTCGGCGATGTCGCGCAGGCGCACCCGGTCCGTGTACGCGGAACCGTTCCGCACCGCGGTCAGGCGGGCCCGGGTGACCAGGTCGGTGTACCGGCCGTCCTGGTCGCAGACGACGAGGTGGCCCGTACGGGCGGCGGTCATGACGGACAAGGCCACCTCGACCGTCATGTCGTCCCAGACCTGAGGCCCGGCCGCGACCATGGCGTCGGCGGCCGTCCTGTGCATGGCGCTGGTGCTCGCTGAGCGGGGAAGCGTCTGGAGCAGCGTCAAGAAGTGCCTCCTGCGGAGCTGGGTCGGCTTTCTGACCAGGGTGTCCAGGGCGGTCCAGGACTGTCCTGGAACGTCCTGGACGGTTCTACGCTGCTGCCGCGTCCGTGGCGGTCCGCCGGGCGGGCGCGCGACGGATCGCCGAAACCGGGCGGCGTCGGCCGCGTGAGGCGGCGCCGCGCTTGGGACGTTCGGCGACCGGCGCGGTGACGACGACCGGGACGCCGGAGGGGGCCTGGGCGCCGGTGATGCGGTGCAGGGCCTCCGCACCGGCGCGGACCCGGGTGGTCTGCGGGACGATGCCGGCTGTCGCCATGAGGCGGGCCACGGCATGGCGCTGGTTCGGCGTGACCAGGGTCACGACGCTGCCGGACTCGCCGGCGCGGGCGGTGCGGCCACCGCGGTGGAGATAGTCCTTGTGGTCGGTCGGGGGGTCGACGTTGACGACGAGGTCGAGGCTGTCGACGTGGATCCCGCGCGCCGCGACGTTGGTCGCCACCAACACGGTGACGTGCCCGTTCTTGAACTGCGTCAGCGTACGCATGCGCTGCGGCTGCGACTTGCCGCCGTGCAGGGCGGCGGCCCGCACCCCGCTGTTGAGGAGGTGCTCGGTGAGACGGTCGACGGCGTGCTTGGTGTCCAGGAACATGAGCACCCGGCCTTCGCGTGCGGCGATCTCGGTGGTGGCCGCGTGCTTGTCGGCGCCGTGGACGTGCAGAACGTGATGTTCCATCGTCGTGACCGCACCGGCCGACGGGTCGACGGAGTGCACGACGGGGTCGCTCAGGTAGCGGCGTACGAGCAGGTCGACGTTGCGGTCGAGGGTGGCGGAGAACAGCATGCGCTGGCCGTCGGGACGCACCTGGTCGAGCAGCGCGGTGACCTGCGGCATGAAGCCCATGTCGGCCATCTGGTCGGCTTCGTCGAGGACGGTGACCGACACCTCGTCCAGTCGGCAGTCGCCGCGCTCGATGAGGTCCTTGAGGCGTCCGGGGGTGGCGACGACGACCTCGACGCCGCCGCGCAGTGCGCCGGCCTGCCTGCCGATCGGCATCCCGCCCACCACCGTGGCCAGGCGCAGCTTCACCGACCGGGCGTACGGCGTGAGCGCGTCCGTGACCTGCTGGGCCAGCTCACGCGTGGGTACGAGGACCAGCCCCAGCGGCTGCCTGGGCTCGGCATGCCGACCGGCCGTACGGGCCAGCAGGGCCAGCCCGAAGGCGAGGGTCTTGCCGGAACCGGTACGCCCCCGGCCGAGCACGTCGCGGCCGGCGAGGGTGTTCGGCAGGGTCGCGCCCTGGATCGGGAACGGTACGGTCACGCCCTGCGAGCCGAGCGCGGCCAGCAGCTCGGCGGGCATGGCGAGGTCGGCGAAGCTCGCCGCGGCGGGCAGCGCCGGGGTGACCGTCTCCGGGAGGGCGAACTCGCCCTGGGGCTGGAAACCGTGTCCGTTGCGGTTCTTGCCCGGTCCCGGGGCGGCGGTGTTTTTCCGAGTGCGGGCGAAGCGGTCGTTCGTGCGTGTGCGGTTCATGCGGAACCTTCCTTGATGCGGTGCGGCACATATCAAGGAATTCCCGCAGCAGGAGGCGCGTGGAGAATCGCAAGAACAGGCCGAGTGAAACGGAAATCCGCGTTCGTGAATCCGAGGATTCCTCGCGGTTGTCGCGCAGGTGGAAAATCACTGCGGAAGCGGAAGCGGAAGCGGAAGCGGAAGCGGACGCAGCTGGGGCCCGCACCCCGAGGGATGCGGGCCCCAGCTACGAAAATGTGCGCCCGAGGGCGCGCGCGGGCGTCAGGCGAGGACGATGTTCTCGGCCGTCGGGCCCTTCTGGCCCTGCGCGATGTCGAAGCTCACCTTCTGGCCTTCGAGCAGCTCGCGGAAGCCCTGGGCGGCGATGTTCGAGTAGTGGGCGAACACGTCCGCGCCGCCGCCGTCCTGCTCGATGAAGCCGAAGCCCTTTTCCGCGTTGAACCACTTCACGGTGCCAGTAGTCATGTCTTGTCTCCTTCGGGGCAGTGCGCCGGCGTCCGCACTGTACGGACGCCGTGTCGCCGCGATGATCACCCCGACCGGAAAAGACCGGTGTCAAGAATTCGGGAACCACAACTGCAACTGATATCGACAGTAGCACGTTGCGGCGGCCAGTGTGTGCTGAGTAATTCCACTCCGTTCGTTGCTGCAGGGAAACTGTCCGCCGGTTCTGTAAAACCCTCATACCGCGGGTGAAGATATAAGGGTGCCCATTTTCCGGGGATCAGATGACGCCCTGCGCCAGCATCGCGTCGGCCACCCGCTCGAAGCCGGCGATGTTCGCGCCGGTCACGTAGTCGCCGGGGGCGTCGTAGCGCTCGGCGGTTTCGTGGCAGGTGGTGTGGATGTTGGTCATGATGTCCGCCAGCTCCTCCTCCACGCGCTCCGCCGTCCACGACGTACGGGCGTGGTTCTGCGCCATCTCCAGGGCGCTGACCGCGACGCCGCCCGCGTTGGCCGCCTTGCCGGGGCCGAAGGCGACGCCCGCCTGCTGGAGGAGGTGGACGGCCTCGGGGGTCGCCGGCATGTTGGCGCCCTCGGAGACGGCCTTCACGCCGTTGCGGATCAGGGTCGCGGCGTCGTTCTCGTCCAGCTCGTTCTGCGTGGCCGACGGGAGGGCGAGGTCGGCCGGGACGTCCCAGACGCTGCCGCCGGGCACGAAGCGGGCCGAGGAGCCCCGGCGCTCGGCGTACGAGTCGACGCGGCCGCGCTCGACCTCCTTGATCTGCTTCAGCAGGTCGAGGTCGATGCCCTTCTCGTCGACGACGTAGCCGGAGGAGTCCGAGCAGGTGACGGCGTTCGCGCCGAGTGCGGTCAGCTTCTCGATCGTGTAGATCGCGACGTTGCCCGAGCCCGACACGACCGCGGTCTGGCCCTCCAGGTCCTCGCCGCGCTCACGCAGCATCGCCGCCGCGAAGAGCACGTTGCCGTAGCCCGTCGCCTCCGGGCGGATCAGCGAGCCGCCCCAGCCCGCGCCCTTGCCGGTGAGGACGCCGGCCTCCCAGCGGTTGGTGATCCGGCGGTACTGGCCGAAGAGGTAGCCGATCTCCCGGCCGCCGACGCCGATGTCCCCGGCGGGGACGTCCGTGTGCTCGCCGATGTGCCGGTACAGCTCCGTCATGAACGACTGGCAGAACCGCATGACCTCGGCGTCGCTGCGCCCGTGCGGGTCGAAGTCGCTGCCGCCCTTGCCGCCGCCGATGCCGAGGCCGGTCAGCGCGTTCTTGAAGATCTGCTCGAAGCCCAGGAACTTGATGACGCCCAGGTTGACCGACGGGTGGAAGCGCAGGCCGCCCTTGTACGGGCCCAGCGCGCTGTTGAACTCGACGCGGAACCCCCGGTTGACGTGGACACGCCCCTGGTCGTCCTGCCACGGCACCCGGAAGATCACCTGGCGCTCCGGCTCGACCAGCCGCTCGACGAGGCCCGGCTCGGCGTACTCGGGGCGGGCCGCGAGTACGGGCGCGAGCGTTTCCAGGACCTCGTGAGCTGCCTGGTGGAACTCGGGCTGGGCCGGGTTGCGGTGTTCGATCTCGGTGAGCAGGTGGTCGAGCGCGGTCCTGGTCTCGCTTCGCGTCGTCACGTAGGCCCTTTCTGGCACGGCTGACACCGGAGACCAGGACGGGGCAGAGCCCGAAGGTCTCTGCCCGGTCGGTCGGTCCGGTGGTGGGCGCTCGGCGCCGTTGCCGCGCGCGGGACACTTAAGTGTTACGCGCATGTAAAGGCCGTGGCCAGCACCCGATCAATGGATGAGACGAAGGCCTCCCGGAGCAGGCTACGCGTCCCCGTTGAGCATCCGCGCGGTGAGGACGTTGCCCGCGACGCCCCAGCCGCCGTCGGGGACCTCGTCTACCAGGACGACGGTGGTGGGACGGGCGCGTTCTCCGTAGATCTCCGCGTACAGGTCGGTGGTGCGCTCGACGATCTTCTGCTTGTCCTCGGCGGTGAGGGTGCCCGCGGGGACTTTGAAGTGGGCGAAGGGCATGTCAGATCATCCCCCCGTTGGCGCGCAGGATCTGGCCGTTCACCCAGTGCCCGGCGGGGCTGCCGAGGAAGGCGACCACGGCGGCGATGTCGTCCGGGGTGCCCAGCCGCTCCAGGGGCGGGGTCTTCGCGAGCCGGTCGATCTGCTCGGGCGTCTTGCCGTCGAGGAAGAGGTCGGTGGCCGTGGGGCCGGGGGCGACCGTGTTCACCGTGATGTCCCGGCCGCGCAGCTCCCGCGCCAGGATCAGCGTCATCGCCTCCACGGCGCCCTTGCTCGCCGCGTACGCGGCGTACGTGGGGAACTGCGTGCCGACGACGGACGTCGAGAACCCCACGAAGGAGCCCCCCGTACGCAGCCGCCGCGCCGCCTGCTGGGCGACGACGAAGGTGCCGCGGATGTTGGTGCGGTGCATGGCGTCGAGCGCCGCCAGGTCCAGGTCGGCGACGGTCGACAGGGTCATCCGCCCGGCCGCGTTGACGGCCACGTCGACGCCGCCGAACTCCTCCTCCGCCCGGTCGAACAACGCGGCGATCTCCTTCTCCTCCGCCACGTCCGCCTGTACGGCGATCGCCCGTCCGCCGGCTCCGGTGATCGCCGTCACCGTCTCGTCGGCGGCCGCGGCGTCGCGGGCGTAGTTCACGACGACGGCCAGGCCGTCCTCGGCGAGCTTCTGCGAGACCGCCCGGCCGATGCCGCGGGATCCGCCGGTGACGACGGCGACCCGGGTGGCGGATGCCGGTGCGGGTTCCTGTTGATGCGTGTGCGTGGTCATGGCTCCACGATGCGCGTCCTCGGCCGTCGCAGCCAGGGGATGTCATCCCCTGGGTCGCGGGCACCGGCCGGGCGCAGAATGGACGGCATGAGCGCTGTGAAGTACGCCGAGCTGGGGGCCTTCCTGCGGTCGCGCCGGGAACGCATCCGCCCTGCCGACGTGGGGCTCCCGGCCGGGCCGCGCCGCCGGGTGCCGGGGCTGCGCCGTGAGGAGGTCGCCCAGCTCGCCGGGGCCTCCGTGGACTACTACAACGAGCTGGAGCGCGGCGCCGGGTCCCAGCCGTCCGAGCAGATGATCGCCGCGCTGGCGCGTGCGCTGCGGCTGTCCGCCGACGAGCGGGACTACCTGTACCGGCTCGCCGACCGGCCGGTGCCCGCGCAGGGCGGCGCCGCCTCGCACGTGCACCCCGGCATGCTGGACCTGCTCGGCCGGATGACCTCGACCCCGGCGCAGGTGATCACCGACCTGCACGTCACCCTCGTACAGAATCCGCTGGCCGTGGCGCTGCTCGGGGACCACTCCGGGTTCCGTGGGCCCCGGGCCAGCTTCGTCCACCGGTGGTTCACCGAGCCCGACGCCCGGCGCCTGTATCCGGAGGACGAGCACGAGGGCAAGTCCCGCTCCTTCGTCGCGGACCTGCGGGCCGCCGTCGCGCGCAGGGACGCGAAGGACGCGGAGGCCGGCTCGATGATCCGTACGCTGCTCGACGTCTCCCCCGAGTTCGCCGCGCTGTGGGCCGACCACGAGGTGGCCTTCCGGCGGGAGGACCGCAAACGGCTCGTCCATCCCGCGCTCGGCGTGATCGAGGTCAACTGCCTCCACCTCTTCAGCGAGGACGGCCGTCAGCGGCTCCTCTGGTTCACTCCGGCCGTGGGGACCGAGAGCGCGGGGTTGCTGGAGCTGCTCTCGGTGGTCGGCACGCAGGAGGTGGTCGAGCCGGCGGGCTGACTGGCAGACCCGCAGACCCGCAGACCCGCAGACCGGGTGAGAGTTCAGAGCAGCATCGTTGCGGTGCCGCCCAGGGCGAGGCCGGCCACGAGGCAGCAGGTGCCCACCCGAAGGCAGCGGTACTTGGCGGCGAGAATGCGGCTGATGTCCACCAGTTGCACCGCCAGCCACGCCACCCGGTCCTCGGCCGCGGCCGTGACCGCCCGGACGAGGCGGTCGATGTCCGACGAGCCGAGGGCGTCGGCGAAGAAGGTCACGCCGGGCCCGGTGCGGGCCGTACCGGTGCGCGGCAGGACGACCCGGACCAGCAGGGCCGTACCGGCCGCCCACAGCAGTCCCCCGGCGACCAGGAGGGCCAGCGCGCCACCGGTGACCGGCGCCGAAGGCCCCCAGGCCCGGCCCAGCAGCAGTGCCGGGAGCGCGAAGGCGGCCCCCGACAGCAGCACCGCGGCCTTGCTGTCGGCCCGGGCGAGGTCCTCCCGTGCGTGGGCGAGCAGCCGTTCGGCCACGTAGAGGGCTGGCTCCCGCCCGTTCGCGGGCGTGACGGAAGCCGGGTCAGGCATCGTGCCCGCCGCTCGGGCCACCCGGTTCGCCCGGTTCCGGGCGGGAGCGGCGCCGCCCCTGTCTGACGTAGTTGATCTTTCCGTCGCCGGTCGCCGACCGCGAGGGCGACGGGCTCGCCGCAGGCGGCTCGGAGGGCGCGAGCAGGGTGGGCGGGTCCGCCGGTGCCGGTGCCTCGCGTGGTGCCGCTTCGGGTGGCTGAGGCGGTACGACCGCCGCCACCACGGTCGGCGGCGGCAGCGGAACGTCGACCGTGGGCGGCGCGGGCGGCGCCAACGGGAAGTCGGCCGTGGGCGGCACCGGCGGCTGGGGCGGCACCGGCGGCGCGGTCGGCGGCTGCGGCGGCACCCCCGGCGCGGTCGGCGCGGTCGGGCTCCAGCCCGAGGCGGTCGGCTGCTGCACCGTGGGGTACCCCGGGTACCCGGCCCCGTCCGGAGGCGCGGGCAGCGCGGGCGAGGGCTGCTGCGCCGCGAGCGGGGCCGGGGGCTGCGGCAGCCCTCCGGCGAACAGCGCGCCGCCGGTCACCTTCGCGTAATCGAGGAGCTGCTGCACGACCGCTCTGTCGATCTGGTGGCTCTGCACCATGTCGTTCTCGATCAGCCGCGACAGGAACGCCAGCGCGTCCTCCCGGTTCTCCCGTGCCTGGCTCTGCAGCTCGCCCAGGAGCTCCTTGGCCTGGGACGGGTCCTGCGCGAGCAGGATGGCGTACTGCTCGGTCTCCCCCGCGGCGATCAGCTCGCGCGCCGCGGACAGGTTGGCCTGCACCCGGGCGGCGTCGGCCTGGTCCTGGGCCGACTGCCGGCCGGCGGCGTACCGCACGTCCACCAGTTCCGCTTGGTGGTCCCTGGCGGCCTGCCCCAGGTCGACGCGCACGTAGACCACGGTGCTCAGGCCGAGTTCGGTGCCGAAGTCGGCCCAGGCTCCGCCCGCCAGCTCGGCCTGGATCGCCTCGTCGGCCGCCTGGGCGGCCTCGAGTCCGTAGCGCCGGGTGAGTATCCGCAGCCGTGCCAGGAGCGGGGCGCGCAGCATCTTCTCGACGTCCCGTACCTGCTTCTCCGCCGTCAGGGCGAAGTCCGCGACCTCCCAGTGGACGTCCACAGCGCACAGGAAGTCGCCCTGGTCGCCGCGGCTGGGCAACGGCATCTGGAAGGAGGCCTGGTACCGGCCGCGGGCGATGAGGCAGACCGACTTGGGCTTCTTGCCGAGCATGGGCCGGCCGAAGTGCTCCGCGCGCTGTGCGGTGATGACGCTGTGGCCGCCGTTGCGGTAGAACACGACGGCGGCGCGCTGCAGTCCGCGGTGCTTGTACGGGCCGTCCGGGAAGATCTCGTCCAGGAACGGTCCGCGCAGGTCGTCCGGCAGTGCCGGGTCCGTGGCGCCGGGCTGGTGCGGCGCCGCCTGGGGGTTGTACTGGCTCATCGGGTTCCTCCCGCCTGGGCCGCCTGCAGCAGGCGGTGGGCATGCTCCGGTTCCAACGGTTCGTCGGGGTCCTGTGACAGTTCGGCGATCAGCCATGCCATGCGCTGCCGGTCTTCCTCTTCCAGGACCAGCAGCGGCAGGAAGCGCAGGACGTCGGCCTCCCACGCCTTGCCGCGGCAGTCCCGCAGCCACCCGGCCAGGATGTCGAGTGCGGCCCGGTAGGAGCGGTTGGTGTTCAGCGCGGTCCACAGCAGTCCGGCGACGTCGGCGGCCAGGTCCGGACGGGTCGCGCAGATCGCCAGGGCGAGTGGCCACCGCTCGCGTCCGCCGAGCTCTTCGGCCGGGTTCCAGACGCTCTCCACCCTCATGTCGGCCAGGCGCAGCGTGGCAACCAGACCGAGGTTCTGGTGCTGCCGCCTGCTGTCGCCCAGCCAGGACCTGATCCTGGCCAGCGGCTCACGGTCGGTGGCGAATGCGGCCAGGTGTGCCACGCCCTGTGCGGCGACGGTCCGCAGCCGCCCGTCGTGCCAGGTGCCGATCCCGCCGAGCGCCGTCAGCGCCTCGCCCACGCTCCGGGTCGCCGTGCCCCAGCTGAGTGCGACGGCGGCGGTCCACCGAAGGTTGGCCCGGTCGCTCCTGCTCCACGTCTTGACCAGCGCGCGGAGCGCGTCCCCGGCCTGCGCGTCCTCCAGTACGACTTGCAGGGCGGTGGCGACGAACAGGCCGCGGCGGGCCTGGTCGGCCTCGGCCATCGGCAGGAGAAGCTCCCCGAGGGTGTGCGCGCAGTCCAGCCGGCACAGCTCGCCCGCCGCCACCGCCGCCCTGATCCACACCTCCTCGCGCCGGTCCTGGCAGAGGGAGTCCAGCCAGCGCAGCACCGGGCCGCGCATGTTGTGGTGGTGCTCCCACAGATGGGCGAGGACGGCAGGGGCCAGGGCTGCACCGCGGAACCGTACGGTGCGGACGGGGATGAGCTTCCCCGCGACCACCGGCTGCTCGCGGGTCTCCGTCGTGGCCCGGGCCGAGGTGAGGCGGGCCGCCAGACCGTCGCCGAGCACGGGCCGCCCGGGCATCCGCTCGGGGTCGACGGTCACCGCGAGTTCCCAGGCCAGCAGTTCCGCCGCCTCGGCGGCGATGTTGACCGAACTGCCGCCGAACACCGCGAGCGAGACCCGGAACGCCGCGTCCCGCAGCACCGGCAGCGTCTCGGTCCCGGTACCGCCCGCGAACCACGCGCGCACCTGTTCGGCGGCGAAGCCGCGGCACTCCGCCAGGAGCTCCGCTTCGGTCAGTCCGTCGGAGACGCGCCGGGCGACGAGGCCGGCGAGCCGGGCTGCCTCCGCGGGAAGCAGCACTTCCAGGCCCAGCGCCTCGCGCACCCGCCCGTCGCGCGCCATGCGCCGGGCCGCTTCCCTGGCTTCGGTGGGTCCGCCGTCGAGTTCCGCCTCCAGATGGCCGTCGAGCACGGCGTCCTCGGCGGCCGGCCGGTGCCTGCGCTCGTATCGTGCCCTGCCGCTTCCCGTTCCGTTGTCGCCGGGTTCGGGTACGGAGAGCAGAACGGCGTAGGACTCGCGGTCGGCCAGCAGGCGGCGGAGCCGGTCCAGGTGCAGCTCGGCGGGCAGGCGCCCGTCGGCCGGTTCCAGGGCGTAGCCGTGGCCCTTGGCGATACGGCTGTCGTCGTCGGCGGCGTCCAGACCGGTGAGGTCCGAGCGCGGGTCGAGGCGGGACACGTTGCCCCGGCCGAGGTCGTCGAGGAGCGACAGGGCGGTGTACATGCGCCCGCTGCCGGGCTGGCCGCAGAGCACGAGCAGGTGCTCCTGGCGCAACTGCCGTTTGAAGTCGTCGTAGTCCGGCGGTGAGATGAACCGGCGTCGCAGCCGCAGCAGTTCGTCGTCGGGCAGCGGCCCCGCGAGCAGGGCCCCCCGTGCGGTCTCACCGAAGCGGAAGTTGACCGAGTTGATGGTGCCGCCGACGTAGGTACTGGCGCCGCGCAGGAAGACCGATCGGGTCTCCCGGGCGAAGTGGGAGGCACCCGGCCCCACCGTGGCCCCGCCGCCCTTGGCCGACGGGTCGGTGTCCGAGTCGCCGCCCAGGAGGTCTTCCTCGGCGCCCGCGGCCCGGTTGCCGGCGTCGTCGCGCTGTCCGTGTGCCGCCCTGCCGGATCGCGCCCGGCCGCCTTCACCGTCCGGTTCCCGTGTGTGTCCCTGTCCCCGGTCCCCTTGGCCCTGCCGGCCTCCCTGGTTCCCGTGGTCCTCGTGGCCGCCCTGCTGTGCGTCCGCGTCGCTGCCGCTCATGACGCCGCTCCGGGGCCGGTGCCGCCGCGACGGTGGTCGATGGTGATGTTCTCGAAGTTCCCCTGGAGCGACTGCCCCTGGTCCTGGACGGTGACTTCGCCGAAGTGGAAGCGGGCTTCTGCGTCCCGGTCCGGATTGTCGGGCCGGTCCGGCCGCGGGGTCGGGTCGGGGGCGCCGTCGTCCCCGGCAGCGGGTGGCGGCGCGCCGCGTCCCGGAACCGTGAACCACGCCTGCCGCTCCCCCTCCTTGAGCCGCACCCCGTACCGGCGGTAGTGCTCCGGCTCGATCCAGCGGCCGCCGTGCCGTACGACGTCCTGGTAGAGCCGGTCGGTGACGGCCACCAGCAGCGGCGCGTCCGGTAAGGCGGTGAGCACCGCCTTGGCCTCCGCGCAGTTGCCGATCCGGCAGGCCAGGTCGACCGCGGCGCCGGAGAAGCCGTGCGAGTCGGGGGTGAACGGCCCGACGTCGAGCCCGGCCCGCAGCCGCAGCGGCCGGCTCAGCTCGCGGTTGATCCGGCGCAGGTTCTGGTGGAGGTACTCCGTCCACTCACCCACGAGCGCCTCGGGGCGGCGCGGTTCCACCACAGCGAGGATGCCGTCGCCGCGGTCCTCCTGGGCCAGCCGGGCGTCACCGATGCCCGCCTGGGCGAAGGCGTCCTCGGCGGCGCGGTAGATCCGCTTGCGCAGGGTGGGGCGGTCGGGATCGGGGATCGATCCCGAGCCCTGCGTGTCCAGGCTGATGATGAATCCGTACTGTCCGTGCTCTGCTCCGCCGTGCATGGTCCCCTGCCTCTCGCCCGGCCTTTACGGCATCGGCCACGACCGACCGTCTGCCGCCACTCTCCCGTCGTACCGCGCGCCGCGCTGTAGCCGTTTACACACCCGGCCGTCGGCCGCGCGCGGACTGTGTGCCGTTGTGCGCGGTGCGGGCGCCGGTGCCGTGCGGCGTCCCGGTGCGGCCGAGCAGCCGCAGCGGCTCCAGATCGGCGACGGTGATGACCTTCGGCCCGGTGTGCACCAGTCCCTGCTCGCGAAGCAGCCGCAGCGCCTTGGCCACGGCCTCGCGGGTCGCCCCTACCGCGGCGGCGATCTCGTGCTGGGACAGGGGGAGTCGGATGACCACCGCGTCGCTCTGCTTGTCACCGGTACGGTCCGCGAGCTCCACCAGGCAGGCGGCCAGCCGTTCGAGGACGGTGGCCGAGGCGAGGGAGCTGCGCTGATCGTCCGCGCTGCGCAGTCGCTCGGTGAGCTGCGCCATCACCAGCCCGGACACGAAGGGGCGCGCCGCCATGAAGTGCCGGAAGCGGTCACCGGGCACGGCGAGCGCCCGCACGCTCTCCAGCGCGGTCACGGTGGCGCTGCGTGGACGTCCGTCCAGCGCGGCCATCTCGCCGACCAGTTCGCCGCCTTGACGCAGGGCCAGGATGAGCCGCCCCCGCTCGGTCGCCCGCCACACGGTGCACCAGCCGTCCAGGATGACGAGCACGGACGTGCCGGACTCGCCTTCGCCGAGGAGCTGCTCCTGCGGCCCGTAATCACGCCGACGCCCGAGCCCCGACAGGGCCTGGCGATCGGCGTCGCTCAACTTCTCCAGAAACGCCCGGCGTTCCCCGAACAGCCCCATGTGGCCCCCCACCGGCTCCGCGCGACACACAGAGTATTCCCTGCGTCACTCGTTTTCAGCCGAATCAGAGGGCAGAACGTTTCAACTTCGGCAGGCGGGCCGGTGGCGGTCGGCGCCTGCGGAGCGGACTCGGAAGGCGGCCGGTCGACGAGGCGAGCACCATCGCCATAACCGACGACATCACCTGGAACGCCCTTTAGGCCCCCGTCGGGGCGTATGAGCCGCGTGCGGCGGTCGCCGATCTTGGCGGGACAGGAGAAAAGGGCGTCATGACAAGGGGTGGGGCGGCTGTGCGGCCGGGAACCGAAGACACCGACGACGCCGCGGCCGACGGCGCGGCGCCCCGTCGCCCCCGTCCAGCTGGTCACCGTCGGATTCCATGAGACCTGGACAGTCTCCTAGAGCTGAATCATGCTCGCTACAAGGAAGTTCAGAGGACGACGGCGGGCTCTTCTCCACGCTGGACGTTTCCTGTAGCCATACACAAATGCGCCCCGCGTCTGGTGTCTACCGGGCACGGGACGCAGGGCATTGGGACGTCAGCTCTCCGAGGCGTACGTCACGAACTTCGACCACGCACCAAGTGTGAGCATCAGGCGTGGCCCATCGGCGGTCTTGGAGTCGCGGACGTGCACGGTGCCGGGAGTGAGGGCGAGCTCGACACAGGACTCGCCGTTGGTACCGCCGCTGTAGCTGCTCTTGAACCATGCCAGTTCGGAGGCATTCCCGGCGGAGGCCTTGCGCATCATGTCTCTCCCAGCAGTCTGTCGATGAAGGCCAGCGACTCCCGAGGCGGGAGTGCCTGCGCCCGGATGGTGCCGTACTGCAACTCCAGGATGCGGAGTTGCTTCGGGTCGCCGACGGGCCGACCGTTGAACAGCCCGTCGGCGCGCCCCACAGCCGTACCATCCGGGAACTTCAGCAACTCAATCCTGCCATCCAAGCCCGGGTGAGCTTCCGTGTTGGTCGGCATGACCTGAAGCGTGACGCTGTTCAATCGCGCCACCTCCAGCAGGCGTTCGAGCTGCTGTTGCCACACCATTGTGCCCCCAACTTGTCGGCGCAGCGGCGCCTCTTCCACCACGAAGTGGATGGAGGAGGCGGGGTCGCGTTCAAACACAGACTGCCGGGCCAGCCGAGCGGCCACCATGCGCTCCACATCATCCGGGGAGTACGGGGGCTGCGCTGCCCTGATCAAGATCCGCACGTGTTCCGATGTCTGCAACAAGCCGGGGATGATGTTGCATTCGTACACCCCGATCTCGACGGCCCTCGCCTCCAACTTGCCCAGCTCCCGCACCCGCTTCGGATACCGGACCTTCTTCACGTCCTCCCAGGCGGCCGAGATGAGGCCACCCGCGTTCAAGATCTCGTCGGCCCTGTCCAGGTACTCCTGGCGGGGGATCCGCTTGCCGCCCTCCACCTTGTAGACGAGGTCCTCCCCATACCCCACAGCCGCCCCGAACTCACCGGCCCGCATGCCCGCGGCCTCGCGTCGGAGCCTCAACTGCCGTCCCACCGTGGTGATGACCGCGACGCCCCACTCGTCGTCCGGGTCCACCTCCCACCCCGGCTCGTCCACCTCACCCGCAGCCTCCACGGGCCGTACCGCCTCACCGTCCACCGCCGTCATGCCGCACCCCTCCGTCGTCCCGCGCCGTACCGCGACGCCCTACCCGTACCAACCACCCCGACCGTCCGGACAGCACCGGACAACCGACGGACAGTCACGCCACGTATCCGACTGGTCACGACTCACGCTAGATCGCGACACTGCCTCTCGGTGAAGCACATGCACAATTCATACTTTTAGGCACCACCCACCCCGCCGCCTCAACCACCACCCCCAAATACCGTGAACACTCCCCCAAAACTGTTCACTCCCCGCTCATCAGAGCGCCCCACGGACAAATTCAGCCGAAGTGTTCACGCTTGCCGAGCACCGCTCCAGACAGCCGCCCCAAGTCGCTCCGTACGCACACGCACGCGCGGCACTGCCCTCCCAAAGCCATTGCGCAGACGACGAGAACCGGGTGCCCACCCAAGGGATTGACCTGACCGAACCTTCGGCACTCGCCCGCCCCACCGGCGACGGCAACATCGACTGGCCATGGACTGAAGAGGACAGCAGCCCGTACGCGAACCCACCCGCCCGGCAACGACCGGACACGGGGCTGCCCAGCATCCACATCGGCTCCACCCCGGAGCCGACCCCTCCGCCAACCCCGGCACCCCGCGCCTCCGACAGCACCGACACCACAGGACAACGCCGGACAGTCACCCTACGTAGCCGCCAAGTCGCTTCTCCCGGCGCACACACGTCGCCACGCTGAGTGACGTGAACCAGGAATCCGCCGAACTCGTCACCCCCGTCCGCAACTTCAGCGTGCAGCTCTCCCCCACGCCACGCGGCGCCCGTCTCGCCCGTCTGCTCGCGACCGAGCAACTCCGCTCCTGGGGCCTGCCCCTCGACCCGGCACGTCATCTCGTCGCCGAACTGTCCAACAACGCGGCGGACCACGGACGCGTCCCCGGCCGCGATTTCCGGCTCACCCTCTACGTCATCGGCGCCACCCTCCGCATCGAGGTCACCGACACCCGTGGCCAGGAGCTCCCCCGGCCCCAAACGCCCTCCCCCGACGCCGAATCCGGCCGTGGGCTGCTGCTCATCGAGGCGCTGGCGGACCGCTGGGGAGTAACCGAGGGCCGCTTTCCGCGCAAGACCGTCTGGGCCGAACTGCACTTCACGCCACCGCAACCCACGTTCTGATGCTGCGGTGCCGTCGGCGCCTAACCAAGGAAAGAACTCGGGGTGAAAGCACCCCACCAAGCCCCACCCCTCCCGCCCGAGGCGCTCGTCACCCGGGCGGGTGAACATCACCGGCTCAGCTGGATTTCCGGGCCCCCAACTCCCCTACTCTCAGCGCAAGCAAGCACACACCACCCCAAACAGACTTCGGCCCCCGCTGGGACTGCAATCCCGGTGCGAGGGCCTACCACCAAGGAAGCCAACCCTAGGAACTTCCCGATGGATACCCAAAACCCTAGCGCGCCCCCGCGCGCCCAGTCAGCCCCCGCCGACAATCCGACCCGTACGCGTCGCCACGGCGGCGGCATCACCCACGACAACACCCGCCACACCACCCGCTTCGTGGTGATCGGCAACCACCTGGTCCAGCACAAGGAGCTGTCCCTCCTCGCGATCGGCCTCAGCTGCCACCTCCAGTCGCTGCCCACCGGTGCGGGCGCCGACATCAAGACGCTCACCGCCCGCTTCCCCGAGGGCCCCACCCGTATCGCCGCAGCCCTGCGCGAACTCGAGACCCACGGCTACCTGCGCCGCGAACGCCACCGCACGACGACCGGCCGCATCGTCAGCCGCACGGTCTCCTGCAACCAGCCGCACACGGCCACCCACCGCGAGCCGGCCGACACCGGCGGCCGCCCGGACCGCCGCCCAACGCCCCGGTCATCCACCGAACCGACCGCACCGCCCCGAAAGCCCCGCCCGGCAGAGCAGCCGTCCGCGCCACCGGAGCAAGCGCCGCCGCCCCACCCGCACTCCACCACACCAGCCGGAACCGGCACCCGCACCACCCCTCGCCCCCGCAAGGCTCTCCCCGCCGTCCCCCAGCCCAGCTGCACCGCCCCCGCCCTCCTCCAACAGGCCACCGACCTCCTCACCACCCTGCGCCGACACGACCCCCGCCTCCTCCTCTCCACACCCGACACCGCCCACCTGGCCCCCGGCGTCGCCGCCTGGCTCGAACGGGACGTCGCCCCCACCGCCGTACGCCACGCCCTGACCACCGACCTGCCGGACGACCCCCTGCGCCGCCCCGCAGCCCTGCTCGCCCACCGCCTCACCGCGCAGCTCCCGTACCCACCGCCCTTCAAAGCACCGGCAGGTCCGCCACCACCCCGTTACGAGGTACGCAACTGCGACGGCTGCGACCGCGGCTTCCGCGCCTCCGAGACCGAAGACCGCTGCCGCGACTGCCGCACAGCCGCCCACCCGTAACCCCAGCAAGGGGCCCATGGTCAGCTCGTCCCACGAGGCGATGCACCGCATCTTCCAGGACCACCCGACGCTGTTCTCCCGCGTCTCCGAAACGCTCGGCATCCCGTTTCCCGCACCCACCGCGATCAGCGAGCTGCCCAACGACGTCACCGAAACCAAGCCCGTGGACCGCAGGATCGGCACTCTCCTGCGCATCGTGCACACCGGGCGGCGCTGGTACTTCGTGGCGCGGGACGTCGGGCGGGGCGAGTGGCGGACCTTCGGACGCGGAGGGGCTGGCCAGGTATCTGCTGGGTCTTGGCACGCCCCTGCGCGTGCCGGCGTCGGGCTCTCCGTGCGGGAGGCGCTGGTGCGTCGGACCCGGGAACTGCCGGCGGGCAACGGCGAGGCGACGTCCTGACCTGCCTGCTTACAGAGGTCCGTACCAGGTCCGTACCGACCTCTTGCCCCCGTCCCTCCCTCGTCGCAAGCTCCCCTCATGGAGCTGGAGTTGCGGCATCTCAAGACGGTCCGGGCCATTGCCGACGCCGGCAGCCTCACCAGGGCGGCGACGGCTCTCGGGCTCGCGCAGCCCGCGTTGAGCGCTCAGCTCAAGCGGATCGAACGGGCCCTGGGCGGGGCTCTGTTCGTGCGGGGGCGGCACGGGGTGCGGGCCACCGCGCTGGGCGAACTGGTGCTGGAGCGCAGCCGGATCGTGCTGCCGGCGGTGACCGAGTTGCAGCAGGAGGCGGCCCGGTTCGCGCGGGCGCCGCGTACGGCGGAGCGGCTGCGCCTCGGCGGGACCCACGGGCCGTTGCTGGGCGCCCTGGTGGACCGGCTGGCCGGTGTGGTGCCCGACGCCCGGATGACGACCTGCACGTCTTGGTCCGAGCGGGAGCTGGCCGCTCAACTGGCCGAGGGCAGGCTGGACTTCGCTCTCGCCGGGACCTGCGGATCGGCCTCGCCGCCCGGCGCGGAGGGGCTGGTGTGGCGTGAGGTCGCCGTCGATCCGGTGTTCGTGATGATGCCCGAAGGGCATCCGCTCGCCCACCGCGCGGAGGTGGGGCTGACCGAGCTGGCGGGCGAGGAGTGGGCCTGCGTACCGGGCGACGGCTGCTTCGGCGACTGCTTCACCGCGTCGTGTGCCCGCGCCGGGTTCACCCCGCGCCGCATGTACGAGACGGACACCGCGTCGCTGGTCCATCTGGTGCAGGTGGGGCGGGCGGTCGGGCTGTGCCGGGCGACCTTTCCGACCACGCCCGGCATCGTCACCCGGCCCCTGACCGGCACGCCGCTGGCCTGGCGGCATCTGCTCGGCTGGCACGGGGTGACGCAGCGGCAGGACATCGCCGCCACCGTGCTCTCGCAGGCGCGCATGGCGCACGCGGGGGTCGCCGCGAGCAGCGACAGCTACACGCAGTGGATGGCGGCCCACCGCGTCCCGTGACGCCGTGACGTCGGGTCGGACCGGTCGGACCGGTCGTACTGGCTTCCATAACGCCGGGCAGAGGGCCGACCGATGTCTTACCGGCGTCCGCCGCCCCTCCCTACGGTTTCGGCACCTCCCCACCGAGACCGAGGAGATCCCCCATGTCCCACCGACACCGCCACACCAGAGCCATGGGTGCCGCGGTCGCCGCGACCGCTGCCCTGCTCGTGGCCGGGCTCAGCGGCTCCGCGAGCGCCGGTACGGCACCCGTCGCCCCCGCCCCCGCCCCCACCGCGGCCGAGGCCCTGCGCACCGACGCCGCGCCGCCCGCGCTGCTCAACGCCATGCGGCGCGACCTCGGCCTCGGCCAGGAACAGGCCGAGCGCCGCCTCGTCAACGAGGCCGAGGCGGGGGCCACCGCGGGCCGGCTGCGGGCCGCGCTCGGCGGCGACTTCGCGGGCGCGTGGGTACGGGGCGCCGAGTCCGGCACCCTCACCGTGGCCACGACCGACGCGCACGACGTCGCGGCGATCGAGGCGCGGGGCGCCGAGGCGAAGGTCGTCCGCCATTCGCTCGCCGACCTGGACGCGGCCAAGGCCCGCCTGGACCACGCGGCGACCGGTCTCAACACCGCCGACGCACCGGTCTGGTACGTCGACGCGCGCGGCAACGCGCTCGTCGTCGAGGCGATACGTCCGGCCGCGGCCCGTTCGCTGCTGGCGGCGGCCGGTGTCGACCGGTCCCTCGCCCGCGTCGAGGCCCGCACCGAGCGGCCCCGCACGTTCTACGACCTGCGCGGCGGCGAGGCGTACTACATCAACAACAGCAGCCGCTGCTCGATCGGCTTCCCGATCACCAAGGGCACCCAGCAGGGCTTCGCCACCGCGGGCCACTGCGGTCGGGCGGGCTCCAGTACGACCGGCGCCAACCGGGCGGCCCAGGGCACCTTCCAGGGCTCGATCTTCCCCGGCCGCGACATGGCGTGGGTGGCCACCAACTCCAGCTGGACGGCGACCCCGTACGTCAACGGCGCCGGCGGGCAGAACGTCCAGGTCACCGGCTCCACGGCGGCTCCGGTCGGCTCCTCGGTCTGCCGCTCCGGCTCGACGACCGGCTGGCACTGCGGCACCATCCAGCAGCTCAACACCAGCGTCACCTACCCGGAAGGCACCATCTCCCCCGTCACCCGGACCACGGTGTGCGCCGAGCCCGGCGACTCCGGCGGCTCGTACATCTCCGGCAGCCAGGCGCAGGGCGTCACCTCGGGCGGCTCGGGCGACTGCCGGTCCGGCGGCGAGACCTTCTTCCAGCCGATCAACGCGCTGCTCCAGAACTACGGGCTCACCCTGAAGACGACCGGTGACGGCGGCGAGGACCCGGGTGAGCCGGGAGAGCCCGGCGGCACCTGGGCGTCCGGCACCGTCTACCAGCCGGGCGACACCGTGACGTACGGCGGCGCCACCTACCGCTGCCTCCAGGGCCACCAGGCCCAGCAGGGCTGGGAGCCGTCGAACGTGCCCGCGCTGTGGCAGCGGGTGTGAGTCACGGCCGCTGACCCCCACAGGGGACAACGGGGGACGGGTCCGGGTGCGCGTGAGGGAGAGCGCCCGGGCCCGGTCGCGTCGTCGCGCTGGTCACATGAGTCACACGCGGGGTCAGGTGCGGGTGACCTGCCCGCAGCCTTCCGAACCGGACCCGGTGAGGGGCCGGCTGCGGTCGTACGGGTCGGTCGGGGGGCCGGTGGGCCGCGCGCCGCCGGGGCCGTCGTCGGGGAAGCCGGGGTGCAGGTAGCCGTCGTAGACGTCGCAGTCGGTGTTGCCGTACTCGGAGAAGTACTTCTCCACCAGGAGCTTGCCCTCGGTCACGTTCCACTTGGCCGGGTCGTTGAGGGTCAGGGTGAGCACGCGGCGGATGATGGTGCGGGCGACCGGTCCGTCGTCCTCGCCGGTGCGCACCAGCGGGTAGACGAAGGTGTAGTCCGCGTCGACCTTCACGACGCCCGGTTCGCCGGCGGCGAGCGTCATGCGGCCGCGGACCTTGACGACGTCGCCGGCCAGGCGGGTCTCGGACGGGTCGAAGCGGGTGAAGAGGCGGAGCGGGTCGTGGCCCTCGTCCGGGTCGCTCAGGGACCGGCGCAGCTTCGGCAGCAGCTCCGGCTGCTTCGGGTCGAGGACGGCCAGCGCCTCGTCCGGCCGCTCCCCGCGCAGTACGGCGGGGTCCAGGTTGGCGGCGACCAGGAGTTCCTTGGTGCGGCGCAGCGCGAAGGCCACGTCGTCCTCGCTCATGCCGGACAGTGCCTTCGCCTTCGGCACCTCGATGGCGTCGGCGCCCTCGGCCCACCGCTCGGCCGGTGAACCGCGGAAGGGGTGCTCGCGCGTGGCCCGCTCCGACTCGGCGGGCTCCCCGGGGGCACCGGTCGGCCGCGCCGTCTCGGCCGCCAGCGGCGTCGTCTCGGAAGCACCGTCCCCGCCGGGCAGCCGGTCCAGGACCAGTGAGGGCCGTACGGCGACGACCGCGACCGCCGCCAGCACCAGCACGCCGACGACCGTGCCGATCCGGCGCCGGCGGGGGCGGCCGGCGCCCTTGGTGGCGCGTTGCGGTGCACGCCATGGCGTCGGCTCCTCCTGCTCGCGCAACCGCCGGGCCACCATCCGCGCCCGCGCCGACGGCTCCTTCGGCGCGGAGGCGCCACCGCCTTCGGCGGCCTCCCGCAGGAACGACTCCAACTGCTCGTCGGAGAGGGAGGACGGCTCGTCGTCGGAACGGTCGGGAGGCGGGACGGAACTCACGGGCTCACTTTCCTGCGTGGCGGGGCCGGGGCTTTCGGCGATCAATCGTGCCGCCACATGGAGGAAAAGTGCCGGGCCGTGAGGGATTTGTGACCGAACCCGTACGTCAGGACCTCAGATAGGTCAGCACCGCCAGCACCCTGCGGTGCGTCTCGGTCGCCGGGGGCAGGTCGAGCTTGGTGAGGATGCTGCCGATGTGCTTGCCCACGGCCGCCTCGGAGACGACGAGTTCGCGGGCGATGGCGCCGTTGGACCTGCCCTCCGCGATCAGGGCGAGCACCTCCCGCTCGCGCGGGCTGAGCCGCTCCAGCGGATCCCGTCGGCGGCGCAGCAACTGGCGTACCACCTCCGGGTCGACGACCGTGCCGCCGTCCGCGACCTCGGTCAGCGCGTCGACGAACTCCTCGACCTGGCCGACGCGGTCCTTCAGCAGATAGCCGACGCCGGTGCCGTCACCGGAGTCCAGCAGCTCGGCGGCGTAGGCCCGTTGCACGTACTGGCTGAGGACGAGGACGGGAAGGGTGGGACGCGTCCGACGCAGGCCCACCGCGGCGTGCAGGCCCTCGTCCTGGAAGCCGGGCGGCATGCGGACGTCGGTGACGACGATGTCCGGGGTGTGTTCCACGACGGCCGCGACGAGGGCCTCCGCGTCGCCGACGGCCGCCACGACCTGGTGGCCGAAGCGGGCGAGGAGGCCGGTCAGACCGTCCCGCAGCAGCACGCTGTCCTCGGCCAGTACTACGCGCAGGGCCCGGTCCGCTCGCAGGGATCGCAAGGCTCGCAAGGAATCTCCACGCTCAGCAGGGTCGGTCCGCCCGGCGGGCTGGACAGGGAGAGTCTGCCATCGAGGACGGACACCCGGTCGGCCAGTCCGGTCAGCCCGCTGCCCGCCCCGGCGTCGGCCCCGCCCCGGCCGTCGTCGCGGACGTGGAGGACGAGCCGTCCGTCGCGGTGGCCGCCGCTCACCTCGGCGCGGGCGGCGCCGCTGTGCCTGCCGAGGTTGGCGAGGGCCTCGCAGACCACGAAGTAGGCGGCGGCCTCGACCGCCTGGGGCAGCCTTCCGGCCAGCTCCAGGGTGACGTCCACGGGCACGGCGGAACGGTCGGCGGCGTCGGCGACGGCCGCCGGCAGGCCGTAGTCGGCGAGGACCTTGGGGTGGATGCCGTGGATGAGCTCGCGCAGCTCCTCCAGGGCCTTGGCCGCCTCGCCGTGCGCCTTGGCGAGCTGGTCGGCGAGCGGACCGGGCGGCGCGTCCAGGCGGGCCAGGCCGAGGGTCATCGCCAGGGCGACGAGGCGCTGCTGTGCGCCGTCGTGCAGGTCGCGTTCGATGCGGCGCCGCTCGGCCTCGAAGGCGTCCACCAACCGCACGCGGGAGCGGGTGAGTTCGACGACCCTGGTGTCCAGGCCGCCCTCGTGCGGGGCACCCAGGAGGACGCGGGTCAGCTCGGCCCGCGCGCCCGCGGCCAGGCCCAGCGCGTAGGCGCCCAGGGCGAGGAGGAGCAGTCCGAGCACCGCGACGCCGAGTGCGGCCGGCCAGGTGGTGACCGTCCACTGTTTGAGGACCTTCGCCTCCTCGCCGCCACCGGCGGTGGCCATCAGCAGCGGGGTCGCGGCCAGGTGGAGGGGTACCGCCAGGGCGAACACGACGACCAGCGCGTCCAGCGGCCAGAGCACGAGGGCGAACAGCAGGGCGTGGCCCAGCTCCCGCCAGGTCGCCCGCTCCCGCAGCCGCGTGGTCAGCCAGGCCCACGGGCCGGTGGCGGGCGGCTGCCGTACGGGGCGGACGGGGGCGGGGGCACGGTCGACCAGGCGCAGCCGGTGCCGTTCCAGCCGGGCCACGGGGATGCCCACGAGGGCGGTGAGCACCAGCAGGGGCAGGCCCACCAGGACGACGGCGAGTACTCCCGCGAGGGCGACCGCGGCCGTGATCGCCACCAGGGTCAGGGCGCCGGCCGACGCTCCGGTCACCAGGTAGGCGACCGCGCGCCAGGGCCACGCCGACAGCAGGTAGCCGCGGGCGGACAGGGCCTGCCACAGGTTGCGGGAGAGGGGGCGGGGGTGCATGCGGATCACCGTAGAACCCGTACGCGTGGCGGGGCCATCGGTCCAGTGGGCGTCTTGGGGGTAGGGCAGGACCTACCCCGGTTCTCGCCCCTGCCGCACTGCGCCGGGGTGGTCGCGGACGGTTTCGTGGTGCAGGTCAGCGAGGCAGACGGCACCCGACGAGTGGGACATGGGGACACATGAACGACGACGCGATACGGCTGCGGTCCGTCAGCCGGCGGTACGGGGCGGGCGACAGCGGGGTGACGGCCCTCGACGCGGTCTCCGTGGCCTTCCCCCGGGGCACGTTCACCGCCGTCATGGGCCCCTCGGGGTCGGGCAAGTCGACCCTCCTGCAGTGCGCCGCGGGCCTGGACCGGCCCACGTCGGGGTCGGTCGTCGTCGGCGGCACCGAGCTGGCCGGGCTGAGCGAGCGGCGGCTGACCCTGCTGCGCCGTGAGCGCGTCGGGTTCGTCTTCCAGGCGTTCAACCTGCTGCCGTCGCTCAGCGCCGAGCAGAACGTGGCGCTCCCCCTGCGCCTGGCCGGCCGCCGCCCTCCCCGCGGCCGGGCGCGTGAGGTGCTGCGACAGGTCGGCCTCGGTGACCGCGCCCGGCACCGGCCCTCGCAGTTGTCCGGCGGCCAGCAGATGGGGGTGCCCCCAGGCCGTTCAGGCACTGGGGGAGTGTCGCCCTCGCCCGCGCGTTGATCACCCGGCCCGAGGTGCTGTTCGCCGACGAGCCGACCGGCGCCCTGGACTCGCGCACCGGCCGCGAGGTGCTGACCCTGCTGCGCGGCATGGTCGACCGCGAGGGCCAGACCGTCGTCATGGTCACGCACGACCCGGTCGCCGCCTCCTACGCCGACCGCGTGGTGTTCCTCGTCGACGGCCACGTGCACGACGACCTGCCCGGCGCGGGCGCCGACACCATCGCCGCCCACCTGACCGGGCTGGAGGCCGCGCCGTGCTGAGCAGCGCCCCGCCCACGATGCGCCCCTGCGGGGTCACCCACCGACCGGCCTCACCGAACGCCGCCCCCGCCACCCCCGCCACCCCCGCCACCACCCACCCAACCCGACCGGAGACCACACCGTGCTGAGCGTCGCCCTGCACACCCTGCGCAGCCGTTGGGTCACCTTCGTCGGCAGTTTCGTCGCCTTGGCGTTGGGGGTCGCGCTGCTCGCCGTGATGGGGCTGGCGCTCGCCTCCTCGCTGGACGCGCCCGAGCGTGCGCCGGAGCGGTTCGCCGCCGCGCCGGTGGTGGTCCGGGGGCAGGACACCCTGCGGGTGCCGACGCCCGTCGGTGAGCGTACGGAGGAGCTGGCGCGGCCGCGTGCCGTGCCCGCCGGGGTCGTGGCCCGGCTGGAGCGGCTCGGTACGGTCGTCGAGGACCGGTCCTTCCCGGTGCGCGTCCACGGCCGGCGTGCGCCGGGCGGCCTCGTGGGCCACCCCTGGTCCACCGCCGCGTTCGCCCCGTACCGGATCGACGCGGGCCGCGCGCCACGCGCCGCCGACGAGGTGGTCGTCACCGGCGGCTGGGCCGCGCCGGGCGAACACGTGCGCACGGACCGGGGCACCCTGCGGGTCGTGGGGACCGTGCCCGGCCTCGGGTTCGAGGACGCCGTCTTCTTCACCGACGCGCGGGCCGCCCGGCTCCAGCCGGTCAGCGTGCAGTTGGCGGTCGACGCGGAGGCGTCCCCGGTGCGGGACGCGGTCCGGGCGGTGCCGCGCGACAGCGCGGGTGTGCGGGTGCTCACCGGGGACGAACGGCGGTACGCCGACGCCGACCCCGACCGGGACGACGAGGCGCTGACCGCGATGAACGCCCTGTTCGGCACGGCCGGCGGCGTCACCGCCTTCGTGTCGGTGTTCGTCGTGGCGTCCACCTTCGCCTTCGCGGTGGCCCAGCGGCGCCGGGAGTTCGGGCTGCTGCGCACGGCCGGTGCGACGCCGGGGCAGCTCCGCCGGACGGTGCTGGCGGAGGCGCTCGGGGTCGGTGTCCTCGCGTCCGCGGCCGGCTGCGTACTCGGCGCGTACGGGGCTCCGCACCTGGCGGCACGGGTGGTCGAGGGCGGCCTGGCACCGGCCTGGTTCACCATCGGCGACCACACCTGGCCGTACCACGCGGCCTTCTGGACGGGGCTCGTCGTCGCCCTGTGCGGCGCGGTCGCGGCAGCGTGGCGGGCGGGACGGACCGGCCCCGTCGAGGCGCTGCGCGAGGCCTCCGTGGACGCCGGGGCGATGACGTGGGGCCGGTGGCTGTGCGGCGCGGGGCTGCTGCTGACCGCGCTGGTGACGCTCGGCGTCTCCCTGGCCGGGGACCCCGGCGACCTGCTGCACCGCAAGACGTACGTGAGCCGGCCGATGCTGCTGATCACCGCGGCCGCGCTGCTCGCCCCGGTCGTGGTGCGCCCGCTGACCCGGCTGCTGACCTGGTTGCCGGCCCGGCTGCCGGGCGCCGTGGGCCTGCTGGTGCGGGAGAACGCGGCCGCCGGTGTCCGCCGTACCGCGGCCGTCGCCGCACCGGTGCTGGTCACGGTCGGCCTCGCGGGCTCACTGCTCGGCGCCACCGCGACCCTGAACGAGGCGAAGGCCGCCGAGACGCGCGAGCGGACCGTCGCCGCCTTCGTGATCACCGCACCCGGCGACGCCGGCGCGGGCTTCGACCGCCGGACTTTGGACCGGCTGCGCGCGATCCCCGGGACGGAGATCTCACCGTCCGCGTCGAGCGCGGTGTACGTCCTGGAGGACGACGTGGCACTCATCAGGTCCGACGCCCGCGCCGTCGCCGACCCCGACGCGCTCACCGCCACCGCCCGGCTGCCACTCTCGGCGGGGAAGGCGACCGACCTGGACGACCACTCGATCATCGTGAACGAGGAGTGGGAAGAGCACACGGTCGGCCGGAACGTGCGGGTGTGGCTCTCGGACGGCACGGAGAGGACCCTGCGCATCGCCGCGGTGATGCACACCGGCACCGGCGGCAACGGCGTCTACGTCACCCCGGCCAACGCGCCCCGCGCCCCGGTCGACCGGGTGGACGTCGCCCTCACGGACGGCGCCGACGCCGACACGGTGGCGGGCGGGCTGCGGGAAGCGGTGGGACCGGCCGGCGGTCAGGTGTCGACCAGGGACGAGTGGATCGAGGCCGCCCACCCGCAGACCGACGGCACGACCCGGCTGGGCCTCCTCCTGGTCCTCGGCATCGCCCTGCTCTACACCGCCATCTCCCTGGTCAACACCATGGTGATGGCCACCTCCGACCGGGTCCGCGACCTCGCGGTACTGCGCCTGGCCGGGGCCACCAACGGCCAGGTACTCCGCCTGGTCGGCGCCGAGTCCCTGACGGTCGTCGCGGTCGGCGCACTCCTGGGTCTGGCCGTCGCCGGGCTCAACCTGGCCGGCATGTGGGCGGCACTGGGCCTGCTCTCGGTACCCGCCGCACCGGTACTGCCGTGGACGGCCATCGGTACGACCGCGGGCGCCTGCGCCGTACTCGCCGTCGTCGCCTCGGTCGCATCCGCGGGCCTGACCCTGCGACGCCGCCCGGTGGACGCGGCGGCCCTCCGCGAATGACCGCCCTCTCGGCCCCCGCCGGAGCCGAACATCTCGGCAACAGCGGCTGACGCGATCCATTTCAACGAGCAGTCGCATGGAAGGCGAAAGGGCCCGCACGACCGAAGTCGTACGGGCCCTTTCAGGCATCAACCCATGTCGGGCCGGGTCGACCGTCAAGCAGGCGGAGCCTACTTGTTGATCTTGGTGACCTGGCCGGCGCCCACGGTCCGGCCACCCTCGCGGATGGCGAACTTCAGGCCCTCTTCCATGGCGACGGGCTGGATGAGCTCCACCTTCATCTCGGTGTTGTCACCCGGCATGACCATCTCGGTGCCCTCGGGGAGGGTCACGACGCCGGTCACGTCCGTCGTACGGAAGTAGAACTGCGGACGGTAGTTGTTGAAGAACGGCGTGTGGCGGCCACCCTCGTCCTTGGACAGGATGTAGGCCTGCGCCTCGAACTCGGTGTGCGGGGTGACCGAGCCCGGCTTGATGATGACCTGGCCGCGCTCGACGTCCTCGCGCTTGATGCCACGAAGCAGCAGACCGACGTTCTCACCGGCCTGGCCCTCGTCGAGGAGCTTCCGGAACATCTCGATGCCGGTGACCGTGGTGGTGGTCTTCTCCTGCTTGATGCCCACGATGTCAACGGTCTCGTTGACCTTGAGGATGCCGCGCTCGATACGACCGGTGACGACGGTGCCACGACCGGTGATCGTGAAGACGTCCTCGATCGGCATCAGGAACGGCTTGTCGACGTCACGCTCGGGCTGCGGGATGTTCTCGTCGACGGCCTTCATGAGCTCGAGGATGGAGTTGCCCCACTCCTTGTCGCCCTCGAGAGCCTTGAGCGCCGAGACCTTGACGACCGGCAGGTCGTCGCCCGGGAACTCGTACTCGGAGAGGAGCTCACGCACCTCGAGCTCGACGAGCTCCAGGATCTCCTCGTCGTCCACCATGTCGGCCTTGTTCAGCGCGACGACGATGTACGGAACGCCGACCTGGCGGGCCAGGAGCACGTGCTCCTTGGTCTGCGGCATCGGGCCGTCGGTGGCGGCGACCACGAGGATGGCGCCGTCCATCTGCGCCGCACCCGTGATCATGTTCTTGATGTAGTCCGCGTGACCGGGGCAGTCGACGTGCGCGTAGTGACGCGTCTCCGTCTGGTACTCGACGTGCGCGATGGAGATCGTGATACCGCGCTGGCGCTCCTCGGGAGCCTTGTCGATCTGGTCGAAGGCCGAGGCCTCGTTCAGCTCGGGGTACGCGTCGTGCAGCACCTTGGTAATGGCGGCCGTGAGGGTCGTCTTACCGTGGTCGATGTGACCGATGGTGCCGATGTTGACGTGCGGCTTAGTCCGCTCGAACTTCGCCTTCGCCACTGGGGTCCTCCTGTGGAGTGGTTCTGTACGCCTTACTCATCGGCGCCAGGTGATCTTTGCTGGAAAGCCCGGGTGCCGGGGGCATTCCGCCGGATTCGCGGCGGAATGCCCCATGCAGGCTCCGGGGTCAAGCCTAAAGCGTGTGAACCGGGTCCGTTGAACGGAGTCCGTTACTCGCCCTTGGCCTTCGCGATGATCTCCTCGGCGACGTTCCGGGGAACCTCGGCGTAGGAGTCGAACTGCATCGAGTAGCTTGCGCGACCCGACGTCTTGCTGCGGAGGTCTCCGACGTAGCCGAACATCTCCGACAGCGGCACGAGGCCCTTCACGACGCGGGCACCCATCCGCTCCTCCATGGCCTGGATCTGGCCACGGCGGGAGTTGATGTCACCGATGACGTCACCCATGTAGTCCTCGGGCGTGGTGACCTCGACGGCCATCATCGGCTCGAGGAGCACGGGCGAAGCCTTGCGCGCGGCCTCCTTGAACGCCTGCGAACCGGCGATCTTGAAGGCGAGCTCGGAGGAGTCGACCTCGTGGTAGCCACCGTCGATGAGCGTGACGCGGACGCCCGTCATCTCGTAGCCGGCCAGGATGCCGAACTGCATGGCCTCCTGCGCACCGGCGTCCACCGAAGGGATGTACTCCTTCGGGATGCGGCCACCGGTCACCTTGTTCACGAACTCGTACGAGGCGTCGCCGCCCTCGATCGGCTCGATCGCGATCTGCACCTTGGCGAACTGACCGGTACCACCGGTCTGCTTCTTGTGGGTGTAGTCCACGCGCTCGACGGTCTTGCGGATCGTCTCACGGTACGCGACCTGCGGCTTGCCGACGTTGGCCTCGACCTTGAACTCACGGCGCATACGGTCGACCAGCACCTCGAGGTGCAGCTCGCCCATACCACCGATGATGGTCTGGCCCGTCTCCTCGTTCGTGTGGACCTGGAAGGACGGGTCCTCCTCGGCCAGACGCTGGATCGCGACGCCGAGCTTCTCCTGGTCGCCCTTCGACTTGGGCTCGATGGCGACCTGGATGACCGGCGCCGGGAAGTCCATGGACTCCAGGATCACCGGGTTCTTGTCGTCGGACAGCGTCTCACCGGTGGTGGTCTGCTTCAGGCCCATGACCGCGACGATGTCGCCGGCGCCCACCGACTCGATCTCCTCACGCTTGTTGGCGTGCATGCGGTAGATCTTGCCGATGCGCTCCTTGCGGCCCTTGACGGAGTTCAGCACCGCGGTGCCGGACACCAGGCGGCCGGAGTACACCCGGACGAAGGTGAGCTTGCCGAGGTGCGGGTCGCTCATGATCTTGAAGGCGAGCGCGGCGAGCGGCTCCTCCTCCGACGGCTTGCGCTTGACGACGACCTCGGGGTCCTTGACGTCGTGGCCCTCGATGGCCTCGACGTCGAGCGGGGTCGGCAGGTAGCGCACGACCGCGTCGAGCAGGGGCTGGACGCCCTTGTTCTTGAACGCGGTGCCGCAGAACACCGGGGTGACCGTGGTGTCCTCGGACTTGCCGGAGGCGATGGTGACACGACGGATCGCGGCGTACAGCTGCTCCTCGGTGGGCTCCTGGCCCTCCAGGTACAGCTCCATGATCTCTTCGTCGTTCTCCGCGACGGCCTCGACCAGCTTGCCGCGCCACTCCTCGGCGGCCTCGGTGTGCGTGGCCGGGATGTCGACGGTGTCGTACATCTCGCCCTTGGCCGCGTCGGCGGACCACACGAGCGCCTTCATGCGGACGAGGTCCACGACGCCCTGGAAGTCGGCCTCGGCACCGATCGGGAGCTGCATGACGAGCGGCTGGGCGCCCAGGCGGTCCGAGATCATGTCCACGCAGCGGTGGAACTCGGCGCCGGTGCGGTCCAGCTTGTTCACGAAGCAGATGCGGGGCACGCCGTAACGGTCGGCCTGACGCCACACCGTCTCGGACTGCGGCTCGACACCGGCGACACCGTCGAACACGGTCACGGCACCGTCGAGCACACGCAGGGAGCGCTCCACCTCAACGGTGAAGTCGACGTGCCCGGGGGTGTCGATGATGTTGATCGTGTAGTCGTTGTCCTCGAGCGGCCAGTGACAGGTGGTCGCAGCAGACGTGATCGTGATGCCACGCTCCTGCTCCTGCTCCATCCAGTCCATCGTGGCGGCGCCGTCGTGGACCTCACCGATCTTGTACGAAACGCCGGTGTAGAACAGGATCCGCTCGGTGGTGGTCGTCTTGCCCGCGTCGATGTGGGCCATGATCCCGATGTTGCGGACCTTGGCCAGGTCAAGTGAAGTGGTAGCCATAAGGCTTCAGTCTTCTCTCGGTCTCGATGTGGGTAGCGACTACCAGCGGTAGTGCGCGAAGGCCTTGTTGGACTCGGCCATCTTGTGCGTGTCCTCGCGCTTCTTCACAGCGGCGCCGAGGCCGTTGGAGGCGTCGAGGAGCTCGTTGAGCAGACGCTCGGTCATGGTCTTCTCGCGACGGGCGCGGGAGTAACCGACGAGCCAGCGCAGGGCGAGCGTGTTCGCACGGCCCGGCTTGACCTCGATCGGGACCTGGTAGGTCGCGCCACCGACACGGCGGGACTTGACCTCGAGGGTCGGCTTGATGTTCTCGAGAGCGCGCTTGAGCGTGATGACCGGGTCGTTGCTGGTCTTCTCGCGCAGACCCTCCATGGCGCCGTAGACGATGCGCTCGGCGGTGGAGCGCTTGCCGTTCATCAGCACCTTGTTGATGAGGGAGGTCACCAGAGGAGAACCGTAGACCGGGTCGATGATGACCGGGCGCTTCGGGGCGGGGCCCTTACGAGGCATTTCTACTTCTCCTTCTTGGCGCCGTAGCGGCTGCGGGCCTGCTTGCGGTTCTTGACACCCTGGGTGTCAAGCGAACCGCGGATGATCTTGTAGCGAACACCGGGCAGGTCCTTCACACGGCCGCCGCGCACGAGCACGATGGAGTGCTCCTGCAGGTTGTGCCCCTCGCCCGGAATGTAAGCGGTGACCTCGATCCCGCTGGTCAGACGCACACGCGCGACCTTACGCAGGGCCGAGTTCGGCTTCTTCGGGGTGGTCGTGAACACACGCGTGCAGACGCCACGGCGCTGAGGGGAACCCTCGAGTGCGGGCGTCTTGTTCTTCTCGACCTTGTCCTGCCGGCCCTTCCGGACCAGCTGCTGGATCGTAGGCACTACTTCTCCGGTTTCTGTGTGCCGAATGGTGAAGCTAACCTGGAACTTCGCCGACCCACGCGGTCGGGTGTGTCGAAGCCGCGGACTCCGGCCGCGAGGCGGAAAGAGGCGCGATTTGCGGTGGCCGGTCACGGCCCCGGTGCGGTTGTAGGCACGCACGAGGGCCAGGGCACACCCCAGGCACAAGGTCTGAGCGTACCTATCGCATTCGCTGCGGTCAAAACAAATGGGTGAGACCGCGGTCCGCGCCCGTTTGCTGCCGCTTCGTCCGGTTCGGCGGCGGGGTCTCAGGCCCGCGGCAGGGGGACGCGCGGCTCGTCGGGGTGTGCGGCGGGCTCGCCGCCGGCCGGTCCGGTGCCCGGTGCGTCCGCCGCCGTGTCGTGGCGGACGAAGTACGTCGGCCGGTTCTGCACCGCCGTGTATATGCGCCCGACGTACTCACCCAGCAGCCCGACGCAGATCAGCTGCACCGCGCCGATGAAGACCAGGCCCGTGAAGAGCGAGGTCCAGCCGGGGACCGTGCGGCCCAGCGCGAAGGCGGTCAGCGTGTAGACCAGCAGCCCCAGGCAGACCACGAAGGCGCCGGCGCCCAGCCAGGTGGCGATGCGCAGCGGGGCCGCGGAGAAACCGGTGACGCTGTCGACCGCGAGGCGGATCATCCGGCCCAGCGGATACTTCGTACGCCCCGCCGTGCGCGGAGCGCGCTCGTACGTCACCTGCCCGCTCGGAAAGCCCAGCCACGGCACCAGCAGGCGGTACACGCGCTGCTGGTCCGGCAGGGCCTTCAGGGCATCCACGGCGGCCCGGCTGAGCAGTCGGAAGTCGCCCGCCTGCGCGGGGACCGAGGGGCCCGCCAGGCGTCGTATGAGGCGGTAGTAGACGCCCGCCGACCACCGCTTGAACCCGGAGTCGCTGCTGCGGTCGGCGCGCACGCCGTAGACGATGTCGAGCCCCTGCGCGCGGGCCAGCGCCAGCATGTCGGGAATCTTCTCCGGCGGGTCCTGCAGATCGGCGTCCAGACTCACCACGTACGCGCCGCGCGCCCGCTCGAGACCCGCCGTGAGGGCCGCCTGATGGCCGGAATTGCGCCGCAGCGCGACCACGCGCAGCTCCGGCCAGCCCAGCCGGAAGGCGGCGAGCAGCTCCGCGGTACGGTCGCCGCTGCCGTCGTCCACCGCGACGACCTCGTGGGGGACGCCCAGCTCCGTCAGAACCGGACGCAGCCTGCTGACCAGCGCGGGCAGGACCTCTTCCTCGTTGAACATCGGAATGACGACCGACAGTACGACCGGTTCTCGCCGCTCCGCGTCCCGTTCCTCGGGCACCGCGCCTCCCCTCTCCATGACCTTGAGTACAGATGTGCGACTCTTGTGCGATCTTATGGCAGCAATGGACGGTTGAGGGTGGCCCGAGGGGGATGACAGCCATGGACACGGCTGCCGACGACACGATGACCGACGGGTCGGCCGACGCCGCACGACGAGGCTCCGACGACGGCCGGGAGCGCTCCTGGCGGACCTGGCCCCCGGCCCTGCCGGCAGGCACCCGGCCCTACCTGGCCCCGCTGCTCCTCTACGGCGTCACCAAGCTCGTCGGCCTCGGTGTCTTCGCCTCCCTGCTGACGTACGCCGGGGACTTCCGGGGGAAGAACCCGCGCTTCGGCGGCGGCGCCCACTGGTGGGACGTCCTGGCCACCTGGGACGGCTGGTGGTACCTCCAGGTCGCCGAACACGGCTACAGCCCCTCCCTGGTCCACCTCGACTCGGACGGCCTGTTCACGGTCCAGCAGAACTCGGTCGCGTTCTTCCCGCTCTACCCGGCCCTGATCCGCATGGTCTCGGAGTCCACCGGCCTCGGCCTGTACGGCTCCGGCATCCTGGTCTCCGTCGTGTCGTCGTTCGTCGCCGCGGCCGGGATCTACGCCGTGATCTCGCTGGTCGCGGGAGCACGGGCGGGCACCATCGCGGCCGGGCTGTGGGCGGTGGCCCCCGGCGCGGGCGTCGAGTGGGCGGTGTACTCCGAGTCCCTGTTCGTCGCCATCGCCGCCTGGGCCTGCTACGCCGTGATGACCCGGCGCTGGGTGGCGGCCGGCCTGCTCGCCTTCGTCGCCGGCCTGAACCGCCCCACCTCGGCCGTGCTCATAGGCGCCGTGGGCCTCGCGGCCCTGGTGACCCTCGCCCGCCCCGAGTCCCGGCGCGAGCACGGCGTACGCGGCCCGGTGTACGCGATGCTCGTCGCACCGCTCGGCCTGCTCTCCTACATCGCCTGGGTCGGCTACAGCACCGGCGAGGCCACGGCGTACTTCACGCTCCAGCGCGAGGGCTGGGCGCACTTCTTCGACTACGGCGCCTACACCTGGGACGTGCTGCGCAACCTCGCGGTGGGCCACGGCGACTACCACTTCGCCTTCTCCACCCCGGACCTGCTCTCCCTCCAGCTGGTCCTGGCGCTGCCCTTCCTCATCGCCCTGATGCTGCGCAAGAAGCCCCCGCTGGTGCTCGTCGCCTACACCCTGGCCACCGTCATCACGGTCCTCGGCACCCAGCAGATGTTCGGCAACACCATGCGCTACCTGCTGCCCGCCTTCCCCCTCCTCCTCGCCCCGGCCGCGGCCCTGAGCCGCCTGAAGCTGCCGGGCCTGGTGGTCTTCTTCACCACGGCGTCGATCGCCTCCGGCTGGTACGCGCACTACGTCATCTTCGAACTGGGCGTGCCGTAGCCACCGTGCGGTGCGGCGGCGCCGTCACAGCGTGAAGAGCAGCCCCGTCACCGCCGCCGCCCACATCGCGCCCATGACGGCCGTCAGGGCCGTGTCGTACCCCACCCGCCGGGTCGCCTCGAACAGCAGCATCGCGCGCTCCGGCCGCCCCGGCTCGTGGACGACCTCCACCACGTCCCCCACCTCCACCGGGGCGACGGAGTACCTCGACGAGCGGACCGTGAGCTCCTGACCGGCCCCCGTGGAGTACGTACAGACGGCGCCCACGTAGCCGCCGCTCGGCCAGTAGTGGCTGACGCACTCGCCCTCGACGCGGGCGCCCGCGGACTCCAGGCGCCTCGCCTTCCGCAGGGCGTACAGGTTGGTGCACAGCACCAGCGACGTGCCGCACACCATGACGACGAGGAAAATTCCTATCGCGAGCACGGACAACTCCCAAGGTCGGAGGGCGGATGGTGCGCGGTTCGAACGACGCACGTGATTCTGCCCCACGCCCGTGCACGCCGAAGGGCGGCCACCCCACGGGGTGACCGCCCTTCGTTCAACCTGCCCGCTTACTGGTTGTACGGACCGTAGTCGTAGTCCTCCAGCGGAACGGCCTGGCCGGAGCCGGTGCCGAACGGCGAGTAGTCGATGTCGTCGTAGCCGACGGCCGAGTACATCGCGGCCTTGGCCTCCTCGGTCGGCTCCACCCGGATGTTGCGGTAGCGGGACAGGCCCGTACCGGCCGGGATGAGCTTACCGATGATGACGTTCTCCTTGAGGCCGATGAGGCTGTCGGACTTGGCGTTGATCGCCGCGTCCGTCAGGACTCGGGTCGTCTCCTGGAAGGAGGCGGCCGACAGCCAGGATTCCGTCGCCAGCGAGGCCTTGGTGATACCCATCAGCTGCGGACGACCGGAGGCCGGGTGACCGCCCTCCTGGACCACACGACGGTTCTCGGTCTCGAACTTCGTGCGCTCGACCAGCTCGCCGGGCAGCAGCTCGGCGTCGCCGGACTCGATGATCGTCACGCGGCGCAGCATCTGCCGGATGATGATCTCGATGTGCTTGTCGTGGATCGACACGCCCTGCGAGTTGTAGACCTTCTGGACCTCGCCGACCAGGTGGACCTGGACGGCACGCTGACCCAGGATGCGCAGCACGTCGTGCGGGTTGGTGGCACCCACGGTGAGCTTCTGGCCCACCTCGACGTGATCACCCTCGCCGACCAGGAGACGGGCACGCTTCGAGATCGGGAACGCCGTCTCGTCGCTGCCGTCGTCCGGGGTGACGACGAGCTTCTTGGTCTTCTCGGTCTCCTCGATCCGGACGCGGCCGGAGGCCTCGGAGATCGGGGCGACACCCTTCGGGGTACGGGCCTCGAAGAGCTCGACGACACGCGGCAGACCCTGCGTGATGTCGTCACCGGCCACACCACCGGTGTGGAAGGTACGCATCGTCAGCTGGGTACCGGGCTCACCGATGGACTGGGCGGCGATGATGCCGACCGCCTCACCGATGTCGACCAGCTTGCCGGTGGCCAGCGAGCGGCCGTAGCACATGGCGCAGGTGCCGACCTGGGACTCGCAGGTCAGGATCGAACGGGTCTTGACCTCCTCGACGCCGTTGGCGAGCAGGGCGTCGATCAGGACGTCACCGAGGTCGACGTTGGCCGGCGCGATCACCTTGCCGTCGATGACGACGTCCTCGGCGAGCATGCGGGCGTACACGCTGGTCTCGACGTCCTCGGCCTTGCGCAGCGTGCCGTCCGCGTCGCGCGTGGCGATCGGCAGCTTGAGACCGCGCTCGGTGCCGCAGTCCTCCTCGCGAATGATGACGTCCTGGGAGACGTCGACCAGACGACGCGTGAGGTAACCCGAGTCGGCGGTGCGCAGCGCGGTGTCCGCCAGACCCTTACGGGCACCGTGCGTGGAGATGAAGTACTCCAGCACGGACAGGCCCTCACGGAACGACGCCTTGATCGGACGGGGAATCGTCTCGTTCTTGGCGTTCGACACCAGACCGCGCATACCGGCGATCTGACGCATCTGCATCATGTTTCCGCGAGCACCCGAGTTCACCATCATGGAGACCGGGTTGGTCTTCGGGAAGTTCGCGTTCATCGCCTCGGCGACCTCGTTGGTCGCCTTGGTCCAGATCGCGATGAGCTCCTGCGTGCGCTCTTCCTTGGTGATCAGACCGCGCTCGTACTGCTTCTGGACCTTCTCGTCCTGCGCCTCGTAGCCCTTGACGATCTCCTTCTTCGCGTCGGGAACGACGATGTCGGAGATGGCGACGGTGACACCGGAACGGGTGGCCCAGAAGAAGCCGGACGCCTTCAGGTTGTCGAGCGTCGCCGCCACGATGACCTTCGGGTAGCGCTCGGCGAGGTCGTTGACGATCTCGGAGAGCTGCTTCTTGCCGACCTCGTAGTCGACGAAGGGGTAGTCCTCGGGCAGCAGCTCGTTGAAGAGCGCGCGGCCCAGCGTGGTCTTCAGGGTGAAGGTGTCACCCTGCTGCCACTCCGGCTCACCCTCCTCGCGGGCCGGGGGCTCCCAGCCGCGGGGCGGGATGGTGCCCACCGGGAAGCGGATGTCGACCTTCGCCTGAAGCGTCAGGTCTCCCGCGTCGAACGCCATGATCGCCTCGGCCGCGGAGCCGAAGGCACGGCCCTCACCCTTGGGGCCACGCCCCTCGGAGTCGGTGGTGAGGAAGAACAGACCGAGGACCATGTCCTGGGTCGGCATCGTCACCGGACGGCCGTCGGCCGGCTTGAGGATGTTGTTCGAGGACAGCATCAGGATGCGGGCCTCGGCCTGCGCCTCCGCGGACAGCGGCAGGTGCACGGCCATCTGGTCACCGTCGAAGTCCGCGTTGAACGCGGTGCAGACGAGCGGGTGGATCTGGATGGCCTTGCCCTCGACCAGCTGCGGCTCGAAGGCCTGGATGCCGAGGCGGTGCAGCGTGGGCGCACGGTTCAGCAGAACCGGGTGCTCCGCGATGACCTCTTCGAGCACGTCGTACACGACCGTGCGGCCGCGCTCGACCATGCGCTTGGCGCTCTTGATGTTCTGCGCGTGGTTCAGGTCGACCAGGCGCTTCATCACGAACGGCTTGAAGAGCTCCAGCGCCATGGCCTTGGGCAGACCGCACTGGTGCAGCTTCAGCTGCGGGCCGACGACGATGACGGAACGCGCCGAGTAGTCGACTCGCTTGCCGAGCAGGTTCTGACGGAAGCGGCCCTGCTTGCCCTTGAGCATGTCGGACAGCGACTTCAGCGGACGGTTGCCGGGGCCCGTCACCGGGCGGCCACGACGGCCGTTGTCGAAGAGCGCGTCGACGGCCTCCTGGAGCATGCGCTTCTCGTTGTTCACGATGATCTCGGGCGCGCCGAGGTCGAGAAGCCGCTTCAGGCGGTTGTTGCGGTTGATGACACGGCGGTACAGGTCGTTCAGGTCGGAGGTCGCGAAGCGGCCACCGTCCAGCTGCACCATCGGACGCAGGTCCGGCGGGATGACCGGCACGCAGTCGAGCACCATGCCCTTGGGGCTGTTGCTGGTCTGCAGGAACGCGGAGACGACCTTGAGGCGCTTGAGCGCACGGGTCTTCTTCTGGCCCTTGCCGGTACGGATGATCTCGCGGAGGCGCTCGGCCTCCTCGTCGAGGTCGAAGGACTCCAGGCGCTTCTGCAGCGCGGCGGCGCCCATCGAGCCGTCGAAGTAGGTGCCGAAGCGGTCGCGCAGCTCGCGGTAGAGCAGCTCGTCGCCCTCGAGGTCCTGGACCTTGAGGTTCTTGAACCGGTTCCACACCTCGTCGAGGCGGTCGATCTCGCGCTGCGCACGGTCGCGCAGCTGCTTCATCTCACGCTCGGCACCCTCGCGCACCTTGCGGCGCACGTCGGCCTTGGCACCCTCGGCCTCGAGCTCGGCCAGGTCGGTCTCGAGCTTCTTGGCGCGGGCCTCCAGGTCGGAGTCGCGGCGCTGCTCGACCTGCTGGCGCTCGACGGAGACGTGGGCCTCCAGCGAGGGCAGGTCGCGGGTGCGGCGCTCCTCGTCGACGAACGTGATCATGTACGCCGCGAAGTAGATGACCTTCTCGAGGTCCTTCGGGGCGAGGTCCAGCAGGTATCCGAGGCGCGACGGGACGCCCTTGAAGTACCAGATGTGGGTGACGGGAGCGGCCAGCTCGATGTGGCCCATCCGCTCACGGCGCACCTTGGCGCGAGTGACCTCGACGCCGCAGCGCTCACAGATGATGCCCTTGAAGCGGACACGCTTGTACTTGCCGCAGTAGCACTCCCAGTCCCGGGTCGGACCGAAGATCTTCTCGCAGAAGAGTCCGTCCTTTTCGGGCTTGAGCGTGCGGTAGTTGATCGTCTCGGGCTTCTTGACCTCGCCGTGGCTCCACTGACGGATGTCGTCAGCGGTGGCCAGACCGATCCGGAGCTCGTCGAAGAAGTTGACGTCGAGCACTATGCGTCAATCCCTCTCAGGGTTGTAAGTCTGTGGTCTGAAACGGGGGTCGCGGGATCGGCGGGGCCTCTGCGTGGGAGGCCCCGCCTGACTCCCGTCAGACCTCTTCGACGCTGCTCGGCTCGCGCCGGGACAGGTCGATGCCGAGCTCCTCCGCTGCGCGGAAGACGTCCTCGTCGGTGTCACGCATCTCGATGGACATGCCGTCCGAGGACAGCACCTCCACGTTGAGGCACAGGGACTGCATCTCCTTGATGAGCACCTTGAAGGACTCGGGGATGCCGGGCTCAGGGATGTTCTCGCCCTTGACGATGGCCTCGTAGACCTTCACGCGGCCGGTCACGTCGTCGGACTTGATGGTCAGCAGCTCCTGGAGGGCGTACGCGGCGCCGTAAGCCTCCAGCGCCCACACCTCCATCTCACCGAAGCGCTGGCCACCGAACTGGGCCTTACCACCCAGCGGCTGCTGGGTGATCATCGAGTACGGGCCGGTCGAGCGGGCGTGCAGCTTGTCGTCGACCAGGTGGTGGAGCTTGAGGATGTACATGTAGCCGACCGAGATCGGCTCCGGGAACGGCTCGCCGGAGCGGCCGTCGAACAGCCTCGCCTTGCCGGACGGGAGCACCATGCGCTCGCCGTCGCGGTTCGGGATGGTGTGCTGGAGCAGGCCGGCCAGCTCGTCCTCGCGCGCACCGTCGAAGACCGGGGTGGCGACGTTGGTGCCGGGCTCGACCTTGTCGGCACCGATGACCTGGAGCCGCTCGGCCCACTCCTCCGCGAGGCCGGAGACGTCCCAGCCGCGGCTGGCGAGCCAGCCGAGGTGGATCTCCAGGACCTGTCCCGGGTTCATTCGGGACGGGACACCCAGCGGGTTGAGGATGATGTCGACGGGCGTGCCGTCCTCCAGGAACGGCATGTCCTCGATCGGGTTGATCTTGGAGATGACGCCCTTGTTGCCGTGGCGGCCGGCGAGCTTGTCACCGTCGGTGATCTTGCGCTTCTGCGCCACGTACACGCGCACCAGCTGGTTCACACCGGGGGGAAGCTCGTCGCCCTCCTCGCGGTCGAAGACGCGGACGCCGATGACCTTGCCGATCTCGCCGTGCGGGACCTTCAGCGAGGTGTCGCGCACCTCGCGCGCCTTCTCACCGAAGATCGCACGGAGCAGGCGCTCCTCCGGCGTCAGCTCGGTCTCGCCCTTGGGCGTGACCTTGCCGACGAGGATGTCGCCGGCGACGACCTCGGCACCGATGCGGATGATGCCGCGCTCGTCGAGGTCGGCGAGGACCTCCTCGGAGACGTTCGGGATGTCCCGGGTGATCTCCTCGGGGCCGAGCTTGGTGTCACGGGCGTCGACCTCGTGCTCCTCGATGTGGATCGAGGAGAGGACGTCGTCCTGCACGAGGCGCTGCGACAGGATGATCGCGTCCTCGTAGTTGTGACCCTCCCACGGCATGAACGCGACCAGCAGGTTCTTGCCGAGCGCCATCTCGCCGTTCTCGGTGGCCGGACCGTCGGCCAGGACCTGGCCCTCGATGATCCGGTCGCCCTCGGCGACGATGACCTTCTGGTTGACCGAGGTGCCCTGGTTGGACCGGGAGAACTTGGCCAGGCGGTACGTGATGTACGTGCCGTCGTCGTTGGTGGTGGTGATGTAGTCCGCGGAGACCTCCTGGACCACACCCGCCTTCTCGGCCTTGACCACGTCACCGGCGTCGGCCGCGGAGCGGTACTCCATGCCGGTGCCGACGAGCGGGGACTCGCTCTTGATGAGCGGCACGGCCTGACGCATCATGTTCGCGCCCATGAGGGCACGGTTGGCGTCGTCGTGCTCGAGGAACGGGATCATCGCGGTAGCGACCGACACCATCTGGCGCGGCGAGACGTCCATGTAGTCGACGTCGTCACCGGGGACGTAGTCGACCTCTCCGCCACGACGGCGGACCAGGACGCGGGCCTCGGAGAAGCGCATGTCGTCGTTGAGCGTGGCGTTGGCCTGCGCGATGACGAAGCGGTCCTCCTCGTCGGCGGTCAGGTAGTCGACGTCGTCGGTGACCTGACCCTCGACGACCTTGCGGTACGGGGTCTCGATGAAGCCGAACGGGTTGATCCGGCCGTACGAGGCGAGCGAGCCGATCAGGCCGATGTTCGGGCCTTCCGGCGTCTCGATCGGGCACATGCGGCCGTAGTGCGACGGGTGGACGTCACGGACCTCGAAGCCGGCCCGCTCACGGGAGAGACCACCCGGGCCGAGCGCGTTGAGGCGACGCTTGTGCGTCAGACCCGACAGCGGGTTGTTCTGGTCCATGAACTGGGACAGCTGGCTGGTGCCGAAGAACTCCTTGATGGAGGCGACGACCGGCCGGATGTTGATCAGGGTCTGCGGCGTGATCGCCTCGACGTCCTGGGTGGTCATGCGCTCGCGCACGACGCGCTCCATACGGGCGAGACCCGTACGGACCTGGTTCTGGATGAGCTCGCCGACGTTGCGGATGCGGCGGTTGCCGAAGTGGTCGATGTCGTCGGTCTCGACGACGATCTCCCGGCCCGACTCGCCGACCGTCTCGGTCTCACCGGCGTGCAGCTTCACCAGGTACTTGATGGTGGCGATGACGTCGTCGGTGGTGAGGACGCCGGCGTCCAGGGGCTCCTCGGCGCCGAGCTTCTTGTTCACCTTGTAGCGGCCGACCTTGGCGAGGTCGTAGCGCTTCGGGTTGAAGTAGAGGTTCTCGAGCAGCGTCTGCGCTGCCTCACGCGTGGGGGGCTCGCCCGGACGCAGCTTGCGGTAGATGTCGAGCAGCGCGTCGTCCTGGCCCTGGGTGTGGTCCTTCTCCAGGGTGGCGCGCATGGACTCGTACTCGCCGAACTCCTCGAGGATCTGCTCGGTCGTCCAACCGAGGGCCTTGAGCAGGACGGTCACGGACTGCTTGCGCTTGCGGTCGATGCGCACACCGACCATGTCGCGCTTGTCGATCTCCATCTCCAGCCAGGCACCCCGGGACGGGATGATCTTGGCGGAGAAGATGTCCTTGTCGGACGTCTTGTCGATGGAGGAGTCGAAGTAGACACCCGGCGAACGGACCAGCTGCGACACGACGACACGCTCGGTGCCGTTGATGACGAAGGTGCCCTTGTTGGTCATGAGCGGGAAGTCGCCCATGAAGACCGTCTGGGACTTGATCTCGCCGGTCTCGTTGTTGGTGAACTCGGCGGTGACGAAGAGCGGGGCCGCGTACGTGAAGTCGCGGTCCTTGCACTCGTCGATGCTGTTCTTGGGGGGCTCGAAGCGGTGGTCGCGGAACGTCAGCGACATCGACCCGGAGAAGTCCTCGATCGGCGAGATCTCCTCGAAGATCTCTTCCAGACCGGACTTGGTGGGGACGTCCTGACCGGACTCCAGAGCCGACTCGACGCGAGCCTTCCACGCGTCGTTGCCGAGCAGCCAGTCGAAGCTCTCGGTCTGCAGCGCGAGAAGGTTCGGAACCTCGAGGGGCTCCTTGATCTTTGCAAAGGAGATGCGCAGCGGGGCGGTGCTGGCAGCGTTGTTCGTATTCGCGGTCGAGGCATTGCGCGAGGCGGCCAAGAGGGGGTCCTTCCGAGGGCTCGGACTCACTACGCGCGTACCGGCCCCTCTTCCGTGCACGAAGACAGGGGGTGCCTGATGTGGCTAAAGAGCCAGGTCAGACATGCTCTGGTCGTCAGTGCTCGGGCGAGGGTAGACCCCTGGTGACGGGCAGGGGGCAGCTAACAGGCAGCGCAAAGGGTCAGTGTAGCCACTTGGCACACTGATGTCCAGTGCGGTTCTCGGGGACCGTGTTCGCTCCTCGTTGTTCTCACCACCTGTGCGGCAAGGCCTCGCCCTCAACGCACCCAGATACTGCCCTCTTCGCCGTCGATCCATGCCTCGGATTCGGATCCTTGTGACGACGCCCTGAGAATTGCGCGCTGCGTGCGGTTCGTCAAGGCCCCCCTTGCCCAAACCGGTTGTCGCCAGGAGGCTCTCAGGGCCTCGGCGACGGCACGACGAAGATCACCCTACTCTTCGCCGTCGCGCGTGCAAGGCAGCCGCCGCCGGACCCCGGATACGCCGAAGAGCGACCACCCGGATGGATGATCGCTCTTCGGTGCCTGAGCGTTACAGACCCTCTTGGAGTCCGTGGTGCCCGTGCGGTGTTACTTGACCTCGACCGAGGCGCCGGCGCCCTTGAGGGACTCGGCGGCCTTCTCGGCGGCGTCCTTGGCGACCTTCTCGAGGACGGGCTTCGGGGCGCCGTCCACGAGGTCCTTGGCCTCCTTCAGACCCAGGGAGGTCAGCTCGCGCACGACCTTGATGACCTGGATCTTCTTGTCGCCGGCACCGGTGAGGATGACGTCGAACTCGTCCTGCTCGGCCTCGGCCTCGACCGCGGCGGCCGGGCCGACCGGGGCGGCGGCGACCGCGGCGGCGGCGGTGACGTCGAACTTCTCCTCGAAGGCCTTCACGAACTCGGAGAGCTCGATGAGGGTCATCTCCTCGAACTGGGCGAGCAGGTCGTCCTGGCTGAGCTTCGCCATGATGGCGGTCCTTCCACTAATTCGGCAGGTGCCGGATGTACGGGGTGAGGCGGGCGTACGTCGGGCCCGCGTCGACCCTCACCTCATGCGGTTCATGCGGCGAGGATCGGAAAGCGAGCCGAATTACTCGGCACCGCCCTGCTCGTCCTGCTTGGCACGGAGCGCGTCCACGGTGCGGACGAGCTTCGAGGGAAGCGCCTGGAAGAGCTGAGCAGCCTGAGACTGCTTGCCCTTGAAGGCACCCGCCAGCTTGGAGAGCAGAACCTCGCGGGACTCGAGGTCCGCAAGCTTCTTGATCTCGTCGGCGGACAGCGCCTTGCCGTCAAGGACACCGCCCTTGATGACGAGATTCGGATTGTCCTTGGCGAAGTCGCGCAGACCCTTCGCCGACTCCACCGGGTCACCGGTGATGAAGGCGACAGCCGTCGGACCATTGAAGTGGTCGTCCAGCGTCGTGATCCCGGCCTCGTTGGCCGCAATCTTGGTCAGCGTGTTCTTCACCACGGCGTACTGGGCGTTCTCACCGAGCGACCGGCGCAGCGTCTTGAGCTGCGCCACGGTGAGACCGCGGTACTCGGTCAGCACGGCGGCGTTCGAGCTGCGGAACTTGTCCGTCAGCTCGGCAACCGCGGCAGCCTTGTCGGGCGTCGCCATAGAGCCTCGGCCTCCTTCCGGGTGATTCGGACCGCGCGGACCCGAAGGAGGACTGGGGAAAACGAAACGCCCCGGCGCAGGCGCACGGGGCGTGGCTCGACCGTTTGTCACACGCACGAGGCGCGGACCGATGGGAGCTCATCCACAGTCACCTGCGCGGGTCGTCCGCAGTTCAGCGGATCCTTCGGCCACCGTGTCCTCTCGCGAGCACACGGCAACGACCAGCGGTCTTTGGCTTCGGTGGAAGCGTACGCGAACGGGGCAGTGTCAAGCAAATCCGCCCCTGCGGCGACCCGACGCGCCGGGAACGGCGGGCGCGGCGGGCCGTGCGCGGCTGCCTCAGCCCTGCTGGGCGTCCTGCATCATCTCGGCCAGGTCGGCGGTGTCCTTGGCCGGCGGGGCGGTGACCTTCACGGGCTCGTTGACGCCGAGGAAGGTGATGGTCATGTCCAGCGGGCCCTTGTCGGCGTCGCCGCGCATGCGGAACTGCTTGGTCTGGTCGTCGCCGTCGATCCACATGTCCATCGTGAGCTTGTCGACGCCCATCTTCTCGTACTGCTCGAGGCTCTTCTGGCGCTTGTCCCGGGTGGCCTTGTCCTCGTCGCCGAGGGACTTCTCCAGGTCGGCCACGGTGACCGTGCCCTTGTAGTGGGTGGTCTTCACGCCCTCGACGGTCTCGGTGCCGACCTTCTCGACGTCCTTGGCCCCGGTGAGGAAGGTGGACTCGGTCGCCGGGTTCTTGTCGGCCTGGGAGGCGCCGCCCAGCTGGTTCAGCTCGTCGCCGGCGCCCATCGCGGACAGGTCGAACTTGATCCAGCTCTTGCCGTCCATCTCCTTGGCGGCCTCGGGGCCGCCGCCGATGTACATGGCGTTGTCGACGAGCCGGATCTCCGCGCTCCCGTCGGCCCCCTGGTCGAGCGCCGTCATCTTCATGCTCATCGCGAGCGTGGGCTTGATCTGCATCTGGGCCTCGGCCTTGACCCGTCCCTCCTCGGGGACCTTGCCGGTCATGCGGTAGCGGAAGGAGTCGATCTCCTCCGTGTTCTTCGCCGCCTTGGCGACGGCCGCGGCCGGGGTCATGTCCGTGGACTGTTCCGCCTTGTCTGCCCTGTCTGCCTTGTCTGCCTTGTCCCCGCTGGAACAGCCCACCGCCCCGGCGGCGAGCAGTAGGGCGGCCAGTCCGGCGCCCACGGGCACGCGTACGGAAGTCTTCATGGAATTCCCCCCACGGGATTCAAGGCGCACAGGAGACGCACCGCTGCTCCACAGCAGCTCTTCATCACAAGGACGCGAGCGTATCCGAATCGGTTCGAACGATCTTGTGATTTCTTCTTCAACGACCCTGTGCTGCCAGCAGTTCCTTGAAGTCCGCCGTGTCGGCGGCCGGCGGACGCTTGGCGGAGACGGCCACTCCGTAGTCGCTGTAGTAGGCGGTCTGGGTCAGCTCCCCCGTCTCCGTCCGCCCTCGCTCGACCTTCTTGACCAGCAGGTCCCGGTCGTCCACCCAGATGTCGACCGTCTGGGCGGTGGCCCCGCCCACCTTGCCCGTCCAGTGCGTGGTGCGCCGGCCGCGCGTCGTCTCCTGGCCCACCTTGCGCACGGTGTCGGAGCCCAGCAGCAGCTTCACCGCCTGGTGGGGCGTGGTGTTGCGCATCTGGTCGGCGAACCCGGCGCCCGCGCCGCCGCCGAGGTCCTCCAGGTCGGCGTACACGTACTTGATCCAGTGCCGGCCGCCCACCCGGTCGGCGAACTCGTCGCCCATCCTGGCGTAGTAGGCGTCGGACAGATACCGGGCCTCCATCGCCTCGGTGCCCAGGCGACGCATGGTCTCGGCGGTCGTGCCGCCGGTGTACGTGATGGTCAGGGTGCCGGTGAGACCGTCGCGCCAGCCGAGGGCGCCGGTGGCCTCCAGGGACAGCTCGTCGCCCATCACGGTGGCGGACTCCACCCGCGCCGAACCCGCCCGCCCGGTGGCCCGTTCCACGGCCCGCAGGGAGTCGGCCGAAGGGCCGGTGAGGGCAGGCGCGCCGGAGGACGGCGTGGCCGGGCGCGGTGGGGCGGAGGCGGACGGCGGGGTGGCATCGGCGGAGTCGGTGGATCCCCCGAAGGCGGTGCAGGCGGTGACACACGCCAGCGCGGCCGACACCGCGATCGAGACGACCGTACGGCGTGCCCTCGTGCCCGTCATCCGCCCACCCCTTGCGCCCCGTACGGCTCTTGCACCCCATGCGCGAGTCCGCTGCCCGCACGCTAACCCAGGGCGCCGGGAAAAGGGACGGGCCCCGCACCTCGGAAGGTGCGGGGCCCGTGAACCGGTGGGGCGAGCTGCTCGCTCAGACCGCGGCCGGGTCCTCCTCGACGAGGAGGTTGCGGGTGCGGTTGGAGTCGAGCGGAATGCCGGGGCCCATCGTGGTGCTGATGGCGGCCTTCTTGATGTAGCGGCCCTTGGCGGCGGACGGCTTCAGACGGAGGATCTCCTCCAGCGCCGCGCCGTAGTTCTCCACCAGCTTGGTGTCGTCGAACGACGTCTTGCCGATGATGAAGTGCAGGTTCGAGTGCTTGTCGACGCGGAACTCGATCTTGCCGCCCTTGATCTCGGTGACGGCCTTGGTCACGTCCGGGGTCACGGTGCCGGTCTTGGGGTTCGGCATGAGACCACGGGGACCGAGCACGCGGCCGAGGCGGCCGACCTTGCCCATGAGGTCCGGGGTGGCGACGACGGCGTCGAAGTCCAGACGGCCCTTCGACACCTCGTCGATCAGTTCGTCGGCGCCGACGATGTCGGCGCCCGCGGCACGCGCGGCCTCGGCACGGTCACCGGTCGCGAAGACCAGGACCCGGGCGGTCTTACCGGTGCCGTGCGGGAGGTTCACGGTGCCACGGACCATCTGGTCGGCCTTGCGCGGGTCGACACCCAGACGGAAGGCGACCTCGACGGTGCCGTCGAACTTGGACGTGGAGGTCTCCTTGGCGAGACGGACGGCCTCGAGCGGGGCGTACTGCTTGTCCCGGTCGATCTTGGCGTCCGCAGCGCGGAGAGACTTGCTGCGCTTGCTCACTACTGCTCCTGTTGGCTTCTGAGGAGTCGTGGTGCGGGCCGAGCCGGCCCTGCCACACTGTCCTGACCTTGCGGCTGGCGCCGCGTGGCTGGCTTACGGGGTGGAGGTCAGCCCTCGACCGTGACGCCCATGGAACGAGCGGTACCGGCGATGATCTTCTCCGCCTGGTCCAGGTCGTTGGCGTTGAGGTCGGGCATCTTGGTGGTGGCGATCTCACGGACCTGGTCACGCGTGATCTTCGCGACCTTGGTCTTGTGCGGCTCGCCGGAGCCCTTCTCCACGCCCGCGGCCTTGAGGATCATCTTCGCGGCCGGCGGGGTCTTGGTGATGAAGGTGAAGGAGCGGTCCTCGTAGACCGTGATCTCCACCGGGATGACCCAGCCACGCTGCGACTCGGTCGCGGCGTTGTAGGCCTTGCAGAACTCCATGATGTTGACGCCGTGCTGACCCAGCGCGGGGCCGACCGGCGGAGCCGGGTTCGCGGCACCGGCCTGGATCTGGAGCTTGATGAGCCCCGTGACCTTCTTCTTCTTGGGAGGCATAGCTCTCCGGGTCCTTTCGATTCGGGTCCTGCCCGCGTTCGGGAGCTACCCGGACACAGGCATACCGCACAACGATAACGGGTATGGATGTGCGGCCAAAAACCGAGCAGGTCAGGCGACGCGCGAGCGTCCACCTGACCTGCTCGGAAGCAGTACGTCCAGAGGAGTACCGGTGGGGTACTAGTTCTTCTGGATCTGGTCGAAGCTCAGCTCGACCGGGGTCTCGCGGCCGAAGATCTCGACGAGGCCCTTGACCTTCTTCGAGTCGGCGTTGATCTCGTTGATCGTGGCCTGCAGCGTCGCGAACGGACCGTCGGTGACGGTGACCGAGTCGCCGACCTCGAAGTCCAGGACCTGGACCTCGACCTTGCGCTGCGGAGCCGGCTTGCCCTCGGCCTCGGCGGCCTCGCGGGCGGCCTTCTCCTCGGCCTCCGGGGCGAGCATCTTGACGATCTCGTCCAGCGTCAGCGGGTACGGGTCGTAGGCGTTGCCGACGAAGCCGGTGACGCCGGGGGTGTTGCGGACGACACCCCAGGACTCGTTGGTCAGGTCCATGCGGACCAGGACGTAGCCCGGCAGCTTGTTCTGACGGATCGTCTTGCGGTCGCCGTTCTTGATCTGGACGACCTCTTCCTGCGGCACCTCGGCCTGGAAGATGTAGTCCTCGACGTTGAGCGAGACGGCACGCTGCTCGAGGTTGGTCTTCACGCGGTTCTCGTAACCGGCGTAGGTGTGGATGACGTACCACTCGCCGGGGAGGACGCGCAGCTCCTGGCGGAGCTTGTCGATCGGGTCGAGCTCGGGCTCCTCGGCCGCGGGCTCGTCCGCCTCCGCTTCGGCCTCGCCGGCCTCCGCGTCGGCAGACTCCGCGGTCTCGTCCGCGTCCGCTTCCGCTTCCGCCGGCGCTTCCGCGACGACGGTGTCGTCGGCAGCCTCGGCCTCTGCGGAGGCCTCGGTGTCCTCGTTGTCGGCGCCCTCGACGGTGCCGAGCTCGTCCTCGACGGACTCGACCGGCTCGATGGCGTCGTTCACGTTCGGGTCAGACACTGTGGCTGCTTCTTCCTGGATACATAGGGGTGGAACACGCGAAAGGGGCGCCGGGTACCTCGGCGCCCTTCGCTCTCGACTCAGCCGAAGACGTACTTGGCGGCGTGAGAGAAGCCATAGTCAATCAGAGTCACCAGGCCGATCATGACGATCACGAAGATGATCACCACGGTGGTGTACGTCGTCAGCTGGTTGCGGCTGGGCCAGACAACCTTGCGAAGCTCCGCGACGATCTGGCGATAGAAGAGCGCGAGCCGCTTCAGCGGGCCCTTCTTGCCTCGCTTGCCGCCCTTGCGCGACTTCCTCTTGGAGTCGGGCGCCTCGTCCTGGGCATCAGGCATGTCGATGGAGCCCACGGCGTCCGTCACTCGTCCTCACCTGATTCCGGGTCGTGGCCGTGCCGCGCCCGGTTGGAGCCGCACGGCGGTGCATTGCTGTACGTACATGCGCACACATCCTGGCGAAGGTGTGTGTAGCAGGGCCGGAGGGACTTGAACCCCCAACCGCTGGTTTTGGAGACCAGTGCTCTACCAATTGAGCTACGACCCTTTGTGTGTCCCCCAACGTACCGCATCCGCCCGGATGCTTGGTGTGCACCGGATGATCGCGGGCCGCTGAAGGCCAACGAGGTGAGAGTGTACGTGTTCAGGGGCCGGGCGTCGAACAGAAAGGGGTTCCGGACTGTTGTTCTGGGCTCCGTCCCGTCCTGCCCAGTCCGTGAAACCCGTGTGCCGGGCCGGTTTCCGGTCTGGAACGATGGGGCCATGAGCGCTGCAACCCCTCCCACCGAGCGCCGGGTCTCCGCCCGCATCGGCGCGATCTCCGAGTCCGCGACCCTCGCCGTGGACGCCAAGGCGAAGGCCCTCAAGGCCGCCGGGCGTCCAGTGATCGGCTTCGGCGCGGGTGAGCCCGACTTCCCGACGCCGGACTACATCGTCGAGGCCGCCGTAGAGGCGTGCAAGAACCCGAAGTACCACCGCTACACACCGGCCGGCGGGCTGCCCGAGCTGAAGGCCGCGATCGCCGCGAAGACGCTGCGCGACTCCGGGTACGAGGTCGACCCGTCGCAGATCCTGGTCACCAACGGCGGCAAGCAGGCCATCTACGAGGCGTTCGCCGCGATCCTCGACCCGGGCGACGAGGTCATCGTCCCGGCGCCGTACTGGACGACGTACCCCGAGTCGATCCGGCTGGCCGGCGGTGTCCCGGTCGAGGTCGTCGCCGACGAGACGACCGGCTACCGGGTGAGTGTGGAGCAGCTGGAGGCCGCGCGTACGAAGAAGACGAAGGTCGTCCTCTTCGTGTCCCCGTCGAACCCGACGGGCGCCGTGTACAGCGAGGCCGAGACCGAGGCGATCGGCGCGTGGGCCGTCGAGCACGGTCTGTGGGTGCTGACCGACGAGATCTACGAGCACCTCGTCTACGGCGACGCCTTCTCCGTGTCCATGCCCGCGCTGATGCCCGAGCTGCGCGACAAGTGCATCGTGGTCAACGGTGTGGCGAAGACGTACGCGATGACCGGCTGGCGGGTCGGGTGGGTCATCGGCCCGAAGGACGTCGTCAAGGCCGCGACGAACCTCCAGTCGCACGCGACGTCCAACGTCTCCAACGTGTCCCAGGCGGCGGCGCTCGCCGCGGTCTCCGGCGACCTGGACGCCGTGGCGAAGATGCGGGAGGCCTTCGACCGGCGCCGCCAGACCATCGTCCGGATGCTCAACGAGATCGACGGCGTGCTGTGCCCGGAGCCCAAGGGCGCGTTCTACGCCTACCCGTCGGTGAAGGCGCTGCTCGGCAAGGAGATCCGCGGCAAGCGCCCGCAGGACTCGGTCGAGCTGGCCGCGCTGATCCTGGAGGAGGCCGAGGTCGCGGTGGTGCCGGGTGAGGCGTTCGGTACGCCCGGGTACCTGCGGCTGTCGTACGCGCTCGGGGACGAGGACCTCGTCGAGGGCGTGAGCCGGATCCAGAAGCTGCTGGCGGAGGCACGGGACTGACCGTCCTTCTTCCGGCCCGGGGTCACACCTCCACGTTGAGGTGTGACCCCTGCTTTGTTTGTGCGAGCAAGACCACGTACGGGGAAAGTGCTGTCGGGCCGGGCGTGTCGTGCGGCAGGATCACGGAATGGAGCGTGTACGTGATGTCTCTGAACTGCCGAAGGCCCATCTGCATCTGCACTTCACCGGGTCGATGCGGCCCACGACCCTGCTGGAACTGGCCGACAAGCACGGCGTGCGGCTGCCCGACACGCTGACCGACGCGCTGGGCCGCGGGGAGTCGCCCAAGCTGCGGGCGACCGACGAGCGGGGCTGGTTCCGCTTCCAGCGGCTGTACGACGCGGCGCGGTCGTGTCTGCAGGATCCCGAGGACATCCAGCGGCTGGTGCGGGAGGCCGCGGAGGAGGATGTGCGGGACGGGTCGGGCTGGCTGGAGATCCAGGTCGATCCGACGTCCTACGCACCGCGGCTTGGCGGGCTGATCCCGGCGCTGGAGATCATCCTGGACGCGGTGGAGACGACCGTGCGGGACACCGGGATCGGGATGCGGGTGCTGGTCGCCGCGAACCGGATGAAGCACCCCCTGGACGCGCGGACGCTGGCGCGGCTCGCGGTGCGGTACGCGGAGCGGGGCGTGGTCGGCTTCGGGCTGTCGAACGACGAACGGCGGGGCATGGCCCGTGACTTCGACCGGGCGTTCGCGATCGCGCGGGAGGGCGGGCTGCTGTCCGCGCCGCACGGGGGTGAGCTGACGGGTCCCGCGTCGGTGCGGGACTGCCTGGACGACCTGGAGGCGGACCGGATCGGGCACGGCGTGCGGGCGGCGGAGGATCCGCGGCTGCTGAAGCGGCTCGCCGACCGGCAGGTGACGTGCGAGGTGTGTCCGGCGTCGAATGTCGCGCTGGGCGTGTACGAGAAGCCGGAGGACGTGCCGCTGCGGAGGCTGTTCGAGGCGGGGGTGCCGATGGCTCTGGGCGCGGACGATCCGCTGCTGTTCGGGGCGCGGCTGGCCGCCCAGTACGAGATCGCGCGGGAACACCACGGGTTCACCGACGCGGAGTTGGCGGAGCTGGCGCGTCAGTCGGTGCGGGGGTCGGCCGCGCCGGAGGAGGTGAAGGGGAAGCTGCTGGCGGGGGTGGACGACTGGCTGACGGCATAGGCGCATGGGGGCACAGGGGCACAGGGGCACAGGCGGGTGAGGGATGCCTGCGGCGCCTGTGCGGGTTCGGTGGTGGGTCGGGCCGTACGCGGCTGACCCGCTCCGACCCCCGCCCGCGCACCGGGTCAGCGGAGTCCCGCGAGGAGCGTTCGGGACAGGCGGCGGGCGAACGCGTCGGCCGGCGGGCGTGCGCCGGTCGCCGTGGCGTCGTACGCGAACGCCCGCTGCGCGCAGGCCCCCAGCAGGAGTGACGCCGCCGCGAAGGTGTCCGCGTCGGCGGCGACCCGGCCCGCGGCCTGCTCGGCCCGCAGGTACGTGTCGAGGCCCTCGATGGGCAGGTGAGGGCCCGTGCCCAGCTCGCGCATCGCCTCGTCGTGCCGGCGCTTGAGCTGCGTCTGGGCGTACAGCGACGCGGCGATCGGGAAGCTCTGCTCGTAGAAGAGCGCCGCCTGGTGGGCGATCTCCGTGAGGTTGTCCTCGAGCGGGGCCCGTCCGGGCTCGGCCGTGAGGCCCCGCAGCAAGGGGGTCAGCCTCGGGAGCCGTTCGGAGAGGACCCGGATGAAGAGTTCCTCCTTGCTCGCGAAGTGCTTGTACAGCGCGGCCTCGGAGCAGTCGGCCACCCGCGCGATCTCCTTGGTGGTGGCACGGGCGAGCCCGACGGTCAGCATCAGCTCGTGGGCGGCGTCCAGGATGCGCTCCCGGGCCGGCTTGGCGGGCGGCATGGCTGCTCCAGTCGGGCTTGACGAGTGGGTGAGTACTTACTCACTCTAGAGGAGACGTGGGTGAGTGAGTACTCACCCACCCCGGCCGGCCAGGCCGTGTGGAAGGGAGTACGTCATGGAACTCACCGTGTTCGGTGCCACCGGGGGCATCGGTCAGGAGATCGTCCGGCAAGCGCTCGGCGCCGGGCATCGGGTCACGGCAGTCGTACGGGATCCGGCGCGGCTGCCCGTGGACGGGGAGCGCCTGGAGGTGTTCCGGGCGGACCTGGGCGACCCGGCGGCGGTGCGGTCCGCGGTGGCCGGGCGGGACGCCGTGCTGTCCGGGCTCGGCGCCCGCAGCCGCGCCGACGCCGGGGTCGGGACCAGGCTGACCCGTACGGTCCTCGGCGCGATGGAGGCGGAGGGCGTGCGCCGGCTGCTGGTCGTCAGCGCGGCTCCGGTCGGGCCGGAGCCGCAGGACGCGGGGCTGCTGGACCGGGCCGCGCGCCGTGTCGTCTCCGCCGTCCTCAAGGACGTCTACGCCGATCTGCGTGCCATGGAGGCGGAGATCGCGCGCAGCGCCACGGACTGGACCGCCGTCCGGCCGCCGCGGCTGCAGGACAAGCCGCTCTCCGGCCGGTACCGGACGGTGGTCGGCGGTTTTCCGTCCAAGGGGCGTTTCATCGGCCGCGCCGACGTCGCCCACGCGATGCTCGCCATGACCGAGGACACGGGGACGGTGAAGCAGGGCGTCGGGGTGGCCTACTGAGGGCCTGCGTCGCGGTTTGCGACCCGGCCTGCGTCCCGGCCTGCGCGGCCTGCGCGGCCTGCGCGGCCTGCGCGGCCTGCGCGGCCTGCGCGGCCTGCGGTCACAGGCTCACGCCGACCGTCACCGGTTCGTTGACCAGGGTGACGCCGAAGGCCTCCTGGACCCCGGCGACGACCTCGCGGGCCAGGGCGAGCAGATCCTCCGTGGTCGCCTCGCCGCGGTTGGTGAGGGCGAGGGTGTGCTTGGTGGAGATGCGGGCGGGGCCGGTGCCGTAGCCCTTGGTGAAGCCCGCCTTGTCGATCAGCCAGGCCGCGGAGGTCTTGACGCGGCCCTCGCCGGCCGGGAAGGCGGGCGGCTCCGCGGCGTCCCCGAGGCGCTCGGCCACGCGCGAGCGGAACGCGGCGAACTCCTCGTCCGTGAGGATCGGGTTGGTGAAGAACGACCCGGCCGACCAGGTGTCGTGGTCCTCGGGGTCCAGCACCATCCCCTTCCCCGCGCGCAGCTTCAGCACGGTTTCCCGGGCGGTCGTCAGCGGCACCCGGTCGCCCGCCTCGACGCCGAGGGCGCGGGCCGTCTCCGCATAACGCAGCGGCGCGGAGAGGCCGCCGGCGTCCTCCAGCGCGAAGCGGACCCGCAGGACGACGTACCGCTCGGGCTCGGCCTTGAAGCGGCTGTGGCGGTAGGAGAAGACGCAGTCGGCGGTGGAGAGGGAGACCGTCTCGCGGGACCTGCGGTCGTACGCGATCACCTCGGTGATCGTGGAGGACACCTCCTGGCCGTACGCGCCGACGTTCTGGATGGGCGTCGCGCCCGCCGAGCCGGGGATGCCGGCCAGGCACTCGACGCCCGCCAGTCCGGCCTCGACGGTGCGGGCGACGGCGTCGGTCCAGATCTCGCCGGCCGCCAGCTCCAGCGTGGTGCCGTCGAGGGTGAGGCCGCGGGTGGCGATGTGCAGGGCGGTGCCCTCGAAGCCCTTGTCGCCGATGACCAGGTTGGATCCGCCGCCGATCAGCAGCAGGGGCGTGCCGGTGTCGTCCGCCTCGCGGACGGCGGCGATCACCTCGGCGTCGGTCGTGGCCGTGACCAGCCGGGTCGCCGGTCCGCCCAGTCGGAAGGTGGTCAGCGGGGCGAGGGGAGCGTCGTGGAGTTCCTGCACGCGCTCAAGACTACGAGACGGCACTGACAGCGTCGGGCAGCGGGAAACGCCCCGGCCGGGCGGCGGGGGCGTTTCCCGGTTCATGTCAGGCGCTGCCGTACTTCGGCCCAGCTCACCGGCAGGTCGTCGCTCGACGCCGGCCAGGAGGCGAACTTCGCGTCCCGCATCTGTGCGGACAGGCCGCGGGAGGTCGGGGCGTGGGGGCCGGAGCGGGCGAACTCCTTGAGGGCCTCTGGCGACTCCCAGGCGGAGAGCGTCCAGAAGGTCCGCCGGAAGGGCTGCGCCTTCAGGGTGGCGCCGTAGGCTCCCGGCGCGTTCCCGACCTGCCGCCACACGCCGGGGGTGCGCGCCAGGAACTTGAGCGCTCCCCACAGGGTGCGGGTCTCGAAGCGGGAGGCGAAGACGTGGACCTCGGTGGCCTGCGGGGGCCGGTTCGGCACGGTCCAGGGAAGGGTGGGCATGTCGTGCTCCTCTCGTGTCCTGTGCGTTCCGTCTTGTGCCGTCTCGTTCGTCTCGTCTCGTCCTTTCCGACTCATTCCGTTTCGTTTGTTTTGTTTCGTTCGGTCAGTGCGTGGGCGGCTGCGCCGTCGTGGCGAGGGCCGGTTCCGGTGTCGGGGCCTGCTTCGCTCCCGGTGCGGGCGTGGTTCCCGTGCCGCCGGTTTGGCGGCGGGACGGGATCAGCAGGGCCGCGACGCCGCCGAGCGCCACCATCCCCGCGCCCACCGCGACCGCCGGCCGCAGTCCGTCGACGAAGGACTGCGAGGACTCGTAGCCGCCCTGGGCCGCGAAGATCGACGACATGACGGCGATACCGAGCGCGCCGCCCACCTCGCGCAGGGCGTTGTTGGCGCCGGACGCGATGCCCTGCTCCTTCGCCTTGACGCTTGACATCACCAGGGCGGAGGCGGGGGCGAAGTACAGCGCCATGCCGATTCCGCTGATGATCAGACCGGGCAGCTGGATCGCGTAGGAGGCGTCGGCCGTGATCACGGAGGCGAGGTAGCCGAGGCCGGCCGCCTGGAGGAAGAGTCCGGCGGCGACGACCGGGCGTCCTCCGATCCGGTCCGACAGGATGCCGGCGATCGGCGCGACCAGCATGGGCATGCCGGTCCAGGGCAGCATGCGCAGGCCCGCCTCGGTGGGCGAGTAGCCGAGCACACCCTGCATGTACTGGCTGAGCAGGAAGATCGAGCCGAACATCCCCAGGAACATCAGCAGGCTCGCCGCGTTGACGCCGGCGAAGGCACGCGAGCGGAACAGCCGCATGGGGAGCATGGGGTTCCTGGCGCGGGTGCTGTAGAGGACGAAGCCGACGAGCAGCGCGGCACCGGCGAACAGGGCCGTCAGCACCACGGCGCCGGTCCAGCCGTCCACGGGGCCACGGACCAGGCCGTACACGATGCCGAAGAGTCCACCGCTGGCGAGGAGGGTGCCGGGTATGTCGAGCGGGGCGCCGGTGCCGTGCGACTCGGCGAGGCGGAGGCGGGCGAGGGGCAGCAGGGCCAGTCCCAGCGGAACGTTCAGCCAGAAGATCCACTGCCAGGAGATGTGTTCGGTGAGGCTGCCGCCGACCAGCGGGCCGGAGGCCACGGCGAGCCCGTTGACGGCGCCCCAGATGCCGTACGCCATCCCGCGGCGTTCGGCGGGTACCGCGGCGGTCAGCAGGGTCAGCGTCAGCGGCATCATGATCGCCGCGCCGACGCCCTGGACCGCGCGGGCGGCGATGAGGGAGTCGATGCCCGGCGCCATGGCCGCGGCGGCGGAGGCGCCGGTGAAGACGGTGATGCCGACGAGGAAGAGCTTGCGCCGGCCGAAGCGGTCGCCGAGGGCCGCGCCGAACATCAGGAGGACGGCGAAGGTGAGCGTGTAGGCGCTCACCGTCCATTCCAGATCGTGCAGGGCCCCGCCGAGGTCCTCTCGGATGGAGGGCAGGGCGGTGGTGACGACGAGATTGTCCAGGGCCGCCATGAAACCGGCGACGCTGGTGATGACGAGGGCCCAGGCCGCTCCCCCGCCGCGTGAGTTCTGACGTGTGCCGAGCTGTGACATCTCTCCCCCAGAGGGTGTGCACTGGCCGTTGTGAGTGCGGTCGGTATGGTTGGTTCGGGCAGTTCAATTAGTGATCGATGACTAACTTTTGAAGGCAGACGGGAGCGACCACCGGTCGACCGATCCCGCATCTCCGCGTGCGCTCTTGCGCGCCTACACGCCTACGCGTCTTCCTCGTCACGCTGGATCGGCGCCGTAGGGGAGAGCCCTTCCCAGACCCGGTGCTCCGGCGGGAAGCCCATGCCGGACAGGGTGTTGATGAGCATGCCGTACGCCATGAAGCCGGTCGTCTCGTTGATGTCGCCGCCCAGGGGCAGGTGCACGGTGTCCCAGAGCTCCAACCAGCCCTTGCGCACCATCTCGCCGAACTCGTGGTCACCGGCGGCCTCGGCCGCGGCGACCGTGACGTAGACCTGCATCTGCATCTGCAGCTTTTCGGGCTCCTCGGCGATCAGCCGCCGGTAGGCCTCGGCCATGGATTGCAGGGCCTCCTCACCGTGCAGCCCCTCGGACGCCGACTCGAAGACGCGACGCGTGTCGCGCAGGCACCGTTCCGCCGCGGCGAGGAAGATCGCCTTCTTGCCCGGGAAGAGCCGGAAGAGGTACGGCTGGGAGACCCCCACCCGCTTGGCGATCGCCTCCGTGGAGGTGCCGTAGAAGCCACCCCGCGCGAACTCGCTCGTCGCCGCGCGAATGACGCTCTCGCGCCGTTCCTCTGCGCTCATCCTGACCATGGAAGTAAGTTAGTACTCAATCACTAACTTCGTCAAGGGCGGCTCCCGCACACACGGTTGCGCGGAGACGGGCGGGAGGAGCCGCGCAGCGGTAAGGGGCGTCCTCAATGGAGAACGCCCCTTACTCCGGCGATCCCACGTGTACGGAACAGACGGGGACCGAACGGGCCGGTCAGCCCAGTCGTACGACCGCCCGGGACATGCCGAGGACCTTCTGGCCGGCGCTGGTGGCCGTGAGGTCGACGCGGACGGTGTGGTCGTCGAGCTTGGCCGCCACCTTGCCGCTGACCTCGATCACGGCACCGCGGTCGTCGTCCGGGACGACGACGGGCCTGGTGAAGCGGACGCCGTACTCCACGACCGCGCCCGGGTCCCCGGTCCAGTCGGTGACGACGCGGATCGCCTCGGCCATGGTGAACATGCCGTGCGCGATGACGTCCGGCAGGCCGACCTCCTTGGCGAACCTCTCGTTCCAGTGGATCGGGTTGAAGTCGCCGGAGGCACCCGCGTACCGCACGAGCGTCGCGCGGTCCACCGGGAAGCTCCGCGCGGGCAGTTCGGTGCCGACCTCGACGTCGCTGTAGGCGACCTTCGCCGTCATGGGCTGCGTCATGGGGTGCTCACGCCTCCTCGGCCGCGCGGGCCACGAGCTTGGTCCAGGCGGTCACGACGTGCTCGCCGGCCTCGTCGTGGACCTCGCCGCGGATGTCCAGGATGTCGTTGCCGGCCATCGACTTGATCGCCTCGATGGTCGAGGTGACCGTGAGCCGGTCACCGGCCCGCACCGGGCGGGCGTAGGCGAACTTCTGGTCGCCGTGCACCACCCGGCTGTAGTCCAGGCCGAGCTGCGGGTCCTCGACGACCTGACCGGCCGCCTTGAAGGTGATCGAGAACACGAAGGTCGGCGGGGCGATCACGTCCGGATGGCCGAGCGCCTTCGCGGCCTCCGCGTCGGTGTACGCGGGGTTGGTGTCTCCCACCGCCTGAGCGAACTCACGGATCTTCTCCCGGCCCACCTCGTAGGGCACGGTCGGCGGATAGGTCCGCCCCACGAACGACTGGTCGAGCGCCATGGGCTCGCAACCTCCTGCTGCTGCTCTTCGTGACTGTGCCGACGAGTGGCTGTGACAACGACACGAGGCCGCCCCCAAACCTCGGGGACGGCCTCGTGTACGAGCCTGACTTTCTATCGCGTTTCGCGGTGCGCGGTGTGCGCGTTGCAACGCGGGCAGTGCTTCTTCATCTCCAGTCGGTCCGGGTTGTTACGCCGGTTCTTCTTGGTGATGTAGTTCCGCTCCTTGCACTCCACGCAGGCCAGCGTGATCTTCGGGCGGACGTCGGTGGCAGCCACGTGAGTGCACTCCTTGACGAACGGATTGATGGTATTAACGCAAGAAAGAGTAGCCGACTGAAGGACCGACCCCGCAATCGGCTACTGAGAGTAGCGGTGACCGGACTTGAACCGGTGACACAGCGATTATGAGCCGCTTGCTCTACCGACTGAGCTACACCGCTGTGATGCGATCGGGCCCCGCCTCGCGACGGGAACCTTTCACACCAGAGCCCCAAAACGGAATCGAACCGTTGACCTTCTCCTTACCATGGAGACGCTCTACCGACTGAGCTATTGGGGCGAGCGATGAAGACATTACACGGTCGCCCGCCGTTCGCCCAAATCCGTTTCGCCGCCCCTGCCCCGTCCCGTCCCGGCCGCTGCGGGAGGGCGGACCGCACCGGTACGACTATTGCGCTCCTCCGCGCCACGGGCTGATCACCGTCCTAGGCTCGACTCACTCTGCGTGATCTTGCGTCCCCCACTGCGCAGCCCCGAGCCCAGAGGAGCGCGATGCCCGACAGCCAGCCGCAGCCGCCCCACTCGCCCTCCCCCTCGGGCCCCGCCGACCGCGGCTCGCTCCTGCTCTGCGGGGCGCGGCTCACCGACGGCCGGACCGTGGACGTACGGCTGTGCGGCGGCCGTATCGAGGCGGTCGGCACGGCCGGCAGCCTGACCCCGGGCCGCACTCCGGGTCCCGGCACCCGCCTGGACCTCGGCGGTTACCTGCTCCTCCCCGCCCCCGCCGATCCCCACGTCCACGCCGACACGGCGCTGACGGCCGACGCCCCCGGGCCCGTCTCCTACGACCCCGAGGACGTCCAGCGCCGGGCCACCGAGGCCGCCCTGCTCCAGCTGGGGCACGGGGCCACCGCGCTACGGGCGCACGTTCGGGTGGGCGACGTCGCGGGGCTGGGTGCGCTGACCGCCGTACTGCGGGCCCGGCGCTCGCTGCGCGGGCTCGCCGAACTGACCGCGGTGGCCATGCCGAGGGTCCTGACCGGGCTGGCCGGGGCCGACGGGCTGGCGATGCTGCGGGACGCGCTCAAGATGGGCGCGGACGTGGTGGGCGGGTGTCCCGACCTGGACCCCGATCCGACGGGGTACGTGGAGGCGGTCCTGGAGGTCGCCGCCGAGCACGGCTGCCCGGTCGACCTGCACACGGACGCCGCCGACCCGGCACGGCTGGCCCGCCTGGCGGCGATGGCGGGCGGGCTGCGTCCCGGCGTGGCCCTCGGCCCCTGCGACGGCCTGGGCCGGCTGCCCGCCGAGCTGGTCTCCCGGGCCGCGGACCAGCTCGCGGCGGCCGGAGTGACGGTGGTCTGCCTGCCGCAGGGCGCCTGCGGCGCCGTGGAGCTTCCCGACGGCACCGCTCCGGTACGGCTGCTGCGGGCGGCCGGGGTGCGGGTCGCCGCCGGGAGCGGTGCGCTGCGGGACGTGTCCAACCCGGTCGGGCGCGGGGACCCCCTGGAGGCGGCGTACCTGCTGGCCTCCCGACACGGGCTGCACCCCGAGGAGGCGTACGACGCGGTGAGCGCGGCGGCCCGGGCGGCCATGGGTCTGCCCGAGGTGCGGGTGGAGGCGGGCTTCCCGGCGGAACTCGTCGCCGTACGCGGGGACCGGCTGGCGGGCGCGCTCTCCCTGGCGTACAGCCGTCTTGTGGTGCACCGGGGGCGCGTGGTGGCGCGGACCAGCGCGGTACGGGAGTACGGCGACTCGACCACCGCGGCGGACCTGGGGCTGCCCCGGCAGGGGCGTGGCGGACAGGGGCGGCGCGGCGGGCGGGGCGGGCCCGGGGACATCGCCTGAGGAGCGGCGGGGCGGGGGCCGGAGACTCGGCCCGGCCGGGCACCCGCGGCGTGCTCGCGCTTGCATCGCTCCCGGTCTTCGGGGGCTCATGCCGTACCGACGGAGAGCGGTGAGCCGCGAAGGTGAGTCGCGAAAGTGGTGCGGCGTGGGCGGCCGAAGTCGTGCGGCGCGGGCGGCCGTCGGGGCGTACGGTCGAAGACATGCGCATTGTCATCGCTGGTGGTCATGGTCAGATCGCGCTGCGGCTCGAGCGGTTGCTCGCCGCGCGCGGTGACGAGGTGGCGGGCATCATCCGCAAGGCCGAGCAGGCCGACGATCTGCGTGCGGCCGGCGCCGAACCGGTCGTGCTGGACCTGGAGTCGGCCTCGGTCGAGCAGGTGGCGGAACGGCTGCGGGGCGCGGACGCGGCGGTCTTCGCGGCCGGTGCGGGCCCCGGAAGCGGGGTGTCCCGCAAAGACACGGTGGACAAGGCGGCGGCGGTCCTCTTCGCGGACGCGGCGGTCCGGGCGGGCGTGCGGCGCTTCGTGATCGTGTCGTCCATGGGCGCCGACCCCGGGCACCGGGGGGACGAGATCTTCGACGTCTACCTGCGTGCCAAGGGCGAGGCCGACGCGTACGTGGGTTCGCTGGACGCGTTGGACTGGACGATCCTGCGCCCCGGCGCCCTGACGGACGACGCGGGCACGGGCCTCGTCCGTCTGGAGGCGCACACCGGCCGCGGCCCCGTTCCGCGCGACGACGTCGCCGCCGTCCTGGCGGAGCTGGTCGACACCCCGGCCACGAACGGCCTGACGCTGGAGCTGATCAGCGGTTCGACGCCCGCTTCGGTGGCGGTGAAGTCGGTGGCCGGGAACTGAGGGCGGCGCGGGTCACGACCGGTCAGAACAGGGGCAGCTGTCCGGGGAACTCGGGGACGACGTACCCGTCCAAGGACGGCTGCGCCGCTCCGAGTTGCGCCGGCCGACGCGAACCGGGACAGGAGACCAGCTCACCGCTCCCCCGCACACCGGGCGGGTCATGGCGCGCGTAACGCCCCGCGACGACGGCGATCTCGCGACGGCACTCGGGGCAGTTTCTGCGACGGGAGGACGAGGCCATGGCACCAGTCTGCCCGCCGGGCGCAAGCCATGAGCCGCGCCCCTCGGCCCCCTGTCGGGCCCGACCCCTGGCCGGCGCATGACGAAGGCCCCGCGACCTGCTGTTCGGGCAGGTCACGGGGCCCTTTCGTTCCCGTGTGGCGGCGCCAGGATTCGAACCTGGGAAGGCTGAGCCGGCAGATTTACAGTCTGCTCCCTTTGGCCGCTCGGGCACACCGCCGGGGTTCGCTGCCCGTTGAACCGCTTTTGGGCGGTGCTCCGTGGCAACGACGTAAACGATACCTGATGCGGAGGGGTGCTTCGCCACCCGATTGATCGCCGCTCGGGGCGCGGCGGGTGGCTAGGCTTGTCCGGATGCGGCCGAGGACCCCGCGGGGCACGGCGGCCGCCGATGTATGCCGGTACGGACCCGATACGCGGCCCGACACGCACCCAGATACAAGGAGCCACAGGACATGGCCGACTCCAGTTTCGACATCGTCTCGAAGGTCGAGCGGCAGGAGGTCGACAACGCCCTCAACCAGGCCGCCAAGGAGATCTCTCAGCGCTACGACTTCAAGGGCGTGGGGGCCTCGATCTCGTGGTCCGGGGAGAAGATCCTCATGGAGGCCAACTCCGAGGACCGGGTGAGCGCCGTCCTCGACGTCTTCCAGTCCAAGCTGATCAAGCGGGGCATTTCGCTGAAGGCTCTGGACGCGGGCGAGCCCCAGCTCTCCGGCAAGGAATACAAGATCTTCGCGTCGATCGAGGAGGGCATTTCCCAGGACAACGCGAAGAAGGTGGCCAAGCTCATCCGCGACGAGGGCCCCAAGGGCGTGAAGGCCCAGGTGCAGGGCGAGGAGCTGCGGGTCTCCTCGAAGAGCCGGGACGACCTGCAGACCGTGATCTCCCTGCTCAAGGGCCAGGACTTCGACTTCGCACTGCAGTTCGTGAACTACCGGTGACCTGCTGAGCCGACGGGGCAGTGGCGGCGTGCAGGACTCCGTTGACGAGGAAGGGTGGGCACCGACGGTGCCCACCCTTCTCGTCTGCGGTCCGCGCGCGTTCAGTTGCGCGAGTTGCCGAACAGCAGCCGGTAGGCGACCAGGAGCACCAGGGAGCCGCCGATCGCCGACGCCCAGGTGGCACCGTCGTAGAAGTCCTTGCTGATCGGGTGGTCCAGCCAGCGCGCCGATATCCAGCCGCCGATGAACGCGCCCGCGACGCCGATGAGAGTGGTGCCTATGAACCCTCCCGGGTCGCGGCCCGGCAGCAGGAACTTGGCGATGGCTCCGGCCAACAGTCCGAGGATGATCCAGCTGATGACGGTCATGCCGTGATCCTGCCCTTTCTCACTGTGCCCGCACTGTCCCAGTGCTGTGGGCATCTTCCTCCGCGGTGTTCATGTCCTCTTGGTGGGGAGGACGTTCCGACCGCGCCCGATGGTTGCGCTGATCAGTATGGTGCGACCCATGACACCTGCGGGTTCGGCGCTGTGTCGCACGCTCGGCGTGGGCGATGCCGTCGTCGTGGGTCTCGGTTCGATGATCGGCGCCGGCGTCTTCGCCGCCCTGGCACCCGCGGCGCGCGCCGCCGGGTCGGGGCTGCTCCTGGCCCTCGCCCTGGCAGCCGTCGTCGCCTACTGCAACGCCATGTCCTCGGCGCGGCTGGCCGCCCGGTATCCGGCCTCGGGTGGCACGTATGTCTACGGGCGGGCGCGGCTCGGTGATTTCTGGGGGTATCTCGCGGGCTGGTCGTTCATCGTCGGGAAGACGGCCTCCTGTGCTGCCATGGCGCTCACCGCGGGCGCATACGTCTGGCCGGAGCAGGCGCACGTGGTGGCGGTCGGGGCCGTGGTGGCGCTGACCGCGGTGAACTACGGCGGGATTCAGAAATCCGCCCGGGTTACGCGGGTGATCGTGGCGGTGGTCCTCGCCGTCCTCGCTTCCGTGGTGGTGGTGTGTCTGGGGTCGGGACGGGCCGGCTCCGGGCGGCTGGGCGTCGGCTTGTCGGGCGGCACCGGCGGGCTGCTGCAAGCGGCCGGCCTGCTGTTCTTCGCGTTCGCGGGGTACGCCCGCGTCGCGACCCTCGGTGAGGAGGTGCGGGATCCGCGGCGCACGATTCCTCGCGCGATCCCGCTGGCCCTCGGCATCACGCTGGCGGTGTACGGGTGTGTGGCGGTGGCGGTCCTCTCCGTGCTGGGCCCGGGCGGTCTGGGTCAGGCGACGGCGCCGCTGGCCGACGCGGTACGGGCGGCCGGGCTGCCGGGGCTGGCGCCGGTCGTGCGGGTGGGCGCCGCCGTGGCCGCGCTGGGCTCTCTGCTGGCACTGATCCTGGGCGTTTCACGGACGACGCTGGCCATGGCCCGGGACCGTCACCTGCCACGGGTGCTGGCCGCGGTGCATCCGCGTTCTCAGGTACCGCACCGGGCGGAGGCGGCCGTGGGCGCGGTGGTCGCGGTCCTGGCGGCCACGGTGGACGTACGTGGGGCGATCGGCTTCTCCTCCTTCGGTGTGCTGGCGTACTACGCCGTGGCCAACGCGTCGGCCTGGACGCTCGAGCCGTCCAGGGCGTCGCGGGTCGTACCGGCGCTGGGGCTGATCGGGTGTGTGGTGCTCGCGTTCTCGCTTCCGGTGGTGTCGGTCGTCGTGGGTGTGGGTGTGCTGGCGGTGGGTGTGGTGGTGTACGGGGTGCGGGGGCAGCAGGTTTCGCGGTAGGCGGCGACCCTGGACGGGGCGCACACCGACGCCCGCCGCTCGTCGGCATCCCGGCCGTGGGCGGGCGCGCCGACCCCGGGCCGCTCGTCGGCACCCGTCGTCTTCCGGTGGGCGTGGGCTCGGCCGGTTGTCTCAGGACGCCTGTGCGGGCGCCTTGTCCGTCGTACCGGGCCGTCTCCCGGCGCGTATGGGGAAGTCGGCCCACGGGGTCGGCTCCGGCCCCTCGTTGGCCTCCTCGTACCAGCCCGTGCCGTCGACCCAGGCGCGCAGCCAGTCGGTGAGGCTCGGGGCGTCGACGTACCAGGCGTGGTCGGCATCGCCGGCGTTGGGCTCGAAGAGGAGGACGGTGGCCTGCGGGGAGCGGCAGTCGACGCACGCGTACATCGCGCAGCCCCAGTGGGATATCGGCAGGACGCCCTCGGGCCACGGCCACTGCGGGTCCTTGATGGCGCTCTCGCGGTTGGCGAGGTACTGGGCGACGGCGGCGGGCTCGCCCGAGGGCGGGTTGTCGAGCAGGGGCAACAGACCGTAGTCCGGGCCGAATCCGCCGTCCCCTATGCGCAGGTACAGCTCGGTGAGCAGCGAGGGGAGTGGGAAGCCCAGGGCGGCCTCGGCGCGGGCCGGTGTCGCCACGTCCACGGGCTCCGGCAGGGAGGCCCAGCCCCACGGGCGGGTGCTCCGCGCTTTGGCGGCCACCCGTTCCAGCAACTGCTCGTTCTCGGTCATGTGTTCATGATGCAGGGCGTCACTGACATCCGGGTGGGCCTGTGGACAACCCGGAAGTTGTGGACAACGACGGCTCTTACCAGCCGGTTCGCTGGGTGGGGCCGGCAGCCGTGAACGGCTGGTCCGTGCGCACGATCTCGCGCCCCATCGGAAGCAGGGACACGGGGATCAGCTTGAAGTTGGCGATGCCGAGCGGGATACCGATGATCGTGACGCACAGCGCGATGCCGGTGACGATGTGGCCGAGGGCCAGCCACCAGCCCGCGAGGACGAGCCACAGCACGTTTCCGATGCAGGAGGGTGCTCCGGCGTCGCGGCGCTCGACCGCCGTGTACCCGAAGGGCCACAGTGCGTAGACACCGATACGGAACGCCGCGATGCCGAACGGGATTCCGATGATCGTGATGCAGAGCAGCGCGCCGGCGAACAGGTAGCCGAGGAACAGCCAGAAGCCGCTGAGCACGAGCCAAACGACGTTGAGAATGGTCTTCACTGCTGACGACCTGCCATCTTTTCGAGTCGGGCGATTCGCTCCGCCATCGGCGGGTGGGTGGAGAACATCTTCGAGAGCCCCTGTCCCGGGCGGAAGGGGTTGGCGATCATCATGTGACTGGCGGTCTCGATCCGGGGTTCGGGTGGCAGCGGGAGCTGCTTCGTGCCCGTTTCCAGTTTGCGCAGGGCGCCGGCGAGGGCGAGCGGGTCTCCGGTGAGCTGGGCGCCGGAGGCGTCGGCCTCGTACTCCCGCGAGCGACTGATCGCCAGTTGGATGACGGTGGCCGCGAGTGGTCCGAGAAGCATGATGAGGAGCATGCCCAGCAGGCCCGGCCCGTCGTCGTCGTTGGACCGTCCGACGGGGATCAGCCAGGCGAAGTTGACCAGGAACATGATCACGGAGGCGAGGGCGCCGGCCACGGAGGAGATCAGGATGTCGCGGTTGTAGACATGGCTGAGTTCGTGCCCGATGACACCGCGCAGCTCGCGCTCGTCGAGCAGGCGCATGATGCCCTCGGTACAGCACACGGCCGCGTTGCGCGGGTTGCGGCCCGTCGCGAAGGCGTTCGGCGCCTCCGTCGGCGAGATGTACAGGCGGGGCATCGGCTGGCGGGCCTGGGTGGAGAGCTCGCGCACCATGCGGTAGAGCGCCGGGGCCTCGAACTCGCTCACCGGACGGGCGCGCATCGCGCGCAGCGCGAGCCTGTCGCTGTTCCAGTACGCGTACGCGTTGGTACCCAGGGCGACGAGGACGGCGACGACGAGCCCCGCTCGGCCGAAGAAGCTGCCGATGACGATGATGAGCGCGGACAGTCCCCCGAGGAGGACCGCGGTCCTGAGCCCGTTGTGCCGGCGGTGCACGGTACGCCCTCCAAGTGGTGCAGCAGGGGAACCCTTTGCTTGCTGGTCTCGCTCGCTGTCGGTCGCTTGCTGGTCTCCGGTGCCACCGGTGCCGTGGCGACACGTCCAGTGGACCCTTCCGTACTGGTCAACGCCAGGCGAGGGTCACCAGTTCCCCGGCGCCCGGCGCGGGGGCGCGTGGTCCGTACGGGTGACGGCCGCAGCGGGCGTCACGCGCGCGTGGCGGCCGGGTGCCGCACGCGCGCGTGCCTGAACGGCTGCGTTCAGAAGAGCCCGGTGTCGGCGAAGCGCAGGATCAGCTGGGGTGCTCCGGACAGGGCGACGGCGAGGACCGCGGTCACGCTGATCGCGGCCGTGAGGGGGGCGGGGACGCGGTGCCCGACGGTCGCGTCCTCGGGCGTCCGGAACAGCAGAGCCGTCCATTGGAGGTAGTAGAAGAGCGCGATCACGACATTGACGGCCATGACGACGGCCAGCCAGCCGAGTCCGGCGTCGACGGCCGCGGAGAACACCGTGACCTTGGCGAAGAGGCCGATGATGCCGGGCGGCAGTCCGGCGAGGCAGAGCAGGAAGAACGCCAGGAGCAGGGCGGTGAGCGGGTGGGACGCGTACAGGCCGCGGTAGTCGGCCACGCGGTTCAGGGACCTCGTGCGGCCCACGAGTGCGGCCACCGCGAAGGCACCGAGGTTCACCGCGGCGTACATGAGGGCGTAGGCGACGGTGGAGCCGATCGAGCGTTCGGGGTTGTCGGAGTACGCGGCGGCGGCGATCGGCACCAGGAGGTAGCCGGCCTGGCCGACGGACGACCAGGCGAGCAGGCGTACCGCGCTGTACGCGCGCGTGGCCTGCTGCCGGAGGGCTGCGACGTTGCCGACGGTCATGGTGAGCGCGGCCAGGGCCGCGAGGGCCGGGCCCCAGACGTCGGCGTAGGAGGGGAGGGCGACGACCGTGACGAGGATCAGGCCCGAGAAGCCGACCGCCTTGCCCACGACGGACAGGTAGGCGGCGATCGGCAGGGGGGCGCCCACGTAGGTGTCGGGCACCCAGAAGTGGAAGGGCACGGCGGCCGTCTTGAAGGCGAAGCCGACGAGGGTGAGGACGACGCCGGTCTGGGCGAGCGTGGTGAACTGACCGTCGACGTGCTGGATGCGGTCGGCCACCTGGGTGAGGTAGAGGGTGCCCGTGGTGGCGTAGACGAAGCTGATGCCCATGAGGCTGACCGCGGTCGCGGTGACCGAGGACAGGAAGAACTTCAGGGCCGCTTCGGAGGACCTGCGGTCGCCCTGCCGCAGGCCGACGAGGGCGAAGGCGGGCAGGGAGGCGACCTCCAGGGCGACGACGAGGGTCGCCAGGTCGCGGGAGGCGGGCAGGAGGGCGGCGCCGGCCGCGGAGGAGAGCAGCAGGAACCAGAACTCGCCCTCGGGGAGCCCCCGGTCGGCGTCCTTCACGGCGGTGACGGACAGGAGGGCGGTCAGGAGCGCGCCGCCGAGCACCAGGAACTGGATGGCGAGGGTGAACGTGTCCGCGGTGTAGCTGCAGACGCCGGGCTCGCCGGACAGGCAGAACGTCGAGCGGTCGTCGTTCACCAGGGGCAGCAGCATGAGGGCGGAGGCGGCGAGTCCGGCGACCGAGATCCAGCCGAGCAGGGACTTGCGGGCGTCCTTGACGAAGAGGTCGGCGACGAGGACGACGAGTCCGACGAGCGCCGTGATGGTGGGCGGCGCGATGGCGAGCCAGTCGACGGACTGGACGAGGTTCTGGGCCAGGGGCTGCGACAGGGGCTCGGCGAGGGGCTGGGCCGGGACGCTCATCGGGTGCCTCCTGAGAGGAGTTGCTGCACGGCCGGGTCGGTCAGCCCGAGGAGGGTCCTGGGCCACAGTCCGGCGACGACGGTGAGGGCGACGAGCGGGGTCCAGGCGGCGAACTCGTACGTGCGCACGTCGGCGAGGGCCGGGGCGTCCCGCGGTACGGCGCCCATGCAGACGCGGCGGACCACGATCAGCATGTAAGCGGCGGTCAGCAGGGTGCCGAACGCGGCGATCGCCATGAAGGTGAGGAAGGCGGGGCGGCTGAGGTCGTCGTGCGGGTCGAAGGCGCCGAACAGGGCGAGCATCTCGCCCCAGAATCCGGCCAGGCCCGGCAGGCCGAGCGAGGCGACCGCGGCGAAGGCGAGCAGGCCGCCGAGGCGCGGTGCCCTGCCGTACAGGGCCGCTCCGGTCTCCTCGGCGAGGGTGTCGAGGTCGGTCGTGCCGGTGCGGTCCTTGAGGGCTCCGACCACGAAGAAGAGCAGGCCGGTGATGAGGCCGTGGGCGATGTTGGCAAACAGGGCGCCGTTCACTCCGGTCGGGGTCATCGTGGCGATGCCGAGCAGGACGAAGCCCATGTGGCCGACGGAGGAGTAGGCGATGAGGCGTTTGAGGTCGCCCTTCGCGCCCCGTTTGGCGAGGGCCAGGCAGGCCAGCGAGCCGTAGATGATGCCGACCGCGGCGAGCGCGGCGAGGTAGGGCGCGAAGACGCGGAAACCGTCCGGCGCGGCCGGGAGCAGGATCCGGACGAACCCGTATGTACCCATCTTCAGCAGGACACCGGCCAGCAGGACCGAACCGACGGTCGGCGCGGCGGTGTGGGCGTCGGGCAGCCAGCTGTGCAGCGGCCACATCGGCGTCTTCACCGCGAGCCCGATCCCGATCGCCAGGACCGCGATGACCTGCACGGACGTGGTCAGCGACCGGCCGTTGTCAGTGGCGAGTGCCACCATGTCGAATGTGCCCGCCGTGATTCCGATCAGGAGCAGGCCGAGCAGCATGACGACGGAGCCGAGGAGCGTGAAGAGGATGAACTTCCAGGCGGCCGCGGCCCGTCCCTCGCCGCCCCAGCGGGCGATGAGGAAGTACATCGGGATGAGGACCATCTCGAAGGCGAGGAAGAACAGGATCAGATCGAGGACGGCGAAGCTCGCGAGGGTGCCGGACTCCAGGACGAGCAGGAGCGCGACGAAGGCCTTGGGGCTGGGGCCCTGGGGCTGCTTGAAGTACGAGTAGAGCGCGCAGAGGAAGGTCAGCAGCGCGGTCAGGACCAGCAGGGGGAGGGAGATGCCGTCGATGCCGAGGTGGATGCGCACGTCGAGTGCGGGGATCCAGCTGATGTCCGTGCTGGCCTGCATCTTCGACGGATGGTCGTGGTCGAAGCCGAGCACGAGGACGATCGCGGCGATGAGGACGGCGCCGGTGACGGTCAGGCCGTGCCGGAGTACGGCCTGCTCGGGTGACTTCCCCTTCAGTCCGGGCGGGGCCGGCAGAAGAGCGGCGGCGGCGCCGAGAAGCGGGCCGACGACGACGAACGCGAGAAGGAACTGCATCACGGACTCGTTGATATCGATCACGCCTGCTCACGCTCCCGTGGCGACGAGGACGGCGGCGACCGCGAGGACGACGGTGCCGGCGAGCAGCGCGGTCACATAGGTCTGCACATTGCCGGTCTGGGCGCGTCGCACGGCGACCCCGAGCAGGCGGGGCAGGCTGCCCGCGGCGCGTACGTAGGTGTCGACGACCTCGCGGTCGAGGAACCGGACGAGGCTCGCGCCGGCCTGGACCGGGCGGACGAAGAGGGTCGTGTACACCGCGTCCAGGTGGAAGCCGACGGCCGCGTGCCGGTGCATCGGGCCCAGCAGCAGCCGTCCCGGATCCGAGGGGTCGGGCGCGGAGGCGAGGTTTCCGTATGCGGGCCTGTGGCTGGCGATGGCCTCGGCCTCCACCAGGGCGGCGTCGCCCTCGGGGTGGGCCGCGACCGCGCCGAGCGGGGTCGCGGCCGCGAGTGCCGTGGTGTGCCGCCAGGCGGCGTAGGTGACGATGCCGCCGACCAGGGCCACGCCCGTGCCGAGCACGGAGGTGGTGAGGGTCGGGGTGAGGTCGTGGCCGTCGAACCAGTCGGGCAGCAGGCGGAAGGCGAGCCCGCCCAGCGCGAGTGAGGGGATGGCGAGCGCCCAGAGCACGGCGTTCATGACCACCGGTTGCCTGCCGTGGTCCGGGGCCTCGGCGCCGCGTCCGCGGAAGGCCAGCAGCCACAGGCGGGTCGCGTAGGCGGCGGTGAGCAGGGCCGTGATCAGTCCGGCGACGAGGACGGTCCAGCCGGCGGCGCCGGGAGCGTGCTCGGTGTGGCCGGTGGCGACGTGCTCCGCGACGCCGAGGACGGACTCCTTGGAGAAGAAGCCGCTGAAGGGCGGGATCGCGGCGAGGGCGAGCAGCGCCACGGTCATCGTCCAGTAGGCGTCGGGGACTCGTTCGCGCAGGCCCCGCATGCGGGACATGGCGGCCAGCGAATTGGTGCCGGCAGCGTGGATGATCACGCCGGCGGCGAGGAACAGCAGCGCCTTGAAGGCGCCGTGCGTGAGGAGGTGGAAGACGGCGGCACCGCGGTCTCCCGCGGCGAGGGCGCCGGTCATGTAGCCGAGTTGTCCGATCGTCGAGTAGGCGAGGACGCGCTTGATGTCGTCCTGGGCGAGTGCGGCGAGCGCCGAGCCGACCATCGTGACGGCGGCCATGACGGCGAGGACGACCATCGCGGCCCGTGAGGCCTCGAAGAGCGGAAGGAGCCGGGCGACGAAGTAGACACCGGCGGCGACCATCGTCGCGGCGTGGATCAGCGCGGAGACGGGCGTCGGGCCCGCCATCGCGTCGGGGAGCCAGGTGTGCAGCGGGAACTGCGCCGACTTGCCCGCCACACCGGCCAGGAGCAGGAGCGCGATCAGCGTCGGGTGGTCGAGTGATCCGCTCGCCACCGCACCGAGGATCTCGGTGAGGCGGAAGGAGCCGGCCTCGGTGGCCAGCGCCAGCAGACCGATCAGGAAGGGGACGTCTCCGAGCTTGGTCACCAGGAAGGCCTTGAGGGAGGCGGCGCGCGCCTCCGGGGTCTCCCAGTAGTGGCCGACCAGGAAGTACGAGCAGATGCCCATGATCTCCCAGCCGACCAGCAGCACCATCAGGTCGCCGGAGTAGACGACGAGGAACATGGCGGAGGTGAACAGGGAGACGAGTGCGGCGTACGAGGCGTAGCGCGGGTCGTCGCGCAGGTAGCCCGTGGAGTAGATCTGCACGCAGGTGGCGACGCAGCCGACCAGGACGGCGACGAGGGCGGCGAAGCCGTCGATGTGCAGGGCGAGTTCGACGGGGACCGAACCGGTGGGTGTCAGCTCCGTGACGGCGTCGACGGCCCGGCCACCGCCCTGGCGGGCCGCGACGAGTACGGCGAGAACGAGGGCCGCCAGCGTGGGCAGGACGGCGAGGGGGCGGGCGAACCCGGGCGCCGACCGGCCCAGCAGGAGGCCGACGGCTGCCCCGAGGAAGGGAAGGAGGGGGACGAGTACGGCGAGGGTGGTCGTGGTCACGCGGTGGCCTCAGCCTTCTCGGCCGTCCCGGTCGCGGGGTTGTCGGTGTCGGATCCGTCCGGTGCGTGACCCTCGGCGGTGTCGCGGAGCTTGTCGATGTCCGAGGTACCGCTGTTGCGGTGGACGGCGAGGACGATCGCCAGGCCGATGCCGATCTCGGCGGCCGCGATGGCGATCGTGAACAGTGTCAGGGCCTGGCCGGAGTGCAGGGTCTCTTCCGCGGCCTTGCTGAGCCACACGTCGAAGGCGACCAGGTTGAGGTTGACGGCGTTGAGCATCAGCTCGACCGACATCAGGACCAGGATCGCGTTGCGGCGGGCGAGGACGCCGTAGAGGCCCGTGCAGAAGAGGAGGGCGGAGAGGACGGCCGGATAGGCGAGGTGCATCAGCGGACACCGTCCTTGTCGGCACCGTCGGGGGCGCTACCGCGGTCCGCGTCGGTCTGCCGGTCGGCGTGGGCTGTCCGTGCCGTGCCGGTCCGGGCCACGTCGGCCGCCCGGTCCGCCTTGGCCTTGCGGGACAGCACGATGGCGCCGACCAGGGCGGCGAGGAGGAGGACGGAGAGGGCCTCGAAGGGGAGGACCCAGTTCTGGAAGAGGCTCGCTCCGGTGACGGCCGTGGAGCCGGCGGCCGGGCCGTCCAGGTCGATCCAGGTCGTGCGGAAGGCGTCGACGACGACCCACACCAGCGCCGCGGCGGAGGCCACGGCGACGGTGAGGGCGGCCCAGCGGTTGCCGGAGTCGGCGTCCGGGGAGCGGCCGATGGGCGCCCTGGTCAGCATCAGACCGAACAGGATGAGGACGACGACGGCACCGACGTAGATGAGGACCTGGACCCAGGCGATGAACTCGGCGGTGAGCAGGAGGTATTCGACGGCGAGGCCGCCGAGGGCCACCACCAGCCACAGGGCGGCGTGGACGAGCTGGCGGGTCGTGACGGTGGCGACGGCGGCTCCGAGGGTGACCAGGCCGACGAGGAGGAAGGCGATCTCCACGCCGGTCGGGGAGAGGAAGCCGTGCGATGCGGCGGCCCGGGTCGTCGAGTCCGCGGCGAGCCGGCCGACGGTCGCTGCGAGGGTCATTCCGGGCCCTCCTGTCCGGGCTGGTCCGTCTCCTGCCGCGCGGCCAGTTTGTCGGCGGTCTTGCGGGCGGCGGCGAGTTCCTTGGGTTCCTCCGCGCCGGGATCGAGGGCGGGCGGGGCCGGGACCGTCCACATCCACTCGCGGAGCTTGTCGCGTTCATGGGTGAGTTCACGGATGTCGGTCTCGGCGTACTCGAACTCCGGGGACCAGAACAGGGCGTCGAAAGGACAGACCTCGATGCAGATACCGCAGTACATGCACAGGGAGAAGTCGATGGCGAAACGGTCGAGGACGTTGCGGCTGCGGTCGCGGCCCCCGGGGGTCGCCGCCGGGACCGTCTCCTTGTGGGAGTCGATGTAGATGCACCAGTCGGGGCACTCGCGGGCGCACAGCATGCAGACCGTGCAGTTCTCCTCGAACAGGCCGATCACTCCGCGGGTGCGGGGCGGGAGTTCCGGCTGGGCGTCCGGGTACTGCTCGGTGACGGTCTTCCTCGTCATCGTGCGCAGGGTGACGGCCAGGCCCTTGGCCAGGCCGCTGCCGGGGATGGGGGCCATTACGCGATCACCACCTTGACGATGCCGGTGAGGGCGATCTGGGCGAGGGAGAGGGGGACGAGGAGCGTCCAGGACAGTTTCTGGAGCTGGTCCTCGCGCAGGCGCGGGTAGGTCACGCGCAGCCAGATCACGACGAAGGCGAGGACGGCCGCCTTGAGCAGGGTCCACACCCAGCCGAGGCCGTCGGCACCCCAGGGGCCGTGCCAGCCGCCCAGGAAGAGGACGGTGGTCAGACCGCACAGGACGACGATTCCGGCGTACTCGGCGAGGAGGAACAGAGCGAAGCGCAGGCCGGTGTACTCGGTGTAGGCACCGAAGATGATCTCCGAGTCGGCGACCGGCATGTCGAAGGGGGGCCGCTGGAGTTCGGCGAGCCCGGCGACGAAGAAGACGATCGCGCCGACGATCTGCCAGGGCAGCCACCACCACTCGAAGGCGTCGAGGATGCCGACGAGCGAGACGGTGCCGGCCGCCATCGCCACGGAGGCGGCGGTCAGCAGCATCGGGAGTTCGTACGCCAGGAGCTGGGCGGCGGTGCGCAGGCCGCCGAGGAGGGAGAACTTGTTGGCGGAGGACCAGCCGGCCATGAGCGAGCCGAGAACCCCCACGCCCATGACGGCGAGGACGAAGAAGACGCCCGCGTCGACGACCTGACCGACCGCGCCCTCTCCGGGCCCGACGGGGATGGCCAGGAGAACCAGGAGGTACGGCAGCAGGGCCACGGCGGGGGCGAGCTGGAAGATGCGGCGGTCCGCGTCGGCGGGCACCACGTCCTCCTTCTGCGCGAACTTCACGCCGTCGGCTACGAGCTGGGCCCAGCCGTGGAAGCCGCCGGCGTACATCGGGCCCAGGCGGCCCTGCATGTGGGCCATCACCTTGTGCTCGGTCTGGCCGACGATCAGGGGGAAGGCGAGGAAGACGACGAAGACGACCAGGAGCCGCAGCGTGACGTCGAGCGCGTCGTTCACTGCGGGCCTCCTGGGGAGTTGGGGGGCTTCCTGGGGCTGTCGGAGTCGCCGGGGGTGTCGGACTCCTGGGGCGTGTCCGGCTCGTCGGGAACGGCAGGTTCCTCGGGGGCGTCCGGCTCGTCGGGAACGGCAGGTTCCTCGGGGGCGTCCGGTTCCGCGGAGGTGCCCGGCTCGCTCCGGAGCCCGGGTTCGGCGGGCTCGTCGAACGCCGGGCGGGCGTGGTGCCACGGCGCGTCCGTGCTGCGCGGTGTCGAGGGCGGCCGCTGCGGGGCCGGTTCCTCGGGGGGCGAGGAGGCGGCGGTGTCGTCGCTGCCCCCGGGAGCCGGGCCGGAGCCCGCATCGTCCGACGGCCCGGTGCCCGAGGCGTCCCGCCGGTTCGCCGGGGCAACGGGATCGGCGACGTGCCGCTGCCCGGTGACGGACCCGGCGGTGGGTTCGTCCGCGGGGCCGGACGTTCGCTGGGACGCGGAGCCCTGACTCGCACTGCGCGACCGCCGGGGCGCCGGTGCGGCTGTGGGCTGGTCCGCCGTGGACTCCTGGCCGCCCTGGGATGCCTGGCCGGCCGAGCCCTCGGCGGCCGTGCGGGAACGGCGCGGAGCGGCCGGGGTTTCGGTGCCGGGTGCCGCCTGACCGACGGAACCCTCGGCGGCCGTACGGGTGCGACGGGCAGGGCGTTCGCCCGCCACGCGGGCCGGACGCTCCCCGGCCGCACGCCCCGCACCGCGGGCCGGGCGGGCCGGAGCGGGTGGCAGCTGGCCCTTCAGCGGACCCCACTCGTTGGGGTCGGGGACGCCCGGCGGCAGCATCTGGCGGCGACGGGGGCCGCCGTGATCGGACTCGCCGGGCTCCTTGGCGCCAGGCCAGGCCTTGGCGACGCGGGCGGCGAGGACGAAGTCCTTGCGCAGCGGGTGGCCCTCGAAGCCCTCCGGCAGGAGCAGGTGCTCCAGCGCGGGGTGGTCCTCGAAGGCGACACCGAACATCTCGTGGGTCTCGCGCTCGTGCCAGGCCGCGCCCGCGTACACCGCGACGGCCGTGGGCAGGACCGGGGCCTCGTGCGGGACCGTCGTACGCAGCAGCAGCCGGCGCACCGGCCCCAGCGCCACGACATGGGCCGCGACGCGGAACCCGGTGCCCGGTTCGTCGACCGCGCTCAGCCAGTCGAAGTACGTGCAGCCCAGGCGGTCGCGCGCGGTCTCCAGGGCGGAGATCCAGGACGCCGGCGGCACGTCCACGGTCAGGACGTCGTACGACTCCTCGGCCGTGGCCTCCGTACCGAAGAGTTCCCCGACGCCGGCGGGCAGCCAGCCGACCGCGGTCATCGGCCCTCCCCCGAGTCCGTTCCCGTGCCCGCGTCCGTGTCCGTGTCCGTGTCCGGCGGTCGCACCAGGCCGCTCTGCAGCGCGGCCGTCGACGGCCGGGGCGAGGTGCCGTACCGCTCCCCCAGCGACTCCCGTGCGATCTTCTCCTGGAGCTTGAGGATCCCCTGGAGCAGCGCCTCGGGGCGCGGCGGGCAGCCGGGAACGTAGACGTCGACGGGGATGATCTGGTCGACGCCCTTCGTCACGGAGTAGGAGTCCCAGTAGGGGCCGCCGCAGTTGGAGCAGGCGCCGAAGGAGATGACGTACTTCGGCTCGGGCATCTGCTCGTACAGGCGCTTGACGGCCGGCGCCATCTTGTCGGTCACGGTGCCCGAGACGACCATCAGGTCGGCCTGGCGCGGGCCCGGCGCGAACGGGATGACGCCGAGCCGGATGAAGTCGTGGCGGGCCATCGACGCGGCGATGAACTCGATCGCGCAGCAGGCGAGGCCGAAGTTGAAGACCCACAGGGAGTACCGGCGGCCCCAGTTCAGGACGACCTTCATCGGCTCCGGGGCGAGGCGTGCGAGGGTGCCGAGCCGCTTGGGCTCGGGAAGCGCCACGGGTACGGGATCGGCGGGGTTCACGTCCACGACAGGACGCCCTTCTTGTATGCGTACAACAGACCCACGGCGAGGAAGCCGAGGAAGATGAACATCTCCACGAGGGTCGTCGCGCCGTAACCAGGGTCGGCGAAGACCGTCGCCCAGGGGAAGAGGAAGATCGAGTCGACCGCGAAGATGACGTAGAGGAACGCGTACACGTAGTAGCGGACCTGGGTGTGGGCCCAGCCCTCGCCGACGGGGTCGACGCCGCACTCGTACGTCAGCAGCTTCTCGGGCGTCGGGACCACCGGCCGCAGCAGGCGCCCGGCACCGAAGGCGACGGCGACGAAGAGCACCCCCACGACGGCGAGCAGGCCGACGACCGAGTAGGACTGGAAATAGTCCGCGGCGAGCCCGACGGTCGGTTCCGGCACGTGCGTTCCTCGCTCCCTGTCGTGAACGCGGCTGTTCGACGATCTGTACGCACGGGAGTCTAGGGCCTGATAAAGAGACGGTAAGCAGCCCGTCGTACCTTGAGACGCGAGGGTGGGGTTTTCCTCAGTGCATCCCGGCGGTCCACCTCATGGCGCGCTGCCTCGCCGCACGGCACGCTGGCTCGTATGACCGAACACGTCTCGACTTCGACCCCCACCGGGCTCGCCGGTGGGGCGACCGGTGGCCACCTGCCGCCGGCCCGGTTCGCCTACGACCGGCACACCTGGAAGGAGATCGCCCACCTGCTGGCGAATCTCCCGGCGGCGCTGATCGGCTTCACCTACGTCGCGACGATGCTGGCCGTGGGCGTCGGGTTGACGGTCACGGTGATCGGGTTCCCGCTGCTGGCGGCAGGCCTGCTGGGGGCCAGGCAGTTGGGCAAGCTGGAGCGGGCGCGTGCCCGGGCGCTGCTCGGGGTGCGGGTGGACGAGCCGAGCCCGCTGCCGTTGCGGGGGAATGACGGCTTCTTCTCTCAGTTGTGGATGTCCTTGAAGGACCCGGTGGGGTGGCGCACCGTTCTGTACGACTTCATCCGGTTCCCCTGGGGCGTTCTCACCTTCGCCGTCACGCTGACGTCGTTGTTCGTGCTGTGGCCGGTGCTGCCGTTCATCGCGCGGGTCCTGGCCAACGCCGACCGGGCGATGGTGCGCGCACTGCTGTCGCCGTCCGACGAGCTGGAGCGGCGGATCGCCGAGCTGGAGTCGGACCGGGGGGTCGTGGTCGACACGGCCGCGGCCGACCTGCGGCGCATCGAGCGCGACCTGCACGACGGGGCACAGGCCCGCCTGGTCAACCTGGCCATGGGGCTGGGCCTGGCCAAGGAGAAGCTCCTGGAGGACCCCGACACGGCGGCTGCCATGGTCGACGAGGCGCACGGCGAGGTGAAGCTGGCCCTCCAGGAGTTGCGGGACCTGGCCCGCGGCATCCATCCGGCCGTCCTCACCGACCGCGGCCTGGACGCGGCGCTCTCGTCGGTCGCCTCCCGCTGCACCGTGCCGGTCAAGGTGACCGTCGACCTGACGGAGCGCCCGGCGGCCGCCATCGAGGGCATCGCCTACTTCACCGTCTCGGAGCTGCTCCAGAACGTCAGCAAGCACAGTGGGGCGAGAACCGCCTCCGTGGAGGTGTGGCGGTCGTCCGACCGACTGCTCATACAGGTGGGAGACGACGGCCACGGGGGCGCGAGCCTCGACGGCGGTACGGGGATGAAGGGCCTCGCCGACCGGCTGTCCGCCGTCGACGGTCTCTTCGTCGTCGACTCGCCGCAGGGCGGCCCGACGTCCATCACGGCCGAGCTGCCGTGGCGGGACCGCACGGAGGCCGACGCGTCCTCGGGCATCTCCCGTACCTCCGCCACGAAGTACTGAAGTGGCTGAAGCCCCGAACCACGCCGCGCTCCTCCGCGGGTCAGGGTGTGTCCGGGTGTCGGGGTAGGGAAAACCCCCCTCTCCAGACGCCGACGGGCTCCATTGGCCGGGACGGTGCCCTCGAGGAGGGTGGAGTTACCACAGCACAGCCTTGGGACGAGGAGAAGGACGGCACCGATGGCCACGGAATACGGACAGGGTTACGGGCTCGGGAGCGGGCCCGGCTTCCCCGGGGACACCGGGGCGCGGCGCCACCGGCTGCCGGCGGGGCTGCGGGCACCGTTCGAGGCACGCAGCTGGCGAGAGTTCGGCTATGTCCTGGTGGGTCTGCCGGTCGGCATCCTGCTCTTCACGTACGCCGTCACGATGGTGTCGCTGGGAGCGGGCCTGCTGGTGACGTTCCTGGGTGTGCCGGTACTGGCGGCGGCGCTCGCCGGGTGCCGGGGCTTCGGGGCGATGGAGCGGATGCGGGCCCGCGCCCTGCTGGGGCTCCAGGTGTCCGACCCGGAACCGCTGCGGTTGAAGAAGCAGGGCGCGATGGGCTGGATGGGGGCCGTGCTCAAGAGCGGCACCTCCTGGCGGAGCCTGTTGTACGCGCTGCTGCAGTTCCCGTGGGCCGTGTTCTCCTTCGTCGTCTCGGTGGCCGTCTGGACGACCGGCTGGTCGATGCTGACCTATCCGCTGTGGTTCTGGGTGTTCCCGATGTACGCGGGCCAGGACGGGCTCCAGCTGTACGGCGACGAGACGCACCAGGTCTATCTGGACAACCCCTTCGAGATCACCGTGACCGCGCTGGTCGGGCTGCTGTTCACGCTGGCGACGCCGTGGCTGGTGCGGGCGCTGACGATGGTGGACCGGGTCATGGTGCACGGGCTGCTCGGACCGTCGCGGCTCGCGACGCGCGTCGTGGAGCTGGAGTCGGACCGGGGGGTCGTGGTCGACACGGCCGCGGCCGACCTGCGGCGCATCGAGCGCGACCTGCACGACGGGGCACAGGCCCGCCTGGTCAACCTGGCCATGGATCTGGGCCTGGCCAAGGAGAAGCTGAGGGAAGACCCCCGGGCCGCGGCCGTCATGGTCGACGAGGCACACGGCGAGGTGAAGACGGCCCTGCAGGAACTGCGGGACCTGGCCCGGGGCATCCACCCCGCGGTCCTGACCGACCGCGGTCTGGACGCGGCGCTGTCGGCGGTCGCCTCGCGCTGCGCCGTGCCGGTGCGGGTGGAGGTGGACCTGACGCAGCGGCCGGCGTCGGCGATCGAGGGCATCGCCTACTTCACCGTCTCGGAGCTGCTCCAGAACATAAGCAAGCACGCGCGGGCCACGTCGGCCGCCGTGGAGGTGTGGCGGGTGGAGAACCGGCTGATGCTCCAGGTCGTGGACAACGGCATGGGCGGTGCGGACGCCTCCGCCGGGTCCGGGCTGGCCGGACTGGCGGAGCGGCTCGACGCGGTGGACGGCATCCTCGTGGTGGACTCCCCGGCCGGAGGGCCGACGCGGGTCACGGCGGAGCTGCCGTGGCGGACCGAGCCGGTCGCCCGGTAGAGACCGGCCTGACCCCGGCACACGCCCGCAGGGGGCGGGCGACGTGTGCGGGCGGGCGGCGGGCGCGGGCGGGCGAAAACCGGCCACCGAGCGGCCGAACCCGGACTGACACTCCTGACTTCCCCTTCTCATCCCATTGCCCGAGGGCGTTCGGCCTCCGATGCTGGAATGCTGGACCTGTCGCACGGACGGTTCGTGGACGCGGCGTGGGCCGCGCGGGCCGTGGGGTGCACGGGGCTGTGGGGGGACCGAGGATCGTGGAGGACAGGGTGCGGGTGGTCATCGCCGAGGATTCAGTGCTGCTCAGGGAGGGGCTGACCCGGTTGCTGACCGACCGCGGGCACGACGTCGTGGCCGGTGTCGGCGACGGTGAGGCACTGATCAAGACCATCACCGAGCTGGACGCGCAGGGTGAGCTGCCGGACGTCGTGGTGGCGGACGTACGGATGCCGCCGACGCACACCGACGAAGGGGTGCGCGCGTCGGTGCGGCTGCGCAAGGCGCACCCCGGCCTCGGCGTGCTGGTGCTGTCCCAGTACGTGGAGGAGCGCTACGCCACGGAGCTGCTGGCCGGTTCCAGCCGGGGCGTCGGTTATCTGCTCAAGGACCGGGTGGCCGAGGTGCGGGAGTTCGTGGACGCGGTGGTCCGGGTGGCGCAGGGGGGTACGGCGCTGGACCCGGAGGTGGTCGCGCAGCTCCTCGGGCGCAGCCGCAAGCAGGACGTGCTGGCGGGGCTCACCCCGCGGGAGCGCGAGGTGCTGGGGCTGATGGCCGAGGGCCGGACGAACTCGGCGATCGCCCGGCAGCTGGTCGTGAGCGACGGTGCCGTGGAGAAGCACGTCAGCAACATCTTCATGAAGCTGGGCCTGTCCCCGAGCGACGGTGATCACCGGCGGGTGCTCGCCGTACTCACCTATCTCAATTCCTGACACGAGTGGCTCACGTACCGGAAGCGGTTGGCCGGCTCGGCGGGTCGGGTACTCATCCGGACGAATGAGAAACCGAAGCGCGGGCAGGCGGCGTCCCCACCAGTGCCGGGAGGCGGAAAACCCTTGGAATACCAGGGCTGCGGGCCGTCTCGAAGTCATATCCATCATGCGAATGTCCACCGGAAGTCATGGCGTGCGGACGTAGGGTTGATCCCGGGACGGTCGGTGGGAGACCAGTCCCCGGACAGCCGTCCCGAGGGAGGTCCAGTTCAGTGACCAGCCAGGTCAGCAGCCCAGCGGAGCAGGCCGACGGAACCGACGAGACCGTCGTGGGAGCGCAGCGCAAACCGGTCGGGGCGAAGGACGTCCGCCGGCTGGACCGGGTGATCATCCGGTTCGCGGGGGACTCGGGCGACGGGATGCAGCTCACCGGGGACCGTTTCACCTCGGAGACGGCGTCGTTCGGCAACGACCTGTCGACTCTGCCGAACTTCCCGGCCGAGATCCGGGCACCCGCCGGCACCCTGCCGGGCGTCTCGTCGTTCCAGCTGCACTTCGCCGACCACGACATCCTCACGCCGGGCGACGCCCCCAACGTGCTGGTCGCGATGAACCCGGCCGCGCTGAAGGCGAACGTCGGCGACCTGCCGCGCGGCGCGGAGATCATCGTCAACACGGACGAGTTCACCAAGCGGGCGATGCAGAAGGTCGGCTACGACACGTCTCCGCTGGAGGACGGCTCCCTCGACGGGTACCACCTGCATCCGGTGCCGCTGACCACGCTGACCGTCGAGGCCCTCAAGGAGTTCGACCTCAGCCGCAAGGAGGCCGAGCGCAGCAAGAACATGTTCGCGCTCGGGCTGCTGAGCTGGATGTACCACCGGCCCACGGAGGGCACGGAGAAGTTCCTGAAGTCGAAGTTCGCGAAGAAGCCCGACATCGCCGCGGCCAACATCGCCGCCTACCGCGCGGGCTGGAACTTCGGTGAGACGACGGAGGACTTCGCGGTCTCCTACGAGGTGGCACCGGCGGCGACGGCGTTCCCGCCCGGCACCTACCGCAACATCTCGGGGAACCTGGCGCTGGCCTACGGCCTGATCGCCTCGTCCCGGCAGGCGGACCTGCCGCTCTTCCTGGGCTCGTACCCGATCACCCCGGCCTCGGACATCCTGCACGAGCTGAGCCGGCACAAGAACTTCGGAGTGCGGACCTTCCAGGCCGAGGACGAGATCGCCGGGATCGGCGCGGCGCTGGGCGCGGCCTTCGGCGGTTCGCTCGCGGTGACGACGACTTCGGGCCCCGGTGTGGCGCTCAAGAGCGAGACGATCGGCCTGGCGGTCTCCCTGGAGCTGCCGCTGCTGGTCGTGGACATCCAGCGCGGCGGTCCCTCCACCGGTCTGCCGACCAAGACGGAGCAGGCCGACCTGCTGCAGGCGATGTACGGGCGCAACGGCGAGGCACCGGTGCCGGTGGTCGCCCCGCGCACCCCTGCGGACTGCTTCGACGCCGCCCTGGAGGCGGCACGGATCGCGCTCACCTACCGCACCCCGGTCTTCCTCCTGTCCGACGGCTATCTGGCCAACGGCTCGGAGCCCTGGCGGATCCCCGAGGTGGACGAGCTGCCGGATCTCGCGGTGCGGTTCGCACAGGGCCCCAACCACACGCTGGACGACGGCACCGAGGTCTTCTGGCCGTACAAGCGCGACCCGCACACCCTCGCCCGCCCCTGGGCGGTGCCGGGCACGCCGGGCCTTGAGCACCGCATCGGCGGCATCGAGAAGCAGGACGGCACCGGGAACATCTCCTACGACCCGGCCAACCACGACTTCATGGTCCGCACCCGCCAGGCCAAGATCGACGGCATCGACGTCCCCGACCTGGAGGTCGACGACCCGGACGGCGCGAAGGCGCTGGTGCTGGGCTGGGGCTCGACGTACGGCCCCATCACCGCGGCCGTGCGCCGGATCCGCAAGGAGGGCGGCCGGATCGCGCAGGCCCACCTGCGTCATCTCAACCCCTTCCCGCCCAATCTCGGCGCGGTGCTGAAGAGTTACGACAAGGTGGTGATCCCCGAGATGAACCTCGGGCAGCTCGCCACCCTGATCCGGGCGAAGTACCTGGTCGACGCGGCGTCGTACAACCAGGTCAACGGCATGCCGTTCAAGGCGGAACAGCTCGCCACGGTCCTGAAGGAGGCCATCGATGGCTGACGGCAACGCACTGCTCCAGCTCGTCCCCAGGGCCGAGGGCAAGCAGTCCATGAAGGACTTCAAGTCCGATCAGGAAGTGCGCTGGTGCCCCGGCTGCGGCGACTACGCCGTCCTTGCCGCCGTGCAGGGCTTCATGCCCCAGCTCGGTCTGGCGAAGGAGAACATCGTCTTCGTCTCCGGCATCGGCTGTTCCTCCCGCTTCCCGTACTACATGAACACCTACGGGATGCACTCGATCCACGGCCGTGCCCCCGCCATCGCCACCGGCCTCGCCTCCTCCCGCCGGGACCTGTCCGTCTGGGTCGTCACCGGCGACGGCGACGCCCTGTCCATCGGCGGGAACCACCTCATCCACGCACTGCGCCGCAACGTCAACCTCAAGATCCTGCTGTTCAACAACCGGATCTACGGTCTGACCAAGGGCCAGTACTCCCCGACCTCCGAGGTCGGGAAGATCACCAAGTCGACGCCGATGGGTTCGCTGGACGCGCCCTTCAACCCGGTCTCGCTCGCCCTCGGCGCGGAGGCGTCCTTCGTCGCCCGCACCGTCGACTCGGACCGCAAGCACCTCACCGAGGTGCTGCGCCAGGCCGCCGAGCACCCGGGCACGGCGCTGATCGAGATCTACCAGAACTGCAACATCTTCAACGACGGCGCCTTCGAGGTCCTCAAGGACAGGCAGCAGGCCGAGGAGGCGGTGATCCGCCTGGAGCACGGGCAGCCGATCCGCTTCGGCACCGACGGCTCCAAGGGCGTCGTACGGGATCCGCGGACCGGTGACCTGGAGGTCGTCACCGTCACCGCGGACAACGAGGCGGACATCCTGGTCCACGACGCCCACGCGAAGTCCGCGACCACCGCCTTCGCGCTGTCCCGCCTCGCCGACCCCGACACCCTCCACCACACGCCCATCGGTGTCCTGCGCTCGGTCGACCGGCCGGTCTACGACACGCTCATGTCGGAGCAGCTCGACACCGCCGTCGAACAGAACGGCAAGGGCGACCTCGCCGCGCTGCTCGCCGGCAACGACACCTGGACGGTCGTCGGCTGACACCGACGACCGGTGCACCGCATGCGAGAGGCCCGGACGGGGACGTCCGGGCCTCTGCCTCTGTGCATAAGGCGGTCTGCGTACATACGGCGGTCTGCCGCGGTCTTCACTTACTTTCAGGTGCGTAACTTACTTCAAAGTTGGCACTTTCGTTCAGATAGCGCAGCTCATAGGGTTAGTGGAAACGCAGAAACGCACCCCCCGCAAGGAGCACTGAAAGCCATGAGCATCGTCGTCACCGGAGCCACCGGGCACCTCGGCCGCCACGTCGTACGGCAACTGCTGGAGAAGGTGCCGGCCGACCAGGTCACCGCGGTCGTCCGGGACCGCGCCAGGGCCGCCGACCTCGCCGACCTCGGCGTACGGCTCGCGGTCGCCGACTACAACTCCCCCGAGACCTTCGACGACCTGTTCGCGGCCGGCGACCGGGTGCTGCTGATCTCCGGCAACGAGTTCGACAAGGACCGCGTCCGGCAGCACACGATCGTGATCGAGGCGGCGAAGAAGGCCGGCGTCGCCCTGCTCGCCTACACCAGCGCCCCCGAAAGCCTCAAGGCGGCGCTCGCCGACGACCACCGCGCCACCGAGGAGGTGCTGGTCGGCTCGGGCGTGCCGTACTCGCTGCTCCGCAACGGCTGGTACCACGAGAACTACACCGAGCAGCTCGCCCCGGTCCTGGAGCACGGCGCCGTCGTGCAGGCGGCCGGCGAGGGCCGGGTCTCCTCCGCCTCACGCGCCGACTACGCGGCCGCTGCCGTCGCCGTACTGACCGGCGAGGGCCACGAGAACACGGCGTACGAGCTGGGCGGCGACGAGGCGTGGAGCTTCGCCGAGTACGCCGCCGAGCTGAGCCGGCAGACCGGCAAGGAGATCGCCTACAACCCCGTCTCCCTCGAGGCCTACACCGGCATCCTGACCGGCGCCGGGGTGCCCGGACCACTGGCGGACGTCTTCGCGGGCGTGGACGCCTCCATCGGGAAGGGCGAGCTGGTCGTCTCCACCGGTGACCTGTCCCGGCTGACCGGCCGCCCGACCACGCCGCTCGCCGAGGCCGTCGCCGTCGCGCTCAAGGGCTGACCGCCGCACCGGCCGCACGGCACCCGGCCGCCTGTCATGACCGTATTCCGATACGGGCATGACAGGCGGCCGGGTGCGGCGCTACCTTCGTCCTGGCATGCCTCCTCCCCGTCCCCGGCATGCCGTGTGCGTAGAAGGAGGTGCCCGTGGCCGGGTCGCCCAGGAGTGAGCAGCGCATAGGCCTGCTGAACGGCTTCGCGGCGTACGGGATGTGGGGCCTCGTCCCGCTGTTCTGGCCGCTCCTCAAGCCCGCCGGGGCCGGCGAGATCCTCGCCCACCGGATGGTGTGGTCCCTCGCCTTCGTCGGCGTCGCCCTGCTCTTCGTACGGCGCTGGGCCTGGGCCGGCGAGCTGCTGCGGCAGCCGCGCAGGCTCGCCCTGGTCACGGTGGCCGCCGCGGTCATCACCGTCAACTGGGGTGTCTACATCTGGGCCGTGAACAGCGGCCATGTCGTCGAGGCCTCGCTCGGGTACTTCATCAACCCGCTGGTCACCATCGCGATGGGCGTGCTGCTGCTCAAGGAGCGCCTGCGCGCCGCGCAGTGGGCGGCGGTCGGGACCGGCTTCGCGGCCGTGCTCGTCCTCACCATCGGCTACGGCCAGCCGCCGTGGATCTCGCTCTGCCTCGCCTTCTCCTTCGCCACGTACGGCCTGGTGAAGAAGAAGGTCAACCTCGGCGGCGTCGAGTCGCTGACCGCCGAGACGGCGATCCAGTTCCTGCCGGCGCTCGGCTATCTGCTGTGGCTGGGCTCTCAGGGCGAGTCGACCTTCACCACGGAGGGCCTCGGTCACTCGGCCCTGCTCGCCGCGACCGGCGTGGTCACCGCGATCCCGCTGGTCTGCTTCGGCGCGTCGGCGATCCGCGTACCGCTGTCCACGCTGGGGCTGCTGCAGTACCTGGCGCCGGTCTTCCAGTTCGTGCTCGGCGTCCTCTACTTCGGCGAGGCCATGCCGCCCGAGCGCTGGGCCGGGTTCGCGCTGGTGTGGCTGGCACTCACGCTGCTCACCTGGGACGCGCTGCGTACCGCCCACCGGACCGCCCGCGCGCTCAGGGAGCAGCTGGACCGGGCGGGCGCGGGCGTACCGCCGGCCAAGGGAAGCGCCGCCGTGCGGGAGCCGGGGACGGGGGTCGTGGCCTCCGGGACGCCGGCGTCCGATTCCGCCGCGCCCGGGCACCTCGATGCCACGGCGCGTCCCAAGCCGTAGCCCCTCCCACGCCGCTCCCACGCCCCTCCCACGCCCCTCCTCGCCCGCCCGCCCCGGGCGCCCCGGGCGCCCGGGGTCGGTTCCGGCGATTCCGTTGCCCGTCCGCTCGTGCATCCCATATGACTGGCTTCATGACACCGACCTCAGGGCCCGCTCCCCTGCACTTCAAGATCGTCATCGATGCGGCCGCCCCGCACGCGCAGGCGGACTTCTGGGCCGCCGCCCTCCACTACGAGGTGGAGGACAACAGCGCGCTCATCGAGAAACTGCTGGGCTTCGGGGCGGCGCCGGCCGAGCTGACCGTCGAGTCCCACGGCCGCCGCGCCTGGCGGGACCTGGCCGCCGTGCGGCACCCCGACGACCCGTTCCAGGAGGAGAGCGGCACCGGACTGGGCCGGCGGCTGCTCTTCCAGCGTGTACCGGAGGCCAAGACCGTCAAGAACCGGGTCCACCTCGACGTGCACGCGCGGGACGGGCAGCGCGAGCAGGAGGTCGCCCGGCTTCAGGGGCTGGGAGCGAGCGTACTGCGGCAGGTGAAGGAGCCGGGCGGGGAGTGGGTGGTAATGGCGGACCCCGAAGGGAACGAGTTCTGCGTCCACTAGCCGCGACCAGGGGGGTTCCGGTATGCGCGATGCCGTGGCCGAATAGCGGTCTTGACGCAGGGTCAGTCCCGGCCACACCATCCAGGCACCCCATTCACTGCGGAGTCCCTCCCCAGGGACTCCCTAGGAATCCGGAGCCCCCCACATGAAGCTCCCCCTTTCCGGGCGTGCGCTGACGGCCGGTGCCGTCGCCGTCGCCACACTGGTGACCGGCGGTTCCGCCGCCGGCGTGGCATCCGCGTCCGCGCCTGCGTCTGCGTCTGCGTCTGCGTCTGCGTCCGCGCGTACCGCGCCCGCCTCCGCTCCCGCGGCCGTCGTCGCGGCGCCCGACATACCGATAGCCAACGTCAAGGCCCACCTGACGAAGTTGCAGTCGATCGCCACGGCGAACGGCGGCAACCGCGCGCACGGCCGTGCGGGCTACCAGGCCTCGCTCGACTACGTGAAGGCCAAGCTCGACGCGGCCGGGTTCACCACCCGCGTCCAGCAGTTCACCGCCTCCGGCCGCACCGGCTACAACCTGATAGCGGACTGGCCCGGCGGCGACGCGAATGAGGTTGTCATGGCCGGGTCACATCTGGACAGCGTCACCTCCGGCCCCGGCATCAACGACAACGGCTCGGGCTCCTCGGCGGTCCTGGAGACCGCGCTCGCCGTGGCCCGCTCCGGCTACCAGCCCGCCAAGCACCTGCGTTTCGCCTGGTGGGGCGCGGAGGAGCTGGGCCTCGTCGGCTCCCGCCACTACGTCAGCAGTCTCGGCTCCGCCGACCGCGCGAAGATCAGCGGCTACCTGAACTTCGACATGATCGGCTCACCCAACCCCGGCTACTTCGTCTACGACGACGATCCCACGATCGAGAAGACCTTCAAGGACTACTTCGCCGGTCTCGGCATCTCCACCGAGATCGAGACCGAGGGGGACGGCCGCTCCGACCACGCGCCCTTCAAGAACGCGGGCGTCCCCGTGGGCGGCCTCTTCAGCGGCGCCGACTACCGCAAGACGTCCGCACAGGCGGCCAAGTGGGGCGGCACCGTGGGCCAGCCGTTCGACCGCTGCTACCACTCGTCCTGCGACACCACCGCCAACATCGACGACACGGCCCTGGACCGCAACAGCGACGCGATCGCGTACGCCGTGTGGGAACTGTCCCAGTAGGGGCGGGCGCCTCCGCGGCCGGTGCCCCCGCGTGCGCCGTCCGCGCCGCGTGCGCCGTCCGCGCGTGCGCCGTGTCCGGTCAGCCTGCCTGGGCGCGGACGCGTTCGGCGAGGCGGTCCATGCGGGCGCGGGCGGACTCCAGTTGCTCGGCGTCCTCGGCGGCCGGGCCGTCCTCGGTGGCGAGTTCGTCCCACAGGCCGACCAGGTCGCGCCCCAGCTCCAGGCCCCGGGCGGGGTCGCGTACGGCACGCCAGGCGGTCGCCGCGCTCTGCACGTTGCCGTACGCGGCCTCGGCGTCGCCCGTGCGCCGATGTATCCGGGACAGGTCCAGGGAGAGGTGGAAGGCACGACCCGGGTCGCCCGACAGGTAGGCGATGTACGCGGTGAGTTCGCGGAGCCGGAGTACCTCGGGGTGCTCCGGCCCCAGCGTCTGCGAGGCGTCCGTCACCGTCTGCTCCGCCAGCCGCGCCGCGGCCTCCGTACGTCCCTCCTTGACGGCCTCGTTGATCCGGGCCGTCGGCTCCGCGAGGAGCGCGGGGACGGTGGCGTCACCGGGGGCGGTGATCGGTTCGTCGCCGAGCACGGCCTCGGCCACGGCGTCGAAGCCGCGGGCGGGGGTGGGCTTGGGGTCGGGGTCGAGGTCCCGGACGAGGTCCGAGGCGGGGGCGGCTTGACGCTTGGTGGCGGCCTCCCGCTTGCGGGCGGGGACCGGCTTGGGGGCGGGGACCGGCTTGGGGGCGGGGACCGGTTCCGGTGCGGCAGGCGGCTCGGGGGCGGAGACCGGCTCCGGTGCGACGGTCGGCTCCGGTGCGGAGACCGGTTCCGGTGCGGTGAGCGGTTCCGGTGCGGTGGCCGGCCCCGGTGGTGCGGCGGTCGGCTCAGGCGGTGCGGCGGTCGGCTTGGGTGCGGTGAACGGTCCGGGCACGGGCCGCGGCTCCGCGTCTTCCGGGGCGCCGGTCGTGGCGGCACCGTCCATGACGGGCGGCGGCCCGAACGCGCCCGTCGGCGGCGCCACCGTGCCGGGTGCCGTACCCCCGGGCGTCGTCCCCTCGGCCGGTTCCGGCAGGGCGCGCAGGGTGAACGTCGGCGCGGAGTCACCCTCCCGGGCGGCCCGTCGCGTCTCGGGCACCGCGGGCAACGGGAACGTCGGGGAACTGTCCCGCACGGGTTCCACCGAGCGCAGGACGTGCGTGGCCCGGTCCTGCCATACGGATGCCTCTTCCGGTGCCTTGTCCGGTGCCTCCTCCAGTGCCTCTTCCGGTGCCTCTTCCGGTGCCTCCTCGGGCGCCGTCGGCACCGGTTCCGCGGCGAGGTGGCTGGAGCCGTCCGGGTCGACCCGGAGGGGGACGGAGTAGCCGATGCGCCGGTCGTGGATCGTGGCGAGGACGGGGTGGCCGATCGCCAGGGCGAGGTGGTGGAGGCGGTTCAGAACGGCGTTCTGGATCTCCTCGCCCGGGGCCGCGACGACCAGTGAACCGTCGACCGAAGCACTGCGTGCGCCGGAGTCGCCCTCCGGCACGCGGACGTCGATCGGCGTCGCCGCAAGGTCGGGCGAGCGCTCGGCGCGCTCGTGGTCCCGCTGCTTGTCGCGGCCGAGTCGAGACATCGTTCCCCCACTCATCGGCGGCTTCCGTCGGCGGTTTCTGTTCCCTGCCGTCCAGAGCCTGTCATGCCTGTCGTGCACCTACAGTCGAGTCTCTCCGCTCGCTCGCGATTCTCACGTCACCGGGGTGTCACAGGCTCGTTCCAGGAGGTCACGCCGGTGTCGGCGGGTCGGTACCAGGCGGGCGCGCGGGGGTTGTGGGAGGCGGGGCGCGGGACGCGGGCGAGTGACGCGGGAGGCGAACGGGCAGGCGGTCAGGCATGCGACAGGGACCGGAGATATGGATCCGCGGACCGGTGACCGTGCCGGAGCCGCCAGCAGCCCCGGAGTCACCCGCACCGGAACCGCCCGCCCCGGAGCCGGCCGCCTCACGCGCACGGCACTTCTCCTGGGTCGGCACGCACGGCGGCGCGGGGGTCTCGACGCTCGCCGCGGTGTACGGCGGGCAGGACTGCGGGCGCCGCTGGCCCGGCCCGGCGGACCCGCCGTCGGTCCTGCTGGTGGCCCGTACGCACGCGGCCGGACTGGTGGCCCTCGCCCGGGCCGTGGAGGACTTCCGGCGCGGACGGGCCCCGGCGGGACTCGACCTCGACTCCGTCGTCCTTGTCGCGGACGCGCCCGGGCGGCTCCCCCGGCCGCTCGCCCAGCGCGTGAGGCTGCTCGAATCGACCGTGGACGTCCACCGCGTCCCGTGGGTCACCGCCTGGCGCCTGGGCGAGATCGATGCCGGCCCGCCGAGGGGGACCGACTCCCTGGCCCGCCTCACCCGGCGGGTGCGCTGAGCACAGCGGCGGCCCGCGCGGGCCACGGCTACGAGGTGATGTCCTTCGTCGTGAACCGGGCCCAGGCGGCCGACCCGAAGACCGCCGCGTAGAGGGCCTGGAGGCCGAGGTTCTTCACCAGGTCGTCCCAGTAGACCGGTTCGCGCATCACGTCGGCGAAGGACAGCCAGTAGTGCGAGAAGAAGTACGGCTGGAGGGCGTCGAGCTGGGGGATCTGGTCGAGGATCTGGATGGTGATCAGCAGCCCGACCGTGGTCGCCATCGCCGCGATGCCGCTGCCCGTCAGGGTGGAGACGAACAGGCCGAGGGCCGCCACGCCGACGAGTGAGGCGGCCACGACCAGGGCGATCAGCAGCGCCCGTCCCAGCCCCTCGGTGTAGCTGATCCGGGTGCCGGAGATGGTGATCAGGTCGCCGACCGGGAACAGCAGCGCGCCGACCGCGAGCGCCGAGACCGCGACCACCAGGGTGGCGGCGAGGCAGAAGGCGATCACCGTCGCGTACTTGGTCAGCAGCAGCCGGGAGCGGCCGGCCGGGGCGACCAGCAGGTAGCGGAGGGTGCCCGCGCTCGACTCGCCCGCGATCGAGTCGCCCGCGACGACGCCGATGGCCATCGGCAGGAAGAACGGGAGGGTCGCGGCGAGCGCGGTGAAGACGAGGAACAGCCCGTTGTTGCTGACCTGCGAGATGAACGCCGGTCCCGCGCCGCCACCGCCTCCCCCGCCGCCGACCGAGGACCCGTCGCTCGTCTCGATCTTCACGGCGATGCCCACCAGGATCGGCACGGCGGCGAGTACGCCCAGCAGGGCGAGGGTGCGCCAGCGCCGGAAGGTGGTCAGCAGTTCACTGCGCAGGAGCCCGAAGGGCCACAGCGGGCTCGGGGCCCGCGGAGCGCCGGCGGCCATCACCGGGGTCGACGCTCCGGCCCCCGGCATCGGCTCCTGGGCCGCCTCAGCCCGCGACATCGAAGCCCTCCCCGGTCAGTGCCACGAACGCGTCCTCCAGGGAGGCCCGTTCCGACACGAAGCCGCGGACCCGGACGCGGGCCGCGACCAGGGCGGCGTTCACCTCGGCGAGGTCGCGGTCCGGTGGTTCCGCCGTCACCCGGTCCTCGGCGACGACCACGTCCCCGGCGCCCTGCTCCTTGAGCACCCGGGCGGCCTCGCCCGTGTCCGGCGTCGTCACCACCAGCCGGCCACGCGCCCCGGCCGCCAGGTCGGCCACCGCGCCCTGGGTGATCAGCCGCCCCTGTGCCATCACGGCGGCGTGGGTGCACACCTGCTCGATCTCGTCCAGCAGGTGGGAGGAGAGGAAGACGGTGGTGCCGTCGGAGGCCAGTTCGCGTACGAGGGCGCGGATCTCGCGCATGCCCTGCGGGTCGAGCCCGTTGGTCGGCTCGTCCAGGACGAGCAGGCCGCGCGGCTGGAGCAGCGCCGCGGCGAGGCCGAGGCGCTGCTTCATGCCGAGCGAGTACGCCTTCGCCTTCTTGCCGGCGGCGGCCGCGAGGCCCACCCGGTCCAGCGCCGTCCCGACGCGCTCGCGCCGGGTGCGCGGGTCGGCGGTGGGGTCGGCGGCGTCGTAGCGGAGCAGGTTGTCGCGGCCGGAGAGGAAGCCGTACAGGGCCGGGCCCTCGATGAGGGCGCCGACCCTGGGCAGTACGGTGCGGGCCGCGCGCGGCATGGGCCGGCCGAGGACCCGGGCGCTGCCCGAGGTGGGCTCGATCAGGCCCATCAGCATGCGGATGGTGGTGGTCTTGCCGGAGCCGTTGGGGCCGAGGAAGCCGAAGACGCTGCCCGCCGGGACGGTCAGGTCCAGACCGTCGACGGCGAGTTGTCCGCCGCGGTAGCGCTTGGTGAGGGCGCGGGTGGCGATGACGGCGTCATCCGCGCTCTCCTGGTCCGGGCGCTCCCGCTCCGTGGCGGACGCTTCGGCCATCGGCTCCCTCTCTTCGTCCTCGTCGCCGTACGCGGTCGCCGTACGCGGTCGCCGTACGGGCCGGTGTACGGCCTACTTCGCGGCGTCGGCCGCCTTCACCAGGGCGTCCTTGGTGACCGCGCCGGCGTAGACCTTGCCGTCGTCCGTGATCAGGGCGTTGACCAGGCGGGTCTTGAAGACCGTGCCCGAGCCGAAGTCGCCCTTGACCTGGTCGCCGAAGGAGCCGAGGAAGCCGCCGAGGTCGCCGAGGTCGCCGCCCGCGGAGGCCGTGGGCAGACCCTGGCCGCCGGTGTCGAAGGTGGCGATCGAGTTCCAGCCCTCGCCGATGACCTCGAGGCCGTCCATCCCCTTGGCGAGGTCGCCCTCGGTCTTGCCTCCGCGCTCCGGGGCCTTGCGCCCGTGCTCCGGGGCCTTGGCCGCCTCGTCGCCCTCGGTGACCTTCGCTCCCTCGGGCGGCGTGAAGTCGAACGTCGACGCGTCCGGCTTCGCGAAGCTGACCTTGGTGAAGCCCGCGTCGACGACGGCGGCGCCGCCGCTCGCCGGGGTCAGCGTGAACTTCAGCGGCGTGCCGGTCTCGGCGTCCACGGCCACGGTGATCGCACCGACCGTGGAACCGTCCTGCTTGGGCTTGACGACCAGCTTGTACGCGTCCCGGCCGGCCACCTGCGCGGTGCCGTCCACGGTCACGGACGTGGTGTCGTCGATCGCCTTGAGCGCCTGGTCGGCGAAGTCCTTCGGGGTGGCCGGCACGTCCTTCTCCGGCCGCTCGGCGCCGTCGGGGGCGGTGGAGTGGTAGACCTCGTTGGACTTGCTGTCGTAGCCCCAGACGTCCTTGCCGTCGTGGATCAGGCTGTACTCCGCGGCGTTCTCCAGCAGGGAGACCTTCTGCCGGTCGGGACCGTCGGCCGCGACCCGCAGGGTGTGGGTGCCGGACACCAGCTCGGTGAGCTTGGCCGAAGGGTCGGCGGCGGAGCCCTCGTCGCCGCCGCCCGAGCCAGGACCTCCGGACATTCCGGACATCAGGCCGCTCTCCAGCCCACCGAGGTCCGGCAGGCCCAGGTCCGTGCTGATCCGCACCGTGCCGGACATCTGCTGGACGTCCGACTTGGCGATCTTCTCGATGAGCTGCTCCGCCGTGACCTTCGGCAGGTCGGGGTCCCCGGAGTCGGCGAGCGCGGGGACGAGCCCGATCGTCGCGGCCGCCACTCCAATCACCGTGACCGGGACGACGTACCGCGCGGCCTTGCGCCGTCCGGCCCGCAGTTCCTCGCCCGCCCCGGCGGTCGTGTTGTCGTCGGAATCGATCGGTGCCATGTGTGCCCTACCTCCGTCGTCGGCGGCGGCTGTCTCGCGACCTCGCACTTGGTGACCCGTGCGCCGCCATTCTCACCCGAATCGGTGAGGATTGGTGTTTTTCCGTGGTGTCCATCTGACCAAATCACCGGAGCGGAATCGTCAGACCGCGGGCTCAACTCCGCCTACTCCTGCGGTATGACACGCGGGGGCGGGGTCTCCCCCGGCCCGTAGGGGTGGGGCACACCATCCGGCGGGCGGGGCGCTCAGCCGGCCCGGTGGACCACCGCGTCGCACAGCTCCACCAGCGCGGCCTTCGCGTCGCACTCCCGCAGCGGGGCCAGCGCCGCCCGGGCGTCCTTGGCGTACCGGACGGTGTCCCGTCGCGCCTGCTCCAGTGCGGGGTGGGCGCGCAGCAGGCGCAGCGCCTCGGCGTGCCGCGCGTCGTCGCTCAGGTCGGAGTCGAGCAGCTCGCACAGCGCGACGTCCTCGGCGAGCCCCAGCCGGGCGGCGCGCTCGCGCAGCCGCAGCACCGGCAGGGTGGGGATGCCTTCACGCAGGTCGGTGCCGGGCGTCTTGCCCGACTCGTGGGAGTCGGAGGCGATGTCCAGGACGTCGTCCGCGAGCTGGAAGGCGACGCCGAGCCGCTCGCCGTACTGGGTCAGTACGTCCACCACCGTCTCGTCGGCGCCGGACATCATCGCGCCGAAACGGCAGGAGACGGCCACCAGCGAGCCCGTCTTGCCGCCCAGCACGTCCAGGTAGTGGTCGACCGGGTCCCGGCCGTCCTGCGGGCCGGCCGTCTCCAGGATCTGACCGGTGACCAGCCGCTCGAACGCGAGGGCCTGGACCCGCACCGCCTCGGGTCCGAGGTCGGCGAGGATCTGCGAGGCGCGGGCGAACAGGAAGTCGCCGGTGAGGACCGCGACCGAGTTGTCCCAGCGGGTGTTCGCGCTGGGCACCCCGCGCCGCACGGCGGCCTCGTCCATCACGTCGTCGTGGTACAGCGTGGCGAGGTGGGTCAGCTCCACGACCACGGCCGAGGGGACGATCCCGGGGGCGTAGCGGTCGCCGAACTGGGCGGAGAGCATCACCAGCAGCGGTCGGAACCGTTTGCCGCCGGCCCGCACCAGGTGCTGGGCGGCCTCCGTGATGAACGGCACCTCGCTTTTGGTTGCCTCAAGCAACCCTTCCTCGACAGCAACCAATCCGGCCTGGACATCGGCTTCCAGAACCTGGTCCCGCACGCTCAGCCCGAACGGCCCGACGACGGTCACGAGGGGTCTCCTGTCTGCTGGTGTCTACTGGCGATTACCTGGTTTGTCGATAGGTCGCTGCCACCACTCAAGTCAGCGTATCCGGTCACGTTTCGATCACCGCTAGCGCCCACCGTTACAGGCCGGTCGGTATCGGATCATGAACGGTATGTTTTTGATCAGGTGATATGAGCAGATTTTGATTGATATCGCCAGAGGGAATGTGCCCCGGAGCGCGAGCGGGCCGGAAGCCGCCACCCAAGATCCCATCACTCCTCCCAACGGCCCGCACTTCGAGAACGTCACCCGCCCGACACGCGCCGGCCCGGCAGACGCGCTACGCGACTCCGCCCCCACTCCACTCCCCCTGCACCCCCGTCCTCCACCTCTCCCCTCACCCCGCTTCCCTCCCCGTCCCATCCGACACCCGAAGCCCTCCCCACCGGAGGTCGGTTGAAGAGCACTTGAGACTAATGCCCGTTTTGCCGCGCTTGTTGAGGCCCGTGAGTTGGCTCACTCCGAACCGCCCTCAGGCAACCCCGCCGCAATCTGTGCCCTCCCTTTGCGCCGCAAGCCAGTTGGGGCTTGGCAACAGCAAAGGATCAAGAGCCCCAAACACCTCAGACCAAGGTCAACAGGCATGTTGGGTGATTCCTGCACTTGTTCCGGACATGTGCTCTCGCATACGTTCCCGGCCTGTCGGGCGGACGCCGAATCCTGCCACCGCCCGGACGCACAGTCATCCACCCAACAAACTCGCAGGCAGGAGCGGGGGACCCAGGTAAGTCGCCGCACCGGTCACCACCGGAGCGGCTCGGGGTGAAGCCGTACCCGTCAGGGCACGGCCGGGCACCTCCCCGCCCGAACCCGACAGCTCACCTCGTAGGCGTAAGGAGAGGGAAACATGTCTGTCAACGGTCAGAACCGTCACGCCCGCACCAGCCGCCTCGCCCGCAAGCTCGCCGTGGCCGGCACCGGTGCCGCGGTGCTCGCGCTGCCGCTCATCGGCGCCACCACGGCCTCCGCGGCCACCCCGGCCGCCACCACCGCCACCACGGCGGCGGCGACCACGTACCCGGACAACCTGGACGGCTGGATCCGGGAGTCGCTCGACATCATGGCGCAGCACGGCATCCCCGGGTCGTACGACGGCATTCACCGCAACATCATGCGGGAGTCGTCCGGCAACCCGCTCGCGATCAACAACTGGGACATCAACGCCGTCAACGGCACCCCGTCCAAGGGCCTGCTCCAGGTGATCGACCCGACCTTCCAGGCGTACCACGTGGAGGGCACCTCCTGGGACCCGTACGACCCGGTCGCCAACATCACCGCGGCCTGCAACTACGCGGCCGACCGCTACGGCTCGATGGACAACGTCTTCAGCGCGTACTGAGCCGTACTAAGAGGTAGCGAAGATCCGCTCGAGGACGACGGCCACGCCGTCGTCCTCGTTCGTGAGGGTGACCTCGTCGGCCACCGCCTTGAGTTCGGGGTGGGCGCCGGCCATGGCGACGCCGTGGGCCGCCCAGTGGAACATGGGGATGTCGTTGGGCATGTCCCCGAAGGCGATCGTCCGCCGCCGCCCCAGGCCCAGGTGCTCGGCGGCCAGTGCCAGTCCGGTCGCCTTGGTGATGCCGCAGGGCTGGAGTTCCACGGTTCCGGGCCCGGACATCGTGACCGTCGCGAGGGAACCGACCACCGCGCGCGCCGTCGCCGCCAACTCGTCGTCGGTCAGCTCGGGGTGGCGCAGCAGCACCTTGCTGATCGGCGTGGCCCACAGCTCGTCGCGCCGCTCGACGCGCACCGCGGGCAGTGTCGGGTGGGGCATCAGGTACCCCGGCTCGATGAGCGTCAGCCCGTCCACGCCGTCCTGGTCGACCGCGGCGTGCACCTGGCCCACCTCGGCCTCGATCTTGCCGAGCGCGGTCTCGGCCAGCTCCCGGTCCAGGGTGACCGACCACAGCATGCGGTGCGCGCCGGCGTCGTACACCTGCGCGCCCTGCCCGCACACCGCGAGCCCCGTGGCGCCGAGGCGGTCGAGCAGGGACCGCACCCGGGGGGCCGGCCGTCCCGTCACCACCAGATGCCGCGCACCGGCCCCGGCCACCCGCTCCAGCGCGGCCAGCGACCGGTCGGAGACGGTGTCGTCGCCGCGGAGCAGCGTGCCGTCCAGGTCGGTCGCGACGAGTGAATATGCGGTGCGGTCCATGATCAGAGAATACGGACACCGCACCCGTCCGACTCACCCGCGACCGCTTCCGAACGAGGACGTAGCGAGTGCGTTCGAACCCGCACGAGGATGCACGAGCGCGCCCGATCATGTCCGAAACCTGGCACATCATCGTCTAAGGCCGGTTAAAGGCCTGTGCACCGGTTGGCAACAAGATGGTCCGCTACCTACCCGCCGGGCGGCCCCCGGGGTACCTTCACTGTTGTTCAGGGGGGACTTGATCGGGGGGTCGGGTTGAACAGCGGACGTGTGCGTGTGCTCAGGCCGGAGGAACTGGGCGAGGGCGAGCGGGCGCACTGGCGCGAGCTGCGCGCCAGGTCGACGGCGCCGCGCAACCCGTTCATGGAACCGGAGTTCACCGACGTCGTGGGCCGGGTACGGCCGCGGGCGCGGGTGGCGGTGGTCCACGACGGCGGTGAGGCGGCCGGCTTCCTGCCCTACGAGCGCGGACCACTGGGCCAGGGCCGGGCGATCGGACTCGGGGTGTCGGACTGCCAGGGCGCGGTACTGCGCCAGGACCTCACCCCGAACCTCCGCGAACTGCTGCGGGCCTGCTCCCTGTCGAGCTTCGCCTTCGACAACCTGGAGGCGCAGCAGGGGCTGTTCGTGCCGCACGCCGCCGACGAGCACACCACCTACGTCATCGACGTGGAGAAGGGCTACGAGGCGTACGAGGACGTACTGCGCGACCGGTCGCCGAAGTTCCTGAAGACCACCCTCGCCAAGGAGCGCAGGCTGGGCCGCCAGGCCGGGGACGTCCGCTTCGTGTTCGACGAGCGCGCTCCGGCCGCGCTGCGCACGCTCATGGAGTGGAAGTCGGCGCAGTACCGCAGGACGGGGCGCCGGGACCGGTTCGCACAGGAGTGGATCACCCGGCTCGTCACCCGGCTCGCCGAGACCCGGGCGCCGCAGTGCACCGGCACGCTGTCCGTGCTCTACGCCGGCGGCCGGCCGGTCGCCGCTCACTTCGGGCTGCGCTCGGCGAAGGTCCTGGCCTGCTGGTTCCCGGCGTACGACCCGGACTTCGCGAAGTACTCGCCGGGACTGGTGCTGCATCTGCGCATGGCCGAGGCCGCGGCCGCCGAGGGCATCGGCCTGCTCGACCTGGGGCGGGGCCCGGCGGAGTACAAGGACTCCCTCAAGACCGGTGAGATGCCCGTGTACGAGGGGGCGGCGACGCGCGTGGGGGCGGGCGCCGCGCTGCACTGGCTCGGCCGCGAACCGGCCCGCCTCGCGCACGGTTTCGTACGCGACCGGCCGCGGCTGGCGTCGCTGGCGGCACGGACGTTGAGGGGCGCGGGCCGGCTGCGCCGGTCATGACGGAGACGACCACCGACGGTGGCAGCCACTAGGGGGGTGGGCGCATGGCCGGTGCGGGGCGTGCGCGAGCGGAGACACGGCGGGAGATCGCGGAGTTCCTCGGCCTCGGGTCGGTGCAGGTGGCCGAGCTGGATCTCGGCGGCGAGGACGCCGGGGGTGCCGATGGCGCCGGGGACGCGGTGCTCAGACCCGGGCCGGGGAGCCCGCCGGTCGCGTCCGGCGCGGTGTTCCTTCTGGTCAGACGGGCGGGCCGGCCCGTCGGCACGCTGGTCGGGCGGGTGCCCGAGGGCGCGGACCCCACCCGGGTGCTCGCCGGACTCGCCCGGCAGCTGCCCCGCGGGGAGCCGCCCGAGTCGCCGACCGAGTCGCCGACCGCAGCGCCGTCCGCACCGCCTTCCGTACCGCCTTCCGTACCGCCGTCCGCCACGGTCGTGGTCGCCACCCGGGAGCGCGCGGGTCCGCTCGCCCGCGCCCTGGACTCGCTGCTCGCGCAGGACCACCCGGACTTCGACGTCGTCGTCGTCGACAACGCGCCCCTGACCGGCGAGACGCGGGACCTGGTGCTGCGCAAGTACGGCGAACGCGTCCGCTACGTGTGCGAACCGGTGCCCGGCCTCGCCGTCGCGCACAACCGGGGTCTCGCCCTCGCGCGGGGCGAGGTGGCCGCCTTCACCGACGACGACGTGGTCGCCGACCCGCGCTGGCTCACCGAACTGACCGCGCCCTTCACCGCCGACCCGCGCCTCGGCTGCACCACCGGACTGATCCTTCCCGCGCGGCTGGGCACCCCCGCCCAGGTCCTGCTGGAGAGCCACGGCGGCTTCGCGAAGGGGTTCACGCCACGGACGTACGACCCGGAGCACCCGCCCGCCGACGAGCCGCTGTTCCCGTTCACCGCGGGCCGCTTCGGCTCCGGCGCCAACATGGCCTTCCGTACGGCGGTGCTGCGGACGGTCGGCGGCTTCGACCCGGCGACCGGCGCGGGCACGCGCGCGCGGGGCGGCGACGACCTCTACGGGTTCGTCCGCGTCCTCGCCCAGGGGCGGCGGCTGCGCTACACGCCCTCGGCACTGGTCTGGCACCACCACCGGGAGACCTGGCGGGACCTGGAGACCCAGGCGTTCGGCTACGGCGCGGGCCTCACCGCGTATCTCACCGCGGTCCTGGTGAACCGGCCCGCGCTGCTGCCGGCCCTCCTCGTCCGGCTGCCGGGCGGGCTGGCACACGCGCGGGGCCTGACCGCCGTACGGGAAACGGGGGGCGGCGGTGCGCCCGGCGCCCACGACGAACGGACCCATCCCTGGCCGCGCCGCCTGTCGCGGTTGCAGCGCCGGGGCATGCTGTACGGCCCCGTCGGCTATCTGCGCGCCCGCCGCGCCCTGCGCACGGTCGCACGGGAGGCGCGATGAGCGAGGCCTGGGCACGGCACATCCCCGTCTTCCTCTACCACGCGGTGATGGACGATCCGCCCTCGTGGATCGCCGAGTTCAGCGTCACGCCGAAGGAGTTCGCCGCACACCTGGACGCGATCGCCGACAGCGGCAGGAAGCCGGTCACGATCGGTGCGCTCGCCGACCACCTCGCCCGGCGGGCACCGCTGCCGCCCCGGCCGGTGCTGCTCACCTTCGACGACGGCTTCGCCGACCTGCCCGGTCCCACGGCCGAGGCGCTGGCCGGGCGCGCGCTGCCCGCCACCGCCTATCTCACCACCGGGGCCATCACTCCGGGCGGCCGCAGTCTGCTGCCGCCCGCCCCGATGATGACCCTGGACGCGGTGGCCGCGCTGGAACGTTCCGGCATGGAGATCGGCAGTCACACCGTCACCCACGCCCAGCTCGACACCCTGTCCACCGAGGACCTCGCGTACGAACTGCGCACCTCCAAGGCGGTACTGGAGGACGCCCTCGGCCATCCGGTCCGTCACCTCGCCTACCCGCACGGCTACAACAGCGCGAAGGTCCGGGCGCTGTCGGCCCGTGCCGGGTACGAGACGGCGACCGCCGTGCGGCACGCGCTCAGTTCGGACCGCGACGAGCGGTACCGCATCGCCCGGCTCATCGTGCGGCGTGGCCACACGGTCGCCGACGTCGAGGGCTGGCTGGCGGGGGACGGCGCCCGGACCGCGCCCTACCGCGACGGCCCGAAGACGGTCGGCTGGCGGTGGTACCGCCGGGCCCGTGCCGTCCTGCACGGCCCCGTGTTCCCCGGGTGAGCGAGCCGCGGGGAACCGGATGATTTGGGTGTGAAAAGCCGAGTAAATTCCTATACTTGGCCCCAGGGGAGGGGAGCTTCAGCGTGCAGCACCATGTGCCCGTTCCGACCGCCGAGAGCAGCATGCCGCCGCCCGCCGATCCCCTCACCGCCCCGGGACGGCCCACCGGCGGGGAGCCCGGCGGGCCCGGTTCCTGGCGGGCCGCCCTCCGCCGCCCCCGCACCCTCGGCCTGCTGACGCTGCTGCCCGCCACCGCGCTGTGGGTGTACGCGCTGCCCCGCATCGGCTTCCGTGAGATGGGCGACTACGGCCTGCTGGACCGCCTGCCCCTCCCCTACTACCTCTCGCTGCTGGTCCTCACCGCGGGCTTCGTGCTCAGCCTGCGGCGCGCGGCCACCGCCCCCTGGTGGCCGGCCGCGCACTGTGCCGCGATGCTGTTCGCCCTCAAGGCACCACCGGCGGTGCTCTACGACGCGGTGCGCTACCCGTGGGCCTCCAAGCACGACGCCGTCGTCAACACGCTGCTCGCGAACGGGGAACTCCGGCCGGAGGCGGCGCTGTCGGGCAACATGTCGGCGTACGACCAGTGGCCGGGGTTCTTCACGCTCAACGGCGGCCTGGTCCGCGCCTTCGGTGTGGAGAGCGCCGCCGCGTACGCCAACTGGGCCCCGATCGTCTTCGGCCTGCTCATGATGCCGGTACTGGTGCTGATCTACCGCACCTTCTGCCGGGACTGGCGGCTGGTGTGGGCCGCCGTCTGGATCTTCCAGCTCGCCAACTGGGTGGGCCAGGACTACTTCGCCCCGCAGGGACTCGCCTACCTGCTGCACCTGACGGTCCTCGCGGTGGTGCTGCGGCACTTCGTGCGCCCCGGCTCCGCCGGACGGCTGCGCGACCGCTCCTTCCTCGACCCGGCGGCGGCCGGCGTCCCCCCGCCGACCGGAAGCGGACAGCGCACGATCTGCGTGGTGATCCTCGCCCCGCTGATCGCCGCGATCAACGCCACGCACCAGCTCACACCGGTGATGCTCTGCGTCTGTCTGCTCGCCCTCAACCTCACCCGCCGCTACCGCAACGTCGGGCTGCTGGTCGTCGCCGGCCTGCTGATGCTGACGTGGGACCTGACCATGGGGCGGCCACTTTTCGTCGAGACGCTCTCCACCCTGAAGGAGTCCCTCGGCGAACTGACCCAGAACTCCCGCGCCGGCTACGCGGGTCAGCTCACCGGGCCAGGACCCGAACTCGCCGGCACCGCCAACGTCGCGATGGTGCTGGCGATCATCGCCCTCGCCGGTGCCGCCGTCGTGCTGCGGCGACGGCTGACCCGTAGCGCGCTGCCGCTGCTGCTGGTCTCCGTCGCCCCGGTGCCGCTGTTCGTCGTCAACGACTACGGCGGCGAAATGCTCTTCCGCGTCTACCTGTTCGCACTGCCCGGCGGGGCGTTCTTCGCCGCCGCGGCGCTCGTGCCGGCCTTCGCGGGCGCCCACCGCGACCGACCGGGGCTCGCCAAGGCGCCGCGGCAGAGGGTCGCGGCCGTCGCGCTGCCGACGGTCCTGCTGGTGCTGCTGGCCGGCTTCCTGCCGTCGTACTACGGCAAGGAGAAGATGTACTACACGCCGCCCGCGGAGACCGCCCTGGTCACCCGGACCCTCGACAACGCCCCCGAGGGCTCGCTGATCCTCGCCACCACCGGCTCCTTCCCGCAGGCGCTGCACCGCTACGACAGCCTCGAGCACTGGTACTTCGCCGAGCAGGAACTCCCCGAGAACGAGCGGATGCTGAAAGACCCGGCCGGCTACCTCGCCGACGGGATCCCGCCGCGGACGACCGCGTACGTGATCCTCACCCGCACCCAGGACGTCTACACCGCCGGAGAGGGCCTGCTGCCTGCCGACGGCTTCGCGAGGCTGCGCACCGAGCTGTCCGCCTCGCCGCTCTTCAGGACCGTCGAGAGCCATCCGTACGGCGTGGTTCTGGAGTATCGCCCGGCCATCCCATGACGACCACCCCATGACGACCACCAGGTGACCCGAAAACCGACGCGACGAAGGGCAGTCAGGTCAGTCCATGAACACCACAGACCCCACGGACTCCACGGACTCCCAGAACACCGGCCGCACCGAAGGGACCCGGGGCTCCAGGGTGACCCCGGCACATCTCAGAGTCCTCGTCGCCGCCTCCGGCTGGCTGGCGCTGGCCGCCACCGCCGTACCCGGCCCGTCACCGCTGCGCTGGATACCGGTGCTGCTCTTCACCCTGTTCGGACCGGGCTGCGCGGCGCTGTATCCGCAGCCGCGCGGCCTGGCCGAGGGCGCCCGGCTGGAGGCCGCCGCGCTCGCCGCGCCCGTCAGCCTCTCGCTCGGGGTGCTCACCGCCACCGCGCTGTTCCTGGTGGAGGCCTTCTCGACGACCGCGTTCGTCGTGTCGCTCGCCGTCTTCACCACGGTCACCGCGGCACTGCCGGGTCTCCCGCTGCCCGCCGCCCGGCGCGCCGCGGCCGACCGCGCCCAACGCCGGCCCGCCCCGGGCGGCGGCACGTGACGGGCCGGCAGAGGGGACACGAGCCGTCCGATTCCGGTGGGGCGACGGGCATGGGAGTGACCGGCACGGGAGTGGCAGGCACCGGGGTAGCAGGCACGGGGGCAGCAGGCAGGGGCTCGGCGAAACGCGCCTACACGGCCGTCGTACTGGTGGCGGTGGCCGCGCTGATCGCCGGGCTCGGCATCTGGGCCGGCCGCTCGGAGGAACCGGACGCCTCCGGGGACGCCCTGCCCGGCAACGCGGCCTCCGGAAAGGCGCCCACCGGTCCGTGCGCGCCCAGCGACACACTCGTACCCGGCTGCGGGGCCTGGTGGGGCGCGTACGTGCCGTACGCGGGGAACGGGTCGCTCAAGGACGCGGTGCTCGGCTTCGAGAAACGGATCGGCCGGAAGCTGGACCTCGTCTACAACTACCACGACATGTCCGGCACCGAACTCGACGGCCAACTGCTCACCCCGGACGAGCAGGAGCTCGGCAGGGACAGGCTGCTCATGCTGGCCTGGGAGTCCACGATCTGGACCGAGCCGCACCACGAGAACTGGACCGAGACCCAGCTCGGCTGGAAGAACATCGCCTCGGGGAAGTACGACGAGGAGATCCTCGACCCGCAGATCCGGCGCATCAAGGCCTACGGCAAACGGGTCTTCGTCTCCTTCGACCAGGAGACCGACGCCCGCATCAAGGAAGGCGCGGGCAAACCCGAGGAGTTCGTCGCGGCGTACCGCCATCTGCACGACCGGTTCCGTGAGCTGGGCGCCGACAACGTCGTGTGGGTGTGGACCGTCTCCGGCTACCTCGGCAGCGCGGACGAGATGAAGGCGCTCTACCCCGGGGACGAGTACGTCGACTGGATCGCCATGGACCAGTACAACTACTACCAGTGCCACAACACCACGGACTGGAAGGACTTCCTGCGCAGCCAGCGGCCCAGCTACGCATGGCTGCGGGAGAACGTCACCGACGGCAAGCCGGTGATGCTCGCGGAGTTCGCCACCGCACCCGACGCCGACAACCCGACGCGTCAGCGCGACTGGTACACCCGGATCCCGGCCGACGTGAAGAAGCTCCCGCAGGTCAAGGCGCTGGTGCACTGGAACCGGCCGCCCTCCGAGGAGCCCGCGTGCGACCTGACGGTCAACGACGGGCCGGGGCTCGAGGGTTACCGGGAGGCGGGGAAGAACGGGTACTTCCACCAGCCCGTGCCGTCCCGCTGACCGGCAGGAGCCGGAGCAGGAGTGCGACCAGTACCACGAGTACGGCCAGTGCGACGAGCAGCGGCAGTGCGGCGGGCGCGAGCGTCTGCCGCCACACCCAGCCGCCCACCGCGGCGAGATACAGGACGCCCCAGCACCCGGGCCACGTCAGCCGTCCGACCGCGCGCACGAGCAGCAGCCCCAGCGGAACGAGGCACAGGAGAAGGGCGACCTGCGGCACCCACCGCAGCAAGGGCTCGGGCCCGCCCAGCCCCACCGCGTCCGCGAGTGCGCCGGCCGTCCTCGCGTACAACGCCCCGCCGACTTCCCGGGGTTCCCGTCCGAGGGCGACGGGCGCGGCGTGCAGGGCCAGTAGTGCGGAGCCGAGAGCGGCCCCGGGCAGCCGGGCGTCGCGCACTGTGCACAGCGTCAGCGAGGCGACGAACACCAGGAGCAGCACGCCTCCCGCGACCAGGGCGGTGACCGGCAGTTCTTCCAGCAGCCGACGCCCCGTCAGTCCGGCCGTTCGGCTGCTGCCGGAGGCGCCGTCGAGCCACGGCAGGCCGCGCAGCGCCGCCCAGAAGACGGCGGTGGCGACGGCGAGCAGGTACCACAGGACGCCTCTCAGCCACCGCTCCCGGGCATCCGTCCCGGACCTGGCCTCGACGCCGGCTCCGACGTCGCTCCCGGCACCGGCACCGGTAGCGGTACCGGTGGCGGTAGCGGTACCGGTGGCGGTAGCGGTACCGGTGGCGGTAGCGGTACCGGTGGCGGCGTCCGCGTCGGCCGGGTGCGGCCGGACGACCAGCGCCAGGGTGTCCGCCTGCAGCGCCTCGCGCTCGTACCCGGGACGGCCGATGAACAGTCCGGCGGTGTCGGCGGGGTCGACTCGTCCGACGGGCCCGGCGGTGCCCTGGCCGAGGTTCCGCTGCTCGTAGTCCGCCCAGCGCGCCCAGTTGGTGCCGTAGCCGGCGGCCGCGTTCAGCCGGGCCCAGCGGGTGCCGAAGTCCGGGCCGGTGACGGCCGGGCCCCTGCGGCCGCGCCGTCTGCCGCCCGCCCGCGGACCCTTGCGGCCGGCGTCGTCCATGCCGCGCAGCGCCGCGCGCAGGCCGGGCGCGCAACCGACGGCGACCACCGTCATGCTCACCAGCACCGCCCAGCCGGCGCCCGCGATCCCGGCCGGCGTGAACAGCATCGCCGCGCTGCCCAGTACGAGGACGCACATGGTGCCCTGCACGGCGGCGAGCACCCCGGTCCGGCCCTGGACGCGCAGCACCCCGATGTACAGCTCGACCACGACCCTCGGCAGCGCCCCGACGGCCAGCAGCCGCAGCACCGTCGAGCCGTGCTCGGCGTAGTCCGCGTCGAAGGGGGCGAGGATCTGCGGGGCGAAGACGACCAGGAAGAGGACGACCGGCACCAGCAGCAGCGTCATGCGGCGCAGCGCTCCCCGGACGCCGTCGGCGAGGCGGCGCGGGTCGTGCGAGGCGTGCGCGGTGAGGGAGGAGGCCATGTTGATGGCCATGAACTCCATGGTGCCGCCGACGGTGTAGGCCACGTAGAAGTAGCCGTTCTCCGCGGCGCTGAAGTTGACCGCGACCATCACCGGCAGCAGGTTGATCATCGCCAGGCTGAAGAGCGCGCCCAGGGAGTCCCCGGCCAGGAAGCGGCCCATCTCGCGGACGGCGGGCGGCTCCACCTCGCGGTCGGCGGCGGCCTGGCGCGGGATGAGTCTGCGGAAGATCAGCCAGCCGAGCGGCACGGTGGAGAAGGCGATGGCCACCGCCCAGGACACGAAGATGCCGAGCACCGGGAGCGTGGTGGCGAAGAGGGCCAGCAGGATCAGCTTCCCGACCGAGAACACCGCGTTCCCGGCGGGCACCCACTCCGCCTTGCGCAGCCCGGTCAGCACCCCGTCCTGGAGAGTGAGCAGCGCCCAGGCCACGCACGCGGCGACGAACAGCGTCCCCGCCTCGAGCGTGCCGAGCGGGGCGTACGAGGCGCCCCACAGGTCGAGGGTGAGAAGGAAGACGACGGCGGCCACGGCGACGACGACCGAACTCGCCGCGTACGCACGCCACACCAGCCCTCCGGTGGCGCGACCGGCGCGCGGCACGAAGCGGACGACGGCGCCGATCATCGTGGTCGCGGTGATGCTGGCGAGCAGCCGCATGGCGGCGATGGCCGCGGAGCCCTGGCCGACGGCCTCCTCCGAGTAGTAGCGGGCGGCCACGAGCCAGAAGCCCAGGCCGAGCACGGCGGAGACGCCGGTGCTGAGCATCAGGAAGTAGGCGTTCTTGAAGAGCGAGTCGCCACCGTGTCCGTCCGGGGGCACGGTCGAGCCGCCGCCCGCGGGTGCCGCGGCGGCCTCGTGCACCCGGGTCTCAGCCACCGGACGCAACCAGCCCTTCCGGCGTCTCGGCCGGTCGTACTCCGGACTCCTCCAACGCGGCGACGACCGCGCGGGCCCGCAGCGGATCCACGGGCAGCGCGTGCCGCGCGAACCAGCGCGCCCCCTCGGGGGCGGGCGACAGATCGGTGAAGGCCGCGCCCGCGTAGTCGTCCAGGGGCGGGTCGTAGAGGTAGCCGACGACGATGCCGCGCCGGGCCAGCGCGCGGACGGCCGCGTCCCGGTCCGCCACCAGCAACGGCACGCGGAACAACGGCTGTACCGCCCCCGCCGCCGACCCGCCGCCCGTGCCCGCCGCCGACCCGCTGCCCTCGCCTGCCCGGGCGGCCGGCCCCGCCCAGCGCGTGGACAGCAGCAGCTCCGTCCCGGCCCGGCAGCCCGCGAGTACGTCGTCCAGCCGGTCGAGCCTGCGCCCGATGCGCCCGAGCCGGAACCGGCCGGCCCGCAGCCGGTAGTCGTGCATGTCGACGCGGACCCAGGGGTCGTGAGCGTCCAGGCCGGGTGCCGAGGCGGCCGCGCGTGCCAGTTCGTCCGGGCGCAGCGGCATCCGGATCCCCTCGCGCTCCGTCAGCCCCAGCAGCCGCAGCGTGGCCCAGGCGGCCCGCCGCAGCCGCAGCCCGCGGACGGCGGCCTCCGCGTACGGCCGTACCGCGTAGGCCAGTTCGGCGGTCGTACGGCGCGGCAGCAGGAGGTCGTCGCAGGACTTCTCCAGCCCCTCGCGCAGGCCCGGGTCGGCGACCGCGAGGATGCCCCCCGCCTTGGCACCGACGTGCTTGGACAGGCTGAAGACGGAGGCGTCGCCCCAGGCGCCGACCGGCCGGCCGCCCACTTCGCTGCCTATGGCGTGCGCCGCGTCCTCGAACAGCGGGATGCCCAGGGCGTCGCACCGGATCCGCAGCCGGGGCGCCGGGTCCGGGTTTCCGTACAGATTCGTCGTCAGTACGGCGGACAGCGAGCCCCACGTCTCCTCGGGCACGGCATCGATGTCGATGGACGCGTCCGACGGGTCGAGCGGCGCCTGTACCGGGCGCAGTCCGGCCGCGAGGACGACGAAGAAGATGACGTCGTCGTTGACCGGCGACATCAGCACCCGGCCGCCGGGCGGGCACCAGTGACGCAGTGCCGCGTACAGCCCGAAACGGCATGACGGTACGTACACGCATTCCCGACCGAGTCTGTCGCGCAGGGTCGCTTCCAGCCGTCTCCTCGGCCGCGAACCGTCCCGCACCGAACCCGGACCGGCCTCCCCAATGGCCATCCGCTCCCCCTGATGCGCCGTCGAAGGCCCCCTCCCCGAGGCCCTCCGGCACCCGCCCAGAGTCACCCAGTTCGCACCGCTCCGTCAAGATTGCGTACCGGCCTGTGGACAACCATGTGTGCACAAGCGGAAGCGGAGCGCAACAACCGTGACCGTTCGCGCGGGCGCACGCCGATGAGACGTCCCGCGGTCCGCTTTCCTCCGCCCGCGCCCCGGCGCGCGCGGCGCTCCCCGCACGTCAGCGTGCCTGCGCGCGCCCTCCGCCGCCACGAGGCGTCACCTGCCTCCGCACTGCCCAAGACCGGTATGTCCCCCGTAACGTGTGGCCCGACCACGCGCCACGTGGCGCACACCGACCACGTGGCGCACACGGCGCACACGGCGCGCACCGCGCACATGGCGAGCACGAAAGCGAGGCAGCACCCGATGCCCCCCTTCGATGTCCCCGAGGGCGATCCCTTCGGCCCGCACAACCTTCCGTACGGTGTGTTCTCGATCCCCGGCTCGCCGGAGCGGACGGTGGGCGTCCGGCTCGGCGACCACGTCCTCGACGCGGGCGCGGCGGCCCACGCGCTCGGCTCGCCGTACGCGTCCCTGCTCGCGCGGCCCACCCTCAACCCGCTGCTGGCGGCCGGGCGCACCGCCTGGTCCGACGTACGGCGGGCGCTGACGGCCTGGGTGACGGTCCCGTCCCACCGCGAGACGCTGGAACCCCTCTTCCACCCGCTGTCGTCGGTGACCCTTCACCTGCCCTTCGAGGTGGCGGACTACGTCGACTTCTACGCGTCCGAGAACCACGCCCGCAACGTCGGCCGGATCTTCCGCCCCGACGCCGCCGACTCCCTCACCCCGAACTGGAAGCACCTCCCCATCGGGTACCACGGCCGCTCCGGCACGGTCGTCGTGTCCGGCACGGACGTCGTACGCCCGTCGGGGCAGCGCAAGGCTCCGGCCGACGCCGCTCCCGTCTTCGGCCCGTCCGTCCGCCTCGACATCGAGGCCGAGGTCGGCTTCGTGGTGGGCCTGCCGTCCGAACTGGGCAGCCCGGTGGCGCTCGGCGACTTCCGCGAGCACGTCTTCGGGCTCTGCCTGCTCAACGACTGGTCCGCGCGGGACGTCCAGGCCTGGGAGTACGTCCCTCTCGGCCCGTTCCTCGGCAAGTCCTTCACCACGTCGGTGTCGGCGTGGATCACGCCGCTCGACGCGCTGGAGGAGGCACGGGTGGCGCCGCCCGAGCGCACGCACGAGCTGCTGCCCTACCTGGACGACACGGGCGCCGACCGGGACGAACCCGGCGGCTACGACCTGCGGATCTCCGTCGCCGTCAACGGTCATGTCGTCTCCGAGCCGCCGTTCGCCACCATGTACTGGACGGCCGCCCAGCAGTTGGCCCACATGACGGTCAACGGCGCCTCGCTGCGCACCGGCGACCTCTACGGCTCGGGCACGGTGAGCGGGACCGCCGAGCGGGAGCGCGGGTCGCTGCTGGAACTGACCTGGAACGGCCGCGATCCGCTGGAACTCCCCGACGGCAAGCGCACGTTCCTGGAGGACGGGGACGTGGTGACGTTGTCGGCCTGGGCTCCGGGACCGGGCGGCGTCCGGGTGGGGCTGGGCGAGGTGACCGGTCGGGTGGTCGGACGGGACGTCTGAGGGGACGTGTGACGGGGCGTGTGACGGAGCGTCCGAGTGGCGCCCCGCGGGGGCGTGCGCCGGGGGATCCCGTACGTCGGGATTCCGGATCCGGTGGCGCCGACCCCTGACTCGCACCGCCCGACCCCGTCATACTGGCGTCGGGCGGTGTGCGTGCCGCGTCCCTCTCCTCCGGCAGGACCGGGAGCCGCACCACCACGACACCGGCCGGGCACACAGTTTCGCTCAGCCTGCTCAGCACAGCACAGCCCTTGTACAGCCCCTGCACAGCCCCTGTACAGCCAGAGCCGACCGTCCTTCGACCAGGATCCGGAGCCAGTGGCATGACCGTCTGCCTGCTCCTGCTGTTCGTCGTCGCCGTGACCGCCGCGGTGCCGGTGCCTCGCGCGCTGACCCGTTCGGTGTGGCCCGAGCGGGATCCCGTGGTCGCGCTGTGGGTGTGGCAGTGCCTGGTCGCCACCGTCCTGCTGTGCTGTCTGACGGCTCTCGTGCTCGGTGCCGCCGCCGTCTTCGGCACCGTCCGCGCGCAACTCTTCGCGCCGGCGCCGCCCGCGGTGACCGCGGCGTACAACCTCTCCGCCGGCCCGCCCTGGGCGGCCGCCCTCACCCTGCTGCTGGCGGGCGGTGCCGCCTGGACGACCGCGATGCTCGGCCGCGAGCTCGTCGAGGCCCGTCGGCGGCGCGCCCGGTCCCGCGCCCACCTGCGCGAGCGTGCCCCCGACCTGCCCGCCGGGCTCCCCGCCGCCCGCGGTCCCCTGCTGGTCCTGGAGGACGAGTACCCGGACGCCTGGTGGATGCCCGGCAACCCACCCCAGCTGATCGTCACCACCGGCGCCCTGCACCGCCTCACCGACCATCAGCTGGACGCAGTCCTCACCCACGAGCGCGGCCACGCCCGGGCCCGCCACGACTGGCTGCTGCACCTGTCCACCGCCCTGGCCACCGGTTTCCCGCGTGTCCCGCTCTTCGCGCACTTCTGCGACCAGACCCACCGCCTGGTCGAACTCTCCGCCGACGACACCGCGTCCCGCCGCTGCGGCCACCTGACGACCGCGCTGGCCCTGATCGAGCTGAACCAGCACCGCGGCGTCCTGTCCTGCTCCTCCAGCCACCGCCTCCTCGGCGAACGCGTCGACCGCCTCCTGGAACCCCAGCCCCGCCTGACCCGCCGCCACCGGGCCCTGACCACGGCGACAGCCGCCCTGGTCCCCCTCATCCCCCTCCTGATCACCTTCGCCCCGGGCCTGACGGCCCTGACGTAGCCGGCCGAGCCGCGGGCAGTCACCCGCCGCCCGTGCCGCCCATCTGCGGGCAGTCGCGCCTCCCCCCATCCCCCAGTGCCTGAACGGCCTGCGAGGTACACCCAGGGCGGCACGCGCGACCCGGTGGCAGAAGTCCCGCTTCCCCAACAGAAACCCCAGCTCATCCGCACAAGCGCCGAAGCCCCCGGTGGCGCAACAATCCAGCAACACCACTAATCCCACCGGATAGGTATGGTTCCAGCCATGCCGCCCACCGACCGCATCCGAGACCACGCCGGCCAGGGCGCGACGACCGTCGCCGCCCACCGCACGCGGCGTCGGCTGCGCGCCGACCGGGCCCGTCAACTGGCCGATCTGCTCCGCCGTCAACTCCTCGACGACGCGTTCCCCGACGGCACTCTCCCCCACGAGGAGGCCCTCGCCGCCGACTACGACGCCACCCGCAACACGGTCCGCCAGGCCCTGGACCTGCTGCGCGCCGAAGGCCTCGTGGCCCGCCAGCCCGGCATCGGAACCGTGGTCGTGGGCCGTAAGTACGCCCACGGGCTCAACCGTCTGATGGGCCTCGCGGAGACCCTGCACGAACACGGCCGCGTCACCAACGAGGTCCGTACGACCGTCCCCGTCCCGGCGCCCGCCCCGGTCGCCGAACGCCTTCGCGTCCCGCCGGGCTCCGACGTCCTCTACATCGAGCGCCTGCGCCGCCTGGGCGGTGTCCCCCTCTCCCTGGACCTCACCTACCTGCCCCTCGACATCGGCACCTCCCTGCTCGGCGCCGACCTGGAGAACACCGACGTCTTCCGCCTCCTGGAGTCCGTCACCGGCCGACCGCTCGGCCACGCCGAGATCACCCTGGAGGCCGTCACCGCGGACGCGCACTCCGCCGCCGTGCTGGAGGCTCCGCGCGGCACGGCGGTCCTCATGCTGGAACGGCTCACCCATCTCGCCGACGGCCGCCCCGTCGACCTGGAGTTCGTCCGCTTCCGCGGCGACCGCATCTCGATGAGCGGCCTGCTGCACCGGTCCCTGTGACCCTCTGAACACCCCTTTCGCGCACCCTCCCTGGAGACAGCCATGCCCTTGGCGCCCCAGCGGGCCGACGTGCCCGTGACCATCGACGAGTCGAAGTGCATCGAAGGCTGCACGCTCTGCGTGGACATGTGCCCGCTGGACTCCCTCGCCATCGACGAGCGCAACGGCAAGGCGTACATGCACGTCGACGAGTGCTGGTACTGCGGCCCGTGCGCCGCCCGCTGCCCCACCGGGGCGGTCACGGTCAACATGCCCTACCTGCTCCGGTGAGAGGCCGACTCCCATGAAACCGAAACACCCCGCACTCCCCGTCGCCGCGTCCGCGGCCACCGCCGCCCTGCTCCTCTCCCTCACCGCCTGCGGCGGCGACGCGTCCGCCGACGGAGACGGCTCCACGGTCACCGTGACCGTCGGCTACCAGTCCAGGACGATCAACACGGTCACCGCCGGCACCCTCCTGCGCTCCCTCGGCTACTTCGAGAAGCAGCTCAACTCCTTGGGCGACGGCGTCACCTACAAGGTGGACTGGCAGGACTACGCGACCGGCGCCCCCATCACCGCCCAGATGACCGCGGGGAAGATCGACATCGGCTCGATGGGCGACTTCCCGCTGCTCATCAACGCGGCCCGCGGCAAGCAGCTCGACAAGCCGACCCGCCTGGTCTCGATCACCGGTTACAACCTCCGCGGCGGCCTCAACACCATCGTCACCGCACCCGGCTCCTCTCTCAGCTCCCTCAAGGACCTCAAGGGCAAGAAGGTCTCGACGAGCGTCGGCTCGGCCGCCGACGGCACCCTCGTACGTGCCCTGCAACGCGTCGGCCTCGACGCCGCCAAGGACATCGAGAAGCTCAACCAGCAGCCCGCGGTGGGCGCCTCGGCCCTGGCCTCGGGCAGCGCGGACGCCCTGTCGCAGTTCGTCGCCTGGCCCGGTCTGCTCGCCCAGCAGGGCAAGGCGAAGGCGTTGTACGACGGCGCGCAGCTGAACCTGCCCACCTTCCACGGCGTCACCGCGAGCGAGGACTTCGCGAAGAAGCGCCCCGCCGTGCTGGAGGCCTTCCTCAAGGCCCAGACTCAGGCGACCGACTACCTCGACGCCCACCCCGTGGCGGCCGCCGAGAAGGTCGCGAAGGCCACCGGCCTGCCCGCCGAGGCCGTCTACCTCTACAACGGCGCCCAGGGCATCGCCACCTTCGACCCGGCGATCAAGCCCCAGCTCGTCGCGGCCCTCAAGAAGGACGTGTCGATCCTCAAGGACGCGAAGCTCACCGGCGACGTGGACGTGGACGCCTTCGTCGACGACCGGTACGTGAAGAAGGCGCTCGGCCCCGCCGAGTACGCCGAGCGGCTCGCCGCCACGCCCCCGAAACCGGCCGGCGAGGTCTGGCCCAAGGGCGCGCGGAAGACCCTCCCCTTCGCCTCTCCCGCCGCGCTGCTGAAGCACGTGGCCGCTCATCGCGGCGAGGTCCGCGCCGCCTACGTCCCCGACGCGACCACCGGCACCCTGTGGTTCGCCGACCAGGCGGTGTGGGTGGCAGACGGCACCGAACTGCTGCCCTTCGTCGCGCCGGAGACCGCGAAGACGTACGTCGCCGGGCACGGCGGAGCGCGCGTCGTCACATACGCCGAGGCACTGGAGCGGGCGTCGTGATCCGGTACGCCCGCTACGCGCTGCGGATCGCCTCGCTCGCCGTCGCTCTGGGCCTGTGGCAGCTGCTGACCAGCCAGGACATCGACCTGTGGCTGCGCTTGTCGCAGTTCCCCACCGTCACCGACGTGGCCCACACCTTCGCCGACCGGCTGGCGGGGCCCGACTACTGGACGGACCTCACCGACAGTCTGACCCGCATCCTCACCGGCTTCCTGCTCGCTGCCGTCCTGGGCGTCGCCACCGGCGTGCTCGTGGCGCGCTCGCGACTCGCCGAGGACCTGCTCGGCCCGGTCCTCGAGGTGATCCGGCCCATTCCGGCCATCGCCCTCGTCCCGGTCGCGATCCTCCTCTTCCCCTCCAACGAGCAGGGCATCGTCTTCATCACCTGCGCCGCCGCCTTCTTCCCCGTCCTGGTCTCCACCCGGCACGCGGTACGCGCGCTGACCCCCGTGTGGGAGGAGGCGGTACGCACGATGGGCGGTGGCCGGTGGCGGGTCCTCGCCTCCGTGGTCCTGCCGGGCGCGCTGCCCGGCGTCTTCGGTGGTCTGTCGGTCGGCATCGGTGTCTCGTGGATCTGCGTGATCTCCGCCGAGATGATCTCCGGCCAGTACGGCGTCGGGTACCGCACCTGGCAGGACTACACGGTCGTCGACTACCCGGGCGTCTTCGTCGGCATGGCCACCATCGGCGTGCTCGGCTGGCTGACCTCCACGGCCGTGGAACTGCTGGGCCGCCGCCTGACCCGCTGGCTGCCCCGCACGGCGCACGTCCCCGCCCCCCGTCCGAAGACCGCGCGGGCCGGCGCGGCGCCACCGCCCGCCCGCACCGCCGTACGCAAGGACGCCCAGCCCGAGGAGGCACGCGATGAGCACCTCGTCCGAGACTGAGAACGGGACGGAGACCGGGGCCGGGGCCAGAGCCGGGACCGGGACCGGTGCTGGGGCCGGTGCTGGGGCCGGTGCTGGGGCCGGGACTGGGACCGGGACTGGGACCGGGACTGGGACCGGTACTGGGACCGGTACTGACACCCAGGCCGCGACCCTGACCCAGGCCGCGACCGTGTCCGGCGGCGGGCCCGGGAGCACCACCGTCAGGGCCGGACGGTCGGCCGGAGCGGGGACGTCCCCGCGCGGCACCCGGCTCGCGCTGCGCGACGCCGCCCTCGGCCGCCCGGACGCCGTCACGCTGACCGGTGTGGAGGTCGACGTGCCCCCCGGCGAGATCCTCACCGTGGTCGGCCCCTCGGGCTGCGGCAAGTCGACGCTGCTGCGCACCCTGGCCGGGCTGCTGCCCCCGCTGGCCGGGACAGCGGAGCAGGACGGACACCCGATCCACGGGCCCGGCGCCGACCGCGCACTGGTCTTCCAGGAGGACGCCCTCCTGCCCTGGCGCACCCTGCGCGCCAACGTCGAACTGCCCCTCGCCATCCAGGGCCTGCCCCGCATCGAACGCCGCGAGCAGGCCGCGGCCTGGCTGGAGCGGGTCGGACTCGCCGCGCAGGCCCGGCAGTTGCCCCACCGTGTCTCCGGGGGCCAGCGCCAGCGCGCCCAGCTGGCCCGCGCGCTGGCCGGACGCCCGCGTGCCGTCCTGATGGACGAGCCGTTCGGCGCCCTCGACGCCCAGACCCGCGCCGGCATGCAGGACCTGCTGGTGGAGGTACTGCACGGCACGGGCGCCACCGTCGTCTTCGTCACCCACGACGTGGACGAGGCCCTGTTCCTCGGTGACCGCGTCGCCCTGCTCGGCGCCGGCCGCCTCACCGCCGTACGCGACGTGCCCCGGCCCCGGGACCGCACCGCGCACGACGACCCGACGCGGGTGGCGCTGCGGCGCGACGTCCTGACATCCCTCGGCACCTGAAAGGCCCTCTGGTGGAGATCCCCGCCCTCACCGACGCCGAAGAACTCTCCTGCGACGTCCTCGTCATCGGTGGCGGTACCGCCGGCACCATGGCCGCGCTGACCGCCGCCGAGCACGGCTCGGACGTACTGCTGCTGGAGAAGGCCCACGTCCGCCACTCCGGCGCCCTCGCCATGGGCATGGACGGTGTCAACAACGCCGTCGTCCCCGGCCGCGCCGAACCCGACGACTACGTGGCCGAGATCACCCGCGCCAACGACGGCATCGTCGACCAGTCCACCGTCCGCCAGACCGCCACCCGCGGCTTCGCCATGGTCCAGCGGCTGGAGTCGTACGGGGTGAAGTTCGAGAAGGACGAGCACGGCGACTACGCGGTCCGCCAGGTGCACCGGTCCGGTTCCTACGTGCTGCCGATGCCGGAGGGCAAGGACGTCAAGAAGGTCCTGTACCGGCAACTGCGGCGCCGCGAGATGCGGGAGCGGATTCGCATCGAGAACCGCGTGATGCCGGTGCGAGTCCTGACGGCCCAGGGCCGGGCGGTGGGCGCCGCGGGCTTCAACACCCGCACGGGGCGGTTCGTGACCGTCCGCGCGGGCGCCGTGATCCTCGCGACCGGGGCGGCCGGCCGGCTCGGCCTGCCCGCCTCCGGTTACCTCTACGGCACCTACGAGAACCCCACCAACGCCGGTGACGGCTACGCCATGGCCTACCACGCGGGCGCCGAACTGACCGGCATCGAGTGCTTCCAGATCAATCCACTGATCAAGGACTACAACGGGCCGGCCTGCGCCTACGTCGCCAACCCCTTCGGCGGCTACCAGGTCAACCGGCACGGCGAACGCTTCGTCGACTCCGACTACTGGTCGGGCCAGATGATGGCCGAGTTCGCCGCTGAGGTCGCCAGCGACCGCGGCCCGGTGTACCTGAAGCTCAGCCATCTCCCGGAGGAGTCGGTCTCCGCCCTGGAGTCCATCCTGCACTCCACCGAGCGCCCCACCCGCGGCACCTTCCACGCGGGCCGCGGGCACGACTACCGCACCCACGACGTCGAGATGCACATCTCCGAGATCGGTCTGTGCGGCGGCCACTCCGCCTCGGGCGTCCGGGTGGACGACCACGCCCGCACCACCGTCCCCCGCCTCTACGCGGCCGGCGACCTGGCCTGTGTGCCGCACAACTACATGATCGGGGCGTTCGTCTTCGGCGACCTGGCGGGTGCGGACGCCGCCCAGTACTCGGCGTACGCGGGCGAGCTGCCGCCCGAGCAGTTGCGCGAGGCGCACGAGCTGGTCTACCGGCCGCTGCGCAACCCCGAGGGCCCGCCGCAGACCCAGGTCGAGTACAAGCTGCGCCGCTTCGTCAACGACTACGTGGCTCCGCCGAAGTCCGGCGCGCGGCTGTCGCTCGCCCTGGAGTCGTTCGAGCGGATGCGCGCGGACATCGCGGCCATGGGCGCCCACACCCCGCACGAGCTGATGCGCTGCGCCGAGGTCACCTTCATCCGCGACTGCGCGGAGATGGCCGCCCGGGCCTCGCTGGCCCGCACGGAGTCCCGCTGGGGCCTCTACCACGAGCGCGTCGACATCCCCGAGCGCGACGACGCCTCCTGGTTCCACCACCTCGATCTGCACAAGTCCCCCTTGGGTGCGATGGAGTTCACGGCACGTCCCGTGGCTCCCTATCTGGTTCCGATCGACGAGTTCACGCCGGTCGGCGGCCCCTCCCGGCACCTCGGCGAGGTGCATCCGGAACAGGTGGCGACGGCCGGGGCCCGTGATGCCGCGCCCCTCGCCACGGGAACGCCCCCCGCGCCCGTCGCGGGCGACGGCGGCCATGACGCCGCCGAGCCCACCGCCACCGGCTCCCCCCGGCTGCTGGAACTGCTGGCCCTGGCCGAGGACGAACCCGAACTCTCCACCCTCCGCCCCTACTTGTCCGACCCGGAACCGACCGTCCGGCGCACGGCGGTCACCGTGCTCACCGAGACCGTGCCGACCGGGACCGGCCCGGCGCTCGCCGCCGCCCTGTCCGACCCCGACGGCGAGGTACGCGCCGCCGCGGCCGCCTCCCTGCTCGAACTGGTCGAGACGCTGACCCCCGAACCGGCCCTGGGCGAACCGCTCGTCGAGGCGCTGGCCCAGCCCGACGCCGTGGTCCGCGCCACCGCGCTCGACCTGCTGCGCGTCCTGCGGCTGGGCAGCGTCGGCACGTTCGCCGCGGCCCTCGGCGACCGCGACACGTCGGTGCGCGTCGAGGCGGTGCGCGGGCTGGTCTCGCTGGACGCCGCGGAGTCGCTCGCCCCGGCCGCCGAGGATCCCTCCCGCGAGGTACGGGTCACGGTCGCCAAGGCGTTGGGGACACTGCGGGCGACGCCCGGCACCGGCAGCGCTCTCGACCGGCTCACCGAGGACCCCGATGCTCTGGTCCGCGGTGCCGCCTTCGCGGCGCTGGCGCAGACGGGCTGCCCCGTCTCACTGGCGGCACGGGCGGTCACCGCGCTGTCCGACCCCGCCTGGCAGGTACGGGCCGGCGCGGCCACCGCGCTGTCCGCGGCGGGCTCCGACAGGGCGGTCCCCGTCCTCGCCAAGGCTCTCGCCGATCCGAACGCCGACGTCCGCAAGGCGGCCGTCCTGGCCCTGACCCGGCACACTGCCACCACCGAGGACGCCCGGACGGCGCTCGCGACCGTCACCAGCGACACGGACGCCGATGTCAGGGCCTACGCGACCCGGGCGCTGTGACCCCCCGGACGCGGAAGCCTCCCCGGCGAGCCCCCTGCGTCCAGTCGCCTATATCCAGTCGTCGGGCTCGGGCTCCGGTTCGTGCTCGGGCCAGTCGTCCGCGCCGGAATGCGAACCGGGACCGGTGCCTGAGCCAGGGCCGGTGCCCGGGTCGGTCGACGGTGCCGGTGGCGCGGGCGTGCCGGCGGCGGCCGGTCCGTCCAGTCCCGCCAGCACCTCGATCACACCCTCCCCGTACGTCGCCAGCTTCTTCTCGCCGACCCCGCTGATCCCCCCGAGCTGCCCGACCGAGGTGGGCCACACGGTGGCGATCTCCCGGAGGGTGGCGTCGTGGAAGATGACGTACGCCGGGACGCCCTGCTCGCGGGCCTGTTCCGCGCGCCAGGCGCGCAGCGCCTCGAAGGCGGGGAGCAGCTCCGCGGGCAGTTCGGCCACGGCCGCCTTCGCCTTGCGGTCGCCGCGGCCGCCGCCCGCCGCCTTGGCCGTGGCCGGCTTCTTGGGCTCCTTGCGCAGCGGCACCTCCCGCTCCCGCCGCAGAACCTCGCCGCTGGTCTCGGTCAGCACCAGCGTGCCGTACTCCCCCTCGACCGCGAGCAGCCCCTGGGCCAGCAGCTGCCGGGCGACACCGCGCCACTCGCCCTCGCTCAGCTCCTCGCCGATGCCGAACACGGAGAGCTGGTCGTGGTCGAACTGGATCACCTTGGCGGTGCGCTTGCCCAACAGGATGTCGATGATCTGCCCGGCGCCGAACTTCTGTCCACGCTCCCGCTTCAGCCGCACGACCGTCGACAGCACCTTCTGGGCCGCGACCGTGCCGTCCCAGGTCTGGGGCGGCGTCAGGCAGGTGTCGCAGTTCCCGCAGCCGGCCTGGTCCGGGTCCTGTCCGAAGTAGGCGAGGAGCTGGCCGCGGCGGCACTGGGCGGTCTCGCACAGGGCGAGCATCGCGTCCAGGTGGGACTGGGCCCGGCGGCGGAACGCCTCGTCGCCCTCGCCGGACTGGATCAGCTTGCGCTGCTGTATGACGTCGTTGAGGCCGTACGCCATCCAGGCCGTCGACGGCAGCCTGTCCCGGCCGGCGCGTCCGGTCTCCTGGTAGTAGCCCTCGACCGACTTGGGCAGGTCCAGGTGGGCGACGAACCGCACGTCCGGCTTGTCGATGCCCATGCCGAAGGCGATGGTCGCCACGACCACCAGGCCCTCCTCGCGCAGGAACCTCGACTGGTGCGCCGCGCGGGTGCCCGCGTCCAGGCCCGCGTGGTACGGCACCGCCTCGACACCGTTGCGCGAGAGGAACTCGGCGGTCTTCTCGACGGAGTTGCGCGAGAGGCAGTACACGATGCCCGCGTCCCCGGGGTGCTCCTCGCGCAGGAAGCTCAGCAGCTGCTTCTTGGGGTCGGACTTGGGCACGATCCGGTACTGGATGTTGGGCCGGTCGAAGCTGGCCACGAAGTGCCGCGCCGTCGGCATGTTCAGCCGCTCGGTGATCTCGCGGTGGGTCGCGTCGGTGGCCGTCGCCGTGAGCGCGAGCCGGGGCACATCCGGCCAGCGCTCGCCGAGCAGCGACAGCGCGAGGTAGTCGGGCCGGAAGTCGTGGCCCCACTGGGAGACGCAGTGCGCCTCGTCGATGGCGAAGAGGGAGATCTTGCCGCGGGAGAGCAGGTCGAGGGTGCTCTCCAGACGCAGCCGCTCGGGCGCCAGGTACAGCAGGTCCAGCTCACCGGCCAGGTACTCGGCCTCCACCACGCGTCGCTCGTCGAAGTCCTGCGTGGAGTTCATGAACCCGGCCCGCACGCCGAGCGCCCGCAGCGCGTCCACCTGGTCCTGCATCAGCGCGATCAGCGGCGAGACCACGATGCCCGTGCCGGGCCTGACCAGGGCCGGAATCTGGTAGCACAGCGACTTGCCGCCGCCGGTCGGCATGAGCACGACGGCGTCGCCGCCCGCCACCACGTGGTCGACGACCGCTTCCTGCTCGCCGCGGAATGCCTCGTACCCGAAGACCCGATGCAGGGTGGCCCGCGTCTCGCTGTCCAGCCGCCCGGCCCCTGCCGCCCCTGCCACCTCTGTCGCCTCTGCCATCTCGCCGATCACGCCCGTCCCGCCCATCGTCCCGTCCCCCGTACGCCCTGCCTCGCCAGTCTTGTCTGTCAGGTCCTTCTGGCCCGTCCTGTCCCGACCACTGCCTCAACGATAGGGGTCCGCGCCGACAGCCTCGGAGTTATCCACAGGCTCGCCTGCCATCGCGACCGCCACCGCGTCAAGGGCGCGACAGTCGTTCACACGTTCGCGGGAGACCGCGCCCGTTTCCGGCGGATAGTCTGATTGCACCCGCGAGACTCCGTCCCATGGGAGCACTGATGAGCGTCGCACCGAAGGCGTCCGAGCCCACCTGGCCGATCCCGCCGGAGGGCGGCTGGACCGCAGACGACCTGGACCGGCTTCCGAACCTGCCGCCGCATACGGAGCTGATCGACGGGAGCCTCGTCTTCGTGAGTCCGCAGACCGCCTTTCATGAACGAGCTGTCGACTTCTTCAAGTGGCAGTTGCAGTCGCTGGCACCTGCCGAGTTCGAGGTCTTCCGTGAGTTCACGATCGACATCGACGCGCAGAACAGGCCGGAGCCGGACGTCATCGTGTTTCGGGCAGACGCCTGGACGGAGTCGGCCCAGACCCGGTTTCCGTCATCGGCCGTCTTGCTGGCAGTCGAGGTGGTCTCCACCGAATCGGTCTCCCGAGACCGCGAGACCAAGCCTCTGAAGTACGCCAGGGCGAAGATCCCGCACTACTGGCGGGTCGAGAGCGAGAAGGGTCTTGCGGTGGTGCATGCCTTCGAGCTCGAGCCCACCGTCGAGGCCTACACCAGCGTCGGCATCTTCCGCGAACGCATGAAGGTGAGTGCGCCCTTCCCGATGGACCTGGACCTGACGGCCATCAAGGCCCGTCCTGGCAACGCGTAGGCACCCAGAGCACGCGACGGCGGCCCGGCACCCTGCTCCTGGGGTGCCGGGCCGCCGCGATCCCGCCGGGCGAGCGTACGCAGCGCACGCGTCAGCGCACGAACACCCCCGCCTGACCGGCCAGGTCCAGGAAGTACTGCGGCGCCACGCCGAGCACCACCGTCACCGCGACTCCGACACCGATCGCCGTCATCGTCAGCGGTGACGGCACCGCGACGGTCGGGCCCTCCGGGCGCGGCTCGCTGAAGAACATCAGCACGATCACGCGGATGTAGAAGAACGCCGCGATCGCCGACGAGATCACGCCGATCACGACCAGTGGAGCCGCGCCGCCCTCCGCCGCCGCCTTGAACACGGCGAACTTGCCCGAGAACCCGGAGGTCAGCGGGATGCCCGCGAAGGCCAGCAGGAAGATCGCGAACACCGCCGCCACCAGCGGTGACCTGCGACCGAGCCCGGCCCACTTGGACAGGTGCGTCGCCTCGCCGCCCGCGTCGCGCACCAGTGTGACGACCGCGAAGGCGCCGATCGTGACGAAGGAGTACGCCGCGAGGTAGAAGAGGACGGAGGAGATGCCCTCCGGCGTGGTCGCGATGACACCGGCGAGGATGAAGCCCGCGTGCGCGATCGACGAGTACGCCAGCAGCCGCTTGATGTCGGTCTGCGTGATCGCGACGATCGCGCCGGCCAGCATGGTGACGATCGCCACCGCCCACATCACCGGCCGCCAGTCCCAGCGCAGGCCGGGCAGAACGACGTAGAGGATGCGGAGCAGGGCGCCGAAGGCGGCCACCTTGGTCGCCGCCGCCATGAAGCCGGTCACCGGCGTCGGCGCGCCCTGGTACACGTCCGGCGTCCACATGTGGAACGGCACCGCGCCCACCTTGAACAGCAACCCCATGACGATCAGCGCGGAGCCGACGAGCAGCAGCGCGTCGTTGCCCATGGTCTCGGCGAGCGCCGGGGTGACGTTCTGGACGGTGCCGTCGACGACCTGGGCGATCGTGCCGTACGACATGGAGCCCGCGTAGCCGTAGAGCAGCGCGATGCCGAACAGGGTGAACGCGGAGGCGAAGGCACCGAGCAGGAAGTACTTGACGGCCGCTTCCTGCGACATGAGCCGCTTGCGGCGGGCCAGTGCACACAGCAGGTAGAGCGGGAGGGAGAAGACCTCCAGGGCCACGAACAGGGTCAGCAGGTCGTTGGCCGCCGGGAAGACCAGCATGCCGACTACGGCGAAGAGCAGCAGCGGGAACACCTCGGTGGTGGTGAACCCGGCCTTCACCGCCTTCTGCTCGCTCTCGCTGCCCGGTACGGCCGCCGCCTGCGCGGCGAAGGAGTCGACGCGGTTGCCGTGCGCCTCCGGGTCGAGCCGCCGCTCGGCGAAGGTGAACAGGCCGACCAGGCTGGTCAGCAGGATGGTGCCCTGGAGGAACAGGGCCGGTCCGTCGACGGCGACGGCGCCCATCGCCGCGATGCCGGCCTTGGTCGTGCCGTACCCGTCCGCCGCGAGCGCGACGACCGCGGCGAACGCCGCGACCAGGGCGACCACGGACACGAACATCTGTACGTAGTAGCGGGACCTGCGGGGCACGAAGGCCTCGACCAGGATTCCGATGATCGCCGCGCCGAGGACGATGAGAACGGGCGACAACTGCCCGTACTCGATCTTCGGCGCGTCGATCTTGGCGATCGGGTCGGCCGCCGTCGCCGCCGTTGTCCACAGGCTGTGGACGGCTGTTGCGCTCACTTGGCCGCCTCCACCTCAGGCTGGGGGTCCTTCTTGTGTACGTCGGACATGGTCTGCTCCACCGCGGGATTGACGATGTCCGTGACGGGCTTCGGGAAGACGCCCAGGAAGATCAGCAGCGCCACCAGCGGCGCCACGACGACCAGCTCACGAACCCGTAGGTCGGGCATCGCGGACACCTCGGGCTTCACCGGGCCCGTCATCGTCCGCTGGTAGAGGACGAGCGTGTAGAGCGCGGCGAGCACGATGCCGAAGGTGGCGATGATCCCGATCACCGGATAGCGCGTGAACGTGCCGACCAGGACCAGGAACTCACTGACGAAGGGCGCCAGCCCCGGCAGTGACAGGGTCGCCAGCCCGCCGATCAGGAAGGTGCCGGCCAGGATCGGAGCGACCTTCTGCACACCGCCGAAGTCGGCGATGAGCCGCGAGCCGCGCCGCGAGATCAGGAATCCGGCGATCAGCATCAGCACGGCGGTCGAGATGCCGTGGTTGACCATGTACAGCGTGGCGCCGGACTGGCCCTGGCTGGTCATCGCGAAGATGCCCATGATGATGAAGCCGAAGTGCGAGATCGACGCGTAGGCGATCAGCCGCTTGATGTCCCGCTGGCCGACCGCGAGCAGCGCCCCGTAGATGATGCTGACGACCGCCAGCACCAGGATCACCGGCGTCGCCCACTTGCTCGCCTCCGGGAAGAGCTGGAGGCAGAAGCGGAGCATCGCGAAGGTGCCGACCTTGTCTACGACCGCGGTGATGAGCACGGCGACCGGGGCGGTGGACTCCTGCATGGCGTTGGGCAGCCAGGTGTGCAGCGGCCACAACGGCGCCTTCACCGCGAAGGCGAAGAAGAAGCCGAGGAACAGCCAGCGCTCGGTGTTGGTCGCCATGTCCAGCGAACCGTTGGCCCGGGCCTCGGCGATCTCGGCGAGGGAGAAGTTCCCGGCGACCACGTAGAGCCCGATCACCGCGGCCAGCATGATCAGACCGCCGGCCAGGTTGTAGAGGAGGAACTTCACCGCCGCGTAGGACCGCTGGGTGGCGGCCGTCTTCTCACCGTGCTCGTGGGCCCGGTCCCCGAAGCCGCCGATCAGGAAGTACAGCGGGATCAGCATGGCTTCGAAGAAGATGTAGAAGAGGAAGACGTCGGTGGCCTCGAAAGAGATGATCACCATCGCCTCGACGCCCAGGATCAGGGCGAAGAAGCCCTGCGTCGGCCGCCACCGGCTGCTGCCGGTCTCCAGCGGGTCGGCGTCGTGCCAGCCGGCCAGGATGATGAACGGGATCAGCAGGGCGGTCAGCGCGATCAGCGCCACCGCGATGCCGTCCACGCCCAGTTCGTACCGGACGCCGAAGTCCGCGATCCAGGAGTGGGACTCGGTGAGCTGGTAGCGGTCGCCTTCTGGGTCGAAGCGGACCAGGACCGTGATCGCCAGCGCGAGCGTGGCCAGCGAGACCAGCAGCGCCAGCCACTTGGCCGCGGTGCGTTTCGCGGCCGGCACGGCTGCCGTGGCGATCGCCCCGACGGCCGGAAGGGCCGCCGTGACTGTCAGCAGGGGAAAGGACATCGGTATCAGACCGCCCTCATCAGCAGGGTCGCGGCGACGAGGAGTGCCGCACCGCCGAACATCGAGACCGCGTACGAGCGCGCGAAGCCGTTCTGCAGCTTGCGCATCCGCCCGGACAGGCCGCCGACCGAGGCCGCCGTGCCGTTGACGACTCCGTCGACCAGGGTGTGGTCGACGTAGACCAGGGAGCGCGTGAGGTGCTCGCCGCCGCGGACCAGGACGACGTGGTTGAAGTCGTCCTGGAGCAGGTCACGCCGGGCGGCCCGGGTGAGCAGCGACCCGCGCGGGGCGACGGCCGGGACCGGACGGCGCCCGTACTGCGCCCAGGCGATGGCGACGCCGACGACCATGCAGGCCACGGTCGCCCCGGTGACCACCCCGGCGCTGATCGGCGCGTCGCCGTGGTCGTGCCCGGTGATGGGCTCCAGCCAGTGCAGGAAGCGGTCGCCGATGCTGAAGAAGGCACCGCCCGCGACCGATCCGACGGCCAGCACGATCATCGGGATCGTCATGAGCCGCGGCGACTCGTGCGGGTGCGGAGGCTCGTACTCGCCGCGCGTCTCGGCGGCGGGCTCCACGTCCGGCTTCGCCGGCGACGGCGTCGAGGCGTTGCGCCAGCGCTCCTCGCCGAAGAACGTCATCAGCATCACGCGCGTCATGTAGTACGCCGTGATGGCCGCGCCCAGCAGGGCGCAGGCGCCGAGGATCCAGCCCTCGGTGCCGCCCTTGGCGAACGCCGCCTCGATGATCTTGTCCTTGGAGAAGAAGCCGGACAGACCCGGGAAGCCGATGATGGCGAGGTAGCCGAGGCCGAAGGTGACGAAGGTGACCGGCATGTACTTGCGCAGTCCGCCGTAGCGGCGCATGTCGACCTCGTCGTTCATGCCGTGCATGACGGAGCCGGCGCCGAGGAACAGCCCGGCCTTGAAGAAGCCGTGCGTCACCAGGTGCATGATCGCGAAGACGTAGCCGATGGGGCCGAGGCCCGCGGCCAGCACCATGTAGCCGATCTGCGACATGGTCGAGCCGGCCAGCGCCTTCTTGATGTCGTCCTTGGCGCAACCGACGATCGCACCGAAGAGCAGCGTGACCGCGCCGACGATGGTGACCACCAGTTGCGCGTCGGGCGCGCCGTTGAAGATCGCGCCGGAGCGGACGATCAGGTACACGCCCGCAGTCACCATGGTCGCGGCGTGGATGAGGGCGGAGACCGGGGTCGGGCCCTCCATCGCGTCCCCGAGCCAGGACTGCAGCGGTACCTGGGCGGACTTGCCGCAGGCGGCGAGCAGCAGCATCAGGGCGATCGCGGTGAGCTTGCCCTCGTCCGCCCCTGCCGCGAGTCCGGCCTCCCCGTGGCCGCCGAGCACCGGCCCGAAGGCGAAGGTGCCGAACCACAGGAACATCAGCATGATGCCGATGGACAGGCCCATGTCGCCGACGCGGTTGACCAGGAAGGCCTTCTTCGCGGCGGTGGCGGCACTCGGCTTGTGCTGCCAGAAGCCGATCAGCAGGTAGGAGGCGAGTCCGACGCCCTCCCAGCCGACGTACAGCAGCAGGTAGTTGTCGGCGAGGACGAGCAGCAGCATCGCCGCGAGGAACAGGTTCAGATAGCCGAAGAAGCGGCGGCGGCGCTCGTCGTGCTCCATGTACGCGACCGAGTACAGGTGGATGAGCGAGCCGACGCCGGTGATCAGCAGGACGAACGTCATCGACAACTGGTCGAGCCGGAAGGCGACGTCGGCCTGGAAGCCCTCCACCGGGATCCAGCTGAACAGGTGCTGCGTCAGGGTGCGGTCCTCGGCACCGCTGCCGAGCAGGTCGGCGAAGAGCACGACGCCGATCACGAAGGACACGGCGGCCAGCAGCGTGCCGATCCAGTGACCGACGGCGTCCAGCCGACGTCCGCCGCACAGCAGGACCGCGGCTCCGAGCAGAGGCGCCGCCACCAGCAGCGCAATCAGATTCTCCACGATTCAGCGACCCCTCACAGCTTCATCAGGCTGGCGTCGTCGACCGAGGCCGAGTGGCGGGAACGGAACAGGGACACGATGATCGCGAGCCCGACCACGACCTCCGCGGCGGCGACGACCATCGTGAAGAAGGCGATGATCTGGCCGTCGAGGTTGCCGTGCATCCGGGAGAAGGCGACGAACGCGAGATTGCAGGCGTTGAGCATCAGCTCGATGCACATGAAGACCACGATCGCGTTGCGCCGGATCAGCACGCCGGTGGCACCGATCGTGAACAACAGGGCCGCGAGATAGAGATAGTTGACGGGGTTCACTTCGACGCCTCCTCGGACCGCGTGGAGCCCGCCGGGCCGACCGCCTTGCGTTCCAGGCGCTCCTCGGACCGCTGCTCCAGTGCCTTCAGGTCGCCCAGTGCCTCCATCGACACGTCCCGGATCTGACCCCGCTCGCGCAGCGTCTTGCTGACGGTCAGCTCGGAGGGGGTGCCGTCGGGCAGCAGGCCCGCGATGTCGACCGCGTTGTGCCGGGCGTACACGCCGGGCGCGGGCAGCGGCGGCAGGTACTTGCCGTCGCGGACGCGCTGCTCGGACAGCTCGCGCTGGGTCCTGGCGCGCTCGGTGCGCTCGCGGTGGGTGAGCACCATGGCGCCGACGGCGGCCGTGATGAGCAGCGCACCGGTGATCTCGAAGGCGAAGACGTACTTCGTGAAGATGAGGGACGCGATGCCCTCCACGTTGCCGTTCGCATTGGCCTGGCCGAGGCCGGTGAACTCCGTGAGGGAGGCGTTGCCGATGCCGGCGATCAGCAGGATGCCGAAGCCGAGCCCGGACAGCAGGGCCAGCCAGCGCTGGCCCTTGATGGTCTCCTTCAGCGAGTCCGCCGCGGTGACTCCGACGAGCATCACCACGAACAGGAACAGCATCATGATGGCGCCGGTGTAGACGACGATCTGCACGATGCCGAGGAAGTAGGCGCCGTTGGCGAGGTAGAACACCGCCAGGACGATCATGGTTCCGGCGAGGCACAGCGCGCTGTGCACGGCCCTCTTCATGAAGACGGTGCACAGGGCGCCGATCACCGCGACGGTGCCGAGGATCCAGAACTGGACGGCCTCTCCGGTGGAGGTGCCGACGGCGAGAGTCGCTGCGGCGGCGAGCTGCGCGCTCATCGGCGGATCACCTCCTCCGACGCAGGTTCCTCCGGACCGAAGGTGGAGGCGGCCTCCTGGACCACCTCTCCCTTGGAGTGGGCGACCTGCTGTTCGGTGCCCGGCGCGGCCTCGGTCACCAGGCCCCGGTAGTAGTCCTGTTCGTCGGTGCCGGGGTAGATGGCGTGGGGCGAGTCGACCATGCCCTCCTCCAGGCCGGCGAGCAGCTGGTCCTTGGTGAAGATGAGGTTGGCGCGGCTGGAGTCGGCCAGCTCGAACTCGTTGGTCATCGTCAGCGCGCGCGTGGGGCACGCCTCGATGCACAGGCCGCACAGGATGCAGCGGGCGTAGTTGATCTGGTAGACGCGGCCGTACCGCTCGCCCGGCGAGTAGCGCTCCTCGTCGGTGTTGTCCGCGCCCTCCACGTAGATGGCGTCGGCGGGACAGGCCCAGGCGCACAGCTCGCAGCCGACGCACTTCTCCAGACCGTCCGGATGGCGGTTGAGCTGGTGCCGTCCGTGGAAGCGCGGGGCAGTGGTCTTCTGCTGCTCCGGGTACTGCTCGGTCAGCCGCTTCTTGAACATGGCCTTGAAGGTCACGCCGAAGCCGGCCACGGGGTTCAGGAAACCGGGGTCGGTCTCCTTGGGTTCCTCAGCCATCGGACGCCTCCTTTCCATCCGTAGATCCGCTCAGAGATCCGTCACTCTGAGTATCGGGCCCACCACTGACAATCAGCTCCCGCTCCCGGCGGGGACGGCGCCTGGGCACCGGCGGCAGCTCCTGCCCGGGCATCGGCGGTACGGGGAACCCGCCGGCCATCGGGTCGAAGGCGGCCGGCTCCCCGGCCGTGCCGTCGGCGGGTTCCTCGGCCTTCCGGCCCCTGTCGCGGTACATGTCCACGACGAAGGACAGCACCAGCAGGGCGAGGACGCCGCCGCCGATGTAGAGGGCGATGTCGGTGAAGCCGTAGTTCTCGTTCCTGAGGGCCCGCACGGTCGCGACCAGCATCAGCCAGACCAGGGAGACCGGGATGAGGACCTTCCAGCCGAGCTTCATCAACTGGTCGTAGCGGACGCGGGGAAGGGTGCCGCGCAGCCAGATGAAGAAGAACAGCAACAGCTGGACCTTGACCACGAACCAGAGCAGCGGCCACCAGCCGTGGTTGGCGCCCTCCCAGAAGGTGCTGATCGGCCACGGGGCCCGCCAGCCGCCGAGGAACAGCGTGGTGGCGACCGCCGAGACGGTCACCATGTTCACGTACTCGGCGAGCATGAACATCGCGAACTTGATCGACGAGTACTCGGTGTTGAAGCCGCCCACCAGGTCGCCCTCGGACTCGGGCATGTCGAAGGGGGCGCGGTTGGTCTCGCCGACCATCGTGACGATGTAGAGGATGAAGGAGACCGGCAGCAGCACGATGTACCAGCGGTCGTCCTGCTGGGCGACGATCTCCGAGGTGGACATCGAACCGGAGTAGAGGAACACCGAGGCGAACGCGGCGCCCATCGCGATCTCGTAGGAGATCATCTGTGCGCACGAGCGCAGTCCGCCGAGCAGCGGGTACGTCGATCCGGAGCTCCAGCCGGCGAGCACGATGCCGTAGATGCCGACCGAGGCGACCGCCAGGATGAACAGCATGGCGATCGGCAGGTCGGTGAGCTGCATGGCGGTGCGGTGGCCGAAGATCGAGATCTCGTTGCCGGCCGGCCCGAAGGGGATCACCGCGATCGCCATGAAGGCCGGGACGGCCGCGACGACCGGCGCGAGGACGTACACCGCCTTGTCGGCGCGCTTGACGATGAGGTCTTCCTTGAGCATCAGCTTGATGCCGTCGGCGAGCGACTGGAGCATGCCCCAGGGGCCGTGCCGGTTGGGGCCGACGCGCAGCTGCATCCAGGCGACGACCTTGCGCTCCCACACGATGGAGAACAGCACGGTCACCATCAGGAAGGCGAAGCAGAACACCGCCTTGATGACCACCAGCCACCAGGGGTCGGTGCCGAACATCGAGAGGTCTTCAGCGGCGAGGTACGGGCTCATGCCTCCACCTCCTTGGGGGCTGCGCCCGCGGGCGTCGCCGGACCGATGCGGACGAGGGTTCCGGGCAGGACCCCGGCGTCGGAGGCGACGCCGGTGCCGGCCGAGTTCAGCGGGAGCCAGACCACCCGGTCGGGCATCTCGGTGACCTGAAGCGGGAGTTCCACGACTCCGGCGGGGCCGGTCACGGCGAGGAGGTCGCCGTCCTTGACGCCCGCCTCGGCGGCCGTGGCGGGCGACACGCGCGCGCGTGCGGCGTGCCGGGTGCCGGCGAGCGCCTCGTCGCCCTGCTGGAGCAGGCCCTGGTCGAGCAGCAGCCGGTGCCCGGCCAGTACGGCCTCTCCGGCGGCCGGCCGCGGCAGCGCGCTCGCGGTCTGCAGCGGCTCACCGGCCCGCGGCCCGTCCCAGGCTCCGAGCCGGTCGATCTCCGCGCGCGCGGTGCGCAGATCGGGCAGGCCGAGGTGTACGTCCATGGCGTCGGCCAGCATCTGCAGGACGCGGGCGTCCGCGGGCGCCACGCGGCGGGTCATCTGGTCGGGCTTGAGCGAGGCCTCGAAGAGACGCACCCGGCCTTCCCAGTTCAGGAAGGTCCCGGGCTTCTCGGCGACCGCGGCGACGGGCAGGACGACGTCGGCGCGTTCGGTGACCTCGCTGGGCCGCAGCTCCAGCGACACCACGAAGCCGGCCTCGTCGAGTGCCGCACGCGCGCGCGTGGGGTCGGGCAGGTCGGCGACCTCCACGCCCGCCACCAGCAGCGCCTGCAGTTCGCCGCGGGCCGCGGCCTCGACGATCTCGCCGGTGTCACGGCCGTAGCGGTGCGGGAGGTCGGCCAGGCCCCAGATCGCGGCGACCTCCTCACGCGCGCGCGGGTCGGTCGCCGGACGCCCGCCGGGCAGCAGCGAAGGCAGCGCACCCGCCTCGATCGCGCCGCGCTCCCCGGCCCGGCGCGGGATCCACGCCAGCCGGGCACCGGTCGCCGCGGAGGTCCGTACGGCGGAGGTGAGACCGCCGGCCACCAAGGCCAGCCGCTCGCCCACGACGATCACGGCCCCCTCGGCGCGCAGGGCCTCGGCCGCCTGGGCGCCGCCGGTCTCCAGTCCGACACCGCTCGCGAGGGCGTCCAGCCACTCGGTCTCGGTGCCGGGAGCCGCCGGAAGAAGCGTGCCGCCGGCCTTCTCCAGGCCCCGGGTGGCGTGCGTGGCCAGCGAGAAGACCTTCTGACCGTGCCTGCGCCAGGCCTTGCGCAGCCGCAGGAAGACGCCGGGCGCCTCCTCCTCGGCCTCGAACCCGACCAGCAGGACGGCGGGCGCCTTTTCCAGCGCGGTGTAGGTGACGCCCGTCCCGTCGAGGTCACGACCGCGGCCGGCGATCCGGGCGGCCAGGAAGTCGGCCTCCTCGGCGCTGTGCACGCGCGCGCGGAAGTCGATGTCGTTGGTGTCGAGCGCCACGCGCGCGAACTTGCTGTACGCGTAGGCGTCCTCGACGGTGAGCCGCCCGCCGGTCAGGACGCCGGTGCGCCCCTTGGAGGCGAGCAGCCCCTGCGCGGCGATCTGCAGGGCTTCCGGCCAGGAGGCCGGCTCCAGGTCGCCCTCCGCGTTGCGCACCAGGGGTGTGGTGAGCCGGTCCCGCTGCTGCGCGTACCGGAACCCGAAGCGCCCCTTGTCGCAGATCCACTCCTCGTTGACCTCGGGCTCGTTGGCCGCGAGGCGCCGCATGACCTTGCCGCGCCGGTGGTCGGTGCGGGTCGCGCAGCCGCCGGAGCAGTGCTCGCACACGGACGGCGAGGAGATCAGGTCGAAGGGGCGGGAGCGGAACCGGTACGCCGCCGAGGTGAGCGCGCCGACCGGGCAGATCTGGATGGTGTTGCCGGAGAAGTACGACTCGAAGGGGTCGCCCTCACCGGTGCCGACCTGCTGGAGCGCGCCCCGCTCGATCAGTTCGATCATGGGGTCGCCCGCGACCTGGTTGGAGAAGCGGGTGCAGCGTGCGCACAGCACGCAGCGCTCGCGGTCGAGCAGCACCTGCGTGGAGATCGCCACGGGCTTCTCGTAGGTCCGCTTCTTGCCCTCGAAGCGGGAGTCGGACTGGCCGTGCGACATGGCCTGGTTCTGCAGCGGGCACTCGCCGCCCTTGTCGCAGACCGGGCAGTCCAGCGGGTGGTTGATGAGCAGCAGCTCCATCACACCGTGCTGGGCCTTCTCGGCGACGGGCGAGGTCAGGTGGGTCTTCACCACCATTCCGTCGGTGCAGGTGATGGTGCAGGAAGCCATGGGCTTGCGCTGGCCCTCGACCTCGACGATGCACTGGCGGCAGGCGCCGGCCGGGTCGAGGAGGGGGTGGTCGCAGAACCGGGGGATCTCGATGCCGAGCTGCTCGGCGGCCCGGATGACCAGGGTGCCCTTGGGCACGCTGATCTCGGCGCCGTCGATCGTCAGCGAAACGAGATCCTCCGGCGGGACCGCCGCCTCTCCCCCTCCCGAGGGAGCGTTGGTGGTCACAGTCATGCCTTCACCTCCGTGCGGTCGGCCCAGGCCGTCGACTTGGCCGGGTCGAAGGGGCATCCGCGGCCCGTGATGTGCTCCTCGTACTCCTCGCGGAAGTACTTGAGCGAGGAGAAGATCGGCGAGGCGGCGCCGTCGCCGAGGGCGCAGAACGACTTGCCGTTGATGTTGTCGGCGATGTCGTTCAGCTTGTCGAGGTCGGACATGACGCCCTTGCCGGCCTCGATGTCGCGCAGCAGTTGGACGAGCCAGTACGTGCCTTCGCGGCAGGGTGTGCACTTGCCGCAGGACTCGTGGGCGTAGAACTCGGTCCAGCGCGTGACGGCGCGCACGACGCAGGTCGTCTCGTCGAAGCACTGGAGTGCCTTCGTGCCGAGCATGGAACCCGCGGCGCCCACTCCTTCGTAGTCAAGAGGGACGTCGAGGTGCTCGTCGGTGAACATCGGCGTCGAGGAGCCGCCGGGTGTCCAGAACTTGAGGCGGTGGCCGGGGCGCATGCCGCCGCTCATGTCGAGGAGCTGGCGCAGCGTGATGCCGAGCGGGGCCTCGTACTGGCCGGGGCCCGCGACGTGGCCACTGAGCGAGTAGAGCGTGAAGCCCGGGGACTTCTCGCTGCCCATCGACCTGAACCAGTCCTTGCCCTTGTTCAGGATCGCGGGAACTGACGCGATCGATTCGACGTTATTCACCACAGTCGGGCACGCGTAGAGGCCCGCGACGGCAGGAAAGGGGGGACGGAGCCGCGGTTGACCCCGGCGGCCTTCGAGCGAGTCGAGCAGTGCGGTCTCCTCACCGCAGATGTACGCGCCCGCGCCCGCGTGCACGGTGAGTGTGAGGTCGAGTCCGCTGCCCAGGATGTTCTCGCCGAGGAAGCCGGCCTCGTGGGCCTCGCGCACGGCCTCGTGCAACCGCCGCAGCACTGGGACGACTTCACCACGCAGATAGATGAAGGCATGCGAAGACCTGATGGCGTAACACGCGATGACGATGCCCTCGATGAGGCTGTGCGGGTTCGCGAAGAGGAGCGGGATGTCCTTGCAGGTCCCCGGCTCCGACTCGTCGGCGTTGACAACTAGATAGTGAGGCTTGCCATCTCCCTGGGGAATGAACTGCCACTTCATCCCCGTCGGGAACCCCGCGCCGCCGCGTCCGCGCAGACCGGACTCCTTGACGTACGCGATCAGGTCGTCCGGCGCCATCGCCAGTGCCTTGCGGAGCCCCTCGTACCCCTCGTGCCTCCGGTAGACGTCGAGAGTCCAGGACTCGTCCTCGTCCCAGAAGGCCGACAGCACGGGTGCGAGCAGCTTCTCCGGACTGCTGCCCTTGATCTCGGCTGCCACGGTCATCACTCCCCCTCCTCGGCGGTAGGCCCCGCCTGGTCAGCAGGGCGGGGCGAAGCCCCTCCATCACGGGTGGTGGTGGGCGACGGGTAGGAGGGGTCGGAGGCCGATGTGTCCTGCGGCGCGTCGTGCGAGCTGAGGTGTTCCGTCGGGGACGGGTCGTGCACGGCCCGGTCCTGCGGTGCGTCGTGCGGTCCGCCGTCCCGCGGGTGCACCACGCGCGCGGCGGGCACCTCGCCCTTGGCCAGCTTCAGGCCGGCCAGGGAGGCGGGACCCGCGCTGCCGCCGGCCGCGACGGCGCCGTCCCGCTCGTCGGGGAAGCCCGCCAGGATCCGGGCGGTCTCCTTGAAGGTGCACAGCGGCGCACCGCGCGTGGGCGTCACCGGCCGTCCCGCACGCAGGTCGTCGACGAGGCCGCGGACGCTCGCCGGCGTCTGGTTGTCGAAGAACTCCCAGTTGACCATCACGACCGGCGCGAAGTCGCAGGCCGCGTTGCACTCGATGTGCTCGAGGGTGACCTTGCCGTCCTCGGTGGTCTCGCCGTTGCCGACGCCCAGGTGCTCCTGGAGGGACTCGAAGATGGCGTCGCCGCCCATGACCGCGCACAGCGTGTTGGTGCAGACACCCACCTGGTAGTCGCCGCTCGGCCTGCGCCGGTACATGGTGTAGAAGGTGGCGACCGCGGTGACCTCTGCGGTGGTGAGGTCCAGCATGTCCGCGCAGAACTGCATCCCGGTGCGCGTGACGTGTCCCTCCTGCGCCTGCACGAGGTGCAGCAGCGGCAGGAGGGCGGACCGGGAGTCCGGGTAGCGGGCGATGATCTCGCGCGCGTCGGTCTCCAGCCGGTCCCGGACGTCGTCCGGGTAGGCGGGCGCGGGCAGTTCCGGCATGCCCAGGCTGACGCCCCGCTCCGAAGAAGAGGTGGTCACCGGTCGACGCCTCCCATCACGGGGTCGAGGGATGCCACGGCGACGATGACGTCGGCGACCTGGCCGCCCTCGCACATCGCCGCCATGGCCTGAAGGTTGGTGAAGGACGGGTCGCGGAAGTGGACCCGGAAGGGACGGGTGCCGCCGTCGGAGACGACGTGCACCCCGAGCTCGCCCTTGGGCGACTCCACCGCCGTGTACACCTGTCCGGGCGGCACGCGGAAGCCCTCGGTGACCAGCTTGAAGTGGTGGATCAGGGCCTCCATGGAGGTGCCCATGATCTTCTTGATGTGGTCGAGGGAGTTGCCCAGTCCGTCCGGTCCCAGGGCGAGCTGGGCGGGCCAGGCGATCTTCTTGTCGGCGACCATGACCGGACCGGGCTGGAGCCGGTCCAGGCACTGCTCGACGATCCGCAGCGACTGGCGCATCTCCTCGAGACGGATCAGGAAGCGGCCGTAGGCGTCGCAGGTGTCGGCGGTCGGGATGTCGAAGTCGTAGGTGTCGTAGCCGCAGTACGGCTGGGTCTTGCGCAGGTCGTGCGGCAGGCCGGTGGACCTGAGGACCGGGCCGGTGGCGCCGAGGGCCATGCAGCCGGCCAGGTCGAGGTAGCCGACGTCCTGCATGCGGGCCTTGAAGATGGGGTTCCCGGTGGCGAGCTTGTCGTACTCCGGGAGGTTCTTCTTCATCTTCTTCACGAACTCGCGGATGTGGTCCACCGCGCCGGGCGGCAGGTCCTGGGCGAGCCCGCCGGGGCGGATGAACGCGTGGTTCATCCGCAGGCCGGTGATCAGTTCGTAGATGTCGAGAATCAGTTCACGATCACGGAAGCCGTAGATCATGATCGTGGTCGCGCCGAGCTCCATGCCGCCGGTGGCGATGCACACCAGGTGGGAGGAGAGCCGGTTCAGCTCCATCAGGAGGACCCGGATGATGGTGGCGCGGTCGGGGATCTCGTCCTCGATGCCGAGGAGCTTCTCGACGCCCAGGCAGTACGCCGTCTCGTTGAAGAACGACGTCAGGTAGTCCATGCGCGTCACGAACGTGGTGCCCTGCGTCCAGTTCCGGTACTCGAGGTTCTTCTCGATGCCGGTGTGCAGGTAGCCGATGCCGCAGCGGGCCTCGGTGACCGTCTCGCCGTCGATCTCCAGGATGAGGCGGAGCACGCCGTGCGTGGACGGGTGCTGCGGTCCCATGTTGACGACGATGCGCTCGTCGTCGGCACGGGCCGCGGACTGTACGACCTCGTCCCAGTCGCCGCCGGTGACCGTGTAGACGGTGCCCTCGGTGGTCTCCCGCGCGGAGGCCGCGGATGTGGACTGTGTGCTGCTCACGAGTACGACCTCCGCTGGTCCGGAGCCGGGATCTGGGCGCCCTTGTACTCGACGGGGATGCCGCCGAGGGGGTAGTCCTTGCGCTGCGGAAAGCCCTGCCAGTCGTCCGGCATCATGATCCGCGTCAGGGCCGGGTGATCGTCGAAGACGATGCCGAAGAAGTCGTACGTCTCGCGCTCGTGCCAGTCGTTCGTCGGATAGACGGGGACCAGCGACGGGATGTGCGGGTCGCTGTCGGGCGCGCTGACTTCGAGGCGGATCAGCCGGTTGTGGGTGATCGAGCGCAGGTGGTAGACGGCGTGCAGCTCGCGGCCCTTGTCGTGCGGGTAGTGGACGCCGCTGACGCCGGTGCACAGTTCGAAGCGCAGGGCCGGGTCGTCGCGCAGGGTGCGGGCGACGCGGACCAGGTGCTCGCGCTCGATGTGGAAGGTCAGCTCGTCGCGGTCGACGACCGTCTTGTCGATGGCGTTGTCGGGCAGGAGTCCCTGCTCCTCCAGCGCGCCCTCGAGTTCGTCGGCGACCTCGTCGAACCAGCCGCCATAGGGCCTGCTCGCCGGTCCGGGGAGTCGGACGGAGCGGACCAGGCCGCCGTAGCCGGAGGTGTCGCCGCCGTTGTTGGCGCCGAACATGCCGCGCTGGACGCGGATCTCCTCGCCGCCCTGACCGCGCTGGCCCGGGAGGTTCTCCGCGGACAGGTCCTTCTCGGGGTTGACCTCGTTCGGATCACCCGCGGTGTTTTTCGCGTCACTCACCGCAGCAGCCCCTTCATCTCGATCGTGGGCAGGGCCTTGAGCGCCGCCTCCTCCGCCTCGCGGGCCGCCTCCTCGGCGTTGACCCCGAGCTTGGAGCCCTGGATCTTCTGGTGGAGCTTGAGGATGGCGTCCATCAGCATCTCGGGCCGCGGCGGGCAGCCGGGGAGATAGATGTCGACCGGGACGATGTGGTCGACGCCCTGGACGATGGCGTAGTTGTTGAACATGCCGCCCGAGGAGGCACAGACCCCCATGGAGATCACCCACTTCGGGTTCGGCATCTGGTCGTAGACCTGCCGCAGCACCGGCGCCATCTTCTGGCTGACCCGGCCCGCGACGATCATCAGGTCCGCCTGCCTCGGCGAGCCGCGGAAGACCTCCATGCCGAACCGCGCCAAGTCGTAGCGGCCGGCGCCGGTGGTCATCATCTCGATGGCACAGCAGGCGAGGCCGAACGTGGCCGGGAAGACGGACGATTTGCGCACCCAGCCCGCGGCCTGCTCGACGGTGGTCAGCAGGAAGCCGCTCGGCAGTTTTTCTTCGAGTCCCATGTCAAAGGCCCCTCAGTCCCATTCCAGGCCGCCGCGCCGCCATACGTACGCGTACGCGACGAAGACGGTGAGCACGAAGAGCAGCATCTCCACGAGCCCGAAAATCCCCAGGGCGTCGAAGGTGACGGCCCAGGGGTAGAGGAAGACGATCTCGATATCGAAGATGATGAAGAGCATCGCCGTCAGGTAGTACTTGATGGGGAAGCGCCCGCCGCCGGCCGGCGTGGGGGTCGGCTCGATGCCGCACTCGTAGGCGTCGAGCTTCGCCCGGTTGTACCGCTTCGGACCGATCAGCGTGGCCATGACCACGGAGAAGATCGCAAAGCCTGCCCCGAGGGCTCCCAGTACGAGGATGGGCGCATACGCGTTCACCGCTCCTCGCTCCTCTCAGTCGGCACTGACTGCTGGCGGTTGCATCGGACTCACAGCCGCCCCAACAGCCCCACGAGCCCCGCCCGTCCCGACGAAGATCGCGAACATGTGAAGCAGGTCACAAGCCCAACTGCCTCGCATCTTATGCCCGCCGCTCTGTGATCTGCGACACGGGGTATTGCACAAGCTTTGTGATCTCCACCACCTGACGAACGATCATGAAGTCGGATGAGCGGTGATCTTCACACAAGAAGCGTTCAGCTGATCACCAGAGGTGACATTTTCGCTCATCGCCGCTGGCCAGGGCCTGCGAGCAAGGAGCGTCTCAATATCAAGATGCTTCCCTTGCATGCAAATTGGTGCTGGACGCGAGCGCTTGATAGAGGACGCGTTCACACATCAGAGGGAGGGCCGGGGGCGATGTGGACACGTGCACGCGTTCACGAGCGCCGGCACCCGGACCGAGCCGGCTCGCACGCGACCGCCCCGCCGCACGGACGCGAGCACCGGGGTAACCGTTCCGTGACCTGCGCCACATTCATGAGAGGCGTCTGAGAACCGGGCTTGGCCAACTGTCCCAACAAGTGCTAAGCGCGGGGCAATTCGGGCGAAACGATCAAACACCGTGATCACAGGCCGATCACGGACGTCCGCAATGTCCGTTACGGCGTCAATAAAGAGCGACACGCCCGGGATTCGGCGACTCGATTGAACAACTGTGGCGCAGCACACGTTTCTTGAAGGTATGGAGGAGCTACTGATACCGGTTGTCCCTATGTCCCACACCGCTCACATACGCAGCCACCGGAAGCCCCGCCGCAGCGCGTCGACCATCGCGATGCGGGCCGGAGTTGCCGGTGGCGTCCTCAGCACCCTGGCAGTGGCCGGGGCGTCGGGTTCGGCCAACGCGGCCGAGCCGGTGACGCAGACCCTCGAACTGCCCACCCTGACGGCCGACCTGGCCGCTCAGGTCGCCCAGTCCGCGGACGTCACGCAGCAGGCGGCCGCGAGCTACCAGCTGCAGGCCGAGCGCGACGCCGCGGCCGCAAAGGCCGCCAAGCAGGCCAAGACGGACCTCGCCGAGGCCAAGAAGAAGGCCGCGGAAGAGAAGAAGAAGGCCGAGGAGGCCGCACGCAAGGAGGCCGCCGAGCGCGCCTCCCGCACCGCCGAGCGCGCCACCCTGAGCGCTTCCGCGGACACCGGCTCCTCGAGCGACACCGGCGGCACCAGCACCGGCACGTCCACGGCCACCGGTTCGGCCGCCGCCATCGTCTCCTTCGTCCAGGCCCAGGTCGGCAAGGCGTACGTCTCCGGCGCCACCGGCCCGTCCGCCTACGACTGCTCCGGACTCGTGCAGGCCGCCTTCAACCAGGTCGGCATCAGCCTGCCGCGCGTCTCCCAGGCCCAGTCGACCGCCGGCACCCAGGTCGGGCTGGACAACCTCCAGCCGGGCGACATCCTGTACTGGGGCGCCGCGGGCAGCGCGTACCACGTGGGCGTCTACGTCGGCGACGGCATGTTCGTCGGCGCGCAGAACTCCTCCACCGGTGTCGTCGAGAAGCCGCTGTCGTACGACCCGCCGAGCGGTGCGGTGCGCGTGCTGTAACCCACCCACACTCAAACGACGTACAACGCGGGCACGTCCACGCGAAAGTGGACACATCCGCACGAAGGGCCGCAGCCGCTCGGGGGCTGCGGCCCTTCGGGGTCCCACGGCTCTCCTGAAGTCCCCTGACGCCCCCTGACGTCTCCTGGGATGCTCGGCGCGGGCCGGTGTCCCCATCGGCCCGTCCACGAGCCGAAGGAGAGAACGTCATGCCGAGTGTGTTCGTCCAGGGGCGGCCCACCGCCTCCTATCCCCCGTTCGCGCCCGAGGCCCGGCACGGAGCGGTGCGGCGCGTCACCGAGGTCGGCGAGGAGGTGCTGCACAGGCCGTGCCGGGACGTCACCGAGTTCGGGCCCGACCTGGCCGCGCTCATCGACGACATGTTCCGCACGATGTACGTCGCCGAGGGAGCCGGGCTGGCCGCCAATCAGGTGGGAGTCGATCTGCGCCTGTTCGTGTACGACTGCCCCGACGACGACGGAGTCCGGCATGTCGGGCACATCGTCAACCCGGTGCTGGACACCCTCGACCCGGCCGCACGGCGGCTGTTGGACGAGGGCGAGGGGTGCCTGTCGGTGCCGGGCGCCGTCATGGCCGTACCGCGGCCCGACCGCGCGGTCGTGCGGGGCCTCGACAAGGACGGCGCGCCGCTCGTCGTCGAGGGCACCGGATACTTCGCGCGCTGCCTCGCCCACGAGACCGACCACGTGAACGGGCACGTCTACCTGGACCGGCTCTCCGGCCGGGAACGGAAGGCGGCGCTGCGGCAGTCGGCGGACCGGCGCGAGGAGGTCCTCGCGCGCCGGACCGCCAACGCCGCGGCTCTCGACCGAGGCCGAGACCGAGACCGAGACCGAGACCGAGACCGAAGCTGAGGCTGAGGCTGAGGCCGGTCAGGCCTTCGGTGCAACCTTGCTCAGTCCGTTGATGATGCGGTCCATCGCGTCGCCGCCCGTCGGGTCCGTCAGGTTGGCGAGCATCTTCAGGGTGAACTTCATCAGGATGGGGTGGGTGAGGCCGCGCTGGGTCGCGATCTGCATGACCTTCGGGTTGCCGATGAGCTTCACGAAGGCGCGGCCCAGGTTGTAGTAGCCGCCGTAGGTGTCCTTGAGGACGCGCGGGTAGCGCTGGAGGGCGATTTCCCGCTGGGCCGGCGTGGCCCGCGCGTGGGCCTGGACGATGACGTCGGCGGCGATCTGGCCGGACTCCATGGCGTAGGCGATGCCCTCGCCGTTGAAGGGGTTCACCAGGCCGCCGGCGTCGCCGACGAGGAGCAGGCCCTTGGTGTAGTGGGGCTGGCGGTTGAAGGCCATGGGCAGGGCGGCGCCGCGGATCGGGCCGGTCATGTTGTCGGGGGTGTAGCCCCAGTCCTCCGGCATGGACGCGCACCAGGCCTTGAGGATCTCGCGCCAGTCGAGTTCCTTGAAGGCGGCGGAGGTGTTCAGGACGCCCAGACCGACGTTCGAGGTGCCGTCGCCCATGCCGAAGACCCAGCCGTAGCCCGGCAGCAGGCGGTCCTGCGCGCCGCGCCGGTCCCAGAGTTCCAGCCAGGACTCGAGGTAGTCGTCGTCGTGGCGGGGCGAGGTGAAGTACGTGCGGACCGCGACGCCCATCGGACGGTCCTCGCGGCGGTGCAGGCCCATCGCCAGGGACAGGCGCGTGGAGTTGCCGTCGGCGGCCACCACCAGCGGCGCGTGGAAGGTGACCTCGCGCTTGTCCTCCCCCAGCTTGGCGTGCACGCCGGTGATGCGGCCGGTGCGGTCGTCGACGACGGGGGCGCCGACGTTGCAGCGCTCGTAGAGGCGCGCGCCGGCCTTCTGGGCCTGCCGGGCGAGCTGCTCGTCGAAGTCGTCGCGCTTGCGGACGAGTCCGTAGTCGGGGAAGGAGGCCAGATCCGGCCAGTCCAGCTGGAGGCGGGAGCCGCCGCCGATGATGCGCAGGCCCTTGTTGCGCAGCCAGCCGGCCTCCTCGGAGATGTCGATGCCCATGGCGACGAGCTGCTTGGTCGCGCGCGGGGTCAGGCCGTCGCCGCAGACCTTCTCCCGGGGAAAGGCGGTCTTCTCCAGCAGGAGGACGTCGAGCCCGGCCTTGGCCAGGTGGTACGCGGTGGTGGAGCCGGCTGGCCCCGCGCCCACGACGATCACATCGGCGGTGTTGTCGGAGAGGGGCTCGGTCACGGCGGGATCTCCCCAGAGTTCGAAAATGTGCGTGCCGACGGGCACTGGACATGGGCAGTCTATTCAGCGTCACCGATCACCCGGCTGAAGGGCTGCCCAGTGAAGCGACCTCTCCCCGTTGTACGGCTGCGCGTCCCCACCGACGAGGACGCCGTCGCCTGGCACCGGGTCTTCGACGACCCGGATGTCATGGAGTTCCACGGCGGGAGGTCCGCGGAGCTGTCCGTCTACGAGGAGCTGACCGCCCGCCAGCGCCGGCACGACGCCGAGCACGGCTTCTGCCTGTGGACCATGGTGGACGAGTCCGGGCAGGTCATAGGCTTCACCGGCGCCCAGCCGTGGCCGGGCGACTGGGGCCCCAAGGGCGAGATCGAGATCGGCTGGCGGCTCGGCCGGGCGCACTGGGGCAAGGGGTACGTCACGGCGGCGGCCCGGCAGACCCTGGAGCGGGTGCGGGCCACCGGTGTGGCGGAGGTGGTCGCGATGGTCAACGCGCGCAACACCCGCTCCATCGCGGTCACGGAGCGGCTGGGCATGCGACTCGCCGAGGTCTTCACGATCCCGTCCGCCGAGCAGCAGGGCCACTGCTACCGCCTCCCCCTGCACGTCGCGTGACGCAGGGTAATCGACTGTCGCAGTAAGCCACTTGACGCTTCCGGGCGGTGCGCGGCGGAGCTACTCTGCCGGGTACCGCTGGGGGTGACGTCCGTGCGCCTGGTATCCAAGAGTCCCGATGTCCGCGTGCCGCGCCTGGTCGGTCTGATGGCCGTGGACGCGCACGAGGCCGCCCGCGCCGAGGGCCTGTCCCTGACCGCACCGGACCGGCCCGACGTCCGGCTCCCGGTCGTCGACTACGTCGTACGCCAGTATCCGCAGCCCGGCGCACAGGTGCCGCGGGATTCGATGGTGTACGTGTGGTTCGACTTCGGGGAGGGCGAGGGCGGCGGGGGCATCCGCGAGCCGCGCGTGCCGCGGCCGCCGCTGGGCGGGCTCGAGCGGGAGCTGACCGAGCCGGGCGAGCCGCCGCCCCGCTACGCCGTCCTCAGCCTGCCTTGAACCCCCGGTGCAGCGTCACCACGCCGCCCGTCAGGTTCCGCCACGCCACCCGGGACCAGCCGGCCTTGCCCAGTCGCGCCGCGAGGGCCGGCTGGTCGGGCCAGGCGCGGATGGACTCGGCGAGGTAGACGTACGCGTCGGGGTTGGACGACACCGCGCGGGCGACCGGCGGCAGGGCGCGCATCAGGTACTCGGTGTACACGGTGCGGAAGGGTGTCCAGGTCGGGTGCGAGAACTCGCAGATGACGACCCGGCCGCCGGGCCGCGTCACCCGGTACATCTCGCGCAGCGCGGCGTCCGTGTCCTGCACGTTGCGCAGCCCGAAGGAGATGGTGACGGCGTCGAAGACGTCGTCCTTGAAGGGCAGCCGCGTCGCGTCGCCCGCGGTGAACGGCAGCCAGGAGTGCCGTTCCTTGCCGACCTGGAGCATGCCCAGGGAGAAGTCGCACGGGACGACGTAGGCGCCGGTGCGGGCGAAGGGCAGGGAGGAGGTCGCCGTGCCGGCCGCGAGGTCCAGGACCTTCTGCGCCGGGCGGGCGTCGACGGCCTGGGCGACCGCCTTGCGCCACGCCCGGTCCTGGCCGAGCGAGAGCACGGCGTTCGTCAGGTCGTACCGTTCCGCGACGTGGTCGAACATCGAGGCGACTTCGTGCGGCTGCTTGTTCAGGGAAGCGCGGGTCACGGGCCCATTGTTGCAGTTCCGCCCCACGACCCCGAGCCGCAGCCCCGGCTCACGGCAGCAGGCGCGGCCTCTTCCGCGCGGCGACGTCCTCCACCCACCCGAACAGCAGCACGAACACCGCGATCAGGACCCAGCCCACCCCCAGCAGGAACCACTGACTCTCCAGCGGCAGATACGCCTCGAAGGCGGGCACGTCCCAGAACCGGTCGATCAGCGGCACGGCCAGGACCAGGGCCAGCTCGTGCCAGAGGTAGACGGTCACCGCGCGGGCGTTGAACACGGTCACGAGCCGGTCCAGCCGGCGCAGCCGGACCAGTCCCGAGAAGTCGACCCCGAGCCGCGCCTTGGAGTACATCAGCAGCGTCACGAACCCGGCCGACCAGAAGGCCTGCGCGAACGGGATGTCGTCCAGGTCGTAGGTGCCGTACTCACCCTGGTGCGCGAAGGCGTACCAGGCGCCGCAGGCGAGGGCCGCGAGGGACAGGGCGACGACGACGGCCGGCTTCAGGCGTGCCAGTACGCCGTCGCGGTGCGCGAAGCCGAGGACCCAGCAGAAGAGGTACGTCGCCAGGTCGAGCAGTCCGGTGCCGAAGCGGTTCTGCGGCGGCTCCCGGAGGAACTGGAACACCACGACCGGGGCGAGGGACAGCAGCAGCACCGGCACGGGCGCGAGCCGGAACACCCGCAGCAGCAGCGGGGAGAGCAGGACGAACCACAGGTACGTCCTGAGGTACCAGAGGATCTCCCAGGCCTGCTCGCCCCAGGCGCTGCCCGGCGGGTCGCCGAGCGGCACGACCCAGTAGACGATCTGCCACCCCGGCATCCAGCCGCGCACCAGCATCGCCCCCACCACGAACAGACCCCAGCACCAGAACGGCGGAAGCAGGCGACGCAGCCGGCCACGGACCACCGCTGCCGCGGGCCGCTGGAGCGAGCGGGCCATGAGGGTGCCGGCCAGGCCGAACATGACCCCCATGGACGGGAAGACCAGCCCGGCCCAGGGCCAGCCGAAGGCGTGGTAGGCGACGACCCGGACCAGGGCGAGGGCGCGCAGGACGTCGAAGTACCGGTCCCGCGTCGGCGCCCCGGCCACGGCGGCGGCAGGGCGCACCGCCGTCCCCGCGCCGCGCGCCGCCGTCCCCTCGCACTCGCCCCGCACCGCCCCCTTGCTGTGCGCGCCCATCACCCGTTCCCCGCCGGCGTCCCCACCTCGCCCGTCCGCTTCAGTTTCTGCCAGCGCAGCCGGCCGCCGGTCAGGGCGGTGACGCAGGAGTGGATGAGGACGAGGTACATCATCTGCCGGTACGCCAGCTGCTGGAGCGGCATCATCAGCAGGTACCGGTACTTCTCCCGGTCGAGCCGGAAGGCGTACGCCGCGCACACCAGCTGCACGCCCAGCACCGCGAGCCACGCGAGCAGCGCCGCCCGGAAGTCGATGAAGATCATCGAGTAGACGGTGAAGACGTCGATCAGCGGGGCGAACACCGGCGTGACCACCTGGAAGAGCACCACCAGCGGCATGCCGACCCGCCCGAAGCGGCCCGAGGCCCCCTTGTCCGTCAGGGACCGGCGGTGCTTCCACAGCGCCTGCATCGTGCCGTACGACCAGCGGTAGCGCTGGGACCAGAGCTGCCCCAGCGAGCCCGGGGCCTCCGTCCAGGCGCGGGCGTGCTCCTCGTAGACCACCCGCCATCCCGCGCGGTGCAGGGCGATAGTGATGTCGGTGTCCTCAGCGAGGGTGTCGTCGCTCATGCCGCCGACCTGGAGGACCGCCTCGCGCCGGAACGCGCCGATCGCGCCCGGGATGGTCGGCATGCAGCGCAGCAGGTCGTACATGCGCCGGTCGAGGTTGAAGCCCATCACGTACTCGATGTGCTGCCAGGCGCCGATGAGGGTGCGCCGGTTGCCGACCTTGGCGTTGCCCGCGACCGCGCCGACGCCGGGGTCGGCGAAGGGCTGCACCAGGTGCCCCACGGTGTCCGGCTCGAAGACGGTGTCGCCGTCCATCATCACGACGATGTCGTACCGGGCGTGCCGCACCCCGTTGTTGAGGGCGGCGGGCTTGCCCGCGTTGGCCTGCCGGACGACGCGGACGTTCGGCAGACCGAGGGACTCGGCGATGTCGGCGGTGCCGTCCGTCGAACCGTCGTCCACCACGATGATCTCGATGGGGTGCGTGCTGCGCGCCAGTGACTTGAGGGTGCTCTCGATGCACTCCTTCTCGTTGTACGCCGGGACGATCACGCTGACGGGCCCCGTGACGGGCGGCCCCCAGCTGAAGCGCCGTCTGTTGCGCTGTCTGTGGTGGCGGCGGGCGAGGACCAGCATCATCGCGAACCGGCCCATGACGGCCACGCCCACGATCACGAGCCCCACCGACAACGCCGGCACCGTCCACTCGGCGACGGCGACGGCCGCGATGAGCGCCTTGCCCTCGTAGAGGGTCGTGCCGGTGGCCTTGTGGTGCGCGGCCTGGAGAGCGTTTCCGGAGTCGGCTCCAGGAGCGGCGGAGGGCCCGCCCGCCGACTGCTGCTGCTGTGTCTGGTGCTGCTCTTTCTGCTGCTCGGCCATGACGCCGCTGACGGTGGTGAAGGTGTAGCCCTTCGCCTTCATCTTCTCGATGTACTTCGGCAGCGCCTCGATCGTCTGCGAGCGCTCGCCCCCGGCGTCGTGGAAGAGGACGGACGCGCCCTCGTCGTCCTCCGGCGTGGCCCACTCGACGATCTTCGAGACGCCGGGGCGCTTCCAGTCGTCGCTGTCGGTGTCGATGAAGACGCTGGTGTAGCCGTCCTCGCCGAGGCTCTGGTAGACGGGCCAGCTGTAGTTGTCGATGGCGTTCGTCTCGGAGGAGTACGGCGCCCGGAACAGCGTGGTGGTGATGCCCGCCGCGCCCGCCAGGGCGAGCTGGGTCTGCTCGATCTCGCGCGTGACGCGGGCCTGGCTCTGGTAGGAGAGGTCGATGTGGGTGAAGGTGTGGACGCCCACCTCGTTGCCCTGCTCGACCAGGTCCCGCACGATGTCCGGATTGCGCGAGATCATCGAGCCGACCAGGAAGAACGTGCCGGGCACGTCGTACTTCTCCAGGATCTCCAGCACCTGCGGCGTCCAGGTGGGGTCCGGACCGTCGTCGAAGGTCAGCACGATCGTCTTGTCCGGGACGGAGACGGTGGCGGCCTGTCCGCCCGGGAAGGACAGGATCGGCCCGCCGTCGAGGACGTCGTCGGGTACGTCGCTCGCACTGGCGCCGGTACGGACGCGCTGGTCTCCGCCGACCTCGGCGCGCAGATAGCCGTCGAGGAGCATCGCGCAGGTCAGTGCGAGCAGGAGCAGCAGGGCGAGCAGGACGCGGGGGCGCTGTAGCGCGGCGGCCCGGCCGGCGGCCCGCTCGATGCGGGAGGGGGCCCGGCGGCGGCCCCGTGCGGGTGGGGAGGGGGGTGTGGTGGGCGTGCTCATGGAGTGGGGGCGTCCGGTCAGTCGGTGGGAGCGGCGGTGACGGTGGCTGTGCCGACGGTGGCGGTGGCTGTGCCGGCGGTGGCGGTGGCGGTGGCCGTGGGGAGAGCGCTCGGGGAGACGGCGGGGCCGCCGCTCGGCGGGGCGCCCGTGGGAGCGAGCCCGCCCTGGGGGCGTGCGCCGCCTGCGCCGGGCCCCGGGCCGTCCCCTCCGCCGCCGCCGGCCCCGAAGGGCAGCAGCGAGGCCGGGTTGACCGAGATGCCGACCCCCATGAAGGCCAGGCCCAGGACGGCCGCGTAGCCGACGCACACGGCACCCAGCAGGAGGCCGAAGCGGCGCAGCAGCCGGGCCCGCCGTCCGGTGCTGTCGACGAACACGGGGCCCTCGGCGGACCCGTTGCCGCGTTTGCGACGGCGACCGCGCGCGGCGGCGCGGGATGCGAAGGCAGGCTCGGAGTGCATTCCCGGGACGTTAGGGAGCTTTGCCTGCCGTGAACTGGGCGCTTGTTGTGAGATCCCGCTGAAAAGCGGCCCACCCTGTCCGTTTCCTGGGAGAAGGCGGCAAACCGCGCCCTTTCCTCAGCGAAGACCCAGGCAGACGTGCGACATTCACTCGTCCGAGCACGGACACCGACGAGATGGGGAGCGTACGCACATGAGGGCATACCGGAAGGCGGCGGCCGGGTACGCCCTGTCGCTCGCCCTGGCCACCGCGGGCTGCGCGGGACAGGACGGCGGCACCGACGCGGCCCCCGCGGCGCCGTCCGAGTCGTCGCGGTCCGCCGGGTCGTCCGCGTCGGCCACCGGCTACGCGCCCTACGTCAGCGCCACCACCGCCTCCGCGAACGACGCCGCGGGCTCCCCCGCGACGTACAACCTGGCGTTCGTCATCTCCTCCGGCGACGACTGCGCCCCGCGTTGGAACGGCGTGCAGGACATCGACGACGCCTCCGTCGCCTCCCGCGTCGAGGAGCTGAAGCAGTCCGGCGCCACCGTCCGCGTCTCCTTCGGCGGCGCCTCCGGCACGGAACTGGCGGCGGCCTGCGACAGCGCCTCGGAGCTGGCGGCGGCGTACGGCGAGGCCCTGGACGCGGCCGGGGCCACGAAGGCGGACTTCGACATCGAGGGCGACGAGCTGACCGACGCCGATTCCGTCGCCCTGCGCTCGGAGGCGATCGCGCTGCTCCAGAAGCAACGCGACGGCCTGGAGGTGTCCTTCACCCTCCCGGTCATGCCCTCCGGCCTGGACGCCGACGGCCTGGCGCTGCTGGCGTCCGCCAACGACCACGCCGTACAGGTCTCCACGGTCAACCTCATGACCATGAACTACGGCGAGTCGTACACCGACGACATGGGCGAGTACGCCCTCACCTCGGCGAAGGCCGCGCACACCCAGCTGAGGAAGGTCTTCGGGACGTCCGACGCGGACGCCTGGCGGGGCATGGCGCTGACCTCGATGCTCGGCGTCAACGACGTCGCCGGTGAGACGTTCACGCTCGCGGACGCGGCGGAGGTCCGCGCCTTCGCCGAGGAGAAGGGGATCGCCTGGGTCTCGATGTGGGCGGCGTTCCGGGACAAGCAGTGCGCCGAGGACGCGTCGACCACCGATGCGCTCACCACGTGCAGCGGCGTGGAGCAGAAGGACGGGGCGTTCGGGACGGCGTTCGGTACGTAGGCCCGTCGGACGAGCCCCGCGGACCGCGCGCTCAGCGCCCCCGGTACACCAGACGGCCGCCCACGACGGTGGCCACGCATGTGGACGCGCCCTCCCGCACGAGCGCGGCCCGGTCGGGTACGTCGAACACCGCGAACCGGGCGGGCTTCCCGGGAGCGAGCCCGGGAAGCAGCACCAGCGGCACCGGCGAGAGGGCCGCGGGCCCCGGCAGGGTGGCCGGGCGCCCCGCCAGGGCGAGCCCCGCCCCGCGCACCGCGTCCAGGGCCGCGCGGCCCCGCAGCTCCCCGGCGACGGCGACCGTGCCGTGCGCCAGCATGCGTTGCACCCCTCGGCGCGCGCTGGCGCCCCGCGCGGACGCGTCCGCGCCGAGGAGGGCGAGCGCGCGCTCCCCGAAGAGCGGCTCGGTGCCCAGCCGGTCCGCTTCGCGCGGGTCGGGGTGGTACGCCTGCTCCAGCAGTTCCGGGCCGTACGGGTTGAGCAGCCCGGGCGTCAGGATGCCGGGCCACCGGCGTACCCGCGCCCGCGGGTGATCGGCGGCCAGCGCCTCGTACGGGCCGACGGCGGCGAGCCGCGCACCGTCGACCACGACGGCCGCCTCGGGCGAGGCTTCACAGACGTGGATCGTCAGCATGGCGGCATCAGTTGGACGCGAGCAGCTTCAGCTCGGGATGGGCCGTGCCGCCCTCGATCGCCGTGGACGAGATGTGGGAGACGACGCGCTCGTCGACGGGGTCGTTCGCCGGGTCGTCGTGCACGACGAGGTGCTCGTACGTCGTGGCGCGCTGCGCCGGGACGCGCCCCGCCTTGCGGATGAGGTCGATGATCTCCAGCCGGTTGGACCGGTGCTTGGCCCCGGCCGACGACACCACGTTCTCCTCCAGCATGATCGAGCCGAGGTCGTCGGCGCCGTAGTGCAGGGAGAGCTGGCCGACCTCCTTGCCGGTCGTCAGCCAGGAGCCCTGGATGTGGGCGACGTTGTCCATGAACAGCCGGGCGATGGCGATCATCCGCAGGTACTCGAAGAGCGTGGCCTGCGTGCGGCCCTTCAGGTGGTTGTTCTCGGGCTGGTAGGTGTACGGGATGAAGGCGCGGAAGCCGCCGGTGCGGTCCTGCACGTCCCGGATCATGCGCAGGTGCTCGATGCGCTCGGCGTTGGTCTCGCCGGTGCCCATGAGCATGGTGGACGTCGACTCCACGCCGAGGCCGTGCGCGATCTCCATGATCTCCAGCCAGCGCTCGCCGGACTCCTTGAGCGGCGCGATGGCCTTGCGCGGACGCTCCGGCAGGAGTTCGGCACCGGCGCCGGCGAAGGAGTCGAGCCCGGCCGTGTGGATGCGCTGGATCGCCTCCTCCACGGAGACCTTCGAGATCCGGGCCATGTGCTCGACCTCGCTCGCCCCCAGGCTGTGGATGACGAGCTGCGGGAACTCCTTCTTGATGGCGGCGAAGTGCTTCTCGTAGTACTCGACGCCGTAGTCCGGGTGGTGGCCGCCCTGGAACATGATCTGGGTGCCGCCCAGCTCGACCGTCTCCGCGCAGCGGCGCAGGATGTCGTCGAGGTCGCGGCTCCAGCCCTTCTTGGTGTCCTTGGGGGCCGCGTAGAAGGCGCAGAACTTGCACGCGGTGACGCACACGTTCGTGTAGTTGATGTTGCGCTCGATGATGTACGTGGCGATGTGCTCCGTACCGGCGTACCGGCGCCTGCGTACGGCGTCGGCGGCGGCGCCCAGCGCGTGCAGCGGGGCGTCGCGGTACAGGTCGAGCGCTTCCTCCGGGGTGATCCGCCCACCGGCGGCGGCGCGGTCGAGGATGGGCTGAAGGTCGGCCTTCTCGGTCACCGGCGTCCCTTTCGCAAGGTTCGTAAGGGTTGTGGACAGACCTGCCCAGCGTACGCCAGGCCTTTTGCCCGCTCGTGCTCAGGCCGCGTAGGCCCCGACCAGGAGGCCGAGGAAGGCGCCCGCGATCAGGAACGGCCCGAAGGGGATGGCCGTCTTGCGCCCCGCCTTCCGGGCGACGAGGAGGGCGCCGCCGTAGAACGCCCCGAGCAGGAACCCGGCGAAGGTGCCCAGCATCAGCGTGGGCCAGCCGTACCAGCCGAGGACGGCACCGGCGGTGAGGGCGAGCTTCACGTCGCCGAAGCCCATGCCGGCCGGGTTGATGAGGAAGAGCACCAGGTAGCCGGCGCCGAGGGCGAGGGCGCCCAGCAGAGCGGTGGTCCACTCCCCGGCGTGCTCGGGCACGAGCGCGGTGAGGCCCAGGAGGACGAGCGCGGCGGCGGCGAGCGGCAGGGTGAGGGGGTCGGGCAGCCGCCGTACCTTCAGGTCGACGACGGCCAGCAGCACGCCCACCGGCGCGAGCAGCAGCCAGACGGCCAGCTCGGGACGGGTCCCGGTGGCGGCGGCGAGGGCGGCGCAGACGAGCGCGGTGGCGACGGCGAGGGAGGCGGTTCGAGCGCCGTACGACGCTTGGCCGGCGTCGCACTGCCCGCACCGCGCCCGCCCGAGCCAGCCGCGCACCGGGTGTTCCCGGGGACACCGTTGACGCCACGCCTCCCCGGAGGGGGCGGAGAAGCGGTAGGCGGCGCGCGGCAGCAGCCCGCCCGCCGCCGCGCCCCAGAACGCGGCGACGAGGACGACCAGGAGGTCGATGCCGATGCCCATGTCGATGGCGATCAGGAGGTCCACCCGGCCATTCGGCTCAGCCCAATCGGCATGCTCAGCCCGCTCAGCCCGCTCGGCATGCTCAGCCCGCCGCCGCGACGCCGTCGCGCCAGGTCGGCAGCAGCTCGTCGAGCAGTGCCTCGGTGCGCGGCGGCAGACCGCGCGCGCCGCTGCGCCCGATGAGGTCGGCGGCGAGGGCGCGGAGCCGGCCGGTGTCGTCGGTGGCGTGCGTGGCGCGCAGCAGTTCGTGCCACAGGCGCTCGTCGGCGGGGGCGGTGCGCAGCGCGGCGTTCAGCGCCTCGATGGCCTTCTCCGCGCGGTTCCTCTCCAGGTGGAACTCGGAGAGCGCCAGCCCGGTGTCCGCGACGAGCAGCGGGAGCTGGGCGTCGATGATCTCGTGGGTGAGCCAGCGGTAGCGGCCCTCGGGCCGGTCGGCGAGCAGCGGCCCGCGCACCAGCACCAGCGCGTCGGTGAGCAGCCGCCCGCGTACCTGGCGGCTGTCGACGCCCCGGCCCTGCGTGGCCTCGTAGTAGAGGGAGCGCAGTACGTCGAGGTCGGAGACGACGGACTTGGCGAGGGTGAGCCGCCCGGTGGCGTCGGTGCCGAGCCTCGGCGCGCCGTCGGCGTCGGTGCCGAGCCAGGCCCGCAGCCGCTCGAGCAGCGCGTCGCGCACGTCGCCCGTCACACCGCGCGGCCACAGCGCGGAGGACAGCACCCGCGGGTGGACGCCCTCGCGGTGCAGCAGGAGCAGCGCCAGCGCCTCGTGGAGCTGGGCGCTGCGTTCGCCGTCGGGCGCGTCCAGGCCGATGATCTCGTACGACCCGACGAGGCGGGCGTACACCGCGGGCCGCCCCTGCTCGCTGATGTCGACGAGGAACGGCGGGGTGTTGGCGGGGCGGCCGGGTCCGCGCTCGGGGTCGGCCTCGGTGAACAGCTCGACGACGGCGCGCTGCTGGGCGGCCGGCAGCAACTGGGCGTCCAGTTCGAGGCCGAGGAGCGGCGCGAGGAGCCTGCCTTCGCCGGTGATCTCCATCTCCCAGGCGGCGCCGGGCAGGTCGGCGCCCTCGGTGCCGACGAGGTAGCCGATGCCGAGGCGTCCGGCGTCGGCGGCGAGTTCGGCGAGGCGCAGGGCGTCCTCGTCGGAGGGCTGGGCGGCGAGCAGCACCAGGTGCGGAGCCCAACGCGTGTGCTGGGCGGGTCCGGTGCGCCCGGTGAGTACGGAGTCGTGCCCGGCGGCGCCGAGCGCGCCGCGCCGCTGCCGGGTCTCGGCGGACATCGTCTCGAAGAGGTCCTCGAAGCCGTCGAGGTGACGGATCCGGTTGGGCGCGAGAGGCGTGAGGTCGTCCCCGAACCCGACGAGCGTGATGGTCATACGGTCCGACCAGCCGTTGGTGGCCAGTTCGGCGGCGACCGACGCGAACACGGCGGCCCGGTCGGCCTCGGCGCCGCTGAGCGAGACCAGGCCGGGCACGGCCTCCAGGTTCAGCAGCAGCCGGGAGTCGTCCATGGTGCCGAGGCTGACGAGACCGGGGTACGGCGCGGCCGTGTCGGCGTCCTCGTACCGCTCGGCGTCGGCGCGGGCCAGCATCCAGAAGGTCTGGTCCTGTCCCTGCCGCCAGGGCGAGGGCGGCTTCCCGGCCGGCTGGGCGAGCTGGAGGTGCAGGTCGCCGTTGCCGCTCATCCAGGCCGCGTAGACGACGGGCAGCGGGCGGGACTCGGCGGCGAGGGACGCGGCCAGCCCGCGCAGCGACCGGTCGAGCAGGCGTACGCCTTCGGGGTCGGCGCCGACGAGCAGCGCGTCGTGGGCGTCCTGGGCGTCGCCGGTCGGCGTGGGCGGCTCCATGCCGCGCCGCCCGCCGACGGCTCCGAGCGCCGACTGCCACAGCGCCTGCCGGCGTCGCCGTCCGAGGGCGCCGAGGAGACCGGCGGCGAGAAGGGGCGCGGCGAGAAGGGCTTCGGGCAGCCCGAAGGACCGGCCGGTCTGCTCGGCGGCGGGGGCGGCATGCTCCTGCCCGGCGCTGGGAGCGGGGGTCGCGGGCGTGACGGGGTTGGCGGGAGTGGCGGGGGTGGGTGCGGGCCGCTGCTCGGGCAGGGAGACCTGGGCGTCACCGCTCCCCTGCGCTCCGCCTCCGCCCTGCGCGTGGTCCCCGCTCCGGGCGTAGTCGCTGATTTGCTGCTGCACCTGCTCGGAGACGTTCGGCGCCGCGTCGGGCATCTCGACCAGCTCGCCGCCGCGGGCGTCGCCGGGCATCTCCATGATCCACCCGGGCCGGATGAGCGAGGCCTCCGAAAGTCTCGACCCGTCGGGCTGCACCCGGTCCTTGTTCAGCTCGAAGATCTCCTTGTACCGGCGCCCGTCACCGAGGTGCCGCTCGGCGACCTCCCAGAGGGAGTCGTGGTGACGCCCCTCTGGCGGCTGGATCCGGTAGTACTTCGTGTCGCCGTGCGCGGCGGAGGCCCCACCGTCGGCCCGGGCCGCCGCCTGCCCGGCCTGTCCGGCCTGCTCGGCAAGGGCGTTGGCCGTGGCGGCGGCCTGCTCCTGCTGCTGGGCGAAGAGCCCCGGCGTCTGCTGGGCGGCGGCGACGGACGGCTTCTGGTTCCCCTCCAGGCTCTGCCCGAGCTGCGACAGCCCCGGCGTGAGGCTCGCCGCGGTGGCGCCGACGAGGAGCAGTGCGGCGACGAGCTGCCGGGCCAGCAGCTGACTGGGCCCGGACCCGGGCACCCGCCCCGGCACCCCGACGCCGGACAGCGCGGCCTTGACCTCGACGAGCACGCAGGCGGTGAACTGCGCCCACGCGAACCAGACGATGACGGTGAGGATGTGCAGGAAGGTGGTGACGGTGATCTCACGCTGCAGCCAGTCGAGGCTGGGCGCACCGCCGGGGAACGGCCACCCGGCGGTGACGGCCAGCGCGAGGGGCACCCCGACGACCAGCACGGCCAGCACGAGGAAGGCGAGGAACGCCTTGACGAGGTCCCCGAACGACCGCCGCCGCACCCGCACCCGCTGGGGTGTCCGGTTCCTCGGTGCCGAGGGTGCCGAGGGTGCCGAGGGTGCCGAGGGAGCCGAGGGAGCCGTCGAGCTGGAGGAGCTTGATGTGCGGCGTCGCGGCATGGGTGGAGTCCTGGGTCGTGGTCGTGGGCGGAGGAGGCCGCGGGGGCGTCCGGTATGAGGGGTGTGCTGAGCCTACAGAGATCCTATGGACTCCCACCGACAGCGGCGAAGGGGCAAGAGAGGCCCACATCACAACGTCCGCCCGCTTCACGCCGTTTGCCCGCTTACGTCGACCACCCCTTCACACCCCGCACACAATCCCCGAAAACCGGCCAGAGTGCGTGCACGCCCCCCTGATAACTTCGTTCCCTGTCGCACACGCCGTACCCCGGGGGGAACACCAGTGGCCCGCAGCAGCGCCCTCACCATGACCGCCGCCACCTTCACCGCAACGGCGGCCCTGCTCCTGACCGCCTGCGGCGGAAACGGCGACGACGCGTCACCGGACGACATCAAGGGGGCGGGGACGGGGAGCTCTTCGCCGTCGGCGTCCACGTCCCCCTCCGCAGCGCCCGGCGTCGAGCGTCCGGTGATCGAGCTTCCCAGCAGCTTCCAGCTGACCTTCGAAGACTGGGAGAACAGCGACGCCAAGCAGCAGGCCGTGCTCAACGATGCCAAGGAAGAGCTGCGGGCGGGATACGCCGCGATCATCGCCAACGACCCCGACAGCAAAGCCGTCACCTTCTACGACACCGATTCCGGCCGCTCGCAGAGCAAGAAGTGGATCAAGTCGTACACGGACAAGAACGTGACGGTCATCGGCAAGCTCCCGGTCTTCGACCCGAAGGTGACTCTCCTCGACGACGGCACGACGGCGTCTCTCGGTTACTGCACGAACGAGAGCGAGGCGTACACCAAGCACCGGAAGACCGGCAAGGTCGAAGGAAATCCCAAGGACATGGATCCCGAGGTGTACTACCTGGTCACGCTCAAGAAGAGCAGCCAAGGCGTGTGGCAGAACGACTCCGTCCGCTCGGAGAGGGGCGAGTGCGCGAAGTGAGGGCCTGGCACAGGGGGCTGCCGGTGATCGCCGCGTCACTGGCCACTGCCCTCGCGTACTCCACCCCTGCCCACGCCTTCGGCGGATCCGACACAAGGGGCGAGGCAGAGGGCAAGGAACTGACCGCTTCGGCACAGCACACCAGCATCAAGGTCACGCAAGTGAGCGGCCCGACCGGCGGCAAGCGGGGAAGCCTGAGCGCGACCGACGTCGATTGGGAGCCCCCGCCCTGCTGGTACGAGCCGGTCTTCACACCCGAGCAGTTGAAGGACTTCGCGGAGAACGACGGCGGCGGTGACGTCAGCATCCGCCAGGGTTGGTACGGATCCAAGCTGTGGACCGACCACTTCAAGGACGGCAAGGACGCACCCAACTACTTCGGAACCCCGTCGTCCGCGAATGGTTACAAGAACTACAACCTCGGCAAGAAGGGCTACTTCTGGCGCGGAGTCGCCCCGAAGCTTGCCGCCCTTGACGACACGTCACTCTGCAACAGGCTCATGTTCTGGCAGGACGCGGGCGACATCCCCGACGTGCCGAACGCTCCAACGCCGCAGACACTCGCGGAGTACGCCTACGACAAGGTCGAGGTCCCCGCCACCGAGATCGAGGCGAAGCCGGCAGCCAAATCGACCGTCAACCTCCCGACCTGGGTCTGGCTCGACAAGGGCACCTTCAAGGAGGTCAAGGTCCGCGCCGAGCTGCCCAACACCGGTCTGTGGGCGGAGACGACCGCGAAGCCCGTCGCCCTCCACCTGGAGCCCGGCACGGCCGACGCCGAGACGTTCCCCGCATCCGGCGACTGCGAGATCAACGCGGACGGCTCCATCGGCACGCCGTACACGAAGGGCAAGGCCGACCAGACCCCACCCTGCGGCATCCGCTACCTGCGCGCCTCGAGCGGTGACCCGTACCAACTGAAGGCCTCGATCACCTGGGAGATCTCCTGGGAGGGCACGGACGGCGCCCAGGGCGACCTGCCGGACGGCACCTTCGAGACGACCCAGGACATGGAAGTCCAGGAGATCCAGTCCATCAACCGCTGAACAGATCCTCGGCCCGCTCCACCGTCAGCGCCCGCCGGGCCCAGACTTCGAGTTGGCCGAGGTCCGCGCAGGAAAGCACCCGCTCCCGCACGGCACCGGGCACCGGGATGTCCCGCCACTCCAGAATCCGAAGAGTCATCCCGGCCCGATCCTCGACCCGGCCCTCTTCGCGCCCCTCCACGCGGCCTTCCTCACGGACCTTCTCGGCCACAGGGTTGTTGAAGAAGTAGCGGATCTCCGACATCAGGTCCCTCCAGAGGTCCTTGGCCCGGGGGTCACCCAGGCATGATTCGATGAACTGTCCGAACACCGCAGCGCTGTCGCCGTCAACGGTCCGCAGAGCGGAAGCCAACGGTTCCAGTATGGCGGCGGCCTGTGAGCCTCGCCCGTGTGTCATGGCCGACAGAACGGCAAGCGGGACGTCCCTCTCGGCCTCCCGCTCACTGGCGATCACCGGCACGTTGTCCGGACCGATCACCAGCGGTCGTACCGTCAGCGAATCCCAGCCGGGCAACCCCCGCCGGATCGGCTGCGCCGCCCAGCGCGCCGTCGCGCTGTTCTGCGTGATCACGACGAGTACCGGCTCACAGCGATACTTCTCGTACAGATACGCGAGGTAGTACGGCCAGCTGCCGCGCTTCTTCTCGTCCCTCTTCCCCTGAGCCTCGACGACGAGGAGGTAGGCTCCGTCGTCCGTCTCCACCCGCATCAGCGTGTCCACGCGCCGTTCGACGGGCTCGATCTCCGTGACGTCGGCGTTCAGGACCGCGAAGTCACGCGGCTCCGGGAACGGAACGCGCAGCACCTTCTGAAACGCCCGCGTCAGCAGCGCTGGGTCCTTCTGGAAGACCCAGTGCAGCGCCTCGTGCGACGAGCTGACCATCAGCTCTCCCTCCTGTACGACGCGATCAACGAGCTACGCCGCGACAAGGTCACCCCACACGTACTTCCCCCGGTTCCCGTCCCTGGTCAGCGGCTGCCACCCCCACAGGTCCGCGCACGCCCGCACGAGCGCGAGGCCTCGCCCCTCCTCCGCCTCCGTGAGCGCGTCCAGCCTCCCCGGCGGCTCGGGCGGCCCCGGGTCGGCGTCCCACGCCCCGACCCGCAGCACGCCGGCCGCCCACCGCACCCGCAGCGCGGCGGGGCCCTTGGTGTGGCGTACGGCGTTGGAGACCAGCTCGGTCGCGAGCAGCTCGGCGGTGTCCACGAGGCGGATGAGGCCGTGCATCGTGAGGATGAGTCGGAGGGCGCGACGGCAGACGGTGACGGCGCGCAGGTCGTTCGGGATGTAGAGGGTGTACTCCCAGGGGGCCGTCGAGTCGACGGGCTCGGTCTCGGGCATGGGTGAACTCCGTTCGGTGGATGGGGCGCCTGGTGGCATCGCCGCTCGTCGAGGCACGACGAAACGGTGCACTTCCGGCACTTTTGACGCCACAGGGTGCGCGTCACACCACAGACGGTATTTCCTAGTTTTAGGAAACAGCAAGTGGCTGCCGTATTCTGACCCCCGAACGAGCTACACAGCGCGAGCAGTTGAAACCAGGAGGCATCGGTTGCCGCCGAAGAGACATCTCACGGCCCGCAGGGTGCGGTTGGGCGCTGAGCTGCGCAAACTTCGCGAAGCCATGGGAATGAAGTCCAGGGAGGCCGCAGAACTCCTGGGTGCCGACTCCGTCCAGATGAGCCAGATCGAGTCCGGGGTCGCGGGGGTGAGCGCCAAACGCGTACGGCGCCTCGCGGCTCACTACGCCTGCACGGACGAAGGGCTGATCGAGGCGCTGGTTGCCATGGCGACCGACCGCACCCGTGGTTGGTGGGAGGAGTATCGGGGCGTACTGCCGCCGGTGTTCCTGGACACCGCCGAGGTCGAACACCACGCGACGGCCCTGCGCGAGATCGTGATCACGCACGTCCCTGGGCTGCTCCAGACCACCGACTACGCCCGCGCCGTGTACACGTACATGATGCCGGGCCTGCCCGACAGCGAACTGGTCCCCCGGGTAGAGCACCGGGCGCGGCGGCGCTCCGTGATCGAGGGCGACAATCCGAAGCCGTACGAGACGATCATCCACGAGTTCGCACTCAGAGTTCGTGTGGCCGACCGTTCAGTGGCCCAGGCTCAACTCCGCCGGATCCTGGCGCAGATCGAGGACGGTCACACGACGGTCCGGGTCATCCCCGCCGACCAGGACGGCTTCGCCGGCGCCGAGGCTTCGATGATGCAGGCCTGCGGGCCCGTGGCCCAGTTGGACACCGTACTTCGGGACTCCCCCACAGGGACCGCCTTCATCGACGCGGAACCTCAACTGAACCAGCTTCGAACACTGTTCCGTAAGGTGGAGAAGGCGTCGCTGAGCCCCACGGCGTCGCGGGACTTCATCCACCGTATGACGAAGGAACTGTGAGGCGAGCAGTGACCGAGACGCTGTGTTGGCGGAAGTCGTCGTTCTCCGGCGGCGGCGACGGCAACACGTGCGTGGAGATCGCACCACTGCGCACCCGAGTCGCGATACGCGACTCGAAGGCCCCGTCCCAGGGCACACTCACCGTCCCGGTCGGCTCTTTCACCGCCCTCGTCCATAGCCTCAAGAGGACTATCGCCTGATCTGCAAGGCGGTCGCATGCGATAAATTCAGACGCGCGTTCCAAGCAGTGGGCATCGCACGTGTACGGGGGAGAACACGGTGTCACACAGGCCGGCGGACTGGCACGTACTCGACCTGGACAAGGACCCGACACCGGGAGACCCGGACCGCATACGCAAACTCGCCGGCACCCTGCACGACTTCGCCGACGACGTGTCCGACGTCCTGCGCGACCTCAAGGGCATCGCCAAGGAGGACGAGATCCTCTCGTGGGCGGGCAAGACGGCGGAGGTGTTCGCCGAGGAGTTCGAGGACGCCCCGAAGAAGCTGCGCAAGCTGAAGAAGTCGTACAACCTGGCGGGCGACGCGTTGGCCACCTTCTGGCCCGATCTCCAGGACGCCCAGGAGAAGGCCGACAAGGCACTGCGCGACGGCCGCAAGGCCCGTGAGGAACTCACCACGGCCCAGACCGCTCTGACCGGCGCCGACGACTGGGTCCGCAGGGCGACCGAGAAGACCGACTCGTACGACCCCGCCAAGAACGGCGGCAAGGACGTCCCCAAGCCCGACGAGGCCGACGTCCGCCGCGCCACCCGCGACGCCCAGCACGCGAAGGCTCGCCAGACGGCAGCGGAACGGAACGTCGAAGGCGCTCAGAGCGCCCTGGACGCGGCCAAGAGGCTCGCCGGTCAGGCGAAGGGCCTGCGCGAGGAAGCCGCTCGCCGGACGGTGACCAAGCTCCGGGAAGCCTCCGACGCCGGGGTTCCGAACCGGCATTGGTGGGAGGAGATCGGCGACTGGGTCTCCGACCACTGGGACGAGATCGTCACCATATGCAAGTGGGTCGTGACGATCGTCGGCATCATCGTGATGATCGTGGGCGGCCCGCTGGGCTGGCTGGTGTTCGCGGCGGCGCTCGTCGTGATGGCCGACACGATAAGAAAAGTCATCAAGGGAGAGGCCGGCTGGGGCGATCTCCTATGGGCTGCCCTGGACTGCATACCCGCCACGAAGGGCTTCACCAGCCTCGCCAAGCTCGGCAAGCTTTGGAAAGCCGGGGGCCTGAAAGCTCTTGGCGCCGGGGCCATGGGCGGCATCGGCGGCGGTCTGAAGAACCTCGCAGCCGTTATCAGAAGTGGACGATCGGGTCTCAAGATCCTTTTCCTCCGCACTATGGGCAAGGGCCACCCAGAGCGAACGGGATCCAAGATTGCCGCTCCTCCGAAGCATCCCGGCGACGATGCGCTCGCCTCAGGGATGCCCATCTACCACGGCAATCGCATACTCGCCATCGGGTACGACAGCTCGACGCTACGCAACTTCCAAGTAGCAGAGCGCCTCCCAGGACATCAGGACGCAGTGATCCATGGTCTGCGCGACGGAACGTTTTTGGCCGGCGCTGACAACCTGTCCGGCTTCCGGGCTGCGGGAGAGACCGTCAACCCACACCAAGTGGCGGACGCAATCCGCCGGTCACCTGACTACGACGGCGGCCCGGTCCGCTTGCTATCGTGCCACAGCGGTGCAATACCGACCGGCGGAATTGCACCCGCCCAGGAGATGGCCAATATTCTTGGAACCACAGTAAAAGCCCCCACCAACGCGGTAGGGGTACCAACCATCGGTGACGGACCATTCGCACCCGCCATCATGGACAATGGAAGCTGGAGAACCTTCCTTCCTCTCCTGTGACTGACCAACAGCAAGGAAAGTGAAATGATCAGAACCGTCGGCTTCTTCCGAGAACAGCCCTCCAGTTGGGGAATCGAAAGGGAATGTTCGATCCACGACCTTGTACGCCCAGCCGGCGAAGCAGATGAGGTAGAGATCGTCAACTACCTGGCCAACGGGACTGATATTTTCAGCGAGATGGGCGCAGAACCGGATATCCTGTCCGCCGACAACTTCCCCATCGCAGGCGGCGCGTCCTTGAAGACAGATGGCGACTGGGTGTGGCGCCTCGATCTGCCTCACTACGTGGATTCCTACCATGTGGCTCTACCGGAAGATTTCCTCCAGACCATCAGATCGCACGACTACGTTGTGCCGCAACTCAGCCAGGACACATTGTTCTCCATCCTGGAAGAGGTGACAGGAATTGACTACCGAAAGAAGTGATGATTCGAACGAAGGCGCCGCAGGTGCCCCTGCACTTTCCGGTGGTCTCTCGCTCTCCGTCCCGGAAACTTGGTGGGAGTTCGATATCCGCCCCGAGGGTCGGGACGCGACGATCCGCGCGTTGGTGGATGAACGCCTCGACGAAACACCGGAACTGGCGCCGTACCGCGCCGACCTGACCGCCATGCTCCGCAAGATGGCCAAGGAAGCCCACGACTCCGGGGCCCTCTACCTGGGATGCATGGCCGAGAACTTCGAGGGTGTCCCGCTCGCCGCGACCGTCACCGTGTCCGTTCTGGGCGCCAGGAACAAGCAGGGGGTCGCCCTGTCCACCGATCCCCGGGCCATCGCCGACAGCCTGCGTACGATCACCGCGCGCCGCGAAGGCGACGCCTGGCGCAAGGTGACGACCGTCGACATTCCCGAAGTGGGCCCGGCGGCGCGGACGTACGGCGTGGAAGACGTGCCCGTCGCGCAGGGCGACAGCCGTACCCTTCGTATGGTGCTGACGCAGACGTACATCCCCGTACCGGGAACCACCGACCAGGTGGTCCTCGTCTCCGGAGCCAGCCCGGTGCTGGATCTCGCCGAGGCGTTCCACGACATCTTCGACGCTGTGACCGGCACGTTCCGTTTCGTCTGACCCGCAGAGAGGACTTCGGGCCATGGGCAAGAGCGACCTCGCACTGCCGTTGACCGAGCTGGAGGACTACGGGCGCCGGCTGCGGTCACTGAAGACGCGGCTGAACCACACCAAGAAGCTCTTCGAGTCCTACAAGGACGACATCGGCGACGGCAGCGTCAACGACGCGCTCGACGACTTCGAGTCCAACTGGGAGGACGGCCGCGAGGACATCACCCAGCAGCTCGACGCCCTCGGCAGCATGTCGGACGCCGTGGTCCGCGAGTTCAAGAAGCTCGACGACGAACTCACCAAGCAGGTCAACGACGCCGTGAAGACGGAGGACAAGCGGGGCGGCAAGGGCAACAGCGGGGGCAAGTAGGGTCGTTGGGCGCCGACTCCGTGGTGGCCTCCGGATGAGCCCTGCCCCTCAGTGAGTCCGGTCTGCGAGGCGGACTTGTGCCGGGACCGGTCCCGGCTCGGCGCCACTACCGTGCCGACATGCCGCGATTCGATCCTGATCAGCGTTCCCGGCGCGGGCGCTCCCGACGAACAGCCGCACTCGGGGCTGTAGTCGCCGTGGGCCTGCTCAGCGCCGGGTGTTCGGGCGGGCAAGGCACGCCGGGGTCGTCGTCCACGCAGCCCACCTCGACCTCCGTCGCCACCCCGTCCGCCACCGCCGCCCCGTCCTCACCCTCCGCCGAAGCGCAGCCGAGCAAGTACAGCCAGGCGCAGCTGGCGTCGCAGCCGTGTCTCGCTCTCGACGGGCACGACCTCGCCGCCCTCGGTATCACCGGCCGGGGAGAACAGGAGTCCGGCAAGAACGGACCGACCTGCAGGTGGAAGTTGGCAGGGCAGAGCGTAAACCTCGGCCTGGACCTGCCCCTGTCCTACGCGAAGACCATGACCAAGAACGGTCGCGTCACGCAGGTGCCGGTGGGGCAGCACAAGGCCATCCAAGCCGAATTCCAACGGATCTGCTTCATCTTCGTCGCGGTGCACGACACCGATCGCCTGGTCGGCACCACCACCATTCCGGAGCCCGGGGAACCGCAGGACACCACGTGTCCCGCCGGGGCGTCCGTCGCCGCCGCTGCCCTGACCCATATTCGATGACGCCCAGCTCGTACGTGGGCTGCGGCCCGTTGTTCGCGGATGGGGACGAAGGAGGACACAGGTGAACGACACAGGTCGCTCCGGGCGGGTGGCTCGTGGGTCGGCGCTATCCGCGGGGGCGTTGGCCATCGCGCTGTTCGCGGCGGGATGTTCCGCACAGGACAGCGCGTCTCAGGACGCACCTTCTCGCGCCTCGGCCGACTCCACACCCTCCGCAACCTCCGCAACCTCCGCAACCTCCGCACCCAGCGAGGTCTCCCTGCCCGTCGCCCCCGAGGATCTGCGGGGCGCCGATCCCTGCAAGCTGATCGACAGGAAGGTGCTGGCCGGGTTCGGGAAGGTCGAGTACGACCGGGGGATCAGGTACGGCGAGTGCGACATCCGGCTCGACGGACGCGACGACTGGTCCGTCTCGATCTTCGTGGAGCTGCAGTCCGGACCGAGCGAGGTGTCCCCGGACAATCCCGCACCGACGCCGGTGCTGCGGGACGGCGTCACCGTCTACGAGAGCGAGGGCTACGGCGAGCTCAGCGACGACAAGGACTGCACGCGGGACGTGATGGTACCGGAGGGGACCGGGGCGGTCGCGATAGGCGTCTACGGAGACGAAACGGGCACCCGCGCCTGCCGGATCGCCGACACCGCCGCCACCGGCGTGATCCGCCTGCTCAAGTCCGGCGATCTTCCCTCTGCCCGTCACGCTCCCGACTCGCTGGCGAACCAGGACGCGTGCGACCTGATCAAGGAGAGCGAGGCGGCGCGCGTCCCGGACATCGACCCCCGCGACCGGCACGCCACGTTCACCGGCCAGAGCTGCACCTGGGGCCCCGAGAACATAGACGAACCGCACCTGTACATCCTCTTCGGGCACCAGGACGACGCGCTGCAGGGACGTCCGCTCACGGTCGGGGGCCGCAAGGCGGCGGTGAAGTACAGCCCCGTCGACGAGGACAGCTCGCTGCTCGGACCCTCCCTGCCGAGCTGCTCGGTCGATGCCGAGTACGGCGCGGCGGGACCGACCGTCGAGGGTCGTACCGAGGTGGTCACGGTGGGAGTCGCCGGCGACTCCTCGAGGCAGAAGCTGTGCTCCCTCGCCCAGGAGCTGGCCCGCAAGGCCCTCGCCCGCCTCCCCGAGCCGTAGGCGCGCGCCGCGGCCAGGGGAAGCGGTCGGTCACGGTCGGGACCGGTCCCGGGGCCCCGCCCTACGATGTGCGCACGTCTCGCTGCGGAGGAAATCGTGGGCTACCAGGAACGACGAGTCGCACTGATCGCCAAACGGGCCGCACCGCACCTGGAGCCCGGAGAGAAGATCCAGACGGGGTTCATCGCGCAGAGCGGTTCGTCGGTCTTCACCGTGCGGGTGTGGACGTTCGTGGCCACCGACCGCGCCGTCCTGATCATCGGCCGCGGCGGCGTGCAACGACTCCCCCGCGACCTCCGCTTCGGCGAGCCGACCGGGATGTACCACAAGATCGAGCTGGATCGGACGTACAAGGTGCACCGGCAGTACTACACGGAGATCGCCACCGCCGACGAGGCGCTGCGCAAGATGCGGGGCGACGACCAGCGCTGAGCCCGGCCCATCGCCCCGGCCCGCCCGGTCACCCCACCTCGTTCTCCGCCACCGCCTGCCCGTGGACGACCACGTCGCCGCCGTAGAACATGCCGGTGAAGACCGGGGAGTACGTGAGCTGCACCTCGACCTCCACCTGGGCGGCGTCGGCCGTGACGCAGTGGGTCGCGGCGATGTCCGCGCCGGTCATGTCCATCTCGGCGGCGAAGGCCTTGACCCGGGCGTCGCAGTTCTCGTAGTTGATGGGGGCGGGGCCGCCCACGTCGTCGTAGAGCGCCTCGCGGTCGATGTCCTGGGCGGCGTAGCGGGCGGCCTGTTCGGCGATGTCCGCGGCGCGTTCGCGCTTGGAGATGGACATGCCGCCGTCGATGACGAAGGCCGAGAGGGAGAGGAAGACCAGGGCGAAGATGATGACCGCGCCGGCGCCCGAACCCCGGTCGTCCAGCCGGGTGCGCCGGTCCGCGAGCCACTCGCGTACGAGAGATCTCACGCCGTCCTCCGGTACGGGTCCAGCGGGGAGCTGAAGGTCGCCGACAGGGTCGTCGGGATGTTCAGGCCGATCGAGTCCAGGCCGCGTACCTCGCAGCTCACCTCGACCGTGAAGAGGGTGTCCGGTTCGAAGCCCGCGCTCTTCTGCACGACCGAGACGGGACCGGAACAGACGTCCGTCAGGTTGGACTCGGCGGCCTTCTTCGCCTCCGCGATCGCCGTACCGTGGTCCTTCTGGATCGAGCCCGCGCGTGCCGCGTCCCTGGCCGCGCCGTCGAGTGCGCCGCGGCCGTCGACCAGCTGGCCGAAGGCCACCAGGACGAGGATGAAAAGGATCATCACGGGGGCCAGGATGACCACCTCGATGGTGGACAAGCCCCGGTCACCCCCGTCCCCGTGCGGGTTCATCTAGTTCTCCCCCTCCTGCACGAACCGCTCCACCGGCCCCATCGACTGGGCGTGCACCGTCAGGTCCAGGCCCGGGAAGACGGTGGGGATACGGGCCGTGATCTCCACTCCGACCGTGTTCTGTTCCGGCTGGAGGGTCTTCACGTCCGGTGACAGGACCAGTTGGGGGCCGAGTTGGCGGATGTAGCTGTCGACCACGTCCTGGGCCTCGCCCCGCCACGCCCCCGGCTGGGCGTCGGCCGTCGCGCGGGCCTTGCGGGCACCGGCCTGGGCCGCCGCCTGCGCCACGTGGTCGGCGAAGAAGTACAGCCCGAACTGCACCGTCGCGAAGATCATGAAGAACAGGACCGGGGTGAGCAGCACGAACTCGATCGCGGTCATGCCGGAGTCGTCGCCGCGGGTGGTCGCGGCCTCGCGCGCGGTGTCCACCCTGCGGCGCACCCGTCTGAGGAAGCCGCTGAGCACGCCGCGCACAGCGCCCGGCGTCTCCGTCCCCATCCCCGTCTGTCCCGTCACGTCACGTCGTCCCCGTCAGCGCCGTACGTCGGCCGGTCAGCAGGTCTTGCCCGCGTCCGCACCCTTGATGCAGTCGCCGACCTTGTTGGCGCCGTCGCTGAGCGCGGCGTTGATGATGGCGGCCACCACGCCGACGATCGCGACGACGACCGCGGAGATGATGACCCACTCCACGGCGGAGGCACCGCGGTCCAGTTCGCCGGAGCGGGCGCGCTCGACGCGGGCCCGCAGGAAGGTGATCAGGAAGTCCACGGGCACGATGCCCGTGGTGCCGGTGCGGAGGTTCCGTCCGTTCATGGTGGGTTGTGTCCTCTCGTGTCAGTTCTGGTAGTTCTGGCAGTTCAGGGAGTTCTGGGGGTTCTGGGAGCGAAGCGGCTCGGAGCTGCAGTATCGGAACCGGGACAACCGCGTCGAAAGCCGCGTCACACCTGGAACACCCGCATCGCCGCCGGATAGATCAGGAACACCAGGAACCCGGCGCACAGCAGGAGCTGGGCGACGAGCATCGACTGGGACTTCTCACCCGCGCTGCCCTCGATGTCGGAGAGTTCGCGGTGCCGCATGGTCTCCGCGCGGGAGGCGAGGGACTCGCGGACCTTGGCGCCGTCGTCCGCCACCAGGGCGAGCGAGGCGGAGAGGTCCTTGAGTTCCTCGACGCCCAGGTCCTCGCCGAGCTGCCCCAGCGCCTGCCACTGGCTGATGCCGGTGATGCGCGCGTCGGCCAGGGCGTTGCGGATGCGGTGCGTCGCCCAGCCGTCCGACACCTCCGCCGCCGCCATCAGGGCCTCCGGCAGGCCGCGGCCGCCGGCCAGGCTCATGGACACCAGGTCCAAGTACGCGCCGATCACGCGCCGCAGGTCACGGCGTTTGTCGGCGGCGTCCCGGCGTACCTCCAGGTCGGGGAGGAAGAAGAAGAGCGCCGCGCAGAGCAGGGCCAGCCAGACCGGGATGATCGGGCTGCTGCCGAAGCCGAGCTGCCAGACGATCGCGAACAGGAACGGGCCGAAGAACAGCCCGCCCGCGGCCAGCAGTGCCTTCGTCGCCAGAAACTTCTCCCAGCTGCGGTCCAGCACCGCCAGGTCCGCGCGCAGCGAGCGCTGCTCCCAGCCCTGCTGGAGGTACAACTCGGCGACACGGGCCCCGACCTGGGCGCGCAGCGAGCCGAGGCGGCTGGTGTCCTTCGCCGCACGGGACGACTCGTACGCCGCTCCGCGGGCCCGCATCGCGTCGATGCGGGCGACCTGCTGGATCGGGCTGCGTCTGCTCGGCATCAGGGCGCGGACCAGGGCGTAGATGCCCAGGCCGATGACGGCGCCGACCAGGACCGGCATTGTCAGGTTCATCGTCGTACCCCCTCGTCCCCAGACGCCGGCGACGGCTGGGACGGTTGCGGCAGGCGCTGTACGGGCTGCCCCGGCCGGCCGGAGGGGCCCGGCTGGCCCGGGGTGCGGGGGCGCACGAACTGGACGTCGGAGCCGTCCCGGACCAGGAAGCGCTCTGGCGTCTCGATGGTCGACAGCTTGCGCAGCCACCAGAAGCCCAGCGCGAACAGGCCGCACACGCAGGCCAGGACGAGCTGGCCGACGGGCGAGCCGTACGGCTCGACGAAGTCCCGGTTGAAGATGGACAGGCCGAGGACGAAGAGGACCGACACCGCCACGACGATCTGCACCGAGCGCCGGGTCGAGGCGCGCTGCGCCATCACGCGCTGGCGCATGTCGACCTCCTCGCGCGCCGACTTGGCGAGCGCGCCGAGGACCTGGCGCAGACCGGGGCCGCGCAGCCGGGCGTTGAGGATCAGCGCCGCGACGATGATGTCGGCCGACGCGTCGTCGATCTCGTCGGCGAGGTGCTGGAGCGCCTCGGGCAGCGGGGTGCGGGAGCGCAGCCGGTCGACGAGGGAGTCCAGGTGGGGCCGCAGGACCGGGGCGGCGGCGCGGGCGGAGGCCGGGATGGCCTGCTCCAGGCCGACCGCGCCCGCGATGGTGTCGCGCAGCGACTCGGTCCAGGAGGCGAGGGCCTCGACCCGCTTCATGGCGGCGCGTTCCTCGGAGGCGCCGCCGAAGAGCCGGTCCCAGAAGAAGACGAGGATCCCGGCCGCGATGCCCAGCACCGCCCAGCGGGTGAGGAGCAGGACGACGAGGCCGACGATGGCCGCGGCGGAGCCGCGCCTGCCCGCCCAGCGGATCAGCTCGTTGACGCGCTCGCTGGCCTGCCGCTTCTCGTGCTCGGGCTTGGCGGGCAGTCCGCGTACGGCGACCAGGAAGAGGGCGAGGCCGCCGCCGACGGCGACGCCGCAACCGAGCGCGTACAGGACCGTGGTGGAGAACAGCCCGCCCATGGAGCCGAGCGAGTCCAGCGCCGCGAGTGTGGTGGTCATGCCCTTCGTGTCGCTCATGTCCGCCTCACCCCCACATTCCGTTGGGCCGGTAGCCGTAGGCGATGAGTTCCTCCAGGCAGGCGATGGGGGCGTGCGGTACGACCTGGCCGTCGGGCGCCTCGGCGAACACCTCGCTGGACAGCACGCGGCCGTCGACGCCGTTGACCTCGCGGACCGAGGTGACCATGCGCTGGAGGCGTCCGCCGCTCTGGAAGTCGTTGCGCCGCTGGACGAAGACGACGAAGTTGACCGCGCCGGCCACCAGCATCTGGCTGGCCTCGATCGGCAGCCGCTCCGTCGCCTGGAGGGCGTACGTGGAGATGCGGTTGAAGACCTCGTGCGAGCTGTTGGCGTGGATCGTGGAGAGCGAGCCGTCGTTGCCCTGCGACATCGCGTTCAGCATGGTGACGATCTCGTCGCCGAGCACCTCACCGACGATGACGCGGGAGGGGTTCATACGCAGGGAGCGGCGGACCAGTTCCGCCATGCCGATCGTGCCCTGGCCCTCGGAGTTGGGCAGCCGCTCCTCGAACGCCACGACGTTGGGGTGGAGTTCGGGGAAGGTGTCGAGACCCAGCTCCAGTGCGCGCTCGACGGTGATCAGCCGCTCGTGCGGCGGGATCTCGTTGGCGAGGGCGCGCAGCAGCGTCGTCTTTCCGGCGTTGGTGGCGCCGGCGATCATGATGTTCTTGCGGGCGCGGACCGCGCAGGCCAGGAAGTGGCCCAGCTCGGGGGTGAGGGTGCCGTTGCCGACCAGGTCCGAGATGAAGACCTTGCCCAGACGGGCGCGGCGGATGGACAGTGCCGGGCGCCGGGCGACGTCCATGACCGCCGACAGACGCGAACCGTCCGGCAGTCGCAGGTCGAGCTGCGGGTTGGCGGAGTCGAAGGGGCGGGACGACAGGCCCGAGTAGGCGCCGAGGATCTGGATCAGCTCGATGAGTTCCTCGTCGGTCTCGGCGACCGGCTCGCCGCGCGTCTCGTGCCCGTCGGAGTAGCCGACGAAGACGTGGTCGCAACCGTTGATGTCGATGTTCTCGACCTCGGGGTCGTCCAGGAGCGGCTGGAGCCGCCCGACGCCGAACAGCGCGGCGTGCACGGCGGCCGCGTACGCCTCCTCCGTCTCCGCGTCCAGCGGCGTACGCCCGGCGTTGATCTCGGCGCGGGCGTACTCCTCGAGTATCTGCGCGATGACGGCGCGCGCGTAGTGCCGTTCGTCCTCGGTGGACATCGGCGTGACGCCGCCGGCCTGGTCCTGGCGGCGCTGCTCGGAGATGCGGTCGCCGGCGTCCTGCCGGAACCGCTTGACCAACGAGTGGTCGACAGCGGTCATCGGCCGGCCCCCGGGTGACCGGTCAGGTCGGCGCCGGCGGGCCCGGGTCCGGTGGGCATGGACCAGGCGGCGCCGAACTGCTGGTACAGGTCCGAGGTGACCTTGCGGGCCGAGCGGATGAGCAGCGACTTCTCCAGCCGCCCGCGCCTGCGTCCGGCCAACTGGTCGGCGCCCGCCGGGTCGTCGGCGATCGTGCCGACCACGCGGGCGCCGGTCTGGGCGTGCACCAGCATGTCGTTGACCTGGCCCGACAGCTTGGCGGCGTTGTTCGTGTCGGCGACCAGGACGACGCCGATCAACGGCGTGCCGAGGCTCCCGACACCGCGCGGCCCGCCGTGCAGCCTGTTGTTCAGGGCGGCGGCGCGGTCCCGGACGCGGGCGATGGCCTCGGGCTCGGTACGGGAGATCAGCAGCACCAGGGCCGCGTGCGGGAACAGCTCGGTCGCCGGGGAGTCCCCGCTGATGCGGCCGCAGTCGGCGATGACGTCGGCGGGCGCGTTCGGGGAGTCGGCGAGGGAGGCGAAGGCCCGGCCCAGGGTGGGCCACAGGCCCGCGAGCCCGGCGGCCTGCTCGGAGATGCCGAGTCCGACGAGGACCTCGAGGCCACCGCTGAGCGGCTGTACGTGGTCCCAGAGCTGGTCGGGTACGAGGCCGCGGCGGGCCGTCGCGGCGATCGACAGCATGCCGGTGTTCGGGTTCAGCGGACCGCCGTGCGCGGCGGCCGACCGGTACACCAGGTCGCCGCCCGCCGGGTCGGTCTCGGCGAGCAGGACACGGCGCGGCCAGACCGCCGCGAGGGCGACGGCCGCGGTGGTGACGCCGGGGGAACCCTTGTCGGCGGCGAGGGCGATGAGGGCCATGGCTTCTGGGCCCCTTCTAGTTGCCGGGAACGCGCACGATGGCGACTTCGCCGGCGGCCGCGGCCGAGGCGAGTGCGGCCGCGTCGGCCTCGTCCACCAGGAGCGTGAGCGACTTGCTGCCGGTACTCACGGTGGAGTCGCTCTCGTCCGTGACGCTGTTCACGCGGGCGTCGGGGACGATCGCGCCACCGGAGGCGGACGACGCGTCCTTGTCGGAGGAGTCGGAGCTGCTGGAGCCGTTCGAGCCGACGCGGTAGGCGGCGACGATGTCACCCGTCTTGACACCCGCCGGGTACTGCCCCTCCTTGAGGGCGAGGCCGACCGACGCCTTGCCCTCGGGAAGCTGTTCCTTCGCGCTGAACATCTGCCCCATCACGACCGTGTCGGCGTAGATCGTGGACTTGGCCTTCAAGTCCTTGAGCGCGTCGAGCTTTGACCACTCGATGTAGTTGATGCTGTCGTCGGCGGCCACCATCACGGACGTGACGTTGTTGCCGACGGACTCGCCTGCCTGGACGTCCGCGGTCACCTTGACGACCTCGACCCGGTCCCCGGCACGCAACACAAGCATCGTCGCACCCAGCGCCCCTACCAGGATCAGCAGCACCGCCAGCGCCGCCAGCGCCGGTTTGCGCTCGCGAGGAGGGCTGGGAAGCCGGTCACCGACCGACGGCTGAGCCGGAGCCGCGGAACGCCCCGCGCCCGCCCCCGTACGCTCCTGGATCTTCACGCAACCGCTCCCCGTACACCCAAGAAAATTGTCTGCCACGTACCAACTCGGGCGCCGATCACCCAAGTACGCGGAATCACCTGCAAATTCGGACACTCCACCTGCGCCCGCCCGACCGGTGACGTCCGGGGACACATCCCCTGACGCACCCGCCCGACCTGGGCGAATCACCAGCAGTAAGGCGAGTGTCAAGCCATCGCACCGTATCAGCCGCCCATAAGCCCCTCAAGGCGTGCCGGCCCCCTGCTCGCTCACCCCGCACAGCGTTACTCATCTGCAACTTCGCACCGGTGGAACCCCCTTGAGCGCGGGCCGCCAAGCAGTCACTCCCACTGTGCTCACGCGAATGGAAAACGGCCAGGGCCGGGCACCGTCCGCGTGCTGTTCGTCACGGTGCACCCATGAGCCCTGCACGATTCACTCACGCGGGAGCGGGCGGCGCTTGCCATGGCCTTCGCCCGGATCGGCGACGGCGGATACGCAGACAGACTGGAGAGGCGCAAATGGGCCTACTACCGGTGCGGGGAGCAGACCGACGCGCTATTGGCCGACACCGCCAACGCGTCTATCGTGCCCCCGACGGGCGCATCGGGGCTCGGCCGGCGCGGCGCACCGGGTCGCCGGGAAGCCGCCGTCCACCGGGGGGATGAGGCATGAGACGGGGGCGGGGAGCGGCAGGTGCCGGAGCCGGTGCTCTGCTGGGCGGGGTGCTCGCACCGCTGACCGAGCACCTTGGTTCGTCGCTCACCGACGGAGCGACCGTGCAGCCCTGGGCCGCCTGGTCTTTGTTCGTCCTGCTGTGTGTGCTGGGCGGAGTGCTCGGCACGTTCCTTCCCCCGAGCGGTGCCACCACCGCGGACGCCCCGCCTCCGCTCGCCCCCGGGCCCGTCGAACCGGTCGCCGCCGCGACGACCACCTCTCTGCGCCCGCCCCGTATCGAACGGCGCCTGCGCGGCCGGGAGGCGGAACTGGAGCGGCTCACCGCCCTGCTGCGCGACCCGGCAAAGAAGTTTGCGGTCGTCTGCGGGGTGGGCGGCGTGGGCAAGACCACGCTGGCCGCCGCCGTGGCCGCACGGGCCGACGCCGAGGGCTGGTCGGTCTTCTGGACCCGGTGGCGCGACCCTGGCACGACCGCCGACGACCTGGTCAGGGTCGCGATGGCCTGCGGGATGCCCGAGGAGGATGTACGGGCGGCCCGGTCCGGTCGCGACAGCCTCCCGGACGCCGTGTGGCGGTACCTGGCAGGGCGCCGAAAGTGGCTCGTGGTCCTCGACAACGCCGACGAGACCGAACGCCTGGGCGGCCCAGACGACCCGGTCGCCCACTACCGAGGCTGGGTCCGACCGGATGGCCGCGGGCTGCTGCTGGTGACCAGCCGCGACACCAGCGCGCAGACCTGGGGGCCGGCTGCCGACATCCTGCGGCTCGGCCCCCTCGACACCGCGTCCGGTGGCCGGGTCCTGCTGGACTCGGCACCCGGCGCGGGCAGTCACGAGGAGGCCAAGGCGCTCGCCGGCCGACTCGGCGGCCTGCCCCTCGCGCTCCAGGCCGCCAGTCGCTACGTGGGGGCCGCCACGAGCCGTCACCGTGACTTCGCCGCCTACCGGGAGGCCCTGGACCGGGAGGCGGAGCTGCTCGTCGGCACGGACCCCTCGCATGCGCGCGATCCGGCCGTGGCGCGCACGTTCTTGCGCCACACCTGGGAACTGTCCCTTGACCAGCTCGACAGCGAGGGCCTGCCACTGGCCCGCCCCCTGCTGCGGCAACTGGCCCTCTACGGGCCCGCCGCGATACCGCCCGTACTCATCACTCCCCGTCTGATGACCACGGCCGTGGGCCGTTCAGTGAGCGCCGGGGAGGTCGACGGCGCCCTCACCGCGCTGGAGCGCTACGGGCTACTCGGTACCGAATCCGAGGTGCCGGGCTCCGTTCTGCTCCATCCTCTGGTGCGCGAGATGAGTGCCCTGGCCCTGCGGTCGGACCGCGGCGCGGACCTCGACCGCTGTGTCCGCGCCCGGGCGCACGCCCTCTCCACGGCGGTGACCGGATTGCCGGAGGGGCTGCCAGGCTGGCCGACGGCCCGGCTGCTGGCTCGGCACGCGCCGCTGCTGCTGTCCGCGCCACGGACCGTCCCACTCACGGAGGCGGCAGCGGTCGTCGACCGGCTCGGGGACGTGCTCGGCGACTCGGGTGACTACGCTCTACAACGCGTGGTCCGCCAGGCCGTGCTCGACCGGCGCGAACAGGAGTTGGGGGTGGACCACCCCGACACGCTCCTGTCGCGCAACCACGTCACCAACAGCGTGCTGAGTCTCGGGCACCATGCCCAGGCGCTCGCCGCCCACCGAACGGTGCTGGCCGCCCGCGAGCGTGTACTCGGCCCCCGCCACCCCGACACCCTGGTGAGCCGGAACAACGTGGGTTTCGTCTGCGAGCTGCTTGGTGACTACGAGGAGGCCGAGGCGCTGCACGAGCACACCCTGGCCGACCGGCTCACGGTTCTGGGCCCCGACCACCGGCACACCCTGGTCAGCAGGCAGAATCTCGCCAACGCCATCGACGGCCGGGGCAACCACCTGCTGGCCGTCACCCTGCACCGGGAGATCCTCGCCGACCGGCTCCGACTCCTGGGACCGGACCACCGGGACACCCTCGCCAGCCGGAGCCATGTCGCCGAGTCGCTGAGCCGGTGCGGCGAACACACCCGCGCGCTGGAACTGCACGGACGAGTACTGGCCGACCGTATGCGCGTCATGGGCCCCGACCACCCCTACACGCTGCTCAGTGGTCATCAGCTCGCCGGGGCGCTTCGCGACGCGGGTGACCACGCCGATGCGGCGGACCGCTACGAACAGGTGCTCGCCCAGCGGCGGCGGGTGCTGGGCCCCGACCACCCCGACACTCGGGCCACCGAGCAGGGGCTCGCGCTCTGCCAGGCGGAGCAGGAGGCCCGAGACCGGGCAGCGGCATCCCGGGGGAGCGGGCGACGGGGCCGTGTCAGGACCCGACGATGAGCACACGGTGAGCGCCCGCGGCACGGCTCGGTCGCGCGTTCGCCTTTCCGGCGTGACGGACAGGCCATGGCGAGCCCGTCGGCCTCGATCCGGTCCGCGTACTGGTGCCGGCGCCGCTCCTGCCGTTCGTGGTGGCGGGGCCGTGAGAGTGCGGCTGGGGCGGTGGGTGAGTCTGCAGACCGTGGAGATACCGAAGGGGGCGTTCGGGTGAGGGGAGAGGCCCGACCCGGCATGCCTACCGCTGCCGAGCGGCGCGACTCTTCCCCTTGCCCTTCTTGCGCAGCTTCCGCAGGTGTTCACGCTCTCGAGCACGGCGCTCTTCGAGGACGGCGCGCCGCCGGCGGTAGCTGAGCCATCCCACTGCGGCCACGCAGCCGACGTACACGAGGAGCGCGGGGCCCGCCCCGGGGACGTACGAGCAACCTGGCTCCGGCAGCCACGTAGCACCCACCGCGGGCAACCCCGCCCAACACCCTGGACGCCATGCCCGAGCCGGTCGCTGTCCGGCTCTCGAACCTCTTCGCCATGGCACCGCCCCACCCGAGGAGGGTGACCACCCCAAGGACACCCCCGATACCCCAAGACCCTCCGGGCAGGTCGTACAGCATGGGCGCACTCGCGCGTGCGGCCCACCGCGAAAGTCCGAAGACGCAGACGAGCACCGCGGCTCCGACCACGACGGACAGCACCAACCCGATGCCGTCGCGCACCCGGAACCGAGGGTCGCGAGCCGTCGCCTCCACCGCGCCCCGCTCACGCCCCGTCATACGCCCGATCCCACCGGCTCTGACGCACGCCGCCCCACGTGCCCATCACGACGGCCGCCCCGAAAAGCGCCGCGAGGAGCACTACGTCAGAGCTGGCGCGCCCGACATCGGGACTCGCGACGCCTTCGGGGTCATACCGCACGCGCAGCTCGTCGCCCTTCGACACCGAGTCCCGGCAGCCGTCGCCTTCCGACAGCGAGGGTGAGATGTTCTGTCCGTCAACGGTGCGCAGTTCGCAGTGGTTGGTACTGCTGTAGTCCGCACTGACGACCACCGCGTCGGCCCACACGCCCCGGTCCGCCAGGGCAGCCGTGCCCCCGGCGGCCATGCCGAGGGAACCCCATGGCCATTCCGGCGATCAGCGGCACGACGGGCCCCAGCCAGGAACAGCCCCAACGAGCCGCCGGCGCACACGAGGCTGAACACCAGCCACCGCACCACGTCGGATCTGACCCGCGTCCCAAATATGACGTCAGCCACGTGGCTCCCCACCCCTCACTGGCTCCCTGGTCGACCAGGGCACCGTAACGATGCCTGACGCAGTTCACTCTGGCGAAACCAGCAACCCCGCGGATACCGTCAGTAGCCTTGACCGCACTTCTGTCTCACGGGGAGTTCACTGTGAAGCGCCGCTCTTTGCCCGTTGCTGCCGCGCTCGCCGCCTCAGCAGCCCTGCTGCTGACGGCCTGCGGGGGCGGGGACGACAAGTCCAGCGACAACGACAAGATCGCGGGGGCCGACCAGGGAACGGAGACACCGAAGGAGTCGGCGAAGCCCTCGGGCGCACCGACGGAGGACAAGCCGGACGGCGTGGACGTGTCACTTCCCAAGGACATGAACCTGGTCTTCGACTGGAACAAGCCGAAGAACGCGAACGAAGCGGCCGCCATGGACGACGCGGCCAACTTCTTCCGGGCCATCTATCGGGGCGTCGACAAGCGCACGACCAAGGACGCCGCCGTGGCGGCATACTCGACGGGCGGTGGGCTGAAGTACGCCCAAACGCAGATCGAGGCCTGGGTCGAGGGTGGTTGGACCGCCACGGGCACTCTTCGCCACTACGACGTCACCACGCGGTCTGCCGAGAACGGCACATCCGTGGAGGTGGCGTTCTGCGCCGACTCCAGCAAGTTCTACGGCAAAGAGATCAAGACCAACAAGGTCCTCACCACCAAGCCCAGCATCGAGGACTTCGACTACTACAAGCTCATCATGGTCAAGTACCCCACGTCTGATGAGCTGTGGCAGGCATCCAAGGTCTTCGTCGAGACAAAGGCGGCAAAGTGCCAGTGAGGTCATCACTACGCACAACTGTCGGCATCACGACACTGACGTTCGCCCTCAGCGCTCTCTTTCTCACTGCGCCTGCCTACGCGGCGAAGCCAGTCGGCTCTGACAATGGCGCTGAAACGGAGCAGGAAGGCGGAGCTGACGAAACCGGCATCCACGCTGCCGCCCGCATCCAGTACTCCGGATCCGTCGCCCCGAAGGGCGGCACGGGGAACGTAACGTCCAGCAATGTCAACTGGACCCCGCCGCCCTGCTGGTACGCCCCCTACCTCGGCGCCAAGGACTTCAAGAAGAAGATGTCCGCCGACATCGAGGAGGCCGCGAGCGCACCTGGTATGACAGGGACTCCTGCCGCGGCGATCGGTGAGACGAAGCGGCATTACGAGGACGACTACGGCTGGGAGGACACGCCGGGCTACAAGGACTACAACGTCGCCAAGGACGGCGAGGGGATGTTCTGGGCCGGCGTCGAGAATCCCAACGAACCGGACTTCCTCAAGCGGAACTCCTGCACCGACCTCCCCTTCTGGGTCGACAACGGCGAGGCCCCGCCGCCCCAGTACGAGGAGGCCATCACTCCGGAGATACTCGCCGCCCTCGCCTACCAGCACATGGAGCTTCCCGGCACCGAGGTCACTCTCGCCCCCGCGCAGACCACGAAGGTGAACCTGCCGACCTGGGCCTGGCTCGACAAGGCCGACTTCCACGAGGTCCAGGCCACGGCGGCCATCAACGTCCCCGGCTTCGCCCTCCAGGCCACGACCACCGCCAAGCCGGTGTCCCTCAGGCTGGAGCCGGGCACCGAGGACGCCCAGACCTATCCGGCGTCCGGCGAGTGCACGATCAACGACGACGGCTCCATCGGCGAGCCCTACGCCAAGGGCAAGGCCGACCGGACCCCGCCCTGCGGCATCAAGTACCTCCGTTCGTCCGGAGACGGCACCTTCGACCTCCAGGCCACCATCACCTGGGAGATCGCCTGGACCGGCACCGGCGGCGCGGGCGGCGACCTGCCCGACGGGACCTTCGAGAACGCGCAGGCCATCACCGTTCAGGAGATCCAGTCCGTCAACCGATGAGCCGGGGGTACGCTCAGGTACCCGTGCTCATCGAGAGGGGAAGAGGTGGGCCAGGTTGTCCTTCCTGCGGTTCGCAAGTGATGAGGTCCTTGGGATGGCCGGAACGCTGGAGACCAGTGGCGGCCAGATGAAATCCGCGTCGAAGGAGATGAAGCACGCCGACTCCAAGCAGGTCGGGCACAGCGGTCTGGAGTCCGCGTGCGACGACTTCGCGGACTCCTGGGATTACGGCTTCGGCCAGTTGTCGAAGCTGACCAAGGGCGTTTCCAAATTCGCCAAGAAGTCCTCGGAGGAGTTCACCAAGCTCGATCAGAAGCTGTACGACGAGCTGAAGAAGAAGCAGAACGAGGGTAAGAAGTAACTCGGTGGGCTTCACGACTCGACTTCAGCGATTGCCGTTGTCCACCTCGAAGGTGAAGGTCCGGCCGATCTGGGCGAGCCGCCCGCAGTACGAGTCGAGCAGGAACACCGAGGGCGTGGAGATCGTCACGTAGACGCAGTAGTCACGTGGCGCGGGGACGATCAGCTGGAGTGAAGCCACCGGCAAGGTCGGGCGTATCACCTCGCCGTCGTCGCCGGAGTCGGCGCCGTCCATGACCCCGCTCTCGGCGACGAAGCTCGCGGGCAGGGTGAGCAGACGCAACGAAGCGGACATCACAGCCGGGCCGGAGGGCAGTTTGACCGCCAGGAGCATGTCCTGTCGCCCCTGCACGCCCTTGCCCAGGTCGAAGTCGAGCTCCTGCAACCCGCTCTCGTCGGAGAAGAACCTGTGGTGCTTCGCCCGGTAGATACCCTCGGCCGTCAGAAGCCGGTCGTGGTGCTCGCTCGGCTTCACGGTGACGGCGAGCAGGCCCATGGACAGCCGTTCCTCGCCCGAGACGTCCTCGGTGCCCAGGCACATCGCCGTCAGGTCGACGGTGTCCTCGCCACCCGCGGAGAGCCCCGGCAGCGTGGCTCGCATCTGTTCCGAGGCCGAGGCCAACTGCTCGTCGTCGGCATCCGGGACGAGTCTCTTGAGCGCCTCTTCCCAGCCCTCGGCAGCGGTGGGGTCGGGCAGCCGCACGAATTCGTCGGGGACCGTGTACTGGAACGCGTAGGGAACCTGACGGGCGGCGGCGGCGTCGTCGATCGGTGTTCGTGTCATGCCGCGGTCCCGAAGTTGCCGGGTTGCAGGCCCTTGGTGAAGCTGTCGCCGGCCGAGGTGAGTGTGGTGCTGCTGTCGAACCGGGGGCCCAGCGGACCCGGTGCCATCGTCTTCGGCTCGTTGTCCGGTGCCTCGTAGTCGACGAAGCCGGCTCCGGGACCGACGACGGGTATGTCGGAGATGTTCCAGTCGCCGTCCAGCCATCGGCCGTCATTGGTGTTGGAGCCGAACGCGAAGCCCGCGCCGGTCACCGTACCCACGACGTCGAGAGTCCTGCCCGTGGCGACGTGCACCCAGCCCTTGCCCGCCGTGGCGAACCCACGCAGCGAGCTCGCCATACCGCTGGGAATCTTCGCGATGTTGCCCCACCCGCCGGGCCCGATCCTGCCGAGCGTCGCCATGATTCCCTGCGAGGCACGCAGGGAGCGTCCGGACTGCACCAGCGCCCGTCCGGCCTGGGCCAGCTTCGCCCCGCCGAGCGAGGCACCGCCCGCGACCACGCCGAGCGCGTCCCAGGCCAGGGTCTGCCACGTGACGCCCTCCGCGCCGCCGGCCATCGCGGCACCGTGGGCGGCCAGCGCGCCGACACCGACGATGAAACCGATGAGCCCCAGCGCCCCCACGCCGGTGCCCAGCATCAGGGCGACGAGGCACACCACGCCGATGACCATGGCGATGTCGGCGAGGATGTCGCCGACGAGCTTCCAGAAGTTGGGGTCGCTGAGGACATTCCAGGCGTCGGACAGGAATTCGGTGAAACCGTCCACGAGGTCGTCGAACCAGCCGGGCTCGGGCGGGGCGTCGTCCGCGGCCTGCTTGACCGTACGTGCCGTCGTGTCCGCCGCGGTGACGTACTCCGCGTGCAGGGTGTGCGCCCGTCCCCGCACGGCCTCCAGCTCACCGTTCGCCGAGTCGTAGGCCGCCTCCTTGCCCTTCTTGTCCTTGTCGTGCTCTTCCTTCTCCTTGTCCGTCATCCGGGACGTGTCGTCGGGCAGGCCGTCCAAGGTGCCTTTGGCCGTACTCACTTTCCGGGCCGCGGCTGCCGCCTCCTCCTCCAGGGAGCGAGCCCGCGACTGGAACCCGTCCAGGCTCGTCTCCCAGTTGGACAGCGCCCGGTGGGCGGAACCGACCGAGTCGAGGGCCTTCTTCAGGTAGGGCGGGATCTTGTCGACGGACTTCGCGAACGCGTCGGCGGCCTTGCCCGTCCAGATGCCGTCGGAGGTACCGATCTTGCTGAGCTGCGTGTGCGCCGTGCCGCTTTCGCGGCTGACCCGGCCGATCGCACCCACCATCAACCGCACCGTCTCCAGGTCTCCCGGAGCCGGGTCGAATCCCAGATTGGGGTACTTGGACGAACCCACTGCTGTCCCCCTGCGTATCGAACTGTGTGTCGAGTGCCTCCCGCGGCGGGGAGCTTGCCTGGCCCAGTGATAGGAAGCTATCCGTGGGGCGAGTGGTTCCGCCATCTCGCCGATCACACGGTAACGGCGTCCCGGCGTCGTGCTACGGCCCGGTCCCAGGAGGTTGGTTCGATGTTCCTGCAGCCCCAGCTCAGAGCACTGCTGCGGGACGGCTCTCAGGGGGCCGAACGGCATGACGCCCGCAATCTGCAACGTTCGTGGCGGAAATTCGCAGCTTTCGCCTACATCGCCGAACAGTACGGATACAGGTATGAGGGGCTGTCCCCGCTCTCCCCCAAGGGAAGCCCGAACCCGTACTTCGCCTTCCGCCGACTGCCGGACGCGCCGGAGCGAGCAGCCTGGAGCGCACAGCACTATCCCGCCGCCCCGGAAGGTGGGCAGCTTCCCGGCATGCGGCCCAAGGGCAACCGCTTGCGGCCACTGCCCGAGGTGCAGCACGAGGTGGATCTCCTGCACGCCCGCATCATGGTCGACTACAGCCGCACCCACAGGCGGCGAGGACTGACCGCTCTCCTGGTCATCCCGGTAATCATGCTCATTCCACTGTCCCAGACCGGGTTCAGTCCTCAGTCGCTACTCGTGTGCGCCGCTGTCTGGCTGTTCTTCGCCGCACTGTGGCTGGCGGGTCTGGGCATCGCGCGACGTCGGCACACGAAATACCGTCGCGTACTGCGCAACGCCGGGGTCGACTGGCCCCCGAATCCTTCACTCACCTAAGTCGCCCGAGGTACCTCGCCCGACGGTGAAGCGTCACGGCGAGACGAACAAGGTACAGGTAGAGGAAGAACAGCCGCATGCCTCCGGAGGACGACTCGTTAAGGTCAGCCAAAGAAATCAATTCCGGCCCACGCGTGAGATCTCAGGTCATCTGCACCCGCGATTTGCAGCTCAGCCTGCAACACGACCCGTCCAGGAACGTGATCGTAAAGTCATCGCCATCCTGAGATCCTTCGGCTCGACCACACTGATGTCGGCGCGAGGAGCCTGCAAGAGGAGTTCGTCGTCGATTGCTTCCAGATTTTTCCCGTCGTAAGGGAGCTCGACGACCAGCCATGACGGTCGCTCCAGTGACCCTTGCTGCACCTCTGAACAACCGGTGAGCGACAGTGTCACCGGTGGACGGAGGGGTGAAGGACGGGCCTTCCGGCCACCCCGGAAGCTCGTGCTGGATGTCGTTGCGCTCCGAGTCCCGGAACCAGGGCACCCCCTCCCTGGTCACCTGACCCATCGCAGAGAGCCCGCGACCGCGTCACACAACTGCTCCATCGGCGCGGACATCCCCGTCACGGGCGCCGAGAAGCAGAGCGTCAGGTAGCCAATCCCGCCAGGCATACAGACGTGGAAGTCAAGTGTCGTGTTGCCCAGCAGCCGCACGGCAGACCCTGCAGAGAGTTCGACCACCGACACCGCCCTTCGGTCCCGGCTGTCTGCCTGGCGCAACTCCAGCCATGCCGCGTACTTCTCCGGATCGGCCGGCGTCCTGCTCAGCGGCACCGATGAGACGAGGAGGGAAGCGGGCATACCTCCGTTCTCGGAGGTTGTCAGAAGAAAGAACTCCATCGCGCCTCGCGCCCGGCCGACTTCTGCGGTGTTGCGCAAGGTGGTCCACACGTTCCGTGTGAGCTCTGCGGAGACTTGCCTGCCTTGGATCTGCCGGTCTACGAAAGTCTTGAGCTGGGCGCGCCACCGGTCTCGCGTGAGGTCGATACGGAACCACTCGCGGGGAACAAGTAGTTTGTAGTCCTTCGGGATGCCTCCCGGTGGCGTGGCTTCGGTGCGTGGCGTTCCCTTCACCCTGGCATCACCAAGGGCGCTCCCTGATCGTCGAAGAGGCGGACGCTCTTGGTGACACCGGCAAACATGGCGGAGAACACGTCCCATCCTTCCGCCGTCGGTGTTCCCATCTCCAGTAGCAGAACAGTCCCATTGACCAATGGGATGTGGACCTGAATGAACGAGGTCCAGATCGGTTCGGGCCGACCCGATTGCGTCAGACTGGCGTCGACGTCAGCGGATCGATTGCCGACGCAGATCACGGCCGGCCCGCAGGGCAAGGGAACTTCCTCGATCTGCCCGAGTTCCAAGTGTCGCAGCGTGGAGGCTATGAAGCCCACGGGGTTGCTGCCGGCTCTGTCGTCCAGGTCCATGATGCTGACATTCACGGTAGCCGTGCAGCGAACTCCGTCGACCTCCGTCGTGACAAAGCCGGCGTACTGTACCCCAGCCTCAATGAAGTCATCATAATTCGCAGCACACATGGCAGCCCATTGCCGCTGCACTTCCTCGTCTGCGCCTGGGAGCGCCCGTTTGGCCAGCTCAACTATTCGATCGGCGAGTTCGTCCAAGTCGTCTGCCTCGAACGGCAACTCCAGGAAGCCTTCAGGCATGATCCAGCGAATCTCTATGCCACTGGCCTCCATCAGGCTGCGCCGGGTTTCGTCAACGGCGTCAGTGCTCATCCGGACCTTCGCTCTCAGACCGTGCGGCAGTGTCTACTTCTGGATGGAATCTCGCAGCGAAAGGATACGGTCCGTAATGCGGATAGTGTGCCGGAATCTCGGCTCCTCCTCGTCGCGCGATGTGGGCGATCTCCCGGTACCTTCGAGCTCTTGCCCGCAGGTTCTGGCGTATCGGATCACCCCAGTGGGCCATGGCGCTCCGCAGGAAAAAGAAGAGTTGGGTGCCCACGACGCCGGCTGCAACTGCGAAATAGGCGGTGCGGTTGGCAGCGGTCTCCCAGTACTGAACCACACCACCCCAGTACACGAAGGCCCCAAGGCCCACGAACGCCAGGGGAACACCGTGCACGAACCCTGCCCTGAACATGTCCTCTTCGTCGAGGTGTCGACTGCGCAGGAGTGCGAGCACGGCACCGTCGTCCAGGAAGTCGAATCGGAGCTCGTCCCGAGACTTCTCGGCAACTTCCCTGGCCTCCGGCACAGCAGCGATCACCGAACCGCCGACCAGAGTGACGACATCCCCGCCCCGGCGACCGATGAACTCCCACTCACCCAAGTCGCGATTTTCGCTCGTGTTCATTTTGTCTCCCTCACTGCTCCTCCAAGTCCCTAAGCAGCCAGGGCCGCCTTGAACGCCTTCGGCGAAACGCTCGGCGCGGGGCCTGGAGACGGCGACGGAGTGGGACCGGTGGCCGCTGGGGCCTGATAGCCCGTCTTACCGCCGTTCTCACCACTGAGCATTCTGTTCAAGGCGCTCGCGAGTCCGGTGCCCTTGATCACAGCCGTGATCTTCTTGCCGTCGATCAGTTCATTTCGTGCGGTTCTGCCGAGAACCTTGTTGACCAGCGATACGCTGACGCCGTTCAGAAAGTTGTGGCCAATTCCGTCGACCGCGGCAAGACCTTTGAACGACCCCCACGTCTTCAGCTTTCCAAACGCCTTGAGTTTCGCCAACCCCTTGAGGCCAGTGAGGGCCCGGAACCCCTTCAGCGCTCCAAGACCAGGCAGTACTCCGAGCGCATCGGCACCCAGTTTCAGCCAGTCCACCTTCCCGCCGCGCACGCTCATGTCGTAAGCATGGCCTGCAAGGGCGGCCGCACTGGTCAGTACGGCAAGGGCGGCGAAAATGGGGGCCAGGAACTGCAGGGGTGGGACGAAGGCACATATCACCGCGAGCACCGACAGGACGGCCGAGATGTTCGACAGCATGTCTGCCCAGTCCGCGAGGAAGTTCATGAATCCACCCGGATCCCGAACTGCATCATGATGGACGATATTCTTGATATGACGAGCAGCTTTGTCACCCGCGTCGTCGTAAATTTCTCGTGCGTCCTTCACGGCCTTTCGGGCGCTTCCGATGTCGTGTAGAGCGTCGGCCCGCTTCTTCACCCAGCGGTCGTATTCTTCCTTGTCCCCCGCCGGAATGTCACCAAGAGGGTGCTTATCAGTGAATTTCTTCACTTCTCGGTCGGCCAGGTCATGCTCTCCCTTGGCCTCGCGATAGTCGCTCAGCGCCTTGTCTGCCTTCCGCTGGGCGCGACGCATTTCACTTGCGAACTTGTCGGAACTACCCTCACTCGCGTCTTCACCGATGGCCTTGGCGGCCTCATCGTAGCGCTCGAAGGACTTCTTCAGCTTGTCTGCCGTACCATCGGCCAGTTCATGAAATCCCTTGCCGGCTTCACTGTCCCATCCCTCCACAGAAGCCAGCGCCTCGATAACCCGGGACTGTTCATCGATCATCTCGGCCATTTTGCGCAACTTGCGACCAAGTTCAGCCACTTCCTCCGGGTCACCCGGCGTCGGGTCGTCGTGCCACAGAGGAGGCCAGTCGGAGTCCGTCCTGCTCACTTCTTCCCCTTGCTCTTAGCTTTGGCGTCCCGGATGGCCTTTGCCAGTTCCTGATCTATTTTGTCATATGCCTTCGCAGCGGTGGCCGTGAACTCAGCCAGGGACTCGAGTTCCTTCATGAGTTTCTTCCGCGTCTTCTTCCAGGTGTCTCCGAATTCTTCGAAGGCATCCTTCAATCCGCCATGGCCTACCGCCTGCCCGTAGTCTTCTGCGGGGTTGCCATTCCGTTCGAACTCCCCGTGGATCTTGCCCAGATCACGTGAACATTTCTTGATCGTGGCGAGATCCGCCTTGATATGGTCCCCCATGAGCGCTTCCTCTCTGTGGTGATATCGTCGAAATACCCCAAGTATGGGTCCGATTGCGGGCCTTCCCACTGCTCGCGATGGCCCGGACCGGATACGCTCTCGTGAAAGTGGATACGTCCCGCGTAGAGCTTAAGGAGACCCTGCCGTGACATCCAGGAGCGAGCAGCGCGTGATAGCGGACCGCCTCGGTGTCCACGCCGAGGCCTGCGAGTGGTGCACGATCGACAAGGTCCCGCAACCGCCGACGGACGTGCTCGAGTCCGCAGGCAACCCCCGACTTCGCCCGGGAAGACTGCGGCCCCTGGGCATGGTCGGTGCTGCACTCGCCGTCTTGTTCACGCCCCTCGTACTGCTGTTGACACTTCTGTCCAATGCGGAGGAAGCGCTGAAGCGGGCGCTCGCCACAAAGGAGGAGAGGGAGCGGTTGCGGGCCAAGGACGAGGACGACAACCGCCGGGACACCATCACTGCCGAGCGGGGGTTCGACCAGGTCTTCGACGGAAACTGGCACGGCGGTGCCGGTCAGTTCCTGCTGCGTTGGTACAGCCACTCCACCCACCATCAGCGACTGATCCTCGCGACCGAGGACGGCATTGTCCTTGCAGCTCCGCCTCAGCGTGTCACCACAGGAAGGGAGAAGCGGATGCAGATCGTCGCTCGTCTCCCCGCCGCCGAAGCCATGCTGATAGACCCCTTCAATGGTGAGTTCGACACACGCATGGTCCTGATTCGTTTCCGGGACGGCTCCTGGCTGCGCCTCGACACGGAGGAGCCTCGCAGCAGTCTCCACGCCTATCTGCTCCGTCAGCCCCTGCCCGACAACTGACCCTCTCACCCGGCACTGATCGCCGACCTGACGGACGCCCGGCGCACGGGCCTGCGCCGTTGCACCGGGCGTCCGTGCGGCGCTACTTGCTCCGAGCCTGCTTCGCCAGCTCATCGTCGATCTGCTCGAACTTGTCGGCTGCCATGGTGAGGTAGTCGCCCATGCCGTCGAGGCCGTCGAGGGTGTCCTTGGCGCCGCGGGTGAACTCGTCGAAGTTGTCGTCGAAGGCCTTGGAGGAGGACTTCGTGACGTAGCCCGACTCGACCAGGTTCGCGATGTACTTGCGGAGGCCGTCGAGCTTCTCCTGGAGCTTTTCCTTCTCCTTCACGACATGCTTGGCGGCATCCCGCATGTCCTGATATGTGATGTCAAGGTCTTTGGGCATGAAGCCGCTTCCTCTCACAACGCCGCAGGGCCAACCCCCGTGGCTCCTCGTTTGCGGATCGAACCGGCGCACCGGTCACGCCGGTCGTGGGTAACAACCGGTGTGATCGTCCGCTCTTGAGGCAGCAGCTTACGGGGGAGGCCCTTGGTGTCACATCCCCGCATTGCCATCGGGAACGACCGGTCACCGCCCTGTTGCCGGACCGCGACACCCAGCGGATATCGTCGCCTGGACTGTGAACCGTGTTGTGGAAGCGGCCGCAGGGGCTCTCCTGGGGAGGACAAGCGTGCGACTGACTCTGACCGTCGTCGACCCGTACGGCGGGAACGCCGCCGACGTCGTGCTCGATGCCGATCCCGAGTCCACCGTCGGGGACATCGCCGAGGAGCTGGCCAAGCAGGTCGGTGTCGCGGGTGCGCAGGTCATTCCCATCGGGCATCAGCGTCAGGGGGCCGGGGGCGACGCGCCCCTCGTCTACGTCGACGGGTACGCCGTCGATCCGTCGGCCACCGTGATCGGGTCGCCGTTGCGCGAGGGTGCGGTCGTCAGTCTCCAGGATCCGTCGGGATGTCTGCCCGGGGAGCCCACCGGGCTCGTGGAGTTGCGGGTCGTCGGCGGTCCGGGCGCCGGGTTCGTGCACCGGCTCGGCGTCGGGAAGTACGACATCGGCAGCGGGCCCGCGTCGTACATCCGGATCGACGATCCCGAGGTGGACGCGCGCGCCCTCACCCTCTCCGTCGCCACCGACGGCACCTGCAAGGTCGCCGTGCATTGCGACAAGGACAAGGTCACCCTCGACGGCGAGTCCGTGAAGGAGCGGGACGGTGACGCATGGCCGCTGGGGGCGCAGATCGGCGTCGGGAACTCGCTCGTCGAGCTGGCCCGGTACACCGCTCCCAACGCCGCCCTGAAGTGGTCCGAGGACGGGGTCGGGCTGGACTACAACCGGCCGCCGCGGCTGCGTCCGCCCGAGCGGCAGACCAACTTCCGGCTGCCCTCTCCGCCCCGCGACTACGAGGCCCGGCCGCTGCCCTGGCTGATGGCGTTGACGCCGCTCGTCGGTGCCGTGGTCGCCGTGATGGTGTTCGGGCGCTGGTACTACCTGATCATGGCCGGTCTCAGCCCGATCCTCCTGTTCGCCAACTACTTCAACGACAAGAAGCACGGGCGCAAGTCCCACGCCAAGCAGGTCAAGGAGTACGAGGAGCAGAAGGCGCGCATCGAGAAGGACGCGCAGGACGCGCTGGTCGCCGAGCGCACCGACCGGCGGCAGGCCATACCCGACCCGGCGGTCGTGCTCTCCGTGGGGACCGGGCCGCGGACGCGGCTGTGGGAACGGCGGCGGACCGATCGTGATCATCTGCTGGTGCGGGTGGGGACGGGGCGACTGCCCTCCGAAGTCGTGCTCGACGACCCCGAGCAGGACGACCACCGCCGGCAGGTCACCTGGAAGATCGAGGACGCGCCCGTCGCGCTGTCGCTGCGCGGCCTCGGAGTCGTCGGCATCGCGGGGCCGGGGGACTCCGCCCGGTCGCTGGGGCGCTGGGCCGTCGCGCAGACCGCCGCGCTGCACAGCCCGATGGACGTGCAGTTCTATGTGCTGAGCGAGAACTCCGCGCAGGCCGAGTGGGACTGGGTGCGCTGGCTGCCGCACTCGCGGCCCCTCGGTGGCCAGGACGTCAACATCCTCATCGGCACCGACGCGGAGACCGTCGGCGCCCGCATCGGCGAGCTGACGCAGATCCTCGACGCCCGCAAGAAGGCCGCCGAGCAGAAGGGCAACAGCGCGCAGGGGTCGAGTTTCAGCGATCCGGACATCGTCGTCGTATGGGACGGGTCGCGGCGGCTGCGGTCGTTGCCGGGTGTCGTACGGCTGTTGCGTGAAGGTCCGGCCGTGTCCATGTTCGCCGTGTGTCTCGACGCCGAGGAGCGGTTCCTGCCGGGCGAGTGCCAGGCGTTCGTCGTCGCCGAGCCCAAGGCCGAGGAAACGGGGACGGGGACGGGGACGGGCGGGCCGGAGCAGAACGAGCAGCGGCAGGCGCAGCAGGTCGCCGGTGGGTTTCCGTCCTTCCAGGCCTGGCACACCGGTGCTCCCGCCGAACCCGAACAGCGGGCCGTCGCCGACCGGTTGCGGCTGCGCGTCGAGGAGGCGGGCGTCGAGCGCATCACGGACGTACGGCCCGACTTCGTCACGCCCGCCTGGTGTCTGCGGCTGGCGCGTGCGCTGTCCGCGCTGCGCGACATCAGCGGCGAGAGCGAGGACTCGGCACTGCCCGGCTCGAGCCGGCTCCTGGACGTGCTCCAGTTGGAGCCGCCGACGGCCGACGCGATCAGCGCGCGGTGGCGGATGGGCGGCCAGTCGACGATGGCCGTCATCGGCGAGTCGTACGACGGCCCCTTCGGCATCGACATGCGCAAGGACGGGCCGCACGGGCTGATCGCCGGTACGACCGGTTCCGGCAAGTCCGAGCTGCTGCAGACCATCGTGGCCGCGCTGGCCGTCGCGAACACGCCCGAGAACATGACCTTCGTCCTCGTCGACTACAAGGGCGGTTCGGCCTTCAAGGACTGCGTCAAGCTGCCGCACACCGTCGGCATGGTCACCGACCTCGACGCGCACCTCGTCGAGCGGGCCCTGGAGTCGCTGGGCGCCGAGCTGAAGCGGCGCGAGCACATCCTCGCCGCCGCCGACGCCAAGGACATCGAGGACTACCAGGATCTCGTGAGAAGGGATCCCTCGCATGCTCCGGTGCCTCGGCTGCTCATCGTCATCGACGAGTTCGCGTCCATGGTGCGCGACCTGCCCGACTTCGTCACCGGGCTCGTCAACATCGCCCAGCGAGGCCGTTCCCTCGGCATCCATCTGCTGCTCGCCACGCAGCGGCCCAGCGGTGTCGTGTCTCCCGAGATCCGCGCCAACACCAACCTCCGCATCGCGCTGCGCGTGACCGACGGCGGCGAGTCGTCCGACGTCATCGACGCACCCGAGGCCGGGCACATCTCCAAGAACACCCCGGGCCGCGCCTACGTCCGCCTCGGCCACTCCTCCCTGGTCCCCTTCCAGTCGGGCCGGGTGGGAGGCCGTCGGCCCGGTGCCGCCGACCCGGCCGCGCTCGCGCCCTGGGTCGGGCCGCTGAGCTGGGAGGACCTGGGCCGGTCGGCGCTGACCAAGCCGAAGACCGAGTCCCGCGAGGACGACGAGATCACCGACCTGAAGGTCCTGGTCGACGCGGTGCTCGACGCCAACCGCTCCCTCGCCATCCCCGCCCAGCACAGCCCCTGGCTGCCCGCGCTGGACGAGACGCTGCTGCTGGACGAGATCGAGGCCCCGGTCCTCGCCGGTGCCGCCCCGGGCAAGCTGCCGCCCGCCCCGTACGGCATCGAGGACCTGCCCTCCGACCAGGCCCGCCGCCCGGTCGTCGTCGACTTCGCGAGCTTCGGGCACCTGATGATCGGCGGCGCCCCGCGCAGCGGCCGCTCCCAGGTGCTGCGGACCATCGCGGGTTCGCTGGCCCGCACCCACTCCACCGCCGACGTCCACCTGTACGGCATCGACTGCGGCAACGGTGCCCTGAACGCGCTGACCCGGCTGCCGCACTGCGGCGCGGTCGTCGGCCGCAACCAGACCGAGCGGGTCATACGACTCGTCAACCGGCTCAAGGGCGAGCTGTCGCGCCGTCAGGACCTGCTGGCGGACGCCGGCTTCGCCGACATCGGCGAGCAGCGGGCCTCGGCGGCGCAGGACGAGCGGCTGCCGCACATCGTCGTCCTGCTGGACCGCTGGGAGGGCTGGGTGCCGACCCTCGGCGAGGTGGACCACGGCTCGCTGACCGACGCGTTGCAGACGATGATGCGCGAGGGTGCCAGCGTCGGCATCCACCTGGTCCTCACCGGCGACCGCACCCTCCTCGTCGGGCGCATCGCGACGCTCACCGAGGACAAGTACGGCCTGCGCCTGGCCGACCGCAGCGACTTCGCCTCCCTCGGCATCCCGTCCCGCAAGGTGCCGGAGGAGATCCCGCCGGGCCGCGCCTTCCGCAACGAAGCGGGTACGGAGACGCAGTTCGCGCTGCTCTCCGAGGACACCACCGGTCAGGGGCAGGCGGCGGCGATCACCGCGATCGGCGAGGCGGCCGCGGCCCGCGACGCCGAAGTCCCCCGCGCCCGGCGTCCGTTCCGCGTCGACAGCCTGCCCAGCCGGATCTCCTTCACCGAGGCCTGGGAGCTGCGCGACCCGGAGGCGTCCCGTTCCAAGCTGTGGGCGATGGTCGGCATCGGCGGCGACGAGATCGTCGGCTTCGGCCCCGACCTCGCCGACGGCGTCCCGGCGTTCGTCATCGCGGGGCCGGCCAAGTCGGGCCGCTCCACGGTGCTGATGAACATCGCGAACTCCTTGCTCGCCCAGGGCACCCGCCTCGTCGTCGCAGCGCCCCGCCAGTCGCCGCTGCGTCAACTGGACGGCTCGGAAGGCGTGCTGAAGGTCTTCACCGGCGACGACATCGACGAGGACGAGTTCGAGGAGCTGATCGACGAGGCCAGCCCTCAGGAGCCGATCGCCGTCCTGATCGACGACGGCGAGATCCTCGAGGACTGCGACGCCGAGAGCCAGATGAAGAAGATCGTCTCCCGGGGCTCCGAACGCGGCCTCGCCCTCGTCATCGCCGGTGACGAGGAGGACGTGTGCAGCGGCTTCTCCGGCTGGCAGGTCGACGCCAAGAAGGCCCGCCGCGGCATCCTGCTCTCCCCGCAGGAGTCCTCCAGCGGCGACCTCATCGGCCTGCGCGTCTCCCGCGGCATGGTCGGCGGCCAGGTCACGCCCGGCAAGGGCATGCTGCACCTCGGGGACGGGGAGCTGCGCACGGTCGTGGTCCCGGGCTGAGCCGGTGGCAGGCGGATCGGCGCGACCTGGACGGCGCAGGGCCGCCGGGCCCGCCCTGCGGTACGAGCACCGTCGGGACGGGCGGTCGTCCGCCCCGCGTTCCGGCACGCGCCGCCGGGACCGGGTGTTCGGCTGCCTGATGTTCCCCGCGTTCCTCGCCCTGATCCTGCCGCTGGTCCTCGTCGACATGCGCTGGGGTCACGAGGTCTGGGGCGACCTGGCGCCCGCGTGGCCGGGCGGCACGTACGCCTTCGGCGCCACCCTGGGCGCTCTGCTGCCCCTGCTCCTGGCCGCCCTCGTGGCGCCGCTGACCCGGATGAAGTGGCGGGCGAGCAGGCTCCGTTCGCTGGCCTGGGCCGTCGCCGCCCTTCCCGCCCTCGCGGCCGGCTGGCTGGTACTCGGGGTGATCGGCGCGACCTGGCGGCCGAAGGAGCATCAGGACTGGGACGGCGACTGCCACCGCGAGGGCGGGGCGTGCTGGGTGCACGAGCGGTTCCCGTACCTGTGGGCCGTCGGCCTGGCCGCCGCGGTCGCCGTGACCGCCGTACTGGTCGCGCTGCTCGTCCGCCGCGTCACGCGCGGCAAGACCGTGCCGGAACCCGCTACTTGACCTTCGACAGCCGCGCCTCGGGCCGCCCGGACTCCTCGCTCTCCGACGCGTAGTCGAGGTCGTCGCCGACCGGGGTGAAGGTGACGGTGGTGGGTGCGGGGTTGCAGCCGTCGTGGTTGCCCTCGGCGCCGACGGACGCGGCGACGATCTGCTTGCCCGTGACCTTCTTGAGCGTGATCACGTCCACGCAGACACCGCCCAGCGCGTCGGTCTGGCGGAGTTTGCCCAGCTCCTGGCCGACGTTCACCTGTTTCATCGTGATGCGGAAGGTGCCCAGCGGCAGCTTGCCGTCCAGGGCGGCGGCCTGCCCCTCCCAGGTGCCGACGTAGCGCGAGGGCAGGCTGCCGGAGGTGGCGGCGGGGGGCTCGTGGGAGGCGTCGCTGCCGCCCGCGTTGTTCGTGTCGTTGCCCGAGCCCGGAAGCAGGTCCAGGACGAACACCGACCCGACCGTCACCGCCGCCAGCGCTCCCGCCACCGCGAGCGCGACGGTGCAGCTGAGGCGCCGGCCGCGGCCCCCGGCGCCCTGGGTGGAGGTCGCCGCGACGGAGAGGGCGAGCCTGCCGGGCGGGTGCGCCGTGCCCGGTTCCGCACCCGGGTCGGCGTCCCTCGGGCCGGGGACGGACGAGGACGACGATGAGGGCGGGGTGGGCGTCGGCATCACCGGCGGGGGCCCGAAGGCGCCGGCGATGGGGGCCGACGCAGCACTGGGGGTGGGGGCTGCCGTCGCACCGGCAGTGGGGGCGGACGCCGCACCGGCGGTGGGGTCCGCCGCCGCACCGGCAGTGGGGTCCGCCGCCGCACCGGCAGTGGGGTCCGCCGCCCCGGCCTCGCCTGCCGCCGTGACCGACGGGCGGCTGAACCCCACGGGTCCCGATACCCCGGGCTCCGACTCCGCCGCCTCCAGGTTCAGCAGCTGTACGGCGCTCCGGCTGACCCGCTCCACCAGCGCCCCCGGCAGCCAGCCGCCGGTCACCAGCCGTGCCGCGCCCCCGGGTGCCAGGCGCCGGGCCACCTCGGCGGGGGCCGGGCGGGCGGCCGGGTCCTTCGCCAGGCAGGACGCGACCAGCGCGCGCAGCTCCCCGTCCAGGTCGTCGAGCCGGGGCTCCTCGTGGACGACCTTGTAGAGCAGCGCGGCCGAGGAGTCCCCGGGGAAGGGCGGCGCGCCCATCGCGGCGAAGGCCAGGACGGCGCCCAGGGAGAAGACGTCCGCCGCGCCGGTCACGCCCTTGCCGAGGATCTGCTCGGGCGACATGTAGCCGGGTGAGCCGATCGAGACGCCCGTCGAGGTCAGGGAGGCGGTGCCCTCGGTGGCGCGGGCGATGCCGAAGTCGATCAGGAGGGGGCCGTCGAGGGTCAGCAGCACGTTGGACGGCTTGACGTCTCGGTGGACGAGGCCCAGCTCGTGCACCGCGGCCAGCGCCTCGCCGAGGCCCGCGCCGAGCGCCCGTACCGAGTGGGCGGGCAGCGGGCCGCCGTCCGCGACGGCCGCCGTCAGGGACGGACCGGCCGCGTACGCCGTGGCCACCCACGGCACGCGCGCCTCGGGGTCGGCGTCCAGTACGGGCGCGGTCCAGGCGCCGCCCACCCGGCGCGCGGCGTCCACCTCGCGCCGGAACCGGGCCCGGAACTCCTCGTCCAGCGCGAAGTGCGGGTGCACGATCTTCACCGCGACCGTGCGACCGCCGGCGCTGCGCCCCAGGTAGACCCGGCCCATGCCGCCGGAGCCCAGCCGGCCGAGCAGCCGGTAGGGCCCCACGACGGTGGGTTCGTCGACTTCGAGCGGCCGCATGGCGTCCACCCCTCCCCCGTACGCCGGTACCTGCCAGCAGGGTAGTGGGCCGCCCCGTGCGGGCACCCCCGGCGGGTCAGGGCTGGAGCAGCTCGACCTTCACGTCGGCCGGGAAGCCCGTGGTGGGGCCGACCCGGCGGGCGAACTCGGTGACCGCCTCCAGCTGCGGGGCGCCGAAGCGGAAGTCGAGGGTGGTGAAGTACTTCGCGAGGGTGTCCTCGTCGAAGGCCTCCCAGCGGGCCGCCTGCTCGGCGACCTTCTCCACCTCCTCCAGGGAGAGGTTGCGGGAGGCGAGGAAGGCCTCATGCACCTTGCGGGTGATGACCGGCTCGCGCTCCGCGTAGTCGCGCCGGGCCGCCCAGACCGCGAAGACGAACGGCAGGCCCGTCCACTCCTTCCACAGCGCGCCCAGGTCGTGCACCTCGAGGCCGTAGCGCGGGCCGTCGATCATGTTGGCCCGCAGGGCGGCGTCGCCGATGAGGACGGCCGCGTCGGCCTCCTGCATCATCAGGCTCAGGTCCGGCGGGCAGGTGTAGTAGTCCGGCTGGACGCCGTAGCGCTCCGCCAGGAGGAGCTGGGCGAGGCGTACGGAGGTGCGCGAGGTCGACCCGAGGGCGACCCGGGCACCGTCCAGCCGCTCCAGCGGGACCTGCGAGACGATCACGCACGACATCACCGGGCCGTCGCAGCCCACGGCGATGTCGGGGAAGGCGACCAGGTCGTCGGCGTTCTTGAGGAATTCGACCAGGGTCACGGGACCGATGTCGAGATCGCCCCGCACCAGCTGCTCGCTGAGCTTCTCCGGGGTGTCCTTCGTCAGCTCGAAGTCGAGGAGCGTGCCTGTTCTCGCGAGCCCCCAGTACAGGGGCAGGCAGTTCAGGAACTGGATGTGGCCGACGCGCGGCCGGGTGCGAGAATTGTCCACATCGCGAGGCTAGCCCTCCCCCGGCGGCCGCCCGCCGCCGACCCCCGGCGCCGGCGGGTGTCAGCCGAACGGCGCAGTTGTTCAAACGTCCGGGTGAAGTGATCTTGGCCTCTGTTGCGCTCGGGGGCCTGCGTGCTAGGCTCACAGCAAGTTGCAGTTTGGTTTCCCTTGCAGTACAGAGCCTGCGGAGCATGTGACCGCGGGCTCTCGTCGTTCTCAGACATATGCAGTTGTGCAGAATTCCAGTCTTCACACTTGCTGGTTCTGGAGCAGGGCAACCCTTTGGGCCCAAGGAGGGCTTATGGCTACCGGAACCGTGAAGTGGTTCAACGCCGAAAAGGGCTTTGGATTCATCGCCCAGGAAGGCGGCGGCCCCGACGTCTTCGTCCACTACTCCGCGATCAACGCGAGCGGCTTCCGCTCGCTCGAGGAGAACCAGCAGGTGAACTTCGACGTCACGCAGGGTCCCAAGGGCCCGCAGGCGGAGAATGTCACTCCTGTCTGATTGACAGCAGTACCCAAGGAGCCCCGCGCCGTCTTCGGCGACGGGGCTCCTGCCCTTTTCACCCGGCCTTGCTGTCAGTGGCTGCCGCTAGGGTCCCGCCATGACCGACGCCGCCATGACCGACCCCGCCTTCGTGACCACCACACGGACCTTCTACGACGCCGTCGCCGAGGACTACCACGTCCGCTTCCGCACCGTGCTCGACGACGCCCCGCTGGACCGGGCGCTGATGGGCGCCTTCGCCGAGCTGGTGGGGCCGGACGGGCAGGTGGCCGACCTCGGCTGCGGGCCCGGCCTGGTCACCGCGCACCTCGCCTCGCTGGGCCTGCGGGTCTTCGGCCTCGACCTGTCCTCCTCGATGCTCTCGATCGCGCGCCGCGAGAACCCGGGGCTGCGGTTCGAGCAGGGGTCCATGCTGGACCTCGACCTGCCGGACGGCGCCCTCGCGGGGGCGGTCTCCTGGTACTCGTCGATCCACACGCCGTGGGAGCGGCTGCCGGACCTCTTCGGCGAGGTGCGGCGCGTGCTGGCCCCGGGCGGGCACCTGCTGCTCGGCTTCCAGGTCGGTGACGAGCCCAACCACCACGACCGACCGTGGGGCCACCCGGTCGCCCTGGACTTCGAACGGCGGCGGCCGGAGCCGATGGCGGAGCTGCTGGAGCAGGCCGGGTTCACCGTGCTGTCCCGGACGGTGCGGACCACCGAGGAGACCACCGTCGCCCAGGTCCCCCAGGCGTTCCTCATCGCCCGCCGCTGAGCCCCCGCTGAGCCCGCCCGAGCGGGCCCTACGCCTCGTACAGCCCCTCCACCGCCCCCGCGAAGTCCCGCATGATCGCCTCGCGGCGCAGTTTCATCGAGGGCGTGAGGTGGCCGTCCCACTCGGTGAAGTCCCTGGGCAGGACGGCGAAGCGGCGGATGGACTCCGGGCGGGAGACCAGCTTGTTGGCCTCGTCGACCGCCCGCTGGAGGACCGCGTGGACCTCCTCGTCGTCGGTCAGCAGCTCCGGCGGCACCGGGTGCTTGCCGTTCATGCGGCGCCAGTGGGTGACGCCGTCGGGGTCGAGGGTGAACAGGGCGGAGACGTAGGGGCGGCGGTCGCCCAGGACGATGCACTGGGAGATCAGGGGGTGGGAGCGCAGCCAGTTCTCCAGCGGGGCCGGGGCGACGCTCTTGCCGCCCGCGGTGATCAGCAGTTCCTTCTTGCGGCCGGTGATCGTCAGGTACCCCTCGTCGTCCAGGCTGCCGATGTCGCCGGTGGCGAACCAGCCGCCGGGGGCGGCCTGGACGACGCCGCCGGCCTGCGGGTCCCAGTAGCCGTGCAGGACCTGCTCGCCGGCGACGAGGATCTCGCCGTCGGCGGCGATGCGGATGCGGGTGCCGGGCAGCGGCCAGCCGACGGTGCCCAGGCGTGGCTTGAGCGGGGGTGTGACGGTGGCCGCGGCCGTGGTCTCGGTCAGTCCGTAGCCCTCGAAGATCTCGATGCCGGCCCCGGTGTAGAAGGCGGCCAGGCGGCGGCCGAGCGGGGAGCCGCCGCAGATGGCGTACTTGACCCGGCCGCCCATGGCGTTGCGGATCTTGCGGTAGACGAGGGGATCGTAGAAGGAGCGGGCGGTCCGCAGGCCGCGGCCGGGGCCGCCGCCCGAGCCCAGCTGGCGGGCCTCCTTGGCCTCGCCGTAGCGCACCGCCACCGAGACCGCGCGGTCGAAGGCCGAGGCCCGGCCGCCGGACTCGGCCTTGGCGCGGGCGCTGTTGAAGACCTTCTCCAGCATGTACGGGATGGTCAGCAGGCAGGTCGGGCGGAAGGCCGCCAGGTCGGGCAGCAGGTCCTCGGGTTTCAGGCTCGGGGCGTGGCCGAGGCGGACCCGGGCGCGGACGCAGGCCACGGCGACCATGCGGCCGAAGACGTGGGACATCGGGAGGAAGAGCAGGATCGAGGGCTCCTCGCCGGTCTCCGCCTTGAAGACGGGGTAGAGCAGCTCGATCGCGTTGTCGACCTCGGCGAAGAAGTTGCCGTGGGTCAGCACGCAGCCCTTGGGGCGGCCGGTCGTGCCCGAGGTGTAGATCAGGGTGGCCAGCGTGCTCGGGCCGAGCATGCCGCGGCGCACCTCCACCTCCGCGTCCGGCAGTCGCGCGCCCAGCTCCGCGAGACGCTCCACGTGCCCCTTCTCCATCACCCACAGGTGCCCCAGGTCGGGGATGCGGTCCAGCTCGGGGCCGAGGGCCGCGGCCTGCGCGGTGGTCTCGGTGACCAGGGTGACGGCGCCGGAGTCCTGGAGGATCCAGCGGGTCTGGAAGAGGGAGGAGGTGGGGTAGATCGGGACGGTGACCAGGCCGGCCGCCCACGCGGCGAAGTCCAGCAGCGTCCACTCGTACGTCGTCCGCGCCATGATCGCGATGCGGTCGCCCGGCATGAGGCCCTCCGCGATCATGCCCTTGGCCACCGCCTGCACCTGCCCGGCGAACTCGGCCGCCGTCACGTCGGACCAGTCGCCGTCCGGCGAGCGGCGGCTGAGGACGACCTGGCCCGGGACCGCGGCCGCGTTGTCGAAGGGCAGGTCGGCGAGGGAGCCGCGGCGCACCGGCGGGGCGAACGGCGGTACGTAGGCCTCCCGTACGGCCCCGTCCAGCCGCCGCGTCTCGGGGGCCACCAGGGTGGGGCCGGGCGAGTCGGCATAGGCGGCGGATGCGGCGAAGGAGGGAAGCGGGGTGGACACGGGCGGCTCCTGGGACGTGCAGCAGAGACACTGCTTGTGGTGTCACTGCTCTGCTGCATGACGTACGTGCCTCGCGCGCCGAGGCGTTCATCGCCGGTCCCGCGGACATGGGTTACCGGCGGTCAGTCTCGGGATCGTACGGCGCCCGCGTGGGGAGTTGGTGCGTGTTCCGGGATGGTCCCGCGCCGGGTGTGTGCAAGCTTGGGAGTTACCTGAGGGTAAGTCACGTTCGTTCCAGTACGGCCGTGACGCCCTGGCCGCCCGCCGCGCAGACGGAGATCAGTCCGCGCCCCGGCCCTTCGCGCTCGGCGAGCAGCGTGGCCAGCGTCGCCACGATCCGGGCGCCGGTCGCGGCGAAGGGATGCCCGGTGGCGAGGGAGGAGCCGGCCACGTTCAGGCGGGCCCGGTCCACCGGGGCCAGACCGCGCTTCTCCCAGGCGGCCAGCGTGGCCAGTACCTGGGACGCGAACGCCTCGTGGATCTCGACGAGGTCGAAGTCCTCGATCCCGAGCCCGGCCCGCTCCAGCATGCGCGGGACCGCGTACGCCGGTGCCATCAGGAGCCCGTCCTCGCCGCCCGCGACATCGCCACCGACGAAGTCCACGGCCGCCGTCTCGTACGCCGTCAGGTAGGCCAGCGGCTCCAGGCCGCGGGCCTCGGCCCACTCCTCGCTCGCCAGCAGCACGGTCGCCGCGCCGTCGGTCAGGGGCGTGGAGTTGCCCGCGGTCATCGTGGGGGCGGCGCCGTCCAGGCCGAACACCGGCTTCAGGGTGGACAGTTTCTCCACCGTCGAGCCGGGGCGCAGGTTCTGGTCGCGGGCCAGGCCCCGGAAGGGGATCACCAGGTCCTGGAAGAGGCCGCGTTCGTACGCCGCCGCCAGCCGCTGGTGGCTCGTGGCGGCCAGTTCGTCCTGGGCCTCGCGGCCGATGCCCCAGGTCCGGGCGGTGACCGCGGCGTGCTCGCCCATCGAAAGGCCGGTGCGCGGCTCGGCGTTGCGCGGGATGTCGGGGACCAGGTGACCCGGGCGGATCCCGGCCAGTGCCTTCGCCCGACCGCCGAGGGACTTCGCCCGGCGGGCCTCCAGCAGGATGCGGCGCAGGCGGTCGTTGACCCCGAGCGGTGCGTCGCTCGCCGTGTCCGCGCCGCCCGCGATCGCCGACTCGGTCTGGCCGAGGGCGATCTTGTTGGCGGCGGCGATCACGGCCTGGAGTCCGGTCCCGCAGGCCTGCTGGATGTCGTAGGCGGGGGTGCGCGCGTCGAGCGCCGAGCCGAGGACCGTCTCGCGGGCCAGGTTGAAGTCGCGGCTGTGCTTGAGGACCGCACCGGCCACGAACTCGCCGACCGCGCCCGGCTCCTGGAGTCCGTGGCGCTCGACCAGGCCGTCGAGGGCGGCGGTGAGCATCTCCTGGTTGGAGGCGGTGGCGTACGGCCCGTCGGAGCGGGCGAAGGGGACGCGCGCGCCGCCGACGACCGCGACGCGGCGGGTGGACTGCGCTGCCAGGGGACTCATCTCGACCTGCTCCTCACCCGGGACATGGGACTTACCACCGGTAACCCTACTCCAGAGTAGCCCCTTGTGGCGCCTACGGGAAAAAATCCGGGACAAATCAGAGAGCGCCTTGAATTGCTGTACGTTCACCTTCGCCGTAACCCTTCACCAAATAAGGAGAATTACGGGATGACGCAGCACGATCGGACGCACGACCGGACGCACGACCGTCCGAGCGCAATAGCGCGCCGTTCACTTCTCGTGGCGGCGGGAGGGGCCGCACTGGCCGGTCCGCTTCTTTCCGCCACCGCGCCGGTGGCCCACGCCGCGGCCGGAGGGCGGCTGCCACTGACGATCGTCAACAACAGCGGGGAATTCAAGAACGCGTCGGTCCACGTGTACATCGTGGGAACCCGCAACGACCGGCAGGTCAGGGTCGACCGGTCCGGAAAGGCCGTCCCGCTCGCCCTCGCGGACAACAAGGCGGGCGGATTCACCGACTACGCGATCCCGCTCGCGGCGAAGGGGGAAACGCATCTCTCACTCCCCCGTATGTCGGGCCGCATCTACGTGTCCCTGGGCGGGAAACTGAAACTCAAGGTGGTTCGCGACGGCAACGGGCGGCCCGCGCTGCAGACCCCGGCCGGCTGGGTCGCGTCGGACCCCAACCACCCGGTGCTGCACGACTGCGCGGAGTTCACGCACAACGCCGACGGGATGTTCTGCAACACCACCATGGTCGACATGTTCAGCGTCCCGATGAGCCTTCAGCTGACCGGGCGCGGCCGGCACACCACCGGCGCGGTGCGCAAGGGAGGCAGGAAGGCCGTCTTCGCCGCCCTGCGGCGGCGCGGCGCGTTCGACCGTCTGGTGGTGAAGGACCTGCGGGCCATCGCCCCCGGACACGGTCTCGACGCCGGCCGCTTCCCGGGGAACTACTACGGCCCGTACATCGACCAGGTCTGGCGGCGCTACACGCGGCAGAACCTCACCGTCCGGACCAACGCGGGCACCTTCACCGGCCGGGTACGCGACGGAAAGCTGACCTTCCACGGTCCCGCCACGCTCACCTTCGACCGGCCCACCACCCGCGACATCCTCTTCTGCGACGGCAGCCTCGCCGCGCCCAACGACGGGCTGCGCGGCCCGGTGGCCGCGGTCCTCGGCGCCGGTTTCAACCGCTCCGTGCTCCTGCGCGCCGGCGCCCAGCCCACGACCGGCGCTGCGGCCTTCTACCGGACCCCCGTCACCAACCACTACGCGCAGGCGATCCACTCGGTGGTGAACAACGGCAAGGCGTACGGCTTCGCCTTCGACGACGTCGGCGACTTCGCCACGTACATCCAGGACAACGCGCCCCAGCGCCTGCGCCTGACGCTCACTCCCTTCTGATCCGCGACGCCCCCGTCCCCCGGACACACCACCGCCGCGTGCGGTGTGCCGATGCAGCGGCACACCGCACGCGGCGGTCGGCGTCGGAATCCGTGGGTCAGAACTTCGCGCCGAAGTCCTGGGTCCAGTACGTCCCGTAGCGCGTTCCGGGCCTCTTCACATAGCCGACGCCCAGGTGCTCGAGCGAGCAGTTGAGGATGTTGGCCCGGTGCCCCGGGGACTTCATCCAGCTCCTCACCACGGCGGCCGCGGTCTTCTGGCCGGCGGCGACGTTCTCCGCGAGCGCGTTCCAGTGGGTGTAGCCGGCGGCCTCGGCCCTGGTCGCGATCGTGCTGCCGCCCGATCCGACGTGGCCGACGAAGTCGTGCCCCGCCATGTCGGCGGAGTGCCGCTGCGCCGCCCCGGCGAGCGCCGCGTCGAACTTCAGCCTGGGGCAGCCGGCCTTGGCCCGTTCGGCGTTGGTCAGCTTGAGCACATTGGCCTTGAGCGCCTTGGGCGACGGCACGGCGGCCGAGGCCGCGGTGGCGGAGCCGGCGGACAGGGCGCTCGTCGCCGCGGCGACGGTCAGGGCCGTGGCGAGGTACCGCGATATGGGCATGTTCCCGTTCCCTCAGCAGCTCTTGTTCTTGCCGGGCGCGACGCGCAGGACCTTGGCGAACCTGTCGTACAGGGCCACCCGGTGGCGGACCTGGTCCGGCCTGCGGCCGTCGCACTCGACGGCACCGTTGATGCTGCGGACGGTCTGGCCGAAACCGGCCCCGCCGACCATGGCGCGGTGGCCGGTCATGGGGCCGGAGCCCGTCTGCCGCATCCAGAACCACAGGGCCGTCTTCCAGGCGACGACCGGGTTCTTCTGCACCAGACCGGGGTTGTGCAGCAGGTCGATGCCGAGGGCGTCACCCGCGACCTTGTAGTTGTAGTTCCAGCTCAGCTGGATCGGGCCGCGTCCGTAGTACTTGGCCTTGCCGGCCGGGCAGCCGTAGGGCTTGCTCGTGTCGCAGTAGTGGTCGTAGTTGGACTTGTCCTGCTCGACGATGTGCTTCAGCCCACCGGTCTCGTGGGAGACGTTGGCGAGGAAGGCGGCGGCCTCGCGGTTCCTGACGGCGGCGCTGCCGGTGTGGGCGAAGGCCGGGAACGCCTTCATCGCCTTCGTCAGCGAGGCATAGGTGTAGAACGTGTTGTGCTGCGGGAACATCCGGTTGAACTCGGCCTTGCCGACCACGAATCCGGCCTGTGCGGTCGGGGAGGCCGGGGCGGCCGACGCCGTGGTGGCCAGCGGTCCGGCCAGGGTCGAGAGCGTCAGGGCTGCGAGCAGCCCGGTGAGTATGCGGGGCTTGGCCATCGATCGAACTCCTTTGTCGTCTGATCCGTTACCGGTGTCGTCTGATCCGTTACCGGACGAACTTCCACTTGACGCCCTTGATGACGCCCTTGGAGGGAGCGGCCAGCTTCGCGAAAGCGAGCCGTCCGAGGTCGAGTTGGTTGGGTCCGCAGCCGCCGCACTTGTCCATGACCGGCACGATGACGGAATGTCCCTTGTAGGTCACGACCACGTTGAGACGGCACAGCGGGTCCTTGGTCGAATTGGCGGTCGTCCACCATTTCCGGGGTACGGCGACGATCGACTGGGTCGACGCGTCGACCCACTTGCCGCAGGCGCCGATACCACTGCTCGTGTAGAAGGTGGCTTTCCCCTTCCGCACCTTTCCGATGGGCACCGCGGAGGCCGGACTCGCCTGCGCGACACCCAGAAGGGCGGCGGCCAGGCCGATGCTGACGACACCACTGACACGGCGATTGATGAGCATGGTGAGTTGGTCCCTTCTGAGGGCGGGTGGAATGAACACACCCGGACATCGCGAGTTTAGAAAGCCGTCAATTCTGCCGTCGAGGACCGTCAATATTCCGGGGCCGGATTAAATGCCCCGCGGGCGGATTTAATCGAGGCGGTGTCGGCGGGCCGCCGCAGCAGGAGGACGGCGCCGAGGGCGGCGGCGAAGTCGCCCAGTTCGGCGCGGCGGACGAGCAACGGCGGCCGCGAACCCCACCGCACGACGTTCGCCCACAGTTCTCGCCGCACCGCTTCCATGAGTGCCGGTGCGGCGGTGACGAGTTCACCTCCCACGACGACGGCACCGGGTCCGAGCGCGTTCGCCAGGCCGGCCAGCACTCGGCCCGCGTACGTGCCCGCCCGCCGTACCGCCGCGTGGGCGGCCGGTTCACCGGCGCACAGCGCGGCCGCCAGGTCCCGTACGCCGGCCGTGGCCCGGTACGCGTTCAGTACGGCCGTGGTGGAGGCCACCGTCTGCAGACATCCCCGGCCGCCGCAGGCGCAGGGCGTGCCCGCGGGCTCCACGCCGATGTGCCCGAACTCCCCCGACCGGCCGTGCGCGCCGTGGTGCAGCGCGCCTGCGCTCACCAGCGCGCCGCCGACCCGGTCGGACAGTTGCAGGTAGAGCACGTCCCGCTGCCCCTTGGCGGCGCCCCACACCGTCTCGGCCAGCGCGGCGAGCCGCGGGGCGCCGTCCAGCCGTACCCGGGTGCCGAAGCCGCGGCCGATCAGCGCCGCCAGGGCCCGCCGGTCGACCTGGGCGGACGCATCGGCGGCCGGGTCCGTCACCGCGACCCCGACCCCGTTGAGCACGTCAAACCGCGGCCGCCCGCCGGTCAGGGTGCCCGCCAGTCGTCGTGCGAGGGCGACACGCTCCGGCCAGGGGGCGTCGGGGCGGCACGGCTCACTGGCGGTGCCGATGTCGTCGTGCAGCACGGCCATCGCGGCCACGCGCACGACCCGCCGGCCGAAGTCGATGCCAAGGCTGCGCCCGGCATCGGGGTTCAGCGCCAACTGCTCCGCCGGGCGCCCGCGTCCGCGCGGGACGGTGTCCGGCACCGTGGCGACCACCAGCCCGTGGTCCACGAGCCTGCTGACGACCTCGTACAGCGTGGTGCGGGACAGTCCGCACAGCTCCGCCAGCTCGCCCCTGGTCAGGGGGCCCGACTGGCGCAACGACCGCAGTACCTGGTCCGAGTGCGTTCGCACATCCGGCACTTCCGGCATCCCTCCCCGTAGCAGTCCGTGCCTGCTGTGGGGAGGAACGTAGGGACCGACCTTGTGAAATCTTTGTGACTCCTGCGGCGTGCCCGCCCGGTCAGTCGGCGGCGGTCAGCCAGTCGCGGCGGAGCAGCGGCAGGGTGTGCGTGACGTCCTGGACGCCGGTGACCGGCAGACGCACCTCGAAGCGCGCTCCGGGTGTCCCGTCCGGACGGTCGCTCACCACGATCCGGCCCTGGTGCAGGGCGATCTGCTGGGCGACCAGGGTGAGACCGAGGCCGGAGCCGGGGCTGTCGCCGCTGCGGTAAAAGCGCCGGAATATCGCCTCGCGCAGGGCCGGTGGGACACCGGGTCCGTGGTCGTCGACGGTGAGGACGGCCACCGGCGCGCCGGCCTCCTGGACGGTCCGCAGGGTCACCTCCACCCGGACGTCACCCGTCTTCGTACGGCCGTGGGTCCAGGCATTGACCAGCAGGTTGTCCACGGCCGAGCGCAGCCCCTCGTGCCAGGCGTGGACCAGCGGACCCCCGGCGACCCGCACCGTCAACCGCGCGTCGGGACGGGACCGGCGCAGGTCCGCCGCGCAGGCGCGGACGAGTTCGCCCAGGTCGAGCGAGGTGAAGGCGTCGGCCTCGACCAGGTCGCCCTGGGCCAGCGTGCGCAGCATCCCCAGCAGTCCGAGCAGCCGGGCCTGCTCGCGCGCCAGGTCGGCGAGGACCTCCTCCCGGTCGGCCGCGTCCAGATCCGGATACTCGGTGAGGACGTCGAGGTTGGTGCGCATGCTCGTCAGGGGGTTGCGCATCTCGTGGGAGGCCGCCGCGGCGAAGGACCGGGCGGTCTCCAGCGCCTCCTTGGCGCGCGCCGCCTGCTCGTCGTACCGGGCCAGTACGGTCCTCAGCGTGCCGGCGAGGTCGTCCACCTCGGTGACCCCGCTCGGGGTGTGCTCCAGGCGGAGCACGGTGATGCGGGGGTCGAGTCCGTTCGCGCGGTGCTGGAGGCGGCGCAGCGGCAGGGTGGCGCGGCTCGCGATGAGCCAGGCGATCGCCCCGGTGACGGGGGCGGACAGCAGGGCGACCATCAGGATCCGCTGCCGCACCCGCGACAGCTGCGCCCGGTAGGCGGTGTCCGGGGAGAACATCCACAGGTTGGGCCGGTCCGGGGGTGTGCCGTTCGGCGGGGTGATCCGGCGGGACATGACGAGCCACTTCGTGCCGCCCGCGTCCGCGCCGTCCAGGACGACGGGCTGCTTGGCCTCGGCCGGCAGTGACAGCGCCGGGTCGTGCCGCGGACCGGCCGCCACGACACCCTTCGGCCCCGTCAGCCGGAAGCCGACGTCCGGCGACGAGACGACCAGCCGGCGCCGGGCGTTCCTGGCGGCGACGGGGTGGCCGGCCTCGACGGCCTGCAGATAGGCCTGGGCGTTGTGCGTGAGGGTGGTGGCACGGGAAAGGAGCTGTCTCTCCTGCTCCGCGCGCAGGTCGCCGGTGAACCAGGCCAGCAGCAGGTAGTTGGTGGCGAGGGCCAGCACGGGCACGATCAGGGCGGCGGACAGGGCGATGCGGGTGGAGAGCCTCACGGAGCGGTCCCGGCCTCTCGGGCGGTCCCGGCCTCTCGGGCGGTCCCGGCCTCTCGGGCGGTCCCGGCCTCTCGGGCGGTCCCGGCCTCTCGGGCGGTCCCGGGCTCCCGGGCGGTCCCGGCCTCCCGGGCGGTCCCGGCCTCCCGGGCGGTCCCGGCCTCTCGGGCGGTCCCGGGCTCCCGGGCGGTCCCGGCCTCTCGGGCGGTCCCGGCCTCTCGGGCGGTCCCGGCCTCTCGGGCGGTCCCGGGCTCCCGGGCGGTCCCGGCCTCTCGGGCGCTCTCGTCCACGCGCAGCACGAACCCGAGGCCGCGCACGGTGTGCAGGATGCGGGGGCGTCCGTGGGCCTCCGTCTTGCGCCGCAGATAGCTGACGAACGTGTCCACCGCGTCGGTGCGGACGTCGGCGTCGTACCCCCAGACCTGCTCCAGCAACCGGCCACGGGTCAGGACGATGCCCGCGTTGCGGGCCAGCATCTCCAGCAGGTGGAACTCGCGGGGCGTCAGGCGCAGTGGCCGTCCGTCCAGTGACGCCTGGCGGGCGGACGGTTCCAGGACCAGGCCGCCGGCCTGGACGCGGTCCGTGGCGGCCGGAGGGCGTCTGCGCAGCAGGGCGTGCAGCCGCAGCTTGAGTTCCTGCAGTGCGAACGGCTTGACCAGGTAGTCGTCGCCGCCGGCCTCTAACCCGGCGATCCTGTCGGCCACTTCGTCCAGCCCGGAGAGCATGAGCACCGGCACGTCGTCCCCGCTCTCGCGCAGGGCCCGGCACACCTCGATGCCGCTGAGCCCCGGCATGCAGACGTCGAGGACGACGATGTCCGGCGGCTGTCCGCGCAACGCCTCCAGCGCGGCGTTTCCGTCCTCGGCGAGTGCGACCTCGAAACCCCCCAGCCGCAGCCCTCGTGCCAGCGAACGCCGTGTGCTCACGTCGTCGTCGGCCACGAGAACCCGTCCGGCCCTGCCGGCCATGCGGTACTCCCCCTCAATGGTCCCAACGGTCGTCCCCCGGCGCGATGTTACGCGGGGCCGGGGGTCAGCCATCGGCGGCTCTGCCGGATGGCAGGATGCCGGCATGACCGACAAACCCACCGCCGCCGACTACCTGTGGATCACCGAGCAGTACGAGGACTGGATGGAGGCGTACTGCGTCACCTACGTCCAGGGGATCGCGCCCGGGGAACTCCTGCGGACCCTGGGCGCCGACCTGACGGAGCGGATCACCGGTGTGAGCCGGCTGCCGGAGCTGACGGCGGCCCACATCGAGGAGGACGAGCGGTTCTTCGTCGGGGCCACCTCGCTCGGCGACTGGTCCGTGATGGTGGAGTACAACGGCTTCCTCGGGGCCACCGACGAGGCCCTGCAGCCCCTTTCCGCGGGCCGCACGGTGGTGTCGCACTACCGCAACGCCAACGCGCTGCACCGCTTCTGCTGGTTCGCCGACGGCACGCTCCGGCTGGACTTCGACGCGCTCTTCGCCGACTCCCGCGAGGGCGGTGACCCGGACGGACTCCTCGCCGACATGGCGGAATGCGGCTTCGACCTCACCGGCGAGAACGACGACGACACGCACGGCTGGGGGTACTCCACCGTCAACGCCTCGTTCGCCCTCGCCGAGCGCCTCACGGGCATCCGCGTGACCCCCCGGCTGCTCACCTCCGCGACGTACGTGTGCGGTCTCAGCGCGAACCCCTGGGAGGGGAGCGGGGCGCCGTGGGGTGCGGTCCGGACGTAGTCGGCAGTGCCCGCACGACACAGGACGACACAGGCTTACCTCCGGTAACCTTACTCTGGAGTAAGCACTCGTGATCACGTGTGGGCACGACAGACGCGTTGGGGAGACAGGACATGGCCGACCGCTATCTCAGCTTCACCGGTACCGCACCCGGCCGATTCCTCACCCGCAGGCTGGGGCTGCCGCAGCCCGCCGCGCTGGAACGCGGCTCGCTCACCGGCGGCCTGCTGCACCTCGCGGCCGGCAAGACGGACCTCGACCTCGCGCCGGTCCTGGCCCGCACGGGCCTCGCCCGGGACGAGGACGGCCGCCCCGCCGCCGTCGTCCTCGACGCCACCGGGGTGCGGGACGTCGACTCCCTCGCCGAGGTGCACGCCGCGCTGCACCCCGTCGTACGGTCCGTCGCCGCGAGCGGCCGCGTGGTGGTGCTCGGCGCCCCGCTCGACCCGGCCGACCACCACCAGGCCGCCGCCCAGCAGGCGTTGGAGGGGTTCACCCGCTCCCTCGGCAAGGAGATCGGACGGGGCAGGACGGTCAACCTCGTCCGCCTCACCACCGCGTCCGCCGCGTCCGCCGCGTCCGCCGCCGAGTCCACCCTCCGCTTCCTCCTCTCCCCCGCCTCCGCCTACGTCAGCGGCCAGGTGATCGAGGTCGCGGCGACGGCCGAGAGTGCCGCCCCCGACGACTGGGACCTGCCCCTCGCCGGGCGTACCGCCCTGGTCACCGGCGCCGCCCGGGGCATCGGCGCGGCGGTCGCCGAGACGCTGGCCGGGCAGGGCGCCCAGGTCGTCGTCCTCGACGTGCCGCAGGCCGAGCAGGAGGCACGCAAGGCCGCCGAACGCCTCGGCGGCACCGCCCTCGCCCTCGACATCACGGCCGCCGACGCGGGCGAACGCATCGCCGCCGCCCTGCCGGGCGGACTCGACGTACTGATCCACAACGCCGGCGTCACCCGCGACCGGCGCCTGGTCAACATGCCCGCCGACCGGTGGAGTTCCGTGCTCGACGTCAACCTCGCGAGTGTCCTGCGCACCACGGACGCGCTGCTCGCGGCCGGTGCGGTCAACCGTGGCGGCCGGATCGTGGCGACCGCCTCCATCGCCGGGCTCGCGGGCAACGCGGGCCAGACCAACTACGGCGCGAGCAAGGCGGGGATCGTCGGACTCGTCCGCTCCCTCGCGCCGCGCGCGCTCGCCGAACACGGGGTGACGGTGAACGCGGTGGCGCCCGGGTTCATCGAGACGAAGATGACGGCGGCGGTCCCGCTCCTCATCCGCGAGGCCGGCCGCCGCATGAACTCCCTTGCCCAGGGCGGCCTGCCCGTCGACGTCGCCGAGACCACCGCCTGGCTCGCCCACCCGGCCTCCGGCGCGGTCAACGGCCAGGTCGTACGGGTCTGCGGCCAGAGCCTGCTGGGGGCCTGATGACCACCGCGGCCCCGACGACCAGCACCCTCACCGGCGTCCCCGCCCTCGCGCCGCTCCTCGCCCGCGGCGCCCTGCTGTCGCCCCTCAAGCGGCCCCGCCCGGACGCGGACTTCCCCCGCACCCGGCTGGTCCTGCCCGGCCTGCGTGTGGACCTCGCGCGGCTGGCGGCGTACGAGCGGGTCTGCGGCTTCCCGACCGGCGCGGACGCGCTACCGGTGACGTATCCGCACGTGCTGGGCTTCCCGATGGCCATGCGCCTGATGAGCGGCCGGGACTTCCCGCTGCCCCTGCTCGGGCTGGTCCACACGTCGATCGGCATCACCCGGCGCACCGCCGTGCCCGCGACCGCCGAGTACGAACTCACCACGTACGTCGAGGGGCTGGCCCCCCACTGGCGCGGCACCGAGGCGTCGGTGGTGACGGAGCTGCGCTCGGGAACGGACCTCGTGTGGGAGTCCCGCAGCACCTACCTGGCCCGGCACCGCACCAGCACCAGCACCCGGCACCCCGTCAAGGAGGCCCCCGGAACCCCCGAGCCGCTCACCGCCCGCGCCGAGTGGCGCCTCGCCGGTGACGTCGGGCGGCGCTACGGCTCGGCGTCCGGGGACCGCAACCCGATCCACCTGCACCCGCTCACCGCCCGCCTGTTCGGCTTCCCCCGGGCCATCGCGCACGGCATGTGGACCGTCGCCCGGTGTCTGGCCGAGCACGGGACACCGGACGCGGCCGTGGTGCGGGCGGACTTCCGGGCACCGGTGCTGCTGCCGGGGACGGTGACGTACGGGGCCGAGTACGGCGCGGGGGGCGAGGTCGGCCGGTTCGAGCTGCGCGGCGACGAGGGGCGGCGGCTGCACCTGTCCGGCGAGGTCGGGCCCTACCCCGCGACCTGAGCCATCGGCTCGGGCTCCGCCTCGGGCCTCACCTCGGGCTCCTCCGGCGGGGACCAGGGCCGCCCCGCCATCAGGTCGCCGAGGCCGGCCCACGCGAAGTTCATCAGGGTCGCCGCCGCCTGCTTCGCGGTGACGCCCTCGGTGGCGCCCGCCCAGTCGGCGAGCGACTCGGCGGCGCCGACCAGTGCCTCGGCAAGACCGGCGACCTCGCCCTCGGGCAGGTGCGGGTCCCGGTGCGCGTCCCGCGCGGCGGCGGCGATCAGCTGCGTCACGAACGCGACGATGTCCTCGCGCATGACCGCGACCTCGGCCGCGAACCGCTCGCCGTGCGTACGGGCGTGCACGTGCAGCACCCGCCAGGCGTCCGGGTGGTGCGCGGTGTGGGTGAAGAACCCCCGCAGTCCCGACCAGAGTTGCCCGTCGGCGGGCAGCCCCGGACGCACACCGGCCCGCACCGCCTCGGTGAGGGCGCGGGCCTCGCGGCGTACGCAGGCGCTGAAGAGGTCGTCCTTCGAGTTCAGGTAGAGGTACACCAGCGGCTTGGACACGCCCGCCAGTTCGGCGATCTCGTCCATCGACGCCGCCATGTACCCGCGCTGCCCGAAGACGCTCACTGCGGCGTCCAGCATCTGCTGCTCACGGACCGCACGCGGCATCCGCTTGGTCTTCCCTGCACCCATGCGAATCAGCGTACGGTCCGTGCGGCGGTGATCAGGGCGTCAGCGCGACGCCGACACCCCGATCACGACGGTCAGGCGGCGACCGGAACCGGCTCGGACTCCTGCTTCTCCCGCTCGGGCTCGTCGATCGGCGAGGCGTGCGCCTCGTCGTAGGCCTTGCGGTCGAGGATGCCCTCGCGGGCCGAGACGATCACGGGGATCAGCGCCTGACCTGCGACGTTGGTCGCCGTCCGCATCATGTCCAGGATCGGGTCGATGGCGAGGAGGAGGCCGACGCCCTCCATGGGCAGGCCCAGGGTGGACAGGGTCAGGGTGAGCATGACCGTGGCGCCGGTGAGGCCGGCCGTGGCGGCGGAGCCGACCACCGAGACGAAGGCGATCAGCAGGTAGTCGCCGACACCGAGCTGGATGTCGAAGATCTGCGCGACGAAGATCGCGGCGATGGCCGGGTAGATCGCGGCGCAGCCGTCCATCTTGGTCGTCGCGCCGAACGGCACGGCGAAGGACGCGTACTCCTTCGGGACGCCGAGGCGCTCGGTGACCTTCTGGGTCAGCGGCATGGTGCCGACGGAGGAGCGGGAGACGAAGGCCAGCTGGATGGCGGGCCAGGCGCCCTTGAAGAACTGGAGCGGACTGGCCTTGGCGACGGTGGCGAGCAGCACCGGGTAGACCACGAACATCACGATGGCGCAGCCGACGTAGATGTCGGCGGTGAAGGTGGCGTACTTGCCGATGAGGTCCCAGCCGTAGGTGGCGATGGCGTTGCCGATGAGGCCGACCGTGCCGAGCGGGGCGAGGCGGATGACCCACCACAGGGCCTTCTGGAGGAGTTCGAGGATCGACTCGCTCAGGTTGAGGATCGGCTGGGCCTTCTCGCCGAGCTGGAGGGCGGCGATGCCGGCGACGGCGGCCATGAAGACGATCTGGAGGACGTTCAGCTCGGTGAACGGCGTGATGACGTCGGTCGGCACGATGCCGGTCAGGAAGTCGATCCAGGAACCGGTGTGTTCGGGCTTCGCGCCGTCGGCCGGGGTGAGGCCGGTGCCGGAGCCGGGGTTGGTGACGAGGCCGATGACGAGGCCGATGGCCACCGCGATCAGCGACGTGATCATGAACCAGAGGAGGGTGCGGGACGCCAGGCGGGCCGCGTTGTTGACCTTCCGCAGGTTGGTGATCGAGACGAGGATCGCGAAGAAGACGAGCGGTGCGACGGCCAGCTTCAGCAGGCCGATGAAGGTGTCACCGACCTTCTCCAGGGTGGTGACCAGCCAGGATATGTCCTGGTTGCGGGCCAGCCAGCCCAGCAGGACGCCGAGGACGAGGCCGGCGAGTATCTGGGCCCAGAAGGGCACCTTGAAGTACTTCGTGACGGAGGACACCGAAGACGGTGAAGGGGCTGAAGACACGGACAGGCTCCGGAGGGGGACGGGACGCGGAAAGGGATGCGCTGAGCTGACGTGGAGAACGACGGGATGAGGGGGGACGTCAGGGGCGACAGTTCGCGGACGCGCACCGACAGAGGTCCACGTGCAGGCGCGCCACGAGCGCGAGGCTCGGCGGTGTGGAGGGCGCGACTGCGTGCTTCATGCACACGACTTTAACACCCATGCTTTGGGACCCCCAAAGCCATACTTTGAGAGGCAGGAGTGCACTACTGCCCGCAAAACGCAAAGCGCCCCGGTTTCCTGTGAATTAGGAGACCGGGGCGTTCGGGTGCGTGACGGACGTTACGAGGTCTGGCCCTGGGCCCGCGCCGCGTCGTCGGCGGTGTCCTCCTGGCCGCGGCTGGCCTCCAGGTTGGCCTTCATGCGGTCCACCCGGCCCACGACCTGGACCGAGGCCCGGTCCCGCTCCTTGCGCAGTGCGACGTAGCTGATGGGGGCGGAGATCAGCAGGGAGAGCAGGAGGATCCACATGCCGTTGGAGTCGCCGAGGCCGCGCGGGAACACTCCGGCGTAGACGAGCCCCCAGACGACCACGAGGCAGCCCACGAAGATCCCGAGGCGCATCAGCGTGTAGCGGAGCATCTCAATCCACTCTTCCGTTTCTGGCACAAAGAGGCACCGTCCAGTGAAACATGCCGGTCTGCCGATCTTGCAGGGGGGTCGTGTCCCGCGGGGCCGGGCTCAGCCCAGCGGCAGCAGCATGAAGACGTCGTCCCGGTCGTCGCCGGGGGCGACCCGGATCGCGCCGGGCACCCGGCCGACCTCCTTGTAGCCGCAGGACTCGTAGAAGCGCTCCAGGCCGAGCCCGCCGCGGCAGGTGAGCCGTATCGCCTCGACGCCGTCGCAGGTGCGGGCGGCGTCCGCGGCGGCGGCCATCAGGTCCCGGCCGTAGCCCCGGCCCTGGTGGCTCGGGTGGACCATGACCGTGTAGAGCCACAGCCAGTGCCGCATCAGCCGGTGCGTGTTGAGGGCGAGGAACGCGGTGGCGGCCACCCGCCCCTCCTCGTCGTGGCCGACGAGCAGGCGGGTACGGCCCTCGGCCATGCCCACCAGGTGCTTGACCAGCTCGGGCCGGACGTCCTCCCGCGTCACCGGCGGCACGAAGCCCACGGAGCCGCCCGCGTTGGAGACGTCGGTCCACAGGTCGAGGACGCCGTCGCGGAGGTCGGGGGTGACGGCCGGTTCGAAAGTGAAGGTAAGAGGCACCAAGCCATAGTAACCATTACGTGAATCTCCTCCCCCAGCACCGTGCCCGCACCCGTGTGACCCGGAACGACGATCCGGGCAACGCGCCCCTTCGGAGCGCGGGGCTGCGCCGATGCGCGGCTCCGCCGCGTGGGCGCGACCAGCGCCCACCGGCCGGCAGTGGGAGAGCAACCGCGAGAGATCAGACCCGCATCGGCTGCGGCGCCTCCCGGCGCCCCGCGTCAGGTCCCTCGAACTCCCGGAGGATCTCGTACCGCGTGTTCCGCTCCACCGGACGGAACCCGGCGTCGCGGATGAGGTCCAGCAGGTCGTCCCGCGTCAGCTTGTTCGGCGTGCCGAAGTCGTCAGCGTCGTGCGTGATCTTGTACTCGACGACCGAGCCGTCCATGTCGTCGGCGCCGTGCTGGAGGGCCAGCTGGGCCGTCTGGACGCCGTGCATGACCCAGAAGACCTTGACGTGCGGGACGTTGTCGAAGAGGAGGCGGGAGACGGCGAAGGTCTTCAGGGCCTCCGCGCCGGTCGCCATCTGCGTCCGCGCCTGGAGCCGGTTGCGGACCTTGCCGTCCTTCATGTCCACGAAGTCGTGCTGGTAGCGCAGCGGGATGAAGACCTGGAAACCGCCCGTCTCGTCCTGGAGTTCCCGCAGGCGCAGCACATGGTCCACGCGGTGGCGCGGCTCCTCGATGTGGCCGTAGAGCATGGTGCACGGGGTCTTCAGCCCCTTCTCGTGCGCCAGGCGGTGGATGCGGGACCAGTCCTCCCAGTGGGTGCGGTGGTCGACGATGTGCTGCCGCACCTCCCAGTCGAAGATCTCCGCGCCGCCGCCGGTCAGGGACTCCAGACCGGCGTCGATCAGCTCGTCGAGGATGTCGCTCGCGCTCATCCCGGAGATGGTCTCGAAGTGGTGGATCTCGGTGGCCGTGAAGGCCTTGAGCGAGACGTCGGGCAGCGCGGCCTTCAGTTCCCTGAGCGAGCGCGGGTAGTAGCGCCACGGCAGGTTGGGGTGCAGGCCGTTGACGATGTGCAGCTCGGTGAGGTTCTCGCCCTCCATCGCCTTGGCGAGCTTCACCGCCTCCTCGATGCGCATCGTGTACGCGTCCTTCTCCCCCGGCTTGCGCTGGAAGGAGCAGTACGCGCAGGACGCGGTGCACACGTTGGTCATGTTGAGGTGGCGGTTGACGTTGAAGTGGACGACGTCGCCGTTCTTCCGCGTCCGCACCTCGTGTGCGAGGCCGCCGAGCCAGGCCAGGTCGTCCGACTCGTACAGCGCGATGCCGTCCTCGCGGGTCAGCCGCTCCCCGGAGCGGACCTTCTGCTCCAGCTCCCGCTTGAGCCCGGCGTCCATGCGATACCTCTTTCTGAGACCGACTCGTCAACCGTACGCCCCTGCTACTGGACCTCTTCCGGCAGCTCGCCCACCCGGTTCTCCCACTTGGTGGAGAGAACGATGGTCGTACGGGTCCTGGACACGCCCTTGGTGCCCGACAGCCGCCGGATGATGCTCTCCAGGCCGTCGACGTCGGCGGCGCGCACCATGAGCATGTAGGAGTCGTCGCCGGCGATGAACCAGCAGTCCTCGATCTCCCGCAGCTCCTTGAGGCGCTGGGCCACGTCCTCGTGGTCGGCGGCGTCGGAGAGCGAGACGCCGATCAGGGCGGTGACGCCGAGACCGAGCGAGGCGGCGTCCACGGTGGCCCGGTAGCCGGTGATGACCCCGGCCGCCTCCAGCCGGTTGATGCGGTCGGTGACGCTGGGTCCCGAGAGTCCGACGAGGCGCCCCAGCTCCGCGTACGAGGCCCGGCCGTTCTCTCTCAGGGCCTGGATGAGCTGCCTGTCCACCGCGTCCATGCGATCGAAGCCTTCCACTGAAGAGTTCTGAAGATGTGGGTAACAAACGTGTGGGTCACGAACATGTGGGGGGGAGGTGGTGCTGCGGCGCTGCTCAGCCGGTGGGGCGGGCCCCGCCCAGCTCGCCGCGCCAGCGGCGGTAGAGGTCGTGTCCGACACCCGCCGCGTCGAGGACGCGTCCGGCGACGAAGTCCACCAGGTCCTGGATGTGCGTCGCCCCGGCGTAGAAGGCCGGGGACGCGGGCACCACGCTCGCGCCGGCGTCGTCCAGGGTCACCAGGTGCCGCAGCGTCCGGCCGTCCAGCGGGGTCTCCCGGACGGCCACGACCAGCCTGCGCCGCTCCTTGAGGGTCACGCTCGCCGCGCGCTGGAGCAGGTCCTTCGACAGTCCGAGCGCGACGCCCGCGACGCAGGCCGTCGACGCGGGCACGATCAGCATGCCCTTCGTCGCGTACGACCCCGAGGACGGCCCGGCCGCGAGGTCGCCCGCGCTCCAGTGCCGTACCCGGTCCCCTTCGAGGTCGACGTCGAAGGTGCCGGGCTTGCCGTCGGCTCCGCGGGACAGCCATTCGCGCAGGTCGTGCCGCCAGTGGGCGTCGCGGAAGGAGATGCCGGTCTCGTCGAGCAGGGTGAGCCGCGAGGCCCGGCTGACCACCAGGTCGGCGCTCTCGCCGGCGGCGAGCAGCGCGCGCAGCACGGCGGCGGCGTACGGGGTGCCGGATGCTCCGGACACCCCCACGATCCAAGGCACGCGCTGCGTCTGTCCTGGGTTCATGGTGTCGAGCCTAGTCGCAGGCTCAGGGTTTTCAGACCGTGAGGCCCCGCACCAGCAGATCCAGCAGCGCACACACGAACAGGGCGATGCCGATGAAGCCGTTGACCGAGAAAAACGCCCTGTTGAGGCGGGTCAGGTCGGTGGGCCGGACGATGGTGTGCTCGTAGAGGAACGCGCCCGCGACGATCAGCAGGCCGAGCCAGAAGAAGACACCGGCGTCGGTGGCGACGGCGTACCAGACGAACAGGGCCGTGGTGATCGTGTGGCAGGCGCGGGCGCCCCAGATGGCAGCCGGGACGCCGAAGCGGGCCGGGACCGACATGACGCCGACCTCGCGGTCGGTCTCGACGTCCTGGCAGGCGTAGATCAGGTCGAAGCCGCCGATCCAGATGCCGACGGCGAGACCGAGGAGCACCGCGTCCCAGGACCATTCGCCGGTGATGGCCAGCCAGCCGCCGATCGGTCCCATGGCCTGGGCGAGGCCGAGGATGGCCTGCGGGAAGTTCGTGAACCGCTTGCCGTACGGGTAGACCACCATCGGGATCACCGCGACGGGGGCGAGGGCCAGGCAGAGCGGGTTGAGCAGGGCCGCCGCGCCCAGGAAGACGACGAGGGCGATCAGCGCGCCGGTCCAGGCGTGCTTGACCGACATGGCGCCGGTGACCAGTTCGCGGTGGGCGGTGCGGGGGTTGCGGGCGTCGATCTCGCGGTCGATGATCCGGTTGACCGCCATCGCGAAGGTGCGCAGGCCCACCATGGCGACGGTGACCAGGAGCAGCCGGCCCCAGTGGATGTTCGCGTCCCACTCGTACATCGCGGTCAGCGCGGCGATGTAGGCGAAGGGCAGCGCGAACACCGAGTGCTCGATCATCACCAGGCGCAGGAACGCCTTGGTGCGCCCCGGCTGCTGCGGCAGGGCGGCGGAAGCCGACGTCACAGTCCGTACTCCTTCCAGCGGCGGTCGACCTTCGCCGCCGTATCCGGGTCGGACAGCACCATGTCCGGCCAGCCCCCGTCCCGCGTGTACCCCTCCTCGGGCAGTTTCCGCGTCGCGTCGATGCCCGCCTTGCCGCCCCAGAACTGCTGGTAGGAGGCGTGGTCGAGGTGGTCGACCGGGCCTTCGACGACGGTGAGGTCGCGGCCGTAGTCGGTGTTGCCGAGCGCGCGCCAGGCGACCTCGTGCAGGTCGTGGACGTCGCAGTCGGAGTCGACGACCACGATCAGCTTGGTCAGGGACATCATGTGCGCGCCCCAGATGGCGTGCATCACCTTCTGGGCGTGCTTGGGGTACTTCTTGTCGATCGAGACGATCGCGCAGTTGTGGAAGCCGCCGGCCTCGGGCAGGTGGTAGTCCACGATGTCCGGGACGATGATCTTGAGGAGCGGGAGGAAGAAGCGCTCCGTGGCGCGTCCGAGGGGACCGTCCTCCGTCGGGGGGCGGCCGACCACGATCGACTGGAGCAGCGGGCGCTTCCGCATCGTCACGCAGTCGATCTTCAGGGCGGGGAACGGCTCCTGCGGCGTGTAGAAGCCGGTGTGGTCGCCGAAGGGGCCCTCGGGCAGCATCTCGCCGGGCTCCAGCCAGCCCTCGATGACGACCTCGGCGTGCGCCGGGACCTGGAGGGGGACCGTCTTGCAGTCGACCATCTCGATCCGCTTGCCCTGGAGGAACCCGGCGAAGAGGTACTCGTCGATGTCGCCGGGGAGCGGGGCGGTGGAGGCGTAGGTCACGGCGGGCGGGCAGCCGAAGGCGATCGCGACGGGCAGGCGCTCGCCGCGCCGGGCGGCGACCTGGTAGTGGTTGCGGCTGTCCTTGTGGATCTGCCAGTGCATGCCGATGGTGCGCTTGTCGTGGCGCTGGAGCCGGTACAGGCCCAGGTTCCGGATGCCGGACTCCGGGTCCTTGGTGTGGGTGAGGCCCAGGTTGAAGAAGGAGCCGCCGTCGTCCGGCCAGGTGAAGAGGGCGGGGAGGCGGTCCAGGTCCACGTCGTCGCCGGTGAGGACGACTTCCTGGACGGGCGCGCTGCCCGGCTTCACCTTCTTGGGCGGTACGTGGGCCATCGTGCCGAGCTTGCCGAAGGCCTCGCGCATGCCGACGAAGCCCTGGGGCAGCTCGGGGCGGAGCAGTCCGCCGATCTTGTCGGAGATGTCGGAGTACGACTTCAGGCCGAGGGCCTTGAGCAGGCGCCGGTCGGTTCCGAAGACGTTCATCGCGAGGGGCATGTCGGAGCCCTTCACGTTCTCGAAGAGCAGGGCGGGGCCGCCGGCCTTGTTCACCCGGTCGACGATCTCCCCGACCTCCAGGTACGGATCCACCTCGGCCTTGATGCGCTTGAGGTCGCCCTCGCGCTCCAGCGCCCTGAGCAGGGAGCGAAGATCGTCGTAAGCCATGCCGTCCAGTATCCCCGAGCGGCTACCCTGGCCCTGTACCTGGGGGCCGTGACGCGTCCCCACCCCTCGCTTCCCGCTGGAGAGGCCCCATGCTCCGGGTGCTGATGTTCCTCGTTCCACTGGCGTTGAGCGTCTACGCCTTCATCGACTGCATCAGCACGAAGGACGCCGACATCCGCCACATGCCCAAGCCGCTGTGGGCGATCCTCGTGCTGGTCTTCCCGCTGGTGGGCTCGATCTCCTGGATCATCGCCGGCAAGAAGCGGCAGCCGGCCGGCGCGGCGCCCTGGCAGGGCGGCGGCGGGCGGCGCCAGTGGGTGGCGCCGGACGACAACCCCGACTTCCTGAAGTCCCTGGAGAAGGACGAGGAGAACGACAGGGACGGGGACAAGGACGGGGACAAGCCCGGGGACGGCGACCGGGGCGGACCCGCCTGACCGCACCCCGGGGGAAGCCCCGCGTCGGCGCCGGGCGAGCCCCGCGTCAGGCCCGGGTCCAGCTCTGGGTCGCCGAGCCGGAGCACGTCCGCCGCATGATCATGCCGCTCGGGGAGGCGTGCTCCAGACACAGGTCCTGGTTCGTGAGGATCACGGTGCCGCCCGAACCGAGACGCCACTCCTGGGCGCTGTCCGCACCGCAGGTCGCGCTGTGCATCGAGCCGTAGCCGGACAGGCAGGTGCCGGACGCCTGGTGGACGATCCGGTATGTACCGGACGAGACGCTCCGCAGGCTCCAGCGGGCCGTCGCGGCACCGCAGCCACCGCCGGAGACATTGCCGTACGAAGCGCTGTCGGAGGCGACGAGGCACCGGTTGCTCGACGCGTTGAGCAGGGTGAAGCCGCCCGTCGAGGGGGCCTTGGTCTCCGTTCCCGTGTCGGAGGAGGAGTCGTCACCGCCAGCGCTGCCACTGCCACTGCCGGAGTCGCTGCCGGAACCGCCGGCGCCCGAGCCTGTACCGGCACCCGTGTCCGCACCGCCGTCGCCCTTGCCGTCCTTGCCGTCCCCCGCGTCCGCCGCCCCGGGGGCGGTCGCTGACTCCTTCCCCTCCGGCTTCGGCTTCTTCGAAGAGGAGGCGCTGGTGGACGGCGACGGCTTCGCGGACGCGCCGGCGGTCCCCGACGGCGTCGTGGTCGCGGAGACCGTGACGGAGGAGGAGGGGGCGGTTCCCGTGGCGTCGTTGGAGTCGGTGACGTGGGGCAGGAGTTGGAAGGCGAGGGTCGTTCCCGTCGCGACGACCACGACGGGGATGAAGACGGGCAGGATGCGGCGGCGGCGCTCCTTGCGGGGCGCCTCGGGCTTACCCGCCTTCCCTTGCTCCTTCTCCGGCTCCGTCTTCGGGTCCGTCTTCGGTTTCGCCGCCGGGCCCGGCTCGGGGTCCGGTTTCAGGTCCGGTTTCAGGTCCGGCTGCGTCGCGGGTCCGAGCAGTGCGAGGGTTTCCGGATCCGGTGGGCGTGCGGCGAAGGCGGCCCGTTCGGACAGCCGCTCGGTGATGGCGCGCGGCCACAGGGGCGCGGCCGACGGACCGTGTCCCGAGGCGCGTTCGACGAGTTCGGCGGCGGTCGGTCGGCCCTCGTGGTCCTTGTCGAGGCAGGACGCGACGACGTCGGCGAGTTCGGGGTCCAGGTCCCGCAGCGGCTGGAGGTCGGGGGCCTCGTGCACGATGCGGTACAGCACGGCGTGCCCGGACTCGTCGCCGAAGGGCGGGCGGCCGGACGCCGCGTACGCGATCACCGAGCCCAGCGCGAAGACGTCGACGACACCGCTCGACGCGCGTTTCCCGGAGGCCTGTTCGGGCGACATGTAGGCGGGCGTGCCCACCACCATGCCGGTCCTGGTCACCTGGCTCTGCTCGGCGGCCCGGGCCACGCCGAAGTCGATGAGGGTGAGGCCGTCGAGGGTGAGCATGGCGTTGGACGGTTTGAGGTCGCGGTGGACCATGTCCAGGGCGTGCACCGCCGCGAGTCCGGCGGCGGCGTCCCGCAGGATGAGCCACAGCGCCTCGGCGGGCAGCGGCCCGTGCAGGTCGACGGCCTCGCGCAGCGTGATGCCGGGCACGTACGCGGTGGCGAACCACGGCGGGCGGGCGTCCCGGTCCCCCGCGAGCAGCGGCGCGGTGGCGTCGGCGGGGAGCCGGGAGAGGTTGTCCAGTTCGTGTCCGAAGCGGCGCAGGAAGTCCTTGTCCTCCCCGGCGACCGACGGCAGTACCTGCTTGACGGCCGCGTACCGGCCTTCGTGGACGCCGAGATAGACGCGGCCCATGCCGCCGACCCCGAGCCGGCCCAGCAGCGGGATCGCTCCGATCCGGCGTGGGTCGTCGTCCTCCAAGGGTTCGGCGCCACTGCCCGTGAGACCGAATCCGGCTTCCCCGCTCAACTCTCTCCCCGTTCACCGGCTTCCGCGAGCCCGGGGCGGGCCGTCACGGCCGCTCCCGGGAAGCTACATCTTTAGCACGCCCGTCCCAAGTGCGGTGCGGTGAACATCGGGTGAGGGGCCGTCAGTTGCGCCTGGCCAGCGTCCTGATGCCGGCGGGTGCCAGGGCACGGTCGAAGGCCCGCACGTCCCGGATGGCGCCGGGGAAGAAGTCGTGGGGCTGCCCGTCGAAGGACGCCCGGCCGATGACGAAGGCGCCGTTGGCGGGGACCGGGTCGGTGTCCTCGACGACCGCTTCCTGGACGCCGTTGACGTACAGGCGCAGCTTGCGGGCCGGGCCGTCGCAGACGCCGGCCAGGTGGGTCCAGACGTTCGCGGCGGGCGCGCTGCGGCCGACGGCGCGCCGGCCGGGGCGGGCGAAGGCCCAGCCCTTGTCCGCGCCGGCGTACTGCAGGTAGAAGCCGCTGGCGGTGTCGCTGTCCTGGCTGACGGCGGTGGCGAAGGTCCCCGGCACGGCGGCCAGGCGGACCCAGGCGGCGACCGTGAAGCTGCGGCCCGCTCCGGTCCTGAGCACCGGCCCGTCGGTCACGATCTGGCTGCCGGTCCCGTCGAAGGCGGCTCCTGGTCCGCCGGGCTGCCAGGCGACGCGGGTCGCGGTGCCGTCGTGTCCGCCGGCGGTGTCCCGCGCGACCCGGCCTGAGGTCTCGTCGAGGGGCCAGCGCCCGACGGGTCCCGCGGGCTTCGGCTTCGTGGCGGAGGGCGACGGCGAGGGTGCGGCGCCGTCCGACGCGTCCGAGGCGGCGGGGCGGTTGAGCCAGAACCCCGTTCCGACACCGAGCGCGGCGAGAGCGCCCGCCCCGGAGAGCAGGAAGGCCCGCCGGCTGCCGCGGCCGCCGCTCCCCGTCGCCGTCGCCGTCGGGTGGACGTCCGCCGGTGCGGGCGCCGGCGGACGTGTGCCGTCGACCCGGGTGTGCGGGTGGGGCGGCGCGGGAGGTGGGACGACCATGGTGGGCACGGCGTCCGCGCGGGTCGGACCGGCGGCCGGTGTCCACTGACCGGCGTACGGCAGGGCCGCCGTGCTCTCCTCGCCCAGCGGGCCGATACGGGCGAGGATCTCGCGCGGGGCGGGCCGGCGGGCCGGGTCCTTGTCGAGGCAGTCGCCGATCAGGGCGCGCAGGGCCGGCTCGGTGACGGCGTCCACGTCGGGGGCGCTGTGCACGACGCGGTAGAGCAGCGCGGGGGTGGGGCCGCTGCCGAAGGGGTTGGCGCCGGTGGCCGCGAAGGCCAGCACCGCGCCCAGGCAGAAGACGTCGCTGGCCCAGGTGACCGGGTCCCCGTTGACCTGCTCGGGGGACATGAACCCGGGGGAGCCGGCCATGTGCCCGGTGCCGGTGATCGAGTCGGCGTCGATACTGCGGACGATGCCGAAGTCGATGACGCGGGGCCCGTCCTCGGCGAGCAGCACGTTGGAGGGCTTGAGGTCGCGGTGGACGAGGTGCGCGGCGTGGATCGACACCAGCGCCTCGGCCAGCCCGGCCGCCAGCGCGAGCACCGCGCGCGGGTCGAACGGGCCCCGCTCGGCGACCGCCTGCTCCAGCGAGGGCCCGGCGATGTAGCTGGTGACCAGCCAGGGCAGGGGCGCGTCCGGGTCGGCGTCGACGACCGGGGCGGTGAAGGCGCCGCTGACCATCCGGGCGGCCTGGACCTCGCGGCGGAAGCGGTCGCGGAACTCCGGCCTGCGCACCAGCTCGGGGTGCACCACCTTGACCGCGACGAGCCGCCCGCCCGGCGAACGGCCGAGGAAGACCCGGCCCATGCCGCCCGCGCCCAGCCGGCTCAGCAACCGGTACTCCCCGACGGAGCGCGGGTCGTCCGGCTCCAGCGCTGACACAGATGCCTCCCGGCGTGCGATCTCGATCTCGGCCCTGCGGGCGGATCCAGCATAGGGGCAGGCACCCACACCGCCTCGAACGTCCGTACGCCGCTCGAACGGCCGTGATCTCAGCGGGCGAACCCCGCGAACTTCTCCACGGCGGCCGGGGTGACCGGGGTGAAGAAGTTGACCAGATTGCCGTCGGGGTCGCGGAACAGCAGCGCGCGGTTGCCCCAGGGCATGGTGGTGGGTTCCTTGACGAAGTCCGTGACGAAGCCGGTCAGGTTCCGGTGCACGGCGTCCACGTCGTCGACGAGGAACTCGATGACGACGCTGCGGTTGTCGGCCGGACGGGCCGATCCGGGGGCGAACAGCGGCACGGTGCGGGTACTGCCGATCGCGAGGGTGCCCGAGGGGGTGCGCAGCTCGGCGAAGTCCTCGGTGGACCAGGTCGCGGGCATGCCGGTGGCGCGCTCGTAGAAGTCGACGAGGCGGGCGACGTCGTCCGTGATGACGCGGATCGAGACGAGGTTCATGGGGGCTCCTTGTTCGGCCGTACTGGTCGTCCGGTTCGGCCGTCCTGGTCGTCGGTGCTGACAACCCGCACGCTACGAGCGATACCGGTCACTATCCGGCCGGTATCGGCGGCAGACTTGCGGGCATGTCCCGTCCCGTGTCCCGCGTGCTCACGCTGCTCGAACTCCTCCAGGCCGGCGGCGTCCGGACCGTGGCCGAACTCGCCGGCCGGCTCGGCGTCGGCGAGCGCACGGTGCGCCGGTACGTCGACCACCTCGTCGACCTCGACATCCCCGTGGAGTCGGTGCGCGGCCGTTACGGCGGATACCGGCTCGCCCCCGGCCACCGCATGCCGCCGCTCATGCTGACCGACGAGGAGGCGCTGGCCGTGCTGCTGGGTCTGGTCGCCGGCCGGCGCAGCGGGATGACCGCGACGGCGGGCACGGCGGGCGAGACGGCGGCGGCGAAGGTCAGGCGGGTGCTGCCGGAGCGGCTGCGCCACCGCCTGGACGCCGTACTCGACTCCCTCACCTTCACGGCCCCGCCGGCCGAACCGCCCGCTCCGGAGACCGCCGTGCTGCTGCCGATCGCCGACGCGGTGCGCCGTCACCGGCCGGTCGCGATCCGGTACACCGCCGCCGGTGGCCGGCGCAGCGAACGCACGCTGTACCCGTACGGGCTCGTCGCCCACTCGGGCCGGTGGTACGTGACGGGCCGGGACCTGTCGGCCGGCGAGGAGCGGACGTTCCGGCTGGACCGGGTCGCCGGTGCGAGGATCCTGCCCGGCTCGTTCGAGCCGCCCGCCGGGCACGATCCGGCGGAGCGCGTCCTGACCTCGCTCGCCACCGCCCCGTACCGGCATGCGGTGACCTTGCGGATCCAGGGGACGGCCGAGCAGATCCGCACCCGGCTGCCGGGCAGCGTCGCGATCGTGACCGGGACGGAAGAAATGGAAGAAATAGAAGAAATGGAAGAAGGGGAGGAGCCGTGGTCCCGGGTGGAGATCCGTGCCGAACGCCTCGACTGGCTGCCGGGTGCACTGGCCTCGCTGGACCGCCCGTTCGTCGTCGAGCGGCCCGACGCGCTGCGTGATCTCGTCGCGGGCCTCGCCGACCGGCTCATGGAGTCGGCCCGACGCACCTCCGGCTGACCCGGACGCCGGTCACAGCCAGGTCGTGGCCAGCCAGGCGGTGACGGCGGCGGTGGTCAGGAGCGTGATGTTGAGGGCGACTTGGCGGTCCCCGAGCCTGAGATGCACGCCGGTCGCGCCGATCTGGAGGACCACGAACCCGACGGCCGCGGCCAGGGCCAGCCAGGGCGCGACACCCGTCAGCGGAGGCAGGAGCAGGCCCGCCGCGCCGAGTACCTCGACCAGCCCGACGGCCCGGACGGCCGGCATCGGCACGCTGTCCACCCACGCCATCATCGGCCGGAGCCGCTCACGGCTGCGGACCACCTTCACTCCGCCGCCGTAGAGGTAGAAGGCGGCGAGGAGAGCGGCGACGATCCAGTACGCGACGTTCACGAGCCGGCTCCCCGGGGGAAGTCGGCGGCGGGCTCGGTCGCGTAGCGGCTCATCGTCCGCAGGCTCTCCCGCGGTGTCGGGGTGCGGCCGTCGGCGTACAGCTCCCGCAGGTCCCGGAAGTACTGCACGTACAGGTCCGGGGTGAACGTGCTGAGCATGCGGGCGGGTTCGTCGGTGGTGTTGGCGAAGGTGTGCGGTGCGCCGGGCGGGACCATCACGAGCGTGCCCGCCGTCGCGTCGACGTCCTCGTCCCCCACGGTGAACCGGACCGTGCCGGAGACGACGTAGAAGCCCTCGTCGTGTCGGGCGTGACGGTGTTGGGGCGGCCCCGGGGTGTGCGGGGCGAGTACGGACTCGGCCATCCCGAGGCGGTGGCCGGTGCGGCTGCCGTCCTCCAGGACGCGCATGCGGGTGGTGCCGAGGAGGATCGTCTCGCCGTCTCCCGGGCCGACCACCGACACGGCGGGGTCCGCCACGGCGGGGTCCTCCACGGCGGGGTCCGCGCCCGGCTCACTGTTCTGCGGTTCGTCGGTCATGCTTCGATTCCACCGCCGGGGCACCGGGAGCGTCCAAGACCCGTTCGGCGCGCTTGATACCGCACGGGTATCGTCGCAGGATGGATCGGATGGAGCTGCGTACGCTGCGCTACTTCGTGGCGGTCGCCGAGGAACTCCACTTCGGCCGGGCGGCCGTCCGCCTGCACATGAGCCAGCCGCCGCTGAGCCGGGCGATCAAGCGGCTGGAGACGGAACTCGGCGCCACGCTGTTCCACCGGAGCTCCACCGGCGTCACGCTCACCGGGGCCGGGGCGGTGCTGCTGGCCGAGGCGCGCGAGCTGCTCGACCGGGCGGAACGGGCACGCGCGCGCGTGGCCGCCGCGGCCGGTGCCGCGAGCCTCACCGTCGGCATCCTCGGTGACAGCGCCGACCCGGGTGTGACACGGCTGGCCGACGCCTACCGGCGGCGGTACCCGCACGTCGGGGTCACCATCCGCGAGACGGACCTGACCGATCCCACCTGCGGGCTGCACGCCGGGCTGGTCGACGTGGCGCTCACCCGCGGCCCCTTCGACCGGACCGGCCTGGACACGCACGAGTTGCGCGCCGACCCGGTGGGGGCACTGCTGCGCGCCGACGATCCGCTCGCCGGCCGCGACAGCCTGACGCCGGCCGACCTGGCCGACCGCGACTGGTTCCGGTTCCCGGCCGGCACCGACCCGCAGTGGCAGACGTACTGGAACGGCGGACGGACGCGCCGGGGGCCGGTCGTGCGCACCGTCCAGGAGTGCCAGCAGGCCGTCCTGTGGAACGGCACGGTCGGCATGACCCTCCTGGATCACGAGCCGGCCGCCGGGCTCACCGTGGTGCCGCTGACCGGCATGCCGCCGAGCCGCGTGCTGGTGGCCTGGACCGGGGGTGCCCCGAATCCGCTGGTCCGCTCGTTCGTCCGGACCGCGATCGCGGCGTACGAGGCACCCTAGGCGCCTCTGGGTCCCATGGGGGTCCCTCTAGGTCCGCGTCCAGCTCTGCGACGACGCTCCGGACGCGCAGGTCTGGGTGGCGGTGCCGGAGCCGAAGGCCAGGTCGAGGCAGCCGTCGTTGAAGACGCTCCTGAGGGTGCCGCCGGAGCCGGTCCGCCACAGGAGGGCGGTGCTGTTGGCCGCGCAGTCGGCGGTGACGACGGACTGGCCCTTCATGTTGGCGCTCAGGCAGGAGCCCGACTCGTTGACGACCTTGACCGCACCGCCCGTGCCACTCCTGAACGTCCATCGGGCCGCCGCGCCCGCACAGGATCCGGTGTCGGTGGCGCTGAAGACCTGGACGAGGCACTTGCCGTCCTCACCGTTCTTCAGACCGGCGTAACCGGAGGCGGGTGCCTCGGCGTCGCCGGAGTCGCCCGTGCCACCGCCGGAACCTCCGCCCGAGCCCTTTCCGTCGCCGGAATCGCCGCCACCGGCGCCGGTGCCGCTCCCGGTCCCGGTCCCGGTGTCGCTATCCGTACCGGTGCCGGCGCCCGCACCCGAGCGCCCGCTGTCCCCTCCGTCCGCCGAGCCGCCGCCGGCCCCGTTCTCCCCGGACGACGGCGAGTCCGCGGCCCGCGACGGGGACGAGGACGAGGAGGCGGACGTGCTCGCCCCGGGACCCGCGTCCCGGGACTTCGACGGTGCCGCCGTCGGGTCGAGCGACGCCGGGACCGAGGCGCTCGGCGCGGCGCCCGCGTCCGCTCCCGAGCCCGAGTCCGCGCCCGAGTCCATGGCGTACGGCAGGAGTTGGACCGCGAGCGTGCCCGCGGCGGCCAACACGACCGGCAGGACGGCGAGCACGACGCGCGTACGGCGTCGGCGCTCGCGGCGCTCCGGCTCGGCGGTGGCGGGGGCGGCGGTGGCGGGGACGACGGGCGCGGGCAGGTCCTTCGCGTCCGGCACCGGCCTGCCCGCGAAGTCGGCCCGCTCGGTCAGGCGCGCGGTGATGGACTCCGGCCACAGGGGCGGGGTGAACGGACCGTGCCGTTCGGCGAGTCCGGTCAGCTCGGCGGCGGTGGGCCGGCCCTCGTAGTCCTTGTCCAGGCAGGCCGCGACCACCTCGGCGAGATCCGGGTCCAGCTCGCGTACGGCGTCGAGGTCGGGCTCCTCGTGCACGATCCGGTAGAGCACCGCGTGCCCCGACTCCTCGCCGAAGGGCGGTCGGCCGCTCGCCGCGTACGCGAGGACGGAGCCGAGCGCGAACACGTCGACGGCCCCCGAGGAACTCCTGGCCCCCGAGGCCTGTTCGGGCGACATGAAGGCGGGCGTGCCCACCACCATGCCGGTCCTGGTCACCTGGCTCTGCTCGGCGGCCCGGGCCACGCCGAAGTCGATGAGGGTGAGTCCGTCGAGGGTGAGCATCACGTTGGACGGCTTCAGGTCCCGGTGCACCATGTCCAGCGCGTGCACCGCGGCCAGCCCCGAGGCGGCATGACGCAGCAGCAGCCACAGTGCGTCGGCGGGCAGCGGCCCTTGGTGGACCTCGAGCGCCTCGGTGAGGGTGAGTCCCGGGACGTAGGCCGTGGCGAACCACGGGGGCCGCGCCGTACGGTCGCCCGCGAGGAGCGGAGCGGTGGCTCCCTCGGGTAAGCGTGCGAGGTTGTCCAGCTCGTGTCCGAAGCGGCGCAGGAAGTCCTGGTCCTCGGCGACGATCGACGGCAGGAGTTGCTTGACGGCGGCGTAGCGCCCCTCGTGGACGCCGAGGTAGACCCGGCCCATGCCGCCGGCGCCGAGCCGTCCGATCAACGGGATCGGCCCGACCCGCCGCGGGTCCTCGTCCTCCAACGGCTCGGCCCCACTGCCGTTCAGCTCCAACACGCCTGCCTCGTCTCCCCGTTGTCCTGCCGACCGCAGACCCGCGGCCCGCCCGTTCCCCTCCTGAATCCGGGCGGACGCGCGCATCCGACGGGGACAGTCTGAGCCAGGCGCGGGTATGATTGGAAGAACTTTCTAGAAACCCGATCTAGAAACTGACGGACGACGAGGGGGGCGGCCTGCGATGTCTCCCAAGCAGCACCGCGGCGAGGTCACCTCCGACCTCCTCCTGGACACCGCGCTGCGCCTGTACACGGAGTCGGGCGAGCAGGGCGTCACCGTCACCGCCGTCACCAGGACGAGCGGGGTGAGCCTCGGCAGCCTCTACCACCACTTCGGCAGCCTCGACGGACTGCTCACCGCCCTCACCGACCGCTGGACCGGCCGACTGCTGGGACAGCTGCTCACCGCCCTGACCAGCACCGACACCGCCCGCGAGGGAATCCGTGCGGTGGTCGGGGCCTACCTCGCCTTCGTCCGCGACCATCCGGGCGCGGCACTCCTGGTCCACTCCCCGCGCGCGGACCGCCGCCTGATGGCGCGGGGTCAGGAGGTGCGGGCCGCGCAGGGGCCGGCCGTCTCGGCGTTCGCCCGGTGGGTCCAGCCCCGTATCGAGGCCGGTGAGGTGGCGCCGCTCCCGCTGCCCCTGCTGGAGACCCTGGTCATGGGCCCGGTCGTCGCCGTCGCCCGCCGCCGGCTCTCCGGGGTCCGGGACGTCGACCTGGACGAGGCCGCACGGATCCTGCCGGAGCGGATCTGGCGGTCGATCAGCACGGACGGGACGTAGGGCCGTCGCGCTTGTCCCCCGGGGGAGCTACGCGCAGGTGTCCACCGCGGGGTGACGATCCGGGGCGGCCGGATCCATAGAGTTTTCATCAGTCGCCGGGAACGACAGGCCGACTGAGACAGACCCCGGGAACAAGCCCCGAGAAACCCCCGAGTAGCCGATCCGTACCCCACCCTTGCCTGCTGGAGGCCCCCATGTTCCGCATCCTCGCCAAGACGACCGCCGCCATCGCCGTCGTCTGCACCGTGGCCGGTGCGGGACTCGCCCTCGACGAGGAGCACGCCGGGGCGCAGTCCGACACGACGGCGACCGCGGCGACCACGACCACGGTCGCGGCCTCGGTCGGGGAGTCCTTCACCGGCACGAAGAAGATCCGGATCGACGGCCACTCGGTCAACGTCTCCTGCTCCGGCCGCACCCACCGCGGCGAGCCCCTGGTGATGCTGATGGCCGGCGGCGGCGAGGGCCTGGACAACATGGCCGCGCTCCAGAAGTCCCTCGGCAAGACCTCCCGCGTCTGCTCCTACGACCGCCTCGGCGAAGGCGCCAGCGACAAGCCCGAGGCGGGCAGCCTGCAGACCGCCGCCGACACCGGCGCCCTGCTCACCAAGGTCCTCGACCGCCTCGCCGGCGACCGCCCCGTCGTCCTGGCCGGCCACTCCCTGGGCGGCTACATCGCCGCCCGCTACACCCCCGGCCACACCGACCGCGTCAAGGGCCTGGTCCTCCTCGACGCCACCATCCCCCACCTCACCCGCGACATGAACCGCACCATCCCCGCCGACGCCACCGGCATGGCCGCCCAGGTCCGCGACGGCGCCATCGCCGCCAACGAGGGCCAGAACCCCGAGCAGTTCGTCATCGCCGACGGCCGCGTCCACTCCGCCGGACGCATCCCGGTCGAGATCCTCAAGCACGAGTCCCAGTACGGCGAGGTCCCCGAGTACGGCCCCGCCCTGGAGCGCATGTGGGCCAAGGGCCAGCACGAGTGGCAGCGGATCTCCCGCAACAGCCACCTCACCACCGCCAAGGGCAGCGGCCACTACATCCACGTCGACCGCCCCGACCTCGCCCTCAAGGCCGTCCAGAAGGTCACGGCCCGCGCCGCCCACCAGCACTGACCCGCCCCACCCCACAGACCGGCCCCGGGCCGTGGCTTCCCCCGCCACGGCCCGGGGTCTTTGTCGCTGTTCCGGAAGCGTGCGCGGGGGTGCGATTGCCGGTCTCCGCCCTTGTCGGCGTGATGGGACACGGACAAACTTGCCCGGCGGCAACTGCCGCGGCGGGCGAGAGCCAGGGGGCCGGGATGAAGCACGTGCCGTTCTTCCGGTGGGTCGTGGCACTGGGGCTGGTGCTGATCGGCTGTGCCGTGGGCGTATACGCGGCGTCGGACTATCCCGAGTTGGAACAGGTCGATCTGACCGTCCTGCGGGAGGACACCGACGGCGCCTGCACGGTTCGGTGGACCGATCCGTTCGAACTCGGCGAGCACGTGGGGCCGTACCGGTGCGACCCGGACCGGGACGACATACTGAAGGCACCGGACTACAAACCGGGTACCAACCTCGGCTGGGACTCGGGCTGGGTCCTCGCCGAGGGCCCGCACAAGGGCGAGTTGTACTCACTGGACGAGGACGAGGACACCGACGAGTCGCTGCGAGTGTCCGATCAACTGCTGGTGGCCGGAGTACTCCTGACGATCGTCGGCGTCATCGGGGGGAACATCCGCTCGCTGTCCCGCCTGAGCGGCGTGTCCCCGGCGGTCGTCCGCCGGGCGCGGCGACTGCGGGAAGTAGCCGCTCAGGTGGCGAAGGACCACGCGCGAGCCGTGGCGGCGGTACGGAAGGCGTGGGCGCCCCTGCACGAGGAACTGGTGAGTGAACAACTCGGCCGGATCCCGGTCGCACGGCTGCGCAAGGCCACCCGGGAGCGCCTGCCGGTGACGGAACTGGAGCGGAACGGCATCCGCACCGTGCGGGACGTACTCGAAGCCGGCACATGGGGTGTGGCACACGCTTCCGGCCTGGGGCGACGTGACGCCGAGAAGGTGTGGGCAGCCGCGCGACGGACGGCCGACAGCGTGGGCCAGGACACGACGGTACGACTGGACGCGGACCGGCCCGACGCCCCCACCGTGGCGCTGCTCAACGCGCTGCGGGTACTGGTGGAGGCCGGACCGGCGACGCGGAGGGTGGCGGAGAGGGGCGGCCGGCTGGCCGCGACACTGGAAGCGGGACTGGCCGACGCCGCGCCGGCTTCCGGATGGAGGCCGATGCTGGACGCGGGTCGTGAAGAGCGCAAGGCGGTGCCGACGGCCGTGGCCGAGCTGCGCAGCCTGCTGTACGAGGCCGAGCGGGACGGTGTGGCGCAGCAGTTCGCCCAGGCCTCCGTCGACCTGCTGAGAGGGGCGGACGGTGATCCGGCCGGCCTCTGCGCGCGGGTCGACTTCGACACCCGGCCCGCCGAGTACTACGCCCTCCTCGCGGACGTGGCGAGCACCGCCCTTCGCGGGACGGCCGACACCCCGGGGTGACCGCGACCACTGATCGCACCCGCGTACTGCCTTCATCGCCTCGCTGAGGACCTCGCTCAGCGGGATGGCGGCACGGGCACACCCGGGACACCAGGCAGCCGGGTACCGACGATCACCGCGAGGTCAGGGGCGAGGTGGAGTTCGGTGGAGTGCAGGGCGGGGTGGGTGAGCCAGTGGAGTCGGGGGTGGTCGGGGGTGGTCGGGGGCGCCGGCGAAGAGGGGCGGCCAGGTGGTGGCGGGGGTGAAGTCGTCGACCACGAGCGTGCCGCCGGGGGTCAGGAGGCGAGTGGGGTCCGCGGTGCCGTCGCCCTTGGCCTGGCCGCCGCCGTCCAGCACCAGCAGGTCGTACGGGCCGTGTTCCTCGACGCGCCGCCAGTCGCCGTGCAGGATCTCGGTCCGGGGGTGGTCCCGGAAGACGGACTCGGCGACGCGGGCCCGCTCCGGGTCGCGTTCGACGCTGACCAGGCGGACACCCGGGCGGGCTCCGGAGGCCAGCCAGGCCAGTCCGACGCCGCAGCCCGTGCCGGTCTCGGCGATGCGGTGCGACGCGCCCGCGGCCAGCAGTTGGAGCAGGCGCCCCTGTTCGGGACGGCACGAGAAGGCGAAGCCGTGTGCGCGGGCGGCCGCCACCGCCCGGGCGACCGGGGTCGGAAGAGTGGCGTCGTCCTCGTAGGCGTCCGTCCCCCGCAGCGACATGCCCCGCATTATGAACCCGCCTAGGCTGCCGCCGATGAGGAACGACGATCGCCCTCTGCGGACCGTCGATCTGGCCCGCGCGGTCGGGCTCTCGACGCAGCAGGTGCGCAATTACGAGGACGCCGGGGTGCTGCCTCCGGCCGGGCGGACCGAGGCCGGGTACCGGGTGTTCGGCGAGCGGCACCGGGACGCGCTGCTGACGTACCGGACGTTGCGGCAGGGGTACGGGCCTGTGACGGCCCCGCGGGTCATGCGGGCCGTGCACGAGGGGGACGTACCCGGGGCGCTCGCGCTGGTCGACGCCGCGCACGCCGAGTTGCACGAGGAGCGGGTCTCGCTGCGGGCCGCGAGCGAGGCGCTTCAGGCGCTGGCCGGCCGGGAGCCCGAGCCGCTGCCCGGTCCGGGCGGCCTGCGCATCGGCGAGGTGGCCTCGCTGATCGGCGTACGGACGTCCGCGCTGCGGGTGTGGGAGGGCGCGGGGCTGCTCACGCCCGGGCGGGAGCGCGGCACCGGGTACCGCGTGTACGGGCCCGCCGATGTGCGGGACGCGCGGGTGGTGCGCACGCTGCGTCGCGGTCATCACCTCTTCGACCAGATCAGGCCCGTACTGGACGGACTGCGGCGGGAGGGCGGCAGCGAGGCGCTGCGGGCGGCGCTCGAGGCACGCGGGCACCGGCTCACCGCGCGGACGCGGGCGATGCTGGCGGGGGCGGGCGCCCTGCACGCGTACCTCGCGTGAACAACGGTCCGGTGGCCCGGGGTTGCGGGCGTATCGGCGTTCGAAGAGCCATCCGTTTCGTTGAACAGTGCCGACACACCAGGTGCACGGTCGCGGACACGGCATTCCCTTGGTCGGGTCTGTTACATCTGCGAACGGAGACCCCCCTCGTGCGAATGACCGACATCCAACGCTGCGAGATCCGGCCCGGGCGCCTCGTCGAGTGGACGCTCAGTCCCAGGACGCTCGACATCGCGGCGGCGCTGCCCGAGGACGCGCGACCGCCGGCGTACATCCAGGAGTCGCACATCCGGACGGCCCGGTCGGTGCGCGAGGACGGCCTGTTCGTGCCCACCTGGCTCGGTGCGGCCTTCGACATCCCGGGCCCGGTCGACCTCGACGTGCTCCAGGGGGCCCTGCGCGCCTGGACCCTGCGGCACGAGACGCTGCGCAGCGGCTTCCGGTGGAGCGGGGCGGCCGGTGACGTGATGCGGCGCTTCACCCTCGATCCCGACGCCGTGACCCTGCAACGCGAGGTCGTCGGTGACTTTCCGGACGCGACCGGCCTCGCCCGGCATCTCCAGGACCGTTTCGACCGTGTCGCCGACGCGTTGCGCTGGCCCAACCTCATCTACACGGCGGTCGTCCGCGACGACGGCGTCAGCGTCTACATGGCCTTCGACCACAGCAACGTCGACGCCTACTCCATCTACCGCATCCCCGCCGAGGTCCAGGAGTTGTACACGGCCGGCGTCGAGGGCCGCACCGTGCCGCAGCCCCGGGTCGGCTCCTACGTCGACTTCTGCGAGGCCGAGCGCGCGGACGCGGACCGGATCGACGGCACCCACGACATCGTGGCCCGCTGGCGGGAGTTCATCCGGCGCTGCGGCGGGGTGCTGCCCTCCTTCCCGGTCGACCTCGGCGTGGAGCCCGGCGAAACGCTGCCCGAACAGCGGTTGCTGCGCGAGCCGTTGGTGAACGCGGAGGACGCCGCCGCCTTCGAGGCGTACTGCCGTCCCCACGGCGGCAGTCTGGTCGGCGTCCTGGCCGCGACCGCGCTGATCGTCCACGAGATCGGCGGCGAGCCCGTCTACCGCACGGTCGTGCCCTTCCACACCAGGTCGCGGTCCCAGTGGTCGGAGTCCGTGGGCTGGTATGTGGGCGGCGCGCCGATCGAGGTGCCGGTGGCGCGGGCGCACGACTTCCCGAGCGCCCTGCGCACCGTCCGCGCCGAACTCCAGGCCAACCGGCGGATGTCCCGCATGCCGATCGACCGGGTGCTGCGTCTGCTCGGCACGGACTTCCGGCCGACCTCACCCGATCTGTACTCGATCGTGTCGTACGTCGACGCCCGTGACGTCCCCGGCTCCGGCCAGTGGCCGGACCGGACGGCGTACGCCCTGCTCCGGGTGTCGTACGGCGACCAGGTGTGCGCGTGGGTCACCCGGCTCCCGGAGGGCCTGTGGTTCGCGAGCCGCTATCCGGACACCGACATCGCGCACAAGAACCTGCGGCTGTACGTCGAGCGGCTGCGGGACATCGTCACGGGCGTCGCCCGTTCTCATTCGGCGGCGAATTGACTCAGGCGTCAGTCGTAATAGTGGACGCGCACCATTTCGGGGTCGTCCTCCGTGCCGATGTAGAATTCCGCGCGATTGTTGTCCCCGTCGACATAATCCCCGATGTCGCGGAACACCAGGCAGCCGGCGCCCTCGGCCGTGGCCACCAGCTTCGCGTTGTAGACCTCGGCGTCCTGTTCGTACAGGCTGTAGGACCGCTTCGTGGTGGTCGAGGACGTGATGCAGGCCCGGAAGTCGCCGCCGGCCGACTTCACGGTCTTCGTCCGGTAGTGGCTCTGGTAGTACACCTCGCGCGTACCCAGGTCGTCCCATCCGCCGCCGGCCGGGGCGGCCTGGGCGGCCTGCGCGAAGGACAGCGAGAGTGCGGCCGCGACGACCGCCGCACCCGATGCCTTACGTCGGTCGAGCAGTTTCACTTTTCCCCCATTCAATATGCCTGACTCTTTTGCCCCTTCAGGCTCTCAGCCCTATCAAAGGGGCTACGGCACTGTCCACGGCGGAAATGCATGGTCACACGATCGTCGTGGGAAGGTCGGGGATCTGTCGGTGCTGTAGGGAATCTGTCGGCGTCATGTCGGTCGCACCTGTGACCTTGGCGGAGTCGGCGAAACCGTCCGGTGCGCCGCCCCCGTACGAAGGAGTCCGCCGTCATGTCTTCCGCACCCCCGAATCCCCCGAATCCGCCGTGGGACGTTCACCGGCTGCCGGTCGCCGCGGACCGGACCTTCCTGGTCACCGGTGGCAATGCCGGCATCGGCTATTTCTTGGCGGAGCAACTGGCCGCCACCGGCGCCGTCGTGGTCCTCGGCAGCCGGGACGCCGGGAAGGCGGGCGCCGCCGCGGACTCGATCCGTGCACATGTCCCGGACGCCCGGGTGCGGCACCTGCGGCTGGACCTCGCCGACCTCTCCTCGCTCGAGGGCGCGGTGGAGCGGCTGGACGTGGAGCGCCTCGACGCCGTCGTCCACAACGCCGGGGTCGCGCTGGACGACCCGCCGCGGCGCGAGACCGACGACGGTCACGAGCTGATGTTCGGGACCAACCACCTCGGCCACTTCGCGCTGACCCGGTGGCTGGCCCCGTTGCTGTCCGCCGCGCCGGCCGCCCGCGTCGTGACCGTGGGGAGCTTCGCGGCCCGGTCCGAGCGGCTGGACCTGGACGATCTGGAGTCCGCCGGGGACTACCGGCCGGGGCGCACCTACGGCCGCTCCAAGCTCGCGCAGATGACCTTCGGCTTCGAACTCGACCGGCGTCTGCGTGCCGCCGGGAGCACCGTGTCGAGCGTGGTGGCCCATCCCGGCGGCGCCCTGGACTCCCTCACCCCCTCCCGGCCGCCGCTCCACACGACGACGGCCGGAGAGCGGCTGCGCGCTCTGCCCGCCGCGCTGATGGTGCAGGGCAAGGAGGCCGGGGCGTGGCCCGTCGTCCGGGCGGTCCTGGACCCGGGCGTACGGGGAGGACAGTTGTGGGGGCCGAGGGTCTTCGGCCTGCGCGGCGCACCGCGCTCCGAGCCCGTCCCGGCCCACATGGCGGACGCCGCCGTGGCCGCCCGCCTGTGGGCCGCCTCCTGCGAACTGACCGGCGTGGAACCCCACCTGGGGCTCATTCCGGCCGGCCGGTAGGCGGCGGGCCGACCGGGACCCGCGAAGGCCGGTTCCCGTGACGTGGACCACGGGAACCGGCCCGGTGAGGTGCCCGGTTCAGAAACCGACCGACTGGAGGGCGCCCAGGCCCACGTCCGCGTAGGAGTGCTTGCCGGAGACGAAGATGTTGACGCCGTAGTAGTTGAACAGCCAGCAGCCGAAGGCGACCAGGGCCAGGTAGGCGGCCTTGCGGCCCTTCCAGCCGGCGGTGGCGCGGGCGTGCAGGTAGCCGGCGTAGGCGACCCAGGTGATGAAGGACCAGGTCTCCTTCGGGTCCCAGCCCCAGTAGCGGCCCCAGGCGTCGCCCGCCCAGATGGCGCCCGCGATGATCGTGAACGTCCACAGCGGGAAGACGGCCGCGTTGACGCGGTAGGCGAACTTGTCGAGGGAGGCGGCGGCCGGCAGCCGGTCCAGGACGGAGTTGGCGAAGCGGCCGGGCGTACCGCCGGTGGCCAGCTTGTTCTCGTAGGAGTCCTTGAACAGGTACAGGATCGCGGCCATCGCGCCGACGTAGAAGACCGCGCCGCAGAAGATCGCCGTGGAGACGTGGATGTACAGCCAGTACGAGTGCAGCGCCGGGACGAGCTGGTCGCTGGCGGTGTAGAGGACCGTGACGGCGAGACCGAGGTCCAGCAGGACCGTGATGATCAGGGGCAGGCCGAGCCAGCGGACGTTCTTCTTCAGGGCGAGCAGGACGAGGTACACGCCGACGGCGACCGTCGTGAACGTGATGTTGAACTCGTACATGTTGCCCCACGGCGCCCGCTTCACGGACAGGGCGCGGGTGAGCACGCCGCCCGCCTCGACGGCGAACGCGAGGACGGTGAGCGAGATGGCGATCCGCCCGTACAGGTCGCCCTGCACGGTGCCGCCGTGCGCGCCGGGCCCGTCGGGTACGTCACGGCTGCCGGTCGCCGAGCGGACGACGACCTTGGGCCGCTCCAGTACGGCGGTGCCGCCGGCCTTGTTCACGGTGACGGCCGGACCGGCCTTCGCCTTCGCGTCGGCCTGGGCGGTCAGGGCGGCCGCGGTACGGCCGACCTTGCTGCGGCTGCCGAAGAGCCACTCGGCGATGTAGGCGAAGAACGCCAGTGTGTAGACGGCCATCGCGGAGTAGATCAGCGTGTTGCTGACGTTCGCGAGGTTCTCGTTGGTCGCGGCGGCCAGCTCGGTTGCGGCGGCGAGAGTCATTTCTCAGCCCCTTCGGCAGATACGACGTGAGTGTCGGGGGAATCGGGGGTGTCGTCGTCGTTCTCGGCCGCGTCGCTCTCGGGCGCGGCGTCCTCGGGCGCGTCCGGTGCCCGCTCGTACAGGATTCCGGCGAGGTCGCCCAGTTCCTCGGGGACCTTCGCGGACTCGCTGCGGCCGAGGCCGGCCATCTCGACGACCGTGACGCCGTCGGCGCCCTCGACCGCGCGCACCCAGACCCGGCGGCGCTGGATGAACAGGGAGCCGGCGAGGCCCAGGATGGCGACGACGGCGCCGCCGAGCGCCCAGCCGCTGGCGGGCTGCTGGGTGACCTGGAAGCCCGCCCACTCCTGGACGCCGTTGAAGGTGACCGTGCCGGCGCCGTCCGGGAGGGTCATGGTCTCGCCGACCTTGAGCTGCTTCTTGAACAGCTTGCCGTCGGAGTCCTTGAACTCCTTCAGGTTGGTCTTGTCGAGCTGGTAGATGCTCTTCGCGAAGCCCGCGTCGACGCCGAGGTCGCCGTGGTAGGCGGAGAGCGCCAGCATCGGGTTCGTCAGCGCGGGGAAGGTCGACAGCATCGTGCTGCCCTGACCGCCGTACGTCGGCAGGAAGAAGGCGTTGAAGCCGAGCTGCTCCTTGTCCCCCTTGGCGTTGCGGTAGCCGTCGCGGACCATGACGGCGCCGGACGAGGTGACGTTGGAGTCCAGCGGCAGCAGGGCGGTCGCCTCGCGGTCCATGACGACGTCGCCCTTGGCGTCCTTGATGGTGAGGATGGGCGCGTAGCCGTGGCTGACCAGGTAGACCTTCGAGCCGTCGATCTCCAGCGGCTCGTTGACCTTGATGGTGGTCGTGCGGTCCTCGCCGTAGGCGCCCTCGCTGTAGTTGACCTTGGCCTCGTAGATGCGCGGGGTGCCGCGGTTGGGGCCGGTCGCCTCGTAGGTGCCGTGGAAGTCCTTCAGGCCGAAGCTGAAGGGGGCCAGGTCGTGGTCCGGGTCGAAGAGGTTGCCGGACTTGAAGTCGTCGTACTGGGTGAGGGTGTTGGAGAAGCCGTCGCCCTCCAGGATCAGCTTGTTGCCCTCGTACTTGAACAGCTGGCCCCAGGCGAACGCGATCAGCATGACGATCAGCGCGACGTGGAAGGCCAGGTTGCCGGCCTCGCGGACGTAGCCCTTCTCGGCGGCGACGGCGTCGCCGACGGTGTGGGCGCGAAAGCGGCGCTTCTTCAGCAGGGCGAGCGCGTCCTCGCGGACCTGCTCGGGCTCGGCGCCGGTGCGCCAGGTGGTGTAGGCGGGCAGCCGGTTCAGGCGCCGGGGGGCGCCGGGCGGGCGGCCGCGCAGCTGGCCGACGAACTGCCAGGTGCGCGGGACGATGCAGCCGATGAGGGAGGCGAACAGCAGGATGTAGATCGCGGAGAACCACACCGAGCTGTAGACGTGGAAGAGGCCGAGCTTGTCGTAGAGCGGCCCGAGGACGTCGTGCTTCTGACGGAAGTCCTCGACCTTCACGGCGTCGACGCCGTCCTGCGGGATCAGCGAGCCGGGGATCGCGCCCAGCGACAGCAGCAGGAGCAGCAGCAGCGCGACCCGCATCGAGGTGAGCTGCCGCCAGAACCAGCGGGCCCAGCCGATGACGCCGAGGGAGGGGAGGTTGGGTGCCTCCTCCTTGGGGGCGGTGGAGAGCTGGGAGCCGGCGGCGCCGAGGTCCTGGTCCTCGTCGGTCGTCGGGGTCTTGCCCGTGGTGGTGTTGCTCATCGGTCAGATCCCTACAGTGAAGCCGTTGGACCAGGTCTGCATGTCCTGCACGATGCTGTCCCACGCGCCGGTCAGCAGGAGCAGGCCGGTCGCGATCATCATGACGCCGCCGACCCGCATCACCCAGACATAGTGGCGCTTGATCCAGCCGAAGGCGCCGAGCGCCTTGCGGAAGGCGACCGCGGCGAGGACGAAGGGCACGCCGAGGCCGACGCAGTACGCGACGGTCAGTATGGCGCCGCGGCCCGCGGTGCCCTGGTCGGCGGAGAGCGCGAGGACGGACGCGAGGGTCGGGCCGATGCAGGGCGTCCAGCCGATGCCGAACAGCGCGCCCAGCAGGGGCGCGCCGACCAGGCCGGTCACGGGGCGCTTGTGGAAGCGGAACTCGCGCTGGGTGAACCAGGGCATGAGGCCGACGAAGAAGACGCCCATGAGGATCATGAGCACGCCGAGCACCTTGGTCAGGGTGCCCCGTTCCTCCTGGAGCGTGGAGCCGAAGTAGCCGAAGAGGGCCCCGCTGGAGACGAACACGGCGGTGAAGCCGAGGACGAAGAGGGAGGCGCCGGCGACCATCCGGCCGCGCCGGGCCTCGCCCAGGTCCGTGCCGGTGACACCGGTCACGTAGGAGAGGTAGCCGGGGACGAGCGGCAGGACGCAGGGCGAGAAGAAGGAGACGAGGCCGCCGAGCAGCGCGATGGGGAGGGCCACCAGCAGGGCGCCGTTCAGCACCGTGCCGTTGTAGCCCTCGGCGGCGAGCGTGGTCACTGCGGACACGTCACTTCCCCGAGCCGTCCGTCTTGCCCGACCCGGCGTCGAGGTGCGGCGCGAGCATCTTGCGCAGCTTCTCCTCGCTGAGCGCCTGGAGGGTGCGCGCGGCGACCTTCCCGTCCCGGTCGATGATGAGCGTGGAGGGGATGGCCTGCGGGTTGAGGGTGCCCTTCGCGAAGCGGAGCATCAGCTTGCCGGTCGGGTCGTACAGGCTCGGGTAGCTGACCCCGAACTCCTTCTCGAAGGCGCGGGCCGGTCCGGTGGACGTGTCGCGGGTGTTGATGCCGACGAACTGGACGCCCTGGTCCTTGACGTCCTGGTAGACCGTCTCGAAGTTCTTGGCCTCGGCGCGGCAGGGCGGGCACCAGGAGCCCCACACGTTGAGGACGACGACCTTGCCCTTGTAGTCGTCGACGTCGAGCTGCCCTCCGTCGACCGTCTTGCCGGACAGGTCGGGGGCGTCGGCCCGCTCACCCTTGTCGACGGTGGAGATGCCGTCCGCGCCGGTGACGAAGCCGGTGTCGCCGCCGCCCCCCGAGGTGCCGCCGGAGCCGCAGGCGGTGGCGAGCAGCACGACCGCGGCGGCGCCGGTGGTCAGGGCGGCCCGGCGACGGGCGCGGGCGGCGATGCCGACGCGGAGCGTGCGGTTCGGGCGGTTCGAGCGGTTCGAGCGCAGGGGGGCGCGGCTGGCGGCACTCATGTGAAAAGTTTCGCATGTCCGTTCCGGGGATCTTGCGCACCCCCCTCACGGGCGGAAACCCGCATTTCAGGCGGCGTTCGAGGGCGCTCCCGAGGTGGCCGGCGAGTCCTTGAGGAACGCGTTCCAGCCGCCGGTGGGCTGCTGCCCGACCTCGACGGTGCGGAGCTTGTCGAGCACCTCCGGCTTCTGCACGTCCAGCCAGTCGGTGAACTGGCGGAAGGAGACGAGCCGGATGTCCCCGCCCCTCTCCTTCTCCCGCGCGATGTGCTTGAGGGCGCTCTCCACGGCGTCCATGTAGATGCCGCCGTTCCACTCCTCGAAGTGGTTGCCGATGAAGAAGGGCGCCCGGTTCGACTCGTACGCCCGCTTGAAGCCGGATATGTACGATTTCGTGGCCTGTTCGCGCCAGCCCGGGTAGTTGTGCGCGGGGGCGTTGGTCGAGTTGACCGACTGGTTGGCGAGGATGTTGTAGTCCATCGAGAGGACCTCGAAGGAGTGGCCGGGGAAGGGTATCTGCTGCAACGGCAGGTCCCAGATCCCGTCCTTCTTCGCCGGCCACACCTGCCGGCCGCCGGGCGAGGAGGCGTCGTAGCGCCAGCCCAGCTCGCGGGCGGTGGGCAGCAGCTTGTCCTGGCCGAGCAGACAGGGCGTGCGGCCGCCGACGAGTTCCTTGTCGTAGTCGAAGGGCAGGGACGGCAGGTCGGTCCAGCCGCTGTTGGTCCGCCACTCCTTCACGAAGGACTTCGCCTGGTCGATCTCGCTGCGCCACTGCGCGGACGTCCAGTTGCCGACGCTGCCGCCGCCCCCGCAGAAGTGGCCGTTGAAGTGGGTGCCGATCTCATGGCCGTCCAGCCAGGCCCGGCGGACGTTGGTGAGCGTCGCCTTGATGTGCTCGTCGGTGAGGTAGCCGATGTCGGAGGCGCCGCGCGGGTTGTTCGGCGGGTCGTAGAGGCGCTTCTTCGACTCGGGCAGCAGATACAGGCCCGAGAGGAAGAAGGTCATGTGCGCGTCGTGCTCCTGGGCGAGGTCCAGGAAGCGCGGGAAGAGCCCGTTGCCGACCTCGCCCGCTCCGTCCCAGGAGAAGACGACGAACTGCGGCGGGGTCTGGCCGGGCTCGAGCGGCACGGGCGCGTCCGGCTGGTGCGGCTGCTTGCCGGTGTACGACGTGGAGCCGTCGCCGATGGGCTTCGCGGGTGCCTTGCTGCTGCCGGAGGGCGAGGGCTTCGCGGAATCGCCGGTCTGGTGCGAGCCGTCCCCCGACGTGTGGGAGCCGGAGCCGCAGCCCGCGAGCCCGGCGGCGGCCGCGGCCCCCGCGCCGAGTCCGAGTATCCCCCTGCGGGTGAGAGTGCGGTTGGAAGTGCGCATCGCAACCTCGTTCGTCGCGTCCTTGGTGGTCACTAGGTGAGAGGACGCGACGAACGAGCGGGTTCCGGAAATCTGTGCGGATTCGGTAACAGGTGTCACGGCCCACCGGGCCGTACGACCGTCAGGCCGTACGACCGTCAGGCGTGCGCCGCCCGTCAGGCCGTACGACGCCGGTCAGGCCGTGCGCCGTCCGTCAGGCCCCGTAGGCCTTCCCCTGCCCCTTCACGGGCCTGGCCCCCGCGAGGAGGTGGGCCGGGACGAGGTCGCGGGCGGGCTCGGTGTAGCCGACGGAGACGATCCGGTCGCCCCGGTACGTGAACGTCGTCAGGGAGGCCAGCGTGCACTGCCGCTTGCGCGGGTCGTGCCACAGCCGCCGCCGCTCGACATAGGACCGCAGGATCCAGATCGGCAGCTGGTGACTGACGACCACGGCCTCGTGCCCGCGGGCCCGGTCCCGGGCCGCGTCCAGCGCACCCTTCATCCGCACGACCTGGTCGACGTACGGCTCGCCCCAGGACGGCTTGAACGGGTTGACCACGTGCTTCCAGTTGGCGGGCCGGCGCAGCGCGCCGTCGCCGATGCCGAAGGTCTTGCCCTGGAAGACGTTCTCGGCCTCCAGGAGCCGCTCGTCGGTGTCGAGGTCGAGCCCGTGCGTCTTGGCGATCGGCGTCGCCGTCTCCTGCGCCCGCTCCAGCGGGGAGGCCACGACGTACGTCACGTCGCGGGGCGCGAGGTGCTCGGCGACCCGGTCGGCCATGCGCCGGCCCAGCTCGGAGAGGTGGTAGCCGGGCAGCCGGCCGTAGAGGACGCCGGTGGGGTTCTCGACCTCGCCGTGCCGCATGACATGGACGACGGTCAGCTCTGCGTTGCTGTCGTGGCTGTCGTTGCTCATGCCGTCGCCTCCGCGGCCGCGCGGGCCGCCGCCGGGAGGGCGTCGGCGATGCGCTGGACGGCCCGCTCGTCGTGGGCGGTGGACACGAACCAGGACTCGAAGGAGGAAGGCGGCAGATAGACGCCGTTCGCGAGCAGCGAGTGGAAGAAGGCGGTGAACCGGAAGGACTCCTGCGCCCTGGCGTCCTCGTAGTTGACGACCGGCCGGTCGGTGAAGAAGACGGAGAACATGTTGGAGGCGTTCTGCACCGTGTGCGCGACGCCCTCCTTGGTGAGCGCCTCGGTGACGAGCGACTGGATCCGCGCCGACACGGCGTTGACCTTGTCGTACGCCGCGTCGTCGAGGAGCCGCAGCTGGGCGAGGCCGGCGGCGGTGGCGACCGGGTTCCCGGAGAGGGTGCCGGCCTGGTAGACGGGCCCGGCGGGGGCGAGGTGGGCCATGACGTCGGCCCGCCCGCCGAACGCGGCCGCGGGGAACCCGCCGCCCATGACCTTCCCGAAGGTCATCAGGTCGGGAACGACGCCTTCCACCCCGTACCACCCGGCGCGACTGGTCCGGAATCCGGTCATCACCTCGTCGGACACGAACAGCGCGCCGTTCGCCGCGCAGGCGTCCTTGAGCCCCTGGTTGTAGCCGGGCAGCGGCGGTACGACGCCCATGTTGCCGGGGGACGCCTCCGTGATCACGCAGGCGATCTCGTCGGGGTGGGCGGCGAAGGCGGCGTGTACGGCCTCCAGGTCGTTGTACGGCAGCACGATCGTGTCGCTCGCCTGGGCGCCGGTGACGCCCGGGGTGTCGGGGAGCGCGAAGGTGGCGACGCCGGAGCCGGCGGCGGCCAGCAGCGAGTCGACGTGGCCGTGGTAGCACCCGGCGAACTTGATCACCTTGGTGCGCCGCGTGAAGCCGCGGGCGAGCCGGATGGCGGACATGGTGGCCTCGGTCCCGCTGGACACGAGCCGCACCTGCTCCAGCGGGGCGACCCGCTCGACCATCGCCTCCGCGAGGGCGACCTCACCTTCGGCGGGCGTACCGAACGACGTCCCGCGCGCGACCGCGTCCTGCACGGCGGCGATCACCTCGGGGTGGGAGTGCCCGAGGATCATCGGCCCCCAGGAGCAGACCAGGTCGACGTACTCCCGCCCGTCGGCGTCGGTCAGATACGGCCCCGTGCCGGACACCATGAACCGGGGCGTGCCGCCGACGGCGCGGAAGGCCCGCACCGGCGAGTTCACACCGCCGGGTGTGACGGCCGCCGCACGGTCGAACAGAGCCTGCGAGGCCGGTGCTTCGTATGGATATGCCAGTTCGCTCATGACCTGCGACTTCTCCGACCTTCTTGACCTTCTCCGACGTATCGGACTCTGCTCGGACTCCGCTCGGGCCCTGCTCGGCCCGCGCCCGACCTCTGGTTGCCCAGGGTGACCTCCTCAGGGTAGACAACCGCCCCGATCGCCGTACCGTCTGCCAGACTGGAGCCCGTCCACACAGCTCACCAGGGCGGCGTGGAGAGCGGCTGCCGGCGTCCTGCGGACATATGTTTCACCGCACGTTTCGCCGAGCGGACGTGGGGGAGGTCACTGACACGATGATCGGGTTGCGCGGCGGGGGCCACGCGTCCTAGAAAAGCAGTCGGGTGGAGATATGCATCGCGGTGGCGGACTGGGCGAGGGGACCGACGACCTGGGTCCTCGACGTGCCCGGCGGGGAAGGCACCGACGCGAGGCGGAGGAAGCGTCCGAAGCACGTCAGGCACACGGCACACCGAGCGAGCCCGACGGGCTCGGGAGGCGGGCCGACCAGCTGGGGGCGGGGAGCAGGAATGGTGGTCGGGTGGGGGTGACCTACAAGTACTTCGGCGCGCCCGACGGCGCGACCGCGGCCCGCGTCCCGATCTCGATGCGCCCCGAAGAACTCGGCGGAGACGAGCTCGGGATGAACGGCATGTTCACCAAGATCAAGCCGGAGACCATGGCCGCCATGGTCCTCACCGGCATCGAGGGCGTCCCCCTGTACAAGGTCCCCCCGCTGGAACTGGTCGTCCTGCACCCCGACTACGCCGTCGTGAAACTCCCGATGACCGTCGTCGACCCCCTGCGCGGCATCGGCGAGGAAGCGGTCGGCGCGGCCGCCTTCATCTGGTCGACGGTCCCGGACCGGGGCGGCCCGCGCGACGCGTTCAACGTGTACCAGCTGCTGCACGAGTGGCAGGACTTCTCGCATCGGCTGCATGAGGCGGGGCATCAGCCGTATTGCCTGGTGTGGCCCTGAGCCGGGTTTCGGTGATCGTGGGCGGGGTCTTCGGGCCTCGCCCTTTTCCGTTTTCCGTGCCGGGGAGGGCCGTCGGGCGGCGAGGTCATCACGGCATCACTGATCAGCGCCCTGCGGGCAGCTGGGGAGCCAGCAGCTCCAGCACTTCCTCCCAGCGGTAGCGGTCGGTGGATGCACGAGACTGCCCCGACCTGCGGTAGGCCGGGGCAGTTGGGGGTCAGGCGGCCCGTGGGGCGCCGAAGGTCGTGGCGAGGGTGCGGGCGTGGGTGTGGGCGGACGTCATGGACGCCTCGTGGAGGGGGAGGAGGGCGGCGAGGGCCGGGGCGTGGGGGGCCATGGTCAGTTCGGGAGTCACGGTGGTGACGTCCAGGCCGAGGAGGTCTTCGTGGCCCAGGACGGCTTCCAGCGTGGGCACCAGGTAGTCGAAGCCCTCCCTGGGGGCGCCGGGGCCGTAGCTGCCGCCACGGGCGGATATCAGCAGGGCGGGGCGGCCCGCGGCCGGGGAGGGGCCGGCGTGGGTGAAGGTGCGGTCCGTGACGAGGATTTGGTCCAGCCACGCCTTGAAGGCCGAGGGCATGGACAGGTTGTACATCGGCACCGTGAACAGGTAGGCGCCGGCGCCGAGGAACTCCTCGATCAGCTCGTCCTGGAGTGCCTGGGCCTTGGCCTGCTCGGGGGTGTGCCGGGCCGGGTCGATGTCGCGGGCCGTGACGCCCGCCGCCGTCAGGTGCGGCACCGGTGCGGCGGCGAGGTCGCGGTGGACGACCGGACCCTGCCACTGGTCGCGGAAGGACTGGGCGACCTGGCGGGATACGGAGGCCTCGCCGCGCGCGGAGGAGTCGATGTGCAGCAGGTACGACATGGCGATTGTGCCTTTCGAAGAGATTCGGAGGGAGAAGGTGATCGTTAGGAGCCGGCGGGGCCGCAGCTCGGGGCGGCGCCCGCGGGGGTGAGGGTGAGCGGGTGGGATTCGTCCCAGGCGGTGCGGAGCAGGTCGAGCAGGGCGTCGCTGCTCTGGGCGCCGGGGACGCCGTAGCGGCCGTCGACGACGGTGAACGGGGCGCCGGTGGCGCCCAGGCGCCGGGCGCGGCGGGCGTCCGCCTGGACCTGGGGGCGGTAGCGGCGCTCGGTGAGGGCCTGGCGCGTCAGGTCATGGTCCAGGCCCAGCTCGTCGGGGAGGCGGAGCAGGTCGTCCAGGGTGAAGACGGGCTCCGCCTTGCCGAAGTAGGTGCGGAAGACCGTGTCCCAGGCTTCGCGGTTCCTGCCCTGCGCGGAGGCGTGGGCCAGGAACTCGTGTGCCAGGTCGGTGTTGCCGACGACGTTGTCCAGCACCCGGTAGGGGCTCAGTCCCTCGGCGGCGGCCTGCGTCTCGATCTGCCGGGTCGCCGTCTCCGCCCGCGCGCCGCTCATGCCGTACTTGCGCAGCAGGAGCTCGCGGACGCTGATCGTGCGGTCGGTGGGGAGGCTGTCGCCCAGCGGGAAGGGGTGGTGGACGACCTCGACCTCGTCGCTGTGCTCGAACCGCTCCACGGCCCGGGCCACACGGTGGCTGCCGAGCCCGCACCAGGGGCAGGTGACCTCGGCCCAGATCTCTACTTTCATGGCCCTACCTCCAATTCCTACTCTTTGTTCGTAGCGCCATGATGCGACAGTATGGAAGGCGTTACAAAAGGCACACAGGTGTGCGCGACGGAGAGGAATGGGTGCCATGCCGGACAGCACCGATACGGAGATGGCGGCCGCGATCGGGCCGTGTGCGAGCATCCCCGCCGACAGCATGGCCTTCATCCGGCAGGTGCTGGACAGGGTCGGCGACAAGTGGAGCATGCTGATCATCGCCGTCCTGGAGAACGGCCCGGTGCGCTACACCGACCTGCAGCGCCAGATCCCCGGCATCTCCCAGCGCATGCTCACGCACACGCTGCGCCAGCTCGCGGAGGACGGCCTGATCACGCGCACCGCCTACGCGGAGGTTCCGCCGCGGGTGGAGTACGCCCTCTCCCCGCTCGGCCGCGGCCTGCACGAGATCGCCATGCGGCTGATCGGCTGGGCCGCGGACCACCACGAGGAGATCCGTGCCCACCGCTCCCAGGTCGGCAGGGGCACCGGCACCTCCTCGCCCCGCTCCTGAGCGGGAGCGCGTGGGCTCAGATCAGGTCCTCGATCGTGATCGGCAGTGTGCGGATCCGCCGGCCGGTGGCGTGGTGCACCGCGTTGGCGATGGCGGCGGAGACGCCGACCTGGCCGATCTCGCCGACACCCTTGACGCCGAGGGGGTTGACGACTTCGTCCTCGACCTCGATGAGTTCGACGTCGACGTCGGGTGCGTCCGCGTTGACGGGCACGAGGTACTCGCCGAGGCTCGTGTTGGACCAGCGTCCCGTGTCGGGGTGCGTGTGGTTGGCTTCCAGCAGGGCCTGGCCGAGGCCCCAGAGCATGCCGCCCATGAGCTGGCTGCGCGCCGTCTTGGCGTTGAGGACCCGGCCGGGCGCGAAGGCCCCGGTCAGCCGCCGCACCCGCACGACGCCCAGGTCCGCGTCGACGGCGACCTCGGCGAACTGGGCACCGAAGGTCATCATCCCGTAGGGAATGTCGTGGGCGGGCGGATTCCACTGCCCCACGGCCTCGGCGTCCGGCCGCAGGGTGCGCCGCAGAAGGTCGCTGTACGACTCGGACGCGTCCTCGGCGATCATGACGCCGTCCCGCACGACCACGCGGATCGGGTCCGCGCCGTACAGGGGCGAGCCGGGGTCGGCGACGGCGCTGTTCACGAGTTGCCGGCGCAGAGCCGTGGCGGCGCTGTGCACGGCCGCGCTGATCATGCCGGCGCCGGCCGAGCCGACCGCGGCGGCGATGCTGGGCAGGTCGGTGTCACCGTTCTCGAAGCGGCACCGGTCCACGCCGATTCCCAGGCCGTCGGCCGCGACCTGGGCCATGACCGTGGCGACACCGGTGCCGAAGTCGGGGGTGGCGGCCTGGACGACCGCCGTGCCGTCGGCGTAGAGACGCGCGCGGGCCCGCTGCGGGTTGGCGAGCGGGGCGACCGGGTAACTGGCGGTGGCCATGCCGGTGCCGATCAGCCAGTCGCCCTCTCTGCGGGTGCCCGGGCGGGGGTCGCGGCCGGCCCAGCCGAAGCGGCCGGCACCGCGCTCGTAGCACTCCCGCAGGCCGCTGCTGGACCAGGGATGTCCCGTCATGGCGTCGACGTCGGTGTGGTTGCGCAGCCTCAGCTCGATCGGGTCCAGGCCGAGTTCGTGCGCGAGTTCGTCCAGTGAGCACTCGAGCGCGTGCATGCCGCTGGCCTCGCCCGGCGCGCGCATGAAGGTGGGGGTCATGGTGTTGGCGCGGAACAGCCGGTACGCGCCCTCGTAGTGGGGGCAGGCGTAGATCTGCGAGGACGTGCCGATGGACGGTTCCGCCCAGTCGTCGAAGTGCGAGGTCGGGGAGAGCTTGAGGTGCCGGATGGCGGTCAGCCTGCCCTCGCGGGTCGCACCGAGCGTCAGGTGCTGCTCCTGTTCCTCGCGGTGACCGACCGAGGTGAACATCTGCTCGCGGGTGAGGAAGAGCTTGACCGGCCTGCCGACCGCGCGTGCCGCCATCGCGGCGAGGGCCGGGTGGGCGTGGATCATCGCCTTCGATCCGAAGCTGCCGCCGACGAAGTGGCCGAGGACCCGGATCCGCGACATCGGAATGCCGAGCAGCCGGGAGACGGTCATCTGCGTGGCATTGACGCCCTGGGTGGCGTCGTACAGCAGCAGGTCGTCGCCGTCCCACTGGGCCGTGGTGCAGGACGCCTCGAGCGGGTTGTGGTGGTTGGCCGCGTAGGTGTACGTGCCGTCCACCGTGACGTCGGCCTCCCGCAGCCCGGCGTCCACGTCCCCGCGTTCGATGCGGCCCGGCAGCCAGCCCCCGAAGATCCGCTCCGGTTCGTAGGCCAGGTCGCGGCCCTGGTCGAGGGTGGTGACGGGAGGAGTCTCCTCGTAGGTCACGCGCAGCAGCCGCCCCGCGTGCTGGGCCCGCTCCCAGGTGTCGGCGACGACCAGCGCGATCTGCTGGCCCGCGTAGTGCACGGTGTCGTCCTGCATGGGGAAGAAGGTCTGTCCGGGGGCCGCCGTGCCGCCGAGCGAGGGGATGAGCGGGGGCTGTTCGGCGATTCTCGGCAGCGTCTGATGGGTGAGGACGGCCAGTACGCCCTCCTCGGCCTGTGCGGCACCGGCGTCGATGCCGGTGACGCGTCCGGCGGCGATGCGGGAGCCGACGACGTACGCGTACGCCATGTCCGGGATGGGAATCTCGGCGGAGTACCGGGCGTGTCCGGCGACCTTGGCGTGGCCGTCGACGCGGTCGAGGGGCTGTCCCGTCGCGGGCGGGATGGTCGCGGTCATGACGGGCTCCCGGTCCCGGGCCCGGGAGCCTGCCCGGTTCCCGTCTTCTCGCTGAGCGTGCGCAGGGCGCGGACGATCGCGCGCTGGGCGAGTTCGACCTTGAAGGCGTTCATGGAGGTGGGCCGGGCGTCGGCCATCTCCACGCGTGCGGCCATGGCGAAGTTGTCGGGTGCGGTGGCCGCTCCGACGAGGAAGTCCTCGGCCCGGCGGGCCCGCCAGGGTTTGGTGGCGACGCCGCCGAGGGCCATGCGCACGTCCGCGATCGTGCCGTCCACCATGGACAGCGCGACCGCCACCGAGACCAGCGCGAACTCGTACGACGCGCGGTCGCGGACCTTGAGGTAGAGGGACTGGCGTGCCACCGGTGTGGCCGGCACCTCGATCCCGGTGATCAACTCTCCGTGCTCCATGGGGTGTTCACGGTGCGGGGAGTGACCGGGGAGGAGGAAGAAGTCGTCGGCGGCGTGGGTCCGTTCACCCTTCGGTCCCAGGGTGTGCACCCGGGCGTCCAGTGCCACCACGGCCACGGCCAGGTCCGAGGGGTGGGTGGCGATGCAGTGTTCGCTGGTGCCGAGCACGGCGTGGGTGCGGCTGAACCCGTCGATCGCCGAGCAGCCGGTGCCTGGTTCCCGCTTGTTGCACGGGGACTCGGCATCGCGGAAGTACGAACAGCGCACGCGTTGCAGCAGATTGCCGCCCATGGACGCCATGTTGCGCAACTGCGGGGACGCTCCCGACTCCAGCGCCTCGGCCATCATCGGGAAGCGCTCGCGTACGACGGGGTCGGCGGCGACGTCGCTCATCCGGGCCAGTGCGCCGATGCGCAGGCCGCCTTCGGGGGTGACGTCGATGCCGGTCAGCGGCAGGTCGTTGATGTCGACCAGCCGGCGCGGGTTCAGCACTTCCTGACGGAGCAGGTCGACCTCGGTGGTACCGCCGGCGAGGAAGTCGCTGGTGGGGTCCGTGCTGACGGCCTCGACGGCGTTCGCCGCGTCGGTCGCGCGGAGGTAGGCGATGGGCCGCACGAGGAGTCTCCTAGCTCTGGCTCTGGCTCTGGCTCTGGCTGTGGCTCTGGCTCTGGTCGCGGACGGCGCGGATCGCGGCGCGGATGTTGGGATAGGCGGCGCAGCGGCAGATGTTGCCGCTCATCCACTCCTTGATCTCGGTGTCGTCGCCCGCGTGTCCTTCCTCGATCAGTGCCACCGCGGACATGATCTGGCCGGGCGTGCAGTAGCCGCACTGGAAGGCGTCCTGCTCGACGAAGGCCCTTTGCACGGGGTGCAGTTCGTCACCCGGACCCTGGCCCGGGGAGAGTCCCTCGATCGTCGTGACCTCGCGGCCCTCGCAGGTCACCGCCAGGGTGAGACAGGCGAGCGCCCGCCGCCCGTCGACCCACACGGTGCAGGCTCCGCAGGTGCCCTGGTCACAGCCCTTCTTGGCGCCGGTCAGGTCCAGGTCCTCCCGCAACGCGTCCAGAAGGCTGACGCGTGGTTCGATGTCGAGGCCGTGCTCGGTGCCGTTGACCGACAGCGTGATCCGGACCGGATCGGGTCCTCGTTCTGCCGCGGTCGTGCCTCGTCGGGTGAGGGCCGGGCCGGGAGCGGACATGGCGCACCTCCAAGTGCAACGCCTCCCAATTCTCTTACGGGTAGATTTGGGGCGCAAAAGGTGGATTCACGCGGTCCCTCCTACGGCGTACGCCCGGTAGTCCGGGTCTCCTCGGCGGGCGACAGTGGCACTGGCCGTGCGCTGTCGGCCCGGGTCCAGGTGCAGGTCCAGGTCCAGGTCGCGGTCCAGGTCGCGGTCCTGGTCCCGGTCCTGGTCCCGGTCCCGGTCCCGGTCCTGGTCCCGGTCCACCGTCTGCGAGGGAGCGTCGATGTCTCGGACCACGGAGCCGCGGGCCGCGGTGCGGGCGGACGTGCGCCGCGGTCCCGCCTCATGACGCACCCGGGGACCCTCGTCCTGATCATGGCCGCCGCCGTGCTGGCGCCTCTCCTCGTCCACGCGACGGGGCGGCGGATCCGCATCCCCCTGGTCATCTTCGAGATCGGCCTGGGCATCCTGATCGGCCCGGACGTGCTCGGCTGGGCCCACCCCGACGACGTCGTCGACACGCTCGCCGACCTCGGCCTGTCCATGCTGATCTTCCTGGCCGGGTACGAGATCGACTTCGCCGCCGTCCGGGGCGACACGCTGCGCCGCTCCCTGTGGTCCTGGCTGGTCTCCCTCGCCGCCGGCATCGCGCTGGCCCTGGCGATCAGCCGCGGGGACGTCTTCGAGGCGTTCGTCATCGGTACCGCGCTGACCAGCACCGCGCTGGGCACCGTACTGCCGATGCTGCGGGACAGCGGCGAACAGCGCGGCCGGTTCGGGGCGGTCATGTCGGCGTTCGGCGCGGTCGGCGAGTTCGGGCCCGTGGTCGCCGTGGCGCTGCTGCTCAGCGGGCGCAGGCCGGCCGAGTCGGCGGCGCTGCTGGCCGCGTTCGGGGCGATCACCGCCGCCGCCGTGTGCTGGGCGCTGCGCCCGCGGCCGCCGTGGTTCGCGCGGCTGACCGAGCGGACCCTGCACAGCAGCGGCCAGTTCGCGGTCCGGTTCGTGATGCTGCTGCTCGCGTGCATGCTGGGCCTGGCCGAGGTCTTCGGCCTCGACGTCCTGCTGGGCGCGTTCGCCGCGGGCGTCCTGACCCGTCTCGTGCTGCACCGGGCCGCGCCCGCCAGCAGCGAGGTGGTCCTGGGCAAGGTGGAGGCCATGGGCTTCGGCTTCCTCGTGCCCCTCTTCTACGTGGTCACGGGCATCGAGTTCGACCTGGCGGCGCTGCTGCACGAACCGGGCGCCCTGCTGCTGGTGCCGGGCTTCCTCCTGCTCGTCCTTCTGGTCCGCGGTGTCCCCGTGTACGCGCTCGCGCCCAGGGATCTCGGCCGTACGGACCGGGTGGCGCTGGCGCTGTTCGCCTCGACGTGCCTGCCGCTGGTCGTCGCCATCACCACCATCGGTGTCGATCAGGAACTCCTCGACACCGACCAGGCGGCCTCGCTGGTCGGCGCCTCGATGATCTCCGTTCTCGTGCTCCCGCTGATCGCGATGCGGCTGCGCTCGGGGGCCCGCGGAACCGGCGGCCGGCAGACGCCCTCGCCGAACGGCGGCGGGCGGGGCGGCGAGCGGGACTCGGAGGCGTGGTGACGCGGTCCGAGCCCGCTCAGCCCAGGTGGGCGAGCAGTTCGTCGCACGCCTGCTCGCAGCTTCGGCACGCCTCGGCGCAGACCCGGCAGTGCTCGTGCATGCCGGCGTGGCGGGCGCACTCGTCGCCGCACGCCCTGCACACGGTCACGCAGGCCTGGAGGACGGACCGCGTGATGTTGGCGTCGTAGCCCGTGTGCCGGGACAGGACGGAGGCCGTGGCGTTGCAGACGTCGGCGCAGTCCAGGTCGGTGCGGATGCACTTGGTCAGCTCGGCGACCGTGCTCTCCGACAGGCAGGCGTCGGCGCACGCGGTACACGTCTGTGCGCAGGCGAGGCACTCCTCGATGCACGTGGCCATGGCGTCCCGGTCCACCCCGCCCAGGTCGGCCGGGTAGGTGCGGAGAAGGTCGTTGACGGTGGTGGTCATGGTGGCGCTCCTCTTCGGCGGTCGGCCGGGGCACCGAGCAGCGCCCCTCGCCTCGGTGCCTGCCGGGTTTCACCGCGCGGCGCACGGCAAACGGCCTCTGCCCCGGGAGCACGGCGGGAGGGCGGGGCGTGCCCGCGGGTGGCGGTCGGTAAGCTCCCCGCCGTGACCACGTACGACTACGAGAAGGACGGCGCGGCGATCTACCGCCAGTCCTTCGCCACCATCCGCGCGGAGGCCGACCTCTCGGGTCTGCCCGCCGACGTCAGCCGGGTCGCGGTCCGGATGATCCACGCCTGCGGCATGGTCGACCTCGTCCGCGACCTCGGTCACACGCCCGGTGTGGTGGCCCGCGCCCGCGAGGCCCTGCGGGCCGGGGCGCCCGTCCTCTGCGACGTGCGGATGGTTGCCAGCGGCGTGACGCGCAGGCGGCTGCCCGCGAACAACGACGTCCTGTGCACCCTTTCCGACCCCGCCGTCCCCGCCCTGGCGGCGAGGCTCGGCACCACGCGCAGTGCCGCCGCGCTGGAGCTGTGGCGGGACCGGCTGGAGGGGGCCGTGGTCGCCATCGGCAACGCGCCCACCGCGCTCTTCCGCCTCCTGGAGATGATCGAGGAGGGGGCCCCGCGCCCGGCCGCCGTCATCGGCGTACCCGTCGGCTTCGTCGGCGCGGCCGAGTCCAAGGACGCCCTGGCCGCCCACCCCTCGGGCCTGGAGCACCTGGTCGTACGGGGCCGTCGCGGCGGCAGTGCCATGGCCGCCGCCGCGATCAACGCGATCGCGAGCGAGGAGGAATGAGCGGCGGGGGGAGGTAGTACGGGGCTGCCCGTCCCCCGGGCTGGCCGGTCCCCCGCACGAACGGTCCCCCGCACGAACGGTCCCCCGCACGGACGGTCCCCGGGCGGGCGTCCCGGTCGGGTTCGGCGCCGGGTCAGTCCCGGGGTGGGCGTTCCGCCGGGGGGTGCGGTCCCGGACGCGCGTCCCGCCGGCGGGCGTGCGGTCCCGGCCGGGCAGTCCCCCGCGCGGACGCCCCATTGGAGTCCGCCGCTGGGTCAGACCCCCGGGCGGGCGTCCCGCCGGCGGGCGCGCGGTCCCGGCCGGGCAGTCCCCCGCGCGGACGTCCCAGTGGAGTCCGCCGCCGGGTCAGACCCCGGGCGGGCGTCCCGGTCGGGTCCGGCACCGGGTCAGACCCCCGGCGGGCGTCGCGCGTACGCCTCCCGGACCCACCGTGCCGCCTGCTCCGGCCCGGTTGCGACCGGGACGTCCTCGGGCACCGGTGGCCTGCGTACCACGATCACGGGCACCCCGGCCTCACGGGCGGCCGTCAGCTTGGGGGCGGTGGCCGCTCCCCCGCTGTCCTTGGTGACCAGGACGTCGATCCGGTGCCGGCGCAGCAGTGCGCGCTCCGCGTCGAGGGTGAAGGGGCCGCGGTCGAGCAGTATCTCCGTGCGGGGCGGAAGGGGCCCCTCGGGTGCCTCGGGTGCCTCGACGGAACGTACGAGGAACCACAGGTCGGCCGGTCCGGCCGGGCCGGCGAAGGCGGCGAGGCCCAGTCGGCCGGTGGTCAGGAAGACCCGCCGGCCGAGCGCGGGCAGCAGTGCCGCGGCTTCCGCCAGGGAACCGGCGTCGTGCCAGACGTCCCCCTCGACCGGCGTCCAGCCGGGGCGGCGCAGCGCGAGGAGGGGGACACCGGCGGTGGCGGCGGCCCGTGCCGCGTGGAAGCCGATCGTGCCGGCGAAGGGGTGGGTGGCGTCGACCAGCAGGTCGACCGTGTGCTCGCGGAGCCAGGCGGCGAGTCCTTCGGCGCCGCCGAAGCCGCCGATGCGGACCTCGCCGGGCGGCGTCCGGGGCGTGGTCACCCGTCCCGCCAGGGAGTTCGTCACGCGCGGCCCCGGCGGCGGTCCGGCCGCCAGCAGTTCGGCGAGGCGGCGGGCCTCCGTGGTGCCGCCGAGGATCAGCACGTGCACGTGGGGCGTGTTCCCTTCGCGGAGCGGTCGGCCGGGGAGCCGTCGCAGTCGTCGCAGCGCCCCACACCCAAGCACACGGTCCGGCCTCCCGCCCGCCGCGGGCGGTTACGAGCCGCAGCAGCCCCCGCCTGAAGTCTCCTCGGCGGCCGCCCCCGTCGTCGCGATCGCCCCGAGCTGGACGAGCTGCGGCGCGGGCGCGCAGCAGCCGCCGCCGTCGTCGTCCTGCTGCGCGTCGGGGGTGTCGAACAGGCCCGCGCCGCCGCAGACCCCGGTCTCGGGGAGGGTGAGTTCGACGCGGTCGGCGGAGTCGAGGTCGCCGGCGATCGCGGCGACGACGGAGCGGACCTGTTCGTACCCGGTCATGGCGAGGAACGTCGGGGCACGGCCGTAGGACTTCATGCCGACCAGGTAGAAGCCCTGTTCGGGGTGGGACAGCTCGCGGTGGCCGTGGGGGTACACGGTGCCGCAGGAGTGCTGGTTGGGGTCGATCAGCGGGGCGAGTTCCACCGGGGCCTGGAGGCGCTCGTCGAGGCGGAGGCGGACCTCGGAGAGGAAGGACAGGTCGGGACGGAATCCGGTCAGCACGATCACCTCGTCCACCGGCTCCAGGCGGCGGCCGTCCTCGCCCACCAGGACCAGGCGGCCGTCACCGTCGCGTTCGAACGCCTCGGTGCGGAAGCCCGTGACGGCGTCGGCGTGGCCGTCGTCGACGGCGGCCTTCGCGGCGAGGCCGAGCGCGCCGCGGGCGGGCAGCTGGTCGGCGGTGCCGCCGCCGAAGGTGGAACCGGAGACGCCCCGGCGCAGGATCCACACCGCCTTCGTGCCGGCCCCGTCGGCCGCCTCGGCCAGCTCGGCGAGGTACGCGAGCGCGGTGAAGGCGGAGGCGCCGGAGCCGATCACGGCCGTGCGCCTGCCGGTGTGGCGGGCGCGGACGGCCGGGTCCGTCAGGTCCGGGACGCGGTACGTGATGCGGTCGGCCGCCGCCCTCTCGCCGAGCGCGGGCAGGCCGCTGCCGCCGGCCGGGGACGGGGTGGTCCAGGTGCCCGAGGCGTCGATCACGGCGCGGGCGGGGATCCGCTCCTCGCGGCCGTCGGCGTACGCGACGTGCACGACGAACGGCTGCTGCTCCCGGTCGGCGTCGACAATCCGGTCGCGGCCTGCCCGGGAGACCCCGGTGACGGTGGCGCCGGTACGGACCCTGTCGCCGAGGGCGTCGGCGAGCGGCTGGAGGTAGCGCTCGGCCCAGTCGCCGCCGGACGGGTACGTCGCGGGGTCGGGCCGGGTCCAGCCGGTGGGGGCGAGGAGCTTCTCGGCGGCCGGGGCGACGACCTCGCGCCAGGTGGAGAACAGGCGCACGTGGCTCCACTCGCGTACGCCCGCACCGGCGCTGTGGCCCGCCTCCAGGACGAGGGGTTCGATGCCCCGTTCGGCCAGGTGGGCGGCGGCGGCGAGGCCGACGGGGCCCGCTCCGACGACGACGACCGGGAGCTGCCTGCTGCTCATGACGTCTCCTTGTTTCGATATCTGTCGATACATCGGAGCTTGGCACCGGCATCGACAGGTGTCAACATAGACGCATGTCGAAGTCGGAAGTTGTGGAGCTGCCCGTCATACAGGGCGGCGAGGCCGTGCAGGGCGGCGATGTCGTGCCGTGCTGCCCGCCGATCACGGCCGGGGAGTTGTCCCGGGCGGACGCGGAGCGGATGGCCGCCATGTTCAAGGCGCTGTCGGACCCGGTACGGCTGCGGCTGTTCTCCAAGATCGCCGCCCACCCGGGGGGAGAGGCCTGCGTGTGCGACATCGCCGACGTCGGCGTCTCCCAGCCGACCGTCTCCCACCATCTCAAGAAGCTGCGCGAGGCGGGCCTGCTGACCTCCGAGCGGCGCGGCACCTGGGTCTACTACCGGGTCGCCCCGTCCGTGGTGGCGGCCATGTCCGCCATGCTCGACCTGCGCGGCTGACCGCCGCCCGAGCCGGACCCGCGGCCGGGCACCGCGGCCACCGACCACCACCGACCGCATCGGCGTGCTGCGTCACGGGGCCGTGGGCACCGCCTCGGTGGTGAACCTCTTGCGCCAGGCGAGCGCGACGTAGACCAGGCCGATCAGGACCGGGACTTCGATGAGCGGCCCGACGACGCCGGACAGGGCCTGGCCGGAGGTGACGCCGAAGGTGGCGATGGCCACCGCGATGGCCAGCTCGAAGTTGTTGCCCGCCGCGGTGAAGGCCAGGGTGGTGGTGCGGTCGTAGGCGAGCCCCAGGCTCTTGCCGAGGAGGAAGGTGCCGAAGAACATGACCGCGAAGTACACCAGCAGCGGCAGCGCGATCCGGGCGACGTCCAGCGGCTGAGAGGTGATGGTCCTGCCCTGCAGGGCGAAGAGGACGACGATCGTGAACAACAGCCCGCACAGCGCCCACGGCCCGATCTTCGGCAGGAAGCGCTGCTCGTAGGACTCGCGGCCACTCCTCCTCTCACCGATCCGGCGGGTCAGGAAGCCGGCCAGCAGCGGGACGCCGAGGAAGACGACCACGTTCAGGGCGATCTCCCACATCGAGATGTCCAGGTGCTCGCCGTCGCCCAGGCCGAGCCAGCCGGGCAACAGGTCGAGATAGAACCAGCCCAGCAGGCCGAACGCCAGGACCTGGAAAACCGAGTTGAGCGCGACCAGCACGGCCGCGGCCTCGCGGTCGCCGCAGGCGAGGTCGTTCCAGATGATCACCATGGCGATGCAGCGGGCCAGGCCGACGATGATCAGGCCCGTGCGGTACTCGGGCAGGTCCGGCAGGAAGATCCACGCCAGGGCGAACATGACCGCCGGCCCGAGGATCCAGTTGACGACCAGGGAGGAGATCATCAGCTTCCGGTCGCCGGTGACGGCGTCCAGCCGGTCGTAACGGACCTTCGCCAGGACCGGATACATCATGATCAGCAGCCCGAGCGCGATCGGCAGGGAGATCCCGCCGGCCTCCACCTTCGCCAGCGCGTCGTTCAGCCCCGGGACGATCCGTCCGAGCCCGAGACCGACGGCCATGGCGACGAGGATCCACACCGCCAGGTAGCGGTCGAGGGTGGAGAGCTTCCTGACGATCGAGTCGTCCCCGCCCCCGGCCCGAGCGGAGGCGGTGGTGGGCTCGGTGGAGGTCACGGGCAGGCCCTCTTGTTCCCGGCGGCGGCGCGGGCGGAGGCGGCGAGTTCGGCGAACCCCTCGGAGAGCCCGGCCAGGACCTCGGGTTTGAGCCTGTAGTAGGTGTAGCGGCCGCAGGGCTCGGTCTCCACGATCCCGGCCTCGCGCAGCACCTTCATGTGGTTGGAGAGGTTGGTCTGCTTGGCTCCGGTCTCCTCGACCAGGTGCGTCGTGCAGAGCGTCTCCCGCGCCAGCAGGGTCACGATCCTCAGGCGGAGCGGATCACCCAGCACGCGGATCACGTCAGGATCGACTGAAGTCAGCATGCACTGATACTTTCACATCACCGTCTGCTGATACCAGCGGAGGCTGAAGTCATGGGCGGCACCTTCCGCCATGCGACGAGAGAGAACGATCACCGTGGCCGACAAGCCGTCCATCCTGTTCGTCTGCGTCCACAACGCCGGCCGCTCCCAGATGGCCGCCGGGTTCCTCCAGCACCTCGCGGGCGACCGCGTGGAGGTCCGTTCCGCCGGTTCCGTTCCCGGCGACCGGGTGAACCCGGCGGCCGTCGAGGTGATGAAGGAGGCCGGCGTCGACATCGCCGAGGCCCGGCCGAAGATCCTCACCCCCGAGGCCGTCCAGGCGTCCGACTACGTCATCACCATGGGCTGCGGTGACGCCTGCCCGGTCTTCCCCGGCAAGAAGTACCTCGACTGGGCCCTGGAGGACCCGGCCGGCCAGGGCGTGGCAGCCGTCCGCCCCATCCGGGACGAGATCAGAACCCGCGTCGAGGCCCTCGTCGCCGAGATCGACGCCGGGCGCCGCCGCACCTGACGCCGCCGGGACCGGCACCGGGCGCGGGGGCGTGACGCGGCGGTGACCGGCACCGGGCGCAGGGGCGCGACGCGGCGGTGATCGGCACCGGACGCGGCACGTGCCGCCCCGCCGGCCGAGTTGCCGGGCGGGGCCGATGCGAGAAGGTGAGGGGGGCGGCCCGGGAAGGGGGCGTGCGGTGACAGGCGATCCCATCGGCGACGCCGCGGTGCTCAACGCGCTGTTCGCCAACTCACCACAGGGTCTGTTCGTCTTCGACAGCGAGCAGAAGGTCACGCGCTACAACCCGGCCGGCCGGGGAGTGCGGAGGCTGGCCGCCGAGGAGGTCATCGGGCGGGGCGTCGGGGACTTCACCCCCGGCTTCGAGGCGGGTGAACTCCGGGACCTGATCGACGAGGTACTCGCGAGCGGCCGGCCGTTGCGGGGGCGGCTGGTGCGGGGGAAGTCGCCGTCCGACCCGCACCGCACCCTCTCGGTCGAGGTGTCCCTCTTCCCGCTGCACGACCTCGGCGACGGCAGGCCCGGGCTGGTGGGCGTGGTCGAGGACGTCACCGAGCGGCAGGCCTCGGCGGACCGGCTCGCCGTGCTCAGCAAGGTGCACGCGACCGTCGGCTCCACGCTGGAGGTGCGGGCCACGGGCGACGAGCTGGTACGGGCCCTGGTGCCCGACTTCGCCGACGCGGCGACCGTCGACCTGCTGGACGACGGTGTCACCGGGCCCGAACGCCCGCCCGGCCCCCCGCCGCCGGGGGTCGCGCTGCGCCGGGTGTCCTTCGCTCCCCCGACCGCCGAGGTGAGCCGGAGGGAGGGCGACAGCCGTCCGCTTCCCTTCCCCACCCCGTACACGCAGGTCCTCAACGACATGCGGGCCCGTCTGGTCCGGGTCTCGCCGGACGACCCCTGGCTGTCCGCCGACCCGGACCGCTTCGCGCCGCTGATCAGGACGGGCGTGCACTCCATGATCGTCGCCCCGCTCATGGCACGGAACACCGTCCTCGGGCTGCTGACCCTGTACCGGCACCGGACCGACCCCTTCGAGGAGGCCGATCTGGACGTGGCCAGGCAGGCGGCCTTCACCGCGTCCGTGCACGTGGACAACGCGCACAGCTACCGGCGCGAGCACACCGTGGCGTCCGCCCTTCAGCGCAGACTCCAGCCCGGCGCGATCCCCCGGCTCACGGCGGTGGAGACCGCCCACGTGTACCTGCCCGAGAGCGCGGGCGGCGACTGGTTCGACGTCGTGCCCCTCTCCGGTACGCGCGTCGCCCTCGTCGTCGGCGACGTCGCCGGCCACGGCATCGAGGCGGCGGCCACGATGGGTCAGCTCCGCCTGGCCCTGCGCACCCTCGCCCTCCAGGACCTGGAGACGGACGAGCTGCTGACCCGCCTGGACGAGGTCGCCTCCCAGCTCGCGGACGCCTCCGCGCCGGGTGCGGGCGCCCCGGTGGCGACCTGCGCGGTCACCGTCTACAACCCCGTCTCCCGGCACTGCACCATGGTCCGCGCGGGACACCCCGCCCCCGTCGTCATCGAACCCGACGGAGCGCCCCGCAACGTGGAGGTTCCGCAGGGGCCGCCGCTGGGGACGGGCGGCGGACACGTCTTCACCCCGGCCGTGCTCGAACTGGCCCCGGGCAGTCTCCTCGCCCTCTACACCAACGGCCTCGTCAGGGGCGACGGCGGCGACCGCGCGACCGCCGCCCGCCGGCTCGAGCACATCCTCGCCTCCACCACGCGGCCGTTGCAGGAACTGTGCGACACCGCCGTCTACCACATGGCGCCCTCCCGCCACGACGACGCCGTCCTCCTGCTCGCGCGCACCCACGCCCTGTCCCAGGAACACGTCGCGGACTGGACGCTGCCCGCCGACGCCTCCGTCGTCGGCACGGCACGCCGGCTCGTCGACCGGCAACTGGCCGCCTGGGGCCTCGACGAGGCGGCCTACACCACCGAACTCGTCGTCAGCGAACTCGTCACCAACGCCATCCGCTACGGCAAGGGCCCGGTGCGGCTGCGGCTCATCCACGACAGCGGCCGGCTGCTGACCGAGGTCACGGACGCCAACAGCGCGAGCCCCCACCTGCGCCGGGCCCGGGAGAGCGACGAGGGCGGCCGCGGCCTGTTCGTCGTCATGCGGCTCAGCACCCACTGGGGCGTCCGGCACAGCCGCCACGACAAGACCATCTGGTCCGAGCAGAACCTCGACGCGGGGCCGCCGGACCCGTCGGACCTGCTGGACGCGTTCGACCTGTCGGACGTGCCGGAACGGTGAACGCCCCCGTGATCACCGCTCCGTTCCGCCGTCGGCATGGCGGGCGTGCGGGTTGGCGAGCAGGTGGCGGGGGTCGGCGGCGCGGGTGATGGCGGACTCGACGGCGGCGACGCGGTCCGCGAGGAGACCGAGGGCGGCGACGGCACGCGTGAGGGGGTCGTCGCCCGGGCCGCCGAGGGTGCGGGCGCGGACGTGGGCGGTGCGCACCTCGGCCCAGCGGGCGGCCTCCTCGGGGGTGAGCGTGCCGCGCAGTTCGGCGAGCTTGAGGAGGTTGGCCTCGGCACCGTGGGTCAGGGTCTGCGCCTCGGCGGTGTAGTGGTCGTCGAGGACGGCGGCGCGCTCGGCGTCGTTCATGACGGGGCGCACGCGCTGGGCGATCTTGTTCATGTTGCGGTAGGAACCCTGGAGCCGGAAGGGCGGCTCCGTACGCGCGGCGTCCTCCTGGGCCGCGGAGGCGATGTATGCGGCGTTGACCGCCAGCACCGTCTCGCGGGCCGCGACGAGGTGGCGCAGGACGGACAGGACGCGCTCCAGCTCGGCCGGCGGATAGGCGTGGGCGAGGCGGTCGGCGCGGGCGGTGGGGTCCTGGGCGGCGAGGCGGACGAGCAGCTCCAGGTCGGCCCGGTCGCGGCCGGCGAGCGGGGCGAGGACCGGGTTCGCGGTGAGCGCGTTCTCCAGGAAGCTCAGCGCGAAGGCGTCCTCCTTGCCGGTCAGGACGTCGCCCAGGTTCCAGACGTCGGCCCGGTTGGCGAGCATGTCGGGGACGCGGAAGCGGGCGCCGGACTCGGTGTAGGGGTTGCCGGCCATGCAGACGGCGAAGCGTTTGCCGCGCAGGTCGTAGGTGCGGGGCCGGCCGTCCCACACGCCGTCGACGCGGCGGGTGGCGTCGCACAGCGGGATGAACTTCTGGAGGAGCTCCGGGGAGGTGTGCTGGATGTCGTCCAGGTAGAGGAGCGTGTTGTTCGCCGCCGCCAGCGCGAAGTTGATCTTCTCGATCTCCTGGCGTGCGGTGGCGTTCGGGGCGTCGGCCGGGTCGAGCGAGGTGACGGTGTGACCGAGCGCGGGGCCGCTGATCCTCACCAGCATCAGGCCGAGGCGGTCGGCGACGTACTCGACCAGGGTGGTCTTGCCGTAGCCGGGCGGGGAGAGGAGCAGCAGGAGGCCTCCGGTGTCGGTGCGCTTGCTCCCACCGGTGGCGCCGAGCTGTTTGGCCAGGCTGTCGCCGATGAGCGGGAGGTAGACCTCGTCCACGAGGCGGTTGCGGACGAAGGCGGACATGACCCGCAGGCGGTGGTCGTCCAGCCGCAGCCGGGCGCGCTCGGCCGCGACCAGCGCGGTGCGCCGCCGCTGGTAGGCGCGGAAGGCGGGTGCGTCCGTCGCGGCGAAGCGCGCGGTACGGGCGAGGAACTCGTCGAGGCGCAGCGCCAGTCGGCCACCGGTGACGCGCGGGTGCGAGCCCAGCAGCCCCTCCGCCGTGGCCGTGGGCGGGGCGTCGCCGTCGTAGCGGGTCAGGTCGGGGCAGAGTTCGGCGGCGACCGCCTCCGCCAGGTCACCGGGGGTCAGGTCGGTGCCGGTGGCGGCGGCGTACGACGAGATCCACGCCTCGGCGAGCTGCCGGCGCGCGGCCGGGTCGTCGAGCGCGGCCAGGTCCTCGTCGTAGGCCGGGGTGCCCACCGTGCGGCGGAACTTCTCCAGCAGCGTGCGCGTCCCCGCACCGAGGACGAAGCCCTCGGGGGCGGCGGTCAGTTCGTGGAAGAGGTACGAGGCGGCGGCGCGGGCGACCTCCTCGCCGGAGCCCGCCGACTCCTGCGGCGCTCCGGCCGTCCCGCTCGCGGCCACGACCGTCCCGACGGCCGGATGGGCTCTCCCCGCCGCCGGACCGGCCGGACCCGCAACCTCCACCCCGGGGCCCGCCGCCCCCACCGCCTCCACCAGCGGGACAGCCGACTCACCGGCCGGGCCCGCCGGGCCCCCCGAGCCGCCGGCCGCCGCTCGGCCGAGGCCCGCGACCGCGGCCGTACGAACCGTGGGGCCCGTGCGGCCTGTACCGCCCGTACGGCCCGTACGGCCCGCACGACCCGCACGACCCGCACGACCCGCACGACCCGTCGCAGCCTCCCCTGGACGGGACCACGCGCGGATGGCCTCCGCCAGTTCGGCCTCCAGATCCGCGATCGCGGTGGAGAGGCCGAAGGTGTCGCGGGCCCGGGCCAGGGACGCCGCGCGCCGTTGCCATGTCTGGCGCGCGTCGGGCGTGGTGCCGTGGGTCCAGAAGAGCTGGGCGGCGGCACGGGCGGCGGGCTCGTGGACGAGCGTCCCGGCCCTTTCGTGCAGGGGGAGCAGCGCGGTCAGGAGGATCGTCGCATCGTGGTCGTGCACGCCCCGCTCGTAGCCCTCGTCGTACGCCTCCTGCGCGGCCTCGCGGACCAGGGCGGGCAGGTCGTCGGCGGTGGCGAGGGCGTTCGCGCCGTGCTCGCGCAGCAGGCGGGCGGCGAGGTGTTCGGCGCGGTAGACCTCGGGCGACTCCGAGGGCAGGGAGCGGTCCCAGTAGGGGCTGGTGGCCGCGAAGCCGGGGTCGGTGACCGGCGCCCGGTAGTCGGTGCCGGTGAGGGCGAAGGCGAGTCCGTCGCCGTCGGGGACGAGGGTGAGGTCGAGGGGCTGGGTGTTGACGGCGAAGCGGTGGGCGCCCAGGCGCAGGGTGCGGCCGTCGTCGGCGTACAGGTCGGTGCGGTCGTGCAGGGCGCGGGCCGCCTCCTGGCGGGCCGACTTGAGGCGGCCGTCCAGTTCCTCCGCGCGGACGGTGTCGCCGAGGGCACGCAGTTCGTCGGCGGTGCGGCGGACCTTGGCCGGCATCGGGTCGGAGGCGAAGTAGGTGGTGACCGCGTCGGCGTCGGCGAGGCCGGCGCACCGCCGGGTGATCGTCTCCAGGATGCGGGCGGCGGAGGCGGCGAGTTGTTCGGCGCGGCGGGCGCGGGTGTCGTTGAGGGTCTGCTTGCGGGCGGCGAGCGCCTCGTAGATCTCGGCGCGTTTGTCGGCGAGTTCGCCGAGGAAGCCGTCGAACTCCGCGAAGCGGGACTCCAGGTCCTCCAGGCGGGCCAGCAGCCGCGCCAGTTGGTCGTCGCAGCGCTCGGGGGTGTCGGCGGCGGCGAGCGCGGCGGTGACCGCCTGGCCGAGCAGGGCAGTCTCGGCGGCGAACTCGGCGCGGCCCTCGTGGTCGAGGAGCGCGCGGCGGCGGGCGGCGAGGACGGCGCGGGCGCGGTTGACCCCGCCGAGGACCGCGGCGACGCGCTCCAGCAGGGAGGTGCGGACCGTGGCGTCGCCCATGTCGAGTTCGGCCACGACGTCGGTGACCGTGCGCAGTCCGTCGGCGAGTTCGTCGAGCCGGGCGGCGACCGGGCCCGCCTCGGCGACGGTGGTGACGGCCTCCGCGTCGGCGACGAGCCGCTCCACGTCCTCGCGCTGGGCGTCGAAGGCGTCCTCGCGGGCGAGGAAGGTCACCGCCCGCTGTCCGAGTTCGGCGAGGGCGTCCTCGGCCTCCTCGGCGAGGGCGTCGATGCCGGGGGCGTCGGCGTACCGCAACTCCTTGACGTTCAGCAGGTGACCGTGGGCGTGCCGGAGTTCGGTGAGGCCGCGTACCCAGGCGGCGGCCTCCTTGGGCGCCTCGCCGCGCAGCCGCCGGACCACGGCGGCGATCCGCTCGGCGGCCTCGTCGCGGGCCTCGGCCGCCCGCCGGGTAAGGTCTCGCACCGTCTCGAACTCGGCCAGTACCTGCTCGGCGGTCTCCCGTACGGCGGCCAGGGCGCCGGCCAGGTCGCCCAGATCCGTCTCGCCCAGCCAGTGGTGGCCGTCGGCCGCGCGCACGCAGGCCGCGGTCAGCGCCCGGTAGCCCTCGGCCGTGGTGATGCCCTCGCCGACGGCGCCCGCGACGGACAGACAGGCGGAGATGCCGCGCACGAGGTCGGCGTTGCCGACGCGGCCCAGCGGGCCGCTCCCGGTGGGCGCGGCGGCGGCGTGGGTGTCGGATACGTAGGGCGAGTGCCACAGCTGCACGGGATGCACCTGGGCCGGTTCGTCGCCGTCCGCGCGCAGCACGGCGAAGGTGCCGTCGCCGGAGAGCGCCCAGCCCCGGCAGGGCAGCGGGTTCGCGACCTCCTTGCGGATGGTGTTGTACGACAGCAGCAGGCCCCGGCTCTCGCCGCGCGCGTGGAAGGCGTACAGCACGTCCTCACCGTTCGGGGAGCGCACCTCCCGCTCGAACTCCAGCCCCTGCGCGTCGAGTTCGTACGCCTTGTGGGCGCCCGTGGCCAGGCAGTAGCCGCCGGGGAAGACGATGCCCTGGTCGTCGGGCAGGCGGCGGCAGGCCAGGCCGATGCCGTCCAGGCGGACCACCGACTTGGTGAGGGTGTTGAACACCAGGTGGCGGTCGGTGTCCTCCTTGTAGGGCCGTACGCGCAGCAGGATCAGGGCCCCGACCCGGGCGTGGGCGATGTCCGCGTCGGCCAGTGCCTGGAGGGGCTCGGCGACCGGCTCGCTGTGGATGCCCCGGTCCGTCTCGGTGTCGTCGTCCAGCTTGACGGTGAGGGTGCCGCCCACGGCGCTGACGTAGAACTCGCCCCGGACGGAAACGTGCGGGTGGCGGCCCAGGACGTGGTCCTCGCGACTCGCGCCGGTCCACTCGAAGTCGTGGGACGGGGGGAAGACGTCGTCACGCTCCCCCCGCGCGTCCAGGAACGCGGCCCGCCCGTCCTCGGTGAGCGTCCAGCGCAGGACGCGGATGTCGTCGGCCTTCTCGCCGGTGCGGAAGACGGCCAGCAGTCTGCCGTCGACGGGACGCAGCCGCAGCAGCCGGGCCTGCCGGTAGTAGCGGTGCAGGTCGGCGAACTCCCGCACGAAGGCCGGGTCGTCGAGCAGTCCGGGTACGGCAGAGTGGGGCAGCGGGTTCAGGTCGCGGTCGTAGAGCGTGAAGACGTCCGCCACCTCGGTCTGCGCGCGGTGGCCCGGGCGGCCGGTGGAGCCGAGGAGCAGGGTGTCGCCGACGGCGGCGATGTCGCACGGCACGCCCGGGTGCCCGGTGCGCAGCCGTTCGGTGCCGGCCAGTTCGAGCCGTGCCGACCCGAACTCCTCCACCCGGCGGGTGTTGAGGAGTTCGGCCCGGTGGGTGAGTTCGGCGCTCTGCGCCGCGAGCCGGTCGCGCAGCACCTCGTACGCGCCGGCGTCGGCGGAGTCGTGCGTCCCCGTCGTGTCCCTCGTACCCGTCGTGTCCCTCGTGCCCGTCGTAGCCGTCTCCGGAGCGGTGGCCATGAGCGGTTGGTCCTTCCAGGATGCGGGGTGCCGAAGCCGCCGACCCCCGTGCGGCAGCCTCGGCACCCGGTCTGTGGTGGCCGGTCAGACCCTGGTCGTGCCGTTCAGGGCGGTGAGCGGCGTGTCGGCGAGGCCCAGTTCACCCGCGCGGTCCAGGAGCCGCTGGACCTGCCCGGAGTCCGTGCCGCCCGACTTCATCAGCTTCATCAGCAGCGCGGAGACCGTCAGGTTCTGCACGTCGGCCGTGGAGAACGAGCCGAGTACGCGGGTCAGGTCGTCGGTGAAGCTCGACGAACCGTCCAGCCAGGGACCGGCCAGGGCCTGTGCGGTCTCGGAGTGCTTCACGAACCCGTCGACGCCCTTGCCGAGCGCGATCGAGGACATCAGGCGGTCGAAGAAGACCGTGTCGCCGCCCACGATGTCGATGTCGGCGTTCTCCAGGCCGGTGGCGAGCACCGTGGCCTGCGCCTCGGCGACCTGCCGCTGCACGTCGAGACCGGCGAGCCGGATGTCCTTCTCCGCCTCCAGGCGCAGCCGGTACTCCTCGTGGCCGCGCGAGGCGTCGTCCAGGGCGGCCATCGCCGCGGCCTTCTCGGTGAGCCCGGCGGCCTCCGCCTTCAGCTTGCGCCGATGGCCTCCGCCTCGGCGACGGCCTTGGCCCGCGCGCCCTCGGCCTCGGCACGCATCCGGGCCCCGGTCGCCTCCGCCTCGGCGCGGCCGGCCTTCTCGATGACCTCGGCCTCCTTGTCGCGGACCTGCACCGCGGCCAGTCCCGTCGCGGCGGCCTCGGCCTGGAGCCCCTCGGCCATCCGCAGCTTGGCCTGCGCGTCGAGGTCGGCGCTCTTCAACCGCGCCTCGGCCAGGGTGAGTTCCTCGGCGGCACGATGGGTGGCCGCCGCCTCCGCCGCCTCGGCGGCCTTGATGTCCTTGACCAGCCGCTCCTGCGCCTGGGCCTCGGCGGCGATGATCACGGTCTGCCGGTCCCGCTCGGCCTCCTCCACGGCGCGCAGCTTCTTGATGGACTCCTCCTGCTCGGCGACCGTACGGTCCACGGCGACGCGCTCGCGGATGACCTCGGCGATGTCCCGCTTCTCCGCCTCGACCTCCTTCTCGGCGGCGATCCGCGTCAGCTCGGTCTCCCGCTCGCGGCCGATGACCTCGAGCATGCGGTCCTTCTCGATGCGCTCGTTCTCCACGGCGATGACCCGCTCGCGGTTCTTCGCGGCGACCGCGACCTCACGGGCCTGGTTCTCGCGCTGCACACCGAGCTGCTCCTCCGTGCGCAGGAACGCCCCCTGCGACCGCAGCCGCTCCTCCTCCACCACCCGCGCCGTCTCGGCCTCCTCGCGGGCCCGGGTCGTGTCGATCTCGCGCTTCTGCTTGATCTCGGCGTCCGCCTGCCGGCGCTCCAGCTCCAGTACGGCCTCGCGGGCGTCGACGTTCTGCCGGGTGATCTCCTTCTCCTCCGTGCGCCGCGCCTCGTTGGTGCGTACGTGCTCCACGGCGGTCAGTTCGGTGATCTTCCGGATGCCCTGGGCGTCCAGGACGTTCGCCGGGTCCAGCTGGGTCAGCGGCGTCTGCTCGAGGTAGTCGATCGCCGCGTCCTCGAGGTGGTACCCGCTGAGGTCGACGCCGATGACCTCGATGATCCGGTACCGCAGCTCCTCGCGCTTGGTGTAGAGGTCGGTGAAGTCCAGCTGCTTGCCGACGGTCTTCAGCGCCTCGGAGAACTTCGCGTGGAACAGCTCCTGCAACGTGTCCCGGTCACTGGCGCGGGCCGTGCCGACCGCCTGGGCGACCTTGACGACGTCCTCGGCGGTCTTGTTGACCTTGACGAAGAACGAGATGCGGATGTCCGCGCGGATGTTGTCCCGGCAGATCAGCCCCTCCTTGCCGGCCCGCGTGATCTCGATCGTCTTCACCGAGATGTCCATCACCTCGGCCTTGTGCAGCACCGGCAGCACCACCTGACCCGTGAAGGTCACGTCCACCTTGCGCATCTTCGAGACGATCAGCGCCTTGCCCTGCTCCACCTTGCGGAAGAGCCGCGAGACGCCGAACAGCACGACGGCGACGAGGAGCAGACAGACGACGGCGAGGACACCGATGACTTCCATGAGGCGTACGTCCTTACGGCATGAGACGGCATGAGACGGCATGAGGCGGCACGAGACGGCACCAGACGACTGGGACGGCGGCCGTTCGATGTGGTGGGCCCGTCGGGCGGGCGAAGGCCGGTTCACGGCAGGCGGCGGCCGTGCCGAGGCCCCGGCCAGGGGCGAAGTGCGGTCGTCAGACGGCGTGGGCGGCGCGAGCGGCGCGGCCGGGTTCGTCCGGGCGGAGCCTGTGGAGCGGGCGGACGAAAGGACTGTTCGTCGTCATCGTCTGCCCCCCGTCTCCGCAGTGCTCCCCGTGCACCCATGATGCGTGAGGGTGCCACCTATGCGCATTGCCGGTTTCCGGAAGCGTTCACCGGTGCTTGAATGCCGGTGATCCGCCAAGTGGGCGCCGTACGGACCCGGTTCGGCGGGTGGATCAGTGGTGGGCGTGGGCGACGGCGTGGCCCTTGCCGCGGCCGATCATCCACTTGTTGACCGGCGTGGTGAGGACGAAGGCGACGGCGAGGCCACCGAGCAGGGCGGCCCAGAACAGGCCGTCCGACAGCTGGGCGTCCATCGCACCCGGCGTGAGGGCGACGATCCCGTTGTCGACCAGTTCCATCACCGCGATGGAGACGGTGTCGGCGGCCAGCGCGACCTTGACCGCGGACCTGAGGTCCAGGCCGGCCCGGACCACGCCGAACAGCGTGAAGGAGTAGCCGAAGACGAAGGCGAGGGCGATCGCCAGGGCCATGGTCGGCGCGTTGCCCCAGGCCAGGGCGGTGCCGATGACCATGCCGAGGATCTCGCCGACGGCACAGCCGGTCAGGCAGTGCAGGGTCGCCCGCGCCGCCGTTCCCCAGGACGCCGTGTGCGGGGCGGTGTGGTGAGCGGTGTCGTCCATGGCCTTCCCTTCCCGGTACGTGTGTCGGTCACACCGGAGGAACAATACCCCCCAGGGGTATATTCCAAGGCCCTTCGGCGTACCCGCGCCGCGCCATACCGGAAGCCGATCGGAAGCGCATCGGAACTGCAGAAATCTGGTTCCGGAAGCGCTGCCACTGGTCGGATCGGTCGATGCACAAGGCACATCGGCCCACTCGGGGCGCGTGCCGTATCCGCTCGGCCGGATACCGGCGGCAATGAGGTGACAGATGAGTAATACACGCGTCCCGCCCGGCGCGCGGGGTTCCTACCCCGCACCCGGGCTCGCACTCACGCCCGGTCAGGTACGCAACCAGGCCCTGACCGTGATCGCGATCCCGTTCGTCCTCATAGTCGTGCTGGCCGTCGTGCTCGCCACGACCGGCCGCGACGACGGAACCTCCTCCACCGACGGGCTCTACGGCAGCGGTGCGCTTCCGGACTGGGGGGCCGACGGCGCGGACGAGGGCACGACGGACGACGGGACCTCGGACGACGGGACCAACCCCGACGGCTCCGGCGGCCTGACCGGCGAGGACACCTACCCCTGGGACGACGGAACGACCGACGAGCCGACCGACGGCACGTACGACGACGGCACGTACGACGACCCCACGGACGACACGGCCACGGACGACACCTCCACCGACGACACGGCCACGGACGAGGACGGGCCCGAGGCGACCGTGACGGCGTACTTCGAGGCCATCAACAACCGCGACTTCGCGACGGCCTGGGAGCTTGGCGGCAAGAACTTCGACCAGGACTACGACCACTTCGTCGCCGGCTTCGAGACGACCCAGCGGGACGACGTCACCGTGACCGGCACGTCGGGCGACGACGTGTCGATCACGATCGTGGCCTGGGAGACCGACGGCACGCAGACGACGTACGAGGGCACCTACACGGTGAGCGACGGCGTCATCACCTCGGCCGACATGCGGGAAGGGAACTGAGCAGCCATGACCACCCACGCCGGCCCGCCGCCGCCGGACGCGACGAGCAACGCCACCCGCCTGCTGTGCGCGGGCACCTACCTCGACCCGGTCTACCGCAAGGCGGTCATCCGGGAGCTGCTGACCCACCGCTACCGGGTCGTGGCCCCTTCCTACGGCTACGACGCCGCGCCCGTGCTGGCGCACGCGCTCGCCGCCCACAACCTGCGCCGCAACCAGTTGATCGCCCTCGGGACGGGCGCCGTCCTCGTCGCCCTGCTGCTGGCCGCGGGGGTGCTCAACGGGCTCACCGCGGTCCTGTTCGTCTTCTGGATCGCCTGGGCGACGATGTTCCTGCGCCGGCTCGCCATCCTCCAGACCCTCGCCGAGCACCTCGCCCCGCCGGCCGACGACCGGCGGGGCTTCGACGGCGCCCACCCGGTGACCTCGCGCCTCACCCCGGAGCTGGTCGGCAAGATCAACCGGGAGCAGGCCTCCGACACGGTGTACTACGGCGGCTACAAGCCGTTCGTCGGCGCGGGCCACTCGATCAAGCGGTGGGCCAACGCGGAGCTGCTGCTCGGCGCCCCGAAGTCCCGGGGCGGCGCGCTCGGCCAGGGGCTGCTCAACGGGCACGTCCCCGCCCAGCACGGGCCGGCCGACGGAGCGGACGGCGCGGGCGAGCCGGGGCGGACCGAACGCAAGCCGATCATCCCCTTCACGGTCGAGGACATCACCGGCCGGGTCCGTGCGGAGATGCTCGCCGAACTGCGCGACAAGCCCGCGCCGAGCGACCGCATCCAGCTGCTCTCCGTCGACCGCCGCCGCTTCAGCAAGGCCGTACGCACCGCGGAGGGCTCCGACCCCGTCGCCGTGCTCCTCGACTCGCCCGACCCCGACCACACGGACGAGCACTGGCGGGAGGACTACGACGCCAGCCGCGAGTACCTGTGCATCCGGATCGGCGCCTGGCAACAGGAGCTGGTCACCTCGGTGTTCATCGGCTTCGACATCAAGGGCAGCACCCTGCACACCGAGTTCTACACCTACGTACTCGGTCCCGTGCCGGAGAGCTTCCACCTCGCCGACCGGCTGCCCGCCACGATCGACGGCAGGCTCATGGGCCGCATCGCCTGGGACGTGACCCGCAGCGCTCCCGGCGAACTCCTGCGGCTGATCGCCAACCCGCTGCGCGAGCGGCTGCCCAGCCGCTTCGGCACCGACACCGTCCGCAAGCTGGTCGGCCAGCCGGCCGACACCAGCGAGTTCCGGCTCGGCCGCTACGCCCTGACCGCCGTGGACTGCGGCGCCCTCACCAGTGTCCGCGAACTGGCGCCCAACCACGACTTCCACCACTTCTTCCAGGAGTCGGACACGATCAAGTACATCCAGATCATCGAGCGCCATCTGCTGCAGATCGTCGGCGACTTCCTGCGCGACCACGACGTCGACACCCGTGAGCACGAGGCGAACCAGACCAACATCCTCCAGCAGAACTTCGGCGCCAACAGCACCAACAACTTCGGCGGCAACCAGAGCGTCGGCAACACCGGCACCACCCAGACCTTCGGCAACAACTCCGGCGTCACCAGGGAGGCACGGCAGGCATGAGCGGCCAGCAGTTCCACGGCAACAGCTTCGGTCAGGGCGGCATCAACAACTTCGGCGGCAACCAGAGCGTCGGCAACAGCGACACCACCCAGACCTTCGGCGACAACTCCCCGGTCCACGCCCCGGCCCCGGCCCCGGGCGGACAGCCGTACGCCGGCGGGTGGCGGCCCGACGCGGCCGCGGTGCCCTCGGACGCCGACCGGGCGCGGAGCGTCTTCGTCGTCCACGGCCGCGACGACCAGGTGCGGCGCGAGATGTACGAGCTGCTGCGGCGGCTCGATCTGCGCCCCAAGGAGTGGGAGGACCTGGTCAGAGCGACCGGTCACGCCTCCCCCTTCCTCGGCGACGTGGTCGCGGGCGCCCCGGCGCAGGCCCAGGCGGCGCTCGTCCTGCTGACTCCGGACGACGTCGTCACGCTCCACCCGGACCTGCGAGGGCACCACGAGCCCGAGTACGAGACCCGGCCCGTGTGCCAGCCGCGCCCGAACGTCCTGATCGAGCTGGGCATGGTGCTGATGGCCTACCCCGAGCGCACGCTGATCGTCGAGGTCGGCGGCGTACGGCCGATCGCCGACATCGCGGGCCGCAACGTCATCCGCTTCGACGGCTCCGAAACGGCGCTGGGCAAGGTCGTGGAGCGGCTGAAGCTGGCGGGCTGCACGGTCAACGACACCGGCTCGGACTGGCGCCACACCTACCCGTTCCAGCACCTGTCCGCCTACCACCGCCGGCCGTAGTGGTCCGGCGGATCCCGCGCCGCTCGGGGGACCGGCGCAACCGGCCCCCGGGGCACGTCCCGTCACCACGGAACGCGCCCCGGGGGCCGGCGCCGTCCCCGGCCACCGCTCGGGCGGACCCGCCTACCCCGCGCTGCCCGAGCCGGCCGCCGCCAGCACCCCGAGGAACGCCGCGACCTCCGCCAGGTCGACCCGCTCCAGTTCGGCGGGCCGCAGCACGACCCGCAGTTCGCGGCAGATCACCCGTTCCCGGGAGTGGGTGATGAAGGAGAGCAGGATCAGGCGCAGCAGGCTCTCCTCGTCGAGCCCGTGCAGCCGGGACAGGCCCGAGCCGATCAACGGCACCGCCACCCGGTCCAGCTGCCCGTGCCGGTAAACGGCGTCCCACACCCGGCCGAGGCTGAGCCACAGGTCCTCCGTGCTCGACCGGGCCACGCAGTCGTTGCCGATCCGGCTGTACGCGACCCCGAAGACCAGCCGCGGCCGGCTGCCCAGCACCGCCACGGTACCGACCGGGTAGCGGTCGAGCTTGCCGTACGGCTTGTCCTCACGCGTCTCCCGGGCCACCGGCACGGCCGCGCGCAGAGCGGCGTCCAGCTCGTCGTCCAGCCGCCGCGCGTCACCGTCGTACCGGCGCTCCAGCAACTGCCCCTGCACGCTGGTGCCGCTGATGACGACGCCGTCGCGGACGTCGGTGTCGAAGGTGTCGCAGAACCCGACGACGAGGTGGGCGGACTCGTCGAAGAGGTCGCCCGGCCCGACCGTCACGGACATCCGGGGCCGCCCGAACTCCTGGCGCACGACCACCGTGGGCCGGCTGCGCACCAGGGCCCAGGCCAGACACAGCAGCACCGACGCCGCCGTCACCGGCGCCGGAGCGGGTATGGCCTCCGGCCACAGCTGCCCCACGAACTGGAGCACCGCCGACACCCCGCCGAAGGCCGCCATCACGCTGCCGACGAACAGCCTCCGGGTCCGCGCCCCGCCGAACGGGCCGCGCCGGCCGACCGCGCCCCGACGGGCCCCCGGCCCGCGTCGCCCGCCCCCGGGACTCAGCCGGCCGCCCCGCCGCGACGGACGTACGGCCGGAGGGGCCCCGCGCGAACCGACCGAATCCACAACTCCCCCAAACGGACAATTGATACGCTGCCGAAACCTCTCCCGCGACCACCGGGCGGGAGAGGGCGAAGCGAGTGGAGACCACTTGTATGGCGCGCATCCGTGTGAGCGTCCTGGGCCCGGCCAAGCTCGAAGTCGACGGTGTGCCCACCCGGTTGACGCCGCTGACGACACGGCTGCTGGTCCGCCTGGTGGCGGCGGAGGGCGAGCCCGTACCGGTCCGCCGGCTGCACCGGGACGTGTGGGCGGTCGACGGCGGGCAGCCGCACGCGGCCGTGCGGCACCGCAACGAGGTGCAAAAGCGCGTCCTCGAACTGCGCCGCGCCCTCGACGCCGCCCACCGCGGTGACGGCGCCCGGGTGCTGCGCACCGAGCAGCTGCTGGCCGCCCCGGCGCCCGAGACGGCGTACCGGCTGGTGCTCGAACCCGACGAGCTGGACTGCGCGGAGTTCACCGAGCTGGTCAACTCCGCGCTGCTCGCGGCCCCCGCGTCGGCCGCCGACCGGCTGGCCGCGGCGCTCGCCCTCGTCCGCGGCGCGCCGCTGGCCGAGGCCGGCGACGAGGACTTCGCACGGCCGCTGGTACGCCGGCTGACCGCGCTGCACGAGACGGCCCGCCGGCAGCTGATCCGCAGCCGCATGGACCTGGGCCGCCACGACCTCGCCCTGCCGGTCGCGGAGCGGATGGCCCGGGAGCGGCCGGACGACAGGGACGTCGCCGAGCTGCTCGGATCGCTGCGCACCCGGCTGCGGGAGCGGCACGGGAGGGAGCTGCTGCGGCAGCCGTTCCCCGGCGCCGGGGACCTCGTGGTGGTGCGCGGCGACCTGTTCGACCAGGAGGACGCCAACCTGGTGGTCGGGTTCACCGACACCTTCGACACCGCCACCGAGCAGGACCTGGTGATCAGCCGGGAGAGCGTCCAGGGGCAGCTGGTGGAGCGGCTGTTCGGCGGTGAGCGCAAGCTCCTTGACGACCGGATCCAGGCCGGTCTGCGGCCCTTCACCCCGCTGCGCACCGAACGCCCCCAGGACAAGCCGCGCGGCCGGCGCGTCCGCTATCCGCTCGGCACCACCGTCCCGCTGGCGGTGGACGGCCGCCGGGTCTTCGCCGTGGCCTACTCCCGCCTCGGCAACGACCTGGTCGCCCGCTCCGGTCCGGCCGATCTGCGGGCGAGCCTGGACACCCTCTGGCCGGCCGTCGCCCGGTACGGCATGTACAAGCCGGTCGCGATCCCGCTGATCGGCTCCGGACTCGCCCGGGTCGTGGAACTGGACCGCACCCAGCTGCTGCTCATGATCGTGGAGAGCTTCGCCGCCCACTGCCGCCGCGAGCCGACGACCGCCCCGGAGCTGCGCGTCGTGATCCGCCCGGCCGACCTGGAGCGGACCGACCTGTCGGCGCTCGGCGCCTATCTGCGCACCTCGCGGCGGCCGGGCACCAGCACCGACGTCGGCGCCGGCACCGGGAGCCAGGACACCGGAGCCGGCGCCGGCGACAGCGGTGGGGCGTACGGCCGCCGGTGACGTCGACATGCCCTAAGGGCACCAACGTTCCCGCTTCCGACACCACCGGCCCACCGCTTCCGAACCGCTTCCGGCCCGGACGGTGGCGGCGAGGGCCGCGCGCACGCCCACGCCGTGCGCGGGTACCCCGCACGCCCGCCGTCGTACACGCGACCCCGTGCCCGTGAGGGGCGGGTGGCCTCGCGCCCGCGCCCGCCGTTTCCGCGTACGTGGCGGTCCGGACCGTCCCTCACGCAAGCCCCTCGCCCGCGCTGGGCGCAGCCGGTCTCCCCTCACGTACGCCCGTCGTCCCCGTACCCCGCGTCGTATCCGGCGTCGTCCCCCGCGGGCACCGTGCCGACCGTGAAGCCGATCACCGACCCGCCCCCGTCCCGCCGGTAGGCGAACGGCGCGCCGCCGTGGGCCAGCGCCACCTCGCGCACGATGGACAGGCCGAGGCCCGAGCCGGGCTGGGAGCGGGCGCCGGCGGCGCGGTAGAAGCGGTCGAAGACCCGGGTCAGGTCGGCGTCGGAGATGCCCGGGCCGCGATCGAGGACCTCGACGCGGATGGCGCCGGGCAGCGCGGGTCCGGCGACGGCGACCTCGATGGGGCCGGTGCCGTCGGGGTCGAACTTCGCGGCGTTCTCGACCAGGTTGGAGATCGCCCGGGTCAGCAGGGCGGGCCGCCCCTCGGTCGCCGTCTCGCCGCAGACCCGTACGGCGATCTCCCGCCCGGTACGGCGCCGGGCCAGGGCCGCCACGTCGTGCGCGACGCCGGCCAGGTCGACCGGCTGCGGAGGCTCGCCCGCGGACTGCCCGGCCGCCAGCTCGACCAGTTCGTTCACCAGGTCCGTCAGCTCCCGGGCCTCCTGCCCCAGGTCCGCGACGAGTTCCTCGCGGGCGTCCGGCGGGAGTTCGTCGATCCGGCGCAGCAACGAGATGTTGGTCCGCAGCGAGGTCAGCGGCGTCCGCAGCTCGTGACCCGCGTCCTGGACCAGCCGCCGCTGGTCCTCCTCCGACTGGGCGAGGCGGCCCAGCATGAGGTCGAAGGCGCGGCCGAGCCGGCCCACCTCGTCGGGTCCGGTGACCGGGACCTGGACGCCGAGCCGGCGGGTGCGGGCGACGCTCTCGGCGGCGGAGGTGAGGACCACGAGCCGCCGGGTGATACGCCGGGCCAGCCACCAGCCGAACAGGCCCGCGGCGACCACCACCGCCGCCATCAGCAGCAGGGTCCGCCGCTGCAGGGCCCGCAGCAGGTCCTCGGTGTCACTGAACTCCTGCGCCACCTGCACCCCGCCCCGGCCGTCGCCGAGGGAGACCGTCGCGACCCGGAAGACGTCGTCGCCGACGTCGACGTCGTCGTGCTGCACCACCCGCCCGGCCGTTCTCGCGCCCGCGGTGCGCCGGTCGGCGTCGGTCACCGGCAGCCGCGGTTCGGCCGGGTCCAGGACCCCGCCGTCCGGCCCGAGGACCTGTACGTCGGTGCGGGCGGGGCGCACGATGTCGTGGCCGGGCGCGGAGGAGGAGAAGTCGGCGGGTGACAGCCGCTGTCTGCCCACCTCGGCCCGCAGGTCCCGCACGGCCTGCTCGAAGACGGACTCCTGGTCCACCCGCACCAGCCGGGCCGCCGCGTTGTAGGACAGTCCTCCGACGAGGACGGTGACGACGGCGGTGATCGTCGCGAAGGACACCATGAACGTCGTGCGCAGCGACAGCAGCCGGGGCCGGCGCCCGAGCGGGGCGGCGCCCACTCAGTCCGCCCGCAGCACGTAACCCACGCCGCGCACGGTCTGGATCAGCTGCGGGGCGCCCGGCTGGTCGAGCTTGCGGCGCAGATAGCCGACGTACACGGCGAGGTTCTTGGAGCCGGGCCCGAAGTCGTAGCCCCAGATGCGGTCGTAGATCGTGGAGTGGTCGAGCACGATGCCCGCGTTGCGCACGAGCAGCTCCAGCAGCTCGAACTCGGTGCGGGTCAGCTCCAGCTCGCGTCCGTCGCGCCAGGCGCGCCGGGCCTGCGGGTCCATGCGCAGGCCCGCCGCCTCCAGGTATCGGCGGTCCGGCTCCTCCGGCCCGGCGGCCTGCTCGGGGGCGTCGGGCCCGGCGGCGTCGGGTTCCGCCCGGTCGGTGCGGCGCAGCAGGGCGCGCAGCCGGGCGAAGACCTCCTCGACGTCGAAGGGCTTCACGACGTAGTCGTCGGCGCCCGCGTCCAGGCCGGCGATGCGGTCGGCGGTCTCCACCAGCGCCGTCAGCATCAGGATCGGCGTGGGATCGCCCTCGGCGCGCAGCACCCGGCAGACCTGGAGGCCGTCGATCCCCGGCATCATCACGTCGAGGACGAGGACGTCCGGCCGGCCGCGGTGGGCCTGCGCCAGCGCCTCGACGCCGTCGGCGACCGCGGTGACCCGGTACCCCTCCAGGGTGAGGGCGCGCTCCAGGGCGTGGCGGATGGCGCGGTCGTCTTCGGCGAGCAGAACAGTCCGGGGCACGCGTCCAGTCTGCCAAGGCGAACGGCACGGCGACCGGACGGCCGGGCTTCTTACCCAGATCTCACCCGGCGGGCGGCCCCGTCCGGCCACACGACGTCGACGGGCATGCCCGCCGCCCGCGCCTGAAGGACCACGTCGGCGGTGCCGCCGCCCCGGCCGCCGGGCGGCTCCCCGTTCCATACGGCCACCAGCCGGTCGGCGCGTTCGAGGAGCAGGGCGTTGGCGGCCTCGTACGCCTGCCGGTCGGCGCTCTCGCGGGGCAGTACGACGACCTCGTCGGCGGCTTCGACCAGGCGGTCGAAGAGGGGCGCGTCGGCCGGCTCGACGGTGTTGCGCCGGTAGTCCCGCGAGGGGATGACGGCGATCAGACGGCCGCCGGCGGCCAGGACGGCCTCGGCGAACAGGGAGTCGGCGCCCTTGGCGACGCAGGAGATCCCGACGAGCGTCTCCCCGGGGTCCCGGTCCCGGCCCGGGACCCGATCCCGATCCAGGCCCTGGCCCTGGCCCTGGCCCCGGTAGCGGTCCAGCAGCTCGTCCAGGGCGGCGCGGACCGGACCGAGACTGCCCTCGGTGAGGTCCATGTGCCCGGTCACCGCGAGAACCGTCACGGTCTCCCCCTCGGTCGGTGGCCCTACGGCAGGCCACGGATCCTATCCGGCCGGGGACTCACCGGGCGAGGACGCCGCAGAAGCCCACCAGGTAGGAGACGGCGAAGACGACCGGGACCCACTGCTCGGCGTAGGTCAGCGGCAGGTACCTGCGCCAGTCGCGGCCCTCGCCCAGCGCGCCCCACTCCGCCCGGGAGTACGCGAACGCCGGCAGCCGCTCCTCGAGGGCACCGATCACCGCGTACTTGGCACGGTTGAGCTGCCGGTACGAGCGCACCATGACGCACCAGGCGGCGCACTGGGCGAGCAGGACGACCAGACCGGCCAGCAGCAGCGGGACCGACAGACGGGACAGCGAGCCGGCCGACACCGCGGCCGCGACGGCCACGACCGCGCTGTTGAGCGACAGGAAGAACGTGTTGGTCAGATTGCGCCGGGAACTGATCCGGTCGGCCATCTCCACGCAGAGCTTGTACTGCTCGAGTACCGCCTCCCGGTAGCGGTTGTCGGCCTCCGTGTACTCGGACGGGCCGACCGCCGGGTTCCACAACGCGTCCCCGATGTCACTCACGACCCGACGCCCCTCCCGTCCGCCCCGCGCTCGAGTGCGGTCAGCCGCTCCATGACGGGCCACAGGGCACGGTCGAGGGAGCCCATGAGCTGGTCCTCGAGCGGTGAGGGCCGTTTCAGGGCGACGAACTCCGCCTCCCAGTCCGGCGTGAAGTGGACGAGCCCCCGGACCCGGGACGACAGCAGGCGCCCGCGCCGGTACGCGGGCAGGTCGACGGGCGCCCAGTCAGCGGCGAGGGCGCGGAACTCGTCGTACGCCTTCTCCTTCATCGGCACGAGCAGCAGCAGCCGCTCCGGGGGCAGGATCCGCATCGCCTCGCGGATCTCCCAGAGCGTTCCCTGCCCCCTGCCGAGCACGATCACGACGAGGGTGGCGCCGCGCATCATGGTGCTCACGGGGGTCTGCCAGTCGTCCCGCGGCAGGTACATCCGCCGGGCGCCGGCCTTGGGCACCCGTTCCCCGGGGGCTCCGACGCCGACGAGGGGGGCGGCCCAGGAGAGGGCGGCGGCGATGCGCTCCTCCTCGCCCCGGCCCAGGCCGACGGCCGCGGCCAGCCAGGCGCCCACCAGGGGGACGCGATGGGGGCGCGACAGCCGGTGGTCGTCGCGGAAGGAGCGCAGGTACAGGACGTACGGGCGGCCCGCGAGGTCGTCCGGGGAGGAGATGACCTTGTCGTAGTACTGCACTCCGGTGCGCAGGATCGTGTTGCCCATGCCCACCATGACGACCGCCTGTACGAGCAGGACGGCGACGGCGAGCGGCCCCCACCACGGATGGTCGTCGGTCGTCAGGATGTCGTGCAGGGCCAGTGCGGCGAAGGAGAAGCACATCGCGCCGACTCCGCAGACCACCGACCCCGTGGCGCCCGTCAGCGTGAACGGCACCAGTCGCCCCCCGGCACGTGGTTCGCCGGGCGCCTCGGCCCGCTTCAGCAGCCCGGCCTCCTCCCGGTGGCGCCGCAGCCCGGACAGGGCGAGCTGGGCCGCGTGCCGCGCCTTCGTCCCCCGCACGAAGACCAGGTGGCCCAGGAGGTACAGGGAGAAGTTGCCGCCGAGCAATCCGGTCCGCACGGTCCGGTGGTGGGCATAGGCCAGCAACAGGACGCCCAGGCAGCACAGGGCGGTCCCGCCGGCCAGGTGCCACAGCGCCGGTTTCCTGGTGGTGGCGTGGAGCACGGCCACGGTGGCCACGGCGCACAGCACCGCGGCGTACGTCGGTCCCCACTGGACGGCGACCAGGACGGACACGGGGAACACCGCAGGGAACCACCGGGGAATCGGGGGCTCGGGTGACGGGTGGGGTTGGCGGGCGGGCTCGGTTCTGCTCATCTCGGGCACACCGTAGGAAGCCGCCGGCCGGGCCCGGACGGGAACCCGGTCGGCGTCACCCGATCCGGTGACGGCCCGGCACTGAGCGGCGAGTCACGGCGACGCGGCGTGTATCGCGCCGGGTCGGGGTGAGCGCCCTACGGCGCCGGGGTCCGGCCCGGGACGCTCAGCGCGGCGAGCCGCTCCTCGAACGGCGTGACCTGCTCGAAGGAGTCCCGCCCGGGCAGCGGGCGGGTGCCGGACAGGCCCGCCATCAGGGCCGCCAGCTCGCCCGCGGCCCGCTCGATCCGGGCGTCGAGGCCCTCGGCGCCCCAGTCCTCCGAGGCGGCGTACACACCGGTGGGGACGACGACCGCCTTCAGGTAGGCGAAGAGCGGACGCAGGGCGTGCTCCAGCACCAGGGAGTGCCGGGCGGTGCCGCCGGTCGCGGCGATCAGCACCGGCTTCCCGGTGAGGGCGTCCTCGTCGGTGACGCCCAGCGCGTCGAAGAACGACTTGAACAGCCCGCTGTACGACGCCGAGAACACCGGCGTGACCACGATCAGGCCGTCGGCGGCCGCGACCGCCTCGAAGGCCTCGGCCAGCGCCGCGGCCGGGAACCCGCTGGTGAAGGTGTGCGCGATCTCCACGGCGAGGTCGCGCAGCTCGATCACCCGGACGTCGGCCGGAGCGGGCTCGGGCGCGGTGGCGGCCGGGGCGGCGACCGCGGCCAGCCGGTCGGCGAGCAGCCGGGTGGACGACGGGACGCTCAGTCCCGCGGAGACGACGACGAGCTTCATGCGTGGACTCCTTCCTCGGCGGTTTCCTCGGCGGTTTCCTTCCGGGTGGCCAGCAGGGACGCGTGGGTCGGCGCGTCCGGCACGTTCGCCGGACGGTTCCTGGCGAACTCCTCGCGCAGCACCGGCACGACCTCCTCGCCGAGCAGGTCGAGCTGCTCGAGGACGGTCTTCAGGGGCAGCCCGGCGTGGTCCATCAGGAACAGCTGGCGCTGGTAGTCACCGGCGTACTCGCGGAAGGCGAGCGTCTTCTCGATCACCTGCTGCGGCGAGCCGACGGTCAGCGGCGTCTGCTCGGTGAAGTCCTCCAGGGACGGTCCGTGCCCGTACACCGGCGCCTCGTCGAAGTACGGCCGGAACTCGCGCACGGCGTCCTGCGAGTTCTTCCGCATGAACACCTGGCCGCCGAGGCCGACGATCGCCTGCTCGGGCGTGCCGTGCCCGTGGTGGGCGTAGCGGGCCCGGTACAGCTCGATCATCCGCTTGGTGTGGTCGGCGGGCCAGAAGATGTTGTTGTGAAAGAAGCCGTCGCCGTAGTAGGCCGCCTGCTCGGCGATCTCCGGCGAGCGGATGGACCCGTGCCAGACGAACGGCACGACGCCGTCCAGCGGCCGGGGCGTGGACGTGAACCCTTGCAGGGGCGTACGGAACTTCCCCTCCCAGTTCACGACGTCCTCGCGCCACAGGCGGTGCAGCAGGGCGTAGTTCTCGACGGCGAGGTTGATGCCCTCGCGGATGTCCTTGCCGAACCAGGGGTAGACCGGGCCGGTGTTGCCGCGCCCCATCATCAGGTCCACCCGGCCGTCGGCCAGGTGCTGGAGCATCGCGAAGTCCTCGGCGATCTTCACCGGGTCGTTGGTGGTGATGAGGGTGGTGGAGGTGGACAGGACCAGCCGCTCGGTGCGCGCCGCGACGTAGCCGAGCATGGTGGTCGGCGACGAGGGCACGAAGGGCGGGTTGTGGTGCTCGCCGGTGGCGAAGACGTCGAGCCCGACCTCCTCAGCCTTGAGCGCGATGGCGACCATGGCCTTGATGCGCTCACGCTCGGTCGGCGTACGACCCGTGGTCGGGTCCGGCGTGACGTCGCCGACGGTGAAGATGCCGAACTGCATGATCGCTCAACCTCCAGTTTGTTGACGCTTCAACTATACCGGGGGAACGGCGGACCCCGGGCCGTTATTCCGCAGGTCCCCGCAGATCCCCGCAGGCCCATTGCGCGCGTGCTCGCGTGCGAAGCTGCCCGCATGCTCGTGCTCCGCTCCGCCGCCCTCTTCGTCGTCGCCGCCCTGTTCGAGATCGGCGGCGCCTGGCTGGTCTGGCAGGGGGTGCGCGAACAGCGCGGCTGGCTGTGGGCGACCGGCGGCGTCCTCGCCCTCGGCGCCTACGGCTTCGTCGCCACCTTCCAGCCCGACGCCCACTTCGGCCGCATCCTCGCCGCGTACGGCGGGATCTTCGTGGCCGGCTCGATCCTGTGGGGCATGGCCGCCGACGGCTACCGGCCGGACCGCTTCGACGTGGCGGGCGCGCTGATCTGCCTCGCCGGAATGGCCGTGATCATGTGGGCGCCGCGCAACGGCGGCTGACCCACGACCTACCCTGGGCGGCGACCGGCAACCCCGACCAAGGAGCAGCCCATGGCCACCGCAGCCGCCCCGTCCGCCGCCTCCCGCATCGCCGTCGTCACAGGTGCGAGCAGTGGCATCGGTGCCGCCACGGCCCGGCAGCTCGCAGCCGCCGGCTACCGCGTCGTCCTCACCGCCCGCCGCAAGGACCGCATCGAGGCCCTGGCGCAGGAGATCGAGGCGGCCGGACACAAGGCGACGGCGTACCCCCTGGACGTCACCGACCGCGAAGCGGTCGACGAGTTCGCGACCGCGTTCAAGTCGGTCGGCGTCCTGGTCAACAACGCGGGCGGCGCGCTCGGCGCCGACCCGGTGGCCACCGGCGACCCCGACGACTGGCGCCGCATGTACGAGACGAACGTCATCGGCACCCTCAACCTCACCCAGGCCCTGCTCCCCAAGCTGGAGGCGAGCGGCGACGGCACCATCGTCGTCGTCTCCTCGACCGCGGGCTTCGCCACCTACGAGGGCGGCGCGGGCTACGTCGCCGCCAAGCACGGCGAACACGTCCTCGCCGAGACCCTCCGCCTGGAGATCGTCGGCCGCCCGGTCCGCGTCGTCGAGATCGCGCCCGGCATGGTCAAGACCGACGAGTTCGCCCTGACCCGCTTCGCCGGCGACCAGGACAAGGCGGCCAAGGTCTACCAGGGCGTCGCCGACCCCCTGACCGCCGACGACGTCGCCGACACCATCACCTGGGCGGTCACCCGCCCCGCCCACGTCAACATCGACCTCCTGGTCGTCCGCCCCCGCGCCCAGGCCTCGAACACGAAGGTGCACCGGGAGGCGTAGGCCCCCCGGTGCACCGGCGCGTCAGCCCTTCACGCAGACGACCTGCTTCAGCTTCGCCACGACCTCCACGAGGTCGCGCTGCTGGTCGATGACCTGGTCGATCGGCTTGTACGCGCCCGGGATCTCGTCCACGACGCCCGAGTCCTTGCGGCACTCCACGCCCCGCGTCTGCTCCTCCAGGTCCTTGGTGGAGAAGCGGCGCTTGGCGGCATTCCGGCTCATCCGCCGACCGGCTCCGTGGGACGCGGAGTTGAAGGACCTGGCGTTCCCGAGGCCCTTGACGATGTACGAACCCGTGCCCATGGAACCGGGGATGATCCCGTAGTCCCCGGAACCCGCTCGGATCGCGCCCTTGCGAGTCACCAGCAGGTCCATCCCGTCGTACCGCTCCTCGGCCACGTAGTTGTGGTGTGCGCTGATCTCCCGCTCGAAGACCGGCTTGGCCTTCTTGAACTCCTTGCGGACCACGTCCTTCAGGAGCGCCATCATGAGGGTGCGGTTGTACTTCGCGTACTCCTGCGCCCAGAACAGGTCGTTGCGGTACGCGGCCATCTGCGGGGTGTCCGCGACGAAGACCGCGAGGTCGCGGTCGATCAGGCCCTGGTTGTGCGGAAGCTTCTGGGCGATTCCGATGTGATGCTCGGCCAGCTCCTTGCCGATGTTGCGAGAACCGGAGTGCAGCATCAGCCAGACAGAACCGGTCGTATCCATGCACACTTCGATGAAATGATTTCCGGATCCGAGCGTCCCCATCTGCTTCCCGGCCCGCTCGTGACGGAACTTCACCGCCTCCGCCACCCCGTCGAACCGCCCCCAGAAGCCGTCCCAGCCGCCCGTCGCGAGCCCGTGGAAGCGCCCCGGCTCGACCGGGCTGTCGTGCATGCCGCGCCCCACCGGAATCGCCTGCTCGATCTTCGAGCGCAGCCGGGAGAGGTCGCCCGGGAGGTCGTTCGCGGTCAGGGACGTCTTCACGGCCGACATTCCGCAGCCGATGTCGACCCCCACCGCCGCCGGGCACACCGCGCCCTGCATCGCGATCACGGAGCCGACCGTCGCGCCCTTGCCGTAGTGCACGTCCGGCATGACCGCGAGGCCCTTGATCCACGGCAGGGTCGCGACGTTGCGCAGCTGCTGGAGCGCGCCGTCCTCGACCGTCGCCGGGTCGGCCCACATCCGGATCGGCACCTTCGCGCCCGGCATTTCCACGTACGACATATCGTCCTCATTCCCCCGGAAAACAAACAGAAGTCTCGAAGCGCAAAACCGGCGCCAAAGGCAGCCAAAGGGACGACCGACCGGCGTTCACGGCAGCGCGTGCGATACACATTGTCTCCAGGGGACGCCCCCGTGCGGCAAGCGAATAACCAGCGGGGACACTGGAGTCCCGAACCACAGCCACCCCGGCGAGAGGAGCCGCACCGTGCAGCGGAAGGCCTACGTACCCGGCGTCGCCGCCCTCCTGGCGGCGTTGCTGGCCGGCTGCACCGGCGGCTCGGGCGACGGTGCCACGGCGGACGACTCGAATCCGGGCCAGCCCGGTGTCGCGACCGAGGCGGCCGAGCCCGGGAAGTACCGCACCCTCCCGGAGCCGTGCGGCGCGGTCGGCCAGAAGGCGCTCGACTCGCTGCTGCCCGGCATCGAGGAGATCACGGACGAGGAGCAACGCGAGAAGGCGTACGCGGGCGAGCCGACCCTCGCGTACGACACCGACCGCAAGGTCGGCTGCCGTTGGAAGGTGGAGTCGGCGGACGCGACCGACCACCTCTTCGTCGACTTCGAGCGGGTGGTGTCGTACGACAACTCCGTGAGCGACGACAGCCAGGCCGAGCAGTTGTTCGCGAAGCAGGTGGACGCGGCCGACCTGCCCGAACCGGTCGTCTCGGAGTCCGGGTCCGCCTCGGACTCGCCGTCCGGCACTCCGTCCTCCGGGTCGCCGTCCGCCGGCTCCGGCGGCTCGCCCTCCGCCCCGGCCTCCGGTTCCGGCTCGGCCACCGCCCCCTCGTCATCGTCGAGCGCGTCTCCCGGCGCGACGCCCACCGAGGTGCAGCCCCGGCTTCTCGACGATCTGGGTGACGAGGCGTTCGTGGACGAGGCGCTGAGCGACTCCGGTTCGACGGCGAAGCGGCGCACGGTGACTGTGGCGTTCCGCACGTCGAACGTCGTGGTGACCATCGAGTACGCGGAGCAGTCGGCGGCGCTCGGAGTGGTGCCGGACAGTGAGGAAATGCAGGACATGGCGCGGAAACTGGCTTCCCAGCTGGCGGATTCACTGGGCGGTTGAGTCGTTCCGGGGCTCCCCCGCGCCCGCGTGCGCTGCCGCCGAAGCGGGACCGCACGATTTCTTCACCGCGTACGGTGGCCCCTCGGACCCGTTCCGCACGCAGGAGAACCACGAGTGCCATGATTGAATCCTCCCCTCCCTCACGGGAGGCGATTCCTGACTCAGGCTGCCTCCTGGAGCAGCGCTCCAGGAGGTCTTGCGCCGTCGACGTCAGCCGGGTTGAGACCAGCCCGGAGGAGCATGACGCGTGCGGAGTTCTTGTCCCGTGGGGACGCGGTTTCGCAGGCAGTGCAAGTGTAAGTGCGTTCACCCAACGGCAGGGCGTGCTTGGCTCTCGCTCCGCACTGCGCGCAGTCCATCGTGGTGTACGCGGGGTGGACCAGGCGGATGTCCCGCCCGTGTTTGCGTCCCATCTCGATCAAAGCCGTCTTGGTGGCGCCGATGGCGGCGTCCGCCGCCTTGCGGGCCATGTTCGTCTTGGCCAGGAACTTCGGGCGGAAGTCCTCGACCGCGACGGCGTCATGGTCGCGGACGACCTTCTTCGCCCACTTGCGGCCGGTGTCCGCACGCTGCCTCGCGACCTTCTTGTGAGCCTTCGCTCGCAGCCTCTTCGCTGCACGGTAGCCCCTCGTTCCGGCCGTCCCCTTCTTCGGCCTGCGGCGGGCCATCATCCGGTCGTAATGGGTCAGCCTCGCCCGTGCCTTTCCGCCATGCCCGGGGTGCGGCTGGTCGTGCGCGTCGGACGTCGTCGTCGCGGTCTGCTGCACGCCCCAGTCGACACCGAGGACGCGGCCCGTCTTCGGCAAGGGCTGGACCTGGGCGGGGACGACGAAAGAGGCGTACCAGTGTCCGAGGCTGTCCCGGTACACGCGTACCGAGGACGGCTCGGCCGGGAGTTTCCTCGACCACACCACTGTCAGAACGATGTCCCCCGCCAAGTACAGCCGGTCACCCTTCAGCCGGAATCCGCGCTTGGTGTAGTTGAGGGTCGGCAGTGCCTCGCGTCTGGTCTTCCATGTCGGCATCCCGGCTCGACGCGCCGACGGCAGGTGCTCGGCAATGCCCTGCAGGGCCTTGGCACGGGAGCGACCGAAGTCGCGGATGATCTGCTGCTGGGGAACGCACGAGCCCTCCCGCAGCCATGGCGTACGGCAACGGGCCTCGGTCAGCATCCTGTCGAGCTGGGCCGGACCGCACGTGGCCTTCTCACCAGTCGCCCTGTTGTGCAGATGCACCGCCCTGGACCTGGCGACGCACTCGTTCCACACCCAGCGACACCGGCCCCACTCCGCCGCCAGCAGGGCGCGAGCCGCAGACGACACCCGCAACCGGTACGTGTACCGAACATGTCGGCCCGTCTCATCCGCCCCCGCCTGCGCCATCTCGCCCCCCTTCACGGCCGCGAACAGGAACCGTGCCGTCCCGACCCCCACGAAGGACCATACGTACGACAGCCGTACAAGCAACCGCCAATCCCACACCAGCAACCCCGACCAGCGATCCCGGGAACGCACGTTCCCATTGCCTTGGATCGTGCTGACAGCAATACGGGCGCTCCGCGCCCGGGACCGGACTGCGTCGAGGCTCCGCGCCCCAACACCCGGATGCCATTTCTCCCCGGTGTGAAGGCCGGAGCCTCGTCACAAGAATCAGGTGAAGGAACCATGCAGCTACGAGCCCAGCGTGACCAGCGAGACCAGCAAGCGAAGCGAGCGAAGCGACTCACCCGCGTCCTTGTCGGCGCGGCCGCCGTACCCGTGATGCTGGTGGCAGCCGGCTGCTCCTCGGACTCCGGCTCCGACGACGGCAAGGACAAGGCCGCGCAGGAGTCCGCCGCGTCCAAGTCCGCGAGCCCGTCCCCGACGGTGCAGGCGGCGGCGTTCCGCAAGCTGCCGGAGCCGTGTGCGGTGCTGCCGAAGAAGACGCTGGAAGACCTGGCGCCCAAGGCTGATTCCGGCAAGGAGGGCGCGTCCAACGACACGGCCATGCGCTCCAGTTGCTCCTGGGACAGCCTCGACGACAACGGCGTGAAGGGTTCTCAGTTCCGCTGGCTGAGTGTGTCGATGCTGCGCTTCGAGTCGGACGTGACGCGTGGCGAGGGCGACAAGCTGGCGCGCGACTACTACCTGAAGCAACTCAAGGACGCCCAGGGCGCGGAGGGTGCGAAGAGCGTCAAGACCGCGCCGGTGAGCGGCGTGGGCGACGAGGCGTCGGTGGTGCGCTACGACCTGAAGAAGAAGGAGGGCACCTTCAAGCAGCAGACGGTCGTGGCGCGCGTCGAGAACGTCGTCGTCACCGTCGACTACAACGGCGCGGGTCTGGCCGGCGACAAGACGCCGGACGCCGACGACCTGGTGAAGGACGCGCAGAAGGCGGCCAAGGAGGCGGTGGCCGCGGTGACGAAGGCCAACGGCGGTGCCGGCGGGGGCGCGTCGAGCGGCGCGCCGTCGCCCTCCGGGACGTCCTCCAAGTCCCCTTCGGACTCGGCGTCCAAGTCGTCCAAGTCGTCCTCGAAGGCGCCCGCGAAGTCGAGCTGACGCTCTCTTCCACCTACCGGCCACCCGTCCCCCGCACACATGTGCCACTCTGTTGCGCGCAACAACACGCACTGGGAGGGGAGTACGGGTGGCCGCGCCACTTCAGCTGACACGGACGCATCGTGTGCTCATCGGCGTGGTCGTCTTCGGCGCCGTCGTCATCGCCGGGATCGGCTTCGCGGGTTCGTATGCGGCGGTGCGGGAGCTGGCCCTGCAGAAGGGGTTCGGCAACTTCAGCTACGTCTTCCCGATCGGCATCGACGCGGGCATCTGCGTGCTGCTGGCGCTGGACCTGCTGCTGACCTGGATCCGCATACCCTTCCCGCTGCTGCGGCAGACGGCCTGGCTGCTGACGGCGGCGACGATCGCGTTCAACGGCGCGGCGGCCTGGCCGGATCCGCTGGGTGTCGGCATGCACGGCGTGATCCCGATCCTGTTCGTGGTGTCCGTCGAGGCCGCCCGGCATGCGATCGGCCGGATCGCCGACATCACCGCCGACAAGCACATGGAGGGTGTCCGCCTCACCCGCTGGCTGCTCTCGCCGCTGCCGACGTTCCTGCTGTGGCGGCGCATGAAGCTGTGGGAGCTGCGCTCCTACGAGCAGGTCATCAAGCTGGAGCAGGAGCGGCTGGTCTATCAGGCCCGGCTGCGTTCCCGCTTCGGCCGCGCCTGGCGCCGCAAGGCCCCGGTGGAGTCCCTGATGCCGCTGCGGCTGGCCCGCTACGGCGTCCCCCTGGCGCAGACCGCCCCGTCGGGCCTGGCGGCGGCGGGCATCGAGCCGGCCCTGCTGCCGCCGGCGCCCCGGCCGCAGCCGGCGGACCCGCAGGCGGCGCCGGCGGCCGAGCAGCGTCCCGAGCTGGTCAAGGGCCCCGAGGCGGACCGGCGGCGGCAGCCGGAGCAGTCGCCGCAGGGCGGCGAGGAGGAGGGGCCCGAGCAGAGCCCCTGGTTCAACACCCGCCAGGTCGCCTACCAGGGCGGCTACGACCCCACCTACGACCCGGCCGAGCAGTACGCCCAGTGGTACGAGGAGCAGCAGCAGGCCGACGAGTACCGGGACCAGTACGAGGAGGAGCCCCCGCTCCAGGAGCCCTCGCCGGAGGAGACGGGCAGTTTCCCGATACCGGTCGTCCCGGGCCGTACCCGCGCGCTGGGTGAGGGCGGCGGACCCCCGGCGCCGCAGGGCCCGGACGAGGACGCGTACTACCAGGTCTTCAAGCAGTCGATCAACGGCAGCTATCCGACGCCCCGGGAGTTCGGCGACAACGTGGAGGCGACCTACGGCACGCAGCTGGCCGACCACGAGACGAAGCGCCTGGTCACCCAGTTCACCAACCGCCACAGCGCGGAGCTGGAGGAGGACCACATCGCCTGACGCCCGCGCTTGCGTGCGTACGGCGAAGGGGGCGCCCGGAGAACACCGGGCGCCCCCTTGGCCGTGGCGGCGGGTCCTGCATCCGCCGTACCGGGCGGGTGCTACTCCCCGAGCAGGGTCCGTACCCGCTCCTGTCCCACCGCGAGGAGCAGCGTGGGCAGGCGCGGGCCGGTGTCGCGGCCGACGAGCAGGTGGTAGAGCAGCGCGAAGAACGTCCGCTGGGCGGTCTTGATCTCGGGCGGCAGTTCCTTGGGCGTGGCGTCGGCGGGGAAGCCGGCCTGGACCTTGGGGACGCCGTAGACGTGGTGGGTGAGTCCGTCCAGGGACCAGTGGTCGGCCAGCCCGTCGAGCAGCAGCCGCAGTGACTGCCGGCTCGGCTCGTCGAGGGACTTGAGCAGCTCGGCGTCGGGCTCCTGGCGTACGACGGTGCGCTGGTCGGCGGGGACGTGGGTGTTGATCCACGCCTCGGCCTTGTCGTAGCGAGGCCGGGCCTGCTCCAGCGACGCGATCGGGTCGGCCGGGTCCAGCTCGGCGAGGATGCGCAGCGCCTGGTCCTCGTGGCCGGCGGTGATGTCGGCCACGGAGGCGAGCGTGCGGTACGGCAGCGGCCTGGGCGTCCTCGGCAGCTCACCGGCGGCGGTGCCCACGGCCCGCGCGTGCGCGGCGACGTCGGCGGGCAGCGCGCCGCCCTCGGCGACCTTGGCGTCCAGGCGGTCCCACTCGTCGTACAGCCGCTGGATCTCCTGGTCGAAGGCGATCTTGAAGGACTGGTTGGGGCGGCGCCGGGCGTACAGCCAGCGCAGCAGCTGCGGCTCCATGATCTTCAGCGCGTCGGCCGGGGTGGGCACCCCGCCCTTGGACGAGGACATCTTCGCCATGCCGCTGATGCCGACGAAGGCGTACATCGGCCCGATCGGCTGCTCGCCGCCGAAGATCCCGACGATCTGCCCGCCGACCTGGAAGGACGAGCCGGGTGACGAGTGGTCGACACCGCTCGGCTCGAAGATCACGCCCTCGTAGGCCCAGCGCATCGGCCAGTCGACCTTCCAGACCAGCTTGCCGCGGTTGAACTCGCTCAGCCGCACGGTCTCGGAGAAGCCGCAGGCGGTGCAGGCGTACGTCAGCTCGGTCGAGTCGTCGTCGTAGGCGGTGACGGTGGTGAGGTCCTTCTCGCAGTTGCCGCAGTACGGCTTGTACGGGAAGTACCCGGCGGAGCCGGAGCCGCCGTCGTCCTCGGCGGCGGCGCCGGAGCCCTCGGCGGCCTCCAGCTCGGCCTCGTCGAGGGGCTTCTGCGACTTCTTCGCGGGCGCCTTCTTCGTCCGGTACTGGTCGAGGATCGCGTCGATGTCCCGCCGGTGCCTCATCGCGTGCAGGATCTGCTCGCGGTAGACGCCGGAGGTGTACTGCGCGGTCTGGCTGATCCCGTCGAACTCCACGCCCATCTCGGCGAGCGAGTCGACCATCGCGGCCTTGAAGTGCTCGGCCCAGTTCGGGTACGGGGAGCCCTTCGGGGCCGGGACGGAGGTCAGCGGCTTGCCGATGTGCTCGGCCCAGGACTCGTCGACCCCGGCGACACCGGCCGGGACCTTGCGGTAGCGGTCGTAGTCGTCCCAGGAGATCAGGTGCCGGACCCGGTGGCCCCGGCGGCGCACCTCGTCGGCGACCAGGTGCGGGGTCATGACCTCGCGCAGGTTGCCCAGGTGGATGGGGCCGGAGGGGGAGAGTCCGGACGCGACGACGACACCCGGGGCGGTGGCGTCCGACGTTTTCGCGCCCGCGGCACGGCGCTCCGACTCGGCGATGACCTCGTCCGCGAAACGCGAGACCCAGTCGGTGGTCTCTGTGCTCTGAGCCACGATCGGCACGTCCTCTTCCCTGGAACTCTCTGGAACTACTCCTGAAGCAGCCGGTACGGTCGCACGGCTGACCGTTCCATTCTCCCAGCCCGGCACGCATCCGCGAAAACCGCTTTTCACCGCGTGGGATACTCGGTTTCCGCAGTACTCCAGGAACCCGAGCAGAACGGCAGCCACTTCATGGCCTCGGTCACGTCCCTCAGCGCCTCCGTCCAGCAGCACCTCGCGTCCGCCCTCACGGCCACCCGGCCGGAGGCCGCCGGCGTCGACCCGCTGCTGCGACGAAGCGACCGGGCGGACTACCAGGCCAACGGCATCCTCGCGCTGGCCAAGAAGGCGAAGGCGAATCCGCGGGAGCTGGCCACCGAGGTCGTCACGCACATCACCACCGGCGACCTGATCAAGGACGTCGAGGTCTCCGGGCCCGGCTTCCTCAACATCACCGTCGGCGACCGCGCGATCACGGGGAACCTCGCCGCGCGGCTGGCGGACGGCGAGCGCCTCGGCGTGCCGCTGAAGGAGAACGCGGGCGTCACGGTCGTGGACTACGCCCAGCCGAACGTGGCGAAGGAGATGCACGTCGGCCACCTTCGGTCGGCGGTCATCGGCGACGCCCTGCGCGGCATGCTCGACTTCACCGGCGAGCGGACGATCGGCCGGCACCACATCGGCGACTGGGGCACCCAGTTCGGCATGCTCATCCAGTACCTGTTCGAGCACCCCGGCGAGCTGGCCCCGGCCGAGGACGTCGACGGCGAGCAGGCCATGTCGAACCTGAACCGGGTGTACAAGGCGTCGCGTGCGGTCTTCGACTCGGACGAGGAGTTCAAGGAGCGGGCCCGCAGGCGGGTCGTCGCCCTCCAGTCCGGCGACAAGGAGACCCTCGAGCTGTGGCAGCAGTTCGTGGACGAGTCGAAGGTCTACTTCTACTCCGTCTTCGAGAAGCTCGACATGGAGATCCGCGACGAGGAGATCGTCGGCGAGTCCGCGTACAACGACGGCATGCCCGAGACCGCCCGCCTCCTGGAGGAGATGGGCGTCGCGGTGCGCTCCGAGGGCGCGCTCGTGGTGTTCTTCGACGAGATCCGCGGCAAGGACGACCAGCCGGTCCCGCTGATCGTGCAGAAGGCGGACGGCGGCTTCGGCTACGCGGCCTCCGACCTGACCGCGATCCGCAACCGGGTCCAGGACCTGCACGCCACCACGCTGCTGTACGTCGTGGACGTACGCCAGTCGCTGCACTTCAGGATGGTCTTCGAGACCGCCCGCCGGGCCGGCTGGCTCGGCGACGACGTCACCGCGCACAACATGGGCTACGGCACGGTGCTCGGCGCGGACGGCAAGCCCTTCAAGACGCGTGCGGGCGAGACCGTACGCCTGGAGGACCTGCTGGACGAGGCGGTGCAGCGTGCGGCGGAGGTCGTACGGGAGAAGGCGCGGGACCTCACCGAGGACGAGATCCAGGAGCGGGCCGCGCAGGTCGGCATCGGCGCCGTGAAGTACGCGGACCTGTCGACGTCGCCGAGCCGCGACTACAAGTTCGACCTGGACCAGATGGTCTCGCTCAACGGCGACACCAGCGTGTACCTCCAGTACGCCTACGCCCGTATCCAGTCCATCCTGCGCAAGGCCGGCGAGGTCGGCCCCGCGGCCCACCCGGAGCTGGAGCTGCACGAGGCGGAGCGCGCGCTGGGCCTGCACCTGGACGCGTTCGGGGACACGGTCTTCGAGGCGGCCGCGGAGTACGCCCCGCACAAGCTGACGGCGTACCTGTACCAGCTGGCGTCCCTGTTCACGTCGTTCTACGACAAGTGCCCGGTGATCAAGCCGGCGCCCCCGCGGGAGGTGGCGGAGAACCGGCTGCTCCTGTGCGAGGTCACGGCCCGCACCCTGCACCGGGGCATGGCCCTGCTGGGCATCCGGACGCCCGAGCGGCTCTGAGCACCCGAGCACCTGAGCGAGCGCCCACACAGACACGCACGGCCCGTCCTCTCCCCCGGTGGAGGACGGGCCGTGCGTGGCTGTGTGGGCGCCGGGCCGGGTCAGCAGCCGCAGTTGTAGTGCCGGAAGGCGGCCTTGGTCTGCGCCCCGGCGACCCCGTCGACCACGAGGTGGAAGCCCTCGTGGTTCAGGAAGCGCTGCAGCGCCCGGATCGTGTCGGGTCCGACGATGCCGTCGACCGTGCCGGCCCTGAAGCCCATGTGGTTGAGATAGTCCTGCGCCGCCTTCCAGCTCTGGGTGCCGAGCAGCCCGTCGAGCTTGCCGGGGTTGTAGCCGTACTTGAGCAGGTGGCGCTGCCACTCCCTGGCCGGCCCCGTACTCAGCCCCAGGTTGTTCACCGCGAGCACGGAGACCGCCCCGGCGCTCGCCGTCCGCTGCTGTGCCGGCTCGGGCGCCGCCGTCGCGGTACTCGCGGCGGCCAGACCCCCGACGGCGATCCCGGCCGCGGTGGTCACACTCACCAGTGCCCTGGTCAAAGCTCGCATGATTCCCCTCCGATGCGTTCGCGGTGCTGTCGACGACGAGCCTGTGGCCCGGGCGGCCCGGCCCGCCACACTCGCCCCACGACTGACGTCCGGACGGGACGTCCCACCCCTCTGCCTGCGGGAATGCCGTACGCCGGGACGGCGCGGCGGGACGGCTGGGGCGGCGATGGCCGATTCCGTACGGGCACGGGAACCGCCACCCGGTGGGTGTCGTGGTCACTGATGCAGAGCGAGCCCGGACGCGAGTGGGGGGAACATGTCGCGTTGGAAAGAGCTGCCCGCCGAACTTGACCCGCGTGTGCGCCAGTTGGTGGTGCGATTACGGCGGCTGAAGGACCACGGCGGACTGAGCATGCGGCAACTGGCCGCGAAGACGGGGTACAGCGCGAAGTCGTGGGAGCGCTATCTGGGCGGACGGTCGCTGCCGCCCCGGGACGCCGTCGAGGCGATGGCCCGGATCGCCGGTGAGGAGCCGACCCGGCTGCTCGCGCTGCACGAGGTCGCCGCCGAGCGCTGGGCGCGGACGCGCGGGATCGTCCTCGCCGAGCCGGAGAGCACGGTGGCCGAGCCCGTGCCCAGAGGCGGCAGGGGCGCCAGGAGCGGCAGGAGCGGGGATTTCCTGGGGCGTTCGTCGCGCGTGGCCGTGGTGGCCGGTGCAGTGGCCCTGGTACTGGCCGTTTCCGCGGCCGTCCTGCTGGCCGTGCGGTTCACCGGTACCCCGGGCTCCGGGGACGGAGACCGTGCGGGCGGTACGGCGACGGCCGCACGGGCGTCCGCCGCCTCGACGGCATCCCGCTCACCGGTCACCCACACGTGCCGGTTGAAACAGGCCGACGGCCGCTGGTACGCGGGCAACAGCCGCACACGGGACGCCATCGTGGCCTACGGCGAGGCCGGGCCCGAGGTGGCCGAGGCGCAGTGCCTGCTGGAGCGGGCGGGGCTCTCGCCCGGGGAGATCGACGGGATCTTCGGCCCGTTGACGCAGCGCGCGGTCAAACGCGTCCAGAAGCGGAACGGCCTCGTCGTCGACGGCATCATCGGCCCGCACACCTGGAAGGCGCTGCGGGGGAAGGCACCGGCGTGACGCCGGAACGGGGCAAACTGGGCGCGGCGCTACGGGAGTTGCGCATGCGTACGGGCCTGAGCCTGGCGGCGCTGGCGGAGCGCACGACGTTCAGCAAGTCGTCCTGGGAGCGGTACCTCAACGGCAAGACCGTGCCACCGCGCCGGGCCGTGCAGGACCTGTGCCGGCTCGCCCGGGAACCGGAGGGCCGGCTGCTGGCGCTGTGGGAGATCGCGGAGTCGGAGTCGAGCGGACGCGCGGCGGAGACCGCCCCGGACCCTTCCGACCCGCGCCCGTCCCGCGCAGACGGCGGCGGCACCGGAACCGGCACCGGCCCGGGAGAGGGACGCGGCCGGGGACGGGGACGGCTGGTGGCGGTGCTGGCGGTGGTGGGTGCCGTCACCGTGGGCGGTGTCGTCTCGGGGATCCTGCTGCTGCCGCACCGGCAGGACGGGGCGGGCCCGCAGTCCGGCGCCGCGTCGGCATCGGGTCCCGGCCCCCGCTGCCGGGGCACCGCCTGCGAGGGCCAGGACCCGATGCAGATGTACTGCGGAGCCGGCCCCGACACCCTCACCGCGGAGCGGACCACGACCGGGGCTCGCGTGGAGGTGCGCTACAGCCGCGGGTGCGGGGCCAGTTGGGCCCGGATGTGGGGGACGCGGGTCGGGGACCGGCTGGAGATGACGGCGGGCGGGCCGATCCGGCGCGCGCGCATCGCGGACGAGGTGGACGCGGAGAACTACGTCTACACGGTCATGACCGCGGCCCGCCCCGGGGCCGTCGTCCGGGCCTGTTTCCGGCCCGCGTCGGCCGACGGCGAACGGGAGTGCGTCGACGCCCGCGTGGGCGGTGCCGCGGGCGCGAGCCGGTCGCCCTCACCGCAGTAGCGTCAGGCCGTCCGGGACGTCGATGCCGAACTCCTCGGCCAGCGCCCGGCGGGCCGCCGCCTCGTCGGCCAACTTCCGTTCCTCGACTCCGCCGTCGGCGCGCGTCACGGTGAGACGGTCGCCGTCGAGGAGCAGGTGCGCGTCCGGGGTGAGGCGCTGGACATAGGGGCGCCGGGAGAACGGGGAGCGCGGGTTGGTGGCGATGTGCCAGTTGATCATCTCGTAGTCGGACGGCTCGAACGGCTCCAGGGTGAAGGCGTACTGCGCCACCCAGCCTCCAGCGCCGTGGGCCTCCAGCACCCACATCTCCAGCGGCCCCCGGTGCGGCGTGTGCACCAGCCGGTGCCGGCGTCCGGCGTCCTGGAACTCCGTGTCCGCCGTCAGCGGCACCGGTTCCAGCAGGGAGCCGAGGGCGCCGAAGCCGACGTCGGCCAGGTACGGCCGCGGGTCGCCGGGCGCTTCGGCGAGCAGGGCCATGTGGGTGCGCGGGCGGTCCTCGAAGCGGTCCGCGCCGACGACGACCCGCGCAGTCAGCCGGGTCACCCGGACGCCGAGCGCCTCCAGGGCCGCCGCGAACAGGGTGTTGTGCTCGTAGCAGTAGCCGCCGCGCCGGCGGCCGTGGACCAGTTTGACCGTCAGGTCGGCGAGGTCGAGGGAGGGGGCCGTGCCGCCGAGGGCGTCCAGGTTCTCGAAGGGGATGGCCCGCAGGTGGGCGAGCTGCACGCCGCGGAGGGTGGCCGCGTCGGGCCGCCGCCCGCCCTCCCAGCCGATGCGCTCGAGGTACGCGTCGAGGTCGAACCGAGGTGCCGGTGCGCTGTCAGACATGGCCACACCGTACGGGCGCCCGCCGGGGACGTCCCGGCATTTCGGCGCCGGGGTGGGGACAACCGTTCCGACTCAGTGAGCAGGAGTGGGTCTTGGCCCCATCCTGGTCGCTGCGGACATCCCGAACGGTTCCGGGTGTCCTGGTCGCCCGCGTTCGCGCCCTGTCCGGTGGCACGGATCGTGTCCGTGGTGCGGGAACACGGGGGCGGGGTCCCTCACACCCAGAAGCCTACGGGCCGGTCTTGGCGGTCCGATGGGCCGCCACCCTGCTCGTCGGCACGGACCGGCCCGTGGCGAACCGGCCGCCGCGCTGCGGGACTTCCCGGGGCTCACCGTCCTCACCCCGGCCGCCGCGGACTCCCCCCAGGCCGAGCGCCAACAGGCCGACGCCGAGGTGAACCTCCACGCCATGGGCCTCGTCCTCCGCCTTCACCGCGATCGCGGTTGCGGTCGCGGTCGTCAACACGCTCGCCATGTCGGTCTCCGAGCGGGTCCGCGAGTTCGCCGCTGCTGCGCCTCGCGGGGGCCACCCGCCGCCAGGTGCTGCGCATGCTGCGCACCGAGACCCTGTCGCTGCTCCTGCTCGCCACCACACTCGGCAGCGCCATCGCCCTGTCCGTCCTGACCGCGTTCGGCGTCGGCATGACCGGCCGGGCGGCCCTGCGGGTCCGGGCGGTCACGGTCGCGACGGCCCGCGAGTGCCCCCGCCGGCGCCGGTCTAGACCGTGGCCCGCAGCCCCTCCCCGAGCCGCCGCAGCCCCTCCGCGATCTCGTCCGGCGTCTGCGTGACGAAGCAGAGCCGCAGCGTGGCGCGGTCGGGCTCGCCGGCGTGGAAGGGGGCGCCGGGGACGTACGCCACGTCGTGCCGGACCACCTCGGGGAGCAGGGCCGTGGTGTCGTACCCCTCGGGCAGCCGGGCCCACAGGAACATGCCGCCCTCGGGGCGGGTCCACACCGACCCCGCCGGGAGCGCGTCGGCCAGGCCCGCGAGCATGGCGTCGCGGCGCCGGCCATACACGGCGGCGACGCGGGCGACGTGGGCGTCCAGATCGCGGTCGGCCAGGTAGCGGGCGGCGGCGAGCTGGTTGACGGTCGGGGTGTGCAGGTCGGCGGCCTGTTTGGCGACCGCGCAGGCCCGGCGCAGCTCGGCGGGCGCCCGCAGCCAGCCCAGGCGCAGGCCGGGTGCCATGACCTTGGAGAAGGAGCCCAGCAGCACGGTCCGGTCCCGGGCACCCTCGTAGGAGGCGATCCACGGCAGCCGCTCGCCCTCGAAGCGCAGCTCCCCGTACGGGTCGTCCTCGACGATCCACAGCCCGCACCGCCCGGCGACCTCGGCCACCGCGGCGCGGCGGGCGGCGGGCATGGTGCGGCCGGTGGGGTTCTGGAAGGTGGGGACGGTGTAGAGCAGCTTGGGGCGCTCGCGCACCACCAGTTCCTCCAGCGCCTCGGGGTCGATCCCGTCCTCGTCCCCCGGCACGGCCACCACCCGGGCACCCGCGAAGCCGAAGGCCTGGAGCGCGGCCAGGTAACAGGGTCTCTCGACGAGGACGGTGTCGCCGGGTTCGAGCAGGGCGGTGGCCAGGAGCGACAGGGCCTGCTGGGAGCCGGTGGTGACGAGGACGTCGTCGGCGACGGTGTCGAGTCCGCGCGCCGAGGTGCGGGCGGCGAGCGCGGCCCGCAGGGTGGGCTCGCCCTCGGTGGTGGAGTACTGCAGGGCCCGCGCGGGCGCCTCGGCGAGGACGTCCCGGTACGCGGCGGCGATGCCCTCCGCGTCGAACAGCTCGGGGGCCGGCAGCCCGCCCGCGAAGTTGATCACCTCGGGGCGGGCGGTGACGGCGAGGATGTCCCGGACCGGCGAACCGCCGGTCGACCGGGCCCGCGCGGCGAGCGGCGGCAGCGGGGCGTGGGCGGTGGCGGCGGACGCGGTCTCAGTCACGGTCATGCGCGCAGCGTAGGTAAATACGTGCCGCTTACAGGGAACTTTCCGCGATCCGGACACCCGTGCGACCGCCGGGGGCGTCAGGCCTTGACGCCCAGCCCGCCGTACACGTTGATGTCGGCGTCCGTGACGTCGTTGATGTCCTTGTACCGGACCTTCTCGATGTCGTCGAGCTCGGCGAGGTACGACGCCTCCGGCTGCTCGGGCACCGGCGCCGCGTGGTCCGGCCGCCAGTGGTGCACCGGGACGACGCCCGGGGCGGCGAGTTCCAGCCCGCTCTGCGTGAAGAACCGCTCGACGTCGTCGCGGGAACGCAGCACGAAGGTGAAGCCCCGCTCGGTGTACGTCCGCTGGACCGCGCGCACGTTCTCCGCGTTGAGGTCCTCGGTGAGGTGGCTGAGCACGAGACGGCTGCCGGCGGGCAGCGCGTCGACCAGTTCGCGGACGATCGGGTACGCCTCCGCGTCCTCGACGAAGTGCAGGATGGCGACGAGGCACAGCGCCACGGGCCGGTCGAAGTCGATGGTCTTGGCGGCCTGTTCGAGGATCTGCGCCGGATTCTTCAGGTCGGCGTCGATGTAGTCCGTACGCCCCTCGGCTCCGCTGGTCAGCAGTGCGCGGGCGTGGGCGAGGACGACCGGGTCGTTGTCGACGTAGACGACCCGCGACTCGGGGGCGATGCGCTGGGCGATCTGGTGCACGTTCTCGGCGGTCGGCAGCCCGGTGCCGATGTCGAGGAACTGCCGGATGCCGTCCTCGCGGGCGAGCGTGGTCACCGCGCGCCGCAGGAAGTCGCGGTTGTGCCGTACGTCGAGGTAGCCGCGCGGGTTGGCGGCGAGCCCGGCGGCCGCCGCGTCGAGGTCGGCCGGGTAGTGGTCCTTGCCCCCGAGGAAGACGTCGTAGACGCGCGCCGGGTGCGCCTTGCTGCTGTCGATCCTCCTTCGCAGCTCCGCGGGGTCCTGACTGAGGGCGTCACCGGGCATGGGCGTCTCCTGACGAAGCGAACCGGAGTGTCGGCCAACAACCTAGCCCCCGGGAGCACTTGGCGGAGCCCGGGTCCCGTCTCAGCCGCCCTCGACCAGCTCCCAGGCGTCGCTGCCGAGGGGGTAGGCGTAGTAGGACTCGTCCCGGGAGGCGCTGGTGCGGAACGGCTTGCCGTTGTCGTCGATGAGCGTCGTGCCGTGCCGGCCGCCGCTGGACCACTCCAGTTCCAGCTCCCAGCTGACGTCGTGGCCGCTGGTGTGCGCGTTGACGTGGAAGACCTCGGGGTCGGACTCGCTGACGCTGTACGGGAAGTCCCGCTGGCCCCCGATCGGGGTCGCCGTCGGGGTGGCCAGGTCGAGCGAGACGTCGAAGGCCGTGGTGTGCACCTGGCCGCCGCAGCCGTTGCCCATCACGTACTGGTTCCAGTCCAGCCCCGGTCCGCTGCTCTTCACCCGGACGTGCAGATCCTCCAGGACCACCGTCTCCGGGCCGGTGCCCTGCACGGTGAGGACGACCGTCTGCCGGTTCGCGGAGACCGCGTTGAGGGGCGTGGCCCAGCCGACCGCGTCCTGCTGAGGGGGCGGCTTCGGCACGTTCTGCGGGCTGCGGTCGACCAGGAAGGCGTGGTCGCAGGGCAGGTCCCAGTAGTACGGGGTGGTCGACACGGTCAGCGGGGGGCCCTCGTCGGCTGCCTCGCGGCTCGGCGTCGCGGTGCCCGGACGCGACGGGGCGGTCGAGGGGGACGCGGGCGGCGACGAGGAGCGGGACGGTGACGGTGAGGCGCTGCGACTCGGCGACGCCGGGGCGGTGGCGGTGCCGGACACCGACGCGGAGGTCCGCGCGACGGCCCCGGCCGGACCGTGCCGGCCCTCGCCGTCCGGGGTCGACACGAGGTTGGCCACGAGCGCCACGGCGGCACTGACGGCGACGACGCCGGTCGCGGCGTAGAGCGCGGCGCGCGGAACGCGGCGGCGGGACGGGCCTCCGGGTGCGGTGAGGGCGGTCGGGGTGGCGGTCTGGGTGGCGGTCGGTGGGGGCGGCGCACTGTCCGCGACCGGACCCTCACCGCCCTCGCCGATCTCTCCGACGTCTCCGGCCTCTCCGGCCTCTCCCGCTTCTCCGACCCCTCCGGCCCCTCCGCCCTCGGGCTCCTCCTTCTTCAGGCCGCGCAGCGCGTCCGCGCGGATCCAGCGGCGGTGGAGTTCGAGCAGTTCCTCGGGCGTCGCCCGGCACACGCGGGCGAGGCGTTCCACGGGCGCGAACTCGACCGGGACCACCTCTCCGCTGACGTACCGGTGCAGCGTCGAGCCGCTCATGTGCAGCCGCTTGCCGAGTACCCCGTAGCTGAGTCCGGACCGCTCCTTCAGCTCCCGCAGCAGTCCCGCGAAGTCGTCCCCCGCCACCGTTCCTCCCTCTCCTCGCATCCCCGTACCGCATCCCAGAGGGACATTGTTCCCGCAGGTCAGAGCGTTCCGGGCGTCCCATCGTCCCTCATGGTCCCCCATCGCTGGCGGCCGGGACGAGCACGGCCGCAAGCTGTGGTCATCAAAGCAGCCGCTCCCGGTGAACGGTCGAGCGGCTCGCCCTCAACTCTCACATCCGAAGGGGAACTTCCATGTCCACACGCCGCACCCGCCGTACCCGCCTGTTCGCCGCCACCACGGTCGCGCTGGCCGCACTCTCCCTGACGGCCTGCGAGGGCGACGAACTCACGGGCTCCCCGGCGCCCGCCTCCTCCACCTCCACGCCGGCGGACGGGAAGACCGCCCCGCCCTCGGACGACGCGAAGGGCGACACCGGTGCGTCGGGCTCGAACGGCTCCGGGGACAAGGACAACGCGTCGGACTCGGGCAGCGGCGGTTCCGGCGGCAGCGGTTCCGGCAGCTCGGGCTCCGGCTCGGGCTCCGGTTCCGGCGCGGGAGCCGGCGACGGCTCCGACTCGGACCTGCCCGGCAAGTGCTCCGCGTCCGACGTGCGCATCACCGCGGCGAACGCCCCCCGCCCGGTCAACCACCTGCTGCTGACCGCCACCAACACCGGCTCGAAGACGTGCGCGCTGCCCCCGTACCCGGCGGCGCGGTTCGGCGAGGCCCAGTCGGTGCCCCCGGTCGCCGAGTCCAGCCAGCCGCAGGCGCTGACGACGCTGGCCCCCGGCGAGGCCGGCTACGCGGGCGTGCTCCTGTCGTCCGCCGACGGCAGCGGCGAGAACGGCTACGACGCGAAGACCCTCACGATCCCCTTCGAGGACGGCTCCATCGCCACGGTCGGGCTGCCCTCGGGCGGCGTGTACGTCGACACCGCGCTGACGGTCACCTACTGGCAGACCAGCGCGGCGAACGCGCTCGAGTACTGAAGGGGTCCGCGCACCCGCACCCCCTGTGTGACGGGCCGGCACAGGTCGCTCAGCGCAGCGTGCGAGCGACCTCGGTTGCCCAGTACGTCAGGATGTTGCGCGCGCCCGCCCGCTTGATCCCGGTGAGTGCCTCCAGGATGGCCCGGTCGCGGTCGATCCAGCCCTTCTCGGCGGCGGCCTCGATCATCGAGTACTCGCCGGAGATCTGGTAGGCGGCGACGGGCACGTCCACGGCGTCGGCGACCCTGGCGAGGACGTCGAGGTAGGGTCCGGCCGGCTTGACCATCACCATGTCGGCGCCCTCCTCCAGATCCAGCGCCAGCTCCCGCATGGCGTCCCGCCCGTTGGCGGCGTCCTGCTGGTAGGTCTTGCGGTCCCCCTTGAGCGAGGAGCCGACGGCCTCGCGGAAGGGCCCGTAGAAGGCGGAGGCGTACTTGACGGTGTACGCGAGGATCGCGACATCCTCCCGCCCGATCTGATCGAGGGCGTCGCGAACGACCCCGATCTGCCCGTCCATCATCCCGCTGGGGCCCACCACGTGGGCGCCCGCGTCGGCCTGGACCTGCGCCATCTCGGCGTACCGCTCGAGGGTGGCGTCGTTGTCGACGCGCCCCTGACCGTCCAGCACCCCGCAGTGCCCGTGATCGGTGAACTCGTCGAGGCACAGGTCGGACATGACGAGCAGCTCGTCCCCGACCTCGGCCCGCACGTCCCGCAGCGCGACCTGCAGAATCCCGTCGGGGTCGGTGCCCGCCGTCCCGGCGGCGTCCTTCTTCTCGTCCTGCGGCACCCCGAAGAGCATGATCCCGGAGATCCCCGCCTCGACCGCCTCCGCGGCGGCCTTCTTCAGCGTGTCCCGCGTGTGCTGGACGACGCCCGGCATCGCCGCGATCGGCACCGGCTCGCGCACTCCCTCGCGCACGAAGGCGGGGAGGATGAAGTCGGCGGGGTGCAGCCGGGTCTCGGCGACCATCCGACGCATGACAGGAGTGCTCCGCAGCCGCCGGGGCCGGGTGCCGGGAAAGGATCCGTACGTCGACATACCACCTACGCTACGCCCGCTCCACCCATGCCTTTGCCGACGGGGAGTCGGCCCGGAAGGTGTCCGATTCGTTCAAGAGAACGGCCCCGACGGCCCGCTACCGTCGCTGCCATGAACGGCACCGGCACGGGATCACGCCACCTCAGCATCCATGTCGACCGCAGCGTCGACGCCGTCTACGCCTACGCCTCGGACCCCGCCAACCTGCCCGCCTGGGCCCATGGCCTCGGCGGATCCATCGAGCGGGTCGGAGACCGATGGATCGCGGAGTCCGCCCCGCTGGGCCGGGTCGCGGTCGCCTTCGCCCCGCGCAACGAGCTGGGCGTCCTCGACCACCACGTCACGCTGCCCACCGGGGAGACCGTCTACAACCCGGTCCGCGTCATCGCCGACGCCACGGGGAGCGAGGTGGTGTTCACTCTCCGCCGGCAGCCGGAGACGAGCGACGCCGACTTCGAGCGCGACGCCGGCACGGTCGCCGCCGACCTGGCCCGGCTCAAGGAGCTGATGGAGTCCGCCTAAGGCGCGGCGGGCGGCCCGGCCGGCGGCGTGAGGGGCGGCCACGGCACGTCGGCCAGCAGCGGCAGCAACACCTCCTCCTCGTAGTCGAGGTGGGCGTTGAGCCGTGCGGACATCTCCTCAAGCTCGGCCCGGAAGCGCGCCGGGTCGGCGATGGCCACGCCGTCCAGCAGGGCGGCCAGCTCGCCCTGGATGCGGGCGACCGTGCGGTGTTCGTCGGCGAGCCGGTCGAAGACGCCGGTCAGGTGGGGATGGTGACGGGCGATCCCGGGGAAGAGGTGCCCGTCCTCGCTCGCGTGGTGGAATTCCAGCGCCTGGCAGAACGCCAGACAGCGCTGCCTGATCTGCAGCCCGAGACTCGGCGGCGCACCGGCTGCCCCCGGGGAGGCGAAGTGGGCCTCGACCTCCGCCCGCACCTGCCTCACCTGCCCCCGCAGCCAACTGTGCACGTCCACAAGCTTGTCGGCGAGCGTACGCACCTCCCGGGGCCGCCCCTCCCAGCCCTCGGGCTCGGCCCGCTCCAGCACCACGACCGGCAGCGCCCTGCTGGTGCGGGCCTGGTAGTCGCCGTACCCGGGCGCCGCCCGCACGACGTGCGCGAACAGCTCCTCGCGCCGGGCCCCCTCGGCGGGCACCGCGAGCGCCTCGAAGCCCGCCGTGCCCACCTCCACCCGGACCACGGGATGGGCGAGCAGGTTGTGGTACCAGCCGGGGTGCCGCGGGCCACCGAGGTTGGACCCGACGACGAGGAGGGAGTCCCCGTGGCGGACGTAACCGAGCGGCGTGGTCCGCGAGGCGCCCGACCTGGCGCCGGTGGTGGTCAGCAGGAGCAGGTCCCCGCCTTCGAAGGGGCCGCCGACCTTCCCCTCGTTGGCGCGGAACTCATCGATGACGGACTGCTGGAATGACGTGGGCATACGGTTCTGTGTCTCCATGACGGCAGGCCGCGGCAGCGGCACACGCCGGAAGATGCGACGAGTGAGGGATGACGACGTGCGGAAGCGCTACGTCGGAATCAGGGCGCGGAGTATGAACGCATCACGTACCCCTTGGATGAAGGGCGCTCGCCCGACCACCGGTCTGCCCACTGCTCTTCGACCGGCGCCACGCGGCACCACCGTCATTACACGCATCCGCCCACCGGCCTGTCAACGCAGGCCCCGGTGCCGCCGGTTGCCGCCTACCCGACCCGGATGACGTGCTTGCCCCGGACGCCGCCGGCCTCCAGGGCCCGGTGGGCCTCGGCGGCGCGGTCGAGCGGGTGGACGGTGTCCACGGCGGGGACGATGTCGCCGCGCTCCGCGAGTCGGGTGACCTCGCTGAGCAGCGCGCTGTCGGGGTTGCCGCTGAAGGCGCGAATACGGCTCCTCCCGTGCACGGTGGAGGCGAGAACGGTGGCGATCCCGGCCAGGAGCCGGTCGAAGTCGACGCTGACGGCGACCATGCGCCCACCCGGCGCGAGCAGGCGACGGACGCGGGACTGCTCGGTGCCGACCGTGTCGACGACGACGTCGAAGCGGCCGAGGGCGGACAGCGCGGTCGTACGGTGGTCCAGCGCCTCGTCGGCGCCCAGTCCGCGCACGAAGTCGAGGTTCTTCCCACCCGCGAGGGCGACGACATGCGCCCCGAGGAGCTTGCCGATCTGGACGGCGAAGCTGCCCACGCCACCACTCCCGCCCCGCACCAGGAGCCGCTCACCGGGCTGGAGTCCGGCCTTGTCACGCAGGGCGGTCACCGACGTGGTCGCGCCGGCCAGCATCGAGACGGCCTCCTCCAGGGTGAGGTTCTCCGGAGCGGAGGCGATCCGCCGGGGGCTCACGGCGACGTACTCGGCCAGACTTCCCGTGCTGCGCCCCAGCAGCCCCCACACCCGGTCCCCCTCGCGCACCCCGGTGACGGACGCCCCGACCTCGGCCACCTCCCCCGCGAAGTCGATGCCGCTCGCCTTGGGAAAGGACCGGCCGCTCACCAGCGGCACCTTCCCGGCCCGGGCCAGCAGCTCACCGCCGTTGACCCCGACGGCACGCACCCGCACCAGCACCTGCCCGGGGGTGATGACCGGCACCGGCCGCCGACCGACGTAGAGCACGTCCGGAGGCCCGTAACGATCGAAGAGAACCGCGTCCATCTCGCTCATGATTCATGTCCCATATCGCGTTCGGGGAGCGCGGGGCATCGCATACGCCCGCTGCTACCCTCATGCTGGACCCATAAGTGGACGACACCATCCACTTGGCCGGAAGTGAGAAACATGCCTGATCAGCCCTCTCACAAACCCCCCGAGCACCCCGCCGCGGACGCTCCGCCGGACCGGGACCTGCGCGCCGACGCCCGCCGCAACCGCGAACGCGTCCTGGAGGCGGCACGCGAGGTCTTCGCCGCCCAGGGCGTCGACGCCCCCATGAGCGCGGTCGCCCGCCGGGCCGGCGTCGGCGTGGCCACCCTCTACCGCCGCTTCCCCACCCGCTCCGCACTCGTCACCGCCGCCTTCGACGACCAGCTCGCCGTGTGCGCGGCCGCCCTGGAGGACGCCCTGGCCGACCCCAACCCGGGCCACGGCCTGTACGGCCTGCTGGAAAAGGTGTGCACCACCCTGGTCACGGACCGCGGCTTCGAGACCGTGTTCATGGCCGGCTTCCCCGAGGCACTGGACTACGACCGGGAACGCGCCTGCGCCGAGGAGGGCCTGGCCCACCTGATCCAGCGCGCCCGCGACGCCGGCCAGCTCCGCGAGGACTTCGCCCCCGCCGACATCCCCCTCCTCCTCCTCGCGGTAAGCGGCCTGGCCACCCAACCCCCCGAAACCGCCCTCCCCGCCGCCCACCGCCTCCTCACCTACCTCTTCCAGTCCTTCCAGGCCCACCCACCGTCCCGCCCCGGCCCCCTCCCACCGGCGCCACCCATGGACCTGACCGGCCTGCACCGGCCGGTGTCAGGGCGGACGGCTACGGTGCGCCCGTGACCGAGACACCCGACGACGACCGCCGACTTCCGCCCGCCCTGGCCGACGTGGCCCGCGTCGAGTTCGACTACGCCGACACCGCGCACTGGCTGCGTCAGCGGACCTGAACCCCGAGCTCGACGGCGCCGCCCACCGCGTGTTCGGCCAAGACGGCACCGGCCGTGGAACACGGTCACGGGCCGGGCTCCCACCGACGGAATCAAGGACTACGACGTCTTCTACGTCGACGACCGTGATCTGTCGTGGGAGGCGAAGGACCGGGTGACGAGGCCCGAGTCCATCTGTGGTACGAGCCGAAGTTCGGCGTCGCCCGCGCCCCGCACACGTCCACGGAAGCAGCGATCGACAGCTTCGCCGCCACCACCTGCCGTCTCGGGGTACGGCTGGAGCCCGACGGCCGGTGGCGCGTCTACGCGCCGCACGGGCTCTCCGACGTGTTCGGACTCGTCGTACGCCCCAACCCCCTCCTCGCACCACGCGCTGTGTACGAGGCGAAGGCAGCCCGCTGGCGTCAACGGTGGCCCGAGCTGACCCGTGCTGGACTGGCCCTCCGCGACCTGAGCCGCGCAACGACAACGGGGCGCCCCGAACCAGGAGCGCCCCGCCTCACCTCAGGTAGAGGACCGCCGTCTCCGCGCCCCCGGCCGCCGCTCGCTCGGCCGCGTCACCGGGTCCCCCGCCTCCAGGGCCGCCGCGCGGCGGCGCAGGCCGAAGTCGGCCAGGGCCTGGGCCAGCTTGTGGACGGACGGCTCGGGAGCCATGACGTCGACGCGCAGCCCGTGTTCCTCGGCGGTCTTGGCCGTGGCCGGGCCGATGCAGGCGATCACCGTGACGTTGTGCGGCTTGCCCGCGATGCCGACCAGGTTGCGGACCGTGGACGACGAGGTGAAGAGCACCGCGTCGAAGCCGCCGCCCTTGATGGCCTCCCGGGTCGTGGCCGGGGGCGGCGACGCGCGCACCGTGCGGTAGGCGGTGACGTCGTCGACCTCCCAGCCCAGCTCGATGAGACCGGCGACGAGGGTCTCGGTGGCGATGTCGGCGCGGGGGAGGAAGACCCGGTCGATCGGGTCGAAGACCGGGTCGTAGGGCGGCCAGTCCTCCAGGAGGCCCGCCGCCGACTGCTCGCCGCTCGGCACCAGGTCCGGCTTCACGCCGAAGGCGATGAGGGCGTTGGCCGTCTGCTCGCCCACTGCCGCGACCTTGATGCCGGCGAAGGCGCGGGCGTCGAGGCCGTACTCCTCGAACTTCTCGCGGACCGCCTTCACCGCGTTGACCGACGTGAACGCGATCCACTCGTAGCGGCCGGTGACCAGGCCCTTGACCGCGCGCTCCATCTGCTGCGGGGTGCGGGGCGGCTCGACCGCGATGGTCGGGACCTCGTGCGGGACCGCGCCGTAGGACCTGAGCTGGTCGGAGAGCGACGCCGCCTGCTCCTTCGTACGCGGGACGAGGACCTTCCAGCCGAACAGCGGCTTGGACTCGAACCACGACAGCTGGTCGCGCCGGGCGGGGGCACTGCGCTCGCCGACCACGGCTATCACCGGGCGGCCGCCGTCCGGGGACGGCAGCACCTTCGCCTGCTTCAGCGTCTGGGCGACCGTGCCGAGGGTCGCCGTCCAGGTGCGCTGCCTCGTCGTCGTACCGGCGACCGTCACCGTCAGCGGGGTGTCCGGCTTGCGGCCCGCCGACACCAGCTCGCCGGCGGCCGCCGCGACCGAGTCCAGCGTCGTCGACACGACCACCGTGCCGTCGGAGGCGCCGACCTCGGTCCAACAGCGGTCCGACGCCGTACGGGCGTCCACGAACCGCACGTCGGCGCCCTCGGCGTCGCGCAGCGGCACACCGGCGTACGCGGGCACGCCGACGGCGTTCGCGATACCGGGGACGACCTCGAAGGGCACCCCGGCCGCGGCGCACGCCAGCATCTCCTCGGCGGCGTACGCGTCGAGCCCGGGGTCCCCGGTCACCGCACGCACGACCCGCCTGCCGCCCCGCGCGGCCTCCATGACAAGATGTGCGGCATCCCGCACGGCGGGGACGCCCGAGGTCGTTGACGCTCCGTCAACTACCTTCAGCTGGGGCGCGCCTGTGCCCGGATCCGACGGATCGGCATCCGTGTGCACTTCGGACACGCCCTGCCTCGCATGCGTGCGTACGACGTCGAGCACCTCGTGCTCGGCGACCAGTACGTCCGCGTGGGACAGCGCCTCCACGGCGCGCAGAGTCAGTAGTCCCGGATCTCCGGGTCCGGCACCGAGGAAGGTGACGTGCCCGTGTTCCGGACCGGCGGGAAAGGCGGTGGGGCTCAATGTGCTCGCTCCCCCATCAGACCGGCCGCGCCCTGGGCGAGCATCTCGGTGGCGAGTTCGCGACCGAGTGCGAGTGCCGCCTCGTGCGTTTCAGGCACGGGACCGGTGGTGGACAGCTGCACCAGCGTCGAGCCGTCGGTCGTGCCGACGACGCCGCGCAGGCGCATCTCCTTGACAATCTGCCCGTCGGCCAAGAGGTCGGCCAGCGCGCCCACCGGGGCGCTGCAGCCGGCCTCCAGGGCGGCGAGCAGTGACCGCTCGGCCGTTACGGCGACCCGCGTGAACGGGTCGTCGAGTTCGCCGAGCGCGGCGATCAGCGAGGCGTTGTCCGCCGCGCACTCGATCGCCAGTGCCCCCTGGCCGGGGGCCGGCAAAACCGTGTCGACCGACAGGAAGTCGGTCACCTCGTCGATGCGTCCCACCCGGTTCAGCCCGGCCGCGGCCAGGACGACCGCGTCCAGCTCACCGCTGCGGACGTATCCGATGCGCGTGTCGACGTTGCCCCGGATCGGGACCGTGTCGATCTCCATCCCGTGGCTGCGGGCGTACGCGTTCAGCTGCGCCATGCGACGCGGCGCGCCCGTACCTATCCGCGCCCCGCGCGGCAGGTCCGTCAGCTTGCGCGCGTCCCGGGCGACGACCACGTCCCGCGGGTCCTCGCGCTCCGGTACGGCGGCCACCACCAGGCCCTCGTGCTCCGCGGTGGGGAGGTCCTTGAGCGAGTGAACCGCGAAGTCCACCTCTCCCCGCAGCAGTGCGTCGCGCAGCGCGGCGACGAACACGCCCGTGCCGCCGATCTGCGCCAGGTGCTCGCGCGACGTGTCGCCGTACGTGGTGATCTCGACCAGCTCAACGGGCCGACCGGTCACCTGGCTCACGGCGTCCGCCACCTGCCCGGACTGGGCCATGGCGAGTTTGCTTCGCCTGGTCCCCAGCCTCAGTGCCTTCTCAGTCATGCCGGCCCTCGGTTCTTCTCAGTGCTGTTCTCGGCGCGGGAGACGGAGGCCACCGTCTCCTGGTCGAGGTCGAACAGGGTGCGCAGCGCGTCCGCGTACCCGGCACCGCCGGGTTCGGCGGCGAGCTGCTTGACCCGCACCGTCGGCGCGTGCAGCAGCTTGTCGACCACACGCTTGACGGTCTGGGTGATCTCGGCGCGGTGCTTGTCGTCGAGCGCCGGCAGCCGCCCCTCGAGGCGGGCGATCTCGCCGGCCACGACGTCCGCGGCCATGCTGCGCAGCGCGACGACGGTCGGCGTGATGTGCGCGGCCCGCTGGGCGGCACCGAAGGCCGCGACCTCGTCGGCGACGATCCGGCGGACCATGCCGACGTCGGCGGCCATCGGGCCCGCGGACGCGGTCCCCTGATTGGACACCGTGGCCGAGGCGTCGGCGAGCGACTCGATGTCCACCAGGCGCACCCCGGCCAGCCGCTGCACGGCGGCGTCGACGTCGCGCGGCATGGCGAGGTCGAGGAGGAAGAGCACGGGCTGCGGGCGCGGCACCTCGGCGACCGGCTCCGGGCGGCGGCGCTCGGGGATGCGGCCGACGCGCGTCGCCGTCGCGGCGAGCGCGTCGATCAGCTCGGCGTCCGCCTCGGGTCCGGGGCGTCCGGCCTCGCGCGTGCGGTCCACCGCCGTACCGCCGGCGGCCCAGGCGCCGTGCTGCTCCAGTGTCGCCGCGTCCATGCCAGCCACGGCGGCCTCGCCCATGACGGAGAAGCCGGACGGCACGGACGACAGGTCCAGCGGGCAGTTCTCGTCGGCGCCCGCGCCCGGCAGTGGCGTTTCCGCACCCTGCCGCTCGTCGCGTACGCCGACGGAGCCGCCGACGGAGCCCGAGTCGGCCTCGACGGCGGGCGCGCCGGTGCGGCCCGCGACCGTCGCCGCCACGGAGTCGGCCGTGAGGACCAGTCCGGTGGCGCCGGTGCAGGAGACGGCCACGTCGGCACGTGTCAGCTCGCCCGGCACCGCGTCCATCGGTACCGCGCGGGCCAGCACGTCCGTGTCGTCGCCCTCGGAAAGGATCTGTGCGAGGCGCTCGGCGCGCTCGATGGTGCGGTTGGCGACCACGATCTCGGCGACCCCGGCTCGCGCCAGCGTCGCGGCGGCCAGCGAGGACATCGAACCGGCGCCGATGACCAGCGCCTTCTTGCCCCGCGCCCACTGCTGGACGTCGGCTCCGGCGGACAGCTGCTCCAGGCCGAAGGTGACCAGGGACTGTCCGGCGCGGTCGATGCCGGTCTCGGAGTGGGCGCGCTTGCCGACGCGCAGCGCCTGCTGGAACAGGTCGTTCAGCAGGCGTCCGGCGGTGTGCAGGTCCTGGGCACGGGCCAGGGAGTCCTTTATCTGGCCGAGGATCTGCCCCTCGCCGACCACCATCGAGTCCAGCCCGCACGCCACCGAGAACAGGTGGTGGACGGCCCGGTCCTCGTAGTGCACGTAGAGATGGGGAGTGAGCTCCTCCAGGCCGACCCCGCTGTGCTGGGCCAGCAGCGTGGACAGCTCGGCGACACCGGCGTGGAACTTGTCCACGTCGGCGTAGAGCTCGATGCGGTTGCAGGTGGCCAGGACCGCGGCCTCGGCGGCCGGTTCGGTGGCGACCGTGTCCTGGAGCAGCTTGAGCTGCGCGTCCACGCTCAGGGAGGCCCGCTCCAGCACGCTCACGGGGGCGCTGCGGTGGCTCAGCCCGACGACGAGGAGGCTCATGCCGGCATCACGGCGGGTACGTCCCCGTCGGGTCCCTGGTCGGTGGAGTGCCGCTGCTTGCGGGCGGCGACGGGCGGCACCGCGCCGTCGGCGGCGGCCTCCTCGCCGGCCTTGCGCTGCTCGTGGAAGGCGAGGATCTGCAGCTCGATGGAGAGGTCGACCTTGCGCACGTCGACGCCCTCGGGGACGTTCAGCACGGTCGGCGCGAAGTTCAGGATGGAGGTGACACCGGCGGCCACGAGCCGTTCGCAGACCTGCTGGGCGGCACCGGCGGGGGTCGCGATCACACCGATCGAGACACCGTCGTCCTGGATGATCTTCTCCAGCTCGTCGGTGTGCTGCACCGGGATCCCGGCGACGGGCTTTCCGGCCATCCCCGGATCGGCGTCGATGAGGGCCGCGACCCGGAATCCGCGGGAGGCGAACCCGCCGTAGTTGGCGAGGGCGGCGCCGAGGTTGCCGATTCCTACGATCACAACCGGCCAGTCCTGGGTCAGGCCGAGTTCACGCGAGATCTGGTAGACGAGATACTCGACGTCGTAGCCGACGCCCCGGGTCCCGTAGGAGCCGAGGTAGGAGAAGTCCTTGCGCAGCTTCGCGGAGTTGACTCCCGCCGCGGCCGCCAGCTCCTCGGAGGAGACCGTGGGCACCGAGCGCTCGGAGAGCGCGGTCAGCGCGCGGAGGTACAGCGGAAGCCTGGCGACGGTGGCCTCGGGAATCCCTCGGCTGCGGGTCGCCGGTCGGTGTGCTCGGCCAGTTGCCACGGTGCTCCTGCGGGTAGAGCGGGGCTGTAGGCGGTCATACGTCCCTACATGACCGCCCCGTCGAATGCAGGCTATGTCTTTGTGAACGCGTGCACAAAGATGGTGTCCGATTTGCCCGGCCAACGTGACCGGGGTCACGCGCCCCCGGCGCACGGTACGGGAACCGGCGCATACGGACTCTCGTTCCTCACTCATCGAGGGCAAAGCCGCACACGCTCCTCACGATCAACGCCCCCGAGACCAAGTCGCCATCGATCCTAAGCGACCATACGGACTACTTGGACTGGTCGGTCAGTGCCTTGCGCAGTCGTTCCTCGTTCACACGCCAGAAGGTGTGCTGCCTGCCGTCGACCAGCACGACCGGGATCTGCTCCCAGTACGCGTCGTGGAGTTGGCGGTCCTGGGTGATGTCCTTCCCCTCCCAGGGGACACCGAGGTCGGCACAGACCTTCTCGACGACGAGCTGTGCGTCATCACACAGATGACAGCCGGGTTTGCGGATGAGGGTGACGAGATGGTTCTCGGAGTGCTCAGGGGGCTGCGCGGGCTGCGGAGCCCCGGGGTCCTGCGAAGTCTGCGCGGGCTTTCGGCGGAAGAGGGGACTCATGCCGGCCATTCTCGCGCGCGGGCCCGCGTAAGCCGACCCCTCGGCGACGGGCGGACCGCCTGCCGGGTCGGCCCGCCGGCCCACCCCCGCGGGCGGCCCTTTAACGACACGGTCGCCCAGAGTTCACGGCCCGCGAACCTCTCGAGTCCGAAGCCTCCGAACAAACTGGCTATGCTCACGGGCATGGCCGCTCTTCGATGGCTCACTCCCCGTAGGCGCTCCGCCACGGCGCGGAGCGTGTTGGCAGGCGAGGCCTCGGCGGAGGCAGCCCGCAAGTCCGCGCAGACGGCGGAGGAGACCGCCCCCGACTCCGGCGCGGAAGCGGAGTTCCCGGTCCACGGCGACGACAGGGCAGCCGCCTTCTTCGACCTCGACAACACCGTGATGCAGGGCGCCGCGATCTTCCACTTCGGCCGCGGCCTGTACAAGCGGAAGTTCTTCGAGACCCGCGACCTCGCCCGCTTCGCCTGGCAGCAGGCGTACTTCCGGCTGGCCGGGCTCGAGGACCCGGAGCACATGCAGGACGCCCGCGACTCCGCGCTGTCGATCGTCAAGGGCCACCGCGTCTCCGAGCTGAAGTCGATCGGCGAGGAGATCTACGACGAGTACATGGCCGAGCGGATCTGGCCCGGCACCCGCGCCCTCGCCCAGGCCCACCTGGACGCCGGGCAGAAGGTCTGGCTGGTCACCGCGGCCCCGGTGGAGATCGCCCAGGTGATCGCCCGCCGCCTCGGCCTGACCGGCGCGCTCGGCACGGTGGCCGAGTCCATCGGCGGCGTCTACACCGGCAAGCTGGTCGGCGAACCGCTGCACGGCCCCGCGAAGGCCGAGGCGGTGCGGGCCCTGGCGACCGCCGAGGCCCTGGACCTGTCCCGCTGCGCCGCCTACAGCGACTCCCACAACGACATCCCGATGCTGTCCCTGGTCGGACACCCGTACGCGATCAACCCGGACTCCAAGCTGCGCAAGCACGCCCGCGAGCTGGAGTGGCGCCTGCGCGACTACCGCACCGGCCGCAAGGCGGCCAAGGTCGGCATCCCCGCGGCCGCGGGCGTCGGCGCGGTGGCCGGCGGCACCGCGGCCGCCATCGCGCTGCACCGCCGCCGCCGGTGACCTCGCCCCAATCGGGATGACGTACCCCAGGGACACGCCCTCCAGTCACCTTTCCTCACATCGGCCACAACACGCTCTGTAGTTACCAAGAATCCGAACCGTTCCGGTCATCAACCGATCACTTCGTCACACCTGATCGAGCGTCAATCGGGCACAGAAGCGACGTAATCGATGATTTGAGCAACTGGGCGTAGCAGTGCCTGCACGAAGCGTTATTCTCCTCAGACGCATTCCGGTACCCCACCTTCGCTACGACGGGTGAATGGTTCCGTACTGCACGTGATGGAAGCTCTGCCTCTGGGAGTCCCGTGTACCCACACGTCGGGGTTGACGCCTCGGGCCTGGCTACGCTGCGCGCAACGGTCAAATCAGCCCAAGACCTGTTGCGCGGCTTCGTCCCCACCGCGTATGCCGTCCCCGCCCTCGCCGCGGCCGCCGTGCCCGCCGGTCCGTGCTACGCACTGGCCGAAGGAAGCGCCGCCGTCGGCAGACGCGCGCGGTCGTCCTCGTCCGGGGCCGCCGCCACCACCCACCGCCGCCCCGCCGCGGACAGCGACAGCGCCCGCATGATGGACCTGGTCGAACGGGCCCAGGCGGGCGAGGCCGACGCCTTCGGCCGGCTCTACGACCAGTACAGCGACACCGTGTACCGCTACATCTACTACCGCGTGGGGGGCAAGGCCACCGCCGAGGACCTCACCAGCGAGACGTTCCTGCGCGCCCTGCGGCGCATCGGCACCTTCACCTGGCAGGGCCGCGACTTCGGCGCCTGGCTGGTGACCATCGCCCGCAACCTGGTCGCCGACCACTTCAAGTCCAGCCGCTTCCGCCTCGAGGTCACCACCGGCGAGATGCTCGACGCCAACGAGGTCGAGCGCTCCCCCGAGGACTCCGTCCTCGAATCACTCTCCAACGCCGCCCTGCTGGAGGCCGTGCGGCGGCTCAACCCGCAGCAGCAGGAGTGCGTGACCCTGCGCTTCCTCCAGGGCCTCTCGGTCGCCGAGACCGCCCGCGTCATGGGCAAGAACGAGGGCGCCATCAAGACGCTCCAGTACCGGGCCGTGCGCACCCTCGCCCGGCTGCTCCCGGACGACGCGCGCTGACCCTCCGGCGCCCCCGGGGTGCCCCAACCCACCAGAACGCTCCGCATCCGCCAAATCACCTTCGGTGAAAGTCGGTTGGGTCCGCGGTCCGATCATCCGCCGTCCGTAACCCAAGTGCCGCGCCGCTCGTTGTGCCGGATGCAGGCTCCCTGTGGTCACTCCCTGGCCGACTCCGATCACCCGATCGGATGGTTCCGATCAGGGCGTGCAACCCTCAGGACCCCCTGGGGAGTCGACCGTGATGACGAGAGGAGGTGCCGCCAGTGATCGCGAACGTATCGGCACACCGGCGGGCGAACGCCTTCGCCCAGGCTCTGGAGGAGCAGTCCGATCCCGGGGCGGCGGCCGAGCAGTCCGGAGGACCGGCAACCGCCGGGGCCACCGCGGAACCGACCGAGCAGGGTCGTCTGGTGACCCTCGCCAACGGTCTGGGGACGCTGCCCCGGCCCCAGCTGGATCCCGAGGTCAAGGTCGTCCAGCGGGCCCAGCTCGTGGCCGCCTTCGAGGCCATGCTGCAGGAGGGCACCGCGGGCGGCGGGGCGGCGGACCGTTCGGTACCCGAGCAGCGCCGGGCGCGTGGCACCCACCGCGCGGCGAGGTTCCGGCCCCGCTCGCGGCTGGCCAAGGGCCTCACCGCGGGCGGACTGAGCGTGAGCGTGGCCGCCGGAGCCTTCGGCGGAGTCGCCGCCGCCAGTTCGGACGCCCTGCCCGGGGACTCGCTGTACGGCCTCAAGCGCGGCATAGAGGACTTCCGCCTCGGCCTCGCCGACGGCAACGACGAGCGCGGCCGGGCCTACCTGGACCTCGCCTCGACCCGGTTCAGCGAAGCACGCAGGCTGATGGAGCGCGGCCGCAGCGGCCCCCTCGACCACGAGTCCCTTGGCGAGGTCCGACGCGCCCTGTCCGGCATGCGGCACGACGCCTCCGAGGGGCACCGCCTGCTCAGCGCGGCCTACGCCCACGATCCCGACTCGCTCGCCCCCATGCAGGCCCTCTCCGCCTTCTCCCGGTCCCACCGGGAGACCTGGGGAGCACTGCGCGATCGGCTGCCCGTGCAGCTCGGGGACGTCAGTGAGCAGGTGTCGTCGGTGTTCGACGCCATAGAGGACGACGTCGCCCCGCTGCAGTCCATGCTGCCGCAGCCGCCGGCCCAGGACGACGACAGCGGTACCGGCGGCCGGCCGGGCGGTTCCGGCTCGGCGACCACCGACACCCCCGGCTCCGGTCACTCGTCCGCGCCCAGCACCGGCGACGACGGCACGTCCGAACGCGGGCGCACCGGCACCGACCGGCCCAGCGAGTCCGCCGACTCCGGCCACGAGGACGACGGCCTGCTCGGCGGCGGCACCGGCGGCCTGCTCGACCCGCCGAAGGACCACACCGGCACCGCCTCCCCGCCCACGGGCGGCAACACCCCGCCCCCGGAGCCCGACGTCACCCTCCCGCCCCTCCTCCCGGGCCTCCTGCCCGGCCTGGGCATCGAGGCGGACGACGCGGACTGAGCCGACGTGCGTACGGCGGTGGGGCGCCCCCTTGCTTCGGGTGCGCCCCACCGCCGTACCGCATGGCCCGTCAGAAGAACACCGACCGCCGCTGCACCAGCAACTTGTAGAGCGTGTGCTGGATCTGCTCCCTCACCTGGTCGGTCAGGTTGAACATGAGCACCGGATCCTCGGCCGCCTCCGGTGCGTAGCCGTCCGTCGGGATGGGCTCGCCGAACTGGATCGTCCACTTCGTCGGCAGGGGCACCGCGCCCAGCGGTCCCAGCCACGGGAAGGTCGGCGTGAGCGGGAAGTACGGGAAGCCCAGCAGCCGTGCCAAGGTCTTGGAGTTGCCGATCATCGGGTAGATCTCCTCCGCCCCGACGATCGAGCACGGAACGATCGGCGCACCCTGCCGCAGCGCCGTGGACACGAAGCCGCCCCGCCCGAAGCGCTGGAGCTTGTAGCGCTCGCCGAACGGCTTGCCGACGCCCTTGAAGCCCTCCGGCATCACGCCGACCAGCTCGCCCTGACCGAGCAGCCGTTCGGCGTCCTCCGCGCAGGCCAGCGTGTGACCGAGCTTGCGGGCCAGCTCGTTGACCACCGGCAGCACGAACACCAGGTCCGCCGCCAGCAGCCGCAGATGCCGGTCGGCCGGATGGTGGTCGTGCACGGCGACCTGCATCATCAGCCCGTCCAGCGGCAGCGTCCCGGAGTGGTTGGCGACGATCAGCGCACCGCCCTCGGCGGGGATGTTCTCCACGCCCTTCACCTCGACCCGGAAGTACTTCTCGTACACCGGGCGGAGCAGGGACATCAGCACCTGGTCGGTCAGCTCGGCGTCGAAGCCGAAGTCGTCGACCTCGTAGTCCCCGGTGAGCCGGCGACGCAGGAAGGACAGGCCGCCCGCGATACGCCGCTCCAGGCCGCCGTCCTCGTCGCCGCCACCCCCGGCCCGCGACTGCGACCCGGGCGCCCCGGGTGACTTGGGCGACTCGCGCGACCCGGGCGGCACGGGGTCGTCCTTCTCCCCGGCGGCCCCCCGCACGGGCAGCGGCTGCACCTCGCCCACCGACGCCGGATCGGCCGCACCCTTGCGCCGGCTGCCCGCACCGCGACGCCGCGCCGGGCGCGGTGCCGCACCGCCGCCGCTCCCGCCGCCCGCACCGCTCCCCCTCGACCGGTCGTCGTCGAACGGAATGACCTTGGCGTCCGCCATCGTTGATGCGCTCCTCAGTTGGCGCTCTGCGTCGGGAGGTGGCCGCTGCCCCGCAGGGACAGCTCCGCGATCCGGTCGACGGCCCCCGCGAGGGCCTCGGGCGGCAGCAGCCCGGCACCGCGGCCGCGCGCGAAGTCCGCGAACGCCCCGGCCGTCGAGTACTTCGGCCGAAAACCCAGCGTCTCGCGCATCTGCGTGGTGTCCACCACCCGCCCATGGGTGAGCAGCCGGATCTGCTCGGGGGAGAAGTCCGTCATCCCCAGCGTACGCACGAGCGAGCCCGCCCAGGTGACCGCCGGCAGCAGCAACGGCACCGTGGGGCGGCCGAGGCGGCGCGAGCACTGGGAGAGCGTCAGGACACCGTCCCCGGCGATGTTGAAGGTCCCGCTGTTCAGCGTGCCCCGCCGGGCCTCGTGCGAGGAGACCCGCAGCACCTCGATCACGTCGTCCTCGTGCACGAACTGCAGCCGCGGGTCGTAGCCGAACACCGTCGGCAGCACCGGCAGTGCGAAGTACGAGGCGAGCGGCGTGTCCGCGGCCGGGCCGAGGATGTTGGCGAACCGCAGCACGGTCACCGCGACGTCCGGCCGACGGCGCGCGAAGCCCCGCACATACCCCTCGACCTCGACCGCGTCCTTGGCGAAGCCGCCGCTGGGCAGGGACTTGGGCGCCGTGGTCTCCGTGCAGACGGCCGGGTCGCGCGGCGCGGACCCGTAGACGTTGGTACTGGACTTCACCACCAGCCGCCGCACGGTCGGCGACTTCTGGCAGGCGCCGAGCAGCTGCATCGTGCCGATGACGTTGGTCTCCTTGACCGACGTTCGGCTGCCGCTGCCCAGCGGCGTGCCCGTCACGTCAAGGTGGACGACCGTGTCGGCCCGGGTCTGGGCGAGCACCCGCCCGATGGCGGACTGCCGGATGTCCGCCTGCACGAAGTCCGCGCCGCCCAGATGGTGCTCCGGCGCGACGGCGTCCACGCCGACGACCCGGTCCACGTCGGGATCACGCTGGATGCGCCGGACGAACCGGCCGCCCAGCTGCCGGGCCACTCCGGTCACGAGCACGACCTTGCCCAAGATCAGCGCCTTCCTTCCGCCTGCACCACAGCCTGCCGCGTTCCCCGCCTGCGGCCCAACTTAGCCGGTAGGTGTTGCGCCGTGATGACCGCCGGACGCGGCACGTGACGAAAAATCGCGGCCGAACGACTGTGGCCCCCCACCGGATGCGGTGGGGGGCCACAGAACACGCTGACGGCGCAGCGTCGCCTACTTCTTGTTGCGACGCTGAACGCGCGTGCGCTTCAGCAGCTTGCGGTGCTTCTTCTTGGCCATCCGCTTGCGCCGCTTCTTGATAACAGAGCCCACGACTATCCTCGCTCACTTCTCATCACTCGGTTGGTGAGCGCCATGGGCCCACACGACCTACGAGGGGCCAGCCTACCGGTCCGAGCGCTGAGCTCGTAATCGAGGCCCGTCAGGCCGTTTCCACCCCCACGTAGCTCTCGCGGAGGTACTCGTGAACCGCTTGCTCCGGGACGCGGAACGACCGTCCCACCCGGATCGCGGGCAGATGACCGCTGTGCACCAACCGGTACACGGTCATCTTGGACACGCGCATCACCGAGGCGACCTCCGCCACGGTAAGGAACTGAACCTCGTTCAGAGGCCTTTCGCCAGCTGCAGCCATGACACACCTGAACCTTCCGCACTCGACGGCCACCGGCTTCCCCTTCCGGTGACTCTTCGTCGTTGCGTGCTCACTCCCCAATGTAGGGGCGGGTGATGCGAATGGGGAAGAGGTGCACCCATCGCTTCCCTACCGTGACAGACACGCCCGATTGAGTACGTAGCGGGTAAGCGGCCGGTAGTACTCAGACCGCACAGCGTCATCAAGTGGAACGGCGACGGACACGAACCCCTCGGCCTCCCCGACGAAGAGCGCGGGATCATCCGTATCGGCCGGACCGATGGCCTCGAACCCCAGCTGACCTGCTCCGCAGACCCAGCCGTGATCCCCGATCACCAGCTCGGGCAGCGGCCCGCCCCGCTCGGCCGCGGCGGCCAGCGCGACCCGAACCGGCAGCGGCGAGTGCGTGTGCGCGCCGGGCTCACCACCGGCGCGCCCGGCGTCGGGTTCCCGCACCAACGCGACTCCCCGGACGTAGTCGAGGTTGTGCGTGCGTAGACCGAACCGGGTCGTTATGTCGACACAGCGACCCTTCGCCGGGGTGAGGACGGCACATCCCGCCGCCGACAGCGCCTCGGCCAAGGCGACGTAGAAACCGAGCAGTCGATGCGGATGCCCGGTGCCGAGGAGCACCGGAGCGCGACGCCGGGCAACCGCGGCGAGCCGGCCCGCGAAGGCGTCCAGGGCCGCGAGCGTCCGATCGGGGTCGATCACGTCCTGGCCCGAGGTGTCACGCGGATCGGCCGAAACCCCGCACCTGTCCGCCATCAGCCCGAGCAGCTCCCGCTGCCCCCAGTCCCCCGCCGGGTCGATCCCGATCAGCACCCGCGGATCCCGGGCGGCGAACAGCCGATAACTCCGCAGACTCACCTCCCGAGAGGTGGCCACCACCCCGGCAAGCCGGACATCCAGAAGATGAGCCCGAAGAGCTCCACGGGTCAACACCCCTCCGATGCTGCCGGATCTCCCGGCAAGCGGAACAGAAAACGGAAGAATCCCCGCACGGTCGGCGTAACACCCGCTCCCCCACCCAGCTGCGGGCAGTCGCCCCCACCCAAGCTGCGGGCAGTCGCCCCCCGCCCAGCTGCCGGCAGTCGCCCGCCCCCGATCCCATCCCAGCCGCGGGCAGTCGTGCCTCCCCCAGTGCCTGAACGGCCCGGGAGGTACCCCCAGGCGGCACGGGTGGGCGCAGGCGGCGCCCCCGTAAGCGCCGGGCAGCGCGACCCACCCCCCGGCCCACCGCAACGCCGGTTCACCGCAACGCCGGTTCACCGCAAAGGCGAGGCGGCACACCGTCAGGCCAACAGCCCCCGCAGCGGAAACGCCGCCCGCCGAGCCGCCCGCACTGCCTGATCCAACCGATCCGCAGGGTCGTACCCCGCCTCCCACGAGGCCCACGACACCGGCCACCGCCCATCGGTCATCCGCTGCGGCCCCAGCTCCCGCGTTCGCGCGAACACCTCCTGCCGCCACCCCTCGGGAATCACCGTCTCCGGCTCCACCGGCCGCCCCGCCGCGATCCCCACCAGATGCGTCCACGACCGCGGCACCACCTCCACCACGGCATATCCACCCCCGCCGAGCGCCACCCACCGCCCCCCGGCGTACTCGTGCGCCAGCTCATGACACGCCACCTGCACCGCCCGCTGTGCGTCCAGCGACACCGCGAGATGCGCCAGCGGATCCTCGAAGTGCGTATCCGCCCCGTGCTGCGTCACCAGCACCTGCGGCCGGAACTGCGCGAGCACCTCCGGCACCACCGCGTGGAACGCCCGCACCCACCCCGCGTCCCCGGTGCCCGCCGGCAACGCGACATTCACCGCCGAGCCCTCCGCGCAGTCGGCCCCGGTCTCCTCCGGCCACCCGGTCTGCGGGAACAGCGTCGCCGGATGCTCGTGCAGCGACACCGTCAGAACCCGCGGGTCCTCCCAGAACGCCGCCTGCACCCCGTCCCCGTGATGCACGTCCACATCCACATACGCGACCCGCTCGGCCCCCAGCTCCAGCAGCCGCGCGATCGCCAGCGCCGCGTCGTTGTACACGCAGAACCCGGACGCCGCGCCCGGCATCGCGTGGTGCAGCCCGCCCGCGAAGTTCACCGCGTGCGGCGCGTCCCCGCGCCACACCGCCTCCGCCGCCCCCACCGACTGCCCGGCGATCAGCGCGGACACCTCGTGCATCCCCGCGAAGGCCGGGTCGTCGATCGTGCCGAGCCCGTACGACCCGTCCGCCGCACGCGGATTCGCCGACGCCGCCTTCACCGCGTCGATGTAGTCCCCCCGGTGGACCAGCCGCAGCGTCGACTCGCCGGCCGGGCGCGCCGCGACGACCTCCACCTCCCGGTCGAGCCCGAGGGCGCCGACCAGACTTCGCGTCAGGGCGAGCCGGACCGGATCCATCGGATGCTCCGGACCGAAGTCATAGCCCGTTACTGCCTCGTCCCACATCAGCTGTGCGCGGCCGCTCATGCCCGCCACCGTATCGGTCCGGTTGAGCCTCGAACGACCTGGCGTACACGACCGTCACCAGCACCAACACCATCGGTACGAGCATCGCCCCGCGATAGCTCCAGGCGTCCCCGAGCGCCCCCACCAACGGCGAACCGATCAGGAAGCCGACGTAGTTGAACACGTTGAGCCGCGCCACCGCCGCGTCGGACGCCCCCGGACGACCGTCCCGCTCCGCCGCCAGCCGCCCCGCCGCCGCGAACGTCTGCGGTACCAGCACACACAGTCCAAGACCCAGCAGCGTGAACCCGAGCATCCCCACCCAGGCCCCCGGCGCCGACGCCACCACGGCGAACCCGCCCGCCGCGACGACAGCGCCACCCCGCACCACCGCCACGGCACCGAACCGCCGCACCCCGAAATCCCCGACGGCCCGCCCCACCAGCGTGGTCACCATGTAGACGTTGTACGGCACGGTGGCCAGCTGCTCCGAACTCCCCAGCACGTCCTGCAAGTACTTCGCGCTCCAGTTGGAGACGGTGGAGTCCCCGATGTACGCGAACGTCATCACCAGGCACAGCGGCAACAGCACCTTGAAGCCGACTCCCGCGCCGCCCTCACCCTTCCGCGGCGCCTCCGTCGTCCCCTCGACCTCACCGGCGCCCGCCGCGTCGACGTACCACCGGCTCCCCACCATCGCGGCCGGCATCAGCACGACGACCACCGGCAGATACGACACCCACAGCGCCAGATCCCAGTGCGCGCCCGCCCACGCCAGCGAGGCCCCCAAGATCCCGCCGAGGCTGTACGCCGCGTGAAACCCCAGCATGATGCTGCGCCCGTACGCCCGTTGCAGGCTCACCCCGAGCATGTTCATCGAGGCGTCCAGCGCACCCACGGCCAGCCCGAAGACGGCCAGTGACACAGTCAGCAGCGCCACCCGGTCCCCCGCCCCGACCCCGAGCAGCGCCAGGAGCACCACGGGCTGGGACCACCGCAGCAGCCGGCTCGGACGCACCCGGCGCACCAGACGCTCGGTCACCACACTCCCGACGCCGGCCAGGATCGGCACGGCGGCGAGGAAGACCGGCAGCAGCGCGTCGGAAACGCCGTACCGGTCCTGGATGGCCGGGATACGCGTCACCAACAGCGCGAACGCGACCCCCTGGGCGAAGAAGCCGAACGCGAGCGAGGCCCTGCCGCGCCGCAGCACATCAGTCATGGCGGCGAGCGTAGAGCCCCGGCTTACCCGTGGGTAGATCCAGCCAAAGATGAATTCTTCTCAGCTTCGAGGCCGGCGGTGACACTCTCGGGAGCACGATCCGCAGCAGCGGCGGCTCCGACCATGTGGGCCATGGGCCCTGCCCCCAGCGCACCACTCACCACGAAGGCGAGCACCATCGTGAGGACCATGACGACCGTCCCGAGCCAGACCATCGTGTCGACCGGAAACGTGTAGACCCCCACGACCCGCAGCGCACACTCGGCGACGAAGGCGACACCCCACACCGCGGAGAACAGCGACTCCGCCCGCCGGAACGCCACCGACTCCCGCCCCAGCCTCCCCCAGGCCGCCTCCCGTCCCGCGTCCCCCTTGACCAGCCACGGCTTGAGCGTCGCCGTCATCATCGGCCGCCCCAGGACCACGGAACCCAGCAGCGCGAACCCGACCAGGCTCCCGACCGCACTGTCCTTGACCAGCATCAGCCGGGCGTCCCCCGTCCCGAAGCTGAGGAGCAGCCCGACCAGGTTGGCCAGCAGGATCAGCAGAGGAAGCGCGTTCACCTCCCGCTGCCTGAGCAGCCCCCACCCGGTCCGCAGCACGGGCACCACACTGCTCCACCCCAGCGCCGCGACGGCACTCATCCCGAACGCACCCTTGAACAGGTAGTACGACCCGACGGGTACTCCCACGTCCAGGAGCAGCGACACGAAGGTACGAGACTTACGAGGCTTGGTCATGCACTCAGCTTCGCGGCAGAGCGGGGTCCTCCAGTAGAAACAACCGTCCAGAGCCACGCATGACAAATGTCAGCCGTCAGCGCACGAGCAGGTCGGCCAACTCCCCCATGTCCGCGAAGAGTCGGGTGGCTCCGGCGAGCTTCGCGGCCGACGTCATCGCGGTGAACCCGTACACGTCCATCCCGGCGGCGACCGCGGCCTGCACACCGAGCGGACTGTCCTCGACGACGGCACACCGCTCCGGCGCCACACCCATCCGCCCGGCCGCGTGCAGAAACAGGTCCGGCGCCGGCTTGCCGCGCCCCACGTCCTGCGAACTGAAGATCCGCCCGTCGTCGAACCACCGGTCAAGCCCGGCCTTCCGATGCCCCACCCGGATCCGCTCGTGACTCCCGGAGGAGGCCACGCAGTACGCCACCCCGTCCGCGGCGAGCTTCTCCAGCACGCCGACAGCTCCGTGAACGGGCTCCAGATCACGTTCGAAGGCGGCGAACACGCGCTCGTGGAAGACGTCGTCGAAGTCCTCGGGCAGCCGCCGCCCCGTCCGCTCCAGGACGAGGTCATGGACGCGGTGCATCGCGCCGCCCATGTAGTCCCTGAGGGAGTCCTCGTAGGACGTCGGGTGCCCCAGCTCGGTGAGATAGCCGGCGAGCAGCCGATTGGAGATCGGCTCACTGTCGACGAGGACGCCGTCGTTGTCGAAGATAACCAAGTCGTAGCGCATACGAAGACCCTAAACGCAGAAAACCCCGCACCGTTCCCGGTGCGGGGTTTTCTCGCAATGATTGTTCGGCGGCGTCCTACTCTCCCACAGGGTCCCCCCTGCAGTACCATCGGCGCTGTAAGGCTTAGCTTCCGGGTTCGAAATGTAACCGGGCGTTTCCCCTACGCTATGACCACCGAAACACTATGAAACAGACAACCAACCGGTAACCAACACGGTCTGATTGTTCGTGGTTTCAGAACCAACACAGTGGACGCGAGCAACTGAGGACAAGCCCTCGGCCTATTAGTACCGGTCACCTCCACACCTCACGGTGCTTCCAGATCCGGCCTATCAACCCAGTCGTCTACTGGGAGCCTTAACCCCTCAAAGGGGGTGGGAGTCCTCATCTCGAAGCAGGCTTCCCGCTTAGATGCTTTCAGCGGTTATCCCTCCCGAACGTAGCCAACCAGCCATGCCCTTGGCAGGACAACTGGCACACCAGAGGTTCGTCCGTCCCGGTCCTCTCGTACTAGGGACAGCCCTTCTCAAGACTCCTACGCGCACAGCGGATAGGGACCGAACTGTCTCACGACGTTCTAAACCCAGCTCGCGTACCGCTTTAATGGGCGAACAGCCCAACCCTTGGGACCGACTCCAGCCCCAGGATGCGACGAGCCGACATCGAGGTGCCAAACCATCCCGTCGATATGGACTCTTGGGGAAGATCAGCCTGTTATCCCCGGGGTACCTTTTATCCGTTGAGCGACGGCGCTTCCACAAGCCACCGCCGGATCACTAGTCCCGACTTTCGTCCCTGCTCGACCCGTCGGTCTCACAGTCAAGCTCCCTTGTGCACTTACACTCAACACCTGATTGCCAACCAGGCTGAGGGAACCTTTGGGCGCCTCCGTTACTCTTTAGGAGGCAACCGCCCCAGTTAAACTACCCATCAGACACTGTCCCTGATCCGGATCACGGACCCAGGTTAGACATCCAGCACGACCAGACTGGTATTTCAACGACGACTCCACCCACACTGGCGTGCGAGCTTCAAAGTCTCCCAGCTATCCTACACAAGCCGAACCGAACACCAATATCAAACTGTAGTAAAGGTCCCGGGGTCTTTCCGTCCTGCTGCGCGAAACGAGCATCTTTACTCGTAGTGCAATTTCACCGGGCCTATGGTTGAGACAGTCGAGAAGTCGTTACGCCATTCGTGCAGGTCGGAACTTACCCGACAAGGAATTTCGCTACCTTAGGATGGTTATAGTTACCACCGCCGTTTACTGGCGCTTAAGTTCTCAGCTTCGCCACACCGAAATGTGACTAACCGGTCCCCTTAACGTTCCAGCACCGGGCAGGCGTCAGTCCGTATACATCGCCTTACGGCTTCGCACGGACCTGTGTTTTTAGTAAACAGTCGCTTCTCGCTGGTCTCTGCGGCCACCCCCAGCTCACGGAGTAAATCCGGTCACCGGGTGTGGCCCCCCTTCTCCCGAAGTTACGGGGGCATTTTGCCGAGTTCCTTAACCATAGTTCACCCGAACGCCTCGGTATTCTCTACCTGACCACCTGAGTCGGTTTAGGGTACGGGCCGCCATGAAACTCGCTAGAGGCTTTTCTCGACAGCATAGGATCATCCACTTCACCACAATCGGCTCGGCATCAGGTCTCAGCCTTGTGTGCGACGGATTTACCTACCGCACGGCCTACACCCTTACCCCGGGACAACCACCGCCCGGGATGGACTACCTTCCTGCGTCACCCCATCACTCACCTACTGCAAGTCTGGTTCGCCGGCTCCACCACTTTCCATTCCCCGAAGGGTCCGGAACGGCTTCACGGACTTAGCATCGCCTGGTTCGATGTTTGACGCTTCACAGCGGGTACCGGAATATCAACCGGTTATCCATCGACTACGCCTGTCGGCCTCGCCTTAGGTCCCGACTTACCCTGGGCAGATCAGCTTGACCCAGGAACCCTTAGTCAATCGGCGCAAACGTTTCTCACGTTTGTATCGCTACTCATGCCTGCATTCTCACTCGTGAACCGTCCACAACTCGCTTCCGCGGCTGCTTCACCCGGCACACGACGCTCCCCTACCCATCACAGCCGGCGTTGGCCGTATTGCTGCAATGACACGACTTCGGCGGTACGCTTGAGCCCCGCTACATTGTCGGCGCGGAATCACTAGACCAGTGAGCTATTACGCACTCTTTCAAGGGTGGCTGCTTCTAAGCCAACCTCCTGGTTGTCTGTGCGACTCCACATCCTTTCCCACTTAGCGTACGCTTAGGGGCCTTAGTCGATGCTCTGGGCTGTTTCCCTCTCGACCATGGAGCTTATCCCCCACAGTCTCACTGCCGCGCTCTCACTTACCGGCATTCGGAGTTTGGCTAAGGTCAGTAACCCGGTAGGGCCCATCGCCTATCCAGTGCTCTACCTCCGGCAAGAAACACACGACGCTGCACCTAAATGCATTTCGGGGAGAACCAGCTATCACGGAGTTTGATTGGCCTTTCACCCCTAACCACAGGTCATCCCCCAGGTTTTCAACCCTGGTGGGTTCGGTCCTCCACGACCTCTTACAGCCGCTTCAACCTGCCCATGGCTAGATCACTCCGCTTCGGGTCTTGAGCGTGCTACTCAAACGCCCTATTAGGACTCGCTTTCGCTACGGCTTCCCCACCCGGGTTAACCTCGCAACACACCGCAAACTCGCAGGCTCATTCTTCAAAAGGCACGCAGTCACGAGACGAAGAGCAAGCTCTCCGTCCGACGCTCCCACGGCTTGTAGGCACACGGTTTCAGGTACTATTTCACTCCGCTCCCGCGGTACTTTTCACCATTCCCTCACGGTACTATCCGCTATCGGTCACCAGGGAATATTTAGGCTTAGCGGGTGGTCCCGCCAGATTCACACGGGATTTCTCGGGCCCCGTGCTACTTGGGTGTCTCTCAAACGAGCCGCTGATGTTTCGACTACGGGGGTCTTACCCTCTACGCCGGACCTTTCGCATGTCCTTCGCCTACATCAACGGTTTCTGACTCGTCCTGTTGCCGGCAGACAACAGAAGAGAGATCCCACAACCCCGCACACGCAACCCCTGCCGGGTCTCACACGTATACGGTTTGGCCTCATCCGGTTTCGCTCGCCACTACTCCCGGAATCACGGTTGTTTTCTCTTCCTGCGGGTACTGAGATGTTTCACTTCCCCGCGTTCCCTCCACACTGCCTATGTGTTCAGCAGCGGGTGACAGCCCATGACGACTGCCGGGTTTCCCCATTCGGAAACCCCCGGATCAAAGCCTGGTTGACGACTCCCCGGGGACTATCGTGGCCTCCCACGTCCTTCATCGGTTCCTGGTGCCAAGGCATCCACCGTGCGCCCTTAAAAACTTGGCCACAGATGCTCGCGTCCACTGTGCAGTTCTCAAACAACGACCAACCACCCATCACCCTGCCCTCACAGGCAAGTTCACTGGGGCCGGCAACTGAAGACAAGGCCTTACGGCCGTACCCTCAGACACCCAACAGCGTGCCCGACCCGATCCCTCTCAGAAACCACGTTCCACGCCGAAGCAGTACTAGTGATCCTTCAAGTCGATCGTGCCGAGTAGTCAACGTTCCACCCATGAGCAACCGTGCAGGACATTTGCCTGCAGTCGGCTATTGCTCCTTAGAAAGGAGGTGATCCAGCCGCACCTTCCGGTACGGCTACCTTGTTACGACTTCGTCCCAATCGCCAGTCCCACCTTCGACAGCTCCCTCCCACAAGGGGTTGGGCCACCGGCTTCGGGTGTTACCGACTTTCGTGACGTGACGGGCGGTGTGTACAAGGCCCGGGAACGTATTCACCGCAGCAATGCTGATCTGCGATTACTAGCGACTCCGACTTCATGGGGTCGAGTTGCAGACCCCAATCCGAACTGAGACCGGCTTTTTGAGATTCGCTCCACCTTGCGGTATCGCAGCTCATTGTACCGGCCATTGTAGCACGTGTGCAGCCCAAGACATAAGGGGCATGATGACTTGACGTCGTCCCCACCTTCCTCCGAGTTGACCCCGGCGGTCTCCCGTGAGTCCCCAACACCCCGAAGGGCTTGCTGGCAACACGGGACAAGGGTTGCGCTCGTTGCGGGACTTAACCCAACATCTCACGACACGAGCTGACGACAGCCATGCACCACCTGTACACCGACCACAAGGGGGCGCCTGTCTCCAGACGTTTCCGGTGTATGTCAAGCCTTGGTAAGGTTCTTCGCGTTGCGTCGAATTAAGCCACATGCTCCGCCGCTTGTGCGGGCCCCCGTCAATTCCTTTGAGTTTTAGCCTTGCGGCCGTACTCCCCAGGCGGGGCACTTAATGCGTTAGCTGCGGCACGGACAACGTGGAATGTTGCCCACACCTAGTGCCCACCGTTTACGGCGTGGACTACCAGGGTATCTAATCCTGTTCGCTCCCCACGCTTTCGCTCCTCAGCGTCAGTATCGGCCCAGAGATCCGCCTTCGCCACCGGTGTTCCTCCTGATATCTGCGCATTTCACCGCTACACCAGGAATTCCGATCTCCCCTACCGAACTCTAGCCTGCCCGTATCGACTGCAGACCCGGGGTTAAGCCCCGGGCTTTCACAACCGACGTGACAAGCCGCCTACGAGCTCTTTACGCCCAATAATTCCGGACAACGCTTGCGCCCTACGTATTACCGCGGCTGCTGGCACGTAGTTAGCCGGCGCTTCTTCTGCAGGTACCGTCACTTTCGCTTCTTCCCTGCTGAAAGAGGTTTACAACCCGAAGGCCGTCATCCCTCACGCGGCGTCGCTGCATCAGGCTTTCGCCCATTGTGCAATATTCCCCACTGCTGCCTCCCGTAGGAGTCTGGGCCGTGTCTCAGTCCCAGTGTGGCCGGTCGCCCTCTCAGGCCGGCTACCCGTCGTCGCCTTGGTGAGCCATTACCTCACCAACAAGCTGATAGGCCGCGGGCTCATCCTGCACCGCCGGAGCTTTCGAACCTCGCAGATGCCCACGAGGGTCAGTATCCGGTATTAGACCCCGTTTCCAGGGCTTGTCCCAGAGTGCAGGGCAGATTGCCCACGTGTTACTCACCCGTTCGCCACTAATCCCCACCGAAGTGGTTCATCGTTCGACTTGCATGTGTTAAGCACGCCGCCAGCGTTCGTCCTGAGCCAGGATCAAACTCTCCGTGAATGCTTTACATCACGGGAGCGGAACAGTCGGAGGAATAATCCGACCGTTCACAGCGTCCTCGCTGTTGTGTTACTTCAAAGGAACCTCAACCCGATCAGAAGAACCGATCAGGTCGGGGTATCAACATATCTGGCGTTGACTTTTGGCACGCTGTTGAGTTCTCAAGGAACGGACGCTTCCTTTGTACTCACCCTCTCGGGCTTTCCTCCGGGCGCTTCCCTTCGGTCTTGCGTTTCCGACTCTATCAGATCTTTCCGACCCGATTTCCTCGGTGCTTTCCAGGTTCCCGCTTTCGCGTTTCCCTTTCCGGCGACTCCGACTCTATCAGATCCTTTCGGACTCTGATTCCCCGTCAGAAGGGGTTGTCTCCACGGCCGTTGGGCCGTTTCGACGAAGTGAGACTCTAGCGGAGTCCCGGCTCCCGAGCTAATCGGGGGGCCGCGTTCTTTCGAACGTGGATTCCTCATTCCGTGAATACACGCACCGACAGGAAGACGACGCCGACAACGCGACTGTTCGTCGAAGAGTGGTTGGTACTCGCGGAATCGCTGTCCGGGGACCGACCGGAGTCGGCGCTCACGTCGGACAACTCGGAGAACACTACGAGCGCGGCAGGGGCGTGTCAAATCCCGGGACGGGCGGCCTCCGCGGGCGTAGTGTGGGAGGCGTGATGACGCGTACGTGTACTCAGCTCTGGTGGGCCGCCTGACGGCGGCCGTACGCACGTATGCACTCAACGGCCGCCGCTTCGGCGGCCGTTTTCGTATCTCCCTCCAGGAGGGGCGGCCGGCCGGTGGCGGCGGCCCCGACCAGGAGGTAGAGAGATGACGCGGGTCTTCAGTGGGGTCAAGCCGACCGGGCATCTGACGCTGGGGAACTATCTGGGAGCCATGCGGCGGTGGGCCGTGGAGGACCAACACCGGTCGGACGCGCTGTTCTGCGTCGTCGACCTGCACGCACTGACCGTGGACCATGATCCGGCGCGGGTGCGCAGACTGAGCCGTCAGGCGGCCTCGCTGCTGTTGGCGGCGGGGCTGGATCCGGAGTCGTGCACGGTGTTCGTGCAGAGCCACGTGGACGAGCACGCCCGGCTGTCGTACGTACTGGAGTGCGTCGCGACGGACGGGGAGATGCGGCGGATGATCCAGTACAAGGAGAAGGCCGCGCGGGAGCGGGAGCGGGGCGGGAGTGTGCGGTTGTCGCTGCTGACGTATCCCGTGCTGATGGCGGCCGACATCCTGGCGTACGGGACCGACGAGGTGCCGGTCGGGCACGACCAGACGCAGCATGTGGAGCTGGCGCGGGATCTCGCGGTGCGGTTCAACCAGCGGTACGGGCACACGTTCGTGGTGCCGCGGGCCACCAGTCCGGCGGTGGCGGCCCGGGTGATGAATCTGCAGGAACCCGAGTCGAAGATGGGGAAGAGCGACGACGTCGGGCCCGGGATCGTCTATCTGCTGGACGAGCCCGACGTGGCGCGGAAGAAGGTCATGCGGGCCGTGACCGACAGTGGGCGCGAGGTCGTGTACGACCGGGCGGAGCGGCCGGGGCTCGCGAATCTGCTGGAGATCCTCGGCGCCTGCACGGGCGGCGACCCGGCGGAGCTGGCGGGGGCGTACGACTCGTACGGCGCGTTGAAGAAGGACACCGCGGAGGCGGTCGTCGAGGTGCTGCGGCCCGTGCAGAAGCGGCACAAGGAGCTGTGCGCGGATCCCGGGTATGTGGAGGGCGTGCTCCGGGAGGGGGCCGGGATGGCGCGGGCGATGGCGCGGCCGACGGTGGACGCCGCCTATCGGGCCATCGGGTTGCTGCCTCCGGTGAACGCGGACCGGTAGGCGCGGGGGCTGGTGGCGAGGCGCGATGCGAAGTGCTGGCGCATGGTGACCTCGCTGCCGAAGCCGGCCCGGCGGGCGACCTCGGGCATGGGCAGGTCGGTGCGTTCGAGGAGCTTCTGGGCCGCGGCGACGCGCTGGTCCAGAAGCCAGCGGAGCGGGGTGGTTCCGGTGGCCGCGGTGAAGTGGCGGGCGAAGGAGCGCGGGGACATGCCGGCGCGGTCGGCCAGGTCGGCCACGGTGAGGGGCTCGTCGAGGTGACGCAGGGCGTGTTCGCGGACGGCGGCGAGGGCGTCGGCGTCGCGGTCGGCGTGCGGCGTGGGGTGCTCGATGAACTGGGCCTGGGTGCCGGTGCGGAAGGGCGCGGTGACCATCGAGCGGGCGATGGTGGCGGCGGCCTCGGCGCCGTGGGCCAGGCGGACCAGGTGGAGGCACAGGTCGATGCCGGCTGCCGTGCCGGCGGCGGTCCAGATGTTGTCGTCCTCGATGAAGAGGGCGTCGGGGACGACGGTGACCTGGGGGTGGTGGGTCCGCAGGAGGTCGATCAGCCGCCAGTGGGTGATGGCGCGGCGGCCGTCGAGCAGGCCGGCCTGGGCGAGGGTGAAGGCGCCTCCGCACAGGGCGGCGACGGTGGTGCCGCGGGCGTGGGCGCGCCGGAGGGCGTCGAGGACCGGGGCCGGTGCCGGGGTGAGGTGGTCGTCCAGGCCGGGGACCACGACGAGGTCGGCGTCGGCCAGCCAGTCGAGGGCGCGGTCGGGGTGGAGGGCGAGGCCGCCGCGCATCGGCACGTCGGTGGTGCCGTCGGTGGCGACGCGGCGCAGGTCGAAGGCGGGGGCGCCGCGGTCGGTGCGGTCGGTGCCCCAGACCTCGGTGATGACGGAGACGTCGAAGGCGCGGATGCCGGGGAAGGCGACGAGGGCGACGCGGTAAGGGGCTGCCGGAGGAGCTGCCATGGGTGGCAGTAAATCATCGATCGCTGGCTTATGGACCCCTGGGTCCTGGTGGTGCCCGGCGGCACGATCGGGGCATGGACATCGCGCAGAACGCAGCACTGGTGGTCGTGGACGTGCAGAGGGGCTTCGAGGAGCTGGACTTCTGGGGTACGCGCAACAACCCGGCGGCCGACGACAACATCGCCGCCCTCATCGACGTATGGCAGTCGACGGGGCGGCCGGTCGTCTTCGTGCGGCACGACTCGGTGAAGGCGGGGTCGCCGTTGCGGGCGGGGTACGAGGGGAACGGGTTCAAGGAGTACGTGGAGCGGCGGCGCGGGAAGGGGGGCGGGGCCGAGCTGCTGGTCACGAAGAGCGTGAACTCGGCGTTCCTCGGGGCGCCGGACCTGGGTGACTGGCTGCGGGCGGCCGGGGTCTCGCAGATCGTGCTGGCCGGAATCCAGACGAACATGTGCGTCGAGACGACGGCACGGATGGGCGGGAACCTCGGGTACGAGGTCGTGGTCGCGTTCGACGCGACGTACACCTTCGGTCTGGAGGGGCCCTTCGGCTGGCGGCAGAGCGCGGAGGAGCTGGCGCGGGCGTCGGCGGTGTCGCTGCACGGGGGCGGGTTCGCCGAGGTGGTGACGACGGGGGACGTTCTGAACGCGGCGAAGTGAGCCCTCGGGTGGGAGGGCTCGGGTGTGAGGGCTCGCCCCCCAGTCGTCAGTCCTTGGTGCCGGAGGCCAGTTCGCGGCTGCGGTCGCGGGCTGCCTCGAGGGCGGCGATGAGGGCGGCCCGGACGCCGTGGTTCTCGAGTTCGCGGATGGCGTTGATGGTGGTGCCGGCGGGGGACGTGACGTTCTCGCGGAGCTTGACCGGGTGTTCGCCGCTGTCGCGGAGCATCTTCGCCGCGCCGATCGCGGACTGGACGATCAGGTCGTGGGCCTTGTCGCGGGGCAGGCCGAGGAGGATGCCGGCGTCGGTCATGGCTTCGACCAGGTAGAAGAAGTACGCCGGTCCCGATCCGGAGAGGGCGGTGCAGGCGTCCTGCTGGGACTCGGGGACGCGGAGGGTCTTGCCGACGGCGCCGAAGATCTCCTCGGTGTGGGTCAGGTGGGCGGCGGTCGCGTGGGTGCCGGCCGAGATCACGGACATGGCCTCGTCGACGAGGGCCGGGGTGTTCGTCATGACGCGGACCACCGGGGTGCCGGGGGCGAGTCGTTCCTCGAAGAAGGAGGTCGGGATGCCCGCCGCGCCGCTGATGACCAGGCGGTCGGCGGGGACGTGCGGGGCGAGTTCGTCGAGGAGGGTGCCCATGTCCTGCGGCTTGACCGTGAGGATCAGGGTGTCGGCGTTCTTGGCGGCCTCGGCGTTGGTGACCGGGGTGACGCCGTGGCGGGTGCGGAGTTCGTCGGCGCGTTCCCGGCGGCGGGCGGTGACCAGGAGGTCGGCGGGGGCCCAGCCGGCTCCGATCATGCCGCTGAGGAGGGCTTCGCCGATCTTGCCGGTGCCGAGGACTGCGACTTTCTGGGTCATGGGTTTTGGTGCCCTCCGGTGCCCTGGCTGTTCTTGGGTGCGTGGTGCGTGGTGCGTCGTCCGTCGTCGTCATCCTCGCATTCGTGGGGGTGGGTGGGGGGTGGGGTCCAGTCCGCGGGACGTTGGTGGGGGTGCCGTCAATGGGTTTCGCCCCCGCCGCCCCTTCCCGTTCCCGTCCCTGGGGGCTGCGCCCCCAGACCCCCCTTTTATTCGGCCTGGACGGCCTCGTCCTCAGGCGCCGGACGGGCTGACTATGCCGTTCGGCGTTTCAGCGTGGCCGCGCCCAGGGTCAGGACCAGGAGGGCGCAGCCGGCGACGATCAGGGCATCGCGTACGAAGGTGGCGGTCATGTCGGTGTGGCGCAGGACCTCGTTCATGCCGTCGACCGCGTAGGACATGGGCAGGACGTCGGAGATGGCCTCCAGGGCCGGGTGCATCTTGTCGCGCGGGGTGAAGAGGCCGCAGAGCAGGAGCTGGGGGAAGATCACGGCCGGCATGAACTGCACCGCCTGGAACTCGGAGGCCGCGAAGGCCGAGACGAAGAGGCCGAGGGCGGTGCCGAGGAGGGCGTCGAGCAGCGCGACCAGGAGCAGGAGCCAGGGGCTGCCCGTCACGTCCAGGCCGAGGAACCAGACCGCGAGGCCGGTCGCGAGGGCCGACTGGACGATGGCGAGGGCCCCGAAGGCGAGGGCGTAGCCGGCGATGAGGTCGCCCTTGCCGAGCGGCATGGCGAGGAGGCGTTCGAGGGTGCCCGAGGTGCGCTCGCGCAGGGTCGCGATGGAGGTCACCAGGAACATCGTGATCAGGGGGAAGATGCCGAGGAGCGAGGCGCCGATGTTGTCGAAGGTGCGCGGGCTGCCGTCGAAGACGTAGCGCAGCAGGAAGAGCATCACGCAGGGGATCAGCATCAGCAGGGCGATGGTGCGCGGGTCGTGGCCGAGCTGGCGCAGGACGCGGGTCGCGGTGGCCGTGGTGCGGGAGAGGCTCAGGGGGCGGGTGGGGGCGGGGGGTGGTGCCGTGGGGGTGCTGGGGGCCGCCGGGGTGCTCATCGGGTGGTCTCCTTCGTGCGGGCCGCCGCGGTCGCCTCGTCGACCAGGTGCAGGAAGGCTTCCTCGACCGTCTCGGAGTCGGTGCGGGTGCGCAGGGCGTCGGGGGTGTCGTCGGCGAGGACCTCGCCCTCGCGCATCAGGAGCAGGCGGTGGCAGCGCTCGGCCTCGTCCATGACGTGGGAGGAGACGAGGAGGGTGGCGCCGCGGTCGGCGGCGATGGAGTGGAAGAGGGTCCACAGGTCGCGGCGCAGGACGGGGTCGAGGCCGACCGTCGGTTCGTCGAGGACCAGGAGTTCGGGGGCGCCGAGCAGGGCCACGGCCAGGGAGACGCGGCTGCGCTGGCCGCCGGAGAGGTTGCCGGCCAGGGAGTCGGCGTGGGTGGTGAGGTCGACGTCGGCGATGACCCGGATGACGTTCTCGCGGCGCCGGTCGGAGGCGGCGCGGCCCGGGGCGAGGATCTCGGCGAAGTAGTCGAGGTTCTGGCGGACGGTGAGGTCGTCGAAGACGGAGGGCGCCTGGGTGACGTAGCCGATGCGGGTGCGCAGGGCGGGGTGGCCGGCCGGGCGGCCGAGGACGTCCAGGGTGCCGGTGACCTTGGCCTGGGTGCCGACGACGGCTCGCATCAGGGTCGACTTGCCGCAGCCGGAGGGGCCGAGGAGACCGGTGATCCGGCCGCGCGGGACGGTGAAGCCGAGGCCGCGCAGGACGGTGCGGGGGCCGCGTACGACGGTGAGGTCCTCGGCGCGGACGGCGGGCGGGGCGGGGTCGCCACCCTGTTCTCCGGGTTCTCCGGACGACCGGGAGGGGTAATTCATCATCCGATGAATACTCCTCCCGAAGCGCCGATGACGTCAAGCCGTTGGGAGGTGCGGCGGCGCCGGGGTCGTCGCCAGCAGCAGGTGGACGTCGTACGCCTCCTCGACGACTCCGTCCGGGAAGACGGTCAGCAGGTGCCGCGGGAGCCGCGCGGGCGGCCGCGGTGACGCGCCAAGGTGACCAGCGAGCCACAGTACGGACGGCCTCCGGGACCGGCCAGCGGCCGAGGCACCCTACGGAGCCGGTCGCCCGTGAGGCCGGACGGTCCGCCCGGCCCCCCCGGCCAGAGGGCACGCAAGCTGCCACGGTGACCCGCCAAGATACGCAGCGAACTGAAGTACGGACTGCCTCCGGATCGGCCAGCGGCCGAGGCACCCTGCGCAGCCGATCGCCCGTGAGGCCGGACGGTCCGCCCGGCGACCGGTCCCCCGGCGGCCCGGGGGTCGCGCGGGCTCCTGCGGGGACGCGCCCGGGGCCGTGCGGGCGGCGCCGTGGGTGATCGGGCCGGCGTTCGGGGGTGGTTGGGCGGCGCCGTGGGTGATCGGGCCGGCGTTCGGGGGTGCTAGCGGTGGCGGCGTTTCTTTGAGGGGTTGCCTGAGCGGCGGGTGGTGCGCTTTTCGTAGTCCGTGCGGGACTTTTCGTACTCCTCGCGGTGGAGCTTCTCGCCCGGGGCCTCCGTGAGGGTGCGGAAGAAGTAGGCGAGGAGGGAGCCGACGAAGCCGATGGCGAGCAGGCCGCGCATGGAGGCCTGGCGGTCGGGGTCGGGGCGGCTGGTGAAGCCGGTCCAGGTGTGGCGGAAGGCCAGGGCGCTGCAGATCGCGAACATGACGATCATCAGCAGCGAGACGAAGCTGCCGATGTCGGCGATCTGGAGGCCCTGGTAGGCGAGGCGGAGCACGAGGCAGGCGGCGGCCGCCGCGGCGAGGGACCCGACGGCGAGGCCGGCCCGGCGGGCGGCGTAGCCGCTGGAGTGGTCCACCCAGGTCGTGCCGTAGAACCGGAGGGGTTCGGGGCGGGGGCCCGCGGGTGTGTCCGGGATGCCGTTCTTACCGTTCTCTGCGCTCACGCCTCGATTATGGCGCCGGGCCCGCCCCGCGGGAGGTGCGGGTCAGCCGCCCTGGCCGGCGCTTCCGATCGGGCCGACCTCCACCGCGGAGCCGGAGCCGTCCGTGACGGGCAGCGTGGCGCCGCCCGGCCAGTCGAGGGTGACCGACTTCGTCTCGTCCGGCGGGGTCACGACCAGGCCCGTGACGCGGACGCCGGAGCCGCCGGAGTCGTTGATCGGGTAGCCGATGCCGAAGGAGACGGTCTCGCCGTCCTTGAGGACGACCGTGTCGGCCGGCTCACCCGTGCGCGTCGCGGACAGCGTGCCCGCGCTGGTCTTCAGGTCGACGCCCGCGTGACCGGCGAGCGTGCAGTCCCGGCCGCCGCCGTTCTTCAGGTCCACCGCGACGGTGCCTTCGGTGTCGCCGCCGATGGTGCTGTCGATCGCCGTGATCTCCAGCTCGTCGGTGCGGCACTTGGTGGCCTTGCCGTCCTCGTTGGAGCCGGTCCCGGCGGCCGTGCCCTGCCCGTCGGGGCTATTGCCCGCGGAGTCCGTACCGCCGCCCTGGTCCGAGTCCGAGCCGGCGGAGCCCGAGCCGGTCGATTCCGAGCCGCCGTTCGAGGAGGACTCGGTGGAGGCGGCCGAGGGGGCGCTCTCTGCCGTGCCGCCGTCGTCGTTCTGGCAGGCGGTGAGCGAGAGGCCCGCGACGACGGCCACGGCTACGAGGGTGAGCTTGCGAACGCGCATCGTTTTTTCCTCGGTGTCGGTTGGGGTGCCGGAGCGTTTCTGATCATCAAGACCCGCCCCTCCGGCACCCCGTTCCGCCCAGCACCTCCCTGGTACAGCGCCAAGACGTCCCTGTTACACGGTCAGCAGCGAGGAGCCACGTAGCCGTCGCTTCCGGTGAGGATGTACGCGTCGGAGACGTACTGGCCGCTGCCGATGTTGTCCCACACGTTCGAGGTGCCGTAGGGGCCCGCCACCCACTGCCCCGGGCGCTGGCAGTTGATCGCGACCTTGGCGCCCTCGGACAGGACCCGCACCACGGAGTAGTTGGTGCCCGGGCCGCTGCGGACGTTCAGGCGGTAGCCCGGCGCGACCGGGTAGGAACGCAGGGCCGCGGCCACCGTGGTCACCGCCCCCTCGGCCGCCCCGTCGTTGGCCCCCTCGGTCGCTGCTTGGGTCGCGCTCTCGTCCTCGCCGCCGCCGATGCCCTGGACCTGGTCGACAGACATAAGAAACCTCCCCCGTTGAACCCCACGACTGTCATGGGGTGCCGTTGATACCCCAAGAACAAGCCATAAAACACCAGTTCGCAACTCGCACACGGAGGTCGGCAGGCCTCCTCTGTCCCGTACGCCCCATCGACTAGGCTCCGAACGTCGCTCGCGCGAACGAACAGCACGGGGGTGGTTCCATGGCGCCGCAGCGGGATGCCGGAGCGGGCGCGGAAGCGGAACTTCCGGAGTACGCCGGTCACTACCGTCTGGAGTCGTGCCTGGGCTCGGGCGGCATGGGCGTGGTGCACCTGGCCCGCAGCACCTCCGGGATGCGTGTCGCGGTGAAGGTCGTGCATGCGACGTATGCCAAGGACCCCGAGTTCAGGGGCCGGTTCCGGCAGGAGGTGGCCGCGGCGCGGCGGGTGAGCGGGGCCTTCACGGCACCGGTCGTCGACGCCGATCCGGAGGCCGGCCGGCCCTGGATGGCCACGCTGTTCATCCCCGGTCCGACCCTCTCGGAACAGGTGAAGCGGAACGGGCCGATGGACGAGGCCCAGTTGCGCCGGCTGATGGCCGGACTCGCCGAGGCGCTGCGCGACATCCACCGGGTCGGCGTCGTGCACCGGGACCTGAAACCGAGCAACGTACTGCTCGCCGAGGACGGGCCCAAGGTCATCGACTTCGGCATCTCCCGGCCGAAGGACAGCGAACTGCGCACCGAGACCGGGAAGTTGATCGGGACGCCGCCGTTCATGGCGCCTGAGCAATTCCGGCGGCCCCGGGAGGTGGGGCCCGCGGCCGACGTCTTCGCGCTCGGGTCGCTCCTGGTGCACGCCGCGACCGGGCGCGGGCCCTTCGACTCCGACAGCCCGTACGTCGTCGCCTACCAGGTCGTGCACGACGAGCCCGATCTGACCGGCGTACCGGAGTCGCTCGCGCCGCTGGTGCTGCGGTGCCTCGCCAAGGAACCCGAGGACCGGCCGACGCCGGACGAGTTGATGCGGGAGCTGCGGTCGGTCGCGGCGGCCTACGACACGCAGGTGTTCATACCGGCGCAGCGGCCGCGGGGCGACGACGGGGCCGAGGAGACGCACGACGCGCGGCCCAAGGGCGCGGCCGGGGCCGACGCGGAAGCGGACGCCGACGCCGACGCCGTCGGGAAGCGGCCCGCGCGTCGGCTCGGCCGACGGACGGTGTTGGTGGCCGGCGTGCTCTGCCTGGCCGTGGTCGGCGGGTTGGCCTCGGTCCAGGTGTGGGGCGGCGGCAGCGCCGCGCCGACGCGGGAGGCGGGCGCCGTCCGGAGTGCTTCGGACGGCTTCGGCGCGTGGGAGGCGACGCCCGCCGCCGAGGGCGGTGGCATGCCCCAGTGCTCGTACGCCGCGGGGCGGCTGCTGTGCGCGCGGCCCGGCCTGGTCTTCGCCGTCGATCCGGCCGACGGCGGCATCCTGTGGCGGCACGCCGTCGAGGAGACCGTGCGGAGCGAACCGCCGGTCGTGTCGGGCGGGCTCGTGCAGCCCGAGGTCGGTCTGCTGGGCCCGCTGGAGGCGCTCGAACCCGCCACGGGCGAGCCGGCGTGGCAGGAGGACATGCCCGCGTACGACGGAATGCGGTGCGTCGGCGACATGCTCCTGCTCACCCGCGCCGACGGGATGGTCACCGGCGTGGACAGCGCTTCGGGACGGACCCGGTGGGCGCACCGGATCCCCGGGCAGTCCGTGCCGTACTTCACCTCGTTCGCCGGGGAGAAGCGGCCGGCGGCGTACGCGGCGAGCCCGTCCGCGGACGGGAACCGCACCCGGGTCACCGCGGTGGACCCGGCGAGCGGGGACGTGCGGTGGGAGGCGGAGCTGGAGGGCACGCTGGCGCTCGAGGGGGCGGCGGACGGGTCCGTGTACCTCGTCCCCGAAGGAACGACCGACGGCAACGCGAAGGCCGTGGTCCGCTACACGCCCGCCACCGGGGAGACCCACCGGGTGGACCTGCCGGTGCCGGTCGAGGCGGCGGCCGTCGGCGTGCACGGGGACACCGTCTACCTCGCGGGGACGGGCGGCTCGCTCGTGGCCGTCGACATGGCGGCCGGGAAGCAGGCGTGGCGGCTGGAGACGGGCGTCAGCCGGGGCTCGGCGCCGGTGTCCGACGGCCGGCACGTGTACGTCACCGCTCCCGACGGGCGGCTGCTGGGCGTCGACGCCCGCAGCGGCAGGCTCCTCGGGCAGACCCGGCCGCGGCTGGGCGCCGACTCCGACCGCGTCCCTGCGTCGCTGCCCCAGCCCGTGCTCGCGGGCGGGCACGTCTACGCCGGGGCGCCCGACGGGACCGTGTTCGGCGTGGACGGGCGGGACCCCGCCGCCTGGTGAGCGGGGCCCCGGCGAGGTCAGCCCAGCTTGGACACGTCGCGGACCGCGCCCTTGTCGGCGCTGGTCGCCATGGCGGCGTACGCCTTCAGGGCCGCGGAGACCTTGCGGTCGCGCTTCTTCGGGGCGTACACGCCGCCCAGTGCCTGCTCGCGGCGGGTCAGCTCGGCGTCGTCCACGAGCAGCTCGATGGAGCGGTTCGGGATGTCGATGCGGACCCGGTCGCCGTCCTCGACGAGGGCGATGGTGCCGCCGGCCGCCGCCTCGGGCGAGGCGTGGCCGATGGACAGGCCCGAGGTGCCGCCGGAGAAGCGGCCGTCGGTGACCAGGGCGCAGGCCTTTCCGAGGCCGCGGCCCTTCAGGTACGAGGTCGGGTAGAGCATCTCCTGCATGCCGGGGCCGCCCTTGGGGCCCTCGTAGCGGATGACGACGACGTCGCCCTCCTTGACCTGCTGGGTGAGGATCTTCTCGACGGCCTCCTCCTGCGACTCGCAGACGACCGCCGGGCCCTCGAAGGTCCAGATCGACTCGTCGACGCCCGCCGTCTTCACGACACAGCCGTCGACGGCCAGGTTGCCGCGCAGGACCGCGAGACCGCCGTCCTTGGAGTAGGCGTGCTCGACGGAGCGGATGCAGCCGCCCTCGGCGTCCTCGTCCAGGGAGTCCCAGCGCTCGGACTGGGAGAAGGCCTCCGCCGACCTCACACACCCGGGAGCGGCGTGCCACAGCTCGACCGCCTCCTTGGAGGGGGAGCCGCCGCGCACGTCCCAGGTCTTCAGCCAGTCGGCCAGGGACGGGCTGTGCACGGAGTGGACGTCCTCGTTGAGCAGGCCGCCTCGGTGCAGTTCGCCGAGGAGGGCGGGGATGCCGCCGGCGCGGTGCACGTCCTCCATGTAGTACGTGCGGTCCTTGGCGACGTTGGGCGCGACCTTGGCCAGGCAGGGGACGCTGCGCGAGAGGGCGTCCATCTCGGCGAGGCCGTAGGAGACCTCCGCCTCCTGGGCGGCGGCCAGCAGGTGCAGGATCGTGTTGGTGGAGCCGCCCATCGCGATGTCCAGCGCCATGGCGTTCTCGAAGGCCGCGGAGGTGGCGATGTTGCGGGGCAGGACCGAGTCGTCGTCCTGCTCGTAGTAGCGGCGGGTCAGGTCGAGGACCGTGCGCGCGGCGTTCTCGTAGAGCGCCTTGCGGGCGGTGTGGGTGGCCAGGACCGAGCCGTTGCCGGGCAGGGAGAGGCCGATGGCCTCGGTCAGGCAGTTCATCGAGTTGGCGGTGAACATGCCGGAACAGGAGCCGCAGGTGGGGCAGGCGTTCTCCTCGATGCGGAGGATGTCCGCGTCGGAGATCTTGTCGTTGACCGCCTCCGACATCGCGTCGACCAGGTCGAGCGTGCGGACCGTGCCGTCGACCAGGGTGGCGCGGCCGGACTCCATCGGGCCGCCGGAGACGAAGACCGTGGGGATGTTCAGGCGCAGGGCGGCGTTGAGCATGCCCGGGGTGATCTTGTCGCAGTTGGAGATGCAGATCAGGGCGTCGGCGCAGTGGGCCTCGACCATGTACTCCACGCTGTCCGCGATCAGGTCGCGGGAGGGCAGGGAGTACAGCATGCCGCCGTGGCCCATGGCGATGCCGTCGTCCACGGCGATCGTGTTGAACTCGCGCGGGATGCCGCCGGCCGCGACGACCGCCTCGCTGACGATGCGGCCGACCGGGGCGAGGTGCGTGTGGCCGGGCACGAACTCCGTGAAGCTGTTGGCGACGGCGATGATCGGCTTCCGCCCGATGTCCGCGCCGGGTACACCGGAGGCACGCATAAGGGCGCGGGCGCCCGCCATGTTGCGGCCGTGGGTGACTGTGCGGGACCTCAGTTCGGGCATCGTCGCTCGCTCCTTCGGAGAGTTATGACTGCCGTCGAGCGTACGCCGGTCATCCAGGGGTCGGGACAGGGTGTCCGGAATGCGGGACGAGCATCTCGTCGTACGCCGTCGGCGGGTGCCCTCAGGGGCCGGTGAGGTGGCCCTGTACGACCGGTGCCACGCGGGCGATGATCTGCTCCGGATCCGCCGAGGCCAGCGGCTCCACCTTGATCACGTACCGGAGCATCGCACACCCCACCAGCTGCGCCGCCGCCAGCTCGGCGCGCAGCTCCGCGTCCGGCAGGTCCAGCTGGGCCGCGACGCGGCGCAGCAGCTGGGCGGCGATCAGGCGGCGGAAGACGGCGGCGGCCGTCTCGTTGTTCACGGCGGAGCGGACGATGGCCAGCAGCGGGGTGCGGGTGGTGGGGTTCTCCCAGAGGCCGAAGATGAAGCGGGTGAACCGCTCGCCGACCCCGTCGAGGGGGCCGTCGCCGATGGCCTCGGGGGCTCCGAGGGCGGGCGCGAAGGCGACTTCGATCGCCGCCGCGAAGACCTGCTCCTTGGTGCCGAAGTAGTGGTGCACCAGCGCCGGGTCCACGCCCGCCGTCTTGGCGATGCCGCGCACCGACGTCTTCTCGTAGCCGCGCTCGGAGAACTCCTCGCGTGCCGTGGCGAGGATGCGGTCGCGGGTGTCCGCGGATTCCGTACGGGGCGGGCGGCCGCGGCGACGGGTGGCCCCGCCGGCGTCGCTCACCGGCGGTCCGTCCGCGCCCCGGAGGGCGCCGACGCCGACGACGCCGACGCCAGGTGCAGGCGGGTGAAGGCCAGCGCCTCGGCGAGGTCGGCCTCACGTTCGGCGCCTGACATCGCGCGGCGGGTGTTGACCTCGACGACGACGTGGCCGTCGAAGCCGGTGTGCGCGAGGCGCTCCAGCACCTCGGCGCAGGGCTGGTTGCCGCGGCCGGGGACGAGGTGCTCGTCCTTGGCGGAGCCCTTGCCGTCGGCGAGGTGGACGTGGCCGAGGCGGTCGCTCATGCGGTCGATCATGTCGAGGGCGTCGGTGCGGGAGGTGGCGGCGTGGCTGAGGTCGATCGTGAAGTGCCGGTAGTCGTCCTTGGTCACGTCCCAGTCGGGGGCGTACGCCTGCATCTCGCGGTCGCGGTAGCGCCAGGGGTACATGTTCTCGACGGCGAACCGGACGTCCGTCTCGTTCGCCATCCGCCAGATGCCGTTGACGAAGTCGCGGGCGTACTGCCGCTGCCAGCGGAACGGCGGGTGCACGACGACGGCGGACGCGCCGAGCTTCTCGGCGGCGGCGCGGGCGCGCTGGAGCTTGACCCAGGGGTCGGTGGACCAGACGCGCTGGGTGATGAGCAGGCAGGGCGCGTGCACGGCCAGTATCGGCATGCGGTGGTAGTCGCTGAGTCTGCGCAGCGCGTCGATGTCCTGGCTGACCGGGTCGGTCCAGACCATGACCTCCACGCCGTCGTAGCCGAGGCGCGCGGCGATCTCGAAGGCCGTCGCCGTCGACTCCGGGTAGACGGAAGCCGTCGACAGGGCGACCTTCGCGTCCGGGATGCGGACTACGTCCCTTGGTTTTGCCACGGGGGTCAGGTTACGGGGTGGGGGTTGGGAGCTGCGGGGTGCCTATTCGCCGTTGTGGTGATTGCCATACCTGGCGGGTGCCGGTCCGTTGCGGTCGCTCGCGCCCACGCGGCGGAGCCGCACATCAATACGGTCCCGCGCCCCTTTCAGGGGCACGTTCATCCCCCATGTGGTCAAGGCGGCGCAGGATCACGCCCTCCCTGAGGGCCCACGGGCAGATTTCCAGGCTCTCGACGTGGAGGAGGTCCATCGCGGCCTCGGCGACCAGGGCGCCGGCCAGGAGCTGGCCGGCGCGGCCCTCGGAGACGCCCGGGAGTTCGCCGCGCTCGGCGCTGGTCATGGCGGCCAGGCGGGGCACCCAGGCCTCCAGGGAGGCCCGTTTCAGCTCGCGCTGGACGTAGAGGCCCTCGGCGGAGCGGGCGGCGCCGGCGATGCGGGCCAGCTGCCGGAAGGTCTTGGAGGTGGCGACCACGTGGTCGGGGGCGCCGAAGCGGCTGAACTCGCCGACCTCGCGGGCGATCTCGGTGCGGACGTGGCGGCGCAGTGTCCTGACGTCGTCCGGGTGGGGCGGGTCGCCGGGCAGCCGGGCGGCGGTCAGCCGGCCCGCGCCGAGCGGCAGCGACACGGCGGCGTCGGGTTCCTCGTCGATGCCGTAGGCGATCTCCAGGGAGCCGCCGCCGATGTCGAGGACCAGCAGCCTGCCCGCGGACCAGCCGAACCAGCGGCGGACGGCGAGGAAGGTGAGCCGGGCCTCCTCGGGGCCGGCGAGGACCGTCAGCTCGACGCCGGTCTCGGCCCGCACGCGCGCGAGGACGTCGTCGGCGTTGCTCGCCTCGCGCACGGCGGAGGTGGCGAACGGCAGGAGGTCCTCGACGCCCTTGTCCTCGGCGGCCTGGAGCGCCTCCCGGACGACCGCGACGAGCTGCTCGACGCCGTCGGGGCCGATCGCTCCGTCCTCGTCGAGGAGCTGGGCGAGGCGCAGTTCCGCCTTGTGCGAGTGGGCGGGCAGCGGGCGCGCGCCCGGGTGTGCGTCCACCACCAGCAGATGCACCGTGTTCGAACCCACGTCGAGGACACCGAGTCTCATGTACGGAACGCTACTGCCGCCCAGGTGTGCGGCGGTGCCGTCATCCGGCTTCGGCGACTTACCCTGGAGCCGTGCCAAAGACGAAAAAGGCGAAGGACGAAAAGTCGGCCAAGAGCGACAAGAAGCGCAAAGCGGGCGACGAGCAGGGTCTCGACTTCGCGCGCGCGTGGGTGGAGTTTCCGGATCCGGCGGACGACGAGCAGGTCTTCCGGTGCGATCTGACATGGCTGACCTCCCGCTGGAACTGCATCTTCGGCAGCGGCTGCCAGGGCATCCAGGCGGGCCGCGCGGACGACGGGTGCTGCTCGCTGGGCGCCCACTTCTCCGACGAGGACGACGAGAAGCGGGTCGCCGAGCACGTGGCGAGGCTCACGCCGGACATCTGGCAGCACCACGGCGAGGGCACACGCGACGGCTGGGTCTCCGAGGACGACGAGGGCTCCCGACAGACCCGGCCCTTCCAGGGCTCGTGCATCTTCCAGAACCGGCCGGGGTTCTCCGGGGGCGCGGGCTGCTCGCTGCACATCCTGGCCCTGAAGGAGGGGCGGGAACCGCTGGAGACCAAGCCGGACGTGTGCTGGCAGCTGCCGGTCCGGCGGACCTACGAGTGGATCGACCGGCCCGACGACACACGCGTGCTCCAGGTGTCGATCGGTGAGTACGACCGGCGCGGCTGGGGCCCGGGCGGTCACGACCTGCACTGGTGGTGCACCTCGGCGACCTCCGCGCACGGCGCGGGCGACCCGGTGTACGTCTCCTACCGGCCGGAGCTGGTCGAGCTGATGGGCAAGGCGGGCTACGACCGGCTGGTCGAGCTGTGCGAGGAGCGGCTGGCCTCGCAGCTGCCGTTGCTGGCACCGCATCCGGCGGACCCCGCTCGCTGAGGCCCCTCGCGCGCCGGCCATACCCGCGCCGGCCGTACGAGGCCGGCGCCGGCCCGGTCCTACGAGGTGGACGGGCTCGGGTCGCCGCTGTCGCCCGGCGGCGGCGACGAGCCGTCCGTACCGCCGGTCGGGGACGGCTCGGTGGGCGTCGGGTCCGGGCCGGGTGACGTCGGCGGCGGGTCGTCGGTGGGCGTCGGGTCCGGCGGCTGCGAGGTGGTCGGGTCGGGGTCCGGATCCGGGCCCGGGTGGGACGGGGACGGGGTGTCGTCGGGCGGGCTTGGGCGCGGGCCCGGGTGGGACGGACCGGGCGCGGTGCCGTACCCCTCGATGGAGACGACGGCGCCGACGGGCGAGACGGCCACCCGTGCGCTCCAGTGGCCGGACGGCTCGCGCAGATGGTCGACGTACACCCTGATGGTCGACGCCTCGCCGGGACGCAGGGTGCCCGAGGACTGGCTGAGGTAGAGCCAGGACGCGCCCGTGGAGGCGGACCAGCGCACCGGGGCGTCGCCGGTCGCGGTGAGGGTGACCAGCGTGGTGTCGCGGTCGTGTCCTGCGGTCACCGCCAGGTGGCCTGCCCCCTTCTCGCCGGCGCCGGAGACGCTGACGACCTCCACGGAGACGTCGGCCTTGCCGTTCTCGCCGAAGCCGTCGTCCGTGTCCGTGCCGGGGCTGGTGCTCGCGTTGCCGGCGTTCTCGTAGCCGCCCGCCGACGCGCCCTCCAGGCCGTCGGGGTCCTGTGCCTCGCTGGCGCTGGCCGAGCGGCCGCCCTCGCCCTCGACGACCGGGGTGCCGCGGTAGGCCGCCCACAGGGCGAGCACGGGGGCCGCCACGACGGTGGCGACGACGGTGGTGGTGACGGCACGGGCGCGCAGGCGGTCCCGGCGGGCCGCGCGGTCCTTGGGGTCCATCGGGAAGCCGCGCCGGTCGAAGCGGGGTGCGGTGCCCCTGGCCCGCGGGGCGTGCGCCGACGCGACGTGCAGCGCCGTGCGGGGCGCCTCCAGAACGGGCAGCTCGGCGGGGGTGACGCTGGTGCCGGGCCAGCGGCCGGGGATCGCGCGCTCGGCGGTGCGGCGGCAGCGGGGGCAGTCGTCCACGTGCCGGACCAGCTCGCGGCGCAGGGCGCTGCTCAGGACGTAGCGGTTGTCGCCGGTGAGGCGGGCGACGCCCGCGCAGGTGCCGGTCTCGACGACGGCCAGGGCGGCCCGGGTGCGTTCCACTTCGCAGGCGGCGGAGGCGAGCAGTTCCCGGGCGCCGGCCGGGTCCATGCCGAGGACGGCGGCGACCTCGTGCGGGGCGAGGTGGTGGCGCACGGCGAGTTCGAGGGCCTCGCGCTGCTCGGGGGTGGTGCCGGCGGCCTCCGGCCAGGCGAGGAGGGCGAGTTCGCGGCGGTGCTGCTGCCGGGCCTCGTCGGTGCCGGTGGCGGGCTGCACGGGCTTCGTGGGCTGCGTCGGCTTCGCGGGCTTCGTGCGCTGCCGTGGTGCGGTGCGTGGTCCGCCGGGGTCGGGGCGGCCCGCCGCGTGGCTGCTCGGACGTTTCTGCTTGGCCTCGGCCAGCTTGCGCAGGCAGGCCCAGCGGGCCAGCGCGTACAGCCAGGCCCTGCGGTCGGCCACGGAGCCGGGGCCGCGGTGGCCGCGGCGCTCGGCGAGCGCGAGGACGTCGCCCAGGGCGGCGGTCGCGGCGTCGTGATCGCAGAGCACGGACAGGCAGTACGTGAACAGGCCGTCCAGATACGCGTCGTACGCGGCGTAGCGCGCGGGCGGGCGCTGGGCCAGCGTGCGCGCCGCGGTACGGTCGCGCGCTTCCCTGTGCGCCCGGTGTGCGCCGGTCGTGCGGGTCGTGGTCTCCGGACTGCTCCTCATCACTCGGCGACCGTAGGGGCCTATGGGTGGCGCGAACTGGCGCGTTGGGCACTTTTAATCCGTACGGGTGAAACGATCCCTCATAAGGGGACAGGAACCTGTTGTTCCGCGCCCGGTTCGGGGTGACGGTCGTCCGTTCGGGGTGGTTCGGGGTGCCTGCCGGGGTCTCCGGCGGTGGGGGGCGGGGGTGTCCCGGGGGCGGAGCCCGGGGTTCGCTGTCAGTGGGGGCGGTTACGGTTCGTGCATGGCTGCCCGTACGAAGTCCACCAAGGAACGGCCGTCCTACCGCTGCACCGAGTGCGGCTGGCAGACGGCCAAGTGGCTCGGCCGCTGCCCCGAATGCCAGGCCTGGGGCACGGTCGAGGAGTACGGCGCGCCCGCGGTGCGTACGACCACGCCGGGGCGGGTGACCACCTCCGCGCTGCCCATCGGGCAGGTCGACGGGCGGCAGGCGACCGCTCGCTCCACCGGGGTGCCCGAGCTGGACCGGGTGCTCGGCGGCGGTCTCGTGCCCGGCGCCGTGGTGCTCGTCGCGGGCGAGCCCGGTGTCGGCAAGTCCACGCTGCTGCTGGACGTGGCGGCCAAGTCCGCGAGCGACGAGCACCGGACTCTCTACGTCACCGGTGAGGAGTCGGCCAGCCAGGTGCGGCTGCGGGCCGACCGGATCCACGCCATCGACGACCACCTGTACCTCGCCGCCGAGACCGACCTCGCGGCGGTCCTGGGGCACCTGGACGCCGTGAAGCCGTCGCTGCTGATCCTCGACTCCGTGCAGACCGTGGCCTCGCCCGAGATCGACGGCGCACCCGGCGGCATGGCGCAGGTGCGGGAGGTGGCGGGCGCGCTGATCCGCGCCTCCAAGGACCGCGGCATGTCCACGCTGCTGGTGGGCCATGTCACGAAGGACGGCGCCATCGCGGGTCCGCGGCTGCTGGAGCACCTCGTGGACGTCGTGCTGAGTTTCGAGGGCGACCGGCACGCGCGGCTGAGGCTGGTGCGGGGCGTCAAGAACCGGTACGGGACGACGGACGAGGTCGGCTGCTTCGAGCTGCACGACGAGGGCATCACGGGCCTGACCGACCCCAGCGGGCTGTTCCTCACCCGGCGTGCCGAACCCGTGCCCGGTACCTGTCTGACCGTCACCCTGGAAGGCCGCCGGCCGCTCGTGGCCGAGGTGCAGGCGCTGACCGTCGACTCCCAGATTCCGTCCCCGCGGCGCACCACGTCCGGTCTGGAGACGTCCCGGGTGTCCATGATGCTGGCCGTGCTGGAGCAGCGCGGTCGGATCAGCGCGCTGGGCAAGAGGGACATCTACAGTGCGACGGTGGGCGGGGTGAAGCTGTCCGAGCCCGCCGCGGACCTCGCCGTCGCGCTCGCGCTGGCCAGTGCGGCGAGCGACACCCCGTTGCCCAAGAACCTCGTCGCGATCGGTGAGGTCGGCCTCGCCGGTGAGGTGAGACGGGTCACGGGCGTGCAGCGCAGGCTCTCCGAGGCGCACCGCCTGGGCTTCACGCATGCCCTGGTACCGGCCGATCCGGGCAGGGTCCCTGACGGCATGAAGGTCCTGGAAGTCGCGGACATAGGGGAGGCCCTGCGGGTGCTTCCGCGCTCGCGTCGGCGAGAGGCCCCGCGGGAGGACGAGGACCGCCGGTAGACTTTGCCCTGGTCTCGCCCGTCCGTACGACCGAGTGTGCGACAGGGGAGCGCCTGAAGAACCTGCGACCGGAGGAGTGCAGTGGCAGCCAACGACCGGGCGGCAGCTCCCGGAAAGTCCGGTGGGAGTGCCGGTGCCGACGGGCTGATGCGCGCCTCGCTGAGCGCCGTGGCGCCCGGCACGCTGATGCGGGACGGCCTGGAGCGGGTCCTTCGCGGCAACACCGGCGGGCTCATGGTGATGGGCTCGGACAAGACCGTCGAGTCGATGTGCACGGGCGGCTTCGTGCTGGACGTGGAGTTCACCGCGACCCGGCTGCGCGAGCTGTGCAAGCTGGACGGCGGCATCGTGCTGTCCTCGGACCTGTCGAAGATCCTCCGGGCGGGGGTGCAGCTCCTTCCGGACCCGACGATCCCCACCGAGGAGACCGGCACCCGGCACCGTACGGCGGACCGGGTCAGCAAGCAGGTCGGCTTCCCCGTCGTGTCCGTCTCGCAGTCGATGCGGCTGATCGCGTTGTACGTCGACGGCCAGCGCCGTGTGCTGGAGGACTCGGCGGCGATCCTGTCCCGGGCCAACCAGGCGCTGGCGACCCTGGAGCGGTACAAGCTGCGGCTCGACGAGGTGGCGGGCACGCTGTCGGCGCTGGAGATCGAGGACCTGGTCACCGTCCGGGACGTCTCGGCGGTCGCCCAGCGCCTGGAGATGGTGCGCCGCATCGCGACCGAGATCGCCGAGTACGTGGTGGAGCTGGGCACGGACGGGCGGCTGCTGGCGCTTCAGTTGGACGAGCTGATCGCCGGTGTGGAGCCGGAGCGGGAGCTGGTCGTACGGGACTACGTGCCCGAGCCGACCGCGAAGCGCTCCCGCACGGTCGACGAGGCGCTCGCCGAGCTGGACAAGCTCAGCCACGCCGAGCTGCTGGAACTGTCGACGGTGGCCCGTGCCCTGGGCTACACCGGGTCGCCCGAGACGCTGGACTCGGCCGTGTCGCCGCGCGGCTTCCGGCTGCTGGCGAAGGTGCCGCGGCTGCCGGGCGCGATCATCGACCGGCTGGTGGAGCACTTCGGCGGCCTGCAGAAGCTGCTCGCCGCCAGTGTCGACGACCTCCAGACGGTGGACGGCGTCGGCGAGGCGCGGGCGCGCAGCGTGCGGGAGGGGCTGTCGCGGCTGGCGGAGTCGTCGATCCTGGAGCGCTACGTCTGAGGGCTCCGGCTGAGCGCTACGTCTGAGGGCTGTGTGAGGGCTGTGTGAGGGCTCCGGCTGAGCGCTACGTCTGAGGGCTCCGGCTGAGCGCTCCGGCTGGGCGTCGTGTCTCAGCGCTGCGTCACGAGTGGGCGCGGTCGGGACGGCCGCGCCCTCGTCAGTCGCTCTTGAGCACGAACGACGTCCGCACCTTCTCGAAGCCGGCCGCCTTGGCCTCCACCAGGTACGTCCCCGCCTTGGCCGACCCCGCCGGAGGCGTCCCGCACTCGGAGGCGCTCGGCTTGCGGTCCCACTTCACGGTGTAGGCGATGCCGCTGCCGGCGGCCACCCGGTACTTGAGGCTGCCCGAGCCCTCGACGCAGTCGTCGGAGGACCAGTAGGCGTCGTCGGCGCCGGCCGGGGTGATCGTGAACACCGCGTGCTTCGGGCCGAGATCGACCTGGCAGTCGCTGCCCGAGGTGTTCCGCGCGGTGAGTTCGAAGGCGGGAGTCTGCCCGGGCGTGTAGCTGTTGCGCACGCTGCGCAGGCTCAACTTCACCGCGCCCGGCGTGCAGTTGGGCAGGGACGATCCGCCCGGCAGCGTGTCGCCCGCGCCGACGCCGGTCGCCGCACCGCCCGCGGAGCCGCCGCCACCGCCGCCACCGGCCGACCCGTCGTCGCCACCGGAGTCGGAGCCTTCGCCGGTTCCGTTGCCGTCGCCGGTTCCGTTGCCGTCGTCTTCGCCGGAACCGGAGCCCGACCCGCTGTCCGACCCGCCGGAGCCCCCGCTGCCCGACTCGTCGCGCCCGCCCGGGGCCTGACTGATCGCGGGCCCGGATCCCGAGGGCCCCGGCGTGATCGACGGCGCCGGGTTCTTGCCGTTGGCTCCGTCGTCGCGTCCCTTGCCGCCGTCCCCGCCGCCGGAGACCACGATCCACGTGATCAGTAGCGCCAACAGGGCGAAAAGAGACAGCAGTACGCCCCTCCGTCGCCAGTAGATGGAGGAGGGAAGCGGCCCGACCGGATTGCGCAGAGATCCCACGGCGCAAACTGTACGAGAGATCGGCGCGTTCCCCTGTCCCACCCGCCGTTCGGGCGCGCATCTTTTACGGATCATCATTCCGGAGATCGTTCCGGACCCCTGCCGATCGTCAGGTGACCCACGTGTCGATCGCAGGGTGTGACCGTATCGGGCGCCCGCCTACCGTCCGTGAGCATGACCTTCGGAGACGACGAGCTGTACCGCGACATCACCGGCTTCGCCCAGGACACCCCGACGTGGGTGCGGCACGCGGCGGAGGTGTGGACGGAGGCCGGAATCCTGGTGTTCGGGGCGCTGTTCGTCGTCGCCTGGTGGCGGTCGCGGCGTGGTGACACCCGGGCGTTCGCCATCGCGGTGCTTGCACCTGTGGCCACGGCTTTGGCGTATGTGTGCAGTGAGCTGCTCAAGTCGGGTTTCACGGAGGAGCGTCCGTGCCGGGCGGTCTCCGCGGCGGTGCCGTCCCTGGTGGAGTGTCCGGCGGCCGGTGACTGGTCCTTCCCGAGCAACCACGCGACGATCGCGGGCGCTTCGGCCGTCGCCCTGGCCCTGGTCCGGCGGGCGGTCATCCTGCTGACGGCCCCGCTCGCCCTCCTGATGGCCTTCTCCCGGGTCTTCGTCGGCGTGCACTACCCGCACGACGTCGCCGCCGGTCTGCTGCTGGGCGCCGTCGTCGCCGCAGCGGCCGTACGTCTGGGCACGCGACCGGTGACGCGGCTGGCCGAGGCGATGCGTGCCTCGACGGCGCCCGGGGTGCGGTGGCTGACCGGGCCGGGGCCTGCCGCCTCCGCCGAGCCTCCGGCCTCCTGCGTCGCCTCGCACCGGCGCCGTTGACGCGCCTCGGGGCGGCGGCTCAGGCGCCCGGCTCGACCAGTCCCGCCTCGTAGGCCACGATCGCGGCCTGGACCCGGTTGCGTACCTCCAGCCGGTCCAGGACCGCGCTCACGTACGCCTTCACCGTGCCCTCGACCAGGTGGAGCCGGGCGGCGATCTCCGGGTTGGACAGGCCCGCGCCGACGAGGCCGAGGACCTCGCGCTCCCGGGGGCTCAGCCGCGCCGCCCGCGTGCGGGCAAGCTCCTCGCGGGCGAGGCGGCCGCCACCACCGCCCCTGCCGAGGTCCTCGATGACGTACCGGGCGACCTTCGGGGAGAGGAAGGCGGCGCCCTGCGCCACGGCCCGCACACCGGCCATCAGTTCGTAGGGGTCACCGGACTTGAGCAGGAAGCCGGTGGCGCCCGCGGCCAGGGCGCGGGCGACGTAGGCCTGTTCGGAGAAGGTGGTGAGCATGGCGACGGCGGTGCCGGGTGCGGTCCGTACGATCTCCCGCGCGGCGGCGAGTCCGTCCAGGCGGGGCATGCGGATGTCCAGCAGGGCCACGTCGGGGCGGTGCGCGCGGGCCAGTTCGACCGCTTCGCGGCCGTCGCCCGCCTCGGCGACGACCTCGCTCTCGCCGCCGCTCGCCAGGATGGCGCGGACGCCGGCCCGCACCATCGCCTCGTCGTCGGCCAGCAGTACCCGGATCACCGTGCGGGCTCCTTCTCGTTCTTGTGGTCCGGTCCGCCGACGCCGGGGACGACGTCCTTGGCGGCCAGCTCCCCGTGTTCGTCGAAGCAGAGCCGGAAGTGGTCGATGGAGACGAGGAGTTCGCCGCTCGCCCGGTAGTAGTGGCAGTCCGTCCCCTCCGGTGGCGCCGGGGCGCGGTCGGTCGGCGGATCGTGGGCCTCGCGGTCCGGCAGGACGGGGGCGACCTCGTCGTACGGCGTGCCCGGGCGCAGCTTCGCGTACGCGCTCGGGGTGAGCACCGAGTGCGTCTCGGTGAACGCGTACCAGCCGAACGCGGCGCCCACCAGGACGAGTCCCGCACCGGCCGCGGCGCCCAGGCCGAGGGCGACGCGGCGGCGGGCGCGGGTGAAGGGGGCCGTGGGGGCGGGCGGGGAGACACGGGGGGCGCTCGGCTGGGCGGGGACGTACGCGCAGGCCCGGAACCCCTCTCCGTGCGGGCCCGCCCTGAAGTCGCCGCCGACCGAGGTCACGGCGGCGCGCAGCCCGAGCAGGCCCGAGCCGCCCGAGGAGTGGGAAGCGGGTTCGGTGGCCGGTCCGTTGGTGACCGTGACCGTGGTTCCGGCGGGCTGCCCGCCGAGCGCCACGACGACGGGGGCGCCCGGGGCGTGCCGGGCGGCGTTGGTCAGGGCCTCGCGCACGACCCGGTGCAGCAGCCGTTCGGCGATGCCGCCCGGCTCGGGGGCCGCCTCGGCGGTGTCCCGCGCCTCCCAGCGGACGGGGAGGCCCGACTCGGCGGCGCGGGCGACGAGTTCCTCGACGCTCTCGCCCGCCGGGGCCAGCGGGACGGGTTCGTCGTCCTCGCGCAGTACGCCGATGATGCGGTGCAGGTGGTCGGTGGCGTCCGCGGCGGCGGCGCGCAGGTCGGCCGCGGCGGCACGGTGGTCGGCGGCGAGACCGGGGGCGACCTGGAGGGCGGCGGCGCGCAGCGCGAGCAGGCTCAGTTCGTGGCCGAGGGAGTCGTGCATGTCCTGGGCGATGCGGGCCCGTTCGCGCAGCCTGGCCCGTTCCTCGGCGTGCCGTTGCTCGTCCTCCAGCCGGGCCGCCCTGAGCCAGCCGGCCTCGGCGAGCGCCCGGCTCTGCCGCCAGTAGCGTCCGGCCAGCCAGGGGAAGACGCAGCCGAAGAGCAGCGTGCCGGTCAGGACCAGCGTCTCGGGCACCGGGTCGACTCCGGCCAGCGCGATCCGTACCGTGCCGGCGACACCGACGCCGACGAAACCGGCCACCGCGGGGTGCGGCCGCTGTGCACGCAGGCCCAGCAGGAGGGCGAGGGTGCCGAGGGCGGGGCCGTAGGAGACGCTGAACAGGGCCGGGGCGGCGGCCACGCTCAGGACGGCCGCCAGCGCGTACGCGGCGAGCGGCCGGCGCCGGGCGAGCGCGACGGCCGCGGCGAGCACCCCCAGGCCGGCCAGCTGCTGCCACATCGCACGCGGTTCATTCATCCCCAGCCGGTCCGCGGTGATCGCGGGCAGGGCGAGGACAGCCCACAGCAGGACGCCTCGGCCGAGGGAGGCGAGGCGGGCGGGGCGTACGGCGGGGGCAGCGGAGCCTGCGGTGGGGTCGGGAGCGATGTCGGCAGGCTTCACGCCGGAGGCAGCCGTGTCGGCGCGGCCCGTCCGGCCGACGGCCTCTCCCCGATCGGCCTCCACCGGCCCGTTGGCGCCAACGCCGGACACGGCACGCCTCCAAGGCTTCGCATGCCCACTGGGCGCCGTTTCTCCGGCGGGTGCGCTGTCCTCGTCGGGCGCGGCGTCCCGACCAGGCGTGGCGTACCCGCCGGGCGCGGTGTCCGCACCAGGCACCGTGTCCCCGCCAGGCGTGGCGTACCCACCAGGCGCCGCGTCCCCACCAGACCCGGTGTCCCCACCAGGCCCGGTGTCTCCACCAGGCGTGGCGTACCCGCCAGGCGCGGTGTCCCCACCGGGCACCGTGCCCCCGCCAGGCACCGTGCCCCCGCCAGGCGTGGCGTACCCACCAGGCGCCGCGTCCCCACCAGACCCGGTGTCCCCACCAGGCCCGGTGTCCCCACCAGGCGCGGTGTCCCCACCGGGCACCGTGCCCCCGCCAGGCACCACGTCTCCGCCAGGCACCGTGCCCCCGCCAGGCGTGGCGTATCCACCAGGCGCGGTGTCCCCACCGGGCGCCACGTCCCCGCCAGGTACCGTGTCCGCGCCAGGCGTGGCGTACCCGCCGGGCACCGTGTGCCCACCAGGCACCGTGTCCCCGCCAGGCGTGGCGTACCCGCCGGGCACCGTGTGCCCACCAGGCGCCGCGCCCCCACCAGGCACCGTGTCCCCGCCAGGTGGTGCTTCTGTGCTCGGTGTCGGTCGGGCGGTCGGCGTCGCTTTGCCGCCCAGGGTGTCCTCGCCGGTTGCGGCGGCGTCGGCCGGGTGGGTGGCGTTCATGGCAGCGACGCTACAAGCGGCGGGCAGGGCCGCGCCCCTGTCGATCGTCAGGTGTCCTGGGCGCCACCGGGTGGCGATGCGCCCGTGTGGTGGTCCTCCCGTGGCAGGATCGGAGGGTCATGACTGCGCCCACGAAGCCCTCGCCCAACGGCCCCTCCGACCCCGCCGCGGCCGCGGCCTCCGCCGCCACCCCGGCCGGCGGGCGGGCCGCGTCCGGTGTGCCGCTGCACTCCCCCGTGATCGACTGGTTCGACGAGCACGCCCGTGACCTGCCGTGGCGGCGCCCGGAGGCCGGTGCCTGGGGTGTGATGGTCAGTGAGTTCATGCTCCAGCAGACGCCGGTGAGCCGCGTCCAGCCCGTCTACGAGCAGTGGCTGGCCCGCTGGCCGCGCCCCGCCGACCTCGCCGCGGAGGCGCCCGGCGAGGCCGTCCGCGCCTGGGGCCGGCTCGGCTACCCGCGCCGCGCCCTGCGCCTGCACGGCGCCGCCGCGGCCATAACGGAACGGCACGGCGGTGACGTACCCGCCGACCACGCCCAGCTGCTGGCGCTGCCCGGCATCGGCGAGTACACGGCCGCCGCGGTGGCCTCCTTCGCCTACGGCCAGCGGCACGCCGTGCTGGACACCAACGTCCGCCGGGTGTTCGCCCGCGCGGTCACCGGTGTGCAGTACCCGCCGAACGCCACCACCGCCGCCGAGCGGAAACTGGCCCGGGCGCTGCTGCCGCAGGACGACGCGAGCGCCTCCCGCTGGGCCGCCGCCTCGATGGAGCTGGGCGCGCTGGTCTGCACGGCGAAGAACGAGTCGTGCCACCGCTGTCCGATCGCGGCCCAGTGCGCCTGGCGGCTGGCCGGCAAGCCCGCGCACGACGGGCCGCCGCGGCGCGGTCAGACGTACGCGGGCACCGACCGTCAGGTGCGCGGGCGGCTGCTCGCGGTGCTGCGCGAGGCGACCGGGCCGGTGCCGCAGGCGGCCCTCGACCAGGTGTGGCAGGAGCCGGTCCAGCGCGCCCGCGCCCTGGACGGCCTCGTGGCCGACGGTCTGGTGGAGCCGCTGGCGGACGGGCTGTACAGGCTGCCGCTGAGCTGAGCCGAGCTGACGGACAGCCGGAGCACAGAGGTGGAAGGTACTTCTGTGACGGCTCCCAAGTCGGGCAAATCGTCCGATATGACAATCAAGTGGCCCGCTGACGTGCCCGGTTCCTCCCTCCGTTACACAACCGACGGACAGCCGAGGGTTTGCCGCAGGCTGCTTCGCACAGCGCCGTGACAACGCTTCCCTACCTTCGTTTGCATGCCCCCTGGGCACAGCACGACTACGGACCACAGGCAGTGGGCCGGCGGTGACGACACCGGCGGAGTACGGGGATCGGAAGGCGGTTGACATGGGCGAGGTGCTCGAGTTCGAGGAGTACGTCCGCACCCGGCAGGACGCGCTGCTGCGCAGCGCCCGGCGCCTGGTCCCGGACCCCGTCGACGCCCAGGACCTGCTGCAGACCGCGCTGGCACGCACGTACCGCCGCTGGTCGACGATCGAGGACAAGCGCCTCGCGGACGCCTACCTGCGCCGGGTGATGATCAACACGCGGACCGAGTGGTGGCGGGCGCGGAAGCTGGAGGAGGTGCCGACCGAGCAGCTCCCCGAGTCCCCCATGGACGACGCCACCGAGCAGCACGCGGACCGCGCCCTGCTGATGGACGTCATGAAGGTGCTCGCCCCGAAGCAGCGCAGCGTCGTGGTGCTGCGACACTGGGAGCAGATGTCAACGGAGGAGACCGCCGCCGCCCTCGGCATGTCGGCGGGAACGGTCAAGAGCACGCTGCACCGGGCGCTCGCCCGGCTCCGCGAGGAGCTGGTCGCCCGCGATCTGGACGCGCGGGCGCTGGAGCGTGAGGAGCGGGAGCGTTGCGCGGCCTGACCGACGGTCGGACTCCCGGGGAGACCCGGAGAACCACGCAGGCGGCGAGTACGGCGGTGGCCGTGTTCGTCGCCCTCGGCGTTTCCCTCTCCGGCTGCGGGACCGGCGGCACCGGCGCCCGCGACGAGGGCCCGGCCCACGCGGACGCGGTGGGCGGCGCGGCCTCCTCCTCGCCCGCGGCGAAGGCGTCCCCCTCGAAGGTCCCCGACCGCGTGGACGCCGTGCGGCTGGTCAAGTCCGACCCCAAGGTCTCCGCGGAGGTCAAGCGCGAGCTGAAGCCGTGTGTCGCCGACGAGTACCCCGTCGACGTGTCGTACGGCGAGCTGACCAAGGGCTCGGCGGAGGACGTCGTCGTCAACGTGCTGACGTGCGGTGACGCGGTGGGTGTGGGCAGTTACGTGTACCGCGAGGAGGACGGCGCGTACCAGAATGTGTTCAAGGCCGAGGAGCCTCCGGTCTACGCGGAGATCGACCGCGGCGACCTGGTGGTGACCAAGCAGGTGTACGAGAAGGGCGACCCGGTGTCCAGTCCGTCAGGCGAGAACGTGATCACGTACCGCTGGGCGTCGGGCCGTTTCGCCGAGGAGTACCGCACCCACAACGACTACAGCAACGCCGTGGGGAACGCGCCGACCCCGGTTCCGGAGCCGGACAGCTGACGTAGCGGGCGGCTCGTGAACCGATCGGGCCGCCCGCACCGATGAGGGAGTGAACGCGGTGCGCGATCCGGGCGTCTGCCCGAGCGGGCGCGAGTGACCGCTCCGCGTCCGCCGACCGCACCCGACAGACCCCACGCCCGACCCGACCGACCGACCCGACAACACAACGAGGACTGAGAGCACCGGGATGGCAGACCAGACCCACGTCCTGTTCGTCGAGGACGACGATGTCATCCGCGAGGCCACCCAGCTCGCCCTGGAGCGGGACGGCTTCGCGGTCACCGCGATGCCCGACGGGCTGTCGGGCCTGGAGTCCTTCCGGGCCGACCGCCCCGACATCGCGCTCCTCGACGTCATGGTCCCCGGTCTCGACGGCGTCAGCCTGTGCCGCCGCATCCGGGACGAGTCCACCGTGCCGGTGATCATGCTGTCGGCGCGGGCGGACTCCATCGACGTCGTGCTGGGCCTGGAGGCGGGCGCCGACGACTACGTCACCAAGCCCTTCGACGGGGCCGTGCTGGTCGCCCGGATCCGGGCGGTGCTGCGCCGCTTCGGTCACGCCGCCGGCGACGACCGGGGCGAGGGCGCGGGCGCCGCGGACACCGGGGGCGTGCTCACCTTCGGTGACCTGGAGGTGGACACGGAGGGCATGGAGGTGCACCGGGCCGGGCGGCCGGTGGCGCTCACCCCCACCGAGATGCGGCTGCTGCTGGAGTTCTCCTCCGCGCCGGGCACCGTGCTCTCGCGCGACAAGCTCCTGGAGCGTGTGTGGGACTACGGCTGGGGCGGGGACACCCGCGTCGTCGACGTGCATGTGCAGCGGCTGCGCACCAAGATCGGCCAGGACCGGATCGAGACGGTCCGCGGCTTCGGCTACAAGTTGAAGGCCTGAGCGGGGATACAGGGATATGCGGGGGTTCTTCCGACGCCGGACCGCCTCGCCTCCGGGGCGCCCGGACGACCGCGGGGGGCCGGGCGTCCTCACGCGCGGCATCCGCACCGGGCTGCGCTGGAAGCTGAGCGCGGCCATCGCACTGGTCGGCGCGCTGGTGGCGGTCGCCCTGAGCCTGGTCGTGCACAACGCCGCCCGGGTGTCGATGCTGGACAACGCCCGTGACCTCGCGGACGACCGGGTCCTGATCGCCCAGCGCAACTACGAGCTGTCCGGGCGCCAGAACTTCCCTAACGCCAAGATCGACGACCCCGAGCTGCCGGCCGAGCTGCGTCACAAGATCGAGGCCGGGCGCCGGGCGACCTACGTCTCCGAGCGACCCGACGGGGTGACGGACATCTGGGCCGCGGTGCCGCTCAAGGACGGGCACGTGATGTCCCTGCACTCCGGTTTCACCGACCGCAGCGCGGACATCCTCAAGGACCTCGACCAGGCCCTGGTCATCGGATCCATCGCGGTCGTCCTCGGTGGCAGCGCGCTCGGCGTGCTCATCGGCGGTCAGCTCTCGCGCCGGCTGCGCAAGGCCGCCGCCGCGGCGAACCGGGTCGCGGGCGGTGAGGCGGACGTCCGGGTGCGGGACGCCATCGGCGGCGTGGTCCGGGACGAGACGGACGACGTCGCGAGTGCCGTGGACGCGATGGCTGACGCGTTGCAGCAGCGCATCGAGGCCGAGCGCCGGGTCACCGCGGACATCGCGCACGAGCTGCGCACCCCGGTGACCGGCCTGCTCACCGCCGCCGAGCTGCTGCCGCCGGGGCGGCCCACCGAGCTGGTGCTGGACCGGGCGAAGGCGATGCGCACGCTCGTCGAGGACGTCCTGGAGGTGGCCCGGCTCGACGGGGCCTCGGAGCGGGCCGAGCTGCAGGACATCATGCTGGGCGACTTCGTGACCCGGCGGGTGGCGGCCAAGGACCCGGCCGTCGAGGTCCGGGTGATCCACGAGTCGGAGGTCACCACCGACCCGCGCCGCCTGGAGCGCGTGCTGTTCAACCTGCTCGCCAACGCCGCCCGGCACGGCCGCTCGCCCGTCGAGGTCGGCGTCGAGGGCCGGGTGATCCGGGTCCGCGACCACGGGCCGGGCTTCCCCGAGGACCTGCTGGCGGAGGGCCCGAGCCGTTTCCGCACCGGCAGCACGGACCGGGCCGGCCGCGGACACGGGCTCGGCCTGACCATCGCGGCCGGCCAGGCCCGCGTACTGGGCGCCCGCCTCACCTTCCGCAACGTACGCCCACCCGGCGCCCCCGCCCACGTACCGGCCGAGGGTGCGGTCGCCGTCCTGTGGCTGCCGGAACACGCACCGACGAACACGGGGAGCTACCCGATGCTCCCGGACCGGACCCCGAGCGGGTCGCAGAGCCGGTCCTAGGCCGCCCGGGCGGCTCTGAGGTACTGGCCGGGCCGCAACTGCCGCAGCTTGTCCGTACGCCGAAGGTGGCACGGGGCACTGACAACGGCCGGATGCCCGATGCCGGATGTCACAGGGGCAGGGGGCGGGCCTCGACCAGGTTGGCCATGACGAGGGTGGAGCTGAGGCGCTGGACGCCGGGGAGGGAGGCGAGGCGTTCGTCGTAGAGGCGCCGGTACGCCTCCAGGTCGCGGGTGACGACGCGCAGGAGGTAGTCGGGGTCGCCGAACAGCCGCTGGGCCTGGAGGACATGGGGGATCTCGGCCACGGCCGCTTCGAAGGCGGCCACGGTCTGGCGGTCCTCGTAGCGCATGGTGACGAAGACCAGAGCCTCGAAGCCCAGGCCGAGCGCGGGCGCGTTCAGTGCCGCGTGGTAGCCGGTGATCGCACCGGAGCGTTCCAGGGCGCGCAGACGCCGGTGACACGGGGAGACGCTGAGCCGGACCCGCTCGGCGAGTTCGGTCAGGGTCTGCCGGCCGTCCTTCTGCAGCTCGGCAAGGATCTTCCGGTCCACGTCGTCCATGGGGGAAATTCTTCCACTTGCGGGAAGGAAGTGGGGAAAATTTGAAAGCATCTTTCCGGCAATCTCTCCTAATCTGCCCCGGAGAGTCGGAAGAAGTGTGAGGTGGAGACGTGGAAATCGCCGGCATCGGGGCGTTCTGGTCGGTGTCCTTCCTGTTGGTGCTCGTTCCGGGAGCGGACTGGGCCTACGCGATCACGGCGGGGCTGCGGCACCGGTCGGTGCTGCCCGCGGTCGGCGGGCTGCTGAGCGGTTACGTCCTGCTGACCGCCGTCGTCGCCGCGGGCCTGGCCACCGCGGTCGCCGGTTCGCCGACGGTACTGACCGCGCTGACGGCCGCCGGGGCGACGTACCTGGTCTGGCTCGGCGCCACGACCCTGGTCCGCCCCGCCGCGCCCCGGGCCGAGGGCGGTGACGGCGGGGCCGACTCGTGGGTGGGGCGGGTGGCCAGAGGGGCAGGCATCAGCGGGCTCAATCCCAAGGCGCTGCTGCTTTTCCTCGCCCTCCTGCCGCAGTTCGCCGCCCGGGACGCCGACTGGCCCTTCGCCGCGCAGATCGTCGCCCTCGGCCTGGTGCACACGGCCAACTGTGCCGTGGTCTACGCCGGGGTCGGCACCACCGCGCGCCGGATCCTGGGCGCCCGCCCGGCCGTCGCCACGGTGGTGTCCCGCTTCTCGGGCGCGGCGATGATCCTTGTCGGCGCCCTGCTGCTGGTGGAGCGGCTGGTCTAGGCCTCGGGGCGTGCCCATGGCCTGAGGCGCCATGGGCCTAAGGATTCAGGCAGGGCTCGGCTGGGAGCACTGGGCGCCCACCGCCTGCCCGGCGGCGGACCACGCCGGGACGGAGGGGCCGGAGTTGGCTCACCCCGAGGAGTTCCTCGCCCGGCAGGCAGACCCGGGTGGGCAGTAAGAAGCGTGAGCATGTTGGGGGTGACTGTCATCGGGCTGCTCGAATGAGCGGCCCGATGACAGATGGCTAGCGCAGTCCTTGGATGAAGGAGTGCCAGGCGGGGGCGGGGATGGTCAGGATCGGACCGCCCGGGTTCTTGCTGTCCCGCACGGGAACGGACCCGACGGGGCCGTTCGCCCCCACCTCGACGCATTCGCCGCCGGTGTTTCCGCTGTAACTGGACTTACGCCACTGGCTGTTCCTCTGGCTGGGAGCCGTGTCCATAGCGTTCCTCCATCACCCGGATGATCAGTTCCGCCGAATCCTCCACGGAGAGGGCAGCGGCCTGCAAGCGAGCGTAACGGAGCGCGGCTTCCCTGATGGTCTCCGGATTGGCCGTCATGTGACCGGAGATGACGTCTTCCGTGTAGATGATGTCCGGGTTGTCATCGAAGCGCATGGCAGTGAACGAACCGGCGAGACTGGCGTGGGCCCCCGCCTCGTTCGGCAGCACCTGGACATGCATCCAGCGGTGACCGGCGAACTCCAACAGCCGGGCCAGTTGCCGCCGCATCACCTCGTGACCTCCGATGGGGCGGTGCAGGACGGCCTCGTCCAGCACCACCCAGGCCAGCGGCGGCCGCTCACGCTCCAGAATGCGCTGGCGTTCCATCCGGGCCGCCAGCAGACCTTCCACGTCGTCCGGCATACCCGTCGCCAACACCGCCCGCGCGTACTCCGCCGTCTGCAGCAGCCCGTACACCAACTGGGCCTGATACGTGGAGATGTACGCCGCCTTCGCCTCCATCTCCGCGTACGGCTGGAACCAGGTGGGGAGTTGGCTGCGCAGCACCAGGCCGATCAGCCGCGAGAACAAGCCGTCCGTGCCCAGCGCGGCGTCCACGCGCTCGGAGAAGTCCCGCGTCGGGACCTTCTTCGTGGTCTCGATCTGGCCGACCAGTGAGCCGGTGCAGAAGATGATGTCGCCGAGCTGGCCCTGTTTGAGGCCGTGGGCCTCGCGCTGGCGGCGCAGTTCCCAGCCGTAGTAGTCGAGGGGGGACGCGGTCGGGTCGAGGGACTGGATGTTGGCCACTGCGGCACCTCACTCCGGGGCTGCGGACGGCAACGTCCGACGATGTTCGCTTCGCTGCGTAGTCGAGCGTACGCAGCGCGTCGCAGTCTTGTGGCGTGAATCACGTAACCGGTCCGCAGGCGGCGGACGTTGAGAGCCAGTACAACGCCGAGTTCGCCATGGGCGCGCACTCGGCCCGCCATCTGCGCCGCGTCCTGCGGCTGTACCTAGTCCGCTCGGGGATGCCGGACGTGGCCGACGCCGCCGAGCTGGCGCTCACGGAGCTGGTCGCCAACGTCGTACGGCACGTGCCCGGCCGTCGCTGCCGCGTGTGCTTCCTGCTCCAGCCCGGCGGGGTGCGGGTGGAGGTCGCCGACGGCTGCCCGGAGCTGCCGGTTCCGGCGGCTGCCGACACGCTGAGCGAGGGCGGGCGCGGGCTCGTGATCGTCGCGGCGGTGACCGACCGGTGGGGTGTCACGCCGTACGCGGACGGTCGGGGCAAGGTGGTTTGGTTCGAGTGCGCCGGCAAAGCGGGCCCGCCGTCGCCGCGTTCGTGACCGGCACCTCAGCCCGCCGCGTGCCGTGTGGCGGCGAGGCGTATCTCCTGGGCGGCGCCCGGTGGTTCCAGCAGCATGTTCCCGGCCTCACGGCCCTCGTGGTGGACGCGTAGGCGCGGGCCGTCGACCAGGACGCGCAGTTCCGGCCACGGGTGGCGCCACAGGAGTGCGGAGCGCTCCCACAGTTGCAGGCCGTGGCTGGTCACCACCAGCTGGTACTGCGGGCCCTCGTGCGCCGCGGGTGGCGTGTGTTCGCGGTACGGAGGCCGGACGGTGTAGGTGCCGAGGACCTTCTCCCCCGGCTCCAGGGCCTCGGCGCGCGCGGAGCGGCGTCGGCCGATCCGTACTCCCGCCCAACCGGCGAGGCCGGCCGTCAGCACGGCCATACCGGCCACCGCCCACCAGGGCAACGAGGCTCTCACGCCCGCCAGGACGACCGCGGCGACCGGTAGGACCGCGGTCCCGGCGGCGCCCATCAGCTCCGCTCGTCGGAAAGGTCTTCCGCTGTTGCCATCCATGCCGCACCCCAGTCCCCGCCCGCCGCCCCGGCGATTGCGCATCCACCCTAGCCACCCGGGTCGGCGAAACCCGGTTGTCCCCGGCTGGGCGATCGGCTTGGGTTCGTGGGCGTGACCGACTTGAGTGATCTCGTACGTCCGGACCGCTATCCGCGCTCCTCCCGCTACGACCCCGGCTGGCTGCTCGATCTCGACATGGGGCCGAACCCGCTGTGGCTGTTGGAGGACCTCGCCCGGGACCTGGAGCTGCGGCCGGGGATGCGGGTTCTCGACCTCGGTTCCGGGAAGGGCGCGACGTCGGTGTTCCTGGCCCGTGAGTACGGCGCGGAGGTCGTCGCGGCCGACTGGTGGATCGCGCCCGAGGAGGCGGCGGCCGTCTTCGCCGAGGCGGGGGTCGGCGACCGGGTGACGGCGGTGCGGGCGGAGGCGCACGCCCTGCCGTTCGAGGAGGCGGACTTCGATGCCGTCGTCAGCGTCGACGCGTTCGAGTACTTCGGGACGGCGGACGGCTATCTGCCGTATCTCGTCCGGTTCCTGCGGCCCGGTGGGCAGTTGGGCGTGGCGACTCCCGCCATGACGCGGGAGGTGCGTGAGCTGGGGGCGATACCGCCGCACATCAGGGACGTGGTCGGCTGGGAGGCGATGGCCTGGCACACCGCCGAGTGGTGGCGCTTCCAGTGGGCGACCACCGAGCTGGTGGACGTCACCTCCGCGCGCCTGCAACCGGGCGCCTGGCGGGACTGGCTGCTGTGGGCCCGGGCGGGGGCCGCGTACCGGGTCGACGCCCGGAGCACGGACGACGCGAGCACGGATGCCGACCGGGCCGTGATCGACATGCTCCACGCCGACCGCGGCGAGTACCTCTCCTTCGCCCTGGTCACCGCGCGCAGGAGGTGACGCCCAACCCCGGCCCCGAACCCGGACGGCCACGACGAAGGCCTCCGGGTGGCCGAAACCACCCGGAGGCCCGGTGCGGGGCAGGCGGCGGACCGCCGCGGGGTCAGACCGACTCGGTCACCGGTGCCTTCGCCGTGGCGTCGTCGCCGTCGGCCGGGGCGTCGGCCGGCTTCGAGCCCGCGCCCTTCAGCGGGACCTCCTTCACGAAGACCGCGGCGACCAGCGCGACCACCGCCACCACGGAGCCGAGCAGGAAGGCGCCGTGGACACCGGAGGACACCGCGTGCTGGTAGGCGTCGCGCAGCACCTCGGGCAGCTTCGCCAGCGCGTCCGGCGTCAGCTGCGCCGACTGCTCGGTCATCTTCGAGCCCGCCGCACCGGCCCGCTCGGTCATGACGTCCTGGACGCGGTGGTTGAACAGCGCGCCCATGATCGCGACGCCGAAGGAGGCTCCGAGGGTACGGAAGAGGGTCGTGGAGGAGGACGCGACGCCCATGTCCTTCATCTCCACGCTGTTCTGCGCCACCAGCATGGTGATCTGCATCAGGCAGCCCATGCCGAGACCGAGGACGGCCATGTACAGACCGGAGGTGAACCGGGTGGTGTCGGTGTCCATCGTGGACAGGAGATACAGCCCGACCGTCATCAGCGCGCCGCCGGCCAGCGGGAAGATCTTGTAGCGGCCGGTGTTGGTGGTGATCCGCCCGGCGACCATCGAGGTGACGAGCATCGCCCCCAGCATCGGCAGGAGCAGCAGCCCGGAGTTGGTGGCGGACGCGCCCTGCACCGACTGCTGGTACAGCGGCAGGAAGAGCGTGGCGCCGAACATCACGAAGCCGACGATGAAGCCGATGACGGACATCAGCGTGAAGTTGCGGCTGCGGAAGATGTGCAGCGGCAGGATCGGCTCGGCGGCCCTGGTCTGCCAGAACACGAACCCGACCAGCGCGACGACTCCGATGCCGATCAGCTCCATGATCCGCGCGGAGGTCCAGGCGTACTCCGTGCCGCCCCAGGTGGTGACGAGCACGATGGCGGTGATGCCGACGGTCAGCAGCGCGGCGCCCGGATAGTCGATCCGCGCCTGGCTGCGCTTCTTCGGCAGGTGCAGTACGGCGCTGATGGCGATCAGCGCGATCGCGCCGAGCGGCAGGTTGATGTAGAAGGACCAGCGCCAGCCCCAGTTGTCGGTGATGGTGCCGCCGACCAGCGGTCCGCCGATCATCGCCAGCGCCATGACGCCGGCCATCATGCCCTGGTACTTGCCGCGCTCCCTGGGCGGTATCAGGTCGCCGATGATCGCCATGACGCCGACCATCAGACCGCCGGCGCCCAGGCCCTGAACGGCGCGGAAGCCGATGAGCTGGCCCATGTCCTGCGCCATGCCGCTGAGCGCCGAGCCGACCAGGAAGATCACGATGGACGTCATGAAGACGCCCTTGCGCCCGTACATGTCGCCGAGCTTGCCCCACAGCGGGGTGGCGGCCGCGGTGGCCAGGGTGTAGGCGGTGACGACCCAGGAGAGGTGCTCCAGGCCGCCCAGCTCACCCACGATCGTCGGCATCGCGGTACCGATGATCATGTTGTCGAGCATCGCGAGCATCATCGCGATCATGAGGGCGAGCAGGACGACCCGCACGCTCCTCGGCTGTTTTCCGGCACCGGCGCCGGCGCCGCCGGTCGCCGCCTCCACTGTGTCCGCCATGACTCCTACTCCCCCAGCTACCGCTGTTTGCGCTTCCCACTTACTTGCCGCCCGGCAAGTTGACTACACTCGGGAAGGTAGACGCGTAACTAGCCGGGCGTCAAGTAAGTTTTTCGGAAAGTGCGCGGAGCAGGCAGAGTGCGCGGAGCAGGAGGTGCGTAGGAGGATGGGCGGCACGATGAACGGCACCAGGCAGCAGCGGCGCCGCGGGGACACCCGCCAGCGCATCCAGGACGTGGCACTCGAACTCTTCGCCGAGCAGGGGTACGAGAAGACCTCGCTGCGCGAGATCGCCGAGCGCCTGGACGTGACCAAGGCCGCGCTGTACTACCACTTCAAGACCAAGGAAGAGATCCTCGTGAGCATCTTCGAGGATCTCTCGCGGCCGTTGGAGGACCTGATCGCCTGGGGGCGGGAGCAGCCGCACACCCTGGAGACGAAGCAGGAGATCATCCGTCGCTACAGCGCGGCGCTGGCGGGCGCCGCGCCACTGTTCCGCTTCATGCAGGAGAACCAGGCGACGGTGCGGGACCTGCGCATCGGCGAGTTGTTCAAGACCCGCATGTTCGGCCTGCGCGACATCCTCATGGACCCGGAAGCGGACCTGGTGGACCAGGTCCGCTGCATCAGCGCGCTGTTCACGCTGCACGCCGGGATGTTCATCCTGCGGGACCTCGAAGGCGACCCCGAGGAGCAGCGTGTCGCTGTTCTCGAGGTCGCCACCGATCTGGTCACCCAGGCGCACCGGGGTACCGCGGGCGGGCGCGAGGCCCCCGCTTCTTAGACGGCCCTTGGACGGGCCCTTAGACGGTCACGCCCTTGGCACGCAGGAAGGAGACCGGGTCGACGGCCGAGCCGTAGTTCGGGGTCGTGCGGATCTCGAAGTGCAGGTGCGGACCGCTGGAGTTACCGGTGTTGCCGGACTTGGCGATCGACTGGCCGGTCTTCACGACCTGCCCGATCTTCACGTTGATCTTGGACAGGTGCGCGTACTGGGAGTACATGCCGTTGCCGTGCTTGACGACGATCGCGTTGCCGTAGGCGGGGCCGTCACCGGCGCCGTTGCCGCCGGCCTTGACGACGGTGCCGCCGTGGGCGGCGACGACGTTGGTGCCGATCGGCACGGCGAAGTCCTGGCCGCTGTGCTTGTGCGCCCACATGCCGCCGTTCTGGGCGAAGCTGGCGCTCAGCTCGTACTTCTTGACCGGGTCCACCCAGGAGGCGGCCTTCTTCTTGGTGGCCGTCTTCGTGGCGGTGGTGCTCTTCTTGGCGCTCGCGGCGGCCTTCTCGGCCTTGGCCGCCTTGGCCTGCGCCGCGGCCTGGGCCTCTACGGCGCTCGCGGCGGCGTTGGTGCTGGAGGCCGCCGTGGTGCCGGTGGCGGCCGCGACCCCGGCTCCCAGTGCGACCGAGGCTCCGAGGCCTGCGGCCATCACCGCGGCGCGAGTGCGGAGGGTCGTACGGGAAGAACGGGACGTGACACGCGGAAACATTCGAACCTCATGGGGACGGGAGCAGAGGAATGCCCCTCCGGCGGGACGCACAGGGCGCTCGTCGGGCGGGCTCCACCTTGGTAACCCGACGGCCCCGAACCGCACAAAGGTGTGACCTACGACCGTATTTAGTACTTGAGCGCGAAACGTCATGACTCTCGACAGAGCCGCCATTCAGGACAAAACCAGCTCAGGACCCCGGACGCCGACCCCTCACACGTCCCGATATGTCCGATTTGCTGGCTCTTGCCGTTTCCACTATTCCCCGTAGTACGGGGCAAAAGCCCTGTGCGGCACATCACCGGCGCCCATGATCGAAGCACCGGTGAATGTGACGGGGGCTACTCCCGTCCCGGCTAACCCGCCCCCCGCGCAAGGGGGTTCACCTAGGCTCGGACCATGGTCGACGTCACAGCACTCGGGGCCCGTGTCGCGTCCAGCGCGGTCGCGCCCCTGGTCCGCCGGCTCTTCGTCCGGGACGGCCCGGGAGCGGGTCTTGTGGACCGGCCGGTGCGGATATCGGCGCTGGTGTCGTTCCGGGGCGAGAAGCGGACCGTCTCGCCCAAGGACGTCGAAAAGATCGCCGGGGAGCTGGTCCGCAGGGCCCTGACGGCGGCCGGGCCCGGGGAGGAGCCCGTCGACGCCGCCGAGGCGACCGCCGTCAAGGACGCCCTCGCCCGCACCCTCGCCCGGCTCGGCGAGATCACCGTCGAGGACTACGAGGCCGTCGGGCTCGGCCCCGAGCGCTTCGCCCGCGAGCTGCGCACCGGGGTGCCGCTGTCCCCGTACGGGCTCGGCGAGAGCGGCCTGCTGCTGTACGAGCGGCTGCTGCACACCGCCTCACTGCACATCCTGAACTTCCTCACCCAGCGCTCCACCTACGTCGCCCGCCAGCAGACCGTCCAGACCCAGCAGCTGGCCCGGCTGGTCCAGGCCGTCGACGTACTGCTGGAACGGCTGCCGTCCCAGTCGGCCGAGGACGCCGGGTTCGAGGAGCGCTACGCGGACCACATCGCCGCCCGCCACGGCACGCTCACCATCTACGGGCTGGACGCGGGGACCCGGGAGTGGCCGCTGGACACGGCGTATCTGAGCCTGGCGGCGACCCGCGCACGCCACGGACGCCAGGAGCCCGTCGGAGCCGAGCGGCTGCGCCTGTCCGCCGAGCAGGTGCTGGCCGGCCACGACCAGGTGTTCCTGCGCGGAGTCGCCGGTTCCGGCAAGACCACGCTCGTGCAGTGGCTCGCGGTCACCACGTCGAGCCGCTCCTACGACCACGGGCTGCCCCACCTGATCGGGCGGGTGCCGTTCGTGCTGCCCATGCGCCGGATCGTGCGCCCGGGGGCCGAGCTGCCCGTGCCCGGGGACTTCCTGCGGGCCGTCGGCGCCCCCGTGGCGGGGGAGCAGCCGCCCGGGTGGGTCGAGCGCGTCCTGCGGGCGCGCCGCGGGGTGCTGCTGGTCGACGGCATCGACGAGATCGCCGACGACCGCCGCGCCACCGTCCGCCGCTGGCTCCGTGAACTGGTGCGGGTCTTCCCGGGGAACCTGTGGCTGGTCACCTCGCGCCCCTCGGCCGTACCGCAGGACTGGCTGGCCGCCGAGGGCTTCCACGAGCTGGACCTCGCCCCGATGGGTCGTGCGGAGGTCGACACGTTCATACGGCGCTGGCACCGCGCGGCCGGCGCGGAGGAGTCGGTCGGCGTGGCGCTGCGCCACTCCGTGCGGACCTCCTCCGAACTGAACCGGCTCGCCACCAATCCCCTCATGTGCGGCATGCTGTGTGCCCTGCACCGCGACCGGCGCGGCTTCCTCCCGCAGGACCGCCGGTCCCTGTACGAGGCCGCCCTGACCATGCTCCTCGAACGCCGGGACCGCGAGCGCGAGCTGCACGCCCCCGCCGGGACCGCGCTGCCGTACACGACCCAGGTCCAGCTGCTGCAGAAGCTGGCGTGGTGGCTGATCCGCAACGGACGTGCGGAGATGGACCGGGCCGAGGCGCTCCAGATCATCGGCCGGGCCCTGCCCGCGCTGAATCTGTCCGCTGTCGGCGGCGAGGGGGTCTACGACGCGCTGCTGCTGCGCTCCGGGCTGCTGCGCGAACCCGCCGAGGGGCGGGTGGACTTCCTCCACCGCACCTTCCAGGACTATCTGGGCGCACGGCTGGCCGTGCAGGAGATGGACTTCGACCTGCTGGTCGACAACGCCCACCGGGACGAGTGGGAGGACGTCATCCTGCTCGCCGTCGCGCACGCCCGCCCGAAGGAGGCGGAGCACATGCTGCGCCGGCTCGCCGACCAGGGCACCCCCCGCGGCTCGCTGCTCGCTGCGGCCGGGCTGCGCTATGCGGCGGAGGTGGAGCCGGTCGTGCGCGAGCGGGTGGAGGAGGGGCTGGCGGCGCACGTCCCGCCGGCCGGCCTGGCTGCGGCGCAGGAGGTGGCGCGGGCCGGGGGCGATCTGGTGCTGGGCATGCTGCCGGGCCCGGACGGCATCGAGGACCGGACGGCCTACATGACCGTGCAGACCGCGATCGAGGTGGGCAGCGAGGCCGCGCTGCACTTCCTGACCCGCTTCCGGGACCATCCGAGCGAGGACGTCCAGCGGGCCCTGGCCGGCGCCTGGGACCAGTTCGACCGGGCCCGGTACGCGCACGAGATCCTCGCGCACCTGTCCTACCAGTCGTACCTCATGGTGACCACGCCCGATGATCTCCGCACCCTCCACTCACTGGGCGGCTGGCAGCGCCTCACGATCCGGGGCGCCTACCGGGTCGAGGACCTGACGGCGCTGATCGTGCCCGAGCAGCTCACCCACCTGGCGCTGGAGGCGCCGCATCCGGTGGAGGGGCTGTCCTGGCTGTCGGCCTTCCCCCGCCTGACCTCCGTCTACGTGGGCGGGGAAGTGGACGGGTCCGTGGCCGGGCAGATACCGGCCTGGGTGGAGGAGTTCGAGACCCTGGCGACCGTAGACCGCACCCACCTCGGGGAGTAGCCCACATTCATGGATGCCGTCGTCCGCACCCCCTCCCACCTGGCCGCCCCCCTCGTCCACCGGCTCTTCCGCGACCCCGCCCGGCCGCCCGTGTTCTCCGAGCCGGTCCCCGGCCTGGTCACCTGGCGCGGCACGAAGGCCTCGGCCACTCCGGACGACGTCCACCGCACCGCCGCCGACCTGGTGCACCTCGCCGCCGAGCGGCATGCCGCGCCCACCGCCGAACTGGCCCCCGTCGTCGACGTCCTGGCCCGCACCCTGCTCGCGATCGCCGAGGTCGACGTCACCGACGCCGACGCCGTGCGGCTCGGGCCGCAGGACTACGCGCGGCGGCTGCGGGGCGCGGTGCAGGGCGCGGACCGGGAACTGTCGCCGGACGCGGCCTGGTTCCACGACGCTCTGCTGGTCTCGGTGTGCCTGCACGTCCTGCACCACCTGGTGCGGCGCTCCCCCTACCTCCAGCGCCAACTGGCGGGGCGGGCCGGCCGGATCGCCCAGCTGGTCGACCTGGGTGACGCCGAGGTCGCGGCCCGGCAGCCCGAACGGCCCGAGGAGGACGTGGCGTTCGAGGCCGAGTACGCCCAATGGGTGGCCCGGCGGCACGGCTGGCTGACCATCGTCGGCGTGGACTTCCCCAACGCGCCCGACCGTTGGCCGCTGGAGGAGACCTATCTGAGCCTGGAGGCGGAGGAGCGTAGCGGCGGCGTGGCCGGCGCGGATGACGAGCAGCGCACCGTGCTGCTTGCGGACCGAGCCCTGGAGGACCATGACCGTGTGCTGCTGCGCGGCGGCGCGGGCTCGGGCAAGACGACCCTGGTGCAGTGGCTGGCCGTGGCCGCCGCCCGCGAGGGCTCCCGGGTCCCCTTCGTGCTCCCCGTACGCCGTTTCGCCCGCGAGGGCTTTCCGGTCCCGGACGACTTCCTGCACGCGGTCCGGCACCCGCTCGCCGACCGGGCGCCGGAGGGCTGGGTGGTGCGGACCCTGCTCGCGGGCCGGGCCGTGCTGCTGGTCGACGGCATCGACGAGGCGCCGGAGAAGACCCGCGGCGAGCTGCGCGACCGGCTGCGGCGCCTGCTGCGGGTCTTCTCCGGCAACGGCTGCCTGGTCACCTCCCGGCCCTCCGCCGTGTCGGACGGCTGGCTCTCGGGGGACGGACTGACCGAGGAGGACTTCGTCGAACTGTCCCTCGCGCCCATGTCACGGGACCAGGTGACGCGGTTCATCCGGGACTGGCACTCCGCGGCCCGGCTGGACGAGCAGAGCCGCTCCCCGGCGCCGCGGGAGCGGGAGCGGGCCACGCTGGACGAGTACGAACAGCGGCTCCTGCACTCCGTACGGATCTACCGCGAGCTGCGCCAGCTCGCCACCAACCCCCTGATGTGCGGCCTGATATGCGCGCTGAACCGGGACCGGGCCGGCTCCCTGCCCAGCGGCCGCAAGGAGTTGTACGACGCCGCCCTGGAGATGCTCCTTCAGCGCCGCGACCCCGAACGGGACGTCCTGTACGCCGACGACGTGCGGCTCCAGCAGAGCACCCGGGAGCGGCTGCTGCAGAAGCTGGCCCACGCGATGCTGGAGGAGGACGCCTCCGAGCTGACCCGGGAACGGGCGGTCGGCATCCTGGACGCCGCGCTGCCCGCGATGCCCGCCGCCCGCGCGCAGGGGGACGGCGCGAAGATCTTCCGGCATCTGCTGCACCGTACGGGCCTGCTGCGCGAACGGTCGGGCGAGTCGGTCGACTTCGTCCACCGCACCTTCCAGGACTACCTGGCCGCGAAGGAGATCGTGGCGCGCGGCCGGTTCCCCACGCTGGTGGACCACGCCCACCAGTCCGAGTGGGAGGAGGTCATCCGCATGGCCGCCGCCCACGCCCGGCCCGAGGAGTGCGCCCAGTTCCTGGAACGGCTGCTCGCGCCCGCGCCGGGACTGCGCCGGTCGCAGATCAACCACCGCAGGCTGATGGCCGCGGCCTGCCTGGACCACGTCACCGAGCTGGACCCCGCCGTCCAGCGGCTCGTCCACGACCGGACGAAGAACCTGGTGCGCCCGACGACGGAGCTGGCCGCCCGGGGCCTCGGCTGGGTCGGCCCCATCGTCCTGGAGCTGCTGCCCGACCCCGGCCAGGTCCCCGACGACCGGCAGGCGCTGCTGCTCGCGTACACCGCGACCCGCGTCCAGGACGACGCGGCCATCGACTACCTGGTCCGTCTGCGCTCCCGCGCCGCGCTGCCGGTGCGGACCGAACTCGCTCGGGGCTGGCGGCACTTCGACACCGAGCGGTACGCCCAGGAGATCATCGCCCACCTGGACCCGGACGGCCTCTACTTCCCGGTCTCCGACACCGCCGAGCTGGCGGCGCTGCGTGAACTCGGCGGACGCCCGCGCATCCAGGTGGCCGGTGTGATGCGGGCCGAGGAGCTGCTGGCGGGGCTGCTCCCCGATCAGCTGACCCACCTGTGGCTCAACGCGGAGCTGCCCGACACGGACGTCTCCTGGCTGTCCGGCTTCCCCCGGCTGCGGGTGCTGCGGGTCAACCCCCGGCTGCCCCGGGTGCGGAACGTGCCGAACGGGGTGGAGATCACGGCGTGAGCTCTGGCCGGACGGCTGACTACCACTCAGTAGTCCGATCGCTGCCGTCCGGCCACCTGCCCGGTCAAGCATGCACGCGATAGTTGCCGTCAGGCATCCGCGTTGACATGAGGGGACCCCACCGTCCCTGGAGGCTGAGCAGGAGTCTGCTCAGCCGCACACCCCGAACGGTCCTGGGTGCACTGGTCCCCGGCGTACTCGACCCCTGGGTGGCGACACGCATCCCGTGCGTGGTCCGCCCCAGGCAGGCCAGTTCCCTCACGACCTAGCCAAGTGGGCACGGACAGAGGGCGACGGAGAAGCCCCAAACCTTCACTCCGGAGGAGAGGGGGCCCCGCACGCCGGCTCCGTTCCCGGCGTCCCAGATCGCACGATCACGTCAACCCGATCAGCCCAGAGAACCGCAAGCCTGCGCCCGTACCATCACACGATCGGGCTAACTCGACCCCCGAAAGCACCTTACCGCCGCAGCATCGTCGAGGCGCCCACCGAGTGGAACCTCGCCCACGCCGGGTACGAGTCCTCCGGCCTGTACGTCCGCGGGTTCCTCGACCTGTTCAAGGACGTCGCCGAGTACAAGACCGAGCAGCGCGCCGAGATCGAGTCGGAGGGCTACACGATCATCGCGAACATCGGCAACAGCGCCACCGACCTGTCGGGCGGCCACGCCGAGCGGACGTTCAATCTCCCGGACTACGACGGCCAGTTGTCGTGACGCGGGTGTCCTGACGCCCGCTAGGCTCCCGTGGACGGCGACCGACCACGGGGGGCGCATGGAACCGGCGGTACTCGGCGGGAAGTTGGCGTCCAGCCTGGTCGCCCCGCTGGTGAAGAAGCTCTTCGTGACGGGCGGGCCCGGCGCCGGACTGGTCGACCGACCGGTCCGGCTGACCGACCTGGTGTCCTTCAGGGGCGAGCGGCGCCACCTCGGTGAGACGGAGGTGCGGCGGCTCGCCGGGCGGCTGGTGGGGGCGGCCCTGGACTTCCCCGGAGAGCCGCCCTTCCCACCCGACGAGACCGACGCCGTCACCGACGCCCTGGCGGCACGGCTCCTCGCCCTGGGCGACCTGGACATGGACGACGTCCAGGCGGTGCGGCTGGGACACGGTGAGCTGGCCGTCCGGTTGCGGCGGCAGGCCCCCCGGTCCGGCGACGGCCTCTGCGGCGACGCCCGCTACTTCCTCGACTCGGCGACCGAGTGTGCCTGCCTGCACATCCTGGAGTTCTTCACCCGGCGCTCCACGTTCGTCGCCCGCACGCTGGTGGAACAGGCCCGCGGCCAGGCCGAGCTGATCGCGAAGATCGACGAGCTGATCACCCGCACGCCCAGGCCCGACGCCCGCGACACGGCCTTCGAGCGCCGCTACCTGCCGTACGTCGCCGAACAGCACAACCGCGTCACCATCTACGGCATCGACCTGCGCGACTCCCCCGACCGCTGGCCCCTCGAAGTCGCCTACCTGAGCCTGGAGGCGACGGGGGACGAGGAACCCGCCGCGCTCCCGGTGGAGTACACGGAACCGGAGCGCACCGTCCGCCTCCCCGCCGAGGACGCACTGCTCACCCACGAGCGCGTACTGCTGCGCGGCGACGCGGGCTCCGGCAAGACGACGCTGGTGCAGTGGCTCGCGGTGACCGCCGCGCGGGACGGCGACCGGATCCCGTACGTGCTGCCGCTGCGCACGCTGATCCGTGCGGGCGCGCTGCCCTCCCCCGCGGCCTTCCTCACCGCGGTGGGCTGCCCGCTCACCCCTGCGGAGGGCTGGGCGGAACGGGTGCTGAGCGCCGGCCGGGGCCTGGTCCTCGTCGACGGCCTGGACGAGATCCCCGCCGCCGACCGGCACCGCACCCGCGACTGGCTCCTCGCCCTGATCCGCGCCTTCCCCGGCAACCGCTGGCTGCTCACCTCGCGCCCCTCCGCCGTACGCCCCGACTGGCTGGCCGCCGAGGGCTTCCGGGAACTCGCCCTCACCCCGATGCGCCAGGCCGACGTCGCGACCTTCGTACGGCGCTGGCACGCGGCGGCCCGGGCACCCGAGTACGAGGCGCGGCTGCTGGACGCGCTGCGCACCAAGCGCGACCTCGCCCGGCTCGCCACCAACCCGCTGATGTGCGGCCTGATCTGCGCCCTGCACCGGGAACGGCGCGGCTACCTCCCCACCGGACGCAAGGAGTTGTACGACGCCGCCCTCACGATGCTGCTCGCCCGCCGGGACCGGGAGCGCGGCATGGAGACGGTGGAGCTGAGCGAGGAGGCCCAACTCGAGCTGCTCCAGCGGCTGGCGTACGCGCTGGTGCTGAGCGGGCGCACGGAGATGGAGGTGGAGACGGCGGAGGGCATCGTGGAGCGCTCGCTGCCGTCGGTCGCCTCGGCGGCGGGGCAGGGCGACGCGGCGACGGTCCTGCGCGCGCTGGTCCTGCGCAGCGGGCTGCTCCGGCAGCCCGGCGAGGGGGTCCTGCACTTCGTCCACCGCACCTTCCAGGACTACCTGGGCGCGCGGTACGCGGTCGAGGAGGGCCACCTCGACGTCCTGGCCGGGCACGCCGGCGACACCCAGTGGGAGGACGTCATCCGCATGGCCGTGGCCCACGCCCGGCCCGGGGAGCGGGCGATGCTCCTGCGGCGGCTGCTGGCGGAGAACGAGCCGCGGCTGACGCTGCTCGCCCTGGCCTGCCTGGAGCACGCGACCGCCCTGGACCCGGCGGTGCGGACGGAGGTGGAGGCGCGGGCCGGGGCGCTGATTCCGCCGGGGTCGACGGAGGAAGCGAAGGTGTTGGCGGAGGCGGGACCGCTGGTGCTGGAGCTGCTGCCGGGGCCGGAGGGGCTGACGGACGCGCAGGCGCACGGGGTGACGGTTACGGCCTCGCTGCTGGCGGGACAGGAACCGGGCGGTGCGTTGGCGGTCCTGCGCCGGTTCCGGGAGCACGCGGCTCTCAGCGTGCGGCGGCAGCTCGTGGGGACGTGGGAGCGGTTCGACGCGCGGAAGTACGCGGTGGAGGTTCTGGATCACCTGGACCCGACGAAGCTGTTCCTGGCCTGCACGACAGCGGCGCAGCGCGCGGTGCTCGCGAGCATGCGGCCGTGGCCCAAGCTCCAGTTCCGCGGCGCGCACACCCTGGACGACATCCTCGCCTGTGTGCCGGATCCGGGCGCGGTCGAGGAGCTGTCCATGCTCGACAACCCGGAGGTGAGCGACCTGGACGCGCTGGCGGTCCTCAGCTCCCTGCGGCACCTGGCACTGTTCGACTGCGGGCCCGCGCGGGGCATCGGGCGCCTTTCCGCACTGCCTCTGGAGAACCTCACGATCGTCGGCGGCGGCGACCTCACGGGCCTGAACGAACTGGCCTCGCTTCAGCAACTGTCCGTGATGCAACGGCTCCCGGGCACCCGCCTGACCGACTCCCTCCCGATGGTGGCGTGCCTGAGGCAGCTCTATCTCGGCCGCGGGGTCACCGCGGACACCGGTCTTCGCGGCCTGTCCCACTGGTCCATGCTGCGCGAACTCAGCCTGCCCGGCTTCCGCGTCACCACCGCGGACTGGACGGAGCTTTCCCAGCTGCCACAGCTCGCGTTTCTGCTGCTGGACGCTTCAGTCCTGGAGATCGACCCGGACGCACTGCCCGCCCTGCCCGGCGTGCGCACCGTCCAACTGCTCGGTTCCCGCGGGCGTGACACCACCCGGCTCACCGGCCTCTTCCCCGGGGCCCGGATCCTCGGGATCTGACTGCGAAAGGGGAAAGGGGCTGTCCGGGACCGAAGTCCCGGGCAGCCCCTTTCCAGGCTCACCCCGGAGGGCTACGCCTCCTTGCTCAGGTTGGGCCCAGCGCCGCCCGCGGCCTGCTCGATCGGCGGGACGTCGGGGAGGGCCGACTTCTCCTCACCCCGGAAGGTGAAGGTCTTGGTCTCGCCCTCGCCCTCGGTGTCCACGACCACGATGTGACCGGGGCGCAGCTCGCCGAAGAGGATCTTCTCCGAAAGCGTGTCCTCGACCTCGCGCTGGATCGTGCGACGCAGCGGACGCGCGCCCAGCACCGGGTCGTAACCCTTCTTGGACAGCAGCTCCTTGGCGGACTGGGAGAGCTCGATGCCCATGTCCCGGTCCTTGAGTCGCTCGTCGACCTTGTCGATCATCAGGTCGACGATCCGCAGGATGTCGTCCTGGCTGAGCTGCGGGAAGACGACCACGTCGTCGACGCGGTTGAGGAACTCGGGCCGGAAGTGCTGCTTGAGCTCGTCCTGGACCTTGTTCTTCATGCGCTCGTAGTTGGTCTTCTTGTCACCCGCGGCGGCGAAGCCGAGGTTGAAGCCCTTGGAGATGTCCCGGGTGCCGAGGTTGGTCGTCATGATGATGACCGTGTTCTTGAAGTCCACGACCCGGCCCTGGGAGTCGGTCAGGCGACCGTCCTCCAGGATCTGCAGCAGCGAGTTGAAGATGTCCGGGTGGGCCTTCTCGACCTCGTCGAAGAGGACGACCGAGAACGGCTTGCGGCGGACCTTCTCCGTCAGCTGGCCGCCCTCCTCGTAGCCCACGTAGCCGGGGGGCGAACCGAAGAGACGCGAGACCGTGTGCTTCTCGCTGAACTCCGACATGTCGAGGGAGATCAGCGCGTCCTCGTCACCGAAGAGGAACTCCGCGAGCGCCTTGGACAGCTCGGTCTTACCGACACCGGACGGACCGGCGAAGATGAACGAGCCGCCGGGACGCTTGGGGTCCTTCAGACCGGCACGGGTACGGCGGATCGCCTTGGACAGCGCCTTGACGGCGTCGATCTGGCCGATGACCCGCTTGTGGAGCTCGTCCTCCATGCGCAGCAGGCGGGACGACTCCTCCTCCGTGAGCTTGAAGACCGGGATGCCGGTGGCGGTCGCGAGGACCTCGGCGATCAGCTCGCCGTCGACCTCGGCGACGACGTCCATGTCGCCGGCCTTCCACTCCTTCTCCCGCTTGGCCTTGGCGGCCAGGAGCTGCTTCTCCTTGTCGCGCAGGGAGGCGGCCTTCTCGAAGTCCTGCGAGTCGATCGCGGACTCCTTGTCGCGGCGGACGCCGGCGATCTTCTCGTCGAACTCGCGCAGGTCCGGCGGCGCGGTCATCCGGCGGATGCGCATCCTCGAGCCGGCCTCGTCGATCAGGTCGATCGCCTTGTCCGGCAGGAAGCGGTCCGAGATGTAGCGGTCGGCGAGCGTCGCCGCCTGGACCAGGGCCTCGTCCGTGATGGAGACGCGGTGGTGCGCCTCGTACCGGTCGCGCAGGCCCTTGAGGATCTCGATCGTGTGCGGCAGCGACGGCTCCGCGACCTGGATCGGCTGGAAGCGGCGCTCGAGGGCCGCGTCCTTCTCCAGGTGCTTGCGGTACTCGTCCAGCGTGGTCGCACCGATGGTCTGCAGCTCACCGCGGGCCAGCATGGGCTTCAGGATCGACGCGGCGTCGATGGCGCCCTCGGCGGCACCCGCACCGACCAGCGTGTGCAGCTCGTCGATGAACAGGATGATGTCGCCGCGGGTGCGGATCTCCTTGAGCACCTTCTTCAGGCGCTCCTCGAAGTCACCGCGGTAGCGGGAGCCGGCCACCAGCGCGCCGAGGTCCAGGGTGTAGAGGTGCTTGTCCTTGAGGGTCTCGGGCACCTCGCCCTTGACGATGGCCTGCGCGAGGCCCTCGACGACGGCGGTCTTGCCGACGCCGGGCTCACCGATCAGCACCGGGTTGTTCTTGGTACGGCGGGACAGCACCTGCATGACCCGCTCGATCTCCTTCTCGCGCCCGATGACCGGGTCGAGCTTGGACTCACGAGCGGCCTGGGTGAGGTTCCGGCCGAACTGGTCGAGGACCAGGGACGTGGAGGGCGTGCCCTCCGCAGGACCGCCGGCGGTGGCGGTCTCCTTGCCCTGGTAGCCGGAGAGCAGCTGGATGACCTGCTGCCGCACCCGGTTCAGATCTGCGCCCAGCTTGACCAGGACCTGGGCGGCGACGCCCTCGCCCTCGCGGATCAGGCCGAGCAGGATGTGCTCCGTGCCGATGTAGTTGTGGCCCAGCTGGAGGGCCTCGCGGAGCGACAGCTCCAGAACCTTCTTGGCACGGGGGGTGAAGGGGATGTGACCCGACGGGGCCTGCTGGCCCTGCCCGATGATCTCCTCCACCTGCTGGCGGACCGCCTCGAGCGAAATCCCGAGGCTCTCAAGGGCCTTGGCGGCGACACCCTCACCCTCGTGGATCAGGCCCAGGAGGATGTGCTCGGTGCCGATGTAGTTGTGGTTGAGCATCCGGGCTTCTTCCTGAGCCAGGACGACAACCCGCCGCGCGCGGTCGGTGAACCTCTCGAACATCGTTAATCGCTCCTCAGAGCGGTCAGGCAGTAAGGGGAACTTCCCCTCCCTGTCCTTCCGCAGCTTAGTCCCGCAAGCGGGGACCGCTCATTCCAACTGCCGACACCGTCGATGGCCTCCTGACCCCTGACGCCGACATCTGCCACAACCCGATGGTGCGAGACGATGTTCCCGCAGGCCAGGCACTTACCCCACTCGCCAGTACGCCGATGGCGAACGCGAGACGGCCCGGGCTGCGTGTCGCCCCCTCCCACTAGGGATGTCTTACCCGCGGGGACTGACACTCCATGCCGCGTGTACCGGTTCCCTCCGCTACGGGCGAACAACCTTGCGCCTCCCCGCACCCCCGCACGCCCCCTTTTCCGGCACTCTGCGCATTCGTAACACCACCCAGCGTAACCCGAGGGCTTTTCGGGCTGTTGCACTTGGCATGGTTGGCGCCCTGCCCCCGGTCCCCTTCACTGCCCCCGTCGCTGCCCCCGTCACTGCCGGGGCCCGCCTCGTGCCGTCGCCCCGCCCGCCCGCCGAACACGGCGGCTCGGCCCGGGAGCGGGTGCGGTGCTGGTACGAGAGCGCGCTCGGCTGGCCGACGGCGCCCGGGGAGCCGGTACGGCTGCGCACGGGGGTCCGCTTCGACGTCCTGGACGTCCCGGCCGAGGCCGGGCACGCGGCGCTGGAACGGCTGTGGCGGCCTGCGCGGTCGCCCGAGCGGACGCCGGAGCGGTCACCCGGACGGTGCGATGCGGTCCCGTCGTGGCCGGACTTTCCGGTGGCCGTGCGGGGCGAGCGGATGCTGCTGCTCGTGGCGGCGGGCGGTGCGGAGGAGCTGCCCGGGCTCCTGGAGTGGCTGGAGTGGGGCTCGCTGGCGCTCGACCTGACGGCGCTCGGAGCGGGCGGCCTCATGGACGCGCCCCTTGCCCCGGAGCCCGGCCCGGCCGGCCTGCCGTCGCGTCCCCCGGACCGCGACGGCCTGCGGGGGGCCGCCGTCTGGCTGCGGCCCCCGGAGCCGGGGGGCGAGGTCGAGTCCTCGCTGCCGGCGCTGTCGGCCCTTGGGGGTGCGGGGACCGCCCTCGATCTCGCACGGCTGGTCCACACACTGGCCACGCAGTGCCACCGGGTCCGACTCGCCACGTCCGGCCCACCGCGGACTCGGCCCGTGGCGCGGGTCGGGTGATCAGCCGTTGGCCTGCTCGTACGCCTCGCGCACCTTCGCGGGAACACGGCCGCGGTCGTTGACCTCGTAGCCGTTCTCCTTCGCCCAGGCGCGGATCGCCGCGGTGTCCTGGCTGCCGCCGGAAGCGGCGCGGGCCTTGCCGCGACCGCCCGAGGCACGGCCCCCGGTGCGACGGCCACCCTTCAGGTACGGATCGAGAAGACCACGGAGCTTGTCCGCGTTGGCGGTGGTGAGGTCGATCTCGTAGGTCTTGCCGTCCAGTGCGAACGTCACGGTCTCGTCTGCCTCGCCACCGTCGAGGTCATCGACAAGAAGGACCTGAACCTTCTGTGCCACCGGATTTCCTTTCATCGATAACTTGAGGGCCGGAGGTCCGCCGGCGTCCGCCGTATCGCCGTCCCTTGTTATATGCAGTACTGCAGTACGCCGGAAAGCAAACCGCTTTTGCCGGAAAAACACAAACCCCCGGCAGAGACCGGTAGTCCGTCTCCGGGCCGGAAACATGCGCGTTTCGGACATAGGGAACCCGCGAAGGGTCTGTCGGTGGAATAAACCTGGCGAAGGACTGCGAAGGGCTGCGAAGGACTACGGTGCAGTGTGCGATGGAGTGTGCGATGCCGTACGAAGGGCCGTGGATGCCGTCACTCTCGGGCGATCACAGGTGCAGAAGCATCCGGCTGTTGCCCAAGGTGTTCGGTTTCACTCGTTCGAGACCCAGGAACTCCGCAACGCCCTCGTCATAGGAACGCAGCAGCTCCGCGTACACATCGGTGTCGACCGGTGTCTCACCGATCTCCACGAAGCCGTGCTTGCCGAAGAAGTCCACTTCGAAGGTCAGACAGAAAACGCGGCGAACACCGAGCCAGCGTGCCGTGTCCAGCAACTTCCCCAGCAACTGATGACCGACGCCCACACCCTTCAGGCCGGGCTTCACCGCGAGAGTCCGCACTTCCGCGAGGTCTTCCCACATCACGTGCAGGGCGCCGCAGCCGACCACCTCGGCGTTGTCGTCCCGTTCCGCGACCCAGAACTCCTGGATGCTCTCGTAAAGCGTCACCATCGCTTTGTCGAGCAGGATGCGGTCTCGGACGTACGTGTCGAGGAGCCGGCGTACGTCCGGGACATCCCTGGTGCGGGCCCGCCGGACGCTGATGGCATTTGACATGTGGGGACGCTATCGTTCGCCGCCGTCCGGTACCGCGCCGGGGCCCGGCGCGGGGGTTTCCGGTCCCTGCACGATGCGGATGGCGTCTCTGAGTGCCTCGCGCTGTTCCTCGCTCATCATGCCGAAGAAGGCGATGAGGGCGGCGGCGGGGTTGTCGCTCTGCGACCAGGCGTCGTTCATGAGGGCGGCGGCGTAGGCGGCGCGAGTGGAGACCGCCTCATATCGATAGGCCCGGGCTTCCGACTCGCGGCGCACCCAGCCCTTCTGATGGAGATTGTCCAAAACGGTCATCACGGTGGTGTACGCGATGGACCGTTCCTGTTGCAGGTCTTCCAGGACTTCTCGAACGGTCACGGGGCGGTTCCACTTCCACACCCTCGTCATGACCGCGTCTTCGAGTTCTCCCAATGGGCGAGGCACGCTTCGAACGATAGTGGGAGATGGGGGCGATCGCGTGCCGGACGTGCGCTTTCGCTGGCAAACGTGCACAAAAGGGGCGTACGACTCCGCGCGGGGATGCGGGAGTCGTACGCGGGGTGCGGTGCGGTCCGGTGCCGGGACGGGGCCGGGACGGGACCGGTCAGGCCTCGGGGTGCGCGGACGCCTGCCGGGCACCCTCCGCGCGCGCGAGGGCGGCGTCGACGACCGCGTCCTCCTTGGCCTTGTTGGCGCCACCCTGGGTCTTCACGATCACCCTGATCAAGCCGATGAAGAACACGGCCATGACGGCCGGGGGCAGGAGCGCGGAGACGTAGTCCATGGAACCAGGGTAGCCAGGCGCCGTCAGCCGGCGGCGAGGTGGTGCCGGGAGCCCGGCGCGGGCGGGGCGGGCGGGGGCGCCGGCTTGCGGCGCGGGAAGACCTCGCCGGGGGTGGGGACGGGGCGCTTTGGGGTGGCCGGGGCGGGGCGCGGGGCCGGTTTCTCGGCGGGTTTCTGCGCGGGGTCCTTGTCGGACTGCCGGCCGCCGGGGAGGGCGTGGAGGCGGGTGCGGGCGGCGGGGAGCGTGACGGTGGCCGTGGTGGACGTCGTGGACGTTCCGGGGGCGCAGCGGGCCAGGAGGGCGGCCGCGACGGGGTTGCCGCGCAGGGCGCCCAGGGCGGCGAGGTCGTCCCCGTGGGGGTGGTGGCCGGCGCCCAGGGCCTCGTCCAGGAGCGCCAGGTAGCCGGTGGCGGTGCCGGGGAGGGCGGCGCGGTACCGGGCGAGGTCGGCCACCAGGAAGGCGCGCAGCCGGGCACTCTCCCGCATCGCCTCGTCGAGCGACTCTGCGAGGCGGAGGCAGTCCTGGGCCTCGTGGGCCGAGACGGGGCTGGGGTTCAGGGCGAGGGCGAGGGCTCGCCGGAGCACGCGCAGCTCCTGAGCACCGAACGCCATGCCGCCGCGGGGTCCGTAGGGCGTGGGCATGCGGCGACGATACGCGCTAATCAGACAAACTCGGCATAGGGGGCGGGTGTGGCGCGGGGACTTACCCGGATGCGGGTGCCTCCGGCGGTTGGGCGGGGTGCGGGGTGCCTGCGGCGGCCTGTGCGGGTCCGGTGGGGGTGCGGGGGTGCCTGCGGCGGCCTGTGCGGGGTGGGTGGGGGTGCGCGTAGCGCGTTCGGTTCGGTGGTGGGTCGGTGCCGCGCCGGGGGGTGTCCGTCCTCGGAACGGCGCGGAATCGGTCGGCCACAGATGCCGGACGCGTTGACGCGCCAACCGCTGCGGGCGGACACCCCCCGACACGACCCCTTCCCGCCGCACGCGGCTCTCCGCCCGCCTCCCGCCGCCCGCGCCCGTCCGCCGTCCGCGGCTCTCCGCCGCAGCCGCGGGCAGTCGCCCCCGCCACCCCGCAGCTGCGGGCAGTCGTGCCTCCCCCAGGGCGGCACGGGTGGGCGCAGCGGCACCCGGCAAGCGCCGGACCACGGGGGCGCCCTCGCGCTACATGCGGGACACGTTGCGTTCGTAGACCAGGCGGAGTCCGATCAGCGTCAGCCACGGCTCGTGCTCGTCGATGACCGAGGACTCGCCCAGCACCATCGGTGCCAGCCCACCCGTCGCGATGACCGTGACGTCCTCGGGGTCGGTGGCCAGCTCGCGGGCCATGCGGTTGACGACCCCGTCGACCTGACCGGCGAAGCCGTACACGATGCCGGACTGCATCGCCTCGACCGTGTTCTTGCCGATCACGCTCCGCGGCCTGGCCACCTCGATCTTGCGGAGCTGGGCGCCCTTGACGCCGAGCGCCTCGACCGAGATCTCGATGCCGGGCGCGATGACCCCGCCGATGTACTCCCCGCGCGCGCTGACCGCGTCGAACGTCGTCGCCGTGCCGAAGTCCACGACGATCGCCGGACCGCCGTACAGCTCCACCGCGGCGACCGCGTTGATGATGCGGTCGGCGCCGACCTCCTTGGGGTGGTCGGTGAGGATCGGGACGCCCGTCTTGACGCCCGGTTCGACCAGGACCGCGGGGACGTCGCCGTAGTAGCGGCGGGTGACCTCGCGCAGTTCGTGCAGCACCGAGGGGACGGTCGCGCAGATGGCGATGCCGTCGATGCCGTCGCCCAGCTCGTCGCCGAGGAGCGGGTGCATGCCCATCAGGCCCTGGAGGAGGACCGCCAGCTCGTCGGCCGTACGGCGCGAGTCCGTGGAGATGCGCCAGTGCTCGACGATGTCCTCGCCGTCGAAGAGGCCCAGCACGGTGTGCGTGTTGCCCACGTCGATCGTCAGCAGCATGGGCCTACTCCGCCGCTCGCAGGTCCAGGCCGATGTCCAGGATCGGGGAGCTGTGGGTGAGGGCCCCCACCGCCAGGTAGTCGACGCCCGTGTCGGCGTACGCCTTGGCGTTGACGAGGGTGAGGCGGCCCGAGGCCTCCAGCGCGGCGCGGCCCGCGACGAGGGCCACCGCCTCCTCGCACTCCTGGGGCGTGAAGTTGTCCACCAGGATCAGGTCGGCACCCGCGTCCAGCACCTCGCGCAGCTGGTGCAGGGTGTCGACCTCGACCTCGATGGGCACGTCGGGGAAGTGTTCGCGCACGGCCTGGAAGGCCGCTGCCACGCCCCCGGCGGCCACCACGTGGTTGTCCTTCACCAGCGCCGCGTCCGAGAGGGACATGCGGTGGTTCACGCCGCCGCCGCAGCGAACCGCGAACTTCTCCAGGCTGCGCAGCCCGGGCGTCGTCTTGCGGGTGTCGCGGACCCTGGCCTTGGTGCCGTCCAGGACGTCCGCCCACGCGCGCGTGGCCGTCGCGATGCCCGACATGCGGCACAGCAGGTTCAGCGCGCTGCGTTCGGCGGTGAGGATGTCGCGGGTGCGGGTGGTCACGGAGAGGAGCTTCTGGCCGGCCTCCACGCGGTCGCCGTCCTCGACGTGGCGCTCCACCTCGAACTCGTCGGTGCAGACGATCGACAGCACCGCCTCGGCGACCCTGAGACCGGCCACCGTGCCCGCCTCACGGGCGGTGAAGTCGGCCGTGGCCACCGCGTCCTCGGGGATGGTCGCGACCGTCGTCACGTCCACGCCGCCCGCCAGGTCCTCCTGGATGGCGACGTTCGCGATGTCCTCGACCTCCACCGGGTCGAGCCCGGAGTCCAGCAGGAGTGCCGCGAGCGCGGGGTCGAGGCCGCACTCCATGTAGGTGTCTTCTTCGGTTTCCGCGCCGCAGGCGCAGTCGTCGCCGCAGCCGCCGCCGGAGGCGAGGGGAAGGTCGGAGGGGTTCACTGCTGTCACTGCTCCTGGGGACGGTGCGTCGGCTGGGCGCCGTGGACGGTCGGGGGGAATTCTGGCGTGTCCGTGGTGTGCACGGCGAGGGTGCGGTCCGGGTTCAGCCGTACGACGATGTGGCGGCGCCACGTCGTGTCGTCGCGGTCCGCGTGGTCCTCGCGCCAGTGGCAGCCGCGGGTCTCCTCGCGCCGCGCCGCCGCGGCCACCAGGACGCGGGCCACGCACAGGAGGTTGGTGGCCTCCCAGGTGTCGACGCCGGGCTCGGACGTCTTGCCGTTGTCGTGCAGGGCCTCGCGGGCCTCGGTGTGGAGGTGGTGCAGCCGGTCGGCCGCCCGCGTGAGGGACTCGGCCGAGCGCAGGACGCCGGCGCCCTCGGTCATGATCCGCTGGATCGTGAGGCGGGCCTCGGACGGCAGCAGGGGGTGCGCCGGGTCCGCCGGGCGCGGAAGGGGGGCGGGCACGCGCGCGTGGAGGGTGCCGTCCGCGTGGCCCGCCGCGATGTCGGAGACGATCCGTTCGGCGTAGACCAGGCCCTCGAGGAGGGAGTTGGAGGCCAGGCGGTTGGCGCCGTGCACGCCGGTGCAGGCGACCTCGCCGCACGCGTAGAGGCCGGGGACCGTCGTACGGCCGTGGGCGTCGGTGCGGACGCCGCCGGAGGCGTGGTGGGCGGCCGGGGCGATCGGGATCGGCTCGGTGACCGGGTCGATGCCGTGGGCGCGGCAGGCGGCGAGGATCGTGGGGAAGCGGTTCTCCCACATCGCCGCGCCGAAGTGGCGGGCGTCCAGGTACATGTGCGCGGCGCCCTTTTCCTGCATGCGGCGCGTGATGCCCTTGGCGACGATGTCCCGTGGGGCCAGTTCGGCCAGTTCGTGCTGTCCCACCATGAAGCGCACGCCGTCCGCGTCCACCAGGTGGGCGCCCTCGCCGCGCACCGCCTCGGAGACCAGGGGCTGCTGGCCCTCGGCGTCCGGGCCCAGGAAGAGGACCGTGGGGTGGAACTGCAGGAATTCGAGGTCGCTGACCTCGGCGCCCGCGCGGAGGGCGAGCGCGACGCCGTCGCCGGTCGCGACGGAGGGGTTCGTCGTCGCCGAGAAGACCTGGCCCATGCCGCCGGTCGCCAGGACCACCGCGGGGGCGTGGACGGCCCCCACGCCGTCGTGCTGGCCCTCGCCCATGACGTGCAGGGTGACACCCGCGGTGCGGCCCTCGGCGTCCGTGAGGAGGTCGAGGACCAGGGCGTTCTCGACGGTGCGCACGCCATGCGCGCGTACCGCCTCCACCAGGGCGCGGGAGATCTCGGCGCCCGTGGCGTCGCCGCCGGCGTGGGCGATGCGGCGTCGGTGGTGACCGCCCTCGCGGGTGAGGGCCAGGCCGCCCTCGGTGGACTCGTCGAAGTGCGCGCCGGTCGCGATGAGGCGGCGTACGGCGTCGGGGCCCTCGGTGACCAGGATGCGGACCGCTTCCGCGTCGCACAGGCCCGCGCCGGCGACCAGGGTGTCGTCCAGGTGCTGCTCGGGGGTGTCGCCCTCGCCGAGGGCCGCGGCGACGCCGCCCTGCGCCCAGCGGGTGGAGCCGTCGTCGAGGCGGGCCTTGGTGACGACGACCGTGCGCAGGCCCGCGGCCTCGCAGCGCAGGGCCGCGGTGAGGCCGGCGACGCCGGAGCCGACGACCACCACGTCCGCGGCGAGGGCCCAGCCGGGCGCGGGGGCGTGCAGTCGTATGCCTGTGCTGGTCACGAGGCGGCTCCGAGGGGTCCGAAGGTCAGGTGGACGTTGTCGATCAGGCGGGTCGCGCCGACCCGGGCGGCGACGGCGAGGACGGCCTCGCCGGTGTGGTCGTCGTCGATCTCGGTGAAGTCGGACGGGTCGACCAGCGCGAGGTAGTCGAGCTCCAGCGGCGGATCGGCCTGGGCGGCGTCGTCCAGCACCAGGCGGGCGGCGGCCCGGACGGCCGTGGCGCTGCCCGGGGCGGACGTGGCGACGGCGTGGGCGTCCGCCGCGGCGCGGGACTCGCCCAGGGCGCTGAGCGCCTCGGCGCGCGCCTGGGTGGCGGGCACCTCGCGGGCCCGCGCGCACAGCGCCTCCTGCGCGGCGTGCCGGTCCAGGCCGGCGAAGAGCGCCTGGGAGAGCGCGAGGGCGGTACGGCGTTCCCGGGTCGAGAGGTAGCGGTTGCGGCTGGACAGGGCCAGGCCGTCCTCCTCGCGCACGGTGGGCACGCCGATGATCTCCACGCCGAAGTTCAGGTCGCGGACCATGCGGCGGATCAGGGCGAGCTGCTGGGCGTCCTTCTGTCCGTAGAGGGCGAGGTCGGGGCGGGTGAGGTGGAGCAGCTTGCCGACGACGGTGAGCATGCCGTCGAAGTGGCCGGGGCGGGAGGCGCCCTCCAGGCGTCCGCCCATGGGGCCGGCCGTGATGCGCACCTGGGGTTCGCCGCCCGGGTAGACCTCGCCGGCGGAGGGTGCGAAGACGGCGTCGGCGCCCGCCTGGCCGGCGATCCCCAGGTCGGCGTCCAGGGTGCGCGGGTAGCGGTCGAGGTCCTCGCCGGCGCCGAACTGCAGGGGGTTGACGAAGACGGTGACGACGACCTCGCCGTCCGGGCCCGCCAGATCGCGCGCCGCGCGGATCAGGGTGGCGTGGCCCTCGTGCAGGGCGCCCATGGTCATCACGACGGCCCGGCGGCCGTGACGCACGCGCGCGTGCAGCTCGTCGGCGGTGCGCAGGAGGGCGGGCGTGGTGGTGGTCATCGGGCGTCTCCCTCGGGGCCGTCGGTGCCCGGGTCCTCTTCGGTGCCGGTGGTGCCCGTGCTGCCCGTGCCGGTGGTGCCCGTGCCCGTGCTGCCGGTGGTGCCCGTGCTGCCCGTCGTGCCGTCGGCTCCGTCGGCGAGTACTCCGAGCAGGTCCTCGGCGAGTTCGGCCTTCAGCAGCCCGTGGTCCAGCGCCCGGTCCGCGGTCGCGCGGGCCATCGCCAGGTAGCCGGCGACGGCCTGCGGGGCGTGTGCGCGCAGCTCCACGATGTGCGCGGCGACCGTGCCCGCGTCCCCGCGCGCGACGGGGCCGGTGAGGGCCGCGTCACCGGAGCGCAGGGCGTTGTCGAGGGAGGCGCCCAGCAGCGGGCCGAGCATCCGGTCGGGGGCCTCCACGCCGGCCGTGCGCAGCAGCTCCATGGACTGCGCGACCAGGGTGATCAGGTGGTTGGACCCCAGCGCGAGAGCCGCGTGGTACAGCGGGCGCCTGTCCTCGGCGATCCACTCCGGCTCGCCGCCCATCTCGATGACCAGGGCCTCCGCCGCCAGCCGCAGCTCCTCGGGCGCGGTGACGCCGAAGGAGCAGCCGGCCAGGCGCTGGACGTCCACCGGGGTGCCGGTGAAGGTCATCGCCGGGTGCAGGGCCAGCGGCAGGGCGCCGGCGCGCAGCGCGGGGTCCAGGACCCTCGCGCCGTACCGCCCGGAGGTGTGCACCAGCAGCTGGCCCGGGCGCACCGCCCCGGTCTCGGCGAGCCCGGTCACCAGGCCGGGCAGGGCGTCGTCGGGAACGGTCAGCAGGACCAGCTCGGCATGGAGCAGGACCTCGGCGGGCGGCATGAGCGGCACGTCGGGGAGCAGGGCCGCGGCGCGCCTTCTGGAGGCGTCGGAGACCCCGGAGACGGCCACCGGGCGGTGCCCGGCGAGCTGCAGGGACGCGGCCAGCGCGGGGCCCACGCGTCCGGCGCCGACAACGCCTACGGTGAGCCGCGCGGGGCGGTCCTTGGGATCTGGCTGTGGGGTTGTGTTCACGCGACGGCGGCCTTCCCGTTCCAGTCCGCTCGGGGTACCGGACGATTTCTCGTCATGTTAACGCGATTGGTTCGGGCGACGTCCGGTTGTCCACAGGCTGTGGGTTTCCGTGCGGCTCGGGTGCACACACCACGCGCGCGTGTCGGTTCCTGTGGGGAAACCCGGGTGCCCGGCGGGCGGCCCGCGCGGCATGATCCCGGCATGAGCGATACGGCAGAGCAGGAGCAGGCGGACCAGGCAGAACCGGCGGAACCGGAGGAGCGGCGGCACCGGCGGCAGCGTGAGCGACGCGTGGCCGTCCACCGCGACGCGCGGCGCGTACTGGCCCGCCCGGGCTTCATCACGACCCTGCGGGAGCGCATCGCCCTGCTGGACGGGGCCGACGAGCTGTACGACCTCGACGCGCCGTCCGACATGTACGGCAACGGCATCGTGGAGGCCCTGGAGGAGAAGACCGCCGCCCTGCTCGGCGCCGAGGCCGCCGCCTTCTTCCCGACCGGCACCATGGCCCAGCAGGTGGCCCTGCGCTGCTGGGCGGGCCGCACCGGCAATCCGGTCGTCGCCCTGCACGGGCTCGGCCACCCCGAGATGCACGAGCGCAACGCCTTCAGCCGGGTCAGCGCACTGCACCCGGTACGGCTGACCGACGCGCCCCGGCCGCCGACCGCCGACGAGGTGCGCGACTTCGAGGAGCCGTTCGGGGCGCTGATGCTGGAGCTGCCGCTCAGGGAGGCCGGTTATCTGCTGCCCACCTGGGAGGAACTCACCGAGGTCGTCGAGGCCGCCCGGGAGCGCGACGCGGTGGTGCACTTCGACGGGGCCCGCCTGTGGGAGTGCACCGTCCACTTCGGCCGCCCGCTGGCCGAGATCGCCGGCCTGGCGGACAGCGTGTACGTCTCGTTCTACAAGTCCCTCAAGGGCTACGGCGGCGCCGCCCTGGCCGGTCCCCGGCCCCTGATCGAGGAGGCGAAGGCCTGGCGGCACCGGTACGGCGGCCAGCTGTTCCAGCAGTTCCCCACGGTGCTGTCCGCGCTGGCCGGCCTGGAGCGTGAGCTGCCCCGGCTGCCCGAGTACGTGACCCACGCGCGCGTGGTGGCCGCCGCGCTGCGCGAGGGCTTCGCCGAGGCAGGGCTGCCGTGGGCGCGGGTGCACCCGGAGGTGCCGCACACGCACGAGTTCCAGGTCTGGCTGCCCTGCGATCCCGACACGGCGGGCGAGGCCGCGCTGCGGCAGGGCGAGGAGACCGGGACGGTGCTCTTCTCCCGCGCCTGGGACGCGGCGGGCCCGGGGATCGCCGTCACCGAGGTCGGCGTGGAGGCGGCGGGCCTGGAGTGGACGGCCGACGACGTGAAGGCGGCGGTCGCCGACTTCGCGGCCAGGCTGGCCCTGGCCGGCTCAGCCCAGGGCGCGCGGCCACAGTGACCACCACCGGCGCAGGGCCCGGCGTACGCGGCCGTGTGCGGGGCGGCCGGCGAGCACGGCCTGGAACTGGCGGCGGTCGTGCCATTCGCGCACGACCTGCCGGTCGTGGGTGCCGGGCGCCGGCGGCGCGGGCTCGCCGAGCTGCCGGGCACGGTAGGTGTCGAGGAGGTACTGCTGCGTGATGCTCATGGCGGATCGCCTTCTCATGGAGACGTGAAGCGAGAGGTGGAAGTGAGGAAGGGACGGGTTCCGCGGCTGCCCCGGTGGTCCCAGCCTGCTCCGCCACGGCTGCGCGGTCGCGCCGATTGACGACGGCGGTCAATCGGCGGCGGCGTTGTCGGTGGCGGCGTGCACCATGGGGGCATGAGCGTGCGCATCGACATCGCGGGGCTGCGGCCGGAGAGGATCGCCGTCGTGCCCTCACCCCTGGCCGAGCTGGGCATGGCGCTGCACGCGCTGTCCGAGCCGGGGCACCACCCGGGCCTCCAGGGCTGGGCGACGGGCGTGACCGCCCGGCTCGACTCGCATCTGGCCGACCGGATGTGCGAGGCCGACTTCCTGTGGCGGACGACCTTCTCGGACCTGTTCATGCCGTTCGCCGGCGTGCCCGGCCGCAGCACCCTGCCCGGCGCCACCCTCGCCGACGACCTGGACCTGCTCGACAAGCTGTCCGACGAGCAGTTCGTGGACGCGGCCCTGGAGTTCACCTGCGCGCTGCCGTACAGCACCGGTGGGGTCTCGGCGCTCGACGACCCCGAGGTGCGCCGGCGCGCGCTGGACCTGGCCGCGGCGCGCGGACCGCAGCAGCTGCGGTTCAGCGAGCGGCTGCTGGCGGATCCGCCGCGGATCCGGGACTGGCTGCGGCAGTTCGCGCGGGACTGCGACGAGGCGTTCTTCGCCGAGACCTGGTCCCGGCTGCGCCACCAGCTCGCGGCGGACGCCCGTCACAAGACGGACCTGCTGCGCCACAAGGGCCTCGCGGAGACGCTGGCCGCCGTGTCCCCGGCGGTGACGCTGGAGGAGGGCGCCGCGCGGATCACGGTCGACAAGCTGGGCGACGGCCGTTCGGCGACGGCGGACGGCGGCCTCCTGCTCGTCCCGACCAGCCTGGGCTGGCCGCACCTGATGGTCCTGCACCGGCACGGCTGGCAGCCGGTGCTGCACTACCCCGTCGGCTCCCCCGAGCTGGTGTCGCCGCCCTCGGTCGAGCAGCTCACGATGCGGATGACCGCGCTGTCCCACCCGGTCCGGATGCGGATCTGCCGGTACCTGGCCCGCAGCGCGTACACGACGGGCGAGCTGGCGCAGGTGCACGGCATGACGGCCCCCGAGATATCCCGGCACCTGGGCGTCCTGAAGAAGGCCGGGCTGATCACCACCCGCCGCCGCGGGCGGTACGTGCTGCACCAGCTGGACGTCACGGTCGTGGCCCGGCTGGGCAGCGACTTCCTGGAGGGGATCCTGCGGTAGCCCCGCACCGGGCCGTGAGCGGTCAGTCGGTCCGGATGTGCCGGATCCCGACCCCCGCCTGCCGCAGCCGGGTGCGCAGCGCGCCCTCGTTGTTGGGCTTCAGGGTGAGTCCCGCCAGGACGGCGATCCGGTCGGCGGTCTTCGGGACGGTCGTGTGGTCCGTCCACAGATGCTCGGCGAACTCCGGCTCGGCCAGCCGCTCCAGGCAGTGGTCGAGCTGCCGCACGGCCCAGCTCTCGCCGCGCGGCCCGGGCCGCTTCCCGCCGACGTGGCGCAGAAGGTGCCCGAGGCCGCGCTCGCGCAGCCGCCGCAGGACGGTCTCGCGTTCGGCGAGGAGGCTGAAGTGGTGGACGTCGTGGCCCAGTTCGCGCAGTCGCCCGACGGTCTCGGCGAAGTATCCGGAGTCGGTGACCGTCATGGGCGCGATGACCACGCCGTCGTGCTGGGTGAGGGCCAGGTCCAGCACCTCCACGACGCCCTGCCGCCAGGAGGCCAGATCCTGGAAGTCCGCCCGCAGTTCGGGCGGCAGCATGCGGCGCAGACCGAAGCCTGCGTGCTCGGGGTCGCAGACGACGCTGCCGGGGAGCCGACGCCGTATCTCGTGCGCAGGCAGCGACTGGACGGATCGCCGCCCCCGAAGGGGCCGTTGATCCACAGGAGCATGCGCAGACCCTACCGAAGCGGGGCCCTGCGCGAAGCCCCCGTCAGCCCTGCCCCCCACCGGCCCGCACCAGCCCCGTCTCGTAGGCCAGGACCACCACCTGCACGCGGTCGCGCAGGCCCAGCTTGGTCAGGATGCGGCCCACGTGCGTCTTCACGGTCGCCTCGGACAGCACGAGCCGCGCCGCGATCTCCCCGTTGGACATGCCCTGCGCCACCAGCCCCATCACCTCCCGCTCCCGCTCGGTGAGCCGCTGGAGCTCCTTGTGCCGGGGCTCCTGGCCGGTGGCCGGCAGCATCGGCGCGAACCGGTCCAGGAGCCGCCGGGTGGTGGAGGGGGCGACCACCGCGTCGCCGCTGTGCACGGAGCGGATCGCGGCGAGCAGCTCGCCGGGCGGCACGTCCTTGAGCATGAAGCCGGAGGCACCCGCCTTCAGTGCCGAGAAGGCGTACTCGTCGAGGTCGAAGGTGGTCAGGATCAGCACCTTCGGCGCGTTCGGGTCGACGCAGATCCGGCCGGTGGTCTCGACGCCGTCGAGCTTGGGCATGCGGACGTCCATGAGGACCACGTCCACGGTGGTCGAGCGCAGCACCTGGAGGGCCTCGACGCCGTCCCCCGCCTCCGCGACGACCTCCATGTCCGGCTGGGCCGCCAGCACCATCCGGAACCCGGTGCGCAGCAGCACCTGGTCGTCGACGAGCATCACGCGGATCGCCATCGGGCCTCTTCTTCCGTTGCCTTACAGGTGTCAATGCCGTACGTGCGTACGGGCACGGTGGTCAGTGTGCGGGCTTCAGCGGCAGCAGCGCACTGATGCGGAATCCTCCGCCCGGACGCGGGCCCGCGTCCAGGGTGCCGCCGACCATGCCGATCCGCTCGCGCATGCCGATCAGGCCGTGACCCTGGCCGTCGAAGCCGCCCTCCTCGTACAGCTCGTGCGGGGCGCCCTTGCCGTCGTCCTCGATGAGCAGCCCGAGACCGTCGTCGAAGTAGACAAGGCGCACGCTCGCGCCCGCGTTCTCCCCGCCGTGCTTACGGGTGTTGGTGAGCGCCTCCTGCACGATGCGGTACGCGGTCAGCTCCACGCCGCTGGGCAGCTGCCTGGGGGTGCCCTCGACCTTGAAGTCGACGGGCAGCCCGGAGGTGCGGCACTGCTCGACGAGGTCCTCGATCTGCTGGACGTCGGGCTGCGGGACGTACTCGCCGGCCTCCTTGTGCTCGCCGGTGCGCAGCACGCCCAGCAGGCGGCGCATCTCCGCGAGGGCCTGGCGGCCGGTGGAGGAGATGGTCTCCAGGGCCTTCTTCGCCTGGTCGGGGGCCGCGTCCAGGACGTAGGCGGCGCCGTCGGCCTGCACCACCATGACGGAGACGTTGTGCGCGACGACGTCGTGCAGCTCGCGCGCGATCCGGGCGCGCTCGGCGGCGACCGCGACCTTTGCCTGCGCCTCGCGCTCCTTCTCCAGCCGGGCGGCCCGCTCCTCCAACTGCGCGAAGTAGGCGCGGCGGGTGCGGATGGAGTCGCCGAGCACCCAGGCGAGCGCGAACGGCACGGCCTGGAAGACCGTCACGGCGACGGTGGTCCCCATGCCCAGTTCGCTGTCGGCCCAGCGCAACTGGGCGAGGGGCGCCGCGCACAGGCCCGTGGCCAGCGCGGTGCGGGAGGCCCAGCGGGCGCCGGTCGCGGCGACGGTGTAGATGATCACCAGGAACGCGAAGTCGGCGGGCATCGTCGAGACGTCGAGCGCCAGTTGTCCCACGCCGAGCGCGACGGCGAGCAGCAGCATCCGCTCCGGCGCCCGCTGGCGCAGCGCGATCACGAAGCTGAGCAGCACCACGAAGGGCAGGATCAGCGCCAGGTTGTCCGTCCCGTCCGCCCGCGTCCCCGGGGTCGCGGCAGAGACCGCGGAGATTCCGAGCACGACGAGGGCCCAGAAGGTGTCGACCCCGGTCGGGTGTCTGCGGAGGAAATCGTAGAGGCGCTGCACGTAACCCAGCGTAGGGAAGCGGAATAGGTGCAGGGGTCAACCGGAGGGCCGATCCGCATCCCCCGCGCATACTCCGCAAGGTGGAGGCTCCGATCTTCTGTGCACTTCCGTGCCCCCTAGCCTGGGCCTGTGACACCAGGGACGGCAGGGTTCAGCGGGGCCCCTCAGGCGCACGGGGATTGGCGGGGCTGGCGGGAGGCCACGCGGGAGGCCCTCTACGGACCGGAGGGTTTCTACCGCGCGGGCCCCGAGGGACCGGCCGGACATTTCCGCACGTCCGTGCACGCCTCGCCGCTGTTCGCCGGGGCCGTGGCGCGGCTGCTGTGCCGGGTCGACCGGGCGCTGGGGCGGCCCGCGTCGCTGGACTTCGTGGACATGGCAGCCGGACGGGGCGAGCTGGTCACCGGCGTGCTGGCCGCCCTGCCCGCCGACGTGGCCGCCCGCACGCGCGCGTACGCCGTCGAGGTCGCCGGCCGCCCGGAGGGGCTGGACGCGCGGATCCAGTGGCTCCGGGAGCCGCCGGACGGCGTCAGCGGGCTGCTGTTCGCCAACGAGTGGCTGGACAACGTGCCGGTGGAGGTGGCGGAGGTGGACGCCGCGGGCGTGGCACGGCGGGTACTCGTCCGGGGCGACGGGACCGAGCGGCTAGGGGAGCCGGTGGCCGGGGCGGAGGCCCGGTGGCTGGCCCGGTGGTGGCCGCTGCCCGGGGAGGAGGGGCTGCGGGCGGAGATCGGGCTGCCCCGCGACGAGGCCTGGGCGACCGCCGTGGCGGCCCTGGACGGCGGTCTCGCGGTGGCGGCCGACTACGCGCACACCGCGGCCGCCCGCCCCCCGTTCGGGACGCTCACCGGCTTCCGGGCGGGGCGGGAGACCCTCCCGGTGCCGGACGGGTCGTGCGACCTCACCGCGCATGTCGCGCTGGACGCGTGCGCGGCGGCCCACGCAGCGAGGTGCGCTCCGGATCGCACGCCCCCCGATGCACTCACGCGCCCCCAGCGCGAGGCCCTGCGCGCCCTCGGTGTCACGGGCGCACGCCCCCCGCTCGCGCTGGCCTCCAGCGACCCGGCGGCGTACGTGCGCGCCCTCGCGAGCGCCTCCGAGGCCGCCGAACTGACCGGGCCGGGCGGTCTGGGGGACTTCCTGTGGCTGCTCCAGCCGGTGGGGGCCCTCGACGCCGCCGCGCTACTTGTCGATGTCGCCGACCACGAAGAACAGTGACCCCAGGATCGCCACCATGTCCGCGACCAGCGTGCCGGGCAGCAGTACCGCCAGCGCCTGGATGTTGTTGAACGAGGCCGAGCGCAGCTTCAGCCGGTACGGGGTCTTCTCGCCCTTGCTGACCAGGTAGTAGCCGTTGATGCCGAGCGGGTTCTCGGTCCAGGCGTACGTGTGGCCCTCGGGCGCCTTCAGCACCTTCGGGAGCCGCTGGTTGACCGGTCCGGGCGGCAGCTCGGCCAGGCGGTCCAGGCAGGCGTCGGCGAGGTCGAGGGCGTTGTGGGTCTGCTCCAGGAGGACCTCGAAGCGGGCCAGGCAGTCGCCCTCGGTCCGGGTGACGACCTTCAGGGTGTCCTGGAGTTCGCCGTAGGCGAGGTAGGGCTCGTCGCGGCGCAGGTCGAAGTCGACGCCGGAGGCGCGCGCGATCGGGCCGCTGACACCGTAGGCGTGCACGGCCTCGGCGGCGAGGGCGCCCACGCCCCGCGTACGCCCCCGGAAGATCTCGTTGCCGAGCACCAGGTCGTCGAAGACGTCCATGCGCGAGCGCACGGCGGCGACGGCGGCACGCGCGCGGGTGGTCCAGCCCGCCGGCAGGTCCTCCTTGAGGCCGCCGACGCGGTTGAACATGTAGTGCATGCGCCCCCCGGACACCTCCTCCATGACGTTCTGGAGGACCTCCCGCTCCCGGAAGGCGTAGAAGACCGGGGTGATGCCGCCCAGCTCCAGCGGGTACGAGCCCAGGAACATCAGGTGGTTGAGCACGCGGTTCAGCTCCGCGAGGAGCGTGCGCGTCCACACCGCGCGCGTGGGGACCTCCATGCCGAGCATCCGCTCGACGGCGAGGACGACACCCAGCTCGTTGGAGAACGCCGACAGCCAGTCGTGGCGGTTGGCGAGCATGATGATCTGACGGTAGTCACGGGCCTCGAACAGCTTCTCCGCGCCGCGGTGCATGTAGCCGATCACGGGCTCCGCACTCGTGATGCGCTCGCCGTCCAGGACCAGCTTGAGGCGCAGCACGCCGTGCGTGGACGGGTGCTGGGGTCCGATGTTGAGCACCATGTCGGTGCTCTCCGCGGCACCGCCGATGCCGACCGTGGTCTCCGTCGTAGGAGTCATGAACACAGTCTCCCCTACGTACGCTGGGCGCATGGAGACGGGGAGCCCGGACGACCCGGGCACGGCGGGGGCGACGAAGGCGGCACCGGGCGAGCCGGTGTGGACCGGCCTGCCGCCGGGACTGCTCCACCTGCGGCGGCTGTTGCTGGTGGTGTGGCTGGGGCTGCTGACGCTCGCCGCGGGCCTGCTGCCCGGACTGTTCCTGGGCCCCTTCTGGGCCGCCCTGGCGGCGCTGCCGCTGGCCCTGCTGGCCTGGGGCTGGGTGATGCTGGGGCGCAACTGGCGCTCCTGGCGGTACGCCGAGCGCGCCGACGACCTGCTGATCAGCCGGGGTGTGCTGTGGCGGGAGGAGACCGTCGTCCCGTACGGGCGGATGCAGCTGGTCGAGGTGACCTCCGGACCGGTCGAGCGGCACTTCGGCCTGGCCAGCGTGCAACTGCACACGGCCGCCGCCGCGACCGACGCGACCATCCCCGGTCTCGTCCCGGCCGAGGCGGAGCGCCTGCGCGACCGCCTCACCGAACTGGGCGAGGCCCGATCGGCGGGGCTGTGACCGGGCCCGGGGCCGAGGGCGGTACGAGAGAGGCGAAGAACCGCACGCCCCCGCTCCCGGACGGCGTCGTCGAGCGGCGGCTGCATCCCGTCACGCCCCTGCGGCGGGCGTGGGCGCCGGTCGCCGTGCTCGTCGGGTGGGCCGTGCACGATCCGGACCAGGCCCAGCGCCAGCTGACCCGGCTGACCACGACCCACCTGCTGATCGGCCTCGCCGTGCTGATCCCGGCCGCCGCCCTGTACGGCTTCCTGACCTGGTGGTTCACCCACTTCGCGGTGACCGACACCGAGCTGCGCATCCGTACCGGGCTGCTCTTCCGGCGCACCGCGCACATCCGCCTCGAACGCATCCAGGCCATCGACGTCACCCAGCCCCTGCTGGCCCGTGTCGCGGGGGTCGCCAAACTCAAACTCGACGTCATAGGCACCGGCAAGAAGGACGAACTGGCCTTCCTGGGCGCCGACGAGGCGCGTGCGCTGCGGGCCGAGCTGCTCGCGCGGGCGGCCGGTTTCGCGCCCGAGACCGCGCAGGAGGTCGGCGAGGCCCCCGCCCGGCAGCTGCTGCGGGTGCCGCCCGGCGTCCTCGCCGTCTCGCTGCTGCTGACCGGCGCGACCTGGGGCACTCTGCTGGCCGCCGCCGTCGTACCGACGCTGCTGTGGCTGGCCACCCACAACCTGTGGACGGTGCTGGCGACCGCCTTGCCGCTGGTGGGTGCCGCGGGCGCGAGCAGCGCGGGCCGGTTCGTCGGGGAGTACGACTGGACGGTCGCCGAGTCCCAGGACGGGCTCCGCATCGACCACGGACTGCTGGACCGCACCCACGAGACGGTGCCGCCCGGCCGGGTGCAGACCGTGCGGATCGTGGAGCCGCTGCTGTGGCGGCGCCGCGGCTGGGTGCGGGTGGAGCTGGACGTGGCCGGATCGTCGAACTCCGTACTGCTGCCGGTCGCCCCGCGCGAGATCGCCGAGTCGGTCGTCGCACGCGTGCTGCCCGGAGTGAGCGTGCCCGCGGGTCCGGTGCTGTCGCGCCCGCCCCGGCGGGCGGCGCGGTGCAGGCCGCTGTGGTGGCGGGGCTACGGACTCGCCGTCACCGACACGGTCTTCGCCGCCCGGTACGGACTGCTGCGCCGCAGCCTGGCACTCGTGCCACATGCCAAGGTCCAGAGCGTCCGCCTGACCCAGGGGCCCTGGCGGCGGGCCCTGCGGCTGGCCGACGTACGGGTGGACACGGGCGCGAACAAGACCGTGACCGCGCGGCTGCGGGACGCCGACGAGGCGGCGGAGCTGCTGCGGAGCCAGGCGGAACGGTCCCGGACCGGGCGCCGGGACGCGCTGCCGGACCGGTGGATGGCCTGAGACGGACCCCGCCGCCCCCGCCCCCCTGCCGACCCCGCCGACCCCGCCGACCGCGGTCAGGACACCGCGCTGCGCAGCCCCTGTACGTCGATCTGCTCGGTCTCGTCGTGGGCCGTCAGGTCGATGACCTGGCCCACCCCCCGGGACTCCTCGCCGGCCGGCTTGAAGGAGGCCTCGGCCTCCGCCTTGTGCAGGGCGAGCGCCTCCTGGCCGACCACGTCGGCGAGGTCCTCGTTCTGGACGGTCTCCAGGGCGTCGGACGAGACCGCCCCGTCCGCCGCGTCCCCGGGGGCCTTCGTGCCGAAGAAGTCGAAGCCGCCCTCCGCCGGCTGACGCCGCGCCGGAGCCGCCGGTACGACGGCCACCGCGGTCGGCACCGTGAAGTGCCCGTCGGTCCGCCGGGTCGGCTGGTGGGTCTGGGTGGGCTGCGCGGGCCGCTCGCCGGACTGCGTCGTCGGGGAGGCGGCGGCGGTGCGCTCGTGTCCGTCGGCCGCCTCGGGCTGCCCCTGCGCCTCGTCCTCCTGCGCCGCCTCGGCCTCGGCCGCGCTCTCACCGCCGCCGCCCTTGCCGCCGCCGTCCCCACCGTCTCCGTCGTCTCCGTCGTCGTGACCGTCGTCGGAGGCGTCGCGGGCGTCGTCGTCACCGTCGTCGGAGGCGTCGCGGGCGTCGTCCCGGTCGTCACCGTCCGGGCCGGCGGGCTTGTCCTCGTCGAAGCGTGCCAGCGCCGCGTTCGCGCGCAGGAACAGCCGGGACCCCTCGGGCGAGAAGACCGCGGGAGCCTCTTCGGCGTCCCCGCTCTCCTCGCCCGCCACCTCGTCCGTCGCCTCGCTCGTCTCGTCGTTCGTCTCGCCGTTGGTGTCCTCGTGGGCGTCCTCGGCGGCCGGGATGCCGTCCTCGGCCTCCGAGTCCTGCTCCGGGGCCGGTCGAGCCGCCGGCAGCGCGGGCGCCTGCGGCGCGGCCTCTATCTCGAGCAGGCGGCGGCCCTCCAGCGCACTGGCGCGCTCGGTCTCCGCCGTGGCGTAGCGCCGCAGCAGCGAGGCGTGCTCGTTGCGCAGGCCCGCCAGCTCGGTGCGCTTGGCCCGCAGCCGGTGCTCCAGCTTCTGCCGCAGCTCGCGCGACTCCTCCAGGTCGGACTCCAGTTCGGCGACCCGTTCCTCGAAACGCCACTCGTCACTGGCCCGCGCGCGCGTGAGGTCGGCGACGCGCCTGCCCGCCTGGGCGTCCCAGTGCCGCATGACGACCGCGCCGACGACGGCCGTCACCGCGGCGGCCGCGGCCAGCACGCGAAGGATCGTGGTCTCGCTGAACACCCAGGGGCCGAGGGCGCAGACGACGGAGACGCCTGCGATCGCCGACGGAGGAAGCAGCCTGTGCAGAGGCGGGGAATGGCGGTGACGTCCACGTGGCATGGCCAGAAACTTACCGCGCGTAGGCGAATCTTGGCGCCCCGCCCCGTAAAAACACCGCCATCTCCGACGCGTTCACACGGGATCAGGAATCCACAAGCCCGACGACGGGTGAATTAATCCATGATCATTTCTGTCGTCCGCCCAGCCGCTCGCCCAGCCACCGCAGCGTCGCGGGAATCTCACGCCGCCAGGTATTGAAGTTGTGCCCGCCGCTTTCCAGGATGATCGACGAGATCCGCGTCGGCTTCTTGTCCTTCACCAGCTCAATGAACTTCAGCGTGTCCTTGTAGTTCGTCTCGCCCACCTTGCTGCTGGTGACGAGCAGTGAAGTGTCCGGCGCGGGCGTGTTCTCGAGATACCACCGCAGGTCGGCCCGGTTCCTGCGCGCCGTGTCGCCCTGGAAGAGGTCGCCCGTGGTGGGGTCGCTCGGCGCGTCGTAGTACGCGGACAGCCCCGCCCCGGCGGCGTACACCTCCGGATGGTGCGCGGCGAGTTTCAGCGCGCAGTAGCCCCCGGTCGAGTTGCCGACGACGCCCCAGCTTCCCGGCCCCCGGTCCACCCGGTAATGAGCCGTGACGGCCTCGGGAAGATCCTTCGCGAAGAACGACTCCGTCTGCGGCCCGCCCGGCACGTCCACGCACTCCGTGTCGCGCGGCGGCGCCACCGTGGGCCGCAGCATCACCAGGATCATCGGCCGCATCCGGCCGGACTTCGCCAGCTCCAGCGCCGTACGCGGATAGCGGAGCTTGTCCACCAACGCCTCGGCGGTGCCCGGATAACCGGTCAGCACCACCGCCGCGGGAAACGTACGGCCCCGGTTTCGCGCCTGGAAGTACTCCGGCGGCAGATACACGTACGCGGGCGCCGCGATCCGCGTCGTACGGCCGACGACCCGTATCTCCTCGACCCGCCCCGCGACTTCGGGCCGCGTCGAGCCCGCCCGGGTCACCCGCCGGTCGCCGACGACCCGCAGCGGCGCGCCGGTGTCACCGATGACACCGGCGTCACCGGCGGAGTGGTCGACGACGATCCCCTGGCCGTCCTCCCGGCCGAACAGGTCGGCCCAGCTGCCGTAGAACCCGAAGGACTGGTTGGCGACCAGCCCCACCGCCGCGAAGAGGGCCAGCTGGGTCGCGAACAGCAGGCCCACCCGCCCGAGTACCGCCCGCACACTCGGCCGCGCCAGCCGCGGCCACAGCCACACCGTGCAGGCGAACAGCAGCACGCCGGCCAGTACCGCCACTGCCAGCACCTTGTCGCTCGTCAGACCCATGCCTTGCTACCGCCCGCGCTCTTCCACGCATCCGTGCGGACCCTCCGCCCGGACCGCCCTTCCGGGCTTTTCGATCAAGGGGAGTGAACCTGTCCCCCCAAGACACCGTCCTAGAGGGCGCAATGTCGCCGGATGCCCGAAACGGGCCCGGATCCACGATCTCTCGGATCTCTCGCGGAACTACAGGTGCGATGTCTGTCAGGACAGATGAGGAAATGTCGGGTGCGGTTCCGACGAGGCCCACCAGCGTGCGTCGCGTGCTGCGCGGCCCCCGCCCGGCGAACGTGCCGCTCCTCGTCGGCCGCGCCTGCGCGCTCGTCGGCCTGCTGGACATCGCCGCAGGCGTCTTCCCGCGCTTCAGGCACAGCCGTATGCACGCCCTCGCCGAGGTGCTGCCGGGCGCGTTCGGCCCGTTCGCCGCGGCCCTCTCGCTCAGCGCCGGCGTCCTGCTCCTGCTGCTCGCGCACGGCCTCAGGCGCCGCAAGCGCCGGGCGTGGCGGGCGGCGGTGGCCCTCCTCCCGGTGGGCGCCGTCGCACAGTTCAGCTACCGCCACTCGCTCCTCGGCGTGCTGCTCACCCTCGTCCTGCTCGCACCGCTGCTGCGCCACCGCGACCAGTTCGCGGCCCTGCCCGACCCGCGCAGCCGCTGGCGGGCCCTGGCCAACCTCGTCCTCATGAGCGCCGGTTCCGTCCTGCTCGGCCTGCTGGTCGTCAACGCCCACCCGCACCGCATGCTCGGCGACCCGAGCCTGGCCGACCGCATCACCCACGTCCTCTACGGCCTGTTCGGCGTGGAGGGCCCGGTCGACTACCGGGGCACCACCTCCTGGACGGTCGCCTTCTCCCTGGGCGCGCTCGGCCTGCTGACCGCCATCACCACCGTCTACCTGGCCTTCCGCCCCGAACACCCGGCCGCGCGCCTCACCGAGGACGACGAGACGCGGCTGCGCGCCCTGCTGGCCAGACACGGCGGCCGGGACTCCCTCGGCCACTTCGCGCTGCGCCGCGACAAGGCCGTCGTCTTCTCCCCCAGCGGCAAGGCGGCGGTCACCTACCGCGTGGTCTCCGGCGTGATGCTGGCCAGCGGCGACCCGATCGGCGACGTCGAGGCCTGGCCGGGCGCCATCGAACGCTTCATGGACGAGGCCCACGCCCACTCCTGGACCCCGGCCGTCATGGGCTGCTCCGAGACCGGCGGCGAGGTGTGGACCCGCGAGACCGGGCTCGACGCCCTCGAACTGGGCGACGAGGCGGTGGTGGACGTCGCGGATTTCTCCCTGGCCGGCCGCGCGATGCGCAATGTGCGCCAGATGGTCAAGCGCATCGAGCGCGCCGGTTACGAGACCCGGGTACGACGCGTGGCTGACCTCTCCGACGCCGAACTGGACCGCGTCCGCCGCGCCGCCGACGCGTGGCGCGGCACCGACACCGAGCGCGGCTTCTCCATGGCCCTGGGCCGCGTCGGCGACCCCGCCGACGGGGACTGCCTGATCGCGACGGCACACAAGCAGGACGACGAGCCGGGCGAGTACGGCGACCTCAAGGCGATCCTGCACTTCGTGCCGTGGGGCACGGACGGGGTGTCCCTGGACCTCATGCGCCGCGACCGCGCGGCCGACCCCGGCATGAACGAACTCCTGATCGTGGCCGCGCTCCAGGCCGCCCCGAAGCTGGGCATCGCGCGCATCTCGCTGAACTTCGCCATGTTCCGCGCGGCGCTGGCGCGCGGCGAGAAGATCGGCGCGGGCCCGGTCCTCCGCGTCTGGCGCGGACTCCTGGTCTTCCTCTCCCGGTGGTTCCAGATCGAGTCCCTGTACAAGTTCAACGCCAAGTTCCGTCCCCGGTGGGAGCCGCGCTTCGTCGTCTACCGCGCCTCGGCCGACCTCCCCCGCATCGGCTTCGCCGCGATGCAGGCCGAGGGGTTCGTCACCCTCGCGGTGCCGCTGCCGCGGTTCCTGCGCCGCCGGGCACCCGTGCGGCGGCCCTGCGGGCACGGGGTGACCGAGCGGGCGGCGTGAGGGTCCGGAGCGGGGCCGGGCGGGCGGGGAGAGGGGGGTGAGGCCGTGCACGGTCCGGCGGGTCCCGGTCGCCCGACCCGCACCGGTCGCCGCAGGTGTCCCGCCCACTGGGCCTACGCTGAACACATGAGCAAGCAGACCGGCCGCCGCCGCCACCTCGCGGGACTGACCGCATGGGACCGCTGCGCGGTCATGGGGGTGGTCAACGTGACCCCCGACTCGTTCTCCGACGGCGGCCGCTTCTTCGACACCACGGCCGCCATCAAGCACGGCCTCGACCTGGTCGCCGAGGGCGCCGACCTGGTGGACGTCGGCGGCGAGTCCACCCGCCCGGGTGCGACCCGCGTCGACGAGGACGAGGAGCTCAGGCGCGTGGTCCCGGTCGTGCGCGGCCTGGCCTCCGAGGGCGTCACGGTCTCCGTCGACACCATGCGCGCCTCCGTCGCCGAGCAGGCCCTCGCCGCCGGCGCCGCCCTCGTCAACGACGTCAGCGGCGGCCTCGCCGACCCCCGGATGATCCCGGTCGTCGCCGACACCGGCGCCCCCTTCGTCGTCATGCACTGGCGCGGCCTCCTGGAGGGCGGCAACGTCAGGGGCGTCTACGACGACGTCGTCACCGAGGTGGCCGACGAACTGCACGCGCGCGTGGAGACGGTTCTGGAGGGCGGCATCGCACCCGACCGCGTGGTCGTCGACCCCGGCCTCGGCTTCTCCAAGGACGCCGAGCACGACCTCGTCCTCCTCGCCCACCTCGACCGTCTGCTGGGCCTCGGCCACCCCCTCCTGGTCGCCGCCTCCCGCAAACGCTTCCTCGGCCGGGTCCTGGCCGGCCCGGGGGCCTCCCCGCCCCCCGCGCGCGAGCGCGACGCGGCCACCGCCGCGGTCTCCGCGCTCGCGGCGCACGCCGGCGCGTGGGCGGTACGCGTGCACGAGGTGCGCGCCACGGCCGACGCCGTACGGGTCGCCCGCGCCGTCGAAGGAGCCCGGTGAACGCGCCGCACCTCGACGTCGAGCAGGTCGAGGCCGCCAACACCGCCTTCTACGAGGCGCTGGAGGAGGGCGATTTCGAGAAGGTCTCCGCGTTCTGGCTCACCCCGTCCGACCTGGGCGTCGACGAGTCGTACCACGACCCGGCCGACACCGGCGTGGTCTCCTGCGTGCACCCCGGCTGGCCGGTCCTCACCGGTCGCGGCGAGGTCCTGCGGTCCTACGCGCTGATCATGGCGAACACCGACTACATCCAGTTCTTCCTCACCGACGTGCACGTCTCCGTCACCGGCGACACCGCCCTGGTCACCTGCACCGAGAACATCCTCAGCGGCGGCCCCGCCCCCGACGGCGACGAGGAGCTGGGCCCGCTCGTCGGCCAGCTCGTGGTCGCCACCAACACGTTCCGGCGCACGCCCGCGGGCTGGAAGCTCTGGTCCCACCACGCCTCCCCCGTACTGGCGGAGACCGACGACACCGACGACGGGGACGTCGAGGACACACCTGACTGACCCGGCGTACCAAGAAGTGGTTGGAATCACGGACCGGCGGGTAAATGCGGCTACCAACCCGTGATCCACCGGGGCCGCCAGGGGAAACGCACGGTGAAACCTGCCGGTCCCCGTCCGGCTCCACACCCCCCGCGGCCCGGCACTGTCGGTGCCCGCGGGTAGATTCGACTGGGGCCGCCGTACCGCCCGCACGTGGTGCGACCGGCCGAGACCGACGACTGCAGGAGTGATTCGCGTGGATCGTGTCGCGCTGCGCGGCCTGAAGGCCCGCGGGCACCACGGTGTGTTCCCCAGGGAACGCGAGGACGGCCAGACCTTCCTCGTGGACATCGTCCTTGGCCTGGACACCCGACCGGCCGCGGCCGACGACGACCTGGCGAAGACCGTGCACTACGGCATCGTGGCCGAAGAGGTCGTGGCCGTCGTGGAGGGCGAGCCGGTGAACCTCGTCGAGACGCTGGCCGAGCACATCGCCCAGGTCTGTCTGAAGCACGAAGGGGTCGAGGAGGTCGAGGTCTGCGTCCACAAGCCGGACGCGCCGATCACCGTGCCCTTCGACGACGTGACCGTCACCATCATCCGGAGCCGTGTATGAGCGCCCCCTTCGCAGGCGGTCCCAGCGACCCGACCGTACAGCCCGTGCCCGCCTCCGTCATCGAGCAGGTCGACGCCGCGGACACCACCCTGTCCAACCCCAAGCGCGCCGTGATCGCCCTCGGCGCCAACCTCGGCAACCGGCTGGAGACCCTCCAGGGAGCCATCGACGCCCTGGAGGACACCCCGGGCGTACGCGTCAAAGGGGTCTCTCCGGTGTACGAGACGGAGCCGTGGGGCGTCGACCCCGGCAGCCAGCCGTCGTACTTCAACGCGGTCGTGGTCGTGAAGACCACCCTGCCCCCGTCGTCCCTGCTGGAGCGCGCGCACGCGGTCGAGGAGGCCTTCCACCGCGTCCGCGACGAGCACTGGGGCCCGCGCACCCTGGACGTCGACATCGTCGCCTACGCCGAGGTCGTCTCCGACGACCCGCAGCTCACCCTCCCCCACCCGCGGGCCCACGAGCGCGCCTTCGTGCTCGCCCCCTGGCTCGACGTGGACCCCGAGGCCGCCCTGCCCGGGCAGGGCTCTGTCGCCGACCTCCTGGAGTCCGTCACCCGCGCCGGTGTCGCGCCCCGCGCCGACCTGGAACTCCGGCTGCCCGAGTAGTCGTTAAGGTCGACGAGGTCAGGACGACCACGCAGGGGAACCGAAGGGACACCGGGACACCGTGAAAGAGCTGCGCATCAGGGTGCTGGCCGGCGTGTTCGTCGTCGCCGGGATCCTGTCCTGGGCCGGCGCCCGCCTGTGGAACTCGGTCGGGACCCTCCCGAGCGTCCCGCTGGCCGCGCCCGTCGTCCTCGCCCTGATCGCCGTGATCCTGCTGGCCACGGCCCTCTCGATCCGCGCCCGCCTGAAGGCCCAGCGGGAGCGCGTCCAGGGCGCCAAGGGCGTGGACCCGATGATGGCGGCCCGCGCGGTCGTCTTCGGGCAGGCCAGCGCTCTGGTGGCCGCCCTCGTCGCCGGGATGTACGGCGGCACGGGCGTCTTCCTGCTGGAGTACCTCGACATCCCCGCCCGCCGCGACCAGGCCATCTACGCCGGCTTCTCGGTCGTGGCGGGCATCGCCGTGATAGCGGCCGCCGTCTTCATGGAGCGGGTCTGCAAACTCCCGGAGGACGAGGACGACGACCACCCGGGCACCGCGTCGGCGACCTGAAGCGCGGCCGCCCTCAGCGCGCCATGATCAGGCTCATCGCCTCGTTGCGGGTGGCGACGTCGCGCAGCTGACCGCGCACGGCCGAGGTGAGGGTCTTCGCGCCGGGCTTGCGGATGCCCCGCATCGACATGCACATGTGCTCGCACTCGACCACGACGATCACCCCGCGCGGCTCGAGGATCTCCATCAGGGAGTCCGCGATCTGCGTGGTGAGACGTTCCTGCACCTGGGGGCGGCGCGCGTAGACGTCCACGAGACGGGCGAGCTTGGACAGACCGGTGATCTTGCCGTTGGCGGACGGGATGTAGCCGACGTGCGCCACACCCCGGAAGGGCACCAGATGGTGCTCGCAGGTCGAGAACACTTCGATGTCCTTCACCAGGACCATCTCGTCGTGTCCGAGGTCGAACGTGGTCGTCAGCACGTCCTCCGGCTGCTGCCACAGGCCGGCGAATATCTCCTTGTACGCCCGCGCCACGCGCGCCGGAGTCTCCCTCAGACCCTCGCGGTCCGGGTCCTCGCCGACCGCGATGAGCAGCTCGCGTACGGCGTTCTCGGCCCGCTTCTCGTCGAACTCGCCGATCTGGCCCTCGCCGTCCAACGTCACGGGGTCGGTCATGTGATGCCTCGTTCCTGATCCGTCCTGCGGTCGGCATACGGAAATGCCGCACCCCCCAAGGCTAAAACCTGGGGGGTGCGGCATACATTCCGGGCCTGGTGGGGCCGCCGGGAGGGCCGGGTCAGCTCTCCGGGCGGTCCTCCGGGGCTCGCTCCGGTGCCGGGGCGGGCTCCACCGTGGTGCTCTTGGCGGTGGAGATCGCCGCCGTCGCGCCGTTCGCTCCGTTCGTCAGTGCGAGCTCCTTGGGGGAGAGCACCGGCGGCCGGGTCGAGGGCGTACGGCGGGAGGAACCGGTCCAGGCGGGCCGGGCCGGGCGCTTGACGATCTGGGCGAAGACCTCGGCGATCTCCTCCTTGCCCAGCGTCTCCTTCTCCAGCAGCGCGAGAACGAGGTTGTCGAGGACGTCGCGGTTCTCGACCAGGATCTCCCAGGCCTCGTTGTGCGCCGTCTCGATGAGCTTCTTGACCTCTTCGTCGACCAGCGCGGCGACCTCTTCCGAGTAGTCGCGCTGGTGACCCATCTCACGCCCGAGGAAGGGCTCGCTGTTGTCGCCGCCGAACTTGATCGCGCCGAGGCGCTCGGTCATGCCGTACTGCGTGACCATCGCACGAGCGAGGCCGGTGGCCTTCTCGATGTCGTTGGCGGCGCCCGTCGTCGGGTCGTGGAAGACCAGTTCCTCGGCCGCGCGGCCGCCCAGCATGTAGGCGAGCTGGTCGAGCATCTCGTTGCGCGTGGTCGAGTACTTGTCCTCGTCCGGGAGCACCATCGTGTAGCCGAGGGCCCGGCCTCTGGACAGGATGGTGATCTTGTGGACCGGGTCGGAGTTCGGTGAGGCCGCCGCGACCAGGGCGTGTCCGCCCTCGTGGTACGCGGTGATCTTCTTCTCCTTGTCCGACATGATCCGGGTCCGCTTCTGCGGGCCCGCGACCACACGGTCGATCGCCTCGTCCAGCATGTGGTTGTCGACCAGCTTCTGGTTGCTGCGGGCCGTCAGCAGGGCGGCCTCGTTCAGCACGTTGGCCAGGTCGGCGCCGGTCATGCCGGGCGTACGGCGGGCGACGGCCGACAGGTCGACGTCGGGGGCGACCGGCTTGCCCTTCTGGTGGACCTTGAGGATCTCCAGACGGCCCTGCATGTCCGGGCGGTCGACGGCGATCTGGCGGTCGAAGCGGCCGGGGCGCAGCAGCGCCGGGTCGAGGATGTCGGGCCGGTTCGTCGCGGCGATGAGGATCACGCCGCCCTTGACGTCGAAGCCGTCCATCTCGACGAGCAGCTGGTTCAGGGTCTGCTCGCGCTCGTCGTGACCGCCGCCGAGGCCGGCGCCGCGGTGGCGGCCGACCGCGTCGATCTCGTCGACGAAGACGATGGCCGGGGCGTTCGCCTTGGCCTGCTCGAACAGGTCGCGCACTCGGGAGGCACCGACACCGACGAACATCTCGACGAAGTCGGAACCCGAGATCGAGTAGAACGGCACGCCCGCCTCGCCCGCGACAGCACGCGCGAGCAGGGTCTTGCCGGTGCCGGGCGGGCCGTACAGCAGCACGCCCTTGGGAATCTTGGCGCCGACGGCCTGGAACTTGGCCGGCTCCTGGAGGAACTCCTTGATCTCGTGGAGCTCCTCGACGGCCTCGTCGGAACCGGCGACGTCGGAGAACGTCGTCTTGGGGGTGTCCTTGGTGATGAGCTTGGCCTTGGACTTCCCGAAGTTCATGACCCGGGAGCCGCCGCCCTGCATCTGATTCATCAGGAACAGGAAGACGACGACGATCAGGACGAACGGGAGCAGGGAGAGCAGGATGCCCACGAAGGGGTTCTGCTTCGACGGCGACACCGTGTAGCCGTCGGGGATCTGCTTGTCCTGGTACTTGTTCTGCAGTGTGTTGGCGAGGGTCACACCCTGGTCGCCGATGTAGCTCGCCTGGATCTTCGAGCTGTCCTCGACCTTTGTGCCGTCCTTGAGCTGGACCTTGATGGTCTGCTCGTCGCCGGTGGTCAGCTTGGCCGACTCGACCTTGTTGTCGTTGATCGCCTGGACGACCTGGCCGGTGTCCACCGTCTTGTAGCCACCGGACGAGCCCACGACCTGCATCAACACGACCACGGCAAGGACGGCCAGCACGATCCACATGATTGGCCCACGGAAGTATCGCTTCACGTCCATCCACACGGAGCGGTGTCGCCCCGTCCCTCCTGCCATAGTGAGTTTGATAAGACAGTTCTTCTGACGGTACCCCAGCGCGGCGGCCGTCAGCCGCACGGGAGGGCTGGCGTCCCGTCTGCATGCTCCAACGGCGCGAGGGCCTCCGGGGTTCCCGGTCCGCCCGCCGAAACGCCGTGAAGCCCGTTACAGCGCCGCGTCAGCCGCCGTACACGTGGGGCGCGAGCGTACCGACGAACGGGAGGTTGCGGTATTTCTCGGCGTAGTCGAGGCCGTAGCCGACGACGAACTCGTTGGGAATGTCGAAGCCGACCCACTCCACGTCGATGGCGACCTTCGCGGCGTCGGGCTTGCGCAGCAGCGTGCACACCTTGAGGGAGGCCGGCTCCCGCGAGCCGAGGTTGGAGATCAGCCAGGACAGGGTCAGTCCGGAGTCGATGATGTCCTCGACGATCAGGACGTGCCTACCCTTGATGTCGGTGTCGAGGTCCTTGAGGATCCGCACCACGCCGGAGGACTGGGTGCCCGCGCCGTACGAGGACACCGCCATCCAGTCCATCGTGACGGGGGTGGACAGCGACCGGGCGAGGTCGGCCATGACCATCACCGCGCCCTTGAGGACGCCGACGATGAGCAGGTCCTTGCCCGCGTACTCCGCGTCGATCTTCGCGGCCAGCTCTGCCAGCTTCGCGTCGATCTCTTCCTTGGTGATGAGTACCTTCTCGAGGTCGGCACCCATGTCGTTCGCGTCCACCCGCATCACTTTCGGTCGTCCCACCGGCCGGATTCAGCCTTGCCGAATCACCAGTCTGCCACCCTGCCGCTGGGCGACGACTTTGCCGGGGAGGTTGATGGCCCCCTGGCCGCGCCAGCCGGTGATCAGCCGGTCGACTTCCTCGATGTGACGGGCGAACAGCGCGCCGGCGGGGGCACCGGCCTCGATGGCGGCGCGGCGCAGGATCCGGCGGCGTACGGCGGGCGGCAGGGCGTAGAGCTTGGCGCACTCCAGTACGCCGGTGGCGTCGCGGACGGCGGCCTCGGCCTGGCGGGCCCAGGTGTCGAGGGCGTCGGCGTCGTCCCGGGAGAGTTGGGCCGTACGGGCGAGGGCCTCGACGACGCCCTTGCCGAGGGCCTTCTCCAGGGCGGGCAGGCCCTCGTGGCGCAGCCGGGAACGGGTGTAGGCGGGGTCGGCGTTGTGCGGGTCGTCCCAGACGGGGAGGGACTGGACCATGCAGGCCTTGCGGGCGGTCTGCCGGTCGACCTGGAGGAAGGGGCGCCGGTAACGGCCGTCGGCCCCCGAGACCGCGGCCATGCCCGACAGGGAGCGGATGCCGGAGCCGCGGGCGAGGCCCAGCAGGACGGTCTCGGCCTGGTCGTCGCGGGTGTGGCCGAGCAGGACGGCGGCGGCCCCGTGGCGGGCGGCGGCGGCGTCCAGGGCGGCGTAGCGTGCGTCGCGGGCGGCGGCTTCGGGACCTCCCGCGCGGCCGACGCTCACGGCGGTGGCCTCGACGGGGTCCAGGCCGAGTTCGCGCAGGCGCAGGACGACGTCTTCGGCGCGCAGGTCCGAGCCGTTCTGCAGGCCGTGGTCGACGGTGACGCCGCCGGCCCGGATGCCGAGGCGGGGGGCCTCGAAGGCGAGGGCGGAGGCGAGCGCCATCGAGTCGGCGCCGCCCGAGCACGCCACGAGCACGAGCGGTGACGGCGGTCGCCCGGGCGTTCGTTCGGCGGCCGTCGCGGCGGGGACGCCGGCCGTGGTGCTCGGTTCGGTGATTTCGGAGAGGACGTCGTGGAGGACGCGGCGGACCGCCAGGCGTATCGCCGCGACCGCAGGATGGGGACCCATGTCCGGTGCCCTTCATGAAGTTTTCGGGGATGAGCCCGAGGTTCGGTCACGCAGAGTGTGTAGATGGTGACAGAAACGGGCCGTTCCCCGAGCATCGCACGCCTGTCGAAGGCTCACGGTCCCTCGGACGGGTGATTGGAGGGTCGTTCGCCTGCCGTCGGCCGGAATCGTTCACGCCCCGCCCGCGGGGCTCACGACTCCGGCTTGCGGTGCACCCGCGCGATCCAGTCCGCCGGTTTGGCGATCTCCGACTTGGTGGGGAGGGTGTTGGGCGAGGTCCAGACACGGTTGAAGCCGTCCATGCCGCACTCCTCGACGACGGCGCGCACGAAGCGTTCGCCGTCCCGGTACTGGCGGAGCTTGGCGTCCAGGCCGAGCAGCTTGCGCAGCGCCATGTCGAGGCGGGAGGCGCCCTTGGCGCGGCGCTGCTGGAACTTCTCGCGGATCTCCCCCACGCTCGGCACGACCTCCGGGCCCACCCCGTCCATCACGAAGTCGGCGTGCCCCTCCAGGAGGGACATCACGGCGGTGAGGCGGCCGAGAACCTCCCGTTGGGCCGGGGTCTGCACCAGCTCCACCAGCGACCGGCCGCCGTCGTCCTCCTCCGCCTCGGGGCGGCCCCCGGCGAGGGTCTGGGCGGCCTCGCGGACCCGCTCGAGGACGGTCATGGGGTCGACGTCGGTCTCCGCGAGGAACGACTGGATTTCGCCCTCGAGGTGGTCGCGCAGCCAGGGCACGGCGGTGAACTGCGTGCGGTGGGTCTCCTCGTGCAGGGTCACCCACAGGCGGAAGTCGTGTGGTTCGACGTCGAGTTCCCGTTCGACGTGCACGATGTTCGGTGCGACCAGCAGCAGCCGGCCGCCGCCGTTCGCGCCCGCGGGCAGTTCGCGACTGGCCGGGGCGAACGTCTCGTACTGGCCGAGGACGCGGGAGGACAGGAACGACAGCAGCATGCCCAGCTCCACGCCGGTGACCTTGCCGCCGACGGCGCCGAGGACCGCGTTGCCCGCGCCGCCGCCGCGTCGCTCCTGCATCTTCTCCAGCAGGGGCTTGAGGATCTCCCGGAATCCGGCGACGTTCGCCCGGACCCATCCCGGGCGGTCGACGACGAGGACGGGGGTGTCGTGGATCTCGTCGGTGGCCATACGGGTGAAGGCCCGGACGTGTTCCTCCGAGACCTTGGCATGGCGGCGGAGCTCCGCGACGACGGCCCTGGCCTCGTCGCGGCTCACCTCGGGGCCCGGCCGTACGAGCCGGGTCGCGGTCGCCACCGCGAGGTTCCAGTCGACCATGCCGGAATTTGCGCCGATGCTCGTCATGCGTCAACGGTACGGGAGCGCTGCCGCTTGGGGCAGGCTGTGCGGGCGCCGTCGGCGCCGTCGGGGCTATGCGCAGCCGCAGGACGCGAGGCTCGTCGCCGCCCGGTCCAGGGCCGCCTGGGCCGCCCACGCGTCCGTCGTCGCGGAGGCCAGGAAGGCGAAGCCCAGGAGGCGGCCGTCGGTGGTGACCACCGTGCCGGCGAGGGTGTTCACGCCCGTCAGGGTGCCCGTCTTGGCGCGTACGAGGCCGGCTGCTCCGTCCGTGTAACGGCTGGTCAGCGTGCCGGTGAAGCCGCCGACCGGGAGGCCGGTGAGCACCGTGCGCAGCTGCGGCCCGGCCGGGTCGGCCGCCTTGGCCAGCAGGGCGGTGAGCAGTTCGGCGGAGACGAGGTCCTCGCGGTCCAGGCCGCTTCCGTCGTGGAACCGTGCGCCGCGCACCGGAAGGCCGAGCTGCTTCAGCCGGGCCGCGACGGCCGCGCCCGCCCCGTCGAAGTCGGCGGGCTTGCCGGTCGCCAGGGCGGTGTGGCGGGCCAGGGCCTCGGCGAGGTCGTTGTCGCTGTTGGTCAGCATCCGCTCGACCAGGGCCGACAGCGGGGGCGAGGAGACCTTGGCGAGGGTGTCGGCGCGGTTGGTGGCCTTGGAGGGGCCGGGGGCCGAGGCGGTGATGCCGTGCTGCTCGAGGAAGCCGGCGAAGGTGCGGGCGGCGTCGGCGGCCGGGTCTTCAGCGCGCGGGGCGGGGCCGCTGGCGGAGTCGTCGGTGCGGGCCTCGTCGGCCATCAGCGCGGTGACGCGGGCGAGGTTCTCGTTGACCCCGATCGGGTGCATTTCCGTACCGGAGTAGAGCGTCGTGTCGTAGGACAGCGTCACCTTGCGCACGTCCCGCTTCTTCAGGGCCGCGGCGGTCTTCTCGGCGAGGGTGCGCAGGCTCGCGAGGCCGCGGGCGTCCTTGCGCGCGGTGAGGGTGGGGTCGCCGCCGCCGACCAGGACGAGTTCGCCGGTGTCGGCCTCCAGGGCGGTGCGGGTGGTGAGGCGGTGGTCGGGGCCGAGGGCGGTGAGGGCGGCGACGGCGGTGGCGATCTTCGTGGTGGAGGCGGGGGTGAGGGGGACGTCGGCGCCCAGGCCGTAGAGGCGTTTGCCGGTGGTGAGGTCGACGACGGCCGCCGCGCGGCGCTCGCCGAGCGCGGGGTCGTCCTCCAGCAGGGGCCCGAGGAGGTCCGCGAGGGCCGTGCCTCCGGGCGCCGCCTTGACACCGCCGGGCGCGGAGTCGCCGCCGAGGCCGGCCAGTACGGCTCCCGCGCTGGGCGCGGGGCGGGGTCCGGAGGCCCCGGGTCCACGGCCGTGATCTGTGCCACCCGTGTGCTCCAGGGCGACGGCCCGGTCCCGCTCGGCCGTACGCTGACCCGTGGAGTCCCAGGGGCCGGCGGCGGTCACCACACCGGCGGCGAGCGCCAGCCCGGCGGTGGCGGCACCGGCGGTGTACTGCCAGGTCTTCGGCCTCGTGATCCGGGCGAGCCGCGGCGTCGTGGCCCGTGCGAACCGCGCGACCCGCGGTCCGGCGGCCCGGGCGACGCGTGCCAGACGGGGACGTACGGCGCCCGCGGCCCGCACCACGTGCGGTCTCACGGTCCGCCATGGCCTCAGCTCTGGCACTATCACCAGCCCCTTTCGCGATCACCCACCTGCGTGAGGGACACTTAACCACCAGAACTATGTGCTGATCATGGAGGAGCGTCCGGTGGAGTTCGACGTCACGATCGAGATCCCGAAGGGTTCGCGGAACAAGTACGAGGTGGACCACGAGACCGGTCGTATCCGCCTGGACCGCCGACTGTTCACCTCGACCGCCTACCCGACCGACTACGGCTTCGTCGAGAACACCCTCGGCGAGGACGGTGACCCGCTGGACGCGCTGGTCATCCTGGACGAGCCGACCTTCCCGGGCTGCCTCATCCGCTGCCGCGCGATCGGCATGTTCCGGATGACCGACGAGGCCGGCGGCGACGACAAGCTGCTGTGCGTGCCGTCGACCGACCCGCGCGTGGAGCACCTGCGGGACATCCACCACGTGTCGGAGTTCGACCGCCTGGAGATCCAGCACTTCTTCGAGGTCTACAAGGACCTGGAGCCCGGCAAGTCCGTCGAGGGCGCCGACTGGGTGGGCCGCACCGACGCCGAGGCCGAGATCGAGCGGTCGTACAAGCGCTTCAAGGACCAGGGCGGCCACTGATCAGGCGCCCCTCCCGTAACGGGCCGCACGCACACGCGTGCGGCCCGTTCGCGTTTGGTTGCGCATACTGAGGGCTACAGGAGGGTGTGTTCGAACCAGGGAGAGTCGCGAGGTGACGGAGGCGGAGGACCGCAAGCCGCAGACGGACGAGGCCCGCAGTGCCTTCCGGCAGCCCAGTGGGCTCGCGGCACCGGCCGAGGGCGAGTCGTCGACGACATCCGAATTCGAGATCCCGCAGGGGCTCACCGTCGCGCCGCAGGCGGACACGGAGTCCGAGACGACCTCGGAGTTCTCGCTGCCCGACGGGCTGGAGGCGCCGTCCCCCGCCCCCGCGGACGCCGAGGGCTCGGCCTTCACCCTGCCGAGCACGCACAGCGCCTGGACCGCCCCGGCCGCCTTCACCCCGGCGAGCGGCTTCCCGGCGGTGAACCTGACGGACGTGCCCTGGCAGGACCGGATGCGCGCCATGCTGCGGATGCCGGTGGCCGACCGGCCCGCTCCCGAGCCGTCGCAGAAGCACGACGACGAGACGGGCCCCGCCGTACCGCGCGTGCTCGACCTGACGCTGCGTATCGGGGAGCTGCTGCTGGCGGGCGGTGAGGGCGCCGAGGACGTGGAGGCGGCGATGTTCGCCGTCTGCCGGTCCTACGGCCTGGACCGCTGCGAGCCCAACGTCACGTTCACCCTGCTGTCGATCTCCTACCAGCCGTCCCTGGTCGACGACCCGGTGACGGCGTCGCGCACGGTACGCCGCCGGGGCACCGACTACACGCGGCTCGCGGCCGTCTTCCACCTGGTCGACGACCTCAGCGACCCCGACACGAGCATCTCCCTGGAGGAGGCCTACAGGCGCCTCGCGGAGATGCGCCGCAACCGGCACCCGTACCCCACATGGGTGCTGACCACGGCGAGCGGACTGCTCGCGGGCGGCGCCTCGCTGCTCGTCGGCGGTGACGTGGTCGTGTTCTTCGCGGCGATGATCGGCGCGATGCTCGGTGACCGGCTGGCGTGGCTGTGCGCGGGGCGCGGGCTGCCGGAGTTCTACCAGTTCGCGGTGGCCGCGATGCCGCCGGCCGCGATCGGTATCGCGCTGACGCTGACGCACGTCGAGGTGAAGGCGTCCGCGGTCATCACCGGTGGCCTGTTCGCGCTGCTGCCGGGGCGTGCCCTGGTCGCGGGGGTGCAGGACGGTCTGACCGGCTTCTACATCACCGCCGCCGCGCGCCTGCTGGAGGTCATGTACTTCTTCGTCAGCATCGTCGGCGGGGTGCTGATCGTGCTGTACTTCGGCGTCCAGCTGGGCGCCAAGCTCAATCCGGATGCGGCGCTGGGCTCGGGCGACGATCCGATCGTGCAGATCTTCGCCTCGATGCTCCTGTCGCTGGCCTTCGCGATCCTGCTCCAGCAGGAACGATCCACCGTCCTCGCGGTGACACTGAACGGCGGCGTCGCCTGGTGCGTGTACGGCGCCATGCACAACGTGGGCGACATCTCACCGGTGGCCTCCACGGCCGCGGCGGCGGGGCTCGTGGGCCTGTTCGGGCAGCTGATGTCCCGGTACCGGTTCGCGTCGGCCCTGCCCTACACGACCGCGGCGATCGGTCCGCTGCTGCCCGGTTCGGCGACGTACTTCGGGCTGCTGGCGATCGCGCAGAGCGAGGTCGACGAGGGACTGCTGTCGCTGTCCAAGGCGGTGGCGCTGGCGATGGCCATCGCGATCGGGGTCAACCTGGGCGGGGAGATCTCGCGGCTGTTCCTGAAGGTGCCCGGCGCGGCGAGTGCGGCGGGGCGCCGGGCGGCGAAGCGGACGCGAGGTTTCTAGGGCGGGGCGCCTACGAGCTTGGACGGTTCTGTCCGTCGGCGGCTGCGAGCACGTTGTGGCTGGTCGCGCAGGTCCCCGCGCCCCTGGTGGGTTTCAGTACCCCTGGTTGTTTGGGTACTGCCCGCCCTGCTGGTCGCCGTAGGGCTGCTGACCGTAGCCCTGCGGGTACTGCTGGGCGTAGGGCTGCTGCTGCTCGCCGTAGGACTCGTTGCCGTAGGACTGGTTGCCGTGGGACTGGTTGCCGTAGCCCTGGTCGTACTGCTGCTGCGGCTGGTCGTACGGGTCCACGCGGCGGAGCTGGGTGGTGGCGTCGTCCATGGGCTGGTACGGGTACTCGGGCTGCCCGGCCGCCGCAGGGACGGGCTCGGCCGCGGCGGCGCGCTTCTTCTTCTTGCGTTCCCGCAGGTACTCGATGGCGATCGGGACGACGGAGACCAGGACGATCAGGACGAGGATGGCCTCGACGTGGGTCCGGATGAGCTCGATCTGGCCGAGCCAGTAGCCCGCGAGGGTGACGCCGGTGCCCCAGGCGACACCGCCGATGACGTTGTACGTGAGGAAGGTGCGGTACTTCATGCGGCCGGCGCCCGCCACGATGGGCGCGAAGGTGCGCACGATCGGGACGAAGCGGGCCAGGACGATCGCCTTGGGGCCGTACTTGTCCATGAACTCGTGTGCCTTCTCCAAATTCTCCTGTTTGAAGAGCTTGGAGTTGGGGCGGCTGAAGAGCCTGGGACCGAAGAACTTGCCGATCATGTAACCGACTTGGTCACCGAGGACGGCGGCGGCCACGATCAGGGTGCACACCAGCCACAGCGGCTGGCTGATGTACTGCCCCTGGGCGACGAAGAGGCCCGCGGTGAACAGCAGCGAGTCGCCGGGCAGGAAGGCGAAGAGTCCGGACTCGGCGAAGACGATGAGCAGGATGCCCGGCAGACTGAACGTCTCGATCAGATAGTCCGGGCTGATCCACTCGGGACCGAGCGCAAGGGTGGTCACGGGATTGTGGCTCCTGCTGCTGGGGGAGGCGGGCTGGACCTGGCTGCCCAAACGTACAACGCAGCCGTGGCACCCCAGGTTCCACCGGGCTTCTCGGGGTGCACTGTGACGTTCCCCGGGGAAACCTGTGAACCATGGGTATTGAAGAATACGGCGGCGGCCAGGGTCCGCAGCCCGAGGTGCTCGTGGTGACCACGAACGACCTGCCGGGCCACCGGGTGCAGGAGGTGCTGGGGGAGGTCTTCGGGCTGACCGTGCGTTCCCGGCACCTGGGGAGCCAGATCGGTGCCGGGCTGAAGTCGCTGGTCGGCGGTGAGCTGCGCGGTCTCACCAAGACACTGGTGGAGACGCGCAACCAGGCGATGGAGCGGCTCGTCGAGCAGGCACGCGCGCGTGGTGCCAACGCGGTGCTGGCGTTCCGCTTCGACGTGACGGAGGCGGCGGACGTGGGCACCGAGGTGTGCGCGTACGGGACGGCGGTGGTCGTGGCCCGGGAGTGAGACCCAGGAGCGAGACCCGGGCGTGAGACCCGGGCCACGACCACCGTTCAGGGGGTGTGCCGGACGGCGTTCGCGAGGATCGCGTCGCGCATGTAGGCGGCGAGGCCCGGCTTGGCCGCGTCGATGTTTCGCGTGAAACGTTCGTCCGATACGTACATCTCGCCCAGGCAGGTGTGCATCTCGTACCCGCAGTCGTAGTGATTGCGGGCGATCCCCTGCCGGTGTTCCTCGGCGGCGTCCATGGCCCCCTCGGATTCGGCGGGCTCACCCGCGTCCATCAGGGCGACGAAGCGCCGGGTCAGCTCGGCGGCCTCGTCCTGGATGCGCTGCCAGTCCTCCTTGGTGTACGAGGCGGTCTTCTCCTTCGACTGGCGGTAGGCGTCGGTGTCGCCCCAGCGTTCCTGGACCTCCCCCTCGTACTGGTCGGGGTCGAAGTCGCCGAAGACCTCGAACTTCTCCTCGGGCGTGAGGTTGATGCCCATGCTGCGTGCCTCCATGGCCTGCTCCACGGCCGCCGCCATCTTCTGCAGCTTCTCGATCCGGGCGGACAGCAGCTCGTGCTGGCGGCGCAGGTGCGCGCGCGGGTCCGCGGCCGGGTCGTCGAGCAGCGCGGCGACCTCCTCGAGCGGGAAGCCCAGCTCCCGGTAGAACAGGATCTGCTGCAGCCGGTCGAGGTCGGCGTCGCTGTAGCGCCGGTGGCCCGCGTGGCTGCGTTCGCTCGGTACGAGCAGGCCGATGTCGTCGTAGTGGTGCAGGGTGCGCACCGTCACTCCGGCGAAGCCGGCCACCTGTCCCACGGAGTAGCTCACTTCCGCTCCTTTCTCTGACGCCCTCCACGCTGCCGCCTCACGTGACGTGAGGTGCAAGCCCGGATGCGGGGTCCGGGGCCCGGACCTACCGTCGGTTGCATGTCACTGCACCAGGGTCCCCGCCCGCCCCACGACAACGATCGGGACCGGCGCCGGCTCGCCGTGAACCCCTTCCACGCGGCGGCGAACCCGCTCGGCGGCATGACCGAGGCCCCGCCCTCCCACCGGCTGCCCGACTCCCCGCTGCCGCCGGAGAGCGCGTACCGGCTGGTCCACGACGAGCTGATGCTGGACGGCAACGCGCGGCTGAACCTGGCCACCTTCGTCACCACCTGGATGGAGCCGCAGGCCGGGGTGCTGATGAGCGAGTGCCGCGACAAGAACATGATCGACAAGGACGAGTACCCGCGCACCGCCGAGCTGGAGCGGCGCTGCGTGGCGATGCTCGCCGACCTGTGGCACGCGCCGGACCCGGAGGCGGCCGTGGGCTGCTCGACGACGGGGTCGAGCGAGGCGTGCATGCTGGCCGGGATGGCGCTGAAGCGGCGCTGGGCGCTGCGCAGCGCCGACCGCTATCCGTCGAAGGACGTACGGCCCAACCTCGTCATGGGCGTGAACGTGCAGGTCTGCTGGGAGAAGTTCTGCAACTTCTGGGAGGTGGAGGCCCGCCAGGTCCCGATGGAGGGCGACCGCTTCCACCTGGACCCGCAGGCCGCCGCCGAGCTGTGCGACGAGAACACCATCGGGGTCGTCGGCATCCTGGGCTCCACCTTCGACGGCTCCTACGAGCCGATCGCCGAGCTGTGCGCCGCCCTCGACGCACTCCAGGAGCGGACCGGACTCGACATCCCGGTACACGTCGACGGGGCCTCCGGCGGCATGGTCGCGCCCTTCCTGGACGAGGACCTGGTGTGGGACTTCCGGCTGCCCCGCGTCGCCTCGATCAACACCTCGGGGCACAAGTACGGGCTGGTCTACCCCGGGGTCGGCTGGGCGTTGTGGCGGGACGCGGACGCCCTCCCCGAGGAGCTGGTGTTCCGGGTCAACTACCTGGGCGGCGACATGCCGACCTTCGCGCTGAACTTCTCCCGGCCGGGCGCGCAGGTGGTCGCGCAGTACTACACGTTCCTGCGGCTGGGCCGCGAGGGCTACCGGGCCGTGCAGCAGTCCGCGCGGGACATCGCGGGCTCCCTCGCCGGGCGGGTGGCGGCGCTCGGCGACTTCCGGCTGCTGACACACGGCGACCAGTTGCCGGTGTTCGCCTTCACGACGGCCGACGACGTGAGGGCGTACGACGTCTTCGACGTGTCCCGGCGGCTGCGGGAGGGCGGCTGGCTGGTACCGGCGTACACCTTCCCGCCACACCGCGAGGACCTGTCGGTACTGAGGGTGGTGTGCCGCAACGGCTTCTCGACCGACATGGCCGACCTGCTGCTGGCCGATCTGGAGCGCCTGCTCCCGGAACTGCGCCGCCAGTCGGGCCCGCTGACCCGGGACAAGGGCGCGGCGACCGGGTTCCACCACTGACGGCTCCGCCGGCGGGTTCCGTCGAGGACTTCGAGGCAGCTGCCGACCTGGTCGTTGCTGTAGGAGGACTTGCGCCACCCCGCTGCGGATTCCTTGGGTGCCAGGGCCACGTACCCGCACCGTGTGCGGGGACCGACCCGAGTTGTCAGGTCCCCGTCGGTGGTGCGCTCATCGCTGCCGTCAGGAACGTGATCGCCCAGTGCCGGGCTGCCTTGCCCGCCACCTGGGACTGGCAGGCCGGGGAGGGCTGCTGGTAGACCTCGACGCGGTCCACCGCCGTCACGGCGAGGATCCCCCGCATCCGGAACCGCAGCTCCTCCGGGGAAAGGCCGGGCAGTGCGCGCCCGAAGGCCGCCAGGTAGCGCTCACGGACCGTGTCCTCGGCCGGACCGGTCCAGCTGCGCACCTCCTCGGCCGGGTCGCTGAGGATCGTCACGATCAGCCGGGATGTCCGGGCACCGCCCTCGTCACCGGCCGGCATCTCGTCGAACAGCGGCCCCGTGAATGCCTCCACCAGTTCGGTGACCGCAGGGTCCGGGGTGCTGGCGAGCAGTCGGTCGAGCCCGGCGCACTGCGCGGCGTTGATGGGCTCGATCACGCGGCGGGCGACCGCGGCCAGGAGTTCTGCCTTCGAGCCGAAGTGGTACCCGACGGCGGCCAGGTTCGCTCCGGCGAGGTCGGTGATCGCGCGGACCGAGGTGCCGCGGTAACCGCGCTCGGCGAAGAGGCGTTCGGCCGCGTCGAGGATCTGGGTGCGGGTGTCAGGTGGCGCCATACCTGCGTACGCTACAGACGTTCAATTGAAACGAACGTTTGACTGAAACGAACGTACAAAGGGGATGGTCATGAAACTGCTCGTATACGGCGCCGGGGTGCTCGGCAGCCTGTTCTCCGCCCGCCTGCATGAGGCCGGGCACGACGTCTCGCTCCTCGCCCGGGGCAAGCGCCTGGCCGCCCTGCGCCGGCACGGCGTGCAGCTCGCCGAGGAGGACAGCCCGGCCGTCAGGCGGGTGCCGGTGCCGGTGGTCGAGCATCCGGCCGGCGGGTACGACCTGATCGCGGTCTTCGTCCGCACCCATCAGGTGGACGCGGTGCTGGAGTCACTCGCTGGTCTCGAAGGCGACGTGCTGTTCCTGCTCAACTGGGCGGCCGGCGCGGAGCCGCTGGGCGCGGTGATCGGCCCCGAGCGGGTGCTGCTCGGCTTCGGCACGGCCGGCGGCACGATGGACGGCGACGTGGTCCGCTACCGCGCTCCAAACTTCATGACCCGCCGGATCGCGACGCCGATCGGCGAACCCGACGGCCGGACCACCCCGCGACTGGAACGGATCGTGGCGGCGTTCCGGACCACCGGGATCAACGCCAGGGCCGAGCCGAAGATGGATGCCTGGCTCAAGACGCACGCCGCGTTCGAGGTCCCGCTCGGGCAGGCGGTGCACACGGCGGGCGGCCCGGTGGCGCTGGCCGACGATCCGGACGCGGTCCGCGGCATGCTCCGCCTCATGCGGCAGAACCTGGCCGCCATGCCGACGCCGCCGGTCCCTCGCGGGTTCGCCGCGTTGCAGACCCTGCCGGAAGGACTGCTCGTGGCCACGCTGCGGCGCTTCCTGCGAAGCCCGACGGCCGTACACAGCGGACTCAGCGACGCCTCGCCCGCGACGGTGGCCGAACTCGCGCGGCTGGCCGAACAGATCCGCGCCCATACGCAAGTCCGGTAGGCGACAGGCGGCTGCGCCTCCTCGGCCGACCTGCCCTAGCGGCTCAGCCGCGCGAACCTCCCCACCGCCAGCGGGAAGAACACCGCGAGCAGCGCCAGCGGCCAGGCGACGGCTGCCCAGAGATGCCCGGACTCGCCGCCGGGGCCGCCGAAGAGGTCGCGGACGGCCGTGGCGGTCTGGGACATCGGGTTCCACTCGACGACCGTGCCCAGCCAGCCGGGCATGGAGTCGGGCGTGGCGAAGGCGTTGGAGAGGAAGCCGACCGGCCAGACCAGGATCTGCACCGCCTGCACCAGTTCGGGCTTGCCCGCCACCATGGCCAGGAAGATGCCGATCCACAGCATGGCGAAACGGAAGAGCAGGAGCAGGCCCACCGCGCCCAGGAAGGCGCCCGGACCGCCGTGGGCCCGCCAGCCGAGCGCGTACCCGACCGCGATCAGCACCGTGAGGCCGAGCGCCGACTGGAGCATGTCGGCGGCGGAACGGCCCACCAGGACCGCGCCGTTGGTCATCGGCAGGGAGCGGAAGCGGTCGACGACGCCCTTGTCGAGGTCCCGGGTGACGGCGATCATGGTGCCCTCCAGGCCGAAGGCCATGGTGAGGGCCAGCATCCCGGGGACCAGGTAGTCGACGTACTCGCCGCTCACGCCCCGGCCGCCGCCGACCAGGTAGCCGAACATCAGCAGCAGCATGACCGGGAAGACCAGGCCGACGACGACCGCGACCGGCTGCCGTCCCCAGCGGGCCAGCTCCCGGCGGGTCATGGTCCACGAGTCGGTCAGGGCGTACGTCATGGGCTTCGGGACGGTGCCCGTGCTCGCGCCGGTACTCACACGGCCTCCTTGGTGCGGTCGGTGAGGTGCAGGAACACCTCGTCCAGGGTCGGGCGGCGCAGGGCCACGTCCTCCGCCTCGAGACCGGCCTCCTCCAGCGCCCGTACGACGCCGGAGAGCGCGGCCATGCGGTCGGTGACGGGGGCGCTGAGCAGCCGGCGGTCGGGGTCCACGCGGACGCCGGTGAGCGGCAGCAGGGCCACCGCGGCGCCCAGTTGGCCGGCGTCGCGCAGGACGACGTCGACGCGGTCGCCGCCGGTGGCGGCCTTCAGCTCGTCCGCCGTGCCGTCGGCGACGACCCGGCCGGCGTCGACGACCGAGATGCGGTCGGCGAGCTGGTCGGCCTCCTCCAGGTACTGGGTGGTGAGCAGGACCGTCGTACCGCCGCCGACCAGGGAGCGGACCGAGTCCCACACCTCGGCGCGGCCGCGCGGGTCGAGGCCCGTGGTCGGCTCGTCCAGGAAGAGGACCTCCGGTTCGGTGATGAGGGACGCGGCCAGGTCGAGGCGGCGCCGCATGCCTCCGCTGTAGGCGCTGACCGGCTTGCGTCCGGTGTCGGTGAGGTCGAAGCGCGCGAGCAGTTCGTCGGCACGCGCGCGTGCCCGTCGGGTGCCCAGGTGGTGCAGGCGGCCGAACGTCTCCAGGTTCTGCCGGCCGCCCAGTCCTCGTCGAGCGCCGCGTGCTGGCCGAGCAGGCCGATGCGCAGCCGTACCGCGTACGCCTCGGCGACGACGTCGTGCCCGGCCACCTCGATGCGGCCGGCGTCGGGCCGCAGCAGGGTGGACAGGACCCGGACGAGGGTCGTCTTGCCGGCGCCGTTCGGGCCCAGCACGCCGTGCACCGTGCCGCGGGCGACCGTGAGGTCGAGTCCGTCCAGCGCGTTCTTGCTGCCGCACCTCTTGCGTGCACCTTCGACGGTGATCGCCGCGTCGGCCACTGTCACTCTCCTCGCCAGGCATTGCTAGCCAAATTTGACTACTGGCTCGAAGGTAACGCGCTTCCCTCGATAGGTCAAACTTGATTAGCGGGCGTCCCCGTAGTGCGGCCGCCCCGCCGCGAACGGGTTCTCCTCGCCCTCCGCCAGCACCCCGACGAACGGCTCGCCCTCGCCGGCGAACGTGTATGCGCCGCCCCTGATGCGTTCGATGAGACCGCGGGTCCACTCGGCGCCGGAGTCGGCCGAGTGGACCCAGAAGTTCATGATCTCGCCGATGTGCCCGTACTGGCCGGGCCCCTCCGCGGGCATGTAGTACTCGGTGACGGAGGCGCGCCACTCCTCGATCTTCCGTACCCGTTCCTCAAGGAGCGCCAGGGCCTCCTCGCGCGGAAGGTCGACCATGAAGCCGAGCGCCGCGGTGAGCACGTCCGGCCGCTGGTCGTAGGCGGTGAGGTAGGCGCGCAGCAGGGTGAGGTACTCCTCGGTGCCCCGCTCGGTGACCTCGTACTCCACGCGCGGCGGCCCGCCCGCCGTGGACGGCGCGATCTCGTGCGCGAGCAGCAGGCCCTGCTTCGCCATCTGCTTGAGGGCGTGGTAGATCGAGCCGGGCTTGGCGTTGGACCACTCGTGCGCGCCCCAGTACTCCAGGTCGTTGCGCACCTGGTAGCCGTGGGCCCGCCCGTGCTGGCGGACGGCGCCGAGCACGAGGAGACGGATCGCTGACATGGGGTCCAGATTAGGCGGGCGCCGCCTCTTCCCTCGCCACCAGGTCCCAGGCCGAGGCGCCGTCGAGGGCCCGCGCCCGCTCAGGTTTCGGTGCGCCCGACGTGCTCGACGTACAGCGTGCGGGCCTCCGCGCCGAGACGGTAGAGGATGCGCCATCGGCCGTGATGGAGCCGCCGGTGGTCGACTCCCCAGGCACGGGAACCCTCCGGCCGCGGGTTCCCCGCGAGCTGATCAGTGGCGTGCAGGAGGTCGTCCACCCCCGCAGGATCGCCCTTGAGGTGCCCCGTGGCCGCGTCCAGGGCAGCCGGCTCCCAGACGACCTGCCAGGTCACTCGCCACCCCGCCCGACCGCCTCCAGCAGCGCGCGGCGTGCCTCGGCGTGCGGGACGGGAGCCTCGTTGCGCCCCAGCGCACGGTCCCGCTCCAACCGGGCCAGCGCCAGTGCGTCCTCGAGGTCCTCCAACTCGGCCGGTGACACGAGGACCGCGGCCGGCACACCCCGGTCGGTCAGCGTGATGTGTTCGTGCTGCGCGGCTCGCCGGGCCAGCTCACCGAGCTTGCCCCTCGCTTCGGCAATGGGGTAAGTAGCAGACATGCATCTAGTGTACACCTGGATGCATGTCCGCCGGCTTGTGTGGCCTCAGAACGGGAACCCGCTGCGCCCGTGCTGCACCGAGATCCACTTCTGGGTGGTGAAGGCGTCCAGCATGGTGTCGCCGTTGAGGCGGCCGAGGCCGGAGTGCTTCTCGCCGCCGAACGGCACGATCGGCTCGTCGTGCACGGTGCCGTCGTTGACGTGGAACATGCCGGTGTCGATCTGCTTGGCGAAGTTGACGCCGCGCTCGACGTTCCCGGTGTGCACGGCGCCGCTCAGCCCGTACGGGGTGTCGTTGACGAGGCGTACGGCCTCCTCCTCGCCGTCGAAGGGGACGAGGAAGGCGACCGGGCCGAAGACCTCCTGGCGCAGCAGCGCGGAGTCGGCGGGCAGACCGGTCAGGACCGACGGCTCGACCAGGTTGTCCGTGACCGAGCCGCGCACCAGGGCGGTGGCACCCTCGGCGAGCGCCTGCTCGACCACACCGGAGACCGCGTCCGCCTGCGAGGAGTTGATCACCGGGCCGATGACCGTAGACGGGTCGCGCGGGTCGCCCACCTTGAGGGTCTTCACCTTGGCGACGAACTTCTCGGTGAACTCGTCGGCGACCGAACGGTCCACCAGCACCCGGTTGGCGGCCATGCAGACCTGGCCCTGGTGGACGTACCGGCTGAAGACGGCGGCGTCGACCGCGTAGTCGACGTCGGCGTCATCCAGGACGACCAGGGCGCTGTTGCCGCCCAGTTCGAGGACCGAGCGCTTGAAGTTCGCGGCGCACACCGTGGCCACGTGCCGGCCCACCTGGTCGGAGCCGGTGAAGGAGATCACCTTGGGGACCGGGTGCTCGATGAAGGCGTCCCCGATCTCCGCGATGTCGGTGACCACGACGTTGAGCAGCCCACCCGGCAGTCCGGCGTCCTCGAGGATCTTCGCGACCAGGGTGCCGCCGACGATCGGCGTGTTCTGGTGCGGCTTGAGGACCACGCCGTTGCCCAGGGCGAGCGCCGGGGCGACCGACTTCAGGGAGAGGAGGAAGGGGAAGTTGAAGGGGCTGATGACGCCCACGACGCCGACCGGCACCCGGTAGACGCGGTTCTCCTTGCCGTCGACCGGCGAGGGGATGATCCGGCCCTCGGGGCGCAGCGCCAGGTGGACCGCCTCGCGCAGGAACTCCTTGGCGAGGTGCAGTTCGAAGGCGGCCTTCAGGCGGGTGCCGCCCAGCTCGGCGACGATCGCCTCGCTGATCTCGTCCTCGCGCTCCTCGATCAGCCGCAGCGCCTTCTCGAACACCCCGCGGCGCGCGTACGGGTTCGTCGCGGCCCACTGCTTCTGCGCCCGCTCGGCGGCCCGGTAGGCGGCGTCGACCTCGTCGGCCGTGGCTATCGTGATCGAGGCCAGCTTCTCGTTGTCGTACGGGTTGAAGTCGATGATGTCCCAGGAGCCGGTGCCCGGGCGCCACTCACCGTCGATGTACTGCTGGGCGAGGTCGGTGAAGTACGACGACATGAGATCCCTCAATCCCCTTAGCTGCCGCAGCCGCCGCGCGCGAGCCGAGCGAGCCGCCTGATTGGGCGTCATCGTACTGATGTTTCATGAGAGTTGAAGGAGCCCCCGCAGAAGGTCCCGGCTCTCGTCCGGACCCGGACTGTCCTGCTGGAGTTCCTTCAGCGCCGTCTCGTACTGGGTGACGTCCTCGTGCTTGTCCAGGTACAGCGCGCTGGTGAGCTGCTCCAGGTAGACGACGTCCGAGAGGTCGGACTCGGGGAAGCTGAGGAGCGTGAACGCGCCACTCTCGCCGGAGTGCCCGCCGAAGCCGAACGGCATGATCTGGAGGCGCACATTGGGGCGTTCGGACATCTCGATCAGGTGCTGGAGCTGGCCGCGCATCACCTCGCGGTCGCCGTACGGGCGGCGCAGGGCGGCCTCGTCCAGGACGATGTGGAACTCGGGCGCGCTCTCCGAGACGAGGTGCTTCTGCCGCTCCAGGCGCAGTGCCACCCGCCGCTCGACGTCGGCCTCGCCGGCGCCCTTCATGCCGCGCCGGACGACCGCGCGGGCGTACTCCTCGGTCTGGAGCAGGCCGTGCACGAACTGCACCTCGTACACCCGGATCAGCGAGGCGGCGCCCTCCAGGCCCACATAGGTGGGGAACCAGCTGGGCAGCACGTCGGAGTAACTGTGCCACCAGCCCGCGACATTGGCCTCCTTGGCCAGGGAGAGCAGGGAGGCGCGCTCCTGCTCGTCCGTGATGCCGTACAGCGTCAGCAGGTCCTCGACGTCCCGTGTCTTGAAGCTCACCCGGCCCAACTCCATCCGGCTGATCTTCGACTCGGAGGCGCGGATCGAGTAGCCCGCCGCCTCCCGCGTGATCCCCCGCGTCTCACGCAGTCGCCTGAGTTGTGATCCGAGCAGCATGCGCCGCACCACCGATCCGGGCTCTCCCGCGCTCACGTTCGTCAGCCTCCCCAACCGTCTTCAGAGGCCGAAGTCTGCCACTAAAACACTCCGAGCAGTACTCGTCCGGTTACGGAAACGGAATCGAGCCAAAGGAAACGCGCAGGATCATGCACGGAGCGGGCAGGAACCGGCCTTCACGGGAGATGGAAGGGGGCCGAAGATGACGGAAAAATTGACCAACAAGCGGTACGGGCAGGTCCATTTCGGTCACGTGCACGTGCATCTGCCCTTGCATCTGCGGTACGCATCCGAAACCATGGTCCCGCACCACCGCGCCGCATCGCTACGACCGCGAACTCCCGGGAGTGCCTCGCATGGGGACGAATGGATCGACCATGCTCCAGCCGTTACGGCAGGGCCTTCCGCCACTCGACCCCGCAGCCGTGTCCAACGCCGCCTCCTGCGCCCTGCCGCCGCGTTACGAAGCGGTGCGCGAGGCCCGGAGGTTCACGCGCAGGACCCTCGACGGCTGGGACATGGACGACCGCTTCGACGACGTCTGCCTGGTGGTCTCCGAACTCGTCACCAACGCCCTGCGGCACGCGCTGCCCGCCGACACCCCGCGGCACGAGGAGCGCAACGGTCCGGTCCGCCTGCACCTGATGCGCTGGACCGAGCGGCTGGTGTGCGCGGTGCGCGACCCCAGTCACGACAGCCCGGTGGCCCGCGAGACGGACGACTTCTCGGCGGAGTCGGGCCGAGGCCTGTTCCTCGTCGACTCATTCAGCGACAGCTGGGGCTGGCACCCGCTCGCCGGGACGCTCAACGGCAAGGTCGTCTGGGCCCTGTTCCGGCTCCAGCCGCACGGCGAGTGACCCGCGCTCAGCTCGCGATCAGGTGGTCGAACTCCCCGTCCTTGACGCCCAGCAGCATGGCCTCGATCTCGGCACGCGTGTAGACGAGCGCGGGGCCGTCGGGAAAGCGGGAGTTGCGCACCGCCACCGCGCCGTCGGGCAGCCGCGCGAACTCCACGCAGGAACCCTGCGAGTTGCTGTGCCGGCTCTTCTGCCAGGCCGCGTCGTGCAACTGCGTGGCGGCCATGCCGTTGTACACGTCGTACACGTCGTGGTCCACAGGTCGCTCCCCGGTGGTGCACTGGCTGATGTGGCCATTGATGCAGTGGTCAACTGATCCGGATCATAACCCTGTTCACGTGCCGATGCATGAGCAAATGCACGTGCACGCGCGGTGTTCCCGCGGTTACAGCTTTGACGACCGCTTTACCGAGCCCCTGCTCTCTTTGACGCCCGCTCCCTGGAAGTCGTTCCCGCATGTGCCCCCGAATTCGAAGAATATGCAACAAGTTGCGACAACACCGAGGGGCCCGCTCACGGGAGCGGGCCCCTCGCAGGAGCCGCGGGAAATCGGTCTCCTTGTGGCCGACGTACGTGCGGGGCGGGGGTCAGACCTCCAGGAAGGCGTCGAACGCGGGCGGCAGCCGCTCCCAGGCGGCCTGCCCGGCGGCGTACTCGGCGTCGGTCAGCAGGCAGGACTCCAGGAGCCGTTCCAGGCCGTCGCGGTCGAGGCCGGGTGAGGTGAAGACCAGGTGCTGGCAGCGGTCGCCGTGCTCGGGGTGCCAGTCCAGCGCGGCGGCGGCACGGCGCACGGGCGGCACCAGCTCCCAGGCGGCGTCGGGGAGCGAGGCGAGCCACGGACCCGCGCCCTCCACGCACAGGGCCCCGCCCGCGGCGTCCCAGTGCAGCAGCGTGTCCCCCTTGCCGGCGAGCCAGAACCGGCCCCGGCTGCGGGCCGCGGCGCAGGTCAGGTCCTCGAGGGCCGCGTACAGCCGCTCCGGATGGAAGGGGCGGCGGCGGTGCCAGACCAGGGTGGTGACGCCGTGCGCGTCGGCCTCGGCGGGCAGCAGGGCGCAGGCCGGGTGCTGCGCGGCGGCCGCGGCCTCGACGTCGAACCCGGCGAGGGCGGCCCGCGCCAGCTCCGAGGACGCCGGTGGTGCGCCCGCCGGGTCGCCGTGGCCGATCGGGACCCGGCGGGCTGTCGGATGCAGCTGGGCGAGCAGCTCGCGGTCCTCGTCGTCGGCCTCCGGGGAGCCCGGGAGGGAGTCGGCGAGGGCCAGGACGGGGGCGTACTCCAGCTGGCGCGCGAAGGTGTCGGCGACGGTGCGCCGGTCGGTGGCCGCGGCGGCCAGGCCGCCCTCGGCGAGGTCGTCGCCGTTGCCGAGGTACGGCAGTACGAGCGCCGGGTCGACGGCGGTGATCACGCCGGTGACGGTGAAGCCGCCGGCGGTCACCACCTCCGCCATCGCCTTGGGCTCGACGGAGTCCCACAGCTCGACCACCGCCAGCGGGGTGCCCCCGGCCTCCGCGAGCCGGACCAGCTCGGGGACGAGGTCCTCGCGCAGGGCGCAGCACGCGCAGTCGTTGACGAGGGGTGCCTCACCGGCGGAGAGGATGCCGGTGGCGTCCCGCACCGTTCGTACGACCGTGCCCGCGGTGGCCGTCGCCAAGTCGTGGTGGAGGACGACACTGCCGGGCACGTCGGCCAGCAGCCGCGCCACGGCCGCCCCGCGCGCCTCCGCGTGCAGGCCGCCGACGATCACCACCGGCGGTCCGGGGCGGCCCGGGTGACTCATGCCCCGTCCTGCTTCCCGTACCGGCGCTCGAAGCGCTCGACGCGTCCGGCGGTGTCCAGGACGCGGGCGGTGCCCGTGTAGAAGGGGTGGCTGACGTCGGAGATCTCGACGTCGACGACCGGGTAGGTGTTGCCGTCCTCCCAGTCGACCGTGCGCTCGCTCGTCATGGTCGAACGGGTGAGGAAGGCGTAGTTCGCGGCGCGGTCGCGGAAGACGACCGGGCGGTACTCGGGGTGGATTCCCTTGCGCACGGTGTCTCAGCGCTCCTCTCGGAAGTCGACGTGGCGGCCGGCCTTCGGGTCGTACTTGCGCAGGGTCAGCCGGTCCGGGTCGTTGCGGCGGTTCTTGCGGGTGACGTAGGTGTAGCCGGTCCCGGCGGTGGACCGGAGTTTGATGACCGGACGGAGTTCGTTGCGTGCCATACTGCTATCTTACTGAAAATGAATTCCATTAACAGCTGGACTCGTCCGGCCTGAAGGAGAGGTACGTCACCCGTGTCCGCCCACTGCATGCTGACCGGCGCCCAGCCGGGCTTCGGCAACCGCATCTCCCACTCCCACCGGCGCACCTCCCGCCGCTTCGACCCCAACATCCAGACCAAGCGCTACTGGCTGCCCAGCGAGAGCCGGCACGTCCGGCTGCGGCTGTCCACGAAGGCGATCAGGACGGTCGACGCGATCGGCGTCGAGGCCGCCGTGACGCGCATTCGTGCCCGTGGAGTGAGGATCTGATGGCGAAGAAGAGCAAGATCGCGAAGAACGAGCAGCGGCGGACGACCGTCGCGCGGTACGCGGCCCGCCGGGCCGAACTCAAGGAGATCGTCCGCCGGCCCTCCTCGACGGAGGCGGAACGGCTCGCCGCCCAGCGGGAACTGCGCAGGCAGCCGCGCGACGCGAGCCCCACGCGGGTGCGCAACCGCGACCAGATCGACGGGCGCCCGCGCGGCTACTTCCGTGTCTTCGGGCTGTCCCGGGTGAATCTGCGTGAGCAGGCACACGCCGGACATCTTCCGGGCGTCCGCAAGTCGTCCTGGTAGCTTGCGGCTGTCCCGGGCCGACCCGGCCGTCCGGCTACAGCTTGGAGCTTGCGGTGACGTTGGTGACGTTGGTGACTGCGCGGAGTACGGCGAGCACGGCGAACGAGACGAGTACGTCGGGTACATCGGGTACGGCGAGTACGGCGGGCGCGAACGGGCAGGGCCCGCGCCCGGTGCGGCGGTCGGTGCGCGCCGCCGGCGTGACGCTCGCTCTGGTGGGCGCGCTGGCCCTGACCGCGTGTACCGACGGGGGTGACTCCGACGACGGCGGCTCGGGCGAGGGCTCGGCGGGCGGCGACAAGTCCTCGGCGGCGCCCAACGCGTCCGCGAGCACGGACCCCGGCGGTACCGGCGGATCGCCGACCGCCGCGGGCGAACTCGAGGGCAGCTGGCTGGCCACCACCGACGGCCAGGCCGTCGCGCTGATGGTCACCGGGGACAAGGCCGCCCTCTTCGCCACCGGCGGGACCGTGTGCAGCGGCACCGCCGGTGAGGACTCCGGCACCCGGCACATCAACCTGAAGTGCGCCGACGGCAGCGGCGACCGGGCGACCGGCACGGTCGAGTCCGTCGACGGGACATCGCTCAAGGTGACATGGCAGGGCGGTCTGGGCGCGGAGACGTACACCAGGTCCGAGGGCGGCTCACTGCCGCCCGGACTGCCGACGGCCGGCCTCGGTTCCTGAACGGCGCCCGGTTCCGGTTCCTCAACGGCGCCCGGTTCCGGTTCCTGTACGGCGTACGCCACCCGGCCTCGACGCGGGCTACGTCAGCGGCCGCCGGCGGCCGACCCGGGCCCGGTCGGCCGCGCGGGTGCCCTCCGTCCAGCCGGCCTCGTCACCGGCGCCGCGCAGACGGGTCGTGGTCGTCTCGGGGAACATGCGCTCCAGACGGTCGGTGACCGCGACCTCGCGCGAGGCGAGGACCGGCAGGAGGTCCACGCCCGTCGCCGTGCCGCTCTCGGCGGTGGCCTGCTCGGCGGCGGCCCGCAGCCGGGTGCCCGCGCGGTAGGCGTAGGCGGCGAGGAAGGACTGGCGGAAGGTCTTGGTGCGCTTGCGGCCGCCGGCCCGCTGGGTGGCCTCCGCCTTCGTCATCGCCCCCTCGGCCTGCACCAGCAGCGAGGTGTAGAGGAGTTCGACCGCCTCCAGGTCGGCCTCGAAGCCGACGACGGTGGAGAAGCCGAGCGGCTCGTTCCACACGGCCCGGCAGTGGTTGGCGTCGGCCACCGCGTCCAGCAGCACCGCCTTGGCCTGCTCGTAGGGCGCCTCCACCCCGATCCGGCAGGCACCCGGCGCGTCGGGCGAGGGCGCGTGCGCCTGTGCGGCGAGCAGCGCCTCGTCGACGCTGTGCCGGGCCATCAGCTCCTGTGCCTTGGCGCTCAGCGCCTCCGCCTCCTCGGGATACCCGGTGGCCTCCGCCTTGGCGAGCAGCGCGCGGATGCGGGCGAGGGCGCGGGACTCCGGCCGGCCCTCCCGGCCCCGGCGCGGCGCCTGCCCCGCCTCCCCCGCATCCAGGGGCTCCAGCGCGGGCAGCCGCAGCAGCAGGCGGTACAGCTCCAGTACGGCGGTGGCGTGCGAGAAACGGTCGGTGCGGGGCGGCGCCGTCCCGTCCGCGTCCCGTACGCCGTCGAGCTGCGCGGCCCAGCGGGGCCCGCGTGCGCGGTCGTGCGGCGCCTGGGCGCGGATCAGCGCGGCCACCAGCGCGACGTGCACGTCGTCCAGTTCGCGCCGCACGATGCGTACGAGGTCGGCGGGCTGCCAGCCGCGCCGCCAGGCCGTGGCCACGAACTCCTCGCCGCGCCCGGCCAGTTCCGCGTCCGCCGCCGGGTCGGCCGCGAGCAGCGAGGCGGCGATGTCGAGGGCGTCGTCGGTGGTGTCGTACAGGGCGGCCTCGAAGGCTCGCTCGACGGTGCGGGGCGTACTCACCCGGCGATGGTGCCACGACTTCCACGGCCGGAGGGGGGTGTCAACCACTGGTTGACACCCCATAGAGCGCAACCTACGGTTGACACATGACGACGAACCCGAGCATCACGTCATCCGTACGACTCGACGACCTCATCACCGCGATCAAGAAGGTGCATCCGGAGCCCCTGGAACAGCTCCAGGACGCCGTCATCGCCGGGGAACACCTCGGTGAGGTGGCCGACCACCTCATCGGCCACTTCGTGGACCAGGCCCGGCGTTCGGGAGCGTCCTGGACGGACATCGGCAGGAGCATGGGTGTCACCCGGCAGGCGGCGCAGAAGCGCTTCGTGCCCAAGGAGTCGGCCGACCTGGACGCGAGCCAGGGCTTCAGCCGTTACACACCCCGCGCGCGCAACGTCGTGATGGCCGCCCACAACGCGTCCAAGACCGCCGGCAACGCCGAGGGCCTGCCCGAGCACCTCGTCCTCGGCCTGGTCACCGAGCGCGAGAGCCTCTCCGCCAAGGCGGTCGCCGCGCAGGGCGTGACTCTGGACGCGATCCGCGAGGCGGCGACCGCGGCCCTCCCGCCGGCGGCCGCGGAGGTCCCGGAGCTGGTGCCCTACGGCCCCGCGGCCAAGAAGGTCCTCGAACTCACCTTCCGCGAGGCCCTGCGCCTCGGCCACAACTACATCGGCACGGAGCACATCCTGCTCGCCCTGCTGGAGCACGAGCACGGCGAGGGCGTGCTCAGCGGACTCGGCCTCGGCAAGGAGGCCACCGAGCGCTACGTCACCGAGGCGCTGGCGGAGTTCATCAAGGTCACGGAGAAATCCGGGGAGGCTGAGAAAGCCGGGGAAGCCGGGGAAGCTGGGGAAGCCGGGGAAGCTGGGGAAGCCGGGGAAACTGAGGAGTCCGGGGAGTCCGGCCCCCGGCACGAAGAGGGCTGAGGACCGGTCGCCGCGAGGGCCGTTGTCAGACCCTGGTGCGACACTCGCGACATGGCCGAGAGGTGGGCGCTCGCGGTGGCCGAGGACGGTGGCGTGGACGTCGCCCCCCTCGGCCCCGACGGGCTGCCCGCCGGACCCGTGCGGCGCGAACCCGGCCTCGCCGAGGCCGTGCGGGGCCGGCCGGAGGTCGCGCGCTGGGTGTGGCGGTCCACCACCGAGGTCGCGCCGCGCCTGCTCGCCACGGGGGTGCGAGTGGAGCGGTGCTACGACGTGGAGGCCGCCGAGACCCTCCTGCTCGGCCACGAGGGGCGGTACGGGGAGCCGCACTCGGCCACCGCCGCCCTGGCCAGGCTGCACGGCGGCCCCGTACCGCCCGATCCGCCGCAGCGCTCCGCCGAGCCGGGCGCGCAGTCCCCGCTGTTCGAACCCCAGGCCGTCCGCCTCCCCCTGGCCGACCTGCTCGCCGTCTACGCCGAGCAGCAGCGCCGCCACGACCGGGCCGCGCACCCCGACCGGATGCGGCTGCTGACCGCGGCCGAGTCGGCCGGGATGCTCGTGGCCGCCGAGATGAACGACGCGGGGCTCCCCTGGCGGGCCGACGTGCACCGCGAAGTCCTGCACGACCTGCTGGGCGAGCGGTACGCGGGCGGAGGCGAGCCGCGCCGCCTGTCCGAGCTCGCGGAGGAGGTGTCGGCGGCGTTCGGCCGCCGGGTGCGGCCCGACCTGCCCGCGGACGTGCTCAAGGCCTTCGGACAGGCGGGCGTCAAGGTCGGCTCCACCCGCCGGTGGGAGCTGGAGTCACTGGACCACCCGGCCGTGAAACCGCTGATCGAGTACAAGAAGCTGTACCGGATCTGGGTCGCCCACGGCTGGTCCTGGCTCCAGGACTGGGTGCGGGACGGACGGTTCCGCCCCGAGTTCCTGGCCGGCGGCACCGTCACCGGGCGCTGGGTGACCAACGGCGGGGGCGGACTCCAGATCCCCAAGGTGATCCGGCGGGCGGTGGTCGCCGACCCGGGCTGGCGGCTGGTCGTCGCCGACGCCGACCAGATGGAACCGCGCGTGCTGGCGGCGATCTCCCGCGACCCCGGGCTGATGGAGGTGGCCGGCCGCGAGAGCGACCTCTACCAGTCCGTCTCCGACCGCGCCTTCTCCGGCGACCGCGCCCAGGCCAAGCTCGCCGTGCTCGGCGCGGTCTACGGCCAGACCTCCGGCGACGGCCTGAAGAACCTCGCCGCGCTCAGACGCCGCTTCCCCGCCGCGGTGGCGTACGTCGACGACGCGGCCCGCGCGGGCGAGGAGGGCCGGCTGGTGCGGACCTGGCTGGGCCGCACCTGCCCACCCGCGGCCGGCGCGGCCGACGGCGCCGAGGAGGCCGGCCTGCCGCAGGACGATCCCTCCGACTCCACGGGCCGACCGCAGGAATGGGTGCCGGGGTACGCCTCCACCAACGCCCGCGCCCGGGGCCGCTTCGCCCGCAACTTCGTCGTCCAGGGCAGCGCCGCCGACTGGGCCCTGCTGCTGCTCGCCGGGCTGCGCCAGGCCTGCGCGGACATGGCGGCCGAGCTGGTCTTCTTCCAGCACGACGAGGTGATCGTGCACTGTCCCGAGGAGGAGGCCGACACCGTCGTCGCGGCGATCCGGGACGCGGCGGAGCTGGCGGGACGGCTGACGTTCGGGCCGACGCCGGTGCGGTTCCCGTTCACGACGGCGGTGGTGGAGTGCTACGCGGACGCGAAGTGAGCGGGGGCGGCGGCCGCGCGGGGGTAGCTCACCGGGTCGGCCGCTTGGCCGGGCTCACCGGGCTCACCGGGCTCACCGGGCTCACCGGTCGCCGAGCATCCCGGCGTCGTGGGCGAGGACGGCCGCCTGGACGCGGTTGGCGCAGCCGGTGCGGGTGAGGATGCGGCTGATGTGCGCCTTGACCGTGCCGGCGCTCAGATACAGCCGGTCGGCGATCTCCGCGTTGGACAGACCGGTGCCGAGCAGCCGCAGGACGTCCCGTTCGGCCGGGGTCAGCCCGTCGACCCGGCGCAGCGCGGCCTCGGTGTCCCGGCCGGAGCGTACGTGCCGTTCCAGCAGTCGCCGGGTGATCCGGGGGGCCAGTACCGGTTCACCCTGGGCGGCGAGCCGGACGGCGCGGATCAGCTCGGTGGGGCCGGTGTCCTTGAGGAGGAAGCCGCCGGCCCCGGCCCGCAGGGCGCGCGTCACCTGCGCATCCTCGCCGAACGCCGTCAGCATCACGACACAGGTGCGGGGTGAGAGACGGGAGATGTCCTCGGTGGCCGCGATGCCGTCCCTGCCCGGCATCTGGACGTCGACCAGGGCGACGTCGATGTCCTGGGCGCGGCAGGCCTCGACGGCTTCCCGGCCGTCGCCCGCCTCGGCGACCACCTCGATGTCGTCGGCGTTCGCCAGGATCAGCCGGATTCCCGCGCGCATCAGCGCCTCGTCGTCGGCGACCAGGACTCGGATCATCGGCTCATCCTAGGACCGCGGGTGCCGCGCCCCTCGTCCCGGGCCGCGGCACCAGAGGTCATCTCAGGGCCGCCAGCACCAGCAGTACGACGAGGAAGCCCGCCGTGGGCAGCACCACGACCAGTGCGGCGCAGCCCGAACCGAGGACACGCGGCCAGGTCAGGATCTCGTCCGGCAGCGGAGCCCGGGCCCCCTCGTGTCCCGGACGGGCGGTGGAAGGACGGGCGGCACCCGCGGGGGACCCGGCGGCTTCCTGGCGCGGGTTCCCCTGCGCGGGCAGCCGGGCGGCGACGCGGAAGCCGCCGTTCACCAGGGCCCCCGCCTCGAACGTGCCACCGAGCAGCGCGATCCGCTCCTGGCAGCCGGCCAGCCCGCTGTGGGTGCCCCCGTGGGAGGCGCGGGCCACGCGGGGCGGGGCGTTGGTGACGGACACCTCGATCCCGCCGCCCACACTCCTGACCTGAACCCAGGTGGGCGCGCCGGACGCGTGTTTGAGCACGTTGGTCAGCCCTTCGCGGACCACCCGGTGAATCGCCTGGCGCGTACGCGGCCCCACCTCGTCGGAGTCGGAGAGCGACCAGTCCAGCTCGACAACGCTGCCCGTCTGCCGGGACTCCGCCACCAGGGCGGCGACGTCCTCCCGCGTGCCCCGCTCGCCCCCGGGCCGGTCGTCCGCCTCCCCGGCCAGGTCCGCGTGCCGCACGACACCGAGGATCTCGCGCAGCTCCTCCATCGCCGTACCGGCGGTCGTGCGCAGCAGCTCGGTCTGCCCGGCGAGGGCCGGCGCCTGCCTCGCCGCCGCCAGCTCGAGTGCCCCGGCGTGCACGGAGATCAGGCTCAGCCGGTGGCCCAGGAGGTCGTGCATCTCGCCCGCGATCCGGTTCCGTTCCGCCATGCGGGCCGCCGTCGCGGTCAGCGTGCGAGCCTGTTCCAGGTAGGCGTTGCGCTCCCGCAACAGGCTGACCAGGGGCCTCCGCTGCCCCAACAGCGTTCCGGCCAGGGCGGGAAGTACCAGAAGCAGCACCACGGAGACCGCGTTGCCCACCACCTGGAACGCGAGGGGCTCGGCCCGGAACGGGGCGGTGACGGCGGTCAGCACGCCGACCACGGCGCAGGCCGCTCCGACGACCTGCCACGCACGTCGCGTCGGTGCGATGCGCCGGGCCGCGGACATCACGATCAGCGGCAGCACCGCCAGCGCCCACACGTTGTTCCCGACGACCAGCAGTGAGGCACCCAGGACGGCGGCGACCGGTCGGCCACGGCGAGCGGGAACGAGCAGCGCCGCCCACAAGGCCCCCAGCACCGCCGGTACCGGCCGGGTCGGTGCCAACAACAGCAGCGGCACCAGCCCGAAGGCCGCCGCGAGGACACAGAGCAGCCCCTCGACGACGACCGTACGACGCTCGGCACCACGCGCCGCGGCCCACCCGGCGACCACCTCCCGCCGTACCCACCGCGACGCATCGGCCGGCGCACGGCGCACCCGGCCGGACGGTCGTGGCGCGCGCGGGCCGTCGGAGACCTGACTCATGCTCACCCCTGCCCCACCGTGCACCTCTGCCCCGGAACGAACGGTATCCGCCCGGTCGGTCGCCGCTCTCACGCGCCCGCTCGGACGTCCAGCTCGGCCCGCAACCCGGCCACGTCGACCTGCTCGGCCACCAGCAACTCCACGACCGTGCCACCGCCGCCCGCATCGTCGCCGACCACCGTCGCAGCCGTCGCGGTCGCGGTCGTGGTCGCCGTCGCGGTCGTGGTCGCCGTCGCGGTCGTGGTCGCCGTCGCTGTCTCGTCGAGCAGCGCGGACAGCAGATGGACGGTGCCGACGGTGGGCGACCCCTGCTCGGCGGCGATCAGCCGGGCAACCGCGACGACCCGGTCGGCAGCGGCGGACAGCCCCACGCTGCCGCGATCCTCACCGGGACCACCCGGCCCACCCGACGACCCACCGTCGGCCGCAGTCCCCGCGGCCGAAGAGCCATCAGCCGGAGAGGCGGCCGTAGCGACAACAGCCGAAGCCACGAGGGATTCCTGCCGCACGCCGTGCCTGCGCAGGACGGCGGGCGCGGCATTGGCCTCGGCGAGGCTCTCCGGAAGCGAACGCCCCGCCACGGCCAACGCCCGGTCCAGGGCCAACACCGCCAGCAGCAGATCCACCGGTTCCGCCGCGCGGCGACCGCACCGCACCGCTTGGCGCGTGGCCTCGACGTTCACGGCGAACAGCACCGGGGAGCCGTTCAGCCCGACCTGTGAGGTCCATGAAGTCAGCGCACGCGTCAACCGGTTGCCGCTCTTGCCCAGTGTCCCGGCCCGGCGCAGGAGCAGCACTCCGTACGACTCCACCCCCTCGGCCGCTTCGGCCACTTCGGTCGCGGCCTCGGCGTCCACCCGGTCCAGCCCGGCCGCCGCCGCGGCCGTGTCCAGCCGCTCGAGCAGCAGCACCTCCCGAGCCCTGCTGTCCGGCAGCTCGAGCAGGGCCCTGGCCACATGCCGGCAGCGCACGGAGAACGTCCCCTCGGCACGGGCCGACCGGAGCGCGAGCAGCAGACAGTCCCGCATCGCCCCGGTCATCGCGGGCGGCAGCACCGGCGCATCCTCCCGCGCCGCCCCGCGCAGCCCCAGCCCGAACCTCCACCACGCCTCACGCCAGACGGCGTCGACCTCGGCCTCGTCGGCGTCTGCGTCTGCGTCGGCTTCACGCGGATGCGCGTCGTCCTCACTCACCCAGCCCCGGCCCGCCCGCGCCCGAATGTGTCCGCTGAGCGACCCGGCCTTCCGCATCCCCGGGGCGATCACCGCCCCCGCCTCCGAGTCCCCCATCACCAGCTCCCCCAGCAGGGTGTCCGTCCCGACGACCGACAGCTCGCTGCGCACCGCCCGGCGCACCGTCGCCACGAGCAGCCGCACGACGTCCGGCTCGAACTCCGTGGTCGCCCCGAGCCCGGCACCGGCCCGGTCTCCCGTCGTCCCTCGCTGCCTCATCGAACGTCTCCTCACCGCGCGGCGCTCTGCCCCGACTGCTCCGAACGACGCTAGCCACCCCCGCCCCGCGCCCGCGCCTGCCGACCGGCCACACTCCCGGTCCGATCGGCCGGCCCGGGCCGCACCTCGGCGCGGCTCGCGGGCGGTGGCAGCAAGATGCTCGCGGGCGGTGGCAGCAAGATGTCAGAAGCCGGACGGCCCCTCTTCCACATGCCGGTGACGTGTATGGCTCCTGCACGTCACTTGGCAGCCGACGCCTCAGGGGGACGCGTAGTGGAGAAGTACGGCGAGACCCTGTTCACGCTCGATCAGGACGATGAGTTCCGGCTCCGGCTCCTCGGCGAGGTCTTCGACCCGCTGTGCGCAGACACGTAGAGCCGCCTCGGCGTGTCCGCGCACTCCCGGTGCCTGGAGGTGGGGCCTGTCATTCGGACCCCGTCCGGCGGGGCGGCCGCGGCGGTGGTGGCGGTATCAGCGGTAGCCATTCGCCCAGCCTCGACCGCCCGCCGCCCCCCAGCCAGATCCCTCCTGACGGCACTCCTGCGGAGACTGCCACGTCAGGCCAGCACTCCGCGGAGCCACGACCTTTCCGCGCGGCTGGTGGCGCGGGCGATGGTGAGCATGCCGCGCCGGTAGGGGTCCTCGGTGTCCTCGGCACCCAGCGGGCGGTCCCCCTCGTGGAAGAAGCTGGCGGGCTGTTCCAGGAACTCCAGCCGACGACGCAGTACCGCGTGCTGCTCAGCGGTGTCGGGCAGCTGGGACAGGAAGGCCAGAACCGTGAAGTACCGAGTGCTGTCGCTGATGTCCAGTCCGTCGGCATCCCGCAGCCGGCGCAGCAGCTCGAAGCGGCCGGCATCCGTCAGGCTCAGGGTGTGCCGCTGAGCGGCCGAGGCACCCGGTTCGGTCATTCGGCCGAGCAGCCCGGCGTTGACCAGCCGGTTGGTCGCCGGGTAGAGGCTGCCGTCGCTGACCGGCCGGGCATGGCCGGACAAGTGAGCTATCCGGTGGCGCAGTTGATAGCCGTGCAGCGGCCCCTCGGCCAGAAATCCCAGGATCGCGAGTTCGAGCATGCTGCTACTCTCGCACATCGATACGAGGTACATCGATACGAGGTACGTCGAATCGACGTAGGAATGTCAGGCGATGGAAGGCGATGGAAGGGGATGGAAATGACGTTCACCGAGGAATGGGTGACCGAGCGAGCCCGCAACGCGTACGAGCACGGCCGGGCATCGTTCGACGTACGGCCCGAACGGACGGCGCTGCTGGTCATCGACATGCAGGACGAGTTCGTCCGGCCCGGCTGGAGTCCCTACTGGGTGCCCGCGGCCACCCGGATGGCGCCCCGGCTGCGGCAGCTGGTCGAAAACTGCCGGGGCGCCTCGGTCCCGGTGATCTGGACCATCTTCGACGACACCCATCTCGGTCTGGACCGGCCGCACGCACTGCGCCATCTCCCGCACGCCGACAGCGACTGGCGCCGACCGGGCCCCGCAGAGGTGTGGGGCCAGATGGGCTCCCGTCCCGATGAGGTCCTGATCCGTAAGCCCTCCTACGGGGCGTTCTACGACACCCCGCTCGACACCATGCTGCGCAATCTCGACCGCGACACGGTCGTCGTCACGGGAACGCTCACCAACTACTGCTGTGGCACCACGGCCCGGCAGGCATACGAACGTGGCTACAAGGTCGTCTTCGGATCCGATGTCACGGCCACCGACGACGAGTCGCGGCAGGAACCGGAACTCGCGGTCCTGCGCAAGGGTTTCGCACTCGTGCTGACCGCTGAAGAGATCACCGACCGGCTGACCGCAGCCGCCTCGGCACCGGACGACGAGAAGCGGGCGAACGTTGCCTGAGGCGTCACCAGGGCGGAAGTCCAAGATCGAGACCATCGGTCGGCGCCCGGCCCACCCCGGCCCACGGTGCGGGTGGACGCCGACCGGCAAAAGCAAAAGCCCCAGGTCACGGCGAGTGAGTCCTGAGGCTTCGGCAGAGCCGCCTTCGGGATTCGAACCCGAGACCTACGCATTACGAGTGCGTTGCTCTGGCCATCTGAGCTAAGGCGGCGCGCTGGGCACCATGGTGCGATCAGCAACGTCGGTAAGTCTACACAGTTTCCGGGGGTGCTTCGTACCCGCCCCGAGGGCCGGGGCTCCGGGGCGGGTGGGGTGGATGTGGCCGGGCGGGGTGGCTACGAGCAGCGTTTGCCGTCCTCCGGCGCGGTGCCGCGCAGCAGGTAGGTGTTGATCGCGGAGTCGATGCAGGTGCTGCCGCGGCCGTAGGCGGTGTGGCCGTCGCCCTCGTAGGTGAGGAGGCGGCCGGAGGAGAGCTGATCGGACAGGGCCTCGGCCCAGCGGTACGGGGTGGCCGGGTCGCGGGTGGTGCCGACCACGACGATCGGGGTGGCGCCGGCCGCCTCGATGCGGTGCGGCTCACCGGTGGGCTTCACCGGCCAGTACGCGCAGTTCAGGGAGGACCAGGCGAGGCCCTCGCCGAAGACCGGGGACGCCTTCTCGAACTCGGGGAGGGCGTCGCGCACCTCGTCCGGGGAGGAGAAGGCGGCGGGGAGGTCGAGGCAGTTCACGGCGGCGTTGGCGAACATCAGGTTGCTGTAGCCGCCGTCGGCCTCGCGTTCGTAGTAGCTGTCGGAGAGGATCAGCAGGCCGGCGCCGTCGTTCTCCTTCATCGCCGAGGCCAGCGACTCGCGCAGCTGCTGCCAGGCGCCCTCGTCGTACATCGCCGCGATCACGCCGGTGGTGGCGAGGGACTCGGTGAGCTTGCGGCCGTCGGCGTCACCGGCGGGGATCGGTTTCGCGTCCAGGTCGTCGAAGAAGGCCTTGAGGTTCTTGCCGACCTGGTCGGGGGCGGTGCCCTTGTCGCCGAGGGGGCAGTCGGGCTGCCGTACGCAGTCCTTCGCGAAGGACTGGAAGGCGGTCTCGAAGCCCGCCGTCTGCTCCAGGTTCAGGCGGCGCGCGGGCAGGGAGGGGTCCATCGCGCCGTCCAGGACCAGACGGCCGGCCCGGTCCGGGAACAGACCGGCGTAGGTCGCGCCCAGGAACGTGCCGTACGAGGCTCCGACGTAGGTCAGCTTCTCGTCGCCCAGTACGGCGCGCAGCACGTCCATGTCCCGGGCCGCCTCGACCGTCGAGACGTGGCGCAGCAGCTTCGGCGCGTCCTTTCCGCAGCCCTCGGCGAACTCCTTGTAGGCGTCGACCAGCTCGTCCGCCTCGCCCTGGTCGTCCGGGGTGACGTCCGTCCGCGTGTACGCGTCCATCTCACGGCCGTCGAGGCACTCCACGGGCTCGCTGCGCGCCACGCCTCGGGGATCGACGGCCACCATGTCGTACTGGGCGCGGACGTCCGCCGGGTAGCCGATGCCCGCGTACTGCTGGAGGTAGCCGATCGCCGAGCCGCCGGGTCCGCCCGGGTTGACCAGCAGCGAGCCGAGCCGCTTGCCCGGTCCTGTGGCCTTCTTGCGGGCCACCGCGAGCCGGACGTCCCCCTCGGTCGGCTTCGCGTAGTCGAGGGGGGCCTTCATGGTGGCGCACTGGAAGCCGGGGACGCCGCAGTCGCGCCAGCCGAGCTTCTGCTCGTAGTACGGCGACAGCGCGGACGGCGTGGCCTTCGGCAGCGCGGCCAGGGACGCCGTCGCCGCCTCCGTCGAGCCTGCCGCCTCCGCCGCGGGGGAACCGGCGGACGTGGACGCGCCCCCGGCCGAGCAGGCGGTGGCGAGCAGCGCGGCGGCGAGCAGCGTGGCTCGCAAACGGGTGCTGCCGGTGCGGGTCCTGCGGTGAGTGCGCCTTGTGTGCATTCAGCGAGCGTAACTCTCCGCGACGAGGGAGGAGCGGTGTGTGATTCGCGTGCCTCGTACGTGTTACGTCGTCAACCGTGCCCCGCGCCTCCCGGGCGGCCTGGGGAGCCTTTCAGCCCGCTCTGAGCGCCATCGTCATCGCCTCCACCGCGAGCAGCGGGGGCACATTGCGGTCGAGGGCCTCCCCGCAGGCGGCGATCGCCTCGATGCGGCGCAGGGTGGACTCGGGTGTGCCGCCGCGGGCGAGGCGCTCCAGGGCGTCCTCCGCGTCGGCGTTGGCGATCGCCACGCGGGAGCCGAGCTGGTAGGCGAGGACGTCGCGGTAGAAGGCGGTGAGGTCGGTCAGGGCGAGGTCGAGGCTGTCACGCTGCGTGCGCGTTCTGCGGCGCTTCTGCTTGTCCTCCAGGTCCTTCATGACGCCCGCCGTGCCACGCGGCAGCCGGCCGCCCTGGGCGGCGCCCAGGGCGGCCTTCAGTTCGTCGGCCTCCTTGGCGTCGATCCCCTCGGCGAGCTGCTTGGCGTCCTCCGCCGCCGCGTCGACCAGTTCCTGGGCGGCTCTGAGCGCGCTGCCGACGTCCTCGACGCGCAGGGGCAGCTTCAGCACGGCGGCGCGGCGGTTGCGGGCGGCCGGGTCGGTGGCCAGACGGCGGGCGTGGTCGACGTGGCCCTGGGTGGCGCGGGCCGCGGCGGCGGCGACGTCCGGCTCGATGCCCTCACGGCGTACGAGCATGTCGGCCACGGCCTCGACCGAGGGTGTGCGCAGGTTCAGGTGGCGGCAGCGGGAGCGGATCGTGGGCAGGACGTCCTCGACGGACGGGGCGCACAGCATCCAGACCGTCCGCGGGGCGGGCTCCTCGACGGCCTTGAGGACGGCGTTGGCGGACTTCTCGTTCAGCCGCTCGGCGTCCTCGACGAGGATGACCTGCCAGCGGCCGTTCGCCGGTGAGGTGAACGACTTGCGGACGGTGTCCCGCATGTCCCTCACGAGGATCTCGGCGCCCACGGCGGCCACCGTGCTGACGTCCGCGTGGGTGCCGACGAGCGCCGTGTGGCATCCGTCGCAGAAGCCGCAGCCGGGGACGCCGCCGAGTGACCGGTCGGGGCTCACGCACTGGAGCGCGGCGGCGAAGGCCCGCGCCGTCTGTGTCACCCCGGCGCCGGGCGGGCCGGTGAAGAGCCAGGCGTGCGTCATGCTCGACGCCTCGGGGAGGGGGCCCGCCGCCGCGGCGGCGGTGACGAAGGCGTCGGCGTCCCGGGCGGCGGCGGCGAGCTGCTCGCTCACCTTCTCCTGCCCGACGAGGTCGTCCCACACGGTCATGGGTCACGCCGCCCTTCCGTCACGTCCGCCGTCGCACTGCGCGCCGCCCTGATCGGCGCCGCGTCCTCCATTGTGCGGGGCGGCACTGACAACGCGGCGGGGACGCCCGGGCACGGGCCCCGGGCGTCCCCGCTGTGGCCTTCGTGCCTCAGCGTCGTCCCCGGCCCCTGCCCCGGCGGCCGCCCTCGCCGCCGCGTCCTCCGCGGCCGCCGTCGTGCCGGCCGTCGTCGTCCCGGCCGCCCTCGTCCTCGTCGTGCGGCCCGAGCAGCTCGTCCGCCAGCGTCGGCAGGTCGTCCAGCGGGGTCTCCTCGGCCCAGTCGGAACGGGGCCTGCGGGACGGGATCCGGTCGGGGTCGATCTGGGGCAGTTCGCGCGTGGTGTCCTGCGGCTCCCCGGTCCGGTCGGCACCCTCGGCCGGCTCCTCCTCCCGGAAGTAGCCCGGCGGGACCCGGTCGGCGGGGTCGTCCGCGCGTACGGGCGGCAGCACCGCCGTCTCGTCGACGGCTCCCGGCGGCACGGGCGGCAGGACCGCCGTCTCGTCGGCGTCCCTCGGCTCCACCGCCGGCAGCACGGCCGTCTCGTCCGCCGCGCCGGGCGGCACCTGCGGCATGGGCAGCTCGGTCGTCACCTCGGACTCGGACACCCCGGGCGCCCGGCCGCCGTCGCCGCGCCCACCCCGCGCGTCGCCCTCGGCGTCTGCACGGTCGTCGTCCCGGTCGTCGTCCCGCGTGTCCCGCACCGGCCGCAGTACCGCCGTGTCCTCCACGGGTCCGCCGGAGGCGTTCGTCGGGGTGACGACCGGCGTCGGCACGGTCGCCGCGTCGGAGGGCGGCGCAGCGGCCGGCTTAGGCCGGGGGGCGTCAGCCGCCGCAGGGGCCGCCGACCTGGGACCGGCCGCGGCCGCTGCCGCCGCCTGCTCCGCCGCCCGGCGGGCCTCCTCGGCCCGCATCAGGGCCTCCTCGGCCTTGCGCTGCTTCTCCAGTCGCCGGGCCTCGGCCTCGGCGCGCAGCCGTTCCTCCTCCTCGGCCTGCTTGCGGCGCCGCTCCTCCTCGGCCCGCAGCCGCGCCTCCTCCTCGGCCCGCGCCTTCTCCTCCGCGAGGAGCCGTGCCCGCTCCTCCTCGGCCTTCCGGCGCGCTTCCTCGGCCCGCTGCCGGGCCTCCTCGGCCTGGCGCTCGGCCTCGCGCCGCTGCGCCTCCTCCAGCTCGCGCCGCTTGCGCTCCTCCTCCTCGGCGCGCACCCGCGCCTCCTCCTCGAGGCGCTCGCGCTCCAGGCGCTCCTCCTCGGCCTTGCGCGCGGCCTCTTCCTCGGCCTTGCGGCGGGCTTCCTCCTCGGCCTTGCGGCGCGCCTCCTCCTGGGCCTTGATCTCGGCCTCGGACAGCGGCAGCACCTGGTCGAGCCGGTGGCGTACGACGGTGGTGACGGCCTCGGGCTCCTGGCCCGCGTCCACGACGAGGTAGCGCCCGGGGTCGGCGGCGGCCAGGGTGAGGAAACCGGAGCGCACGCGCGCGTGGAACTCGGCGGGCTCCGACTCCAGCCGGTCCGGGGCCTCGGTGAACCGCTCGCGCGCCGTCTCCGGCGCGACGTCCAGCAGGACGGTCAGATGCGGTACGAGCCCGTTGGTGGCCCAGCGGTTGATGCGGGCGATCTCGGTGGGCGACAGGTCGCGCCCCGCCCCCTGGTAGGCGACCGAGGAGTCGATGTAGCGGTCGGAGATGACCACGGCACCGCGCTCCAGGGCGGGCCGGACCACGGTGTCGACGTGCTCCGCGCGGTCGGCGGCGTACAGCAGGGCCTCCGCGCGGTGCGACAGACCGGCGCTGGACACGTCCAGCAGGATGGAGCGCAGGCGCTTGCCCACCGGGGTCGCCCCGGGCTCGCGCGTGAGCACGACCTCGTGCCCCTTGCCCCGGATCCACTCGGCGAGGGCCTCGGCCTGGGTGGACTTGCCGGCGCCGTCGCCGCCCTCCAGGGCGATGAAGAAGCCGCCCGTGGCGGGCGTCGGCACCGGGTCGTCGCCGCCGAGCAGCGCGTCCCGCAGGTCGTGGCGCAGCGGCACGCCGGAGCGGTCGTCGACCTTGGCCAGCACCAGCGCGGCCAGCGGCAGCAGCAGCGCGCCGAGCAGCATCAGGACGAACGCGGCGCCGCCGTGGGCGAAGACGAACTTGCCGTTCTCCAGCCGGTGCGGTCCGATCGCCGCGGCCAGCACGGGCGCGACGACCGCGCCGAGCGCCACGTAGACCCGGACGACCGCGTGGAGGTGCTCGGTGGTGCGGGCCCGGCGGTGGTCCTCGGTCTCCTGGTCGAGCAGCGCGTGCCCGGTGTTCGCGGCCACGCCCGCGCCGACGCCGGCCAGCGCGAGGAGCAGCAGCACGGTGGTGTCGTCCGGGACGAGCCCGGCGGCCAGCAGGGCGACGCCGACGAAGGCGATCGCCAGGGCGAGGAGCCGCCGGCGGGACAGGGAGGGCAGCAGGGCGGGGGCCGTGCGGATGCCGACGACGACGCCTCCGGTCAGCGCGCCCACTGTCAGCCCGTACAGCACGGGGCCGCCGCCCAGGTCCTTGGCGTGCAGCACCGCCACGGCGACCGTGGCGGCCACCACCGCGGCGACCGCGGCGCAGGCGAACACCAGGAGCGGGAGCACTCCGGTGCGGCCCTTGTCGACGCCGGTGCCGCTCTTCGGGCGGCGCAGGCCCTCCAGGGGCGAGCGCGCGCGGGGGGTGCGCACGCCGGGCAGCTCCAGGAAGGTCACCACGGACAGGGACGCGGCGAACAGCCCGGCCGCCAGGTACGAACCGAGGGCCGCCTGGTGCTCGGCGAACCAGTCGATGCCGGCGCCCAGCAGGTTGTTCACCAGCCCCGCGACGACCAGTGCCGCGCCGGCGAGGGGGATCGCCACGAAGCCCGTGCGCAGCGACAGGCGGCGCAGGGCGTCCATGTGGTCGGGCAGCGGCCGTACCGTCGCGCCCTCCAGGGGCGGCGCCGGCAGCAGCGCGGGGGCCGCGCTCTCCCGGCACACCGTCCAGAAGCGCTCGGCGACTCCGGTGACGAAGGCGGTCACCAGGAGGACGGCGAGGGCGTCGTCGGGCGTCCAGTCGATCCACAGCGGCGCCACGATGAGCAGCGCGGCCCGCAGCCCGTCGGCGCCGACCATGGTCCAGCGGCGGTCGAGCGGACCGTCCTGCGAGGTGAGTGAGGTGAGGGGCCCGAGCAGCACCGCGCCGAAGAGCAGCGTCGCCAGGATGCGTACGCCGAAAACGGTCGCCACTGCGAACGCCACGCCCCGGTAGCCCCCGCCGAACGAGCCCGCGCCGATCGCGGCCTGCACGACGAGGAGGACCAGCACCAGGAGGGCGAGGATGTCGCCGACACCCCCCACGAGCTGTGCGCTCCACAAACGCCTCAGCTGCGGACGTCGCAGCAGGGCGCGGACGGCGCGCTCGCGGGAGTCCGCGACCAGGGCGTCGTCCGGGGCGGGGTGAGGGGCCGTTGGTTGCTCGGCTCGCGTCATGCGTTCAGCCTATCGGTCGTCACCGACAGTCCGGCGTGCCCGGCCGAACGTACGCGCGCCCCGACACCGAAATGATGCCGGGGCGTTCGTTTCGCGAAGTTTCTGAGCCGGGCTCAGTCCTCCGACGCCTTGGAGGCGGTCGCCTTCTTGGTGGCCGTCTTCTTGGCGGTCGTCTTGGCGGCAGTCGTCTTGGCGGCGGTCTTCTTCGCCGTCGCCTTCTTGGCCGTCGCCTTCTTGGCCGGGGCCTTCTTCGCGGCCGTCTTCTTCGCCGTCTTCTTGGCGGGCCCCTTGGCCCGCTTCTCGGCGAGCAGCTCGTAGCCGCGCTCCGGCGTGATCTCCTCGACGCTGTCGCCGGAGCGCAGGGTCGCGTTGGTCTCGCCGTCGGTGACGTACGGGCCGAAGCGGCCGTCCTTGACCACGACCGGCTTCTCGCTGACCGGGTCGGTGCCCAGCTCCTTCAGCGGCGGCTTGGCCGCGGCCCGGCCACGCTGCTTGGGCTGGGCGTAGATCGCCAGCGCCTCCTCCAGCGTGATCGTGAAGAGCTGCTCCTCGGCCTGGAGGGACCGCGAGTCCGTGCCCTTCTTCAGGTACGGGCCGTAGCGGCCGTTCTGCGCGGTGATCTCGACGCCCTCCGCGTCGGTGCCGACGACGCGCGGCAGCGACATCAGCTTGAGGGCGTCGTCCAGCGTCACCGTGTCCAGCGACATCGACTTGAACAGCGAGGCCGTACGCGGCTTCACGGCGTTCTTGCCGGTCTTCGGGGTGCCCTCGGGGAGCACCTCGGTGACGTAGGGGCCGTAACGGCCGTCCTTGGCGACGATGGCGTGGCCGGTGGCCGGGTCGGGGCCCAGCTCGAAGTCGCCGCTCGGCTTGGCGAGCAGTTCCTCCGCCAGCTCCACGGACAGCTCGTCCGGCGCCAGGTCCTCGGGCACGTCGGCGCGCTGGTGGTTCTCGGAGTCCTTCTCGCCGCGCTCGACGTAGGGGCCGTAGCGGCCGACGCGCAGCACGACGTCGTTGCCCACGGGGAAGGACGACACCTCACGCGCGTCGATCGCGCCGAGGTCGGTCACCAGTTCCTTGAGGCCGCCGAGGTGGTCCCCGTCGCCGTTGCCCGCGTCGGCGGCGCCGCCGTGGCCGGCGCCCCCGCCCTCACCGAAGTAGAAGCGCCGCAGCCACGGCACCGCCTGGGCCTCGCCGCGGGCGATGGCGTCGAGGTCGTCCTCCATCCTGGCGGTGAAGTCGTAGTCGACGAGCCGCCCGAAGTGCTTCTCCAGAAGGTTGACCACGGCGAAGGACAGGAAGGACGGGACGAGCGCCGTGCCCTTCTTGAAGACGTAGCCGCGGTCCAGGATGGTGCCGATGATCGACGCGTACGTCGACGGGCGGCCGATCTCGCGCTCTTCCAGCTCCTTGACCAGCGACGCCTCGGTGTAGCGGGCCGGGGGCTTGGTGGCGTGGCCGTCGACCGTGATCTCCTCGGCCGTCAGCGCGTCGCCCTCGGCGACCTGCGGCAGACGGCGCTCGCGGTCGTCCAACTCGGCGTTCGGGTCGTCGGCGCCCTCGACGTAGGCCTTGAGGAAGCCGTGGAAGGTGATGGTCTTGCCGGAGGCGCTGAACTCGACGTCCCGGCCGTCGGAGGCGGCGCCGCCGATCTTCACCGTGACGCTGTTGCCGGTCGCGTCCTTCATCTGGGAGGCGACGGTCCGCTTCCAGATCAGCTCGTACAGCTTGAACTGGTCGCCGGTCAGACCGGTCTCGGCGGGCGTGCGGAAGCGGTCGCCGGAGGGGCGGATCGCCTCGTGCGCCTCCTGCGCGTTCTTGACCTTGCCGGCGTACGTCCGCGGCTGCGCGGGCAGGTAGTCGGCGCCGTACAGCTGCGTCACCTGGGCGCGGGCGGCGGTGATCGCCGTGTCGCTCAGGGTCGTGGAGTCCGTACGCATGTAGGTGATGTAGCCGTTCTCGTACAGCTTCTGGGCGACCTGCATGGTCGACTTGGCGCCGAAGCCGAGCTTGCGGCTCGCCTCCTGCTGGAGCGTCGTCGTACGGAACGGTGCGTACGGCGAGCGGCGGTACGGCTTGGACTCGACGGAGCGGACCGCGAAGCGTGTGTTCTCCAGGGCGGCGGCGAGCGCGCGGGCGTTCGCCTCGTCGAGGTGGAGGGTGTTCGCGCTCTTGATCTGCCCCAGGGAGTCGAAGTCGCGGCCCTGCGCGACGCGCCGGCCGTCGACCGTCTGGAGGCGGGCGACCAGCGAAGACGGGTCGGAGACGTCGCCCGCGCGGCCGGTCGCGAAGGTGCCGGTCAGGTCCCAGTACTCGGCGGAACGGAACGCCATGCGCTCGCGTTCCCGCTCGACCACGAGGCGCGTGGCGACGGACTGGACGCGGCCCGCCGACAGCTTCGGCATGACCTTCTTCCACAGGACCGGCGAGACCTCGTAGCCGTAGAGGCGGTCGAGGATGCGGCGGGTTTCCTGGGCGTCGACGAGCTTCTGGTTGAGCTGGCGCGGGTTGGCGACGGCGGCCCGGATCGCGTCCTTGGTGATCTCGTGGAACACCATGCGCTTGACCGGGATCTTCGGCTTGAGGACTTCCTGGAGGTGCCAGGCGATGGCCTCGCCCTCGCGGTCCTCATCGGTGGCGAGGAAGAGTTCGTCGGAGTCCTTCAGCAGGTCCTTGAGCTTCCTGACCTGCGCCTTCTTGTCGGCGTTGACCACATAGATCGGCTGGAAGTCGTGTTCGACGTCCACACCGAGGCGGCGGACCTCACCGGTGTACTTCTCGGGCACCTCGGCGGCGCCGCTGGGAAGGTCGCGAATGTGCCCGACGCTCGCCTCGACGACGTAGCCAGGGCCGAGATAGCCCTTGATCGTCTTCGCCTTGGCAGGCGACTCGACGATGACGAGTCGGCGGCCGCCCTTCGCGGTCTCGCTGGTCGGGGACAACTTCGCTCTTCTCTCCGGTCGACGCTGGGCCTCCCCAGGCCGTGGTCCCGGGGTCGGGTCGTGCTGCATTTCGGTCGTGACGCTGCGGAGTGTGACGGTACCTCCCGCCCCCGTGTCAAACGGGAAAAGCCCGCAACGGCCACTCGAACGGTAACCCGACGAACCCAGTTCCTGCCGCCCGGAGTACTCACCTGCCCTGACGCGTGCATCCGGAGCGCGATCCCCCGATTACTCGGGCGCCGCCGCGGGCAGGGGTCGGAACCGGCCTCTCACACGCGCGTCAGGCACCATGCGCCGAGGGCCAGCGCGACCACGGCGGCGACGCTCGCGACGGTCGCCGATGCGACGGGGCTCACACCGTGCGCGACGGGCCGGCCGTGCCGTACCCGCGTCGTGGTCCACACCAGCAGACCGGCCCCGAACAGGGCGAACACCAATCCCGCGAAGATCGCCGGTCCGCGCTCCATGGTCCCGTGCCCCTTTTCTCAAGCCCGCGAGTGTCCAGCCTCCGGGGAGGCTGCCACCCGCGGGCAGCGGGCAGGCGAACCCGAGGTGAACGGGGGGCCGACGGGGCCGACGGGGCCGCCGCCCGCCGACGGCCGTGGCTCGTTCCCGGTACGCCGGCGGGGCGGGGCGGGGGCGGCGCGGCGCGGAAAAAGAATTGGGTGCGCACACCCACGCCCGGCTGCCGCGCCGTGCCACGCCGTACTACGCCGGTTCGAGGAAGCCCTGCTCCACCAGCAGCCGGATCTGGGCGGGCGTGCGGTCGCGCAGGGCCACCGGGTCCTCGCCCACCAGTTGGGCGATGGCGTCCAGGATGCGCCCCGCGCTCATGGTGCCGTCGCAGACGCCCGCGAAACCGGCGCCGACCGTGTCGACCCGGGTGGCCCGGCGCATGCCGCGGTTCTGGCGCAGCACGACGTGCTCCGGGTCCTCGGCGCCGGGCAGCCCGACCTGCTCCTGGACGACCTCGCCGGCCAGGGTGAAGTGCGCTTCGAGCAGGGCCGCGTCGTCGTGGGCGCGCAGGTAGTCGACGCGGTCGAAGTGCGCGCGCACGGTCTCGCCGAGCGGCTGCTCGATCGGGTGCGGCCATTCCTCGGCGATGACCGAGGGCTCGGCGGCCCCGGTCCGGCGCAGGGTGATCCAGCCGAAGCCGACGGCTCTGACCTTGCGTGCCTCGAACTCGTCGAGCCACGCGTCGTACCGCGCCTGGTACTCGGCCGGTTCGCCGCGGTGGTCGCCCGCGTCGCGGAGCCACAGCTCGGCGTACTGCGTGATGTCCTGCACCTCGCGCTGCACGATCCAGGCGTCGCAGCCGCGCGGCACCCAGGAGCGCAGCCGGTCCGTCCAGTCCTCCCCCTCCACGTGCTGCCAGTTGGCGAGGAAGTGCGCGAACCCGCCCTCGTTCAGGCGCTCCCCCGTCTGTTGAACGAGCGAGCGGCACAGATCGTCCCCGCCCATCCCGCCGTCGCGGTAGGTGAGGCGGGCGCCCGGTGAGATCACGAAGGGCGGGTTGGAGACGACGAGGTCGTACGTCTCGTCGTCGTGGACCGGCTCGTAGAGGGAACCCTCGCGCAGTTCGGCGGCGGGTGCCCCCGACAGGGCGAGCGTGAGCGCGGTGATGTGCAGCGCGCGCGGGTTGACGTCGGTGGCCGTCACGCGCGTGGCGTGCGCGGCGGCGTGCAGCGCCTGGATGCCGGAGCCGGTGCCGAGGTCGAGGGCCGCGGAGACGGGCGTACGGACGGTGAGGCCCGCGAGGGTCGTGGAGGCGCCGCCGACGCCGAGGACGACGCCCTCGGCATGGCTGCCGATGCCTCCGGCGCCGCCGACCGCGCACCCCAGGTCGGAGACGATGAACCAGTCCTCACCGCCGGGCCCGCCGTAGGGCCGTACGTCCACGGTGGCCGCGACCTCGTCGCCCGCGCGGACGAGCCATCCGCTCTCCAGGCAGGCGTCGACGGGCAGAACGTCGTCCACGCGCGCGTGGAGGACGGGTTGCTGGAGCAGGAACAGCCGGACGAGCAGTTCGAGCGGCGTGTCGCCGCGGGTCGCCCGGAGGGCGGGCACGGTCTCGCTGCGCGACAGCGCCGCGTAGGCGGGGGCGCCGAGCAGCTCCAGCAGTCCGTCGGCGGTGAAGGACGCCCCGAGCAGGGCGCCCCGCAGCCGGGCGGCGACGTCGGGGCGGTCGGCGGAGGGCAGGGGGGACAGGCTGGCGTTACTCACCCCTCCATTGTGGCCCGCACCCCGCCCCGCGCCTCCGCAGCCGACGCCGGTTCCTGGTCGGTCCCGGTCGGCTCCTGGCCGTCGTCGTCGGCTCTTGGCCCCCGCCGTCAGCTCTCGGCCGTAGCCGTCAGTTCTTGGACCCAGCCGTCAGCTCTTGGCCGTCGACGCCGACGGGGTGGCCGCCTTGCAGCTGGGCTGCTCGGCCATCGCCTTGCCGACGTCGCCCTCCTCCAGGGTCTTGAGCGCGTTGCTGCCGCTCTTGCTGAGTTTGTTCAGCTCGGTGGCGATGTCCTTGAGGCCGTCGGCGAACTTCGCCTGGTCCTTGGTGTCGAGTTCCTCCACCTGCTTGCGCAGGGAGGCGTACGACGCGGAGAGGCCGTTCAGCTCGGTGACGGCGTCCTTCTGCTTCTTCTCGCCGTCGTCGACATCGGGAGCACCGGCCTTCTGCACGGTGGTACCCATCGCCTTGTAGGCGTCGGACATGTCCTGGAAGGCCTTGGCGTCGGTCTTCTGGACCTCCGCCGGCGTGCTGTTGTCCGAGGTCTCCTTCTGGATCGCCGAGTTGGCCGCCTCGATCTTCTTGGCCTGCGGCTGCACCCCTTCGCAGACCTGCTTCGCCCAGGCGTCCAGCTTCTCGTTGTCGTCGCTGCCGCCGCATCCCGTCAGCGCCAGTGCCAGTACCGCACCGCCGGACAGTACGGCCGCGAGCTTCTTGTTCACCGGATTGGCCCCTTCCATGGCTCTCGGCCCCGGAACATACACGCCGGATGGGGGACATCCGCCGGACGAACATCCGTTAAGACCGTATTGAAGCCATTTGCACCAAGAGAGAGAAGGCTCACGGTGAGGGGCGCCTGTACGCGCGAAACGGGCGGACGACGCGTCAACACGCGCCGTCCGCCCGTCCTTTGAGCTGCGCCTCGCGTGAGGCAGTGCGGTGGGAGCTACGAAACCACCGCCGGATCGGCCGACTTGGGCTCCTGGTCGGAGTTGTCTTCGTCACCCATGGCGATCCCGCGCCGCTTGGACACGTAGACCGCCGCCGCGATGACGACGAACGCGACGACGGCGATCAGCACCCGTACGCCGATGCTCTTGTCGGGGCCGTAGGAGAACTTGATGACCGCCGGCGCGATGAGCAGCGCCACCAGGTTCATAACCTTCAGCAGCGGGTTGATCGCCGGTCCGGCGGTGTCCTTGAAGGGGTCGCCGACCGTGTCGCCGATGACGGTGGCCTCGTGGGCCTCGCTGCCCTTGCCACCGTGGTGGCCGTCCTCGACGAGTTTCTTGGCGTTGTCCCAGGCGCCACCGGAGTTGGCGAGGAACACCGCCATCAGCGTGCCCGCGCCGATCGCGCCCGCCAGGAACGCGCCGAGCGCGCCCACGCCGAGCGTGAACCCGATGAAGATGGGTGCCAGCACGGCGAGCAGCCCGGGCGTGGCGAGTTCCCGCAGGGCGTCCCTGGTGCAGATGTCGACGACCTTGCCGTACTCCGGTTTCTCGGTGTAGTCCATGATTCCGGGACGCTCCCGGAACTGCCGTCGCACCTCGTAGACCACCGCGCCCGCCGACCGCGACACCGCGTTGATCGCCAGCCCCGAGAAGAGGAAGACGACCGCCGCGCCCGCGATGAGCCCGACCAGGTTGTTGGGCTGCGAGATGTCCATCATCAGGCTCATCGGCGCTCCCTCGCCGCTGAGTTTCTCGCCCACGTCCGCCGCGCCGGTGGTGATGGCGTCGCGGTACGACCCGAACAGGGCCGCCGCCGCGAGGACTGCGGTGGCGATGGCGATGCCCTTGGTGATGGCCTTGGTGGTGTTGCCGACCGCGTCCAGGTCGGTGAGCACCTGGGCGCCGGCGCCCTCGACGTCGCCGGACATCTCGGCGATGCCCTGCGCGTTGTCGGAGACCGGGCCGAAGGTGTCCATCGCGACGATGACGCCGACCGTGGTGAGCAGGCCGGTGCCGGCCAGCGCCACCGCGAACAGGGCCAGCATGATCGACGTACCGCCGAGCAGGAAGGCCCCGTAGACGCCGAGGCCGATCAACAGGGCGGTGTAGACGGCGGATTCGAGACCGAGGGAGACACCGGCGAGGACGACGGTGGCGGGACCCGTGAGCGAGCTCTTGCCGACATCCTTGACGGGGCGCCGGGTGGTCTCGGTGAAGTAACCGGTGAGCTGCTGGATCAGGGCGGCGAGCACGATGCCGATCGCCACCGCGACGAGCGCGAGGACGCGCGGGTCGCCGTCCCGGCCGGCGATCGCCGCGTCGGTGACGCCGTCCAGCTCCGAGTACTTCCCGGGCAGGTAGACGAAGACGGCCACCGCCACCAGCACCAGCGAGATCACGGCGGAGATGAAGAATCCCCGGTTGATCGCGCTCATGCCGCTGCGGTCGGACCGCCTCGGTGCCACCGCGAAGATGCCGATCATGGCGGTGAGCACGCCGATGGCCGGGACGAGCAGGGGGAACGCCAGTCCCGCGTCGCCGAAGGCCACCTTGCCGAGGATCAGCGCGGCCACCAGGGTGACGGCGTACGACTCGAAGAGGTCCGCGGCCATGCCCGCGCAGTCGCCGACGTTGTCGCCCACGTTGTCGGCGATGGTCGCGGCATTGCGCGGGTCGTCCTCCGGAATGCCCTGTTCGACCTTGCCGACCAGGTCGGCGCCGACGTCGGCGGCCTTGGTGAAGATGCCGCCGCCGACCCGCATGAACATCGCGATCAGCGCGGCACCGAGGCCGAAGCCCTCCAGGACCTTCGGCGCGTCGGCCGCGTAGACCAGCACCACGCAGCAGGCGCCCAGCAGGCCGAGCCCCACCGTGAACATGCCGACCACGCCGCCCGTTCGAAACGCGATCTTCGTCGCTTTGTGCGAGACGAGAGTGAGATCCTTTTCCGGTTCGCCGGGGGCCGGTGTCGCTTCCCGCGCCGCCGCGGCGACGCGCACATTGCTGCGCACGGCGAGCCACATACCGATATAGCCGGTGGCCGCCGAGAACGCCGCGCCGATCAGGAAGAAGATCGAACGTCCGGCACGTTGATTCCAGTCGTCCGCGGGCAGCAGCATGAGCAGGAAGAACACGACGACGGCGAATACGCCAAGCGTGCGCAACTGCCGGGCCAGGTACGCGTTCGCGCCTTCCTGGACGGCCGCCGCGATCTTCTTCATGCTGTCGGTTCCCTCGCCCGCCGCGAGCACCTGGCGTACCAGGACTCCCGCGAGCACCAGCGCGGCCAGCGCGACGACCGCGATGACCGCGACCAGGGCACGGTTCGAGTCGGTCAGCACGGCGGCTGCGATGGTCGAGGGGTCGCCCAACTGATGAGGGGTGGAAAGCTCCGCCATTCGTCCTCCTTGACGCTTGGGCTGAGCTCAAGATGTGGACGGGATTGTAGGTACCGGAAGCTGATCAAAACAGTGCACGACAAAAGGAATTGACCTGTCAACCGCAAGGGCGCCGGAAGTAGTAATGCCCTTCCGGCATTAATGCGTGATCCTTTTCGTGATCCTTTTGCTGATCCTGTTTATGATCGATTTCCCGTGCGACTGATCGTGAAGGAATTCACTTGGCGCCCGCACGAGACCAATGTATGTCCGCACATGCCAGAGGGCCCCACCAGGTGGGGCCCTCTGGGTGACACGGGGAATGTCAGACCGGCGGCAGCACCGCCGGAGCGGTCGGCCAGGTCATGCGGATCAGTCCGCCGCCCTCACCGGCCGTGACCTCCACGTCGTCGACGAGTCCACTGATGACCGCGAGGCCCATCTCGTCCTCCTCGGCCTCCAGATCGTCGGCGCCGTCGCCCGAGGTCTTGACCCCGGGGACCGCGTGCGGCGCCTCGTCACCGACCTCGATGGAGAACTGCTTCTCCTCCTCGATCAGCGACACCTTGACCGGCGCCGTGATGCCGACGTGCTGATGAAGACCCACAGCCCGAGTGCAGGCCTCGCCGACGGCGAGCCTGACCTCGTCGAGGACGGCCTCGTCCACTCCGGCCCTGCGTGCCACCGCAGCCGCCACCAGACGGGCGGTGCGGACATGCTCGGGCAGCGCGCTGAAGCGGAGTTCGACGGTGGCCATGCATCCCCCTCGGAACTGCGGGCGTGCTTTCGAGGGTCCGGGCCGCCGACAGCCCGGACCCCCCTCGTTCTCTTGCTGTCCCGGGCCCCAGGGGCCCGGAACCGGTCGTCAGTCGGTGGCCGCCACCGCTTCCTCGACCGAGGTGTGAATGGGGAACACCTTGGTGAGGCCGGTGATACGGAAGATCTTGAGAATGCGCTCCTGGTTGCAGACCAGGCGCAGCGAGCCCTCATGGGCACGCACCCGCTTCAGTCCGCCGACCAGTACGCCGAGCCCTGTGGAGTCGAGGAAGTCCACGCCCTCCATGTCGACGACGAGGTGGAAACTCCCGTCGTTCACGAGCTCGACCAGCTGCTCACGCAGCTTGGGCGCGGTGTATACGTCAATTTCGCCACCGACCTCGACGACCGTACGATCGCCGACGGTACGGGTCGACAGGGACAGGTCCACGGATCCTCCAGCACCTTGCTATCGAGCGGTCGCCCTTCGGGACACCTCGGCTTGAAGCCCCCAGGACGGTTCGCCAGCCGCGATGGCATTCAATCACTTACCGGCAGGCGTGCACGACGCCTTGGTCCCATTGTCCGTCACGCCAGTGACAGACTCGGTGCCGATGGCCAAGAATCACCGACCCGATCAACCCCCGGCGGAGCCCGGCTCCCGGCCGGAACCGGGCATGCTCCTGGACCGGCTCGCCGCGGGGCCGAGCCGGGCTGCGCGCATCACTCATACGGAGCACTTGCCCCCGCGTGCGGGCCGTCATGCCGTCTGGCCGGACCGGATTCGGCCGGAGGTCGTCGCCGCGGTGCAGGCCGCGGGCATCGAACACCCGTGGGCCCACCAGGCACGCGCGGCCGAGCACGCCCTGGACGGCGACTCGGTGGTCGTCGCCACGGGCACCGCGTCCGGCAAGTCCCTGGCCTACCTGGTGCCCGTGCTGTCGACGCTCCTGGACGGCTCCGAGGCCCCGAACGGGCGTGGCGCCACCGCCCTCTACCTCGCTCCGACCAAAGCGCTGGCCGCCGACCAGTGCCGTTCCGTGAAGGAACTTTCACAACCTCTCGGCACCTCCGTGCGAGCCGCGGTGTACGACGGCGACACGCCGTTCGAGGAACGCGAGTGGATCCGCCAGTACGGCACCTACGTCCTGACCAACCCGGACATGCTGCACCGCGGCATCCTGCCCTCCCACCCCCGCTGGTCCTCCTTCCTGAAGTCGCTGAAGTACGTCGTCATCGACGAATGCCACACCTACCGCGGCGTCTTCGGCTCCCACGTCGCCCAGGTGCTGCGCAGACTGCGCAGACTGTGTGCGCGCTACGGCGCGTCGCCCGTGTTTCTGCTCGCCTCCGCCACCGCCGCCGAGCCCTCGGTGGCGGCCCGCAGGCTGACCGGGCTGCCGGTGGTCGAGGTCGCCGACGACGCGTCACCGCGCGGTGAACTGGTGTTCGCCCTGTGGGAGCCGCCCCTGACCGAACTGGAGGGCGAGAAGGGCGCACCGGTCCGCCGTACGGCCACCGCAGAGGCGGCCGACCTGCTCACCGACCTCACCGTGCAGGGCATGCGTTCGATCACCTTCGTCCGCTCCCGGCGTGGCGCGGAGCTGATCTCGGTGATCGCCCAGGAACGGCTGGCCGAGGTCGACCGCTCGCTGGTCCGGCGCGTGGCGGCGTACCGCGGCGGCTACCTCCCCGAGGAGCGCCGCGCCCTGGAACGCGCCCTGCACTCGGGTGATCTCCTCGGCCTCGCCGCGACCAACGCCCTGGAACTCGGCCTCGACATCTCCGGCCTGGACGCCGTCGTGATCGCCGGGTATCCGGGCACCCGGGCGTCCCTGTGGCAGCAGGCGGGCCGGGCGGGCCGCGCCGGGCAGGGCGCCCTGGCCGTACTGGTCGCCCGGGACGACCCGCTGGACACCTTCCTCGTCCACCACCCGGAGGCGCTGTTCGACCAGCCCGTCGAATCCACGGTCCTGGACCCCGACAACCCGTACGTCCTCGCCCCGCACCTGTGCGCGGCGGCGGCCGAGCTGCCCCTGACCGAGGAGGATCTGAAGCTCTTCGGTCCCGCTTGCGAGGAGCTGCTGCCCCAGCTGGAGGCGGCGAAGCTGCTGCGCCGGCGGACCCGGGCCTGGCACTGGACACGCCGTGAGCGGGCCGCCGACCTCACGGACATCCGCGGGGAGGGCGGACGTCCGGTCCAGGTCGTCGAGGCCGGTACGGGGCGGCTGCTGGGCACGGTGGACGCCGGCGCCGCCCACACGAGCGTCCACGAGGGAGCCGTGCACCTCCACCAGGGGCGCACCTACCTCGTCCGCTCCCTCGACCTGGAGGACTCCGTCGCGCTCGTCGAGCAGGCCACCCCCGCCTATTCGACGGTGGCTCGCGACACGACGGCGATCGCGGTCCTGGAGACCGACGTCGAGGTCCCCTGGGGCGACGGGCGCCTTTGCTACGGCTCCGTCGAGGTCACCAACCAAGTGGTCTCCTTCCTGCGCCGGCGCCTGATCACCGGCGAGGTCCTGGGCGAGTCGAAGCTCGACCTCCCTCCCCGGACGCTGCGCACGCGCGCAGTGTGGTGGACAGTCACCGAGGACCAGCTGGACGCGGCCCGGATCAACCCGGAGATCCTCGGCGGGGCCCTGCACGCCGCCGAACACGCCTCGATCGGCATGCTGCCCCTGTTCGCGACCTGCGACCGCTGGGACATCGGCGGCGTGTCGATCCCCCTGCACCCGGACACGCTGCTGCCGACGGTCTTCGTGTACGACGGCCACCCCGGCGGCGCGGGCTTCGCCGAGCGCGCCTTCCACACGGCCCGCGAATGGCTCACCGCGACCCGGGAGGCCATCGCCTCCTGCGAGTGCGACGCCGGCTGCCCGTCCTGCATCCAGTCCCCCAAGTGCGGCAACGGCAACGAGCCACTGCACAAGCGGGGGGCGGTACGCCTGCTCACGGTGCTGCTGCGGGGAGCCGCGGAGGCGGGGTAGGCGGAAGAGGACGTGAGAGAGGTGGGAGAGGTGGCGGAAGTGGCGGAAGTGGCGGAGGTGGCGGAGGTGGCATCACGGGGCGTACACCCACAACCGCCGGCACCTCCGTGGCCGGGCCCGCCCTCGCCCGGACCTCCGCCGCGAACGGCCCCCTTCCCGAGGCCGCCTTCACGTCCGAGACCTGCCTGGTGAGCACGCACCGGACCAGTCGCGCGCCCTGGGCCCGCGCGACCCGCTCAGCCCCGGCGCAGGCCGCCGTGCCGCCCTGTGCCCAGTGGTCCGCCGCCGCGAGCGCCGCCAGATCGGCACCGCCGGCCGCGCGATGCCGGGCGACGACCGCCTGCCCCAGGGCCAGCACGATGCCGAACACCACGCACAGAACGGCGATCGCGCCAACGCTCCACACGGTGGCCGACCCCTGGTCGGAGCCGAAGCCACGGCGACGGCCAACCCCGGCACCGGAGCCTGAGCCTGAGCCTGAGCCAGGACTGTGACCGGAGCCTGAGCCAGGTCCGCGACCGGGACCGGAGCCAGGACCGGGGGTCCGGTCGGTAGCCGGCCGGAGCGGCGCGCCGCCCCTCACGGCTCCGCCCCCAACTCCTGCTCGACCGATGCCACGGCCTCCTCCCGTACCTCGAAGGGCAGCCCGTGCAGAGCCGGTGGGTCGGCCACGACGACCACACGGACCAGGTCCGCCTCACGGCTGAGGGTGACCCGCGCCCCGCGTGGTGCCGCCTCGCTGGCAACCTTGACGACCGCGTCGGCCGGATCCTGACGCGCCGCCGCACGGGCGCCCGTCCGGGCCGCGTCCACGCACTGGATCTGAGCGGCCACCACGAGCAGCCCCCACACCAGCGCCATCGCGAAGACCACCAGCACCGGAAGCACCACGGCCGTCTCCGCCGTCACGAATCCTCTGTCCGAGTGGCGTCCGCGGGCACCGCGGGCCCAAGCCCTCGCCGCTCGCTCACATTTTCGCATTGAGTGCCCGCTTCACGATGCCCTGCAGCTCCGCGCTGACCGCGCCGCTCGTCACGACCTTGTAGAGGATCACGGCGAAGGCCACCGCCGCGACGATCCCCATCGCGTACTCGGAAGTGACCATTCCCGTGTCCCGCCGCACCGCCTGCCGCAGCAGCGCCGTCCGTACTCCGCACACCAGGGCACGCACCCGTGCCCGTACCACCTGATACATCGCAACCCCCGTGTGGCTCGATCCTGTTGCTTACTCGGCTGCTTACTCGGCCGTTCGGTCATCCAGTCGTCCGCCGTCCGGCGGTCAAGTCGTCCGGTCGTCCGTAGGCCACTCACTCGCCGGCTCCGCGCCGATACGCGTCCCGTACGTCGTCCCCGATCCGTCAGCCACCACCTCCCCCGGGGCCCAGCACCCCGCCGGCCAGCCCGATGACCACCGGCAGCACGCCCACCGCGATGAACGCGGGCAGGAAGCACAACCCCACCGGCGCGGTGACCATGACGGCCGCTCGACGGGCCCGGGTCGTCGTGGTGCGTGCCCAGTCGGCACGGGCCTGGGCGGCGAGTCGGGCGACCGGGCCCGCCGCGGGCAGACCGGACACCTCGGCCCGCTCCAGCAGCCGCGCCAGGGGCCCGGCGCCCCGAAGCGCGGCCAACCCGCGCCAGGCCTCGCCCAGTTCGCTGCCCAGCCGCACCTCGGCGGCGCCGCGGCCCAGCGCGTCCCCGACCGGCCCGCCCAGGGCATCGCCGACCGCCCGAGCGGCCGCCACCGGGCTCGCGCCCGCCGCGATGCAGGCCGCCAGCAGATCGGCCGCCAAGGGCAGTTGGCGTGCGGCCTCCGCGGCGGCGGCCTCCGCCGCCGATGTACCGGCGGCCGAGCGTCGGGTGCTCCAGCGCCACAGGGCGGCAGCGCCCGCCAGTCCCACCACGCCGCCGGCGACGCCGCCGATCACGGCCCAGCCGGCGACCGCAGTGCCCACCAGTGGCAGCCATCTGCGGGCGGCGCCCAACGCCTCGGCGCGTCGCGGACCGGGGTGGTCCTGTTCCGGTGTCAGCAGCCCCATGAGACGTCTGCTCACCGCCCGCTCCCGCCGCGCGGCTCCGAAGCGCCACACCAGCCAGCCGGTGACCAGCAGCGTCCCCGCCACTGCCCACAGCCTGTGGACAAGGTCGCCGTTCACGACGCCGCCTCCGCTCCGCGCACGATCCGCGTCACCCACCACACGCCCAGGCCCTCCAGGACTCCGCCGGCCAGCAGACAGCCCAGCCCGGCCGAGGTGTGCAGCAGCACGTGCAAGGGGTCTGACCCGAGGGCGACGCCGAGCAGGAGGCCGAGGGCCGGCAGGCCTGCGAGCATCACGGCCGTGGCGCGGGCACCCGCCAACTGGGCGCGCAGGTCGGAGCGCTGGTCCCGCTCGGCGCGCAGAGCGCCCTCCAGCCGGTCGAGACCGGCCGCGAGTCCCGCGCCCTGGTCGACCGCGACCCGCCAGCACGCCGCGAGAGCCCGCAGTCCCTCGGCGCCGGGTTGCCCCGCCGCCACCGTGAGCGCCCCGGGGACGTCCCCGCCGAACCGGGCCGCGGCCAGCACCGCCGCCTGCACGTCACCGAGCCCCCCGGAGTCGTGCGCGGCGCACAACAGCGCCTCGCCCGGCTGACGCCCCGCCCGCACCTCACCGGCGAGCGTCCCGCACAGCGCGATCACCGCGTCCTGTCGATGCTCCCGGGCCCGCCTCGCCCGGCCGGCCAGCCGCGTCCTCCGCAGCACCGGCACTCCGGCCGCCCCCGCGACGACCGGCAGTACCGAGTGGCCCAGGAGTGCCAGCACCAGCCCGGCGGCAAGTGACCACCATTCGGCCCTCAGCCGGCCACGGACGCGCCGCAGCTCGTCCGTCACCCGGCGGGCCGGGGGCGGCCCGATACCGGCCGTCCCGTCCGTCCGGCCTTCGGCAAGCACCCGCCGCGCCCGCCGCACGCCGGAGTGCCACCCGCCGGCAAGCCACGCGGCCGCCCCCAGGCAGGCGAGGGCCACACCTGTCGACAGCTCACCCGTGCCCGCCATCCCCGTCATCCCCGTCACCTCCGTCACCTCCGTCACCTCCGCGTCTCCCGTCCGACGGCTCGCCCTTCGAGCCCGTCGCCGCGCAACAGCTCGCGCAGCCGCTCCCATCCGCGTTCGGCCACGAAGGCCTCCGTGCCCCATCGCAGCGCCGGCACCGTCCGCACCAGCCCCGACGGGTCCCGTTCCAATACGTGCACCTCGGCGATCCGGCGGCGTCCCGCGCGGTCACGGACCAGGTGCAGGACCACGGAGAGGGCCGCCGCGAGCTGGCTGTGCAAGGCCGCGCGATCCAGACCGGCGGCCGTGCCCAGCGCCTCCAGCCGCGCCGGTACGTCGGCGGCCGCGTTGGCGTGCACCGTCCCGCAGCCGCCTTCGTGGCCGGTGTTCAACGCAGCGAGCAGATGGACCACTTCGGGCCCGCGCACCTCGCCTACGACCAGCCGATCCGGTCGCATGCGCAACGCCTGCCGCACCAGGTCCTCCAGGGTCACCAGGCCCGCGCCCTCCTGGTTGGCGGGTCTGGTCTCCAGACGGACGACGTGCGGATGGTCCGGGCGCAGCTCCGCGGAGTCCTCGGCAAGCACGATGCGCTCGTCCGGTCCGACCAGCCCGAGCAGGGCGCTGAGCAGCGTCGTCTTGCCGCTGCCCGTACCGCCGCTGACGAGGAAGGACAGCCGGGCCCGCAGCAGCGCGCGCAGCACGCGGTCGCCGCCGGGCGGCACGGTGCCCGCCGCCGCCAGTTCGTCGAGGGTGAAGGCGCGCGGCCGTACGACCCGTAGTGACAGGCAGGTGCAGCCGACGGCGACCGGTGGCAGTACCGCGTGCAGCCGGGTGCCGTCGGGCAGCCTTGCGTCCACCCACGGCCGGGCGTCGTCGAGTCGGCGTCCGGCGACGGTGGCGAGGCGCTGTGCGAGCCGCCGTACCGCCCCCGCGTCGGGGAAGGAGACCGGCGCCAGCTCCAGGCCACCGCCCCGGTCCACCCAGACCCGGTCCGGGGCGGACACCAGTACGTCGGTCACCGACGGGTCGGCGAGCAGCGGTTCCAGTGGCCCGCTGCCGACGAGCTCCGACCTGAGCTGTTCGGCGGCACCGAGGATCTCGGCGTCCCCGAGCACCCGCCCCTGCTCCCGCAGAGCCTGCGCCACACGCGCGGGCGTCGGCTCCGCCCCGCTCTCGGCAAGCCACCGCCGCACGCCGTCGAGCATCCCGGGCGCGGGCCCCGGGCCGCTCCGCGAAGCCGCCGCCGGTGACCTCCCGGAAGCAGGACCCGGGGACCACCCGGAGAGTGCCGCCGGTGACCTCCCAGGAGCTGCACCCGGGGACGACCCGGAGACTGCCGCCGATGTCCTCCCAGGAGCAGCACCCGGGGACCACCCGGAGACTGGCGCCGATGACCTCCCAGGAGCAGCACCCGGGGACTCCCCGAAGACTCGCGCCGGCAACCGCCCGGAAGCAGGTCCGGGGTACCGCCCGGGGGCCGGCGGTCGCACCCGCCCGGCAGCCGGCCCGGCAGACCCTCCCGCGGCCCGCGCATGTACCCGCCCGGAGGGCAACACGGCAGGCGGTTCGGACACCGGCCCTGAAGGCCGCCCACCGGCCGAACCGGCGACTCCCCCGGAAGCCGGTCCCGTGCCCCCGACAGGGGCCGGTCCCGCAGGGGTCCTGGCAGCCCACCCCTCGGACGCTCCACTACCCACTCGCCCGGACGCCTGGGAAGCCCAAACCTCCTCAAGCCCTCCAGCCGACCCCCTGGAAACCCCAGGACCCTCGAAAACCCCCGAAGACCCGACAGCCCCAGGAGCCCCGGAAGCCCCGGCAGCCCCACCCCCAGGCCCTCCAGCAGCCGACCCTCCAGGCGCTCGGGCAGCCCAGCTCGGGGCCACCCGCGCGGTCACCCCACCAGTCGGCCCGGAACCTCGGCCGGCCATGCCCCCTCCGGAGGCCGGCCTCACGAGCGTCTCAGGGCTCCCGCCCGACTCCGCCGCCGCGACCGACACCAGCACCTCGACCCGCCTTCCACCGCTCCCCGCATCCACCGCCCCGGCCACGTCGGCCAGACCGTCCGCGTCGGCCGCACCGGCACCTCGCCACGCCACGGGCGTCATTCCGTGCTCACCGGTACTCGTCAGGCCCATCTCGCCCACCTCGCTCACCCCCTGCGTCACGTCACTCATCAGCCGCCCTCACCCCGCTCCGCCGACTCCGCCAGCGCGCGCTCCCAGAACCCCAGGCAGAAGCGCGCCAGCGGGCCGCGGGCGGACGTGCCCGGGGGACGTTTGCTCTCGGCGGCGCGCAGGAGCCCGGACTCGACCGGCACTTCGCCGGCCAGGGGGAGGCCGAGCAGCCGGGCCACCTCACGGTCGTCCAGCCCGGAGGCGTAGGGCCCGCGTACCGCGACCCGCAGGTCGCGCAGGACCATGCCGACCGCGGCCGCCACCCGGCCCGCCGCCGCGACGGCGCGCAGCTCGGCGGGGACGACGAGGATTCCGACGTCGAGCTGCGCGAGTACCTCGGCGACGCCGTCGTCGATCCGGCGCGGCAGGTCGACGACGACCGTGCCTCCCCTGCGCCGGGCCGCCGCGAGTACCGCACGTACGGCCTGCGGGGGCACCGCGACGCAGTCGCCCCGGTCCCAGCTGAGGACCCGCAGCGAATGCAGCTGGGGCAGCGACTCCTCCAGGGCGCCGCCGCCGACCCGCCCGCGGGAGGCCGCGAACGCCGGCCATCTCAGCCCGTCGGCTGTCTCTCCGCCGAGGAGGACGTCGAGGCCGCCGCCCAGCGGATCGGCGTCCACCAGCAGACTGCGCAGCCCTTCCCGTGCGGAGGTGACGGCGAGCGCGCAGGCCAGAGTGGACGCTCCGGCGCCGCCCCGGCCACCGATGACGCCGACGGTGAGCGCCGGACGTCCGACGCCCTCGGCCACGTCGGCGATGCGGTCGACCAGCCACTGCTCGCCGTCGGGCAGCATCAGGACATGGTCGGCGCCGATCTCGACGGCCCGCTGCCAGACCCCCGAGTCGTCCTGGTCGCGGCCCACGAGGACGACGCCTCGTCTCCGCACGGCTCCGCGCACGCGCCGCGCCGCGTCGTCCCCGACGAGGACGAGTGGCGCGGCCTCCCAGCCGGTGCGCCGCCCGGACCTCGGGGATGCGGAGGGCGTCGCTGACGTCGAAGGCGTCACCGGCGTCACGGGCAGCGAGTGGTGCACCTCGGGCGTGGCGCCGGCCGCCGCGCACAGGCGCAGCAGGTCGTCGAGTAGCTCCGTGTCCTCGGTGACGATCAAGGGACCGCTCTGGCGCCCTCCGGCTACGGGCGGTGGGTCGTGCGTGATGATTCCGGTCATGGCTGCTTCCCCCTTCGGCGCGGCTCCCGCGGTCGCGCCCGGCGTCTCCTGGTCTCTCGCGCAGCCCCTGCGGCCCCGCGATCCGCAGCCGTGTGAAGAACCGGAAACCGGTCCCCGCATCAACGGCCGACAACACGCGTCCGGCAAAAGATCCGGCCGTAGAACCGGGCGCGGCCCGAACGCATGGGAATCACGGTGCAGCGATCCGGAAAATCATGTGGATCTTGGTCAAAAACTGTGGACAACTCGACGGTTGTGAATATCGACTCACCCAAACCGGTGAGCCTCGCCCCGTCCCGCTCCACCCCCTGTGCGACTCCCGCAGAGCAGTCCGGCGACTACGCTGCGTAGCCGACAGTGGGTAGCACGACATGTGGGCCCCGCGCCGTAACGGCGCGGGGCCCAGATCGCGGGTAGTGCGAAGAAACCCACCCGGACATGCGACGACCCCCGCCGGGGGGGAGAGCGGGGGTCGTCTCCACGGCCGACTCGGGGGGGGAGGAGTCGGACCGGGTTAGCACGGTCGCGAACGATCCGTGACTTCCATGGTGTACCCGAGAGCCTTCTCAGGCAAACCCACGCGCCCCAGCTTACGCCGAATGGGCTGCGCCTATGCTCAGGGTTGTGGAAAACCACTCCTTGCCCCACTCCATGCCCCGCACAGCGGCCTTCTTTGACCTGGACAAGACGGTCATTGCGAAGTCGAGCACGCTCACGTTCAGCAAGTCGTTCTACCAAGGCGGGCTGATCAACCGCAGGGCCGTGTTGCGTACCGCATATGCCCAGTTCGTCTTCCTCGCCGGCGGAGCCGACCACGACCAGATGGAGCGGATGCGCGAGTACCTCTCCACGCTGTGCCGCGGCTGGAACGTCCAGTTGGTCAAGGAGCTCGTCGCCGAGACCCTGCACGACCTGATCGACCCGATCATCTACGACGAGGCGGCCTCCCTGATCGAGGAGCACCACACCGCGGGCCGCGACGTCGTGATCGTCTCCACGTCGGGTGCCGAGGTCGTCGAGCCGATCGGTGAACTGCTGGGCGCGGACCGGGTGGTGGCGACCCGCATGATCGTGGGTGACGACGGCTGCTTCACCGGGGAGGTGGAGTACTACGCGTACGGCCCGACCAAGGCGGAGGCGATCCGTGAGCTGGCCCGGTCCGAGGGGTACGACCTGTCCCGCTGCTACGCCTACAGCGACTCGGCGACGGACCTGCCGATGCTGGAGGCCGTCGGCCGCCCCCACGCGGTCAACCCGGACCGGGCGCTGCGCCGGGAGGCTCTCGCGCGCGAGTGGCCGATTCTCGATTTCCACCGTCCGGTGCGGCTCAAGCAGCGGCTTGGGAAATTCTCCGTGCCGCCGCGGCCGGCGCTCGTCGCCGCCGCGGCGATAGGCGCCGCGGCGGCCACCGCGGGGCTCGTCTGGTACGCGAGCCGTCGGCGGTCCGCCGCGGCCTGATCGGCCCTTTCACCGTCGTATGCGCGCAAAAGTAAAGAAGTGCGGCGAGCACTTCCGCTTGCTCGGGCCCAGGAGTACAAAGGACTCAACGGCCCGCGAGACCAAGGACATCCGAAAGGATCACCTTAAAAACGCATTTGGCCCCACGGACCGAGCATGGACACCGGGCACCCACGCGACGTCGACCCGTCGATTACGGGCCAGCCGCACCAGGTGACGGGCAAAGTTCCGACCTGATGGGCACATATCGAGGACGCCTGGTAACCGGGTGGTCATGCCAGCGGCGGTACGAGCACTCGTACCGCCGCATTTCTGTCCCGCTCGCCTACGCCGCACCGCGCTGGAGCGCCTCGCACACCGCCGTCGACTCCCGGGCGCCCAGCGCGACCGCCCTGCCGCAGTGGGCGATCCAGGCGGCCATGCCTTCCGGGGTTCCGGAGACGTAGCCGTCGAGCGCCGCCAGGTAGGCCGCGCGCCCCGGCTCGGCATGGCCCACCTCGGCCGGGCAGACCGACTTGGGATCCAGTCCGCTGCCGACCAGGACGATGCGCTCGGCCGCGCGCGCGACCAGGCCGTTGTGGGAGGTGAAGGGGCGCAGCGCCAGGATTTCCCCGTGCACCACGGCGGCCGTCACCAGCGCGGGCGCCGAACCGCCGGCCATGACCAGCGCGGCCAGCCCGTCCAGACGGCCGTGCGCCTCTTCGGCGTCGGGCAGCGGCAGCTCGACGAGGGGTTCGTCCACCGGCTCGCCCGGCTGTCGGGGCCGTCCCACCTGGTCGGCGTTGTCCGCGGCCGCCACCAGGTGCAGCCGGGCCAGCACCCGCAGCGGCGACTGGCGCCAGATGGAGAGCAGTTGCCCCGCCTCCGCGGTCAGCCGCAGCGCAGCGCCCACCGCGCGCGCCTCGTCGTCGCCGCTGAAGTCGCTGCGCCGGCGCACCTCCTCCAGGGCCCAGTCCGCCCCGGACAGTGCCGCCGATCCCCGGGCGCCGCGCAGTGCCGCCTCGGAGGTGATCTCGTTGCTGCGGCGCCGCATGATCCGGTGGCCGTAGACGCGGTCCACGGCCTTGCGTACGGACTCCACGGACTCGGGCACGCCGGGCAGTGCGCCCAGGGCCGCGAGCGGATCGGCGTTCGCCCCTGTCGTACTCATGAGTACGACCCTACGCACCCGGGCGCCACGCCCCACGAATGAGTGGTCTTCTTCACCCGTCACCAGGCTCGTGTGCCACGTACAGCTATCGAAGCACTACGCTTGGTGAACATGAAAATTGCTTTCGTCGGGAAGGGCGGCAGCGGCAAGACCACCCTGTCCTCCCTGTTCGTCCGCCATCTCGCCACCACCGACGCACCCGTCGTCGCGATCGACGCCGACATCAACCAGCACCTGGGGGCCGCGCTGGGCCTCGACGAGGCCGAAGCGGCCGCTCTGCCCGCGCTGGGCGAGCACCTTCCGTTGATCAAGGACCACCTGCGCGGCACCAACCGGCGCATCTCCTCCACCGAGAAGATGATCAAGACGACCCCGCCCGGCGAGGGCTCGCGCCTGCTGCGCGTGCGCGGGGACAACCCGGTCTACGAGGCCTGCGCCCGGCCGGTGGAACTCGACGGCGGGGCCGTCCGTTTGATGGTCACCGGGCCCTTCACGGACGCCGACCTGGGAGTCGCCTGCTACCACTCCAAGACGGGAGCGGTCGAGCTGTGCCTGAATCACCTGGTCGACGGACGTGACGAGTACGTCGTGGTGGACATGACCGCCGGCTCGGACTCGTTCGCCTCCGGCATGTTCACCCGCTTCGACATCACGTTCCTCGTCGCCGAGCCGACTCGGAAGGGCGTCTCCGTCTACCGCCAGTACAAGGAGTACGCCCGCGACTTCGGCGTCACCCTGAAAGTCGTCGGCAACAAGGTGCAGGGGCCGGACGACCTCGACTTCCTGCGTGAACAGGTCGGAGACGACCTGCTGGTCACCGTCGGGCACTCGGACTGGGTGCGCGCCATGGAGAAGGGCCGCCCGCCCCGGTTCGAGCTCCTGGAGGAGGCCAACGTCCGGGCGTTGCGCGCGCTGCACACGGCCGCCGACGCGACGTACGAGCTGCGGGACTGGGCGCGCTACACGCGGCAGATGGTCCACTTCCACCTGAAGAACGCCCAGAGCTGGGGCAACGAGCGCACCGGGGCCGACCTGGCGGCGCAGGTCGACCCCGGCTTCGTGCTGGGCGAGGAGATCGTCGCCCCGGCGTGACGCCCTTCGGGCGGGCGGCCGCTACTGCTTGGCGGCCGGCGCCCCGGGCACGCCCTTGGGCGCCGGCGCGGGCGCGGCCGACAGGAAGGACGCCCAGCTCTTCTTGGGAGCCTCCCCGACGCCGAGGGTGCGCAGCTTCTTCAGGACCTTCGGGTCCTGGGCGTCCAGCCAGTCCGCGAGCTGCCGGAAGGAGACGCAGCGCACCTCCTTCTTGGTGCACACCGTCTCGACGACCTCCTCGACGGCGCGCATGTAGGTGCCGCCGTTCCAGGACTCGAAGTGGTTGCCGATGATCAGGGGCGCGCGGTTTCCGTCGTAGGCCCGGTCGAAGCCCTTGAGGAGGCTCTCACGCATCTGGTCGCCCCAGAACTCGCGCTTGGCGGGGTCGCCCTGGGTGGCCGTTCCCGACTGGTTGACCATGTAGTTGTAGTCCATGGTGAGCTGCTCGTAGGAGTGGCCTGGGAACGGCACGAGCTGCATCGACAGGTCCCACAGGCCCTCCTTCTTCGCCGGCCAGACCTGGTTGTTCACCCCGCTGCTGTCGTAGCGGAAGCCCATCTCGCTCGCGGCCTTCATGAAGTTCTTCTGGCCCTCCAGACACGGGGTGCGGGCGCCGATCAGCTCCTTGTCGTAGTCGAAGGGGAGGGGCGCCGCGTTCTTCATCCCGGTGTTGGTCTTCCAGGTCTTCACGAACTGCTTGGCCTGGCTGATCTCCTCCTTCCACTCCTCGACGGACCACTCGCCGACCCCGCCGTCGGCACCGCAGAAGTGCCCGTTGAAGTGGGTGCCGATCTCGTTGCCCTCCTGCCACGCCAGCCGCAGTTGCTTCACGGTGTCGGCGATGCCCTGCTCGTCGTTGAAGCCGATGTCGGAGCGGCCCGGGGAATGCTGGGGCGGGTTGTAGAGGTCCCGCTTCTCGCTCGGCAGCATGTACACGCCGCTCAGGAAGTACGTCATCGTGGCGTTGTTCTCCTTGGCCACTTCGCGGAAGTGGGAGAACAGCTTCTGGCTGTCCTCGCCCGCGCCGTCCCACGAGAACACCACGAACTGCGGGGGCTTCTGGCCCGGCTTGAGACGTTCGGGCCGGGGCAGGTGCGGCTGGGCACCGGTGTACGCGGTGGAGCCGTCACCGATCAGCCGGACCGCGTTCTTGGGCGCCGGGGCTGCTTTTCCCTTTTCCTTCTGCGGACCGTGCGTCCCTTCGCCGGAACCGCTGCCGCCGTCGATCGCGCAACCGGCGAGCGACGCGGCGCAGATCGCGGCGACCACGGCACGCGTGGCCATCCTGTGGGTGGCCATCCTGCGGGTGGCGGCCATGTCCGCCCACCTTCTTCCTTCTCTCGGGCCAACGCCGACGAGGCGATGTCGGGTGCTGAGCCGGGCCGTGCCGTCAGCGCCGTCAAGGTGACACGGAAATGAGAAGGAATTAGTACGACAAGCCGATGAAATACCTGATTCACTCTGGTGAGCGGTCCATTACTCCATTTGCGCGAAAAGTCTATGCCTTTTCTTTACTCTGAATTACGCTCTGTTTACTGAGCGCAATCACCGAGCGCTCGGGTATCCCGCCGCTGCATGCCGTGACCCACGGCCGCGAACGCCTCCCCGCCCAGCCGGGGATCCCATGACCGCGACCGCGCAGCCCCGGAGGAGACGGGAAAACATGTCTGCCTGCGTCCCCGCCCGCGCCGATTCGGCCCGGACCAAGCACGTCCACCCACCCCACAGCCCGCCGCCCGGCGGCCCCCGGCGCTTCCGCGTCGCGGGCGCCGACCTGTCGGCCTCGATCGCGGTCTTCCTGATCGCCCTGCCCCTCTCCCTGGGCATCGCCCTCGCCACCGGCGCCCCCCTCCAGGCCGGCCTCGTCGCCGCCGCGGTGGGCGGGATCGTCGCCGGACGGCTCGGCGGCTGCCCGCTCCAGGTCAGCGGCCCCGCCGCCGGACTCACCGTGGTCACCGCCGACCTCATCCAGCACTACGGATGGCGTACGACCTGCGCCATCACCGTTCTCGCCGGTCTCGCCCAACTGGGCCTGGGCTGCCTGCGCGTGGCACGCTCGGCGCTCGCCGTGAGCCCCGCCATCGTGCACGGCATGCTCGCCGGCATCGGCGTCACCATCGCCGTCGCCCAGCTCCACATCGTCCTCGGCGGCACCCCGCAGAGCTCCGTGCCCGACAACCTGGTCGCGCTGCCCGCCCAGTTGGCGCACCCGCGCCCCGCCGACCTGGCGGTGAGCGTGCTGACCCTGACCCTGCTGCTGCTCTGGCCGCGCGTCCCGGGCCGGGCCGGGCAGCTTCTGGGTAAGCTGCCCGCCGCCTTGATCGCCGTCGCCGGCGCCACCGCGGTCGCCTCCCTCGCCGGGCTCCGCCTGACCAAGGTCGACCTGCCGTCATGGAGCAGCCACGCCCTGGCCACGCTGCCCGACGGTCCGGTGCTCGGGCTCATCGCCGCCGTCCTCACCACCACGCTGGTGTGCAGTGTGCAGTCCCTGCTCGGCGCGGTCGCCGTGGACAAGCTGACCGCCGCCAGGCCGAGCCCGACCGGCCGCGTCAAGCGCTCCGACCTCGACCGCGAACTGCTCGGGCAGGGCGCCGCCAACATCGTCTCGGGGTCCCTCGGTGGGCTGCCCATCGCCGGTGTGGCCGTGCGCAGTTCCGCGAATGTGGCGGCGGGCGCCGTCAGCCGGAACTCCACGATGCTGCACGGCGTTCTCGTAGTGATCGCCGCACTGCTGATGGTCCCGGCCCTGGAGCTGATCCCGCTCGCCTCGCTCGCCGCCCTGGTCATGGCCGTCGGCCTCAAGATGGTGTCGCTGAACCACATTCGCACGGTGACCCGCCACCGTGAGGTGCTGGTCTACGCGGTCACCACCTGCGGCGTGGTGTTCCTCGGCGTCCTGGAGGGCGTCGCGCTGGGCATCGCCGCCGCCGTCGGCGTCGCCCTGCACCGCCTGACCCGCACCCGGATCACACACGACGAGACGGAGGGAGTCCACCACGTACATGTACGAGGCCAGTTGACGTTCCTGGCCGTGCCACGGCTCAGCCGGGTCCTGCACCAAGTGCCCCACGGGGCGGACACCGTCGTGGAGCTGGACGGGTCGTTCATGGACCACGCCGCGTACGAGTCGCTGCAGGACTGGCAGAGGACGCACACCGCGCAGGGCGGTTCCGTCGACATCACCGGCCGCCGGGCCGGCACCCGGATCTCCGAACCGGCCGAGGTGGACGGCTGCCGCTGCCGCCCCTGGACACCTTGGCGCAACCACCAGTGCGAACGCCCCCCGACCGCGCCACCATCCGGCACGGACCGGCAGGACGCCACCGGCTGGACCCCCGGCACGGCGAGCAACCCGACCGTCCCAACCGGCCCGGGCGCACTCCGCGCACCCGGCACGCCCGGCACGCCCGGCGCACCCGAGCCAAGGCCACGGTCAGGCGGGCCCGACAGACCCAGTGGCTTCAGCGGGCCCAGTGGTCCCAGCGGACGCGAACTCGCCCGTGGGATCAGCGCGTTCCAGCGCAACACCGCCCCGCTGGTGCGCCGTGAGCTGGCCCGGCTGGCCCGGGAGGGACAGCAGCCCTCCCAGCTGTTCCTCACCTGCGCCGACTCGCGGGTGGTCACGTCGATGATCACCTCCAGCGGCCCCGGAGACCTCTTCGTGGTGCGCAACGTCGGCAATTTCGTGCCGCTGCCCGGCGCGGAGAGCGGCGACGACTCGGTGGCCGCCGCGATCGAGTACGCGGTGGACGTGCTGAAGGTGCGGTCCGTCACGGTGTGCGGGCACTCCGGGTGCGGAGCGATGCAGGCGCTGCTCAGCGCCGAGCCCGCAGGTGCGCGGACCCCGCTCCAGCGGTGGCTGCGGCACGGGTTGCCGAGCCTGGAGCGGGTGCCCGAGGGCGAGGAGGGGGACGAGGGTGCCCGACCCCGGCTCGCCGGACGCGGGCCGGCCGACGCGGCCGAGCGGCTGTGCCTGGCCAACGTGGTCCAGCAGCTGGAGCACCTGCGCGCCCACGAGTCGGTGTCCCGGGCACTGGCCGCCGGGGACCTGGAGCTGCACGGCATGTACTTCCACGTGGGCGAGGCGCAGGCGTACCTGCTCTCCGAGGACGCCGGAGACGGCGTGTTCGAGCTGGTGCTGGAGACCGACCTGACCGCCTGAGCGTTCCCGGAGCCGGGGCGCGGGGAGTGTGAGGGGCATTACAGCCGCTGAACCCCGCGCCTTCGGCATCCGTGGGTACGGATGACCACGGAGCACGAAGGACACGCAGGGCCCTCATGGACGCACCAGGACACGCGGCCGCCACACAGGTCTAAACCAGTTGCCCGTCGACCCTTGTCATCGGCCCCCCGGGTCTGATGAGCTGTGGCCTGGGACACAACGGACAACCCTGAGAAAGGGAGATGTCGTGAGCAACGAATCCTTGGCCAACCTGCTCAAGGAAGAACGCAGGTTCGCGCCCCCCGCCGACCTGGCCGCGAACGCCAACGTCAGGGCAGAGGCGTACGAACAGGCCAAGGCTGACAGGCTCGGCTTCTGGGCCGAGCAGGCCCGCCGTCTGACCTGGGCGAAGGAGCCGACGGAGACGCTCGACTGGTCGAACCCGCCGTTCGCCAAGTGGTTCAAGGACGGCACCCTGAACGTCGCCTACAACTGCGTGGACCGGCACGTGGAGGCCGGCAACGGCGACCGTGTCGCCATCCACTTCGAGGGCGAGTCCGGCGACAGTCGCGCCATCACCTACGCGCAGCTCAAGGACGAGGTCTCCAAGGCCGCCAACGCCCTGCTGGAGCTGGGCGTGCGGAAGGGCGACCGGGTCGCCATCTACATGCCGATGATCCCCGAGACCGCGGTCGCGATGCTGGCCTGCGCCCGCATCGGCGCCGCGCACTCGGTCGTCTTCGGCGGCTTCTCCTCGGACGCCCTCGCCACCCGCATCCAGGACGCCGACGCCCGCGTCGTCATCACCGCCGACGGCGGATACCGGCGCGGCAAGCCGTCCGCGCTCAAGCCGGCCGTCGACGAGGCCGCCGAGCGCGCCGGGATCGTCGAGCACGTGCTCGTCGTCCGCCGCACCGGCCAGGAGGTCGCCTGGGACGACTCCCGGGACAAGTGGTGGCACGAGACCGTCGAGAGGCAGTCCGCCGAGCACACGCCCGAGGCGTTCGACGCCGAGCACCCGCTGTTCATCCTGTACACGTCCGGCACGACGGGTAAGCCCAAGGGCATCCTGCACACCTCCGGCGGCTACCTCACGCAGACGGCGTACACGCACTGGGCGGTCTTCGACCTCAAGCCCGAGACCGACGTCTTCTGGTGCACCGCCGACGTCGGCTGGGTCACCGGGCACTCGTACATCGTCTACGGCCCGCTCGCCAACGGCGCGACGCAGGTCATGTACGAGGGCACCCCGGACACCCCGCACCAGGGCCGGTTCTGGGAGATCGTCCAGAAGTACAAGGTCTCCATCCTCTACACGGCGCCCACCGCGATCCGGACGTTCATGAAGTGGGGCGACGACATCCCCGCGAAGTTCGACCTGTCGTCCCTGCGCGTCCTCGGCTCGGTCGGCGAGCCGATCAACCCCGAGGCGTGGATCTGGTACCGCAAGAACATCGGCGCGGACAGCACCCCCGTCGTCGACACCTGGTGGCAGACCGAGACCGGCGCGATGATGATCACACCGCTACCGGGTGTCACCGAGGCCAAGCCGGGCTCCGCCCAGCGCGCGCTGCCCGGCATCTCCGCAACCGTCGTCGACGACGAGGCCAACGAGGTGCCGAACGGCGGGGGCGGCTACCTGGTCCTCACCGAGCCGTGGCCGTCGATGCTGCGCACCATCTGGGGCGACGACCAGCGGTTCATCGACACGTACTGGTCCCGCTTCGAGGGCAAGTACTTCGCCGGCGACGGCGCCAAGAAGGACGACGACGGCGACATCTGGCTGCTGGGCCGGGTCGACGACGTGATGCTCGTCTCCGGCCACAACATCTCGACCACCGAGGTCGAGTCGGCGCTGGTCTCCCACCCGTCGGTCGCCGAGGCGGCCGTGGTCGGCGCGGCGGACGAGACCACCGGGCAGGCCATCGTGGCCTTCGTGATCCTGCGCGGCACGGCGGCGGAGAGCGAGGGCCTCGTCGCCGACCTGCGCAACCACGTCGGCACCACCCTCGGCCCGATCGCCAAGCCCAAGCGGATCCTGCCGGTGGCGGAGCTGCCGAAGACCCGCTCCGGCAAGATCATGCGGCGCCTGCTGCGCGACGTGGCGGAGAACCGGCAGCTCGGGGACGTGACGACCCTGACCGACTCGACGGTCATGGACCTCATCCAGACGAAGCTCCCGGCGGCACCGAGCGAGGACTGAGGCACGTGGACCGAGGGCACCCGGCGTCGCACACGCGCCGGGTGCCCTCGCCATGTGCGGAGCCCGCGGCCCGGGTAGGCTGGGGAGGACGTAAGAGACTCATCAAGATCCTCATGGTGCGCCGGGAAGTCTGGTCGGCATGTGTTCCGTGCTGCCCACCCACCGGAGGTTCTCCTCGTGACCGCGCCCCGCACCCCCCGCAAAGCCTTCGGACGGCTGTCCCTCCCGGAGCGCAACTACGTCGCGGAGGCGCTGCGCACCGAAACCGTCGGCGGTGTCCTGCTGCTCGTCGCCGCGATCGCCGCCCTGGTCTGGACGAACATACCGGCGCTGCACGACAGCTACGAGAGCGTCAGCGACTTCCACTTCGGCCCCGGTGCCCTCGGTCTGAACCTCTCGGTCGCGCACTGGGCCGCCGACGGGCTCCTCGCGGTCTTCTTCTTCGTCGCCGGTATCGAGCTCAAACGCGAACTCGTCGCCGGTGACCTGAAGGACCCGAAGGCGGCCGCCCTCCCGGTGGTGGCGGCGCTGTGCGGCATGGTCGTACCGGCGGTCGTCTACACCGTCACCAACACGGCCGGCGGCGGCTCCCTGTCCGGCTGGGCCGTGCCGACCGCCACCGACATCGCCTTCGCACTCGCCGTACTCGCCGTCATCGGCACGTCGCTGCCGAGCGCGCTGCGCGCCTTCCTGCTGACGCTCGCCGTCGTCGACGACCTGTTCGCGATCCTGATCATCGCGGTCTTCTTCACGGACGGCCTCAACTTCGCCGCGCTCGGCGGCGCGGTCGTCGGCCTCGTCGTCTTCTGGCTGCTGCTTCGGGGCGGCGTACGCGGCTGGTACGTGTACGTCCCGCTCGGCCTGGTGATCTGGGGCCTGATGTACAACAGCGGCGTCCACGCCACCATCGCCGGCGTCGCGATGGGCCTGATGCTGCGCTGCCACACGCGCGAAGGCGAGGACCACTCCCCGGGCGAGCGCGTCGAGCACCTCGTCCGCCCGCTGTCGGCGGGCCTGGCCGTTCCGCTGTTCGCGCTGTTCAGCGCCGGTGTGGCCATCTCCGGCGGGGCGCTGGCCGACGTGTTCACCAAGCCGGAGACCCTCGGTGTCGTGCTCGGGCTCGTCGTCGGCAAGACGCTGGGCATCTTCGGCGGCACCTGGCTGACCTCGCGCTTCACCAGGGCCTCGCTCAGCGACGACCTGCAATGGGCCGACGTGTTCGCGGTGGCGACCCTGGCCGGCATCGGGTTCACCGTCTCGCTGCTCATCGGCGAGTTGGCCTTCGAGGGCGACGCGACGATGACGGACCAGGTCAAGGCCGCCGTCCTGACCGGCTCGCTCATCGCGGCGGCCCTGGCGACGGTGCTGCTGAAGATACGGAACGCCAAGTACCGGGGGATGGTCGCGGAGGAGGAGCGCGACGACGACCTCAGCGGCGTCCCCGACGTCTACGAGCAGGACGACCCCGCGTACCACCTGCGCGTGGCCGCCGTCTACGAGCGCAAGGCGGCCGAGCACCGCCGGATCGCCGAGGAGATGGAGTCGGCGCGGCTTGCCGAAGTGGCGGGCGGGGCAGGCGATGAGGGCGACGGTCCGGCATGATCTGACGAGACGGTACAAAAGACGGGACCGTACGCAGTCGAACCCAACCCGGGCCGGACCGAACACGACCGGCCCGGGGCGACGCCACGGAACCGTACGCAGATGAGCCAGCAGAAGAGGGAGACCGCGATGAGCGCACCCGACGGCAGCCCGGTCGGCACCGAACACAGCATCGGCCGGCTGTTCGCCTCGGCGACCACCGAAATGTCGGCGCTCGTGCACGACGAGATCGCGCTGGCGAAGGCGCAGCTGAAGAAGGACGTCAAGCGCGGGGTGACGAGCGGCGGCTTGTTGTCGGTCGCGGGCCTGGTCCTGCTCTTCTCGCTGCCGATGCTGAGCTTCGCGCTGGCCTACGGCATCCGGACCTGGAGCGACTGGAACCTCGCGCTCTGCTTCCTGCTGTCCTTCCTGGCGAATCTCATCGTCGCCGGCCTCCTTGGCCTGATCGGCTTCGTCTTCGCGAAGAAGGCCAAGAAGGGCCGCGGCCCGCAGAAGGTCGCCGCCTCGGTGAAGGAGTCGGCGGGCGTGCTCCAGAACGCCAAGCCGCACCCGCGTCCGGAACTGCCCGCGGACCGGTCCCCCGAAGCGATCGAGGCTGTGGCACGCTCGTCCTCATGACGGGCTCCACCACCCCTTCGGGGCAAACCCCCTCGCCGCAGCACCCCAACCCCAACTCGGTCGTACGCCTCGGTGTCCCGGGCGGGCCCGAGGTGACCCACCGGGACGTCGCGGCCAACGGCGCCCGCTTCCACATCGCCGAGCTGGGGGACGGGCCGCTGGTGCTGCTGCTGCACGGCTTCCCGCAGTTCTGGTGGACCTGGCGGCACCAGCTGGTGGCGCTCGCCGACGCCGGTTTCCGCGCGGTCGCCATGGACCTGCGCGGCGTCGGCGGCAGCGACCGCACCCCGCGCGGCTACGACCCCGCCGGCCTCGCCCTGGACATCACCGGCGTGGTCCGCTCCCTCGGCGAGCCGGACGCCGCGCTGGTCGGCCACGACCTCGGCGGCTACCTGGCCTGGACGGCCGCCGCGATGCGCCCCAAGCTCGTACGGCGGCTCGCGGTCTCCTCGATGCCGCACCCCCGGCGCTGGCGCTCGGCCATGCTCGGGGACGTCCGCCAGAGCCGGGCGGGCTCCTACATCTGGGGCTTCCAGCGCCCCTGGATCCCGGAGCGTCAACTGACCGCGGACGACGGCGCGCTGGTCGGCCGGCTGCTCCACGACTGGTCGGGGCCCCGGCTGCTGGACGACGAGGCGGTGACGGCGTACCGCCGCGCCATGTGCATCCCCTCCACCGCGCACTGCTCGGTCGAGCCGTACCGCTGGATGGTGCGCTCCCTGGCCCGCCCGGACGGCATCCAGTTCTACCGCCGCATGAAGCGGCCGGTGCGCGTGCCGACGCTGCATCTGCACGGCTCGCTGGACCCCGTGATGCGGACGCGGAGCGCGGCCGGGTCCGGACAGTACGTCGAAGCGCCGTACCGCTGGCGGCTGTTCGACGGACTCGGACACTTCCCGCACGAAGAGGACCCGGTCGCTTTCTCGACCGAACTGATCAACTGGCTGAAGGATCCCGAACCCGATCGGTGACTCATCGGTGACCGAACGGACGCGCCCGGTATCCGAACCGGAATGGTTGTCCTATGAACGGCCACTTGCCCGGCGCATAGGCCAATTGGGGGCCCTGGGAACGGTTATCGACCTTGGGGCGGGGGCACACGTCCGGGTATGGGCTGGACGCACGACTACAGTGACGTAGCACGCGACGGCCGCTCCACGAGCGGCGTGAGCAGCACCCACCGACGAGGCGGCACCCCGCAACTTGCGGGTGCGGACCTACGGGTGGGCATTCCGCGCATCCTGCGCCGCCGGGCCCGCTGGGTCTCCGTACGCCTGCGCCATCCACGCACCTGAGCGCACCGGAGCCGGCCGGCCGCCTCCGGACCTTCTGGATCTAGAGCGCGCAGCTGTCGCTGTCCACCTGCTGGTCGGCGGTGCGGCCCTTGCTGATGTCGTCGCGGATCTCGTCCGCGGTGAGCGCGTAACCGGTGTCGGGGTCGTCCAGGGACTTGGCGAAGACCACGCCGTACACCTCGCCCTGGGGCGTCAGCAGCGGGCCGCCGGAGTTCCCCTGACGGACGGTCGCGTACAGCGAGTAGACGTCCCGGCGGACGGTGTCGCGGTGGTAGATGTCCGGTCCGCTGGCCGTGATGCGCCCGCGTACCCGCGCGGCACGGACGTCGTACGCTCCGTTCTCCGGGAAGCCGGCGACGATCGCGCCGTCGTCGCGGCCCGCGTCCTCGTCCGTGAACCGCAGCGCGGGCGCGTCCAGTTCCGGCACGTCCAGTACGGCGATGTCGCGCCGCCAGTCGTAGAGGACGACCGTCGCGTCGTACTTCCGGCCCTCGCCGCCTATCTGCACCGTGGGCTCGTCGACGCCGCCCACGACGTGGGCGTTGGTCATGACGCGGCGGTCGTCGAAGACGAAGCCGGTGCCCTCGAGGACCTTGCCGCAGTCGGGGGCGGTGCCCATGACCTTGACGATGGAACGCTTGGCGGTGGTGGCGACCGGGCTGCCCGCCAGCGCCGGGTCGGGCGCCTGGACCGGGGGGATCGACTCGTTGGAGAACGGGCTGAAGACCTGCGGGAAGCCGTTCTCCGCGAGGACCGAGGTGAAGTTCTGGAACCAGTTGTTGGCCTGCTCGGGCAGCACCTCCTGCACTCCCGCGAGCACGGTGGAGCGCCGCACCTCCTTGCCGACCGTCGGCATGGTGGTCTGCGCGAGGGCGGAGCCAAGCAGCCAGGCGACCAGAAGCATGGCGACGACGTTGACCAGGGCGCCGCCGGTGGCGTCCAGCGCGCGGGCCGGGGACCACGTGATGTACCGGCGCAGCTTGTTGCCCAGATGGGTCGTCAGGGCCTGGCCGACGGAGGCGCACACGATGACGATGACGACCGCGACGACGGCGGCGGTCGTGCTCACCTCCGCGTTGTCCGTCAGCGCGTCCCAGACAACCGGCAGCAGGTATACGGCGACGAGCCCGCCGCCGAGGAAGCCGATCACCGACAGGATGCCGACGACGAAGCCCTGGCGGTAACCGACGATCGCGAACCAGACGGCGGCCAGCAGCAACAGGATGTCCAGCACGTTCACTGATTCAGGCCTCGCCTTGTCGTCTGCGGTACGCAGGCCACCCTGTCATGCGCGCCAGTCCAGCGGGACCTGCTTCTCCCGGTCCCAGGGCCGCTCCCAGCCCGCGAAGTGCAGCAACCGGTCGATGATGCCGGCGGTGAAGCCCCACACGAGCGCCGATTCGACCAGGAATGCCGGGCCCCGGTGACCGCTGGGATGGACGGTGGTCACCCTGTTGGCCGGGTCCGTGAGATCCGCCACGGGGACCGTGAAGACCCGCGCGGTCTCATTGGGATCGACGACGCCGACCGGGGTGGGCTCGCGCCACCAGGCCAGCACCGGGGTGACGACGAAGCCGCTCACCGGGATGTAGAGCTTGGGCAGGACCCCGAAGAGCTGTACGCCGGCCGGGTCGAGGCCGGTCTCCTCCTCGGCCTCGCGCAGGGCGGCCCGCAGCGGCCCGTCACCGAGAGCATCACCGTCCTCGGGGTCGAGGGCGCCGCCCGGGAAGGCGGGCTGGCCCGGGTGCGAGCGCAGGGAGCCGGCCCGCTCCATGAGCAGCAGCTCGGGGCCGCGGCCGCCCTTGCCGCCCTCACCCGCTTGTTCGACGCCCCCCTGCTCGGCAGCGCTCTTGCCGTTGCGGCCGCTGTCGCTGTCGCCGTCGCCGTCGCCGTCGCCGAAGAGGATCAGGACGGCGGACTGACGGCCGGCTCCGTCCGCCGGCGGCAGGAAGCGGCTCAGCTGTGTGGGACGCACCGTCTCGACGGCCCGCACCACCGGGTCCAGCCAGCCGGGCAGACCCTCCTTGCTGAGAATCGCGCCCCGGGTGTGGCCCTGCGTGTCGCTCGCCCGTGTCATCTCCACCCCCGTCCTGCCGATTCCAACGCCCGACGCCCCCGAGATCGTTCCGTCACCCGGCCCCCAGCGGCGGCGCCGGCTTCCCGCCGGCGTCCAGGTAGGCCTGCGGGGGCTTCAGACGCTGGCCCGGGAGGCCGCCCTTCTCGTACTTCAGCAGCTTCTTCGCCTTCTCCGGGTCCGTCTCGCCCTCGCCGTACGCCGGGCAGAGCGGGGCGACGGGGCAGGCGCCGCAGGCCGGTTTGCGGGCGTGGCAGATGCGGCGGCCGTGCCAGATCACGTGATGGGAGAGGTCGGTCCAGTCGCTCTTCGGGAAGAGCGCGCCGACGGCGGCCTCGATCTTGTCCGGGTCGGTCTCCTCGGTCCACTGCCACCGGCGCACCAGGCGCTGGAAGTGCGTGTCCACGGTGATGCCGGGACGCCCGAACGCGTTGCCGAGCACGACGAAGGCGGTCTTGCGGCCGACGCCGGGCAGCTTGACGAGGTCTTCGAGGCGGCCGGGGACCTCGCCGCCGAAGTCTTCCGCGAGGGCCTTGGACAGCCCTATGACCGACTTGGTCTTCGCCCGGAAGAAGCCGGTCGGGCGCAGGATCTCCTCGACCTCCTCCGGATTGGCGGCGGCCAGGTCCTCGGGGGTGGGGTACTTGGCGAACAGCGCGGGCGTCGTCTGATTGACCCGCAGGTCGGTGGTCTGGGCGGACAGCACCGTCGCCACAACCAGCTGGAACGGGTTCTCGAAGTCCAGCTCCGGGTGGGCGTACGGGTAGACCTCGGCGAGTTCGCGGTTGATACGGCGGGCGCGGCGGACCAGTGCGGTGCGCGACTCGCCGCGCGGCGGCTTCGCGGCGACGGTCTTCGCCGGTGCGACTCCCTTGACGGCGGCGGTGGCCTTCTTGGGGGCGATGGCGGGCTTCTTCGCGGGCGCCTGCCTCTTCACAGGCGCGGCCTTCTTGGCGGAGGCCGCCTTCTTCGCGGACTCCGGGCTCTTGGCGGTGGTCTTCTTCACGGCATCCTTCTCCGCAGTCACCCTGTTGGCAGGCACTGCCCTCTTTGTCGCTTTCGCCGTTTTCCTACCGCCATCGGGGCCCTGTTCGCCCACAGCGGAATCGCGACGTACACTCACCCGCGCAGCCCCCTCGGCCTGTGCTCTCACCGGCGATTTGGACACTCGGCCAGCCTACGACCCGGCACCGACATCCGCCCCGGACCCCGAAGATCGGCGCCCAATTGGACCCCTGCCGCATACCCCCGGACATCAGTGCGGCATCCTTGTGACAGATCACACTGTTTGGACTGTCCGGCAAAATGGGCACCACGGACCCCTGGTACACCGGGGGAACAAGATCCTCTGAGCCGGTCGACAAGGAGAGAACTCGTGGACGACGTTCTGCGGCGCAACCCGCTCTTCGCGGCGCTCGACGACGAGCAATCCGCGGAGCTCCGCGCCTCCATGAGTGAGGTGACCCTCGCCCGCGGCGACACCCTGTTCCACGAGGGGGACCCCGGAGACCGCCTCTACGTGGTCACGGAAGGCAAGGTCAAGCTTCACCGCACGTCCCCCGACGGGCGCGAGAACATGCTCGCCGTCGTCGGCCCCAGCGAGCTGATCGGTGAGCTGTCGCTCTTCGACCCGGGCCCGCGCACGGCGACCGGCACGGCGCTGACCGAGGTCAAGCTGCTCGCCCTCGGCCACGGCGACCTCCAGCCCTGGCTGAACGTCCGCCCCGAGGTGGCCACCGCGCTGCTGCGCGCCGTCGCCCGCCGACTGCGCAAGACCAACGACGCCATGTCCGACCTGGTCTTCTCGGACGTCCCCGGCCGGGTCGCCCGCGCCCTGCTGGACCTCTCCCGCCGCTTCGGCGTGCAGTCGGAGGAGGGCATCCACGTGGTGCACGACCTGACGCAGGAGGAGCTGGCCCAGCTGGTCGGCGCGTCCCGCGAGACGGTCAACAAGGCGCTCGCGGACTTCGCCGGGCGCGGCTGGCTCCGGCTCGAGGCCCGCGCGGTGATCCTGCTGGACGTGGAGCGGCTCGCCAAGCGCTCCCGCTGACGCCGACGCCGACGCCGGCACCTCGGCGGGCGCCGGGCCGCTCAAGCAGCCCGTGCCTGCCTGGACCAGCCCGTGCCCGCCTGGATGTCAGCCCGTGCCCGCCTAGATGAGCCCGTGCTCGCCCAGGTACTCCAGCTGCGCCCGCACCGACAGCTCCGCCGCCGGCCACAGGGAGCGGTCGACGTCCGCGTACACGTGGGCGACGACCTCGTCCGGCGTCCGGTGGCCGTCCTCCACCGCCGTCTCGACCTGGGCGAGGCGGTGGGCACGGTGGGCGAGGTAGTACTCCACGACGCCCTGGGCGTCCTCCAGGACGGGACCGTGGCCGGGAAGCACCGTGTGCACCCCGTCGTCGGCCGTGAGCGACCTGAGCCTGCGCAGCGAGTCCAGGTAGTCGCCGAGACGGCCGTCGGGGTGGGCCACCACCGTCGTACCGCGGCCCAGGATCGTGTCGCCCGTCAGGACCGCCCGGTCGGCCGGGAGATGGAAGCACAGGGAGTCGGCCGTGTGCCCCGGCGTCGGTACGACCCTCAGCTCCAGGCCGCCGACCCCGATGACGTCACCCGCGGCCAGCCCCTCGTCGCCCAGCCGCAGCGCCGGGTCCAGTGCCCGTACGTTCGTGCGCGTCAGCTCGGCGAAGCGCGCGGCGCCCTCGGCGTGGTCCGGGTGACCGTGCGTCAGCAGGGTCAGCGCGACGCGTCTGCCCGCCCGCTCGGCGGTGTCGACGACGTGCCGCAGGTGGATGTCGTCCAGCGGGCCCGGGTCGACCACGACGGCCAGGTCGGAGTCGGGTTCGGCGAGGATCCAGGTGTTCGTGCCGTCCAGGGTCATCGCCGAGGCGTTGGGCGCCAGGACGTTCACCGCGCGCGCGGTGGCCGGGCCCGACAGGACACCGCCCCGCGGCTGCCCGGGCAGTGCTGCTGCGTCCGTCATGCGGGGGCTCCCCCGGTCGGGTCGGAAGGTGTCGCCGGCGCCGGCGCGGTACTCGGGACGTGCTTGGTGAACTCGTCGTGTCCCGGCCAGGACAGGACGACCTCGTCGCCGGACAGCCGGGCCCGGGCCAGCACGGGCGTCATGTCGCGGCCGGAAGCCGACGCCAGCGCCTCGGCGGCCGTGCCGCAGGCCGCGAGACCGCGCAGGGCCGCGACGGTCGGCGGCATCATCAGCAGCTCGCCCCTGTCGTAGCCGGCCGCCGCGTCCGACGGCGTGATCCACACCGTGCGGTCGGCCTCCGTGGAGGCGTTGCGGGTGCGCTGTCCCTCGGGGAGGGCGGCCACGAAGAACCAGGTGTCGTAGCGCCGGGACTCGAACTCCGGGGTGATCCAGCGCGCCCACGCGCCCAGCAGGTCGGAGCGCAGGACGAGGCCCCTGCGGTCCAGGAACTCCGCGAAGGACAGCTCGCGGTCGACCAGGGCGGCGCGGTCGGCCTCCCAGTCCGCGCCCGTGGTGTCGCCGACCACCGAGTCCGCGGTCGGCCCGGCGAGCAGGACGCCCGCCTCCTCGTACGTCTCCCGTACGGCCGCGCAGACGATCGCCTGGGCGCCCGCCTCGTCGACGCCCAGCCGGTCCGCCCACCACGCGCGCGTGGGGCCGGCCCAGCCGATGGCGCGGTCGTCGTCGCGCGGGTCGACCCCGCCGCCCGGATAGGCGTACGCGCCACCGGCGAACGCCATGGAGGTGCGGCGGCGCAGCATGTGGACGGCGGGGCCGGTGCTCGCGGCGGTGTCCGTGCCCGGGCCGGTGTCCTTCAGGAGCATGACGGTGGCCGCGCGCTTCGGGGCGACCGGCGTGAGGGTGCCGTCCGCCAGCGCGCGGATGCGGTCCGGCCACTCCGGCGGATACCACTGACCGTTTGCCCGACCACTCGCCCGATCGTTCCCCATGGCCGGAGGCTATCCGGTGACGGGCGGATGTTCGAGTGGCCCCCGGGGCCGGGCGGGCGTCAGGAGGGCAGGCCGGTCAGCCACTCGGTGAGCAGCCGGTTCGTCTCCTCGGGGCGCTCCTGCTGGAGCCAGTGGCCGCAGCCGTCCAGGAGGTGCGAGGCGCTCAGGCCGGGCAGGGTGGCCGGATACGCCTCGATCGCGTCGGACAGCCAGGTGGTGGAGGCGTCCTGGGCGCCGCCGAGGAACAGGGAGGGCTGGGTGACGGGGGCGCCCTCGTGTGCGGCCAGGTCGGCCCAGTCGCGGTCCATGTTGCGGTACCGGTTGAGGGCGCCGGTCAGGCCGGTGCGCTCGAACTCCCCGGCGTAGACGTCCAGCTCCTCCTCGGTCAGCCAGGAGGGCAGCCGCCCGCCGGCCGGGAAGCGCTCGCGCAGCGTGCCTCCGGGGGCGACGAAGTGCGGGTCGGGTGCCTGGGCGGCGGGCATGGTGTCGGCGGACAGCGCGGCGTAGAACCCGGCGAGCCAGCCCCGTACGTCGGGCTCGATCTCCGCCTCGGCGCGGCCGGGCTCCTGGAAGTAGGAGACGTAGAACTCCTGCCCGCCGAAGGGCCCGGCGGGGTCGCTCATGCCGGCGAAGACGTCGCTGGGCCGCGGGCCGCCCGGCGGGGTGTACGGCACGCTCAGCAGGCCGACCGCGCGGAACACGTCGGGCCGCAGCAGCGCGGAGTGTGCGGCGATGTTCGCGCCCCAGTCGTGCCCGACGATCACGGCGGAGTGCTCGCCCAGGGCCTCGACCACGGCGACGTTGTCCGCCACCAGGTCGAGCATCCGGTACGCCTCGACGGCGTCCGGCCGCGAGGAGCGCCCGTAGCCGCGCACGTCGATCGCGGCGGCGCGGAACCCGGCGGCGGCCAGCGCGGGCAGCTGGCGGCGCCAGGAGTACCAGGACTCGGGGAAACCGTGCACGAGCAGGACCAGCGGTCCGCTGCCCTGCTCCACCAGGTGGATCCGGCCGGCGGGCGAGGGCACCAGACGGTGGACGGGCTGGTCGCGCACCGGGTGCTGGACGTGCACCGGGTTCTGGTCGCGCTCCGGGTGCTGGTCGGTCACGGGCTGCTGCGGCATGGCTCCTCCTGGCGCGTACGGTCGGTCGGCGCCCGAACGGACCGGGACCGGCGGCCACGACCGCCTCCCGGCCCCTGTGAGGCACCGCACTCGATCCTGCGGGGCCGGAGCGGCGGGGGCGAGCCTTGTTGCCGGGCTGGCAACGCCTCCCCCGCCTCGACGCCGACGTCGCTACGGCTGGACGAGCTCCACCTGGACCTCGACCTCCACCGGCGCGTCCAGCGGGAGTACCGCCACGCCGACCGCGCTGCGGGCGTGCACGCCCTTGTCGCCCAGGACCTCGCCGAGGAGTTCGCTGGCGCCGTTGATCACACCGGGCTGGCCGGTGAAGTCGGTGGCGGACGCGACGAAGCCCACGACCTTGACGACACGCGCGACGCGGTCGAGGTCACCGGCGACGGACTTCACGGCGGCCAGGGCGTTCAGCGCGCAGGTGCGGGCCAGTTCCTTGGCCTCGTCGGCCGTGACCTCGGCGCCCACCTTGCCGGTGACCGGAAGCTTGCCGTCCAGCATCGGCAGCTGGCCGGAGGTGTAGACGTACGGGCCGGACTGCACGGCCGGCTGGTACGCGGCCAGCGGCGGGACGACCTCGGGCAGCGTCAGACCCAGCTCGGCCAGCTTCGCCTCGACGGCGCTCATGCCTGCCTCTCCCGCTTCAGGTAGGCGACGAGCTGCTCGGGGTTGTTCGGCCCGGGAACGACCTGGACGAGCTCCCAGCCGTCCTCGCCCCAGGTGTCCAGAATCTGCTTCGTGGCATGGACGAGCAGCGGCACGGTTGCGTATTCCCACTTGGTCATGCGGCCGACTCTAGCCGTTGTCACAGGCGCCTTCGCGGGCCGACCACGGCGCCGTTGTCCACAGCCCCGGGCGTACTCCGCGCGCGGACTGGTTACGCTCGAATACGTGAGCAGGCTCCAGGTCGTCAGCGGCAAGGGCGGTACCGGCAAGACCACGGTGGCCGCGGCCCTCGCGCTGGCCCTGGCCACCGAGGGGAAGCGCGCGCTTCTCGTCGAGGTCGAGGGTCGCCAGGGCATCGCGCAGCTCTTCGAAACGGAGGCGCTGCCTTATGAGGAGCGGAAGATCGCCGTCGCTCCCGGGGGCGGGGAGGTGTACGCCCTCGCCATCGACGCCGAACTGGCCCTTCTGGACTACCTCCAGATGTTCTACAAGCTGGGCAGCGCCGGCCGGGCCCTGAAGAAGCTCGGCGCGATCGACTTCGCGACCACCGTCGCGCCCGGGGTCAGAGACGTCCTGCTGACCGGCAAGGCGTGCGAGGCGGTGCGACGCAAGGACCGGCAGGGGCGCTTCGCGTACGACTACGTCGTCATGGACGCCCCGCCCACCGGCCGCATCACGCGCTTCCTCAACGTCAACGACGAGGTGGCCGGGCTCGCGAAGGTCGGCCCCATACACAATCAGGCGCAGGCCGTGATGCGGGTGCTGAAGTCGCGGGAGACCGCCGTGCACCTGGTGACGCTGCTGGAGGAGATGCCGGTCCAGGAGACCGCGGACGGCATCGCCGAGCTGCGGGCGGCGCAGCTCCCGGTGGGCCGCGTCGTCGTCAACATGGTCCGGCCCCAGGTCCTGGACGCCACCGACCTGGAGCGCGTACGGGACACCCCGCGTACGGCGCTCGCCCGGTCGCTGTCCGGGGCGGGACTGGGCGGGGCGCGGCGGGGCGGGCACGCCGAGCGGCTGGTGGACCCGCTCCTCGCCCAGGCCGGGGAGTACGCCGAGCGGTACACGCTGGAGCAGGAGCAGCGGGCGGCCCTGGGCGAGCTGGGCCTGCCGATGAACGAACTCCCGCTGCTCACGGAGGGCATGGACCTGGCGGGCCTGTACGAACTGGCCCACGAGCTGCGGAAGCAGGGGATCGCATGAGTCCGGACGACCCGGCCCGTCACCAGGAGGGCGCGCGGCGCCTGACCCCCGCGCGCGTGCTCGACGTCGACCGCCTGCTGGAGGACCCGGAGAACCGCATCGTGGTGTGCTGCGGTTCGGGCGGGGTCGGCAAGACGACCACCGCGGCGGCCCTGGGCCTGCGCGCGGCGGAGCGCGGTCGCAAGGTGGTCGTGCTCACCATCGACCCGGCCAGGCGGCTCGCGCAGTCCATGGGCATCGACTCGCTCGACAACACCCCGCGCCGGGTGAAGGGCGTCGACGACTCGGCGGGCGGTGAGCTGCACGCCATGATGCTCGACATGAAGCGGACCTTCGACGAAATCGTCGAGTCCCACGCGGATCCCGAACGGGCGGCGGCGATCCTGGGCAACCCCTTCTACCAGTCCCTCTCGGCGGGCTTCGCGGGCACGCAGGAGTACATGGCGATGGAGAAGCTGGGGCAGCTGCGGGCGAAGGACGAGTGGGACCTCATCGTCGTCGACACGCCGCCGTCCCGTTCGGCGCTGGACTTCCTGGACGCCCCCAAGCGCCTGGGTTCCTTCCTGGACGGCAAGCTGATCCGGGTCCTGCTGGCACCGGCGAAGGTCGGCGGCCGGGCCGGCATGAAGTTCCTGAACGTCGGGATGTCTATGATGACCGGCGTCCTGGGGAAGGTGCTGGGCGGGCAGTTCCTCAAGGACGTGCAGACCTTCGTGGCCGCGATGGACTCGATGTTCGGCGGCTTCCGTACGCGCGCGGACGCGACGTACAAGCTGCTCCAGGCACCGGGGACGGCGTTCCTGGTGGTCGCGGCCCCGGAGCGGGACGCGCTGCGCGAGGCCGCGTACTTCGTCCAGCGGCTGGCGGCCGAGGACATGCCGCTCGCCGGCCTGGTGCTCAACCGGGTCCACGGCAGCGGCGCCGACCGGCTGTCGGCCGAGCGGGCGCTCGCCGCCGCGGAAAATCTTGAGGATCCCCGCATTGTGGATCAGGACGGCGGGAAAGCTGGAGTTCGTAACTCCCCCGACACGTACGGCAGTTCAGAGCCCTCCGATTCCGCTCCCGACTCCGAGGTCTCCGACACACCGGGCTCCGCACCTGGCGGCGAAGCCGACGACACACCGAGCGCCGCGCCGGGCGGGACTCCGGAGCGGTCCGTCGACGGGCTCACCGCGGGCCTGCTGAGGCTGCACGCGGACCGGATGCAGCTGCTCGCTCGTGAGCAGCGCACACGTGACCGCTTCACCGCGCGTCATCCCGAGGTCGCGGTCACCGAAGTGGCCGCGCTGCCCGGCGACGTGCACGACCTCGCGGGGCTGCGGGACATCGGCATCCGTCTCGCGACGGGCCGGCCCGAGCTGCCCGAGACGGGCGTGTGATCCCGACCGGAGAGCGTGGCTCCGGCCGGGGTGTGCGAGGAGTCTCCGGAAGGCCCGGCCGGCTCAGCTCACGGCGCTCACAGCGCTCACAGCGCTCACGGCCATGTAGTTCTCGTACACCTCGTCGTCGTCGAGAGGCACGATGCCGACCCCTCGTTCGTACTCCGTCCGCGCCGTCTCCAGCAGTCGGCGCCAGGACGTCACGGTGGGCCGCCGGCGCAGTAGTGCGCGGCGTTCCCGCTCCGTCATGCCTCCCCACACGCCGAACTCGACGCGGTTGTCGAGCGCGTCGGCCAGACACTCGGTGCGTACCGGACATCCGGTGCACACCGCCTTGGCCCTGTTCTGCGCTGCTCCCTGAACGAACAGTTCGTCCGGATCGGTAGTGCGGCAGGCGGCCTGCGCACTCCAGTCGGTTACCCAGCCCATACCGGCGCCGTCCTCTCCCGAATCGAGGCTCCCCCACGGCGGCAGCGGCATATTCACCGCCGCCAGTTGAGGACGTTACGGAAGGTGGGCACAGCGCAACACCCCCGTCGGGCCCAATCTTGAATGGCCCGAACGGACTATGGGTAAGCGGCAGATCACCCGGGGGAGTGAGCTGGCGACATGCGTGATGATCCCGGCATTCAGGTCATCTCCGTTGCGCCACAACGGACACCGATTGACACACGAGGCGGATTCGGACACGTACCCCACACGCCGTGGCACGCGCCGGTACACACCAACGCGCCCCCCAGCGGGGCCCCTCGGAAAAAAATCGAGCGAGTCCGGAACGATTCGGGGTCGCCGGACGTATTGATACGTGGCCGCACTGCTGTGACAGTTGAGTGCAGCTTAGGCCAAGGCATATACGCGTGTCCGGCGAATGAGAACGTAGGCTGCCTCCATGCCAAAGAAGCGCTCGGGCGGTGGTCTGTCGCCAACGCAGCAGGCCGCCAAGTTCCTCGGTGTCAGTGTCCTCGCGGGAGCGGTGCTGGCCGGCATCGCGTTGCCCGCAGTGGGCGCGCTGGGGCTGGCGGCCAAGGGGTCGGTGGAGAGTTTCGACGCCCTCCCGACCAACCTGAAGACTCCCCCGCTGAGCCAGCGCACCGCCATCCTCGACGCCGAGGGCGGCACCATCGCCACGGTGTACTCGCGCGACCGCACGGTGGTCGACCTCAAGGACATGTCGCCGTACATGCAGAAGGCGATCGTCGCGATCGAGGACTCGCGCTTCTACGAGCACGGCGCGGTCGACCTGAAGGGTGTCCTGCGCGCGCTCAACAAGAACGCGCGCAGCGGCGGCGTCTCCGAGGGCGCGTCCACCCTCACCCAGCAGTACGTCAAGAACGTCTTCGTGGAGGAGGCGGGCGACGACCCGACGAAGGTCGCCCAGGCCACCCAGCAGACCATCGGCCGCAAGATCCAGGAGCTGAAGCTCGCGATCCAGGTCGAGGAGGAGCTGGGCAAGAAGAAGATCCTCGAGAACTACCTGAACATCACCTTCTTCGGCCAGCAGGCCTACGGCGTCGAGGCGGCCGCCCAGCGCTACTTCTCCAAGCACGCCAAGGACCTCAACATCCAGGAGTCCGCCCTCCTGGCCGGCATCGTCCAGTCGCCCAGCCGGTACGACCCGGTCAACGACGAGGCGGAGGCCACCAAGCGGCGCAATGTCGTCCTGACGCGCATGGCCCAGGTCGGCGACATCTCCACGGCGGAGGCCGCCAAGGCGAAGAAGGCGCCGCTCGGGCTGAAGGTCAGCAAGCCCAAGAACGGCTGCATCACCGCCGTGAACAGCGCGAGCTTCTTCTGCGACTACGTGCGCGAGGTGTTCCTGAGCGATCCGGTCTTCGGCAAGAACCGCAAGGACCGGGCCAAGATCTGGAACCAGGGCGGCCTGACCATCCGCACGACGCTCGCCCCGCAGGCCCAGGAGTCGGTGAACGACTCCTTGAAGGACCACGTCTACAAGGCGGACTCGGTGGCCGCGGCGATCACGATGGTCGAGCCGGGCACCGGCAAGATCGTCGCCATGGGCCAGTCGAAGCCGTACGGCTACGGCAAGAACGAGACGGAGTACAACTACTCGGTCGACGCGGCCTACGGCGGCTCGAACTACGGCTTCCCGACGGGTTCGACCTTCAAGCCCTTCCTGGCGGCCGCGGCGCTGGAGGAGAACGTCCCGGCGACGAAGGAGTACGCGTCGCCGTACGACATGGACTACCCGAGCCCCATCCAGACCTGTGACAAGCCCTGGATCAACGACTCGGGCTACCGCGTCGAGAACGAGAACGAGTCGGAGGTCGGCCCGTACCGGCTGAAGGAGGCGATGGCCAAGTCGGTCAACACCTACTTCGTGCAGATGCTCGCCGACATCGGACTGTGCCCGGTCTCCAACATGGCGGACAAGCTCCACGTCCACCAGGGCAACGGCGACAAGCTGCCGCAGAACCCCTCCGCCCTCGCCCTCGGCTCGGTCGGTATGTCCCCGCTGACGATGGCGAGCGCCTACGCGACCTTCGCCTCGCGCGGCATGTACTGCACGCCGGTCGCGATCGAGTCGATCACCCAGAAGGTCGGCAACAAGCAGAAGTCGCTCGAGGTCCCGAAGTCGACCTGCTCACGGGCCATGACCGAGAAGACCGCGGACAGCGTGAACACCCTGCTGCAGGGCGTGGTCGACTCCGGTACGGGCGCGGCGGCCGGCCTGACCGACCGCGACAACGCCGGTAAGACGGGTACGACCGACGAGCGCAAGAACGCCTGGTTCGTCGGCTACACGCCGAACATGTCGGGCGCCGTCTGGGTCGGCAGCGCCACCCAGAAGGTCGAGATGAAGAACATCACGATCGGCGGCGTCTACCACCCGCTCGTCTTCGGTGGCGCGGTCCCGGGCCCGATCTGGAAGGACGCCATGACCGGCGCCCTGTCGGGCAAGGAGTCCCCCTCGTTCAACCTCGTCGACATCCCGGACGGCGACAAGGACAAGGACAAGAACAAAGACAAGAACAAGGACAAGGACAAGGGCCGCGGCGAGGACAAGCCCGACGACGGGAACAACGGCGACGACGGCGGCTTCATCGGCGGCCTGGGCGACGGCGGGACCGGCGACGGCGGGTCGGACGACGGCGGCTTCCCCGGCAACCTGTTCCAGGGCCGGAACAACGGCCCCGGCGGCCGGGACTGACGCGTCATAACCCCGCGTACCAGGCGTAAGGGTGGAGAAAGCGAGGGCACTTTCCGCGGCCGCGGAGAGTGCCCTCGCCCTTTGCTCGCGCCCGTGCGGCTCAGCCGGCCAGGCGCTTCTTGACCGCGGCGGCGACCCGGCCGCCCTCGGCCTGCCCGGCCACCTTCGGGTTCACGATCTTCATCACGGCGCCCATGGCCCGCGGCCCCTCGGCGCCGGACGCCTGCGCCTCCTCGACGGCCTGCGCGACGATCGCGTTCAGCTCGTCGTCGGACAGCTGCTTGGGCAGGTAGGCGGCGAGCACCTCGCCCTCCGCCTTCTCCCGCTCGGCGCTCTCGGTACGACCCCCCTGGGCGAAGGCCTCGGCGGCCTCCCGGCGCTTCTTCGCCTCGCGGGTGATCACCTTCTGCACCTCGTCGTCGGAGAGCTCCCGCTTCTCCTTGCCCGCGACCTCTTCCTTGGTGATCGCGGAGAGCGTCAGCCGGAGGGTCGAGGAGCGGAGCTCGTCGCGCTTCTTGATCGCGGCGTTGAGGTCGTCGTGCAGCTTCGACTTGAGCGTGGTCATGAACCTGATTGTCGCAGGTGCGCGGGGAAGAGCGCCGCCTGATTTCGCGAGCCCCCGGCGCGTCCGGGCACGGTCGGCTTCCCGCCACCACGTCTGACACGATGGACGTATGCGCGCGCGATACGGAGTGCCCCTGGGAATCACGGCGGTTGGCGCCGCCGGTCTGGCCTACGCGACGGGGATCGAACCCCGCTCGTTCCGGCTCCGACGGGTGACGGTCCCCGTCCTGCCGGCCGGAATGCGTCCGCTGCGCGTGCTCCAGGTCTCCGACATCCACATGGTCGGCGGTCAGCGCAAGAAGCAGCGCTGGCTGCGCTCGCTGGCCGGGCTGCGCCCCGACTTCGTGATCAACACCGGCGACAACCTGTCCGACCCGGAGGCCGTCCCCGAGGTCCTGGACGCGCTGGGCCCCCTGATGGAGTTCCCGGGCGCCTACGTCTTCGGCTCCAACGACTACTACGGCCCCAAGTTCCGCAACCCCGGCCGGTACCTGATCGAGAAGGTCCAGGGCCGCCACGGCCTGAACGGCAACGCGCCCGCCGTGGGGGTCGTCCACAACCCGTGGGAGGACATCCGCGACGGCTTCGACGCCGCCGGCTGGCAGAACCTCACGAACACCCGCGGCACGCTCAAGGTCGAGGGCGTGTCGGTCGAGCTGACGGGACTGGACGACCCGCACATCAAGCGGGACCGGTACGCGGAGGTGGCGGGCGGCCCGTCCGGCGCGGCGGACTTCTCGATGGGCGTGGTGCACGCGCCGTACCTGCGCGTCCTGGACTCCTACGCCGCGGACGACTATCCGCTGATCCTGGCCGGCCACACCCATGGCGGCCAGCTGTGCATCCCCTTCTACGGCGCCCTGGTCACCAACTGCGACCTGGACACGGACCGCGTGAAGGGCCTGTCCACGCACACGGCCGAGGGCCGCACGTCCTACCTCCACGTCTCGGCCGGCTGCGGCGCGAGCCGCTTCACACCGGTCCGCTTCGCCTGCCCACCGGAGGCCTCGCTGCTGACGCTGGTGAGCCGCGAGCGCTGACGCCGGCGTCGAGGCCGACGGGGACGGGGGACGGTCGGGCCGGAGGTCGGTCGTGGCCGGGGGACGGTCGTGGCCGGGGGACGATCGGGCCGGGGGACGGTCGTGGCCGGGGGACGATCGGGCCGGGGACGGTCGTGGCCGGGGGACGATCGGGCGGGGTAACCCACACGGCCCACCCACATCGCCCCCTATGTCCGGTCTGTCTAGCGTGAGGCCATGACAGCCCCGATACCCAGGGATCTCCCGGACCTCCCCCCGATCCCGGGCCACGCCGCCCTGCTGCCCACCGTCGTACCCGCGACGGCCGTCGTGACCCCCGTACGCCGCAGGCCGGCCGCCGCGTTCCGCCTCCTCACCGCCGTGCTGGCGCTGACCGGCGTGGCGATCGAGCTGGCCGTGGGCGGTTCGCCCACGACGGTCCTGAGTCACTTCACGATCCAGAGCGGCATCCTGCTGGCGCTGGTCATGCTCGCCTCCGCCCGCTGCGCCTGGTCCGCCCACCACCCCCTGCCGGGCGCCCTCACCGGCGCGGCCCTCTTCTACGTCGCCGCCGCCGGCCTCGTGCACCACGTGCTCCTGGCCAACGCGTCGAGCCCGTTCGCGGTGACGGACGGCGCGGGTGCGGGCTGGCAGACCGCCGCGACCCACGTCCTGCACACCGCGGTGCCGGTGGCCGCGGCCCTGGACTGGCTCCTGCTCACCGCCCCCGGCCACCTGCACCTGCGCCAGGCCCCCGCGTGGCTCCTCTACCCCCTGGCCTACCTGGCCTTCTCCCTGGCCCGCGGCGAGCTGCTCCTCCCCGGCTCCCAGGACCGCTACCTCTACCCCTTCCTCGACGTCGACCAGCACGGTTACAAGGGCGTCCTCGGCAACGCCCTCCTCATCGGCCTCGCCCTCTACGCCCTGGCCGCGCTCCTCGTCGCCCTCGACCACATCCGCCCGAACCCGCTCCGCCGCCCCCGTTAAACCGGATTTCGTCTCCGGCCACCGGTGGGCTAAAGTAAACGACGTCGCCGCGACGAGCGTCGACAATCGGGGTGTGGCGCAGCTTGGTAGCGCGCTTCGTTCGGGACGAAGAGGTCGTGGGTTCAAATCCCGCCACCCCGACAGCTAAAACACCAGGTCAGGGGCTTGATCCGCATCGCGGGTCGGGCCCCTGACTCGTTCCTAGAGATCGTTTGGGAGAAATCTGGGAGAAGATCTTGGTCAGGGTCTCCCCGGGTAGCAGCCGCCCGCTCCTTGATCACCGCGTACCTGCATCTCACCCACGTGTACGTCCGCGAATCGGACGCCGCACCGCCCGGCACCGATCCTGAGATTCGCCCAGACGACTGGGGCGGCACTCGATCATGGGTCGATACCCCCTTGACCCCGCCGGTCCAGTTCGCGGCTGTACCTCCACCCCATCTACGCGTCGACATCTTCGCGCGACTGGAATTCGTCACGGGAGAGCATCCGTGCCGCGACGGCTGGGACGTCGCGGTCGTCGACCGGCGCCGTCTCAGCGGCAAGACGCGACCCAGATTGGTCAGCCACAAGCAACTCCGGTCACCCACTTGCAACTTGAGACCCCGTATCGCCAACTTAGCGATATAAATAAGAAGTTACCTTCGTAGGTAATCTGCTACGCACTACCTTCCAGTGGTTGCTACGCCATCCAAGTGCGTAGCTGATCCCACTGGGGGCCTACCGTGAGCATTGCCGTCGACCCGCTGCGCCTGTCCAAGCCTCAGGACTCCAGCACGTACCTCGCCATCAAGACCCCTCAGGGCGGCCGCACCGTCTACAGCGTGCGCGTCCCCCTGCTCGATCTGCCGACGATCCTGCCCGTCCCTGACCCCAACAACGTCGACAAGGACAATCGCAAGGTCGACCGCCTTCATGCCAAGCATTTCGGCGAGTACCTCGACACCAAGCAGGACTGGGTCGCTCCAGCTCTACTCGCCCGGGACGGCGGTGGATGCACCTTCGAGAAGGTAGACGACCAGGGCGCCGTCGGCTACATCACCGTCCCGTGGGCGATTGGCGGCATCTCTAGTTTGCGGACCATCGACGGCCAACACCGCGTGCTCGGAGTCGCGATCGAAAAGCAGCGCATCACCGATGCCATCTCTGACGTAGATCGCGAAATGGCTCGCAAGGTGAGCCCGGAGAAGGCCGCGAAGCTCGAGGCCGAACGTGACAAGCTCATCGGCCAGATGAACCGCCTCAAGGCTGAGTACGTCGGCCTTGACATCTATGTCGAACCGGACCCAATCAAGTCTCAGCAGATGTTCGTGGACGTTGCCGACAACGCCAAAGGCATCAGCAGCGCCGTCCGCGCTCGTTTCGACAGCTACAAGGTGGCCAACCGCACCCTGTCCGATGTCATCGACCACCCCCTGCTCAAGGGCCGGGTTGACGCCGAGCAAGACCGTATGACGCTCAAGAACCCCAACTTCATGGGCGCCAAGCACGTCGCCGACATCACCCGGTCCGTCATTGCCGGTGCCGGCGGCCGGATCAGCAAGAAGGCCGAGCAGACTCTCACCGACGGCGAGGTGATCGAGCAGGTCAAGGACTTCCTCGACGTCATCTCCAACGCCTTCACCGACCTCGCCTCCCTTACCGAGGACGACCCGGAGGCAGAGCGTCAGCCTGGAGAGCTCACCATGTCCCAGGAGGTTCGCCGGTCCTCGCTCCTCGGGTCGGTGGGCATGCTCCGCGTTCTCGGCGGCGTATTCCGAGAGCTGCGGGCCGGCGAGAATCCTGCCGAACTCGACGACGTCACCGACTTCTTCAGCCGCCTCGACCCGCACATGTCGGCACCGGTCCTGGAGACCAGCATTTGGCTCACCACCGCGGCCAAGGTCGACTTTGAGCCGAACGCTTCGGCACCGATCATGCGAACGCAGAACATCGTCCATCTCGTGAGCGTGATCGCCGACTGGTACAAAAAGGCCCCCACCGCCCTGTAGGACGATGCGTCGGGCCGTGGGCGCCGATTCTGGACGACGGCGCTCATGGTCCCGCATGGGGCAGCGGACGGCCTGGGAGCTCCGTAAGTGGCTATGCCACCGCTATCCGCCTCCTCTGCAACAGCCGACCTCGCAGGCAGACCGGAGGAAGAACCGTGCACGAGCCAGGGCCACGAGCGCGGCCAACTCCCGTGTCATAGCGGTCTTCGCACTGTCGGTGCTCGCATCACCGGCTGGCGCCATCTACAAAGCGATCGCAGGCAGCATCGGCCTCCTGATGACCTCCGTCGTCGCTTGGCGTACCAAGCGACGGCGTGACCACTCCCCATTCCCGCCTTCGCAGGGCATGCTGCCGGGGCTCTGCCGTACTTCCGCCTGGCCGCGCTTCAGGCTCTGTGACGGAAAGCTCGGAACGAACTGGCCTGACTGGCACCCCGCCCGCTCGTACGTCGCCCTGGGGCCTCGTTTCCCTCCAGACCCTCAGGATGGGCCGATGAAGGACTCTCAGCTCGGAAAGAGTTGGAGGGCCACGGGAGCGTCAGCAGCTGCGCTCTCTGTGGAGGCGTCGAGCGACAGCCTTGGACGCGTCATCGTTGCCGTGGCGTAGACCTCGTTGGCGAGCTCGAAGGGCAACCCTGAGCGGGCTACGAGTTCGTCGAACGAGACGCCGGTCTGCTCGCACAAGCGGACTGCCTTCTCAAGCAGCAGCGGTGCTTCACGAGGGCCCAAATCGCAGGGCTCTGGATCGCCATTCTGAGCGAGCAACATCATCGCCCGCTTGTAGGTCGACTCCCGGAACGCGCCGAGTGCATGGGCGCGATAGACGATGGACTTGAGAGATGTCCCCCACCGCCGCTTGAGCGCGTAGAGGGCTTCCCAGTCCAATCGCTGCGGAAGTTCGTCAGCGATCTCAGCGCCAGGCATCAGGAACTCGGCCGCGAAGTCGTGTGCTTGGTTCTCGACGATGCGGCTCCCCGGCTCGGCATCTAGATGCATGATCAGATGTCCAGCCTCATGGGCAGCGGATGATCTCGGCGAGGTGCTCGTCCGAGAAGCGGTAGGCGCGGCCGACGCGGGTGAACGGGATGAGGCGGCGGCGGGCACGGTCCTTGACCCACCAGGCGGAGCAGCCGAGTACGGCCGCGACTTCCTCGGGGACGTAGAGGCGCGGCAGGGCGACCTCGGCGTACGGAGTCGGAACGGAGGCAGGGGGTATTGCGGGTTGGCGCAAGGAGTGAGTCCTCTACAGGTTGACGCGGGCGTGGGCGCGGCAACGCCGACCCGCCGGTCGATCGCTAGGGATGAAGGTGAGATGCCCTGCCTAGGGGTTTGCGGGCCCAGGCTGGGAGGGGGTGCCGGAGGCTATGCCTCGTCGGTGGAGTGGCCGTCGCTGTCACCGGGCGGAGGGCCGTGCATCTTCAGCATGGTCTTGTTGGCCTCCTCCGCGATGGCGCTCTGGACCATGAGGTCGGCTTCCTCGCGGATGTCGGGGTGCTCGGCTAGGTAGGCGTCGAACGCTTCGCGCGCCTGCGTGAAGGCCATGTTGGCCCTCTGGGTCGCGCGGAACGCATCCACAACCTCGTCGATGAGTTCCATGGCGCGGGCCTTGGCAGCCAGTTGCGGTGGTCCGACGAGATTGCGCAGGTCGATGCCGAGGACCTCGGCGAAGCCGATGGCGTCGTCGAGGTTGATGCGGCGCTTCCCGTTTTCGATCCGCCAGACCGCGGACGGGTTCATCTCGAAGCCGGCCTCGTTGAGCCGGTCGGACAGGGCGTTGGTGCTCCAGCCGCGCGCCTCGCGCTCCACCCGGATGCGGGTCGCGACGTTCGCCTCACCGCTGAGCAGGACGCCCTCGGACGGTTCTTCCTCCGCCACCGGCGCCTCCTTCCGTTCGTAGCGATGCACTGCGGTTTGCAGCATAGCCTAAACAGTAGCATCGCTACTGCGAGATGCAAAACACTTCTGCGATTTGCAATTCATGTGGCATAGTGATGGCACCCCCACCCTCAGACCTCAGGCGTCCGCACGCCCGCACACGAAAGAAGCCCCCGGCGATGCCGGGGGCTCAAGCGCAAACCTCTCAACCGCCATCCCTAGCGATCAACCTGCGGAGTCCGGGATTGCCGTCCCATATGGCCCGCAAGCAGAGGAGCTGATGCCCAGTATGACCGATACCCAGCCGAAGACGCCATTCCTTCCCGACGACGCCGCCACGTCGTGGCCCCCAGTCGCCGTGCCCGGCCAACCGTCCGGCGCCACTGCGCCTTCGGCAGAGGAGGACCACGACGCCGCCTCGTCAACACCCCTGCCCGAGGGGGCGCAGATCCTGGACGACCTGCGGGTGCAGATCAAGCGGTACGTGGCGATGCCGAGCGAGGAGGCCGTCACGGCGGTGGCCTTGTGGATCGCCGCGACGCATCTGCAGCGCGCATGGCAGCACGCACCGCGCCTGGCGATCGTCGCGCCGGAGAAGCGGTGCGGTAAGTCCCGCCTCCTGGATGTGGTGACCGAGACCGTGCACAACCGTCTGATCACGGTCAACGCCACCGCAGCGGCGATCTTCCGGTCGATCGACGGGGACGACCCGCCGACCCTCCTGGTCGACGAGGCCGATGCCATGTTCAGCACCACCACGGCCGCGGAGAAGAACGAGGAGGTCCGCGGCCTGATCAACGCCGGACACCAGCGCGGTCGGCCGACCCTGCGGGTATCGGGGCCCGAACACCAGGTGCAGGAGTTCCCCACCTTCGCGATGGCCGCACTGGCCGGGATCGGTGACCTTCCCGACACGATCATGGACAGGGCGGTGGTGATCCGGATGCGGCGCCGCGCGGCGGGCGAGAAGGTGGCGTCATTCCGCACCGGCCGTGACACCCCCGCCCTGAACGCGATCCGCGACCGCCTCCATGCCTGGCTCCAGGCGCTGTACGCGCAGGCGATGGAGATGGAGCCGCCCATGCCGGTCGAGGACCGCGCGGCGGACACCTGGGAGCCGCTGGTCATCATCGCCGACCTCGCAGGAGGCGACTGGCCGGTGCTCGCCCGCGCCGCTTGTCGCGCCATGACCGACTACGAGGCCGGCCAGGACGAGGAGGGCGGTCTGCGCACCCGCCTCCTGGTCGGCATCCGCCGCGCCTTCGCCGCCGTCGGCGACCCGGCCGTGCTGAGCACCAAGCACCTGCTGGAGTCCCTCAATGCGGACAGGGAAGCACCGTGGGCGGAGTACGGCGCCAACGGCCTGACCCCGCGCGGCCTCCAGCTACTCCTGAAGCCCTACGGCATCGGCTCGGCCAACCGCCGCTTCCCCGACGGCACCCAAGCCAAGGGCTTCGCGCGCAACCAATTCCTCGACACCTGGGCCCGCTACTGCCCCGAGCCGAAGGCATCGGACGCGCCCGCCTCGTCAGCCGACGGTCCGCTTCCCGGCACCGCAGCCTGACTCGACTCCACTCGCATCACTCGTCCCCGCGCAGGTCAGCGCGGGGACGAGTGAACAGCCCGCAACGAGTCGAGTCGACATCACCACGCCACCCGTACCTGTGCTGACCAGGCACGCGACGAGTGGTACGAGACATCACGCCCCACGGCGGCCACACCCTGCCTTCCCCTGCGCCGCAGCCGCCACCCCAAGCCATCTGGAGCACCCCGCTTGTTCGTACGTATCGCCGCCATACGCGGCACCGACCTGATCCGCCTCGGCATCGCCCTGCTCGCCGTGTTCGCCTTCGCCCTCTCCTACGACGCCCTGCGCCAGATGGGAGTCGCCATCCACATCCGCGGACTGCTCACCTTCGCCTTCCCGCTCGTCATCGACGGATTCATCGCCGTCGGCGTCGGAGCCCTGCTCATGCTGCGTACCGCACCCTGGTACTCCCGGCTGTACGTGTGGCTGCTCGTCGGTGCGGCCACCATGACGAGCATCTGGGCCAACGCCGTACACGCTGTCCGCCTCAACGAGCAGGCCCGCCCAGGTGATGGCCTCCGCCTCGACAACGTCACCGTCGGCGCCCTGTCCGCCATCGCCCCGCTCGCTCTGGCCGGCGCCGTCCACCTCTACATCGTCGTCCACCACCACCCCGCTGCCCACAGCCCAGCCGATGTGGCGCGGGACTCCGCCGACGTGGCTGCGGACGCCACAGACGTGGCTGAGACCCCTCAGCCCTCAACCGATCCACAGGATCACGAGCCCCGTGAGCTCTCTCCCGACCGGCTCGCCCTCGCGCGCACCGCGCCACTGGGGCGCAAGGGCCGCGCCTCGCGCCGCCACATCGAAGCCACCTTCCGCAGCAGGGAGTTGACCATCGGCAGGACGGAGGCGGACAAGCTCAAGGACACCCTGCAGGCCGAGCTCGACGCAGCCGCCGCCGAGCGGCCACAGGAACTCGAAGCGGTCTCCGCCAGCACTGCTGCTTAACCCCTGCGTACACGCCGGTCGCCCCGCCTCCGGGCTCGCCCCGTGTCCCCCGTGCAGCCAGGCATGGGGGACACGGTGGCCGGCACAGCGATGCACCCGACACCCCAGCACCCCTCGGAGAACCAGCCCATGCACGATCCACACCACAAACTCCCCATCCACCAGCAGGAGACGACCACCGGCCTCAACAGCGCAGCAAGGTATCCCGCTGGACCGTCCAAGGGCCGGCCTCACGGGGAAGCCTCCGCCCCGGGGGTGGCGGAGGCACTCGGGCACCAGGGGGTGCCCGAGCAGGAACAGCCCACCGCCGTCGCCGACAGCACTGCTGCCGTCGAGACGCCATTGCCGCGTGCCGCAGAAGAAGCCGCCTTGCACCGCGTCGCCCAACGTCGCAAGCCCGACCCCAACGGCCGTCGCGAGGGACGAGTCGACGTCCGCTACAGCGAAAAGGAAGAGGCCGACATACGCGCCAAGGCAGCGTCGCTGAACCTCAGCGGCGCCCACTACGTTGCCGCAGCCACTCTGGCCCACGTCCACGGCGACCTCAGCCTGGCCGGCCAGCGCACCCAGCTCGACGATTACATCGACGAGATCAATGCCCTGCGCGAGCAGGTCACCGCCATCGGCCGCAACGTCAACCAGATCGCCAAGAAGCTCAACTCCGGCGGCCATCCACACCCTGGGGACAGCGCCCTCCTCGCCCAGACCGACCGGAGCCTGAATGCCGTGGGTGAAGCCGTGCGCCGCATCGCCACCGCCGCAAACCAGGCCGTCAGCCACAAGGCGGCCCGATGATCGCGAAGATCACCGGAGGCAAGGACACCGCCAACCTGATCCGCTACCTCTACGACACGAAGAAGAAGGGCCACACCGACCCGCACCTGGTCGCCTCCTGGGACGGCTTCGCCCCCGACCCCGGCCGCACCAATGATGTCGATGCCACGAAGCAGGCTCTCGTCGCCGACCTCGACCTGCACGTCAGGCAGGCCGAGCGGCTCGGCCGCGCACCCGAGAAGCACGTGTGGCACTGCTCGATCCGTGCCACCAAGGCCGACCGCCACCTCAGCGACGATGACTGGGCTGACATCGCCCACCGCATCGTCGCCGCCACCGGCATCGCACCCGACGGCGATCCGGACGGCTGCCGCTGGGTCGCCGTCCGCCACGCCCCCGACCACATCCACATCGCCGCCACCACAGTCCGCGCCGACCTGCGCACCGCCCGGCACTGGAACGACTTTCTCACCGCCGACCGCGAACTCGCAGCCGTCGAAAAGGAGTACGGCCTCTTCCAGGTCATACGCGGGGATCGCACAGCCGCGAAACGGCCTACCCGTGCCGAGCAGGAGAAGGCCAAGCGCGCCGGCCAAGCCCGCACCGCCCGCGAACACCTGCGCACCACCGTGCGCACCGCCGTGGCCGCCGCCACCAGCACCGAGGAGTTCGTCCACCTGCTGGAGCACACCGACGGCATCCTCGTGGACATCAAGCACTTCCCGTCCGGTGATGTACGCGGCTACACCGTCGCCCTCGACGGCGACGTCAACGCCCAGCAGGAGCTGATCTGGTACTCCGGCTCCGAACTCTCCCCCGACCTGTCCCTCCTCAAGATCCGCAAGCGTCTAGAAGCCACCGAACCCCAGCACAGCCCCCGTCGGGTGAACCCGTGGCACCAGGCAACCGCCGCCGCGGAGCGCATCCCCCACCACCTCGGTGGCGATGACGATGCAGCCGCTCAGGCCCACCTGGCCGCCTTCGGCGAAGCCCTCGACGCCCTGCCCATGCGCGCACCCCAGGAAATTCGTCCCCAGCTATGGCAGGCAGCCGAGGCGTTCGAGCGCGCCACCCGCTCCCGCGTCCAGGCCGAGCACCAGCACGCCCGCGCCCTGCGTAGCGCCGTACGAGCCATGGTCCGCGAGCCCGCCCCCAAGGACGGCGCGCTGCTGGCGATGCTCCTCGACGCCGCAATCCTCGCCGTCATCGCCGCCGCCCGCTGGCACCAGCTCCGCCGCCACGACCACCAGGTGGCCGCAGCCCAACAGACCCTGATCCACCTGCAGGCCGCTTACGGGCAGACAGCCACCGCACCACTGACTGTCCTCGCCCAGCGCCGGCCACCTCAGCAGACGGTGGAACGGCACATCCTCCTCATCCGACAGGCCATGCCTGTCCACGCCGAGCAGGTGGTCAGGGACCCGGCCTTCGACGCCCTCACCGCCGCCCTCGCGACCGCCGAGAAGGCCGGGCATGATCCGAAGCAGCTGCTGCAGGCCACCGACCAACGGGCACTCAACGACGCCCGAAGCCCCGCACGGGTAGTGACCTGGCGCGTCGAGCGGCTCAGCACCAGGCCAGTTCCGAGCGACCGTGCACGAGTGGCACGGATGCGGAGCGCGGCACGGCGGCAAGGCACATCGGTCAGCCCGGCAGCGGTCGCGCCGGCCTCCCAGCCACAGCCGCCACAGGCACGTCGACGTTGATCACACCCGCTTCCGTACCCGAAGCGGGTATCAGGCCGCGCACCCCAGCGCATCGTGGGCGAACGCGAGAGCCCGAAACCGAGCTCCCACAGCGTCGGGGCCGCGGAAGGCCAACGCCCGCAGAGCACTGACCTGTCGCCCCGAGGCCCACAGACCAGTGGCCGGCGAGAGAAACGGGACGACGGCTACGCCCAGCTCGGTGAAGGGGGCATGGTCCAGGTAGGTCATGCCGCCGGTGCCGCACAGGTACGCGCGTGCGCCGGTGGCGTCGGCCAGGTCGGCCAGCCGCTCGGACCGACCCGTGCGTGCGGGCAGGGCGCTGCTGGTGAAGATCTGCCCCCGCCAGCCGAGCAGTTCGAGCAGGGCGCGAGTCGAGGCCGTGGCGACCGGCGCGACCCTTCCTGTGTCGAACGCATTCCAGACCGGCTGAAGGGCACGGTCAAGTGCGGGCCAGTGAGGACTGGTCCCGTACTGCTGGCGCAGGATCGATGAGGCTCTGCGTCGGGCCGCGGCAGGGTCGGCGATCAGGGTGTCTCTGATAAGGGTGGCGCGCCCGGAGGGGCGGTGAGTGGGGATGGTCAGCCACCGGTTCGGGCCAAGGCCGTCGAGTGTGGCGATGCGGGCGCGGTGCTGGTAGTCGCGGCGGGCGAACTGCACGTCGTCCAGGACGATCCAGTGGTCCGACGCGAACAGCTTGGCCAGCGTGGTCAGCCGGGGCATGAAGTTGGGCTGGTGGATGGCGCACAGGCTGCTCGGGGAGGAGAGTTCAGGAAGCGATGAGGCGGCTGGTGAAGTCGGCGTGGATGAGGGATTCGTACGCAGCATGCACGTCCTCCGGGACCTCCTGCTCGATGGCGAACCCGAGCTTCGGATACTCGATCACCCGCTGGAGGTCGCCGACGAGCATGTCCACCACGAGCTTCTCGTCGCCGATGGACTTGAGGTAGTCGTCGAACTCCAGGGTTTCCGAGGCGCACACCATCTCGACCTCGGGCCACAGCTTGCGGGCGGTGGCGTACGACCGCCGTTCCATGTAGGGCTTGGAGACCAGCAGCACCTTCTCCGGGGTGATGCCGGCGTCGGCCAAGACCTCGCGGGCGAGGGTGATGTTCTGCCCGGTGTTCGCGGCGTGGGGCTCCAGCAGGATCGCTGAGGCGGGGACGTCGAGGTCGATGGCGTGCTCGCGGAAGTGGACCGCTTCGCCGCGTGGGAAGACCTTGGCGGTGGTCGGGCTGTTGCCGCCGGTGAAGACCAGCGTGGGGAAGAGACCCGCGTGGTACAGCTCGGCGGCGCGCGTGGCCACCCCCAGGTCGTGGCTGCCCAGGCCGATCGCCACGTCCGCGGGGTGGGGCTGGTGGTGCATCTGGTGGTAGTCCCAGATCGCCTTGGCCTGGTGCCACTGGTCTTCGGTGATGACCTGCTGGCTGTCACTCATGCGTTCGTCTCCCTGATCACCGTCGGCGGGGCCCCGGGCGGCCCCTCACTGCTGGCCTTGACGCTCTCGATACTGCGCAGTTGGTGCACGAGGCCGTACTGCGCGGCCGTCCGAGCGGCCTGGCCGAGAACGCGTAACCCATCATCGCGGGTCGCCGCGTCGGACAGCAGGATGTGGCCGTGAGCGGTGTCCAGTCGTACGCGTTGCATCGGTGAGTCGCTGCTCCCGCTGCTTCGGGCGATGTCGATGAAGTGCAGGGCTTGGGTGAGGTCCCCGACGCCCCGGAGGGCCAGGGCGAGCTTCTGATGGGCCACCGACCAGTCGTCGGGTTCGGTGAGGTCTTCGAATTCACGGGTCGCGGCCTGCATCACGCGGGTCGCGTAGTCGTGGTTGCCGTCCTTGCTGAGTGCGGTGCCCACCCACAGGCGGGCTCTGGCCCGGTCACGGCGAGAGAGCCGGTCGTCGACGGCGAGCGTTTCGTACGTACGGGCCGACGTCTCCAGGTCACCGGACATCTCCGCGACGACCGCGAGGGACAGATCGAGCTGGGCGACACGGCGGGGAATGTCGAGCTGGGTGAAGATCGAGCGCGCGCCCGCGTAGGAGTGGCGTGCGGACAGTGGTCCGAGCACCGCGCCCTGATCGCGCTTAAGGTCTCCGAGTAACGCGGTGGATCGGGCGTAGAGGTACAGGCCCTTGTCATCGAGTTCGGCGGCCGTGAAACGGTTGAGCCATCGGCCCAGCAGGCTGGCGGCGAAGGTGAAGTTCTGCCGGGACAAGGCGACGACGGCACGGTCCAGGTCGTCGGTCCACGACTCGTACTCCCAGGCTCTGGGCCCGGCAGCCGTCACCCGGCGTCCGGCTGCCACCTGCCCGGGGCCGGCCATCTCCGACAGGAGCGTTTCGAAGCGCAGATGCACGGAGGCATCGGCGCGACCGAGCGCGGTGTCGAGAATGGCCTGCGTGTCGGGGCGGGGCTCGGTCGCGGACCGGAGCTTTTCCCACTTCGAGATGGTCGCGACGGCGAGACCGAGGCGCTCGGCGAACGCCCGCACACTCAGGCGGAGAGCGAGCCGTAGAGCTCTGGCCTCCAGGCCGGTCCAGTGGTGCACGGTCGCCACGCGTCGCTCCCTTCCACCAGCCATGGAAGCAGAAGCGTGCGGCCGGTGGGGCGGAAGTAGAGCGCAAGTGGAACAGCCGGTGATTCCCTGCGCGTTGAGGTAAGGCGACGCTCAAGGGGTCTCTTTTCGCCGAGCCCCTTGGACGGTTACCAGCATGAAACTCCTTACCGAGCACCGCCCGGTCAACGGGCCCGTCGTCTACGGCTTCCTGCGGCTGGCCGGAGTCTCCGCAGCCCGTCAAACGGCGTTACAGGCGTCACTGACGGAGTACTGCCGGATCCATGAGCTGCAGCTCTCAGGCGTCTTCAAGGACAGGCTCGCGACGACCGAACCGAGCTCCACCGCGTTCACCGGCCTGCTGGACGCGTTGGCCCTTCCTGACGTCTACGGCGTCATCGCCCCCGCCCTGTCTCATCTGGGGCCGAAGCACCTCGCCGCCGAACGCACCCGCCTTATCGAGGCCGCCGGCGCCCGCCTGCTGCTGGCCCGCCGCCCCCGCATCGGGCCTGGCCACGTACCTCGTCAGCAGACCGCCCACCGCCGCTTTCCCGCGCCACTCCTCCTCCTGAGCACGGAGTCATGAGGCACCCCATGCCCGAGTCGCTTCAGCAGTTCTTCGAGGCCCGCCGCCAGTCCGTACGCAAAGCACGGGAGTTCGCCACCAGAGCGCTGGACGGCTGGGGCCTGACGAGCCGCACCGAGGACATCCGCCTGTGCGTCTCCGAACTCGCCACGAACGCCGTTCTCCACGGCACCGCCCGCGGGCACGGCTTCCTCGTCCGGCTCGACATCGACGACAACTGCGTACGCCTCGAAGTGCACGACAGCCGTCGCCAGCAGCCCGTCGTTCGCGAGCCGACCGCCACAGACATCTCCGGAAGGGGCCTGACGTTGGTGGCCGCGCTGTCCGACGAGTGGGGAGTGACGGACCGTACGCCGCTCGGGAAGATCATCTGGTCCTGCTTCAAGACCGCGGACAACACCGCACAGTCGATCAGCCCTCCCGTCCCAAACCACGACGACCGCCCTCTGGAGGTCCGATGACCGTAACCGGCACACCGGATCGGGCGGCGCCTGCCGCGTCAAGCACGCGTCTCGTGGCCAGCCCGTTCCTCGCCCAGCACCTCCTTCTTCAGCCAGGCCGAGCGGTCGGTGTGCGCATTCCTGGGATTCGCTACGAGGAGCTGCGCGCCGCGAGCCACGTCGGAGGCCCTCTGCCGGCTTGGCTTGTTGATGCCGCGCGGCAGGCGTGGGGCACCGAGCTGCCTGACGGACCGGTCGGCGATTTCGTCCTCGTACGCGAGCGATCGCCGTACGGGTACGCGAAGGCGTCCTGGGAAATCAACCTCGGCTGCGACTACGACTGCGAGTTCTGCTACCTCGGCGAGAAGCGCTTCGAGGGCCTGGACTGGGCGGGCAAACAGCAGCTCCTGCGGACGATGCGCGACGCGGGCGTGCTCTGGCTGCAGATCACGGGCGGCGAGGCACTGATCGACCGCGAGTTCGGCGCGGCCTACGAGTACGCCCACCAGCTCGGGATGATGGTGCAGGTCTCCTCGAACGGCTCGTCCCTGCGCAAGCCGCCGATCCGCGGGCTGTTCGCACGCCGTCGCCCCTACCGGCTCACCCTCAGCGTCTACGGCGCGACCGCGGGTACGTACAACAAGGTCACCCGCAACCGCGGCGCGTTCGACCGGTTCATCCAGGGCCTGGACGCCGCCCACCAGGACCGGCTGCCGGTCCGGCTGAACGTGATCGTGTCGGAAGACAACGCTCACGAACTCGACGCGATGGTGGCTCTGTGCTCGCGCTACGGCTTCCCGCACCAAGTCTTCACGAACATGTCGCCGACGATCGACGGCGAGGCGAACCCGTTGGCGACGCAGGCCGAGGGCCACATCAAGGCCCGGAGCGTCTTCACCGGCTGCAATGCCGGCCGGACGTTCTTCCACGTCAACCCACACGGCATCGCGTCCATTTGCAAGGTCGGCCGCGACCCGAGCGTGAACCTCGTGACCGAGGGCGTCGCCGCCCTCACCCGGCTCGGCGCCATCGCCGAGTCCCTACAGCTCCGCACCGGTGGATGCTCCGGCTGCACGAAGGTCGGCACCTGCCGAACCTGTCGGCCGCTGGCCAAGCTCTACCAGGAGGCGGGGGACCGACGAGAGCTCTACTGCCAACACGGAGGCTACGGATCATGACGCCACCCACCACCCTCACCTCGCCGGGCGAACCGGTGCTGCTCAGCATCGGCCGACGCCCCGCCGGCGGAGCATCCGGCTCGCTGCCCGTACAACTGCTGGCCACGGCCATCCGCGACGACGAGGTTCAGATCATCGCCGACCTGGACGAGGCCGCCGAGGGCGCCGAGTGCAGCTGCTCGGCCGGCGACGACCAGCCGTACTAGACACACCGCAGGCGGGCGCCGCACCGCTCGCGTACGCGCCCCATGAGTGCCGCCCCGGTCATACCCTGGCTGGGGCGGCACTCCCTTGTCTCCGAGCCCCATGAGGAACCGCGCGTGTCCATGTCTCGCATTCCCTTCGATCAGCTCCCAGCCGACGTCCGCCAGGCTGTCACCGACAAGACCGGCCCCGTGTATCAGGCGGTGACCATGACCGGCGGCATGAACTCCGGTGTCGCCTCCGTCCTGGAGACCGAGAGCGGCAGCGTTTTCGTGAAGGGCATCGCGAGTGATCATCCGCAGGTCGCAGCACAGCGCCGCGAGGCGGAGATCGCCCCCCACCTGCCCACGTCCTGTCCCCGCCTGTACTGGCACCTGGAAGTCGGTGGATGGAGCCTTCTCGGATACGAGGTCCTCAGCGGTCGCCACGCCGACTACAGCCCCGGCTCGGCCGACTTGGAGCTCGTAGAAGCCACGCTCACCGAACTGCAACAGATCACCGCTCCGGCCGACATCGAGATCAAGGACGCGGTGGACCGCTGGGCGGACTACGCTCCGCCCGGAACGCTCCAGCACTTCACCGGCAACACCCTGCTGCACACCGACTTCGCACCGCACAACGTCCTGATCGCCGACGGGCGTGCCCGCCTCATCGACTGGGCGTGGCCAACGCGCGGTGCGGCGTGGATCGATCCAGGCACCTTGGCACTGAGGCTCATGGACGCCGGCCACCCGGCGGAGAACGCGATCGCGTTCGCAGGCCGCTTCCCGTCGTGGCGGAACACCGGTCCGGAGGCGCTGACGGCATTCGGTTCCGCATCTGCGGCGCTGTGGCAGGAGATCGCCGAGGAGGACCCAACGCCCTGGAAGCAGAGGATGGCCAAGCGGGCCGCTGCGTTCAGGCTCGCACTCCTCTGAGAGTCCATGCCCGCCGTCAGATCTACCTCGTCTTGAATTCGATCTTTCCGGTACTCATACGAACGTTCCCACTCGAGTACAGCGTGGGTCGGGCCTCAACGTGGTTGCCGCTGTACTTCTCCACATGCCGGATCTCCACACCGCCTGGAACATTGAAGTCGATCAGGGCAATGGCGACCCAGTAGGACAGGTTGCGACTGTTGAACAAGGGCACCGTCACCGTGGACCCGCGCCCATCCGTGACCACCACCTGAGCGCCATTCGACTTCCGGTCGCTTGCCTTCGCCTGAAGCAAGCAGTTCCTGGCTGCCTGCTTACGCGGTGGGTGGGGTTCAGTGAAACGTCCAGGGCTAGCCCGCGGTGAGATCGCCGGAGAGGCTGATCTCGATGGGGCGCTTCAGCTTGCTGCCGTATTTCCAGTCCAGGACGCCGTCGTGTTGGAGGCGCCCGACGACGATGCCTGGGGCGATGCCAGCCCGGCGGGCGAAGGCTGTGATGTTGGTGAAGGGCATGGGGCGCTGCGCAAGTTGCTTGTAGGCGGCCGCGTGCTCGGGCGGGATGAGGGTTTCCCTGGCGAAGGCGTCTGCCTCGTCCTCGCTGCGGTCTCCGTCGGGGGTCGTGTCGTCGTCACGGCTTGTGTTGTCAATGAAAGTGAGGCGTTTGCCGTGCAGGAGGACATGGCCGAGCTCGTGGAACACGGTGAACCAGAAATGGTCGTCCTTCTTGAACCGGCCGCTGAGGGCGACTCCGACCTTTTCCGGGGTGAGCCATCGGGTGACGCCGGAGACGCGACTGTTGGGGGGCGCGGCAACGAACACCACCGCGACGCCGGCTCGGGCGCACAGGCGCGGGATTTCGGTGCGCCAGACGGCGGGTTCCTTGACGGTCAGGGCTCGCAGCTGGGGAAGTAGCTCAAGCAGGGCCGCGCGGTCGTAGGGTGCGCAGGGGATTTCGCGTGCTCTGAGTTCGGCCTGGCGCAGCCAGACGGCGGTGGCGTAGTCGTCCGGCGTGAGGACGGTGGAACGCCGGAAGGCAGTCCGGTAGCTGCCCCACACGTTCTCTGCAACCTCGGGGTCGGCGACCCCGAAGAACGCCAGCAGATGCTCGAGATTGTCCACCGTGCGCTCTTTGGTCGGCAGGATGCCCCGCCTGACCAACTCTTGCAGGGAGAAACGGTCGAGCCAGTCGAGGCGGTGGCTGAGGGCTTCACGGCTCTGGGTGCGGCTGACATGGGTGCGCCAGGCGGCCTCCATCTGGTTCCACAGCGAAGCCGGGATTCCGACGGCCCGCTCCAGCAGAAGAGCAGTCTCGGGGGTCAAGACAGCGCTGCCCTGAACGATCTGGTTGACGTGCTTGGTCGACAGCCCGGTGCGGCGGGCAAGGTCCGCCTGGGGGATACCAAGGGCGTCGAGCTGTTCTTTCAGGGTGTCGCCCGGAGGCAGGACTTCATCCGGTGCGAACGGGTGCGGGGCGGAGGGCGGAGTCACGTGAGTGCCTCTCGGTCGGCGAGGCTGCGGGGCGGGCCTGGTGGCGGGATCAGGGGCGGTGGATCGCTGCGACGATCACAGCGCGTACGGCGTGCTCGTTGAGGGTGCCGTCGTCGAGGGTGCCGGGCGGGTCGTCGCGCGGGCGGACCACGAGATCGCCGTGATCACCGAGCGACACCAGCAGAGTGAAGCAGTCCCCGTTGGCTGCGGGCCGCAGCCGCGCGGCCGCAACGTGGCGCAGGTCAGCCAGGTGGTGGGCGGCCTCCATCTGGCCAAGACGCCGGAGCAGGGTGGTCGCCCCATCGGGGCCTAAACGGTCCCTGCGGGCAGGGCCGCTGTTGCAGACACGGGCGAGCTCGGCGTCCTCGAAGACGATCTCCACCAGCGACCTCAGAATCCTTTTCCATGTACCTACTGCTTCCATGCTATCCTCCCGATCAAGGTCCACAAGATTTCATGCACCTACTAGGTAAATGAAACTATGAAGCAGGGTGTGGCGTGTGTTCCCGCAGGCCACCGCAGAAGATCGGAAGGACAGCCCATGGCAGGCAAGAGCAGCGCATCCAACGGCAAGCGGGGCCGCAGTGCCATCACGGGCCGGTTCGTGAAGCAGGCCACCGTGAAGCGGCACCCGAAGACAACGACCAACGAGAGCATCGGCAAGGGCGGCAGGAAGAAGTAGGCCGCCAGCCCCTCACGACGGACCTCGCATTGTCAGTGGTGTGAGGCAGGCTCAGCAGACCAATGCAGTCACGACCAGACCGGAGGGCCCGATGGCTTACCTCAAGCAGCAGTTCAAGGACGCGCTGAGCTCCATCGAGCCCGGCGACGACAAGACCAACGCGCCAGAGGCGCATCGCCTCGTCCGTGACGCCCTCAAGGCTGACTCCAAGCTCGCCGAGTACGGCGTCAGCCCGATCCTGATCGGCTCCTACAAGCGCAACGTGTCGATCCGCAGGATCAAGGACGTCGACGTGTTCGTGCGCCTGCCCGATGTTCCGAGCGACGTCACGTCGACGGACATCCTCGACAGGTTCTTCAAGGTCCTGCATGCAGAGTTCGGCACCGACGCCGACGGGCACCGGCGCACCAAGCGTCAGGACCGGAGCCTGCAGGTCTCCTTCCCGGAGTACGACCTCTACGTCGACGCGGTGCCCGCCCGCCCCTACGGCGACGGAACCTGGGAGATCCCCCAGAAGGGCGACGAGAACGAGTGGGTGCGCACCAACCCAGACGGGCTGACGGACCTCTCGAGCACGATGAACTCGGACCACGACGAGTACTACGTACCGACCGTCAAACTGCTTCGCCAGACTCGTCGCGCCCTGCTCGGCACGAAGAAGCCCGGCGGATTCTTCATTGAAATGGCCGCCTACCAGGCGTTCGACTCAGGCGCAGTCTCGGGCAACGACCAGGCGGAGTACTACGTCTCCGCTCTCCGGGAGGTCAGCAAGATCATAGAAAACTTCGTGACCTACGGCATCGCGGTGACCGACCCGACCCTGCCCGGACACACCATCCACATCCGGGCGACCGACGATGAACTGGACACCGCGCGTACGCGGTTCAACGACGCCGCGACGTCCGCAGAAGCTGCGCTCGCCGAGGAGGACGCGGGCAAGGCCGCGCTGGCGTTCCGGAAACTGCTGGGAAAGAACGGCGATGGAGATACGGTCTTCCCGATGCCCCCCGGCTTCAACGAGGACGGCAGCAAGAAGGCATCCGCGATCTCGCCCGGTGCCCGCGTCGTTCCTGCCGGCAAGAGGACCTTCGGGTGACCTCTGTCAGCTTCGACGAGTACGTCGCCTACGCGCGGCTGCACTTCGAGGAGGGCCTGATCCGCGCTGGGTTCCACGAGGTGGAAGCAGGGTGGGAAGGGCCTGTCCCGCACTTGGCGGGCACGCCCCGTGTAGTGATCGACCTGCCGCCCCGCTTCCCGTTTCGACCGCCGCGGGTGGTGCCGGTCGATCACGACGCGGTGCCCTGGTCCTGGCACCGTGACTCGGACGGCGCGCTGTGCCTGGTTGCTGAAGAAGATCACGACGGGTTGTGGTGGATGGAGGCACCGGCGTTCCTCGAACACGTCACAGCATGGTTCGAGCACGCGGACACCGGATGGACGGACGATCGGCCCGACCTCGACCTCGACCGGTACTTCCATCAGTCCGCGGACCGGCGCCTCTACCTCTACGACGACCTCGGGCAGTACCTCAACCGCTCCGTCCGCTTCAGCCCGGCCAGCAACGCCACGATGCGGATCAGACACGGCATCCGTCCCAGGAAGGCCCTCAAGCACAGCAAGGACCGCTTTGGGTTCGTGGCAGATCTCGGCGAGGTCGACGTGCCGCCGCGAACCTGGGCAGACATCTGTGCGCGGCTCGGCTCGAACGCGGATCTGGAGCGCAGAATTCGCCAGCAGTCGGTCGCGGTCGTCGTGCTGGTTTACCGACGAGGCACCCACGAGGGCGCGCTCGTGCTGGACGTAACGCCCACGAAGGAGGGCGGCACGGCCGTCACACGTCTACGCTCGGGCGCAGACACCGAGGCCGCCCGGTCCGCTCGCGCAGGCGTCCTCGCTACCGAACTGTGTGAATCCAAGGTTGCCGTGGTCGGTGTCGGCGCTTTGGGCTCGTTCATCGCCGACATGCTGGTGCGCTCCGGTGTCCGTCACCTCACTCTCATCGACGATGATGTGGTCATGCCGGGAAACCTCGTCCGCCACCTCGTCGGCCCCGACGCAGTCGGACTGCCGAAAGCCGAAGCGGTCAAGCGACACCTCGTCAGGCACAACGAGGCGCCGGCCGCAGGCATCGACACCATTAATAGCGCCCTTACCTCGGGTGCCGACGCGGTCGACCATTTGCGGAACCACGACCTCGTCGTGAACGCCACCGCCGACTTCGCCACCACCGCGCTCCTGCATGTAAGCGCCCTGACACTGGGCACACGGGTCCTGTCCGCGGCGCTTCAAAACGACGGCAGGACCTATCGCATCGACGTACTGCCACCGATCGACGCCGCAGCACCGCTGCCGCCTTCGACGACCAGAGCCGGCACCGAGGCGCCGCAACTGTTCGAAGCAGGCTGCGGAAGCCCGATCTCCCCAACGCCGCCCCACGCGGTGATCGAGGCAGCAGCGGCAACCGTCCGCCACGCCGTCGGACTCCTCGTGGATCGCCCCCTCCATCCTGCAGGGGAAACGCGCCACCTCCACTCCGCGCCACAAGGGAGCCACCACCAGTGACCCGGCCGGCACCACGGATCGAGCTGCGCCAAGCGGCATACGAGGTCATCGCGTCCGCGACCGCGCAGCAGCTGCCGCGGGAAACGGGTGGCATCCTCCTCGGCTATCAGGAAGACGCCAACGTCGTTGTCACCCATGCCCTCGTGGTCGACGGACAAGGAGCGTCCACCCACAGGTACGTGCGCGATGACGTCAAGGCGAACACTCTGCTCGCAGAGTTCCTGGCCCAGCGAGCGGACGACGATCCAACCGGCTACGTCGGCGAGTGGCACAGCCATCCCGCACCGTCCGGACCGAGCCCGACGGACCTTGCCGCGATGCGGGCAATGGCCCGGGAGTACGACGGCCCGATCGCGCTCCTCGTTTACGCTCCCGGCGGGACGGACCCCTTCTCCGGACTGATCACCCGGCGCCAACGATGGGGACGCGTCACCGGCAAGGCAGCAACGGTCCTTCCGCCACCACAGAGATTCAAGGAGCTGGGGCCACTGCCCAAGGGCGCAGTCCGGCCTGACGGTGCGGTGTTCATCTCCTACCGGCAGTCTGACGGGTCCCCGCAGGCCGAGTCGATTGAGAATCTACTCAGGGCGGCCGGTCTCGTCGTGTGGAGAGACCATACCGACCTGCGCGCGGGCACAACGACCGATCGTCTCGAACAAGCCCTGACCCAAGGGCTTTCAGCAGCCGTGCTCGTCGTGACACCGGACGTCGTCCACAGCGACATCGTCCGAGAACGTGAGCTGCCTCGGCTACTGCAACTGGACGAGGACCCCGCCTTCAGTCTGTGCATCGCGAACAAGACCGCCAGAGCGGGAAGCGATACACGGTGCGACTACGGCGCACCGGACCGTCTCCTAAGACTCGCTCCCTCCAGGACCCTCGCCGACAAGAAGCAAAGCAACATGCTCCAGGCGTCCGGCGAGAGCGAGATAGTGCGCGACCTGCTGATGCACCGAGTCGAACAACGCAAGCCCGCCATTCACAGCCAGAACCGCGCCTTCACGATCCGAGTCCAGACCCGCCCCGCGCCCTTCGCCATGGACGCGGGCGAGGACGACCTGCACATCCGCATCAGGGCCGCCAGCGACGGGCGTCTGCCGCTGCGAGAGGGACTTCAGCTCCTGCAGACCACACTGCCCTTGACCAGCGACGCCGTCTATGCCGCCAGCGCGCAAACCGTACGCATCTTTGGCGGAGCTCACCTGTCGGTAGCCCTGGCCTTGGGGGCCGCCCTGCCCGAGACCAAGATCGGCAATGTCGAGGTGGTCGACACCCGCGGCGCTCAGTGGACGTCTGCAGAAAGTGGTGACGACCCACTGATCAGCGAACTTCATACGCAACCAGTTGACCTCGAACAAGCGCAGACACCCGACAGCCACGACCGCGTCGCGATCTTCCTCAGCCTGACTGCCAGTCCAGATCAGACCGCATTCGAGCAGCTCCTGCACGAGTCCAGCGACGGCTTCGCCGCGGCCGCCGTGATCTCCGTCGCCGGCGAAGACCGACTCGACCCGCGCGAGGCCGCACGCCTCAGCACGGCTGCCGCGCAACAGATCAAAGCTCTTGCCGCACACAGCGGCCGTGCGGAGGTGCATCTCGCTTTCCACGGCCCCTACACGATGGCTCTACTCGTAGGGCGATACCTCAACACACTGCGCACCGTCGTCTACGAGTGGGACGGTGCGACCCCTGGGAGGCCCCGCTACACCCCAGCTCTCGTGCTTGAGCCAGGTGTCAGCGGCGGACCGATTACCGAAATTCTGCTCGCCCAATAGGCGTGGGGACGCACAAGCGGTGTGCCAGCCGGTCTTGCTCTGCCTGGCTGAAGTTGTAGGAGTGCACCACGGGATGTTGCTGAGCCAGGCGGTGATCCAGTCGAACTGGGCGACAGGGCGGCGAACGCAGCGGGTCTGCCGGCCTGAGTCACAAGCCAGGACGTGAAAAGTCTTCGTCAGACCGAGTCATCGGATGGATCCACCACGCCGGCGGCCTCAGCGGAAGTCTGCCTGCCGCACCCACATTGGGACGTACCCGCCGAAGACGCCACTTGCCTGTCAGTGCTGAGCCATATCGTCGTTTCTCTGCACTCCGACGATTGATACAGATTGAGGACGGACACCGCCATGCTGGCCGATCATATCGAGGGTGCCCGATGATTCCCCGTGGACCGGACTGCACGGTGACCACCCTGATCGAGCTGCAAGGCGGCAGGCCGCAATGGGACAAAGCAATGCGGCGGATACGGGAGCTGGGCTGGACGTGCCACGAGCTCAGCCCGAAAGAGCGACGCACGGTCCTCCGGGCGTTCGACTCAGATGTCAATTTCAGCGATTTCTGGTGGTTGGAAGTGCCGATCATGGGCTCCACCTGGCGTGCCGACCGCGAAGCAGCTTGGCAGATCACGGAGTTGAGCCGGTCGGTACAGACTGTGATTTACGGTCGGTTGTTCCGGCGTGAGGAGATCGATCGGGTCCTTGAGCCCGAGTGGCAGGTGCACTCGGCAGATCACGATCCCGAAGGCACCGTCACGCCGGGCTTCCGTCGGCATTGGCGAACAGCCACGCGCTGGTGCGCGGCGCACACCGGGCTGCTCGACGTCCGCGTGCGCATCCATGCGAACAAGGACGCCGCCCGACACCTGGCCCGGCATCTGCGCACGGACGGGCCCCGAGCGGACCTCGACGTGCGGCCGCTCGACGGACGGGGGCATACCGGGACTATCCGTCATGGAGAGGACGCCCTCAACAGGGCTGTGGCGCTCTTCGGCGGGCCACTGCTCGCCATGTCCCTCTTCTTGTCAACAGCTCAGCACTTGATACCCATTGCGGCCGCCGCGTGCTGGTTCCTCGCTGTCGTCTGTGCCGTCCCAGCCTGGTGGACGGCTTTCGCCGTGCCCCTGGCTCGCTCTCGGCTCCAGTGTCTAGTTATCTGCATCATCGCAACCCTCGTAGTGGCCGTCTACACGCTAGGCATCCCTGGACTCTTCGACGGCGTGGACTCCCGGTCCACCTGGGCGACGGCAGCAATCGGCTTCTACGTGACTGGTCTGATCCTGCTGGGGCGCCGCTGGCGATGGCAGATACTGGCCGCGACGGCGCTTCCCCTACTCGCCACACTGCTCGTGGCGGCGCTGCCCCTCACCGGCAGGATCCTGCAGGACGGCTATGCGGACGAGCTGTCTCTGTCACCGGAAGAGACGGCTGTCAGCGGGGCGTACCAACTCATCTCGGCGGTGAAACTGCTGTGGCCCACCCTTGCGGCGATCCTGTTCATAGCAGCCGTTTGGGGCGTCCTGCGCTACTTTCACTTCATACGGCCGCGGAGCGTCTCCGCTGGCACGCTGGCCGCACTCTTCCTAGCCCTTGGCTTGCTCACAGCCGCCGAGTGGACCTTCGCGTCACCGCAGCATGCGGCCGACAAGCTGAAACGAGCAGCAACTCATCACACCAAGGCCCCACCATATTTCGGTATTTCAGCGGACTGGGTCTGCGTCCGTCCTACAGTCTCGGTTCACACCCTGAACGAGCAGGGCGGCACGCTTGTACCAAGCACCCCCTACCTTTCGTTCGGCGTCGCCGAAGGCAACGTGGTCCTGTGGAACGCTGCCGCCGACCGCCCACTACGTGTTCCGGCTGGACAGGTGAAGCTGCTTCCCGCCGGGAACCCTGGGCTCTCGTGCATCACATGACTGGACAACACAGCCGAGAGAGAGAACCGAGCAAATTTACTTGCGCTACGCAGCTCGGAACCACGGCTTCGAGAGCACTGCACCCCTCGCTGGGAGATTCCTGGGAGATGATCTTCCCTCAGAGGCCAACCGGAACCTCTCCGCGCCACTTCAGACCAACCACCTGACCTGCAGTTTTACAAGATTCGCAGGTGCCGATCCTGCCCGGCCCTCATTCGGGACGAAGAGGTCGTGGGTTCAAATCCCGCCACCCCGACAGTGAAACACCAGGTGAGGCACCTACTGAATTCAGTAGGTGCCTCACCTGTTTCGTGTCCGTGTCTATCTGCGTGGCTACCGCTCCGGAGCGCGGCGGCCTGCCGGACCGATGCCTCGTCGGGCCCCTCGATCTCCAGTTCTCCTGGTAGCGCACCTCGGTGAGGCCGACCCGGCGCAGGATGTCGGCCATGGCGTGCAGGTCGGACACCTCGGTCTCGATCTCCTTGGTGCCGTCGATCGTGGAGGCGTCGGTGACCTGCTTGAGGGTGAGGGTCGACCGGGTGCCTTCGTCTCGAAGGCGGATCCAGGCCCCGCCGTCGAGGGAGTCGTTCTCGAAGATCTTCCGGGTGAGGAGCGTGCGGGGGGAACGTCTGAACGGCAGCGAGGGCGGTCAACCTGGCCTGGAGGACTGTGGTGTCGACGGCCAGGAACTCGCCTCGTACTCGCCGTGCTCCTGCCATCCGTGCCGGTCCCACAGGGCATACGCCGTCGGCTCCTCGGTGACGGGGTCGATGTCGCGGCGGGTGGGGCGGAAGACCACGTCGCGGTCCGGCAGCGGACCTGCTCGCACTGCGTGCCTTCCCATCACGCGACTGCCGACCGCAGCGACTCAGGCTTGGGTCCGACCCGGCCCTCGGCCCGCATCGCGGATAAGTCGCGCGGCCCGGCTTCGGCAGGGCCCACCTCCACCGCCATGGGCAGCGCCATCTCCGCCCACACCCGCTTACCGGGGCCGACGGGCTCCCAGGCACAGCACGTCGCGAGCAGCCGGACCAACGCCAAGCCGCGCCCGTTCTCGTCGTCCGCTTGTGCACAACGGCTCCGCGGGACCGCCGGGTCGCCGTCCAGGACGTCGACGACCAAGCGGCCTGGTCGGCTGGACAACACGACGGTGATCGGCCCCGTCCCGTGGACGACGGCGTTGGTCAGGAGTTCGGAGGCGACCAGTCGGATGGCGTCGGCGGTCTCCTCGTCCAGCGGCATACCCCATGCGTGCACCTTGTCGACGATCTCGCGTCGAGCCGGGGGCACCTCGGATGCGGTACCCGTGAGGACGAACCGATGGACGAGCGTGGGCATGGCGGACGCCTCCGAAGAGCTGGAGAGCGGTTCCATCCCCGACGGGGACGCGGGAATGGAACCGCCGATCTGAGGAGCCTCTCCGCGAGCGTCCATGAGGAGGCGACCCTCGGCCTCCTGGTGGACGACCTGTCACGCCGGGCGTAGGGGCGCCGACGCCTCCGTGCCGGGTAACTGGGAGCCACCTGGGAGCGGGCCCGCTCCCCAAGCCCCTTCCACACCACCCGAGACCGCCTCACCCCAACACCCCAGGACATCGATCCCGCCGAACCGCTCCTCCGCCGCTGCCAGCGCGGTACGCAGACTGTCCGGATCACTGACGTCGGCGGGGGGACGCCTCAGCGTCGACGCCCTCGTCCCGCAGCGCTGCCGCAAGCTCTTCGAGCGGCTCAGGACGCCGCGCGAGCAGCGCTACGGAAAAGCCCTCGCGCGCGAAGCGACGGGCGATCGACATCCCCCGTGGGGGCCCTGCTCCTACAACGGCGAGCGTGCTCATGAGAACCTCCCCTTTCGGCACTCCCGTGCCTCTTCGCCTCCCGCCCGCTCCACTCCGCCCGGGATTCGCGCGAGCGCATTTCACACTCAGGCGCCGGCGTCCCGCGCCTGTTCATGACCGAGCTCGCGCAACGCGGTACGCAGCCTTTCCGCGGCATCGTCCAAAGCCGACTGGTCCTCCTCCTGCTTGGCCTTACTGAAATCGAAGTCGGACATGTCCCAGACGGGGGCGACATGTATATGCAAGTGCGGCACCTCGAAGCCTGCGATGACGACGCCGGCTCGCGGAGCGTTCCAAGCCCGCTGCACCCCTTGCCCGATGGCCTGGGCCACCTCCACACAGTGAGCCAGGAGTGCCCCGTCGGCATCCGTCCACCGGTCGACCTCACGGCGAGGGACGACAAGGGTGTGGCCAGGTCGCAATGGCGCAACGGTGAGAAACGCGACGACTTCAGAATCCTGCCAGACGAAACGTCCGGGCAACTCACCAGAAATGATGCGAGAGAACAGGGTAGCCATGCATCAAATTCTGCCATATATAGCGAGCGGCCCTTTTCTCGGGGAGGTGAAAGCCGATTCCATTGGCGTCCTGAAAGGTGCACTGCGACACGGCCACGGTGTACCCGCGGTCCTCACCGAAGACGCCGGAAACGTGACAGTGCGAGGTGTGGCGGACACGGTCGGCGGCGGCCGTTCAGGACCGGTGGGCCCAGGGGATGGATTCGAGCAGGCGCTCCAGTCGCAGTTCGCCGTCGCGGGTCTGTCCGCCGTGGTCCATCACCACGCGGAGCCGGGCGACGACGTCGTCCGGGGAGGGGTAGACCTTCGCGTGGGCGGCCGCCTCCTGCGCCAGGTCCGGCACGGAGCCGCTCGCCTCGGCCGCGTCCAACGCCTCCTTCGCCGCGGCCGCCACGCCCTCGGGCAGGCCGGCGATGCGGCGGGCGAGAGCGTCGACGAACGCGTCGAGGTGTTCGTCCGGCATCGCGCGGTTGATCCATCCGTAGCGCTCGGCGACGGAGGTGTCGAACAGCTCCGCCCCCAGCACGATCTCCAGGGCACGGGCCCGGCCGACCAGCCGGTTGAGGTACTGGGTGCCGCCCCCGCCGGGGAAGATGCCCATCAGCGACTCCGGCTGGGACAGCCAGGTCCGGTCCGCGGCGGCGAACCGCATGTCCGCGGCCATCGCCAACTCGGCGCCGCCCGCGCGGGCGTAGCCGCGCAGCTTCGCGATCGTCACCTGCGGCAGCGTGCGCAGCCGCTCGTTGAGCTGCTGGAGCGGGTTGAGGGCGGGGTCGGCGTCGGGGTCGGCCAGGGCCATGAGGGTGCTCGGATCGAAGGACCACTCGAAGTCCGCGTGGGCGGAGAAGAACTCGGGGTTGGCCGACTGGAGGACGATCACGGCGATGCCCTCGTCGCCGGCCACCTCGTCGGCGAACGCCTTGAGGTCACCGGCCAGTGTGGCGTCGACGGTGTTCACCGGCGGATTGTCGATGGTCACCCAGGCGATCCGGTCCTCCGCGCGGACCACCAGGGACTTGTAACCGCTGTAGCTCATCGCTGTGCTCCTTGTGCTCCTTCGGGCAGGCGCGGTGTGCCGTGCGCCGCTGTCCGCCCTCGTTGTTTAATGCGCGTTACAGAAAGACCGTAGCACGTTCTTTAGCGTGCGCTACAGTTTGCGTATGACAGGCAGACCGAGGACGTTCGACAAGGACGCGGTACTCCGGATGGCCATGCGCGCGTTCTGGGAGCGCGGATACGACGGAGTGAGCGTCGCGCAGGTGTGCGCGGAGGCGGGGATCGCCGCGCCGAGCCTGTACGCGGCCTTCGGCGACAAGAACGCACTGTTCGAGAAGGCGTGCGCGCTGTACACCGCACACCTGGACGAGGACCTGGAGCGCGACCTGTCGGCGCCCACGGCACGTGAGGCGATCGAGCGCCTGCTGCGGTCGTCGGCCGAGCACTTCACCGCGTCCGGGCAGCCCCCCGGCTGCCTCGTCATGGGGGAGCCGCGGCTCGCCGAGCGGCGCGACAAGACACGTGGCATGATCCGGGCGCGTCTGCGCCGGGCCGCCGCCGAGGGAGAACTCGCGTCCGTCGCCGAGGCCGACGGGATCGCCGCGTTCGTCGACACCGTACTGACCGGCATGGCCGCCGGGGCGCGCGACGGTGCCGACCGGGCCCGGCTCCTGGACGCGGCCCGGTACGCGGGCCGGGCCTGGCCGGCATAGCACCGCCCTCGTACCCGGCCTCGCCCTCGCACCCGGCCCCGGGCTCAGCCCCGGGGCCGGGCTCAGCTCCGGGCTCGGGCTCAGCCCCGGGCTCGGGCTCGGGCGGTGCGGACGCCGCCGGACCCTTCGACGCCAACCCGCCGGCCGGCATCAGCAGTGGAGGGGGTTGCCGTCCGAGTAGACCGGTCGTATAGTCCTGGTGTCGGAACACGGCAGACGACGAACTCCCAGAAGGGGCAGCCATCATGGGACGCATCAAGGTCGGCACGGAGAACAGCACCGACATCGAACTGCACTACGAGGACAAGGGAACGGGGCAGCCGGTCGTCCTGATCCACGGTTACCCGCTGGACGGCAACTCCTGGGAGGGTCAGATCCCGGCCCTGCTGGCCGCCGGCCACCGGGTCATCACCTACGACCGGCGCGGCTTCGGCAAGTCCAGCCAGCCCTCCACCGGCTACGACTACGACACGTTCGCCGCCGACCTGAACACCGTCATGGAGACCCTCGACCTGCGCGACGCGGTCCTGGTCGGCTTCTCGATGGGCACCGGTGAGGTCGCCCGCTACCTGTCCGCCCACGGCTCCGGCCGGGTCGCCAAGGCCGTTTTCCTCGCGTCGCTGGAGCCGTACCTGGCCATCACCGACGACAACCCCGACGGCGCCGCCCCGCTCTCCTTCTTCGAGGGCATCTCCGAGGCGGTGGAAAAGGACCGCTACGCCTTCTTCACCGGCTTCTACGCCGACTTCTTCAACCTCGACGAGAACCTCGGCACCCGGCTGAGCGAGGAGGCCGTGCGCAACGCCTGGAACGTGGCGGCCGGCGCGGGCCCGATCGCCTCGGCCGCCGCCCCGCTGACCTGGCCCACCGACTTCCGGGCGGACATCCCCCGCATCGACGTGCCCACCCTGATCGTGCACGGCACGGCCGACCGGACCCTGCCCGTCGACGCCACCGGGCGCCGCTTCGCCAAGGCCCTGCCCGCCGCCACGTACGTCGAGATCGACGGTGCCCCGCACGGGCTGCTCACCACTCACACCGCCGAGGTCAACGAGGTCCTCCTGGACTTCCTCGGCCGGTGACACGCCTGGCCGCGCCGGTCCTGGCCGGGCCGGTCCTGGCCGGGCCCGATGACCCGCGGAGCGCGATAGACGACTGGTCTAATCGGCGGTAGAGTGGGTCACATGGCAGCCGTTCAGGGCGACACCCGTCGCAGCATTCTCGACGCCGCGCAGCGGATCATGTCCCGCAAGGGGTTCTCCGCGGTGGGCATCAACGAAGTCCTCACCGCGGCCGGGGTGCCGAAGGGCTCGTTCTACCACTTCTTCGGATCCAAGGACGCCTTCGGCGAGGCGATGATGCGGGCCTACTTCACCGACTACCTGGCGGACATGGACCGCATCCTCGCCGAGCCGGACCTGACCTCGGCAGAGCGGCTGATGAACTACTGGCGGAACTGGCGCGAGACGCAGAGCGTCGACGAGTGCCAGGGCAAGTGCCTGGCCGTGAAGCTCGGTGCGGAGGTCTCCGACCTGTCGGAGTCGATGCGGCTCGCCCTGAAGGAAGGCACCACCGCCATCATCGACCGACTGGAACGGACGATCACGACCGGCCTGAAGGACGGATCGATCGCCGTCACCGGTACCCCCCGTGACACCGCGCAGGTCCTGTACGACATGTGGCTCGGAGCGAGCGTCATGGCCAAGATCCACCGCGACATCGGCCCGCTGGACACCACGACGCGGGTCACCCGTCAACTTCTGCATCTGTAAGACCTGAACCTGGGCCGACCCGGCCTCACTGCCGTCATTCCGTTCGCCTCAATGGAGACGACCGGTCTACTCGAACAAGGAGTCAGCATGAAGGTCCTCATCGTCCTCACCTCGCACGACCAGCTCGGCACCACCGGCCGTAAGACCGGCTTCTGGCTGGAGGAACTCGCCGCCCCCTACTACCGCTTCAAGGACGCCGGCGTCGAAGTCGTCCTCGCCTCCCCCAAGGGCGGCAGGCCGCCACTGGACCCCAAGAGCAACGAGCCCGGCTTCCGCACCGACGAGACCCGCCGCTTCGAGGCCGACCCCGAGGCCGAGGCCGCCCTCGCCCACACCGTCCGCCTCGACACCGTCTCCGCCGACGGCTTCGACACCGTCTTCTACCCCGGCGGCCACGGCCCGCTGTGGGACCTGGCCGAGGACCCCGCCTCCGTCCGGCTCATCGAGACCACCCTGCGCGCGGGCAAGCCGCTCGCCCTGGTCTGCCACGCCCCCGGCGCGCTGCGCCACGCCACCAACCCCGACGGCACACCCCTCGTCCGGGGCCGGAAGGTCACCGGCTTCACCAACGAGGAGGAAGCGGCCGTCGGCCTGACCGAAATCGTCCCCTTCCTCGTCGAGGACGAACTGAAGCGACTCGGCGGCGAGTACTCCAAGACCGACGTCTGGCAGCCGTACGTCCTCACCGACGGCCTGCTCGTCACCGGGCAGAGCCCGGCCTCCTCCGGCCCCGCCGCCGACGCCCTCCTCACCCTCGTCTCCGAGGTCGAAAAGGGCCGTGCATAGCGAGCGCCGCGACAAGCACTGCCGGGCACACGGACGAGTGACCCCGCCGGGCCGGGACGCCTGCACAGCCCCGGCCCGGCGGGCCCGCGGGGCCCGGCCGTCCACGGCAGCCCGACACGGTGCCTCCCGGCCGCCGGGAAGCACCCCGATCGCAACCCCATGCCTGCTCCGGCCGGCGCCCGATCAAGGAGAGTGACTCAATGAACGCGACGAAGGTCTTCATCGTAGGCATCGCCGGCGGCGTCGGGAGTCGTCTGGCCCGCCTGCTGACCGCCGCCGGTGACCGGGTCGACGGGCTCTACCGCCGCCCTGAACAGGGCGAACGCCTCGCGGCCTACGGCATCCATGCCACCCATGGCGACCTGACCCGCCTCGACGCCCCCGCCCTCGCCGGCCTGCTGCACGACACCGACGTCCTGGTCTTCGCCGCCGGCGCCGGAGGCGAGGGGGGCGCCGGCGCCACCAGCGCCATCGACGGTGCCGGCCTGACCACCGCCATCGAGGCAGCCCGCCTCGCCGGTGTCCGTCGCCTGCTGCTCGTCTCCGTCTTCCCCGAAGCCTGGCGCGATCGCGAAAAGTCCGACGCCTTCGAGCACTACATCGACGTCAAGAAGAAGGCAGACGTCGAACTCGCCGCCACCGACCTGGATTGGGTCATCCTGCGCCCCGCCGCCCTCACCGACGACGCGGGCACCGGCCGGATCAGCCTCTCCCCCGCCCTGATCCACACCCGGATCGCCCGCGACGACGTCGCAGCCACCCTCGCCGAGCTCGTCCACGCCCCACGGATCCGCCGTGAGATCCTCGAGCTCACCCAGGGTCCGGACCCGATCAGCGACACTGTCAGTCGGCAGATCCGGGACTGACAGGCCGAGCCCTTCGGCGGAGGTCGGGAGGCGGAGGTCGGGATGTCTGCGGTGGCGATGGACCCGGGGAGCCGACCGGCTACTTGAGGTCGATCATTCGGGCCGGCTGCCCGGTGGTGCGAGCGATGGTTTCGAAGTCGCGGTCGTAGTGCACCAATGTGAGTCCCGCTTCCTCGGCGGCCGCGGCCACGAGGAGGTCGACGGGTCCGGCGCTGCGGTGCTCACCCTTGGCGGTGAGCTCGCGCTGGACGACGCGGGCGCGCCGGTAGATGCCGTCGGGCATGGGGCACCAGGTGAACTGGTTCAGCAGTTCCTGGACGACCTCGCGGTCCTTCGCCGAACGTGCGGAGTAGAGGACTTCCAGCTCGGTGAGGTCGCACAGGGCGATCAGCCCGGCGCTCGTACGCTGTTCCCAGTCTTCGGTTGCCTGACGCAGCAGAACGCGAGCCAGGGCCGACGTGTCGATGAGGTAGTCGGCAACGCTCACCGGGCGGAACCACCTCGATAGGTGCGCTTGTCCAGAAGGAGTCCGACGTCAAGGGCGCCTTCATCCGCGAGATCCTGCAGCTCCCGCAGGGCACGCAGGCGACGGTTGCGGGCGACGACCTCACGTAGGGCGGTGTTGACGGTGTCCCGCTTCGTGGAAGTGCCCAACTCCTCCGCTGCGGCTTCCAGGGCATCGTCGTCGAGATCGATGACGGTTCTGCTCATCAGCCCCACCTCCGTATACATTGGATAGTGTATCAATATACATGATCGAATGTATATTGAGCGCTCGGGCCAGTTCCGCGCGTCCCGGGACGCCACCTGGCTGCACCATTTCGGGTGTTCCACGGGCCTGCCGGGAGGACGGTTACTTGCGAATGGCGGTCAAGGTGGTCACCGACTACCTCCGACAGGCGAATCGTCGACCGCGGCCCCAGTGGTAAGGAGTGCGGTACCGAGAGTATGGTCTCTTGTATGGCGACGAAGAAGGTAACCGTGACGATCCCCGAGGATCTCCTGGATGAGATCCGCGCGGAGGCGGCAGAGCGGGGCCTGTCGGCGTACGTCACCGAGGCGCTGCGCGCCAAGCGCGACCGGGACCGGCTCCTGGAACTGGTCGACTGGCTGCAGGAAGAACACGGCCCCGTGACTGAGGACGAGCGTGTGGCAGCCCTCGACGAGCTGGAGGATCTCGACGCCGAACACGAACGGCGCCGCGCCTCCGGACAACACGACGCCGGAGAGGCTGCGTGAAGAAGCGAGTCGGTGAGCACGGGCAGAGGCCGCTCCGTGTCTTCGTCCTGGACTGTGAGGCTCTCTCCCTGGCAGTGCGCGGTGATCGGGAGATGATCGCCCGGCTCGACCTCGCGGCGCGCGGGGAGGCCGAAGTGATGACATCGCCGATGACCCTGGTCGAGGCGTACGACGGCAGGACGACCGAACAGCGCTGGGACTGGGTACTGTCCCGGCTCCAGGTCGCCGACATCGGGAAGGACGAGGCCCGCCAGGCACGTCGGCTCCTGGCCGACGCCAAGTTGCACGGCCACAAGTACGCCATCGACGCCGTGCTCGCCGTCGTCGCGCGACAGCAGAAGGGGCAGGTCACCGTCTTCACCTCGGACGTCGACGACCTGGAGAAGCTGGTCCCGGACACGATCGTCGTCAAGAAGGTGTGACACCGTCACCCGGTGGTGGCCAGGCGGCGTTTGAGTTCGTCCTCGGAGACGTCCTCGATGTGGGTCAGGAAGACCCACCTGTGGCCGGACGGGTCCTTCAGGATGACGGTGCGGTCGCCGTGGAACATGTCGGTCGGCGGCTGGAGGATCTCGGCGCCGGCCGCCTCCGCGCGCTTCGCCAGGCTGTCGACGTCCGGGACGAAGACGTGCAGCATGACGGACGTGCCTCCGCCGAGCGAACTCGGCGCGGTGAAGGAGCCGGGCTCCGCCTCCGCCGCCCCCGCGTCGCCCAGCATCAGCGCCGAGTGTCCGACGGTGATCTCGGCGTGCATGACCCCGCCGTCCGGCGCGTCGAGCCTGAAGTCCTCGCGGGCGCCGAACGCCCGCTGGTAGAAGTCGATCGCCGCGGCCGCGTCGTCCACCATGATGTGCGGGATCACCGCGTAGCGGTAGCGGTCCGGGATCTCGATGGCGTCCGTGGTGTGCTCGTCCATGACGGATCTCCTCAGCGACGACCGCCGGCCGGTGCCGGCGGCTCTGCGACGACGCTAGAAGCTCAAGGTTGGTTCAGGTCAAGCGGCTTCGGGCCCGGCCCACCGACATCGCCGTCGCGGTCGTCGGACGCGGGACCGGTTCTCCACCCCCTGGAGCGGATCCGGCGGCGGCACTCTAGGGTGTCCCGGGTTGCCGGAGGACCAGTGCGGGGCAGAGAGGGAGGCGGCCGTGGGGGCTGCGCGTACGAGTAGGACGCCGTTGCCGGGGATCGGGGTGCGTTACGACCTGGTCACCCGCGAGCGGCGCCGGCTGTCGGTCGTGGCGGAGTCGGACGGGGCGCGGACGCTGAGCGCGTATCGCAGGAGCGATCCGGACGACCGCTCGCTGGCAGTGCGGCTGGACGCGGACGAGGCGGCGGTGGTCGTCGACGCGCTCAGGCCCGCCCATCACAGTCCGAGCCTGCTGTCGACGACCGAACTGGGACTGGTCGCCGAGCGGATCGGCCTGTCGGCGTCCTCGCACTGGAACGGGCGCCTGCTGGGCGACACCCGCACCCGTACCGAGACCGGCGTGTCGATCGTCGCGGTGCTGCGGCGGGCCGAGGCGCTTCCGTCACCGGGGCCGGACTTCCGGCTGGCCGGTGGCGACACCCTGATCGTGATCGGCACGCGGGAAGGTGTCGACACGGCCGCGGAGATCCTCGGGCGGGAGTGAGCCCCGGGCCGCCCGCCGCCGCCCTCACGCGTTGGCGCGCGACGAACCCGGGGCCGTGGACTCCGGGGCCGCCTGCTCCAGGTCGGTGGGTGCCGCCGGTGCCGTCGCGCCGGGGCGGCGGGTGATGCGGCGGGCGAGGGGCTCGGTGAAGCGGGCCGTGAGAGGGCCGACGACGACCAGGATCAGGACGTACGCCGTCGCCAGCGGGCCCATTCGGGGCTCGACGCCCACCGCGAGTCCCGCGATGACGATCGAGAACTCCCCCCGGGCGACCAGCGTGCCGCCCGCCCGCCAGCGGCCCCCGCCCTGGATTCCGGCGCGGTGGGCGGCGTACCAGCCGGTGGCGACCTTGGTGAGCGCGGTGACGACGGCGAGGAGCAGGGCGGGGACGAGGACGGGCGGGATGTCGGTGGGGTCGGTGGACAGGCCGAAGAAGACGAAGAAGACGGCCGCGAACAGGTCGCGCAGCGGGGTCAGGAGGCTGCTGGCGCCCTCCGCGACCTCGCCGGACAGGGCGATGCCGACGAGGAAGGCGCCCACCGCCGCCGAGACCTGGAGTTCCTGGGCGAGGCCCGCCACCAGGAGGGTGAGCCCGAGGACCACCAGCAGGAGCATCTCCGCGCTGTCCGAGGAGACCGCGCGGCTGATCAGCCGACCGTGCCGGAGCGCCACGTAGAGGACGGCGCCGACGGTGCCCAGGGAGATCAGCAACGTGACGGCGCCTCCGGCCAGGCTGACGCCGGCGAGCAGGGCCGTGAGGATCGGCAGGTAGACGGCCATGGCGAGGTCCTCGATGACGAGGACGCCGAGTACGACGGGGGTCTCGCGGTTGCCGAGCCTGCCCAGGTCGCCGAGGACCTTGGCGATCACCCCGGAGGAGGAGATCCAGGTGACGCCGGCGAGCGCCACGGCGGCCACCGGGCCCCAGCCCAGGATCAGTGCGGCGGCGGCGCCGGGGACGGCGTTGAGGACGAAGTCGACCGCGCCGGAGGGGTATTGGGTCTTGAGGTTGGTGACCAGCTCGGAGGCGCTGTACTCCAGGCCGAGCAGGAGCAGCAGCAGGATGACGCCGATCTCCGCGCCGGTGGCGGTGAACTCCTCGCTGGCCTGCAGGGGCAGGATGCCGCCGTGGCCGAAGGCGAGCCCGGCCAGCAGGTAGAGGGGGATGGGCGAGAAGCCCACCCGGCCCGCGAGGCGGCCCAGGAGTCCCAGGGCGAGGATGATCGCGCCCAGTTCGATGAGCATTGCGGTCGTGTTGTGCACGGGCGTCTGTCCTCCGGGTGTGGTTCGGTGACGGCGTCAGTGCCCTTCTCGGCCGAGGGCGTGGCGTGACATGGCATGGCGCGGCGTGGCGTGGCATTGCGGCGGAGTGGCGCTGCGGGGCGTGCGGCCGGGGCCGGGGCCGGATGGCGCGTGTACCTCCCAGGCGGTTCAGGCACTGGAGGAGGCACGACTGCGCGGAGCTACGCGGGCGTCGGAAGCGTCGGGCGTCAGGCGTCGGGCACGCTGTCGCGGGCGGTGTTGTCGATCCGCACGGTCCGCACCATCCGTACGGTCGGGGCAGCTCGGTGCATCTCGCGTCCCCCCGTCTCTTCCAACCACCGCACGGTCTGCGTAAATTGAGCACCCGCCCGCTCAAGGGAGCGTCACGGCTCGGTAAAGAAGTTTACCGCATCACTTATTACGCGTTGTGCTGCTTTTCGTGCTGTATGGGGAGGAACGGCTCCGACTCGGGGTCTCCCGTCTCGCCCAGCCAGCGGGCCAGTTTGCCGCGTCGGCCGATGGCACGCAGCCTGCGTTCCGCCGCCTCCCGGACCCCGGGCGTGGTGACGAGCAGCAGTTCGTCCCCGGCGCGCAGCACGGTGTCGCGGTCGGGTACGAGGCTGGCCCCGTCGCGGACGACCAGGGTGACGACCGTCGGGTGCGGCAGCCGGAGTTCGGAGACGGTGACGCCGTGCAGGCGGGAGCCCGGCGGGACGGACACGGTGAGCAGGTCGGCGTCCAGGAGGTCGAGCGGCGCGGTCTCGACCTGGATCTCGCGCAGCGCGTCGGGACGGGTCACGCCGGTCCACCGGGCGACGGCGGGCAGCGTCGGCCCCTGGAGGAGGGTGAACAGGACGACGAGGACGAACACGATGTTCAGGGCGTCGCGCGCACCGGTGACCCCGGCCACGACCGGGAACGTGGTCAGCACGATGGGGACCGCACCGCGCAGGCCGGCCCAGGAGATGAACACCTGCTCGCGCCAGGGCACGCGGAACGGCAGCAGGCACAGCAGGACCGAGACGGGGCGGGCGACCAGCAGCAGGACCAGGCCGACGACGAGGGCCGGGAGGATCGCGGAGGGCAGTTCGCTCGGGTCCACGAGCAGGCCGAGCATGACGAACAGGCCGATCTGGGCCAGCCAGCCGACGCCCTCGGCGAAGGAGCGGGTGGCCCCGCGGTGGGGCAGCTTCGCGTTGCCGAGGACGAGGCCGGAGAGGTAGGCGGCGATGATGCCGCTGGCGTTGACCGCTCCGGCGGCGGCGAAGGCGATGACGCCGAACCCGACCGTGGCCAGCGGGTACAGACCGGTGGCGGGCAGGGCGATGTGCCGCAGCGCCGCGACGCCCAGGCGGCCGATCACCACGCCGAGCGCGCCGCCGACCACGAGCTGGTAGAGCAGGTTGCCCATGACGGGCACGGGTCCGGGCAGCTCGGCGGTGGTGGAGAAGATCAGGACCAGGATGATGGTCGGCGCGTCGTTGAAGCCGGACTCGGCCTCCACCAGCACGCTCACCTTCCGCGGCAGCGGCAGGGCGCGCAGTACGGCGAAGACGGCGGCGGCGTCGGTGGAGGAGACGATCGCGCCGATCAGCAGGGCCAAGCGCCACTCGATGCCCAGCAGCCAGTGCGCGCCCGCCGCGGTCACCACGACGGAGATCGCCACGCCGACGGTGGCCAGCACACCGGCCGGGGCGAGCAGACGCCGGACGTCGCTCCACCGGGTGGTCAGACCGCCCTCGACGAGGATGAGCGCGAGGGCGGCGGCGCCCAGTGCCTGGGCCAGCTGGGCGTCGTCGAACCGCAGGCCGAGCCCGTCCTCGCCCGCGACGAGGCCGACGCACAGGAACAGCAGCAGGCTGGGCAGGCCGATGCGGTGGGCGGCGCGGGCGGCGGCGATGCTGGCCAGCAGCACCGTGCCGCCGATCAGCAACATCACGTACAGCTCGGACAGGGTCATCGACCGGACTCCGGACCGTCCGCGGCCACCGGACGGTCGGCACGGGCGGCACGGGCGGCACGGGCAGTACAGGCAGTACGTGCGGTACAGGCAGTACAGGCAGTACGGCGGATGCGGCCGATGCGGCCGATGCGGCCGTTGCGACCGGTACGGGCGCCTCGCGCGGTACGCCGGTCAGGTGCCGGACGGGGGGCATCGGGTCCCCCGTTCGCGTCGGTGCGGGTCGAAGAGCTCACCGGCCACGCCGGCGAAGACCAGCCCGGCGGCGATGAGCAGCCCGTGGGCCAGGAACATGCCGGCGGCCAGCGCGCCCAGTGCGACGGCGAGCAGCAGCCAGGCCCGGCGGTAGCGGTACTCGCGTGGCCGGCAGGGACGGCCGTCGGCGAAGGCCCGGGCGAACCGGGGGTCCTCGCGGTGCAGTCGGGACTCGATCTCGCCGAGTCTGTTGTCATCGGGTACGGGCATGGTGTCCTCCTCCCGACGCGGGGCCCTGGGCGGGCGACGCGGTCAGTGGGGCGGGCCATGTGCTCTCCTTGCGGGGTGGGGCATCACGATCACACCAGGACGGAGCGGCACAGCCGCGCATACGCGGCCGACCGTCGAGCGGCCGGTGTGGCCGGGTCGTGGCGCGAGGACGTCTGATCCGCAGGAAAGGGAGGTGCCTCCAGCCTCTCCTTCACCGGTGCCGGCCCACCATCCGGGGCAGAGCCCAAATGTGGCGGAGACGGACCTGTAGACAGCGGCGCACCGCCTTCGCGCGGCCGAGGCCGGGCCCGCGGTGGCTTCCGGGGCCCTTCCCGACGCAATCTGGGAGAAGATCCGCGTGTCCCGCGATGCTCGCGGTGGACGACCGGGAAGGACCCAGCTCGTGATCATCTTCGGCACCAAGGGATACCTCTACCAGCTCGCGATACTGACGCTGGTGTGCGGCCGGTGCGGCAACCCCTCCGCGCACACGCTCAGGAAGCGCGTCACGAAGTTCACGCTGTTCTTCGTGCCGCTGTTCCCGTTCTCCACGAAGTACGCGACGCAGTGCACCTTCTGCGGCGCCGAGCAGCAGGTGACCAAGGAGCAGGCGGAGCAGCTCCAGGCGCAGGACGCCGGCGGACAGGGCGGCGGCCTCGGCGGGCCCGGCGGGCAGGCGTACGGGCAGGCGCAGCAGCCGCCGTACCCGCGGCCGTGATGCCGGGGCTGTCGAGGGCCGGGGAGGATAGCGGCTGACTCCGCCTTCCCGCGTTGCCGGTTTCCGGCAGTGTTGACTACCCTCACGTTGCCGGACACCGCACAGGGCGTGAACGGCAGGGGAGGCACGGGGTGACGGACCTGCAGACGGACCAGCAGGAGACGTATCTGACCGGGTATGCCGAGATCTTGGCCGGGGTCGCCGGAACGGGACGCCGGCTGACCCGTGACGAGCTGGAGGAACGGCGGCTCTTCGGCGAGCGGGCCGCCGAGGCGGGGCACAGTCTGCGCAGCCTCGTACGGATGCATCTGGACGCCACGCGTACGTCCTGGCCCGGCGGTGCGGCGGTATCCGGCCCGGGCTCACGTTCCGGTTCCGGTTCCGGTTCCGGTTCAGCCACGGGCTCAAGCTCCGGCTCCGGCTCCGGTGACGCGGACAGCGTGCTTGCCGCCGTCGTGCAGGCCGTCGACGCCTTCGCCGAGGGATACGAACGCGCGCAGCGCCTCGCCGTACGCCAGGAGGAGGCCGCGCGAAGGGAGTTCATCGACGACCTGCTCTACGGGCGCAGCGACCTGGGCCGGCTCGCCGAACGGGCCGAGCGCTTCGGGCTGGTCCTCTCCCGCGCCCACGCCGTCGCGGTGGCCGAGGGGCCCGAGGCGTACGAGGACACCGCCCCGGTCACCCGGATCGTGGAGACCGCGCTCATCTCGCGCTTCGGCGACCGGCGCATCCTGATCACCACCAAGAACGGGCAGTTGATCTGTATCGCGCCCGGCGACCAGGAGGACGTCCTCTCCTTCTTCGCCAAGCAGGCCTACGCCGCCACGGGTGGCAGCAGGGTGGCCATCGGGCGCCCCCAGTCCGGCGCGGGCGGCGTGGTGCACAGCTACGAGGAGGCGCTCAGCACCCTCGAACTCGCCGACCGGCTCGACCTGGACGAGCCGGTGGTGCGGGCCGCCGACATGCTGGTCTACCCCGTCCTCGCCCGGGACCGGCAGGCGATGGCCGACCTGGTGCTGAGCGTGCTGGGTCCGCTGCGCGAGGCCCGCGGCGGTGCCGAGCCCCTGCTGCGGACCCTCGAGGTGTACTTCGACGCCGGCTGCACCGCCGCCGAGGCCGCCCGGCGGCTCACGCTCAGCGTGCGGGCGCTCACCTACCGGCTGGACCGCATCCACCAGCTGACCGGGGCCGACGCCTCCAACCCGGTGCACCGCTACACGCTGCAGACCGCGGCCATCGGGGCCCGACTGCTCGGATGGCCCGCCCAGGAGATCTGAGCGGGCCGTCCGGCGAGCGGGTCACGGGCGGGTCAGCCCGTGATCTCCACCTTGCCGTTGCGCTGGTCCGGGCCGGCTTCGGCCGCCGCGGTGGAGTCGTCCTTGGCCGTGATGCCCTTCAGCAGGGAGGCCAGGTCCACACCGGTGGTCGAGTTGAGCAGTTCCATGCCCTGGGCGACGTTGTCGGCGACCGTGCGGGAGAGCCGGCTCGCGCCGTCCGTCGAGATGACCGTCATCTTGTCCACGGCCGAGAGCGGCTCGGACGCCTTGGCCACCACCTGCGGCAGCACCTCGACGAGCATCTGGAGCACGGCGGCGTCGCCGTACCGGTCGAAGGCGTCGGCCTTCTTCTGCATCGCCTCGGCCTCGGCGGCGCCCTTGGCACCGATCGCGGCGGCCTCCGCCTCGCCCTCCAGCCGTACGGCCTCGGCGATCGCCGCACGCCGGGAGCGCTCGGCCTCACCCTGCTTGAGGCCCTCGATCGCCTGGGCCTCGGCCAGCGCGCCGCGCCGCTGCTTCTCGCCCTCACCGGTGAGCCGGGCCCGCTCGGCCTCGGCCTGGGCCGCGGCGATCTCGGCGGCCCGCTCGGCCTCCGCCTGCTTCACCCGCGCCACCCGGCGGGCCTCCGCCTCCTGCTCGGCCTCGTACCGCTTGGCGTCGGCGGGCTTGCGCACCTCGGTGTCCAGCTGGCGGTCCTTCAGCGCGGCCTGCCGCTCTGCGACCTTCTCCTGCTCGGCGAGGATGTCCTGCTGCCGGGCCGCCTCCGCGAGGGGGCCCGAGGCGTTGGCGCGGGCCGCGGCCTGGTCGGTCTCGGCCTTGATCTCGGCCTGCTTCAGGTAGAGGGTCCGCTGCGCGACCGCGATCTCCTCCTCGGCCTTCAGCCGGGCCTGCTCGGCGGCCCGCCGGGCCACCGCCTCCGCGATGTCGGCCTCCTGCTTCGCGCGCGCCGCCTCGGGACGGCCGAGGTCCTCCAGGTAGGAACCCTCGGTGGTGATGTCCTGGATCTGGAAGGCGTCGAGCACCAGGCCCTGCCCGGACAGGCTCGCCTCCGCCTCCTCGGCGACCTGACCGGCGAACGCGGCCCGGTCCCGGATGACGTCCTCCACGGACATCCGGCCGACGATCGCGCGCAGCGCGCCCGACAGCACTTCCTGGGTGAAGCCGACGATTCCGTCCTGCTGCATCAGGAACCGCTGGGCCGACGCGCGGATCGCGTCCTCCGTGCCGCCGACCTTGACGATCGCGACGCCTTCCAGGTTGGCCTTCACCCCGCGCAGCGTGACCGCTCCGCGCACGGCGATCGGGATGTGCCGCGAGGAGAGGTCGAGCGTGAACCGCTGCTGCACGAACGGCACGACGAACACGCCGCCGCCGACCACGACCTTCTGGCCGCTGTTGTCGGTGAACACGCGGCCCGTGTCCGGATCGGTGGACTTCTTGCCGCGCCGTCCGGTGACGATGAACGCCTCGCTCGGACCGGCCACCTTGTAGCGGCTGACCACCACCAGCGCGAGCAGCACCAGGAGTACGACGACCCCCAGCACCGCGATGACGACAGGACTCATGACAACGCCCCCGAATCACACAGAGAGAACAAGAAACGAAAGAGAGAACAAGAAGCGATATTGCGAAAGCTCGGCTCAGCGGTCCACCGGGCGGACCACGACGGACGTCCCCGTCGGCACCGCCTCGACCCACACCTCGGCGCCCCGCGCCACCGGCTCCGCGCTGCGCGCCGCGCACTTCAGCGGCTGACCGGCGAGCCGCAGCAGCACCTCGCCGTAGCCGTCCGCCGGGATGGCGGTCACGACCTTTCCGGACGTGCCGAGCAGGTCGTTCGTGCTGGGCGTGACGGCGGTCTGATCGCGCATCAGCGCGCGGCTGAAGCGGTACGTCAGCCAGCCGGCCCCCACCCCGGCGACCGCGCCGACCCCGGCGGCGCCCGCGGGCCCGGTCCAGCCGGTGCCGAGGGCGATGGCGCCACCGAAGCCGGTCATCGCCACGAACCCGGCGACGACCGGCAGCGACAGCCACCCCTCCAGGACGCCGTCCAGCACTCCGTCGAAGGCGCCTTCCAGCAGTCCGTCGAAGACCAGCGACAGGGCGAGCAGCACAACCCCCGTGATGCCCAGCCCGAGAAACCAGGCCATGTGCCGTCCCCCTCTCGCCCGTCGCTGAGCTTCGGTGAAAGAATCGTCACACGCGGCGCCGTAGCACGTCATTGCCGTGTCCCGGCAATCTTTACGCGTCTTTAATGCCGCCCTCGATCTCTTCCGGCACTTCTGGAACCGCGACCGCCGCCTGTACTGTCCTCTCCCAAATGGGGACTCATACGGGGAGCGTTCCGAACCAGGTTCCGCAGGGTGACGCGTACGCGCACATGGTGGTGTGCGGCGACGACGGACTGGCGCACCGCCTGGCCGCCGAACTGCGCGGCGTCTACCGAGAACAGGTCACACTCGTCGTCCCGCCCTCCGGGCGCCGGGTGCCCCAGCCGGTGGTCGGACGGGCCCGCGCAGCCTCGGCGGCGCTCCTCGACATGGTCAACGCGGCCGTCAACCGCGCGGGCAACGGTGAACCGGGCGGCGCCGACCAGGAGCTGGAGGCCACCGAGCCGACCGAGGACGTGCTCGCGGACGCCGGCGTCGAGCGGGCCACCGCGCTGGCCCTCGTGTACGACGACGACGAGACCAACATCCGCGCCGCCCTGACCGCCCGCCGGATCAATCCCCGGCTGCGGCTGGTCCTGCGCCTGTACAACCGGCGCCTGGGCCAGCACATCGAGGAACTCCTCGACCAGAGTGCCGCCTTGGCGACGGGCGGCGGCCGGGGCTCCGCGACCGGCGGGGTCGAGGGATCGACGACCGTGCTGTCCGACGCCGACACCGCCGCGCCCGCGCTGGCGGCCACCGCGCTCGTCGGCACCAGCAAGATCGTCGAGACGGACGGTCTGTTGCTGCGCGCGGTCGAACGGAACCCGCCCCGCCCCGGCGAGGTGGCCGACCCCGGGCTGTGCACGCTCGCGCTGCTGTCCGCGACCAGCAACGACCCGGCCGGCGCGGACGGTTCGGAGGACAGCGGCGAGCACGGGCCGCAACTGCTGCCCGACGCGGCGGCGGTGGAGGCGGCCACCGGGCGCGGCACCGTGGCCCTGGAGCACGTGTCGTACTCCGGTCCTTCACTGCCCGCCGGACGGGCCGGGGTGCCCGCCTTCGGCGAACTGTTCTCGCGGCGGCTGCGGTGGTCGCTGGCCGGTCTGACGGCGTGCGTGGTCGCGCTCGCGGTGGCGCTGATGGTGGTCACCCGCGACCATCCGCTGCACGCCACGTACGTGACGCTGCTCGACCTGTTCTCCATCAACGAGCCCGCGCACAACACCGACGTCGGCCGCCAGATCCTCCAGCTCCTCTCCGGCTTCGTCGGTCTGCTGCTCCTTCCGGTACTGCTGGCGGCCGTACTGGAGGCCCTCGGTACGTTCCGCACCGCGTCGACGGTGCGCAAGCCGCCGCGTGGGCTCGGCGGGCATGTCGTCCTGCTCGGTCTCGGCAAGATCGGCACGCGTGTGCTGACCCGGCTGCGGGAGATGGACATCCCCGTGGTGTGCGTCGAGGCCGACCCCGAGGCGCGCGGCATGGCGACCGCTCGGCGGCTGCGCGTGCCGGTGGTGCTCGGGGACGTCACCCAGGAGGGCGTCCTGGAGGCCGCCAAGATCCACCGTGCCCACTCGCTGCTCGCCCTGACCAGCGTGGACACGACCAACCTGGAGGCGGTGCTGTACGCCCGGTCGGTACGGTCGCGGCTGCGGGTCGTACTGCGCCTGTACGACGACGACTTCGCGACCGCCGTGTACCGCACCCTGCGCGCCGCCCACCCGCGCGCGCTGACCCGCAGCCGCAGTGTGACGCACCTGGCGGCGCCCTCGTTCGCCGGGGCGATGATGGGCCGCCAGATCCTCGGGGCGATCCCCGTCGAGCGGCGGGTGCTGCTGTTCGCGGCGGTGGAGGTGGCGGGGCATCCGCAGCTGGAGGGGAAGACGGTCGGGGAGGCGTTCCGGGCGGGGGCGTGGCGGGTGCTGGCGCTGGAAGTCTCCGACGGGCGGGCGGGGGAGGCCTCCGGTGCGGAGGGGGGTCGGGAGTCGCGGTTGGTGTGGGAGCTGCCCGACACGTATGTCCTGCGGGGCTCGGATCGGGTGGTGTTGGCGGCGACGCGGCGGGGACTGGCGGAGTTGCTGGGGCGGCGGGCGCGGCAGCGGTCGGACGTGTAGGGGCTCCGCCCCTACGACCCCGCCCCTACGACCCCGCCAGGGGGCTCCGCCCCCTGGCCCCCCGGCCTATGCCCACCCACCACCCGACTCGGTCGGCCAAGAAGCTAGCCCTTCGGCAGGTGCCTCTTCGCGAAGTCGAGTTCCAGGGCTACCTGTTTGATGCGTTCGTCGACGACGAGGGAGCCGTGGCCCGCGTCGTAGCGGTAGACCTCGTGGACGGCGCCCCTGGTGTCCAGGCGTTTGACGTAGTTCTCGACCTGGCGGATGGGGCAGCGTGGGTCGTTGACCCCGGCGGAGATGTACACGGGGGCCTTGACGTCGTCGACGTAGGTCAGCGGGGAGGACGCCTCGAAGCGTTCGGGGACCTCCTCGGGGGTGCCGCCGAGCAGGGTGCGGTCCAGGGCTTTGAGGCCCTCCATCTCGTCGTGGTACGCGGTGACGTAGTCGGCGACCGGCACCGCGGCGATGCCCAGCGTCCACGCCTCGGGCTGGGTGCCGACGCCCAGGAGGGTGAGGTAGCCGCCCCAGGAGCCGCCGGTGAGGATCAGGCGCTCGGGGTCCGCGAGGCCGGAGGTGACCGCCCATTCCCGCACCGCCGCGATGTCCTCCAGCTCGATGAGGCCCACCCGGTGCTTGAGGGCGTCGGTCCACGCGCGGCCGTACCCGGTGGAGCCCCGGTAGTTGACGCGGACCACCGCGTACCCGTGGTCGACCCAGGCGGCCGGGCCCGCGGCGAAGGCGTCGCTGTCGTGCCAGGTCGGGCCGCCGTGGATGTCGAAGACCGTCGGGAGCGGGCCGGTGGCGCCGGCCGGCTTCTGGACCAGGGCGTGGACGCGGCCGCCCGGCCCCTCCACCCACACGTCCTCCACCGGGACCGAGCGCGGCGATTTCATGCCGGGCGGCTCCAGGACGACCCGGCCGGCGGTGGAGCGGACGGTCGACGGCTCGGCGGCCGAGGACCACAGGTACTCCACGGTGCCGTCGGGGCGGGCCGTCGCCCCGGAGACGGTGCCCGGGGGCGTCTCGAGCTCCGTCAGACCGCGCTCGGCGAAGTCGTAGCGGAACAGCTCGCTGCGGGCCTCGAAGCCGTGCACGATCAGCAGCCCGCTGCCGTCCGGGTACCACTCGGCGCTGACGTCGCCGGGCAGCTCCAGGGCGAGGTCGGTCTGCTCGCCCGTCGCCACGTCCCACACCAGGGGCTCCCAGCGGCCCCGGCGCTGGTGGCCGATGAGCAGCCGGGTGTCGCCGTCGACCGGCGCGAAGCCCAGGACCTCGAGGCCCAGCTCCTCCTCGCCGCCCTTGGTGTCGTCCAGCTCGGCGACCGTGGTGCCGTCGGGGCGCAGGACGCGCAGCGCCGAGTGCATGGCGTCGCCGTGCTCGGTGTGCTCGATCGCGATCAGGGTGCCGTCGTGGGAGAGGTCGCCGACGCCCGCGGACTCGCGGTGCCGGTAGATCTCCGCCGGGGCGCCGCCGTCCCCGCGCGCGAGGTGGATCGTCGTACCGTCCTCGTCCGTGGAACGGCCGATCACCGCCGTACGCCCGTCGCGGCCGAGGGCGAGGCCCGCCGGGTAGGAGGGGTCGAGGCCGGGCACCGCGACCTGGTCCGCGCCGCCCGCGAAGGGCTGGCGGCGCCAGACGCCGAACTCGTCGCCGTCCTTGTCGTCGAACCACCAGATCCAGTCGCCGGCCGGGGCGAGCACGCCGTCCGTCGTGCCGTTGGGCCGGTCCGTGACCTGGCGCTGCTCGCCGGACGAGCGGTCCCAGGCGTACAGCTCGTACGTCCCCGTCGCGTTCGACACGAACAGGGAGCGGTCCGGGGCGTCCTCCGCCCAGTCGGGCAGCGACACCCTCGGTGCCCGGAACCGCTTCTCCCAGTCGGGCATCCGCTCGTCCCGCGTCTGCCGCTCGTCCTCGTCCACGTCCACATCCACGTCCTGGGGAACGGACCCGTTGCTCTCAGTCATGGCCCCATAGTGCCCCGACCCGGCGACAACGCGCAGAAGAGATCCCCAGCCTGTGGACAACCTCGCCCGTCCGACCCTCCCCGCACGCGTTTTCCACAGCCCCGCGGCAGGGTCGCGCGGGCCCGCACCGTACCGTGGAGGGCGTGTACCGGTTTCTGCTGACGCCCCGATGGTGGGGGATCAACGTCTTCGTCGTCCTGGCCATCCCCTTCTGCATCTTCATGGGTTCCTGGCAGCTGGGCCGCTTCGAGGACCGGGTCCAGGACCACGAGACCGCCTCCACGCAGCAGGAGTCGACCGCCCGGGAGGCGGCGCGCCCGCTGGCCGAGCTGCTGCCCGTGGACAAGGCGACGGTCGGCGAGCAGACCACCGCGACCGGCCGGTACGAGGACCAGCTGCTCGTACCGGAGCGGAAGCTGGACGACCGGGAGGGCTACTACGTCCTCACGCTGCTGCGCACCGACACCGGTGAGGCCCTGCCGGTCGTACGCGGCTGGCTGCCCGGCACCCCCGACGCGGCGAAGGCCCCGGCCCCGCCCACCGGCGAGGTCACCGTCACCGGCGCTTTGCAGGCCGCCGAGTCGCCCGGCGCGGGAGGCGTCAGCGGCCGCTCCGGGTGGCCGGACGGGCAGACCGGCGCGATCAGCGCGGCGACCCTGCTGAACCTCGTGCCGTACGACGTGTACGACGCGTGGGTCACGCTGAACGAGGGCGACTCCGGGATGCGGGCCGTGCCCGTGAGCGCGCCGCAGAACACGGGCCTTGACCTGAAGGCGTTCCAGAACCTCGGCTACACCGCCGAGTGGTTCGCCTTCGTGGGCTTCGTTATCTTCATGTGGTTCCGGCTGCTGCGCCGCGAGGTCGAACTCGCCCGGGACACGGAGCTGGGCCTGGTCACGAACGACGGAACCGACGAGACCGACGGAACTGACGGAACCGACGGGAAGACCGGGCAAGAGGCCAAGGCGCAGCTCACCTCCTGACCGCGGGCGAGACCGGCACCGCTAGGCCACCGGGTCCGCCAGCACGCCCGTCCAGTACACGGTCCCCGCGCACGCGTTGGACACCGTGGCCGTCGCCGAGCCCGAGCCGCCGCCCTCCGGGGTGTACGTCACCGACACGCTGCCCTCGGCCGGGCCGTCCTCGCTGATCAGCTGGGCCGTGGGTCCGGCCTCGCCGCCGCCCGCGGAGGTGCCGCCCGCGACGGTCGTGTCACCGGTGGGCGAGGGATCGGCCGTGGGCCCGCCCGTGCCGCCGCCCGTGGTGTCGCCGGTGGTGGGACAGGTCTCCGAGGGCACCCAGGCGAACTGCACCTCGTACGCGGAGCCCGGCGCCAGCGTCAGCGAGGCGGTCTCCAGCGACGGGTCGGGCAGTCCGGCCGCGGCGTCCCCGGCGGCGTGCCGAGCGGTGCCGATCCTGGACGCGTTCGCCGCGCCCAGCGAGGCGGTGACCACGTTGCCGGGGCCCGTGACGGTACAGCCGTCCGAGGAGACGTTGGTGACGCGGAAGGAGCCGTAGACCACGCCCGTGGAGTCGGGGGCGGCGCTGCTCGCGACGGCCGGGCCGAGCGAGCCCGACGCACACGCGGGGATGTCGGCGGGGCTGCTTGCGGTGGGCGCGGTGCCCGGGGCCGAGCCCGTCGCGGCGCCGCTCTCCTTGTCGCCGGGCGTCTCCTCGGGGTCGGCCGTGCCCTTGTCCTCGGCCGTGCCCCCGGAACCGGCGATGCCGCTCTGGCCGCCGGCCGGGTCCTTGCCCTCGGAAGCACCGCCCTGCGCCTGCGAGGCGTTGCCCGCGACGGACGGGTCGGCGCCCGCGCCGGTGGAGTTGGAGACGTGCACGAGGGCCGGGACCGCCGTGCCGAGGAAGAGGGCGGCGGCGGCCACTCCGACGACGGCCTGGCGCTTGCGGGCCCGCCGGGCGGGTACCGCGCGCCGCAGGTGGTCCAGGGTGCCGTCGCTCGGCTCCATCTCCCGGACCGCCTGGTGCATCATCCTGCGCAGGTCCGGCTCGTCGGTGCCGGATCCGTCGGTGCCTGATCCGTCGGTGCGGGGCCCGTCGGGCTCCTCGGCCCGGTGGGTGCCGGGGCCCTGTTCGGCGGGGCCGTGGTTCACAGTTCCGTTCCCAGCGTGCGTGTGCTTCTGCTGCTCTTGCCCGTGCGACCCGGCAGGGGACGCGTGCGACCCGGCAGGGGACGCGTGCGACCCGGCAGGGGACGCGTGCGACCCGGCGGGGGGCCCGTCCGCGCCGGCCGGCTCCCGCCCCTCGTGGGCGTCCGGCCGCGCGTCGTTGCCGTCGCTCATACCGGTGCCTCCATGGCCACCCTGAGCGCCGCGATCCCGCGCGATCCGTACGCCTTGACCGAGCCCAGGGATATCCCGAGCGTCTCGGCGACCTGTGCCTCCGTCATGTCGGCGAAGTAGCGGAGCACCAGGACCTCGCGCTGGCGGCGCTGGAGCCCCTTCATCGCCTTGATCAGGGAGTCGCGCTCCAGCTGGTCGTAGGCGCCCTCCTCCGCGCTGGCCATGTCGGGCATGGGCTTGGAGAGGAGCTTGAGGCCGAGGATGCGGCGGCGCAGCGCCGAGCGCGAGAGATTGACGACGGTCTGACGCAGGTACGCCAGGGTCTTCTGCGGGTCGCGGACGCGTTTGCGCGCCGAGTGGACGCGGATGAAGGCCTCCTGGACCACGTCCTCGCAGGAGGCCGTGTCGTCGAGGAGGAGGGCGGCGAGGCCGAGGAGCGAGCGGTAGTGCGCCCGGTAGGTCTCGGTGAGGTGGTCGACGGTGGTACCCGCCGCCACGTCCTCGGCGCCGTCGCGCTGGTTCGATATGCGGGCCGGCCGCGCTGCGGGCATCGGCGCAATCACCGGCATGCCACCGGCCGGCCCGGCCACACGGGGTCGGACGGACCGGACGGGCGGCCGCACGGCGGGGCCGCGCGTCGCTGCGGTGAAATCGAGTACCTCTGCCACGCCTGTTGGACACGCCTGCCCCCGAGAGGGTTGTACGTGCCGGGCGTCACGTTCCGGTGTCCGTCGGGCAGCCACCCGGCTGACGGTGCGTCATAGGCCCTCATCGTCCGCTCTTCCCCTATGTCCCATGTGAACGGGCGTCCCCACGCCCGTCCTCGGCGTCCCCACGCCGACTCGCGCGTCCCCGCGCCCTGAATGGGTGACCGCAAAGACGCTCCCCGCCGTCCGCGTGGTTGCGGAGGGCGGGGAGGAAATCCTCTGACGGCTCGGGTGTCCGTTACAAGTAGTCCGGACCAACTTCCGGATCACATCTCGTCCATGGATCCTACAAACGAAACCCACAGCGACCGGGGCACTTTGCCCCGCTGATCCTTTTTCACCCGAGTCTCACGCGAGTTTCACCCGAACTCGGCCGCCACCAGCTCCGCGATCTGCGCGGTGTTCAGCGCCGCGCCCTTGCGCAGGTTGTCCCCGCACACGAAGAGTTCGAGCGCCGTGGGGTCGTCCAGGGCCCGGCGCACCCTGCCCACCCAGGTCGGGTCGGTGCCGACCACGTCGGCGGGGGTCGGGAACTCCCCCGCGGCCGGGTTGTCGAAAAGAACCACGCCCGGCGCGGTGGCCAGGATCTCCCGCGCCCCCTGGACACTGACCTCGCCCTCGAAGCGCGCGTGCACGGTCAGGGAATGCGTGGTCACCACGGGGACCCGTACGCAGGTCACGGCGACCGGCAGCTGCGGCAGCCCGAGGATCTTGCGGGACTCGTCCCGCACCTTCATCTCCTCCGACGACCAGCCGTCGTCCCTGAGCGAACCGGCCCACGGTACGACGTTCAGCGCGACCGGCTCCGGGAACGGCCCGGTGTCGTCGCCAACCGCCCGCCGTACGTCGCCGGGGTGGGTCCCCAGCTCGGTGCCGGCCACCAGGGACAGCTGCCGGCGCAGCGTGTCCACGCCGTCCCGCCCGGCCCCGCTCACCGCCTGGTACGAGGAGACGACCAGCTCGCGCAGCCCGAACTCGGCGTGCAGCGCGCCCAGCGCCACGATCATGGACAGCGTCGTGCAGTTCGGGTTGGCGACGATCCCGCGCGGCCGCATCCGCGCCGCGTGCGGATTGACCTCGGGCACGACCAGCGGCACGTCGGGGTCCATCCGGAACGCGCCGGAGTTGTCGACGACCACCACACCCTTGGCGGCGGCGACCGGCGCCCACCGCGCGGCGACCTCGTCGGGTACGTCGAACATCGCGACGTCGACCCCGTCGAAGGCCTCCTCGGTGAGCGCCACCACCTCGACCTCCTCGCCGCGCACGGCCAGCTTGCGGCCGGCCGAGCGCGGTGAGGCGATCAGGCGGATGTCGCCCCAGACGTCCGCGTGCTGGGACAGGATCTGGAGCATGACCGAGCCGACGGCGCCGGTCGCTCCCACGACGGCGAGCGTGGGCCGCCCGTCCCGGCCGGTGCCTCCCGTGCCGGACATCAGCGTCCGGTGCCCCCGTAGACGACCGCCTCGTCGCTGTCGGAGTCGAGCCCGAAAGCGGTGTGCACGGCGCGCACGGCCTCGTTCACGTCGTCCTTGCGGGTGACGACCGAGATGCGGATCTCGGAGGTCGAGATCAGCTCGATGTTCACACCGGCGTCGGAGAGCGCGGTGAAGAAGTCGGCGGTGACGCCCGGGTTGCTCTTCATCCCCGCGCCGACCAGGGAGATCTTGCCGATCTGGTCGTCGTAGCGCAGCGAGTCGAAGCCGATGCCCGGCCGGTTCTTCTCCAGCGCGTCGATGGCCTTGCGGCCCTCGCTCTTGGGGAGCGTGAAGGAGATGTCCGTGAGGCCGGTGGAGGCGGCGGACACGTTCTGCACGACCATGTCGATGTTGACCTGGGCGTCGGCGATGGCGCGGAAGATCGCGGCCGCCTCGCCCGGCTTGTCGGGCACACCGACAACCGTGACCTTGGCCTCGGAGGTGTCGTGCGCGACTCCGGAGATGAGGGCCTGCTCCACGTGCTTTTCCCCTTGCTTGATCGGCTCGCTGCTGACCCACGTGCCCTGCAGTCCGCTGAAGCTGGACCGCACGTGGATCGGGATGTTGTACCGGCGGGCGTATTCCACGCAACGGTGGAGCAGCACCTTGGAGCCGGAGGCAGCGAGCTCCAGCATGTCCTCGAAGGAGATCCAGTCGATCTTCTTCGCCTTCGGCACCACGCGCGGGTCGGCGGTGAACACGCCGTCGACGTCCGTGTAGATCTCGCAGACGTCCGCGTCGAGCGCGGCGGCGAGGGCGACGGCCGTGGTGTCGGACCCGCCGCGGCCCAGCGTGGTGATGTCCTTGCTGTCCTGGCTGACGCCCTGGAAGCCGGCCACGATGGCGACGTTGCCCTCGTCCACCGAGGTCTTGATGCGGCCCGGCGTGACGTCGATGATCCGCGCCTTGTTGTGGACCGAGTCGGTGATGACTCCGGCCTGGCTGCCGGTGAACGACTGGGCCTCGTGACCCAGGTTTTTGATCGCCATGGCCAGCAGCGCCATGGAGATACGCTCTCCGGCGGTCAGCAGCATGTCGAGTTCACGCCCGGCAGGGATCGGGGAAACCTGCTCGGCGAGATCGATCAGCTCGTCCGTCGTGTCGCCCATCGCGGAAACGACGGCGACCACCTGGTTGCCGTTCTTCTTCGCTTCCACGATCCGCTTGGCGACGCGCTTGATGCCCTCGGCATCGGCTACGGAGGAGCCTCCGTACTTCTGCACGACAAGGCCCACGTGCGCTCCTCGCTCAATCCGTCTCTTTCCGCACGTACGTATATGTACTGCGGTCGGCTCATTTTACCGAGCGTCCGGATTTCCCCTCTGCGGTATCGCATGGTGAGACCCGGGTACTCGCTCAGGCTGGCTCATGCCCAGGAGGCCGCGGGTCACTCGGGAAAGTGCCGTGTGTCACACGTTCACAAGCGGACGATCTCAGTCCGCCAGCTCTTCGAGGGGCTCGGTGTCGCGGGTGACGTCGACGGGGGCGGGAAGCTTCACGGGCGCTCCACATGAATGCGTGCCCGGCCCGCGCAGGCGGCCAGCGCTCGGATGTCGCCCAGGTCGTCGGTGAGCGTCAGATGCTTTACGGCTTCCAGCGCCTCGGCGGCAGGCCGTTCGCGATGCGGTCGCGGTTGTCGCGGTAGTGGTAGAAGACGCGGTCCTCGATGGGCACGGGGCGGAACGTGTCGGGCACGGGGCCGCCCGTGGCGCGCTCCAGCTTCTTCTTGAGGAAGTACGCCGAGGACGTGCCCAGGTGGGCGATCTCCTCGAAGCCCTTGATGATGTCCTCGTCGGACATCGGGTTCGCCTCGTTGTCCCTGCGGCAGTCCTCGCAGATGCCCCGGTCGATCTTCACGGTGCGTTCGTCCTGGTCACAGGTGGCACAGGCCATGATCACCCGGGTCACCTTGGCGCGCGGTTCGCGCTGCTGCGGGGGCATCTTCGACTCCAGTCGTCGGCGGGCGAGTCCGCCCGGGTTGCTGACAGTGGGTGGGAGCCCTTCGGTCAGGGCTCGGGTGATGTCCTTCGGCGCCGCGCCGCGCGACAGCCACTCCTCGGCCAGCGGTTCGAGCGAGCGGCAGTCGCCCTCGGTGAGCGCCATGCGCGGCTCGGCGGTACGCAGGGCACTGAGCGCGCGGTACGCGGCACTTTCCGGCTCGGGGCCGGGCTCGGGTTCCGGCTCGCGCTCAGGTTCGGCGACGTCGGGTACGGCGGCGGCGAGCGCCTCTTCGATCCGGGCCAGACCGGGCTGGTGGTCCCGGGTCACGTCCTTGCCGTGCCGCTCCCGCGCGAACTTGGCCCACCACTCCGCCGACCTGCGGGTACGCGACCAGTACGTCCGCGTGACCCACCGCATGGTGCTGTCCTCGACGGTGATGTGTTCCTTGATCCAGCGCAGGTGGCCGGCTTCGGTGATGCGGGTCAGCGACGAGCGCGTCGCCTGCTGGCCGTAGCGCGGGTGCTCCGCCGCGATCACCTTGTGGCCCATCGCGTGGCCGCTGTCGAGGTGGTCGATGAAGACGGCGACTTCGGCGTCACGCGGGAGCAGATGTGCGAAGTCCGGGTCCGCGTGCGGGTCTTCGTCACCTGCGAGGCGCTTTCCGTAGCCCGGATTGGCCATGGGGTGAGACGCGGACGGCAGGGCGGGACTAGTGTTGGCGTAAGCCACCATCGAAACCTCGACATGTTCTTCGATGCGTCGGCCAGGTCCCGGTTTGGTGTTGGTAGCACCGCCGGGGCCGACTTTTTTCGGTCGTTTGCCGCGAACCTAGGGCGGCTTCACACACCGACGCAAGCTGATCACGCAACGTCACCCGTACGAGGTACGACGCCTCAACCCACGTTCAAACTTGGTTGGTTGGGTATTTCAACCAGCCCAGAAAACCCAAGGGAAGAGCTCGGATCCCGAGGCTCAAGCTCCGGGCTGAACTGCGCCGCAGCACGCGACCTCGACGCAGTTGCCGCCTTCGTTGTCGCTGTAGCTCGACCTGAACCACTTCAACTGGTCGCTCACGGCTGATTCACCATCCGCTCGATGAAACGGGCCGACTCGATTGGATCGAGAGCCCGCGTGCGGATCATGCTTGGCCGCTCGGTCACGCGGCTGACAACAGCTCCTCGAGGTCCACCTCGTCGAGGCGGTGGACCCAGGTGCAGTCCTCCGGTGTCACGTGACCGGGCGCAGGCCCAGCGGGCCCGCGATCTCCTGGACCATGACCTTGCCGGCCTCCTTCTCCAGGGCGTCGTCGCCGAGGTCCTGGTCGGTGTCGAGGCCGTCCAGCTCCTCCAGGGGCTGGTTCAGGCGGACGTGGGCGACGACCGACTGGAGGGCGCGCAGGGTCGCGGAGGCCGTGGAGCCCCAGTTGGAGAAGTAGGAGAACTGCCACCACCACAGGGCCTCGGTGGTGCGGCCGGCCTTGTAGTGGGCCATGCCGTGGCGGAGGTCGGTGATGACGTCGGTGAGGTCGTCGGAGATACGGGCCGGGACCGGGGCCTTGCGCGGCTCGTAGGGGTCGAAGACCTCGGAGTAGACGTCGATCGGGTCGAGGATGCGGGCCAGGTTCTCGCGGATCTCGTCCACGTCGGGCTCCGGGCCCGGGTCGGGCTCGTAGCGCTCGTCCGGGACGATGTCCTCGTGGGCGCCCAGGCGGCCGCCCGCCAGCATCAGCTGGGAGACCTCCAGGAGGAGGAAGGGGACGGCCGAGTCCGGTTCGTCGCCCTTGGCGACCTCGATGACGGCGACCAGGAAGCTCTCGATCTGGTCGGCGATCTGGACCGCGAAGTCGTCCGGATTCTGATTGGTCGCGTGCAGCGTGGCGTCAGACATCTAGGAGTCGTCTCCCCTCGAAGGCGCGGCCGAGGGTCACCTCGTCCGCGTATTCCAGGTCGCCGCCCACAGGGAGGCCGCTGGCCAGGCGGGTGACCTTGAGGCCCATGGGCTTGATCATGCGGGCGAGGTACGTGGCCGTCGCCTCGCCCTCCAGATTCGGATCCGTGGCCAGGATCAGTTCCGTGACCGTGCCGTCCGCCAGGCGGGCCAGCAGCTCACGGATACGGAGGTCGTCGGGGCCGACCCCGTCGATCGGGCTGATCGCGCCGCCGAGCACGTGGTAGCGCCCGCGGAACTCGCGGGTGCGCTCGATGGCGACGACGTCCTTCGGTTCCTCCACCACGCAGATCACCGCCGGGTCGCGGCGCGTGTCGCGGCAGATGTTGCACTGCTCCTCCTGCGCGATGTTTCCGCAGGTCGCGCAGAAGCGGACCTTGGCCTTCACTTCCATGAGGGCCTGGGCGAGCCGCCGTACGTCGGTCGGCTCCGCCTGGAGGATGTGGAAGGCGATCCGCTGCGCGCTCTTGGGACCGACGCCGGGCAGCCGCCCCAGCTCGTCGATGAGGTCCTGGACCACGCCTTCGTACAACGGACTGCCGTCCTTCCTGAGGTTCGTGCACTACGTACGGTAGATGGCTTCGGCCGGTCTGAGAAAGGCGAACCGGCAAAGGCGGACTCAGAAGGGCAGGCCGGGGATGCCGCTGCCGCCGCCCATACCCTGGGCGAGCGGGCCGAGCTTCTCCTGCTGGAGGTTCTGCGCGTTCTCGTTGGCCGCCTGGACGGCGGCGACGATCAGGTCGGCGAGGGTCTCGGTGTCCTCCGGGTCCACCGCCTTCGGGTCGATCCTGAGGCCGCGCAGCTCGCCGGAGCCGGTGACCGTGGCCTTCACCAGGCCACCGCCCGCCTGGCCGTCGACCTCCGTCTGCGCCAGTTCCTCCTGCGCCTTCGCCAGGTCCTGCTGCATCTTCTGGGCCTGCTGAAGCAGCTGCTGCATGTTGGGCTGGCCGCCACCGGGGATCACGTTCAGCTCCTATCGCTACGGTTTTGCCGTTCGGCACGAGCCTACGTGGTCCGGGCGGCCCTCGCCCCAGCACTCTTTCGAGTGATGTGGAGCGAGCCCTATACCTGATCAACGCCCTCTTCCGGGCGGAAAAGCGGCCGAACCCGGCCCTTCGCCACCCATTGGGCGGTAGGAAGGGTTCCGGCGCAGGAGGTCTTCGCGGACGGCGAGCAGTACGGCGAGCAGTAGGGAGTGCCGGGTGGGTCAGCCGGAGATGCAGCCCGAGAGGCCGCCGCAGGACGGGCGGGACGGCGAGAAGGCGGCCGGACCGCTGCCCGGCGACCTGACCGGGCGGGCGTTTCCCCTCGGGGACTGGGCGCTGCCCGCCGAGCGGCTGGACGAGCTGTACCGGTGGGTGGAGCGGGGCGCGCTGGACACGGCGGCCTGGTATCTGACGGGCCGGGTGTGGAAGCGGCGCGGTGCCGTGCTGCTGCGGGGCGGGGTCGCGGCGGGAGCTCTCGCCGGGGCGGCGCTGCCGCTCCTGGACATGTCACAGATGGTGGACGGAGCGGCCCCCTGGGGGTATCTGGCGCTGCTGTGCGCGGTGGCGTGCGTGGCGGGCGACCGGTTCTTCGGGGTCACCTCCGGGTGGATGCGGGACGTGGCCACGGCGCAGGCGGTGCAGCGGCGGCTTCAGGCACTCCAGTTCGACTGGGCGTCGGAGAGCGTGCGCGAGGTGCTGGGCCCGGCGGACGGCACGGCGAGCGAGGCGGCGGAGCGGTGCCTGCTGGTGCTGCGGCGGTTCTCCGAGGACGTGACGGAGCTGGTGCGGGCGGAGACGGCGGACTGGATGGTGGGCTTCCGGACCGGGGCCGCGCCGCTGGGGTTGCAGTCCGGGGCGGCCGGTGGGGCGGCGGGGCGGTCCGAGGCGGGGGCGGCGGGGCCGGGGCGGTTCTCCGTACCGGCGAACGGGGCCCGGCCGAACATGCCCCGCCAGCGGCCCCCGGAGCCGCGCTGAGCAGCGCTGAGCCGCGCTGAGCAGCGGCTCCTGTCGCGGAGTGCCGGCTCCTGCCGCTCACTACCGGGTGTAGGTCAGGCTGTCCCCGCTGTCGTTGCCCACGCGCCGCAGGCTGCCGTCCGGCTGCAGCGTGACCGTGGTGGGCTCCCCCGGGGTGCAGGAGCTGGCCGGTCCGACCGTCACCGTGGAGGGGCCGACGCGCACCGGGCCGTCGGCGCCCGGGGCGCCGGTCAGATCGGCCTCGAAGACGCAGTGGTAGGTGCCGTTGCCCGTGGGGCCGTCGGCGACGAGGGACAGGACGGTGTCGCCGACGTCGCCCTGCTGGATGGTCAGCTGCCGGGTGTGGACGCCGGACGCGTTGTCGATGGTGGTGGACCACGTCCCCAGGTAGCCCGTGGGGATCGTGCCGTCCCGGCCGCTCGGGGAGGGGCTCGGCCCGTCGGCACCGGCCGTCGGGGTCGACCCGTCCGTGCCGGGTCCGGGCCCCGGGTTCTGGGAGGCGCCGGCCGTCGGGGTGTTCGTGGGGTCGCCACCGGCCCGGTCGCCTTCGTCGCCGCCGCTCATCAGGGCGTAGACCGTCCCCCCGGCGCCCAGCGCGACGACCAGGGCGACGACGATCAGCAGCGCGGTGGAGCGGCCTCTTCGGGACGGCTCCCGCGACGGGCCGTACGGCGGCGGGGGCCCGTAGGGCGGAGTGGCGCCGAGGACGCCGTACGGCTGCTGGTAGCCGGGCGGCGGCGCGTTCCACGCCGGGGCCGGGGCGTATCCGTGGGCGGGCTGCTGGGGCTGCGCCTGCTGCGGGTGGCCGTAGGCGACGGGCGGGGGCGTCGGCGGGCTCTGGCCCGCGACCAGGGTGGGGAGGTGGTTCAGCGGGGCGCCGCTGCCCGGGTCGCGCGGTGGCGGCGGGCCGCCCGGCGCCGCGGCGGCCGGCTCCCGGCCGGGGGCCGCGGGTGGAAGGGCCGGCGGAGGCGGGTTCTGGGCCGCGCCCGGCACCGGGTCCGTGCCGTCGGGCGCTGCGGCGCCACCCGACGCACCCGGCACACCCGGTGCCTGCGGGTTCTCGGGGCCCTGCGGGTTCTCGGGGTTCTCCGTGTCCAGCAGCCGTACCGCGTGCCGGCCGAGCTGGGCCACCAGCGCGCTGGGCAGCCACGGGTCGCGGGAGCGGCCGTCGGTGACCGTGTCCTGCGCGCCCGTGCGCTCCAGGACCTCGGCGAGGGAGGGCCGCGCCGCGGGGTCCTTCTTCAGACAGTCGCGTACGAGGTCGGCGACGCCCTCGGGCACCGCGTCCAGGTCGGGCTCCTCCTGCGCGATGCGGAACATCAGCGCGTGCACGCCGCTGTTGGCGGTGCCGAAGGGCAGCCCGCCGGTGGCGGCGTAGGCGAGGACCGAGCCGAGGCAGAAGACGTCGCAGGCGGGCGTGATCCGGTCGCCGCGCACCTGCTCGGGCGCCATGAAGCCGGGCGAACCGACGAGCGCGCCGGTGCGGGTGAGCCCGCCGTCGGTCACCGTCTCGAGGGCGCGTGCGATGCCGAAGTCGATGACGCGGGGACCGTCGATGGTGACGAGGACGTTGGACGGCTTGAGGTCGCGGTGGATGATCCCGGCGGCGTGGATGTCCTGGAGGGCGTGGGCGAGACCGGCCCCCAGCGTGCGTACCGAGCGCTCCGGCAGCGCGCCGTGGTCGTGCCCGACGACCTGCTGGAGGCTCGGACCGGCGACGTACCCGGTGGCGAGCCACGGCACGGCCGCCTCGGTGTCGGCGTCAAGGACGGGCGCCGTCCAGTACCCGCCGACCCGCCGCGCGGACTCGACCTCCAGCCGGAACCGCTCGCGGAACTCCTCCAGCGCGGCCAGCTCCTCGCGCACCAGCTTGACGGCGACGGTCCGGCCGCGGTCGGAGCGGGCCAGATAGACGTGGCCCATGCCCCCCGCGCCAAGCCGCCCCAGCAGCCGGTACGCCCCGATGTGCTGCGGATCCCCGTCCCCCAGCTTCTGCATGTTGCGCCGCCTTCCCCCTGAACGTGAGCAACAGACCGAGGATAGTGCGGGGCGGTCTCGGGGTGAGCCAGTCTTGTCCACGGTTCCGTAACGGAGCGGCTCCCCCGATGTCGACAACCTGTCGTGGAAAGCTCCCGACCGCAGACAGGACGCCGATTCCGTTTCCGCATCGCGGACATCTACGCTCGGCCGCATGACTCCTCAGCCCCATCCCCAGGCCGGCGCGGCCGTGAAGGCCGCGGACCGCGCGCATGTCTTCCACTCCTGGTCAGCGCAGGAGCTCATCGATCCGCTCGCCGTCGCCGGCGCCGAGGGGTCGTACTTCTGGGACTACGAAGGCAAGCGCTACCTCGACTTCTCCAGCGGGCTCGTCTACACGAACATCGGCTACCAGCACCCCAAGGTCGTCGCCGCGATCCAGGAGCAGGCGGGGCGGATGACGACGTTCGCGCCCGCGTTCGCGATCGAGGCGCGCTCCGAGGCGGCGCGGCTGATCGCCGAGCGGACGCCCGGCGACCTGGACAAGATCTTCTTCACCAACGGCGGGGCCGACGCGGTGGAGCACGCCGTGCGCATGGCGCGGCTGCACACCGGCCGGCCGAAGGTGCTGTCGGCGTACCGCTCCTACCACGGCGGCACCCAGCAGGCGATCAACCTCACCGGCGACCCGCGCCGGTGGGCCTCGGACAGCGGCTCGGCCGGTGTCGTGCACTTCTGGGCGCCCTTCCCGTACCGCTCGCGCTTCTACGCCGAGACGGAGGAGCAGGAGTGCGCGCGGGCGCTGGAGCACCTGGAGACGACGATCGCCTTCGAGGGCCCGGGGACCGTCGCCGCGATCATCCTGGAGACGATCCCGGGCACGGCGGGGATCATGATGCCGCCGGCCGGCTACCTGGCCGGGGTCCGCGAGATCTGCGACAAGTACGGGATCGTCTTCGTGCTCGACGAGGTCATGGCCGGGTTCGGACGGACCGGTACGTGGTTCGCCGCCGACCTGTACGACGTGGTGCCCGACCTGATGACCTTCGCCAAGGGCGTGAACTCGGGGTATGTGCCGCTGGGCGGTGTCGCCATCTCAGGGAGGATCGCCGAGACGTTCGCCGAGCGGCCCTACCCCGGCGGGCTGACCTACTCCGGGCACCCGCTGGCCTGCGCCGCCGCCGTCGCCACGATCGGCGTCATGGCGGAGGAGGGCGTCGTCGAGCACGCGGCGCGGCTCGGTGCCGAGATCGTCGAGCCGGCGCTGCGGGAGCTGGCCGTACGGCACCCGAGCGTGGGCGAGGTGCGCGGGACCGGCATGTTCTGGGCGCTGGAGCTGGTGAGGAACCGGGAGACCCGGGAGCCGCTGGTGCCCTACAACGCGACCGGACAGGCGGCCACCCCGATGTCCGCGTTCGCCGCGTCCGCCAAGTCCCACGGCCTGTGGCCGTTCGTGAACATGAACCGGACCCACGTCGTGCCGCCGTGCAACATCTCCGAGGCGGAGCTGAAGGAGGGCCTGGCGGCCCTGGACACGGCACTGTCCGTCGCGGACGAGTACACCGAGTAAGACCCGGGCAGGGCCCTGCCCGCATACGGGCAGGGAGGGAACCCGAGCGCGTAAGGTGGCGTGCCCGTACACGGTAGACACGTGTACGAGCACGCCACAGACGTGTGCGCGTACGCCCCCGGACGCGACGAGGAGACCGCCCGACCATGCCCGGCCCCAGCGGCACCGGTGCCGTCACGCGCAGCACCCTGCGGCAGCAGATCGCCGACGCGCTCCGCGACGAGGTGCTGGCGGGGCGGCTCCAGCCGGGGCAGGAGTTCACGGTCAAGGAGATCGCCGAGCAGTACGGGGTGTCCGCGACGCCGGTGCGCGAGGCCCTGGTCGACCTGTCCGCGCAGGGGCTCCTCGACGCCGACCACCATCGCGGCTTCCGCGTGCACGAGTACTCGGTCGACGACTTCCGCGGCATGATCGAGGCCCGCAGTCTCGTGACCGACGGGATGTTCCTCTCCCTGGTCGCCGACCTGCCGGGCGGACCGGACCCGGCCGACCCGCGCATCGCGGCCGCCCTCGCCGGGGTCCGCCGGCGCGGCGAGGAGGCCCAGCGCGCCGCCGCGGCCGGCGACCTGACCGTCCTGATCGGCTACGACCTGCGCTACTGGCGCGAGCTGGCGGCCCTCTTCGGCAACCCCTACCTCTCCGACTTCCTGCACCGGCTGCGTGTGCAGAGCTGGGTGTGCACGGTGCAGCACCTGCGCCGGCTCAGCGAGCTGCGCGGCGCGCTGTGGTCGGGGCACACCGAACTGGTCGACGCGCTCGCCGCCCGCGACGTCGCGGGCGCGCGCTCGCTCGTCAACGCGTACAACGCGCACTCGCTCGCCCTCATCGAGCGGCTCACGGGGCGATGACCGGCGCTGAGATGACCACCGTCTGAGGTGTCGTGGTCCGGCGTCAGGTGGGTATGGGACCTGCACGCAACACGCACCGACTACGCTTCCCTGACCGCTGTGCTGTGTGAGGAGCCCTCTTTTGGCCTGTGACCTGTGGCTGGTACCGCTCGTCGATGTCTTGTGCCACACGCCGGACAACCCGTTCGCCGAGGAACTCGCGCAATACGACAAGGTGCTCGCCGAGGCCGGGCTGCCGCCGGTGCCGGTGTACCAGTACATGCCGGGACTGTCCGGCGAGGTCGCCCCGGTGGCCGGTTTCGACTACGACGCGCTGCATTTCCTGCGCCGGGCACACCTCCTCCAGGTGTGCGGGCTCCAGGTGACGCCGGTGGACGAACTCGGCGGTGACTACGAGCAGTTGCTGGAGATGTTCGAGTCGACGGCCCAGCAGTCCCACCTGGTCTGGCACTACGACCACGCGGGCGCCTACGTCCCGGTCGACTTCCCGCACCCGCTCGCCAACGACGAACTCCTGGCGGGCGGCGGCCCCCTGGGCTCCTCGCACACCCTGCTGCGGGAGCTGGAGGCGGTCGCCCCCGTCCTCGGCATCGATCCGGCCAACCCCCCGGCTCCGCCGCAGCCGCCGCTCGCCCCGACGGAGCTGGAGGAACCGGCCGTGCCCGCTCCGTACGACTCCAGCCCCTTCGCCCGGGAGCGCCATGTGTGGCTGGGCCTGCACGCGGCGGCCACGCGGAGCCTGGCGCAGGGGTCGATGATCGTCTTCAGCTGATCGCCGCGAGGCCGGTCAGCGCCGCTGGGACAGGCCCTTGCGCAGATCGTCCGCGTTCATGTAGGCGGCCTCCGGCTTGATGTGGTCGAGCGTCTGGCTGATCAACTCGGGCAACTTCCCGCTGCGGATCGCCTCGTTCGCCTTCTCCGTGTCCAGCGTCGCCTTGAGCAGCACGCGCATCGCACTCACCTTCTTCTGCCGACGCGACGTGTACAGCCTCAGCTTATGCCCGTGATGTCCCGTTCGTTCAGGCGTCACTCCGGGTGGACCATTCCGGGGTGCGCGTGCCCTCGGTGGTCTCTCATCACCGCACCAGGGTGATCCCCGGCGGCCACAGCACCCCGTCGGCCAGCAGGAGCGAGGGTCCCAGGTGCAGGGGGCACACCCGCAGCGGTGCCCGCAGATGCCGGGCGACCTCGAAGCGGGCCGGGTCGCCGCAGTCGCCGCCGGGTTCGGTCCCGCCACCGTACGGGCCCCGGCAGGAAGCGGCGCGGTCACGGTCGGTCATGCACCCGATCCGACACCAGGGCATGCGCGGGCGCCCGGCGAAGAGGGCCGAACGGCTACAGGACGTCGGCGTCCTCGAGGCCGACGCACTTGCGCTGCTGCGGGATCCACTTCACCGCGGGGTCCAGCGCGGCGAGGATGCCGCCCACGTCCTCGCGCGAACCCGAGTACGTCAGCTCCACGGCCGGGGAGCGGCCGTACGTCCGCAGGACGCTCACGCCGTCGCGCTTGAGCCGCTCCTCGTCCAGGACCCAGTCGACGCCGTCCGCGGTGACGCAGAGGTTGATGTTGGGCGGCAGTTCCTCGGCGCCGCACCTGAACAGCGCCTTCTGGCCGCCCCAGGACGCGACCCCGTCCCCGAGGGCCCAGTCGCGCGAGGCGCCGGGTATGTCGTCCGGCAGGCGGGAGACCACCTTGTCGCACTTGGGGTCGTCGGCGTGCGGGGCGGCGGAGACACGGTGGCTGTCGACGTAGAAGAGACCGCCGGTCACGGCGACGATCGCCACGGCCAGCCAGATCCACGTCCGGGTGGTGGGCTTCCGCATGTTCCGCTCGCTCCGCGCTTGTCCGCGCTGTCCGCGCTGTCCGTTCGCTGCTGGTTCCGGGCCAGCGTATCCGCCGCCCGGACGGCGACGGCCGGGGCCCCGCGCGGGGTCCCGGCCGTCGGTGTGCGGGCCGTCGGTGTGCCGGCCGTGCCTACAGGAACGAGTTGATCTCGATCGTCTCGTCCCGGCCCGGGCCCACGCCGATCGCGGAGATCGGGGCGCCGGACATCTCCTCGAGCGCCTTGACGTACGCCTGGGCGTTCTTCGGCAGGTCGGAGAAGGACTTCGCCTTGGTGATGTCCTCGCTCCAGCCGGGCAGCGTCTCGTAGACCGGCTTCGCGTGGTGGAAGTCGGTCTGCGAGTACGGCAGCTCCTCGACGCGCTTGCCGTCGATCTCGTACGCCACGCAGACCGGGATCTGCTCCCAGCCGGTGAGGACGTCGAGCTTGGTGAGGAAGAAGTCGGTGAGGCCGTTGACGCGGGTGGCGTAGCGGGCGATCACCGCGTCGAACCAGCCGCAGCGACGGTCGCGGCCGGTCGTCACACCGCGCTCGCCGCCGATGCGGCGCAGGGCCTCGCCGTCCTCGTCGAACAGCTCGGTCGGGAAGGGGCCGGCGCCGACGCGGGTCGTGTACGCCTTGAGGATGCCGATGACCCGGCTGATCTTCGTCGGGCCCACGCCGGCGCCGGTGCAGGCGCCGCCCGCGGTCGGGTTCGAGGAGGTGACGAAGGGGTACGTGCCGTGGTCGATGTCCAGGAGCGTGCCCTGGCCGCCCTCGAAGAGGACCACCTTGTCGTCGTCGAGGGCCTGGTTGAGGAGCAGGACGGTGTCGGCGACGTACGGGGCGAGCTTGTCCGCGTAGGCCAGCAGCTCCTCGACGACCTGGCCGGTGGCGATGGCGCGGCGGTTGTAGAGCTTGGTGAGCATCTGGTTCTTGACGTCGAGCGCCGCTTCGACCTTCTGGGTGAGGATCGACTCGTCGTAGAGGTCCTGGACGCGGATGCCGACGCGGTTGATCTTGTCGGCGTAGGTCGGGCCGATGCCGCGGCCGGTGGTGCCGATCTTGCGCTTGCCGAGGAAGCGTTCCGTCACCTTGTCGACGGTCACGTTGTACGGCGTGATGATGTGCGCGTTTCCGCTGATCAGGAGCTTGGACGTGTCGACGCCGCGCTCGTTCAGCCCGCTCAGCTCGGAGAACAGGACCGACGGGTCGACAACGACACCGTTACCGATGACCGGCGTACAGCCGGGAGACAGGATTCCGGAAGGGAGCAGGTGGAGGGCGTACTTCTGATCGCCCACGACTACCGTGTGGCCGGCGTTGTTGCCGCCCTGGTAGCGCACCACATAGTCGACGGAACCACCGAGCAGGTCCGTCGCCTTTCCCTTGCCTTCGTCACCCCACTGAGCACCGAGCAGCACAAGTGCGGGCACGCGCGTACACCCCTTCCGGGCGGGGCATGTCCAAGGTCGAGGGCGTACGCGGAGCGTATGGAACCGCGTGCACCGCGACCGTCGTTGGCCGCCAACCGTCGGACCGGATGCCCCGGAATAGACGAAGCCCCTGGCGCAATAGCGCAAGGGGCTCTTGCACAAAGATGCTACCCGAGGAAGCGAGGCATGGCCGAGGTGGCGACTTCCGCGAGCTCATCCGCGAACTCTTCCGCGAGGTCCGATCAGCTTCTGGTGGTCGTCGATCCGGTCGCCCGGCGGCTGGACGGGGAGTCCGTCCGGATCGCGAAAGACGTGCTCAGCGCGGGTGCGTCGCACACGAAGGTGTGTCTGCCCGACGGTCCGGAGGAGTTCGCGCGGGCGCTGGCGCGGCGCGGCTCGCGGCGGCCCGTGGTGGTCGGAGACGACAGTGCGCTGCTGCGGGCCGTGGCCCTGCTGCACCGGCGGCGGGAGCTGGCGGGCTGCGCGCTGTCGGTGGTGCCGGTCGGCTCGGTGCTCGGTCTCGCCCGGTCCCTGGGGCTGCCGATCGGGGCGGTGGCGGCGGCGCGGGCCGTGCTGGACGGGACGGAACGGCGCCTGGACCTGCTCGTCGACGACAGCGACGGGGTGGTGCTGGGGGCGGTGGGGATTCCGGGGGTGCCGGTGCCGGTGCCGGCACGCGAGGGCGCGCACGCGGGACCCGGCGGCGCCTCGGAGTCCGCGTCGGCCTCCGCCGCCGCGTCCGCGCACCCCTGGCTGCGGACCTGCCAGTCGCTCGTCCGGACGCTGGCGGCCTCGCGCCCGGCCCGGACCACCCTTGCTCCGGGGGCCGCCGGACCGGCCCGGCTGCGGGTGGAGGTCGACGGGGTGACGCTGGTGGACCTGGACCAGCCGGTCGACGGGGTGTCGGTGACGCCGGGGGCCGGAGGGATGGCCGTGGTGGAGGTGCGGCCCCTGCCGGCGGGCGCGGAGATGTCGCCGCTGACGGCGAGCGGGCGGACGGTGACCGTGTCGGGGGCGCACTTCCGCTACCGGGCCGACGCGATGGTGTCGGGGCCGGTGCGGACCCGGACGTGGGTGGTGCGCGAGGGGGCGTGGGGGCTGACGCTGCCGGCGCGATGACGGGGCAAAACGGCGTGCGCGAGCCCGGGGCCGGTGCCTACGCTCTCCGCCGGACCTGATCAGGGGGGCATGCGTGAGCCAGTACTTCGACGTGGGCGACGAGACGCTGTGGAACCCGTCCAACGGGGCAGCGCGGCTGTTCCTGCGGCAGGTGGCCGTGTACGAGGCGGAGCTGGGCATCCCGTCCGGTGTCGGGGAGATGGTCAACGACGAGTGCCAGGTTGATCCCGGCGCCTACGAGAGGTTCGTGAACGCCCTGGTGGAGTGGCACCACGAGACCCACCACCGGATCATCCACGCCCTTTCCCGCGGCTTCGTCGCCACGGCCCTCGCCCTCGCGAACCGCGCGGGGGCCGAGGTGCGCTTCCCGGACGCCGACGACCACGACTCGTTGGAGGGGCGCACCGATGTGCAGGTGCCGGTGCCCGCGCGGGAGCGCTCGGAGTGGGAGGAGCACCTGCGCGAGCAGGCCACGGCCATCGAACGCGCCATGCCCCGCTGAGCCACGCCTGTGTCAGGGGGCCCGGAAGCCCGAAGTGTCCAGCAGACAGTCGAACGGGGCGGGGATGGGGAGTTTCTCGCCGAACGGCTTGGTGACGCGGACCTCGTAGATCCCCTCGGGGGTGGGGGAGCCGTGGACGATGGCCTGCTCCTTCTGCATGTCGAGGACCAGGTAGACGGGGACGCCTGCCCTTGCATACACCTTGACCTTGTCGGTCAGGTCGTTGTTCCGGGTAGCGGGAGAAGTCAGCTCAGCGACGAAGGACAGGCCCTCACCGTCCAGATGGTGGCCCTCCGTCTCGAAGACCCGCTCATCCGCCGCGTGAATATCCGGTCCGTAGGCGCACTCGTCTCCCGGGAACACATAGAGGAACGGCCCTCGTTCGATCACATGCGATTCGGGAAGGTGTACCTCCAGTTGCGCGCACACCAAGCGCATCACCCGGTGGTAGTAGCCCTTCGACCACGGCGACACGACGATGCTCCCCCTCATGATCTCGGCTCTGTAGCCGTCGGGTACAACCAGTTCGTCGAGGGCTGCCAGCAGTTCCTCGAAGCTCTGGTACTCAGTCCCGCTCATCGTCGGTCGCTCCGCCATGACTGTCATGATGCGCCCTCCCCTTGATGCGGACCAGTGGCAACTCAGTGCAGTCGCTCGCCTACGCATACGTGACCCGCTTTTCCGATCACCGTCAGCCCCGCCCGAACCGCTCCTCCCGGTGCACCCGCCAGCGCTCCATCATCGCGGCGATCTCCCCGTCGACGAACTCGAAGAAGGCGAGCGTCTCGGCCATGCGACGGCCCGCCGGGGTGCCGGCGCCGAGGCTGGTGACGCCCTCGCGCAGCGCGCTCTCCCACCGCTTGAGGATGGCCTCGCGGTTGGTGAGCGCCTCGTACCACTGGTTGCTGTGCACCCGGTAGCGCTCCCGGCGTGAACCGGGTTCGCGCTCGCGCGAGACCATGTGCTGCTGCGAGAGGTAGCGCACGGCGCCGGAGACGGCGGCCGGGCTGACCCGGAGCCGGTCGCCCAGTTCCGCGGAGGTCAGCGAACCCGAGTCGGAGGACAGCAGCGCGGCGAAGACCCGGGCCGGCATCCGCTGCATCCCGGCCTCGACGAGCTGGGCCGCGAAGCCTTCCACGAACTTGGACACCGCCTCGGGGTCGCGCCCCGGCCCTGCCGCTTCCGCTGGTTCGGTCGTCATCCGTCGATCATCTCTCACCGCTCGTCTCTCACCGTCCTGATGATCCTGACGATCCTGACGCTTCCTTAACTTCACAAGTTTCTGAAAGAAGCGTACTTTCCGAATCATGACGAAGGCAATCAGCGTCTCCGGACTCCACAAGTCGTTCGGACGCACGCACGCGCTGGACGGGCTCGACCTGGAGGTCGAGACCGGCGAGGTCCACGGGTTCCTCGGCCCCAACGGAGCCGGCAAGTCCACCACCATCCGCGTCCTGCTCGGCCTGCTGCGCGCCGACTCCGGCGCCGCGCAGGTGCTCGGCCGCGACCCGTGGGCGGACGCGGTGGAGGCACACCGCCGGATCGCGTACGTCCCCGGCGACGTGACGCTGTGGCGCAACCTCTCCGGCGGCGAGGTCATCGACCTCTACGGCCGGCTGCGCGGAGGGCTCGACACGGGGCGCCGGTCCGAGCTGATCGAACGGTTCGAACTCGACCCGACCAAAAAGGGCCGCACCTACTCCAAGGGCAACCGGCAGAAGGTCGCGCTCGTCGCCGCCTTCGCCTCCGACGTCGACCTGCTGATCCTCGACGAACCCACCTCCGGCCTCGACCCGCTGATGGAGGAGGTCTTCCAGAAGTGCGTCGAGGAGGAGCGCGAGCGTGGCCGGACGGTGCTGCTCTCCTCCCACATCCTCAGCGAGGTCGAGGAGCTGTGCGACCGGGTCAGCATCATCCGCAAGGGGCGGACCGTCGAGAGCGGCTCGCTCGCCGACCTGCGCCACCTGACGCGGACCAGCGTCACCGCCGAACTCGCGGGCGCCCCGGGCGGCCTCGGCCGCCTGCCGGGCGTGCACGACCTCGACGTCCAGGGCCACCGGGTCCGGTTCCAGGTCGACACCGACAAGCTGGACGCCGTACTCAGGTCGCTGAGCGAGTCGGGCGTGCGGTCGCTGACGACGACGCCGCCCACCCTGGAGGAGCTGTTCCTGCGGCACTACCAGGCGGACCCGGACACGGACCCGGACACGGACCCGGCCGCCGTCGCCGAGGAGGTGACCGCGCGATGACCGCCACCGCGTCCACCGCCGCCACGCCGGTGGCCCCGCGGTCGGGAGGCTCGCGCCAACTGGCGGGCACCGGCACGCTCCTGCGCTTCGCCCTGCTCCGCGACCGGGTGATGATCCCGGTCTGGGTCGGCGTGAACGCCCTCATGGTGCTGTCCATGCCGGGCACCATCAAGGGCCTGTACGGCACCGCCGCCGAGCGCGCCGACCTGATGCGGCAGATGGAGACCAACTCCTCGCTGCGGGCCATGGTCGGCCCCGTCTTCGACGACGACCTCGGCGCGCTCACCGCCTGGCGCGTCGGCCTGTACGCCGCCGCGCTCGCCGCCGTGATGAGCCTGCTGATCGTCGTACGGCACACCCGCGACGAGGAGGAGAGCGGCCGGCAGGAAGTGGTCGCGTCCGGCATGGTTGGCCGCCGGGCCTCGCTGACCTCGGCGCTGCTCGCGGCGGCCGTCGCCAACGCCGTCCTGGCGCTGCTGGTGGTGGCCGGGCTGGCCGCGCAGGGAGCGGTCGGCGCGCTGGCCCTCGGGCTCGGGATCGCGGGGGTCGGGATGCTCTTCGCGACCATGGCGGCGATCGTCGCCCAGCTGACCGAGAGCGCACGGCTGGCCCGGGGGCTGACGGCCGCGGTGCTGGGCGGTGCCTTCGTGCTGCGCGCGGCGGGCGACTCGGTCACGGATGGGGGCACCTCCCAGGCTTTCGGCACTGGGGGAGGCTCGTCGGTCCTGACGTGGGTGTCGCCGCTGGGCTGGCTGGAGAACCTGCGGGCCTTCGCCGGTGAGCGCTGGTGGGTGCTGCTGCTGATCGCCGGCGCGACGGTGGCGCAGGGGGCGGTGGCGTACGGGCTGGCCGGGCGCCGGGACCTCGGGATGAGCTTCCTGCCGACCCGGCCGGGGCCCGCCGCCGGGCGCCTGCGTACGGCCGGTGCGCTGGCCTGGCGGCTGCAGCGGGGCGGCGTCCTCGGCTGGAGCATCGGCTTCCTCCTCGCCGGGGTCGTCTACGGCGGGATGACGGAGGGCGCGGCCGATCTGGTCGGGGACAACGAGCAGGCCCGCCAGATCATCGAGCGGATGGGCGGCCAGGCCGGGGTCACCGACGCGTTCGTGTCCGCGATGGTCGGCATGCTCGGACTGATCGCCGCCCTGTACGTCGTGGCGTCGGTGCTGCGGCTCAGCGGCGAGGAGACCTCCGGGCGCGCGGAACCGGTGCTCGCGGGCGCGGTGGGCCGGCTGCGGTGGGCCGCGGGACACCTCGTCGTCGCCTTCGGCGGGGCGGCGCTCATCATGCTGCTCGCCGGGCTCGGTTTCGCCGCCGGGTACGGGCAGGACTTCGGGGCGATCCTGGGCGCGTGCCTGGTGCAGTTGCCGGCGGTGTGGGTGATCGGCGGGGCGGCGGTACTGCTGCACGGCGTGCTGCCGCGGGGTGCGGTGGCGGCGTGGGGCGTGGCCGGGGCGGTCCTGTTGCTCGGCTGGGTCGGCCCGGCGCTGGACGTGCCGCAGGCCGTGCTGGACGTGTCGCCGTTCGGGCACCTGCCGAAGCTGCCGGGCGGGGAGATGAGCTGGACGCCGGTGCTGGTACTGGTCCTGATCGCGGCGGTGCTGGTGGCGGCGGGTCTGGCGGGGCTGCGGCGGCGGGACCTGACGACCTGACCTCACGACGTGATCTGCCGACGTGACCTCACGACGTCACAGCCGGGAAGGGGCCCGCGGCTCTGGTCCGGGACGCCGTGAGCGCTCCGGACCAGGGGTGCGTCACCGTGCGGGCAGGACGAAGCGCGCCTGGATCGGATAGTGGTCCGAACGCCCCGCGTCGGCGGTCACGTCGCACGAGACGAGGGTCGCGTCGGACGGGGCGAACAGATAGTCGATCTTGATGCTCCGCGTGCCCAGCGGCTTCGTCGCCCGACCGTCACGGACCCGGGCCGCCGACCGCCCCTCGTCGCACTCCCTGTCCGCCGCGTAGGCGGAGGTGAGCACGTCCTTGGGGGTGTCGGGCGAGGCCGAGTCCGGCGGTACGGAGTTGAAGTCGCCGCCGTACACGGTTCGGTAGCCGGCCGGCGTGTACGAGTGGACGATGTCCTGCAGCATCGCCGCCTGTTCCCTGCGCTTCGTCCCGTCGGCGTCGTCCTGCGCCACACCGGCACTGAAGTGGGCCGTGCAGAACTGGAGCGCCTGGGCCGGGAGAACGGCGCACAGTGCGGTGCGCTGCTCCATGCGCACCCACGTGTCCCCGATGGTCCGGTTCTTCGGCGAGGGCAGGTCGTAGGACGCGTACCAGACGTTGGAGTCCGGCACGGCGAGCGCGATGCCGTAGGCGCCCCGGTCCGTCCAGCCCGCGCTTTCCGACCCTGCGTTGTTGCAGGTCCTCGCCGCCTTCACGGACGACCCGTCGACCTCGTACTTGATGGGCGCGAAGCGCACGTCCCACCCGGAGGAGGTCGCCTCCTCCAGCGCGTGTTCGATCTTCTTGGCGTGCGACTCGCAGAGCTCCTGGAGGAATACCGCCTTGTACTGGCCCGCGCCGGAGCCCAGCCGGGCGGCGATCTGGCTGCCCAGGGCGTCGCCGTCCACCCTGTGGTTGAGGCAGTCGCCGTTGTGATTGGCGCAGACGTTCCACGTCATGACCCGGAAGTCGGCGGCCGGGGCGGGGGCCGCGGGACTGGGCCGGGGTCCTTCGTCGCTCGCGTTCTCCTCACCGAGGTACACGAGCCGGAACTTCTCCCAGGAGCCCACCGAATCGGACCGCGCCCGCAGCAGTCCCCGGTCGGTGTCCGGGTCCTGCATCTCGGCGGTCACGTACTTGTAGCCGTCGTTCGTCCAGGCGCTGAGGGCGTAGGTGCCGTCGGCCTGCTTCTTCAGGTGCAGCTTCTCCCACTCGCCGACGGTCGCGCCACGGGCCCGGAGCAGGTTCTCGTGGCTGCCCGTGTCGTTCCGCTCGGTCGTGACGTAGTTTCCGTTGCCCTCGGAGCGGAGCGTGGCCGTCCACCCCTTGTCGTCGGTGTGCAGCGTGAACTTCTCCCAGGAGCCCAGGTCGTCGACGGAATCCGCGGCCGTGCGCGCGCGCAGCATGCCCTCCCTGTCACCCCCCGTGTCGACCTCCGCCGACACGTAGAGCCCTCCGGCACCGACGGACTGGAGGGCGTACTTGTCACCGGCCGTGACGGGAACCGGCCGGGCGGCTGCCTGTGCCTCCACGGTCGACATCGTTATCAGCGCGAACAGAGCCGAACACAGGACGGCCAAGTGCCGTGCTGTCCTTCTCATTTACCCCCACCTCAGTACATGCGTTGTCTGTGCGGGCACTGTATGTCGCGCCGGTGGGCGATGAAACCGACCGTTGGGATGGGAGCGTCAGGGCAGGTATGAGTCGGGATGCGGTGACGGGTGGTGGTTGTGCGGTCTCCTTGGTCGGGGCCGCGGGTGCGGTGGTCGTGTGGTGGCAGACCGCACGGACCCAGCGGCACCTGGGCAACGAGTTCGAGAACAACGGGCAGGACTTCGGCGCCGTCTTCACCGAACTGCCGTTGGTCTTCCTCGCCGGGGCCGTCGTGCCCGCCGTGGCGTGGGGGCTCGGCGCCTGGCTGCTGGGGCGGCGTCGACGCCCCCAGTCGTCACAGTTCCACGCGTAGCTGCGTCAGACCCCGCATCACGAAGTTCGGCCTGCGTTCCGGGTCCGCCGCCAGTCGCAGCGTCGGGGCCCGCTCCAGCAGGGACGTCATGGACGCCGCCAGTTCGATGCGGGCCAGCGGGGCGCCGATGCAGTAGTGGATACCGGCGCTGAAGGAGATGTGGGGGTTGTCCCGGCGGGTGATGTCGAGGCGGTCCGGGGCGGTGAAGACCGCCGGGTCGTGGTTGGCGGAGCCGAACAGCAGCGCGACCTCCGCGCCGCGCGGCAGGGTGGTCCCGTCGATCTCGATCTCGTCCAGCACCCAGCGTTCGAAGAGCTGGAGCGGGGTGTCGTAACGCATCAGCTCCTCGACCGCCGAGGGAACCAGGGAGCGGTCGGCGCGCAGGGCCGCCAGCTGGTCGGGGTGGCGGAAGAGGGCCAGCCAGCCGTTGGTCGTGGCGTTCACCGTGGCCTCGTGACCGGCGTTCAGGAGCAGGACGCAGGTGGAGATCATCTCCTGCTCGGTGAGGCGGTCGTCGTCCTCGTCGTGGGCCGCGATCAGGCCCGAGATCAGGTCGTCGCCGGGCTCCTTTCGACGGGAGGCGATCAGTGCGCGCAGGTAGTCGGAGAAGTCGAGCGAAGCGCGGACCGCCTTCGCCGCCGTCTCCTCGGACGGGTTCAGCTCGTACATCCCGCAGATGTCCGCCGACCAGGGCCGCAGCGGGGCACGGTCGGACTCCGGGATGCCCAGCATCTCGGCGATCACGGCCACCGGGAGCGGTTCGGCCACGTCCGTCAGCAGGTCGCCGCCGCCCGCCGCGACCAGCCGGGCCACCAGCTCGTCCGCCAGCCCGTGCACGTACGGCTTCAGCCGCTCCACCGTGCGCGGGGTGAACGCCTTCGACACCAGACGCCGGATACGGGTGTGGTCCGGCGGCTCCAAGTCGAGCATGCCGTGGTCGTTGAGTGTGTGGAAGGGCTCCTGCTCCGGCGGGGGCGGCGTGCGGCCGAAGTCCTCGTGCGTGAAACGGTGCTGGTACGTCCGGCCCAGGCGGCGGTCGCGCAGCAGCGCCGACACGTCCGCGTGGTGCGGGACCAACCACTGGTCGCTGGGCTCGTAGTAGAGCACGCGCCCCCGGGCCCGCAGCTCGGCGAAGGCGGGGTAGGGGTCGGCGACGAACGCCGGGTTCCAGGGGTCGAACGCGAGGTCGGACGCGTCGGTTTCAGCCGTCATGGACGGACCATAGGAAACGAGGAGCCTCGGCGGAAGCCCTCATCCCCGGGAGTGCCGCTTGATGCCCTCGATGAAGGCGGCGAAGGAGGGGGCGGGGATCGAGAGGGTGGCGCGGGTGGGGGCCTTGGAGTCGCGGATGGCTATGTGGGTGACCGACTCAGCGATCTCGACGCAGGCGTCGCCGTCGCCGCCGCCGGAGTGGCTGGACTTTCGCCAGTGCATTACAGCTCCTTCGTCAGACGGTGAATGAAGTCGCGCGACGCGGCGGCGTCCAGCGACGCCGCCCGCACTCTCCGGTGCAGCGTCCGAAGCTGTTCCAGCTGAGGCTGCGCATCGATGTACGCGGCGCCGGTGGGGGCGTCCCGAAGCGCTGTGTCCAACTGAGGCACCGGACCCCCCAAGTACAGCATGGAGGCTCCGGCACCGGCGAAGCCTTCGCGCTCGATCGGGATGACGCGCACCGCGGCCTGCCCTGCCTCGATCTTGTCGAGAATGAAGCGCAGTTGGGTGAGCGATGCCCGACGGTCGGCCACCATCACACGCAGAGCGAACTCATGCACGATCGTCTCGTACGGAGTCGGAGTTTCCCGCTCGATGACGGCCTGACGCTCCATCCGGTGCCGCACGCGCAGGGCCACATCATTCTCGGTCAGCTCGGGGCGCGTGTACGTGAACACCGAGCGGGCATAGTCGGCGGTCTGCAACAGCCCTGGAACGTAGTGGATCACAACCTCGCGCAAGAACGCCGCGTGGTGCTCGGCTTCGGCGCCATCCAGGAACACTGAAGGAAGCACGCCTCGGTACTCCTCCCACCAGCCGCGTGTACGGTCGGTCGCCACCGCGACGAGCGACTCAATCAATGCCGAGTCCGTGCATGCGTAGTTGGCCGCGAGGCGGCGCAGGCGTTTGGCGCTCACCCCTACGGTGCCGGACTCGATCTGGCTCATCTGAACAGCGTCAGCTTCCAACAGCTGCGCGGCTTCCTTAGCCGTAAGGCCTGTCGCTTCGCGCAACTTTCTCAGCTCAGCGCCCAACCTCGCCCTTCGCGCCGTGAGATGTCTCTTCGGCGGCAACCGGCGCCTCCTCGCTCCAACTTCCCTGCGGGCCTACCTCTTTCGAGCGCCAGAATACGGCAACAGGTTGCACTTTCCTAAGCATAGGAAATACCGTCGGTGACGCGACGCACACGCTGCGAAACCCCGGGGCGCCGGAAGCGCACCGCACCGTCCTGCCATGACGGATGCGGCATGGACACCGCCCGGAGGCCGCGCGTTCTCTCACCTCCCCTGCACCCGAACGGAGTTGCCGCATGCCCGAAGACGCGTCCTGGGAGTACTCCCTGTACATCCCCAACGACCCACGCGCAGTCACCGTCAGTCGGCGCACCCTGCGCCTGATCCTCACCATGCACGGACTGATCCGCCTCGTCGATGTCGCGGAACTCCTCGCGGCGGAGCTGATCGGCAACGCCGTACTGCACACCAAGGGCCCCGCCGCACTGCGGGTGCGCTGGTCGCCGCCGGAGACGCTACGGATCGGCGCGTGGGACGCGGACCCCGAACCGCCCGACGCTCCCGCCCGGTTGGCGGACGTGACCGACAGCGAGAGTGGCCGGGGGCTCGCTCTCGTCAGGGCCTGCTCCGACCTGTGGGGCTGGCAGCCGCTCTCCCGGTTCGGCAACAGGGGCAAATACGTATGGTGCGAGCTCGGTGCCGGTCAGCCCGGCGTGACCAGTCGCGCCTCGTAGGCGAAGACCGCGGCCTGGGTGCGGTCGCGGAGGCCCAGCTTCACCAGGATGCGGCTGACGTGGGTCTTGATCGTCGACTCGGCGACCACCAGCCGCTCGGCGATCTCCGAGTTGGACAGGCCCTGCGCGATCAGGACCAGGACCTCCGTCTCGCGCTCCGTCAGGTCGCCGTACGCCGCCTGCGCCGAGGGCATCAGGCGCGGGGCGTCGGAGAGCTTGGAGAACTCGGTGATCAGACGCTTGGTGATCGAGGGGGCGAGGAGGGCCTCCCCGGCCGCCACCACCCGGACACCGTCCGCGAGCTGGCGGGCCGAGGCGTCCTTGAGGAGGAAGCCGGAAGCACCCGCGCGCAGTGCCTGGTACACGTACTCGTCGAGGTCGAAGGTGGTAAGGACCAGCACCTTGGACGTGCTGTCCGCCGCCACGATCTCCCGGGTCGCCTCGATGCCGTTCAGCTCGGGCATGCGGATGTCCATCAGGACGACGTCCGGGGCCAGCTCACGGACCTTCGCCACCGCTTCCCGGCCGTTGACCGCCTCGCCGGCGACCTCGATGTCCGGCATCGCGTTCAACAGGACCGAGAAGCCCTCGCGCACCATCATCTGGTCGTCGGCGATCACTACGCGGATCGTCATGCTTCACCTTCGGTCTGCACGGTGACCGGCAGGAAGACCGCCACCTCGTACCCGCCGTCGTCCGTCGGTCCCGCCGTCATCTCGCCGTTCAGCATCGAGACGCGTTCGCGCATGCCGGTGATGCCGTGCCCGGCGCCGGGCGACGGTTTGACCAGAGTGTTCTGCGGGACGGCGGTGTTGACCACGCGCAGGCCCAGGCCGCCCAGGACGTAGGAGACCTCGACACGGGCCGTCGCGCCGGGCGCGTGCCGCAGGCTGTTGCTCAGCGCCTCCTGCACGATCCGGTACGCCGACAGCTCCACACCGGGCGGCAGCTCCCGCACCGCGCCGGTCACCGCCTTGTCGACCGCCAGACCCGCCTCGCGCACGTTGGCGAGCAGGGCGTCCAGGTCGGCGAGCGTCGGCTGCGGGGCGTCCGGGGCCTCGTAGTCCTCGGCGCGGACGACTCCCAGGACGCGGCGCAGCTCGGTGAGCGCCGCCACCGCGTTCTCCCGGATGGTGGCGAAGGCACGCTCCAGCTCCTCCGGCGGGTTCTCCACCCGGTAGGGCGCGGCCTCCGCCTGGATGGCGACCACCGACATGTGGTGCGCGACCACGTCGTGCAGCTCGCGGGCGATGGTGGTGCGCTCCTCGAGCAGGGTGCGGCGGGACCGCTCGTGCGCGGTGACCGTCTCCTGCGCCGTCACCTGCTGCCGGGCGTCGCGCCGGATGTGCCAGACCGATATCAGGAGCAGGGCGAAGGCGGTCAGCACCAGAAGCGGAGCGGAGTTGCCCGCGTAGTGACCGGCGCCCCAGACGGACTCGTTGAAGAATCCGTACGCCGCGGTCAGGGCCCACATCCACGCAGCCGTCCGAGCCCGGGTGCGTATCGCCACGATCACCAGGACCACCGTGTGGCACAGGAACGGGCCGGGCAGCCACGGCCACTCCCCCCAGCCGCTACTGAGCAGCGCGACCACGGGGGTGGCCGCCATGGACATCCAGAAGGCACCGACGGGCCGCACCAGGGTGGCCAGCACCGGGACCGCGCAGATCAACCCGGTCAGCAGGGTGAGCGGGCCGTCGGTCATGCCTTCCACCGTCCCGGCGTAGAAGCACAGGAGGGCGAGGGCGGCCACCACGGCGTGCGGGAGCCGAGCCGCGTGGGGCTTCAGCCGGCCCGGCAGTCGGCGGACCACCGGGCCGTCCGCGCCCGGGCGGTGCAGCGGTCGGTAGGCGAAGGCGTCGTGGAACAGATCCTCGCGCAACCCGCTCAGGGCGTTCATCGCCAGCCGGTACTCGGGGCTGCGCGATCCGCCGCCGTCTCCGGCAGGCGCGGTCCGCATCTGGGTCGTCTCGGTCACGTTGGCAACCGTAGGCGCAGCGGACGTACGACGTCGTCACCTGTGAGAGGGGTCCTGGGGCATCCGTCTCAAGTACTACGGAGAAACACGGGGGCGGTCCGCGCGCCTGTCACGGGGGCTCAGTATCCCGAGGGACGCACGAGACCCGACTCGTACGCGAACACCGCCGCCTGCGTGCGATCCCTGAGGCCCAGCTTCACCAGGATCCGGCCCACATGGGTCTTCACGGTCTGCTCGGCGACCACCAGCCGCTGGGCGATCTCCGCGTTCGACAGGCCCTGCGCGATCAGCGCGAGCACCTCCGTCTCCCGCTCGGTCAGCTCACCTACCCGGGCCTTCAACGGGGCGCGCGGCCGGTCGTCCAGCCGGGAGAACTCGGCGATCAGCCGCCGCGTGATCCCCGGCGCGAGCAGCGCGTCACCGGCGGCCACCACCCGGACCGCCTCGGCGAGCTGGTCGGCGGACGCGTCCTTCAGCAGGAAACCGGAGGCCCCCGCTCGCAGCGCCTCGTACACGTACTCGTCGAGGTCGAAGGTGGTCAGCACCAGCACTCTGATCTCCGGGGTCGCCCCGGTGATGCGCCGGGTGGCCTCGATGCCGCCCAGCTCGGGCATGCGGATGTCCATCAGGACGACCTCCGGGGCCAGCTCCGCGACCTTGGCCACGGCGTCCAGACCGTCCACCGCCTGCCCGATCACCTCGATGTCGGGCTGGGTGTTGAGCAGCACGGTGAAACCCTGCCGGACCATCTGCTGGTCGTCGGCGATCAGCACGCGGATCACGCGGCCGTTGCTGCTGGTCGTCATGGGGAGTCGTCCTCGGTGAAGTGGTCGATGGAGTGGTCGGTGAGGTGGTCGATGGAGTGGTCGGTCGGGTGGTCGCCGGAGTCGTCCGTGGCGGGGTCGGTGCCGTCGGCCGGCAGGAACGCCGCCACCTGGTAGCCGCCGTCCGGCAGCGGGTGCGCCGTCAGGGTGCCGTCGAGCATCGCCACCCGCTCCCGCATGCCGAGCAGCCCGTGCCCGGCCCCCTGCGACGGGCCCGGTGCGCGCTTCGGCCGGGTGTTGGAGACCTCCACACGCAGCCCGATCGGAAGGTGGGTGAGGTGGACCCGGGCACTCGCGCCCGGCGCGTGCCGCAGCACGTTGCTGAGCGCCTCCTGCACGATCCGGTACGCCGACAGCTCCACGCCGGGCGGCAGCGGTCTGCGCGTCCCGCTCGTACCGGTGGTGACGGTCAGCCCGGCGGCCCGGGTGTTCTCCACCAGCGCGTCGAGCCGGTCGAGGGTGGGCTGCGGAGCGTGCGGGGCGGTGTCGCCCCCCTCGGGCGCCTCCAGCGCGTCCGGGTGCTCGGAGCGCAGCACGCCCAGCACCCGGCGCAGCTCGGTGAGCGCCTCCAGCGCGTTCTGCCGGATGCCCGCGAGGTTCTCCCTCAGCTCGTCCGGCGGGTTCTCGACGAGGTGCGGGGCCACCTGGGCCTGGATGGAGATCACGGACATGTGGTGGGCGACCACGTCGTGCAGCTCCCGCGCGATACGGCTGCGCTCCTCCAGCAGGGTGCGCCGGGCCCGCTCCTCGGCGGTCAGCGAGGTCTGCTGCGCCAACTGCGTGCGGGCCACCCTGCGGCCGCGCAGGGCCATGCCGAGGACGACGACGACCGCGAACAGGATGACGGCGAGCTGGCCGGTCGGCAGGTAGTTCGGCGCGCCCACCAGGCCCTGCACGACATAGGTGCAGAGCGCGGTCAGGGTCAACGCCTCCACGGACACCCGGGTGGTGACCCGCAGCGCCAGCAGGAGCATGACGAACAGGTGCCCGATGAGTCCGGCGGCGGTCCAGGGCCAGGTGAACTCGTAGCCGCCCGGAATCATCTCGGCCCGCACGGCGAAGGCGCCCACCAGCATGCCCGCCATCGACAACCACCACGCCGCGACCGGCCGCCACAGCGCGAACACCATCGCGCCGGCCTGGGCGACACCGATCAGGAAGGCGAACCCGGGATCGACCCCGCCGTTGTCCCCGAGCTGGGCGGCGTCACCCAGCAGCACCCCGAGCGCCGCCAGACACACCACCCCGTGCGGGAACCAGCGCAGCCACACCGACGGCGGCAGCGGGTCCGCCCGCCAGGTCCACAGGTCTTCGTAAAGCACGCGCAGGATGCGCTCGGCCCGGGCCCGGGACCAGGCCCATTGCCGTTTCCCCCATCGCGTCACAGGCTCCACCCTAGACATGACGTGCACCCGCCGTACTCGTCCGGCCTTGGGGACGGTGTGTACGGACGACCCGGGAGCGGCGCGGGCCACCACCACGCTCGCAGGAGCGGAAGGTGGCCCAGCAGCCGGCCAGGACCAGCGCGAACACCGGGAGCCAGGCGAGTCGGGCCGCGACCCAGTCCAGGCCGTCGGGAACCGTGTGCAGGCCGGGCAGCCGGCCAACGAGGAGGCCGGTGGCCGTGGTCGCCATCAGCGCGGTCTGGTGCCAGAGGAAGATCGTCATCGCGGAGAGGTTGACCAGCGCGACCGCGGCCCAGGCGACGGGACGCCGCATCGCACGGCGCAGCCGCCCGCGCAGCAGCAGGGCGAGCCCGCACTGCGCCAGGCCGAAAGTGACGGCGGCCAGGGTCGGCGGGTTGAGGTTCGACACCGACGCGCCGGGGACACCGACCATCGACGCCGGGTAGCCCGCCCAGGCGACGAGCGCCGCGGTCGCCGCCGTACCGCCGGTGAGCAGGACCCAGCCCGCGCGGCGGCGGTCCAGCTCGCCGCGGGTCCAGGCGGCGCCGAGGGAGTAGGGGACCAGCCAGCCGGCCGCGAGGTTGATCCAGCCGAGCCAGGACGGTGCGCCGAAACCGAAGCGCAGCAGGTCTATGTGGAGGACGACGACCAGCGGCCACAGCGGATGCAACCGGGTCAGCAACGGCGTCGCAGCGGTCAGCGCGGCGTAGACCAGCAGGAACCACATCGGGGACAGGGCCAGCTTCACCAGCGTGTGGACCGTCGTGAACTCCGCGCCGGTCAGGAGCAGCAGCGCCGCCGTCACCGTCCACAGGCCCAGCACGGCGAGGACCGGCCGGAAGAGGCGGGACAGCCGGGCGCTCACCCAGCGGCCGTAGGACTCGCCCCGGGCACGGGCCGACGCGTATCCACGGGTGGCGACATGGCCGCCGACCAGGAAGAACACGGCGAGCGTCTGGAACGCCCAGGAGACCGGGGCCAGCCAGGGCATGTCCCCGAGCGGGCTGGCCGCGTGCAGGCTGTTGCCGTCGGCGACCAGGGCCGTCACCAGCCAGTGCCCGAGGACCACCCCGAGGATGGCGAAGGCGCGCAGGGCGTCGACGGCCCGGTCCCGCGACACCGGCGTGGCGGCGTCCACGCGGGCGGCGGTGCGGCGCAGGGCACCGCGCGGTGGGGTCGGCCGCGCGACCGGGTGCGTGAGGAAAGCCGCGGTCAGGTCAGTCATGGGTCACCTCCGTGGTCTCGCCCAGGGCGATCCGGGCCAGGTTCGTCAGGGAGAGGGAGCCGGCGTCGAAGTAGTCGCTGTGGCCGCCGTCGCCGGCGTCGAAGACGCGGGCGCCGAAGTCCGGGGAGACCGGGTCGGTGCCGAAGCCGACCGTGGTGCCGAACAGGTCCGCGCTCGCGTGCGGAATGTGCTCCACCCAGTCGTCGGCACCCCGCGCCGCCCATATCCGGGCGCCGGTGTGCAGGCTCGCGGCGGTGTCGGCACCGGTGCCGGGGCTGCCGACCAGGGCGATGTCCGCGACGTCCAGGCCGTCGGCCGCGCGGGCGCAGACCACCGAACCGTAGGAGTGGCAGAGCAGGGCCAGGCCGGTGCCGGGGCCGGTGATCCGGCGCAGGTCGGCCACCAGGGCGCGCAGCTCGGGGGCGGCCCCGTCGGCGCGGTCGGTCGTGGCGACCGTGGTGCTGATCGTGCCCGGCGTCTCGTAGCCCAGCCAGGCCACGACGGCCGTGCGCGTCCCCGCGGGGGCCTCGGCGACGAGCTGCCGGTGCAGGGCGAGGGCGGCGGCGCGGAACCGGCCGTACGTGTCGAGGCCGGTGTCGGAGCCCGGGACCAGAACGGCGACGCGGTCGGCGTGCGCCAGGTCGCCGAAGACCTCGGTGGCCAGTCCGGCGCCCCGGCCGTCGAAGGCGAGCAGACGCCGCGACGAGCCGGCCATCGAACGGTCCGACGCCGCGCGGTGCCGGTCGCCGTGACCGGCGGCCATCCGGGAGGCCTCCGCCGCGTTGGCCCGGTTGGCGGCGTATATGTCGTCCAGCGTGGCCGCCGTCGGGGCCGCCGGCACGGCGGGGGCCGGGGCGGGGATCTGGGGCCGCGCGGCAGCCGAGAGGGGGAACACGACGGCACCGGCGATGAGGGCGGCGCAAGCGGCGCGGCGCCAGCTGCCCACGCGCCGCCGCCAACGTACCGTCGTCCCGGGCCTCATGGCCGCTCCCCTCCAGCGCGCCCGTCCATCGGGCGTGTCTGAAGGGGAAGTTATGAATCGAGCCGGGTAACCCGCGTCCCGCCAGGGAACTCACCTGGCGGCTAGCTCTCAGGTATTACGGGTACGGGTGCGACACCCGCCCCCTGCTCATCCGAGCGGGCCGTGAACACTTTCCCGGAAAGTGTTCACGCTTTTCATGACACACCCTCCCCGCCCGCTCACCAGGCCAACTGCGCGATCTCCTCCGCGACCACCGCGCACGCGTCCGCCGCCGGGTCGATCAGCGGGTAGTGGCCAACGTCCTCCAGCAGCGTCACACCCACCACCTCCCCGGCCTTCGCCGCCGCGTCGGCGTACGCCTCGGCGACCGCCTGCGGAACGTCCACGTCGGCACGGCCCTGGACGAGGGTCGTCGCGATCCCGGTGGGCAGCAGCAGAGCGGGGTCGGCATAGGGCCGTCGCTCCGCGAACGCCTCCGCTCCTCCCAGGAGTTGCCGCGCCGCGCCACCGCACACGTCGAGCTCGTCGGCGACCTCGAAGTCGGCGATCGGCGCGAGGGCGACCACACCGCGCAGCGGCGCCGGACGGTCGGTGCGCCACGGGGCGTCGGCCGGCAGCAGGTGCCGGGCGGCCGCCCACAGGGCGAGATGGCCGCCGGCGGAGTGGCCGGTGAGCACCACACGGCGCGCGTCGGCCCCCGGCAGGTGCCGCCGTACCAGCCCCGGCAGGGCGTCCAGCGCCGCGGCCACGTCGTCGAAGGTGTCGGGCCAGCGCCCGGCGACCGGATCGCCGACCGGACCCCCGGCCCGCGCACCGGAGCCCTCCGCGCCCGCGGCCTCCCCGCCCCCGCCCTGCGCACCGCGCCGGTACTCCACACTGGCCACGGCGAGGCCCCGCCGGGCCAGGAAGCCGGCGAACGGACTGACATGACGCCGGTCGTAGGGAGCGCGCCACGAGCCTCCGTGCAGGACCACCACGACGGGAGCGGCCTCACCCGGACCCGCCGCTCCGCGCGGCACGTAGAAGTCGATCACCTGGTCGGGGTGGTCGCCGTAACCGGCGGTGCTGTCGGGCTCGACCGCCGGGTGGGAGAAGGCCGATTTCTCCTCCGCGGCGTCCCTCGCTGCAGCGGTGCCCGGTTCTGCGGCGGCGTCCGGCATGCTCAACCTCTCAGCGACGAAACGGTGTTGGCGGACCGGGAGAATGAAATCGGCCGTTGCCGGGACGGTATCAGGCCGATGACGTGCGCGAACATGGGGATGTGACGCTGGGTGAGGACCGGACGGCCCGCCCGGCCCTCACCCCCGCGACTCAGCGCACCAGCGTCCGAGCCAGCACCCGCGCCGCCCGCTCCACGTCCGCGAAACCGACGTACAGCGGGGTGAAGCCGAAGCGCAGCACGTCCGGGGCGCGGTAGTCCCCGACCACCCCGCGCTCGATCAGCCGCTTCATCACCTCACCGGCGTCGTCGCAGCGCAGCGCGACCTGACTGCCCCGCTCCGCGTGCGCCGCCGGCGTCAGCGACTCCACCCGGCCGTCCGGGACGTACGCCCCGACACAGCGCAGGAAGAAGTCCGTCAGCGCCAGGGACTTGGCGCGCACCGCCGCCACCGAGACCTCCGCCTCGTCCCACACGTCCAGCGCCGCCTCCAGGGCGAGCAGGGACAGGATGTCCGGCGTGCCGACCCTGCCGCGCACCGCACCGGAGGCCGGGGCGTACGCGGGCCGCATGCCGAAGGGCTCGGCGTGCGAGTTCCAGCCCGGCAGCGGGGAGTCGAAACGGTGCTGGAGGTCGCGGCGCACGTACAGGTACGCGGGCGAACCGGGGCCGCCGTTGAGGTACTTGTAGGTGCAGCCGACCGCCAGGTCGACACCGTGCTCGTCGAGCCCGACCGGCAGCGCGCCCGCGCTGTGGCACAGGTCCCAGACGACGTACGCCCCCGCCGCGTGCACCGCGGCCGTGAGCGCGGGCAGGTCGTGCAGCCGGCCCGTGCGGTAGTCGACGTGGTTGAGCAGGACGGCGGCGATCCGGTCCCCCCGGTCCGCCAGCGCCGAAGGCACCTCGGCCGGGACGACGGGCCGCAGCGTGCACCCCGTCATCCGGGCCGCGGACTCGGCGATGTACCCGTCCGTGGGGAAGGTGGTGGCGTCGACGAGGACCTCGTCCCGGCCCGAGCCCTCCTCCCGTGCCATGCGCACGGCGGCGACGAGGGCCTTGAAGACGTTCACGCTCGTCGAGTCGCCCACCACGACCTGCCCGGCCGCCGCCCCGACCAGCGGGGCGATCCGGTCGCCGATCCGCTCGGGGGCGGTCCACCAGCCGCTCTCCTCCCAGGACCGGATGCGCAGCTCGCCCCACTGACGCCGTACGACGTCCTCCACGCGCGCGGGGACGTGCGCCGGGAGGGCGCCCAGCGAGTTGCCGTCCAGGTACGTCACGTCGTCGAGGACGAAACGCTCGCGCAGGGCCGCGAGCCCGTCCGCGGCGTCCAGCCGCTCCGCCTCGCCCGCGAGGCCCACCGGCTCAGACATACGACCGCGCCGTCCACAGCTCGGGAAAGACATTGCCCCGGGCCCGCTTCTCCAGCCAGGCCACCCCGGCCGAGCCGCCGGTGCCGGTCTTGGAGCCCATCGCGCGGCGGGTGGCGACCAGGTGGTCGTTGCGCCAGCGCCACACCAGCTCGGCGACGTCGGTGAGGGCCTCGCCGAGGCGGGCCAGTTCGCCGTTCTGGTCGCCGGAGTAGACGGCCGTCCAGGCGGCCTCGACCTCGGGTGCCGCCTCGTACTTCTGGGTGACGTCGCGCTGGAGCACGGCGTCCGGGACGTCGTAGCCGCGCCGGGCGAGCAGCCGGACCACCTCGTCGTACAGGCTCGGCTCGTGCAGCGCCTTCTCCAGTTCCGCGTGGACGCGCGGGGCGCCGCGGTGCGGGACGAGCATGGACGCGGACTTGTCGCCGAGCAGGAACTCCAGGCGGCGGTACATCGCCGACTGGAAGCCGGAGCCCTCGCCGAGGGCGGACCGGTAGGAGTTGAACTGGGCCGGGGTGAGCTGCCCCAGGGGCGTCCAGGAGGCGTTGAGCGCCTCCAGCTCCCGCACCGAGCGCTTGAGCGCGTCGGTCGCCACCGGGATCCGGTCCTCGCGCAGGGCGCGGGCGGCGGTCTCCCATTCGTGGACGATGACGGTGAACCACAGCTCCATGACCTGGGTCGTGACCAGGAAGACCATCTCTCCGGGATCGTCGGAGAGGGTGTGCTGGAGGTGGGTGAGCACGTCCGCCTTGACGTAGTCCTCGTACGGCGTGCTGCCCTCGAAGTCGAGATTCGGGGCTTCGTGGGACATCGCTGTCTCCTGATGTGCACGGGTAGCGGTCCGCCCTGCCGTTACCGGCACGGGGCCCCGGTCCCCAACGGCATCCTCCGCAATCGTCGCAGGAAACCGCAAGGCCCGCCTGCGCACGGCAGGCGGGCCAGGAGGTATCCGTTCCGGTTCAGCCCAGCACTTCGGCGGCCGCCGGCGAGGAGTCCTTCAGGAACTGGCTGCAGCGCTCGTACTCCTCCTTCTCGCCGATCGCCTGGGCGGCGCGGGCGAGGGCGTGCAGGGCGCGCAGGAAGCCGCGGTTCGGCTCGTGCTCCCAGGGCACCGGGCCGTGCCCCTTCCAGCCGCTGCGGCGCAGGGAGTCCAGGCCGCGGTGGTAGCCGGTACGGGCGTACGCGTACGACTCGACGACGCTGCCCCGCTCGAACGCCTCGTCGGCCAGCCGGGCCCAGGCGAGCGAGGACGTCGGGTACTTCGCGGCGACGTCGGCGGGGGAGGTGCCGCCGGCCAGCAGCTCGCGCGGCCCGGGGTCGTCGGGGAGGTGGGTCGGGGGCGGTCCCCCGAGGAGGTTCTCGTGAATGGACATGGGACAAGTCTGCGGCATGTGCCACGTTCCGCCGGACGAGTCAGGACGCCTGGGCGCCCCGCTCCCCCTCCAGCGGCGGCGCCATGACCGAGCCGTGGGTACGGCACTCGGGCCGGCGGCAGTCCGGCGCCGGGCGGCGCACCGTCGTGAAGGCGATCACCGAGCCTGCCACCAGGACGCCCGCGCAGATCAGCATCGCCGGTCCGAACGCGTCGTCGAACGCCCGAGGGGACCGGTAGGCCTCCTCCCCCATGCCCGTGAGCAGGGGCAGCGCGGCGACCGCGACGAGGCCCGCCGCACGGGCCGCCGCGTTGTTGATGCCGCTGGCGAGACCGGCCCGCGCGGTGTCCACGGCGGCCAGCACGGTCGCCGTCAGCGGGGCGACCAGCGTGACCATGCCGAGGCCCAGCACCAGCAGGGCGGGCAGCACGTCGGCGACGTACGAGGCACCCGGTCCGACCCGCAGCATCAGCACCATCCCGGCCGCGCACAGCAGCGGACCCACGCTGAGCTGGAGCCGCGGACCGAGGCGCTCGGCGAGTTCGCCGGAGCGGGCCGAGAGCAGCAGCATCAGGACGGTGGTCGGCAGCAGGGCCGTACCGGCGGCCAGGGCGGACCAGCCGACGACGACCTGGAGCTGGAGCACGGCGAGGAAGAAGAAGCCGCCGAAGGCCGCGTACACGCACAGCGTGACCACGTTGACCGCCGTGAACTGACGGGAGGCGAAGACGTCCAGCGGCATCATCGGATCCTTGCCGCGCCGCTCGACGAGGACGAAGGCCAGCGCGGCCACCACCCCGGCCACCGCGCTCAGCGCCACCGCCCAGGACGCCGTACGCGCCTCGATCAGCGCGTAGGTGAGCAGCGCGAGGGCCGCCGCGCACAGGACCGCGCCGGGTACGTCGAAGCGCGAGTGGGCGCGCTCGTCCGAGGACTCGGGCACGTGCCGCAGCGCGACCGGGGCACACAGCAGCGCCAGCGGCACATTGAGCAGGAACACCCAGCGCCAGCCCGCGCCGTCCACCAGCCAGCCCCCGAGGAACGGCCCCACCGCCGCGCCCACGCCCCCGAACCCCGACCACAGGCCGACCGCACGCCCCCGGTCGTCGGCGTGGAAGGAGGCCTGGATGAGGGCCAATGAACCGGGTGTGAGCAGTGCCCCGCCGATGCCCTGGAGGGCGCGGGCGGTGATCAGGACCCCGGTGTTCGGCGCGAGGCCGCACGCCAGGGACGCGACGGCGAACCACAGCACGCCGACGACGAAGATCCGACGGCGTCCGAACCGGTCGCCGAGGGCGCCGCCGAGAAGGATCAACCCGGCCAGCGTGACCAGGTAGGCGTTGACCGTCCACTGCAGGACGGCGAGGTCAGCGTCGAGATCGCGGCCGATGCGGGGCAGCGCGACGTTGACGACGGTCGAGTCCAGCAGGGCCATGCTGGAGCCGAGGACGGTGGTCAGCAGGATCCACTTGCCTTGCGGCGAGGCCAGCCGGACATCGGGCATGCCCCAGGTATACAGCGAGCCCGGCGCCGTCGGCACCGGGCTCGTGGAGGCGGTCGGGTGACCGCCGGAGAACTACTTGATCCCCGCTACTTGATCCTCGTGCCCGCGGAGCGCAGGTGACCGCAGGCCTCGACGACGCGCGCGGCCATGCCGGCCTCGGCCAGCTTGCCCCAGGTGCGCGGGTCGTAGGTCTTCTTGTTGCCGACCTCGCCGTCGACCTTCAGGACGCCGTCGTAGTTGCGGAAGACGTGGTCGACGACCGGACGCGTGAAGGCGTACTGGGTGTCCGTGTCGATGTTCATCTTGACCACGCCGTTCTCCAGCGCGGTCGCGATCTCCTCGGCGGTGGAGCCGGAGCCGCCGTGGAAGACGAAGTTGAACGGCTTGCTGCCGGCCGGCTGACCGTACTTGGCGGCGATGCCCTCGTTCAGGTCCTTGAGCAGGTCGGGGCGGAGCACGACGTTGCCCGGCTTGTACACGCCGTGCACGTTTCCGAAGGACGCGGCGAGCAGGTAGCGGCCCTTCTCGCCCAGGCCCAGGGCCTCGACGGTGCGGATCGCGTCGTCGACCGTGGTGTACAGGGAGTCGTTGATCTCGTGGGAGACGCCGTCCTCCTCGCCGCCGGTCGGGGTGATCTCGACCTCGAGGATGATCCTGGCGGCGCGGGCGCGCTCCAGCAGCTCGGTGGCGATGGAGAGGTTGTCGGCCAGGGTCTCGGCCGAACCGTCCCACATGTGCGACTGGAACAGCGGGTTGCGGCCGGCCTTGACGCGCTCCTCGGAGACCGCCAGCAGCGGACGCACGTACCCGTCGAGCTTGTCCTTCGGGCAGTGGTCGGTGTGCAGGGCGACGGTGACGTCGTACTTCTCGGCGACGATGTGCGCGAACTCGGCGAGGGCGACGGCGCCCGTCACCATGTCCTTGTTGTGCTGGCCGCCCAGGAACTCGGCGCCGCCGGTGGAGATCTGGACGATGCCGTCGCTCTCCGCCTCCGCGAAACCGCGCAGGGCGGCGTGCAGCGTCTGGGAAGAGGTCACGTTGATGGCGGGGTAGGCGAACTTTCCTGCCTTCGCCCGGTCCAGCATCTCGTTGTAGACCTCGGGAGTTGCGATGGGCATCTGTCCGCTCCTTGTATGTGCGGGTGGGCGCGTGTTGTTGCTTATGGCCCTGACCTAGGACTGGGGGGCGACGTCATCGTCGGCCCCATCCTTCCAGACGAACCGGGAATACCCGAGTGGACCTCGGTGCGGGCTCCGGTCCCGGCTCAGTCCAGGCCCAGTTCGTCCTTGTCGTAGGCGTACCGGTACGGCACTCCCGCGCCGTCCTGGATCTTCTCGGCGGCGCCGGTCGCCCGGTCGACGATCGTGGCGACGCCGACGACCTCCGCGCCGGCCTCGCGCACGGCCTCGACGGCGGTCAGCGGGGAGCCGCCGGTGGTGGAGGTGTCCTCGACGACCAGGACGCGGCGGCCCCGGATGTCCGGTCCCTCGACGCGCCGCTGGAGCCCGTGCGCCTTGGCGGCCTTGCGGACGACGAACGCGTCCAGCCTGCGGCCGCGCGCGGCGGCGGCGTGCAGCATGCTCGCGGCGACCGGGTCGGCGCCCATGGTGAGCCCGCCGACCGCGTCGAAGTCCAGGTCGGCGGTCAGGTCGAGCAGCACCTGTCCGACCAGCGGCGCGGCCTCGCCGTCCAGGGTGATGCGGCGCAGGTCGACGTAGTAGTCGGCCTCCAGACCCGAGGAGAGGGTCACCTTGCCGTGCACCACGGCCTTGTCCTTGATCTGCTGCAGCAGCTCGCCGCGTACGTCCGTCATGTACCCGAGTTTAGAGGCGGCGCCAGGCCCAGGTCGTGGTGGCCTCCAGCGGCTCCAGGGGTGTGACCAGGCGCGGGAGGGTGTTCAGGCCGTTGGGCGGCCCGGTCTGCGGCTCGACGCAGACGGCGGCCTCCTGCTCGTCGTACACCACCACCCACCGCTCGGGGCTGGTCACCTTCAGCTCCAGCCACCCGGGCCAGGTCAGCGTGACGTCGACGCCGTCCGGCATGCCGAAGCAGTCGTCCCACGGGCCCGGCTTCGGATCGACGCGGTTGCCGGTGGGCAGGTGGTCGTCGCCGCGCTCCTCCTGCCAGGCGGGGTCGAAGGCGATCTCGGCGCCCGGCCCGTCCGCGCCGTCGAGGGTGCGGTTGAACCACGGGTGCCAGCCGATCTGCGCCGGGAAGGACGACTCGTACGTCTCCACGGCCGTCGTCAGCGTCAGCGCGTCCTCGGCGAGGCCGATCACCTGGGTGACACGGCCGCTGTAGGGCCAGGGGGCGGTGAGGTCGTACGTGATGACGGCCTCGTTCGCGGTGACGCGGGCGGTGCGCCAGGCGGCGTCGCGGGCGGTGCCGTGGATGGCGTGCGGCGGGGAGTTGAGGGGCATCTGGTGGACCGCGGCGCCGTCGCTGAAGCGGCCGTCGCGGATGCGCCCGCACCAGGGGACCATCGGGAAGCAGCCGTAGCGCTCGCCCTGGCGGAGCAGCTCCGTGCCGCCGACGCGGAGTCCGCCGATCCGGCCGCCGTTGCCCGGCAGCACGGTCGCCTCCGCGTCACCCGCGGTCAGCGTGATGGGTTCGTTACTCACGCCACGACCCTACTGGGGAGATCAAGGGCGCCCCGGCAGGCGGGGTCCGGGAGGGGTTCAGCGGCGCTTGCGCAGCGCGCGGCCCACGACGATCGCCCCCGCCACGACCACGGCCGCCGCGGGGGCGGCCCAGCGCAGGGGCGCGCCGACCGCGCTCGGCTGAGGCGCGGGCACGGGGGCGTACCGGCCGCGCGGCGGGGCGTGGTCCACCTCCTCCGCGCTGCGGCCGATCATCGTGCGGCGCGCGTGCGCGGCCTCGGCGGGGGGCTGGACGACGGGCTCGTCGTCGGCGCCCGGCGCCTCGGGTCGCCTGCCGCCGACCGTGCTCTCGTCCGCGCTCTCGTCCGTGTTCGTGAGCGAGGGCGGGGGGACTTCGGTGTCGAAGACGGAGGTGTGCCGGGGCTCCGGTTCCGGCTCGGGTTCCGGCTCCGGGGGTGCCTGCGCGGCCGTGCCCAGGTTCGCGGCGAAGCGGGTCAGCAGCCGGGTCGTGGCCGACGTCACCGACTCCCGCGGCAGCTCCGTGACCCGCCCGTCCGCGGTGGCCGTCCCCGTGAACGTGAGGGTGGAGCCGCCGTCGGCGTCGGCCGCGCGCAGGGTCAGCGCGAGCGCGACCGTGCCGGTGCCGCGCGACTCGGTGGCGTCGCCCTCGACGGCGTACGTGCCGTCCTCGCGGGCGGACAGGCGCACGGAGCCGCGGTAGGTGATGGAGTGACTGCCGACGCGCACCTTCAGCCGGCCCGCGACGGGCTCGGCACCGGCGTCCTGCTGGAGCCCCGGAACCGCCCGGGCGACCCGCACGGGGTCGGCCAGCACGTCCCTGAGCCGCTCGGCCGGAACCGGAACGAACACCTCATGCTCCATGTCAGCGCAGCCTACCCAGCGGGCGCCCGGAACACCCCCCGTCGGCACAAAGTCACCCGCCGCCCGCGCTCCCCGGCGTCACCAGTCCCGTCTCGTACGCCACGACCACCGCCTGGGCCCTGCTGGTCAGGCCCAGCTTGCTCATCGTGCGGTTGAGGTGGGTCTTCACCGTGGCCTCGCTGATGAACAGGCGGTCGGCGGCCTCGGCGTTGCTCAGGCCGCGGGCCACCAGTCTCAGGACCTCGCCCTCGCGGGTGGTCAGCGCCGTCAGCGCGGGCGGCCGGCCGGCGTCCGGCGGGGCCGCCCGCCCCGGGTCCGGCATCCGCGTGAACGCCTCCACCAGGCGCCGGGTGACCGCGGGGGCGAACAGCGCGTCGCCGCCGTGCACCGCGGTGACCGCGGCCAGCATCCGCTCCGGGCCCGCGTCCTTGAGCAGGAAGCCGGAGGCGCCGGCCCGCAGGGCGCCGTACACGTACTCGTCGAGGTCGAAGGTGGTCAGGACGAGGACGCGGGGCGCGGGGTCCACCGCCTCGGCGAGGATCCGCTCGGTGGCCTGGATGCCGGTCATGCCGGGCATGCGGATGTCCATCAGGACGACGTCCGGCCGGGTCCGCGCGGCCAGCACCACCGCCTCGGCGCCGTCGGCCGCCTCGCCGACGACCTCCATGCCGGGGGCGGCGCGCAGCAGTGCGGCGAGGCCGCTGCGGACAAGGAACTGGTCGTCGACGACGAGCAGGCGTATCGGCCGGTCCGTCGGGCGGTCTGCGTCGGTCATTCCGGGACGGCGTCTCCCCGGCGTGCGGTCTGTACCGGCGTCGGCAGGGTCAGGCGCACGCCGAATCCCCCCTCGCTGCGCGGGCCGACGACCATCGTCCCGCCGTAAAGCTTGGCCCGCTCGCGCATCCCGATCAAGCCGTGGCCGCCACGCCCGGCGATTGTGGCCGAATCCGCCCCCTCGGCCGCTCCGTCGTCGGTCACCGACACCGTCACCTCGCCCGCGTGGTAGGCGAGTTCGACGGCGGCCGCCGCGCCGGGCGCGTGCTTGAGCACGTTGGTGAGGGCCTCCTGCACCACGCGGTAGACGCACAGCTGGACGCCGGAGGGCAGGGGGCGCGGCGCGCCCGTGACGCGCAGCTCCACGCGCACGCCGCCGGCCCGCACCCGGGTGACCATCTCGTCGAGCTGGCCGAGGCCGGGAGCGGGGGCGCCGGCCGCGCCCTGGACACCGTCGGCCCGCAACAGGCCGAGCATGCGGCGGAGTTCGGCCAGCGCCTCGCCGCTGGCGCCCTCGACCGTGTCCAGGGCCTCGCGTGCGGTGCGGGCGTCGGAGTGGAAGACGAAGCGGGCCAGTCCGGTCTGGACGTTGATGACGGCGATGTGGTGGGCGACCACGTCGTGCAGTTCGCGGGCGATCCGCACCCGTTCCTCGGCGACCTCGCGCCGCGCCCGGTCGGCCTGTTCGGCGCGCAGCTGCCTGGTGAGTTCGGCGGTCCTGCGGGCGACGTAGCCGAACCGCCACAGCACCAGAGGGAAGCCCACGGCCTGCCCCACGACGGAGGCCATCGTCCCGGTGCCGCTGAGTACCCCGGCGTAGATCCAGACCCCGGCGAGCAGGGCGGCGCAGGCGGCGGCGGTGCGGGTGGGGCGCAGGGAGGCGACGGTGTAGACGGCGAGCATCGGGCCGAAGGAGCCGACCACGGGCCAGTAGTCGAGGGTGACGTAGAGCGCCCAGCAGGCGTGGACGGCGAGGCAGACGGTGACGGAGGCGCGGGTGCGCAGGACGAGGGGGAGGGTCAGCAGGGCGACGAGTGTCCAGGCGAGCGGGTCGAGCGCGGGCCACCCCTGGGCGACGGCCTCGGTTCCGAGCAGCACGGCCACGGTCGTCAGAGCCGCGGCGATCAGGCCGTCGGCCGCCAGGGGGTGCAGGCGCATTGCCGCAGCGTAGGTCCGCCGGCCGGGTGGCGGCGTCCTCCTTTCGCCGTACCGCCGAAGTTGCAGGAACCGGGCGTCTACCGCGCCGGGTTGGGTCCGGTCTCCACCGACCGCTGGATTCCGGCACGGGCGGTGCGGCCGTAGGTTCTCGGTGCGAGCGATCCGCAGGGGGATGCGGCGGCCCGTCCCGTACCCGGGGGAGGGTCGGGCCGGCCGCCGCACGGGGGACGCGCAGGATCGCTGTCGCGGCGCCCCGCCCGGGCTCAGTACCGGGGGTGCACCAGCGTCGAGGGGGGCAGCCCGTCGATCCGGGTGCGGGACGCCGCGCGCGCGTCCTGGGCCAGGGACCCGGGTGTGAGGGTGTGCGGGCGGGGGGCCGCCGGGTCGAGGCGCAGGGCGGGGGGCGTACGGGCGGCCAGCAGGAAGCCCCAGTCGCCGGGGGCGCGGCGGGCGGCGGCCGTGCGGTCGGGGCCCGGTGCGGAGCCGGCGTCGCGTGCGCCGACGCGGTAGGCGACGGGGGGCAGGCCGGCCGCGCGGAGCGTGGCGGCCACCGTCCAGAAGTCCCGGGGGCGGGCGGCGACCGGCCCCGCGTGGACCACCAGTCGCCCCTCGGGCGCGAGCACCCGGCGCAGCAGGCCGTAGAACTCCTGCGAGTACAGCTTGGTGCTGGCCGTGATGCCCGGGTCGGGCAGGTCCGAGATCACCACGTCGTACGTCGCGGAGGGCGTCGAGCGCAGCCGGTGGAAGGCGTCGCCCGTGGCGACGTGGACGCGCGCGTCGCCGTAGGCGTGCTCGTTGAGGGTGGACAGGCCGGGGTCGTGCCGGGCCAGCCCGGCCAGCGCGGGGTCGAGTTCGACGACGTCGACGCGGCGCACGCCGGGGTGGCGCAGCACCTCCCGCGCGGCGAGGCCGTCGCCGCCGCCGAGGATCAGCACGCGCGCGTGCGGGCCGCTCAGGGCGGGGAGCACCAGCGCCTCGTGGTACTGCCGTTCGTCGCTGCCGCTGACCCGCAGCCGTCCGTCCAGGAACAGGTCGAGGGGCCGCCCGTCGCGGTCGCCGGTGAGGACCACCTCCTGCACGTCGGTCTGGACGGCGACGCGGACGTCGTGCCCGTACACGGCGTGCCGGGCGGCGCGTTCGAAGTCGTCGGCGAGGACGGTCGCCGTGCCGAGCAGGGCGAGGACGACGGCGTTGGCGGTCAGCAGCAGCCAGCGGGCCCGCCGGGTCAGGTCGCGCCGGAACAGGCCGAGGACGAGGGCGGCGCCGACGACGGCGTTGACGGTGCCGGTGAGCAGCGCACCGGTGAGCTGGCCGAGGAAGGGCAGCAGCACGAAGGGGAAGGCGAGGCCGCCGACGAGCGCGCCGACGTAGTCCGCGGCGAACAGGTCGGCGACCGCACCGCCCGGGTCCTGCCGGCGGACGCGCTGGATCAGCTCCATGAGCAGCGGCACCTCGGCGCCGATCAGCACGCCGATGGCGAGGGAGAAGGCGACCAGCAGGATGCGCGGGCCGTCGGCCCACAGCCCGCCCCAGCCGCCGGTCCAGGCGAAGACGGCGTACAGGACCATCGCGCTGGAGCCGCCGACGAGGCCGAGGACGGCCTCGAGCGCGCCGAAGCCGGCCGCGGCGAGGCGACGCAGCCGTTTGGCGGCGAGCGAGCCGATGCCCATCGCGAAGACCATGACGGACAGGACCACGGACGCCTGCGTGACCGAGTCGCCGATCAGGTACGAGGCGAGCGCGACGAGTTCGAGTTCGTACACGAGCCCGCAGGCCGCGCAGACGAACACGCCCGCCAGCACCAGGAACCGCCCGACGGCCGGCCGGACGGGCAGCCGCGCGGGAGCCCCGGGGCCGCAGGAGCCGCCCCAGGACGGCGGAGAGCCGGGCGGTGCGGGGGCGTGCGGTTCGATCACGGAGTGACGTTACGTCACTCCCGCGCTGCGCTTCGTCACCCACACGTGTGAAACAGGCGTCCTGTTGGGCGCCGCAGGTTTATCCGGCGCCGACCTGCTCACCCCACCGACGCGCTGAGCTGGGGCGCCGGTACCCGGACGCCCACCCGGGTCCGGGTCGCGACCAACTGGCCGTCCTGCGGGTAGGCGTGCCAGGTCCGCCAGTGCACCTGCCCCTCGTGCCGCTGGGCCAGCAGCGCGGTGAAGGCGTGCGGGCTGCCGGGGAAGACGCCGGCCAGTCCGTGCGGGTGGTCGGAGACGAGGGCCAGCAGTTCCTGGGCACGGCCGGCGAAGGAGCCGGGTGTCAGCACCTCGACGCGGGCGGCGAACTCGTACTCCCAGTCGCCCACCCGCTTGGCGACGCCCAGCGGAAGGGGGGTGCTGCTGCCGGGGATGCACGCCACCGTCTCCGAACAGCTGCCCCGCTCCTCCTCGAGCAGGACTTGATGGGAGGCGCCCAGGAGTCTCAACTGCAGTTTCGCGTCCTTCAGTTCGACATCGAGGCAGGCGAGCGCGGGCAGCGGCTCGCGCCCCAGGGCCCAGGCCAGGTCGGCGGCGCGTGTGTCGGTGTAGGCGGTTTTCAGGGTCGTGAGCATGGATCGGCTCCGCAAGCACACAAGGAGAGGAAGGTGTGGGGCCTGCGCATCCCGGCCACGGCCGGGGATGCGGCCCGCTCAGCCCAGTCGGCCGGTCAGGAGGGGGGTCAACAGGTCGTCCGAGGAGCTGCGTTGGTGATGGAGAGGGAATCATGAACTATGGCGCCGCCACAGCGTTTTTACCCAACTTCGTGGCGTTTCCATCCCTCAGGGGGCTGCACAGCTCAACTGTTCAACCAGGGCGCACACCCCGCCCGCGCGGAGTGCGCCGGTGCGTGGGAGCGCCCACCGGGTGTACTGCCCCGGCGGGCGCTCGTGTGGGGACTCGGGGCCCGGTCCCAGGAGTGGGCCCCGTGACGGGGATGCGGTTCCCCCTGGCTGGAGCTCAGCTGCCCCGTGTCAGCCGCCGCCTCCACCACCGCATCCGCCGCCGCCCCCTCCCCCGCAGGACGACCCGCCTCCGCAGGACGAGCCGCCACCACAGGAGTGGCCCGAGTGGTGGCCGCCCGAGGACGAGCCCCCGCCGTCCCCCGTCCACCAGCTGCCGCTGCCACCGCCGCTGCCGCCGCCCCCGCCCGTGCTCGACCAGAGCGAGCCGCGCCCGCGCCGCGTCGTCCCGACGGTGCGGGAGGCACGCCGGCCCACCACGAACACCCTGATCACCAGGGCTGCGATCACGAACAGGATGATGCCTGTGACCATGGCTCCACCCTCCTTCCGTATCCGGGCGCAGGCCCGGAATGTCCCCCGAAGCAATCCCCCGTCGGATGCCTCGCTGCGTATGGATCACGTCGTGAAGCTCGTTGCGTGAACGGGAGATGCCCCTTGCCGCCACGGACCAAAGCAGAGTTGAGGAAGTCCAGAGCTTCGGCGCAGGATGGCCGCCATGACCTCCATGAGCTCCAGCGCCCGCCCCCTCCTGAACCGCCGGCTCGCGGAGTTCGGGACGACGATCTTCGCCGAGATGTCCGCCCTGGCGGTGACGACCGGGGCGATCAACCTGGGCCAGGGCTTCCCGGACACCGACGGCCCCGAGGAGGTCCGGGAGGCCGCCGTACGGGCGCTGCGCGACGGGCGCGGCAACCAGTACCCGCCGGGCCCCGGCGTCCCCGAGCTGCGCGCCGCCGTCGCCGACCACCAGCGGCGCCGCTACGGCCTGTCCTACGACCCCGACACCGAGGTCCTGGTCACCGCGGGCGCCACGGAGGCCATCGCCGCCTCCCTGCTGGCCCTGCTGGAGCCCGGCGACGAGGTCGTCGCGCTGGAGCCGTACTACGACTCGTACGCGGCCTGCATCGCGATGGCGGGCGGCACGCGCGTACCGGTGACCCTGCGCCCGCACCCGGCGGAGGGGGAGGGCAGTGAGGCCGGGGAGGCCGGGGAGGCCTGCTTCCGGCTGGACCTCGACGAGCTGCGCGACGCGGTCACCGACCGTACCCGCCTGCTGCTGCTGAACACCCCGCACAACCCGACGGGCACGGTCCTGACCCGCGAGGAACTGGCCGCGATCGCCGAGCTGGCCGTGGAGCGGGACCTGCTGGTGGTGACCGACGAGGTCTACGAGCACCTGGTCTTCGGCACGGCCGAGCACATCCCCCTGGCGTCCTTCCCGGGGATGCGCGAGCGCACGGTGACCATCGGGTCGGCCGGCAAGACGTTCTCGTTCACCGGCTGGAAGGTCGGCTGGGTCACCGCCGCGCCCGCCCTGGTCACGGCGGTCCGCTCGGCCAAGCAGTACCTGACGTACGTGGCCTCCGGCCCCTTCCAGTACGCGGTCGCCGACGCCCTCGCGCTGCCCGACTCGTACTTCGCCGCCTACCGGGAGGACATGGAGGGCAAGCGGGACCTGCTGGCGGCGGGGCTGGCGGAGGCGGGCTTCGGCGTGTACCGGCCCGCGGGGACGTACTTCGTCACCACCGACATCCGTCCGCTCGGCGAGAGCGACGGCTTCGCCTTCTGCCGCTCCCTGCCGCAGCGCGCCGGGGTCGTCGCCGTCCCCAACGCGGTCTTCTACGACCACCGGGAGGCGGGCGCGCCCTTCGTCCGGTTCGCCTTCTGCAAGCGGACCTCGGTCCTGGAGGAGGCGGTGGGGCGCCTGAAGACGCTGGCGGGCTGAGCGCCTCGCCGGAGCGCCTCGCCGGACGCCTCGCCCGGACGCCTCACCGGAACGGCGAGAGCCCGGCACCCCGTGACGCCGGGGGCCGGGCTCCGCTGGATCGTGCCGCGGGGGCGGACTACTCGCCGTCCTCGTCCGTCGGCTTCTCCGACTCGTTGACCTCCTGCTCCAGACCGAGCTGCTCCACGAGCCACCGGTCGAACTCGATGGCGGCCCGCACCCAGCTGACCGTCGAGGAGACGAAGTGCTCCAGGCTGACGCCCATGCCGATCAGCATCTGCGCCTCGCCGATCAGGCGGACCGTGCCGTCGTCGTGGGTGTGGGAGTACACCTTGGGCCACAGCGTGCGCCGGTTCCAGTCGTCGATCGACTCCAGCAGCTGGGGCTTCTCGTCGATCTGGTGGGGCCGGTCGTAGAACGTCCGCACCGAGAAGACCTGCTGGTCACCCTCGCCGCGGAACATGAAGTACGTACGGAACTGCTCCCACGGCGCCGCGAGGTCGCCCTCGTCGTCGACGACGTACTTCAGCTCCATCTGTTCGAGGAGCTGCTTCACAAGATCCTGATCCGGGACGACGGGGCCCGCCGGTCCTTGGGGCTGCGGCTCGGGCTGCTTGCCCCCGAAGTTCGGAATCGAGGACGGGTCGATGCTCACCGTGAATTTCCCTTCGTACGGATTCTGGCCATCCTCCCCCATGCAGGGAGGGGCGTGGCAAGCCCGCCGGGGCCCTGTCAGCCCTGGGCTGACTTGATCCGGCCGGTCGGGTACCCGCTCGGGGAGACGTGCACCAGCGATTGGACGGTTTGTCCCGGGTGACACGCCGCATAACCGGCGTGTCACCCGGGACAAAATCGTCCAATCACCCCCGGTGCCGAGGGGGCCGACTACAGCGTCTTGCCGGTCGCCGGGCCGACGATCAGGTTTTCGCCGAAGCGGTCCACGCGGACCGTGTCGCCGTCCTTGATCTCGCCGGACAGGATCTCCCGGGCGAGCCGGTCGCCGATCGCGGTCTGGACGAGGCGGCGCAGCGGGCGGGCGCCGTACGCCGGGTCGTTGCCCTCCTCCGCGAGCCAGGCCAGGGCCTCGTCGGTGACCTCCAGGGTGAGGCGGCGTTCGGCGAGGCGCCGGGCCAGACCGTTGATCTGGAGCCGCGCGATCCGGCTCAGCTCCTCCTTGCTGAGCGCCGAGAAGACCACCAGGTCGTCGAGCCGGTTGAGGAACTCCGGCTTGAAGGAGGTCCGGACCACCTCCAGGACCTGCTGCTTCTTCTCCGCCTCGCCGGTCGTCGGGTCGACCAGGTACTGGCTGCCCAGGTTGGAGGTGAGGACCAGGATGGTGTTGCGGAAGTCGACGGTGCGGCCCTGCCCGTCGGTGAGCCGGCCGTCGTCCAGCACCTGGAGCAGGATGTCGAAGACCTCCGGGTGCGCCTTCTCGACCTCGTCGAGCAGCACGACGGTGTACGGACGCCGCCGCACCGCCTCGGTGAGCTGCCCGCCCTCCTCGTACCCGACGTACCCGGGCGGGGCACCGACGAGCCGCGCGACGCTGTGCTTCTCGCTGTACTCCGACATGTCGATGCGGACCATGGCCCGCTCGTCGTCGAAGAGGAAGTCGGCGAGCGCCTTGGCCAGCTCGGTCTTGCCGACGCCGGTGGGGCCCAGGAAGAGGAACGACCCGGTCGGCCGGTCGGGGTCGGCGATCCCGGCCCTGCTGCGCCGTACGGCGTCGGACACGGCCCGTACGGCCTGGCCCTGCCCGATGAGCCGCTTGCCCAGCTCGTCCTCCATGCGCAGCAGCTTCTGCGTCTCGCCCTCCAGCAGGCGGCCGGCGGGGATGCCGGTCCAGGAGGCGACGACGTCCGCGATGTCGTCGGCGCCGACCTCCTCCTTGACCATGGTGTCCCTGGCGACCTCCTCCTCGGCCTCGGAGGCGGCCTCCAGGTCCCGCTCCAGGGTGGGGATCTCGCCGTACAGCAGTTTGCTGGCGGTGTCGAAGTCGCCGTCGCGCTGGGCGCGCTCGGCCTGCCCGCGCAGTTCGTCGAGCTTTTCCTTCAGCTCACCGACCCGGTTGAGGGACTGCTTCTCCTTCTCCCAGCGGGCGTTGAGGCCGCGCAGCTCCTCCTCCTTGTCGGCGAGGTCGCGCCGCAGCCGCTCCAGGCGTTCGAGCGAGGCCGCGTCGGTCTCCTTGCCGATCGCCAGCTCCTCCATCTTCAGCCGGTCGACGGCGCGCTGGAGTTCGTCGATCTCGACGGGGGACGAGTCGATCTCCATGCGCAGCCGGGAGGCCGCCTCGTCGACGAGGTCGATGGCCTTGTCGGGCAGGAAGCGGGAGGTGATGTACCGGTCGGAGAGGGTGGCGGCGGCCACCAGGGCGCTGTCGGCGATCTGCACCTTGTGGTGGGCCTCGTAGCGGCCCTTGAGCCCGCGCAGGATCGCGATCGAGTCCTCGACGGTCGGCTCGGCGACCAGCACCTGCTGGAAGCGCCGCTCCAGGGCGGGGTCCTTCTCGATCCGCTCCCGGTACTCGTCGAGGGTCGTCGCACCCACCATGCGCAGCTCGCCGCGCGCCAGCATGGGCTTGAGCATGTTCCCGGCGTCCATGGCGGAGTCCCCGCCGGCGCCGGCGCCGACGACGGTGTGCAGCTCGTCGATGAAGGTGACGATCTGCCCGTCGGAGTCCTTGATCTCGGCGAGGACGGTCTTCAGCCGCTCCTCGAACTCACCGCGGTACTTGGCCCCGGCGACCATCGCGCCCAGGTCGAGCGCCACCAGCCGCTTGTCCTTCAGCGACTCGGGCACGTCCCCCTTGATGATCCGCTGGGCGAGCCCCTCGACGACGGCGGTCTTGCCGACGCCGGGCTCGCCGATGAGCACGGGGTTGTTCTTGGTCCGCCGGCTGAGCACCTGGACCACGCGCCGGATCTCCTGGTCCCGCCCGATGACGGGGTCGAGCTTCCCGTCCCGCGCGGCGGCGGTGAGGTCGGTGCCGAACTTCTCCAGGGCCTTGTACTGGCCCTCGGGGTCGGCGGTGGTCACGCGTCGCCCTCCCCTCGCCTTGCGGAAGGCCTCCTGCAGCTTCTTCGCACTGGCTCCCTGCCCCTCCAGTACCTCACCGGTCGCGCCGCCCTTCGCGGCGATGCCGAGGAGCAGGTGCTCGGTGGAGAGGTACTCGTCCCCGAGTTCCTTGGCGCGGGCCTGGGCGTCGGCGACCACGGCGAGCATCTCACGGCTGGGTTGCGGGGGCGCGACGGTGGACCCCGTCACGCTCGGCAGCCCGGCGACGATGCGCTCGGCGCCGGTGCGCACGGCGGCGAGGTCGGCCTCGACGGCGGCGAGCAGGTCGACGATGTTCTCGTTGTCCTGCCCCTGGAGCAGCGCCAGGAGCAGGTGGGCGGGGGTGAGGTCGGCGTTTCCCTCGGTCACGGCCCGGTTGCTGGCCGCGTTGATCGCGTCCCGGCTCCGGTTGGTCAGCTCGGCGTCCACGTTCTGGCTCTCCTCCTCGCGTCAGTGCTGACTCATTTAGTGTACACAAAGTTGAGTCGATTCCACTCAAGGTGGATGGCACACGTCTCCCCTCAGAGACGCCAGGGTGATCGCACAAGGAGGCGGGGCACGTCCCACGAGTACCTTTTCGGCCAGCCGTGGAACCGGCCACTGTCGCGAGATGTCCGCACATGCGACAGCGGCGTCACCGTGTTCAGGTCACGGTGACGCCGCTGCCGGGGGGAAGCACCTGAGCGATTTGTTACGACGGGGGAATCGCGTCAGGCGCTGCGGGGGGTGGCCGAGATGGTCCTCACTTCGGGGATCTCCGGCTGTACGAGCCGGTGGTCCCTCTGATCCAGGTTCACAAAAATCATTCCGTACCGGATGGCGCACCGCACCGGCTGCGGCGCCCCCCGAGGTCGCCGCAGACACCGGTACGCCCGCACGTCACCGTCCTCGTCCAGCGTGACGACGACCGGCTCGCCGAAGACGGTCACCATCAGCGAGTCACCGGCGTGCGGTATCGCGGTGACCAGGTCGATGAAGTGCCAGCCGGAGCGGTAGGCGGTGGCCATTTCACGACGGAAGGAGCGGTCATCAGGTGGTGTCGTCATGTCAAGACCACACACTGTCGTCCGTGAGAGCTTCCCCGTCCGCGTCGGCAGGCGTAGCAGTCTCTGCCGTGAGTGACCAGACGCTGTCCGCTCGCGCGTCACCCTTCGCCACGGAAAGGCCACTCAGAGTACCGATGGCCACAACGGCGGAGAAGGCGGCGACAAGCACCGAGCGAAGCATTCTCTTAGACATAGCCAGCTTCGTCCTCACTTGAAGGTCCCCTCTTCCCCCGTCGGATAAGACGATGGCTCATATAGGCACGTCATGGCCACACAATCGGTGCATCATGTTCCTGCACGTTCAGGACCCTGGGGGGTGGAGATTTGCCAGCAAATCAGACCAAAGCGATACATCCCCATGCAGTTACTGAACTGTGTGAGGAGGGGGCACGCCTCTACGCGAACGCACTGCGCATCGGACGTATTGCTCGCGGCGAGGCGGATCCCGTCCCCTGCCTGATGGAGTTCGCGCTCCTGCACCCGGACCCCGACGACGCCAACTGGCTCCTACCCGTGTCTCCGGCAGTCGCCCTCGCCCGGCGGCTGAATCCCATCGAGCACGAGATATCCGAGCGCAGGCGCACCTCGATCGAGCTCGCTGCGGCCTTCGAACCCTTTATGGCCCTCAGCGCGCAGGGGGCGGCGCCAACCCACTCGATCACCGTGCTGGAAGGTCTGGACCGCATCAACGCGGCCCTCGACCTGGCCACGGACCAGTGCGTGATCGAGATGCTCACGGTCCAGCCGAGCGCCCGGCATCCTGAACGCAGACTCATCGAGGGGCTGGAACGCGACAGAACGCTCATAGAGCGTGGCGTGCGGATCCGAACCCTCTACCAGCACACGGCACGGTACAGCCCCGAGCGCATGGCCTATGTGGACCAGTTCCCGAACGGGAAGGCCGAGTACCGCACCATCGACGAGCTCGTCGAACGGCTGATCATCTGCGACGAGACCGTGGCCTTCATACCCATCCGCGACGACCGACAGGTCGCCCTGGAGATTCGTCACCCGGGCCTGGTCCGCTATCTGATCAAGGTGTTCGAATTCATCTGGGGTCGAGCTGTGCCACTCACCGCCGGCGCCCCCTACGAGACCGCACCCGACGGCATCACCGACATCCAGCACTCCATAGCCAAGCTCCTGGTCGAAGGCCACGTGGACGAGGCGATCGCCCGGCGCCTGGGCATGAATGTCCGGACGTGTCGTGCGCACATCGCCAAACTGGCGTCCGCACTGGGCAGCGGCAGTCGCGCACAACTGGGCTACCTCATCGCCCAGTCCGGGATCCTGGAACAGGAACAGGAACAGGAACAGGAACACCAGGGAGTCACCGACGGGGGCGGCCCGTGACAGGGGAGCCTCACGAGCCGCACCTCGAACACGGACCGGAGGACCTCTGTGCCACCGGCACGGCGCTTTACACACAGGCCCTGCGCGAGGGCCGGGTGTCCGCCCTGGAAGCCGCCGCGACGCCCTGTCTGACTGCCTACGGACTGCTCCAGCCGTCCATAGGCGACCTCGACTGGCTGGAGCCCGTGGCCCCGGCCGTCGCCCTGCACCAGATGCTGGACGCCTCGGCCCAGCGCGTCGCGGAGGAGAGACGGCGGGAAGCCCGACTGTCCGCGACGTTTGGACCGTTGATGCGGGTGGACGGTCGGCGCACGGCCGGTGCCGACGCCGCGGCCGTACGCGTCCTCAGCGGCATCCCGCAGATCAACGAAGCCATCAGCGACGCGATGGCGGACGCCGCCAACGAACTGCTGTGCATCCAGCCCAACGTCCACTACGGCGACCAGCGCGGACGACAGTCCCAGGACCTGTCCTTGCGACGCGATCAGGACATGCTCGACCGCGGTGGGCGGATCCGCACCCTCTACCAGCACACGCAGCGTCACCTGCCGCTGGTCCGCGCCCGCTACGAGCAGCTGCGCGGGGACGCCGAGGCGCGCTCCCTGGACGAGGTGACCGACCGCCTCATCGTCGTCGACCGCCGGGTCTCCTTCATCCCGGCCAGCGCCGACCGCACGCTCGCCCTCGAAGTCCGGCACCCCGCCCTCATCAGCTATTTCGTGACCACCTTCGAGCGTCTCTGGCGGCTCGCCACACCGATGCATCCGCAGGCGGCCCAACGACCGTCCCTGAACGGCGTCACCCCGCGCCAACGCACCATCGCCTCCCTCCTCGTCGAGGGCCACACCGACTCCGACATCGCCGACCGCCTCGGCATGAACGTCCGCACCGCACGCGTCCACATCGCCAAACTCGCCGCCACCCTCGGCAGCGAGAGCCGGGCTCAGCTCGGCTACCTCATCGGGCAGTCGGGGATTCTCGGTCAGGAAGGATGACCGGGGACGGAGCACGGCGCGGGGAGCCGTCCAGGCCGGCCTGGGCTATGCGGACGCCCAACTGCGTGCGGCTCGCCGCGCCCAGGGTCTCCGAGAGCCGGGCGATGTGCGCGCGGGCCGTGCGGACGCTGATGCCGAGGCGTTCCGCGATCACCGCGTCCTGGTGGCCCTCCGCGAGGAGCGCCGCGATGGACTGCTCGCGGTGGGAGATGCCCTCGATGCCGGTGTCGGGGAGGGGGGCGGTCAGGGGGATGGCGAGGCGCCAGAGGCGTTCGAAGACCGTGACCAGGTAGGCGACCAGCGCGGGGTGGCGCAGTTCCAGGGCCATCGTGCGGTCGGTGTTGGCGGGGATGAAGGCGACCGTGCGGTCGAAGAGGATGAGGCGGTCGATGACCTCGTCGAGGGTGCGGGCCTCCACCGCGTCGCCCATCAGCTCCAGGTAGTTGAGCAGGCCCTGCCCGTGCCGGGCGACGTGCGTGTACAGGTCCCGCATCCGCACCCCGCGCCCGCGCAGCGCCAGCGCCCGGTGCAGCCCCTCCGACAGCTCGTGCTCGCGCCGGATGCCGCCGGGCTGGACGGTGAGCACCTCCGTGGTGCAGGCCTGGGTCGCCTCGTCCATGGCGGCCTGGATGCGGGACAGCCCGTCCAGGACCCGGATCGCCGTGCCCTCCGTGCCGGCCGGGGTCTGGATCAGCCGGCCGAGGCCCGCGTACCACTCGAAGGCCTCCACGGCCGAGCCCACCCGCCGCTGACTGGCGCTGACCTCGTCGTGGACGCCGCGCAGCAGCCGCGTCATGACCTCCTGCGGGGAGGTCGGCACCAGCCAGTCCATGTCGTCGGGGTCGGGGTGCAGCAGGGCCAGTTCAAGGAGGCAGGGGACCGGCTCGGCGTCGCGGCGCGGCACCCGGCCGCGCCGTACGGCCCGGGAGTACACGCGGTCCCCGGCCCCGCACAGCCGGTCGGCCCCGTGTGGATGCTCCTGAGCCCCGTGCCCGGCCATCGCCCATCCCACCCCCGGTTCCGGCTCTTCCGCAGCGCAACTATGCGCGGCCGGGACCGGCTCCGCAACAAGGCTCCGTCCGGAAGGAGGGACGGAATGAGTCGGTTGCGACCGGAATGCCCGGGTGGTGGAACCGGGACCGCACCGGGACTACTTCAGCCCCAGCTCCGCGCAGTCCGCCGCGTACTTGGCGGTGCAGATGTCGGTGACCTTGTAGAAGCCGTCCGTGACGACGGTCTCCTCGATGTTGCTCTTGGTGAGGGCGACGACGGGGACCAACTGCGCGGGGACGCCCTTGTGAGTGGGGCTGTCGACCTTGTCGCGGGCGAGCGCGTCGAACTGGATGTCCCGGCCCTGGACCCGCGCCACGGCCATCTCCGCGGCGTTCTCGGCCTCCTGCGGGTAGGACTTGTACACGCTCATGTACTGCTCGCCGGTGACGATGCGCTGGACCGCCGAGAGTTCCGCGTCCTGACCGGTGATCGGCGGCAGGTCGGTGACGTCGGCGTCCTCGAGGGCCTTGATGATGCCGCCCGCCATACCGTCGTTGGCGGAGTAGACGCCCGCGATGTCGTCCTTGCCGATCTTCTCGATCGCCTCGGTCATGTTCGCCTCGGCGTTCTCCGGCTTCCAGTCCTTGGTGTCGAAGGACTGCGCGATCGTCACCTTGCCGTTCAGCTCCGACAGCGCGCCCGCCTTGAACTGCTTGGCGTTCGGGTCGGTGGACGAGCCGTTCATCATGACGATCTTGTCGGTGCCGGACGACTTGTCACCCAGTGCCTCGATGAGGGAGCGGCCCTGGACCTCGCCGACCAGCTCGTTGTCGAAGGAGATGTAGGCGTCGATCGGGCCCTCGGCCAGCCGGTCGTACGCGATGACGGGGACGCCGGCGTCCTTGGCCTTCTGTACCCCGTCCGCGATGGCGTGCGCGTCGACCGCGTCCAGGACGATCACGTCGACCTTGTCGTCGATCATCTGCTGCATCTGCTCGGCCTGCTTGGTGGCGCTGGCCTCGGCGTTGGCGTACTTGACGTTGCCCTCGTCGCGCGTGAGGTCGCCGACCTTCGCCTTGAAGAAGGGGTAGTCGAACTGCTCGTAGCGCGTGTTCTCCTTCTCCGGGAGCAGCAGGCCGACAGTGATGTCGTTGCCCTTGGTCGGACTGGCTTCGTCGCTGCTCTCCGACGCGCCCAGCACACCACAGGAGGCCAGCGAGAAGGTCATCAGGGACGCGGCCACGGATATGGCGATACGACGGGCACGGCTGCTCACTGCGCTTACCTTCCGACACACGGGTGTTGTGGGTGACCCAGGTGAACGAAGCCAACGCTGTCTTCACCAAATCGTCAAGAAGTACTAGACCAATGAGACAGCAACGTTGCGAACAAGCCCCGGAGGCCGAGTCGGTCTCCGGGGCTGTCCATGCCGCTTTCCCTTGTGCCGCTTGCGCCGCCTGTCAGTCCGAGGACTGGCCGTGGCGCTTGGGCCGCCACACCACCAGGGCGCTGGTCTGCTGTACCTCTTGGTAAGGGACCAGGTCACGGCGGTACGACGCGTGCACCGCCGCCTCGCGCTGGCGCATCGCCGTCGCCGCGCCGTCCAGGGCGTCGGCCAGCTCGGCCGCCCGGGCCTGGAGGGCCGCGACCTGGTTCTCCAGTTCGATGATGCGCTTGATTCCGGCCAGGTTGATGCCCTCGTCCTGCGACAACTGCTGGACCTGCCGGAGCAGTTCGATGTCGCGGGCCGAGTAGCGCCGGCCGCGGCCGGCCGTGCGGTCCGGGGAGACCAGGCCGAGGCGGTCGTACTGACGCAGGGTCTGCGGGTGCAGGCCGGAGAGCTGGGCCGCCACCGAGATGACGTAGACCGGGGTGTCCTCGGTCAGTTCATACGGGTTGCGTCGACGACCGTCCATCCCCATCAAGCTCCCTTCGCGGCCTGGAACAACTCCGCCCGCGGATCCTCGTCCGCGGTCGCCTCGCGATACGCCTCCAGTGCGTCACGAGCCTTCCCCGTCAGGTCCTTCGGAACACTCACCTCCACGGTGACCAGAAGGTCGCCGCGGGAGCCGTCCTTGCGGACCGCGCCCTTGCCCCTGGCCCGCATGGTGCGGCCGTTGGGCGTGCCCGCCGGCAGCTTCAGCGTGACGGGCGGACCGCCCAGGGTGGGGACCCGGACCTCGCCGCCGAGGGCCGCCTCGGTGTAGGTGACCGGGACGGTGACGGTGAGGTTGTCGCCCCTGCGCCCGAAGACGGGGTGGTCCTTGACGTGCACGACCACGTACAGGTCGCCCGCCGGACCGCCCCGCTCGCCGGGCGTGCCCTTGCCGCGCAGCCGGATGCGCTGCCCGTCCGAGACACCGGCGGGAATACGGACCTGCATCGTCCGCGAGGACTTGGCGCGTCCGGAGCCCTTGCAGACCTCGCAGGGGTCCTCGGCGATCAGACCGCGGCCCTTGCAGTCCGGGCACGGGTCGGTCAGCGAGAAGCCGCCGCCCGAGCCCCGGGCGACCTGGCCGGTGCCGACGCAGGTCGGGCACACGCGCGGCGTGCCGTTCTTGTCGCCGGTGCCGGAACAGGCCTTGCAGGGCGCCTGCGAGGACATCCGCAGCGGGACGGTGGCGCCCTCGATGGCCTCCGTGAAGCTCAGGGTGACCTCGGACTCGATGTCCTGGCCGCGCCGCGGCTGCGTGCGCGTGCCGGTGCCGGGGCCGCCGCCGGTGCGGTTGAACAGGCCCCCGAAGACGTCTCCGAGTCCGCCGCCGAAGCCGCCGGGGCCGCCCTGGCCTCCGCCGCCCTGGGCGCCGCCTCCGAAGAGGTCGCCCAGGTCGAAGTTGAAGCTGCCGCCGCCGCCCGCGCCCGGCCCCGGACGGAACCCGCCGTTGCCGAACAGGGCGCGCGCCTCGTCGTACTCCTTGCGCTTCTTGGGGTCACCGAGGATGTCGTTGGCCTCGGAGATCTCCTTGAAGCGCTCCTCCGCCTTGACGTTCCCCTTGTTGGCGTCCGGGTGGTACTCGCGGGCGAGCTTCCGGTACGCCTTCTTGATCTCGGCCTCGGTGGCGTCCTTGGGGACGCCGAGGACCTTGTAGTAGTCCTTCTCGATGAAGTCCTTGGTGCTCATCCCCGACGTCCCTCCTTCCCGACTTCCGTGTTGACGTCAGCCCTCCTCCGGGCCACCGCTCTCCTTGCTCCCGGCGTTCCCGGCGTCGTCGGCGGAGTCGGCCTGGGCCTCGGTGCTCTCCTCGGCCGGCTTGACCGGCTGCGCACCCGGCTGCGGCTCGGCGACCGCCACCCGCGCGGGGCGGATGGTGCGCTCGCCGATCCGGTACCCGGGCTGCAGGATCGCCACGCAGGTCGTCTCGGTGACGTCCGGTGCGTAGGAGTGCATCAGGGCCTCGTGGATCGTCGGGTCGAAGGGCTCGCCCTCCTTGCCGAACTGCTGGAGGCCCATCTTGGCCATGACCGTCTCCAGCGACTCCGCGACGGACTTGAAGCCGCCGACGAGTTCGCCGTGTTCCCGGGCGCGGCCGATGTCGTCGACCACGGGAAGCAGCTCGGACAGGAGGTTCGCGATGGCGACCTCCTTGACCGCGACGCGGTCCCGCTCGACCCGGCGGCGGTAGTTCTGGTACTCGGCCTGGAGTCGCTGGAGGTCCGCCGTGCGCTCGCCGAGCGCCATGCGCACCTGATCCAGCTGGGCCACCAGGCCCGCGTTCTCGTTCGCGTCCCCGGCCGGGGCCGCCCCCTCTTCGGAGGCGGCCTTCGGCTCGGCGTCGTCAGGGGTGGCGCCGGAGGGGACGTCGGGCTTCTCGTCAAAACCCGGGGTCTCCTCCGTCACGCGGCACCGTCCTTGCGCTCGTCGTCCACGATCTCGGCGTCGACGACGTCGTCGTCGGCACCCTTGCCGTCGGCACCGGCACCCGCGTCGGCGCCCGGGGCCTCGCCGCCGGCGGCCTGACCGGCCGCCGCGTCGGCGTACATGGCCTGGCCCAGCTTCTGCGAGACGGCGGCGACCTTCTCCGTGGCGGTGCGGATCTCGGCGGTGTCCTCGCCCTTGAGCTTCTCCTTCAGCTCGGCGACGGACTCCTCGACCTCGGTCTTGATCTCGCCGGGGACCTTGTCCTCGTTGTCCTTGAGGAACTTCTCCGTCTGGTAGACGAGCTGCTCGCCCTGGTTGCGGGACTCGGCGGCCTCGCGGCGGGCGTGGTCCTCCTCCGCGTACTTCTCGGCCTCCTGGCGCATCCGGTCGACCTCGTCCTTCGGCAGCGAGGAGCCGCCGGTGACGGTCATCTTCTGCTCCTTGCCCGTGCCCAGGTCCTTCGCGGTCACGTGCATGATGCCGTTGGCGTCGATGTCGAAGGCGACCTCGATCTGCGGGACGCCGCGGGGCGCCGGCGGCAGACCGGTCAGCTCGAACATCCCGAGCTTCTTGTTGTACGCCGCGATCTCGCGCTCGCCCTGGTAGACCTGGATCTGCACGGAGGGCTGGTTGTCCTCGGCGGTGGTGAAGATCTCCGAACGCTTCGTCGGGATCGTCGTGTTCCGCTCGATCAGCTTGGTCATGATGCCGCCCTTGGTCTCGATGCCGAGGGACAGCGGGGTGACGTCGAGGAGCAGGACGTCCTTGACCTCGCCCTTGAGGACACCGGCCTGCAGGGCGGCGCCGATGGCGACGACCTCGTCCGGGTTGACGCCCTTGTTGGCGTCCTTGCCGCCGGTCAGCTCCTTGACGAGCTCGGCGACGGCGGGCATACGGGTGGAGCCGCCGACGAGAACGACGTGGTCGATCTCGGACAGCTGGATGCCGGCGTCCTTGATGACGTTGTGGAACGGCGTCTTGCAGCGCTCCAGCAGGTCGGACGTCAGCTGCTGGAACTGGGCGCGGGTGAGCTTCTCGTCCAGGTGCAGCGGGCCCTCGGCGGACGCCGTGATGTAGGGCAGGTTGATCGAGGTCTCGGTGGACGAGGACAGCTCGATCTTGGCCTTCTCGGCGGCCTCGCGCAGGCGCTGGAGCGCCATCTTGTCCTTGCCGAGGTCCACGCCGTGGCCGGACTGGAACTGCTTGACCAGGTAGTCGACGACGCGCTGGTCCCAGTCGTCACCACCGAGGTTGTTGTCACCGTTGGTGGCCTTCACCTCGACGACGCCGTCGCCGATCTCGAGCAGCGAGACGTCGAACGTACCGCCACCGAGGTCGAAGACCAGGATGACCTGCTCGTCCTTGTCCAGGCCGTACGCCAGCGCGGCGGCGGTCGGCTCGTTGACGATGCGCAGGACGTTGAGGCCCGCGATCTCACCGGCCTCCTTGGTGGCCTGGCGCTCGGCGTCGTTGAAGTACGCCGGAACGGTGATGACCGCGTCGGTCACCTTCTCGCCCAGGTAGGACTCGGCGTCCCGCTTCAGCTTCTGCAGCACGAAGGCGCTGATCTGCTGCGGGTTGAAGTCCTTGCCGTCCAGGTTGACCTTCCAGTCGGTGCCCATGTGGCGCTTGACCGAGCGGATGGTCCTGTCGACGTTCGTGACCGCCTGGCGCTTGGCCACCTCGCCGACGAGCACCTCGCCGTTCTTGGCGAAGGCGACGACGGACGGCGTGGTCCTGGCGCCCTCGGCGTTGGTGATGACGGTGGGCTCGCCGCCCTCCAGAACGCTGACGACGGAGTTAGTCGTGCCCAGGTCGATGCCGACCGCACGTGCCATGGTGAATAACCTCCAGCTGACTTGAGTGGAACAGGCTCAAGTGTGCATGACGCCCGGCGATGGGTCAACAGAGGTGAGTCGAGCAGACTCAACTCTTATCCGTTCCTTACACGCAACGGAGCCCTGACCTGCTCGTTCTCGGAACCCCTGGCCTGACGAACCGGAAAAATCGCCCCTCGAAAGGACGCCGTGTCCGGGGTTCCGGTTGCCCCGCGAGGCGCCTGGGACTCCTCACGGGGCCGGTGGACCGGGGCTCGCACCCCCGGGGCTCGCACCACCGGGCCTCGCACCACCGGGGCCCGCGCCACCGCTGCCCGCCGGGGCCCGTAGACCCGTACCCGCAACAACCCGAGGACCCCGGCGAGCGCCCCGCCCGCCACCCACCACACCGCAGGACCGCCCACCCGGCCGGTGTGCGCGAGCACACCCACGAGCACCGCGCAGAACGCGGCCCCGCCGAGCACGACCACCGCGCCCTGCGCGGTGAGCCCGAGCCGCCGCAGCCGGTGCGCGAGATGGTCGGGTCCGCCGCGCAGCGGGGACCGTCCGGCCAGCCGGCGCGAGAGGAGCACGAGGACGGCGTCGGCGACCGCCACGGCGGTCAGCGCGAACAGCACTCCCACGCCGCCGCCGGGCTCGTACCCCGCCCGGGTGAACACGGCGACCCCGGCGAGCAGGAAGCCCGTGAAGAGCGACCCGCACGCGCCGAGCGCGATCCGCGCGGGATGCCGGTTGTGCAGCAGGAACCCGGCGAGCGCGGCGGCCAGCGCGAGCAGCAGCACCGCGGGCCCGTCCATCAGCTCCACCGCGGCGCAGGCGCCGACCCCGAAGGCGGTCACGACACCCACCGTGCCGGCCACCCCGTCGGCGTGGTCGAGCCCCCGGAAGGCGGCGGTGAACAGCGCGATCCAGCCCACGGCGAGCGCCCCGGCCACCGGTCCGGTCTCGCCGTACGGCACCACGCACGCCGCCGCGACGGCCGTACCGGCGAGGAGCCACCGGCGCCGCAGCCGCCAGACGTCGGCGGCCAGACCGAGGGCGCCGACGGCGGCCGCGGCCACGAGCAGCCGACCGGTCGACGCACCGAGCGGCACGACGCCGGACCGGTCCCCGGCCCACGCGACCAGTCCCGTGACGAGGGCGACGGCCACACCGCCGACCAGCGGGACGGGCCGCTGCCGGCGCCGGTCGACGAGGCCCAGACGCAGGGCGGGCCCCCTCAGCAGCGCGGCGAGGAGGACGGTGAGGAGGAAGGAGGCGGTGGCGGCGGCGATCCCGTAGAGCACGGACACAAGCTATGCCGAATATCACGTTTTGCGACGAATCGCGCGTCCGGACCGGCGTGGCGTCAGGTGGCCAACGCGGCGCATGGGGCCAGGCGCGGTCAGGGTTGCCTCAGCGACGCAGATCACCGCACGTCCGGCTACAGTGCGGCGGAGGATGGGGGTACTCTCAGACGAACTGAATAAGTTACCGCTTAGTAATACCGCCCCCCTCGAAACCTCGCAGGCCCGAGGAGCCCCAAATGCAACTCGCCGCGATCATCGTGTCGCTGGTCCTGATCGTGGTCGGCGTCGCACTGTTCGGCCGCGCCGTCCTGCAGATCTTCAACTACATGCGGCTGGGCCAGCCCGTACCGGCCGGAACACGGACCAACGACCCCGTGGACCGCACCGTCACCGTGGTCAGGGAGTTCCTCGGCCACACCCGGATGAACCGCTGGGGCATCGTCGGGGTGGCGCACTGGTTCGTGGCGGTGGGCTTCTTCTCCCTGCTGCTGACGATCGTCAACGCGATCGGCCAGCTCTTCCAGGCCGACTGGATCCTGCCGGTCATCGGCGACTGGGCCCCGTACAACGTCTTCGTCGAGTTCATCGGCACCATGACGGTGATCGGCATCCTCGTCCTGATCGCGATCCGCCAGGTGAGCAAGCCGAACAAGCCGGGCCGCAAGTCCCGCTTCGCCGGCTCCAACTTCGGCCAGGCGTACTTCGTCGAGGCCGTCATCCTCATCGTCGGCGTCTGCATCTTCATGCTGCACGCGCTGGAGGGCGCCCTCCACCACGTGGACGGCTACGAGGCGTCGTTCTTCATCTCGTACCCGGTCGTCTCCGCGCTGCGGGACGTGGACCTCTCCACGCTCCAGAACCTCGTCTACCTCTTCGCCGGCCTGAAGATCGCCACGTCCTTCATCTGGATGATCACGGTCGCCCTGAAGACCGACATGGGCGTCGCCTGGCACCGCTTCCTCGCCTTCCCGAACATCTGGTTCAAGCGCGACGCGAAGGGCGGCACCGCGCTGGGCGCCCTGCTGCCGATGACGTCCGGCGGCGAGCCGATCGACTTCACCGACCCGGGCGACGACGACGTCTTCGGCGTCTCCCAGGTCGAGCAGTTCTCCTGGAAGGGCCTGCTGGACTTCTCCACCTGCACCGAGTGCGGCCGCTGCCAGTCGCAGTGCCCCGCCTGGAACACCGGCAAGCCGCTCTCCCCCAAGCTCCTGATCATGTCCCTGCGCGACCACGCGCACGCCAAGGCCCCCTACCTGCTGGCCGGCGGCGGCAAGACCATGGAGGGCGAGGAGAAGGCGTCCGCCGAGCAGCTGGCGGACGTGCCCGCGGCCGCCCTCGCCGAGGCCGAGCGCCCCCTGATCGGCACCCTCGAAGAGAACGGCGTCATCGACCCCGACGTCCTGTGGTCCTGCACCACCTGCGGCGCCTGCGTCGAGCAGTGCCCCGTCGACATCGAGCACGTCGACCACATCGTCGACATGCGCCGCTACCAGGTGATGATCGAGTCGGCGTTCCCGTCCGAGGCGGGCACGATGCTCAAGAACCTGGAGAAGAAGGGCAACCCCTGGGGCCTGGCGAAGAAGCAGCGCCTGGAGTGGCTCAAGGAGCTGGACTTCGAGGTCCCGGTCGTCGGCAAGGACATCGAGGACCTCACCGAGGTCGAGTACCTCTACTGGGTCGGCTGCGCCGGCGCCCTGGAGGACCGCGCCAAGAAGACCACCAAGGCCTTCGCCGAGCTGCTCCACATCGCGGGCGTCAAGTTCGCGATCATGGGCGGCGACGAGAAGTGCACGGGCGACTCGGCGCGCAGGCTCGGCAACGAGCCGCTGTTCCAGGAGCTCGGCATGGAGAACGTCATGTCCCTCAACGCCGCCTTCGGCGAGGAGATGGACGACGACGGCAAGGTGGTGCCCGAGTCGGCGAAGCCCAAGTCGGCCAAGAAGATCGTCGCCACCTGCCCGCACTGCCTCAACACCCTCGGCAACGAGTACCCGCAGCTCGGCGGCGACTACGAGGTCATCCACCACACCCAGCTGCTCCAGCACCTGGTCGACGAGGGCAAGCTGCTCCCGGTCACCCCGGTCGAGGGCATCATCACCTACCACGACCCGTGCTACCTGGGCCGCCACAACAAGATCTACACGCCTCCGCGCGAGATCATCGCCGCCGTCCCGGGCGTGAGGAACGAGGAGATGCACCGCCACAAGGAGCGCGGCTTCTGCTGCGGCGCCGGCGGCGCGCGGATGTGGATGGAGGAGCGGATCGGCAAGCGCATCAACAACGAGCGCGTCGACGAGGCGCTGTCGGTCAACCCCGACATCGTGTCCACGGCCTGCCCGTTCTGTCTGGTGATGCTCACCGACTCGGTCAACGGCAAGAAGAACGACGGCAAGGCCAAGGAGTCGATCCAGGTCGTCGACGTCGCCCAGCTCCTGCTGGACTCCGTCAGGACCCCGGCCGACCCCGCCGGTGAGCCCGAGACGGAGAGCGAGCCGACGCCGGAGCCGGTGAAGTAGCCCCTCTCCGGCCACTCCCCGACCGACACCCCCGGGTTCCGTGCGAACCCGGGGGTGTCGCCGTATGTCGAACACGTGCATCATTACTCGGTCGTTGTCGGTGATACGGGTTGATACGGACGAGGTGAACGGTGCGCCCGAGACACAGCACCCTGACCGGCACAGCCGCCGTCGGCTGCCTGCTGCTGCTCGCCGCCTGCGGCCACGGCCCGGCGCAGGCCACCAAGGACACCGCCCCCACCCCCGTACGCGCCGCCCAGGCCCCCGCCCAGCTCCCCGTCCCGCACGGCAAGGGCAGCGAGGTCGCCGACGACTTCAACGGCGACGGCCACCGCGACCTCGTCCTCGACGACCTGGTCAAGGCGCAGAGCCACGCGGACGACGCCGGCATCGGCATCGTCTACGGCTCCTCCCGCGGACTGGTCCCCGGTGCCCGGCAGTTGCTCACCCCGAAGAAGTTCGCGGCCCCCACCGACGGACAGTTGCCGGCCGTCTTCGAGGCCGAGGCGAGCTGCGACCTCGACGGCGACGGCTTCACCGACCTGGTGGTCACCACCGACCCGCCCTACGACGGCCAGGGCCGGCCTCCGGTCCCCCTCCAGCTCCTCTTCGGCTCCCCGTCGGGACCGGCCGACCGCGCGGTCCCGCTGACCGTCCCCGCCAAGGCCCGCTACGGCAACGACTGGCCCGAGCGTCCGGTGTGCGGCGACTTCGACGGCGACGGCGCCGAGGACCTGGTCGTCCACGCCTCGGCCGGCCGCCTCAGCTATCTGCGCGGCCCCTTCACCCGCAAGGGCGCACCGCACGAGGCCGGCGCGCCCGTCCCCTCCCCCGGCGAGGCGCCGACCGGCCCCGCCGCCGACGTGAACCGCGACGGGTACGACGACCTGGTCGTCCGCACCTCCGCCGGCCCCGGCAAGGCGGCCGTCGTCCTGGGCGGCCCGGACGGCCCGACCCGCACCGGGGTCACGCTCCCCACCGGCATCGACGTCGCCCTCGGCGCCTTCGGCAAGGGCAAGGCGCTGGACGCGGCCGTCGGCACCCTGGACGGCACGGCGATGCGCTACGACCTCCCCACCGCGGCACGCGGCACCCTCGACACCCCCGGCTCGATGCTCGACGCCGCCGACTTCGACGGGGACGGCCGGAACGAACTGGTCTCCAGCGGCTCCGGCGTGCGCGTCTTCCCCGGCCGTACGACGGGCCCCACGACGCGGGGCACGGTCACCGTGACGCCCGAGGCGACGGGGACGACGCGGGTGCTGACGGCCGGGGACTTCGACGGCGACGGCCTGGCGGACCTGGTGGTGCGGACGTACCAGGGCGACACGAAGGACGCGGTCGAGGTCCACCGGGGCGCGGCGAAGGCGCTGGTGTCGGCGGAGGCCGCGGTCACGTTCTCGACGTCGGACTTCCTGACCTCGTAGAGGCTCCGCGGGAGACCCGTGGGGGACCGGCGGACGGACCGGCGGGCAGACCGGCGCGGAGCCCCGCCGGGGAGACGTCAGGGAGACGTCAGGGAGGCCTCGGGGACCACCCGTAAGGGATGTCACAGCTCGGCCGCAAAGGACCCTCCGAATGGCCGGGCCCCGCACGTCACTCTCCGGGACCAGGTACGTTCGAAGGCGTGGCTGGATTCAGGATCGGACGCGGCCGGAACAACGGCGCTCCCAACGCGCGACCGCAACACCCTCCGTACGGACAGCAGGCGCCCCAGGGACCGTCGTACGGCGGTCCCGCGACGCCTCAGCAGCCGTACCCGCAGCAGCCGTACGGAGGTGGTGCCCCCGGTCCCGGCCCCGGCGGATCCCCGTGGCCGCAGGCGCACGGCGGCGGGCACGGTGAACCGGAGTACTTCGGCGACGGCGGCTACGGCCACGGCGGACATCCCCAGCAGGCCCCGTACGACCCGTACGCGGCCAACAACCCGGGCCACACCCAGGCGTTCACGGTCGACGACCCCTACAACCAGGGCGACACCTACCGCGCCGGTTCCGCACCCGCGCCCGGCCCGGTCGGCCCCCGCCTGCACTGGAAGGACCTGCTGAGGGGCATCGTGCTCGCGCCCAACCAGACCTTCCTCCAGATGCGGGACTACGCGATGTGGGCCCCGGCGCTCATCGTGACGTTCCTCTACGGCCTGCTGGCGGTCTTCGGCTTCGACGGCGCCCGCGAGGAGGCGATCAACGCCACCCTCTCGAACGCGATCCCGATCGTCCTGACCACGGCGGTCGCGATGGTGCTGAGCTCCTTCGTCCTGGGCGTGGTCACCCACACCCTGGCCCGCCAGCTGGGCGGCGACGGCGCCTGGCAGCCCACGGTCGGCCTCTCCATGCTGATCATGTCCATCACGGACGCGCCCCGCCTGCTCTTCGCCCTGTTCCTCGGCGGCGACGCGTCCTTCGTCCAGGTCCTCGGCTGGGCCACCTGGGTCGCGGCCGGCGCCCTGCTCACCCTGATGGTCAGCCGCTCCCACGACCTGCCCTGGCCGAAGGCGCTCGGCGCATCCGCGATCCAGCTGATCGCCCTGCTGTCGATCGTGAAGCTGGGCACGTTCTAGCCGACCACAGCGCCTTCAGTGGCCTCAGTGGCAAGGGCCCCCGGCACGACGCCGGGGGCCCTCCCCATTCCACGCACACTCCCCGCCGGTCAGGCGTCGAGCACCTGATCGTCCCTGTGTACGACGGGAGGCAGGAAACTCCGGGCTGACTTGACTTGATGACGGTAGTAGTCTGGCCCTGCTCAGAAGGCAGGGGGAGGGCCGACCTTGGCACGCAAGGTAGGTGTCTACACCCGGATCTCGCGGGACGACGAGGGCGAGTCTCTGGGGGTCGCCAGGCAGCAGCAGGACTGCGAGCGCCTCGCGGATCTCCGGTCGTGGCAGGTCGTGAAGGCCTACGAGGACAACGACGTGTCGGCGTTCAAGCGCAACGTCGTGCGCGACGAGTTCGAGCTGATGCTGAGGGATCTCCGCGCCGGCCTCATCGACGGCATCGTGGCCTACGACCTGGACCGTCTCGCTCGACAGCCGCAGGACCTGGAACGCCTCATCGAGATCTTCGACGAGCGGCCCCGCCTGGAGTTCGCCACCGTCACGAACGACATCAACCTTGCCTCGCCGGACGGCCGCACCATGGCCCGCATCATGGTCGCGTTCGCCAACAAGTCGTCGCACGACGCGTCACGCCGGATCAAGCGCAAGCACCTGGAGTTGGCTCAGCAGGGCAAGGACAGCGGAGGGCCAGCGCCGTACGGCTGGAGCAAGGACGACCGGACCAAGCTCGACCCGAAGGCCGCCGAAGCCATCCGCGAGGCACAACGCGAGGTCCTCGCCGGCGTACGCATCGGCACCATCCGGACCCGGTGGCAGCAACAGGGCCTGGGCAACCCGCGCGCAGGCACCAAGCGCATGGCCCACCATCACGTCGAGCAGCTCCTGACCAACCCGAGGCTGGTCGGCTACCGGACGTACCACGGCGAGATTCTGGTCGGCGAAGACGGCGAACCGATCAAGGGCAACTGGGAACGGATCAACACTCTGGAGGAGTGGGAAGCCGTCTGCGCGGCCGTCGCCGAGCGGAAGCAGAAGCATCCCGGCCGCTCCCTAGCCCGCAAGTACTTGCTCTCAGGCATCGCCCGATGCGGACTGTGCAAGGCGAAGATCCGAGGACAGATCAACAACCGTTGGCAACCAGGATCGAAGGCCACGAGGTACACGTACCAGTGCTCCGTAGTGAACGGCGGATGCGGCAAGGTCGGACGGGTTGGAGAGCCCGTCGACAAGCTGATAGCCCAACTCGCGCTGGAAGAGCAGCGGACGCGAGCAGCAGTCACCGCGGTTCCCGTCGATCAACAATGGTCGCGTGAGGTCGAGTTGCAGGAGATCACGCAGGACATCGCGCAACTCGTGGACGCCGAACGTTCGAAACAGATCACGGTTGCCACGCTCTTGCAGCTCCTGCCGACCAAGGAGCGTCTGCGCGACGAATTGAAACTGGAGCGGGCCCGCTTCTACAAGGAGCGGAAGCAGGCCGAGGCCAAGGGTGAAGCAGCGAACCTCACCGTCGAGGAGTTCTTTGCGCTCCCTGTCGAGCGCCAGCAAGAGATCGTGCTGCACAGCATCTCAGCCGTGATCATTCACCCGGCCGGACGAGGACGCCGGAAGTTCGACCCCAGCCTGATCGAACCCGTCTGGCGGTGACGATCAGGCCCGCCCCTGCAACACGAGGGCACGGCGCACCCACTCCTCGTCACGCTCGGGAGCACGGCGAAGGTGCATCCGCAGCCACTCGTCAGTGCTCATGACCTCAGGGGGCGCCGACGCCGACTGCGGGCACGTTGGGGCGTGCGTGGGGTGCTCCCATCCCGACCATCGTCGCCCCAGGCAGAGCCGGCACCTTCGTGACCGCCGCGCAGGGCTTCCTCAATGACTACGCAGAGCGCTGAGACCAGCGAAAACGCAGGCCCCGAGATCCCCGGCAAGACCCAGAAGCACCGACAGCAGATCCCGCCGGCCCACACTCCAACCGATGTCCGTATTGCGGCATTTCAGCAATGACATCTAGCCTGATCAAGTGAGTGGCCCAGCGCAACTCACTGCTGTGACAAGCCAGTCGGCGATCGATGGAGTACCGGAAAACACGAGATCGAATTTGCGAATAGCCGATCTTAAGCCAGCATGAGCCCCACGGCACAGAGAGAACCCGCCCTCGCCGAACAGGTTTCCTAGGCGTGCACGGCAGGGCGGGTCCAGAACCTTGGAGGTCCATCTTGAGTCTCCCGCGGGTTACCCAGCATCTGTCAACTCGCCCTCAGTCGGTCACCGTGATCACGGTAATTGTCTGCATCCTGTGGGGGGTCGCCCCTCAGGCGCAGGAGTTGGCCACATCTCTGATCGTCCTCAACGCTCTGTGGCTAGCTCGGGCAGCCATGCGTGCGGGCCAGACTTCGGCGCACGGCACGCTCGTACAGCAGCAAGGCACAGCAACCGCAGCAACCGGCATCGTCCAGTGACGCCTTCACGGGATTGATAAGTGGCCGGTATGACCCCCACCGACCGGTCCATATAGAGCTACGGATCAGAAGGCGTACCTTGCCAAGTGGTGAGGTCGTCCGCACGGCAAAGGCCGCGACCCGGGTGCGACAAGGGTCGGCTGCCTCGCCACCACCGCGGGGCCATGCCGGTCTTGTGCCCGCCAAGGCTTCAGTTCAGAGGGGCTCACCTCCGCTTTCGGAGGTGAGCCCCTCTCGCGTCCAGGCCTGACATCAACGAATGTGGCCTCGTCCACCCGGAAGGAGCAGGACGACCGTCGACAGCCCGCCGACCCCTTACCTCGGTGGCATCTCGCAGTTCCGGAGAGCCGATGGGGAGTATCGCAGGCAGCGCTGACCAGGGCTGTCAACGTCGCGATGGAGACCGTCAGACACCGGCTAGGGCCGGCTGAGACCGGCTAGGGCCTGCTAGGACTGGCTAGGGCCTGCTAGGAGGGGCTAAGGCCTCGGGCTATAGTCTGGGCTATAGACCTGCAAAATGTAGCTTCCACTTTGTGGCCTCGGTCACGGAACGAAGCCGCAGGTCACAGGGGCTGGCTCTACGCACAAAGGCCCGACCCTGGTCTTCCCACCAGGATCGGGCCAGTGCATGGAGTCGTTGAGCGGGTCCCGGCCGACTACTACTTGGCCGGGGCCCGCTCTGCTGCCCCTGCCATCGTCCGGCTCACCACCCTACGTCGACGCTCTAACGCGCCAGCTGCTCCACACAGCCTGCGACTGCCGCGATCGCGGTGAGAAGTGCGATCAAGATTTCGGCCTTGGTGCGGCGTCGTCCTGAATCGCGCTGTTGCTCTTCGTGATCATCCGGCTTCCGCAGATCTGCCATGTCCTCTTCCGATCCGGTGATACCAACCCCCCTTACTGGCGGAGTCCTCGGCTCCTGAGGCCGAAGCTTGGGATGGGCCGGAAGTGGACGGCAGAAGCATATCGGTCGGCACTGACAACCTGGCGTCCGCTCAGGTCGGCACCGGCAATCAAGTCTCTTAAAGAGCCTCCTTGTTCACCTTGGCCGCCTCGCCCGACCTATGTACGGGAGGCAAGACACTCCACGGGAAGTTGATCCACTCGTCGGTCCGCTTCCACACGTACTCGCACTGGACGAGGGAGTGGGGCTTCTCATAGATCACCGCGCTGCGGACCTCGGCGACGGTGTCGAGGCAGAAGTCCCGGACCAGCTTGAGCGTCTTGCCGGTGTCGGCGACGTCGTCGGTGATGAGGATCTTCTTGCGGGAGAAGTCGATGACGTTCGGCACGGGCGCGAGCATGACGGGCATGTCGAGCGTGGTCCCGACCCCGGTGTAGAACTCCACGTTCACGAGATGGATGTTCTTGCAGTCGAGCGCGTAAGCCAGCCCGCCCGCCACGAAAACGCCGCCGCGGGCGATGGAGAGCACTATGTCCGGCTCGTACCCGTCGTCGGCGACGGCCTGCGCCAGCTCGCGCACGGCGACGCCGAACTGCTCGTAGGTCAGATTCTCCCGAACATCACTCATGCGTGCGTCCTGCCTGCGTTCTCGCTGCTCATACCTGGGTCCGATGGAAATTGAGGAAGGAGCGCGAGGCCGTCGGCCCGCGCTGCCCCTGGTACCGCGACCCGTACCGCTCGCTGCCGTACGGGTGCTCGGCCGGCGAGGTGAGCCGGAACATGCACAGCTGCCCGATCTTCATCCCCGGCCAGAGCTTGATCGGCAGGGTCGCGAGATTGCTGAGCTCGAGCGTCACGTGCCCGGAGAAGCCCGGGTCGATGAACCCGGCGGTGGAGTGCGTGACGAGCCCGAGCCGCCCGAGCGAGCTCTTCCCTTCGAGCCGCGAGGCGAGATCGTCGGGCAGCGAGACGACCTCGTACGTACTGGCCAGCACGAACTCGCCGGGGTGCAGGATGAACGGCTCGTCCCCGTCCGGCTCCACGAGCCGGGTCAGGTCCACCTGCTCGACGGAGGGGTCGATGTGCGGGTACCGGTGATTCTCGAACACCCGGAAGTAGCGGTCGAGGCGCACGTCGATGCTCGACGGCTGCACCATGGAGTCGTCGAAGGGCTCGATGCGGACCCGTCCGGCGTCGATCTCGGCCCGGATGTCCTTGTCTGAGAGAAGCACGCACCGAGGATACGCAAGGCGCGCGGAGCAGCGACAACCGCCGCCGCGCCGCGCGCCCTGTCCTACTGGGTCTCCCTGCCGGAAGGCCGACCGTTGTGCCGACCCCTGCCGGCGTCGGCCGCCCGCTACCGCTTCTGCAGACCCACCGGCACGGCACTCCGCAGCCGCGCACAGCGCGGACATCGGACGAGCCGACCGGGGCCGAGTCGCTCGGCCTGCTGCATCGGGAACGAGGTGGCGGTGAACACGTGCCCATCGGCACAGCGGACGACGGTGCGCTCCATCAAGTCCTTCAAGTCCCTTCCCCAAGAGGCTCGTCTGGCTTACTACCCTGACGACAAAAGCCACAGTACGGGATGAAAGAGACGACTCTCCAGGCGGCACTCCGCCCGCACGCACACCCTCTCCAAGGCCCCCACCGTACGCCCCGACTCCGAGCCCCCGCAGCCGCGTCCCCGCCCCCGAAACGACCACCGGCCCCACGGTGCGAACACCGGGGACCAGGCATGGGGTAGAGTGAGTGAGCGTCCAGGCACCGACTGCGGTCGGCGTCCCACGCGGGTGTAGTTTAGTGGTAGAACATCAGCTTCCCAAGCTGAGAGTGCGAGTTCGATTCTCGTCACCCGCTCCACTCCGAACCCCCAGGTCATCGGCCCGGGGGTTTCTTGTTGTCTAGTCCAATCGCAGGGTGGCGTGCCCCCGTGTGCCCCAACTGCAGGTTGGCCATGCTCAGATGGGCTCTGGCGCGCTGCTTCCCACCCACCGCTGTCGGGTGGGAAGCAGCTTCCGGGCCGCAGGAAACCTGCCTGTGTCCGCCCCACCTCCACGACCTCGCCGCCCGCCCTCGGCGGGTCGAACATGACAGCCGTCGTCCAGGACAACCGCGACACCGTCGCATGCTCGGCGACAATAGAGACAGGTCGGATCGCGCATCACGGCGGATCCCGACCGGCCAGTCCGTTACTGAGGAGTGCGCCGTAGTCGCAACGAAGCGATTCCAGGAGCCGCTGATGTCCGGGAACCCGAGCAGGGCGCAACCACCGGTCGCCGACCGCGCGACCTTCGAGCAGCAGTTGGAGGGGCTGCGGGCGAGGGAGAAGGCCCACACCCGCGAAGGCGACGCGATCGCCGCAGCGCGCCGCAGGCTCCCGATGGTCGAGGTGGCCGCGGACAGCCCGTTGCTGGGGCCGGACGGCCCCATGACGCTGCTGGACGCGTTCGAAGGGCGACGCCAGATGATCGCCTACTACTTCATGTGGTGGCCCGGCCGGCAGGCCGCTGAGCAGTGCGAGGGCTGTACCTGGGTGATGAGCCACGTGGGCGAGCCGGCCTATCTGCACTCCCGCGACATCACCTTCGCCGTGTTCTGTCAGGGGCGGAACACGGCCTACGGCTTCGGGGATGCACAGACGTCGTACGAGGAGAGCCTGCGCTACCGCGCCTTCATGGGCTGGACGATGCCCTGGTACTCCGCCCAGCCCTCGCTCGAGTCGCTTCTCGTCGGCCGGGAGCCCGGCCTGTTCCACCTCGTGTGCTACCTGCGCGACGGCGACCGCGTCTTCGAGACGTACTGGACCAAACGTCGCGGGGCCGAGGCGGTGGACTACAGCTACGCGCTCATGGACCTCACGGCCTTCGGGCGTCAGGAGGACTGGGAGGACTCCCCGGCAGGCTGGCCACGCCTCGGGCACGCCACGCGAACCCTGGGCGGGGCACCCGACTGGCCCCCGCTGCGGGAGTGGCCGGGTGGACGGCCCACAGCACAGTGGCCCCGCGTCGACGCCGACCGCTCCGACGACCTGGGCACCAACGGCACCGGCCCGGCGACCGAGCCCGATCACCGCCACTGATCGCACGCCGGCGCTCCCGCCCCGATCATTGATCATCTCGGGCCACTACTGTTCACAGGTGATTTGTCGTCACCTGAACGTGTGGGACTGCGGTATCCCTGCCGGTCGGAGGGCTCGGGCATGCTGGGCCAAGGTGAGCGAGCGCAAGCCGTACAGGTCCGACCTGCCCGAATCCAATGCGCCCCTCCCGCATTGGCGATTCCGCCGGCAGTGACGCCTTGGACTGAGTCCTTGCAGGACGGGAGTTGCAACTCACCCGTCACCGGTCCTCCACGGGGGCAGTGCATCGACCGCCCGACCGGGCCCAGGGCAGCTGAAGCTGTATCCGTAGCCGCCATGGGTCCCCGAGGCACATCAGCACAGCGGCACACCCGCGTCGAATGCCCGGCCCACCTGGACCAGGCGGGCACGGCGGGAGTCAGCGCCGGCGGAGTCCCGGGCCAGGCGGTCTGCGAGCTGGAGACAGTACGCTGAGTGCAGCGGGATCGGGCCCGCCGCACAGTGTCCGGGAGGCGTGTCATGACTGCCGAGATGGTCGCCCCGGCGTGGATGCACCAGCAGATCACGGCCCAGGAGTACGAGTCGTGGTCCGAGGAGCAGTGCGCCGGCATCGAGATCGTGGACGGAATGGTCGTCGTGAGCCCCAGCGCCTCCAAGCGGCACAATCGACTGGCCCGACTCCTGGCGAACGCCCTGGACGTCGCAGCCGGCCCCGACTGGAACGCCGACACGGACTTCGACGTCCGGCTTCAGGACGTCCCGCTGACCAACCGTCGCCCCGACGTCATCGTCTACCGTGCGGACACGATCGACATCACGCCCACCCGGCCCGAGCACGTACTGCTCGTGGCCGAGGTGGTGTCGCCGGGCTCGGAGACCACCGACCGGATCGTGAAGGTGGACCAGTACGCCAAGGCCGGGATCGGCTTCTACTGGCGGATCGAGCAAGCCGCGACGGGCACACCGCTGGTGTATACGTACCTGCTCGATCCCGCGACGAGGACGTACCGCGAAGGGGACGTGTTCACCGGCACCCTGAAGATCACCGCCCCCTTCGCAGCGGAGATCGACCTCGGCCAGATCTGAACCGGTCGCAGGGAAGACATCGCCGTACGGAGACCGTCCGCCGTGCTCGCGAGTGCCGGGCCCGGCCCGTGCCGCGTCGGGTCACTCGCCCCGGTGGACGCCGCGGTCGGTCTTCGACTCGGCCGTGTCCTTGAGGCGGTTCACCCAGTCGACGAGGCCGGACTCGAGGGCGGCCTGGTTGCCGGGGACGTCGGCCTCGACGGGGGCGCCCGACCAGGACTCCTCGGTGGTGGTGAGCACGCCGCCCCTGACCTTCCTGAACGTCCACAGGTGGACGCCGTCGATGCCGTTGACGGGCGCGGCCCAGGCGACGCACCGGTTCCGGTCGACCTTGGTGACCGTCGAGGTGACCTGCATGCCCTGGGGTGACCACTCGAAGACCGAGCCCGGGCGCAGGGGGCCCGGCGTCCGCTTCTTCGCCGGCGTGATCTCGGGGATCCAGGTGTCCCAGGCGTCGATGTCGGTGTGCAGGTCCCAGACCTTCCGCACCGGCGCCTTGATCAGCACGCTGGCGCGGGCGACGACGGGCGCGCTCTTGTCGACGGTCACGCCGTGGCACTGCTGGAAGGCGGGAGTGCCGGTACCGGGCCGTGCCTCGTGGGCCGACGCGACGGCCGGTGCGGAGAGCGTCGTCGCCGTGGCGATCGCGGCTGCGGCCATGGTCAGCAGGAGGGTGCGTCGTGCGTTCATCGCGTCGGTCTCTTCCTCGGTGGTGTGTCGACCAGGTGGGGTCGTATCGGCGGGGCGGGCGCCGTCACGTCTCGGGGACGATGACGACCTTGCCCGCGACGGTGCGGGATTCGGCGAGTCGCAGGGCGGCGACGGTGTCGGTCAGGGGGAAGGTGGCGGCGATCTGCGGGACGAGGGTGCCGTCGGCGACCAGGCGCAGGACCTGGGTGAGGTCTTCGGTCAGCCGTCGCTGCCAGGAGGTCTGGCAGCGGCGCTTGCCGGCCCAGAAGTTGTAGAAGTGGGCGCTTTTGCCGTTGGGCAGGGCGTTCCAGGTGTTGAGGCGGGCGAAGAGCTTGAGGACGGGGAGTTGGGAGTTGCCCTCCTCGTCCTTGGTGGCGGCGGTGCCGTAGGAGACGAGGCTGCCGCCGCGGCGCAGCAGTTGCCAGGAGTCCTCGATGGCGGGGCCGCCGACGTGGTCGAAGACCGCGTCCACGCCCTCGGGGGCCAGCTCGCGGATGCGGGCGTACATGTCGGGGTCGCGGTAGTCGACGGGGGTGGCGCCGAGTTCGCGCAGGGTGGCGTGGTGGCGGGGCGAGGCGGTGCCGATGACGGTGACGCCGGCCTGCCGGGCGAGCTGGACGAGGGTGGAGCCGACGCCGCCGTTGGCGCCCAGGACGACGACGGTCTGGCCGGCGCGGACCTTGGCGGTGCGGTGCAGCAGCTGCCAGGCGGTGATGCCGTTGACGATGACCGTCTCGGCGGCGGCCGGGTCGACCCCGTCGGGGACGGGCACCAGGTCGGCGGCGTCGACGAGCAGGTGGCTGGCCCAGGCGCCGGTCTTGGTGACCGCGGCGAACCGGCGCCCGGTCAGCGCGGCGTCGACCTGCTCCCCGGCCGCGGTGACGGTGCCGACCAGGTCGTAGCCGGGCACGAAGGGAAACGGCGGCTGGTCGTAGTACTTGCCCCGGCGCATCTGCTGTTCGGCGAAGCAGACCCCCGTCGCCTCCATCCGCAGGACGACCTGACCCTTGCCCGGGGCCGGCAGCTCGTGGGTCCGCAACTCCAGACCCTCGGGCTCGACCTTGCCCGGCAGGACCACTTCGGTCGCGGAGACGATGCTGCTCATGGCGTACTCCCTCGGGGTTTCAGCTGTGTACTTACGACTGTAAGGCTACAGGCGTCAGATCGGACCCGACAAGGGAATGCGGAGATAAACTTACGGGCGTAAGGCCTCGCACCCCGAGGGGCAGGCTCGCCCAGACCTGACCGGGGGGCCTCGATGGCGAACTCCAGGTCCGGGAACGGCGCGCGGCCGGCCCGGCGCGGGTCAGCAGCCGGTGCGGGCCTCGGCCGCGGCCTTGAGGTCCTTCAGCCAGACCTCCAGGCCCGCGCCGAGCGCCTGCGTCGAGAGGTCGACGTCGGCCTCGGCCTGGTCGCCGGTCCAGGTCTCCTCGGTGCGGACGAGGGTGCCCCCCTTGACCTTGGTGAAGGTCCACACGTGGGTGCCCTCGTCGATGTGGATTCCCTCGCCGGTCGCCGGTCCGCTCCAGCGGACGCAGTGGTCGCGCTGGATCTGCTGGACGGTGGAGGTGACCGTCAGGGTGGTGGCGGGCGTCGCGGGGGTGGCGGGCACCGGGGTGGTCCACCGGAAGGCGGAACCGGGGCGCAGGCGACCGTGGTCGAGCCGGTCGCTGGTGAGTACGGCGTCCTGCCAGGACGGCCACTGCTCCACGTCCGTCTGGGTCTTGAAGACCGCGCTCGGCGGGGCGTCGACGAGGATCTCGGTCCCGTAGCGCACGACGGCGTCGGGGTCGGTGCCCTGGCCGCGGCATTCGACGGCGCCGCCGTGGTGGCCGGCGCCGGTGCGGGCCGGGCCGGAGGCGGCCTGGGCGGGTGCGGCGACGGCCGCGAGGGCACCGCCGGCCGCGGCGAGGGAGAGGGTGACCGCCGCGAGGCGCGTGCCGAGGCGGGAGTGGGTCGTGGACATGGGTCGTTTCCTTCCGTGCGGGAGCGGAGGCCGTGGACGGTGAACAGGAGCGGTACTGCCCCGACCTCGTACTTACGGCTGTAAGGCTACGCATGTAACCCGAGCGCGAGCAAGGACTTACGCCAATAAACTTTTGCGCGTAAGGTTACGAGGATGAAAGAGACCAACGCGACGAGTCAGGACGCACCGAAGCGAACGGCCCGCGTACGCAACCGGCGCGGTGAGGGCGGCCGCCTGCGGGAGGACATCGTCGATGCCGCCGCCGCGCTGCTGGACGAGACCGGCGACGAACGGGCGATCACCCTGCGGTCGGTGGCGCGCAAGGTCGGCATCGCCGCCCCCTCGATCTACCCGCACTTCCCGGACCAGCCGGCCATCATGCTGGCGGTCGTACGACGGGAGTTCGCCGCCCTCGAAGCCCATCTGCGGGCGGCCGTGCAGGAGGCCGGGGAGGACCCGCGGGACCGGCTGTACGCGCTGAGCCGCGCCTACCTCGGCTACGCACAGGACCACCCCGGGCGCTACCGCACGATGTTCGGCGGCCTGTGGATGCCCACCCTGGGCGACAGCTCCCTGACGGAGGAGGAGCTCACCACGCTCGGTGCGACGGCCATGCAGGTCCTCGCCGACGCCCTCGCCGACTGTGTCGCCGCGGGCCAGTCATCGGTCGCCGACCCGCAACTGGACGCCGTCACCCTCTGGGTCTGTCTGCACGGCCTCGCGCACCAGTACTCCGTCACCCGCATCTTCCCCTGGCCCGGGGAGCCGGTGGCCGACGCCATCATCACCAGGGTGGCCAAGCTGAACGCGGGGCCCACGGCCGCCGGGTAGGTCAGGACACCGTCCGCTGCCCGGGCAGGGCGCAGGAGAGGTGCGGGGACAGCGCGCGGAGGAAGTCGGGGGCGTCGAAGATCTCGCCGGCGGAGGCGACGCCGACCGTGCGGGTCCGGCCGGTCAGGATCCGGTCGACCGCCTCCACGACGAGGGGCGCGGTCACGGCGTAGATGTCCCGGCCGCTTGCCAGGGCGCGCCGTTCGGTGCCGCCGGAGCGTACGACGGCGTCGACGAGGAAGGTCTGGTCCGAGCGGCCGTTCTCGTCCGCCACTCTCGGCGCCGGCGTGCCCGGGTCCGAGAGGTCCCGGGCCGCCTCGATCGCCATGTGGGTGCGCACCTCGGGGATGGAAAGGTGGCTGGGGACAGTGACCACGTCGGCCATCGTGAACTCCCCGACGACCTCCCTGGTGCCCGTCGGGGCGGGGAAGGACCAGGCCAGGACCGTCGGCTCGTCGTCGTGGTACCGCAGGCGCCCGCCCGTGTAGCGGACGCGCCGGCCGCCGCGCCGCTCACCGGAGACGGTGCCCGCGGCGCGGGTCCCGGGGGTGGGGTGCCAACTGCTCAGCCCGTAGGCGACGGTCGCCTCGTCGGCCGACGTCCAGTCGCCCATCGCGGCGGTGACCAGCAGGTCGCCGAGGCCGCCGTAGAAGGCCATCGCGGGGACGATCACCGCTCCCGCCGCGCGGGCGCGGTCCCCGAAGCGCGTGAACGTGTCCACGTTGGCCTCGATCTCGGCCGCCACGTCGACGTACGGGATCCCGGCGCGCAGTGCCGCCTCGATCACGGGAGCGGCGGTCGTCGCGAAGGGTCCGGCGCAGTTGACCACGGCGTCGGCACCGTCCACGGCGCGGTCGAGCGAGGTGGGGTCGTCGACCGACGCGGGGCGGACGGCGAGTCCGGGGGCGGATGCCGCCATCGCCCGCAGCTTGCCCGCATCGCGCCCCGAGAGGACGGGGACGAAGCCGCGCTCCCGCAGCCGCGCCACCACGAAGCGTCCGGTGTGTCCGTAGGCGCCGAACACCGTCACCGTCCGGCCCGATGCCGATGCCGCCTCTGATGCCGATCCCATGGGTCCTCCCCCGTCTCGATCGATCCACTTGATGCGCGACCACGTCGTCGTCGTGACGCGCTTGATCCGCTGCGGACCATCCTGACGAGGGCGGGATCCCCACCGTGAGTGTCTGAAACGACGTGCCCCGTACACTTTCGGACATGGGTACCGTCGCGCTGGCCCTCACGGAGGGGATGCTGCACTTCGAACTGTCCATGGCCTACGAGGTGTTCGGCGCCGCTCCGCCCGGGGTGGGAGTCCTCTGGTACGACGTGGAGGTGTGCGGCGCGCACGCCGTGCGGGTCGGCCGGTTCCGGCTGGAGCCCGACCAGGGGCTCGACCGCCTCCGGCACGCCGACACCGTGATCGTCCCCGGCTGGGCGGACACCGACGAGGACCCGCCCGCCGATCTCGTCGACGCGGTGCGCACGGCCCACGAGGCGGGTGCGCGCGTGGCCTCGCTGTGCACGGGCGCGTTCGTGCTCGCCGCCGCCGGTCTGCTGGACGGCAGGCGCGCGACCACGCACTGGGCGCACACCGAGGCCCTGGCCGCCCGCCATCCGCGCGTCGAGGTCGATCCGGACGTGCTCTACGTGGACAACGGCAGTGTGCTCACCTCTGCCGGAAAGGCCGCCGCGATGGACCTGTGCCTGCACCTGGTCCGGCTCGACCACGGCTCGTCCGTCGCCAACGCCGTCGCCCGTCGCCTGGTCGTGCCGCCGCACCGGGCAGGCGGCCAGGCCCAGTTCGTCGCCGCCCCGGTGCCCGCCCGGGACGACCATCCGCTCGCCACGCTGTTCCCCTGGGTGGTCGAACGCCTCGACCACCCGCTCACCGTGGAGGACCTGGCCCGCCGGGCCCGGATGAGCTCACGCAACCTGAGCCGCCACTTCAGGGCGGCGACCGGCACCACCCCGCTGCGGTGGCTGCTGACCCAACGGATCCGCCGCGCCCAGGAGTTGCTGGAGACCACCGACGACGCCGTCGACGCCATCGCGACGGCCACCGGCATGGGCACCGCCACGACGCTGCGCCGCCACTTCAACCGCACGGTCGGCGTGCCCCCCGACACCTACCGCCGCACGTTCCGGTCACGAGAGCGCTCCTGACATTGCCGGAACGCGGCAGAGCTCGCCCGCGTACTGGTGCCGGAAGATGCCCGTCACGCCCGGACGGCCAGATGCTTATGCTTCTGGCCCGGAAGGAGCCGCGCGCATGACTTTCCAACTGAATACGGGCGACTGGTGGCTCGTCGCGTCCGGCGTCACCGTCGTCTACGCGGCCACGATGTACTGGTGCATGCCGACGCCGAAGGCGAAGCTGCGCATGTTTCTCGCCCCGCTGGTCGGCTGGCTGTACCTGGTGCCCAACGCCGCGTTCGAAGGCTATTCCGTCCCACAGACCCTGTACTTCTACAGCAGCGCCCTCATGACGTTCGTCATCATGCTCGCGCCGATCGCCAAGAAGGTCGCCGCCGACATCAAGGAGCAGGAGGAGAAGCCTTGGGACAACGTGCCTGTCAACACGTTCTCCTTGTACTGGATGATCGGGTCGGCCACGGCTTGTATCGCGGGAGTCGCCTACTTCTGGCCGATCCTCGTATAGGGGCCACGTCGTGGGCGGTCCACAGGTGCGACCGGCCGGCGTCGGGCAGGAAGCCGGCGCGCCCGGTTCAGCGGACGTCGAGCGCACCGCGTCCCCGTTTCAGTTCGGCGAACGCCGCTGTCCCGGCGAGGGTGGAGAGGGCCTGGAACAGCCGGGTCGCGTCCTCGCCCCTGGGGACGGAGGAGAGGACGGGCCCGAAGAAGCCGACGCCGTCCACGGTGACGACGGGCGTCCCGGCCTCCTCGCCGACCGCTTCCTGGGCGGTCCGGTGGCCGGCGCGCAGGGCGGCGTCGTGGGCGTCGGTGCGGGCGGCCCCGGCCAGGGACGCGGGGAGCCCCAGTTCGGCGAGGGCCTCGGCGATCACCGCGTCGTAGTCCTGGACGCGTCCCCGATGCTCGTCATCGGCCGGCTCTTCCGGCTCACGGACGCGCTCGACCAGCACCTGCGCCCGCCCTTCCAGGCCGCGGGCCTCGGCAGCGGTGACTTCGACGTGCTCGCGGCGCTCCGGCGTGCGGGCAGGCCGTACGCGCTGTCCGCGGGCGAGCTCAGCCGCACCGTCCTCGTCACGACCGGCGCGATCAGCAAGCGGGTCGACCGGCTCGAGGCCCGCGGCCTGGTGGGCAGGACCGTCGCCGAGGGCGATTCGCGCGGGTGCCTCGTCACCCTCACCGCCGAGGGCGTCGAGCTGACCGGCGAACTCGTCGCCGTCCACCTGGACAACCAGCGCCGGCTGCTCTCCGGACTCGACGCGGACGAGCAGGCGCAGCCGGCCGGCCTGCTCGGGCGACTCGCGTCGACGCTGCCCGACGGCGGCGAATAGGCGCCCCGTCCTGGGCCGTTGCCGTCGACATGTCCGCGAACTCCCCCGGGATTGTCCGTGATCGGTAACGGACGCATCCCATGGCCTTCGTCTCTCGTCCTGCCATGTGGTCCCCAACGTGATCGAGGGCCGGCGAGGAACTACGCGAAGGCGGGGCGGACATGGCGCGGCACGGTGGCGGGCGGGGCTGGTACGGCAAGGTCGTCGGGGCGGCGCTGGGCGTGACGGTGCTCGCAGTCGGCGCCTCGGTGTGGACCGCGCAGGCCGACCCGGCGGGTGGCGCGACGCCGAAGGCGACCGCCTCGGCCACGCCTGGCGGCGACATCAAGCCGGTCGACGTGAGCATCGCGCACGCCTCGGACGCGGGGGCGCGCGGCGTCAACATCACCATCGACGACGGCCCCGACCCCGCGTGGACCCCCCAAGTGCTCGATCTGCTGCGCGAGTACGACGTGAAGGCCACCTTCTGCATGACGGGCACGCAGGCGCAGGCCCACCCGGACCTGGTGAAGGACGTCGTCGCGGCCGGGCACCGGCTGTGCGACCACTCGGTGTCGCACGACACCGCCATGGACAAGAAGTCCGAGGCCTACCAGTCCAAGGAGATCCTCGACGCCGAGCGCATGATCACCAAGGCGTCCGGGGGCGTACGGCCGATGTACTACCGCGCCCCCGGCGGTGCCTTCACCCCCTACAGCCGCAAGCTGGCCGCCTCCCGGGGCATGCGCCCGCTGGGCTGGAACGTGGACACCAAGGACTTCGAGCGGCCGGGCACGGACGCCATCGTCGCCACCGTCCAGCGGGAGCTGCCCAACGGGCCGACCATCCTCTTCCACGACGCGGGAGGCGACCGCACCCAGACCGTCGAAGCCCTGCGTCGCGTCCTGCCGTGGCTCGAGGAGCAGGGGTACGACTTCGGGTTCCCGGTGCGCTGAGCACGGCGGCCGCTCACACCGTCGGGACCGGCTCCGGGGTCCGGGGCGCGACCGGGCGGCGGCGGGTCGGCATGCCGAGGGTCGGGTTGGCGACGCCCCAGGCCGCCGACTTGCAGACGAGTTCCTTGTAGAGGGCGGCGAGCCGTCCGGTCAGGGCCGCGCTCACCGCACGGTCGTCGGCGGTGACGTACTGGATCAGGCCCTGCCTGCGGCCCAGCGAAATGCACTGGTTGAAGTAACGCGGCGACACCTTCGGCAGCTTCTGGCCGGTCAGGCGGGCCGCGATGGCGTCGGCGGCCTGCCAGGCGCTGGGGACGCCCGAGGCGCACGACATCCGCAGGGGCTTGTCGCCGGGGCCCGCCGCCAGGGCCGCGTCGCCCACGGCGTACACGTCCGGGTGGGACACCGAGCGCATGGTCCCGTCGACGACGATCCGGCCCGTGTCGGTGACGTCCAGCGTGGTGGCCCGCGCCATCGGGTGGACGGCGAATCCGGTGGTCCACACCGTGACCTCGGCCGGGACGTGCGTGCCGTCGGCGGTGACGACGTGGTCCTCGGCGACCGTCGTGACGTCGGCGTTCTCGTGCGCCGTGATGCCCAGGGCGCCGAAGACCTTCCGCAGGTGCCGGCGCCCCTTGGGGGAGAGCCAGTCGCCGAGGTCGCCGCGGGCCGTGAGCGCCACGTCGAGGTCCGGGCGGGCCTCGGCGATCTCGGACGCGGCCTCCAGGCCGGTGAGCCCGCCGCCGACCACGACCACGGACCGGCCGGCCTCAAGACCCGCCAGGCGTTCGCGCAGCCGGAGCGCCCCCGAGCGGCCCGCGATCTCGTGGGCGTGTTCCACGGCACCGGGGACGTCCTGGTGGTTCCAGGCACTGCCCAGGGCGTAGACGAGGGTGTCGTACGGCAGTTCCCCGGGGCCGTCCGGGTCGGTGACGGCGACGGTCTTTTGGTCGACGTCGACACCGGTGACCGTCGCGATGCGCAGGTCGACCCCGGTGTCGGCGAACATCTCGTCCAGGGAGCGGGGCGCGAGGTCCTGACCGACCGCGAGCTGGTGCATCCGGACCCGTTCGACGAAGTGGGGCTCGGCGTTGACGAGGGTGATGGCCGCGTCCTCGCGGCGCAGTCGCCTGGCGAGCCGCCCGGCGGCGACGGCTCCGGTGTATCCGGCGCCCAGGACGACGATGCGGTGCTGGGTGGCGTGCTGCATGACGTACTCCCTTGTCTCCGGCCGCTGAGGCTCTCCGGCGGGGCTCTCCAGCGGGACTCGCCCCTTGAACCGGGCAGCCCGCCGATTCCTGACAGGGGCGGGGAGTGACGCGCACCACATTCTGGTCAGAAGACGTCAGGTCACGTCAGGGAGACGCCAGGAAGACGCCAGGGAGACGTCAGAAGGCGTTGAACAGGGGGTCTCCGTGGTCGGTGGCCGCCCACCGCCGCGTGGCACGTTCGAGCTTGTCGGGGTTGACCTGGTTGCGGAAGCCCGCGATCCCCTCGGGGGTGACCTCCAGGCACATGATCCCGATGACCCGGCCGTGCACGACGGCCACCACGGCGGGGTCGCCGTTGGCGGTGGCGGCGTAGATCTCGGCGGGACCGCCGGCCAGGTCGCGCTTGGCCTTGCCGGGCTTGAACAGCCCCCGCAGGAACGTCGCCACGGCGCGGGCGCCCTCGAACGCCTTGGCGCGGGCCGGGACCTTCCCGCCGCCGTCGCCGACCGACACGGCGTCCTGGGTGAGCAGCCGTACGAGCGGCTCGGTGTCGCCGCTGGTGGCCGCCGCGAGGAACTCGTCGACGACCCGCCGGGCCGCCGCCTCGTCGATCTCCGTGCGGGCCCTGCCCTGCGCGACGTGCTTCCTGGCGCGGTGCAGGGTCTGCTGGCTGGCGTCCTCGCTGATGTCGAGGATCGCGGCGATCTCCCGGTGCGCGTACCCGAACGCCTCGCGCAGGACGTACACCGCCCGCTCGCCCGGCGAGAGCCGCTCCAGCAGCGCGAGGACCGCGAAGGAGACCGACTCGCGCTGCTCGGCCGTTTCCGCCGGGCCGAGCATCGGGTCACCGGCGAGCAGCGGCTCGGGCAGCCACTGGCCCACGTAGGTCTCCCGGCGTGCGCGGGCCGAGGTGAGCTGGTTGAGGCACAGGTTGGTGAGGACCTTCGTCAGCCAGGCCTCGGGGACCTCGACGCGCTCGACGTCGGCCGCCTGCCAGCGCAGGTACGTCTCCTGCACGGCGTCCTCGGCCTCGCCCGCGGAGCCGAGCAGGCGGTAGGCGATGGCCTCCAGACGGTGCCTGGAGGCCTCGAACCGCTCCACGTCGCTCACGGTCAGGGCCATGGTCCGGATTGTAACCGGCCTCCCCCAATCCCCCGTGCCCGGCTCAGTGCCCGGCCGCGAGTTCCCCGAGCGCGATGTTCAGCTCGAGGACGTTCACCCGCGGTTCGCCGATGAAGCCGAGGGTGCGGGGCTCCGTGTGCCGGTCGACGAGGGTCTGGACGCGTTCGGCGGGCAGGCCGTTCTTCTCGGCGACCCGGTGGACCTGGAGGTCGGCGTACTCCGGGGAGATGTCCGGGTCCAGGCCGGAGCCGGAGGAGGTGACCGCGTCCGCGGGCACGTCGGCGGGGGCCACCCGGTGGCCGGGCACCGAGTTGTCCTTGACCACGGCGGCCTTGGCGTCCTTCACCCACTGGGCCAACTCCGCGTTGTCGGCGGAGCGGTTGGTGGCACCGGACAGGATCAGGTCGTACTGGGTGTTGACGGTGTTGGTGCCGAGGCCGTTCTGGGGACGGCCCTGGAACCACTTCAGGTCCGGCTCCGGAGTCTCCTGGCCCTCCTTCAGCGGCAGGTTGTACGCCTGGCCGATCAGGGACGAGCCGACGACCCTGCCGCCGTCCGCCTTGGTCTCCGAGCCGTTCGCGTTCCCGGGGAACAGCCCCTGGGCGATGCCGGTGACGACGAGCGGGTAGACGATGCCGGTGACCACGGTCAGCACGAGGAGGGCGCGCAGGCCCGCCCCGAGCAGCCGGGCGGCGTTGGTTACGGAGGTGTTCATGGCGGTCAACCGATTCCGGGGATGGTCGAGACGATCAGGTCGATGAGCTTGATGCCGGCGAACGGGGCGACGAGGCCGCCCAGTCCGTAGACGGCGAGGTTGCGGCGCAGCATCCGGTCGGCGCTCGTCGGCCGGTAGCGCACGCCCTTCAGCGCGAGCGGGACCAGGACGACGATGATCAGCGCGTTGAAGATCACCGCGGACAGGATCGCGGAGTCCGGCGAGGACAGGCCCATGACGTTGAGCCTGTCCAGGCCCGGATAGACGGCCGCGAACAGCGCCGGGACGATCGCGAAGTACTTGGCGACGTCGTTGGCGACGGAGAACGTCGTCAGCGCCCCGCGCGTGATCAGCAACTGCTTGCCGATCTCGACGATCTCGATGAGCTTGGTCGGGTTGGAGTCGAGGTCGACCATGTTGCCGGCCTCCTTGGCGGCCGACGTGCCGGTGTTCATGGCCACGCCGACGTCCGCCTGGGCCAGCGCGGGGGCGTCGTTGGTGCCGTCGCCGGTCATCGCGACCAGCTTGCCGACGGCCTGCTCCCGCTTGATCAGCGCCATCTTGTCCTCGGGCGTGGCCTCCGCGAGGAAGTCGTCCACGCCCGCCTCGTCGGCGATGGCCCTGGCCGTCAGCGGGTTGTCGCCCGTGATCATGACGGTCCTGATGCCCATGCGGCGCAGCTCGGCGAACCGCTCGCGCATGCCCTGCTTGACGACGTCCTTGAGGTGGACGACGCCCAGGACACGCGCGCCGCGCTCGTCCTCGACCGCCACCAGCAGCGGCGTACCGCCCGCCTCCGAGATCCGCCGGACGGCCGCGTCCGCGTCGTCGGCGACCGTGCCGCCCCGCTCCTCGACCCAGGCGAGGACCGAACCCGCCGCGCCCTTGCGCACCTTGCGGCCGTCGGCGTCCACACCCGACATACGGGTCTGGGCGGTGAACGGGATCCACTCGGCGCCCACGAGTTCGCCCGAAGAAGAAAGGGCGCGAAGCGCTTCCTCAGAAGGGCGGTGGTGGGCGACGGGTGGGCGTTCGCGCAGCCCGTACTTCTCCTGGGCGAGGACGACGACCGAGCGGCCCTCGGGTGTCTCGTCGGCGAGCGAGGCGAGCTGGGCGGCGTCGGCGACGTCGACGTCGGTGGTGCCGCCGGCGCCGCCCACCGGCACGAACTCCGCCGCCTGCCGGTTGCCGAGCGTGATGGTGCCGGTCTTGTCCAGCAGCAGCGTGGAGACGTCACCGGCGGCCTCGACCGCGCGGCCCGACATCGCCAGCACGTTGCGCTGCACCAGGCGGTCCATGCCCGCGATGCCGATCGCGGAGAGCAGGGCGCCGATCGTGGTCGGGATCAGGCAGACCAGCAGGGCAACCAGCACGACCATGGTCAGGTGGGTGCCCGCGTAGGCGGCGAACGGCGGGAGGGTGGCGCAGGCCAGCAGGAAGACGACGGTCAGCGAGGCCAGCAGGATGTTCAGCGCGATCTCGTTCGGCGTCTTCTGCCGGGCCGCCCCCTCGACCAGGTTGATCATCCGGTCGATGAAGGTCTCGCCCGGCTTCGTGGTGATCCTGACGACGACGCGGTCGGAGAGCACCTTGGTGCCGCCGGTGACCGCGGACCGGTCGCCGCCGGACTCGCGGATGACGGGCGCGGACTCGCCGGTGATCGCCGACTCGTCGACCGAGGCGACGCCCTCGACGACGTCGCCGTCGCCGGGGATGACGTCCCCGGCCTCGCAGACGACCAGGTCGCCGACCGTGAGTCCGGTACCGGGCACGGTGGTGCCGTCGACCCGACGGGCGACCGTGTCGGACTTGGCCTTGCGCAGCGTGTCGGCCTGGGCCTTGCCGCGGCCCTCCGCGACCGCCTCCGCCAGGTTGGCGAAGAGCACGGTCAGCCAGAGCCAGGCGCTGATCGTCCAGCCGAACCAGTCGCCGGGGTCCTTGAAGGAGAAGACGGTGGTCAGGACGGAGCCGGCGAGGACGACGAACATGACGGGCGACTTGACCATCACCCGCGGGTCGAGCTTGCGCAGCGCGTCGGGCAGCGACCGGACCAGTTGCCCGGGATCGAAGAGGCCCGCTCCCACGCGGCCCTCCTCGGGCTTGTGCCCGGTGGGCGCGTCGTCGTGCGGCGCCCGGGTCGGGGTGGCTGTGGACATCGGGTCCCCTTGGTTCCGCGGGTCGGTCTTGTGCGTGTCGGTGGTCATGCCGCCAGCCCTTCGGCGAGCGGGCCCAGGGCAAGGGCCGGGAAGTAGGTCAGACCGGTGATGATCAGGACGGCGCCCACCAGCAGGCCGGCGAAGAGCGGCTTCTCGGTGCGCAGGGTGCCCGCGGTGGCCGGCACCGGCTGCTGCCCGGCCAGCGAGCCCGCGAGGGCCAGGACGAACACCATCGGCACGAACCGGCCGAGCAGCATGGCGAGTCCGAGGGTGCTGTTGAACCACTGGGTGTCGGCGTTCAGGCCCGCGAAGGCCGAGCCGTTGTTGTTCGAGGCGGAGGTGTAGGCGTACAGGATCTCGGAGAAGCCGTGCGCCCCGCTGTTGGTCATCGAGTGGCCCGGGGTGGGCAGGGCCATCGCCGCGGCGGTGAAGACCAGGACCAGGGCCGGGGTGACGAGGATGTAGCAGGCGGCGAACTTGATCTCGCGGGTGCCGATCTTCTTGCCCAGGTACTCGGGGGTACGGCCGACCATGAGGCCGGCGATGAAGACCGCGATGACCGCCATGACCAGCATGCCGTAGAGGCCGGACCCGACACCGCCGGGCGCGATCTCGCCCAGCATCATGCCGAGCATGGTGATGCCGCCGCCGAGTCCGGTGTAGGAGGAGTGGAAGGAGTCGACGGCGCCGGTCGAGGTCAGGGTGGTGGTCACCGCGAAGATCGACGAGCCGCCGATGCCGAAGCGGACCTCCTTGCCCTCCATCGCCCCGCCGGCCATCTCCAGCGCGGGGCCGTGGTGGGCGAACTCGGTCCACATCATCAGGGCCACGAAAGCGACCCAGATGGTGGCCATGGTGCCGAGGATCGCGTAGCCCTGGCGCACCGATCCGGTCATGACGCCGAAGGTGCGGGTCAGGGCGACCGGGATCAGCAGGATCAGGAAGATCTCGAACAGGTTGGTGAACGGCGTCGGGTTCTCGAAGGGGTGGGCGGAGTTGGCGTTGAAGTAGCCGCCGCCGTTCGTGCCCAGCTCCTTGATGACCTCCTGGGAGGCGACCGCGCCCCCGTTCCACTCCTGGGTGCCGCCCATGAACTGGCCGACCTCGTGGATGCCCGAGAAGTTCTGGATGACCCCGCAGGCCACCAGGATCACCGCGCCGACCAGGGCGATCGGCAGCAGGACGCGGACGACTCCGCGGACCAGGTCGGCCCAGAAGTTGCCGAGTTCACCGGTGCGGGACCGGGCGAGGCCGCGTACGAGGGCGACGGCCACCGCGATGCCGACGGCCGCCGAGACGAAGTTCTGCACGGCCAGCCCGGCGGTCTGCACGACGTGGCCCATGGCCTGCTCGCCGTAGTACGACTGCCAGTTGGTGTTGGCCACGAAGGACGCGGCGGTGTTGAACGCCTGGTCCGGGTCGATGGACGCGAAGCCGAGCGAGCCGGGCAGTACGCCCTGGAGCCGCTGGAGCAGGTAGAGGAAGAGGAGGCCGGCGAGGGAGAAGGCGAGGACGCCGCGCAGGTACGCGGGCCAGCGCATCTCGGTGTCCGGATCGGCGCCGATTCCCCTGTAGATCCACTTCTCCACGCGCCAGTGCCTGTCGGAGGTGTAGACCCTGGCCATGTGGTTGCCGAGGGGGCGGTGGGCGAGACCCAGCGCGGCGACGAGCGCGAGCAGCTGGAGCACGCCGGCGAGGACGGGGCTCATGGGGTGGCTCAGAACCTCTCCGGGTGGATCAGGGCGAGGACGAGGTAACCCAGCAGGGCGACGGCCACGATCAGGCCGACGATGTTCTCCGCGGTCACAGCTTCGTCACCCCCTTGGCGACAAGGGCCACGAGCGCGAACACCGCGATCATGGTGACGACGAAGGCCAGGTCGGCCATCGCAGGCTCCTAGTGGGGTTCGGAAAAGAGGCTGACATCGAGATGAGAGCCCCTTTCCGACCGGATTCGGCCACCGTTGATGGCTTCCATACGGCGGCACGAACGCCCTTGACGCCTCTCTGACGACGAGCGCCTCACGCCAGGGCGGGCAGCACCCGGCCACCCACCGCGGTCCGGGGCCCGGGGACGACCCGCGTGCGGCCGCGCGCGAAGACGACCAGGCGCAGCACCGCGAACCGCGCGACGCCGGCGAGGGCGGAGGCGGACAGGTAGACGACCTGCTCGATCACCGCGCCCGGCGTCGCCACCAGCTGGTGCAGGGCGAACATCGCCACGCAGGTCACCGCGTACGCGGCCGCCGCCGACCCGGCCGACCGGACGTGCTGGCGCCGGGTCGCGCGCCCGTCGGCACCGAAGGTGAAGCGGGCGTGCAGCTCGGTGGCGAGGACGGTGGAGACCACGGTGATCACGGCGTTGGCCAGGGCCCAGGGGATCCAGGAGGCGAGGGCCGCCACGGCGAGGCTGGAGGCGAGGCCCACCCCGCCGCCGCAGAGCACGAATCGCCACTAGAAAGTCATTCAACGCCACCCTGCGCCAGTCATGGCACCGCGAAAGGGCGGCGTACGCCGACGGGGTGTCGGAGTGCGTCGCCCCGGAGGCCGGGGACGGGCCGCGGGCGCCCGCCCGCGGAGGTTGCCGCCCGGTGCCTTGCCCTACTTCGGGTCGCGGTTGAAGACCGCCTTCGACCAGAAGGAGCCGAGCGCGCAGAGCGCCAGGCACCAGCCGAGGGCGAGCCAGCCGTTGTGGCCGATTTCGGTGCCGAGGAGCAGGCCGCGCAGGGTCTCGATGGCGGGCGTGAACGGCTGGTACTCGGCGATGGGCTGGAACCAGCCCGGCATCGCGTCGATGGGCACGAAGGTGCTGGAGATGAGGGGCAGGAAGATCAGTGGCATGGCGTTGTTGCCGGCGGCCTCGGCGTTCGGGCTGACCAGGCCCATTCCGACCGCGATCCAGGTGAGCGCCAGCGCGAACAGCGTGAGGAGCCCGAAGGCCGCGAGCCATTCCAGGAGGGTGGCGTCGGTGGAGCGGAAGCCGATGGCCACGGCGACGGCACCGACCAGGACCACACTGATCACCGACTGCAGGACGCTGCCGATGACGTGCCCGGTGATCACGGAGCCCCGGTGGATGGCCATGGTGCGGAAGCGGGCGATGATCCCCTCGGTCATGTCGTTGCAGACGGAGACCGCGGTGCCGATCGTGGTGCTGCCGATGGTCATCAGCAGCAGACCCGGCACGAGGAAGGCGACGTAGGCGGACCGGTCGGCGTCGCCGCCGATGCCGGCGCTCATCGTGTCTCCGAAGATGTAGACGAAGAGGAGCAGCAGCATGATCGGCGTGAGCAGGAGGTTCAGGGTGAGGGAGGGGTAGCGGCGGGCGTGCAGGAGGTTGCGGCGCAGCATGGTGGAGGAGTTGCGCGCGGCGAGGGGGAGAGTGCTCATCGGACCGTCTCCTTGGTCGCGTCGGACTGGGCGGGGACGTCGGCGCCGCCGGTCAGGGCGAAGAAGACGTCGTCGAGGTCGGGGGTGTGGACGGTGAGTTCGTCGGCCTCGATGCGGGCGTCGTCCAGGCGGTCGAGGACGGAGCGCAGGTCGCGCTGGCTGCCGTCGCTGGGGATCTGGAGGGTGAGGGAGTCCTCGTCCGGGGTCCCGGCGGGCAGGGCGGCGGCCGCGGCCCGGTAGGTGTCCGGGTCGGTGAAGCGGAGCCGGACGTGTCCGCCGGGGACGAGGCGTTTGAGTTCCTCGGGGGCGCCCTCGGCTGCGATCGTGCCGTCGTTGAGCACCGCGACACGGTCGGCGAGTTCGTCTGCCTCGTCCAGGTACTGGGTGGTGAGGAAGACGGTGGTGCCGCCGGTGACGAGTTCGCGGATGATCTGCCACATGTTGTGGCGGGAGCGGGGGTCGAGGCCGGTGGTGGGCTCGTCCAGGAAGATGATCCGCGGGCTGCCGACCAGGGTCATGGCGATGTCGAGGCGGCGTTTCATGCCGCCGGAGTAGGTGGCGGCGGGCTTCCCGGCGGCCTCGGTGAGACCGAATTGCTCCAGCAGTTCGGCGGCGACCCGCCGTCCCTCGCGCCGGGGGAGCAGGTGCAGGTCGGCCATGAGGAGCATGTTCTCCTCGCCGGTGATCAGACCGTCCACGGCCGAGAACTGCCCGGTGACACCGATCGCGGCCCGCACGGCCTGCGGGTCGGCGGCGAGGTCGTGGCCCGCGACCTGGGCCTGCCCGCCGTCGGCGGAGATGAGCGTGGACAGGATCTTCACGGCGGTGGTCTTGCCGGCACCGTTCGGCCCGAGCAGCGCGAACACGGACCCGGCCGGGATGCGCAGGTCGATGCCGTCCAGGACGGTCTTGTCGCCGTACGACTTGCGCAGACCTACGGTCGAGATCGCGGCGGCGGACGCGTGCGCACCGTCGCCCTTCCTGGGCGTGGGCATGACAGATGAAGGCATGGAGCCCTCCCGTTCGAGGGGTGGGGTGAAGGAGGATGAAGGAGGGGGCGGAGTGGGCGGAGCGCGGGGCCGGGCGGCGCTCAGGCCTTGGCGCGGCGGACGTCGATGTTGCCGTACCGGGTGCGGGCGCGAATCTTGACGGCGTCCTCGGGGTCCGCGGGGCTGCCGGACGCGGTGAGCGTGTTGCGCACCTGCCCGGCGCCCGAGTGGACGTCGAGCCAGGCGGCCGTGCCCTCGCGGACGCCGACCTCGATGGCGCCGTAGGAGGTCTCCAGCCGGACCTCTCCGCGGACCACTTCGTCCACCCGCAGGGTGCCGTGGGCGGTGGTGGCGGTGAGCGAGGCCTCGGCGCGGGCGACGTTGATGTCACCGTTGGCGTTCTTCACCCGCAGGTCGCCGAGTGCGGCGCCCACGGTCGTGGAACCGTGCGAGTTCTTCAGGACGGCCGGGCCGTCGATGACGCCGACGCGCACGCTGCCCGAGCTGGTGGTGATCTCGGCCGAGCCCTCGACCCGGTCCACGGTGACCGAGCCGTGGGAGGCGGTGAGCTGGAGCGGCCCGGTCGTGTCCAGGCGGACGTCACCGCCCGGGGTCTTCACCCGGACCTCGCCGAGCCGGCCCTCGCCGAGGACCTGGGTCCAGGAGCCTTCCACGTCGACGCGCGAGCCCGTGGGCAGCTCCACCGTCACGTCGACGCCGCCGGAGGGTCCGATGAAGCGGCGCTCCTTCGTGCTGATCGTCAGGACGCCGCTCACGTACGAGACCTCGGTCTGCTCGGCGGCCCGTACGTCCTTGTCCCGCCCGGGGTCGCCGGGGCGCACCTCGACGACCGTGTCGAGCCGGTCGCCCGCGGTGAAGCGGACGGAACCGGCGCCGACGTGGGCGGTCACGGCGATCGGCCGGGGAGTGTCGAAAGAAGGCATGGCTGTACCGTCCTCATGAGTCCGTGGGGCGTCCCCGCTGGTGGGACGTGGTGTGGGTGCGGAGCTCGATCTTTTCGGGGCGCGGGCGCGGCGCGCGGTTAACGCACCCAGCCGGTGAAGCTCTGCCCGACGCTGCGGGCGCGCTCCGCCGCGCCCGGCGCGCCACCGCCGTCGACCGCGGCCGACACGGCGCGCACCAGCCACGCGTTGACCGACAGGCCCTCGCGGCTCGCGGCGTCCTCGGCGCGCACCTTGAGGTGGGCCGGCAGGCGCAGGTTGACGCGGGCCATGCCGCCCTCGTCGCCGTCGGCGGGCGTCTGCGGCTTGAGCGGTTCGGCGGGTGCGGCCGACGCCGCGGGGGCGCTCTCGTCGGTGGGCGGCGGCGTCACCACGAAGTCGGGCTCGAGCCCGCGCAGCCGCACGTCGACCGACCCGGGGGCGAGTTCGCGGGTGATCTCGTCCATCGCGGCGGAGAGCACGTTGAGCATGGTCAGCCGGGTCGCCGACTCCAACGGGGCGATGAGCCTCTCGGCCAGCTCGCGGGCTTCGTCGCCCCCGGCTTCGGCGGCCACCGCGAGTTCGCGGCGGAGGGTGTCGACATACGGGGTGAGGTCCATGACGCCATCATGGCACCATGGTGGCGTCATGGACAAGCATTCATGGCACCAATTTCGGAAGGCCGCCAGAGAGAGCCACCTGACCTGCGCATATACGGGTGAGCCAGCCTGCACCCTCGTGGCGCCACGCATGGCACCACGCCTGCGGATGTGCTCAGCCCGCGTCAGGCCGCGTCAGGCCGCCTCGAGTCGGGGCTCCGGCCGCTGGGCCGGCGCCGCGGCCATCGGCGCCCACCCCTTCGTGGTCCGCGCATAGCCGTGGATCACCGAGGCCATCGCCAGGATCAGCAGCGGGCCGAAGACCCACGGATGGTGGGCCATCTCCAGCGACAGATAGCGGGTGGACGCCAGGATCGCGGCGAACACCACTGTTCCGTGGACGACCAGTTGGGTCCCCGACCGGTCCCAACCGCGGTCCAGCGAGCGCAGCGCCGCCTCGATCGTCAACGCGAACACCACACCGGCCACGAGGTCGATGGCGTAGTGGTAGCCGAAGCCCAGCGTCGCGCTGAGGGTGGCGGCCAGCCAGAACGTTCCCGCGTAGCGCAGGATCCGCGGGCCCGTGCGGGAGTGGACGAAGATCACGGTGGCCCACGCCGTGTGCAGGCTGGGCATGCAGTTGCGCGGTGTGACCCCGTCGTACGTCACCGGGTGGGGCGCGATGAGGGGCGGTGTCGTGTGGGGCCACAGGCTGGCGATCGCCCATTGCTCGCCGCCGGTGCCGAAGGCGCCGCTGCCGTAGGCGAAGACCGGTCCGACGACCGGGAAGATCATGTAGATGCCCGGCCCGAGAAGGCCGATCAGCAGGAAGGTGCGCACCAGGTGATGGCGCGGGAACCGGCGCTCGGCCGCCACCTTGCGCAACTGGTACAGCGCGACGACGACCGCGGCCACCGCGAGTTGGACGTAGACCCAGTCGAGGAGGTGGTCACCGACCGGGCCCGTGGCCCTGACGATCCGGCCCGCCAGCCACGACGGGTTGCCCAGCGCGTGGTCGGCGGTCGCCACGTACTGGTCGAGCACCGTCGGGCGGGTCTTCGACGTGATCAGCAGCCACGCGTCGCCCGTCTTGCGGCCGGCCACCAGCAGGAGGCCCAGCCCGACCCCCTTCAGCAGGAGGACGCGTTCCTCGCCGGTGCGCCGCGTGAACGCGACGACCGCGCAGCCCAGGATCACCCACAGCGCGCCGTTGCCGAAGGAGTGGCTGCCGGACACGGAGGCGTCCGCCGCCCACCGCACCAGCGCGACGACGAGGTCGACGCCGACCGCGGCGGCCGCCGCGACGAACCGCTGCCGCCAGGTGAGGACCACCATCGTCAACGCCATGCCGGCGTACAGCAGGGGGCCCGAAGCGGGCGCGAATATCAGCTCTTTGGCCTGGTTGGTCATCGGCCCCGGCAGGCCGTAGCGACGCGCGGCGATCTCCAGCACTATGAGGAACGCGAGGGTCGCCGCCCCCGCCACGGCCCAGAGTCTCGCCCGCGGCCGGGGCCAACGTATTCGCGGAGTTTCCCGTGATGACATGCACAGGAAGACGAACGGATCACACGCTGAGTTCCGGCACCCAGGCGAAGCCGTCCGGGTCGCTGAACGGCTCTCCGGCGCCGGAGAGGACGAGACGGTGGGAGCCGGTGCCCTCGGCGGCGACGCCCGCGACCTTGGCGAGGGCCCGGCGCTTGTAGAGTGAGAGCTTGACGGTGCCCGGGGCGGAGGCGAACTCGACGTACTTGCCGCCGAAGCTCTTGCCCACGGTGAGGCCCTGCTCGACGTAGAACTTCTTGGTGGCCTTGACGTCCTCGACGCCCAGGAGGAGGACGATCTCGTCGAAGTCGCGGGTGACGGGGGCGGTGTCCTTCTTCGACGACGTGGCGATCTGCCAGACCGTGCCGTCCGGCGCCTGGACGACCCCTCCGTAGCCCCACAGCGACTTCGCGGCGGGCTTGAGGACGGTGGCGCCGCCCTCGACGGCGGAGGCGAAGAGTGCGTCGACGTTGCCCGGCTGCGCCACCACGAGCGACAGGGTGAAGCCGCGGAAGCCGGTCGTCGGGGCGTCGGAGGCGCGTACGCGTACCCGCGACGAGTCCAGTCCGAAGGCGTCGGAGTAGAAGCGGGCGGCGGCCTCGGTGTCGGCCACCTCCAAGGTGACGGAGTCGATGGAGTTCATGTCGTTGACGCTAGTGGCGGCGGGGCGCGCGGCGCTTCTCGAAAACTGACCGGCCGGCGCCGGCCGTCCCGGGACGGCCGGCGCCGCAGCGACAGACCCGCCATATCGGAATTTGGCCGCGCCAGGCACACTTTGGCCAGACAGGCACGACGACGGAGGATGACCCACACATGATCACGCTCACCAAGGAAGACGGCCCGGCGGACCTGGACGGAGTGACCCACCTGTCCATCGGCGTCTCCTGGGACCCCACCGCCGGCAGCAGCGGCGGGGTGCTCGGCAAGCTGCGCCGCAAGACCGGCACCGACCTCGACCTGATCGCCGTCGCCCTCCAGGGCGGAGACCCGGTACGCCTCGCCGGTCTCGACTCGCTCGACCCCATGGGCAACGGCTCGCTGCTCCACAGCGGCGACAACCAGACCGGACACGGGGACGGCGACGACGAGACGGTGACCGTCGAGTTCGCGCGGCTCCCGAGCGTCATCACGTCGATCGTGTTCGTCGCCGCCGCGTACAAGAAGGGCAGTTCCTTCCAGAAGGCCCGCAACATCAGCTTCAAGGTCTACGACGCGAGCGGCGGCGGCACGCAGCAGGTCGCCGACATCTGGCCCAGCCTGCTCAGCCAGGACAACGGCTGCGCCGTGGCCAAGGCCGTGCGGGTCGGCGGCACCTGGAAGCTCGAGGTGATCAACGAGACGGGCAAGGTCAAGCAGGGCGACGAACACGCCCTGATGCGCTTCGCCGTCAGCAAGTAGCACGGGCGGGCGGAGGCCATCGGGGTTCCTCCGGGCGTCCGGCGCTCACTCCTCACCGGACCGCGTGCCCGGCGGCGGAGCCAGTACCGCGCGGACCACCTCGGCGGACGAGGCCATGACGTCGGCCGCGAAACGGCGCCGGCCGACGCCGAGCCGGCGCAGACCCCGGCCGTGGTCGACGGCGACGACGAGGGTGGCCGCGAGCAGGAGCAGCCGCCACAGGGCCATCACGGGGCGGCGTGCGAAGCGGGGCAGTTCGTCCAGCGAGGCGTGCAGCCGCTCGCAGTGGAAGGGCACGTGGCGCCGCTCGTCGGCCAGGATCCGTCCGGCCACGTCCGTGGTGAGCGCGTCCTCGGTCCCGTCGCGCAGGGCCCGGTAGTACCGCAGTGCCACGACCTCGGCGATCATCAGCACCAGCAGTTCCAGGCGCAGGCCCATCAGCCGCCGCAGCCGTACGAAGACGGTGTCGCTCCAGTGGCCGCGCAGCGTCGGCACGCCGCCCGCGGCCAGCAGCCGGGCCAGCAGCCGGGCGTGGTTCTGTTCCTCGGCGACGAAGAGCCGGACCGCCCGCGCGTAGTCGGCGTCGCCCGCCCGGTCCGACTTGCCGACCAGGTTGGCGCCGTCACCGTCCTCGCCGACCTGGAAGCGCTGGATGCCCGCCCACACCGCCTCGGGCAGCACGGCGCCCCGCTCCCAGTCCGGGTCCCCCTGCTCCCGTCTGCGCTCGCGCTCGTCCTCGAACCGCCGTGTCCACTCGGCGAACCCGCCCGTACCCACCCCGCCGCCCCTCTCCGGGACACGGCCGCCGTGCCCTGGAAGGAGACGACGCCGACGGACGCCGAACCGTTCCCTCAGCCGCTCAGGCCGAGTTCGCCCGCGCGCACCCCCGCCTGGAACCGCGACCCCGCGTCGAGGGTGTCGAGCAGTTCGGCGACCCGGCGCCGGTAGGTACGCAGCGACATGCCCAGCTCCCGCGCGGCGGCCTCGTCGGTGGCGCCCGAACCCAGAGCCCGCAGCACCGTCCGGCTCCCGGCGTCCAGGTGGGGCTGCTCGCCCCGCAGGAAGGACGCGAGGTCGGCGGCCGCCTCCCAGGCCGCTTCGAACAGGGCGTACACGCCGCCGACCAGGGTGGGCGCGGTGGTCACCGTGTACGCACGGCCCTCCGGCGAGTCCGCTCCGGCGAGGATCGCGCAGCGCCGGTCGATGACGATCGTCTCGTGCGGGAGGGCGCCGGCGGCGATCCGTACCCGGGCGCCCCGGGCGGCCAGCTCGCTCAGGTGCGCGCGGCCGTCCTCGTCGGCCAGCGCGGCCGGGCTGAGCAGCTTGCGGACCCGCTGCGTCCCGCTCTCCCGCACCCGGGCCGTGGCGACCCGCCGGGCGGCGGGGCGGGGCCAGGTGTCGAGGTCGCGGGCGGCGCACACGAACTCCTCACGCACCGAGGAGAAGAGATGCCCGGCACGGGCCATCAGCTCCAGGTCACCGTGGATCGTCACGCTCTCTGCCATACACCGATTGTGCCGCCTGCCGCCCTGTTGGTCCCCGCCGCCGCGACATTCCCCCCGGCCTCGCTCCTGGCAGCAAGCTGCCACGGTCTCGCGGCCCGCGGCGCCCCCGCGCAGGCTGACGGCATGAGCAACGACTTCCGCCTCGGCGGCGACCTGACCATCGGCCGGCTCGGCTTCGGAGCCATGCGCCTGCCCACCAACAGCTTCCTCGGCCCGGCCCGCGACCCGGAGACCGGCCGCGCCGTACTGCGCCGTGCCGTGGAACTCGGCGTCAACCACATCGACACCGCCGCCTTCTACACCAGCGACGACGGCTCCGTCCGCGCCAACGACCTGATCCGCGAGGCCCTGCACCCCTACCCGGACGACCTGGTGATCGCCACCAAGGTCGGCCCGCTGCGCACCCCCGACGGCGGCCTGGCGGCGACCACCGATCCGGCGGCGCTGCGGGCGCTGGTCGAGGAGAACCTCCAGACCCTCGGCGTCGACCGCCTCGACCTGGTCTACCTCCGCATCGGCGGAATGGAGCCGCCGCCGCACGGCGAGTCCGTCGCCGCCCGCTTCGAGGCGCTGGCCGCGCTGCGCGAGGAGGGCCTGATCCGCCACCTGGGCCTGAGTCACGTGGACGCCGGGCACCTCGCCGAGGCGCGCGCGATCGCGCCCGTCGCCGCCGTCCAGAACCACTTCCACACCGACAACCGCGACGACACGGAGGTGCTGGAGCTGTGCGAGGAGGCCGGCATCGCCTACGTGCCGTTCTTCCCGCTGGGCGGCGGCCTGAGCGACCTCAGCGGGGACCGTATCGCCAAGGTCGCGGACCGGCACGGCGCCACGGTCCCGCAGATCGCCCTGGCCTGGCTGCTCGCCTCCTCCCCCGTCACCCTCGCCATCCCCGGCACCGGCTCGCCCGCCCACCTGGAGGAGAACACGGCCGCCGGGTCGATCGTCCTCACCGCTGAGGACCTCACCGACCTCGGCTGACCCGGCGGCCGGGCGCCCCGGGCGAGCCCGGCGAGCCCGTCAGGCCCGGCGCATACGCCGCAGCGCGGACCGGGCCGGCAGGACCGTGGCCGCCGCGGCCAGAAACAGACAGGCCACCACCGTGCCGGCCAGTCAGGCCGGGCGCTCCGGTCGGGCCCGGCGAGCCCGTCAGGCCCGGCGCATGGAGGAGAACACGGCCGCCGGGTCGATCGTCCTCACCGCTGAGGACCTCACCGACCTCGGCTGACCCGGCGGCCGGGCGCCCCGGGCGAGCCCGGCGAGCCCGTCAGGCCCGGCGCATACGCCGCAGCGCGGACCGGGCCGGCAGGACCGTGGCCGCCGCGGCCAGGAACAGACAGGCCACCACCGTGCCCGCGAGCCAGGGCCAGGCGACCCGCAACTCCACCGGCAGACCCAGCGACCGGCGCATGCCGTGGACCGTGCCGAACAGGGCCGGCGCGGCCACCGCCAGGCCGAGCACGGCGCCCAGGGCGACCACGCAGCACGTCTCGGCCGCGAGGGCGAGCAGGATCTGGCGCGGGGTCGCACCGGACAGGCGCAGGACCCGGAGGTCCCGTACCCGGCCCGCGGTCGCCGCCAGCAGGGTGGCGGCGACGGCGATCGCGGTGTAGCCCGCCGACACCGCGACGAGGATCAGGGTGAAGAGCCGGACCAGTCGGTCGTCCTCCGCGTCGTCCGCGGCCGCGTACCGCGCCACCGTGACCTCCTCGGCACCCAGTCCGTCCGGCAGCCGCGCCGGGGCGGGGCCGGTCCGGTAGACGACGTCCGCCAGCGCGGACGGATCGTGGGCGCGCACGAGGTCGCGGGGGAGGAGGACCTGGTACGGCAGCGCCTGGTCCTCGATCACGGCGGCCACGCGCAGCCGCCGGGTGCGGCCGTCGTCGAAGGTCACCTCGGCGCTGCCGCCCTCGCGCCAGCCGTGCGCGGCGGCCACCGCGTCCGTGACGACGACCGTGTCGCCCCTCGTGCCACCGCTCGGCACCGGCACGGCGTACGCCCGGCCGAAGTCCGCGCTCACCCCGGCCGCCGTCAGGGCCGCCCGTCCGGCACCGCCGTAGACGGTCGTGGACAGCGGCGCCGTGCCCTCGACCCGGGCGGCAACGGCGTCCGACAGACCCGGGGTTCCCCTCGGTACGACGGCCGCCTCGGCCCGTACGGCCGCGGCCCGCCGGGCGGTGTCGGCGCTCTGGGTGGTCTGCACGGTGCTGGTGATCAGTACGGCGAAGGCGACGGTCGCCAGCACGGGGGCGACGGTGGCGGCGGTGCGGCGCACCGCGGTGATCATGTTCTCGCGTACGAGTACGGCCGTCGCCCCGGGACGACGGGCCAGCGGGCGGGTCAGCAGCCCGATCACGGGCCCGACCAGCGCCGGCACGAGGAGGGTCAGGCCGGTCGTCAGGCCCATCGCCGCGCCGAGGCCCAGCAGCACCATGCCGTCGGGGCCCGAGAAGGCCGTGCCCACCGAGCAGGCCGCGCCCACGCCCGTCGCCGCCAGGCCGGTGCCCCACCGGCGGCGCGTCATCGGGCGGCTGTCCACCGCGGCGTCCCGCATGGCCTCCAGCGGCCCGACGCGGGACGCCCGGCGCGACGCCGCCCCGGCGCCGAGGAGCGCCACCACCGGGCCCAGCGCGAAGGCCGCGGCCGGCACCCACCACCGCAGGCGTACGGCGAAGCCCGCCGGCTGGAAGCCCGCGTCGATCAGCAGACCGGTCATGGCGGGGGCGAGCGCCACCCCCAGCAGCGCTCCCACCGCCGCGCCGACGGCCCCCACCGTCAGCGCCTCGCCGTACACCGTCCGCTTCACCTGCCGCGGCGTGGCGCCGATGGTGCGCAGCAGGCCGAACTCGCGGCGGCGCTGCGCGACCGTGAACGCGAACGTCGAGGAGACGACGAACACCGTGACGAAGGCGGAGAGCAGCGCCATCGCGGTGAGTACCTGGCCGCCGATCCAGCGGGTCGTCTCGTCCCGCTTGGGCGCCAGCGCGTCCCGGGCCCCGCCGGCCAGGACCGTGCCGTCGCCGCCGACGACGCGCCGCGCGGCGGCCTCGACGCCGGCGGGGTCGGCCCCGGGGTCCAGGAGCAGCCCGATGGTCCGTACCCCGCCGGCCAGTTCGGCGGCCCGGCGGTCGGTGACGTAGTAGCCGGGGCCGTCCGTCGTCCCGGACACCGAGAAGTCCCGCGGTCCGCGCGCGGTGAGCACCGTGACCCTCTCGCCGGGCTCGTGGCCGAGGGACGCGTCCAGCACGATCTCGCCCGCGGCGGCCGGTGCCCGGCCCGCGCTCAGGCCGTACGAGGCGAGCGCGGCCGCGGACCAGGGGTGGCCCTGCCGCTCCCCCTCGCGCTGCTCGGTGCCCGTCGCCTGTGCGTAGAAGGAGCGGTCCGCCACCGCGGCGGCGACCGAGGGGAGTCCGGCCAGTTCGCGGCGCAGCCCCTCGGCACGCTCCGGTGTCCACGGCGGGTTCTCCACGAACACCCCGTCGGTCCGCGTCCCCGCCGGGCTCTGCACCAGTACCGGCGCGCCCGCCAGCCGGTCCGGCACCCGCGCGCCGTCCGACAGCAGGACCAGCGCGCTCATGGCCACCACCGCGACGCCCAGCGCCACGGCCACGAAGGAGCCCAGGAAGGAGGGCCACCGCTCCCGCACGGTCGCCGGGCCGATCACGGCCGCACCTCCAGCGCGGCCGTCCGCGCCGCGATCGCCTCGGCGCCCTCGGCGCCCGGCAGTTCGTCCACGAGCCGTCCGTCCGCGAGCAGCACCACGCGGTCCGCGTGCGCGGCGGCGGCCGGGTCGTGCGTCACCATCACGACCGTCTGGCCGCGGCCGTCCACCAGGTCCCGCAGCAGCCCGAGCACCGCGCGCGAGGCCCGGGTGTCCAGCGCGCCGGTCGGCTCGTCGGCGAAGAGGACCGCGGGACGGGTGATCATCGCCCGTGCGATCGCGACGCGCTGCCGCTGGCCGCCGGAGAGTTCGCTCGGCCGGTGCGCGCCGCGGTCCGCGAGCCCGACGGCGGTGAGCGCCGCCGCGACCTCGTCGGGAGCGGGACGGCGGCCGGCCAGACGCAGGGGCAGTTCGACGTTCTGCGCGGCGGACAGGGCGGACACCAGGTTGAACTCCTGGAAGACGAAGCCCACCCGTTCCCGGCGCAGCAGCGTCAGCGCGTTCTCGTCCAGCGCGCCCAGTTCCGTACCGCCGATCAGCACCTCCCCGGCGGTCGGCCGGTCGATGCCCGCCGCGCAGTGCAGCAGGGTGGACTTGCCGGAGCCGGAGGGGCCCATGACGGCCGTCATCGTGCCCGCGGCGAAGGACGTGGACACGCCGTCGAGGGCGGTGACGGCCTGCTCCCCCGTGCCGTGGCGTCTGGTCACCGCGCGCAGCTCGACGGGCCGCACGGCCGCGGCGGTGGTCTGTGTGGTGGTCATGGTGCAAGGCAACGGCAGGAGTACCGGCGGACGCATTGGTGCCTGGGCGAGAGGACACACTCCACCTGGCACTACCGACCCGGCGGACCCGCGCGGCTACGGTCGACCGGGTGACCCCGCGAACCGTCCTGGAGGCCCTCACCCGCAGCCCGCTGGGCTTTCTGCGTACCGCCTGGCCGTGGCGGGCGCTGGGGCACCTGCTGTCCGGCGGGGTGTTCGCGACCCTCACCTACCTCGGTGTCGCGGGGCTGCTGACCGCCTCCTTCGGCACGCTCGCCGAGGTGCTCTGCGCGGCCGCCGTCCTCGTCTTCGCCGCCGCCCTCGCGGGGCCCCTGGAACGGCGCCGCCTCACTCTCGTGGACCGCGGCGACGCCGGTGCCCGGCCCGGGCCGCGAGGCGGGCCACTGGCCGCCGGATACGGTGCCGTGTCCGTCCTGGCCGTGGGCTGGGCGGACCTGGCCGTGGCGCTGGTGTCGCTCGGCATCCCGGGTTTCCTCCTCCTCACCCCCCTCCAGCCCACCGCCTCCGCCTGGCAGGGCGTCGCCGGGCCGGTCGCGGGCGCCCTGCTCCTGCCGGTGGCCGCGTATCCCATCGGTGTGTGGGCCGGGGTCCGGGCCGCCGTGACCCGCGCCGTCCTCTTCCCCCAGGACCGTGAGCTGCGCGAGGTGGTCCGCTCCCGGGCCCGCCTCGTCGACGCCTTCGAGACCGAGCGCCGCCGCATCGAACGCGACCTCCACGACGGCGCCCAGCAGCGCCTCGTCGCCCTCACCGTGAAACTGGGCCTCGCCTCCCTCGACCTGCCGCCCGACAGCGCCGCGGCGAAGGAGGTCGGCGAGGCCCACGCCCTGGCCAAGGAGGCACTCACCGAGCTGCGGGAGCTGATCCGCGGCATCCATCCGCAGATCCTCACCGAGCGGGGCGTGCCCGCCGCCGTACGGGACATCGCGGGGCGCTGCCCGGTCCCCGCCGACCTCGACCTCGAACTCCCCGGCCGGCTGCCGGCCGCCGTCGAGCAGACGGCGTACTTCGTGACCGCCGAGGCGCTCACCAACATCGCCCGGCACAGCGGTGCCGGCCGCTGCCGCGTCACCGCCCGCTGCCACGACGGCGTACTCCGCCTCGACATCGAGGACGACGGCTCCGGCTGCGCCGACCCCGCCCGCGGTACGGGACTCACCGGTCTCGCCGACCGGATCGCCGCCGCCGACGGCAGAATGTTCCTGTCCAGCCCGCCCGGCGGGCCCACCCTGCTGAGAGCGGAGCTCCCGTGCGGCCGTCCCTCCGCATCGTGATCGCGGAGGACGCGGTCCTCCTGCGCGAAGGCCTCGTCCATCTGCTCGGGCGCTTCGGCCACCGGGTCCTGGCCGCCGTGGGCGACGGCCCCGCGCTGCTCGCCGCCGCCCGGGAACACCGGCCGGACCTGGTGATCACCGACGTCCGGATGCCGCCCGGCCAGAGTGACGAAGGGCTGCGCACGGCCCGCCGACTCCAGGCCGAGCAGCCGGAGCTGGCGGTCCTGGTCCTCAGTCAGTACGTCGAGCAGACCTTCGCCGACGAACTCCTCGACGACCGGCGCGGCCGGGCCGGCACCGGCTACCTGCTCAAGGAACGCATCGGTGACGTCGAGGAGTTCGCCGATGCCGTCACCCGTGTCGCCGCCGGTGCGACGGTCGTCGACCCCGACGTCGTACGCCAGTTGCTCGCCCGTCGCAGGGATCCGCTCGAGCGGCTCACCCCGCGTGAGCACGAGGTGCTCGCGCTGATGGCCGAGGGGCGGTCCAACGCGGCCGTCGCCCGCCGTCTCGTCGTCACCGAGGCCGCCGTCGCCAAGCACATCGCGGGCATCCTGCAGAAGCTCGACCTGCCGCCCGCGGCGCCCGACGACCACCGCCGGGTCCTGGCGGTACTGGCCTATCTCCGGGCCTGAAGCGGCGTGTCCTTTGTCTCGGTACACAGCTCTCGCCGCTTTTGTCGCTTTGGCGTCCGGACGAGCTCCCGCCGAGCCCACGGCGGTACATCACAGGAGGTCACGGCCCTGCGGGCGGGAGCAGCGGGCGCAAGACTGCCGTCCCGGCGGGCCAATATCTGCCCCCATGGCGGGAGAAACCGCCCGGACGCCCGGGGAATATTCCCCGGCGGGCCGATCGGGGCAGGATTATCGCCGGCTCCCGGCCGATCACGGCGTGCTACTGTCGATGGAAGTTGCAGTTGTGGTTGCCTGAAGGTTTTTCCGACGGGGTGATCATCACGGCGACCGGAGTGCACACAGGGTGAACTCCGAGCACCGTACCGAAGGAGAAAACATGGCTTCCGGCACCGTGAAGTGGTTCAACGCCGAAAAGGGCTTCGGCTTCATCGAGCAGGACGGCGGCGGCCCCGACGTCTTCGCCCACTACTCGAACATCAACGCCCAGGGCTTCCGCGAGCTGCTCGAGGGTCAGAAGGTGACGTTCGACATCGCGCAGGGCCAGAAGGGCCCGACGGCCGAGAACATCGTTCCCGCCTGACGCTCACGCATACTTCGCAGCTGGGGCCCGCACCTTGGGGTGCGGGCCCCAGCTCGCCGCGTTTCCGGGCGCACGACGCCCCGCGGGGGCACGGATTTCCCCCCGCTCATTCAGTTTCCCCGCTTTCATCAATTCTCCCGGTCCACTCGGCCCACCGCGCCGAAATCGACCGGGGCCGGCTCGTTCTTGCGATTCCCTGCGCCGCTCTTCCGCTGCGGGTCTCCCTTGCTACGTGCCGTATCAAGGAAGGTTCCCCATGAACCGCGCACGCACCAACGACCGCCGGCGCTCCGGCGAAGCCCCCCGTCGCTCGAAGGCGACCGGCCGCTCCCAGAGCTCCGGCCGCAGGCCGGCCGCCGCCCCCCAGGGCGAGTTCGCGCTGCCGAAGACGGTCACACCGGCGCTGCCCGCCGTCGAGACGTTCGCCGAACTCGACATGCCGGACCGCCTGCTGGCCGCCCTCGGCACCGAGGGCGTGACCGTGCCGTTCCCGATCCAGGCGGCGACCCTGCCGAACTCCCTGGCCGGCCGCGACGTGCTCGGCCGCGGCCGCACCGGTTCGGGCAAGACCCTCGCCTTCGGCCTCGCCCTGCTGGCCCGCACGGCCGGCAGGCGCGCCGAGCCGCGACGCCCGCTCTCCCTGGTCCTCGTACCCACCCGTGAGCTGGCCCAGCAGGTCACCGACGCGCTCACCCCGTACGCCCGCGCCGTGGGCCTGCGCTCGGCCACCGTGGTCGGCGGCATGTCCATCGGCCGGCAGGCCGGCGCGCTGCGCTCCGGCGCGGAGCTGGTCGTCGCGACGCCCGGACGGCTCAAGGACCTCATCGACCGGGGCGACTGCCACCTCGGCGACGTCACCATCACCGTCCTGGACGAGGCCGACCAGATGACCGACATGGGCTTCATGCCCCAGGTCACCGCGCTGCTCGACCAAGTGCGCCCCGAGGGCCAGCGGATGCTGTTCTCCGCCACCCTGGACCGCAACGTCGACCGGCTGGTCCGCCGCTACCTGACGGACCCGGTGGTCCACTCCGTCGACCCCTCGGCCGGTGCCGTCACCACGATGGAACACCACGTGCTGCACGTGCACGAGGAGGACAAGCAGCGCACGACCGTCGAGATCGCCGCCCGCGAGGGCCGGGTGATCATGTTCCTCGACACCAAGCACCGGGTGGACCGGCTGGTGAAGCACCTGCTGAAGAGCGGGGTGCGCGCCGCCGGCCTGCACGGCGGCAAGTCCCAGCCGCAGCGCACCCGGACCCTCGCCCAGTTCAAGGACGGGCACGTGACGGCCCTGGTGGCGACCAACGTCGCGGCCCGCGGCATCCACGTCGACAACCTCGACCTGGTCGTCAACGTGGACCCGCCCGGCGACCACAAGGACTACCTGCACCGCGGTGGCCGCACCGCCCGGGCCGGCGAGTCCGGCAGCGTCGTCACCCTGGTGACGCCGGATCAGCGGCGTGAGATGACCCGGCTGATGTCCCTGGCCGGTATCAACCCGCAGGTCACGCCGGTCCGCTCGGGCGAGGCCGAGCTGTCCCGCATCACCGGTGCGCAGGCCCCCTCGGGTGTGCCCGTCGTCATCGCCGTACCGGTCGTGGAGCGCCCCCGGCGCGCCGCGTCCGGGGCGGGCTCCTCGTCCCGCGGCCGCCGCGGCCGCTCGGCCCAGGGGCGCGGCGGACAGGGCGCCGCCGCCCAGAGCCGCACCGCCGCACAGCCCCGCACCGGTCAGGGCCGCGCCGTCCAGGGACGGCCCGCCGGCGAGGCCCCGCGCCGCAGGCCGCGCCGGCAGTCCGCCGGCGGCTCGGCGGCCTAGGAGCAGCCGCCCACCACCTGCCCCACCTGCCCCACCCGTCCTACCCGTCCTACCCGTCCTATCCGTCCCAGCCGACCGACTCCGGCGAACGGTAGAACCCACCCGCCCCATCTCCCCCTTGTGGAGGCATCATGCGCTGTGTCATCGCCCGGTACCCGTTCGACCTCACCAAGGGCGGGGTGCTGGATTCGATGAAGGGCGTGACGCCCGAAACCGTCACCGGTGAGTCGGTGACGATCGGGCGCCGCCGCTACCCCGTCAAGCAGGTGGGCGAGGTCGTCACCCGGCAGGACCGCCGCGACTTCTCCAGCGGCGAGGTGACCCGGGCGATGGCCCGTCTGGGCTTCACGTGCCACCCCGCTCCCGGGGCCGTGCCCGCCCCGGCGCCCGCGACCACGCCGGTCGAGACGGCGTCCGCGCTGCTCGGCGGCGCCTCGTCGGCCGAGTCCACGCTGCTCGGCGCGCCGGCCGAGTCCACGTCCACGCTGCTCGGCGGCACCGCGCCCCAGGAGTTCTGAGGTCAGAACAGTCCCGCGGCCCGGCCCTCGTCGTCCCAGCGGACCTCCAGCACACGCTGGACGGCCGCGCGGTCGAGAGGGCCGAGCACGTGGGGGAACAGCGTGCCTTCGGGCACCCCGGGCGGCGGGGCGGGGTCGGCCGCCTCCCGGACACACCTCGCGGTGAGCCGTTCCTCGTCGAGGAGCAGCGCCACCAGCGGCCGGGGCACGCCGCGGTAGAACGCGTTGACGACGGCGAGGGTCGTCTCCTCGTCGGGCGAGCAGTGGACGAACCCGTCCTCGGTGAGCGAGGCGGGGGCGTACGGGCGGCCCGGGTCGGCGTTCCACTCGGCGAGCGGCACCACGTGATAGATCATCGCCCCGTTGTAGCAGCCGCGCCGTCGTCCTCAGAGGGCGTCGGTACGGCGCCGGGGCCGGACGACGCCTGCCGTCCGGGCGCGTTCGACGGCGCCCGGCCGACGGGCGGGGTCCTCGGCTCCGTGGAGGGCTCGGAGGGTCCGGCGGGTTCGGACGGCGAGGGCGTGGCGGCGGTCGGGGACGGCGGGCCGGAGCTCGGGGCGGGGGCCCGTGGGGAGTCCTGGGGCGGGGCCGGACTGGGTGAGAGCTCCGGCGTCGGGTCGGCGGGGGCCGGGGCCAGCGGCGCGGTCGGACGGGTGGGGGCCGCGGGGGCCGACCAGTTCAGCGGCAGCGCGATCAGGGCGGCGGCGGCAGCGGTCGCGGCGGCACCGGCGGCGGCGCGCACGAGACGCCGGCGGGACGCCGCCCGGCGGATCGCCTCGTAGCGGCCCGGGGGCGGGCCCAGGAAGTCGGCGCCCGGACGCAGTACGACCAGCAGCGGATCGTCGTCGTCCCGCTCGAACCCCGGCTCGTCCATCTCGTCCTCAAGGCGTGTGGTCAAGGCTTCTCCTCAGATGGACGCGGAGCAGTTCGCGGGCCGCGTGCAGGTCGGCCTTGACGGTTCCTTCCTTGCGTCCGGTCAGCACGGACACCTCCCGGATCGGCATGTCGGCGTAGTAGTGGAGAAGGATCGGCACGCGCAGCCGCTCCGGCAGGGACTGTACGAGCAGCCGCACCGAGGGGTCGGCCTGTTCCGGGTGCGGGCGCACGGCGACCTCGGCGGTGACCCGGCGCACCGCCCGGCGCTCGCGCTCCAGTTTGCGCCAGTGGTCCCGGACCAGGTTGGCGGCCGTGACGTAGAGGAAGCCGCGGGGCTCCTCCACGGACGTCCAGCGGGCCCAGAGCCGGGTGAACGCCTCGGAGGCGATCTCGTGGGCCGTCTCGTCGTCGTCGACGAGCCGGCGGCACCAGCCGGCGAGGCGCGGATACAGGGCGGCGAACAGCTCGGACGCCGCCCTGTCACGGGACCGTTTCAACGCTCTCCATGGTCGTGAGGGTAGGCAATACGCACGGTCGGTCAGGAGGCCGCGGGGCGCGTCGTGTTCAGCTCGGCGAAGACGATCACGTTGTCCCGGTACTCCTCGCCCGCCTTCGGACCGCCGCAGGTGATGAGCCGCAACTCCGGCCCCGCCACGTCCCCGTAGACGTCGTCCGTCGGGAAGTCGGCCTTGTCCACCGTCCGTACGGCGGTGACCGTGAACTCCGCTGCCGTGCCGTTCTCCAGGCGGGTGTCGATCCGGTCACCCCGGTGCAGCCGCGCGAGGTCGCGGAAGACGCCGTCCCCGTACGTGCCCACGGTGACGTGGCCGAGGATCACCGACGGTCCCACCTGCCCCGGGGTCGGTGAGTGGCGGTACCAGCCGGCGCGGTCGTCGTCCGTGACGGGCGGGACCTCCACCGTGCCGTCCGACGCCAACCCCAGCCCCATCACGGGGGTGTCGACGTCGATGGCGGGGATGCGCAGGCCCACCGGGACCGAACGCGCCAGGGGCCGCGCCGACTTCGCCGGGGCGTTCGCGGGCGGTGCCGTGGTCGCGGAGCGCGCGGGGGCGGTGTCGTCGTCCCCCTGGCCGCCGCCGCAGCCCACGAGCAGCGCGGCCAGCGCGACGGTGGCGAGAGCGTGCCCGGGGCGCGGGATCATGCCCCGGTCGCCGCCCGTCGACGGCGTACGACGAACAGGACCGCGCCGCCCGCCAGGAGCACCCCGCCGGCGCCCGCGCCGATGAGCCCCTCGTCGGTTCCCGTGGTGTCGGAGGGCGCCGCCACACCGGTGTCGGCCGCGCCCTCCGGTACGACGGAGACCTGGCCGTCGGCCGGCGCGGGGGCCGGGGCCCGGGTGGGCTCGCCCGCCGGGGCACTGGGGGACGGCGTGGCGGCCTCGGCCGGTCCGGTGCCGGGGCTCGGGGCGCTCTCGGCGGGGGCGGAGGGGACCGGGGAGGGGTCGTCGGCGAACGCGGGCGCGGTGCCCGCCAGTACGGCGGTGCAGGCCAGGGCCACGGCACTGAGGATGGTTCGGCGCATCGGGTCGCTCTCTCTCGTCGGCGGTGCGGATGCGCACCGCGTGTGTGCTGCGGATCGGACGGAGAGACGAGGCGGGGGAGGGGCGGGTTGTAAAGAGCCGGCAAAGTCACTGTCGGTCACGTCGGCTCCGCTCCTTACGGACCCGTGACGTGCCGGTCGGCGCGCCCGGCCTGGCGCCCCCGCGGGCCTAGCGTGGGCGTATGCGCGTACTGGTCACCGGCGGTGCCGGATTCATCGGGTCCCATGTCGTGGAGGCCCTGCGGGAGCACGGGCACGAGCCCGTCTGCTACGACGTCCGCGAGGACCCCGGCGCCGACGTGCGCGACCCGGCGGCCGTCGCCCGGGCGCTGGCCGGCGTGGACGCCGTGTGCCACCAGGCGGCGATGGTCGGGCTCGGCGACGGGTTCGCCGACGCGGCGGAGTACGTCTCGCGCAACGACCTGGGCACCGCCGTGCTGCTCGCCGCCATGGCCGGGGCGGGCGTGCGGCGGCTCGTGCTCGCCGGGTCGATGGTCGTGTACGGGGAGGGGCGGTACGTGTGCCCCCGGCACGGGGTGGTGCGGCCGGGGCCGCGTGCCGTCGCCGACCTGGACGCGGGCCGGTTCGAGCCCACGTGCCCCCGGTGCGGCGCGGACCTGTCCCCGGGGCTGGTCGGCGAGGACGCCCCGGCCGACCCGCGCAACGTGTACGCCACCACCAAGCTCGCCCAGGAGCACCTGGCCGCCGCCTGGGCCCGGGCGAGTGGCGCGACGGCGGTGTCGCTGCGCTACCACAACGTGTACGGCCCCCGGATGCCCCGCGACACCCCGTACGCCGGCGTCGCCTCCTTCTTCCGCTCCGCGCTCGCCCGCGGCGAGGCCCCGCGCGTCTTCGAGGACGGCCGTCAGCGCCGGGACTTCGTGCACGTGCGGGACGTGGCCGCGGCGAACGTCGCGGCCCTGGAGGCCCGGCCGCCGGACGGCACCCTCACCGCTTACAACACCGGCAGCGGCGAGCCGCACACGGTGGGCGAGATGGCCACCGCCCTGGCCGCCGCCTACGGCGGGCCCGAGCCCGTCGTCACCGGCGAGTACCGCCTCGGCGACGTACGCCACATCACCGCCGACTCGGCACGCCTGCGGGACGCCCTGGGCTGGCGGCCACGCGTGGGATTCGCCGAGGGCATGCGGGAGTTCGCACGAGCGGGCCTGCGGGGCGACTGAACCCGTCCCCCACCACCGACACCCACCGACCGGCGGACCACCCACATCCCGACTCCGCCGTGCGCCCCGTCCCCCGCCGGCCGCTACGCGCCCCCGGCGCGGGGCGGCCGGTGGCTGCGGCACGGCCCGCACCAGCGTGCCCCGAGACCCGGTGGTGCGGGAGGGACGCGCTCCGGAGGAGGGCGGCGCGACCGAACCCGTATCGCCCGGACCACGCCGACGCACCCCCAAAACCCGTGGCGGCCGTTCAGACGCCGGGACAGGGCGCTGCGACCGCAGTCGTCCCGCCCAGCCACACACCGACGCAGCCCAGAACCGGTGGTGCGGGAGGGACACGCTCCGGAGGAGGGCGGCGCGACCGAACCCGTACCGCCCGGACCACGCCGACGCACCCCCAAAACCCGTGGCGGCCGTTCAGGCGCCGGGACAGGGCGCTGCGACCGCAGTCGTCCCGCCCAGCCACACACCGACGCAGCCCAGAACCGGTGGCGAACAGGCCGGGCGTCGAGGCAGGGCGGTGCGACCAGGGCCGTGGCGCCCGGACCACGCCGACGGGATCCGGGCACGCAGGCCGGCGGGTCAGGCGTCCGCCAGGGGCAGGGTGACCTCGAAGCGGCAGCCGCCGGGGATGTTGTGGACCGTGGCGCGGCCGCGGTGGGCCTCGACGATGCCGCGGACGATGGCGAGGCCGAGGCCCGCGCCGGCCGGGGGCGTACGGGCGTGGGTGCCGCGCCACCCGGTGTCGAACACGCGCGGCAGGTCCTCCTCGGGGATGCCGCCGCAGCCGTCGGACACGGAGACCACCACGCCCTGGCCCGACCGCTCGGCGGCGACCGCGACCGTGCCGTCGGCGGGGGTCCGGCGGATGGCGTTGACCAGGAGGTTGCCGAGGACCCGGCTCATCTCCTTGCCGTCGACCTCGACCGGCACGGCCGCCACCGCGTCGCCGACCAGCCGTACGCCCTGTTCGCGCGCGAGCGGGTCCGCGCCCGCGAGGGCGTCGCCGACCAGGTCGTAGAGGGAGATCCGGGCCGGGGCGAGGGCGAGCGTGCCGGCGTGGATGCGGGAGAGTTCGAAGAGGTCGCCGACCATGTCGTTGAGGCGTTCCACCTCGGTGCGGATCTGGCGGAGGTAGCGGTCGGGGTCGGCGGCGACCTTGTCCTCCAGCGCCTCGGACATGGCGCGCAGGCCGGCCAGCGGGGTGCGCAGGTCGTGCGAGATCCAGGCGACCAGTTCGCGCCGGGAGGTCTCCAGGGCGCGCTCCCGCTCCCGGGACTGGGCGAGCCGGGCGCTGGTGGCGGCCAGCTCGCGGCTGAGCGCGGCCAGTTCGGCGGTCGCCGGGGTGGTCGGCGCCGCGTAGTCGCCGCCGTCGCCGAACGACCGTGCCGCGGCGGTCAGTTCACGGCTCCGGGCGACCACCCAGCGGCCCAGCAGCAGCGCGGTGGCCAGGGAGACCACGGCCGCCATCGCCACGACGGTCGTGACGACGGACAGGTCGTGCGGGGACAGGAACATCGCCCAGGCGACCGCGAGCGTGCCCGCGAGCATCGCGAGGACGGCGACCGCCGCGACCACCGCGAGCGACGCGGTCAGCGAACGCCGCCGGATCAGCCGCAGCACGGCCGCGCCGGCCAGTCCGGTGGCGGCGGCACCGGCGAAGGCGTACAGGGCGATGAGGAGGGTGGCGTGCACGGTCAGTCCGCCTCCCGGCCGGCCGGGTCGAAGCGGTAGCCCACGCCCCACACGGTCTGGATCAGCCGGGGCCGAGCCGGATCGTCCTCGACCTTGCCGCGCAGCCGCCGCACATGGACGGTGACGGTGGACAGGTCGCCGAAGTCCCAGCCCCACACCTCGCGCATCAGCTCCTCCCGGGCGAACGCCCGCCCCGGGTACCGCAGGAAGAAGGCGAGGAGGTCGAACTCGCGCAGGGTCAGGGCCAGTTCGCCGCCGTCCTTGGTGGCCCGGCGGGCGGCGGGGTCGATGGTCAGCCCGGCCGCGGACGGCGGGCCCGGCCGGTCGGCGGGCCGGGTGCGGCGCAGGACCGACTCCACCCGCAGCACCAGCTCCCGCGGGCTGAACGGCTTGGTCACGTAGTCGTCCGCGCCGACCTCCAGGCCGAGGACGCGGTCGTCCTCGTCGCCCCGGGCGGTCAGCATGATGACCGGCACGGGCCCGGCGCCGCGCAGCCGCCGGCACACCTCGAGGCCGTCCATGCCGGGCAGCATCAGGTCCAGCACCACCAGGTCCGGCCGGTGCGCGGCGGCCCGGGCGAGCGCGGCCGGACCGTCGTCGGCCCGGTCGACGAGGTGGCCGGCCCGGTCCAGGTATCCGGCCACGACCTCCGCGACGGTGGGGTCGTCGTCGACGACGAGGATCCGGGCGGGGGCGGCCGCGGGCTCCTCCGGTGGCCCGACCGGGGACGCGTTCGCGGAAGCGGACTCGAAGGGCTGCTGCATGCGCCCAGCCTCGCACCGCGCCCGCGCCCGCGTCCCTCCCGGGCGCCGACGGGGCCGCGACGTCCGTGTTTCGTAAGGAGTGGGAGTCCGATTCGCCCGGTTCCGGTTCGTAGGGTGAGGCCGTGACCACCTCGCCCGCTCCGGACGTCGGCGTCGACGTCGTACTGCCCTGCCTGAACGAGGCCGGGGCCCTCCCCTGGGTCCTGGCCCGCATCCCGGCCGGCTGGCGTGCGCTCGTCGTCGACAACGGCTCCACCGACGGCTCGGCGGACCTCGCCCGCTCGCTCGGCGCCACGGTCGTGACCGAGCCGCGCCGCGGTTTCGGCGCCGCCTGCCACGCCGGGCTGAGCGCCGCGACCGCCGACGTCGTCTGCTTCTGCGACTGCGACGCCTCCCTCGACCCGGCCCTGCTGACGCCCTTCGTACAGGAGATCCGGGCCGGCACGGCCGACCTGGTGCTCGGCCGCAGACGACCGCGGTCCAGGGGCGCGTGGCCCGCGCACGCCCGCGCGGGCAACGTCGCCCTCGCCCGGATGCTGCGCCGGCGCACCGGCCTGCGGCTGCACGACCTCGGCCCGCTGCGTGCCGCCCGCCGCGAACGGCTGCTCGCCCTCGGCCTCACCGACCGGCGCAGCGGCTACCCGCTCCAGATGGTGGTGCGGGCCGCCGACGCGGGCTGGCGGGTCACCGAGCACGACGTGCCCTACCTGCCCCGCACCGGCGCCTCGAAGGTGACCGGGACCTGGCGCGGCACCTGGCACGCGGTACGGGACATGCGCCGCGTCCTGGCCGAGGCACCGGCGACTCACCCGGTCCGCGAAGGGAGCGCGAAGTGACCGCCACGACCACCCTTCTCGTCATCGCCAAGGAGCCGCGCCCCGGCCGGGTCAAGACCCGGCTCACCCCGCCCTTCACCCCCGCCGAGGCGGCCGCGCTGGCCGAGGCGGCCCTTGCCGACACCCTGACGGCGGTGGCCGCGACGCCCGCGCGGCGCCGGGTCCTGGTCCTCGACGGCGCCCCCGGCCCCTGGCTGCCGCCCGGCTTCGAGGTCGTCCCGCAGTGTGCGGGCGGTCTCGACGCACGGCTCGCGGACGCCTTCGCGGGCTGCGCGGGCCCGGCCCTGCTGATCGGCATGGACACCCCGCAGGTGACGCCGCGCCTGCTCGACGTGGACTTCTCCGACTGCGACGCGTACTTCGGTCCGGCCGAGGACGGCGGCTTCTGGGCCCTGGGCCTGGCCCGCCCCGAACCCGCCCTGCTGCGGGGCGTGCCCATGTCGACGCCGGTGACGGGGGCCGTGCAGCGCGAGCGGCTCCTGCTGGCGGGGCTTCGGGTACGCGATCTGCCGCGCCTGCGCGACGTCGACACGGCCGCGGACGCCCACGCCGTCGCCGCCCTGGCCCCGCACGGCCGCTTCGCCGCCCGGCTGGGCGCGTGCGCCCCGGTCGCGGACCACCGGGCGCACCGGTGAACGGCGCCGCGCGCAGCCCGGGAAGCGCGCGCCCGGACACCGTACGGGCGTCCCCTCCCCTCGTCGCCCGGGCCTGGGAGGCCTCCGACCCCTACGCCGACGCCCTGCGGTCGGGGCACGGGCCGCTGTTCCTGCGCCGTACCGACGGATGGCTGCTGCCGCTGGACGTGGAGCGCTGGTGCGCGCGGGCCGACGCGGTCGACCGGGAGGTCCTCGACCGGTGCGAGGGCGCCGTGCTCGACGTGGGCTGCGGACCGGGCCGGCTGGTGGTCGAACTCGCCGCCCGGGGCCGGGCCGTCCTCGGCATCGACGTCAGCGAGGCCGCCGTGACCCGCACCGTACGGCTCGGCGGGCAGTCGCTGCGGCGCTCGGTCTTCGAGCCGCTGCCCGGCGAGGGACGCTGGGACACCGTGCTCCTCATGGACGGCAACGTCGGCATCGGCGGCGACCCCCGTGCCCTGCTCGCCCGCGTCGCCGCCCTGCTCGCACCCGGCGGTCTGCTGATCGCCGAGACGGCCCCGGTCGACGTCGACGAGCGCGCCCACGTACAGGTCGTCGACGTCACCGACGCCCACGCGTCCGGCAGCCCCTTCCCGTGGGCGCGGATCGGCACCCGCGCCCTGCTCCGCCACGCGGGTGCCGCCGGCTGGCGGACCGCCCGTCAGTGGACGTCGGGGGAGCGCCGCTTCGTCGCCCTGCGCAGCGGCGGCGGCCGCAGCTGCCGCAGCGCGAGCAGCAGCGCCGAGCCGCCGAACAGCGCGGCCGTGATCAGCAGCCAGCGGGCGAGGAACCCGTCCGCCGACAGCGCGGCCACCGACCGGTAACGCGCGTCCACCCGGCCGCTGATCAGCGGGAACCAGACCAGCAGGAGCAGCCCCGAGAAGGCGGCCGGGATCCGCACGTACGGCGCCCACGCACGGTGGCGCACCGCCCCGAGTCCGCGTACGAGCGCCCGGTCGGCCACCGCGTACAGCGGCAGCAGCACCAGGTCGTGCAGCAGCGCCGCCCCCACGAACCACAGCGCCACCCCCAGCCAGTCACCGGCGAGCAGCCGCACCCCCGCATAGCCCGCGAGCGCGAACGAGCACGCGAGCAGGAGCAGTTGGAAGGGACTGCCGATCACGGGCCGCGCTGGCCGCATTGACCGCATTGACCGCCGCAGCCTGTGCACGAGGTTCATCCCAGGTCTCCGAACGTCATCCGGGCCACCCACTTGGTGTTCAGCACGCCCGGCGCGGCGGGCACGATGATCCGGGCCGGGTAGCCGTGATCCGGGCTCAGCGCCGCACCGTTGACGGACAGGGCGAGCAGGGAGCGCGGGTCGGCCACCTGATTGGCGCGCAGGGCCCCGCGCCGGAAGGCGCCGCGCCGCTGGAGGGACTCGACGAGCACGTCCGGCGGGTCGCCGTCGAAGCCCACCAACGCGGCGAGGTCCCGCAGCCGCACCCCCCGCCAATGCTGGTCGGAGGTCGACCAGCCCTCGACGCAGGCGATGGGCGACGCGGCACTGTGCAGCGGCAGTCGCAGCAGGTCGGCGCGGGCGAGGCGGACCGTCGTGGTGCGTCCCACGACGACCAGCCGCCACGCCTCCTCGCTCGTCTCGGCCGCGTCGACGCCGGCGTACGCGGCCGTCTTGTTGACCTGGAAGCCGTTCGGACCGCTCCCCGGTTCGGCCCCGCCGTGCGGCGCGAGCAGAGCCGTCGCCCGCAGTGGTCCGTCGAAGGAGCGCCCGGCACCGGTGGCGAACAGCAGCAGCGACCCCCCGCCCACCGTCCACAGCGCCCCGCGCCGCGACACGGTCGGAGCGTCGGGCCGCGGCGTGACCAGGCCGTCCCGCTCCTCCCCGGCCCCGGCGCGCATCCGCCGTACGTTGCGCATCGCGGCCGGCACCTTCAGCGCGGCGTGCGCGACGAACGCGGCGAAGAAGACCCACGCGCCGTAGAAGTGCAGCGGGTAGAAGGAGCCGGGGAAGAGGTACTCCAGCTGGATGTTGAGCACACCGGTGACGAACTCGAACAGCGCGCCGCCGACCAGCAGGAGCAGCGAGACACGCTCCAGCGCGTGGGCGAGCGAACGCGCCGGTGGCAGCGCGAACAGCTTCGGCACCACCGACCACAGCTTGGCCAGCAGCACCGGGATCAGGGTGAGGCCGAGGGTGACGTGGACGCCCTGGGTGAGGCGGTACAGCCAGGAGGGGCCGGTCGGCCAGGCGAAGAGGTAGAAGCCGAGGAGCCCCTTGTCCGGGGTCTTGTCGTTGACCGGGGACAGGTCCGGGTTGTAGGCGGCGTACGACAGCAGACCGGTCAGGAACAGCACGGTGATGCCGACGAGCAGGACGAGGCCGAGCACCGAGGTGAACCAGGGGCCGCGCAGGGGGCTGCGCCAGAAACCCGGCGAGGACGGAAGCCGTGGGGCGAGGTCGCGCATGTCCCGACCGTAGGCCGCGACCGGCCCGGGAAAGCGGTCGCGACCCATGACGAAACGCTGACGTCGGCCGCGCGCACCGCCCCGAGCGCGATCTCCCGGCCTACGGTGCCGGGGTGACCAGCCCCCGCCCCGACCGACCTGTCCGCCCTGCCCGCGCCGCCCGCCCTGCCCGCTCCTCCGGTCCCGCCCTCGGTGACCTGTGCGCCGCCGCGGCCGCCGTGCTCCTCGTGGCGGCCGCCGTCCTGGTCGGCCGCACGGTGTTCGACTACGAGGACCTGATCGTCGGCTGGCCACCGCTCCTCGGCCGCTGGGACCCGCACCTGGGCCCCGGCACCCCGGCCGCCGTCCTGGTGGCGGTCGCGGCCGTGGCGTACGGCCCGGCCGTCGCCGCCCGCCTGCCGTGGCGCGCGCTGCTCTGCGCGGCCTGGGGTACGGCGATGGCCTGGATCTGGTCGCTGGCCCTCGTCGACGGCTGGCACCGGGGCGTCGCCGGGCGGCTCACCACCCGTCAGGAGTACCTCTCGGTCATCGGCCGCTGGCACGACATCCCGGCGACCCTGCGCGACTTCACCGGGCACATCCTGCTCCACTCCCCCGACAACTGGCCCGCCCACGTCGCCGGTCACCCTCCGGCGGCCACGCTCACCTACGTGCTGCTCGACCGCGTCGGGCTCGGCGGCGGGGGCTGGGCCGGGGCCTGGACCATCACGGTGGGCGCGACGGCGTGCGTGGCGGTCCTGGTGGCGGTGCGGGCACTGGCCGGCGAGCGGCTCGCCCGGCGGGCGGCGCCCTTCCTGGTCCTGGCCCCGGCGGCGGTGTGGCTGGGCACGTCGGCCGACGCGTACTTCGCGGCGGTCGCCGCGTGGGCGGTGGCGCTGCTGGCCCTGGCGGTCACCGGGCGCTCGCTGTGGTGGGCGGCCGGTTCGGGCCTGCTGTTCGGCCTGGCCTGCTATCTCTCCTACGGGCTCACGCTCTTCGCGGTGATCGCCGCGGCGGTGCTGCTGCTGGGCAGGCGCCGGGTCCGGGAGCGTCCCGTGCTGCTCGTGCCGCTGCTGGCCGGTTTCGCGGTCGTGCCGGTGGCGTTCACCGTGGCCGGGTTCGACTGGTGGGAGGCTTACCACCTGCTGGTCACCCGGTACTACGAGGGCGCGGGCGGCGTCCGCCCGTACGGCTACTGGGTGTGGGCGAACCTCGCCTGCACGGTGCTCATCACGGGCCTGGCGACGGCGGCGGGGCTGCGGCGGACGATCGGGCGGCTGTGGGCGCGGGGGCGCGGCGGCCCGGCGGCCACCGGGGACAGCGGGGACAGCGGGGACAGCGGGGACAGCGGGGACAGCGGGGGTGTCGAGGACACCGGGGGCATCCGGCTCGCGTTCCTCGTTGCCGCCGCGCTGTTCGCCCTGCTGGCCGCCGACCTGTCCGGCATGAGCAAGGCGGAGACGGAGCGCATCTGGCTGCCCTTCGCCCTGTGGCTCCTGCCGGCCTGCGCGTTCCTCGGCCGCCCGCGCGGGTGGCTGACGGCGCAGGCGGCACTGGCCCTGCTCCTCAACCACCTGCTGGCGACCGGCTGGTGACTGACTGGCGACACACGCAGAGGGCCCGCACCTTGCGGTGCGGGCCCTCAATACGTTCGTTCGCGCGAGTTACGCGGGAACGATGTTCTCCGCCTGCGGGCCCTTCTGGCCCTGCGTGACGTCGAAGTTCACCCGCTGGCCTTCCTGGAGCTCGCGGAAGCCCTGGGTGGCGATGTTCGAGTAGTGGGCGAAGACGTCGGCGCCGCCGCCGTCCTGCGCGATGAAACCGAAGCCCTTTTCGGCGTTGAACCACTTCACGGTACCGGAAGCCATGTCTTTTACTCCTAGGCAGTGCTGGAGACCCGCACCGTGCGGGTCTTCCCATCGCTGCGATGATCACCTGCCCGGAAAACCGGTAACACAAATGGCAACCACAACTGCAACTGATGTCCAGCCTAGCATGAAATGAATCGACGGCCAGGGAACGAAATCGCCGACAAAAGGGCGTCGATTTCCCTGTAGGACATTTTTCCCGGCGTTCGGCGAATATCTGTTTCGCCGAGATCAGGTTTTCACTCGCCGCGCCGGTCTCCGTTCACGCCGGGCACCCGCCCGGCCTCGCGGCGGAGTTCCTCGTTCATGCGCAGCGCCGCGTCCAGGTCGTCCTCGAGGACGACGATGCGGCAGGCGGCCTCGATGGGAGTGCCCTGGTCGACCAGCTCGCGGGCGCGGGCGGCGCGGCGCAGTTGCTGGCGCGAGTACCGGCGGTGCCCGCCTTCCGAACGCGTCGGGCTGATCAGTCCGGCCTCACCGAGGGAACGGAGGAATCCCGGTGTGGCACCGATCAGCTCGGCGGCCCTGCCCATGGTGTACGCCGGGTACTGGTCGTCGTCGAGCCGGTCGGCGGCCTGCGGCCGACCTTCGGCGCTCAGCCTGCTCTCCGGGGGCATGCATACCTTCCTGCGGACCGCTGGGGACACGGACCGCCGCAGGGAATCCGGTTCCCCCGCACCTGAACTCTAGTCGCGCCCCTCGGATAGTTGCCGCGGCGAACACATATCCGGGGGTTTCCGGGGCCGTGCCGGGGCAGCCGTCGTGTGTCGGCGATGCGGCCGGCCCGGGGCCCCGGGACGATCGGAGCACTGGTGCCTTGACTGGAGGGGCGACGTGGCGAACGGTGCGCGGGACGCGGGACGGCGGTGGGCCGCGGAAGGGGACTTCTGGCGGCGGGTCGCCGAGCAGCTGGGCACCGCCCTGCTCGTGATCGACACGGACGGACGGATCGTCGCGGTCAACCGGGCCGCCGAGCGGCTGCTGGACCGGCCCGCGTCCAAGATGTGCGGGGCGGACGCCCACGACCTGCTCCACCGCAGCCCGGACGGTGACAGGATCCCCCGGGATCGGTGCCTGCTGCTCCAGGCCCTGGACCAGGGGACCGAGGCGCGCGGCGACGGCGACTGCTATCTGCGCGGCGACGGCGGCCTGACCCCGGTGTCCTGGTCCGCCTCCCCGCTGGCGGACGGCGGGGTGCCCAGGGGGGTCGCCCTGCTGTTCACCGACAGCGCCACCGACACCGACACGGCCGCCGACCGCGGCGCCCGCCGGGAGCGGGCCGCCTACACCAGCGCCCTGGAGGACCTCAACGAGCGGCTGACGCTCGTCGCGGAGATCACGGACGTACTGGGGCAGACGCTGGAGACCGACGAGGCGCTGGCCCGGCTGGGCCGCCTCCTGGTGCCCCGGCTGGCGGACTGGGCGGCGGTGGACCTCCTGACCGGCTCCGGGCAGGAGGTCCACCGGGTGGCGGTGACCGGACCGGCCGGCCGGGACGCGACGCGGGAGGGCTGGCGCGGCCCGCTGCCGACGACCGGAGCCGCGGCCCTGTCGCAGCCGGCGCGAGTCCTGAACGGGGGCGAGCCGGTGCTGCGGGGGTGGGAGGAGACCGCCGAGGAAACGGCCGGGGAGAGCGCCGGGGAGACCGCCGGGAAGACCGCCGAGAAGACCGCCGAGAAGACCGCCGGGAAGACGGCCGGGGAAACCGACTCCCCGCTGGCCGCCGTCCACCACGACTTCCTGCGGACCGTCGGCGCGACCTCCGCCCTCACCGTGCCGCTGGGCGCGCAGCGGCAGGTCACCGGTGCCCTGACCCTGGTGCGCACCAACCCGGCGCACCCCTTCGACTCCGGTGACCTGGACGTGGTGGGCGACATCGGCCGCCGGGTCGGGCTGCTCATCGACAACGCGCGCCGGTTCGGCCGCCAGCGCGCCGTCGCCGAGGCCATGCAGCGCAACCTGCTCACCCCGCTGCCCCGGCCCGGCAGCATGCGCCTGGCCGCCCGCTACCAGCCCGCCCCGGCCGGTTCCCAGGTCGGCGGTGACTGGTACGACGCGTTCGAACTGAGGGACGGCGCGCTCGCGCTGGTCATCGGCGACGTGGTCGGCCACGACCTGACGGCCGCCGCGGGCATGGCCCAGTTGCGCGGCGTCCTGCGCTCACTGGCCTGGGACCGCGCGGAGCCGCCCGGCGCCGTCGTCGACCGCCTCGACGACGCCATGCCGGTCATCACGACCGTCTCGATGGCCACCCTCGTCCTCGCCCGGGTCGAGGGCCCGGACACCGGCCCCTGGACCCTGCGGTGGGCCAGCGCCGGGCACCCGCCGCCGCTGCTGCTGACCCCGGGCTCCGGCGCGCGGTACCTGGAGGCCGGGCAGGGCCTCCTCCTCGGCGCCCGCCTGGGAGCGGGCGGTCACCGGCCGGACGCCACGGTGGCGCTGCCGCCGGGATCCACGCTCCTGCTGTACACGGACGGCCTGGTCGAGGTGCCGGGCAGCGACCTGGACACCGGCCTCGGGCGGCTGCGCCGCAACGCCCTCGCCTACGCCCACGAGCCGCTGGACACCCTGTGCGACCGGCTGCTGGCCCGGATGCCGCCGGGCAGCACCGACGACATCGCCCTCCTCGCCCTGCGGATGCCGGCACCGTGAAAGGGGTGCGGCCGGTTCAGGGCCCGAGGACCAGGACGCCGTACGGGCCGAGGAGGGACGCCTGGAGGGTCTCGCCCTCGGCGTAGCGCCAGCCCCAGGAGCGCAGCGCCTGCACGGTCGCACCGTCGGCCCGCTCCACCAGGGTGACGCCGAGGACCGCGTCGTGCTCGGTGAGCAGCCGCCTTTGCAGGCGCCGGGCGAGGTTCCAGGCACGGTCCTGGTTCTGTTTGCGGACGCGGGCCGGGACGATGATCCCGGAGACCAGGAAGAGCCCCCCGGCCGCGGCGACGGACCGCACGCTGCCCGGCAGGTACGCCTCCAGACCCCGCGCGCCCCCGGCGGCGGCGCCGGGCACCGGATAGCCGTAGGCGCAGCCGGTCAGCGTGGTGGTCTCCGCGATCAGCAGCGAGAACCCCGGACGCCTCACGTCGGCGGCCAGTTGCCGCAGGAAGGCGCCGCGGGCCACGTTCCACGCCCAGGGGCCGCCGCCGGAGGTCTGCGCGTACAGGTCGCCCAAGTCCCCGAACCGGTCCTCGATCTGGCGGCGGGTCAAGGGCCGCACCCGTTCCCCGGCCAGCGGCGAGGAGCCGCGCTCCGGCCTCGGCCGCCCCGGACCGGGCCAGTGGGTTCCGGCTCCGCTCTGTCGCACGTGACGCTCTGAGGTGGTCGGCCGCACCGGCACGTTCACGGTCATGAGGCGAGTCCTGCCCCGGGCTCGGGCGGATCCGGCCCGGTGTCGTCATGCGCCGGGAGCGGCACCGGTGTCGGGGCCGGTGCGCGGCTTGCCCCCGGTCCCTCCACGGTACTCCGGGCCCCGTCCGGGCCGCCCGTCCCCGCCGTCGGCGGGGTACTCTCAGAAGACCGAGGGCATGGCGCATGCCGGTGACCGGACCGGCCTCGTTCCCGGGGCACCACGACACCGAGCGCCTCGACGCCCGGGACAGGTTCCGCATCATGACCGCCCCCGCCCCTTCTTCCGGCTCTCCCGGCTCTTCCGGTTCTTCCGGTTCTTCCGGCTCCCGCACCCGCCCGGCCTGACCGGGCCGCCCGCCGCGGCCCCGACGTACCCGCACCCCGGCCGGGCGCCCCGCGTACGCCTGTCACCCCGCACACCGCGCCCGGGCGCCGACCCGTAACCGCACCGCGTGGCGCCCCGCGCGTCGCGCCGCCACCGAAGGGAACGACGACCGTGATCACCACTCCCGAACTCCCCGCCCCGTCCGCCCGGTCCGCCCGCTCCACCGCCCCGGCCCCGCGGCTGCGCCTCGCGACCCCGGGGCTCCTGCCGCGCCGCCTCGACGGGGCCTGGTGGCCGCGTTCCTACGATCTTCTGACCGAGCTTCCCCAACTGCTCGCCGCGCTGCCCCGCGCTTGGGGGCACATCGCCGGTGTCACGGTGCACGGAGGGGCCTGGGCCGCGTCGCCGGGCCGGATGTTCGTCTGCAACCAGGTCGTACGGCTGCGCAAGAGCGTCGCCGGGCACGCCCCGGACACCGTGGTCCTGCTCGCCCCCGGCCACGGACGCTGGGACCTGCTGGTGGTGCCGCCGGACACCGGCGAGGCCGCCGCCGAACCCCTCATGGCCGCGGTGGCGGGCAGCCGGGCTGCATGAACGGCAGGGCAGGCCCCAGCCCGCTCCGAGGCCCCCGCTGCATCAGGCCGTCGGCCGCCCTCCGCACGGGAGGTCCACCTCGAGGGCGGTCGGGCCGCCGGGTGGGCTGGTCAGGTGGAGGGTGCCGTCGAGGGCCGCGACGCGGCGGCGGATGCCGGTCAGGCCGGAACCGCCGTCCTCGTCGGCGCCGCCCCGGCCGTCGTCCTCGATCACCAGGCGCAGCCGGCCCCCGCGGGCCCGGGCCGTGACCGACGCCCGCTCGGCACCGCTGTGCTTCGCGATGTTCGTCAGCGCCTCGGCCACCACGAAGTACGCCGTCGCCTCGACCGACGCCGCGCACCGCTCCGGCACGTCCGCCTCGACCCGGCACGGCACCCCGCAGTCCGCCGCCAGCCCCGACAGCGCCCCCGCGAGCCCGCGGTCGGCCAGCACCGGCGGCAGGATGCCCCGCGCCACCGACCGCAGTTCCGCCAACGCCTGCTCCGCCGCCGACTGAGCCCGCTCCAGCAACGCGTCCGCACCGGCGGGATCCCGTGCCGCCATCCGCCGCGCCGCGCCCAGCAGCACCGTCACCGACACCAGCCGGTTCTGCGCACCGTCGTGCAGGGACCGCTCGATGCGGCGCAGCTCGGTCGCGTGCGCGTCCAGGGCCGCCGCGCGCGTCGCGGTCAGTTCCGCCACCCGCAGCGACAGGTCCGTGTCCGGACCCGCCGCGAGCAACCGCCGTGCGGGGTCGGCCTGGAGCCGCGCCATGCCCGGCCCGAGCCCCAGGACGATCGCGATCCAGCCCACGCCCAGCAGGGCCGCCGCGATCGCGTCCAGCCAGGTGTGCGCGGTGCCGACGCCCACGGAGGTGGTCGTCGACTCCTCGGGCCCCAGCCGCCACCACAGGGGGAACGTGGTGTCGCGGAAGGCGAAGAGCGGCAGCAGCAGGCCGAGCAGGCCCAGGAGCAACCCCAGGGTGGCGTGCCGGACCAGCCAGCTCAGTTCACGCCGGGTCGTGGGGTCGGCCAGCGCGAGCCGCAGCCGGGTGGGCGGCGGATCGGGCGGGATGATCTCGGGGCCCCGGCGGGACAGGCGTGCGCGTTCCCGGTGGGCCAGCGCGTGCAGGGCGTGCAGCGCGACGGGGGCGAGCAGCAGCCCCACGCCGAGCGGCGCGGTCACCGCGGCCACGGCCAGCAGCACCAGCACGCCCAGCCCCGGGACGGCCGTACCGAGCCCGCCGACGAGCTGCCCGGTCGCCGCGCCGGCCGAGCGCAGGGTCCGTACGGCGGTCTCCCGCACGGACGTGGTCGCAGCAGTCACCCGCGCGCCTCCTTCCGGGCCGTCCGCCCTCTCGGGAGTGCCCGACCCTATGCCGCCGCGCGCCCCGGCGACGGGTCCGGAGCCGAAAGGTACAGCCTGCTGTACCTCGGGCCGGGCGCCCACGGGATCGTCCGGAGGGGGCCCCGGTCCATAGCGTCGAGAGCGTCGAAGGCGACCGAGAGCGAAACCCACGGAGGACGCAGCCATGACGCATCAGGACCCCTACCGCCTGGGCACACCCCGCACCGACCCCGACCCCGGCGACGGCGACGGCGACGGCCCGGACGCCGTCTCCCGCGGGGACGTGCTGCGCACGCTGCTGTGGGCCGTCGTCGTGCTCAGCGTGGTCGCCAACATGGTCGCCTCCTTCGCCGGTGCCTCCGTCCTGGTGCACCTGGCCTGCGGCGTGGTCACCGCGCTCGCCGCCGGCACGCTCGTCCTGCGCGGTCTGCGGGGACGTCGATGAGCACCGCCCTCACGACGGCCACCGCGCGCCGGGCGCCCGCCATCGCGCTGGCGAACGTCACCAGGACGTACCCGGGGAACGTGCGGGCCCTCGACGACGTGTCGCTCACCGTGGAGCACGGCACGTTCCTCGCCGTGATGGGGCCCTCGGGCTCCGGCAAGAGCACGCTGATGCACTGCGCGGCCGGCCTCGACTCCCCCACGTCGGGCAGCGTCCGCATCGACGGGCAGGAGATCTCGGGGATGAACGAGACCCGCCGCACCGAACTGCGCCGCGAACGCGTCGGCTTCGTGTTCCAGGCGTACAACCTGATCCCCTCGCTCAGCGTCGAGGACAACATCACGCTGCCGCTGCGGCTGGCCGGCCGGCGCCCGGACCGGGACTGGCTGCGCACGCTGACCGAGCGGGTGGGGCTGGCCGACCGGCTGTCGCACCGCCCGGCCGAGCTGTCCGGCGGCCAGCAGCAACGGGCCGCCGTCGTACGGGCGCTGGCGGCGAAGCCCGCCGTCGTCTTCGCCGACGAGCCGACCGGCGCGCTGGACCTGCGCAGCGCCCACCAGGTCCTGGACCTGCTGCGCGCGCTCGTCGACGACCTGCGTCAGACGGTGGTCATGGTCACCCACGACCCGGCCGCGGCGGCCCGCGCGCACCACGCGCTGGTGATGGCCGACGGCCGGGTGGTCGAGGCCCTCGACCGGCCGAGCGCGCCACAACTCGCCGACCGCCTCGTGGCGTTGGGGGAGCGGTAGACCATGCTGCATCTCGCCTGGCGCATGGCCGCCCACCGGATCTCCGCACTGCTCGCCGTGGCCTGCGCGGTCCTGGGCGGCGCGGCGCTGATCACCACCACCGGCGTACTGGCCGAGTCCGGGCTCCGCTCCCAGCTGCCGCCCGGACGGCTCGGCGGCGCGGACGTCGTGGTCGCCGCAGACCAGGAGTTCCACCCGAGCGGCGACCTGCCGATCGCGCTGCCCGAGCGGGCCGCCGTACCGGGCCGGCTCGTCGACCGGCTGGCCGCCCTGCCCGGCGTCACCACGGCGGTCGGCGACATCGGCTTCCCGGCCGCGCTGATCGACGGAGACGGAGACGGAAACGGAAACGGCCAGGTCGTACCCGCCACCCAGGACCCCACGACGGCGGGCCACGGCTGGTCCTCCACGCGGCTGCTGGCCCACCCGCGCGTCGAGGGCCGGGCGCCCACGGGCGCGGGCGAGGTCGCCGTGGACGCGGCGACGGGCCTCGCGGTCGGCGAACGGGTCCGGGTCGTGGCGGCCGGCCGCCCCGCCGCCGCCTACCGGGTCTCCGCGGTGATCGAGGCCCCGGACGCGGCCGGCGTCTACTTCGCCGACGGGACGGCCGCCGCCCTGGCCGGACGCGACGCCGGCGGCGGGGGCCCGCGCGCCGGGACCGTCGACCTGGTCGGTCTCCGGGTCGACGAGGGCGCCGGGGAGCGGGTCGCCTCGGCGGTCCGCGAGGAGGTGGCCGGCACGGGCCTCCAGGTCGTCACCGGCGCGGACCGGGGCGAGGCGGTGTCGCCCGGCGTCGGTTCGGCGCGCTCGCTGCTGGTCCTGCTCGCCGGTTCGCTCGCCGGGATCGTGCTGCTGATCACCGGGTTCGTGGTCGCGGGCGCGCTGGGCGTGGCGATCGCCGGACAGCGCCGCGACCTGGCGCTGATGCGGGCCGTCGGGGCGACCCCGAAGCAGATCCGCCGGCTGGCCGCCGCGCAGTCCACGGTCGTCGCGGCGGTGGCCCTGGTGCCGGGCGTGGCCGTCGGCTACCTGCTCGCGGGCCGCTTCCGGGAGCTGCTGGCCGACCGCGGCGTACTCCCCGAGGAACTCCCCCTCACCATCAGCCCGTTGCCCGCGCTCGCCACGCTGCTCCTGGTGGCGGCGGCCGTACAGCTCTCGGCGCGGTGCGCGGCCTGGCGCACCTCCCGCATGCCGGCCACCGAGGCGGTCGCCGAGTCGCGCAGCGAACCGCGCACCCCGTCCCGGGTCCGGACGCGGGCGGGACTGCTGCTGATCCTCGGCGCCTGCGCACTGGCGGCGGCACCGCTGCTGTCCAGGACCGTCATCGGGGCCTCGGCCACGTCCATCGCGGGCATCGTCGCCGCGATCGGCCTGGCCCTGTCGGGACCGGCGCTGGTCAAGGGCGCGGGCGAGGCGGCCGTACGGCGGCTGCGGCCCGGGGTCGCGGCCCCGACCTGGCTGGCGCTGTCCAACACGCGCGCCTACGCCCTGCGCCTGTCGGGCGTGGTCAGCCCGCTGGCCATGGCGGTCGTGTTCGTCCTGACGTACACCTTCGCGCAGACCACGGTGCTGGCCGCCACCTCGGACGACACCCGCACCGGCACCCCCGCCCAGTACGAGGTGTCCGCGCCGGGCCTCGGCGGACTGCCCGCGGACACCCTGACGGCCGTACGGCAGGTGCCCGGCGTACGGTCGGCGGCGCCCGCCGGGACGACCACGGTGGTGTGGGAGTACGAGCAGTTCGGCGAACCCGCGGCCGAGTCCGCCTCGGCGATGATCCTCGCCCCGGACGCCCGTGACGTCGTGGACCTGGGCGTCACGGACGGCGGCCTGGACCGCCTGACCGGCGCGACCGTCGCCGTCAGCGCCGAAGCCGCCCGCACGCGCGACGCGGGCCTCGGCAAGCGGGTACGCCTCGTGCTCGGCGACGGGGCACGGGTCGACGCCCGGGTCGTCGCCGTGTACGACCGCGGGCTGGGCTTCGGCCCCGTCGTCCTCTCCCGCCAACTGGCCGCCGGGCACACCACGACCGGCCTCGACCAACGCGTCCTGGTCCGCACCGACGGCACGTCCGAGGCAGGGCGGGCCCTGGCCGCGCTGGCCGCCGACCGCACCGGCCTGACGGTCGCGAGCACGACCCCGGACGACACCGGAGCGGACGCGCCGCCCGAGGTGTGGATCAACCTGGCCACCATCGTCGTCCTGCTCGGCTACCTGCTCCTGAGCATCGCCAACAAGCTGGTCGCCGCCACCGCCCAGCGCCGGGCCGAGATAGCCGCCCTGCGCCTGGTCGGTACGACGCCGCGGCAGATCCGCGCGATGATGCGCCGCGAGGCCGCGGTGATCGCCGCCGCCGCCCTCGTCTCCGGCCTGCTCCTGTCCGCCGTCCCGCTCGCCCTGTTGGGCCAGGGCTTCCTCGGCCACCCCTGGCCGGCGGGCCCCGCCTGGCTGCTCCCGGCGGTGGCCGCGACGGTGGTGCTGACGTCGTACCTCACGATCGAGCTGCCCACCCGGCACGCCCTGCGGACGCCTCCGGCGGAGGCGCTGCGGGCAGCTTGAGCAGCACATCCGCCCGGCTCAGGAACGTAGCTCCACGCGTTCCAGCACGGCGTAGTCGGCGAAACAGCGGCGGTAGCGGGTGTGCCCGGTGTCCCGGGTGTGCCCGCGCTGCCACTCCTCGACGTCCCCCGGGGCGACGCAGGGTCCCGACGTCGCACCGCAGTCGGCGTCGTCCCCGGACACACAGTGCGCCTGGTACTCGGGCAGCGCCGTCGGGTCCTGGACGATCGCGAACGGTACGAACCGGAAGAGCCGGCGGGCACGGTGCTCCCGCCGCCGGTGCCGGTCCAGCAGCACGTCGGCGTCGGTCTCCGCGCTGCCGTCACCGGCGGCCCGTGCGTGGGCGCGGCGCTCGGCCAGCCCGGCGCAGGTGGCGCAGCCGGCGACCGGCTCGGGCGGCGGCCCCACGTCGACCAGCGGCGATGCCGTCAACACCCCGTCACGCGACCGGTCGTTGGCCGCGCGCACACCCGCGCTCAGCTTCTCCTCGGCCGTCGCCGCCCGGATCAGCGCGGGGTCGGCCTGCCACTCCCGGCCACCGCCGACGGGTCGCAGCATCGCGCAGGGCCCCGCCACACCCCGGTACTCACCGACCCTGCGGGTGCGCGGGTCGTAGACGAGCGTTCCCGGTTCCATCGTGCAACCTCCGTGACTCTGGGTGTATTGAGAGTTGCGCAGGGGAATCGTCGGTATCAACGCTTGACGCGTGACACACGTCCACTGTCACGCAGGGGGGAGGCGGGGGACCGTGGGGCGACGCAACGCCGGTGGCTCGGGCGCGAGTACGGCCGCCGTGTTCGGCGAGGTACTGCGGCACTTCCGGGAGGCCGCGGGGCTCACGCAGGAGGGTCTTGCGGCCCGTATCCCCTGCGACCGGTCGCACATCGCCCGGGTGGAGGCGGGGACGCGGGTGCCGCAGGACACGTTCGCGAAGACGTGCGACGAGCTACTGGGCACGGGTGGGGTGTTGGCGCGGTTGTGGGGGCGCATCGACTGGTATCCGGAGGTGGAGCACCCGGACTGGTTCCAGCGCCGGGCCGACATGGACGCGGAGGCGGTGGCGCTGCGGGAGTATCAGGAACGGGTGATGCCGGGGCTGTTGCAGACGGAGGAGTATGCGCGGGCGTTGTTCTCGCGCGTCGCGAGCGGACCCAAGTTGGAGGAACGCGTGCGAGCGCGACTGAGTCGGCAGCAGCGCTTCCTGGTCGGCAGCGGCCCTTCCTACATCGTTGTCCTTGACGAGAGCTGCTTGCGCAACGTCGTAGGGAGTCCGGAGGTCATGCAGGAGCAGTGCGCGCACTTGTTGGACCTCGGGCGGCGCCCCAACATCCGTGTTCAAGTCGCACCGGCGAGCTTCCCGGAACTGCTCCGCCCCAACGTCTCCATGTCGCTGATCGAGCTGCCCAGCAGGGAGCGATGGGTGTACTCGGAGTCAGCGGACCGTGGCCATTTCAACCGGGATCCGGCCGCTTACGCGCGTCATAGCCACACCTATGATGTGCTCAGGGCGGATGTTCTGTCAGCCCGCCAGACTTTCGCCCTCATCGGCGACACGATGGAAGGGTACGGGCAGCATGGACAGGCACGAACTCAGCGCGTCGACTTGGGTCAAGAGCAGCTACAGCGGCGAGAACGGCGGCAACTGCGTGGAAATCGCCCCCGGTTTCCCCGACGTCGTCCCGGTCCGGGACAGCAAGCGCCCTGACGGCCCCACCCTGGTCGTCACCCGTTCCGCCTGGGCGTCCTTCACGTCAGCCCTGCGCTGATCGGCGCGGCATGGGCATCTGCGACCTGAGCGCGGCGACCTGGATCAAGAGCAGCCACAGCGGCGACAACGGCGGCAACTGCGTGGAAATCGCCCCCGGTTTCCCCGACGTCGTCCCGGTCCGGGACAGCAAGCGCCCTGACGGCCCCGCCCTGTTCGTCGGCCACGCGGCGTGGTCCGCGTTCGCCGCCGCCCTGCGCTGACACCGGAACCCGGGTTCTCGCGTTCCGGAGTCGCGGGCGACCCCCTCCAAGGACGACTTGGGGAAAACACCCCTTCCAAACCCCACCCCACCCGCCCACGGCGTCGAGTCACCCGCCTGGGTGAACATCACCGGTCGGGCTGGATTTCGGTACCCCCAACTCCCTTACGCTCAGCGCAACAACCGCTGACATATGTCAGCCCCCGTCGGGGACTAGCGATCCTCGCGGGGGCCTGACCACCAAGGAAGAAGAGAGCTTCCGGATGGCTGCCCCAAACCCTAGCGTGCCCGCACGCACCGAGTCCGCCGCTGACGACAATCGACCCCGTTCGGGGGTCATCCACGACAACGTCCGCCACACCGCCAACTTCACGGTGGTCGGCAACCACCTCGCCCAGCACCCGGAGCTGTCCCTGCTGGCGATCGGCCTGGGCCTGTACGTCCAGTCGGTGCGCGGCGGCACCTCCGTGGACATCAAGAGCCTGGCCGCCCGCTTCAAGGAGGGCACGGTCCGTATCAGCGCGGCCCTGCGAGAGCTGGAGGCCCACGGCTACCTGCGCCGCGAACGCAAACGGGCCCCCGACGGCCGTATCGTCACGCGCACCGTCTCCTGCAACGACCCCCGGGCCCGGCGTCGGAGGTCGGACACCGAATGCCCCGCCACGGGACCGCAGCGGACGCCCCACCCCCGCCGTACGGCGGGACGCAAGGCGCTCCCCGCCGTACCGCAGCCCGGCTGCAAGGTCCCCGGGCTTCTCCAGGCCGCCGTCGACCTCCTCGCCGACCTGCGCCGACACGACTCCCGGCTGCTGCTGTCCGCCACCGACACGGCCCACCTGGCGCCCGGCGTCGCGGCCTGGCTGGAGCGGGACGTCCTCCCCAGCCGCGTACGCCATGCCCTGACCGCCAATCTCCCGGACGAGCCTCTGCACCGCCCGGCCGCTCTCCTGGCCCACCGTCTGGCCGACAAGCTGCCGCCCCCGGCCCCGTTCCGCGCCATGGCCACGGTGACGGCCCCACCGGCTCCCGTCCGGCACCCCGTACGCAACTGCGACGGCTGCGACCGGGGCTTCCGCGCCCCCGAGACCGAAACCCACTGCCGCGACTGCCGAGAAACGGAAGCGTGATCACCCCGGCTTTCACGTCCTGCGGGAGCGCCGGCGCAGCCGGGACGGATACGAGCCCGACGAGGACGCGGACGAATGAGCGCGAGCACGGCCTGGTCGGACGAGTCCTTCCAGGAGCACGACGACGCCGGGTTCTACATCATCGCCGCGGCGGTCATCGAGGACGACGCCCGCGACCAGGCCCGCAAGCGGATGCTTCGCCTGCAGGCGAGGCACGCCTCGACGAAGGTGCACTGGACCAAGGCCGACGCCGCCCAGCGCGGCGAGTTGGCGCGGACGGTGGCCGCCCTCGACGGGCTGCACGTCGTCGCCGTCGGCGCCCCGGTGAGACCGCGCCGACAGGAGCGGGCCCGCGCGCACTGCCTGAACCTGCTGGTCTGCGAGCTGCACGGGTTCGAGGTGGAACACCTGTTCATGGAGGCCCGCGACCAGGTCCTCAACGCCCGCGACGTCGCCACCGTCCAGCAGGCCCGGTACGCGCTGCCCAAGGACGCCGTCTTCCGCCTGGAGGTGCGCTGAACGGGCCCCAGACATGCGCCAGGCCAGGCTCCCGGTAATGCCCCAGGTGACCTGGCCCCACGTCTTCCAGGGGCCCACGACCCCTGACGTCCCTACCAGCCTGCCGCGACCGGCCGCGCCACCGTAAGCGCAGCGCGCCCGGCTCACCCCGCCTGTCGCGGCAGGCGTCGGAGCAGTAGGCCGGTGATCACCGCCAGGGCCACCAGGAGCCACGAGCAGCCGATCAGCGCCTCCGTGAAGTCGGTCACCGGCGTGGACGCCGCCGCGTCCTGCGGGTCGGTGCCGAGCAGGGCGACGAAGAGCGTGCCGAAGACGGCGACGCCCAGGGAGATGGCCGCCTGGTTGACGGTGAGCAGGACGGCGGATCCCGCGCCGGCGTCCTGCTCGGGGACGGTGGCGAGGATGCTGCCGACCAGGGGGGCCGCGACGATCCCCCCGCCCGCGCCGGCGACGAGCAGGGCCGGGGCCATGGCGAGTGCCGCGAGGGGCGCGGTCGGCGCGGGGCCGGGCAGCAGGGTGACGATGAGGAGGAGGTAGCCGGCCGCCATGGCCGCGGCGCCTGCGACGAGCACGTTCCTGCCGTGTCGGGCGACCAGTTTCCGGCCCGCCATCGATGCGGCGGCGAACCCGACGCCGAGCGGCAGGAAGGCCGTGCCCGATCCGAGCGGCGACAGGTGCATGCCCTCTTGGAACACGTACGCGAGGAGCAGGAACAGTCCGTAGTTGCCGCTGTAGAAGGCGACGACGACGGCCAGGCCCAGGCTGAACCCGCGCTTGCGCAGGAGGGAGGGTTGCAGGAGAGGTGAGCCGCCGGACCGGGCGCATCTCTGCTCCACGCGCCACAGCGCGGCCAGCGCCAGCACCGAGCCGGCGAACGACGGCCAGATCCAGAGCGGCCAGCCGCCCGCCTGGCCCCGGATGAGCGGGTAGACGAGCAGCGTCATGGCGATGGCGGTCAGCAACAGGCCGGGAATGTCGAGTCGGTGGCGCGGTCCGGGCCGCGACGCCGGAAGGAGGACGGCGGCGCAGGCCGCGGCGGCCAGGCCGACCGGCACATTGACCAGGAACACCGAACGCCAGCCCAGGCCGAGGATGTCGAGGTCGATCAGCAGCCCGCCGAGGAGTTGCCCGGCGATCGCTCCGAGTCCCATGGTCGCTCCGTACCGGGCCAGGGCCCGGGGGCGTTCCTCCGGCGGGAAGACGGTCTGGATCAGGGCGAGGACCTGGGGGAGCATCAGGGCCGCGGTCAGCCCCTGGCCGATGCGCAGGACCACGAGTGCCTCGACGTTGGGTGCGACCGCGCACGCCGTCGACATCGCCGCGAAGGCCAGCAGGCCGGTGATGAAGACACGCTTGTGCCCGTAGGCGCCGCCCAGGCGTCCTCCGGTGGTCAGGGCGACGGCGTAGGCCAGCACGTAGCCGCTGATCACCAGCTGGATGTCGGAGAACCCCGCCCGCAGATCGCGCTGGATGGAGGGGGCGGCCACATTGACGATCAGCACGTCGAGGATGCCCATGAACGTGGCGGCGAGCAGCACGGCTGTCGCACCTCGCCGTGGCAGGTGCCGCACGTGCCCGGAACCGCCGGCGTCCATCTCCGCTCCCTTCACCGGCCGTCACATCCCCGACGACTATCACCCGCACGACGGTGAACAGGGAGCACGCAGGTGTGGCGGCCCGGAAGTCCGCCGGAACGCGGTAGGCGTCCCGGCGGAATCGGCGGATCGGCGGATCGGCCTAGGCCACCGGTGAGGTCGGACCCACCAGCTCCGTCAGGACGTCCTCCATCGTCACGAAGCCCAGGACCGCGCCCGTCTCGCCGGTGACCGCGGCGAGGTGGCTGTCCTCGGTGCGCAGGGCGGTGAGGGTGTCGTCGAGGGGGGTGTCGATGCGGACCCGGGTGACCCGGTGCAGGGCCGTGCGCGGGAAGGGGCTCTCGCGGTCGGTGAGGCCCAGCGTGTCCTTGATGTGCAGGTAGCCGAGCACGGTGCCGCCGGGGCCGGTGACCGGGAAGCGGGAGTAGCCCGCGTCGGCGGCCATGCGTTCCAGCTCGGCCGGGGTGACGGTGTACGGGACCGTGCGCATCTTCTGGGCCGGGACCAGGATCTCCCCGACCGGGCGGGTGCCCAGCTCCAGCGCGTCGCGCAGGCGCTCGCCGTCGGCCGGGGTGAGCAGTCCGGCCTCGCTGGCGTCGACCACCATGCGGGCCAGCTGGTCGTCGGTGAAGACGGCCTCGACCTCGTCCTTCGGCTCCACCCGCAGCAGCTTGAGGAGCGTGTTGGCGAAGGCGTTGATGCCGAAGACGACCGGCTTCAGGGCCCGGGTGAGGGCGACCAGCGGCGGGGCGAGGAGCAGGGCGGTGGTCGCCGGGGCGGCCAGCGCGATGTTCTTCGGGATCATCTCGCCGATCAGCATGTGCAGGTAGGTGGCGAGGGCCAGCGCGATCGCGAAGGCGATCGGGTGGACCAGCGCGTGCGGCATGTGGACCGCCTCGAACACCGGCTCCATCAGATGCGCGATGGCCGGCTCCGCGACCGCGCCGAGCACCAGCGAGGAGACGGTGATGCCCAGCTGGGCCGTCGCCATCATGGCCGACAGGTGCTCCAGGCCCCACAGGGTCATCCGGGCCCGCTTGTCACCTTCCTTGGCACGCGGCTCGATCTGGCTGCGGCGTACGGAGATCAGGGCGAACTCGCCGCCCACGAAGAACGCGTTGGTCAGCAGCGTCAGGGCGCCGATGAACAGCTGTACGACGGTCATCGGGCCGCCTCCGGCTCCCGGTCGGCCGACACGGCGGACACGGCCTGCGCGGGCGCGGTGACGCGGAGGCGGTCGGCGCGGTGGTGGTCGACGTCGAGGACGTCGAGGCGCCAGCCGTCCAGGTCGATCACGTCGCCCTTGGCGGGGATGCGCGCCAGGTGGGTGGCGACCAGCCCGGCCAGGGTCTCGTACGGCCCGTCCGGCGCGGTCAGGCCGATGCGCTCCAGGTGGTCCAGGCGCAGCGAGCCGTCGGCCTCCCAGGCCGCGCGGCCGTCCGATTCGGCGGGGGCGGGCAGCAGGTCCGGTATCTCGACCGGGTCGTGCTCGTCGCGGACCTCGCCGACGACCTCTTCCACGATGTCCTCGACGGTCGCCACGCCCGCCGTACCGCCGTACTCGTCGATGACGACGGCCATGGTGCGGGTGCGGCGCATGCGCTCCAGGAGACGGTCGGCGGGCAGGCTGTCCGGCACGAGGAGGGGCGCGGTGGCCAGGTCGGTGACCGGGGTCGCCCGGCGGCGGTCCGGCTCCAGGGCCAGGACGTCGCGGATGTGCACGGTGCCGATGACCTCGTCCAGGCTGCCCCGGTAGACCGGGAAGCGGGACAGCCCGGTGGCGTGCGAGAGGTTCGCGGCGTCGGCGGCGGTGGCGTGGGCCTCCAGGGCCTTGACGTCCACGCGCGGGGTCATGACGTTCTCCGCGGTCAGCTCGCTCAGGTGCAGGGTGCGCACGAACAGCTCCGCCGAGTCCGCCTCCAGGGCGCCCTCGGCGGCCGAGTGCTGGGCCAGGGCGACCAGTTCCTCGGCGCTGCGGGCGGAGGCCAGCTCCTCGGCCGGTTCCAGGCCGAAGCGGCGCACGACTCGGTTCGCCGTGTTGTTCAGGTGCCGGATGAAGGGGCCGAACGCGGTGGTGAAGCCGCGCTGCGGGCCCGCGACGACCTTCGCGACGGCCAGCGGGCGGGAGATCGCCCAGTTCTTGGGGACCAGCTCGCCGACGACCATCAGCACGACGGTCGACAGGACCACGCCGAGCACGGTCGCCACCGTCGAGGCGGCGCCGCCCAGGCCGATCGCCGTCAGCGGGCCGCGCAGCAGCACGGCGATCGACGGTTCGGCCAGCATGCCGATGACCAGCGAGGTCACGGTGATGCCGAGCTGGGCGCCGGACAGCTGGAGGGTCAGGGACCGGACGGCCCTCAGGGCGCCGTCGGCGCCGCGCTCACCGGACTCGGCGGCCCGCTCCAGGTCACCGCGCTCGACGGTGGTGAGGGAGAACTCGGCCGCGACGAAGAGGGCGCAGGCCAGGGTGAGGAGGAGGGCCAGCAGGAGCAGCAGGACCTCGGTCACCGTGCCACCCCGCTTCCCTCACGCACATGCAGGGGCACTGGCGGGCCGACCGTGGCACGGCCGGTACTGGGAGGCTCCATTACGGAACGGGACTCCTTAACGGGGTCGGTGGGGGCCGTCGCCGGCCGCCCGAGGTTTCCCTCACAGGGTAAAGGACGAGCAAAGAGATCGGGAGTCCTCGGACCCCTATGCTTCTACTCGCCTGTAGAGAACGGCCGGACGGTTCCGGTTGTTCCCCGCACGAACGCGGTACCCCGCACGAACGTGAAGGAGAGAACGCCTCGATGGTGTTCAAGCGGCTGCTCGGTTCCCCCGGCGTGGGCGGACCCACGGTGGACACGGTCCTCGACCCGGGCGCCCGGCCGGGGGGCGCGCTGTCGGGCGAGGTCCACCTCGTCGGCGGCACCGCCGGCCACGACGTCGAGCACGTCGCACTGGAGCTGGTGGCCCGCGTGGAGACCGAGCACGGCGGGCCCGGCGAGGAGGGGGACGGCGAGGGCGTCGTCACCTTCGACCGGCACACCGTCGGCGGGCCCTTCCGGCTCTCGGCGGGCGAACGGCGAAGCGTTCCGTTCACCATGTCGCTGCCCTGGGAGACGCCGGTCACCGAGGTGCGCGGCCGGCCGCTGGGCATCGTGCTCGGCGTGCGCACCGAGCTGGCGGTCGCCGGCGCCCGGGACAAGGGCGACCTGGACCCGCTGACCGTGGCACCGCTGCCGGCCCAGGAGGCCGTCCTGGAGGCCTTCGGACAGCTCGGCTTCGGCTTCCGCTCGGCCGACCTGGAGTACGGCCGCATCGGCGGCACCGGACAGCGGCTGCCCTTCCACCAGGAGATCGAGCTGACGCCGCCGCCGCGCTACGCCCACCAGGTCAACGAGATCGAGGTGACCTTCCTGGCCGTGTCCGGCGCCCTCGAAGTGGTGCTGGAGGCGGACAAGCGCGGCGGCCCGTTCTCCGACGGCCACGACGCGCTCAGCCGCTTCACCGTCCCGCACGAGGCCGCGGCCGGCCCGCAGGACTGGAGCACCCTCGTCGACGGCTGGATCCAGGAACTGGTCGAGCACCGGGCGTCGTACGGCTCCCACGCGGTGTACGGCCACCAGGCCGCCCCCGGCGTCGGAACGGCCGTCGGGGGCGACGAGGAGGCCTGATAACTTCTACATCACTGTAGAGATTCGCCTTCCCGACCCGTACGGAGTTCTCATGGCCCTGTGGGACCGCTTCAAGGAGTCCGCGTCGCAGATGCAGACGCAGCTCGTGGCGAAGAAGAACGACCTCAAGAGCGGCGCCTTCCGCGACGCGAGCATGGCGATGTGCGCGCTGGTCGCCGCCGCCGACGGCACCGTCGACCCCTCGGAGCGGCAGCGGGTCGCGCAGCTGATCTCGACCAACGAGGTGCTGGCGAACTTCCCCGCCGACGACCTGCGCCGCCGGTTCGAGGACAACCTGAACAAGCTGACCGCCGACTTCGCCTTCGGCAAGGTCGGCGTCCTTCAGGAGATCGCCAAGGCGAAGAAGAAGCCCGCCGAGGCGCGGGCCGTGGTGCAGATCGGCATCGTGATCGGCGGCGCCGACGGGGACTTCGACAAGGACGAGCGGGCCGTGGTCCGCGAGGCCTGCTACGCCCTGGACCTGCCGCCGCACGAGTTCGACCTCTGACTCCCGCGGCCCCGGCCCTGCCATGCCGTAGATTCCGTGTGTGGGCCCGTGCCGCGGGCCCGCACCGTACGTCCATCAGGGGAGCGCCGTGTTCGGACTGAGCGAACTCGTGATCATTCTCGTCGTCGTCATTGCCGTCCTCGCCGTCAAGAAGCTTCCCGAGCTGACCCGCTCGGCGGGCAAGTCGGCCCGCATCCTCAAGGCCGAGGCCCGGGCTGCCAAGGACGAGGAGCGGACACCGGCGGACGCCGACGGGCAGGAGGCTCCGCGCGTCATCCAGGGTGAGACGGTCAAGCGCGAGGACACCGGCAGCCGCAGTGACACCGGCACCGGCACCGGCAGCCAGGGCACGCCCCAGGGCTGAGCGCGGGCCGGCTCACGCGTCACGGCCCCAGGGCGTGAGCGCCGCCCGGCTCACGCGTCGGGCTCGCGGCCACCGGCGCGGGTGCGGTGCGGGCCGAGTTCCCGCAGGACCTCGCCCAGTTCCGCGGCGGTCAGCGGCGTCGCCGGCAGGGGCGGGGCGCCTGTCGTACGCAGGCCGCCCAGGAACAGGGCGAGGGGGCGGCGCCAGGCGTCCGGCGCGGTCGCGGCGGTCAGCGCCGGTACCGCACGGCCGAGCGCGGCGAGCGCGAACAGTACGTCCTCGGTGGTGACGTCGGCGCGGACGGTGCCCTCGTCACGGCAGCGGCACAGCAGCGCGTCGACGGTCCGGCGGTTGTGCTCGTGCACGGCCTCCAGGCTGTCGACGCCCCGCAGATGGGTGGTCATGAGGTCGTTGGAGCCGCGGTCGGCGGCCAGCGTGCTGAAGACGACCTCCAGATAGGCGGTGAGGCCCGCCCACGCGTCCGGCGCCCGCCTGGCCCGCTCACCGGCGTCCATCGTGCCCGTCAGCGAGTCCCGGAACACGGCGTCCACGAGCGCGGCGCGGGTGGGGAAGTGGCGGTAGAGCGTCGCGTTGCCGACCCCCGCCCGGCGCGCGATCACGTCGAGCGGCGCGTCGAGACCGTACTCCGTGAACACCTCGTGGGCCGCCTCCAGCAGAAGCTCCCGGTTGCGCCGCGCGTCGCGTCGCTGCCGGGGCGCTCCGTCGCGTGCGCCGACGGTCATCCTCACCCTCCGGGTCGTACGAACCGGGGAGTGCTCCCCGCGTCTTCCGTGCCGATGCTATCTTCGGAGCCGTAAACGGGGAGTGCTCCCCGTTTCAGTCGCCGACCTCAGGAGGTCCCATGACCGCGCCCACCCTCGAGGAACTGGCCGCCCTGCGCGCCGAGGGCGCCGTGCACCGGGTGCACGTGCCGGGCAGCGGGGAGAGTCTGCTGGTCGTGACGCGCGACGCGGCGCGGGCCGCGCTCACCGATCCGCGGCTGAGCAACGACATCCGGCACTCCGCGTCCTGGCAGAGCGACGGCGGGCACGCCATCGGCCACAACATGCTCCAGAGCGACCCGCCGCAGCACACCCGCCTGCGCCACCTGGTCGCCGGCCACTTCACGCCGGGGCGGATCACCGCGCTGCGGCCCCGCGTCGAGCGCGTCGCGGGCGACCTGCTGGAGGCGCTGCCGCGCACGGGCACGCGCACGGGCACGGGCACGGGCACGGCGGACCTGGTCGGCGGGTACGCGCTGCCACTGCCGGTCACGGTGATCTGCGACCTTCTGGGCGTACCGGAGGCCGACCGCGGGGGCTTCCACACCTGGTCGAACGAGCTGGTCATGCCCACCTCGCCCGAGGCGGCGGCCTCGGCGGCCGGCGAACTGACCGGCTACCTCACCGGCCTGACCGCCCACAAGCGCCGCACCCCGGACGACACGCTGCTCAGCGACCTGGTCGCCGCCGAGGACAGCGGCGCCCTCACGGCCGGGGAACTGCTCGGCATGGCCTTCCTCGTCCTCGTCGCCGGGCACGAGACGACCGTCAACCTGATCTCCGCCACCGTGCACGGCCTCCTCACCCACCCCGACCAGCTCGACCGGCTGCGCGCCGACCCGGACCTGACCGAGAGCGCCGTGGAGGAGTCGCTGCGGTACAACTCCCCGGTGCACGCCTCCGCGTTCCGCTTCGCGGCCGAGCCCCTGGAGCTGGCGGGCACCCGGATCGAGGCCGGCGAGTCGGTGCTCGTCTCGCTCGCCGCCGCCTCCCGGGACCCCGCCCACTTCCCCGAGCCCGACCGCTTCGACATCGGCCGCCGGACACGGGGCCACCTCGGTTTCGGCCACGGCCTCCACCACTGCCTCGGCGCCCCGCTGGCCCGCGTCGAGGCCACCGTCGCCGTACGGCTGCTCCTCGAACGGCACCCCGCGCTCGCCCTCGCCGCCGACCCTGCGACGCTCACCTGGCGGACGAGCACCCTGCTCCGGGGCCTGACGGAACTGCCGGTGCGCCTCGGCTGAGGCGGGCGGCGGCGGGCGGCGGCGGCCGGTGTCAGGCCGGGTCCTGCGGCACGGCGGACAGCAGGCTGTGCACGATCGGGCCCGCCGAGCCGCCGCCGGTGACGCCCTCCTCGACCACGACGGCGACGGCGACGTTGCCGCGGTGCGCGACCAGCCAGCCGTTGTTGTCCTGGTCGTCGGAGACCTCGGCGGTGCCGGTCTTCGCGCCGATCTCGCCGGGCAGGTCGGCCAGGACGTGCGCGGTGCCGTCGGTGACGGTGGCCCGCATCAGCTCGCGCAGCTGGGTGACCACCTTGCCGGGGAGCGGCTCGGTCCGGGTCTCGTCGGTGCGTCCCGCGGTCCCGGCGGTGACGGACGGCTGGTGGAACTCGCCGGACACCGCGGTCGCCGTCACGGACGCCATGATCAGCGGGTTCGCCTGGACCCGGCCCTGCCCGATCATCGACGCCGCCTTCTCCGTCTCGTCCTTGGGCGCCGGCACCGCACCGTCGTACGTCGGGATGCCGATGTGCCACTCCTGGCCGACCCCGAAGTAGGTGCGGGCGACCTTGCCCAGCTCCCCGTCGTCGAGTTTGCCGCGCAGGCTGATGAAGGCGGTGTTGCAGGACTCGGTGAAGTCCTTGCGGAAGGTGGCGCCGGGGTGTTCGGAGGTCTCGACGTTGTGGAACTCCTTGCCGACCGTCAGGTACTTGGGGCAGTCCACGACGTCGTCGGGCTCGACCGCGCCCTTGAGCAGCAGGGCACTGCTGGTGACGATCTTCCAGGTGGAGCCGGGCGCGTACGTGCCGGAGGCGGCGCGGTTGAAGCCGGAGGAGGGGGAGTTGGCGAGGGCGAGGACCTCGCCGTTGTCGATGCGCAGGGCGACGAGGGCAGCGTTCTTGCCGTCGGCCTCAGTGAGGGCCTTCTCGGCGGCGGACTGCCAGGTGGCGTCCAGGGTGGTGCGTACGGGTGCGTCGGTCTTCGCCGGGTCGGGCTTCTCGCCGAAGGACGCCTCGGTGCGCACGGTTTCGCCGCTGGTGCGGTCGATCAGCTCGACCGCGCCGCGCGGACCGCCGTCCGCACCGCCCGCGAGCCTGCCCAGCAGCGGGGTCAGGGACGGGTACTCGCCGCCCGAGAGGGAGGTCCCCGCGCGGTCCGTGACCTTGGGCGGGGTCGTCTCCTCGCGCTCCAGCCGGAACTTCTCCGTGTCGGTCAGCCGCGGGTGCACCAGGGACAGCCGCCAGTCCACCTTCCAGCTGCCGTCGTCCTGTTCGCGCAGCGGCAGTCGCGACTCGTACGTCCAGGTGCCCAGGTCGGTGATCGGCATCCGGGCGGTGAAGGGGACGCCGAGCGTGCCGTCCTCGGCCTCCTTCGCCCCGTCCCCGGCCGTCAGCTTCGGTGCCTCGATGTCGAGTCCGGCGGTGAAGCTCTGCAGCACCTCCTGCGCCTTGTCGGGGCTGGTGGTGCGGCCGGCCGCGCTCGGCATCCGGCCGGCGGCCCAGTCGGCGAGGAACGCGCGCGCCTGTTTCATCGCGGCGGGGTCGGGCCCGTCGTCGCCGCGCGCGAAGGGGCCGAACCCGGCGGCGTACGAGCCGCCCGCGGCGATCACGAGGACGACGCCCACGGCGGCGACGGCCCGCACGCCGTTGCGGGGCCTGCGGCGGCGAGGAGAGGTGACGTAAGGGCTGTCGGGCATGGCGAGGTCCTTGTCGGGTCGGGGCGGGGCGGGGCGGGTCACAGGTCAGCGGCCGGTGCCGGTGCCGGTGTCGGTGTCGGTGTCGGTGTCGGTGCCGGTGAGGAAGTCGAGGATCGTGTCGGTGGCGTTCAGGGCCTTGCTGACGGGGCCGAATCCCTTGGGCGGAGGGACGGTCGAACCGGGCCAGGTGTGACCGGCGTCGTCGACGACGAGGAGCTGGACGGTGGCGGCCGGTTCGTCCGCGGCGGCCTTCAGGCGCCAGACCGTGCGGTCGTAGCCCTTCTCGCCCTTCGTGACCGGGTCACCCGCGCCGCCGGCGGCCGCGAAGGCCTCCGCGCTGTCCCGGGCCGACAGGGTCGGCAGGATCGGCTCCTCGGGGTCCGGCGGCGGGGAGGGCAGGCCCGCAAGGGGTCGTACGGGATCGTCGGCGCCGTAGACGACCATGACGGGGACGGGACCCGTGGGCTTCACCGCGGCGTCCCCGGCGGGCAGTTGACCGGAGACCGAGGCCGCGCCCGCCAGCAGGCCGGGGCGCTCGGCGGCCATGCGCAGGGCCATCGAGCCGCCGTTGGAGAAGCCGGCGACGTAGACCCGCCCAGGGTCGGCCCGCTCGGTGCGGACCAGGTGCCGGATCAGCGCCTCGGTGAACCGCACGTCCGTGTCGGCGTCGGGGCGCTGCTCCGTCGCCCGGGTGCCCGCGCCCCAGCCGTGGTCGAGGCCCTCGGGGAAGGCGACCAGCATGCCGCGCGCGGCGGCGGCCTTCTCCAGCCGGGTCTTCTCGCGCAGCTCGGCGGCGTCGGCACCGCGGCCGTGGAAGGCGATGACGAGGGGCCTTCGGCCGTCGTCGGCGGCGGCGGGCCGGTGCAGGAGGTACGGGCGGGTGTGGCCGTCCACGCGGAGCTGTGCGCGGACCTCCGCGCCCGGAGTCGGAGCCGGAGTCGCCGTCGCCGTGCCGCCGGCGGTGCCGGACGAGCCGCTCGCCGGTGGCGCCCCGTCCGGGCGGTCGGAGTCGGCGGCGCAGCCGGCCAGGGGGAGCGCGAGGGCGAGGGCGAGCGCACCGGGCCAACGGCGGGTGCGGAGCGCGAGGTCACGGAAGGAGCGCATGCCCCGAGGAGAGCAACCCCGCCGGGTCCCTGTCCAAGATTCATATGGATGTCGGATCGATCAATCCCCGATATGATTACTGCTCGTGGACCTGGTGCGGCACCTGGAGTGCTTCGTGGCTGTTGCAGAAGAGTCACACTTCGGGCGTGCCGCCACCCGTCTCGGCATGGCCCAGCCGCCCCTGTCGCAGCGCATCCGGCGGCTGGAGGAGGAGTTGGGCGTCCGGCTCTTCGAGCGCACCAGCCGTCAGGTGACGATCACCGAGGCGGGCACGCTGCTGCTCGCCGAGGCCCGTGAGCTGCTGGCCCGCGCCGAGTCGTTGCGGACCGCCGCGCGCCGTATCCGGGACGGCGAGAGCGGCCTGCTGCGCGCCGCCCTGTCCCCCGACATCTCCGGCGAGACCGTCGCCGCCCTGCTGGCGGACTTCCGGCGCCGCCACGCCGGTCTCGAGCTGGAGCTGCACGAGCTGACCACCGCCCAGCAGCTCGCCGGTTTCGCCGCCCACGAGCTGGACGTCGGCCTCATCCACCACCCCTGCGACGTCACCGGCCTGGAGCTGGGCCCGGTGCTGCGCCGCGACCTCGGCGTCCTGCTGCCGCGCGGTGCCCCGCAGACGGAGCTGGAGGCGGTGCCGCTCGCCGCGCTCACCGGCTACGACCTGGTGCTCTTCCCGCGCGCCGACGCCCCCGCGGTCTACGACGACCTGCTCACCGCCTGCGCCCGGGGCGGCTACACGCCCGCCGCCGTGCGGCACGGCCAGGGCGCCAGTTTCGTACGCGGCCTGGTGCTGTCGTCCGGGGCCGTCGCCCTCGGCCCGCGCGACACCCGGCTCGTGACCCCCGGCGACCAGGACCTGGTCTGGCGCCCGCTGGCGGGGGCCCCGCCGAGCTGGCGGCACTCCGCGGCCTGGCCCAAGGGGCGCGGCGACGCAGCCGTCGCCGCCTTCGCGGACGCGGCCACACACGCCCTGCGCACCACGGCCGACGCGCACTCCGAGGCACCCGCCCGGCCCCTGCACCTTCGCCCGGCATCGGAGTACTGGCTTTGACCGACACCGCCGCCTTCGAGCACCGACCCGTGCGGCCGACCGCCGTCGACCACCGACCGGCACGGCCCGCCGCCCTCGACCACCGACCCGTGCGGCCGACCCCCCTCCACCGCCGACCCGTGCGGCCGACCGCCGTCGACCACCGACCGGCACGGCCCGCCGCCCTCGACCACCGACCCGTGCGGCCCGCCGCCCTCGACCACCCACCGGCACGGCCGACCCCCCTCCACCACCGACCCGTGCGGCCGACCGCTCTCCACCACCGACCCGCACGGCCCGCCGCCCTCCACCACCGACCCGCACGGCCGGCCCTCCTCCGCCACCGCCCCGCACGGCCCGCCGCCGTCGGCATCGACCGCCACCCCCCGGCGCCCCTCGCCCGTCCCGCTCGGCCGGTGGGCGCTCGCCCGGCATCGGAGTCCCGGTCATGACCGACACCGCCACCGCCGCCCGTCTGGACGCGGCCTTCGCCGACGCCGGGGTCACCGGGTGGCTGCACGCCGTGGACATCGACTCGGGGGCGCAGATCGCGGCCGGGGCGGACCAGCCGGTGTGCACGGCCAGTGTCCACAAGCTGTGCGTGCTCGTCACGCTGCACGAGCAGGCGGCGGCCGGGGTGCTGGACCTCACCGAGCAGGTCGAGTGCCCGCCCGCCGGACGCACCCCGGGGCCCACGGGGCTCGCGGCCATGCTCGACCCGGTCCGGCTGTCGCTGCGCGACGCCGCGTTCCTGATGATGTCCGTCAGCGACAACACCGCCGCCGACCTGCTGCTCGGCCGGGTCGGTCTGGACGCCGTCAACCGCACCACGGCCCGCCTCGGCCTGACCCGGACGCGGGCGGTGTACGGCTTCGGCGAGATGCTGGGCACCATGCGCGAGGACGCCGGACCCGCCGGCGCCCAGGCCCTGGCCGACCCGCACGTCATCACCCGGCTGCGCGCCCTGGACCCGGCCCGCACCAACCACAGCACCCCCCGGGACATGACCCGCCTGCTCACCGCCCTGTGGCGCGACGAGGCGTGCCCGCCCGAGTACGGGGCGGCCGCGCGCCGCATCATGGGCCTCCAGGTGTGGCCGCACCGCCTGGCCTCGGGCTTCCCCTTCGACGACGTGCACGTGGCCGGCAAGACCGGCAGCCTGCCGACCCTGCGCAACGAGGTCGGCGTCGTCGAGTACCCCGACGGCGGCCGCTACGCCGTCGCCGTCTTCACCCGCACCGCCCACACCGCGGCGGTACTCCCGGCGGCGGACGCGGTGATCGGCACCGCGGCCCGGATCGCGGTGGACGCCCTGCGGGCCCCGTGAGCGGGTGCCAGGAGAAGATCGCCAGGACATATCAGGCGCTTTCTCGCATTTGGGGGTACATAATCAGAACATGAGTACGGCAACGTATGTACTGCTGGCCGCGCCTTCGGGCGGGCTCAAGGTGACGGTGGTCTTCATCCTCGGGCTGGTGATCGCCGGCGCGTTGATCTGGGCCGTACGCATGGGCATGCGGGTCATGGACCGGGAACCCGACCGCCCCCGTGCCGACGAACAGCCCCACCTCCCGGACGGCGGCGCCGTCCGGGAGGAGCGGGAGATGCGCGAACCCGACGAGATCCCGCTGAACGAGGACGGAAGCCCCCGGCTCATGCCCTACCAGCTCCACCACTCGGGCAGCCGCCGCGGCGACGACCAGAAACGCCGCCGCTGGCTGCCGGGGTCGAGCGGAGCCTTCGGCAGCGGTGGACCGGGGCACGTCTGAGCCGCCCGTACGGCGGCACACCGGAGGGCGTGGCGGCGCCCTCCGGTCTTGACTGGAGGGGACCCGCCCGCCCGCGCGGCACGTGCCCCACCAGGCCCTTGGAGGCGACGACATGACCGGTACCGGAAGGCCCGCACGCGCGGTGCGCCGCTGACGGCCATGGGCGACCCGGGCGAGACCGGCGAAGGCACGGGCGAGGGCACCCCCGACCCCGCCGCCTTCACGGACGAGATCTACGCGGCCCGCATGGACCGGACCGCGTACGAGGCCGCCGCTCTCGGGCTCGCCGGTGTCCTGGTCACCCCCGGCCCCGACCTGGTCTGGCTGTGCGGCTACCGGCCCACCGCCACCGCCGAACGCCTCACCCTCCTCGTCCTCGCCGCCACCTCCCAGCCCCGGCTGCTGGTACCGACGCTCGACCGCCCGAACGCCGAGACCGCTCCCGGCGCGAGCGCGATACGCGTCTCCGACTGGTGGGAGGGACAGGACCCCTACGCCGCGGCGGCCGGACTGCTGCGCCCGCACGGCCGGTACGCCGTCTCCGACGCGACCTGGGCGCTGCACCTGCTGTGCCTCCAGAAGTCCCTCCCCCTGGCCACCTACCAGCCGCTGTCCGCCGTACTGCCCATGCGGCGCGCGGTGAAGGACGAGCACGAGGTGGCCCGGCTGACGTCCGCGGCCGCGGCGGCCGACGCCGCGTACGAGGAGATCCTCGGGCTGCGCTTCGGCGGGCGCAGCGAACGCGAGCTGGCCGCCGACCTGGGCAGGCTGCTGCGCGAGCACGGCCACAGCCGGGTCGAGTGCACGGTGGTCGGCTCCGGACCCCACGGCGCCGACCCGCACCACCGGCCCGGCGACCGGGTCATCGGCGACGGCGACATGGTCGTCCTGGACTTCGGCGGACTCAGGGACGGCTACGGCTCCGACACCGCCCGCACCGTCCACGTCGGGGCCCCGACGGACGAGGAGCGCCGGGTCCACGAGACCGTCCGTGCCGCGCAGCGGGCGGCCTTCGAGGCGGTACGGCCCGGGGTGTCCTGCCAGGAGGTCGACCGGGCGGCCCGCGCCGTCATCGAGGAGGCCGGCCACGCCGGGCACGTCGCGCACCCCACCGGCCACGGCGTCGGCGTCACCACCCACGAGCCGCCCTACCTGGTGGAGGGCGAGGAGCAGCCGCTCGAACCGGGCATGTGCTTCTCCATCGAGCCCGGCATCCACCTGCCCGACCGGTTCGGCGTCCGCATCGAGGACGTCGTGACCTGCACGCGGGACGGGGGCCGGCGGCTCAACACCACCTCGCACGAGCTGGTGATCGTGCGCTGACGAAACTCGCTCGCGGCGGCGTCCCGCCCCCGGTACCGTCCTCTCCATGAAGCGCGCCTGCTCGTTCTTGATGACGACGCCGGGGAACGTCCCGGCGCGCTGACTGCTGACCAGAAGTCCGAAGCCCCGGGGCGAGCGCCCCGGGGCTTCGTCGCGCGGTGCTCGTCCTGTGGACCCGTTCCCGAGGAGACCACCGTGCACGACCACGACCAACACGCCCACGCCCACGCCCACGGCCACGACCACCGGCGGCTCGGCCGCGAGCTGGCGCTGTTCGACACCGACCCCCTGATGGGCGCGGGCCTGCCGTACTGGCTGCCCGACGGTGCGATCGTCCGCCACACCCTGGAGGAGTACGTCCGCGAGGCGGAGCGCCGGGCGGGCTACCGGCACGTCTACTCGCCCGTCCTCGGCAAACGCGAGCTGTACGAGATCTCGGGGCACTGGGAGCACTACCGCGACGACATGTTCCCGCCGATGGAACTGGGCGCCGAGGAGGTCGTCCTGCGCCCGAGCCTGTGCCCCCACCACGCCCTCGTCTACCGCTCCCGCTCCCACAGCTACCGGGAACTGCCGCTGCGGATCGCCGAGCTGGGCGCCATGTACCGCTCCGAGCCCTCCGGCGTACTCGGGGGACTGACCCGCGTACGGGCCATCCACCTCAACGACGCCCACATCTTCTGCACCCCGGACCAGGCCGCCGCCGAGGCCCGCGCCGCCCTCGGACTCATCCGCGGCGCCCACGCCGACCTCGGCATCCGGGCCACCCGCTACCGCCTGTCCCTGCCGGGTCCCGGCGGCAAGTACGTCGCCGACCCGGAGCTGTGGCGGCGGGCCACCGCGCTGCTGGAGGAGGCCCTGGACGGTCTTCCGTACGAGGCGGTGGAGGGCGAGGCCGCCTTCTACGGGCCCAAGATCGACGTGCAGATCGAGGACGCGGCCGGGCGCGAGTCCACCCTGTCGACCGTCCAGATCGACTTCCACCAGCCCGAGCGCTTCGGCCTGCGCTACATCGGCCCCGACGGCGCCAGGCATCGCCCGGTCATGGTCCACCGCAGCGTCATCGGCAGTGTGGAACGGGTGGTCGCCCACCTGATCGAGGCGCACGGCGGCGCGTTCCCGGCGTGGCTGGCACCGGTGCAGCTGGTGGTGCTGCCGGTGGCCGAGGCCCAGCAGGAGCAGGCGTACGACCTCGTGCGGCGCGCCGGTGACCAGGGGCTGCGCGCCGAGGTCGCCGGCCCCGAGCGGGGCAGCCTCGGCGCCCGGGTCCGCGCGGCGCGGAAGGTGCCGTACCAGGCGGTGATCGGCGCCCGGGAGGCAGCGGACGGCGACCTGGTCGACGTACGCCTGCGGGACGGCCACCGCCCGGGCCGGATGCCCGGCCCCGAACTGCTGCACCACATCACCGACCGCGTCCGGACCCGCGGCCCCGAACTGTGGGAATCCCCCTGAGCGCACGTAGCCGCCCCGGCACCCGGCCACCCCAGCGGATCACCCGCCCGGTCCGAGAACACGGCCCGGGCGCCGGGATCCCACCCGGGCCCACATAGCGCCCACGGCGCCCGGCCGCCCCGGAGATTCACCGACGCGGTCCGGGCCCGCGGCCCCGAGCCGTAGGAACCCCCTAGCCCGCGTAGCCGCCCCGGCACCCACCCGCCCCCGCGGATCACCCACCCGGCCCCGAGACACGGTCCCGACGGTGGGATCCCACCCGGGCCCACACCGCACCCACGGCGCCCGGCCGCCCGGCCGCCCCCGCGGATCACTCACCCGGGTCGGAGACAGGGTCCGGGCGCCGGGAGCCCGCCCGGGCCCACGCAGCGCCCACGGCGCCCGGCCGCCCCGGCGGATCACCGGCGCGGTCCGGGCCCGCGGCCCCGAGCGGTAGGAACCCCCTAGCCCGAGTAGCCGCACCGGCACCCACCCGCCCCCGCGGATCACCAGGCCGGCCGAGGACACGGCCCGAGCTGTGGGAAGCCGTCTGAGCGCGCGTAGGGTCACCGGCACCGGCGCCCCCGCCAAGCACAAGGAGACCCCGCCGTGACGACCGCCTCCGCGCAGCAGCAGCCCATCCCGGTGATCATCGACTGCGACACCGGCATCGACGATGCCCTGGCCCTGATGCTGGCGGTCCGCCACCCGCGTCTCGACCTGCGCGCGGTCACCTGCGTGGCCGGGAACACGGACGTGGAGGGGGTCGTACGGAACACGCTGACCGTGCTGGAGCGGGCCGGCGCCCCGGACGTCCCCGTCGCCCGGGGCGCCGGGCGCCCGCTGATCGAGGCCGTGCGCACCGCCCGGCACGTGCACGGGCACGACGGCATGGGCGACCTCGGCCTGCCCGCGCCCACCCGCACCGCCGCCGACGTGGACGCGGTGACGCTGCTGCGCCGGGAGATCCTCGCCTCCCCGCGCCCGGTCACCCTGATCCCCACCGCGCCGCTGACCAACATCGCGCTGCTGCTGCGCACCCACCCCGAGGTCACCGGCAACATCGAGCGCATCGTGTTCATGGGCGGCGCGGTGGCCACCGGCAACGCCACGCCGGTCGCCGAGTTCAACGTCTGGCACGACCCGGAGGCCGCCGCGATCCTGCTCACCGCCGGGGTGCCGATCACGATGTACGGGCTGGACGTGTTCGAGCGGGTGATCGTGCCCGGCCAGGACGTACGGCGGCTGCGCGCGAGCGCCGAGCCCGGCACCCGGCTCGCCGGCGAGCTGCTCGCCCACCGCGGCCCGGCCACCGACGAGTCGGACCCCGGCGGCGGCCTCGGCGACGCGGGCGCGGTCTGCGCGGTGATCGACCCGCAGGGTCTGACCACGCACCGGCTGCCCGTCGAGGTGTCCCTGGCCCCCGGCCCGTCCCGCGGCCAGACCCTCGTCGACCGCCGCCGGCGCGTCGGCGAGTCCGAACTGCACGAGGGCATGCGCGAACAACCCCTGGTCGACGTGGCGTTGGACGTGGACGTGGACCGGTACGTGGAGCTGTACCTGAGCACGGTCGAGCGCACGGAGGCGTAGCCACCGGCGCGTCGCGGGCGCACGGGTTCGCTTTTCGGGTGATCTGGACAGACCTAACAGATCCGTTCGTGTCGCCCGCACGCATCGCGAAGGAGACGAGACCGCGTGACCGTACGCAGCACCACCAGCGCACCCGACCTGTCCTCCAATGACCCCAACTGGTGGCGGCAGGCCGTCATCTACCAGGTCTACCCCCGCAGCTTCGCCGACGCCGACGGCGACGGACTCGGAGACCTGCGCGGCATCACCCAGCGCCTGACCCACCTCGCCGCGCTCGGCGTGGACGCCCTGTGGCTCAGCCCCTTCTACCCCTCCGAACTCGCCGACGGCGGCTACGACGTCGACGACTACCGCGACGTCGACCCCCGCCTGGGCACCCTGGACGACTTCGACGCGATGGCCGCAGAGGCCCACCGCCTGGGCCTCAAGGTCATCGCCGACCTGGTCCCCAACCACACCTCGCACCGCCACGTGTGGTTCCGGGAGGCCCTGAACGCGGGCCCCCGCTCCCCGGCCCGCGACCGCTACGTCTTCCGGGACGGCCGGGGCGAACACGGGGAGCTGCCGCCCACCGACTGGCAGTCCGTCTTCGGCGGCAGCGCCTGGAAGCGGGTGCCCGACGGACAGTGGTACCTGCACCTGTTCACCCCCGAACAGCCCGACCTGAACTGGGAGAACGAGCAGGTCCGCACCGACTTCCGCACCACGCTGCGGTTCTGGTCGGACCGGGGCGTCGACGGCTTCCGCGTCGACGTGGCGCACGCGCTGGTCAAGGACCTGGCCGAGCCGCTGCGCGACCTCGGCGCCCCGGAGCTGAGCGGCGAGGCGGCCCTCGCGGAGTTCGCGCCGGGCACCCACCCGTTCTACGACCGCGACGAGGTGCACGAGGTCTACCGCGACTGGCGCAAGATCTTCGACACCTACACCCCGCCCCGCATGGCGGTGGCCGAGGCCTGGGTCCCGGGCGCGCGGCGCGCGCTGTACGCCCGCCCGGACGAACTGGGCCAGGCCTTCAACTTCGAGTACCTCCAGGCCGGCTGGGACGCGGCCGAGCTGCGCGAGGTCATCACCGGCTCGCTGGCCGACGCCCACGCCGCCGGTGCCTCGGCGACCTGGGTGCTGTCCAACCACGACGTCGTCCGCCACGCCACCCGCCTGGTCCTGCCGCCGGACACCGACACCGACGCCTGGCTGCTGTCCGGCGGCCACGCACCAGCCGTCGACCGGCAGGCCGGCCTGCGCCGGGCCCGCGCCGCGACCCTGCTGCTGCTGGCGCTGCCCGGCTCGGCGTACGTCTACCAGGGCGAGGAGCTGGGGCTGCCCGAGGTGGCCGACCTGCCGACCGAGGTCCTCCAGGACCCGATCTGGGAGCAGACCGGGCACGTCCGCAAGGGCCGCGACGGATGCCGGGTACCGCTGCCGTGGACCACGGACGGGCCGTCGTACGGCTTCGGCGCGGGCGCGGCGTGGCTGCCGCAGCCGCCGGACTTCGCGGCGTACGCCGTCCAGGCCCAGGACGGGGTGGCGGGCTCGACCCTGGAGCTGTACCGCACGGCCCTGCGCCTGCGCCGCAAACTGCTCGACGGCGAGTCCCTGACCTGGGCGGACGACGCCCCGGCCGGGGTGCTGCGGTTCAACCGCTCGGACGGCTGGCGCTGCGTCACCAACCTCTCCGACCGGGCCGTCGACCTGCCCGCCGGAGAAGTCCTACTCAGCAGCGCACCGCTGGAGGACGGCCGGCTCGGCCCGGACACCACGGTATGGCTGGGGCTGTAACCGGCCCCGGCCCGCCCGAGGCCGTCCGGACCGCCCGAGGCCGCCCGGCCCGGGGGTACTGCGGTTCGACCGCTCGGACGGCTGGCGCTGCGTCACCAACCTCTCCGACCGGGCCGTCGACCTGCCCGCCGGAGAAGTCCTACTGACCAGCGCACCACTCGAGGACGGCCGGCTCGGCCCGGACACCACGGTATGGCTGGGGCTGTAACCGGCCCCGGCCCGCCCGAGGCCGTCCGGACCGCTCACCCGGACGGCCCCGCACGCTGGTGGCGTGGCGGGGACGGTGGTGCCGTGGAGGGGTGACCGATCCTGAACGGCGCCGGTCGCACCGGCCCTCCAGGAGGCACCGATGCAGCACGCCCCCGCCGCCCGTCCCCTGCTCGCCGCGGCGCTCTCGGCGGCGCTGGCACTGACGGCGGCCGCCTGTGCCGCCGGCGGGCGGGAGGCGGACCGGCCGGCCGGCACCGCGCCGCCGACCGCCCGGTCCCCGGCGGCGCTACCGTCACCCGCCCTGCCGCCGGTGCTCACCCGGGGGCAGGCGCGGGCGGCCCTGATCACGGAGGCGGACCTGGGGGAGGCGTGGGAGCCGACGCGGGGTGCGGCGACCTGGCGGGACGAGGTGCTCAAGGCCACCGCCGAGGGGTCCGACTGCCGCCGGCTGCTGGACGTCCTCTACACGGAGGACCTCTTCGGCGCCGCCACCGCCCCCCGCGCCACGGCCGCCCTGGACGATGCGGACGGCGGGGCCCAGCTGCACTACCGGGTCACCTCCTCACGCGCCGGCGACATCGACGCGACGCTGGCCTGGCTCGGGACGCTGCCGGACACCTGCGGGCGCTTCGAGGCCCGGGCCACCCGTGGCACGACCCGGGACGTGCGGGTCACCGGCGTGACGCTCCCGGAGGCGGGGGACGCCCGCCAAGGCCTGCGGGTGACGGTGAGCGGCGCGGCGGCGGGCTCCGGGGACGCCTGGGACGCCGACGGCTCCGGGGACTCCGGGAACTCCGGGGACACGGTCCTCACCGTGGACCTCGTCGCCGTACGCGTCGGCGACGACGCGATCAGCCTCACCAACGGCACCCTCGGCGAGGCGGCCGACGACGCCACCCGGGCGGCCGTCGAGGTGGGGACACGGCGCCTGACGGAGGTCCGGCGGCAGGGACGCGCCCAGGTGTAGCGGTGTAGCGGCGGCGAACGCCCACGCGGTTCAGCAGGACTCCTCCGGGCCGTCGGGCGGGCCCCGGCGGTCGCGGTCGAAGCGGCGGCCGTGGGCGAGTACCTCAAGGGCGGCGTCGTGGACGGTGCGGCCGCGGGCGAACGCGTCGGCACGCAGCCGGGCCAGAGCCTCGTCGGCGCCGACCCGCAGCTGGGCCATGATCATGCCGACGGCCCGGTGGACCTCGTCGTGGTCACCGGCCAGCTCGTCCAGCCAGGCCTCCTGCCCGCGCGGCAACGCCATGACCGCCCCCGTCATGGCACCGGCCATCAGCCGTGCGGTGCGCAACTGCGGGTCGGTCAGCGCGCCGGGGGTGTCGCGGTACAGGTCGAAGGTGCCCACGCACCCGGCGTCGCCGCCCAGCGGCAGCGCGTAGACCGCGCGTACGCCGACCGCCGTCGCCTGCTGGGCGAAGACGGGCCACCGGCCGGCGTCGGCACCGCACGTCAGATCGCCGGCGAGCACCGGGACACCCGACTCGGCGGCGCTCACACAGGGACCGGCGCCCAGCGTGGCCTGGATCTCCGCCAGGTACGACGCCCGGTCCCCGCTGGCGCACAGCCGTACCGGCACGCCCTCGACGCGCAGCGACGCGCTCGCCCCGGCCACCGCCAGCAGCCCCATCGCCATCACGCACAGCCGGCCCGGCACCTCGCCCGGCGGCACGCCGCGCACCCGGGCGGTGATGGCATCGGCGGCACGTGAGCCGTCCAGCGGCCACCGGGGTTCGTCGTCGGGCGGCACGCGACCGCCTCCTTCCCGCACGGGGCCGGAGGGCCGACTACCCCTGCCCACCCAGGGGAAACCGGGCGGGCCGCCGGCCGCGGGGCTACAGCGGCGGCTGTGCGGGCGCCGGCCCCAGGGTGGTCGTGCCGGGCGCGGTGCGGTGCCCGAGGCCGGTGCGGTACGCGTCCAGGGCCGCCTCCACCCGGCCGGTGCGGCGCAGCAGGTCGCCGAGGAGCCGGCACAGGTCGGCCAGATCACCGGCCGCGCCCGCACGCTCCAGCAGGCTCAGCGCACGGACGTAGTGCTCCTCGGCGGCCTCGGTGTCCCGGGCGTCCTCGGCGATGATGCCGAGCAGCCGGTGGGCGCCCGCGGCGTGCACGGCGCCCCGTTCGGAGGACAGGTCGTTCAGCACCCCGTGCAGCAGTCCGGCGGCCTCCTCGGACTTGCCGCGCCGGTGCAGCACGTCGGCGAGCTCGACGGCGACCTGGCTGCTGTAGAGGGCGGCGCGGGTGGCCGAGAGCATGTCGAGGGCCTCCCGCATCTCCGCCTCGGCGCGCGGGAGTTCGCCGTTCTGGGCGCAGACGTAGCCGCGCATCCAGTGGCAGTTGGCCAGCTCGGTGCGCAGTTGCAGCGTGCGGTACAGCTCGGCCGCCTTGGCGAGCGAGGCGTCGGCCTCGGCGAGGCGGCCCTCGGCGAGCAGGGTGCGGGCGACGGAGCGGTGCATGCGGGCCACCAGGGCGGGGTCGCCGGCGCTGGGGGCGAGGGAGAGGGCGAGTTCGGCGGCCTGGGCGGCGCGCGCGTGGGCCCCCATGTCCATGTACGGGCCGATGGCGCTGGCGTAGAGCAGCAGCAGCGCGTCGGGGTCGTGCAGGCCGCCGCGGTTCAGCTCGTCGAGGGTGGTCTCCAGGAGGTAGACGGCGTAGCGGAGTTCACCGGCGAGATAGTGGGCGAGGGCGCGTCCGCGCACGGCGGGGACCCGGGCGGGCAGTGGGGCGCCGGCCTCGGCGAGGCACTCCTCGGCCCGCTCGAAGTACCGTCGGCCGGTGACCAGTTCACCGGTCTCCACGGCGCACTCCCCGAGCCCGAGCAGCGCGGCGGCCCGCTCCTCGGCCAGCTCGTACGCCTCGGCCTCGGCGAGCAGCTCGGCGTACTGCCCGGCCGCCGCTTCGGCGCCCTCGGTGGCGAGGGTGCGCTGCGCCTCGGTGAGCCTGAGCCGCAGGTCGGTGGCGAGGCGGGCCGGGCGCCCGGTGGCCAGCTCCTCGTAGCCCACGCCGAGCCGTTCGGCGAGATGCCGCAGCGCCTCGTCGGAGGGGCGGACGCGGCCGGCCTCCAGGGTGGAGATGTAGGCGGGTGTGTAGGCCGGTTCCGCGAGCTGGCGCTGGGTCATCCCGCGCTCGGCCCGCAGTCGCTGCACCCGGCGCCCGATGGCGTCTCGGTCGTCACGGTCCCCCACTGCCAACTCCCCATGAGGCTCTTGCCGTTCTGCTCGGACGGCTCTAGGTTAAACCGCGTATTAAGCGCGCTTAACAGTGCTTGACACAATCCCTGATCCCGCAGAGGACGCCGTGCTCGGACCCACCCGCACCGCCGAACGTTACGCCAGGGCCCTCGCCGCCGCGGTCGCCGCCGTGGCCTGCCTGCTGCTGGCCGCGAACGCGGGCCCCACGGACACGGCGGGCTCCCCCGCGCCGGCACCGGCGCACGACACCGCCCCCACCACGGACGACCTGGCCGCCGCCGACCGCTAGGACGACACCTGCCGTCACCGCCGCGCCGCCCCGGCCGCCCTCCGTCACCGCCGCGCCGCCCGCCGCCCGCCGTCACCGCCGCGCGGGCCCGCACCGTCCGTCACCGCCGACCGGTCCGCACCGTCCGCGGGCCCGCCGCCGCAGACAAGCGCGCACCGCCCGGACCTCCGTCACCGCCACGCCGGTCCGCGCCGACGGCGCCGCCCGCCGACCGGTCCCCTACGTCCGCCCGGTACCGCCGTCAGCTCCATCGCGACGTACGACGGGCCACGACCGGCCACGACCGCCACCGACCCGGCACCCACCCGCTACCGACCCGCCACCCCGCAGCGGCGCACGCCACCGACCGGTCCACCGCCCCCGGCGGCCTCAGCCCTGCGTCTGCAGGCGGCTCAGTTCCCGCTGGACGTGGTCCAGCGCGCCCTCGCGGCGGCCCGGCACGCGGCTGCGCAACACGGCGAGCGCGGCGCCCAGTTCGCGGGCCCGCCCGGCGTCGCGGATCTGCCCCCACTGGTGGTGGGCGCGGTCGACGGCCGCCTCCACGGCGGGCGCCTCGGGCGGCTGTCCGGCGCCGAGCCGGAACTCGGCCACCGTCAGCCAGGCCCGGCAGCTGCGCACCGGGTCCCCCGCGAACATCGCCAGGTCGGCCCGGACCTCCCTCCAGTGCAGCGCGTCCTCGGAGGCGGGCCCGTACGCGTGGGCGGCGGCCCGCTCGTGCCGGGCGGCGAGGGCGTCGGCGTCCGCGTGCCGCCCTGCCTGCACGGCGGCGGCGATGACGGCGTGCGGGTCGCCCGCCAGCGGCCCCGGTGCCGTCAGCACCAGGTCCGCACCGGCCATCGCGCCCCCGCCCGCGCCGTCGGCCGCCGTACGGGCCAGCGCCTGCTGGTGCAGCTGGTCCGGCGACGGCCGGTGCCCACTGCGCAGGATCGTCGCGACGCCCCGCATGTACGACGGGGTGGCCACCGTCCGCCGCGAGGGCGGCGGCGCGATGCGACCGTAAACGGCGTTGTTGCGCCCGGAATCCAGCGGGTTGGTCCGCAGCCACTGCCAGGTCTCGTGGTCGGCGTGCAGATCGAGCAGCAGCGTCGTCGCGCCGCTCGGCCGCAGCCGCAGCTCCTCGCGGATCCAGTGCCAGGGCAGCGCGGTGTAGCGGACGGTCGCCGGGGTCGTGCGGGCCAGCGCGAGGTGCGGCAGGCGCTGGCGCCGGTCCAGCTGGAGCTGCCCGGCGACGTAGACGGTCAGCGGTCCGGGAGCCGCCGCGGCGGCCCGCAGCCGGGTCAGGACGGCCTGCGGCTCCAGCGGGTCGGCGAGTTCGACGACGTTCGCCGTGTCGGTGCCGGAGAGCACGGCGGGCGCCACGGCCGCGAGGACGGGGAGCACGGAGGCGGCGTCCACCAGGCACCCCTTGCCCACGGGCGACGCCGCGAGCAGCAGCACGGTTCCGGGCATGTCCCCTCCCCCTGTCGATCACGTACGGCAGCACCGTAACCGCTGCGGCTGCAAAGCGGGGCACTCAGCCGCCTGCGGACTCCTCCCGGCGCCGTACCGCGAAGACCGTGGTGTCGTCGGCCACCCGCCCCCGGCAGTGCCGCAGTGTGCCGTCCCGTACGAGGGCCACCAGGCGCGTGGGCAGGGCGCTGCGCGCGTCGGCGGCGACGGCGCGGGCGATGTCGTCGGCGGGCCGGTAGAAGGCCCCGTCGGGATCGCGGGCCTCCGTCACCCCGTCGGTGACGAGCAGCAGCGTCTCGTCCGCGGCGAGGTGCAGCCGGTGCGGGGGCGGCAGCGCGCCGGGCCTGCCGGAGTCGAGTTCGGCCATGCCAAGCGGCAGCCCGCCCACGACCGGCAGGGCCCGTACGCCGCCGGGTCCGACCGCCATCGGGGGCTCGTGTCCGAAGACGACGGCGTCCACGGCGTCGGGCAGCCCGGGGGAGAAGCCGACCAGCACGGCGGTGGCGAACCGGTCGCCGTCGGGCCGGCCGAGGCCCGCCGTGTGCGCGCGGTGGCGCACCATGCGGATCTCCAGGCGCTCGGCGACCGTCGCGAGGTCCGGTTCGTGGTAGGCGGCCTCGCGGAAGGTGCCCAGCAGCGCGGCGGCCGTCTCCACCGCGCCGAGGCCCTTGCCCTGCACGTCGCCGACGAGGACACGGGTGCCGTACGGGCCGGGCTGGATGTCGTAGAAGTCGCCGCCGACGCGGGCCTCGGTGTCCGCGGAGAGATAGACGGCGGCATGGTCGAGGCCGCCGAAGCCCACCGGGAGCGGGCGCAGCACGGTGCGGCGGGTGGTGTCGGCGATGTCCCGCATGTGCAGCATGCGCCGCTCGCCGCCGACCCGGACCCCGGCGGCCAGCACGGCGATGGTTCCGCCGAGGGAGACGAGGACCAGTCCGGGCAGCCCGGTCTCGTCGCGGTGCTGCCAGACGGTGTCGGCGAAGACGTAGACGAGGATCGAGAGCGCGGCGAACACGGCCGTTCCCCGCACCCCGCAGATCGAGGCGGCGACGCCGGGCACCAGCACGGTCCAGGAGATTATCTCGAACGCGCCGGTGGTGATGTCGCCCGCGGTGATGCCGAAGAGCAGGACCAGCGGCACCATCCAGGCGACGCTGTGGCCGCGGATGCTGAGCAGCTCGTGCCGGGACACGGCGTCGCCCCGGCCGGCGGCGTGGACGAGCCGGCCGAGCAGCCGCCACCGGCCGCGCACCGGCCTGCGCACACGACCCCTCACGACGCCCAGCGAAACACGCCCCCGACCGGCCCGCATCCTGACTTGCCAGCCGGCGTGGCCAGGTGTGCCCTGGTAGACGGGGCGAGGCGAGAGGAGTGCTCTCATGGCTCACGCGGTACCGACACGCGGAACATCCACCGGGACCGGCACGCGCGGCCGCGGGACGGGCACGCGCGGCCGTCCGATGCCCGACGTCTTCGGCAAGCGGACCCACCTGCTGGCGAAGTGGGCGATGCCCGTCACGATCGGGCTGGTGTACGGCTACTGGGCCGCCGCCATCCACCGCCGCGGCGGCCCCGTCACCGGCGGGAACCTGCTGTTCGGCTTCATGACCGCACTGGCCTTCGCCGTGCTCTACGTCGTCATCCGCACGGTGGCCGAGCGGCTGCCGCGCGAGGGCCACGCGGTGCTGTGGGGCGCGTTCGCGGGCAGCGCGCTGGGGTTCCTGTACGCGGGCAGCGGCGTGGCCATGTTCACGTGCGTCGTCGTGTCCCTGCTGCTCGCGGCGGCGGTGACGGCCTCGCTGGTCTACCGCTACTACACCCACCAGGACGCGGAGGAGGCCCGGGCGGCCCGCACCACCTGACCGGCTCGTCATGGGGGGCCGTATCTGGGGGCCATATGCAGTCACACCGGTCGCCCGGCGTGAGCGCGGGGGTTTGCCTGGGAGGGTGTTCCCACGCCTGCGGAGGACCCTGTCGGCCGTCCTCGTCGTCCTCGCCTGCCTGCTCGTGCCGTGCGGCGCGCTGGCGGGCTGGGCGGCGTACGGGCTGGCCGACACCGGACGGTACGTCGCGGCCATGGCGCCCCTCGCCGACGACCCGGACGTAAGGGAGGCGGTCGCCGACACGCTGGGCACCGGATTCGCCGGATCCGCCGGACTCCTCGACGAGGCGACGGCCGGCCCCGTGAACGGCACCGTGCGGCTCTTCGTGCAGGACGCGGCCCGCTCATTCACCCGGACCGAGGCCTTCCACGAGGGCTGGGACACCGCCAACCGCACCGTCCACGGCGCCGTGCTGCGCGCCCTGCGGGACGACGGCGCGGCCGGACGCGCGGTCACCGTGGACCTGGCCCCCGTCACCGAACGCGTGCGCGAGCGGCTCACCGAGGACAACGTGCCGTTCGCACGGCGCATCCCGGTCCGGCACACCGCGGTCACCGTGCTCCCGGCCCACGAGGCGGACCGGCTCAGGAAGGGCTACCACGTGCTCGACGTCGCCGCCTTCTGGCTGCCGCTGGCGGCCGTCGTCTTCGCGGTCGCCGGCATCGCCGTCGCCGCCTGCCGCCGCCGTGCCGTCACGGCCGCCGGGATCGGCACCGCCCTCGGCGGGGCCCTGCTCGCCCTCGCCGTCATGGTCGGCCGCCGCCTCACCCTCGCCGAACTCCCCGGCGCGGTGGACGGCCCGGCCGCGGGCGCCGTCTACGACGCCCTCACCGAAACCCTGCGCACCGCCTCCTGGCTGCTGGTCGCCCTCGGCCTGACGGTCGCCCTGACCTCCTGGCTCACCGGCCGGCACGGACACCGGCTCCACCGCCGCCGGACACCCGCACCGGCCCCCGCCGACCCGGCACCACCCCGGCCGACCCGCACCCGCCTCTGAAATCCCTTGGCCAGGCCCGCTCCCGGACGGCTACCGTCACCGCCCATGACCAGGACGACGACCCTGTGGCGCCCCACGGGCCCCGAGGAGCTGGCGCTCGTCGAGGCCTCCGGCTGGACGGCCTGGCCGCCCCGGCTGCCCGAGCAGCCGATCTTCTACCCGGTCCTCAACGAGGACTACGCCGTCCGCATCGCCCGCGACTGGAACGTCCCGGCGTCCGGCTCGGGATACGTCACCCGTTTCGAGGTCGACGCCGGTTTCCTGGAGCGCTACCCGGTACGCCGGGCCGGCGGCGAGACGATCCTGGAGCTGTGGGTCCCGGCGGAGGAGCTGGAGGAGTTCAACCGGCACGTCGTGGGCCGCATCGAGGTCGTACGGGAGTTCCACGCGGGGGCCTGAAGCCGGTGCGCGCGCAACTTCCCGCCCCCGGCTCCCGTCTTTGAGGGAGGATTCGGGCATCGCACCCGCGAGCGAAGGGCCGGGACTTGAACACCGACACGGCGAGTGGCGAGTGGGCCGACTCCCGCGAGTGGCCGGCGGCCCGCCGCACCGGGCGGCGGTTCGCGGCCTGGTGCGCGGGGCTGCTGTTCGCCGGCGTGAGCGTGGTCGTCGGCTGCCGCGTCGCCGACAGCGACGGCGTCACCCCCGTACCGCAGCTCCTCGCCTTCCTGCCCTGGCTGCTGGTGCCGACCGGCGCCGCCCTGCTGCTGACGCTGCTCGCCCGCTGGTGGACCGGCGCGGTGTGGGGCGTCGCGCTGCTCGGGCTGCTGGCGTGGTTCATCGAGCCGTACGGCAAGAGCGGGGAGCCCGCCGGGCCGCCCGTGGCCGAGCTGCGGGTGCTGACCTCGAACGTCGAGTTCGGGCAGGGCACCGGCGCGCTGGTCTCGGCCGTGCGGCGCGAGAAGCCGGACATCGTCTTCGTACAGGAGTGCGAATACACGTGCGCCGCGGCCCTGCGGCGCGACCTCGCCGCCGACTACCCCCACCGGCAGGCCGTCGAGGGCGGCGGCTCCGAGGGCTCCGTCATCCTGAGCGCCTTCCCGCTCGAGGCCGCCCCCGGCGTCCGGGGCACCATGGGCATGCCGGGCGCCGTCGCCGACGTGCGCGGCCACGCCGTACGGCTCCAGCTCGCCCACCCGATGCCGCCGCTGCCGGACCAGGTGGGCCTGTGGCGCGAAGAGCTGGACGCCCTGCGCGACGCCGCCGCCGAGGACCGCGGGGCCCCCACCGTCCTCGCCGGCGACTTCAACGCCTCCCAGGACCACGCCGCCTTCCGCCGCATCCTCGACACGGGACTGCGCGACGCGGCCCGGCTGGCGGGCGAGGACCGCACGCCCAGCTGGCCCGCGCGGACCCTCCCCGTGTTCGGTGCCCAGATCGACCACGTGCTGGTGTCCCAGGACTTCGCAGCGCACCGCGCCCGGTTCCTGGACCTGGCCGACACCGACCACCGCGCGCTGGTCGTCGACCTGACCCTGCACGTGGCGGACGGCTGACCCCGGCCGTACGGCCTCAGACCCCGATGTCGCGGCCGTCCGCGCGCCACACCGCCACGACCGCCGGGCGCACGATCTTCCCGGGCCCGTCGGGCCAGGTGCTGGCCGGCTCCTCCACGGAGGCGCCGTCGATCTCGCCCGGGTGCTGCACGGCGACCAGCACGCGCCGGTCCTGGATGAGCGGGCCGCAGGTCTCCGCGCCGTTCGGCACGGTCAGGAACTGCTTCAGCTCGCCGCGCCGGTCGCCCTTGGTCGCGACGCCGAAGAGGCCGTCGTGGGTGCCGAGCGCGTTGCCGTCGGTGGAGATCCACAGGTTGCCGTGGTCGTCGAAGGCGACGTTGTCGGGGCAGGAGATCGGGCTGACCTTGTCCTTGGGGAAGCCCGCGAAGTAGGTCGCCGGGTCCTCCGGGTCACCGGCGACGAGGAACAGCGACCAGGCGAAGGCGGTGGCGTCGGCCCGGCCCCGGCGCTCGGTCAGCTCCAGGACGTGGCCGTGCTTGTTGGCGTTGCGCGGGTTGGCCTCGTCGGGACCCGCGTAGCCGGTCGTGCCGCGGTTGGTGTTGTTGGTGAGGGCGACGTACACCTTGCCGGTGGTCGGCGACGGCTCGATGTCCTCCGGCCGGTCCATCTTCGTCGCACCGACCTTGTCACCGGCCAGCCGCGTGAACACGCACACCTCCTCGGCGCTCATGCCCTCGACGTGCGAGACGGCACCGTCCTCGGTCGCGGTGACCAGCGGGATCCAGTGGCCACTGCCGTCGAACTCGCCGTCGCGCGGCAGCGTGCCCGTCCCGTCGATCTCGATCGCCGGGGAGTCGCCGCTGAGCTTGGCCACGTACAGCGTGCCCTCGTCGAGCAGCGACAGGTTGTGCTCGCGCGCCCAGCGGCTGCTGCCGTGCCGCATCCGCTTGCTGCCGACGAACTTGTAGAAGTAGTCGAACCGCTCGTCGTCGCCGGTGTAGACGACCGGACGCCCGTCGCCGGTCAGCCGCACGGTCGCGGCCTCGTGCTTGAAGCGGCCGAGCAGGGTGTGCTTGCGGGGCGTGGAGTCCGGGTCGTACGGGTCGAGTTCGACGACGTACCCGAAGCGGTGCACCTCGTTGGGCTCCCGGGCGACGTCGAAGCGCTTGTCGAACCGCTCCCACTTGCGCTCGGTGGCGCCGGTCCCGATGCCGTACCGCTTGTCGGTGTCGCTGGAGGCGTTGGCGAAGTACTGGTTGAAGTTCTCCTCGCCGTGCAGCGTCGTGCCCCAGGGGGTGGTGCCGCCGGAGCAGTTGTTGAGGGTGCCGAGGACCTTGCGGCCACCGCGGTCGGCGGAGGTCCTCACCAGGTCGGACCCGGCGGCCGGGCCGGTCAGCCGGAACTCGGTGGTGGCGGTGACCCGCCGGTTGATCCGATGCCGCGAGACGGGCGTCAGCCGGCCGCTCCTCTTCTCCTCCTCCACGGCGACGACGGACAGCCCGTGCGCGGCCCAGGCGATCTCGACCTGCTCACGGGTCGGGTTCTCGGGGTCGTAGCCGCGGAACATGAGCACCTCGTCGGTGTACTCGTGGTTGGCGACGAGGACCTGCCGGCCGTGCTCACCCCGCAGCGGCAGCAGCGCGAGGAAGTCGTTGTTGTACCCGAACTGCCCGGCCTGCGCCCTGGCGGACTGCTTCTCGGCGTCGAAGGCGGGCGCCCCACGCAGAATGGGTTCACCCCAACGAATGACGACGTCCTGCCGGTACCCCTCCGGGACGGTCACGGCGTCGTCGGTGTTGGGCGCGACGGGCGTGAACCGCAGCCCCCGCGCACCGGACGCCTTGGAGGGCCTCCCGTGCCCCTTCCCGGCCGCGGGCGCGGCCTGTGCCGACGGCGCCCCCGCGACGCCCACGGCCCCGGCACCCGCCGCGGCCACGGTCACGACGGCGGCGGCACGCATCATGGAACGGCGGCTGAGCGCACCGGCGATGACGTCACCGACGTACTCGTTGGAGCTGGTGTTGGGCACCTCGTGAAAGCAGGCGTCACCACACCGGAAACGGCAGGTCATCGCGGACCGGCCGCCGGGATGCGAACCGGACGGCGTTCCGATCAACGGCAGCAGCTTGCGCACTGTGTTTCTCCCCTTGAGAATCCCTGAATGCCCTGGTGTCAGCGCGACCGTAGGTGCACATACGTGCGGGAGCCGGGCGCCGCGGTGAACGGAGGGTGAACCCGCGGAAGCCGTGGGGGAATTGCGCCAGCGTCTCGATCCGGCCTTGACGCGTCCGCGTACGCATGGCAGACCCTGCACAAGATCACAAGCCGGGACCGCTAACCTTACGTGTCCGTCCTGGCCAGGGATTGACGGCATCAACTCACCCGAAGGGTTGCGCACATGGGCATTCTCACTCTCCTGCGGAACGCGTTCGGCCGGTCACGCAAAGAACGGACCGCCCAGGCGGAGGGTGCGACGCAGGACACGGCACCGCCGGTCACCGCGCCGGAGCCGAAGCTCCCGTCCCAGCCCACCGCACCCCCGGAGCCGACCGAGGCCCCGGAGCAGCCGGAGGCCACACAGGTCCCCGAGCCCCGCTCGGAGACCCCCACCGACCCCGCCCCCAACGAGCACGACCTCGTCAGGGCCGCCTTCGCCAACGTCACGGTCCCGAAGCCAACGGAGTCCCCGGACCCAACCTCGGAGCCGAAGGCAACGGAGTCCCCGGACCCAACCTCGGAGCCGAAGGCAACGCTGAAGCCGGAGTCAACCCCGGAGCCGGAAGCCACACCCTCGAAGCCGGAGGCCACGGCCCCGGAGCCGGAGACCAAGGCGAAGCCCGAACCAGAGCCCGAGCCCGAGCCGGTACACGAGGCCAAGCCGGAACCGGACCCAGAACCGGAGGCCACACCGGATCCGGATCCAGAGGCTCAGCCGAAGCCGAAGCGGGAGGCCGAGGCGAAGCCGGAGGCCGGAACGAAGCCGGAGGCCGGAACGAAGCCGGAGGCCGGAACGAAGCCGGAGGCCGAGGCGAAGCCGGAGGCCGAAGCGGAGGCTGAGCCGGAGGCGAAGCCTGAGGCGAAGCCTGAACCGGCCGCCACCCCCGCCCTCGAACCCGAACCCGCCCCCGCCCCGGCAGCCGCAGCCGCAGCCGCCGACGGCGCCGAGCCCCCACAGGGGCCACCCGCACCCGACAACGAAACCAGCACGGGCGGTGCGGGTGGGAACACGGACGCCGAAGGCGAAGCCGAGGCGTCAAAACCGGCGACAACCCCCACAACGCTCCGCTCCCGCGCCCCCGGCCTCACCACCGCCTACAAGGCCGCCGCCACCGCCCTCAAGACGCACGACCTCACCGGCGCCCGCGCCAAGGTCCACCTCGTCCTCGACCGCTCCGCCTCCATGCGCCCGTACTACAAGGACGGCTCCGCCCAGGCCCTCGCCGAGCAGACCCTCGCCCTCGCGGCGCACCTGGACCCCGAGGCTACGGTCCACGTCACCTTCTTCTCCACCGAAGTGGACGGCACCGGCGACCTCACCCTCACCGACCACGAGAACAAGATCGACGAGCTGCACGCAGCGCTCGGCCGCATGGGCCGCACCAGCTACCACGCCGCCGTCGAGGCCGTCCTCGCCCACCACGCCAAGGAGGCGGCCCCCGGCACCCCCGCCCTGGTGGTCTTCCAGACCGACGGCGCCCCCGACGCCAAGACCCCCGCCACCCAGTCCCTCACGGACGCGGCGGCGAACCACCCGAACGTCCACTTCTCCTTCGTCGCCTTCGGTGACCCGGAGAACAAGGCCTTCGACTACCTCCGCAAGCTCAAGACGGCCAACGCGTCCCACTTCCTCGCCGGCGAGACCCCCAAGGAGCTCACCGACAAGGAGCTGTACGAGGGCGTACTGGCCACCTGGCGCCCGTAGCCGGCACCGCGGCCGCACGCACGAACCCCTCGGGGGGTGGACGAAGGGGAACCTCTCCGTCCACCCCCCGAAACGCATGTGAGTCGATCTCCACGAGCCCAGTAGGATTTCGACCATGGCGGCCACTGGAAACGAGAAGCAGGGGGCGAAGGCGTACTACGTCTCGACCCCCATCTACTACGTCAACGACGCTCCTCACCTGGGCCACGCCTATACGACCGTCGCAGGCGACGTGCTCACCCGCTGGCACCGCCAGCGCGGCGAGAAGGTGTGGTACCTCACCGGCACGGACGAGCACGGTCAGAAGATCATGCGCACGGCCGAGGCGAACGGGGTCACCCCGCAGGCCTGGGCCGACAAGCTCGTCACCGAGGCCTGGAAGCCCCTGTGGGAGCACCTGGAGATCGCGAACGACGACTTCATCCGCACCACGCAGAAGCGGCACACCGACCGCGTCCAGGAGTTCGTGCAGGACCTGTACGACAAGGGCGAGATCTACAAGGGCGGATACGAGGGCCCGTACTGCGTGGGCTGCGAGGAGTACAAGCTCCCCGGCGAGCTGCTCGACGGCGAGGGCGAGTACGCGGGCCAGAAGCTGTGCCCGATCCACAAGAAGCCGGTGGAACTCCTCAGCGAGGAGAACTACTTCTTCAAGCTGAGCGAGTACAGCGAGCAGCTGCTCGCCCACTACGAGGCCAACCCGGGCTTCATCCAGCCCGAGTCCGCGCGCAACGAGGTCGTGAATTTCGTCCGCCAGGGCCTCCAGGACCTCTCCATCTCCCGCTCGACCTTCGACTGGGGCGTGCCGGTCCCCTGGGACGACAAGCACGTCATCTACGTGTGGATCGACGCCCTGCTGAACTACGCCACGGCGGTCGGCTACAACGAGAACCCGGAGAAGTTCGAGTCGACGTTCCCGGCCGACGTCCACCTGGTGGGCAAGGACATCCTCCGCTTCCACGCGATCATCTGGCCGGCGATGCTGATGGCACAGGGCCTGCCCCTGCCCGGAAAGATCGCCGCCAACGGCTGGCTGATGGTCGGCGGCGAGAAGATGTCGAAGTCCAACCTGACCGGCATCAAGCCGCAGGACCTGACCTCGCACTTCGGCGTGGACGCGTACCGCTGGTACTTCCTGCGCGCGATCGCGTTCGGCCAGGACGGCAGCTTCTCCTGGGAGGACTTCTCCGCCCGCTACACCAGCGAGCTGGCCAACGACTACGGCAACCTCGCCTCCCGCGTCGCCGCCATGGTCAACAAGTACTTCGGCGGCGAGCTGCCGGCCTCGACGGCCGACGGGGACGCGGAGAAGGCGATCCACTCCGGCCTGACCAGGGCCGTCACGGAGGCCGATGGGAAGATCGGCGAGGAGCTGGACTTCCAGGGCGGCATCCTCGCGGTCTTCGACTTCGTCAAGCAGGTCAACGGCTACATCACCGAGCAGGAGCCCTGGAAGGTCGCCAAGGACGACTCTCCCGAGGGCAGGGCCCGCCTGGCGACGATCCTCTACACGGCCGCGGAATCCCTCCGCGCCATGGCGGTCCTCCTGAACCCGATCATGCCGGACACCTCCCAGAAGCTCTGGAACTCCCTCGGAGCCGAGGCCTCCCTCGGAGCCCTCGCGGACCAGAGGGTCCAGGACGCGGCCGACTGGGGCCGGCTGCCCGCCGGCGCGACGGTCACCAAGGGCGCGGTGCTCTTCCCACGTCTCGAGGAGAAGCCGACCGCATAGGGCGTACGCCGCACGTCCAGAGGTCCGGGTACACCGTGTTCCCGGACCTCTGCGTTGAGCGCCTGCACCTTCCCCGGTTCGCCCGACGTGGCCTCCTCGTGTCGCCCATCGGGTGAACTGGCGCCGGGTGGGTATAGGTCAGTGGACGGCGGGCCTACGGGTGGGGGCAATGGGGGAATCGGGACAGGCGCGGCCGGACCAGGCACGGCCGGATGCGCCCACGGACAGCGCCACGGTCCGCAAGGAGTTCGCGCTGGAGCGCTACCGGTATCTGCTACAGCAGATCCAAGCCGTGAACGAAAACGCGCACCGCTTCCTCGCCATCTATCAGACCCTGGCCACCGCCCTCGTCACCGCGGCGCTCGTGCTCTTCGTCGGTTACCGCAAGTGGGAGCTGACGGCGGACACCGCCCGGGGCGGAGTGATCGGGCTACTAACACTGACCACGGTGGTTGCCGCTTTCACCGGCACGCTGATCGTGGTCGGAGCACTCGCCTGGATCGACTACCGCAACGAGGAGTGCGACATCACCGACGAGATCGTCGGGCCCGGCTTCCGCAAGCGCCCCCGTCCTGGCAACTTCCTGCGCTGGTACGAAACGTACGTGGTGCTCTTCATCCTCGTGTCGGTGCTCACCATGTGGGCGCTCGCCGCCGTGTTCCTCCTGCCCGCGATGAGGTGACCTTCCCCCGTGACCGAGCACGTCCACACGAGCACGACCCTGTGGCAGAACACCCTGGCCGCCCGCCCGGACGTCGACCCGCACACCGGACAACGGGAGCGGCTGCGCACGTCGTACACGGAGTTGCGGAGCAAGGCGGGTGTCCTCCTCGAGGAGAACGCCCGGAGCATGCCCGACTTCACCGTGCACGACATCAGCCACGTGGACGCATTGTGGGAGATGGCCGACCTCGTCTGCGGCGACGAGGTCACCCTGAATCCTGCCGAGGCCTACGTCCTGGGCTGCGCGTTCGTGCTGCACGACGCGGCGATGGGGGCGGCCGCCTACGGGACAAGCGTGCCCGAGGCACTGGGTGAGCAGCGGTGGCACGACCTCGTGTCGCTGGCCTACTACGAGCGAGAGGGCTGCTGGCCGGACCGGGATGAGCTGGATGACCCGCCTGCGGAAATCGCCGCGGCCTGCGTTGCGACCGCGATCCGCGAAACCCACGCGGAACAGGCGAAGCGGCTGGTTGACCAGCCTTGGCGGTCGAGCGCGGGGAACGAGATCTTCCTCATCGAGGAAACCCAGCTGCGTGAGTGGTACGGCCCGCTGATCGGCGAACTGGCAGCCAGTCACTGGTGGCCCGTGGATCGCCTCGCCGGAGAGTTCCGGCACTCGATCGGGTCCCTGCCCTGGCAGCCCAGCGAGTGGATCATCGAGCCGCTCAAGCTGGCCTGTATTCTGCGGCTCGCCGACGCCACCCAGGTCGACAGCCGGCGCGCACCCGGTTTCCTGTTCTCCTTGCGGCGACCGCGTGGTGCCTCCCGGGAGCACTGGCGGTTCCAGGAACACATCAGCCGCCCCTACCGGAAGGGCGACCGGGTCACCTACAGCTCGCTGCGTCCCTTCCCTCCGCAGGATGCCACCGCCTGGTGGCTGGCCCTGGAGTACCTGCGCGGCATCGACCGCGAGCTGAAGGCCGTCGACGCCCTCCTGCACGACCTCGGCCGGGACCGGCTCGCGGCGCGCGCCGTCGCCGGTGTCGACTCCCCGGAACGTTTCGCGGAACTGTTCCGCGTGCAGGACTGGCGCCCCATCGACGCGACCGTCAAAGTCTCCGACATTCCCGCACTGGTCGGCACGCTCGGCGGGCGGCAGCTCTACGGGGACGAGCCCGAGGTCGCCCTGCGGGAGCTGATCCAGAACGCCCAGGACGCCGTGCTGGCCCGGCAGACGCTGCAGCCCGACTTTCCGCTCGGGCGAGTGGAGATCCGTCTAGCCGAGAACGACGGAAACTGGTTCCTGGAGGTGCGTGATTACGGCACCGGCATGGACGAGGACACGTTGGCTCACGGGCTGCTCGACTTCGGCACCAGCGGCTGGAGTTCCACGAGCGTGCGCACCCGGCTCCCAGGGCTGGCCGACGGCGGCTTCCGGCCCAGCGGCCGTTTCGGTATCGGCTTCTTCTCTGTCTTCCTGCTCGGCGACCAGGTGGAACTGATCACCCGCCGCTACGACGCCTCGCTCGCGGACGCCCGTCGCCTGACCTTCGACGGCCCCTCCCACCGGCCCCTACTCACCCCCGCCACCGGGCAGGGCTGGGTGCCCGAAGGCACGACAGTACGGGTCAAACTCAGGATCAGCCCCTACGCGTTCAAGGGGTTGTTCAACCGGACCTACGACGAACGGCTGGCCCAGCTCGCCCAGCGTCTGGTCCTGGAGAATGCGGTCCCCATCCATACTTGGGAACCGAGCGCGGACGCCCCCGAGATCCTCCCGCCGTTCTCCCTGGCGTCCGGGTCACCGGACAAGGTGTTCGACCGCCTCTACCCGCCCCAGGCAGCCAAGGGACGCGCCGGGGAAGAGAAGTTCCGCCTCCGGATACGCGACGATTTCGTCAGCAGAGCCACGGAAGTGCGCGACGACAAAGGGCAGCGCATCGGGATCGCCATGCTGTGGAGCAGCATGCTGCACCAGGGCCAACGTGATTTTCCGGGCACGGTCACGGTCAACGGTTTCCTCTCCGACACCTCGGTCTCGTTCTCGGGTTACCTCGCCGGACAGCCCAGCCGGGCATCACGGGACAAGGCCGCGCTGGTCGCCAGCCGGAACCAGATGCAGCAGTGGATGCGCACCCAGGAGCAACGACTGCGCAACGCCGGGCTCTTCGACGACTCACTCCAGCTCGAACTCGCCTACACCCTGCACTGTGCTCTCTACCCGCTCGCCGACGACATCGCCTTCGCACTGACGTCACAGGGTGTGCTGCGCCTGTCCGATGTGCGCGAATGGGCAGGACGGCGCAACGACATCTTCGTGGGGTTCGGCTGGCCCCTTACTTGGCGGACTCGTCCGCCCGAACTCAGCCATCCGCTGTCAGGAGAGGAGGTCCGGATCCCCGACAACTGCGTCTTCATCCTTCAGTACGGCTTCACCTCACCACTGTCGGAGGTGTTTCCGTCCACCGCACACCGGGACACCGCGTACGAGTTCGCCCGCGACCACGCCACGCTCACCTGGCAGAAGCACTGGTGGCGCATGTCGGACGACCTGTACGGCCTGTTCGTCCGCACCCTGTGCGAGATCTGGTCCTGCACGCTGGAGTCCCTACTGGCCCCCCTTGAACGGCGCGACTGGTCGGACAGCATCGATGTGGACGACGAGAGCCTCGGTCCCGTGCCCGGCTACCACTTCCGTCGGCCGCCCAGCAGTTGACGGAGAGTTTCGTTGGTGTGAGGCCCTCCTCGCGTCGCGAGGAGCCGACCACGTAACACGCTGGCTACAGCACGGGCCCGGAAGGGTACGGCCCTGTTCTCGCGCCCCTCGCTTTGCGAAGATCGCATCGAAGTGGTCCGATGTCCGGCCACCACCGCTACACGTGGGGGGAATCGATCCGTGGCACTGTTCGGCAACGCGCACACCGTCGACCCGACCAAGGCTCAGCAGGACTACGCCAGGCTCCTGGGCCACGGCGAGCAGGTTCACGCCGCGTTCCTGCTGATCCGCGACACCATCCTGTTCACCGACCGGCGGCTGATCCTGGTCGACAAGCAGGGCATGACCGGCAAGAAGACGGAGTACCACTCGATCCCGTACCGCAGCATCACGCACTTCGCGGTCGAGACGGCCGGTCACTTCGACCTCGACGCCGAACTGAAGATCTGGCTGTCCGGCTCCCAGGCCCCCATCCAGAAGACCTTCACCAAGGGCGTCGACATCTACGAGGTCCAGGCGATCCTGACCCAGTTCGTGGCCCGCTGACGCGAGTCGTCCTGCGGAGCGAGCGGGTCTGCGTCGTTCAGATCACCTGCCCGGGGTTCTGAGACCGCCCCTCGGCACCGCCCTGCTCCGGCCGCACAAGGGCCCGGCACCGGAGATCGATCCGGTGCCGGGCCCTGTGCCGTGCCGTCGGCGGACTACTTCGGCTGCGGCTTGCGCACCGTCAGGTGAAGCTCCCGCAGACGCGACTCGTCCAGCTCGGTCGGGGCGCCCATCATCAGGTCCTGGGCGTTGCCGTTGAGCGGGAAGGCGATCGTCTCGCGGATGTTGGGCTCGTCGGCGAGCAGCATGACGATGCGGTCGACGCCCGGGGCGATGCCACCGTGGGGCGGGGCGCCGAAGCGCAGCGCGCGCAGCATGCCGGCGAACTCGCGCTCGACGGTCTCCGCGTCGTAGCCCGCGATCTCGAAGGCCTTGAGCATGATGTCCGGCTCGTGGTTCCGGATCGCGCCGGAGGACAGCTCGACGCCGTTGCAGACGATGTCGTACTGCCAGGCGAGGATGTCCAGCGGGTCCTGGTTCTCCAGGGCGTCCATGCCGCCCTGCGGCATCGAGAAGGGGTTGTGGGAGAAGTCGATCTTCCCCGTCTCCTCGTCCTTCTCGTACATCGGGAAGTCGACGATCCAGCAGAACCGGAAGACGTTCTCCTCGAAGTGCCCGGCGCGCTGGGCGGCCTCGACCCGCACCGCGCCCATGATCTTGGAGACCTCGTCGAACTCGCCCGCGCCGAAGAACACCGCGTGGCCGGGGGCCAGGGACAGGCGCTTGGTCAGCTCCGCGACGTTCGCCTCGGTGAGGAACTTCGCGATCGGGCCGGTGAGCGCACCGTCCTCGCCGACGCGGACCCAGGCCAGGCCCTTGGCGCCCTGCGAGACGGCGTAGTCACCGAGCTGGTCGAAGAACTTGCGGGGCTGGCCCGAGACGTCCGGGACGGGCAGCGCACGCACGTGCTTGCCGGCGAAGGCCTTGAACTCCGAGCCCTCGAAGACGTCGGTGATGTCGACGAGCTCCAGCTTGGCGCGCAGGTCCGGCTTGTCGGAGCCGTACTTCAGCATCGCCTCGCGGAACGGGATCCGCGGGAAGGGGGAGGTGACCTCGCGGCCGTTGCCGAACTCCGTGAACAGCTCCGTCATCAGCCGCTCCACCGGCTGGAAGACGTCCTCCTGCTCGACGAAGCTCATCTCGACGTCGAGCTGGTAGAACTCGCCGGGCGAGCGGTCGGCGCGGGCGTCCTCGTCGCGGAAGCAGGGCGCGATCTGGAAGTACCGGTCGAAGCCGGAGATCATCAGCAGCTGCTTGAACTGCTGCGGCGCCTGGGGGAGGGCGTAGAAGCGGCCCGCGTGCAGGCGGGAGGGCACCACGAAGTCGCGGGCGCCCTCGGGGGAGGTGGCGGTGAGGATGGGCGTTGCCATCTCGTTGAAGCCGAGGGCCACCATCTTGCTGCGGATCGAGGAGATGACCGACGTACGCAGCATGATGTTGCGGTGCATGCGCTCGCGGCGCAGGTCCAGGAAGCGGTACTCCAGCCGCCGCTCCTCGTTGACCCCGTCCTCGGCGTTGATGGTGAAGGGCAGCGGCTGGGCGGCGCCGAGCAGCTCGACCACGCCCACCTCGACCTCGACCTCGCCGGTGGGCAGGTCGGGGTTGATGTTCTCGGCGCCCCGGGAGACGACCTTGCCGTCGACCCGAACGGTCGACTCCTTGGTCAGCTTGTCCAGCGCCTCGTACGCCTCGGTACCGGGCCGGGCGACGAGCTGCGTGATGCCGTGGTGATCGCGCAGATCGATGAAGAGGATGCCGCCCAGGTCGCGCCGATTGTGCAGCCAGCCACTCAGTCGGACGTCGGTGCCGACGTCAGAGGAGCGGAGCTCGCCGCAGGTGTGGGACCTGTACCGATGCATCGTCGTTCATCCAGCCTTCGCGGATCGGGGGGTGTTTCACGTGAAACACCCCCAGCGTACCGGGCACCCACGGCCGACTTCCTCCCCATTGACTCGGCACGGACTCGGCACGGACTCGGCACGGACCCGCCGCGGACCCGCCGTCGCCGCCGGTGCGACCGGTGGCAGCGTCCGATCACCTCTTCTTACAGTGGGTCAATGCGCACTGGTGAGCCCCTGCCCGAGGTGGGGGACGTCCTTGCCGCCCTCGCGACCGGTGTGTGGCACTGGGACACCGCCGCGGGGGAGGTCACGGTCGACGCGGAGGCCGCCCGCCTGCTCGGGCTGCCCGCGCGGCAGGCGCTCCTGACCGAGGCCCAGGTACGGGCCCGGCTGCACCCGGTGGACTGGAACGAGATCACCGGGGTGGTCCAACTCGCCGTCGCCGAGGGCACACTCGCCGAGGTCCGGATCCGGATCATGGACGAGCACGGCCACATCGTCCGGGTCGTGCGCAGCCGCTCCAAGCCCTCCTTCGACCCCGTACGCAAGGCGTACGAGCTGACCGGCACCCTCCAGGAGGTCACCGAGCCGAGGCCGGGCACCCCCGCCGGGCGCAGCGCGGTCACCGGCGACTGGCGCCGCTCGCGGGAGGCCTTCCTGCTGGACGCCGGCCGGGCCCTGGCCGAGGCACGGTCCACCGAGGAGGTGCTGCGGGTCGCGGCCGGGCTGTCGATGCCGGGGTTCTCCCCCGACGGCCTCGCGGTCTTCGGGGTCTCGGGCGACCACCTCACCGTCATCGGCCACCACGGCCAGCCGGAGAACGAGGCCAACCCGTTCGTGGACATGTCCCTGAACACCGACTACCCGGCCGCCGAGGTGGTCCGCACCGGCCGTGCCGTCTACCTCTCCTCCCCTCAGCAGTACCGGTCCCGCTACCCCATGACGTGGTCGCTCGCCGAGCGCTTCGGCCGCCGCTCCTGGGCCTACCTGCCGCTCACCGTGGCCGGCCGCACCATGGGCGCCTGGCTGGCCGCCTTCGCCTACCCGGTCGCGTTCACGCCGGACGAGCGTTCCGTGCTGACCACGGTGGCCCGGATGCTGGCGCAGGCCCTGTCCCGGGCGGGCGCCGCCGAGACCCAGCGGGAGCTGACCGACGGGCTCCAGCGCACCATGCTGCCCGTGCTCGGCCCGGAGATCCCCGGCATGGACGTCGCCGCCCGCTATGTCCCCACCGGCGGCGGCCTCCAGGTCGGCGGCGACTGGTACGACATGATCACGCTGCCCGGGGGCCGCTTCGCCCTGGTCATCGGCGACGTCCAGGGACACGACGTGCGGGCGGCCGGGCTGATGGGCCAACTGCGCATCGCCCTGCGCGCCTACGCGTCGGAGGGCCACCGCCCCGACGCGGTGCTCTCCCGCGCCTCGCACTTCTTCCACGGCCTCACCCAGTCCGCGGACGACCCCGGCGACATGCGCTTCGCGACCTGCTACTACGCCGAGGTCGACCCCGCCACCGGCACCGTGGAGAGCGCCCGCGCCGGACATCTGGACCCGGTCGTGCGCATGGCGGACGGCACGGCGCTGATCCTCGCCACCGCGGGCGGACTGCCCCTGGGCATCGACCCGGACTCCGACTACCCGACCACGCGGCTCGCCCTGGAACCCGGGGACACCCTGATGCTGTGCACGGACGGCCTGGTCGAGACCGGCGGCCACGACCTGCAGACCGGCTGGCACCGACTGCGCGTGATCCTGGAGGAGCACGAGGGCGGCCTGGAGGAGCTGGCCGACGCGCTGGTCCAGGCCGTGCACGGGCCCTCCTCGCACCACACCGTCGGCCCGCTGTCCGACCGCCGGGAGGACGACATCGCCCTGTTGCTGCTGTGCCGGCAGGGCGAGGGCTGCGGCTGCGGCGACAGCACCGTGGCCGCGGCGCCGGTGCGCCGCACGATGCTGTCGGTCGCCCAGGCCGAGCCCGCACGGATCGCCACCGCCCGCCGGCATCTGCGCGACCTGCTGCACGACTGGCCGGACGAGGAGCAGCGGGACGCGGCGGTGCTGCTGCTCTCCGAGATGCTGACGAACGTCCTGGTCCACACCGACACCGACGCCCTGCTCGTCGCCGAGGTCGCCGGGGAGCCGGGCGGACGGCGGATCCGGGTGGAGGTCACCGACAACGGCGACGACCTGCCGCACAAGCGCCGGCCCGGCGAGATGGCGTCCTCAGGACGCGGCCTGATGCTGATCGAGCTGCTCGCGGACGCGTGGGGCGTCGCCCCGCGCGGCAAGGGCAAGAGCATCTGGTACGAGCTCTACGAGTCCGCGGTCCCGGGGGCCGACCCCGGCCCCGGCCCCGCGGACGGCCCCGACGGCCCCGAAGCCGCGTAACGCCGCTGCAACTCGTGCACGATCCCGAACGCCGCCGCGGTCAGGGGAACGGCCAGGAGCATCCCCAGGATGCCCGCCACCGACGCCCCCGCGGTGAGCGCCAGCAGGACGACGGCCGGATGCATCTGCACGGTCCGGCTCTGGATCATCGGCTGGAGCACGTGCCCCTCCAGCACCTGCACGGCCAGCACCACCCCGAGGGCCCACAGCGCGATGACGAACCCCCGGTCGGCCAGCGCCACCAGCACGGCGACGGCACCGGAGAGGAACGCGCCGAGGTAGGGCACGTAGGCGCCGACGAAGACCAGCGCCCCGAGCCCGACCGCGCCGGGGACGCGCAGGACGAGCAGCCCGACCGTGATGCAGACCGCGTCGATGAGGGCGATCAGGGTGGTGCCCCGCATGAAGCCCTCGACGGCCCCGAACGCCCGCCGGGCCATGGCCTCGACCATGTCTGCGCCACCGGGCGGGGCGATGGCGCGCACGGTGCCGACGGCGCGGTCGGAGTCGCGCAGGAAGAAGAAGACGAGCAGCAGGGCGAGCACGGCCATGGCCAGCATCTCGGCGACGACACTGATCCCCGTCACCACGCCCGAGGCGGCCGTACCGCCGAACTTGCCCAGCAGCTCGCGCGCGTTGGAGGCGATGTCGTCCAGCGAGGTCCCGGCGGCACCGAAGTGGTCGGCGATCCCCTTCGCCGCGTCCCGGAGCGAGGTGATGATCTGGTCACCGGTCTCGACGAGCGCGGACACCACGATGTACACGGCCCCGCCGACCACGGCCAGCACGGCGACGCAGGTCAGCCCGGCGGCCAGCGACCGCTGCACATGGGCCTTCACCAGCCGCGCGTGCAGCGGCCTGAGCAGGGCGGTGCCGAGCAGCGCCAGCAGCGCCGGTGTCACCGCGGTGCGCAACTCCACGCAGAGACGAATCGCGACGTAGACGACCCCGCTGGCGAGCAGGATGACGGCGCACCAGGCGGCGAAACGCCGAACCGGGCCGGGGAGGAGCTGCACGCCCCCAGCCGATCACGCGCCGGGCGGACTGTCCTGCACGGACCGCCCGCCCGGGTGACGCGGTGCCGGCGCGACGCGAGGTCGCCCGCCCCCGACGACCGTCAGGCCTCGGGCCCGGCCTCGGACATGCCGTGCACCGCCGGGACGGTGCCCAGCCGGCCCTTCTGGAAGTCCTCGAAGGCCTGCTGCAGCTCATCGCGCGTGTTCATCACGAACGGGCCGTAGTGGGCCATCGGCTCGCGGATGGGCTGCCCGCCGAGCAGCACGACCTCCAGGTCGGGGGTGTGCGCGTCCTGCTTCTCGTCCGCGCGGACGGTCAGCGAACCCCCGGCCCCGAAGACCGCCGTCTGCCCCAGGCGAACCGGACGCCGCTCGGCACCCACGGAACCGCGCCCGGCCATCACGTACGCCAGGCCGTTGAAGTCCTCCCGCCAGGGCAGGGTGATCTCGGCGCCCGGCGCCAGCGTCGCGTGGACCATCGTGATCGGCGTGTGCGTGATCCCGGGGCCCTCGTGGCCGTCCAGCTCACCGGCGATGACGCGCAGCAGCGCGCCGCCGTCGGGGGAGGTGAGCAGCTGGACGGAGCCGCTGCGGATGTCCTGGTACCTGGGGGCCATCATCTTGTCCCTGGCCGGCAGGTTCACCCACAGCTGGAGGCCGTGGAACAGCCCGCCCGACATCACCAGCTGCTCCGGCGGCGCCTCGATGTGCAGCAGTCCGGAGCCGGCCGTCATCCACTGGGTGTCGCCGTTGGTGATGGTGCCGCCACCGCCGTTGGAGTCCTGGTGGTCGAAGATCCCGTCGACGATGTAGGTGACGGTCTCGAAGCCGCGGTGCGGGTGCCAGGGCGTGCCCTTGGGCTCGCCGGGCGCGTACTCCACCTCACCCATCTGGTCCATCATGATGAACGGGTCGAGATGGCGGTAGTTGATCCCGGCGAACGCGCGGCGCACCGGGAAGCCCTCGCCCTCGAAACCGCTGGGGGCGGTCGTGACGGTGAGCACGGGACGTGCGACGGCGTCGGCGGACGCGGATACGCGGGGCAGCGTCAACGGGTTCTCGACGGTCACTGCAGGCATGTCGGTACCTCCTCGGGTACGCCCACTTTAGTTGAGCGTTGAACTTCTTGCCACCTCAAACCGAGAAAGCCCGGAGGGCATTCCCTCCGGGCTCGCAGTGGTGGCAACGGGTCAGCCGTACATCCGGCGCATCGCGAAATCGACCATTTGTTCGACGGCCTTCGCGTCGAACACCATCCGGTGCTCACCCTCCATGTCCAGGACGAAGCCGTAGCCGGTCGGCAGCAGGTCGATCACCTCTGCGCCGGTGATCACGAAGTACTTCGACTCCTTGCCCGCGTACCGGCGCAGTTCCTTCAGGCCGGTGAACATGGGGATCACCGGCTGCTGGGTGTTGTGCAGCGCGAGGAAGCCGGGGTTGTCGCCGCGCGGGCAGTACACCTTCGAGGTCGCGAAGATCTGCTGGAAGTCCTCGGCGGACATCTGCCCGGTGGTGAAGGCGCGCACCGCGTCCGCGAGCGAGGGCGGGGACGGCTCGGGGTACAGCGGCGGCTGCTGCCCGTATCCGCCGCCCATCGGTTGCTGCGGCGGCGGAGCGTACTGCTGCTGCTGAGGACCCGCGGTCTGGTCGTAGCCGTACATGCCGCAAAGAGTAGCGAGTGACGGGTCACAGATGTCCGGCTCGGGGTTGCTTCTTATTACCGACGGGTAGCATCATCGGAGCTACTACTTGGTATGTGTAGTTGGTATGTGTACAGATGCGAGGAGTCAGTGCCTCGCCGATCTCTCAACGGAGCCGTCGCCATGGGGCACTACAAACCGAATCTCCGGGACATCGAGTTCAACCTCTTCGAGGTGCTCGGCCGTGACAAGGTTTACGGCACGGGCCCGTTCGCGGAGATGGACACGGACACCGCCAAGAGCGTTCTGGAGGAGCTGACCCGCCTCTCGGAGAACGAGCTGGCCGAGTCCTTCGCCGACGCCGACCGCAACCCGCCGGTCTTCGACCCCGAGACCAACACCGCGCCGGTGCCGGCGTCCTTCAAGAAGAGCTACCAGGCCTTCATGGACTCCGAGTACTGGCGCCTGGGCCTGCCCGAGGAGATCGGCGGCACCACCTCGCCCCGCTCCCTGATCTGGGCCTACGCGGAGCTGATCCTCGGCGCCAACCCGGCCGTGTGGATGTACTCCTCCGGCCCGGCGTTCGCCGGCATCCTCTTCGAGGAGGGCAACGAGGCCCAGAAGCACATCGCCTCGTTCGCCGTCGAGAAGCAGTGGGGCTCCACCATGGTCCTCACCGAGCCGGACGCCGGTTCGGACGTCGGCGCCGGCCGTACCAAGGCGGTCCAGCAGGAGGACGGCTCCTGGCACATCGAGGGCGTCAAGCGCTTCATCACGTCCGGCGAGCACGACATGTCGGAGAACATCCTCCACTACGTCCTCGCCCGCCCCGAGGGCGCCGGACCCGGCACCAAGGGCCTGTCCCTCTTCCTGGTCCCGAAGTACGAGTTCGACTTCGAGACCGGCGAGATCGGCGAGCGCAACGGCGTCTACGCCACCAACGTCGAGCACAAGATGGGCCTGAAGGCCTCCAACACCTGCGAGATGACCTTCGGTGACCGCCACCCCGCCAAGGGCTGGCTGATCGGCGACCGGCACGACGGCATCCGCCAGATGTTCCGCATCATCGAGTTCGCCCGCATGATGGTCGGCACGAAGGCGATCTCCACCCTCTCCACGGGCTACCTCAACGCCCTGGAGTACGCCAAGGAGCGCGTCCAGGGCCCCGACCTGGCCAACTTCATGGACAAGGCCGCGCCCAAGGTCACCATCACCCACCACCCCGACGTGCGCCGCTCGCTGATGACGCAGAAGGCGTACGCCGAGGGCATGCGCGCGCTGGTGATGTACACCGCCTCCGTCCAGGACGAGATCCAGGTCAAGGAGGCCGACGGCGAGGACGCCGCCACCGAGCACGCCCTCAACGACCTGCTCCTGCCGATCGTCAAGGGCTACGGCTCGGAGAAGGCCTACGAGCAGCTCGCCCAGTCGCTCCAGACCTTCGGCGGCTCCGGGTTCCTCCAGGAGTACCCGATCGAGCAGTACATCCGCGACGCCAAGATCGACACCCTGTACGAGGGCACCACGGCGATCCAGGGCCAGGACTACTTCTTCCGGAAGATCGTCCGCAACCAGGGCGCCGCGCTGAACTCGCTCGCCGAGGACATCAAGGAGTTCCTGGCCCTGGCCACCGGCGGCGAGGAGCTGTCCGGCGCCCGCGACCACCTGGCCAAGGCCGCCGTCGAGCTGGAGGCCATCGTCGGCCTGATGCTCACCGACCTCGCGGCCACCGAGCAGGACGTCAAGAACATCTACAAGGTGGGTCTCAACACCACCCGCCTGCTCCTGGCCTCCGGCGACGTGATCGTCGGCTACCTGCTCCTCAAGGGCGCCGCCATCGCCGCCGAGAAGCTGCCGACCGCCTCCGCCCGGGACAAGGCCTTCTACACCGGCAAGATCGCCGCCGCGAAGTTCTTCGCCGCGAACGTCCTGCCCGGCCTCACCCTGGCCCGCAAGGTCGCCCAGGGCGTCGAGCTCGACCTGATGGAGCTGGACGAGGCGGCCTTCTAGCCCCGCCCGCCCCTCCGAGCCCCCACCGCGCCCACACTGCCCACGAGGGCCCGCTCCCGCCAGTCGGGAAGCGGGCCCTCGTACGTCGTTAAGGTGAACCCATGAGCGCACCCTCCCGCTTCGACCGCGGCCACACCGACGACCTGATGACCTTCCTGTCGGCGAGCCCGACGCCGTACCACGCGGTGGCGACCGCCGCCGAGCGGCTGGAGAAGGCCGGCTTCCGCCAGGTCGCGGAGACCGACGCCTGGGACACGGTGACATCAGCGGCTCCCGCCGCGGGCAGCGGCGGCAAGTACGTCCTGCGCGGCGGTGCGATCGTGGCCTGGTACGTCCCCGAGGGTGCCGCGGCCCACACCCCCTTCCGCATCGTCGGCGCGCACACCGACTCCCCCAACCTGCGCGTCAAGCCGCGCCCGGACACCGGGGCGCACGGCTGGTGCCAGGTCGCCGTGGAGGTCTACGGCGGCCCGCTGATGAACTCCTGGCTCGACCGCGACCTGGGCCTGGCCGGCCGCCTCTCGCTGCGCGACGGCTCGACCCGCCTGGTCAACATCGACCGCCCGCTGCTCCGCGTCCCGCAACTCGCCATCCACATGGACCGCAACGTGTCCACGGAGGGCCTCAAGCTCGACAAGCAGCGTCACCTCCAGCCCGTCTGGGGCCTGGGCGACACCGTGCGCGACGGCGACCTGATCGCCTTCCTGGAGGACGAGGCGGGCCTGGCCCGCGGCGAGGTCACCGGCTGGGACCTGATGACCCACTCCGTGGAGCCCCCGGCGTACCTGGGCCGCGACAAGGAGCTGGTGGCGGGTCCGCGCATGGACAACCTCCTGTCCGTGCACGCCGGTACGGCCGCCCTGGCCGCGGTCGCGACCTCCGGCGCCGACCTCCCGTACATCCCCGTCCTCGCCGCCTTCGACCACGAGGAGACCGGCTCCCAGTCGGACACGGGCGCGGACGGCCCGCTGCTCGGCGGCGTGCTGGAGCGCTCGGTGTTCGCGCGCGGCGGCTCGTACGAGGACCGGGCGCGCGCCTTCGCCGGCACGGTCTGTCTGTCGTCGGACACGGGTCACGCCGTCCACCCCAACTACGCGGAGCGGCACGACCCGACGCACCACCCGCGCGTCAACGGCGGCCCCCTCCTCAAGGTCAACGTCAACAACCGCTACGCCACGGACGGTTCGGGCCGCGCGGTGTTCGCCGCCGCCTGCGCGAAGGCGGACGTGCCCTTCCAGTCCTTCGTCTCCAACAACTCCATGCCGTGCGGCACCACCATCGGCCCCATCACCGCGGCCCGGCACGGCATCAGCACCGTCGACATCGGCGTGGCCATCCTGTCGATGCACAGCGCCCGCGAGTTGTGCGGCGCCGACGACCCGCACCTGCTGGCGAACGCGCTGGTCGCGTTCCTGGAGGGCTGACTCCCCGAGCGTCTCGGCCGGAACACCCCTGCACCGCATGGCCGTTCCGGCCGGGGGTACCCGCACGGAACCGGATCGACCGGAAACCCGGAACCGACCGGATCTACAGGGAGGCGACACTCATGGGCCTCGGCGGGTGCATCATCCTCATCGCCGTGGGAGCCATCCTCACGTTCGCGACCGACTGGGACATGCAGGGCGTCAACCTCGACCTGGTCGGCGTCATCTTCATGATCGTCGGTCTGATCGGTGTCGCGACGTTCAGCAGCATCGCCCGGCGGCGCCGCGTCGTGATGCCGCCGACGACCCCGGTCGTCGAGGAACGGTCCCACCACCATCACACCCAGGACGGCTACAACAACGGCTACGGCTCCTGAGCCGGCCCGTCACGTCAGCGCGTGTCCCGTCGTGGCGTCCACGTGGGCGGGCACGTCGTCGTGCCGGTCGCCCACGGTCGACGTCCCCGTCGGTTCGAGGAGCAGGATCGCGGCGGGGGCGGGGGCGTACGGCTTGTGCTCCGTGCCGCGCGGGACGGTGAAGACCGAGCCCTTGGGCAGGACGACCGTGCGTTCCCCGTCGGGTTCGCGCAGGGCGATGTGGAGTTCGCCGTCGAGGACGAGGAAGAACTCGTCGGTGTAGTCGTGCACGTGCCAGACGTGTTCGCCCTCGACCTTCGCGATCCGGACGTCGTAGTCGTTGACGGCGGTGACGATGCGGGGGCTCCACTGCTCGCTGAAGGAGGCGAGGGCGGAGGCGAGAGAGACGGGTTCCCGTGACATGACGTCGTCGTGTTCCTGTGGCATGACGACATCGTGCGGGGTGCCGGACCCACCGGACGAGTGCTAGAAATCGCACATGCCGCAAGGATCCTCTCAGCCATCGCGCCCCCACCGCGTCGCCGTGATCGTCGACGAGGGCACCAACCCCTTCGAGGTCGGCTGTGCCACCGAGCTGTTCGGGCTGCCGCGGCCCGAACTGGGGCTGCCCAGGCCGCTGTACGAGGTGTCGCTGTGCGGGCCGACCCCCGGGATCCGGATGAACCACGGGTTCTTCACGCTCGCCGACGTACCCGGGCTGGACACGGCCGACGGCGCCGACACGCTCGTCGTCCCCGGCCGGCCCGACAACGTCGTACCGCGCGGCCCGGCAGTCCTGGACGCCATCCGGCGCGCACACGCGCGCGGCGCCCGCGTCGTCAGCCTCTGCACCGGTACCTTCGCGCTCGCCGAGGCGGGGCTGCTGGACGGGCGGCGGGCGGCCACGCACTGGCTCTGGGCGGACTCCTTCCGCCGGCTGCACCCGCGGGTGCTGCTGGAGCCGGACGTGCTGTTCGTGGACGAGGGCGACATCCTCACCGCCGCGGGCAGCGCGGCGGCGCTCGACCTCGGGCTGCACATCTGGCGCGAGGACCACGGCGCCGAGATCGCGAACGCCGTCTCCCGGCGGCTGGTGTTCGCCGCGCACCGGGACGGCGGGCAGCGGCAGTTCGTGGAACGGCCGCTGCCCCACGTACCCGACGAGTCGCTCGCGCCCCTGCTGCAGTGGGCGCAGGAACGGCTGGGCGAGCCGCTGACCGTCGGGGACCTCGCGGAGCGCGCGGCGGTGTCCCCGGCGACCCTGCACCGGCGCTTCCGGGCCCAACTGGGGACGACACCCCTCGCCTGGCTGACGGCCGAGCGCGTGACCCTCGCCCGGCGGCTGATGGAGCGCGGGGAGGAGCGGCTGGAGGTGGTGGCGGCGCGCAGCGGGCTGGGGACCGCCGCGAACCTGCGGGCGCGGCTGCGGCGCGAGACCGGCCTCAGCCCGTCGGCCTACCGACGGCGTTTCGGCCCGGGCGTGGGGGAAGCGATCACGTCATGAGATTCCTCGTGTACGACCGGCTCCTCGGCATCGGTGACGACTACTGGATCGAGGACGACAACGGCAACAAGGCCTACCTCGTCGACGGCAAGGCGATGCGGCTGCGGGACACCTGGGAGCTGAAGGACACCCAGGGACGCGTGCTCATCGACATCCACCAGAAGATGTTCGCGCTGCGCGACACGATGGTGATCGAGCGGGGCGGCGAGCCCCTGGCGCGGATCAAGCGGAAGCGGCTGTCGCTGCTGCGCAACCACTACCGGGTCACCCTGGCCGACGGCACCGAGCTGGACATCAGCGGCAAGATCCTCGACCGCGAGTTCGCCGTCGAGTACGACGGTGAGCTGCTGGCCGTCATCTCCCGGCGCTGGCTCACCCTGCGGGACACCTACGGCGTCGACGTCGTACGGGACGACGCCGACCCCGCGCTGCTGATCGCGCTGACGGTGTGCGTGATCCACCTGGCGGAGAAGGAGCGGGAGGACGACTGACGCGGGCCCGCCGCCCCGGCCCGGTCATGGCTGCGGCGGCTCCGGTCGTCTCCGGTGGCGGCTCCGGTCACCGCCGTGGCGGCTCCAGGCCCAGCACCCGGTCCTTCAGGGCCGGGAACTGCTCCCGGGTGCGCGCCACCTTCGCCGGGTCGAACTCCACCGTGAGGACCTCCTCGTCCGGGCCGGCCTCCGCGAGCACCTCGCCCCAGGGGTCGACCACGATCGAGTGACCGGCCTGCGGAACTCCGGCGTGCGTCCCGGCCGTTCCGCAGGCGAGGACGAAGGCCTGGTTCTCCACCGCCCGCGCCCGGGCCAGGAGCGTCCAGTGGGACCGGCGGCGCTCCGGCCAGCCCGCCGGGACGACGAGGACCTCGGCACCGGCGTCGACCAGCGAGCGGAAGAGTTCGGGGAAACGGAGGTCGTAACAGGTCGCCACACCAAGGGTCGTCTCCGGCAGAGCGACCGTCACCCACTCCCGCCCCGCGCCCATCAGCACGGCCTCGCCCTTGTCGAAGCCGAAGCGGTGGATCTTGCGGTACGAGGCGGCCAGGTCGCCGGAGGGGGAGAAGACGAGCGAGGTGTTGTAGAGCCGTCCGTCCGGGGCGCGCTCCGGGACCGACCCCGCGTGCAGCCACACGCCCGCGTCGCTCGCCGCCTTGGCCATGGCCTCGTACGTCGCTCCCCGCAGCGGCTCGGCCGCCGCGTCGAACTCCTCGAAGGCGAACGCGCCCGTGGTCCACAGCTCCGGCAGCACGACGAGGTCGGCACCGGCCTGGTCCCTTACCAGAGCAGCCGCTCGCAGGCGACGCGCTTCGACCGATTCATCCTCGTTCACGGCGATTTGGATCAAAGAGGCGCGCACACTACCACCGTCCTGGCATTCGAGCCGTCCACACGGGCCTACGATCGTCACACGAAAGCACTGCCGGGGTGCCGCACAGCAGCGTAACTTAGCGTCCCAAGACGCCCGCCGACCGCAACCACCCGCCCGCTGGCACCGACGCCACAACCCGCCCGTGTACCGACCGCCGAGGGGTCCCGTTCCGTGAGTCTGCATCCCACCCTCCAGCCCTACGCCGACGCCTGGACTCACTCCATCGAGGCGATATCCGAGCTGGTCCAGCCGCTGGGGGAGGCGGAGTGGAACCGCCGCACCCCCTGCCCGGGGTGGTCGGTGCGCGACATCGTCTCCCACATTCTGGGCATGGACTCCGAACTGCTGGGCGATCCCCGCCCCATCCACACGCTCCCGCGCGACCTCTTCCACGTCACCAACGACCATCAGCGCTACATGGAGATGCAGGTCGACGTCCGCCGCCACCACACGGCACCGGAGATGACGTCCGAGCTGGAGTACATGATCATCCGGCGCAACCGCCAGCTGCGCAACGAGTCCCGCGACCCCGGCACGAAGGTCCGCGGTCCGCTCGGCACCGAGCTGACCCTGGAGGAGGCCGTGCGCCGGCACGCGTTCGACGTGTGGGCGCACGAGCAGGACCTGCGCACCGCCCTCGGCCGCCCCGGCAACCTCGACTCCCCCGGCGCACACGTCGCGCGTGACGTCCTGCTCGGCGAGCTGCCCGCCGTCGTCGCCGAGCGGGCGAACGCGCCGCGCAGCTCCGCCGTCGTCTTCGACGTCCACGGCCCGGTCGAGTTCCTGCGCACCATCCGCGTCGACATCCAGGGCCGCGGCACCCTGGAAACGGCCCCCGCCCTCGGCCCCGCCGCGACCCTCACCCTCGACTGGGAGACCTACTTCCGCCTGGCCTGCGGCCGCGTGACCCTCCAGGCGGCGGCGGACCGCATCAAGACGGAGGGCGACCCTGATCTGACGGCTGCGATCCTGCGCCACTTCACGGTGACGCCCTAGCTGCGGGCAGTCGTGCCTCCCCCAGTGCCTGAACGGCCTGGGCGGTACCCCAGGGCGGCACGGGTGGGCGCAGCGCCGGGCTGCGCACCCACCCCGCCCCGTACCCAGGCCGGCTGCCTACACAGGCACGTGCACCGTCTCCACCCGGCTGGCGACAAGCCGCTCCCGCTCACGCCGGGCCGCCCGTTTCCGCAGCCGCAAGATCTGCGTCACCCCGAGCGCCTGCAGCACGAACACCGACGAGAAGGCGACCCCGTAGTCGTCCCCGGTCGCGTCCAGCAGCACCCCCACCGCGAACAACGTGGTCATCGACGCCACGAAGCCGCCCATGTTCGTGATCCCGGACGCCGTGCCCTGCCGCTGAGGCGGATTCGCCGGCCGCGCGAAGTCGAAGCCGATCATCGACGCGGGACCGCACGCCCCGAGCACCGTGCACAGCACGACCAGCAGCCACATCGGCGCGTGGTCGGCCGGATAGGCCAGCGTCGCCGCCCACAGGGTCGCCGTCGCCGCCACGGTGCCGAGCGCCAGCGGCAGCCGCGCCGCGTGGTGCCGGGCGATGACCTGGCCGTAGACCAGGCCGACCGTCATGTTGGACAGCACGACGAGGGTGAGCAGTTCACCGGCCGTGGCCCGGGACAGCCCCTGCGCCTCGACCAGGAACGGCATCCCCCACAGCAGCAGGAACACCATCGCCGGGAACTGGGTGGTGAAGTGCACCCACAGCCCGAGCCGCGTCCCCGGCTCCCGCCAGGACGTGGCGATCTGCCGCCGTACGTATGCCGCCCCCTGGTGCGACAGCGGCTCCGGCTCGTGCCCCTCGGGGTGGTCCTTGAGGAACAGCAGCAGCAGGACGAAGACGACCACGCCCGCCAGCGCGCTGCCCGCGAACGCCGCCGTCCAGCCGATGCCGTGCAGCAGCCGGGCCAGGACCAGGGTGGAGACCAGGTTGCCCGCCATGCCGACCAGACCGGCGAGCTGGGCGACCATCGGCCCGCGCCGGGCCGGGAACCAGCGGGTGCCCAGCCGCAGCACACTGATGAACGTCATCGCGTCGCCGCAGCCCAGCAGCGCCCGCGAGGCGAGCGCCATGCCGTACGACGGGGAGAAGGCGAAGCCCAGCTGCCCCGCCGTGAACAGCACGACGCCGATGCCCAGCACCCTCTTCGTGCCGAGCCGGTCGACCAGCAGGCCGACGGGTATCTGCATGCCTGCGTAGACCAGCAGCTGGAGGATGGAGAAGGTGGACAGGGCGGAGGCGCCCACGTGGAAGCGGTCGGCGGCGTCGAGACCGGCGACCCCCAGCGACGTACGGAAGATGACGGCGACGAAGTAGACGGACACGCCGATCCCCCACACGGCGATCGCACGCCGCCCGCCCGGCGGATCACCGGGCAGCGCGCGGCCGGCCGAGGTGGCCGAACTCATCGGACCTCCCCCCGCGCCAGGTGCGAGAACCAGCCCACGTGCCGGCCCACCACGGCGACGGCCGCCTCCGCGTCCCCGGCGCGCAGGGCGTCGAGGATCTCCTCGTGCTCGGCGAGGGTGTGGGCGATCCGGTCGGGGTGGGAGTGCATGACGGCGACGCCCATGCGCAGCTGACGGTCGCGGAGCTGGTCGTAGAGGCGGGAGAGGATCGCGTTGCCGCCGCTGCGGACGATCTCGGCGTGGAAACACCGGTCGGTGACGGAGGCGGCGGCGAAGTCACCGGCGGCGGCCTGCCCCTTCTGCCTCGCCAGCAGTTCCTCCAGCCGTTCGACCAGCCCGGGCGGGGCGGGTACGGCCTTCCTGGCCGCGTGCTCCTCGACCAGCAGCCGGGTCTCCACCACGTCCGCGATCTCCTGCGCGGAGACGGGCAGGACCAGGGCGCCCTTCTTCGGGTAGAGGCGGATCAGCCCCTCGACCTCCAGCCGGAGCAGCGCCTCGCGCACCGGGGTGCGGGAGACACCCACGGCCTCGGCCAGCTCGCCCTCGGTGAGCAGCGTCCCGCCCTCGTAACGGCGCTCGAGGACGCCCTGCTTGACGTGGGTGTAGACGCGGTCCGCCGCGGGGGGTTGCTTCACTGCCGTGCTCATGCGGACAGGATAGATACAACAGGGACACAAGAGGGGTCCGGTCCAGCATCCGGACGCCCGGCCACCCGGCCCCCGGTCACCCGTGAGAGGGATCCCGCGGCCGTCTCCCGCCCCGCAGCGCAACCATTCGCACCCTTCGCGTGTCGCACTGACGCGGCCGGAGCCGCACCGACCACGCCGGCCACAACACAGCCGCGTTCCAGGGGAATTCACCACAATCGGGGTAATCAACTCAATGACCAGTATTCCGAACATCCGTCTTCGCAGGGCCCTCGCCGTCGCCCTCACCGGCGGCGCCGTACTCACCACCGGAGCCCTCGCGACCGCACCCGCGCAGGCCGCCGTACCCGCCCAGGCCACCGCCGCTCCCGTGCGGGCCGCCGCCGCGCCCTCGATCGCCGCCAAGGGCGGCTTCGTGATGAACAACGCGAACGGCAAGTCGCTTTACACCAAGGCCGCCGACACCAAGCGGTCCACGGGCTCCACGACCAAGATCATGACCGCAAAGGTCGTGCTCGCGCAGCCGAAGCTGAACCTGGACGCCAAGGTCACGATCCAGATGGCGTACAGCGACTACATCGTCTCGAAGAACGCCTCCTCCGCCCGCCTGATCGTCGGCGACAAGGTGACGGTCCGCCAGCTGCTGTACGGGCTGATGCTGCCGTCCGGCTGCGACGCCGCGTACGCGCTCGCCGACAAGTTCGGCTCGGGCAAGACGCGGGCGGCGCGGGTGAAGTCCTTCATCGGCAAGATGAACTCGACCGCCAAGAGCCTCGGCCTGAAGAACACGCACTTCGACTCGTTCGACGGCATCGGCAAGGGCAAGAACTACTCCACGCCGCGCGACCTGACGAAACTCGCGAGCAGTGCGATGAAGAGCTCCACCTTCCGCACGATCGTCAAGACCAAGAAGTACACGGCGAAGACGAAGACCAAGAAGGGCGGCACCCGCACGATGGCGCCCTGGACCAACACCAACACCCTCCTCGGCAGTTACAGCGGGGCGATCGGCGTGAAGACCGGCTCGGGCCCGGAGGCCAAGTACTGCCTGGTCTTCGCCGCGACCCGGAAGGGCAAGACCGTCATCGGCACGGTGCTGGCCTCCTCGTCGTCGACCCAGCGCGCCAAGGACGCCACGAAGCTCATGAACTACGGCTTCGGCAGGATCTGACACACGGAAGCACACGAGGGGCTCACCGACGCCGGTGGGCCCCTCCGCACGGGCCTTACACCCAGTTCCTCGACCACTGCAGCGAATTACGATCATCTTCGCTCGCAGTCGTGAACATCTCCGTCCTGGCTGGCATATGCCCCCACCTCCGCTCTACGTTCCGCTGCGGAGGTGGTTCTCATGAACGAACCCAGCAAGCGATACAACCCCGCCGAGCCGCACGAGGCGATCGACGTCAGCGACTTCGTGTACGCGGCCACCGGCGCCCGGGTGCGGAGGCTGACCATGCCGGACGGAAGCCACTGGTTCCCGGCGGTGGATGTCTGCAAGGAACTCGGCCACACCAACTCTCGCAAGGCGCTCGCAGATCATGTTCCCGACGAGCACCGAGAGATGCTCGAGACCGTAACTGGAGGTTACGGTCTCAGCGTTCCCGCAGGTAGAGGGTGGCGTCGAGACTTGCACATCATCTCTCTCCAAGGTCTCATCCTCCTCGTCAACGCCTGCACCAAACCGGCCTGCGCCCCCTTCAAGCAGTGGGTCGCCGAAGTCATCGAGACCGTGCAGCGCGAGGGTTCCTACTCTCTCGAGGAGGCGGAGGTACAACCCTCCGCGCCGGGTGCTCCCATCGCCTACGCCATGCCGGACCAGGTTGCCGAGGCCATCGTCCGGCTGGAGGCGCACAACCTTCGGTTGGATGAGGAGCTGGCCGAGGGACAGCGTGCGTCGATCGCGTTGCAAAGGCAGATGCTGGCCACGCAGCAGGCCACTCTCACCACGCAGCAGGCCACCCTCGCCGTGCAGCAGGCGATGGTCCGGGCGATGGAACGCATCGCGGACCGGTTCGACACCCTGGTCCTCCAGCGCGGGACGGCCGGCGGTCACCTCGCCCCGGCACCCACCACGGAGTCGGTGCTGGCCGACTGGCGGCAGCGGTTGTCCGTGACGGAGGACGTGTGGACGGTGGCCCGGGTCATCGCCCCGGTGCTCGTCGAAAAGGGTGAGCTGCGGGAGCCGCTGGAGTCGATCGCCGCCCGTACGGGACTTTCCGTGCGCCGGGTCAACGAATGTCTCCGGCTGCTGCGCAGGCACGCCTGCATTCGCTCGCGGGGCGGGGCCGACGACGGGGCTCCGGTGTACGTGCTGCATCAGGTCTGAGCCCGGCACGGCGAGAGGGGCGTCGCAACTCGAACTTGCGGCGCCCCTCTGTCATGAACCTACTCGGTTCGCGGCTCTCATGCCCAGCTGATCAACCGCTTCGGCTGTTCCAGGACCGCCGCCACGTCGGCGAGGACCTTGGAGCCCAGCTCGCCGTCGACCAGGCGGTGGTCGAAGCTCAGGGCAAGGGTGGTGACCTGACGCGGCTTCACCTTGCCCTTGTGCACCCACGGCTGGAGCTTGATCGCACCGACCGCGAGGATCGCGGACTCGCCCGGGTTGAGGATCGGCGTGCCGGTGTCGACGCCGAAGACGCCGACGTTGGTGATGGTCACCGTGCCGCCCTGCATGGCGCCGGGGCTGGTCCTGCCCTCACGGGCCGTCGAGACCAGCTCGCCCAGGGCCCCGGCCAGCTGCGGCAGGGTCTGGGCGTGGGCGTCCTTGATGTTCGGGACGATCAGCCCACGCGGGGTCGCGGCGGCGATGCCCAGGTTGACGTAGTGCTTGACCACGATCTCCTGGGCGGCCTCGTCCCAGGACGCGTTGACGTCCGGGTTGCGCTTGATCGCGACCAGCAGTGCCTTGGCGATCAGGAGAAGGGGGTTCACGCGCAGGCCCGTGTACTCCTTGTCCTGCTTCAGCTCCTCGACCAGCTTCATCGTGCGCGTCACGTCGACGGTCACGAACTCGGTGACGTGCGGCGCCGTGAACGCCGAGCCGACCATCGCCGCCGCCGTCGCCTTGCGGACGCCCTTGACCGGGATCCGGGTCTCGCGCGCCGTGTCGTACGAGGCCGGCGTCGCCGTCGGGGACGCGGCGGGCGTCGGGGCCGTCGTCGGGGCCGTCTCCGGCTCGGCCGCGGGGGCGACGGCCGCGTGGACGTCCTCGCGCGTGATGATGCCGTCCGGCCCGGAGGGCACCACGCTCGCCAGGTCGACGCCGAGGTCCTTCGCCAGCTTGCGCACCGGCGGCTTGGCCAGTGGACGCTCACCGGCGGGCGGCGCCGCCGGCGCCGCGGGTCCGTGGCCGTTCATCTCGGCCTGGATCGCCGCCGGCGCCGCCGACGCCTCCGGTGCGGCGGCCGGGGCCTCCACGCCCTTGCGGGGGCGGCGGCGGGTCGAGGAGGTGGACACCCCGTACCCGACCAGGACCGGCTGGCGGCCCTCGGGCTTGGGCTCCTCCGCCTCGGCGGCGGCCGGCGTGTCCGCCACGGCCTCCTGCACCGGCTCCGCGGCGGCCGCCGCACCGTCACCGACGGCCACCGCGATGATCGACGTGCCCACGTCGACCGTGGTGCCCTCGGGGAAGCGCAGCTCGCGGACCACGCCGTCGTAGGGGATGGGCAGTTCGACGGCGGCCTTGGCCGTCTCGACCTCGCACACCACCTGCCCGTCGGTGACCGTGTCACCGGGCTTGACGTACCACTTGAGGATCTCGGCCTCGGTCAGTCCCTCGCCCACGTCGGGCATCTTGAACTCACGCACGGAGCTGTCCGTCATCGTCGTCACGCTCCCCTCCTCAGTACGCCAGCGAGCGGTCGACGGCATCCAGCACCCGGTCCAGGTCGGGCAGGTACTCCTCCTCCAGGCGGGCCGGCGGGTACGGGGCGTGGTAGCCGCCGACCCGGAGCACCGGGGCCTCCAGGTGGTAGAAGCAGCGCTCCGTGATCCGGGCGGCGATCTCCGCGCCCGAGCCCAGGAACACCGGCGCCTCGTGGACCACGATCAGGCGGCGGGTCTTCTCCACCGACGCCTGGATCGTGTCGAAGTCGACCGGCGAGATCGAGCGCAGATCCACGACCTCCAGGGACCGCCCCTCCTCGGCCGCCGCGTCGGCGACCTCCTGGCAGAGCTTCACCATCGGACCGTACGCGGCCAGCGTGAGGTCGCTGCCCTCGCGCACCACCCGCGCGGTGTGCAGCGGGCCCGGGATGGCGTCCTTGTCGACCTCGCCCTTGTCCCAGTAGCGCCGCTTGGGCTCGAAGTAGATCACCGGGTCGTCGCTCTGGATGGCCTGCTGCATCATCCAGTACGCGTCCGCCGAATTCGACGGCGAGACCACCTTCAGGCCCGCCACGTGCGCGAACAGCGCCTCGGGGGACTCGGAGTGGTGCTCGACCGCGCCGATGCCGCCGCCGTAGGGGATGCGGATGACGACCGGCATCCTGACCTTGCCCAGCGAGCGGGCGTGCATCTTCGCCAGCTGGGTGACGATCTGGTCGTAGGCCGGGAAGACGAACCCGTCGAACTGGATCTCCACCACCGGGCGGTAGCCGCGCAGGGCGAGGCCGATGGCGGTGCCGACGATGCCGGACTCGGCCAGCGGGGTGTCGATGACCCGGTCCTCGCCGAAGTCCTTCTGCAGACCGTCGGTGACCCGGAAGACACCGCCGAGCTTGCCGACGTCCTCACCCATGATCAGGACCTTGGGGTCCGAGTCCAGCGCGCGGCGCAGCGATTCGTTGATCGCCTTGGCCAGCGCCATCTTTTCCGCTGCCATGTCAGACCCCCTCTCCCGCGGCGAAGCCGCTGTCGGACTCAGTTGCGAACGATGCCTGGTAGGCGGCGAACTGGGCCCGCTCCTCGTCGACGAGCGCGTGCCCGTCCGCGTACACGTTCTCGAAGATGGCGAACCGGTCCGGGTCCGGCATGGCACGGACCACTTCGCGCACTCGTTTGCCCAACGCCTCGCTCTCCGCCTCCAGTTCCCCGAAGAATCCCTCGTCCGCGTGGTTTGAGGACTCCAGGAAGCGGCGAAGGCGCAGGATCGGGTCCTTCGCCTCCCAGGCGGCCCGCTCGTCGTCGTGCCGGTAGCGGGAGGGGTCGTCCGAGGTGGTGTGGGCGCCCATGCGGTACGTGTACGCCTCGATCAGCGCCGGGCCCTCACCGCGCCGCGCCCGCTCCAGCGCCCACCGGGTGACCGCGAGACAGGCCAGCGCGTCGTTGCCGTCGACGCGGACGCCGGGGAAGCCGAAGCCCTGGGCGCGCTGGTAGAGCGGCACCCGGGTCTGCTTCTCGTTGGACTCGGAGATCGCCCACTGGTTGTTCTGGCAGAAGAACACCACCGGCGCGTTGTAGACGGCGGCGAAGTTGAACGCCTCGCTCACGTCGCCCTGGCTGGAGGCGCCGTCGCCGAAGTAGGCGATCACGGCGGAGTCCGCGCCGTCCTTGGTGATGCCCATCGCGTAGCCCGTGGCGTGCAGCGCCTGTGAGCCGATGACGATCGTGTACAGGTGGAAGTTGTTGCCGTTGGGGTCCCAGCCGCCGTTGTTCACGCCCCGGAACATGCCGAGCAGGTTGGTCGGGTCCACCCCCCGGCACCAGGCGACGCCGTGCTCGCGGTAGGTCGGGAAGACGTAGTCGTCCTCGCGGGTGGCGCGGCCGGAGCCGATCTGGGCGGCCTCCTGGCCGAGCAGCGAGGCCCACAGGCCCAGCTCGCCCTGACGCTGCAGGGCGGTGGCCTCGGCGTCGAAGCGCCGGGTGAGCACCATGTCGCGGTACAGGCCGCGCAGCTCGTCGGGGGTGATGTCGGCGACGTACGAGGCGTACTCGGCGTAGGGCGAGTTCTTGGCGGTCTCGACGCGCTCGCCCTCGGGGGTGAGCAGCTGCACGAGCTCCGTCGCGGAGCCCTTCTGGGCAGCGGTGCGGGTGGTGCCAGTGTTGCGTGTGGTGCGCTTGGCGCCGGTGGTGTCGGCTTTGGTGCCGGTGGTGCCGGCCGCCTTGCTTCCGGCGCTGCGTCGCGGCTTGCGCGCGGCAGTGCTCTCGGTCACGTGTGCTCCTCCGTCGGTCCGGCCCCCGGGTTCGCCGGAAGCCAGTGCGGCTCACCTGCGGCCCGGCGGACGCACAAGGGTGGGTGCGGCCCGGTCGGGAACAGGCGTGACAGGTGCCCCGGCGAGCGCCCTGCGAACAGCACGTTACCCAGTGCTCCACATTTCTGTGAAACCCCTCCTGACCTGCGTTTTTACTCGGATTTCCAAGTAAATCGGCGAAGGACGGAAGTTTTACTGGTCACAGCCTCGCAGGGGGCCGGAACAACGGCACGTTATCCCGGCCACCCCGGGCACGGGAAGAGTCGGTGTGTGAGACTGACCGCGTGCGCGAAGACGGAAAAATCCGGGTATTCCTCCTCGACGACCACGAGGTGGTCCGCCGCGGGGTGCACGATCTGCTCTCGGGCGAGGCCGACATCGAGGTGGTGGGCGAGGCCGGTACGGCGGCCGAGGCGCAGGCCCGGATCGCGGCCACCCGTCCGGACGTCGCGGTGCTGGACGTACGGCTGCCGGACGGCAGCGGCGTGGAGGTCTGCCGCGACATCCGCTCCCTGGACGAGTCCGTCCGCTGCCTCATGCTGACCTCCTTCGCCGACGACGAGGCCCTCTTCGACGCGATCATGGCGGGCGCCTCCGGCTACGTCCTCAAGGACATCCGCGGCACCGAGCTGCTGAGCGCCGTACGGGAGGTGGCGGACGGGAAGTCGCTGCTCGATCCGGCGGCCACCGCGCGCGTGCTGGAGCGGCTGCGCGGCGGCGGGACGCAGCCCGACGACCGGCTGGCCCGGCTCACCGTGCAGGAGCGCCGCATCCTGGAGCTGATCGGCGAGGGGCTGACCAACCGCGCGATCGGCGAGCGGCTGCACCTGGCGGAAAAGACGATCAAGAACTACGTGTCGAGCCTGCTGGCCAAGCTCGGCATGCAGCGGCGTTCCCAGGCGGCCGCCTTCGTGGCACGGCTGGAGGCCGAGAACCGCTGACGGGACCGGCCGGGACTTACTCGGGACTTACGTCCCCTCCTGCCGGGGCGGGCGACTCTGTTCCGGTGCCCCGCGCTCGCGCACAGTGAGTGCATGCCCTCCGACGAACAGCTCGCCGTCGGCCTGCTCGGCCGTACCGCCTACGGCCGGGCGGCCACCACCATGCGTGCCCTGCCCTTCCTCGCCTTCGCGCGGCACATCGTGGCCGACGGCCGGGTCCTGCTGCGCATGCCCAGGAGCTGGGGCTATCACCGGGTGTGCGCCGGGAGCGTCGTCGCGTACGGGGCGGACAACCTGACCTCCGCCCGGCCCGGCGAGAGCCTGTGGACCGTGCAGGTCCTGGGCCGGTGCGAGAACCACGAGCCGAGCGCCGCCGAGCTGGAGCGGTTCGGTCCCGCGCCGAGCCGGGTGGACGGCGAGCCCTTCGCGCCCGCCTACCTGCGCCTCGAGCCGCAGTTCGGCACGGTGCACTTCACGGACGGCTCGGCGGGGCCCGCGTAGCGGTCGCGCTCAGAGGTCCCGCTCAGAGACCCCGCTCAGAGGCAGACAGACGCAACGCGCGCGTGAGGCCCGTTTCCGGGTCGCACGCGCGCGTGGGGTGTGGAGGGAGGTCCGGTCACTCGCCGGCCGGGTCGTCGGGGTCGCCCGTCGGGTCGCCGCCGGTGCCGCCCGTCGGGTCACCCGTCGGATCGCCCGTCGGGTCACCGGTCGGATCGCCCGTCGGGTCGCCGGTCGGCGTCGTCGGGTCGCCCGTCGGGTCACCGGTCGGATCGCCCGTCGGCTCGTTCGTCGCGGTCTCCGACGGCGTGTACGACGGCGTGTACGGCTGGTCCCAGTCCCCGTCGCCGGTGCCGCCCCCGCCGCTGCCCTGCTCCGTGCCCGGGTCGGTGGTCTCCTCGGTGGCCTCGTCGCTGGGCGAGGAGCTGGGCGACTCCTTGTCGGAGCTCTGCGAGGTGGACGCCGAGGGGCTCTTGTCCGTCTCGGGGCCGCCCTTGCCGCCGTCGCCGTTGTTCAGGGCCAGCGCGACGCCCGCCGCGATGGCGATCACCGCGAAGACGGCCAGTATCCAGAGCTTGCCGCGGCCGCTGCCCTTGTTGCCGCGGCCCTCGAAGCCGCCGTCGTCGCCCCCGCCGTAGCCGTTCGGCAGGATCGGCTGCGGGATCTGCGTGGTGCCCGAGCCGTGGTCGGGGTGCGGCATGACCGAGGTGCCCGCGAGGCCGGCCGCGGGCGTGTGCCGCCCGTCGTGCGCGGCGACCGGGCCGGTGTTCCAGGTGCCGGTGTGGCTGCCCTGCTCGTACAGCATCTGCAGCCCGTACTGCACCAGGCCGCGCATCTCCTCGGCGGTCTGGAAACGGTCGTCGGGCTCCTTGGCCAGCGAGCGCATCACCAGGCCGTCCAGCTCGGGCGGCACGGCGTCGGAGGCCTCGGAGGGAGGCGTCGGGATGTCCTGGACGTGCTGGTAGACCACCGACAGCGGGGTCTCGCCGGTGAACGGCGGGCGCAGCGCGAGCAGTTCGTAGAGCAGGCAGCCCGTCGCGTACAGGTCGGAGCGGTGGTCGACGGCCTTGCCGAGGGCCTGCTCGGGGGAGAGGTACTGCGGGGTGCCCATGACCATGCCGGTCTGCGTCATCGTCGTGGACGCGCCGTGCAGGGCGCGGGCGATGCCGAAGTCCATCACCTTCACCGCGCCGTTGTCGGTGATGATGACGTTGGCCGGCTTGATGTCGCGGTGCACGATGCCGTGCTGGTGGGAGTAGGCGAGCGCCTCGAGCACACCGGAGACGATGATCAGCGCCTGCTCGGGGCCGGGCGCCTCGGCGTTGAGGAGGAGGTCGCGGATGGTGCGGCCCTCGACGATCTCCATCACGATGTACGGCACGGACTGGCCGCCGACGAAGTCCTCGCCCGAGTCGTACACGGCCACGATGGCATGGTGGTTGAGGCCTGCCACCGACTGTGCCTCGCGCGTGAAGCGCGCCTTGGAGACGGGGTCCTCGGCGAGGTCGGCCCGCAGCAGCTTGACCGCCACGGTGCGTCCGAGCCGGACGTCCTCGGCGGCGAAGACCTCGGCCATGCCGCCCCGCCCGAGTCTGCGGGTCAGCCGATACCGGCCGTCGCCGACCAAGCCGCCGTTGCCCCAGTTCTCCGGCGCGTCAGACATACCGCCGCCAGATGCCTCGGGTTCGGACGGGTCCTGGGCGCGCTGCTGCTGTGCCATCAGTCCTCGCCGTCGTTTCTGCCCGCGGTACGCGCGGTGTTGTTACGGTCTCCGTCGGCCACGCTACAGCCTCCGCGCTGGCCTCCGGTCCGAGATGGGCGCCGGGACCGGCACATGAGACGGACCGGTCATGAAACCCTGGTTCCGTACTCTCGTGCAAATTCTGTGTACCGGCAGTACGCCGGCTGTAACGCTTCCGCGACGCTTCTTTCGCGTACGGTCACGGAACGGGCACCGCGCTTGACGTGTCAGTGCCCTGGGGCAGACTTGGCCGGGAATAGCACTTTCGATCACGAGGGCGCGTGCCGCTGCCACCGGCTTTGCGGCGCCCATGGGGGACGCAGAGACATGAGCCAGGACGCCGGACAGGGACGGTATGCGGGGCGGGCGCTCGCCGGCGGCCGTTACCAGCTGCGCGACTTGCTCGGCGAGGGCGGCATGGCCTCGGTGCACCTGGCGTACGACTCGGTCCTCGACCGTCAGGTCGCGATCAAGACGCTGCACACCGAGCTGGGACGTGAACAGGCCTTCCGCGAGCGCTTCCGCCGTGAGGCCCAGGCCGTGGCCAAGCTCACGCACACCAACATCGTCTCCGTCTTCGACACCGGCGAGGACGATCTGAACGGCCTGACGACTCCGTACATCGTCATGGAGTACGTCGAGGGCCGGCCGCTCGGCTCCGTGCTCGACGCGGACGTCCGGCAGCAGGGCGCGATGCCCGCCGACAAGGCGCTGAAGATCACCGCGGACGTGCTGGCGGCCCTGGAGATCAGCCACGAGATGGGCCTGGTCCACCGGGACATCAAGCCCGGCAACGTGATGATGACCAAGCGCGGCGTGGTCAAGGTGATGGACTTCGGCATCGCCCGCGCCATGCAGTCCGGCGTGACCTCGATGACCCAGACCGGCATGGTCGTCGGCACCCCGCAGTACCTCTCCCCGGAACAGGCCCTCGGCCGCGGTGTGGACGCCCGCTCCGACCTGTACTCGGTCGGCATCATGCTGTTCCAACTGGTCACCGGACGTCTGCCGTTCGACGCCGACTCGCCGCTGGCGATCGCGTACGCGCACGTGCAGGAGGAGCCGGTGGCTCCGTCCTCCGTCAACCGCGCCCTGCCGCCGGCCGTGGACGCGCTGGTGGCCCGCGCGCTGAAGAAGAACCCGAACGAACGCTTCCCGAGCGCCGAGGCCATGCGCGACGAGTGCCTGCGCGTGGCGGCCTCCTTCCAGGCGGCCCCGCCGAGCATCGTGCCGGGCGCGAGCACGTCGAGCGGCGCGGGCGTCGGCTCCGCGGTGTTCCCGCCGGTCGACCAGGGCACCCCGGCGCCCACCGGTCCCGTCCAGACGCCGTACCAGCCGACGCCGGCCCCTGGTCCCAACCCGTACGGCACCCCGGCCCCGGCGGCGCACTCGCCCGCGTACGGCTATCCGCAGCAGGCCGGCTACCAGACGCCCGCGCCCTCGCAGTACGCGCAGCAGCAGGGATCGGCCACCCCGCCGCCGTACAACCTGACTCCGTCGGCCCCGGCCACCGGCTCCTCGGGCGGCGGCCGGAACAACAAGCCAGTGATCATCGGCTCGATCGTGGTCGCCGTCGTGGCCGTCGGCGCGCTGATCGGCGCGCTGCTGATGAACGGCGGCGGGGACGAGGACCCGGAGGCCGGCGGTGGCGGCTCCGCGAGCACGTCCGCGTCGCCGTCGAAGGCGGCGGGCTACCGCGGGCCCGACAAGGAGAAGACGATCGAGAAGGACAAGTGCACCGAGCCGGAGGAGTCGTACAACGACCCCGAAAAGATCAAGGTGCCGGACTTCACGTTCAAGTACATCGGCTCGGTCAAGGAGTGCTTCAACGCCGCCGGCTGGACGATGAAGGTCGTCGAGGTCGACGAGAACACCTACGGCGAGGGCTCGATCCGGGACCAGTTCCCGACGGCCGGCACCGACGTGGACCCCGAGGACATGCCGCAGATCCAGCTGAAGGTCTCGACGGGCAACCCGGCCTCCGAGTGAGCGTGTGACAGCGGGCGAAGGGCCCGGCAGCAGGTGCTGCCGGGCCCTTCGCGATGTCGGTGGACGCCGTTCCTACAGGTAGGGCCCGCCGGAGCGGCCGCCCGGCTGCGGGGGCTCCTCGCCCTCCGGACCGCCCGCGCCCGGCGGCAGCGCGCGGCGCATCTGCTCCAGCTGGGCCCGCGCGGCCATCTGCTGGGCGAACAGCGTGGTCTGGATGCCGTGGAACAGGCCCTCCAGCCAGCCGACCAGCTGCGCCTGCGCGATCCGCAGCTCGGCGTCGGTCGGGGTGGCGTCGTCCGTGAACGGCAGGGAGAGCCGCTCCAGCTCCTCGACCAGCTCCGGAGCGAGCCCGTCCTCCAGCTCCTTGACCGAGCTGGCGTGGATCTCCTTGAGCCGCACCCGGCTCGCCTCGTCCAGGGGCGCCACCCGCACCTCCTCCAGCAGCTGCTTGATCATGCTGCCGATCCGCATGACCTTGGCAGGCTGCTCCACCTGCTCGGTCACCGGAATCTCGCGGGAGTCGTCGTCCCCGCCGCCGCTGAGCGCCATTCCGTCCTGGCCGACGACCAGGATCTGAGGGTTGTCCGGCGACCTGTCGTTCCTCGGCATCTCCATGACGCCATTGTCTCGCACCCGTGCACCGCGACCGGGTGGTGCCCCCCGCCCAAGCGTCCCCCACCGCGTTCGGCGGAGTCCGGAATGCCGGTGTCGCCGACTGGTGTGAGGCTTGTTCCGTCGATTTTGTTGATTTGAGCGATTTGGGCGAATTACACGACTGGTTAGCACCGGGAGGGGGTCACGGACGTGACTCCATGGCTGCGCACGCTGCGGGCGACGGGACTGGTGGGGGTCCTGGGGGTCGGCGCCCTGATGTCGCCGTACGGGGCGGAGCAGGCCCACGGCGCCGGGTTCCCGGCGGTGCGGGCGGCGCCGTCCCCGGCGCCCTCCGCGCCGGGCCACGCCTCGGCGCCGGGGGCGACCGCCGACGCGGACGGCTCCGGCAAGCACGACGGGCGGGGCGGTCACGAACACCCCGGGCGCCCCGACGGTCCCGACCGCCAGGAGGGCCCGGACGCCGGGCCCGCCTCCCCGTCCGCCGCGGAATCCGGCCCGGCGGGCAGCGCGGGGCGGGGTTCCGCCACGCCCTCCCATTCCCCCGCGCCGTCGGCGTCCGGCACCGCGGCGGGGACCGAGCCCTCCCGGGCGGGGAGCCTGCCGGGCGAGGGCAGGCAGCGCCCCGGCCGCGCCGAGGAGCGGGAGCGGGAGCAGGACGGCACGGACGAGAACGCCGCTCACCGCGCGGACGGCGACGGCGACGGCGACGAGGGCGTCCCCGAGGACGCGGCCACCGCCGTGCGGCCCGACGCGGCCGCCCCGGTGCCCTCGGCCTCCCCGTCCCGGTCCCGGCCGCAGACCGGCACGCAGAGCCAGGAGGCCACCGAGCCCGTCCTGCGGATCCTCCCCCTGGGCAGCGGCCTGGTCTTCATCGGCGTCGGCCTGGCCCTGGGCCTCGTGGGCCTGCGTCTGCGCCGGGGGTAGGCCCGCGCCCGCTACGGGGTGACCAGCAGCACCTTGCCGACGTGCCCGCTCTCCTCCACGATCCGGTGCCCTTCACCGGCGTCGCTCATCGGCAGTTCGCGGTCGACGACCGGGCGGACGTGTCCCCCGGCGAACAGCGGCCAGACGTGCTCCCGTACGGCCGCCACGATGGCCGCCTTCTCCTCCAGCGGGCGGGCCCGCAGCGAGGTCGCGCTCACGGCGGCGCGCTTGGCGAGGAGGGTGCCGATGTCCAGTTCGCCCTTGCGGCCGCCCTGCATGCCGATGATCGCGAGCCGGCCGTTCACGGCGAGGGCCCGGACGTTGCGGTCGAGGTACTTGGCACCCATGTTGTCGAGGACGACGTCGGCGCCCGCACCGTCCGTCGCGTCCTTCACCTCGGCGACGAAGTCCTGCTCCCGGTAGTTGATCAGGATGTCCGCGCCCAGTTCGGCGCAGCGCTCCAGCTTCTCCTTGGTGCCCGCCGTCACCGCGACCTTCGCGCCCACGGCCTTGGCGAGCTGGATCGCCATGGTGCCGATGCCGCTGGAGCCGCCGTGCACGAGCAGCGTCTCCCCGGGGCGCAGGTGGGAGACCATGAAGACGTTCGACCAGACCGTGCAGACCACCTCGGGCAGCGCCGCCGCCCGCTTCAGGTCCACGCCCTGCGGCACCGGCAGCAGCTGACCGGCCGGGACGGCGACCTTCTCGGCGTAGCCGCCGCCCGCGAGCAGGGCGCACACCTCGTCGCCGACGGCCCAGCCGGACACGCCGGGACCCACCTCGCTCACGCGCCCGGAGCACTCCAGGCCCGGATACGGGGAAGCGCCGGGCGGGGGGTCGTAGAAGCCCTGGCGCTGCATGATGTCGGCGCGGTTGACGGCTCCCGCCGTCACCTCGACCAGGACCTCGCCCTCGCCGGGCACCGGGTCGGGGACCTCGGCCCACACCAGCGCCTCGGGGCCTCCGGGTTCGGAAATCGTGATCGCATGCATGAGGGCGACGCTACTCCTGTGCCCGCCGTGTCCCCCCGCCGGAAAATCCCTGTGCGTCGGCGATGAGTTTGCGCGACGGTAAAGGTCTTCCCATGCGGAGACCAAGAACGCGTAGTCCAGGAAGGCGTTGTCCAGGAAGGCGTAGTCCAGGAAGGCGTTGTCCAGGAAGGCGTAGTCCAGGAACGCGTAGTCCATGAACGCGGAAGGACCATCAGCATGAGCACGCACACGTCCCACCTCGCCATCCGGACCGAGGGACTGGTGAAGACGTTCGGCGAGACCCGGGCCGTGGACGGGGTGGACCTCGCGGTGCCCGCCGGCACGGTCTACGGCGTCCTCGGCCCGAACGGCGCCGGCAAGACCACCACGGTGAAGATGCTCGCGACCCTGCTGCGGCCCGACGACGGCCACGCCCACGTCTTCGGCCACGACGTCGTACGCGAGGCGGACGAGGTACGCGGCAGGGTGAGCCTCACCGGCCAGTACGCGTCCGTGGACGAGGACCTCACCGGCACCGAGAACCTGGTCCTGCTGGGCCGGCTCCTCGGGCACGGAAAGGCGGCCGCACGGGAGCGGGGCGACCAGCTGCTGGCGGCCTTCGGTCTGTCGGACGCCGCGGCCAAGCAGGTCAAGCACTACTCCGGCGGCATGCGGCGGCGCATCGACATCGCCGCGTCCATCCTCAACACCCCCGACCTGCTCTTTCTCGACGAGCCGACCACCGGCCTCGACCCGCGCAGCCGCAACCAGGTCTGGGACATCGTGCGCGCGGTCGTCGCCCAGGGCACGACCGTGCTGCTGACCACGCAGTACCTGGACGAGGCCGACCAGCTGGCATCCCGGATCGCCGTCATCGACAAGGGCCGGGTGATCGCCGAGGGCACCAAGGGCGAGCTGAAGGCGTCCGTCGGCGCCGGCTCCGTCCATCTGCGGCTGCGGGACGCGGAGGAGCGGCCCGAGGCCGAGCGGGTCCTGCGCAACCTGCTGGTCGCCGAGGTGCAGCCGGAGCCCGACCCGGTGGCGCTGACCGCGCGCCTGGGGGTGGCGGCGAGCGACACGGCCGCCGACCAGGCCGCCAAGGCGCTCGGCGAGCTGGCCCGGGCCGGCATCACCGTCGACAGCTTCTCCCTGGGACAGCCCAGCCTCGACGAGGTCTTCCTGGCGCTGACCGGGCACGACACCGGCCAGAGCACCGACGCCGACAGCGGCACCGACAGCGGCTCCGGCACCGACACGAAGGACGAGGCGACGGCATGAGCACGGCCACGAGCACCGAGAACAAGGAACTGTCCCCGGTCAGCACCGAGTCGCTCGCGGCCCTGCTGGTCACCAGGGAGCGGCCGCCGCGGCCCAGCGCCCTGTCCACGTCCCTGACGTTCGGATGGCGCGCGATCCTCAAGATCAAGCACGTCCCGGAGCAGCTCTTCGACGTCACCGCCTTCCCGATCATGAACCTGCTGATGTTCACGTACCTCTTCGGCGGTGCGCTGGCCGGTTCGCCCAGTGACTACATCCAGTTCGTCCTGCCGGGCATCCTCGTGATGTCGGTCGTGATGATCACGATGTACACCGGGGTCTCGGTGAACGTCGACATCGAGAAGGGGGTCTTCGACCGCTTCCGCTCGCTGCCGATCTGGCGGCCCTCGGCGATGGTCGGCTATCTCCTCGGCGACGCACTGCGCTACACCATCGCGTCCGTGGTCATGCTCTCCGTGGGACTGCTGCTCGGCTACCGGCCCGACGGCGGGTTCGTCGGCGTGGTCGCCGGGATCGCGCTGCTGCTGCTGTTCTCGTTCGCCTTCTCGTGGATCTGGACGATGTTCGGGCTGATGCTGCGCACCGAGAAGTCGGTGATGAGCGTCAGCATGATGGTGATCTTCCCGCTCACCTTCCTGTCCAACGTCTTCGTCGACCCGAAGACCATGCCGGGCTGGCTGCAGGCCTTCGTCAACAACAGCCCGATCACCCACCTCGCGTCCGCGGTGCGCGGTCTGATGGCGGGCGACTGGCCCGGCGTCGAGATCGCCTGGACGCTGGGCTGGGCGGGCGTGCTCCTGCTGGTCTTCGGCCCGGTCACGATGCGGCTGTACAACCGCAAGTAGCGGGCCGCCTCAGTCGCGGGGCAGCGGGCGGGCGTCGGGCGCCACGTGGGTGGCCGGCGTCGCCCGGACGATCGTGATCAGGCGGTCCGTCAGCTCCAGTCCGCCGAGGGCCGGATCGTCGTAGCCCAGGACGCGGTGCCCGCGCAGCACGCTCACCACCAGGTCGTCCATCTCGCGCGGGTTCCTGCCCACCTCGGCCTTTATGACGGGCCGCTCGATGAGGTCGAGCCCGCTGCCCTGGCTGATGAGGTCCTCCATGACCATGCCGGCGGCGGGGCTGAGGACGGAGAGCCCGAGCAGTCGGCCCGCGGCGCTGGCACTGGTGATCACGGCGTCGGCGCCGGACTGCTTCAGCAGCGGCGCGTTCTCCTCCTCGCGGACCGCGACCACGATCTTCGCGCCGCGGTTGAGCTGCCGGGCCGTCAGCGTGACCAGTACGGCCGTGTCGTCGCGCTGGGTGGCGATGATGATCTGCTTCGCCCGGAACGCCTCGGCACGGTTGAGCACGTCGCTGCGCGTCGCGTCACCGACCACGCCCGCGTAGCCGTGGGCCGTCGCGGCCTCGATGGCCTTTCCGCTGGGGTCGACCACGACCACCTGCTCCTTGCGCAGCCCGGTCGCGCAGACGGTCTGGATCGCCGACCGTCCCTTGGTTCCGAAGCCGACGACGACGGTGTGATCGCGCAAGGCGGACCTCCAGCGGTTCAGGCGCCACTCCTCCCGAGTGCGCTCGGTGAGGGCTTCCAGCGTGGTGCCGACCAGGATGATCAGGAACAGCACGCGCAGGGGCGTGATGACGAAGATGTTGGTCAGCCGTGCGGAGTCGCTGACGGGCGTGATGTCGCCGTATCCGGTGGTGGAAAGCGTGACGGTGGCGTAGTAGAAGGCGTCGAGGAGGTCGACGGAGCCGTCGGAGTTGTCGGTGTAGCCGTCGTGGTCGACGTACACGACGACCGCTGTCACCACGAGGACCACCAGCGCGACGGACAGCCGCTTGGCCACCTGGCGAAACGGGTGCTCCACCAGCTTCCTGGGGAGCTTCACCCGGTGGGTCACGAGGTGCTCGTCCGCCTGCCGGGCGATCGCGTCCTGGCCCGGAAGTTTCACGTGAAACACACTCCGATTCCGCCGGTCGCCCACGGCAGGTCGAGCAGCTCGGCCTCCTGTCCGGACCGCGCACCGCCGGGGGGTACGACGGCCAGTGCGTCGGCGGCGGCGATGCCGCGCAGCATCGCCGGACCGTTGTAGTGCAGCGGCACGGCACCCTCGCCGCGCAGCACGACGGGCACGAGCCGGGTGTCGTACGGGTGCCCGTGCACCGCGTCCCGCAGCGGCAGCGTGTACCGCTCGGGTGCCGGGCGGGCGGCGAGGGTGCGCAGCAGCGGCTCGGCGAGGGTGAGCAGTCCGGAGACGGCGGCGAGGGGGTTGCCGGGCAGTCCGACGAGGTGCTGGTCGTCCTTGACGCGGGCGAGCAGCATGGGGTGGCCGGGGCGTGCCTTGACGCCGTCCACGAGGAGGTCGGCGCCGATGCGGCGCAGGATCGGATGGACGTGGTCGACGGGTCCCGCGGCGGTGCCGCCGGTCGTGACGATCAGGTCGGCGTCGGAGGTGGTGACGGCACGGTGCAGGGCCTTGGCGTCGTCGCCGATCCGGCGGAGGGCGCGGACCTCGGCGCCCAGGGCCCGCAGCCACGGCGGCAGCATCGGGCCGAGCGCGTCCCGGATGAGGCCGTCGTGCGGGAGCCCCTCGGTGAGCAGCTCGTCGCCGAGGACGAGGACGTCTACACGGGGGCGGGGGAGCGCGGTGAGGGTGTCGTATCCGGCGGCCGCCGCGAGGCCCAGTACGGCCGGGGTCGCGAGGGTGCCGACGGGCAGCAACTGGTCGCCACTGCGGCACTCCTGACCGCGCGGGCGGATGTCCTGGCCGTGGACGACCTCGCGGGTGGGGTGCAGGCGGCCGCGTTCGCCGGTGCGGCCGTGCTCGGTGCGCAGTACGGCGGTGGCGTCGAGGGGGACGCGGGCGCCGGTGGCGATGCGGACGGCCTCGCCGTCGGTGAGGGGCGCGGGTTCCGCGTGCCCGGCCAGGACGCCCTCGTCGCGCACCGTCCAGGGGCCCGGACCGGCGACGGCCCAGCCGTCCATCGCGGAGGTGTCGAAGGAGGGCAGGTCCGTGAGGGCGGCCAGCGGCGCGGCCAGGGTGAGGCCGAGGGCCGCGTCGAGGGGCACGGAGACCGGCGTTCGGCGGGTGGCACGGGCGGCGGCTCGGGCGGCGCGCTCGGCGGTGGTCCGGGCCTCGGGCCAGGGGGTCGCGTGGTGGTGGGGTTCCGCCTGCTGGTGCGGGGCGCCGCGGTGGCCGTGGTGCGTGGTGTGACCGGGGTCGCCGTGGGGAGGGCCGGGCTTCTCCTGCACGAGGGCGAGTGCCTCCTCGACGTCGAGGTCTTCCGCTTCCTCGTCGGCCCTGGTGCCGGGGGAGGTCATCACGCGTCCGGGCGGGTGTCGGGGGTGGCGTCGGTGGCCGCTTCGGGCTTGCCCTTCGCGGGGGCGGGGCCGGCGTCGGCGGCCTCCTCGGCCCAGCGCAGGGCGAGGGCCGCGGCCTTGCGGGCGGTCTCGGCGACGGCTTCGGGACCGCCCCCGGCCCGTCCGGCCGCGTAGCCGACGAGGAAGGTGGTCAGCGGGGCGGCGGGCCTGGCCACCCCGTGGGCGGCGTCGCGCGCGAGATCGAGCAGAACGCCGGTGTCGACGTCCAGGTCGATGCCCAACTCGTCCTTGGCTGCAGAAATCCATTCATCCAACACGTGACCATGCTCCCTGATGCGTGCCCTTGCGATGGCGATGTCGTCCCAGGTGTCGCAGTCGAAGGAGGCGACGGCGTCGGGGACGCGGGTGAGGCGGAGGGCGCCGGTCAGGCGGCGCAGCGGCAGCCCGGTGAGTCCGGCCCGGTCCGCCCGCTCTTCCCGGTCCCGGGTGAGCGCGGCCAGTTCGCGGCGCAGCGCGGGCGCGCGATAGGCGGCGACGAGGGGCTGGTCGCGGCCGTCGCCGTCGGTCAGCAGTACGCCGTCCGCGTCGCCCGCGGCTAGCGTCGACAGCAGCCGCCGGACGGTCGGCCCGGCGAGGAAGGGCAGGTCGGCGGAGAGCACCGCGACGAACTCCGCCGTGGTGTGCCGCAGTCCGGCGTCGAGGGCGGCGAGCGGGCCGCCGCCGGGCGGGTCCTCGCGCACCCAGGTCACCGGACGCGCGGTGGGCCGGGGATCGGCGACGACGACGGTGCTCCGCGCTCCGGCGCAGGCGGCGAGCACCCGGTCGAGGAGCGCGCGGCCGCCCACCCGCAGGCCGGGTTTGTCCGCGCCCCCGAGCCGTCGGGCGGCCCCGCCGGCGAGCACGACCGCGTCGTACCCGGCGGGGCCGGGGCCCGGCTCGGGTCCGGTGCCGGCGCCGGGGTTGCCGGTGGGCTCGCTCGCGGTCACCCCCTGAGTATGCGGCCCGGAGCGATCACAGGGAACGCAGGGGAGCCCGCGCGATCGGAGCGTGTGCGGACGCGCCGTCGCCCGGTGCGCGCCGTCACTCCTGTCACAGGGTTCGCAGCAGCACCGCCGGCTGTTCCACGCAGTCCGCCACGTACCGCAGGAAACCGCCCGCCGTACCGCCGTCGCACACCCGGTGGTCGAAGGTGAGCGACAGCTGCACGACCTGACGCGCCGCCAACTCGCCCTCGTGCACCCACGGCTTGGGGACGATGCGGCCGACGCCGAGCATCGCCGCCTCGGGGTGGTTGATGATCGGCGTGGAGCCGTCGACGCCGAACACGCCGTAGTTGTTCAGCGTGAAGGTGCCGCCGGTCACTTCACCGGGCGTCAGCCGGCCCGCGCGGGCCGCCTCGGTCAGCCGGGCGAACTCCTCGGTCAGCCCCTCGGCGTCGCGCGCGTGCGCGTCCCGGACGACCGGCACGACCAGTCCCCGGTCCGTCTGGGCGGCGAAGCCGAGGTGGACCCGGTCGAGCCGGACGATCTCCCGGGCCTCCGTGTCGACCGTGGAGTTCAGCTCCGGGAAGCGGGCCAGGGCGGCCGTGCAGATCCGGGCCAGCAGGGCGACCAGGGAGATCTTCGGCCCCCCGGCGGCGTTCATCGCGGTGCGCGCCCGCATCAGCTCGGTCGCGTCGGCGTCCACCCAGCAGGTCGCGTCCGGGATCTCGCGGCGGCTGCGGGAGAGCTTGTCGGCGACGGCGCCCCGGACGCCCTTGAGGGGGGTGCGGAGACCTTCGGAGAGCGCGGCCGAGGGCGCGAGGGACGCGGCGGCCGACGCCTGGCCCGTGCCGGCCTGCTGGGCCGCCGTACGGCCGCCCTGGGCGGCGGCGGCACGCAGCGCGTACTCCACGTCCGCGCGCAGGATCAGCCCGTCCGGTCCTGAGCCGGTCAGCTCGCGCAGGTCGAGGTCGTTCTGCCGGGCGAGCCTGCGCACCAGCGGGGAGATGACGGGGACCGGGCCGTCCGCCGGCTCGGCGGCACGGACCTGGCCGTTGGCCCGCCCGGAGGCCACGGGCACCCGCTCGGCGGGCCGCACCCGGCGGCGCCGCGCGGGTGCCTCGGAGGTGCCGTATCCGACCAGGACGTTGCCCGACCCCTGCGCCTTCGTCTGTGCGGGCGGCGTCTGCCCGGCCCCGCCGCCGGTGTCCGGCTCCCGCGCCGGAGCGTGGGCGTCCTCGCCCACCGCCACGGTCAGCAGCGGCGCCCCCACGGGCAGCTCCGCGCCCTCCTCGCCGAAGCGGGCGGTGACCACGCCGCCGTACGGGCAGGGCACCTCGACCATCGCCTTGGCCGTCTCGACCTCGACGACCGGCTGGTCGACGGCGACGACCTCTCCGACCTCGACCATCCAGCGCACGATCTCCGCCTCGGTGAGCCCCTCACCGAGGTCGGGGAGCCTGAACTCCCGGATGTGCCCATCAGAAGCGTGTGCCATCAGCTTTCGGCCTCCCACTGCAGGCGCCCCACGGCGTCCAGGATCCGGTCCACACCGGGCAGGTGGTGACGCTCCAGCATCGGAGGCGGATACGGGATGTCGAACCCGGCCACACGCAGCACCGGCGCCTCCAGGTGGTGGAAGCAGCGCTCCGTGACCCGGGCCGCGATCTCCCCGCCCGGGCCCCCGAAGGAACCCGACTCGTGGACGACGACCGCGCGTCCCGTCCGCCGCACCGAGGCGCACACCGTCTCGTCGTCGAACGGCACCAGGGAGCGCAGATCGACGACTTCGAGTTCCCAGCCCTCGGCCCGGGCCGCCTCGGCCGCCTCCATGCAGACGGCCAGCGACGGCCCGTACGTGATGAGCGTGGCGCTCCGGCCGGAGCGCCGCACCACCGCGCGGCCTACCGGCTCAACGGGTGTCGGCTCCTCGGGGTTCCAGGTGTCCTTCGACCAGTACAGCCGCTTGGGTTCGAGGAAGACCACCGGGTCGTCGGAGGCGATGGAGGCGCGCAGCAGCCCGTAGGCGTCGGCGACCGTCGCGGGCGTGACGACATGGAGCCCCGGAGTCGCCATGTAGTACGCCTCGGACGAGTCGCTGTGGTGCTCGACGCCGCCGATGCCGCCGCCGTAGGGGATGCGGATGGTCAGCGGCAGGGGCATCCTGCCGCGGGTGCGGTTGCGCATCTTGGTGACATGGCTGACGACCTGCTCGAACGCCGGATAGGCGAAGGCGTCGAACTGCATCTCGACGACCGGACGCAGCCCGTACATCGCCATGCCGACGGCGGTGCCGAGGATGCCGGCCTCGGCGAGCGGGGTGTCCGTGCAGCGGTCCTCGCCGAACTCGGCGGCGAGCCCGTCGGTGACCCGGAAGACGCCGCCGAGGGTGCCCACGTCCTCGCCCAGGACGTGCACGGCCGGGTCGGCCGCCATGGCGTCGCGCAGCGCACGGGTGAGGGCCTGCGCCATGGTGGCCGGTTTGACGGCGACGGTGGTCATCGATGCGTCCCTTCCGACCCGGCTGCGGACTCGCTCTCGGCCTCCGCCGCCAGCTCCGCGACCAGCCGGTCCCGCTGCTCGCGCAGTTGCGGGGTGGGCTCGGCGTAGACGTGGGCGAACAGGTCGAGCGGGTCCAGCTCCGGGTCCTGGTTCATCCGGGCGCGCAGGTCGGCGGCCATGGTCTCGGCGTCCTCTCGGGCGGCGCGGATGCCGTCCTCGTCCAGCAGAGCGCGCTCGGTCAGCTCCCGCTCGAGCAGCTCGACCGGATCGTGCCGGCGCCAGGTCTCCACCTCGGCGTCGCCGCGGTAGCGGGTGGCGTCGTCGGCGTTGGTGTGCGCGTCGACGCGGTACGTCACCGCCTCCACCAGCGTGGGGCCGCCGCCGGCACGCGCGCGGCGTACGGCGTCGGACAGGACCTCGTGCACGGCGGCGGCGTCGTTGCCGTCGACCAGGCGGCCGGGCATCCCGTAGCCGACGGCCTTGTGGGCCAGCGACGGGGCGGCGGTCTGCTTGTCGAGCGGGACGGAGATCGCGAAGCCGTTGTTCTGGACGAGGAAGACGACCGGTGCCCGCCAGACGGCGGCGAAGTTCAGCGCCTCGTGGAAGTCGCCCTCGCTGGTGCCGCCGTCGCCGACCATGGCCAGCGCGACCACGTCGTCGCCCTTGAGGCGGGCGGCGTGCGCGAGGCCGACGGCGTGCGGCAGCTGGGTGGCGAGCGGCGTGGACAGCGGGGCGACCCGGTGTTCGTAGGGGTCGTAACCGGTGTGCCAGTCGCCGCGCAGCAGGGTGAGGGCCTCGACGGGGTCGACGCCGCGGGCGACGACGGCGAGGGTGTCCCGGTAGCTGGGGAAGAGCCAGTCCCGCTCCTCCAGGGCCAGCGCGGCGGCGATCTCGCACGCCTCCTGGCCGGTGCTGGAGGGGTAGACGGCCAGCCGGCCCTGCTTGGTCAGCGCCGTGGCCTGCGCGTTGTACCGCCGGCCGCGCACCAGCCGGGCGTACAGCGTGCGCAGCAGGTCGGCGTCGGCGCGGTCCGCGGCCTTCGTGCCGAGGACGCGGTACGGCTCCGCGTCGGGCAGCAGCGGCGCGGGGTCGGTACGGGGCTGCCAGGCGGGCGGCGGTGTGGGCCGGTACGCGCCCCGCTGCTCCATGACCGTCATGACGGCACCTCCTCGTGGGAGCGGCTTCGGGCTCGCCACGGGTGTGACGGGCCTCACCTACCGATTGTTCGGTCGTCGGCACATTTTGGCTACAGGCGGCCCCAGGCTGTGGACAAACGGTTCTCCACAGCCTGAGATGGACGCAGTACGTCCATCGTAAGAAGGCGGGGGGACATGGCATCTGAACAAATGGCCGAACGCCCGGAGGAAGCCGGCACCCCGGACGACGCCGGCACCCCGCCGCCCCCGCGCCCGCTGGACGCCATCGATCAGGACATCCTGCGCATGCTCCAGGCGGACGGCCGCGCCTCCATACGGTCGGTCGCGGAGCGGGTGCACGTCTCGCGCGCCAACGCCTACGCGCGCATCAACCGGCTCGTCGAGGACGGCGTCATCCGCGGTTTCGGCGCCCGCGTCGACCACGAACGCGCGGGACACGGCACCTCCGCGTACATCACCCTGAAGATCGTCCAGAACACCTGGCGCACGGTCCGCGCGCAGCTGCGGCAGCTCCCCGGGGCCTCGCACATCGCCCTGGTGGGCGGCGACTTCGACGTCCTGCTGCTGGTGCACACCCCGGACAACCGGGCCCTGCGCGAACTGGTGCTCACCCGCCTCCAGGCCATTCCGGAGGTGCTCAGCACCCGCACCCTGCTGGTGTTCGAGACCGAGGACCTGGAACCGCAGGGCTGACCGCCGGGGCCGGCGCCGGGCGGCTCAGGACGCCTTGCGCAGTCCGCCGAACACCAACCGCGCCACCGCGTCGACCACTTCGCGCTGACCCGACGCGCTCCGGCCGTCGGGACCGTCCGGGCGGTACCACTCGACAATCGAGTTGATCATGCCGAAGACCAGCCGCGTCGCGAGCCGCACCTCCACGTCCGCGCGCACGTCCCCCTCGGCCGCCGCGTCCTTCAGCAGCGCGGCGACCCGGTGGTCGAACTCGCGCCGCCGCTCCAGCGCCCACCGCTCGGTGTCCGTGTTTCCGCGCACCCGCAGCAGCAGCGTCACATAGGGCAGTTCGGCCATGAGCACCTCGACCATGCGCCGCACGACGTACTCCAGCCGCTCGGCGGCGGACCCCACACGCGCGTGCTCCTCGTCCAGGATCCCGAAGAGCTCGTCCAGGGCCCGGCTCACGGCCCGGCGCAGCAGCTCCTCCTTGCCCGTCACGTGGTGGTAGATCGAGGACTTGGAGATCCCCGCCGCCTTGGACAGGTGCTCCATGGAGGTGCCGTCGTAGCCGCGCTCGATGAAGACCTGCACGGCGACGGAGAGCAGCGTCTCGGGCGTGTACGTGTCGCGCTTGGCGGTGGTCATGAGGGGGTGCCCTCCTGCTTGTCGGCGGCGTACGCGTGGCGGTAGAGCGCCAGAGACGGCGCGTACCGGCCCGAGGGCGTGCACTGGTGCAGGTTGTCGAGGACCGCGCAGGCCCAGTCCCCGCCGAGCCGGCGGCTCCACTCCAGGGGGCCCAGCGGGTAGTTGACACCCAGACGCATCGCGGTGTCGACGTCCTCCTCGGTGGCCACCCCCTTGGCGACCGCCTCCACCGCCAGGTCGATGAGCCGCGCCACCGTACGGGCGACGATCATCCCGGGGACGTCACCGATGACGCTGACCTTCTTGCCCAGCGCCTGGAACAGGCCGGTGGCCTCGGCGACGGTCCGCGGCGAGGTGAAGTGCGAGGCGGACAGGGCGAGGCGCGCGGCGCGCCGGTAGTCGAGGGCGAGGTCGAAGTAGACGACGTCCCGGAACTCCACCGAGGTCTGGCCGTCGGCGAGCACGAGCTGTCCGCCGCCGGGCAGGACCAGCCGGGTGCCGTTGTCCTCGCCCTCCGTACGGACCTCGATGCCCGCCTCGCGGATCAGCGCGAGCAGCTCCGCAGCCGGGCCCAGGTCGCCCTCGGCGACGACGTAGGCGGGAGGCTCGGCGGGTTCGGCGGTGTGCGGCTCGGGACGCTCGGCGCCGTGCCGGTAGTCGTACCAGCCCTGCCCGCTCTTGCGGCCGAGCCGGCCGGACTCGACCAGCCGGCGCTGGGCCAGCGACGGCGTGAAGCGCACGTCCTGGAAGAACGCCTGCCACACGGAGTGCGTGACGGACTCGTTGACGTCCTGCCCGATGAGGTCGGTCAGCTCGAAGGCGCCCATCCTGAAGCCGCCCGACTCGCGCAGCACGGCGTCGATGGTGGCCGGGTCCGCGCCCTGGTCCTCGTGGACTGCGAGGGCCTCGGCGTAGAAGGGCCGGGCGATGCGGTTGACGATGAAGCCGGGGGTGTCGGCGCAGGCGACCGGGGTCTTTCCCCAGGCCCGGGCCGTCTCGTACGCGCGCGTGGCCGACTCGACGTCGGTCGCGAAGCCGGAGACCACCTCCACCAGCGGCAGCAGCGGCGCCGGGTTGAAGAAGTGCAGGCCGACCAGGCGGCCCGGGTTGCCGAGCGCGCCGCCGATGGCGGTGACGGACAGCGAGGAGGTGTTGGTGGCGAGCAGGCAGTCGTCGCCGACGACGTCCTCCAGCGCGCGGAACAGCTCCTGCTTCACGTCCAGCCGCTCCACGACCGCCTCGGCGACCAGGGCGCAGCCTGCGAGGTCGGCGAGGGTCTCGGCGGGCCCGAGCCGGGCACGGGCGGCGTCCCGTTCGGCGCCGGTGAGCCGTTCCTTCTCGACGAGCCGGTCGAGCCGGGCGCCGATCGCGTCGGCCGCCTCCCGGGCCCGCCCCGGAGCGGCGTCGTACAGCCGTACGGGATGGCCCGCGACCAGCGCCACCTGGGCGATGCCCTGGCCCATGGTGCCGGTGCCGACGACGGCCACGGGGCTGCTGAGGTCGAGTGCTGTCATGTGCGCGATCCTCCCGCACGGGGTTTTCCACAGATGCGGCGGTCCCCCTTGTCCCGACCGATCGTTCGGTTACTCTAGCCGTGTCCGCCTGTTTCTGCCCAGGTTTCCCCCCAGGTCCACGAACCCGCCGGAGAGTCGACGGCACATTCGTGGGAGACGAGGAGTTGGTCCCGCATGGCCGCCGAACTCACCGCACACCAGCTGATCGCCCAGCACCGGCCGACCCTGGACCTGGCGCTGGAGACGATCCGCACGCGCGCGTACTGGTCCCCCCACCCCGAGCACCCCAAGGCCTACGGGGAGAACGGCAGCCTGGACACGGCGGCGGGCAAGGCCGCCTTCGACGCCCTGCTCGGCACCCGCCTCGACCTCGGCCAGCCCGGCACCGACGACTGGGTCGGCGGCGAGGTCTCCCCGTACGGCGTCGAGCTGGGCGTCCAGTACCCGCACGCGGACCTCGACGTGCTGCTGCCCGCCATGAAGGCCGGGCAGAGGGCGTGGCGGGACGCGGGCGCGGAGCTGCGCGCCATGGTCTGTCTGGAGATCCTGAGGCGGATCGCCGACCGGACCATGGAATTCGCCCAGGCGGTCATGCACACCTCCGGGCAGGCCTTCATGATGGCCTTCCAGGCCGGCGGCCCGCACGCCCAGGACCGCGGCATGGAGGCCGTGGCCTACGCCTACGTGGAACAGGTCCGCACCCCCGACACGGCGGAGTGGACCAAGCCGCAGGGCAAGCGCGACCCGCTCGCGCTCACCAAGCGGTTCACCCCGGTCCCGCGCGGCATCGGCCTCGTCATCGGCTGCAACACCTTCCCGACGTGGAACGGCTACCCGGGCCTGTTCGCCTCCCTCGCCACCGGCAACGCGGTCCTGGTCAAGCCCCACCCGCGCGCGGTACTGCCGCTCGCCCTCACCGTCCAGGTCGCCCGCGACGTCCTCACCGAGGCCGGCTTCGACCCGAACCTGGTCGCGCTGGCCGCCGAACGCCCCGGCGAGGGCATCGCCAAGACCCTGGCCACCCGCCCCGAGATCCGGATCATCGACTACACCGGCTCCACCGCCTTCGGCGACTGGCTGGAGGCCAACGCCCGCCAGGCCCAGGTCTTCACCGAGAAGGCCGGCGTCAACACGGTGATCGTCGACTCCACCGACGACTACAAGGGAATGCTCGCCAACCTGGCCTTCTCGCTGTCCCTCTACAGCGGCCAGATGTGCACCACCCCGCAGAACCTGCTGATCCCCCGCGAAGGCATCGGCACCGACCAGGGCCCCAAGACCTACGACGAGGTGACCGCCGACCTGGCCCGCGCCGTCGACGGCCTCCTCGGCGACGACGCCCGCGCGAACGCCCTGCTCGGCGCCATCGTCAACCCGGACGTCAAGGCACGCCTGGAGGCCGCCGCCGGACTCGGCGAGGTCGCCCTCGCCTCCCGCGAGATCACCCACCCGGACTTCCCGGACGCGGTCGTGCGCACCCCGGTGATCGTCAAACTGGACGGCGCCAAGCCCGACGACGAGGCCGCCTACACCAGTGAGTGCTTCGGCCCCGTCTCCTTCGCCGTCGCCGTCGACTCCGCCGCCCACGCCGTGGACCTGCTGCGCCACAGCATCCGCGAGAAGGGCGCGATGACGGTGGGCGCGTACACGACCGACGCGGAGGTCGAGCAGTCGGTGCAGGAGGCCTGCCTCGAGGAGGCCGCCCAGCTCTCCCTCAACCTCACCGGCGGGGTGTACGTCAACCAGACGGCCGCCTTCTCCGACTTCCACGGCTCGGGCGGCAACCCGGCGGCCAACGCGGCCCTGTGCGACGGCGCGTTCGTCGCGAGCCGCTTCCGGGTGGTCGAGGTCCGCCGGCCGGCCTAGGAAGCCTGGACCGCGCCCCCGGTGGCGCTCCAGTGGTACAGCGTCATGGCCACACTGGTCGCGAGGTTGTAGCTGGAGACCTGGGGGCGCATCGGCAGCGCCACCAGATGATCGGCACGCGCGCGCAGCCCACCCGAGAGCCCGCTGCGCTCGGAGCCGAACGCGAGCAGCGCGTCGTCCGGCAGCTTCACCCCCCGGATGTCCTCACCCTCCGGATCCAGCGCGAACACCGGGCCCGGCGGCAGCTCCGCCACCTCCAGCCGCTCCACGACCGTCGCGAAGTGCAGCCCGGCGCCACCGCGCACCACCGTGGGGTGCCAGGGGTCGAGCGTGCCCGTGGTCACCACGCCGGTCGCCCCGAAACCGGCGGCCAGCCGGATCACCGCCCCCGCGTTGCCGAGGTTGCGCGGCTGGTCGAGGACCACGACGGGGGCACGGCGGGGCAGGTGCGCCAGCGCCCCCAGGCCGGCCGCCCGCGACGGCCGTACGGCAAGGGCGGCCACCGCGGTGGGGTGCGGCCGCGCGACGAGCGAGGCGTACACCTCGTGCGACACCTCGGTCAGCAGCCCCTCCAGGGCCTCGCGCACGTCGGGCGCCAGCTCGCCGGCGAGGGCCAGGGCGCCCGCGCGGTCACTGGTGACCGCGACCGGGACCTCGGCGCCGAAGCGCAGCGCGTGCTTGAGGGCGTGGAAGCCGTCCAGCAGCACACACCGGCCGACGTGCCGGCGCCAGGCGGCCGGCGGTGCGAGGTCGGGGGCGGTCATGCCCGGAAGCCTACGTGCGTGTCCTCGGGGTCCTTCTCGTCCACCGCGCCCGCACCGGCCCGCTCGCCCTCCTGCTTCCCCTCCTGCGCCCGGGGCCCGGGCACCACCGCCGTACGAGCGCCCCCGGGCCCGGTGCCCATCGCCTTCGACGGCGGCCGGCCCGACAGCCGGCCACGCGCGCGTGCCGCCCAGCCGCCCAGCCGGCGAAGGAACGAGGTCGGCAGGAAGACCGCGTCGGCGGCGATCATCGCCAGCGAGAAGAACGGCAGCCCGAGCGTCACGGCGATCACCGCGTGCTCGATCATCATCGCGGCCAGCAGCACGTTCTTGACCCGCCGGTTGAACAGCGTGAACGGGAAGGCGACCTGCACCGCGACCGTGCCGTACGTGATGAGCATGACCATCGTGCCGTTGGCGGCCAGCGCGTCGGAGAGCGCGGGCCAGGGCGAGAAGTAGTCCAGGTGCAGCGGGTAGTAGACGGCCGTGCCGTCCTGCCAGCGTGAACCCTGGATCTTGTACCAGCCGGCGGTCGCGTAGATCAGACAGGCCTCGGCCATGATCACGACCAGCGCGCCGTTGTGCACGATGTTGGTGACCACGTCCAGCAGGATCCGCGGCTCACCGCCCTGCGCGCCGCGCCCGACGGCCCACCAAAGGCCCAGCGAGAGCCACGCCGCCCACAGCAGCGCCGGGACGAACCAGTCGCCGTCGAGACCGCCCGCCAGCGTCACGGTGAGCAGCGCGAACCCGGACACGCACCACAGCACCGGCCCGACCCGGTCCACGACCCGCTCACCACGCGCGCGTGCCGAGGCCTCGCGCCGCGCCCTGCGCGCGTCCAGCGACCACACCTGGCCGCACCGCGTGAGGACCAGGTAGATGCTCATCAGGTGCAGGACGTTGTCGCCGCCGTCCCCCATGAAGACGCTGCGGTTCTGCAACGAGAGCACACCGACCATGAACAGCACGGACATGGTCCGGGTGCGCCAGCCCAGCAGGAGCAGCACGCTGCTCAGAACGGCCAGCGCGTAGACGATCTCGAACCAGGTCCGCCCGTTTGACCACAGCAGCACCGTGAAGGCGCCGTTGTCCGCGATCAGTTGCTCGGCGAGGTCGTGGCCCCAAGGGCTGTCCGGGCCGTACAGCTCGCTGCGGTGGGGCAGTTCACGCAGGAGGAAGAGCAGCCAGGTGGCGCTGAAGCCGATGCGGACCACGGCACTCTGGTACGGGCCGAGCGCGGCGCCGGTGACGCGGGCGATGCCGCGGGAGACCGAGAGGGCGATGCCGTTCACTCGGCACCCCCTTCGTTCCCGGACTTCGCAGCCTTGCCGGTCTTGCCGGCCTCGTCGGCCTTGCCGTCCTTGCCGCCCGCTGACACGGACCACCAGGGCAGCTCACGGACGGTCGGCCGGTCGGAGACCTTCTCACCGCTCCACGGCGGCGGCTTCACGTTGGTGGTCCGGGAACGGTACTGGACGCGCTCGACGGCACCGCCCGGTCCCGCCGCCTCGTTGCGGTCCAGGCGCAGCACCGCGACGCGCCGCAGGTAGGTCTCGGAGAGGGTGCCCCGCAGGCCCACCGGGCGGTCGTCGGAGTCGTGGGTGGCGACGAAGAAGTCCCAGGCCCGGCGCAGTTCGTTCTGCTGGGTGTGGCTCGGCAGCGGATTGCCGTCGATGGCCCGGCCGTCCTCGGCGGACAGGTCGTACCAGCCGGTCGTCCGTATCGCGCCGTCCGCCGTGCTCACCTCCGCGCGGACCTGGACGGAGATGTTCTGCTGGAGCGGATTGGGCGCGAAGAGCTTCCAGTTCTGTTCGAACTCCGGGAAGACCCACTCGTCCACCGCCTCGCCGTGCTGCTTGGTGAGGGTGTTGGCCGGGGCCACGTGCAGGAACACCAGGCCTATGTGGGCACACACGGCGACCGCGACGACCGCCAGGGCGACCACGGCACCGACCTGGTAGCGCGGGGAGAGCGCGGCGACGCCCGTGCGGGGCTCGGCGGTCTCCGGAGCACGTGCGGCACCGGCGACACCGTCGGCCTCGGATACGGCGGGCCCGGTTTCCCCGGAGTTCCCGGCCGCTTGGGAGGTTCCTGCCGCGGCCTCCGCAGTCCCCGCCGAGGTCTCGGGGGTCCCTGCCGCCGCGTCGGAGGCCGCGGCCGACCCACCGGTTTCCTCCCGCCCGTCGTCCCGCCCCTGCCGGGCGTCCGAGCCTGTGTCGTACGCGTCCATTCCGCCCCGTTCCGGTCCCGATCCGTCGTTCCGCCCGCCCGCACAGCCTCGGGGCGCCCACGCGCCACCCGTGCGGCTGCTCGGCAACGTTCGAACGCGAACGGTACTCAGGACCGGCCGCCCGCACACCCCCCGGCGGACCGGCCGCACCGTGGCCGTCACCACATCCGCGGGAGATCCGGGGACAGCCTAGAGAACGTGCCCCGGCTCGCCCTTCTCGTCCACCACGGGACGGCCGGCCGCGGCCCACTCCTGCATGCCGCCGTCGACGTTCACGGCGTCGACGCCCTGCTGGGCCAGGTACATGGTGACCTGCGCCGATCGACCGCCGACGCGGCACAGTACGTGGATCCGGGCGTCCTGCGGCGCCGCCTCGGCCAGCTCACCGTACCGGGACACGAATTCGCTGAGGGGAATGTGCAGCGCCCCGGCGGCATGACCCGCCTGCCACTCGTCGTCCTCGCGGACGTCCAACAGGAAGTCGCCGTCCTTGACGTCGTCGACGCCGACCGTGGGCACACCAGCTCCGAAACTCATGTCCCAGACGCTACCCGAGCCGCGGTCCTGCTCAGTCCTGCCCGAGCACCCCCGCCAGCTCCGCCTCCCGCTCACGCACCTGCGTCGCCAACTGCTCGGCGATCTCCTCCAGCAGGCGGTCGGGGTCGTCCGGGGCCAGCCGGAGCATGGCGCCGATCGCGCTCTCCTCCAGCTCCTTGGCCAGCAGCGTGAGCATCTCCTTGCGCCGGTCGAGCCATTCGAGGCGGACGTACAGCTCCTCGCCCCGGCTCGGGCGCCGCTCCGGCGTCGGCCCCGCGGCCCACTCCTCGGCCAGCTCGCGCAGCTCCGCCGCGTCGCCCCGGGCGTAGGCGGCGTTGACGCGGGTGATGAACTCCTCGCGCCGGACCCGTTCGTCCTCCTCCTGCGCCAGGTCGGGGTGGGCCTTGCGGGCCAGCTCGCGGTAGAGCTTGCGGGCCTCCTCGCCGGGCCGCACCCGCTGCGGAGGCCGGACCGCCTGGTCCGTGAGCATCGCCGAGGCCTCGGGGAACAGCCCGTCCCCGTCCATCCAGCCGTTCAGCAGCTCCTCGACGCCGGGGATCGGCATCAGCCGGGCCCGCGCCTCGTCGGCCCGCCGCCGGTCGTCGGCGTCGCCCGTGCGGGCCGCCCTGGCGTCCAGGATCTGCGCCTCCAGCTCCTCGAGCCGGGCGTACACCGGGCCGAGCCGCTGTTCGTGCAGCCGCGAGAAGTTCTCGACCTCCACACGGAAGGTCTCCAGCGCGATCTCGTACTCGATGAGTGCCTGCTCGGCGGCCCGTACGGCCTGTTCCAGCCGTTCCTCGGGACGCGGCGCACCCCCCTGCTCGGGCTCAGCTTCCGGCGTCGTCACCCGACCAGCCTAGGCCACGATCCGCCCACGCCCTGCGGCCTTCGGGGCCGGCCTCCGGGCCGATCTTCCAGCCCCGGCCCGCCCGGCGGGCCGGGGCCGTCCTCACACCCCCAGCTCCGCCGCGACCCGCCCCGTGCGCACCGCGCCCACCAGCCCCGCGTGGTCGGCCTCCGTGCGGTCGGCGTAGGCCACGGCGAACGCCGCCACCGCCTCGTCCAGTTCGCCGTTCTTGCCGCAGTAGCCCGCCACGATCCGCGGGTCGGCGCTGTGCGCGTGGGCGCGGGCCAGCAGGGCGCCGGTCATACGGCCGTAGTCGTCCAGCTGGTCGGCGGCCAGGGCGGCGGGGTCGACGCTGCCCTTGCGGTTGCGGAACTGCCGCACCTGGAAGGGCCGCCCGTCGACCGACGTCCAGCCCAGCAGGATGTCGCTGACCACCTGCATCCGCTTCTGCCCCATGACCACCCGGCGCCCCTCGTGCGCGGCCCCGGGGGCGTCGAACCCGGCCGTCGCCAGGTGGGGCAGCAGCGCGGAAGGCCGGGCCTCCTTCACCTGGAGCACGAGCGGTTCACCCCGGTGGTCCAGGAGCAGCACCACGTACGACCGGGTGCCCACGCTGCCGGTGCCCACGACCCGGAAGGCCACGTCGTGCACCGCGTACCGGGCCAGCAGCGGCAGCCGGTCCTCGGAGAGCGTGGCCAGGTACGGCTCGAGGGCGCCCGCGACCTGTGCCGCCTCGGCGTCGGGCACCCGGCGCAGCACCGGCTCCGCGTCCACGAAGCGCCGCCCGCCGTCCTCGGTGGACTCGGTCGACTTCGCCGCGAAACGCCCGCTGGTGTTGGCCCGCGCCTTCTCGGAGACCCGCTCCAGGGTGCCGAGCAGGTCGTGGGCGTCGGTGTGGGAGACCAGTTCCTCGTCCGCGATGGCGTTCCAGGCGTCCAGCGCCGGGAGCCCGGCCAGCAGCCGCATGGTGCGCCGGTAGGCGCCCACCGCGTCATGGGCGGCCTCGCGGCAGGTGTCCTCGTCGGCGCCGGCCTCCCGGCCCGCGAGGACGAGTGAGGCGGCGAGCCGCTTGAGGTCCCACTCCCAGGGGCCGTGGACCGTCTCGTCGAAGTCGTTCAGGTCGATGACCAGGCCACCGCGGGCGTCACCGTAGAGGCCGAAGTTGGCGGCGTGCGCGTCACCGCAGATCTGGGCGCCGATCCCGGTCACCGGCGTGCGCGCCAGGTCGTACGCCATCAGGCCCGCCGACCCGCGCAGGAAGGCGAACGGCGTGGCCGCCATCCGCCCGGCCCGGATGGGGGCGAGCCCCGGTATCCGGCCGCGGTTGGACTCCTCGACCGCGCTCACCGCGTCGGGCCGGGCGGCGTCCAGGTCGAGGGCGGCGTGCGCGGACCGCGGAACGCGCGTGCGCAGCGCCTTGCCCTCCGCCTTCGGCGAGCCGCCCGCGGGCCACCGCGCGAACCCCGCGACGACCGGCACCCGCCCGCCCCGCCCCGCCCCCTCGGCGCTCGTGCCCTCCGCCCGCGCCGCCGGCACCGCCGCCGCCTCCGTGCTCGCCCCCGCCATCGCCCCGCTCATCCCGGCCGCCCCTCCCGTACTCGTCCGTACCCGTCCGTACCCGTGCGTCGCGCCCGCGCCCCGCACGCGCGCCTGCCGGCACCGCGCCGGTCCGTGCCCTCCGCGCCGGCGCGCCACGACCGTACCCCCGCCCGGACCGCCCGTACACGGACCCCTGCCCGCCGCCCGCATAACGCCGGGCAGAGGGCGGAACAGGAGGTGCCCCCGGCCCCGCCGGCGCGCCTACGGTTTCCAGCGATCACCACGGAGCGCGCCCGCCGAAGCATCCACAGCAGCCTGCCCCGCGCCGGCGGGCGCGCTCCCTGTCCCCGACGTCCCGGATGCCGCACGTCCCGTCCAGCTCCCCCAGGGACCACCCACCGAGGAGACCGAGGAACCGCCATGACCTCCGACGCCCCCACCACCCCCGACGAACCCGGCCCCGGCCCCGACGCCGACCGCGGCATCAGCCGCAAGACGCTGCTCAGGGCGGCCGTCGCCGCCGGCGCCGCCGTCCCGCTGCTCGCCACCGGCGGTATCGCGCTGGCCCGGGACGCCGCCCGCTCCTCCACCGACCGGGCGCTGCCGCCCACCCCCTACTGCGACGACGGCGACGACCCGACGCCGGACCAGATGGAGGGCCCGTACTTCAAGCCGAACTCCCCGCTGCGCACCGACCTGACGACCCCCGGCACCCCGGGCACCCCGCTCACCGTCAGCGGGTACGTCTTCGGCCGCAACTGCGTCCCGCTGTCCGGCGTGCTCCTCGACTTCTGGCAGGCCGACAACGCCGGCGCCTACGACATGGCCGGATACACCTTCCGCGGCCACCAGTTCACCGACGCCGGCGGGGCGTTCACCCTGCGCACGATCGTCCCCGGCCTGTATCCCGGCCGCACCCGGCACATCCACGTCAAGGCGCAGGCCCCCGGCGAACCCGTGCTGACCACCCAGCTCTACTTCCCCGGCGAGCCCCGCAACAGCACGGACGCCCTCTTCGACCCGGCGCTGCTCATGAACGTCCGCGACGCCGGCGGCGGCAGGCAGGCCACCTTCGACTTCGTCCTGAACGTCGACGGCGGCCCGGGCCCCGACCCCACCGACCCACCCACCGACCCGCCGGGCGGCACCTGGTCGAGCGGCCACTCCTACACCGCCGGGGACCGGGTGACGTACGGCAGCCGCGCCTACCGCTGCCTCCAGGCGCACACCTCGATGACGGGCTGGGAGCCGCCCAACGTGCCGGCCCTGTGGCTCCCCGAGTCCTGAGACCTTCCTCACAGCGCACCCACCCCGGCCACCGCGCCCAGGCATGCGGAAACCCCCCAGGTCCGAGACCTGGGGGGCTTCCGGCTGGTGCGCGAGGGGGGAGTTGAACCCCCACGCCCTTTCGGGCACTGGAACCTGAATCCAGCGCGTCTGCCTATTCCGCCACCCGCGCATTGGGTGTGTTTTCTGGCCCGTTCCCTGCGGTCCGGCGCCTTCCGACACGAGAACATTAGCACGCTGGAAGGGGGCGATTCACATCCCTTCTGCCCGCCGGAGCGGGGCGCCCGCCCTCCTTCGGGCACTCGTATCGAGCCGTGCCCGTTCACGTATCAACCTCGTACCGGTCCGGCCCGTCTCCCCAGGAGCCGGTAGGGGTCCGCAGTCAGGTGCGGGACACTGGTCTGCGGCCGCCTCTACGATCCTGGGCATGAGTACCTGCGAGAGGCGTCGACACCCGTCGACCGGGCCGACAGGGGGAACCAGCCGATCGAGCGGCGCGTGGATACGATCAGTAAGCAGTACCAGGTAGGCAGTGCGCGAAAGAGCGGCGCACCCGCCGGCCGAGCGCAGGGCAGCAGGACGCACAGCGGCAGTACGCAAGGCAGTGGACAGGACGGCAGCGACGGAGGAGGTGCCCCATGGGAGTCCTGAAGAAATTCGAGCAGCGTCTCGAAGGTCTGGTCAACGGCACCTTCGCGAAGGTGTTCAAGTCCGAGGTGCAGCCCGTGGAGATCGCAGGAGCGCTCCAGCGCGAATGCGACAACAACGCGACCATCTGGAACCGCGACCGCACCGTCGTGCCCAACGACTTCATCGTGGAACTGAGCACGCCCGACTTCGAGCGCCTCAGTCCCTACTCCGGACAGCTCGGCGACGAGCTCGCCGGCATGGTCCGCGACTACGCCAAGCAGCAGCGCTACACCTTCATGGGACCGATCAAGGTCCACCTCGAGAAGGCGGACGACCTCGACACCGGCCTGTACCGGGTGCGCAGCCGTACGCTCGCCTCCTCGAGCAGCCACCAGGGCGGCCCGGCCCCCGCGGGCCCCGCCGCCCCCCCGGCAGCACCCCCCGGACGGCCCGGCGGCCCGGGCGGTGGCTACGGCTACCCGCCGGCCGCCTCCCCCGCGGGCGCCCCGCCCATGCCGTCCGCGCCGCCGCCCGGCGGCCGCCCCGGCGGCTACGGCTACCCGCAGCCCGCGGGCGGCCAGCAACCCCCGGCCGCGCCCGCACCCGGCGCCCGCACCCGCCACTGGATCGAGATCAACGGCACCCGCCACCAGATCTCCCGCGCGACCCTCGTACTCGGACGCAGCACCGAGGCCGACGTGCGGATCGACGACCCCGGCGTCTCCCGCCGACACCTCGAGATCCGGCCCGGAACGCCCACGACGATCCAGGACCTCGGGTCCACCAACGGCATCGTGGTGGACGGACAGCACACCACCCGCGCTACGCTCCGCGACGGCTCACGCATCGTCGTGGGCAGCACCACCGTTATCTACAGGCAAGCCGAAGGGTGATCCGCGGGCAATGTCAGAGCTGACCCTCACGGTCATGCGGCTGGGCTTTCTCGCCGTACTGTGGCTGTTCGTGATCGTGGCCGTGCAGGTCATCCGCAGCGACCTGTTCGGTACGCGAGTCACCCAGCGCGGCGCGCGGCGCGACGCCGCCCGACCGCAGCAGACCGCCACGCGCCAGGGCCAGGCGCCTCCACCGCAGCGCCAGCAGCCCAGCGGCGGCCGCGGCCGCCGCGGCGCGCCCACCAAACTGGTCGTCACGGAGGGCACGCTCACCGGCACCACCGTTGCCCTCCAGGGCCAGACCATCACGCTCGGCCGGGCACACGACTCGACGATCGTGCTGGACGACGACTACGCCTCCAGCCGCCATGCCAGGATCTACCCGGACCAGAACGGGCAGTGGATCGTCGAGGACCTGGGCTCCACCAACGGCACCTACCTGGACCGGTCCCGGCTGACGACCCCCACGCCGATTGGCCCGGGGGCGCCGATCCGCATCGGCAAGACCGTCATCGAGCTGCGGAAGTAGTGCTACACCAATGAATGAGCGCGAGCGGAGCGAGCACGCAGCGGCGGCCGGCACCCCGGGCCCCGGCGCGCTCCCGACCGGAGGGTGGGCAGTGTGGCTCGACACGACCGGCTGGAGTCGGAGCCGACGGGCGAGGTGCGCATGAGTCTGTCACTGCGCTTCGCCGCCGGATCGCACAAGGGCATGATCCGGGAGGGCAACGAGGACTCCGGCTACGCCGGCCCCCGCCTGCTCGCCATCGCCGACGGCATGGGCGGCCAGGCCGCCGGTGAGGTCGCCTCCTCCGAGGTGATCTCCACCATCGTCGCCCTCGACGACGACGTGCCCGGCTCCGACGTCCTCACCTCCCTCGGCGCCGCCGTGCAGCGCGCCAACGACCAGCTGCGGCAGATGGTCGAGGAGGACCCCGCCCTCGAGGGCATGGGCACCACCCTGACCGCCCTGCTGTGGACCGGCCAGCGCCTGGGCATGGTCCACGTCGGCGACTCCCGCGCCTACCTCCTGCGCGACGGCGTCCTCACCCAGATCACCCAGGACCACACCTGGGTACAGCGTCTCGTCGACGAGGGACGCATCACCGAGGAGGAGGCGGGCACCCACCCGCAGCGCTCCCTGCTGATGCGCGCCCTCGGCAGCGGCGACCACGTCGAACCCGACCTGTCCATCCGCGAGGTACGGGCCGGCGACCGCTACCTCATCTGCTCCGACGGACTCTCCGGCGTCGTCTCCCACCAGACGATGGAGGACACCCTCGCCAGCTACCAGGGCCCCCAGGAAACCGTCCAGGAACTGATCCAGCTCGCCCTGCGCGGCGGCGGCCCCGACAACATCACCGTCATCGTCGCCGACGTCCTCGACCTCGACACCGGCGACACCCTCGCCGGGCAGCTCTCCGACACCCCCGTCGTCGTCGGCGCCGTCGCCGAGAACCAGGCCCAGTTCGGCGACAACGGCATCATGCAGACCCCGGCCGGCCGCGCCGCCGGCCTCGGCCGACAGGGCGGACAGCGCGGCGGCGGCGGCGAGTTCGGCCCGCCCGGCAGCGGCGACACCACCGGCTACGTCCCGACCGGCGGCTTCGACGACTACGGCCCCGACGACTTCGTCAAACCCCGCAAGAGCCGCAGGTGGCTGAAGAGGTCCCTCTACACCGTGCTCGCCCTCGCCGTCATCGGCGGCGGCACGTACGGCGGCTGGCGCTGGACCCAGACCCAGTACTACGTCGGCACCAAGGACGACCACCTCGCGCTGTACCGGGGCATCAGCCAGGACCTCGCCTGGGTCTCCCTCTCGAAGGTCCAGAAGGACCACCCCGAGATCGAACTCAAGTACCTGCCGCCCTACCAGCAGGAACTGGTCGAGGCCACCATCCCCGAGAGCGACCTCAACGACGCCCGGGCCAAGATCGAGGAACTCGCGGTCCAGGCCTCGGCCTGCAAGAAGCAGGCCGACCGGCGCACCGCGGAGACCGAGAAGAACGCGAAGACGGGCGAGGGCGAGGCCGGAGGCACCACGGGAACCACCCCCGCCTCCTTCACGTCCAAGGCCTCACCGAGCCCGAACCCCTCGGGATCACCGAAGGCACCCGAATCGTCCGAGTCCACGACCGCACCCACTCCAGGCTCCGGCCCGACCCTCTCGGAGGAAGAGCAGAAGGTCGTCTCGCTGTGCGGTAAGCAGTAGGCAAGCCGTGAGAGGCCCTGTCACACGATGAGCAGTACTACCAACCCGTCGACGCACCACACGTCCACGATCGGCGCCATCGGCGCCCCGAGCCGGCGCAACACCGAGCTGGCTCTGCTCGTGTTCGCCGTCCTCATCCCGGTCTTCGCCTACGCCAACGTCGGCCTCGCCATCAACGACGAGGTCCCCGCGGGCCTGCTGAGCTACGGCTTCGGCCTCGGCCTGCTGGCCGGCGTGGGCCACCTCGTCGTGCGCAAGTTCGCGCCCTACGCGGACCCGCTGATGCTGCCGCTGGCCACCCTGCTCAACGGCCTCGGCCTCGTCGCCATCTGGCGCCTCGACCAGTCCGAACTCCTCCAGGACATCGACCAGGCCGGCACCGCCGCACCCCGCCAGCTGATCTACACCGCGATGGGCATCGCCCTGTTCGTCGCCGTGCTGGTGTTCCTCAAGGACCACCGCGTCCTGCAGCGCTACACCTACATCTCCATGGTCGGCGCCCTGTTCCTGCTGCTGCTCCCCCTCGTACCGGGCCTCGGCAAGAACATCTACGGCGCCAAGATCTGGATCCAGGTCGGCTCCTTCTCCATCCAGCCCGGCGAGTTCGCCAAAATCGTCCTGGCGATCTTCTTCGCCGGCTACCTGATGGTGAAACGCGACGCGCTCGCCCTCGCCAGCCGCCGCTTCATGGGCCTCTACCTGCCCCGCGGCCGCGACCTCGGCCCCATCCTGGTCGTCTGGATCGTCTCCATCCTCATCCTCGTCTTCGAGACCGACCTCGGCACCTCGCTGCTCTTCTTCGGCATGTTCGTGATCATGCTGTACGTCGCCACCGAACGGACCAGCTGGATCGTCTTCGGTCTGCTGATGTCCGGAGTCGGCGCCGTCGGCGTCGCCAGCTTCGAACCCCACATCCAGCAGCGCGTCGACGCCTGGCTCGACCCGATGAAGGAGTACACGCTCTCCCGCGCCGGCGTCACCGGCCACTCCGAGCAGGCCATGCAGGCCCTGTGGGCCTTCGGTTCCGGCGGCACCCTCGGCACCGGCTGGGGCCAGGGCCACTCCGAGCTGATCCGCTTCGCCGCCAACTCCGACTTCATCCTCGCCACCTTCGGCGAGGAACTCGGCCTCGCCGGCCTCATGGCCCTGCTCCTGCTCTACGCGTTGATCGTCGAACGCGGCGTGCGCACCGCCCTCGCCGCCCGCGACCCCTTCGGCAAGCTCCTCGCCATCGGCCTCTCCGGCGCCTTCGCCCTCCAGGTCTTCGTCGTCGCCGGCGGCGTCATGGGCCTCATCCCGCTCACCGGCATGACGATGCCCTTCCTGGCCTACGGCGGCTCCTCCGTCATCGCCAACTGGGCGCTGATCGGCATCCTGCTGCGCATCAGCGACACGGCGCGCAGACCGGCACCCGCCGCGCCCGCCAACCCCGACGCCGAGATGACCCAGGTGGTCCGACCGTGAACAAGCCACTGCGCCGAATCGCGATCTTCTGCGGCCTCCTGGTCCTCACCCTGCTCATCCGCGACAACTGGCTCCAGTACGTCCAGGCCGACGGGCTCAAGGAGGACGAGCACAACCGCCGCGTCGCCATCGAGCGGTACGCCAGCCCCCGCGGCGACATCATCGTCGACGGCAAGGCCATCACCGGACACGCCACCACCGAGGGCGACTTCAAGTACAAGCGCACCTACAAGGACGGCGCAATGTGGGCGCCCGTCACCGGCTACGTCTCCCAGGCCTTCGGCGCCACCCAGATCGAGTCCATCGACGACGGCATCCTCACCGGCAACGACGACCGGCTCTTCTTCCGCAACACCCTCGACATGATCACGGGCAAGAAGCGCGAGGGCGGCAACGTCGTCACCACCCTCAACAGCGCCGCCCAGAAGGCCGCCTACAACGGCCTCAAGAAGCAGGGCGCCAAGGGCGCCGTCGTCGCGATCGAACCGTCCACCGGCAAGATCCTCTCGATGGCCTCCTACCCGTCGTACGACCCCACCGTCATCGCGGGCAGCAACGAGGCGGCCGGCGAGGCCTGGAACAAGCTCCAGAAGAAGAACAACCCCGACGACCCGATGCTCAACCGCGCCCTGCGCGAGGTCTACCCTCCCGGCTCCACCTTCAAGGTGGTCACCGCGGCGGCGGCCCTGGAGCACGACCTGTACGACTCGGCGGACGAGAAGACCGACTCCCCGCTGCCCTGGACGATGCCCGGCACCACCCAAGAGCTGCCCAACGAGGGCGACCTCCCCTGCAAGAACGCCACCCTCCGGGAGGCCCTGCGCGTCTCCTGCAACACCGTCTTCGGCAAGGTCGGCTACGACCTCGGCAACGACAAGATGCTGGAGACCGCAAAGAAGTTCGGCTTCACCGAGGAGCAGTTCGTCCCGGTCCGCTCCAGCGCCTCCCGCTTCTCCGACGACATGAACGACTCACAGGTCGCGCTCTCCTCCATCGGCCAGTTCAACACCGCCGCCTCCCCGCTGCAGATGGCCATGGTCACCTCGGCCATCGCCAACAACGGCACCCTGATGAAGCCGTACATGGTCGACGAGCTCCAGGCCCCGAACCTCGACACCATCGAGAAGACGGACCCCGAGGAGATGAGCAAGCCGCTGTCCGCGGACAACGCCCAGATCCTCCAGTCCATGATGGAGACCGTCATCGAGGACGGCACGGGAACCAACGCCCAGATCGACGGCGTCACCGTAGGCGGCAAGACCGGTACCGCACAGCACGGTGTCGACAACAGCGAGAACCCCTACGCCTGGTTCATCTCGTACGCCAAGGGCGACGACGGCACCTCGCCCGTCGCCGTGGCCGTGGTGATCGAGGACGAGAACGCGGTCCGCGACGACATCTCCGGCGGCGGCCTCGCGGCACCGATCGCGAAGAACGTCATGGAGGCCGTCATCGACAGCAAGAAGTGATCACACCATGAACGGGACGTGACTCCGATCACGTCCCCTTCACATCGGCGCACGTTGCGATACCGGTCCTGTATCGGCTGCCCGGCTTGGCCGAGGCACCCAACCCGAGCCGGGTACGGTGGGCCGGACGGCAGCCTCCGACCGTACAAGCATGCCGGTCGGGACCGACGGAGAGGGCTGGTAGGTAGCTATGGAAGAGCCGCGTCGCCTCGGCGGCCGGTACGAGCTGGGCCCGGTGCTCGGCCGTGGTGGCATGGCGGAGGTTTACCACGCGCATGACACCCGGCTCGGGCGCCAGGTGGCGGTGAAGACGCTGCGCGCGGATCTCGCGCGCGACCCGTCCTTCCAGGCCCGGTTCCGCCGGGAGGCCCAGTCGGCCGCCTCGCTCAACCACCCCGCGATCGTGGCGGTCTACGACACGGGCGAGGACTACATCGACGGGGTCTCCATCCCGTACATCGTCATGGAGTACGTCGACGGCTCCACACTCCGTGAGCTGCTTCACTCCGGCCGCAAACTGCTGCCGGAGCGAACGCTGGAGATGACCATCGGCATCCTCCAGGCCCTGGAGTACTCGCACCGGGCCGGCATCGTCCACCGCGACATCAAGCCGGCCAACGTCATGCTCACGCGCAACGGCCAGGTCAAGGTCATGGACTTCGGCATCGCCCGCGCCATGGGCGACTCCGGCATGACCATGACGCAGACCGCCGCCGTGATCGGCACCGCCCAGTACCTCTCCCCGGAGCAGGCCAAGGGCGAGCAGGTCGACGCCCGCTCCGACCTGTACTCCACGGGCTGCCTGCTCTACGAGCTGCTCACCGTGCGCCCGCCCTTCGTCGGCGACTCCCCGGTCGCGGTCGCCTACCAGCACGTACGCGAGGAACCGCAGGCGCCCAGCGTCTTCGACCCCGAGATCACGCCCGAGATGGACGCGATCGTGCTGAAGGCCCTGACCAAGGACCCCGACTACCGCTACCAGTCGGCCGACGAGATGCGCGCCGACATCGAGGCCTGCCTCGACGGCCAGCCCGTCGCCGCCACCGCCGCACTGGGCGCCATGGCCGCGGGCGGCTACGGCGCCTACCCCGACGACCAGCCGACCACCGCCCTGCGCTCGGACGCCGGCGGCGGCGCCACGACCATGCTGCCGCCCATGAACCCGGACGACGGCGGCTACGGCTACGACGACCGCCCCGACCGGCGCCGCCAGCAGCCCCGCAAGAAGAACACCTCCACGATCTTCCTGGTCCTGGCCGGCGTCCTCGTCCTCGTCGGCGCCATCCTGATCGGCAAGTACGCCTTCACCGGCAACAGCGGACCGGGCAACGGCAAGGTCACCGTGCCGGCGTTCATCGGCCTGAGCAAGAGCGACGCCCAGCAACAGGCCACCAACATCGACCTGGAACTGGCCTTCACGCAGAAGCCCTGCGAGGACCAGAAAAAGGGCAACATCTGCGACCAGGACGTCAAGCAGGGCACCGACGTCGAGAAGAAGTCCACCGTCAACCTGGTGGTCTCCACCGGCGCACCGAAGGTCGCCGTCCCGAACGTCATCGACAAGAACGTCGAGGAAGCCACCCAGCAGCTCAAGGACAAGGGCTTCGAGGTCGAGACCAAGCAGACCGAGTCCTCCCAGGACGAGGGCACGGTCCTCAGCCAGGACCCCGACCCGGGTAACGAGCTGGAGAAGGGCTCCACGGTGACCCTGGAGGTCGCCAAGGCCGAGGCCAAGGCCACGGTGCCGGACGTGGTGGGCCGCAGCTGCGACGAGGCCAAGGCCCAGATGGAGAACAGCGACCTCGAGGCCACCTGCACGGACCAGCCCACCAACGACCCGAACCAGGTCGACAAGGTCATCTCCACGACCCCTTCGGCGAATCAGTCGGTCGACAAGGGATCCCAGGTGACGATCGTCGTCGGCAAGGCCGTGGAGAAGACCAAGGTGCCGGAGATCAAGCTCGGTACCCCCCTGGCTCAGGCCCAGCAGACCCTGAACCAGGCCGGATTCACCAACATCCAGGTCTCCGGCCCCAACGACGGCAACGCCGTCGTCATAGGGCAGAACCCGCCGGCCAACAGCGAGGTCGACGACCCGGCCGCCACGCAGATCACCCTCAACACGGTGGGCGGCAACGGCGGCAACAACGGAGGAAATGACAACGGCGGCATCATCGGCGGCCTCCCCGGCCGCGACTGACCCGCCAGCCCGACCGACCGGAGCCCCGGCCCCTCAGCAGAGGGACCGGGGCTCCGTGCCACTGAGGTCCTTGAAGAACCTCAGTGGGATGCAGTCGCGTGCGCGCTCGATGGCCGTCTTCTCCCGCCGCGCCGTCCTCAACGTCGCCATGCTCCTCCGGGACAGCGAAGTCGCACGTCAGGTGCGTGTCTACCTCCTGGACATGGAGTACCTGGCCCGCACACAGCCTGTGGAAAACCCGGCACCGACTGACAACTCCGCCCTCGACGCCCGCATCGACCAGCGCATCACCCACATCCTGGGCCGGACCGTCGTACCGATGTTCAACGCCCTGATCGCCACTTCCGGCGAACACCGAAGCGAGCTCATCGAACTCCGCGAGGACATCGAGAACGTCGAACGCAAACTACTGTGCTGGCACGACAGGCGCCTCGCCGTCCTGGAGGGCGAGGCGCCCGTGGAAGGCGTCAGGGCGAAGCTCGAGGCCATGACGTGGCAGGCCTTCGAGCACCACGTCGCCGGGCTGATGCAGCGTGACGGGTGCGTCGACGTCGTCGTACGGAAGGCCCGCACCGACCGAGGCATCGACATCACCGGTCGCACCGTCGACGGACGTACGGTGGCCGTCCAGTGCAAGAACCGGACCGGACGCCGGACCGTTCCCAGCGCCGACATGCAGAAGTTCGCCGGGGCGGCGCGCGCCATCGACCCCGTGGACATCGCGCTCTTCGTCGCCACCTGCAACTTCAGCCACGAGGCGGAGGCGATCGCCAAGCTCAGCGGCGTCATCACCGTGAACCGTGACGCGTTGGAGGCCTGGAGCGCCGGAGCGCGCCTCACAGCTCTCCGTTAGGGCGTCACCTCACCGCAGCTCCGCCGGTGGCGTCCGCTCCCCGTCCACCTTCTCCGTGCGCTCCAGCTCGCCCCACACCACGTACCGGTACCGGCTCGTGTACACCGGGGTGCAGGTCGTCAGGGTGATGTAGTGGCCAGCCTTCTTCTTGCCGGACTCGCCCGGGACCGCTTCGAGGACCTTGACGTTGAACTTCGAGGTCTCGGGGAGGACGGCGTACGTCTTGTACACGTACCAGGTGTCCTTCGTCTCGAAGACGATCGGGTCACCCTTCTCGATCTTGTCGATGTCGTGGAACTTCGCCCCGTGCCCGTCACGGTGGGCGGCGAGCGAGAAGTTCCCCTTCTTGTCCGAGGTGGGCAGCGTCGCCTTGACCGGGTCGGTGTAGTAGCCGGCCACGCCGTCGTTGAGGATCTTCATCGACGTGCCCTTCTCCACCAGGATGTCGCCCTCGCCCATCGCCGGGACGTGCAGGAAGCCGATGCCCGCCTTGGTGTCCAGCGCCCCGGGACCGTCCGGACCGCCCCCGCCCACCCGGTCCTGAGCCCAGTGGTCACGGACCTTGTCGGCCTGCTTGTCCGCCGCCCGGTCGGCGACCACGTTCGTCCACCACAGGGAGTAGACGACGAACAGGCCCAGCACCAGGCCCGCGGTGATGAGGAGTTCACCCAGGACGCTGACCGCCTGCGCGACGATCCGCCCGGGACGACGCCGCCCGCGACCGCGCGCCTCGGCGTTCTCCTGGTGCTCCGTGTCGGTGGTCGCTGCCACTGGTCATCCGCCCTTAACTGACGAGCGCATCCGGCTTGCCCTTGCTGCGCGGCCGTTCCTCGACCATCTTGCCCCAGACGATCAACCGGTACTTGCTCGTGAACTCCGGCGTACAGGTCGTCAGGGTGATGTACCGACCCGGCACCTTGAAGCCCGACTGCTTCGGAACCGGATCCAACACGCTGACGTTGCTCGGCGACGTCACCGGCAGGATCGACGCCATCTTGTAGACGAAGTAGTCGTCCTGGGTCTCCACGACGATCGGATCACCCGGCTGCAGCTTGTTGATGTACCGGAAGGGCTCGCCCTTCGTGTTGCGGTGCCCCGCCAACGCGAAGTTGCCCGTCTTCGCGTCCGGCATCGCCGTCTTCAGCGCGCCCTCCGCATAGTGCCCGACCATGCCGCGGTCCAGCACCTTCTTGTTGCTGATGCCCTCCGCGATCGGCACCACCACGTCCAGCTTGGGGATGTGCAGCAGCGCGAAACCCTGCCCCGGCTCGAAGCTCCCCGGACTGCGCTTGCCACTCGCCCAGTCCTCCTGGAGGTCGCTCGCCGCCTTGTCCGCCTGCGCGTGCGCCCGCACGTTCGTCCACCACAACTGGTACGTGACGAACAGCAGCATCAGCACACCGGTCGTGATGAAGATCTCACCAATGGCACGACTGGCGATCACCGCGGGGCCGGGCTTGCGGGCGCGCGCCTGACGACGTGCCTCCACGCGCGACAGAGGCGCTTTCGGGGCGTCCTCCGCTCCATCCCCCGCCGACCCGCCCCCGGACGCCCCACGGCGCCCGTGACGCCGTTTCGCGGCCTTCCTGCGCGCCGCACGGCCGCCGGACGGAGTCTCGGTCGTCGTCCGCTGCGGCGGAGGCTCCGGGATCCGCAGCGCCACCGTCTCCTCGTCGACGGGACCGACGGAGGCGACGGAGGCGAAATCCTCGTACCAGCCGTCCCCGAGCGCACCGGAATCCCCGTACGGCTGCCCGTACGAGGCCCCCTGGTCACCGGCCGTGCCGGAGTCCCGCTCGGGGCGCAGCGCGGTCACGCCGTGGCCCTGCCCACCACCGGGGCGAGCCCCGCCGACCTCGCCACCGCGTCCTGGTCGCCGCACTCCACCAGCCAGTTGGCCAGCATCCGGTGCCCGTGCTCGGTCAGCACCGACTCCGGATGGAACTGCACGCCCTCGACGAGCAGTTCACGGTGACGCAGCCCCATCACGATCCCGTCGGACGTACGGGCCGTCACCTCCAGCTCCGCCGGCACCGTGCCCGGCTCCGCCGCCAGCGAGTGGTACCGCGTCGCCGTGAACGGGGAGGGCAGACCCGCGAAGACACCCTTGCCCGTGTGCTCGACCGGCGAGGTCTTGCCGTGCAGCAACTCCGGCGCCCGGTCCACCACACCGCCGTACGCCACCTGCATCGACTGCATGCCGAGGCACACCCCGAAGACCGGCACCCCGGTCGCCGCGCAGTGCCGGACCATGTCGACGCAGACCCCCGCCTGCTCCGGCGTACCCGGACCGGGAGAGAGCAGTACGCCGTCGAAGCCGTCCTGGGCGTGCGCCGTCGACACCTCGTCGTTGCGCAGCACCTCGCACTCCGCGCCGAGTTGGTAGAGGTACTGGACCAGGTTGAAGACGAAGCTGTCGTAGTTGTCGACGACGAGGATGCGCGCGCTCACTGGTTGTCCACCGTCACATCGTTGAAGGGAAGCAGCGGTTCGGCCCACGGAAAGACGTACTGGAAGAGGACGTAGACCACGGCCACCGCCAGCACGAGCGAGAGCAGCGCCTTCACCCACGCGTTCCCCGGCAGATGCCGCCAGATCCAGCCGTACATGCCGTCCCTTCCGTCGCACCACGACGCCGCAATCACGCCGTACCGCACCAGACTAGCGGCGCGGGGCCCTGCGGAACGGCCTCAATCCACAGGCTGGGCATAGTGCAGGTCCGCCGTGCCCGAGTAGCCGGGCAGCGTGACCTTCCCGTCGTCCTCGACCTTCCAGCCGAGCCCGTACACGTTGACGTACACCATGTAGTTCTGGATCGCCGGCGACGCCGCCAGCGCGTCCTTCAGCCGCTCCGGGTCACCGACCGCCTGGATCTTGTACGGCGGCGAGTAGACGCGGCCCTGAAGGATCAGGGTGTTGCCGACGCAGCGCACCGCACTGGTGGAGATCAACCGCTGGTCCATGACCCTGATGCCCTCGGCACCGCCCTGCCACAGCGCGTTCACCACCGCCTGGAGGTCCTGCTGGTGGATCACCAGGTAGTCGGGCTGCGGCTCCGGATAACCGGGGAGCTTGGCGGTGGCGTCCGGCGGGGCGTCGTCGAGCGTGACGGAAATCGCCTCGCCCTTCAGCTTCTGCGTACCCGCCTTCTTCTCCAGCGCCGCCAACTCGTCGTCCTGCGACTTCGTCCGTCCGTCGTCGCGCTCCGCCAGCGACTCGACGTCCTCGCGCAGGTCCGCGTTGGACTCCTCCAGCCCGCCGTTCTCCCTGCTGCGCTCATGGATGAGATCGGACAACTTGAGCAAAGAGGCGTCCGTACGGATATTGGTGCCCTTCGCGGTATTGAAGCTGGTGAAGAAAATGAGACCCGCGAGAGCGAAGACGGCCGCCGTGAGCACGCGCACGGGCCGGAAACGGCGGCCGCGGGCAGGACTGGATCCCGTCCCGGGGGAGTCGGCAGAATTGCTCAACGTACCCTTATCTCCTTCGGCGCCACGGAAGGACTACGCTAACGGACGCCCGGGGGAGCGCTCAGAGTCCCCTTGTCCCATGTACGCCGCCCCCGAGACCGACCCCCGTTCCCTGCGCGGCCACGCAGCGCATCGACAGGAGAGACCCTCGTGCCGAAGTCACGTATCCGCAAGAAGGCCGATTACACGCCGCCGCCCTCCAAGCAGGCGACCAGCATCAAGCTGACCAGCCGCGGCTGGGTCGCGCCGGTCATGCTGGCCATGTTCGTCCTCGGCCTCGCCTGGATCGTCGTCTTCTATGTCACCGACGGTTCACTGCCCATCGACTCCCTGGGCAACTGGAACATCGTGGTGGGCTTCGGCTTCATCGCCGCCGGATTCGGTGTCTCGACGCAGTGGAAGTAGCCCGGTGGTAGCTCCTCAGTAGCTCTGCCCAGGGCTATCCACGGAGTTATCCACAGGCGTTATCCACATGGGGAAAAGAAAGACGATCTGTGGATAACCCACCGGGCATTGACGCCGGTGTGACGGAAGTACCGGCTGGACCCAGGTTCCGAAAACATGTTCGCCCCCTGCCTGACCTGCAATAACACTGGTCAGCGACAGGGGGCACATGTGTTCCCGCACGCTGTGCACAAGATCCGACACCCTCCGACATCCGCTGTGGACAACGGGGGAACGCTCAGGTGAGCTGGGCCGTTCTCAACAGCGTCACGCCGACGACGGCCACGAGGACCAGCGCGCAGGAGCCGTACTGCACGAGCGTCCGCCGCTCGCGCGGGGCGTGGAGCATGGCGTAGCCGATGACGCCGCCGGCGACGAGACCGCCGATGTGGGCCTGCCAGGCGATGTTGGCCCAGGTGAAGGTGAAGACGAGGTTGATCGCCAGCAGGATGACGACCGGCCGCATGTCTGCGTTGAGCCGGCGCACGAGGGCGGCGGTGGCGCCGAAGAGGCCGAAGACCGCGCCGGAGGCGCCGAGGGTGGCCGTGGTGGGTGAGGCCAGCAGGTAGGTGAGGGCGCTGCCGGCGAGGCCGGAGACGAGGTAGAGCGCGAGGTAGCGGGCTCTGCCGAGGGCTGCTTCCAGGGGGCCGCCGAGGAACCAGAGGCTGATCATGTTGAAGCCGATGTGCCAGATTTCCTCGTGGGTGAACATCGTGGTCACCAGGCGGTACCACTCGCCCTCCGCGACGCCCTCGGTCGGGGCGAAGGGAGCGGGGGGCCAGCGTCCGATGAGCACCATGTCGCTGAGGAAGGACGACGGGAGCGCCTGGACGGCGATGAACACCGCCGCGTTGATCCCGATGAGGATCTTGGTGAGGAGGTGGGGGTCGGCGGCGACCGTGCCGCCGGCGAGGGTGCGGGGCCGGGAGGCGGCGGGGGCGGGTCCGTTGCCGCCGGTGCGGCCGGCGGCGCAGTCGGGGCAGTGGAAGCCGACGGAGGCGTTGACCATGCAGTCCGGGCAGATGGGGCGTTCGCAGCGGGTGCAGCGGATGCCGGTCTGGCGGTCCGGGTGGCGGTAGCAGCCGGGCGGGCTCTGGGCGTCCGGTGGGCCGGCGGCTGCGTGGTCCATGGCTTCCCCTCGGTCGTCCTGCGGGCGGTGTGTGCAGATGCACCGCCCCGCCCTTCTTTACGGTTGGGCGGGGCGTTTGGTTCCTGCCCGGTGCGGAGGTGGGTCAGCCGTTGCGGGTTTCGACGACGACCGTCTCGATGACGATGTCGTTGACGGGGCGTTCGGTGCGGGGGTTGGTCTGGGTGGCGGCGATGGTGTCGACGACCTTCTGGCTGGCGGTGTCGGTCACTTCGCCGAAGATCGTGTGCTTGCGGTTCAACCAGGTCGTCGGGGAGACGGTGATGAAGAACTGCGAGCCGTTGGTGCCGGGGCCGGCGTTGGCCATGGCCAGTAGGTAGGGCTTGTCGAAGGCGAGGTCGGGGTGGAACTCGTCGGCGAACTGGTAGCCGGGGTCGCCGGTGCCGTTGCCCAGGGGGTCGCCGCCCTGGATCATGAAGCCGCTGAGGACGCGATGGAAGACGGTGCCGTCGTAGAGCCTGGCCGTGGATTTCTCGCCGGTGGCGGGGTGGGTCCACTCCCGCTCGCCGCGGGCGAGCTCGACGAAGTTCTTGACCGTTCTGGGTGCGTGGTTCGGCAGCAGCCGCACCTCGATGTCACCTTGGTTGGTCTTCAGGGTGGCGTAGAGCTGCTCGGCCACGGGGTGCCTTCCGTCGTCCTGTTGTGCGCCCCGATCCTCGCACGGGCGGGGGTGCGTTCGTAGTTCATCCCGCTGGGTCACGAGCGCGGGGCGTGGATCCGTGGCATTGTCGTGGGCGGGATCGCGTTGCCCGGTATTCATCCGTTATTGACGTTGATCGGCTCTTGTTCGCAACTTCATCACCACTTGCCCCAGAGGGCCCGGAGGCATCGTCCGTGACCCGGATGCCCGCCCTCACATGCCTGGCGGTGCGTCCGCAGGCATGATCCGTAAAAGGGTGGAAAGTCGAATTACCGTACGCCACCGAGGAGGAGGAACCCGTGACCCGCATCGACAGCGTGCGCGCCGCGACCGGTTCGGCGAAGGACAGCGTGCTGCACGCCGCGGAAGCGGTGGCGCCCTACGCCGACACGGCCAAGGACAGGGCCGCTCACTATGCACAGGAGGCGCGCGTACGGCTGGCGCCCAAGGTGTCGCAGGCCGCAGATCAGGCTCGTCTTCAGTACGGCGTGCGTGTCGCGCCGCGGCTGGAGCAGGCCCGTACGCATGTGCCGCCGAAGATGGACGCGGCCGCTCAGGAGGCTGCCGTCCGTACGCGTCTGGCCGCTCGGCAGGCGGCCGACTATTCACGCCCGATGATCGAGCAGGCGGTGGCCGCGGCCGGCCCGGTGAGGGACGAGGCCACGGCGCGGGGCGCTGCGGCGCTGGCCGCTTTGCGGGGTCAGGTGACGGCGAAGGAGATTCAGAGGCTGACGCGCAGGCATCAGCGACGGGCGAGGGCCGGTCGTGTCGCCAAGGTCCTGGCGGTGGTGGGTGTCGTCGCGGGCGGTGCCTTCGCCGCTTGGAAGTGGTGGGACAAGCAGGCCAACCCGGACTGGCTGGTGGAGCCGCCGGAGGCGACGGAGGTTCCGGAGTCGGGGCGGCTGACGTCGGTGGACGGTACCGGGGAGGCGGTTCTCGATCCCGAGGTGCAGGCCAAGCAGGCGCAGGAGGAGGCGGAGGGCGAAGAGCCCCGCTGATCCTCCGCATCCTCGCCGGGCCGGCGTCGATCAGTTTTCCAACCGCCGCGGGGCGGGAGACTCTCCAGTCTCCCGCCCCGCGGCGATGTTTCACGTGAAACGGGCGTTCAGCGGCCGTAGCGGCGTTCTCGCAGGGAGTAGGAGCGCAGGGCGCGCAGGAAGTCGATCTCGCGGAAGTCCGGCCAGTAGGTCTCGCAGAAGTGGACTTCGGCGTAGGCGGACTGCCAGAGCAGGAATCCGGAGAGGCGCTGTTCGCCGGAGGTGCGGATGATGAGGTCGGACTCGGACCGTGTCTTGGAGTACAGGTGCTTGGAGATGTGCTCCATGGTGAAGGTCTCGATGAACTCGTCGATGTCGCCGCCCTGGGAGCTGTGCTCGGTGAGGGCGGAGCGCACGGCGTCGACGATTTCGCGTCTGCCTCCGTAGCCCACGGCGACGTCGACCTTGGTGCCGCCCTTGCGGTCCTGGGTGGCGGCGGTGGCGGTCTTGAGGCGGCTCGCGGACTCGGCGGGCAGCAGGTCCAGGGCGCCGACGGCTTCCACGGGCCAGGGGTTGCCGGGTGCGGCGAGCTGCTCGACGACTTCGGCGATGATGTCGATGAGCGGTTCCAGCTGCTCCTCGGGCCGGTGGAGGTTGTCGTCGGAGAGCATGAACAGGGTGACGTGCTCGATCTGCGCGGAGTCGCACCAGCGCAGGAAGTCCAGCACTTTCGCCCCGCCGGCTCGGTAGCCCTCGCGGGGGTCGGCGATGCCGGACATCTTGGCCCACCGGCGGTTGCCGTCGAGCATGATGCCGATGTGCTGGGGGCGTGGGCGTCCTTCCAGCTCTCTGACCAGCCGCTTCATATAGAGCGCGTCGAGAGCGGCCCGTACCTTCGCCCGCATGGTCTACCCCTTCCACCTCGTCGGTAGCGACCGGACGGCTCCGACGGCGATGAGCCACGTGGCACCGCCCCGCGGGGGTGTGGCGCTGATGCCCTGTGGGGTGACGATATCAAGAGCAGACAGCACTGCCGGGGCGCCGAGATCGGTCCGTTTGTGGGTCCGTTCCGGTTGTGTCGCGTGAGCCGGAGGGTTGTTCCGCGTTCTCAACAGGCCCTTTCCGTACGGTCGTTGATGATCATTCGGTTGGAGCGTGCGTTGTCGGGGGTGCCGCGCGGGCGCGGACGGTGAGGAAGGTCTCCGTGCCGCCGGGGTGGAGCGGACGGATACCCGCGTTCGGCCCGAGGAACGCACAGAGCGCCTCCGCCGTACGTTTCCGCAGGTCGGAGGCGCTCTTGACGGTGGAGCCTAGGGGAGTCGAACCCCTGACATCTGCCATGCAAAGACAGCGCTCTACCAACTGAGCTAAGGCCCCTTGGGAGGCGGCGTCGGTCGTGGTGTCGCGGACCGCCGGTCGCCGCGGACAAGAGTACCGGGTCGCCCCCCGTATCTCACAAATGATTGGGGCTCCCGGGGAACGACCACGCTCCGTAAGATGCTCGGCGTGGTTCGCTGGAGCGAACTGCGGTTTTTGGGGAAGCGATGGGGAGACGCAATGGACGCCGCACAGCAGGAAGCCACCGCAAGAGCGCGGGAACTGCAGCGGAACTGGTACGGGGAGCCGTTGGGGGCGCTCTTCCGCAGGCTTATCGATGATCTCGGTCTCAACCAGGCTCGTCTCGCGGGGGTGCTGGGGCTGTCCGCGCCGATGCTGTCGCAGCTGATGAGCGGCCAGCGGGCGAAGATCGGCAATCCCGCGGTGGTCCAGCGGGTGCAGCTGCTGCAGGACCTGGCGGGGCAGGTCGCGGACGGCAGTGTGAGCGCGGCCGAGGCGACGGAGCGCATGGACGAGATCAAGAAGTCCCAGGGGGGCTCGGTGCTCAACAACACCACGACGACCACGACCAGTTCGGGCGCGCCCACGGTCAAGCGGGTGGTCCGTGAGATCCAGTCGCTGCTGCGTTCGGTGGCGGCCGCGGGGGACATCATCGACGCGGCGGACTCCCTTTCCTCCTCTCATCCGGAGCTGGCGGAGTTCCTGCGGGTCTATGGCGCGGGTCGTACCTCGGACGCGGTCGCGCACTACCAGTCCCACCAGAACTGATCCCGGGGTCCGGTCGCCGCGAGGGGGTCGGCGGCCGGGCCGCGGGAGTGGCGCGACAGGTCCCAGGGGAGGAGCGGCGCACAGCCATGGGTGAGGTCTTCGCGGGTCGGTACGAGCTGGTCGACCCGATCGGCCGCGGTGGGGTCGGTGCCGTCTGGCGTGCCTGGGATCACCGGCGCCGGCGTTATGTGGCCGCCAAGGTGCTCCAGCAGCGGGACGCGCATTCGCTGCTGCGGTTCGTGCGTGAGCAGGCGCTGCGGATCGATCATCCCCATGTGCTGGCGCCGGCGAGCTGGGCGGCCGACGACGATCAGGTGCTGTTCACGATGGACCTGGTCACGGGCGGTTCGCTGGTCCACCTGGTCGGGGACTACGGTCCGCTGCCGCCGGCCTTCGTGTGCACGTTGCTCGACCAGCTTCTGTCGGGGCTGGCGGCGGTGCACGGGGAGGGGGTCGTGCATCGTGACATCAAGCCGGCCAATCTGCTGCTTGAGGCGACGGGGACGGGCCGTCCGCGGCTGAGGCTGTCCGACTTCGGTATCGCGATGCGGCTGGGTGAGCCGAGGCTGACGGAGACCAACCTCGTGGTGGGGACGCCTGGTTATCTCGCGCCGGAGCAGATGATGGGCGCGGAGCCGGATTTTCCGGCGGACCTGTTCGCGGTGGGTCTTGTGGCCCTGTATCTGCTGGAGGGGGCCAAGCCGGACGCCAAGGCGCTCGTGCAGCATTTCGCCGAGCGTGGTACGCCGCCCGCGCCGCAGGGGATTCCGGAGCCGCTGTGGCAGGTGGTGGCGACGCTGGTGCAGCCGGATCCGCCGGCGAGGTTCCGTACCGCGACGGGGGCGCGCAAGGCGCTGGCCGCGGCGGCGGAGCTGCTGCCGGAGCCCGGTCCCGACGACGAGCTGATCGAGATCTTCGATCAGGTCGGGCCGCTGCCGTCGGGGTTCGGCGCCGACGGTCCGCTCAAGCGGGCGTCGGGGGTGGACGACGTGGCGACGGACCCGCGACGGCCGGCCGGACCGGGTGCGGCTCCGGCCGCCGCGCCGCCCTGGACCGCGGCGACCCCGGGCGACCCGTCGCCGGCCCCGGACCGGACCCCACCGGCGCCCGCCGGTCCGCTGCCCGGCGGCACACCGCCCGCCGGCGCCTGGACGCCCTCCACTCCGGCGGCGACCGGTACTCCGCCTGCCGCGGCCGGCACGCCGTCGGAGGCCACTGCCGACTCCGGGCGGCCGGGCGGCATGTCGGAGACCGGCAGTTTTGAGCTGCCGCCTCCGCAGCCGACCGTCACCTCGGGGTCGGCGGCCGATGCGCGGTCGTCCGCGCAGAGCCCGGTCTTCACGGGCAGCCCGCAGTACCGGTCCCAGGACTGGTCCCCGGACCAGCCGCCGCGCATGCCGCCGCACGTGCCGCCGCTTCCCGCCCGGGCTCTGGCGCCGTCCCCGCCCCGGCCTGCCGACGCTCCCACCGCCGCGTACACCGCGGGGTCCGCGCAGAGCGCCTCTCCCGTGCAGCACCGCGGGGGTCGGCGGCGGCGCCGTTCGGGTCCGCCGGCGCGGGTGGCGGTGCCGCTGCTGCTGCTGGCGCTGGCCTGCTATGCCGTGGGTTTCTGGGCGCTGGCCCGTATCTGAGTGCGGCCCGGCGGGCCCTAGGGTCGGCGCCGGGCCGCCGCCGTCCACAGGGCCAGGGCCAGGAGCAGCAGGCTGCCGGTTCCGATCCCGGCGACGGCGACCGCCTTCATGGTGAGGTTCTCGCCGGTGGACCCGCTCTCCGGCGCGGTCGCCCGGTCCTGTGCGGAGACCTCGAAGAGGCCCTCGGGCCGGGACTTTCCCGCGTAGTCGGGGCCGCTCCGCTGTGCTCCCCCGAGTCGTACGCGCAGGGTCAGGTCGAAGGGGCCCTCGCCGAAGTCGTCGGCGACCTGTGCCGCGAGGTGGACCACGACGTAGTAGTCGCCGGCGAACCGCAGTGCGCCGACCTGTCCCGAGGTGGCGTACCGGTTGGGGTACGCCACGGGTGGCAGGGGGGCGAGGCCGACGGTGGCCGGCCGGCCGGTGTAGCCCTTGGCGGCGTCGTCGACCTCGCCGCGCACGGGGTTGTGCAGGGCCAGTCGCAGGGCGCTGGTGGCGTAGCCGGAGGCGTCGCCGGAGCCGCCGAGTTCGGCGGTCGCGTACACCTGGCGGCCCCAGTCGACGGGCACCTTGTAGTAGAGGGTCTGGCCGGGACGGATGGCATCCTGCCATACGCCCTGCCCAACGGCGGTGGCGTGGGCGAAGCCATTGCCGCCCGGCCGGCGTTCCGGCTCGCCGGCGAGGGGTTCGGGCGAGGCGGAGTCCCAGGTCTCGGGTGCACGGGTCGCGCCGTCCTGTCGCGGGCGGGGTTCGGTGGCGGCGGTGAGTTCCAGGTCCCAGTCGTCCGGCGGGGAGTCCTGGGGCCGGGTCCGCTCGACGGTGACGTAGTAGGTGCCGGCGTCCTGGCAGCGGTTGGCGCCGGGGGTGATCTCGCGCATGCCCCAGGCGGTGACCGGGCGGGGGCTGTGGGCGGCGCCGAAGGTCGCGCTGTCGGAGGAGCAGGAGCCGCCGTCGGCGTCCTGGACGGCGACGCGGATGCCGTCGACGGCGGTGACCTCGCCGTCGGGTCCGGGTACGGCGGTGACGGAGACGTAGGCGTCGGAGGCGGCGTCGAGTTCGAGGCGGTAGTAGAGGGTGCCGTTTCTCGGCAGGGAGCCGCGGTACGTGGCGCCGGCCTCCAGCGGTTCGGCCTCCGAGGCGGCGCTCGCGCCCGTGATCCGGCGGGCGTCGTCGGCGAAGTCGTATCCGGCGGGCGCACCGGCCGCGAGAGCCGCAGCGCCGGGCGGGGCGGCGGTCGTGGCCAGTGCGACGGTCGTGGCCACAGTGGCGGTCACGACGGCCAGCCGCGCGGGCACCGTCGGCCGGTCACGCCCCGTCCCGGCGCGCCGCCAGGCCGTACACCACCGTCCCATGACCCGCCACCCCTCGCGTCCACCGGCTCTGTCGCCGCCCGCCCCGCGCGGACCGTGCCCCATCCTGCCGCGCACCCCCGCGCTCCCGCACCCCCGCGCCCGGCGCGCGGAGCCGGGCAACACAAAACCCCGACCGTTTGACGGCCGGGGTCTGCTCAGGACCGGATGTCGGTCGTACTCACGAACCCGTGGGCACGGAGTCAGTCGCCTCCGTCCACAGATCCTGCTCGGCGCGATCCGCCTGGATCTGGCGGTACACGAGGAGCCCGCCGATGGCGGCCAGTGCGACCAGGAGAAGCTTCTTCACCGCGCGACCTCGTCTTTCCTTGACGTAGGGGACCTCTGGCGCCCGACTATACACACCGGCCGATACCGATCGGTGACCTGCGTCGGCGGTCAACTGCCCGTCGCCGGAACCCTCTAGAAGCGGATGCAGCCGTTCCGATCGGAGGGTGATCGCACCCCTACACGCGGCGACTTTTGCCCTCTTCCCTCCCGTCTGCGCACCTTTTACAGCGCCCTGCGGCTATTCGGGTGGTGTTCATCTGAACATCGACGCGCCACGGACCGAGGTCCACCACTTCGCGGCCCACATACACATCATGAGGAAAGTACGCAAATCGCCCAACCCGAAAGTGAGGGGTTATGGCCCGGAACAAGGTCATGACGCTGTGGACCACCATCGTCACCGCCTTCCTCGCGCTGTGCACGGCGCTCGGACTCATCACGACGACGGCCTCCGCGGCCGTACCGCAGACCGGAACGCACAGCAACGCCGAGAGCGCCTCCCCGCAGGAGGCGCCCGCGGCCTCGGTCCCCTGGTCCTGGTCCCGTACCGGCTCCCTGCCCCCCACGATGAAGCAGCGCATCCGCGCCGAGGCCCACGGGGCGGCGCCCAGTTGCCGTCACCGCCCGCTCGCCGACGCCACCGCCACGGCCGTCGCCCCCCAGTGCGACGACACCGTCGCCGAGTCTCCGGACCAGCACACCGCCCCGCTCCAGCGCTGAGCGGGCCGCGAGACCCCCGACCCTGACGTAACGGCGATCTGCGTACAGCACCACACGCGAGAAACGGCCCGGCGGCTCGACAGAGCAGCCGGGCCGCCGCCGTGTGCGGGACGACGGCCCTCGGCTCCTCGGGCCCTCTTCAGGAGTTGTAGCCTGCGAGCGCGACAACGAACCGGGCGACGGACCTGACGACCGACCGGACGACGGACCTGACGACCGACCGAAACCCTGAGTGCGAGTGCCAAAGGCGTACGAAATGATCGCGGACGACCTCCGGCACGCGACGATTGCCGCCGTGAACCGGCGCGTCGTCGTCGTCACGGCCGTCCACGGTCCCTCGGCCCACTTCCTGCCGCAGGCCCACGCGTCGTTGTGCGCACAGGAGTTGCCCGAGGGCTGGGAGTGGCGCTGGGTGATCCAGGAGGACGGCCGTACGCGGGACGTCCGGCCGTATGTGCCCGACGATCCTCGTGTCGTCTTCCACCAGGGGCGACAGGACCGGCAGGGCGGGCCGGGGGTGGCCCGCACGATGGCCCTGGCCCACGTGGACGGCGCGTACGTGAAGGTCCTGGACGCCGACGACCGGCTCGCCCCGGGAGCCCTGGCCCGCGACCTGGCCGCCCTGGAGGCCGACCCGGCGCTCGGCTGGGCGACCTCGCGGGTCCTGGACCTCCTGCCCGACGGCTCGACGGCCGGTTTCCCCGGGGACCCGGAGCACGGGCCGATCGAGCGCGGGGCGGTGCTCGACTTCTGGAAGGCGAACGGCTTCCGCGCCCAGGTCCACCCGGCGACGCTCCTGGTACGGCGTGCTCTGCTGCTCGCCCTCGGCGGCTGGATGGCCCTGCCCGCGTCCGAGGACACCGGTCTGCTGCTCGCGCTCAACTCCGTGAGCCGGGGGTGGTTCTCCGGGGAGGTGGGCCTCTTCTACCGCAAGTGGGAGGGCCAGGTGACCGGCCACGCGGGCCATGTGGACCCCGCCGAACGCGATGCCCGGATGGCGGTGGTGGAGGCCAGGGCGAGGGCTCTGGCCTCCTTCGGGTGGCGTCCGCCGGACGGTGCCGACGGCCCGCGCGCGCGTCCGTGAACCGGTGGGGCGGCATCGCTGCGGGCCGTCCCGGGGGTCAGGGAAGCCTCTCCGCGTCGACCCGCGAGAAGACCAGGTCGCTTTCCTCGGTCACCGGCCCGCGCCAGCGGACCGGCGCCAGGGGCTCATGGCTCAGCGCCGAGGGGTAGCTCCCCGGCGCGTAGTCGTTGGCCAGCCGGTACACGTGGAACCCGGCGTCACGCATGACCCCCAGCAGGTCGTCGACGGAGTCCCCGAGCCGGGCCATGCGCTCGGGCGCCACCTCGACGCTGATCTCCGCGTCGGACCGCAGATCGCCCAGCATCGGTGCCAGACCGCGCACGACGCTCCCCTCCGCGCCCTCGACGTCGATCTTGATCACCCGGGCGTTCGCGATCTCCGCCGGGCCGAGCAGGTCCGGCAGCGTCCTGGCCTCCATCTCGAAGCTGGACTCCGCCGGGCCGTCGTACGGGACGATGCTGTTCGCCCCCGTGTTCCGTGAGCTGGCGAGCACGAAGGTCAGCGTCCTGGACCGGTCCGAGACGGCGGCGTTCAGCGCGCGGATGTTCCCGAGGGCGTTGAGCCGCGCGTGCCCCACCAGACGGCGGTGCAGCTCGGGGGACGCCTCGATCGCGACGACCCGGCCCGCGGCACCGACCAGTTGGGCCGCGAGGACGCTGAAGACGCCGATGTTGGCCCCGACGTCGACGAAGCCGTCCCCCGGTCGCAGCCGGCGCCGCAGCCAGCCCGTCATGTGCGGCTCCCAGGCGCCGAAGAGGTACAGGTACCGCTGGATGAGGTCCTGCGTGTCCACGGCGAACAGACCGCCGGAACGCGCTTCGACGACTCTCCTGCGGGGGTGCTCGCGCAGCTGCGGGTCGACCAGGCGCGCGGCGAGGGCCGCCTTCCCGAAGGTGCCGGGGCCGTTGCGCACGTACCGGGCGGCGAGGGTGACCAGGGCATGTGGCACGGAACCGCTCGGTCCGCCTCGGATGCTCAGTCCCCTGCCGTGATGGTGATCGCGGCGGACGGACATCCCTCGGCCGCCTCGCGCACCCGCGGGGCGTCGACGTCGTGCTCCCGGCCGGGTATGACGGCACCGAGGCCGTCCACCTGGGTGAAGACGGACGGGGCCCGGTGGACGCAGTCGCCGGAGCCGTAACACTGCTCGGGGTCGACGGAGATCCTCATACGCACTCCAGCGGCGGTCGATGTCGGAGTCTTCACGACGTGACTGCCCGCGGATCGGCGCGCCGAATCCGTCCCGTCCGCCTACCCGTTGGCGGGCGCCTGCCCGTTGGCCGGCGGCGGCCTGGAGGAGTGGCGCGAACGGCACCGGTGACGTTCCGGGGCCCCACGTACGCGTCGGCATGGTTTGGCTCCGGTCCCTCCCCTCGTGGGGACCGGTGCCAAACCATGCCGGCGCCGTTTTCGCGTGCGATACCGGAACGGGTCGGAAAGGGTCTGGCCACCGAAAACTGACCGAGAACATGCGGTCACGTGGGGTGACACTTCGAGCGCTGGGCCGCTGACCTGTCAGGGTGCCGCGAGACCGCCTCGCCACTGCGGTGCGATCCTGCCACCTGTGGTCGCCGCAGAGGAGGTTCCGGAATCATGACGCCGATGTAGTCGCAGGTCAGGCGTATAGAGTGAGTTTTCCGGTCCGGACGTCCAGGTGCGGGGGAAGTAAGGAGTGGAGACCTTGAGTTTCGACTCAGGGGCACGCACGGCCTTCGCGGAACGCCTCGCACTGCTGTACAGGGAGGCGGGCAACCCTCCCCTCAAACGCGTGTCCGAGGCCGTCGTCCGGCTCCAGCGGGTCGACGAACGGGGGCGGCCCGTACGGGTCTCCGCCCAGCGGATCAGCGACTGGCGGCGGGCCAAGAACGTGCCCGCCCAGTTCCCCGCCCTCGCGGCGGTCCTGCACGTACTCGTCCCGCAGGCGCGGCGGGCGCGGCCCGTACCGGTCTCCGCCGGTCTCTACGACCTGACCCAGTGGCAGCGCCTGTGGGAGCGGGCGGTGGCCGACCCGACCGCCGAACGCCCCGCGCCGCCCGCGGCGGAGGAACAGCCCCCTGCCGAGACTCCGGCCGCCAGCGGCGGGGTCTGCCCCTACCGGGGGCTGGCCGCCTACCGCAGGCAGGACGCCGGCTGGTTCTTCGGGCGGGAACGGAGCACGCAGGCCCTCGTCACCCAGCTCCACGCGGCGCGGGACACGGGCGGGCTGGTCATGCTCGTAGGCGCCTCCGGGGCGGGGAAGTCCTCCCTGCTGCACGCCGGCCTGGTGCCCGCCCTGCGCGACGGCGCGCCTGACGCGGCGGACGGGCCGCCCCGGGAGGACGGGGACACCGGGGTGTCCGGAGAGGCCGGGGAGTCCGGACAGGCCGGCGAAGCCGGGGAGGCCAGGGAGGTCCTCCAGCTCGTGCCGGGGGCCGACCCACTCGGAGAGCTGACCCGACTGATACCGCAGCTCGCGCCGGTCGTCCGCGCCGCGAGGCAGGCGGCGGCACCGGGCGACCTGGACGGGGAAACCGGGGAAACCGGAGAAACCGCCCAGACCCTGGAAAAAGGGGAGAAGAGCGCGAAGGCCGAGAAGGCGGACGCCGACGATCCGCGGACCGAGGACGCCGCCAGGGCGGCCTTCACTGCATGGGCGGCGCGCGGCGACGCCCCGCCGGACCCCCCTCCGGTCGTCATCGTGGACCAGTTCGAGGAGCTGTTCACGCTCTGCGCCGACGAGACGGACCGGCGCCTGTTCATCCGGCTCCTCCAGGCCGCCTGCGTGCCCGGCGACGCGCGGAGCGCGGCACCCGTGCTGGTGACGCTGGGCGTACGCGCCGACTTCTACGACCAGTGCCTGCGCCATCCCGAGCTGGCCGACGCGCTGCAACACCGGCACATGGTGCTCGGGCCGCTGACCACCGCGGAACTGCGCGAGGCGGTGACCGCTCCGGCCAGGGCCGTCGGCATGGAACTCGAACCGGGGCTCGCCGAGCTGATCATCCGCGAGGTGAGCACCGACGGCCCACGCGGGGCGCACGACGCGGGCGTGCTGCCGCTGCTCTCCCACGCCCTGCTCGCCACCTGGCAGCGGCGCAAGGCGGGCCGGCTGACCCTGGCCGGGTACCGCGCGGCCGGCGGGATCCAGGGCGCGGTGGCCGCGACCGCCGAGCGTGCCTGGTCGGGCCTGGACCCGGCGGCCCGCGCGGCCGCGAGGCTGCTGCTGCTCAGGCTGGTCCGGCTGAGCGAGGACACCCAGGCCACCCGCAGGCGCAGTACGCGGCGCCGGCTGGCCGAGGAGTCGGGGGACCCGGGCAAGACCGAGGAGTCCCTCGAGGCGCTGGTGCGGGCCCGGCTGGTGACACTCGACGCGGACACCGTGGAGATCACCCACGAAGCGCTGCTCCACGCCTGGCCCCGGCTGCGCGACTGGATCGACGAGGACCGCGCCGGCAACCTGCTGCGCCAGCGTCTTGAGGAGGACGGCCTGGCCTGGGAGGAGTCCGAGCGCGACGCCTCCCTGCTCTACCGGGGTTCCCGGCTGGCGCAGGCGAGCGGCTGGGCGGAGTCGGCCGACGACACGTTCCTGACCCGCAGCGCGGTGGAGTTCCTCGCCGCCGCGGTCAGGCTGCGCAGGCGCACCGTCCTGATCAGTCGCGCCGCGGTCTCGGCGCTGGTCGTCCTGGCCCTCGTGGCGGTCGGTTCGGCGGTGATCGCCTGGCAGCAGCGCAACGACGCCGTGTTCGAGCAGGTGGTCGCGGAGGCGGACCGGGTCCAGGACACGGACCCGTCGCTGTCGGCCCAGCTCGACCTGGCGGCGCACCGCCTGCGGCCGGACGACGAGGACGTCAGGAACCGGCTGATCTCGATCGTGAACGCCCCACTGGCCACCCCGCTCCTCGGGCACACGGGCGCCGTCTACCTCACCTCCTTCAGCCCCGACGGACGGACCCTGGCGACGGCCAGCTACGACCGGACGGTGCGGCTGTGGGACGTCTCGGACCCGGCGCGTCCCCAACCGCTGGGCAAGCCCCTCACCGGACACACCAGCTGGGTGAGCACCGCGATCTTCAGCCCGGACGGCCGCACCCTGGCCAGCGCCTCCGACGACGGCACGATCCGGATGTGGGACGTGCGCGACCCCGGCCACCCACGCCCGCTCGGTACTCCCGTGCCCGGTCACGGAGGCACCGTCTACCTGCTCGCGTTCAGCCCGGACGGCCGCACCCTGGCCTCCGCCCACGACGACCACGCCGTCCGCCTGTGGAACGTGGCCGACCCGCGCCGTCCGACAGCGCTCGACACCCTGACCGGGTCCAGCGCGGCGGTGCGCGCGGTGGCGTTCAGCCCCGACGGCCACACGCTCGCGGCCGGCGGCGACGACGACAAGGTCCGGCTCTGGGACGTGGCCGACCCCTCCCGCCCCGAACCGGTCGGCGCACCGCTGACCGGGCACAGCGGCCTGGTGCACTCCGTGGCGTTCAGCCCCGACGGCCGCACCCTCGCCAGCGGCAGCGCGGACGACACCGTCCAGCTCTGGGACGTGCGCGACCCGGACCGTGCGAAGCCCGTAGGCGCACCGCTCACCGGCCACAGCGGCCCCATATGGGCCGTGGCCTTCAGCCCCGACGGCGCCACGCTCGCCGCGAGCAGCGCGGACAGCACGGCGAGCCTGTGGAACGTCAGCGACCCGGCCTACCCCTCGCAGGTCGGCGTGCCCCTCGCCGGAAGCAGCGGCGAGATGTACGCGCTCGGCTTCAGCCCCGACGGCCGCACCCTCGCCACCGGCAACGGTGACAGCAAGGTCCGCCTGTGGTCGCTGCCGACGTCGGACATGATCGGCCGCACCGGTGCCTTCCGCCCGGACGGGCGGGTACTGGCCACGGCGGCCCGCGACGGCAGAGTCCGGCTGTGGAACGTGGCGAACCCCGGCCGGCCCGTGTCGCTGAGCGCGCCCTTCAGGCCCGGCGAGGGCGACATCCGGTCGCTGGTGTTCTCCCCGGACGGCCACACGCTCGCGGTGCTCACAGGAGGCCGCGCGCTCCAGCTGTGGGACGTCACGGACCCGGCCCGGCCCACCGCGCACGGACCACCGGTGGCGCTGGACACCCGCTACGCGGGCCCCGACACACTGGCGTTCGGGCCCGACGGCCACACCCTGGCCACGGCCCACGACGACCGCACCATCCAGTTGTGGAACATCGACGACCCGTCCCGCCCCCGCCGCCTCGGCAAGCCGCTCACCGGTCACACCGGGTACGTCAACACCCTCGCCTTCAGCCCGGACGGCCGCACCCTCGCCAGCGGCAGCGCGGACGACACCGTCCAGCTCTGGGACGTCACCGACCCCGACCACGCGACCCGCCTCGGCGCACCCCGTTCCGGGCACCTCGGGCCCGTCAACGTCGTCGCCTACAGCCCCGACGGCCACGCCCTGGCCAGCGGCAGCGACGACGGCACGGTCCGCCTGTGGGACATCACCGACCCGGGCGACGGGTCCGCCGCGGAGTCCGCTCTCGCCGGACACACCGACTCGGTGGTGTCGCTGACGTTCAGCCAGGACGGCGACACCCTCGCCAGCGGCGCCAACGACAACACGGTCCGGCTCTGGAACGTCACCTCACCCGCCGGGGCCGCTCCCCTCGGCCAGGCGATGAGCCCCAACGCCAAGACGGGCAACTTCCTGTCCTTCAGCCCCGTGAGCCACATGCTCGGGGTGTCCAGCGGCACGGACACCGTCCGGCTGTGGAGCCTGGGAGTGGACGACGCCATCGACCGCATCTGCTCCGCCACCCGGGGCGTGCTGACCAAGGAGAAGTGGCACGAGTACCTGCCACGCCTGGAGTACGACCCGCCGTGCGACCCCTGAACACCCCCCAGGAAGCACGTGATCCCTGTCACATCACCGATGCCCGACCGACCAGTCGGCACCCGCCACGCACCCGGCCTTGTTAGCCTTGGCCACAGCCCGACCGCTGGCGCATCCCCCGTCGCCAGCGGTCGGGTCTTTTCACACCCACCGCCCCGCACTTCGCGGCAGTCCCGAGAACCCCAGACACCAAAAACCCCCAACCGAATCCGGCTGGGGGTCTTCATGCTGGTGGGGCTAACAGGATTTGAACCTGTGGCCTCATCCTTATCAGGTCAATCACGGGTAGCCAGGAACCTTGGTAAATCCGTTCTGCGCCCGGGCTCCTCGGCCGCTGGCATCCGACGCCGATCGCCACTGTCCGTGGCTGTTGGTGTCAGGCATTGGTGTCAGACCAGCAAGGCTCTCTTGACAAGCTGAGTGACGTGCTACCGGTTGGCGACCATGACGACATAGACGCCGCCGACGACCGCGGCCAGGCAGACCACAACGGCAGCGATCGCGGCAACGCCGACCACTCCCGTCACGCCCAGAATCGCGGTCCATCCCACCCGAGTCACCCGCTCGGACCGTTTGACTGCGCTCTCGTAGTCGCTGTCGTCGTACCAATCTCCATCGGTCATGGCACCCCTGCTCCAAAGCATAGATGGCGCGGCCGACTCCTTTCCCCAGCCCACCACTGTCCCTAGCGCCCATCCCGTCCGCCGTCGACCCACACACCGTGGAGCGGGCGTGGTTCATGGCGTCCAGGTGGAGCGCGCCACTGTACGAACGACCTGGACGCCATGGGCCGCGTCTGCTCGGCTTTGCCTGGGTCGATGGTGGTCGGGATGGGCGCTCCCCGCGCACGCCACTACGGACCCGCAGCCGGGAACGGCGCCCCCTCCATCCCGGTGCCGGGCGATCCCCCGCCGGAGGCATCGCCTTGACCGTGGGCCGCACTATACGGTGATCGACTCATGGCTACCGGCCCTATCCACATGTGGGCGCGCGTCGGCGGCGGCAGCGCCGAGCGGGCCGAAGGCAGGAGCGCGGGCGCAGCCGCCGCCGACGCGCGCCCGGCGGAGCGGAGCGCAGCCGGGGCTTGATGAGGTAGAGAAACCTGTAACAGCTCACGTCGTTGCCTGGTCAGGACGAGGGTGCACCGGTGGTCAGGAGTCGGCTCGTGAATCCGGCTTGGCAAAGGCGCTCGTACGCCTCGATCACGTCGGCGGGTACGGATTGGCTGATCAGGAAGCCCTGATCCGGGTAGACCAACAGACGCTGTAGCGCGCCAACGAGCATGTCGATCACCGTGCGGGCGTCACCGATGGAGTCGACGTACTCGTTCAGCGTCATCGGGCTGGACGCGCTGACGATCTCAACTTCGGGCCACAGCTTGCGCGCCGTGGCGTACGCCCGCCGCTCCTCGTACGGCTTGCTGATCAGCAAGACCGAGGACACCTCAATGCCGGCCTCCTTCAACAGCTCGCGCGAGAAGCGGATGTTGTCGCCCGTGTTCCTCGCCCGCGGCTCCACCAGAACGGCTGAGCTGGGGACGCCAAGCTCAAGCGCGCGCTCTCGGTAGTGGACCGCCTCACCTCGTGGCATGCGTTCTCGCGTGGTGGGGCTGGTGGCGCCGGTAAATACGATCAGTGGAGCCATGCCGCGCTCGTACAGTTCGGCCGCCGTGTCGGCGACGCCCAGGTCGTGACTGCCGAGCCCGATTGCGACAGAACAGGGCCGGGGTGTGTGGCCCATCTGGTGGTACTCCCACAGAAGTCGCGTATCGGCCCAATTCTGCGTTGAGATCACTGCTGGTCTTCCCTGCTCTCCGCCGAGTCCGGCACCTTGAAGTCGTACTCCCAGGCGAAGCGTGACGCAGCGTGCACGCCGATGGCGAACTCCACCACGGTGCCGTCCGCCGTGTAGGTGGTGCGGTGCAGCTCGACGATCGGCTCCCCGGGCGGCAGTTGCAGGAGACTCACTTCGTCGGCCTTCGGCGCCCGAGCAAAGATCCTCTCCTGCATGTGATCGATCTCGTAACCCGCGTCGTACAGCACGCGAAAGCCACCACCCCGGCCGGCGGGGCCTGGTGTCGGGTCAACGATGCGCGTGCCTTCGACATGCTCGGGCCGGTAGTAGCTGGTCAGAGTGTGCGTCGGCTGGTCACCCTCCTTGACGAGCCGTGCGCGGGCGTAGACCGGGGCGCCCACTGACAGGCCGTGCGCGGCTGCCACCTCTGCCGACGCTTCAACAAGGCTGACCGTCTGGGTCTGCTCGTTGCGGCGGTACGCCCGTCCCGAAGCCACACGGTCCGCAATGAACGCCACCTCGTCGCCGTCGCGCCACTTCGCCTTGTCGTACCTGGCGATGCCGAGTCGTTTAAGCGGGACTTGCTGCCGAACAACCGTGCCGTGACCTCGGGATGAGGTGACCAGCCCCTCGGCTTCCAGCGCTTTATAGGCAGCGTGAACGGTCGCCTTGGAGCCTTCGCCGGCCTCGACCAGCTCCCTGATGTGCGGCAACTGCTGGCCCGGGGCGTAGTCACCCCTCTCGATCTGCTCAGCCAGCTTGTCCGCCAGCTCCCGCCACTTCGGCGCCATCACGCAACCCCTCTCTACGAGGTCCAGTGAAACATAGTCCTAGGACTGTTGACAGTCCTAGGACTGCGGTGCAATATCTCTCTTGTCGCTCGCAGTCCTAGGACAGCGGGAGGCGCGCGGCTCCTATTGAGCTGCTCCGTCGTCAAACAGGGAGTTCTGATGCCGTCCTTCAAGATCGACGTTTCGACCGCCATCGTGTTCGTGGCAACCGCGCCGGAACCGAAGATGGCCAACAAGAAGACCGGTGAGCGGGCCGTCGACCGGGACACCGGCGCGGGCCTATCGACCGTGGGCCTGCTCGTTTCGGACGAGGGGGAGGGCAACCTCTACCAGGTCACCATCCCGGAGACGGGCTACCCGGAGGGTCTCGCCCCGGGCATGCCGGTGCGGGTGGTCGGCCTCAAGGCGCGTGACTGGGAGAACGAGTTCAACGGCCAGAAGCGGCACGGGATCTCGTTCCGCGCAGTCGCGATCACCTCGGCGGCCTGATCATGGCTGACCTGACGATGTGGCTGGAGGCCACGGGCGCCTTAGCGGGTGCCGGCGGTGTCGGCTACGCGAAGCACCGGGCACCGCGCCTGTACTGGTCGACGGTGGGCCTGCCGCTGACGTGGGGCCGGTTCACCTTCTCGTACGCGTCCACGATGGAGGTGTGCGGGCTCACGGTGCAGCCGTCCGGACTGCGGGCCTTCATGACGCGCAACCTGTCCCGTCGTGAGGTGCGGCCGGTGCCGCCGAAGGTCCGCCGGGTCCGGCCCACCTCGACCGGACTGCGCATCACGCTGCGCCTCCCGGCCGGCCTGGAGCCCGCCGACGTGGCCACCTCCTCGGAGCGGCTGCGCCACGCGTTCGGCGTGCAGTCGGTCAACGTGACGGAGACCAAGCCCGGCTACGTGGAACTGCGGATGACGGGCTACGACGTGCTGCGCCGCGTCCGTCTCCCGCGCTCCGCTCAGCCTCGTGGCCTGGTCGTTCCGGTGGCGCTGCGGGAGGACGGCACGGTCTTCGAACGGGACTACCGCGCGGTTCCGATGGCGCTGACTCTGGGTGCGAACCAGTCCGGCAAGTCCGTGTACCAACGGAACTTGGTCAAGGGCCTGGCGAAGCTCCCGGTCGGATTGATCGGCATCGACTGCAAGCGCGGTGTCGAGCACAGCCGCTACGCGCCTCGCCTCTCCGCCCTGGCCACCGATCCGGACATGGCCGGACGGCTGATAGACGCGCTGGTCCTGGAGATGAGTGAGCGGTTCGATCTCCTCGCCCTGCACGGCGTCTCGGACGTGTGGGACCTGCCCGCGAAGCTGCGGCCGGTGCCGCTGGTCGTCCTGATCGACGAGGTGGCAGAGCTGTTCTTCGTCACCTCCAAGAAGGAGGAAGCGGCACGGGACCGGACGGTCATGCAACTGGTCCGGCTGGGGCAGATGGCCCGCGCGATCGGCATCTACCTGGAGGTCTGCGGGCAGCGCTTCGGCTCCGACCTCGGCAGGGGCGCCACCGCGCTTCGTGCCCAGCTCACCGGCCGTGTGGTCCACCGCGTCAACGACAAGCAGACCGCCGAGATGGGCCTGGGCGACATCGCGCCGGATGCGGTGATGGCGGCAACCTCGATCCGCGCCGATCGCCCCGGTGTCGCGGTGGCCGGTGACACCTCCGGTGGCTGGTCCCGCATCCGCACCCCGGAGACCTCGCCGGCTGAAGCGGCCGCCGTGTGCCGGGAGTTCGCCCACCTCACCCCGGAGCTGCCGTTCCTGGCCCCGTTCCGGCCGCCGATGGGTGCCGCCGGCGTCCACCGACCCGCCGCTGATCGCCCCGAGACCCTGACCTCGGAAACGGGGGATCGCTCATGACTGCGCGCAAGACCGCCAAGCCCACGACCGTGCCGTGTCCGTCCTGCAAGGGCACGGGGGAGGTCTCCCGTTCCGTCCGCGTCGGACGCAAGCGCAGGACGGTCGGCCAGCAAACCGGCATGTGCCTGAACTGCTTCGGCGCCGGCGAGATCCCGGCCTCCGACTGATCCCAGAGGGGAGGTGAAGAGTCGTGTTCCGCTCGATCCGCATCGACGCCGTACTCATCCAGGCCGTGATCGCCGGGGCTCTGTCCTTCGCCCACCTGCACGACCTTGCCGAAGCGGCCGGACAGACCGGATGGAAGGCCTGGGCCTATCCCGTCTCCGTCGACCTGCTCCTGGTCGCCGTGTGGCGTCGGCTGCGCACCGAACGCTCGAAGCTGGCCTGGTTCTGGTTCCTGGTCGCCCTGGTCGCCTCCCTCGGCGCGAACATCGCCACCGCCGGGCTCCTCGACCTCGAACAGGTTCCGGCCTGGCTGCGCATCCTCGTCGCCGGCTGGCCCGCCTTGGCCTTCCTCGGCGGCACCCTGCTCGCCCACACCCCGACCGACCCGGCCCCCGCACCGGGCCCGGAACCTGCGCCCCGGTCCGTGCCGGTCGTCGACCGCCCTTCGGTTCGCGAACCGGCCTCAGAAATCCCGACCCCGGAGCCTGCCCCGGCCCTGCCGGAAGCCCTGGCTTCGGTCCCCGCGGTTCCGCCTGCGCTGGTCGACCATGCCCGGAAGGTCGCCACCGAGCACCGCACCCGGACCGGAACGGACATTGACACCGCCACCCTGCGCGCTCGCCTCGGCGTCCCGGAAGACCTCGCCGGCGCGATCGTCGCCCAACTCGCCTGAAAGGAGGTGACCCGCGTGCGCCCGAACCGCTTCTACGACGTGATCCGCATCGGCCCGGTCCAAGTGGCCTCGTTCAACAACGGCCGCGGCCAGACCCGGCACACCGCCGCCTGCACCGCTCCCAAGTGCGGTTTCTCCAACGAATACGGCGACCGGTCGGCCGCTGAACTCGCCGCCCGCACCCACCGCTGCACCTGAAAGGAGGCACGCCATGCAGTTGCCCGAAGATCAGATCCGCGCCGGACACATTCCCGCCGACCTCTACCGGCAGATCCCGCCCGGCACCGACATGCGACGCGTCGTGATCGTCCATGAGGCTCCGCGCTCCTACAAGGGCCCGATCGTCCTGACGCTCGTCGTCCTCACCGGATCGGTCGCGGTGCTGCTGGTGATCGCCTTCGTCGTCCAGGTCGTCGCCGGCGCGGCCATCGGAGTCCTGTCGGCCACCGGCGGACTCAGCTACACGATCAACCGCACGTCCAAGCACAAGACCCGCAAGCGCAAGTAGCACCGGCCGGGGCGGCCTCAACCGCCAAGTTTCCGCCGCCCCGGACGGCTCGCCCATCCAGATCCAACGGACCCGAAAGGGAAGCCTCATCATGCCTCAGCACGCCTCGAACACGCGCGTCTGCCGCGACTGCGACGGCTTCGCCACCGCCGCCATCACCACCGGTGCCCGACACCCGGACGGCACCCGCGCCACCCTCCGGGTCACCTGCCCGGCCTGCCAGGGCACCGGCCACACCGCCCCCACGGCCCTCGCCCGGACGGGTCGGTGATCGCGGTGGCTCTCCTCGACTGGCGCTCTGCCAAGCACTTCGACTCCAGCGGTGACAAGCCGTGCGTCCTGTGCGACAAGCCCACCCCGCTGCGCTCCGACCGCGGAAAGCCCGTGCACAAGGTCTGCGCGGAGGACTGGATTGACCGCCACACCGTGACGGAGGACGACGCGTGACGAACGTCCCCGCCGCGGCGGGCCTGGACCCGGCCACCCTCACCGACGTGCTGAGGCTGGCCGGGTCCACCGGCTTCGACCGCATCCAAGACCAGATCCGCCGCACCGGCGGCTGCTCCGACCCGATCCACCTGCAAGGCTCAACCGTCACCCGCGACGCCACCACCGGGCAGGTGCTGCACTCCTACTCGACCGACACCGAGCCGGGCGGCCGGCTCCGCCTCGCGTGCGGCAACCGGCGGGCTTCCCGCTGCCCCTCCTGCGCCTGGACCTACGCCGGCGACACCTACCACCTGATCCGGGCCGGCCTCGTCGGCGACCCGACCAAGGGCACCCCGCACACGATCCGGGACCACCCGCGGGTGTTCGCCACCCTCACCGCCCCCTCGTTCGGCCCGGTCCACAACCGGCCCGGCAACCGGCCCTGCCGCTGCGGTGTCCGCCACGGCGAGGACGCTCCCGAGCTGGGCACCCCGCTTGACCCCGACACGTACGACTACGCGGGCGCTGTGCTGTGGAACAACCACGCCTCCGAGCTGTGGCGCTACTTCACGATCTACCTGCGCCGCGAGATCGCCAAGCGCGCCGGCCTCACGCAGAAGGAAGCCAAGGAACAGTCCCGGGTGTCCTTCGGGAAAGTCGCCGAGTACCAGAAGCGCGGCGCCGTGCACTTCCATGCAGTCGTCCGCTTCGACGGTCCGGACGGGCCCGACTCGCCTCCTCCGGCGTGGGCCACCCTCGACCTGCTCACCGACGCGATCCACGCCGCCGCCGCCCGCGTGGAAGTCGACGTAGCCCCCTCCGGCGACCAGCCCGCCCGCACCCTGCGTTGGGGCACTCAGCTCGACGTGCGCCCCATCCGGGCCTTCGGCGACGGCGAGGACATCACCGAACAGGCGGTCGCCTCCTACGTCGCCAAGTACGCCACGAAAGCGGCCGAGACCACCGGCACCGTAGACCGCCGGATCGGCAGCAAAGACGCGCTCGTCCTGCTCGGCGTTCCCGACCACCCCGCCCGGCTCATCGCCGCGTGCCTCGACCTCCACGCGCTCTACCCGGACCGCAAGCTGCGCGACTGGGCCCACATGCTCGGCTTCCGCGGCCACTTCTCCACGAAGTCCCGCCGCTACTCGACCACCCTCGGCGAACTGCGCCAGACCCGCGCCGACTACCGCGCCGCCCAGCAACGAGCCGCCCTCGGCCTGCCCGATCCCGACGACGAGGACGCCACCACGCTCACCCTCGCCCACTGGACCTACGCCGGCCACGGCCACACCCCCGGCGAATCCTGGCTTGCCGCCAACATCCGCCGCGACATCCAGCACAACCGCGAGACGGCCCGTGAGGAACTACCCGCCCTGCTCGACCTGGAAGGAGCCGCTACATGACCACCGCTGTCCCGGAGCTGCTGACCGTGCCTGAGGTCATGGCGCGGCTGAAGGTGGGCCGTACCAAGGTCTACGACCTGATCCGGACCCACCGCCTCGTGTCCATCAAAGTCGACGGCTGCCGCCGTATCCCGGACCACGCGGTCCGCGACTTCATCGTTGGTCAGATCGGGGAGGCTGCCTGATGGCGAAGCGTCGGCCCAACGGCGGCGGCACGATCACCAAGCGGTCCGATGGCCGGTACCAGGGTGCCGCGTACGTGACCGACACGGACGGCAACCGGGTGCGCAAGTACGTATACGGCCGGACGTGGGATGAGGCGAACGAGAAGCTGGGCAAGCTCCAGGATCAGGAGCGGAACGGCATCCCCGTGCCCTCCCGGTCCTGGACGCTCGGCGAGTGGCTGGCCTACTGGCTGGAGCACATCGTCTCGCCGGAGCGTGAGCACAACACGTACGTGAAGTACGAGTCCAAGGTGCGGCTGTACCTGCTGCCTCACCTCGGCAAAAAGCCGTTGGTCAAGCTCACCCCGGCGCAGATCCGAGCGTTCATGGCCGCGCTGACCCGGGAGAAGGTCGGCGCCTCGGCCCGCTTCGAGGTCCTGCGCGTGCTCCGCAACGCCCTCAACCGGGCCATGCGCGAGGAGCTGATCACGCGGAACGTCGCTCTCCTGGTCGACATGCCCAAGGTCAGCAAGGACAGGGGCACGGCGTGGAACGCCCGCGAGGCGATCGCCTTCCTCCGCTCGGTGCGTGCCCACCGGCTCTACGCGGCCTGCGTCCTCGTCCTGGTCCTCGGCCTCCGCCGAAGCGAGGTGCTCGGGCTGCGCTGGCAGGACATCGACTTCGAGGCCGGCCGCTTCACCCCGGTCAAGCAGGTGCAGCGGGTCAAGGGCGTGGGCCTGGTCCTCAAGGACCTCAAGACGGAATCCTCACAGGCCGTGCTCCCACTCCCCGAGTTTTGCGCCCGTGTCCTGGATGAGCGGCGCGAGCTGCAAGCGCTGGAACGGAAGATCGCCGGTGAGCACTGGTCGCAGGAGCCGGACCATGACCTGATCTTCTCCTCCGAGCACGGCGGCATGATCGACCCGGTGGGCTTCTCCCGCACCTTCGATCGCCTCGTCAAGCGCGCCGGCGTCCGCCGGATCACGGTCCGCCTCGCCCGGCACACCTGCGGGACCCTGCTCGCCTTCCTGAAGGTGCACCCCAAGGTGGCTCAGGCGATCCTCCGGCACAGTCAGATCAGCATGACCATGGACATCTACACGCACGTGGTCGGCGACAGCGAGCGGGAAGCGGTCGGCATGCTCGCCGAACTCCTGGAAGATCCGCTCATTGGCTGACGTGTCCGCTGGATGGGCGGCGGCGCCGGAACCTGCTGCGCACCCAGATCACGCTGAGAGCGACTGTGGCAACCATGGACAGAAAGATCGCCCCAAGAACCACTGTCACTCCAGCCGAGATCACGAAGATCCCCCACCATGGCGGATCGCCTTCCACAGTCCTCCTCAGCGCAGCATCCGTACCAAGCACGACGCTGGGAAGCTGAGGCCGGTTCCATGACAGCCGTTGATGTCAGCCGTGGATGTCAAAGACCCCCAGCAGCAACCGGCTGGGGGTCTTTTCGCTGGTGGGGCTAACAGGATTTGAACCTGTGGCCTCATCCTTATCAGGGATGCGCTCTAACCAACTGAGCTATAGCCCCGCCGCGCTCTGCGGTGTATGTCCCGCGCGCTGACTCCTGAAGATTAGCGCACGAGGCGGGCAGTCCCAAAATCGGTTGTCGCGGGGCCTCGGAGCGAGGATCACTCGTCCTCGGCGAGCGTCAGCTCCACGCCGCCGACGAAGCCGGCGGACAGGTTGTAGATGAACGCGCCGAGCGTGGCCAGGGCCGTCGCGAGGACGACGTCGATGACCGCGATGACCGTCGTGAACAGCAGCACGTTGGGCAGCGAAAGGAAGGACTGCAGGTCGAAGCCGTTGGACTCGTTCGATCCTGTGGCCTCGGCGATCGTGCCGCCGACCGTCGAGAAGACGCCCATGGCGTCCATGACCATCCACAGCACGGCGGACGCGACGATGGTGCAGATGCCGAGCGCGATGGAGAGCAGGAAGCTGACCTTCATCACCGACCACGGGTCGGCCTTCGACACGCGCAGGCGTGCCTTGCGGACGCGGGGCGTGGTGCGGGCGCCGGTGCGCGGGCGGCGCACGGCGGACGCGTTGCCGCCCTGGGTCTGGTAGGCCTGCGGCGGGTGGTACGGCCCGCCCTGCTGCTGGGGCTGCCGTTCTCCCGGCAGCGGCGAGGCCGCCTGAGTCTGCTGGCCTCGGGTGTCCGTCACAGTTCCCCCCTGGGATCCATGCGTCTTGGACGAGCTCGCCGAGTACGAATCGGTCGCTCCCTCGTCGATCTTGCGCAGTTGAGTCGTGTGCGAATCCGTCGCACGCGCGGCTGAGCCACGGCCGCCGCCGCCCGTTTCCGTACCCGTGGGGGTACCGGCCGATCCGGCGCCCGTGGCTCCGCTCACGATGACTCTCTCCTCGTGCTACTCGGCCGAGGGCGCCTCGCCCTCGTCCGTGCCGGTGGTCGCGGCACCCTCGGCGGTCTCGTCGACGACCACATCGCCGTCGACCTCCTCCGCCTCGCGTCCCGCCTCGGCGTTGCGTGCGATGCCGACGACGGCATCGCGCTTGCCCAGATTGATCAGTTGGACACCCATGGTGTCACGGCCCGTCTCCCTGACCCCGCTGACTCGCGTACGAATCACACCGCCCGAGAGTGTGATGGCGAGGATCTCGTCGTGCTCCTCGACCACCAGCGCGCCCACGAGCGACCCGCGGTCCTCGACGATCTTGGCGGCCTTGATGCCGAGGCCACCGCGACCCTGGACGCGGTACTCGTCGACGGAGGTGCGCTTCGCGTACCCGCCGTCTGTGGCAGTGAACACGAACGTACCGGCTCGAACAACATTCATCGAGAGCAGCTCGTCCCCTTCGCGGAAACTCATGCCCTTGACACCCGAGGTGGCACGGCCCATCGGACGCAGCGTGTCGTCCGACGCGGTGAACCTGATCGACTGCGCCTTCCTGCTGATCAGCAGCAGATCGTCCTCGGCCGAGACAAGTTCGGCTCCGATCAGTTCGTCGTCGCTGCCGTCCGCCTGCTCGCGCAGGTTGATGGCGATGACACCACCCGAACGCGGCGAGTCGTAGTCCTTCAGCGACGTCTTCTTCACCAGGCCGGCCTTGGTGGCCAGGACCAGGTACGGAACCGCCTCGTAGTCGCGGATCGCGCGGATCTGGGCGATCGACTCGTCCGGCTGGAAGGCCAGCAGGTTCGCCACGTGCTGGCCGCGCGCGTCCCGCCCGGCGTCGGGCAGCTCGTAGGCCTTGGCGCGGTAGACGCGGCCCTTGTTGGTGAAGAACAGCAGCCAGTGGTGCGTGGTGGACACGAAGAAGTGGTTGACGATGTCGTCTTCCTTGAGCTTCGTGCCGCGCACGCCCTTGCCGCCGCGCTTCTGGGCCCGGTAGTCGTCGGTCTTGGTGCGCTTGATGTAACCGCCACGCGTGACCGTGACGACGATGTCCTCCTCGGCGATCAGGTCCTCGATGGACATGTCGCCCTCGTACGGGATCAGCTTGGTCTTGCGGTCGTCGCCGTACTTCTCGACGAGCGCCGTCAGCTCCTCGCCGACGATCCCGCGCTGGCGGACCGGGGAGGCGAGGATCGCGTTGTACTCGGTGATCTTCGCCTGGAGTTCGTCGTGCTCGCGGACGATCTTCTGGCGCTCCAGGGCCGCCAGGCGGCGCAGCTGCATCTCCAGGATCGCGTTGGCCTGGATCTCGTCGATCTCCAGGAGGTCCATCAGGCCCCCGCGCGCGATCTCGACGGTGTCACTGCGCCGGATCAGCGCGATGACCTCGTCGATGGCGTCCAGGGCCTTGAGCAGGCCGCGCAGGATGTGCGCCCGCTCCTCCGCCTTGCGCAGGCGGAACCTCGTGCGCCGGACGATGACCTCGATCTGGTGGTTCACCCAGTGGCGGATGAAGGCGTCCAGCGAGAGGGTGCGCGGCACGCCGTCGACCAGGGCCAGCATGTTGGCGCTGAAGTTCGACTGCAGATCCGTGTGCTTGTAGAGGTTGTTCAGGACGACCTTCGCGACCGCGTCCCGCTTGAGCACGATGACCAGGCGCTGACCGGTGCGGGACGACGTCTCGTCCCGGACGTCCGCGATCCCGCCGATCTTGCCGTCCTTCACCAGGTCGGCGATCTTCTGCGCGAGGTTGTCCGGGTTGGTCTGGTACGGCAGCTCCGTGACCACCAGGCACTGGCGGTTCTGGATCTCCTCGACCTCGACGACCGCGCGCATGGTGATCGAACCACGGCCGGTGCGGTAGGCCTCCTCGATGCCCGTGCGGCCCACCACCAGCGCGCCGGTCGGGAAGTCGGGGCCCTTGATGCGCTCGATGAGTGCGTCGAGCAGCTCCTCGTGCGAGGCCTCGTAGTTCTCCAGGTACCACTGGGCGCCGGCCGCGACCTCGCGCAGGTTGTGCGGCGGGATGTTGGTGGCCATGCCGACCGCGATGCCCGCCGAGCCGTTGATCAGCAGGTTGGGGAAGCGGGCGGGCAGGACGGTCGGCTCCTGTGAGCGGCCGTCGTAGTTGTCCGTGAAGTCGACGGTCTCCTCGTCGATGTCGCGGACCATCTCCATCGCCAGCGGCGCCATCTTGCACTCGGTGTAGCGCATGGCCGCCGCCGGGTCGTTGCCCGGTGAGCCGAAGTTGCCGTTGGAGTCGACGAGCGGCATCCGCATCGACCAGGGCTGGGCGAGGCGGACCAGGGCGTCGTAGATGGAGCTGTCGCCGTGGGGGTGGTAGTTGCCCATGACGTCGCCGACGACGCGGGCGCACTTGTAGAAGCCCCGCTCGGGGCGGTACCCGCCGTCGTACATGGCGTACAGCACGCGGCGGTGCACGGGCTTGAGGCCGTCACGGACGTCGGGCAGCGCACGCGAGACGATGACGGACATCGCGTAGTCGAGGTAGGAGCGCTGCATCTCCGTCTCGAGCCCGACGGGCTCGACACGCATCGCCAGGGCGTCACCCTCGGGCGTCGTCACAGGAGTGTTCTCGTCGGTCATTGCTGGTGAAGGTCCTTCCTGGTGCGGTCAGCTGAGACCGACTCAGATGTCGAGGAAGCGGACGTCCTTGGCGTTGCGCTGGATGAACGCGCGCCGGGCCTCGACGTCCTCGCCCATCAGCACCGAGAACAGGTCGTCGGCCTGCGCGGCGTCGTCGAGGGTGACCTGGCCGAGCACGCGGTGCTCCTGGTCCATGGTCGTGATGCGCAGCTCCTCGGCGTTCATCTCACCGAGACCCTTGAAGCGCTGCACGGAGTCCTCGCGGATGCGCTTGCCCGCGTTGCGGCCCATCTCGATCAGCGCGTCGCGCTCACGGTCGGAGTACGCGTACTCGAAGTCGTCCCGGCCCCACTTGATCTTGTACAGCGGCGGGCGGGACAAGTACACGTGCCCGGACTCGACCAGCGGCCGCATGAAGCGGAACAGGAAGGTCAGCAGCAGGGTGTTGATGTGCTGGCCGTCGACGTCGGCGTCCGCCATCAGGATGATCTTGTGATAGCGGAGCTTCTCGATGTCGAAGTCCTCGTGCACCCCCGTGCCGAACGCGGAGATCATCGCCTGGATCTCCTGGTTCTGCAGGATCCGGTCGATGCGCGCCTTCTCGACGTTCAGGATCTTGCCGCGGATCGGGAGGATCGCCTGGTACTGCGGGTTACGGCCGGACTTGGCCGAACCGCCGGCGGAGTCGCCCTCGACGATGAAGATCTCGCACTTCGTCGGGTCGTTCGACTGGCAGTCGGACAGCTTGCCCGGCAGCGACGCCGACTCCAGCAGGCCCTTACGACGGGTCAGGTCACGGGCCTTGCGGGCCGCCACCCGCGCGGTGGCCGCCTGGATACCCTTGCGGATGATGTCCGCGGCCTCGTTGGGATTGCGGTCCAGCCAGTCGGCGAGGTGCTCGTAGACGACCTTCTGGACGAAGGTCTTCACCTCGGTGTTGCCCAGCTTGGTCTTGGTCTGGCCCTCGAACTGCGGCTCCGCCAGCTTGACCGAGATGATCGCCGTCAGACCCTCGCGGATGTCGTCGCCCGTGAGGTTGTCGTCCTTCTCGCGGAGCAGCTTCTTGTCCCGCGCGTACTTGTTGATCAGCGAGGTCAGGGCCGCGCGGAAGCCCTCCTCGTGCGTGCCGCCCTCGTGCGTGTGGATGATGTTGGCGAACGAGTACACGCCCTCGGTGTAGCCGCCGTTCCACTGCATCGCGACCTCGAGGGACAGGAACTTGTCCTTGTCCTCGGCCTCCAGGTCGATCACGGTGGGGTGCACCACCTCTCCCTTGCGGGAGTTGAGGTACTTCACGAAGTCGACGATGCCGCCCTCGTAGTGGTACGAGACCGACTTGACCTCGTGCTTCTCGTCCTCGCCCGCCTCGTCCGCGCCGGCGGTGGCCTTCGCCGACTCGCGCTCGTCGGTGAGGTTGATCCGCAGGCCCTTGTTGAGGAACGCCATCTCCTGGAAGCGCCGGGAGAGCGTCTCGAAGGAGTAGTCGGTGGTCTCGAAGATGTCGCCGTCGGCCCAGAAGGTGACCGACGTGCCGGTCTCCTCGATGGCCTCGTGCCGGGCGAGCGGCGCGGTCGCGATGCCGAGCTTGTAGTCCTGCGTCCAGCGGTAGCCGTCGGTCTTGACCTCCACGGCGACCCTGCTGGAAAGGGCGTTGACGACGGAGACACCCACACCGTGCAGACCGCCGGAGACCGCGTAGCCGCCGCCGCCGAACTTGCCGCCCGCGTGCAGCACGGTCAGCACGACCTCGACGGCGGGCTTGCCCTCGGAGGGGACGATGCCCACCGGGATGCCACGGCCGTTGTCGACGACCCGGACACCGCCGTCGGCGAGGATCGTGACGTCGATCGTGTCAGCGTGGCCGGCCAGTGCCTCGTCGACGGAGTTGTCCACGACCTCCTGCACCAGGTGGTGCAGGCCACGTTCACCGGTTGAGCCGATGTACATACCGGGTCGCTTGCGGACCGCGTCCAGACCCTCGAGGACGGTGATGGCACTGGCGTCGTACGAGGCGGAGGTCTCGCCGTGCGACGTGCTCACCGCGTCGTTCACGCCGGTGTCGGTGGACGGGTTGTTCTCGTTGGGGTTGCCGGAATCGGCCACGAAGCGCCCTTTCTGGCACAGCACGAGCCGGGCTCGTCGGCGGTTGCCGGAGCGGCTGCGGCATGTTGCGTTGGTAAGCCTTGATCAGCGTTGCTCAGCTAGTCCCGGACGGTCCCCACGTTCGGGGCGGGATTGCGTTCCATTCTACCGGTACCACTGACACTGATGGGGGTTTGCCGGTACCTGAGTCCGCATGTGCCGCCCTGAACCGGCGTCGTCCGACTCCCGATATGCGGATGGGGGCCTCAAGAGGCTCACAACGGCACTCAGCGCTTCGAGGCGTCAACCCTTTGCTACTTGGGAGTCAGATCGCGATCCGCAACCGCGCGTGGTGGTACGACGAAGCGGGCACCAACGGTTCACACCGGCCCCTGACACCTATTTTTGTGAGGTACATCACGCACCCCTGACGAGGTGTCAGATCACCAGAACGTCACCCGTAGGTGTCGCCAGGACCCTGACTGCCGGGCGCCCGCAACGGCCCGTAACGCCGCCCAGGACCGCCCAGGCCACCCGGACCCAACACCTTGATCATCCGCACCGACCCGTGCCCCAGATCCTCGTTGAGGCGAGCCACCAGCGTCGGGGCGAGCAACCGCAGATTCGTCGCCCAGGCCGTCGAGTCGCACCGCACGACCAGCACCCGCTCGTCCTCGTCGTACCGCTCCGGCACACAGTGCTTCGCCACGTCCTCACCGACGATCTGCGGCCAGCGGCCCATCACCCCGCCCACCGCCGCCGGCGTCTCCCACCCGCGCTCGGTGATCAGCCGGTTGATCGCCGAACCCAACGCCATGGGATCACGGCCGTCGGCACGCGCCCCGGAGCGCAGACCGCCGCGCCGCGCCTGCCTCTTCTGCTGCGCAGCGTCCCCACGCGCGCGTGCCGCCTCCCGCGCCGCCCTGAGCGCCACGCGCGCGAGATCGACCCCCGAGGGCTCCGGACCACTTCCCTCGCGGTCCCCGGAGGGCTTCCCGGGGCCCGGCTCGTCCGCGCTCATACGCGCTCCACCGTCCCCTCCGCCACCGTGAACCGCGCCCCCGCAAGCACATGCGGCACGTCGTCGTCGACCGCGGCCGTCACCAGCACCTGCTCACCCGGCGCCACCAACTCGGCCAGCCGCTCCCGGCGCCGCGCGTCCAGCTCGGCGAAGACGTCGTCCAGCACCAGCACCGGCTCGTTGCCCTCCGCCCGCAGCAGATCGAACGACGCCAGCCGCAGCGCCAGCGCGTACGACCAGGACTCGCCGTGGGACGCGTAGCCCTTGGCGGGCATCGAGCCGAGCTTGAGCAGCAGATCGTCCCGGTGCGGCCCCACCAGCGTGACGCCCCGCTCGATCTCCTGCTTGCGCGCCTCGGCGAGCGCGGCCATCAGCTGCTCGTACAGGTCCTCGCGCGTGTGCGCCTCACCGGGCGCCGACGGCTTGTACTCCAGGGCGAGGGGACCACCACCCGGCGCAAGCTGCTCGTACGCCTTGTCGGCCAGCGGCTGCACGGCCGCGATCAGGTCCAGGCGCTGGGCGAGCAGCTCCGCTCCCACGCGCGCGAGATGCTGGTCCCAGACGTCCAGCGTGGACAGGTCCATCGTGCGGCCGCCGTGCCGACGGGCGAGCGCGGCCGACTTCAGCAGGGTGTTGCGCTGCCTGAGCACCCGGTCGTAGTCCGAGCGCACCCCGGCCATCCGCGGGGAACGGGCGGTGATCAGCTCGTCCAGGAAACGGCGCCGCTCCCCGGGATCGCCCTTCACCAGCGAGAGATCCTCCGGCGCGAACAGCACGGTACGCACGATGCCGAGCACGTCACGCGGCCTGACCTGCGAGGACCTGTTGACCCTGGCGCGGTTGGCCTTGCCCGGGTTCAGCTCAAGCTCGATCAGCTGCTGCCGCTCACCCTGTCTGACCTGGGCGCGGATCACGGCACGCTCGGCACCCACGCGCACCAGGGGGGCGTCGGAGGAGACCCGGTGGCTGCCGAGGGTGGCGAGATAGCCGACCGCCTCGACGAGGTTCGTCTTGCCCTGCCCGTTCGGGCCGACGAAGGCGGTGACGCCCGGGTCCAGGGGCACCTCGACCCGGGCGTACGAACGGAAGTCGGCCAGCGACAGATGCGTGACGTGCATGGTCGTGCGCCGACCTCCCCAACCTTCGGGTGTTGCTTACTTCTTCTCGACCGCGTGGCCGCCGAACTGGTTCCGCAGCGCCGCGATCATCTTCATCTGCGGCGAATCGTCCTGCCGCGACGCGAACCGCGCGAAAAGGGACGCCGTGATCGCGGGCAGCGGCACCGCGTTGTCGATCGCCGCCTCCACAGTCCAGCGTCCCTCACCGGAGTCCTGTGCATAACCCCGCAGCCCGTCCAGGTGCTCGTCGTCGTCCAGCGCGTTGACGGCCAGGTCCAGCAGCCAGGAGCGGATCACCGTACCCTCCTGCCAGGACCGGAAGACCTCGCGGACGTTCTCCACGGAGTCGACCTTCTCCAGCAGCTCCCAGCCCTCGGCGTAGGCCTGCATCATCGCGTACTCGATGCCGTTGTGGACCATCTTCGCGAAGTGGCCCGCGCCGACCTTGCCGGCGTGCACGGCGCCGAAGTCGCCCTCCGGCTTGAGGGCGTCGAAGGCCGGCTGCGCCTTGGCGACGTTCTCCGAGTCCCCGCCGTACATCAGCGCGTAGCCGTTCTCCAGGCCCCAGACGCCGCCGGAGACGCCGCAGTCGACGAAGCCTATGCCCTTGGCCGCCAGCTCCTCCGCGTGCTTCTCGTCGTCCGTCCAGCGGGAGTTGCCGCCGTCCACGACGACGTCGCCGGGCTCCAGCAGCTCACCGAGCCGGTCGACGGTGGCCTGAGTGGCCTCGCCGGCCGGGACCATCACCCAGACCACGCGCGGGGCGCTGAGCTTGCCCACAAGCTCTTCCAGGCTGTGGACATCGGCGAGGTCCGGATTGTGGTCGTATCCGACGACGGTGTGGCCCGCGCGGCGGATCCGCTCGCGCATGTTGCCGCCCATCTTGCCGAGGCCGACGAGACCGAGCTCCATCAGTTGCGTTCCTTAGGTGTGCGAGGTGGCAAGGCGGCACCTCCGTACCCGCCGGATGCGTGCCGCGGCACTTTCGTACCCGCGCCGAGCCTAAACCCGGACGCCCGTGCACAGCTGTGGGCATACGCGCTCAGACGTACGCCCCCACCTGCGGGTTCTTCCCCACCTTGTGGACAGCCGACGACCTCAGCCGCTCAGCCGCACCGGCATACTGCGATCTTGTGGGGGACGACCCCCACACCCCCAGCAGGCATCCGCCAGGCGGCGACCGGACAGCTCAGCCGCTCAGCCGCACCGGCATGATCAGGTACTTGTAAGCCTCGTCCGCCTCGGCGTCCAGCGCGGGCTTGCCGCTGAGCAGCGCCGGCTTCGTGGACGTCGTGAAGGACAGCTGGGCCACCGGCGAGTCGATGGCGCTCAGACCGTCCAGCAGGAAGGTCGGGTTGAAGGCGATCGAGATGTCGTCGCCCTCCAGCTGCGCGTCCACCCTCTCCACAGCCTGTGCGTCGTCGCTGGAGCCGGCCTCCAGGATGAGCACGCCCTGCTCGAAGCTGAGCCGCACCGGGGTGTTGCGCTCCGCGACCAGGGCCACACGCTTGACGGCCTCCACGAAGGGGGCGGTCTCGATCACGGCGACGCTGTTGAACTCCGTCGGGAAGAGCGTCTTGTACTTCGGGAGGTCGCCCTCCAGGAGACGCGTCGTCGTCCGGCGGCCCGCGCCCTCGAAACCGATCAGGCCCTCGCCCGCGCCCGAACCGGACAGCGCCAGGATCACCTGGTCACCGCTGGTCAGCGCCTTGGCGGTGTCCTGGAGCGTCTTGGCGGGCACCAGGGCGACCGCGGAGATCTCCGGGTTCTCCGGCTTCCACAGGAACTCGCGGACCGCGAAGCGGTAGCGGTCGGTGGAGGCCAGCGTCACCGAGTCGCCCTCGATCTCGATGCGCACCCCGGTCAGGACGGGCAGCGTGTCGTCGCGGCCCGCGGCGATCGCCACCTGCTGCACGGCCGAGGCGAAGACCTCGCCGGGGACCGTGCCCGTCGCCTCCGGCATCTGCGGCAGCGCCGGGTACTCCTCCACCGGCAGGGTGTGGAGGGTGAACCGCGAGGAGCCGCAGACCACCGTCGCCCGTACACCGTCTGTGGAAATCTCCACCGGCCGGTTGGGGAGGGCGCGGGAGATGTCGGCGAGCAGACGGCCGGAGACGAGGACCGTGCCCTCCTCCTCGATCTCCGCCTCCACCGACACCCGCGCCGAGACCTCGTAGTCGAAGCTGGACAGGCTCAGCTGCCCCTCCTCGGCCTTCAGCAGCAGGCCCGCGAGGACCGGCGCCGGCGGACGGGCCGGAAGGCTGCGAGCCGCCCAGGCCACTGCCTCCGCGAGTACGTCGCGTTCCACCCGGATCTTCACTGTTGCCGCCTCCTGCTGTTGCCGGCGCTGCTCGCCCTGCTGGCCTTCGTCGTCTGAGTCGGTGCCGTCGGTCCCCCTGAGGGGCAGAGCACCGGGGACCAGTCTGACGCACCCCACTGACAGTAGGTGCCGTTCGGGGTCAAGTCGTGACGAGGGGCGGTCGGGCTCGAGAGGGCGAGTTGTGCACAGGACCCGCTTCGAAACGAATTCCGCTCTCTCTCTAGTCGCTAGTAGTAGTAGGGCCTGTGGATACCGTGGATAACCTCGTTTGCCCAGGTCAGAGCAGGAATTTTGTCCACCGGGCCTGTGGGCGGAGCCGGTGGACAACCGGGCGTATCTGTGGAGAACAGAAAGTTCTGCACACTCCGTGCACAGGCAGGGGCGACTTCTCCCCAGAGCCGTCCCCAGCTTTACCCACGTTTCCCACAGCCCAACCAAGCACCTTGATGTGACGCCTTTCACTCGACGTGGTGACAGGGCGCGTCACGTTGCCGAACAGTGGACAGGCATGTGGAGAAGCTGGGGATCGCTGGGGACAACCTGCTCCAGCCTGTGGGTTGCCCGTGGACAACTGAACGCACAGCCTGTGGAGCGTTTCGTCGTCCACAGCCTGTGGAGATCGTTTGTCCACGAATCCACAGGGAGCTGACCTGGCCTGATGATCCCTCAACACCCTGGCCTGTGGACAGGATCGGGACAACTTCCCAGTCCCCAAGGTGTGGACGGAAAAAACTGGCCGAATCTGTGGAGGACGGCCGTAACCCCGCAGGTATTCGAACAGCGGCCCGGACGGCAGTACGGACCCGCGGGCACGCGAAGGGCGCCCCCGGGGTGTCCAGGGGCGCCCGTGTGGCCGGTGCCGGCGGCCGTCAGCCGTTCTTGATGCGGTTGGTCAGTTCGGTGACCTGGTTGTAGATGGAGCGCCGCTCGGCCATCAGATTGCGGATCTTCCGGTCGGCGTGCATCACCGTGGTGTGGTCCCGGCCGCCGAACAGCGCGCCGATCTTCGGCAGCGAGAGGTCCGTCAGCTCGCGGCACAGGTACATGGCGATCTGCCGGGCCGTCACCAGCGCGCGCCCGCGCGAGGTGCCGCACAGGTCCTCGACGGTGAGTCCGAAGTAGTCGGCGGTCGCGCCCATGATGGCCGTGGACGTGATCTCGGGGGCCGAGTCCTCACCGCCGGGGATCAGGTCCTTGAGGACGATCTCGGTGAGGCCCAGGTCCACCGGCTGCCGGTTGAGCGACGCGAACGCCGTCACCCGGATCAGTGCCCCCTCCAGCTCGCGGATGTTGCGCGAGATCCGGGAGGCGATGAACTCCAGTACCTCCGGCGGGGCGTTGAGCTGCTCCTGTACCGCCTTCTTGCGCAGGATCGCGATGCGCGTCTCCAGTTCGGGCGGCTGGACGTCGGTGATCAGTCCCCACTCGAAGCGGTTTCGCAGCCGGTCCTCGAGGGTGACCAGCTGCTTGGGCGGCCGGTCGGAGGAGAGCACGATCTGCTTGTTGGCGTTGTGGAGGGTGTTGAAGGTGTGGAAGAACTCCTCCTGCGTCGACTCCTTGTCCGCGAGGAACTGGATGTCGTCGACGAGCAGGATGTCCATCTCGCGGTAGCGCTTGCGGAAGCTGTCGCCCTTGCCGTCGCGGATGGAGTTGATGAACTCGTTGGTGAACTCCTCCGAGCTCACGTAGCGCACGCGCGTGCCGGGGTAGAGGCTGCGCGCGTAGTGCCCGATGGCGTGCAGGAGGTGGGTCTTGCCGAGTCCCGACTCGCCGTAGATGAACAGGGGGTTGTAGGCCTTGGCGGGTGCCTCGGCGACGGCGACGGCCGCCGCGTGGGCGAAGCGGTTGGAGGCGCCGATGACGAAGGTGTCGAAGAGGTACTTGGGATTGAGGCGCGCGGTCGGTTCGCCCGGGCCGGTCGCCGGCGCGGGCTGGGCGGCCAGCGGGCCGGGCGCCCCGGTGGCGGGTCCGGGGCCGACGGGGCCGCCGCGGTGGACGTGTCCGGAGCCGGGCGGGGGCTCGGGCAGGTCCCGGCGGGGGCCGCGCTGCTCGTAGTCCCCTCGCGGCTGGTCGTAGTCGCCCCGAGGCTTGTCGTAGTCGCCGCGGGGTTTGTCGTACTCGCTGCGGGACTGCTCGTAGTCGCCGCGCTGGGAGTCGTACGACGGGCGTTCCTGGGGCTGTGGGCGGTAGTCCTGCTGGTACGAGTCGTGGGAGTACGGCGGTGGCTCCTGGCCGTACGACTCCTGCGACGGGGACGCGTAGGGGTCCCGTTCCGGGAAGCCGAGGCGCTGCTGCTGCCAGCCGTAGTCGTCCTGTTGCGGCGGGCGCGGCCAGGAGCCGGGCTCGGGGCGCTGGTACTCGTGCGGGTAGGCGGGGCGTGCGTTGGGGAGCTGGTCGGCGCGGTTGCGGCCGTATCCCTCGTACTCGTCGCGGTCGCGGTATTCCTCGCGGCCGCCCTGGCCGGGGAGTTCGGGCTCCTCGTAGCGGGGCTGGGGGCGGGAGGGCGGCGCCTGCGGGGCGGGGGCGGTGGGGCCGGTGGGGTCGCCCGCGGTGTCGTCGACGGTGATCGCGATGCGGATGGGGCGGCCGCATTCGCGGCTCAGGGTCTCGCTGACGATCGGGGCGAGGCGGCCCTCCAGTACGCCCTTCGCAAATTCGTTCGGTACGGCGAGCAGGGCGGTGTCGGCGACCAGCGCGAGGGGCTGGCACCGCCGGATCCAGCGCTCGTCCTTCGACTCGACACCCTGCCCGCGGCCCTCCCCGAGAAGTTGCTCCAGTACGCGTGGCCACACTGCGGCAAGATCGGCAGGTACGTCAGCCACAGGGCACGCTCTCTCACGAGTCCCTCGAAGGTGTGATTCGGGGACGGGTCGGGATGAAACTCGGGTGGGGCAGGGATAAGGGAACGAATCGGAGTCCAGTCACGGTAGTCAGCGCGACGGGTAGGGTTCAAGTTGTTGTCCCCAGCCTGTGGACAAGTGTCTCCCGGTCACCGCTGGTTTGACCGAATGGCGCAGTCCCACGTACCGTAACCAGGTCGAGTTGTCGATGGCTGCTGCCGCCTGCCTCCGATGGGCACAGGTCACGTCCAAGGTGATCGAAAAGCGGTGCACTCGGGCGTAACGCGAGCTACTCGTGGGCGCACGGTGACAGCCAGGACGGCACCCCGCCAACCCCGATTCTTTCTGGAGCCCCCGAGTGAGCAAGCGCACCTTCCAGCCGAACAACCGCCGCCGTGCGAAGACCCACGGTTTCCGGCTGCGTATGCGTACCCGTGCCGGCCGCGCGATTCTCGCGACCCGCCGCAGCAAGGGTCGCGCCCGTCTGTCCGCCTGATCCCGGTCAGGTCATGACATCGTGCTGCCCACCGCGAACCGGCTGAGGCGGCGCGAGGACTTCGCGACCGCGGTACGACGAGGTCGCCGGGCCGGCCGCCCGGCCCTCGTCGTCCACCTTCGAAGCGGTGCCACGGACCCGCACGCGCCTGGGGAGAGCGCTCCCCCGACACGTGCGGGTTTCGTCGTGAGCAAGGCTGTGGGTGGCGCGGTCGTGCGCAACAAAGTGAAGCGCAGGCTTCGCCATCTGATGCGCGACCGGATCGACCTGTTGCCCCCCGGTAGCCTGGTAGTCGTACGAGCGCTGCCCGGTGCGGGTGACGCCGACCATGCACAGCTGGCCCGAGACCTGGACGCCGCCCTGGCGCGGCTACTGGGAGGGGGCGCGCGATGAAGTACCCACTGCTGGCCCTGATCAAGCTCTACCAGTGGACGATCAGTCCACTGCTGGGGCCGGTGTGCAAGTACTACCCGTCGTGTTCCCACTACGGCTACACGGCCATCGACCGGCACGGTGCCATCAAGGGCACGGCGCTCACCGCGTGGCGCATCCTGCGATGCAATCCGTGGTCGCTGGGCGGCGTGGACCATGTTCCGCCGCGTAAGCGTCCGCGGTGGCACGAAATGCTGCGTGACGCGTGGCGTGCACGCAAGGGCGGGCCCTCCGCCGCCGAACCGGCCATCGAAGGACAGGCGGCTCCCACGAGCCCGTCCGGTCCTTCGATCCCGGCCGCAGAGACCCCGCCCCATGCCCAAGGAGCATGATTAGTGGACACGATTGCCAGCCTTTTCAGCTTTATCACCTGGCCCGTCTCCTGGGTCATCGTCCAGTTCCATACGGTGTACGGGGCGATCTTTGGACCTGACACCGGATGGGCCTGGGGCCTGTCCATCGTGTCCCTGGTGATCCTGATCCGTATCTGCCTGATTCCGCTCTTCGTGAAGCAGATCAAGGCGACGCGTGGGATGCAGACGCTCCAGCCGGAGATGAAGAAGATCCAGGAGCGCTACAAGAACGACAAGCAGCGTCAGTCCGAAGAGATGATGAAGCTGTACAAGGAGACGGGTACCAACCCGCTCTCCTCGTGCCTTCCCATCCTGGCGCAGTCTCCGTTCTTCTTCGCCCTGTACCACGTGCTCAACGGCATCGCCTCCGGCGACACCATCGGCAAGATCAACCAGCCCCTGCTGGAGAGCGCGCAGAAGGCGCACATCTTCGGTGCTCCGCTGGCCGCGAAGTTCACCGATGGCGCCTCCAAGGTGGAGTCCCTCGGCGCTTCGCTGACGGACGTCAGGGTCGTCACCGCGGTCATGATCGTGCTGATGTCGGCGTCGCAGTTCTTCACCCAGCGCCAGCTGATGACCAAGAACGTCGACACCACGGTCAAGACGCCGTTCATGCAGCAGCAGAAGATGCTGATGTACGTCTTCCCGGTCATGTTCGCCGTCTTCGGCATCAACTTCCCCGTCGGTGTCCTCGTCTACTGGCTGACCACGAACGTGTGGACCATGGGCCAGCAGATGTACGTCATCCGCAACAACCCGACGCCGGGTTCCAAGGCGCAGGCCTCCTACCTGGAGCGGCTGCACAAGAGCGTCACCGAGCACGGCAAGACGCGCCGCCGGGGCGAGAAGGCCATCGTGAAGGCCATCGTCGCCAAGGGCCGGGAACGCAACGAGGCCGAGCGTAAGTTCATCAACGGCCTGAACAAGGCCGGAATGGCGGCTCAGGCCGACGGCAACGTCGTGAAGAACGACGCCGCCGTCGCCGAGCAGAGCGCGGACGGCTCGACCGTGACGACCGCGGCCACGCCCAAGCGTCAGCAGCCGAAGCGACAGAGCAAGTCCCAGCGCCAGTCCAAGCCCGCCGGTGAGGGTGAGCCGAAGACGTCGCTGACCAAGTCGGACGAGCCGCAGGACAGCAAGCCGGAGGATGGCAAGCCGGAGTCCAAGCCCGCCGGCGCTGCCAAGAAGCCGGCTCAGAAGTCCGGCGGTGGTGGCCGCAGCAAGGCCCAGTCCGGACAGCGCAAGGGCCCGCAGCGGCCCAAGTCCCCGTCGAAGAAGTAAGAAGGAGTCCATCCCGTGACGGAAGGCACCACCTCCGCCGCTGCCGAGGGCGCGGACACCCTGACCCGCCTCGAGCAGGAGGGCGAGATCGCCGCGGACTACCTGGAGGGTCTGCTCGACATCGCCGACCTCGACGGCGACATCGACATGGACGTCGAGGCCGACCGTGCCGCTGTCTCGATCATCAGCGACACGAAGAGCCGGGACCTGCAGAAGCTGGTCGGCCGGGACGGCGAGGTGCTGGAGGCTCTCCAGGAGCTCACGCGCCTGGCCGTGCACCGGGAGACCGGTGACCGCAGCCGGCTGATGCTCGACATCGCGAGCTATCGGGCCAACAAGCGCGCCGAGCTGTCCGAGCTGGGCGCCAAGGCCGCGGCCGAGGTCAAGAGCAGCGGCGAGTCCATGCGGATGCAGCCGATGACGCCCTTCGAGCGCAAGGTCGTGCACGACGCGGTCAAGGCAGCGGGACTGCGCAGCGAGTCCGAGGGCGAGGAGCCGGAGCGCTTCGTCGTCGTGCTTCCCGCCTGATCGGTCCTCTCGTTCTCCGGCCCCGTCTGTTGCGCAGACGGGGCCGAATTTTGTCAGCCTGATAGTTCTGGTGGTTCTGGTACCGGCGCCCGGTGCGCCGGTGCCGTACGGAAGGACGGTCCTTGTGTCGGAGGCAGCGGAGCTTCCCCCTGTACCCGAGCAGGCACGTGACGTGTTCGGTGATCGCTACGCGGACGCGGTCCGCTACGCGGAACTGCTCGCCGAGGCGGGTGTGAAGCGCGGGCTGATCGGTCCGCGTGAGGTTCCTCGTCTGTGGGAGCGGCATCTGCTGAACTGCGCGGTGCTCTCGGAGGTCGTGCCCGAGGGCGTGACGGTGTGCGACGTGGGGTCGGGCGCCGGGCTGCCCGGAATTCCGTTGGCGCTGGTGCGGGAGGACCTGAAGATCACTCTTCTGGAGCCGCTGCTGCGCCGCACGAACTTCCTGACCGAGGTCGTGGAGCTGCTGGGCCTGGACCATGTCACCGTTGTGCGTGGCCGGGCCGAGGAGGTCATGGGCACTATGCCGCCGGTGCACGTGGTGACGGCCCGTGCGGTTGCTCCGCTGGACCGTCTCGCCACCTGGGGGATTCCACTGCTGCGTCCGTACGGCGAGATGCTCGCTCTCAAGGGCGACACGGCCGAGGAGGAGCTGAAGGCGGCGACCGCGGCGCTGAGCAAACTCGGTGCGGAGGAGACGTCGATCCTTCATGTCGGAGAGGGCGTCGTGGACCCCTTGTCCACCGTGGTGCGGGTCGAGGTCGGTGAGAGCCCCGGTGGTGTGCGTTTCGCCGCCAAGCGGGCGAAGGCGGCCCGGACCGGGAGGACGCGCCGGCGCCGCGGATAGCGTCACAGCTCGTTGTGGCGGTGAGGGGGCTGCGGGTTCGTTCTGATGGCCCGCCCTACTCCACACAAGGTGCCATACCTGCGTATGCCGGAGTGTCGCGGCAGTTCGGCATCGACTGCTGTGCATCGTGTTTCACGTGAAACGTCGCTCACTGCTGCACGGCATCATCAGTCGCGGCCGCGCCGCGGCCGACCCCCGCGACCGAAAGCCTCTCGGGTCGCTCGGAGAGGGTACGGAGTTGTCCACAGAGGTGGATTTCTCCACAGAAGACCAGGCCTCACTGGTTCATGACCCCGAAGGCATGGGAGGCTCTGTTCATTGCGAGCCTGAAGTCGAGGAGAGTGAATCCTTGCGGTCCGACGCCAATATCGCGGGACCGATGACCGATCCGGTCCCCGGTCCCCGTACCGAGTCGATGGGAGCGGATGTTTCACGTGAAACACCGCCTCCGATGGACGACACTCCGATCGGTCGTGCTGCCCAACTGGCGGTGGAGGCTCTCGGCCGCGCCGGCGAGGGACTGCCGCGGCCCGAGCAGACCCGGGTCATGGTGGTAGCGAACCAGAAGGGCGGTGTGGGCAAGACGACGACGACCGTCAATCTTGCCGCGTCACTCGCCCTGCACGGTGCGAGAGTCCTGGTCGTCGACCTCGACCCGCAGGGCAACGCCTCCACCGCGCTGGGTATCGATCATCACGCCGACGTTCCCTCCATCTATGACGTACTGGTCGAGAGTCGACCGCTCTCGGAAGTGGTCCAGCCGGTCCCCGATGTCGAGGGTCTGTTCTGTGCGCCCGCCACGATCGATCTCGCCGGTGCGGAGATCGAACTGGTCTCTCTGGTCGCCCGCGAGAGCCGGCTCCAGCGGGCGATCTCGGCGTACGAGCAGCCGCTGGACTACATCCTCATCGACTGCCCGCCCTCTCTCGGCCTGCTGACGGTCAACGCGCTCGTCGCCGGCCAGGAGGTGCTGATCCCGATCCAGTGCGAGTACTACGCGCTGGAAGGGCTGGGGCAGCTGCTGCGCAACGTCGACCTGGTGCGGGGCCACCTCAACCCCACGCTGCATGTGTCGACGATCCTCCTCACCATGTACGACGGCCGGACGCGGCTCGCGTCCCAGGTCGCGGACGAGGTACGCAGCCACTTCGGCGAGGAGGTGCTGCGGACGAGCATTCCCCGCTCGGTCCGTATCTCCGAGGCCCCGAGTTACGGGCAGACGGTACTGACCTACGATCCAGGATCGAGCGGAGCCCTCTCCTATTTGGAGGCGGCGCGTGAGATGGCGTTGAAGGGTGTGGGCGTCAATTACGACGCGACGCAGGCGCACCTTGGCGCTCAGAATGACCCGAACATGGTGGAGGGGATCCAGTGAGTGAGCGACGGAGGGGGCTGGGCCGTGGTCTTGGCGCACTGATCCCCAACGCCCCGACCGAGAAGTCGGTGGCCTCGGCAGCGCTGGGGAGCCCGGCGTCCGCGCCTTCGGGGGCGATGCCTCTGCTGCCGAACGAGCGGGGGGTGGCTGCGGCAAAGGTGGCCGCGCTGTCGCACGTTTCACGTGAAACGGAAGAGCCGGCGGCGCCACATGGTGCGGAGGGGCTTCGGCCTCCCATGGGGGCCCACTTTGCCGAGGTCCCCCTCGATGCCATCACGCCGAACCCGAAGCAGCCGCGCAAGGACTTCGACGACGACGCACTGACCGAGCTGGTCACCTCCATCAGGGAGGTCGGTCTCCTCCAGCCGGTCGTCGTCCGGCCGACGGGGCCCGGGCGCTACGAGCTCATCATGGGTGAGCGCCGCTTCCGCGCCTGCCGAGAGCTGGAGCTGGAGGCCATCCCGGCCATCGTGCGCGCGACGGAGGACGAGAAGCTCCTCCTGGACGCGCTCCTGGAGAACCTGCACCGTGCTCAGCTGAATCCGCTGGAGGAGGCCTTCGCGTACGACCAGCTGCTGAAGGACTTCAACTGCACGCACGACCAGCTGGCGGACCGCATCGGCCGCTCCCGTCCGCAGGTCTCCAACACGCTGCGTCTGCTGAAGCTCTCCCCGAAGGTTCAGAACCGGGTGGCCGCGGGTGTGCTCTCCGCGGGGCACGCGCGCGCGTTGCTGTCCGTCGACGACCCGGAGGAGCAGGACCGGCTGGCCCATCGCATCGTGGCCGAAGGACTCTCGGTGCGGTCGGTCGAGGAGATCGTGACCCTGATGGGTTCCCGGCCGCAGAAGCCGCAGCGGGCCAAGGGCCCGCGGGCCGGTTCGCTGGTTTCCCCGGCGCTTTCGGACCTGGCGACACGACTCTCGGACCGCTTCGAGACGCGGGTGAAGGTCGACCTGGGGCAGAAGAAGGGCAAGATCACCGTGGAGTTCGCCTCCATGGACGACCTTGAGCGGATCCTCGGCAGCCTGGCTCCCGGCGAAGGACCGGTACTGCAGAAGGGCCTCCTGGAGGACGAGGGCGAAGACCTCGAATCCTGATGCTCGGGTAGGTGGAGCACCTCGCGGTGCTGTTCTGCCGCAACGGCGGGTCGTGTCCGGTGCATACCGGAACACGGCCCGCCCTTTGCTTTGCGTCGGTGTCGGGGCCATCGCATCGTGGATACGATGCGATCGGGATGGCGTTGTCACCTGGCAGTACCTCTGAGAGGAAGGCAGGGGCCATGCGAACGATGACTCGCACCGAACTGGTGAGCGCGGGCTTGGGGCTGGGCGCGGTCGGTGGGTTCATCGGCAGCCTGCTCAGGGAACGGAGCGCTCTGACAGCCGCCCGCGACGCGGCAGGCGAAGGAAGCGAGGAACAGCCTTCATGGGGCGCCGGCTCGTACCGCTCACGCTGGACAACCTTCAGGACCTTCCCCGGCGCTGTCGTTCGTGCGTCTTCTGGGAACTGGATCCCGTCAGCGGCGAGGCCGCGGTAGCGGCGGGGACGCCGGCCCTGGAAAAGGAGTCCTGGATCTCCGCCGTTCTGCTGGACTGGGGGTCCTGTGGCCGCGTGGTCTACGTCGACGACGTACCGGTGGGCTTCGTCCTCTACGCACCGCCCGCGTACGTCCCGCGCTCTACGGCGTTCCCCACCAGTCCGGTCTCGCCCGACGCCGTCCAGCTGATGACCGCGTTCGTGATGCCCGGGTACCAGGGTCAGGGACTGGGGCGGGTGATGGTCCAGACGGTCGCCAAAGACCTGCTGCGCCGGGGTTTCAAGGCGATCGAGGCATTCGGCGATGCTCGCTGGAAGGAGCCGGCGTGCGTTCTGCCGGCGGATCATCTGCTGGCGGTGGGTTTCAAGACGGTCCGGCCCCACCCCCGTCATCCGCGGCTGCGACTGGACCTCCGGTCCACGCTGTCCTGGAAGGAGGACGTGGAGCTGGCACTGGACCGCCTGCTCGGAGCCGTGCAGAAGGAACCGGTGCTGCGTCCGCTGTAAACGAATGGGCCGACCCGTCCGGGTCGGCCCATTGCGTGTTTCACGTGAAACGTCAGTCGGCGATGAAGTCCTCGAGGTCACGGACGATCGCGGCCTTCGGCTTCGCACCGACGATCGTCTTGGCGACCTCGCCGCCCTGGTAGACGTTCAGGGTCGGGATGGACATGACGCCGTACTTGGCGGCAATGCCAGGGTTCTCGTCGATGTTCAGCTTGACGATCTCGATCTTGTCGCCGTACTCGGCGGCGATCGCCTCGAGGGACGGCGCGATCTGGCGGCACGGACCGCACCAGGCGGCCCAGAAGTCCACCAGGACGGGCTTGTCGTTCTTGAGGACGTCCTGCTCGAAGGAGTCGTCGGTCACATGCTTCAGGGTGCCGGCCACGGCTGGCTCCTTAACTGGTTGGTGCGGGGGATGGGGTGGTCAGACGGTGGTCTTCTCGGGCTCCGCCTTGTCCTCGTCGCTGAGGGCGGCGAGGAAGCGCTCGGCGTCGAGAGCGGCGGAACAGCCAGTGCCCGCGGCGGTGATCGCCTGGCGGTAGGTGTGGTCGACCACATCACCGGCGCCGAAGACACCCGTCAGGTTGGTGTGGGTCGAGGGCGCGTCGACCTTCAGGTAGCCCTCCGGGTCCAGGTCGAGCTGGCCCTTGAAGAGCTCGGTGCGCGGGTCGTGGCCGATCGCGATGAACAGGCCGGTTACCGGCAGATCCGCGAGTTCGCCGGTCTTGACGTTGCGCAGCTTCAGGCCCGCCAGCTTCTGGTCGCCCTGAACCTCGGCCACCTCGCTGTCCCAGACGAACGTGATCTTGGGGTCGGCGAAGGCGCGGTCCTGCATCGCCTTGGAGGCGCGCAGGGTGTCCCGACGGTGGACGATCGTCACGGACTTCGCGAAACGGGAGAGGAACGTGGCCTCCTCCATCGCGGTGTCCCCGCCGCCGATCACGGCGATGTCCTGGTCCTTGAAGAAGAAGCCGTCACAGGTCGCGCACCAGGAGACACCGCGGCCGGACAGTGCGTCCTCGTTCGGCAGGCCGAGCTTGCGGTGCTGGGAACCGGTGGTGACGATGACGGCCTTGGCCTGGTGGACCGTGCCCGCGGTGTCGGTGACGGTCTTGATCTCACCGGTGAGGTCGACGGCGACGACATCGTCCGGGATCAGCTCGGCACCGAAGCGCTCCGCCTGGGCACGCATGTTGTCCATGAGCTCGGGGCCCATGACGCCGTCCTGGAAGCCAGGGAAGTTCTCCACCTCGGTGGTGTTCATCAGAGCTCCGCCCGCGGTGACGGCACCCTCGAACACCAGCGGCTTCAGTGAAGCGCGCGCGGTGTAGAGCGCCGCCGTGTAGCCGGCGGGCCCGGAGCCGATGATGATCACGTTTCGGACGTCGCTCACGGCTTCATTCCTCGTCTCTGGACTGCGTCTTCAGGGCCGGGTGGAGCTGCACTCGGAACTCTCACCCCACCTAACGGATCCTACGGGGCCCGCATTCCCGCCGTGCCCGGGCACACGGGCGACCGGGGCTGGGGCTCGTGACGCGGAGGGAGGGCGACTGCTACGAACGCGCGTAGGAGTGCTTGAGGAGGACCTTGGCCTTGCCGACCGCGGGCTGATCCACACACGTCGACTCGACGATGTAGGCGGTGACTCGGGTGTCGTTGGAGGCGTCGGGCAGAACCACCAGCAGTGCCTTCTTGCCCTTGTAGATGCCCGGCTCCGTGGCGATCACCGCGTCGTCGCGGCCGATGCCCCTCTGAATGCACTCGGGGACCGTCGGCTGCTTGAAGACATGGTTCTCGGCGGTCTCGTTGCCGTTCTCGGACTCCATGCCGAAGCTGCGCGGCGTACGGGAGCCGCCCTGGGTGCTGCCGTCCGCGATAAGCCCGGTGACCGTGTCCTTCAGTTTTCCCTCGGAGAAGGTGTCCGCGAGTGCGGTCTGCTGCCCGTGGGCGGTGTCGTCGGAGGGGCTCCCCCCGGTCAGGGAAGACACGATGACCGAGCCGAGCCCGATGGCGGCAGCGGCGGCCACGGCGCCGAGTACGGCGATCCTGCGCCGCCCACCCCGACGCCGCTCCTTGCGGCCGGGGCCGGCGGAGGAGGCACGTGCGTGTCCGGCGGGCCGGTCCGCCGGAGTCGATGTTTCACGTGAAACACGCGCGCCGTCGTTGCCGGACGAGGCCTCGGTGGATGCCGGCTCCGGGGTGGCGGCGCGCGGTACCGTCTCGGCTGCCAGAGCGGCGTCGATACGGGCGGCCACGTCCTCCGGCATTTGTGCCGGTGCCGGCAGGGTGCCGAGCAGCCCCTGGATCTCCTCCAGCGACGCGTAGACGTCCGCGCAGAGCTCGCAGCCCTCCAGGTGCCGCCGTACGTCGGTGGTCCGTGCGGTCGGCAGGAGGCCTTCGGCGAGGTCGGAGATCTCCGCGACGTCCGGGTGCCCGGTCATGTCTGTCGTCGACGACGTCACGCTCGTCCACCTCCGCCCTTCACTGCGGCTGAATCGCTCGGCCCTGCCTCCGACGGTCCCGAACGGTGCGGTCCCGCTGCGGGTGGGACGGATGTCCCCTGCGTCCGGTTCCGCTCCGGGCCAGGCTTCCTGTCCTCCGTGCTGCCGTCGGGACGCAGGTGGGTGAGGAGCGGCAGGAGCCTGGCTCTGCCCCGGGCGCACCGGCTCTTGATCGTTCCGGTCGGCACCTCGAGGATGCGGGCGGCCTCCGCGACGGGGTAGCCCTGCATATCGACCAGAACGAGGGCGGCCCGCTGGTCGGCCGGCAGGGTGCCCAGGGCCTCCAGCAGCTGGCGGTGCAGATCGTTGCGCTCGGCGGGAGCGGAGGCCGACTCGTGCGGCTCGAGGAGCTGCTCCAGGCGCTCGGTGTCGTCGACGGGCGCGGTTTTCCGTGAGGCGGCCTTGCGGGCACGGTCCAGACAGGCGTTCACCGTGATCCGGTGCAGCCAGGTCGTTACGGCTGCTTGTCCGCGGAAGGTGTGGGCGGCCCGGTAGGCGGACACGAGGGCGTCCTGAACGGCGTCCGCGGCTTCCTCCCGATCCCCCAGAGTCCGCAGGGCCACGGCCCAGAGCCGGTCGCGGTGACGGCGCACGAGCTCACCGAAGGCGTCAGGGTCGCCCTCGACGTGACGGGCGAGGAGGTCATGATCGTTGATGTCGCCGTATGCGGTGTCATCTGCCATCGGCCTCCTCCCCTTTCCCCGGCGGCGCTCAGCCCTTGAATGTCACGTCGGTGATCGCCTGCTTGTAGCCGGCGCCGCTGAAGCCGTCGGAAGGAGCGTTCGGCACGTCAGTCATCCACAGCAGGACGTACCGCGTCTTGACGGGCTTCGACGCCTCGGCCGTGAGCGAGGCTCCGGTCGTGGTGGCGGTCGCGATTTCCTTCATGCCGTCGACTCCTGTCGAGGGCGACAGCGCATCGGTGGCGTAGAAGTGCACGGTCGTGTGATCACCGGTGTACCGGAGCCCTATCGACATGGTCGAGACCTCCTGGGGCGACCCGAGGTCGTAGACGATACCGACCCCGGGCTTGTAAGGCGCGAGCGTCGGGCCCTCGTTGTACCGCTTGGTGCGCCAGAAGGTGGAGGCGTCGGAGTCGTAGGTCTTGGCCACATCCTGCGGCGCCTGGGCTTCGCCACTGGCGACGTACTCCTGGGCTCCTTGCACGCTGATCGGCTTGACCGGCCTGGTCTGCTCGTCGTTCTTGTTGTCGCCGTCCGTTGTCTGTGTCTGCTGGTCGTCCGCCTTGCCGCCGCGCTCCATGAGGGCGTCCGCGAGCTGCCAGCTGCCGAGGCCGAGCGCGGCGATCAGGAGGGCGGAGACGCCCCACTTGAGGGCCTTGCCGGTCCGGCTCTGCAGCGGGGGCGGTGGCGTCGGCACGGGCTGGGTGGCACCGGGATGCGGTGCCGGACGGCCGTAGGCGCCCTGCTGGTAGGCGGTGCGCTGGTACTGGGGCGGGGCCGTGTACGTCGGCTCCGGCGGGCGGATGCGGGGCATCTCGCCGATCGCCTTCACCAGCTCCTCCGGCGTGGTGCACGGGGACTCGTGGCGGGAAGCGGTGGCCCCGTCGTTGGCGAGCGCCCGCATGGCCAGTTCGGACAGACCGCGGTGGACGCCCGCACGCACCTGGTCTGGTGGGATCAGCCCGATGTCCTTGGGCAGACCTGCCAGACCGTGGGCGTCACTCTCGTACGGCCAGCGCTGGGTCAGCGTGGCGTACAGCAGGGCGCCGATGGCCTCGGTGTCGGTGCGCTGAGGGGTTTCGGAACTGATGCCGCGCAGCGCGGCGTTGACCGCGAGCCCGCGGATCCGCCACTGGCCCGTCGAGGTGCGCAGCACCGCGTTGGGGCTCAGACGCAGATGGGCGAGGCCCTCGCGGTGGGCGGCCGCCATGGCCGACGCGACCTGACTGACCATCTGGTAGGCGTCGTACACCTCCAGCGGTCCGGAGGCGAGGAGCGCGGTCAGCTCGGTGGCGTCGGGGAGCCACTCGTGCACGACGTAGACGAGGTCGTTGTCCTCGACGGCATCCAGTACCTGGACGAAGCGGGGGTCGCCGAGCAGAGCGGAGGAGCGTGCCGCGGCCAGCACGGAGCGGGCCCGCGAGTGGTCCGCCGGAAGGAGATGGACGCCGACGGCGCGGCGCAGCTTCTCGTCCACGGCCCGCCAACTGCTGAAGCCGTCCAGACGGGTGACGCATTCCTCGAGGCGGTAGCGTCTGGCGAGCTTGTGCCCGCTGTGCAGTTCGGGAGACGAGGCCTTGCCGGAATCCTCGCTCGTGGGGTTCCCCTGTGCCTCGTCGCTGTCCGTGTCCCGCTCCCGGTTGTTGGCCACCCCGTCGGCCGTGGACTGGTCCGCCTGTGCGGTCAGCGGCTCATCACCGCTGTTGTCTGCCACGTCGACGGCAGCTGTGCTCCGTTCCGCCACCGTCGTTCCTGCCTCCCCACTCCATGCGCGTCGGCCGACTCCCGATCCGCGCGTCCGACGCCGAACCCAATTGTGCCCACAGTCTGCCGCTATGCACGACACACGGCGGCGGACGATGGTTGTGCGCCTACCCCGGGTCTCAGCGTCCCAGGCGTCCGCGCACCATGCCGACCAGAGAGTTGACTTCCTCGATGCGCATGCGGCGGGCGGCGACGAAGAAGACGCCGAACAGGAGCACCCCGCCGGCCAGCAGCGCGGCGAACGATCCCACGGCGCCCTGGCCGAGCGTGCGGCTGATGGCGTAGCAGGCAGCGCCGCCGATCAGGGCGGCCGGGACGGACGCGATGCACAGCCGGGCGTACGTCCGCAGCACCCGGGCGCCGTCCAGGTCCCCGCCGAGCCGCTTGCGCAACCTGCGCCAGGCGACGCCCACGCCGATCACGTAGGCCAGGCCGTAGGCGGCGGCCATGCCGACGACGGCCCAGCGCGACGGCAGCAGGAAGTAACACAGTGCCGAGGCGACGGCGTTGACCACGGCCACGATGACGGTGTTGTAGAAGGGCGTCCGGGTGTCCTCGTAGGCGTAGAAGGCGCGCAGGACGACGTACTGCACGGAGTACGGGATGAGGCCGAGGCCGAAGGCCATCAGCATGTAGCCCATGTTGGTGGCTTCGCTGGTACCCGAGGAGCCGAACATGAGCGTGCACATGGGGATGCCGAGTGCGACGAAGCCGAAGGAGACGGGAACGATGGCGACGGCCGTCGTGCGCAGGCCCTGGGAGATGTCGTCCCGGACCGCTCCCCCGTCCTCCTCGGACGCCGAGCGGGAGATGCGGGGCAGCAGGGCGGCCATCAGGGAGACGGTGATGATGGCCTGCGGCAGGCCCCAGATGAGCTGGGCGTTGGCGTAGGCGGCGAAGCCGGTGCCGTCGACGGGCGACGCCTTGCCCGCGGCGGTGGACAACTGGATGACGATCATGGCGCCCGCCTGGTTGGCGAGGACGAACAGGACCGTCCATTTGGCGAGAGTGACGGCCTTGCCGAGGCCGTGGCCCCGCCAGTCGAAGCGCAGCCGGAGCCGGAAACCCGTCTCCCGCAGGTACGGGATCATGGCCAGGGACTGCACGATGAGGCCCAGCAGCACTCCGATGCCGAGCAGGCGCTCGCCCTCCGGCGGGATGCTCGTTACCTTCAGCCCTGAGCTTTCCGCGGTGCCGTAGACCCAGATGAACATCCCCAGGGTCACGATGATGACGATGTTGTTCAGGACCGGGGTCCACATCATCGCGCCGAACCTGCCGCGGGCGTTGAGGATCTGCCCCATCACCACGTGCAGACCCATGAAGAAGATGGAGGGCAGGAAGTAGCGGACGAAGGTGATGCCGACCTCGTTGGCGGCCGGGTCACTGGCGACCGGGTTGGACAGGAGGCGGATCAGCAGCGGTGCGGCGAAGACCGTGATCACCGTCAGTGCGCCGAGCGCCACCATGACGAGGGTCAGCAGGCGGTTGGCGTAGGCCTCGCCACCGTCGTCGTCGTCCTTCATGGCCCGCACCAGCTGCGGTACGAAGACCGAGTTCAGACCGCCGCCGACGGTGAGGATGTAGATCATCGTGGGCAGCTGGTAGGCGACTTGGAAGGTGTCGCCGAGCAGACCGACACCCAGCGCCGAGACGATCAGCGCCGAGCGGACGAACCCGGTGAGCCGCGACACCATCGTGCCCGCCGCCATCACGGCGCTCGACTTCAGCAGGCCCCCCGCGCGGCCGCCCTTCTTGGGCGCGGCGGCCGGTGTGGCAGGGGCGGGCTCGGGCTCCTGGAGGGGGGCCTCGGCCGCTTCCGGGGTGGGAGCCACCGCGTACTGGCCGGGCGCGGGCGCCGCGTGCGGTCCGGGGGTCGGAGCGGGGCCGCCGTACTGGCCGTGCGCCGGAGCGTTCCCGTACGGGTCGGGCCCCTGGTGCCCGCCGTACTGTCCGGGCGCCGGTGTTGTGCCGTACGGCCCCGGGCCCGGCGCTCCTCCGTACGGCCCGGGTGCCGGGGCCGGGGCGGGTACGGAGGCGTGGTCGTCGTACGAGGGGTGGCCGCCGCCCTGCTGCTGGTCCCGGAACAGGTGGGCGAAGGCATCCGGCTCGTGGCGCTGGTCGCCGGCCTGGCTGACCAGGTCGTCCACGCCGACGAACTGGGTGGTCCGAGGGTCGTCGCCGTACGGCAGGTACTGCGTCGGGCCCTCCGGCTCGGGGGCCGGGGTCTGCGCCCAGACGCGGGGGTCGGGGGCGTAGGGGGACTGGGAGGGCTGAGAGTACAGCGGCTGCTGCGGCGGGTAGGTGCCCGGCGGCGGTGGCGGGTGCGCGGCGCGGTCGTAGAGCGCCTCGGAGACCGGGTCCTGGGCGGAGAGGTCCTGCGCCCGGTAGGGATCCTGGTCGTAGGCGTCCTGGAGGTACATGTCCGCGGGAGGCTGCGGCGGCGTCTGGCCGGGGTCCGGCGGCGGACTCTCGGGGTGCCCCGAGCCGTCCGCGGCCCGACCGCGGTCACCGTCGTACGGCGCGTTCATGGCTACCCCACCTCATCGTCCCGGGCCCACCGGCCACGACATCCTCAACGGTCCACTCTCTCACCCGTGCCGGACGGGTCGGCGCTTTCCGCTGCGGTGTCCGGTGTCGGGTCACTCGGCTGCTCCGGGTCGCCTGTCCGGGCCGGTGCCTCGGACTCCTCCGTGAGACGTCCTTCGGGGCCTTCCGGGTTCTGCGGGTCGTCCTCGGAGTTCTCCGACTCCTCCGACTCCTCCGGTGTCTCCGTCTTCTCCGACTCCTCGGAGTCGCTCTTCTCGGCGGCACGGGCCGCGGCGCGCTTGCGCTGTGTGTACATCCGGAAGCCGGCGAGGACGAGCAGCAGGACGCCGCCGCCGATGACGAGCATCACGGTGGCCGTGATCTCGGTGACCTTCACGTCGAAGGTGACGGGCGCGCCGTACTTCCGACCGTCCGGCGTGTACAGCTGGGCGATCACCGTCGCCCGGCCGTTGGCGTTGGCCGACGTGGTGAACTTCACCGACTGGCTGTGGCCGCCGGAGACCGAGATCGGCTGTTCCTCGTAGTCGGCGCCGCCGATCTCGAGGCGGGTCGGGTTCGTCGAGGTGAGCCGCAGGACCAGGGGACCGACATCCTGCACCAGGTTGTTCTGCACCGTCACCGGAATCGTGGCGCTGCGGCCGGAGAGCTTGGTCTCCGACTTGTCGATCAGTCTGACCCGGCCGGACAGCCCGTCGAGGTACGACTTCACCCCGGCGCGGAACGACTGCGCATCGGCGGCCCGGCCCCGCCACGAGGCGGAGATCTCCCGGTTCAGGGCGCGCCCGAAGGGCGTCACCACCCGGGACGGGTCCGACAGAACGACCTTGAAGTTTTCGAGCGAGTCCTGCGTCCGCGCGCTCTCCACGAAGGCCGAGCGGGGCAGCTCCTTCTTGCGCAGCGCCGAGGGGTAGGAGGAGGTCCCGGGCACCTTGGTGGTGGCGTCCGGGTCCGGCTTGGCAGCGGAGGCCGCCGCCAGCTTCTGGGAGTCGGACCAGGTGCCGCTCTGGAGGGCCCGCAGTGCCTCGGCCATCGCGCGTGCCTGGCTTCCGGAGGGTGTGCGCTGCGGGGCGATGACGACGCTGCGCTGCTTGTCGGTCTGGAGGCCCAGGGCCAGGCTCTGGGCGAGGAAGCGCTGCACCGCGAGTGTGGACGCGGATGCCGTCGTCAGGTCGCCCCCGAACGCCGTGGACATCCGGGCGTCCGCCACGACGGCCGTGGTGCCGCCGCCGATGGGGCGGGCGGCGGAGGGCGTGTACGGCAGGCCGCTGGTCTCCTGGAGGCTGTCGCTGCGCACGATCACCTTGTCGGCGCCCGCCGAGGTGGCGACCTTGACGATCGACCGGTCGACTGCGCCTTCGACGGGCCAGGCGAAGTCGGTGCTCGGCTTCACATGGAGGATCGGCTCGACCGTGTTGTTGATGACGTCCGTCGCGTCCTTGAGCTGGCTCAGGGAGCCGGCGACGTCCGTGCCGTTGTGGGCCAGGGACGCCAGGTCCGGGTCGGCGAAGGGAAGGGCGACGACCTCCTTGTCGGCCACCGCGTCCTGCAGATCAGCCAGCCACTGCTTGGCGATCGCCTGGTGGGTGCCGGCGGTGGTCTCGTCCCCGTCCCGGACGCGGTAGCTGCCCGTCATCGCGTCGACGGACGCCAGCAGGTCCGGATCGACCACCCAGGTGACGTCCAGGTCCTTGCCCAGCGTCACCATCTGGTTCAGGCGGCCGCCGGGGGAGATCTCCTTGGCCAGGTCGTCGTTGAGGAAGACCGGTGTCTGCTCCTCGTTCGGTCCCGTCTCGGCGGCCATGTGCGTGGTCGAGACGAGTGGCCACAGGGCCGTGGTCTTCGTTCTGGTGTCGGTCTCGTCGGGTTGCCACGGCAGGAAGGTCCGTTGGATACCGAGGATCTGCTCCCACGGTTGCGCGGAGGTCTGTCCGGAGAGCGAGACGGCGAATGCGTAGACGCCGTCCCCGCCGAGGTTCAGGTCGTCGACCGGCACGGAGATGTTGAAGTGCTCGGCGACGCCAGGGGTGAGCTTGGAGAACTTCTCGGTGTACTTGTTGTCGATCTCCGGGGCGATGGAGCCTTGGAGATCGTCGCCATCCTTCGCGATCGAGTCGACGGACGAGCGGGTGTCGACCTCGGGGCCCACACGCAGGCCTACATGGGCGTCGGTGACGGCTCGCTTGCCGTTGTTGGTCACGGTGCCCGACACGGTCACCGTGTCCCCGTCCGTGGGCGCGGAGGGGGTGAGTGAGTCGACGGCCACGGCCACCGAACCCGAGTCGGCGTCGGACAGGGCATCGGCCACTGCATCGGCGTGCGCCGAGCCGGCCGCGGGCAGCTGGACCAGCCCGGCCAGCAGCGGCGCCCCGGCGAGCAGTGCCGTGGTGCGCCGGAGCCACCGGCGGGCAGGTGAGGCACTGGTCCTCTGGAAGTCTGCCGCCTCGGCCACGCGCTCGCCCGTCCCTCGTCGTGATCAGTGGTCGTCGGAATGTGCGTCCACGCATGGTAACGATGTGCGCCGAGGGGAAGTGCCGCGGAGTACGCCACAAGATCCGCTGCCAGGCCGGGGCCGCCCTGTATGTGCGCCTATAAAGGGAGCGATACGGAAGTGGGTGATTCGGTGTGTGATCAATGGGGGCGCTTGTCTCCGCCTGGGCCACGTACCCTGTTTTGTTGTGCCGAACGCCAACGAAGTCAGCCCCAGTGTCCCGAGCCGGGAGCAGCGCCGCGCGGTGAGTGAGCCGCTGCGGGTCGCCCCTGTCGCCGACGATCTCGCCCGCCGTTTTCAGGATGCCGGTTTCTCGCTGGCCCTGGTCGGCGGCTCGGTCCGCGACGCCTTGCTCGGCCGGCTCGGCAACGACCTGGACTTCACGACCGACGCTCGCCCCGAGGACGTCCTGAAGATCCTGCGTCCCTGGGCGGACGCGGTCTGGGAGGTCGGGATCGCATTCGGCACGGTCGGAGCGCAGAAGGAGGCCCGCGTCGGAGACGCTGATCGAAGCTGGCAGATCGAGGTGACCACCTACCGGTCTGAGGCGTACGACCGCACCTCGCGCAAGCCCGAGGTGTCCTACGGCGACTCCATCGAGGAGGACCTCGTCCGGCGTGACTTCACGGTGAACGCGATGGCCGTCGCGCTTCCGGAGAAGGTGTTCATCGATCCGCACGGCGGCCTCGACGACCTCGCGGCCCGCGTGCTGCGCACTCCCGGGACTCCCGAGGACTCCTTCTCCGACGACCCGCTGCGGATGATGCGAGCCGCGCGCTTCGCCGCTCAGCTCGACTTCGAGGTGGCTCCCGAGGTGGTGGCCGCCATGAAGGACATGGCCGGGCGCATCGACATCGTCTCCGCCGAGCGGGTCCGGGAGGAGCTGAACAAGCTCATCCTCTCCCCGCACCCGCGCAAGGGACTGAGCCTGCTGGTGGACACAGGTCTGGCCGACCGGGTCCTGCCCGAGTTGCCGGCGTTGCGGCTTGAGCGGGACGAGCACCACCGGCACAAGGACGTCTACGACCACACGCTCATCGTCCTGGAGCAGGCGATGGCCCTGGAGAGCGATGGCCCCGACCTGATCCTCCGCCTGGCCGCCCTGCTGCACGACATCGGCAAGCCGCGCACGCGCCGCTTCGAGCAGGACGGCAGGGTCTCGTTCCACCACCACGAGGTGGTCGGAGCAAAGATGACAAAGAAGCGCATGATCGCGCTCAAGTACTCCAACGACCTGGTGAAAGACGTCTCACGCCTGGTCGAACTGCACCTGCGTTTTCACGGCTACGGCACGGGCGAGTGGACGGACTCCGCGGTCCGCCGCTATGTCCGGGACGCCGGGCCGCTGCTGGACCGTCTCCACAAGCTGACGCGGTCGGACTGCACGACCCGCAACAAGCGCAAGGCGTCGGCCCTGTCCCGCGCGTACGACGGGCTGGAGGAGCGGATCGAGCAGCTTCAGCAGCAGGAGGAGCTGGACGCGATCCGTCCGGACCTGGACGGCAACCAGATCATGGAGATCCTCGGTATTGGCCCCGGGCCCGCCGTCGGGCAGGCCTACAAGCATCTGCTGGAGCTCCGGCTTGAGAACGGGCCGATGGAACACGACGCTGCGGTGGCGGCGCTCAAGGAGTGGTGGGCCGAGCAAGAAGCGTGACCGGTGAGCCGGGCTCCTGTTTCACGTGAAACACGAGCCCGGCCGGCGAAACGCGAGGGTCGCGGACAGGTGAAGGGGCGGTGTTTCACGTGAAACACCGCCCCTTCACCGTTCGAGACTCTGGCCCTACTTGTCCTTCAGGCAGAGCAGGAAGTCGCTGCCGCTCCCGCTCTCGGTGTACGAGTACTGGAAGTCCTTGGCCGCTTCCGAGCACTTGCTCTCGGCGGTGAGGGCGGAGAAGGAACCCTCGATCTTGGCCAGCACCACGTACTGGGCCTTCGTGTCACCGCAGTCGACGACCTCGAGGTCCGGGTCGCTGTCGCTGCTGCTGCCACGGTGCATGCAGTCGCCGACCGCGGCCGTGTCGGCGTCGTCCTTGCTGGCGAGGTAACCGCCGACCGCGACACCCACGACGATCACCGCGATGACGATGTTTTTGATCGTCTTGAAGCTCAGCTTGCGGCGGGCCGGCTGCGGCGGCACCGGGGCGTACGGCGCACCCTGCTGCGGAAAGCCGGGCTGACCGGGCTGCTGCGGGAAGCCCGGCTGCCCCTGGGCGAAGGGGTTCTGCCCCTGAGGCTGCTGAGGCCCCTGCGGCTGGCCCTGCGCGAACGGGTTGCCCTGAGGCGGCGGCTGAGTGGTCACTGGGGGTCCCCCTGAAAATAGGCGCGTGTCGCGGACATGCCGCGAGATAAGACGCACGTAAGCTACCGGGTCCCGCTGACAACTCTGTACTCCGGTGGGGCTCTGTGTCACTGATGTGACACTGACCGGCTCTCAAAACGGGCCATAGCTGCCGCAACCACTCCGTAGACCACGGCGACGGTCACGATCAGCGGCGCCGACCGGCCGTCCGGCGGCAGCATGAGCGCGGCCACCCCGGCCGCGCCGACGAAGGCGACGTTGAACAGCACGTCGTAGACGGAGAAGATCCTGCCGCGGAAGGCGTCGTCGACCGAGAACTGCACGACCGTGTCGGTCGCGATCTTCGCCGCCTGTGTCGTCAGGCCCAGCAGGAAGGCCGCGGCGAGCAGTGGCGCCGTGGCGAAGGGCAGGCCGAGCGCCGGCACCAGGACGGTGGCGGCCGCCGCGCAGACGGCCATCCAGCGACCGGGTCCCAGTCGTCCCGCCGCCCAAGGAGTGACCACCGCGGCCGCGAAGAAGCCCGCTCCCGAGACGCCCAGCGCCAGTCCCAGCAGGGCGAGCCCCTCGTCCGTGTCCGAGGTCAGGGCGTACCGGCACAGCATCAGCAGCATCACCAGCAGGGCCCCGTAGCAGAACCGCATCAGCGTCATGCCCGCGAGCGCCCAGGCCGCTTCCCGGCGTGCGGGTGCGGCGAGGTGGCGTACGCCCGCCACGAGATCGCGGGCGGTGCCGGCGAGTGCGGAGGCCAGTCTCGGCGGTACGCGTGAGGGGTCGGGGCCCAGCAGTTCCACGGCGATGCGCAGCGACGCCAGCGCCCCGCACAGGTAGAGCCCGGCGCCGAGCAGCACCACGGCGGCGTCGGAGTCCGCGACCACGAGGCGCACGACGAAGGCGAGGCCGCCGCCCGCCGTGGCGGCCAGGGTGCCTGCCGTCGGGGAGAGCGAGTTGGCGATCACCAGACGCTCGGCGTCGACCACCCGGGGCAGCGCGGCGGACAGGCCCGCGAGAACGAAACGGTTGACCGCCGTGACGCAGAGGGCCGAGACGTAGAAGAGCCAGTCCGGGACAGAGGCGATCATCAGCACCGCCGTCACCGACGCCAGCACGGCGCGCAGCAGGTTGCCGTACAGAAAGACCTGGCGGCGGCGCCAGCGGTCCAGCAGGACACCGGCGAAGGGGCCCACGAGGGAGTACGGGAGCAGCAGGACCGCCATCGCGGAGGCGACCGCGGCGGCCGAGGTCTGCTTCTCCGGGGAGAAGACGACGTAGGTGGCGAGCGCGACCTGGTAGACGCCGTCGGCGCCCTGGGAGAGCAGGCGGACGGCGAGCAGGCGCCGAAACCCCTTCAGGCGCAGCAGGACGCGCAGGTCACGGACGACGGCCATGGGGCACAGCCTCACATACGGGAAAGGTCCCCGGGTCATGCGACCCGGGGACCTTCGGCGGACCGGAGTCCGGGGTTTTCAGCGCTCGACCTCGCCCGCGATGAACTTCTCCACGTTGGTCCGGGCCTCGTCGTCGAAGTACTGGACCGGCGGGGACTTCATGAAGTAGCTCGACGCCGAGAGGATCGGGCCGCCGATGCCGCGGTCCTTGGCGATCTTCGCGGCGCGCAGGGCGTCGATGATGACACCGGCCGAGTTCGGGGAGTCCCAGACCTCGAGCTTGTACTCCAGGCTCAGCGGGACGTCACCGAACGCGCGGCCCTCGAGCCGGACGTAGGCCCACTTGCGGTCGTCCAGCCACTGCACGTAGTCGGACGGGCCGATGTGGACGTTCTTCGCGCCCAGGTCGCGGTCGGGGATCTGGGAGGTGACGGCCTGCGTCTTGGAGATCTTCTTGGACTCGAGGCGCTCGCGCTCGAGCATGTTCTTGAAGTCCATGTTGCCGCCGACGTTGAGCTGCATCGTGCGGTCCAGGACGACGCCCCGGTCCTCGAACAGCTTCGCCATGACGCGGTGCGTGATGGTGGCGCCGACCTGCGACTTGATGTCGTCACCGACGATCGGGACGCCCGCCTCGGTGAACTTGTCCGCCCACTCCTTGGTGCCGGCGATGAAGACCGGGAGGGCGTTGACGAACGCGACCTTGGCGTCGATGGCGCACTGGGCGTAGAACTTCGCCGCGTCCTCGGAGCCGACGGGCAGGTAGCAGACGAGAACGTCGATCTGCTTGTCCTTGAGGATCTGGACGATGTCGACCGGCGCCTCGGCGGACTCCTCGATGGTCTCGCGGTAGTACTTGCCGAGACCGTCGAGCGTGTGGCCGCGCTGGACCTGGACGCCGCTGTTCGGCACGTCGCAGATCTTGATGGTGTTGTTCTCGGAGGCGCCGATGGCGTCCGCGAGGTCCAGGCCGACCTTCTTGGCGTCCACGTCGAAGGCGGCGACGAACTCGATGTCACGCACGTGGTAGTCGCCGAACTGGACGTGCATCAGGCCGGGGACCTTGGCCGCCGGGTCGGCGTCCTTGTAGTACTCGACGCCCTGCACCAGCGATGCGGCGCAGTTGCCCACACCGACGATGGCTACGCGAACCGAACCCATTCCGGTTGCTCCCTGTGTGTACGAGTGAGGCCCTGAGTGGGCGCTCACGTGGCGGTGTCGCCGGGCGTATCCGGCCGGGGGTCGTCCCCCGGCCGGGGCAGGCCGCCCGTCGCTCCAGATGTCGTGTCCTGTTGAGCGGTCCCCTCGGCTGCGGAACCTCTGAGGTCCCGCCCCGCCCGCTCGCTCTCGATGAGCTCGTTCAGCCAGCGCACTTCGCGCTCCACGGACTCCATTCCGTGGCGCTGGAGCTCAAGCGTGTAGTCGTCGAGTCGCTCCCGGGTGCGAGCCAGGGAGGCCCGCATCTTCTCCAGGCGCTCCTCCAGCCGGCTGCGCCGGCCCTCGAGCACGCGCATGCGTACGTCACGCGACGTCTGCCCGAAGAACGCGAAGCGAGCGGCGAAGGTCTCGTCCTCGTACGCGTCCGGGCCCGTCTGTGAGAGGAGCTGCTCGAAATGTTCCTTACCGTCGGCCGTCAACCGGTAGACGATTTTGGCGCGGCGCCCCGTGAGGGAAGCGGCGGCCTCGCCGATGTTCCCCGGTTCCTCGATCAACCAGCCGTTGGCGACCAGCGTCTTGAGGCAGGGATAGAGCGTGCCGTAGCTGAACGCCCGGAACACACCGAGCGACGTGTTGAGCCGTTTACGCAGCTCATAGCCGTGCATCGGGGACTCGCGGAGCAGGCCGAGTACGGCGAACTCGAGGATGCCGGAACGCCGGCTCATCGTCGCCTCCTCTCGCCCTTATGCCGTGCTGATGTATCGACTCGATACATCAGCACGATAGAACGAGCTTCCGCGTGCGACAAGAGGGGGACTGGTGAACGGGGTCACATCCGGATTTCATCGTGAGCAAGTTGCCTGATTTGAGGTGAACTTCGGGGCTCGGGGGTTTTGACGGTGCGTAGTCTGTGCGCCATGCAGACCACCGGGAACCGAGTGACGCGTGGGGGCGTCCCTGTCCCCGGTGCAGTACGGATGAATGCGGAAGGGACCGCATCCGTACTTCGGGGGGACCGGAAACCAGCCGCCTTTTCCAGGCGCGCAAAGGTGCGCCTGCCCGAGGAGTAGTCGTTCGATGAGCGAGCACCGTCGCAAACCGCCGCAGCCGCAGGGAGGCGGACGTGCCGCGGCCCGACGCGGTCAGTCCGGCTCGTCCTCCGGTCGCCGTGCGGCACCGCGAGGCGCCACAGAGTCTCCGTCCGGCTCGTACGGTCCGGAGGACGAGGAGCGTGCGTACGGGAGCCGCGCCGAGGCCCGGCGCGCGGCACAGCGGAACGGCGGTGGCCGTCGCAGAGCGGCCGAGCCGGGCCGCGGTGGCCGCAGAGGGGCTCCCGGCGGCTCGGCAGGGCCCGGGCGAGGACGCGCCACCGCGCCCGGCAAGAAGCGGTTGATCGACTACCCGCGCCATGACAAGGACGGGTGGCACCGCTGGGTGCCCTCCTGGCGGCTCGTCTCCGGGCTGTGCATCGCGTTCTTCGGCTGCCTGGTCGGCGCCGCGGGCCTCGCGTACGCCATGGTGAGCGTCCCCGTCATCGACGAGAGTGCCACGGCGCAGAACAACGTCTACTACTGGGCCGACGACAGCCGGATGGTGGCCACGGGCGGTGAGCGCAACCGCCAGAGCGTCAATCTCTCGCAGATTCCCAAGGCGATGCGCAATGCCGTCATCTCGCAGGAGAACAAGACGTTCTACGACGACAGTGGCGTCGACCCCAAGGGCATCGCCCGCGCCGTGTTCAACATGGCCAAGGGTGGCGACACGCAGGGTGGCTCCACCATCACCCAGCAGTACGTGAAGAACGCGATGCTGAACGACCAGTCGCAGACGATCTCCCGCAAGGTCAAGGAGATCTTCGTCTCGATCAAGGTCGGTGCCGAGGAGCCCAAGGACAAGATCCTCGAGGGTTACCTGAACTCCGCCTACTACGGCCGCGGTGCCTACGGCATCCAGGCGGCCGCACGGGCGTACTTCAACGTGGACGCCGTCGACCTCAACCCGGGACAGTGCGCCTTCCTGTCTGCGGTGCTCAAGGGCGCCACCTACTACGACCCGGCAGGTTCGATCTCGATCGACCCGGCGGCCACGCCGGACGCCAACAGCGCCCGGGCCAAGTCCCAGATGCAGGACACCCTCGACAAGATGGTGGAGTACGGGCACCTGAGCCAGGCGGACCGGGCCAAGTACACCGAACTTCCCAAGGTGCAGAACCCGCAGTCGAACGCGCAGCTGGGCGGCCAGATCGGCTACCTCGTGAGGCTCGCCAAGTCCTCCGTGGTCAGGAGCGGCGTGGTGTCGGAGCAGCAGCTGGAGAAGGGCGGCTACTCGATCTACACGACCTTCGACAAGAAGAAGGTCGACGAGCTCGAGAAGTCGGTCCAGAAGGTCTACAAGGAGAAGATCGACCCCAAGAAGCGCCCCGAGACGGACACGCACGTCCAGTTCGGCGGGGCGTCCATCGACACCGAGACCGGGGCCATCAAGGCCATCTACGGGGGCGAGGACGCCACCAAGCACTTCACCAACAACGCCGATGTGACCGGCGCCCAGGTCGGTTCGACGTTCAAGCCGTTCGTACTCGCGGCGGCGATGAAGTGGGGTGTGCGCGACCCCGACCTGGGGGAGGTCCAGGCCCAGGACGAGCGCACCGTCGTCTCTCCCAAGAGCCTCTACAGCGGCAAGAACAACCTCAAGATCAACAATTACGACGGCTCGATCTGGGAGAACGAGAAGGGCGAGCAGTGGCGGCAGGAGAACGACGGCAAGGACGACGTCGGTGACCCGCCGGACTACAAGATCGACCTTCGTGAAGCCATGCGGGAGTCGGTGAACTCCGCCTTCGTGCAGCTCGGCATGGACGTCGGTCTGGACAAGGTGAAGGAGTCCGCCGTCGACGCGGGGCTCCTGGAGGACAGCCTGGCCGGCTCCGGCTACCCGTCGTTCTCCATCGGCGTCTCGGACCCGAGCGCCATCCGCATGGCAGGCGCGTACGCCACCTTCGCGGACAGCGGCAAGCAGCGTGAGCCGTACTCCGTCACGAAGGTGTCGAACAAGGACGGCACGATCTACACGCACAAGGTCGAGACCAAGCAGGCGTACACCGCGAAGGTCGCGGACAACGTCACGGACGTCCTGAAGACCGTCGTCGAGAAGGGAACGGGTAGCAACGCCCAGCTGCCCGGCCGCGAGGTGGCCGGCAAGACCGGTACCACGGACGGCAACAAGTCCGCCTGGTTCGTCGGCTACACCCCGCAGCTGTCGACCGCGGTCAGCATGTTCCGTTACCCGGACGACGAGTCCATCAAGAACCGCACGTTCCTGGAGATGTACGGAACGGGTGGCGAGAAGAAGATCCATGGTGCCTCCTTCCCGTCCACGATCTGGCAGGACTACATGTCGGACGCGGTGAAGGGCATGAAGGCGGAGAAGTTCCCGAAGCCGGAGCCCATCGGCGAGGTCATCAACGACGCTCCGTCGCCGACGCCCACTCCCTCTCCTTCCGAGACGGAGGAGGAGACGACTCCGTCGCCGACGCCGTCGCCCAGTCGGACCGAGACCACCCCCTCCCCCAGTCCGAGTGACACCTGCGGTGTCTTCGAGTGGAATTGCGATGACGGGGAGAACGGCGGCAACGACACGACGGGCAACGAAAACGGCGGTCAGGGCAACAGTCCATCGCCGTCGACGTCGCCCAGTGAGACAGGCGAAGAGGACGACAGCAGAGGCAATCAGAACGGCGGTTTGATCTCCGGGCCGAACGGATAGCCGGCGGCGTGTCCGGCATGGGTGTTTCACGTGAAACGCCCGCAAGTTTCACGTGAAACAGGGGCCGCCGCATCCACGAGGGTGCGGCGGCCCCGGCGTGTTCCCAGGTGCGTACGGCAGGATGTGCCCCATGCCCAGTGCAGAATCGAAGCCAGCGAGCGTGCACGAGCCGGACCCGGTGCGGCCGACCAAGGAAGACACGGTCGCCGCGGCCGGCAGTGAGCTGATCGGCGGCCCTCTGGGCCGGCGTGCGCTGCTTGGCACGTCCTGGTGGACTCCCGTGCGGGTGATCGCGCTCGTGGCGATCGGTATGTTCGCCCTCGGCCTGGTCCAGAAGGCGCCCTGCTACAACGGGGCCTGGTTCTTCGGTGCCAGCTCCCAGTACACGCACGCGTGCTACTCGGACATCCCGCACCTCTACCAGGGACGCGGGTTCGTCGACGGGCTCGTGCCGTACTTCGACAGGCTCCCCGGCGACATGGAGTACCTGGAGTACCCCGTGCTGACCGGCGTGTTCATGGAGGTCGCCTCCTGGCTCACGCCGGGCAGCGGCACCATCCAGGACCAGGAGCAGTGGTACTGGATGGTCAACGCCGGGATGCTCATGGTCTGCGCGGCCGTCATCGCCGTCTGCGTGGCCCGCACGCACACCCGGCGCCCCTGGGACGGTCTGCTCGTCGCCCTGGCACCTGCCTTCGCGCTGACCGCCACCGTCAACTGGGACCTGCTGGCGGTCGCTCTGACGGCCGCCGCGGTCCTCATGTGGTCCCGGGAGCGCCCGCTGGCCTTCGGAGTGCTGCTGGGCCTGGCCACGGCCGCCAAGCTCTACCCCTTCCTGATCCTCGGCCCCCTGCTCGTCCTGTGCTGGCGGGCGGGCAAGTGGCGGGCGTTCGGAACAGCACTGGGGGGCGCGGCCGTCGCCTGGCTCGTGGTGAACCTGCCGGTGATGCTCTTCGCCTTCGACGGCTGGTCGAAGTTCTACACGTTCAGCCAGGAACGGGGCGTGGACTTCGGGTCCTTCTGGCTGATCCTGGTCCACAACTCCGACAACCCGCCCAGCACCGAGACCGTCAACACCCTCGCCACGCTGCTGATGCTGCTGTGCTGCGGTGCCATCGCGGCGCTCACGCTGACCGCCCCTCGGCGTCCGCGGTTCGCCCAGCTGGCCTTCCTGATCGTCGCGGCGTTCATCCTCACCAACAAGGTCTACTCACCGCAGTACGTGCTGTGGCTGGTGCCGCTGGCCGTGCTGGCCCGGCCGAAGTGGCGGGACTTCCTGATCTGGCAGGCGTGCGAGGTGGCCTATTTCCTCGGTATCTGGATGTACCTCGCGTACACGACCAGCGGCGACGCCCACAAGGGACTGCCGACGGACGGCTACCACTGGGCCATCGCCCTGCACCTGCTGGGAACGCTGTTCCTCTGCGTCATGGTCGTGCGCGACATCCTGATGCCGGACCGGGACCCGGTCCGTCGGACCGGCGACGACGACCCGTCGGGCGGCGTGCTGGACGGCGCGGAGGACGTCTTCGTCCTGGGCCCCGCGGCTCACGCCGAACAGCCCGTTGCCCACTTCGACGGGTCGCAGGTCCGGTGGGGCAAGAGCCGCCAGACGGGCGGTTCGCTCTGAGCGAACACGCGTAAAGGCCGTACACGACGTCATCGTGTACGGCCTTCCCGCTCGCGGTCGAGGAAGCGCTGCTAGCGGTCGAGGATGCGGTCGAACTGCGTGGTGGTGTGCCGCAGATGGGCCACCAGCTCGTCACCCACCTTGGGCTCCGACGCGTCCGTGGGAACGAACAGGATCGACACCTGCATGTGCGGCGGCTCCGCGAACCAACGCTGCTTGCCGTCCCAGACGAACGGCGAGAGGTTCCGGTTGACCGTGGCCAGGCCGGCCCGGGCGACGCCCTTGGCGCGCGGCATGACGCCGTGCAGCGCCTTCGGGGCCTCCAGACCCACCCCGTGCGAGGTACCGCCCGCCACCACCACCAGGAAGCCGTCGGAGGCGGCCTTCTGCTGCCGGTAGCCGAAACGCTCGCCCTTGGCGACGCGTGTGACGTCCAGGACCGCGCCGCGGTACTCGGTGGCCTCGTGGTCCCCCAGCCACAGCCGGGTGCCGATCCGGGCGCGGAAGCGGGTCTGCGGGAACTGCTGCTGGAGCCGGGCCAGTTCGTCGGCCTTGAGGTGGCTGACGAACATGGTGTGCAGCGGCAGCCGGGCCGCGCGCAGCCGGTCCATCCAGCCGATGACCTCCTCGACGGCGTCCGAGCCGTCGGTACGGTCCAGCGGCAGGTGGATGGCGAAGCCCTCCAGCCGGACGTTCTCTATGGCGGCGTGCAGCTGCGGCAGGTCCTGCTCGCTGATGCCGTGCCGCTTCATCGAGGACATCACCTCGATGACCACGCGCGCGCCCACCAGGCCGTACACACCGTCGATGGACGACACCGAGCGCACGACCCGGTCGGGCAGCGGCACGGGCTCCTCACCGCGCCGGTACGGCGTCAGGACCAGCAGGTCACCGCCGAAGAAGTCCTTGATCCGGGCGGCCTCGTAAGTGGTGCCGACGGCCAGCACGTCCGAGCCCAGCCGCGTGGCCTCCTCCGCCAGCCGCTCGTGCCCGAAGCCGTAGCCGTTGCCCTTGCAGACCGGGACCAGCCCGGGGAACTGCTCCTGGACGTGCTTGTGGTGCGCCCGCCAGCGCGCGGTGTCGACGTAGAGCGTGAGCGCCATGGCCGGACCTGGAACCTTTCTCGTGGCTGTCAGAGGTGCGGATCGGGGATGGGCTGTGCGGTCAGCGGCGCGACATGTAGATGTCGAGCGCCTTGTGGAGCAGCTTGTTCAGCGGGAAGTCCCACTCGCCGAGGTACTCCGCCGCCTGGCCGCCCGTACCCACCTTGAACTGGATCAGGCCGAAGAGGTGGTCGCTCTCGTCCAGCGAGTCGGAGATGCCACGCAGGTCGTAGACGGTGGCACCCAGGGCGTAGGCGTCGCGGAGCATGGCCCACTGCATGGCGTTCGAGGGCCGGACCTCGCGGCCGATGTTGTCGGAGGCGCCGTAGGAGTACCAGACGTGTCCTCCGACGACCAGCATGGTCGCCGCCGACAGGTTCACCCCGTTGTGCCGGGCGAAATACAGCCGCATGCGGTTGGGGTCCTCGTTGTTGAGGGCCGCCCACATGCGCTGGAAGTACGACAGCGGGCGCGGCCGGAAGTGGTCGCGCACGGCCGTGATCTCGTACAGACGCTGCCACTCCTCGAGGTCGTGGTAGCCGCCCTGGACGACCTCGACGCCGGCCTTCTCCGCCTTCTTGATGTTGCGGCGCCACAACTGGTTGAAGTTCTTGTGGACCTCTTCCAGGGAGCGGTTGGCCAGCGGCACCTGGAAGACGTAGCGGGGCTGGACGTCACCGAAGCCGGCGCCGCCGTCCTCGCCCTGCTGCCAGCCCATGCGGCGCAGCTTGTCGGCCACCTCGAAGGCACGCGGCTCGATGTGGTCGGCCTCTATGTCCCGCAGACGCTTGACGTCGGGGTCCTGGATGCCCTTCTTGATGGACGTGGCGTCCCAGCGCCGGATGATCACTGGCGGGCCCATCTTCACCGAGAAGGCGCCCTGCTGCTTGAGGTGCGCCAGCATGGGCTCCATCCAGTCCTGGAGGTTCGGCGCGAACCAGTTGATGACCGGGCCCTCGGGGAGATAGGCGAGGTAGCGCTTGATCTTGGGCAGCTGCCGGTAGAGGACGAGACCCGCACCGACCAGCTCACCGGTCCGGTCGTCGAACCAGCCGAGGTTCTCCGAGCGCCATTCAGCCTTCACGTCCGCCCATGCCGGGACCTGCATGTGACTAGCCGCCGGCAGACTCTGGATGTAGGCCAGATGCTGCTCGCGACTGATGGTCCTCAGGGTCAGGCTCATTCGGGGCGCTCCTCGGGCTGGTGTGTCCCCATGGGTACAGGGGCTCCGGCTCTCGCGCGAAGCCTACTGCGCCCTGTGAGCGCCCCGTCCGGCGTACGGCTGGAAGGGGTTGTCCGGCGGGCGGCCGGTGGTGGGGCTCAGCCGAAGAGCCCGCCGTGGTAGATGCCGAAGAACAGACCGAGCGCGGAGGCACCGAGGCCCAGCACCAGGCCGAAGCGCTCCCGTGTCGTCTCGGAGACGTACTGGCCGTATCCGCCGGTCAGGACGCCGAGCAGGCCGGCCCAGGAGGTCAGGATGTGCAGCCCCCGGAAGCTCGCGGTGGCGAGGGCGAGTACTCCGAGCACCAGGGTCACGGCCAGCAGCGAGTCCTGGAGCGGGTGCGGTTTGCCGTCGGTCGCCAGCAAGCCGGTCCGGGGCTTGGCGGGTCGCATGATCTGTGCCATGGAGAACCTCCTGCCAAAGGCAGTGTGTTTTCGCCCTCACATCCCTGACTACCGATTGTGTCCCCTCGGAGCCGGATTTCAACCGCAAGCCGACGGACGGGTACTCTGTACTTTCCGCACCGGTGTCTGTTGCCGGCCACGACCGGGTCGCCTCCTCGGAGGAGGCCCGATTGTCAGTGGGTCCTGGTTAACTCGTTGATGCCGGTGCGAACGCATCGCAACCCTCCTGCCACGGAACGACCGTGGCCGCTGAGTCCAAAGGAGGTGGGTTCCACATGCGTCACTACGAGGTGATGGTCATCCTCGACCCCGATCTCGAGGAGCGTTCTGTCTCCCCGCTGATCGAGAACTTCCTCTCCGTCGTCCGTGACGGCGGCGGAAAGGTCGAGAAGGTCGACACCTGGGGCCGTCGTCGGCTCTCGTACGAGATCAAGAAGAAGCCCGAGGGCATCTACTCGGTCATCGACCTGCAGGCCGAGCCTGCGGTCGTCAAGGAGCTCGACCGCCAGATGAACCTGAACGAGTCGGTCCTCCGGACCAAGGTCCTCCGTCCCGAGATGCACTGAGCTTCCGCTCAGTCGGTCCCGGGATTCGAGTAGCAGCACAAGCAGCCAGCAGCAAACCCGCCGAGAGGTTCCCCCATGGCAGGCGAGACCGTCATCACGGTCATCGGCAATCTTGTCGACGACCCCGAGCTGCGCTTCACCCCGTCCGGTGCGGCCGTCGCGAAGTTCCGTGTCGCGTCGACTCCCCGCACCTTCGACCGTCAGACGAACGAGTGGAAGGACGGCGAAAGCCTCTTCCTGACCTGCTCGGTCTGGCGTCAGGCGGCGGAGAACGTCGCCGAGTCGCTCCAGCGAGGCATGCGCGTCATCGTGCAGGGCCGGCTGAAGCAGCGGTCCTACGAGGACCGTGAGGGCGTCAAGCGCACGGTCTACGAGCTGGACGTCGACGAGGTCGGCGCCAGCCTCCGCAGCGCCACGGCCAAGGTCACCAAGACCTCGGGCCGCGGTGGCCAGGGTGGTTACGGCGGCGGTGGCGGTGGCGGCCAGGGTGGCGGCGGCTGGGGCGGCGGCCCCGGTGGCGGCCAGCAGGGCGGCGGCGCTCCGGCCGACGACCCCTGGGCGACCGGCTCTCCCGCCGGTGGCCAGCAGGGCGGCGGCGGCCAGGGTGGCGGCTGGGGCGGTGGCTCCGGTGGCTCCGGCGGCTCTGGCGGCGGTGGCGGCTACTCGGACGAGCCCCCCTTCTAGGCGGGCTCTACCCACACTTCTTGATCACACAGGAGAAACATCATGGCTAAGCCGCCTGTGCGCAAGCCGAAGAAGAAGGTCTGCGCATTCTGCAAGGACAAGGTCACGTACGTGGACTACAAGGACACGAACATGCTGCGGAAGTTCATTTCCGACCGCGGCAAGATCCGTGCCCGCCGCGTGACCGGCAACTGCACCCAGCACCAGCGTGACGTCGCCACGGCCGTGAAGAACAGCCGTGAGATGGCGCTGCTGCCCTACACCTCCACCGCGCGATAAGGGAAGGGTGACCGAATCATGAAGATCATCCTCACCCACGAGGTCTCCGGCCTCGGTGCCGCGGGCGACGTCGTCGACGTCAAGGACGGTTACGCTCGCAACTACCTGATCCCGCGGAAGTTCGCGATCCGCTGGACCAAGGGTGGCGAGAAGGACGTCGAGCAGATTCGTCGTGCTCGCAAGATCCACGAGATCCAGACCATCGAGCAGGCCAACCAGGTGAAGGCCCAGCTCGAGGGTGTGAAGGTCCGTCTGGCGGTCCGCTCCGGCGACGCCGGTCGTCTCTTCGGCTCCGTCACCCCGGCCGACGTCGCTTCGGCGATCAAGGCTGCCGGTGGCCCCGAGGTCGACAAGCGCCGCATCGAGCTTGGCTCGCCGATCAAGACCCTGGGCGCCCACCAGACGTCCGTGCGTCTGCACCCCGAGGTTGACGCCAAGGTCAGCATCGAGGTCGTCGCGGCCTGAGCGCTGCTCGCGTTGAGACGATGAGAGGGCCGCATCTCCCCATCGGGGGGATGCGGCCCTTCTTCGTGGCGCAGTGCATGGCCGGGTTCGTCTCGGCCGTGTTCTCGTAGACGTGTTTCACGTGAAACACGGTGTTTCACGTGAAACGGTCAGCGGGTAGCACCGGTGACGATCCAGCGACCCGACCGGGTGCGCAGCCACAGCGTCACCAGGCGCATGGCCATCATCAGCGTCATGGCCGCCCACAGGGCGGTTAGCCCACCGCCGAGTGTGGGGACGAGGAGCGCCGCGGGGGTGAAGACCGCCAGGGTCAGCAGCATGGCCCAGGCAAGATACGGACCGTCGCCCGCACCCATGAGGACACCGTCCAGGACGTAGACCACTCCGCAAACCGGCTGGGCGATGGCCACGATCACCAGGGCGGGCAGCGCGGTGTCCTTGACCGCGGAGTCGCTGGTGAACAGGGGCAGGAAGGCCGGGCGTGACAACACCACGAGCAGACCGAGTACGACGCCGACCGCGACGCCCCACTCCACCATCCTGCGGCAGGCGTCGCGCGCACCCTGGGCGTCACCGGCTCCCAGATAGCGCCCGATGATGGCCTGCCCGGCGATGGCGATGGCGTCGAGAGCGAAGGCGAGCAGACTCCACAACGACAGGACGATCTGATGTGCGGCGATGTCGGCGTCGCCGAGGCGAGCCGCCACGGCCGTGGTGATCATGAGGATCGCCCTCAGGGAGAGCGTACGCACGAGCAGCGGCATGCCGGCCTGGGCGGAAGCCCTGATGCCGGCCAGGTCCGGGCGCAGAGAGGCGCCGTGTCGTCGTGCCCCGCGGATGACCACCCACAGGTATACGGCGGCCATGCCGCACTGGGCGATGACCGTGCCCCAGGCGGAGCCCGCGATACCGAGGCCGGCGCCGTAGACGAGTACGACATTGAGGACGGCGTTGGTGATGAAGCCGGCCACGGCTACGTAGAGCGGGGTCCGGGTGTTCTGCAGTCCCCTCAGCACACCGGTCGAGGCCAGCACGACGAGCATGGCCGGGATGCCGAGGGAGGAGATGCGTAGATAGGTGATCGCGTAGGGTGCCGCGGTCTCGGAGGCGCCGAAGACATCCACGAGGGAGGGGGCGGTGGGCAGGACCACCGCTATGACGGCGGCGCCGAGCAGCAGGGCCAGCCAGATGCCGTCCATGCCCTGGCGGATCGCTGATTGCAGGTCTCCCGCACCGACACGGCGGGAGACGGCCGCCGTGGTGGCATAGGCGAGGAAGACGAAGACACTGACGGCCGTGGTGAGCAGGGCCGAGGCGATCCCGAGTCCGGCGAGCTGAGCGGTTCCGAGGTGGCCGACGATGGCACTGTCGGCCAGGACAAAGAGGGGCTCGGCGACGAGCGCGCCGAAAGCCGGCACGGCCAGCGCGACGATCTCTCGGTCGTGCCGACGCCGGACGGTCCGAGAGCGCGCGGGGGCCTGTGTCATGAGCACCAATCTAATCGTCCACAGGTAAGAGATGCAAAGGTTTAGCGACCCTTACGTACCGTCTCGGCCCGTGTACTTCTGGGTACGGTTCGAAGCGATCTTGATCCGACTGGAAAACTTTTTCTTCTGCACAGGCCGTGGATGACAAAGGTGCAGCTCAGGGCCGCTTCTCGGGCTGCACTGCCGGCTTGTTCACAGGGCTGTCCACCGTGTCGTGCACAGGTTTCGCGGAGTTCTCCACAGCATCTGGCCCGTCGTCCACATGGCCTGTGGATAACCAGATTGGCTGACGGTGCCCGCGGGCCTACGGTTGACCGGCGCCCACTCCGTCCGTCGGCCAGTGAACCCTCACAAAACCGACGCGCCAGAACCAGAGTTGGGCGTCTTATTTGTCAGTGCCGTGCCGTAGAAATGAGGGGCACGGCGAGGTCCGCTCGGCGGACGGGAGGAGGTGGCTCGGTGAGCATTTCCGAGCCCTTGGACGACCCGTGGGCCGACAGTGGCCCCAGCGATCGTCTGCCTGCTTCCCGCCGCCGAGGTGAGGGGGGCCGCAGCCGCGACGAACAGCACGAGCGCGGCTCGGACAACGGCACGTGGGACGGCGGTGGCCCGTCGTTCGAACGAGTGCCGCCGCAGGACCTGGATGCCGAGCAGTCCGTCCTCGGCGGGATGCTCCTGTCCAAGGACGCCATCGCTGACGTCGTCGAGATCCTCAAGGGCCACGACTTCTACAAACCGGCCCACGAGACGGTCTACCAGGCCATCCTCGACGTCTATGCCAAGGGCGAGCCGGCCGACCCCATCACGATCGCCGCCGAACTCACCAAGCGCGGTGAGATCAACAAGATCGGCGGCGCCTCGTATCTGCACACCCTCGTCCAGACCGTGCCGACGGCAGCGAACGCCGCGTACTACGCGGAGATCGTGCACGAGAGGGCGGTCCTGCGCCGCCTGGTGGAAGCCGGCACACGGATCACGCAGATGGGATACGCGGCCGACGACGACGTCGACGAGATCGTCAACCGCGCCCAGGCCGAGATTTACGCCGTCACCGAGCAGCGCACCAGCGAGGACTATCTACCGCTCGGCGACATCATGGAGGGCGCGCTCGACGAGATCGAGGCGATCGGGTCGCGCAGCGGCGAGATGACCGGTGTGCCCACGGGTTTCACGGACTTCGATTCGCTGACCAACGGCCTGCACCCCGGTCAGATGATCGTAATCGCCGCGCGTCCCGCGATGGGCAAGTCGACGCTCGCGCTGGACTTCGCGCGGGCCGCCTCGATCAAGAACAACCTGCCGAGCGTCATCTTCTCTCTCGAAATGGGGCGCAACGAGATCGCGATGCGCCTGCTGTCCGCCGAGGCCCGCGTCGCGCTGCACCACATGCGGTCGGGCACGATGACGGACGACGACTGGACCCGCCTGGCCCGTCGGATGCCCGACGTGTCGGCGGCCCCGCTCTACATCGACGACTCCCCGAACCTGTCGATGATGGAGATCCGCGCCAAGTGCCGTCGCCTCAAGCAGCGCAACGACCTCAAGCTGGTCGTCATCGACTACCTCCAGCTGATGCAGTCCGGCGGATCCAAGCGCGCCGAGAGCCGGCAGCAGGAGGTCTCGGACATGTCCCGCAACCTCAAGCTCCTGGCGAAGGAGCTGGAGGTCCCCGTCATCGCGCTCTCCCAGCTGAACCGTGGTCCCGAGCAGCGCACCGACAAGAAGCCCATGGTCTCCGACCTGCGTGAGTCCGGTTCGATCGAGCAGGATGCCGACATGGTCATCCTGCTGCACCGCGAGGACGCCTACGAGAAGGAGTCGCCGCGCGCGGGCGAGGCGGACCTGATCGTGGCCAAGCACCGTAACGGTCCGACGGCGACGATCACGGTCGCGTTCCAGGGCCACTACTCGCGTTTCGTGGACATGGCGCAGACCTGATCCCCCGGCACGGGGAAATCGGTTCGACGTGCGGTGTCCTGGCCGATGGACTGGGTGCATGACGACACCTCAGGAAGAGCTGCTTCCTTCCACCCGCCGGGCACTGTCGCACCGGATCGCCGTGGCCCAGGCCGAAGGGCGTACGCCGTCACTGGTCGCGGCGGTGGTCCGGGGCGGGCGGGCCGTGTGGCACGGTGCACGGACGTCGGTCGACGGTCACGGCCCGGACGAGAACGTGCAGTACCGGATCGGCTCGATCACCAAGACGTTCACCGCCGCTCTCGTCCTGCGACTGCGCGACGAGGGCGTGCTCGACCTCGGGGATCCGCTGGAGAAGCATCTGCCGGGTACCGGGGCGGGGGAGGCCACGATCGCCGAACTGCTGGCGCACTCGGGCGGGCTGGCCGCCGAGTCGCCCGCGCCGTGGTGGGAGCGGACACCGGGCTCGCTGCGGCCCGAGCTTGCCGACGTGCTGGGCAAGCAGCCGCTCCGGCATCCGGTGGGCCGTCGGCACCACTACTCGAACCCCGGCTACACCCTGCTCGGCTCGCTGGTCGAGAAGCTGCGTGGCGCCGCGTGGGAGGACGTGCTGCGACGGGAGGTGCTGGAGCCGCTGGGACTGGACCGTACGAGTACCCGACCGAGCGCGCCGCACGCCGGTGGCTGGGCGGTGCATCCGTGGGCCGATGTGATGCTGCCCGAGCCCGCCGAGGACCTCGGGCTGATGGCGCCGGCCGGGCAGCTCTGGTCCACCACCGGGGATCTGGCACGGTTCGCCGTCTTCCTGGCGAGGGGCGACGACCGGGTCCTCGACGCGGAGACGGTGCGGGAGATGCGGGAGCCCGCCGCGCCGGCCGAGTCCGCCGATGTCGTGGACGGCGCCGCCTACGGCCTGGGGCTCCAGATCCAGCACCGGGAGGGGCGGCTGCTCGTGGGGCACTCCGGCTCACTGCCGGGTTTCCTGGCCAACCTCACCATCGCCGCGGACGACGACGTGGCCGCGGTGATCCTGACCAACTGCACCTCCGGGCCACTGCTCGCCGGGGTCGGAGCCGACCTTGTGCGCATCGTCGCGGAGGCGGAACCGAGGATGCCGGAACCGTGGCGCCCGCTGCGGGAAGTCGACTCCTCCGTGCTGGAGTTGGCGGGGCAGTGGTACTGGGGGACGCACGCCTTCGCCCTGCGGCTGACCTCCGACGGGGGAGTCTCGCTGGAGCCGCTGTCCGGTCAGGGTCGCCGCTCGCGCTTCCGGGTGAACGGTGACGGTAGCTGGACGGGGCTGGAGGGCTACTACGCGGGGGAGTTGCTGCGAGCGGTGAGGCGAGGGGACGGGACCGTGAGTCATCTGGACCTCGGGTCGTTCGTCTTCACGCGCCAGCCGTATGACGAGAAGGCTTCTGTACCGGGCGGAGTGGACCCGGAGGGATGGCGGGGGATCGGCTAGCAGCCGTCGGCACCCGGTGCGGCCCTGTTTCACGTGAAACAGGGCCGCGCACCGTTGAGGGTGTGATGGGAGCGTTCGCTCAGAGCTGGAGCTTGAAGCCCGTGTGCGAGGCCGAGAAGCCCAGGCGCTCGTAGAAGCGGTGGGCGTCGGTGCGGGTCTTGTCGGAGGTGAGCTGCACCAGGTGGCAGCCCTGTCGCCGGGACTCGTCGATCGCCCATTCGATGAGCTGTGTGCCCAGTCCGCTGCCGCGCTCGTCGCCGTGGATGCGTACGCCTTCGATGATCGAACGGGTGGCGCCGCGCCTGGACAGGCCGGGGACGATCGTCAGCTGGAGTGTGCCGACGACCCGGCCGTCGCGGACGGCCACGACGAGATGCTGGTTCGGATCGGTGCTGAGCCGTTCGAACGCGGTCAGGTAGGGGCCCAGGTCGTCCGGTGACTCGCGCTGAGCGCCCAGCGGATCGTCTGCGAGCATCGCGACAATCGCTGGGATGTCGTCGGCGGCGGTGGGTCGTATTTCGAGATCTCCCATGACCGCACTCTAAGACCGGTCAGGCGGGCACCGGCGCCTTGAGGGTCTCCACCGCCCGGACCAGCGGGGCCAGGTCGGGGTTGGTGGCCGCCTCGTCGAGGGCCTCGCGCAGGGCGGCGTCATTGGTCGGCCGTGCGTCGTCCAGCAGCTTCAGACCCGCCGCGGTGACGTTGGTGTAGATGCCGCGCCGGTCGGTGGGGCACAAGTAGCGCTCGAGCAGGCCCCGGTCCTCGAGCCGGGTGACCAGGCGGGTGGTCGCGCTCTGACTGAGGACGACGGCGTCGGCGACCTGCTTCATCTGCAGGTGACCCCCGTCGCCGTCGTGCTGACGGCTGAGCACGTCGAGCAGGGAGTACTCGCGCACGCTCAGGTCGTGCCCGGCCTGCAGGGCTCGCTCGATGTGAGCCTCGATCCTCCCGTGCAGCAGGGAGAGGGCGCACCAGCCCTGGGAGAGGGCGGTGAGCGCGGGATCCGTCGCTGTCATGTGTTCCTCCGTCCCGGAGCGGCTGAGACCAGGATAGACCAGGGGCGCAATTGTCGGCGGTTGCATATAGCCCGCGTGTGCAACTATTGTGAACGCACGCAAAGCGCTCCTGCAATCATCTGGAAGGTGCACTCCTCCATGCCTCTCGCGCTTCTGGCCCTCGCGATCGGGGCCTTCGGGATCGGAACGACCGAGTTCGTGATCATGGGCTTGCTGCCCGAGGTCGCGAGCGACTACGGGGTCTCCATCCCCACCGCCGGATTCCTGGTGACCGGATACGCGCTCGGCGTGATGTTCGGCGCCCCGCTGATGACCGTGCTCGGCACGAGGGTCCCGCGCAAGCGGATGCTGATGCTGCTGATGGGCCTGTTCATCGTCGGCAATCTGCTCTCCGCCCTCGCCCCCGCCTTCTCCGTCATGCTGATCGGCCGCGTGGTCGCCTCGCTGGCCCATGGCGCCTTCTTCGGTATCGGATCGGTCGTCGCGGCAGACCTGGTCGCTCCGCACAAGAAGGCCGGCGCGATCGCGATGATGTTCACCGGGCTGACCGTCGCCAATGTCGTCGGCGTCCCGCTGGGGACGCTGATCGGGCAGTCCGTCGGCTGGCGGTTCACCTTCGCCGTCGTCGCCGCGCTCGGCGTCGTCGGCCTGGCCGGTGTCGCCAAGCTGGTCCCCGATGTGCCCAGGGCAGAGGGCGTGCGGCTGCGCCACGAGCTGGCCGCGTTCAAGAACGCCCAGGTCCTGCTGGCGATGGCCATGACCGTTCTCGGCTTCGGCGGAGTCTTCGCCGCCATCACCTACATCGCGCCGATGATGACCCATGTCGCGGGCTTCGCCGATGGCTCGGTCACCTGGCTGCTGGTCCTCTTCGGCCTCGGCATGGTCGGCGGCAACCTCGTCGGCGGCAGGTTCGCCGACCGCGCCCTGATGCCCATGCTGTACATCTCCCTGGGCGCGCTGTCCGTCGTACTCGCCCTCTTCACGCTCACCGCGCACAACAAGATCGCGGCGGCCGTGACCGTCGTCCTGATCGGTGCCCTGGGCTTCGCCACCGTCCCGCCGCTGCAAAAGCGCGTCCTGGACCACGCGCACGGCGCCCCGACGCTGGCCTCGGCCGTGAACATCGGCGCCTTCAACCTCGGCAACGCGCTCTCCGCCTGGCTCGGCGGCGTCGTCATCGCCGCCGGCTTCGGCTACACCGCCCCGAACTGGGTCGGCGCCGCGCTCGCCGCGGCCGCCCTCGTCCTCGCCCTCGTCTCGGCCGCCCTGGAACGGCGCGACGGCGCTCCCGGGCCGGTCGTCGCGGGTTCCGTGCCCGCCGAGCAGCGAGCCGCCGCCGTCCACCGCTGAACGACCCCGGCCGTGGGGTCGCGGGGCCAGGGCCGTCCTTGCGCACCACGGCCGATTCCGCCTCGACGACCACCGGGGCACCGCACCAACCGCACCAACCGCACCAACCGCACCGACCAAGGAGAAACATCCATGAGCGCCACCGCCCTCGCCCCGCTGACGATCCAGGACGCCGAAGCCCTCGTCGCCGTCGCCCGCCACGCCGCCGAGGCCGCCGGCGTCACCGTCAGCGTCACGGTTCTCGACGCCGGCGGCCACCTGCTCGCCTTCCGGCGGGACGACCGTGCCGTGCTGATCTCCGGGGAGACCAGCACGCGCAAGGCCTACACGGCGCTCCAGCTGAACGCCCCCACGGCCGACCTGGTCGACGCCGTTCAGCCAGGAGGGCTCTTCCACACCCTGCCCACGGCACTCGACCGGCCGCTGCTGTTCATCGCGGGCGGCGTGCCCGTGCATCGCGAGGGTCGGCTGATCGGCGCGATCGGGGTGGGCGGTGGCGCGCCCGAGCAGGACCACGCCTTCGCCTCGACCGCCGTGAAGACCCTCCTCTGACGGCAGCCGCCGTTCGTCCGACCGCTGGTTCCAGGAGCCCCCGGGGGCCGGCTTCGTCGTGGCGCAGGTCGTACCGCCGCAGTCAGCCCGCGGCCACCGTCAGTGGCGCGAACCTCCGGGTCCAGTCCCCTGGAAGCTCGGTGATCCCGTACGTCATGACCGCGTTGGGAGCGACCGCCGCGAGGCCGCGCTCCTTCACCCACGACAGCAGTTCCTCGTGCCGTACGTCGATGTCCGTGCGCAGCGGTCGGCCGGTGCGGGCGGCGAGGGAGCCGATCAGTGCCTTGGCCGTCTCGGTGCCCCGGGCGATCAGCGGGCCCACGACGTGGGTGTCCATGTTCGGCCAGGCCGCGGCGTACCCGATGATCCGACCGTCCTCCTCGGCGACACGGAGCTGGTCGGCGAAGGCGGGCAGCCGCGTGACGATGGGGGTGCGATCCGCGCCGAACACCTCCTCGTCGAGGCGGAGGATCGTGGTGAGGTCCTCGGCGGTGGCCGCGCGAGTGACGGTCCTCGGTTCCGGCCCGCCCGGAGCGAAACGCCCGCGCACCATCTCCGCGCCGCCCGTCACCTTGAAGCCGAGCTCCTCGTAGAGCGGGCGGCCGTACGGAGTCGAGTGCAGCGTCAGGGGGGTGGTGCCCAGGGCGGACACGACGTGGCGCATCAGCCGGCGTCCGACGCCCTTTCGCGCGTACCGCTCGGCCACCAGCACCATGCCGATGGCGGCGAGCGCCGGACGCTCCTGTGGTCCGTACTCGGTGACGGTGCAGGCGGCCACGAGACCGCCGCCGGGGTCGTCGATGCCGTACCCCTTTCCGGCTGTGAGGAGGAACCCCCACTTGTGCTCCTCGCGCGGCCACCCCCGGTCCTCGGACAGGTCGGCGCAGGCGGTGAGATCGCGGAGCGTCAGACGGCGGATCGGCGCAGAGGCGAGGGAAGGTGTCGGCACGCAGGTCAGGCTGTCCGACAGCGGCCGTCCGCGTCCACCTGTTTCCGGTGGAACGGGCAACCTTTTGGCCATGTCGTGACTGCGCGGCTCAGCCGAGGTCGGGTGCGTGCATGGCACGCACTCCCTCGATGTTGCCGTCCAGATAGTGCCGCAGTGACAGCGGCACGAGGTGGACGGAGGCGATCCCGACCCGGGTGAACGGCACCCTGACGATCTCGTACTCACCGGCGGGCTCGTCGACCTCGGGGCCGTGCCGCAGGGACGGGTCCATGGATTCCAGGTGGCAGACGAAGAAGTGCTGCACCTTCACGCCGGTCGCGCCACCGTCCTCGCCGATGTGCTCCACCGTGTCCACGAAGCAGGGCACCACATCGCTGATCTTGGCGCCGAGTTCCTCGTACACCTCGCGGTGCAGGGCGTCCACAACGGTGGTGTCGTCCGCCTCGACCCCGCCTCCGGGAGTTACCCAGTAGGGGTCGACGCCGGGCTTGGTCCGCTTGATCAGGATCAGGTGGTCGCCGTCCAGCAGAACGGCGCGTGCGGTGCGCTTGACCACGGGTCGGACGGTCATGGGAGAAATGTGGCCCGGCTGGTTCCACGTGAAACATCGCGACGCACCCCCGGTTCGCGAGTCCACCGGCTCAGTTCCAGTCGGCGGCCGCGCGCAGCAGCCACTCGTGGGCCCGGGCGATGTGCGGCATCGCCAACGTGCCGGTACGCACCACCAGGAAATACGTCCGCAACGGCGGCACCGGCGGATCATGCAGGGCGACGATGTCGCCGTGTTCCAGCGCCTCCGCGCACAGATAGCGGGGCAGCACGGCGAGTCCGGCGCCCGCGACCGTGCAGGCGAGAACCGCACGCAGGTCGGGAGCGACGACTGTGCCCGGGGCGGCCGGGCGGGCATCGAAGACGGAGGCCCAGTAGCGGGCCACGAAGGGCAGCGATTCGTGCACCTCGACCACGGGGACGTCTTCCAGAGCGGGCGCGTCGGCGCTGTCCAGCTTTTCGACACCGGCGCGCTCCGCCCAGTCGGGCGCGGCGACCAGAACGTGTTCCTCGTCGCAGAGCGCAGTCGCCGTAAGGAGTGCGCCGCGGGGACGGGCCGTGCCGATGGCCAGATCGTGATGCCCGGCGGCCAGGCCCTCCAGGGTTTCCTCGGCGTTCCCGAACGAGGCGCGCAGGGCGAAGACCTGTCCGTCCTCGCCGGTGAGCTCGGTGAGCGCGGGCAGCGCCCGTTCGGCAGTGAACTCGGGCGGTCCGGCCAGGTGCAGGGTGCGCAGGGAGGAGTCGTCCTCCAGCCCGGTCTCGGCGACCTCCACCAGGGCGTCCAGATGCGGTGCGGCCTTGTGGGCGAGTTCGTCGCCGATGGTCGTCGGGGTCACGCCGCGGGCCTGCCGAAGGAACAGCGGGCGGCCGAGCTGGCGTTCCAGCGTACGGATCTGCGAGGTGACGGCGGGCTGGGAGAGGCCGAGCAGGGCGGCCGCGCGGGTGAAGGAACCGGCCCGGTGCACGGTGACGAAGGTGCGCAGCAAGGCCAGATCCACGGAAAGCCCGTCCCCTCTTCTGCTCTTCTCCAGCCCCCGGCGGACCCAACTATAAATATGTCGATAGGTCGCTGTCGCTACTGTGATTGGACACTGACACACAGTCAACTAGCCTTGGTCGCGCGGTTCTTCGCGCGGGGAACCGGAGGACGGTCCGAGCCACGAGGGGGGAGGCTCGGACCGTCCGTCGCACCCGGCCGGGCCCGGCCGGTGAGGGTACGAAGGGGCTGCGCGGCGGCGTCAGCCCGCCGATTCGTCCAGCGCCCGCAGCAGATCGGCCACCAGGTCGTCGGGATCCTCCGCGCCCACCGAAAGCCGCACGAAGCCCTCCGGCACCGCGTCCCCGCCCCACCGTCCGCGCCGCTCGGCGGTGGAACGCACTCCGCCGAAGCTCGTCGCGCCCTCCACCAGGCGCAGCGCATCGAGGAAACGATCGGCACGCGCGCGCGTGGACAGCGTGAAGGACACGACACACCCGTAGCGCAGCATCTGCTGCGAAGCGATCTTGTGCGAGGGGTCGCCGGGCAGCCCCGGATACCGCAGCCCGGTGATCTCGGGCCGTGTCCGCAGCGCCTCGGCGACCTTGAGGGCGGTGGCGTCCTGCCGGTCCACCCGTAGCTGGAGCGTGGCGATCGAGCGGTGCGCGAGCCAGGCCTCCATCGGGCCGGGAATCGCTCCGACGATCTTGCGCCATCGCCGTACGGCCGTCATCGCCCCGGCGTCACGGCCGGCCACGTAGCCCAGGAGGACGTCGCCGTGGCCGGTGAGCTGCTTGGTGCCGCTGGCCACCGAGAAGTCGGCGCCCAGCTCCAACGGGCGCTGCCCGAGCGGCGTGGCGAGGGTGTTGTCGACGGCGACCAGGGCCCCGCGCGCGTGTGCCGCCTCGACGAGCCGGCGTACGTCGCACACGTCGAGCCCCGGGTTCGACGGCGTCTCGATCCACAGCAGCTTCGCCCCGTCCAGGACGTCGAGCTGGGCGTCCCCGCCGGTCGGCGCGGTGCGCACCTCGATGCCGTAGGCCTCCAGCTGCGCGCGGACCAGCGGGAGCGCCTGGTAGCCGTCGTCGGGCAGGACGGCCGTGTCCCCGGCCCGCAGCTGGGAGAAGAGCACCGAGGAGATCGCGGCCATGCCCGAGGCGAACACGAGCGTCTCGACGCCGGTGCGCCCGGGGTCCTCCAGCTCGCCGATGGCGCGCTCGAGGTGGGTCCAGGTCGGGTTCTCGTCACGGCCGTAGGTGTACGGACCGGTCGGGTCGCCCGGCAGGTGGAAGTGGGCGGCGAACACGGGGCCGGGCAGGGTCGGCTCGTGCTTGACGGGTTCGGGCAGCCCGGCGCGTACCGCGCGCGTGCCGTCACCGGGGCCGGAAGCGGGTCTCCCCGTGCCCGTACCTGCTCTGTCGTTCGTAGCGGAATCGCTCATGCCGCCCGTCCTTCCACTTGCTCTCGTACCGCGGCGAGCAGTCCGGTGCTCGCCGCCTTGACCATCTCAAGGCACTCCTCGAAGCCGTCCACGCCCCCGTAGTACGGGTCCGGGACGTCCAGGTCACCGCTGTCGGCGGCGGGGTCGTACGACCGCAGCAGGCGGACCTTGGCCGCGTCCTGCTCCGTGGGCGCGAGCCGTCGCAGGGCCCGCAGGTGCCCGGCGTCGAGGGCGATGACGAGGTCGAGGCGGGAGAACCAGGACTGCCGGAACCGGCGGGCCCGGTGATCGAGTTCGTAGCCGTTCTCCGCGAGGACGGCCACGGTGCGCGGGTCGGCGCCCTCGCCCTCGTGCCAGCCGCCGGTGCCGGCGCTGTCGGCCTCGACCCGGTCGTCGAGCCCGGCGTCCGCCACGCGCGCGTGGAAGACGGCCTCGGCCATCGGGGAGCGGCAGATGTTGCCCGTGCACACGAAGCAGACGCGGTAGGTCATCGCGATCAGTCCCCGTCGGGCAGAAACGCGTTGAGGGCCCAGGAGACGATCGAGATGATCAGTCCGCCCAGAACGGCGGTCCAGAACCCGTCGACGTGGAAACTCAGATCGAGCTTGTCGGCCACCCACGACGTGAGCAACAGCATCAGCGCGTTGACCACCAGCGTGAACAGGCCGAGGGTCAGGATGAACAGCGGGAAGGTCAGCACCTGCACGATCGGCTTCACCAGCATGTTGACCAGGCCGAAGACCAGGGCGACCACGATCAGTGTGACGACCTTCTCCCCGGTGCTGCCCCCGGTGAGGGTGATCTTGTCGAGCAGCCACACGGCGACGGCGAGGGCGCCAGCGTTGGCGATCGTCTTGACTAGGAAATTCTTCATGTGTCTGATCGTGGCAGACGCGGTCGGACACGAACGGTGAGGCAGGGGCGGACGAGGCGATGAAGGCATTCCGGCTGGACGAACTGGAGGCGGAGCGCGCCGCCAACGATGGTGCCTACCTGCAGTTCCTGCGGGAGCGGAACATGTCGGTCGGTCTGTACGCCCTCGACGCGGGAACGACCGACCCGCAGAAGCCGCACGCGCAGGACGAGGTGTACTTCGTGGTGAGCGGGCGGGCCGCGATCACCGTGGGCATGGAGACCACCCAGGTCGCCCGCGGCAGCGTGGTCTACGTGCCGGCGGGGGTCGCCCACAAGTTCCACCACATCGCCGAGGACCTGCGGGTTCTGGTGATGTTCTCTCCACCGGAGAGCTGAGCCCGACCCCCGGGGTTCCCTAGGGGATCGGTCAGGGGGAGACAAGGGATGCGAGGGCCCTGCCGGGACCCTCGCGGCTCTAGCATCGAGTGCAGGACATCAGAGGATTCCCAGCGGGCGACCGGGCCGACGAAGGGCCCGGCACTCGGACGGGCGGAGAGGTAAGGACGAGGGCGATGCGAGAGATCTTCACGGGACTGCCGTGGTGGGTGAAGTGGATCGCGGTGCCGGTCATCGCTCTGGTCGTGTTCGGCGGGCTGATCGCCAGCGTGGTCGGGTTCGTGATCGGACTGCTGTTCAAGCTGCTGGTCTTCGTCGCGCTCGTCGGCGGACTGATCTACGTCGTACGCAAGTTCATGTCGAGCTCGTCGTCGCGCAGCGACTGGTGAGAGCAGAGGGACACCGGTGGCGGTAACAGGAACCACCGGTTCCCTCGGGCGGGGGAAGTTTCCCGGACGGGCCGTCGGCGAGCGGTGACCGGCGGTTAGAGTCCGGAACTCCACGCGGGGGCGACCTCGCGAACGGCGTACACCCCCACCCGTGTTCCCCGCACGGGCTGCCCCTCGCGTTCCGGGAGTGACCCTTGGCCACGGCTGACACCGCATTCGCCCCGCTGCACACCCTTCCCGTGCAGCCCTGCCCGACGCCTCGGACACCCCCAGCGCCACCCTCCGCCGACCCGCCTTCCGCGACGCTCATCGGCTCCGTACAGCGGGCGATGCGTCTCCTCGAGTGCGTCGCCGAGCACGAGTACGGCGCCCCCGCCAAGCAACTGGCCCGCGAGACACGGCTGGCACTGCCCACGGCGTACCACCTGCTGCGCACCCTGGTCCACGAGGGCTACCTGCGCCGGGAGAAGGGGCTGTTCTTCCTCGGTGACGCCGCCGAGCAGCTGAGCAGCAGTGGGGCCGAGCAGAAACGTCGCAGCACGGTGGTCGACACACTGGCGCGCTGGCGGGACGCGATCGGTGTCCCCGTGTACTACGCCATGTACCGGGACGGCGAGATCGAGATCATGTGCGTCTCCGACACCCCGGGCAATCCGGCGGTCGAGGAGTGGGCGGACTTCCGCGAGACCGGGCACGCGCACGCCATCGGGCAGTGCCTGCTGTCCCAGCTCGACGAGGACGCCCGCCGCGACCACCTGGACCGCTACCCCGTGCGGCCGCTCACGCCGTACACGGTGCGTGACGGACACAGTCTGCTGAAACGGCTGGAACGCACGCGGCGGATGACGCCGGTGACCGAGCGCCAGGAGTACGCCCTGGGGACGGTCTGCGCGGCGATCCCGATCACCGTCGGCACCACGGCCGCGACGATGGCCATCTCCCTGCCGCTTCATCAGGCGGACCGGGTGCTGCCCGCGGCGCAGCGGTTGCAGAACGAGGTGGGGCGGCTTCTGGGGTCGCTCGCGATCTCTATCAGTATCTGAAAACTCACTCCTTGTGATCTGGTGTGTACGTTGAGCAAGATGCCACCAGTGTTAGAGGTTTGATTCCCGGCCAGTCGACGGCGAATGACGGGGTAGGCGATGGGCGAGTCCGTACAGGCAGAGGTCATGATGAGCTTTCTCGTGTCCGAGGAGCTCTCTTTCCGCATTCCGGTGGAGCTGCGCTACGAGACCCGTGATCCCTATGCCGTGCGCCTGACCTTCCATCTGCCCGGGGACGCGCCGGTGACCTGGGCCTTCGGCCGGGAGTTGCTGGTCGACGGGGTGGGCCGGCCGTGCGGCGACGGGGACGTGCGCATCGCACCGGTCGATCCGGAACCGCTCGCCGAGGTGCTGATCCGCCTTCAGGTCGGCGGCGACCAGGCGCTGTTCCGCTCCTCCGCGGCACCTCTGGTCGCCTTCCTCGACCGCACCGACAAGCTGGTGCCACTGGGCCAGGAGGGTGCGCTCGCCGACTTCGACACCCACCTCGACGAGGCCCTGGACCGCATCCTGGCGGAGGAACAGAGCGCAGGGTGAACCGTTACGGCAGCCCTGCGGCGGTGCCGTAACGCTTCGCCGGGCGCGTCAGCGCTTGCGGCGACGGCCCCGCCCGCCACGTGCCGGCGCTGTCGCGCCCGTCCCCGGCGCCGCCCCCGCGGCCTGGGCCGGCCGGTCGGCGGGCCGGTCCGCCGCCACGACCAGAGCAGCCAGGGCGGTGGTGACCGGCACGGACGCCACCAGGCCGATCGAGCCGACCAGCGTCCGCACGATCTCCTCCGCGACCAACTCGCTGTTGGCGACCGTCCCCACACCGCTCTGCGCGATCGAGAACAGCAGCAGCAGGGGCAGCGCGGCGCCCGCGTAGGCGAGGACGAGAGTGTTGACGACCGAGGCGATGTGGTCGCGACCGATGCGGATGCCCGCGCGGTACAGCCCGCGCCGGCCCATCGTCGGGTTGGCCTCGTGCAGTTCCCAGACCGCCGACGTCTGGGTGACCGTCACGTCGTCGAGGACACCGAGCGAACCGATGATGACCCCGGCGAGCAGCAGGCCGCTCATGTCGATCGACGGATACAGGCCGTGGATGAGACCGGTGTTGTCGTCCGTGTTGCCGGTGAGCGCGGCCCAGCCGATGAACAGCGATCCGAGGAGACCGATCAGCAACAACGAGATCAGGGTGCCCAGCACCGCCACGGACGTACGGGCCGACAGCCCGTGGCACAGGTACAAGGCGATCAGCATGATGGCGCTGGACCCGACCACCGCGACGACCAGTGGGTTCGAGCCCTGAAGGATCGCGGGCAGGATGAAGAAGTTCAGCAGCAGGAAGCTGATGGCCAGCGAGACCAGCGCCATGAGGCCGCGCAGCCGTCCGACGACCACGACGGCGAGGGCGAAGATGCCGGCGAGCAGGGCCAGGGGGAGTCGGCGGTTGATGTCGGTCACCGAGTACTGCAGGTCCTCGGGCGCGGACGGCTCGTAGGCGACCACGACCTTCTGGCCCTCGTGCAACTGCCGTGACTGGTCCGGCTGCACGATCTCGGTGAACGTACGGCCCTTGCCCTCGCCGGTGTCGACGCGGATCGTCGCCCGCTTGCAGTCGCCGTTCGCCTGCTGCACCGCGGAGGAACCCTCGGCGGTGGACGTGTCGCCGGTCGGAGTACCGCCCGAGGCGTTGACCGACTGACAGCTCAGCTCGACCACCTTGGTGACGGTGGCCTGCTGGGTCTGCCGGTCGAAGCCGACCCCGGTGCGCTCGTGCGGCGGCGCACCGCCCGGCCACAGCACCGCGAGCCCGACCACCACCGCCGCGGCGAAGGGGATCAGGATCGCGGCGATGACCTTGCGCAGATGCCGGGAGACGGGCGCCGCCGGGCCGTGGCTGTGGGAGTGTCCGTGCCCGCCGCCCGCACCTTGCCCGCCGCCACCTTGCCCGCCGCCACCGTGTCCGTGCCCCGCCTGGCCCGGCCCGTGTCCGTGGCCCGCATCCTGTCTGCCTTCGTGCGCGTCGTGAGCGCCGACGGGGGCGCGGCCGGCTGCACGGCTGTCGCCCTCTTCGGCGTCCGGTCCGCGGTGGGGCTCGTGCGGCGGAAAGGGGGGATGCTGCGGTGTGGTCACCGCCCGATCATCGCAAGAACGAGGGGGGCCCTCTGTTCACCGCGCCCGAATGGGCGCTAGCGTGGAGCCACCTTTGTACACGCGGGAGCTCGGAGCACCGGGCTGAGAGGGCGCTGACCTCCGTCCCAGCGATGTTTCACGGGAAACGTCACCGAAGTCGAGTGACGTATCCCACGAAGCGTCGACAGACGGAATCCGCTGCGTCGACCGCCGAACCTGTTACCGGGTAATGCCGGCGTAGGGAGTAGGTCTCATGACCATCAAGGACGCACGCACGCCTGCCTCCACGCAGAACTCCGCCCAGGAGGAGACCGCGGAGGCCGGGAAGTCCATCGGCTGGCACAAGGCGTACGTCGAGGGCTCGCGCCCCGATCTGCGGGTGCCGGTCCGTCAGGTGCACCTCACCAACGGGCAGTCCGTCACGCTGTACGACACGTCGGGCCCGTACACCGATCCGCTCGTCGACACCGACGTCCGCAGGGGACTCGCGCCGCTGCGGGAGAACTGGATCATCGCCCGCGGGGACACCGCGGAGTACGCGGGCCGTCCCGTCCGCCCCGAGGACGACGGACTCAAGCACACCTCGCCGCGCGGCGGCCTGCGCAACCTCGACGCCGTCTTCCCCGGACGGCCGCGCCAACCGCGCAGGGGGCGGGACGGCACCGCGGTGACGCAACTCGCGTACGCACGCCGCGGCGAGATCACCCCGGAGATGGAGTACGTGGCCATCCGGGAGAACGTCTCGCCGGAAGTGGTCCGCGAGGAGATCGCGGCGGGACGTGCGGTACTGCCCGCCAACGTCAACCACCCCGAAATCGAGCCGATGATCATCGGCAAGCGGTTCCTGGTGAAGGTCAACGCCAACATCGGCAACTCGGCGGTGACGTCCTCCATCGAGGAGGAGGTCGACAAGATGACCTGGGCGACCCGGTGGGGCGCCGACACGGTCATGGACCTCTCCACCGGCCGCAACATCCACACGACCCGCGAGTGGGTGCTGCGCAACTCCCCCGTCCCCATCGGGACCGTCCCGCTCTACCAGGCCCTGGAGAAGGTCGACGGCCGGGCCGAGGAGCTGACCTGGGAGATCTACAAGGACACGGTCATCGAACAGGCCGAGCAGGGCGTGGACTACATGACGGTCCACGCGGGCGTTCGCCTGGCGTACGTGCCGCTGACCGCGAACCGCAAGACCGGCATCGTCTCGCGCGGCGGCTCGATCATGGCGGCGTGGTGCCTGGCGCACCACAAGGAGTCGTTCCTGTACGAGAACTTCGAGGAACTCTGCGAGATCCTCGCCGCCTACGACGTCACGTACTCCCTCGGCGACGGCCTGCGCCCGGGCTCGATCGCGGACGCCAACGACGAGGCGCAGTTCGCCGAATTGCGCACACTCGGGGAACTCAACCGGATCGCCAAGCGTTTGAACGTACAGACCATGATCGAGGGCCCGGGACATGTCCCGATGCACAAGATCAAGGAGAACATCGACCTTCAGCAGGAGATCTGCGATGAAGCTCCATTCTATACGCTCGGCCCGCTGACGACGGACGTCGCGCCAGCGTACGACCACATCACCTCCGGCATCGGTGCCGCGATGATCGCCTGGTGGGGCACGGCCATGCTCTGCTACGTCACGCCCAAGGAACACCTGGGCCTGCCCAACCGTGACGACGTCAAGACCGGCGTCATCACCTACAAGATCGCCGCCCATGCCGCCGACCTCGCCAAGGGTCACCCAGGTGCACAGGAGTGGGACGACGCGCTGTCCGACGCCCGGTTCGAGTTCCGGTGGGAGGACCAGTTCAACCTGGCCCTCGACCCGGACACGGCACGGGAGTTCCACGACGAGACCCTGCCGGCCGAGCCCGCGAAGACGGCCCACTTCTGCTCCATGTGCGGGCCCAAGTTCTGCTCCATGAAGATCTCGCAGGACATTCGCCGGGAGCACGGGGGAAGCAAGGCCGAGATCGAGGAGGGCATGGCGCAGAAGTCGCAGGAATTCGCGGCGGCGGGCAACCGCGTGTACTTGCCGATCGCGGACTGAGCGGACTGAGCGGACTGGAGTGAGGAGGGGAGGGGACAGGCCGTGGGGGCCGCCCTCTCCCCGCCGGGGGGTCCCGCTCGGCAGACTGGGCGCATGACAGCCACCTCCCTCAGCAAGGGTGCCAACGTCGCCGTCGACTTCCCCGCGGTGCGCGTCGAACTCGTCTGGTCCGCCGGGCCGGGTGTCCCCGAGGTCGACGCCTCCGCGCTGCTGCTCACCTCGGCCGGACGGGTGCGGGACGACGCTGACTTCGTCTTCTACAACCAGCCCCGTCACACGTCCGGCGCGGTGCGGCACCTGGGCAAGCGGGGTGCTCCCGGTGCGGACGCGGGTGTCACGACCGACGCCGTCGAGGTGGACCTGCACTCGGTGGAACCGGCCGTCGAACGCATCGCCCTGTGCGCCTCGGCGGACGGCGGGACGTTCGGCCGGGTTCCGGGGCTGTCGCTGCGGTTGCTGGACGCCGGGGCCGGCACCGAGCTGGCCAGGTTCGACATGACGGCAGGGACGGAGACCGCGTTGGTGGGCGGCGAGCTGTACCGGCGCCAGGGGAAGTGGAAGTTCCGCGCGGTCGGCCAGGGATACGCCTCCGGACTCGCGGGGCTGGCCACCGACTTCGGCATCTCCGTGGACGACGCTCCCCCGGCGGCAGCCGCACCGCAGACTGCCGCCCCGGACGCCCCGGATGCCCAGGCCGCCGTACCGCCTGCGGCAACGGCTCCCCCGACGCCCGCGCCACCCGCACCCGTACCACCGCCGGCTCCCACGGCGCCGCCCGTAGCGCCGACGCCGTCCTCGGACTCCACCGGCCCCCGTCTCACCAAGGGTGAGGACCGGCTGCCCGTGGACATGCGCAAGCGGCTGTCCCTGCGCAAGGAGCAGGTGGCGGTCAGCCTGAGCAAGCACGGGGCGGCCGGCGTCACCGCGCGCGTCGTGCTCGTACTGGACGCCTCCGGGTCCATGTCCCTCCTCTACTCCAAGGGCGTGGTCGCGGACGTCGTGGAGCGGATGGCCGCCGTCGCCGCGCAGCTGGACGACGACGGGGAGATGCAGGCATGGACCTTCGCCTCCAACCCGGCGCGGCTGCCCGACCTGCGTCTGGGCGAGCTGCCCGCATGGCTGCGGCTGCACGTACGCGTGGGGGAGATCAGTCTGTTCCGCCGGGGCAGGAAGAAGGGCCTGCACCCCGAGCAGGTGGACATGCGGGCGGTCGGTATCCAGAACGAGGAGCAGAAGGTGATCGCCGAGGTCCGTGCCTTCGTCCGGGACAACCCTGCACCGGTTCCGACCCTGGTGCTGTTCTTCTCCGACGGCGGCGTCTACCGCGACGCCGAGATCGAGCGGGAGCTGCGCAAGGCCGTGGAGGAGCCGGTCTTCTGGCAGTTCGTGGGGCTCGGGCGCGCCAGCTACGGGGTGCTGGAGCGTTTCGACACCCTGCCGGGCCGTCGCGTCGACAATGTCGGCTTCTTCGCCGTCGACGACATCGGCACCGTACCGGACCCGGAGCTGTACGACCGCCTGCTCTCCGAGTTCCCGTCCTGGATCACTGCCGCCGGCCGGGCGGGCATCCTCTGACGCGCTGCCCGCCCGTGCCGGTGGCTATTCGGGACGGTGTTCCGGGCCGCCGTAGTCCGGGCTGCTGTAGTCCGGGCTGGAGTAGCTCGGGCGAGGACCCGCCTCGGGGCCGCCGTCGGGACTGGTGAACCCGGGACGGCCGTAGCCGAGGTGCGGCATACGGCTGCCCGGGGCGGCCGGTCCCGTGCGGTGCAGCACGGCCGTGCCCGGTTCGGTGAGCGCCTCCCGCAGGAAGGGCAGGATGCCGCGTTCCAGCAGGGCGTCGTGCCAGGCGTCCCTGGCCCGGGCCACCTCCTCGTCGCGTGCGCTGTAGAAGCCGGACTCGGCCGAGGGGCGGTTGCGCAGGGCGGTGAGCAGCAGCCCCACCGCGGCGACGAGGATCGCCACCGCGGTCACGGCGCCGAACACCCATCCCGTGGTGAGCATGGTCCGCGCGAAGGTCTGCTCCGGGTCGAGCATCTTCAGGAGGTAGCCGACCAGCAGGAAGATCGCTGCGGCGGTGCCGGCCAGGACCGGCGCCAGGACGGCGACGACGGCGACGGCCCCCGCACCGGTCGCCTCGGCCATCTCGCCCATGGTGGCGGCGAGGCCCCCCGCGCCCGTGCCCTGCTCCTGGGAGCCGGGTTCGCGCTCGGCGGGCGTCGACGGGCCCGAGGGCGCCGGGTGGCGCAGTTCCTCGCGGACCTTCACGTAGTGCTGGTACTCGGTCGTGGCCGCCGCCGTGATGAGGGCGGTGGCGTTGAGTGCCATGGTGCGCAGTTGTTCGGAGTTGAGCCGCTGTCCGACAGCGGCCAGTTCCGGGCGGTGTGGTGCGGAGCGCAGCGCCTCGTCGAGGATCCGCTCGTACTCTTGGCGGTCCTCGTTCGACAGGTGCTGCGGAACGCTGTTCATGTGCATCCCCCGATGCTCCGTAGGGCTTGGGGCTCGCATGCCAACGAGCCGTCGGGCAGAAACGGAGGGGAGCCTGCTACGGATAAGCCGATGGTAGAGCGGTGACGGTGGGCGGTGACAGGGGGTTTCCAGAAATTGGGTGCCGGTCCGTACCGACGCCGCCGCCGAAAACCCCTCCGGAAGAACGGTCAGGCGTCGAGCGGAAGTTGCTGGACCAGCAGCTTTCCGGCCATGGTCACGCCGCCGTCCATCGCGATGGCCAGCCCGTCCGCGTAGACGTGCGGTCCCTCGACCGCGGTACGGGTGTCGTCCTCGCCGTCCTCGGAGCCGACTTCGCCCAGCAGATAGGGGATGGGGCTGTGGCCGTGAACGATCCGGGTGCCGCCGTACGTATCCAGCAGTGAACGCACGGCGTCGGCGCCGCCCTCGTCGCGGAAGGAGAACCGCTTGGTGAACTTGCGGAACAGGTCCCAGACCTCCTCCGCGTCGTTGCGTGTGAGCGCCTCGCGGACGGTGTCGTTGACCTCTTCGATGGAACGGCCGTAGTCGAGGTAGGTGGTGGCGTCCGAGTGGACCAGGAGGTGGTCGTCGACCTCTTCCATGGCGTCGAGGCGGGCCATCCACTGCAGGTGGTGGTCCTGAAGGCGGTCCATGTCGGTCTTCTGGCCGCCGTTCAGCAGCCAGGCGGCCTGGAAGGTGGCGGTGCCCGCGCCGGAGTTGACGGGCGTGTCGCCGAACCGCTTGGCGCCGAGGAGCAGCAGTTCGTGGTTGCCCATCAGTGCCTTGCAGTAGCCGCCGGCCGCGGCGGCCTCCGCGGACAGTCGCATCACCAGGTCGATGACGCCGATGCCGTCCGGGCCGCGGTCGGTGAAGTCTCCGAGGAACCACAGGCGCGAGGTGCCCGCGCACCACTGGCCCTCGTCGTCGACGAGGCCCTTCTCCCGCAGGGCGGCCAGCAGCTCGTCGAGGTAGCCGTGCACGTCGCCGACGACGAACAGCGGACCCTGGCCGGTGGCCGGCTGCTGCACCACGACCGGCTCGGGGTCGACGGCGACCTGAACCGTGTCACCCCGACGGATGACGGGCAGATCCCGCTGAGTGGGTGTGTACCCGTCCGGAGCGGCCTCCTCGTGCCCCTCCTCGGAGGGGGGAGCGGCCTCGCCCGCGTGTGTGCCGGTGGTGGCGTACGGAGCGGTCTCGTGGACGTACGCGGGTACCCGGAAGTCGCGCACCGTCGCCGTCCGTTCCGCCTCGGGTCCCTGACCGGCCCCCTGAGTCATCGACCCCTCCACCATCGCGCCGCATCTGCACCGCTTCGGACTGCCTGGTCGCAGCGGCCCGCGGTGTGTGGGCCCATCATAGGAATGCGGATCGCGCTGTGTGATGACCCAGGGGTAGTGAATCAGAACAGGACCCCGGTTCACCGCGGCTTTCGCCCCGATTGGGCCTGGCTTCGACCGTCCCCGACGGCGGTGTGATCTGCTCACGACGTGCCGGGGTGCCGTCTCGGCCGCCCCCGCCGCCGCTTCCGTCCGGTAGGTGGCCTCGCCCGCGCGGGGCGGCCGCCGCTCCCGAGCGGGCGCGTCGGCCGGCCCTCGCCCCCCGCTCCCCGGGCGGCGGCCCTACTCGCCCTCGGGTGAACGCGGGGGGCTGACCGTCGTGCGCGGAGGGCGGCGCTGCGACGAGGTACGCACGATCAGTTCGGTCGGTATCACCTGCTCGACCGGCTCGTCGGAGTGGAGCCCCTCGATCGCGTCGATGAGGACCTGGATCACGGCCGTGCCGATGCGGCGGGGCTTCAGCGAGAGGGTGGTGATGGGCGGCTCGGTGCTGGCGTACACGGTGGACTCGCTGCAGCAGACCAGCAGCAGGTCTTCGGGGACGCGCAGCCCGTAGCGGCGGGCCGCGGCGAGCAGGTCCGTGCCGTTCGGGTCGAACAGGCCGTAGACGGCGTCGGGCCGGTCGGGGCGGGCGAGCAGCCGGTCGGCGGCGACCGCTCCGGCGCACGGGTCGTGCGCGGGGTAGGCCTCGTAGACCGGGTCCTGGCCGACGCGCTCGCACCAGCGCAGGTAGGCGGTGGTCGACAGATGGGTGTACGTGTCGGTCGTGGTGCCGGTGAGCAGGCCGATCCTGCGGGCGCCGGCGTCGGCGAGGTGGTCGAGGATGCCGAGTACGGCCGCCTCGTGGTCGTTGTCGACCCAGGCGGTGACGGGGAGCGAACCGGCCGGGCGGCCGTCGGAGACGACGGGTAAACCCTGGCGTACCAGTTCGCTGACGACCGGGTCGTGGTCCGAGGGGTCGATGACGACCGTGCCGTCGAGCGCGACGTTTGACCACACGTCGTGACGGGAGGTCGCCGGGAGGATGACGAGGGCGTAGCCGCGAGCGAGCGCGGCGGACGTGGCGGCGCGCGCCATCTCGGCGAAGTACGCGAACTCGGTGAAGGTGAAAGGTTCATCCCCGTACGTCGTCACGGTCAGGCCGATGAGTCCGGACTTGCCGGTGCGGAGCGTGCGGGCGGCGGCCGAGGGCCGGTAGCCCAGTCGGTCGGCGACCTCGCGCACGTGGCGCCGGGTGGCATCCGGGAGTCGGCCCTTGCCGTTGAGGGCATCGGAGACGGTAGTGATGGATACTCCGGCGGCGGCGGCCACGTCCCTGATGCCCGCTCGGCCCGGCCGGCTGCCTCGACGTGAGGTTTCCGCGCGGCTCACCTGGTGCTTCCCTGCTGCTGTCATGGCGAGCCGATAGTAGGGCTCATGGGGTGGGGTAGGGCGGACGCATATGCACGCGTTGACAGTCACGTTTCTGCATGATCATTAACGCTGAACAGCCGTGGAAAGCAAGCCAGTTGAGCCCAGTCAACCCATTACCTGACGTGTCAACCAGTGAGGGCCTGCCAAGTGGCAGATGTTGCGAAGAGGTCTCAACTCACCTGCACGAGGGATGCGCGCCACGGCGCGAGCCACCGGCGCGTAGATATATGTGCAGCGCGCCCCCCGAATCGTGCGCCTTCGTCTACTGATGCCCCTGATGCCAGTGTGACGGATGAGGTCTGGTCCCACCTATACGCAGCGGCGTCGAATCCTCTTAAGGTGAGGAGTATTCGATGCCGGTGGTGGTCACGAGGAGGACTGCGGTGAGCGAGAAGAGCCCCAAGCTGCGCGCCGAGCTGGAGGGGATTCCCACCTACAAGCCGGGCAAGCCCGCCGCGGCGGACGGTCCGGTGGCCTACAAGCTGTCCTCCAACGAGAACCCCTATCCGCCCCTGCCGGGTGTGATGGAGACGGTGACGGCCGCCGCCGCGTCCTTCAACCGGTACCCGGACATGGCCTGTACGTCCCTGATGAGCGAGCTGTCGGACCGCTTCGGCGTGCCGCTGTCCCATCTGGCCACCGGCACCGGCTCGGTCGGCGTGGCCCAGCAGCTGATCCAGGCGACCTCGGGCCCCGGCGACGAGGTGATCTACGCCTGGCGCTCCTTCGAGGCGTACCCGATCATCACGCAGATCAGCGGCGCCACGTCCGTGCAGGTGCCGTTGACGCCGGGCGACGTGCACGACCTGGACGCGATGGCGGACGCGATCACCGACCGGACCCGGCTGATCTTCGTCTGCAACCCGAACAACCCGACGGGCACGGTGGTGCGGCGGGCCGAGCTGGAGCGGTTCCTCGACCGGGTGCCGAGCGATGTGCTGGTGGTGCTGGACGAGGCGTACCGCGAGTTCATCCGCGATGCCGAGGTCCCGGACGGCGTCGAGCTCTACCGTGAGCGGCCCAACGTCTGCGTCCTGCGCACCTTCTCCAAGGCCTACGGTCTGGCCGGCCTGCGGGTGGGTTTCGCCATCGCCCACGAGCCGGTGGCGGCGGCGCTGCGCAAGACGGCGGTGCCCTTCGGGGTCAGCCACATCGCGCAGGAGGCCGCGATCGCCTCGCTGCGTGCCGAGGACGAGCTGATCGGCCGGGTCGGCTCGCTGGTGTGCGAGCGCACGCGCGTGGTCGACGCGCTGCGTGCCCAGGGCTGGACGGTGCCCGAGACCCAGGCCAACTTCGTCTGGCTGCGGCTGGGGGAGCACACGGCCGCCTTCGCGCACGCCTGTGAGCAGGGCGGCACGGTCATCCGGCCCTTCGTGGGCGAGGGTGTGCGGGTGACGGTCGGGGAGACCGAGGCGAACGACATCTTCCTGAAGGTGTCGGAAGCGTTCCGCAAGGAGCTGTAGGCCTCACTGCCTGAGAAGAACGACTCGCGGGACGGCATGCGCCGTCCCGCGAGTTCGGCATGTCCCTGGCGCCCGGCGTCGGGGCACCTGTTCAACATTTTGTTCAAGTTCCCGCGAAGGGGTTGACGTCACACGGGACCCCCCTTCCGGTGTCGAAAAGCAGTAGGTCATAATTGCTTGTGAATGTGAACGCGTTCACAAGCGTGTCCCGGTTGCGCCTGTGTTGGGTGTGACAAACGCGCTCAAACCGCCGCCGACGACGACGGCGATGTGGCGATGTGGCGATGTAAGGAGAGTGACGACGTGGACATGGCTCTGGCGCCGGAGACGCTGGCGCGGTGGCAGTTCGGCATCACGACCGTCTACCACTTCCTGTTCGTCCCGCTGACGATCTCGCTGGCCGCCCTCACGGCCGGGCTGCAGACCGCCTGGGTCCGCACGGAGAAGGAGAAGTACCTCAGGGCGACGAAGTTCTGGGGCAAGCTGTTTCTGATCAACATCGCGATGGGTGTCGTCACCGGCATCGTGCAGGAGTTCCAGTTCGGTATGAACTGGTCCGACTACTCCCGCTTCGTCGGTGATGTCTTTGGTGCCCCACTCGCCTTCGAGGCGCTGATCGCCTTCTTCTTCGAGTCCACCTTCATCGGCCTGTGGATCTTCGGCTGGGACAAGCTGCCCAAGAAGATCCACCTGGCCTGCATCTGGATGGTCTCGATCGGCACCCTGCTGTCGGCGTACTTCATCCTCGCCGCCAACTCCTGGATGCAGCACCCCGTCGGCTACCGGATCAACGAGGAGAAGGGCCGCGCCGAACTCACCGACTTCTGGCAGGTCCTCACCCAGAACACCACCCTGAACCAGGTCTTCCACAGCTTCTCCGCGGCCTTCCTCACCGGCGGCGCCTTCATGGTCGGCATCGCCGCCTTCCACCTGATGCGCAAGAAGCACATCCCGGTGATGCGGACCTCGCTCCGGCTCGGCCTGGTCACCCTGGCGGTCGGCGGCATCCTCACCGCGGTCAGCGGCGACACCCTCGGCAAGGTCATGTACGAGCAGCAGCCGATGAAGATGGCCGCCGCCGAAGCCCTGTGGGACGGCGAGGAACCCGCGCCGTTCTCCGTGTTCGCCTACGGGGATGTCGACAAGGGGCACAACAAGGTCGCCCTGGAGATCCCCGGGCTGCTGTCCTTCCTCGCACACAGCGACTTCGAGTCCTACGTGCCCGGCATCAACGACACCAACAAGGACCTCCAGGAGAAGTTCGGCCCCGGTGACTACAAGCCCATCGTCCCGGTCGCCTACTGGGGCTTCCGCTGGATGATCGGCTTCGGCATGGCGTCCTTCTCGCTTGGCCTGCTCGGCCTGTGGCTGACGCGGAAGAGGTTCCTGCTGCCGGCCGCCCTGCGAACCGGGGAGAACGAGGTCCCGCATCTGGTGCTGCTGAAGCAGCCGCTCGGGGCGAGGCTCTCCCGGATGTACTGGCTGCTGGCGGTGTGGACGATGGCGTTCCCGCTGATCGCCAACTCGTGGGGCTGGATCTTCACCGAGATGGGACGGCAGCCCTGGGTCCTCTACGGCGTGATGCAGACCCGGGACGCGGTCTCCCCCGGTGTCTCCACGGCCGAGGTCGTCATCTCGATGTCCGTCTTCACCCTGCTGTACGCCGTCCTGGCGGTCATCGAGGTCAAGCTGCTCATGAAGTACGTCAAGGCGGGTCCGCCCGAGCTGACCGAGGCCGACCTCAATCCGCCCACGAAGATCGGTGACGATCTCCGTGACGCCGACAAGCCGATGGCCTTCTCGTACTAGGCCGAGGGAGCTGCACAGTCATGGAACTGCACGACGTCTGGTTCGTTCTGATCGCCGTCCTGTGGACCGGCTACTTCTTCCTGGAGGGCTTCGACTTCGGGGTCGGTGTGCTCACCAAGCTGCTCGCCCGGAACCGGGCCGAGAAGCGGGTGCTGATCAACACCATCGGGCCCGTGTGGGACGGCAACGAGGTGTGGCTGCTCACGGCGGGCGGTGCGACCTTCGCCGCCTTCCCGGAGTGGTACGCCACGCTCTTCTCCGGGTTCTACCTCCCCCTGCTCGTCATCCTGGTCTGCCTGATCGTCCGCGGCGTTGCCTTCGAGTACCGGGTGAAGCGGCCCGAGGAGACGTGGCAGCGCAACTGGGAGACCGCGATCTTCTGGACCTCGCTCATCCCGGCGTTCCTGTGGGGCGTGGCCTTCGGCAACATCGTCCACGGCGTGGAGATCGACCGGGACCTGGAGTACGTCGGTTCCGTCTGGGATCTGCTCAACCCCTACGCCCTCCTCGGCGGCCTGGTCACCCTGACGCTGTTCACCTTCCACGGCACGGTGTTCACGGCGCTCAAGACCGTCGGTGAGATCCGTGAGCGGGCGCGGACCCTGGCGCTGCGGGTCGGTCTGGTCACGGCCGTGCTGGCCCTGGTCTTCCTCCTCTGGACGCAGGCCGACAACGGGGACGCCAAGAGCCTGGTCGCCCTCGTGGTGGCCGTCGCCGCCCTGGTCGCCGCCCTGATGGCGAACCAGGCCGGGCGTGAGGGCTGGTCGTTCGCCCTGTCCGGCGTCACCATCGTGGCCGCCGTGGCGATGCTCTTCCTGACGCTCTTCCCGAACGTCATGCCGTCCACGCTCGACGCGGACTGGAGCCTGACCGTCACCAACGCCTCGTCCAGCCCCTACACCCTGAAGATCATGACCTGGCTGGCCGTGATCGCCACGCCGGTCGTCCTGCTCTATCAGGGCTGGACGTACTGGGTGTTCCGCAAGCGCATCGGCACCCAGCACCTCGCCGACGCCGCGCACTGAGTCCAGTGGGGTGCGTTTCACGTGAAACGCACCCCACCGGACAGGAAGGCCTGTTTCACGTGAAACCCATCGATCCACGTCTTCTGCGGTACGCCCGCGCCACCCGGCTCTTTCTGGCGGCCGTAGTCGCCCTGGGCGCCGTCGGCGCCGGATTGCTCGTCGCGCAGGCGATGCTCATCGCCGAGGTGGTGGTGGGCGCCTTCCAGCACGGCACGCCGGCCGCCGGACTCCGTACGCCGCTGCTGCTGTTGGTCGCCGTCGCCTGCGGCCGTGCCCTGGTCGGCTGGCTCACCGAACTGGCCGCGCACCGGGCGAGCGCGGCGGTGAAGTCGGAGCTTCGGGGCCGGCTGCTGGAGCGGGCCACCGCGCTCGGTCCCGGCTGGCTGGGCGGACAGCGGACCGGATCGCTGGTCGCCCTGGCCACCCGGGGAGTCGACGCCCTCAACGACTACTTCTCGCGCTATCTGCCGCAACTCGGCCTCGCCGTGGTCGTGCCCGTGGCGGTGCTCGCCCGCATCGTCACCGAGGACTGGGTCTCGGCGGCCATCATCGTCGGCACCCTGCCGCTCATCCCGATCTTCATGATGCTGATCGGCTGGGCCACGCAGTCCCGGATGGACCAGCAATGGCGGCTGCTGTCCCGGCTGTCCGGACACTTCCTGGACGTGGTCGCCGGGCTGCCGACGCTGAAGGTCTTCGGCCGGGCCAAGGCGCAGGCCGTTTCGATCAAACGCATCACCGGCGAGTACCGCCAGGCCACCATGCGGACGCTGCGCATCGCCTTTCTGTCGTCCTTCGCGCTCGAGCTGCTCGCCACGCTGTCCGTGGCGCTCGTCGCCGTCACCATCGGCATGCGCTTGGTCCACGGTGACATGACCCTGTACGACGGCCTGGTCGTGCTCGTACTCGCCCCCGAGGCCTACCTGCCGTTGCGGCAGGTGGGGGCGCAGTACCACGCGGCGGCCGAGGGCCTGGCCGCCGCCGAGGACATCTTCTCGGTGCTGGAGCGTCCCGCCCCGGCGTCGGGGACCGGCCCGGTTCCGGCGGACGGTGCCCTGGCCTTCGAGGACGTGACGGTCCGCTATCCCGGACGCGCCGCGGACGCCGTCACCGACGTGAGCTTCACCGTCGAGCCCGGAGAGACGGTCGCGCTCGTCGGCCCGAGCGGCGCGGGCAAGTCGACGCTTGTCAACGCCCTGCTCGGCTTCGTGTCCCCGTCCGGGGGACGGGTCCGGGTCGGGGAGGCCGATCTCTCCTCCCTCGACCCGGTGCAGTGGCACGCCCACGTCGCCTGGGTGCCGCAGCATCCGCACCTGTACGCGGGCACCATCGCGGAGAACGTACGGCTGGCCCGGCCCGACGCCGACGACATCGCAGTACGGCGGGCACTGCGGGACGCGGGCGCCCTGGAGTTCGTGGACGCCCTGCCCGAGGGCACGGCGACCGTGCTCGGGGAGGACGGGACCGGACTGTCCGCGGGACAGCGGCAGCGGCTCGCGCTGGCCCGGGCGTTTCTCGCGGACCGGCCGGTGCTGCTGCTCGACGAGCCCACGGCCGCCCTGGACGGGGCCACCGAGGCCGAGGTCGTGACCGCCGTGCGCAGGCTCGCTGAGGGGCGGACGGTACTGCTGGTGGTGCACCGTCCGGCACTGCTGGAGGTGGCCGACCGGGTGGTGCGGCTGGACGAGCCGGCCACCGCCGCCGGGTCCGACGACGCCCCCGTGGTGCCGGGCGCCCGAACTGCCGAGGAGTCCGTCGAGGCCCCCGCGCCGGCTTCCCTCGACGCCCCGGGGTCTTCGACGGGATCCCGCGGAGGGGGTCTCTCCAGGGTCCGTGCCATGTCCGCCGCCCGGCGCGGGCGGCTAGGCCTCGCGCTGCTGCTGAGCAGCCTGGCGCTCGGCAGCGCCGTCGGCCTGATGGCCACCTCCGGGTACCTCATCTCGCGGGCCTACGAGCAGCCGCCTGTGCTGTATCTGATGGTGGCCGTGACGGCGACGCGCGCCTTCGGCATCGGGCGGGCCGTGTTCCGCTACGCCGAGCGGCTCGTGTCGCACGACGCGGTGCTGCGGATGCTGGCCGACACGCGGGTCGCCGTGTACCGGAGGCTGGAGCGGCTGTCCCCCTCGGGGCTGCGTCGCAGCCGCCGGGGCGACCTGCTGTCCCGGCTCGTCGCCGATGTCGACGCGTTGCAGGACTACTGGCTGCGCTGGCTGCTGCCCGCCGGTAGCGCGGTGTTCGTCTCCGCCGCGTCGGTCGGCTTCACGGCCTGGCTGCTGCCGGAGGCCGGCGCGGTCCTCGCGGTCGGCCTGCTGGCGGCCGGTGCCGGTGTTCCGCTGGTCACGGCTGCCGTGGCGCGGCGGGCCGAGCGCAGGCTCGCCCCCGCCAGGGGCGTGCTCGCCACCCGGGTGACGGACCTGCTCACCGGCACCGCCGAGCTGACCGTCGCCGGCGCCCTGCCCGGGCGTGCCGCCGAGGCGCGGCGGGCCGACGGCACGCTCACCCGGATCGCCTCGCGTGCCGCCGCCGCCACCGCGCTGGGCGACGGGCTCACCGCGCTCATCTCCGGCCTGACCGTCGTGGGCGCCGCCCTCGTCGGGGTCCAGGCGGTCGCCGACGGCCGGCTCGCCGGCGTGGCCGTGGCCGTCGTCGTCCTCACCCCGCTGGCCGCCTTCGAGGCCGTACTCGGACTGCCGCTGGCCGTGCAGTACAGGCAGCGCGTGCGCAGGAGCGCCGAGCGCGTGTACGAGGTGCTCGACGCTCCGGAGCCGGTGCGGGAGCCGGAGGCGCCACGGCAGGCGCCCGCCTCACCGTTCCCGGTGGTCCTCAGGGGGCTGGCCGCGCGTCACGCCGGGCAGGACCGGGACGCGCTGGCGGGGCTGGACCTGACGCTGGCACGAGGACGCCGCATCGCCGTGGTCGGACCGTCCGGCTCCGGCAAGACGACCCTGGCACAGGTTCTGCTGCGCTTCCTCGATTCGGACGCGGGCTCCTACACGCTGGCCGGTGTGGACGCCTACGCCCTGGCCGGCGACGACGTACGGCGGCTCGTCGGGCTGTGCGCGCAGGATGCCCACCTCTTCGACAGCTCGGTGCGCGAGAACCTGCTCCTGGCCAGGAAGCACGCCACCGAGGGCGAACTGCGCGACGTGCTGGCCCGGGCCCGGCTGCTGGAGTGGGCCGACAGCCTGCCCGACGGGCTGGACACACTGGTCGGTGAGCACGGCGCCCGGCTGTCCGGTGGCCAGCGTCAGCGGCTGGCCCTGGCCCGGGCGCTGCTGGCCGACTTCCCCGTCCTCGTGCTCGACGAGCCCGCCGAGCACCTCGACCTGCCGACCGCCGACGCGCTGACCGCGGATCTGCTGGCCGCCACCGAGGGCCGGACCACCCTGCTGATCACACACCGGCTGGCGGGACTGCGGGCCGTGGACGAGGTGGTCGTGCTGGACCGGGGCCGGGTCGTACAGCGCGGCACCTACGCGGAGCTGGCGGCGGTGCCGGGACCGCTGCGGGAGATGGCCGGACGGGAGGAGGCGGCGGAGCTGCTGGTGGGAGCACGGTGACCGGGTGCCCCGCCACAGCCCCGCGAGATTCCCGTGTAATCCGACTTTCCAGAACAAAAAGGTCTCATTAGGCTCGGGGCATGCCCGCAGCACCGCCCCCCGGCTCCCCGCCGCCCCGTGAGGGGGCCTCGGCCGAGCTTCTGGCACGGGTGCCGAAACTGCTGGACGCGATGCGGTCCGTCGGCAGTGGACTGGAGCTGCACTCCGCGCTGAACCGGATCTGCGAGACGGCGGCCGACCTGGCGAACGCCCGCTACGCGGCCATCGGGGTCGTCGGCGAGGACGGGGAAGGCCTGACCGACTTCGTGCACCACGGCGTCGACGAGGCGGTCGCCCGGCGCGTCGGACACCTCCCCGACGGTCGCGAGGGCCTGCTCGGCGCGCTCATCCGTGATCCGCAGCCGGCCCGGCTCACCGACCTCGCCGAAAACTCCCGCTACCGCGGCCTTCCCGGGCACCACCCGCCGACGCAGAGCTTCCTGGGGGTCCCGATCCGCGTGCAGGGCGAGATCTTCGGCAATCTCTACCTGACCGACAAGCACGCGGGCGAGCCCTTCAACGACTACGACCTCGCCATGGTCCGGGTCCTGGCCACGGAGGCCGGTATCGCCATCGGCAACGCGCGCCTGTACGAGGCCGCCCAGCAGCGGGAGCGCTGGATCGACGGGTCGGTCGCCGTCACCACCGCGCTGCTGGCCGGCGGCGACATCGACGATGCCCTCCAGACCGTCGCCGAGCAGGCCCGCCGCCTCTCCGGAGCAGCCGCCGGGATCGTGCTGCTGCCGGCCGAAGGGGGCGGCCTGGAGATCGTGGCCGTCGACGCGCCGCACCGCACCAACGCGCTCGGCAGGGTCGTAGCGCCGGAGAACGGCGTCGTCGCAGAACTCCTCGCCGGGCGGTCCGTGTTCGTGGACGACGCCGCCACCGACCCGCGCCTGGACACCGCACTGGCGCGCTCCTACGGGCCGATCATGCTGTTGCCGCTGTGCAGGGACGGGAAGGTCCTCGGGAGCCTCGTCATGCCCCGTGCCCGGGGGGATCGTCCGTTCACCCGGACGGAGCGCGCGCTCGGCGACCAGTTCGCCTCGCAGGCCGCGCTGGCGCTGACGATGGCCGACGCCCAGCGCGACCGGGAACGGCTCGCCGTGTACGAGGACCGCGACCGTATCGCCCGGGACCTGCACGATCTCGTCATCCAGCGGTTGTTCGCGACGGGGATGATGCTCGAGAGCGCCCAGCGCGGGTCGGCCGTGCCCGAGGTGCGCGACGGGGTCGGCGGGGCAGTCGACGAACTCGACGTCACCATCCAGGAGATCCGCTCTGCGATCTTCGCGCTCCAGCAGCCCGCCGAGGCACCCGCGGGACTGCGCACCCGTGTCCTGCGCGAGATCACCATGGCCGCCGTACCACTGGGTTTCACGCCCTCGCACCGTTTCGTCGGCCCGGTCGACACCGCCGTCGGCGACCTGACCGGCAAGAACCTCATCGCCGCGCTCCGCGAGACCCTGTCCAACGCCTTCCGGCACGCCCACGCCAGCCGGATCGAGGTGGTCGTGGACGCGACGTCGGCGCTGCCGGACGGCCGGCCGGGCGTGCGCCTGACCGTCGCGGACGACGGTGTCGGCATCCCCGAGGGCGGTCGGCGCAGTGGCCTGCACAATCTGGAGCGCCGTGCCGAGAGCGTCGGCGGCGCCAGTCGGCTCGGGCCGGGCATCGGGGCGGACGGCGGTGGCACGACGGTGCTGTGGGAAGCGCCGTACTGAGGTTCGCCGGCGCCGTGTTGCCCCGTGTGCAGCAGCCGCGCTGGGCCGTGTGCAGCAACGGGTCCCCCACTCGTACGACCTGAACAGGACCGTGGGCCCCGCCCCGGTCCACGATCGCTGACATGCGCTCATCCCGCCGACACCCGCTGCTCGTTCCGGCGCTGCTGTGCGCACTCGCCGTGCTCGCGGCCCGCCCAGCCGACGGCATGGACGGGGACGGCGGATCCGGCGCCGGTCTCGGCCCGCAGGTGGCGCGGCTGTACGAGGACGCGGCCGACGCCACCCGTCAGTACGAGGACGGGCGCCGTGAGGCCGAGGCACAACGGTCGAAGGCCCTGAAGGCCGAGCGACTGCTCGACGAGCAACGGCAGAAGATCGACGCCATGCACGAGGACCTGGGCCGGATCGCCCGTGCCCAGTACCGCAGCGGCGGCGGGCTCCCGCTCACCGCGCGGGTGCTCCTCGCCGACAACCCCGAGGAGCTGATGCGTGGTCAGCGGACGGTGGCCCGCGCGGACCTGGCCGTCAACAGGGCCATCGGCAAGAGCCTGCGGGCCGAGGCCCGGCTCGCCGCCGACGAGACCGAGGCACAGGAGGCCTGGCGGGCGCTGGAGAAACGCAACGCCGACCTGGTGAAACTGAAGAAGAAGATCGAGGGCAAGCTGGAAGCGGCGCGTTCGCGGCTGGACGGACAGGCGGACGCCTCCGTCGCGGCGGGCTCGTGCCCCGGCGCGATCCGCCTCGACCAGCCGGACACGCGCGTCGACGCGTCCTGGGTGGCACCGGTCGAGACCTACGAACTGTCGGCGACCTTCGGCAGCGGCGGCTCGCGGTGGGCGAACCGGCACACCGGCCAGGACTTCGCGGTGCCGGTCGGCACACCGGTGCGCTCGGTCGGCACGGGCCGGGTCCTGAAGGTGTCCTGCGGTGGGGCCTTCGGCATCCAGGTCGTCATCCAGCACGCGGGCGGCTACTACACGCAGTACGCCCATCTCGCCGCCGTCGCGGTCGACCAGGGCGACCGGGTCGGGCCCGGGCAGTGGATCGGCCAGTCCGGCAGCACCGGCAACTCCACCGGACCCCACCTGCACTTCGAGGTACGGGTCACACCCGAGATGGGCTCGGCACTGGACCCGGTGCCGTGGCTGTCACAGCGCGGGGTGCCGCTCTGAGGGCACCGCACGGGCCGCGGGAGCGGACGTCAGGGCAGGTCCGCCAGCATTTGCTCGATCACGACCGCCACCCCGTCGTCGTTGTTGGCGACCGTCCGGCCCGAGGCGGCGGCGATCACGTCCGGGTGCGCGTTGCCCATCGCGTACGACTGGCCCGCCCAGGTGAGCATCTCGACGTCGTTCGGCATGTCGCCGAAGGCGACGACCTCCTCGTGCGAGATGCCGCGCTCGGCGCAGCACAGGGCCAGCGTGCTGGCCTTGGAGACGTCCGGCCCACTGATTTCCAGCAGGGCGCTCGGGCTGGACCGGGTGACATTGGCGCGGTCCCCGATGGCGAGGCGGGCCAGCGTGAGGAAGCCGTCCGGGTCCAGCTCCGGATGGAAGGCCAGGATCTTGAGGACCGGCTCGGCGGCGGCGCGACCGCCCGGCGCCAGGATCTCCTCGGCGGGCAGGAGGTCGTCGGGAACCTCCATGTGCAGCTTCGGGTACGCCGGCTCCTGGTGGAAGCCGTAAGTCTGCTCGACCGCGTACACCGTGCCGGGCGCCGCCTCCCGCAGCAGCCGTACGGCGTCCAGCGCGTTCTGCTGAGGCAGCTCGCGGACCTTGACGAACCGGTGCGAGCCGGGGCCGCCGTGCAGGTCCACCACGGCGGCGCCGTTGCCGCAGATGGCGAGGCCGTGACCGTGGACGTGGGCACTGACCACGTCCATCCAGCGGGCGGGCCGGCCGGTGACGAAGAAGACCTCGATGCCCGCCTTCTCCGCGGCGGCCAGCGCGGCGACCGTGCGCGGGGAGACCGACTTGTCGTCGCGCAGCAGCGTGCCGTCGAGGTCGGTGGCGACGAGTCGCGGGCGGGTGGCGGCGGCCGGGGGCTCGGGCTGTCGGGTCGCTGAGGTCACCCGGTCATTGTCACGCATATGCCTGCACGCCCGTGCGCCAGTCCGCACATCTGTGAGCTACGGCTCTCATTCCTCGACGGCATTCGTTCAGCAACGGCTCTCATTCCTTCAGCTGGGCCGGTGCCTCCATGGCGATCCGCTCGAAGATCTTCTCGTCCGCGGTGAAGTCCGAGTCGGCGATCGGCCAGTGGACGACCAGTTCGGTGAAGCCCAGGTCCCGGTGCCGGCCGGCGAAGTCCACGAACGCGTCGACGGACTCCAGCGGGCGGCTGCGCTCCGGTGTGAAGCCGGTGAGCAGGACCCTGTCCAGCTCGCTCACCTCGCGGCCGATCGCGGCACAGGCGTCGGCCAGCCTGTCGCCCTGCTCCCGCAACGCCCGGTCCGACTGCTCGGGGGTGCCGTTCTCGAACAGCTTCGGGTCACCGGTGGTCACCCACGCCTGTCCGTGCCGGGCGGCGAGCCGCAGCCCCCGCGGACCGGTCGCGGCCACCGCGAAGGGCAGCCGGGGCCGCTGAACGCAGCCCGGGATGTTGCGCGCCTCGTGTGCCGAGTAGAAGTCGCCCTCGTACGACACGGCGTCCTCGGTCAGCAGCCGGTCGAGCAGCGGCAGGAACTCGCCGAACCGGTCCGCCCGCTCGCGCGGCGTCCACGGTTCCTGGCCGAGTGCCGTGGCGTCGAAGCCGGTGCCGCCCGCTCCTATACCGAGCGTGATGCGGCCGTCGGAGATGTCGTCGAGGGAGATCAGTTCCTTGGCGAGCGTCACCGGGTGCCGGAAGTTCGGCGAGGTGACGAGGGTGCCCAGCCGCAACCGCTCGGTGACGGCCGCGGCGGCGGTGAGCGTGGGCACGGCACCGAACCACGGGCCGTCCCTGAAGCTCCGCCAGGAGAGGTGGTCGTAGGTGTACGCCGTGTGGAAACCGAGCTGCTCGGCCCGTGTCCAGGTCGAACGGCCGCCTTCCTGCCAGCGGCGGTAAGGAAGGATCACGGTGCTCAGACGCAGACTCATGTCTCCGAGCCTATGCGGCCGTCTCCGGTTTCACGTGAAACACCCTCCGGGCGTCACCGTACGCGACTGCTCAGCCACGGACTGAGGAAGATCATCGGTACGTACTCCCGGTGAGTGCGGTCCCCGGGCAGCGGCACGATCAGGTGGTAGCCGGGCGGGAAGCGGCGTCCCTTGACGAAGGCACGGTCGCCGAAGACGGAGCGCAGGAATGCGGGGACCTCGTCGCGCGGGATGTCGGGGCACTCCACGTTCTCGACGGTGATCAGGGCGTCGTCGTCGGGGAAGAGCCGGACGCTCACCCGGGGAACGCCGCCGAACTCGACGAATGCCTCGTGCGGGAGGGAACCGTCGGCGTCGGTGGTCACGCCCACGCCCGCGGAACTGCGGCGGGAGGTCTGGTCGGCGCCGATGGCGTCGGTGACCTCGAGGTCCAGGCCGTACTCCTCGGCGATGGAGCGGAGGGCGGTGACGGCGGCCTGGGTGGTGGGCAGGTGTTCCATGCCTTCGATCATGCTGGGTCAGTGCGGAGCGGGAAAGCGCAGATACCGTGGCGGCACGTTCTGTGTCAGCCAGACGCCGTTCTCGCTGACGTGGAAGACGTGCCCGTCGCAGTGCATGGCGCCGGCGTCCACCGCGAGCACGACGGGCCGGCCGCGGCGGGCGCCGACCCGGGTCGCGGTCTCCCGGTCCGACGAGAGATGCACGTCGTGCCGGTTCATCGGCCGCAGCCCCTCGGTGCGGATCGCGCCCAGGTGCCGGGCCACGGTCCCGTGGTAGAGGTACGGCGGCGGCGTCGCCGAGGGCAGTCCGAGGTCCACGTCGATGCTGTGGCCCTGGCTGGCGCGGATGCGGGTGCCCTCGACGGCGAAGCGCCGCTTGTCGTTGGTGTCGACCACGTGGTCGAGCTCTTCGCGGGTGAAGCGGAAGCCGTGCGAGGCCGCCGCGGCGATCAGCGTGTCGATCTCGATCCAGCCGCCCTCGTCGAGGGCCAGCCCGATTCTCTCCGGCTGGTGGCGCAGGTGCTTCGACAGATACTTCGACACTTTCACCGTGCGTCTGTCATCCATGCGTTCCCGGCGTTGCTGGCGTTCCTCGTGTTTGTTGTGCTCCTGTTGCATGGCACCAGCCTGCCGACTGAGACACGCGTCACGCGATCGATTTTGCCGCCGAGGTTTGATCCACAGTCAAGTCCAGTTATCCACAGGCAGATTGGGGTTCCCTGTGGAAACTACAGAGGCGGTTTCACCCGGGCGAGGCGCCTCAACACCCCGGGTGCGAACCGGGACATGAGACGCGCCCCGCGTGCCTCCGGCGTCACCGGGACCACGGCCCTGTTGTGCACGACCGCCTCGAGGACGGCGTCGGCCACCTTCTCCGGCGGGTAGTTGCGCATCCCGTACAGCCGGGCGGTGCGCTGCCGCAGGCGCTTCTCCTCGTCGGCGTCGACGCCCGCGAAGTGCGCCGTCGAGGTGATGCCGGTGTTGACGACGCCGGGGCAGATCGCCGTGACGCCGATCCCCTGACCGGCCAGCTCGGCACGCAGGCACTCGCTGAGCATCAGTACGGCCGCCTTGGAGGTGCCGTAGGCCGGCAGCGCCCGGGAGGGCTGGAAGGCAGCCGCCGACGCGGTGTTGACGATGTGGCCGCCCTGTCCGCGCTCGGCCATCTGCCGGCCGAACAACCGGCAGCCGTGGATCACGCCCCACAGGTTGACGTCGAGGACCTTCTTCCAGTCCTCCGGCGTGGTGTCGAAGAAGGAGCCCGACAGACCGATCCCGGCGTTGTTCACGAGCACGTCCACCACGCCGTACTCGGCGGCGACCCGGGCCGCCAGCTTCTCCATGGCCTGCTCGTCGGAGACGTCGACGGTCTCCGCCCAGGCGGCCGGCGCACCGATCAGCCGGGACAGCTCCGCGGTGCGGGCCGCGGACTCGGCGTCCCGGTCGACGGCCACGACGCGCGCGCCGGCCTCGGCGAACGCGAACGCCGTCGCCCGCCCGATGCCGTTGCCCGCGCCCGTGATCAGCACCAACTGCCCGCCGAAGCGGTCGGCGTACCTGCCGCTCGCCGCCGTCCCGGACTGCCCGTCGTCGACGGAGGTGACGAACTCCGTGATCCAGTCCGCCAGCCGGTCCGGCCGGGTGCGGGGCACCCAGTGTTTCGCGGGCAGCGTGCGACGGGTCAGCTCCGGCGCCCACAGCTCCAGTCCGTCGTAGAGCCGCTCCGACAGGAACGCGTCGCCGAGGGGTGTGATGAGCTGCACGGGCGCGTGCGCGTAGGCGTCCTCGCGCGGGTGGCGCAGCCGGGGCCGTACGTTGTCCCGGTACAGCCACGCCCCGTGCGCCGCGTCCGTCGGCAGCGACGAGGTCGGGTAGTCGCCGCTCGGCACCTTCTCGACGCGCTCCAGGATGCGCGGCCAGTGCTTGCCGAGGGGGCCGCGCCAGGCCAGTTCGGGCAGTACGGGGGTGTGCAGCAGGTAGACGTACCAGGACTTGGCGCCCTGGCCGAGGAGCTGTCCGACCCGGCGTGGGGTGGGGCGCCTCAGGCGCTTGTTGATCCAGTGCCCGAAGTGGTCGAGGGACGGGCCGGACATCGAGGTGAAGGACGCGATGCGGCCCTCGGTGCGCTTGACCGTGACGAACTCCCAGGACTGCACCGAACCCCAGTCGTGGCCCACCAGGTGCACCGGGCGGTCCGGGCTGACCGCGTCCGCGACGGCCAGGAAGTCGTCCGTCAGTTTCTCCAGCGTGAACCCGCCGCGCAGCGGGCTCGGCGCCGTGGACCTGCCGTGGCCGCGGACGTCGTAGAGGACCACGTGGAAGCGGCGGGCCAGACGGGTGGCGACCTCGGACCAGACCTCCTTGCTGTCCGGGTAGCCGTGCACCAGGACGACCGTGGGCTGCCCGGGATCACCCAGCTCGGCCACGCACAGCTCGACCCCGCCCGTGTGCACCCGGCGTTCCCGCGCACCGTCCAGCACCGTCATCTCTCCTCCGCCCAGCGCCGCAGTCCCCACGCTCTCCCCGGGCCCCGCGAGTCGGTGACGACGAGGATCGTGCCGCAGAATCTCCCAGTTGTTAGACCAAACGTCAATAGAGCGGTGGGCGGCGGCCTCGGGGACCGCGCCGTGGCTCTCAGGTACGGCATCCCCTACGGGCCCGTACTACTCGAGTCTGACGCCAAGACGGCTCTGCGGTCTGACGACCTCAGTGGCGGCCGTCACTACTGTCATGGATGTGACTGTGATCGCGACCGAAAGCCTGAGCAAGCGGTTCCCCCGGGTGACCGCGCTCGACCGGCTCTCCGTGGACGTCGGACCCGGTGTAACCGGACTCGTCGGTGCCAACGGCGCCGGCAAATCCACTCTGATCAAGATCCTGCTGGGTCTGTCTCCCGCGACCGAGGGCCGGGCCGAAGTGCTCGGACTCGATGTCGCCACCAAGGGCGCCGACATCCGCGAGCGGGTCGGCTACATGCCGGAACACGACTGCCTGCCACCCGACGTCTCGGCCACCGAGTTCGTCGTCCACATGGCGCGCATGTCCGGTCTGCCGCCCACCGCCGCCCGCGAGCGCACGGCCGACACCCTGCGCCACGTCGGCCTGTACGAGGAGCGCTACCGGCCCATAGGCGGCTACTCGACCGGCATGAAGCAGCGCGTGAAGCTCGCGCAGGCCCTCGTGCACGACCCCCAGCTGGTCTTCCTCGACGAGCCGACCAACGGCCTCGACCCCGTCGGCCGCGACGAGATGCTCGGCCTCATCCGCCGCATCCACACCGACTTCGGCATCTCGGTCCTCGTCACCTCCCACCTCCTGGGCGAGCTGGAACGCACCTGCGACCACGTCGTCGTCGTGGACGGCGGCAAGCTGCTGCGCTCCAGCTCCACCACGGACTTCACCCAGACCACGACGACCCTCGCGATCGAGGTCACCGACACCGACGAGCACCCCGACGGCACCCGCGCGGTCCGCGACGCGCTCGACGCACGCGGAGTGACCGTCCAGGACGGCAGCGGCCTGCCCGGCGCCGGCCACGTCCTGCTGCTCACCTCGGCAGGCGAGGAGACCTACGACCTGGTCCGCGACGTCATCGCCGACCTCGGCCTCGGCCTGGTGCGCATGGAGCAGCGCCGGCACCACATCTCGGAGGTCTTCACCGACAGCGACGCAGCACGGAAGGAGGCGGTCGGCCATGGCAGCTGAACAGCCCACAGCCACGGTCCCGGGTGACCAGACCCGCATCCACAACATCGGCTACCGCAGCTACGACGGCCCCCGCCTCGGCCGCGCCTACGCCCGACGCTCGCTGTACTCGCAGTCCCTGCGCGGCGCCTACGGCCTCGGCCGCTCGGCCAAGTCCAAGGTGCTGCCGATGCTGCTGTTCGTGGTGATGTGCCTGCCGGCGGCCATCATGGTCGCCGTCGCCGTCGCCACCAAGGCCAACGACCTGCCCGTGGACTACACGCGTTACGCGATCGTCCTGCAGGCCGTCATCAGCCTCTACGTCGCGGCTCAGGCACCCCAGTCCGTCTCGCGCGACCTGCGCTTCAAGACCGTGCCGCTGTACTTCTCCCGGCCGATCGAGACCTCCGACTACGTCCGCGCCAAGTACGCGTCGCTGGCCTCGGCCCTGTTCATCCTCACCGCAGCCCCCCTGCTGGTGCTCTACGTCGGCGCGCTGCTCGCCAAACTCGACTTCGCGGACCAGACCAAGGGGTTCGCACAGGGACTCGTCTCCGTGGCACTGCTCTCGCTGCTCTTCGCCGGCCTCGGCCTGGTCGTCGCGTCGGTCACCCCGCGCCGCGGCTTCGGCATCGCGGCCGTCATCGCCGTCCTCACCATCACCTATGGCGCGGTCTCCACGCTCCAGGCCATCGCGGACGTCCAGAGCAGTTCCGGAGCCGTCGCCTGGATCGGCCTGTTCTCGCCGATCACCCTCATCGACGGAGTGCAGTCCGCCTTCCTGGGCGCCACCTCGGCCTTCCCCGGCGGGGTCGGCCCGAGCAACGGCGAGGGCGCGGTCTACGCCCTCGTCACCCTGGGCCTGATCGCCGGCGCCTACGGCCTGCTGATGCGCCGCTACACGAAGGTGGGACTGTGACCACGCTGAACATCGACCACGTCTCCCGCTGGTTCGGCAACGTGGTCGCCGTCAACGACATCACCATGACGATCGGCCCCGGCGTCACCGGCCTGCTCGGCCCCAACGGCGCGGGAAAGTCCACCCTCATCAACATGATGGGCGGCTTCCTCGCCCCCTCCACCGGCACCGTCACCCTCGACGGCCAGCCGGTCTGGCGCAACGAGGCCATCTACAAGCACATCGGCATCGTCCCCGAGCGCGAGGCGATGTACGACTTCCTCACCGGCCGCGAGTTCGTCCTGGCCAACGCCGAGCTGCACGGCCTGGGCGCCAAGGCGGCCGACGAGGCGCTGGCCACCGTGGAGATGGCGTACGCCCAGGACCGGAAGATCGCCACGTACTCCAAGGGCATGCGCCAGCGGGTGAAGATGGCCTCCGCCCTCGTTCACCAGCCCACGCTGCTGCTGCTCGACGAGCCGTTCAACGGCATGGACCCGCGCCAGCGCATGCAGCTCATGGACCTGCTGCGGCGCATGGGCGACGAGGGCCGCACGGTGCTGTTCTCCTCGCACATCCTCGAAGAGGTCGAACAGCTCGCCTGGCACATCGAGGTCATCGTCGCCGGACGCCACGCGGCCAGCGGCGACTTCCGCAAGATCCGCCGTCTGATGACCGACCGGCCGCACCGCTACCTGGTGCGTTCCAGCGACGACCGGGCCCTCGCGGCAGCGCTGATCGCCGACCCGTCGACGTCCGGCATCGAGGTCGACCTCGCCGAGGGCGCACTGCGCATCCAGGCCGTCGACTTCGGCCGGTTCACGGCCCTGCTGCCCAAGGTCGCCCGCGACCACGGCATCAGGCTGCTCACGGTCTCGCCGTCCGACGAGTCCCTCGAGTCCGTCTTCTCGTATCTCGTCGCGGCGTAGGAGGCCGAAGAATGTACGACCCCACAGTCGCCAGGCTCACCTATCGAGCCCTGCTCGGCCGCCGCCGGGCCCTCATCCTGGGCGCGCTCCCGCTACTGCTGCTCGTCATCGCCGTCGCGGTGCGCGCGCTCGCCGGAGCCGACGACCAGACCACGGCGGACGTGCTGGGCGGGTTCGCCCTCGCCACCATGGTGCCGATCATCGGCGTCATCGCCGGCACCGGCGCCATCGGCCCCGAGATCGACGACGGCTCGGTGGTGTACCTGCTGTCCAAGCCGATCAAGCGGCCGACGATCATCTTCACCAAGCTGATCGTCGCCATAGCCGTGACGATGGTCTTCTCCGCCGTGCCCACCCTGCTCGCCGGCCTGATTCTCAACGGCAACGGCCAGCAGGTCGCCGTCGCCTACACGATCGCCGCACTGGTCGCCTCCATCGCCTACGCCGCGCTGTTCCTGCTGCTGGGCACGGTGTCCCGGCACGCGGTGGTCTTCGGGCTCGTCTACGCCCTCGTCTGGGAGGCACTGTTCGGCTCCCTGGTACCGGGTGCCCGCACGCTGAGCGTCCAGCAGTGGTCGCTGGCGGTGGCCCAGAAGGTCGCCGACGGGAACCTGGTCACCTCCGACGTCGGCCTGCCCACCGCGACGATGCTGCTCGTCGGGGTGACCGTGCTCGCCACCTGGTACGCCGGCCAGAAGCTGCGGTCGCTGACACTCGCCGGGGAGGAGTGAGCAGGCCCCGGACCTGACGGGACCTTCACCCCGGCCCGGGCACACTGGGCCGGGGAATGTACGGGGAGACACGGGGGACGCAGGACTGGGAGGACCGGGATGACGGGTCGGACACCGCGGCAGGACGACCGGGGACAGCCGGAGGACGGCGCCGGGGACGGCACCACCGAAGGTCCCGGTGACGAGACCTGGAACGACCTCGTCCTGGACGAGGAGTTCATACGCGACGCCGGGACCTCCGAGCCCTCGGCCCGCGCCCGGATGCTCGCCGCCCGCTGGAGCCGCGAGAAGCCGGAGCCGCAGCCATGGCGCTCGGACGAGCCGCCCGCCGGATGGTTCTTCAGCAAGGGCCGACGCCGCAGGTGGCGTCGGGGCTGACACGCCACACGCCCATGGCACACGCCCATGGCACCCGCCCGCAGCGCACGCCCGCGGAGTACGTCCGCTTTTAATCGGTGGCGCCCGGCTTGCCGCGACGGCACTGTGGGGGATGCACGAGGCCGGACGGCGCCGGCGAAATCGGGCGGCCGCTTCGAGCACGCGAGACGCCTCGCGTGGGCCCACCGACGGGGACGCCGGCGCCGTCCGGACCGTGCGGCCACTACCCCCGGCGCTGGCTCTCCGGGGGCTTGGGGACCGGAGATCAGGCCGTCAGCCGCTTCAGCACGACCGCGATGCCGTCCTCGTCGTTGGAGGACGTCACCTCGTCGGCCACCGCCTTCAGCTCCTCGTGCGCGTTGGCCATCGCCACCCCCCGGGCCGCCCAGCCGAACATCGGGACGTCGTTGGGCATGTCGCCGAACGCGATCGTGTCCGCGGCCTTCAGCCCGAGCCGGCGCGCCGCCAGTGACAGGCCGGTCGCCTTGGACAGACCGAGGGGGAGCAGCTCGACGATGCCCGCGCCGGCCATGGTCACCGTGACGAAGCCGCCCGCGGTGCGCCGGGCAGCCTCGGCCAGCTCGTCGTCCGAAAGGGTCGGATGCTGGATGTAGATCTTGTTCAGCGGAGCCGACCACAGGTCCGAGGAGTCCGTGAACGGCACCGCCGGAAGGTCGCCCCCGACCGCGTAGCCGGGGCCGACCAGGACGTCGCCGTCCAGACCGTCGCGGCTCGCCGCCAGATACAGCGGACCGGTCTCCGCCTCGATCTTCGCCAGCGCCACCCCGGCCAGCTGCCGGTCCAGGGTCACCGAGGTCAGCAGCCGGTGCTCCCCGGCGTGGTAGACCTGCGCACCCTGACCGCAGACGGCCAGCCCGTCGTAACCGAGGTCGTCCAGGATGTGCCGGGTCCACGGCACGGCCCGCCCGGTGACCACGATGTGGGCCGCGCCCGCCCGGGTGGCCGCGGCGAGCGCATCCCGGGTGCGCCGCGAGATCGTGTCGTCACTACGCAGCAACGTGCCGTCGAGATCGGTCGCGATCAGCCGGTACGGGAAACCTCCGTCCGAACCGGAGTCGGAGACCGTGTCGGTGTCGGTGTCGGTGGCGGCGCCGGTGTCAGTCACTTGGTCACCGGTTCCAGGACCTCCCGGCCGCCCAGGTACGGGCGCAGCACCTCGGGCACGCGCACCGAGCCGTCGGCCTGCTGGTGGTTCTCCAGGATCGCCACGATCGTGCGCGGAACGGCGCACAGCGTGCCGTTGAGCGTGGCCAGCGGGCGCACCTTCTTGTCCTCGCGGACGCGGATCGACAGCCGGCGGGACTGGAACTCGGTGCAGTCCGAGGTCGAGGTCAGCTCGCGGTACTTGCCCTGCGTCGGGATCCACGCCTCGCAGTCGTACTTGCGCGCGGCCGAGGAGCCCAGGTCGGCCGAGGCGACGTCGATGACCCGGAACGGCAGTTCCAGCGACGTCAGCCACTGCTTCTCCCACTCCAGCAGGCGCTGGTGCTCGGCCCGCGAGTCCTCGGGGAGGACGTAGGAGAACATCTCGACCTTGTCGAACTGGTGCACGCGGAAGATGCCCCGGGTGTCCTTGCCGTGCGAGCCCGCCTCGCGGCGGAAGCAGGGCGAGAAGCCGGCGTAGCGCAGCGGCAGGCGGTCGGCGTCCAGGATCTCGTCCATGTGGTACGCCGCCAGCGGCACCTCGGACGTGCCGACCAGGTACAGGTCGTCCTTGTCGAGGTGGTAGACGTCCTGGGCGGCCTGGCCGAGGAAGCCGGTGCCGGCCATCGACTGCGGGCGCACCAGGGCCGGGGTCAGCATCGGTGTGAAGCCGGCCGCCGTGGCCTGCGCGATGGCCGCGTTGACCAGGGCGAGCTCCAGGAGCGCGCCGACACCGGTCAGGAAGTAGAAGCGCGATCCGGACACCTTGGCGCCGCGCTCGACGTCGATGGCGCCGAGCAGCTGGCCCAGCTCGAGGTGGTCCCGCGGCTCGAAGCCCTCGGCCGCGAAGTCGCGGTGCGTGCCGTGCGTCTCCAGCGTGACGAAGTCCTCCTCGCCGCCGACGGGCACGTCGGGGTGGACGAGGTTGCCGAGCCGCTGGAGCAGCTCCTGGGTCTCGGCGTCGGCCGCGTCGCGCTCGGCGTCGGCGGACTTGACGTCGGTCTTCAGCTGCTCGGCCCGCTTGAGCAGCTCGGCCTTCTCGTCTCCGGAGGCCTTGCCGATCAGCTTGCCGAGGCCCTTCTGCTCGGCGCGCAGTTCGTCGAAGCGGACGCCGGACGACCTGCGCCGCTCGTCGGCGGACAGGAGGGAGTCGACGAGCGCGACGTCCTCTCCACGGGCGCGCTGGGACGCGCGCACACGGTCGGGGTCCTCACGGAGCAGGCGAAGGTCAATCACGCGGTCAAGGCTACCGGTGCGCGGTGTCGCGTCTCGACCCACTATTGCCGGACGCGGGTCTCACGTCCCGTCCGACTGGTCAATGCAGAGGTGCGGCATCCCTGGAACGAGGTGCTGCACGGGCGACGGGTTGACCGGATTTCCTTGTGGGGAACGGGACTTGGGAGGTGACTGTCCACAGGAATCCACAGCCCGGAAAAGTTATCCACAGGGTGTGCGAAAGATCTGTGGATTCACGGAAGTGATCGTTCCTCAATCCTGGAGCCGCGCTGTCCAAACCCTCCCCGCCCCCACTTTCGAGTGGAAACGGGGCACCTGGTGTCACTCCGGAGAATGGGGTGCAAGAAACAAGTGGACGAAGGGTGACCTGGGCCCCTGTGGGTGAAGTGGGGGGACGTAGGAGGATTTGTCGACTGAATGCCGCTTCGTTGTCGACTTGTCCCCAGGTCGAGAAGGGGACCTGTGGATAACTTCTGTGGACAACGAAAATCAGCAGATAGGCCCGGCGGTCAGAACCGGCCGTCCTGGCAGCGCGCCACCCAGTCCGCCGCCGCCACGAACGCCTCGTCCGACGTGCCCGGCCGCAGTGCGTCCACGTCCGCGGGCTCGACCTCCGCCCGGGGATACGAACCGAGGTAGCGCACCTGGAGGCAGGACCGCTTCAGACCCATCAGCGCGTCGGCCACCCGACGGTCGGAGATGTGCCCCTCGGCGTCGATGCAGAAGCAGTAGTTGCCGATCCCGGCGCCCGTGGGCCGGGACTGGAGCAGCATCAGGTTGACTCCCCGGGTGGCGAACTCGCCCAGCAGATCGCGCAGGCCGCCGGGGTGGTCGTCGCGCTGCCAGAGCACGACGGACGTCTTGTCCGCGCCGGTAGGAGCCGCGGGCCGGGCCGGGCGGCCCACCAGCACGAAGCGCGTCTGGGCGTTCTCCGCGTCGTGGATGTCGGCCTCCAGCACCTCCAGGCCGTAGCGCTCCGCGGCGAACTCGCCGGCGAAGGCCGCGTCGTACCGCCCCTCCTGCACCAGGCGGGCGCCGTCCGCGTTGGACGCGGCGGACTCCCAGGCGACGTCCGGGAGGTGCGCCTTGAGCCAGTTGCGGACCTGGGGCTGGGCGGCCGGGTGGGCGGTGACCGTCTTGATGTCCGACAGCTTGGTGCCGGGGCGGACCAGCAGCGCGAAGGTGATGGACAGCAGCACCTCGCGGTAGATCATCAGCGGCTGGCCGGCGACCAGCTCGTCGAGGGTGGTGGTGATGCCGCCCTCGACGGAGTTCTCGATCGGCACGAACGCGGCCTCGGCCTCGCCGGTGCGCACCGCGTCGAGCGCGGACTGGACGGACACGTAGGGGACCAGCTCCCGGGTCGCCGTCTCCGGGAGGGTGCGCAGGGCGACTTCCGTGAAGGTGCCTTCAGGGCCGAGATACGCGTAACTGGCTGGCATGTCCTCACCCTAATGGGCCCGGCGAGACCCGGCTCACGCGTCTCGCGCAAGCCCTCCTCGGGGTGACTCGCCGCCGGGTTCACCCCTCCAGCAGCGGCTGTCCCACGTATTCTCCCTCCGCCGCCCCGCCCGGCACCGCGAACAGGCCGCTCGCCTCGTGCCGGATGAACTGCGACAGCGCGTCGCCCCGGTCCAGCTTCCGCTGCACGGGCACGAAGCCCCGCAGCGGATCTGCCTGCCAGCAGATGAAGAGCAGGCCGGCGTCCGGGACACCGTCGGCGTCGAAGCCGTCGTGGTACGAGAAGGGCCGGCGGACCATGGCCGCGCCGCCGTTCTGGTCGGGGCGGGTGATGCGGGCGTGGGCGTTGATCGGGACGACGAGCTTGCCGGCCCCGTCCGTCTTCTCCAGGTCCATGTCGGTCGTCTCCGACCCCCCGGACAGCGGCGCCCCGTCGGCCTTGCGGCGGCCGATGACGTCCTCCTGGGCCTTGGCCGAGAGCTGTTCCCAGTCGTCGAGGAGCATCCGGATGCGGCGTACGACGACGTAGGAGCCGTTCGCCATCCAGGCCTGGCCGCCCTTCCCCGGCTGTTCGGGGACGAAGATCCGCTTGTCGAAGTCGGGCTCGGCGGGCTTCGGGTTGCGGGTGCCGTCGATCTGGCCCATGAGGTTGCGGGCCGTCATGGGGTGGGCGGTGGCGCCCGGCGAACGGTTGAAGCCGTTCATCTGCCAGCGGACGCGGGCGGCTGCCCCGGCGTCCTGCTGGATCGCGCGCAGGGCGTGGAAGGCCACCAGGGCGTCGTCGGCGCCGATCTGCACCCAGAGGTCGCCGTTGCTGCGGTGCTTGTCGAGGTGGTCGGAGGAGAAGTCGGGGAGCGGGTCGAGCGCGACCGGGCGCTGCTTGTCCAGGCCGGTACGGCCGAAGAAGGAGTGCCCGAATCCGAAGGTGACGGTCAGCGAGGAGGGTCCTGCGTCCCGGGCCACGTCCGTGTCACGGGTTCCGGCGGGCTCGCCCGCCATCAGCCTCCGGGCCGTGTCGGACCAGCGGCGCAGCAGTGCGGTGGCCTCCTTGCGCCCGGCACCCGCCGCGAGGTCGAAGGCTACGAGGTGGCCGCAGGACTGCATGGGGGTGGTGATGCCGGGCTGATGTTTCCCGTGAAACATCGCCTGCTCGCTGCCGAGCGAGGTGAGAGGGGTGGCGGCGTCGGAGGGCGCGGCCGCGTAGCCCACGGCGCCGCCGGCCGCGCCGAGGACGAGCCCGGTGGCACCGGCCGTGCCGAGGAGCCGCCGTCGCGAGACGCCCGTGGGGGCGGTGGTGTTCCCGGGGTCGAGTGGTCCGGGGCCGCCGGGCGCCCCGCGGGTCGCCTCGGGGTGTCGGGCCTCCGGAATGGACTGGTCAGCCATGGTGCGGTTCAGCCGATCTGCGCGTTCTTGGAGAGGGTGACCTGGTCGATGTCGGAGGTCCGTACGGTCACGGCGACTTCCCAGTCACCGGCCATCGGGATCTGTACTCCGCTCGCCGACCAGTGTCCGGTGGTGATGTGGTCGGGGACGACGGGCAGGGGCCCGATGTCCTTGGCCTCCTGGGTGAGGGCCACCTTCACCTCGGGGATGTCGAAGGCGGTGCCGTCCGGGCGCTCGACGTAGACGTGCAGGTCGTTGGCGCCGACCCGGGCGGGGTCGAGCTCGACCCGTACGACGCCCTTGCCGTTCTGGCTGCCGGTGTCGAAGGGCATGTCCAGCGTCACCGCGCCGGTGGAGGGCGCGGAGGTGGCGGTGGAGGACGGGCCCGAGGCCTTGGCCTCCTCCTCGGTCCGGCCGGGCTCGGTCTGGGTCAGGATGGTGGTGACGGCGAGCAGGACGACGGCGACGCCCGCTTCGGCGAGCACGGAGCGGCGCAGCCCGAAGCGGTGGGGGTCGGCGTCCCGTTGCCGCTTCTGCCGGGCGGCGTCCACGGCGGCGCGCTGCCGGGCGAGCTGGGCGGCCCGCTGAGAGCCGCCGGAGCCCTTCGCGGTGCCAGATCCCTTTGCAGTGCCGGAGCCCTTCGCAGTGCCAGATCCCTTCGCGGTGCCGGGCGCCTTCCCTTCGGTCTTGGCCCTCGCCTCGACCTTGGCCTTCTCGTTCTTACGGCCGTCGGACGCGCCCACCCGCTCCTTCTCCCGCTGCCGGGCGATGGCGGCGGGCAGCGCCTGGGCCAGCTGGGCCGTCCACCGTCGCGAGAAGTAGGCGACGCCGACGAGTACCGCCACGAGACCGATCTTGACGAGGAGAAGCTGGCCGTACCCGGTGTCGGTGAAGGCCGTCCAGGAGCCGAGCTGGCGCCAGGACTGGTAGGTGCCGGTCGCCACCAGGGCGATCACACTGCCGAAGGCGATGCGCGAGAACCGGCGTACGGCGTCGTCGGGGACCGGTGTGTCCGCGGGGCCGCGATACAGGGCGACGAGCAGGGCGACGAGTCCGCCGAGCCAGGTGGCGACGGCGATCAGGTGGACGACGTCGACCGGCATGGCGAGGCCGGCCTGGAGGCCGACGGAAGCGTGCTCGGACATCGCCCAGGTCGCCGCGAGGCCCAGCGCCACGACGCTTCCGCCGACCGCGAGCCCGAAGGTGAGGTCCCGCCTCTCCTCGTCCTCCCGTTTGTCGTACGCGCCGAAGAGCACGGCTATGAACAGCGCGGCCGCCGCGAGCAGCAGCAGCCGGGAGACCAGCGCGGCGCCGGCCTTGGTCTGCAGCACTTCGCCGAGCAGGTTCAGGTCGAAGACGTCGGCGGCCTTGCCGGAGCTGGTGTAGGAGCCGCGCAGCAGGAGGAGCAGGAGAGTGGCGGCGGTCAGCGCGAGCCATCCGGAGACGACGAGCCGCTGCACGACCCGTACCCCGGAGCCGCGCGGCCAGCAGGCCAGCACGAAGGCGGCGCCGCCCACCAGGACGGCGAACCCGGCGTACGACACGTACCGGCCGAAACCGTACAGCCCTCCGACGATCCCGCCGCCCGCTTCCTGGCCGGTGACGGAGACGGAGGTCTTGGACGGGGCGCCGATCGAGAAGGTGTAGGCGCCGGCGACCGGGTGGCTGTCGGCGGACACGACCTGGTAGCTCACCGTGTACGTACCGTCGGGGAGCCCGGCGTGCAGTTTCACGGAGTAGGTCGTGCCGCCCGTGCCGGACGGTGTGCCGTCGTCGACGCGCTTGCCCTTGGGGTCGAGGACGCGCAGGGAGTCGTCGTCCATGGAGACCGACTCGGAGAAGGTGAGCGACACCTGGGCCGGAGCCTTGTCGACCACCGCCCCTTGCTGGGGGTCGCTTCCGGTGAGCGCGGCGTGCGCGGAGGCCGGTGTGGCGCCGGCCAGCAGTGCGCAGGCCGCGGCCAGGAGCAGCAGCACCAGGATCCGGACGCGCGGGGCGATGGTCTGCGTCAAGGTGGTCCCTCCCTCAGTGTCCGGAGTGTTCAGCGTGTGCGGAGTGTTCGGAGTGGTCGGAATGTCCAGTGGTGGGCTGGTAAGTGGCCGCCTTCACGGGCAGCTTGACCGTGACGGGGTCGGAGTGGGCGAAGTGCAGTTCGACGGTGACGGACTGTCCCTGCTTCGGCTGTTGCTTCAGCTTCTCGAACATCAGGTGGTTTCCGCCGCTCTTGAACACGAGTTGACCGTGGGCGGGGACCTCGAGGCGGTCGACCTCCTTCATGGTCCCGCCGACGGTTTCGTGCACGGTGATGTCGCCGGCTTCACTCGTGACGGAGGTGAGTTCGTCGGCCGCGTCGCCCTTGTTGGTGATGGTGAGGAACCCGGCCGCCATCGAGTCGGAGACCGGCTGCGGTATGTAGGCGGCGCCGACGGAGAGTTCGGCACCGGCGGCCTGGGAGCCGGAGTCCGAGCCGCCGCAGCCCGCGAGGGCCAGGGCTCCGACCAGGGTCACGGCGGCGAGACCGGAGCGCCCTCCCGAACGCCTTCCCGCACGTCCTCCCGAACGCCTTCCCGCACGTCCTCCCGGACACGTTCCCGCATGTCCTCCCGAACCTGAACGCCTTCCCGAACGGCCTCTCACGGGTTCTCCCCCTTGATGAGCTTGGGGAGGTCCTTGGTGTAGTCGTCGACCGTGGCGTCCTCGCCGTAGAGCACGTAGCCCGCGTCGGACTTCGGGGAGAAGGCGACGACCTGGGTGCCGTGCGTCGAGATGATCTTGCCGTCCTTGTCCTTGGTCGGCGGATCGATCGAGATGCCGAGGGTGCGGGCGCCGGCCTGGATGGTGTCGAAGTCGCCGGTCAGACCGACGATCTGCGCGTCGATGCCCTTGAGCCACTTGCCGAGCGCGGCCGGGGTGTCGCGCTCCGGGTCGGTGCTGACGAACACCACGCGGAGCTTGTCCTGCTCGGCCTGGGAGAGCTGCTTCTTGGCCACGGCGATGTTGTTCATGGTCAGGGGGCAGACGTCGGGGCAGTGGGTGTAGCCGAAGTAGACCAGGGTGGGCTGGCCGGCGGTCTGCTCGCGGAGGTCGTACTTCTTGCCCCGGGTGTCGGTGAGGACCAGGTCGGGCTTCTCGAAGGGCTTGTCGAGGACGGTGGCGGCCTGCTGGCTGCTGTCCTCGGAGACCACGGTCACGGGCTTGTCGCTGTCGGCGCCGCTGCCGCAGGCGGAGAGGGTCAGGGAGGCGGCGGCGAGCAGGGCGGCCGTGGCGAACGTCTTCTTGCGCATAGAAAAATGTCCCAGATGTGAGGTGCTCCGGAGCGCGCCGGGGTTCCGTCGGACCGACGGAGGATGCCCGGCGCGCACCGGACGAGAGGATGCGTCGGCTAGGTCACACGCCGACGCACCGGCGCGGGCGTTGGTTACGCCGAGGCGCCGGAGTCGCGCCTGCGGCCGGCCAGTACGCCGTACGCGACGCCCGCCGCACCGACGACGATGCCGACGATGCCGAGGACCCGGGCGGTGGTGTCGCTGCCGTCGCCCGAGCCGGAGTCCGACGAGGAGTCGGCGGCGGTGTTCTGCGCGGCCGCCTCGGTGTCGTCGCCCTTCGCGTCGGACGAGCCCGAGGCGCCGTGGGCGTCTTCCTCGGCGGCGGACAGCTTGAGCACGGGCGCCGGGGTTTCGGGCTCCTCCTGGCCCTCCTGCGGCACCTCGATCCAGCGCACGACCTCCTTGTTGGAGTACGTCTGGATCGCCTTGAACACCAGCTGGTCGGCGTCCTCGGGCAGCGCGCCGACGGAGACCGGGAACTTCTGGAAGTAGCCGGGCTCGATGCCCTTGCCGTCGGCGGTCCAGGTCACCTTGGTGACGACCTCGGTGATCTGCTTGCCGTGCGACTCCAGCGGCTTGGCCGGCTTGGCCTTGGTGACCTCGGCCTTCCAGCCGGGGACCGGCTCCGGCATCACGGACGCCAGCGGGTGGTCGGTGGGGAAGCTGACCTCCAGCTTGGTGGTGGAGGCGTTGTCGCGTTCGTTGGGGACCTTGAAGTCGACGACCGCGTAGCCGCCCTTGGCGGCCGCGCCCTCCGGCTGCACGCTGACGTGCGCGAACGCGGGGGCGGACAGGGCGAGGACGGCGATGCCGGAGACGGCGCCGGCGGCGGCGATACGGGAAGCCTTCATGGACGGAGTACTCCGCTTCGAGTGGACACCGGTGGTGAGCCGGTGACGAGTGACGGGAGGGATGCGCGCACGCGCGCGTGCCGCACGACGACGGCCCCTCCCCAAAGCGGATGGTGTCGCGTCGTGTCAGGCGGCGAGGGCGAACGTGCCGCCGGGCGGGCCGCGCCTGATCACCGTGTGCTGGAGTGCGGTCGTACGGGGCCGCGGCGGCGCCGACAGGGCGGTGTGCGGCGGGCGCGGGCCGTTGCCGGGGGCGCCGACGAGCCCGGCGTGCAGGGTGCGCACCAGAGACAGCGCCGCGCGCAGGGCGCGTACGAACGCGGCCTCGGCCATCGAGTGGGCCGAGTGCGCCGACAGTTCGAGGAGCCGGGCCAGGGCCAGGTCCCCGCGCCGCAGCAGCCAGCCGGCGGCCAGGCCCGCGAGGACGTGGCCGAGCAGCATCGGCAGGGACGGCAGCAGCGAGGCGGAGGCGTCGGCGGGGGACAGGGCGTCGGCGGGGTGGTGCGTCGCGCCGGTGTGGAGGTCCGGAGCGATCCGCGCGTCGGTGAGGATCCGCTGGGCCTGGGTCGGGCTGATCGCCGCCGCGGCGGTCCCGCAGACCAGCCGCGCGGCCTGCTGGACCAAAGACGCGTCGGACAACGCGCCCGGCCCGCCGGTGGACGCGACGGCCGTACCGGACGCGGTGGCCGCGGCGGTGCCGTGCTGGCCCAGTCCGAACAGGGCGTGCAGTGCGGTCTGTCCGACGGTGAGCAGCACCACGATGCCGGGCAGTGAGCGCCGGCGTCCGGCGAGGGGCACGGCGACCAGGACCGCCCCGAGGAATCCCGCGCCCAGCGACCACAGCGGAACGGTGGCGCAGGAGGCCAGGGTGTGCCCCGCCGCGGCCAGCACGACGCAGACCGCGGCGAACACCGCGGCCCGCAGGATCCGGAGGTCGTTCCCGGAGCGCGCCGTTGGCGGGTGGGGGGCAGTCATGGCGGCCTCATCATCGCACTGGCGCCCCCGGCGCCGTACGGCAGGTCCACAAGATTCCGTACGACCGGAAGGGTCGGAAGAGCACGGAAGAGCACGGAAGACGATGGAAGGAGAGGGAAGGAGACGGAAGGCACCCGAGGGCGACGGAAGGTCACCATATGGCGTGAGCCGCCCCACATACACCGATCGGCGGCAGGGCCGCATCCGCCAGATGAGCGGTGTCACGGGGAGAGCGGGCTTACACCGGGGTGTGAGGGGCAATACGTAACGGTATGTCGAGCCGCGGCCGGGAGGCTGGAGCATGAGCATCTGGTGGTCACTCCATTTGCGGCGCGAGGCTGCGAGCGTGCCCCTGGCCCGCCGCCTGCTGATCGGCACCATGGAGACCGCGGGCGTCGACCCCGACATCTCCTTCGACCTCTCCGTCGCGCTGAGCGAGGCCTGTGCGAACGCCGTCGAGCACGGAGGCGACGACGGGTCCGGCGGGCCCTCGCAGGCGTACCGCGTCACGGCCTACCTCGACGGCGAGCGGTGCCGTATCGAGGTCGCCGACACGGGCCCCGGTTTCCCCGCCGTCGCTCCGGGCCGTCCGCAGGGTGTGGCCCGCCCGGCGCCCGTGGAGGCCGAGAGCGGTCGCGGCCTGTGCCTCATCAGGGAACTCGCCGACCACGTCCACATCGGCAGTACGCCGGGGCGGGCCGGTGCCGTGGTGAGCTTCGACAAGATCCTCAAGTGGCGTGAGGACGCCCCGCTGGTGGCCGTGTGAGCGGGGACTCCCCTGCGCGTACGCCGACGGCCGGGCACCCGTGTGGTGTGCCCGGCCGTCGAATCGCGGGTCAGCCCTTCAGCGCGGCCATCCACTCCTCGACCTCGTCCGAGCGGCGCGGCAGGCCGGCGGACAGGTTCCGGTTGCCGTCGGCAGTGACGAGGATGTCGTCCTCGATGCGCACGCCGATGCCCCGGTACTCCTCGGGCACGGTCAGGTCGTCGGCCTGGAAGTACAGGCCGGGCTCGACGGTGAGCACCATGCCGGGCTCCAGCGTGCCGTCGACGTAGGACTCCACGCGTGCGGCGGCGCAGTCGTGGACGTCCAGGCCGAGCATGTGGCCGGTGCCGTGCAGCGTCCAGCGGCGCTGCAGACCGAGCTCCAGCACCCGCTCGACGGGGCCCTCGACCAGACCCCACTCGACGAGCCGCTCGGCCAGCACACGCTGGGACGCGTCGTGGAAGTCGCGGTACTTGGCGCCCGGCTTCACCGCCGCGATGCCGGCCTCCTGGGAGTCGTACACGGCGTCGTAGATCTTCTTCTGCAGCTCGCTGTAGCGGCCGTTGATCGGCAGCGTGCGCGTGACGTCCGCCGTGTAGTAGGTGTGCGTCTCCACGCCGGCGTCGAGCAGCAGCAGGTCGCCGGAGCGGACCGGGCCGTCGTTGCGGACCCAGTGCAGGGTGCAGGCGTGCGGTCCGGCGGCGCAGATGGAGCCGTAGCCGACGTCGTTGCCCTCCACGCGGGCGCGCAGGAAGAAGGTGCCCTCGATGTAGCGCTCGCTGGTCGCCTCGGCCTTGTCGAGGACCTTCACGACGTCCTCGAAGCCGCGCACGGTGGAGTCGACGGCCTTCTGCAGCTCGCCGATCTCGAACTCGTCCTTGACCAGGCGGGCCTCGGAGAGGAAGACGCGCAGTTCCTCGTCTCGTTCGGCGGTGACCTTGTCGGTCAGGGCGGCCTCGATGCCGACGTCGTAGCCGCGCACGACGCGCACCGGGCCGGTGGCCTCGCTCAGGTGGTCGGCCAGTTCGCGGACGTCGGAGGCGGGGATGCCGTAGAGCTTTCCGGCCTCGGTGAGGGAGTGGCGGCGGCCGACCCACAGTTCGCCCTGGCCGCTCAGCCAGAACTCGCCGTTCTCCCGGTCCGAGCGCGGCAGGAGGTAGATCGTCGCGGTGTGGCCGTCGCCCTTGGGCTCCAGGACCAGGACGCCGTCCTCCGTCTGGTTGCCGGTGAGGTACGCGTACTCGACCGAGGCGCGGAAGGAGTACTCCGTGTCGTTCGAGCGGGTCTTCAGATTGCCCGCGGGGATCACGAGGCGCTCGCCCGGGAAGCGGGCGGACAGGGCGGCACGGCGGGTGGCGGTCTCGGCGGCCTGGGCGATCGGCTCCAGGTCGTACAGCTCCGTGTCCGCCCAGCCGGACTTCATGTTCTCGGCCAGCTCGTCGGACACGCCCGGGTACAGGCCGTTCTTGCGCTGCTTGCCGGGCTCCTCGGGCTCCTCGGTCTCGGTCTCCGGGCCCGCTGCGTCAGCAGCAGGATCAGATACTGCCGGGGTGAGCTCCTCCGCCACGTCATCCTCCTCGATACGGCACTGGACGACCCCCATCGTACGGTCGTACGGAAGGGGGCACAGGGCCGAAGGGCCTGTTACGGGCGGTCGCTACCGTCCGTTGTCCGGGACATACGAGGCGTCAGTGTCCGTTATTCGAACTATTCGAACCTGACCGCCAGCAGAACGACGTCCTCCTCGGAGTCCGCCTCCGCCTTGCCGTCCGGCAGCACGGTGCGCAGGACGTGCTCGGCGACGGCGCCCGGGTCGCGGCGCTCGGCCCGGGGTACGCCGGCCGCCGCCGCGTGCAGCCGGGCGAAGGCGCGGTCGGCCGGGTCGCCGGTGCGGTGCAGCAGCCCGTCGGTGTACAGCAGAACCGTCTCTCCGGGCTCGGCCTGGAGCTCCACGCTGGGCGCCTCCCAGCAGGCGAGCATGCCGAGGGGTGCGGAGACGGAGGTCTCGACGAACTCCGTGCGCCGCTGACCGATCAGCAGCGGCGGGCTGTGTCCGGCGCCGGCCAGGGTAATCCGGCGCAGCGCGGGCTCGCAGTAGCCGAACAGCGCGGTGGCCGAGCGGGCGGGCTCGGTGAGCCGCAGCAGCAGCTCCAGGTCGGACAGGACGGCGACCGGGTCCTCGCCCTCCATCACGGCGTACGCCCGCAGCGAGGCGCGCAGCCGCCCCATCGCCGCGACCGCGCTGGGTCCCGACCCGGTGACGGAGCCGACGGCGAGTCCGAGGGCCGCGTCCGGCAGCGGCAGCGCGTCGTACCAGTCGCCGCCGCCGCGCGGACCGGTGCGGTGCCGGGCGGCGAGCTGCACGCCGGGCACCCGGGGCAGGCGGGAGGGCAGCAGCTCCTCGGCCATCGTCGCCATGGACGTGCGGGTGCGCTCGACCTCGAGGAGGCGGGTCAGGTGCTGTGCGGCGTACCGCACGTACAGGCCGGCGAGGTGGCGCCGGCGCTCATCCGGTTCGGCGGGCTCGTCGTAGAGCCATACGGCGGCGCCGAGGCGCCCGGTGCCCTCGGCGGACAGGGGGAGCGCGTAGCTGGCGGCGTAACCGAGGCGGCTCGCGACCTCGCGGTGGCGGGGGTCGAGGCTCTTCTCGGCGAGCAGGTCGGGCTCGGCGATCCCGCCCTCACCGGTCGGCGCTCCGTCCAGAATCGGCCCGTAGGACAGGGAACTTCGGGGCACGGTCTCGATGTGGCCGAGGTCGGCGCGGGCGAGTCCGAGGCCGATGGTGGTGTCGGGTCCGAGCCCGTCGGCCGGTTCCAGGACGACGAGTCCGCGCCGGGCGCCCACCAGGGCGGCTCCTGCGCTCAGCAGTTCCTGGAGGCCGCCGGAGAGGGTGTCCGTCCGGACCAGGCGCTCGGTCAGTTCGTGCAGGGTGGTGAGGTCCGAGATCCAGCCGGCGAGCCGGTCCTGGAGCAGGGCACCGGGGGCGGCGCAAGGAGCGCCCGAGGCGTCCGAGGCGTCCGTAACGGCTGTGGCGTCCGTGGTGTTTGGTGAGGTCGCCGGGGAGGTACCCGTGGCCGTGGACGCGACAGTGTGTGCGGGGGTCGGAACCGTTGAATCGATTCCGGCCACTTTCGCAGGGTGCGGGGCGTTCATGGCGTCCGGCCTTCCGACCGGCGCTTACTGCTCAAAAGCATCGCAAACCCCCATGTCATTCTGCGCCGCTAGCAGTGTCTCCACATGTACACGCACTCGTAAGGGGATGTCCAGCATTGTCCTGCCGGGTTTCCTGGTGTCCATGGGGTGCGAGCGGCCTCCTTCTCTACCCCTTGCGGAAAAGCGAAATTGGCTTGAAACTGCCCCAGAGGACGCCTTGTTGCGGTCGACTGGGGGTGCTTCACGGAGCGTCACAGCGGTCGTGATGGGTACGTACTCGGAGAAGGCCAGGGGTGGTTGGGGGCCACCTGGAACCTGGCGACGGACCCGGGCGTCCTATCCACCGACGACCGTGCCCCATCCTCCCGTGGCGGAGGCGGAGAGAAGTACGCGCGACGGCAAAACGCCAGACTTCGCCACCCCCGCGCCACGCCCATGCTTTTGACAGACGCAGTGTGGTCGGAACCGTCACGGACGCAGTCAGTGCTCGACCCACAGGGGTTTCCCTTGCCCTTGGCAGAGGTGTTTCCCATGGTCTCCCGTGGGGGTGCCCCTCGGCAGGGGTGTGATGCGCCACCAGCAACGCACAGCGAAGTGATCGACACATGGTGTGAAGTGACCACGGTGTTGCCAGGCGTGCAACGGAAAGGAACGAGCGCTCATGCGCGAGATCCTCGGAAGGCGACGCAGGCCCTTGTCCCAGCACGACGACGGGCGGCCTGAGCTGATCGGCGCGGCTCTGACCTACGCGACACAATGGCAGTGGCCCGTACTCCCGGGCGCGGCGGCCGACCCGCGGGCGCGGTCGCGCTGCGGATGCCCCGACCCGGAGTGCACGGTGCCGGGCGCGCATCCCTTCGACCCCGGTCTCCTCGCGGCCACCACCAATGAGCGCATGGTGCGCTGGTGGTGGACCAACCGGCCCACCGCGCCGATCGTCCTGGCCACCGGAGGCAGCGCCCCGTGCGCCGTCTCCCTGCCCGCGCTGCCGGCCGCCCACGCCCTGGCCTCGCTCGACCGCGCCGGGCTGCGGATCGGCCCGGTCGTGGCCTCGCCCACCCGATGGGCGCTGCTGGTCAGGCCGTACTCCATGGAGCAGCTGGGCGAGCTGCTCTACGCCAAGGACTTCGTCCCCGGCTCCCTGCGCTTCCACGGCGAGGGCGGCTACCTCGCGCTGCCCCCGTCCGAGACCGGCGCCGGCGCCGTCCGCTGGGAACGGGCGCCGCTGCCCGGCTCCGCCTCACCCTGGGTGCCCGACGTGGAGGCCGTGGTGGACGCGGTGGTCGACGCCCTCACTCGTACGGGTGTGAGCGCGCCCGAGTTGTAGGGGTGTCCGGCGCGCGCCGGGTCCGCGTCCGCTCTCGGTCGTTATCGTCCGACCATGCCGCTTCATGCTGGGGAGCACCGCGCCGTCGGGCCGCACCGCGCCGGGCCGCACCGCGCCGGGCCGTGTCGCGGCGGGCCGGATCTTGACGGGCCGGATCGTGGCAGGCCGGATCGCCTGCGGGTCCGCCTGTACGGGCTCGTGGCTGTTGTGGCGTGCGCGGTCGTACTGCCGTTCGCCGTGGCGTCCGCCGGGCCGTCGGGCGACACCGACGCGAAGGCTGCCGCGGCCGTCCCCCTCCTCTCGCAGGGCGGTGAGGGCGGTGAGGGCGGGGCGGCGGCCGAGGGCGCCGACCGCGCCGGGGCCGCGCCCGCCCGTTCCCCGCTGCCGCCCGGCCCCGCTTTGGCCGCTCGCTGCGGTCCCGAACTCACCTCGCCCGCGGGCGTCGAGGCGCAGACCTGTGTCCTGGCCCGGGGTACGGAGACCTGGGCGCGGACCTACTACCGCAACGCCACCGGCGGCCCGCTCGAGTCCGTGCTGAGCCTCATGGGGCCCGACGGGCGCAGCGTGCGGATGCGCTGCGCGGTGAGTGCCGAGGACGCGCCGGGCACCTGCGAGACGCCGCCGGAACGCACCCGGGGCGGGTTGGCGGGGTACACCGCCGTCGCGGAGTTCGCGAGCCGGGCCGGATACGGACCGCTTCTGCTGCGCACCGGGAGCAACGGGAATTCCGCGGGCGAAGGGAACACCGGGAACACCGGGAATACCGAGAACGCCGGGACCGGGAACACCGGTTACGCCGAGAGCAGGGCGGGTCACGGAGCTGCCCGGGGCGGCGGAGACGGCGAAGGCAACTCACCTGCGGAAACGGGCAGTTGACGCGCGACTGCGGTGCGTGTGCGACCGGGCGCATGGAAAGACCCGGTTGCTGGCGACGGGGGATGCACCAGCAACCGGGCTACTCGAACGGTAACAAGAGATCGGCGGTTAGCAAATTCGATCTCCTGTTTTCCGGTCACCGACTGGCCTGTCTCCGCCGGGAGTTGTGACTGGAGTCACCCGTCCACGGGCCGCCGCTCGGGCTGACCGGTCGGTCAGTCCGAGCGGCTTCCGCGGCTGTGCGTCAGCTGAGGGTGACCTGCCGGTTGGTAAGGCCGCCGCGGGCGCGGCGCTCGTCGTGGGTGAGCGGGGAGTCCGCAGCCAGGGCTTCGGCGAGCCGCTCGGCGAACTCGGCGGCGGGCTTCTCGATGTCCTGCGCGGTGACCTCGCTCGGCAGGTCCCACACCGGCACGGTGAGCCCGTGAGCGCGGAAGGAGCCGACGAGGCGGGTGCCCTCGCCGAGGGACGACCGGCCCGCGGCGTGCAGCCGGGCAAGAGCGTCCAGAAGCCGCTCCTCCTCGTGCGGCATGACCCAGCGCAGGTGGTTCTTGTCCGGCGTCTCGCACCAGTAGGCGGCGTCCACGCTCCGCAGCCGGACGGTCGGGATGGCCGCGGCGTTGGCCCGCTCCAGGGAGGCGGTCACCTCCGGCGTGGCGTTGTCCGGGTCCGGGACCCAGAACTCGAAGCCCGCGTGCACCTCCGGCTCGAACGCGCCCTCGGACGCGAGCAGGTCCTGGAGCCGTGGACCGTCGGCCGGCGCGCGCCTGCCCTGCACCGGGGTGCCCGGCGGGGCGGTCAGCGCCTGCGCGAGGGTGTCGGCGAGGTCGCGGCTGATGTCGCCCGACGCCGTGTCGTTCTGCAGGCCGAGCAGGACCGAGCCGTCGTCGCGGCGCAGGGCGGGCCAGGCCATCGGCAGCACCGTGGCCAGCGTGACGGACGGGACGCCCTCGGGCAGGCCGTCCCGCAGGGTCAGCCCGACCGTGGCCGCGGGCACCAGCTCCCGCAGCGCCACCCAGTCGCACTCACCGGGCAGCCCCTCGAACGGGCGCTGCACCAGCGCGGTCGTGGCCTGTGCGGCGGACCGGCCGTGGCAGGCCTTGTACCGGCGGCCGCTGCCGCAGGGGCAGGGCTCACGGGCGCCGACGACCGGGACCTCGGCATCGTCGAGCTGGGGCCGCTTGGCCTTCGTCTGGGGTCGCTTCTTGGCCATCGTGGGTGTCTCCCGGTTACGGCTCGACTCGTACGGGCGCGAGCCTAGCCGTTCCCACCCCGGCCGACGGGACCCTGTGGACGACGGGTCGCCTGTGGACAACCAGGGGGTGTCGTTTGGATCTTGCCGGGGTCGCCAACACCACACCGTTGCCTGGAGCCGGCCTGATCCAAACGACACCCCCTAGCCCCGGCTTCCCGGCGGGCGGGCCGCCGGGTCAGCCCAGGTCGTCGAAGGCGTCCGCGTCAGCCCAGGTCGTCGAAGGCGTCCGCGAAGTCCAGGCCGGGAATCTCCGACACCGCCGGTGCCGAGATCCGGGCGGCGAAGTCGTCGCGCCGGTGCCCGGCGTCCGGGTCGTGCACGTCGTCGTGGACGACGACCCAGACCGTGACCTCTCCGCACGCGTCGTCCCGTACGCCCCAGTCGTCGGCGAGAGCCGTGATGATGTTCAGCCCGCGGCCGCCGTGCGCCGTGACCGAGGGCGTCGCCGGAGCCGGACGGGTCGGGCCGCCACCGTCCGTGACCTCCACCAACAACCGGCCGGCCGCGTCCACCTGCCAGGCGGCGCGGACATCGCCGTCCCCGGCCAGGGCGTCGCCCAGCGGCCGGCCGTGCTTGCACGCGTTGCTCAACAGTTCGGAAAGGACCAGTACAGCATCGTCGATGACCGATTCCGCCACACCGCCTCCGCGCAACTGATCACGCATGCGGTGTCTCGCTTCCCCCACGCCCGCAGGGCCATGGGGCACGGCCATGCTCGACGACGTGGGCACCTCTTGTGCCACCACCAACGCCACCCCCGAGACCTCCTTTGCCCCACGCCACGGTGTGGATGCCCCATCGCCCTGAGCCGGAAACCGGCCGATCCCCGCACGGTGACGCATTCGACACGGTCGAACACGCACCGAACGCGCCGGAGCACTCCCCGTAATCGCTTGGCTGGATTTGGTCGGTGTGGCCGAGACCGGAGAATGGAGCAGGCGGGCCGCCGGGTCAAGGGCTGCGGACGAATCAGCGGCCCAGGTGGTCCAGGACCGCGCGTGGCCGGTTGGTGATGATGGCGTCGACGCCCAGGTCGGCGCAGAGATCCACGTCGGAGGTCTCGTTCACCGTCCACACGTGCACCTGGTGACCGGCCCGCTTCAGGCGCTCGATGTAGGCGGGGTGATTGCGCACGATCCGGATCGAGGGGCCCGCGATCCGGACACCCGCGGGCAGGCGCCCGTCGCGCAGCCGGGGCGAGACGAACTGCATCAGGTACACCGTCGGCAGCGTCGGCGACGCGGCCCGCACCCGGTGCAGCGAGCGGGCCGAGAAGCTCATCACACGCACCGGGGAGTCCTCGGCGGAGGCGGGGGCGTCGAGGCCGAACCGCTTCAGGAGCAGCAGCAACCGCTCCTCCACTTGTCCCGCCCAGCGCGTCGGATGCTTGGTCTCGATGGCCAGCTCCACCCGGCGCCCCGCGTCGGAGACCAGCTGGAGCAGCCGTTCCAGGGTGAGGACGGAGGTCTCCTCCCGGTCCTCGGGCCGGTGCTCCCAGTCGGGCTGCTCGTCGCGAGTCCGCCAGAACTCCCGGGTCCGGCGGGCGCCGAAGTCCAGGGCGGCCAGATCGGCGAGCTCCAGCGCGGACACCGCGCCGCGGCCGTTCGACGTACGGTTGACGCGCCAGTCGTGCACGCAGACGAGGTGGCCGTCGGCGGTCAGGCGCACGTCGCACTCCAGCGCGTCCGCCCCGTCCTCGATCGCCTTCCGGTACGCGGCCAGCGTGTGCTCGGGGGCCTCCTCGGAGGCCCCGCGGTGGGCGACGACCTGAATCCGGTGCTGTCGTGGGTGGGTCACCGCGTCATGGTGCCACCGCGGGCGGGTAGACGTGCCATCGGCGGAATCGGCAGCACGTCCGTTTAGTCTTGGATAACCCATATAAAGGACGGTCGGAGACCCACAGCAACCGCTTATGGTGCTCTGACGGCCCGTGGGAAAAGCTGATGGCATACAAAAGCACCAGCACATCCGCATCGCGCCGGACCGTGGAGCAGCGCGTGAGCGTTGCTGAGCGCGACCAGGGTGAGCGACAGGGTGAGCGACAAACAGCCGTGGAACGAGGAGAGAAGCTGTGAGCACCGAGAACGAGGGCACCGCGGTACCCCCCGCCCCGTCCGCACCTCCCGTGCCGGTGGATGCTCCTGCCGCTGCCTCCGCCCAGCCCCCCGCCCCGCACACCCCGCACCAGGCCCCCGCCGCCACACCCGAGGCCCCTCAGGGATCCACGGCTCCGGACGCCTCCTGGCCCCCGCCCCCGCCGCCGGGCACGCCGACCCCGGCCTCGACCCCTGCGTACGACGGTGCGGGCGGCGGTAACGGTTTCGGGGACGGCTCCGGGGACGGCTCCGGCGGTGGCTGGGGAGCCTCGTACCAGCCGCCCGCCCCGAAGTCGGGCCGCGGCCGTGGCGGCCTGGTCGCCGGTGTCCTGATCGCCGCGCTGGTCGCGGGCGGTCTGGGCGGCGGTCTCGGCTACACCCTGGCCAAGAACAACGACGAGGGCGGCTCCACGACGGTCTCCGCCTCCGACACAGGCGGCTCCGTCAAGCGCGAACCGGGCACCGTGGCCGGCGTGGCCGCCAAGGCGCTGCCCAGCACGGTCACCATCCAGGCCGAGGGGAGCAACGGCGAGGGCGGCACCGGCACCGGGTTCGTCTTCGACAAGCAGGGCCACATCGTCACCAACAACCACGTGGTGGCGGAGGCCGTCGACGGAGGCAAGCTCAGCGCGACCTTCCCCGACGGCAAGAAGTACGAGGCCACAGTGGTCGGCCACGCCCAGGGCTACGACGTCGCGGTCATCAAACTCGAGAACGCCCCGTCGGACCTGAACCCCCTCCCCCTCGGCGACTCCGACAAGGTGGCGGTCGGCGACTCCACGATCGCCATCGGCGCCCCCTTCGGCCTGTCCAACACCGTGACCACGGGCATCATCAGCGCCAAGAACCGCCCCGTGGCCTCCAGCGACGGCAGCGCCGACAGCAAGGCGTCGTACATGAGCGCCCTGCAGACCGACGCGTCGATCAACCCGGGCAACTCCGGCGGTCCGTTGCTCGACGCGCAGGGCAACGTCATCGGGATCAACTCCGCGATCCAGTCCACGAGCAACGGCGGCTTCGGCACCGGCCAGGCCGGCTCGATCGGCCTGGGCTTCGCGATCCCGGTCAACCAGGCCGAGTTCGTCGCCAAGCAGCTGATCGAGACCAGCAAGCCGGTGTACGCCAAGATCGGCGCCTCCGTCTCCCTGGAGGAGACGACGAACGGCGCCAAGCTCACCGAGCAGGGCGTGGGCGGCTCCGAGCCCGTGGAACCGGGCGGCCCCGCCGCCGACGCGGGCCTCAAGCCCGGGGACGTCATCACGAAGCTCGACGACCGGGTGATCGACAGCGGCCCGACCCTGATCGGCGAGATCTGGACCCACAAGCCGGGCGACGAGGTCACGGTCACCTACGAGCGCGGCGGCAAGCAGCACACGGCCGAAGTCACCCTGGGCTCGAAGCTCGGCGACGACTGATCCCGTATCCACGCTCGATCCACTTCACCACCGGGGTCCGCCCCGGTGGTGAAGTGCGTTCGGTGGCCGGCAACACGGAGCGAGCGCCGCCGTATCTTTCCGTTTCCGCTTCAGTGGGGCGGACCCCACCGCCCCAGCCGCCCCACCCGACCCACCCGGCTCAGACGATCACGACCCGCCGCCCGCGCGTGTGACCGGCCTGGCTGTCGACGTGTGCCGCGGCGGCCTCGCCGAGCGCGTACGACTTCTCGACGGGGATGTGGAGCCGGCCCCGCGAGATGAGATCGACGGCCTCGGCGAGCGCCGCCGGCACGCTTGCGGCCACGCCGGAGAACCGGACGCCGAACTCCGGCGCGCCGAGATCGGCGATGGTGACGACCTTCTCCGGATCCCCGGTCAGCTCGACGAGTTCGCGGATCACCCCCGAGCCCGCGAGATCGAGGGCCGCCTCGACGCGTCCGAGCCCCCGCACCCTCTCGACCCAGCCCTCGCCGTACGTCGTCGCGAGGGCACCCAGGCCGCGCAGGTACTCCTGGTTCGCCGCGCCGGCCGTGCCGATCACCGTGATCCCGCGGTCGCGGGCGATCTGCAGCACCGCCGATCCGACTCCCCCGGACGCACCGCTGACCAGCAGCGTCTGCCCGGACCGCACACCGACCTCGCGGATGATCCGCAGCGCGGTCTCCACCACGGAGGGGTACCCGGCCGCCTCCTCGAACGTCAGGCCCTCGGGCATACGGGCCCAGGCCGACAGCACGGCGAACTCGGCATAGGTGCTCGCCCCCTCGCCGAACACGTGATCACCGACCTCGACCCCCTCGACGCCCTCACCGACCTCGTCCACCACCCCGGCGGCGTCCAGCCCGACCCCGGCGGGCAACTCGATCGGATGGGCGCCCAGGACCTGGCCCTCACGGACCCTCCAGTCGACGGGATTCACCCCGGCCGCCCGCACGGCGACGCGTATCCGGCCGGGGCCCGCGTGGGGCTCCTCGGCGTCGATGAGTTCCAGGACATCCGGACCGCCGAACTCGGCGAAGCTCACTTTCTTCATGCGGCCGACGTTAGCACTAACAGTTAGCTTTTAATAACGGTTATTGTTTCGTACCTGATAGCGTGCGCCCATGACCGTGCAGTCCGGACGCCGTGAGCGCAAGAAGGCCGCGACCCGCCAGAAGATCGCCGACACCGCGCTGCGGCTCTTCCTGGAACGCGGGTACGACGCGGTGGGCATCCGTGACGTGGCCGCCGAGGCCGACGTGGCCGTCACCACGCTCTTCTCCCACTTCGCCTCGAAAGAGGCCCTGGTGTTCGAGCAGGACGAGGACTTCGAGCAACGCCTCACGCGGGCGGTCACCGACCGTGCGCCGCACGAGCCGCTCATCCCCGCGCTGCGCCGCGAGATCCTGGCCCTCGTACGCCATTGCACGGCGGACGGCGCCGCCCCGATCTGGCGCATGATCGACACGTCACCCGCCCTGCGGAAGTACGACGACTCGATGCGCCTGCGCCACGCGGACGCGCTGGCCACGGCCATCGCCGCCGACCCCCACCTCGCACTGAGCGCGACGGCCGGCCGCACGATCGCCAGATTCGTGATCGACGCCTACTCCCTGGCCCGCGAGGCGCCCGACCCGGAGGCCGCGGTGGACGAGGTCTTCCCGATGATCGAGGCGGCCTGGGAGATCGCCTCCCCTACTCGAAGCACCTGAGGACCCGCCGCCCCACCCACCTCCGCGCACGCACGACCCGCACTCCCCACTGCGAACCGGGAGCCCCACCCGCCGACCGAGGCCGGTAGGCTGTACCCGCTCCGCCCCAGGCGGGACGGCGCAGGGGTGGGTTGCCCGAGCGGCCTAAGGGAACGGTCTTGAAAACCGTCGTGGCAGCGATGTCACCGTGGGTTCAAATCCCACACCCACCGCGGTGCATTACGGCCCTCGACCAGCATCTTTGGTCGGGGGCCGCTGCCGTTTCGCGTACCCGTCGGTCACCGCTGTTTCCCCTGGCTTCCCGCTCTATCGGGCACGGATGGGGCACGAGGGGGCACGGCTTACGGCCTGGTATCGCCATGGATCGAGGGATCAGCCGGGGCTGTTGCAGCCTTGTGCGTTTTCGTGCGCGTGAGTGCCGGGTCATCGAAACAAGCGTGGCTCGGGGCAGATCTCCAAGCCATCGTCGGGCCGGTCCGCCCACTTCCACCAGGCGTGCCCATCGGCACACCTCCACAGAGACCGGCATGCCCGATCACCATCGTCCCGCCTGGCCAAAACCAGTCCGCCTGACTTCAGCAGTTGCGCACAGTTGGGGCAGGCCATGGCGTCGGTCATGCGCTGGCACGCTCCGAATTGGGACTATCGGTTGATGGGGATCTCGTAGACGATCTCGCAGTGCGCGGCGGGCACCACGATGTCCGCCGTCTCGACGGGCCGTCCCGAGGAGTGACGCCTTCTCGGCGGTCGCCTGCCTGGGCTCGGGCGGTTCCATGGCATGGCCCACTGTGATGCCGATGGCGGACATCCGGTTCACGACGCCTGCCCTGGCGTGTGGCCCTCCCTCGGGGAGGACGACGAGAGTGCCGGCGGTGAGGTCGTACGGCTCCCAACTGGTCGACAGCTGCACGGGCCTGCCGTCGGCGAGGAACTCGTAAGCGGTCCGGACGCACAGCTCGCCCTCGGCGATACCGAGTCGGGCGGGGACCTCCGCCGGGGCCGGCACCGACGAACCCGGCGGAAGTGCAGGAACTGGCGGAAGAGCTGACGAGGGCTCCCCGTAATGCACCCCTTTGTGGCAACCAGCCGTGGTCGCCTCCTCGGGAGCGAGTGAACGCCAACTCCTTTGAAGGCAGACTTGAACGATGCCCCCAGCCACCCCTCGCGAGCGGGGAGGAAGCCGAGACCGCACCTGGACTTCCCGCCCGTTTGGGCTCGTATCAACCCCGACTCATGTACTCACGCCGATACCAAGAGCAAAGCAGCGCGCATGCCCAACCTCGATGGTGGAGACGCTGACGGACCACGTCCGCGTGTACTTCGCTGACCTGATTCGGGCGTGCTTGAGGTCAAGCGTCGCGCCACGCTTCGAAGAATTGAATGCGCTCCTGTGCCGTTTCGAACTCTCGTCGACTGGCAAGTGCAACGCGCCAGGCGCTCATCTCTGCATCCCGTAGCCAGAGTTGGCCCCCGTACCGGCCACTGACGCCGATCGTGTCATTGTCGAGGGCAGAGCCGATGACCTCAGCCACGTCAGCGCGCTGAGCTGGCGTCAGCTCCTCCATGAAGCTAAGCATCCGGGAGGCGATGCCCCCCTCATTGCCGTCATGGATGCGGTCGAAGAAGGGGCCGCCCATGTTGGCAGGATGGATGTTCCAGGATGCGCTACCACCGGCGTCTCGGATGCGCTCCCAGAAGTCCTTCCCTTTTGCCGTCCCAGGCAGCGGAAGTGCCGCGAAGAGGTCGATCAAGTGGCCGTTGGCCGCATGGCTGTACGCGGTATCGCATGTGGCAGCAGCGGCAATTCTGGCTACGTGGCTGACAGTGAGGCCGTCATCTTCTGGCCAGTCAAGCGGGACCCTGAGCCTTTCGGCGAGGTGCTGTTCTAGTTCGTCGTGCTCATCCGGCTGTTCGCTGCCGACGTTCCGGTTCACGATCACGCTGTCCCCCAGGGCTGCGGTCCGATACTAGGACCTGCCAGCATGCCAGCGCCGTGGGTCTCGACGTGGATGCTTTCTGGACGAGTTGGCTCGCGACGCGAGGGTCATGCCTCGACCGAGCGACTGGTTCGTCCCGGATCGTATGCCTTTTCTCGTCGGCGTTGTCACGCGGTTAGACCCTCACTCGGCACGGTTGCCGGCGCGCGAGAGTCAGCGCAAGTCGGCTTAGTTCTCCGGGCTTAGGCATAGCTCATCCAGTGTCGCAGACGAAATGGGGAGCCTGGGGCGTCGCCTGGGACACCGCAACTGGCGGTCGCCGTTGGTCAACGTCGAGGGGCCTGGGACAGCCCAGAGCCGACCCAGCCGGGCCGCGGGCACCGATCTCAGGTGTCCGCTTGAGCATGCTCGCTCATTTGTACACCTAGTACGACTCCACAATTACGGTGTGGGCCTTCGGTGGCGGCCCGCCCCTTCTGGTGGCGACGGCGGAGCGGCATACCAGAAGGCGCAGGTAGCACCTGTACTGCCTAAGGAGGGCGGTTGGGCAACGTATCTTCTGATCTGCGGAAGCAAAACTCTAGAAGTTAGGACGGATTGCCCCCAGCATCCAACTTCTGTTGCGCACCGTCAAATTGGAATTCTCGACTGACATTTTCCAGTTTATAGAAATCCCGCATCTCGACCGAATTTACAATCGTGTATTTTTCGAGTGACCCGACCGTGTCCGAGTTACCCACGTGGCCAAGAACCATCTGAAACAGTGAACCACTCTCAGGGCACGGTGGCGCACTTGGCTGCCGCCACATTGTCGCGAATTCGACCAGAAGTGCCTCAACCGAATTTGACCTGGCATGATTATTTGGCGTGTAGCTCGAAACGAGCGCGAAGACATTATCCGCGAAGCGTCGCCAACTAACTGGAGTCAAGTTCGTCGAAATGACCCCATCGGTAATGAGTTCTTGAAATCGCTCAACGATCGCATCTTTTGCTGCAATGTCGGGCCACTCCGACTCCGGGACTGCGACAGAAACCTGGTCGAACGCGCCAATAATCATCTCGATCTGCTCGACAGCAGCCTTTAGCTGTGCAGCGAGCCTCTGCTTTTGCCAGTCGACTCGATCACCCTTATAGACTAGGTCATGCGTAACAGTCGACCAAGCATACTCGAATGCAGTGGCAATCTGAACTTCGAAAGTAACACCCTCGATACCAGGTGCTCTCTCTGCTGCTGCAACGTCTGTGAGGCGCGCATAGTAACGAGTAGTGTCGAATCTGAAGACTTCGGGAGCCTTCTTGGTTGTACCTCGAGACCTCATGCCGACACGTGTAAAACAAGCATCCAATTTGCGAATAACAGCAGGCTCATGCGCCGTCGTTGGAATTACGATTGTGCATGCGTAGAGATCATCGATGTCCGACCACTTTGTAATTCTCCCGCCCTCCAGCTTTTCCGAGAGGGATTCAACTTTCTTGATTCTATCGAAGAAAATGTAGCCGGATCGGTCGCAATACGTTCGGAGGGTCTGCCCTACGTACTCCGAAACCGCTTTGAGTAGCGGCTCCACTTGGCTATACGCATTAGATACGCTCTGCGGCACCGGCATTCCACACCCCCGTAAGGACGTCCTTGACGATACCAATTCGAGTGCGGCGTTGTAGTGCGTCATTAGACGCGGATCGGGCGGCTTCGAAATATCGCTTTGCGACGTCGTCGTTCGCACGCCCGTCGTCGCTAACGACCACATTCATAAAGTCAACCAACCGGCCATTAATTTCCGCCTCGCTCGGCAGCTTTGAATGTCGCGAGAGTTCCAAAATTGCGCCGTACAGAGAATAAAAATCTGCCTGATTCTTGAGGCGCTTCCCTGCGCCGGAGAGCAGCTCGGAGTTGATGCGTGACATTACGCGAATGGTTTCGCGGAATTCTACGTCCACCCTTTGCTGCTCGGACCACTCATCTTCCCTAGCCCCGTATTCTCTATCTAGATCATCCTGCGAATACGCGCGGGCCCCTTCTTCCGTGAGGAGTAGAAGGTTCGTTACAAATTCGACGTCCTTCATCTGCCGACGTGATGCAGGCGCAAAACGCGGGAAGTCTTGAGCCAAGACAACGGGAAGGATCTCGGCAAGCTCTTCGCAGGTTCGCGCAAACTGTCCGTTATATCGTGCGTGCCGCAACTCCTGCGGGGTTAGTCGCGCAACATTCCGGTTGATCCTATCGAAGATATTATTAAGGGTGCTGTCATCTGTTGTGGGAAGGTATTCGACAGCGAACTGATAAGACCAGAATTCCTTTCTTTCTTCGTCGGATAGGTCGCTGAAGAAAAGACCCCGAGATCGCTTGATTGCGCTCTTCTCGCTGACAGGAAACTGGTTCGAGGTGAACTCGAAAATTGCGCTCAATCTCTGCTTGCCGTCGACAACAGAGTAATTTGCGATTCCGTCAGCCGACATATTCTCATAAATGAAGATTGCCGGGGCTGGGTACTGGAGCATGAGTGTTTCAATGAAATAGTCTTGATAGGACTGATTCCATACGCTTCTGCGCTGGTAGGGAGGGTCAAGCTCCAGCAATTCTCGGGTCCAAAGGTCACGAAACCATGCGATGGTTTGAGTGGTCTGTCGGCGCTCACGGGGCATTTAGGTTCCTTGTGGACAAGCCGATTAGGCCGCACGATATTGGGTCACTGGCGGTAGGCAGTACTCAAATGTTAGAGGGACTCGCCGGGTCTCGTCTGCCCCAATGCATGAAGCCGTGCGAGGTGGCGAGGGAACGGGGGGGCGGGGCGGCACGGCCTTCGTCCTAGGGCTGTCCTAGGGGCGGTCCGGTAGGTCCTCGAACTCGTAGTCCCTGGCCAGTGCCGCCCAGTCGACGTTCCGCAGGGCGGGTTCCGTGTCGTACGTGTCCGGGATGCGGGACGTGGGCTGGAACCAGATGACGGTCAGGCCGGAGCGGTGGCGGACCGGGTCGCTGGCCGAGGTCAGGGGCGTGGAGGAGAAGCGGCCCACGCAGGCCACGCGCGGGAGTGTCTCGACGGGGCCGAAGGCGCCGGCGTACTGGTCCGGGTACTCGCGGGGCGGCGGGATCAGGTGTACCGGTGTGGTGGGGGACATCCGGGCGGCGGTGTGCAGGAGAGTTTGGATGCGCAGGTCGTTGACGGGGCGGCACGGGTAGCTCTCCGGCATGCCGCCGTACGTCGGCGTGAGGCGCAGTTCGGCCAGGTCGACGCTGCGGCCGGAGGTCAGGACGACCCGGGTCAGCGACATGGTCGGTGCTTTGGGGCGGTCGTGCATCGGGGGCTTTCGGGTTCGTGCCGGGTGGGGCGGACAGCAGGGGTGGGCAGCAGGGGCGTGCGGCTTCGGTCAGGGGTGGTGGCCCGTCATGCGGGCCGCCGACGCGATCGTCGCGCGGGCCTCGCGTTCGGTCAGGCCGGTGGCTCGTGCGGCGTCCAGCAGGGGGTCCAGCAGGGCGGGGCCGATGCCGTTCTCGTAGGCGCGGCAGGCCGCCCAGAAGAGGCGGGTGTTGCGCTGGCCCTCGTGCGCGGCGAGGACGAACTGGACGAGGCCCCGGCCGCCCGCCTCGCCCGTCGCCGCCTCGCCCCCGCCGACCGTCACCGCCTCGCCGCCGGCGCGCCGGACGGGCGGCGGGAGCAGCAGGCGCAGGAGCGCGGGCGGGCATGCCGCCGGAGGCAGGTGGGACGTACCGGGAGCGGTCGTGTACGTGCCGTGGCGGGTGCGGGAGCCGGGGCCGACCAGGTAGCCGCCGGCGCCCCGGATGTCGATGCCGGGGGCGAGGCGGCCGGCCGAGTTGGGGACGACGTGGTCGGGCGGCCCCGTCAGCCACAGGTGGCGGCCTCCGCTGGGGGTCAGGACGACGACCGTGGGCGGGATCGTGAAGAGGTGACGCAGGGCCAGTTCGCGCAGGGCGGCCGAGGAGTCCGTCTCCGACTTCGTGTCCAGGTCGACGCCGATCAGGTGGTGCGGGGGCAGGCCGCAGGCGATGCCGTAGCCCGTGGCCCAGGGGGCGGCGGCGAAGAGGGCGCGGATGCGGGCCGGATCGGTGGAGGCGTCGTGGACACCGTGGCCGAAGCGGCCGCACTCGCCGTGGCAGGTGAGCGGCTGCGGGGTCGGGTCGTCGCGGTGGGGGGAGCGCAGGGCCGGGAGCTTCGTCCGGGCCAGCGGGATGACGGCCAGTCCGCGTTCCGCGGCTGACAGGGCGTGTGCGAGGGCCAGCGTCGTGGCCTGCCGGTCGGTGGTGGCCATGGCTCTATGTTCGTACGCATGTTCGAGAAAGGGAAGGGTAAGTCGGTGCGACGCGCCGGGGAGGCGGGGTGGGCGGAAAAAGTGGCGGAACGCTTCACCTCTTGCGGGGCTTGGGGTGGAGCTGTCCGTGCTGCCCCGGGCTGGTACGGAAGGGAAGCAAAGGGGTTTATCGACTTGTCCTCACGCTTGAGGGCGAATCAGGGCTTACGGGGTGGTTCGCCGGGGGTTCGGTGGGCAATTCTGATCACGCGACGTCGTGTACAACGTCGAGGCGGTCGGCCAACTGCCTTGGCAAAAGCCCTAGTTCACGTACTTCTCGCGTTGTCGGCTGGAAGCCGGTGCGCACTTGTTCTGGAGGAACAACATGGCAAGCATCCGTACCGCCCGTGTCGTCGCCGCCGTTGTCGCCCTTCCGCTCGCCGCCGCTCTCTTCGGTGGCGTGGCCACGGCGGACAACGGTGCCTTCGCGGACGACGGATCGAACGCGACCGCCGCCAGTGCCAACGCCGGCATCCTCGGCAGCGGCGTCGGCGACGACAACAACGGCAACTCGTCCACCACGCAGCAGCAGGCGGTCGGCTCGGGGGCCTCGAACCAGAGCAACACCGCGCAGGTCGACGGCTCCGCGTTCACGGCGATCAATCAGGGCAACGAGAACGTGGCCGTCAGCTTCTCCCCGCTGTGGTGGTGAGCTGAGGGGCCGGCGCGGGTGCGCTGCCGCGCCGGTCCCCGGTTCCTTGTGCGGGTGTGCTTCATGGGGTCGCAGTGCGTCTGGGCGGCGGTGCTTCGGTACCGCCGCCCTGGCGTTGTTCCGTACCGCCGCCCTGGCGTTGTTCCGTACCGTCGGCGTGGCGTTCTTCCGTACTGGTGCCCAGGCATTGTTCGGCAGTGGTGCCCTGGCGTTGTTCGGTACTCGTGCCGTGGCGTTTCGTGCCCGTGCGTATCGACGGGGGCCCACCGCTCGGGGAGCCCCCAGGGGTGAACCCGCAGTACCCCTCCTCCCCTCGTCCACCTACAGGAGGTGGGGCCAACACCACCCCTACAACCTGAGGCGGACTCTGCTTCGGGACCTGCGGCCGATCCGCCGGGCGCCCCCTCGCTCATAGCGTTGAGTCATGACCACACCCGTCTGCACCAGCGCTTCGAACGCCGCCACAGCCACGGCATCGGCCACGGCATCGGCCACGGCGCCGGCCATGGCACGGGCCACGGCGCCGGCCATCGCACCGGCCGTGGCCGCAGCGAGGAAACAGACCTTCTCGTACGTGTCGTTCTCGTCGTACGTGAAGGCCCGCCAGCCGGTGCTGCTGCGTACCGCCCGGTCGCTCACCGCGAACCCGAGCGACGCGGAGGACCTGCTGCAGACCGCGCTCACCAAGACGTACGTGGCCTGGGAGCGCATCGAGGACCATCGCGCACTGGACGGCTATGTGCGCCGGGCGCTGCTGAACACCCGGACGTCGCAGTGGCGCAAGCGCAAGGTGGACGAGTTCGCCTGCGACGAGCTGCCCGAGCCGGAGCCCGTGCCCGGCGGCGACGACCCGGCGGAGCGGCAGGCCCTGCACGACGCGATGTGGCGGGCGATCATGAAGCTGCCGGCCCGGCAGCGTGCGATGGTCGTCCTCAGGTACTACGAGGACCTCAGCGAGGCCCAGACGGCCGAAGTGCTCGGAGTTTCCGTGGGCACGGTGAAGTCGGCGGTGTCCCGGGCGCTCGGCAAGCTCCGCGAGGACCCTGAGCTGGGGATTGTTCGCTAATGAAAGCCTTTGGGGGCTTCCGCGGATGACACCGAACCGCACCCCGACGGGCAACGCGCACTGATCGATCACCCGGGACTAGTGACATACCGCGCGGTATGTGCGCAGAATCAGCGCAACCCTTACCGCCGCGTAGGCAATGTCGCCCCGGGAGGACACCGTGCTGAGCACGATGCAGGACGTACCGCTGCTGATATCGAGGATCCTGACCCACGGGTCGACGATCCACGGCAGCTCGCAGGTGACCACCTGGACCGGTGAGGACGAGCCGCACCGCCGTTCCTTCGCCGAGATCGGCGCCCGCGCCGCCCAGCTGGCGCACGCCCTGCGCGAGGACCTCGCCGTCGGTGACGACGAACGCGTGGCGACCCTCATGTGGAACAACGCCGAGCATGTCGAGGCCTACTTCGCGATCCCCTCGATGGGCGCGATCCTCCACACCCTCAATCTCCGCCTCCCGCCCGAGCAGCTCGCCTGGATCGTGAACCACGCGGCCGACCGCGTCGTGATCGCCAACGGCTCCCTGCTCCCGCTGCTCGCCCCGCTGCTGCCGCACCTGAAGACGGTCGAGCACGTCGTCGTCAGCGGCCCGGGCGACCGCACCCTGCTGGACGGCGCGTCCGTCGAGGTGTACGAGTACGAGGACCTGGTCGCCGGGAAGCCGACGACCTACGACTGGCCCGAGCTGGACGAGCGTGCCGCGGCCGCCATGTGCTATACCTCCGGCACCACCGGCGACCCCAAGGGCGTGGTCTACAGTCACCGCTCCATCTACCTGCACTCGATGCAGGTCAACATGGCCCAGTCGATGGGCCTGACCGACCAGGACACCTCGCTGGTCGTGGTCCCCCAGTTCCACGTCAACGCCTGGGGACTGCCGCACGCCACCTTCATGACCGGCGTCAACATGCTGATGCCGGACCGCTTCCTCCAGCCGGCCCCGCTCGCCGCGATGATCGAGAGCGAGCGGCCGACACACGCCGCCGCCGTCCCCACCATCTGGCAGGGGCTGCTCGCCGAGCTGACCGCGAAGCCCCGGGACGTCTCCTCCCTCACCCAGGTCACCATCGGCGGCTCCGCCTGTCCGCCGTCGCTGATGGAGGCCTTCGACGCGCTCGGCATGCGGGTCTGCCACGCCTGGGGCATGACGGAGACCTCCCCGCTGGGCACGATCGCCCGTCCGCCGGCCCATGTGGTCGGCACGCCGGAGGAGTTCGCCTACCGGCTCACCCAGGGCCGTTTCCCGGCCGGCGTCGAGGCTCGCCTCACCGGTCCCGGCGGCGAGCGCCTGCCCTGGGACGGCGAGTCCGCCGGTGAGCTGGAGGTGCGCGGCAACTGGATCGCCGGCGCCTACTACAACGGTCCCGGGGCCGAGCCGCTGCGTCCCGCCGACAAGTTCAGCGAGGACGGCTGGCTGAAGACCGGTGACGTCGGCACGATCTCCCCCGACGGCTTCCTCACCCTCACCGACCGGGCCAAGGACGTCATCAAGTCCGGGGGAGAGTGGATCTCCTCCGTCGACCTGGAGAACGCGCTGATGTCCCACCCGGACGTCGCCGAGGCCGCCGTGGTCGCCGTCCCCGACGACAGGTGGGGCGAGCGTCCGCTGGCCACCGTCGTCCTCAGGGAGGGCGCCACCGCCGACTTCACCGCCCTGCGCGCCTTCCTCGCCGAGGACGGCAAGATCGCCAAGTGGCAGCTCCCGGAGCGCTGGACGGTCATCGAGACGGTGCCGAAGACGAGCGTCGGCAAGTTCGACAAGAAGGTGCTGCGCAGGCGGTACGCCGACGGCGGGCTGGACGTCACCCGCCTCTGACCGTACGGACGAGCCGCGTACGGCCGAGGCGCATACGACCGACGCGCATACGGCCGAGCCGCGTACGACCCAGCCGCGTACGACCGGCGCGCGCACAAGGACGCCGGGTGGGGCTCCGACTCCAACCCCACCCGGCGTCCCCGTGCCCCACGCCGCCTACCGCGTCCGCACCGCCGTGGCCGACCACCCCAGCACCAGCCACACCCCCGCCACCGCGCACACGCCGCCCCAGCCCCAGTGGCCGAACGCGGGTCCCGCGAGGGCCGAGGCCAGCGCGCCGCCCGCGAAGCCGGCGACGACGTACGCCGTGTTGGCGGTGGCCGGGGCGGAGGTGGTGGTCAGGGCGAGGGTCTGGTTGGCGATGTGGGAGGCGACCAGGGCGGCGTGGACCAGGACGGCCGCCGCGCACAGGGCCGCCATCGCCCGACCGCCCAGCCAGAACAGCGGCACCGACAGCGCGGCCAGCAGATAAGCGGACCGTACGACCCTGGCGGCGCCGAACCGGTCGACCATGCCGCCCGCGAGCGGCGCGACCACACTCGCCGCGAGCCCGAACAGGCCGAACAGCCCGGCCGCGGCGGTGGTCATGCCGTACCCGTCGTCGCTCGCCAGGAGCAGCGCGAGCGAGGTCCACAGGGCGCTCCACGCGCCGTACATCCCCGCCTGGCGCACGCACGCCCGCCACAGGTCGGGCGAGTGGCGCACCACGCCCGGTATCGCGAGGAGCCCCGCGAACAGCGGGCCCCGCCGCTGCCGCCGCTCCACGGGCAGGATGTACGCGGTCGCCAGTCCCAGTACGGCGGTCAGTACGGCGGCGCCCACGAACACCGCACGCCAGCCGAAGGCCTGCCCGGCAAGACCGCCGAGCACCCTGGCCGCCACGACGCCGGTGAACAGGCCCGCGATGACGGCCGCGACGTGCCGGGCCCGGCGGTCGGCGGGGGCGCGCACGGCGACCAGCGGGACCAGGAGCTGCGGTACGACGGTCGCGGCCGAGGCGACCAGCACGGCGCCCGCGAGCGCGCCGGTCCCGGCGGACGCGGCGGCGGCGAGCAGGGCCGCCGTGGCGACCAGTGAGAGGACGGCGACCAGGCGGCGCCGGTTCACGGCGTCCCCGAGCGGGGCGAAGAAGAGCAGGCCGGCCGCGTATCCCAGCTGCGCGACCGAGGCGAGCCAGGCGACTCCCGAGGGGGTGGAGCCCATGTCGTGGGCGATGAGGGGGAGCAGGGGCGCCGCGAGGTAGATGTTGGCGGCCGTCACGGCCGTGCAGAGGGCGATCAGGGGGAGGAAGAGCCGGGCGGCGGCCCCGGACGGCCCGGTCTCGGACCTCCCGGACCTCCCGGACCTTCCGGTCTTACCGAACCTCTCAGACCTCCCGGGCTTCCCGGACGATGGTCGTACGGGGTCGGTTGCCGGCCCGGCCTGCGCGGTTGCGGTTCCGGGCCGCGTGGTTGCGGGCGATGACGACGATGACGGCATGAGCGGAGCCACTCCTTCGAGCGCACTAGCAACTAACTGGTTGGTTGGAAGAACTCCCGGAGTCTGGCCCGCATTCCCGATCCGTGTCAACCAAATAGTTGGTTACCGCGCCCGCCCCGCTACCCTGGCCTCATGGCAGCAAGAGACCCCGAGGCCACCAAAGCCCGGATCTTCGAGGCGGCGGTCGCGGAATTCGCCCGCCACGGCATCGCCGGCGCGCGCATCGACCGCATCGCGGCCGAGGCCAAGGCGAACAAGCAGCTGATCTACGCCTACTACGGCAACAAGAGCGAGCTGTTCGCGTCCGTCCTCGAGAAGAAGATGCTCGACCTCGCGATCTCGGTGCCCGTCGACCCGGACGACATCGAGGGCTGGATCGACCGCCTGCTGGACTACCACGCCGCCCACCCCGAGCTGCTGCGCCTCCTCTTCTGGGAGGGCATGGAGTACGGCACCGCCGAGCTGCCCCACGAGGCCGAACGCCAGGCCCACTACGCCCGCAAGGTCGCCGCCGTGCGCGACGGCCAGGAGCGCGGCGTGGTCACCGACGCGATCCCGGCGCCCGACCTGCTGTTCCTGCTGGTCGCGATGGCCAACTGGGCGGTCGTCGTGCCCCAGATGCATCGCATCCTGGTCGGCGGCGAGGACACGGACGCCGACCGCCTGCGTGCCTCGATCAAGAAGGCGGCGCGCAGGATCGTCGACCGGTAGCGCCGCGCGGGCGGCGCCGCGTCAGTTGGTCCCGATCCGGGAGAGCAGCTCGACGATCCGGGCCTGCACCTCGCCGCTGGTGGACCGCTCCGCCAGGAACAGCACCGTCTCGCCCGAGGCCAGCCGCGGCAGGTCGGCCTGGTCGACGGCGGCGGTGTAGACGACGAGCGGGGTGCGGTTGAGCTGCCCGTTGGCGCGCAGCCAGTCGACGATCCCGGCCGCGCCCCCCTGGCCGCGCTGCACCCGCATCAGGTCCATCACGACCAGGTTCGGCCGGAACTGCCCCGCCAGCGTCACCGCGTCGGCGTCACTCGCCGCCCGCGCCACCTGCATCCCGCGCCGTTCCAGCGTCGCGGTCAGCGCCAGCGCGATCTCCGCGTGCTCCTCGATCAGCAGCACCCGCGGCGGATGCTGCTCGCTGTCCCGGGGAGCGAGCGCCTTGAGCAGTACGGCCGGGTCGGCGCCGTAGGCGGCGTCCCGCGAGGCCTGCCCGAGCCCCGCCGTGACCAGCACCGGCACCTCGGCCGCCACTGCCGCCTGCCGCAGCGACTGGAGTGCCGTACGCGTGATCGGACCGGTCAGCGGGTCCACGAACAGCGCGGCGGGGAACGCCGCGATCTGCGCGTCGACCTCCTCGCGCGAGTGCACGATCACCGGCCGGTAGCCGCGGTCGCTGAGTGCCTGCTGCGTGGAGACGTCCGGCGCGGGCCACACCAGCAGCCGCCGCGGATTGTCCAGCGGCTCCGGCGGCAGCTCGTCGTCCATCGGCTGCGGACGCGGCGGGTCCGCCACCTCCACGGCCCCGCCGGGCCCGTCCAGCGGTTCGGGCCCCTCGGCGGCGTTCCGGTCCGGCGCCCCTATGGCGTACGACCGTCCGGCGCCCTCGGTGACCGGCGCGATCCGCTGCTGACCACCGGCCGACGGCTGCTGCTCCTGGGGCTGCGGCTGGGCCTGCTTCTTCGGCTGCGCGGTGGGCGGCTGCTCGGCGGACGGGTGCGGGCGGGCCGACTGCTCCGGGCGGGCGGCGGCCGGGTCGGGCGGCGTGCCCAGCTTGCGGCGCCGGCCGCCGACGCCCGGCTGATGCGGGGCGGGTGTGGCCGACGGCGGCGGCGGGGTGGTGGGCAGGGCCGACGGCTGCTGCACCTGCACCGCCTGCCGGTTGAACGGCACCCCCTGCCCCAGGGTCCGCACGCTGATCGCCCGCCCCTGCGTCGAGTTCGGGTCGACGGGCGCGGCCGCCTCGGCGGGCAGGGGCTGCGCCGCGCGCGGAGCGGGCGCGTTCTCGGGCGGCAGCGGGGTGCCCCGGCTCGGCGTCGAGGCCGGGACGCCCTGCGCAGGCGTAGCCGCAGAGGCGGGGGCCGCGGGCGCGGCGGGCGGTACGGGGGTGCCGGCGCCCTGCGTGTCCGCGGCGGCGGGCCACGGCTGCGGGGCGGGGGCGGGCTGACCGGCGGCAGCGGCGGCGGGCGCGGTGTCGGCGCCGGCCTCCGCACCCGGGGCCTGGGTGGTCTGGGCGGCCGGGGCGGGTACCCCGCCGCCGGCGGTGTGCTGCGCGGGCACGGGGGCCCCGTGCACCGGCGGCGCTCCTTGGACCGGGATGCCCTGCGCCGGGGCGTTCTGCGCGGGAGCGTGCTGCGCCGGTCGACCCTGCGCCGGCAAAGGCGACTCCTCGGCCGGCCGGGTGGCCCCGGCCCGGCGGCGGCGTCCCGTGGGCGCCTCGGCCGGGTGCGGCTGCGGCGGCGTGTGGTCGTCGGCCTGGTCGTGGGGGACGGCGTCGTGGCGGCCGTCGTCGGGGTGGGCGTCACCGGGAGCGGCCGGTCCGGGCACCTGGGCCCGACCACCCTGCCCCTGCCCCTGCCCCTGCACCGCCCCCGTGGGCGCGGTCACGGGCGCCCCGGGTGCCTCCGCCGTCCCGTCGGCCGGGCGGTCGGCGTCGGCGGGCGGCAGGGCGAAGACCTGGCGCGGAGCCGCCTCCTGCGCGGCGGCGCGTTCGTTCGCGGACGCCAGGGCACGGCGTCGGCGCCCCGTCGGCCGATCGGCGTCGGCCGGGTCCGACTCGCCGGCCTGCGCGGGCAGTGCGGGAGGCAGCGCCTGCTGTTCCCCGCCGTCCTGCCGGGCACGTCCGCCGGAGGGCGCGGGCACGCCCTGCGGCGGTACGGTCCCGCCCAGACCGGTGTTGGACGCCGCGGCCCCTCCGCGGTGCTCGCCGGCCATGACGACGGCGCCCTCGGACACCCCGGCGGGCAGTCCCTGGGGCACCCCGGCGACCTCGGCACCCGCGGCCTCCGCGGGCCGCCCACGCCGACGCCCGGTACCACCGGACCCGGCCCCTTCGCCCGACCCCGCCTGCGCGGGCACCGGAAGCGGCGCCGACGCCACGGCCTGTCCCTGGGCAGCCTGCTCCTGAGCGAGCTGCTCCGCCGCAACCTGCTCCTGAGCCTGCGCCGCGCGCCGCCTGCGCCGCCCGGTCGGTGCGGCGTTCTCCGCCTCGGGCTCGGCACCGCCCGCGCCCGGTGCTCCCGCGACCTCGCTCTCCAGGAACGCGTCGACGGACGCCCGCCGAGCACGCCGCCGACCGCCCCCGGGCGCCGGCGCCCGCACGGCCACGGCGTTGTCCGTACCCGCGACCCCCGCGACCTCCGCGGCGGTCCCGTCGCCCTGAACGGCGACCTCGGTGCCCTGGGCGAGCTGGGCGAGCTGGGCGGCCTGGGCCGCGACGGCCCCCGCCCCGCCCCCGATCGGCACCTCCAGCACGTACGCGCTGCCGCTCATGCCCGGTACCTCGTGCGTCTGCAGCACGCCACCGTGCGCCCGCACGATCCCGCGCACGATCGGCTCGTGCACCGGGTCTCCCCCGGCGTACGGTCCGCGCACCTCGATGCGCACGACCTCGCCGCGCTGCGCCGCCGCGACCACGACGGTGTTGTCCAGGTAGCCGCCCGTCGCCGACACCGGCGAGTTGCCGGTGGCGTCGACGCCCGCGACGTCGGCGACGAGATGGGCGAGCGCGGTGGCCAGCAGCCGGGGATCGACCTCGGCCTCGATGGGCGGCGCGTGCACGGCGAACTGCACCCGTCCCGGGCCGATCAGCTCCACGGCCCCGTCGACACCGGCGGCGACGACGGCGTCGAGCATCACCTTCGTACGGGCGACCTGCTCGTTGCCGACGTCGAGGCGCTGGTAGCCGAGGACGTTGTCGATGAGGGTGGTGATGCGCGCGTAGCCGGCCGACAGGTGGTGCAGCACCTGGTTGGCCTCGGGCCACAACTGCCCGGCGTCGTCCGACGCCAGCGCTGCCAGCTCCTGGCGCAGCTCGTCAAGGGGCCCGCGCAGCGAGACGCCGAGGAGGGTGAGCAGCTGCTCGTGCCGGGCGGCGATCGCCTCGTAGCGGTCCTTCTCCCGCTCACCGAGCGCCGCGTAGCGGTCGGCGTCCGCGGCGGTCTCCTCCGCGTGCTGCTCCCGCAGCTCCTCCAACTCGGCCACGTGACGCTGACGCAGCGCGGTCAGCTCGGAGGCGTGCTCCTCGGCGAGCCGCTCCCGTTCCTCGGCGTGCCGCTGCTCCGCCTCCTCGTGCTCCTTGACGAGCGCGTCCTGGGGGCGCCGGTCGGTGAAGGTCATCACGGCACCGACGAGCTGGTCGCCGTCGCGCACGGGCGCCGTCGTCAGGTCGACCGGCAGCTGGTCGCCGCTCTTGGCGAACAGCACCTGCCCGCGAACCCGGTGCTTGCGCCCGGAGCGCAGGGTGTCGGCGAGCGGCGACTCGTCGTACGGGAAGGGCGAGCCGTCGGCGCGCGAGTGCAGGACGAGGGTGTGCAGCTCGCGGCCGCCGAGTTCACCGGCCCGGTAGCCCAGGATCTGGGCGGCGGCCGGGTTGACGAGGACGATCCGCCCGTCGGTGTCGGTGCCCACGACGCCCTCGGAGGCGGCCCGCAGGATCATCTCGGTCTGCCGCTGCGAACGGGCCAGCTCCGCCTCGGTGTCGACGGTGCCGGAGAGGTCGCGGACGACGAGCATCAGCATTTCGTCGCCGGTGTAACCGTAGGTGTCGTAGGCCTGCTGGCCGGTCTCCAGGTTGGCGCTGGTGACCTCGACCGGGAACTCGGAGCCGTCGGTGCGCCGGGCGACCATCCGGGTCGGCTTGGTGCGCGCCCGGGGATCGATGTGGTCCGGCCGCCGCATGGACCCGGGGATGAGCCGCGAGTCGAACTGCGGCAGCAGATCCAGCAGTCCGCGACCGACCAGCGCGGTGCCGGGCGTCTCGAACGCCTCCAGCGCGATGGTGTTCGCGTTGACCACGGTGCCGTTGGCGTTGACCAGGACCAACGCGTCGGGCAGCGCGTCCAGTATGGCTGCGAGGCGAGCAGCGCCTCGGGATGGCCTGCTGCTCACGAGACGCTTCCCTCCTGTTACCGCACTTGCCGACCGCCTGGGCCATCTTGCCAATCGGCCCGCAGCGTGTCACGCGAGGGAGTCTAAGGGTTGGGGCCCGGCGGACGGCGTGGGATGCGAGGGAGGTGCACGAGGAAGTGACGTAGAACGTGTGACCGGTAACCGTCGGGGACCGCCCACGGCCGTCGTCCCTACCCCTGTGACCGGCCCTTAGGACCGGGTCGGCGCCCCCACCTCGGGCAGCAGCGGCACCATGCGGTCCCAGCGGGAGATCTCGCAGCCGTCGCGGCGGTCGTACGTCACGTCGACGGGGCGTCCGGCCCAGGTTCCGGTGACGTGCGCGGTCGCCGGACCGCCGTACTGCATGGTGCAGACGCTGCCCTCGGGCACCGGCGCGAAGGTGTCCCGGCCCCACCGGGTGTCGCCCTCGACGACGGCGCAGGCGCCCTCGGGGTCGGGGTGGTCGCCGGCGGCGGGGTGGCAGGACAGTTCGTACGTGCCGTCCATGCCGGGGCCGGCGTCGCGGACGGTGACCGTCAGGTGGTCGCCGTCCGGAGCACCGGGGCCGGCGGCCGCGGCAGGGTGCGCGGCGCAGACGGAGGCGAGGGCGGCGGCGGACATGGCGGCGGCGCCGAGGAGGCGGGCGGCGGGGGTGCGGGTGACCTGGAACATGACCTGACCAACGCGCGGGCCCGGCAGACGTTGCGCGACCGGCCGCGGAGTACGTCCTAAGGGCTTTGCCCTGTGGCCTGCCCGCCTAGTACCGTAGGGGTCGATTGGTGACAGCGCGCTCAACTGTGTCATCATCGGCACGCGCCACTCGCGCTCGCACGCGAGGGGTGATGTTGTCTGGAGGCGTCGCCTAGTCCGGTCTATGGCGCCGCACTGCTAATGCGGTTTGGGTTTTAAAGCCCATCGAGGGTTCAAATCCCTCCGCCTCCGCACCGATCACCGAAGCCCCGGCCACACGGTCGGGGCTTCGGCGTTGTCGAGGGTGCGCGCATAACGCCATCGAAGCCGTTTTTGCAGGTCACAAGGGGTGTGGCCAATGGATTTCACATGGCGGCGGCAGTCATGTAATGTTCTTCCTGTCGCCGCGAGCGGGCCGGAAGGGCCGGGAGCGGCGGTAAAACTGAACAAGACAAGCACTCGTAGCTTAACGGATAGAGCATCTGACTACGGATCAGAAGGTTGCAGGTTCGAATCCTGCCGAGTGCACATGGATCGAAGGCCTCGTCGAGTGATCGACGGGGCCTTCGGTGTTTCCCTGTCGACGTGATCATTGTGCGCAACTGTGCCTAGGGTGAGCGCATGTTGCGAGGACCAGTCTTCATATCCGGCCGGCCGAGCCTCGACGGAGGCCACCCGTGAACAAGCCCCTGAGGGCCGTGGCGATCTTCTGCGGGCTGCTGGTGCTCGGCCTGCTGATCCGCGTGAACTGGCTGCAGTACGTCCGGGCCCCGGAGCTGGCGTCCGACACCAAGAACCGGCGGGTGCAGATCGAGCAGTTCGCCACCCCGCGCGGCGACATCGTCGTCGGCGGCCGGGCCGTCACCGGCTCCAAGGAGACCGAGAGCACCGACCTCAAGTACAAGCGCACCTACGCCGACGGGCCGATGTACGCGCCGGTGACGGGATACGCGTCGCAGGCCCAGGGCATGACGCTGCTGGAGAAGACCTACGACTCCATCCTGACCGGCAAGGACGACCGGCTGGCGTTCCAGCGGTTCGCCGACGTCGTCAGCGGCGAGGGCCGGCGGGCCGGGTCGGTGGTCACCACCATCGACCCGAAGGCGCAGAAGGCCGCCTGGGACGGGCTGAGCGATCTGAAGGGCGCGCGGGGGGCCGTGGTCGCGCTGGACCCGCGGACCGGGAAGGTGCTGGCGCTGGTCTCGGCGCCCTCCTACGACCCGTCGACGTTCGCCGGCAGCACCTTCAAGGAGTCCGACCGATTCGTCGCGCTGGACAAGAAGAAGAACAAGCCGCTGGCCAACCGCGCGCTGCGGGAGACCTACCCGCCGGGCTCGACCTTCAAGATCCTCACCGCGGCCGCCGCGCTGGAGCACGGCGTCGTCACCGACGTCGACGCCCGCACGGACGCCGTCTCGCCGTACCCGCTGCCGCAGTCCAGCAACAAGATCGGCAGTGAGGCCGGCGACGCGGTCTGCAACAAGGCCTCGATGAAGACCGCCATGCAGTACTCCTGCAACAACGTCTTCCTCGACGCCGCGGCCGAGCTGGGGCAGGACAAGATGCGTGAGACGGCCCAGAAGTTCGGCTTCAACGAGGACGTCTACTCCGACGACTTCGGAGACCTGCTCGCCACGAAGAGCCTCTACCCGGAGGAGCTCGACCTGCCGGGCACCGCGCTCACCGGCATGGGACAGGGCAGCCTCACCAGTACGCCGATGCAGATGGCCATGGTCACCGCCGGGCTCGCCAACGACGGAAAGGTGATGCAGCCCTACCTCGTCGACGAGGTCAAGGGCCCGGACCTCGACACCCTGGAGAAGACCGAGCCCGCGGTGATGAGCGAGGCGGTCTCCGCCGAGACCGCGCAGAAGGTCCAGGAGATGATGGAGTTCACCGCCAAGGAGGGCAGCGCCCGGCGCGCCCAGATCGACGGCATCACCGTCGGCGGCAAGACCGGTACCGCGCAGCGTGGTGTCGACGTGAACGACGAGGTGCCGTACGGCTGGTTCGTGTCCTACGGCAAGAAGGACGACGGGTCCTCCGTCGCCGTGGCCGTGTTCATCGACCCGACCGACATGGACATCTCCCGCGAGGACATCTCCGGTGGCGGGCTGGGCGCGCCCATCGCCAAGAGCGTGATGAAGGCCGTGCTGAAGCAGTGACGCGGCCGGCCCGCGGAGGGCGGCGGGGTCACTCCCGCGTCGCGTCGTACGCCTCGCGGGCCCGCTCGACCGCGCTCATCCGCCGCTCCGTCCAGCGCGCGAGGCCCCGGACCTGTTCGGCGGCCTCGCGGCCGAGGTCGGTGAGGGAGTAGTCCACGCGGGGCGGGATCACGGGCTTGGCGTCCCGGTGGACCAGGCCGTCGCGCTCCAGGGTCCGCAGGGTCTGGGCCAGCATCTTCTCGCTGACGCCGCCGATCTCCCGGCGCAGTTCGCTGAAGCGGTAGGGGCGGTCCAGCAGGGCGATCAGGGCCAGGGTGCCCCAGCGGCTGGTGATGTGCTCCATGACCAGGCGCTCGGGGCACCTCGCTTCACTTTCTGCCATGTTCATACGGTACTTCCGGGCGGGCACTGACCATGAGTAAGTGCCCGCCCGGGCGTTGTCAGTGGTGGCCTCTACTCTCGGCAGGGATGGCACAGGCATGGAAGTGCTCGGGGCTGCGGTGGGCGGCGGACGGTCCCGTGCTGACGTGGGTCGGGGGGCGGCGCAGTGCGCTGGTCCGGGGGAAGCGGGTGGCCTTCGGGGTCGCCGAAGGGGGTGCGCGGACATGTGTGGGAGCACGGGGGCACGCGTGTCCGGTGCGGGCCGGCGTGCCGGGGCGGAGTACGGGGGCGCGGTGCGAGGAGTGCGCGCGGCTGGACCGGGCCCACTCCGTGGCCGCCGACACCATGGCGGACGATCCGCGGCCGTACCACGTGTATCTGGCGTGGTTCGGTCCGGGACTCGTCAAGGTGGGGATCACCGCATACGAACGAGGGCCTGCCCGGCTGCTGGAGCAGGGGGCCGTGTGCTTCAGCTGGCTGGGCCGCGGGCCGCTGATGGCCGCGCGCCGGACCGAGGAGCTGCTGCGGGCCGCGTTGGGCGTGCCCGACCGCATTCCGTACGCCCACAAGCGCGCGGTGCGGGCCGGGTTGCCTCGGACGGCGGCTGAGCGGGCGGCCGAGATCGCCGGGCTGCACGCGCGGGCGGTCGCGCTCGGCGGTTGGCCCGAGTCGCTGACGCCGGAGCCGTTCCGGGGTGTGGACCATGCGGGTGTCTTCGGGATCGAGGGGGCGGACCGGGGGCCGGCCGCGGTGGCGGAGGTGGCCGAGCTGGTGGCGGGCGGGGCGATCGGGGGTGAGCTGGTCGCGGCCGCCGGGCCGGATCTGCATCTGGCGACGGAGCGCGGCGTCGTCGTGCTCGACACACGGCTGATGACCGGCTGGGAGCTGGGGTCCGCCGGGGGCGAGCCGTGCGCCGTGCCCGTGCGCGAGCTCAAACGAGCGGCCGGAGTACAGGACGGGCTGTTCTGACCTCGCGTCCTTGACCCTCCTCCCGGCTTCCCGGCTTCCCGGCTTCCCGGCTTCCCGGCTTCCCGGCTTCCCGGCTTCCCGGGCCCCCGCCCCCTTGTCCATGGGAGCGCGGGGCGCGATCGTGGCCGCATGAGTGATCACGAGGCCGGGCAGGTCCGCCGGTTCTGGGAGGGGCTTGGGCTGCCCGGGCTGGTCGACGTGCACACGCACTTCATGCCGGAGCGGGTGCTGCGCAAGGTCTGGGGCTACTTCGACGCCCTCGGGCCGCTGACCGGCGGGGTCGAGTGGCCGATCACCTACCGGCAGGAGGAGGACGAACGCGCGGAGCTGCTGCGGGCGTTCGGCGTGCGGGCCTTCACCGCCATGCTGTATCCGCACAAGGCGGGGATGGCCCAGTGGCTGAACGACTGGGCGGTGGACTTCGCCCGCCGGACGCCCGACTGCCTGCACACCTCCACCCTCTTCCCCGAGCCGGGCGTCGGGACCTACGTCCGCCGGGCCGTCGAGTCGGGGGCGCGGGTCTTCAAGGCGCATGTGCAGGTGGGGGCGTACGACCCGGCCGACGAGCTGCTCGACGCGGCGTGGGGGGTGCTCGCCGAGGCCGGGATCCCGGTCGTCGTCCACTGCGGGTCGGGACCGGCGCCCGGCAAGCACACCGGCCCCGAGCCGATCGCGCGCGTCCTGGCGCGCCATCCCCGGCTGCGGCTGGTCGTCGCGCACCTGGGGATGCCCGAGTACGAGGACTTCCTGGACCTCGCCGAGCGGTACGGGGAGGTGCGGCTGGACACGACCATGGCGTTCACCGACTTCAGCGAGCGCCTCGCCCCCTTCCCGCGCCGGGCGCTGCCCCGGCTGGCGGACCTCGGCGACCGCGTCCTGCTCGGTTCGGACTTCCCCAACATCCCCTATCCCTACCTGCATCAGCTGCACGCGCTGGAGCGGCTGGAGCTGGGGGACGACTGGCTGCGCGGCGTCTGCCACGACAACGCGGCCCGGCTGTTCGGACTGGAGGGGCGCTGAGGCGCGGTGCCGCCGCGCGTGGACACGCGGTGCGTCAGGCGGGGGTCTCGGCGGTCGCGGTCAGGACCGCGCGGCCGAGTATGTGGCCGGCCATGGTGAAGCCGAGGACGGCCGGGGTGGCGTCGGCCGGGACGCCGATGGACTCGACGTCGAGGGCGTGCACCACCACGAAGTAGCGGTGCGGGCCGTGCCCGGCCGGCGGGGCGGCACCGAGGTAGCGGGCCGCGCGGGCGTCGTTGGGGAGCTGGAAGGCGCCCTCGGGCAGGCCCGAGCCGGTGTCGTCGCCGGCGCCCTCGGGCAGTTCGGTGACGGCGGCGGGGATGTCCGCGACCGCCCAGTGCCAGAAGCCGGACCCGGTGGGTGCGTCGGGGTCGTAGACGGTGACGGCGTAACTCCTGGTGCCCTGGGGCGCTCCGCTCCAGGCCAGCTGCGGGGAGACGTCCTTGCCGCCGGGGACGCCGGAGGAGAACTGCTCGGGAGCCCAGGCGGCGCCGTCGGTGACGGTGGTGCTGGTGAGGGTGAACGAGGCCGCCTCGGGCAGGCGGGCGAACGGGTTGTTGGCGCTCATCGCGTCGTTCCTTTCGGGTGGGCCGGCCCCAGACGGGGCGGGCAGCCGTGTCGGCTACTGCAATCGACCAATCGACCATAACACTGATAATCGATTATTCAATGGATCGTCTATGCTGGGGTCATGACTGAGACCGGCCACACCTCGCCACCACCCGGGAAGCGGATGCTCTCCGAGCAGGTCTACGCACATCTGCGGGACGCGATCATGCGCGGCGGCCACGCCCCCGGTGACGCCCTCAGGCCGCAGGACCTCGCCAAGGAGCGGGGCGTGAGCCTGGCCGTGGTGCGCGAGGCCCTCGTGCGGCTGGTGGGCGAGGGCTACGCCGACCGGCTGCCCAACCGCGGCTTCGCCGTCCCGGCCTTCTCCGACCGCCGCTGGCAGGAGATCGCGGAGGCCCGCCGGACCGTCGAACCCGTCCTGCTGCGCATGTCCGTAGAGCGCGGCGACGTCGACTGGGAGGCCCGGGTGCGGGCCGCCCACCACCGGCTGTCCCGCACGCCGGTGTACGTGCCGGAGGAGGGCGAGTACTACAGCGAGGCGTGGTCCGAGGCGCACCGGCTCTTCCACCGCGCCCTGATGGAGGGCTGCGGGAACCCCGTACTGCTGGAGACCTTCGACCGGCTGTGGACGGCGAGCGAACTGGCCCGCCGCTGGTCGACGCTCCGCAATCCCGGCCGGGACGGCATCGAGGAGCACCGCCGCCTGGAGGAGGCGGCGCTGGCCCGCGACGCCGACACCGCGGCCGAGGTCCTGGTCCGCCACCTCACCCTCACGGCGGCGGGACTGACCGGCTGAACCCGCACGGCCGCACCCGCGGGCCGTACCTGAGAGGCCCCTGTGGGTTTCTCAGAGAAATCACAGCTTGGGGAAAGGGTGCTCTCAGAGCGCCCCGACATCGTGTCCGGTATGACCACGACCTCGCCCCAGGGGCGCACCGAACTGCTGAGGCCGGACGGGAGCCCCGTCCGGGTGCTTGTAGTGGACGACGAGCTGTCCATCACCGAACTGCTGTCCATGGCCCTGCGCTACGAGGGCTGGCAGATCCGCAGCGCCGGGGACGGCCACGGTGCCGTCCAGGCCGCGCGCGAGTTCCGGCCCGACGCCGTCGTACTGGACATGATGCTGCCCGACATGGACGGGCTGAGCGTGCTGGGGCGGCTGCGCCGCGACCTGCCGGACGTGCCGGTGCTGTTCCTGACCGCCAAGGACGCGGTCGAGGACCGTATCGCGGGGCTGACCGCGGGCGGCGACGACTACGTCACCAAGCCGTTCAGCCTCGAGGAGGTCGTCGCCCGGCTGCGCGGACTGATCCGGCGCTCGGGCGCCGCCGACCGGCGCTCCGACTCCGTACTCGTCGTCGGCGACCTCACCCTCGACGAGGACAGCCACGAGGTCACCCGGGGCGGCGACGGCATCCACCTCACCGCCACCGAGTTCGAGCTGCTGCGCTTCCTCATGCGCAACCCGAGGCGCGTGCTGAGCAAGGCGCAGATCCTGGACCGCGTGTGGTCCTACGACTTCGGCGGCCAGGCCAACGTCGTCGAGCTGTACATCTCCTACCTGCGCCGGAAGATCGACGCCGGACGCGAGCCGATGATCCACACCCGGCGCGGTGCCGGTTACCTGATCAAGCCCGCCGCGTCATGAGCCGCCGGCGACGACCGCGGCCGCGGACCCTGCGGACGCGGCTCGTCGTCGCGTCGGTGGCGCTGATCGCGGTGGTCTGCGCGGTGATCGGCACGGTGACGACGGTGGCGTTGCGGTCGCACCTGTACGAGCAGCTGGACGGGCAGGTGCACGAGGTCGCGGCACGGGTGTCCGGCTTCGGACCGCCCGGCGACCCCAAGGCCGGCGGCGTGGGCCCGCAGGGGACGGACCTCGACGAGTTCGTCACCCACGGACCGCAACCGCGCGGCACGATCGTCGCCGAGGTGCGGGACGGCGTCGTCGTGGACGCCAAATACGGCAAGAAGGACGACGAGGCCACCGACCTCAGCGGCACGACGGCGGTCTCCCTCAGCGAGGCCCAGAGCGCCGCGCTGGCCTCCGTCCCCCGGGACGGCAACGCGCACACCGTCGAGATCGCCGACCTCGGCGATTACCGCGTGGAGTACCACGACGGCTACTACGCCGCCCTCCCCACCTCCGACGTCGACGGCACCGTCAACACCCTGATCATCGTCGAGGCCAGCGTCACCGCCGCCGGCCTCATCGCCGCCTCCCTGGCCGGGACCGTCATCGTCGGGGTCGCCACCCGGCCCCTGCGCAAGGTCGCGGCCACCGCCACCCGGGTCTCCGAACTCCCGCTGCACGCGGGCGAGGTGAACCTCGACGAACGGGTGCCGGCGGCCGAGTGCGATCCGCACACCGAGGTCGGCCGGGTCGGCTCCGCGCTCAACCGGATGCTCAACCACGTGCACGCAGCCCTGCACGCACGGCAGGCGAGCGAGACACGCGTCCGGCAGTTCGTCGCGGACGCCAGCCACGAACTGCGCACGCCCCTCGCCTCCATCCGCGGGTACGCCGAACTCACCCGCCGGGGACGCGAACAGGTCGGCCCCGACACCCGGCACGCGCTGGGCCGCATCGAGTCCGAGGCCGGCCGCATGACGCTGCTGGTCGAGGACCTGCTGCTGCTCGCCCGCCTGGACGCCGGGCGGCCGCTGGAGTTCGCGCAGACCGACCTCGTACCGCTGGTCGTGGACACCGTCAGCGACGCCCGCGCGGCCGGCCTCGATCACAACTGGCGCCTCGACCTGCCCGACGAACCGGCGCCGGTGTCGGCGGACGCCGCCCGGCTCCAGCAGGTGCTGGTCAACCTGCTGGGCAACGCCCGCAACCACACCCCGCCCGGTACGACCGTCACCGCGCGCGTGCGACGGAGCGGGGCGTGGCTGTGCGTGGACGTGGCGGACAACGGGCCGGGGATTCCCGCCGAGTTGCTGCCGCACGTCTTCGAACGGTTCGCGCGCGGCGACTCGGCGCGGTCCCGCGCGACCGGCTCGACGGGCCTCGGGCTCGCCATCGTGCAGGCCGTGACGACCGCGCACGGCGGTGGCGTGAGCGTCGACAGCGCGCCCGGGCGGACGGTGTTCACCGTGCATCTGCCCGCGGTTCACGACCGGTCCGACGCATGGGCGCACTCACAGGCACAGCACAGTCCCACCACACCGGTGCGACAGGGGGTTTGAGAAGAGTCGGTCCCATGCGAACCGACTCTTCTCCCGGCTCCCTGCCGGCACGGGAGCATCTCCCGGCCGCAGGAGCCGGTACGCCTGTCCTGGACGTGGTGATCCCCGTCTACAACGAGGAGAAGGACCTGAGGCCGTGCGTCCTGAGACTGCACGAGCACCTCACGCGGACGTTCCCCTACGCCTTCCGCATCACCGTCGCGGACAACGCCTCCACGGACGCCACCCCGTACGTCGCGTCCCGGCTGGCGGCGGACCTCGACCGGGTCAGGTCCGTCCGGCTGGAGCAGAAGGGGCGGGGCCGGGCGCTGCGGACCGTCTGGTCGGCCTCGGACGCCCCGGTCCTGGCCTACATGGACGTGGACCTCTCCACCGACCTGAACGCGCTGCTGCCGCTGGTGGCGCCGCTGATCTCCGGCCACTCGGACCTCGCGATCGGCTCGCGGCTCGCCCGCAGCTCACGGGTGGTGCGCGGCGCCAAGCGGGAGTTCATCTCCCGCACCTACAACCTCATCCTGCGCGGCTCCCTCCAGGCCCGCTTCTCCGACGCCCAGTGCGGCTTCAAGGCGATCCGCCGCGACGTGGCCCGGGTGCTGCTGCCGCTGGTGGAGGACACCGGCTGGTTCTTCGACACCGAGATGCTCGTGCTCGCCGAGCGCGCCGGGTGCCGGATCCACGAGGTACCGGTCGACTGGGTCGACGACCCGGACTCCACCGTGCACATCGTCAAGACCGCGACCGACGACCTCAGGGGCGTGTGGCGGGTCGGCAAGGCCCTGGCCACCGGTTCGCTGCCGCTGGACCGGCTGGCGCGGCCCTTCGGTGACGATCCGCGCGACCGCGACCTGACGGACGTACCGCAGGGGCTGGCCCGGCAACTCGTCGGCTTCTGCGTCGTCGGCGTCCTGTCCACCCTCTTCTACCTGCTGCTCTACAGCGGCTTCCGGCTTTTCGCCGGCTCCCAGCTCGCCAACGCGTTCGCGCTGCTGGTCTCGGCGGTCGCCAACACCGCCGCCAACCGGCGGCTGACCTTCGGGGTGCGGGGCCGGGGCGGCGCGGTGCGGCACCAGGCCCAGGGCCTGGTCGTCTTCGGCATCGGTCTCGCCCTGACCAGCGGTTCGCTCGCCGCCCTCAGCGCGGCGACGACCGACCCGGACCACTCCACCGAGCTGGCGGTACTGATCGCCGCCAACCTCGCGGCCACCGTGCTGCGCTTCCTGCTCTTCCGGGCCTGGGTGTTCCCGGACGAGCCGCCCGCGCAGGACGTGCCGCACGCGACGGGTGTGCCGCACGCGACGGATGTGCCGCACCCGACGGACGTGCCGCTGATCACCGACATGCCGTCCGCTCGGCACCCGGACCCCTACCGCGACTGGAGCGACGCGACCGTGCGGCTGCAACCGGTGCGCTCCGCCGACACCGACCCGAGGGACGCACGATGACGACGCACACGCACGACGACCGGACGGGCTACGTGGACGACACGCGTCCCGCCGACCGAGAGGACGGGGGCCCGCCGTCCCCGCCGGCGCCGCCCTCCCACCGGCAGGCCGCCCGGCAGACCCGGCTCCGCGGACTGTGGCGGGGCCGTCCGGACGACGCCCGCTGGGTGCGCCCGGCCTTCCTCGGCCTGCTGCTGGCCACCACCCTGCTCTACCTCTACAACCTGAGCGCCTCCGGCTACGCCAACTCCTTCTACTCGGCGGCCGTGCAGGCGGGCGGCGAGTCCTGGAAGGCGTTCTTCTTCGGCTCGCTCGACGCCGGCAACGCCATCACCGTCGACAAGCCCCCGGCCGCGCTGTGGCCGATGGCGCTGGCGGTCAGGGTCTTCGGTCTCTCCTCCTGGTCGATCCTCGTTCCCGAGGTGCTGATGGGCGTCGCGACGGTCGCCGTCGTGTACGCCGCCGTGCGCCGCAGGTTCAGCCCCGCCGCCGGGTTGATCGCGGGTGCCGTCCTGGCGCTCACGCCGGTCGCGGCGCTGATGTTCCGGTTCAACAACCCGGACGCGCTCCTCGCGCTGCTGATGTCCGTCACCTGCTACCTCGTCGTACGGGCGCTGGAGGACGGCCGGACCAAGTGGCTGGTCTGGGCGGGCGTCGCGATCGGCCTCGCGTTCCTGGCGAAGACCCTCCAGGCCTTCCTGATCCTGCCTCCCCTGGCCCTGGTCTACGGCGTCTGCGCGCCGGTCCGGCTGAAGAAGCGACTGGGTCAACTGGCGCTGGCGACCGCGGCGATCGTCGTCTCCGGCGGCTGGTGGGTCGCGGTCGTGGAGCTGTGGCCGGCGTCGTCGCGCCCGTACATCGGTGGCTCGCAGAACAACAGCTTCCTGGAGCTGACCTTCGGCTACAACGGCCTCGGCCGGCTCAACGGCGAGGAGACCGGCAGCGTCGGCGGCGGTGGCGGCGGCATGGGTGGCGGTGGCGGCGGGCAGTGGGGCGAGACCGGCTGGGACCGGATGTTCAACTCCGAGATCGGCGGCCAGATCTCCTGGCTGCTCCCGGCCGCCCTGATCCTGCTCGTCGCGGGGCTCGTCGCCACGCGGCACGGCGGCCGCACGGACGCCACCCGCGCGTCCCTGCTGGTCTGGGGCGGCTCGCTGCTGATGACCACGGCCGTCTTCAGCTACATGGCCGGCATCTTCCACCAGTACTACACGGTCGCACTCGCGCCCTACCTGGCGGCCGTCATCGGCATGGGCGCCGCCGCGTTGTGGGAACGACGCGAGCGGATCTGGGTCTCGCTCGCCCTCGCCGCCGCCGCCACGGCGACCGCGGCCTGGGGGTACGTGCTGCTGGGCCGCACGCCCGACTACCTGCCCTGGCTGAAGTGGCTGGTCCTGGTCGGCGGTCTGCTCGCCGCGCTCGGGCTCGTCTTCGCCGGCCGGCTGGGCCGGCGGACCGCCCTCGCGGCGGCGGGCCTCGCCCTCGTGGCGTCGCTGGCCGCGCCCACCGCGTACACGCTGAGCACGGTGCGGGAGGGGCACAGCGGCTCCATCGTCACGGCCGGTCCGTCCGGCGCGAGCATGATGGGCGGCCCCGGCGGTGGCGGCGGCCGGGGCGGTGGCCCCGGAGGCGGCGGCTTCCCGGGCGGCGGGAAAGCGCCTGGTCAGGGCCAGGGGCAGGGACAAGGACAAGGACAGGGCGGCCCCGGCACCGGCGGCTTCCCCGGCGGCGCCCCGGGCCAGAACGGCCAGGCACCGCAGAACGGGCAGGCACCGCAGAACGGCGGCACGACCGGCGAAGGCGGCCGCATGGGCGCCGGTGGCGGCGGCATGGGCGGCCTCCTCAACGGCGCCCAGGTGGACGCCGAGGCCAAGAAGCTGCTGGAGGCCGACGCCGAGGACTACACCTGGGCCGCCGCCGCGATCGGCTCCCAGAACGCCGCGAGCTACCAGCTCAGCACCGGCGACCCGGTGATGGCGATCGGCGGCTTCAACGGCACGGACCCGTCGCCGACCCTGGCCCAGTTCAAGAAGTACGTGGCGGACGGCAGGATCCACTACTTCATCGGTGGCGGAACGGGCGGCGGCATGGGCGGCGACTCCGGCACCTCGTCGCAGATCACTTCCTGGGTCGAGGCCAACTACAAGGAGGTGACCGTCGGTTCGGCCACCTTCTACGACCTCACCCAGCCGACGGGCTGACCGGGGCGGAGCTGTGCTGTACAGCGTATAAGAGTCGCTATACGCTGTACAGCATGACGACCTCGCCCCAGGAACGGAAAGCCGCTCCCACGGTCCAGGGCCACCCGCAGCGCTGGCTGATCCTCGGTGTCATCAGCCTCGCCCAGCTGACCGTCGTGCTGGACAACACCGTGCTGAACGTGGCCATCCCCTCGCTCACCGACGAACTCGGCGCGACGACCTCGGACATCCAGTGGATGATCAACGCCTACTCGCTGGTGCAGTCCGGCCTGCTGCTCACCGCGGGCAGCGCCGCCGACCGGTACGGCCGCAAGAAGATGCTGGCGACGGGGCTCGCCCTGTTCGGTCTCGGCTCGCTGGCGGCGGGACTCGCGGACACCACCGGCCAGTTGATCGCGGCCCGGGCCGGGATGGGCATGGGCGGCGCCCTGCTGCTGACCACCACGCTCGCCGTGGTCATGCAGATCTTCGCGCCCGAGGAGCACGCCAGGGCGATCGGCATCTGGAGCGCGGTGAGCGCGCTCGGCTTCGCCTGCGGGCCGCTGATCGGCGGCTTCGTACTGGACCACTTCTGGTGGGGTGCGATCTTCCTGATCAATCTGCCGGTCGTCGCACTCGGCCTGGTCGCGGTGGTGACCCTGGTCCCCGAGTCGAAGAACCGGCAGGGCGAGAGCCCCGACCTCCTCGGCGCGGCGCTCTCCACGATCGGCATGGCCGCGCTGGTCTACGCGGTCATCTCCGGCCCCGAGTACGGGTGGGCGTCGGGACGGGTACTGGCCACGGCGGCCCTCGCGGCGGGGGCGCTGGCGCTCTTCGCCCACTGGGAGAGCCGCATCCCCCACCCCATGCTCGACCTCGGCTTCTTCCGCGACCAGCGGTTCACGGGAGCGGTGGCCGGGTTGGTGCTGATCACCTTCGGCATGGGCGGCGCGCTGTTCCTGCTCACCCAGCACCTCCAGTTCGTGCTCGGGTACGGCCCGCTGGAGGCGGGGCTGCGGACCGCGCCGCTGGCCCTGACGGTGGTGTTGCTGAACTTCTCCGGGGTGGCCGCGAGATGGCTGGCCCGGCTGGGTACGCCGGTGGCGGTGCTGCTGAGCATGGTGCTGATGTCGGCGGGGCTGGTCTCCATCGCCACGCTGACCGGTCAGGGGTACGCCGGGACGCTGCTCGGGCTGCTGCTGATCGGCGTGGGGTGCGCGCTCGGCAACCCGGCCATGGCCCACGCGCTCATGAGCGCGATCCCGCCGGCCAGGGCGGGGGTCGGCGCGGGCGTCAACGGTACGTTGGCGGAGTTCGGCAACGGGCTGGGCGTGGCCGTACTGGGCGCCGTGCTGAACTCGCGGTTCGCGGCGCTGGTGCCGGTGGCGGCGTCGTCGTTGCCGGCCGCGCTGGCCTCGGCGCGGGGGGAGGCGGAGCGGGCACGGGTGATCGACGCGTTCTCCTCCGGAGTGCAGAGCAGTCAGCTGGTGGGGGCGGTGGCCGTGCTGCTGGGCGGGGTCGTGGCGGCGGTTTTGTTGCGGCGCGCGGAGAAGGTGGTCGCCTGACGGGCGCGGTGGCAGGGTATTGGTGCGGCCGTGGGTCCGTTGTGGCTGGTCGCGCCGTTCCCCGCGCCCCTCAGGGGGCGTCCGGCCGACCGGCGTTCGATGAGTCGAGGAGAAGACGCGCATGGCGAAGGCAGGGCGGCAGGGTCCACGGACCAGTGTGTGGCTGTCGGGGGAGGGCCGGCGCAGCGGTCGGCGCGGCGGGCAGCCGTCCGGTCTCGACCGGGAGCGGATCACCGAGGCCACCGTCGGCCTGCTGGACGCCGAGGGCCTGGCCGGGTTCTCCATGCGCCGCCTGGCCGCCGAGCTGAACGTCACCGCGATGTCCGTCTACTGGTACGTCGACACCAAGGACGAGCTGCTCGAACTCGCCCTGGACGCCGTGTTCGGCGAGCTCGGCCAACCCGACCCGGAGGCCGGCCAGGACTGGCGCGAGCAACTGCGCACGCTGGCCCGGGAGAACCGCGCGCTGCTGGTGCGCCACGCATGGCTGTCCCGGCTGATCGGCACCTACCTCAACATCGGGCCCAACTCGCTGGCCTTCTCCCGGTCGGTGCAGACCGTCGTACGCCGCAGCGGACTGCCCGCGCACCGCGTGACCGGCGCCATCGCCGCCGTCTTCCAGTTCGTCCACGGCTACGGCACCATCGAGGGCCGCTTCCTCGCCCGGGTGGCGGACACCGGCCTGAGCGCCGACGAGTACTTCCAGGACTCGATGAACGCGGCGATCGAGATGCCGGACACCGGGGGCGTCATCGAGGACGCCCAGGAGATCATGGCGGCCCGCGGCGGCGACACCGTCGCGGAGATGCTCGACCGGGACTTCGAGTTCGCGCTCGACCTGCTCGTGGCGGGCATCGAGGCGATGGTCGAACGGGGCTGAGCCGTCCTCAGCCGTCCTCAGTCGTCCTCAGTCGTCCGCAGCCAGGTGCGCCGGGAAGCCGCCCGTCGCCACCGGCCCCCACTTCCGCGGTGTCACCCGGACGATGGACTTGCCCTGCTTGACCATGGCCTGCCGGTACTCGTCCCAGTCCGGGTGCTCGCCGGAGATGTTGCGGAAATACTCCACGAGTGGCTCCACGGAGTCGGGGGAGTCGATGACCTCGGCGGTGCCGTCGATCTGGACCCAGGGGCCGTTCCACTCGTCGCTGAGCACGATGAGGCTGACCCGCGGGTCACGGCGCGCGTTGCGCGTCTTGGCCCGCTCGGGGTACGTGGAGACCACGATCCGGCCGGAGTCGTCGACGCCGCAGGTCAGCGGCGATCCCTGGGGGCTGCCGTCGGCCCGCCGGGTCAGCAGGATCGCCCGGTGCCGGGGGCGTACGAAGTCCAGCAACTCGTCCAGGGAGACACGGGTGTTCGTCGCGATGTTCGGTGCCATGCCGTCAGCCTAGGCCGGAGCCCCGCTCTCCGCCGTCCCGGCTCTCCACGCGCAGCGCCTCCGTGAGGTTGTCGTACACCGGCACGTCGCGGCGCAGGCCGGACAGTTCCAGGACACGGCTCGGTACGCCCTTCGGGACGGCCACCACCCGCAGCCGGGTGCGGGTGGGCAGGCGGCGGCGTACCGCGTCGAGGAGACGGACGCCCTGGGAGTCCATGAAGCGGGTCGCGGTGAAGTCCAGGACGAGGAGACGCAGGTCGTCGGAGCGCTGGTCCACGGCGGCCGTGATCAGGGGCAGCAGCCCCGAGGCGTTGCAGAAGTCGATGTCGCTGGGCATGGCGAGCACGGCGCAGCCGGGTGGATCGCACGGCTCGCACGGCTCGCAGGGCTGGGGAGGGAAGGTCACAGCACTCACCTGACAGACGTCCGTCGGGCTTTTGGCCGGGCCGCTTCCTGACCCGGGTCCATTCCACCACGCGGCACGGTCGTGCGAAAGGCGGCCGCCCGGTCCTTCGGCCGGGCGTCACCGGCACGCAACCAAGCAGCTAAAGTGCTGTTCGTCCTGTGCTCGCAGTCGGGAATGTGCTGCGGAGCTCTCCTGCGCACGGCCGTTTGGCCGCGCATGCCGAAGAGGTTCGTGGTGGCTGCGTCCGAATTTACTGATTTGCCGCGTTTTCCGGCGGGTTTCGAGCTGGCCGACGCCCTGACGGCGGCGGCCCGGCAACTGCACGGTGCGGGCGCCCCGAACGACACGCTGAGCACCGCGGTGGGGCTGGCGGTGCGGCTGCTGCCCGGCGCGGAGCACGCGGGCATCTCGGAGGTCCAGCGCGGCGGCCGGCTCCGCACCCTCGCCTGGACCGACGAGGTCGTACGGTTCGCGGCCGAGCCCCGGCACGGGGGGCGCGAACCGCACCCGGACTGGGAGCACCTGTGGACCACGCCCGTGGTGCGCACGGACGACAGCGAGGCCGACGGCGGCGGCAACATCCTCTCCGGCCTCGGTCTGCGCTCGGCGCTGTCCCTGCGGCTGCGCGCCGACCGCCGTCGCCTGACCGTGCTGACCGCGTACGCCCGCAAGCCGCAGGCCTTCGACGAGGACGCCGCCCGCATCGGCAGGCTGTTCACCGCGCACGTCGCCCTCGCCCTGGACTCGGCGACCGTGCGCGAGCAGCTCACCGAGGCCATGCGCACCCGGGACCTGATCGGCCAGGCCACCGGCATCCTGATGGAGCGCCTGGACATCGACGCGGCCGGCGCCTTCGAGTCCCTGGTGAAGGCCTCCCAGCGGGAGAACGTGAAGCTGCGCGACCTGGCCCGCCGCATCGTCGACGCGAACGACGGCACGGGCGGCCGAGGCGTGACCGAGCGGTGACGGGACATCCGTACGGGCATGACCTCGCGGACCACGGACACGCTTGACCACGCCATGGCGCGCAGCCGGGGCCTCGACACCCTGCTGCGCGATCTGACCGACCGGGCGGTCGTGCAGGTGCCCGGCGCCACCGCCTGCTCGGTCACGGTGCGCCGCGCCGACCGGCTGCTGACCCTGGCGGGCAGCTCCGGCCTGCCCAGCGGCCTGGACCTGCGGCAGTACGAGAACGGCTCGGGCCCCTGTGTGGACGCCGCCGAGACGGGGACCGCGCAGTACGCCCCCGACCTGGCGGCCGAGTCCCGCTGGCCCGCGTACACGCGGTACGCGCTGGCCACCGGCGTGCGCTGTGTGCTGGCGCTGCCGCTGGCCGTCGAGGGCGAGACGGGCGCCGCGCTCAACCTCTACGGCCTCGAGCCCGACTCCCTGGCCGCCGGACTGGACGCGGCCGGGGCCTTCGCGGAGCGGGCCGCGGACGCGGTGAACGAGGCGCTGCGCATCGAGCGGCAGCAGGCCTCGGCGGCCGACGTGCGCACCGCGCTGCTCTCCCGCAGCGTCATCGACCAGGCGGTCGGCATGCTGATGGCCCGGGAGCGGATCGACGCCCACCGGGCCCTGGAGCGGTTGCGCCGGGCCTCACAGGACCGGAACGTCAAGCTCCGCGACCTGTGCGCCGAGTTGGTGGCCCGGGCGTCCGGCGGCGCGTCACGCGGCGGGCAGTGACTCCCCCTGGACGGCCTGGATGTCCAGTTCGACCCTGAGGGTGGTGCCGATGGCGGCGATGCCGGCCTGGACGACCTGGTTGTAGTTCATGGCGAAGTCCTCGCGGTGCAGTTCCGTGGTCGCGCGGAAGGCGGCCCGGGTGCCGCCCCAGGGGTCGGCGCCGGTGCCGAGGTAGGCCAGGTCGAGGTCGACCGGGCGGACGATCCCGTGCAGGCCGAGTTCGCCGCGGACGGTCCAGCGGTCCGGGCCCGCCTCCGAGACGCCGGTGGAGCGGTAGGTGATCTCCGGGTACCGCTCGACGTCGAGGAAGTCCGGCGAGCGCAGGTGGGTGTCGCGGATGCCGTTGCCGGTGTCGATGGAGGCCGCCCGGATCACCGCCTGGACTCGGGACTTGGTGACGTCGTCCGGGGCGATCTCGAGGGTGGAGGTGAAGTCGGTGAACCGGCCGCGCACGCTGGAGATGCCCAGGTGCTGGGCGACGGCGGCCACACTGGAGTGCGCCGGGTCGACCGTCCACGGCCCGGGCGGCGGCAGTTCGGTGCCGCCCTGGCGGGCCAGCGTCACCGTGCCGACCTCGGCCCGGCCGCTCGCGGTGACGATCGCGCTGGAGGCGGCGGGCGCGTAGCCGACCGCGGTGACGATCACGGTGTACGCCCCGGGCGTCAGCGCGGTGGTGTCCCGCACGGCGCCCTCGGTGTCCGCCTCGGCGCGCAGCACCTGTGCGCCGGTCATGTCGGTCACCGTGACGACCGCGTGCGACACGGCCCATCCGTCCCGCGTTCGGATCCTCGCGGTCAGTCCCATCGGCGTTTTCTCCCTGCAAAGGCACAAAAAAGTGGTCGTAGACAAACCGGCCCGTGGTGGGCGGGCGCGCCTCCGCTCACAGCGCGCACACCTGCCACGGGCCGGGGCGGTGCTACTCGCCGGGGTGGGCGAGCTGGATGTCGTGGCCTTCGGCACCGGTGCCGCAGACCGTCAGGGCGGTGGCCACCGGCGGGTAGCCGGTCGCGATGACCGTGTACTCACCGGCGTCCAGGTCGGTGAAGGCATACGCCCCGTCCGTGCCGGTGGTGGCCGTGCCGACCACGTTCCCGGCGGCGTCGACCAGCGTGACGCGGGCGTCGGCCAGCGGACCCTGCCCGGCCCGCACGACGCCCTGGACCTGCGCGCCGGCCTGGAGATCGACCTCGACGCGGGTGACGCCGGTGCCAGCGACCTCAAGGGGCAGGGCACGCGGCCGGTAGCCGGCGGCGTTGACCGCGACGGTCACCGTGCCCGGCACCAGCTCGGTGAAGGCGAACTCGCCCTGCTCCCCGGTGGCGGCGCTGGCCAGCAGGTCACCGCGGACGTCGGTCACGATCACCATGGCGTCCTTGACCGGCAGTGAGCTGTCCACGGCCCGCACCAGGCCGGTGAGGCCGCTGGTGCCGCTGAGCAGGATGTCGTAGGCGACCGGTTCGTCGTTCACGACGATCGTGGAGGCCTGCGGCTGGAAGCCGTCGGCGGAGGCGATCAGGACGTACGATCCCGCGCTCGGTGCGTCGAGGGCGTAGGAGCCGTCGCCCTGGGCGACCGAGCGGCCCAGCTGGCGGCCGGCCAGCGAGATCAGCGTGACCGCGGCCTGCGGCACCGGCGCGGATTCGGCGCCGCGGACGAAACCACGGACCGCGACACCCCCGGAGACGGGCGCCTGCGGCTCACCGGAACCGGCCGCCGTGGCCACGGCGGCGAGCCGCTGGGTGGCCGCGGGTTCCGCCGCCGGTGCGGCCGACGTGACCGACGTGGCCGACGGCGCCGGGGACGCGGCCGCCATCGCACCGGCCAGAGCCGGCTCGTCGGCGACGCGGGTGGCCTCCGCGGGGGTCCCCGCGACCGGCGGGGCGGACTCGGCCGAGGCCTCCGCCGCCTGGGCGAGGGCGCCCGTGGTGCGCAGCGGAACCTCCTTGATGAACAGCGTCACCAGGAAGGCGAGCAGCGCGATCGGCGCGACGTACAGGAAGATGTCGGCGATGCCGTGCCCGTAGGCGCTCTCCAGCCACTCGCGGATGCCGGGGGGCAGCAGGTCCATGTCGGGGATGGCGCCGCTGCCGGAGGCCTTGGCGGCCGCCGCCTGCTCCTGCGGGCTGAGCTGCCCGATGGTGTCGGAGGCGTAGTGGCTGATCCGGGTGGACATCACGGAGCCGAGCACCGAGACGCCCACCGCGCCGCCGAGGGAGCGGAAGAAGGTGACCGTGGAGGACGCGGCGCCCAGGTCGCCCGGGGCCACCTGGTTCTGCGTGCAGAGCACCAGGTTCTGCATCATCATGCCGACGCCGAGACCCATCAGCGCCATGAAGATCGCGATGTGCCAGTACGCGGTGTCGTAGCGCATGGTGCTGAGCAGACCCAGGCCCGCCGTCAGCAGCACGCCGCCGGCCAGCAGCCAGCGCTTCCACTTGCCGGTCTTGGTGATGATGATGCCGGAGGCCGTCGAGGATATGAACAGGCCGCCGATCATCGGGATCGTCATGAGTCCCGACATCGTCGGGGACTTGTCCCGGGCCAGCTGGAAGTACTGGCTGAAGTAGACGGTGCCCGCGAACATCGCGATACCGACGAACAGCGAGGCCAGCGAGGCCAGCGTGATGGTGCGGTTCTTGAACAGGCGCAGCGGGATGATCGGCTCGCTGGCCTTCGACTCGACGAGGAGGAAGATCAGTGTCAGCGCGATCGCGCCGCCGACCATGGCTCCGGTCTGCCAGGACATCCAGGAGTACTTGTCGTCGGCGAAGGTGACCCAGACGAGCAGCAGGCAGACGGCCGCGGTGACGAAGAAGGCGCCGGCCCAGTCGACCTTGACCTTCCGCTTGACCACGGGCAGGTGCAGCGTCTTCTGCAGCACGATCAGCGCGATGATCGCGAAGGGCACGCCGACGTAGAGGCACCAGCGCCAGCCGAGCCAGCTGGTGTCGGTGATGACACCGCCGAGCAGCGGACCGCCGACGGTGGCGACGGCGAAGGTGGCGCCGAGGTAGCCGGAGTAGCGCCCGCGCTCACGCGGGGCGATCATCGCGGCCATGATGATCTGCGCCAGGGCGGACAGACCGCCGGCGCCAAGGCCCTGGATGCCGCGCGCGGTGATCAGCATCGCGGGGTTCTGCGCCAGGCCGGCCACGACGGAGCCGATGACGAAGACGACCAGGGCTATCTGGACCAGGGCCTTCTTGCTGAACAGGTCCGCGAGCTTGCCCCACAGGGGGGTGGAGGCGGTCATCGTCAGCAGCGAGGCGGTGACGACCCAGGTGTAGGCGCTCTGGCCGCCGCCGAGGTCGCCGATGATCTCCGGCAGGGCGTTGGTGACGATGGTCGAGGACAGGATCGCGCAGAACATGCCGAGCAGCAGCCCGGACAGTGCCTCCATGATCTGCCGGTGCGTCATCGGAGCGTCTCCGGAGGAGCCTCCCCCGTGCTTGGCATGAGCCCGCACACCGGCTGGTGTGGTCGTTGCCATGGACTTCCTTTACTTACGTGGTGATCGCGGGTGTACGGGTGGACTGTTCGTCCCCGGACAGTGCGGGAGGCCGGGCCGCGGGGGCCCGGCAGTCGTCGAAGCTGGCCCTGAGGCGGGCCATGAGCCGGGAGAGCTGGCCGACCTCGTCGTCGGACCAGTCGCTCAGGCGGTGGGAGAGCAGCTGGGTGGTCCGCTCGGCGATGTCGTCGAGCTGGTCCTGCCCGGCGGGCGTCAGGCGCAGGATGCGCGAGCGCCTGTCCGCGGGGTCGGGGAGGCGTTCGATCCAGCCCCGCTCGGCGCCGTGGGCGACGTGGCGGCTGGTCACCGACATGTCGACCGCGAGCAGCTCCGCGAGCTTGCTCATGCGCATGTCCCCGTGGCGGCCGAGCAGTGTCAGTACGGCGACGGACCCACCGGGACAGTCGGACGGCAGCAGCCGTCCCATCTCCCGTTTCACGGCGCCGAAGGCGCTGAACTGGCGGATCAGCTCCTCGTACTGCGCCTTCTCGGCCATGCGCACCTCCCGATTCGTTGCTTAGGGCAACCATAAGTTCGGTTGGTTGCTACAGGCAAACAAAAACGGTCATGACGGCATAAAAAGTTGGCAAAGGCAAGTATTGCGAAAGTAAACGTGCAGGTGGTAGTCGGTGGGCGGGGGCAAGGGGCCTCGGGAGCCCCGCACTTGGGCCGCACCCGCACATTCGCTAGTGTCTCGGCCCATGGCTAACAACCAGGGCCCCCAGGGCACCAACGACCCCGCAGGCAGCACCCAGATGTTCCGCGCGTTCGTCGACGACGCCCCGCAGACCCGGCAGGCGGCCCCCGCCGCCGCCTCCTCCGGGCCGCGCATCGGCCTGATCGTCGGCATCGTGGCCGCCGTGATCGTCGTCGCGGCGGTGGCCTGGCTGGCGCTGGGCTAGGGCCGTCCGGTAGTTCGGGCCGGGCACGCAACACACGACCCGGCGGCCGCCGTGGCACCCCCGAGGTGCCGCGGCGGCCGCCGGGCTGTCGTGCTGACGGCCTTGGGCCGTGGATCAGCCGTCAGTCGGAGATGAGCCCCTCGCGCAGCTGCGACAGGGTCCGGGTCAGCAGCCGGGAGACGTGCATCTGCGAGATGCCGACCTCCTCGCCGATCTGCGACTGGGTCATGTTGGCGAAGAAGCGCAGCATGATGATCCGGCGCTCCCGGGGCGGCAGCTTGGCCAGCAGCGGCTTGAGGGACTCGCGGTACTCCACGCCCTCCAGCGCCGTGTCCTCGTAGCCCAGGCGGTCCGCCAGCGAACCCTCGCCGCCGTCGTCCTCCGGGGCCGGGGAGTCCAGCGAGGAGGCGGTGTAGGCGTTGCCGACCGCGAGGCCGTCGACGACGTCCTCCTCGGTCACGCCCAGCACGGCGGCCAGTTCGCCCACCGTGGGGGAGCGGTCCAGCTTCTGGGACAGCTCGTCGCTGGCCTTCGTCAGGGCCAGGCGCAGCTCCTGGAGGCGGCGCGGGACGCGCACCGACCACGAGGTGTCGCGGAAGAAGCGCTTGATCTCCCCGACCACCGTCGGCATCGCGAACGTCGGGAACTCCACGCCCCGCTCGCAGTCGAAGCGGTCGATCGCCTTGATCAGGCCGATGGTGCCGACCTGGACGATGTCCTCCATCGGCTCGTTGCGCGAGCGGAAGCGCGCGGCGGCGTAGCGCACCAGCGGGAGATTGAGCTCGATCAGGGTGTCCCGGACGTAGGCACGCTCGGGGCTGTCCTGGTCGAGGGCGGCGAGCCGCAGGAACAGGGAGCGGGACAGGGTGCGGGTGTCGATGGCCTCCGTGGCCGGAAGGGTCTGGGCCGGCACGGCGTCGAGGTTCGGTACGGCTTCGGCGGCCGGTTCGTCATCGACGGTGCCGATGGGACCGATCGGGCCGACGGGGCCGAGCGCCTCGATCGTGTCGGGCGCGGTCTCGCTCTCCGCGAGCGCAAGCACCTTCGAGCTGCCCTGTTCTGCGGACATGCCACCCCCTTTGGGTCGCGGGACGGTCACGGCACACGCTCCCACGCCGGGAACGCAGCCTTCACCTGAATACCGGAGCCGGGGCTCCGGCAAACGCGTCTCCGGCAGAATGTCACATGTCGGCAACGCGCTGTAGTGACATGTCGACATCCGAGATGCGAATACCCCCTGGAAACAGGGGGTCTGACGGTCTTTCGGCCCGATTCCGCCCGCAACGGCCCTGGTGAGCGATTCGCTCTCCCCGGTGACCCCTCGCTCGCGCTTTCGACTCCGCTCGAGTCCCTCTCGAGGTTACGCGTCGATCCGGTTCGCGGACCTCAACCGCTGGAAACTACGCGCCAGTAGCCGCGAGACGTGCATCTGGGAGACGCCGAGTTCCGCGCTGATCTGCGACTGGGTCAGATTGCTGTAATAGCGCAGCAGCAGAATCCGCTGCTCCCGTTCCGGGAGCTGGACGAGCAGGTGCCGCACGAGATCCCGGTGCTCCACCCCGTCGAGCGCGGGGTCCTCGTAGCCGAGCCGGTCGAGCAGCCCGGGCAGCCCGTCGCCCTCCTGGGCGGCCTCCAGCGAGGTGGCGTGGTACGACCGTCCCGCCTCGATGCAGGACAGCACCTCCTCCTCGGTGATGCGCAGCCGCTCGGCGATCTCGGCGGTCGTCGGGGAGCGCCCGAAGGCGGTCGTCAGGTCCTCGGTGGCGCTGTTGACCTGCACCCACAGCTCGTGCAGCCGGCGCGGTACGTGCACCGTGCGGACGTTGTCGCGGAAGTACCGTTTGATCTCGCCGACGACGGTCGGCATCGCGAACGTCGGGAACTGCACGCCCCGCTCGGGGTCGAAGCGGTCGATGGCGTTGATGAGCCCGATGGTGCCGACCTGGACCACGTCCTCCATCGGCTCGTTGCGGGAGCGGAAGCGGGCGGCGGCGTAGCGCACCAGCGGGAGGTTGGCCTCGATGAGCGCCGCGCGCACCCGGTCGTGCTCCGGCGTGCCCGGCGTGAGGCCCTTCAGCTCGCCGAAGAGGACCTGGGTCAGGGCCCGGGTGTCGGCACCCCGGCTGCGCTGCGGCGCGGGGGCCGGGGCCGGGGGTGAGGCCGGGGGTGAGGCCGAGGCCGGGGCCGGGGTCTCCTGGGCCTGGGCGGGCGGCGCGGGTGGCGCGGGCGGGGCTTGAGGCGCAGTACTGGCCGGCACGGTCAACTCCACCTCGTGATCTGTCAACTCTTCCGTCAACTCATCCGTCAAAAGCGGTCATAGCATCACAAGACATGTCCACTGTGTGCAAGCACCGCATAACGTCGTGTTGAGTGAACGCAGAACGGCCCCGCACCGGTCAGGTGCGGGGCCGCAGGCACGGGCCGGAACGTCCGGTCGTACTAGAACTCGTAGTCGGCGATCACCCAGGTGGCGAATTCGCGCCACAGCGCGACGCCCGCCTGGTGCGCCGGATGCTCGACGTAGCGCTTGAGGGCGTCGGCGTCGTCCACCGCGGAGTTGATGGCGAAGTCGTAGGCGATGGGGCGGTCGCTGATGTTCCAGGCGCACTCCCACAAGCGCAGCTCCTCGATCCGGCCGCCCAGCGTCCGGAAGGCCTCGACGCCCTCGACGACGCGCGGGTCGTCGCGCTCGACGCCGTCGTTCAGCTTGAACAGCACGAGGTGGCGGATCATCACTCTCCTCCGTTGGCGGCCCAGGTCATGAAGTCGCCGACGGCGCCCGCCGCGTCGGATATGCCCTGGAAACCTATCTGGACGTAGTCGGCGGCCTTCGCCGGATCCGTGATGATCACATACAGCACGAAGACCACGAGCACATAGACGGCGATCTTCTTCGAGTTCACCGCCACCGCGGCCTCCCCTGACCTTTCGACTCACGCCTTCGACCGCTCATGATCGCACGAAGGGCCCCGTCTTTCGACGGGGCCCTTCCAAAGCGGTAGCGGAGGGATTTGAACCCTCGGTGACTTGCGCCACACTCGCTTTCGAGGCGAGCTCCTTCGGCCGCTCGGACACGCTACCGAGAGAGACCTTACAGCACAGTGCGGCATGGTTTGAAATCGGTATTCGACGGTCCCGGGGACGTCTTTGAGCAGCCCTCCGGGCGGTGTCAGCGCTCGCGGAAGAAGTCCGTGAGCAGCCGGGCGCAGTCGTCCGCGAGGACGCCCTCGACCACCTCGGGGCGGTGGTTGAGGCGCCGGTCGCGCACGACGTCCCACAGGGACCCCGCCGCGCCGGCCTTGTCGTCGCGGGCGCCGTAGACGACGCGGTCGACGCGGGACTGGACGAGCGCGCCCGCGCACATCGTGCACGGCTCGAGGGTGACGACGAGCGTGCAGCCGGCCAGCCGCCACTCCCCCAGTCCGGCGGCCGCCCGCCGGATCGCGAGGACCTCGGCGTGGGCCGTCGGGTCGCCGGTGGCCTCGCGCTCGTTGTGCCCGGCGGACAGCACGGTGGTGCCGTCCGGCGCCAGCACGACGGCGCCGACGGGGACGTCCCCGCCCCGCACGGCCCGCCCGGCCTCGGTCAGGGCGAGCCGCATCGCGGACCGCCACCGGTCGCGCACCGGGTCGGGCGGTGCTCCCTCGGGATCCTCCTCGGCCGGCGCGGTCAGCGGACGGTCTCCAGGACGTCCAAGGCGCCCAGGGCCTCGGCGATCTCCCCGACCGCGTCCCCGGACATCGAGCGCAGCTCCTTCTCGCTCACGCCGAGGTCGTCGAGGACCTCGGCGTCGCCGACCGGCCCGTGCGGCACGGCCTCGCCCGAACCGGCGGCCGTGTCACCGCCGTCGGCACCGTCACCGCCGTCGGCCCCGTCGTCGTCGGACTCACCGTCCTCCGTGCCGTCGAGGTCGAGGGCGTCGAGGTCGTCGCCGCCGTCACCGGGCTCCCGGCCGAGCAACTCGTCGGTGAGCAGGATCTCGCCGTAGCTGCTGCGGGCGGCCGCGGCGGCGTCGGAGACATAGATGCGGGGATCCTCCTCGCCGTCCACCCGGACGACTCCGAACCACGCGTCCTCCTGCTCGATCAGTACGAGCACCGTGTCGTCGTCGGGAGAGGCCTCCCGGGCCAGGTCGGCCAGATCCGACAGGGTTTCCACATCGTCGAGCTCTCTGTCGCTCGCTTCCCACCCGTCTTCGGTGCGCGCGAGCAGTGCGGCGAAGTACACCGTGACTCTCCCACTGGTCATAGACGTGCCGGTTGGGGTTCCCCCCGGCGGAGGCTACGGGCGGGGGAGCGGTGCTCCGAGCCCCACCCACTCGGAATCGTGGCAGAAACAAGGCGCTCAGGGGACGTCTTCCGCGCCCTGTGTCCGGCGGTTTTGACCGGCTCCCCGGAAGTACGGACCCGGACAGCCGCCCAGCAGCGCCTTCGTCGCCACCACGTGCGGATCGTACGCGGATTCTCGCGGTCCCCGCGTACGTCCGTCTCCACCAACGTCGGCGCGGCGCGCGATCTTCCCCGGGCGGGTCAGGGAGTCGCCCCGGCAGCTACCAGCGGAAGGTGCGCATGCGCATCGCGTGCCGCAGCCGGGCGGTCTTGGCGCGGCGCGGCTGGACGCGGTCCCGCAGCTCCCGGGCCTCCGCGAGGTCCCGCAGGAACTGGGCCCGGCGGCGGCGCCGTTCGGCCTCGCGCGCCGGCTCCGGATCGCGCTCCGGCTCCGTACTCGGCTCCGTCGCGCGTCCCGTATCCCGCTCCGCGCCGGGGAACGGCGTCTTGTGGAAGTCCCGGTCAGGCACAGTCTCACCACCCAGCGTCCGTCCCTCCCACCTTCCCCCGGGCGGGTGGTTTGACGCCCGCGAACGAGTGGAGCCGCCGCTCGGGGCTTGCCCGCCGCGGGGACGCCGGTGCCCCGGGGCCCGGTTACTGTGGTGGGCATGCGTCTCCACGTCGTCGACCACCCCCTGGTCGCCCACAAGCTCACCACGCTGCGCGACCAGCGCACCGACTCCGCGACCTTCCGCCGTCTCGCCGACGAGCTGGTCACCCTGCTCGCCTACGAGGCCACGCGCGACGTGCGCACCGAACAGGTCGACATCCGCACGCCGGTCTCGCAGACCACCGGCGTCAAGCTCTCCCACCCGCGCCCGCTGGTGGTGCCGATCCTGCGGGCCGGCCTCGGCATGCTCGACGGCATGGTCCGGCTGCTGCCGACCGCCGAGGTGGGCTTCCTGGGCATGGTGCGCGACGAGGAGACGCTCCAGGCCTCCACCTACGCCACGCGCATGCCGGACGACCTCTCCGGGCGTCAGGTGTACGTCCTGGACCCGATGCTGGCCACGGGCGGCACCCTGGTCGCGTCGATCCGGGAGCTGATCAAGCGCGGCGCCGACGACGTGACGGCCGTGGTGCTGCTCGCCGCTCCCGAGGGCGTCGAACTCATGGAGCGCGAGCTGGCCGGCACCCCGGTGACGGTCGTGACGGCCTCGGTCGACGAGCGCCTGAATGAGCAGGGTTACATCGTGCCGGGCCTCGGCGACGCGGGCGACCGGATGTACGGGGCGGCCGAGTAGCCACCCCCGGGGGCGCTCAGCAGCTCTTCTTCTGAGCGGCGGGCGTCGACCGCGGCGCGGCCAGCTCGGCCAGCGCCGTGTCGGCGGCCGCGCGCTTCGCCAGCCCCTTGAAGCCGTTGCCGATGATCAGATCGACGGCGGCGCCCTTGCGGGCCGCGTCGGTGCGGTGTTCGGCGGCGGGCAGCTGGGTGCCGAGTACGGGGAGCGAACTCTTCAGAGCGGCGGCCGGGCCGAGCAGCAGACCCGTGCCGGCGACCTTCTTGTCGTACTCCTTGGGGGCGTTGCTCACGTCGCCCACGCGGAAGCCGCGCTTCTTCAGCTCGTCGGCGGTCTTCTGTGCCAGGCCGCTGCGGGTGGTCGCGTTGAGCACGTTGACGGTGACCTGACCCGGCTTCGGCAGCACCGCGGCGGCGGGCGAGGCGCTCGCCCTCGCGGTGGTGGCACAGCCCGCCGCACCGGCCGCCGAGGCCTTGTCGCCGCCGGTGAAGACGTCGATGAGCTGCAGCGTGCCCCAGCCGAGCACTCCGAGAACGGTGACGCAGGCGACGGCGACGAACGCGATCCTGCCGCGTCGTCGTGCCGGGCGCATCCGCGGGTACTTGTCCCCCGTGATCTTGTACTGGCCACCCATGCCGGGAGGAGTCAGCATGCTCATGGGCGCAGCGTAGTGCGCTTGAGCGGCGATGCCTATTAGATGATCAGTCGACGTTCCGTGGTTCGGTGCAACGCAACCCGAAAGGGTCAAGCGGGAGCCCCACGGGGGCGGTCGGACCCGGTCAGTCGAGTTCGAGGACCCGGGCGTGCAGCACCTGGCGCTGCTGGAGCGCGGCCCGCACCGCGCGGTGCAGCCCGTCCTCCAGGTACAGATCGCCCTGCCACTTCACGACGTGCGCGAAGAGGTCGCCGTAGAAGGTGGAGTCCTCGGCCAGGAGCGTTTCCAGGTCGAGCTGGCCCTTGGTCGTCACGAGCTGATCGAGGCGGACCGGGCGCGGCGCGACGTCCGCCCACTGCCGGGTGCTTTCCCGGCCGTGGTCGGGGTACGGCCGGCCGTTTCCGATGCGCTTGAAGATCACACGGAAAGCCTACCGGCCCGGACGTTGCGGGCGCAGCCATGGCGCCGGAGTGCGGCGCCGGAAATGACGCCGGAAACGGGATCAATCGGGACCGGGCCCGCGGGACGGGCGACCGTGAGGGTCTTCAGCCTGCGGCGGAGACGGTGCGTGACCCGCCTCCGCCGCCCGGACCCTCCGTCAGCCGCGCCTCCGTTCCCGGGTGGGGAGCCGCTGTTCGCCGGCGGCCTGCGGCTCGGTGCCCGGCTTGGGGGCGCGGCGGGCGGCCTCGGCGCGCAGGAGGGCGCGCAGGACGGCGTAGGGGTCGTTGGGCATGGCGGTTCCTCGTTCCTGGTTCCGTGCATCGCGTGGTGTCCCTGCTCGTGCGGACCGGCGGGGGACCGGTCCGGCGCGGTCAGCAGCGCAGCACCACGGAGCGCGGGCCGCGGGCGGAGGGCGGCGACCCGGCCGGAACGAGGGCCGAGGGGAACCGGACACGGTGGCAGCCGTCCGCCACGCAGGACGCCGGAGCCGGCCGGACCACGGCGGCACGCCGGCCGCCGCGGCCCGGGGAGCGCAGGGCGGTGTCGAGGTGGTCGTACTCCCCCGCCGTGCCGCCCGCACCGGCCACCGGCACGGTCGGCGCCGCCTGCGCCGTCATGTGCGTGCAGGGCACGACCAGGACGAGCAGCAGCACCAGGACCCGCAGCCGGGCGACGCGGCGCCCTCCACGCGTCCGGCGTCTCCCACGCCCCCAGCCTCTCCAGCGCCCCCCACGCCCCCCGCGTCCGGCGCGCGCGGCGCGGGCGGCGGCAGAGGCGTGCGGTGCGGGGCTCACGTCAGTCGTGTCCCCGCCCGGCGTACGCCGTCCACCGCGCCGGCGACGAGAACCGCCCGCTCGGCGTAGGGGAGGACGGGCGGCGCCCGTTCACGGGGTGCGGGGGACCTCGTGCGCACGCCCGCGCAGCCGCACGGACGTGACGATCTCGACGACGCCGACGACGACCAGCCACCAGCCGCCGACCAGCATCAAAACGGTGGCCGACTCGACCGGCGAGTCGATCAGGACGACGCCGGCGACGACGGTGACGGCGCCGAGGAAGATGTGCCAGCCGCGCGCGGGCATCGCGGGGTCGTGCACGGCGGCCACGATCTGCGTGACACCGCGGAACAGCCAGCCGATGCCGATCCACAGCGCGAGCAGCAGCACCGACTGCAGCGGGCCGCGGAAACAGAACAGACCCAGCAGGATCGACACGGCGCCACTGATGAACGCCAGCACCCGCAGCGAGGTCCTGCGGTGCGTGCCGAAGGCGGCGGCCAGCTGGAGGATGCCGCTGATGACGAGGTAGAGGCCGAAGAGCACGCCGGCCGCGAGCAGCGAGGCGCCCGGCCAGACCAGGACCAGCACGCCCAGGATCAGTGAGGCGACACCGGTGAACAGCACGGTCTGCCAGGCGGCACGGGACAGCAGGTGCAGCGGCCCCTCGAAGGCCGGCTCGGGCTCGGGCTCCTGCCGTCCGGGCGCCGCTGCGTGCGTCCCGTGCCGGGCGTGCACGCCGCGGTCGTCGTACGCGGCCCCTCCGGGGGACCCGCCGGGTGGTTCGGTCATGCCCCATGCTGCGAGCACCCGCGACGCCCCCGCCACCGGAGACGGTCCACGGGGCTGACAGGGGCGCCGGGTGGGACGCGGGCCGGCGCCGGCCGGGTGCCGCCTACTTGCCGGAGGCCTTTGCCGCGGCCTTCATCTCCTGCTTGTGCGCGCGCACCTTGGTCAGCGACTCCGGCCCCGTGATGTCCGCGACGGACCGGAAGGAGCCGGGTTCGCCGTACGCGCCCGCGGCCTCGCGCCACCCCTCGGGACGGACGTCGAGCTGCTTGCCGAGCAGGGCGAGGAAGATCTGGGCCTTCTGCTTGCCGAAGCCCGGCAGTTCCTGGAGCCGCTTCAGCAGCTCCCTGCCGGTGGGGACGCCCCGCCAGACGGCCTCGGCGTCACCGTCGTACGTCTCGACGAGGTACCGGCACAGCTGCTGGACGCGCCCCGCCATCGAGCCGGGGTAGCGGTGCACGGCCGGCTTGTCGGACAGCAGCGCGACGAACGCCTCCGGGTCGTAAGCGGCGATGTCGTGCGCGTCCAGGTCCTCCGCGCCCATGCGCCGGGCGATGGTCGACGGCCCCTTGAAAGCCCACTCCATGGGCACTTGCTGGTCGAGCAGCATGCCGACCAGCGCGGCGAGCGGACTGCGCCCCAGCAGCTCGTCGGCCTCGGGGTCCTGGGCGAGGTGAAGTGTGACGTCCATGGCCCCGATGATCGCGCCTGCGGGCTCAGGTCGCGCGCCAGTACCCCAGCGCGTTCACCCGCTGCCTGGGAACGCCCAGCTCCTTGCGGGCGTACGAGGCCAGCGCCCGCGTGGTCGCGGTGTCGCAGGCGATCCACACGAACGGCTCGGACGTGGACCGCAGCAGCTCCGGCAGCGCCTCCTTCACCCGCGCGACCAGCTGCGCGCCCCCGTTCTTGCGCGCAACCGCGTGCACCTCGTGCCGCTCGGGGTCGGTGCGGAAGGGGAGCCCCTCGTCCGTGCCGCCCTCGAACCAGATGGTCGCGGGCACCGGTCCCAGCGCGTCGAGGAGGGAGTTGAGGGCGGGCAGGGACGCCGGGTCCGCGACCGCGAAGACACGGGAGGGCGGGGGCTCGGGCACCTCGAAGCCGGTGCCCTGGACCGTCGCCTCGATGGTGTCGCCCGGCTTCGCCGCCCGCGCCCAGTCGCTCGCGCACCCCTCGTGCAGGGCGAACTCCATGCCGAAGGTGCCGGCCGCCGGGTCCGGGTCGACCAGTGTGTACCCCCGCTGGTGCGGCTTGCCGGCGTTGTCGAACCACAGCCGCACCCACATCGTGGGGTGGACGCCGGTCGCCGCTAGCATGCCGCCGTCGCTCAGCCGCAGCCGCCGGTAGTGCGGGGTCACGTCCTCGGCGTGCGTCACGGTGAACTCGAAGTCCTTCGCGCGCATCAGCTTGAGGACCGCGCCCTCCCAACCCCGCCCCTGCCCCATGATTCCTTCACCCTTCACGTACTATTCGGCCACCACGTCCAAGAACTTAGGTGAGCCTAACCTAAAGGAAAGTAGGGGCACAGAGGTGAGCGCCGAGACATACCGCGACGCCTGGGGGATCCCGCACCTGCGCGCGGACACCCCGCGCGAACTCGCCCGCGCCCAGGGCCGGGTGACCGCCCGTGACCGCGCCTGGCAACTGGAGGTCGAGCGGCACCGAGCCCAGGGCACCTCCGCCTCCTTCCTCGGACCCGAGGCCCTGCCCTGGGACCGCCTCGCCCGCCGCGCCCGGGTCGCGGACACCGCACGCCGCTGCTTCACCGCCCTGGAGGAGAAGGACCCGGAGACGGCCGCCTGGGTGCGGGCGTACGTCGACGGCGTGAACGAGGGGCTGGCCGAAGGGCCGGGAGACGACGGACCCGCCGCCCCCGAGTTCGCGCGCACCGGCCTCGCCCCCGGCCGCTGGGAGCCCTGGACCCCGCTCGGCGTCTGGCTCGCCACCCACATCCTCTTCGCGGGCTTCCCCGCCAAGCTGTGGCGCGAGCACATCACCGCGCACCTCGGTCCGGAGGCCGTCGCCCTCTTCGCCGCCGACGGCCCCGGCACGGCGGGCAGCAACGGCTGGCTGGTGAGCGGCGAGCGGACCACGACCGGGTACGCGGTCATCGCGGGCGACCCGCACCGCTTCATCGAGGACCCCGGCGTCTACCAGCAGGTCCACCTGTCCTGCCCGGAGTTCGACGTCGTCGGCCTCGCCGTGCCCGGCGTCCCCGGCGTCGCCCACTTCGGCCACACCGGCACGGTCGCCTGGGCCATCACCAACGCCATGGCCGACTACCAGGACCTGTACCGCGAGCGCCTGCGCCGCACCGGCGCCGGTGTGGAGGCGCTCGGCCCCGACGGCACCTGGCACCGCGCCGCCCGGCACACGGAACGCATCGACGTGGCCGGGGAGGGGACCGTCGAGGTCGAGGTCATCGAGACCGACCGCGGCCCGGTGATCGCCGGCGGCCCCGAGGGCCTCGACGACGGCACCCCGGCCGCCCTCAGCCTGCGCTACCCGCCCCGCGTCACCGCCGACCTCGGCTTCGGCGTCCTGCTGCCGCTGCTGCGGGCCCGCCGGGTCGCCGACGTGGACCGCGCCCTGGACGCGTGGGCCGAGCCGGTCAACGTCGTGCAGGCCGCCGACACCGAGGGCGGGCTGCTGCACCGGGTCGCCGGGCGCGTACCCGTGCGCCCCGCCGCCAACGGCCTGCGCCCGGTGCCCGCCTGGGAGGACGGCCACGAGTGGACCGGCTGGCACACCCCGCCCCGCGCCGGACTCACCGAAGGCGTCGCCGTGATGGCCAACCAGCGCGGCCCGGCCGCCCCGCTCGGCGTCGAGTTCGCCCCGCCGCACCGCGCCGAGCGCATCGCCGCCCTGCTCGCGGAGAAGGAGCACTGGTCGGCGGCGGACATGCCCGCGATCCACACGGACACCCACCTCGGCTCGGCGGGCCCCCTCCTGGACCACCTCGCCGCGCTGTCCGGCCTCACCTCCGCCGCGGCCGCCCTGCGCGACCGCCTCCTCGGCTGGGACCGGCGCATGGACGCCGGCAGCACCGACGCGGCGGCGTACGCGGCCGTGCGCGCAGCGGTCGTACGCGGTCTTACGGCGCACCCGGTCCTCGCCGCGGCGTCCGTGCCGCCCGCGTACCCCGAGGTGCTCCTGCCGTGGCTCGCGCTCGTGCCGCGCGTCGGACACGCCCTGGAACACCTGCTGCGCGCGGAGGACCTCTACGGCATCGACCGCGCCGCGACCGTCCGCGCCGCCCTGGAGGAGGTCGCCGCGCGACCGCCCGCCGGCACGTGGGGGGACACGCACCGCCTGGCCCCCTGGCGGGCGCTTCCGGACAGCGGCTCCCGCGCGGAGGAACCCGGCCTCTCCGGCGACCACGACTGCGTACTGTGCACCTCCCCCGTGCCCGGCCTCACCGACCGCGCCGCACGCGGGCCGGCCGCCCGGTACGTCTGGGACCTGGCCGACCGCGCGAACAGCCGCTGGGTGGTGCCGCACGGCGCCTCGGGCGTCCCGGGCTCGCCCCACCACCGCGACCAGCAGCCCCTGTGGCTCGACGGCGAACTCGCCCCGGTGATCACCGACTTCACCCGGCTCACGAAGGAATCCGATGGCTGACCACCCGTACGCCGACCGCGCGCCCGTCCACGAGCAGCACCTTGCCGGCTTCGGCACCGTCCGCGTCTTCCCCCTCGACGCCGCCGTGGACGCGGCGGTGATCCATCGCTGGGTGAGCGAGGAGCGAGCCGCCTTCTGGGGCATGACGGGACTGACGCGGGCTCAGGTCGCCGGGATCTACACCCACATGGACACGCTCGACACCCACCACGCCTTCCTGGTCGTCAAGGACGGCGAGCCGGTCGCCCTGCTCCAGACCTACGAACCCGGGGCCGACCGGGTGAGCGAGTGCTACGACGTCGAACCCGGCGACATCGGCGTCCACCTGCTGCTCGCCCCCGCCGGAACCGGGGGCGCGCGGCCCGGCTGGACGGCCGCGCTGGCGGGGACCCTCATGGCGTACGTCCTGCGGGGCCTGGACCGGACGCGGATCGTGGTCGACCCGGACGTGGACAACGAGAAGGCGATCGCCCGCTTCCTCAAGCAGGGCTTCACCGCCGGACCCGCGGTCGTGCTGCCCGAGGTCGACCTGCCGGACGTGTACCTGCCGGAGAAGAAGGCACAACTCGCTTTCCTCCGCCGGGAGGTAGCGTTCGCCGGGTGACTTCCCCGCCGACCGCCGAGGACCTGATCACGCACTACGGGCTGGAGCCCATCCCCCGTGAGGGCGGTCTGTTCCGGCGCACCTGGGCCGGGCCGGAGCGCCCGGACGGACGCCCGGCGGGCTCGGCCATCGTCGCTCTGCTCACCGCCCGACCGGGTGACTTCTCCGCCCTGCACCGCCTGCCCGCCGACGAGGTCTGGCACTTCTACCTCGGCGATCCGCTGGAGCTGCTGCTCCTCGCCCCGGACGGCGGCGCGCGTACGGCCGTGCTGGGACCGGACGTCCTGGGCGGGCAGCACGTGCAGTTCACCGTCCCGGCCGGGACCTGGATGGGCGGCAGGGTGGCGGCGGGCGGCGCGTGGTCGTTGTTCGGCTGCACGATGGCGCCCGGATTCACCTACGGGGACTACGAGCACGGCGACGCCGCCGGCCTCACGGCGCGCTACCCGGCCGAGGCCGCGCGGATCGTGGAACTGTGCCGTCCATGAACCCGTCCGTGAACCCGCACACGAGCCCGTCCGTGAACCCGCCCACCCGTCTCCTCGAGGGTCAGGTCGCCCTGGTCACCGGCGCGGGCGGGGGCATCGGCCGGGGGATCGCGCTGCGGTTCGCCGAGGAGGGCGCGGCGGTCGCGCTGCACTGCCGTACGGCGGTGGCGGCGGCGCGGGAGGTGGCTGAACGCATCCGGGAGCGCGGGGGCGAGGCCACGGTCCTGCGGGCCGAGCTCACCGACGAGGACGCCTGCCGGCGCCTGGTCGAGGAGGCCGCCGACTGGGGCGGCGGACGGCTCTCGGCGTTGGTCAACAACGCGGGCGTGCAGCCGCTGCGGGAGCTGCCCGGCATGACGGCGGCCGAGTGGCGTGCGGTGGTGGACACCAACCTCACCGGCGTCTTCGCGTGCACGCAGGCCGCGGCCCGGGTCATGCGGGCCCAGGACGGCGGCGGCACGGTCACGCACATCGCCTCCATCGAGGCGGGCGCCCCCGCTCCCGCCCACGCGCACTACAGCGCCTCCAAGGCGGCGGTCGTGATGCACGCCAGGTCGGCGGCCCTGGAGTACGGCTCGTGGGGCGTGCGGGTCAACTCCGTCTCGCCCGGCCTCGTCGACCGGGAGGGCCTCGCGGAGGCCTGGCCGGAGGGCGTACGGAGATGGCGGCGGGCGGCGCCGACGGGACGGCTGGGGCGCCCGGAGGACGTGGGCGACGCGTGCGTGTTCCTCGCCTCCCGGCTGGCGTCCTGGGTCACCGGCCACGACCTCGTGGTGGACGGCGGGGTGACGGCACGCCCGTCGTGGTGAGGAGCCGTCGGGCACACGGGTGAGCGGGGCGGCCTCCGCGTCCGTACGTATCCACGAGGCAGTGGGTCCCGACGACGGAGATGCGACGTGAGGTGTGGTGGCGGTGCGTGCGCTGGAGCCCGGGAGCGAGAGTGCGGACGGGACCGGCGGGACCGGCGGCGAGGACCTGACCGGCGGGGAGGTGACCGGCGGGGAGTTCGGCGGCTGGTGCTGCTGGGCACCGTGCTGGTCCTGCTCCTCCTCGGCGGCGCGGGACCGGCGTCCGCCCACGCCGCCCTCAGCTCCACCGACCCCGAGGACGGAACCGTCCTCCAGCGGGCCCCCCGCCACGTCACCCTGACCTTCAGCGAGTCCGTCGGCCTGCGCGACGACTCCTTCCGCGTCCTGGACCCCGGCGGCCACCGGGTCCACACGGGGGAGGCCGGGCGCGCGGCCGGGCGGTCCGACACGGCCCGCGTCGCGCTGCCGGGCGAGCTGGACGAGGGCACGTACACCGTGGCCTGGCGCGTGGTGTCGGCCGACAGCCACCCCGTCTCGGGCGCCTTCACCTTCTCCGTGGGCAAGCCGTCGCAGACGACCGCGCCCCTGGACACCGGTCCCACGGAGGACCCGCTGACAGCGACCCTCCACAAGATCGCCCGCTACCTCTCCTACCTCGCCGCGGCCCTGCTCATCGGCGTCGCCGCCTTCGTCGCCCTGTGCCGCCCGCCGGACCCCGCCCCGCTGCGCCGGCCGCTGGTGGCGGGCTGGTGGACGCTGCTGGGGGCCACCCTCGCCCTGTTGGTGCTGCGTGCCCCGTACGAGGCGGGGACGGGACCGTCGGCGGCCCTGGACGCGGCCGCGCTGGGCGACACCCTCACGACCCGCCCCGGTGTCCTGCTGCTGGTCAGACTGGCACTGCTCGCGCCGGCCGCCCTGTTCCTCGTACGCGCGGCCCGGGTGGACCGGCAGGGGGAGCGCCCCCCGCTCCTCGCCGCGGCGGGCGCCGTACTGGCGGTCGGCCTCGCCCTGACCTGGGCCGCCGCCGAGCACGCCTCGGCCGGCATACAGGTGCCGGTCGCGATGACGTCCTCCGTGCTGCATCTGCTGGCCACCGCGGTGTGGCTCGGCGGTCTCGTGGCCCTGCTCACCACCCTGCGCTCCGCCCCGGACACGGCCACCGTCGCCCGGTTCTCCCGGACCGCCCTCGCCTCCGTGACCGTCCTGGTCGTCACCGGCCTCTACCAGTCCTGGCGCGGCCTCGGCTCCTGGCAGGCGCTCACGGGGTCGGCGTACGGCAGGCTGCTGCTCGTCAAGGTGGTCCTGGTAGCGGTACTGCTGGCCGCGGCGGCGGTGTCCCGGAGGTGGACGGCCGCGCTGGTGACGGCGGAGCCGCGCGTTCGGGAGCGGGAACGGGACCGTGTGCGCGAGCGGGTGCCGGTGCCGGCTGGCGGCCCACCCGTCGCGGCGCCGGAACCGTCCGAACCGGAACCGTCAGTGCCGGAACCGCCGGTGTCGGAACCGCCGGTGTCGGAACCGCCCGCCGCCGGGGCAGCCCTTCGGCGCGGTCTGCGCCGTTCCGTCCTGGTCGAGGCAGTCGTCGCCGCCGTCGTCCTGGTGGTCACGACCGTGCTGACCAGCACCCTGCCCGGCCGGGCGGCGGACGAGGCGGCGCGGACCGCTCCGGCGGGCGGGGTGCTGCCCGCGTCGGTCACCACGATCCCCTTCGAGGTCGGCGCCTCCGGCCGGGGCACGGTCCAGGTCACCCTCGACCCCGGCCGCACCGGCGACAACGCGGTGCAGGCCGTCGTCTTCGGCCCCGACGGCAGCCTGGCCGCCGTACCCGAACTGCGGCTCTCCTTCACCCTGCCCGACAAGGACGTGGGACCCATCGACGCGCGACTCGTCGACCGGGGCGGCTACTGGAGCGCCAACACCCTCACCCTCCCGCTCCCCGGCGTCTGGACGATGCGGACGACGATCCGGGTGTCGGAGATCGACCAGGTCAGCGAGACGCGGCGGATACGGATCGAGCGGTAGCGGGGCGCGCCCTATAACGTTCCGGGTTCCCCGACTGCGTGCCGTCGGTGGACGATGCGTGAGCCTGGACGCGGCCGTGATCCGCTGCCGCGTCGTCCCGGCCGTCATGCACCTCCTGGGCCGCCACGCCTGGTGGCTCCCGTCCCCCGTGGCCCGCCGGCTGCCGAGGGTGACGCTGGAGGCCGCGACGGCGGAGGGCCCGAAGGTGGAGTGAGTCGAAGGTGAAGTGAGTCCGCGGGGGCCGGGGTCAGTAGCGGGGGAACGGCGCCCACTGCTTGATCGCGAAGCCGCTGCCGGTGTTCTCGATCTCCAGGGCGGTGTGGCCGCTGAAGTGGGCGGGGAACATGAGGGCCTTGTTGTCGGCGGCCCAGCCGAGCAGCCGGAGGCGGGTGGCCCGGGACTGGGCCGGATCCAGGTCGAAGCAGCTGTTGTGGCCGGGGTGGGTGATCTGGAGAGGCGTGTGGAGGATGTCGCCCGCGAACAGCGCACGCTCCCCGCGGGAGTCGAGCGTGATCACGCCGGCGCCGGGGGTGTGGCCGGGCGCGGCCTCCAGACGCAGGTTGGCGTCGATCTCCCGGCTCGTCTCCCACAGTTGGACCTGGCCCGAGGCCAGGACGGGGGCGATGCTGTCCTCGAAGGCGTTCTCGTTGACGCCGCCGGTGATGTCCGGGTTGTTGGCCGGGTTCCAGTACTCGACGTCGATCTTCGGCATGAGGTAGGTGGCGTTGGGAAAAGTGGGGGTCCAGACGCCGTCGACGAGCCGGGTGTTCCAGCCGATGTGGTCGCTGTGCAGGTGGGTGTTGACCACCAGGTCGACGTCCTCGGGCCGCACACCGGCACGGGCGAGATTGCCGAGGTAGTCCAGCGTGAGATGGTCCCAGGCCTCGACGGCCGGGCGGGTCTTGTCGTTGCCGACGCCGGTGTCGATCAGGATCGTACGGCCGCCATTGCGCAGTACCCAGGTCTGCATGGCGGTGTGGACCATGACGCCGTCGGCTCCCAGGTGGTCGGGCACGAGGTTCTCGCGGTGGTCCCGCCAGGCCTGCTCGGGCATGCCGGGAAAGAACTGGTCCGCGGGCATGATCGGCCCGTGCATCTCCTCGACACGGGTGACGGTGACGTCGCCCAAGGTGATCTCGTGCGTGGTCTCGTGCATGTCCTGCATGGTGCTTCTCCTTCAGTTCCTTCAGTGCGTGTGCGTGTGCGTGTGCGGGCGTCAGCGGTCGAGGCGGGCGAGGAGCAGGTTCGGGTCCTTCCTGGTGAGGTAGGCGGCGCTCAGCACGTAGACCCGGTCGCCGCGCAGAGCGATGGATGTGGGGTTCTGCAGGCCGTCGGCCGAGGTCAGGACGGTGGAGTGGCTGCCGTCGGGCTGGACGAGCGCGACCTCGCTCGGGCCGTTGAGCGTGGCCAGCAGCTGGTCGCCGCGGCCGGTGAAGGCGAAGTCGTCGATCCCCGTCAGGCCGCTGGCCTCGGTCCGGACCTTGCCGGCGCGTCCGTGCCAACGGATGGGGATACGCAGGACGGTGCCCTTGTCGAGGTTGGTGGCCCAGACGGAACCGTTGTGGATCTTCAGCCCGTTGGCTCCGAGGAAGCCCGTGGAGGCCAGCTCGGGGGCGGTGGACCAGGCGGTGGGGGTGCCCCCGGAGGCGGGGACCTTCCAGATGGTGCCGAGTACGGAATCGGTGATGTAGAGGGTGTCGGTCCGCCGGTCCAGCGCCAGGCCGTTGGGCAGGCCGTTCGCGGGCAGCGCGGCGATCCGCTGCGGCCGGCCGCCGGGGTGCAGCCGCCACACGCCGGTGAGGTCTGCGGTGCCGGTGGCGTACAGAAAGTACAGCGTGCCGTCGTGAGCACGTACGACGCCGGTGGTCAGCGGGAAGCCCATGACAGGGGTGTGGACGCCGCCGTCCGCGGGCTCCGGCAGGGTGGCGAGGACCCGGACGGCCCCCGCGCGGGAGATTCTGGCGACCTGCCGGCCCGCGGCGAAGGTGACGTACGCGTCACCGTTCGGCGCCATGGCGATGTTCTCCGGCGTCCGGCCCTCGGCCAGGTCGAAGTGCTCGGCGATCCGCGCTTCGGTCAGGGGGGCGGAGACGGCCGAGGCCGCGGTGGGAACGAGTGCCGGGATGGTGGCCGCGACCATGATGCCCGCCGTCAGGGCGGACCGGAAAAGCCTCGTGGACATGATTTTTTCCTGTTTCGGGGTGTTTTCGGGCATGCGGCGGCGACATGCCGACGCATGCGGTGGCCTGGGGGCCGTGGGCGGATGGGTGGGTATGTGGACGCGTGGGCTATCGACGAGGACGTCAGTCCTGGCCGACGCGGGACCCTGTCCTTGCCGGTCCGGTGGAGAAACCGGACTGCGCGGTGGCCCGGGCGAGCAGGGTCAGCCCCGCCCGTGAGGGTGAGTCCGGTTCCGTGGTGGCGACGACCACGACGGGGCCCGGCCCGTGGCTCAGCGTCTGCTGCGTGACGGTCAGCGAACCGACCAGCGGATGGCGCATCTCGTAGGCGGCGACGGTGCACGCCCTGATCCGGTGGTCGGCCCACATGGTGGCGAACTCCCCGCTCTTCGCCGACAGTTCGCCCACCAGCGCGTGCAGCGCCGTGTCCTCCGGATGCCGGCCCGCCACCAGGCGCAGACTCCCCACCACCGCCCTGGCCTTGCTCGGCCAGTCCGCGTACAGCTCACGGACATGTGAGTCGAGGAACACCAGCCTGGCCATGTTGGGACGCTCACGGGGGAGGTCCGGGGCACCCGGGTCCAGGTGCCCGGCGAACAGGGCGTGCCCCGGCCGGTTCCACGCCAGCACATCGCTGCGACGTCCCAGAACGATCGCCGGGACATCCCCCATCACGTCCAGCAACTGGCGGGTCGGCTCCGACACACGTTCCGGCGCGGGCCGCCGGCCGCGGGTGCGCTGTCTGCCCGTACGGGCCACGTCATGCAGGTACCGCCGCTCGGACTCGTCCAGCAGCAGCGCCCCGGCAAGCGCGTCCAGCACCTCGGGGGACGCGCTCTGGGACTCCCCCCGCTCCAACCGCGTGTAGTACGAGGCGCTCACCCCCGCCAGCAGCGCGAGCTCCTCGCGGCGAAGACCCGGTACACGCCGGCGCTCCCCGTAAGTGGGCACCCCGACATCCTCCGGGCGCAGTTGGGAGCGCCGGGTGTGCAGGAACTCCCCGAGGGGCGATTTCGCGGTCATGGCTGCAAGTGTGGGACCTGCCCCAGCAGGTTGCCTGCCCCAACCAGGGGTAGGCAGCGGCGGGTCCGGTGAGCCCGTACGCGCACGGCGACTGAGACCAGAACTGAGACCACACACGTCGAAGGGGCCCGCTGCGAACAGCGGGCCCCTTCGATTTCGTGCCCGGTGAGGCACTGGCGGAGGATACGAGATTCGAACTCGTGAGGGGTTGCCCCCAACACGCTTTCCAAGCGTGCGCCCTAGGCCACTAGGCGAATCCTCCGCGGAGAACATTACATGACGCCCGGGAGTGCTTGCGAACTCGTTCTGGGGGCCCGACATCGGGTAACGTGTGGCTCAGCCCCTCACGCGGCGCTATCTGACTGAACTCCCCCAGGGCCGGAAGGCAGCAAGGGTAGGTCGGCTCTGGCGGGTGCGTGGGGGGCGTCTCTTTTGTGGGCGGTCCGGTTGTCGGCGGTCGCCTATAACCTCGTATGCGTGTCGTCTCTCGCGCTCTACCGCCGTTACCGCCCGGAGTCCTTCGCCGAGGTCATCGGGCAGGGGCATGTCACCGACCCGCTGCAGCAGGCGCTGCGGAACAACCGGGTCAATCACGCGTACCTGTTCAGCGGTCCGCGCGGCTGCGGCAAGACGACCAGCGCCCGGATCCTGGCGCGGTGTCTGAACTGCGAGCAGGGACCCACGCCGACCCCCTGCGGCGAGTGCCAGTCGTGCCAGGACCTCGCCAGGAACGGGCCGGGGTCGATCGACGTCATCGAGATCGACGCCGCCTCGCACGGAGGCGTGGACGACGCCCGTGACCTGCGCGAGAAGGCGTTCTTCGGGCCCGCCTCCAGCCGGTACAAGATCTACATCATCGACGAGGCCCACATGGTCTCCCCGCAGGGCTTCAACGCCCTGCTGAAGGTCGTCGAGGAGCCCCCGGAGCATCTCAAGTTCATCTTCGCGACCACCGAGCCCGAGAAGGTCATCGGGACCATCCGGTCGCGGACCCACCACTATCCGTTCCGGCTCGTGCCGCCCGGCACCCTGCGCGACTATCTCGCCGAGGTGTGCGGCCGGGAGGGGATCGCGATCGAGGAGGGCGTGCTGCCGCTGGTGGTGCGGGCCGGCGCGGGGTCCGTGCGTGACTCCATGTCCGTCATGGACCAGCTGCTCGCGGGCGCCGGTGCCGACGGTGTGACGTACGACATGACGACCGCCCTGCTCGGCTACACGGACGGATCGCTGCTCGACTCCGTCGTCGAGTCGTTCGTCTCGGGGGACGGCTCGGCCGCCTTCGAGGTCGTGGACCGCGTCATCGAGGGCGGCAACGACCCGCGGCGCTTCGTCACCGACCTGCTGGAGCGCCTCCGTGACCTGGTGATCCTCGCCGCCGTGCCCGACGCGGCGGACAAGGGGCTCATCGACGCCCCCGCCGACGTCGTGGAGCGGATGCAGGCCCAGGCGCGGTCCTTCGGCGCCGCCGAGCTGAGCCGGGCCGCCGACATCGTCAACGAGGGGCTCACCGAGATGCGCGGCGCCCACTCGCCGCGCCTCCAGCTGGAGCTGATCTGCGCGCGCGTGATGCTGCCCGCCGCGTACGGCGACGAGCGTTCGGTGATGGCCCGCCTGGACCGGATCGAGCGCGGGGTGCAGTTCTCGGCCGGCGCGGGCGCGCCCGCCATGGGGTACGTGCCCGGGCCCGAGGCGCATGCGGGTGCGGGGGGTGCGGCGGGGGCCGCCGCACCCCCCGTTCCGCCCGCCGAGGCTCCGGTCGCGCCCGGCGGCGGGCCCGCCGCGGCCCGGGCGGCGGTCCGGAATCCCGGTGGACCGTCCTCGGACGCGGCCGTCGGCGCCGGTCCCGCCCCTGACGAAGGCGGCGGTCCCACCGGTGGCGTGCGGCCCCAGTCCTCTCCCGCCCCCGACACCGCGCCCGCCCCGAGCGCGCCGCCCGCCGCGGCGCCTCCCTCGGCGCCCGCGCCGGGTGCCTGGCCGGCCGCGGCTCCCGCGGGCGGCGGGCGCCGTCCCGGTGGGTGGCCCACGACGGCACCGGCCGGCGGCGGACAGCCCCGGACACCGGACGCTCCCGGACCCGCCGCGGCCCCGGCCGCTGCCCCGGCTACCGCCCCTGCCGCCGCTGCCCCCGCCCCCGCACCCGCCTCTCCGCCGCCGGGCGGCACCGGGGTCGACCCCCGCACGATCTGGCCCAACATCCTGGAGGCGGTCAAGAACCGGCGCCGGTTCACCTGGATCCTGCTCAGCCAGAACGCCCAGGTGACCGGCTTCGACGGCACCTCACTCCAGATCGGCTTCGTCAACGCCGGAGCTCGCGACAACTTCGTGAGCAGCGGCAGCGAGGACGTGCTGCGGCAGGCCCTGGCCGAGCAGTTCAACGTGCAGTGGAAGATCGACGCGATCGTCGACCCCTCCGGCGGTTCGGCGCCCCCACCGCCCGCCGGTCCCTCCGGTGGCCAGGGCGGATCCGGTGGTGGTGGCGGAGGCGGCTTCGGCGGTGGCGGCTTCGGTGGCGGCGCGCCCGCACCGAGGCCCTCGACGCCCGCGCCCGCCGCCCAGCCGTCCGCGCCGGCTCCGGAGCCCGCCCCCGCGCCTCGGCCCTCGGCGCCCGAGCCGCGCCCGGTCTCCCCCGAGGACGACGTTCCCGAGGACGACGACCCGGACCTCGACGAGACCGCCCTCTCCGGCAGGGAACTGCTGGTGCGGGAGCTGGGCGCGACGGTGGTCGAGGAGATCGCGCACGAGTAGGCGGGGCGGTGCGGCCACTCCCGTACCGCCGCTGGTGCCCGAAACCGCGCGGTGCCCGTACCGCTCGTACTGGAGGAAGCCACAAGCGCCTGCGCCCCGTGCCTTCGGAAGCCCGCACAAAGCGCATCGCCCCGTTCCCATTAGGCTGACCCCGTGAAGGTCCTTGTCATCGGCGGCGGCGCCCGCGAACACGCCCTGTGCCGTTCCCTGTCCCTCGACCCCGACGTGACCGCGCTGCACTGCGCACCCGGCAACGCCGGTATCGCCGAGGTCGCCGAACTGCACCAGGTCGACGCCCTCGACGGCGCGGCCGTCACCGCGCTGGCCACCCGGCTCGGCGCCGAGCTGGTCGTGGTCGGCCCGGAGGCGCCCCTGGTCGCCGGGGTCGCCGACGCCGTGCGCGAGGCGGGCATCCCAGTCTTCGGCCCCTCGGGCGAGGCCGCTCGGCTGGAGGGCTCCAAGGCCTTCGCCAAGGACGTCATGGCCGGCGCCGGCGTACCCACGGCCCGCTCCTACGTCTGCACGAACCCCGCCGAGGTCGACGCGGCCCTCGCCGCCTTCGGCGCGCCCTACGTCGTCAAGGACGACGGGCTGGCCGCCGGCAAGGGCGTCGTCGTCACCGACGACGTCGAGGCGGCCCGGACGCACGCGGCGGCCTGCGACCGCGTGGTCATCGAGGAGTTCCTGGACGGCCCCGAGGTCTCCCTCTTCGCCGTCACCGACGGCGAGAACGTGCGCCCGCTCCAGCCCGCCCAGGACTTCAAGCGCGCCCTCGACGGCGACGAGGGCCCCAACACCGGCGGCATGGGCGCGTACTCGCCGCTGCCCTGGGCCGACCCCAAGCTGGTCGACGAGGTCGTGCAGAGCGTGCTCCAGCCGACCGTCGACGAGATGCGCCGCCGCGGCACCCCGTTCTCCGGCCTGCTGTACGCCGGTCTCGCGATCACCTCGCGCGGGGTGCGCGTGATCGAGTTCAACGCCCGTTTCGGCGACCCCGAGACCCAGGTCGTACTGGCCCGCCTGAGGACCCCGCTGGCCGGTCTGCTGATGGCCGCCGCCACCGGCAACCTCGCCGACCTCGAGCCGCTGCGCTGGAGCGACGACGCGGCCGTCACCGTGGTCGTCGCCTCCCACAACTACCCCGGCACCCCGCGCACCGGCGACCCGATCACCGGCCTCGACGAGGTGGCCGCGGAGGACGCCCCGCACGCCTACGTCCTGCACGCCGGCACCCGGGCCGAGGGCGACGCCGTGCTCAGCGCCGGCGGGCGCGTCCTGTCCGTCACGGCCACCGGCGCCGACCTCACCGAGGCACGCGACCGCGCCTACCGGGCCGTCGCCCGCATCGGCCTCGACGGCTCGCAGCACCGCACCGACATCGCGGCGCGGGCGGCGGGCGCGTGACCGAGGGGGTCCCCTGGACTCCCTGAACACCCGTTCCGCACCGAACACGACAGGCCCCGGCTCCGTCTCCTCAGGAACCGGGGCCTGACCCTTGCTGTCCGTCTCCACCTTTCCCCAAAGCCATTCCATCGAGTGACCGATGGGCCATACGGCTGACGGGCGCGGGGGCCCCAACTATGGTGCCGCGCAAGCGTTCCGGCACTTGGCCCACCGGCATTGCGATGTCAGTGCCGGGTGCCACAGTGGGGGGAGTGAGCAAGAGCGGAAGACCACAAGAGCAGCAGGACGGTCCAGGACAGACAGGGCAGACAGGACAGCGATGAGGGGGTGAGGTCCGCCGTGACCGCTATCGGTGGTGTGGAGATGGGCGTGCAGGCCGCGCGTTCCCGGGCACTGGCGGTGCTGCGCGTGCGCAGCCGTGCGCTGGCCGTGGCCCTGCTGCCCGCTGCCGCCGCCGTGATCCTCCTCGTCGGCGGCTCCACCGGGCGCCTCGCGGGCGAGGGCTGGGACGTCGTGCGCTGGGCCGTGTCCGTCCTCGCGCTGCTCGTGCTGCCGGCCGCCGCCGGGGTCGCCCTGGTCGTGGCCCGCTCCCGGCCCGCCGTGACGCCCACGGTCACGATCGCCGAGGAGTCCGCGCCGGACCTCTACCGGATGGTGCGCGACCTGGCCGACCGGCTCGACGTCCCCGCCCCCTCCGCGATAGCCCTCACCCCGGACTGCGACAGCTGGCTGGAGGACCGTACCCATCCGGCCCACGGCCGGCCGCCGCCCGAGGAGAAGGACGACGACGACCTGGCCGGCCTGGGCGGACCCGCCCGGCGCCGGAGTGCCGCCGCGCCCGTCCTGGTCATCGGCTCGCCCTTCCTGTGGTGGATGCGGGTGGGCGAGCTGCGCGCCGTCCTCGCCCCGGTCGTCGCCGGTACGGGACCCTCGGCGCACCCCGACATAGCCGCCGCCCGGCGCTTCATACGGGGCCTGGACGCCGCCGTGGCGGTGGCCTCGGCGGGCCGACGCGACCCGCTGTCCCGTGTGGCGTGCGCGGGCCTGGGCTGGGTGTCCCGGCTGCTGCTGCGCAGTTGTCGCGCTCACGCGGCCGAGATGGAGCGCGGGGTCGCGGTGGCCGCCGCCGAGCGTGCACAGGCTGTGGACTACGGGCTGCGGATCGTCGCGCAGGAGCAGGTCGGGCTCGCCTACGCGGGCTGGGACCGGCTGCTGACCCGGGTCGCGCTGCCCGCCTGGCGGATGGGCCGCTGGCCCTCCCGGCTGGACGTGGGCGTCGTCGCCGCCCTCACGGAGCTGTCCCGCCGCGACCGCCTGGCCGAGGGGTTCGCCTCCCGACTGGGCGAGCGTCCCGCCTGCGACCTGCTGGAGGAGCCCGGGGCGATGGACGAGGCGGTCTCGCTCCTCGCCGCGCGCCTCTTCCACGGCGGGCCCGCCGAGGCGGGCCCGGACTGGTCGCCGGTGGGCTGGGACGAGTACCCCGAGGAGGTCGTCGACCGGACCTGGCGCACGGACGCGGCCCGCCTGCACCGCGTCCTGGACACCCTCGGCGTCCGCCGCACCGCCGCACCGGGCACCGACGGCCCGACCCTGGCCCGCGTCCTGGACCACCTCACGACCCCGGACCCCGTGGTGCCCGACGCTTCTCCGGCGACTGATCCCGGGGCCGCGACTGGACCCGAAGCAGGGGCCGGGAGGGGAATTGGGGCAGGGCCTGGCCATAGGGTCTGGACCGACCCTGCCTCCGGGACCGGCCCTGCTTCCGGGACCGAGACCGCGTCCGGGACCTGGACCGAGGCCGACACTGAGCCCGGGACCACGGCCGGGGCTGGGACCCCGACCGGAGCAGAGGTCGGGCGTCGACCCGAGGCGGCTACCGCGACCGGGGCTGGGCCCGGTGCCGTCACCGGTGCTGGCACCGGCGCGCCGGACGCTGCCACCGGCGCCCCGCACCCGCCGCACGGCGACTCAGACGCCTCCGCCGACCACCGCGCCCCGGCCGACGTGGCCGTTCCCGGTGAAGGCCGCCCGGACCACCGCGCCCCTGCCGACGTGGCCGTTCCCGGTGAAGGCCGCCCGGACCACCGCGCCCCGGCCGACGCGGCCGTTCCCGGTGAAGGCCGCCCGGACCACCGCGCCCCGGCCGACGCGGCCCTCCCCGGTGAAGGCCGCCCGGACCACCGCACCCCGGCCGACGTGGCCGTTCCCGGTGAAGGCCGCCCGGACCACCGCACCCCCACCGACGCGGCCCTCCCCGGTGAAGGCCGCCCGGACCACCGCACCCCCACCGACGCGGCCCTCCCCGGCGAAGGCCACCCCGACCACCGCACCCCCACCGACGCCCCGGCCCCCGCCGACGCCCCGGCCCTCGCCGACGCCCCCGCCCCCGCCGACGACGAGGACGACCTCGCCGGTACCACGGACCGTGGCGCGGCGCTGGCCGCCGGGCTCAGTGCGCAGTTGGCCCGCGAGGAGGCGGAGGGGCGGCCCACCGGAGCCGGAGGCTCGTCCGCCCCGGGGCCGGCAGCCGGGCCCGACCCCGCTCTCTGGGACGACCGGGCGCTCCCTCTCCTCCCGTTGCAGCCCCCGCGCACCGGCCGCGAGATCCTCACCGCGCACATCACGGCGATGGTGTGCTGCGCGGCGATGGACACCGCGGGCGCGGCGCCGGGCCTGGACTGGCTCGACGGACCGTCGCTCCTGTTCAGCGGCGCCCGCGCCGCGGACCTGGCCCCCAGCGTGCTCAGCCTCGTCGAGACCGGCGACCCGGGCCCGCTGCGCGCCTGGATGACCGAACTCGGCGTTCGCCCGGAGAAGCCGGTGCGCCTGGTCTGACCTCTCGCGCCGAGGTGAATCGGATCCTCCCATTCCACTTTCGGCCAGTTCGCAACGAACAGTGACAGCCCGCGTGCGAAATGTGATGTGCTGGGACCGATCGCGCACATGGCAAGAGCGTTTCGTCATACGCACGACCACGGGGGCACGAGGGAGGGGACTTTCCCATGGGGCCCGAGCAGATCCGCCGCTGGGAGTCGGGAGCACTCGCGCACGCCGTGACGGACCCCTTCGGACTGGGGCCCGTTCCGTGGCTGCGCGGGGGTGAGACGTACTTCGGGGACACCGGCCAGGTGGTCGCCTGGTACGCGGACCGGGACGCCACCGCCCAGGACCCGGACGGGCACCCCGGCACCGGCGGCGGCCCCCGCGCCGCCGACGACGTCCGCCGCCAGATCAAGGGCTTCACCGCGACCGGAGCCGCCGCGCCCGGCGAGGCCATCGACTTCCACATCACCGTCGACCCGCCGCAGGAGTTCAGCGTCGACGTCTACCGGATCGGCCACTACGGCGGTGACGGCGCCGCCAAGATCACCACCAGCCCCCGGCTGTCCGGCATCGTCCAGCCCCCTCCGCTCACCGCCGACCGCACGGTCTCCTGCCACCACTGGTGGCTGTCCTGGCGGCTCCAGATCCCCACGTACTGGAACATCGGCGCGTACGTGGCCGTCCTCACCACCGTCGACGGCTACCGCTCCCACGTCCCCTTCACGGTCCGCGACAGCCACCCGGCCGACCTGCTCCTGCTCCTGCCGGACGTCACCTGGCAGGCGTACAACCTCTACCCCGAGGACGGCCGCACCGGAGCCAGCCTCTACCACGCCTGGGACGAGAAGGGCCGGCTGCTGGGCGAGGCGGACGCCGCGACGACCGTCTCCTTCGACCGCCCGTACGCGGGCGCGGGCCTGCCGCTGCACGTCGGGCACGCCTACGACTTCATCCGCTTCGCCGAGCGCTACGGCTACGACCTCGCCTACGCCGACGCCCGCGACCTGCACTCCGGCCGCATCGACCCGGCCCGCTACCGGGGCCTGGTCTTCCCCGGCCACGACGAGTACTGGTCCACCCCCATGCGCCGCACCGCGGGACTCGCCCGCGAGCAGGGCACGTCCCTGGTCTTCCTCTCCGCCAACACCATGTACTGGCAGGTGGAGCTGGCCCCCTCCCCGTCCGGCGCCCCCGACCGCCTGCTGACCTGCCGCAAACGCAGGGGCCCGGGGCGGCCCGCCCTGTGGCGGGAGATCGACCGCGCCGAGCAGCAGCTGCTCGGCATCCAGTACGCCGGCCGCGTCCCCGAACCGCACCCGATGGTCGTCCGCAACGCCGACCACTGGCTCTGGGAGGCCACCGGAGCGCACGAGGGTGACGAGATCGAGGATTTGGTCGCCGGCGAGGCCGACCGCTACTTCCCGCGCACCGCGCTCCCCGAGCACGACGAGCGGGTCCTGCTCGCCCACTCGCCGTACACCGACGCCGACGGCGCACGGCGCCACCAGGAGACGTCGCTGTACCGGGCCCCGTCCGGCGCCTGGGTCTTCGCTTCCGGAACCTTCGCCTGGTCCCCGGCCCTGGACCGCCCCGGCCACGTCGACCCGCGCGTCCAGCGCGCCACCGCCAACCTCCTGGACCGCATCTGCAAACGGGACTGACCTGCGCAGGGACCGCCCCGCCCGTCGCCCTCCTCCCGACGTACGGGACAATCGACGTACTAGACAGAACCACGGGGAGGAACCGTGTCCGGATTCGTTGAAAAGCCCGAGCCGATCCAGGTTCCGGGTCTGGTGCATCTGCACACCGGCAAGGTGCGCGAGCTGTACCGGAACGAGGCGGGCGACCTCGTGATGGTCGCCAGCGACCGCATGTCCGCCTACGACTGGGTGCTGCCGACCGAGATCCCCGACAAGGGCCGGGTCCTCACCCAGCTCTCCCTGTGGTGGTTCGACCAGCTCGCCGACCTGGCCCCGAACCATGTCCTGAGCACCGAGCTGCCGCCGGGCGCCCCCGCCGACTGGGAGGGCCGCGCGCTGGTCTGCAAGTCGCTGCGGATGGTCCCCGTGGAGTGCGTGGCCCGCGGTTACCTCACCGGCTCCGGGCTGGCGGAGTACAACGAGACCCGTACCGTGTGCGGCCTCGCGCTGCCCGAGGGCCTCGTCGACGGCTCGGAGCTGCCCGGCCCGATCTTCACCCCGGCCACCAAGGCCGAGGTCGGCGAGCACGACGAGAACGTCTCCTACGAGGAGGTCGCCCGCCAGGTCGGCGCGGACACCGCGGCCGCCCTGCGCCAGGCGACCCTCGCCGTGTACTCCCGCGCCCGGGACATCGCCCGCGACCGCGGCGTCGTCCTCGCGGACACCAAGTTCGAGTTCGGCTTCGACGGGGACGACACCCTGGTCCTCGCCGACGAGGTCCTCACCCCGGACTCCTCCCGCTTCTGGCCGGCCGACCAGTGGCAGCCGGGCCGCGCGCAGCCGTCGTACGACAAGCAGTTCGTGCGGGACTGGCTGACCTCGGCGGAGTCCGGCTGGGACCGGAAGAGCGAGCAGCCCCCGCCGGCGCTGCCGCAGCAGGTCGTGGACGCCACCCGCGCCAAGTACGTGGAGGCCTACGAGCGCCTGACCGGCCTGAGCTGGAGCTAGAGGGGCCGGGGCCACCCCCGAAGAGGCCCCGGCACACGAAGAAGCCCCCGGCCGGAGCCGGGGGCTTCTCACCTGGAGCGAACGACGAGGTTCGAACTCGCGACCTCAACCTTGGCAAGGTTGCGCTCTACCAACTGAGCTACGTTCGCACTGCGCGCGGGCTTCGTCGTGGACTTCACCGTGGCGCGACAGCCACTATACCCAACCCCGCTCCCGGGCGAGCCGCACCGCCGCGTGCCGGTTCTCCGCCCCGAGCTTGCTCGCGGCCGACGAGAGGTAGTTCCGTACGGTCCCCTCGGCGAGTGCGGCGCGCTCGGCGATCTCCGCGACGGGCGCCCCGTCGGCGGCGTGCTCCAGCACCTCGGCCTCGCGCGCGGTCAGCGGCGAGTCCCCGGCGGAGATCGCGTCGGCGGCCAACTCGGGGTCGACGTACCGGTTTCCGGCGTGCACCGTACGGATCAGTTCGGCGAGCCGCTGGGCGCTGGTCGTCTTGGGGACGAACCCGCGCACCCCTGCCGCGAGCGCCCGCTTCAGGTGCCCGGGCCGGCCGTGACTGGTCACGATCAGCACCTTGCAGGCGGGCAGCTCGGCCCGCAGGGATGTGGCAACCCTCACACCGTCGGCGCCGGGCATCTGGAGATCCAGTACGGCGACGTCCGGCGCGTGCGCCCGCGCCATCGCCAGCGCCTCCGGACCGGTCGCCGCCTCGGCGACCACGACCAGGTCGTCCTCCAGGGACAGCAGGGCGGCCAGCGCCCCGCGGATGAGGTGCTCGTCGTCGGCGAGCAGCACGCGCACGGCCGTCGTCACGACGCGACCTCCAGCGCGGTCCCGGCCCCGGCGGCCGGCAGCGGCACCTCGGCCGTCAGCCGGAACACGCCCTTGCCGACGGTCCCCGCCTCCAGCGTCCCGTCCACGGCGGACAGCCGCTCCCGCAGCCCCGCGAGCCCCGAACCGCCCGAGCGACCCGAGCCGCCCGAGCCACCCGAGCCCGCCAGGGGTTCTTCCCCGGTCGGCTCGGCCACCCCGTCGTTCTCCACCGTCAGCACTACACGTCCCTCCGACATCCGCACCATCACGGTGACCTTCTTCGCGTCCCCGTGCCGCAGCACGTTCGTGGTCGCCTCCCGCACCACCCAGCCGAGCGCGGACTGCACCTCGGCGGGCAGGCCGGCCGTGCCGCCGGTGACCTCCGAGACGATGCCGGCCGCCGAGAGCACGCCCCGGGCGCCGGCCAGTTCGACCTCCAGGGCGACCTCCCGGTAGCCGCGTACGACGTCCCGGACCTCGCGCTGCGACTCCTGGGCGATGCGCTGCACCTCGATCATCTGCTCCACCGCCTCGGGCCGTCCGCGCCGGGCCAGCTGGACGGCCAGTTCGCTCTTGAGCGCGATCACCGCCAGGTTCCGTCCCATCACGTCGTGCAGGTCCCGGCCGAACCGCAGCCGCTCCTCGGCGACGGCGAGCCGGGCCCTGGTCTCCTTGGCGTCGTCGAGCGCGTAGACCGCGTTGAGCAGCCAGAGGGAGAAGATCGAGGTGACGGCGAGGAACCCGCCGGTCACCATCACCAGGCCCGCCAGCACGACCGACGCGAGGACGGGCATGTCCAGCGGGAACGTGATGAGCCCGGCGCCCAGCGCGAAGGCCCCGACGACGGCGACCATGCGCCGCCGGCCGCGCACCCCGAGCGTGATGACACCGGCGCCGAAGCACATCACTCCCCCGTAGACCGTGCCCGCCGCGGTCTCCACCTCGCCGGCCGGTCCGCGCTCCGCGATCCCGACCGCGGTGACCGAGACCACGGCGGTGACGACGACGAGAGCCCACATCAGCCGCACGGGCTGCGGCCGCCGCCCGAGCGTCCAGTCCAGTGCCCGGGACGAGACCAGCATGCAGACGGCGGCGTGCACGGTGACCAGCAGGCACAGCGCGGTGGCGAGCCCGGCCTCGGCCCGCCCGTAGGCGGTCACCCCCAGCGCGACGATCTCGATGGCGCCGAAGAAGTGGAACGACCACCGCGTGTACGTCTCCACTTTCTCCGGCGTGCTCTTGACCCGCCACCATCCGCCCGGCCTGCGCATCCGTCCGCCGCTCCCAGTCGCCCCGTGCCTCAGTGCCGTGGCTCCCAGCGGAACCACCGTCGTACAGCAAACACCGCGACCACGGTCCAGGCCACCGCCGTCACGACGGCGCCCATCGCCTCGGCGCCGGACAGGTCGCCGGTCCAGCCGCCGCGCACCAGGGTGATGACGGGCGTCAGCGGCAGCAGTTCGCAGATCGAGGCCAGCCGGTCGGGAAGCAGTTCCAGCGGGACGAACATGCCGGAGCCGAGCATCGAGACGAACATGAAGGGCAGCGGCGTGACCTGCGCGCTCTCACCGGTCTTGGTGAAGCTCGCGGTGACGGCCGCGAGCGCCGCGCACATCACCAGACCGAGCAGCAGGCCGAGGACGGACAGGTGGACCGCGGACGGCGCCGACAGGTCGAGCAGCGCCGCGCAGCCCACCGCGAGCAGCAGGCACTGCACGAGCCCGCTGAGCAGGGCCGGTGTCGCCGAGCCGGCGAGGATCTCCACGTCCCGCAGCTCTCCGGTGCGCAGCCGCTTGAGGACGAGTTCCTCGCGCCGGACGACGAAGACGCCGACGAGGGCCGAGTAGACGGCGAACAGCAGGGAGAAGCCGATCGCGGCGGGCAGGACGAGGGTGCCGGTGGTCAGCCCGGCTCCGGCGAGGTCCATCTCCTTGGCCGCCGACCGCACGCTGAACGGCAGCACCAGCGGTACGAACAGCGCGGCGAAGAGGGTGCCCTTGTTGCGCCCGAGCAGGGTCAGTTCGGCGCGGGCGAGGGCGGTCATGCGCGTCCTGGGCGTGCTCGCCGGGGCGGGTACGGCGCGCGTGGCGGCCGGGTCATGGGTGGTCGTGGCGCTCATGCGGCGTACTCCTTCGTCGTCCCAGGCGTCCCAGGTGTCCGAGGTGTCTGAGGCGTCGTCCCGTCGGCCGTCCGCGCGGACACCTCCTTGGCGATGCTCAGGAAGGCCTCCTCCAGGGACGCCGAGCGCACGTCCAGGCGGCGCAGCTCGACTCCGGCCTGTGCGGCCCACACCAGCAGTCCGGTGGCCGCGCGCTGGAGCTCCCGGGTGCGCAGCTTGATCATCCGGCCGTCGACCTCGTGGTCGCTCACGCCCAGTTCGCCGAGCGGCGGCAGGTCGCCCACGAAGTAGCCGGCGGGCAGTTCGAAGGAGATCCGGGACGGCTGGGCGGCGGTCACCTCGGCCGGGGTGCCGGTCGCGGCGATCCGGCCCTCGTGCATGATCGCGAGCCGGTCGGCGAGGTTCTCGGCCTCCTCCAGGTAGTGCGTGGTCAGCAGCACGGTGGTGCCCTGGTCGCGCAACGCGCTCACCAACTCCCAGGTGTCGCGGCGCCCTTCGGCGTCCAGTCCGGTGCTGGGCTCGTCGAGGAAGAGCACCTCGGGGTCGCCGAGCAGCGCGAGCGCCAGGTCCAGGCGGCGCCGCTGGCCTCCGGACAGTTGCTTGACGCGGGTGTCGGTCTTCGACTCGAGACCGACCAGCCCCAGCACCTCCGTCGGCGGGCGGGCCCCGCTCACGCACCCCGCCCACATCCGGGCGGTCTCGGCGACGGTCAGCTCGGAGGGGAAGCCGCCCTCCTGGAGCATGACCCCGGTGCGGGGGCGTACGGCGGCCCGCTCGGTGTACGGGTCGTGCCCGAGGACGCGCACCCGCCCGCCGGCCGGTGCGGCGAGGCCCTCGAGCAGTTCGACCGTCGACGTCTTGCCCGCGCCGTTGGTGCCGAGCAGGGCGAAGACCTCGCCGCGGCGCACGGAGAAGTCGATTCCGCGTACGGCCTCGAACCCGCCCCCGTACACACGCCGCAGGTCGGTGACCTCAATCACGTGTTCGTGTCCGTTTGATTGCATGCCCCAAGCCTTCCGGCACACGGGGCCCGCCGACAGTGCGGCCCGTCATCACCCCGCATGACAAATGTCAGGGCCGGGCTGCCGGACGCCGCTCGGGTTCAGGCACACGAAAAGACCCCGGTCCTGAGGACCGGGGCCTGATTCCCGAGCGGACGACGAGGTTCGAACTCGCGACCTCAACCTTGGCAAGGTTGCGCTCTACCAACTGAGCTACGTCCGCATTGCCCCCGACCGGCCTTCACCGATCGGTGCGAGCACCAGCCTACCTGATCCAATCGGACCATCGGTACGGCGATGCAGAGCGGGTGACAGGAATTGCACACTGCGCCTTCCCCCTGGAAGGGGGATGTTCTACTACTGAACTACACCCGCATGTTCCGTGAGCTGGGCCTTTTCGGCCTCGCCCCTCGGCGTGCTCCAGACTTTAGCTGATCACCCTGGGTGCTGCGCAAGTCGGCTGCCGCGAGGGGCGGCTGAGCGTCCGTCGGCCTCGGTCACGCCCGGGACGGGGCCCGGCGGCTCACCGCGCCTCGGCGAACGCCTCGTACACCTTCTTCGGGATCCGGCCCCGCGCGGGCACGTCCATCTTGTTCGCCTGGGCCCAGGCCCGGACCGCCGCCGGGTCGGGGGCGACCTCCGTCTGCCGGTACGCCTTGCCGGACCGGGAGCGCTTGCGGCCGGCCGAGACGTACGGCTCGAGCGCCTTGCGCAGTTTCCGGGCATTGGCTTCGTTCAGGTCGATCTCGTACGTACGGCCGTCGACTCCGAAGGCGATCGTCTCCGCCGCTTCCGAGCCGTCGATGTCGTCAAAGAGAGTGACCACGACACGCTGCGCCACGAATATCGGTCCCTTCGTGCGGCATCTCCGCGATGACGTGCCCGAACGTGCCAAGACGCCGCGATGATGCCGACTGTTCGCCTGTAATTGGGCAAAGTATCGGCTAATGACATTTCATTTGTACAGTGCCCGGCATTGCAATGGGAAGACCGACTAAATCTCTTGGCGTGTCCGTCGCGCAATAGGTGTCCCGCGCTCGATCCGGGATCTTTCCCGAAGCTTTTCGTGACCGCCTCCCCTCGATGCGGAATCGTGACAGGGGTCACGTAGTTTCCTCCAAGGCTACGCGCGTAGAAATTTTGTACGGGTAGTCTGAAGGAACCTGCTCAGCACCACACACCGGGAGTGCCAGTGGCACGCGTCGTAGTCGACGTCATGCTCAAGCCGGAGATCCTCGACCCCCAGGGCCAGGCGGTGCAGCGCGCACTGCCGCGACTGGGTTTCGAAGGGATCTCGGACGTCCGCCAGGGAAAGCGATTCGAACTGGAAGTGGACGGGCCGGTCGACGACGCCGCCCTCGCCCGCATCCATGATCTTGCGGAATCCTTCCTCGCCAACACCGTGATCGAGGACTTCACCGTCAAGGTCGAGTCCGAGGACGTAGTCGCGGGGGCCGCGAAGTGACCGCTCGTATTGGCGTCGTCACTTTCCCCGGCAGTCTCGACGACCGGGACACGCAGCGCGCGATCCGCGTCGCCGGCGCCGAACCCGTCGCTCTCTGGCACAAGGACAAGGACCTGGGGCAGGTCGACGCCGTGGTGCTGTGCGGCGGATTCTCGTACGGCGATTATCTGCGTGCCGGCGCCATCTCGCGCTTCTCGCCGGTGATGGACACCGTCATCGACCAGGCGAAGTCCGGCCTCCCGGTGCTCGGCATCTGCAACGGCTTCCAGATCCTCACGGAGGCCCACCTGCTGCCGGGCGCCATGCTGGGCAACGACCACCTGCACTTCATCTGCCGCGACCAGAAGCTGCGGGTGGAGAACGCGGACACCTCCTGGACCAGCGACTACACCGCCGGCCAGGAGATCCACATCCCGCTGAAGAACATGGACGGCCGCTACGTCGCCGACCGGCGCACGCTGGACGAGCTGGAGGCGGAGGGCCGCGTCGCCTTCCGCTACCTGGACGTGAACCCCAACGGCTCGCTCAACGACATCGCGGGCATCACCAACGCCGCCGGGAACGTCGTCGGCCTCATGCCGCACCCCGAGCACGCCGTCGAGTCGCTGATCGGTACGGGCCGTACCGACGGCCTGCCGTTCTTCACCTCGATCCTCAAGAAGCTGGTCAACGCATGAGCCGGACGCCTCTGGACACGGTCGAGCACGCGACCGCGACCCCCGACGTCGAGCTGCCCTGGGCCGAGCTGGGCCTGAAGAAGGACGAGTACGAGAGGGTCGTGGAGATCCTCGGCCGCCGCCCCACCGGGGCGGAGCTGGCCATGTACTCCGTCATGTGGTCCGAGCACTGCTCGTACAAGAGCAGCAAGGTGCACCTGCGCCAGTTCGGCGAGAAGGCCCCCGAGTCCGAGGCGATGCTCGTCGGCATCGGCGAGAACGCCGGTGTGGTCGACGTCGGCCAGGGCTACGCGGTCACCTTCAAGGTCGAGTCGCACAACCACCCCTCCTACGTCGAGCCCTACCAGGGCGCGGCCACGGGTGTCGGCGGCATCGTGCGCGACATCATCGCGATGGGTGCCCGTCCGGTGGCCGTGGTCGACCCCCTGCGCTTCGGCGCCGCGGACCACCCCGACACCAAGCGCGTCCTCCCGGGCGTCGTCGCCGGCATCGGCGGCTACGGCAACTGCCTGGGTCTGCCCAACATCGGCGGCGAGGTCGTCTTCGACGCCTGCTACCAGGGCAACCCGCTGGTCAACGCCGGTGCCATCGGCGTCATGCGGCACGAGGACATCCACCTCGCCAAGGCGTCGGGCGCGGGCAACAAGGTCATCCTGTACGGCGCCCGCACCGGCGGCGACGGCATCGGCGGCGCGTCGATCCTCGCCTCCGAGACCTTCGACGACGCCAAGCCCTCCAAGCGCCCCGCCGTCCAGGTCGGCGACCCCTTCCAGGAGAAGCTCCTCATCGAGTGCACCCTGGAGGCGTTCGCCGAGAAGCTGGTCGTCGGCATCCAGGACCTGGGCGCGGCGGGCCTGTCCTGCGCCACGTCCGAGCTGGCGTCGAACGGCTCCGGCGGCATGCGCGTCACCCTGGACGACGTACCCCTGCGCGACTCGACCCTCTCGCCCGAGGAAATCCTCATGAGCGAGTCGCAGGAGCGCATGTGCGCGGTCGTCGAGCCGGGGAAGGTCGACCGCTTCCTCGAGATCTGCGACAAGTGGGACGTCATCGCCACCGTCATCGGTGAGGTCACCGACGGCGACCGGCTGGAGATCTTCTGGCACGGCGGCAAGATCGTCGACGTCGACCCGCGCACGGTCGCCCACGACGGCCCGGTCTACGAGCGCCCCCTGGCCCGTCCGGACTGGCAGGACGCCCTCCAGGCCGACGACGCGAACAAGCTGCCGCGGCCGGAGTCGGGCGAGGAGCTCGCGGACCAGGTCCGCAAGCTGGTCGGGTCCCCGAACCAGGCGTCCAAGCAGTGGATCACCCAGCAGTACGACCACTTCGTGCAGGGCAACACCGTCCTCGCCCAGCCCGAGGACTCGGGCATGATCCGCGTGGACGAGGAGTCCGGCCTCGGCGTCGCCATCGCCACCGACGGCAACGGCCGCTACGCCAAGCTCGACCCGTACACGGGCGCGCAGCTGGCGCTGGCGGAGGCCTACCGCAACGTGGCGACGACCGGTGCGAAGCCGCTGGCGGTCTCCGACTGTCTGAACTTCGGCTCTCCGGAGGACCCGGCGGTCATGTGGCAGTTCGCGGAGGCCGTGCGCGGCCTGGCCGACGGGTGCCTCCAGCTCGGTACTCCGGTCACGGGCGGCAACGTCTCGCTCTACAACCAGACGGGCGAGGCGGCCATCCACCCGACCCCGGTGGTGGCCGTGCTGGGCGTCATCGACGACGTGGCCCGCCGCACGCCGGTCGCCTTCCAGGAGGAGGGCCAGCTGCTGTACCTCCTCGGTGACACCCGGGAGGAGTTCGGCGGCTCGGCCTGGTCCCAGGTGATCCACGACCACCTCGGCGGCCTGCCCCCGAAGGTCGACTTGGAGCGCGAGCGTCTGCTGGGCGAGATCCTGATCTCGGCCTCCCGCGACGGCATGATCGACTCCGCGCACGACCTGTCCGACGGCGGTCTGGTCCAGGCGGTCGTCGAGTCGGCGCTGCTCGGCGGCAAGGGCGCGCGTCTGGTCGTACCGGACGGGCTCGACGCCTTCACCTTCCTGTTCTCGGAGTCGGCGGGCCGCGCGGTCGTCGCCGTCCCGCGCTCGGAGGAGCTCCGCTTCAACGACATGTGCGGCGCGCGCGGCCTGCCCGTCACCCGCATCGGCGTAGTGGACGGCGACGCGGTGGAGGTCCAGGGCGAGTTCACCCTCCCCCTGACCGAGCTGCGCGAGGCCCACGAGGGCACGATCCCGGCGCTGCTGGCCTGAGCGCACGGCTGCCGTGAGACCGAGGTCCCGTCCGATTCCGGGCGGGACCTCGGCGTTTCACCGCACGTAGTTCTTGCGGATCTCCGTGTCGAGTTCCAGGTCGGGCCGGGTCTGCCGGCAGCGCCTGACCAGCCAGGACACGACGGTGCCGTGGTCCCCGTCCGTCGCCTTCCTGACCGCGAGGCGTCCGTCGACGAACTCGAGGGTGACGGTCCGGGCTCCGGCGCCGCGAGGGCGAGTTGCTCGGACGGGCGCACGTACGAGTGATCCGGATTCAGGGTTGCACGTAATTACGTACTTCCGTAATCTCGTCGGAGTGGAGCAGCGACTGGAACAACGCGTGGCCGATCTCGAACGGCGCCTCGCCGCACTGGAAGCCGTCGACCGGCCCGCACCCCGCGTCCAGGAGGGCGACTTCTGGGCCCTGGACGGCCTGAAGGAGCAGCTCGCGGAGATGAAGGCCGCGGCCGGGGGCGTCCTGTTCACCGGCTCCGTACGCCTGCCGACCGGTGAGCAGTACGGCTGGCAGCACGGCGCGCTCACCGACGGCCTGATGGACGCCGAGTGGGCCGACTCCGCCGAGGTGTTCGCCGCGCTCGGGCATCCCGTGCGGCTGCGGCTGCTGCGGGAGATCCTCGGCGGCCGGCGCACCGCGGCCGAGCTGGCCGAGCTGGACGGGGTGGGCACGACCGGCCAGATCTACCACCACCTGCGCCAGCTCACCGGCGCCGGCTGGCTGCACACCACCGGCCGGGGCCGCCACGAGGTGCCGCCGGGGCGGGTCGTACCGCTGCTGGTGGCGCTGTCGACGGCCCGGAACTGACCGGGAACATCACGACACCCACGGAACCGTCACGATCAAGGGGGAACGATGTCCGCACGCAAGCTCGCCATGATCACCTTCCGGGTACTGCAACTCGCCTTCCTGGCCCTGGTGGCCGTCGGCGTCGTCTTCGACCCCGGGTATCCGTGGTGGTGCGTCTTCGCGCCGCTGGTCCTCGCCTACGTCCTGATCACCGTGGTCAACCGGTGGAACGGCGGCGCCCCGGACGCGTCCGGCAAGGCCCGCGAGCCCGTCGAGGTCGCGCCGCCCGTCAGCGGCCGCTGGTCCGCGCTGAACAGTCCCGCCAGCCGCACCCCGAGCCACGGCGTCCACGCCTACGGCCAGACCTTCGCCATCGACCTCGTCGCCGAACCGGAGCCCGGCGCCCGCCCCGGCTTCCGCGTCCTGTGGCCGCCCGCCCGGCACGCCCGCGACTTCCCGGCGTTCGGCGCCCCGCTCCTCGCGGTGGCCGACGGCACGGTCGTACGGGCCGACGACGGCCAGCGCGACCACCTCAGCCGCAACTCGCTGCCCGCGCTGCTGTACCTGATGATCCTCGAGGGCTCGGCGCGGGAGATGACGGGCGTCCGCCGCATCGTCGGCAACCACCTGGTCCTCGACCTCGGCGACGGCACCCACGCCCTCTACGCCCACGTCCGGCGCGGCTCCTTCGCCGTCCGCGAGGGCGACCGGGTCCACGCCGGCCAGGTCCTCGCCCGGTGCGGCAACTCCGGCAACTCCACCGAGCCGCACGTCCACTTCCAGCTGATGGACGGCCCCGACCCGGACACCGCCCAGGGCGTCCCCTTCACCTGGCCCGGCATCGGCGTCCCGCGCAACGGCGAGGTCTTCGAGACGCCCTCGCCGACCGCCACGCCCGCATAGGCTCACCGCCATGCCGCCCGCCAGGAAACGCCCCCGCGCCTACGACCCCGCCCGCACCCGCGCCGCCGTCCTCGCTCAGTTCGGCAACGTGCGGGCGGCGGTCCGTGCCCTCACCCCCGAGCAGCTCGCGTTGCCCACCAGGCTCGGTGACTGGACCGTGCGGGAGCTGGTGGCGCACGTCGGGATGGCGCTGGCCGCCGTGGACCGGCTGCTGGGGGAGCCCGAGCCCGTGCGGCAGGACGGGCGGCTGCTGGACTGGCCGTTCGCGATCGCCGCCGACGCCGGCGCCATCGCCGGGACCGCCCGGCGGCTCGCCGCCGAGCATCCGGACCTGGACGCCCACCTCGCCGAGGTCGAGCGGTGCTTCACCGAGCGGCTCGACACCCGGCCCGGCGGCAGGCTGCTCCCCACCAGCGCGGGCGCCCTGCCGCTGGCCGACTACGTCGTCACCCGCACCGTCGAGCTGGTCGTGCACACCGACGACCTGAACGCCGCGGTCCCCGGCCTCGACATCCCGTACGACCGGCAGGCGCTGGCCGCCGCGACACGGTTGCTGGCCGACGCGCTCGCGGTGAAGGCGCCCGGCGGTTCGACGGAGGTGCGGATCCCGCCGTACGCGGTCGTGCAGTGCGTGGAAGGGCCCCGGCACACCCGGGGTACACCGCCCAACGTCGTCGAGACCGACCCGCTGACCTGGATGCGGCTGGCCACCGGGCGGCTGGCCTGGAAGGACGCCTTGGCGGCGGCCAAGGTGAGCGCGAGTGGGGAGCGGGCCGACCTCGAGGAGCTGCTGCCCCTGCTGAGCTGAGGGGAACCGGTCCTTCCCCGCCTCCGTCGAATGGGCATGTACAGGCAGAAGCAGCAGCGCAGCATGACCCTGACCGTGGCGGCCGTCGCCGCGCTCGTCCCGCTCGCCGCGGCCTGCGGCAGCGAGACGGCCGACGACACCGGCAGCGGTTCCGTGGGCGCGGGCGGGCAGTCCGTCACCGGCGTCCGGTGGAGCATCGACAGCGTCACTGTCGACGGCACCACCCACCGGGCGCCGGACGCGGCACACGTACGGATCGACGAGGGCGGCGAAGCCGCGGGCAGCACCGGCTGCAACACCTTCAGCGCCCGTGCCGACGTCGACGGCGGGAGCGTCCGGCTCAGTGACGGCATGTTCACCGAGAAGGCCTGCGAGAACACGCCCGTCGACTTCGAGAAGTCCCTCGGCCGCACCCTCACCACCGGCTCGCTCACCACCAAGCACGAGGGCGAGAAGCTCACCCTCACCACCTCCGACGGCGACACCGTCCGGCTGAGCAGGCCGCAGGACGCGTCCCTGTACGGGACGAAATGGACGGTGACCACCCCCGGCCACAAGGGCCGCGCCCACCTCACCTTCGACCAGGACGCCAAGACCGTCTCCGGCCGCCTGCCCTGCAACCACGTCAACGCCAGGGCCACGGTCAGCGACGGACGTATCACCCTCGGCGCCCCGTCCACCACCCGAATGATGTGCGAAGGCTCACTCATGGACGCCGAGAAGCGGATGCTGGCCCTCTTCGACGGCAAGGTCCACTACCGGATCGATCATGAAACCCTGACGCTGACCAGCGAAGACGGTGCCACCGTCCGGGCCGTCGCCGACCAGTGATCCGATCGTGAGCCGATATCCCCAATTCGGACCAGTGGTCGATCTCGCCTACACTCGGTGGCGTGCCACGTGGTGACGGTCGACTCAATCACGATCTGCTTCCCGGCGAGAAGGGCCCCCAGGACGCATGCGGCGTCTTCGGTGTCTGGGCTCCGGGCGAAGAGGTCGCAAAACTCTCCTACTTCGGGCTCTACGCCCTCCAGCATCGGGGCCAGGAATCCGCGGGAATCGCGGTCAGCAACGGCTCCCAGATCCTCGTCTTCAAGGACATGGGCCTCGTTTCCCAGGTCTTCGACGAGACCTCGCTCGGTTCGCTCCAGGGTCACATCGCGGTCGGTCACGCCCGCTACTCGACCACCGGCGCCTCCGTGTGGGAGAACGCCCAGCCGACGTTCCGTGCCACCGCGCAGGGTTCCATCGCGCTCGGGCACAACGGCAACCTCGTCAACACCGCCCAGCTCGCCGAGATGGTCGCGGACCTGCCCAAGCAGGACGGCCGCTCCACCCGCGTCGCGGCGACCAACGACACCGACCTGATCACCGCCCTCCTCGCGGGCCAGGTCGACGACGACGGCAAGCCGCTGACCGTCGAGGAGGCGGCCGTCAAGGTGCTGCCCCAGGTGCGCGGTGCCTTCAGCCTCGTCTTCATGGACGAGCACACCCTCTACGCAGCCCGTGACCCGCAGGGCATCCGCCCGCTGGTCCTCGGCCGCCTCGAGCGCGGCTGGGTGGTCGCCTCCGAGTCCGCCGCGCTCGACATCTGCGGCGCCTCCTACGTCCGCGAGATCGAGCCGGGCGAGTTCGTCGCCATCGACGAGAACGGCCTGCGCACGTCGCGATTCGCAGAAGCGAAGCCCAAGGGCTGTGTCTTCGAGTACGTGTACCTGGCCCGCCCGGACACCGACATCGCCGGCCGCAACGTCTACCTCTCCCGGGTCGAGATGGGCCGCAGACTGGCGAAGGAGGCCCCCGCCGAGGCCGACCTCGTCATAGCGACCCCGGAGTCCGGCACCCCCGCCGCGATCGGTTACGCCGAGGCCTCCGGCATCCCCTTCGGCGCCGGCCTGGTGAAGAACGCCTATGTCGGCCGCACCTTCATCCAACCCTCACAGACCATCCGCCAGCTGGGCATCCGCCTGAAGCTGAACCCCCTGAAGGAAGTCATCAAGGGCAAGCGGCTGGTCGTCGTGGACGACTCCATCGTCCGCGGCAACACCCAGCGGGCCCTGGTCCGCATGCTCCGCGAGGCCGGTGCCGCCGAGGTCCACGTGCGGATCTCGTCCCCGCCCGTGAAGTGGCCCTGCTTCTTCGGCATCGACTTCGCCACCCGCGCCGAGCTCATCGCCAACGGCATGAGCGTCGAGGAGATCGGCACCTCGATGGGCGCCGACTCGCTGGCGTACATCTCCATCGACGGCATGATCGAGGCGACCACCATCGCCAAGCCGAACCTGTGCCGCGCCTGCTTCGACGGGGAGTACCCGATGGAGCTTCCCGACCCCGAGCTGCTCGGCAAGCAGCTCCTGGAGACCGAGCTGGCCGCCGGGCCCGCCGGTACGGCCGCCGCCGACGCCATCCGTCGCCCGTAGCCGTCCGTTCCACAGGCTTCCCAGGCTTCCCCGGCCTCCCTGCCGTACGACACGAAGGTTCTCATCGTCATGCCTGACACAACTGGTGCCAGCTACGCAGCCGCCGGCGTCGACATCGAGGCGGGCGACCGCGCGGTCGAGCTCATGAAGGAATGGGTCAAGAAGACGCGGCGCCCCGAGGTCCTCGGCGGCCTCGGCGGCTTCGCCGGCCTCTTCGACGCCTCCGCCCTCAAGAAGTACGAGCGTCCCCTGCTCGCCTCCGCCACCGACGGCGTCGGCACCAAGGTCGACATCGCCCGGCAGCTGGGCGTCTACGACACCATCGGCCACGACCTGGTCGCCATGGTCATGGACGACATCGTGGTGTGCGGCGCCGAGCCGCTCTTCATGACCGACTACATCTGCGTCGGCAAGGTCCACCCCGAGCGTGTCGCCGCGATCGTCAAGGGCATCGCCGAGGGCTGTGTGCTGGCCGGGTGCGCCCTGGTGGGCGGCGAGACGGCCGAGCACCCGGGCCTGCTGGGCGCGGACGACTTCGACGTCGCCGGCGCGGGCACGGGCGTCGTGGAGGCCGACCGGCTGCTGGGCCCGGATCGCATCCGTACGGGTGACGCGGTGATCGCCATGGCCTCCTCCGGGCTTCACTCGAACGGGTACTCGCTCGTCCGCCACGTCCTGCTGAACGAGGGCGGGCTGTCCCTGGACGCCCACCTGGACGGCCTCGGCCGGCCCCTCGGCGAGGAGCTGCTGGAGCCGACCAAGATCTACTCCCTGGACTGCCTGGCCCTGATCCGCACCGCCGAGGTCCACGCCTTCAGCCACGTCACCGGCGGCGGGCTCGCGGCCAATCTGGCCCGCGTGATCCCCGACGGTCTGCACGCCGTCGTCGACCGCTCCACCTGGACTCCGGGCGCGGTCTTCGACCTCGTCGGCCGGACCGGCCGGGTCGAGCGCCTGGAGCTGGAGAAGACCCTCAACATGGGCGTGGGCATGATCGCCATCGTGCCCGAGGAGTCGACGGACGTGGCCCTGACGACCCTCGCCGACCGCGGCGTGGACGCCTGGGTGGCCGGCGAGATCACCGACCGCGGCGACCACGAGAGCGGCGCGGCGCTGGTGGGCGACTACGCCGTCTGACACCCGGCCGCCCGAGACCCTGCGGGTAGCACAGAACCCGGTCGGTGACAGATGCCACCGACCGGGAAGGTGCTCAGTGCAAGGTCAAGCGCCGCGTCGCTGTTGCGGGGACTGGCCGTCCTCGTCCTCGTCGTCGTCCTCATAGAGGTCGGCGTACTTCGCGTACACGTCATCGTCTTGCTCATCGTCCTCGAATTGCTCGCCATTCGGCGGTTGCGAATTCGCCGGCGATGCGCCCAGCTCCTCGGCCAGGCGGGAGAGATCAGTCCCACCGCTGTTGTACTTCAGCTGGCGGGCGACCTTCGTCTGCTTGGCCTTGGCCCGGCCGCGCCCCATGGCTCGACCCCCTCAACGACGGGGCTCGACGGCCCCAGAGTCTTGACACGCGTTCATGGTCCGGAACGGGCTCTCCGTGGAGAGACCGGTCCGTAGGGCTTCCACGGTACCTGAGCCCACGCCCATACGGTACGTCGCCCGCAGGACGTGGCCATGCCCAGGACCTGCGAGGTGCCCGTCCTCGCTGGTCAACGGCGATTTTAACCACCTTTCGACGGTCGACCCGCCGGGATAAGTGAGAGTTCTCTCCAACTGCCCCCCGACGGGTACCGGTCAAACCTGCGAGGACCCCTGTGCGGCCCCGCCGATCACCGCCGGGGACGGGCCTCCGCCATCCGCTGCTCGGCGATCCGGTCGGCCGCGGCGGCCGGCGGAATACCGTCCTCCTTCGCACGTGCGAATATGGCCAGCGTGGTGTCGTAGATCTTCGCGGCCTTCCCCTTGCACCGGTCGAAGTCGAAGCCGTGCAGCTCGTCGGCGACCTGGATGACACCACCGGCGTTCACCACGTAGTCGGGCGCGTAGAGGATCCCGCGGTCGGCGAGGTCCTTCTCGACGCCCGGGTGGGCGAGCTGGTTGTTGGCCGCGCCGCACACCACCCTGGCGGTCAGCACCGGCACGGTGTCGTCGTTCAGGGCGCCGCCCAGCGCGCAGGGGGCGTAGATGTCCAGGTTCTCCACCCGGATCAGCGCGTCGGTGTCGGCGACGGCGACCACCGACGGGTGCCGCTCCGTGACGGCCCGAACGACGTCCTTGCGTACGTCGGTGACGACCACGTGGGCGCCCTCGGCGAGCAGGTGCTCGACCAGGTGGTGGCCGACCTTGCCGACGCCCGCGATGCCGACGGTGCGGTCGCGCAGCGTCGGGTCTCCCCACAGGTGCTGGGCGGCGGCCCGCATGCCCTGGTAGACGCCGAAGGAGGTGAGGACGGAGGAGTCGCCCGCGCCGCCGTTCTCGGGGGAGCGGCCGGTGGTCCAGCCGCACTCGCGGGCCACGACGTCCATGTCGGCGACGTAGGTGCCGACGTCGCACGCGGTGACGTAGCGGCCGCCGAGCGAGGCGACGAACCGGCCGTAGGCGAGGAGCAGTTCCTCGCTCTTGATCTGTCCCGGATCACCGATGATCACGGCCTTGCCGCCGCCGTGGTCGAGACCGGCCATGGCGTTCTTGTACGACATCCCGCGCGCGAGGTTCAGCGCGTCGGCGACGGCCTCCGCCTCGCTCGCGTACGGGTAGAAGCGGGTACCGCCGAGCGCGGGGCCCAGGTCGGTGGAGTGGATGGCGATGACGGCCTTGAGACCGCTGGCACGGTCCTGGCAGAGCACGACTTGCTCATGACCCCCCTGGTCCGAGTGGAACAGGGTGTGCAGTACATCAGCAGGTGCGCCGGTTACGTCGGTCACGGTGGTGACTCCTGTGTAGTTGCGGCGATGGGCGGCAGTCCCCGTGCGGGTGGCGGGGACTGTGGCATGAGATTAGAGCCTGGTGGTGCCCGCCCGCCGCACAGTGCCGAGGATCACCTCCGCACGGAGTACGGGCGTGCGACGATTCGCAGAGATTCTCGCGCGTTTGTGATCCGTTTCCACGAGTCTCCGCAGGTTTTCGCGTCGGTGCGCGGGGGAGGGAGCAGGCGTGCCCAAGGTGTCCTCGGTGATCGTCCCGTACGCGGCGTACCTGCGTGTGTACGAACCGCTGGCCGCCTTCCCCGACGAGGAGCGCGCCCACTGGACCCGTTACGCGCGCCGCCCGGACCGGCCCTCCTACCAGGAAGAACTCCGCCGTTCCCTGGCCGACCTGCTGCCCACCCCGCCCGTGGCGGTGCCGGTGCACGAGAGCGCCGACGCCTTCGTGACGGAGGTCGACGGCGTGGTCTGCGTCTGCCCCTGGCGGACCCGGCTGCGCGGTTGGCAGGCCCTGGAGGACGTGGCCGAGGACTTTCCGGAACCCGTTCTGGACGCCCTGATCCCACCGGTCGTACGTCGTCAGACCGCGCAGGACTACGAGCGCTGGCTGGAGCGGAATCCGGATGCCCGCCCCTGGATCCGCACCGCCACCTGGCAGGTGCCGATCAACTGGTTCGTACTGGTCTCCGACGCGGAGCGGGAGTACGACCGGGGCGGCGAGGGCGCCGGGGCGGCCGCGCCGGTGCTGCGCTACCGGACGCCGATGGTGCAGGCCCGCCGGCGGGTGGCCCGGGGCCTGCGGGCCCTGCGGGAGGCCGTGGACGAGGGGCCGCTCATCGACGGCCTGGTGGATGTGGGGCGCTGGCTGGAGGAGTTCCACCCGCGCTCCCTGGTGGAGCTGGACTACGGCGGACTGGTGCACGCCCTGCCGGCCGGCGAGCTGGAGGCCGACCACTCGGCGGCGGACGTGGCCGAGGGCATCGAGGCGCTGCGCCACGGCGACGGGGCCACGGCGGGGGAGGCCTACGGGCGGCTCGTGGAGCGCTGGCGGGCGGTCCGGGACCGGCGGTCCGCGAACTGACGTTTGACGTACCGCCCGATGTGGGGTTTCGTCTTCCGCTCAGACACTCGTTCGGTGTGGGCTGATGTCATCTCGACAAGGGACGTAGGTCCCGATCCGGGCGTATGTGTCAAGCGTGACGGACCGCACGTACATCACTCTTGCGCCCCTTCCCCCTCCTCATGCCAAAATAGGACAAGGAGCCCGGGGAGGGCTCCTTCCGTCCTGCTGTGATGCACTGTGGGCGGATTCTCAGCATTGCACGCTTTGGGGGGTCTGATGACAGGTCAAGTGGCCCCTGATCGTCCTGTGACTGATCGTCACAGTGGCGTGACTGTCCGCTATGGCATGGTCCATCGGCTTCCGTCGCTGATGAACACCTGGGAGGGCAATTCCATCGGTTTGGCCGACGCGGCTGGACAGATGGTGTAGTTGTAGTGCCGAGGACAAGCCGTTCGTCCTATAACCGACTCGACTCGCGTCCGCCATTTCGGGCAACGCGGGTCAAGGTGCAGAATTTAGAGGAATGAACCGAGAAGGTTCGGTTCTCCCGAGGAGGCCGCTCATGACCGCTCGCACCCCTGATGCCGAGCCGCTGCTGACCCCGGCTGAGGTCGCCACCATGTTCCGCGTCGACCCGAAGACGGTCACGCGCTGGGCGAAGGCCGGCAAGCTCACGTCGATCCGCACGCTCGGCGGGCATCGCCGCTACCGCGAAGCCGAGGTCCGCGCTCTGCTCGCGGGCATTCCGCAGCAGCGCAGCGAGGCCTGAACAACTGAATAACCGGGCAAAACGGCAGGTCCCCCAATCTGCCGGGGCGCTCGGACCACAGCTCCAAGCGACGCCGTCCCTGCCCCAACAGAGGTGCGTCGTTGATCGCGCTGGACTCCGCCGGGTCCAGCGCGATCTTTTTTGTGTCCGGTCCTGTGCCTGGTGGTGCGCGGTCGGCCGGTTCTGTGAGCGGGCTTGTCGGAGTCTGGGGACGTGCGTCGGATCGGCTGTGCGAGCACCGCGGAACCGGGTGCAATTGCACATATTAAATTGACTAGTTGTAGGGGAGTCGTAAGTGCCACCGTTTCCAAAACTCATGCGGTGACACCCGTCACACGGCATGGTGGTTGTTGGGCCGGGCGCCTGTGCGCTAATGGAGGCGTGGCCTCCAGGAGGTCGGCGCGGCAAGGACGTTGGGGCCCGCGGGGCTCACGCCGTGGACGCGCTCCCGTCCTCGACGCCCTCTTGACGGCCTGTCGGAGACTGTGGCGCCGGCGAGTCCAGCGCGAGCCGCAACAGCCGGTGACAGATCGGACAGTGGCGCGTCACGTGACCGTATGACGACGCGGCCGACAGATGCGCGCGGAGCAGGGCCCGCGTCTCGTGCCTGACCGATGCCGCCATACGCCACCTCCAGGGGCCACACGGGGGATGTGCCCTGTCTTTGGAGTACCGAGCGAATGTGACGCCGTCAAGGCCGCGAGAGGGGCGCTGAGGCCTTCTGGGGGGCGTGGGGCGGGACATGCCACCAGGCGCGAAAAAAGACCCCGCACCAAACGGTGCGGGGTCTCGTTGCGGTCCTGACGGGATTTGAACCCGCGGCCTCCACCTTGACAGGGTGGCGAGCACTCCAAACTGCTCCACAGGACCAGGTTTCGCGGCGCTTCTTGTGCGTTGCGCTGCGAGAAGAGACTGTACAGGAGGGTGAGCCGCCGGTCGAACTCACCCTCCGTGCAAGCTCCGTCACGGCGCGAGCGCGTCGATCGCCTTCACGATGCGCTTGTCGGAGACGGGGTACGCCGTGCCGAGCGCGTGCGCGAAATAGCTGACCCGCAGCTCCTCGATCATCCAGCGGACATCCAGGACCTGCCGCGGCACCGGCCGGCCCTGGGGCATCTGCTCCAGCAGCCACGCGTACTCGTCCCGCATCTCGTGGACCTTCTCCATCCGGGACGTGTCCCGCTGCACACCGGTCGGCATCTGCTGCAGACGCCGGTCGGCGGCGACCAGATAGCGCATCAGGTCCGGCAGCCGTCCGATGCCCGCCTCCGTGACGAAGCCCGGCTTCACCAGCGCGTCCAGCTGTCCCCGTACGTCCTGGAGGTTCGCCAGCAGCGCGGGGCTCCGCACGGCCTTCAGGCGGCGCTCGCAGGCCTGCCAGGCCGCCAGTACCTGCTGGACCTGGCCCACCGCGCGGACGGTGGTGTCGACGATCTCCGCGCGGACCTTGTCGTAGAGCTTGCGGTACGACTCCTCGTCCCACGCGGGACCGCCGAAGTCGCCGATCAGCTTGTCCGCCGCCGCCCTCGCGCAGTCGTCGAACAGCGCCTGGATCGAACCGTGCGGGTTCGCGGACAGGCCCAGCTTCTGCTGGTTGGTCAGCTTCTCGGACGCGAACTTCGCCGGGTTGACCGGGATGTTGCGCAGGATCAGCCGGCGCGTGCCCTTCCACATGGCCTGTGCCTGCTCGGCCTCGGTGTCGAAAAGGCGGACGGAGACGGTGTCCGCCGCCGCTCCGTCGTCGACCAGCGCCGGATACGCCTTCACCGGCTGACCGGCCCGGCGCGTCTCGAAGACCCGGGTCAGCGTGCCGATCGTCCAGTCCGTCAGGCCCGAACGCTCCAGGGACTCGCCGCCGCTGCGCTCTGCGGTGGCGGCCGCGGCCTGGGAGAGGGCCTTGCGCGCCTTCGGGCGCAGCCGCAGCTTCAGCGCCTCCAGGTCCTTGTCCTCGGCCAGCTTGCGGCGTCGCTCGTCGACGATCCGGAACGTGATCTTGAGGTGGTCGGGGACCTTCGCCCAGTCGAAGTCCTCGGCGTCGAACGGCACTCCCACCATGCGCTTCAGCTCCCGCGCCATGGTCACCGGCAGCGGCTCCTGAAGGGGCACGGCACGGTCCAGGAACGCCTGCGCGTAGTTCGGCGCGGGCACGTAGTTGCGGCGGACCGGCTTGGGCAGGGACCGGATCAGCTCCGTGACGACCTGCTCGCGCAGGCCCGGGATCTGCCAGTCGAAGCCCTCGTCCGTGACCTGGTTGAGGACCTGGAGCGGTACGTGGACGGTGACGCCGTCGGCGTCCGCGCCCGGCTCGAACTGGTAGGTGACACGGAACTTCAGCGGCCCCTGGCGCCAGGAGTCCGGGTAGTCGTCCTTGGTGACCGCCCCCGCCTTCTCGTTGATGAGCATCTCGCGCTCGAAGTCGAGGAAGTCGGGCTGCTCGTGCCGCTTGTGCTTCCACCACGAGTCGAAGTGCGCCCCGGAGACGACGTGTTCGGGCACCCGCTGGTCGTAGAAGTCGTACAGCGTCTCGTCGTCGACCAGGATGTCCCGGCGCCGGGCCCGGTGCTCCAGCTCCTCGACCTCGGTCAGCAGCCGGCGGTTGTCCGCGAAGAACTTGTGGTGCGTGCGCCAGTCGCCCTCCACCAGGGCGTTGCGGATGAACAGCTCGCGGCTGACCTCCGGGTCGATCCGCCCGTAGTTCACCTTGCGCTGGGCCACGATCGGTACGCCGTACAGCGTGACCTTCTCGTACGCCATCACGGCCGCCTGGTCCTTCTCCCAGTGCGGTTCGCTGTACGTGCGCTTGAGGAGGTGCTCGGCGAGCGGCTCCACCCACTCGGGCTCGATCTTCGCGTTGACGCGGGCCCAGAGGCGGGAGGTCTCCACCAGCTCCGCCGACATCACGAAGCGTGGGGGCTTCTTGAAGAGGGCCGAGCCCGGGAAGATCGCGAACTTGGCGCTGCGCGCGCCCAGGTACTCGTTCTTCGCGCCCTCCTTCACGTCCTTCATGCCGACGTGGGAGAGGAGGCCGGCCAGCAGCGACACGTGCACCCGGTCGTCCGGCGCGGTGTCGTCGGCGTCGTTGAGGTGGATGCCCATCTGCTTGGCGACCGTGCGCAGCTGTGTGTAGATGTCCTGCCACTCGCGGATGCGCAGGAAGTTGAGGTACTCCTGCTTGCACATCCGGCGGAAGGACGACGAGCCGCGCTCCTTCTGCTGCTCGCGCAGGTACCGCCAGAGGTTGAGGAACGCGAGGAAGTCGCTGGTCTCGTCCTTGAAGCGGGCGTGCTGCTGGTCGGCCTGGGCCTGCTTCTCCGCCGGGCGTTCCCGCGGGTCCTGGATGGACAGCGCCGCCGCTATGACCATGACCTCGCGGACACAGCCGTTCTTGTCGGCCTCCAGCACCATCCGGGCCAGCCGCGGGTCGACGGGCAGCTGGGCCAGCTTGCGGCCGGTGTCGGTCAGCCGCTTGCGGACGTCCTTCTGCGCCGGGTCCAGCGCGCCGAGTTCCTGGAGGAGCTGCACGCCGTCGCGGATGTTGCGGTGGTCCGGGGGATCGATGAAGGGGAACTTCTCGATGTCGCCGAGGCCGGCCGCGGTCATCTGGAGGATGACGGAGGCCAGGTTCGTACGGAGGACCTCCGCGTCGGTGAACTCCGGCCGGGCGGTGAAGTCGTCCTCCGAGTACAGCCGGATGCAGATGCCGTCGGAGGTACGGCCGCAGCGGCCCTTGCGCTGGTTGGCGCTGGCCTGCGAGATGGCCTCGATGGGCAACCGCTGGACCTTGGTGCGGTGGCTGTAGCGGGAGATGCGCGCGAAGCCGGGGTCGATGACGTACTTGATGCCGGGGACGGTCAGCGAGGTCTCGGCGACGTTGGTCGCCAGAACGATCCTGCGTCCGGTGTGCTGCTGGAAGACGCGGTGCTGCTCGGCGTGGGAGAGCCGCGCGTACAGCGGCAGCACCTCCGTGAACTTGTATCTCTTCTTCTCCAGCGCGTCCGCCGTGTCCCGGATCTCCCGCTCACCGGAGAGGAAGACGAGGATGTCGCCCTTGCCCTCCCCCATCAGCTCCTCGACGGCGTCGGTGATCGCGGTGATCTGGTCCCGGTCGGCGTCGTCGCCGTCCTCTTCGAGGAGGGGCCGGTACCGCACCTCCACCGGATACGTGCGCCCGCTGACCTCGATGATCGGGGCGTCGCCGAAGTGCCGGGAGAAGCGCTCCGGGTCGATGGTCGCCGAGGTGATGACGACCTTGAGGTCGGGACGCTTCGGCAGCAGCTGCGCGAGGTAGCCCAGCAGGAAGTCGATGTTGAGGGAGCGCTCGTGGGCCTCGTCGATGATGATCGTGTCGTAGGCGCGCAGCTCGCGGTCGGTCTGGATCTCGGCGAGCAGGATGCCGTCCGTCATCAGCTTGATGAAGGTGGACTCCGGGTTCACCTGGTCGGTGAAGCGGACCTTCCAGCCGACGGTCTCGCCGAGCGGGGTGTCCAGCTCGTCCGCCACCCGCTCGGCGACGGTGCGCGCGGCGATCCGGCGGGGCTGGGTGTGCCCGATCATGCCGCGGACGCCACGGCCCAGCTCGACACAGATCTTCGGGATCTGGGTGGTCTTACCGGATCCGGTCTCGCCGGCGACGATGACGACCTGGTGATCGCGGATGGCCTCCGCGATCACGTCCTTCTTCTGGCTGACCGGGAGCTGCTCGGGGTAGCTGACGGTGGGCACACGCGCCCGGCGTTCACCGATGCGCTGCTCGGCCTTGGCCACCTCCGTCTCGATCTCGGCGAGAACGGCGGCGCGGGCCTCCGGCTTACGGATCTTCCGCGCACCCTCGAGCCTGCGGCCGAGCCGGTGCGCGTCGCGCAGGGACAGCTCGGTCAGCCGGGGGGCGAGGGTGCCGAGGGCGGGGGCGGGGTGCGTAGACATACGAGTTCCAGGATCTCATCCCCGGGAAAATCCTGGCGAACGATTTCCGTCCGGACACACAGAACCCCCGTCGATGATCTCGACGGGGGTTGTATGTGGCTGGGGCCGGGGTCGAACCGGCGACCTATCGCTTTTCAGGCGATCGCTCGTACCAACTGAGCTACCCAGCCGCGAGGTTTCACGTGAAACCTCAGCGGTCCTGACGGGATTTGAACCCGCGGCCTCCACCTTGACAGGGTGGCGAGCACTCCAAACTGCTCCACAGGACCAGGCGCTGTGTGTGACAGTGTCGCACACGCTTGCTGTGCCCCCAACATGATTGATTCCCGGTGGTCCGGACCCTCGTCAGCTGGGGTGACGTCGCTGAAGCAGAGTATCAGAGGATGCGTGTCGCCCTGGAAACGCACAGGTCGGCCGCGAGCGGACGCGTGGGCGCCGATCGGGCGCCTTCCGCGTCCCCGGGCCGGGAGGTCCGGGGGCATGGGGTGGGCCGCGGACGCCGTGGTGATGCGGGGCATGTGGCGCCCCTTTCTCATGGAGCGGGCACGGGGGGTGGGTGCCTGCGCTCCGAGGTGGCCGCGGAGGGTGAATCCCTCGCCGGCTGCCTGCTCGGGAGTGAGGGGAACTCCTCTCGTGAGGAGGCGGCGGGCCGCCATGTGGCCGGCGGGGCGGTTGACGGACTCGACGGCCACCAGGGCGGCGTCGCGGAAGAGCAGGACGGAGAAGGCGTCCGGGGCCGTGCGCAGCACCAGGTCCGTGTCGTGGCCGTGGCCGTGACCCAGGTCGGCGATCTGCAGGGTCGAGGCGAACTGGTTGCTCCAGAACCGGGGCAGGCCGGCGTAGGCGCGCTCGCTGCCGATCGGGCGGGCGCACGCCGAGGTCGAGGCCCGGGCCTCGCAGGGCGACATCCGCATCGACGAGACCACGCGGGGACCGCTCGTGCTGAAGACGGCGTCCGGCAAGCTCGAGGTCGGCGTCGCGCTCGGCCGGGCACGGCTGACCGAACTCCTCGAACAGGCCCGGGACATCGGGCTCACCCCCTGGTCGAGGTGCACGACGAGACCGAGGCGGAGCAGGCGGTGACGGCCGGAGCCACCGTGATCGGGGTCAACGCCCGCGACCTCAGGGCGCTCGAGGTGGACCGGGCCACCTTCGCCAAGGTCGCGCCCCGCATCCCCGCGGACCTGGTCCGGGTAGCGGAGTCCGGCGTACGGGGCCCGCGGGACGTGGCGGAGTACGCGCGCGCCGGAGCGGACGCGGTCCTCGTCGGTCAGGCCCTGGTCACCGCCACCCACCCGCGCCTCGCGGTGAGTGAACTCCTGCACGCACACAACTGAGCACGCACACGAGTGAGCCCGCGTCGAAGGACGCGGGCTCACTCGGAATACGACGATGGTGCCCCCAACGGGATTCGAACCCGTGCTACCGCCTTGAAAGGGCGGCGTCCTAGGCCGCTAGACGATGAGGGCTATCGGCCCGCCGGGGCGCCTCACGGCGCGTCGGGGACGTGAGAAGCATAGGCGACGGCGAGACGTATCGCCAAAACGGTTTACGGGGTGCCGGAAGGGGTGCGGGAAGGGGCGCCGGAAGGGTTGCCCGGAGGGGAGGCGCCCGGGCCGCCCGGGGCTGTCGCGGAGGGCGCGGTCGAGGTCGGGGACGGGGTGGCGCCCGGCTGGTTCTCCTTCGGCAGATGGCGGCTGACCTCGGCCGTCGTGAGGCCCAGGCCGCCGAGCTTGATCTCGTCCCAGGCCTGGAGGTGCCGGGTGTCCCGGTCGAAGTAGAGGATCGACGCCTGGATCGGGTCGGGGTACTTGCCCTCGACCGCGCGTAGACCGCTGCCGCCGGTGGAGCCCTCGACGCGCAGCCGGGTGCCGTACTTCATGACCTCCATGTCCTCGTGGTGGAGGTGCCCGGCGAGGACCAGCGGCACGTCGCCGTCGACCTCGCGGGCGGCCGACGGCTCGTGGGCGATGGCGACGTCCACGGGAGTGCCGGCGGTGCTCTGGTCGCGCAGGGCGGAGGCGAGCCGGGCGCCGGCCAGCTCCTGGGAGGCCTCGGCGCCGTCCGCCTGGGAGCGGTCGGGGGTGTACTGCGGGTCGCCGATGCCGGCGAAGCGCAGGCCGGAGACGGTCCGGGCCCGGCCGTCGTCCAGGACGTGCACGTTCTTCAGGCGCTTCAGGTACTCCTGGGTGCCGCGTGAGTCGTGGTTGCCGCGGACCCAGACGTAGGGGGCGCCGAGGTCCTCGATCGGGTCCAGGAAGCCGTTCTCCGCCGCCGTTCCGTGGTCCATCGTGTCGCCGGAGTCGACGATCACGTTCACCTTGTACTGCTCCACCAGCGAGGCGATGATCTTCCAGCTCGCCGGGTTCAGGTGGATGTCCGACACGTGCAGGACGCGGATCGTGGTCGGGTCGGGCTGGTAGGCGGGGAGGGTGGAGGTGACGTCGTACAGCTTGGTCACGTTGGTCACCAGTCGTGCCAGTTCCCTCTGGTAGACGTCGAACTCGGTCACGATGCTGCGCGCGTTGCCGACGAGCGAGGGCGCGGAGGAGAGCAGGCCCGAGAACCTCGGTTCCAGGACGGAGTCGGGGTTCCAGGTCGCGTAGGCGGTGCCGCCGGAGGCGACCAGGAGGGTGAGGGCGAGTCCGCCGGCGGCCAGGGCGCGCCGGGGGCGGCGGTAGACGGCGAGGCCGAGGGTGGTGGCGCCGGTGACGACGGCGACGCAGGAGCGGACGGCGAGGTCGAGGGTGCCGTGCTCGACGTCCCGCGCGACCTCGTCCTGGAGGCCGGAGAGGCGTTCGGGGTGGTCGACGAGGGCCTGGGCGCGGTCGGGGTCGAGCTGGTCGACGTTGACGTCGAGGCGGACCGGGGCGACGTGGCTGTCCAGCTGGAGGGCGCCCAGCGGCGAGACGTTGATCTTCGTGCCGCCGGTGAGCGAGGGGCGCAGGGTCATCGTCGTGTTCATGGGGCCGACCGGCACCCGGACGTCGCCGACGACCAGCAGGCCAAGCCAGGCGCCGAGCAGGACGACGGCGACGAGGCCGACGGCCCGGGTCCAGGGGCGTGAGCGGGCGGCGAGTTCGGGTGTGGCGGGCGCACGGCGGGCGCGGCGGTGGAGGTTGAGGGCGCGCGGGGCGTTGCGGATGGGGTTCATCACCTCGGCCAGGGCGTGCAGGGCTGCGGCGGGGACGCGGGCCATTGGTCCCGTATGCCCACGGCCCGGGGCGGATATGCGGGTCGTACTCCACGGTCGTACCCGACAATGGGCCTGTGCTGGAGATGACGCGCGAGGAGTTCGAGGAACTGGTCGCCGAGGCCCTGGACCGGATCCCGCCGGAGCTGACGCGGCTGATGGACAACGTCGCGGTGTTCGTCGAGGACGAACCGCCGACGAACGATCCCGAGCTGCTCGGGCTGTACGAGGGGACGCCGCTGACGGAACGCGGGGAGTGGTACGCGGGCGTGCTGCCGGACCGGATCACCATCTACCGGGGGCCGACGCTGCGCTTCTGCGAGACACGTGAGGACGTCGTGGCCGAGACCGAGGTGACGGTGGTTCATGAGATCGCCCACCACTTCGGCATCGACGACGCGCGGCTGCACGCCCTCGGGTACGGGTGACGCGCCCGGGTCAAGTCCGCCTCGCCGGGCGCGTGTCCTCATGTGGGTGACGGGAGTTGGGCACGGCGACTCCTTGACCCCCGGAGGTGGCCGCCCGTGCGCCCCTTGTACGTACCCGTCCGTCTGGCCGCCACGGCCATGGCCGTCGTCGCCGCCGCCGGCTGCATGAGCGTCGGCGACGACGAGCCCGGCGGGCGCGGCAGGCCGTCGCACTCCGCCGGGGAGCGGGGCGGCGAGGTCCCCGAGGGCGGCCCCGCGGTGTCCGGCGGGAACGCCGGGTACGGCGCGGCGGCCGGGGAGGGACACGGCAAGGGGAAGAAGGCCGAGGGTAAGGGCGACGGCAGGGGGAAGGGCGGCGACGGGAAGGGTAAGGACGCGTCCGCGTCGGCCGCCCCGCCCGCGCGCCCGACCGGGGCCCCGCCGCCGAAGGGCGGGGACCATGGGCCCGAGCCCACCCGGACGCCGCCGGCGGAGCCCACCCGGACGGTCGAACCGGACCCGACGCCGACCGAGGAGCCGCCCGCGTCCCCGACGCCGGACCCGACGGTGGCCGAGCCCTCCTCGTCGGCGCACGAGCCGCCGGGGACCCAGCTCGAACAGCGTGAACCGGCACCGGCGGCCGGGACTCCGGCGTAGTGCGGACGGCCTCGGAAAGCGGGGTGGCGGCCCCGCTGAGCTGGGCATGTGCTACCCGGTTTGCCTTCGGGGGTGGAGGGTGCGTATGGTGGTAGATCGTTTGATCCCATTTGCCCGGCGCCACCGCAGAGCGCGCCGTGTGGCGCGTTCTCTCCCCCTGCCGTGGTGGACCGCATTGAGGCGGTCGTATTGCGAATCGCGATTCACGGAGTTGACGGGCGCGTGCCGACGAGAGACTCCGGAAGGTTTCGCATTCGCATGTCCATGACCAGTACTGATCACGTCGTCGTGCCCGAGAACGCCGAGGGCGTCGCGGGCGCCGAGGGCGCGCCGGAGGCCGTCGAGGCCCCCACGACCCCCGAGGCTGCCGAGGCTGCCGAGTCGACGTTCGCCGACCTCGGTCTGCCCGAGGGCGTCGTGCGCAAGCTCGCGCAGAACGGCGTGACCACCCCCTTCCCGATCCAGGCCGCGACCATCCCGGACGCGCTGGCGGGCAAGGACATCCTCGGCCGGGGCCGCACCGGCTCCGGCAAGACCCTCTCCTTCGGTCTGCCGACCCTGGCCACGCTGGCCGGCGGCCGCACCGAGAAGCACAAGCCGCGCGCCGTCATCCTCACCCCGACCCGCGAGCTGGCCATGCAGGTCGCCGACGCGCTCCAGCCGTACGGCGACGTCATGGGCCTGAAGATGAAGGTCGTCTGCGGCGGCACCTCGATGGGCAACCAGATCTACGCCCTCGAGCGCGGCGTCGACATCCTGGTCGCCACCCCGGGCCGCCTGCGCGACATCATCAACCGCGGCGCCTGCTCCCTGGAGAACGTGCAGATCGCGGTCCTCGACGAGGCCGACCAGATGTCCGACCTGGGCTTCCTGCCCGAGGTCACCGAGCTGCTCGACCAGGTCCCCGCGGGCGGTCAGCGCATGCTCTTCTCGGCCACGATGGAGAACGAGATCTCCACGCTGGTCAAGCGCTACCTGACCGACCCGGTCACGCACGAGGTCGACAGCGCGCAGGGCAACGTGACGACCATGTCGCACCACATCCTCGTGGTGAAGCCCAAGGACAAGGCGCCGGTCACCGCCGCGATCGCCGCCCGCAAGGGCCGCACCATCATCTTCGTCCGCACCCAGCTCGGCGCCGACCGCATCGCCGAGCAGCTCTGCGACGCCGGTGTGAAGGCCGACGCCCTGCACGGCGGCATGACCCAGGGCGCGCGCACCCGGGTGCTGGAGGACTTCAAGAAGGGCTACGTCAACGCCCTCGTCGCCACCGACGTCGCCGCGCGCGGCATCCACGTCGACGGCATCGACCTGGTCCTGAACGTGGACCCGGCCGGCGACCACAAGGACTACCTGCACCGCGCCGGCCGCACCGCCCGCGCCGGCCGCACCGGCACGGTCGTCTCGCTCTCCCTCCCGCACCAGCGCCGCCAGATCTTCCGGCTGATGGAGGACGCGGGCGTCGACGCCACGCGCCACATCATCCAGGGCGGCGCGGCCTTCGAGCCGGAGGTCGCCGAGATCACCGGTGCCCGGTCGATGACCGAGGTCCAGGCCGAGTCCGCGGGCAACGCGGCTCAGCAGGCCGAGCGCGAGGTCGCCCAGCTCACGAAGGAGCTGGAGCGGGCCCAGCGCCGCGCCACCGAGCTGCGCGAGGAGGCGGACCGGCTGGTCGCCAGGTCCGCGCGCGAGCGGGGCGAGGACCCGGAGACGGCGCTGGCCGAGGTGGCCGCCGCCGCGGCCGAGACCGAGGTCTCGCTGCCCGAGCAGCCCGGCGCGCGGGACGTGGAGAAGACGGAGCGCAGCACCGGCGGCAACGGCCGCGACCGCTCCTTCGAGCGTCGTGACGACCGTGGTGGCTTCCGCCGCGACGACCGGAACGACCGTGGTGACCGTGGCGGCCGTTCCTTCGAGCGTCGTGACGACCGTGGTGACCGCGGTGGCCGTTCCTTCGAGCGTCGTGACGACCGTGGTGGCTTCCGCCGCGACGACCGGAACGACCGTGGTGACCGTGGCGGCCGTTCCTTCGACCGTGGTGACCGTGGCGGCCGTTCCTTCGAGCGTCGTGACGACCGTGGTGACCGCGGTGGCCGTTCCTTCGAGCGTCGTGACGACCGCGGTGACCGTGGCGGGCGCACGTTCGAGCGTCGTGACGACCGCGGTGACCGTGGTGGCCGTTCGTTCGAGCGTCGTGACGACCGTGGTGGCCGTTCCTTCGAGCGTCGCGACGACCGTCGTGACGACCGCGGCGGGCACCGTGGCAGCGACCGTCCGTTCAACCGCGACCGCCAGGGCGACCGTCCCGGCTTCCGTTCCGGCGGCCACGACCGCCCGTACGGCCGCCGCGACGACCACCGTGGTTCGTCGTCGTCCTTCGGCCGCCGTGACGACAAGCCGCGCTGGAAGCGCAACGGCTGACGCCTGAACATCTGACGAGCGCCGTGGCCTCCGCCCCTGAGGGTGGAGGCCACGGCGCTCTGCTGCTCATGCTGCTGCTCATGACGGCCCATGGCTGCTCATGCTCTCCGGGCCGGTTTTCGGCCACGAAGTGACGCATGTCACGCCTGCGGTGGGGGAATTGCTGGGGGCATGACAGATGACGCCAAGGCGCGCGGGCTCTCGGACGAGGAACGGCTGGCCCAGCTCGGCTACACCCAGGTTCTGGCCCGCCGCATGTCGGCGTTCTCCAACTACGCGGTCTCCTTCACGATCATCTCGGTCCTGTCGGGCTGCCTGACCCTCTATCTCTTCGGCATGAACACGGGCGGCCCCGCCGTCATCACGTGGGGCTGGGTCGCCGTCGGCCTGATGACCCTCTTCGTCGGCCTGGCGATGGCCGAGATCTGCTCGGCGTACCCGACCTCGGCGGGCCTGTACTTCTGGGCGCACCGCCTGGCGCCCCCGCGTACGGCGGCGGCCTGGGCCTGGTTCACGGGCTGGTTCAACGTGCTGGGCCAGGTCGCGGTCACCGCCGGCATCGACTTCGGCGCCGCGTCCTTCCTGGGCGCCTACCTGAACCTCCAGTTCGACTTCGAGGTGACACCGGGCCGCACGATCCTCCTGTTCGCCGCGATCCTGATCCTCCACGGCGTGCTGAACACCTTCGGCGTCCGCATCGTCGGCCTGCTGAACAGCGTGAGCGTGTGGTGGCACGTCCTCGGCGTCGCGGTGATCGTCGGCGCGCTGACCTTCGCGCCGGACCACCACCAGTCGGCGTCCTTCGTCTTCGGCGAGTTCGTCAACAACACCGGCTGGGGCAGCGGCGTCTACGTGGTCCTCATCGGTCTCCTGATGGCCCAGTACACCTTCACCGGCTACGACGCCTCCGCCCACATGACCGAGGAGACGCACGACGCGTCCACGGCCGGTCCGAAGGGCATCGTCCGCTCCATCTGGACCTCCTGGATCGCGGGCTTCGTCCTCCTCCTCGGCTTCACCTTCGCCATCCAGTCCTACGAGGGCGCCCTGACGTCCCCCACGGGCGCACCCCCCGCGCAGATCCTCCTGGACGCGCTGGGGGCCACGGCGGGCAAACTCCTCCTCCTCGTCGTGATCGGCGCCCAACTCTTCTGCGGGATGGCGTCGGTGACGGCCAACAGCCGCATGATCTACGCCTTCTCCCGCGACGGCGCGCTCCCGTACTCCCACATCTGGCACTCGGTGAACCCGCGCACCCGCACCCCGGTCGCAGCGGTCTGGCTGGCCGCCCTGGCCGCGCTGGTCCTCGGCCTGCCGTACCTGATCAACGTCACGGCATACGCCGCCGTGACCTCGATCGCGGTCATCGGCCTCTACATCGCCTACGTCATCCCGACCCTGCTGCGCCTGCGCAAGGGCGCCGCCTTCGAACGCGGGCCGTGGCACCTGGGCCGCTGGTCCCAGGCGGTGGGCGTCGTCGCGGTGACGTGGGTCGGCGTCATCACGGTCCTCTTCATGCTGCCCCAGGTCTCCCCGGTCACCTGGGAGACCTTCAACTACGCCCCGATCGCCGTCCTGGTCGTCCTGGGCTTCGCCGCCACCTGGTGGCTGGCCTCGGCCCGCCACTGGTTCCTCAACCCCGACCACGAACGCACCCGCGCCCGCACAGCCGCCCGAGCGAACGTCCCCGAGCCGGTGGACCCCTAGCCACCGCGCCCCACCACCCCACCACGACGCGGCCGCGACCCGGATACCCGATCGGCGTCCCGGCCGCGTCGGGCTATGCTCGGTGTGGCAACATCACGCAGCACCGCGCGACACAACGCCTGGGCCCTTAGCTCAATTGGCAGAGCAGTGGACTTTTAATCCATTGGTTGTGGGTTCGAGTCCCACAGGGCCTACCCGTCGGACCCCGGTTCAGAGAACGACTGAGCTGGGGTCCCGTCCGTCTCAGCCCGTCGACCGGCCGGACGGATCCTCGTCGTCGAGTCCGCGCGCGGCCACGCGGTGCACCGTTCCGTCGGCCAGCCGGTAGGAGAGGCCTACGACCGCGCAGCGGCCGGCGGCCAACTCGTCGGCCAGCAGCACCGAGCGTCCCACCAGTCCGTCGACGGTGCGTCGGATGTGCTCGTCCACGAACTCGTCGACTTCGGTGTGGCCCAGGGCGCGTGCCGCGAGCACGCTGGGCATCACGCGTTCCACCACGTCCCCGATGTATCCCGGGGGTGAGGCGCCCCCGCGCTCGGCGTCGGAGGCCGCGGTGACCGCGCCGCAGGAGTCGTGGCCGAGCACCACCACGAGCGGTGCGCCCAGTACCGCGATCCCGTACTCGATGCTGCCGAGTACCTCCGCGCCGGACACGTGGCCGGCCGTACGGACGACGAAGAAGTCTCCCAGCCCCCGGTCGAAGATGATCTCCGCCGCGAGCCGCGAGTCCGAGCAGCCGAAGAGCACGGCGAACGGACGCTGCCGCGGCGCGAGTTCCGACCGGCGGTCGGCGTCCTGGTTGGGGTGCGAGCGGTCGCCCTGGACGAAGCGGGCGTTGCCCTCCAACAGAGCGGCGTATGCCTCGAGGGGTGAGGACCAGCGGAGATCAGGCATACCGGCAACCTACCGGCCGGCCACGTCCCTGTAGACTTGAAGAGTTCTTCAATTGGTGAGTTGCTCTGATGCGCAGAATGCCGCGATACGGCGTGGACGGGAGGTGACCGGGATGCCGGTTCCGCTGTACGAGGCGAAGGCCGACTTCTTCCGGATGCTGGGCCACCCCGTGCGCATCCGGGTGCTGGAGCTGCTGCAGGACGGACCGAGGCCGGTCCGCGAGCTGCTCGCCGCGATCGAGGTCGAGCCGTCGAACCTGTCCCAGCAGCTCGCCGTCCTGCGCCGCGCGGGCATCGTCACCGCGACTCGCACCGGCTCCACCGTCGTCTACGAACTGGCCGGCGGGGACGTGGCCGACCTGCTGGCCGCCGCCCGCCGGGTCCTGTCCGTCCTGATAGCGGGACAGCAGCGGCTGCTGGAGGAACTGCGCGCCACGGGCCCGACAGTGGAATCCGGAGGACGATCCGCATGAGCCGGGAGAGCGGCGAGGCGCAGCCCGGCGGCGAGCGCCGCAAGAAGGAGCGGAACACCGCGGAGCGCAGGTTCGAGCGGGGCGTCGCGATCCGGGCGGGCTTCTACATCTTCGGCACGCACCTGCTCGCCGGTTTCATCTGGTTGCTCTTCTACGTGGGCGAACACGCCCACAAATGACCGGGGTACCGTCACTCACGCCCCGAGTCCGCTCTATGCGGGCGGCCCCGTCCGGGGCAGGTCGGCCCGGAGGTCCGCGAGCAGCTCCGCCTGACCGGCGAGCACGCCGGAGAGGATGCCGCGTGCGACCCTGAGCAGCTCGGCGACCTGAGGGCTGGTCAGGGAGTAGTACACGGTCGACCCCTCCTTGCGGGACACCACCAGGTTCGCCCGGCGCAGTACCGCGAGCTGCTGGGACAGGTGCGCCGGCTCGATCCCCACCTCGGGCAGCATCTCCGCCACCGCGTGTTCCCGCTCGCTCAGCAGCTCGAGTACGCGGATGCGCGCCGGGTGGCCGAGCGTTTTGAAGAACTCGGCCTTCAACTGGTACAGCGGCGTGCTCATCGTGCCATCGCCTTCCTCGCACCCCGTCGGCGCGACCCAGTCGGCCGGTCCAGGGCGCGTCGCGCCCGCCCCATCCTCATCAGCATGCCGCCCATCCTCGCCCGAGCGACCCCTCGGGCCCAATCACACGGTCGGACGATCACAGGGGAAGAGTGATCCAGATGCTCTTGCCCCGGTCGTCGCTGTCGCCGCGGACGACCGCGGTGCCGCCCAGGCCGGTGGTCAGCTCCATGACGGTCGCCAGACCCCCGGACGGGTTCACGGCGGCCGCGCCGGACAGCAGCGGCTGGTGCGGATGCCGGTCGTGCACCGCGAAGGCCAGGCAGTCCGCGCCGGCCGAATAGATGACGGTCACCTGCTCGGACGGCGGCGCGGCATGCCGGACGCTGTTGGTGACAAGCTCGCTGAGGATCAGCAGGGCGGGCCCCACGCTGGGATGGTTCGCGTTGACTCCCCACTCGGCGAACGCCTGCTCGGCGGTCTCCCGGGCCAGCCGGACGGCGGAGGGCTCGGTGGGCAGGGTGAGCACGTGCCGGTGGGGCAGGGGTTCGAGCAGGGCGTTCATCGCGTCTCCAGGTGGGCGGTGTCGTCGGGGTCGCTGATCACGTCGGGCGGACCGGTCGTGGTGACGGACCGGCCGGTGCCGATACCGGTACCGCGGTCGGTTCCGGTTCCGGTGCCGATACCGGTGCGGGTGCGGTTCCCGTCGACCGGGCCCGTCGGCGGAGGCGGTGTGCCCGTGTGCTCATCGCCCCGCTTCTTCCGCTTCTGCTTCTGCTTCCGCGGTCCGGGAGACCTGGGCCGGCAGGGCGGGCAGTACACCCTCGTACTCCAGATGCGTCCGAGCCGCCCGGATCGCCTCCGGCGTGGTCGGGTACTCGCTGCCTCCCAGCCGGAGCAGCTCCAGCGCCCCCACCGCGTCCAGCACCTGGCGCTGACCGGGGCGGATGCCGGAGGCCGTGACGGCGATGCCGCGTCGGTTCAGCTTCTCCACCGCGTCCTTCAGCACCAGGGCGCCGGTGGCGTCGATCGTGGTCACCCTCGACATGCGCAGGACGACGACCCGGACGTCGGCGATGTCGGCGAGCTCCAGCAGGAACCGGTGGGCGGCGGCGAAGAACAGCGGCCCGTCGAGGCGGTACGCCACGATGTGCTCGGCCAGCAGCGCGTGTTCCTCGGCGCTGTGGTCCCCCCGGTCCAGCGGCACCTCGTCCAGGCGGGCCTGCACCGCGACCGCCCGCAGGGCCAGCGCGCCCGCCACCACGAGGCCGATGACCACGGCGTAGACCAGGTCGAGCGCCAGCGTGGCCACGGCGGTGAGCACGAGGATCAGCGCGTCCGAGCGGGTGGCCCCGGCCATGGCCCTCAGGGAGCCGACCTCGACCATCCGGACGGCCGTCGCCAGCAGCACACCCGCGAGCGCGGCCAGTGGAATCCTGGAGACGAGGGGAGCGAGGGTGAAGACGATCACGGCCAGGACGGCGGCGTGGGAGAGGGAGGCCAGCCGGGAGCTCGCGCCGGTCCGGACGTTGACGGCGGTCCGGGCGATCGCGCCGGTCGCCGGGACACCGCCGAACAGGGGCGCGGCGATGTTCGCCAGCCCTTGCCCGAACAGCTCCCGGTCCGGGTCGTGCTTCTGGCCGACCGTCATCCCGTCGGCGACCGAGGCCGACAGCAGCGACTCCAGGGCGGCCAGCGCCGCCACCGCCACCGCCGGCGCGAGCAAGGAGCCGAGGGCGGCGGGGTCGAGGAAGGCCACGGAGGGCGCGGGCAGCCCCGCCGGGAGGTCGCCGATCGGCCGGGCGGCGTCGAGGCCGGCGAGCTGCGCGACCACGGTGGCCGCGATCACCGCGAGGATCGAGAAGGGCACCTTGGGCCACCGGCGGGCCCCGGCCACCATGACGGCCGCGACCGCCAGAGCGAGGGCGACCGCGGTCCAGTTCGGGTGCTGCGCGAACTCCCGCAGCGCGCGCCAGGTGACGACCAGCACCCGCTCGCCCTCGGGCTTGTCCACTCCCAGCGCGTTCGGAACCTGCTGCAGCGCGATTACGCAGGCGATGCCGAGTGTGAAGCCCTCGACCACCGGCGCGGGTACGTACCGCATGTATTTGCCGGCCCGCAGCACCGCCAGCACGACGAGCATCACGCCCGCCATGACGCCGACCGTGAGCACCCCCGAGGGCCCGTGTTCGGCGACGATCGGCACCAGGACCACCGTCATCGCGCCCGTCGGCCCGGACACCTGGAGATTCGATCCGCCGAACACCGCGGCCAGTGCCCCCGCGACCACCGCGGTCGCCAGCCCCGCTTCCGCGCCGAGACCGGACGAGACCCCGAAGCCCAGCGCGAGCGGCAGCGCGACGATCGCCACCGTCAGTCCGGCCAGCAGATCCCGGCGCGGAGTCCGGCGCACCTGCGCCATGTCGTCGCGTGCGGGCAGCAGTGCCGTGAGCCGGGCTCCCAGCGAAACGATCGCCGCCCTCATCACTCCTCGCCTTCCCGACGGTGCCCCCCACCGGAGGACACGGAGATCCAGGTCCGCGACCGTCCGCGGAGCCAGACAAGACAGCATCTAATGAATTGCAAACTTTCGCAATTCCGCATCCAAGCGCGCTCCGCCCCCACGTGCGCGGGTCGCGGAGCCGGGAAGGGCGGCGCCCGACCGCGGCCGGACGCGGTGAGCCCCGACGACAGTGCGGGCGCCTAGGGTTGCCCCGCCAAAACCCGTCACACGCTCGCCTTCTGGGAGTACTCGCATGCCCCTCCCGTACGTCCTCCTCTCCGCCGCCGTCTCCCTCGACGGCTACCTGGACGACACCGGACCCGACCGGCTCCTGCTGTCCGGCCCCGCCGACTTCGACCGGGTCGACGAGGTGCGGGCCTCCGTGGACGCGATCCTGATCGGTGCCGGCACGATCCGGGCCGACAATCCGCGGCTGCTGGTGAACTCGGCCGAGCGGCGGGCGGCGCGGGTCGCGGACGGGAAGGCGGAGTACCCGCTCAAGGTCGCCGTCAGTGGCAGTGGCGAGCTGGACCCGGCGGCGCGGTTCTGGCACACCGGCGGGGACAAGGTGCTGCTGACCACCGACGACGGCGCCCTGCGGGCCCGCGCGCTGGGGATCGCCGCCGATGTCGTGCCCCTGGGCCCGGTCCTCGACTGGCGGGCGGCCCTCGAGTACCTGCACGACCGGCGCGGAGTGCGGCGGCTCATGGTCGAAGGAGGCGGGAGCGTCCACACCCAGCTGTTGCGGCAGGAGCTCGCCGACGAGCTGCAGCTCGTCCTCGCGCCGCTGCTCGTGGGGGACCCGGACGCACCCCGGCTGTTCGGACCCGGTGCCTACCAGGGCGGGCGGCTGCGGCTGGTGGAGTCGCGGCCGATCGAGGACGTGGTGCTGAACCGGTACCTGCCCACCGCGCCCGGCACCGGCGACCGCGTGGCCGCCGCCGACCGGCACTGGCTGGCGCTCGCCTGTGAACTGGCCGAGCTGTGCCCGCCGTCGGACACCGCGTTCAGCGTGGGGGCCGTCGTGGTCGCCGCCGACGGGACGGAGCTGGCCCGGGGGTATTCGCGGGAGGGCGGCGACCCCGTCGTGCACGCCGAGGAGGCCGCGCTCGCCAAGGTCGACCCCACCGACCCTCGGCTCGCGGCCGCCACCGTCTACAGCAGCCTGGAGCCCTGCGCCCGCCGCGCCTCCCGGCCCGCGCCCTGCGCCCGGCTGATCCTCGACGCCGGGGTGCGCCGCGTGGTTACGGCCTGGCGCGAGCCGGACACCTTCGTGCCGGGGGCGAACGGCAGCGGAGTGCTCGCCGCCGGGGGCGCCGTCGTCGTCGTACTGCCCGAGTACGAGGAGCGCGCGAAGGCGCCCAACCGCCACCTGGAGGGATAGGGAACCGTCACGGGAGATACCGATGTGCATTCCGCCCCCGGGATGACGTACAGTGGTGAACACAACGACGCGGGGTGGAGCAGCTCGGTAGCTCGCTGGGCTCATAACCCAGAGGTCGCAGGTTCAAATCCTGTCCCCGCTACTGAAGGCCGAGGGCCGGAATCCGAAAGGGTTCCGGCCCTCGGTGCGTTTCGCCACGCGGCGTCATTCGGTCGGCCCCTCACCGCTCGCCCCCCGCCCCCGCTCCGGGAAACCTGGAGTACGGGACGGCAGCGAGCGGCGTGGACGTGCGGGGTGGCGGGAGACGAGTGGTGCGGCCAGGTGACGTGGACGACGAGGGAGCGAAGGCCAGAGCCGGCGGCCGACTCCCCGGAGATCCCGTGCCCGACCCCGGCCTGGGCCTCGGCGACGAGGCGCGGCCCGTGCCGCCCGCCGGGCCACCGCCGCGCCGGCGGACCAGGTACATGCGGGCCTTCGTACGCGTGCTCCCCGTGCTGCTGATCGTCGTCGCCATCCTGTACGACACCTTCACCCCGAGGTACTTCACCGCCGGCCCCCTCTACACGGCCGCGCCCCTGGTCGCCGCCCCGATCTACTCGCGGCGCGGCACGGCGCTCACCGGCGTCGCGGTGGTCGCCGCGGTCATCGGGCTGCAGATCGGCAAGGGCGTCATCCACTACGTCGACTCCCTCACCGAGCTGATCACCATCGCGACGGTCGCCGTCCTCGCCGTCCTCGTGAACGGCCTCGTGCGCCGCACCGACGAGCGCCTCGTCTCCGTCCGCGAGATCGCCGAGGCCGCCCAGCGCGCCGTACTGCCCGAACCCGCCGAGCGGATCGCCGGCTTCGAGATCGCCGCCTCCTACGAGGCCGCGCAGGCCGACGCGTTCATCGGCGGCGACCTGTACGCCGTGCAGGACAGCGCCCGCGGCGTCCGGCTCATCGTCGGGGACGTGCGCGGCAAGGGCATGGGCGCGGTGGCCGCCGTCGCCGTCGTGATCGGCGCCTTCCGGGAGGCGGCCGAGCAGGAGGCGACACTGGAGGCGGTGGCGCAACGGCTGGAGCGGGCGCTGGCGCGCGAGGGCACCCGGCGGGACGGGCTGGACGCCTTCGAGGGCTTCACCACCGCCGTCCTCGCCGAACTCCCGCACGGCGACGGCATCGTGCGCATCGTCAACCGCGGCCACCCGCCGCCCCTGCTGCTCTACGCCGACGGCACCCTGGGCCCGCTGCCCGCCCGCGAGTCGGCGCTGCCGCTAGGCATGGGCGACCTGGGTGTGTGGCCCGACCGGGCGGAGGAGGTCGCCTTCCCCGGTGGGGCCACACTCCTGCTCTACACCGACGGGCTGTCCGAAGCCCGGGACGCGAAGGGTGAGTTCTACGATCCGCACGCGCGGCTGGCCGGCCGCGTCTTCCGTCATCCGGCGAAGCTCCTCGACACCCTCGCCGAGGACGTGCGCCACCACTCCGGGGGCGGCATGGCGGACGACATGGCGCTGCTCGCCGTACGGCGTCCCCGACACGGCGATCATGATCATTGTCACCAGTCGTGACGGAACGACCTCCCTCCGCATAACAACTGACGTACCGTCAGAACAAAGACGCGTGAACGGGAATACCGGGGTCGGGTCAACTCGCCCGTTTTTCACCGGCTGTGAGGTGTACGTCCCAGCCGTTTCCGTTAATGATCAAGAGGAACAGCTTGGAATCCGAGCCCCGCGTCTATTAACGTTCGATAACGCAGCGCGGTCGTCCCAGCCGTCACAGAAGGCGGCTCCGTGCGCACGCGCCGAATTCCGCAAGGGAACCGGGGAACCACCACATTGGGGTGAATCGGGCGTTTGACGCCGTGGAGACACGGTCGGCACACGCGCGTAGGAGACCTTCCTGCTCCGAACCCGTCAGCTAACCCGGTAGGCGAAAGGAAGGAAAGGAGTACGCCCACGTGGCGTCAAACCGGCCTGCCCCCGAGGCCCCGTTCGTGCCGACCCGGCACGACACCGACACCTTCGGCTACGACGGCCCCGAGGGCCCGCGCACCGAAGAGGGCCCCTGGGAGGAGTGGAATCCCACCGCGGATTCCATCCGTCCCGTACGCGGCCGGCACCGCGTCGCCAAGCAGCGCGGCGGGCTCGCCCGCAGCTCCACCGTCCTCGGCGTAGGCGTCATAGCGGCCGTCGGCGCGGGCGGCATGGCCAGCGCGCAGACCGGCAAGCCGCCGGTGTCGATCTCCATGCCGGACCTGCCGAACGTCGGCTCGCTCATCTCCGGCGACGACGAGGCGACCGAGCCCGAGGGTTCCGCCACCCCGCTCAGCGGCATCGGCCAGGCCGCCGCCGCGGACACCACGCAGACCGCCGCCACCACCGACGCCGGTGAGTCGCTGCGGGCCCGGATCATGGCGCAGGCCGAGCAGCAGCAGGCCCAGGTGGAGACCAAGGCCGCCGCCGAAGCCGCCGCCGCGGCCGAGAAGAAGGCCGAGGCAGCCGCCGCCAAGGCGGAGAAGGAGGCCGAGGCCAAGGCCGCCGCCGCCAAGAAGAAGGCGGAGGAGGAGGCCGCGAAGAAGGCCGAGGCCGAGCGGCTCGCGGAGCTGGCCAAGCAGTACACGCTGCCGACCTCCTCGTACACGATCTCCTCGACGTTCAACCAGGCCGGCTCCCTCTGGGCCTCCGGCCACCACACCGGCCTCGACTTCGCCGCACCCACGGGCACGCTGCTCAAGGCGGTGCACAGCGGCACGATCACGTCGGCCGGCTGGGACGGGTCGTACGGCTACAAGACCGTGCTCACCCTCGACGACGGCACCGAGCTCTGGTACGCGCACCAGTCCTCCATCAACGTCAGCGTCGGCCAGCAGGTCACCACCGGTGACGTCATCGGCCGCGTCGGCGCCACCGGCAACGTCACGGGCGCCCACCTCCACCTCGAGGTCCACACCGACGGCGGCACCGGCATCGACCCGATGGCCTGGCTGCAGGGCAAGGGCCTCACTCCCTGACCCACACCGTCTCCACCCCCGCTGGTCCCCGGCGGTCCTGACGGCGACCCCCCGACGCCAGGGCTGCCGGTTTGCGGGGTTTTTGCGCGTCCGCCGGAATGGTCCTCTCCGGTGCGGTGGTTGACGTCCTACATGACTTCTCTGCGCAAGCTCGGCTCCTCCGACCTCGAGGTCTTCCCCCTCGCCCTCGGCGGCAACGTCTTCGGCTGGACCGCCGACCAGGACCAGTCCTTCGCCGTCCTGGACGCCTACACGGCGGCCGGCGGCAACTTCGTCGACAGCGCCGACTCCTACTCCGCCTGGGTCGACGGCAACAGCGGCGGCGAGTCAGAGACCGTCCTCGGCGCGTGGCTCGCGGCCCGCGGCAACCGCGACGACGTCGTCCTCGCCACCAAGGTCAGCCAGCACCCCGACTACCCGGGACTCACCGCCGCGAACATCGAGGCCGCCGCCGACGCCTCGCTGCGCCGCCTGGGCACCGACCACATCGACCTCTACTACACCCACTTCGACAAGCCCGAGGTGCCGGTCGAGGAGATCATCGGCGCGCTCGACGCGCTGGTGAAGGCCGGCAAGGTGCGGCACATCGCCGCGTCCAACATCTCCGCCGAGCGGCTCGCGGCGTCCCTGGAGTTCTCCGACCGCGAGGGACTCGCCCGCTACGTGGCCCTCCAGCCCCACTACAACCTGGTCTCCCGCGACACCTACGAGGGAGAGCTGCGCGATCTCGCCGAGCAGGCGGGCCTGGCCGCCGTGCCGTACTACGCGCTCGCGGCCGGTTTCCTCACCGGCAAGTACCGGCCCGGTGCGGCCGTCGACAGCCCGCGGGCGGGCGGTGCGGCGAAGCACCTGGAGACCGAGCGCGGCCGGCGGGTGCTCACGGCCCTGGACGAGATCGCCGAGGCCCACGACGCTCCCGTCGCCACGGTCGCCCTGGCCTGGCTCGCCGCCCAGCCGACCGTCGCCGCGCCGATCGCGTCCGCGCGCACGGTGGAGCAGCTGCCGGCGCTGCTGGGCGTGGCGGAGCTGCGCCTGACGCAGGACGAGGTCGCGAGGCTGACACGGGCGTCGTCGGCCTGAGCGGGCGCTACGGCCGGTAGGGACCGGGCGGCGCGTAAGGGGCCTGCGGGGAGTGCGCGGAGGGCGCGGAGTGCGGTCCGTACGGGGTGTAGGGGGTGTGCGGGGCGTAGGGGGCGTACGCGGTCCTGGGCGGGTACGGCGTCGGGTGGCCGCCGCCGTAGGGCCCGTACGGGTACGCCCACGGCGGTACCGGCCGGGGTGCGGGCGGGGCCGTGGCCCGGGCCGCGTAGTCCAGCGCCGGGCGCGCGACGCCTCGCAGGTGCCACAGGGCGTTCAGCAGTTCGCGCTCCCGTGCGGTGAAGTCGGTGCCGGCCCTGCCCCGGCGCCCACGCCCGCGCAGGAACGCGAGTGAGGTCGCGCAGGCCTCGTACCGCGCCACCGCCCGCGCCCCCTCCTTCCCGGCGTGCCGGCGCGCGTGCTGCCGGGCGATGCGCCGGGCCCGCATCGAGCCGAGCGCGTACGGCTCCGCGGGGGTGAGCCACCCGGCCACGACGTACGCGGGCAGCTCGGCCCGTACGGTGCCCAGCTCGCGCTGCCGGGTCCAGATCACCAGCCAGGTCAGCAGGCCGAACGACGGCACCATGAACGCCGCGTACACGGCGAAGAAGCCGTACTCGCCGAACGCGGCCGAGCCGTTCCACAGCGCGTGCATGCCCATCGCGAGCAGCAGTCCGGCGAACGGGAGCAGGGCTCGGCGCAGGCGGTGCCCGCCCGTCGAGAGCGCGGCGATGCCGAAGCCGATGCCGGTGAGCACGGTGAACAGCGGGTGCGCGAACGGTGCCATCACCACACGGACGAAGAAGGTCGCCGCGGTGACGGAGGCGATGCCGCTGTCGCCGGTGAGCTGGTCGGTGCCGAAGGCGGTGCCCAGGTAGAGGATGTTCTCGGTGAAGGCGAAGCCGGTGGCGGTGACCCCGGCGACGACCACGCCGTCGACGATGCCGGTGAAGTCCCGTCTGCGGAAGAGGAACACCAGGAGGACGGCGGCGGCCTTGGCGGACTCCTCGACGACCGGGGCTATGACCGTGGCGCCCAGCGTGTCCGCGCCGGCCGGGTCGGCGGTCGCGGTCGCTATCCAGCGCGTCGCGAAGCTGTTGGCGACGATCGCTATCAGCGCCGCCGCGCAGGCGCCCCAGGCGAAGCAGAACAGCAGGTTGCGCCAGGGGCCGGGATCGACCCGGTCCAGCCAGCGGAACGCGGCCAGGAGCAGCGGCACGGGCAGCACCGCCAGGCCGAGTCCCACCAGGAAGCCCTGCGTGCCCGTCTGTTCGCGGACCAGGGCCAGGATCACCAGGCCGGAGAGCGCGAGCAGGGTGATCAGTGCGCCGTAACGCACCCAGGTGCGCTGCCACCAGTGCGTATGCCGGTGCGGATGCGTGGGCGGACGCGTCGGATACGGGGGACAGGTGGCCACGGCATGGACCCTAACCGGTGGGGGGCTGCTCCTTGAGCTGATCGCGGTGCTGGTCGCGGTACTGATCGCGGTGCTGATCGCGGTGCTGATCGCCGTGGGGTACGCGGCGGAAGAGCAAGTCGTTCACCACATGTCCCTTCTCCAGTCCCTGGCCCTCGAAACGGGTCCGCGGCCGGTGGGCGGGGCGCGGCGCGAAACCGCCCCCGGGCACGGTGTTCTCGAAGGCGGGGTGCGCGGTGAGCACGTCCAGCATCTGCTCGGCGTACGGCTCCCAGTCGGTGGCGCAGTGCACGACGGCCCCCGGTGCGAGCCGGGTCGCGGCCAGGTCCAGGAACTCCGGCTGGATCAGCCGGCGCTTGTGGTGGCGCTTCTTGGGCCAGGGGTCCGGGAAGTAGACGCGCAGTCCGGCGAGGGAGTCGGGGGCGAGCATCTCGCGCATGAGGATGATCGCGTCGCCGTTGCCCACCCGGACGTTGGCCAGTTCGTTGCGCTCCGCGAGACCCAGCAGGTTGCCCTGGCCCGGGGTGTGGACGTCCACGGCCAGGATGTTGGTGTCCGGATCGGCGGCGGCCATCTGCGCGGTGGCCTCGCCCATGCCGAAGCCGACCTCCAGGACGACGGGGCGGGCGTTGCCGAACAGTTCGGCGAGGTCGATGACCCGCTGCCCGTCGATGTCCAGGCCCCACCGGGGCCACAGCCGCTGGAGCGCGTCCGCCTGCCCGGCGGTCACCCGACTGCGACGGGGCTGGAAACTCCGGATCCGCCGCTCGAAGTGCGACCCGGCGGGATCGGCCTTCGGCCCGTCGGGGAAACGGGGCTCGCCCTTGGCGCGGACGTGCCGCAGGGAGGTCCCCATCGAGGGCGGGGGAGCTTCGGGGGTGTGGTGGGAGTCAGACACAATGCGTCGATTTTACGGTGCGACGGCATCACTCCATGTACGCGGCGGCGATGGACTACTGGATTCGTTATAGGGTATAACTAGAGCGAGAGAGGGAAACATTTCGTCCGCCCTTCCGACCTGGAGGAGAACCGCCGTGATTCATCACCAGATCCGCCTCGCCATGCGCCCCGACGCACCGCAGGACAAGGTCGAGGAGGCGCTCGACATGCTCCGCAGGATGGGGCGCGAGATCGATGCCGTCGCGTACTGGACGGTCGGGCGCGACGTGGGCGGTGACTTCGACTACGGAGCGATGTTCGCCGTGCAGGACATCGAGGCCTACCGGGCGTACATGCTCGCTCCGCTGCACCGGCAGGTCGACGAGATCGGGCTGCCGCTGGTGAGGAACATGGTGTCCCACGACCTGACCGACGACGAGGACCCGGCCACGGGCGACCTCATCCGGCAGATCCACGCCGAGCGCTTCGCCGGGGACCCCGCCCTCGTCGCCCTGATCGAAGGCCTCGGCTCGTACGAGGGCAGCAGCGCGCCGGGGCGCGGGGAGGAGCCGGGCACCTCCGACCAGGCCACCTCCGACTAGTCCGTCCCGAGCATCGCCAGCGCCCTGCGTGCCACTTCCCGGCCGACGGGGAGGGAGGCGGTCGCCGCGGGCGACGGCGCGTTCAGGACGTGCACCGCGTGGGCGCCCTCCTTGATCAGGAAGTCGTCCACCAGCGTCCCGTCCGCCAGCACCGCCTGTGCCCGCACGCCGGCCGGCGCGGCGACCAGGTCGCCTTCGGTCACCGCCGGCAGCAGCCTGCGTACGGCCGCGGTGAACGCGCGCCTGGACAGCGACCGCCGCAGTTCGCCCGCCCCGTATCTCCAGTGCCTCCGGGCTATGTGCCACGAACCCGGCCAGGCCAGGGTCGCGCCCAGCTCGCGGGGGCGCACCACGCCCCAGTCGTAGCCCTCGCGGGCCAGCGCCGGCACCGCGTTCGGCCCGAGGTGCACGCCTCCGTCGATCCCGCGGGTCAGATGCACCCCGAGGAACGGGAACGCCGGATCCGGCACCGGATACACCAGGCCCCGCACCAGCTCGGGCCGCGCCAGCTCGTAGTACTCGCCCCGGAAGGGGACGATCCGCATGCCGGGGTCGTCCCCGGTGAGCCGGGCGATCTCGTCGCAGTGCAGCCCGCCGCAGTTGACCATGACCCGGGCCCGGAGCACCTCCCCGGCGCCCGTGCGCACGGCGACCCCGAGACGGGGGCGCCGGTCGATGCGGCGCACCTCGGCGCCGTAGCGGATCTCCGCGCCGGACGCCCGGGCCAGCTGCCGGGCCACGCCGACGTAGTCGCAGACGCCGGTCGTGCCGACGTGTATGGCGGCGAGGCCGCGCACCTCGGGCTCGTACTCCTGGATCTGGGCGGCGCCCAGCTCGCGCACCGGTATGCCGTTCTCCCGGCCGCGCTGGACGAGGGCGTGCAGGCGGGGCAGCTCGGCGCGCTCCGTGGCGACGATCAGCTTGCCGGTGACGGCGTGGGCGATGCCGTACTCGGCGCAGAACTTGACCATCTCGGCGGCGCCCCGGACCGCGTAGCGGGCCTTGAGCGAGTCCGGGCGGTAGTAGACACCGCTGTGGATGACGCCGCTGTTGCGGCCCGTCTGGTGGCGGGCCGGGCCCGGCTCCTTCTCCAGGACCGTGACACGGGTGCCCGGCGCGGCGCGCGTGATCGCGTACGCCGTGGACAGGCCGACGATTCCGCCGCCGATCACCAGCACGTCGCTGTCGTAGCCGATGCTCCGCGCGATCCCGGTCCGCGCTCGTTCCATCTCCGGCCCACCTCCCGGCTTCGATAGTGCACTGCGCCACTGACAATGCCCTCAAACCCGGAAGGGGGCGGTGGATCAGGCCGGAGTCAGGCCGGAGTCATGCCGGAGTCACGAGGAGGGGTCGGGCGCGCTCGCGCAGTTCCACGACGCGCGGCTCGTCGCCGTAGGGCTCCAGGCGGTGCAGGAGGTCCTTGACGTACTCGGTGGTGCGGGCCGAGGAGATGCGGCCGGCCACCTCGACCGCCCGCACCCCCTGCTCGCAGGCCGCGTCCAGATTGCCGGACTCCAGCTCCGCCACCGCCGAGACGACCAGTCTGAGGCCGTGCGAGCGTACGAACTCCTCCGTCGGTTTCGACAGGGCCTGCTCGGTGAAGCGACGCACCTGGCGTGGTGCCTTCAGGTCGCGGTAGCACTCGGCCGCGTCGGCGGCGAACCGGTCGTAGGAGTAGAAACCCAGCCACGTCGGGTCGCTGTCGCCGGGGCGGGCGCGCTCCAGCCAGCTCTCGGCGGCCTTCAGGGCGGCGCCGGCCGCCGCCGCGTCGCTCGCCCGCGCGTGGGCGCGGGCCTCGACCAGGCGGAAGAAGCTCATGGTGCGGGCCGTGGCCAGCCCGCGGTTGCGCTCCAGGGCGGCCTGGGCCAGGTCGACGCCCTCGTCGCCGAAACCGCGGTAGGTCGCCTGCAGCGACATCGAGGCCAGGACGTAACCGCCCAGGGGTACGTCCGCCGCCGCGCGGGCCAGGCGCAGGGCCTGGATGTAGTACCGCTGTGCCGCCTCCTGCTGGCCGGTGTCGAAGGCCATCCACCCGGCCAGGCGGGTCAGTTCGGCCGAGGCGCCGAACAGGGCGCGGCCGACCTCGTCGGAGTAGGAGCCGAGGAGCAGCGGCGCCGCCTCGACGCGCAAGCACTCGGGGACCATCGACGAACGCCAGTCGCCGCCCCCGTACTTGGAGTCCCAGCGCCGGGCGTCCTCGGCGGCCTCGCGCAGCTTCTGCACATCACTGTGGCCGACTTTGAGCGGTGCGCCGGAGCCCTCGGCCGGGCTCACGTCGCGCGCCACCGAGCTGTCGGCCGGGGTTATGAGCCATCGCGAGGCGGGTGTGGCATATGCGCTCACCGCGAACGATCCGGCGAGCGACTGCCAGATGCCGCCGCCGGCCCGGCGGCCGGCGAGGTCGAGACGGTACAGCTCGGTGGCGGACCTGACCGCCTGGCCGACGTCCCGGGGGAAGGCGAGGCCCACTTCGGGGGCGGGGTCCGCGTCCGCCAGGCCGATCTCGTGGAGCGGCACCGGGCGGCCGAGCTTCTGGCCGATGGCGGCGGCGATGAGGTGCGGTGCCGCACCCTGCGGCACCATCCCCTTCGACACCCAGCGCGCCACCGACGTCTTGTCGTAGCGAAGTGTCAACCCGCGTTGGGCGCCGAGGTCGTTGACGCGCCGGGCGAGTCCTGCGTTGCTGATTCCCGCGAGGGCGAGAACGGCGCCGAGCTTTTCGTTCGGCCCGCGTTGCTCCCTGGACATGCGCCACCCCTCGACACAGACGGCTGCCGCGCTGGCATAACCATGCGGCATTCGTAAACCCAGCGTAGTTCGCCGCATCCCAGGCGTTAAGAGGCATTGTTCCGGATGGCGGGATTGTGGTCCGTACTGAAGTGCGGTGCCTGCACGGTCTGTTGTCACGTGCTCCCGGTGTGTGGCCGTGCGCCCGCCCGTGCGCTCTTCTCCGGCCACGGGGGGAGCGGTTCCATGGGCGTTGCGTGGGTCGGCCCGCTGTACTGGATCCAGTGGGCTGGGGGACGCCGCCGCCTACATCCCCGCGGGCGGCGGACCGGCCCGGGGGGCGAGTCCCGTCCCCCGGGCCGCGCACCGCCGGCAGGCTGTCGGACGGTGCGCGGAGACTGTACGGAGCGTATTCGAACGTGTCCGCGTGACGCTGATTTGGCTGAAAATCGTCCCCGGTGATTCCGGGGTACTACCGCCCTCACCACGGGAGTTGAGGGCGCGTTGAGTAGCCAAAGGGCGCGTTACGGGGGCGCATTCGCGTCGTCTTCACGCCCTTCGGAGAGCTGCCGAAGCGCGGTGGAGAGGGAGTTGACGCCCTCGCGTGGGTTTCCGCGCGGGCGCACTCGTAGGAGCTCATGCGGCTCCGCCGACGCTCTGTGGCGCGCCCTTCATGGCAGCATGGGGAACCAGTTCGTACGGTGCACTGGTTGTCCCCAGCCTGTGGAGGCGTCGATGCGGTGGTTGGTGGGGTGGAGCAGCGCCGCCGTGGGAGCAGCCGGGATCGCCGGAGCGGACGGCTCCGTGCCCGGCTCCGTGGGCGCCAATGGCTACGACGGCGAGACCGTGCAGCCCGTGGGCGCCCAGCCGTTGTGGGGCGACCCCGACCCCCTGTGGGCGGTCGGCGACTGGCGCCCCGACGAGGTGCGCGTCGTCACGGCCGACCCGCAGACCCGGATCGCCGTGCTCGGCATCTGCGGCGCGAGCGACGAGCAGCTGCGGGTCGCGCTGTTCGCCGCGCGCGGTGGCGCCCTGCGGCATCTGACGGCGTGGCCCGGCAGCTACACCGCCGTCGTCCAGGTGGGACGGCGGATCACCGTCTGCGGCGATCTCGCGGGCGCGCGGCCCGTGTTCCACACCCCCTGGGCCGGCGGCACCGCCTACGCGACCGCCGCGCTGCCGCTGGCCGACCTCGTCGAGGCCAACCTCGACTTCGGCCACCTCGCCGCGCTCCTCGCCACGCCCGACGTGCCGGCCGCGCTGGACGACTCCACCCCGTACGACGGCGTGAAGCGCGTTCCGCCGGGGCATGCGCTGATCCTGCGCGCCGGGGCGCGCGAGGTCGCCGGGTACGAGCCGGTGGCCTCACTCGCCGTCGCGGCACCCTCGGCCGACCCCGACCGCGCGGTGGACGGCGTGCGGGACGCCCTGGTGGAGGCGGTGCGCACCCGGCTCGCCGCGCCGCGGCACGTCCCTGGGGACGGTATCGACCCCGGGCCGGTCCCGGGCATGGGCCCCGCGGAACGCCGTGCGGCGCGCGGCATGCCGGTGCCGGGCATCGGGGCCGACCTGTCCGGCGGGCCGGCCTCGGGCACGCTGGCACTGCTGGCGGCCGGGCTGCCGGGGATGCCGGGGACCGTGCTCGGGCACGGCACCGGGGCGGGGGAGCGGCTGCTGGCCGTCACCTTCAACGACCTCGCCGTCGGCGGGCAGGAGCCCGAGCTGGCGCGGGCGGGCGCGCTCGCGGCCAACCCGCGGCTGCACCACGTGGTGGTCACCGGCGGCGAGGACATGCTGCCGTTCGCCGCGCTGGACGGGCCGCTGACCGACGAACCGGGCTCGTCCCTGGTCGCCGCCGCACGGCACCGGGCGCGGCTGGCCGCGGGCAGCGCGGACCACTTCACCGGGTACGGGGCGCGGCAGGTCCTCGACGCCCACCCGGCGCGGCTGGCCGACCTGCTCATGGACCGCAAACGGCGCCATCTCGTACGGCCGGTCGCCGCGCTGGCCAAGGCCGACGGGTCGGTACTGGTCCCCGCGCGCGTGTACGGGGCGGCCCGGCGGCTGGCGCGCACGCCGTACCGCAGCGGGCTCGAGGTGCTCTCCGAGCGGTTGCTGCGCAGACGCTTCGACGCGCTCGGCGACGGGGCGATGGACGCGTCGCTGGCCGCGCTGACCTGGGCCGGAGCCGGGCCGGCGGCGCGGTGGCTGACCGGAGAGGCGCTGGCTGAAGTATCGGTTCGCCTCCAGACGTCCTCGCAGCGGTCCGGGGTCGGTCCCGGGCAGCGGCCCGGTGACTTCCGGGCGCGGGCGGCGCTGGCACGGCAGGCCGCGGACGTGCGGGTGCTGGAGCAGGCCGCCGAGATCCGCTTCCAGCGGTTGCACGCGCCGTTCCTCGACAACCAGGTCGTCCGCGCGTGTCGTGCGCTGCCGGAGGCGCTGCGGGTGCGGCCGGGGGCGCGGGCGGCGATCCTGCGGACGGTGCTGGAGGGGGCGGGGGTGAGCGAGCTGCCGAGCGGGTGGGGTGCGCCCACCCAGGCGGTGGCGGCCTCCGCCGCGCGGATCGGGCTGCGGGCCTCCGCGGACTCCCTGCTGGGGCTGTTCGACACGCCGCTGCTCGCGGAGGCGGGGCTCGTGGAGGCGCGGGTCGTGCGCAAAGCGGTGCGCGCGGCCGCCGCGGGTGAGCCGCTGCCGCTGGACGGGCTGGCCGACCTCGTCTCCCTCGAACTCTGGCTCCGCCGCCTCCTCGCCCGCCGCGGCACCTGCTGGACCGGCACCCCGGCCCGCCAACGCGCCGTACCCGCGGGCATCGCCCCGCAACGGGGGGCGCTGGGCGGCGCGGGAACGGTCGCGCGCCGGGGCTGAACGCGGGTGCCTCCGGCGGTTGAGCGGGGGTGCCTGCGGCGGCCTGTGCGGGGTGGGTGGGGGTGCGGGGGTGCCTGCGGCGGCCTGTGCGGGGTGGGTGGGGGTGCGGGGGTGCCTGCGGCGGCCTGTGGGGGGTGGGTGGGGGTGCGGGGTGCCTGCGGCGGCCTGTGCGGGGTGAGTGGGGGTGCGGGATGCCTGCGGCGGCCTGTGCGGGTCCGGTGGGGGTGCGCGTAGCGCGGTGCGTTGTGGGTGGGTCGGTGCCGCGCCGGGGGGTGTCCGTCCTCGGAACGGCGCGGAATCGGTCGGCCACAGATGCGGGACGCGTTGACGCGCCAACCGCTGCGGGCGGACACCCCCCGACACGACCCCTTCCCGCCGTACGCGGCTCTCCGCCCGCCTCCCGCCGCCCGCGCCCGTCCGCCGTCCGCGGCTTTCCGCCCGCCGCCCGCGCCCGTCCGCCGCCGGCGGCCGTCCGCGGCTCTCCGCCGTAGCCGCGGGCAGTCCCCCCGCCCCCGCAGCTGCGGGCAGTCGCCCCCGCCCCCCCGGTAGCTGCGGGCAGTCGTGCCGCTGGGGCGGCACGGGTGGGCGCAGCGGCACCCCGCTACGCCGGGCCGCGTCACCCACCCCCGGCCCGCACCCACGCCGGGTGCCAGGAGGACGCCGGCGCACTCACCGCACCCACGCCGGGTGCCCGCACACCGCCGGTGCGGCGACAATGACCCCGTGCGGTACAGAATCCTGGGCGTGGCCCAGACGGAGGACCACGGCACCGTCGTCACCCCCGGCGGGCCCCGCCTTCGCGCGCTCCTCGCCGCCCTCGCCCTGCGTCCCGGCCACGTCGTCACGCCCGCCACCCTGATCGACGAGGTCTGGACGGACGAGCCGCCACAGGACGCCCCCGCCGCCCTCCAGGCCCTCGTCGGCAGGCTCCGCCGTACCGTCGGCAAGGACGCCGTCGCCTCCGCCCCCGGCGGCTACCGGCTCGCCGCGACCCGCGACGACGTGGACCTGTTCGTCTTCGAGCGCCTCGTACGGGAAGGCACCGCCGCCCTCGAACGCGGCGACGCCGCGACCGCCGCCCGCCACCTGGACGAGGCACTCGCCCTCTGGCGCGGCCCCGCCCTCGCCGACCTCTCCGGTCACGCCGCCCGGCCCGAGGCCCTGCACCTGGAGGCCACCCGCACCCGCATCGAGGCCGGACTGCGCCTGGGCGACGCCCACGACGCCGTGCCGCGGCTGCGCGAACTGACCACCGCGCACCCCTACGACGAACCGCTGCACGCCCTCCTCGTCCGCGCCCTGCGCGCCACCGGCCGCGAAGCCGACGCCCTCGCCGCCTACGAGAGCGTCCGCCGCGCCCTCGCCGAAGGCCTCGGCACCGAACCCGGCCCCCGCCTGCGTGCCCTGCACGCCGAACTGCTCGGCGCGCAGGCCCCGGGACGCCACGCTCCGGCACCCGAGCGGACCCAGGCACCCGAGCGAAGGGGCAACATCCGACCCCGGCTGAACTCCTTCGTGGGGCGGGAACTCGAACTCGACGCCATCCGTTCCGAATTGCACAGGGCCCGACTCGTCACCCTCACCGGACCGGGCGGCTCCGGAAAGACCCGCCTCGCCGAGGAGGCCGCCGCCCGGCTCCCGCAGGCATGGCTGGTCGAGCTGGCCCCGCTCGACCGGCCGGAGGCGGTGCCCGGCGCGGTCGTCAACGCCCTCGGGCTGCGCGAGACCGTGCTGGTGACCGGCGACCGGCCGGCCGTGCAGGACGACCCCGTCGCCCTGCTCGTCGAGTACTGCGCCTCGCGCAGCCAACTCCTGGTCCTCGACAACTGCGAACACGTCATCGGCGCGGCCGCCCGGCTCGCCGAGACCCTGCTGACCCGCTGTCCGGACCTCACCATCCTCGCCACCAGCCGCGAACCCCTGGGCGTCCCCGGCGAGTCCGTGCGCCCGGTCGAGCCGCTCACCCCCGACCAGGCCCACCGCCTCTTCACCGCCCGCGCGACCGCCGTACGCCCCGACGCGGACGCCGTACTGCGGGACGAGGACGCGGTCGCCGAGATCTGCCGGCGCCTCGACGGGCTGCCCCTCGCCATCGAGCTGGCGGCCGCCCGCCTGCGGCTGCTCACCCCACGCGAGATCGCCGACCGGCTCGACGACCGCTTCCGCCTGCTCACCTCCGGCAGCCGCACCGTCCTGCCCCGCCAGCAGACGCTCCGCGCGGTCGTCGACTGGTCCTGGGACCTCCTCGACGAGGCGGAACGCACGATGCTGCGCGAGCTGTCCGTCTTCGCCGGCGGCTGGGACCTCGAGGCCGCGGAGGCCGTCGGCACCGGGCCCGCGGCCGACCTCGTCGGTGCCCTCGTCGACAAGTCCCTGGTCGTCGCCGACCCCGGCACCCAAGGCACCGGCATGCGCTATCGCATGCTGGAGACCATCCACGAGTACGCCGACGAACGCGCCGCCGAGGCGCCCGGCCTGCGCGCCGCCGCCGAAGAGGCCCACCGCGCATGGGCGCGCGCCCTGGCCGAGGAGGCCGACCCGCGGCTGCGGTCGGCCGCGCAACTGCCGTACATCTCCCGTCTGGAGACCGAGCACGACAACATCCGCGCGGCCCTCGACCGCTCCCTCACCGCGGGCGACGAGGAAGAGGTCGCCGCCCTCGTCCTTGCCATGGGCTGGTTCTGGTGGCTGCGCAACTACCGTCATGAAGGCGTCAGATGGCTGGACCGCGCCCTGCGCCTGGGGGCCGCCCTGGACGCGGGCGGTGCCCAGGTGCCGTCGAAGGACGTCCTCGCCCGTCGTACGGCCGCCGCCGACCCCGTAGAAGCGCTGCTCGCCGCCCGGGAGGACGACCGGCGGCACCCGCTGCACTCCCTGCGCATGCGGGTGCGGATGATGCACATCCTCCTCACCTTCGAGACCGGGCCTGGGGACAGGCTGGTGGACGGCCGCATGCGGCGGTACGTCCAGCGGGTGCGGGACCACTTCGCCGCGGGCGGGCCGGAAGCGGCCCGGGTGCCCGGCCTCATCTGGCCACTGACCGAGTTCTTCGTCAGCGACTCGGGCGACGTCCGGCACTCCATGGACGCCGCCGTCGCCAACTGCCGCACCTACGGGGGCGAGTGGGAGATCGCCGCCAGCCTCATGTTCCGTACGCACGCGGTGGTCGACACCTCGGGCACCCTCGCCGGCGTCGACGACGACCTGGCGGAACTGCGCCTGCTCAGCCGCCGCGTCGGCGACCGCCTGGTGGAGGCCCAGGTGTGCAGCGCCTTCGGCGAGGCCGCCATGGTGCGCGGCCGCTACGAGGAGGCCAGAGCCGAGTACGAGGAGGCGCTGCGGCTCGCCGAGGAGGTGGGCGCGTTCGCGGAGTCGCCGTTCCTCATCGCCCGGCTCGCCGAGATCGCCTACCGCGAGGGCGACCGCGGCACGGCACTCGCCGTACTCGACGAGGCAGGCGCCGCCGCCGACCGGTACGGCGTGGTGGACTCCAAGGCCTTCGTCCTGATCCTCAGGGCCGGACTCGCGGTGGACGACAAGGAGTTCGCGCGGGCGCGCGTCCTGTGGGAGGCGGCCTGCGAGGAATGCGCGCGCGGTACGCCCCCGCCCCAGTTCCTGGCGATGCTGGGGCTGGTGGACGTGCTCGTGACGGCGGGCGAGTCGGGCCCGCGACCGGCTTTGCCACTGCTGGCGGACACCATCCGTACGGCAGTCGAGGAGGGGTGCGCCGAGCTGGTCATCGCGACCCTCGCGGACAGTGCCGCGGGGCTGCTGTGCGAGCTGGGCGACCACGCCCGCGCGGTGCGGCTGCTCGGCGCGGCCGGTCACTGGCGCGGCGACCGGCCGCGCCCCATGCCAGACCGCGCGCACGCCGAGCGGGCCGACTCCGCCGCCCGCGGTGCCCTCGGCGGGGAGCGGTACGCCGTCGAGCTGGCCCAGGGGGCCGCCCTCACGACGCGGGACGTGTTGGGCGAGCTGGACGAGGCGGTGCGGGCCGGCCGACCGCGGCAGCCGGTCCCACAGGCGCCTACGCGCAGGTGAAGCGCGACCGGGCCCAGTCCGCGAGCGCCACCGAGTCGAAGGGGCTGTGCGGCTCGGTCACCAGCCGCAGGGTCTCGCGCCCCGAGATGTCCACATGGACGGGCACCGCCGGGTCCCCACCCTTGACCATCCCCGAGCTCCACACCCGGACGCCGTCCGCGTACACCGAGAAGTGGACCCTTCCGAGCTTCATCGTCAGGTCGTCGACACCGGCCAGCGCGTCGTAGGACGAGCAGTCACGGTTGAGGTCGACGGTGACCGAGGAGCGCCCGTTGACGGTGACCCCGTGCGCGTACCGCACGTCGTCGATCGACAGGGCGGAGCGCTGCCACACCCAACTGCTCCCGGCCAGTCGCATCTCGGGGCCGGTGCCGTCGCCGGTCACGTCGTACGCCAGCTCGCTCCACTGGTAGACGGTCGGGGCGGGCGGTGGTGGCGGAGGTGGAGGCGTCGGGGTGGGGGTCGGCGTGGGAGTCGGGGTCGGTGTCGGCTTCGGGGTGGGCGTGGGCTCCGGGGTCGGTGTCGGCTTCGGAGTGGGGGTGGGCGTCGGGGTCGGCCTGGGCGCTGCCGCGGGTACCTGCGGGCGGGGTGGCCGCGTCGAGGGCGTGGGGGTGTCCGGGGCGGGCTGCGCCACCGGCGAGGAGGCGGGTGGAGCGGCCTTCGGCGGCTCCTCGTCCGGGGCGTCGTTGCCGGCCAGCGCGAAGACCAGCGCCGCCGCGGCGGCCACCGCCACGACACCGGCCGCGATGCCGGCCTTCACCGGCGCGCCCAGCCCTTCGGAGGCCGCCGCACCGCCCCCGGCGCCCGCTCCGCCGGACGTACCGCCGCTCGCCGCGGCCGCCGCGCCCGCGGCTCCGGCCGCACCGGCGCCCGCGCCCCCGGCGATGAGTCCCGCCGCCTTGGCGTACCCGGCGACACCGAACCAGCCGATGACCGCGACCGGCACCACGGCGGGAATGCCGCTGGCGACCTCCTCGATCTGGGTGGCGGCCAGCCGGCACCTGGCGCACTCCTCCAGGTGCTTGCGCAGCCCGCGTTCGGCCCGGATGCGCAGCCTGCCGCGCGCGTACGTGCCGAGCTGGTCGGCGTAGCGGGCGCACTCCTCGTCGGCGACCAGGGCATCGCTGACATGGGCCTGGAGGTAGGCCTGCTTCAGACCCTCGCGGGCTCGGCTGGCGAGGACGCGGGTGCCGTTGGCGTCGAGCCCGAAGAGCATGGCCACCTCGCTCGGCGACTCGTCCTCGACCTCGGTGTGCCACAGCACGGCCTGCCACCGCTCCGGCAGCGACCGGAAGGCCCGCATGGCCATCGACTGCTCGGCGTCGTGCATGGCGCGGACGTCGGCGCCCAGCTCCAGGGTGTCGTCGTCCGGCACCTTGGCGGTGTGCGCGGCCTGCGCGGCGAACACCGCGAAGTCCTCGACCAGTTGCTCCCGCCCGGCCGACCGCGTCCAGCCGGCGGCGACGCGCCGGACCGCGGTGAGCAGGTAGGCGCGTACGGCGTGCTCGGGCCCCGAACCGCCGCGCACCGCCTGGAGCATGCGGGCGAACACCTCGGCGGTGAGGTCGTCCGCGGTGTGGGCGTCGCGGCAGCAGGTGCGCGCGTACCGGCGTACCGCGTCCGCGTGGCGCCGGTAGAGCTCCTCGTAGGCCGTGTCGTCGCCCGAGCGCATCCGCTCGATCAGGTCCGCGTCGGACGACGGCAGCTCGCGCGGCGGCGGCAGGATCCCGTCGTCGTACAGGACGCGCGGCGGCGGCAGAACACTGTCCTCGTGCAACTCACGCTGCGCCGGAACACCGACCCCCGCCCGCCTCCCGCCTTCGGCCCGCCCCCCGCGTCCGTCGTCTTCGGCTCGGCCGCCGTGCCTGTCGCGTTCGGTTCGGTCGCCGAGCCCGTCGTTTTCGGTGGGGCCGCCACGGCCGCCGTCCTCGGGGGGACCCCCGCGCCTGTCGCCTTCGGCCTGGCCACCGAGTCCGTGGCCTTCGGCCGGGCTCCCGTGCCTGGCGCCTTCGGCGGGGGCGCCGCGCCCATCGCTTTCGGTCCGGCCACCACGGCCGCCGTCCTCGGCGGGGCCCCCGCGGTCGCGGTCATCGGCCGGCCGGTCGACCCCCGCGGGAACGCCGTCCCGCCGGACCTGGGTCGGCCCACCCTGGCCCGGCACCTGCGGCGAGTCACCCGCCTGGGCCTCGTCGGCCTTGGCGTCACCGGCCCGGGTGTCGCCGTTCCCGATGTCACCGGGTCCGATCTTCCCGTCACCGAGTGACCCGTCCCGCCCGTCAACGCTCATCGCGGAAAGCCCCCGCCACCTGCCCAGCCCGTCCGAACACCGGGTCAGCGTGCCATATTGGCTTTTGTTCAGGACAGCCCTGCGCCGACCATCACTCGTCCGTGGGGACTTGCCGTGCCGCGGTGATAACGCTCAGCCGTTCGGGGAAGGAGAAAGCCCCCGCCTCGACGGGCGTCTCACGCCGGCCGCGACCGCAGCCCCTCCAGCAGGATGTCCAGCAGCCGTGCCGAGGCAGCCGCCTGCTGTGCCGGGTCCGGCAGCGAGGGCGCCGCCGTGGCTATCACCAGCAGCACGTCCGACACCGACACGTCCGGCCGCAGCTCGCCCGCCGCACGCGCCCGCTCCACGAGCCGGCCCACGACCTCCAGCAGCGCCGCCGCCCCGTCGTCGCCCGCCAGGGAAACCGGTCCGTCGGCCGACCCACCGGCCGACCCACCGGCCGACCCACCGGCCGTCACGGTCTCCTCGGACACCAGCCGCAGCTCGCCGGTGCCCGGCTGCATCCGCTGCTGCGGCACCCTCGGATCACCGGCCGTCGCCCCGCCGTCACCGTCGTCCGACACGCCGACCCGCAGCACCTGCGGCGGCAGCAGCCGCCCGGCGCCGGAGGCCACCGACGTCCGCAGGAAACGGGACAGCGCCGACCACGGCTCGTCCTCCTGCCCGAGCGCCGTGCGGGCCTGGTCGGTCAGCCGCGCCGTCTCCTCCTCGGCTATCCGCCGCACCAGCACGTCCTTGCTCGGAAAGCGCCGGTACACCGTGCCGACACCGACCCGCGCGCGCCGGGCCACGTCCTCCATCGGCGCGCCGTACCCCAGCTCGCCGAACACCTCGCGCGCCGCGCGCAGCACGTGCTCCAGATTCCGCTGGGCGTCCACACGCAGGGGCGCGCTGCGCGCCGAGTCGCCGCGTGTGCCGCCCGTCGCCGCACTCATCGCACCGCCGGGCGCGACAGCCGACGCGGACGACCAATGAGAGTCCTGAACATGCATAGACATTCCCCCGGTAATGACGTCTCCCCCCGGAGACTCTCCCCGCCATCGAAAGCCGGAGTGCGCGGAACGGGCCCGGTTCTGCGGCCCGCCTGTCGCGGACCCCATGAGCACATCCCCCTACACCCCGTCGGAAAGAACATAGTTGAGCGGGGGGCAATTCAGAAGGGGCACGTTCCGCACGGAGCGCCCCCCGATCGGAACACGGATCGCACACACCCCGAATGTGCCGCCTCCCACCCCCGCACTCACCCCCTCTGACCTGCGCGACAGCGCCACAACGCGACGATTCGTCCGACTCCGCTCCTTGACGATCTCCGGTCACACAAATCGACGAGCCTGTGGACAAACGCAGGCGCCGGGTGCGTCATGGGATGGTGAAGGAACGTGCGCGCATTCTCGTTGTCGGTGGTGGCTACGTCGGGATGTACACGGCCCTGCGGCTGCAACGGAACCTCAAGGGCGAACTCCGGCGGGGCGAGGCAGGGATCACCGTCGTCACCCCCGACCCCTACATGACGTACCAACCGTTCCTCCCCGAGGCGGCGGCCGGATCCATCTCCCCGCGGCACGTCGTCGTGCCCCTGCGCCGGGTCCTCGGCCAGTGCGACGTCGTCATCGGCGAGGCACAGTCCATCGACCACACGACGCGCACCGCCACCATCACCACCCTCGCCACCGACGAGGAGAAGACGGGCGCCCGCCGGCTGACGTACAACGAACTCGTCCTCGCGCCCGGCTCCGTCTCGCGCACCCTCCCCGTCCCGGGCCTCGCCGACCACGGCGTCGGCTTCAAGACCGTCGAGGAGGCCATCGGCCTGCGCAACCACGTCCTCGAACAGATGGACATCGCCTCCTCCACCCGCGACCCCGCCATCCGCGACGCCGCCCTCACCTTCGTCTTCGTCGGCGGCGGCTACGCGGGCGTGGAGGCCCTCGGCGAGCTGGAGGACATGGCCCGCTACGCCGCGCGGTACTACCACAACGTCACCCCCGAGGACATGAAGTGGATCCTCGTCGAGGCCTCGGACCGCATCCTGCCCGAGGTGGGCGAGGAACTCGGCCGCTACACGGTCAGCGAACTGCGCCGCCGCAACATCGACGTACGCCTGGACACCCGCCTCGAATCCTGCGCCGACCGCGTCGCCGTCCTCAGCGACGGCTCCCGCTTCCCCACCCGTACGGTCGTCTGGACGGCCGGCGTCAAACCGCACCCGGTCCTCGCCGCCACCGACCTGCCCCTGAACGACCGCGGCCGGCTCACCTGCACCGCCCACCTGTCGGTCGACGGCGCCCCACACGCGTGGGCGGCCGGAGACGCCGCCGCCGTCCCCGACGTCACCGCGTCCGAACCCGGCCGGGAATGCGCCCCCAACGCCCAGCACGCCGTCCGCCAGGCCAGGGTCCTCGGCGACAACGTCGCCCACGCCCTGCGCGGCGAACCCCTCGACACCTACGCGCACAAATACGCCGGTTCCGTCGCCTCCCTCGGCTTCCACAAGGGCGTCGCCCACGTCTACGGGCGCAAGCTGAAGGGCTACCCCGCGTGGTTCATGCACCGCGCCTACCACCTGAGCAGGGTCCCCACCGTCAACCGCAAGGCGCGCGTGCTGGCGGAATGGGTCATCGCCGGACTCTTCAAACGGGAGATCGTCTCCCTGGGTTCACTCGAACATCCGCGGGCGGAGTTCGAACTCGCGGCCGGTGGAAAGCCTTCTCAGGAGCCACCGCACAACCCGAAGGGGTCGTCCTGACCGGACTCAGGAACTCCTGCGGCCACTGAGGCGTCTGACGGATGCCGACCCGGCCGGCACCCTGCCAGACTGGTCCACCACCGCGGGCGCGCCGCCGCTCGCCCCAGCGCGGCCCCCGGGGCCCCGGCCGGTCCCGGCCCGCACCGGGTCTCCGGCCGCCGACAACTACACGAGGCAAGGATTCGTGAACTTCACGCGCTGGAGCGCCCGACTCCCCGGAACGCAGCGCCGCGCCGCAGCGCGGACCGACACGACGGTCTCCCCCGACCGGCGGGGAGACGGCTCCGTACCCGCCGCCCGCGCCGAACAGCTGACCGACGAGGCCCCGCCCGCCCCCGCCGTCCCCACCGTTGACGAACTGCCCGTGCGCGATGTCCTCGACCGCGTCCCGGCCCTTGTCGCCCTCGTCCACGGCCCCGAGCATCGCCTCGCCTACGTCAACGACGCCTACGTCGCCGCCTTCGGCACCCGCGACCTGGGCGAACGGGCCCGCGAGGCGCTGCCCGAACTGGACGCGCCGGGCCTCTTCCCACTCCTGGACCAGGTCCAGCGCAGCGGCAGGCCCCGCACCCTCAAGTCCCGCAAGGCCCCCGACGGCCGCTCCTACACCTTCACCTGCACCCCGGTCACCGACACCGACGCCGACAGCGGGAACGAAGGCGGCGGGGGCGGCCGAGGCGGCCGAGGCGTCCTCGTGTTCGCGACCGACGTCACCGACCACGCCGAGGCCGCGGGCCGCCTCCGCGCGAGCGAACGCAGCCAGCGCGAGACCGCCGTCACCCTCCAGCGCTCGCTCCTCCCGCAGGAGCTGGAAGAGCCCGACGACCTGCGCGTAGCCGCCACCTATCACCCCGGCGGCACCGAAGCGGCCGTCGGCGGCGACTGGTACGACGTGATCACCCTCGGCGGCGGCCGCACCGCCCTCGTCATCGGCGACGTCATGGGCAGAGGCGTCCGCGCGGCCGCCGTCATGGGCCAGCTCCGTACGGCGGTCAGGGCCTACGCCCGCCTCGACCTGCCCCCGCACGAGGTGCTCCAGCTCCTCGACGGCCTCGCCACCGAGATCGACGCCAACCAGATCGCCACCTGCGTCTACGCCATCCACGACCCGAACGAGGGCCGGCTGGTCTACGCCTCCGCCGGCCACCTGCCCATCCTCGTCCGCGACGAGAACGGCACCGTCCAGCGCGCCGACGAACCCACCGGCCCCCCGCTCGGCACCGGCGGCTGGATCCACACGTCCGGCTCGATCGCCCTGCCCCCCGGCTCCACGGCCGTCCTCTACACCGACGGCCTGGTGGAACGCCGCAACGAGGACCTCGACGAGGGCATCGCCGGCCTCGAGCGCGCCCTGTCCGGCGCGACCGGCACCCCCCAGGTGGTCTGCGACCGCCTGATCCGCTCGGCGGGCGTCACCCCCGACCACGACGACGACGTCGCCGTCCTGGTCCTCCAGCACCCCGCCCGCAAGGGCGCCGAGGCCGAGCTGTTCCGCAACGCCGCCCTGGAACTGCTCGGCGGCGTCGAAGCGGCCCCACGCGCGCGTGCCTTCGCCTCCGGCGTCCTCACCAGCTGGCGCTTCCCCACCGACCTGCACGACCTTGGCGTCCTGGCCACCAGCGAACTGGTCGCCAACTCCCTCCAGCACGGCACGCCACCCATGCGGCTGCGCCTGCGCCGCACCGACCGCCGCCTGATCATCGAGGTGACCGACGGGGACGACCACCTGCCCCGGCGCCGCCGCGCGGAACCGGTGGACGAGTCCGGCCGGGGCATCGCCATCGTCGCCACGATCGCCTCCAACTGGGGGTCCCGGCGCACACCCGGGGGCGGCAAGGCGGTCTGGTGCGAGTTCGTCCTGCAGAAGCCGTGAGCCGGGGCGGTCGGCAGCAACCCGCCGTCCCCACCCCGGCCCGGCTCACGCCTCCGCGGCAGCCACCGCCTCGACCGGCGCCCCGCCCTGCGTGACCACCCGGCTCCTGCCGAGCGACGGCTGGTTCTGTACGTCCGTGAGCTGCCGCCCCAGCCGCACCGCCAGCACCGTGATGCCCAGCGAGAACAGCAGGAACGCCACGATGTACGGCGCGTGCAGCGAAGCCCCGAGCGGCCCGCCCACCGCGGGTCCGATCGCCAGCGCGAGCTGCTTCACCAGGGCGAAGGCGGAGTTGTACTGCCCGGCGAGACCGGTCGGCGCCAGATCCGCCACCAGCGGCGCCAGCGTCGGCGACAGCATCGCCTCACCCAGCCCGAACAGCGCGTACGTCGAGATGAACGCGGCCGTCGCCATCGTCTGGCTGCCGTGCCCCAGCCCGGCGTACCCGGCCACGGCCCACGCGAAGGCCCAGATCAGCCCCACGGAGGCGATCACCCGTGACCGCTTGCGCCGCTCCACGAACTTCAGCACCGCGAACTGCGCGACCACGATCACCAGCGTGTTCGCGGCCAGCGCGGTCCCCAGCGCGGACGTGGAGATCCCGGCCGCCTCGACGCCGTACGCGCTCAGCCCCGACTCGAACTGCCCGTAGCAGGCGAAGAACAGCACGAAGCCCAGCACGCACAGCTGCACCATGGCCCGGTTGCCGAGGAGCTGCTTCCAGCTTCCGCCGCCGGCGTTCTGCCCCGGCGCCTCCTCGAGCCGCGGCGCGCGCGGCGCCCGCACGGTCGCCATGACGGCGACGAGCACCAGGAACATCGCCGCCTCGATCGCGAACAGCAGCGTGAAGGACGAGGCGCTCGTGGTGTCGACCAGATGACCACCGATGAGCCCGCCGACGCCGAGCCCCAGGTTCTGCAGGAAGAACTGCGTCGCGAACGCCCGGGACCGGGTCTCCGACGAGGAGCAGTCCACGATCATCGTCGCGAGCGCCGGCTGCATCACGGCCTGCCCGGCACCCAACGCGGCGGCGGAGATCAGCACGGTGCCCGCCGAGGCGGACAGCCCGAGGCTCAGCGCGCCGAGCGCGGCGGTGACCAGGGCGACGAGCAGCACCGGCAGCGGACCCCGCCGGACGATGGCACGCCCGGCGAACGGCAGCACGATCAGCGCGGCCACGGCGAAGACGGCGAGCACGAGGCCCGCCGTGACAGAACCCAGTCCCCGTACCTGCGCCACATAGACATACAGATAGGGGACGGTGAAGCCGAGTCCGAACGCGCTGAGTGCGTTGCCCACGTGGATCCGGCGCATCGCCGCGCCCATTGCCCTGGTCACGTTCACCCTCTCTTGATCTCTCGGGATCGGTCGCTACAGCCGTTAGAGCTGAAGACTTAGAAGCTAAAGTTCGAAGGTAAAGAGTACATACCGAAGGACTTCAAGGCAAAGGAGCTGCGTGCCATACTGCGGCCATGGGCGACACCTCCGGCGCCGGCGAGCCGACACTCGAAGAGCAGATCGCCGCCTACCAGCGCGAGTTCCAGGACCTCGACCCCCAGGTCGAGAAGATCGTCTCGGCACTCTCCCGCCTCAACCGCCGTATGAACGTCGCGTACGGCCGGCAGACCGCCGAGTTGGGCATCAGCAACACGGACTGGGAGGTGCTCAAGGCGCTCGTCCTCTCCGGCGCCCCCTACCGGCTGGGCCCCGGCGACCTCGCCAAGCGCCTCGGCCTGACGCCGGCCGCGATGACCCACCGCATCGACCGCATGGTGACGGAGGGCCTGGTCACCCGGGAGCGCGACGAGTCCAACCGGGTCCGTGTGATCGTCGCGCTGACGGCGGACGGGCGCCAGAAGTGGCTGGAGGCAATGCGCCTCGCCACCGTCTTCGAGGAGGACCTGCTCCAGGACCTCTCCGCGGACGACCGGACCGCGCTCGGCGAGGTGCTCACCCGTCTCCTGCGCAGGGTGGAGCACGCACAACCTGACGCCGGCGGCCGGCTCAGCGACCTCGATTAAAGATCTTGACAGCGACGCTTGACAGCCCCCTACGGGATCCGTAATGTTCTCCGGGTTGCCACGGGACCGTAACGGTTCTGCGGTAGCACCTCCCGCCGCATCAGCGGCACCCAAACCACCAGCATGATCCCCCAGTGGGAATGACTTCGGTGTGTCCGAATTCAATTCCGCTTGGTACTCGTCGGCCCGATCGACCCCGATTGGGAATCGCCGAGAGGGTCCGCTAAGGTTTGAGACGTCGAAACGGCCCAACGGCCGCGGAGACAACCCCTTCTGACGGGGAATCAGAGCCCGAAAGGATCTGATAGAGTCGGAGTCGCCGGAAAGGGAAACGCGAAAGCGGGAACCTGGAAAGCACCGAGGAAATCGGGTCGGAAAGATCTGATAGAGTCGGAAACGCAAGACCGAAGGGAAGCGCCCGGAGGAAAGCCCGAGAGAGTCTCTCAGGTGAGTACAAAGGAAGCGTCCGTTCCTTGAGAACTCAACAGCGTGCCAAAAGTCAACGCCAGATATGTTGATACCCCGACCTGATCGGTTCTTCTGATCGGGTTGAGGTTCCTTTGAAGTAACACAACAGCGAGGACGCTGTGAACGGTCGGATTATTCCTCCGACTGTTCCGCTCCCGTGATGTAAAGCATTCACGGAGAGTTTGATCCTGGCTCAGGACGAACGCTGGCGGCGTGCTTAACACATGCAAGTCGAACGATGAACCACTTCGGTGGGGATTAGTGGCGAACGGGTGAGTAACACGTGGGCAATCTGCCCTGCACTCTGGGACAAGCCCTGGAAACGGGGTCTAATACCGGATACTGACCCTCGTAGGCATCTGCGAGGTTCGAAAGCTCCGGCGGTGCAGGATGAGCCCGCGGCCTATCAGCTTGTTGGTGAGGTAATGGCTCACCAAGGCGACGACGGGTAGCCGGCCTGAGAGGGCGACCGGCCACACTGGGACTGAGACACGGCCCAGACTCCTACGGGAGGCAGCAGTGGGGAATATTGCACAATGGGCGAAAGCCTGATGCAGCGACGCCGCGTGAGGGATGACGGCCTTCGGGTTGTAAACCTCTTTCAGCAGGGAAGAAGCGAAAGTGACGGTACCTGCAGAAGAAGCGCCGGCTAACTACGTGCCAGCAGCCGCGGTAATACGTAGGGCGCAAGCGTTGTCCGGAATTATTGGGCGTAAAGAGCTCGTAGGCGGCTTGTCACGTCGGTTGTGAAAGCCCGGGGCTTAACCCCGGGTCTGCAGTCGATACGGGCAGGCTAGAGTTCGGTAGGGGAGATCGGAATTCCTGGTGTAGCGGTGAAATGCGCAGATATCAGGAGGAACACCGGTGGCGAAGGCGGATCTCTGGGCCGATACTGACGCTGAGGAGCGAAAGCGTGGGGAGCGAACAGGATTAGATACCCTGGTAGTCCACGCCGTAAACGGTGGGCACTAGGTGTGGGCAACATTCCACGTTGTCCGTGCCGCAGCTAACGCATTAAGTGCCCCGCCTGGGGAGTACGGCCGCAAGGCTAAAACTCAAAGGAATTGACGGGGGCCCGCACAAGCGGCGGAGCATGTGGCTTAATTCGACGCAACGCGAAGAACCTTACCAAGGCTTGACATACACCGGAAACGTCTGGAGACAGGCGCCCCCTTGTGGTCGGTGTACAGGTGGTGCATGGCTGTCGTCAGCTCGTGTCGTGAGATGTTGGGTTAAGTCCCGCAACGAGCGCAACCCTTGTCCCGTGTTGCCAGCAAGCCCTTCGGGGTGTTGGGGACTCACGGGAGACCGCCGGGGTCAACTCGGAGGAAGGTGGGGACGACGTCAAGTCATCATGCCCCTTATGTCTTGGGCTGCACACGTGCTACAATGGCCGGTACAATGAGCTGCGATACCGCAAGGTGGAGCGAATCTCAAAAAGCCGGTCTCAGTTCGGATTGGGGTCTGCAACTCGACCCCATGAAGTCGGAGTCGCTAGTAATCGCAGATCAGCATTGCTGCGGTGAATACGTTCCCGGGCCTTGTACACACCGCCCGTCACGTCACGAAAGTCGGTAACACCCGAAGCCGGTGGCCCAACCCCTTGTGGGAGGGAGCTGTCGAAGGTGGGACTGGCGATTGGGACGAAGTCGTAACAAGGTAGCCGTACCGGAAGGTGCGGCTGGATCACCTCCTTTCTAAGGAGCAATAGCCGACTGCAGGCAAATGTCCTGCACGGTTGCTCATGGGTGGAACGTTGACTACTCGGCACACTTGACCTGATCTTCTCGTTAGTACTGCTTCGGCGTGGAACACGAGTGGGGGAGGGGCAGGGGTGTCGGGCACGCTGTTGGGTATCTGAGGGAATGATTTTCCTTCAGTTGCCGGCCCCAGTGAACTTGCCTGTGAGGGCAGGGTGATGGGTGGTTGGTCGTTGTTTGAGAACTGCACAGTGGACGCGAGCATCTGTGGCCAAGTTTTTAAGGGCGCACGGTGGATGCCTTGGCACCAGGAACCGATGAAGGACGTGGGAGGCCACGATAGTCCCCGGGGAGTCGTCAACCAGGCTTTGATCCGGGGGTTTCCGAATGGGGAAACCCGGCAGTCGTCATGGGCTGTCACCCGCTGCTGAACACATAGGCAGTGTGGAGGGAACGCGGGGAAGTGAAACATCTCAGTACCCGCAGGAAGAGAAAACAACCGTGATTCCGGGAGTAGTGGCGAGCGAAACCGGATGAGGCCAAACCGTATACGTGTGAGACCCGGCAGGGGTTGCGTGTGCGGGGTTGTGGGATCTCTCTTTCACAGTCTGCCGGCTGTGAGGCGAGTCAGAAACCGTTGATGTAGGCGAAGGACATGCGAAAGGTCCGGCGTAGAGGGTAAGACCCCCGTAGTCGAAACATCAGCGGCTCGTTTGAGAGACACCCAAGTAGCACGGGGCCCGAGAAATCCCGTGTGAATCTGGCGGGACCACCCGCTAAGCCTAAATATTCCCTGGTGACCGATAGCGGATAGTACCGTGAGGGAATGGTGAAAAGTACCGCGGGAGCGGAGTGAAATAGTACCTGAAACCGTGTGCCTACAAGCCGTGGGAGCGTCGGACGGAGAGCTTGCTCTTTGTCTCGTGACTGCGTGCCTTTTGAAGAATGAGCCTGCGAGTTTGCGGTGTGTTGCGAGGTTAACCCGGGTGGGGAAGCCGTAGCGAAAGCGAGTCCTAATAGGGCGTTTGAGTAGCACGCTCAAGACCCGAAGCGGAGTGATCTAGCCATGGGCAGGTTGAAGCGGCTGTAAGAGGTCGTGGAGGACCGAACCCACCAGGGTTGAAAACCTGGGGGATGACCTGTGGTTAGGGGTGAAAGGCCAATCAAACTCCGTGATAGCTGGTTCTCCCCGAAATGCATTTAGGTGCAGCGTCGTGTGTTTCTTGCCGGAGGTAGAGCACTGGATAGGCGATGGGCCCTACCGGGTTACTGACCTTAGCCAAACTCCGAATGCCGGTAAGTGAGAGCGCGGCAGTGAGACTGTGGGGGATAAGCTCCATGGTCGAGAGGGAAACAGCCCAGAGCATCGACTAAGGCCCCTAAGCGTACGCTAAGTGGGAAAGGATGTGGAGTCGCACAGACAACCAGGAGGTTGGCTTAGAAGCAGCCACCCTTGAAAGAGTGCGTAATAGCTCACTGGTCTAGTGATTCCGCGCCGACAATGTAGCGGGGCTCAAGCGTACCGCCGAAGTCGTGTCATTGCAGCAATACGGCCAACGCCGGCTGTGATGGGTAGGGGAGCGTCGTGTGCCGGGTGAAGCAGCCGCGGAAGCGAGTTGTGGACGGTTCACGAGTGAGAATGCAGGCATGAGTAGCGATACAAACGTGAGAAACGTTTGCGCCGATTGACTAAGGGTTCCTGGGTCAAGCTGATCTGCCCAGGGTAAGTCGGGACCTAAGGCGAGGCCGACAGGCGTAGTCGATGGATAACCGGTTGATATTCCGGTACCCGCTGTGAAGCGTCAAACATCGAACCAGGCGATGCTAAGTCCGTGAAGCCGTTCCGGACCCTTCGGGGAAAGGAAAGTGGTGGAGCCGGCGAACCAGACTTGCAGTAGGTGAGTGATGGGGTGACGCAGGAAGGTAGTCCATCCCGGGCGGTGGTTGTCCCGGGGTAAGGGTGTAGCCCGTCATCCAGGTAAATCCGGATGGCATGTGGGTGAGACCTGATGCCGAGCCGATTGTGGTGAAGTGGATGATCCTATGCTGTCGAGAAAAGCCTCTAGCGAGTTTCATGGCGGCCCGTACCCTAAACCGACTCAGGTGGTCAGGTAGAGAATACCGAGGCGTTCGGGTGAACTATGGTTAAGGAACTCGGCAAAATGCCCCCGTAACTTCGGGAGAAGGGGGGCCACACTCGGTGACGAGTTTTACACTCTGAGCTGGGGGTGGCCGCAGAGACCAGCGAGAAGCGACTGTTTACTAAAAACACAGGTCCGTGCGAAGCCGTAAGGCGATGTATACGGACTGACGCCTGCCCGGTGCTGGAACGTTAAGGGGACCGGTTAGTCACATTTCGGTGTGGCGAAGCTGAGAACTTAAGCGCCAGTAAACGGCGGTGGTAACTATAACCATCCTAAGGTAGCGAAATTCCTTGTCGGGTAAGTTCCGACCTGCACGAATGGCGTAACGACTTCTCGACTGTCTCAACCATAGGCCCGGTGAAATTGCACTACGAGTAAAGATGCTCGTTTCGCGCAGCAGGACGGAAAGACCCCGGGACCTTTACTACAGTTTGATATTGGTGTTCGGTTCGGCTTGTGTAGGATAGCTGGGAGACTTTGAAGCTCGCACGCCAGTGTGGGTGGAGTCGTCGTTGAAATACCAGTCTGGTCGTGCTGGATGTCTAACCTGGGTCCGTGATCCGGATCAGGGACAGTGTCTGATGGGTAGTTTAACTGGGGCGGTTGCCTCCTAAAGAGTAACGGAGGCGCCCAAAGGTTCCCTCAGCCTGGTTGGCAATCAGGTGTTGAGTGTAAGTGCACAAGGGAGCTTGACTGTGAGACCGACGGGTCGAGCAGGGACGAAAGTCGGGACTAGTGATCCGGCGGTGGCTTGTGGAAGCGCCGTCGCTCAACGGATAAAAGGTACCCCGGGGATAACAGGCTGATCTTCCCCAAGAGTCCATATCGACGGGATGGTTTGGCACCTCGATGTCGGCTCGTCGCATCCTGGGGCTGGAGTCGGTCCCAAGGGTTGGGCTGTTCGCCCATTAAAGCGGTACGCGAGCTGGGTTTAGAACGTCGTGAGACAGTTCGGTCCCTATCCGCTGTGCGCGTAGGAGTCTTGAGAAGGGCTGTCCCTAGTACGAGAGGACCGGGACGGACGAACCTCTGGTGTGCCAGTTGTCCTGCCAAGGGCATGGCTGGTTGGCTACGTTCGGGAGGGATAACCGCTGAAAGCATCTAAGCGGGAAGCCTGCTTCGAGATGAGGACTCCCACCCCCTTTGAGGGGTTAAGGCTCCCAGTAGACGACTGGGTTGATAGGCCGGATCTGGAAGCACCGTGAGGTGTGGAGGTGACCGGTACTAATAGGCCGAGGGCTTGTCCTCAGTTGCTCGCGTCCACTGTGTTGGTTCTGAAACCACGAACAACCCCATGTGCCACACATGGTGCGGTTGAGAGTTTCATAGTGTTTCGGTGGTCATAGCGTAGGGGAAACGCCCGGTTACATTTCGAACCCGGAAGCTAAGCCTTACAGCGCCGATGGTACTGCAGGGGGGACCCTGTGGGAGAGTAGGACGCCGCCGAACAATCATTGCGAGAAAACCCCGCACCGGGAACGGTGCGGGGTTTTCTGCGTTCTACCCCACCAACTTCGTGTCGTACGCCAGGATCACCGCCTGGACGCGGTCCCTCGAGCCCGTCTTGGCCAGGATGCGGCCCACGTGGGTCTTGACCGTCGACTCGGCGAGGTGGAGGCGCTCCGCCATCTCCGTGTTGGTCCAGCCCTGGCCCATGACCCGGAGGATCTCGGTCTCCCGGTCGGTGAGCGAGGACAGGCGCGGATCGGGAGCGTCGGGGGAGTTGTCCGGCCCGGTGGCGGCCGGCAGATGGTGGACGTAGGCGTCGAGGAGGCGGCGGGTGAGGCTCGGGGCCACCACCGCGTCGCCCGTGGCCACCGCGCGGATGCCGGAGAGCAGTTCCTCCGGCTGGGCGTCCTTGACGAGGAATCCGGAGGCACCGGCGCGCAGGCCGGCGTAGGCGTACTCGTCGAGGTCGAAGGTCGTGAGGATGAGGACGCGGGTGCGGCCCCCGTCCGCGACGATGCGACGGGTCGCCTCGATGCCGTCCAGACCGGGCATCCGGACGTCCATGAGGACGACGTCGGGGTGGAGTTCGGCCGTCATCCGGGCGGCTTCGGCGCCGTTGACGGCCTCGCCGACGACCGTCATGTCGTCCTGGCTCTCCAGGAGCATCCGGAAGCCGAAGCGCTGGAGGGGCTGGTCGTCGGCTATGAGGACGGTGGTCACTGCGGGGGTTCCTCCGGTAGGTGCAGACGGACGCGCCAGCCCCGCTCGGGGGCCGGACGTGGACCGGCCTCAAGTGTGCCCCCGTACAGGGACGTTCGCTCGCGCATCCCGGGCAGGCCGCGGCCGCCGGTGAGGGCGGGGGACGGGGCCGCCCGTCCGGTGTCGCTGACGGTGAGGGTGACGGCGCCGCCCGCCTCGTAGGAGAGGTCGATGTGGGCGGTGGCGTCGGGGCCGGCGTGCTTGAGGGTGTTGGTGAGGGCTTCCTGGATGACGCGGTAGAGGGTGAGCTGGCGGCCCTCGGGGAGGGCGGCCTTGCCCTTGACGCTCGTACGGACGGGGAGGCCGGCCTGGCGGACGCCGTCGAGGAGGCGGTCGAGGTCGGTGAGGGCGGGCTGGGGGGCCAGTTCGGCCTTGCCGGCGGCGTCCTGGTCGTCGTCGCGCAGGACGTCGAGGAGACGGCGGAGTTCGCCGAGGGCCTGGCGGCTGGTGGTACCGATGGCGTCGAGGGCCTGCGTGGCGCGGTCGGGGGACTTGGCGGCGGCGTAGCGGCCGCCGTCGGCGAGGCCGGTGATGACGGAGAGGTTGTGGCCGATGATGTCGTGCATCTCCCGGGCTATGCGCGCGCGTTCGGCGGCCGCCGCGAGCCGGACCTGCTGGTCGCGTTCGGTCTCCAGGCGGCGGGCGCGGTCCTCCAGGGCCTCGGTGTAGTCGCGCCGGGTGCGTACGGTGATGCCGATGAGGGCGGCCACGCCGATGGAGACGAGCTGCGAGCCGAGCTGCTGGTTCCAGGAGCCCGCGCCGTCCCCGTAGCGGACGACCGTGACACAGGTCGGGGCGGTCGCCAGGGCCACCGCCCACCAGAGGTTGCGCAGCGGCAGGCGCAGGGCGATGTGGTGGACGAGGAGGAGCTGGAGCAGCGCGGCTTGGAGGGCGGCTCCCGAATAGGCGCTCGCCAGGGCCGCGGGCAGCGTGACGATCAGGGCGGCCCGGGGGTGGCTGCGGCGCCAGAGGAGGGGCACGGAGAGGGCGAGGCTGAGCGCGATGACGAGGCCGACGGGAACGCCGGGGTCGTGGGCGACGTTGCGCCAGCCGCCGGAGGCGTCGATCAGGGCGGCCAGCACCCAGAAGCCGGTGAGGTGCAGGTCCCACACGAGTGGACGGCGGCGGTCGAAGGCGCGGACCCGACGGTTGACGCGCTGGACGTACTCGGTGAGGGGTTCGGCCGCCCTGTCTTCCGGCAGGGGCTGTGCGGGGTCCACGTGGTCCATCCGACCATGGTCGGGGTTCCGGGGCCGGTGGGCGTCCCTCCGGGGGCCGTATATGAGGTGAGAGGCGTAGTACCCGGGTATTACGGTGGCCGCCATGAGTGCCTCGGTCCCCGGTGACTACGTGATCCGCTCCATACGCGCCGACGAGTGGCCCGCCGTGAAGGAGCTGCGGCTGCGCGCGCTGCGGGACCCGGTCGCGGATCTCGCGTACCTGGAGACGTACGAGGACGCGGCGGCGCGGCCGGACTCCTTCTGGCAGGAGCGGGCGGCCGGGGGCGCCGAGGGGGCCTCAGGGGCGCATCAGATCGTCGCCGAGGGGCCCGGCGGGCTGTGGCTCGGCACGTTGACCGTGCTGGTGGAGGAGGCCGGGACGACGGACTGGGCCGGGTTTCCGGTGGAGCGGCGGCAGGGGCACGTCGTCGGTGTGTTCGTACGGTCCGAGTGGCGGGGCAGCGGGCTGACCAAGGCGCTGTTCGACGCCGGTCTCGAGTGGGCATGGGCGAACGGGGTGGAGCGGATGCGGCTCATCGTGCATCCGGACAACGTGCGGGCGCAGGGGGCCTACCGCAAGGCGGGGTTCGCGCCGAGCGGGCGGACGGTGCCGTTGGTGGGCGGGCCCGGGGACTACGAGTTGGAGTACGTGCTCGAGCGCTGAAGCGGTCTTCGCGCTCTAGACCGGCAGTTCGTCGTGGGGCCAGCGGGCCCGGCCCTGTTCGCGGGAGCGGAGCAGGGCCAGGGTCGGCATGCCCACGTCCGTCCCGGTGGCCAGCAGCTCCGGGAGTTGAGGGAGCGGGGCCACGGCCGCGACATCGTCCAGGACGAGGGTCATTGGTGGGTCGAGGCGACCGGAGGATGACCGTTCGGCCATGCGCCGGCCGCGCTCGACCACGCTGGAGACGAGCGCCGTGAGCAGCGGCATCGCGCCCGGGCTCGTGCGGGGATCCTCAATGGATTCACCCACCACGTAAAGGGTTCCCTGTTCGTGCACGAAGGAATCCAAGGCGAGGGCATCAGTTCGGTTGGGAGTGCACGCCTCGCGGATATTGACCGTGGAGAGGGCGGCGAGGGCTCTCGCGGTCAGCTGCTGGGCCATGTCCCGGCGTTCGGGGTGGGCGGTGAGGGACCCTTCGAGTTCGCCCGCGGACCCTGGGGCGGCCTTGGGGTGGGTACGCAGGATCCGGACGGCGTCCTGGATCTGGAGGCCCTGGGACCAGCGGTGGACGTGGCGGATGGTGCGGCCGTCGATGGCGGCGGCGTGCAGGTAACTGCGCAGCAGCAGCTCGGCGGTGTCGCCGAGCGCCTGGTCGAGCCGGGCGGTGGGGCGGACCGGGGCGAGGAGGGCGGCCGCCCTGTTCGTGGCCGTCTGCCTGTCCTCGCAGCCCGCGGTGGGGGACCAGTGGAAGCGGGCGGGGGTGTCGCAGAGGTGGTTCGGGTCGTAGAGGTGGGCGGGGCCGAGTTTCGCGCGGGCGTCCTTGGTGTCCGACCAGAGGGCCGGGTTGGAGGTGATGACGAGGGCGGCGCCCTCCGCGTCCCGCAGGGCCTCGGCTGCGGTGGAGTGGCGGCTCTCCCTGGGGGCGTAGTGCACGGCGCCTTCGGCGCGGTTGGCTTCCCAACCGCTCACCCGCTTGCCGTTGGCCGCAGAGGCTGAGGGCTCGGTTTCCGGAGCCGGGTTCTGTTGCGGCGCCCTGGGGACGGGTACCTCGTGCACCGGTGCCTCCGGGGCCGGTGCCTCCGGGGCCGGTGTCTCCCGCGCCGCCGGTGCCGGTGCCGGTGCGGGTGCCGGCGTCGGTGTCGGCTCCGTGTGCCGTCGCTGCCGTACCGCCCGCCACCGGGCCACCGTGCCCATCACGAACACGGTGAGGACGACCAGCACCATCAGCTGGCCGATGAACAGCCCCCAGAACAGCCCGTACCCGGAGAGTGCCGTCTGCGGGGTGTCCGGCCAGGCGCCGGGGATGTCGTGGGGCTCGGCGATCAGGTGGCGCATGGCCAGCGGGGTGCCGGTGAAGCTGACGCCGGCGGGCCAGGAGCCGTGGGCGAACAGGGCGGACAGGCCGGTCGCCGTCCACACCAGCAGGGTCATGCCGAGGATGAAGGCCAGCAGGCCGACCAGCAGGCCGTCGGGGATGCCGCCCTGGGCCGGCCGCTGGTCGCGGCGGTCGTCCGGTCTCATGCGTCCGGTGCCTCTCCGTCGTCCTACGCCACCGTCGATTCGGAGGAGTCGCCGATGTGCTGTTCCATGAAGGCCGCCGCCCGTTCCTCCGCCTCCAGTTCGGCGGCGCGCAGGGCGTCGTCGTTGAAGTCGGCGGACGACTCGGTCATCGCGCGGTCGGTGAAGACCAGTGGGCGTTCCGTCTCGGTGATCAGGTGTTTGACCACCTGCACGTTGCCGTTGACGTCCCACACCGCGATGCCCGGGGTCAGTGAGGGGATGATCTCCACCGCCCAGCGTGGCAGGCCCAGTACGCGTCCCGTGGCCCGTGCCTCGTCGGCCTTCTGGGCGTAGATGGTGCGGGTGGAGGCCATTTTGAGGATGGCCGCGGCCTCTCTGGCGGCCGCGCCGTCGACGACGTCCGACAGGTGGTGCACCACCGCCACGAACGACAGGCCCAGCCGGCGCCCGAACTTCAGCAGCCGCTGGAACAGCTGCGCCACGAACGGGCTGTTGATGATGTGCCAGGCCTCCTCGACCAGGAAGATGCGCTTCTTCCGGTCGGGGCGGATCCAGGTGTGCTCCAGCCAGACCCCCACGATGGCCATGAGGATCGGCATCGCGATGGAGTTGCGGTCGATGTGGGAGAGGTCGAAGACGATGAGAGGGGCGTCGAGGTCGATGCCGACCGTCGTCGGGCCGTCGAACATGCCGCGCAGGTCACCGTCGACGAGCCGGTCCAGGACCAGCGCCACGTCCAGGCCCCAGGCCCGTACGTCGTCTATGGCGACGTTCATCGCCTCGGCCGACTCCGGCTCGGGGTGGCGGAGTCGCTCGACGATGTCGGTGAGGACGGGCTGGCGCTCGACGATGGTCTCGTTGACGTAGGCGTGCGCGACCTTGAGGGCGAAGCCGGAGCGCTCGTCCAGGCCGTGCCCCATGGCGACCTCGATGATCGTCCTCAGGAGCGCCAGCTGTCCGGTCGTCGTGATCGCCGGGTCCAGGGGGTTGAGCCGGATGCCGTGGTCCAGGGCGGCCATCGGGTCGAGCCGGATGGGAGTTATGCCCAGCTCCTCGGCGATGAGGTTCCACTCGCCGACACCGTCCTCGCCCTGGGCGTCCAGGACGACGACCTGGCGGTCGCGGAAGCGGAGCTGACGCAGGACGTACGTCTTCTCCAGGGCCGACTTGCCGTTGCCCGACTCGCCGAGCACCAGCCAGTGTGGGGCGGGGAGCTGCTGTCCGTACAGCTGGAAGGGGTCGTAGATGTAGCCCTTGCCGGAGTAGACCTCGCGGCCGATGATGACGCCGGAGTCGCCGAGGCCGGGCGCGGCCGTCGGCAGGTAGACGGCCTGGGCCTGGCCGGTGGACGTGCGGACGGGGAGGCGGGTCGTCTCCACCTTCCCGAAGAGGAAGGACGTGAAGGCGTCGGTGAGGACGGACAGCGGGTCCCGCATCAGGCTCAGCCCCTACCTTCGGATGCCGGTGGCGAACGGAAGAGTGTTCACGAAGGCGCGATGGTGCTCACGGTCGCACCACTCCAGTTTCAGGTACGACTTTCCGGCCGACGCCCTTATCGTCCGCTTGTCGCGGGCCAGGGCCTCGGGGGAGCGGGAGGACACGGTGATGTAGCCGACCAGGTTGACGCCGGCCGCGCCGCTGGCGAGGTCCTCGCCGCGCTGGTCGAGGCGGCCGTGGGCGGCGATGTCGCGCGGGTCCACGGTCCGGTTCATCTTGGCGGCGCGGGAGGCCTCGGCGTCGTCGTTCGTCTTCTCGGTCAGCATGCGCTCGATGGCGACCTCGGTGGGTTCGAGGTCCATCGTGACGGCGACGGTGCGGATGACGTCGGGGGTGTGGACGAGGAGCGGCGCGAGGAAGTTCACGCCGACCGGGGTCATCGGCCACTCCTTGACCCAGGCGGTGGCGTGGCACCAGGGCGCGCGGGTGGAGGACTCGCGGGTCTTGGCCTGGAGGTAGGTGGGCTCCATGGCGTCCAGCTCGGCAGGCCAGGCGTTGCGCTTGGTCATCGCCTGGATGTGGTCGATGGGGTGGTCCGGGTCGTACATGGCGTGGATGAGGGAGGCGAGCCGGCCCTGGCCCAGCGGCTGGCGTACGCGGATGTCGGCCTCCTGGAGGCGCGAGCAGATGTCGGTCAGCTCGCGCGCCATCACGACCGCGAGACCGGCGTCCCGGTCCAGCTTGCGTCCGCTCTGCGGCCGGGCGGCGCGGGCCATGGCGTGTGCTTCGGCGGCCAGTTCGCGGTTGTAGTGCATGCAGGCGATGAGATACGCGCGGTGCTGCTCGCTGCTGGTGGACACCATCGACTGGAGCTGGTCGTACGACTGCTGGAGCCACGGCGGGGCCTTGTCGTCGCCGCGCTGGGTGACGTCCTTGGCGTGCGCGTCGGGGTCGGCCGGCAGGGTACGGGCGAGCATCTGGATGCGGGTGACGAAGCCGTCGCCGTTGGCCACGTGCTTGAGCAGGGTGCCGAAGCGGTCGACGAGGGCTTCCTGGTCCTCGGAGTCGCGCAGGCCGACGCCGGGCCCCTCGATCTCGATCGCGGCCGTCACGGTCTTGCGGTCGGCGTGCAGCAGCACGGCGATCTCGTCCGGCCCGAACGGCGCCGCCAGCCAGGAGATGCGTCCGATGCCGGGCGGCGGACCGACCTCGATCTCCCGGCCGTCGAGCCTGGTGCCGGCCTCGGTGGCGCCGGAACGGTAGGTGGTGCCGTTGCGGAGCGTCCGCTTGTAGCTGCGGTTGATCTCGAACCACCGGTAGAACGTCCGGTGGTTGTACGGCACGTAGACCGCGGCCAGCGCGAGCATCGGGAAGCCGCAGAGCAGCACGATGCGCAGGGTCAGGACGGGGACGAGGAGCCCGCACATCATGCCGAGGAACGCGCCCGCGACGATCAGCGCGATCTCACCGCTCTCGCGGTTGCGGCCGACGATCGCGTTCGGCCGGGCGCGGCCGATCAGATACGTACGGCGGGGCGTGACCGCATGGGACACGTGGGACTCGGTCGTCAACGCCCGTCACCTCCTGTGCTCTTGGTGCCGCTGTTGCGGGTGTTGCGTGCGTGGGGCGTGTTCACCGGGCTGCCGGAGCGCGGTGCGGGTGCGGCGGAGGGGACATTTCCGCCGCCGTCCGAGGGCCGCGAACTGTGCGCGGCGACTCCGCCGGAGGCGGGGTTCGAGGGGCGGGCCGCGGCGGAGGACGAGGACTGTCCGCCACCTCCTCCGTCGCCGTTGCCGCGGGTGCTGTGGGTTCTGATGCCCTGCGCGACCAGGTTCGCCGGGGAGCTCATCACGGCGGCGGCCTTGCCCTCGGCGCCCTGCATGATGCGGTTGTTGCGGCCGTTCGCGATCTCGTCGCCGAAGCCGGGGACGAAGCGGTAGATCATCGCCGAGGCGAAGATCGCGAGCAGGATGATGGCGAGGCCGGAGACGATCGCGGCGACGGAGTCGGGCCCCTCCTCCGTGGTCAGCGCGCCCGCGAGGCCCAGGACGATGACGATCACGGGCTTGACCATGATCACGGCGATCATGATGCCCGCCCAGCGGCGGACGTGCCCCCACAGGTTCTTGTCGACGAGGCCGGCGTAGACGACGACACCGAGCAGGGCGCCGACGTAGAGCAGGACGGCCCGCAGATACAGCTCCAGGTAGAGGACTCCGGCGGCGACGATCGACACGAACGACACCAGGATCAGCATGATCGGCCCGCCGCCGATGTCGTCACCCTGCTCCAGCGCCTGGGAGAACGTGCCGAAGAACGTGTCCGTCTGGTCCCCGGTGCCCTTGGCCAGGACGTCGGTCACCGCGTCGGTGGCGGACACGACCGTGTAGAGGATCAGCGGGGTGAAGGCCGACGCCAGCACGGTGAGCCACAGGAACCCGACCGCTTCGGAGAGCGCGGTGGTGAGGGGCACGCCCCGGACGGCGCGCTTGGCGACCGCCAGCAGCCAGAGGATCAGGGTGAGGATCGTCGACGCCGCGAACACGACGGCGTACTGCTTGAGGAACGTGCCGTTCGTGAAGTCGACGTCCGCGGTGTTCTTCACGGCGTCACTGAGCGTGTCGACGGTCCACGCGGCGGCGTCCGCACAGCCCTTGGCGAGGGAGGAGAGGGGGTCGAGGGAGGAGGGGAGGGTGTCGGGCGTTCCCCCACCACCACCTCCGCCGGAGCCGCCGCCTTCGCCTCGTTCGCAGTAGTCCTTGGCGGGGCCGCGGATGAGATCGCAGGGATCCTCGGTGTCCGTAGGAGCCGGTGTGGGTGCGGCGAACGCGCGGGTGGCCAGCAGCACCGTCGACGCCTGTAGTGCTGCGACAGCTGCCGCGACCTTGAGGACGCGGTGGTTAGCGCGCATACGTGAACCCTCCGTACTCCTCGACGGCCTTCGTCATGTCGTCGGCCGTGGAAGCCCGCTGATCGCGCCCGACCGGCACCGGTCCGTCCTTCTGCTGGAAGTCGGTGACCTTCCAGTCGTCATTGGTCCACGTCAGCTGATACGTGGTGGTGTACCAACTCTCGGTCACTGGGTTGGTCGAGTCGCCACCGGAGAGTCCGAAGAGCGAGGTGTACCAAACCTCGACAGTGGCCTTGTCGGCGGTGGACGCCGTGGCTTTGGTGCCCACTGGGATCACCCGCGAGACAAAGGTCTGACCGCTCGGTGCTTTGCCGTTCTTGTCCAGGCCGATGTTCGCCAGGAACTTCTGGCTCGAGTACGCGCCGTCCAGATCCGCCTGCCGGGCAGCGGCGACATCGGGCGCGTAGACGGTGTCTACGATCGCGTGCCGTCTGGCCTCGTCGAACATGCCGTCAGAACCCAGAGCCACCGCGTAGTTCGCAGCCGCGCTCTGCGCACCCTGCTCGTCGTGGGCGAAGCCCGCCTGGACCGGCTTGGTTCCGGAGGGGGCCGTTGCCGAGGTCTTCGGCTTGTCCGCGGCGGCGTCGTCGGAGGATGCGGAATCGCCTCCTCCACGGTTCGCGAAGGCGATCGCGGCGATGAGCAGGACGACGACGCCGACCACCGTGACCAGGCTCCGCGAGGACGAGCGGCCGCCGCGCCGTGGGCCGCCGTACCCCTCGCCGTCACCGTCCGGCAGCCGGGTCCGTGTCTGACCCGTGCCGCCGTAACCGCCGGAGGACTGGTGGTCGTCTCCGAGACTCATGCCGCGTACGCCCCCTCGACGTCGTGCCGGTCGTAGAAGTACGACGGTAGCCGTGCTGGTTCCCGCGCGGGCGCGGTGTTATGACTCGACATCAGGGAAACGCAACCTCAGCCGGTTGGCACGACGGGCGGGTGGGATGGAGGGGGAGGAACGGATCTGGTGCCGGGCTACACGGCCATCCCGTACACGATGGTGAAGAGCGTGCCGAGCGAGCCGATGATGAACACGCCCGTCAGGCCCGCGATGATGAGGCCTTTGCCCTGCTCCGCGCTGAAGGTGTCGCGGAGCGCGGTGGCACCGATGCGCTGCTTGGCGGCGCCCCAGATGGCGATGCCGAGGCAGAGCAGAATGGCGACGGCCATCACCACCTCGATCATCACCTTGGCCTCGTTGCCCAGGCTGCCGAAGGGGCCCCAGTCCGGAGCGATCCCCCCGATGATGGTGTTGATGTCTCCCTCGTCGGCCGCAAAGAGCATGTAAGTCACCGCCCCTGTTGGGTAGTTCCAGCGCCCTCTGCGGACGTGCAGAGGTCAGGCCTCATTGTCGCCGACAACGGCGCGGTCGCATGTCGACTTGGCGTCATTGATTGGCGGGTTTCGTACGAATAGCTTGCCACCGGTCCGCGCCGGGCCCCGGCAGGGTGGTGCGGACCGGTATGGAAAGAGTCGTATGGTCACTCTGTGTATCACGTGGGGTTACGCCGGGCAATGAGGCTGGAGCGCAACCTGTCGAGTGGTTGCGTCGTTGAGCCCTTCTGCGCAGTGCACCGTCTGGTGAAGGCGGCAGGCCTTCCCGGCCGGGGCTTCGAGGCGGTGGTCCAGGATGCCTGGACGGGGGGTCAGGGCAGCTGGCGGACGAAGGCGATGACGAACAGCGTTCCGGCCAGTGCGCATATCAGGGCCGCCGGCAGTGCCCAGCGGACTCTGCGCTCTCCGCGCAGGGGTGCGGTCGTCCGCCTCTGCAGGGCCGCGGTGCCGTACATCGCGGCCAAGGCCGCGCAACCGGCGGGAGTGGCGACGGCGAAGTGCGCGAGCCAGGCTCCGGCTCGGCTCGGACCGCCCCACGACGTGTCGTAGGGACCGTGATCCACGAAGCCGTACAGCGCGCCCCGGGCCACGGCCAGGACGAACAGGGCGGCCAGGACGAGCGACAGCGCACCCAGCAGCACGGTCAGAACGGCGTGCCCCATCACCCGGGCCCCGCCCGGCCGCAGCGGCTCCTGCCGACCTTCCCCGGGGCTCGCGTCGGCCCGCAGGAGGGTGCGGCCGGCGTCCCCGCGCCCCGCAGCGGCCGCGCCGAACGCCAGGGCCCCGCGCGGCAGCAAGGTGACCGCTTCGTACAGGCGACCCACGAAGCCCCGGATCACGGACGGCCGAGGGGGCCGAGAGGCGGCCGCGCCGGGTGAGGGAGGGGGCATCCGTGAAGTGCTCATGAGTCACGACGCTAAGTGATGATCACCCCTCTTCTCGACATACCTGAGAGCCAACTCGGCTGTCATACCTGGGTAGGGGGTGCCCTTGGCAATCAGGTACACCTGGCTCGGCGAGGGGCGACATGGCCGGAAAGGGGCACTGAACGGCGGGCGCGTGGGGGATGGTTGGGGCATGCGCAAGATGTGGGTCGGGGCCGGGGTCGCCGGTGCCCTCGGGATGGGCTTCGTGATGCTGCTCGTCGTGGGCGTCTACCTCGTCGCCGGGAACCTGGCCGGCGGTGCGGGCGGCGGGGCCAAGAAGCTGGCCAAGGGGGCCGTGCCCGCGGCCTACCAGCCGCTCGTGCAGGAGTGGGGCAATCTCTGCCCCGCCATCAACCCCGCGCTGCTGGCCTCCCAGCTGTACCAGGAGAGCGGGTTCAACCCGAAGGCGCAGAGCGCGGCGGCGGCGCAGGGCATAGCGCAGTTCATTCCCGGGACGTGGGCCATCCACGGCGTCGACGGGGACGGGGACGGGGACCGGGACGTGTGGGACCCGAAGGACGCCATTCCGTCGGCGGCTTCGTACGACTGCTCCCTCGCGTCGTACGTGGAGAGCGTGCCCGGGAATCCGACCGAGAACATGCTGGCCGCTTACAACGCGGGTCCCGACGCGGTGATCAGGTACCAAGGTGTGCCGCCGTACAAGGAGACCCAGAACTACGTGAAGACCATCACGACGCTGGCGGAGAGCTTCGCCGCGCCGACCACCCGGGTCGATCCCTCCGAGCAGGCCGCCGGGGCCATCGCCTACGCGCAGAAGAAGCTCGGGACGCTGTATCTGTGGGGTGGGAACGGGACGGCCGATCAGGGTGGGCGGTTCGACTGTTCGGGGCTGACGAAGGCGGCGTACGAGAGTGGGGGGATCACGCTGCCCCGGGTGGCGAACGATCAGTACAACGCGGGGGCGCATCCCGGACGTGATGAACTGCTCCCCGGTGACCTGGTGTTCTTCTCGGACGACCTCACCAACTCCCGGGCGATCCGGCATGTCGGCATTTACGTCGGTGGCGGGTACATGATCGACGCGCCGCGGCCGGGTGCTGTGATCCGGTTCGACCCGATCGACACCCCCGACTACTTCGGGGCGACCCGGGTGACCGAGGATGGCGCGAAAGCGTTGCCCACCACGGTGTGAATGGGAGGGTTTGAACTCAGCGTGAAACCCTGGCCTGAGCTGCGACGACGTGTCTCTCTTCGATAACGTCTGCGTGATCATTCAGTGGAGTGTGGAACGTATCAACGGGGGCCGTGCGTTCCTGTTGGCGTACAGGTGACCACGGGGGTGGCGCAAGAGGCGTGCGATCGGTGCGCCGGAGGACATGACGAAGGGGCCGCAGCACCATGGCTGGACTCGCAGAATCCGGGTCGAACCCCGACGTCGAGCTGCTCTACGACATCAACGGCCTGGCCAAGGACGCCCCGCACTGGTTCGACCGGGTCATGGAGTTCGTGGGTGAGTACGGACTCCTGTTCGCCATCGTGCTGCTGGTGCTCTGGTGCTGGTGGGGTGTGCGGCGGCGAGGTGACGAGGACGCCGCCTCGAACGTGGCGGCGCTGGTGTGGGCGCCCCTCGCGGCCGGCGTCGCGGTACTGGTCAACGTGCCGATACGGGGTTTCGTGGAGCGGCCCCGGCCTTTCAAGTCCCACGAGGGGCTCGAAGTGCTCGTCGAGGGGAAGAACGACTTCTCCTTCGTGAGTGACCACGCCACGCTCTGCATGGCCCTGGCCGTCGGCCTGTTCGTCGCCAACCGAAAGTTCGGGATCGTCGCGATCGTGCTGGCGCTCTTCGGCGGTTTCGCCCGGGTCTACATGGGCGTGCACTACCCGACGGACGTCGTGGGCGGATTCGCCCTCGGTACGGCGGTCGCGCTGCTGCTGTCGCCGGTCGCCATGGCCCTGCTGACGCCGCTGACCCGGGCCATCGAGCGCTCGCCCCGGGTGGGGTGGCTGGTCAGCGCGCGAGGACGGGACGGTGCCGCCGGGCGCGGCGCCGTGATTCCGGGGGCGCGCAAGGAAGGCGCCGAGACGGCTGGCGAGCGGGATCTCGCCGCGTAGGCCTCGGCCGGGTTGCCAGGTTCTACAGCGCCTGTGGGTGGGTGAAGACGCGGTCCGGGTCGTACTGGTGCTTTAGTTTCACCAGACGCGGGGCCGCGTCTCCGTAGTAGGCCTTCCGCCAGTTCGTCAGGGTCGCGTCCGTGTAGTTCTGGTAGGCGGCGCCCGAGGCGTGCGGGCGCATCGCTCCGTGGGCGGAATCCAGCCACGACTGGGCCGCCGTTCCGCTCGAGCCCGGACGCCACGAGACGAGGTACTGGGCCAGCATCCGCGACCGCCGGTGCACGAACGCGGTGGCCGTCGGGGAGACGCGGTTCACCGCTCCGCCCAGCGCCGTGAACGCGATGCTGCCGGCGCCGCCGCGCACCGAGGTGAGCTGGGAGAGCAGCGCCCCGACGCCGGCCGACGGGATCGAGCGGTCGAAGAAGTCCGAGCGGGCCGCGTACGTCTCGCGGCCCAGCGAGCCCCGCGGCGAGTGCCCCGGGGTGCCGCCGGGGAGGTGGCAGCCGGCGTCGGTGGAGAACGACGAGCAGCCGGCGTACATCTCCATCGACTCCTCGTACGTACGGCGCTTGAGGGAGACGTTGCTCGCGGGCGAGCCGATGCGGTCGGCGAGACGGTCGACGGCGTTCTGGAGCTCGCCGTAGGTGCCCAGGGAGAACGCGGCGACCGAGACGGTGGGGGTACGGCCGGGGGCGGCCGCCAGGTGGAGCGAGGACCAGATCTCGTCGGGCTGGTCCGGACCCCACTCCTGCCAGGCGCGGACGACCGCGGCGGCCTTGCGCCAGGGCCAGGTCAGGTACGCCGACACGGCCCGGGGGGCGGGGTGGGTGCGGAAGCGGAACTCCGTGACGATCCCGAAGTTGGCGTTGCCCGCGCCGCGCAGGGCCCAGAAGAGGTCCTTGTGGTCGGTGGCGTTGGCGGTGAGTTCCTTGCCGTCCGCCGTGATCAGGGTGGCCTGGGTGAGGCTGTCGCAGGTCAGGCCGTACGCGCGCGAGACGACGCCGTGGCCGCCGCCGAGGGTGAGGCCGGAGACGCCGACGGTGGGGCAGGAGCCGGCCGGGACGGTCACGCCCTTCGCGGCGAGGGCGCGGTAGACGTCGATCAGCTTGGCGCCGGCGCCTACGACCGCCTCGCCGGCGCTTGCCCGGACGCGGTTGAGCTTGGAGACGTCGATGATCAGACGGCCGTCGCCGGAGGACCAGCCGGCGTAGGAGTGGCCGCCGTTGCGGATGGCCACGGGGATGTGGTGGGCGCGGGCGTAGGAGAGGGCGGTGCGGATGTCGTCGGGGTGGGCGGCGTAGGCGACGGCGGTGGGTTTGAGGGTGTCGAAGCGGGTGTTGTAGAGCTGGTGGGCCGTTTTCCAGGCGTGGTCGCCGGGACGGAGCAGGGGGCCGTCGAGGGACTTGGCCAGGGCGGTCCAGGTGGCGGGGGCGGGGGTTTTGCCGGGGGTGGTGCTGGTGCGCGTGCGAGTGCCGGTTGTTTGGCCCTTGGCGGTGTCGGTGGCGGTGTCGGGTGCTGGGCCCTTGCCGGTTTCGGTGGCTGTGTCTTTGCCCGTGCAGGCGGCTGTGGTTGCCGCTAGGGCGGCGGCTGTGGTGCCGCTGAGGAATGTGCGCCGGTGCATGTCGCCTCCGCGTCCCGTGGGGGGTCGTGGGAGGAGACGGGGTGTGGGGGTGAGGGGTTCCCGGGGGTGCTCCTTGTGGGTGCATCGGTGCATCGGTGCATCGGTGCGCGGAGTGGGGGCGGGCCGGGGGTGGGGACGCGAGCCGGCGCTGGCCGGGTGCCGCCTGCGCCCAGCCGTGCCGCCCCAGCGGCACGACTGCCCGCGGCTACACCGGGCCGGGGGGTGGGGACGCGGGCCGGCGCTGGCCGGGTGCCGCCTGCGCCCAGCCGTGCCGCCCCAGCGGCACGACTGCCCGCGGCTACACCGGGCCGGCGGTGGCGTTGGTTGGTTACGGCGTTGTGTGGGTTGCTGCGTCTGTGCGGGCCTGGCTTCTGGCTCTGCGGGCCGGGCCTCGCCAGCCGCAGGTGCAGCGGGCCAGGCAGAAGGGGCCTTGTTCGACCGTTGTCGTGAGGTGTTCCGGGCCGTCCCCGGAGGCTTCGAGTCCGTCCTGCTGCGCCACGCCCACAACGTTACCGGGGCAACCTGCCCCTCGTTAACCGGAACGGCAGGGGGTCCACAACGGGCGAGACGGCTTGGGATAGCAGGTGGCGATGGTCGGGCGGGAGCGGGAGCGGCGGGGTTGGAGGACGGGCGGCGGTCTTGGTCCTGCCCTCGCCGGCGGTGTGGTCTGCGTCTGTCTGGCCGGTGCCGGGTGCTCCGGGCAGGGCGCCGCCGTGCAGGGAGCGGACGCCGGCGATCCGGTCGCCGTGCTGCACCGGGCCGCCGACCGGCTGGTGGCCGCCGGGAGCGCCAAGGCGCGTACGGCGATGGAGATGGCCAGTGGCGGGACGCGGGTGACCATCCGGGGCGAGGGCGTGTACGACTTCGAGGGGCGGCTCGGGCGGCTGAAGGTGCGGCTGCCCCAGGACCCGGCGGGGACGAGCGAGCACCGGCCGATCACCGAACTGCTCGCGCCGGGGGCGTTGTTCATGAAGAACCGTGGGGCCGGTGTGCCGGAGGACAAGTGGGTGCGGGTGGAGACCGCCTCGCTGTCCGACGGGAACCTGGTGACCGGCGGGGCGACGGACCCGTTCGCCGCCGCCGAGGTGCTGCGCGGCACGCGGACGGCCACGTTCGTGGGGCGTACGGAGCTGGCCGGCACCGAGGTGCGGCACTACCGGGGGACCGCCGACCTCGCGCGGGCGGCGCGGGACGCCTCCGGCGGGAACAAGAAGGCGCTGGCCGCGGCGGCCGAGGGGTTCGCCACCGCCGAGGTGCCCTTCGACGCCTACCTCGACGACGAGGGCCGTATCCGCAAGGTCCGGCACCGCTTCAGCTTCTCCAACGGGCGTGACGAGGGCACCGTGGCCGTCGCCTCGACGACGCTGCTGTACGACTTCGGCGCCGCCGTCCGCGTACGGCTGCCCGAGGACGAGGACATCTACGCCGGCAAGATCGCGGCGGAGCCGGGTGAGGCGGACGACAAGAACTAGCCCTTCCGTGCCATGCGCGGTGTGTAGGCCGCTCCCTACTCTAGGAAGTCGGTGACGGCAGAGACGAGGTGACGCGTGTGGCTCCGGTCGGCGGTACGGCGGTTCAGGACCACGTGGCCCTCGCCGAGATCGAGCTGTGCGGCGAGCTGATCATCGCGGCGTCGGCCGCCCGGGAGCGGCTCAGCCTGGAGAGCATCGACCGGGTGCTGCGCGTGGCCGAGGAGCGTGGGGCCGGATCCGGCCAGTAGCGGCGCGGGGCCGATCCGGCGGTGGCGGGTGCGATCCGTAGGAGATCAGGTGCGCAGCAGGCGGCCGATGGCCTTCGTGGCCTCCTCGACCTTCGCGTCGATCTCGGTGCCGCCCTTGACGGCCGCGTCGGCGACGCAGTGGCGCAGGTGCTCCTCGAGCAGTTGCAGTGCGAAGGACTGAAGGGCCTTCGTGGAGGCGGAGACCTGGGTGAGTATGTCGATGCAGTAGACGTCCTCGTCGACCATGCGCTGAAGGCCGCGGATCTGGCCCTCGATGCGGCGCAGGCGCTTGAGGTGCTCGTCCTTCTGTTTGTGGTACCCGTGCACCCCGCGGTCGTGGTCGGTCACGATGTCCGTGCCGTCCGTCTCGACCTGGTCCACGGTGGGGGAGGGCGCACCTGCGCCGGCCTCGGTGGTCGTCATCGCGTCCTCCTGGTGTCGGGTGGGCGGGGATCCAAGGGATCCGAGGCGGGGATCCGGGGATTCGGCGGATAGCAGACATATACCCCTGGCGGGTATATGGTAACGAACTTTCGTGGGTATGGGGCCCTAGCCGGAGCCCGGACGTCGCCCCCCTGCTCATCACCGTGCCCGATGGGCGACACTGGAGGACGGCCCGTTAGCAGTGGCTGGATGATGCGCCTAGCATCAGCCTGACCGAAACCGATGCACCCCGAGGACCCCACGTGCGCTTTCGTCTGACCCCCAGGGAGACGAGCTTCTACGACATGTTCGCCGCCTCCGCGGACAACATCGTCACGGGCTCCAAGCTCCTGATGGAACTGCTCGGGGCGGACGCATCCGCCCGGGCCGAGATCGCAGAGCGTATGCGGGCCGCCGAACACGCGGGTGACGACGCCACGCACGCGATCTTCCACCAGCTGAACTCCTCGTTCATCACGCCCTTCGACCGCGAGGACATCTACAACCTCGCCTCGTCCCTCGACGACATCATGGACTTCATGGAGGAGGCCGTCGACCTGGTCGTCCTCTACAACGTCGAGGAGCTGCCCAAGGGCGTCGAGCAGCAGATCGAGGTGCTGTCACGGGCCGCCGAGCTGACCGCCGAGGCCATGCCGAACCTGCGCACCATGGACAACCTCACCGAGTACTGGATCGAGGTCAACCGGCTGGAGAACCAGGCCGACCAGGTGCACCGCAAGCTGCTCGCCCACCTCTTCAACGGCACGTACGAGGCCATCGAGGTGCTGAAGCTGAAGCAGATCGTGGACGTTCTGGAAGAGGCGGCCGACGCCTTCGAGCACGTGGCCAACACGGTGGAGACCATCGCGGTCAAGGAGTCCTGACCCTTTCATGGACACCTTCGCTCTGGTCGTGACCATCGCGGTCGCGCTCTTCTTCACCTACACCAACGGTTTCCACGACTCGGCGAACGCGATCGCGACGTCCGTGTCGACGCGTGCGCTGACGCCCCGGGCGGCGCTCGCGATGGCCGCCGTCATGAACCTCGCCGGTGCGTTCCTCGGTTCCGGGATCGCCAAGACCGTGAGTGAGGGGCTGATCGAGACCCCCGAGGGCTCGAAGGGGATGGGGATCCTCTTCGCGGCGCTCGTGGGCGCGATCGTCTGGAATCTCATCACCTGGTACTTCGGCCTGCCCTCCTCCTCGTCGCACGCCCTGTTCGGCGGCCTGGTCGGGGCGGCGCTGGCCGGCGGTTCGGCCGTGTACTGGCACGGGGTCGTCGACAAGGTCGTCATCCCCATGTTCGTGTCGCCGGTGATCGGTCTGGGCGTCGGTTACCTGGTGATGACCGCGATCCTGTGGATGTTCCGGCGGTCCAATCCGCACAAGGCGAAGCGCGGCTTCCGTATCGCGCAGACGGTGTCGGCGGCGGCCATGGCGCTGGGGCACGGTCTGCAGGACGCGCAGAAGACGATGGGCATCGTGGTGATGGCGCTGGTCATCGCCGATGTCGAGGACTACAGCGATCCCATTCCGGTGTGGGTGAAGCTCGCCTGTGCGCTGATGCTGTCGCTCGGGACGTACGCGGGTGGCTGGCGGATCATGCGGACGCTGGGACGGAAGATCATCGAGCTGGACCCGCCGCAGGGGTTCGCCGCGGAGACGACGGGGGCGGCGATCATGTTCGGGTCGGCGTTCGTGTTCCACGCGCCGATCTCGACGACGCACGTGATCACTTCGGCGATCATGGGTGTGGGTGCCACGAAGCGGGTGAACGCCGTGCGGTGGGGCGTCGCCAAGAACATCATCATGGGGTGGTTCATCACGATGCCGGCCGCCGCGGTGGTGGCCGCGGTGTCGTTCTGGCTCGTGAACCTGGCGTTCCTGTAGCAGCACTTCCCGCCCTGTACGGCGATGCTCTGTACGCGATGCCCTGTACGGCGATGCCCCGTACGGCGATGGGCCCGCCCCCGTTCTCGGGGGCGGGCCCTTGTGCTCCTCGCGGTGGCACCGCCATGCAGCACCGCGAGGGGATCGGATCGGCCTAGCCGAAGCGGCCCGAGATGTAGTCCTCGGTGGCCTGGACCGACGGGTTGGAGAAGATGCGCTCCGTCTCGTCGATCTCGATCAGCTTGCCGGGCTGGCCGACGGCCGCCAGGTTGAAGAACGCCGTACGGTCGGAGACGCGCGCCGCCTGCTGCATGTTGTGCGTCACGATGACGATCGTGAAGCGCTCCTTCAGCTCGCCGATCAGGTCCTCGATCGCGAGGGTGGAGATCGGGTCGAGGGCGGAGCAGGGCTCGTCCATGAGCAGGACGTTCGGCTCGACGGCGATCGCCCGCGCGATGCACAGGCGCTGCTGCTGGCCGCCGGAGAGGCCGGAGCCGGGCTTGTTCAGGCGGTCCTTGACCTCGTTCCAGAGGTTGGCGCCCCGCAGCGACTTCTCGACGACGTCGTCCAGCTGGGACTTCTTGTACTTGCCGTTCAGGCGCAGGCCCGCCGCCACGTTGTCGTAGACCGACATCGTCGGGAACGGGTTCGGGCGCTGGAAGACCATGCCGACCTCGCGGCGCACCGCCACCGGGTCGATGCCCGTGCCGTAGAGGTTCTCGTCGTCCAGCATGACCTTGCCGTCGACGCGGCCGCCCGGCGTGACCTCGTGCATGCGGTTGAGCGTGCGCAGGAAGGTGGACTTGCCGCAGCCGGAGGGGCCGATGAAGGCCGTCACGGAGCGGGGCTCGACGGTCATCGAGATGTCCTCGATGGCGAGGAAGGAGCTGTAGTAGGCGTTGAGGCCGCTGACATCTATGCGCTTGGCCATGGAAATCACTGCTTCTTTCGGTCCGAGTCGCTGACTGTTCTGCGTCGGTCGCGTCAGCGACCCGTCTTCGGTGCCTTCCAGCGGGCGATGCCGCGGGCCGCGAGGTTGAGGATCATGATGAACGCGATGAGCGTCAGGGCCGCCGCCCAGGCACGGTCGTAGGCCGCGTCGGAGCCCGCGCCGTACTGCAGGTAGATGTACATCGGCAGCGACTCCTGCGGGTCCTGGAACGGATTCGCGTTGATGAAGTCGGTGCCCCAGACCAGCAGCAGTACGGGGGCCGTCTCGCCGGTGATGCGGGCGACGGCCAGCATGACGCCGGTGACGATGCCGCCGAGCGAGGTCGGCAGGACCACCTTGAGGATCGTGCGCCACTTCGGCACGCCCAGGGCCAGGGACGCCTCGCGCAGCTCGTTCGGGACGAGCTTGAGCATCTCCTCGGTGGAGCGGACGACCACGGGGATCATCAGGATGCACAGGGCGAACGAGCCGGCGACGCCGGACGGCCCCATGTCCAGGATCAGGACCCACAGGCTGAGCACGAACAGGCCCGCGACGATCGACGGGATGCCCGTCATGACGTCCACGAAGAAGGTGACGGCCTTGGCGAGCCGGCCGCGCCCGTACTCGACGAGGTAGATCGCGGTGAGCACGCCGATTGGCACGGAGAACAGGGTGGCGAGGCCGACCTGCTCCAGGGTGCCGAGGATGGCGTGGTAGATGCCACCGCCGGGCTCGCTGTCGGCGACCACGCCCATCGAGTGGGTCAGGAAGTAGCCGTCGAGGACCTTCACGCCCTGCTTCACGGTCTCCCAGATCAGGGAGAGCAGCGGGATGAGGGCCAGCAGGAAGGCGACCCACACCATGCTGGTCGCCACCCGGTCCTTGGCCTGCCGCCCGCCCTCGACGCGCGCCGAGATGCCGTACGAGCCGCCGACGAAGAGGACCGCGGCGATCAGGGCCCACTGGATGCTGCTGTTCAGCCCGGCGGCGGCGCTGATGCCGAGGCCGAGGGCGACCGAGCCGGCCGCGACGGCCCAGGGGAACCACTTGGGCAGGGTGGCGGCGCGCAGGGAGCTGCGGCTCTTGGGGGTAAGGGTTGCGTGGCTCATGCGTTGGCCCCCGAGTACTCCTTGCGGCGGGCGATGATCAGCCGGGCCGCGCCGTTGACCAGCAGGGTGATGACGAACAGGACGAGACCGGAGGCGATCAGCGCGTCGCGGCCCATCGGGGTGGCCTCGTTGAACTTGCTGGCGATGTTCTGGGCGAAGGTGCCGCCGCCCGGGTCCAGCAGGCTGGGGGTGATGTCGAAGGTCGGGGAGAGCACCATGGCCACGGCCATCGTCTCGCCGAGCGCGCGCCCGAGGCCGAGCATCGAGGCGGAGATGACGCCGGAGCGGCCGAAGGGGATCACGGACATCCGGATGACCTCCCAGCGCGTGGCGCCGAGGGCCAGCGCGGCCTCCTCGTGCATGCGCGGGACCTGCCGGAAGACCTCACGGGAGACGTTGGTGATGATCGGCAGGATCATGATCGCGAGCAGGATGCCCACGGTGAACAGCGAGCGCCCCGCGCCGCCGTTCCACTCGAAGATCCCGGTCCAGCCGAGGTACTGGTCGAGCCAGCCGTAGAGACCGTCCAGGTGCGGCACGAGGACGAGGGCGCCCCACAGGCCGTAGACGATCGAGGGCACGGCGGCGAGCAGGTCGATCACGTAGCCGATCAGACCGCCCAGCTTGCGCGGCGCGTAGTGCGTGATGAACAGGGCGATGCCGACCGAGACCGGGACCGCGATGGCCATGGCGATGATCGACGACACGACGGTGCCGAAGGCCAGGACCGCGATGCCGAACTCCGGCGGTATGCCCGTCGGGTTCCATTCGAAGCTGGTGAAGAAGTTCGCCTCGTCCTCGCTGATGGCGAGGGAGGCGCGGTAGGTGAGGAAGGCCGCGATGGCGGCCATGATGACCAGCACGAGGATGCCGGACCCGCGGGAGAGCCCGACGAAGATCCGGTCGCCGGGCCGGGTGACGCCGCGGGTGGCGGGCTTGTCCCCGGTGGTGGGCGGCTGGGGCGTGGGGGAGGGTGTCTGCTTCTGGGTGTCCGTGGTGATGTCCATCGGGTTCTCCGGTCTGCGGAGCCGTCGTGGTCGGCGGCTCGGGCGGAGCCCCGGTCGGGGGCCCCTGGCGGCGGTGCACCGGACGGTGCGGTCCGGCCCCGCGCGGGGGCCGGACCGCACTCGGGTCAGCTCAGGCCCGAGATGGTCTCGCGGACCTTGGTGATGATCTCGGTGGGCATCGGGGCGTAGCCGGCGTCCGCCAGCAGGCCCTGGCCGTCCTCCGAGGCGATGTAGTTCAGGAAGGACTTGGTGGCGGGCAGGGACTCCGCCTTGTTGCCCTTGTCGCAGGCGATCTCGTACGTCACGAGGACGATCGGGTAGGCGCCGTCGGCGTCCGGGGTGTAGTCCAGCTCCAGCGCGAGGTCCTTGCCGGTGCCGACGACCTTCGCCGCGCCGATGGCGGCGGTGGCGTTCTCGACGGTGGCCTTGACCGGCTCGGCGGCCGCGGTCTTGACGTCGACGGTGTTGATGCCGTCCTTGGCGTAGGACAGCTCGAAGTACGAGATGGCGCCGGGCGTCTGCTTCACCTGGCCGGCCAGACCGGAGGAGCCCTGCGCGGACTGGCCGCCCTTGGCCTCCCAGGACTTGCCGCCCTCGTACTTCCAGTCGCCGGGCGCGGCGGCCTTCAGGTACTTGGTGAAGTTGTCCGTGGTGCCGGACTCGTCCGAGCGGTGGAAGGCCTGGATCTTCAGGTCGGGAAGCTTGGCGTCGGGGTTGAGCTTCGCGATCGCCTCGTCGTTCCAGTTGGTGATCTTGCTGTCGAAGATCTTGGCGAGCGTCGGGGCGTCCAGGACGAGGGTGTCGACGCCCGTGACGTTGAAGCCGACCGCGATCGGGCCGCCGACCATCGGCAGGTCGATGGCCTGACCGTCGGTGCAGACCTTCTTCGAGGCCTCGATCTCCTCGGGCTTGAGCGCGGAGTCCGAACCGGCGAACGCGGTCTGGCCCTGCGTGAACGCGGTGATGCCCGCGCCGGAGCCGGTCGGGTTGTAGTTGATCTGCACGCCGTTGCACGCCGCGACGTACTGCTTGACCCAGGCGTCGATCGCGTTCTTCTGGGCGGAGGAGCCGGAGGCCTGGAGCTGGCCCTTGGCGTCCTCGCACTTGATGTTGCTGTTGGCGGCGGCGCTGGAGTCACCACCGCTGCTGTTGCCGCCGGTGTCGTCGGAGCCGCACGCCGTGAGGGCCAGGGCGCCGGAGACGGCGAGAGCACCGAGAGCGAGGGCCCGCCGGTTCATGCGCTGAAGCTTCACTGAGGGAGTTCCTTCCAGGAGCCGCCGTCCTGAATTCGGCGGCGTGCGAGGAGTGGCGTTGAAGACGAGCAGTACTGGGCGATACGGACGCGTTTTCGAGATGCGCCCCGTATCGGGTAAGGCCGAAATTAGGCAGAACAGGTGAAGCCGCCGAAGGGCGTAAATGAACGCGGGGTGAACCCCTGTGGACGGTGCGGTGAGGTCACGGAACGCTTACGTCAAGGACACGGAGTGGTTCCGGGCGGACGCGTCGCGAGCAGGGCGTCGACGAGGTCCCGGTCGCGCGGCTGGGTGAGGCGCGCGCGGGCCGCCGCCGGCGCCAGCCACAGGATGCGGTCGACCTCGTCGGACGGGGCGAAGGCGCCGGTGGTGGCCGCCGCCGCCCAGTAGCGGACCTCCTTGGGGCGGCCGTTCGCGAGATAGCGCACGGTGGGCAGCTCCGCGCCCGGCGCGGCCGCGTACCCCGTCTCCTCCGCGACCTCGCGCAGGGCGCCCGCGAGCGGGTCCTCGCCGGGCTTGAGCTTGCCCTTCGGATGCGACCAGTCGTCGTACTTCGGGCGGTGGACGAGGCAGAGCTCCAGCCCGGCGGGGACGGTGGCAGGAGTGGTGGCAGGGGCCGTGGCAGGAGCCGTGGCAGGGGCGGGGCGCCACAGGACGCAGCCGGCCGCGTGGACGGTGGTGTCGTCGGCGGGGCTCACGTCGCGCGCCTCCTGCGGGGCGGTGTTTTCCTACGGCAGCCTGATCGGCTCCTTGCGCCAGCTGTGCTGGAACGCGTACCTCGCCGCCTCCACCTCATGCCGCTGGTCGGCGTGGAGCACGCCCAGCGCGTACGCCGTCGCCGGGGCGATGCGCGGTGTGCGGGCGGCCTGGGCGGCGGCCGCAGCGGCCTCCGAGGCGTCGCGGTGCCGGTTCAGGGCCTCGCCGGCGGCCAGGAGGCGTACGTCCGCGCAGTCCCCGGCGCTTCCCTCGCTCCCCTCCCACCCCTCGCTTCCGTTACTTCTGCTGCTTTCGTCGATCCCGGCGTCCTCGAAGGCCAGCGCCTCGAGGGCGTAGCGGTGCAGGCGCAGCAGCAGGCGGACCTGGTGCCAGGGGGCGTCCTGGGGGTGCGGCGCCGGGTCGGGGGAGAGGCCGTGGACGAGCGCCTCGGCGTTGTACGGGTTTCCCGCGGTGACCAGGGGGAGGGCAGCCACGGCGTCGGTGAGGCGCTCCTGCGCGGCGGTGGCGAGGGGGCGCAGGTCGGCGGGCGTGGCTTCGGCGGCGGGGCTACGGCTCGTGTGGCCGGTGTGGCTCAGCGGGACTTCGCTGGCCAGTAAGGCGACCTTGTCCGCCACCGCGTGGAAGCGACTGCTGCCCAGTGCCTGGAGGGCCGTGGAGTGCGCCCGGGTGCGGGCCAGGGTCAGCTGACGGTCGAGCAGCGCGCCCGCCTTGGCCGCGCCCACGGTGAGGTTGCCGCGGTCCGCGGGCGCGGGGTGGGCGGTCGCGGGCAAGGGGGCCGGCACGGTCGCGGTGACGGCGGCCCGGCCCACCGGCCGCGGTGCCGGGAATGCCGACGAGCCGGACAGCCGGTGCAGGGCCTGGAGCAGGCGTTCCAGGCGGGACGCGTACGCGTGCTCCATCGCCAGCGTGCCCGACAGCCAGGCCAGCTCGGGGCGCATGCCCTCCGCCCAGTCGGCGTCCAGGAGCGGCTGGAAGGTGTGCAGGGTGCCGCTGATGCGACGGGCCGCGCGGCGCAGGGCGCGGGCCGCGTCCACGTGGTCCGCGGGCGGGGCCGCCACCCGGCCCGGTCCAGGCGCGCCGTTCGTGGCCGCCCCCGATTCCCGGTGCCGGCGCAGGGCGCGGAGGAACTCCGTGGCCTGGGCGCGCAGATAGTCCGCGAGTGCGTTCGTGTCCGCGTCGGCGTTTCGGCCTCGGTTGGCGCTTGGGCCCGGACCAGGATTGGTGCTTGGGGCCGGGGCGACGCTTGGGGCCGGGGCGACGCTTGGGCCCGGGTTGGTGCTTGGGCCCGGATTGGAGCCTGGGTCCGGGGCGGTGCTTGGGGCCGGATTGGCGCTCGGGCCCGGGTTGGTGGCCGGGCCCGGGGCGGTGCGGGGGCCGGGGTCCCGGTTCGCGCTCGCGGGTGCCGGCGGTCCGGCGGTCGCCGTGGGGTCCGTCGGATCAAGGTGTCGCTGTGCCACGCCGGCGCCTCCGGGCGTCTATGAGCATCTCCTGGATGTTGCGCAGGGGCTGGCCGTCCGCGTCGGTCGCGTGCCGGGTCCACTCGCCGTCCGGGCCGAGGTGCCAGGAGGCGGTGCCGTCGGACATGCCGTTCTCGAGGAGCCGGTTCAGGGCCGCCCGGTGGGCCGGGTCGGTGACCCGTACCAGGGCCTCTATCCGGCGGTCGAGGTTGCGGTGCATCATGTCGGCGCTGCCGAACCAGACCTCGGGCTCGCCGCCGTTGCCAAAGGCGAAGACCCGCGAGTGCTCGAGGAAGCGGCCGAGGACGGAACGGACCCGGATGTTCTCCGACAGGCCCGTCACGCCCGGGCGCAGCGCGCAGATGCCGCGCACCCACACGTCGACCGGGACGCCGGCCTGGGACGCGCGGTAGCAGGCGTCGACCACGGCCTCGTCGACCATCGAGTTGGCCTTGATGCGGATGTAGGCGGGGCGTCCCGCGCGGTGGTGCTGGATCTCCTTGTGGATCCTGGAGACCAGACCGTCGCGCAGCGACTTGGGCGCGACGAGGAGGCGGCGGTAGGTCTCGCGCCGGGAGTAGCCGGAGAGGCGGTTGAACAGGTCGGAGAGGTCCGCGCCGACCTGCGGGTCCGCGGTGAGCAGGCCCAGGTCCTCGTAGAGGCGGGCCGTCTTCGGGTGGTAGTTGCCGGTGCCGACGTGGCTGTAGCGGCGCAGCGTCTCGCCCTCCTGCCGTACGACGAGGGAGAGCTTGCAGTGGGTCTTCAGGCCGACCAGCCCGTAGACGACGTGGCAGCCGGCCTCCTCCAGCTTGCGGGCCCACTTGATGTTGGCGGACTCGTCGAAGCGGGCCTTGATCTCGACCAGGACGAGGACCTGCTTGCCGGCCTCGGCCGCCTCGATGAGCGCGTCGACTATGGGGGAGTCGCCGGACGTCCGGTACAGCGTCTGCTTGATCGCGAGGACGTCCGGGTCGGTGGCCGCCTGCTCCAGGAACGCCTGCACGGAGGTGGAGAAGGAGTCGTACGGGTGGTGCAGCAGGACGTCCTTGCCGCGCAGCGCGGCGAAGATGTCCGGCGCGGACGCGGACTCCACCTCGGCGAGGTCGCGGTGGGTGCCGGCGACGAACTTCGGGTACTTCAGCTCGGGCCGGTCGAGGCTGTGGATGCGGAAGAGGCCGGTGAGGTCCAGGGGGCCGGGGAGTGGGTACACCTCCGCCTCGCCGATCTTGAGCTCGCGCACCAGGAGGTCCAGGACCTCGCGGTCCACCGACTCCTCGACCTCCAGGCGGACGGGCGGTCCCAGGCGCCGCCGCATCAGCTCCTTCTCCAGGGCCTGGAGGAGGTTCTCCGCATCGTCCTCCTCCACCTCGAGGTCCTCGTTGCGGGTGAGGCGGAAGGTGTGGTGCTCCAGCACCTCCATGCCCGGGAACAGCTCCTCCAGGTGCGCGGCGATGACGTCCTCGATGGGGACGTAGCGGCCCGGGGACGCCTCCAGGAAACGGGAGAGCAGCGGGGGGACCTTGACGCGGGCGAAGTGGCGGTGGCCCGTGACGGGGTTGCGGACGACGACCGCGAGGTTCAGGGAGAGGCCCGAGATGTACGGGAAGGGGTGGGCCGGGTCGACCGCGAGGGGCGTGAGGACCGGGAAGATCTGGTGCCGGAAGAGGGTGAACAGGCGGGCCTGTTCCTTCTCGGCCAGTTCATTCCAGCGGACCAGGTGGATGCCTTCCTCGGCGAGGGCCGGGGCGACGTCCTCGTGGAAGCAGGCGGCGTGCCGGGCCATCAGCTCGCGTGAGCGGGCCCAGATCATGTCCAGCACCTCGCGGGGCTGGAGGCCCGAGGCGGAGCGGGTGGCGACACCGGTCGCGATGCGGCGCTTGAGACCGGCGACGCGGACCATGAAGAACTCGTCCAGGTTGCTGGCGAAGATCGCGAGGAAGTTGGCCCGCTCCAGGAGGGGCGTGTTCGGGTCCTCGGCCAGTTCGAGCACCCGTTCGTTGAAGGCGAGCCAGCTGCGCTCACGGTCCAGGAAGCGGCCCTGCGGGAGCCGGGCGCCGCCGGCCTGGGACTCCTCCGACTCCTCGTACGCGTCCAGGTCGGCGTCGATGTCCGGCTCCAGGTCGGAGACCGTGGCGGCCACGGTGTGCGAGCGGTGCGCGGCGATGGAGCCCACGGAGGGCTGCGTGTGCTGGACCTCTGCCTGGCTGTTCGGCTGCCTCATGAACCCATTCTTCCGCGCCGCGCGCCGGACAGGCGCGTCGGAGGGCACGGAAGGGTCTGGCTCGGTCGGCTTCATTCGGTGAGCGTCGCAAGGCTGTCTGAATCGATGGTTACGGGGACATGACGTGTGGGATAGCGGCGGGCTTCCGAAAGTCCCCGGCAAGGCCCCCGTGAGGTCCCGGCGAGGTCACCGCGAGGTCTCCTGCGAAGCCCCTGAGATCGTGTGAACCGATCGGCCGGGCTCGTGCGATGAGGAGATGTGAGCGAAACGAGAAGCGACGGGGAGCTGCTGCGGGCCGTCGCGGCCGATGCCGACCGGCGTGCCTTCGAGGAGCTGTACCGCCGGTACGCGCCCTGGCTGACCGCCCGCATGCGCGGCCGCTGCGCCGACGCGGCCGTGGTCGACGACGTCGTACAGGAGACGTTCCTCGCGGTGTGGCGCGGCAGCGCGCGCTACCGGGAGGAGGGCGACGTGGCCGGCTGGCTGTGGCGGATCGGGTCGCGGCGGCTGATCGACGTGCTGCGCGGCGAGGGCGCGCGCGGGCGGCTGCGGCAGGCGCTGGCGCGGTTGCGGCACCGGGACGAGGTCTCGGCGGAGGAGCGCGTGCTCGCCGGGGTCGAGCACGGCGACCTCGCAGGGGCGCTCGTGCGGCTCTCGCCGGAGCTTCGCGCGGTGCTCCAGGCCACCGTCGTGGACGGGCTGACCACCCGCGAGGCGGCCGTCCTGCTCGGCATTCCGCCGGGCACCGTCAAGACGCGGGCGATGCGCGCCCGCCGGCAGCTGCGGGAGGCGCTGGCATGAGTATCGAGGACAGCCGTCGCCGGGACACCTGGCACGTGGACGAGGACGACCTGCGGGCCTACGCCCGGGGAGAGCTGGCGGCGCCCGCGCTGTGGTCCGCCGACGCCCATCTGACCGCCTGCGCGGCGTGCCGCGGCGTTCTCGCCGAGGTGAGTGACGCCGCCGCCCTGGACACGGCCTGGGAACGGCTCGACGCCGAGCTGGACGCGCCCCGGCCGGGCCGGATCGAGGGGCTGCTGGTGCGGTGCGGCGTCGGTGACGGCACCGCGCGGCTGCTCACGGCCACCCCGATACTGCGTCGGTCCTGGTTCGGCGCGATCGCCGCGGTGCTGCTCATGACCTTCTTCGTGGCCTTCACGGCCGGTGCCGCGGACAAGCCAACCCTGTTCCTCGCCTTCGCCCCGCTGCTGCCGCTGGCCTCGGTGGCGCTCGCCTACGGGCCCGCGCTGGACCCCACGTACGAGATGGCCGTCGTCTCGCCGATGCACGGCTTCCGGCTGCTGATGATCCGTACGGTCGCCGTGCTCGTCGTGGCACTGGGGGTGGGCGCCGTGGCAGGCCTCGCGCTGCCCGGGTTCGGGCCCGCCGCCCTGGCCTGGCTGCTGCCCGGACTCGCTCTCACCGCGACCGCGCTCGCGCTGACACCCCGGCTGGGTCCGGTGATCGCGCCGTCCGTGCTCGTGTGCGTCTGGGCGGCCGTGCTGCTGGCCGCGGACGCCGCGCGCACGGCCGAGGACGGCCCGCTGGCGCCGTTCACCGCGGCCGGACAGGGCGTGTCCGGGCTCGTGGCCGTGCTGGGCGCCGGTCTGCTGTACGTGTTCCGCGACCGGTTCGACGTCCTCCCGCGCGGTGCCGCGTGAGTCCCGACTTCTTCCGCATCCGTTTCTTGTCCTTGCACGGGAGTGCCGTATGACCCCCACTGTTTCCGCGTCCGGGCTCAGCCTCCGCTACGGGCGCACCCGCGCCCTCGACGACGTGTCGCTGCGGCTGACCCCGGGCGTCACCGGGCTGCTCGGGCCCAACGGCGCCGGGAAGACCACGCTGCTGCGCGTGCTGGCCACCGCCGTGCCCGCCGACACGGGGGCCTTCACCGTGCTCGGGCACGATCCGGGGACCTCGCGCGGCCGGCAGGAGGTGCGGCGGCGGCTCGGGTATCTGCCGCAGACGCCCGGTTTCCATCCGGACTTCACCGCCTTCGAGTTCGTCGACTACGTCGCGATCCTCAAGGAGCTGTCGGACCGCCGGGACCGCCACCGTGAGGTGCGGCGGGTGCTGGAGGAGGTCGACCTCGGCGAGGTGCGCGGGCGCAGGATCAAGAAGTTGTCCGGGGGCATGCGGCAGCGGGTCGCGCTCGCGGCCGCGCTCGTGGGCGACCCGGGGTTTCTGGTGCTCGACGAGCCCACCGTCGGTCTCGACCCCGAGCAGCGGATGCGGTTCAGGGAGCTGATCGCCGGGGCGGGGGAAGGGCGGACCGTGCTGCTGTCCACCCACCAGACCGAGGACGTGGCGATGCTCTGCCACCGGGTGATCGTCATGGCGGCCGGGGCGGTGCGGTTCGACGGGGCCCCGGCCGAGCTGACCGCGCGGGCCGCCGGACGCGTGTGGAGCAGTCCGGAGAAGGACCCGGCCGCCAAGGCCGGATGGCGCACCGGGACCGGCTCCTTCCGGAACGTGGGCGACCCGCCCCCCGGGGCGGAGTTGGCCGACCCCACCCTGGAGGACGGCTACCTGCTGACCCTCGACGACGCCGGCGCGGAGGTGGCCGCGTGAGCGCCGTAGTGGTGGAGGAGGCCCCCTCCTCCGAGCGGACGCGGGCCCACGACGGCGGTGCGCGGGCCGTGCTCGCCCTGGCCCGGTTCGAGGCCCGCAGGCTGCTGCTGAGCATCCCCGTCGTCATCGCGTTCGCGGCGTACGTCGCCTGGATCGTGTGGCGTACGCGCGACTCCTGGGACGGCAATCCGGCCCTCCAGGACGTCGACCGCTCCACCCAGGGCATGCCGATGCTCGTCGGTCTCGCCGTCCTGCTGTACGCCAACATCGCCGTCGTGCGCTCCGAGCGGCACGGCACCGAGCACCACTTCTCGGTGCAGGTCATGCCGCCCTGGCGCCGTACGGCGGCCCACGCGCTGTCCGTCGTACCGGCCGCGCTGCTCACCGCGCTCTGCGTCGCCGGTCAGTTCACCTGGGAGGCGCTCAAGCCGGGGGCGATCGGGCACGGTTCGCCGGCCGAGCTGGCGGTGGGGCCGCTGACGGTGCTCGGGTTCGGGGCGCTCGGGGTGCTGCTCGGGCGGCTGCTGCGGTCGGCGCTCGGCGCGCCGTTGCTGGTGGTCGTGCTGCTGTTCGCCTTCGTTCTCGGTACCGCTCCGGGTGACGGGAGCGGGCTGTCCTGGTTGGCACCGGTCGTCTCCGAGGTCGGTTCCGACACCCTGCCCTCCGAGCTGCTGGGACGGCCCGCCGCCTGGCACGCCCTGTATTTGGCGGGCGCGGCCCTGTGCGCGGCCTTCCTCGCGGTGGCCGTCGCCGGCGGGCGGAGCCTTGCCGTGCGGGCGGGCCTCGTCCTTGGCCTCGCGCTGGCGGTGACGGGCGGGGTCCTCCAGGCCGGGGGCGCCGCCCCGTCGCCGGAGCTGACCGCGGCCCGCGAGCGCGCCTCGGTGCGCCCCGACCTGACCTGCGCCGATCGCGGCGGGTCGAGGTACTGCGCCTTCCCCGAGTGGGGGCCCCGCGTCGGTGCCTGGGCCGGTGTCGTGGACCGGGTCCAGTCCCTCGCGGGCGGCCCCGCGCACGACCGGAAGCTCGTCGTCCGGCAGCGGATCGACGCCCGGTACGGGCTGGAGAGCGACCCCGCGATCCCCGCGCTGACCGACGCCCACCAGGTGACCGTGGGCACCGCCTGGGGCGGCAACCGGGTCCCCGAGTTCTCCAGTGCCGTCGCCGCCGTCCTCGTCGCGGGCACCGAGCAGGCGGCGAGCGAGTTGTGCGACGGGCGGATGGTCACCGTCATGTGGCTCTCCCTGAGCTGGCAGGACGACCCGATGAACGCCCTGCGCCGGGTCCGCCTCGACGACAGCGTGACGGGGTCGGCGATCGTCCTGTCACCCGCCGACCCGCTGTCCATGACCGAGGGCCAGACGGACGTCGTACGGCGCCTGCTGGAGAAGCCGCCCGCCGGGATCGGGGAGCGGGTGAAGGCGCACTGGGCCGAACTGAGCAAGCCGGGCGTCACGACCGCCCGCGCCGCCGAACTGCTGGGCGTGGCCGGGCCGGAGAAGGCGGACTCGTGCGAGGACTGACGACGGACCTGATCGGACCGCTGTGGCGCACGCTGCCGTGGCGGGCCCTGGCCGCGGCCGGGACCCTCGGCCTGCTCATCGCCGGTACACCGGTCCTCACCGGCGCCGAACCGGCCCCCTGGCAGACGCTGTTGCTGCTGCGGGGCGTCGCCCTGATCGGCGCGCTCGGCCTGGCCTTCCTGCTGGACGACCCGGCCCGCCACCTCACCGCAGCCGTCCCGACCCACCGGCCCGTCAGACAGGCCCTGCGCGTGGCCCTGGTCGCGCCGCTCGCCGCGCTGTGGTGGACGGCCGCACTGCTCCTCGTGCCCTCGGCGTCCCGTCCCCCGGCCGGCGACGTCACGCTGGAGGCGGCGGCGGTGGGCGTACTGGCGCTCGCCGGGGCGGCCCTGGTGGTGCGGCTGACGGAGGAGGCGCGTCCGGGGCCGTTCGTCGCGGCGTTCCTGCTGCTCGCGGCCGTCCTCGCGCCACTGCTCGCGCCGGGGGACTGGGCGCTGTTCGGGCAGCCCGACGACCCGCGCTGGCCCGCCGCGCACGACCGTTGGGCGGTGCTGCTGGTGGCGGCGACCGCGGTGGGGGCGCTGTGCGGGCCGGAGCCGTTGGGGCGCGGGGGCCGGAGGATCAGGTCTCCGTGCGGTACATCAGGTCCGTCTCGTGGGTGACGAATCCGAGGCGCTCGTAGACGGACACCGCCGCCTTGTTGTCGGCGTCGACGTACAGCATCGCGGTGGGCAGTCCCCGCCCCTCCAGGTGCCGCAGGCCGATGGTGGTCAGGGCCTTGCCGAGGCCGCCGCCCTGGGTGTCGGGGCGGATGCCGAGGACGTACACCTCACCGAGGCGCTCCTCCGCGTGCTCCTTGGTCCAGTGGAAGCCGATCAGCTCGCCGTCGCGCTCGGCGAGGAAGAACCCCGCGGGGTCGAACCACGGCTCGGCCTTGCGGTCGTCGAGGTCGCGCTGGGTGAGCGAGCCCTGCTCGGGGTGGTGGGCGAAGGCGGCCGCGTTCACGGCGAGCCAGGCCGCGTCGTCCTGCCCGGGCACGAAGGTGCGCACGCTCACTCCCTCGGGCAGCCGCGGGTCCGGCAGGTCGAGGCCGGCCAACGGGCGCCGCAGCTGCCGCAGTTCGCGGAAGAGGGCAAGACCGAGCACCTGCGCGAGGTGCCGGGCGGCGGAGTGGCCGCCGTGTGCCCAGACCCGCAGCCGTTTGCCGGTGGCGGCGAGCAGCGCGGCGCCCAGGGCCCGTCCGTGGCCCTGGCCCCGGTGCGAGGGGTGGACGACCAGTTCGGCGGCCGGGGGCTCGACCGGGTCGGTGCCCTCCAGCTGGGCGTAGCCGACGAGTTCACCGCCGTCGAGGGTGAGCAGGAGATGCGCGACGCCCTCCCGCGCGGGGCCGCGCAGTTGCAGCCGGCCCTGCTCGGACACGGCGTGCTGCCCGTCGTTCCGGGCCGCCTCGGTGAGCAGGGCGAGGACGGCGTCGGTCTGCTCGGGGGTGAGTTCGGCGAGGGTCTCGATCGAGCGGGGGCGGCCGGGCCGCACGGTGTCGTCGCTGGTCATGCGTACGAGGGTAAGGGGCGGGTGAGGCAAAGCGGCGGCAGTGGACGAGGAGGAAGTTAAACCAGGCTGTAACCCGGAAGCCCCTGTCGCGCTACGCGCGTTGACTCTAGGCTCATGCGCCGACGAGCCGTCTCCTCAGCGGCTCGCGTCACGCACACCCACAGGGGGGCGCATGCCAGCCACAGCACAGTCGCACCAGTCGCGCCGCAGACGCCGTACGCACCGTCTCCTCGTCGCCGCCGCCACGGTCGTCACCGCGGGTGCGCTCGCCGCGGCGGCGCTGCCGGCGTCGGCGAGCGCGGGCGGAGGCAACCGGGACCACGGACAGGGACACGGACAGGGCCATGGGCACGGCCATGGGCATGGCCACGGCCGCTACCAGGACGTCCAGCTCCTCTCCTTCAACGACCTGCACGGCAACCTGGAACCGCCGGCGGGCTCCTCCGGCCGGGTCACCGAGGCGCAGCCGGACGGCACGACGAAGACGATCGACGCGGGCGGCGTGGAGTACCTCGCCACCCACCTGCGCGAGGCCCGCAAGGGCAACCGCTACTCGATCACCGCGGCCGGCGGCGACATGGTCGGCGCGTCCCCGCTCCTGTCCGGCCTCTTCCACGACGAGCCGACCGTCGAGGCGCTGAACAAGCTCGACCTGGACGTCACGAGCGTCGGCAACCACGAGTTCGACGAGGGAGCCAAGGAACTGGCCCGCCTCCAGAACGGCGGCTGCCACCCCACCGAGGGCTGCTACGGCGACCAGAAGTTCGAGGGCGCCGACTTCCCCTACCTCGCGGCGAACGTCCTGGACGAGAAGACGAGGAAGCCCCTCCTCAAGCCCTACTGGGTGTGGAAGCACAAGGGCGTCAAGGTCGGCTTCATCGGCGTGACCCTGGAGGGCACCCCTGACATCGTCTCGGCGGAGGGCGTCAAGGGCCTGAAGTTCAAGGACGAGGTCGAGACGATCAACAAGTACGCCAAGGAGCTGCAGCGCCAGGGCGTGAAATCCGTCGTCGCGCTCATCCACGAGGGCGGCTTCCCCGCCTCGTCCTCCTACAACTACGACTGCGACTCGCCGGGCGCGGGCGACGGCGTCTCCGGCCCGATCGTCGACATCGCCAAGAACATCACGCCGCAGGTCGACGCGCTGGTCACCGGCCACACCCACAACGCGTACGTCTGCACGATCCCCGACCCGGCGGGCAACCCCCGCATGGTCACCTCGGCCTCGTCCTTCGGCCGCCTGTACACGGACACGACGCTGACGTACGACCGTCGCACGGGTGACATCGCCCGTACGTCGGTGAAGTCGGCGAACCACGTGGTCACGCGGGACGTCCCGAAGGCGCCCGACATGACCCGGCTGATCGACAAGTGGAGCACCCTGGCCGCCCCGATCGGCAACCGCGCCATCGGCTACGTCTCCGGCGACATCGACCGCGACGGCACCGAGTCCCCGCTCGGCGACCTCATCGCCGACGCGCAGCTCGCGTACGGCAGGACCCAGGACCCGGAGACCGACCTGGCCCTGATGAACCCGGGCGGCATCCGCGCCCCGCTGACCTACACGGCCTCGGGCGCCGAGGGCGACGGTGTGGTGACCTACGCCGAGGGCTTCACGGTCCAGCCCTTCGCCAACACGGTGAACCTCAAGGACTACACGGGCGCCCAGCTGATCCAGGTCCTCAAGGAACAGGTGAGCGGCCCGAACGAGGCGGCCCCGAAGATCCTCCAGGTCTCCTCCGGCCTCACCTACACCCTGGACCTGACCAAGTCGGGCGCGGACCGCGTCGTCACGGACTCCGTCCGTCTGGGCGGCGCCCCCGTCGACCCGTCCGCCACCTACCGCGTCGCGTCCAACAGCTTCCTCGCGGGCGGCGGCGACGGCTTCACCACCCTGGGCGAGGGCGCGAACGAACTCGTCGGCACGGACGACCTGACGGCCCTGGAGCAGTACCTGACCGCCAACTCCTCGGCGACCGACCCGATCACCCCGCCGGCGGCCGACCGGATCACGGTCGTGCAGTAGGCGACACCGGCTCCGGGAGACGGGAAGCCAGGAAGGGGCCCGGCACATCCGACGGCCACGAGACCACGGATGCGCCGGGCCCCTTCTTCGTCACGGCAAGGACGGCAGGCAGGCCCTACGGCACCTCGGGCGGCGGCGTCGGCGCCCCCGGCAGCCGTACCGTCGCCGTCGTGCCGACCCCGTCCGCCGCCGGAGTGAGACTCACCTCGCCGCCCGCCTGCTGCACCGTCCGGGCCACGATCGACAGGCCGAGGCCCGAGCCGGGCAGGGCGCGGGCGCTCGGGGAGCGCCAGAAGCGGTCGAAGACGTGGGGGAGTTCGTCGGCGGGGATGCCGGGTCCGTGGTCGCGGACGGTGAGGACGCCGTCGGCCAGGCGTACGTCGACGGTGCCGGACTCGGGGCTGAACTTCACCGCGTTGTCCAGGATGTTGACGACCGCGCGTTCCAGAGCGGCCGGTTCCGCCCGTACGTACCAGGGCTGTACGTCGGCCGTGACCGTCAGCTCCGGGCCGCGCAGGCGGGCGCGGCGCAGGGCCGACTCGACGACGTCGTGCCAGGCGAGGATGCGGGTGCGGCCCTCGTGCTGGCCGGTGTCGGGGCGGGAGAGTTCCTGGAGGTCGCCGATCAGGGCGGCCAGTTCCGTCATCTGCGCCTTCACCGAGGCGAGCAGCGCCTTGCGGTCCGCCTCCGGGATGGGGCGGCCGGTCTCCTCGCTGCGGGTGAGGAGTTCGATGTTGGTGCGCAGGGAGGTGAGGGGGGTGCGCAGTTCGTGGCCGGCGTCGGCGATGAGCTGCTGCTGGAGGTCGCGGGAGCTGGCCAGGGACGAGGTCATGCTGTTGAAGGAGCGGGAGAGGCGGGCGATCTCGTCGTCGCCGTCGTCCTCGACGGGGATGCGGACGGTGAGGTCCTCGGTGCGGGCCACGTGCTCCACCGCCCGGGTCAGTTCGTCGACGGGGCGCAGCGCCGTCCGGGCCACCCAGAGCCCGGCGGCACCCGCGCCCACGACCCCGGCGCCCGCGACGAAGACGAGCACCAGCGCGAGGTTGCTGAGTGAGCTGTTCACCTCGCTCAGCGGGCGCGCGGCGGAGACCGCCACGTCCGACAGGCCGGGCACGGTGTAGGTGAAGACGCGGTACTGGGTGCCGTCGGAACCCGTCGCGTCGTGCAGCGCGTTGGAGGAGGTGCCCTCGGCCACGGCGTGGTCGGCGTCGGTGAGCGGGACCTCCTCCGTGCCGATGATGAGGCAGCTGCCGCCCTGCCGGTCCACGAGCTGCACGGACGAGCCGTAGGGGTTCTGTTCGTGCGTGACGGGGTCGTGGGCGCACAGGCCGGTGCGCAGGTTGACGTACTGGCTCACCTGCGTCCTGTCCATGCGGTTCGCCTTCAGCGCCTCGTCCAGCGAACTCACCAGCACGCTCTTCACCACGAACCAGCACGCCAGCGCCGCCGCCGCCACCGCGAACGCCACCGCCGCCGCCACCAGCAGCGACAGCCGCGCCCTGATGGGCAGGGCCCGGACGCGGCGGGCGAGGCCTCTCACTCCGCGCCGCCCTGCCGCAGGACGTAGCCGACGCCGCGGACGGTGTGGACGAGGCGCGGTTCGCCGCCCGCCTCGGTCTTGCGGCGCAGGTACATGACGTACACGTCGAGGGAGTTCGACGACGGCTCGAAGTCGAAGCCCCAGACCGCCTTGAGGATCTGCTCCCGGGTGAGGACCTGGCGCGGGTGGGCCATGAACATCTCGAGGAGGGTGAACTCCGTGCGGGTCAGCTCCACCGGCCGCCCGCCCCGCCGGACCTCCCGCGTCGCCAGGTCCATGGACAGGTCGGCGAAGGACAGCACGTCGTCGTCCTGGGCGGCGGCCAGGGCGGCCGGCGCGTAGGAGCTGCGGCGCAGCAGCGCGCGGATGCGGGCGAACAGCTCGTCCAGCTCGAAGGGCTTGACCAGGTAGTCGTCGGCGCCGGCGTCCAGGCCGGTCACCCGGTCGCCGACCGTGTCGCGGGCCGTCAGCATCAGGATCGGGGTCAGGTCGCCCGCGCCGCGGATCCGGCGGGCGGCGGTGAGGCCGTCCATGCGGGGCATCTGGATGTCGAGGACCACGAGGTCGGGCCGGTACGCCGCCGCCTTCTCCAGCGCGTCGGCGCCGTCGACCGCGACCTCGGTGTCGTATCCCTCGAAGGCGAGGCTGCGCTGGAGTGCCTCACGGACCGCCGGCTCGTCGTCGACGATCAGGATGCGCTGGACGTCACGGTCGCGGTCGCCGTCTGCGGGGCTCATGGGCTCGGGATCCTCGGATGCGGTGGGTGGGTGTGCGGGGGTACGGGCTGCCAACGCCTTCAGCGTCGCACGTTCTCGTGCCCCGTCAGCTGTTGGCACCCGCGCGCAGGTCGGGCAGGTCGGCCTTGACGGTGTTGATCGGGATGGCGAAGCCGAGACCGACGCTGCCCGCGCTCGCGGAGGACTCGGTCGAGGAGTACATCGCGGAGTTGATGCCGACGATGTTGCCGTTCATGTCGATCAGCGCACCGCCGGAGTTGCCCGGGTTGAGCGAGGCGTCGGTCTGGATCGCCTTGTACGTCGTCGTGGACGAGCCGGTGTCGCCGTTGAACTCCTGGCCGCCGAACTCGAACGGCCAGCCACCGCCACCGCCCTGCCCCTGCTGCTGTTGCTGCTGCTGTCCCTCGTCCGTCGAGACGGTCACGTCGCGGTCGAGGGCCGAGACGATGCCGCTGGTCACGGTGCCGGTCAAGCCCTCCGGGGAGCCGATCGCCACGACCTGGTCGCCGACCCCGAGGCCGTCGGAGTCGCCGAGAGTCGCGGTCTTGAGGCCGGAGGCGTTCTCCAGCTTGATCAGCGCGAGGTCCTTCTTGCTGTCGGTGCCGACGACCTGGGCGGTGTACTGCTTGCCGTCGCTGGTGCGCACCTTGACGGACGAGGCGCCGGACACGACGTGGTTGTTGGTGATGATCTCGCCGTCGTCGGTGATGATCACACCGGAACCGGTGGAGGAGCCGGCGTTCGAGGTGGCGCTGATCTCGACGATGCTCGGGCTGACCGCCGTCGCGACCCCGGAGACCGTGCCCTTCTGGCTGGAGGGCACCACGTTGGTGCTGGTGGAGCCGGCGGCGACGGTGTCGCTGCCGGTCAGCTCCTGGATGCCGTACGCCGTGCCGCCGCCGACGGCCGCCGCGACGATCGCCACGGCCACGAGCAGGGCGGCGGGGCCGCGCCGTGCCGTGCGCCTGCGGTGCGGAGGCTCGGGCTGCTCGGGCTGCTCGGGCTGCACGGGCTGCGTGGGGTCCGCGGGCGGCTGCGCCGGCGGGGGCGGCCACTCGGGGTTGACGGGAGAGGAGGCGTGCTGGTGGGTTCCCTGGTACGGGTTCGCGTGCTCGTACTCGCCGCTGTGGCGGAGGCTCTCGGTCATGTCCATGAGCCTCCCGCCCCCGTATGAGAGCGGCCTGAGTGCTGCCTGAGAAGCCCGGCAGAACCTCGTATGCCCGATATAAAGGCGATCGCCGGGGGTTACGCGCAGCCGCAGGACTGCCGCAGCACCAACTGCGACGGGAACACCTTCAGCCGCTCGCGCCGGGAGCCCGCCACCCGCAGACCGTCGTCCAGGACCAGGTCCACCGCGGACCGCGCCATCGCCGACCGGTCGGAGGCGACCGTCGTCAGCGGCGGGTCGGCCAGCGCGGCCTCCTTGATGTCGTCGAAGCCCGCGACCGCCAGCTCCCCGGGGACGTCGATGCGCAGCTCGCGGGCCGCGCGCAGCAGGCCGATCGCCTGGTCGTCGGTGGAGCAGAAGACCGCGGGCGGGCGGCGCGGCCCGGCGAGGATCTCCAGGGCCACCTTGTAGGCGTCGTAGCGGTTGTACGGCGCCTCGAAGAGCCGGCCCTCGGTCGGGAGCCCGGCCTCCTTCATCGCGCGCTTCCAGCCCTCGACGTGGTCGGAGACCGGGTCGCCGACGGACGGGGTCTGGGCGGTGCCGCCCATGCAGGCGACGTACTCGTACCCGTGCTCCAGCAGGTGGCGTACGGCGAGCTGGGCGCCGCCCAGGTCGTCGGTGACGACGGCGACGTCGTCGATGGCCTCGGGGCGCTCGTGCAGCAGCACGACCCGGGCGTCCCAGGCGTCGATCTCGGCGGCGGCGTTGTCGTTGAGCGCGTGGCTGACCAGGATGAGCCCGGAGACGCGCATGCCGAGGAAGGCGCGCAGATAGTGCACCTCGCGCTCGCCGACGTAGTCGGAATTGCCGACGAGCACCATTTTCCCGCGCTCGGAGGCGGCCCACTCGACCGCGTGCGCCATCTCCGCGAAGAACGGCTGGCGGGCGTCCGGCACGATCAGGCCTATGAGGTCCGTGCGCCGCGACGCCATCGCCTGGGCGACCCGGTCCGGCCGGTACCCCAGTTCCTTGATCGCGGCGAGTACACGCTCGCGCGTGGCCGGGGCGACCGGCCGGGGTCCGTTGTTGATGACATAGCTGACGACGGCGGTCGAAGTCCCCGCCAGCCGCGCCACATCATCCCGAGTCACCTTGGCCACGCGCGGAGTCTACGCGGATGGACCCGCCCCGGGCAGGGCGTATCACACCTTGGATGACCTTGTGTGCGCCGTGTCCGCCGCCACGTCCGCCGCCGTGTCCGCCTGCGCCGGGGCTTTGGCCGCCTTCGCCCTCGTCTCCTCCACGGCGCGCTCCGCCTTCTCCGCCTTCTCCGGCTTCTCCGGCGTGACGAAGCGGTAGCCGACGTTGCGGACGGTGCCGATCAGCGACTCGTGCTCGGGGCCGAGCTTGGCGCGCAGCCGCCGTACGTGCACGTCGACCGTGCGGGTGCCGCCGAAGTAGTCGTAGCCCCACACCTCCTGGAGCAGCTGGGCGCGGGTGAAGACGCGGCCCGGGTGCTGGGCGAGGTACTTCAGCAGCTCGAACTCCTTGAAGGTCAGGTCCAGGACCCGGCCCTTGAGCTTCGCGGAGTACGTCGCCTCGTCCACCGACAGGTCGCCGTTGCGGATCTCCATCGGGGAGTCGTCGCCGCCGATCTGCTGGCGGCCCATGGCCAGCCGCAGCCGCGCCTCGACCTCCGCCGGACCGGCGGTGTCCAGCAGTACGTCGTCGATGCCCCAGTCGGCGGTGACGGCCGCGAGGCCGCCCTCGGTGACGACGAGGACGAGGGGACAGCCGAGCCCCGTGGAGCGCAGCAGCTGGCACAGGCTGCGCACCTGCGGCAGGTCACGGCGGCCGTCGACGAGGATGACGTCGGCGCCGGGGGTGTCGACGAGGGCGGGGCCCTCGGCGGGAGCGACGCGTACGTTGTGCAGCAGCAGACCGAGGGCGGGGAGCACCTCCGTCGACGGCTGGAGGGCGTTGGTCAGGAGCAGCAGAGAACTCATCGCGTCCCACCTGCCTGGGTCGTCCAATGGTCGTGCCCGGTTCGCTCGCCCATAACGTCTGGTTCCTCCTGGGTCCCTGCGAGGACGTTTACGGCACTGCTTCGTACAGGTTCGTGCAGATGCGGATCCCGTGCCCGTGGGGCCCGCCGCGCGTCCGGGAGGTGAATGCCCGGCGACTGCCCGGCATCGCTCCCGAAAGCACAAAAGGACCCGGGGGCTACGTTGCCCGAGTCCTCTGCCCAGCAGAATAGCCGACATGAGCAACCGACCGCCGGGTCATGTGGCGCGTTCCACCCATCGTCCGCATCCCGAGACGCCCCGAAAGGCACCGCGCCGCACGCCCGCACGCACCTTCCTCCGTACGGCCGACGGCGTCCGGATCGACGCCGTGTACGAGCCGGGAGAGACCCGTCGCGATGCCTCTGACCTGGTGTTCGTCGTCGCCCACGGGTTCACGGGCGACGCGGACCGCCCGCACGTACGGCGGATCGCGGCGGCGTTCGCGCGGCACGGTGCCGTGGTGACGTTCTCCTTCCGCGGCCACGGCACCTCCGGCGGACGGTCCACCGTCGGTGACCGCGAGGTGCTCGACCTGGCGGCGGCGGTCACCTGGGCCCGCGGCTTCGGGCACGCGCGCGTGGTGACCGTCGGCTTCTCCATGGGCGGCTCGGTGGTGCTGCGGCACGCCGCGCTGTACGCCGACGACAGCGCGGCGGGCACGGACGCCGTGGTGTCGGTCAGCTCACCGGCCCGCTGGTACTACCGGGGCACGGCGCCCATGCGGCGCCTGCACTGGCTGGTCATGCGCCCCGCCGGGCGCCTGGTGGGCCGCTACGGACTGCGCACCCGTATCCATCACCGGGACTGGGACCCGGTGCCGCTGTCGCCGGTCCAGGCGGCGGGGCGGATCGCGCCGACGCCGCTGCTCGTCGTGCACGGCGACCGGGACGGCTACTTTCCCCTCGACCACCCCCGGATGCTGGCCGAGGCGGCCGGTGACCACGGCGAACTCTGGCTGGAGCCCGGCATGGGCCACGCCGAGCACGCTTCGGACGAGGCGCTGCTGGACCGCATCGGCGACTGGGCCGTGTCCCGGGCGGGCTAGCCTGAGGTGTTCACTGCCGATCGGCACGGACGCCGATCGGCACCGGCGACGAAGGATCCAGATGGCAAAGGTCACGGTGCGCTACTGGGCCGCCGCGAAGGCCGCGGCGGGGGTGGACGAGGAGCCGTACGACGCGGCCACGCTCGCCGACGCGCTCGGCGCGGTGCGCGAGCGGCACCCCGGCGAACTCACGCGCGTGCTGCTGCGCTGCTCGTTCCTCGTCGACGGCGACCCCGTGGGCACCCGCGGGCATGAGACGGTACGGCTGGCTGACGGCGGCACGGTCGAGGTGCTCCCGCCGTTCGCAGGAGGGTGAGCGATGACCAACCAGCCGCATCAGCCGTACGGGCAGAATCAGCCGTACGAGGGATACGACGAGCACGCCGGGTACGGGACCTATGACGGCCAGGCGTGGCCCTCTGGGCACCAGGAGCCGCAGGAGCCCCAGGGGCAGCAGCAGTATCAGGGGTACGAGGACCCGAACGCCGCCGGGCAGTACACGCAGCAGTGGCAGGGCCAGACCTGGGAGACGCAGGTGCAGCCCCCGGTCTCGGCGGAACAGACGGCGTATCTGCCGCCGCACGCCCAGCAGGCCCCGCAGGGCCACCAGGCGCAGGCGGGGGCTCCGTACGCATCGCACGCACCGCAGCAGCAGCCGTACCCGCCGCAGGCGTACGCACCCCAGCCGCAGCCGTACGAGCCCCCCGCGCCTGCTCCATCCGCCCCCGCCACCCCAGCCGCCCCCGGCGAGCCGGGCTACGGTCCGGCGACCGTCGCCGGGAACACGCGGGTCACCGACGCGCAGCGGGCCCGGGCCGAGGGGCGTTCGCCGATCATCGACCCGGGGATGCAGCCGGCCGGTCTCACCGCGCTGCTCGGGCTGCTGCTGGCAGGCGCGGCGACGCTCGGCACGTACGCCCTCCTCGTCCCGCTCGTCGCCCTCCAGGCGGTCACCGCGGCGGGCTGGTTCCGCCTGAACGGCATGTGGCCCGCCCGGCAGGGCATCGCGCTGGGCTTCGCAGGCGCGCTCGCCGCCGACGCGGCGCTGCTGGTGTCGGACCGCTCCCCGGCGGCGATCCTCGGCACGCTCGGGGTGTGGGTACTGCTCTCCCTCGTCCTGCAACTGCGCTCGCACGCCGACCCCGACGAGCGGATGTACGGCCTGATGGCGACCATCGCCGCGGCGGCACTGGCCGTCGTCGCCGGCGGGTACCTGGCCGCCGACGCGGACGCGGTGACGGTGGGCGCGATCGCGGTGGCCGTGGCCGTCGTGGCCCGTGCGCTGCCGTTGCCGACGGCGGCGTCCGTGGTCGTCGCGCTGCTCGCGGCGGCCGGAGCGGGGATCGCGGCCGGCTCGATGACGGACTTCGGGACGTCGGGGGCGCTGCTCGGCGCGGGCGCGGCGGTGTGCGCGCTGATCGGCCTGCGGGTGGCGGCCTACGACTACCCCTCCAGGTTCGTCCACTTCACCGCGGGCGTGGCCCTGCCCCTCGCGGCGGCCGCCCCGGCGGTCTACGTACTCGGCCGGGCTCTGGCCTGAGCCCGCCGGGGGTGCCCTGCCGTCCGCTGCGCGCCCCCGGCCGCCCCCTGTCACAGCTGTTCGACAAAACCCCGGTGGTGCTTCCGGCCCGCGTTACTCTCGCGCTGGACGGCCGCCGGTCGTCGGATTCCGCCGTCGTCGACCGTCCAAAGTTGGGGAACACCGCATGCGCGCACTGCGAATACTGTTGATCGTCGTCGTGATCCTGGGCGGCCTCTTCGTGGTCGCCGACCGTGTCGCCGTCCACTTCGCCGAGGACGAGGTGGCCGACAAGCTGCGCAGCACCGAGAACCTGGCCTCGACGCCGGACGTCTCCATCAACGGCTTCCCCTTCCTCACCCAGGTCGCCGGCGGTGAGCTGGACGACGTGGAGGTCGGCATCGACGACTACGAGGCCTCCACCGCCAACTCGGGCGAGAAGATCCGCATCGACCAACTGCACGCGAACATGAAGGGCGTCGAGTTCTCCGGCGACTACAGCTCCGCCACCGCGGCCACCGCCACCGGCACCGCGACCGTCGGCTACGACGAGCTGATGAAGGCCGCCAAGTCCGAACCCACGGAGATCTCTCCCGGCGTCACCGCCAAGGTCATCGGCCTCTCCGACGGCGGCAACGGAAAGATCAAGGTGTCGCTCCAGGCCACGGTCCTGGGCGTCGAGGTGCCCGAGCCGGTCGAGGTGCTCAGCTCCGTCACCGTCAAGAACAACGACGTCGAGGTCTCCGCCGACGGCCTGCCGGAGATCGGCGGCAAGCAGCTCGCCGAGTCCCGGATCCGGGCCATCACCGATTTCCAGCAGACCATCGACGAGCTGCCGGGCGGTATCAAGCTGGACAAGGTCGAGGCGGCGAAGGACGGCGTCGAGATCACGGTGAAGGGTTCGAACGTCAAGCTGGCCGGGTAGGACGAGGGTCGGTCCGCGCCGCAGGGGCGGCGGCCGGCGTCCGACCGGGGGCCGCGGAGTCCGGCGTCCGACAGGCGAGACACCGCCGTCCGTACCGCAGATGGGGAGCCGAGCACCCGGCCCCGACGGCCCTTCGTGACGGCCCGGAGGCTGCCCCGATCCCACATCCCGGACGATCCCGTCTCACGATGCGACACATCGGTGACATGGCCCGCCCTCAATCCCTACGATCGGGACTTATGAAGCGCCAGGCGGACCTCACGAAGCGGCGGGCAGTGGACCTGTGCCGCGTTGCCGCCATGCTCTGTCGCACCTTCTGAGCGTACGGCGACGCCGCCGTCCGTCCCCCTCACCCGCCCTGCCCAGGGCATCCGCGCGCCGCCGCACGGCCCGAGCGCGCGCCCCTCTCACCGCACGCCCCGCCGCAACTGCCCCGGAGGAGAAAACATGAGCCGCAGCGACGTCCTGGTCGACGCCGACTGGGTGCAGGACCACCTGGACGACCCCAGCATCGCGATCGTCGAGGTGGACGAGGACACGTCCGCCTACGAGAAGAACCACATCAAGAACGCGATCCGGATCGACTGGACCCAGGACCTCCAGGACCCGGTCCGCCGCGACTTCGTCGACCAGGAGGGCTTCGAGAAGCTGCTCTCCGCGAAGGGCATCGCCAACGACACGCTGGTGGTCCTCTACGGCGGCAACAACAACTGGTTCGCGTCCTACGCCTACTGGTACTTCAAGCTGTACGGCCACGACAACGTCAAGCTCCTCGACGGCGGCCGCAAGAAGTGGGAGCTGGACGCCCGCGAGCTGGTCGCCGGCGACGAGGTGCCCCAGCGCGCCACCACCGACTACAAGGCCAAGCCGCAGAACACCGCGATCCGCGCCTTCCGCGACGACGTGGTCTCCGCCATCGGCGCCGAGAACCTGGTCGACGTCCGCTCGCCCGACGAGTTCTCCGGCAAGCTGCTCGCCCCGGCCCACCTCCCCCAGGAGCAGTCGCAGCGTCCGGGCCACGTCCCGTCCGCCCGCAACATCCCGTGGTCGAAGAACGCCAACGACGACGGCACCTTCAAGTCCGACGACGAGCTCAAGGCGCTCTACGAGGACGAGCAGGTCGACCTGGCGAAGGACACCATCGCCTACTGCCGCATCGGTGAGCGCTCGGCCCTGACCTGGTTCGTCCTGCACGAGCTGCTGGGTGTGGAGAACGTCAAGAACTACGACGGCTCCTGGACCGAGTACGGCTCCCTCGTCGGCGTGCCGATCGAGCTCGGCGCCGCGAAGTAACCGTCCCGACCGACCTTTCCCAACCCCTCAGGAGTACGACATGTGCGGAGCGAAGGCCGGCGGCCCCGACGCCTCGACGATCAAGCCCGGTGAGACCACCATCCAGGGTCAGGTGACCCGCGACGGCGAGCCGGTGACGGGCTACGTCCGTCTGCTGGACGCCACCGGCGAGTTCACGGCGGAGGTCCCGACCTCCGCGACGGGCCAGTTCCGCTTCTACGCGGCCGAGGGCACCTGGACCGTACGCGCGCTGATCCCGGGCGGCACCGCCGACCGCACGGTCGTGGCTCAGCAGGGCGGCCTGGCGGAGGTCGCGATCGCCGTCTGACGCACCGCGAAGGCGCCACAACGGCGCACGACGGCGCACGACGGCCGAGGGGCCGCACCACCCGGGTGGGACATCCGGGGTGCGGCCCCTTAGCCATGTCAGGCCTACCCTGGAGGTATGTACGCGCGGCGGCGGCACGTCTACTTCGCCATGATGGGGACCTGCATCGTGCTCTTCGTCCTGGCCTGGGGAGTCGTGCGCATCTGGTCCGTCCCCGCGGCCGTGGGCATGTGCGTGGTCGCCATGCTCATCCCACCGGTGGCCGCGATGATGGCCAACCGGCGCGGCCCGGAGGACCGCTGGTGGGACGACCCGTCGGGCGACGCCGAGTCCGACGAGTGGTGGGACGAACTGGACGGAAAGAAGCGTCCGCACTAGGCCCCTGTGCCGGGCCCCCGGGCTCGGGAATGATGACGGGCATGTCTCCGACGAAGCTGTCCACCGTCGTGCTGGACGCCCACGACGCCCACGAACTCGCCGGTTTCTACCTGCGGCTGCTGGGCTACGTGGTGCGCGCCGAGGAACCCGGGTGGGTCCTCACCGGCCCGCCACCCGGCACCGAGGGCACCTCCCTGGCCTTCGAGACGGAACCCGCGTACGTACCGCCCGTCTGGCCGGGCCGGGACCTGGGCGACCAGCAGATGATGCTGCACCTCGACATCGAGGTCGACGACCTCGCGGCGGAGACCGCACGGGCCGTGACCGAGGGCGCCCGCCTCGCCGAGTACCAGCCCCAGGACGACGTACGCGTCCTGCTCGACCCCTCCGGCCACCCCTTCTGCCTGTGGACGCGGGCCCCTCAGTAGCGCCGGGCATCAGGGGGCTCAGTGGACGAGCGCCTGCGAACACCGCTGCCATGACCGAATCGTGATCAACGTCGCCGCAACCCCGGAGCCGGGCTGCGGGTCTCCTGTGCGCACGCATTGATCGAATGCGCTGTACACGTTTCTGTGGGGGGCGTCTTGGAAGAGGAACCGGCGAGACCCGCCGCACCGGCGACACCGGAAGACCGCACGCCGCCGGAGAAGTCCGCGGCCGATGAGGACCGCGAGCCGTCGGAAGGGCCCGTGGCGCCGGACGAATCCGCCCCGATCAGTGACGCGTCCGCGCCCGCCGAGGGGGCCGCACCGCCTCGGCGGCGCGGGCGTACGGCCCTGCTCATCGGTGCCGCCGCCGTGTTGGGCCTGGTCGCCGGGGCCTGCGGCGGGGTTCTCGTGCAGGCGGGCCGGGAGCCGACGAAGCTGCCGCCCCTGTCGCAGACCGCGCTCGCGCGCAGCGGGGGTGAGGCGCCGAAGCCGCTGCCCGCCGGCCAGGACCGCCAGGTGCGCACCGGGGGCGACCTGCGCGACCTGCTGCTGAAGAAGCCGCGCGGGGCCGAGGAGACCGACTGGCTGAAGGACTCCGACGGCTGGATGGACCTGGAGAGCTACGCCGGGACCTTCGGGGAACCGCAGCGTGGGTTCGAGAACCTGCTCCGCAGTGAGTTCCGCCGGGCCGCCATCACCGGCTGGGAGGTCGACGACACGTACTCCGTGGAGATCCGGCTGATCCAGTACCGGCAGGAAGAGGTTCTCGGCGCCACCGAGGCCAACGTGGAGAGCCAGTACTTCGCTGCCGACGTGGCGAGCGGGTACTTCGTGGCCGGCGACGGCGGCCGCGTCGGCGACTGGAGCATCCCGGGCACGGGGGACGGCCGTGTGTTCGTCAACGACGAGCCTGTCCCCGGCCTCGACGGGGCGGCGTTCCCCTACCGGGCGGAAGCGCACGCCCGGCGGGGCGGCATCGCCATGGAGATCTGGGTGAGCGGAGCCAAGCGGATCGACAAGAAGATGATCTTGGGCCTGGCCGAGCAGCAGATGGAGCGGCTGTGAACGAGAACCGGAACGACGCCCCGTCCCCCGCCACCACCGAACCGCCCCCTCCCGCCCCCGGACGCCGAGGCCGCCGTCGGATCGCCGCCGTCACCGGAGCACTCCTGCTGACCGGCGCCGTCGTCGGAGCCGTCGCGTGCACCGCCGTGGCCGTCGCCGACGCCGACCGCGACCCGGGCGTCCCCTCCTGGGCGCGTCCCCAGCCCACCGAGGACCAGCCAGCGGTCACGGCCGAGCCGGGCAGTCTGGCCTGGACCCTCGTGCCGTACCGGCCCGACAACTGGCGGCGCGGCCCCGACCTGGGTGAGTTCGGATCGGACGCCGTGCTGAACGGAAACCGAACGGCCGCCCTGTTCAAGGAGTCGCTGGCCGGACTGCCTCGAACCGAGCGCAAGCAGCTGGAGAAGGAGATCGACCGCCGGCCCGTCAAGGAGATGGCGATGCGCAGCTACGCCTTCACCATGGGGGAGAACGCCGACCGTGTGGCGGGCGCCGCCACCATGACCCTCGTTCTGGCCCGCATGGAGGACCAGGCCGCCGCCCGTTCCGTGACGAGGGGCCGGAACGCGTTCCTGGAGGCCCTTGACGTCTTCCGTGACGGCCCCGAGATCGAGGGCTACGAGGACGCCGCGTGCTTTCGCGCGCCTTCCGGTTCCGGCGACGACGAAGGTCTCGATGCGATGTTCTGCTCCGCCTCCACGGCGGACATCGCGGTCGTCGCCACCGCCGAAGGAGTGCAGCCGTTCGACGCCGACGGCGTTGCCGCGCTGTTGAAGGACCAGTTGGACCGCATCGTCGAACCCGGGAAGTCCGTGTGACCGAGCAGATCGCCCCGTCGGAGCCCGTCACGCCGGCGCTTGCCCCGCCGTCCCCGCCGGACGCCCCGCCGCCCGGCGCCCCGGCTCCGTCGGGCAAGGACCGCCGGGTCCTGCGCGCCGTGCTGCGCTGGACCGCTGCCGTCGCCGTCTTCGCGGCGGTCGGATCGGCCACGGCGTACGGCATCACGCGGATGGACCGGACGGACGTGCCAGGGCTCGCGACCGTGTCGGACGGGCGCTGGAAGTACCCGACGCTCACCGCGGCGCCGCTGCCGTCCGGCAGCCCGGGGCCGTTCGCCGAGGGAAACGCGGCCGGTGCCCACTACGCCGATCTGCGTGCCCTGCTCCTGCCGGCGCCCGACGGGGCGACAGCGGACCCCGCTCTGCGCGGGACGGACGGTTGGCTGGCGACGGAGACCTTCCTCGCGGAGTACGAGGAGGAGTCCGACCGTGACGCACTGCGGCTGAAGATCGTCGATGCGGGGCTGCGTCACATCGCCGCCCGTGGCTGGACCACCGACGACGGGACGCACACGCGGATCTACCTGCTCCAGTTCGGTACGGCGGCCGTCGTGGACGACCTGCACACGATGCAGCTGGCGCCGTACGACAGCCCGATCTACGCCGTGAGAGGCGCGGACACGGTGGAACCCGACGAGAACTTCCCGGAGGCTGCCGAGTCCGACGACGTGCTCTCCGCCGTCTTCACCGAGCCCGATCCCTATGGCGGCGAACAGGTCCGTGAGGCGTACCTCGGCGCCGGCGACGTTCTGGCGGTGGTGGTGCAGAGCCGCGCGGGCGGGGCAGGGGAGGTGCCCTTCCAGCAAACCGTGGCCCTGCAGACCCGGATGCTCCTCTGACCATCGGGACGTGCCCACCCCGAAAGCGTGAGCATTTCGCCCTCTACTGTCCTCGTGGCGCTCATTTGAGCGCCCTGGTGACACTTCTCCGTGATCTGCTCACGCTTTTCGGTAGGGACTCAGTAGACGAGCGCCTGCGTGTCGTCGGCGAGTGCCTCCTGCACGAAGACCTGCGCGCCCGCGATCCGTACGCCCTCGATGACGTCCTTCTCGGTCAGGTCGCGCCGGGCGGCGCACTGCGTGCACAGCGTCACCCGGCCGCCCGCCAGGAGCGAGTCGAGCAGGTCGGGCAGCGGCGCGGCGTGCGGCAGTTCGAACTCGGCCGCGCGCCCCGGCACCGCGAACCACGCGGACTCGCCAGTCAGCCACAGCGACACGTCGACCCCACTGGCCACGGCCACCGCCGCCACGGTGAACGCCTGCGAGCAGCGCTCCGGGGCATCGGCCCCCGCCGTCACCTTGATCACGAGCTTCTTCGCCATGCTGGAAGCGTAGCCCTCGCGGGTCGCGTCAGACCGCGAAGCTGATCGTCACCAGCAGCGTCGCGACGCACAGGACGGTCAGCAGGCCGCTGACCGTGGCCCCGTCCAGCCGGGTGCGCCGCCGGGGCCGGGCCCTGTGCTTCGGCGCGGGCCGCGGCGGGTGGCCCGGATGGAACGGCGGCATCGCGAAGCCCGGGGAGAGGGGAGCCCGGTCCCGCCGGGGCGCGAGCCGCTGCGCCCGCTTGCACTCCTCGTAGGGCAGTCCGCCGTCGTACGTCATCCCTCGTGCTCCTTGCGCTGGTGCTGGCGCAGCAGGACGTTCGCGTCCGTCACCGCGCTGTGGTCGAACGCCGCGCGCGCGGCCTCCCGCCGGTCGGCCAACCAGGCGCAGGCCTCGCAGTCGGGCACCGGCAGGGGCGGCCGCTCCAACTCGCCGGGGGCCCGGGGCGCGGCGAGGGTGCGGTCGTTCGCGGCACGCAGGCTCGCCCCGAGGCGCTCCCGGTCGGTCGCCGGGCGCAGCGCGGCCGGCTCCGCCTCCCACTCCCGGCCGCCGCCGAGGGGGCGGAGCAGCACGCGCGCCCCGCTGCGGCCCCGGTACTCACCGACCCTGGCGGCGGCGGTGTCGTAGAGCACGGTGCCGGGCTCGTAGGTGGCCGGTTCTGTTCTCACGGGTCCGCTCCCTTACGTCAACATCTATACGGAATGCGACAGTTGCCCTACTCTGCGTAGTGGTGGGCAGTTACGAGCATGACCCACGGCGGGGGTCGCCAAGCCCGGAACGGCCGCTAGTGCCACAACGGGCGCTCCAAATTCCACAAATTCCACAGCCGGGAGGGGCGCGGTGCCGCAGCGGAGGGCGATCACGGGTCGCAGCCAGGAACCGAGGGCACGGTTCGCGGAGGAGCTGCGGCTGCTCCGGCACGGGCGGGGCGTGTCCCTGCGGGGCATGGCGGAGGCGGTGGGCTGGGACGCGTCCCAGTTCGGCAAGATGGAGAACGGCCACACGCTGGGCGGCCCGGAGATCGTGGAGGCGCTGGACCAGTACTACGGGACGGGCGGCATGCTGCTCACGCTGTGGGAGCTGGCGGTGGCCGATCCCACGCAGTTCCGCGAGCAGTACCGCCGGTACATGATCCTGGAGGCCGAGGCGATCAGCCTGTGGCACTACGCGGTGAGCGCACCGCCGGGCCTGCTCCAGACCGCCGGGTACGCGCGCGAGGCACTCGCCGTGGGCTGGCTCAAGGGACCTGAGCTGGAGCAGCAGGTCGAGGCCCGGCTCGGCCGACGGCAACTCCTGGACGGGGAGGCCCCACCGCCATTTCGCGTCATTCTCTCCGAGGCGGTGCTGCGCACGTCGCTGCGCGACGTGGAGGCGTGGAGGGAGCAGCTGGCCCACTTGGCCGAGATGGCCGGGCGTCCCGGCATCACCCTCCAAGTACTGCAGTTCCGTGCGGGCCCGCACGGTCTGATGAACACCGCGGTGAAGTTCCTGCGGCTGCCGAACGGCCGCGTCGTCGCCTATACCGAGAACGACCTGCGCGGTGAACTGGTGGAGGAAAACGCCTCAGTTGAGCTGCTGCAACGTAGGTACGATGCGATGCGTGACTTGGCGCTGTCACCGGCCGAGTCTCGCGAGTTCATCCTGCGGACGTTGGAGGAAGCGCCGTGCGAGCCATCGATCTGAGCGCCGTCTCTTGGCGTAAGAGCAGCTACAGCAACACGAGCGGCGGCGACTGCGTCGAGGTCTCCGACGACCTCCTCCGCGCCGCCGACTGGCGCAAGAGCAGCTACAGCAACGCGAGCGGCGGCGAGTGCGTCGAGGTCGCCCCCGGCCTCCCCCTCGTCCCCGTCCGCGACAGCAAGGACCCCGCTCGCGGAGCCCTCCTGTTCGCCGCGCCCGCGTGGGCCGCCTTCGTGGGCGGAGTCCGGCGAGAAGAGCCGAGGTGGGCCGCGTAAGCTGGGGGCGGCCCTGTCGTATGCCCCCCGCTCAAGGAGCAACCCCGTGGAGATCTTCTTCGAAGCCCTGCTGGTCCTGGTCTGCGTCGGCGTTCTCGCCTTCGCCGGTCTGACCGTGAAGAAGCTGTACCAGGGCCAGCGCTGATCACCGACGCCAGGAAGTACCGCTCATGATCGAGATCCCGTCCGACCTGCACAAGGACCTCGTCCCCCTCGTCTTCCTGCTGGGTGACTGGGCCGGCGCGGGCGTGCACGACTTCCCCGGCGCCGAGAAGTGCAACTTCGGCCAGGAGGTCTCCTTCACCCACGACGGCCGGGACTTCCTGGAGTACCAGTCCCACACCTGGGCGCTGGACAACGACGGCAACAAGGTCCGTCCGCTGGAGTCCGAGCACGGCTTCTGGCGCATCGACGCCAACCGCCGGGTCGAGGTCACGATGACCCGCGACGACGGCGTCATCGAGATCTGGTACGGCGAGCTGGCCGACCAGAAGCCCCAGATCGACCTGGTGACGGACGCGGTGGCCCGCACCGCGGCCTCTCGGCCCTACACCGGCGGCAAGCGGCTGTACGGCTACGTGAAGAGCGACCTGATGTGGGTCGGCGAGAAGCAGACCCCAGAGGTCGAGCTGCGCCCGTACATGTCGGCGCACCTGAAGAAGGTCGTCTCCCCGGAGGACGTCGAGCGCTGGGCCAAGGCCCTCCCGGACGACATGCCGGACGACGGGATCGCTTTCTTCAAGTAGTCCTAGACTCATGGGTGTGGTGAGCACCGACTGGAAGAGTGACCTCAGGCAGCGCGGCTACCGGCTGACCCCGCAGCGGCAGCTGGTGCTCGAAGCCGTGGACACCCTCGAGCACGCGACCCCCGACGACATCCTCGGCCAGGTGCGGAAGACGGCGTCGGGGATCAACATCTCCACGGTGTACCGCACGCTGGAGCTGCTGGAGGAGCTGGGGCTGGTCAGCCATGCCCACCTGGGGCACGGTGCGCCGACATACCACCTCGCCGACCGGCATCACCACATCCACCTGGTCTGCCGGGACTGCACCAACGTCATCGAGGCCGATCTGTCGGTGGCCGCCGACTTCACCGCCAAGCTGCGCGAGCAGTTCGGCTTCGACACCGACATGAAGCACTTCGCGATCTTCGGCCGGTGTGAGGACTGTTCCCTGAAGGGTTCAACTACCGAGTCGTAGGCTAGGGGTCATGAAGAGCCCTCTGCTGTCCCTGCCCGGCGCCGTCCCCGCCGAGGGCGTGGACGAAGGCGTCGCCGCCCACTACGGCGACCTGTTCCGCGAGCAGCGTGCCCTCGCCGACGGCACCGGCTTCGTCGACCTCTCCCACCGCGGTGTCGTCACCGTGACGGGCGACGACCGGCTGAGCTGGCTGCACCTGCTGCTCACCCAGCACGTCAGCGACCTGCCGACCGGCCAGGCCACCGAGGCGCTGGTCCTCTCCGCGAACGGCCACATCGAACACGCCCTGTACCTCGTCGACGACGGCACGACCGTCTGGGCCCACGTGGAGCCCGGCAGCCAGGAGGCGCTGATCACCTACCTGGAGTCGATGAAGTTCTTCTACCGGGTCGAGGTCGCCGACCGGACCCCGGACACCGCCGTCGTGCACCTGCCGGCCGGGTCGATCGCGCAGGCCCCCGAGTCGGCCGCCGTCCGCGAGACGCCGTACGGCCGTGATCTCTTCCTGCCGAGGGAGGAGCTGGAGGCGTTCGCCGCCGACGCCGGACCGGCGGCCGGGATCCTCGCGCACGAGGCGCTGCGCGTCGAGCAGCACCGCCCGCGCCTCGGCTTCGAGACCGACCACCGGACCATCCCGCACGAGCTGGGCTGGATCGGCACGGCCGTGCACCTCCAGAAGGGCTGCTACCGCGGGCAGGAGACCGTCGCCCGGGTGCAGAACCTCGGCAAGCCGCCGCGCCGGCTGGTCTTCCTGCACCTGGACGGCAGCGAGGTGCACCTGCCGCCGGCCGGTGCGGAGATCAGGCTCGCGGACGACGGACCCGAGGGCCGGAAGATCGGCTTCGTCACCACGTCCGTACGCCACCACGAGCTGGGCCCGGTCGCGCTCGCCCTGGTGAAGCGGAACGTGCCGGTGGACGCCCGCCTGATGGCCGAGGACACGGCGGCGGCCCAGGAGACGGTCGTCGAGCCGTAGGGCTTCCTGGACCTCGGCCTAGACCTCGACCAGGACCGTGAACGGGCCGTCGTTCGTCAGCGACACCCGCATCCGCGCGCCGAAACGGCCCGTCGCCACGGTCGCGCCCAGCGCGCGCAGCCGGGCGACGACCTCGTCGACGAGCGGTTCGGCGACGTCGCCGGGCGCGGCGGCGTTCCAGGTGGGGCGGCGGCCCTTGCGGGCGTCGCCATAAAGGGTGAACTGGCTGATCACCAGCAGCGGGGCGTCGAGGTCGCTGCACGACTTCTCGTCGTGCAGGATCCGCACCGACCAGAGCTTGCGGGCCAGCTGCGCGGCCTTCTCCTTGGTGTCGTCGTGGGTGACCCCGACCAGGACACACAGGCCCTCGCCGTCGATCGCGCCCACCGTCTCGCCGTCCACGACGACGCTCGCGCCGTCCACCCTCTGCACCACTGCACGCATCCCGTCATGATGCCGTGCGCCCCCAGGGTGCGAGCGGCCGGGCCCGTACGGGGTTTGTTTCGCTATCTAACCCCCCATCTGGGGCCGATCGGGGCCGATCATGGGCACTCGGTCACATAGCGGCCACCCGGAGTGGCACGATGCACCCAGACGCCGGGCGAGGGGACGGTTGAGGCACATGAGCACACCGAGTACGGGGCAGTCGTTCGGGACCGCCGCGTTGACAGGGCCGGGGGGCCTGGAGGCGCCCCGGCCACCCGCGCAGCGCACGGACAGTCCGGAACTGCCCACGGCGGACCCCGTGGAGCGGGACCTGGGAGCACTGAGCCTGCCGGAGCTGCGCACCCTGCGCCGGGACGCCCAGCGCGAGGAGGCCGACCTCAGCTACGTACGGCGGCTGCTCCAGGGCCGTATCGACATCCTGCGCGCGGAGCTGGCGCGGCGCGGGCCGACGGCCGTGGTGACCACCGCGGCGACGGGGTCCGTGGTCGAGCGGCTGTCGGAGATCCTCGCCGACGCGCCGGCCCGGCAGCGCTCCTCCGCCCGGCACGTGACGCTGGGCACCCCGCGGAGCGAGGAGTGCCGGCGGCTGGCCGCCGAGATGCTGGGCGAGGTGGAGCTGTCCGACCTGACGGCCCGCACCGACGTCGAACTGACCGCCGGGATGGGGCGGCTCGTGCGCTACGAGCAGCAGGTCTCCCGGCGCAGGCAGCGGCTCCAGCGCACGGCGGACGGATGCAGCGCGGAGATCGCACGCCGGTACCGTGAGGGGGAAGCACAAGTCGACGACCTGCTCGTGTGACCGGGGGCGGGCATCAGCTCCGCTCCTCGGGGCCCGGTGATCCCGGGCCGTCGCCGCGGCGGGTCACCCGTTTGGAAGGCCACCGCCGATGTCCGCGCCCCAGCCGTCGCAACCGTCCCACCAGCACCAGCACCAGCACCAGCACCAGTCCCAGTCCCAGTCCGAGCCGCAGTCCCAGCCCTCGCCCTCGTCCTCGGCCGCATCCGCGCCCACGTCTGCCCTCTCGGCCGTCGTGCCGCCCGTTCTCGCCGAGGTCGTCCGGTCGGGCTTCGTCGAGGGGCGGCACCGGGGCGCTCTGGTGGTCCTGGGCGCCGACGGGGCCGTGGAGCTGGCGCTCGGCGAGGTGACGGCGCCGGTCTTCCCGCGCTCCTCCAACAAGCCGATGCAGGCGGCCGGCGTCCTGCGGGCCGGCCTCGACCTCGCGGGGGAGCGGCTGACGCTGGCCGCAGCGAGCCACTCCGGAGAACCGTTTCACCGCGACCTGGCCCGCAAGATGCTGGACGAGTACGGTCTGGACCCGGCCCTGCTCCAGTGCCCGCCCGACCTGCCGCTGGACCCCGTGGAGCGGGAGACGTACCTGGCGTCGGGCGCCGTGCCCGACCGGATCACCATGAACTGCTCCGGCAAGCACACCGCGATGCTCGCGGTCTGCGCGCAGCGGGGCTGGCCGGTGGAGACGTACCTCGACCCGGACCACCCGCTCCAGCGGATCATCCACAGGGTTGTGGAGGACGCGGCGGGCGAGCCGGTCGCCGCCGTGGGCACGGACGGGTGCGGGGCGCCGCTGATGGCGATCAGCCTGGTCGGGCTGGCCCGCGCCTTCCGCTCCTTCGTCGGCGCCGAGCCCGGTTCGGCGGAGCGCCGGGTCGCCGACGCGATGCGCGCCCACCCCGAGTACGTCGCCGGCACCCGCCGCGCCGACACCTGGCTGATGCGCGAGGTGCCCGGCACCCTCTCCAAGATGGGCGCCGAGGCCGTCCAGGCGGTGGCCCTGCCGGACGGCCGCGCCCTCGCCTTCAAGATCGAGGACGGCGCGACCCGCGCCCTGGGCCCGGTCCTGGCCCGCGCCCTGACCCTGGTGGGCGTGGACGCCCCGGTCGTCGACCGCATCGGTCGCGCCCCCCTGCTGGGCGGCGGGCGGGAGGTGGGCGAGATCCGCGCGTCCTTCTGACGCCCGGCCCCCGCAAATCCCCGCGACGCAGGTGGGGCCCTCGGCCTACCGTGAGCGCATGAGCCGCCGCACCGAGATCGACGTACGTCCCATCACCGAGGCCGAGTTCCCCGACTGGAACCGCGCCATGAACACCGGGTTCCTGCGGTCGCCCACCGTGCCCGCGGACCAGTTGGAGGCCCGCCGCCCCGAGTTCGTGCCGGGCCGGTCGCTGGGCGCCTTCGACGGGGAGCGCTGTGTCGCCACCTTCCGGTCCTTCGACCAGGAGGTCACCGCGGTCGGAGGCGCCCCCGTCCGGGCCGACGCGATCTCCAACGTCACCGTCACCGCGACCCACCGCCGCCGTGGTCTGCTCACCCGGATGATGGCGCAGGACCTGGCCGCGGCGAAGGACCGCGGTGACGTCGTCGCGACGCTGATCGCGGCCGAGTACCCGATCTACGGCCGGTACGGCTTCGGCCCCGCCACCACCATGGCCGAGTGGACCGTCGACGTGCCCCGCGCCGGCCTCGACCCGCGCTGGGCGGCCCCGGAGGACGGCGGGCGGATCGACCTGGTGGAGGGTGAGGAGGTCCGCAAGCTCGGGCCCGAGCTGCACGAGCGGCTGCGCCGGGCCCAGCCGGGCGCGGTCAGCCGGACCGAGCTGTGGTGGCAGTACCGGACCGGTGTCGTCGACTGGAACGGCTCCCAGTGGACCGAGCCCTGCTACGCCGTGTACCGCTCGGCGGACGGCGAGGTCGAGGGCATGGCCGCGTACCGGACCGACGACCGCTGGGGCGACGCCAAGCAGCCGCTGAACACGGCGACGGTCGACTGGCTGATCGCCGTGACGCCGGGCGCGGAGCGCGCACTGTGGCACTACCTGTGCTCGATCGACTGGATCACGACCGTCAAGAGCGGCTGGCGGGCCCCCGACGACCTGCTCCCGCAGCTCCTGCCCGATCCGCGCGCGGCGAGGATCACCACCCAGGCGGACTGGCTGTGGGTACGGATCCTGGACGTGGCGGCGGCGCTGGAGGCGCGGACGTACGAGGGCCGGGGGTCGGTGGTGCTGGAGGTCGTGGACCGGGGAGGGCTCACCGGCGGGCGGTGGCGGCTGGAGGCGGGAGCGGACGGGGCGTCCTGCGTGCCGACCACCGAGAGCGCCCATCTCGTGCTGGACGTGCGCGAGTTGGGGGCACTGTGGCTGGGCGACGAGTCGGCCGTGCGGCTGGCGGCGCTCGGCCGGGTGCGGGAAGAACGAGCGGGCGCCGCCCGTGTGGTCGACGCCCTGCTGCGTACGTCCAGGCGGCCTTGGTGCCCGGACATGTTCTGAGGTGGCTCCCTTCGGCCGGTGACGGGTGGACGTGCGCATCCGTAGCGCGTGCTCATTGAGTTGTGGTTGTTGTGCCGTTGTTCAGTTGTGGTTGTGGTTGTTGTGCGTGGTGCTGACCGACCGGTCGGGCTCCCGGCTCCCCTCCGGAAGGGGGCCCGGCCGGTCAGTACGTCGGTTCAGCCGGACTGGGCGAGCAGCATCACGAGGATCACCGCACCCACACCGCCGATCATGGTGTTCTTCGCCTTGATGCCGATGGACAGCGCGACGAACGCGATGATGCCCATCGGCCCGTACCTCCATTGCACGAGCTGCTCGAACCCGATGGCCAGAGCCGCGACGACGATGGCGATGAGCGGCATGGTGGTCCCCCTGTCACCGTGGTGGCCAACCCTCGAAAGAATCGACCACGTTGCTCAAGTTGGCTGCCAACTTCACTGTACTTATCTCCGCTTGGAAGCGTCTCATAACCACCTTCCCGCGAACTGCCGAAAGATGGCGAGAAGTTGTAGTGTTTGGTCGTGGAGCCGGAACATGCCCCCGTCAACGGGCGGAAGAGACCGCAGCGGCCACAGACAACACATCGAGAGGTGGCCGACGAGCTGCGCGCCCGGATCAGGTCCGGTCGGCTGCAGGCGGGCCAGCGCATGCCCACCCAGGCCCAGTTGGCCGAGGAGTTCGGCGTGGAGCGCGGCGCCGTCCGCCTGGCCCTGCGCATCCTCCAGTCGGAACGTCTGCTCACCAACGTGTCCAAGGGGAGCCCCGCGACGGTCGCGCAGGACCTGCACGGCCCCCTGGCCGGGCCCGGGGCGCGGCCGATGCCCACCACGGTCACCCTCGCGCCCCGGATCGCCGGGGCCTTCGCCGCCGAGCACGTCGAGATCGACGCGCTGTGTCTGACCTCCGTCTCCCTCACCCTCGCCATCGGCGAACCGCTGCGCCAGATCCACGCGGGGCGACTGAAACCGGCCAAGGTCGACGTCCGTGTCCTGCTGCCCAGCCGCGACATCGACCTCGCCTTTCCGGTGGCGGTGGCGGGCGGTGCGGCGGGCGGCCCGGTGCACGAGCGGTGGCTGGCGATGCGCAACGCCCAGGGCCAGGTGCTCCGGCACAACCTGCTGAGCCTGCGCGCCACGCACGGCATCGACGTGCGCGTCTCCTTCCGCGCGCTGCCCTTCACGCCGCCGGTGAAGCTGTACGTGCTCAACGGCACGGAGGCGCTCTTCGCGTACTACACCCTCAGCCGGCGTGAGCAGGAGATCGACCACGAGCAGCTGGAGTTGTACGACGCGGAGGGCATCCGCTCGACGCTGTTCGCCTTCGATCAGGGCGGTGACCTGCGCGACGGCGTGTTCGTGAAGCAGTCCCGGCTGTGGTTCGACGCGCTGTGGGGGACGATCAGCTCGGAGCTGCTGCTCACGGGCTGACCGCCCCCGGTCACAGCGCGGGACCCGCGACCAGGAGGGCCAGCAGCACCGCTCCGGCGGAGCTGACGGACGGGCTCTTGGCCTTGATGCCTATGGTGAGCAGGAGCAGGCCGACGATGCCGGTGGCACCGTACTTCCACTGGACGACCTGCTCGAAGCCGACGACGAAGACCGCGGAGACCAGGGCGAGGACGGGCATTGGTCTTTCCCCCCTTCGGACGTTCGGGAAGGTAAACTTCCACCAACTGGGCTAAGTTGGTGACCAACTCTGACTATGTTGTCCCCACTTGGCTACTACCTATAAACAAGTTTCAAACAACTCCCTATAGGTAGGTCGAAGTTGTAGCGTTTGGTCGTGACCCAGGAGAACGTGTCCGTGAACGGCAGCAGAAGGCTCTCGTCCCAGGAGATCGCCGACGTCCTGCGGGAGCGGATCCGCGGGGGTGACCTCAAGGCGGGCGACCGCCTGCCCACCCAGGCCGAGCTGGCCGACGAGTTCGGCGTGGAACGCGGCGCCGTCCGCCAGGCACTGCGCGCGCTCCAGGAAGACGGCCTGCTCACCAACGTCAGCAAGGGCAGCCCGCCCCGCATCGCCGAGCCCGCCACGCCCCGGGGCGAACCGCAGCCGACGATGGTGGCGCTCGGGCCGCGGCTGGCGCAGGCGTTCTCCGCCCCGCGCGTGCGGGTCGACGTCGTGTGCCACACCTCGGAGACGCTGATGCTGGCGCTCAGCGAGCCGCTCCGCCTGATCCACGAGGGCCGCATCCACCCGGAGGCGATCGACTTCCGCGTCCTGATGCCCTCGCGCGACATCGAACTCGCCTTCCCCGTCCTGGTCGAGGACGAGGAGGACGATCCGGTCCACCAGCGCTGGCTCCAGATGCGCAACGCCCAGGCCCGCGTCCTCCAGCACAACCTGCACGCCGTGCGCTCCACCCACCGCGTCGACGTGCGCATCGCCTTCCGCGCCCTGCCGTTCACCCCGCCGATGAAGCTCTACCTGCTCAACGGCGAGGAGGCCCTCCTCGGCTACTACATGCTGACCCGGCGCGAGGAGGAGTACGAGAGCCGCACGCTGGAGATGTACGACGCGCTCGGCTCCCAGTCGCTGCTGTTCTCCTTCCTGAAGCGGACGGGCCACCGCGACGCGGTGTTCGTGGAGGAATCACAGAAGTGGTTCGACGCCCTCTGGGAAACCATCACCACGGACATGACACTCTCCTAGTGACTTCTGAAGCGACGCGGACCGGAACGGTGGCAGACACGGAACAACTCGGGCGGCTGGTGAGCGATGCCCGCTTCGTGCTGTGGGACTTCGACGGGCCGATCTGCCGCCTGTTCGCCGGCCACACGGCGGAAGGCGTCGCGGCGGACCTGGTCGACTGGCTCGGCAGCCGAGGACTGCGCGGACTGCTCACCGAGACCGAACGCGAGTCACCCGACCCCCACGCGGTGCTGCGCGCGGTCGACCGCCGCCATCCGCGCAGCGACCTGGTCGAGGAACTGGAGGAGCGCCTCACTCAGGAGGAACTGCGGGCCGCCGCCTCCGCCATGCCCACCGCGTACGCCGATCCGCTGATCCGCACCTGGACGGCCGTCGGGGTCCGGCTGGCCGTCGCCACCAACAACTCCCCGCGCGTCGTGCGCGCCTACCTGGCCGACCGGGGCCTGCTGCCGTGCTTCACCCCGCACATCTACGGCCGCACCCAGGAGCTGCGGCTGCTCAAACCGGACCCGCACACCCTGGTCCGCGCACTCAGCGCGATGGGCGCCGAACCGACGGCCTCGCTGTTCATCGGCGACTCCCCCTCCGACTGCGAGGCCGCCAGGCGCGCCCGGGTGCCGTTCCTCGGCTACGCCCGCAACGAACGCAAGAGCAAGCTCCTGCGGGAGGCCGGGGCGGACGTGGTCGTGGACTCCTTCGAGCCGTTGCTGCGCCTGTTGTGGTGCCTGCCGACCGACGTGCGGGGGATACAGTCGCCGTGTGAATGACCGACGGACCTACGGTCTTCATACGTCCCTGCCGCCACAGTGCAAGCTCGCCGACCAGCAGTGAGCGGGCGGAGCGCACGGTGATGCCGGGCCCCCGACTGGCGGACGATGAGACTGGTGCCGTCGGTGGACGTGGAGATCCGCCGGGTGCCGCTGACGCCGGCCTTCAAGCTCTGTCTGATTCAACGGCTCGGCGGCACTGCACGGCCTGTACGAGGTCTTCCGGCGACCCATCGAACTGGACGACGGCCGGGAGGTCGTGGCCAACGACGTCTTCCGCCCGGGGGCGCGGCTCACCCACCATGTCAAGGACGCCGACCCCCGCGCGCAGGACACGGTGTTCGTGGAGGGCATGCAGGCCTGGTTCGACTCCGTCTGGGAGCATCTCACCGGCCGGTCCGTGTAGTCCGGCGGGCTCCGGGTCCGCTCGGACGGCATGGAGCGGGCCGTGTGCTCTTGCGGACACCGCTGTCATCCCGACACGCGTAACGGGTCGGAGGCGCTACTCTCCCGCCATGCACCGTCTGCCACATCGAGCGCGTACGGCGCTCGTGCGCCACTTCGTGGAGTCCCGGAGACTCCGTGGCAGGGGCGAGGTGCTGAGAGGGCACCACAACATCAACTACGTCTTGCGCTCGGGTCCGGTCCTGGCGTTGCTGCTGGGCGCTGTTCCGTTCACCCGTCTCAAGTACCGTGTTCCGCTGCGCACTGTGGAGGTGGTGCCGCGCATCTGGCCGCGCGAGGCGGAAGTGCTCCGCGTCGTCTGCCGGTATCTGCGCGAGGTGCCGCCGTGCCTCGCCGACCTCGGAGACGGCTCCGTGCACCGGTACCGGATGGGTCGGGCGCTCAGCGACGGCGGCCCGCTCCGGAACGTGGGCGACGAACTCATGCGCTCGTTCGCGTCCTTCTTCGCCCGGACCGCGCGCGTTCCTGTCGCGGAACTGCCGGCCCGTCCGGAGGGCTGGCCCGAGGACGGTGACACGCAGGGCTTCCTGGACTGGCTGGTCCGCTTCACGGAGGAGCGGGTGCATCGTCCGAACCGCGACCGCTTCGGCGCGCTCTTCGACGCCGTCGGCGTTCCGGAGGATGCGATGGTGCGTTTCGCCGCCAACCATCGTTGCCGAATCTCGCGTCCGTTCCGGCTTCTGCACACGGATGTCCACCAGGCCAACACCGTCGTGCGGGGCAGGCGGCTCGCGGTGATCGACTGGGAACTGGCGATATTCGGCGATCCCCTGCACGATCTCGCAACCCACCTCGTGCGAATGGCGTACGACAAGCAGGAGCAGGTCCGTATGACGGAGCTGTGGGCCGAGGCCATGGCGGAGGCCGGGTTCACCGAGCTGACCGCCGGACTGCACGAAGACCTCCCCACCTACGTCGCGTTCGAGTACGCGCAGTCGGTCTTCACGGATGTTCTGCGGGCGGCGACCGACCTTCCCGAGGACGCGGACACGGACCACTTCCAGGCCGCGGCGGACCGGGTTCAGCGCGCGATAGGGCGGGCCCGTGAGCCACTCCGGCTGGTCGACGTGCCGGGCCGGGAACCGGTCGTGGAGGCTCTGCGCGCCTGGTACGGCACCCGGGCCGAGTGACTCCCGCCCTCTTCCTGTCCGCCCCGGCACCGGGCACCATGAGCGGGCTTGGCCGAACGCGCCGGCGGTTGGGGGGACTTGGTGTCCGAGGGCGGATCCTCGCTGCGCGGCAGGATGGCGGCGCGCTGGAGTCGTGCCGAGACGACGGTGACCAAGGGCCTGCTCCTGGCCGTCTTCGTAGTCGGGCTCGTGGCCCAGTTCGTCAAACCGGTCGGCGACGCGCTGGAAGGCAAGACCTACATCGGCGGAGCGCTGCTCAGCATCGTGGGGTACGTGCTCTATGCCGAGGTGTTGCGGCTGAACACGGCGCACGACACCCAGCGGGAGGCGGCACGGCGTCTGCACGAGACCGTCCGGCGGCTGAGCGACGAGGTCCGGGACCTGACCGCGCGGCTGCGCCCGCAGTCGGGCGAGGAGGCCACGGCGCAGCAGTTGATGGAGGAGTGCGCGCAGACCGTCCGGCAGGGTGGTGCCGTGCAGCTGTGGGGGATGTGCTTCACCGGGGAGACCTTCGTCGAACCGCTCAGGAGAGTGCTGGAGGATCTGCCTCCCGATCCCTCGAGGTCCGTGTCCGTCCGCATCCTGGTTCCGGACTTCACTCGGCCCATCGAAGTCCCCGGCCTGGTGCGGGACGCGGACGGCAAGCTGGCGGACGCGCCGGGATTCCGCCGGTACCTGGTCGAGAAGATCACGGGATACGAGCGCGGTCTCGGGACGATGCGGGGCAGGATGCTCCGCAAGGCGCAGGGCACGCTGTCCGTCGAGTTTCGGGCGGTGCACATGTCGCCCTTCCTCAAGCTGTACGTCATCGGGGACGAAGTGGTCTTTGAGGGGATCTACGACAAGATCGACGTGAGACCGGACGAGTACCGTGCTCCCGTTTCGGCCCCGTCGCGATCGGGAGCCGACGACGACCAGCTGCTCGACCTCATCGGGCACGGTTCCCTGCTGACCCGCTGGAGCCGGTATGACGGTGAGCGGGGACGGGACGTAGTGGCACGCAGGCGCGCCTTCTTCAGCATCCTCTGGGACGCGGCCAAGCCGGTGCGGCCGGAGTCCGTCCACGAGGGCGCCGGTGCGTAGGCTCGCCCCATGAGCGCCCCCGGTCTGCGAGAACGCAAGAAGCAGCGGATGTTCCAGACGCTGTCGGACGTCGCGATCGAACTCTTCCTGGAGAAGGGCTTCGACGCGGTGTCCGTCGCGGAGGTGGCCGCCGCGGCCGAGGTGTCCAAGCCGACGCTCTTCCGGTACTTCCCGGCGAAGGAGGACCTCGTCCTGCACCGCATCGCCGACCACGAGGACGAGGCGGCCAGGGTGGCGCGGGAGGGACCGGCACCGATCGAGGCGCTGCGGCGGCACTTTCTGGCGGGGCTGGAGCGGGGGGACCCGGTGACCGGGCTCAACGGGCATCCCGCGGTACTCGCCTTCCACCGGCTGCTCTACGGCACTCCCGCCCTGGTCGCCCGGATGCACACGCAGCTGGAGCGGTCCGAGGCCGCGCTTGCCCAGGCCCTCGGCGGTGACCTGGAGGCCAGGCTGGCCGCCGGTCAGATCATCGCCGTACAGCGGATCCTGGCGCTGGAGAACTGGCGGCGGGTCGCAGCCGGGGAGCGGGTGGAGGACGTGCGGCAGGACGCGGTGGCGGCGGCGGAGCGGGCGTTCGCGGGGCTGGCGACGGGGCTGCCGAGTTTCGAGTAACCTGGTGAAAAATTTAACTCGGTTACGTTATTCAGGTACGCTTGCTGGAATGACGCCGACCGACCCCGCCCTCCAGCGCGTCCTCGACCACGAACGCGCCCACCACGAGCACTGCCGGGCCGTCCTCACCGCGATGGTCGAGGGCGCCCAGGAACACGTCGTCACCGGCGAGGACGTCTCCGCCTCCGGGGCGGACGCCGAGGTCCTCGGGTACCGGCTGCGCAGCCGGGCCAAGGCGATGCGCGAACTGCCCGAGGGGCCGCTGTTCTTCGGACGGCTGGACTTCGCGCAGAGCGGGACGGAGGGCGCGCTGCACATCGGGCGGCTGCGGATCACCGAGCACCCCGCCGCCCCGCCGCTCGTCGTCGACTGGCGTGCCCCCGTCTCCCGCGCCTTCTACCAGGCCACCACGGGCGACCCCCGCGGCGTCACCGTCCGCCGCCGCTTCGGGTGGGCGCCCGGCGGTCACGGGGACTCCGCCGACCTCACCGGCCTCGAGGACGAGCACCTCGGCCGGGGCGAGTCCCGGGCCAGCACCATCGTCGCCCGGGAGATCGAACGGCCCCGCGTCGGGCCCATGCGGGACATCGCCGCCACCATCCAGCCCGAGCAGGACGACCTCGTACGCGCCGGCCTCGACGCCACCGTCTGCGTCCAGGGCGCCCCGGGCACCGGCAAGACCGCCGTCGGGCTGCACCGGGCCGCGTACCTCCTCTACACCCACCCGCAGCGCATCCGGCGCGGCGGACTGCTGATCCTCGGCCCCAACCCGACCTTCCTCTCCTACATCGCCGAGGTCCTCCCCGCCCTCGGCGAGAGCGGCGTACGGCAGTCCACCCTCCCGCAGGAGATCGCCCGGCACCCGGTCACCGGCACCGACGACGAACGGGCCGCCGCCGTCAAGCACGACGCCCGGACGGCCGAGGTACTGCGCCGCGCCCTGTACGCGCGCGTGGACCCCGACGCCGGTGGCCCCCTCGCCGTACCGGACGGGTCCTACCGGTGGCGCGTCCCTGCCGACGCCCTGGCCGGGATCGTGGCGGGCGTACGGGACGAGGAACCGCCGTACGCCGTCGGGCGCGAGCGGGTGCGGGCGCGGATCGTGCGGTACGTCCAGGAACGGGCCGAACGGCGGGCCGGGCCGCAGAGCAACGCCTGGCTGCGCCGCGTCGAACGGGCCCGGCCGGTCGGCGCGTACCTCGACGCGGCCTGGCCCCGGGTGCGCCCCGAAGAGGTCGTCGCCCAACTGCTCGGCGACCCCGGTGCGCTGGCGCGGGCCGCCGACGGGCTGCTGGACGACGACGAGCAGAAGGCGCTGCTGTGGACGGGCCGGGTGCCGCGCTCGTGGAAGTCGGCGCGCTGGTCCGCCGCCGACCTGGTCCTCCTCGACGAGGTCGCCGGACTCCTCGAACACCCCGAGGGCTACGGCCACATCGTCGTCGACGAGGCCCAGGACCTCTCCCCGATGGAGTGCCGGGCCATCGCCCGCCGGTCCGCCTTCGGTTCGCTCACCGTCCTCGGCGACCTCGCCCAGGGGACCACACCGTGGGCCGCGCGGTCCTGGCGGACCGTCCTCGCCCACCTGGGCCGCCCTGACGCGGCCGTGGTGCCGCTGACCACCGGGTTCCGGGTGCCGAAGGAGGTCGTGGGCCTCACCAACCGGCTGCTCGCACGGCTCGACGTGGACGTACCGGAGGCCCGTTCCCTGCGGCGACGGCGAGCTGACGTTGCGCGAGACCGCGCCCGCCGCCGTGCCGGAGGCGGTCGTGGACGCCGTACGGCACGCACTCGCGCGGGAGGGCTCGGTGGGTGTCGTCGCCGCCGATCCGGACGTGCCCGCGCTGCGGGAGGCCCTCGACGCGGCCGGCATCGCGGCGGCGGGGCCCGAGACGCCGGGCGCCCGGGTGGCCGTCGTCCCGGCGAGCGTCGTCAAGGGCCTGGAGTACGACCACGTCGTCGCCGTCGAACCGGCGGCGATCGCGGCGGCCGAGGGTCCCGGAGGGCGGGGCCTGCACCGGCTGTACGTGGTGCTCACCCGCGCGGTGTCCCGGCTCGACGTGGTCCACGCGCGGCCCCTGCCGTTCTGACGCGGCCGGACTTACGCGAATCGGCGTGCCGCCGTCGAGCATCCGTGGGCGCACTATTGCAAGCAAGGTGCTTGCAATAGTTAGCGAGGTGCTGCATGGTGGAGGCATGGCTTCGCTCAACGTCGGCAATCTCGGTGAGTACCTGCGCGAGCAGCGGCGCAACGCGCAGCTGTCACTGCGCCAGCTCGCCGATGCCGCGGGCGTGTCCAACCCGTACCTGAGCCAGATCGAGCGCGGGCTGCGCAAGCCGAGCGCGGAGGTGCTCCAGCAGGTCGCCAAGGCGCTGCGCATCTCCGCCGAGACGCTGTACGTCCGCGCCGGGATCCTCGACGCCGAGCGGGACCGGGACGACGTGGAGACGCGTGCGGTCATCCTCGCCGACCCCTCGCTGAACGAGGGGCAGAAGCAGGTGCTGCTCCAGGTCTACGAATCCTTCCGCAAGGAGAACGGGTTCGGGGCCGACGCGGAGGCGGGCGTGGACCCGGGCGCGGCCGCGGACGGCGGGGCCTCCATACCGGGCCCCGGCCCCCGTACGGCCGGCGGCGGCGACGCCGGCCCGCGACAGACGGCCGGATGAGCGGCGGGCGGCAGCCGGCCGGACGGACGCGGAACCACTAAAAAACCCTCAGACGAACGTAATTCCGGAGGACCATCACCATGGCCATCACCGACGACCTGCGCAAGACCTTCAGCGACCCCACCCCGCTCTACTTCGCCGCCGGCACCGCCGACCTGGCCTTCCAGCAGGCCAAGAAGGTGCCGGTGCTGGTGGAGCAGCTGCGGGCGGAGGCCCCGGCGCGTATCGACGCCGTGCGCAACACCGACCCGAAGGCCGTCCAGGAGAAGGCGACGGCCCGCGTCAAGGAGACCCAGGGGAGCCTCCAGGCCAAGGCCAACGAGCTCTTCGGCTCCCTCGACACCGACCTCAAGAAGCTCGGCGAGAGCGCCCAGGACCTCGCGCTGCGCTCGGTCGGCGTCGCCGCCGAGTACGCCGTCAAGGCCCGGGAGACCTACGAGAAGGTCGCCGAGCGCGGCGAGCACGCGGTGCGCACCTGGCGCGGCCAGGCCGCCGACGGCATCGAGGACCTCGCCGAGGACGTGGAGGACTTCGCCGTGGCCGTCGAGCCGGCCAAGCCCGCGCAGACCAGGTCCGAGGCAGCCAAGCCCGCGCCGGCCAGGCCCGTGCCCGCCAAGCCCGGACCGGTCGAGGCCGCCGGGGCCAAGCCCGCCGCGGCGAAGAAGACCCCCGCCCCGCGCAAGGCCCCGGCCAAGAAGAGCACCACCGCCAAGAAGACGACGCCGCCCGCCAAGTAGTGGCAGGGAGCACGACGAGTGAGGGAACGGGCCGGGCACCCTTGGGGTGTCCGGCCCGTTCTACGGGTACGGTGACCGCGTAATGACGACCCGATTCTGGTGGTGGACGTTGTGCTGATGCAGGGGTTCGCAGGCTTCATGTGGCTGCTGAGCATCGCCCTGATCCTTTTCAGCGGCTTCGCTTTGATCGACGCCGCCACGCGCCGCGAGGACGCCTACCGCGCGGCCGACAAGAAGACCAAGCCGTTCTGGCTGATCGTCCTCGGGATCGCCTTCGTGGTGAACCTGATCTTCAACATCCTGTCGTTCCTGCCGATCATCGGTCTCATCGCGACGATCGTGTACATGGTCGACGTACGGCCCGCACTGCGCGGCCTGCCGGGCGGCGGCCGCAGCAGCCGCCGCGGCTCCAGCAGCGACGGCCCGTACGGCCCGTACAACGGCGGACGCTGAGACGGACCGGGCGGCTCAGGCCGTCCGGTCCAGCAGGACCACCGCCAGGTCGTCCGCCAGTTCGCCGCCGTTGAGCTCGCGGACCTCGTTGACGGTCGCCCGCAGCAGCTCCTCGCCCTGGAGGCCCCCGGCGCGCTGGCGGCGGACCATCTCCACCATGCCGTCCTGGCCGAGCCGCTCCCGGCCCTCGCCGACGTGGCCCTCGATCAGGCCGTCGGTGTAGAGCATCAGGCTCCACTCCGGGCCCAGCTCCACCTGCATCCGCGGCCAGCGGGCGCCGGGCAGCAGCCCCAGCGCCGGGCCGTTGTTGTCGTAGGGCAGCAGCCGTGCGGGCGTGCCGGGACCGGCGATCAGCGGGGACGGGTGCCCGGCCAGGCACAGGCCGGCGCTGCGGCCGTCCGGCGATATGTCCACGGCGCACAGGGTCGCGAAGATCTCGTCGTCCGAGCGCTCGTGCTCCAGTACCTGCTGGAGCGTGCCGAGCAGCTCGTCGCCGCACAGCCCCGCCAGCGTCAGCGCCCGCCAGGCGATCCGCAGCTCCACACCGAGCGCCGCCTCGTCCGGTCCGTGCCCGCAGACGTCGCCGATCATGGCGTGCACGGTGCCGTCCGGGGTGCGCACGACGTCGTAGAAGTCGCCGCCGAGCAGGGCGCGCGAGCGGCCCGGCCGGTAGCGGGCGGCGAAGCGCAGCGGGGAGCCGGCCAGCAGCGGGGTCGGCAGCAGACCGCGCTCCAGACGGCGGTTCTCCTGCGCCCGCAGCCGGCCCTCGGCCAGGCGCCGCTCCGCCGAGTCGGACCGCTTGCGCTCGACGGCGTAGCGGATCGCCCGGCTCAGCAGTCGGCCGTCCAGCTCGTCGCGGAACAGGTAGTCCTGCGCGCCGACCGCCACGGCCTCGGCGCCGCGCTCGGCGTCGCTGGACGAGGTGAGCGCGAGCACGGCGTGCCGGGGCGCGAGCTCCAGTACGTGCCTGAGCACCGCCAGCTCGTCCTCGCCCTGCGCGTCACTGCTGCTGGCGGGGGCCGACAGGGCGAGGTCCAGCAGGATGCAGTGGACGTCGTCGGTCAGCAGCCGCTCGGCCTCGGTGAGGTTGCGTGCGGTGCGGACGCGGATCGGCTTGCCGGCCTGGTCGATCAGTTCGGGCACGATCGGCGAGCCGGCCGGATCGTCCTCGATCAGCAGCACGGTCAGGTTCGTGGGGGTGGTGCTCTCGCGACGGTCGGCGCGCGGGTCCGTGCGTGAGTCGGCGCGCGGGTCGGTGCTCTTGTCCGGGGTGCGGTCCGTGGTCCGGTCCGTGCTGGTGTCCGTGGGCTTCTCGCGCTTCTCCGTGGGGTTCTCTCGCTGGGCGGTGGGGTTCTCGGCCGGGTTCGTCCTGGGCGGGGCCTGTTCCTTGGAAGGGCCGCTGTCCGGGGACGCGGCGGGCGCCTGACCACACTCCACGGCCGGGATCGCCCTCTGCCGCGGTACGGGTACGGGCATTGTCTTGGTTTCCTTCCCTCCCCCCGAGGGCATGGCGGGGCGAGGGACCTCGACCCACCGACGGGGACCATAGCGGGTGACCGCGCCGCTGCGGAATGGTCCAGAACACGTCGGGCGGCCAACGGCCACTGTCATATGCCGCGTTATCCCCCGCAGTTGGACAGGTCGGCCGGGGGCTGGGGATGACGAACGTCACGCGGGACGGGGCGCCGGGCGTGGACTGGGTCACGTGGCCCGTTTCACGCGCCCGGCGCGGGGCGCATGACCCGCGTCACTCCTCCGACGCGGGGTCCGAGTCCGCGGGCGCGTCCGAGTCCGCGTCCGGTGCCTGCGTCGTGTCCGGCCGGACCACCCCGAGGATCGGCATCGTGCCCGCCCCCGCGATGGTGATCGACCGCCCCGGGCGCGGGGCGTGCACGACGGAGCCGTCGCCGACGTACATGCCGACGTGGCTGGCGTCGTCGAAGTAGATGATCAGGTCACCGGGGCGCATGTCCTTGATGTCGACGTGCTTGAGCTGCTTCCACTGCTGCTGCGAGGTGCGCGGGATCGCCTGCCCGGCCGACACCCAGGCCTGTGAGGTCAGGCCGGAGCAGTCGTACGACTTCGGGCCCTCGGCGCCCCACTGGTACGGCTTGCCGATCTGGGCGGTGGCGTACTCGACCGCCTGGCGGCCCCGCTCGGTCGCCCTGGTGTCGAGGTCCTTGAGGATGCCGGAGTCGAGCCAGGCGGTCTGGGCCTTGGCCTGGGCCTCCCGCTCCAGCCGGGCGAGGCGCTCCTTCTCCTCCTTCTCCAGCTCGGACTCCACCTTCTCGGCCGCCGCGATCTGCTTCTCGATCTTCTTCTGGGCGGTGGCCTTGGCCTTGCGGTTCGCCTCCAGCTCCTTGAAGCGGGCGGAGGCGTCCGCCGCGTAGGTCTTCAGGTCCTCCTGGGCGCGGGTCAGCTCGCCGAGCAGACCCTTGGTGGCGCGCTGCCCCTGGATCACCCGGCCGGTGCCGTCGAGGAAGTCCTCGGGGTCGTCGCTCAGGATCAGCTTGGCGCCGTCGGGCAGGCCACCGGTGCGGTACTGGGCGCGGGCCGCGGCTCCCGCGCGGTCCTTCAGCCCGTCCAGCTTCTCCTGGCCCTTGACGATCTTCTTGGCCAGTTCGACGATCTCGGCGTTCTGCTTCTCGGCCTTTTCTTCGGCGGCGTTGTACTCGTCCGTGGCCGAGGCCGCCGCGCGGTAGAGCGCGTCGAGCTTCTTGCGTACGGCTTCCAGGTCCTTGCCGGGTGTGGCGGCCGGGGCGGGGGAGGCGCTGGGGGCGCTCGGTGACGGTGTGGGCCCGGGATCCGCGAACGCCGTTCCCGGTGCCGCCAGCACGGTGACCGCGCAGACCACGGTCACGGCAGCGGTCATCAAGCCATGCTTCCCCGTACGCATACCTCGCCCCCAAACTGATTAACCGTCAGTAACATAGCCCGCTCGGGGGATCGTGCCATGACGGCGCGGAAAGCGACAGAGGCCGTGCTTCCCTCCTGCTTCCCCCCTTCTGCCGCGCCGTACGACGATTCCCCCGCTGTGTGACGAACGCCGCACCGAGATCGTTCCCGCCTGGCACGGGGCGGGTGCGTGTCCGCCGTTTCACGTGCGGGGCGCCAACGCCTCCCACCGCACCGTCACTTCGCCCTGGCGCCATCGTGCCGGTCCGTCCGTCACCGGCCAGTCGGCCGTAAGGTCCCGCACCGCGCGCATCCAGCGCTGGCGGGCGCCGTAGGAGGCGTAGGGCGCGGCGGCGGCCCACGCGCGGTCGAAGTCGCGCAGGAAGGCGTGCACGGGCTCGCCGGGGACGTTGCGGTGGATGAGCGCCTTCGGTAGGCGTTCCGCCAGGTCGGAGGGGTGGTCCAGGGAGCCGAGACGGGTCGCGAAGGTGACCGTGCGCGGCCCCTCGGGGCCGAGTGCCACCCACACGTGCCGGCGCCCGATCTCGTCGCAGGTGCCCTCGACCAGAAGCCCGCCCCGCGCGTGCTCCGACGCCGGCGCGAGCCGCGCGCACAGCCGCTGCCAGACGGCGGCGACCTCGCCCTCGTCGTACTGGCGCAGCACGTTCGCCGCGCGGATCAGCAGCGGCGGCCGGGAGACGGGGACCTCGAAGCCGCCGTGCCGGAAGACGAGCCCCTCGCGCGCGTACGGCTGGGCCACCGCCACCCGGGCCGGGTCGATCTCGACGCCCACCACGCGCGCGTGCGGCGCGACGGTGCGCAGGCGGTGCAGCAGCTCCACGGCCGTCCAGGGGGCCGCGCCGTAGCCGAGGTCTACGGCGACGGGATCGGCGGCGCGGCGCAGTTCGGCGCCGTGCGTGGCCGCGATCCAGCGGTCCATGCGACGCAGCCGGTTCGGATTCGTCGTCCCGCGCGTGACCGTGCCCACGGGGCGGGTGGCGGTGGCGCGGGGTGGCATGACTACGAGGGTATGCGGCCGCCGGGCGGGGGACGGCCGCCCCGAGGCTTCACGGCTGCGGGTTCGGTCGTGGCTGCGGTCGCAGGTGGCGCCGCCAGTAGGTCGGCCGCCAGTAGTAGAGGGTGGCGAGGTCGTCCGGGTGGGGCGCGGCCGCGGAGGTGTCCCGCTCGAAGGGGTCGAGGTCGGGGTCGGCGGGGCGCCAGCCCGGGTCCACCGGTTCGTCGGCCCGCGGCGGGCGCACGTGCCGGACGTGCTCCTCCCCGACCGCGCCGAACCGCCGGTAGTTGGCCTGCGCCTCCATCAGGCTCAGACCTCCGTTGGGGCCCATGCCGGTCCACGGGTAGCGCAACTGGTAGGGATCCTCCTCCCAGAAGCACACCTCGCAGATCTCGTACGCCCACAACTGGCTGAACATCCGGTGCCCGCAGGCCGGACAGGGGTACCAGCCGCCGGGCGGCGCAGCCACCGCGTCCGACTGCGCCTCGGCGACACCGCCCGAGACGTGCGCCTCCAGGGCCTCCAGGGACTCCAGCTCGGCCAGCTCGGCCAGCCCGGCCAGCTCACGTGCGTACTCGGCGTCGTGTGGTGCGCCGGCGAGGTGATCTTCCGGGTCGGACATGGCGGAAGCGTAGGCGGGCACCCGTGAGGTCGCCGACCGATTTGCGCCGGGGGTGGGGAGCCCGGATCCGGCTCCGGCGTATCGCACGCAGCGGGGCCTCGAACGGTTGAGCGATACGCGGTAATGATTCGGCAAAGGTCGGAAAACCGGAATGGAGCACCGCCCATCCGGTGTTCCCACCCCTTGGAGGGCGACGCCTGTCCTCCGACCGGCATGCCCGCAGCGAGGAGGAACGGCTCGTGAGCCAGTACGTCAGCAGGCTCGGGCGTCGCTCACCGGCGGCCTCCCCGCGGCTCAGGCTGCTGCGCAGGCCCCGCCGCGTCGCCATGCTCTCCGTGCACACCTCACCGCTCCACCAGCCCGGCACCGGCGACGCCGGCGGCATGAACGTCTACATAGTGGAACTCGCGCAGCGCCTCGCCGCGATCAACATCGAGGTCGAGATCTTCACGCGCGCGACCACCGCCGCCCTCCCGCCCGCCGTCGAGCTGGCCCCCGGCGTCCTCGTCCGGCACGTCGACGCGGGCCCGTACGAGGGCCTGGCCAAGGAGGACCTGCCCGCCCAGCTGTGCGCCTTCACCCACGGCGTCATGCAGGCCTGGGCAGGACACCGCCCCGGCCACTACGACCTCGTGCACTCCCACTACTGGCTCTCCGGCCACGTCGGCTGGCTCGCCGCCCAGCGCTGGGGCTCCCCCCTCGTGCACGCCATGCACACCATGGCCAAGGTCAAGAACGCCAACCTGGCCGACGGCGACACCCCCGAACCGGCCGCCCGTGTCATCGGCGAGACCCAGATCGTCGCCGCCTCCGACCGGCTGATCGCCAACACCGCCGAGGAGGCCGACGAGCTGGTCCGGCACTACGCCGCGGACCCCTCCAGGGTCGCCGTCGTCCACCCCGGCGTGAACCTGGACCGGTTCCGTCCCTTCCCCAAGGGCGCCGTTCCGGGACCGGGGCAACACGGGAACGCCCGCGCCGCCGCCCGCGCCCGCCTCGGCCTGCCCCAGGATGCGCTCATCCCGCTCTTCGCCGGCCGCATACAGCCCCTGAAGGCGCCGGACATCCTGCTGCGCGCCGTCGCCGTACTCCTCGACGAGTGTCCCGAGCTGCGCTCCCGCATCGTCGTCCCCGTCGTCGGCGGCCCCAGCGGCAGCGGCCTCGCCAAGCCGGAGGGCCTGCAGAAACTCGCCGCGCGGCTCGGCATCGCCGACGTCGTACGCTTCCGTCCGCCCGTCGGGCAGGAGCAGCTCGCCGACTGGTTCCGGGCCGCGTCCGTGCTGGTCATGCCGTCCTACAGCGAGTCCTTCGGCCTGGTCGCCATAGAGGCCCAGGCGGCCGGTACACCGGTGCTCGCCGCCGCGGTCGGCGGCCTCCCCGTCGCCGTACGGGACGGACACACCGGTCGCCTGGTCGACGGCCACGATCCCGCCGCGTACGCGCGCGTGCTGCGCGATTTCGCCGACAACCCGGAGCTGACGCCCCGCATGGGCGACGCCGCCGCCCGGCACGCCCAGTCCTTCGGCTGGGACAGCGCCGCCGCGACCACGGCCGACGTCTACACGGCCGCGATCCAGGCCCACCGCCGTCGCGTACGCTCGCACCATGGCTGAGGCACCACAGAAGGCGGCACAGGTCCTCGAGAGCGCCCTCAAGGACGCCGAACTGGAGTGGGAGAGCCCCGAGCCGGGCAACTACGTCGTCAAGCTCCCCGGCACCCGCAAGCTGTCCACGACGGTCTCCCTCCTCCTCGGCCGGCACTCCCTCTCCCTCAACGCCTTCGTCGTCCGCCACCCCGACGAGAACGAACCGGCCGTCCACCGCTGGCTGCTGGAACGCAACCTCAAGCTCTACGGCGTCGGTTACGCCGTCGACCGCCTCGGCGACGTCTACGTCACCGCGAAACTCCCCCTGGCCTCCGTCACCCCCGACGAGATCGACCGCCTCCTCGGCCAGGTCCTCGAGGCCGCCGACGGGGCCTTCAACACCCTGCTCGAGCTTGGCTTCGCGTCCGCCATCCGCAAGGAGTACGAGTGGCGGACCGCGCGCGGGGAGTCGACGCGGAACCTGGAGGCGTTCCAGCACCTGATCGAGCGCACGGAGAACGCCCGGGACGCCCGGGACTGAGAGCCCTCAGGATCATGAGAGCCCTCAGGATCCCGTGCCGCCGCTGGTGCGGTAACGCCCCGGCGTGACGCCGACCAGGCGCTTGAAGTGCCGGTTCAGATGGGCCTGGTCGTAGAAACCGGTGGCGCCGGCCACGTCCGCCGGGGACTGTCCGGCGAGCAGCAGCCGCCGGGCCCGGTCGACCCGCCGCGACATCAGGTACTGGTGCGGTGCGATGCCGTAGGCGCCGCTGAACGCCCGTACCAGGTGGGCCGGATGGGCGGGGACCAGCGCGGCCGCCTCCTCCAGGCCGATCCCCGGGACGACCCGCTCGTCGAGCAGCTCTCGCAGCCGCCGCGCGAGCACGGGGTCCCGGCGCGCGGGGTCCGTTTCGCCCCTGGGGCGCAGATGGGTGCGCAGCCGCTCGCCGATCAGCGTCAGCCGGCTCTCCGCCTCCAGCTCGTCGCCGGGCAGGGCGAGCGCGGCGTGCAGCTGCCCGACCCGCCGCCGCAGCACCGGATCCCGCAGGTCGGGGGCGTCGACGGCCGGCCCGATCAGCTCGTCGCCGAGCCGGGAGGCGTCCAGGTACAGGACGCGCTTGCGGAAGCCGTCCGGGGTGGCGGGGGAGCCGTTGTGCGGCACGTGCGGCGGCAGCAGCGACACCGTGTCGTGCGGCGTGCCGTGCTCGTGCCGGTCCAGGTCGTACCGTACGGCGCCGTCGTCGACGATGAGCAGCGTCCACGCGTCATGGACGTGCATCGGATAGGCGTACTCCGTGTAGTGGGCGTGGAAGACCTCGACGACGCCCGGGACGCGGGGTCGCCAGGCGGACACGTTTCGTTGGTCCTTCCGCTGGTCCTTCCGCTGGCCGGCCATGCAAAAAACGTACAAGACCGGGCGGGGTGAGGGTCGGCAGTCTCACCGTATGAGCACGCACGACGCAGACCACGCAGACCACGCAGACCACGCGGCCCCCGAGGCCCCTGTCCGTTTCGACACCAAGATCGCCGTCCTGCTGCGCGAGGACCTGGAGACCTGGCAGCGCCTCAACGTCACCGCCTTCCTGGTCAGCGGCCTGGGCAAGCAGTTCCCCGAGGTGATCGGGGAGCCGTACGCGGACGCGGACGCGGTCGGCTACCTGCCGATGTTCCGCCAGCCGGTGCTGGTCTTCGAGGGGTCGAAGGAGACCCTGACCACCGCCCACGCGCGCGTACTCTCCCGCGCACTGCCCCGTGCCCTCTTCACGTCCGACCTCTTCACCACGGGCAACGACTGCGACAACCGGGCGGCCGTACGGGCGGTGCACACGGCGGAGCTGGATCTGGTGGGCCTCGCGGTGTACGGCCCGAAGAACGCGGTGGACAAGGTGCTGAAGGGGGCGCGGATGCACCCGTGAGCGAGCGGCGGGATCAGACGGCGCCGCTGTCGACCCGGGGTGCGGGGGCGACGGACGAATCCTGGGCAACCGGTGCCTCGTCGTGGTCCGGCAGGCCCCGCATGAGCCCCCAGTACCCTGCCGCCGCCACCGTGCCGACGACGGCGCAGATGCCCCACAGCCACTCGGCGCCCCAGTGGTCGATGACGAACCCGGACATCAGCGGGGCGACGAGGGCGGCGACCGCCCAGGACATGGAGTACATCCCCTGGTACCGCCCGCGCCCGTGCAAGGGCGACAGCCGGACGACGAGCCCGGTCTGCGTCGGCGCGTTGACGACCTCGGCCAGCGTCCACACGCACACGGTGAGGGCGAACACCGCGACCGACCCGGCGAAGGCGGTGAGCCCGAACCCGTACCCGGCCAGCAACGCCGAGCCGATGAGCAGCAGCCGCGGATCACGGTGCTGGATGAACCGCGTGACGGGAATCTGCAGCACGACGATCAGCACACCGTTGACGGCGATCGCCATGCCGAAGTCGGCAGGCGTGAACCCGGCCTCGCCCATGGCCACCGGCAGCCCGACGTAGGCCTGCTGAAAGATCAGCGCGATGAGGAAGGACAGCCCGACGACCCCCATGTACCGCCCGTCGCGCAGCACGGTCCCCAGCGAGACGGGCACCGCGTCCCCGCCGCCGGACGTGTCGTCGGCGTGCTCCTTGGGCCGCGACTCGGGCAGCTTCACGAAGACGAGTACGGCGCACACCAGCGTCATCCCGGCCTCGATCATGAACCCGGCGAGATAGCTGACCTCGGCGATGAACCCGGCCGCCATGGAGGAGATCGCGAAGCCGAGGTTGATCGCCCAGTAGTTGAGCGAGAACGCGCGGATACGGTCCTCGGGCCGCACGATGTCCGCCATCATCGCCTGCACGGCCGGCCGGGAGGCGTTACTGGCCATGCCGACCAGGAACGCGACGGCGGCGATGGCCACCGGGTCCCGCATGAAGCCGAGCAGCGCGACCGACAGCGCGGTGGAGGTCTGCGCGACGAGCAGCGTGGGCCGCCGCCCGAGCCGGTCGGTCATCACCCCGGCGCCCAGCGAGGACACGACCCCGCCGAGCCCGTGCAGGGCGGCGACCAGACCGGCGTACGAGGCGGAGTAGCCGCGGTCGATGGTCAGGTACAGCGCCATGAAGGTGGCGACGAAGGCACCTAGCCGGTTGACCAGGGTGCTGGTCCACAGCCACCAGAACTCGCGGGGGAGCCCGGAGACGGTCTCCCGCGCGGCACGTCTCAGACCGGCGACTGACATGGGACCCCCGTTGAGCGGACGTACGGATGTAAGCGGCGAATGCAGCAGTCACAACTTACGAAGGCAACGCTCCGGGGTGCCACTCGATTAACACTTCTCGTCAACCGTCCGCCCACCGGGCGCCCCGCGCGGGCGATCAGGGGCTTGGATTACGCTCGGAGCCATGGCCGACGCACCGTACAAGCTGATCCTCCTCCGCCACGGCGAGAGCGAGTGGAACGAGAAGAACCTGTTCACCGGCTGGGTGGACGTCAACCTCACCCCGAAGGGCGAGAAGGAGGCGACGCGCGGCGGCGAGCTGCTCAAGGACGCCGGCCTGCTGCCCGACGTGCTCCACACGTCCGTCCAGAAGCGCGCGATCCGCACGGCCCAGCTCGCGCTGGAGGCCGCGGACCGCCACTGGATCCCGGTCCACCGCCACTGGCGCCTGAACGAGCGCCACTACGGCGCCCTCCAGGGCAAGGACAAGGCCCAGACCCTCGCGGAGTTCGGCGAGGAGCAGTTCATGCTGTGGCGCCGTTCCTACGACACCCCGCCGCCCGCGCTGGACCGCGACGCCGAGTACTCCCAGTTCTCCGACCCGCGTTACGCGATGCTCCCGCCGGAGCTGCGCCCCCAGACGGAGTGCCTCAAGGACGTCGTCGTCCGGATGCTCCCGTACTGGTTCGACGCGATCGTCCCCGACCTCCTCACCGGTCGCACGGTCCTGGTCGCCGCCCACGGCAACTCCCTGCGCGCCCTCGTCAAGCACCTCGACGGCGTCTCCGACGCCGACATCGCGGGCCTCAACATCCCGACGGGCATCCCGCTGTCCTACGAACTCGACGCCGAGTTCAAGCCGGTGAACCCGGGCGGGACGTACCTGGACCCGGACGCGGCCGCGGCGGCGATCGAGGCCGTGAAGAACCAGGGCAAGAAGAAGTAAGCACACATGAACAAGCCCCCTACCTGCGGGTTCTCTGCTGGGAGGGGGCTTTTCGTTACCTCTGGGCCGTCGCTGGGCCGTGTTCGGTCATGAGCGAGGCCTCGTGGTGATCTCGGTCCTCACCTGGAAGGCCACCAGGAACGCCGTCAAGACAGCGGCCGCTGTTGGCGCTGGAGACCAGCCGCCGAGGACGCCGATCGCGCCGCCGACGAGGACGAACGGGAGGTCTCGGGGGGCCAGGTAGAGCGCGAGGCGAGGGCGTGACAACATGTCCTTCTCCAGTTGTGCGTTTCGGTATCCCGCTATGGATCTTCGCAATGCACCGACGGAGACGAGAGCCACCCCTTGCCCGGGGTGGCTCTCACCATTCGGCAGGCAGGACGCTACCCCTTCTGAGGGGGCTTCACAAATGCCCTGCTAAACGTCTTCCTTGAGTGTCGTTCTGTCCTTCGTTGGGGATGCGAGAGTGTTTCTTGGGTGGTGCGATCCGCTTCACTCACGGGTGGAGCAAGAACCATCCACGCGTGGCACGTTCGTGCAGGTGGGGCCTCGCCAGCGGGCTAGTATCTCGGAAAGCTCCGCAGTAGAAGGCGACTCGGTAGTCACTGCTCGATGATGCTATCGAGATAGCTATGGACCGAGATAGGTAGCTATCAGGAGAGGTAGCTAATGATCCCGTTATTGCTTCTCGGATAGCGCTTCTAATTTACTTCCCTGAATAGTGAAGCCGAATAGAGGCAAAATGTGTCTATTTTGACCCGCTTCCGAAGTAAATGTCGTGGACCGCTCTCCGAGTACGCTCGCTACTGGTCGGCATCAGGTGTGCATAGACACGTAGCGTCAGCCCAGGGTCTGAGTGGCCGAGGTACTCCGCGAGGGCCTTGACGTTCTCCCCGGCGTCAAGGAGCACTGAGGCGTAGAAGTGGCGCAACGCGTGCATGCCGTTCTCGCGGGACTCGGCGTACGGCTGGCCTCGCTCGGGAGTCGGGATGACGCCGGCCGTGACGAGAGCTGCCTTCCACGCCTCCTCGTTGAGCGACGTACGCCAGACGTGCCCGCCGCGCGGCCCGGTGAAGATGAGCCGTTTGGTCACCGGAGGACCGTCGGCGACCTTCCACGGCAAGGTGATTTCGACCGGCGGGAACCGCTTCATGTGGCCCCGGAGCGCATCGGCGACGGGGCCGGGAAGCGGCACGTCCCGCAGCTTGCCGCCCTTCGGCGGCGCGAACACAGCCTTGCTGCGACTCAGCTTGCTCGGATGCGGCTGGTCGGTGATGACCACGAGCGTCGTCCCCGGAGTGTTCGCGTGCTCCACCGCGAACGTACACGGCGACCAGGCCAGCCCCTGGCAGTACGTGGGCCTGCCCCGCAGCCGCCAGCGGTAGATCGTGCCGTCGACAACGATCCGTCGCGATCCCTTGCCGACCAGTGCCATGACTCCCCCTCCAACAGCGAAGATGCTAGCGAGCCCCAGCCCTACCGACCGTCTCAGTTTCCGTCTCATTCAGCGCCGTTCATGGCCGTGGAGGCGAGATCCGGAGCCGTCCCCACAGTGACGGCCGATCGCTCGTGAACCCGGGTGAACGCCCCCGCACACAGCCCAACACCCCACCACCACAGTTGGAAAGCGTGTTGGTGGGGCGGATCCGCGGCGGACACAGCGGTGAAAGTGTCAGACCCTGATGAGAGTCTGGCCAGCATGGACACACCCATTGCCCCTGACAGCGGGGACGAGGAGCACGCGGTCATCGCCCACTTCCGGCTCGGCGGTGACGGATTCGGCGATGTCGACCAGCGCGAGCGAATCTTTGAAGCTGAGGAGGTGATGGAGGCAGCGACCGCGAGGGCGGGCGTTGGGGAGATCGACGGAAACGAGTTCGGAGGCGGCGAAGCCGTCGTGTACGCCTACGGACCCGATGCCGATGCTCTGTTCAAGGTCCTGGAGCCGACTCTGCGCAGTCTGCCGTTCCGGCCGGCGCACGTCCGTCTCAGGCGGGGCGACAACGAGACGCGAGTGGATCTGTAGGCATACCAACGGAGCGGTGCGTTGGCGAACGCACCACAAGCGCACCAGGTGTGGCGGGGACCAGCGGGGAATCACGGTGAGACCGGCCAAGGCCATTGACACCCTGTCCCGAGTGTTCGCCCAGCTCAGCTCCCGAAAGTGGCTCAAATGCTCGCAGCTTCCCAAGCTGATGGCTCAGGCAGTGTGCTCACGGGCCGGCCGTCCTAGCTTCCTCTGGGTCGACGACACCTCGACAGTGTGGCTGAGGCCAGTGGGAGTGCGGCGAGGCACACGCGCGCCTGGTCGGTTGGCAAACCCGCCATCGTGGCTGACTGTCGTCGGTTGAGGCACAGACGACTTGAGTCCACGGTGCACCGTGCCGTCCGGCTGAGGCGACGTCTCTGCCCTGCGTGATTTTGCGAGGTGGAAGGGGAATGCAGCCCTGTGGCGGAGTCAGGCCAGGGGAGGGGCAAACAGGTGGCGCAACGGGGCAGCGGCCGAGGCAACGACTATCAGCGGCAGCAGCAGGCGTTACGACGAGCCCAGGAACAACGGGTACGACAAGCGGAGCGGGAACGCAAGGCCGCTGAAACGGCCAGCAAGCGGCAGGAACGCGAGCGGAAGGCCGCGTATCAGGAGCAGCAGGCCGAGCAGGCGCAGGTGCGCACAATCGGAGTCGAGCACGAGGTCGAGCAGCTCGGGCAGTTGCTCCGTGACGCGTTGGTGGGCGATCCACCGACGACCTTTGAGCGCCGGCGGAGGACTCACACGCCGAAGAAGTTAGACGAGCGTCCTTGGTCTCGTCCGGAGCCTTCACCGCGCTGGGAGGAGTTCGCACCACCGGAGCCTGGCGGTCTGGCCGCTGTCCTGGGTCTTGGCAGGAAGCGCTACGAAGCTGAGGCTGCCGAGGCGCGTGTGCGGTTCAATGAGGCACAAGATCGCTACAGGCGAGCCGAGCAGAAGCGGCTGGCAACGCTGGAGCGGAAGCGTGCCGAGCATCGCCAGGCCGAAGCGCAGGCCCTTGACGAGGTGGCGGCCTTCAACTCGAAGCTGGACGAGGAGCGCGAGGCGTACAGGGCCGGGGAGCCTGCGGCGGTCGAGGCTCATCTAGGAGCCGTTCTGGATGCGTCGGAGTATCCATTGGGCTTCCCCCACGAGCATCGAATCGCCTTCCGTCCTGCCACCGGTGACGTACTCGTTGAGATCCACATGCCGCCTGAGGCGATCGTTCCAACCGCGCGTGGCTACCGGTACGTGAAGAACCGAGACGAGACGACCGTCCTGCCTCGTCCGGAGAAGGAACGCAAGGAGATCTACGCTTCCGTCCTGGCGCAAGTCGCTCTGAGGACAGTGCACGAGGTCCTGACGAGCGATCCGGGCCGGGTAATCAATGGCGTGATCCTGAACGGCCATGTGAGAACCATTGATCGGGCCACCGGTCAGGAGGTCTCACCCTGTCTGGTGACGCTCAGCGCCAGCAGGGAGCAGTTCGGGAAGCTCCGTCTCAGTCAGGTTGATCCAGCGCAGTGCCTCAGGGGACTCAACGCTCTGGTGTCTCCCAACCCCTACGATCTCGAACCGATTCGCCCCATCGTCGAATTCGACCTGTCGAAGTACCGGCTCATGGACAGCATGGATGTCGTCGCCGGCTTGGACAGCAGGCCCGTGCTGGTGAATCTGACGCCCACCGAGTTCGAGCACCTGATTCGCCAACTGTTCGAGGCGATCGGCATGGAGGCCTGGAACACCCAGGCCTCCAAAGACGAGGGCGTTGACGCGGTAGCCGTCAGCAAGGACCCCGTCTTCAACGGTGAGTGCATCATTCAGGCGAAGCGCTACAGCAAGCTCGTGGGTGTTGAGTCCGTCCAGGCGCTCGCCGGAGTGGTCGAGCACAAGCGTGCTGCCAAGGGGGTCCTGATCACCACATCGTGGTTCGGCAGGGCCAGCCACGACTTTGCCCGCCAACATGGTCGGCTCCAGCTCATCGAAGGACCGGAACTCAAGTACCTGATCAAGGAGCACCTTGGCAAGGATGTGATCCCGGGCCCGGTCCCCCCGAAGAGGCGCCCCTCGCGCTGAGGTCGGCGGGCCGCCCACACAGACCGAGGGAGCTGGGCCGTCTCTGGGCCGTCCGAGGCCGCTCGACAGTGCCCAATGACGACCAACGACGACCACCACTCGCACGACCCCACCGCCCCTGACCAGCAGAAACCCAGCTCACCAAGATTCCCGGCAAGACCCAGGGCAAGAAGACGTAGGCGTACGCCAGTAAGCCCCCGCCCTGTGGTTACTTCGCAGGGACGGGGGCTGACTGATCGGGGACCCGTAGGGCGAGTTGCACGCGGGACATGGTGAACCTCTTGGAATGGAAGTGGAGTTCCAGCAGCCGCCGTCCTCGTCGCTCTGCGCGGCGTCGGGCTCGGCAACACCGCTCACTCAGTGGTTTCGGTACATGTCCAGCTCTCTCCAGGAATCCTTTGTCTCCTCGGCGACGGGAAGCGGCTGCCGCCAGGGGGTGGACGCGTCGATGTCCGGTGCCGAAGCCCTCAGCCGTTCCGCCGTGGCCTGCGCGTCGTCCCGGACCGAGACAGCCAGGAGTCCGAAAGGAGCCGTGGGCCGCAGTTCAAGGCACACCACGGGTCTGCCGGGCCGTAGCGCCACGAAGTCCTGTCCGCCGATGTGGCCCCGCGTGCCGACGCTCAGCACGTCGGGAATCCACACGCCGTGCAGAGCGACTCCGCGCAGGGCACGCCACCACTCGGACTCCACTGTCACCCGGCACACAGCCGCCTGCGGCACGCGCACACTTCCACGGTGTGCGGCGGCCTTCTCCCACCATGAGAGGCGCACTACGAGGTCGTCATCCTTCACGAGGATTCGTGCCACGTTCGCTCCCTCCCTCCCGCGCTGCGGAACCGGGGTGGTGACAAAGAGACGCCGGGCACGCAGGCCGTCACTCGCCTGACGCCCAGGCCTCCGGCCCGCCACCACGCCACTCGATCAGCTCGGGGTCGTCGAGCGTCGTGTCGGACTCGGGCAGGCCCGCCCGGCGCAGGAACTCGACCACGTCGAGCAGGTGATACGCGATGCCGACGTACTCACCGCGGATCGCGACCCGCCTGCCGCCGTCGGGGCTCGGCGGCTGCACGATCACAGGCGCCTCTTCCATGTTCACGGTGTGCCCCTCGCAGAGCAGCTCATGCAGGCACTGTCCCGGGGATGCCGGCCCCGACGTCTCCGGGCGCCGCTACTCCTCCCGGGCGAGGGCCGCGATCGTTCCTCCGGCGAGTACGGTGCGGCGGCGGCCGTCGGAGAGGTGGTGGCGGACCTGGTAGGTCTCGTCCTTGGTGGTGTTGCGCAGCAGCAGGCGGGGTTCGGCTCCGGGGGCGAGCGCGGCGTGCAGGTTCTCCAGCCGTAGCCGGTCGCCGGCGTCGATGCGGTCGTAGTCGGCCGCGTGATCGAACTCGAGCGCCAGAACGCCGAAGTTGGCCAGGTTCTGCCAGTGGATACGGGCGTAGGACTTGGCGATCACGGCGCGCAGTCCCAGGTGACGCGGGGTGATGGCGGCGTGCTCGCGGGAGGAGCCCTGGCCGTAGTTCTCCCCGCCGACGACGAAGTGCCGGCCCGGGCCGCCGTCGTTCCCGCTGTCGTCGGCCAGCTCGGCGGCGCGCCGAGGGTAGTCCGGGTCGAGCCGGGTGAAGGTGAACTCGGCGAGCCTGGGGATGTTCGAACGGTACGGCAGTGCCTTCGCGCCGGCCGGGGAGATCTCGTCGGTGGAGACGTTGTCTCCGCACTTGAGCAGGACCGGCCCCTCCAGCAGGTCGGGCAGCGGGTCGAAGTCGGGGAGGCCGGAGATGTTGGGGCCCCGTTCGAGTTCGACGCGCGCGGCCTGCTCGGGCGGCAGCGGGGGCTCGAGCATCGAGCGGTTGACCGACGCGTGCTCGGGCAGGCGAAGCCGCGGATACGGCACGCCCTCGCGGGCCGCCCAGTCCCGCGGGTCGGTGATCTCGCCGGTGAGTGCGGAGGCGGCGGCGGTCTCCGGGGAGCACAGCCACACCGCGTCGTCCTCGGTGCCGGAGCGGCCTGGGAAGTTGCGCGGGAAGGTGCGCAGGCTGTTGCGGCCGGCCGCCGGGGCCTGGCCCATGCCGATGCAGCCCAGGCAGCCGGCCTGGTGGATACGGGCCCCGGCGGTGATCAGGTCGAAGGTCGAGCCGGTCTTGGTCAGATCGGCGAGGATCTCGCGGGAGGTGGGGTTGATGTCGAAGCTGACGGCGGGGTGGGTCTGGCGGCGGGCGACGATGGCGGCGGCGATGGCGAAGTCGCGCAGTCCCGGGTTGGCGGAGGAGCCGATGACGGCCTGCCCGATGGGTTCGCCCGCCGCCGTGCGCACCGGCACGACGTTGCCGGGCGAGGTGGGACGTGCGATGAGCGGCTCGAGCGTGGAGAGGTCGATCTCTTCGGTGCGGTCGTAGACGGCGTCCGGCTCGGCGGACAGTTCGCGGAAGTCGGACTCGCGGTCCTCGGCGCGCAGGAAGGCGCGAACCGCGGCGTCGGAGGGGAAGACGGAGGTGGTCGCGCCGAGCTCGGCACCCATGTTGGCGATGACGTGCCTGTCCATGGCTGTCAACCCTTCGAGTCCCGGGCCGTGGTACTCCAGGATCCGGTTGACCGCTCCCTTGACGCCGTGCCGTCGCAGCAGCTCCAGCACCACGTCCTTGGCGCTCACCCACTCCGGCAGCTCGCCGGTGAGGCGGATGCCCCAGATCTCCGGCATGGTCACGTGCAGGGGCCGTCCGGCCATCGCGAGCGCGACCTCCAGGCCGCCCGTGCCCAGGGCGAGCATGCCGAGCGCCCCTGCGGCACAGGTGTGCGAGTCGGACCCGGCCAGCGTCCTGCCGGGGACGCCGAAATACTGCATGTGACTGGGGTGAGAGACGCCGTTGCCCGGTTTGGAATACCAGATACCGAAACGACGGCAGGCGGAGCGCAGGAAGGCGTGGTCCTCGGCGTTGCGCTCGTCCGCCTGGAGCAGGTTGTGGTCGACGTACTGGACGCTGACCTCGGTACGGACCCGATCCAGGCCGAGAGCGTCGATTTCCTGCATCACCAGGGTGCCGGTGGCGTCCTGGGTGAGGGTCTGGTCGATCCGCAGTCCGATCTCGCCGCCCGGCTCCATCTGCCCGTCGACGAGATGGTCGGCGATGAGCCGGTGCGCCAGCGTGCCGTAAGAGAGGGTCACAACGCCCAGGCTGCGCGCCCCACCCCCAAGCGGCAAGCCGACCCACACGGCCGGCAGGTCACCTCGTCGGACTGCCGTGGACGCGAAGTACAAGCGGTACGCGACGGAGGAAAGCTCGGCCGCCGACCGCCACCAGGTCCTCACCTACATCGCCGGATACACGGTTCCGGAGTCCGCGCTCGCCCTGGTGGTCCATCCCTCGCCGGACGGCCCCCCCGACGCGTTCTGCGCGTCGGGGTCCTCGTGGCCGACTGGGTCATATGGAGGTACTGGGCATCGACACCGGCGCCGCTCCGCACGAGGCGGCGGAGCCGTTGCGGAAGGCGATCGCCGGGTTCTCCGGCGACCTCGTATCTCCCCGGACGACAGGGTCGAGTCCGGCCGCCGGGAGCGGAGAGAGGTGACCGCATCGGCGGCGGAATCACGCACCTCGTCCTGGCAGTCCGACGCCCGCCGCCCGACCCGCACAGGTGGAAACCGTGCGTCCTCCTGACCTGGGTGAAGTAGTGGTGCGCGGCCGGCGCTGGCAGGTCGTTCCCTGGCCATCGACGAAGCCCGGCCGTCGGTTGGGTCCCGGACGTGTCTCCGGGCCGCCCCCAGACAGACCGGGGATGCAACCATTCCCTTCAGAGCTGGAACCCCCGGGAGCCGACCGCGCGCCTGAAATCCTAGCCACGGGCACTGACAACAGACCTGCCGGTGATCCAGCCCCGCACCACTAGCGCACCGGTGCGGACGGGGAGCAGCGGGGGTGTTCGGTCGACGGGGGAGGGGGTAGGGAGACGCTGGGTTCCTGGGGTCACAGGAGGGGTGATGCTGACCGTTCTGATATCCGTCCTCGCGGTTCTCGTCTCCCTGGGCTCCCTGGTCCTGGCCTACGCGGCCGGCCGGCGTTCGCACATGCCCGTTCTGCAGTTCATGTGGGAGAGCGGGCAGGCCGGTTCCGACGGGCCGAAGTGGTGGCTCGTCAACGTGGGAACGGGTCCGGCGACCAACATCGTGGTCGCCCAGGCCGAGAGGACCGCCCTCAAGCGCGGGCTCGGCGGCGAGGTTTGGTACAACCCGGTGCTGGTGCCGTCGATCCCGGCAGGCGGAAGGCTGGCGCTCACGTGGCTCGGCGGGACCATGGGCTTGAACTGCGGTCTGGGCGCCGGCTACACGGACGTCGAGCGGTACTTCTACACCACCAAGTGCGGGGACGACGTCTCCATGTTCTTCATCGGCCTGCACCTGCCCCGTTGGCCGCTCCTGAAGCTGAGAGGGAACAAGGCCGTCAAGACGTGGTGGGGTGTGGAAGACCTTTCCGGACCCCGGTGGTCCCCGGTCGCGCCGGATCACGCCAAGCGTCGGTGGTGGCTTCCTCGGCGTTTCGGGCTCTCCCGGCGGATGGGCGGCTGGGCGGACCCCGTGCTCTCCTACCGGCCGCGGTGATCACCAAGTCCCTGGAGGGCACTGAAGCGACTCAGTGAGCCGCGTCCGAGGGCTCCACGATCGCCCGTAGGGCCGCCAGGTGGCCCTGGTATGCAGCCCGACCCTGCCGGGTCAGCCGGAGCCAGACTCGCTGTCGGGTGTCGCGGACGGCCTTGCGCTGCTCGACGTAGCCGACGTCCATCAGTACGGTGACGTGCTTGCTCAACGCGGAGGCGGAGAGGTCGAGTTTCTTTTGGACCAGGCCGAACTCCGCCTCGCCCGCGGTCTCCAGGAGGGCGCAGACGCGCAGCCGGTGCGGGGCGTGGATGGTGGTGTCGAAGCCGTCCAGCGGGTCGCGGGGCTCCGTGCTCACGTGGTCCTCCGGTGCAGGCGTACGAAGGCGAGGTGGAAGCCGACGGAGACGGCCGCGCCGAGCAGCGAGGCCGCGATCAGCCACAGCGGCCGTCCGGTGGCGCGGAAGGCGAATAGAGCCCCCACCAGGAGCAGGGGCAGGCCGAGCGTGAGCGGCACGGTCGCCCGCTTGGGCAGTACGTCCAACCGCAGCGCCACACCCGTCTTGTTGCGCCAGGCCTTCGCAGCCACGGCGAACAGCGCCCCGTAAGCGGCGATGAGCGCCAGCATGATGGCCATCCAGGCGGGGCGCGGCAGCAACCAGTCCCGGTCGGCGATGACGCCTCCGAGGGGGATCGGAAGCGCGGCGAGGTAGAGCGTCAGCGTGATGAAGAACCAGTTCGGCCACGGCGTGGCCGACAGTGCCGCGGCGGAGACCCGGACGCGTTCGGTGTCGGCCAGGGCGGCACGGGCCTGCTCCGGCGTCAGTCGTACCCCGTTAGTTTCCATACTGGAAAATGTAGCAGTCGGTTTCCGGTATGGAAAGGCATGAGTTTCCGGTACGGCAAGTGAAGAACTCGCACGTCACGGCAGCGGAGAACGTCTACTCGGACGGCGCCAGGGTGCGCAGGACGTCGAACTCGTTGCCCTCGGGGTCGGCCATGACCACCCAGCTCCGGCGAGGGCCCTGGCCCATGTCCACCTTTGCGGCGCCGAGGTCGAGCAGTCTGGCCACCTCGTCGTCGGTACTGCCGTCGATCGGGCTGACGTCCAGATGGAGCCGGTTCTTCACGGTCTTGCCCTCGGGCACCCGGACGAAGAGCAGGGTGGGCGGCATCTGGCGGGCCCGGACCTCCTCGACGGTCGGCACCCAGGAGCCGATCTCGACCTTGCCCTCGCCCCGGTCGATCACCTTGAAGTCCAGGACCGCGCACCAGAAGGCCGCGAGCCGCTCCGGATCGTGGCAGTCGACGACCAACTCCGTGAACCTACTGGTCATTTTTCCCCCAGGCAGTGCGTACGGGCGCTCAGCCTAGGGGGCCGTCCACCGCCAGCGAGCGAACTTTCAGTTCCCAGCGTCCTGCGCACCAGGATCGTCCTGGCCGGCGACCGCGTACCCGGGCACGGACGGCCACCGCACCGTCAGGACCACGGACTCCTCCTCCGCGTACCACGAGTGGTCGACGCCCCTGCCCCACATGACGTAGTCGCCCTGTTCGGCCAGCACGACGCTGCGGCCGGGCAGTTCCACCCGGAAGCGCCCGCTGATGAGGACCTGCAAGGCGGTGCGTTCTTCTCCGGTGACCCAGTGGGCGCGCTCGTCCCCCTGCGGGTGCACACCCCATTTGATCTCCACCGCCGCGCTGTGCCGAGGGTCGGAGGCGTCCTTGAAGTGCCCCAGCAGCCACCCCCGGTCCAGTGCCGCGTCCTTGCCCGCGTTGCCCACGTACACACTGTCCGTCATGCTTCCGGAAGCTAGCAGTCGGAGCTGCGGGGACCGTGTGTGTTCGTGTCCCGGCGAAAACCCTTCGCCCCCGCTCGACTCGCCGGGTACGGTCGCCTGCGCGTTCGCACCCGTGCTTCCCACGATGAGAGCAGGTTTCGTCCATGGCGTGTCGTATCGGTGAGCTCGTGCTCGGTTGCCGTGACCCGGAGGCGCTGGCGCGGTTCTGGTGCGAGGTGCTGGACTTCGTGGTGCTCGACCGTGAGGACAACGAGTACTTCGAGATCGGGGCGCGCGACGGGTTCGGCGGGTCGCAGCCGACGATCATCCTCAGCAGCCGGGACGAGCCGGAGCCCGGCAAGTCCCGGCTGCACATCGATCTCAACGCCACCGACCGGGATCAGGACGCCGAACTGGAGCGCCTTCTGAAGCTCGGGGCGCGGCCGGCCGACATCGGGCAGACCGGCGAGGAGTCGTGGCACGTCCTCGTCGATCCCGAGGGCAATGAGTTCTGCCTGCTCAAGCGCCGCATCAACCCGCTCTGATCAACACCCTCACGCCGGTTCCACCGGCAGCCACAGCTCGGTCGTCGCCGTCGTGAAGTCGTCCGCGCGGTCGAGGACCGCGACGATCGACGGGCCCGGGCGCAGGCGCCAGGGGTTGGAGGGGAACCACTCGGACGCGGTGGCCGCCCAGGTGGACTGGAGGGTGTCCGGGTAGGGGCCCGAGCTGCGGAAGACCGCCCACGTGCCCGCCGGGACCTCGATGGCGTCGAGGTCGTCGGGGGCCGGGGTGCGGGCTGAGACGGCCACTCCGTGGAGGTAGGTCAGTTCGGTGCCCTCCGGACTGTCCTGGGCCACGTCGTCGCTGACCTGGAGCAGGCCCGCCGGGTCCGTGTCGCCGAGGGACTTCAGGCGGACGTGTGCCTCCGGGGGCAGCGCGGCGATGTGCTCCTGGATGTGCGGGTTGACGCCCTCGTAGATCAGCGGGACGCGGGTCGCGTGGCCGATCAGGCGGAACGCGGGGCGGTCGGTGAAACGGGTGTCCATGGGGGTGCTCCCTTCGACGGTCAGGCGGAACCTGAGCTGCGGCTGTGTCTGAAGGGGGCCTCCGTCACGGCGTACGTCGCGCGGGGCGGCACCGTGGACCGCCCGGAACGCGCGTCCGAACGCCTCGGTGGAGCCGTATCCGTACCGGACGGCGATGCCCAGCAGGTCGTCCTCGCCCCGTACGACGTCGGCCGCGGCCACGGTCATGCGGCGCCGGCGGACGTACTCCGACAGCGGCATGCCCGCCAGCGACGAGAACATCCGGCGCAGGTGGTACTCCGTCGTGCCGAGCGTGGCCGCCAGTGCGGGTACGTCCAGTTCCTCGCCGAGGTGTTCCTCGACCAGGTCGACCAGGTCATTCAGTGCCGAGATCATGAGGCCTCCCTTCGGTATCCACCGTGGCAGGGGGCATCCCCGCGGCACCCGATCACTGCGGTCCGGTTCGGTCAGGCCGGCACCGGGGGCTGGTCCGGCCAGGTGAACACGTACCGCGGGCTGCCGCCCCGGGTCAGGCGAACGTAGCGGAGCAGTTCGCGGACGATGCCCGCGTTGCCCATCGCCCAGCCGGGCTGCGGTTCGAGGTCGCGTGGGGGCGGCCCGAGTTCGACGTTGGACCAGCGGACGCCCTCGGTGTCCCGGGTCGCGCGGGTGACGAGGTCCGTGACCAGGACGTCCGCGAAGTCGAACGCGTCCTGCTGCTCGGCGATCCGGTCGCAGGCCAGGGCCAGGACGCCCGCGGTGCCGCAGCAGCGGCCGTTGTTGTCCCAGAAGCCGGGGCGCAGCCGCTCGGGCAGGCCGGAGTGGGTGACCGTGTGCCAGCAGCGGTCGGCCAGGGCGGTCCAGGCGGGGTCGGAGGTGACGTCCCTGAGGGTGCGGAAGACCTGGGCGTCGCCGGCCGGGCCGTGGCACCAGCCGTAGCTGATGCGCGCGATGAGGTCGGGGAGGAACCGCGGGGTGGAGTGCGGGACCAGGAAGCCCTCCGGGCCCGCCTCGTCACGCGCCACGACGCCCGCCACAGCGGTCAGCGCCAGGTCGAGCAGGTCCGTACGGCCGGTGGCCGCGCCGATCCGGGCCAGGGCCAGGGCGGTGCCCAGCGTGCCGTGCGAGATGTGGTGCATGCGACCGTCGGTGCCCGGGCGGTGGGGCCAGTGGACGCCGTTCGCGGTCTGCTCCGCCGTGCGCAGGTACGGCTCCACGGCGAGGACGGCCAGCTCCGCGTCCCCGGCCACCAGCGCGCCGAGGCCGATGCCCGCGTTGCCGCCCATCAGCTCGAACAGCTCGCCCCAGCGGGTGCCGTCGAAGCGGGAGCGTACGACCTTCAGCGCGCGGTCCGCGGCGGCGGCGGAGGCCGTGTCGCCGAGTTCGTCGTGGACGGCGCGCAGGGCCAGCGCCATCCCCGTGCGGCCGAAGTACAGGGAGTCGTCGTCGACGTCGTCGACCGCGTCCGCGAGGCTGCGGGCCGCGCGCAGGGCGGTGTCGGCGTAGGAGTCGTCGCCGAAGTGCCGCCACGCCTCCAGGAGTACGGGGATGTTGCCCGCCGTGCCGTTGTAGAGCATCGGTTCGAGGGCGTCGTCCGACGGTTTCGTCGGCCAGCCGAGGCCTCCGCCCGGGGTCTCGCGGGCCGCCCCGATCAGCCACCGCAGTCCCTCCACCGCGATGTCCTCGACTTCTTGGACCGCCACGACCGTGGCTTCAGGTGCCGTCATGGGCCCCACTCTGGCACCCGTCGATCGCCTCGGGACAGCTCGGTGCGGTGGCTCAGGGGCCGCCGGCGTCAGCTCGCGGGCGTCAGCCGTCCACGGGTGTCCCGGCGTCCCCGCAGGGTCCGCCACACCGTCCCCAGCGCCAGCGACTGGATCAGCGCCGAGAGGGCGATGCCGCCGATGAGGAACCACGTCGGGGCGTTGCCGCCCCAGCCCGCCTCGCCGAGCCAGGCCACGAAGCCGAAGGCCGGGAAGGTGAAAAGGGCCGGCCAGACCCAGATGAGGGACGCGTCGGGGCTGGTCGCGAAGAGGGGTACCGCCGCGGCGGTCGCCATCGCGCCGCCGACCAGGGCCAGGTAGACCGCCGAGACGCGGTTGGCGACGGCCAGGCGGGTCAGGGTGCGTATCGGGCTGGTGGTCTTCATCGGCTCTCGGGCTCCCGTGCGTCGGCTTGGTCCGGCTTCCTGTCTCCAGGGTCGGACGGGCGCGGGCTGCGAGGCCTGAGTACCCGTACTCAAGTGGGACGACGCGACACCTATGCGAGGGCATGAGGACGCGTGGGAATGAGGGCGCGTGGGCGTGCGGGCGTAGGGCGGTCGGGGTCGGCCCGACCGCCGTACTAGCGCCGTAGTACCGCCGCGCGGTGCCTTTGCCGCTACCGCGTCAGCCGCACTGACAGGGGTTGCCCGACTGGCAGCCGCAGCCGCAGCCCGAGCCGCAGCCGCACGCGGCGATCAGCGGCAGCTCGCGGATGTCGGTGGGCTGCTCGGTGGGACGTTCCTGCGCGGGGTCGGGCTTCGTGCTGGGGGAATCGGCCATGGTTCCTCCTGGAAGCTGGTGCCTGGGTCCATTGCACGCCCCCAGCGGCCGTCGCATCAACGGCGCACTGGGGCGAACGCGCGCCCCCGGTCCGCTCCCGCGCAGGCGGGGTCAGGCCCCCTCGACCTGCGTCGCCGGCTGGATGTCCGCCTGGAGGTCGTCCGCGTGTTCGCCGGTGACCAGGTAGACGACCCGCTTGGCGACCGCGACGGCGTGGTCGGCGCAGCGCTCGTAGTAGCGGCCCAGCAGGGTCACGTCGACCGCCGTCTCGATGCCGTGCTTCCAGCGGTCGTCCATCAGGTGCTGGAAGAGACCGCGGTGCAGCAGGTCCATCGCGTCGTCGTCCTGCTCCAGCTGGAGGGCCAGGTCGACGTCCTTGGTGATGATCACCTCGGCGGCCTTCGCCATCAGGCGCTGCGCGAGCTGGCCCATCTCCAGGATGGTCGCGTGCAGGTCGTGCGGCACCGCCCGCTCCGGGTAGCGCAGCCGGGCCAGCTTGGCCACGTGCTGGGCCAGGTCGCCCGAGCGCTCCAGGTCGGCGGACATCCGCAGCGAGGTGACGACGATGCGCAGGTCCGTCGCCACCGGCTGCTGCCGGGCCAGCAGGGTTATCGCCCGGGCCTCCAGCTCGTGCTGGAGGTCGTCGACCTTCTGGTCGGCCTCGATGACCGCCTCGGCCAGCTTCAGGTCGGAGTCGAGGATCGCGGTCGTGGCGCGTCCGATGGCCGACCCGACCAGCCGGGCCATCTCCACCAGACCGTCACCGATCGAATCAAGTTCCTCGTGGTACGCGTCCCGCATCAGGATTCCCTCTCGTACGTACGTTTAGGGGGCTCGCACCGGCTGTACCGGCCCTACCGGCCCAGCACCGGCCCACTGCCCCTCGCCGTGCCCCCACGCTTACACGTTCCGGCCTGTACGCGTCCGTTTCCGGCACCCCAAATGAACCATCACTGGCTCCAAGGTGAACTCTGGGCGACGAGTGTTCGAGGTCGCACCCCGATGGCTGGGGCAGGGACGTTCGCCATGCCTAACCTGGAGACATGGACGTGAACGCGGCGGTCGCCGCAGCGGCAGCGATCGCCGGAGTGCTCACCGGCGTCATCGCCATGCTGGCGTTCCGCTGGAGCGAGCGCGACCAGAACCGCCCCACCCGCACCTCCCTGCACACCGACCCGGTGCTCCCGCCCGGCGTGGACACCGTCCTGTCGGTGCTCAGGTCCTCCGCGGTCGTCCTCGACGAGGCCGACGCGGTGGTCAAGGCCAGCTCGGCGGCGTACGCCCTCGGCCTGGTCCGGGGCGGCAAGCTCGCCGTCGAACCCATGCTGCAGATGGCCCGGGACACACGGCGGGACGGGGAGATACGGCAGGTCGAGCTGGATCTGCCCAGGCGGGGGACGGGGCGCGGAGAGGCGCTCGCCGTGTCCGCACGCGTCGCGCCCCTCGGGTCGCGGCTGGTGCTGCTGCTGGTCGAGGACCTCACCGAGGCCCGTCGCATCGAGGCCGTACGCCGCGACTTCGTCGCCAATGTGAGCCACGAGCTGAAGACGCCGGTCGGGGCGCTCTCCCTGCTCTCCGAGGCCGTCATGGACGCCTCGGACGATCCCGAGGCGGTGGAACGGTTCGCCGGACGCATGCAGATCGAGGCGACCCGGCTCACCAACCTCGTACAGGAACTCATCGACCTCTCCCGGGTCCAGAACGACGACCCCCTCGACGACGCCGAGCCCGTCCGGGTGGAGGAACTGGTCGCCGAGGCCGTCGACCGCTGCCGGCAGGCGGCCGGCGGCAAGCAGATCACCATGGCCGCCGGAGGAACGGCGGATCTGCGCGTACGCGGCAACCGCGGCCAGCTCGCCGCGGCCCTCGGCAACCTCGTCGAGAACGCCGTCAACTACTCACCGGCCCGCACCCGCGTCGGCATAGCGGCCCGCCGCGTCGCCGCCCCCGGCGGCGACCTGGTCGAGATCGCCGTGACCGACCAGGGCATCGGCATCTCGGAGAAGGACAAGGAGCGCGTCTTCGAGCGCTTCTACCGCGTCGACCCGGCCCGCTCCCGGGCCACCGGAGGCACCGGTCTGGGTCTCGCGATCGTCAAGCACGTGGTCGCCTCGCACGGCGGGGAGGTCACGGTGTGGAGCGCCGAAGGCCAGGGCTCCACCTTCACCCTGCGACTGCCGGAGGCGGGCCGGGCCCGCGACCGCGCTCAGCAGCGTTCCGACCGCGCCGGACTCAGCGACGAGACCGAGCGGTCCCTCTCATCCCCCGATACATCCCCGTACGAAACGCTTCCCGCCCCGGAGGTCCTTCCGTGACCCGTGTGCTCGTCGTCGAGGACGAGGAGTCCTTCTCCGACGTCCTGTCGTACATGCTCCGCAAGGAGGGCTTCGAGGTCGCCGTGGCGACCACCGGCCCCGACGGACTCGACGAGTTCGAGCGCAATGGCGCCGACCTCGTGCTCCTCGACCTGATGCTGCCCGGCCTGCCGGGCACGGAGGTGTGCCGCCAGCTGCGCGGCCGCTCCAATGTCCCCGTGATCATGGTGACCGCCAAGGACAGCGAGATCGACAAGGTTGTCGGGCTGGAGATAGGGGCCGACGACTACGTCACCAAGCCCTTCTCCTCCCGCGAGCTGGTCGCTCGCATCCGTGCCGTACTGCGCCGCCGCGGCGAGCCGGAGGAGGTCGCGCCCGCCGCCCTGGAGGCCGGTCCCGTCCGCATGGACGTCGACCGGCACGTGGTGACCGTCGGCGGCACCAAGGTCGACCTGCCGCTGAAGGAGTTCGACCTGCTGGAGATGCTGCTGCGCAACGCCGGCCGCGTGCTGACCCGCATGCAGCTGATCGACCGGGTGTGGGGTGCCGACTACGTCGGTGACACCAAGACCCTCGACGTCCACGTCAAGCGGCTGCGCGCCAAGATCGAGCCCGACCCGGGCGCGCCGCGGTACCTGGTGACGGTGCGCGGGCTCGGCTACAAGTTCGAGCCGTAGAGCGGCCGCACGCCGGGTCGGGCGGATCGGGCGGATCGTTCCGGCCGCCCGGCGCGGCCCGGCGTGTACGCGTACGGCGAAGGGCGGGACCTCTTCCGGAGGCCCCGCCCTTCGCCGTGCGGTCTCAGTGACCGGTGCTGCCGGTCTCCTGCGAGTCGCCGGTACCGGTACCGGTACCGGTCTCGGTATCCGTGCCGGTTCCGGTTCCGGCCTCGGTGCCGTTCGTGGCGGCTCCGGTCTCGTTCGCGTCCCCGGTGGGCTCACCGGTGCCCTCGGTGCCCTCGGCACCGTCGGCCGTCTCGCCGTCCGCGGGCTCGCCGGAGTTCTCCGTCGAGGGCCGGCCCGACGCGCCCGGGGCCGCCGGGACGTCGCTGGGGCCCCAGTCGGTGAAGAAGCTCTCGGCGGGCACGACGAAGGCGCGCAGGCTCACGTCGCCGGTCTCGCTGAAGGAGAAGGTGATCTTCTGCGCGTTGCCGTCCTGGATCGCCTCGCGACTGCTGGGCAGGACGGCGGCGGCGTTGTCCTTGCCGCCGAGGACCAGGGAGCCCCCGGCCGGGACGGTCAGGTCGCCCTTCTCGCCCTTGGCGGGCTTCAGCTCGGCGGACTTGCCGGTGCCGGCCACGGTGATGGACTCGAGCTTCTGGTCCGTCCTGCCGTTGTTGAACAGGGTGGCGGAGACCACGGCCGGGCCGGTCGACTCCAGGTCGGGCTGCGTGATGACGACCGCGTTCTGGACCTTGATGTCGCCGACGGTCGTCGCAGCGTTGTCCGGCTTGATCTCCAGCGTCTGGGCGTTGTGACCGGCACCGCACGCGGCGAGCGAGGCGATCGAGAACGCGATGGCGGCGGCGGCGAGGGCACCGCGTCGAAGGCTGCTGCTCACGGCGGCGGCAACTCCTTGGACTCGAGCGTTGGCGGCGGCAACGGATAAAGCCGCCCTAAGTGGCTGTCAGCGGCCTTAGGCTACCGAGCCGTTCTCGGGCCGCCGCACCCGACCCTCCCCGAAGACGCCCGGCTTCGCTCGCCAGGCGGTAGGTGCGGGGTGCGGGCGGGGGTGTAGGCGGGGTGCGCGGCGCGCCGCTTCCGGGGCCCGTTCCCCAGTCGATTTGCGGCGCGTACTCGTCCGCCATTCACGCACGAAGCGCTCCGCCATACCGGTCGTGGATCGGTACGCGAAATTTCCGTGAAGGAATGCGCGGGAGGGCCCGGAAATTGATCACAGGCGGGCCGGCCCGTGGCGCGTCGTGATCAATTCCGGAATCGTCCGGAAGCGCGCCACGGCCACCGAACGGAGTAGCGGAAGTCGCACACGCGGAACCGGACATATCGGGATCTTCGGGCACGAGGCGAGGGCTCCGGAAGCGTGTGACGTGCGTGTTTCGCCCGGCCTGAAGAGCCGCTCCGACCTGCGAATACTTTCTTCCGCTCGCCCGGCGCAGCACGTTCCTGTCGCTGTTGTCAAGCCCCGAGATATGCCCTGACCTGCGAAAACGCCATTCAGAAGACGCCGTTTCCGTGTTACCCTGGATAGCCACGGAAGGGGTACCTGTCACATGACGTTCAAGGTTGGCGACACCGTGGTCTATCCCCATCACGGGGCCGCGCTGATCGAGGCTATCGAAACTCGCCAGATCAAAGGCGTGGACAAGACCTACTTGGTGCTGAAGGTCGCTCAGGGCGACCTGACGGTACGTGTGCCAGCGGACAATGCGGAGTTCGTCGGCGTACGTGATGTGGTCGGTCAGGACGGGCTGGACCGGGTCTTCGAGGTGCTGCGCGCGCCGTACGCCGAGGAGCCCACGAACTGGTCGCGTCGTTACAAGGCAAACCTGGAGAAGCTCGCCTCCGGCGACGTCATCAAGGTCGCGGAAGTCGTACGCGACCTGTGGCGCCGCGAGCGCGAGCGCGGACTCTCCGCCGGTGAGAAGCGCATGCTCGCCAAGGCCCGCCAGATCCTGGTGAGCGAGCTGGCTCTCGCGGAGAACACCAACGAGGACAAGGCGGAGGCCCTGCTCGACGAGGTGCTCGCCTCCTGATCCGACAGGATCCGGGGCGAGGCGCAGACCGTCACCCACTCGGTTCAGCGCACTGAAATGCCGCGGTGCCCGATGACATCTCCACTGTCGCCGGGCGCTGCGGCATGTTCGTACCCGGATTCGGTTTCCCGCGTCCGGACGCCCGGAAGCCGATGATCCTCGTACGCTCATCCCGGGAGGCTTTCCCCGGGTCCTGGCGTGCCGGGCCCGGGCTGCTGGCTCGACCAGGGTCACGGAAGGGTCCGGTCAAGGCGTCGCGCCCGGCACGGTGAGGCCATACCCAACTAGGTCGAGCACACAAACCTGACAGGAACCGATGTCTGACGAATCGCGTCCCTCGCCCGCGGAGACGTCTGCCCAGACGTCTGCCGAGACGTCTCCTGAGACGTCCGTCGAGGACCGTACGCACACCAGGACCGCCGCCGTGATTCCGGCCGCCGGCCGGGGCGTACGGCTCGGCCCGGGCGCCCCGAAGGCCCTCCGCGCGCTGGGCGGCACGCCCATGCTCATCCACGCGGTCCGGGCGATGGCCGCCTCCCGCGGGGTCTCCCTCGTCGTGGTCGTCGCCCCGCCCGACGGCTCGGCCGAGGTCAAGAGCCTCCTCGACGCGCACGCGCTGCCCGAGAGGACGGACTTCCTCGTGGTGCCCGGCGGCGAGTCGCGGCAGGAGTCCGTACGGCTCGGTCTGGACGCGCTGCCGCCCGAGTACGACATCGTCCTCGTGCACGACGCGGCCCGGCCCCTGGTGCCGGTGGACACGGTGGACGCCGTGATCGACGCCGTACGCGAGGGCGCGCCCGCGGTGGTGCCGGCGGTGCCGCTCGCCGACACGGTCAAGCAGGTCGAGCCCGCCGAGGTGCCGGGCGATCCCGAGCCGGTGGTGGCGACGCCGGAACGGGCACGGTTGCGGGCGGTGCAGACGCCGCAGGGGTTCGACCGGGGGACGCTGGTGCGGGCCCACGGGACGGTGACCGAGAACGTCACGGACGACGCGAGCATGGTCGAGCAGCTCGGGCTCGCGGTGGTGGTGGTGCCGGGGCACGAGGAGGCGTTCAAGGTGACGCGCCCTCTCGACCTGGTGCTCGCGGAGGCGGTCCTGGCGCGACGGAGGCTGAACGATGGGTTCTGAGGGTTCTGGGGGTTCTGGGGGTTCTGGGGTTGCCGAGACGGGCGGGTTCCCTGTGCTGCCGCAGGTCGGGATCGGTACGGACATTCACGCCTTCGAGGACGGGCGTGAGCTGTGGTGCGCCGGGCTCAAGTGGGAGGGCGAGGGGGCCGGGCTCGCCGGGCACTCCGACGCGGACGTCGTCGCGCACGCGGCGTGCAACGCGTTGTTCTCCGCGGCGGGGGTCGGGGACCTGGGGCAGCACTTCGGCACCGGGCGGCCGGAGTGGTCCGGGGCGCCGGGGGTGACGCTGCTGGCGGAGGCGGCGCGGATCGTGCGGGCGGCGGGGTTCCGGATCGGGAACGTGGCGGTGCAGGTGGTCGGGCCGCGGCCGAAGATCGGCAAGCGGCGGGGGGAGGCGCAGGAGGTTCTTTCGGCGGCGGTGGGGGCGCCGGTGTCCGTGTCGGGGGCGACGACGGACGGGCTGGGGTTTCCCGGGCGGGGGGAGGGGCTGATGGCGGTGGCCACGGCGTTGGTTGTGCGGGTGGGGTGACTCCGGGCCGGCGGTGACGGTTGGGGGGCGGGCGGCGTGCGGCGTGCGGCGTGCCGTGCGGGGCTCTGCCCCGCGCCCCGCCAGGGGCTCCGCCCCTGGACCCCGGCCTATGCCCACCCACCACCCGACTCGGTCGGGTGGTCGGGCAGGGTGGGGAAGGCGGCTCGGTGCCTCGCGGTGGGGGAAAAGCTCGGTCCGGCAACAACGCGGGCCGTGTGCCCGTGGCAGTGCCCGGCGCCTACTACCCTGGACCTCGTGACTATTCGCCTGTACGACACCAGCGCCCGGCAGATTCGTGACTTCGCCCCCCTCGTACCGGGCTGTGTCTCGATCTACCTGTGTGGTGCCACCGTGCAGGCCGCCCCGCACATCGGGCACATCCGGTCGGGGCTGAACTTCGACATCATGCGCCGCTGGTTCGCGTACCGCGGCTACGACGTCACGTTCATCCGCAACGTCACCGACATCGACGACAAGATCATCAGGAAGGCGGCCGAGCAGAAGCGCCCCTGGTGGTCCATCGGGTACGAGAACGAGCGGGCGTTCAACGACGCCTACGACGCCCTCGGGTGCCTGCCGCCGACGTACGAACCGCGCGCCACGGGACACATCACCGAGATGGTGGAGATGATGCGCGGGCTCATCGAGCGCGGGCACGCCTACGAGGCCGAGGGCAACGTCTACTTCGACGTACGGTCCCTGCCGGGCTACCTGTCGCTGTCGAACCAGGACATCGACGACCTGCGCCAGCCCTCCGAGGACGGCGAGACCGGCAAGCGGGACCTGCGCGACTTCGCCATGTGGAAGGCGGCCAAGCCCGGGGAGCCGAGCTGGGAGACGCCGTGGGGGCGGGGCCGTCCCGGGTGGCACCTGGAGTGCTCCGCCATGGCGCACAAGTACCTGGGGAGCGAATTCGACATCCACGGGGGCGGGATCGATCTCATCTTCCCGCACCACGAGAACGAGATCGCGCAGGCCAAGGGCTTCGGCGACGCCTTCGCCCGGTACTGGGTGCACAACGCCTGGGTCACCATGAGCGGCGAGAAGATGTCGAAGTCGCTCGGCAACAGTGTGCTCGTCAGCGAGATGGTCAAGCAGTGGCGGCCGGTCGTCCTGCGGTACTACCTCGGCACCCCGCACTACCGCTCCACCATCGAGTACAGCGAGGAGTCCCTGCGCGAGGCCGAGTCCGCGTACGCGCGGATCGAGGGCTTCGTGCAGCGCGTCACCGAACTGGCCGGCCGGACCGTCGAGCCCGCCGCCGAGGTGCCGCCCGCCTTCGCCGAGGCCATGGACGACGACCTGGGCGTCCCGCAGGCCCTCGCGATCGTGCACACCACCGTCCGGCAGGGCAACAGCGCGCTGGCGGCCGACGACAAGGACGCCGCGGTCGCCCGCCTCGCCGAGGTGCGGGCCATGCTCGGCGTGCTCGGGCTCGACCCGCTGGCCCCGCACTGGGCCGGGGAGCAGGAGCAGGGCGAGGACCTGCGGCACGTCGTCGACGGGCTCGTACGCCTCGTCCTGGAGCAGCGGGAGGCCGCGCGGGCGCGCAAGGACTGGGCCACCGCCGACGCCATCCGCGACCAGCTCGGGCAGTCCGGTCTGGTCATCGAGGACAGCCCGCAGGGGCCCCGCTGGAGCCTCGGCTCCCGCTGAACCGGCCGGGCGCCGAAGGCCGGTCCCGTAGATCGATTGTGCCGCCCGGCCCTCCGGGCGGCACACTGCATAAGACGCAAGCATCACGCAGCACCCCCGTAGAGACGCAGAGAAGCGGAGACAGGTAACTCATGGCCGCGAACAACCGCCGCATGTCCGGCAAGAAGGGCGCGCAGGTCGGCAGCGGCGGCAAGCGACGCCGGGGCCTGGAAGGCAAGGGGCCGACGCCCCCCGCCGAGATGCGCAAGGGGCACGCCAAGCAGCGCGCCGCCAACGCGAAGGCGCGCCGTACCACGGGCGGCCGCCCGCAGCAGCGGCGCGGCGGCGGCAGGTCGACGTCCGAGCTGGTCGTCGGCCGCAACCCCGTCTACGAGGCACTGCGCGAGGGCGTGCCCGCCTCCACGCTCTACGTCCAGCAGTTCATCGACAACGACGAGCGGGTCCGCGAGGCCCTCCAGCTCGCCGCCGAGCGCGGCGGGATCAACCTGATGGAGGCGCCGCGTCCCGAGCTGGACCGGATGACCAACGGGCTGAACCACCAGGGGCTCGTGCTCCAGGTCCCGCCGTACGAGTACGCGCACCCCGAGGACCTGGTCGCCGCCGCCCACGACGAGGGCGTGGACCCGCTGATCGTCGCCCTCGACGGCGTGACCGACCCGCGCAACCTCGGTGCCGTCGTCCGCTCCGTCTCCGCCTTCGGCGGCCACGGCGTCGTCGTGCCCGAGCGGCGCGCGGCCGGCATGACGGCGGGCGCGTGGAAGACGTCCGCCGGCACGGCCGCCCGTACGCCGGTGGCGCGCGCCACCAACCTCACCCGGGCGCTCGAGTCGTACCAGAAGGCCGGTATCACGGTCGTCGGCCTCGCCGCCGACGGCGAGGCCGAACTCGGCGACCTGGCGGCCCTGGACGGTCCCGTGGTCGTCGTCGTGGGCAGCGAGGGCAAGGGCCTGTCCCGACTCGTCGGCGAAACCTGCGACCACCGAGTCCGCATCCCGATGCCGGGCGGGGCCGAGTCCCTCAATGCCGGTGTGGCGGCGGGGATCGTGCTGTACGAGGCGGCGCGTCGGCGGGCGTGAGGCCGAGGGGGGAACGGGTGTCCGACTCCGTCCCCCATACGGGGTGTTCCGGGCGGTCCGGACGCGGTTGACGCTGTCCGGACAGTTCCGGGTGGTCAAGGCAGTGTCCTAACGACACATCACTCGGTTAGATGAGTGTGGACACCAGAACACCCCGCACACCCACGGGGGACCGCTCGTCGGGATACGACGACGCTCCCGCGCTGAGCATGGTGAAGGTGCCGAGCGATCCGGCCCAGGTCATCGTCAACCACGCGAGTTTCCGCGTGCAGTTCGGTGCCTCCGCCCGGCGGACCCAGTCCCCGCGGATCGCGCGGCACCTGAGCGCCACCCAGGACACCGCCCGCATGCCCGCAGCACCGGCCGCAGGCCGTCGCCGCGCCGTCGTGTGGAGCGGGCGGTCCGACCCGGACGACACCGGCGCGCACCGGCTGCTACAGGCGGTGCGGGCGGGAGCCGGTCGCCACGCCGTGGACCCGGGCGCCGACCTCTCCGCCGACGCCGGCGCCACGCAGGTCATCCCCCGGGTCGACATCGACGGCGGCCCCCTGGGCTACGACGACGGCCCCGCCACCCAGACGCTCGAGACGCCGCTCGTCGGCGCCCAGCGCGGCCCCGTCCCCGACGGCACCCGGCTGCTGCCCGCCATGCGCCCCGTCGGCAGCGCCTACGACGAACCCGGCTACGACCAACCCGCCTACGGCACCGACGACTTCGGGTCCCCAGCAGACGGCCACGACGGCCACGACGGCTACGGCGACGACCCGGATCCGGGCGAGCCGCGCAGCAGGCGCCGTACCGACGACCCCGCGCGGCACGCCTACTTCCCCGGCCGCCGCATGAACCTCGGCGTCGTGCTGCTGCCGCTGCGCGTCTTCCTCGGCTTCATCTCCATCTACGCCGGCATGGGCAAGCTCTGCGACCCCGTCTACTTCGACGGCGGCGAACGCGGCTCCATGGTCAAGTGGCTCAACGCCCTGCACCCCTGGGACGTCGCCGAACCGCTGCGTCAGTTCGCCCTCGCCCACCCCGTCGGCGCCGGACTCGTCATCGCCTTCCTCCAGGTCCTCGTGGGCGTCCTCACCGTCCTCGGCTGCTGGCAGCGCGTGGCCGCCGTCGTCGGCGCGACCCTGTCCGCCGCGCTGCTGGTCACCGTCAGCTGGAAGAGCGTCCCGGTCTACGACGCGCCCGACATCATCTACCTCGCCGCCTGGTCCCCGCTGATCATCGCCGGCGCCCCCGTCTACTCCGTGGACGGCAGACTCGCGGGCGGGGCCTGGCGCCGGCTCGGCCCGCGCGCCGACATCTGGGACCTGCGCCGCTACGTCCTGCGCCGCGGCGCGCTCGTCACCTTCCTCGTCGCCGGGGTGACCCTCCTGGTCGGCTCGGTGCTCGGCGGTGCCGTCCGGGACGCCGACCGGGTGGTCGTGCCCGGGCCCGGCGAGGCCCCGCGCAACGAACTGCCCGGCTCACCGCTCCCGCAGGAGCCCGGCACCCGCAAGCCGAGGACCTCGTCCCCGGAGGCCTCCGCCTCCCCCACCCAGGGCGCCACCAGCGGCGCGGCCACCCCCTCCAAGGACGCCGCGACCACTCCGGGAGCGACCCGCGACAGCGGCAGCACCGACGCCACCGGCGGTACGCCCAGCCAGACCCAGGGCACCACGGGCCAGGCCCCGCCGCGGCAGTCCTCCCCGGCCGACCAGGCGCCGAGCACCACGGCGGGACCGACCGCGGGCGGCACGACGTCGGGCGGCAGCGGGGGCTCCACAGGCGGCGGCACCGGGAGCGGTGACGGCGGCGGTTCGTCGTCCACCGGTGAGCCCGGCGGCCGACTCGTCGGCGGTCTCCTGGGCTAGCCCGCCGGACGGTCACGCAGTACCGGAAAGGGCCCCGCACGGCGACGTGCGGGGCCCTTCCGCGTACGCGTACGACGGGGCGGCGAGGGAGGCCTCAGCGGCCTGCCAGGGCCGCCAGTTCGCGGGCCGCCTCCGTCAGGTCCTTCGCGGTGTCGATCGCGCGCCAGTAGGAGCCCTGCGGGATCGGGAAACCGGACAGCCGGCGCTCGCGGGCCAGCCTCGGGAACGTGGTCCGCTCGTGGTCACCGCGCTCCGGGAGCATCGCGGCGAAGGCGGACGAGAAGACGTACACACCGGCGTTGATCTCGAAGGTCGACGGCGGTGCCTCGATGAAGTCGGTGATGTGACCGAAGCCGTCCGTCTGCACGGCGCCCCACGGCAGGCGCGGGCGGGCCAGGGCGAGGGTCGCGACGGCGTCCCGCTCGGCGTGGAAGTCGGCCATGTCGCGCAGCGAGAAACGGGTCCAGATGTCGCCGTTGGTGGCATACCAGGGCCGGTCCGGGTGCGGCAGGTGCGCGGCGGCGTACTTGAGGCCGCCGCCGCGGCCGAGAGGCTCGGTCTCCACGACGGTGGTGACGGACAGCGGCAGGTCGGCGCTCTCCAGCCACTTCTGCAGCACCTCGGCCAGATGCCCGCAGGACACCACGACGTCCGTCACGCCCTCCTCGGCGAGCCAGGTGAGCTGATGGCCGATGATCGGAGTCCCCGTGCCCGGGATCTCGACCATCGGCTTGGGCCGGTCGTCGGTGTAGGGGCGCAGCCGGGAACCCTGCCCACCGGCCAGGACGACGGCTTGAACGGGGCGGCGGGACGCGGCGTTCGGATCGGTCATGCCCGAACTGTACGCGGCGCCCCACCGGCCACCGGAGGGTCCTCAGCCGTGCGCCGCCAGGACGCCCGAGGCGAAGGCGGTGTCGCACACGGGGCGGGCGTACGACTGGGCGCGCGTCGGGCCGTACACCTTCACCGCGGCGCGGCCGAGGGCGCGGGCGATGGTCGCGCAGTGGTCGGCCAGCGACGGGCGCTCGTTCACGGCCTGCTGGAGGTGGGTCAGGGCGACGCCCGGGTCCTCCTCCTGCAGCTCGGTCAGCAGCCGGTCGCGCAGCACCTCGTGCGGCGCGCGGGCCGCGGCCCGGGAGGAGGCCTTGGACGAGGAGGCCTCCGACGCGGCGAGCACCGAGTCCGAGGGATCCCCGGACCAGTTGACCCGGGTGACCGCGAGGGTCCCGGAGAGCACCAGGACGACGGGCAGGACGAAGGCGAGAGAGCGGCCGATCCGGCGGGCGGGGCCCCGGCCGCGTCGCGTCTGTCGGGCGGTGGAGTGCTTCACGGAGTGCTTCACGCGAGTGAGGGTAGCGCCCGGTAATGATTTGGCGACATTTAGTCACCCTTTCGGGGATGAAGGGTGGCCCGGAACGGGGTAGGGCGTTGACGAACGCTGGTCGAAAAGTCCGGTGTGCCGGGGTATTTGTCGACAACGAAAAGAGCCCCACAGCAGGCCGCGGGGCTCTTTTCGTCAACGCGGGTGAAATCACCCGGTCGCGTGGTTTCTCAGCACGGGGTTTCCCGCGCCACGGGCTCTCGGCCCGTCAGTCGGTCAGACGCTCGCCCGTGGAGGACGAGAACACGTGGGCCTCGCCCGGACGCGGCACGACGTGGACGGTCGCACCCTTGTCCGGCACCGCGCGGCTGCTGACACGGACCACGAGGTCCTTCGTCTCGCCGCCGACCTCGACCGAGCCGTAGACGTAGCCGTCGGCGCCGGTCTCCTCGACGACGTTCACCGAGACCGCGAGACCGGCCGGGGCGTCGTCGGCCTCCTTCGACAGGGTCTTGGCCGCGCCGCCGTTCAGCTCCACCACGTCGAAGTGCTCGGGGCGGACGCCGACGGTGACCGTGCGGTCGCCCTTGTCGGAGGCGGCCTTCAGGGCGTCGCGGTTGACCGGGACGACGCTGTTGCCGAACTTCACGCCGCCGTCGGTGATCGGGACCTCGACCAGGTTCATGGCCGGGGAGCCGATGAAGCCGGCGACGAAGAGGTTCGCGGGCTTGTCGTACATGTTCCGCGGGGTGTCGACCTGCTGGAGCAGACCGTCCTTGAGGACCGCCACGCGGTCGCCCATCGTCATGGCCTCGACCTGGTCGTGGGTGACGTAGACGGTGGTGATGCCCAGGCGGCGCTGGAGCGAGGCGATCTGCGTACGGGTGGAGACACGGAGCTTGGCGTCCAGGTTGGACAGCGGCTCGTCCATGAGGAACACCTGCGGCTCACGCACGATCGCGCGGCCCATCGCCACACGCTGGCGCTGACCACCGGAGAGCGCCTTCGGCTTGCGGTCCAGGTACTCGCTGAGGTCGAGGATCTTCGCGGCCTCCTCGACCTTCTTCCGGATCTCCGCCTTGTTGACGCCCGCGATCTTGAGGGCGAAGCCCATGTTGTCGGCGACCGACATGTGCGGGTACAGCGCGTAGTTCTGGAACACCATGGCGATGTCCCGGTCCTTCGGCGGCAGGTGCGTCACGTCGCGGTCACCGATGCGGATGGCGCCGCCGTTGACGTCCTCGAGCCCCGCGAGCATGCGGAGCGAGGTGGACTTGCCACAACCGGACGGGCCGACCAGGACGAGGAACTCGCCGTCCTCGATGTCGATGTCGAGACCGTCGACGGCGGGCTTCGTGGAACCCGGGTAGACGCGGGTTGCCTTGTCGAACGTAACAGTGGCCATGGTGATGGGCCCCCTTCTACCGGCAGGAACGTGCCGGACGATCCGTTGTAGGAAGGTGGTGGTGTAGTCCACGCGAGTGAAGCTGGGCAGGACGGTACCTGGCGTTCACCTGGTCTGTCAGTACCTGCGGGGGTGTGAACTTCGCCGAAATTTTCGAATCCCATCGTTCACCGGCTCTGTGTACAGTGGAGCAGCCTGCGCGCGCGCCGCCGCGCGAGTGCCTCCTTAGCTCAGCTGGTCAGAGCGCCGCTCTTGTAAAGCGAAGGTCGTCGGTTCGAATCCGACAGGGGGCTCTGCCCTTACCGCGGAAGCGCCCCCACGATCTTGGATCGCGGGGGCGTCGGCGGTTCTTCGCGGCTTCGTGACTACTTGCCTTCCGGCAGCGGTTCCGCCTCGCAGGTCGTGCCGCTCTTGGGGAGCTTTCCGTTCAGCAGGTAGGCGTTGACGGCGTTCTGGACGCAGGTGTTGCCGCTGTCGTAGGCGCCGTGGCCCTCGCCCTCGTAGGTCAGCTCGACGCCCACGGCCTTGCCGAGGCGTTCCGCCATGCGGGCCGCGCCCTCGTACGGGGTGGCGGGGTCGCCGGTGTTGCCGACGAGGAGGACCGGGGGTGCGCCCGGGGCGCTGACCTCGGGGTGGCGGGCCGCGCCCGGGACCGGCCAGCCGTCGCAGGACAGGGCGCTCCAGGCCAGGCCGGGGCCGAAGAGGGGGGAGGCCTCGAGGAAGTCCGGCAGGCGGGACTGGACGTCGGCGACGGTGTAGCGGTCGCTGGAGTCGTCGCAGGTGATGGCTCTGAAGGCGTCGTCCTCGTTGCTTTCGTCCGGGTCGGTGTCGTCGGAGTCGGAGTCGGAGTCCGTGTCGCCGCCGGCGCCGTGCTGGCCCAGGGCCTCGGCGAGGTCCTGGAGGATGTCGCCGTCGTCGTCGGCCGCCGCCTCCAGGGCGACGCGGAGCGCGGGCCAGTAGTCCTGCCGGTAGAGCGAACCGCTGATGGCGTCGATGAGTTCGTCGCCGTCGAGTTCGCCTCCGTCGGAGGCGGGGAGCGGGGTGTCGTCGAGGGCTTCCTCGAGGGCGACGGTGGCGTCCACGATCGCCTCGGCGTCGGAGCCGAGGGCGCAGCCCTGTTCGGCGCACCAGGTGGCGAAGTGCTCGAAGGCGAGCTGGAATCCGGCGGCCTGTCCGAGGGCTTCCTGCATCATGTCGTGGGTGGGGTCGACGACGCCGTCGAGTACGGCGCGGCCGACGTTCTTCGGGAAGAGGTGGGCGTACACGCCGCCGAGTTCGGTGCCGTACGAGATCCCGAAGTAGTGGAGTTTCTCGTCGCCGAGGACCTGCCGCATCAGGTCCATGTCCTGGGCGGCCTGGGTGGTGCCGACGTAGGGGAGGACGTCGCCGGAGTTCTTCTTGCAGGCGGCGGCCGTTTCCCGGTTGAACTCGACGAGTGCGTTGGTCTCGTCGCCGCCGTCGTCGGGCGTCTCGTCCACCTCCTCCTCGTCGGGGAGGCCGGCGTCCAGGCAGCGCACGCCGCGGCTGTTGCCGACGCCGCGCGGGTCGAAGCTCACGAGGTCGTAGCGGGTGCGGAGCTTGTCGTAGTCGGGGGCGAGGCCGGGCAGGGTGGTGATTCCGGAGCCGCCGGGGCCGCCGAAGTTGAAGAGCAGCGAGCCGATCCGGTCGTCCGGGTCGCCGCTGGCGCGGGCCCGGATCAGTTCGATGCCGATCGAGTCGCCGGAGGGGTTCTTCCAGTCCAGCGGGGCCCGCAGGGTGCCGCACTGCCACCTGGTGCCGTCGGGGAGTGCTCCGGGGGCCTCTCCGCCGCCCTGGACGGGAGCGGGGGCGGGGCAGTCCTTCCAGTCCAGGGACTGGCCGCGGAATCCGCTCATCGCTTGTTCGTCGGTGGCCGTGCCGCTGTCGCCGCGCCGGTCGCCGTCCTGTGCCGCCGGCGCGCAGGCCGTCAGACAGGAGGCGAGCAGGGTGGCCGTGGACAGCAGGACGGCGGTGGATATCGCTCGTGCTGAGGGCATGGCCTCAGCCTCCGGCGGCCCGTCCCGGGGCGCATGGTGTGGCGTCCATTCGGGCGGGCGGCCCGTGTTCTCCGGGTGATTCCGGGTTCTGCCGCCGACCGGACGGGACCCGGGGGGTCGGTTCCCGGGCCCTGTCCGGTCGGCGGCAGGGCCCGGGGGCGGTCAGGAGCGGTTGGCGCTGGACGGGCCGAAGAACTCGATCTCGGCGATGGCCACCTGCTTGTTGGCGGACGCCGCGTGGGCCGACTCGATGGTGAAGCGGACCTTGGTGACCTCGCCGACCCGGAACGGGCGCCGCTGGCCGCCGGCGCCCTGGTCGAGGGTGAGATCGCGGGTCTTGGTCTTGCCGTCCTTCGTGGTGATCGTCGCCTTGATGCGGTGGGGCAGGGCCGACTCCTGGAGCTTGTCGGCGCGGGAGGAGACACCGGGCGTGATGATCACGTCCAGCAGGCGGGTCGGCTCGGTGAAGGTGGCCTCGATCCATTCGCCCTGGCCGGACTGCGAGATGCCCGGGCCCCACCAGGTGTTGCTGAGCTTGTCGATGACGAGCTGCGGCTTGTGGCCGGTGTAGGAGTGCGAGGCGGTGATCCCGTCCGGGGAGACCGGGGCGCGCTTGGCGAAGTGGTCGCGGGTGTTCTGGACGCCGTCGGGGATGTAGACGAAGCCGAGGACGGCCAGGGTGACCACGACGAGGACGGTGATCCAGGTGCCGATGCGGTCGAAGACGCGGCGCAGACGGGGGCGGTCGCCGGCCCACGGGGTCTCGCGGCGCCGCCCGCCGAAGAGGCGGCGCCACCAGGGGGCGGGCGCGGTGGACTGCTCGCCGGTGCCGGTCAGGGGCATCGCGCAGCGGGCGCAGTAGTGGCGGTCGGGGCGGTTGGGGGTGGAGCACCACGGGCAGGGCGGGCCGTTGGCGATGTCCGGCTGGTGGCCGGGGGCGCGGACCTGCGGCCGGTCGGCGTCGGGGCGGCCGGGCAGGACGGGGGGTACGGCGGGCGGCGCGGCCGGGGCGGGGGCCTCCGGGTCGGCGACGGGGACGAGGAGGGAGCGGGCCCGGTCGGACATGGTGTCGGTGAGGGCGTTCGGGGCCGGGGCGGACGCCAGGGGGGTGGTGGGGGCGGTCTCGTCGGTGTCGGGGGTGCGAGCGGCGGGTGCGGCGCCCGCGGCGGCGACTGCCCCGGCTCCCGCGGCTCCCGCGGCTGCTCCTGTGGTTCCGCCGCTCGCGGTCGGGTGCGCGTTTCCGGCGCTCCCCGCGGCGTTCGCCGCGTGGTCGGTGCGGTCCGCGTCGGGTGTCCCGTCTGCGGCGTCCGCCGGGCGGCGCGGCTGGGGCGTCGTCGGGTTGTCCCCGATGGCGCCGGCCGGTTCGCGGGTGTCGTCAGCGGAGCCCGCGGTGGCCGAGCGGCCCGCGCGGGCCGGGGCTACGCCCGCACCGCCGAAGGCGTCGAAGCCGGGCTTCTGTTCGGACGTGGCGGCCGCGGGCTGGGCGGTGCGGGCGCCGGCCTGGTCCCAGCTCAGTACGGCGCCGCACGCGTCGCAGAAGGACTGGCCCGGTTCCGCGCGCGTTCCGCACTCGGCGCAGTTCTGCGTGGTCATCTCTCCGGGGTCCTTTCGGAGGCGGTCACTTCGACCGTGTAGGGCATGTGGGCGGGGCGGGCGGCGGCGACGAGGGCGTCCAGGCGGTGGGTGTCCGCCGGGGCCGGGTCGGGCAGCCGGAGGGTGACGTGCAGGTGGGGGCGGGGCCGGCCGGGGAACGGGCCGAGGGGGCGGGCGTTCCATTCGGCGCCGCCGCTCTCGGTGATGTCGGGTTCGACGCCGAACGCGAGCAGTACGGCCTCGGACAGGCCCTGCCGGGTGCCGCGTACGCGGTGCAGCCGGGCGGCGGCGGCGACGGCGGCGCGCAGCCGGTCCTCGGGTTCGGTGCCGTCGGTCTCGGCGCCGACCCAGGTGCCGAGCCACTGGGCGAAGTCGGCCGGGGTGAGCGCGGGGTCGAAGTAGGTGTCCAGGCAGTCCAGGACGTTCAGGATGGGGGCGATGACGTCGTCGAGCCCGCCGACGAAGCGCAGGGCGAGGTCGTCGTCGGCGAAGACGGCCGGCAGCATCGTGCCGATGGGCAGCGAGGAGCCGAGTCCGTCGACGGAGCCCCGGTACGACGCGGCGGCGCTCACGCGCCGTCGCCGATCACTCGGACCCGGTGGTCGAAGGAGAAGACCAGCGCGGGCGGTTCGAGGTCGATGCGGTCGGTGGGGTCGCCGCGCTTGCCGGTGAGGGGGTCGGCGGGGTGCAGGACGACCTCGTCGACGAGTTCGACGCCGGGCACCCGCTGGAGCACGGCGAAGACCTCGCCGGTCTGCACGGGGCGTCCGAAGGGCCAGCCCTTGCCGTCGGCGCCGCCGGTGAGCGGGTCGAGGTGGCGGTAGAGGGCGTCGTGGGTCTGGCGGCGTACGCGGTCGGCGTCGACGTGCCGGAAGGCGTGGACGGTGGCGACGACGGTGACGCCCTGGTAATAGGGCGGGCCGACGGCGAGCCGGGTGCCGATGAGGCGGCGTTCGTCGAGGTGGCGGGTGATGCGGCTCAGGAGGGCGTCGCCCGGGACGAGTTGTTCGAAGCGGAGCCGGCCGCCGGGGTCGGGGACGGCCTGGGGGACCACGAGGACGCGGACGGCCTGGGCGCCGTACTCGTTCTCCTGGCCCTCGAGGCAGGTGATGCGGGCGGTCTCGGGGGCGGCGCGGCGGGCGAGTTCCTCGTAGTCGCGCAGGGTGACCGCGCGTTCCTGCGCGCGCAGGGTGATCGGGGCCCGCAGCTTCGCCTCCTCGACGGTCTCGCCGTCGACGCCGCCGCGGGCGGCTTCGCGGTTGACGACCTCGGAGACGTACGGGATGGAGGTGCGCAGCACCTGTACGGCGCCGCGGGCCACGTTGCCGGCCCGGCCGCCGCCGGTGCGGTAGCGGCGGGCCCGGATGACGGCGCCCTTGGGTGCGACGGTGCCGTACTGGCGCAGGGTGCCGTCGGCCTCGCGGACGGCGGGGCCGAAGGCGATCTCGCCGGTGGCGGCGTCCAGGGTGATGTGGTGGTCGTTGGGGTGCGAGCCCGAGAAGTGCGGGACGACCTGCCAGTCCTGCCAGCCGTCGTCGGCGGCGGTCTGGAGGAGGACGGGCGGGTCGTCGGCGACGACGGGGGCGTGCTCGAGCTTGAGCCGCTGCCCGGGCAGGCCGGTGGACTCGCCCAGGGACTCGTCGTACACGGTCTCGGCGTGGACGGTGCCGGTGGTGCCGCCGATGGTGTAGGCCTCGGCGGAGCGGATGGTCGGCGAGGTGGTGTAGAAGGGCTGGCCGGGCAGCGGGTCGGTGACCCGGCAGCGGATCCAGCCGGCCTCGTGGCCGCCGTTGCGGGACAGGACGTGCCCGCCGGGGATGTGGAGCACGATGTCGCCGGGGCGGTTGAGGCCGCCGGTGCCGTCGCGGTCGACCTCGCAGGACTGCCAGCCGTCCTCCGTCCAGGCCTCCCAGACCAGCGGCGGCTGGCGGGGGTCGACGCCGACGCCGTCGACGCGGCTGTCGAGTTCGAGGGCGAGCGCGCAGTGCGGGGTGGCCGAGGTGAGGCCGATGAGCATGCAGTCGCCGGGGCCCGGTCCCTCGGCGAAGCACATGACGTCCTTGCTCTCGGCGAGGTCCGTGGTGCGGTCGGTGACGGCCTCGCCGCGGTGCTGCACCACCAGGTGGCTGAGCGTGCACGGTACGACGTTCAGGTCGCGCTCGGTGGCGAAGACGACGGCCTCGTCGCGTTCGGTGCGCAGCGTGGCGACCTCGGTGCCGACCGGGACCAGGATCGTGTCCTCCTGCGGTGCGGACAGCCAGAAGGTGACGTCCGTACGGGCGGCGGAGGGCGGGAAGAGGGTGATGCCGACGAGGTCGAGGAAGGCGAGGTGGTTCTTGTCCGGGACCCGGTTGAGGCGGTAGACGATCTGGTCGGCCATGTGGGCGAGGGTCTCGACGAGGGTGATGCCGGGGTCGGAGACGTTGTGGTCGGTCCACTCCGGGGCGCGCTGCTGGATGTAGCGCTTGGCGTCGTCGACGAACTGCTGGAAGCGGCGGTCGTCGAGGTTGGGGGAGGGCAGGGGCATCAGCGGTCGCTTTCGGGAGAGCCCGGGAGGCCTGCGGGTCCGGCGGGACCGTCGGGGAGGTCAGGCTCGTCGTGGGAGGGGATGACGTAGAACGGGAAGACGAGACTGCGCGGGTTGTTGGTGCCGCGGATCGAGTAGCGGACGTCGATGAAGAGGACGTTCTGGCCGTCGCCGGTGCTGACCTCGACGTCCTGGACCTCGATGCGCGGCTCCCAGCGGTCCAGGGTGGTGTACACCTCGTGCTGGATGCGTCCTGCGGTCTGCTCGTTGACCGGGGCGAAGACCAGGTCGTGGATGGCGCAGCCGAACTCGGGCCGCATGGGCCGCTCGCCGGGGGCGGTGGCCAGGATGAGCCGCATGGCCTCCTCGACCTCCTGCTCGCCGCTGACCAGGGCGATCCCGCCGGTGGGCCCGATGCGCAGCGGGAACGACCAGCCGGAGCCGACGAACTGTTCGGCCATCAGGGAGCCACCTGCCTTCTTCTTCCTGTTCCTGCTCGTTGTCCGGTCATGCCGGGAGTGGGTACTTGATCGTGTTGACGAAGACGGCACCCAGGAGATCGACCTTGATGGCCTTGATGTTCACGTTGGCCACGGAGGTGACGGTCAGCATCCCCGTCGCGGTGAGCGACATGACACCGGTCGCGGACATGAGCAGGGCCCCCATCGCCCGCACGTTGACCGTGCCCGCGGTCGACGTGAGGTTGACCAGCCCCCGCCCCTGGAGGAGAAGCGGCCCGCCGCTCTTCACCGTCACCGACCGGCGCCCTTCCAGGGTGAGGTCCATGCCCGCCTCCACCGACACCGAACGGCTGCCCGTGATGCTGACCGAGCCCTTGCTGTCGACGGTGATCTCGGTCTTGGTGCGGTCGAGGTTGATGGTCAGCTTGTCGTTGCCGCTGGCGATCCGCACGCCCTGCTTGCGCCCGCCGGTCTGCTGGCTGAGCAGGTCGACGCGGTTGCCCTGGCGGTCGGACAGGGTGTGCCGTACCGCCTTCTTCTTCAGGCCGTCGTGCAGGGGCACGTCGTTCACCTTGGTCGGCAGGTCCCGGCCGTTGTAGAGCCCGCCGATGACGAACGGGTGGTCGAGGGCGCCCCGGTCGAAGGCGACGAGCACCTCGTCGCCGACGTCCATGGGGAAGACCCCGCCGCCGCCCTTGCCGCCCATCTGCACGCTGCGCGCCCAGTCGCTGACGTAGGCGTCGTCCAGCCACGGGAACTGGAGCTTGACCCTGCCCTGCTTGAGGGGGTCCTGTACGTCGGTGACGATGGCGTTGGCGACGCTGGGCAGCCGGGCGGCGCTCGCGGGGTCCACGCCGCCGCTGCCGCCGGAGGCCAGCCCGTACAGGGAACGCCACTGGCGTCCGCTGACGGTGATCCAGGACTCGTAGGCCTTGCCGTCGCCGAAGTGGTGGCGCACCGAGGTGACGGTGTACTTGCCCTCGAAGGGCTTGCCGACGTCGCTGAGGGCGACCGGCACACCGGGCCGCAGGTCGGGGCTGCCGTAGACGGCGACCTCCAACTCGGCGAAGGAGGACGTGACGTCGGCGGCGAGGGCCTTCGCGGCGTGCCGGACCTCGTCCTGCTTGTCGTAGGGGTTGGCGGTCTCCACGAGCTTGGCGGTCTTGAACTTGCCGGCGGCCTTGCCCGGCGTGGAGCCGATGGTGATGCCCGGGTCGGTCTTGGCGGGCGCGATCTCGGTGATCTTCTTCTTGGTGGTGACGTTCCAGCCGCGCGACTCGACCTTGCCGACCTGGTCGGCGGCGGTCACCGCGGCCCGCAGCCGCAGGATGTCGTGGCCGGCCTGAAGCACGAAGGCGCTCTTGTCGCCCTCGGTCTGCGGGGAGGGCGCGCCGGAGGACGGGTGCGCCTTGACGAACCGGAACTTCCCCTTGGCGTCGATGGACATCACGACGTTGTTCTCGTCGGCGAGCCGCGAGAGGAAGTCCCAGTCGGTGACGTTCGACTGGCTGATGAACCCGTACGCGCCCTTCGTCGGCTGGATCTTGCCGATGGACACGCCGTCCATGGCGGCGAGTTTGCGGGCGATGTCGGAGGCCTTCTGGTTGCGGTACGCGGCGACGCGGCGCTGGCGCATCAGGCGGTGCCCGTAGTCGTAGCCGCGGATCACGGTGAAGCTGCCGGTGCCGTCGTAGTCGGCCTCCATGGCGGTGACCTCGCCGGTCAGCAGCGGCTTGCCGACGCCCTGGCCGTCGGCGATCGGCGTGATGACGACCCTGGTGCCGAAATCCACGCTCAGCTTGGAGAGGACCAGGTGGTAGGGGTCGCGGAAGGTGAGCCGGAAGGCCGCGGGCACGTTGACGCCCTGGTCGACCCAGCCGTCGACGAGCATCGTCGCGATGTCGTCGGGCAGCTTCGCGGCGCCGATCCGCACCTCGACGATGCTGGAGAACGCGGGACGCACCATCAGTGAGGCACCTCCTCGGCGGCCGGCAGGATCAGCTCGGTGCCGTTCGTCAGGCGGGACGGGTCGTCGATGCCGTTGGCCTCGGCGATCGCCCGCCAGGAGTTGGCGCTGCCGTACTCGCGCCAGGCCAGCGACTGGAGCGAGTCGCCCGCGACGACCCGGTGCACGCGCTGTGCGGTGAGGGCGCCGGAGGTCGGGTTCTGGCCGCGGGTCGGGCCGGGGATCTCGACCAGAGCCACCTGACAGGTGGCGCGGATGGGAACGCCGGTGGTGCTGAAGAGGGTGTACGCCGCCTCGATGGACGCGACGTACGCGGTGAAGCGGGCCGTGGAGAACGACCCCCACTCGAACACCACCCAGGGCGGTGACGGCTGCTTGGTGGCCAGGCTCTTGGCGGTCACCTGGCAGCAGGTCAGCAGCGACTCGACCTTCTTCAGCACCGTGTTGCCGTTGGGCTTCATCGAGGAGTCCAGGAAGATCTCCAGGGTCATCTCCCGCGGCTCGGCGCCCATGAACTGCGGCTTCGCGGCCTTGCGCACGGCGGCCGTCGGGGTGGCCTTCCACTGGGTGCGCTGGGTGATGGACAGCTGGGCCGGGTTGAACTCGAAGGCGAACGTCCGGATCAGCGCGCCGGGTGTGGTGGTCGTGCCCTTGGGCGGCTCGTGGATGGCGAGGTTGGCGCGTACGAGGCTCTTGCCGGCGCCCTTGCTGCTCTTGGCCATGGTCTTCCTCTCTGCTCTGCGGCGCCGTCAGTCCGTGAATCCGTGGTGGGCGATCTCCAGGACCTCATTGGCCACGGACGGGCTGTTGGGGTCGAGGCTGGGGCCCTGCCAGCTGACGGGCAGTACGTCGATCAGTCCCCAGCGGGCGACCAGCGAGCCGTCGGCGCGCATGGCCGAGATCTGCGCGGTGGGCCGCTTGATGCCGGTCTGCACGGAGGAGATCCACTTGGCGACCTTCGCCGTGTCCGGGGTGAGCGGGCGGGTCAGCCGGATGTTGGAGAACGTGACGCGGGTGGGCAGTTGCCACACGAAGCCGTTGTTGCCGCCCTCCTGGCGCTGTTCCACCTCCACCTGGGTCGACAGGCCTTCGCACCCGTTGAAGTATCCGAGGCTCTCGCCGTCGATGGCGAGACTGAACCAGATGGAGGAGCCCGGGTCCTTGCGGGGCATCGGGGGTCGACCTTTCTGTCGGGGGAACGGTGGCGGGCGGGCGCGGCTGTCCGGTCAGCGGGGGTCGCGCAGTCTGCCGATCCGTTCACGGTCCATACGCAGTTCGGTGCGGACGAGACGGGTGACACGGCCGATGATCCGGTGCACCAGTTCGTCGAGTTGGAAGTCGGTCAGCTCGCGCGGGTCGAACCCGCCCTCCGGGATCGCCGAGTACTCGGGCGGCCGGCCGCCCTCCGCGGTCGCCGAGTACGCGGGCGGGGGCGGGTCGTTGGGCGGCGGCGCCGGGCTGTAGGGCGGCGGCGGCGGTTCGGCCGGGGGCTGCTGGGACGAGGGCGTCCGGAAGCGGCTGAAGGTGTCGGCCACGGCGGCCGCCGCATGGGCGGCCAGGGCGCCGGTGGTGCGGCCGGTACGGCTCGACCGGCCGAACACGCGCTGGACCGGGGGCAGGTCGCCGCCGGACGCGGCGGGTGCGGTGTCCGTGGGCGACGACGCGGGCGCCGCCGCCTGCGTGCCGACCGGGAGGGCCGGGCCGGACGCCGGGGGCGCGGGCGGCGCGGGCGGCGTGAGGGGGGCCACCGGGAGCGGGGCCGCGGTGGCGGTGGCGCCGGGGGTTCGGGGCCGGCGCAGGGGTACGGCCTTGGCGTGGGCGCGCTGGACGGCGGGGGACGTGGGCCCGCCGCCGAGGGCGGGGCGGGGCGGCCCGAGGGGCGGTGCGAGGGTCGGTGTGACGGGGGCCGCGGGGGCGGCCGGGTGCGGGGGCACCGGAGAGGAGACCGGCGTGGACATCGGCGAGGAGACCGGGAGCGGGGACTGCGTGGTCGGGAACGCCGCCGAGGCGTGTTCCGCGGTCGTGAAGGGCGGTGCCGTCGCCGTTGCCGCGGGCGGGACGGCCGACGCGGTGGCCCGTTGGACGGGCGGAGGCGTACGGCCCTCGGTGGCGGCGGGCCGCGTGACGAGCGGAGTGGCGCCGGCCGGAGGCGAGGAGAGGGGAGCGCCGAGTGAGGAGCGGCGCGCGGGCTGCGCGGGCGGTGCCGCCGGGGCGGGGGGCGTGGACGCCTGCGGGGCGACGGAGGGCGGCGCGATCGGGCGGCGTACGAGGTCGGCGGGCCCGGACGAGGTGGGGGCGCCGAGACCCGGACGGTGCGCGGCGGCACTGCGCTGCACGGGGTGTGCCGGGGAGGCCGAACTCGCCGGTCCGGTCTGGGCGACGGGGTTCTGAGCCGATCGCTGGGCGGGGGGCGTCACGGGGTCGCGATGCGGTGCGGGCGCCGGGGAGGTGGACGGCGCGGCGGGCACGCCGGCCGACCGGTCCGTGGCTCGCTGGACCGGCGGCTGTGGTGCCGTGTCCGCGGGCGCCGGGGCGGGCCGCGGGGGCTGCGACGGCTGGGGCGCCGCCCGGCGTTGGACGGAGGGCTGCGCACCGGTCGGGATGCCGGGACGGCCGGGGGACGCCGAGGGGCGATGTGCTCCGTCGCCGGGTCCCGGGGCCGGGTTGACGCGGGCCACGGCTCGCTGGACCGGCGGGGGCGGGGTGCCGGGGTCGTGTGTCTCGGCGGGCGGGGTGGAGTGGCCGGACCGGTCGGACGCTCGCTCGACGGGGGCGTCGGGTGCGGGCGAAGGCCGGTCGGTACTGGGGCTGTTGGGCGATGACCCGGCTCGCTGGACCGGAGGAATCGCCGGGACGGCGCCTGCCGACGGCGACGGCGTCGACGCGCGGCCGGTGGGCGCGGTGCCGGTGCCGGTGCCGGCGTCGGACGCGGGTGTGGTGGGCCGGGCCGCCGCGCGCTGCACCGGCAGGTCGGGCGTGCCGCGGTCGGCCCGGCCGGTGGGAGAGGGCGCGGGGGCGGCGGGAGAGGTGGGCCGTGACTCCGCCCGCCGTACCGGGGGTTCGCCCTTCGCGTCACCCGGCGTGGCGCCGGACCGGGGCACGGCTCGCTGCACGGGTGTGCCGGGTGCCGTGTCGTTGCCGGGGGCGGCCGTTGCCGGGCCGTCGGTCCCAAGAGCGCCGGGCGCGCCGGCCGGGTCGGACCGCGGCACCGCCCGCTGTACCGGCGGGCCGGCCGTCGTGGCATCCGGTGAGGTGACCCGTCGCTCACCGGCGGATGCGGGGCGGTCGGCCGGTGCGGGGCCGGGCTGTGCGGCGGCTCGTGGTGCGGGCGCACCGGACGCGGTGGGGTTGCCCGACGGGGGAGCCGTGCCGCTCCCGGGCTGGGGGGTGGCTCGCTGTACCGGCGTGCCGGGCGTGGTGCCGCTGCCCGTCGGGTTGCCGGGTGCGGGATCGGCCGGTCGTGCGGCGGCTCGCTGAACCGGTGCACCGGGCGAGGTGTCGTGGTCGGATGTGGGTGTCGTGCCGCTGCCCGTCGGGTTGCCGGGTGCGGGGCCGGTCGGCCGTGCGGCGGCTCGCTGAACGGGCGTACCGGATGCGGTGCCGTCGCCGGAAGTGGGTGTCGTGCCGTTGCCGGACCGGGAGGCGGCGGCTCGCTGCACCGGTGTGCCGGAGGCGGTGCCGCTGCCCGTCGTGGCGGTCGGGGCGGGGCCGGTCGGCCGTACGGCGGCTCGCTGTACCGGCGTGCCGGACGACGCGTCGCCGCCGGGCTGGGAGGCGGCTCGCTGTACCGGCGTTCCGGAGGTGGTGCCGCTGCCCGTCGTGGCGGTCGGGGCGGGGCCGGTCGGCCGTACGGCGGCTCGCTGTACCGGCGTGCCGGACGACGCGTCGCTGCCGGGCTGTGCGGCGGCTCGCTGCACCGGCGTTGCGGGTGCGGTGCCGTCGCCGGACGTGCTGGGGGCGCTGGACCCGGCCCTGGCCCCGGGCGCCGGGTTCGGTGCCGGGGTGTTGCCGCGGGCGCCCGTGGCCGGTGTGGTCCCGGGCGTGGACTCCGCCCGCCGGACGGGAGCAGCGGCGGCCGGGGCGTCGGTGGCGGCCGGCGGCTGCACGGCACGCTGCACCGGTGCGGTCGTCGCGGCGCCGGGGCCGTGGTCCGGCAGGACGTCACCGGCCGGTGCCGCGCCGGGGTCCGCTCGGTCGCCGTCCGACGACGAGGGCGCCGTTTCGGAGGTCTGCGGGGAGGAGGGGGTGGTGGTCCGGCGGCTCGCCGGCAGGGCCCGGCGTTGCACGGCCGACGAACCGGAGGGCGCCTTGGTCAGAGCCTGCCGCGGACGCGGGGCGGCGGACGGCGGCGGTACCGGGGTCACCCGGACCCCGCGGGCGGCCTGGGCCGGTGCCTGGTCCGACGCGCTCGCGGGCGCCGCGGAAGACGCCGACCCGGCGGAGCGTGCCCGCTGGACCGGCGTCGCCGACGCCGTGGACGCCGAGGGCGACGCGCCTGACGAGGCACCCCGCGCACCGGACGAGGCAGCACCCCGCCCACCGGACGCGCCGGAGGCACCGCCCCGCGCCCCAGGGCCGAAACCCGTGGGAGCGGTCGGTGCCGAGGCCGGGGTCGAGGTGTCCGCCGGTATCGCCCGCAGAGGGGCGACCGGCATCCGCTGCACCGGCTGTGCGCCGCTCGGTGGGGCCGGCGGAGTGGACGACGTCGGGCGGGCGGACGGTTCGAACGCGCCCGACAGCAGGCTGTCGCCGGCCGCCGGGTTCAGCACCGCGGGAGACGGCGCGCCCGTGAACGACGGGTTCTGCCACGTCGGAAGGCGGCCGCCGAAACCGGCGTCCGCCACTCCCGTACGTGCCGTACCCGTCGCCCGCTGGATCGGCGGCAGGCCCGTCCAGGCGGCGACGGCCACGGGCGCGGGGCCGGTCGTACGTGCCGTACTCCCGCCCGTGCCGGAGCCCGTGCCCGTGTCTGTGCCCGTGTCCGAGGCCCCGGCCGGGGGCAGGGTGCCGCCGCCCGTGCCGACGCCGTCCCGACGGCCCCGCAGCCGGTCCAGGAATCCCACCGATCAGCCCTCCGCCATGCCCCGCGTCACGAGGGACGCGATCTGGTCCGTGTACCGGCGGCGGTCCTGGTGTTCCAGGTCCAGGATCGCCTCCAGGCTCCAGTGGAAGTGGTAGGCGACGTACGCGATCTCCTCGTGCATCCGGTCGGTCGCGTACGTCACGATTCCCCCAGGCGGCTCCCGCCGAGTTCCACTTCGAAGGGCTCCGAGCAGTGCGGGCACTGAACGGCCGCCCGGGTGTGCCCCTCCGCGTTGATCTGGCGGTAGAAGTCCTGGAGGAACGCCAGGTCGGAGGCGAACATGTTCTCCACGACCCCGTCGTGCACCATCGCCAGCGTGCCCAGCCGGGTGATGACCCGGCCGAGCAGCACCACCGACAGGTACGCCGGGTTCTCCTGCACCCGCACGTCGCGCAGCGGGATCAGTTCGTCCCGTGCCGTCGACAGGCGCATCACACCGTCACGGTGCACCGTGCCCGACTCGTCGACGTAGCCGCGCGGCAGCTCGAAGGGGAACTCGGTCCGCAGCTCCTGCCGCGGCGCCGTGTCGACGGGAGGCCCGGCGGGAGCGCCGGCCGGCGCCTCCGCCGGCGCGGCGGCGGGAGTTGAACGGGGGAAGTCCGCTCCCGCCGCCGCGGTCTGGGATGCCGCGGCAGGTGCCTTGGCAGTCGCACGGCGCATTACTCGACGACCAGTTCTTCGAACACGATGGTGATGGTCTCGGTGAGGGCGTTGGTGTCACCCGCCTTCAGGGTGCCCGCCACGACCTTGCTGCACCAGGCGTTGCGCAGGTTCCAGCGCTTGACCGGGTTGTCCTCGTAGTCCATCACGATGATCGTGGCGTTCTTGCGGGCGGTGGCCATCCGGCCCGCCATGGAGTCGTTGATCCACTGGGTGAACACCCCCGACTGGCTCATGCCGCGTTCGACCTGGACCGAGCCGTCCTTGGCCACGCCCGGCATCAGGGTGACGTTGTTGCGGCCGGTCGTGCCCTGGTTCTGCTGGTACTTGATGACGTCCTGCTCGATCTGCAGGTTGGTCACCGAGTTGAGGTACTCAACCATCACACCGTCGATCTGAATGCCGAAATTCGGTGCGACGAGTACGTCTTCTGGTTTGGGGAGAGCCATGGGTTCGCTGTCCTTCTAGAAGTGTGGGAGCGGCCGGGGGAACGCGGTCCGCCTACTCGTCCAGCTCGCCGCCGCCGCTGGAGAACTGGGCCAGCCGGAAGACGACGAACTCGGCGGGCTTGACCGGCGCGATGCCGATCTCGCAGACGACCCGGCCGAGGTCGACGGACTCCGGCGGGTTGGTCTCCTCGTCGCACTTGACGTAGTAGGCCTGCTCGGGGCTCTGGCCGAAGAGGGCGCCGTTGCGCCACTCGTTGACCAGGAACGCCGAGACGTTGCGACGGATGCGGGCCCAGAGGTTGTGGTCGTTCGGCTCGAACACCACCCACTGGGTGCCGATCAGGATCGACTCCTCCAGGTAGTTGAAGTACCGGCGGACGTTCAGGTAGCGCCACGCCGGGTCGGAGGAGATGGTGCGCGCGCCCCAGACGCGGATGCCGCGGCCGGGGAAGGAGCGGATGCAGTTGACGCCGATCGGGTTGAGCAGGTCCTGCTCGCCGCGGGTGATCTGCAGCTCCAGGTCGATGGCGCCGCGCACGACCTCGTTGGCGGGAGCCTTGTGCACACCGCGCTCGAAGTCGTTGCGGGCCCAGATGCCGGCGACGTGGCCGCTCGGCGGGACCAGACGGGACTGGCCGGTGGCCGGGTCGAAGGACTTGATCCAGGGGTAGTACAGGGCCGCGTACTTGGAGTCGTAGCCGGCCGTCTCCTGGCGCCAGACGCGGATCTGACGGGCGTTCTGGCTGGGCGGCGGGTCGATGATGGCGACGCGGTCGCCCATCAGCTCGCAGTGGGCTATGAGACCGAGCTGGACGGCCTTGACGGCGTCCATGTCGATCGCACCGCGCTGGTAGGCGGCCATCAGGTCGGGCACCGCGACCATGGAGATCTCGTCGATCGCCTCCAGGCCGCCGAAGCCGGTGCGGTCCGAGGAGTCGCCGAGGTACTGGGCGGGGCCGGGGTGCGCGCTGTCGCCCCGGCCGACCGGAACGGCGGGGGCCGCGGACGGCGGCGCGGGCAGCGCCACGGTCTGGTTCTCCGGCCGGACCAGCTGCGCGGACGGCGCGGCCTCGGTCACGGTGATGAGCTTGGAACGCTCCTTGACCTGGGTGACGACGTAGGAGCGGTTGCCCTTCTTGGCGCTCACGTCGAAGGTCTCGACCGGCTTGTCGCCGTCCTTGACGATCAGCTTGAAGCGCTCGGCGGGGCCCTCGCCCTCGGGGTCGGCGACCTCGACGGTCAGCGGGCCGCTGTGGCCCTCGCCGGTGGCCGTCACGGCGAACGTGCCGAGCTGCTTGGGCTCGGCGGCGGACAGCGCCTTGACGGTGCTGCCGGTGACGGCGGCGGGGGCGGCGGCGCCGTCCGCGGCGTCGTGTGCGGCCGCGTCGTCGGCGGAGCCGCCGACCCGGACGACGTAGGCGGCGGAGCCACCGTTGTTGAAGAACCCGTAGACGGAGTGCGCGAGGTAGTACCCGCCGGTGAAGTCACCGAAGGCCGCGACGTACTGCGTCCAGTTGGTCACCAGCGTGGGCTCGTTCAGCGGGCCGGTCGGGGCCAGACCGACGAAGGCCGCCACTGAGGTGCCCACTCCCTCGATCGGGCGCGAGCCGCTGGCCACCTCCTCGACGTAGACGCCGGGCGACAGGTAGGACGGCATGCTCTGCTCTCCTCGGGGTACGAGACAGGACGCCCCTCAGCCTCACGCGCGCGTTGCTTCCGCCGAAACGTCCCCGGGTGCCTGTACGGGGGCAGGTTCGTTGCCCCCGGCCGTGCCCGTTGGGGCAGACTCCCCGTCTTTCCCTGGTGGTCGGCTGCCGTTTCTCTTCAACATCGTGTGTTGAGTGTCAGTTCGCCAGGATGTCATCTTGCGATCACACCCGGTTGGGGAACGCGCCGTCCCGTCGCGCCGGGGGTCGTGGCCTTGCCGGGGCGGGGTGGTGACGGGCCGTCAGGAGGGGTTGTCCGTGTCGGACCGCTTGCACGAATCGCAGACCCGTCGCACGAATGCCACCGCTCCGGCCCGCAACCACCCGCGGGCGCAGCCGCCCCCCTTGGCCTCCTTGCAGGCCAAGGCGGGAAACCGGGCGGTCACCCTGGCGATCCAGCGTGCGGCGACCACGCGTGAGCAGTCCGGGACCGGAGTCCAGGAGCAGGCGAGCTCTTCGGCGGCGGTGGACGACATGGCGATCACGCCGGTGCGGGAGCCCGAGCAGCAGACCGGGGGGAAGGCTCAGGGGGAGGGCGCGAAGTCGCCCAAGGAGCTGGCCGTGAAGGCGGTGGCGGACCGGAAGAAGGACGTCGCGGACGCGTCGCTGGAGCGGTCCAGGGCCGCGGACGTGGTGTGGCAGCAGTCCGGGAAGGCGCTGGAGGCACGCGAGAAGGCGGCCGGCGCCCGGGCCGACCAGGAGCGGCACACGGGTGAGGCCGAGGCGGCGGAACGGGACCAGAGAACGGCCGAGGCCGACCAGCGGACGCATACGGGGACCGCCGACAAGGCGGATCAGGACCAGAAGCAGGCCAAGGCGGCTGCGCAGGAGCGCCTCGAGGCCATGGAAGCGGCGCGCGGCATGGCGGCCGAGGCTCAGAAGAAGGAAAAGAAGTTCACGCAGGAGGCCAAGGCGGCCGAGCAGGAGCAGACGAAGGCCGAAGCCGACGTGGTCAAGTTCACGCAGCAGGCCGAGGAGGCGGAGAAGCAGCAGAAGGCCGCCGAAGCCGACGTGGTCAAGTACACGCAGCAGGCCAAGAAGGCGGAGGAGGAGAAGAAGGCGGCCGAGGCCGCGGAGAAGCAGAAGGCGGCGGCCGGCGACAAGGCGTTGCAGCAGGCCGCGAAGGCCGAAGCCGAGGCGGAGGAGCTGGCCGGGGCCGACAGCGAGGTGGGGAAGTGGACCAAGGTCGCGACCGACGCGCTGGCCAAGGCGGAGAAGGCCGAGACCACCGTGCGGGAGCAGAAGGCCGAGGCCGGCACCGCGAAGAAGTCCGGGACGGCGGCCGGGCTTGACGCGAAGAAGTGGGAGAAGACCAAGGAAACGGCGCAGCAGCAGGCGGCGAAGGCCCGAGGCGAGGCAGAGCGACTGCTGAAGGATGCCCTTGAGGCGGAGATGGGGCATGCCCAGGCTGAGGCCGACGTAGCCACGCATGGCAGGGCCGCGGAGCAGGCGCGGGCGCGGGCGGCGGAAGCCGGCGCAACGGCGGAGGCGCACCGGACGACTGCGGCAGAGGCGCGGACGGCCGCGAGGCAAGCCGGTGAAGAGGCGGAGAAGCAGTCGGGGGAGGCGACCGAGGCGCAGGAGCAGGCTGCCGCCGCGGCGCGGCAGCAGGTGCGGGCGGGGACGACCGAGACCACGGCGAAGACGGCTCACACCGCGGCGAAGACGGTCCAGGCCGAGGCGGAACAGGCCGAGGCCGACGCGGCGAAGGCGAAGGCCGAGGCCGAGGCCGAGGCGGCGGAGAAGGCGGCCGAGGCGAAGATGACGCCCGCGGCCAAGGCGAAGAAGGCGGCCAAGGCGGAGAAGGCGGCCAAGGCGAAGAAGACCCCGGAAGACGCGGAGCAGACGGAAGAGCCGGGGACGTCGGATGCCGGGAAAACGGGCAAGACGACTATGGAACAGATCAAGCGCCCCTTCAGCTCCACCAAGATCAGGAAGTGGCTCGACCCGGCGGACACGGTGGTCCTGCGCGGAACTGCCCCGGTCGGAGCTCCGCTTCAGTCGCATGGGGCGGAGACCTCGAACACCGGGCTGGTGCGCTCCACCGCGCAGCAGGCGCAGACCGAGGCCGGGGTCAATGTGGTGAACGACGCACTGGGGGCGCTCAACGACGGACGTGACGCGTGGGCCGGTCGCAAGGGGAGCAAGGAAACGGGACCGAAGTCCCATCAGGACAGGAAAAAGGAGAAGTCGAAGGCCGTCGGCTTCACCACGAACGGTCTCATGACCATCAATGACGGCCCGAAAATCGCAAATAGTGCGATAAAGAATTCCGGCGACCTGGGAGGACTGGCTGCTCTCGGGGATGCCAGTGGCGTCCTCATCATGACGTTCTCCGGAATATTCGTTGTTCGTGACACCTATGTCGCTCTGCGGACTCATAAAAAGAAGGATGAGCTCAAGAAGCATTTCACGGGTGTAGCCGCAGCGCGGTCGGCCGATTTCCGGGTCCTGCTCGACAACTTGGGAGAGGCGACAGGGAATCTGGCCCGGGAATGCTCCAAACTGCCGGGCGCGCAGACCGAGTCGCCCGAGGACGCCCTGGACGGTATTCAGAACGAGCGGGACCGCATCGACGGGCTCAGGCAGGAACTGCTGGCGCACATGGCCAGTCTCAGGGATTACGCGGTGGGCAAGCAGACGGGGAAAGAGGTCAAGCGAGCCCTCAACGCGGCGGGCAACGTGGCGCGTACCGCAGCCGGCGCGGTGGTGATCGCGTCTGCGGTCGGGGCGGTCGGCGGCCCGGTCGGATCCGCTGTCGCAGGAGGCACGACGGCGGCAGCCCTGGGCGGTATCGCCGCCTACAAGGGTGGGAAGAAGTTCGCCAAACGCTATGAGGCGGTGCGGCATCCCGAAACGTGGGCCCGTACCACGGATCCGCAGGAAGGGGCCGAGCCGGAGGCCAGGGAGTTCGTGAAGTCCAAGGACGGCAAGGGCAACAGAAAGCGTGATGCGACGAAGGAGGGCTTCAACGTGCTGAAGCCCCTCGAACAGGGCGAGCGGCAGCTAAAAGCACAGGAAATTTATGCGCTCGCAGCCGGGCCGGCCGTCCCTGCGGGAAAGAACGTTCCCGACGACGTTCGCGCAAAGATGCGTGAGTTCCTCAAGACTCTCAACTGCGGACCGGACAAGCATCATCCCGAGAAGTACAATCCGGAGAAACACAAGCAGTCGGCCGAAGAGTGGGAGAATGCGCGCGAAGAGGAGTGGGCGAATTCACTCAACGACCCCGAGCGGCAGAAGGAGTGGGAGGACGAGATAGCGGCGCAGCTCTCCTCGGCCTGAGCGTCGAGCTGCTCAAGGACGGGACGAACGAGCGGTGTTCGCCCCTACGCCCCTGCCCTCAAGGCCTGCCCCCGCAGCCGTTGCGTCCGACGGACCGTGCGGGTAGACCTGCGAGAGGCGTCATCATGTGCCGACCCGAGTACCCAAGTACCCGCGTATCCGCCGAGGGAGCGTTGTGCGCACACACGGAACACAGGCTGCCCAACAGGCCGACAAGCAGAGCCCGGCCCGTCATTCCGCCGCGCCGGGCACCACGGCCGGCCGGATGCTGGCACTGCAGAGCCAGGCCGGGAACGCGGCGGTGTCCCGTGCCGTCCAGCGGGCCAGGCACGAGCACAGCCCCGGCTGCGGCCACGGCCAGGAGGCGGCCGACACCGCCGACGTGCAGCGCAGGGTTTCGGTGGACAGCGGCTTCTTCGAGGAGCCGCGGGTCTCGGTGGACGACGCGATCAAGACGCCCGGCAAGCCGCTGCCGGACCGCATCCGCGAACCGGCCGAGCGTGAGTACGGGATGAGTTTCGGGCACGTCACGATGCACGACAACGCGGTGGCCCAGCGGTCGGCCATGGACCTCAACGCGATCGCCTACACCAGCGGCTCCCACATCGTCGCCCAACGGTCCCTGGACGACGCGACGCTCTTCCACGAGGCCCATCACGTCTTCCAGCAGTCCCAGGGCAAGGTGGCCGGCACCAACAACGGGCACGGGGAGTCCGTCTCCGACCCGGGCCACTCCGAAGAGGTCGAGGCCGCGCAGGTCGGCGAGCGGATGGCCCGGGGCGAATCCCCGATGTGACCGGCCGTGCTACCCGCCCGGCGTGCCCTTTGGGGCAATCGACTCTGCCCCGGCTCCTGAGACAGGCCGCGGGGGCCTCTCTAAGGTCGGCTCGTGAGCCTGTGGACTTCGCTGGAGCCCGCGTCCGCGACTGTGGACCCCGGCAGTAGTACCCGTGTGCGCCTGAGGGTGCGTAATACCGGTGACGTGGTGGACGAGTACCGGTTCGAGCCGGTCGGGGACATCGCTCCCTGGACGACGATCGAGCCGCAGACGCTGCGTCTGTATCCGGGGACGACGGGGACGGTCGAGCTGACCTTCGCGCCCCCTCGTACGCCGGATGCGGTGGCGGGGCCGAACCCGTATGCGGTGCGGATCACGCCGACGGAGCATCCGGACGCGGTGACGGTGCCTGAGGGCAACCTGACGATCACCGCGTTCTCCGAGGTGCGGGCCGAGTTGGTGCCGCCGACGGTGAAGGGCAGGTTCCGGGGCCGGCCGAAGCTCGCGGTGGACAACCTCGGCAATACGAAGGTCACGGCGTCGGTCTCGGGCAGCGACACCGGCGATCACCTCTCGTACGAGATCCGTCCGGGGAACGTGCAGATCGAGCCGGGCCGTGCGGCGTTCGTGGAGACGACCCTCAAGCCCCGCCAGATCATCTGGTTCGGTTCGAAGGAGGAGCGGCCGTACAAGCTGGCCGTGCGGCGTTCCGGAGTCGACCCCACAGAGGTCGAGGGCACGTACGTGCAACGCGGGTTCCTGCCGCGCTGGCTGGCGACCTTCTTCGGGATCTTCGTGGCGCTCGCGCTCGCGTTCGTGATGATCTGGATCGCGTACAAGCCGCAGGTCAGCACCAGCGCGACGGAGCAGACGCAGCAGGCGGGCGCCGCACTCGCACCGAGCGCCAGCGCGTCCCCGGAGACCCTGCCCAGTTCGGCCGAGTCCGCGCCGGCCGATCAGCCGCAGGCGCAGGAGTCGGTCACCCAGGAGCCGAAGGACGACGGCGGCGGAGACAAGGGCGACGGCGACAAGGGCGGCGGCGAGTCCAAGGAATCCAAGAAACCGGTGCGTACCGCTGCCACGGCCGTGAAGGAGATCGCCGCCCGCAGCGACGGTCGGCACGTCTGCTACCGCGCGTACGTGGCCGACCAGGGTTGGCAGGACCCCATGTGCGACGGCGCCGAGGCCGGGACCGTGGGCAAGGGCCTCCCGATCAAAGCCCTGAACATCGCCGTGTCCGGGACCAAGGGCGTCACCGGCAACGGAGCCCACATCGTCGAGAGATATCCCAACGGTGCCAACTGGGAGATTGTCGACGACAAGGCCGACATGTACCTCGGCAGCACCAAGGAGGCGGTCTCGCCGATGGAGGGGTTCACTCTCGCGACCGGGGAGGGCATCGTCTGCGTGAATGCCCACGTCAAGGACAAGGGCTGGTTGCAACAGGGCTGCACCACGCCGGAGTGGCGCTACTTCGGCAGCAACATGGACACCGAGAAGCTGCAACTGGAGGCGGTCCGGATCACGGTCTGACGGCGTCGGCCGGGGCAACCAAGTTTGCCCTTGCGACTCCTGACGGCCCATCGGGGCTCACGTAGCGTCGGCGTGTGAGCCTTTGGACTTCCCTGGAGCCCGCGTCCGCCACCGTCGACCCCGGCAGCAGTACGCGTGTGCGGCTGCGGGTGCGCAACACCGGTGATGTCGTCGACGAATACCGGTTCGAACCCGTCGGGGACATCGCTCCCTGGACGACGATCGAGCCGCAGACCCTGCGCCTGTATCCGGGGACGACCGGCACCGTCGAGTTGACGTTCGCGCCCCCTCGTACGCCGGATGCGGTGGCGGGGCCGAACCCGTATGCGGTGCGGATCACGCCGACGGAGCATCCGGACGCGGTGACGGTGCCTGAGGGCAACCTGACGATCACCGCGTTCTCCGAGGTGCGGGCGGAGTTGGTGCCGCCGACGGTGAAGGGACGCTTCCGGGGCCGGCCGAAGCTGGCGGTGGACAACCTGGGCAATACGAAGGTCACGGCGTCGGTCTCGGGCAGTGACACGGGCGATCACCTCTCGTACGAGATCCGTCCGGGGAACGTGCAGATCGAGCCCGGCCGTGCGGCGTTCCTGGAGACGACCCTCAAGCCCCGGCAGATCATCTGGTTCGGTTCGAAGGAGGAGCGGCCGTACACGCTGGGTGTGCGCCGTTCCGGGGTGGATCCGACGGAAGTCGAGGGTACGTACGTCCAGCGGGGCTTCCTGCCGCGCTGGCTCGCCACTTTCTTCGGCATCTTCGTCGCGCTCGCGCTCGCGTTCGTGATGATCTGGATCGCGTACAAGCCTCAGGTCCGCACGAGTGCGACGGAGCAGACGCAGGAGGCGGGCGCCGCACTCGCGCCCAGCCCCAGCGCCACGCCCGAGACCCTGCCCAGCACCGCCGAGTCCGCGCCCGCCGAGGAACCCGAGCAGCCGGCCTCCGAGGAACCCAAGAACGACGGCGGCGGAGGCGGTGGCGGAGGTGGCGGTGGCGGTGGCGACCAGCCCAAGAAGCCCGCGGTGAAGCCGGTGGTGCCGGCCAAGAACGTCATGCTGCGCAACGCCACCACCAAGATGTGCGCCGACATTCCCGGACGGGAAAAGGGCAAGATCAACGGGGTCGTCCAGCAGGCCAACTGCCACGAAAAGGGCGACAACGAGTACTGGCACCTCGAGGTGAAGTACCCGAAGGGCGGTCCCGGCGGGGTTCCGCTCTTCCAGATCCGGAACACCACGGATCAGTTCTGCATGGATCTGGGGGAGTTCGGCGCCCGTCCCGTCGGCACGCCGATCATCGAGTTCCACTGCAAGGGCACGCTGGCCGACAACCAGCTCTGGTGGGTCGACAAGCAGGAGAGCGGCGACTACTGGATCCGGAACTTCGCGAGCAACAACAAGTGCCTGAACGTGAAGGGCCAGAACGGCGGGACCGAGACCCCGCTGAACATCGCCGACTGCACCAACACCGACGACCAGGAGTGGAAGATCATCCACCCGTCGAAGGAATGACGCGTGGTCCGAACAGCCGTTTGATCAGGCACCTCGGGGCACGCGTTCCTGCCCCGAGTGCCGCTGACGGACGGGGAGTTGCTCCATAGCCTCGCCTCGTGAGCCTGTGGACTTCGCTGGAGCCCGCGTCCGCGACTGTGGACCCCGGCAGTAGTACCCGTGTGCGCCTGAGGGTGCGTAATACCGGTGACGTGGTGGACGAGTACCGGTTCGAGCCGGTCGGGGACATCGCTCCCTGGACGACGATCGAGCCGCAGACCCTGCGCCTGTATCCGGGGACGACGGGGACGGTCGAGTTGACGTTCGCGCCCCCGCGTACGCCGGATGCGGTGGCGGGGCCGAACCCGTATGCGGTGCGGATCACGCCGACGGAGCATCCGGATGCCGTGACGGTGCCTGAGGGCAACCTGACGATCACCGCGTTCACCGAGGTGCGGGCGGAGTTGGTGCCGCCGACGGTGAAAGGACGCTTCAGGGGCCGGCCGAAGCTCGCGGTGGACAACCTGGGCAATACGAAGGTCACGGCGTCGGTCTCGGGCAGCGACACCGGCGATCACCTCTCGTACGAGATCCGCCCGGGCAACGTGCAGATCGAGCCCGGCCGTGCGGCGTTCCTGGAGACGACCCTCAAGCCCCGCCAGATCATCTGGTTCGGTTCGAAGGAGGAGCGGCCCTACACGCTGGCCGTGCGGCGTTCCGGAGTCGACCCCACAGAGGTCGAGGGCACGTACGTGCAACGCGGGTTCCTGCCACGTTGGCTGGCGACCTTCTTCGGCATCTTCGTCGCGCTCGCGCTCGCGTTCGTGATGATCTGGATCGCGTACAAGCCGCAGGTCCAAACGAGTGCGACCGAGCAGACGCAGGAGGCGGGCGCCGCACTCGCACCCAGTCCGAGTGCGAGTCCGGAGACGCTGCCCAGCAGTGCCGAGTCCGCGCCCGCCGAGCCGCAGGCGCAGCAGCCGTCGGCCACGCAGGAGCCGGAGAAGGACGACGGCGGCGGCGGGGACAAGAGCGGCGGGGAGTCCAAGAAACCCGCCAAGCCGGCCGTGAAGCCGGTGGTCCCCGCCCAGAACATCCTGCTGCGGAACACCACCAGCCACATGTGTGCCGAACTCCCCGGGCGGGAGAAGGGCGTGGCCGACGGGCCCGTCCAGCAGGCCGTCTGCGACGACACCGACGGGGACAACCAGATCTGGGACCTTGAGGTGAAGTACGAGAAGGGCGGGCCCGGTGGGGCGCCGCTCTTCCAGATCCGGAACATCAAGGACAAGTTCTGCATGGACCTGCCCAACCACGGTGCCGCTGCCGTGGGGACGCCCGTCACCGAGTTCACCTGTGACAGCACCACCGCGAGCGACAACCAGCTCTGGTGGGTCGACAAGCAGGAGAGCGGCGACTACTGGATCCGCAACTTCTCCAGCAACCAGAAGTGTCTCGGTGTGGAGGGCGCGAACGGCGGCGCCCTCTTCTCCAAGATGGTGCTCGACAACTGCAGCAACGTCGACGACCAGGAGTGGGAGATCATCCACCCGAAGAAGGGCTGACGGCCGAGGCGGTCCCGGCGGTCACCAGCCGCCTTCCCCCGGGACCAGTCTCCCGGCCTTGCGGTACTCACGGCGGGCGCCCTCAAGGAGGTCGTCCGCCGTCACCGTTCCCCCGCGTCCGGCGGCGAGATAGGCGGCGGTGACCACCGCGCTGCGGATCGAACCGCCGGCCAGCTCGAAGTTCCGGGCCAGCGGCCCCGGGTCGATGCCCTCGGCGGAGGGGACGTGCGACAGTCCGTGCCGCCACAGCGCCAGCCGCTGCCCGGCGTCCGGGAAGGGGAAGTCCACCACCAGGTCGAGTCGCCGGGTGAACGCCTCGTCGATGTTGGCCCGCAGGTTGGTGGTGAGCAGGGCGATGCCGTTGAAGGACTCCAGCCGCTGGAGCAGGTAGGCGCTCTCCATGTTGGCGTACTTGTCGTGCGCGTCCTTGACCTCGGAGCGCTTGCCGAAGACTGCGTCGGCCTCGTCGAAGAGGAGCACGGCGTCGGTGCGGTCGGCCTCCGTGAAGATCCGTTCCAGGTTCTTCTCGGTCTCGCCGACGTACTTGTCCACGACCGACGACAACTGGACCACGTACAGGTCGAGGCCCAGGTCGGCGGCGACGACCTCCGCCGACAGGGTCTTGCCGGTGCCGGACTCGCCCGCGAACAGGCCGAGGACGCCCCGCCCGCGCCCGCCGCCCGCGCTGAGCCGCCATTCGCCGAGGACCTGGTCGCGGTGGCGGGCGCGCAGGGCGAGTTCGCGCAGCTGGGTGAGGGGCTTGTCGGGCAGGACGAGGTCCCGCCAGTCCACGTCGGGCCGGATCCGCCGGGCATGGCTCTCCAGGCCGGAGGCGGACTGCAGGCGGGCGGCGAGCCGGACGTGGTCGGCGGTGAGCGGGGTGCCTTCGAAGGCGGCGAGGGAGCGGGCGCCGTGCGCGGCCCGCTGGATGCGGTCGCCGCCGAGCCGGTACGGGGCGACGGCGCCGGCCAGGTCGAACCCGTCGGCCTCGGCGCCCAGCGCGGCCCGCCAGGCGGCCGCGCCGCCGGCCAGGCGGCCCGGGGCGTCCAGGACCAGCGGGTCGGCCGGGGACCACTGCGGGTCGTAGGGGCGTGGGTCGGTCATCAGCACGGTGACGTCCGTCGCCGCGGTCAGTTGCCGCACCAGGGGCCCCGGCTTCTCGGGCAGGCCCGACACCACGACCGCCCGGCCGCTGAGGCGGGCCTCGCGCAGCAGCTCGGGGACGTGGTCCTCGGGCCCGGTGCAGCGCAGCGCGTCGGTCTTCGCGGCGTCCAGCACCGAGGCCAGGACGGCCAGGCCGTCGCCCTCGCGCGGTTCGCGCAGGTAGGCGGTGAGCGGGCCGTCGTGCAGCCGGGTGGCCAGACGGCGTACGAAGTCGTCGGCGCCGCCGGCCCCGGAGGCGGGCAGCGGGTCCGGCATCGGGACCAGCAGGCCGAGGAGCGCGGCGTCCGGGGTGTCGTCGCCGAGCAGGTGGCCGATCAGCCGGTCCGGGACCCGCAGTGAACGGGTGAGGAAGGGGCGCTCGGGCTCCTCCACCTCCAGCAGGCCGAGGGCGCGCAGCGGCGCGGAGGCGTGGAACCGGGAGCGGGCCGCGGCCAGGTGTGCGGGCACCCCGCACAGTTCGAGGGCGAGGTCCAGGGTGGCGCGACGGCGGCTCACGTCGTTGTTGAGGTAGCCGTAGAGCGGCTCGAAGGTGCGGTCGACGTCCGGGGCGAGGGCGATGAGCAGGACGGCGCGGTCCAGCTCGGTCAGCCCCCCCGTCCGTCCGGCCAGCCGCGCCAGCCGGTCCCCGGGTCCTGCCGGGCCGTCGACGGAGACCGGCTCGACGGCCCCGGGTTCGTCGCCGGACTGCCAGGTGCGCAACAGGTGGTGGACGGCCTCGTCGGACAGGTACAGGCCGCGCAGCGGGTCGTCGGCCGTGGGGTCGTCGGTGCTGCGGTGCTCGACCAGGGCGGTCACCCGTTCCCGCAGGACGGCGAGGCGCGCGAGCAGCACCCGGGCGGGATCGTCGTACGGGACGGAGGGGCCGGAGGGGACGGAGGGGCCGGACGCGTCGTACCGGCCGGACGTGTCGGGCACCGGCGCGGCGGGTGCGGCGGGTGCGTCGGGCGGCGAGTCGGCGTAGGGGGCGTTCACTGTCGGCCCGTACGGCGGTCGGTCGCGTCCTTGCGGCCCAGCGCCTTCTTGCGGGCGGCGCGGGCGGCCGCCACCTGGTGCGGCCGGTGGGAACGTCCGGTGGACATGGGCGGGTCGCCGTCCAGGCCGCCCACCAGAACCGTCGCGCCCTCGGTGACCGGGGGTCCGGCGTCGTAGTCGGGGACGGCCGGGAAGGGCACGGTGACCACCAGGTCGAGGGACGGCTTCAGCTCGCCGCCCAGGGCGGACCAGATCTCGGCGAGGGAACGGGACTCGGTGTGGACGCCGGCCACGGTCAGCGGCACCGACAGGCCCAGCGCGCCCAGCGAAGCGGGGAGTTCGGAGGGCGCCAGCGCCTCGTGGGGCAGCAGCGTCGCCAGTACGGCCGACAGCAGCCGGTGCTCGTCCTGCGGGGTCTTCGTCCAGGCCGTCACCAGGTACGACAGCCGGAACCAGCGGGGCGGCCGGCGGCGCTTGACGATGACGTCGTCCTGGTCGCGCACCGGCATCTGGCCGCGCTGGCGACGGCCCACGTCCTCACGGATGTCGTACAGGTAGCTGTTGACCACGGGGGCGTTGCGCCGGGCCGCCCAGTCACGGGTGGGTGCCTCGAAGGCCACGTCGATGCCCGAGCCCGTCAGCGCCCCGCTCTTGAGAAGGGATTTGAGGACTTCGTCCACCTCGTGGATCACGCTCGCGCTCCCGCCCTGCCCGCACTTGAGTCCGTACGGCCCGTCAACTGCCGTCGCCTGTCATACCAGTCACACCTGATACCGATCGTGCCCCGGGTGCCGTCCCGCCCGCACGCGCGCCGGGGACGACGGCCGGGCAGGACACCCTGCCCGGACGGTCCAAAGGGTCCGCTCACGATTGCCCGTTCGGTCAGATGTAGCCTTCCCGAAGGGCATAGGCCACGGCGTGGGCGCGGTTGCGCAGATGAAGCCGCGTGGTGAGACCGTGCATGACGTTCTTGACGGTGCGTTCGGAGTAGGACAACTTGCCGGCGATCTCTCCGGTGTCGAGACCCTCGGCGACCAGCCGCAGGACGTCCACCTCTCGGGGTGCGAGGCCCAGCGAAGGCGCGCCGGGGCGGCCCGCCGCGCCCCGGTGCAGGGTGCCCACCTGGCTGATGAGCCGGCCCAGCAGGTCCGCGGGCAGGTCGCCGTCGCCGCGGGAGGCGGCCAGTACCGCCTGCACCAGCCGGTGGGCGGTGGCCTCGTGCCGCCAGACGATGGCGCCGACTCCGCACTCGACGACGTCGAGCAGTTCGCTCTCCCTGATCGCGCCGATCACGAGCACGGCACGCGCGCCCTCGCTGCGCACGATCCGGCGCAGCCGGGTGAGCGCCGCGTCGTCGAGCGCGTCCTCGATGAGGAGGGCCACCGTGCCGGGGCCCGACTCCTCGCGCAGGTCGATCTCCGGGTGCCGGCGCAACTGGCTGATCGCGCCCTCGCGGCTGATCGGGTCCGGAGCGGTCACCGCCACCGGGACACGGCGGTCGGCGACGCCGACGGCTCCGCCGGAGCCGTGGGTGGATGTGGTGGTGTTCCGGGGTGAGTTGAGCAACCGTTTCCCCCCTGTTCACGAGCCCGCCGCACAGCACAGGCCGGTAGCGGATGTGCGTGTTCCACACTTATGTGACTGCTGGGACTTCGCAATCGTGGAGCACCACGAGGCACACCACGAGACCAGCGCGCCGGCCCCCACCAGTGGCCGCCGAGCGGGTGTCCCGGCAGGTCAGAAGGGTCCGTGCAAGGGCGCGTGGGCCCGTGGAGGCGGCCGCGCGCCACCGTGACCCGCGCCACTTCGCACCACCCTTCGGCGCACTCGTTCGTCTCACAGACCGGGGGAGCACCATCCACCACAGGAGGCACCGATGACCGGACCGCTCCGTGAACGCGACGACGCCCAGGCGCTGCTCGCCGCCGAGATCGAGCGCGCACGGGCAGGCTCCGGCCGCCTCGTCCTGGTGCGCGGGGCCAGCGGCACCGGACGCACCGCCGTCCTGGAGACCGCGGCCCGGCACGCCGCGGACCGCGGGCTGCGGGTGCTGCGCGTGCGCTGCTCGCCCGAGGACACCGGGGTGCCCTTCGCGACGGTCCTTCACCTCCTGGGTCCGGTACCGGAGTTCACGGACCCGGTGCCCGGCGGCGACGACCGGGGCAGCGCGGCCCGGCTGTGGCGGCTGCTGCGTTCGCAGGCGGACGAGGGCCCGCTGCTGGTGGCCGTCGACGACGTGCACCTCGCCGACGACTCCTCGCGCCGCTGGCTGGCGGAGGCGGCCCGGCGCGTCGACCGATTACCGCTTCTGCTGGTCGCCACCGAACGCAGCCAGTACGACATCGACCCGCGGCCCGCCGGGCTCACCCAGGCGCTGTCGCCGTCCCTCGTGCGCACCCACACCCTCGCCCCGCTCAGCGACCCGGCGGCCGCCGGGCTGGTCCGTGCCGCCTTCCCCGACGCGAGCGCCCGGTGGACGGCCCAGTGCGTGCGGGCCGGTGCGGGCAGCCCGCTGCTGCTGCACGCCCTGCTGGACGACCTGGGCGGCACCCCGCACCCCGACGGCCTCCCGCCGGTGCCCGACAGCTGCGCGGCGCTGTACCCCGGGTCCTATCCGGCCGCCGTCTCCTGGTGGCTGAACAGCGCGGGTCCGGCGACGGCCGACGTCGCCCGCTGCCTCGCGGCCCTGGAGCAGGCGTGGCCCGCCGCGGCCCCGCCGTCCCGCCGGGGCGAGCCGCGGCATGCCCTCCCGCACCCTCAGACGCCGCCGTTCGCCATCCCGCGCCGGCAGACCCACGAGGCATCGGCGGCGCGGACCCGCCGCCCCGTGAACATCGCCCCGGGCTGCCGGGACGTGTGGAGCGCGGACGCGGGGCGCGCAGAGCCCGATCCGGGCTACGGGGGGCCGGACCTGCGCGCGCAGCCCCCGGGGCCCCCGGAGTTCGGGGAGTTCTGGGAGTACGGCCCCTATCCGCACCCCGCCGAACTCGCCGACGAGGGGCGATACCCGTCGTACCCGGGCCCTGGCCCTGTCCCTGGCCCTGGCCCTGGCCCGTACGACGGTCGGCAGGAGCCCGTGCACGGCGCCGCCCACGGCCGTACCGATCCGCCCGCGCACGCGCCGGACCGGACGACCCAGTGGCGTACCCCCTCCCCTCCGTCCGGCGCCACCGACCCGGTCGACGTGCTCGCCGAGGCGGCCGGGGCCGATCCCGCGCGGATCGCCGGCTGGCTCGCCGCCATGACACGGCTCGGCCTGCTGCGCCCCGACGCGGGCGGCCGCCCCCGCTACGCGCACCCGCTGCTGCGCGACGCCGTGCTGAGCGGCTGGCCCCGGCCGCGCCGGGAGGCCGTGCACCGGGTGGCGGCGGAGGCCATGCTGCGCCGCGGCGACCGGGTCGAGGTGGTCGCCCGGCATCTGCTGCGCACCCCGGCCGTCGGCCTGACCTGGGCGCTGCGCGTCCTGCGGGACGCCGTGACGGTGGCCGTGCACGACGCCAGGCCCGCCGACGCCGTCGGCTACCTGCGCCGGGCGCTGGACGAGCCGTTGTCCGACGACCTCCGCCAGCGGCTGCTGACCGAACTGGGCTCCCTGGAGTACGCGTCGGCCGACACCCCGGCCGCCATCGCGCGCCTGGCCGAGGCCCAGCACCTGCCGGCCGAGCCCCGCAACCGGGTGCGTACGGCCGTCGCCCTCGGCACCGCCCTGGCCGGCCGGGGCGAGATCCGTACGGCGATGGAGGTGCTGCGCCGCACGGAGGGCCGGCTGTCCGGCCACCCGGGCCTGGCCCGCACCGTGCAGACCGCCACCGCGCTGCTGTCCGACCAGGACCTGGCGACCCGGCAGGAGGTGTACCGGTGGCTGGCCGAGACCGGTGAGAAATCCCCCGAGCTGGTGGGCACCGCCGGACAGGCCCTGCTCGTGCGGTACGCGGCGACGGCCGCGCTGGTCTCCGCCGAGGAGGCCATGACCCGGGTACGGAAGCTGCTCGCACAGCCCACCGACCCGCTCGCCGAGCCCTTCCTGCTGGGCACGGCCGCCGCGGTCGCCCAGTGGGCCGACGAACTCGACGAGGCGGACCGGCTCGTGGAACGCGGCCTGGCCGGACAGCACCCCTCGCTGCTGCATCCGATGCAGCACGCGCTGCTCAACACCCGCGCCGACATCGCCGCCGCCCGCGGCGACCACGCCCGGCTGCTCTCTCCCGTCCCCGGCCCCGGCACCGGCCCCTCCAACCGCGACGCCCACGCCCTGATGGCCCTCGTCCACACCGGCCGCACCGACGAGGCGCAGCGCTACGCCGACCGGTTCGACCTGCGCGAGGTGCCGGAGAACTGGGAGCTGAACCGCTACCTGTACGCGCGGGGCGTGTTGCGCGCCGCCACCGGCGACCTGGCGGGAGCGCTCCACGACTTCCTGGAGTGCGGGCGGCGCCAGGCGGCCCGCGAGGTGGTCAGCCCGGTCGTCACCCCGTGGCGGACGGCGGTCGCGGAGTGCCGGCTGGCGCTGGGCGGCGGACCGGAGGCGCTGGCCCTGGCGACGGAGGAACTGCGGCTGGCCAGGGTGTGGAACACCCCGCGCACCGTGGGCCGCGCCCTGCGCGTGCTGGGCACCGCGACCGGCGGGCGACGCGGTCTCGAGCTGGCCGAGGAGGCCGTACGGACCCTGCGGGACGCGCCCGCCGACACCGACATGGAGCTGATACCGGCGCTGCTCGCCCAGGGCCGCCAGCTGCTGGCCGCCGGTGAGCGCGGACGCGCCCGCGGCCGGCTGCGGGAGGCCGCCGAACTCGCCGAACGCAAGGGCGCCCTGCGCTGGCTCGCCCTGGCCGGGCAGGCCCTGCGCGAGGGCGGCGCACGCGGCCCGGTGGCGTCCCGCACCGGTGCGGGGGCGCTGACCGGCAGCGAGCGCCGGATCGCCGAACTGGCCGCCGACGGCCGCACGAACACCGAGATCGCCGATCTGCTGCACCTCGCCCGGCGCACCGTGGAGACCCATCTGACCAGCACCTACCGCAAGCTGCGGATACGGCGCAGGACGGAACTGCCGGGCGCGCTGGAGGGAGGCGGACGCCGGGAGCGGGAGCGGGAGCGGGACCGGCCCCGGGACGCGCACCCGCAAAGCTGACGTCCGGCGGCGGCCGCCCGACGCCGACGCCGGCTCACAGGTCGCGCAGCAGCCGCCCGATCTCCAGCTGTTCGGTCTCCAGGGGATCGCCGTCCTCGACGTTCCACAGGCAGTTCTGCAGCACGCGGCCGAGGGACCAGGCGCGGGCCCGCTCCCGGTCCAGTCCGAGGACCTCGGTCATGGCGTCGAAGCGCCACCGCGTCTCGGCCGGGTCGTAGCGGTTGTCGAGCGCGGGCAGCAGGTCGAACCCGGGATCGCCGGCCAGCGGCTTGGGGTCGATGGCGAGCCAGGGGGCGCGGTCGCAGGCGAGGACGTTGTCGTAGTGCAGGTCCCAGTGCAGCAGCCGGTCCCCGGGCTCGTCGGCGACCTCGCGCACGGCGGCGGCGCAGTCCGCGACCAGCCGCCGCTCCGCCGGGTCCGCGAGGCGCTCCAGTGTCGCGGGCGTGCGCTCCAGCATGCCCCGCGCGATGTCCCCGAGACGGCGCACGCCGGGCGGCGCGGGGGTCGCGGTGAGGTGGGCGAGCAGCCGGGCGATGACGAGGACGGCCTCGCGGGAGTCCGGCACGTCGCTGAGCATGCGGCCCGCGTCCAGGCGTTCCAGGAGCATGGTGCCGGTGGCCGCGTCGTGATCGAGCAGCCGCACCGCGCCGTCCCCGTCCCACACGCGCAGCGCGAGGGGCTCGCCCTCGGTCTCCGCGTCGAGGATCTGGAGCTTCAGCACGGCCTCGGTGCCGTCGCGGCGCACGACCGGCAGCACCAGCGCCGCCCACCCGTGCATCGACGGCCCGTCGAGCCGCAGCTCCCACCGCTGAAGGAAGCCGGCCGCCAGCGCGGGCAGCCCGTCGACGAAGGCGCGCCCCGCCTCCCCGTTGTACTTCGCCTGCGCGGCCGCGAGCCCCTCCGGAACGTCGATCACACCGCCCGACGCTACCGGCGCGGGCTGCGGTGGTCACGCGGGTTTCGCGACCCCGCGGGCGGCGGGGCCCCCGCCTCCTCGGGCGACGGCTCCGACGCCGGGCGGTCGGCCGGGGTGCCGTGCTTCGGGGCCTTGGCCGTGACCATCAGGCCCGCGACCACGGCGGCCAGCAGCATGACGCCGGCGGCCACCCAGATGGCGACCGTGTAGCCGTGGACGATGCCCTCCCGGACGATCAGCTCCCGCTGGGAGGGGTCGGTGAGGTGGGCGGTGATCCAGGTGGCGCTGGTGCTGGTCGCGATGGTGTTGAGCAGCGCCGTGCCGATCGAGCCGCCCACCTGCTGCGAGGTGTTGACCGTCGCGGAGGTCACGCCGGAGTCCTTGGGGGCGACCCCGGCGGTGGCCGTGGAGAACACCGGCATGAAGGTCAGGCCCATGCCGAGGCCCATCAGGAGCAGCGCGGGCAGGATCTCGGCGGCGTAGTCCGAGTGCACGGTCATCCGGGTCAGGATCACCATGCCGCCGGAGGCCAGGAGCATGCCGGGCACCATCAGCATGCGCGGGCCCACGTGCGGCAGCAGCCGGGCCGAGATCTGGGTCGAGCCGATGACGATCGCGGCGGTCAGCGGCAGGAACGCCAGGCCGGTCCGCACGGGGGAGTAGCCCAGGATGACCTGGAGGTAGTAGGTCATGAACAGGAACAGCCCGAACATGCCGATGACCGCCAGCATCATCGTCAGGAAGCAGCCGGCGCGGTTGCGCTCCCGGATGACGTGCAGCGGCAGCAGCGGCGTCGGCGCGCGGGTCTGCCACCACACGAAGCCGGCCAGGAGGACCACGGCCAGGACGAACAGGCCCAGCACCAGCGGGTCGGTCCAGCCGCGGGGCTGCGCCTCGCTGAAGCCGTAGACGAGGGCGACGAGACCGCCGCAGCCGAGGATCACGCCGGGCACGTCGAGGCGGGCACCGGAGTGGCCGGGGCGGTCGTGCAGCAGGACGAACGCGCCGATCACGGCGATGATCGCGATGGGGATGTTGACGTACAGGCACCAGCGCCAGTTCAGGTACTCGGTGAGCACGCCGCCGACGATGAAGCCGATCGCCGAGCCGCTGCCGGCCAGCGCGCCGTAGATGCCGAAGGCCTTCCCGCGCTCCCTGGGGTCGGTGAAGGTGGTCGTCAGCAGTGACAGCGCGGACGGCGCGAGGACGGCGGCGAAGACGCCCTGGAGGGCGCGGGCGCCGAACAGCATCGCCGGGGTGGTGGCGGCGCCGCCGATCGCGGAGGCGGCCGCGAAGCCGATCAGCCCGATGACGAAGGTGCGTTTGCGCCCCACCAGGTCCGCGACCCGGCCGCCGAGCAGCAGCAGACCGCCGAACGCGAGGGTGTACGCGGTGATCACCCACTGGCGGTTGCCGTCCGACATGTTCAGGTCGCGCTGCGCGGAGGGCAGCGCGATGTTCACGATCGTCGCGTCGAGGACGACCATCAGCTGGGCGAGGGCGATCACGACCAGCCCCCACCAGCGGCGGGGATCGGCCTCCGCGGGCGCGGCGGGTCCACCTGTGCGGGTGCCACTCATCTGGCCAGAAGACCATGAATCGGGGCGTATCGCATCCTGTTGGGCGGGCCGGCGCCGCTTGCCGACGGTCATGGTTCCAGCACCACCTTCCCGGTCGTCTCCCGGTTCTCCAGCGCGCGGTGCGCGGCGGCGGCCCCGGCCAGCGGGAAGCGCTGCACGGCCGGGGTGAGCCGCCCTTCGGCGGCCTGCGCGAGGGCGCGCAGTTCAAGGGTGCGTACGGGGTCGGCGCCGCCGGTCCGCTGCATCATCACGGGGCCCAGCACCTGCTGGGAGACGCCGTCGACGAGGTAGGGGACGCCGTCGTGCAGGCCCTGGCCCGACCAGCCGAAGACCAGGTGCCGGCCGCCCGGCCCGAGCAGGGCGACGGCATCGCGTGCCACGTCCCCGCCGACTCCGTCGAAGACGACGGTGGCACGCTCCCCGTCCAGGTGGGCGCGCACCTTCGCCGGCCACGCGGGGTCCTTGTAGTCGACGGCGAGGTCGGCGCCGTTCGCGGCGACGCGAGCGGCCTTCTCCGGGCCGCCCGCGAGGCCGACCACCGTGGCGCCGGCGTTCCTGGCGTACTGCACCAGCAGCGTGCCGATGCCGCCGGCCGCGGCGGGGATCACGGCCACGGAGCCGGGCCCGAGGCCGGCGAACTGCAGGATCCCCATCGCCGTACGCCCCGTGCCGATCATGGCGACGGCCTCGGCGAAGTCCAGCCGGGCGGGGATCTCGTGCAGGCGGGCGAGGTCGGCGACGGCGAGTTCGGCGTAGCCTCCGGGCGCGAAGCCGAGGTGGGCGACGACGCGACTGCCCAGCAGGCTCTCGGGCGTGCCCTCCCCGAGGGCGTCGACGACGCCGGCGACCTCGCGGCCGGGGATCGTCGGCAGGTCGGGGAGGGCGGGCGTCGGGCCCTGGATGCCCTCGCGCAGGGCGGTGTCCAGGAGGTGGACGCCCGCCGCGCGGACGGCGATCCGGACCTGGCCCGGACCGGGCGCGGGGTCCTCCACCTCGTCCAGGACGAGGTTCTCGGCCGGGCCGAAGGCGTGCAGACGGATGGCGTGCATGGGTCCTCCAACGGATCCGGGACGAGGGAGCGACGGGTACGGACCCCACCCAACGACCTCAAGCCCGCTTGAGGTCAACTTCCCGGCGGCCGAGGGCGAGCGATACCGCGGTCAGGGCGCTGTTGAAGGAGACCTCGGAGAGCAGACCGGGCGCGGCGACCTGGTCACCGGCGAGATACACCCCCTCGCCGCGGTCGACGGCGGGCCGGTCGCGCCAGGTGGTGCCGGGCAGGTCGACGGCGCCGGTACGGCCGTTCGCGACCGCCTCGCGCCGCCAGGTCAGCCGCTCGCGCCAGCCGGGGAAGCCGAGGTCGAGCAGTTCCTCGGCCCGCGCCGTTCCGTCGGCCTTCGACTCGTCGGGCGCGATGGGGATCTGCCCCTGGATCAGCTGCTCGCCCGCCGGCGCCAGCGTGCGGTCCTGCGCGGTGAACCGCTCGATCCAGCCCGGCGCGTCCAGGTCCGAGACCGCGAAGGCGTCACCGCGCCGGGTCCGTACGGCCAGGTCGACCAGGGCGGTGCGGCCGCTCGGCCAGGTCAGCGAGGAGTCGTCCAGCAGGCGGCGGGCCGCGTCGAGGGAGGTGGCGACCACGACGGGTGTCTCGGTGGGCAGCGTCTCGACGCGGGAGAGCGTCTCCACCCGGACGCCGAGATTCCAGGCCAGGGCGGCCATCCGGTCCACGACCCCGGCCCAGCCGCCGCGTGGGTAGTGCGCCTCGGGCGGCAGCTTGGCGGCCCGGCGCAGCCGCTCCTGCACGAAGGCCGCGGACAACGACCCCGGGTCGTGGTGGAACAGGGCGACGGCGCAGTAGTGGGCGGCGGCCCGCGCGCCCTCCTCGCCCGCGATCGTGGTGGCCCAGGTCAGGAAGTCGGTGTCGACGGGCGCCGGCCTGACCCCACGGCGCAGCAGCTTCAGCATGGCGAAGGGCGGGGTACGGCGCAGCGCGCCCTTGTGGCGCAGCCGCAGCCGGGCCGCCTCCAGCGGTGGGATGGGCGCGAGCGGGCCGATCAGGTCGCGCTGCCGCAGCCACGCCCAGTGCGGGCCGCCGTTGTAGAGGGCGTGCGGGCCGTCGTTGGTCCGGTAGGGGCCGTCGGCCGTCCGGGCCCGCCCGCCGAGAGTGTGGTGGGCCTCGTGGACGGTGACCCCGGCGCCCGCCTCGGCGGCGGTGATGGCCGCGGTCAGTCCGGCGAAGCCGCCGCCGATGACGGTGATGCGATGCATGGCTCGGGTTCTCCCTCGGGTCGGGGTCGCCTGCGCGGCGCCTGTCTGCCAGTACGACGGCCGAGGGGGCCCCGCTTGTGACATGCCGCCGGGCCAGGAGACGTTCGCGCAGGCCGGCGCGGGTTGTCAGTGGCGGGGTGCAGCATGGGGGCATGGCGAGGAGAGCGGCGGGCGGCGGCGGGACGGGCACGCGTGCGGGTGGGGGCGCGGGTGCGGCGAAGGTGCGGGCGGCGCGGCGCCCGGAGCTGCGGCTGCCCCCGCTCCGGCCGTACGAGGACGGGGGACTGGAGCCGGACGGGGACTACGACGCGCTGGAGTTCCTGGAGACGGACCTCGCCGGGCAGGACGGCGCGGGCGCCCGCTTCATGGACTGCGCGCTGACGGGGTGCGCGCTCGACGAGGCGTCGCTGCCCCGGGCCCGGCTGCTCGACTCGGTCCTCAGCGGCGTACGGGGCGTGGGCACGAACCTCGCGGAGGCCACCCTGCGCGACGTCGAGCTGCTCGACGCCCGCCTCGGCGGCACCCAGCTGCACGGCGCCGTCCTTGAACGGGTCCTGATCCGCGGCGGCAAGATCGACTACCTGAACCTGCGCCGGGCCCGGCTCAAGGACGTCGTCTTCGAGAGCTGCGTCCTGGTCGAGCCGGACTTCGGGGGCGCCCGCCTGGAGCGGGTCGAGTTCGTGGACTGCGCCCTGAAGGAGGCGGACCTCAGCGCGGCCACCCTCGTCGACGTCGACCTGCGCGGCGCCGCCCCGCTGGAGCTGGCCCGGGGCGTGGACCGGCTGTCGGGCGCCGTGATCAGCCCGGCCCAGCTCCTCGACCTGGCACCGGTGCTGGCGGCCGAGCTGGGGGTGCGGGTGCTGGCGGGGGAGTAGGCCCCCCGGCCCCCGCTCGTGGACGCCGGTCCGGGCGTCCACGGGCGCCGGTCCGCGTCAGGCCAGCCGGGGGAAGCGGGCCTGGAGGGACCAGATCGCCGGGTTGTCCGCCAGGTCCTCGTGCATGTCGGTGAGGTCGGCGAGCAGATCGTGCAGGAAGTCCCGGGCCTCCCGGCGCAGTTCGGTGTGCGAGAAGGACAGCGGGGCCTCGTCCGCCGGCAGCCACTCCGCCTCGATGTCGACCCAGCCGAAGCGGCGCTCGAAGAGCAGGCGGTCCGTGGACTCGGTGAAGTCCAGCTCCGCCCGCTGCGGCCGGGCGGCCCGGGAGCCCGCCGGGTCCCGGTCGACGTGCTCCACGATGTCGCACAGCGCCCAGGCGAAGTCGAGCACCGGCACCCATCCCCAGGCTGTGGACACCTCCCGGTCCGCCTTGGTGTCGGCGAGGTACACGTCCCCGCAGAACAGGTCGTGCCGCAGCGCGCGGACGTCCGCGCGGCGGTAGTCCGTCTGCGGCGGGTCCGGGAAGCGGGTGGAGAGGGCGTAGCCGATGTCGAGCACGCAGGTGATGGTGTCACGGCCGTGAGACCGGTCGCCGCCCGCCACTGACACGTCACGGTGGCGTACGGAGTACGCGTCGTGAGCCGTGCCGGTCGTGCTGTTCGTCTCCCGGCTCACCCGGCACCAGCGGGACCGCGCCCCCGGGAACGCCTGAGCGGACAGGGGACAAGGGGGAACGCGGGACACGCGACGCCGGCCGCCGGAGCCGGGCGGTGGCCCCGGTCAGTCCGGCGAGGTGGCGCGGCGGACCGCGTCGCGGAGCAGGGCGCGACGGCGTTCGTGCGTCTGCGCGGGCTCGTCGGCGGTCGCCGCGTAGACGTTGCTGACCGGTGACCAGGCCATCGACATGGCGATGACGACGGCCAGCACGTCGAACGGGTCCCCCGGCCGCACCCGCCCCGCCGCCTGGGCCTCGGCGATGGCGCGCAGTTTGGCGTCGTCGCGACGGTCGGCGTCGTCGACCAGGTGCCCCGCCGGACGCCGCTCCAGCCGCGCCCAGGTGGCCAGCCGGATGAGGTCGGGGCGGCGCAGATACTCGTCGTAGAGGCGCACGGCCCAGTCCGCGAGGTCGTCGGCGTCGATCGGCACGACGTTCACGATGCGGTCGAGCGACGCGAAGAAGATCGCGTCGAACAGCCCGTCCTTGTTGCCGAAGTAGCCGTAGAGCTGCGCCTTGTTGGTGCGCGCGGCGGCCACGATCCGCTCGATCCGCGCCCCGGCGATCCCGTGTTCGGCGAACTCCCGGGTCGCGACGTCGAGGATGCGCCGGTGGGTGGCGGCTCCGCGTGAGGTCAGGGGCTGGTCGGGCATCCCCGCAGGGTACCGGACAGAACAGTTGGTTTGCCTTTCGCTGCATCCGCGCTACGCTCGGAACAGAAATAGACCGAACAGTCTGTCTGAAAGAGCGGGGAGAGCCATGAGGACCACTGCGGGCTGGCTCGGCCCCTACCTCCGCCTGGTCGCCATGGACGGCACGCTCAGCCACCTCGGGTACCTCGGACCGGTCACCGTGGACACTCTCGACCTGCTCATCGGCCGCAAGAAGCTCAGCTCCGCGGGCAGCGGCGGCAGCAGGACGACCGCCGAGATGCTCGCCTTCTGCGCGGCACACGACATCACCGCCGACATCGAACTCCTCCCCTCCGCCCGCGTGAACGAGGCCCTCGACCGCCTGACCCGGGGCGACGTCCGCCACCGCTTCGTACTCGACCTGTCCGACCTGGACTGACCCGGGCGGCGGGGCCGACGCCCGGATAGGTTGCCCCCGTGATCCTCACCCCGCTCCCGCTCCCGCTCACCCCCGACCACGACATCCCGGGCCCCCTGCTCACCGAACTCACCGCCCTCTACGCCTCGAACCACGCCTTCCACGCGCTCGGCGGCGACTTCCCGGACCCGCACGACATCCGCCCGGAGCAGGTGGCGGCCTCGCTCGCCGACGAACTGGCGCGACCGGGCGCCGAGGTGCTGCTCGCCAGGGACGCGGGCCGGCTGGCCGGGGTCGCGGTCACCCTCGCCCGGCATCCCGACCCGGCCGACCCGGACCCGTGGATCGGGCTGCTGATGGTGGACGCGGGCCTGCGGCAGCAGGGGTACGGCAGGCGGCTCGCGTCCCTCCTCGAGGAGCGCTTCCGGTCCCGGGGCCGCACCGCCGTACGGCTCGCCGTCCTCGACGGCAACACCGACGCGCTCGCCTTCTGGACGGCCCTCGGCTACACGGCCGTCGACCACCGCCGCGACCTCGCTGCCGGCCGCCCCTGCACGGTGCTGCGCAGGGAACTGGACAGCGCCGAGCCGCGCACCCCGCGCCGCGCCGCCCGCGTCGCCGTACTCGATCCCGAGGGCGCGGTCTTCCTCTTCCGCTACGACAACATCGAGGTCGGCGTGCACTGGGCGATGCCCGGCGGCGGCCTCGAAGCGGACGAGAGCCCCCGCGAGGGCGCCCTGCGCGAGGTGCGCGAGGAGACCGGCTGGACCGACCTGGAACCGGGAGCGCTGCTCTGCACCTGGGAACACGACTTCACCCACCTGAGCGTCGGCCCCGTCCGCCAGCACGAGCACATCTACGTCGCCCACGGCCCCCGCCGCGAGCCCACCGGCCCCCACCTGGCCGCCGCCCACGCCGCCGACGGCATCCTCACCTGGCGCTGGTGGAGCCGGGCCGAACTCGCCGAGGCCCCCGAGCCGCTCTGGCCGCCGGACCTGGCCCGGCTGCTCGACGCCTACGAGGGGTGAGGCGCCCGGCGGGGCGGTGCCTCACGGGGACCCGGGCCTGCCGTCCCCGCGCAGCCAGTCCTCCCAGACCTCCGAGAAGTCCTCGTCGGGCGCCGACTTCTCGACGTACGCCGTGAAGTCCCCGGTGCCGGCGTTGCCGTGGCGGTGGGCGGCGGCCCAGCCCCGCAGCAGCTTCCGGAAGGCGTCGTCGCCGACCGTCTCGCGGATCTTGTGCAGGACCATCGCGCCCCGCTGGTAGACGGGGCTGTCGGAGATGTGCGCCGCGTCGGGCGGGTCAGCGGGCGGAAAGGCCCAGATCGACTCGTTCGCGGCCTCGTCCGGGTAGTACGTCCCGTCGTAGAGCGCGTCGAACGTCTCCTGGGCGGTGTCGCCGCCGTGGTCCTCCTCCCACAGCCACTCCGCGTAGGTGGCGAAGCCCTCGTTCAGCCACATGTCCTGCCAGGTCTTCGGGCTGACGGAGTTTCCGTACCACTGGTGCGCCAGTTCGTGGACGAGCAGGACGGTGTCGGGGGCGCCGGGGAAGTAGGGCCGGTTCTGGGTCTCCAGGGCGTAGCCGGCGTCCTCGGCGCGGTCGACGATCGCGCCGGTGGAGGAGAAGGGATAGGGGCCGAAGTTCTCCTCGCCCCACTCCACGATCTCGGGAATCCGCTTCAGCACCGTGCGGCTCGCGTCGGCCTGCCGCGGGTCGACGGCCGTGTACACCGGCAGACCGTCGTCCGTGGTGGAGCGGTCGGTCTCCCACTCGCCGACGGCGACCGTGACGACGTGGCTCGACATCGGCTCGGCGGTGTGCCAGGTGAACGTCGTACGGCCGTCACGGGTCCGCTCATGCGTCAACTCGCCGTTGGAGACCGCGCCGAGGCCCTGTGGCACCGTCACCGCGAGGTCGTACGTCGCCTTGTCGGAGGGATGGTGGCTGCCGGGGAACCAGGCCATCGAGCCCGTCGGCTCGCCGAGCCCGACCGCGCCGTCGGCGGTGGGCAGCCAGCCCTCCTCGGAGTCGTCGGGATCGGTGATCGTCTCCGGCTCGCCGGAGTAGCGGACGCTCACGCGGAACGTCTCCCCGTCGTCCAGCTCGTCGGCCGGGCGGACCGTCAGCTCCTGCCCGGCCCGGTTGAAGCGGGCGTCCCGGCCCTCGACCGCGACCTTCTCGACGTCGAGGCCCTTGAGGTCCAGGTTGAAGGCGGACAGGTCCCGGGTGGCGCGCGCGGTGATCGTCGCGGTGCCGGTGAGGTGCTCGGCCTCGGGGTCGTAGTCCAGGACCAGGTCGTAGTGGCCGACGTCGTAGCCGCCGTTGCCCGCCTTGGGGAAGTACGGGTCGCGCACGCCCGAGGCGCCGGGGTGCCCGTCGACCGCGCCGCCGCCACTGCACGCCGCGAGGGCGGTGACGGTGGCGGCGGCTACGAGCAGACGGGGGGTGCGCACGTCGTGATCCTATGCGGCGTTTCACGTGAAACGCCCGTTCAGAGCGCCTGTTGGCGTCTGCTCCGGTGACGCCGAAGGCCCCCCGGCGGACGACCGGGAGGCCTTCGTACTCGGCGAACGGGCGGGTGAACGTCAGACGTTCACGCCGAAGTCCTGGGCGATGCCCACGAGGCCCGAGGCGTAGCCCTGGCCGACGGCGCGGAACTTCCACTCGGCGCCGTTGCGGTACAGCTCGCCGAAGACCATGGCGGTCTCGGTGGCCGCGTCCTCGGACAGGTCGTAGCGCGCGATCTCGGCGCCGCCGGCCTGGTTGAGGATGCGGATGTAGGCGTTGCGCACCTGGCCGAAGTTCTGCGAGCGGTTCTCGGCGTCGTAGATCGAGACCGGGAAGACGATCTTCTCGACGTCGGCCGGCAGGCCCGCCAGGTTGACGTTGATCGCCTCGTCGTCGCCGGCGCCCTCGCCGGTGCGGTTGTCACCGGTGTGGACGATCGTGTTGTCCGGCGTCTGCTTGTTGTTGAAGAAGATGAAGTGGGCTTCGGAGTAGACCTTGCCCTCGGGGTTGACCGCGATCGCGGAGGCGTCGAGGTCGAAGTCTGTGCCGGTGGTGGTACGGACGTCCCAGCCGAGGCCCACGGTGACTTCGGTCAGGCCCGGAGCCTCCTTGGTGAGCGAGACGTTGCCACCCTTGGACAGGCTTACAGCCATTGTTGGGAGTCCCTTCCCTCGTTTACGTACGGCAAGAAAGCTACAGCTACCACCATGAACGACGAGAGGGGTCCTCAAGGTTCCACCTCTCTTTACTTTCTTTACCGAGAGCGGGATCAGGATATTCGGGTGACGCGGACCGCCGGGGACGGGAACATGGTGGGCATGTCCGGTCCCCACGTCATCCGCGGCTCCGTCTCCCTGCCCGAGGCCGAGCTCATGTGGCGTTTCTCGCGCTCCTCGGGGCCCGGCGGACAGCACGTCAACACCACCGACACGGCGGTTGAGCTGCGCTTCGACCTGGCGAGGACCGAGGCCCTGCCCGAGGTGTGGAAGCAGCGGGCGCTCGAGCGGCTGGCCGGGCGGCTGGCCGACGGGATCGTCACCGTCCGCGCCGCCGAGCACCGCTCCCAGTGGCGCAACCGCGAGACGGCCGCCGTGCGCCTCGCCGCCCTCCTCGCCGAGGCCACCGCGCCCCCGCCCAGGCCCCGCAGGCCGACCCGTATCCCGCGCGGCATCAACGAACGCCGGCTGCGGGAGAAGAAGCAGCGCTCACAGACCAAGCGGGGGCGCTCCGCGCGGGACTGGGACTGAGCGTGAGGGCGCGTAGGCCTCGCGACTTCAGCCCAGCTCCAGCACGCCGACCGTCTCCTCCTCGGCCTTCTCCCCGTTCGGACGGAAGCCGAGGCCCAGGTAGAAGTTCTCGGGGCCCCTCTCGCCCGGGTGCCAGGTGACGAAGCACTCCCTGCCGCCGCGGCGCCGGATCTCGGCGGCCACCGACTCCACGGCGAAGCGGCCGTATCCCCGGCCCTGCTCCTCGGCGGCGATGTTCAGCCGCCACAGGCCGGAGCGCGGTGCGCTGCCGTCGTCGTACCAGTCGATGCCGAAGAAGCCCATGAGGAAGCCGACCGGACGGTCGCCGTCGAGGATCAGGCGCGGCCAGGCCTTTTTGGGATGCACGTAGGCCTCGGCGAGGGACTTCACCACCGGGTCGACGGCGAACTCCTGGTCGGGGCGCACCCGGATGGCGAGGGCGGCCTCGATGTTCGCGGGGGTGATCTTCTCCACGCGGAGCGTCGTGCTGGTCGTCATGGGCGCACCCTAAGCAGGCGCCCGCACTCCGGACGAGCGGATTACCGCTCAGCCCAGCTGCCGGTACCGCCCCTTGAAGTACGCCAGCGGCCCCCCGTCCGCGCTCGGCAGCGAGGCGGTCAGCACGCGGCCGATCACCAGGGTGTGGTCCCCGGCCGGCACCCGCTGCTCGGTGCGGCACTCCAGGGTCGCCAGGGCCCCGCCGGCCAGGGGCGCGCCGGTCGTCCCGCCCCGCACGTAGGGGATGTCCGCGAACAGGAGCCGGTCGCTGACGCGGCCCTTCATCGAGAAGCGGCCCGCGATGTGCCGCTGGCTCTCGGAGAGGACGGAGACCGCCCACAGCGGCTGCTCGTCGAGCAGGTCGTCCATGCGGGAACCCTCGCGCAGGCTGACCAGGACCAGCGGCGGGTCCAGGGACACCGACATGAAGGCGGTGGCCGTCATTCCGACGTCCTCGCCGCGCGGTGCCAGCGGGTCGTCGGGGTCGAGCGGCGGCTCCTGCGCGGTCACCAGGACCACGCCCGAGGCCAGCCGGGACATGGCGGCACGGAACTCCTCGTTGCTCACCCCCTCAGCATGCCCGGAGGCGGGCGACGGGAACGGCGACGCGGGGGACGCGAGGGGCGTGAGAGACGGAGTATTCGGCACTCCGCCACGCTAATCGCCGGGCGGCCGGCCGGGCATCGGACCTCGGGCGGAACCGGGACCTAGGCCCACAGAACGAGGCGTGCGCATACCTACAAAGTTTGCGTTCGGTAAACGCACAGGGAAAACGCAGGAACCCCACTCAATTGTTCATCTTTAGCTGTGACTTGAGTCACAAGAAGCGGTAATTGTTGACCCTGTGTACCGAGTGGGCAGCGCGCTGTGATTCAGTGGCGGGGAACCTGCAAGGGCACCATCTGTAAAGGCGCCGAAGACAACCCTTGATTCACTGCGAGGTCTCGGGGGGAGGGCGAGCATGGAGACCGAGTCGGAACCCTATGTCCGCCTTGCGTCCCTGCGGCAACTGCACCAGGCCATGGCCGACATGAACAAGGCCCGCAGCCTGGCCGACACCCTGCAGGCCGTCGCCGACGGCGTCGTCCAGGCCCTCGGGTACGAGCTGGCGTGCGTCAACCTGGTCCGCCCCGACGGCGATCTCGTCGTCGCCGCGTTCGCCGGCAACCAGGCCGCCGAGGCGCTGATCACCGGCCGGGCGGGCTCCCGCGACTCCTGGGACCGGCGCCTGAACATGGGCGAGCAGTGGGGCGACCTGATCTTCATACCCCACACCGAGGGCTGGATCCTCGACGACGACGACGTCCCGCAGTGGTACACCGACGGGCCCGCGCCGCGCTTCGAGGACGAGTGGCACCCCTCGGACCGGCTCTTCGCCCCGATGTACGCGCCCGGCCCGCAGGGCGGTGGCAACAGCGGCGAGCTGATCGGCGTCCTGTCCGTGGACCGCCCGCGCAACGGCCGCCGCCCCGGCGCCTGGGGCCGCGAGGCTTTGCAGATGTACGCGTTCCAGGCCGCCATCGCGATCAGCAACGCCCGGCTCCGCTCCAACATGCAGCGCGCCCTGGTCCGCCTGGAGCGCGACCAGCAGGCGCTCAGGGCCAGCGAGGAGAGCTTCCGGCAGGCCTTCGAGTACGCCCCCTCCGGCATGGCCATCGCCGAGATGGGCGGCGACCAGCACGGCCGGATCCTGCGCACCAACGACGCGCTGTGCCGCCTGCTGGGCCGCCCCGCCTCCGCGATGCGCCGCTACGCCTTCTCCGACCTCGTGCACCCCGAGGACATCGGCACCCTGCTGCGCACCTCCGCCGAGGGCGGCCGGGCCGAGCTGCGCCTGGGCCGGCGCGACGGCACCTACGTCTGGGTCTCGCTGCGCAACAGCGTCGTCGCCGACGCCGCCGACGGGCCGCGTTTCCTGCTCACCCACGTCGAGGACATCGAGGAGCGCAAGCGGCACGAGGTCCAGCTCGCCCACCGCGCCTCCCACGACTCCCTCACCGGCCTGCCCAACTCCGCCGAGCTGCGCTCCCGCCTCGCCGCGCGGCTGTGCCAGCGCCCCCAGTCGGCGCACTCGGCCGTGGCCGACGCCATGGACGCGGCGTACGGGCACCCGGCCGTGCTCGACTCCGGCGGCCACACCTTCGACTTCGGCGCCGTCACCGAGCCGTACGGCGCCTTCGACCACCATGTGCACGCCGTGGCCCCCGAGGACGGCCGCGACGACGGCACCAAGGGCCTCGCCGTCCTCTTCTGCGACCTGGACGGCTTCAAGTCGATCAACGACCGCTTCGGGCACAACGCGGGCGACGCCGTACTGATCGAGGTCGCCCGCCGGCTCAGCGGCGGGGTGCGCGACGGCGACACGGTGGCCCGCCTCGGCGGCGACGAGTTCGTGATCCTCGCCAACGGGCTCGGCCGCGCCGACGCCCAGGACCTCGCCGTGCGGCTGCGGGGCGAGATCATCCAGCCGATCCGGGCCGAGGGCCGGGCCGTGCGGGTGGGCGCCAGCTTCGGCATCGGCTGGGCCCACTGCGGCATGACGGCGGACGAAGTGCTGAAGTCGGCTGACGAACGGATGTACGTCGAGAAACGATCTCGTCCCAAACAGCACCGCCGGGCCGGATGATCACCAGGTCGGCGCGCTGATGCGGTCTGAGTCACCCTTTCGGGTCAGTAGGAACGGGTAGGCTCGCCATCTCACCCGTACCGCACCACGCACCGCATCTGGTTAGGAGACCTAGGGATGACGCCCGGCAACAACGGCGCGAGCACGCCCGAGGACGACGACCCCTTCGGCTACCTCTACGCCGACGGGCAGGCCAACGGGGCCCAGCCGCCGTCCGGTGGCTACGGCTACCCGAACTCGGTCAACCGGGTGCGTCCCGTCGGCACACGGCAGTACGGGGCACCGCAGGGCCAGACCGCCCCGACCGCCGCCTACGGCCAGGCCGCCCCGCAGCAGCAGGGCGCCTACGGGCAGCAGCAGGGGGCGTACGGGCAGCCGAACGCGCACTACGCCGCGCCGGAGACGTTCCCTGGCGGTGGCGGCGGTCCCGCGGGCCCGCAGCAGCCCTCCGGGCACGGCGGGGGCGGCGGACGCCGCGGCCCCAACACCAAGGGTCTCCTGATCGGCGCGGTGGCGGTCGTCGCCGCCGTGGTGATCGGTATCGCCGTGGCCATGACGAGCAGCGGCTCCGAGGACGACAAGGGCGGCAACGAAGCGGGGGGCGACACCGCCCCCACCCAGTCCGAGACCACCCAGCCGAGCCCCTCCGCCAGCGACGGCGCGGAGGAGGAGGCCGAGCTGCCGGACGTCGAGGCGAAGGCGATGCGGCTGGGCGGCACGGCCTCCCTCGCCTCGGACATCGAGGGCGCCCAGTCCGAGGGCGGCGTCTACGTGACCAACCTCAACCAGCCGGGCGCCTCGGTCACCTGGACCGTCGACGGCATCCCCGAGGACGGTCTCTACACGCTCTTCACCACGTACAGCGCCGCCGGCGAGGACCAGTCGATGACCCTGTCGGTCAACGGCAAGGAGTTCGGCAGCAAGCTCAACCTGGGCAACTTCGCGCACGCCGAGGACGGCGACTTCGCCAAGGGCTGGACCAAGACCTACGCCTGGCCCACGCTCAACAAGGGCACCAACACCATCTCGCTGTCCTGCGCCGACGGCGACAAGTGCAACGTCCTGCTGGACCAGTTCTCCCTGAAGAAGGGCCAGGTCAAGGACTAGGGCGCTCCCGGGCGGTGCCCGGTCATCACGCCGCGCCCGCCTCCGCCGTCACCGCGACGCCGCGTCCGAGCAGCTCCTCGTACGCCGCCCGGTCGAACTCGCCCGCCACCGGTGCCAGCACCGTCGCCGCCGACAGGGCCACCGCGCGGGCCAGCCGGTCCGGCCAGGGCAGGTGCTCCACCAGGCCGGAGAGCAGCCCCGCGACCGCCGAGTCACCCGCACCGGTCGGGTTGCCGTGGACGTGGGCGGGCGGCGCGGCCCGCCAGCGGCCCTCCGGGGTCACCGCGAGCAGCCCCTGGGCGCCCAGCGAGGCGACCACCGAGCGGGCACCGCGGCGCCGGGCGGCCTGCGTGGCCCGCAGCGGCTCGTGCGAACCGGTCAGCTCGGCCAGCTCGTCGGCGTTCGGCTTGATCAGGTCCGGGCGGGCGGCCAGGCCCCGCCGCAGCGGCTCCCCGCTGGTGTCGAGCAGCACCGGCACGCCCGCGGCGCGCGCGGTGCGCACCAGCCCGGCGTAGGCGCCCACCGGGACGCCCGGCGGCAGGCTGCCGCACAGGGCCACCGCGGCGGCGCCGGCGAGCAGACCCTCGTACGCCTCCAGGAAGGCGTTCCACTCGGCGGGGGCGACCACCGGACCTGCTTCGTTGAGCTGGGTGGTGTCGCCGGTGCGCTCGTCGACGACGGCGATGGTGCGCCGCGTCGACCCCGCGACCGGCACCAGCGCGTCGCTCACCCCGTGGACGCCGGTCAGTCCCTCGCGCACGACGTCTCCGGTGGTGCCGCCCGCGAAGCCGGTGACCGTCACCTCGTGCCCGAGGGCCGCCAGCACCCGGCCCACGTTCAGCCCCTTGCCGCCGGGCCGCTCCGTCACCCCGGTGACCCGGTGGGAGGCGTGCGGCCTCAGGGCCGGGACGCGATAGGTGATGTCGAGCGCGGTGTTGAGTGTGACGGTGAGGATCACCTGGGCCGACCTCCCCCGATCGCCTGCGGCTGCCGTGTGGACACGATCATGCCAAACAGACGGCGGCGGGCCCAGCCCCCGGGCCGCCACCGGCCATCGCTCGGGTGGCGGACCCGGGGACGGATCAGCCCAGTTGGGGATCGACCACCCATGCGCCCCGGCGCATCACGCCCACCAGGTCGAAGGCGTCGTCCAGGACCACCAGGTCGGCGTCCCTTCCGGGTTCCAGGGAGCCGACCCGGTCGGCCAGGCCAAGGAGCCGGGCCGGGTTGGCGGAGATGGCCGCGACGACGTCCCCGACGGGCAGCCCGTCCACCGTCACCGCCCGCTTGAAGGCGCGGTCCAGGGTGAGCGTGGAGCCCGCGATCGAGCCGCCCTCCACCAGCCGGGCCACACCGTCCGCGACCTCGACCTCCATCGGGCCGAGCAGGTAGCGGCCGTCGCCGAAGCCGGCCGCGTCCATCGCGTCGGTGATGAAGGCGACCCGGGCGGCGCCCGCGTGGTGGAAGGCCAGCTGGAGCGAGGCCGGGTGCAGGTGCGTGCCGTCGTTGATCAGCTCGACGGTGATCCGCTCGTCCTCGAGGAGCGCCGCGATCGGACCGGGGGAGCGGTGGCCGAGCGGCGGCATCGCGTTGAAGAGGTGCGTGGCGACCGTGGCGCCCGCGTCGATGGCCTGAACCGTCTGCTCGTAGGTGGCGTCGGTGTGCCCGACCGCCGCGATCACGCCGTGCTCGGCGAGCAGCCGTACGGAGTCCAGGCCGCCCGGCAGCTCGGTGGCCAGCGTCACCATCTTCGCGTGGCCGTGCGCCGCGTCGACCAGCTTGCGCACCTCCGCCGGGTCGGGATCGCGCAGCAGCTGCTCGTCGTGCGCGCCCTTGCGGCACGGGGAGATGAACGGCCCCTCGAAGTGGATGCCGGCGATGTCGCCCTGCTGGGCCAGCTCGGCGAGCACCCCGGCGCGCCGGGCGAGGAAGTCCAGCTCGCCGGTGACGGCGGAGGCGACCACCGTGGTCGTGCCGTGCCGGCGGTGGGTCTCGACGCCCTTGAGGATGTCCTCGGGCGTGCCGCCGGTGAAGGAGGCGCCGCCGCCGCCGTGGTTGTGGATGTCGACGAACCCGGGCACCACCCAGTGGCCCGAGACGTCGAGGACCTCCGCGTCGGGGGGAGCCGTGTCCGCGATGCGCGTGCCGTCGACGATCACGCGGCCGTCGTCCACGGTCCCGGTGGGCAGTACCACCCGGGCACCGGCGAGAACCTTGCTTGGGGCCATCAGGTGGTTACCTCCGGGGGAGTCGCGGTCGTGGGAGTGGTGCCGAGCAGGTCCCAGGCCATCAGCCCGGCACCCAGGCAGCCGGCGGTGTCCCCCAGTGCCGCGGGGACGATTTCCGGCAGTTTCTGGAAGGTGACGCGCCGCCGGACGGCGTCCCGCAGTGGTGTGAACAAGGTTTCCCCCGCCTCGGCGAGGCCGCCACCGATGATCAGCACGCGCGGGTCCAGCAGAGTGAGCGCGGTGACCAGCCCGTCGGCGAGCGCGTCCACGGCGTCCTGCCAGACCGCGAGCGCGCGGGCGTCGCCCGACTCGACGGCCTTGGCGCAGTCGGCGGCGTCCGCGTCCGGGTCGCCGCAGGCGTCGGCCCACGCCTGGCTGACCGCCGACGCGGACGCGAACCGCTCCAGGCAGCCGCGCTGCCCGCACGGACAGGGGATGCCACCGGGGCGTACGACGACGTGGCCGATCTCGCCCGCGAAGCCGTGGGCGCCCGACTCGACCCGGCCGTCGATGCCGATGGCGCCCGCGATCCCCGTGCCCAGCGGCACGAACAGGAATCGGTCGGCGCCCTTCCCGGCGCCGATGCGGCCCTCGGCGAGCCCGCCGGTGCGCACGTCGTGGCCGAGGGCGACCGGGATGCCGCCGAGCCGGTCGCCGAGCAGCGTCCGCAGCGGTACGTCGCGCCAGCCGAGGTTGGCCGCGTACACGGCGACGCCGTGCTCGTCGTCGATGATGCCGGGGACGGCCACGCCGGCGGCACCGGCGGGCTCGCCGAACCGGTCGGCGCCGTAGGCCCGCAGTTCGGCGGCGAAGTCGAGGATGCCCGCGACGACCGCCTCGGGGCCGCGTTCGCGGCCGGTGGCCCGGCGCGCCTGGTGCAGCAACTCGCCCCCAGGCCCCGCCAGGGCGGCCTTCATCCCGGTGCCGCCCACATCGAGGGCGATGACATGTCTCACGGGGACAGTGTGGCCCGTCTACCCGGGAGAGGTCTAGTCCACTGCCGTGGTGTAGACCTTAATCCGTTAAACGGACAACGCAGGGTTGGGGATTCAGGGTGCAGCGGCGTAGGACAGGAACGATCGCGGTGGTGTCCGCGCTGGGCATGACGGCGGTTCTCGGCGGCTGCGGCCTCACCGGCGACTCCGGCGAGGTGACCCTCGAGCTCGTCGCCGCCGACTACGGAGACGGCAAGGACAACAGCTCCAAGAACTACTGGGACGAGCTGGTCAAGTCCTACGAGGCGAAGAACCCCGACGTGCACGTGGACGTCACCGTCTACTCGTGGAACGACGTCGACCGCAAGGTCCGCGAGATGGTCGAGGCCGGCGAGGCGCCCGACATGGCGCAGATCGGCGCCTACTCCGACTACGCGGACAAGAACCTGCTCTACCGGGCCGACGACGTGCTCTCCATCCCGGTCCAGGCCGACTTCGTCTCCCAGCTCGCCGGCGCCGGCCAGGTCAACGGGGTCCAGTACGGGCTGCCCTTCGCCGCCTCCACCCGGGTGCTCTTCTACAACAAGACCCTCTTCAGCGAGGCCGGCGTCACGCCGCCCAAGTCCTGGGACGACCTCGCCGAGGCCGCCGAGGCGCTCAAGGACAAGGGCGTGAAGTACCCCTACGCCCTGCCGCTGGGCTCCGAGGAGGCACAGGCCGAGACGATGCAGTGGATGCTCAGCGGCGACGGCGGCTACACCGACGACGTCGGCACCTACTCCATCGACTCGCCGCAGAACGTCACCACCTTCACCTGGCTCAAGGACGAACTGGTCGGCAAGGGCCTCACCGGCCCGGTCGCGCCCGGCAAGCTCAACCGCGCGGACGCCTTCGCCGCCTTCGCGAACGGCGACGTCGGCATGCTCAACGGCCACCCCTCGCTGATGAAGGCGGCGTCCGACAAGGGCGTGAAGTACGGCATGGTGACCACCCCCGGCGTCGACGGCGAGAGCAAGAGCACCCTCGGTGTCTCCGACTGGATGACGGCCTTCAAGAAGAACGGCCACCAGGAGGAGATCGGCGACTTCCTCGACTTCGTCTACAGCGAGGAGAACGTCCTCGACTTCTCCCGCGAGTACGACCTGCTGCCGGTGACCACCTCCGCGTCCCAGGTCATGAGCACCGCGACGGAGGACGAGAACCTCAAGCCGTTCCTGGACGAGCTGCTGCTCTCCGAGCTGTACCCGGTCGGCAAGACGTCCTGGGCCTCGGTCAGCGCGGACGTCAAGAAGCGCATCGGCCAGGCGGTCGCCTCCGGCGGCAGCCCCGAGGAGGTGCTCGACCTGATCCAGGCGACGGCGATGCGGGCGGGCAGCGCGGAGTAGTCGGGTAGCGGCCGCTGTCGGCGCCGGGCGTTACGGTGCCGTACATGACGGAACCCGACCCGGCCGCGCTCGCCCCGCGCGAGCGGAGCATCCTCGCACTGGAACGCCGGGGCTTTTCCGGCCCCGGCGCCAAGGAGCGCGCGATCCGCGAGGAACTGGGCCTGGCCCCCGTCCGCTACTACCAGCTCCTCAACGCCCTCCTGGACGACCCGCGCGCCCTGGCGTCCGACCCGGTGACGGTCAACCGGCTGCGCCGGGTACGCGAGTCGCGCCGCACGGAGCGCTGAGGCTGCCCGCTCCAGGGCGGGACATCGTGCCGGGCGTCCGGGACGCCCGGACGCGGGTCACGGTCGATGCGTGGGCCGGGCCCCGGCGGGATAGGTTCGCCGTATGGGCAGCCACCAGGACTCCACCCGAGACGACTCCCCACACCCCCTGCCGACGCCCGCCACGGCGGCCGGACGCGAAGGGCTCGACGCCCTCCTCGCCCACCCCCACCGCGCGGTGATCGCGCTCGACTTCGACGGCACGCTCGCCCCGATCGTGCCCGACCCGGACCGGGCCCGCGCCCACCCGGAGGCCGTACCGGCGCTCGCGGCCCTGGCCCCGAAGGTCGCCTCGATCGCGGTCATCACCGGCCGCCCCGCAGAGGTCGCGGTGCGCCACGGAGGCTTCGCGGGCATCTCCGGCCTCGACCACCTCGTCGTCCTCGGCCACTACGGCGCCGAGCGCTGGGACGCCGCCACCGGCACCCTCACCACGCCCGACCCGCACCCCGGCGTCGCCGCCGTCCGCGCCGCGCTGCCCGGGCTGCTGGAGCGGTCCGGGGCTCAGCAGGGCACGTGGATCGAGGAGAAGGGCCACGCGGTCGCCGTCCACACCCGCCGCGCCCCCGACCCCCAGGCCGCCTTCGAAACCCTGCGCGCCCCCCTCGCCGACCTGGCCTCCCGGCACGGCCTCGTCGTCGAGCCGGGCCGCATGGTCCTGGAACTGCGCCCACCCGGCATGGACAAGGGCGCCGCGCTGCGGTCGTACGTCCACTCCCTCGGCGCCGCGTCCGTCCTCTTCGCCGGCGACGACCTCGGCGACCTCCCCGCCTTCGCCGCGGTCGACACCCTCCGCCAGGAGGGCACCCCCGGCCTCCTGGTCTGCAGCGGCAGCGACGAGGTAACGGCCCTCAAGGAGCGCGCCGACGTAGTGGTGGAAGGCCCGGAGGGCGTGGTGAGGCTGCTTATGGCCCTGGCCCAGGCTACGGGCATTCGTACCGCATAGCCCTAGCTGCGGGCAGCCGTGCCTCCCCCAGTGCCTGAACGGCCTGGGAGGCACCCCCAGGCGGCACCCGCCCAAAAGAGGGCGGCACCCGGCAAGCGCCGGCCCGCCCCCCCCGCAGTCACCCCCTGAGCGCGTCCAACTGCTCAAGGAACCACCGCGCCGGAGGCAACGCCGTCCCCGCCGCGGCCAACCGCTTCGACCGCTCCGCCCGTTCCCCGGGAGCGACCGACAACGCCTCGTGCAGCGCCCGCGCCGTCCCCGACACGTCGTACGGATTCACCACCAGCGCGTCCTCGCCCAGCTCCTCGTACGCCCCCGCCTCCCGCGACAGCACCAGCACGCACCCCGCGTCGGAGACGAGCGGTGCCTCCTTCGCGACGAGGTTCATCCCGTCCCGGACGGGATTGACGAGCGCCACGTCCGCCAGCCGGTACGCCGCCAGCGACCGCGCGAAGTCGTCCTTGAGATTCAGCACGACCGGCGTCCACCCCGCCGTCCCGAACTCGTCGTTGACCAACCGGGCCACCCGCTGCACCTCGGCGGTGTAGTCCCGGTACACGGCGAGGTCCTGCCGCGAGGGATACGCGAACGCGACGTGCACGACCCGCTCGCGCCACTCGGGCCGCTCCGTCAGCAGCTCCCGGTACGCCAGCAGCCCCCGCACGATGTTCTTCGACAGCTCGGTCCGGTCCACCCGCACGATGGTGCGGCGCGCGCTCCCGTCGGGAGCCGTGCCGATCTCCTGCCGCAGCGCCGCCATCCGCTCCTCGACGTCCGCCTCGTGCGACCGCTCGCGCAGGAAGTCCGCGTCGGCGCCGAGCCCGTGCACGCCGATCTCCGTGCCGCCGAGCCCGCCCACGACCGCGTCGCAGCACGCGGTGAACGCGTCCGCCCAGCGCCGGGTGAGGAACCCGAGCCGGTCGGCGCCGAGCATGCCGCGCAGCACCTGCTCGGCGATGTCGTCCGGCAGCAGCCGGAAGTAGTCGACCGGGGCCCACGGCGTGTGCGAGAAGTGGCCGATCCTGAGGTCGGGCCGCAGCTCGCGCAGCATGCCCGGCACCAGCGTCAGGTGGTAGTCCTGCACGATCGCGACCGCGCCCTCGGCCGCCTCCTCGGCCATCGCCTCGGCGAAGGCCCGGTTGTACGCCTCGTAGGAGGCCCACTGCCGCCGGAACTCCGCGTCGAAGACCGGCTCAAGGGGCGTCTGGTAGAGCATGTGGTGCACGAACCACAGCACCGAGTTGGCGATCCCGTTGTACGCGTCCGCGTGCACGTCGGCCGGTACGTCCAGCATCCGTACGCCGTCCTCGCCGACCCCGCGCCGCACCGCCTCGCGGTCGCCGTCGCCCAGCGCCGAGCACACCCACAGCGCCCCCGCGTCCGGCCCGATGGACGACAGCCCCGAGACCAGCCCGCCACCACCCCGTTTGGCGTGCAGCGACCCGTCCTCACGCACCTCGTACGAGACCGGCCCCCGATTGGAGGCGACCAGCACCTGAGCAGCACCGAAGCTTGAAGCCATACGCGTCAACCTAGCCCGGCCCCCAAAACCTCAAACGTGCCCACGGGTCACCCGGCGGCGATTCGGTCACGCGTCTTGTGCAGAAGATGTGAACAGGTTGAGGATGTGCGGTGCACATTTCAACTTTCTGGGGGGTGGGCGCACCATGCCCATACGCACGAGACACCCGCGCACGAGACACCCGCGCACGAGCAGACTCGCCGGCGCGGCGGCGCTGATCGCGGCCTCCGCGCTGGCGCTGGCCGGCTGCGGCGACGGGGACGCCGGTACGAAGGCGGAGGCGCGGCCCGCGAAGGCGACCGCCGCCGCCACCCCGACCGCCACGCCCAGCAGCAGCCCCACCCCCGAGGCGTCCCCGAGCACCGAGACCCCGACGCCCACCCCGACCCCGGCCCCCGTCACCCTGCCGGACCTCACCGGCCGCAGCATCGGGACGGCCGTCCTCGCCGCCAAGAAGGCGAAGGTCGACTACACCGTCCGCCTCCAGGGCTCCCGGCAGCGGGCCTCCTCCTGGGGCAGCGGCGAGAAGGTCTGCGAGCAGAGCGGCGGATCGGGTGCCGTGACGTTCACCGTCCCCCGCGACGGCCGCGACTGCGCCGGGCGCCTGCTGCACACCCCGAAGCCGACCCCGAAGCCGTCGAAGACACGGGACGAAGGCACGAGCGGCGGCACGGGCGGTACCGGCGGTAGTACGGGTGGCGGCGGCACCGGCAGCGGCGCGTGCGAGCTGATGAGCCCCGCGGGCAACTGCTACGCCGACGGCCAGTTCTGCGCCAACAAGCACCACGGCCTGAGCACGCACGGCCGCGGCGGCGAGTACCTGACCTGCCGGCAGGACTCCGGCGGCATCTGGCGCTGGTCGGACGGCGTCCCCGGCTGACGCTCAGGCCACCTTCCGGGCCGCGTACTCCGCGATCTCCGTCATCGGGGGCCGTTCCTCGGTGTCCACGGCGTAGGTGCGCGGCTCGAAGCCGTCGACGCCCCGCTCGAACTGGGTGAGGGCCGGCCGGACCAGGTGGCCGCGGGCCAGGCGCAGCTGGGCGGTGCGGTAGATCGCCGCGGCCATCCGGCCCAGCGCCCGCCCGTCCTGGTGGCGGTGTCTGCGGACCCCGACGTCGACCTGCGCGAGCGCGTCCAGGCCCACCAGGTGCAGGGCGTCGACCAGCATGCCCAGCTCGACCCCGTAGCCGACGGGGAAGGGGAGCCGTTCCAGCAGCGAGCGCCGGGCCGCGTACTCGCCGCCGAGCGGCTGGACGAAGCCGGCCAGCTGCGGCCAGTGCATGTTGAGCAGCGGGCGGGCCATCAGCTCCGTGACCCGGCCGCCCTGCCCGGCGGCCGCGCCGAGCGGACGGTCGTACATGGCCTTGACGAGCTGCACGCCCGGGTCGGTGAGCAGCGGGCCGACGATCCCGGAGACGAAGTCGGCGGAGAACTCGCGCAGGTCGGCGTCGACGAAGCAGACGATGTCGCCGCCGGTGACCAGCAGCGAACGCCACAGCACCTCGCCCTTGCCGGGTACGGCGGGGATGCGCGGGAGGATCGCGTCGCGGTGCACGACGCGCGCGCCCGCCGCCGCGGCCACCTCCGACGTACGGTCCGCCGAACCGGAGTCCACGACCACGATCTCGTCGACGAGCGGGGCCCGGAGCATCAGCTCCCGCCGGATCACCGTGACGATGTCGCCGACCGTCGCCTCCTCGTCCAGGGCGGGCAGCACCACGCTGACCGACTGCCCGGTGGCGTTCTTGGCGGACAGGAGCTGCTGGATCGGCCGGTCCGACACGGACCAGGAGCGTGCGCTCAGCCAGCGCTCGACTTCTTCCAGCACGTCCCGGGGCTCCTTTGTGATCCATCTCGCGGTACGGACGACTATCTCAACCGTCCTGGCCTTCGGTTACAGTCTTGAACAACGCGTGGGACCACCGCATGCCGGGGTCGCCGCGGGCACCACCGAAAAACAACCACATACCGCTCATCCAGAGGGGCAGAGGGATACGGCCCGTTGAAGCCCCGGCAACCCTCCAGTCGGTTCTTGTCACACAGACGTGGCGAGGCTCCCGACTAGGGAAGGTGCCAAATCCGTCTCACGGCGAGATGCGTCGTGAGGAAGATGAGGAGAAAGGGCCTCGCCTCCATGGCTGTGCAGACTGCCGAAACCTCCACGAACCCCACCGACGGCATCGTCGACCTCGGCCCCGCCGCCGCGCTGAGCTGCCGGGAGTGCGGCCACAAGGTCCCGCTCGGACCGGTCTTCGCCTGCGAGGAGTGTTTCGGCCCCCTCGAGATCGCCTACGACTTCTCGGCCTACGACACCGAGGAGCTGCGGGGGCGGATCGAAGCCGGCCCCGCGAACATCTGGCGCTACGCCCCGCTGCTGCCCGTCCCCGCCGACGTCGCGACCAAGCCGAACATCAACCCCGGCTGGACCAAGCTCGTCAAGGCCGACAACCTGGGGCGCGAGCTGGGCGTCGAGCCCGGCAAGCTGTTCGTGAAGGACGACTCCGGCAACCCGACGCACTCCTTCAAGGACCGTGTCGTCGCCCAGGCCATCGAGGCCGCCCGCGCCTTCGGCTTCACCACCCTCTCCTGCTCCTCCACCGGCAACCTCGCGGGTGCCGTCGGCGCCGCCGCCGCCCGCGCCGGCTTCCGCTCCTGCGTGTTCATCCCGCACGACCTGGAGCAGGGCAAGGTCGTCATGGCCGCCGTCTACGGCGGTGAGCTGGTCGGCATCGAGGGCAACTACGACGACGTGAACCGCTTCTGCTCCGAGCTGATCGGCGACCCGGCCGGCGAGGGCTGGGGCTTCGTCAACGTCAACCTGCGGCCGTACTACGCCGAGGGCTCCAAGACCCTCGCGTACGAGATCTGCGAGCAGCTCGGCTGGCGGCTGCCCGACCAGATCGTGGTCCCGATCGCGTCCGGCTCCCAGCTGACGAAGATCGACAAGGGGCTGAAGGAGCTGATCGAGCTCGGCCTGGTCGAGGACAGGCCGTACAAGATCTTCGGCGCGCAGGCCGAGGGCTGCTCGCCGGTCTCCACGGCGTACAAGGCGGGCCACGACGTGGTCCGCCCGCAGAAGCCGAACACCATCGCCAAGTCGCTGGCCATCGGCAACCCGGCCGACGGCCCCTACGTCCTCGACATCGCCCGCCGCACCGGCGGTGCCGTGGAGGACGTGACCGACGAGCAGGTCGTGGACGCCATCAAGCTGCTCGCCCGCACGGAGGGCATCTTCGCGGAGACGGCGGGCGGCGTGACGGTCGGTGTGGCGAAGAAGCTGATCGACAACGGCGTACTCGACCCGTCGCTCACCACCGTCGTCCTCAACACCGGCGACGGACTGAAGACCCTCGACGCGGTGGCCGGCACCGGCCTGACCGCCACCATCCGCCCGAACCTGGACTCCTTCCGAGAGGCTGGCCTCGCATGAGCGTGACCGTTCGCATCCCGACCATCCTGCGCACCTACACCGGCGGCAAGGCAGAGGTCAGCGCCGAGGGCGCCGATCTCGGTGAGATCATCGCCGACCTGGAGAAGAACCACGCCGGCATCGCCGCCCGCGTCCTGGACGACCAGGGCAAGCTGCGCCGTTTCGTCAACGTCTACGTCAACGACGACGACGTCCGCTTCGAGCAGGGCCTTCAGACCGCGACCCCGGACGGCGCCGGCGTCTCCATCATTCCCGCGGTCGCCGGCGGCTGACATCCGCCGACACGCCTCGTAGCGCGTATTGCCCTCTCCGTAAGAGAAACGGAGGGGGCAATTCCATGTGGTTGAGCACGGTAGAGTTGGGGAACGCGCTCCCGATCGCAAGGTCGGGGACCCTGGATTCCTGCCGCTCGCCCGACAAGAAGTAGCCAAAGTGCGGGCGTATTTCGCGGCTTTTGTTCCCTTTGCGTGACCCAACTTGACCCGAATTCAGGCGAATTCTCGCCACATTCCGGACCGGGCACGTCCAGATTTCTCGTCCGATTGACCTGTTGCAGACGGCAGTTGGACAGATACATTCAGCCGCGGTCGACGCGTTCCGGCGCACGCCCCCAGTCGTGGGGGGTGAGGTCTGACCCGGGTTCGCGAAGTGCGGATCTGTGCAAGGGCCAGTAATAGGGGAGTTAGGCATGGCTCAGGGCACCGTCAAGTGGTTCAACGCGGAGAAGGGGTACGGCTTCATCGCGGTCGACGGTGGTGCGGATGTTTTCGTCCACTACAGCGCGATTCAGATGGACGGCTACCGCACCCTCGAAGAAGGCCAGCGGGTCGAGTTCGAGATCTCGCAGGGTCAGAAGGGCCCGCAGGCCGACATGGTTCGCCTCAGCGCCTGAGACGCGCGGCCACCACAGCACCCGGTCTTCATCCGAAGGGCCCGTACCCGCTGGGTACGGGCCCTTCGGCCTGTTCGCGGGTGGCTGACCGCGCGGCTCGATCCCCGAGAGGCGCTTGCACTCGACCATGCCGAGTGCTAATCATTGGCATTAGCACTCTGAAGGTGAGAGTGACAACGAAGGACCGGGTCGGTGAGGCCCGCAGGCCGGGTGGGGAAGGAACCACGCGGCAGGCGAGCCGTCCGTCGCGGGCGCGGGCGCGGTCCGAAGGAATCACCCCCAGTCCTGGAGGGACCACTTCACATGGCCAAGATCATCGCGTTCGACGAGGAGGCGCGGCGCGGCCTCGAGCGCGGCATGAACCAGCTCGCGGACGCCGTCAAGGTGACGCTCGGCCCCAAGGGCCGCAACGTCGTCCTCGAGAAGAAGTGGGGCGCCCCCACGATCACCAACGATGGTGTCTCCATCGCCAAGGAGATCGAGCTCGAGGACCCGTACGAGAAGATCGGCGCCGAGCTGGTCAAGGAAGTCGCCAAGAAGACGGACGACGTCGCCGGTGACGGTACGACCACCGCGACCGTTCTCGCCCAGGCCCTCGTCAAGGAAGGCCTGCGCAACGTCGCGGCCGGCGCCAACCCGATGGCCCTGAAGCGCGGCATCGAGAAGGCCGTCGAGGCCGTCTCCGCCGCCCTGCTCGAGCAGGCGAAGGACGTCGAGACCAAGGAGCAGATCGCCTCCACGGCCTCCATCTCCGCCGCCGACACCCAGATCGGCGAGCTCATCGCCGAGGCCATGGACAAGGTCGGCAAGGAAGGCGTCATCACCGTCGAGGAGTCCCAGACCTTCGGTCTGGAGCTGGAGCTCACCGAGGGTATGCGCTTCGACAAGGGCTACATCTCGGCGTACTTCGCCACCGACATGGAGCGTATGGAGGCGTCGCTCGACGACCCGTACATCCTGATCGCCAACTCCAAGATCGGCAACGTCAAGGACCTGCTGCCGCTCCTGGAGAAGGTCATGCAGTCGGGCAAGCCGCTGCTGATCATCGCCGAGGACGTCGAGGGCGAGGCCCTGTCGACCCTGGTCGTCAACAAGATCCGCGGCACCTTCAAGTCCGTCGCCGTCAAGGCCCCGGGCTTCGGCGACCGCCGCAAGGCCATGCTCGGCGACATCGCCATCCTCACGGGCGGCGAGGTCATCTCCGAGGAGGTCGGCCTCAAGCTCGAGAACGCCACGCTGGACCTGCTGGGCAGCGCGCGCAAGGTCGTCATCACCAAGGACGAGACCACGATCGTGGACGGCGCCGGCTCGGCCGACCAGGTCCAGGGCCGGGTCAACCAGATCCGCGCCGAGATCGAGAACAGCGACTCGGACTACGACCGCGAGAAGCTCCAGGAGCGCCTGGCGAAGCTGGCCGGCGGCGTGGCCGTCATCAAGGCCGGTGCCGCCACCGAGGTCGAGCTCAAGGAGCGCAAGCACCGCATCGAGGACGCCGTTCGCAACGCGAAGGCGGCCGTCGAGGAGGGCATCGTCGCCGGTGGTGGCGTGGCCCTGCTCCAGGCCTCCCAGGTCTTCGAGAAGCTGGAGCTGTCGGGTGACGAGGCGACCGGCGCCAACGCCGTGAAGCTCGCCCTGGAGGCCCCGCTGAAGCAGATCGCCGTCAACGGTGGTCTCGAGGGCGGCGTGGTTGTGGAGAAGGTCCGCAACCTGACCGTCGGTCACGGCCTGAACGCCGCGTCCGGTGAGTACGTCGACATGATCGCCGAAGGCATCATCGACCCGGCGAAGGTGACCCGCTCTGCTCTGCAGAACGCCGCCTCCATCGCCGCGCTGTTCCTCACCACCGAGGCCGTCATCGCCGACAAGCCGGAGAAGGCCGCCGCCGGCGGCGGTGCTCCGGGCGGCATGCCGGGCGGTGACATGGACTTCTGATCGACCGGTTCCGGTTGATCGACCGTCCTGCACGGACCGAGGGCGGCACTCCCCGAAAGCGGGGGTGCCGCCCTCGGGCGTTTCCGGACGAGAAGCGGCGGGCCGATCTGCAACTGAGAGCCACTCAACACCCCGCCTCTGCCAGGATGTTCAGTATGGACACTGCGAGACTTCGCATCGCCGTTATCGCTGGGCCCGACGCGGACGAGAAGGAGCGTGTCGAAGCATCAAGGCAGTTACGGGAGATGTTGCTGCGGCAACGGGTCGAGCAGGTGGGGCCCGCCGGCACGAAGACCGCGCCGTCCGGCAGCAAGGCGGGCGATCTGGTGGTGGTCGGCACTCTGATCGTCACGCTTGCTCCCGCCGTGCTCAAGGCGGTGGTGGCCACCGTGCAGGCATGGTCGGAGCGCGCAGCAGGGCGGAGTGCCCTACTGGTGCTCGGCGAGGACAGCCTGGAGCTGAATGGCCTGTCCGGACGGGAGCAGCAGCGACTGATCGACGGCTTCCTGGAGAGAACGGGCGGGGGCGCGGAACAGGACGCATCCGATGAGCCGGCGTAAAGCCCTCCTGATCGCCACCGGGCAGTACGAAGACTCCCGGTGGAACCCGTTGGAAGCGCCTCTGCGGGACGCCGAGGAATTGGCCGGGGTCCTTGAGGACCCCGCGATCGGCCGCTACGAGGTTACCCAGGTTCTGAATCAGCCGGCGTACTCGATCCAACGGGTGTTGCAACGGTTCTTCACCGACGCGCAGCGCGGTGACGAGCTGCTCGTCTATTTCTCCTGCCACGGCGTCAAGGACTACGACGAAGCGCTGTACTTCACCGGTACTGACACCCTGAAGGCCCTGGACCTCCTTGAGTCCTACGCCGTACCGGCGGACTTCGTCAGCAGGCAGCTCCAGCGCTGCCGTGCCGAGCGGAAGGTACTCCTGCTCGACTGCTGCTTCAGTGGCGCCTTTCGGTTGGGCGCGAAGGGCGGCAGCGCGCACGTCGACCTCGGCAGCCCGTTCGACGGCAGCGGCACGGTGGTGATCAGCGCTACCGACGAAACGCAGTTGGCGTTCGAACTGGTTCCGGAGGAGGCGGGCAGCGGTGGCGCTCTGTCCGTGTTCACTTCCGCGCTCATCGAAGGACTGAGGGAGGGCACGGCCGACGTGGACGGCGACGGTCGGGTTTCCGTGCAGGATCTCTTCCGGTACCTCAGCCAGGAGATGCGCGTCGCCCGCGCGCGGCAGACGCCGAAGCTTTGGGTCCTGGACGGCGTCGGCAGCCTCGTCATCGCCGAGCGGGCGCAAGGCAGCGGGAAGCCGCACATGCCGCCGCCGGAGAGGATCGATCCTCTCTCCGCCGGGCCGGTGAATCCGGCGACACCGGTCCGAGGCCTCGGCGCCGAGATACTGGCCGGCCTGGCACCGGTGGCCGCCCTCTTGAAACGTACCGTCGGCCCGCGACCACGCCCGGCCATGGTCAGCCGCGGTGACGGCTCGGTGGCACCGTTCACCGACACGCTCGTGATCGTGCGCGAAGTGGCGGCGCCTCCTGGCCGGGGTGCCATGGGCGCGAAACTGGTGCGCGACCTGGTGCACAGCATGAGGCGACAGGCCGGGGACGGTGCTGCGACCGCAGCCCTCGTGCTCGAAGCGTCCTTGCGGCACCTACAGCAGGCCATTGACGCTGGTTCGAGTCCCATTCTCCTTGCCCGCGCCATCCCCAGCACCCTTCAACGTGCGGAATCGCTCCTGGGCGACGGGCGAGTGGTCGAAACCAAGGAGGAGGTGACTCAGATCGTCGTGACCACTCTGCAGGCCCCGCAGATGGGCCGTGTGATCGCCGAGGCACTGGACAAGATCGGAAGGGAAGGGATCATCGTCGTCGAGGAGTCCCAGACTTTCGGGCTGGAACTCAAGCTCGTCGAGGGGACAGCCTTCCGGGGAAATTGTCTGTCTCCTTACTTCATCCCCGACGAGGAGACAGGTGTAGCGGTCCTCGAGAACCCCTACGTCCTGCTACACAAACAGGCCATTTCGACGGTCGACTCCCTGCTTCCCTTGATGGAGAAGGTGAAGCCCACGGGTGCTCCCCTGCTGGTGGTCGCAGGTGACGTTGAGGCCGATGTCCTGTCGGCGCTTGTTGTCAACAACGCGAAGGGCACCTTCATCTCCGTCGCCGTCCAGGGACCGCACTGCGGATCGCAGGGCCATTTTGCGCAACTCGGGGACCTCGCCGTCCTGACGGGAGGCGAAGTGATCGCCGAGGAGGTCGGGCTCAGGCTGGAGACTGCCACTCGAGACGTGCTCGGCCGCGCTCGTAGAGCAGTGGTGACCAAGGATGAAACAACCATCATCGATGGTGCCGGCTCAGCGGATCAGATGATCAGCCGTGTCAACCAGATACGTACAGAGATCGAGAACAGCGGTTCCGGCGCCGACCGTGACCGGCTTCGCGAGCGGCTGGCCCGACTCGCCGGCGGCGTGGCCGTCGTCCGCGTGGGAGCCCCCACTCATACCGAGCGCGAACAACAGGCGCACACCTTGCGCCTTGCCATCCGTCTGGCGAAGGCCGCAGTCATGGAGGGTGTCGTACCGGGTTCGGCAGCCGCGCTGGCGGCCGTCGGTGGCCGCCTGGTCCCCTCGGCCGACTCCGGTCCCGACGCAGAGGTGACGCGTGCAGCCGCCGACGTCCTTGCCCGGGCACTGGCCCACGGACTGGTCCAGCCGTTGCGAGCCGTGGCCGACAACAGCGGGGACTCTGACGGCGCGGCCATGCTCGCCACTGTCCAGGCGGCCTGGCCGGACCGCACGTACGATGCTGCTGCCGCCACGTGTGCCGAGGCATCGACGGCGGGAATCTGGGACCCGGTGTCCGTACCCCGCACGATCCTGCGGGAGGTCGCCCGTTCCATCGAGGAGTACCTGTCCATCATCTAGCCGCGTGGGTGTGAGCTGCGTCACGCATGGTGATCGGTCGGAATGTGAGGGGTGGACAGTCCCGTTGCGGTGAGAGTTGGACAACATGGCGACCCGTTCTGACATCCGTACTGAGGTTCCAGCGAGCTGGCGCAAACCAATGCTAGTTTCTCGCTCGTGAGTCAAGGCATCCTGGTGAAGCGGCAGTTCGGGCACCGTGCCCGGCTCGCGCTGTCGCCTGCCGAGGTGTCGAAGACCGATGCTCAGGCGCACGCCGCCCGCACGATGTGGAACTGCCTGCACGCGTGGTGGCGGATGATGCCGAAAGACAGGCGGACACTCGCGATCGCGGACGCCGCGATCCGGCAAGCCCGTCAGGACGTCGACTTCCTGGCGGTTCTCCCCGCCCAGGCCGCGCAAGCGGTCCTCAAGACCTATTTCCGGGCGTGGAAGAACTGCTGGGAGGGGCGGGCGGACGCACCGAACTTCAAGGGCCGGTTCCGGTCGGTGATGTCGGTGGACGTTCCGCAGGGCCGGGACCTGAACATCGTCCGCGTGCACCGCCGCTGGGGAATGGCCAACATTCCCGGGGTGGGCCGGGTCCGCTTCCGCTGGACCAAGGACCTGCCTGTCGGCAAGCGCGGCAACCCGGAGAACCGGATCACCGGGGCCCGGCTGGTCAAAGACGCCCTCGGATGGCACATCGCCTTCCGAGTCCAGACCCTTGAGAACAAGCCCGAACCCCACACCGGCCCTGAAGTCGGCATCGACGTCGGAATCAACGTGCCCATCGCCCTCTCCGACGGCGAAACCCACGAACACGGCGAGTGGCTGACCGTCAAGGAGAAGGCACGGCTCCTGCACCTGGAACAGCGCGCCGCCCAGCGTAAGCGGCACCGTAAGCCCGGCGAGCGCACCAGCCGCCGACTGCACCACACCTATGACCAGATCGCAGGACTGCGCGCGAAAGCCAAGCGCCGGGCACTCGACTGGCAGCACAAGACAACCACCGCCATCGCCCGCACCTACGGGGTTGTCGTGGTCGAAGCACTCACCATCACGAACATGGTCAAATCCGCCAGGGGAACCACCGAGGCACCGGGGACGAACGTCGCCCAGAAGTCCGGGCTGAACCGTTCCATCAGCGGGGAAGCATGGGGCCGCACGGTCACTCTGCTGACGTACAAGACCGCCCAGCATGGTGGCACCCTGCACAAGGTCCCCGCACCCGGTACCTCCCGGCGCTGCTCGGCGTGCGGTATCACCACGCCGGGCAGCCGGGAGTCCCAGGCCGTGTTCGTGTGCAGGAACCCGGACTGCGGCTGGTCGGGCAACGCCGACCACAACGCGGCACGCAACGTCCTGCACCTGTACCGGATGGGCCTCGCGCTCGTCCCGGCTGCCGGGAGGGCAGTCGTCAGGCGCGCGCGCGTCAAGCCCGCTACCGCAAGGTAAGCAGGAATCTCCCGGCTTCAGCCGGGAGAACACTTCAAGAACGCGTTCAGACCGACTGGCTGTTCGCCATGCCGTCCCTGGCCGAGGCCCACCTCTTCGGCACCTTCCAGGTGAACCTCGCGCTGATCCGGTCCGCCGGTGCGGAGCAGTCCGAGGGGGCGCTGGCCACATGGAACGGTGCCGGGTGCAGGTCCTGGACGCCAAGCCGACCGTCGCGCCGTACTCGGAGGAGACCTTCCGACGATTCTGGGAGGGGCACGAGTTCGCCCCGTTTCCGTTGTCGGGCACGGAGACGTGACGTTCCCGGTGCCCTGCTGGGCCTGGCCTGTGCGTCGTTGCCCACGCCTCGGCCAGCAGCGCCGCCGCTCATGAGGCACAGGCCTTGGCGGCGCCTCAGGCATCCCCGACTTCCAGGTGGTCGTGGGGCCGCCCGCTTCCTTGTCAGTGTCGTGCTTCCGCGACCCAAGTAAAGGGCGCTCCCTGCGGTCGCGTCGGCTCCGCCGATGGGCCTGCGGCCCACCCTTGACTCGGCTCGCTCCAGCACTGGTGAGAAGCGTGCGGGCAGCCGGGGGAGAGCGGGTGTCCCGGCGGTGTCGGTCCCTCGGGTCGGCTGCGTCGTCGGCCGGGTGAGGGGCGCGCTCGCGTCTCGCCTGCACGCCGGGTCGGCTCAGCGGCGATCGGTGGGTGGGCGGTGCGGGACGCGCGTCGGCGCCTCCGACACGCCGCCACGGCTTGGCGGCTGACGGCCGGTGGGTGGTGGATGGCGAGCGGTGGGCGGTCTGGGGGCTGGGGGCGGTGATTGGACGGTCTGTGCCGCGTGGGTGGGGTGAATTGGCTGGTGGGGTGTGGTGAGGGATGGGACAGAGTGTCCGATTGCCCTCGTGGCGCCGGGCTGATGGCTCCCAGCCCGCCGTTCCGTCGACTGCGCCGCCGTACCCATGTCCGGCCACCCTGCCACTCGCGATTGGTGGTTCGCACCACCCACCGGCCGTTCGCCGCTGAGACGGCGGGCCGTGCTGGCGAGGCGCGATCGCGCCCCTCATGCCGGGGACTGGGTGGCCGACGGAAGGGACCGGCGTGCCTCGGCCACCCGCTTTTCCGGGCCGCTCGCTCGCCTCTCCCTCGTGCTGGAGCGCCCTTTACGCGGGTCGTGGAAGCGCGACCATGGCAAGGAAGCGAGTGGCCCCAAGGTCACGTGGAAGCTGGGGCTCCCTTGATGCCGTCGACGAAGACCGACCAGGCATCGGCTTGGAACCGGAGTTTGGGGCCGTCGGGGTTCTTGGAGTCCCGGATCGGGATGACGGCGGGGTTCCCGGTGGCGACTTCCAGGCAGTCGCCGCCGCTGCCGTCGCTGTACGTCGACTTGCGCCAGCGAGCGACCTCGAGGCAGTTGCCGCCGCTGCCGCCGCTGTAGCTGGACTTGTACCAAGTCGCCTCAGTGTCGCTCCTCATGGGCGTAATCCTGCGCCATCGCCTCGATAAGAGCCAGGGAGTTCTGAGGGGACAGGGCGCAGGCCGAGAGGAGGTCGTACGTCTGCCGCTGGTAGCGGACGATTGCGGGATCGTCCTCAAGGCGGCCCGTCCCAACGCCCTCGAAATAGCCCAGCGGTGGGGCGTCGGCGAAGCTCATCAACTTGATGGCGCCCTCCAGCGCTGCGTGTGCACCCGCCGCGAAGGGAAGCACCTGCACGATGATTCGGTTCCGGCGGACCAGAGCAACGATGTGGCCAAGCGCCTCGGCCATCACCTCGCGTCCCCCCGTCGCCCTACGTAACGCGGCCTCGTCCAGCACCACCCACAACAGCGGCTCTGTTGGATCGTCGAGGAGTTGGGCCCTCTCCATTCGGGCCGCTACGAGCGCCTCGATCACATCGTCAGGCGCGGTGGGTTGGTAGGCGCGGCACACCGCTCGCGTATACGCGGGTGTTTGCAGCAGTCCGGGGATCAACAGGGTTGCGTACTCCCTGATCTCCGTGGCCGCCCCCTCCGCCTCCGCAGCCTCCGCAAAGTGCTCCGGATACTTCGACTTGGCCGAAGCCGCGCAGTTTCGCCGGAAGAAGTCCTCCGTGCCCAGGACGTCGTCCAGCAGACGTGCGTACTCCGGCTGCATCCGGCGCGTGCCGGACTCCAGTTGGCCAATGAACGAGCCGCTGACGAACAGGCGGGCGCCCAGCTCTTCCTGGCTCAGGCCGGACTTCTCGCGGGCGTGGCGCAGTTCGGCGCCGAGGAGGGCGCGGGGGGACGAGGACGGGTCGAGGTCTTTCGGTCCTGGCATGGTGACGGAACTCCCGGTCGCACAGCAGGGGTTGTTGGGGCGCCCTGTATGGCCAGGTTAGGGGCGGAACAGACACGCTGTGTCGCGAATCACGAACTCAGCGTGGAGGTGAGGAAGGGTGCGGTCGACCGAAGAAGTCGTCGAGTCCTTGCGGCAGGCCCTCGTGGGCGCCGGTGTCGTACTGCCGTCCCTGTGTGTCGATCCGGTGACCGGCGCGAGTGACGAGCCGTTCGCCCTGGTCGACCTGGGGCGGTGCAACGTCCGGGTGGCCGAGCGCCTGGCGTCGGTGGTGCGGGGGGAGCGGCCCGCAGTGGGTACGCATGCTGTGGACGCGAGGGACGGGCGTGTGGGGGAGGTGAGGGGGCATGTCGGAGGCAGCGTGCAGTTGCGGCCGGTCGCCGGGGGTCGGGAGTGGGACTGCCCGCAGGCGTCGGTGGCCGTGGCGCGGCCGGAAGAGGTGCTGAAGGCCCGGCTGCGCAGGACGAACCACGAGAGCGTACGGCCGTAGAGGGAGCCGCTCCGTGTTGGCGTCAGGCGGGTGGCCAGCCCCGTAGGGCAAGGTCGGCCACTCGCTGGAGGTCTTCCCGGGTGGCGCCGCCGGCGGCCTGGACGGCGATGCCGTTGCCGATGGTCATGAGGTAGCGGGCGAGGTCCACGGGATCGGTGCCGGCGGTCAGGTCGCCGTCGTCGATCGCCCGGCGGAACCGGTCGTGGAGCCGGCTGACGCCCCCGTTGCGCCAGGTGGCCAGCATGTCCCGCACGGGCAGGCCGGTGTCTCCGGCGGCCAGGGAGCCCTGGACGCCCAGGCAGCCCGGCGGGCAGTCGGGGCGGGTGCTGACCTGGACGGCGCCGTTCAGGAACGCGGTGGCGACCTCGCGGGCGGTCGGCTCCAGCAGGGCCCGGGCCACGTACGCGGCGGGGCCCTCCTCGTAGCGTTCCAGGGCCTTGCGGAACAGGTCCTCCTTGTTGCCGAAGGCCGCGTACATGCTGGTGCGGGTGATGCCCATGGCGCTGGTGAGGTCGGTGAGGCTGGCGCCCTCGTAGCCCTGCTTCCAGAAGACCCGCATGGCCTGTTCGAGGGCCTCGTCGGCGTCGAAGCCCCTCGGGCGGCCGATCGGCCCCTTCTGTCGCGTCTCCATGCCCCCACTCTACGCCTTCCGTACCGGCCGGTGCAGATGTGCTACGTTCTCTTTCGGTACCGAACGGTACTGAATTTCACGGAGGTCATTCGCATGGGACAGCTGGAAGGCAAGACCGCCGTCATCACCGGGGGCGGCACCGGGATAGGCCTCGCCACCGCGGTGCGGCTGGCGGACGAGGGCGCGCACGTGTTCATCACCGGCCGGCGCAAGGCCGAGCTGGACGCGGCGGTGGAGACCATCGGCGCGGCGAAGGTCACGGCGGTGGCCGGTGACGTCACCGACCTGGCCGACCTGGACCGGCTCTACGACGCGGTCCGCGCCCGGGGCCGGGGCCTCGACGTGGTCTTCGCCAACGCGGCGACCGCCTCGCTCGTGCCGCTGGAGCAGATCACCGAGGAGCAGTTCGACCAGACCTTCGGTGTCAACGCGCGGGGCGTGCTCTTCACCGTGCAGAAGGCGCTGCCGCTGCTCAACGAGGGCGCCTCGGTGATCCTCAACGCCTCCACCGCCGCCGACAACGGCGCGGGGCCTTCAGTCTGTACGCCGCCTCCAAGGCCGCCGTCCGGACCTTCGCGCGGGGCTGGGCCAACGAACTCAAGGGCCGCGGCGTCCGGGTCAACGCCATTTCCCCCGGTCCGGTCGACACCCCCGGCATCACCAGCCTCTTCGGTGAGGAGAACGCGCCCACCGTCCACACCAAGCTCGCCGGGGACACCGCGATCGGCCGCATGGGCCGCCCCGAGGAGGTCGCCGCGGTGGTGGCCTTCCTCGCCTCGGACCAGAGCAGCTTCGTCTACGGCGCCAACTGGTACGTCGACGGCGGCGAGAACCAGATCTGACCCGGCGGGCCGCCCCTCCCGGTCCGGGGGTCAGGCCGGGTGCAGGGCGGTGCGCAGGGTGGCGACGGCCAGGGAGATCGCGGCCCGGGCGGCGCAGGTCTCGCGCAGGGCGTCGAGCATCAGGAAGTCGTGGATGATGCCCTGGAAGCGCACCGCGGTGACGGGGACGCCCGCCTCGCGGAGCTTGTTCGCGTAGGCCTCGCCCTCGTCGCGCAGCACATCCGCCTCACCGGTGACGACCAGGGCCGGCGGCAGCCCCGCCAGCTGCTCCGTCGTGGCCCGCAAGGGGGAGGCGGTGATCTGGGCGCGTTCGGCCTGGTTGGTCGTGTACTGGTCCCAGTACCACTGCATGCCGTCGCGGCGCAGGAAGTAGCCCTCGGCGAACTGGTGGTACGACAGCGTGTCGAAAGCCGCGTCGGTCACGGGATAGAACAACACCTGCTGCACCAGCGGCACATCGCCGTACTCCTTGGCCATCAGGGTCAGGGCGGCGGCCATGTTGCCGCCCGCCGAGTCACCGGCCACCGCCAGCCGGCGGCTGTCGAGGTCCCTGGCCGTTCCCTTCGCGGCGATCCACCGGGCGACGGTGTAGCTCTGTTCGAGAGCCACCGGATAGCGCTCCTCGGGGGAGAGGTCGTACTCGGGGAAGACCACCGCGGCACCGGCGCCGACCGCGAGTTCGCGGACCAGCCGGTCGTGGGTGCGGGCGTTGCCGTACGCCCAGCCGGAGCCGTGCAGGTAGAGGATCACCGGCAGGGTTCCGGCGCCCCCGGCGGGCCGGACGATCCGGGTGCGGACGCCGCCGGTGGGCCCGTTCGGGACGGTGATCCACTCCTCGGTCACGGCGGGCAGCGCCACCGGGCCCGACTGCGCCTCGTCGACGACCCCGCGTGCCTCGGCGGGCGGCAACTCGTGAAGAAACGGCCGACGGGCCGTCGCCTCGGCGAACGCCGCCGCCGGCGGCTCCAGCACCGGCCGTACCGGCTCGGCAGGGTCGGACATGACGTACTCCTGAATGACCTGGGCCATGCCGGGGTCTCCGGCGTATCGGCTCCACGGCGGACCCGGCGGTTCGCCCGCCCCGTGCACGCTAGCGGGCGTCGCAGGGGGCGAATTGCCTGTCGGCGCACCGTGCTTGATCCCGCGTGCACAAGGCGCCCCCGCGTGTCACTCGCAGCTGTTCATGAGAGCGGCGAGCGCGTGGTCGATGTCGACGTGCGGGCCTTCCTGCCCCATCGGCACCAGTTCGTGCGACCGCCGCAGGAACTCGGCGGTGTCCAGGGCCGGGATCTCGATCCGCGCGGAGCCCGCGGCCGACCTCAGGACGATGGCGACGGCGTCGCGGTGGCACCGGTGCGGCGGACTCACCAGCACGTTCCCGACGCCGGCCGGTCGGCGCATGCCCTCCTCCAGCAGGGAACGGGCGAAGATCCAGTCCACCGGCTCCCGCGTCTCGGGCGCGCCCAGGGAGAGCCGTACGGCATAGGGGTCGGCCACGTCGTACATCAGCTGCGCGCACAGCAGCACGGGGGGATCTCCGGGAAGGCCGACGGCCACCGTCACCGGGAACGCGACCGTTGTGGCGTGTTCGCTCTTGTCTCTCATGGGATCTCTCATGGGGTCTTCCTCCTCGACCGACTGACACATGGGGCTGCCTGCTGATGGGACGGATGGAAGCGCTCACCGGACGACGAGTCGGGCGTCGCGCCAGTCGCGCGGGGGGACGCCGTAGGCGCCGCGGAACACCCGGCTGAAGTGGGCGGGGCTGATGAAGCCCCACCGCTGGGCCACCGCGGCCACGGTCGGGACCGTCTCGTCGCCGCGGGACAGCTCACGCGCGCACTGCTCCAGCCGCCGGCGCTGGATGTGCCTGGCGACGGTGGTGTCCTCACCCTCGAAGAGGCGGTGCAGATAGCGGACGGAGATGTGCTGGGCCTTCGCCACGGTCTCCGGGGACAGTGACGGGTCCTCCAGGTGGCGTTCGATGTGGTCGCGGATGCGCAGCAGCATCCGGTCCCGCTGGGGCGCCGGCTCCGCCTCGGCCTGCTGGGCCCGTTCGGCGACCAGCGTCGCGAAGAGGTGGGCGACGCCGGCGGCCAGCCGGCCCGCGACCTCCCGGGAGTAGGGCTGCTCCGGTGTGACCAGCGTCGTCAGCAGGGACACCACGGCCGCGCCGAGGCCCTCCGTGGCGTCGATCACGGTTCCCGTGACCAGCCCGATCTCCCGCTCGGGCAGCCTCAGTACGGTCCGGGGGACGTGCACCACCCGGGCGGAGAACGGCTCGGGGCAGTCCAGGGAGTACGGGCGCGTCGTGTCGTACACCAGCAGGTCGCCCGCTGCGGCGGTGACCGTCCGCCCGTCCTGGACGAGCGTGGTGGTGCCCGAGTTCGGGACCGAGAAGCCGATGAACCCCTCCGGGGTGCGGGAGCAGGGTTCGGTGGTCCGGGTGACGCGCTGGGCGTCGGCGTTGATGTCGCAGACCCGGAGGTGTCCCACCCGGCCGGCGGCGATGCGGCCGGCGAACGGACCGTCCCTCAGCGGGACTACGGTCATCGGCACCAGCGCCCGGCCCAGCGCGTCGTGCCAGAAGGCGAGCTTGTCCCGGTCGGGAACCGAAGCGGTGGTCAGCACCTGGCCCATCTGGCTCTCCTTCTCCACGTCCGGTCTGCGGGGTCCTTGCCCCGCCTTCATCAGCCAAGCAGCGGGCCGCTCGGTGCTCCAGGCAGGAAGCAGGCAGAAACCGGCAGCAACGCAGGGCGGTGGGAAGGTGTGCGCGCGGGGACACGTGGAGATCGGGGCGGGAGCCGAGGGGGAAGGACCGGCGGCGCTCCCGGGGCTACGGTGAGGAGTCTTCCGAGGGCGGTGCGGATGGCGCCGCGTCGAGGAGGGCGAGTTGTTCACGGGCGTCGGCGACCTTCGCCGGGTCGGCTTCGGGGCCCATGGCCACGCACGAGCGGAAGGCTTCCCGGGCGGGCTCGGGGCGGCCCGCTCCCATCAGGACGTGGCCCAGTAGATTGAGCATCCAGCTGGTCACACCCGGGTTGTCCCGGCCCAGTTCGAGAGCGGTACGCACATGACCGACGGCCGCGTCCCAGTCGCCCAGGAGTTGGTGGGCCTTGCTGGAGGCCGCGTGCATCTGGATCACGGCGAACCGGGCGATGTGGGGTGCGACACCCTCGCCGACCTTGTCCACGAAGGCGAACGTGTCCGCGAAGGACGCCAGTGCCTCGTTGGGGCGCTCGGTCTCCACCAGGAGCGTGCCGACACCGAACCGGGCCTGCAGGGCACCGTTCAGGTCCCCGCCGGCCTCGAACAGCTCGGCCGCCCGCAGGGTGTTCTCCAGGGACCGGTCGAAGTCCTCGAGCCGCCGGTATGCGATGGACTGGTAATCATGAGCCCAGGCCCGCTGGTTGAGGTCGCCGGCGCGTTCGGCGGCCGCCAGGGCCCGCGCCGACCGGTCGAGGCTGTCGTGGTGGCGGCCCTCGATCACGGTCAGGGCCCAGGCGTGGTAGTTGAGCTGCGTGGCCTCGACGAGCGGATCGCCGAGGGCCTGGGCGCTGCGGGCGGCGGTGTCGAAGATGTCCGTCCAGTGGCCCCAGAAGATCCACTGGTCGGAGAACCAGTGCAGCGCCTCGGCGACCTCGACCACGGTGGTGTGGTCCCCGGCCGCGGCGGCCGCGCGGTAGGCGGCGAGCCAGTTGGCGCCTTCGGCCTGGAGCCAGGCGCGGGCCAGGTCGGCGCTGGACAGGTCGACCGTTCCGCGCCATTCGGGGGGCGGGGCGCCGTAGTCCGGCTCGTACCAGCGTCCGGCCACCGTCGCCGTCTCCAGCAGCCAGGTGTGCAGCGCCGCCCGGGCCGCGTCCGCGTCGGCCGCGCTCTCCTCGGCGGTCAGCCGGGCGCGGGCGTACAGGCGCAGCAGGTCGTGCAGGCGGTACCGGGTGCCGTTGGCGCCCAGCAGCCCGGTCTCGACCAGTTCTTCCAGGGTGTCCTCGGCGTCGAAGACGTCCTGACCGACCAGTTGTGCGGCCGCGGCCGGTGAGGTGTCGGCGCCCGGCACGAGGGCGAGACGCCGGAAGAGACGGGCGGCCGCGGGCGTGAGCTGCTGGTACGACAGCTCGAAGGCCGCCGACACGTGCACGTCACCGGCGGCGAGCACGTTCAGCCGTCGGTCCTCGTGGGCGAGGCGGTCGGCCAGCTGCCGTACGGACCAGCCGGTGCGGGTGGCGAGCCAGTTGCCCGCCACCCGCAGAGCGAGCGGCAGATGACCGCACCGCTCGGCGACCTCGGCGACGGCCGCCGGGTGGGCTCCGGCGCGGTCGGCGCCCACCAGGCCGGTCAGGAGGGCCGTGGCCTCATGGGGGTCGAGTTCGCCGAGGGGGAGGCGGCGCACACTGTCCAGCCCGGTCAGCATGCGGCGGCTGGTCACCAGCACCAGGCCCGTTCCCGCGCTCGGCAGCAGCGGGCGGACCTGGGTCTCGTCGCGGGCGTTGTCGAGGACCAGGAGGCAGCGGTGGTCGGCCAGCACCTGCCGGTACAGCTCGGGGTGACCCCCCGGGCCGACCCGGGCCAGGTCCCGGTCGGCCACCTGCAGCGCCTTGAGCACGCCGAGCACGAGCTCGGCAGGACCGGGCGGGTCGTCGGCCATGCCGCGCAGGTCCACCAGCAGTTGGCCGTCGGGAAACGCGTCGGCCATCTCCTGCGCCGCTTGGAGCGCGAGCGTGGTCTTCCCGGCGCCGGGCGGTCCCGAGATCACGACGACCGTCGGCCCGGCGGGACTTTGCGGGTCGTCGCCCCCGCTTCCGGCGGCGGTCCGTCGCGCCAGGTCGGTGAGCTGCTTGATCTCGTGTTGCCGGCCGATGAAGTCGTCGATGCCCCGGGGGAAGGAGCGCACCCCCGCCGGTGAGTATCCGGTGGCCCGCCCGGTGCGCGCCGCGGCCAGCAGCCGCTCGCGTTCCGCCTCGGCCAGCCCCAGGCCGTCGGCCAGGGCTGCCACGGTCCGCCGCTGCGGAGCAGCCCGCCGCCCCCGCTCCAGGTCCCCGATGCCCCGCACGCTCACACCGGACGTCTCCGCCAGACCCTCGATCGTCAATGACGCGGCCAGCCGCAACTCCCGCAGCAGGGTGCCGAACGTCATCTGCTCACCGGCCACGCGGATCCCCCTCCCCGTCGCCACCCTCGCGCTCTCGGAGAGGTTCGGGCGATGGAAGCGCATACTAACGGGGCGATCGCGGGCCCGGGGGTGTCATTTCACAGGGGCGGTGAGCAGAGCTTCCAGGGAGGCCACGTCCCCCGTCCGGGCCGCCGCGACGAACACGGTCAGCAGGCGTCTGTGCCCCGTGGTGTCCCCGCGCACCCGCCGCTCCTGCGCCAGGTGCCCCCGGGCCCGGCTCACGACCTTCCTCGCGTTGCCCTGACTGAGCCGCAGAATCCCCGCTATCTCGGGATAGCCGTAGTCGAACGCCTCACGCAGGAGGTACGCGGCGCGCTCGACGGGCGGCAGCCGCTCGAGCAACAGCAGCAGGGCCGTTTCCAGGGCCTCCGACCACTGCGCCCGCAGCTCCGGGTCCGGTCCGGTGTCGACGGGTTCGGGCAGCCACGGCCCCATGGAGGTCTCCCGGCGCGCCCGAGGGGACTGCGCGACGTTGAGGGCCAGCCGGGTCGTGATCGTGGCGAGGAACGCGGCCGGGCTGGCCACCGTGGAATGGTCGGTCTTCTGCCAGCGCAGCCAGACGTCCTGGAGCACGTCCTCCGCTTCGCCCGTGCTCCCGAGCACGCGCTGTGCGATGCGCAGGAGGCGCGGCCGGTACCGGAGGAAGACGGCGACGGCACTGTCCACGTCGTGTGTCGCCTGGGACCGTTGTGAAGGCATGATCGTGCGGTCTCCGTTCCTCCGGTTGGTGCTGACCGAGGTGAGCGAGGAACTGCCGCACGACTGCGGACGGCCCCGGCCGGTGGCGTTTCATCGAGTACGTCCGATGTCCACGGCAGTGCCGAGTATGGGCCGTTTACTGGCCGGAAAGGGTGCTACGGGCTATTTGGTCACGGATAGTCAAGCGCGCCCCGCGGCGCCACGATGCGCTCGACCGCCGCCGCCACCAGTTCGTCGCGCTCGGCCGGGGTGAACACGTCCGGCAGGGTGAGCTGTTCGACGATGAGCCAGTTCAGGGCGAGGTAGAGGAGCTTGACGGCCATGGCGTCGCCGGGGAGGCCGGAGGCCTCGTGGTAGGCGACGTTGGCGGCGACGTCCTCGCGGATGCGTTCGGTCAGGACCGCGCGCAGCTCGGGGCGCCGGGTGGCCTCCAGGCGGAGTTCGAGCAGGGCGAGGTAGCCGGTGCGGAAGGCGGCGATGCGGTCGACGAGTTCGCGCATCAGCAGGACGTAGGTGTCGCGGTCGCGGCCGGCCGTGCGCTGGCGGGCGATGGTGGCCTCGTCGGGGTGGAGGCGCTCGTAGACGCGGGCGCCGGCCTGGGTGAGCAGGTCGTCGCGGCTCGCGAAGTAGTTGGACGCGGTGCCGGGCGGTACGGCCGCCGCCGTGTCGACCGCGCGGAAGGTCAGGCCCCGGGCGCCCTGTTCGGCCAGCACCTCGATCGCGCCGTCGACGAGGGCCGCGCGGCGCTGGTCGTTGCGTCTCACCATGTTCCGGCTCCCGATTCCCGCCCGGCCTCAGACCACTCCGGTCAGAGTACTACGACCGGAGTGTCGCCGGTGCGGCTCAGAGGCCGCCCATCGGCTCGATGTCCACCCGTACCGGTGTGCCCCACACCCGCAGCACCTCGTAGTCCGTGAACTCGTGGACCAGCCGGTACGCCATCGCCGCGCGCGGTGCGCGCTGTTGGGCCGCGATGTACAGCTCGGCCTCGCGGCGGTCACGGCGCGGGGTGCCGCACAGCTGCCACGTCTGGCCGTTCCACAGCTCGGGCAGCCAGCGCTGCTGGGGCTGCGGGCGGTCGCCCCGGACGCCGTAGCGGGACTGGACCGGCTCGGTGGGCCGGGCCGGCAGCGGTCCGCCGTTGTACTCGGCGCGGCGGGCGGTGCGGCGGCGGGTCTCGCACAGGAGACAGAGGTCGGGAGCGGCCTTGTCGACCGGGCCGCCTGGATGCTCGGGGCAGCGGGTGCTGGGGGCCGTCGTCGTGACGCTCTCCTCCAGCTGGTCCAGCGCACGCTTCAGGTCCGCGCGGACCTCGTGCAGCTTGGCCTCGGGCGTGTCGGTGCTCAGGGCCTCGCCGTGCTCACCGAGGAGACGCAGGGCGCGGCCCAGGGCGGTCAGCTGGGCGTGGTTCATGTCCCTCAGAATCGCACACGGCGCCGACCGCCCCGGGCGGGCGGACGCCTTCAGCCGGCCGACGCCGCCAGCGCCGCGCGCAGGTGGCCGCCGGAGTCCTTCAGGAGGCGGGCGGCCGTCGGGCCGTCCACGTCGGCCAGCAGCACCAGGATCGCGTGCTTGACCTCGCCGTCGGTCGCCGTCAGGGCGCGCTCGATGTCGTCGTCGGCGGCGCCGGTGGCCAGCGCGACGATGCGGCGCGAGCGGGCGCGCAGCTTCTCGTTGGAGGCGCGGACGTCCACCATCAGGTTCCCGTACGTCTTGCCGAGCCGGATCATCGTGATCGTCGACAGCATGTTCAGGACCAGCTTCTGCGCCGTGCCGGCCTTCAGCCGGGTGGAGCCGGTGAGCAGCTCGGGCCCGGTGACGACCTCGATGCCGTGCTCGGCGGCGGCGGCCAGGGCACTGTCCCGGTTGCAGGCGAGGCCGACGGTCAGGGCGCCGAGCGAGCGGGCGTACTCGACGGCGCCGACGGCGTACGGGGTGCGGCCGGAGGCGGAGACGCCGACCACCGTGTCGTCGGCGGTCAGGCCGAGGGCGTCCAGGTCGGCGCGGGCCAGCTCGGGCGAGTCCTCGGCGCCCTCGATGGAGGTGACCATGGCGTCCGGGCCGCCCGCGATCAGGCCGACGACCTGCCCGGGGGTGGTGTTGAAGGTGGGCGGGCACTCCGAGGCGTCCAGCACGCCGAGCCGGCCGGCCGTACCGGCGCCCGCGTAGACCAGCCGTCCGCCGCGCGCCATCCGGGCGGCCACGGCGTCGATGGCGGCGGCGATCTGGGGCAGCCGCTCGGCGACCGCGGCGGGCACGGTGGCGTCCTCGCCGTTCATCAGCCGCGCGATGTCGAGGGTGGGCAGCTGATCGATCTCGGCCAGCTCCGGCCGGAACGCCTCGGTGGTGAGCGTCTCCAACTGGGAACGGAGATCGGGGTGATGGGGGGTGGAGGTCATAAGAATGCAGCCCTTTTCAACGTGCGATGCCTGTACTAACCCAGGGGCGCGGGACTGTTTCGATCTGCGGCTCCGCCGCGTGGGCGCGACCACCCACAACGGACCCGCAGCCGCCCGCAAAGCTCAAGCCCTACGGTCCCCCGCTCCCCCGCGCAGCGCCCCGTGCCGGTGCGCCAGCGCCTCGTAGGACGCGGCCAGCGCCGGCGCGGCCGACTCGTAGGTCCGCTGTGCCACGCCCACGAACAGGCAGTCCACGACCAGCAGCTGACTGGTCCGGGACGACATCGCCGCCGGCCGCAGCTCGCTCTCCCGCGACGTGGACGTGGTCAGTACGTGGTCGGCGTACTGCGTGACGGGACTGTCGGGGCGGCCCGTGATCGCGACGGTCGTCGCGCCGCGCTCGAAGGCGACGCGCAGCGGTTCGATGACGTCGCCCGTCGAGCCGGAGTGCGTGATCGCGAGGGCGACGTCCCCGGTACGCAGCTGCACCGCGTTGGTGACGGCGAGGTGCGTGTCGCCCGGGGCGTGGGCTATGAGCCCTATGCGCAGCATCTTCTGGGTGAGGTCCTGGGCGACCAGGCCGGAGGCGCCGATGCCGTACACGTCGGTGCGGCGGGCGGCGGCGAGCGCGGCGACGGCCGCGCCGAGCTGGACGGTGTCCAGTCCCGCGGCGGTGTCGGCGAGGGTCTGCTGCTCGTCGTAGGCCAGCTTGGCGACGACGTCGGCGATCGGGTCGTCGACCGCGATGTCCGTCGTGATGGCGGGCGCGCGGCCGGACTGCTGCTGGGCGGCGAGCCCGGCCAGCGCGAGGCGCAGATCACGGTAGCCCGGGTAGCCGAGCAGCCGGGCGGTGCGTACGACGGTCGCCTCGCTGGTGCCGGTCAGCTCGGCGAGGCCGGTGACCGTGAGGGCCGCGCAGCCTGCCGGGTCACCCGCGACGGCCTCGGCGACCCGCTGCATGGAACGGGTCATCGACGGCGCCAGGGTGCGGACCTTGGCCGCGAGGGCGGCGGGCGCGGGCGGTGCGGGTGGTGCGCTTCCGCCGCCGGCGGCACGGCGGCCCCCGGAAGCGTTGGCGAAAGTTTCCTTCACTTCATCGGTCACTCATGAAAGATATTTTCGTTTCGGTCCGCGGGTCAAGAGTGCGCACAATGGGTGCATGGACCCCATCAGCCCCCTGGAGCAGACGCTGCACGCCGCGCGCGCCCTCGTGCTGGCCGACCTGGTGGCCGGCCAGGTCGCCGAGCCGGACGTCGTGTCCCTCGTCGAGGAGTCCGTCGTGCAGCGGCGCTGGTGGGTCGAGCAGTGGCCGGAGGGCGCCCCGTTCGTGGCGGGGCTGGTCGCGCAGGACGTGCAGGACGCCCTGCTGGAGCGGTACGGCCGCTGGCCGCTGTGCCCGGTGTGCGGCTCCGGCGACCCGCACGCGCTGGACGTCGAGCCCGAGCTGGGTCCCGATCCGCACTGGGTGTGCGGTCAGGCGGGCGTGAAGGTCGCGGCGGTCGGCTCGCTGGGCGCCGCCACCGGCGGCCCGGAGTCCTCGTGAGGGCGGCCCGGTGACCCTCTACATCGACCCGCCGACCTGGCCGGGGCACGGCCGCCTGTGGTCCCACCTCGTCAGCGACGTCTCCTACGCCGAACTGCACGCCTTCGCCGCGACCCTGGGCGTGCCCCGCCGCGCCTTCGAACGCGACCACTACGACCTGCCCGCCCAGCGCTACGCCGATGCCGTGTCCGCCGGCGCGCTCGAGGTCAGCAGCCGCGAGGTGGTGCGGCTGCTGCACGGGGCGGGGCTGCGCCGCCGCAAGGGGTCCTCCCGCACCGCCCCGGGTGCTCAGTCGCGCAGCTCGTAGGCGAACTGCTCGGCGCCCTCCGCGTCCGTGCCCGCGACCCGGGTGAAACCGGCACGGACGATGACGGCCTGCGAGGCGGTGTTGTCCGGGTCGGTCGTCGCGAACACCGACGTCACCTCGTCCCGGGCCAGCGCCCACGCGGACAGCGCGCGCAGGCCCTCGGTCGCGTAGCCGTTGCCGCGGGCGGCCTCGACGAGGTCGTAGCCGATCTCCACCCGGCCGTCCTCGTCCGGCGGCCCGTGGAAGCCGATGCCGCCGACCGCGCGCCCGTCCTCGCCCCGTACGAGGACGAACACCCCCCACTCCGGCCGGTGCACGCCCGCCTCGTACGCCTTGAGCAGCATCCCGGCGGCGTCGCGGGTCCCCTGGAAGGGGCCGCCCTCGACCCACGCGAAGCCGCCGTCGCCGCCCGCGGCGAGGTCGGTGGCGGCGGCGGGCGTGACGCCCTGGAGGGTGAGCCGCCCGGCCGGGACCACCAGGTTGTTGCGCCAGCGCCACCCGGTGACCGGGGCACGCCCGGGCAGGTCGCCGCGGCCGGTCGCCCACAGCAGGGTGCGCCAGGGGTCGGCGCCGGGCTGGACGTGCGGGAAGATCCGGGCGAGGACGTCCGCGCACAGCTCGGCGGGCGGCTCGTGGGCCAGCCCGAGCACCTCGGCGATGTCGTGGGTGTGCAGGAGCACCTCGACGATCCCCATCGCGGCGAAGCCCTCGCGGTTCGCGCTGCGGTAGGGGTACGGGTGGAAGGCCCGCACCTCGCGCGGGGTGGTGCGCAGGGTGGCGGCGAGCAGCGCGCCGGTCGTCTCGATCACCTGGAGCACGTCCTCGTTGCCGGTGCCCTCGTCCAGGGTGATCTCGAAGGGGACCCACACCTCGGTGGCGCGTCCGGCCAGCTGGCTCGCGTAGGCGATGAGGATGCCCGCGACGTGCTCCGCCGTGTACCGGCAGCTCCATTCGAGCCGCCCGGCCCGCGCCGCCTCCCAGTCCCGGTCCGTCGCCGTCCGCAGCAGCGCGACGGCGCTCGCGACGGCCTCCTCCACCTGTTCCCCGCCCAGTGTCCGCATGCCGGGCAGGCTAGACGCCCGGGGTGTCGGGGAGCGACAGCATTTCCAGCTCGCCGGTGAGGTTGTGGCGGGCGGTGGCCTCCCACTCCCGACGCGCGTGCGGGGTGTGGAACAGGCTGGGCAGGTCCAGGAGCTGGCGCAGGATCGCGGCCCGGCCCTCGCGGAAGGCCTCGTTCGGCACGAAGTGGTACTCCTCGCGGACGGCCGCCGTGTACGCCGCGTACGCCGACGGCGGCGAGGCGAGGATCGCCAGGTCCGCGTCGCACAGCACCTGCCCGTCGCGGTCGTCGGCGGCCGGGGCGTGGGTGACGGTGAGGCGGACCAGCCGGGCCACCTCGGCGGCCTTCAACGCCGGGACCCCGGCCTCGGGCAGGGCACGCTCGGCGAGCCGGGCCGACCGCTCCTCGTTCTCGGACCGGTCGGGCTGGTAGACGGCGTCGTGGAACCACGCGGCGAGGCGTACGACGTCGGCGTCGTCGGCGTGTTCGGCCAGGACGTCGACGTGGTCCAGGACCGCGGTGAGGTGCGCGAGGGTGTGATAGTGCCGCTGGGGCTCCTGCCAGCGGGCGAGCAGGTTGTCGGCGTACGGCGCGGGGTCCGGGCCGCGCACGGGGCTCCTGGCCAGGTCGAGGGCGCGGGCGAAGCGGGAGCGCAGGACGTCGAGGTCGGCCATGCGCGCATTCTTCCAGATAGCTGTCGTGATAGCTTCTAACCGGCTTCTAGCCGATTTGTGAAATCCGAGAGATGGCGGGCGGACCATGCCGGAGCCGCGCACGAAGACCCCGCGCGAGCGCTACCGCACCCAGGTGCAGGCGGAGATCAAGGAACACGCGTGGGAGCAGATCGCCGCGGCGGGGGCGTCCGCGCTCTCCCTCAACGCGATCGCCAAGCGGATGGGCATGAGCGGACCCGCGCTCTACCGGTACTTCGACGGCCGCGACGAGCTGATCACCGAACTCATCAGGGACGCCTACCGAAGCCAGGCCGACGCCTTCCGGGCGGCCGCCGAGACCGGCGCCGACCTGGCCGGGCTGGCGCACGCCCTGCGCGCCTGGGCCCTGGACGACCCGCAGCGCTACTTCCTCGTCTTCGGCACCCCCGTCCCCGGCTACCGCGCGCCCGACGACATCACCGAGATCGCCGCCGAGACCATGGCGGTCATCGTCGACGCCTGCGCCGCGCTGCCGTCGAACAGCCCCGCGGGCGCGTTCGACACGCACCTCGAAGCGCACCGCCACTGGGCGGGCGACCACCCGGCGCCCCCCGCGGTCCTGCACCGCGCCCTGTCCTTCTGGTCCCGGCTGCACGGCGTGCTGTCCCTGGAACTCGCCGGCCAGTTCACCGGCATGGGCTTCGACCCGGCCCTCCTGTTCGCCGCCGAACTGGACGACCTGCTGGACCGCTGACCGCGACCGCGCCCGGCCCTAACGTGGAGTCCATGACGACTCCCGCAGACGTGCACGACGTACGCGACCCCGAACTGCCAGGCCGGCTGCTGACCATCGAACGGGACGAACTGGTCCCGCTGCTGCGGTCCCGGCCGGACGCGGACTTCGCGCTGCCGGTGGCCGCGTGTCCGGGCTGGACCGTGCGCGACGTACTGGCGCACGGCTCCAGTGCGCTGACCCGCGTGGTGGAGAACCGCCTCGACAAGGGCGCCTTCTCGCCCGAGTCCAACGACCGCGACATCGCCGAACGCGCCGACTGGACCAACGGCCGGGTCGTCGACGAACTGGAGCGCGGCATGACCGAGGCCGGCCCGGTGATCGGCCGCGCGGGCGGCGCGCTCGACTTGATCGCACTGGGCGAGTGGGTGCACGCCGGTGACGTACGGGTGGCCCTCGGCGAGCCGGGGGCGTACGCGGGACGCGGACTGCCGGAGGCGCTCGCGCTGCTCGGCACGCTCACCCGCGACCTCGGGCACGTGTCGCTGCACGCCGACCTCGACGACCTGGACGAGCCCCTGAAGCTGGGCGCGGTCAGCGGTGAGCGGCCGCCGGGCCGGTTCATCGGCGACGCCGCCACCCTCGTACGGCTGTACGCGGGGCGGCCCCTCGACGGAGCGAACGGTACGACGGGGTACGAGCTGGCCGGGGTGGAGGCGGCGGAGCTGAACCTCTTCGGCGGCTGAGCGGCGACGCGGGCACCCCGGCCTGCCATCGGGGCGTAGTCTTGGATTGGACTAGACCTGTAGCAGGCCGCGACGAATGGGGTCCCATGAGCAAGCGTGCAGTCCTGGAGGTGATCGCCCTCGACGTCGAGGACGCGGTCGCCGCCCAGGCCGGAGGCGCGGATCGCCTCGAACTGGTCACCGACATGGCGGCCGACGGACTCACCCCGCACGCCGGGACCGTCGCCGCGATCCGCGCCGCCGTCGACATCGACCTGCGGGTGATGCTGCGCCTCGCGGACGGGTTCGCCGCCGGCGACGTCGAACGGCTGACACGGGTCGCCGGTCGGATGCGGGAGGCCGGGGCCACGCAGTTCGTGCTGGGGTTCCTCGACGCGGAGGGCGACGTGGATCTCGGGGCGGTGGAGCGCATCGCCGAGGTGCTGGACGGGTGCCGGTGGACGTTCCACCGCGCGATCGACCGGGCCGCGAACCGGGACGCCCTGCGCAAGCAGCTCGCGGACTTCCCGGGCCTGGACACCTACCTGACGGCAGGGGCGGCCGGTGGGGTGGACGACGGCCTGACCGTGCTGCTCGCGGAGGCGCGGCGGCGGGGGGAGCCGGGGTACGAGCAGCAACTGCTGGTGGGCGGCGGCCTGCGGCTGGAGCACGTACCGGGGCTGCTGGACGCGGGGATCGACGGCTTCCACATCGGTGGGGCGGCGCGGCCCTCCGGGTGGGAGGGGCCGGTGTCGGCGGACGCGGTGGGGGAGTGGCGGCGGGTGCTGGGGGACTGAGCGTTCCGCCGGGTGGTGCGCCTGTGCTCGTGCGGCGCGGGTGGGGAGCGCGGCCCGGCGTGGCGGGGTGCCTCCCCCACTCCCGGCTTCGCTCGAGCGGGAGCTGCCCCCACCGCCCACCCGTGCCGCCTGGGGACACCTCCCAGGCCGTTCAGGCACTGGGGGAGGCACGACTGCCCGCAGCTAGGCGAGCTGCGGCGGCAGTCCCGTCGCGTGGGTCACGATCAGGCCCGAGACCGCTCGCGTCAGCGCCACGTACAGGCGGCGCAGCCCCGTGCGTTCGTCGGGCTCGCCGTCGACCACGGCCTGCGGTTCGTCCAGGACCACGTAGTCGTACTCGAGGCCCTTGGCCAGCGAGGCCGGGACCAGGGTCAGGCGGGTGGCGTGGGTCGTCTCCTCGCCGGGGCCGACGTACCCGATCCCCTCCGCCCCCAGGGCCGCCGCCAGCTCCGGCACCCTGGCGTCGGCGGCGATCAGGCCGACCGAGCCCTCCCGCTCCAGCAGCTCACGGCAGGCCGCCACCACGTCGGCCGTACCGGCGCCGGCCGCGCGGATGTCGAAGAAGCCGGGGTTCTCGCGGATCGACGCCACCGGCGTCAGGCCCGGCGCGATGTCCGGCAGCAGCCGGGAGGCGTACGCGATGACGTCCGTCGGCACGCGGAAACCGGCCGTCAGCTCCTCGACCACCGCCTCGCCCTTGCCCAGATGACCCAGCGCCTCCTCCCAGCTGCGGGTCGCCCACGGCGTGGTGCCCTGCGCCAGGTCGCCGAGGACGGTCGCCGAGCCGGTGGTGCAGCGCCGGCCCACCGCGCGGTACTGCATCGGGGACAGGTCCTGCGCCTCGTCGAGGACCACGTGCCCCAGGGAGTGGGTGCGCTCGATCAGGTCGGTCGCCTCGTCGATCAGCACGGCGTCGGCGGGCGACCACTTCGCGGCCTTCACCGAGCGGGCCGGCTTCACCCACAGCACCGCCTTCTGCTCGTCCTCGGTGAGGATCCCCCCGGCGTGCTCGGCGAGGAAGTCCGCGTCGGCGAGCAGACGCAGGACCAGCCTGGCCGGGTCGACCTGCGGCCAGACCGTCTTCACCAGCGCCTTCACGGCGGCGTTGCGCGCCACCGCGTTCTGCACCCGGTCGTCCGGCGCCTCGCCCGCCCGCTCCATCTGCACCAGCACGGCGTGCGCGATCCGCTGCGGCAGCGCCTCGCGGGCGGCGCCGTAGCGGATGTCACGGGCGAGCAGCTCGCGGACGATCTCCTCCAGCTCGTACGCCGCCACCCGCCAGCGACGCGAGCCGCGCACCACGACGACCCCCTCGGTGGGCAGGGTGACGTGCGAGTAGAGGGCCCTGCGCAGGACCTGCGCCATCCGCGCGTCGCCCTTGATCACCGCCGTCGTCGCCTCGTCCGCGCCGCGCACCTCGACGTGGGCGACCAGGTCGTCGACGGTGGCCTGGCGGACCGTCAGCTCGCCGAGCGCCGGCAGCACCTGCTCGATGTAGTGCAGGAAGGACCGGTTCGGCCCGATGACCAGGGTGCCGGTGCGGGCCAGGCGCTCGCGGTGCGCGTACAGGAGGTAGGCGACGCGGTGCAGGCCGACGGCGGTCTTGCCGGTGCCCGGACCGCCCTGCACACAGACGGAGCCGGTCAGCCCGGCGCGTACGATCTCGTCCTGCTCGGGCTGGATCGTCGCCACGATGTCCCGCATCGGGCCGACACGGGGCCGCTCGATCTCCTGCTGGAGCAGCTTGCTGGTGGCCGCGGCCTCCGCCGGGTCCAGCAGGTGCTCGTCCTCGTACGCGGTCAGGTCCCCGGCGGTGTAGCCGAAGCGGCGGCGCAGCGAGATGTCCTGCGGGTCCTTCTTCGACGCCCGGTAGAACGGCTGCGAGACCGGTGCCCGCCAGTCGATCACCATCGGGTCGCCGTCCGCGTCGTGCACGTGCCGCCGCCCCACATAGAAACGCTCGCCCGTCTCCCACCGCCGCCCTTGCAAGGAAGGCGCTTCGCGCCCTTTTGATTCCTCCCCGCCTTCGGCCCGCTCGGCGCCCGGAGCGTGCACGTAGTCGAGCCGGCCGAAGAACAGCGGGGTCTCGCTGAGGTCGGCGAGTGCCTTGATGCGTTGCTCGATCTGGCTCTCCAGGACCGCGGCGTTGACCCAGTTCGCGGTGACGTCGGTGATGTCGAGGGACTCCACGTCCGCACGCATCGCGCGCAGGGCGGAACGGGACGCGGCGAGGTGGGAGCGTTCCCTGGAAAGGGGGTCGTCGTGGACGGGCGTGGACAAGGGAGTGCCTCCGGATGACCTGCGGTGTGGTGGGCGCGGGACGCGCGCGGGGGCCGACCGGTTTCCGTCCGGACGGCAGCACTCCGGTGGGGAGGCGGGCAAGAGCGGAGAGTCTAGAGGAGCGGGGGCGGCACGGGCCAATGAATATTTTCCGACCCCTAGGGGTCGGGCCCTCCTACCTGAGGGGCAGGCGTCCACCCGCAGGCGTACGCGGCGCCCGCGGGGGTTCGGCCCGCAGACCGATGCCGTTCGGCGGCCCGCGGTCGCACCATGGAGTCATGAGCGCAGCAACCATCTCCCCCGCCCCGGCACCGGGCCGCGCGTCCGGTGCCACGTCCGTGGCCGGCAGCCACCGGCACCGGCTCGGTGACACCCTGCGCGCCGTCAGGGTGTTCGCCGGCGCCGCCTTCGACGTGGTCGTCCTCGGCGAGTACGGCGAGGAGGCCGGCGTCCGCCGCCGATAAGCCCTGAGGGCCCCTCAGGCGTCCTCCGCCAGTACCTCGTCCGCGTCCATGATCCGGTAGGCGTAGCCCTGTTCCGCCAGGAAGCGCTGGCGGTGGGCCGCGAAGTCCTGGTCGAGGGTGTCGCGGGCGACGACCGAGTAGAAGTGCGCCTGGTGGCCGTCGGCCTTCGGACGCAGTACCCGGCCGAGCCGCTGGGCCTCCTCCTGCCGCGACCCGAACGTGCCCGACACCTGGACGGCGACCGTCGCCTCCGGCAGGTCGATCGAGAAGTTCGCGACCTTCGACACGACGAGGACGCTGATCTCGCCCTGCCGGAAGGACTCGAAGAGCTTCTCCCGCTGGGCGTTGGACGTCTCGCCCTTGATGACCGGCGCGCCCAGGTGCTCGCCCAGTTCGTCGAGCTGGTCGATGTACTGGCCGATGACGAGGATCTGCTGCCCGGCGAAGCGCCGCACGATCGCCTCCGTCACCTTGCGCTTGGTGTCGGTCGTGGCGCAGAAGCGGTACTTCTCCTCCGTCTCGGCGGTGGCGTACGCGAGCCGCTCGGAGTCGGTGAGGTTGACCCGGACCTCCACGCAGTCGGCGGGCGCGATGTAGCCCTGCGCCTCGATCTCCTTCCACGGCGCGTCGAACCGCTTCGGCCCGATCAGCGAGAACACGTCCGACTCGCGGCCGTCCTCCCGCACCAGGGTCGCGGTCAGCCCGAGCCGCCGCCGGGCCTGGAGGTCGGCGGTGAACTTGAAGACCGGCGCGGGCAGCAGGTGCACCTCGTCGTAGACGATCAGCCCCCAGTCCCGGGAGTCGAACAGCTCCAGGTGCGGGTAGACGCCCTTGCGCCGGGTCGTCAGCACCTGGTACGTGGCGATGGTGACCGGCCGGATCTCCTTGCGGGTGCCGCTGTACTCGCCGATCTCGTCCTCGGTCAGCGACGTGCGCTTGACCAGCTCGTGCTTCCACTGCCGGGCGGAGACGGTGTTGGTGACCAGGATCAGCGTCGTCGACTTGGCCTGCGCCATCGCGCCCGCCCCGACCAGCGTCTTGCCCGCGCCGCAGGGCAGGACGACGACACCGCTGCCGCCGTGCCAGAAGTTCTCCACGGCCTGCTTCTGGTACGGGCGCAGCGCCCACCCGTCCTCGGCCAGCTCGATCGGGTGCGCCTCGCCGTCGACGTACCCGGCGAGGTCCTCGGCCGGCCAGCCCAGCCTCAGCAGCGTCTGCTTGATCTGGCCGCGCTCGGAGGGGTGCACGGCCACCGTGTCCGCGTCGATGCGGGTCCCGACCAGCGGCGCGATCCGCTTCGACTTCAGGACCTCCTCGAGGACCGGCCGGTCGGTGGTCGTCAGGACGAGACCGTGCGCCGGGTCCTTGGAGAGGGTGAGGCGGCCGTAGCGGTCCATCGTCTCGGCGATGTCGACGAGCAGCGCGTGCGGCACCGGGTAGCGGCTGTACTCGACGAGGGCGTCCACGACCTGCTCGGCGTCGTGGCCCGCCGCCCGCGCGTTCCACAGGCCCAGCGGCGTCACCCGGTAGGTGTGGATGTGCTCCGGCGCCCGCTCCAGCTCGGCGAACGGCGCGATGGCCCGACGGCAGTCACCGGCCTGCTCGTGGTCGACTTCGAGGAGCAGGGTTTTGTCGGACTGGACGATCAGCGGACCATTCACGGGCGGCACCCTTTCGCGTGCGTACGGCCGGACGACGGCTCGGCCAAACGTCCAGTGTGCCTGATCGCGGGGCGGGGCTACCCGAGAGCGATGCCGATGTTATTGACGAGCGGCCCCTCCAGCGCGGCGGCCCTGGGGACGAGGGCGCCGAACAGCGCCGCGGCCGTGATCAGGGCGGCGACGGAGACGGCGACGGCGGAACGGGCTGCGGAACGGGCTGCGGAGCGGTCGGGGTCGGAGGGCTTGGCGCGCATGGGAGGCCTTTCGGATGCTCGGAATGCGGGGAGGACGGCGGGCCGGGCCAGGGGGACTGGGACCCGGCCCGCCGAGAGGTGCGCAAGGGGGGACGGGTCAGAGGGTGACGCCTCCGCCGAGGTCGATGCCGATCGCTGCGGCCTCGGCGGCGAACGCCGCGAACAGCGCCGCGGTGGAGGTCAGGACGGTGACGGCACGGCGAACGGCAGTACGCATCGGGTTCTTCCTTTCGGTTCGTTTGCAGGGCACCCGGTGGCTGCCCGAGCCTCGACGACCCGATGCGGAATATGAAAAAAGCTCCCTCGCAGGTGCGAATCACCCGGCGTGGCGTGCATGAACCACCGCGTACACCCGAAAGTGCGCGACCGTCGTACGCCGGTTCAGCCCGCGTCGTCGGCCAGCTCGGCCACGCCGGTGATCCGGTGCAGCGGATAGGTGCGCACCTCGTCCGCCGTATGGTCGTACGCCGTGACGAAGCCGCCCTCGACGCGGATCGGCGCGATCACGCGCTGGCTGGCGGCACCCTCGGCGTTCACGTAGCCGATCCACAGCGCCTCGCCGGTCAGGACCGCCGCCTGCATGGTGGCCAGCGTCTCGGCGGCGCCCGTGCGGGGCAGTTCGCCGCCCGGGGCGCCGTCTTCCCCGCCCGGGGCACCGCCTTCCCCGCCCCCGGGGCCCGGCTTGCGCGGGGTCGTGGAGGCCAGGTCGCCGGCCCGGACGGCACGGATCGCCGCCGCCAGCAGCGTGTCGTCGGGGGCCGGCGGACCGTCCGGCACCGGCTCCGGCGCCGTCCGCGGCGGGGTGCGGTGGGAGTCGGCGCGGGTGATCAGCACGTCGCCCGCGGCGGACTCGGCGGCCGGCGCGAAGCCCAGCGCGCGCAGCCCCTCGAGCAGCGCCGCCGGATCGGCCTGCGCGGCCAGCACGGTCGGCGCCAGACGGCGCAGGCCGAGGCCGGCGGCCCGCTTGTCGGCGAGGATCTCGTCCAGCGTGGCGTCGTCGTCGCAGCGCACGTACGCCGAGGCCGCGCCCACCCGCAGCTGTCCGTGCCGCCGGGCCACGTCGTCGATCAGGTACGTCAGGGGCTGCGGCACCGGCGTACGGGAGTGCCGGGCGAGGAAGGCGTGCAGGTCGGCGGCGGTCCGCCCGGCGTCCAGCGCACGGCGTACCGAGCCCGGCGTGAACCGGTAGACCGTCGCCCCGCCCCTGGACTCCACGTCCGCGAGCACCCCCAGCAGTTCGGCCAGCGGACGCTCCAGCGGTCCCGGCGCCACCGCCGTCAGGTCGGCCTGGAGCAGCACGTGGTCCAGGGGTTCGGGGAAGAGGGGTTCGAGCAGCCGGGCGGCGGTCGCGGTGGCCGCGGCCTGCTCGGCGGCGGAGGCGGGAGCGAGCGCCGGCGGGGTGCGGTGGTGATGGACGGGGAGCTTGTCACCGGGACCCTCGGGATCCCTGTGACCCCCGGGGCCCCCGGGGTCCTCCGCCGGGCGGGACGGTTCGGGCGCCCCGATCAGCGCCCGCCCCGGCGACGCCAGCGCACCGCGCCCGGTGACGCCGAGCAGCTCGGCCTCGGACAGCGTCCATCGGGCGATCCGGGTCCGCAGGTCGTCCTCCCGGGACTCCCGGGTCTCCCGTTGCTCCCGCCGGGGGCCGCGCAGCGGGCGCTCCCAGCGCAGCCGGGCCAGCACCGACTCCTCCGTGGGCGAGGCACCCTCGGGCAGCCCCGCCAGCAGGGCCAGCACCCGGTGCCGTACCTCCGGCGCCGCCGAACGGTCCAGGTTCGGGCCCAGCGCCGAGAGCGTACGTTCCTTCGCGTCCCGCCCGCCGACCACGCCCGGCGTCCGGGTCGCCGTCAGCCACGTCCCGGCGAGCCGCGCCCAGCGCTCGGCCGGGGGCAGCTCGCGCCACTCGTCGTACGCCGGGGTCGCCGCGTACCGCTCGTCGGCCTCCCCGTCGGAGGCGATCAGCCCGGCCCCGTAGGCCAGTTCGACCCAGAAGGCGGCGACCGGCTCGGGCACGTCCAGGGCGACGGCCGTCCGCTTCAGGTCGCGCACGCTCAGACCACCGGACCGCAGCACCGTCGGGCCGCCCTCGTCCCACTCCTTCAGCAACTCCTCGACGACTCCCAGCGCCGCCAGGGCCTGCCCGGCCGCGGTGGCGTCCACAACCTGTGGACGGTGCGTGGCGGCGGCCTCCACCGGCGTCGGCACCGGCTCGGGCGTGCGGTGCGCCCGGCCCGCACGCAGATGCAGGGCCACCTCGCGGGGCAGCACGACCGTGCCGGGCGCGGTCGGCAGGAGCAGGCCCCGGTCGAGCAGCGCGCGCAGGTGGTGCGCGGGATCGTGGGTGACCTGGCCGTACGGCGGGCCCCACACCAGCCGGGCCAGCACCTCCCGGGACTCCTCGGGCAGCTGGGCGAGGAGCGCCGCCATCCGTTGCCGGTCGGCGAACAGGGCGGCGAGCGCGGACACGGCGGAGACGGAGTCGTGCGTCGAGGGCAGTCCTGCGGCGGTGAGGATCTCCTGGATCCGGCCCGGCGACATCCCCGCCGTCGCCTCCCGCACGGTGGGTCCGAGCCCCGTCGGGGACGGATGCTGCGGGGAGGGCGCGAGCAGCTCACGGGCGGTGCGCACCAGCCGCAGCCGGTCCTCGGGACCCCACACCAGGGCCTGCTCGCGCAGCAGGGCGGCGGCCCGGGGCAGCGCGGCCGAGACGGCGGGGTCGGCCTCGTCGCCGCCCATCAGCGCGAGCAGCTCGCCGTACGACGCCGGGTCCGACGCCACGGCCAGCGCCTCGGCCGTCTGCAGCGCGAACCGGTCAAGACGCTCCAGCGCCCGCACGACCGAGGCACGGGTACCGGCACGGGTGGCGAGCTGGGTGAGGTCGGTGGGCACGGGGGTGATGAGGTCGGGGCGGCTGCGCAGGAGGGCGGCCAGCGAGACGTCGTCCCTGACGCGGAGCGCCTCCGCGAGGGACCGGGGGGCCGCGGACTTCTCCTCGGTGCTCATCCGGCCCACGTTAGCGGGTGGGTACGGCGCCGGGGTGCGGCTGCGACGGCGCGGTGGCCTCGGCCCCCCGGGGGAGGATTCGGTACCTTCGTGCGACGGGGTACCACAACACACCGCCCCGGAGGGGTCAGTGGGGATCGAGAGCGACCAGGTCGTCTTCGAGTATCTGAGCCGCGTCGGCGACGTGGCCCAGCAACGCCAGTTGCCGTCGGCCACCCGCATGCGGCTGGTCTCGGAGCTGCGCAACGAGATCGACCGGCACCGTGCGAAGACCACCGTGGACAGTCCGGCCGCCGTCCGCCGCATCCTGGACCGGCTCGGCAGCCCCGACGACATCGTCGACGCGGCGGGCGGCACGAGCGGGACCCGGCAGCCGTCGGTGCCGCCGCCCACCGCCGTGCCCGTCCAGCGGGACTCCGGGCCCCGCAAGGCCGAGCGCCGCAAGAGCCTGCGGCGCCCCGCGCCCGAACCCCCGGCCGAACCCCCGGCCGAGCCCGCGGCCTCCCCGCCGCACCTGGCCGGCGCGCAGGAACTGGGCGGCGCCGGGGGCCGCCAGCCGGACTGGTGGCGGGTGGAGGCCGGCCCGTTCGCGGGCGTCGGCGACAGCGTGCCCGGGTTCGTCGGCGGCGTCGAGATCCCGGAGCTGCTCAAGCCGCCGCCGCGGGCGACGGACGCGACGGAGAAGAAGGACGCCACCGGCGGGAAGGCCCCCGGGGAGTCGGTGGAGGCGGTGGAGGAGGCCGAGGAGCCGGTCGACGGGGAGCCGGACGGGACCCGCCGCCGCCGCCTGCCCCGCCTGTGGCCCGAGGGCGGCTGGAACAACCCCCTCCTCCTGCTCGCCGCGGCCCTCCTGGTCGTCGGTGCCGTGCTCGGCAACCTCGTCCCCCTCGGCCTGGGCTGGCTGATCGCCTACCTCTCCCGCCGCCTGACCCCCGCCCAGTCGAAGTGGGCCGTCCTGGGCCTGCCCGGCACGGTCGCCGCCGCCGGTGCCGTGTGGCTGTGGGGCCGCACCGAGGGCCGCTGGGGCGATCCGATCACCGAGGGCCACATGAACGACGCCGTCGCCGACACCTGGCCCTGGGTCCTGCGCACCGCCGCCGTCGCCACGGCCCTCTACCTCCTCTGGCGCACCCGCCGCCTGCGCGGCTGACTGGGCGAGACCGCGCCGACGCTTCCCGTCCCCGGGCCCCGTGCCTGCGGTGAGGCAGCCCCGGTGTTCGCCACTGGTGGTGTGCTTGCCCGTCGACCGCCGTCGGCGCGCACCCGCCGCCTGCGCGGCTGACCGTGCGGGCACCGTGCCGACGGTTCCCGTCCTCGGGCCCCGTGCCTGCGGTGAGGCAGCCCCCGGCGTTCGCCACCGATGGCGTGCCTGCCCGTCGACCGCCGGCGGCTCGGTCCCCGAGGGGCGGGGCACGGCGGGCGCGAGGGCCTTGTGCGCCGACGTGGAGTCCCGTGATGCGGCCGGCGGCGCCAGGCGGCCGGACCGGGTGCCCCGCGAGCACCCGCCGGGGCCCCGGCACAATGGACCCCATGGCCTCCACCACCCGCCCCGCGCCCACCGTCGGATTCGATCTCGACATGACGCTGATCGACTCGCGGCCCGGCATCCGCGCCTGCTACCTCGAGCTGAGCGCGCGGACGGGGACGTACGTCGACGCCGACCTGGCCGTGACCCGGCTCGGGCCGCCGCTGGCCGAGGAGCTGGCCAACTGGTTCCCGGCCGAGGAGATCCCGGCCGTCGCCGACCTGTACCGGGAGATCTACCCGGCGTACGCGATCGAGCCCACGCTCGCGCTGCCGGGCGCCCGGGAGGCCGTGGCCGCCGTACGCGAGGCCGGTGGGCGAGCGCTCGTCGTCACCGCCAAGTACGAGCCGAACGCCAAGCTGCACCTGACGCACCTCGGCATCGAGCCGGACGCGGTGATCGGCGGCCTGTGGGCCGAGCAGAAGGCCGTCGCGCTGCGCGAGCACGACGCGGACGTGTACGTCGGCGACCACGTGGGCGACGTCCGCGGGGCCCGCGCCGCGGACGCCCGCTCCGTGGCCGTGGCCAGCGGGCCGTGCGACGCCGAGGAACTGCGCGCGGCCGGCGCCGACGTCGTCCTCGCCGACCTGACGCGGTTCCCGGACTGGCTCGCCGCCTACCGGGACGGCGAAGGCGACGCCGAAGGGCCGGCCGCGGCGCGCGCCTGACGCCGCCCGGCCGCGACCGACCGGAGCACCCCCGCCCCGGCGATCAGGAAGCCCACTCCCATCAGCATGCTCAGCACGAACATGTAGGTGGGAAAGGGCGTCGTGTCCAGCAGCAGCGGGGCCACCGTGACGAGAGTGGCCACGGCGCCGACGAAGAAGACGATCGCACCGGCGCGGATCAACCGGTCACCGGGCGCGGCGGAATTCGTTTGGGTTTGTTCACGCACTCGACCAGGGTAGTTCCCAGGCCTGGGGAACAGCCGGGGGACGTCTTGTCACCGGCTTGAACACCATTAGCCTTGGTATCGGCGGGTCGGTCAGGACGACCCGCCCAAGTGCTATCAAGAGCCGTTTCCGAGCAGTTTTCCGACGAGTACGAGGACGAGGACAGACGTGCCTACCGGCAAGGTCAAGTGGTTCAACAGCGAGAAGGGCTTCGGCTTCCTCTCCCGCGACGACGGCGGTGACGTCTTCGTGCATTCCTCGGTCCTCCCCGCCGGAGTCGAGGCACTGAAGCCGGGACAGCGAGTCGAGTTCGGTGTGGTCGCCGGACAGCGCGGTGACCAGGCGCTCTCCCTCACCCTGCTTGACCCGGCGCCCTCGGTCGCGGCCGCGCAGCGCAAGAAGCCCGACGAGCTGGCCTCCATCGTGCAGGACCTGACGACGCTCCTGGAGAACGTCACCCCGATGCTGGAGCGGGGCCGTTACCCCGAGAAGACCGCCGGCAAGAAGATCGCCGGCCTGCTCCGCGCCGTCGCCGACCAGCTCGACGTCTGATCAACGGCGATCGCTAGGGAAACGCCAGCGCGTCCGGGCCGAGGGCCGGTACCAGTCCCTCGGCCGCCGCGCGGGTCAGCAGGCCCCGGATCGCCGCGTAGCCGTCCTCGCCGAGGTCGGCGGTGAACTCGTTGACGTACAGCCCGATGTGCTGGTCGGCGACGGCCGGGTCCATCTCCTGCGCGTGCTCCATGACGTACGGCCGGGACACCTCCGGGTCGTCCCAGGCCGCGCGGACCGAGGCGCGGACCGCGTCGGCCAGCCGGGTCAGCGCCTCCGCGCCCAGCGACCGCCGGGCGATGATCGCGCCCAGCGGGATCGGCAGCCCGGTGGTGTGCTCCCAGTGCTCGCCCATGTCGGCGAGCTTGTGCAGCCCGTAGTTCTGGTACGTGAAGCGCGCCTCGTGGATCACCAGGCCCGCGTCGACCTTCCCGTCCCGCACGGCCGGCATGATCTCGTGGAAGGGCATGACCACGATCTCGCCTACCCCACCGGGCACCGTGTCCGCCGCCCAGAGGCGGAAGAGCAGGTACGCCGTCGACGTCTCGCTGGGCACCGCGACCGTGCGGCCCCGCAGTCCCCCACTGCCGAAAGCGTGGGAGGTGCCCCCAGCGTCCGCCTCCCGGGTCAGCACCAGCGGCCCGCAGCCCCGGCCCAGCGCGCCCCCGCAGGGCAGCAGGGCGTAGTCGTCGAGGACGTACGGCAGGACGGCGTACGACACCTTCAGCACGTCGAACTCGCCGCGCTGGGCCATGCCGTTGGTGATGTCGATGTCCGCGAAGGTCACTTCGACGGCGGGGGCGCTGGGAGCGCCCGGGATACGGCCGTGGGCAAGGGCGTCGAAGACGAAGGTGTCGTTCGGGCAGGGGGAGTACGCGATCTGCAAGGGCTCAGGGGTCTCAGCAGGCATGTCGGTCATGTGGGTTCCAACTCGTGAGGACGGGTGCGAGCTTCCCGAAGGCGTCCGTCAGTGCCGCGAGCGCCTCGCCGATGCGCCAGGCGGCGCGGTCGCGCGGGCCGACCGGGTTGGAGACGGCGCGCAGTTCCAGCACGGGCACGCCGTGCGCGGCGGCGGCCCCGGCGACGCCGAAGCCCTCCATCGCCTCGGCCAGGGCACGCGGGTGGCGGGTGCGCAGCAGCGCGGCGCGTTCGGCGGTGCCGGTGACGGTGGAGCCGGTCAGCACGGTGCCGGGGCGGGCGCCGGTCGCGGCGGCCACGGCGGCGACGAGGCCGGCGGGCGGGTGGTGGGTGACGGTGCCGAAGCCGAGTTCGGTGACCGGCAGGAAGCCGTCGGCGGTCTCGGCGCCCAGGTCGGCGGCGGTGATCTCGTCGGCGACGACGAGCGAGCCGACGGGCGCGTGCGGTGCGAAGCCGCCGCCGATACCGGCCGAGACGACCAGGTCGTAGGGCGAGCCCCCGAGGGCCGCGGCGGTCAGGGCGGCGGCCGTGGAGGCGGCGGCGAGGGCGGGGCCGACCCCGGCGTCCAGCAGGTCCCAGCCGCCCGGCAGCCGGTGCAGGACGATGCCGGGACGGGGTACCTCGGTGCCCGGCGCCGGGAACGCCCGGGCCACCGCGTCCCGTTCGACGGGGACCGCGGTGGCCACGAGGATGTGCGCGGAGGACGTGGTCAGTCCTTCTTCAGCTCGAAGACCCACACGCCGGTGATCTTCTGGCTGCCTTCCTTGCCGTCACGGGCCGCCACGGCGACGTTCGTCGAGTCGCCCTGGGCGCCGTACTGGGCGTTGAAGAACACGCTGCCGGGCACGGTGCGGTAGGTCTTGTCGCTGTCCTCGACCAGCTGCTGACCGTTCATCAGGATCGTCCAGTGCTGGTCGGCGATGTCCGGGTCGACGCCGAACCGCACGGTCTCGTCCTGGTCGACGGTGATGGACTTCGCGTCCTTGTCGTCCAGGCACTTGGTGATCTCGTCGGCGGAAAGGGTGTCGCCCTGCCCGCCGCAGGTGGCCTCGGAGCTGACCGAGTCACTGCCGACGGTGATCGTCGAGATCGGGGTCGGCTCGTCACAGGCGGACAGCAGGAGCAGTCCGGCGGATACGGCGCCGGCGGCGGCGACGGCGCGGCGGCGCCGCACAGCGCCGTGTCCGATAGCGGCGGTGCCGCGGGGCAACGTGGTCATGGGCGAAGGCTATACGGCGCTCCCGGCCCGTCCCCCACCTGGGTACGGCGTGGCGTGATCACGCCACCCTCGGCCGCGCCGGTCCCCCGTGCCGCGCCGAGTCGAGCAGCCCCCGTACGGTCGTCAGCCACCCGGCGGCGATGATCGCGGCGGCCACCGCCAGGCCCAGCGTGCCGTTGAGCGGCAGCACGATGCCGACCGCGCCGCCGAGCACCCAGGAGACCTGGAGCAGCGTCTCCGAGCGGGCGAAGGCCGAGGTGCGGACCTGTTCCGGCACGTCCCGCTGGATCAGCGCGTCCAGGGACAGCTTCGCGAGCGCCTGCGCGAACCCGGCGACCGCGGCCAGGCACGCCACCAGGACGGCGCTGAAGAACACCGCGGCCACCACCGCCGCGCCCAGCACGATCACGACGACCGTCACGATGATGATCTCGGGCGCACGGGAGCGCAGCCACGCCCCGACCGCCGTGCCCAGCGCGTTGCCCGCGCCGGCCGCGACGCCCACTATTCCCAGCGACACCGCCGCGCTCTGCCCGGTCATCGGGTGCACGCGCAGCAGGAACGCCAGGAAGAAGATCAGGAAGCCGGTCAGGCAGCGGATCGCGGCGTTGGCGGCCAGCGCGTGCGTCACCGCCGGACCCACCGTGCGCAGCCCCGGGCGCTTGCCCCGCCCCCGCAGCGGCCCGGGCAGGTGGTCCTCGTCCGAGGCGAGCAGGGCCCGGTCCTCGCCGCGCGCCGAGTCCACCTTCCGCGGCAGCGTGAACGACAGGACGGTGCCCGCGACGAAGATCACGAACGCGCCGTACAGCGGCCACCGCGGCCCCACCTGCTGGAGCCCCGCGCCGATCGGCGCGGCGACGCCGGTGGCCAGCAGCCCGCACAGCGTGACCCGCGAGTTCGCCTTCACCAGGGAGATGCGGGGCGGCAGCAGCCGCGGCACCACCGCGCTCCTGACCACGCCGTACGCCTTCGAGGCGACCAGCACGCCGAGCGCGGCCGGGTACAGCTCGATGCCGCCGGTGACGACCGCGCCGGACAGCACCAGCGCGAGCACCGCGCGGGCGCCCATCGCGGTCGCCATCGCCGCGCGGCGGCCGTGCGGCAGCCGGTCCAGGATCGGGCCGATCACCGGCGCGAGGAGCGTGAACGGGGCCATGGTGATGGCCAGGTACAGCGCGACCCGGCCGCGCGCCTCGTCGGTGGGGACGGAGAAGAAGACGGTGGAGGCGAGCGCGACGGTGATCATCACGTCACCGGCGCCGTTCACCCCGTGCAGCTCGATCAGCTTGCCGAGGCCCGACTCGCCCGCGCCGTGCGCGTGGGTCGCCCGGCGGATGCCGCGCGCGGTGCCGGTCACCGGCAGGCGCAGGGCCCGGCCGACGGCACGGAACCGGGAGCCGGGGCCGCGCCACCGGCTCCCGCGCTTGAACTCCGTCCGTGCGGCTGCCACCCCGTCATAGTGCCCCGAGAGGGGCGGCTGTAGCGTCGATACGGCACGTATGGCGGTGATCGAGTCGGGTGACACCGCCCGGGAACACCGGTCCGTACCCCGCCGAAACTCCCGTCGGTGTAGGCCCAGCGCACCTGAGCAGGTAGCGTGCCTAGCGCGCCGTGGCGAACGTTCTCGGCCGCGCGCCATACGGCCATCCCGCAGAATGGATGACGTAGGTGCGCCCGAGCGCGATCGGGCGCGGACGTCGACGCGGTCCACAGGTCCGCTCCGTCCGCCCCCTCGCACACAGCGGTGCACTCGTGAGACGGCGTATGGAGAGAAGCGATACCTGTGAGCGCAGCGACAACGCGAAGCCGCACCCCTGACCGTCTGTGCGCCGAGGCCGTCGACCTCGCCCGCGCCGCAGCCGAGGAGGCCGCCGACCCCGGCGTCGTCGGCGAGCACGAGGGCATGGTGTCGGAGGGCGACCGGGTCGTCACGCACCACTTCGCCTGCAAGGAGATGGGGTACCGGGGCTGGCGCTGGGCCGTGACCGTGGCCCGCGCCTCCCGCGCCAAGATCGTCACGGTGGACGAGGCGGTGCTGCTGCCCGGCCCCGACGCCCTGCTCGCGCCCGAGTGGGTGCCGTGGAGCGAGCGCCTGCGCCCCGGCGACATGGGCCCCGGCGACCTGCTGCCCACGGACGCGGAGGACCTGCGTCTCGAGCCCGGCTGGACCGGCGAGGACGAGCCGCCGCCGAACTCCGCGGTCTCCCACGAGATGGCCGACCTGGTCGAGGCGGAGGACGCCGAGGTGACGGCCGGCCCGCCCGCCGAGCTGTCCACCGTCCCGGCCCGCGGCACCATCTCGGCGGTCGCCGAGGAACTGGGCCTGCGCCGCACCCGGGTGCTGTCCCGGTACGGCCTGCACGTCGCCGCCGACCGCTGGGAGGACGGCTACGGCCCCAAGACCGCGATGGCCCAGGCGGCCCCCGCCTCCTGCGTCAGCTGCGGCTTCCTGGCCCGGATCGGCGGCTCGCTGGGGCAGGCCTTCGGGGTGTGCGCCAACGAGTTCTCCCCGGCCGACGGCCACGTCGTGTCGCTGGCCTACGGGTGCGGTGGGCACTCCGAGGCGGCGGTCATGCCGAAGCCGCCGCGGGTGGCTCCGCCGGTGATCGACGAGACGCGGGTGGATCCGTTCCCGCTGCGGCCGGCCGCGGACTCGGGGTCGGTTCCGGTGGCCGAGGACGTGGCCTCGGCGGAGCTGGGGCATTCGTAGGGGCGGGTGCGTTCTCGGGTGCGGGTGCGTGGTGGCTCGCGTCCCCGGGGGCTGCGCCCCCGGACCCCCCTTCGGCCTTGACGGCCTCGTCCTCAAACGCCGGTCGGGCTGCTTGGGCGGTACCTTCGTGGTCCGTCGATGAGGAGAGTCACCGTGAGCATGTTCGTACGGCCTGCCGCCGAGGGCGCGGACCCGTTCGGTACGGCACGTCTGCGGCGCGGGGTGCTGGACGCCTGGGCGACGAGCCCGGCCCGGTTCCGTGAGGACGCCAACGCGGAGGAGGACCTCGTCCTCGGCGGCTACCGCGACCGGCTGGTCGTCGAGCTCGCGCAGAACGCCGCCGACGCCGCCGCCCGCGCCGGTGTGCCCGGCCGGCTCCGGCTGACCCTGCGCGACGGTGTCCTCGTCGCCGCCAACACCGGCGCCGCGCTGGACGCGACCGGAGTCGAGTCGCTGTCCACGCTGCGCGCCTCCGCCAAGCGGGACGCCGAGGACGGCTCGGTCGGCCGGTTCGGGGTCGGCTTCGCCGCCGTCCTGGCCGTCACCGACGAGCCCGCCGTCGTCGGCCGGCACGGCGGGGTGCGCTGGTCGCTGGCCGAGGCCCGTGACCTGGCCGCGGACACCGCCCGGCACAGTCCCGGCCTCGGGGACGAGATCCGGCGGCGCGACGGACACGTTCCGCTGCTGCGGCTGCCGTTCCCCGCCGAGGGCAGCGCCCCCGACCCGTACGACACCGCCGTCATCCTCCCGCTGCGCGACACGGCCGCCGCCGATCTCGCCGAGCGGCTCCTGCACGCCGTGGACGACGCCCTGCTCCTCGCCCTGCCGGGCCTGGAGGAGGTGGTGGTCGAGGCAGGGGACGAGGTGCGCACCCTCTCCCGTCGCACCGAGGACTCGCTGACCGTCGTCGAGGACTCCAGCGAGGGCGTCACCCGCTGGCGCACCGCCGCCGCACACGGGCCCCTCACCCCCGACCTGCTCGCCGACCGGCCGGTGGAGGAGCGGCTGCGGCCCCACTGGTCCGTGCTGTGGGCGGTGCCCGTCGACGCCGACGGCGCTCCCGCGCGCCCCCGCACCAGCCCCGTCGTGCACGCCCCGACGCCCAGCGACGAGCCCCTCGGCGTGCCCGCCCTGCTCATCGCGTCGTTCCCGCTGGACACCACCCGCCGGCACACCGCGCCCGGCCCGCTGACCGACTTCCTGACGGAGCGGGCGGCCGACGCCTACGCCGGGCTGCTCGCCGACTGGCGGCCGGTCGGCGCCGGCCTCATCGACCTGGTGCCGGGGGCGCTGGGCCGGGGTGAACTGGACGGCGCGCTGCGGCAGGCGATCCTCGACCGGCTGCCGCGTACCTCCTTCCTGCCGCCCGCCCTGCCCTCCGGGGGCGGGGACGCGGAGGACGATCTTCCGGAGTCGCTGCGGCCGCGCGACGCCGAGGTGGTGGAGGGCGCGGGCGCCGACACCGTGCGGGTGCTGGCCGAGGTGCTGCCGACGCTGCTGCCCGCCGGTCTCGAACGCCGCCCCGAACTGCGCACGCTGGGCGTGGCCCGGGTGCCGCTGACCGACGCGGTCGACCGGCTGGCGGGTCTGGAGAAGGCGCCCGGCTGGTGGTGGCGGCTCTACGACAGCCTCGCCGGAGTCGACCCCGACCGGCTGTCCGGGCTGCCAGTGCCTCTTGCCGACGGCCGGACGACCATCGGACCCCGGCAGGTGCTGCTGCCCTCCCCGGACGCCGCCTCGCTGGACCCGGAGGTCCTCACCAGGCTCGGCCTGAAGGTCGCCCACCCGGACGCCGTGCACCCGCTGCTGGAGAAGCTCGGCGCCCTGCCGGCCACCCCGCGTGCCGTGCTCACCACCCCGCAGGTCCGGGCCGCCGTCGCCGCCTCCCTGGACGACGAGTACGCCGCGAACTGGGAGGAGGACGCCCTTGACGCCGAGGAGCTGGCCGACACCGTCCTCGGCCTGGTCCGCGACGCGGGACTCGACCCCGGCGAGGAGCCCTGGCTGGGCGCGCTCGCCCTGCCCGACGAGGACGGCGAACTCTCCCCGGCGGGCGAACTCGTCTTCCCCGGCAGCCCGTTCGCCCAGGTCATGCGCGAGGACGAACTCGCCGCAGTGGACGCCGAGCTGGCCGAGAAGTGGGGGACCGAGCCGCTGGCCGCCTGCGGCGTGCTCGTCACCTTCGCGCTCGTCCGCGCCACCGACGTCGTCCTGGACCCCGACGAACTGGAGCCCCGCGAGGGGGACTTCGCCGAGCCGGACGACGCGGGACTGCTGGACGCCGTGGACGTGTGGAGCGAGGACGTCCTCGACCGCTTCCCGGACAGCCCCGTCCCGCCGGTCGCCACCGAGATCGTCGCCGTGCGCGACCTCGACCTCGTGGACGACGACCGGTGGCCCGAGGCCCTCGCCCTGCTGTCCCGGCCGCCCCTGCGCGACGCGCTCGTGCAGCCGGTGCGCGTCCTGCTGCCCGACGGCACCCACGAGGTCGTACGGCCGTACACCGCGTGGTGGCTGCGCGGGCACCCGGTGCTCGGCGGACGCCGCCCGGCCGGTCTGCGCGCGGCGGGCGGCGACCCGCTGCTGCGGGGCCTGTACGAGGAGGCCGACGCGAGCGGCTTCGAGGACGAGCAGGTGCTGCGGGCCCTGGGCGTGCGCACCTCGGTCGCCGCCCTCCTCGACGAGCCCGGCGGCGCGGCCGAACTCCTCGGCCGCCTCGCCGACCCCGACCGACCGGTCGCGGCGGCCCAACTGCACGCCCTGTACGGGGCGCTGGCCGAACTGGACCCGGACCGGGTCACCCTGCCGGACGAGGTGCGGGCCGTGGTCGACGGCCGGGTGGAGGTGGTGGACGCCGCCGACGCCGTGGTCGTCGACTCGCCGGACCTGCTGCCCTTCACGTCCGGCATGCCGCTGCTGCCCGTCCGGCCGGCCCGGGCCGCCGAGCTGGCGGAGCTGTTCCAGGTACGGCGGCTGAGCGAGTCCGTCACCGGCCGCATCGACTCCGAGGGCACCGAGCACGACGTACCGGAGCCGGTGCGGGTGCTGCTGGGCGCGCGTACCCCCGCCTCCTACGTGGAGCACGAGGAACTGGTCGTCGACGGCGTCGAGATCGACTGGCGGCTGACGGACGACGGTGCGCTGCACGCGGCAACGCTGGAAGGCGTGGCCGCGGGCCTCGCCTGGGCGGCCGGGCAGTGGCCGCGCCGCTTCGAGGTGGCGGCGCTGCTGGAGGACGAGTCCCGCACCGAGGAGCTGGCCAGGGACCGCTGGTTCGACTGAACCGACCGGATGTGAAGGTGTGTGCACATTTCCTTCACGTCCCGTACAACCATCGCACCGCGTCGTGGATCTATGAGGCGAGTCAGCAGACTCATGACCCTCCGGGCCCGGCGCGGTGACGACCGCCGGGGCCCCTTGTCTCCACGTGGGGAACACATGCGCATACGAGTCCTGGCGGCAGCCGCCACCGGTGCCCTGGCCCTGACCGCCCTCGCCGTCCCGGCCGCGCAGGCCGACGGCGGGACCGGCGACACCCGGATCACCAAGGTCGTCGTGGACGGCGACAACAAGGCCGCCATCGGCACCGGCACCCCCAAGACCATCTCGGTCAGCGTGACGGCCACCGACAACTCCGGCATCCTGGGCGCCGACTCCTTCGTGCTCAAGGGCCCGGGATACGGCTTCGAGTCGACGGGCAAGCCGTCCTGCAAGAAGGTCAACGCCACCACCTCGACCTGCACCGGCTCGGTGAAGATCGACCCGCGGACGGACTACCTCGGCAACACGATGGCCGGCACCTGGTACGTCGACGCGTGGATCGACGCCAAGGACGGCGACTTCGTCTGGAAGGCCAAGGCCGGCTCGTTCAAGTTCCAGCGCGCCGCCGCCCTGACGACCAACGCCGCGCCGGAGCCGGTGAAGAAGGGCAAGACCCTCACGGTCACCGGCAAGCTCACCCGCGCCAACTGGGAGACCCTCAAGTACGGGGCGTACAGCGGCCAGTCGGTACAGCTCCAGTACCTCAAGAAGGGCGCCAAGGCCTACACCAAGCTGAAGACCGTCAAGACCAGCTCGGCGGGCAAGCTGAGCACCACCGTCAAGGCGACCGCGGACGGCTACTACCGCTACGTCTTCGCCGGCAACTCGGCCGCCGCGGCGGTCACCTCGGGCGCCGACTTCGTCGACGTGAAGTAGCCCGCTACGCGGGAAAGCGGCGGTCGACCCACCTCCACAGGAGTTCCAGGACGGCCGCCGCCCCCACCGCGATGCCGACGGCGGTCCACGGCATCGTGACACCCACCAGCTTCAGCGCGAAGAAGTCCTGCAGCCACGGCACCACCAGCACCACCACGAAGGCGAGGCCCATCGCCGCCACCAGGAGCACGCGCCACCAGGTGTAGGGGCGGGCGATGATGGCCAGCACCCACATCGAGATCAGGAACAGCGTCAGCGTCGCCGCGCTCGTCTCCGCGTCCAGCGCGTGAGGACCGGAGTAGTGGTTCCGCGCGACGAGGTACGTCACGAAGGTCGCCGCGCCGGCCACCACCCCGCCCGGGATCGCGTACCGCATCACGCGCCGTACGAAGTGCGGCCTGGCCCGTTCCTTGTTCGGGGCGAGGGCCAGGAAGAAGGCGGGGACGCCGATGGTGAGCGTCGAGAGCAGGGTGAGGTGGCGGGGCAGGAACGGGTACTCGACCTGCGAGCAGACCACCAGGATCGCCAGCAGCACCGAGTACACGGTCTTGACCAGGAACAGGGTCGCCACGCGCGTGATGTTGCCGATGACCCGGCGGCCCTCGGCCACCACCGACGGCAGCGTGGCGAAGCTGTTGTTGAGCAGCACGATCTGCGCGACCGCCCGCGTCGCCTCCGAGCCCGAACCCATCGCCACGCCGATGTCGGCGTCCTTGAGCGCCAGGACGTCGTTCACGCCGTCGCCGGTCATCGCGACCGTGTGGCCGCTGGACTGGAGGGCGCCCACCATCTCCCGCTTCTGCTGCGGGGTGACCCGTCCGAAGACCGTCCCCCTGTCGAGCGCCTCGGCCATCCCCTCCCGCTCGGCGGGCAGCCGGCGCGCGTCGACGGTGGCGCCGGACAGCCCCAGCTTGGCGGCCACCGCGCCGACCGAGACCGCGTTGTCCCCGGAGATGACCTTGGCGCGGACGTCCTGCTCGGCGAAGTAGCGCAGGGTGTCGGCGGCGTCCGGGCGCAGCCGCTGCTCCAGGACGACCAGGGCGGTGGGCTCGACGCCGGCGGCCACCTCGGGGTCGTCCAGTCCTCGGGCGGTGCGGGCCAGCAGCAGGACTCGCAGACCCTGCTCGTTGAGCCGCCCGGTCTCGGCGAGCGCGGGGTCGTCCTCGGCCAGCAGCACGTCCGGGGCGCCCAGCAGCCACGTACGGGTGGTGCCGTCGCCCTCGTTGCCCTCGTCGAGGGTGGCGCCGCTGTACTTGCGGGCGGAGGAGAAGGGCAGCGACTCGGAGCAATGCCAGTGCGCGTCCGCCGGGTAGGCGTCGATGATCGCCTTCAGGGAGGCGTTCGGGCGCGGGTCGGACGCGCCGAGGGCACCGAGCACCGTACGGACGTAACGCTCGTCCGAGCCGTCGAGCACGCGCAGTTCGGTGACGTCCATGCCGCCCTCGGTGAGGGTGCCGGTCTTGTCCAGGCAGACGGTGTCGACGCGGGCCAGGCCCTCGATGGCGGGCAGCTCCTGGACGAGGCACTGCTTGCGGCCGAGCCGGACGACACCGATCGCGAAGGCGACGGAGGTGAGCAGGACCAGGCCCTCCGGGACCATCGGGACGATGCCGCCGACCGTCCGCGCGATGGAGTCGTCCAGCTCGTTGTCCTTGGCGAGCAGCTGGCTGAGGATCAGGCCGATCGCGGTCGGGACCATCATCCACGTGACGTACTTGAGGATCGTGGAGATGCCGGAGCGCAGCTCGGACTGGACCAGCGTGAAGCGGGAGGCCTCCTCGGCGAGCTGCGCCGCGTACGCCTCGCGCCCCACCTTGGTCGCCCGGAACGCGCCGCCGCCCGCGACCACGAAGCTGCCGGACATGACCTGGTCACCGGGCTGCTTGACGACCGGGTCGGCCTCACCGGTCAGCAGCGACTCGTCGATCTCCAGCCCGTCCGCCTCGACGCACACCCCGTCGACGACGACCTTGTCCCCGGGACCGATCTCGATGACGTCGTCCAGCACGATCTCGGACGTACCGACCTCGGCGGCCTTCCCGTCCCGGCGCACCGTCGGCCGGACCTCGCCGATCAGGGCCAGCGAGTCGAGGGTCTTCTTCGCGCGCCACTCCTGGACGATGCCGATGCCGGTGTTGGCGAGGATCACGAAGCCGAACAGGCTGTCCTGGATCGGCGCGACGACCAGCATGATCACCCAGAGCACGCCGATGATCGCGTTGAACCGGGTGAAGACGTTGGCGCGGACGATGTCGGCCAGTGAGCGACTGCTGCGCACCGGCACGTCGTTGACCTGACCGCGCGAGATCCGTTCGGCGACCCCGGCCGCCGTGAGCCCGGCCGTGGGCGAAGGCGCGTCGAGGGGGTGCGCGGGGCCGAGTCTGCCCGCGTCGAGATGCGTCATGGATTCGACGGTACGTGCGGTTTTACGGCTTCACCCGCCGAATGCGGGGAAGATCCGACCTGGGTACGAGAAGGGCGGACCCGGTGTGCTGCCCTGGTACTACGCGGTGGGCCGTCCTGTGCGGTGGGCCGGTACTACGACGCGGTGGGCCCATCCGCCCGCGGCTCCGGTGCGGCGGAGTCCCGCTTGATCGCGGCGTCGCGCCCCCGGACGTACCAGATGCCGATCAGACCGAGGCCGGCGCCGGCCAGGCAGGTCCACACCCACCAGGTGTGTCCGTGGTCGTCGAACCAGCCGTAGAAGGGCAGCTGCACCAGGAAGAGGACGAACCAGAGGACGGTACCGCCGATGATCGTCGGAACCACGGGGCCCTCCAGGGGCTCCGGCGCCTCGTGCGTGGGTGTCCACTTCGTCATGCGTACAGCTTACGAGGCGGGTGCGAACGGGTTGACGCCGCGGCGCCCTCGGGGTCTACGCGCGGAGATAGCGCTGGGTGGCTCATACGTTCATACTGAACCCGTTTGTCTCTGACCACTTTCATTCGTAGGAAACACCAACAAGGCCGTGGGGGAACCTGTTGGTGATGAGGTCCTCGCATGCCCACCTCGGCCTCCGCCAAGGTTCCCCCGTCCCCCGAGTCGCCGGAAGACCGGCGGCCCCCGCAGAACGGCCTCGACCGCTACTTCAGGATCTCCGAGCGCGGCAGCACCCTGCCCCGCGAGATCCGCGGCGGCTTCGCCACCTTCTTCGCGATGGCCTACATCATCGTGCTGAACCCGATCATCCTCGGCAGCGCGAAGGACATGTACGGCCACCAGCTCGACAACGGTCAGCTGGTCACCGCGACCGCGCTGACGGCGGCCTTCACCACGCTCCTGATGGGCGTCATCGGCAACGTCCCGATCGCGCTGGCCGCCGGCCTCGGCGTGAACTCCGTCGTCGCCCTCCAGCTCGCCCCGCGGATGTCCTGGCCGGACGCCATGGGCATGGTGGTGCTGGCCGGTTTCATCGTCATGCTGCTGGTCGCCACCGGCCTGCGTGAGCGCGTGATGAACGCCGTGCCCTACGGCCTGCGCAAGGCCATCTCCATCGGTATCGGCCTGTTCGTCATGATCGTCGGACTCGTCGACTCCGGCTTCGTCACCCGGATCCCCGACGCGGCCGAGACGACCGTGCCGCTCCAGCTGGGCACCGGCGGTCATCTGCACGGCTGGCCGGTGCTGATCTTCGTCCTCGGCGTGCTGCTGACCCTCGCGCTGATCGTCCGCAGGACCCCGGGCGCCATCCTCATCTCGATCGTCGTGATGACCGTGATCGCGCTGATCGTCAACGCCGTCACCGACATCCCGTCCTGGGGTCTGACGACCCCGGAGTGGCCCGGCAACCCGGTCGCCACGCCCGACTTCGGGCTGGTGGGAGAGGTCAGCCTGTTCGGCGGGTTCGACAAGGTCGGCGTCCTGACCGGGGTGCTGTTCGTCTTCACCGTGCTGCTGTCGTGCTTCTTCGACGCGATGGGCACGATCATGGGCGTCGGCGACGAGGCGAAGCTGACCGACGGCGAGGGCCAGATGCCGGGCATCAACAAGGTCCTGTTCGTCGACGGCATCGCGGTCGCCGCGGGCGGTGCCAGTTCCGCCTCGGCCACGACCTGCTTCGTGGAGTCCACGGCAGGCGTCGGCGAGGGCGCCCGCACCGGCTTCGCCAACCTCGTCACCGGCGGTCTCTTCGCCCTGGCGCTCTTCCTCACGCCGGTCGCCACCATGGTCCCGTCCCAGGCGGCCACCCCGGCGCTGATCGCGGTCGGCTTCCTGATCCTGGCCGGCTCGATCAGGGAGATCGACTGGTCCGACTTCACGATCGCCATCCCGGCCTTCGTGACGATGCTGATGATGCCGTTCACCTACTCGATCACCAACGGCATCGGCATGGGCTTCATCACCTTCTCGGTGCTGCGCCTGGCGGCCGGGCGGGGCCGCGAGGTCCCGGTGGCGATGCACGTGGTGTCGGTGGTCTTCACCTTCTACTACCTGATGCCCGCCCTCGGCCTGACGTGAGGCCCGCGGGGCACGCTCACGGGACCCCGTAGAACCGTTCCGTCTCCTCCACGGCGGACTGGAACCGCTCGTCGAAGTCATCGCGAATGAGCGTCCGGACGACATAGTCCTGGACGCTCATTCCTCTTTTCGCCGCATGATCCCGGAGCCGGTCGAGCAGCTCCCCGTCCATCCGCAGGCTGAGCACGCTGGTCCCCATGGGTACGAGGGTCGCCCGCGCCGACCGGGTGATGCTCCGATTTCCGGAAACGACTCACTCGTACGGGTGAACTGTGGGTTTCAGTGGCGGGCGTCACGGGAACGCGGGCGGTTGTGCGGTAGTACTTCGCCAGACTAATGAGTTACGCTAAGGAACATGCCGGACCTCAAGCATGGCGACGACGCCGCCGCCGTGAACTCCCTGCGCTCTGCCGTGATGCGGTTGTCCCGTCGGCTCAAGCATCAGCGCGTCGACGAGTCGCTCAGCCCCACCGAGATGTCGGTGCTGGGCACCCTTTCCCTCTGCGGCAGCGCGACCCCGGGCGAGCTGGCCCGCAAGGAACACGTCCAGCCGCCCTCGATGACCCGCATCGTGGCGCTGCTGGAGGCGAAGGGCCTGGTCCGTCTCGAGCCGCATCCCGAGGACCGGCGCCAGAAGGTCGTGACGCAGACCGAGCAGGCCGTGGTCATGCTCGACGAGAGCCGTCGCAAGCGGAACGCGTTCCTGGCCACGCTGGTCGAGGGTCTCGACGAGGACGAGTGGGCGAAACTGCGCGCCGCCGCCCCCGTGCTGGAGAAGCTCGCACACCGGTAAGCAGTTTTCGCGAGGAGGCGAACCCTTTTGAGTACGGGATCCGGAGCAGCTTCCGCCCCCGCACCTGACGGCCACGACGATCCGACCACCCCCGACGCCCTTCGCAAGACCTCGATGTTCTCCTCCCTGAAGGTCAGGAACTACCGCCTGTTCTTCATGGGCCAGGTCGTCTCGAACATCGGCACCTGGATGCAGCGCATCGCCCAGGACTGGCTGGTGCTCAGCCTCACCGGCTCCTCGGCCGCCGTCGGTATCACCACCGCCCTGCAGTTCCTGCCGATGCTCCTCTTCGGCCTCTACGGCGGTGTCCTCGTCGACCGCCTGCGCAAGCGGCCCACGCTGCTGGTCACCCAGTCCGCGATGGGCCTGACCGCGCTCGCCCTCGCCGTGCTCACCCTGAGCGGCCACGTCCAGGTCTGGCACGTCTACGTCGCCGCCTTCGCGATGGGCCTGGCCACCGTCATGGACAACCCGGCCCGCCAGACCTTCGTCTCCGAGCTGGTCGGCCGCGACCAGCTGCAGAACGCGGTCAGCATGAACTCGGCCAACTTCCAGTCGGCCCGCCTGGTCGGCCCCGCCGTCGCCGGCCTGATGATCACCGGTGTGGGCACCGGCTGGGCCTTCCTCGCCAACGGCCTGTCCTTCGTCGCGCCGCTCAGCTGCCTGCTGCTGATGCGCGCCCGTGAACTGCACGCCGTCCAGCGCGCCCCGCGCGGCAAGGGACAGCTCCGCGAGGGCCTGCACTACGTCGCCGGGCGCCCCGAGCTGATCTGGACGATCACCCTGGTCGGGTTCATCGGCACCTTCGGCTTCAACTTCCCGGTCTTCCTGTCCGCCTTCGCCGACGACGTCTTCGACGCCGGGGCAGGCGCGTACAGCCTCTTCAACACCCTCATGGCCGTCGGCTCACTCGCCGGCGCCCTGCTGGCCGCCCGGCGCGGCACGGCCCGCCTGCGCGTACTGATCGCGGCGGCCCTCGGCTTCGGCGCCCTGGAGATCGTGGCGTCGATCGCACCCGAGCTGTGGCTCTTCGCGCTGCTGATGGTCCCGATCGGCGTCTTCAGCATGACGGTCAACGTCACCGCCAACACCAGCATCCAGATGTCCACCGACCCGGCCATGCGGGGCCGCGTGATGGCCCTTTACATGATGGTCTTCCTCGGCGGCTCCCCGGTCGGCGCCCCGGCCGTCGGCTGGGTCACCGACACCTACGGCGCCCGGGTGGGCTTCGCCGCGGGCGGCGCGGTGGCCGCCACCGCCGCGCTCGTCATCGGCCTGGTCCTGGCCCGCGTCGGCAACCTGCGGCTGTCGGTCGGCTGGCACCGGGGGCATCCGCAGGTGCGGTTCGTACCGCGGGAGCGGCGGGAGGCGCTGGCGCCGGCGGCGTAGAGGCGGAAATCCAGGGGTCCGGTCAGTTGCGGGGGAAGTCGTCGGTCTTGAGGGTGAGACCGACGACGGTGCCGGTCATGTCGACGTCCTCGCCGAAGCCGAAGCTGACGCACGCGTGGTATTTGCCCTCCTCCGGCAAGGTGTGCAGGCGCCACTCCCCGGCGTAGGGATCCACGATCAGATACACCGGGACGTCGGCGGCGGCATAGGCGTCCTTCTTGGGGCCGTGGTCGTTGCCGGCCGTGCTCCGGGAGATGACCTCGGCAATGAACTCGACGTCCTCGGGGCGCCAGTGGCCCTTCTCGTCCTTCCGGGCCCCTTCGGCCAGGGCCACGACATCGGACGCGAAGCCGTTGAGATACCCCGGGTAGTCCATACGGACGTCGGACTTCACGCGCTTGCGCGGGTACCTCGCGCGCAGCTGCTCGATGATGTCCAGAATGATGTCCCAGTGGGTGTCCCGCTGTGGCGTCATGAAGATGTGACCCCCGACGATCTCGGTCTTGTATCCCTCGGGGACGGGCATCTTCTCGAGCCACTCGAACATGACGTCCAGAGTCAGCTCGGTGCTCTCTTCGGCCATCTCGATCCTGTCGTCAAGGACGGTCATCGTGGCGCTCCTCCCCGGCTGCCCCCGACGCGAGTGCAGCCGCGCGGTACAACGATACGCACGGTGACCAGGACACGCGCGGACGTACACGTGTTCTCCGGGGGAGACTGACCGGCATGAGACTGTTCGCCGCCGTGCTGCCCCCCGAGGACGTCACCGCCGCCCTCGCCGCAGAGGTGGCCGTGCTGCGCGGGCTGCCGGGTGCGGACGGGCTGCGCTGGACCGGCCGTCCGGGGTGGCACCTCACGCTCGCCTTCTACGGCGAGGTCGAGGACGACGTCGTGCCGGACCTGTCGGCCCGCCTGGAGCGGGCGGCCCACCGCACCGCGCCCTTCGAGCTGGCGCTGCGCGGCGGCGGCCGGTTCGGGCGCGGGCGGGCGCTGTGGGCGGGCGCCGAGGGCGGTCTGGCGACCCTGCGGCTGCTCGCGGACCGCGCGGAGTCGGCGGGGCGCAAGGCGGGCGTCGAGATGGGGGAGCACCGGCGCTACAAGCCCCACCTGACCCTGGCCCGCAGCAGGGAGGCGTTCGACGCACGGCCCTACGTCGAGGCGCTGGCGGGCTTCGCCGGCGCCACCTGGGCCGTGACGGAGCTGGCGCTGGTGCGCAGCCGCCTGCCGGACTCCGGCGTGCCGGGCGAGCAGCCCCGTTACGAGACGGTCGCCCGCAGCCCGCTCGGCGCCTCCGGTTAGGCTCGGGGGCGTGGACCCGAAGACCCGTAACCGGATCATGGCCGGTGTGCTCGTGCTGATGCTCGTCGTGGTGGCGATGGCGGCGGCCCTCGGCTGAGTGGCCGGTGGGCGGCCGCCACCGTCGCTCACCGTGCTACCAGGCGAACGCCTCCGGCGACGGCCCCGGACCCGGGAAGATCTCGTCGAGCCCGGTCAGCAGTTCGTCCGACAGCTCCAGCTCCACGGCCCGCAGCGCCGACGCGAGCTGCTCGGCGGTGCGCGGGCCCACGATCGGGCCGGTCACGCCCGGCCGGGTCAGCAGCCACGCCAGCGCGGCCTCGCCGGGCTCGATGCCGTGCTTGTCGAGCAGGTCCTCGTAGGCCTGGATGCGCGCGCGGCCCGCGGGGTCGGCCAGGGTGTCGGCCGCCCGCCCGGAGGCGCGCCGCCCGCCCTGGACCTCCTTGCGGATGACCCCGCCGAGCAGCCCGCCGTTCAGCGGCGACCACGGGATGACGCCGAGGCCGTACTCCTGCGCGGCCGGGATCACCTCCATCTCGGCACGGCGCTCGGCCAGGTTGTACAGGCACTGCTCGCTGACCAGACCGATGGTCCCGCCGCGCCGGGCGGCGGTCTCGTTGGCCTGGGCGATCTTGTATCCGGGGAAGTTCGAGGACCCGGCGTAGAGCACCTTGCCCTGCTGGACCAGGGTGTCGACGGCCTGCCAGATCTCGTCGAACCCGGTGGAACGGTCGATGTGGTGGAACTGGTACAGGTCGATGTGGTCGGTCCGCAGCCGCTTGAGGCTGGCGTCGACCGCACGCCGGATGTTCACGGCGGACAGCTTGTCGTGGTTGGGCCACGCCTCGCCGTCGGCGGCCATGTTGCCGTACACCTTGGTGGCGATGACGGTCTTGTCGCGCCGGTCGCCGCCCTTGGCGAACCAGTTGCCGATGATCTCCTCGGTACGGCCCTTGTTCTCGCCCCAGCCGTACACGTTGGCGGTGTCGAAGAAGTTGATACCGGCGTCCAGCGCCGCGTCCATGATCGCGTGGCTGTCGGCCTCGTCGGTCTGCGGACCGAAGTTCATCGTCCCGAGGACGAGCCGGCTGACCTTGAGTCCTGTGCGTCCCAGCTGCGTGTACTTCATGGTCCCCAAGCCAACGACTTGGAGTGCACTCCAGGCAAGCGGGGGCGGGCGGCGGGTGGTCAGTCGCGGGGGAAGGTGTCGGTCCTGAGGGTGAGGCCGAGGACGGTGTCGGTGAGATCCAGCTCCTGCCCGAAGGCGACCCTGGTCTCGGTCGTGTAGTCGCCGTCCTTGGGGTGCGTGAAGATGTGGCAGCGGCCCTGGTACGGGTCGGCGATGAGGTAGAGGGGGACCTCGGCTTCGGCGTACGCGAGCCTCTTTGGGCCGTAGTCGTTGGCGGCGGTGCCTTGGGAGATGACCTCGGCGACGAACTCGACGTCCTCGTGGCGCCAGTGGCCCGTGTCGTCCGCCTTCACGCCGTCGCGCATCTTCACCACGTCCGGGCAGAAGCCGTTCTCGTGGCCCGGGAAGTCGATGCGGACGTCCGAGAGGACCTTGGCGCGCCTTCCGAAACGGAACCGGATGTCCGAGGCGATTTCGAAGATGATTTCCCAGTGGGTTCCGCGCTGCGGTGTCATGTAAACGGTGCCCTCGACGATCTCTGCCCTGAATCCTTCGGGGACAGGCATCCGTTCAAGCCGCTCGAACCACTCGTCCAAGCGCTCAGCATTGATGTCGGCCATGGCGATCCTGTCGTCTACGACGGTCATCGTGGCGCTCCTCCCCGGCTGCCCCAACGACGAGTACAGCCGCGCGGTACAACGATACGCACGGCGACCAGGACACGGGAGGTCGCGCATATGCCAGATGTGTGGCCTACGAGGAGGCGGAGTAGGGCCCGCCGAGCCCCCACTCCTCGTCCATCGCCTCCGCGAAGGCCTCCGCGATCTTGTGCTCGCCGCTCTCGTTGGGGTGCGTGCCGTCGTAGGTGTCCGCGTGGAAGTCGTACGACGCCGGTCGCGGGACGAGCAGCAGCGGGGAGCGCGGGTCGTCGAGGTCGGCGAGGGTCTTCGCGAGGCGGTCGTTGAAGCCGTGGACCTGCTCGGCGAAGGTCGTGTCGGCCTCCACCCGGATGTTGTGGAGCACCGGCATCACCGCCACGCGCACGCGCGGGTTCGCCGACCGCGCCTCCGCCACGAAGGCGCTGACGTTGCCTGCGGTCTGCTCCGCGTTCGTGTAGAAGCCGAGGTCGATCAGGCCCAGGGAGACCAGGAGCACGTCCGCGCGGCAGGACCGTACCGTCTCGCCGATCAGCGGGGCCATGTGGTGCCAGCCCTCGCCCCAGCCGGCCAGGTGGGCGCGGGGGAAGCCGGGGTCGGCGTAGGCGTACGAGGTGGGGGCGTCCGTCACCTGGTCGTGGAGGGTCTCGCGCGGGCCGACGAACGTGAAGGGGCGGCCGTAGGAGTCGCGCAGGTGCTGCCACAGCCGGTAGCGCCACGTGTGTTCGCCGGCGCTCCCGATCGTCATGGAGTCACCGACGAACATGAACCTGAGCATCCGCTCATCATGGACGATCGGCCTGGCCGGCGCGATGTGAGCCCGACCACCCAGGGTGACCGCCGTCCTGAACGCCCGCGCGGGATGGCAGGCTTGGCGCATGCGCCGACCCTTCGCCCTCCTCGCCTCGGCCCTTCTCGTGGGCGCGTTCGCCGTGCCCGCCTCAGCGTCGGACGGCGACGACGGGCCCGCCGGGAGCGACGGGTTCACGATCAAGGACCCGCGCATCACCGAGTCCAGCGGCCTCGCGGCCTCCCAACTGCACCCCGGCATCTACTGGACGCACAACGACCAGGACAACGGCCCCTACCTCTACGCCGTGGACGGCTCCACCGGCAAGACCGTCGCCCGCGTCGCGCTCTCCGGCGTCGGCACGCCCCGCGACGTCGAGGCGATCGCCGTCGGACCGGGCAACAAGATCATCGTCGGCGACCTCGGGGACAACCTCGGCGGCACCTGGCCGTACGTGTGGATCTACGAACTGCCCGAGCCGAAGGAACTCAAGGACCAGACGGTCAAGGCGACGCAGTACGTCGTGAAGTACGCGGACGGCGCCCGCGACGCCGAGTCGATGGTGGTCCACCCCAAGACCGGGCGGGTCTACATCATCGACAAGAACGAGGACGGCGGACATCTCTACGAGGGCCCGGCGAAGCTCTCCGCCTCCGGCACCAACGTCTTCCGGCCCACCGTCCCCGTCGACCTCTGGGCCACGGACGCCGCCTTCTCCCCGGACGGGCGGCAACTCGCCGTGCGCGGCTACCTCGGGGGCATCTGGTACGACTGGAACGGCGGGAAGATCCAGCGCAAGGGGCGGATCAGCGTGCCCCTGGGGCAGGGCGAGTCCGTCACCTACACCACCGACGGCAAGAAGCTGCTGCTCGGCATGGAGGGCGCCAACAGCCCCGTGAAGGCCGAGGACGCGCCCGGGGAGGACGGCGGTGGTCCGGGTGGCGGAGGGGGCGGATCCGACGCCTCGGGCTCCGACGGGTCCGACGGCCTGGGCGGGAAGGCGCTCAAGGCCGGGACGGTCGGACTCCTCGCGCTCGTCGCGCTGTTCGGCCTACGCCGGCTGTTCCGGCGGCGCTGAGGGCGCACCCTCAGCCGCGCGCCGCGCGGTCACCAGCACCTCAAGACCGTCCAGGATGCGCTGGAGCCCGAACTCGAAGTGGTCGAAGCCGGTGCCGAAGGCGTCCTCGGAGAGGGAGGCCAGGACCGGGTAGCGCCCGCTCGTCATGGCCTTCACCAGCACCGGCTCCTGCGCCGCCCAGAACTGCGCGTCCGTCAGGCCGGAGGTGCGCTCGGCCTCCTCCTGGAACACCTGCGTGCGGGCGGCCCCGACGACGTATCCGTCGATCATGATGATCGCCGAGATCAGCTCGGGGTCGGTCAGGCCCATCGGCTTGATCCGGGCGAGCACCTTCTCCATGCCGTCCAGCGCGGCCGGGCCGAGGATCGGGCGGGACTGGTTGACCTCCAGCAGCCAGGTGTGGCGGCGGTAGAGGGCGAGCGTGGCGTGGCCGAGGGCGTGGAGTGCCGAGCGCCAGTCGCCGTCACCGAGGTCACCGAGGTCGGCGGGGTCCTCGGAGGGCCGCTGCACGCGGTCCAGCATCAGGTCGATCAGCTCGCCCTTGCCGGGGACGTAGCGGTACAGGGACATCGTGCCGGTGCCCAGCTCGGTGGCGATCCTGCGCATCGAGACCGCGCCGAGCCCGTCCCGGTCCGCGACCTCGACGGCGGCCTCCACGATCCGTTCCGGCGTCAGGCCGGGCTTGGGGCCCCGGCTGGGCCGCCTGCCGGTGTCCCACAACAGGTCGAGCGTGCGGTCGATGTCGCCGCTGCCACTGGTCTCCGTACCGCTTGCCATGGGGTCAGTCTAGGTCCGCGCCGAAAAACTGGGTACGGTGTACGCGTAATCGGGTACGGTGTACTCAGTTAGGGAGTGGGAGTGGGAGTAGGCGATAGGCAGTGAGAGGGGGACCCATGAGTGAGCGACACGCGGTACGGGCCGAGGCCCTGGAGAAGCGGTACGGCGAGAAGCGCGCCCTCGACGGCTTCGACCTGGCCGTCCGCGAGGGCACCGTGCACGGCCTGCTCGGGCCGAACGGCGCCGGCAAGACCACCGCCGTGCGCATCCTGTCCACGCTGGTCCGGCTGGACGGCGGGCGGGCTGAAGTGGCCGGCCTGGACGTCGCCCGGCAGGCGCGCGAGGTGCGGGCGCGGATCGGCCTCACCGGTCAGTACGCGGCCGTGGACGAGGTGCTCACCGGCCGGCAGAACCTGGAGATGTTCGGGCGCCTGTTCCACCTGGGCGGCAGGCGGGCCCGTGCGCGGGCGGTCGGGCTGCTGGAGCAGTTCGACCTGACCGACGCCGCCGACCTGGGCGTCGGCAAGTACAGCGGCGGCATGCGGCGGCGCCTGGACCTGGCCGCGTCGATGATCCTCGCCCCGTCCGTCCTGTTCCTGGACGAGCCGACCACGGGCCTGGACCCCCGCAGCCGGGGCGAGGTCTGGGACTCGGTGCGGGCGCTGGTCGCGAGCGGCACGACCGTGCTGCTGACCACGCAGTACCTGGAGGAGGCCGACAGGCTGGCCTCCCGCATCACCGTCATCGACCAGGGCCGCGCCATCGCGGACGACACCCCGGACGGGCTGAAGAACCTGGTCGGCGGGGACCGGATCGAGGTCGTGGTCGCCGAGCGGGCCGAGATCCCGAGGGTGGTCAAGGTGGTCGCCCGCGTCTGCGACGGCGAACCCGAGGCCGACGAGGAGACGCTGCGGGTGCACGCCCCGGTCACCGACCGGGTGTCCGCGCTGACCGAGGTGGCGCGCGCCCTACAGGACGAGGGCGTCGCGGTGGAGGACATCGGACTGCGCAGGCCGAGCCTCGACGACGTGTTCCTGCGCCTGACCGGACACCGTACGAGCGCGGAGGGCGCGGAGGGCGCGGAGGGCGCGGAGGGCGCGGAGGGCGCGGAGGGCGCGGAGGGCGCGGAGAAGGAGGCGGTGGCGGCATGAGTGCCCTCGACCTCGACCTCGACCTCGACCTCGACGCCTATCCGGCGACGGCCCCGCTCGAGCGCGGGAGGCTGTACTGGATGCTCGCCGACTGCGGCAACATCGTCCGCCGCGGCCTGACCCACTACCAGCGCCAGCCCGTCAACATCGCCTGGCAGCTGGGCTTCCCGATCCTCTCCGTCCTCCTCTACGGGTATGTCTTCGGCAGCGCGATGACGGTGCCGGGCGGCGGGGACTACAAGGACTTCCTGATGCCGGGCATGTTCGTGATGACCATGGCGTTCGGCTTCATCAACACCGCGACCGTCGTCGTCTACGACTCCACCAAGGGCGTCATCGACCGGTTCCGCTCCATGCCGATGTCCTCCTCCGCGGTGGTCGCCGGACGTGGCGTGACCGATCTCGTGGTCGCCTGCGCCGAGTTGACGATCCTGATGCTGACGGCGCTGGCCATGGGCTGGCGCCCGGACGGCGGCTGGGGGTTCCTGGCCGCGTTCGGGCTGCTGCTGTGGCTGCGGTTCGCGCTGATCTGGCTCGGCGTGTGGCTCGGCCTGATGGTCCCCAACCCGGAGGCGGCGGGCGGACTGTTCGCGGTCGCCTTCCCGCTGACGATGATCTCCAGCATCTTCGTCGCCCCGCAGCTCATGCCCGACTGGCTGGGCTGGGTGGCCGCCTGGAACCCCATCTCGTCCACGGCGGCGGCCGCCCGCGAACTCTTCGGCACCCCGGTCGGCGGCGGCGACTCGTGGGTCGAGCAGCACGCGCTGCTGATGGCGGCCGCGTGGCCGGTGGTCCTGACCGCGATCTTCCTGCCGCTGGCGGTACGGAGGTTCCAGCGGCTGAGCCGGTAGGACCGTTCCGGGAGGACCGGGTGGAACCGGGGGTGGAGGCCGAGTCGGCGGCGGAACTCCACCCCCGGTTCCACCCATGGGTCCAGGTGCCGCGGGCCTGGTCAGAGCAGTCTTGAGGGCATGACAACGACTGAGTGGATCACCGACATCGCCCTCGTTCTCGTCGTCTTCCGGCAGTTGCGGGAAGGCCGGCTCGACCGCAAGACCTTCCTGATCCCGCTGGGGATCGTCGCCTTCGTGGCGTACTCGTACCTGGACTCCGTCCCGACTGCGGGCAACGACCTGGTGCTGATCGCGGCCTTGACGGCCGTGGGCGCCGTGCTCGGCGTCGCAGGCGGCGTCTACACCCGGATCAGGGCACTCGACGGGCACCTCATGATCAAGGCCGGCGCCGTGTCGGCGATCCTGTGGGTGCTGGGCATGGGCGCCCGTATGGGCTTCCAGGTCTGGGTCGAGCACGGCAGCGGCGCCGACGACGTCGCGCGGTTCAGCATCGCGCACCACATCACGAGCGACCAGGCCTGGGTGACGGCGTTCGTGCTGATGGCGGTCACCGAGGTGGTCACCCGGGTGGCCACGATCTACCTGCGCAGCCGCGCCAGGGCCGGGGCCGAGGGCCTGGCAGTGGCTCCCGCCGTGCCCGCCCTCGACCGTACGGCCTGACCGTGCGCTATGTTCGGCCGGTGTCCGCCGCCACCGAGAACCCTCCGTCCCCGAGCCCAGGGGCGGAGGCGCCACCCGTTCCGCGGCCGGTCCCCGGTCAGGACCCGCGTGTGCAGTGGGGCCTGAGCCTCGCGGTCGTCGTGGCAGGAGCCCTGACGATCCGGCCCATGGGGTTCAGCGGCCAGGGCCTGGCGGTCGTCGCCCTCTTCGTGCTCAACTCCGCGGCACTGCTGGCCCGGGGCCTGCCCGAGCACCGGGTGCCCCCGCGCCTCGCGCTCCTCTGGCTCACGATCGGCGTCCTCGCGGCGGTCGCGCTGATCGGGGTCAGCGGCAGCGGCGCGAGCTACCTGTTCGCCTTCTTCCTCGCCGGGCACATCGGCTACCGCCTCGAAACCCGGCGGGCTCTCACGCTTGCGGCGACGTGCTCCCTGCTCAGCGGCGGTGTCCTGTACTTCGACCTGGGACCGGGAGACCCGGAGCTGCCCTGGGGGCTCGGTCTCGCCACCGGCCTCCCGGTCGTCGTCGGCATCATCAACCGCAGCCAGCGCCGGGCCGTACGGTCGGCGATCTCGGCCGCCGAGTCGGCGGAACGCGCGGCCCGCGCGGAGGCCCGGACCGCGGTGCTGACCGAGCGCGGCCGGATCGCCCGGGACGTGCACGACGTCCTCGCGCACTCCCTCGCCGGGATCAACATGCAGTTGGAACTGGCCGACGCCCTGCTCGACACCGGTGACCTGGAGAAGGTCAGGGAGGCCAACGACAAGGCCCACGGCCTGGTCAAGGAGAGCCTGAAGCAGGCGCAGTGGACCGTGCACGCGCTGCGCGAGGACGCGCTGCCGCTGCTGGAGAGCCTGACCGCGATGACCGAGTCGTCGGGCCACCACGACGCCCTCACGGTCCGTGGCACCGTCCGGGAGGCACCGGCCCAGGTGACGCAGAACCTGCTGAGGATCGCTCAGGAGGCCCTGACCAACGCGGCCCGGCACGCTCCCGGCGGAAAGGTCGAGGTGGAGCTGACGTTCGCCGCGTCGTCGATCACACTGAGGATCCGCAACCGGCCCGCCACCCGTGCGGTGACCCCGGGCGTCGGCAGCGGAATGGGGCTGATCGGCATGCGCGAGCGCGTCGCCCTGCTGGGCGGAAGCGTCAGCGCGGGGCCGGTCACCGAGGGGCAGGACCAGGGCGGCTGGCTGGTGGAAGCGGTGATACCGGGATGAGTGAACAGATCGAGAATCAGGCGCGTTTGAGGGTGATCGTCGCCGACGACCAGGCCGCGGTGCGGGAGCCGCTCGCCGCGGTGCTCGGACTGGCCGACGACATCGACGTCGTCGCGGCGGCCGCGGACGGTGGCGAGGTACTGGCGGCGGTGGCCGCCGGGCAGGTCGACGTGGTGCTGATGGACCTGCGGATGCCCGTGCTGGACGGCATCGAGACGACCCGCCGCCTCACCGAGGAGCACCCGGAGGTCGCGGTGGTCGTCCTGACCACCTTCGCCGACGACGAGTCGATCCTGGGCGCGCTCGGCGCGGGAGCCCGCGGCTACCTGACCAAGAACGCGGGACGCCAGGACATCATCCGGGCGATCCGGGCCGCCGGCGCGGGCCAGTCCGTACTCGACCGCGAGGTCCAGAACCGCCTGCTCGCCACGGCCAGGACGAAGGCGGCGCCCGCCCCCGGCGGGGCGGCAGGGCACCCCCTGCCGGACGACCTCACACCCCGCGAACGCGAGGTCCTCACCCTGATCGGCCAGGGCCTGTCGAACCGGGGAATCGCCGAGAAGCTCTTCATCAGCGAGGCCACGGTCAAGACCCACATCAACAACCTGTTCGCCAAGGCCCACATCCGCGACCGCGCGGACGCCGTCCGGCGCGCCATCGGGGCGGGGCTGGCCTGAGGAACGACCGACTTGCCGTTGACGAGGCTCTTGTCAGACCGGTGTGAAAGGCTCCACCGACGGAATCGTCAAAGGCCATCGAGACACTGTGGGAACGGATCCAGGCCCGTGACTGGGCGGGCGTCGCCGGGTTGATCGCCGAGGATGTCGTTGTCGAGTGGCCGATCAGCCTCGAACGCATCGTCGGCCGGGGGAACTTCGTCGCGGTGAACCGTGAATACCCGGAAGGCTGGTCGATTCGGGTGCTCAAGGTGGTGGCCGACGGCGACGAGGTCGTCTCCGAGGTGGAAGTGCCGCACGACAGTCTCGGCGCCTTCCGCGCAGCGTCGTTCTGGACCGTCCGCGACGGGCAAATCGTTCGTGGGACGGAGTACTGGATGAGCCTGGGGGCTGACCCGCGGCCCGAACGGCGGGTTGCCCTCGTCGAACCGATGTAGCGCGGCGGGCCGCCGCCCCGTTCACGGCATGGGGCAGGGAGGAGCAGGAGATGCGTCCTCCGAGGAGCAGGCCACCAGGGCTAGGGAGAGAAACGTCGGGCGTTCGAGGTAGTGGCCCAGCGACAGGTCTCCGCCCCACCGCAGCCGTGCCTCCGCCGAGGTGATGAGGGCGGACAGACGGCACGCGTCACGCTGAGCGTCGGACAGGAAGCGGGGAGCGTACTCGGTCAGGCGTTCACGGAGCCATGCTGCGGCGTCCCGAGCGTCGGACCAGGTGCCGCGCACCCGTACGGGCGGCTTGCGCAGCCAATTCCGCGTTTCCAGCGGGGGCAGGTCGCAGGACGGGAACTCGGCGGCCACCTCGCGATACCGCTGGACCAGCTCCGGCCGGCTTCCGGCGGGCGGCGGCTCGGGATGTGGCGGGCGCCGCAGGGCCTCCTGGTCGAAGCGGGACTTGGGGCCGACCCAGATGTAACCGTGGTGATGCAGGTGTCGCACCGGGTGTCCTTCGGTCGTTCGGGGTGCCCTCCCCGGCCGGAGCAGCCGGGAAGGGGCCTGCGGTTCTGGGATCTCCGGGATCAGAGCGCCAGCCCGAACTGCGTCGGGTCGATCCCGGCGACGCTCAGCTCCTCGGTCGTGAACCGAAGCGGCTCGGCGTCCGGCCGCTTGCTGTCCCCGAGGGCCCAGGCGTCACTGCCGATACGGGCGAGGGTGACGCAGGACTCGCCGTCGGGGTGGGTGTTGCCGCCGCACGCCGTCGCGAACGAGGCGTCGGAGAGGTCGAGTCGGTACAGGTCGTTTCGGTGCGGCATTGCTGTCCCTTCCTGGTCGGTGTGGCTAGGGGACGACCGTAGGGAGGCAGCCGGGAGGCATGGGGAGAATATTCTTCATTATTCTCTCATCGTCACTCTGAATGCTTGGACATTCACCTAATGCAGTCGCCACGCTGGGATGCGCAGGCAACGTCAACGAGCGAAAGGCGGAGATACGTGGCGCGCAGGTTACGGTTCAACGGGACGGGCAGTGGAGTCACCGGATGCCCGTCCGTGCACGAGGACTTGGACACCGGCGAGGTGATCGTGCACGGTCCCCCGCTCACTGATCAGGGCGACCTCGCGCAGCTCCAGCACCTCTCGGCGGGCGAGGTCGCGGTGGTGGTCCCGCGTGATCTGCTGGTGGACTGGACGCCGAAGGAGCGGACGCGGCAGGTACGGACGATCGATCTGGACGAGTTCGGCGACCTGTTCGGCAAGTTCGAGCACAGCGCGTGGCGGTTGGAGACCCGCCGACGGTACGCCAGCGATGAGAAGAACGACCGTTGGCAGCAGTTCGTGGACACCGGGGAGGTCGGCGACGACTGGGCGGACGCCCCGGAGGTCAGTTGGTTCCGCGACACGATCCGTGCGCAGACCGAACAGGGTAAGCGCATGGAACGCGTGCGCCTTGTGGACCAGCCCGCCACACCCGGGCAGCGCTACCTCCTCAACTGCGCCAAGGGGAACATCGGCTTCGGCGAGGACATCCGGAACGTGTGGCGGACCGATGCCGATCGCCTTCGCCTGCCGGCCGAGGACTTCTGGTTGTTCGACAGCCGTCTTGTCGCGCTCCTGCAGTTCGACCAGGATGACGAACTCACTCACGTGGACCTGATCACGGAACCTTCAGAGGTGGTGCGCTGCTGCATGATCCGGGAAGCTGCCTGGCACCACGCCGTACCGTGGAAGCGGTTCACGGCCGAGATGAACGCCGACACGTAGGGACATGAACGGGTACCGGTGAGCACGGACTATCAGCGGGCGCGCGAGGAACTGGGACGCATACTCCGGAAGTTGCGCGTCGAAGGCCCCGACGGCCGGCTCACCGGTACGGAACTGGCCCGCCGGCTGGGATGGCCTCAGTCGAAGGTCAGCAAGCTGGAGAACGGCAGGCAGACGCCGACGGATGACGACCTCAAGACGTGGTCCGAGGCTGTGGGACAGCCCGCCGTACTCCCGGAACTGCGCGCCCGGCTGAAGGGCTTTGAGAGCCACATCCGCTCCTGGCGCCGTCAGCTCGCGGCAGGTCATGGACCCGTCCAGGAGACGTGGAACACCCTCGTGCGGGAATCCCAGACTCTGGTCATGTGGGAGAACAGCACTGTCTGCGGCATGGTGCAGACCGCCGACTACGCCCGCCACGTATTCGAGCACTACACGGAGCTCCGGCGCTCTCCGCGCGACACGGAGGAAGCGGTGCGCGCCCGAATGAAGCGACAGGAGTGGCTGTACTAGCCGGGCAAGCAGTTGAAGCTGCTCATGTGGGAGGGAGCCCTTTGGGCTCAGGTGTGTCCGCCGAGCGTGTTGGTGGCACAACTGGATCGGCTGCTCGGCCTCGTGGGCATGGACACGGTCCGCCTCGGCGTCATTCCGTTGGACCGCGCGCTAAGGCTTCCACCGGCGAACTCGTTCTGCATGCTGGACGACCGTCTCGTCGTGCTTGAGGACTGGCACGCTGAACTCTGGCTCGACGATGCTGAAACGATCACTCTCTACCGGTGCGTCTGGGACTCCCTCGCGGTGTCGGCCGTCTACGGCGCGGAGGCGCAGCAGGTGATCGCCCGGGTGCGGCGCAGTATCAAGGTCTGAGGACGTACGGCCGGAGTACCAAGGACTGATCGTGACCAAGGTCGTAGGCCCCTTCCGAAAGTCGTCGCACTCCGGAGCAGAGAGCAACTGCGTGGAGGTGGCCCCTACGTCCGGGAACGGCCGAGCCGTCCGCGACAGCAAGCAGCAGGACGGCCCCCTGCTCACCGTCACCGTCTCCCGCGAGGGCTGGCAGGCTTTTCTCCGGCAGTTCTGAGCCGGTTCACGGCGGCGGGCAGGCGTTCTCCCCCGGTTCCTGATAGGTCCGGTACAGCGGCGACTTGTCCCGGCGTTCGACCGGGAAGGTCACTATGGGCACCGGCTTGCACACCGGCCACAGTCCCACCACCTGCTCGTCCCCGGCACTCGCATCCGCCCCGGCGCTCTCGTCGGCGAACGTGAAGACGCCGCTCGCACCTGGTACGCAGGTGGCGGCGCAGTGCTCCAGAGGGCTGCCCCGGCGCAGTTCGTCGTAGACGTCGTTGTGGGTCACGGCGTCGATCTCGCTGTCCCGGGCCGCTGCCACGGCGGTCCCCACGGCGGTGAGCGCGTCGTGGTACATCACGGCGTATCCGTCGTCGAGGGCGTCGGAGCCCTCCTCGGCGAAGTACTCGTCGTAGGACGCGGCGAAGTGGGCGAAGGCCTTGGGGACCTGCTCGTCGCCGTCCGCGCCTGCCCGCCAGCGGGGCGCGTCGACGGCGACGGCGGTCACGATCTCGATGTTGTTGCGTTCGGCGATCCGGCGCATCTCGGTGTCCCCGGTGACGGGGTCGCGGCCGGTGCTGACGCGCAGGATGCGCAGCGGCTCGTCGTCCGGGCCCCGGTCGCAGGAACTGGTGCGGTCGATGGTCTGCAGGAAGGGCGGCAGATCCGCGTCGCGGCCCGCCAGGAACACCGTGCGGGCGTCGACCGCGCACATCGCGGCCACGGCCCGCCGGAAGATCTGCGGGGTGCCCTGCGAGGGCCCCTTGATGCCCTGGTAGGTCTCGGTTCGCCGTTCCACCTCGTCGGGGGTGATGCCGTACTGCGCGCCGAACTCCCGGCGGAAGGCCCGGCGGAGGTTGGCCACGTAGTTGTCGTCGCGGTCGTCGGCGATCATGAACGTGTTCTTCCGGTCGACCCCGTTGGCGCCCACATAGCGTTGGAGCGCGTCGACGAACTGGTCGGTGGAGGGCGAGACCTTGAACAGGTAGGGGTCCTCCATGTCGCGGGAGCTGAGCACGGCGCTCACCGCCGGGATCCGGGCTGGTCCGAGGCCGTCCCGCACGGAGGCGAGCGTGGCCTCGTCGCTGTTGGGGAATCCGATGGCGCCCACGACCGGCGCGTCGCCCGTGACCCGGGCGGCCAGCGCGGCGGTCACGGTCTTCCACTGGCTCAGGTCCTCGCCGACGTTGGCGAAGAGCAGCTGGACGGCGGTGTCGCCGGTGGTGGGCCCGTGGTTGTGGGCGCGCTGGGCGACATAGGCGCCCTGGAGGGAGTGCCGGATCAGGTCCGGCGACATGGCCGCGCCGGGGCTCTTCGCGGTGTACGGCATGACGACGGCGACGCTGACCACCGGCTTGCCCGACGTCCGCGCTGCCTCGTTCTCGTCCTCGATGAGGCCCAGTATGTCGTCGAGGTCCGAGGCGAAGGGATACGCCTCGGCCGTGACGCCGATGCACTCCTGGCCCGCACGCCGCAGCTCCCGGTCCGCGGTGCAGTAGGCGCGGTGATGCCGGTAGCTGTCCAGGCCCCACCAGGCACCGCCCGCCGTCAGGACGGCGACCAGCGTCCACAGGGCCACCACGTCGACCAGGCCGAGCACCCGGAAACGGAGCCGCCGCGGCAGCCAGCGCCAGGTCCGCCGGTCCCGCAGCCCCGTCATGCCGCCCCTCCCGTGCGCGGTCCTTCTCCCTGCCAGCGGTGGTCCAGGGGCCAGTCCTCACCGTCCTTGACCGCGCGGGGCCAGCGGATGGCGGCCTGGGCCAGGACCGCGCGACCGGTCAGGTGCTGGGCGGACAGAAAGGACAGGTCCTGGCCGATCCGGTCGACCAGGGGCCGGTCCGCCTCGGCCAGTTCGTCCGCCGCGTACCACAGGGCGTGCAGCAGCCGGTTGACGGCCTGCTTCTCCAGGTCCGTACCCGGGTCGGCCCTCAGCTGGAGCAGGTCCCGGCGTCCCCGGGCGACCTCCTGGCACTGCTCGAACCAGATGTTTCCCGGCGGGCGCGGCGCATGGGCGACGGTGCGCAGGACGTGCAGCCAGTCGACCGCGTCGCCGTCGTGGCGGAGGAACTCCGCGTGCAGCCGGTCGACGACCTCCAGCGCCTCTCCCGCGGCCAGCCGGTGCCACAGGGAGCGCGACCACTCGTCGCGCGCCGACCGTCCCGAGCGGCTCTCGGCGCGCTGCCGGTGGTGCTCGGCGAGCAGGGCGTGCGCGCCGGACCAGTCCACGCCCCGGCCGCCGCGTCCGCTGCGCATCTGGTGCACCAGCAGGGCGCGCAGAAAGCGGTCCGTGATGAAGGGCCGGCTGCCCGGTCCGCGCGACCAGCGCTCCCGCTCCAGCTGGGCGGCAACGCCGTCGGCCGCGGGCAGCCCGTCGATGCGGCGCGGCACCCATCGCTCGGCCAGCCGCTCGGCGGCCTCCCGGTCCCAGGCCAGGGAGAACAGGCACAGCTCGTCGTGGTTCTCGCTGCCGACGAGGGTGTCCAGCAGCCCCCAGACGATGGATTCTCCGGCCCTGCTGGAATGGGTCAGGTCGAGCAGTTCCTCGGCCGCCACCCACTCCTCGGTACGGGACCGGTCCACCACCGCCTCGCACAGCCTGCGGGCGCCCATCGGATGCCCCCGGGTCAGGTCGTGCACGGCGCTGGCGATGTACGGGTCGAAGGAGGCGCGGTCGTCGCGCCGCAGCATCCGCTCCAGGTGCTCGCACTCCAGCGCGGGCAGCGGCAGGAGCAGCACTCCCGCCGAGGGCACGGTGCCCTCGCGGGCCCAACCGGAGTCCGTGCCGACGTCGTGCAGTGAGCGCCGCGCCGCCTCCGGGTAGGGGGCGTCCTCTCCTGCGGGGCCGTCGCCCCGGGTGTCCGGCGTGTCGTCGCCGTGCAGTTCGGTGGCGATCACCACCATCCGGTCGCGGGCGCCCCGGCCGGACAGTGCCCGCTGCTCCAGGAGCAGATCGAGGAAGTCGCGGCCGGCGTCGGTGTGCACGTTGTCGAGGAGCACCAGCGGACGCGGGGCACGGTTCGCGCGCCGGAAGCGCCCGTAGCGCACGTCCTCCAGGAAGGCGGCCGTCAGCATGCGTTCGACGCCGCGCCGGAAGCCGCGGCCCTGGTGGAACTCCTGGCACAGCCGGGCCACGGCCGACGAGCGCTCCGCGGCCGGCACCGGGCGCGGCTGTCCGGAGGCGCCCGGCGGCAGTCCGCGCAGCCGGTTGTCGGCCTCGCTGCGGTAGGTCTCGTACCAGCCGACCAACCGGCGGGAGGCCAGTCGCCGGGAGTGCCCGCGGCGCTGTCCGCCCAGGAAGGTACGCACGGCCGCCTCGGGGAACGCCGCCGGGTCGGGGGAGCCGCCGTTGGGGGGCGCGGGCAGCGCCGATCGGAACAGCGTGTCCCAGGTACGGCGTGGCCGCGTGTCCGGCGGAAAGCCCATCAGGGTGGCCGAGTGCCGGTCGGCCACCCGCAGTTCGCCGTCGTGGCCCGGGCGTCGGGCGGACACCACGGCGAGCAGCCCGGCGGTGGTACGGGGGAACCGCAGCCCGCCGAACCCGGCGACGGGACGGGACAGCTGGGCGACGAGCTCGACCAGCATCTCCACCGCGTAGGAATTGTTGGACATCTCCGGTCCGACCCTGGCCTGCTCCTGCAGTTCCGTGCAGTTGATCCGGGCGAACGGCACGCGCGGGCCCGGCCAGAGGCCGCTCTCGGGCGCGTAGGCCTGCTGGAGATCGTCCAGCATGGCGCTCTTGCCGGTGCCGTGCCGCCCGCTGAGCAGGACCACCGGCAGGTCGTCGGCGAACTCGTGGTGCGCACGTCTGCGGTGGTGGTCGCGGTCGAGGCCGACCATCCGCGGCACCAGCCGGTGCAGCACGGGCTGGCGCGCGTACACCTCCGGGATCTGACCGTCCGTCATCGGCGCCGGGCCGAAGGGGGCGGTCATCCGAGCCTCAGCAGGGAGCCGATGAGGTCCGACACCATGCCGGAGGCCATGTCCCGGCCCATGGAACCCACCGACCTCGAACCGGCCTGTACGAGCTCCCGGCTGTGCTCCAGGAAGCGCTCCACGGCGCCCGCGTCGGGTTCGGCGCCGCCGCGCGAGGCGTCCGTCAGCGCGGTGGCGAGTTCGCGCACCTGCCGCAGCTCGCTGTCGCTCTCCGACAGATCGGGGCGGGACGCCTGTACGAGCGTGGCCAGTTGTTCGAAGGAGAGGAACACTCCGGCGCCTCGTTCCATGACGCCGACGTGCACCGGGGCGGGCAGCTCCAGGTGGTCCTTGGCGTACTCCAGGTCCTCGAACGCGAGCTGCCGGCCGCAGTAAAACGCCTCCCGCGCCCAGAGGAAGTCCTCGGCACCGGCCCCTGCGTCGCCGTACTGGCCGACCCGGTCCCACCAGGCGAACAGGGCCGCCTTGGCGTAGCGGCGGCGGGACTCGCGGTCGGCGTACGCCTCGTCCCAGACCCCTGCCTCGTCGAGACCCTTGGCGGTGGGGCTGACCAGCGGCGGTACGGCGCCGGAGTCGTTGTGCACGGTGATCCAGCCGAGCGTGGCCAGGCGTTCCACGACGTCCTCGACCAGCTCCAGTGTGCAGCGCTCGTGGTGGGCGTAGGCGGAGCTGGCCACGCGGTGCCCATGGGCTCCCCCGGTCTCCTCGCGGAGCCACAGCAGGAACCTCGCGGACGCGGCACCGGTCTCGTCGTAGACCGGTGACAACCCGTTCGTGGGCACCGCCCCGGATCTGATCATCGTTGTCCCCCAACTCCCGTGACCAGCCATGAGCGTTCGCCTTCCCAAAAGGGCGAAGTCAAACACGTCACATTTGACGTTCACCCGCTCGGGCCGCTCCCTCCCGGCATCTTCCAGCCGTCAGAGCTGGCATAGGCCGCTGGCATGTTCACTCGTATGGCTGAGCCCGAACTGAATCTCCGCGCGCAGTGTGCCCATGCGATTACGTTCCGCTGCATGGTCAGTTCACCGCATGAAGCGTTGCACCGGATCTTTCGCGTGGATCCGGGGCTGTTCGCCCGGCTGTTGCCGCGGGCGGGCATCGGGTTTCCGGAGCACACCGCGATCGAGCCCCTGGACACCGATCTCACCGAGATCAGGCCACTTGAGCGCCGCGTGGACAGCGTGTTCCGGGTGCACGTGCCCGGTGAGGAAGGCGGCTTCGTGCTCGCCGTCGAGTCGCAGGGCAAGCCGGACCCGGACAAGCACAACAGCTGGACCTACTACTTGGCCCACATGTACGCCAAGTACCGGCTGCCGCCGTTCCTTCTGGTGGTCTGCAAGGACAAGGCGACCGCGGCCTGGGCGTCCGAACCGATCCGGGTCGGGCGTGGCTTCCACACCAGCATGGTCGTCTTCCCGCTGGTCCTGGGGCCTGGAATCCTCCCTGTGATCACTGAGCCGGACGAGGCGGCGCGAGACCTCGGAGTCGCCGTCTTCTCCGCACTCGCCTACGCCTCGGACCCGGGACTGACTGCGATACTGGACGCGCTGGCGTCAGGAGTGGCGGACGACGCAGGGAAGTCCGGGTCCGGGGACCTGGACCGGGTGGACTGGGCGGAGATCGTCGAAATCGGACTGGGTGATGGTCCGGGTCGTGAGTACTGGAGGAATCTGATGGCCACGTACACCCCGAACTTTCCGGGCAGCAATTCGATCGTCGAGGAGTCCTGGCTTGAGGGCAAGGCCGAGGGCAAGGCCGAGGGCAAGGCCGAGACCATTCTGCGCATTCTTGACGTGCGGGGTGTCGAGATCTCCGACTCCGTCCGGGAGCGCGTCACCGCCTGCACCGATCTCGACGTGCTGGGCACCTGGATCGACCGCTCTCTGAGCGCGGTGCGTGCCGAGGAGCTGTTCGACGGAGAGTAGAGATCCCACGGATGCGCGGAGGGCGCCCGGCGGATAATCCGCCGGGCGCCCGTCGTCGTCGTACGGGAAGAAGCGACTACAGCTTCTCGATCACGTAGTCCACGCACTTCGTGAGCGCCTCGACGTCCGCCGGGGCGATCGCCGGGAACATGGCGACGCGCAGCTGGTTGCGGCCGAGCTTGCGGTACGGCTCGGTGTCGACGATGCCGTTGGCGCGCAGCACCTTGGCGACGGCGGCGGCGTCGATGTCGTCGGCGAAGTCGATGGTGCCGATGACCTGCGAGCGCTTGGCCGGGTCGGAGACGAACGGGGTGGCGTACTTGGACTCGTCGGCCCACGTGTACAGGCGGGTCGAGGAGTCCTTGGTGCGGGCGGTGGTGAAGTCCAGGCCGCCCTGGCCGTTCATCCAGTCCAGCTGCTCGCCGAGGAGGAAGAGCGTGGCGAGGGCCGGGGTGTTGTACGTCTGGTTCTTGCGGGAGTTGTCGATCGCCGTGGGGAGGGAGAAGAACTCCGGGACGTGGCGGCCGGACGCGTGGATGCGCTCGGCGCGCTCGATCGCGGCCGGGGAGAAGACGCCGATCCACAGGCCGCCGTCGGAGGCGAAGGACTTCTGCGGGGCGAAGTAGTAGACGTCGGTCTCGGCGATGTCCACCGGGAGGCCACCCGCGCCGGACGTCGCGTCGACCAGCACGAGGGCGCCCTCGTCGGCACCGGCCACGCGCTTGATGGGCATGGCGACGCCGGTGGAGGTCTCGTTGTGCGTGAGGCCGTACACGTCCACGCCGGCCTCGGCGCGGGCATCCGGGTGCGTGCCCGGGTCGGAGGAGACGACGGTCGGCTCGGCCAGCCACGGGGCGAGCTTCGCGGCCTTGGCGAACTTGGAGGAGAACTCGCCGAAGCTCAGGTGCTGCGACTTGTTCTCGATCAGGCCGTGGGTCGCGACGTCCCAGAACGCGGTGGAGCCGCCGTTGCCGAGGATCACCTCGTAGCCGTCGGGGAGCCGGAACAGCTCGCGGACGCCCTCGCGGACCTTGCCGACCAGGTTCTTGACCGGGGCCTGGCGGTGGGAGGTGCCGAGCAGGGACGTACCGGTGGCGGCCAGGGCGTCCAGCGCCTCCACCCGCACCTTGGAGGGACCCGCGCCGAATCGACCGTCCGCGGGCTTCATGTCAGCAGGAATCTGGATCTCAGCCACGTGCCGGAGGGTATCCCGTCGGCCAAACCGGGCGAAGCCATGTCCGTCCGATGAGACGAGATCTCCGCCCGGCGGACCTGTACGGAGCTACGAGCGCCCATGCTGGAGGGCATGACCGATCTGGAGGCAGCACTGCGCAGGGCCGTCCGCGGCGAGGTCGGGTTCGACGTCACGTCCCGGGCGCTGACCACCATGGACGCGTCGAACTACCGGAGGGTCCCGCTCGGGGTCGTCGCGCCGAGAGACGCCGACGACGTGGCGGCCGTGCTCGAGGTGTGCCGGGAGCACGTGGTACCGGTCGTGGCGCGGGGCGGCGGCACCTCGATCGCCGGGCAGGCGACGGGCACGGGCGTGGTGCTGGACTTCACCCGGCACATGAACCGGCTGGTCGGCCTTGATCCGGAGGCGCGTACGGCCGTGGTCCAGCCGGGTCTGGTCCTCGACCGTCTCCAGGACGCCGCCGCCCCGCACGGTCTGCGCTTCGGCCCCGACCCCTCCACCCACAGCCGCTGCACGCTCGGCGGAATGATCGGCAACAACTCGTGCGGCTCCCACTCGGTGGCGTGGGGCACGACGGCCGACAGCGTCAGCGTGCTGACGGTCCTCACCGCGCGGGGGCGGCGGCTGTGGCTCGGGCGGGAGTGGTCCGGGGCGCCGGAGGGCCTGCGCGAGCTGGTGGACGGCGACCTGGCGCGCCTGCGCACGGGCTTCCCCGACCTCCCGCGCCGTATCTCGGGCTACGCGCTGGACGCCCTGCTGCCGGAGCGGGGCGCGGACGTGGCCCGCTCCTTCTGCGGCTCGGAGGGCACGCTGGGGGTGCTGACCGAGGCGGAGGTCCGGCTGGTCGAGCCGCCCCGCGCGCGTGCGCTGGCGGTGCTGGGCTACGCCGACGAGGCGGGCGCGGCGGAGGCGGCGGCCGGGTTGCTGCCGCTCGGGCCGCTGACGGTGGAGGGCATGGCGGCGGACCTGGTGCCGTCCACGGAGGGGCTGCCGAGGGGTGGTGCCTGGCTGTTCGTGGAGACCGGCGGCGACACGGAGGGGGAGGCGCGGGCGCGGGCGGAGGCGGTCGTGCGGGCGGCGGACGTCGTGGACGCCCTCGTCGTCACCGACCCGGCCGGGCAGCGGACGCTGTGGCGGGTCCGGGAGGACGCGAGCGGCACGGCGACGCGGATGCCGGACGGTGCGGAGGCGTGGCCGGGGTGGGAGGACTGCGCGGTGCCCCCGGCCCGGCTCGGCGCCTACCTGCGCGACTTCCGGCGGCTGCTCACCGCCCACGAGCTGCGCGGCACGCCGTACGGGCACTTCGGCGACGGCTGCATCCACGTACGCATCGACTTCGACCTGCTGACGGACGCGGGGATCGCGCGTTTCCGCCGCTTCTCGGAGGAGCTGGCGGACGTGGTCGTGGCGCACGGGGGTTCGCTGTCCGGGGAGCACGGGGACGGGCAGGCGCGGGCGGAGCTGCTGCCGAGGATGTACGGCGAGGAGACGGTCGCGCTGTTCGAGCGCGCGAAGGCGGTCTGGGACCCGGACGACCTCCTCAACCCCGGCATGCTGGTCCGCCCGGCCCCGCTGGACGCGAACCTCCGCTTCTCCGTCCTGCCGCGCGAGCCGGTGGACGTGGAGTTCGGCTACCCGTCCGACGGCGGCGACTTCTCGGCGGCGGTGCGCCGCTGCGTGGGGGTCGCCAAGTGCCGTACGACGTCGGTGTCCGGGCCGGCGGTGATGTGCCCGTCGTTCCGCGCGACGGGGGACGAGCAGCACTCCACCCGCGGACGCGCCCGCCTGCTGCACGAGATGCTCGCCGGGGAGCTGGTGACGGACGGCTGGCGGTCGACGGAGGTCCGGGACGCCCTCGACCTGTGCCTGTCCTGCAAGGGCTGCCGCTCCGACTGCCCGGTCGAGGTCGACATGGCCACGTACAAGGCGGAGTTCCTGCACCACCACTACGCGGGGCGCCGCCGTCCGGCCGCCCACTACGCGATGGGCTGGCTGCCGGTGTGGCTGCGCTGGGCGTCGCGGGCGAGGATGGCGCCGGTCGTCAACGCGCTGGCGTCCGTGGGCCCGTTGGCGGCCGTGGCGAAACGGCTGGGCGGGATCGCGGGGGAGCGGGACGTGCCGCGGCTGGCGCGGGAGACGTTCAGTGGGTGGTGGCGCGGGCGGCGTCGGGGACCGGCCGGTGGCGGCGACCTGGTCGTCCTCTGGCCGGACACCTTCACCGAGCACCTCTCCCCCTCCGTGGGCCGGGCGGCCGTACGGGTGCTGGAGGCGGCGGGGCTGCGGGTGGCGCTGCCGCCGACGCTGCGGGGGCGCGGGGTGGTCGGTGACGGTACGTCGAAGTCGGCCCTGGCGCTGCTGACGGCCCGCCGGGGCGGCCGGGTCTGCTGCGGGCTGACGTACGTCTCGACGGGCCAACTGGACCGCGCCCGCGCGGTGCTGCGCCGCACGCTCGACCTGATGGCCCCGGTGCTGGAGACGCCCGCGCCGGTCGTCGTCCTGGAGCCGAGCTGCGCCGCCGCCCTGCGCACGGACCTGCCCGAGCTGCTCCACGACGACCCGCGGGCGGCCCGGCTCGCGGCGCGTGTGCTGACCTTCGCGGAGGTGTTGGAGCGCCACGCCCCGGACTGGACCCCGCCCGCGCTCGACCGTCCGGTCACCGGCCAGACCCACTGCCACCAGCACGCGGTCCTGGGCGACGCGGCCGACCGCCGCCTGCGCGAGGCGGCCGGCCTGACCGGCGAACTGACCGGCGGCTGCTGCGGCCTCGCGGGCAACTTCGGCTTCGAGGACGGCCACTACGAGGTGTCGGCCGCGTGCGCGGAGGACCAGTTGCTCCCGGCGGTGCGCGAGGCACCGGCCGGGGCGGTGGTCCTGGCGGACGGTTTCTCCTGCCGGACACAGCTGGAGCAGCTGGCGGGGGTGCGGGGGCGGCATCTGGCGGAGGCGCTGGCGGAGGCGCTGGAGCGAGGGTGACGGTGCGGGGGTGACGTTGCGGGGCGGTCCGGTTTCCTACGGCCGGTGGAACTCGACCTCGGGGCGGGAGGCGGTGGGGCCCTGGAAGAGCGGTTGGGGGATGCCGCGCAGGTGGAGGTCGAAGAAGGCGCCGACATAATCGCGGGTGATGTACCAACCCCGCTCGTATGAGAGCGGAACCGTTGGGTCCGCCAGCCCCAGCCGCCCCGCCACCCAGGGGAGGTCGGTGAAGGAGAAGTGCTCGGCCCCGGCCACAGTCAGCCACCGTTTCCAGTGGTGCAGGCGGCTCCAGGTATCGGGCCAGTCGGTGCCGCCGCTGCCGGGACTGTGCGTGGACTCGGCGCCGACCATCATGAACGGGCGCCGCCCGAGCCCGGCCCCGGCGTCGCCGACGAAGAAGTCCCCGTCGAGGTCGACCCCCGCCCGCACGCGGGGGTCGGCGGCCATGGTCGCCGCGGCGGCGGCCCCGCCGATCGAGTGCCCGGCGATCCCGATACGACGCGGGTCGATCATGCGGGAGACTGCCCCGGCCCTACGCCGATCCGTCAACTCGTCGATCACGAAGGACAGGTCAGCCGCCCGGCCCGCCACGACGGCCGCCTCCTCGACGTCGACGCCGACACGATCGCAGGCCAGGCAGGGCGGCATCCGCCCCCCGGGGAACTCCGTCCCGACGGACTCGTAGGCGTGATCCACGGCGGCGACGACATACCCCCGACCGGCCAGTTCCTCGGCGAGCGAGGTGAGCGTGGTGCGCGGCATCGAGAAGCCGGGGGACAGCAGCACCAGGGGGAAGCGACCCGGCGCGGGGGGTGCGGAGGCCTGCGCATGCGTACGCACGGCGGCGACCGTCGCTGCCGGTACGACCCCGGCGAGCCCCCTGGCCTCCAGGAGGCGCTGCGCCTCGCCCTCGATCATGTACGCGGCCGGGGCCCCGCCGGACGACCGTGCCGGGTAGGACACGGACACCATCAGCTCCCGGCCCCGCGCCGCCGGCACCCAGGGGTCGGTGCGATGCCGGTCGACGAGGTGCAGGGTGCGGCGGCCCACGGGGTGGGGGCCGGTGGGCGAGGGCAGTTCCAGTACGCCGACGGGAGCCGACGACGCGGGCGCGGCACCCAGGAGGGGTACGGACAAGGCTCCTGCGAGCAGCGCGGTCAGGACGGTTCTGCGTGGGGTGCTTGATCTGCCGGTCATGAAGCCGAAGTTAGGCGCCGAGTGCCGCTCAACGCGTCGGCACTGAGCGGTACTTGGGCGTACGTCCGGAGAATGGTCCCCACGAGTCCGGATGCCACCGTGGGATCAGTTCAGGTCCCGGAGTCTGCGCCCCCGGCTCTCGGCCACCCGTAGCGCGTCCGCGAGGGCTTCGGTGAGGCGCTCGGCGAGGTAGCGGAGTTCGCCGTGCGGGGCGCGGGGGAGGAGGTCGTGGGCGTGGGCGAGCAGTTCTGCGCCCATGCCGAGTTGGGTGACCTCGGTGGTGTCGGCCAGCCGTGAGACGGGGCCGCCGTTGTCGTCGGTGATCAGGTAGCAGGGCTTGCCCTCGGGGCCGGACCAGGGGAGGAGACGGGGCTCGCGTGGTGTCGTCATGCCGCCGCCTCCAGTTCGTACAGCGCGTACGTGAGGAGGTAGGGGCGGATGGCCACGGTCTCGGCGCCGTCGATGGCGGTGGGCAGGCCGTAGGGGCTGCGGTGGGAGGGGAGGGGGACGACGCCGGTGGCGGACGGAGGGGGCGGTGCGGTGCGGGTAGCCGGGCGCGGGCTGGTTCGGCGGTGAGTGCCTCGGGGCTTGGGCATCAGGCCCAGCCGCGCGAGGAGGCGGCCGATAAGGTCGGTCATGTCATCAGCTCCGATCAGGTACAGCTGGTGGCCGTGCCCCCGGACGGCTCCACCCGTCGCGGGGGTCTGTCGGCTCTAGACCATACGCTGAGCATTCTAGGCATGCTAGGGGTTCTATGTATCGCCTATCGCGCTAAGTATGCTCATGCTGAATTGGTGATCGAGTTTGTTCCCGACATCCCCCGTTGGCGACAGGTCGCCGAGGTGGTGCGTGGTCGCATCGCCGACGGCACCTACCCGCCGCGTACGCGCGTTCCTTCCGTCGTACAGCTCACCGCGGAGTTCGGGATCGCCAACGCGACGGCGCACAAGGTCCTGCGGGCGCTGCGCGAGGAGGGGCTGACTTACACGGAGCCCGGTCTCGGCTCCTTTGTAACCCAGGGGTCGCAGGGCAGCGACCCTGCCTCGGGTGCCTGATCGGAACCGTGTGGCGCCGTCGTCGCGTGATCGTTCTCATGGACGGTTCGGGTGATAAGGCAGCAGGAGTGGCGCGGCGACGGGTCCACAAGCGGCCCTGGGTGATCGGGGGTGGCGCGGCCGTCGTCGCGTTGGCGGTCGCGGCGGGGATGGTGATCGCCGACGACGGGCCGGCCGACATCGCCGCGCCGTACGGCTGCGGGACCGGCGGCGCCCGTGGCACCGCGGCGCCGGCATCCGACCGGCCCGCTGCGGAAGGCGCCGCCGACTTCGACGGGGACGGGCATCCCGATCTGGCCCTCGGGTCGGGAGGGAGCGTGGCGGGCGGGGCCGGCGGGGGGAGTGTCGAGGTCGCGTACGGGGCGGGGGACGGGACGAGGATCTCCCGGTGCCAGTACCTGACGCAGGACGATGCCGGGATACCGGGCAGCAACCGCGACGAGGCCTTCTTCGGGACGGACGTCGTGGCCCGCGACTTCGACGGGGACGGGTACACCGACCTCGCCGCCTCCGTCTTCGACTGGAAGCCGAGCGTGATCATCGTGTGGGGGTCCGAGGACGGGCTGAAGCGCGCGACCCGGGTACCCGGCACGGACGTCAGCCACGTCGCCTGGGACAACGATCCGATCCTGGACGAGCAGCTCGCCGCCGGGGACTTCGACGGGGACGGTCACCCCGACCTGGTTTTCGGGCTCGGCTCCGACAAGGGGCTGCTCAAAGGACCCTTCGGGCGCGACGGCACGCCCGCCGGGACCGGCCGCGTCCCCGCCCCGCGCCGGCCCGCCCCCGACGTCGGCGACGCGAACTACGGCGACCTCCTCGCCGGGGACCTGGACGGCGACGGCGTCGACGACCTGGTGAGCATCCACAACGCCGACACCGGACTCGAGGTGCCCTGGCGGGACCGGACCCAGCCGGTGAGTTACCTGCGCGGCGGCCGGGGCGGCTTCACGCAGCCCGAGGGTACCCGGATCCCCGACGCGGGAGAGGGGGCGATCGGCGACGTGGACGGCGACGGCGTCGACGACCTGGTCCTCAGCCCCCGGGGCGGCGACGCCAGCCGCAGTTCGGTGACGGTGGTGTACGGGTCGAAGGGCGGACCGGGGGCGCGTACGACCACCGTCGACCGGGACACTCCCGGCGTGCCCGGAGAGGAGCCCCAGGACGAGGACGCCGTCTTCACCAGTCTGGACACCGGGGACGTCAACGGCGACGGGTACGCGGACGTGGTCGCCGGGGCTCCCCGGTGGGACATCTACGGGGAACCGGGGCCCGAGCAGGTGCTGTTCCTGGCGGGCGGCCCGGACGGGCTCGGCGGTGCGGGCGCCCGGCTGTTCGACGGGGACGACCTCGGCGCGGCGCCGGGCGGGGACGCCGACTTCGGCAGCGCCGTGGGCCTCACCGACCTGGACGGCGACGGCCACGCCGACCTCGTGGTGACCGCGCCGGGCAGCGACACGGTCGACGGTGTCGCCCACCTGCTGCGCGGCACCGCGGACGGGCTGTCCGACACCGGTGTCACCCGGCTGTCCGGAGACACCTTCGACGACACCGAGGGGCTGGGCCTGCTGATGGGCGGTGGCGAGGTCGCCCACTAGTCCCGTGCCGCGCGTCGGTGGTGGCCGGGCGGGGCCGACCGCTCCGGGCTCACTTCCGCCAGAACAGGTGGTGCGTCACGCCGCTCGGGCTGGGCACGACGTCCCGGTGGAACCGGTCGAGCAGCTCGTCGGGGGACTCCCACAGCCGGGCCCCGGAGCCGAGCTTCGTCGGCGCGACCGCCACATGCAGGGTGTCGACGAGGCCGGCGTCGAGGAACTGCCGGATGACCGTGGCCCCACCGCCGAGCCGGACGTCCCGGCCCCGCGCCGCCTCCTTCGCCCGGGCGAGCACCGCGGCCGGGTTGCCGTCGACGAAGTGGAACGTGGTGTCGGAGAGCGTGAACGACGGGCGCTCGTGGTGCGTCATGACGAACACCGGCGTGTGGAACGGGGGCTCGTCGCCCCACCACCCCTGCCACTCGTGGTCCTGCCAGGGCCCGCGCTGCGGCCCGAACTTGTTGCGGCCCATGATCTCGGCGCCGATGTTGCGGGCGTAGTCCCGTGTGAAGTAGTCGTCCAGCCCGCGGCTGCCTCCCCCGCGGCCGACGGGCGGGTGGTCGGTGGTGAAGGCCCAGGCGAGCAGTTTCCCGGGATCGGCGTGGCCGAAGGGCCTCTCAAGGCTCTGGCCCTCGCCGGCGCCGAACCCATCGCTCGAGACGGTGAAGTTCTGGACTCGCAGCAACTGGCTCATATCGCTCCTCCTGCTTCGCGCTCTCTGATCACTTGACGAACCGATCCGAACCGATCCGAGCCGATCCGAACTGATCCGAACCGTAGACCGGCCTGGCCGGGGAAACTCATCGCCGCGTCGTGCACTTCTCAGGCCACTTCAGCCGTCCCTTTCCGGCCGTTCCCGGAAGGCCGACGATCTAGGACACAGCCTGACCTCAATGGCTCGTAGCGTGGTCCTCGACCGAAGGAACAGGAACACCGGAAGGCGGAGACCATGACCACCACCGAGTCCATCACCGGAGAGCGCGCCGATCTGCTGGAGATGCTGGCCAAGCACCGGCACTTCCTGCGCTTCACCACCCGGGACCTCACCGATGAGCAGGCCGGGCTCCGCAGCACCGCCAGCGAACTCTGTCTGGGCGGCCTGATCAAGCACGTGGCCGCGGTCGAGCGGAACTGGGCCGCCTTCATCGTGAACGGCCCGTCCGCGATGGGCGACTTCACGGCCATGACCGAGGCCGACTTGGCCCAGCGGGCCGACGAGTTCCGGATGCTGCCCGGTGAGACGCTGGCCGGGGTACTGGCCGGATACGCCGAGGTGGCCCGCCGGACCGACGACCTGGTCGCCGTCCTGCCCGACCTGGACGCCACGCAGCCGCTGCCGAAGGCCCCCTGGTTCGAGGCCGACGCGTGGTGGTCGGCCCGCCGGGTGCTGATGCACATCATCGCCGAGACCGCACAGCACGCCGGCCACGCCGACATCATTCGCGAGTCCCTGGACGGCGCCAAGAGCATGGGCTGACCGGCGGCTTACGGGCGGGTCACTTCAAGAAGCGGTACTTCAGGTGGGTGGCCGGCGGTGTCTCGACGACCCTGATCTGCTCCAGGTCGCGCCGCCCCGGGCCGCCCAGCCCCTCGAAGAGCCGCAGCCCGTCGCCGAGGAGCGTGGGCACCACGTGCAGCTGGAGCTCGTCGACGAGGCCCGCCGCGAGGTACTGCCGTACGGTGCTCGCCCCGCCGCCGATGTCCACGTTCCTGTCCCCGGCGGCGGCCTCGGCCTGCTCCAGGGCGCTGTGAATGCCGTCGGTGACGAAGGTGAAGCTGGTGCCGCCCTCCTTGACCAGCGTCGGCCGGGGGCGGTTGGTGAGGACGAAGACCGGGGTCCGGAACGGCGGGTTGTCGCCCCAGAACTCCTCGCCCGTGTCGTACATCGTCCGGCCCATGACCACCGCGCCGGTGGCGTCGAACCACTCCCGGATCAGCTCCGAGTCGCGGTTCTCGTCCCCGCCCGTCATGCCCTGGCGCTCCCGCCAGCTCGCCAGGGAGTGGATCCACTCGAAGATCGGCTCGCCGCCGTCGCCGCCCGGGTTGTCGAGGGTGACGTTCGGGCCGGCGACGTAGCCGTCGAGGGTGATGGCGAGGTCCGCGGTGACGGTCATGAGGGGCTCCCGGGGGTCGTGGGTGCGGGGGTGGTCGTCCTGCCTTCACTTCCCCGTCGATCGGGAACCCGCGTTTTCGACACCCGTCCGCGAAGGCGGATCAGAGCGCCGTCTCGCCCCGCACCAGCGGACGGCACACCGGCTGGGCGTCCTCCGGGAGATCGTCCGGGCGGCACCAGCGGGCCTCCAGGATCTCGAACGGGTCGATGCGCAGCTCCCCGCCGAGCAGCCGGGCCTCGTACGCCACCTCGAGGCGGGTGCGCAGGCCGCTGTTCAGCATGACCAGCCGGCCCACCTCCACGTCGAGGCCGGTCTCCTCCCTGACCTCGCGCACCACGGTCTCCCGGAAGTCCTCGCCCTTGTGCGCGAAGCCGCTCGGCAGACCCCACTGGCGCCCCGGCGGCCACATCCGGTGCTTCAGCATCAGGACCCGTCCCTCGTCGTCACGTACGACGCCGGTCACGCCGACCACGAACTTGGCGTTCACCAGCCACATCACGCGGCTCTGTACGGGGCGCAGCAGGCGCCAGAGGCGGGTCAGGAGTGGTCTCACAGAGCGGACGGTACCCGGTCGGTCCGCGGCCCCGGCGGGGCGGTAGCGCTCGCCTGGCGGACGTGCGTTGACAGCCGTGTGCCCCGGCCCCGACAGTTGCGTAAGAGAGCTACATGCCTGACAGGGTCCATTACTCTGGACCATGCCGTACAGCGTGATGAACGCCGTCCACCCGCACACCGTCCCGGAGCCCCCGTGAGTACCCCCAGCGCCACCCCCGGCACCTCGTCCCCGGCCGTCGTGCCCGACGCCGCGCTCGCCACCGGCGCCGCCGCCACCGGCCACGCGCCCGTGCCGGACGGTGCTCCGGGCGGCCGGTTCGGATCCCTGGGCCCGGTCGGTCTCGTGCTCGCCGGTGGGGTCTCCGTGCAGTTCGGCGCCGCGCTGGCGGTGAGCCTGATGCCGCGGGCCGGGGCGCTCGGCGTGGTGACCCTGCGGCTGGCCGTGGCCGCCGTCGTCATGCTCCTGGTCTGCCGGCCCCGGCTGCGCGGCCACTCCCGGGCCGACTGGGGCACGGTCGTCGTCTTCGGCATCGCCATGGCCGGCATGAACGGCCTCTTCTACCAGGCCGTCGACCGCATCCCGCTCGGCCCCGCCGTCACCCTGGAGGTGCTCGGCCCGCTCGCCCTGTCCGTCTTCGCCTCCCGCCGCGCCGTCAACCTGGTCTGGGCCGCGCTCGCCCTGGCCGGCGTCTTCCTGCTCGGAGGGGGCGGCTTCGGCGACCTCGACCCGGCCGGTGCCGCCTTCGCACTGGCGGCCGGCGTGATGTGGGCGGCGTACATCGTCTTCAGCGCCCGCACCGGACGCCGCTTCCCCCAGGCCGACGGACTGGCCCTCGCGATGGCCGTCGGAGCGGTGCTGTTCCTGCCGCTGGGCATCGCCGAGTCGGGCGGCAGGCTCCTCGACCCGGTGACGCTCGCGCTGGGCGCCGGGGTCGCGCTGCTCTCCTCGGTCCTGCCCTACACCCTCGAACTCCTCGCCCTGCGCCGCCTGCCCGCGCCGACTTTCGCCGTCCTCATGAGCCTGGAGCCCGCCATTGCCGCGGCGGCCGGTTTCCTCATCCTCGACCAGGCCCTGTCCGCCACCCAGTCCGCCGCCATCGCCCTGGTCGTCGCGGCGAGCATGGGCGCGGTACGGACCCAGGTGGGACGACGCCGGGCCAAGGCGCTCCCGGACGTGCCTTAGGGGCCGTGGCGGCCCCGGGCGGGCAGGGGGTCGTGCCCAACACATAGGCTGCCGACCTGGTCAGCTCATCGGGATCACGGGGAGGGAACCGATGAATCACACGGCCGAGGTCTTCCAGCCTTTGCAGGACGACGATCCACGCACGGTGGCCGGTTACGGCCTGGTGGCACGGCTCGGTGCGGGCGGCATGGGGCGGGTCTATCTGTCGCACACCCGGGGCGGTCGGCCGGTTGCCGTCAAGGTCGTACGGTCGGAACTGGCCGAGGATCCGACCTTCCGTCGGCGTTTCGCCCGGGAGGTCAAGGCGGCCCGGAAGGTGAAGGGCGCGTACACCGCCGAACTGATCGACGCCGACCCGGACGGGACGCCGCCCTGGCTGGCGACGCTGTACGTGCCGGGCCCCTCCCTTTCGGAGGCCGTCGCGCGGAACGGACCGCTGCCGGTGCCCGCGGTGCTGTGGCTGATGGCCGGGGTCGCCGAGGCGCTGCAGGCCATCCACGGCGCGGGGATCGTGCACCGGGACCTCAAACCGTCGAACGTACTGCTGGCCCCCGACGGACCGCGGGTCATCGACTTCGGCATCTCACTCGCCGCCGACAGCACCACGCACACCGCCACGGGCACCACCATCGGCACGCCCCAGTACATGGCCCCCGAGCAGGCTTCCGCGGGTGCCGTCACGGCGGCGACCGACGTCTTCGCGCTCGGGCAGACGGCCGCGTACGCGGCGCTCGGCAGGCCGCTGTACGGCGAAGGACCGGCGGCCACCGTGCTGTACCGGATCGTCCACTCGGAGCCCGACCTGTCCGGGCTGCCCAAGCGGCTGCGCGGGCCGATCGCCCGCTGCCTGGCCGCCGACCCGGCGGAGCGGCTCAGCCCCGCGGAGGTCGTCGAGTGGTGCCGGCGGGAACTGGGCCGCGACGCCGACACGGGCGCGGGCCCGGCCGTCTGGCGCGAGGTCGCGGGCCCGGAGGTGACGGTGCCACCGCCGGCCGCGCCCGCGCCCCCGGGCCCCACCGCGGTGCACACCCGGCCCCTGACCGGCCCGCAGACTACGGTCGCCGGGCAGGGGTCGGGTGCCGCGCAGTCGCCGGTCGCCGGGCAGGCCGCGGACGCGGCGCAGTCGCCGGTCCCTGAGCAGGGTTCGGGTGCCGCGCAGTCGCCGGTCGGTGCACAGCCGCCGGCCGCCGCGAGCCCGTGGACCGCCCCGCACACGTCGTCCACCGCGCACGCCCCGGCCGTTCCGCACGCCTCGGCCGCACCGCAATGGCCCGGCGGCCCGCAGTGGCCGGCCGGTCCACAGGGGCCGGCCACACCGCAGCGGCCGGCCGGACCGGACGCGCGCCGGACCCGCAGGAGGCGCGCCGCCCTGATCGCGGCCGCCGCCCTGGCCGCGGGTGGGCTGCTGCTCACGGCGGCGTGGACGCTCCGGGACGCGATGGACCGCGACCGCGACCGCGCCCGGGACACGTCCGCGTCCGCACCCGCGTCAGGGACCCCCGGCCCGTCCGCACGATCGTCGGCGCCCGGTGACGCGGCGTCCGGAGGAGAGACGTCCGGCGCGGCGGCCGCCACGGAGGGATCCGCGTCGGGGGCCGGCGGGTCGGCCGCTCCGGATGCCGCGGCCGACGGCGACGCCGCCCGCTCGAAGACACCGAAGGCCCACGCCTACGGTCCACAGTGGCTGGACGCCAAGAACTCAGTCAGCATCAGCGACGGGGAGACGGACGAGAACCGCAAGGGAGACATCCGCTTCACCTGTGCGCAGACGTGCGCGCTGGAGAGCGACACCAGTGTCTTCACCATGATGCTCGGCGAGCCCGGCGCCACGTACGAGGACTGCCGTCAGATGACGGTCGACGCCGAAACCGACGGCGATCATCTCCCGCTGGCCGCGGCGTCGGCCGGGACCGAGATCTGCGTCAGGCACCGCAACGGCGACATCGCCCTGCTCGTCCTCCAGGTGAAGTCGACAGCGATGCCGGAGGCCGCCTTCGTCACCGCGGACATGACGATCTGGCGGGCGGCGGACTGAGACCCGCCCCACCCAGGACTCCGCCTCGGCCCGGTCCTAACCGATGAGGGTCTCCTTCGTGCGGACCATGCAGAACTCGTTGCCTTCCGGATCGGCCAGCACGGTCCACGACTCCTCGCCGGTCTGTCCGACGTCGGCCCGGACGGCGCCGAGCGCGAGGATGCGCTCGATCTCGGCGTCCCGGTCCTCCGCGCCGGACGTCAGATCGAAGTGCAGGCGGTTCTTGACGACCTTGCGATCGGTCACCGGCATGAAGCAGATGCCCGTCGCCGCGTTCACGTCCGGCCCGATCACGATCTCCCGTTCTCGCTCGGACAGGATCCGCCAGCGCAGTACCGCGGCCCAGAAGCGGGCGAGGGTGGGAAGGTCGTGGGCGTCGATGACGATGTGATGCAGTGAGGCAGGCATGCCGTCCAGTGTGTCCGACGGCCGCACGGACGGCCCGGGATTTTTCAGCGCCCCGCGCTTTATCCATGCAAGCATGCTTGATTGTTTCTGGGGCCGCTGCCATGCTCCTCACCACACCGCGCCGCACGCCGCCGTGCCCGAGGGGAGCGCCCGTGTCCGACCCGACGCCCGTGATCGACGACCTGCGCGAGGAGAGCGAGGAACTCGACGCACTGGTCGCCGAGTTGAGCCCCGAGGAGTGGCGCCTCGCCACCCCGGCGCCCGGCTGGACGATCGCCCACCAGATCGCGCACCTGCACTGGACCGACCGGGCCACCCTGGTCGCCGTCACCGACGAGGACGGATTCAAGGGGCTGATCGAGCAGGCCCTCGCCGCGCCCGACCGGTACGTCGACGACGGCGCGGAGGAGGGTGCCCGGCAGGCGCCCGCCGCGCTCCTGGCCGCCTGGCGGGAGGACCGCGCCGCCCTCGACAAGGCGCTGCGCACCGCCGCACCCGGCGCGCGCTTCCCCTGGTACGGGCCGCCCATGGCCACCGCGTCCATGGCCACCGCCCGCCTGATGGAGACCTGGGCCCACGGCCTGGACGTCGCGGACGCGATCGGCGTCGTACGCCCGCCCACCGACCGCCTGCGGCACGTGGCCCGCATCGGCGTCCGCGCCCGGGACTTCGCCTACGCCGCCCGCGGACTCACCCCGCCCGCCGGGCAGTTCCGCGTCGAACTCACCGGCCCGGGCGGCGACCTGTGGACGTACGGCCCCGAAGACGCCGCCCAACGCGTCACCGGTCCGGCGCTCGACTTCTGTCTCCTGGCCACCCAGCGCGCCCACCGCACCGACCTGGCGCTCACCGCCGAGGGCCCGGACGCCGACCGCTGGCTGGACATCGCCCAGGCCTTCGCAGGGCCGCCCGGAGCCGGACGCGAGCCCAAGGCACCGAACGGGGAGCCCAGGTGACCGTGCTCCGTGTCGGCAACGCCTCCGGCTTCTACGGCGACCGCTTCGACGCCATGCGCGAGATGCTCACCGGCGGCCCCCTCGACGTCCTCACCGGTGACTACCTCGCCGAGCTGACCATGCTCATCCTGGGCCGTGACCGGCTCAAGGACCCGGACGCCGGATACGCCCGCACCTTCCTGCGGCAACTGGAGGAGTGCCTCGGCCTCGCCCACGAGCGCGGCGTCAGGATCGTCGCCAACGCCGGCGGGCTCAACCCGGCCGGACTCGCCGACGCCGTACGCACGCTCGCCGACCGGCTCGGCATCCCCGTACGCGTCGCGCACGTCGAGGGCGACGACCTCACCGCCGCCCACCCGGGGGCGCTGGCCGCGCACGCCTACCTCGGCGGCTTCGGCATCGCCGCGTGCCTGCGCGCGGGCGCCGACGTCGTCGTCACCGGGCGGGTCACCGACGCCGCCCTGGTCACCGGGCCCGCCGCCGCGCACTTCGGCTGGGCGCCGACCGAGTACGACCGGCTCGCGGGCGCGGTCGTCGCCGGGCACCTGCTGGAGTGCGGGGCGCAGGCGACCGGCGGCAACTACGCCTTCTTCCAGGACGGCGACGTGCGGCGTCCCGGCTTTCCCCTGGCCGAACTGCACGCCGACGGCACCTCGGTCCTCACCAAGCACGACGGCACCGGCGGCTTCGTCGACGTCGGCACGGTGACCGCCCAGCTGCTGTACGAGACGGGCGGCGCCCGATACGCGGGGCCGGACGTCACCGCCCGGCTGGACACCGTACGGCTCACGCAGGACGGTCCCGACCGGGTACGGATCGAGGGGGTGCGGGGCGAGGCGCCGCCGCCCACGCTCAAGGTCGGGCTCAACCGCCTCGGCGGCTTCCGGGGCGAGGTCGCCTTCGTGCTCACCGGCCTCGACATCGACGCCAAGGCCGCGCTGGTGCGGGCGCAGATGGAACCCTCGCTCGGCAAGATCGCCGACGTCCGCTGGGACCTGGCCCGCACCGACCGGCCCGACGCCCCGACCGAGGAGACGGCGAGCGCCCTGCTGCGGCTCGTCGTCCGGGACGCCGACCAGCAGGCCGTCGGGCGGGCGCTGAGCGGCGCCGCCGTCGAGCTGGCCCTCGCGAGCTACCCCGGGTTCCATGTGCTCGCGCCACCCGGAAAGGGCGCGCCGTATGGGGTGTTCGAGGCCCTCCACGTCCCCCGGGACACCGTCGACCATGTGGCCGTCCTCCACGACGGGCGGCGGGTGACGGTGCCACCGGCCCAGGACACCGCCGTACTGGACGACGTACCGGAACCACCCCTGCCGGAGCCGCTGCCGCCGGGCCCCCGCAGAAGCGCCCCCCTCGGCCTTGTGGCCGGCGCTCGCAGCGGCGACAAGGGCGGGAACGCCAACGTCGGCGTGTGGGCGCGGACCGACGAGGCCTGGCGCTGGCTCGCGCACGAGCTGACCGCCGACCGGTTCCGGGAGCTGCTCCCCGAGGCCCGCGACCTGCCCGTCACCCGGCACGCGCTGCCCCGTCTGCGCGCCCTCAACTTCGTCGTCGAGGGCATCCTCGGCGAGGGCGTCGCCGCCCAGCACCGTTTCGACCCGCAGGCCAAGGCGCTCGGCGAATGGCTGCGCGCCCGGCACCTGGACATCCCGGAGGTTCTCCTGTGACCGTCCTCGCCTCCGCCCTCGACCCCGCCGCCCCCGACCACCGGGCCAACCGCGAGACCATGCTCGCCAGACTCGCCGACCTGGACGCCGAACACGCCAAGGCCCTGGCCGGCGGCGGCGAGAAGTACGTCGCCCGGCACCGCAAGCGCGGCAAACTCCTCGCCCGCGAGCGCATCGAGCTGCTCCTCGACCCCGACACGCCCTTCCTGGAGCTGTCGCCGCTGGCGGCCTGGGGGAGCGAGGCCCCCGGATACACCGTCGGCGCCTCCCTCGTCACCGGCATCGGGGTCGTCGAGGGCGTGGAGTGCCTGATCACCGCCAACGACCCGACCGTGCGCGGCGGTGCCAGCAACCCCTGGTCGCTGAAGAAGGCCCTGCGCGCCAACGACATCGCGCTCGCCAACCGGCTGCCCTGCATCAGCCTCGTCGAGTCCGGCGGCGCCGACCTGCCGTCCCAGAAGGAGATCTTCATCCCCGGCGGCGCGATCTTCCGGGACCTCACCCGGCTGTCGGCGGCCGGAATCCCCACCCTCGCCGTCGTCTTCGGCAACTCGACCGCCGGGGGCGCCTACATCCCCGGCATGTCCGACCACGTGATCATGGTCAAGGACCGCGCCAAGGTGTTCCTCGGCGGGCCGCCCCTGGTCAAGATGGCCACCGGCGAGGAGAGCGACGACGAGTCGCTGGGCGGCGCCGAGATGCACGCCCGCACCTCGGGCCTCGCCGACTACTTCGCCCTCGACGAACCGGACGCGCTCCGCCAGGCCCGCCGCGTGGTCGCCCGCCTCAACCACCGCAAGGCGTACGCCGATCCGCCCGTCGCCGAGCCGCCCAAGTACGACCCCGACGAACTGCTCGGCATCGTCTCCGGCGACCTCAAGGCGCCCTTCGACCCGCGCGAGGTGATCGCCCGGATCGTCGACGCCTCCGACTTCGACGAGTTCAAGCCGCTGTACGGGGCCAGCCTGACCACCGGCTGGGCGGCACTCCACGGCTACCCGGTGGGCATCCTCGCCAACGCACAGGGGGTGCTGTTCAGCGAGGAGTCGCAGAAGGCCGCCCAGTTCATCCAGCTCGCCAACCAGCGTGACATCCCGCTCCTCTTCCTGCACAACACCACCGGCTACATGGTCGGCAGGGAGTACGAGCAGGGCGGCATCATCAAGCACGGCGCCATGATGATCAACGCGGTCTCCAACTCCCGCGTCCCCCACCTGTCCGTCCTCATGGGCGCCTCCTACGGCGCCGGTCACTACGGCATGTGCGGCCGCGCCTACGACCCCCGCTTCCTCTTCGCCTGGCCCAGCGCCAAGTCCGCCGTCATGGGCCCGCAGCAGCTCGCCGGCGTCCTGTCCATCGTGGCCCGCCAGTCCGCCGCCGCGAAGGGACAGCCGTACGACGACGAGGGCGACGCGGCGCTGCGCGCCATGGTGGAGCAGCAGATCGAGTCCGAGTCGCTGCCCATGTTCCTGTCCGGGCGGCTCTACGACGACGGCGTCATCGACCCGCGCGACACCCGCACCGTCCTCGGCCTGTGCCTGTCGGCCGTCCACACCGCCCCCTACGAGGGCGCGCGCGGTGGCTTCGGCGTCTTCCGGATGTGAGGGGATCACCGTGACCGAATCCGAGGGAAGCGCCTTGATCAGCACCGTCCTCGTCGCCAACCGGGGCGAGATCGCCTGCCGGATCTTCCGCACCTGCCGCGAGTGGGGCATCCGAACCGTCGCCGTGCACTCGGACGCCGACGAAAACGCCCTCCACGCGCGCGTGGCCGACGCGGCGGTACGACTGCCGGGCGCGGCCTCCGCCGACACCTACCTGCGCGGCGACCTGATCGTGAAGGCCGCGATCGCCGCCGGAGCCGACGCCGTCCACCCCGGCTACGGCTTCCTCTCCGAGAACGCCGGCTTCGCGCGCGCCGTACGGGACGCGGGGCTGGTGTGGATCGGGCCGCCGCCCGAGGCCATCGAGGCGATGGCGTCCAAGACCCGCGCCAAGGAACTGATGGGCATCGCGCCCCTGGGCGAGGTCACCGAGGCCGACCTGCCGGTGCTGGTGAAGGCGGCGGCGGGCGGCGGCGGCCGCGGCATGCGCGTCGTACGCCGCCTCGCCGACCTCGACGCCGAACTGACCGCCGCCCGCGCGGAGGCCGCGAGCGCCTTCGGCGACGGCGAGGTCTTCGCCGAGTCGTACATCGAAAACGGCCGTCACGTCGAGGTGCAGATCCTCGCCGACACCCACGGCACCGTCTGGGCGCTCGGCACCCGCGACTGCTCCCTCCAGCGCCGCCACCAGAAGGTGATCGAGGAGGCCCCGGCACCCGGCCTGTCGCCCGGACTCACCGCCGAACTCCACGACCTCGCCGTACGTGCCGCCCGCGCCGTCGACTACGTCGGCGCGGGCACCGTCGAGTTCCTCGTCGCGGACGGCAAGGCGCACTTTCTCGAGATGAACACCCGCCTCCAGGTCGAACACCCCGTCACGGAAGCCGTCTTCGGCCTCGACCTCGTCGCCCTCCAACTGCGGATCGCCGAGGGCCACGCCCTGGAAAACGACCCCCCACGCGCGCGGGGCCACGCCGTCGAGGCCCGCCTGTACGCCGAGGACCCGGCGCACGACTGGGCCCCGCAGACCGGCCGCCTGCACCGCCTCACCATGCCCGACGGCATCCGCCTGGACACCGGCTACACCGACGGCGACGACATCGGCGTCCACTACGACCCGATGCTCGCCAAGGCCGTCGCCCACGCCCCCACGCGCGCGGAGGCCGTCCGCCGCCTCGCCGGCGCCCTGGAACGGGCGGCGATCCACGGCCCGGTCACCAACCGGGACCTGCTCGTCCGCTCCCTGCGCCACGAGGAGTTCACGTCCGGCCGCATGGACACCGGCTTCTACGACCGCCACCTGGCCGAACTGTCCGGGCCCGCCCCCGATCCCCTCGCCCCGCTGGCCGCCGCCCTCGCCGACGCGAGCGCGCCCTCCCGCTCCCGCTTCGGCGGCTGGCGCAACCTGCCCTCACAGGCGCAGGCCAAGCGCTACGCGATGGCGGGCGAGGAACACGAGGTCCGCTACCAGCACACCCGCACCGGCCTCACCGCCGAGGGCGTACGCGTCGTCCACGCCGACGCCGGGCGGGTCGTCCTCGAAACGGACGGTGTCCAGCGCCGCTTCGACGTCGCCCGCTACGGCGACCGCGTCCACGTCAACACCACCCCCCTCACCGCCCTGCCCCGCTTCCCCGACCCCACCGCCCAGCACGCCCCGGGCTCCCTCCTCGCCCCCATGCCGGGCACGGTCGTCCGCGTCGCGAAGGGCCTGACGGAGGGCTCCACGGTGGAGGCGGGCCAGCCGTTGCTGTGGCTGGAGGCGATGAAGATGGAACACCGGATTTCGGCTCCGGTCACAGGGAAGCTGACCGCGCTGCCAGTGGCTCTGGGACGGCAAGTGGAGATGGGCACCCTCTTGGCGGTCGTCGAGACCAGCTGACCTAGGGGCGCTGGGCTGCATTGAATTTGCGGCTCCGCCGCGTGGGCGCGACCAGCCACAGCGGACCCGCACCCGGACAACGACCGAAGGAGCCCCGTGACCAACCTCATCGAATCCAACGAGCACAAGTCCCTCCGCGAAGCGGTCGCGGCCTTCGCCAAAACCCACCCCCACACCAGCAACCCCGAAGACGGCAAACGCCTCTGGCAGGACGCAGCCAAGCTCGGCTACATCGGCGTCAACCTGCCGGAGGCATACGGTGGAGGCGGCGCCGGCATCACCGAACTCTCCCTCGTCCTCGAAGAGATGGGCGCCGCCGGCAACCCTCTGCTGATGATGATCGTCTCCCCGGCGATCTGCGGCACCGTCATCGCCCGCTTCGGCACCGAGGCCCAGAAGCAGGACTGGCTGCCGTCCCTCGCCGACGGCACCCGCCTGATGGCCTTCGGCATCACCGAACCGGACGCCGGTTCCAACAGCCACCGCATCACCACCACCGCCCGCCGCGACGGCACCGACTGGATCCTCACCGGCCGCAAGGTCTTCGTCTCCGGGGTCGACATCGCCGACGCCACCCTCATCGTGGGCCGCACCGAGGACGCACGCACCGGCAGTCTCAAGCCCTGCCTGTTCATCGTCCCGCGCGACGCGGAGGGCTTCGGGCGCCGCCCCATCGACATGGAACTCAACGCCGTGGAGAAGCAGTTCGAGCTGACCCTCGACGACGTACGCCTGCCCGCCGACGCCCTCGTGGGCGACGAGGACGCGGGGCTCCTCCAGCTCTTCGCAGGTCTCAACCCCGAGCGCGTCATGACCGCCGCCTTCGCGATCGGCATGGGCCGCCACGCGCTCGCCAAGGCCGTCGAGTACGCCCGCGAGCGCACCGTCTGGAAGACCCCCATCGGCGCCCACCAGGCCATCGCCCACCCTCTCGCCCAGGCACACATCGACCTGGAACTCGCCCGCCTGATGATGCAGAAGGCCGCCCACCTCTATGACGCGGGCGACGACGTGGGCGCGGGCGAGGCCGCCAACATGGCCAAGTACGCGGCGGGGGAGGCCTGTGTGAAGGCCGTCGACCAGGCCGTGCACACCCTCGGCGGCAACGGCCTCACCCGCGAGTACGGGCTCGCCCGGCTGATAACGGCGTCGCGCGTGGCCCGTATCGCCCCCGTGAGCCGGGAGATGATCCTCAACTACGTCTCCCACCAGACCCTGGGCCTGCCCAAGTCGTACTAGTCGCACTAGGCCGTGTCCAAGCGGCGTTGGAGGAACCGTGTTCCGCAGCGAGTACGCAGACGTCCCGCCCGTCGACCTGCCCATCCACGACGCGGTGCTCGGCGGGGCCGCCGCCTTCGGGAGCGCCCCGGCGCTGATCGACGGCACCGACGGCACCACCCTCACCTACGAGCAGGTCGACCGGTTCCACCGACGCGTCGCCGCCGCCCTCGCCGAGGCCGGCGTACGCAAGGGCGACGTCCTCGCCCTGCACAGCCCCAACACCGTCGCCTTCCCGCTGGCCTTCTACGCCGCGACCCGCGCGGGTGCCTCGGTCACCACCGTGCACCCGCTGGCCACGGCGGAGGAGTTCGCCAAACAACTCGGCGACTGCCGGGCCCGCTGGATCGTCACCGTCTCACCGCTGCTCGACACCGCCCGCCGCGCCGCCGAACTCGCGGGCGGCGTCCAGGAGATCCTGGTGTGCGACAGCGCGCCCGGTCACCGCTCGCTCATCGACATGCTGGCCTCGACCGCGCCGGAACCCGAGCTCGCCATCGACCCCGCCGAGGACGTCGCCGCCCTGCCGTACTCCTCGGGCACCACCGGCACGCCCAAGGGCGTCATGCTCACCCACCGGCAGATCGCCACCAACCTCGCCCAGCTCGAACCGCTGATGCCGTCCGCGCCGGGCGACCGCGTCCTGGCCGTACTGCCGTTCTTCCACATCTACGGCCTCACCGCCCTGATGAACGCCCCGCTGAGGCTCGGCGCCACCGTCGTCGTGCTGCCCCGCTTCGACCTGGAGCAGTTCCTCGCCGCCATCCAGAACCACCGCATCACCAGCCTGTACGTGGCCCCGCCCATCGTCCTTGCGCTCGCCAAGCACCCCCTGGTCGCCGACTACGACCTCTCCTCGCTGAAGTACATCGTCAGCGCCGCCGCCCCCCTGGACGCCGGGCTCGCCGCCGCCTGCTCCCGGCGGCTCGGCCTGCCGCCCGTCGGCCAGGCCTACGGCATGACGGAACTGTCCCCGGGCACCCACGTCGTCCCCCTGAACGCCATGAACGACGCGCCGCCCGGAACCGTCGGCAAGCTCATCGCCGGGACCGAGATGCGCGTCGTCTCCCTCACCGACCCCGGCAAGGACCTCGGCACCGCGGAGTCCGGCGAGATCCTCATCCGGGGACCCCAGATCATGAAGGGCTACCTGGGCCGCCCCGACGCCACCGCCGCCATGATCGACGAGGAAGGCTGGCTGCACACCGGGGACGTCGGGCACGCCAATGCCGACGGCTGGCTGTTCGTCGTCGACCGCGTCAAGGAACTGATCAAGTACAAGGGCTTCCAGGTGGCCCCGGCCGAACTGGAGGCCCTCCTGCTCACCCACCCCGGCATCGCCGACGCGGCCGTCATCGGCGCCTACAACGACGACGGCAACGAAGTACCGCACGCCTTCGTGGTGCGCCAGCAGGCCGCCGCCGAACTGTCCGAGGGCGAGATCATGATGTACGTCGCCGAACGCGTCGCCCCCTACAAACGCGTCCGCCGGGTCACCTTCGTCGACGGCGTGCCGAGAGCCGCGTCCGGCAAGATCCTGCGCCGGCAGCTGAGGGAGCAGCGATGACCCCGACCGTTCGCATCGACCGCACGCGCGCGCGGGGCGTCGAGACCCTCACCCTCGACTCCCCGCACAACCGCAACGCCCTCTCGGCGGCCCTCGTCCGCGAGCTGTCCGACGCCCTCACCGAGGCGGGCGAGGACCCGGGCGTCCGCGCCGTCGTCCTCACCCACACCGGCAACACCTTCAGCGCCGGCGCCGACCTGCGCGACCCGCCCGACCCGGACGCGCTGGTCGGGCTCTTCCGGCAGCTCGCCGAGGTACCGAAACCGGTCGTCGCCCGCGTCGCCGGGCACGTCCGCGCGGGCGGTCTCGGTCTGCTCGCGGCCTGCGACATCGCGGCGGCGTCCCACCGGTCCACCTTCGCCTTCACCGAGGTCCGCATCGGCGTGGCCCCCGCCGTCATCTCCCTCACCCTGCTGCCCCGCACCGACCCCCGCGCCCTCGCCCGCTACTACCTCACCGGCGAGCGCTTCGACGCCGCCGAGGCCGCCAGGATCGGCCTGGTCACGGCGGCGGGCGACGACGTGGACGCCGTACTCGAACCCGTCCTCGACGGTGTGCGCCGTGCCTCACCGCAGGGCCTGGCCGAGACGAAACGGCTGCTCACGGCTAGGGTGCTGGAGGCCTTCGACCGGGACGCGGCCGACCTGACCGCGCTCTCGGCCCGGCTGTTCGCCTCCGCGCAGGCCCGCGAGGGGATGACGGCCTTCCTCGAACGACGGGATCCGCAATGGGTGGTGTGAGCGGCGCCGTGAACGCGGCGGACCGCGCGGAGCGCGTGCCCAAGCAGGACCGCAGCCGGGCCACCCGGCAGCGGCTCCTGGCAGCCGCCGTGGCCTGCCTCGCCGAACGGGGCTGGGCCGGCTCCACGGTCTCCGTCGTCGCCGAACACGCCGGCGTCTCCCGCGGCGCCGCCCAGCACCACTTCCCGACCCGCGAGGACCTCTTCACCGCGGCCGTGGAGTACGTCGCCGAGGAACGCTCCGTCGCGCTGCGCGCCCTGTTCCCCGAAGGCGCGGGCACCGACGACCGCCGGGCCGTGGTCGCCGCCCTCGTCGACCTCTACACCGGGCCCCTCTTCCGCGCCGCCCTGCACCTGTGGGTGGCCGCCTCCAACGAGGAGCAGCTGCGCGGCCGGGTCACCGAGCTGGAGGCCCGCGTAGGCCGCGAGAGCCATCGCACGGCCGTCGACCTCCTCGGCGCCGACGAGAGCCGCCCCGGCGCCCGCGAAACCGTCCAGGGCTTCCTGGACATGGCCCGCGGCCTGGGCCTGGCCAACCTCCTCACCGACGACCGCGCCCGACGAGAACGCGTCGTGGCACAGTGGGCCCGGCTGCTGACGGAGGCACTGGACGGGGAGCCGCACTGACGCCACGGGGCTCACAAGCCGCCGCCGGCTCACGGATCACGGGCTGAGCCGCTCCACCCGCCAGCCCCCGCCCGCCACCGCCTCGTACCGCAGCCGGTCGTGCAGCCGGTTCTCCCGGCCCTGCCAGAACTCCACCGCCTGCGGCACCACCCGGAACCCGCCCCAGTGCGGCGGCACCGGCACCTGCTCGCCCTCCGGATAGCGCGCCACCAGCTCCGCGTACGCGGCGTCCAGGGCGCGCCGCCCGGCGACCACCGTGGACTGCGCACTGGCCCAGGCGCCCAGCTGGGAACCGTGCGGCCGGGTCCGGAAGTACGCGGCGGTCTCGTCCCGCCCGGTGCGCCGCGCGACGCCCGTCACCACCACCTGCCGGGCCATCGGATGCCAGGGGAACAGCAGCGAGACGTGCGGGTTCTCGCCCAGCTCGCGCGCCTTGCGGGAGTCGTAGTTGGTGTAGAAGACGAACCCCTGCTCGTCGAAGTGCTTCAGCAGCACCGTGCGGGAGCTGGGCCGCCCCTCGGCGTCCGCCGTGGAGACCACCATGGCGTTCGGCTCGAACAGCCCGCCGTCCGTCGCGGCCTGCTTGAACCAGCGCGCGAACTGCTCGACGGGCGTCGCCGCCAGCTCGGTCTCGGACAGCCCCTCGGCCCGGTACTGCTTGCGCATCGAGGCCAGATCGAAGGGAACGGCGGCGGCGGCTTCGCGGTCGGTCACGCCGCCCATCCTGCCGTATCCGCTCCCGGGCCCCCGCGCGGCGGTGTCCTACGTCACGCCCTGGCACTGAGTGCCGCGACCACTCCCCAAAGCTGGCACTCGGGGATATCGTGCTTGCTCCCGCTCCGGCCGGATGACCGACGGCCGTACGGGGCATCAGAGGGAAGACCGGCAGGACCGCGAGTCGAGGACACGACCGTGGATCCATGGAGGCGCCGCACCGCCTCCGCCCACGTCGCCATACATCACGATCACGAGGAGCCGCCTGATGTCCGACTTCGTACCCGGGCTAGAGGGAGTCGTCGCGTTCGAGACGGAGATCGCCGAACCGGACAAGGAGGGCGGCGCCCTTCGCTATCGCGGCGTCGACATCGAGGACCTGGTCGGGCACGTCTCCTTCGGCAACGTCTGGGGCCTGCTCGTCGACGGAGCCTTCAACCCCGGCCTGCCGCCCGCCGAACCCTTCCCGATCCCCGTCCACTCCGGCGACGTCAGGGTCGACGTCCAGTCCGCCCTCGCCATGCTCGCGCCGGCCTGGGGCCTCAAACCCCTCCTGGACATCGACGCCGGGCAGGCCCGCGCCGACCTCGCCCGCGCCGCCGTCATGGCCCTGTCCTACGTCGCCCAGTCCGCGCGCGGCCAGGGCCTGCCCATGGTCCCGCAGCGCGAGATCGACAAGGCCGAGACGATCGTCGAACGCTTCATGATCCGCTGGCGCGGCGAGCCCGACCCCAAGCACGTCGCCGCGGTCGACGCCTACTGGACCTCCGCCGCCGAGCACGGCATGAACGCCTCCACCTTCACCGCCCGCGTCATCGCCTCCACCGGCGCCGACGTGTCGGCCGCCCTCTCCGGAGCCGTGGGCGCCATGTCGGGCCCGCTGCACGGCGGCGCCCCCTCCCGCGTCCTGCACATGATCGAGGAGATCGAGCGCACCGGCGACGCCGAGGCGTACGTCAAGAAGACCCTCGACGCGGGCGAACGCCTCATGGGCTTCGGCCACCGCGTCTACCGTGCCGAGGACCCGCGCGCCCGCGTCCTGCGCCGTACCGCCCGCGAACTGGGCGCCCCGCGCTACGAGGTCGCCGAAGCCCTGGAGAAGGCCGCCCTCGCCGAACTCCACGCCCGCCGTCCCGACCGGATCCTGGCCACCAACGTCGAGTTCTGGGCCGCCATCATGCTGGACTTCGCCGAGGTCCCGGCCCCCATGTTCACCTCGATGTTCACCTGCGCCCGCACCGCCGGCTGGTCCGCCCACATCCTCGAGCAGAAGCGCACCGGCCGCCTGGTCCGCCCCTCCGCGCACTACGTGGGCCCCGGCTCCCGCGACCCGCGCGAGATCGACGGCTACACCGACATCGCGGGCTGACGGTCGGCAGCCCCGAAAACGCAGGCGACCCGCGAGTCTGGTTCCTCCAGTGGAGGAGCCGGCCGGACGTACCGGCGACTCGCGGGTCGGGTGACTGCTTGGGATTGGGCCGGCTGCACGCGTCTGTCACGCGCTGGTCCGGCACCGCACTCCGTGTGGTGCCGGGCCGCTAGCCCGCAGCCACCTCACGCGTCCGGGTTTCATACATCTGCCGAACCACCTCCCTTCTCATGTACCGCACAGCCTAGGAACCGGTCGGCCGCCGATCAATCCCTTTTTTCGACTCGATTCCCTGTTGATCTCCCATGGACGTGTCTTCGCAGCTCACCTACCGTTTCGCCCATGACGAAGCGACGTGGGGAGCCGCCGGTCAGGCGGGCGATAGCCAGTGGTTCGACGTTCGAGGAGCGGATCGGGTACGCCCGGGCCGTCGTCGACGGGGACTGGGTGCACGTGTCGGGGACGACGGGGTTCGACTACGCGGCGATGACCATCTCCGAGGACGTGGTGGAGCAGGCCGAGCAGTGTCTGCGCAACGTCGGGGCCGCGCTGGCCGAGGCGGGGTGCACGTTCGCGGACGTGGTGCGGGTGCGTTACCTGCTGCCCGCGCGGGAGGACTTCGAGCCGTGCTGGCCCGCGCTGCGGCGGACGTTCGGGCAGGTGCGGCCGGCCGCGACGATGATGGTGTGCGGGCTCGCGGACGAGCGGATGCGGATCGAGATCGAGGTGTACGCGCGCCGGGGGCCGGTCACGGCCGGTGCCGACTCACCGCTGCGGATCGAGCCGGTGGACGGGGACGCCCGGGTGGAGGAGTGGCGGCACGTGCACAACGTGATCGTGCCGCCCGCCGCGATGACCCTCGACGAGGTGCGGGAGCGCAGTGGGCGCTACCGGCTGGAGAACGCCTACCTCGGGGACGTGCTCGTCGGCTGCTCCACCGTGCGGCCGCCCCAGGGGGAGGAGCGGGTGGCGACCGTGATCGCGCGGGTGCTGCCGGCGTACCGGGGGCGCGGGATCGGCACGGCGCTCTACGAGGCGGGGCTGGCGCACGCGCGCGGGCTGGGCGCCGGGGCGGTGGAGACCGTGACGCTGGCGGCCAACGCCGACGGGTTGCGGTTCGCCGCGGCGCGTGGGTTCGTGGAGAGCGAGCGGTACGTGCTCGACGGCGAGCGCGACGAGTGGGTCGATCTGAGGCTCGCCGCGCCCCCGTCATGACGGGGGCGTATGCCGAGTTTCCGCAGTACAACGATTTCTGCAATCTTGCGGGAACTCGGTGTGTGCTGCATCACGTTCGAGTTGAATGAAGGCCAGTGAGCGAACCGACGTACCGTACGGCGGACGCAGCCTGCAGGGGGTCCAGGTGAGTGCTTCCCGGCGTAGTGGGACCACCGACGAGCTGGGGCCGGACGAGCCGGAGCAGCCCGAGCGGGACGGCGCGGACCTGTTGGCCGCGCTCCTCGACGGGATGGACGCGGCCCTGTGCGCCTTCGACGCGGACGGGGTCGTGACCCATTGGAACCGCGAGGCGGAGCGGGTCCTCGGCTGGAGCGCGGCCGAGGCCGTGGGTCGGCAGGGCTTCGCCGGGTGGGCCGTGCGCAGCGCGGACGCCGGGGAGGTGGAGGACCGGCTGCTGTCCGCGATGCGCGCGCCGGGCCGTCAGGTGCACGAGTTCGCGCTGCTGACCAAGGACGGCGGCCGGGTGCTGGTGCGTACCCAGTCCGCGGCGGTGCGCGGCCCCGACGGACGGCCCGCGGGGGTGTACTGCGCGTTCAGCGAGGTGCACGCGCAGATCGACCTGGAGCGGTCCATCGCGCTGAGCGAGGCCCTGCTGGAGGACGCCGGCTGGGGTGTCGTGCTGGTGGACGTCGATCTGCGGCCCGCCGTGGTCAACGCGCACGCGGCGCGGGCGCTGGGCGCCGGTCGTACGTCGGTGCTGGGGCGGCCGCTCGGTGATCTGCTCGCCCAGGGCGTCGAGGAGCTGGAGAACGCGCTGACGCACGTCCTGGCCGAGGGTGCCCCGCCCGCGCCCGCCGAGGTGTGGGTGAGCCTGCGCACGCCGGAGGGGGAGCGGCGCCGCTGCTGGCGCAGTGGGTTCGTGCGGCTGGCGTCGCCGCTCGCCGAGGAGCCGGTGCCGTTGGGCGTCGGCTGGCTGTTCCAGGACGTCACGGAGTCGAAGCAGGGCGAGCAGGAGGCGGCGCTGCTGCGCTTCAGGGCCAACCAGCTGCACCGCGCGGCGCGTGCCGCGGCCGAGTGCGAGGACCCGGCCGAGTCCGCGACCGTCCACCTGGACTTCGCGCTGGCCGGGTTCGCCGACCACGCCCTGATCGACCGGGTCGTGGGCGGGGCGGTGGTGGACACCGACGCGGCGGAGCCGGTCCGGCTGGAGCGGGTCGCGGCCACGCCGTCCGGCGCGCCGGGGCCGAGCGTGCCGTCCGGGACTGCGGGGATGCCGGTGCGTTACGGCGAGGGGCATCCGGCGGTGCAGTGCGTGGCGCGGGCCGGCTCGGTGCGGGCGAGCGCCGGGGTCCGGGCGGTGCCGGCCGAGCGGGTGCGCGAGTGGGCGGCGGCCCGGCAGTGGCCGGCGGACACGGTGCACGGTCTGTGCGCGGTGCTGCGCAGCCGGGGCCGGACGCTGGGCGTGGTGACGTTTCTGCGGGGCGCGGGGCGGAGCGCTTTCGAGCGGTCCGACGCGATGTACGCCGAGGACGTCGCGGTCCGGATCGCGACCGCGTTGGACCTGGCCGGCGCGGTGGACAAGCGGTAGCGGGGGCCTGCGGTGCCTGGGCGGTGTCGCGGCCGATGTAGCCGCCGATGGCGCGGCTTGTGCGCGTGGCCGGGTGCCGCCGTCGCCGTGGACGGGCGCGGACCCGGCACCCGCCGCTCAGCGCCGGTAGAAGATGCGGTCCCCGTACTGCTCCAGTACGCGCCCGTTCCATTCGTGGCCGCCGTCCACGTTGCCCGAGCGCAGCAGCGGGGGTTCGATGCCGCGGTCGGCGAGGGCGGCGGCCGCCGTGGCCGTCATGGCCTGCACGAGGGCGCTGGTGACGACGGTGGAGGCGGGCGCGAAGGGCGCCGGGACGGTGTCGAGGGTGAGTTCCGCGTCCCCGACGGCGATCTTGGAGTCCAGCACGATGTCGCAGTGGTCCTTGAGGAAGGTGCCGGAGGTGTGCCGGGACGTCGTCTCGGACGCGTACGCCACCGAGGTCACGCCGATGACCCGGACGCCGAGCGCGCGGGCGTTCATGGCCATCTCCACGGGCAGGGCGTTGCGCCCGGACAGGGAGATGATCACCAGCGCGTCGCCCTCGCGGAGCGGCGAGGAGTCCAGTACGGCGCTCGCGAGGCCGTCGACGCGTTCCAGGGCGGAGCCGAGCGTGGCCGGCATCACGTCGACGCCGACGACGCCGGGCACGGTGAGCAGGTTCATCAGGGCGAGTCCGCCGGCGCGGTAGACGACGTCCTGGGCGGCGAGGGAGGAGTGACCGGCGCCGAAGGCGAAGAGCCGGCCGCCGTGCTGCACGGTGTCGGCGAGCAGCGTGCCGGCCGCCTCGATACTGTTCGCCTCCTCGTCGCGGACACGTCGCAGGAGGTCGATCGCCGCGTCGAGGAACTGGCCGGCCGGCTTGCGGTCGCTCATGCGGGACCCCTTCGGTGTGGCTGCGTCGCGGATCACGGTGCGGTCTGGACCAGTGCGGTGTCAATACGGCGTTGCGGGGGCGGCGGGCCCGGCTTTCCGCGGCAAGGCACGCTTGTCAGTGGTATGCGTCAGAATTGGGTTCAGGGCCAGCGCACGCGCCGGTGGGCCGTAGCCTCCGGCAATCTCATCAAGGGGCACGAATGTCCGGACTGATCGACACCACGGAGATGTATCTCCGCACCATCCTCGAGCTGGAGGAGGAAGGTGTGGTCCCCATGCGCGCCCGGATCGCCGAGCGGCTCGACCAGAGCGGCCCGACGGTCAGCCAGACGGTGGCGCGCATGGAGCGCGACGGTCTGGTGTCCGTGGCGGCGGACCGCCATCTGGAGCTGACCGAGGAGGGCAGGCGGCTGGCGACGCGCGTGATGCGCAAGCACCGGCTCGCGGAGTGCCTGCTCGTCGACGTGATCGGCCTGGAGTGGGAGCAGGTGCACGCCGAGGCGTGTCGCTGGGAGCACGTGATGAGCGAGGCGGTCGAGCGCCGCGTGCTCGAGCTGCTCCGGCACCCGACCGAGTCGCCGTACGGGAATCCGATCCCGGGCCTGGAGGAGCTGGGCGAGACGGACGGGGCCGACCCCTTCCTGGACGAGGGCATGGTGTCCCTCGCCGACCTCGACCCGGGCCTCGAGGGCAAGACGGTCGTCGTGCGCCGGATCGGCGAGCCGATCCAGACGGACGCGCAGCTGATGTACACGCTGCGCCGGGCAGGGGTGCAGCCCGGCTCGGTGGTGAGCGTGACCGAGTCCGCGGGCGGCGTGCTGGTGGGCAGCGGCGGTGAGGCCGCCGAGCTGGAGACGGACACCGCCTCCCACGTGTTCGTCGCCAAGCGCTGAGGGGAGAGCCGCCGGGCGGTCAACCGCGCGCCGTGCGGCGCGGATCCGCGCGCCGGCGCACGGATCGCGTCGATTCGGGGCCCAGTGCGCCGAAGGGCAGCGCCCGGACGCTTCGCGTGCGAGGCTGTGGCGTGAGGCATATGACGTAAGGGGCTCTTGGCCGTGGCGCGACAGCGATGTCGCCCGGTCGGAGAGGGGGAGGGACGTGCCGGAAAGACGGACGCCGGAAAGACGGAGAGGGCCCCGGCGCCTTGTGGCGCCGGGGCCTGTCCTCCCCTGTGCTGACCTGGAGCCCCGAGCTCTCAAGGTCAATCCCCTCGGACCGTTTTCCCCGAGCGGTCCGCCTCCCGTTGAAGATCTCCCCTGGGCGGCGGCGATCAATCCCTGAGCGGTGTCACTCGAATGAGGGGTGTTGCTCACCGGGACGGCATTTTCGAATGGGTATTCGATACGCTGCGGACGTCGAACATCTTTGGACACCACGGCAGGACGGCAGGACGGCGGGAACGGCAGTACGGCAGGCAGGACACGGTTCACAGGACCGGCCGGCCCGGAAGGGGCGGGCAGATCCGAGCGGAGCTTGGGGGTGCCAGGACCTATGGCGCGGCGCATCGACGTGACCGGCGCGGGCGGCGTACGCCTCGCGGCCTGGGAGTTCGGCGACCCTCCCAAGACCGACCGGACGCACGACACACCCCCGGCGGGCACGCCCCCCGCGACCGGGGCCGGAGACCCGCCGGGCGTGCTGTTACTGCACGGGCTGATGGGCCGCGCCTCGCACTGGGCCCCCACGGCCCGCTGGCTCTCCGCCCGCCACCGCGCCGTCGCCCTCGACCAGCGCGGCCACGGCCGCAGCGACAAGCCCCCGCGGGCCTCCTACACCCGGGAGGCCTACGTCGAGGACGTCGAGGCCGCCCTGGAGCAGCTCGGCCTCGGCCCCGCCGTCCTGATCGGCCACGCCATGGGCGCGCTGACCGCCTGGCAGCTCGCGGCCAAACGCCCCGACCTGGTCCGCGGTCTGATCATCTGCGACATGCGGGCCTCGGCTCTCGGCAGCGCCTCGCAGCACACCTGGACCGAGTGGTTCCGCGCCTGGCCGGTCCCCTTCGCCACGCTCGCCGACGTCCGCAAGTGGTTCGGCGAGGACGACCCCTGGGTGGAGCGGCCGAACCCGGCCCGCGGCGAGTTCTACGCCGAGGTGATGGCCGAGTCCCCGGACGGCTGGCGGCCCGTCTTCGAACCGGAGCAGATGCTCAGGTCCCGCGAGACCTGGGTCTACGACGCCCACTGGGAGGAGCTGGCCCAGGTGCGCTGCCCCACCCTGGTCGTCCGCGGCCTCGACGGCGAGCTGGGCCGTGCCGAGGCCCAGGAGATGGTCCGCGTCCTGCCCCGCGGCCAGTACGCGGAGGTCGCCGACGCCGGTCACCTCGTCCACTACGACCAGCCGGAGGCCTGGCGGGCAGCCATCGAGCCGTTCCTGGACACCCTGGGAGCGGTCTGACCACGGGCGCCGTCCCCGGTCCGCCTGGGCCACGCGCCTCGCCTTCGGGGCCGCATGGCCACCCGCCACGCGCCCAGGGTCATCCCCCGCCCGCAGGGCCGTCGCCCCCCCGCGCCCCCGCCCGGGAGGGCCCGTCACCCCTTGCTGACCGCCGTGAGGATCTCCGGCAGCCGGGCCGCCGTGCGCGGCGCCGCCAGTCGCAGGCCGGCCAGCGTCAGCGCCGCGCCGTACACCGCGCCGACCGGCAGCAGCAGCCAGGCCAGGTCGTCGGCGCCCTCGCTCACGTTCAGCCAGATCGTCAGGGCGATCACCGGCGCGCACAGCAGGGCCGCGCCGATCATGCCGCCGAAGATCGAGATCCAGGCCAGCCCGACCTGACCGGGGGCGACGTTCTTGTAGCCCTCCTGCGGGATGGAGTACGGGAAGCGGGCCGAGGTCCACGCGCCGGTCGCCAGCATCGCGCCGAGCAGCGCGAAGGACAGGCCGAGCGCCTCGGGCAGGGTCCGCCAGTCGTCGAGCATCGCGGTGGTCAGGACGGTGACGAGGGTGGCGTACGGCAGGGTGATCAGCAGCAGCGCCAGCGCGCGGGCGCGCAGCTCGACGTAGGCGTCCCGGGTCGACGAGATCGTCATCGCGACCATCCAGAACGCGGACGTGTCCTGCCCGAACTGGTTGTACATCTGGATGCCGAGCATCCCGGCGGCGAAGCAGGCGAAGTACACCGAGCCGGTGCCCTGCCAGGCGTTGAACACCGGCACGATCAGCCCGATGGCCAGCGAGGTCACCCACGCCGCCTTGGTCTTCGGGTCGCGCCACACATAGCGCAGCGTGCGCTCCATGGTGGTGCCGGTACGGCCCGCCGGCAGCCACCGGGCGAGTCCGGACGGGCCGCGCTCGCGCACCGGCCGGGTGTCGCTCTGGATCGTGGAGCCGTCGGGCGTGGTCATCAGCCGCGTCAGATGACGCGCCCACACCCACAGCAGCAGCACCAGCGCCGCCGCGGTCAGCGCCAGCTGGACGAGCGCCACACCGTACGAACCGTCGCTCGCCGCGTCCATCGCGCCGATCGCGGAGGCGGGCGGAATCCAGCGCACCACGTCGGCCACCGGATCGAGCTCTCCGAGCCCCGACGAGCCCAGCCGCTGCGCACCGAAGTTGACGAGCTGCGCGCCGACCGCGATGACCAGGCCGCTGAGCACCGCAAGGTCGCGCCCCTTGCGGCTGGTCAGCAGCCGTACGTTGGCGGCGGCGACGGCCCGCGCCAGGGTCACGCACACCAGCAGCGCCAGCACGGCGCCCACGACACCGACGGCGTACGCCGCCCCGCCGTGCGCCACCGCGACCACGGAACCGGCGAACATGCACAGCGTGAACAGCGGCCCGATGCCCACCAGCGAGGACGTGAGCAGCGCCCGGACCAGCGGGCCCGGCCGCAGCGGCAGCATCACCAGCCGGGTCGGATCGAGGGTCTCGTCGCCGCCGGGGAAGAACAGCGGCATCACCGCCCAGCCGAGGGCGAGCACCGCGGCGAGCAGCACGACCAGCGAGTCCACGTGCGCGTAACCGCGCAGCGCGATCAGGCCGACCAGCTGGAGCGCGGCGAAGAGCAGCACGACGACGGCCGAGGCGATGTAGGCGGCGCGGCGCCCGCCGGACTGCCGCAGCCCGTTGCGCAGCAGGGACAGCTTCAGCCGCACGAAGACGGACGTGAGGGCCGGGGCGGAGGCGGCAGGCGAACCGGGCGTGCCGGACGTGACGGGAGCGGCCTGCGTGCTCATCGGGACCCGCCGCCCAGCCAGTCCAGGTCCGACCCGGCGTCCCGGGCCCCGGCGCCGACGAGTTCGAGGAACGCCTGCTGCAACGAGGCCGCCTCGCCGCGCACCTCGGCGAGCGTGCCGGTGGCCCGGATGCGACCGGCGGCCATGACCGCCACCCAGTCGCACAGCGACTCCACCAGCTCCATCACGTGGGAGGAGAAGACCACGGTGGCACCGGAGGCGGTGTAGCGCTCCAGAACGCCCCGGATGGTCTGCGCGGAGACCGGGTCGACGCCCTCGAACGGCTCGTCCAGGAACAGCACTTCCGGGTTGTGCAGCAGCGCGGACGCGAGCCCGATCTTCTTGCGCATGCCGGTCGAGTAGTCGACGACCAGCTTGTGCTGGGCGCCGGACAGGTCCAGTACGTCGAGGAGCTGCGAGGCCCGCTTGTCGACCTCGTCGCCGGGCAGCCCCCGCAACCGGCCCGTGTAGCCGAGCAGTTCCCGCCCCGACAGCCGCTCGAACAGCCGCAGCCCCTCGGGCAGCACCCCGATCCTGGCCTTCACCTCGACCGGATCACGCCACACGTCGTGCCCGACGACCTCCACCGACCCCTGATCCGGCCGCAGCAGCCCGGTCACCATGGAGAGCGTGGTGGTCTTCCCGGCCCCGTTCGGCCCGACGAGCCCGATGAACTTGCCCGCGGGCAACTCCAGATCGATCCCGCCCACGGCAACCTGCTGCCCGAACCGCTTCCAGAGCCCCTGCACACGCACAGCGCTGCTACTCACCACGTCTCCCTCCGTCGACTTCGCACCCTACGGGGGAGTAGCGCCGGCAAGGGGCGCGGGACTGTGCCGACATGCGGCGACAGGCGCCCCTAACGATCCCTGCCGCACGCGTACGTCAACGGCGAGATCAGCTCCTCCACATCCGGCAGCCACCGATTCGCGGGCGTGGGCCGGCAGGCCCACTGGACGGCCCCCCACACCCCGAGCCGCGTGGGCGGCGCCGCCACATACGCGCCCTCCCCGAGCACGCCCAGATCAAGAACCCGGGGCGACCACCCCAACCGCCGCACCAGATCAGGCACCTTCACCGCGGCACCCGGAAGAACGAAGAACCGCATCCGCCGGTCCGGCGTCAGCGTCACCGGCCCCAGCGTCAGCTCCATCCGCTGCATCCGGGCCAGCGCCAGGAACCCCGCGGTCTCGGGCACGTCGATCGCGTCGAACGTCCGCCCCGTGGGCAGCAGGATCGACGCCGTCGGTTGCTTCTGCCACAGCCGCCGGGCGACGGTGGCGCTGCCCGTCGCCTGCGCCGCCCAGTCCTCGCGCGCCGGGTGCGCGCCCGGGGCGGCGCACGCCGGGTCCGCGCAGGAGCAGCGCTGCACCCCGTCGGCGGCCACCAGCCAGGTGCCGGGAAACACGTCCCAGTGACGCTCCTCTGCGTAGCGTACGGCGGTCTCCAGCAGCGATGTGCCGCGCTGCTGCGGGATCTGAGCGGCTTCGGTGCCCGGGATGGTCTCTTCCACGAGGAACTCAACTCCCGTGCTCACCGGGGGTTACGGGGGTTGTGCGCGCGGGGGAGGTGCATCGACACCGCATTCGGGGCGCATGGGTGCATACGTGGGGGCGCGCAGGAGGATTCACCGCGGGAGCTGGGTAGCCACGTCTGGGGCCGACGGGCCGACGGGCCGAACCACCGACGCCTGCCGTCGCCCCGGCAATCCTCGCAAGCTTCGCAAGTCTCGCATTGTCGGCACATCGACGGGGCATTGATCTTCACGGCCGGATCTTCTCTTTCCGCCGGGACAGCATCGAGACCGCATGAGACCGCATGGGGGTTACGCCATGGCCGCAAGGCCTCTCGTCGCGCGGCAGCCGAACGAACGACTGCAGGCGCTCATTCAGGAAGCGGGCTGCTCGAACGCGGGCCTCGCCCGCCGGGTCAACGTGTGCGGGGTCGAGCACGGTCTCGACCTGCGGTACGACAAGACCTCCGTGGCCCGCTGGCTGCGCGGACAGCAACCGCGGGGCCGGGCACCGGCGATCATCGCCGAGGCGCTCGGACGCAAGCTCGGCCGCACGGTCACGATCGACGAGATCGGCATGGCCAACGGCAAGAACCTCGCGTCGGGCGTCGGCCTCCAGTTCTCGCCGACGGTACTGGGAGCCATCGAGCAGGTCTGCGAGCTGTGGCGCAGCGACGTGGGGCGCCGGGACTTCCTGTCCGGTTCCTCGGTCGCCGCCTCCGCGCTCGTCGAGCCGAGCCGGGACTGGCTGATTTCCGCCCCCGACTCACAGGTGTCGCGCTCGGCGGGGCCGCGGGTGGGCCACTCCGACGTGGCGGCCGTGAAGGCGATGACGCAGGCACTGGTGGACCTGGACCACCAGTACGGCAGCGGGCACGTGCGCCCGGTCCTCGTGCACTACCTGAACAGCGTCGTCTCCGGACTGCTGGCCGGCTCCTACCGGGAGGCGGTCGGACGGGAGTTGTTCGCCGCGGTCGCCCGACTGACCGAGCTGGCCGGATACATGGCCGTCGACACCGGCCAACCCGGCCTCGCCCAGCGGTACTACATCCAGTCGCTGCGGCTCGCGCAGGCCGCCGGGGACCGCGGTTACGGCGGATACGTCCTCGCCGCGTCCATGAGCCACCTGGCCGCGCAGCTCGGAAACCCGCGGGAGATCGCCCAGTTGGCGCGGGCGGCCCAGGAGGGCGCACGCGGGCGGGTGACGCCGCGCGCGGAGGCCATGTTCCACGCGGCCGAGGCCCGCGGCCACGCGCTCCTGGGCGACGTACGGGCGGCGCACGAGGCGGCCGGGCGGGCGGTCGGCGCGATGGAGGCGGCCGATCCGGCCTCCGGGGACGACCCGGTGTGGATCGCGCACTTCGACGAGGCCTATCTCGCCGACGAGTTGGCGCACTGTCACCGGGACCTCGGCCAGGCCGACGCGGCGGCGCGGTACGCGCGGCAGTCCCTGGACGGTCATCCCGAGTCCAGGGCGCGCCGGCGGGCCATCGGACATGTGCTCTTGGCCACGGCGCAGGTGCAGCAGCGCGAGATCGAACAGGCCTGCCACACGGCGACGAAGGCGGTGGAACTCCTGGAGACGCTGCGCTCGAACCGGGGCGCCGAATACCTGGACGACTTCCAGGCGCGGCTCGAGCCGTACCGGGAAGAAGCGGTGGTCAGGGAGTTCGGCGCCCGGCTCGATCTGCAGGCCGCCGCGTGAACGGACGGGGCGCGCGTGCGTGAACACGCGTGAAACTTCGCCGCGGTGAGCGGAAAGGGGCATCAACAGCGTGGCGCGGCCCGGTTTTGTTACTGCCGTCACAGGGAAGGAGTCGACGCCCCATGCGGCGTGGCAGTGGGCTCGGGGGACCCGGTAGCGTGAGCCGACGATTCCGAAGGTCCCCCATTCGTAGGAGTCCCGGTGACGCAGAGTGGACAGGGCGAGGAGCCCTCGGCGCGGCAAGCGCACGAAGGCATCGTGCTGCCCTCGGACGGCGGCGAGCCCTTGCTGCCCGGCCTGGCCGGCACTCCCGTCGGCCCGCAGGCCGGTGGCCCCGTGCCCGCCTCGGCGCCGCCCGGCGGTCAGGCCTGGGACCGGCCCTGGGGCCCCGAGCAGCAGCAGAGCCCGCCCCCCGGCCAGGGCTGGCCCACGCCGCCCGGCGCCCAGCCGTGGGGGGCTCCGGAGACCGCCCAGCCGTCCACCGCGCCGACCGCGCCGCAGGCCTGGCCGCCCGCGCAGGGTGACCCGGCGCAGGGCCCCGGCGCCCTGCCGCCCCAGGCAGGACCCGGCCCGCTGCCGCCCGAGGGCGCGCAGGCACCGTCGTACGGGGCACCCGCCGGAGACCAGTCCTACGGCGATCAGTCCTACGGAGGCCAGTCCTACGGCGCCCAGCCGCCGTACGGGCAGCACCAGCAGAACCACCAGTCACACGAGCAGCAGCACCACCAGCAGCAGCACGGCCGGGTGGCCGCGCCGCTGCCGCCGGCCGACGAGGGCGCCACCCAGTACCTCCCGCCGGTCGGGATGCCCGCGGACGAGGGCGCGACCCAGTACATACCGCCCGTGGGTCCGGGGGCGCTGCCGCCGGAGAGACCCGCGCAGCCGCACAGCGAGTCGACGCAGTTCCTCGGCCAGGCGCCGCGGTATCCCGCGCAGCCCTCGGCCGGGCACCAGCCCCCGCCCGCCGCGCCCGCCCCCGCGCACAACCCCGACGCCGAGGCCACGCAGTTCATCGCGCCCGTGCCCGGCGGCCCCGGCCCCGTCGGCGCCCCGTACGGCGCCGCACCCGGCGGTGACGAGGGGCGCCAGCCGCCCGCCGAGTTCGACAACCTCTTCCGCGGCGCACCCGGCGCCGACAGCCCGGCCTCGGCCACCCAGCAGCTCCCCCGGTTCGACGCTCCGCAGCCCCAGCACCCCGCCGGCCAGCCCGTGTACGCCCCGCAGGGCCCGGGTGGCGGCGGTGGAGGTGGCGGGGGCGGCGGCAGGCGGCGCGGGAACGACGGCGGCGGCCGGGGCGGCCGCGGCGGGCGTACCGGCTCGCGCCTGCCGCTCCTCGCGGCCGTCGGCGTGGGCATCGCCGTCGTCGGGGTCGGCGCCGGCGCGATGATGGCCGGCGGGGGAGAGGACGAGGACAAGGGCGGCAACCAGACGGTGTCCGCCACGGCCCCCGCCTCCGAGTCCGCCTCCGCCTCGGCCTCGCCGTCCGTCGATCCGGCCCGGCAGCAGGCCGTCGAGCTGGACAAGCTGCTCGCCGAGAGCGGCACCGGCCGGACCACGGTGATCAACGCCGTGGGCGACGTGAAGACCTGCGACAACCTGCCCCAGGCGGCCAAGGACCTGCGTGAGGCCGCCAAGCAGCGCAGCGGTCTGGTCGACAGCCTCTCCAAGCTGTCCGTGGACAAGCTGCCCCAGCACACCGAGCTGACCACCGCCCTCACCAAGGCGTGGCAGGCCTCGGCGTCGGCCGACAACCACTACGCGGCCTGGGCCGACCAGGCGGCCGGCAAGAAGGGCTGCAAGAAGGGCAAGGCCCGCAACACCGGCCAGGCACAGGCCGGCAACCGGGCGAGCGGCACGGCCAGCAAGGAGAAGGCCGAGGCGGCGAAGTTCTGGAACGCCATCGCCAAGCAGTACGGCCTGACCGAACGGCAGCCGACCCAGCTGTGACCGCCCTGGGCGGGCCAGCCCCGGGGGCCGCCCAGAGAGGGCGGTCCGGGCGGGTGGGTCCGCTCAGGCGATGTCCGCGTCCTGCAGGGTGCGCGTGGTGTCCACGGCGCCTTCGCGGGCCGAGACCAGGCGGCCCTGCCGTACGACCTGGAGGGTGACGTCGGCGTTGACCAGACGGGGGAAGCCCACCGAGGCCAGCTTGTCGGCGAACGTCCACTGGAGGTCCGGCGTGAGCCCGTCCGTGCCGACCTTCAGCCCGCCGTCGAGGGCCCGCCTGACGGTGCCGGCGCTCACCTCGCCGTCGCCGAGCGACTCGACGACCGCCTGGAACACGGTGTACGCGATCCAGGTCGTCTGCACCCCGGCGTCCGCCGCGTCGACGTTGTTGTCGCCGAACGCCTGCTCCTTGATCAGCTCCTTCATCCCGGCCCAGGCCGGGTCGTCGACCGAGGGGTACCAGCCGGTGACGTACGCCCCCTCGTAGGGGCCGGACGCGCCGCCGCTCGCGTTGACCGTCGTCTGGTCGACGCTGCCGAGCACGGTCGCGGTCCGTACGCCGGGGTGGTCCTCGCGCGCCCGCCGGAAGGAGTCCATGAAGGTGCCGGTGCGGTCCCCGAGGACGGGCACCACGCACCCCGGCTTCTCCGGGTCGGCGCTCGTCCGCACCAGCGCCTGCTCGGACTGGCCGTCGTACTCGGTGGCGTCCTCCGCCGCCCGCTGGTCGTGGGCCCGCTCGTGCCCGCCCGAGGTCAGCCCCGAGTCCAGCAGCACCGGCAACTGGTCTCCCGCGATCGTGTCGGGGCGGATCAGCGTGACCGGACCGCACGAGTCGGCGAGCGTGCTGCCGAGGCCCGCGAGCAGCGTGGGCTGACCCCCGTTGACCGGGTAGGACAGCGGACTGGTGAACTCCGTGTTGGTGATGCCGTAGCCGCCGATGTACGGGATGCCGGAGCCCTCCAGCACGGGGAAGAAGGAGTCGGCGTACTGGCTGTAGGAGCCGACCACGGCGACCGCGTCCTCCTTGACGGCACGGCGGGCGCACTTCGCGGCGGCCACGCTGTCGTTGTGGTCGTTGCAGGTCAGGACGTTGAGCTCGCGGCCGCCGAGGCCGCCCTGGGCGTTGATCCAGCGGGCGTAGGCCTGGGCGAGGGCGGGCATGCCGGGCTTGTTGGTCGCGCCGGTGTCCTGCGGCGCCCAGGTCATGACGGTGATCGGGTCGTCCCCGGAGCCCCCCGTGGCACCGGGGACGACCCCGCAGCCGGCGGCGAACGACGCGCACGCCACCAGCGCGCCCGCGGACAGGACGCCGGTGCGGGTGGCCCGGGTGGCCCGGGAGCGGCCGCGGAGGCCGCCGGGGGGAGTGCTGCGGATGGGTCGCCTGCCGGTCATGTACCCGCACGATTCCGTCACCCGGCCAACCTGGGCGTGACCCGCGGTCAACGTTCGGTGACGCGGAGGTGAATTGCGGGTGCCGGTGAGGCGCGGGAGAGAGGAACGTAGGATCGACGACCGTGCAAGGTTCGGAGAACTCTTCCCGTCGCGGCCGTCGCTCCTCCACCATGGGCGGCATGCCACTCAACGACATGCCGTGGTGGCGCTGGCGCAGCCAGGTGCGCTCCGCGCTGCACATGCTCTCCGCCCCCGCCTTCCAGCGGGACGTCTGGCTGGCCGGTGTGGACGGCTACGGAGACGTCACCGACGCCGTGTACCGCCTGGTGGAGGACACCTGGCTGGATCACTGGTCCGCCGAGAAGTACGTGGGCACGGTCTTCCGCGACTCGCAGGAGGCGGCGCTCGTCGACACCGCCGTGCTGCGGGTCCTGCGGATCATGCACCAGGTGGGGCCGGACGCGCCGGTGACCGCGTATCTGGAACACGCGGACTGGCCGGAGGCGGTGCGGGCGGCGCGCGACGCGCACGTACGGCTGGCCACCAGTGACGGCGAGGACCCGGAGGCGGAGCCGCGCACGCTGGAGGTGCTGCAGATCCTTTCCCGGTCCGCCTGACGGGACGGCGCCCGGGGCGCAGGGCCGGATATGGGACCCTGTGCTGCATGAACGAGCAGTCCTCCGCCGCCGTCCCCTCGGCCGGCGCCCCGGCCGACCAGTACGTCCTCACCCTGTCCTGCCCCGACAAGCAGGGCATCGTGCACGCCGTCTCGAGCTACCTGTTCATGACCGGCTGCAACATCGAGGACAGCCAGCAGTTCGGCGACCACGACACGGGACTGTTCTTCATGCGGGTCCACTTCTCGGCCCAGTCGCCGGTGACGCTGGACAAGCTGCGCGCCAGCTTCACCGCGATCGGCGACGCCTTCCACATGGAGTGGCAGGTCAACCGGGCCGACGAGAAGACCCGCATCGTGCTCATGGTCAGCAAGTTCGGGCACTGCCTGAACGACCTGCTCTTCCGGGCCCGGATCGGCGCGCTGCCCGTGGAGATCGCGGCCGTCGTGTCCAACCACACGGACTTCGCGGAGCTGGTGGGGTCGTACGACATCCCCTTCCACCACATCCCCGTGACGAAGGACACCAAGGCGGAGGCCGAGGCGCGGCTCCTGGAGATCGTGCGCGAGGAGAACGTCGAACTCGTCGTGCTGGCCCGCTACATGCAGGTCATCTCGGACGACCTCTGCAAGCGGCTCAGCGGCCGGATCATCAACATCCACCACTCCTTCCTGCCGAGCTTCAAGGGCGCGAAGCCGTACCACCAGGCGCATGCGCGGGGCGTGAAGCTGATCGGCGCGACCGCGCACTACGTGACGGCCGACCTCGACGAGGGGCCGATCATCGAGCAGGAGGTCGAGCGGGTCGGCCACGACGTCACGCCGGACCAGTTGGTCGCGATCGGGCGGGACGTGGAGTGCCAGGCGCTGGCGCGGGCCGTGAAGTGGCACGCGGAGCGGAGGATCCTGCTCAACGGACGCCGGACGGTCGTCTTCGCGTAACTTGGTCGTCCTCGCGTGACGGCTGGGCGTCCCTCCGGTCCGGGCGCCGCGGTCCGGGCGCGAAAAGTGTTATGCCCGGGGCGCCCGTCCGTCTCCTGCTGCGACAACCGCCCAGCAGAGCAGCCACACCTGCTCCTGTCCGAGGATGTATCGCATGCGACATGACGGGTCCGACAGGACCGACACGTTTCCGGACCGCCTCACGGTCGAGGCGGCCCGCGCCGGGGACGCCGGGGCCGTCGAGCGGCTCACCGCGGGTGTCCTGCCGCTGGTCTACAACGTGGTCGGGCGGGCGGCGGAGAGCGACCTCGACGTCGACGACATCGTGCAGGACACGATGGTCGCGGTGATCCGCGCGCTGCCGGACCTGCGGGACGCGGCGAAGTTCCGCTCGTGGCTGGTGGCCATCGCGGTCCGCCAGCTCACCGACGCCCGGCGCCGGGCCCGGTCCGGCCGGCTGACGACGCTGGAGCACGCCGACGAACGGCACGCGCCGGAACCCGACTTCGCGACCCTCTTCCTGCTGCGGCAGTCACTCACCGCCGAGCAGCGGCAGGTCGCCGCGGCCACCGCGTGGCTCGACGCGTCGTACCGCGACCTGCTGTCGCTGTGGTGGCTGGAGGCGTGCGGACGGCTGTCCCGCAAGGACATCGCGACGGCCCTGAACCTTCCGACGGCCCATCTGGCGGTCCAGGTCCAGCGGATGAAGACCCAGCTGGACGTGGCGCGGACGGTCGTCCGGGCGCTGTCCCACACCCCGCGCTGCGCCGAACTGGCCCAGCTCGCCGGCGCGGGCGACCCGGCCCCCAGCCCCCTGCTGCGCAAGCGCATCACCCGGCACCTGCGCTCCTGCGAGCCCTGCGGTCATCTCGCCGGCCGGCTCGTCCCGCCCGAGCGGCTGCTCGCGGGCCTGCCCCTGCTCGTACCGGGCCGCACGGCAGACGCCGGAACGGCCGGGGCGACGGGATGGACCGGGTCGGCGGGGCAGCCGACGCCCGGCGGGACGGGGAGCCCGGCGGACACCACCGGTGCCGGGGACCACCCCGACCCGTCCGCGGCCGTCCGGCACACCGCGCACCGGCCGGCGCCCCGCGGGCACGGCCGTCGCGCGCCCGGCCGCCCGCGGAGCGACCACGGCATGCTCGGCGGACTCTCCGCCAAGGCCACGGGCGCGACCGTCGTCGCCGGGATGGCCGCGCTCGTCGTGACGAGCCTCGTCATGGTCCCGGCGGGGGCGGAGAGTTCCGCCGACGCGCGGAGCACCGCCTCCCAAAAGGTGAGTCCGGCGCCGACGACGCCCGCCCCCACCGCGCACACGAGCGCGAGCCCGCGCCCGCGTACCCCCGCCCCGTCCTCCGCCGCCGCGCGGGTCGTCCGTACGTCCCTGCCCGCGAAGGCCCCCACCCCCACCTACTTCGTGAGCACCGGCGGCAGCGACTCCAACCCCGGCACGTCGGCCGGATCGCCGTTCCGCACCCTCCAGAAGGCGGCGGACCTGGCCGACCCCGGTGACATCGTCGCCGTCATGAACGGCACCTACACCGAGCCCCGCAAGGGCTCCAACGTGCTGACCATCAAGCGCTCCGGGCGGCCGGGAGCCCCCATCACCTTCACGGCGTATCCCGGACACCGGCCGGTCCTGCACCCGAAGACGGCCTGGAACGGCATCAGCGTCTACGGCGCGTCCCACATCGTCATCAAGAACCTCGAGGTCAAGGGCAACAACGCCGCCCTGTCCCTGGCCGACGCCGAACGCTCGTCGAGCAAGACCGACCCGACGTACAACACCAACTGCATATCCGTGGAGAAGAACCGGGAGTCCGGCGCGTTCGCCCACCACGTCGAGATCACCGGCAACCTGGTGCACGACTGCGCGGGCGGCGGGATCTCCGCGATCGAGGCCGACCACGTCGACATCACCGGCAACCACGTCCACTCCAACGCCTGGTACACCGTCTACGGCACCAGCGGCATCTCCGTCCTCACCCCCCGCGGCAACGGCGGCACCGACCCTCAGACGTACGGCATCCGTATCACCGGCAACCGCGTCCACGACAACGAGACCAAGGTCAAGTGGGAGGGCTGCGGCTGCTACTCCGACGGCAACGGCATCATCGTCGACACGACGAAGGGCGACCCCGGGCGCGGTCGGCCGGCCTACGCCGGACGGGTGCTGGTCGCCAACAACGTCACTTACGACAACGGCGGTTCGGGCATCCACGCCTACAAGAGCCAGCACGTCGACATCGTCCACAACACGGCCTACCTCAACGGCCGCAGCACCCGCATGGAAAAGCCCTACGCCAACATCTTCGCCCACGACAGCACCGACGTACGGCTCCTGAACAACATCGCCTACGGCCGCCCGGGGCAGGCCACCAACAGCAAGTCCGGGAACGTGGACGTCACGTACGACTACAACGTCTACTTCGGCGGCAAGGCGCCCGAGACCAAGGGCCCGCACGACGTCGTCGCCGACCCGAAGCTCACCGCCCCCGGCAAGGGCCCGGACGCGGACTTCCGGCTCGCCAAGGGCTCACCCGCCATCGGCTCCGGCACCCCGTTCCCGGCCGTGACCACCGACTTCACCGGGGCGGCCCGCAAGGCCGGCGCACCGGACCGGGGCGCCTACAGCTACGGAGCCCCCGCCGCGGGTGCCGGCGAAACGTCCGGTGACACGGACGCGGGTTCCCCGGCCGGCGCGGGTGCGGCCGGTGACGAGGGCGCGACGTCCGGTGCGGCCGGTGACGACGGCGCCGGCCCTGCGGCCCAGGGCGGGAGCGAACCGCTGGCGGAGACCGGCGGCTCCGACCCCGTGCTGCCGCTGGGCATCGCCGCGGGCGTCCTGATCGTCGGGTCCGGCCTGCTCGTGCTCGTCCGGCGCCGACGCTCCTCCTGACCCGTCCGGGCCACCCTCCCAGGCCCTGTCGTCAAACTCCCTCCCCCGGCCATCGGCCGGGAGGTGCCCCAGCCTGGCGACGCCATGCACGCTCCCCCAGTGGGCCCCGCACGCCGAGAGCACGCACCTGACGCCGCCGCCCCCCGGCGGACGACGGGAGTTCGACGACAGGGCCCAGGGGGCGTGGGGTTCCGTTTCGCGGGCGGCCGCGAGTATGTCGTGGCCGGTCGCGCCCACGCGGCGGAGCCGCATATTCAGCACAGCCCCGCGCCCCTTCGGGAACGTTCGCCGGACGCCCGTCTTTCAGGGGCGCGGGAGACTGCGCGACCAGCCCCCACCGGCCCGCAGCCGCCGACGAAACACCAACCGCCCCTCACATCCGGCTCAAGCTCGCCGCCGCGAACAGCACGTCCCGGATCGCCTCCCGGTCCCCGACCTGCCCCGCCGCCGCCTCCGCCGGAGGCACGTGGCCCGCCGCCAGCCGGCAGAACTCCACGCCGTCCAGCGCGACATGGGCCACTTCGTACTCGGCGGAGCCCACCGCGCCGGGCGAGTCGAGCGGAATGAGCCACTCGCCGCCGCCCGTGCCCTCGATCTCCAGCCGCAGGCTGCGCCCCGGCTCACCCGCGGCGACCAGGTGCGGGCGCTCGCCCGGCGCGGCCAGACCGGCCCGGCGGCGCGCCGCCAGGACGCCCGGCAGCATCCGGGCCGCCAGATCGATCATGCGGTTGAGATGGCGCGCGGAGGGCGGCTCGTACGGATAGTCCACCGCCTCGGCGATGTCCTCCGCGTGCACCCAGCACTCGAACGCCCGGTCCAGCATCGCGTCGCGCAGCGGCAGCTCGAAGTCGCCGTACGAGACCGGCAGCCCGCCCGCGTCACCGGTGAACGACACCGTCCGCACGATGCCGTGACTCTGCTCGCGCCAGGGCGCCCGCACCGCACGGGTCGGCGGGTAGTGCGAGGCCCGCCAGTACGCCTCCGTGCGGACGGCCGGCGTGCGGGAGGGCGCGGTGATGTCGCCCATCGGGTCGGCGAGGCCCAGGGAGACCGATACCGTCCCGTCGACCGTCAGCAGGTGCGCGATGACCCCGGCGACGGTGGTACGGCGGCTCGCGGCGCTGTCGGCCTCGAACCAGCGCAGCCGGACCGGCGCGTGCCATTCGGCGTCCCCGATGTCCTGGAGCAGCGCGTCGAGGCGTGCGGTCTCGGCGTCGTACGGGGTGGCCCACTCGGGCACCGGGATGCGGGGCGGGCGCCGCTCCAGGCAGCCGTCGAGGACGCGGGTGCGCAGGGCGGGGTCCAGGTCGAGGCTCTCCGGGCGCTGGAGCAGCGTGACGGCCTCGCGCAGGCGCAGCGCCTCGTCGGCGCAGGCCTCGCACTCCCCGAGGTGCTCCTCGACGGCCGCCGCCTCCTGCGCCGAGCAGGCGGCCAGCGCCCACGCCCCGAGCAGCGAGGTCAGCACCTGGTGCTCGAGCGTGACCGCCCCCACCTCCGGCAACGCCCGCCCGCCGTCCTCGACGGACACACGCGGCATCGGTATACGCGCCCCGGTGCCGGTTCCCCCGTCATCGTCCGCCGCGTGCTCGTCGGTCCCGTCGTGCTTGTCGTGTTTGTCGTTCCCGTCGTCCTCGTCGTAGGCCTTCATGCCGCACCCCCGTATCCGGGCGGGGCCCCGGGGGTGTGCGGGGCGGTGTGGGCGTCGCGGGCCGTGGACAGGAGCTGGAGGCCCAGGCGGAGGCGGCGGCGCGCCTCGTCCTCCGTGACGCCGAGGTCGGCGGCGGTCTGGCGGTAGTCGCGGCGCTGGAAGTAGGCCAGCTCCAGGGCGGCGCGCAGCGGCGCCGGCATGGACTGCACGATGTAGTCGGCGCGGGCGGCGACCGAGGCGTGGCGCACCTTGGTCTCCAGCTCCTCCGTGGTGCCCGAACCGCCGCGGGCGAGGGCCGCCGTCTCGGTGGCCCGCAGCCGCTGGACGGCGAAACGGTGGGTGAGCGTGGCGACCCACGTGCGCAGCGGGCCCTGCCGGGGGTCGTAGGTGTCGGGATGCTCCCAGACGTGCGCGAAGACGTCGCGTGTGATGCGGTCGGCGGCCCGTTCGTCGTCGAGCACGCGGTGCGCCAGGCCGTGCACGAGTGAGGCGAACCGGTCGTACAGCTCGCCCAGGGCGGCGGCCTCGCCGCGTGCGAGCCGCTGCTGCATCTTGCGGTCCCAGCGCAGCGGCACGTCCCTCTTCGCCATGCGGTCCCTCCACCCCCTGTTCGGTCCCTGTGCCCCGTCCAGCCTGGGGTCACCCTCTCCCCGAATGTAGTCGGCACGTCCGACAGCGCACGCCCCTTTGTTTCAATGCGCGCCCCCGGCCGGTCGGAGGTGATATGCGCCTCCACTACGCTCTATCGTGCGACCGAATTCGATCGAACAGGATCGAAACCATCTGAAACAAGCCACTTCTGACCGAACACCGTTTCCGGCCCGGAGTTTGCGGGCACGGCCGGTGGGCAGGCGCGCGGCCAAGAAGCGTAAGCATGGCTTCCGTTTTGGGTGAATCCAGCAGCTTTCAGAAGATTCCAGACGTTCCGACGAATGAAGGGCATGGTGGTGACGTTCAACGTGACCGGCGGCGAGCAGGGCCGGTGGGCCGTGCTCCAGGTGTCGGGCGAACTGGACCTGGTGACGTCACCGGTGCTGCGGCAGCGCGTGCACGACGAGGTCGCGGAGGGGCGGCACAGCCTCGTCCTGGACCTCTCCGACGTCCTGTTCTGCGATTCCAGCGGGGTCGGCGTGCTCATCGCCTCCCGGCGGCTCATCCGCTCCTGCCAGGGCAGGCTGCGCCTGATACTGCCCGCCCAGGGCGCCGTCGACGGCTCCCACGTCAACCGTGTCCTCGGCGCGCTGGGAGTGCGCCGGCTCTTCGACTGCCACCCCGACCTCGCCTCGGCGACCGGCGACGAGCCACGGCCCCTGTCCGCGTAGCGCCCGGCCCTCGTCCGCGCCGGAGGTGGCAAGTCGCGGCAAGTCCCGCCCGCGGCGGCGCCCGGCGACGTACGCTCCGGGCGAGACGCACCCGACACCGACGTGAGGCGGCCGGAGAGAACCATGGTCAACAGCGAGTACGAGCGCAGGATCGCCGCGCGGTTCACCACCTTCGACCAGGACGGCAACGGCCACATCGACCGTTCCGACTTCAGCGGGGCGGCCAAGGCCCTGCTCGCCGAGTTCGGCGTCGCCGCCCGCTCCGACAAGGGGCAGTCGCTGTACGGCGGCGCGGAGGCGCTCTGGCAGGGTCTCGCGGGCATCGCCGACCGGGACGGCGACCAGCGCATCACCCGCGAGGAGTTCGTCACCGGAGCGGTCAAGCGGCTGCGGGACAAGCCGGACCGGTTCGCCGAGATCGCCCGCCCCTTCCTGCACGCCGCCCTGGGCGTCGCCGACACCGACGGCGACGGGGCGGTCACCGTCGCGGACACCGCACGCGCGCTCACCGCGTTCGGCGTGCCCGAGGACCTCGCCCGGTCCGTCGCCGCCGCGCTCGACACGGACGGCGACGACAAGGTGGGGGAGGCGGAGATCGTCCCGGCCTTCGCCCGCTACTTCACCGTGCCCGAGTAGCGCCCCGTCCGGTGCGCGGTCGAGGCCGAGGCCTCGACCGCTCCGGCGTCACGGGCGGATGTCGCGGATCGTGGCGGAGCGGCATCACAGAGCGTTGATACCGGGTTGTGTCCGCCGTGTGACCCGTCACGGCCCGGAGTCGGTGCCACGCTCCGGTACCTTGTGTGGGATGCGAGTGCTCCCGAGCGCCAGCCGTGCCGGAGTTGCCCCTGGGGCGGCTTCGCAACCGGCGGTGTGCGCCTTGCCCCGCAGGGCGGAACGGCCGTCGGCCACCGCCTGTTCGACTCCCCGGAACGCGCGTCGCACAGTATGCCGCACGAGTACTCCTTCGCGCTGGAATATGCCCGAAGCGCTTGTTGGCGTGACTGTACGTCAACCATGCTGTCCCACAGCGGATTCACGTTCCGTGATCCCCGCCCCGGCCGTTGTTCTGGCCATGCTGGAAATGGCTACGATCGTGGCCCTCATGAGGCGCGAGCCTTTGTGTCCGCCGGTTCGGATGGTGTGAGCGGTGCAGGTGCTTCAAGTGCAGCTGGAGGTCCGTCCAGACCCCTCGGAAGTGGGGCGTGCCCGGCGGTGGGCGCGTTCACGGCTCGCCGGGTCGGGGATACGGGCCGATGAACCACTCGCCGAGACGCTGGTCCTGCTCGTCTCCGAGCTGGTCACCAACGCCGTGGTGCACACCGGGTGTTCGGCCGTGCTGCGGCTGGTGCTGCCGGGCGCGGTGACCGAGGAGACGAAGGAGGCCACCGTCCGCCTCGAAGTGGACGACGCCAGCGACCGTGCCCCCGTGCCCCGTTGTGTGGACGGCGAGGCGACGGGCGGCCGGGGCCTCGCCCTCGTGGACGGCCTCGCCGACCGCTGGGGCTGGAGCCGGGAGGGCACCGGCAAGCGCATCTGGTGCGAACTGGACCGCTGCACGGGACGCGAGGACACCGCCCCGGTCTGCGGGAGCGGCGGCGGCGCGGTGGCGTACGAGGGGTTCGCGTACGAAGCGGTGTAGCCGTTGGTGCGCCGGGGTGTGCTTCCGTGCGCGTCCGCGCGAAACGGGACGCAAGTGATGAAACGCCTGCTCCCGGTTGACGGATCGTGACCGCTTCCTCACGCTTGTAGGCAACGATTCGCCGCGAGGGGACGACGAGGGCCCGGTGACGGGGCCCTCGGCGAGCGTGGGTCGTGTTCGGCGGCGGTTCCCTCGGGGGCGACGGGAGCCGGGCGGGAGCGCCGGAGTCGGCCGGCGGCGCGCGGTGTCGTGCTCGGGGCGGACAGCGCCGCGCCGTCGGCCGGGGAAATCCCGGCAAGCAATTCTCGGCTAGCAATTCCCGGCTAGCAATTCCGGGCAGGCCCCGCTCATTCTCCACAGGCTGTGGACAACTCCGCGCGGAAGGTCCGCCGGTACCCCGTCGGCGTGACGCCGAGCGTCACCTGAAGATGCTGTCGCATCGACTGCGCCGTGCCGAATCCCGCGTCCCGGGCCACCTGGTCGACGGACAGGGCGGTGGACTCCAGCAGGTGCCGGGCCCGTTCGACGCGCTGCCGGGTGAGCCACTGGCCCGCACTGACACCGACCTCCTCGCGGAAACGGCGGGTGAAGGTGCGTACCGACATCGACTCCTGGGCGGCCATGTCCCGCAGCTGGATCCGCTCGTGGAGACGACCCAGCGCCCAGGCGCGGGCACAGGCCGTCGAGGACTGTTGCGGATCGGGCACCGGCCGCTCGATGTACTGCGCCTGCCCGCCGTCCCGATGGGGCGGTACGACGGTGCGGCGAGCCACCTCGTTGGCGACGGCGGTGCCGTGGTCCCGGCGCACGATGTGCACGCACAGGTCGATCCCGGCCGCCACCCCGGCCGAGGTGAGCACGTCGCCGTCGTCGACGAACAGCACGTCGGCGTCCACCCGCACCTTTGGGAACAGCCGCTGGAAGTGCTCGGCGGAGGCCCAGTGCGTGGTCACCGGGCGGCCGTCGAGATGGCCGGCGGCGGCCAGGACGAAGCCGCCCGTGCAGATCGCGACGAGTCGGGTGCCGGGCCGGACGAGAGCCAGCGCGGCGGCCAGCTCCTCCGTCAGCACCCCCTCCTCGTAGACCGGGCCCAACTCGTAGGAGGCCGGGACGACGACCGTGTCGGCGGTGGCCAGCGCCTCGGGGCCGTTCTCGACCAGGACGGCGAAGTCGGCGTCGGTGCCGACCGGCCCCGGCGGCCGGACCGAGCAGGTGACGACCTCGTACAACGGGCGCTTTCGCTCGTCGCGGGCGAGGCCGAAGATGCGCGGCGCGATGCCCAGCTCGAAGGGGAGCAGCCCGTCGAGGGCCAGGACGACGACACGGTGCGGACGGTCCGCGCGGGGCGGGTGTTCGGACGTCATGGCCCGATCCTAGCGAACCATGTCTTCCGGGCCACTCGTTCGACCGGCCCCCGCTGCGGACACTCGGTGACGTGAGCCAGACAACCGACGCCGCCGCATCCCCCGTGGGCCGGCCGGAGCCCACGGGCCGGCCGGAGCCCACGGGCCGGTCCAAGCCCACCCGACCGCGCCGCCGCGCCCGGGTGCACCGCGCCTGGTGGGTCGCCGCCGTCACCTTCGTGACGATCATCGGGGCCGCCGCCTTCCGCTCCCTGCCCGGCATCCTCATCGACCCGCTGCACCAGGAGTTCGGCTGGTCGCGCGGCACGATCGGCGCCGCCGTCTCCGTCAACCTCGCCCTCTACGGGCTGACCGCCCCCTTCGCCGCCGCGCTGATGGACCGCTTCGGCATCCGGCGCGTGGTCGCCGTCGCCCTGATGGTGATCGCGCTCGGCTCCGGCGCCACGGTGTGGATGGACTCCGCCTGGCAGCTCATCCTGTGCTGGGGCCTGCTGGTCGGCCTCGGCTCCGGCTCGATGGCCCTGGCCTTCGCCGCCACTGTCACCAACCGCTGGTTCACCGAGCGGCGCGGCCTGGTCACCGGCGTCCTCACCGCCGCCTCGGCCTCCGGGCAGCTGATCTTCCTGCCGCTGCTGTCCTGGATCGTCGAGACGTACGACTGGCGCCCGGCGGCCGTCACCGTCGCGCTCGCCGCCCTCGCCGTCGTCCCCTTCGTCTGGCTGCTCCTGCACGACCACCCGGCCGACGTCGGCCAGAAGCCGTACGGCGCCGAGGAGTTCGTACCCAAGCCCGCCCCCGTCCCCGGCGCCGCCCGGCGCGCCCTCACGGTCCTGTTCTCCGCCGTCCGCACCGGCCCGTTCTGGCTCCTCGCCGGCAGCTTCGCGATCTGCGGCGCCTCCACCAACGGCCTGATCCAGACCCACTTCGTGCCCGCCGCCCACGACCACGGCATGCCGCTGACGGCCGCCGCCTCGCTGCTCGCCGTCATCGGCGTCTTCGACGTGGCCGGCACGATCGCCTCCGGCTGGTTCACCGACCGCTTCGAACCGCGCCGCCTGCTCGCCGTCTACTACGCGCTGCGCGGCGTCTCCCTCCTCTTCCTCCCGATGCTGCTCGCGCCCAGCGTCCACCCGCCGATGATCTTCTTCATCGTCTTCTACGGCCTCGACTGGGTCGCCACCGTGCCGCCCACCCTCGCCCTGTGCCGCGAGCACTACGGCGAAGACAGCGCCATCGTCTTCGGCTGGGTCCTCGCCTCCCACCAGGTGGGCGCCGCCCTCGTCGCCTTCCTCGGCGGCCTCGCCCGCGACCGCTTCGGTTCCTACGACGTGGTCTGGATCGCCTCCGGCGCCCTGTGCGCGGCGGCGGCGCTGATGGCGCTGGTGATCCGGCGGCGGCCGACTCCGGTGGCGGGGGTTGCCTGAGCGGATCGTAGGGTGCGGGGGCATGGGGCGGGAAAGGACGGGGGAGCCCGGCGGGCGTCAGCGGCCCACCCGGCAGGACGACGACTGGAACCGGGCGATCGCGCTGTGCGCGGGGCAGGTGCCGCTGGTGTGGCTGGCGTGGTGGTTCACCACGCAGGCGGGCCGGGACGACGTTTGTCGGCCTCCTCCACGCGGCCGTGCAGATCGCACCCGCCGCGGCCCTGGCCCGCCTGCGGCCCCGTACCTCTCGCGGCCCCGAGTGGGCCTGGCACCTGGCAGGGTCCGTACTGATCGGCGCCGGCTGGTCGGTGCTGGGACGCGTGCTGCGGGGGTGGCCGGTCGCCGACACCCTCCCGTGGTGCGCCGGGGTCGGTGTCCTGCCGGTGCTGGTCCTCCACGCCCTGCGCGGACGACCGTGGGGAGGATGCGGCGTCTGGCTCGGTTCGGCGGGCGCGAGCTTCGCCCTCCTCGTGGTGTGCGGAGTGGCGGCGGCCTCCCTGGCCGACGACTACGAACCCCCTCAGCTGTCCGCCGGGCAGCTCGCCGGGGACTGGCAGAGTGCGAACGGGGCCGTGTTGCGGCTGGCACCGGGCGGCCGGGCCGAGCTGACCCGCGTACCCCACGGCGGCGTCGACGGGGACGATGACTTCACCCTGTGCGACGGCACCGGCGCGTGGACGCGTGAAGAGGGCAGCCAGTGGCAGGACACCCACCGCGACGGGGTGCTCGTACGCCTCGACGGCGACTGCGGCCAGGACACGTACTGGACGATCGGCGGCACCGGACAGCACCCCGAACTCTTCGTGCTGTTCGGCGACCCGGACGCAGGTGACCTGCGCATCCTCACCCGGGACTAGGCCTAGGGGGTGTCGTTCGGATCATGCCGGGGTCGCGGGCCCCGGGCCGCACTCCCCCACTGCCTCAAGGGCGTGGGAGGGACCCCCAGGCGTTGTCGTCGGTTGCCGACTCCCCCACGCTCGGCTTCGCTCGCGCGGGGGGACCCTATCGCGTCGACGCCCTCCTCCGCCTTGCAGCCGCACGCACCAGACCCCGCTCGGGTCGGCAACACCACACCGTTGTCTGGAGCCGGCCTGATCCAAACGACACCTCCTAGCCCGGCAGCCGCGACACCCGTCCCGCCTCGCGCTTCGTCACCGCCCTGGCGATCCGTTCCGCGTCCAGGGACAGCTCGCGGAGCATGCCGCTGATGGGGTTCGTGTAGCCGGTGAAGTACAGGCCGGGAGCGCCGGCCGGGGTGTGGCCGCCGTGCGCGAGTGGTCTGCCGGTGTCGTCGAGGACGCCGAGGTGCCCGAGAAGCCCCTCCAGGCCCCGCCGGTACCCCGTGGCCGCGATCACCGCGTCCGGGGCGATGCGGGTGCCGTCGGACAGGAGGACCTTGCCGTCCTCGAAGCCGTCCATGGCGGCGACGACCTCCACCCGGCCGGTGCGCACCGCGTCGATCAGGCCGACGTCCTGGACCGGGATGGCGCCCTGGGACACCCGGCTGTAGAGACCGGTGTCGGGGCGCGGCAGCCCCTGTGCCGACAGGTCGGGGACGCTGATCCGGGCCAGCGGGCGGGCCAGCCGGTCGACCAGGGCGACCGGGAGCCTGCGGCACAGGACGCCGGTGTACTGGGCGGGCCACCCGGCGGACGAGCGGCGGACGATGTGCGGCGCCGTGCGCACCGCGAGCCGGACCCGGGCGGCCCCGCCCTCCACCAGGTCCACGGCGATCTCGGCACCCGTGTTGCCGACGCCGACGACCAGGACGTCACGGCCGGCGTACGGGGCCGGGGCCCGGTACTCGGCGGCGTGCCGGAACTCGCCGGTGTACGTGTCCCGGCCGGGCCAGTCCGGCACGCGCGGGGTGTGGTTGTGGCCGGTGGCGACGACCACCGCGGCGCCGGTCAACTCCCGGCCCCCGGAGGCGTGCAGCAGCCAGCCGGCACCGTCGGGCGCGCGCTCGACGCGGAAGACCTCGACGCCGGTGACGACCTCCAGCTGGTGGTGCTCGGCATACTTCTCCAGGTACCGCACCACGTCGTCCCGGGCCACCCACCGCCCGAAGCGGCGCGGCATCGGCAGGCCGGGCAGCGCCGACAGCCGGCGCGTGGTGTGCAGCCGCAGCCGGTCGTAGTGGCGCCGCCAGGAGGAACCGACGTGGTCGGACCGCTCCAGGACCACGGCGCGCAGACCGCGGGCGCGCAGCGCGTGGGCGACGGCGAGACCGCCGGGGCCCGCGCCGATGACGTACACGGGGCGGTCCGCGGCGGGTGCGGGCTGCTGCGGTTCTGCGGACGCTGGGGAGTCGGCCATGCGGCGAGCGTAATCGCGCTCCCCGTTGATGGGTCTCGGTCAAGACCGAAATCGGTTGCGGATCGGTCACGACTGGCGCCGTCGGCTTGAATGGCCGGATGGCCCACACACGCATGCACACCCTCGACCCCGCCCTCTCCCGCACCGAACCGCTCGGACACGGACTGCGCCTGCGCGCCTGGGACGCCGGCTCGGACACCGACGCCGAAACGTGGCTGCGCGGCTGCATGGACCCCGAGTTCCAGCGCTGGAACACCCCGCTCAAGCTGTGGACCGACCTCGCCGGGGCCCGCGAGTCCCTGCGCGCACGGGCGCGCGACGCGGCGGACGGCAGGTCGGCGTCGTTCCGGATCACGGACGACGTGGGCGGTACGACGCTGGGGCACATCGGCGTCAACGAGATCAGCCGGCAGATGAAGGTGGCCCGGGTCGGCTACTGGGTGCTCCCCGAGGCCCGGGGCAAAGGCGTCGCCACCCGCGCCCTGCTCCTCGCCTCCCGCTGGGCCTTCGCGGAGATCGGGCTCCACCGCCTGGAACTGGGGCACGCGGTGGGGCACGACGCCTCCTGCCGGGTCGCCGAGCGGAGCGGCTACGTCGCCGAGGGGACCCTGCGCGAGGCGATGTTCGAGGCCGGCCGCCACGACGCGTTCCGGGACGTACACCTGCACGCCCGGCTGACGACCGACGAGGAGCCGACGGCCCCCACCCCACGGTGAGACACCGGGCACGACGGGCGGCGAGTCACGGGTACCGGCAGCCACAGCGAAGGGCCGCCGTTCCCGGCAGCCTCCGCGAAGGGCTGCTGCCCGCCGCAGCCACTGCGGACGGTCGCGCCGTTCCCGGCAGTCTCCGCGAAGGGCTGCTGCCCGCCGCAGCCACCGCGGGCGGCCGCCGCGCACCGCGGTCGCCGTTCACGGCCACAGCAGGCGGGTGTGCCAGTCGCCGTCCGCGGTATCCGCGCCGTCCGCGACCTCCGTGCGTCGGTAGGTCAGGCGTACGTGGCGTCGGCGGGCGTCTCCCTGGAAGAACTCGGCCTCGTCCGGGCGCAGCCGGTACAGCGTCCAGGACGGGACCGGCGCGTCCGGTTCCCGGCCGGCCCGCTCCCAGGCCGCCTCGGAGGCGCGGGCCAGCTCGTCCGTCGAGACCAGCTCCGCGCTCTGCCGGCCGGTGAGCGCGGCGGCCAGGGCGCCGGCCGACCGAGCGTGCAGATCGGCCCGCGCCTCCTCGGCCGGGGCGACGGAGACCGGGCCGCGCAGCCGCACCTGGCGGCCGAGCACCGGCCAGTAGAAGACGAGCGCGGCGTAGGGGCGGGCGGCGAGCTGGCGGCCCTTGCCGCTGTCGGCGTGGGTGGCGAAGGCCCAGCCGTCCGCGTCCGCGCCGTGCAGCATCACGATGCGGGCGTCCGGCAGGCCCTCGGCGTCCGCGGTCGCCAGCGACATCGTGTGCGGCTCGCGCTGCCCGGCCGCGACGACCTCGGCGAACCACCGGGTGAACAGGTCCAGCGGGTCGCCCGGCGCGGTGGCCGGGTCGAGGGGCGGCAGTTCGGTGACCGCCGGATCCCACACCCGCAGCGACCTCAGCAGCTCTTGAAGATCGGTTCCCATACCCCGATTGTCGTGCCGTCAGGGGTGCCGGGCCGCCTGGGCGTCAGACGGAGCCCAGATCCGAGGAGACCCAGCGCTCGGGCCGCATCCGGACGATGACCTGGTCGCCGTGGTTCGCGGTGGCGAAGGCGACGTAGCCGTCGACCTTCTCGGCGGGGAGGTAGCGCGTGGCGAGCTCCCGCAGGTGCTCCTCGGTCGCGGTGACCGTCTCGACAACAGGCCCCTCCACCGACACGTAGCGGATGGTGGGCTCCAGCCGGTCGACCATCAGCGAGAACCGGCCCGCCTTCTGGATCAGCGCGTTCTTGCGGCTGTCGAGGCCGGTCATGATCCACACGTCGCCGCCGGGCTCGTACTGGTACCAGATCGGCACGGTCAGCGGGGCGCGGCCCGCTCCCGCGTCGACCGCGAGCGCGGCGATGTGCGGCTCGGCCAGGAACGTCTCACGCTCTTCGCGGGTCAGGGCCACGGCGGTCTCCTCCAGCGGGTACGGACACAGGTGCTGAACACAACATCGGCCGGACGGGCGGCTGTTCCCCGTTCGCGGCCACCGCGGGGCTGAACTTCGAGGCGCTGGAGGTCGTGTCGTCGCGGCCGGCGGGCCGGGACACGGTCGCCGAGTTCGAGCGGGTGGCCGACGGGGTGGCTGAGGGGCTTGGAGGTACGGCGGCCCGGGGCGCGGCCCGGATGACAGGCTGCCGCGCGCGGGGTACTACTTGGTGGGCTTCTTTCCGGTGATGCCCAGATACATCAACAAGGCCAGATTGGGCTTGAGATCGGCCTGCTTCACGCCCCACGAGGAGAACCCCTTCTGGTGCGAGGCGGCGGCCGCGAGCATGACGACCAGTGAACCGGCGATCGCCGCGGGGTTCACGTCCTTGTCGACCTTGCCCTTGGCCTGAAGATCGGCGACGGAATCCGCGAGTGAGGAATTCACCGAGTTCAGGATCTTCATGCGGATCTTGGAGAACCGCTTGTCGCCCTCCGCCGCGCCGAGATCGACCACGCGCAGAATCGCGTCGTTCTTGCGCCAGAACTCCATGAATCCGTCGACGAGTTCCTGTGCCGTCTGCCAGCCGGCCTTGCCGACCCACGAACGGTCCGCCGTCAGTTCGGCCAGCGAGGAACTCTCGGCGGCCATGCGTTCGGCGATCTCCAGGACGGCACCCTCGACGTCCGGGAAGTACTGGTAGAAGGTCGCGGGCGACGTGCCCGCCCTGCGGGCGACATCGATGACTTTGACATCGCGATAGGGGGAGGAGCTGAGCATTTCGCTGAGGCAGTCGAGCAGTTTCTGCCGGGTCGCCTGCCCACGCCGACCGGCCACGCGGCCGTCGACGGTACGCACTTGTCCTGTCATGACGTCAGCTTACCGACGGGTGATCCGAGCGCGATTCGGCCGACTGCAAATGGGGTGCGAGCGCGGAGAGAGGCTGGTGTGCCTGGTCTGCGCGGTGCGGGCGACACGGCTACTTTGGCGGCATGGCCGAAAACGGGGCATCCGAGAAAAGGGCGTCAGCCCGTCCGTCCGCCAGTCGGGAGGGCGTCCCCTGCTGGGTGGACGCGCAACTCGCCGACCTCGCGGCGGGCAGGCGCTTCTACGGCGAGCTGTTCGGCTGGACTTTCCGGGAGGCGGGAAAAGAGGGGGAGGCGCGCGAGGCGACCGGAGAGGAGTCGGTAGGGGCATACCTGGACGGTGAGCCGGTCGCCGCGCTGGTCCGCAAGACGGACGGCCGGATGCCCACCGTGTGGTCCGTGTACTTCCACACCCCGGACGCCGCCGCGCTGGCCGGGCGGATCCGGGCGGGCGGCGGCCAGGTCCTCACCCCGCCGCACCCGGTGGGCGACCTGGGCACCGCCGCCCTCGCCGCCGACCCCGAGGGCGCCGTCTTCGGGCTCTGGCAGCCGGGCCGCCTTACCGGCTTCGGACGCCGGCGCGAGCCGGGCACCTTCGCCTGGGCCGAGCTGTACACCCGGGACACGGAGGCCGCCAACGCCTTCTACGGCGACCTGTTCCACGACGCGCTCTTCGGCCCGGACGCCGCGCCCGACTTCGGCCGCGCACCGGTCGCGGACGTCTTCCCCGCCGAGATGCCGCCGCACTTCCTCGTCCACTTCACGGTCGAGGACGTCGAGGCATCGCTCGCCGCGGTGACCCGGCTCGGCGGGCGGGTGCGGGTGCCGCCCTTCGAGACGTCGTACGGGCGGGTGGCCGTGGTCTCGGACGGTCAGGGGGCGTCGTTCGCGCTTCTGCGACGCTGAACGGGACCGGGAGGGGCACCGGCTCTCCCTTTTGCCCGGGATCGGGCGAGACACCCCGATTGTCCCCAGGTTCGCCACCAGCGCCTCGGACAGGAAGAATCGGGGTGCGTGGCGCCACGGACGTGCGGTGGTGAGACGCTGCACTTCGGTCGCGTACATATGTGGGTGGCGCGGCCCGTACGGGGAGGTGGCAGGCAAGTGGTGGATCAGCTGACGCAGCACGATCCGCGGCGGATCGGGCCGTTCGAGGTGCTGGGCCGGCTCGGAGCCGGCGGCATGGGGCTGGTCTATCTCGCGCGCTCGGCGTCCGGGCGGCGCGTGGCGATCAAGACGGTGCGCACGGAGCTGGCGGAGGACCAGCTCTTCCGCGTCCGCTTCACCCGCGAGGTGGAGGCGGCCCGCGCGGTCTCGGGCTTCTACACGGCGGCCGTGGTCGACGCCGACCCGCGCGCCGCGGTGCCGTGGCTGGCCACCGCCTACGTACCCGCCCCCTCCCTCGAGGAGATAGTGAACGAGTGCGGGCCGATGCCGGCCCAGGCGGTGCGCTGGCTCGCGGCGGGCGTCGCGGAGGCGCTGCAGTCGATCCACGGCGCCGGACTCGTCCACCGCGACCTCAAGCCCTCCAACGTCCTCGTCGTCGAGGACGGGCCCCGGGTGATCGACTTCGGTATCGCGTCCGGCGTGTCGAACACCCGTCTGACGATGACCAACGTCGCCGTCGGCACCCCCGCCTACATGTCCCCGGAGCAGGCCAAGGACTCCCGCAGCGTCACCGGCGCCAGCGACGTGTTCTCGCTCGGCTCCATGCTGGTCTTCGCCGCCACCGGACACCCGCCCTTCCACGGCGCCAACCCGGTGGAGACGGTCTTCATGCTGCTGCGCGAGGGCCCCGACCTCGAAGGCCTCCCCGACGAGCTGCGCCCGCTCATCGAGTCCTGCATGCAGATGGAGGCCACCGGCCGCCCCAATCCCGCCGACCTGCAGTCCCAGCTCGCCCCGCACCTCTTCGGTTCCGGCTCCGACGACAGCGGTACGGCGTCGGCGTGGCTGCCCGAGCGGGCCGTGAGCCTGATCGAGGGGCGCCGCAACGGCCGCCCGGCCAAGCCCGCCACGACGGTCGGCGGCCGCGGCCCGTCCGGCGCCCGCGCCCCCGTCCACGCGCCCCCGCTGCCGTCCCCGCCCGCGCACGACCCCGTCGTACCGGCGCCGCCCGTGCACGCACCGGCGGTCCCCGCGCCCCTCGGCGCACCCGACGGCGGGCCGGTCCGGCTGGCCGGCGCGGCGGTGCCGATCGGCCCCGGCCCGCGCGTCGCCGACATGCGCGCCGCCGCCGTCGCCGCGCCCCCGCCGGAGTCCGCCCTCGCCGCGTCCTGGTCCCGCCCGCGCCCCGGCCTCAACGGCGCCGACCCCGCCGTACCGGCCGTGACGTCCGCACCCCCGGAGGCCTCGCCGGCCGGCTGGCGCCCCTGGCGCTTCCGCATGTCCAACGACGTCTGGGGCACGCCCCGCGTCGCCGGGGACCTGGTCTACGTCACCTCCTTCGAGGTGCACGCCCTGGACGTGGGCACCGGACGCCGCCGCTTCAAGACCCGGGACGTCGCCTGGTCGATGGCGGTCTCGGACGGCCGTATCCACGCCTCCGACGGACCGACCCTCTTCGCCCTGGACGCCCGCGAGGGCGGCGACCTCTGGCGGCTGCAGACCGACGCCTGGGTCTACTCCCTCCAGGCCGACCGGGGCACGGTCGTCACCGCCACCCGCGGCGGCGGCGTCCAGGCCTGGGAGGCGGTGGGCGGCCAGAAGCTGTGGGAACTCACCGGCGCCCAGACCGACTTCGAGTCCCCGGAGGCGGGCGCCGCGGTCCACGAGGGCACGGTGTACGTCTGGCAGGACGCCCGGCTGCGCGCCCTGGACGCCCGTACCGGCGACGAGAGATGGTCGTACCCGATCGGCGACGCGGCCTCCTGCGGCGGAGTCCCGGTCCGCCTCGCCCAGGCACCCGACGGCTACGTCTACGTCGCGGCCGGCACCCGGGTCCTCGCCCTTGAGGTCACCTCCGGCCACGTCCGCTGGCACTTCGAGGCGCCCGCAGTCTTCCTCGCCCCGCCCACCTTCGTGCCCGGCCCCGCGGTGACCGGCGGCGGCGTCTACCTCGCCGACTACCTCGGCACCGTCTACGCCCTCGACGCCACCGACGGGCGCGACCGCTGGCGCATCGCGACCGAGGCCCGCTCCTCGACCGACCCGGTCCTGGTCGCCGCGGGACACGTCCACGTGGGCAGCGGCAAGGGCCTCTACACGCTGGACGCGGTCACGGGCACGCCCAAGTGGCGCTTCCAGGCGGGCGGCGACATCGTGGGCGCCCCGGCGGTCGCCGAGGGCCGCATCCACTTCGGCTCGACCGACCACCTGCTCTACACGCTGAAGGCCGACGACGGCCGCCTGCGCTGGAAGCTGGCGACCGGCGGCGAGATCACCGGCTCCCCGGTCGTCCGCGACGGCATCGTGTACGCGTGCAGCAAGGACCGCTGCGTGTACGCCCTGGACGCGGAGAAGGGCACGGGGACGGCCCGTACGACGTGAGGGCGCCCGGCACGGCGTGAGGGGCCGTGCCCGACCAGTGACGTGTCCGTGACATCCACGCACTAGCGTGATCTTCATGACAACACGGGGGCGGGCACTAAGGTTCACGGCGATCTCGGCACTGGTGGTCCTCAGCCTGACGGGCTTCTCGACCGGCCGCCACGGCCACGGCCACGGAGGCGACGGCGGGGGCGGCTGCAGCAGCTCCAGCCAGGACCACGACAGCTCGTCGTCCACGTCGGGCGGCGGCGACGCCTACAAGGACGACGACACGTACGGCAGCGGTGGCAGCGGCTACCACGACTACGACGACGACACCTACGACGACGACACGGGCAGTGGCGGCAGCGGCGGCAACACCGGCGGCGCGGAGCCGGCCACCCTGGAACTGATCACCTGCGCCACGGAGTCCGACCCCTACGCCACCGTCGAGATCACCAACCCGAACGCCACCGAGTACACCTTCGCCGTCACGGTCTTCTTCAAGGACGCGGCCGACACCACGATCTCCGACGGCCGCGAGGAGACCACGGTCCCGGCCCGCGGCGTGACCAAGGTCCGCGTGCCCCTGGACGGCTCCGCCGCCCCCGACCACTGCGAACTGGACGACACGGAACCGCTGCCGCTCTCCTAGCCGGAGCCGGAACCCGAGCGAGCGGAAGAGGACATGAACCCGACAGCCGCCCTGCGCCTCAGGCAGGCGATCGCCCGGACCGGGGACGCCACGCGCGAACGCGTCCCCACCGGCCGGGGCCCGCAGGAGGCCGACGACTCCCAGGGCACCTTCGCCACCGACGGGGCCCTCGGCTTCGACCCCTTCCCCTTCCTCCGGGCGCTCCACGACGCCCGCTCGCACGCCGTGGTCATCGGCCAGGTCGCCGGCATCATGCACGGCTCCACCGAACTGACCGGAGACCTCGACCTGCTGTGGGACGGCACCCCCGACGAGGCACACGCCCTGCGTGAGGCCCTCGCCCGGTCCGGCTGCGCCGAACCGCCCGACCTCGGCCGCGCGCAGGCGGCCTACCGGGTGACCGGCGCCGACGGCGACCTGTGCACCCCCGCCCTCCCCTGGGGCGCCATGAACGTCGCCCCCTGCCTGACCCGGGCCGAAACCACGCGGGACCCCGCCGGCTTCACCGTCCGCTACGCCGCACTCGACGACCTCATCCGCATGCGCCGGGCCCTGGGCCGCCCGAAGGACCACCGCCGGGCGGACGAACTCACGCGACTGGGCGGGCGGTCGTGAGGCACGGGTGAGTCCGGGGCCGCCCCCGGACACACGTCGGCCGCGGCGGCTCCCCTCCGCGCCGCCGCGGCCGATCCCCGTGCGGGAAGAAGGTCTACTTGCCGTCGCCGTCCAGGTCCAGGGCGGGCGGGGCCGGCATGTTGTTGTCCATCGTGGTGATGGTGTCCTTGGCCGGCGGGGTGGGCATGTTGTTGTCCATCGTGGTGACGCCCTCGTCCTTGGCCGGCGGGGCGGGCATGTTGTTGTCCTGCGGAGTGGCGACCGCTTCCGCCTTCTTGTCGCTCATGCGCGTGCTCCTCTGCGATGTTGAACGAGTGTGGAACGCCCGTCCGGTGACTCCCCCGTGGCCCACCGGACGGGCGTTCGGAGCCGCACACTAACCCGTCGGCTCGCTGGTCACCCGTCTGCCCCCCGACGCGACGGCGTGACAGGAACGAGAGTGCCGGAGGCCGATAAACGAACGCTGAACGTCCTTCGCCGGCGGTGTCAAGCAGCCGCCGCGGGCCTCAACAGAGCCCGTACGGCGGCCGCTTCAGGCGCGTCGTTGGCCTCGTAGAGATTGAGCGCCTCACGCCAGCAGGCCCTCCCGCGGTCGACCTGTCCGAGGTCGCTCAACGCCTGCCCGAGGAGTTTCAGCACGTTGCCGCGCATGTGGTCGCCGCCGATGCAGCCCAGGGCCAGAGCCTGCTCGGCGTGCTGCGCGGCCGGGCCGGGACGTCGTGCCGCCAGGTGGGTCTCGGCGATCCTGAAGTGGGTGGTCCCCGCCCACAGCCGTTGCCTGTGGTCGACGAAGATGGTCAAGGCCTGGGAGAACTGCGCGAGGGCGTCCATGTGCCGGCCGGCGGTCGTCAGGGCCACGCCCAAGGCGTAGTGCCCGTTGGCCAGGCGCATGGTGCTGCCGACCCGGACGTGGACGGCCAGGCCGTTTTCCGCGAACTCGATGGCCTTGGCGGTGTTGCCCATTCCCATGTAGGCACGCGAGAGGTTGCACAGGGCGGTTGCCTCGCACAGGCCGTTCCCGGCTGCCCGGAATCCCTCGATGGCTTGGTCGAAGAACATCTTGCCGTCGGAGTAACGGTGTTGATGGAGAGCGATGAGACCGCAGTCCTGCGCAGCCCAGCTCGCGGCGGTGGGGTCCGAGGAGGCGATCACGCGCTCCATGGCGAGAGCCGCCTCCTCGGCGGCCAGTTGAATGCGGCCCGACACCAGCAGGAACCCGGTGAGGGCGATACGTGCTCTCCCCTCCGCGCGGTCGTCTCCCACCGCCTGCGTGGCCTCACGCATGGCCAGGGCCGTCGCCTCGTACTGACGGGAGTTGGCGCCCGACTCCGCCAGATCCCGCGAGGCCCAGAGGAGGTCGACGGCCCGGCGCAGTCTCGCGGTGCCGGCGGCCTGACGCACACAGGCCAGCAGGGACGACGATTCCGTGTAGAGCCAGTCCAGTGCCGCGGGTCCGTCGGTGAAGCGCAGGCCGGGGTACCTCGTAGCCTCCAAGTGGTCCACCAGCCGGTCCCCGGGCCGCTCGATCGCGTACACCCCCGCCGCCGTGGCCAGGTAGAAGTCCAGCAGCCGCGACAGCGCCGCCCCGCGCTCGCTCGGCGGGTGCTCGTCCCGTTCCGCGCACGCACGCGCGTAGAGGCGGACGAGGTCGTGGAAGCGGTAGCGGCCGGGCGCCGCCGATTCGAGCAGGGACGTGTCGACCAGGGACTCCAGGAGGTCCTCCGTGTCCTCGGTGGGGAGGTCCAAGGCAGCCGCCGCGGCCGCCAGGGAGATGTCCGGGCCGTCCGCCAGGCCCAGCAGCCGGAAGGCGCGGGCCTGGGGCGGGTCGAGCTGGCCGTAGCCCAGTTCGAAGGTGGCCTTGACGGCCAGGTCACCCGCCTGCAACTCGTCCAGGCGGCGCCGTTCGTCCGCCAGTTTCGCGGCGAGGACCGAGACGGTCCACGTGCGGCGGGCCGCGAGGCGGGAGGCCGCGATGCGGATGGCGAGGGGGAGGAAACCGCACGCGCCGACCACGTCCAGGGCCGCCTCCCGCTCCGAGACCACCCGCTCCTCGCCCACGATCTTCGTGAAGAGGACCAGCGCCTCCTCGGGCGACATCACGTCCAGGTCGACCAGATGCGCCCCGGCCAGGTCCACCATCCGCACCCGCGCCGTCACCAGCGCGGCGCAGCCGTCCGTGCCGGGCAGCAGGGGACGCACCTGGGCGGCGTCGCGGGCGTTGTCCAGGAGGACCAGGACGCGGCGGCCGTCCAGGACGGAGCGGTAGAGGGCGGCCCGCTCCTCCAGGGAGTCGGGGATGGCCGAGTCGGCCGTGCCCAGGGCGCGCAGGAAGGAGCCCAGTACCGTCTCCGGCTCCACGGGCCGCGCGCCCGCGCCCTGGAGGTCGACGTAGAGCTGCCCGTCCGGGAAGGCGGCCCGCGCCTGATGGGCGACGTGCACCGCGAGGGTCGTCTTGCCGACGCCGCCGATGCCCGCCAGCGCGGAGACCGCCATCACGCGGCCCGCGTCCCCGTGTCCCTGACCGGACGCCGAGGACAGTACGTCGCTCAGCTCCCGGACGAAGGACGAGCGGCCGGTGAAGTCGGGCACCGTGGCCGGGAGTTGAGCGGGCCGTACCGGGGTCGCGGTCTTCTCCTCGGCCGGCGCCGACGGTTCGGCGAGGCCCGGGTCGGCCCGCAGGATGCGCTGCTGGAGTTCCTGGAGGCCGGGGCGCGGGTCGACCCCTAGCTCGTCGGCGAGCAGGCGCCGGGTGTCCGCGTAGACCGCGAGGGCCTCCGCCTGGCGTCCGCTGCGGTACAGGGCCAGCATCAGCAGCTCGCGCAGGCGTTCGCGCAGCGGGTGCGCCGCCGTGAGGGCCGTCAGCTCCGAGACCGCCTCCGCGTGGCAGCCCTGGTCGAGGTCCATGTCCAGGCGGGTTTCGAGGAGTTGCAGCCGCCACTCCTCCAGACGGACGCGCTGCCCCTCCGCGTACGGGCCCGGCACCCCCGCCAGTACCTCGCCGTCCCAGCGCGACAGCGCACGGCGCAACAGGTCACGGGCGTGGCGCAGGTCCCCCGCGCTCCTGGCCTTCTCGGCCTCGGCGGCCAGGTCCTGAGCCGCCGTCAGGTCCAGCGCGCCCTCGGCGAGGCCCCGCACCGCGTACCCGCCCGACTCGCTCACCAGGACCCCGGGGTCCAGGATCTTCCGCAGCCGCGACGCGTACGTCCGCACCGCCGCCAGCGCCTGCGACGGCGGCTCCTCGCCCCACAGGGCGTCGATCAGCTCGGCCGCCGTGGCCGTGCGGCCCTCGCGGAGCAGCAGGGCGGCCAGCAGCGCGCGCTGCTGGGGGGAGCCGGTGGCCAGCGCCTCCCGGCCACGCCAGGCACGCACCGGTCCGAGCACACCGAAGCGCAGCGCGCCCGATTCCTCCGGTTTTGCCGAGGGTCCGGGGTGCCGCTGCTCCGGAACCCGCGGTACACCGTCCATGCCGTCCCCCTAGACATCCTGAGCAACCAGGCCAGTTTGCCTTGTTCACGCCGACCACGTCAGCCGTGGGAGACGCCGATCACAAGGTTCTCACCTGCTCCCTTTCCCTACCTCTCCAGCTCCACCCGCACCGTCAGCAGCCCTGTCCCCACTCCCATCGCCCGTACCGCCGTGCTGTTCAACCGCGGGAGCCGGCGCAGGCGGGCGAGCGGGTCGTCGTCGGGCAGGAGATGGGCCGTCCCCGAGTGCCAGCGGCCCCGGATGCGCACCCGGACCCGCGCGTCGGCCCGGATGTTGCGGACGTACTGGGACCGTTCACCGAACTCCGACACCAGCCAGAAGTCGTCGTCCACTCGGCGCCCGCCCACCGGGGTGCGGCGGGGCAGGCCGGAGACGCGGCCGGTGGTCTCCAGGAGGGTCTGGCCGGGCAGCCGGCGCGTGACCGCGTTGAGGCGGCGCTGGAAGGCGGTGACGGTCCGGTACTTCTGCTCGGCCTTCCGCGTCTTCTGTGTGCGGGGCGACTTCGACATCGTTCGTTCACACTCCCGTCTCTCGTGTCTCCATGTTCCCGGAAAACCTCAGAGGGAGAGGCGGGGCGTGGCGGACGGAGGGATGGTGTGGGCGTGCGCGTGGTGACCTGGAATCTCTGGTGGCGGTTCGGGCCGTGGGCGGAAAGGCAGAAGGCGATCCTCGCCGTGCTGCGGGAGTTGCGGCCCGATGTCGTCGGGCTCCAGGAGGTGTGGGCCGTCGGGGACGGGGAGAACCTCGCCGAGTGGCTGGCCGGTGAACTCGGCCTGCACTGGGCCTGGGCGCCCTCGCCCGCGCCCGAGCGGTGGCAGCGGCGGATCGGGGACGACACCGTGGGCATCGGCACGGCGGTGCTCAGCCGCTGGCCCGTCGTGGAGCGGGCGGTGCTGCGGCTGCCCGTCCCCGGGGAACTCGACGACGGGCGGCTGGCCCTCCACACCCGGCTGGACGCGCCCGGTCATCAGGTGCCCTTCTTCACCGTCCACCTGACGTCCGGCGCCCACGCCGCCGCCGTGCGCCGTGAGCAGGCCGCCGCTCTCGCGCGGTTCGTCGCCGGGCACCGGCACGGCACCGTTCACCCGCCCGTCGTCACCGGCGACCTCAACGCCCGCCCCGGGTCCCCGGAGGTCCGCCTGCTGCGGGCGGCGCAGCTCCACGACGCCTGGGAGCACGCCGGGCCGGGCACGCCGTCCGGCACCTGGGACACCGCGAACCCGTACGTCGCGCACGCGGACGGCGAGCCGAGCACGCGGATCGACTACGTCCACGTGGGCCCGCCCGGCCCCGGCGGACTCGGCCGGGTCCGGGCGGTACGGCGGGCCGGCGCCGGCCCCGTCGACGGGGTCTGGCCCTCGGACCACGCGGCGGTCGTCGCCGACCTGGAGGACGGCGGTGTGGCCCCGGCCCCGGCTGCGGACACGGCCTCGGCTACCGGCCCAGGAAGATCGGGTTGGTGAACGCCGCCAACGCCCCCGGCAGCGGACCCGCCGCCGCCTCGTGCCGCACCTCCGCCCGTACGTAGGCCGCGTACGAGGCGGTCGTCCGCCACTCCACGGCACCCGAACCGGACACCGGCAGCGGATCGCCGGTGAACAGCACGCCCTGGTCCGTGACGAGGCGCACCGTGCAGCGCGGGGCGCCCGTCACCTCCACGCGGACGGTGACCGGGGTGTCGCGGTCCACGCGCAGCCGCTCGCCGATGCCGGCGTGCTCGCCCCGGCCGCCGGACGCGGTGAAGGCCAGCGACACCCGCGACGACTCGGCGACGTACGACCGGCCGGCGCGGATGCCCTCCTGGATCGCCTCCCGCGTCAGGTCGTCGGCGAGGACGACGGTCTGCGGGCGGCCGATCACGTCGGGGGAGCGGTGGGAGTCGCTGCTGCCCATCGCCGGGAGCCAGCCCCCCGCGCCCTGCCGGTCCCGCCCGTCGCGCACCGAGGCGACCAGCATGCCGTCCCAGTCGGCCAGCGCCACCTCGTCGTCGGGCGTGTAGGCGCCGTTCCACACCTCGACGGCGTCCGCCTCCCCGAACCCGAACTTCCAGTTGCAGCCGATGCAGGTGGCGTGCGGGTGGGCCGGCACGACCAGGCCGCCGGCGCGGCGGATCCGCCGGGCGAACCGTCCGAAGCGGTTGTCGCGGGCCCGGTAGCGCCAGTCGACGAAGGTGCCGGGATCGGTGCCGAGGGCGACGACGTGACCGTTGCGGGTGGTCACCTCCTCGCCGAGCAGGACCAGCAGGTCGTCCCCGGCGAGGTCCGCCCAGTGCGCGTGTGCCGAGTGCGTGTTGTGCTCGGAGGAGTTGATGAAGTCCAGGCCGGCCGCCCGCGCCAGTTCCGCGATCTCGGCGAGGGTGTAACGGCCGTCCGAGTACTCGGAGTGCAGGTGGCAGTCGCCCCGGTACCAGGCGCGGCCGCGCCCCTTGGCCCGCTCGGGCGGATACACCGGCCGCGGGGTCTCGCCCTGCTCGCCGTACGTCAGCGTGATGGTGATCTCGTACGACAGCCCCTGCGGGGCCACCGTGTACGGGCCGAGCGCGACGTGCCACAGGCCCGCACGCACGCTGCCGGGGATGTACCCGGGGGTCGCGTCGTCCGCCCGGACGAAGAACTCCGTGCGGGCCCCGCCCGACCAGCCCCGGAAGCCCGGGCCGCCCAGCTCGGTGCCGCGCTCGTCGAAGAGGCCGATGTCGAGCGCGTTGCCCTGGGTGCCGGCCGGGACGGTGGGGCGGTCGTAGGTGTAGGCGACGTGGATCTCCCGGACGCCCCGGGGGACTTCGACCGGGACGTACACGAAGTCGGGGGAGCCGGGCGGCAGGGTGCCGCGCACCGTTCTCCCGCGTTGCTCCTGAGGTGCCGCCGAGGCGAAGCTCACGGTTGCCAACGTAAGCGCGGCGGCGGCTCCCGTCACGAACATCGCGCGTCTGCCGATCCCGGCGTGGTCGTCCTCGCACATGCTGCTGCTCCAGGTGTCGTCAGTGTGTTTGGGCAGTGACATGACATCGGTGGTGCAGGGGTGGTTGTGCAACCCTCGTATTGAGCCGTGAACTCCGGTGCAAGAAAAGGGGTGTGGCACATTGCGGCACATTGAGGGCCGGAAACCGTGCCCCGGGTCACGGGGACGAGCGGCCCGTGCTGATCACGCCGCTCGTATGCTCGAAGGATGACGACTTCCGCGACCTCCGGAACCGGACCCGCCGACCCCACCGGCCCCACCGAGAACTCCATGCGTCGCGCCCTCAAACGCGCCCGGGACGGCGTCGCCCTCGACGCGGCCGAGGCCGCCGTCCTGCTCCAGGCGCGCGGCGAGCACCTCGACGCCCTCACCGCGTCCGCCGCCCGGGTCCGGGACGCCGGCCTGGAGGCCGCCGGGCGCCCCGGCGTCATCACGTACTCGAAGAGCGTCTTCGTCCCGCTGACCCGGCTGTGCCGGGACAAGTGCCACTACTGCACCTTCGTCACCGTCCCCGGCAAGCTGCGCCGCGAGGGCCACGGGATGTTCATGTCCCCGGACGAGGTGCTCGACATCGCGCGCAAGGGCGCGGCGCTCGGCTGCAAGGAAGCGCTCATCACCCTCGGCGACAAGCCCGAGGACCGCTGGCCGGAGGCCAGGGAGTGGCTGGACGCGCACGGCTACGACGACACGATCGCGTACGTCCGCGCCATCTCGATCCGCATCCTGGAGGAGACGGGGCTGCTCCCGCACCTCAACCCGGGCGTCATGTCCTGGACGGACTTCCAGCGGCTCAAGCCCGTGGCGCCGTCCATGGGCATGATGCTGGAGACCACCGCGACCCGGCTGTGGTCCGAGCCCGGCGGCCCGCACCACGGCTCCCCGGACAAGGAGCCCGCAGTGCGGCTGCGCGTCCTGGAGGACGCGGGCCGCTCCTCCGTGCCCTTCACTTCCGGCATCCTCATCGGCATCGGCGAGACGTACGAGGAGCGGGCCGAGTCCCTCTTCGCGCTGCGCAAGGTCTCCCGCGCCTACCACGGCATCCAGGAACTGATCATCCAGAACTTCCGCGCCAAGCCCGACACCGCGATGCGCGGCATGCCGGACGCGGAACTGGACGAGCTGATCGCCACGGTGGCCGTCGCCCGGCACATCATGGGCCCGTCCGCCTGCCTCCAGGCGCCGCCGAACCTGGTGGACTCGGAGTACGAGCGGCTGATCGGCGCGGGCATCGACGACTGGGGCGGCGTCTCCCCGCTCACCATCGACCACGTCAACCCCGAGCGGCCGTGGCCGCAGATCGACGAACTCGCCGCGAAGTCACGGGCGGTGGGGTTCGAACTGCGTGAACGCCTGTGCGTGTATCCGGAGTTCGTCCAGCGCGGCGAGCCGTGGCTGGACCCCCGGCTGCGTCCGCACGTCGCCGCCCTCGCCGACCCGGCCACCGGCCTGGCGCGTGCCGACGCGAAGGTCGAGGGCCACCCGTGGCAGGAGCCGGACGAGGCGTTCACCGCGACCGGCCGCACCGACCTGCACGCCACCATCGACACCGAGGGCCGTACGTCGGACCGCCGCGACGACTTCGACGAGGTGTACGGCGACTGGGGCGCCCTGCGCGAGGCGGCCGCGCCCGGCATGGCACCGGAGCGCATCGACACCGACGTACGCGGCGCGCTGGCGACGGCCGCCGACGACCCCACCCGGCTCACCGACGACGAGGCGCTGGCCCTGCTGCACGCCGACGGGCCCGCACTGGACGCCCTGTGCCGGGTGGCCGACGACGTCCGCAAGTCGGTGAACGGCGACGACGTCACGTACATCGTCACCCGGAACATCAACTTCACCAACGTCTGCTACACCGGCTGCCGTTTCTGCGCCTTCGCCCAGCGCCGCACGGACGCCGACGCCTACACGCTCTCCCTCGACCAGGTCGCCGACCGCGCCCAGCAGGCGTGGGACGTGGGCGCGGTCGAGGTCTGCATGCAGGGCGGCATCCACCCCGACCTGCCCGGCACGGCGTACTTCGACATCGCGCGGGCGGTGAAGGAGCGCGTCCCCGGCATGCACGTGCACGCCTTCTCGCCGATGGAGGTCGTCAACGGCGCGACCCGCACCGGGATGTCGATCCGCGAGTGGCTGGGCGCGGCCAGGGAGGCCGGCCTGGACTCGATCCCGGGCACGGCGGCGGAGATCCTCGACGACGAGGTCCGCTGGATCCTGACCAAGGGCAAGCTGCCGACGGCCACCTGGATCGAGGTGATCGAGACGGCCCACGAACTGGGCATCCGGTCCAGCTCCACGATGATGTACGGACACGTCGACCAGCCCCGCCACTGGCTGGGCCACCTGCGCACCCTCGCCGGGATCCAGCAGCGCACGGGCGGTTTCACGGAGTTCGTGACGCTTCCCTTCATCCACACCAACGCGCCGGTGTACCTGGCGGGCATCGCGCGGCCCGGCCCCACCCTCCGGGACAACCGCGCGGTGACCGCGATGGCCCGCCTCCTCCTGCACCCGCACATCCCCAACATCCAGACAAGCTGGGTGAAACTGGGCACGGAGGGTGCGGCGGAGATGCTCCGCTCCGGCGCGAACGACCTCGGCGGCACCCTCATGGAAGAGACCATCTCCCGCATGGCGGGCTCGTCCTACGGCTCCTACAAGTCGGTCAAGGACCTGATCGCGGTCGCCGACGCCGCGGGCCGACCGGCGAAGCCGCGCACGACGCTGTACGGTCCGGTGGCCGAGGAGCGGCAGCGGGCGGCGAGGGAGTCGGACGGGCATCTGCCCGAGCTGCTGCCGGTGCTGGACTGACCGCCGTACGACGGATGGGGCAGGGGCCACCCGCAGTAAGATGATCGGACCCCCGGTGTGTCGGGGTTTTCACAGCTGAGGAGATGCGTGCCCGTGCCTGCCCGACTTCCCTCATGGGCGTGGGTCTCCGGTCTGACCGTGGGCGCGATCGCGGCGGTGACCGTCCTGGCGATGCAGGCGGACCAGGGGCCCCATCCCACCGCCGCGGCGACGAAGCCGACCCCGTCGGCGTCGGCGGACGCGCACCCCACGCCGAAGGAGACCGCGCCGGCCCCGGTGCCGGAGGGTTCCGGCACGGGGCGGCGCGTCGTCTACTCGGTCGGTCAGGACCGGGTGTGGCTGGTCGACGCCAGCGACGCCACCCGGCGGTCGTTCAAGGTGTGGCCGGGGACGGTCGACCCCGACCCGGGCCAATACAGCGTCGGAACCCGCCGTCAGGAGGCGACGACGGGTTCCGACGGGGTTCAGGTCGAGCAGATCATGTACTTCACCCAGGAGGGCGGCGTCTGGGTCGCCTTCTCCAACGCCGTGGACGGCTCCTCGCCGCCCCCGGCCGCCGCCGGCACCAAGACGGGCGGCATACGGCTGCCCAAGGCGGACGGTGACGCGCTCTGGAAGTTCGGCGCGTCCGGCACGACGGTCACTGTGGTCGCCTAGCCTCCGCCTGCCCCACCGGCAGGTGCGTCACGATCAGGACGACGCCGCTGAACAGGAGCACCCGCGTCGCCGCGTCCAGCCCGTTCCAGTCCTCCGACTGCCACATCGCGAACCACTCCCCGCCGATCGCGAGGAACCCGGCGCCGAAGAGCAGCATCAGCATGAGCGTGCCGTACGTGGTCAGGCGCCGCGCGAGGGCGTGGTCCCGGCGTATCCACAGCCAGGTCGCGTAGATCAGGACGAGCGCCGCGACCGTCTCCCAGAGGATGATCGCGACGTACGCGGCGTCCTGAAGACCCTTGCTCGTGATCGAGCGCCACATCAGGTCGTCGTCCTTGAAGGTCGTGTCCATCGCGAGGACGTGACGCACGTACTGCTGGTTGTTGTCGAAATCGGTGATGTTCCCCAGGGCCACGAGGGCGATGTAGAGGGCGAGGACCGCGGTGAGCACGGTGGCCGCGAGGGGCAGGGTGCGTGGGGTGTTGGACATGAGAGGGATGCTTCCAGGCGTCAGGGGTCCAGGCAGCCGGGTTCGCGGATCGTGATCACGCCGTTCGGTTCACCGGGTCACCGGGACGGGCGCGGCCGCGGTCACTCGCAGACGGCCGTGTCCACCAGGTCGAAGACGTGCTGGTGCGCCGCCATGATGTCGGCGGGCTCGGCGGCCACCGCGCTCGGCAGTGCCGTGACCGCCACCGTGGCCGCGCGGCCTTCCTCGGTGACGCCGCTGTAGGTCTCGTAGCCGTGGATGGAGCCGCCGTGGCCCCACAGTTCGCCGCCGCAGGACAGGGGGGTGCGGAAGAGGCCCAGGCCGTATTCGGTGCCGGGCGTGGGGGTGCCCTCGGCCGCCGGGACCGTGGTCGTCATCTCCTTCAGTTCGGCGGCGTCCAGTACCTCGCCGCCGAGCAGGGCGGAGAAGAAGCGGTTGAGGTCGCGCGGGGTGGTGACGAGCTGCCCGGCGGCCCAGGCCTGCGACGGGTCGAGGCGCGTGATGTCCTCCAGCGGCCCGCCGGGAGTGGTGGAGGCGTAGCCCTTGGGGTGGGCGCCCCGCAGGCCGCGCTCGCCGACGTTCGGCCAGTAGGTGTCCTTCAGGCCGAGGGGGCGGATGATCCGGTCGGTGATCTCCTCGCCGAAGGGACGCCCCGTGACCTTCTCGACGAGCAGGCCCGCCAGGACGTAGTTGGTGTTGCTGTACTGCCACTTCGCGCCGGGCTCGAACGCGGCCTTCTGGCTCAGGGCGAGGTCGATCAGGTCACGCGGGTTGTAGTACGTGTCGCGGACCTCGAAGGGGTCCAGGCCCAGCGTCTGGACGTAGTCGGGCAGGCCGCTGGTGTGCTGGAGCAGGTTCCGCACGGTGATCCGGGTGCCGTCGATGCCGTCGCCGCGCACCAGGCCCGGCAGGTACGTCTCGATCGGCTCGTCCAGCTTCACCCTGCCCTCGCCGACCAGCTGGAGCACGACCGCCGCGGTGAAGGACTTGGTGTTGCTGCCGGCCCGGACCTGGCCGTTCACCGGCACGGCCGCGCCGGTCTCCAGGTCGCCGGTGCCGGCCGTGTAGTCGCGGACGCGTCCGTCACGGCCCTCGACGGCGGCCAGCGCGGCGGGGTAACCGTCCTCGCGCACCAGGTCCTTCGCACCCTCGCGCACGGCGTCGCGGTGACCGGCGTGGCCCGGGGCGCCGTAGGCCAGCGAGCCGCTCACGGCGAGGCCGCCGCCCAGGACCGCCAGCGCGGCGACCACGGAGAGCACGCGCCCGCGCTGCTTCTTCGGCTTGTTCGGGACGGAGGAGACGGAGGAGACGGAGGGGGTGTGGAGTCGTGCGGACACGGGGAGTTTCCTTCCAACAGGGCTGTTCTCGCGACTCCTTGAGCCTTTCGCAGTCCGGCCGCCCGCTCGATGGGGCCAGGCGGCGGATACGGGGTGTACCTGGGACCACCCCCGGCCGTGAGCGTTTCCACACGGTTCCGGCCCGTTCCGGCCCTGAACCGACCGCTTCCGTTCGCATACAGTGCTGGACGTCGTACGTACGGACAGTGGTGTGGACAGGGCCGAGGGGAGGTCCCGGTGGGCGCGACAGGCGGTGCCGTCTGGGGGCGTGCCGAGCAGCAGGACTTCCGCAGCCGGGTGCGCGGGACGCTGTTGGGCGTGGCTGTCGGGGACGCCCTCGGAGCGCCCGTCGACGGTCTCGGCCTGGACGGGATCCGGGAGGCGCACGGCGCGGAGGGGCTGGCCGACCTGGCCTCCGCCTACGGCCGGCGCGGTGCCGTCACCCACCTCACGCAGCTCACCCTGTTCTCCGTGGACGGGCTGATCCGCGCCCAGGTACGGCGGGACACCGGCGCCTGGCATCCGCCGACCGACCTGCACAAGGCCTACCGGCGCTGGGTCGCGACCCAGCGCGACTGGGGGCCCGACCTGCGGCGCAAGGACGACGGCTGGCTGGCCCACGAGGAGTGGCTGTACGTCCGCCGGGACGCCCCGCGCACGCTGCTGCTCGGGCTCGGCGACGAGACGATGGGCACCCCCGAGGCGCCCAAGAACCCCGGTGAGCATGGCCCCGAGGCAGCCGCCCGGTCGGCGCCGTTCGGGCTGCTGGTCGGCTGGGAGCCGCAGCTGGTCGCCCAGCTCGCCGTGGAGTGCGCGGCGCAGACCCACGGCCACCCCACCGGCTACCTGACGGCGGGCGCGTACGCCGTGATCGTGCACGGTCTCGCGCGCGGCGAGAGCCTGGACGCCGCGGTGCAGCGGGCGCTCGCGCTGCTGGCCGCGCGGCCGGGGCACGAGCCCGTGGCGGACGCCCTGCAGCACGCGCTCGGCGCGGTACGGCAGGGCCTGCCGACCCCGGCCCGGGTGACCGAGCTGATCGGCGCGGGAACGGCGGAGGGCCTGGTCGCCGCCGCCGTGTACTGCGCCCTCGTCGGCGAGGACGTACGGCACGGGCTGCGGCTCGCCGTCAACCACGGCGGCCCCTCGGCCGCGACCGGGGCGCTGACGGGCGGCCTGCTCGGTGCCCTGCACGGCGAGACGGCGCTGCCCCCGGCCTGGCTGGCCGAGCTGGAGGGCCGCCCGACCCTCCTGGAACTGGCCGACGACTTCGCCATGGAGATGACCCAGGGCCCCGCACTGCACGGCCCCGCGGGCTCGTCCCCGGGGTGGCTGGCGCGATACCCGCGCGGCTAGGACCGAGCCGGCCGGGGCCGTGCCGGAAGGGCGGTCTCGTTGCGAGAGCGCGGGCGGTGAGCCGGGGCTAGCGTGGCTGCCATGGACATCAGCATCCACACCACCGTCCTTCCGCACGACGACCCGGACGCGTCCCTGGCCTTCTACCGCGACGTCCTCGGCTTCGAGGTCCGCACGGACGTCGGCAACGGCAAGATGCGCTGGATCACGGTCGGTCCCGCCGGGCAGCCGGACACCGCGCTGCTCCTCTCGCCGCCCGCCGCCGACCCCGGCATCACCGACGCCGAGCGCCGCACCATCGCCGAGATGATGGCCAAAGGCACCTACGGGTGGATCCTGCTGGCCACCGAGGACCTCGACGGCACCTTCGAGAAGCTGCGCGCCGGGAACGCCGAGATCGTCCAGGAGCCGACCGAGCAGCCGTACGGCATCCGCGACTGCGCCTTCCGGGACCCCGCCGGCAACCAGATCCGCATCCAGGAACTGCGCTGAGCCCGACCGGTGCCCCGCGCGCGCAGGGCACCGGTCGCTCACGCTCGACCAGGACGGGTCGTACCGGGACGGGTCCTGGCAGGACGGGCCTAGGGGGTGTCGTTTGGATCTTGCCGGGGTCGCGGGGTCTGGCACGCACATCTGCGGCGTTGTCGTCGGTTGCCAGGGCTCCGCCCTGTCGCCCTCCTCCGCCTTGCAGCTGCACGCACCAGACCCCGCTCGGGTCGGCAGCAAGGCACCGTTGCCTGGAGCCGTCCTGATCCAAACGACACCCCCTAGTCGCCCACCTGGGTCCGGCCGACCGGGTCCGCCGCGCCGTCCTTCTGCGTGGGGATCGCGGCCGCCGCGCCGGAGGCGTCGTCGCCGTCCCCGTCGGTGTTGACGCGCTCGATGATCGCGAGCCGCTCCGGGGTGTCCTCCGGCTTCAGGTAGCCGACCAGGATGTACAGCACCAGCGAGACCGCCAGCGGGATGGACACCTGGTACTCCAGGGGAACCCCGCCCTCGACGCTCCAGTTGATCGGGTAGTTGACCAGCCAGAACGCGACCAGGCCCAGCCCCCAGCTGGTGAGCGCGGCCGTCGGGCCCGAGCGGCGGAAGGGCCGCAGCAGACCGAGCATCATCGGGATGGCGATCGGCCCCATCAGCCCGGCGACCCACTTGATGACGACGGTGATGATGTCCTTGAACGTCGGCGAGTCGACCTGCGTCGCCACCGCCATCGAAAGACCGAGGAAGACCACCGTCGTCAGCCGTGCCGCCAGCAGCCCGGACCGCTGCCCCCAGCCCCGCGCCCGCTTCGACAGCACGGGCGCCACGTCACGGGTGAACACGGCCGCGATCGCGTTGGCGTCGGAGGAGCACATGGCCATGGTGTGCGAGAAGAAGCCGACGACGACCAGGCCCAGTAGTCCGTGCGGCAGCAACTGCTCGGTCATCAGGGCGTAGGAGTCGGAACCGTCCGCCTTCTGCGACTCCACCAGCAGCGGCGACATCCACATCGGGAAGAACAGCACCACCGGCCAGATCAGCCACACCACCGCCGACAGCCGTGCCGACCGTTCGGCCTCACGGGCGTTGGGGGTGGCCATGTAGCGCTGGGCCTGGTTGAGCATGCCGCCGTTGTACTCGAAGAGCTTGATGAAGAGGAAGGCGAGCAGGAACACCGTTCCGTACGGGCCGACCAGCGGCTTGCCGTGGCCCTGGAGGGCGGGCTCGTCCCAGACGCCGAAGAAGCCGCCGTGGTCGCCGAGTTCCATGACCACGGTCACGAACATCGCGACGCCGGCCAGCAGCTGGATGATGAACTGCCCCAGCTCGGTCAGCGCGTCCGCCCACAGGCCGCCGATGGTGCAGTAGAAGCCCGTGATGATGCCGGTGATGAGGATGCCCTGGTTCAGCGACATCCCGGTGAAGACCGACAGGAGGGTGGCGATGGCCGCCCACTTCGCGGCCACGTCCACGATCTTCAGCAGCATGCCGGACCAGGCCAGCGCCTGCTGGGTGGGCAGGTTGTACCGGTTCTTCAGGTACTCCAGCGGCGAGGCCACGTGCAGCCGTGAGCGCAGCCGGTTGATGCGCGGCGCGAACAGCTTGGAGCCGATGGCGACGCCGAGCGCGATGGGGAACGACCACGTCACGAAGGACGTGACGCCGTAGGTGTAGGCGATGCCGGCGTAGCCGGTGAACATCACCGCGCTGTAGCCGGACATGTGGTGCGAGATGCCGGACAGCCACCAGGGCATCTTGCCGCCGGCCGTGAAGAAGTCGCTGACGTTGCCGACGCGTTTGTGCGACCACACGCCGATCGCCACCATGACGGCGAAGTAGCCGATGAGCACGGACCAGTCGAGACCGTTCATGTGCCCCCCTTCCGGGGTCCGCCTTGTGAACTCCGCTCAGCTGGTTGGCACTTCGCACGAGCGGGGTAGGGGCGAGGCAGGGCGCGAAGTGCCCGCTCATCGTGGTTGCGTCGACGCGGGCACGACAAGGAAGGGGAAGGTCAAGAGGGAGTAAAAAGGTTCGGCTTACTGACCTCGGTTCACCTACATGAACCTCATCGAGGGTCTGGGCGCCGGGCTACTTCAGCTCCTCCGGGCACGGCGTGCCCCGCTGCAACCCGTACGGCGCGGCCAGCCGGTACGTGCCCTCCTCCGGCGCGACCAGCCACGTCCACTTGTCGCCCTCGGCGGTCTCCTCCGTCTCCGTCACACAGCCGTTGACGTTGTCGTACGTCTTCGGCGTGCCCTCCGGAGCGTTCTTGGAGGCCTCCGTCTCCTGGGGCGCCTCGAGCTTGTTGCCCTCCGCGTCGACGAGGCTCAGCCACGGCGAGTACGGCACCCGGACCAGGATCCGGCCCGGCTCCTTCACGTCGATCGTCCACTCGCCCTGCTCGGCGCGCTGGACCTCCGCGTTGGGCTCCGCCAGCGGAGCCGGGTTGGTCACCTGGAACAGCTGCCAGTTGGCGTCGCCCCAGATCTGCTTCAGATACGGCAGCCCCCGCTGCACCAGCTCCCGCTCCCGCTCACCGCCGTCGCCGTCCGGCTCGCCCTTGGGCAGCACCACGAAGTGCACGGCCCAGCGGCGCAGCCACTCGTGGTAGTTCGCCGAGTTGAGCGTGTCGTCGTAGAAGAGGGGGTTGCGTTCCATGTCGGCCTGGCGGTTCCAGCCGCGCGCCAGGTTCACGTACGGCGCGAGCGCCGAGGCCTCCCGGTGGGAACGCGCGGGCACGACCTCGACCCGGCCGCGCTCCGCGCCGACCTCCTGGAGTTCGTTGACCAGCGGCGCCAGCTCGCGCGCCCAGGAGGCGGCCGGCGTGGTGTGGATGATGTCGTCGGCCGACTTGAAGCCGATCCAGCCCACGAAACCGACGATCGAGACCACCAGCGCGTACCACTTCCGCGACTTCGGCACCGTGAACGGCAGCGCCGCCACCAGCGCCACCCCGGCGAAGAGCATCGCCAGGCGCGTGATGTTGGAACCGATCTGGGAGCTGATCAGCCAGACCAGCAGCACGGACAGGCCGTAGACCGCCGACGTGATCCGCACCGTCCTCCAGGTGCTCGGCACGAACCAGTAGACCAGGCCCGCGTACAGGATCGGCAGCGACGCCGAGCCGAACGACATCGGCTGCGTGCCGGAGAAGGGGAACAGCACGGCCGACAGCGCGACGACCACGCTCGGCGCCACGCCCAGCGCCCAGGCCCCCGGGCGGCGCTTCTGCAGGAACAGGGCCACCGCCACCAGGCCCACGTACAGCCCCGAGACCGGCGAGGCCATCGTGGACAGCGCGGCCAGCGGCGCCGCGCACAGCCCCTTGGCCCAGCGCTCGTGCCGCCAGCGGTGGGGCCAGCAGAACACCGCGGCGACCGCGCCGAGCCCGAACATCATGCCGAGCCCGAACGTCACCCGTCCCGACGCCGCGTTGCCCAGCAGCGCGAACAGGCCCGCCAGCGACGCCCACAGCGGATTGCGGACCACCCGGCTGCGGATCAGGATCATCGTCAGCAGCCCGGCCGACAGCGTCCCCGCGATCATCATCGTGGTCCGCACGCCGAGCACCGACATCAGATACGGCGAGACCACGCTGTACGACACCGGGTGCATGCCGCCGTACCAGGCGAGGTTGTACGCCGAGTCCGGGTGCCGGCCGACGAACTCCGCCCATGCGTCCTGCGCCGCGAGGTCGCCGCCACTGTTCGCGAACGTGAAGAACCAGACGACGTGGAGCACCCCGGCCAGCGCGGTCACGGACAGCACGGGGTGGCGCAGCATGCGCTCGCGCAGGGCCAGGAACGCGGCGTTCACCGCCGACGGCGCTTCCGGCTCGCCGGCGTCCCGTGGCTCACGGCCGCCGTCCGCCGGGCCGCGACCGGCGCGCCCGCTCTCCGGGCACTCCGGGCTCTCGGCGCCCTCCGCGTCGTCCCTGCGGGGCGCGGGTACGCGTGGTCGCGGGCCGGCTCCCGGGCCCGGATCGGCGTCGTCGGCGCGTGTCGGCTCCGCAGTGGCCACCTGAAGGCACTCCCCGTGTCCCGTCTTCTTCCTTGGGCCGTGTCCCGTTCCCGCGACCGGCGACCTGCCCCGTTTCGTGACGCTAGCACGCACGCCCGCACCGTGGCTTCCTCCCTTTCGGGACCCCGCGGGAGCTTCCCGCACGCTTCCGGCGCCCTTCCAGTACCCCTCGGCGCCTCCCGGGGCGCGAACGCCCCCGCGGCCGGGTGACCGCGGGGGCGCGGGGCGTCGCTACGGCCCGGACGGGCCGGCCGTCAGCCCAGGCGGGTCAGCTTGTCCGCGAAGGCGGGCTCGACGAGGTCGTCCCGCAGCGCCACCGGCACCTTCACCGCGCCGCTGGTGCCGCCGTCGCCGACCGTGAGGGTGCCGACCTTGGTACCGGCCTTCGCCGTGTGCGGCACCTCGTCCGCCTTGAACGTCAGCTTCACGGTCAGTCCCGCCCAGCCGACGGCCTTGACGTCCTGCGTGGCGACGACCGGCGTACGGCCGCCGAGACCGTCGTCCACGTACCCGACGACGGATCCCTTCTTCAGGAGCGTCGACGACTTCAGGGTGTCCTGCGCGGCCCGGATCAGCTTGTCGCTGGAGTCCAGGGCGGCACCGAGGATGGTGTTGTCCGCGCCGCCCGCCGGCTGGCGCACCACGGCACCGACGATGGTCCGGGTCTCCCCGCCGACCTCCTTCTTCGCGGCGAAGACGAGGTTGCCGAGCGCGGAGGTGGTGGTGCCGGTCTTGATGCCGACGACGTCGTTGTGGCCGACCAGGTGGTTCCAGTTGGAGTGGTTCTCGCCCTTGTAGTCGTCGTACGACATCATCGCGGCGACCTCGCGGAACGCGGGCTGCTTCATCGCCTCCTTGGCCAGCTTCACCTGGTCCACGGCCGTGCTCACCGTCGTGTTGTTCAGCCCCGACGGGTCGGTGTACGTCGTGTTGGTCATGCCGAGGTCCTTCGCGGCGGCGTTCATCTTCTCCACGAACGCCTTCTCCGACCCCGCGTCCCAGCGGGCGAGCAGCCGCGCCACGTTGTTCGCGGAAGCGATCAGGATGCTCTCCAGGGCCTCGCGCTGGGAGATCGAGTCGCCCTCGAACACGTCGACCGTCGACTCCTGACCGGCCTGCGACTGGTCCTCCGCCGCCTGGTCGATCTTGATCTTCGGGCCTTCGGCGCCGCTCTTGAGCGAGTGGTCGCGCAGGATGACGTACGCGGTCATGACCTTGGCGACGCTCGCGATCGGCACCGGCTTCTGGTCGCCGGACGAGCCGAACGTCCCGATGCCCTGCACGTCGAGCGCGGCCTGTCCGCTGGACGGCCACGGGATCTCCGGCTTGCCGCCGTCGAACGTGAAGCTGTCCTGCGCCGTGAGGTCGAGCGTCGGCGCGGGCAGCGGGCGCATGGACTGCGCGACGCCCAAGACGATCAGCAGCAGGACGACCAGCGGGGTCCAGATCTTGACCCGGCGCACCGTCGTCCGCAGCGGGGTCTCCGGGGGCGGCGGGGTGTTCGTCAGCTCCGCCAGCAGGTCCAGCGGCGGCTTCGGCGGCAGCGGCTGCTGGGTGGTCCGGTCGGGCCCGACGTGCGATACGGCGGCGGTGGTCCCGGTACGGGGCGCCTTCGGGGCCTTGGGGGCCTCGGACGGGGGCGCCGGGGCCTGCGGGGCCTTCGACGACTGCGGGGGCTTGCGGGTCGACGGGTCGTCCGGGTTCCGCAGCGCCACGAACTTGCTGGTCCGCTCGGCATCGCCCTCGGACCGCGGCGCCTTCTCGGCCGCGGCGGCGGCGTCGCCCAGCTTCAGCATGGTCGTCGGCTGATCGACACCGGGCTTCGCGGGCCGCAGCGACTTGAACACGGCGGTGGGCTGATCAACCCGCCGCTCCTCACCCCCGTCGGAGCCGCCCTCGGGGTCCGAGCCGGAGCCGGAGCCCGCGTCCGTGTCCGTGTCCGTGTCCGAGGCTGCGTCCGGCTCGGAGTCCGAAGCCGTGTCCGCGACCGAGCCCGAGGGAGCGTCCGGCGTGGAGCCCGACGCCTCGTCCGACGTCGAACCCGAGCCGACCGCTGCGCTCGCGCCCGACCCGGAGGCCGGGTCCGTGTCCGTGTCGGTGTCGGTGTCGGTGTCGGTGTCCGAGCCTGCGGCCGAGGCCGTGGCGGAGCCACTGTCGGCCTTCTCGCGCTGCGCGGCGCCCTGCTGCGGGCCGGTCGCCTCGTCCTCGGCGTCCTCGGCGTCCTCGGGCGCGTCGGCGCCGCTGTCCCGAGCGGTCTTCGCCGTGGTGTCGGCGTCCTCCGTCGTGTCTCCCGCGGCTTCCGGGGCCCCCGCGTCCTCGAGTCGCGCGTTGGCCGCGGCTCGCTCGTCCGCGGTGGCCACCCAGGCCGCGACGGCGTCCCGCAGCCGGCCGTTGTTCGCGGCAGCGGGCTCCGCGTCGTCGCCCTCGGGCGTGTCGGACTTCTCTGATGTATCCGACGCATCCGGTGTGTCCGGGATGTCGCCCGCCTCGGACTCGGTGGACGTCCCGGACGGCTCGGCGGCGTCCTCCGGGCCGGCGTCCGCGGCCTCCGTCTCCGTGTCGGCCTCCGCGTCGGCCTCGGCGTCCGCCTCCGCCTCGCGGACCGACAGCACGCGCGTCGCCGTGTCGACGCCGCCCCGGGCGGACGCCGAGCGCTTCGCGTCCTCGCGTGCCACCGCCAGCCGCGGATCACGCGGCTCGCTCGCCTCGGTCCTGGCTTCGGGAACCGGACCCGCGCTCCCCGACGTCGGTTCTTCCGACGACTCGCGCTGCTTCGAACTGTCGGGGGACTCGCCCGCCACCGATGCCTCCTCCATGCGCCGCACGTCCTGTGCGCGCTACCGAACCCGTACCGAAACCATTTACCAGTGTCCTGTGTACGGGTGGAACCCACGCGGTAGACGAGAACGACATACCTACTGGTTCCACTACGAACCGGTCACGCACCCTCGACAGACCAATGTGAGAGGGGTCACCCTGTCTGTCATCCACGCGGGGAGGCATGGATGGGCAGGAGCCGCAGAACACTTCCGGAGGAGCTTCTGCTGCTGGCGTTGGACCCGACCACGGGTACCACCGCACAGCCGCAGTCGCTCGACCTCGGTCTGGCCGGAGCACAGCTGGTGGAGCTGGCGCTGGCCGGACGGATAGCCCCAGACGGGGATCGTATCGCCGTGGTGGCCCCACGGCCGACAGGAGATCCAACACTCGACTGCGCGTTGGAGTTGCTGCGAAGGCGTGGCGCTCCCGTACGGGCGGTCAACTGGATTGGCGGACCCCGCCTGGGGCTGCGCCAGACCTATCTCTCGCATCTGGAGCGATGCGGCATGGTGCATGCCGTGGAGGGCCAGATGTGCGGGGTGCTGCCGACGACTCGCTACCAGGCGACGGACACGGCGATCAGCAGGGAGATCAAGGCCCGGCTGGACTCGGCGATCCGCACCGGCGTCCCGCCGGATCCGCGGACCGCGGCGCTCGCCGCGCTGGCCCACGCGGTCGGTCTCGGCAAGCACCTCTACCCGGGCAACGAAGGACGCTCGTCGCGGTCCCGGCTGCGGGACCTCATCAGGCACGACCCCATGGGCGGACTGGTGGCGCACGCGGTGATGGACGTCCAGAACGGCGCCGTGGCCCAGCCACGCCGCAGTCCGGCCCCGGCCGGCCGCCAGGCCCCGGGACCGGGTGCCAGGCCGGCCCCGGAACCCGCTCGCGGTGTTCCGGCGCAACCACGTCACGGATCCATGGCGCGAGCGGTGGCCCATTGAGCACCTGAACACCCGAGTACCCGAACACGCGTACAGGCAGTACCGCACCGCCGCACCGCCAGTCCCCAAGCCCGGTCACGGGAGCCGCAGGTCCGCGCGGGGCGGCGGGGCCCGACCGTACGTCCGGCATGTCCGGGCGACGGCAGGCCCCCGCCGCCCCGCGCGGCCGCATGCGGGGGTGGCGCCCCGAACTGGCGTGTACGCGGCGCATATCGACCGTTTCCCAGCGGTAGAAAGCACCTTGGTGGCAGTCTGCTCAGCAGCAGATACACAAAGTGGCAAGTATGAGTCACGCAGCCGGAGGTGCACGTCCCGTGGCGTCGAGTGTCAATCCCACCGTAAGGCGGCGTCGGCTGGGCCAGGAGCTGCGCCGGCTCCGTGAGCTCAAGGGCATGACGGCCGAGGAGGTGGCGGAGCGGCTGCTGGTCTCGCAGTCGAAGATCAGCCGCCTGGAGAACGGCCGCCGCAGCATCAGCCAGCGGGACGTCCGCGACCTGTGCGGGGTGTACGAGGTCGAGGACCAGCGGATCGTCGACTCGCTGATGCAGATGGCGAAGGACTCGCGCCAGCAGGGCTGGTGGCACGCCTTCGGGGACATTCCGTACAGCGTCTACATCGGCCTGGAGACCGACGCGGAGTCGCTGCGCACCTACGAACCCCAGATCATCACGGGCCTGTTGCAGACCCGGCCCTACGCGGAGGCCCTCATCCAGGGCGCGTTGCCCGAGACGTCGGTCGCCGACATCGAGAAGCGGGTGCAGGTCCGCATACGGCGCCAGGAGCGGATCTCCGCCGACCACAACCCGCTGCGGCTGTGGGTGGTCCTCGACGAGGCCTGCCTGCGCCGGACGGTGGGCGGCAAGCAGGTGATGCGGGAGCAGTTGGAGCACGTCGCCGAGATGTCGCAGCTGCCGCACATCACCGTGCAGGTGCTGCCGTTCGACGTCGGGGCGCACCCGGGCATCAACGGCCAGTACTCGATCCTGGAGTTCGCCGACGCCGCCGACTCGAGCGTGGTGTACATCGAGGGCGTCACCAGCGACCTGTACCTGGAGAAGGCGCTGGACGTGCAGAAGTACACGGTGATGTACGAGCACCTGCGGGCGCAGGCCCTGAACGTGGAGCAGTCGCGGCAGCGCATCGAGGACGTCGCGAAGGAGTACGCACGGTGAGGCGGGCGAGGCCGGCGCGGTCGCTGAGGCCATTCGGGATGGTGGGGGCGGGATAGTACACCCCTGCCACGATGTACTGGAAGACTCACCTGGAATATGCCATCCGGTCGAGTGAATGGCTGCTCCGCACGGGAAGGCCAGCGAGTAGCGTCGATCACGCCAAAGATCACACGTCATTGGCGTAAACCGCACTCAGCAACTCGCCATCGGAGCAGACATGGCAATTCTTCAGGGCGCCCAGGAATCGTGGACCAAGTCCTCCTACTCCGGAGGGAACGGCGCGTGCGTCGAGGTCCGGTCACCGGTCGTGGCGGCACTCGCCGTCCGCGACTCCAAGGTGACCGGCGGCCCGGTCCTGGCGTTCCCCGCCGACGCGTGGAACACCTTCGTGACCTCGGTCAAGGAGTAACGCCTCCACGCGTCATCCGTCAGTACCGCCGACGGAGCCCTCTCGACCAGTTCGCCGACCTTGCCGAGAGGGCTCTGTTCAGTCCCGGCCGTCCGTCACTCACCTCACCGGGAACGCCACGTCGCACACCGGGTCCTCGGGGCCCGCGGCGTCCCAGTCGGCGAAGTACACCTCGCGACACGGCCCCGCCACCGTCAGACCCTGTCCGGCGATCCACTCCTCCACCGCCTCGAAGGCGGCCAGAATCTGCGGATGGGCCACCTGGGCCTTGGTGATCCGGGTGTAGGCCAGCCGCCCGGCCGGCTCCACCCGCACCCGCGTCTGCCAGGCGCGTCCGCGCTCCTCGCCCCACGCCCGCGCGGCCGCCTCGTCGGCGACCGGCACGCACGACTCGGCCGGACCGTCGCTCTCCGTCGACACCTCGGAGTGGTAGACGACGAACGGCGCCGCCGTCACACCCCCGCACCCCCCGGCCGCCTCCTCAAGACGCCCCAGCGAGGCACCGATCCACGTCGGCAGTTCGGCCGCCGTCGTGTGCCGGGTCTCGCTGAGCACCACCTGCTCGGGCACGTCCACCGTCTCCACCACGAACTTTCCGTACACCTCGGAGCTCCTCCCCGAAAGCCGTCCACGGAGGTACTCGGCGAGCGTGCGCTGACCCGCCACCCGGGTCTCCACTCCCGCCCAGTAGGCGTCGAGCAGAGCGGTGGCGGCCCCCGGCCCGTCCGCGTGGACCACCTCCGCGACCCTCGCGAGCGGCATGTCCAGCTGGCGCAGCAGCGCCACGAGCCGGGCACGCTCGGTCTGGCCGGCGCGGTAGTAGCGGTAGCCAGTGGTCTCGTCCACATGAGCGGGCGCCAACAGGCCCATCCGGTCGTACAGCCTGAGTGCCTTGGCCGACAGCCGGGCCCGCGCGGCGAACGCCCCGATGGTCAGCAACGCGTCGTCGCGAGCGTCGTCGGCGTCCTCGTTCGCGTCGTTCGCGTCGTTCGCGTCGTCCACGTCGTAGTCCTCCGTCACCGGGCGGCTGGTCCGCCCGGCGACGACGACGCTCGGGTCTGCCCCAGGGTCAAGGTCAAGCGCTCCGCCCGGACTCGCCCGCACTCGCCCGGACTCGCGCACTCAACCCGCCAGCCGTGCCTCGACCGCCGCCACGACCTCCGCCGCCTCCGGCTCGGTCTGCGGGGAGAACCGGGCGGCGACCTTGCCGTCCCGCCCGATCAGGAACTTCTCGAAGTTCCAGCGGATGTCCCCGCTGTGGCCCTCGGCGTCGGCGAATCCGGTCAGCCGGCCGTACAGCGGATGCCGGTCCTCCCCGTTGACCTCCACCTTCTCGGTCATCGGGAAGGTGACGCCGTACGTCGCCGAGCAGAACTCGGCGATCTCGTCGGCGCTGCCCGGCTCCTGGCCCATGAACTGGTTGCAGGGCACGCCGAGCACGGTGAGGCCCTGCTCCGCGTAGCGCTCGTGCAGCCGCTCGAGGCCGGAGTACTGCGGGGTCAGCCCGCACTTGGAGGCCACGTTGACCACCAGCACGACCCGGCCCGCGTACTGGGAGAGGTCCGCGGTACCGCCCTGGAGGGCACCGATCTCGACGTCGAGGGGGAGGCTGTCGTCGTTGCCGTTGTCGCGCGTGTTCTGTGAGGTCGTCATGGAACGGATGCTAGTCCGGGCGCGGCTCACGCCCGCCCCTCGCCCGCCTCGACGAGTACCTCTCCGGCGGCCGTCCGCGAGTACAGCACCGACCGCCCCGCCCGCCGCCGCTCCACGAGACCCGCGTCCAGCAGCACCCGCAGATGCCGGCCCACCGAGCCGAGGGTCTGCCCGGTCACGCCGACCAGCTGGCTGGTGCTCATCGGGGAGCCGAGCAGGATCAGCACCCCCGCCCGCGCCGGACCGAGCAGCGCGCCCAGCGCCGCGGGCACGGCACGGGCACCGTCGTCCGCGAGCGCGCCCGTGCACGGGTAGACCACCGCGTACCGCTCGGGCTCCTCCCACGCCACCCAGCCGTGCCGCTGCGGAGTGATCGGTACCAGGATCAGCTCGGCGCCGGACAGATCGCGGGGCGGGTACGGGTTCAGGTTGATCTGCAGCCGGCTGGCGCCCAGCCAGCGGGTGCCCGGCCGCAGCGCGTCCAGCACGGCCGCCCAGCCGCCCCGGCTCACCTGCGCGATCCGCGCGACGACATCCGCCTCCAGGACCCGGCGGCGCCGGTCCCAGTCCGGCCGTACCGCCTCCGTCCAGACGTCCTCCAGCAGCGCGGCGGCCCGCTCGGGCAGGTCGTCGCGGTCCAGGGCGGCGGGGAGCGTGCCCCCGAGCGAGACGGCCAGGTCCGCGCGGGCCTCGTCGGGGCGGGCCGCCCGGACCCGCGCGACGCCCTCCTCGAAGCTCTCGCCCTCGTACGGGGTGGGGGTGAGGAAGTCGGCGTTCCACTCCCGGCCGAGACCCGAGCCGACGAGCAGCGCGGCCACCGGGTCGGCCGCCATGCGGCGCAGATGCGCGGGCCGGTGGGTGTCGAGCCAGGCCCGTTCGCCGGGGTGCCCGGCCACTCCGGCGTGCAGCATCTTCAGGCAGGCGAGGGTCTCGTCGAGCGGCGAGACGACGAAACGGCTGCGGGCGAGCGTGTCGGCGTCGATCTCCCACCAGCCCATGCGGCCCCTTCCCGTACTTTCCCCCGCTCCCCCCTCACCTTTCGCGCCCACGCGAAACATTAACGGCCCCTCCCGCCGTCACCTCACACTCCCCGCATGCCAGACACGAGCCGCAAGAGCTACGCGGACCTCTTCCGCACCCCCGAGTTCGGTCCTCTCTTCCTCTCCTCCTCGGCCAACATCGCCGCTCAGACGGTGAGCGGCCTCGCGCTCGGCACGCTGGTGTTCCGGGCCACGAACTCGCCGCTGCTGTCCGCGGTCAGCATGTTCGGTCCCGCGCTGGCCCAGGTGCTGGGGGCCACGCTCTTCCTCTCCGGGGCCGACCGGCTGGCCCCGCGCGCGACGCTGGCGGGCCTCTCGCTCTCCTTCGCCGTCGCCACCGCGGCCCTCGCGCTGCCCGGCCTGCCGGTCTGGGGGATGCTCGCCATCGTCCTCGCCGAGGGCCTGATCGCCTCCCTCGGCGGCGGTGTCCGCTGGGGCCTGCTGACCGAGATCCTCTCCAAGGACGGGTACCTGTCGGGGCGTTCGCTCTTCAACATGATGAGCGGCATCATGCAGATCGCCGGCTACGCGGCCGGCGGCGTCCTGGTGGCCCTGCTGCCGGCGCGCCTGTGCCTGCTGCTCGCGGCCGCTCTGTTCGGCGCGGCGGCCGTCCTCGCCCTCCGGCTGACCCGCCGCCCGCCGCGCGCGGCGGGCCGCCCCTCCGTGAAGGCCACCTGGCGCGCCAACGCCCTGCTGTGGTCCGCCCGTCCGCGCCGCCACGTGTACCTGGCCCTGTGGATCCCCAACGGCCTCGTCGTCGGCTGCGAGTCCCTGTACGTCTCCTACGACCCCCGCGCCGCGGGCACGCTGTTCGCCTGCGCCGCCCTCGGCATGCTGGCCGGGGACGTGACGATCGGCCGGCTGCTGCCGGCCCGGCTGCGCCCGCGCCTCGGCATCCCGCTGCTGGTGCTGCTGGCCGCCCCGTACCTCGTCCTCATCCTGCGCCCGCCGCTGCCGCTGACGGCCGTACTGGTCGCGCTGGCGTCGGTGGGCTTCGGCTCGAGCCTGGTGCAGCAGGAGCGCCTGGTCGCCCTGACCCCCGACGGACTCTCCGGGCACGCCCTCGGCCTGCACTCCGCCGGGATGCTCACCATGCAGGGCGTCGCCGCGACCCTGGCCGGCACGGTGGCCCAGTTCAGCTCCCCGGCGACGGCCATGACCGTGATGGCCCTCGCCTCGCTCGCGGTGACGCTCACGCTGACGGTGGCGAGCCGGCGGGGCGCGACCGACGGCGGACTGCTGCCGACGCGGGCGGCGCTGCGGTCCGCGTGACGTGCCCCTCCGAGGGTGCGACTCGGCCTCGATTGGGTTAAGGACCGCTCGGGAACTCCTGCGCGCTCCGACCCTTGCATAGTCTAAGAGACTGGGGAGGGACGCCTGATGAGGACAGGGAGAGGGCGGCTCCTGAGCGCTGCCACACCGGAGTAGTCATGACCGTGAAGAAGTCGCCGTCCGGTTCCGCGGCGCTGTCCTGGATGCCCGTCGCGGCCATGGCCGTGGTGGCCGTCGTGGACCTCACGATGGGGCCCGGGGTGGGGCTGCTGCCGCTGGTGTCGCTGGGACCGGCGTTCGGCGGACTGGTCGGCGGCTGGCGGCGCACCGCGGTGATCGGACTGGTCGCGCTGCTGCTGTGCGTGGGCCTCGGGATGTACAACGGGCTCTTCGACCGTCCCCGCGGCTACACCGCCATGCTGTCGGTGGCCGGCGTGACCGGCGTCGGCATCGCGGCGGCCGTGATGCGCTCGCGCCGCGAGGCGGAACTGGCCAGCGTGCGCTCGATCGCGGAGGCGGCGCAGCGGGTGCTGCTGCGCCCGGTACCGCTGACCGCGGGACCGCTGCACGCGGCCGTCTCGTACACCTCGGCGCTCGCCGAGGCCCGGATCGGCGGCGACCTGTACGAGGTGGTGGCCTCGCCGCACGGCGTCCGGGTGATCGTGGGCGACGTCCAGGGCAAGGGGCTGGCGGCGGTGGAGACCGCGGCCCGGGTCCTCGGCGCCTTCCGGGAGGCGGCGTACGACGAGAAGGACCTGGTCAAGCTCGGCGAGCGGCTCGAGCGCAGCGTCGCCCGGGAGCTGGAGGACGAGAAGTTCGTGACCGCGATCCTCGCCGAGATCGGCTACGACCACCAGGTCGTCCTCCTCAACTACGGCCACCCGGCGCCGATGCTCGTCCACGGCGACGGCACCGCCGACTTCCCCGAGCCGCCCGCGTACGCCCTCCCGCTGGGCCTCGCGGCGCACGGCGGCCCCGGCCCGGCCCCGTTCCCGGTGCCCTTCCGCCCCGGTGACCAACTGCTCCTCTACACCGACGGCGTCACGGAGGCCCGGGACGAGGAGGGCGGCTTCTATCCGCTGGCCGACCGCGCCCACCTCCTCAAGGACCCCGACGTCCACCGCGCGCTGGACGCCCTGCGCGAGGACCTGGTGCGGCACGCGGCGGGGCCTCACCACGACGACGCTGCGATGCTGCTGCTGCGGTACCAGGGCCAGGGCCAGGGTCAGGAGCAGGGCCGAGACCCCGGTCAGGGCCAGGGCGGCGGGGGAGCGACCGGTCCGGCGTGAGCGCTCACCGGGCCCGGCGTTCAGGCGTGGCGCGCTCCGTCGGACGCCGTGCCGAGCCAGGTGTGCGGGTTGGCCCCTCCCGGCACCGGCCGAGCTTCGGGGCCTTGCTGCTGATCCAGATCGCCGGGACCCGGAGGTCACCGCACGCACCGCCGCCGTGCCTTCCTGGCGGCCGTGGCGGCCCAGGACCCCGTCGCGGGCTTCGCGGGCTTCGCGGGCTTCGCGGGCTTCGCGGGTTTCGCGGGGCGAGGCCTTCACCCGCATGATCGCCGACAGCCCCCACCCTCACCTCGTGCCTGCGGGGCCTGCACCACCGGCGGGAGGAGGCGCTGACCGCGGCCCTGCTGGGGGGGTGCCTCTATGTCTTTCGTCAAGCGAGGCGTGGGGTTCGGTGTTCGTAGAAAGTGCCGTCTCGGAGCATCGCGAACAGCACGCTGATCCGCTGTCGGGCGAGGCGGAGAAGAGCCTGCGTGTGGGTCTTTCCTCTGGCTCGGCATCGGTCGTAGTAGGTCCGGGAGGCGGGATCGTGCAGGGCGGCGAACGCGGATAAGAACATCGCGCGTTTGAGCTGCCGGTTGCCGCCTCGTGGTGCGTGTTCGCCGTGGATCGAGGTTCCCGACGACTTTGTCGCGGGTGCGAGGCCGGCGTAGGAGGCCAGGTGGGCGGCGGTGGGGAAGCTGGTGCCGTCGCCGACGGTGACCAGCAAGGTGGCAGCGGTCCTGATCGCGATCCCCGGCATCGAGATCAGGACCTGGGAAAGAGGGTGCTTCTCCAACAGCTGCCCGATCTGTGCTTCCAGAGCTCGGCGCTGTTCGTGAACAGCCGCGAGCGAGCGGGCCAGCGACGGGACGACGATGTCGAGCGTGCCGGTGCCGGGAACGACGACGGTCTGCTCGTCGAGCGCGTCGAAGATCTCGTCGATCAGCCGCTGGGCCATGCGCGGGGCCTTGGGCCGGACTCCGTCAACGAGCCTGCGGCGTCCGGCTTTTCGCAGTGCGGCGGGGGAGCCGTAGCGTTCCAGCAGCCAGGTGACGGCCTGGTGGTCCAGGCGTGGGCCGAGGGCGCGTTCCAGGCTGGGGTGGAATTGGGTGAGCAGACCGCGTATGCGGTTGGAGGTGCGGGTGGCCTCGGCCGCGAGGTCCTGGTCGAAGCCGACGAGGACGGTCAGCTCGGCGGTGATCTCGTCGGTGAGTTCCAGGGACCGCAGGGTGTGGGGCATGGTGCGGGCGGCGTCCGCGATGACCGCGGCGTCCTTCGCGTCGGTCTTGGCCTCGCCCGGGTAGAGGTCGGCGATCCGCCGCATCGCCAGGCCCGGCAGGTAGGCGACCTTGCAGCCCGCGTCTCTTGCGACGGTCAGCGGCAGGGCTCCGATAGAGGCGGGCTGGTCCACGACCAGCAGGACGGTGCCGAACTTCGCGGCCAGCTTGTCGAAGACGGCCCGCAGCTTCGGCTCGCTGTTGGGCAGGGGCTTGTCGAAGACCTTCTTGCCGGCCGGGGTCAGTCCATGGCCGTGATGGGCGGTCTTGCCGACGTCCAGGCCGAGGAAGACGTCCACGTCGCCGGTGTCGAACATCGTGCTCTCCACTTCCTTTGGCACGGCTGGCCTGGGCATCGGTGTCGTACGCGCGCATCCACGTTATGCAGACCTGCCGCCCGTGAACTGCCCGGTATTGCACCGGACCGGACGGTGGCCGGACCTCTCATCAGCGTCTCCGACGGCACCTCTCGGGCCCGGTGAACACCACCCCCCAGGTCATACGGTTCAACAGGGGGACACAGTCATGCCGGGCTCGGAGGCCAGCGGCCCTCTTGCAGGACCGCGGAAAACATAACGGGGAGTCCGCCGCGTTCTGTTCACCCGCATCCAGGAACTGACGTCGGCGGGGCGCGCCAATCCGGAGATCGCGCGGGTGCTAGACGCGGGAGGCGCCACTGGCGTTCGACCTGCTGACACCGGCCCTCGCGGAATACGGGCGCGCCTGGTTGTCCCGTCGTTCGGGGTGCGTGCCCCGGACTCGGGTCCGGATGCGCGGTCACCGGCGCGAGCGCAGACTGAGCGGGTGAGCGGAACGCATCCGAAGCGGGACGAGAGCACGGTCGGTGCCGGTCACGCCACCTCCCAGTCGCTGGCGCTCGCCGCCATGATGTTCGCGGTGGCGATGACGTTCATCGACCAGACGATCGTCTCGATCGCGGCCCCCGACATCGTCTCCGAACTCGGCCTCTCCTCCACGGGCATGCAGTGGGTGATCAACGCCTACCTGCTGGCCCTGGCCGCCTTCTTCGCCCTCGGCGGGCGGCTGGCCGACCTGTGGGGTCCGCGCCGGGTCGTGGTGCTGGGCACCCTGATCTTCGTCGTCTCCTCGGTGCTCTGCGGCTGCGTGCCCTCCGGGGACTACGCGCTGACCTGGCTCATCGTCTTCCGCGCCACCCAGGGCCTGGGCGCCGCGCTGCTCTTCCCGGCCGCGCTCGCCGTGGTCGTCGCGGTGTTCCCCCTCGAGCGCAGGGGACGCGCGCTGGCCCTCTTCTTCGGCCTCACCGGCGCCCTCACCGCCGTAGGACCCCTGCTCGGCGGCTGGCTCATCGCCTGGACCTGGCGGGCGATCTTCTGGGTCAACGTCCCCGTCGCGATCGTCGCGCTGGTCCTCACCATGCTGGCCGGCATCTCCGACCGCCGGCGCGAGGAGTCGCTGGACGTCAAGGGCGCCCTGCTGATCGTCGCCGGCATGGGCCTGAGCGTGCTCGGCTTCCAGCAGGCGGGCTCCTGGGGCTGGGACAGCGCGGCGACCTGGGCCTGCATCGCGGGCGGCCTGGCCGTGCTGTACGTCTTCTGCCGCTACGAACTGCGCACCCACCACCCGCTGGTCAACCTCGCGGTCTTCCGCGACCGTGCCTTCACGGTGGACATGCTGGTGCTCTTCTTCGCCATGCTGGCGTTCGTCCCGCTCTTCTTCTTCGCCTCGGTCTACGCCCAGGTCTCGCTCAGCGCCTCACCCAACCAGGCCGCCCTGTACCTGCTGTACTTCTTCGCCGGGTTCGCCATCGCCTCCCAGTGGGGCGGCCGCATCTTGGACAAGCGGGGCGCCCGGCCGGCGATGCGGATCGGCTGCGCCCTCGGCGCCGTCGGCTTCGCCCTGTGGGCCGGCAAACTGACCGACCTGTCCATGCACGACCAGTGGCCCTACGCCGCACTGGCCGGCGCGGGCATCGGCTTCGTCCTGGCCCCCGCGTCGACGGACGCCGTCAACCGCTCGATCAACTCCTCCTACGGCGAGGTCACCGGCATCACCCAGACCGTCCGCAACTACGCGGCGAGCGTCGGTCTCGCCATCTACGGCACCATGCTGACGCACACCATGACCGACCGGGTCGCGGAGACCCTCCGCGCACGCGGAGTGCCGCCGGACGCCGAGCACTCCCTGGCCCGTGACGTCACGGAGACGATCACGGGCAACGCGGACGCCCGTACCCCCACCGGCGACGGCCCGGCCGAGACGGCCATGCGGGACGCGATGCCCGCCATCCGCCTCGACTTCGCCGAGGCCAACCAGTGGGTCTTCTACGGCATGGCCATCGCCCTCGCCGTCGGATACTTCTGCGCCCTGCGACACCCCGGGGGCCGGGCGGGCTCGTGACTTCCCCGTCCCCGCCGTGACTTTCCCCGCCGTGACTTCCCCGCGCCGAGCGCAGCCGGGGCGTCGAAAGCACTTGCCCGGCACACCGTCGCCGCAGGAAGATCGGCGATCGTGCGCCTCAACGAACTCAACGCTCCCGAACGGCGGTTGTGGGACTCCTACTCCGCAGGGCGCGCCGTCGACGTCCTGGCCGACCCGGCATCGTCGGTCGATCCGGCATCGTCGGTCGATCCGGCATCGTCGGCCGATCCGGCATCGTCGGCCGATCCGGCATCGTCGGCCGATCCGGCATCGTCGGCCGATCCGGCACCGTCGGCCGATCCGGCATCGTCGGCCGGTCCCGTATCGTCGGCCGACCCGGCGGTCCGGGCCGACGCCGCGATCCGGGCCGACGTCATCGCGGCGCTGTTGCTCGGCGCCGTCGACCAGGCCCCCGGCGACCGCCCCGCACTGCGCCTGACCGGTGCGCACATCACGGGCCGTCTGGACCTGCGATTCACCGAGATCACCGTGCCGGTCGTCCTGACCGACTGCCGCTTCGACGAAGCCCCCTTGCTCCAGGGCGCCCGGACCCGCGAGCTGGTGATGACCGGCTGCGCCCTGCCCGGTCTCGTCGCCGACACGGCGCAGATCGACGCCCGGCTGGTGCTCTCCGGCTGCCGTATGACGGGGCCCCTCGTGCTCACCCGCGCTCAGATCAACGGAGACCTGGACCTCCGGGACACCGCGATCAGCTTCCCCGACGGCGAGGCGATATCCGCCATCCACGTGAGGGTGGGCGGCGACGCGCTGTGCCGGAAGTTGGCTCTCGAGGGCGGATTCCGCCTGTCCGGTGCGTCCGTCGACGGCGAGTTCGACCTGGAGGGCGCCTCGCTGCACAATCCCGGCGGTCACGCCCTGGACGCCTATCACGTCCACATCACCGAGGACTTCACCTTCCACCCCGGCTTCAGTGCCGAGGGACGGATCATCCTCTCCGGCGCCACGGTCGCGGCGGCCATCGGCTTCTGCGGGGCCCGCCTGAGCAACGCCGGTGACCTCGCCCTGGAAGCGGTCGACGTCACCGTCGCCCGCAACTTCGACCTCGGCCGCGGACTCACCGTCGACGGCGGCGTGAAACTCGACGGCACACGTGTCGGTACGGAACTCAGCTTCCGCGACGCCCGACTCACCCACACCGACGGCACCGCCCTCTCCCTGCGCGCGACCCAGGCCCGGGAAACCGACCTGCGCACCCGCCGGCCGATCGACGGAGTCGTGGACGCGCGCAACGCCCGGCTGGGGACGCTGTACGACGCCCAGGACACCTGGCCCGCCGACCTCCGGCTGGCCGAGGCGACGTACGACGCCCTCGCGTTCCCCCTGCCCGCCACCGAACGGGTCCGCTGGATCCGGCGCACCGCCGGCGGCTACCTCCCCCAGCCCTACGAGCAACTCGCGGCGGCCTACCGGCGGCTCGGGCACGAGGACGAGGCCCGCACCGTGCTCCTCGCCAAACAGCGCCACCGCCGCGGCACCCTCTCCCCGCACACCCGTCTCTGGGGCCACGTCCAGGACGTGGCCGTCGGCTACGGCTACCGGCCCGCCCGCGCGGGCCTGTGGCTGACGGCCCTGCTCGCCTGCGGCACCCTGTTCTTCGCCCTGCATCCCCCGGCTCCCCTCGAAGCGGGCAAGGCCCCGCAGTTCAACGCCGTCTTCTACACCCTCGATCTGCTGGTGCCGATCATCACCTTCGGACAGGAAGGCGCCTTCGCGCCCCGAGACACCGCGCAGTGGCTGGCCTACGGCCTGATCGCGTGCGGCTGGATCCTGGCCACCGCGGTCACGGCCGGCGTGTCCCGCGCGCTCAGCCGCCAGTGACTGCGGGTGTCGCCGTCGGGCCGTCGGAAAGGCCACCGTCGACTGCGACACCCTGGCCCTGCTGAACGCCCTGGGAACAGAGGCCGGCCACATCCTGCCGCAGTAAGGAATCCGGGCCCGAAATTCGACGGCCCGGGGATGTCGAGAACAAACCACCGGCTCCGTCCCAGGCACATCGGCGGCCACCACCGGCCGTACGAGGTACAAGCCGTACGAGGTACAAGCCGTACGAGGTACAAGCCGTACGAGGTACAAGCCGTACGCGGAAGAGGGAGAAACCGGCATGGCGATTCAGCGGATGGACAACGTCGGCATCGTGGTCGAGGACATGGACGCCGCCATCGCGTTCTTCGTGGAACTGGGCATGGAGCTGGAGGGCAGGACGGAGGTCCAGGGCCCCGTCGCCGACCAGTGCACCGGCCTCGAAGGTGTCCACTGCGACATCGCGATGCTCCGCACCCCGGACGGCCACAGCCGGCTCGAGCTGTCGAAGTACCGCACCCCCGAGGCGATCAGCGCGAGCCCGCGCAACCGGCCGCACAACATCCTGGGCACGCACCGCGTCATGTTCGCCGTCGACGACCTGAAGGACACCGTCGCCCGCCTGCGCCCGCACGGCGCCGAAATCATGGGCGAGATCGCCCGCTTCGAGGACGTCTATCTCCTCTGCTACGTCCGCGGCCCGGAGGGCATCATCGTCGGCCTGGCCGAACAGCTGCGCTGAGAAGGAGGCGCCGACCGGCCCCGAGGGCCACGCGGCCTCGGCATCACCGCGTCTCCTGCGGCGCCGGGGCCGCATCCCCGGCCAGGTGCAGCAGCTTCCGGAACACCTCCGTCACGATGTCCTCGAAGGACCGCTCCTCGCCGTCGCTCACCCAGCGCCCGAACGCGACCCCGAACACCGCGACGCCCGTCTGTGCCGCCACCGTGGCCGCCAGCTCGTCGACGCCGCGCGCGCGGAGGGAGTCGGCGACCGTCGTGGCGAGGTCGGCCATCTTGCGCAGCTCGCGTTCCTGGAGCGCGGGGTTCTCGTCGATCACGGCTTTGCGGGCACGGGCGTGGGGGCGGCGTTCCGCCGAGAAGTGGGACGCCGCGGACCGCAGGGCGCGGGCGACGGTGTCGAGGGGGGACGCGTCGGGCGGCGCCCCGTTCACCCCCTCCAGGAACGCCTGGGCCAGCAGCTGCTGCCCGTGAAAGAGGGCCTCGCGCTTGTCACTGAAGTGCCGGAAGAACGTGCGCTCGGTCAGACCGACGGACTGAGCGATCTCCGTGGCGGTCGTGCGCTCGTAGCCGCGGGTCGCGAACAGTTCCAGCGCGGCCGCCTGCAGCCGCTCGGGGGTTCCGGGTTCCCATCTCGCCATGCGGTGAGTCTAGACACGGCGAGCGCGGTGATGGCAGCGACTGACGTCGAGGCGTACAGTGATGTCTGTGACTGACGTCAGTCACAGACATCACTGCACGTCTGAACACTGAACCCGAGGAGCACGTCATGCGCGTTTTCGTCACGGGAGCCTCCGGCTGGATCGGCTCCGCCGTCGTCGACGAACTGCTCGCCACCGGTCACGAGGTCACCGGGCTGGCCAGGTCCGACGCCTCCGCCGCGGCGCTGGAGGCGAAGGGCGCCCTGGTCCGTCGCGGCGACCTCGACGACCTGGACGGCATCCGGCTCGGGGCCGAGGCCGCCGAGGCCGTCATCCACCTGGCCAACAAGCACGACTGGGCGGACCAGGTCGCGACCAACGCGGCCGAGCGGGGCGCCGTGCAGACCATCGGCGACGCGCTCGCCGGGAGCGGGAGGCCGTTCCTGCTCGCGTCGGGGGTCGCGGGCCTCACGCCGGGCCGGCCCGCCACCGAGAGTGACGCGAGCCCGGCGCACGGCCCTGACGCGCCGCGCGGCGGCACGGAGAACCTCGCCCTGGAATTCGTCGAGCGCGGCGTGCACAGCGTGAGCCTGCGGTTCTCACCGACCGTGCACGGCGCGGGCGACCACGGCTTCGTCTCCATCATCGCCTCGGTGGCCAGGGAGAAGGGCGTCTCCGCCTACCCGGGCGACGGGACCAACCGCTGGGCCGCGGTCCACCGCACCGACGCCGCCCGCATGGTCGGACTCGGCCTCGAGAAGGCCCCCGCGGGCTCCCGCCTGCACGCCGTCGCCGAGGAGGGCGTCACCAGCCGCGCCATCGCCGAGGCCATCGGCCGCGCCTACGACCTCCCCGTCACCTCCATCGACCCGGCCGAGGCCCAGAACCACTTCGGCTGGCTCGGCACCTTCTTCAGCCTGGACCTCGCCGCGACCAGCACGGCAACCCGGGAACTGCTGGGCTGGACACCCACCGGCCCGACCCTGCTGGAGGACATCGACGCGGGGGCGTACGGGGGGCGGTGACGCGGCGGCGGCGACGGGTCCGGCCCCGTGAGCCGGACCCTCGCGACCCGCCTACGTCAGACCTTCTCGACTCGCACGGAGTGTCCGGCGAGCAGTTGATCCATGTCGTCGGTGTCGGAGGTGAAGACGGTTGCCTGAGCACCCTGCGCGGCTTCCCTCCCGGCCACAGCCGCCAGAACGGCATCAATGGCGTACTTGTGCCCGTGCAGGCCGGTCGCCCTGAGCATGTCGCGCGCCATAGCGATCACCTGGTCGTCGGAGTGGACGACGCGGATCCGGGACAGCGTCCAGTTCCACAGTGCCTGCTTCGACGTTTCGCGAGGATCCCATGCCTCCAAGGTCGTGAGCGCCGAGGTGACGATCGGGATGTCGAGCCGCGGAGCCGTCTTGACCAGCGCGGCCACCTCACGATCACCCTGAACCGCCTTGGAGAGCGCCTCGGAGTCGAACACGAAGACACGCCGGCGCGGCCGGTGCAGCTTCGCACGGGCGGTGCGGCTCACGCGGCGTCGTCCGAACTCAACCGCTGCTCGTCGTGCCACCCGTCGATCGCGGCGATGCGGTCCAGCGCTGCCTGCTGTTCGTCGTCCGTCACGGCGCCGTGCTCTTCTTCGAGACGTTCGGCCAACTCGCGCAGTCGGTCCATGCCGTCCTGATGAGCGGCGGCGGACGCGATGTAGCCGGACACCCCACGCGCGTCGACCCGCTCCTTGATCGACTCCACCAGTTCTTCCGGCACGGTGATGGTGATCTTCCGAGTTGCCATACTTTAAGTATGCCATGGTGGCATGGCTTGGTTTCCCGGAGATGTCGGCTCCGACGGGGAGGGAGAGCTGATGGATCACAACACGTGGAAGACGCGCCGGGCTCGGCAGCTTGCGGGTGAGGCGGTGGAGTACGACCAGGAGTACGTCGACGCACGGCTGGCCGGCGATCTCGGGCAGGCGGTCTACAACCGGCGGATCGAGCTCGGCATCTCCCAGACGGAGCTGGCCGAGCGGGCCGGGATGACTCAGCCGCAGGTCTCCCGGATGGAGGGCCCCTCGATGCCCTCGGCTTGGTAGCGGCGATACCAGATGTAGTACGCCTGCCGGCTGATGCCGAGTACCGGCAACTCATGGCGACGTTGCCGGTGACCTCTTCGACATGGCGTATGACGGCCAAGCGCCGCTTGGCCTCGCGATCGAGCGGGGGTGTCTTCGACATGTGGATCTCCTAGTGATCAGAGACCCAGGTGTCAACGATGATCGGCAGTTTTAGACTCTGGGTTGTCAGTGTGTGCAGTTACGGTGTGGCTCCCGAGGTGACCGAAGGAGCGTTCGTGTCTGCTGAGAGGCTGTTGGCGCCGCTGCTCAGTCTTGTGCCATCGGTGCATGGGGCCAACGAGGAAGTGGACTGGCGTGCGGTCCATGAGGCGCTCGGTGTGCGTCTGCCGAGCGATTACACAGCCTTCATGTCTGTCTACGGCGCAGGTGGCCTCGGAGACCTCAGCATTCTGGGGCCGCTGCCCGTTGAGGGTTTGCAATGGGATCCCGACAACATCCTCGAGGTCGCGCCTGAGTTCCAAGACCTGTGGAACAGCGAGAGTGGCGTTCCCGGCATCGTGGCCGACGGAGGATCGCTCCTGCCCTGGGGCTCCGGTTGCAATGCCAATGAGCTGGGATGGCTCATGCTCGACCCGGACCCGGACAAGTGGCCCGTGGTGGTTTGGCGTCGACAAATCAGCTACGGCGACTCGCGATGGAAGCTCTTCGACTGTGGCATGGTCGACTTCCTGGTCAGAATGATGCGCGCCCAATTCGACGAGTGCCCTCTTGGCGACGCCTCGCTGTGGGGTAAAACGGCTCCTTTCGTGCACTGGCGCGAGCAGCAACGACGTTGGCTTGCGGGGCTCGACCCTGCGACGGGCGAACCGGACCCCGTCATTCAAGACTTCCTGCAATGGCCGGCGCCCTGACTCAGCCGGTTGCGTAGGGCTTGAAGTCGTGCACCCAAGCAGGGAGTTCCCGAGCCGAAGGTCCGTGACCGGCAGACCGGCGAGATCGCCAAGGACGCCGTCAGCGGCGAGGCGCTGATGACCATCGGCGTCGTTTACATCGAGGACGGCGAGTCTTCGCTGATCAAGGTCACCGTCCCGGAAGGCGGTGTCTCCGAGGGACTGAACCTCGGGGCTCCGGTCTCGCTGCCTGGGCTCATCGCCCGGCCGTGGGAGTCTGTGTTCAACGGGCAGCAGCGCCACGGCACTTTCACGATCTTCGGCACACGGGCGACACGCTGGCCTCGACGGCAGGGGCCAGCACGCGGGAGCTGATGACTCGCATGGGGGCACAGCAGCTCGCGGGCCGCGCTGATCTACCAGCACATGACCAGCGACCGTGACCGGGCCATCGCCGACCGGCTCGGGGCCATGATCCGGGGTGGTGGGGGAGGGGCCTTCGGCTAGGGGATGTGGCATCCGCGTGGCATTAGTGGCACGCGTGTGGCACGACCCCGGACAGGACGAAGGGCCAGCCTGGGAGGGAAACCCTCCTGAACTGGCCCTTATCGCTGTGCCCCCGGCAGGATTCGAACCTGCGACACCCGCTTTAGGAGAGCGGTGCTCTATCCCCTGAGCTACGAAGGCGAAGGCGTGCCGCTGTGGGCGGCGGTGCCAACAGGTTAGCGGATGCGGGGGAGGGTGTGGGGAGGGGCTAGGTCGGGGGCACGGTGACGAAGCGGCCCGCCACGCGGAGGTCCGCCTCGATGTGGCCGGCCGTTCGGGACAGCTCCGGGAGGATTTCCGTCTCGCACGCTGCCGTCGTGCGGCGGGCCGCGTGCATCGCGACGCTCACCGCTGCCACCACCCGGCCCGTGCGGTCGCGGACCGGGACCGCGACGGAGCGCAGGCCGGCCTCCAGTTCCTCGTCGACCAGGGCGTAGCCCCGCTCCCGGATCTCGGGGAGGGCCAGGAGGACGTGGCCCAGTGCCGTCGCGTGCGCCGGGAGGCGGGTGCCGACCGTGACGCGGGCGCTCAGGACGCGGGTCGTGGACGCCCGGGCCGTGTACTGGATCTCCTTGCCCGAGTCCGACAGGACGGCGAGGGACGTCGACTCGTGGACGCGGTTGGCGAGGGCGGTCAGGTGGGGCTGGGCGATCTCGGGGAGGGAGGTGCGGGAGAGGGGTGGGAAGCCGAGGGACAGGACTCGGGGGGTGAGGGTGAAGGTGCGGTCCGGGGTCGGTGTCACCAGGCCCGCGTGCTCGTAGGTGATCAGGGCCCGGCGGGCGGTCGCGCGGGCCAGGCCCGTCGCCTTCGCGACCTCCGTGAGGGTCAACGCGGAGCGACCCTCGCCGAAGGCCGTCAGTACGGTCAGCCCGCGGGCCAGTGACTCGACGAACTCCCTGCCCAGTTCCTGCTTCGACGCTCCCGTCCAGGTGGCCAGGCCGGCGCGGGGCGGTCCCGGTTGTGGTGGCGGGGCGGTGCGCAGGTCGTCCTCCATCGTCGCCACCGCCGCGCACAGGCGGGGGAGCAGCGACGCCCTCAGGTCCGGTGCCGTGTGGCGGCTGGTGTGGCTCACCACGCTCGCCACGCACGACACTCGCCCGGTGCGGGGGTCCCGTACGGGGACCGAGAGCGCGACCAGGCCCGGTTCGATCAACTGGTCGTCCAGTGCCCAGCCGTCGGCCGCCGCGCTCGCCGTACGGTGCTCGAAGTCCTCGTCCGGGGTGCCGTGTTCCCGTGGCGGGACGGCGGGGAAGGAGCGGTCCTGCGGGTCGGTCGCGCGGCGCTCGTGCCAGCGGTGCCAGTCGGACCGCGTCCACTCGGTGGCGAACAGCGGGCCCGGCGCGGTGCGTTCGGCGGGGAGCAGATCGCCGATGCGGAAGCTCAGGGACATCGCGCGGCGGCGCGTCGCCTGGTGGATGAAGCGGATGCCGTCCCGGTCGCCGACCGCCAGCGACACCGATTCGTCCAGTTCGTCGGCCAGTTCGTCGGCCCGGGAGGAGAGGAGGGCGGGGAGGCGGAGGGCGGCGAGGTAGGCGTTGCCCAGCTCCATCAGGCGGGGGGCCAGGGCTACGTCGCGGCCGTCCAGGCGGACGTATCCCATGCGGGCGAGGGTCGCCGTGAGGCGGTCGACCGTGGAGCGGGCCAGGCCGGTGGCCCGCTCCAGCCCGCTGAGGCTGAGGGTGCCGCCGTCCGCCTCGGTCAGCCGCCGCAGTACGGCGATCCCGCGGAGCAGCGGCGCGACCGCTTCGGCCGGTGCGACCGCCTCCGACCGTGCGATCGCCTCCGACCGTGCGGCCGCCTCCACCGGTGCCGTCACCTCGGGCGGCACATCCGCGGCCGGCGAGGCGGCGCCCCCGTCGTGGGCGGCGTCGTTCGTGGTGTTGGCGGGCATCGGCTCGGCTCTCCGGTACGGCGGTCACGGCAGGCCTACGGTAGCCCCGACCACCGTCCCTGCCTCTCGGTGATCCGCACCCCTCGGTGATCCCCAGCCGCCCCGCCCCTCACCCCCGCGTGACCCGCACCCGCATGTCCCCCTTCGCGTCCGCCTCCGACACCTTGACGGTGATGCCGTGGCGCGGGTCCTTGAAGGTCTCGCCCGGGGTGAAGGCGGCGTCGGAGAGTTCGGCGTGGACGTTCGGGCTGCGGGTGCAGCCGCCGCTGTCGCGGAGGGAGTCGTAGACGCGCACCGGGCCCATGCCGGTGTCCACGTCGGCGTCGACCTTGTAGATCAGTACGCCGGGGCGGCACACCGTCTCGTCGTTGCCCTCGCGGGTGCGCAGTTCGACCGCGTAGCCGGACTTGCCGTTCAGCGGGAGGACCACCAGCTTGTCGCCGCCCTTGCGGGCCAGCGGCGTCAGTGTGTAGTCGGTCGTCCCCGGTGCGGACGCGCAGTGCACCTGGGACGGGTCGAGCCAGCCCAGCTTCCACTTGTGCCAGCCCAGGAGGTCGTTGTTGGCGCCCCAGTCCTCGCTCATGATGTCCCAGTGGCCGACGGCGCCCCCGCCCTCCTGGGTGTAGAGGTCGGGCAGGCCGAAGACGTGGCCGTTCTCGTGGGGGAGTACGCGGTAGCCGGTCTCGTCGTAGGAGCCGGAGCCGTCGTCCTGGCGGGAGTAGACGAAGGAGGCGTTGGCCACCGGGACGCCGTCGGCGACCGGGGCCTCGGCGTTGCCGGCGAACGTGACGGACAGGACCGTGTCCAGGGCGGAGGGACCCGCGTTCGGGGTGACCAGGACGTTCAGGAGGTCGTACGCGCGGAAGTCCACCTTCGCGTCGGCCTCGGCGACGAGGTCCTGGACCAGCTTGCGGTAGCCGGGTTCGAAGGGGGCGCCGCGCTCTATGCCGTACTCGGCGAACGACTTCGGCATGCGCAGCCAGTCGCGGATCGGTGTCTCGGGGCGGTAGTCGAGGCGGCCGTAGGAGCTGGTGCGGAACCATTCCCGGGTCTGCGGGAAGAACTCCGCGTAGCGGTCGAGCGCCTTGCCCTCGCCGGGCGCGTCCGAGAAGTCGATCATCAGGTTCAGGGCGCGGACGGTGCCGGTCGAGCGGGCGTAGCCGGCGGAGGTCGGCACGCCCTCGGACATCTGGATCTCGGAGCCGCCGCTGATCAGGCAGGGACCGTGCGCGGAGGAACGGGCGAGGGCGGCCGGGCCAGGGCCCGCCCCGGTGGTGCCCGGCGCGAGCCGGCCGGTGCCCGCCGAGGTGCTGAGCGCGAGGGTCAGGACGGCGACGGTCCCGAACGCGGCCAGCCGGCGCGGGCGTATGCGCCGGCTCGGCGGCTGCGCCTGCGGCTGCGGCTGCATGCGGACCTCCCGGACCACGGCAGCCGCCCGGCACCGGCTGCACCCTTGCGATTCACCCTGTGCCGAGGGGTGGGCGGGCGCGCGCTGGAGAGGCCGATCGTGGGTTTCTCGCCGGTAGCCGCCGACCGGGGGACGGGCGTCCAGGGCCACGGAGGGTGAGGGAACAGGCTGGACGGGTGGTGTGACTCAGGTCACGGTGAGGTTTCTCGGATCCGGGAAATAACCGGGGATCGTTTCCCCGTTTAGACGTGTGTCCGAGCGAAACGGGGATTTGCTCCCCGGATCGCACTCAGTCGTCGCGAGTCCCTCGCGGTGATCGCACTCATCCAGGAGTACGCCGTGCAGACCGCAGTCCCCGAGCAGCGCAAGGTGGCCCGGCCGCGCGCCGACGCTCTGCGCAATCGGGAGCGGATCGTCGCCGCCGCCCGGGAGATGTTCGTCGAGCACGGCCCCGAGGTGCCGCTCGACGACGTGGCCCGCAGGGCCGGCGTGGGCAATGCCACGGTGTACCGCAACTTCCCCGACCGCGACGCCCTCGCCCGCGAGGTCGTCTGCTCGGTCATGGACCGTACGGCACGGGCGGCCGAGCTGGCCCTCGCGGAGACCGGCGACGCGTTCGAGGCGCTGGAGCGCTTCGTGCACGTATCCGCCGACGAGCGGATCAGCGCCCTGTGCCCCATGGTGTCCAGCACGTTCGACCAGCACCACCCAGACCTGGAAGCGGCGCGCGAACGAGTCGAACGACTCGTCGCCGAGGTCATGGACCGGGCGAAGGCGGCCGGTCAGCTCCGTAGTGACGTGGGTGTGGGCGATCTGATGATCGCCGCGGCCCAGCTCAGCCGGCCTCCGGCCGGTACGGGGTGCGTGAGCGCCGACAGGTTCGTCCATCGCCATCTGCAGCTGTTCCTGGACGGGCTGCGGGCTCCCGCCCGCTCCGCCCTGCCGGGCACGGCCGTGACCCTGGAGGACCTGCGCCGGCCCTGCGACCAGTAGCGACCAGTAGCCAGTGGTTCCGACTCCTGACCGTTCAGCTCCACGACGCCCGACCGTCCAGTTCCGCGACATCCGACCGTACGAACATCTGATCGCCTGAACAGTGGACGGCGGCCCTCTGCGGCCGTCGCCCCGGGCAAGTCGTCCCTTTACTCACCTTTTTCCGTCACGAAGTCCCGAAGTGGGTATCCCCATGTCTCAATCAGCCGTCAAGGCCTCCGGCGTCATCGACGCCCCGGATGCCGGCCGCTGGAAAGCGCTCGTCTTCATCGCGCTCGCCCAGCTGATGGTCGTCCTCGACGCCACCATCGTGAACATCGCCCTTCCCTCCGCCCAGCAGGACCTCGGCATCTCCGACGGCAACCGGCAGTGGGTCGTCACGGCCTACGCCCTCGCCTTCGGCGGTCTGCTGCTGTTCGGCGGCCGGATAGCCGACCTGTGGGGCCGCAAGCGCACCTTCGTCCTCGGTCTGTCCGGCTTCGCCGTCGCCTCGGCGCTCGGTGGCGCCGCCACCAACGAGGCGATGATGTTCGGCTCCCGCGCCCTCCAGGGCGTCTTCGGCGCCCTGCTCGCGCCCGCCGCGCTGTCCCTGCTCGCCGTGATGTTCACGGACGCCAAGGAGCGCGCCAAGGCCTTCGGCATCTACGGTGCGATCGCCGGTGGCGGCGGCGCCGTGGGTCTGATCCTCGGCGGCTTCCTCACCGAGTACCTGAACTGGCGCTGGACGTTCTTCGTCAACATCCCGTTCGCGATCGTCGCCGCGGCCGGTGCGTACCTCGTCATCCGTGAGCCGAAGGGCGGCCGCAACCGCTCGCCGCTCGACATCCCCGGCGTGATCCTGTCCACCCTCGGTCTGGTCGCGCTCGTCTACGGCTTCACCCGCGCCGAGTCGGAGGGCTGGAGCGACTCGGTGACGGTCGGCATGTTCGTCGGCGCGGCCGTGCTGCTGCTCTCGTTCGTGCTGGTCGAGTCCCGGGTCAAGGCCCCGCTGCTGCCGCTGCGCGTGATCACCGAGCGCAACCGGGGCGGGATCTACCTCTCGCTGGGCCTGGCCATCATCGCGATGTTCGGCCTGTTCCTCTTCCTCACCTACTACCTGCAGATCGTGCAGGGCTACTCGCCGGTGAAGACCGGCTTCGCCTTCCTGCCGATGATCGCGGGCATGATCACGGGCTCCACGCAGATCGGCGCCCGGCTGATGACCCGGGTCGCGCCCCGGCTGCTGATGGGCCCCGGCTTCCTGGTCGCCGCCGTCGGCATGCTGTTCCTGACCCAGCTGGAGCTCGACACCTCCTACGCCGCGGTGCTGCTGCCCGGCATGCTGCTGCTCGGCCTCGGCATGGGTACGGCGTTCATGCCGGCCATGTCCATGGCCACCATGGGTGTGGAGCCGCGGGACGCCGGTGTCGCCTCCGCGATGGTCAACACCTCGCAGCAGGTGGGCGGCGCGATCGGTACGGCGCTGCTGAACACGATCGCCGCCTCGGCCACCACGTCCTACATCGCCGACCACATCGGCGGCGCGGGCTCCCGGTCGCAGCAGCAGCTGGTCCAGCTCGAGGGCCAGGTGCAGGGCTACACCAGCGCGATCTGGGTCGCCGTCGGCATCCTGGTCGTGGCGGCCGCGATCGCCCTGACCTTCGTCAACGCCGGGCGTCCGGGCGGCAGCGCCGTCACCGGTTCCGGTGCGGGCGACGCGGCCGAGGACGAGCTGCCGGTGCCGGTCGTCGCCCACTGACGCCGGAACCGGACACCCGCTCGGGCCCCTGATCCACCCGTGCGTACGGGGAGGGGACGCCTCGTACGCACGGTTCCCCCGGACCTGCCCTGGCCGCGCGCTCAGCGCAGCCAGGGCAGGTCCGCACCCGCTTCGCTCGGCTGAAGTCCCTCGGCGACGATCCGCATGATCTCGCCGAGGGACTTCTGCTGTTCGGGGGTGAGCCGGTCGAAGACCGCCTGGCGTACGGCGTTCACATGACCCGGCGCGGTCCGGCGCAGCACCTCGTACCCCTCGTCCGTGAGGATGGCGAACTGGCCGCGCTTGTCGGAGGGGCAGTCCTCGCGGCGGACCCAGCCGTTCTTCTCCAGGCGGGCGACCGCGTGCGAGAGCCGGGAGCGGGTGATCTTCGCGTATCTGGCCAGCTCCGTCATCCGCAGCCGGCGACGCGGTGACTCGGCGAGCTTGACCAGCAGGCCGTAGTAGACGTGCGGCATGCCCGCGTCGCGCTGGAGCTGCCGGTCGAGGTGGTCCTCGAGGAGGGTGGCGGCCTCGATGTAGGAGCGCCAGACGAGCTGCTCCTGGGCGGTGAGCCAACGGGGTTCGTCGTTCATGTGCCCCACTGTACGAAACAATTCCTTGAATTTTAAACAAAGTCGGCATAGATTGATGGCGAGTGAAGATTGAGAGTTCAAGTATCGGAGTAGTCATGACCGCCACCGTCCGGGAACGCATGCCCGCCCTCTACCTCAGTCATGGCGCCCCGCCGCTCGCCGACGACCCCGTCTGGCCCGGCGAGCTGGCCGCGTGGGCCGCCGGGCTGCCGACCCCCAGGGCGATCCTCGTCGTCTCCGCCCACTGGGAGGAGGCCCCGCTCGCCCTCGGCGCCACCCGGACCGTCCCCCTGGTCTACGACTTCTGGGGCTTCCCGGAGCACTACTACCAGGTGCGCTACGAGGCCCCCGGCGCCCCCGCGCTCGCCGAGTCCGTACGCAAGCTGCTGCGCGCCCCCGGCACGCCCGTGCAGGACGTCCCCGACCGTGGCCTCGACCACGGCGCCTACGTGCCGCTGGTCGAGATGTACCCAGGTGCCGACATCCCCGTCCTCCAGGTCTCCATGCCGACCCTCGACCCGGCCCGGCTCATGGAGATCGGCCGCAGGCTCGCGCCGCTGCGCGACGAGGGCGTGCTGATCATCGGCTCCGGGTTCTTCACCCACAACCTGGCCGCGCTGCGCCAGGGAGGCATCCCCTCCTGGTCCGCGGAGTTCGACGACTGGGGCAGGCGCGCGCTCAAGGCCGGTGACGTGGACGGGCTGCTCGACTTCGACCGCAAGTCCCCGGCGGGCCGGCTCGCCCACCCGCGCACCGAGCACTTCGCGCCCCTGTTCGTGACGATGGGGGCGGCGGACGCGGCCGGTGAGCTGGACCTGCGGCGGTCCGTGATCGACGGGTTCTGGATGGGGCTGGCCAAGCGGTCCGTGCAGTTCGGCTGACCGCCGGTCGCCGGGCGCCGGCCGTTGGCTGTCGGCCGCTGACCGCCGGCCGCGCGCGGACCTACAGCGGCTTCTCGTACCAGGCCACGTCCCAGTACCGGCCGAACTTGCGGCCCACCTCGCGGTACGTGCCGACGTGGCGGAAGCCGAAGCGTGCGTGGAGCCGGCCGGACGCCTCGTTGGGCTGGGCGACGCCCGCGTAGGCGCGGTGCAGGTCCTCGCCGGCCAGCGCCGCGAAGAGGGACGTGTAGAGCAGCGTGCCGACGCCCCGGCCGCCCGCGCCCGGGGCGACGTAGACGGTGGTCTCCACCGAGGTCCCGTAGGCGGGCTTCGCGCGATAAGGGCTGGATGTGGCGTACCCCAGAATCTCCTGTGAGTCCGCGTCCGTGGCAACCCTCAGCCGGTACGGACCGTCTTCAGGGTGGGAGAGCAGCCAAGGGCGGCGCTCTTCCGGAGTGAAGGGCTCGGTGTCGAACGTGATGGGCGTCTCACGAACGTAGTGGTTGTAGAGGTCGGTGAGGGCCTTGAGATCGTCCTCGACTCCCGGTCTGACCTGGACCTCCGCAGTTCCCGGCAGCATCGCCCCTCCTCGTGTGGCGGCACAGGGTACTGCATGATCAGAAAAATCGAGGGGCGGGTTGGGAATTCTGTCCGGATTCCAGTCGTTGTTTCCATCGGATGCAGGGCACCCGAGGAGAGTCCCGGAAGCGAGTCCCGAGAGGGACCGGAGACAACCTCACACCGTGCCCGAGCGTCCACCGGACCACCCGCTGAACCACCATCGCAAGGGAGCACGCATGGCAACCCGTGCCGTCGCCCGTCGTAAGTCCGCCACCGGCGAGACCTCCGGCGCGGCAACCAGCGTCCGCGCCAACGGCGGAGAACTCGCCGACCGCGATCTGGTCGGCATGTACCTCGACGAGATCGCCAGGACACCCCTGCTCGACGCCGCCAAGGAGGTCGAGCTGTCCCAGACCATCGAGGCGGGTGTGTTCGCGCGGCAGGTCCTCGAAGGGTACGAGGAGACCGGGGCGGACGCCACCCGTGAGGAGCTCCAGGCCCTGATCGACGAGGGTGAGCGGGCGAAGGACGTCTTCATCCGTTCCAACCTGCGCCTGGTCGTCGCGGTCGCCCGCCGCTACCCGCGCAGCGGTCTGCCGCTCCTCGACCTGATCCAGGAGGGCAACGCCGGCCTGGTCCGCGCGGTCGAGAAGTTCGACTACCGCAAGGGCTTCAAGTTCTCGACGTACGCGACCTGGTGGATCCGTCAGGCCATCACCCGTTCCATCGCCGACCAGTCGCGCACCATCCGCCTGCCCGTCCACCTGGTGGAGGAGCTGGGCCGGATCCGGCGCGTGCAGCGCGAGTTCAACCGCGAGCACGGCCGCGAGCCGGAGCCCACCGAGATCGCGGCCGAGCTGGGCTCGACGCCGGAGCGCGTCACCGACGTGCTCGACTGGGCCCGCGACCCGGTCTCGCTGAACATGTCGGTGGACGACCAGGGCGAGACGCAGTTCGGCGACCTGCTGGAGGACACCTCGGCCGTCTCGCCCGAGCAGTCGGTGCTGACCCTGCTGCGCAGCGAGGAGCTGGACGACCTCATCGGCCGCCTCGACCCGCGCACCGCGTCCATCATCAAGATGCGGTACGGCATCGACGACGGCCGCGAGCGCACGCTGACCGAGGTCGGCAAGGAACACGGCCTCACGCGTGAGCGCATCCGCCAGATCGAGAAGCACGCGCTGCTGGAGCTGAAGAAGCTGGCCCGCGACACCGGCTTCGAGGCAGCGGCGTAACGCGGCAGCGGGAGTACGGTCGCGGCAGGACGACCGGTCCACCGGACCGGCCGGCGCGTGACGCGGGGGCGTGACGTGGCGGATGGGGCGTACGCCGGTGGCCGAACCCCGCGCAAACATGGCCGTACAACGCTGCTTCAACCCGCGGGGGCCGGGCAAAAGAACTCCGGGCCCGTCTGTCGCGGCCCGGCACTCCCGGTACACGACCGGCCCCACCGCACCCTTTTGGACCACGTCCCGACGCACTCCCCCCGGCGCCGGGACTTCCCGAGCCGGGCTCGGCGCCCCTCCCCCCGGGGCGCCGCAGCCCGGCTCCTTCCGCATTCCGGCTTCTTCCGCGGTCCGGAGTCGTCCGCGGTTCGGGTCGTCCACGGTCCGGAGTCGTCCACGGTCCGGCTCTCGCGCGGCGGGGGCGCGCCCGGACGCACGCCGGAGCAGAGCGAAGAGGCGGGGCACCCCGAACCTGAACCCCGGGGTGGCCCGCCGGATGGCAGATTCTGCCACAGCGGCATAGCCTGCCGAAGTGAGCAGCAGCACCATCCCAGCATTTCCCGACCCCGGACCGGGGCCGGTCTCCCTGACCGAGCGGCGCAAGGCCGAGACCCGGATGGAGATCGCCCGGGCGGCGGCCCGCCTCTTCGTCGGCCAGGGCCTGCGGGCCACCCGGGCCGAGGACATCGCCAGGGCCGCGGGTGTCGCCCCGCGCACCTTCTACCGGTATTTCGCCGCCAAGGAGGAGGCCGTCGCCCCGCTCTACGCCCTGGGCGCCGAGCGCTGGGTGCGGGCGGTGCGCGAGGCCCCGGCCGAACTGTCCCCGCCCGAGGCACTGGAACACGCCGTGCGGCACACCCTGACGCCGGGCGTCGGGGTCTCGGCGCCCTCCTGGGAGTGGGCCCGCACCCTCATCCGCCTCGCCGAGAGCAGCCCGGCGCTGCGCAAGGTGTGGGCGGAGGTGTGCCACTCCACCGAGCGGGCGCTCGTGGAGGCGCTGGCCGCGCGGATGTCCGGCGGTGACGACAACGTTGCCGCACGACTGGCCGCCTCTCCCCGGCTGCACTTCGCGGGCGCCGTGGCGAGTGCGGCCGTGCGGGTCGCGGCGGAGTACTGGGCGTCTTCCTCCCAGGGCGCCCGCAGCCCCCTGGACCAGGCGCTGCTGAACCTGGCGGTGCTGCGCGGGTTCACCTGGGAGGACGGCCGGCACGAGGAGGAACAGGGCTGAGGGAGGGCCGGCGGCGCGGGCCGGTCAGTCGTCCCGCGCCGCCCGGCCCAGCCGCGCCCCCAGTTCCCGTACGCACTCCACCAGTTCGGCCGGTTCCCGGACCCGGAAGTCCACCCCGGCCGTCGCCAGCCGGACGGCCATCCACTCCACCGGGTCGGAGGCGGTCGCCCGCACCACGCACGACGCGCCGCCGTCCACCGTCTCCGGCGTTCCCATCCAGGGCGGCAACAGCGCCGTGACGGTCTCGGCGGGCGCGTGGAAGACGACCACCATTTCGTAGGAGTCGTTCCGGCGCTGGATGGAGCGCCGCAGATATTCGGCCGCGTCCCCGGTCGGCAGTTCCCGCGGTGCGAACCGCGCCCCCGTGGCGAAGGGTTCGCTCACCCGGTCGACCCGGAAGGTCCGCCAGTCGTCCCGGTCGAGGTCGTAGGCGACCAGGTACCAGCGGCGCCCCGTCGACACCAGCCGGTACGGCTCCGTCACGCGCCGCGACTCGGTGCCGTCCCCCGCGCGGTAGGCGAACCGCAGCCGCTCCCGTCCGGCCACCGTCGAGGCCATCACGGTCAGCGTCTCGGGGGCGATGCTCGGACCGTCCCCGCTGGTCAGCGGCGTGGTCGCGGACTGGAGCGTGGTGACGCGGTGCCGCAGCCGCGACGGCAGCACCTGCTCCAGCTTGGCCAGCGCCCGCACCGACGCCTCGTCCAGGCCCGCCACCGCGTGCCCGGCCCCGGCCCGCAGCCCGACCGCGATGGCCACCGCCTCCTCGTCGTCGAGGACGAGCGGCGGCATCGCCTTGCCGGCCACCAGCCGGTAGCCGCCGTCGGAGCCCATCGTCGCCTGCACCGGGTAGCCCAGCTCGCGCAGGCGGTCGATGTCCCGCCGGACCGTGCGCCGGGAGACCCCGAGCCGGCCGGCCAGCTCGCCGCCGGGCCATTCGCGGGGCGTCTGGAGGAGGGAGAGGAGCGTCAGCAGCCGGGCCGGAGTGTCCGTCGTCATGCCGACGAGGATGCCGCACATCTAGGACACGATCCGACCTATTGGCCTCCTAGATTCCTCTCATGACCTTCACGCACACCCCGGACCCGGCTCCCGTCCCGGCCGCGGCGGCCGACGCGGGCGACCGCCGTCGCTGGTTCGCCCTCGCGATCGTGATGACCGCGGCGTTCATGGACCTGGTCGACGTCACCATCGTCAACATCGCCATCCCCTCGATCCAGCGGGACGAGGGCGCCTCCTTCAGCCAGATCCAGTGGATCACCGCCGGTTACGCCCTCGCCTTCGCGGCCGGCCTCATCACCGGCGGGCGGCTCGGGGACATCCACGGCCGCAAGCGGATCTTCCTCGTCGGCATCGGCGGCTTCACCGTGGCGTCGGCGTTGTGCGGCCTCGCGGCCAACCCGGAGATGCTGGTCGCCTCCCGCATACTCCAGGGCGGCATGGCGGCGCTGATGGTGCCCCAGGTGCTGTCGATCGTGCACGCCACCTTCCCGGCGCACGAACGCGGCAAGGTGTTCGGGCTGTTCGGCGCGATCGTCGGCCTGGGTGCCGTCTCCGGCCCGCTGCTGGGCGCCCTGCTGACCGAGTGGAACCTCTTCGGGCTCGAATGGCGGCCCATCTTCCTCATCAACCTGCCGGTCGGCATCGCCGGTCTCGTCCTCGGCAGCCGCTTCATCACCGAGTCGAAGGCGCCGCGCGCCCTCAGGCTGGACCTGGTCGGGGTCGCCCTGGTCACCCTCGGTCTGCTGATGCTGGTCTACCCGCTGACCCGGGGCCGCGAGCTGGGCTGGCCGCTGTGGGGGTACCTCTCGATGGCCGGCTCGCTCGTGGTCCTCGCGGTGCTGGTGGCCTACGAGCGGCGCAAGAGCGCGCGGGACGGTTCGCCGCTGGTGGAGCTGTCGCTGTTCAAGGTGAAGAGCTTTGCGGCCGGGATCGCCGTGCAGACGGTCTTCGGGGTCGCACTCGGCGTCTTCTTCCTGGTGTGGACGCTGTACATGCAGGTCGGGCTCGGCTGGAGCCCGCTGCGGGCCGGGCTGACCGGCGTACCGTTCTCGATCGCCGTCTCCGCGGCCGCCGGGGTGTCGGTGCAGGCGCTGGTCCCGCGCTTCGGGCGCAAGGTGCTCCAGGCGGGCGCGCTGGTGATGGCGGCCGGAGTGCTCCTCTACATCTGGGAGTCCGGGCGCTACGGGCTCGCCATCACGTCCTGGCAGATGGCGCTGCCGCTGGTCGTGATGGGCGTCGGGATGGGGCTGATCGTCGCCCCGCTGACGGACGCGGTGCTCTCCCAGGTGCCGCGCGAGCACGCCGGGGCCGCGTCCGGGCTCATCAACACCGTGCAGCAGATGGGCAACGCGCTCGGTCTCGGGCTGGTGTCGGTGGTCTTCTTCGGCACCATGAGCGATCACCTCACCCCCGCCCGCATCGGCCCGGCCTACGCGGACGCCTTCCAGAACGCGCTGGGCTGGGTGGCGGCGGTGATGGCGGTCATCTTCCTGCTGATGTTCGCGCTGCCCAAGCGGCCCGCCCAGCACGTGGAAGGGGGCCAGGACCAGGACCCGGACCAGGACCCGGCGCAGGAGAAGGAGCCGGCGCTGGTCTGAGATCGCGGTCGCGGACATGGCGTTGCGCGGCGGGGGCGGGTCCGGCACTTCGGTGCCGGACCCGCCCCCTTCGCGTGCTGCATGGACCGGCCGTGGCCACGGCCGTAGCCGTATCGGCGGCCGTAGTCGCGGACGTGCTTGATGCCCGTTCATGTCTGCTTGATTCCGACTGTTTCTGGTTGCTGTTTACATTCCGGAAAACCGGGCGTAGCCTCCGAGAGAAACCACAGGTTCGGGCATTCGGGTCGGAGGTGAACGGTCATGTACGCACCGGAGCGGCAGCAGGAGATCCTCCGGCTCGCCCGGGACGGCGGCCGGGTGGACGTGGTGTCGCTGGCCGAGGAGTTCCAGGTGACGGCGGAGACAATCCGCCGCGACCTCAAGGCCCTCGACCGCGCCGGGCTGCTCCGCCGGGTGCACGGCGGCGCGATCCCCGCCGGGCGGCTCGACTTCGAACCGGACCTCGCCGAACGCGAGTCCACGGCCGCCGACGAGAAGGACCGGATCGCCAAGGCCGCCCTCGCGGAGCTGCCGTCCGAGGGCACGATGATCCTCGACGCCGGCTCCACCGTGGCCCGCATGGCCGCGGCGATCCCGTCGGAGACCTCGCTGACCGTCGTCACCCACAGCCTGCCCATCGCGGCCCGCCTCGCCGACCACCCCGGCATCCAGCTCCACCTGGTCGGCGGGCGCGTACGGCACCGCACCCGCGCCGCCGTCGACGCCTGGGCGCTGCGCGCGTACGGCGAGATCCGCGCCGACGTGGCCGTGGTGGCGGCCAACGGCTTCTCCGTGGAGCACGGCCTGACCACCCCCGACCTCGCCGAGGCCGCCGTCAAGCGGGCCGCCCTGACCGCCGCCCGGCGCGTGGTGCTGCTCGCCGACTCCTCCAAGTACGCCCAGGAGCAGTTCGCCCGCTTCGGCGCCCTGAGCGACGTGGACCTGCTGATCACCGACAGCGGGCTGACCCCCGAAGACGCCAACGCCATCCAGCGCGCCGGCACGGAAGTAGTACGCGCATGATCCTCACCGTCACCCCCAACCCGTCGCTCGACCGCACCTACGAGGTCCCCTCCCTCGACCGCGGCGAGGTCGTCCGCGCCACCGGCGAGCGGGTCGACCCGGGCGGCAAGGGTGTGAACGTCTCGCGCGCGGTGACGGCGGCCGGGCAGCGCACCGTCGCGGTGCTGCCGCTCGGCGGAGCGCCCGGCGCACTCGTCGCCGACCTGCTCGACGCGCAGGGCATCGAGGTCGCGCCGGTGCCGATCGCCGGGGCCACCCGCTCCAACATCGCGCTCGCCGAGGCCGACGGCGTCCTGACGAAGATCAACGCTCCGGGCCCCGAACTCTCCGCGGCCGAACGGGAACTGCTCCTGGAGACGGTACGGCGGCAGTCGTCCGGCGCGGACTGGATCGCCTGCTGCGGCAGCCTGCCCCGCTCGCTGCCCCCGTCCTGGTACGCTGACCTGGTCGCCCGGGCGCACACCGCCGGTGTCCGCATCGCCCTGGACACCTCCGGGCCCGCGCTGCTCCAGGCGCTGCGCGAGCGGCCCGACGTGGTCAAGCCGAACGCCGAGGAGCTGGCGGAGGCCGTCGGGCGTCCCCTGGCCACGGTCGGCGACGCCGTGAAGGCCGCCGAGGAACTGCGGGAGCTGGGCGCCAGGGCCGTGCTCGCCAGCCTGGGCGCCGACGGGCAGCTGCTCGTGGACGACGCGGGCACCTGGTTCGGCAGCGCCCGCGTGGACGCCGTACGCAGCAACGTCGGCGCCGGGGACTCCTCCCTCGCCGGTTTCCTCGTCGCCGGCGGGGCGGGTCCGCGCGCCCTCGCCTCCGCCGTCGCGCACGGTGCCGCCGCCGTCCAGCTGCCCGGCAGCGTGATGCCGACGCCGTACGACCTGGACCCGGCCGCGGTGACGGTGACGGCCGAGGTGCCGGTGGACCGCGTACTGAGGGAGCCGGCGTCATGACCTCCGGTCTCGACCGCGGCTCCCTCCACGGCCCCGCTCACGGTTCTCTCCCCGGGACCGTCCCCAGCCCTCACCGCAGGGCCCCCAGCCCCCACCGCAGTGCCCCCAGCCCCCACCGCAGTGCCCCCGTCCCCCTCCCCGCCCCCGCCCCTCACCCCACGGACCGGGCGATACGCGAGCTAAGGAGCCCGCGATGAGCGACATGATCACCGCGGATCTGGTCGACCTCGACCTGTCCGCCGACACCAAGGAAGCGGCGGCGCGTGCCCTCGCGGAGCGGATGGTGGCCCTGGGCCGGGTGACCGACCTGGAGGGCTTCCTCGCCGACGTGGCGGCCCGTGAGGCGCAGATGCCGACCGGCCTCGACGGCGGCATCGGCATCCCGCACTGCCGCAGCGAGCACGTCACCGAGCCGACGCTCGCCTTCGGGCGCAGCGCGGCCGGCGTCGACTTCGGGGCGGCGGACGGCCCGGCCGACCTGATCTTCCTGATCGCCGCTCCGGCGGGCGCCGACGACGCCCACCTGACGATCCTCTCCGCACTGGCCCGGCAGCTGATGAACGCCGAGTTCACCGGCGCGCTGCGCTCCGTGGGCGACGCGGCGGCCGCGGCCGCGCTGATCCGCGGGGAGGAGGCCGACGAGGACTCCGGTGCGGCCGACGAGGGCTCCGTGGCGGCGTCGGTGGCGGCCTCCACCGACGCCGCCACGGGCAGCGGCGACGGTCCCGACGAGCCCGACGGCCCCGACGAGCCCGCGCGTCCGTTCCGGATCGTCGCCGTCACCTCCTGTCCCACCGGCATCGCGCACACCTACATGGCGGCCGAGTCGCTGGAGAACGCGGGCCGCGAGGCGGGCGTCGAGCTGGTCGTCGAGACCCAGGGCTCGGCCGGGTTCACCCGGCTCGACCCGGCGGTCGTCGCGGCGGCCGACGGCGTGATCTTCGCCCATGACCTGCCCGTGCGCGAGAAGGACCGCTTCGCCGGGAAGCCCACCGTCGACACCGGGGTCAAGGCGGGCATCAACCGGCCCGCCGAGCTGATCGGCGAGGTCCGCGCGAAGGCGGCCCGCGGCGAGGTCACGGCGGCCTCCGCCGGGGGCGCGACGCCCGTGGAGCGCGGCGGCGAGTCCGGCGACGGGTACGGCACCAGGCTGCGCAAGTGGCTGATGTCCGGCGTCAGTTACATGGTCCCGTTCGTCGCCGCGGGCGGTCTGCTGATCGCCCTGGGCTTCGCGATCGGCGGCTACGAGATCAACAAGGCGCCGTCCGTGATGGACCACTTCGTGTGGACCCAGGCGGACAGCTGGGGTGCGCTGCTGTTCCAGATCGGCGGCGTGGCCTTCGCCTTCCTCGTCCCGGTGCTGGCCGGCTACATCGCCTACGGGATGGCCGACCGGCCGGGCCTGGTCCCCGGCTTCGTCGGCGGCTCGATCGCGCTGACCATCAACGCCGGTTTCCTCGGCGGCCTGGCGGCCGGTCTGATCTCCGGTGCCGTGGTGATGGCGATCCAGCGGATCCGCATACCGAAGGCGCTGCGCGGCATCATGCCGGTGGTGGTGATCCCGCTGATCTCGGCGGCGATCGTCGGGTTCCTGATGTTCGTGGTGATCGGCAAGCCCATCGCGTCCGCGCAGTCCGCGATGACCGACTGGCTCAACGGGCTGACCGGCGCCAACGCGGTCCTGCTCGGCGCGCTGCTCGGCCTGATGATGTGCTTCGACCTCGGCGGCCCGGTCAACAAGGTCGCCTACACCTTCGCCACCGCGGGCATCGCGGTCGCCAGTCCCAGCGACTCGGCGATGAAGATCATGGCGGCGGTCATGGCGGCCGGCATGGTCCCGCCGCTGGCGATGGCCCTGGCCACCACCGTGCGCGGCCGGCTCTTCAACGCCGCCGAGCGCGAGAACGGCAAGGCCGCCTGGGTCCTGGGCGCCTCCTTCATCTCCGAGGGCGCCATCCCGTTCGCGGCGGCCGACCCGCTGCGCGTCATCCCGTCCTCGATGGTGGGCGGCGCGGTCACCGGCGCCCTCTCGATGGCCTTCGGCGCCACGCTGCGCGCCCCGCACGGCGGCGTCTTCGTGGTCCCGCTGATCGGCAACCCGCTGCTCTACCTGGTCGCCATCGCGGCCGGCGTCTGTGTCACCACGGCCCTGGTGATCGTCCTCAAAGGGCTGCGCAAGCCGGTGACGGGAGCGGCGGCCCAGGGACCCGACGGCGCGGACCCGTCGGCACCGACACCGGGGGCGAAGCACCCGGTGTCCGCGTAGGGGCGTCGGGCGTCACGAAGTCCTGGCCGGGTCCTCCTTTCCGCAAGGGGGCCCGGTCCGGCGCTCTACGGGGAGACCTGCGCCGCGCGCCGCTCCATCGCCCGGCGGGCCGTGTCCTCGCTGTCGTAGACCTCGCACATGTGCCGTCCGTCGGGCGTGGCCGTGTGCTCGACCTCCCAGAGGGAGACCTCCACGCCGTCGTGCAGCAGGAAGGCGTGCTCGTAGAGGGAGAAGCCGATCCGGGCACGGCCCGCGCGGCCGGGGCCGCCGAAGGCCTGGGTGATCTGATGCGCGGACGCCGTCGCCAGCAGGGCGGCGAGGTCGGCGCCGGGCCGGTCCGTGTTCTCCGCGCGGCGCAGCACCCGGCGGGCGTGGTCCGCCGAGGCGTCGGGGACGTAGGCGTGGCGCGGGGCGGGGACGGGGGACAACTGCACCTGCACCGGCAGTTCGAAGTCGGGGGTGTCGGCCGGCAGCGCCATCCGGGAGGTGGCGGTGCGCAGCTCCTCCTCGTCGACGTACACCTCGTGCTGCGGTTCGCTGCCCGGGGCGGTGTTGTGGACGAGCTCCCAGAGCGTGAGCGCCGAGCCGTCGGCGAGCAGCCAGGTGTGCCGGTACGTCTCGCGGTGCAGCCCCGCGCTGTGGTGCGCGGAGTGCAGTGAACCGTCGTGCGCCAGCGCGCAGTCCAGCAGCCGTATCGTGTCGTCGGGCAGCTCGAACGAGTTCAGGGCGCGACCGAGCAGTCGCATGAGGTGCTCCTCCGGAGACTCGGGCGACTCGGGTGGTTCGTACGCTGCCGTCTCGTACGGAACGCTCAAGGTTTCTCCCGGCGTTGCTGCATGTCACCTTGTGGGTGCATACCGTAGCCCCTCGCTCGGACATCATGTCCGGGAACCGAGAAAACGTACGCACGAAAAACGCGCGGGCCGCGCGAAAAGTTCCCGCGCGACCCGAGGTCCCGTCAAAATCCGCTGCTCAGAGGCGGGTTAGACGGCGCTTGTGGCGATCCACTCGCTCCACGCCATGTTCCAGCCGTTGAGTCCGTTGTCCGGCGCGATCGTGTCGTCCGGGGAGTTCTTGACGATCACGACGTCCCCGACGAGCGAGTTGTCGTAGAACCACTTGCCCGGGGTGTCGCCCTGCCCGCCCTGGGAGTCCTGCAGCCCGACACAGCCGTGACTGGTGCCCTGGGCACCGAACGGCGGACTGCCCGGGTTGTACCAGTAGTTGCCGTGGATGAACGTCCCGGACTGGCTCAGCCGCATCGCGTGGGGCACGTCCGGGATGTCGTACTCGCCGCCGAACCCGACGGTCGAACCGTCCATGTGCGTCTGCTCGAACTTCTCCGAGATCACCATCTGCCCGTTGTACGTCGGGTTGTCCGGGCTGCCCGCCGAGATCGGGACCGACTTGAGCGTCTCGCCGTCGCGCACGACCGTCATGGTCTGCGTGTTCGCGTCCACCGTGGAGACCTGCGCCCGTCCCACGGTGAAGGTCACGGTCTTCTTCTGCACGCCGTAGACGCCGTTCGCGCCCTCCACCCCGTCCAGGTCGATCTTCATCGTGACCTTGGAGCCGGCCTTCCAGTACTCCTCCGGCCGGAAGTCGAGCCGCTGCGCGCCGAACCAGTGCCCGACCACCTCCTGCCCGCTGCTGGAGGTGACCGAGATGTGCGACTGCACGCTCTTCTTGTCGCCGATCGCCTTGTCGAACGTGAACGACACCGGCATCCCCACGCCCACAGTGCTGCCGCCGTCCGGGGTGTACGTGCCGACGAAGCTGTTGGCCGAGGAGACGGTGGTGAAGACCGAGTCGGCGGCGGCCGTGCGGCCGTTCGCGTCCTTCGCCCGCGCCGCGATCCGGTACTTCGTGCCGCGCTCCAGCTGCTCCTTCGGCTTCCAGCTGCCGCCGTCGCCCGACACCGCGCCCGGCACGGCGGCGCCCGTCTCCGCCACGGTCATCTTCACGTCGGTCAGCGTGCCGTCGCTGACCTTCACGCCGGTCGTGTTGATCGAGGCGCCGGACGCCCCGTCCTTGGCCGAGATCACGAGCTTCGCGACCGAGGTGTCGGCGGACCCGGCGCCGTCCTTGCCGTCCTTCTTGTCGTCGGCGCTGGCGCTTCCGCCGCAGGCGGTGAGGGTGAGGGCGCCGACCACCAGGGCGGCACAGGCCCCCAGTACGCGCCGCGTGGCTATGTCCGGCGTTGTCACGGGCTGCTCCAGGTTCGGGTGTTGTGCGGTGTTCGCTTCAGCCGTGTAGAGGTGATCGGCGGCCCACGGGGTTCCCGCCGGCCGCCCGGAACGCCGACACGTGACACAACCCGGACAATCGCAACACGGACGGGTCAACCGGCCCTGGACGGCCCTCCGTACAGCTCCCCGTGCTGCTCCCCGTGCTGGCCTCCGTACAGCTCTCCGTACGACGGCCAGGACCCGCCCGGACCCGCCACCGGCTCGGCGGCCCGGACCGCGCGCACGATCGCGCGCGTCACCACGTCCGCGCCCGCCGCCAGCACCTCGTTCAGCGCGAGCGGCTGCCCCGCGTCGAGCGGGCGCTCCCCGGTCGCCAGGGCGAACACCGTGTCACCGTCGCTGAGCAGATGCACCGGCCGTACGGCACGCGCGATGCCGTCGTGCGCCGTGCCGGCCAACTTCTGCGCCTCGGCCTTGGACAGGTCCGCGTCGGTGGCGACCACGGCGAGCGTGGTGTTCAGCGGTGGCGACGCGTTCGCCGCCGCGACCTCGGCCAGCCGCCGGCCCGCGGCCTCGTGGACGTCCGACGCCGGGTACTCGACCCGACCGCCCCGGAACAACTCCCCGTACAGCACCCCCGTCTCCGGGTCCGTCACCGACCCCGCCGCGTTGGCCACCACCAGCGCCGCCACCGTGATCCCCGAGTCCAGCACGGTGCTCGCGGTGCCGACCCCGCCCTTCAGGGTGCCGACCACGGCTCCCGTGCCCGCCCCGACGCACCCCTCGGCGACCCCGGCGCCCGGCGTGCTCGCGTGGGCCGCCTCGACCGCCGCCCGTCCGGTCGCCGCGTCCGGCCTGGCCCGGAAGTCGCCCCCGCGCCCCAGGTCGAAGACGCAGGCCGCGGGCACCACCGGCACCACGTGCGCGGGGTCCGGGCCGACGCGCACCCCGCGCCTCCGCTCCTCCAGCCAGGCCATCACCCCCGACGCCGCGTCGAGTCCGTAGGCGCTGCCCCCGGTCAGCACCACCGCCTGGACCCTCTGCACCAGGTTGCGCGGATCGAGGGCGTCGGTCTCCTTGGTGCCGGGTCCGCCTCCGCGCACGTCCACGCCGGCCACCGCCCCGCCCTCCGGCGCGAGCACCACCGTCGTCCCCGTGAGCCACCCGTCCCCGGCGCGTGTCTCATGCCCCACCAGCACACCGGCGACATCCGTCAATGCGTCAACTGTCATGCCGCCAGTCTCGTCCAGGCGCCGGGGCTCGGGGTGTGGCGGCGCGGCAGTCACCCTTGGCGCCGGGTGCGTCGTGGGGGACGCAGGCGTGGGGCGTGGCTCAGTAGGACATGGCTCAAGGGGGCGTGGCTCAGGGGGCGTGGCTCAGGCGGCCGGTGTCGCCGGGTGCCGTTCCCGTTCCGTCCGACGCGCCGTCAGTACCACCCCGGCCGCCACGGCCAGCGCGAGGACGATCCCCGCCACGAGCACCGCCTCGGCACCGAGGAAGGTGCAGCCGAGCACCAGCAGCGCGGCCGTCGGCATCACCAGTTGCTCGGCGATGCCCACCTTGAAGTGCCGTGCGTGCAGCGCCCACACCGTGAGCAGGAACAGCGCCGTCGGCAGGGTCACCGCGGCGGACGCCGCGAGCGTCGAGATGTGCGCCTTGCCCACGGCCTGCTCCACCGCCACCTCCAGCCCAGCCCCGATCGCAGCCGCCGAGGCGAACACCACGTAGTGGCCGTAACCCCACAGGAAGGACTGTCTGCTGGACCGCAGATAGCTGTGGACGGGGACCACGAAGTAGATCCACCAGGCGGCGAAGACGATCAGCAGCCCGCCGGCCGCGATGGGAAGCACCTCGCCCAGCGCGTCGTTCTCCTCGATGCCGGACTTCACCGCGACCGTGGCCGCGGCGATGGTCTCGCCGAGCACGATGATCGTGAGCAGCCCGTACCGCTCGGAGATGTGGTGCGGATGCCAGGACGACGGGTGCGTGCGCTCGGCGAACGTCGGCACGGACAGCTCCAGCACCACCATCACGAGGAACAGCCAGCCGCGGCCGGCCTCGGGCAGGAACAGCAGCCCCAGCCAGCCGACCTGGCAGAGCAGCACGCCACCGGCGTATCTCCGGGCCATGGCGCTCTCCGGCTGCGCCGCGGACCGCCCCGCCCTGAGCCACTGCGCCGACATGGCGACCCGCATGATCACGTAGCCGATCACGACGGCCACCCAGTCGTGGTCCTCGAAGGCCCGGGAGACCCCGGCCGCGAGGACCAGCACCCCGGCGATCTGCACCAGTGTCACGACCCGGTAGAGCACGTCGTCGTTGTCGTACGCCGAGGCGAACCAGGTGAAGTTCATCCACGCCCACCAGATGGCGAAGAAGACCATCACGTAGTTGAGGATGCCCTCGCCGGCATGCCCCTCGGCGACGGCGTGCACCAGTTGGACGCCTGCCTGGGCGATGGCGACGACGAAACACAGGTCGAAGAAGAGCTCCAGCGGCGTGGCGACGCGGTGCTGCTCGTGCCGGTGGCGGGCCTTCAGCCGGCGTACCGGGGGGTGGCCGTCGGGCGGCCCGGAGGGCGCGCTCGCGGAGGAGGGACTGGACATCATGGCTCCCAGCACAGCAGAGACGGCGCGGACATGCTTGCGGACCCCCCTGTCCGACGGGACGGAGCCGGGCGGAGCGGACGACGCCGTCCACGGGGCGGTCGTCCACGGGGGCGGTCGTCCGCAGGGCGGGCCGTACCCTTGAACCATGAGAACCACCCCCGAACCCGAGCCCCGCGCGCCCAGGCCGGCGCTGGTCTTCGACGACCCGCTGGACCAGCAGACCTCGGACGACACCGACCGCGGCTGGGGCGAGCGGCCCGAGGGCGACAGCGCGGCCGACCTCAAGCGCTTCCTCGACGAGAAGCCGCCGCACCACCTGTGAGCCGTGCGGGCCTTCGCCCGTCTCCCGGCCGCTTCCGCTCTCGCTACGTGCGGTCGTGGCCCGAGCCGCGCTGCGCGATCAGCGCGTCGCGGATCTCCTTGAGCACCTCCAGCTCGGAGATCTCGATGACCTCCTCGGCGTTCTCCTTCGCCTTGCGGCGGGCCTCCTGCCGGGCCAGGTACTTCGACATGGGCAGCACCATCAGGAAGTAGACGACGGCCGCGGTGATCAGGAACGTGAGGGTGGCGCCCAGCACCGACCCCCACAGGATCCGCACGCCCGTCGCGGTGTCGCCGGTCCCGGTGCACGGGCCCTTCAGGCAGGAGCTGTAACTGTCCAGGCTCTTTGTGCCGAACGCCCCGACGAGGGGGTTGATGACCCCGTCCACCACCGAGTTGACGATCTTGGTGAAGGCGGCGCCGATGACGACCGCCACCGCCAGGTCGATGACGTTTCCGCGCATCAGGAAGGCCTTGAAGCCCTGCCAGACGCTCGGCTCGTTCTTCTCGCTCACGGTGGGAGCACTCCTCGCTTGAACAGGTGTAGGAACCAAACGCTTCGCAACCTACGACAGCGTTGGGCCGTCCTGTCCAATCCGATCCCTCGAACGAGCGACTTGACGGGCTCAGCACAGGGTCACCGCCAAGCGTGCCGTGGTACCGGCGCCGACCAGCCGGTGAGCGGTGGCGCGGGGCACCGAGACCACCACCAGAGCCCCGTCCGCCGCCGCTCCCTCCACTGGCTCGGGCACCTTCGTCACCCGCACCCCGCGCGCGATCACGGAGGCGTCCGTCGCGCCGCCGTCCCCGGTCGCGACGACGTCGACCCGGTCGCCCGGCCTGAGCAGTCGCACCGTGGCCGCGTCGGCGATCCGCACCGGCGCCGCGACAAGCCGCGTGCCGTGCCGCTCGGGCACCGGATCGGCCACCGGGTGTCCACGGGCCCGCCGTGTGTCCTGCCCGCCGGCGCCCGGATGCGGGCCCGCCGCCACCAGCGCGGCGGCGGTCACGGCGAGGCCGACGGCCAGGGCCCGACGCCGGTGCCGCGCGAGCCGGTGCAGCCGGTGACGTCCGCCGCGCACCCGCACCGGGGCGAAGTGCGGCACCTCGCAGGTGGGCGGCGCGTCGGTGCCGGGCGGAAGAGGGGAGGAGAACGAGTAGGGGAGTGAGGGGGAGGGGAGAGCGGAACGGGACACGGGGACCACCACCTGCGACGAGGGATCGGCTTGCGCTCCCACGATGAGGCTTTTCGCCGAGGTCCGCGGGAGCCCGTGGACCACCGACCGGTTGTGGACAACTCCCTCACCGGAACGGGTCGCTCCGACGCCGCACGCCGCACGCCGCACGCCGCACGCCGCACGCACCGCCCCCGGCACCGCCTGTACCCCCGCCACCGCTACGGCAGCGCGATCCCCGGATCCATCCCGCCCAGCGCCGCCCCGCACGGGCAGTCCCGCTCGCCGGCCGCCGGCAGCGCGGCCACCGCGTCGAACAGGACGCCCCGCAGCCGGTCCACGTTCGCCGCGAACACCCGCAGCACTTCCTCGTGCGAGACGCCCTCGCCGCTCTCCGCACCCGCGTCGAGGTCGGTCACCAGGGTCAGCGAGGTGTAGCAGAGCTCCAGTTCACGGGCGAGTGCCGCCTCCGGATGGCCGGTCATGCCCACCACCGACCAGCCCTGCGCCCGGTGCCACAGGGACTCCGCCCGGGTCCCGAAGCGCGGCCCCTCGACCACGACCAGGGTGCCGCCGTCCACCGGCTCCCAGTCCCGTCCCCGGGCCGCCTTCAGCGCGGCGGCCCGTCCGGTGGGGCAGTACGGGTCGGCCAGCGACACGTGCACCACGTTGGGCACCGTGCCGTCGGGCAGCGGCAGCCCGTCGAAGTACGTGGACGGCCGGGACCTCGTACGGTCGACGAACTGGTCCGGCACCAGCAGCGTGCCCGGCCCGTACTCGGGGCGCAGGCCGCCGACCGCGCACGGGCCGAGTACCTGGCGCACGCCGACCGAGCGCAGCGCCCACAGGTTGGCGCGGTAGTTGATCCGGTGCGGCGGCAGATGGTGGCCGCGACCGTGCCGGGGGAGGAACGCGACCCGCCGGCCGGCGACCTCGCCGAGGAAGAGGGAGTCGCTGGGCGGCCCGTACGGGGTGTCCACCGGGACCTCGGTCACGTCGTCGAGGAACGAGTAGAAACCGGAGCCGCCGATCACGCCGATCTCGGCATTCACCTTGTTCGCCATGCCCGCACCCTAGCCGCCCCGCGAAACGCCGAGGACCCCGTCGTCGGACGACGACAGGGTCTCGTAAGAAGAGCGGTCCTAGGCGGCGGTGGTGCCGGCGGACGAGCTGCCGGAGCCCGAGGACGACGAGCCCGAGCCCGAACCCGACTTCGAGTCCGAGGAGGACGAAGACGAGGACGACGCCGGCTTCGCGGAGGACGAGCCGGAGCCGGAGGACGAGCCCGAGCCCGAGGCCGACGCCGGCGAGCTGCTCGACGAGCTGCCGCGGCTGTCGTTGCGGTAGAAGCCGGAGCCCTTGAAGACGATGCCGACCGCCGAGAACACCTTCTTCAGGCGGCCCTGGCAGTTCGGGCACTCGGTGAGGGCGTCGTCGGTGAACTTCTGCACCGCCTCGAGGCCCTCGCCGCACTCGGTGCACTGGTACTGGTACGTCGGCACTTGTCTTCCTCCTGGCACTCTCACTCGATGAGTGCTAACGACGGTCCATAGTGACGTATTCCGAGGGATCAGTCCACTGTGGCGGGCGCGCGGTGACCGACGCCACGTGCCACCGTACGGGCCCGGGGCCGGGTCGCCAGCCGCGACCGCAGCGCCACCAGGACCGCCAGCGCGAGCACCGTGCCGCCCATCGGCACCAGGAATCCGGCGCCGTCCCGCAGCCGGTCCTCCAGCTGTCCGGCGACGGTCACGGCCACCGCCTGGCCGAGCGCGACGGCGCCGGTCAGCCAGGTGAAGGCCTCGGTACGGGCGCCCGGCCGCACCAGGTCCTCGACGAGGGTGTAGCCGGTGACGATGGCGGGCGCGACGCACATGCCGACGAGCAGGCCGAGACCGGCCAGCACGAGCACGGAGTGCGCGGCCCACAGACCGGACGCGGTCAGCGCGAGGGCGGTGTAGCCGACCAGGAGGCGCCGCTGCGGGGCCACCTTCCAGGCGATGGCGCCGCAGGCCAGGCCGGAGATCATGTTGCCCGCGGCGAAGACGCCGTACAGGACGCCGTTCAGACCGGGCTCGCCGATCGACTCGGTGAACGCCGCCAGCGACACCTGCATGCCGCCGAAGACGGAACCGATGCCCAGGAAGACGACGATCAGGACGCGCACCCCGGGGACACGCAGCGCGGAAACGTGCTCCACGCGCGCGTGGGCGCCGTCGGCGCCGCCGACCTTCGGCTGGGTGCTCTTCTGAGCGGCGAACAGCAGGCCGCCCACCAGGGTGAGCGCGGCCTCCGTGAGCAGGCCCGCCGCGGGGTCGACGGCCGTGCACAGGGCGGTCGCCACCAGGGGGCCGAGAACGAAGGTCAGCTCATCGGTGACGGACTCGAAGGCGGCCGCCGTGCTCATCAGCGGGGAGTCCTTGAGCTTCGCGGCCCAGCGGGCCCGGACCATGGGCCCGACCTGCGGAACCGAGGCCCCGGTGGGCACCGCCGCCACGAACAGCGCCCACAGGGGCGCGTCGGCGAGCGCGAGAGCGGTCAGCGCGACACCGGACGCCGCGTGCACGAGCACGCCCGGCAGCAGGACGGTGCGCTGCCCGTAGCGGTCGGCGAGCCGGCCGCTGTAGGGGGCGAACAGGGCCATGGAGACGCCGGTGACGGCCGCCGCGGCGCCCGCGACGCCGTAGGAGCCGGTGGTGTGCTGCACGAGCAGCACGATGGAGAGCGTCAGCATGGCGAACGGCTGGCGTGCCGCGAAGCCGGGGAGCAGGAACGTCCAGGCGCCGCAGGTGCGCAGCAGTTGCCCGTATCCGGGGCGTGCGGGAGTGACCGTGGATGCCACGGCCCGTGCCTTTCTGCCGCCTGGTGGCGCGGTCCGCCTCGCGGCTGTCGCCGTGCGGGAGCGCCGAGAGCTGTCCTCTTGCGCGGACTGCGGTAGATGCCGGGCCCGTGTCGATGAGGGGGCGTTCCGGCCGCCATACGGTCGCGCCAGCTCTGCTTCAGACAGAGTTGGTTCGATCAGGTGCCGCCTTCATCGTACAGGGGCCGGGACGGTCACCACCTGTGAAAGGGGGCACCCCTCATACGCTCACCTGCGATTGCCGCCGGTGCCGCGGGTGCCCCCGTTGTCTGCGGTGCCCAGCCAGCCGGCCAGCTTGCCGCCGTGACCGACCGCGCGCAGCCGTGCCTCGGCGGCGTCGCGGACCGGGTCCGTGGCGACCACGAGGAGTTCGTCCCCGCGCCGCAGTCCCGTCGACGGCAGCGGCACGAAGGACGTTCCGTCGCGGACGACCAGCGTGACGGCGGAACCGGTCGGCAGCCGCAGTTCACTGATCTCGACGCCGTGCATCTTCGAGCCCTCGGGGATCGTCACGGACAGCAGGTGCCCGCGCAGCCGCTCCAGGGGCGCCGACTCGATGCCGAGGTCGGCGGCCTCGTCCCCCTTGCCCAGGCGCAGCTTGCCGGCCAGCCAGGGCAGCGTCGGTCCCTGGACCAGGGTGTAGACGACGACCAGGACGAAGACGATGTTGAAGATCCGGCGGCTGCCGTCGACGCCCTGCACCATGGGGATCGTCGCCAGGACGATGGGCACCGCGCCGCGCAGTCCGGCCCACGACATCAGGGCCTGTTCCTGCCACGGCACCCGGAAGGGCACCAGGCACAGCACGACGCTCAGCGGGCGCGCCACCATGGTGAGCACCAGGCCGATGACCAGGGCCGGCAGGATGTCGTCGCCCAGTTCGTGCGGGGTGACGAGCAGGCCGAGCAGGACGAACATGCCGATCTGGGCGAGCCAGCCGAGCCCGTCGGCGAACCCTCGGGTGGCGGGCCAGTGCGGCAGCCGCGCGTTGCCCATGACCATCGAGGCGAGGTAGACGGCGAGGAATCCGCTGCCGTGGGCCATCGCGCCGGCCGCGTAGGCCGTGACGGCCATCGACATGACGGCGATGGGGTAGAGGCCGGAGGCGGGCAGCGCCACGTGCTTCAGTCCCCACGACCCCAGCCAGCCCACCGCGAGTCCGATGGCGGCGCCGATGGCCAGCTCCAGGGCGATCTCGCCGAGCAGCACGTACCAGTGCTCGATCGGGCCGGCCGTGGAGAAGGCGACGACGAGGATGACCACGGGGGCGTCGTTGAAGCCGGATTCGGCCTCGAGCGTGCCCGTTATGCGCTTGGGCAGCGGGATCCGGCGCAGCACGGAGAAGACGGCCGCGGCGTCCGTCGAGGAGACCACCGCACCGACGATCAGAGCCTGCCGCCACTCGAGACCGGTCAGGTAGTGCGCGCCCGCCGCGGTCACGCCGACGCTCACCGCGACGCCGGCCAGGGCCAGCGCGGAGGCGGCCGGCAGGGCCGGTTTCGCCTCCTTCCACTTCGTGCCGAGGCCGCCCTCGGCGAGGATCACGACGAGGGCCGCGTAGCCGATGACCTGGACCAGTTCGGCGTTGTCGAACTTGATGTCGCCGATGCCGTCCTGGCCCATGGCGATGCCGATGGCCAGGTAGACGAGCAGGCTGGGGAGCCCGCTGCGCGAGGAGATGCGGACCGCCGCCACGGCGATGAGCAGGACCAGAGCGCAGACGAGCAGGAGCTGGTTGAGGTGGTGGACAGTCAGCGGCCGTTCCCTTCCCTGGCGCACAGCACGGATCACAGTGCGGGCGAGCGCACCCGCTCGGGCTGCGCGCGGCGCACCCCCATGGCACACGAAGCAGCCGCGCCCTGCGGGCAACTACTTCGTTACCTTACCTAACTCTTGACGCTTTCTTGACGCTCGGCTTGGCAAGATCGAACGCTCGTGCGTCCCGGTACCCGACTCCGCGTCAAGGGAGAGCCGGGCCTGCGCCTACAGTTGCTCCAGCGCTCAGGCGCTCAGTACGAAGCACAGCCCGCCCCTGCCGCTCGTGTTAGGACAGCAAGGACAGCGATGCCCCCCACCAAAACCGCCTCTACGGGTCAGCAGCCCGGCACGTCCGGCAGGAAGAAGGGGCGCAAGGGCCGGCTGCTCGTCCTCGTGCTGGTCCTGGCCATCATCGGCGGCCTCGCCTACGGGGCGTACTGGTCGATCAGCACCGTCCGCGCGTCCTTCCCGCAGACCAAGGGCTCGATCACGCTGGACGGCCTGTCGGGCCCGGTCGACGTCAAGCGCGACGGCTACGGCATCCCGCAGGTCTACGCCTCCACCGACGAGGACCTGTTCATGGCGCAGGGCTACGTCCAGGCGCAGGACCGGTTCTACGAGATGGACGTACGCCGTCACATGACGGCCGGGCGCCTGTCGGAGATGTTCGGCAAGGGCCAGGTCGAGAACGACGAATTCCTGCGCACCCTGGGCTGGCACCGGGTGGCGCGGGAGGAGTACGACGAGAAGCTGTCGGACTCCACGAAGAAGTACCTCCAGGCGTACGCGAAGGGCGTCAACGCCTACCTGAAGGGCAAGGACGGCGCGGACATCTCCCTGGAGTACGCCGCTCTCGGGTTCACCAACGACTACAAGCCGCAGGAGTGGACCCCGGTCGACTCGGTGGCCTGGCTGAAGGCGATGGCCTGGGACCTGCGCGGCAACATGCAGGACGAGATCGACCGCGCCCTGATGACCAGCCGCCTCGGCCCCAAGCAGATCGCCGACCTCTACCCGGCGTACCCGTACGACCGGAACAAGGCGATCGTCCAGGAGGGCCAGTACGACGAGGTCACCCAGACGTTCGACGGCGGCGGTGCGTCGGGCGGCGGCGACGACTCGGGCAGCGGAACCGGAACGGGCACAGGGACGGGTACGGGCTCCGGCAGCGCCCTCGAGGGCCAACTGGCGGGTCTCCAGGACGTCCTGGACGACGTCCCCACCGCCGTCGGCGTGAACGGCAACGGCATCGGCTCCAACTCCTGGGTCGTGTCCGGCGAGCACACCATCACCGGCAAGCCGCTGCTGGCCAACGACCCGCACCTGTCGCCGTCCCTGCCGTCCGTCTGGTACCAGATGGGCCTGCACTGCCGCACCGTCTCCGATAAGTGCCAGTACGACGTCGCCGGTTACACCTTCGCGGGCATGCCCGGCGTGGTCATCGGCCACAACCAGGAGATCGCCTGGGGCCTGACCAACTCCGGCGCCGACGTCACCGACCTCTACCTGGAGAAGATCACCGGCGAGGGCTACCAGTACGACGGCAAGGTGGTCCCCTTCGAGACGCGCCGGGAGACCATAAAGGTGGCCGGTGGCGACTCCAAGCAGATCGTCGTCCGGGAGACCAACAACGGCCCCCTGCTGTCCGACCGCGACGACGAGCTGGTGAAGACCGGCAAGAAGGCCTCCGTCGACAGCGCGGCCCCCGACCGCGGTGACGGCTACGGCGTCGCCCTGCGCTGGACGGCGCTGGAGGCGGGCACCACCATGGACGCCGTCTTCGCCATCGACCGGGCGCAGAACTGGGACGACTTCCGCGAGGCCGCGACGAAGTTCGACGTGCCCTCGCAGAACCTCGTCTACGCCGACAGCGAGCACATCGGCTACACGCTGCCCGGCAGGATCCCGGTGCGCGCCAAGGGCCACGACGGTTCGGTCCCGGCGCCGGGCTGGAGCGCCAAGTACCGCTGGACCGGCGAGTACATCGACCAGGACGAGCTGCCCTACGAGTACGACCCGGAGCGCGGCTACATCGTGACCGCGAACCAGGCCGTCGTCGACGAGGACAAGTACCCGTACACGCTGACCACTGACTGGGGCTACGGCACCCGCAGCCAGCGCATCACCTCCCTGATCGAGCAGAAGATCAAGGACGGCGGCAAGATCTCCACGGACGACATGCGCCAGATGCAGCTGGACAACAGCAGCGAGATGGCCAAGCTGATCGTGCCCCAGCTGCTGAAGATCGACGTCGCCGACAAGGACGTCCGCGAGGCGCAGAAGCTGCTGGAGGGCTGGGACTACACCCAGGACGCCGACTCGGCGGCCGCCGCCTACTTCAACGCGGTGTGGCGCAACATCCTCAAGCTCGCCTTCGGCAACAAGCTGCCCAAGGAGCTGCGGGTCGAGGGCCAGTGCCTGTGGGTCGACCCGGTCAACACCACCGGCCCCGCGGACGAGACCAACAAGGTCCGCGAGTGCGGCCAGCGGGACGCCGACCAGGCGCAGCCGGACGGCGGCGACCGCTGGTTCGAGGTGGTCCGCACCCTGATGGAGGACCCGAAGAGCGACTGGTGGACGACGCCGGCCTCCGGCACCCGCAAGGGCGCCGACCACAACCGCGACGACCTGTTCAAGCGCGCCATGATCGACGCCCGCTGGGAGCTGACCGCCAAGCTCGGCAAGGACATCGACACCTGGAACTGGGGCCGGCTGCACCGCCTGTTCCTGAACAACCAGACCCTGGGCACCGACGGCCCCGGCTTCCTGAAGTACGCCCTCAACCGCGGCCCCTGGAAGCTCAGCGGCGGCGAGGCGGCGGTCAACGCCTCCGGCTGGAACGCGGCCGGCGGCTACGGGGTGATCTGGGTGCCGTCCATGCGGATGGTGGTCAACCTCGGCGACCTCGACAAGTCCCGGTGGATCAACCTCACCGGCGCCTCCGGGCACGCCTACAGCGCCCACTACACGGACCAGACCGACAAGTGGGCCGACGGCGAACTGCTGCCGTGGTCCTTCTCGAAGAAGGCGGTCGACGAGAGCACGAGCGACACGCTGGTGCTCAAGCCCTAGCCGCCGGGCACCCGCTGACGCGAACGGCCTCCACGCGCGCGTGGAGGCCGTTTCGCATGCCCCGAAGGTGAACGTCAGCGGAACCTGCGCACCCCCGACGGCGTCACCACCGCGTCCACCGGCCGGTCGTGCGGCTCGGCGGGGACGTGCGCGACGACCTCCCCGTCGTACAGCAGCACCAGCAGCGCGGGACGCGCGCCCGCCCGCTCCAGACGCGCGAGCACCCGGTCGTACGATCCGCCGCCGCGGCCCAGCCGCAGTCCGCGCCCGTCCACCGCCACCCCCGGCAGCAGCACGACGTCGGCCTCCGTCACCGCGTCCGGGCCCAGACGCTCACCGGCGGGCTCGAAGAGGTCCATCCGCCCGCCGTGCCGCACGCGCGCGAGGGAGCCCTCTCCGGCGTACTCGCCCCAGTCCAGGTCGTTGTCCGGCAGCAGGGCGGGCAACAGGACGCGCACGCCCCGCGCGCGCAGCGCGTCGAGCAGTGCGAGAGTGCCCGGTTCGGCGCCCACGGAGACGTACGCCGCCACGGCGTGCGCCCCCGCCACCTCCGGCAGTCCGAGCGCCCGCCCGGCCAGCGCGTGCGCCGATACCCGCACGTCATCCGCCGTCAACCTGCTCCTCGCCGCGAGGAAATCCCGCCGCAACGTCCGCTTGTCAGGTTCGTCCGCAGGGTCGATGTGAGGCACTGGTCACTCCCGTACCGCGCTAATGCGCTCATATGAGCGTCAATGATCCCGAGTCACAGATTCTCCCTATAGGCACCGGATATGGTGGCGCGCATGACTCAGTCCCACCCCAGGATCAGCAAGGCTGTCATCCCCGCAGCCGGGCTTGGTACCAGGTTCCTGCCGGCCACCAAAGCCACTCCCAAGGAGATGCTGCCGGTCGTCGACAAGCCGGCGATCCAGTACGTGGTCGAAGAGGCCGTGGCCGCGGGCCTCGGCGACGTCCTCATGGTCACGGGCCGCAACAAGCGCCCCCTGGAAGACCACTTCGACCGCAACTACGAACTCGAGTCCGCCCTCCAGAAGAAGGGCGACGCGGGCCGCCTGGCCAAGGTCCAGGAGTCCAGCGACCTCGCAATGATCCACTACGTCCGCCAGGGCGACCCCAGGGGCCTCGGCCACGCCGTACTGTGCGCCGCCCCGCACGTCGGCCACGAGCCCTTCGCGGTCCTGCTCGGCGACGACCTGATCGACCCGCGCGACCCGCTGCTCCAGCGCATGATCGACGTCCAGGAGCAGTACGGCGGCAGCGTGATCGCCCTCATGGAGGTCGCGCCGGAGCAGATCCACCTCTACGGCTGCGCGGCCGTGGAGACCACCGAGGACAGCGACGTCGTCAAGGTCGGCGGACTGGTCGAGAAGCCGGACCCGGCCGACGCCCCGTCCAACTACGCCATCATCGGCCGCTACGTCCTCGACCCGCACATCTTCGACATACTCCGCAGGACCGAGCCCGGCCGCGGCGGCGAGATCCAGCTGACCGACGCCCTCCAGCAGCTCGCCGAGGACGAGTCCGTGGGCGGCCCGGTGCACGGCGTCGTCTTCAAGGGCCGCCGCTATGACACCGGTGACCGCGGCGACTACCTGCGTGCCATTGTCCGACTCGCATGCGAACGTGAAGACCTGGGCCCGGACTTCCGGACCTGGCTTCGCAGTTACGTAGCCGAGGAGATGTAACGCCGTTGAGCAGCAGCGCACACCGTGACACCGGCCACGACCACGCCGGCGCGGACTTCGGTCCGGACCGGCTGTGGTCGGTGCAGGAACACCTGGACGACGTCCTCGCCACCGTCCGCCCCCTGGACCCCATCGAGCTGAACCTGCTCGACGCCCAGGGGTGCGTCCTGGTCGACGACATCACGGTGCCGCTCTCCCTGCCGCCGTTCGACAACAGCTCCATGGACGGCTACGCGGTGCGGGTCACCGATGTCGCGGGCGCCAGCGAGGAGTTCCCCGCCGTCCTGGAGGTCGTCGGGGACGTCGCCGCCGGACAGGCCGACCCGCCGTCCGTGGGCCCCGGACAGGCCGCCCGCATCATGACCGGCGCCCCGCTCCCGCCCGGCGCCGAGACCGTCGTCCCCGTCGAGTGGACCGACGGCGGGCTCGGCGAGGGCCCGGTCTCGGGAATGCGCGCCCGCAGCCTGGCCCCCGAGGGCGCCGAGGGCCACGTCCACGTGTACCGGCCGGCGGAGGCACGCGCGCACGTGCGCGCGAAGGGCAGCGACGTCCGCTCCGGCGACCGCGCCCTGGAGGCCGGCACCGTCCTCGGCCCGCCGCAGATCGGCCTGCTCGCCGCGATCGGCCGGGGCACGGTACGGGTGCGCCCGCGCCCGCGCGTGGTGGTGCTCTCCACCGGCAGCGAACTCGTCCAGCCCGACGAGCAGCTGGCGTCCGGTCAGATCTACGACTCCAACAGCTTCGCCCTCACCGCGGCCGCCCGCGACGCCGGTGCCATCGCCTACCGCGTGGGCGCCGTCGCCGACGACGCCGAGAACCTGCGGGCCACCATCGAGGACCAACTGGTGCGCGCCGACCTGATGGTCACCACCGGCGGGGTGAGCGTCGGGGCGTACGACGTGGTCAAGGAGGCGCTGGCGCACGTCGGCGACGAGGACGAGCCGGGCAGCGGCGTGGACTTCCGCAAGCTCGCCATGCAGCCCGGCAAGCCCCAGGGCTTCGGCTCCATCGGCCCCGACCACACCCCGCTGCTCGCGCTGCCCGGCAACCCGGTGTCGTCGTACGTCTCCTTCGAGTTGTTCGTCCGCCCCGCGATCCGCGCCCTCATGGGCCTGCCGGACGTGCACCGTCCGACGACCACCGCGTCCCTGACCGCGGACAAGGCACTGACCTCGCCGAAGGGCCGCCGGCAGTTCCTGCGCGGCACCTACGCCGACGGTTCGGTCACCCCGGTCGGCGGTTCGGGCTCCCACCTCGTGGCCGCCCTCGCGCACGCCGACGCGCTGATCGTCGTCCCCGAGGACACCGAGTCCGTCGAACCCGGCGCCGACGTCGAGGTGGTCCTGCTCGGCTGACCCCGCCTCGTTGGCGGTACCGTGTCGCGCACAGCAGGCCCACGCGCCGCACCGCGCCGGGCCCGGACCGGGAGCGCCACACGAGCATGAGTACGCAGGACCGACCGCCCAGGAGCGGACAGGACCGGCAGGACCCTCAGGACCGGCTGACGCACATCGACGAGGCGGGCGCCGCCCGGATGGTCGACGTGTCCGCCAAGGACGTGACCGCACGCACCGCCCGCGCGAGCGGACGCGTCCTCGTCGCGCCCCGCGTGGTGGAACTGCTGCGCGGCGAGGGCGTTCCCAAGGGCGACGCGCTGGCCACCGCGCGGATCGCGGGCATCATGGGCGCCAAACGCACCCCCGACCTGATCCCGTTGTGTCACCCGTTGTCGGTCTCCGGTGTGAAACTGGAACTGTCGGTCGCGGACGACGCCGTGGAGATCATCGCCACGGTGAAGACGACGGATCGCACGGGTGTCGAGATGGAGGCGCTCACCGCGGTCTCCGTCGCCGCGCTCACCGTGGTCGACATGGTCAAGGCGGTCGACAAGGGAGCGGTCATCACGGACGTGCGGGTGGAGGAGAAGACGGGCGGCAAGTCGGGCGACTGGAGCCGGTCATGACGACACCGGACGCCTCGGCGGGAGGCGCCCTCCTCGCGCCGTACGGCGCGCTGGTGGTCACGGCGTCCAACCGGGCCGCCGCCGGGGTCTACGAGGACAAGGGCGGCCCGCTGATCGCCGAGGGCCTGCGCCGCTTCGGCTTCGCCGTCGACGGCCCGCGGGTCGTCCCGGACGGCGACCCGGTGGAGGCGGCCCTGCGTGCGGGCGCCGAGGCGGGCTACGACGTGATCGTCACCACCGGCGGCACCGGCGTCTCGCCCACCGACCGCACCCCCGAGGCGACCCGGGCGGTGATCGACTACGAGGTCCCGGGCATCGCGGAGGCGATCCGGGCCCACGGCCGGGACAAGGTGCCGACCGCGGCGCTCTCCCGGGGACTGGCTGGAGTGGCACGGGGGACACTGATCGTCAACCTGCCGGGCTCCTCCGGCGGGGTGAAGGACGGCCTCGCCGTACTGGAGCCGCTGCTGAAACACGCCGTGGACCAGCTGCGCGGCGGCGACCACCCCAGACCCGCCAGCGGTGGGGGTGCGAGCTGAACAGCCCCTCCTGGCCTGCTGAACTGGCGGACGGCGACATCTCCCTCAGGCCGATAAAGCTGCGCGACCAGCGGGCCTGGCGCGAGGTCAACCGGCGCAACCGGGACTGGCTGCGCCCGTGGGAGGCCACCATTCCGCCGCCCGGGCCCGGCGGCCCGATCACGCACCGGCCGACCTATCGGCAGATGGTGCGGCACCTGAGGTCCGAGGCCCACGCGGGCCGCATGCTGCCGTTCGTCATCGAGTACCAGGGGCGGCTGGTGGGGCAGTTGACGGTGGCCGGCATCACCTGGGGCTCGATGTGCTCCGGACACGTGGGCTACTGGGTGGACGAGGCGGTGGCCGGCCGCGGGGTGATGCCGACAGCCGTGGCGATGGCCGTGGATCACTGTTTCCGCACCGTCGGACTGCATCGCGTCGAGGTCTGCATTCGCCCCGAGAACGCGCCCAGTCGCCGGGTCGTGGAGAAACTCGGATTCCGCGAGGAGGGGCTCAGGCCGCGTTATCTGCACATCGACGGAGCCTGGCGGGACCATCTCGTCTTCGCGCTCACCGCGGAAGAGGTTCCGGAGGGTTTGCTGCGGCGCTGGCACCGGTCACGGGACCGGAGCACGCCGAACGCCGGGAACACCGGGACCGCCGGGACGCCGAGAATTGAATAAACGTTCGAAATTGATCGAGCCTCGACCATCCCGAAACGGATAATTTCGCGAGCCTGACAGTCCTCTGATCGCATCGGTCACAAAAAAAGTTCGAAATATCAGCCAGATCGTGCGACACACCGGCTCAATTGGCGGATGGCCTCACGCAAACCCCTCTACCGTGTGAGACGTGAGCAGCAGCGGCCTCATCTACGCAGTCATCGTCGGGGCCTGGGCCGCCTACTTGGTGCCGATGTGGCTCCGTAGGCAGGACGAGCTGAACGAGGCCCGTCCGACGGAACGCTTCAGCACCGCCATCCGGCTCCTGTCCGGACGGGCGGGCATGGAGCGCCGGTACGCCAAGGACCTGCGGTCGCGCTCCGCCGACGAGGCGGAGTCCGACACCGACGCCCCGGGCGCCGTCACCGACTCGGTGGACGTCCGGGCCTTCGCCGTGTCCAGAACCCGACGGCACACCCGGCCGGCCGCCCCGCAACACCCCGCGGAGCGGCCCGAACCGGCACGTCCTCGGACGGACAAGAAGGGGCACGCCCCCGCCCCGAGACCCGCGCACTCCCCGGAGTCCGGCCGCCCCGCCGCCTCCGGCGCGGCACCGGCGCGCGGGCGGGTTCCACAGGCCCGGCGCGCACCCGTCTCGGCGTCGGCCGCGGCCCGGGCCCGGCGCACCAGGGTGCTGGCACGCCGCCGGCGCACGACCGTGATGCTGTTCCTGGCCTTCACGCTCGGCTCGGTCGTCGCGGCGGTCGGCGGACTCGCGTTCCTGTGGGCACCCGGGGTGCCCGCCGTGCTGCTCAGCGCCTACATCGTCTACCTGCGCTCGCAGGAGCGCCACCGGTTCACCTTCCAGATGGACCGCCGCCAGGCCGAGGTCGCCGCACAGCGACTGCGCGACCGCGACCCCCGCCCGCGCCGGCGTACGCCCGCCGCCCCCGCCGGCAGCGTCGGCGACCTCGACGCCGAGGAGCCGGACGACGGACCCGAGGCGGAGCCCGACGCCGGAATGTCGGCGCTCGCCGCGGACCGGCGGGCGCTGGTCGAGCAGACCGACCACGCCGAGTGGGTCGACCAGCAGCGCGAACGCCGGGGCGGCCGGCACGGCGACAGCTGGGACCCGGTGCCGGTGCCCCTGCCCACCTACGTGACCGCACCGGTCGCCCCCCGCGCCACCCCCGACGTGGACCTCACGGCCCCGGACGCGTGGAGCTCGGCACGCTCCAGCGCCGTCACCTCCGAGCAGGCGGACGCCGCCCAGGCCCCCGGCACGGACCGGGACCGCCCGGCCGAACACGCCGAGGAGCGTCCCGAGCCCCCGGCCCGCAGCGACGCCCGCCGCGCCGCCTCCGCCCGCCGGGCCCGGGAGCGGGGCCGCACACCGCTCTTCGACCAGTACGACGACGGCGAGCGTCCCCGCGCGGCGAACGAGTAGCCGCCACCGGCGGCGCCTTCGCCCCGGCCCCGGCCCCGGCCCCGGCCCCGGCCCCGGCCCCGGCGCCGACCGGCCCCGTAAGGGATTTTTGAGCAGGCCGGTCGGGGTGCTAAAGTTTCACTCGTTGCAAGGGCCTGTGGCGCAGTCTGGTAGCGCACCTCGTTCGCATCGAGGGGGTCTGGGGTTCAAATCCCCACAGGTCCACGCACATTGTCGAAGGTCCCGTCCGATCGTCACGATCGGACGGGACCTTCGTCGTTTCCCGGATTTCACCGGACAGACCGGCCCGTGCGGTCGAGACGCATCCGTGATGACGAGACGCATCCGTGATCACGCGCCGGGCAACCTTTGGCGTTTCCAGTGGGTCACCTGTGCACGGTGCCATGCAGTGGCACCTCCTTGTCGTCTGGGGAACGGAAGAAACACACCATGAGACCTAGCTCCCTGCGCTCGCCGTGGGCGCGAGCGGCTCTGGCCGCGGTGGCCGCAGCAGGGCTCGCCGCGGGAGGACTGGCCGGCGTCGCGCACGCGGCGGACGGTCAGGGACCGCTGCCCGTCACGATCACCGGTCCGGACAAGGTGGACCTGGCGCTCGACGGGGCCGAGGGCGAACCCGGGGAGCCACAGATCGAACTCGGGCTCACCGGCCCGGGGGAGTACGACCCGGACAGCGACACGGACCCGGAGCCGATCCCCAACAGCGGCTACAAGGTCACCATCGACGCCACCGCGCTGAAGGGCTTCGCCAAGGTCGGCCTGCCGCAGTCGTGCGACGTGGACGGCCTCGTCGCGGTCTGCGAGGAGAGCAGCCTCTACCCCGGCTACATCCTCAACCCGTCCTGGGACGTCCGGCTCGACCTGCTGGACTCCGCCGGGGCCGGTGACTACGGCAAGATCGAGGTGACCGGTGAGGGCGAGGGCCTGGAGTTCAACACGCACACCGTCGACGTGCTCGTCGGCGGCCCGGAGCTGCTGAAGAAGAAGCTCCCCGCCGAACCCGAGGGCTTCAGGGCCGGCGACACCTACGACGCCCCGCTCGGCTTCCGCAACACCGGCAGCATGTCCGCCGACGGCGTCGTGCTCCGCTTCTCCGGCACCCGCGGCCTGTCCTTCCCCGACTCGTACGACAACTGCTCGTACGCGGAGGAGAACAAGGACAACCTGATCCGCTACCGCCAGGTCGCCCTGTGCACCTTCGAGGGCGACTTCTGGCCGGGCCTGGCCTACAAGCTGAGCGAGCCGCTCAAGGTGAAGACCGCGGACTTCGCGCTCGGCGACATCTTCAGCTACGGCTTCGACGCCGTCGGCGCCAAGGAGGTCGGCGAGCTGCGGGCGAGCGCCGACTACCGGCAGGGTTCCGGCAGGACGCTCACGCTGGAGCCGGTCGAGAGCGGCCACGTGAGCGACTACTCCAAGTACGCCGAGATCGACCTGCCCACGCAGAACACCTACGACCTCGACCTCACCGGCGCGCGCGTCGCGGGGGAGCAGGGTGAGACGGTCACCGTCGACGTCGGCCTGAGCAACCACGGGCCCGCGTGGATCGGATCGCTGCGTGCGGGCGGCGAGCCGCTCGGCTTCACCGTGCAGATCCCCGAGGGCGCCAGCGTGGTCGAGAGCCCCTGCCGCCCCCTGAACGGCGAGAGCTCGTCCGAGTACCGCTGCTTCGCCGACACCCCCTTCCTGGAGGACGACGAGCGCAGCTTCCCCTTCAAGCTGCGCATCGACAAGGTCGTCGAGGGCGCCAAGGGCAAGATCGCCCTGCCGGAGTTCGACAACCCCTGGGAGGGCGACCCCTCCAACGACACCGGCTGGATCGTGCTGAACGGCACGGGTGACGAGGAGACGCCGGGCGACACGGGCGGCGCCACCGGCGGCTCGGACTCCACGGGCGGTTCCGGCACCACCGGCGGTTCGCAGACCACGGGCGGTACCTCTACGACCGGCGGCTCGGACACGACCGGCGGCACCACCGGCGGCACCTCCACCGCCGGGACCACCGGCACCACCACCGGCGGCGGCACGTCCGGCGGCCAGTCGCCCCAGGGAGGCGAGGGCGGCCTGCTGGCCTCCACCGGCTCCACGGCACTGCTCGTCTCGGCCGGTGCGGCACTGGCGCTCGCCGCGGGCGGCGTCCTGTTCGTCGCCTCGCGTCGCCGCAGGACGGGCGGCGCGGCCTGACGGCACGGCAGGGCGACCCGCGGGACACTCCTACGGCACTCCTACGGGACTTCTACGGGACCTGGAGAGCCTTCGCGTAGCAGAGGCTCTCCTCGTGGAAGCGGTAGTAGCCGAACTTCCCGCACGGCTCGTAGCCGCTCGAGGTGTACAGGGCCACCGCCTCCGGCTGCTTGGTGCCGGTCTCCAGCACCATCCGGGTGCGGCCCGCCGCACGGGCGTCCTCCTCCAGGGCGGCCAGAATGCGGCGGGCCAGCCCGCGTCCGCGCACCTGCTCGACCACGAACATCCGCTTGAGCTCCGCGTCCCCGTCGAGATTGCCCTCGTCGTTGGCGTCCTGGCTGCGCCAGCCGCCGGAGGCGACCGGGACGTCGTTCTCGTCGTACGCGATCAGGTACAGGCCGCCCGGCGGCGCGAAGTGCGCCGGGTCCAGGTACGTGGCGTCGCCGCCGTCGCCGTAGCGGACGTCGTACTCGGCCTGGACCTCGTTGTTGAGCTTCACGGCGTCGGGGTGGTCGAAGGGGACCCGGCGTATGTTCATTCTTCCTACCGTATAGGGATGCGTAATCCGGAGCGGGACGACATCCAGTGTGCCGGTATCGTGCCCTGGTGCTCACCGTGACCTCCGTGAATGTGAACGGTCTGCGCGCCGCCGCGAAGAAGGGCTTCGTGGAGTGGCTCGCCGACACCTCCGCCGACGTGCTGTGCCTCCAGGAGGTGCGGGCCGAACCCCACCAGCTGCCGGAACACGTCCGCACGCCCGACGGCTGGCACGTCACGCACGCCCCCGCCGCCGCCAAGGGCCGCGCCGGCGTCTCCCTCTACACCCGCCGCGAACCCGACCGCGTCCAGGTCGGCTTCGGCTCCACGGAGTTCGACACCAGCGGCCGCTACGTCGAGGCCGACCTGCCCGGTGTGACGGTCGCCTCCCTCTACCTGCCCTCGGGCGAGGTCGGCACCGAGCGCCAGGACGAGAAGGTCCGCTTCATGGGCGAGTTCCTCGCCCACCTCAAGGAACTGCGCGAGCGCGCCGCCGCCGACGGGCGCGAGGTCGTCGTCTGCGGCGACTGGAACATCGCCCACCGCGAGGCCGACCTGAAGAACTGGCGCGCCAACAAGAAGAACTCCGGGTTCCTGCCGGAGGAGCGGGAGTGGCTCGGCCGCGTCCTCGACCCGGCCGACGGCGGGTACGTGGATGTGGTGCGCGCGCTGCATCCGGACGTCGAGGGACCGTACTCGTGGTGGTCCTACCGGGGGCGGGCCTTCGACAACGACAGTGGATGGAGGATCGACCTCCACGCCGCCACCCCGGGCCTGGCCGCCAAGGCTCTCAAGGGCCATGTCGAGCGGGCCGCCACCCACGCCGAGCGCTGGTCCGACCACGCGCCGGTCACGGTGGTCTACGACCGCTGAGGCCCCGCCCGGTCCTAGTCCGCCCGCTTCCGTGTCCGCCGGTCCAGCGCCAGGGACAGTTCCGCCTCCACCACGCTGCGGGCCAGCGGGCGCAGGCGGTGGAGTTCCTGTTCGGGGGCGTGGCGCAGGATCAGGTCGGCGAAGAGGTCGGCGAGGGCGTCGGCGTGTTCGCGGACGCGGGCGCCGGCCCGGAGGACCTCGCCGAGCGGGATGCCCTCGCGGACCAGGGCGGAGGAGACCTCCAGCAGACGGTGGCTGATGTGGACGAGTTCGTCGCCGTCGGTGCCGAGGTAGCCGAGGTCCATCGCGGCGGCCAGGTTGTCCGGGGTGACCTCGCCCTCGAAGCGGGCGGCGAGTTCCTCGGGGGTGAGGCGGACCGGGGTCTCCTCGGTGGGTTCGCCGAGGCCGAGCAGGTCGCCGACGTCGCGGCCGTGGTCGAAGGCGTCGGCCAGTTCCGCGATGCCGCTCAGGGTGTGGCCGCGTTCCAGGAGGGCGGCGATGGTGCGCAGGCGGGCCAGGTGGTGGTCGTCGTACCAGGCGATGCGGCCCTCGCGGCGGGGCGGCGGGATCAGTTTGCGTTCGCGGTAGAAGCGCAGGGTGCGCACCGTGATGCCGGCCAGCCGGGCCAGTTCCTCCATGCGGTATTCGCGCTTCTCGGTCACGTGACCGACCTTAAGTCGTACCGTCGGTAACTTTCCTTCGCGTGCCCCCTACCCGTGAGTACGAAGCTGTTCTACCCTCCCATTGCGCCAGTGTTCACTGGCATGGTTCCAGACGGTTCCAGATGGTCCAGCCAAGCGTGGAGGCTCCGGGATGGCCGAGCACGAGCAGGTTCACGAACACGTACGGGTGGCGGTGATCGGGTCCGGCTTCGGCGGTCTCGGGGCCGCCGTGCGGCTGCGCCGCGAGGGGATCACCGACTTCGTCGTCCTGGAGCGGGCCGGGAGCGTGGGCGGCACGTGGCGGGACAACAGCTACCCCGGCTGCGCCTGCGACGTGCCCTCCCACCTGTACTCCTTCTCCTTCGCGCCCAACCCCGAGTGGCCGCGCACCTTCTCCGGGCAGGAGCACATCCGCGCCTACCTGGAGCACGTCACCGACACCTTCGGGCTGCGCCCCCACCTCCGCTTCGACTCGGAGGTGAAGCGGATGGCGTGGGACACCGAGCAGCTGCGCTGGGAGATCGAGACCGTACGCGGCAGCCTCACCGCCGACGTCGTCGTGTCCGCGACCGGGCCGCTGTCCGACCCCAAGGTCCCGGACATCCCGGGGCTCGACTCCTTCCCCGGCAAGGTCTTCCACTCGGCCCGCTGGGACCACGGCCAGGACCTCGCGGGCAAGCGCGTCGCCGTGATCGGCACCGGCGCCTCCGCGATCCAGATCGTGCCGGCCGTGCAGCCCGAGGCCGCTCGCCTCACCCTCTTCCAGCGCACCCCGGCCTGGGTGATGCCCCGCATGGACCGGGCGATCAGCGGCGCCGAGCGCGCCCTGCACCGGGCGCTGCCCGTCACCACCAAGCTGCGCCGCGGGGTGCTGTGGGGCATCCGGGAGCTCCAGGTGCAGGCGTTCACCAAGCACCCGAACGAACTGGGCTTCGTCGAGCAGATCGCCAAGCGCAACATGGGCGCCGCGATCAAGGACCCGGCCCTGCGCGCCAAGCTCACCCCCGACTACCGCATCGGCTGCAAGCGGATCCTGCTGTCGAGCACCTATTACCCCGCGCTCGCCGAGCCCAATGTGGACGTGGTCGCCAGCGGGCTCAGCGAGGTGCGCGGCTCGACGCTCGTCGCGGCCGACGGCACCGAGGCCGAGGCAGACGCGATCATCTTCGGCACCGGTTTCCACGTCACCGACATGCCCATCGCCGAGCGCGTCGTGGGCGCGGACGGGCGGACCCTCGCCGAGGCATGGAAGGGCGGCATGGAGGCGTTGCGGGGCGGCTCGGCGGCCGGCTTCCCGAACTTCATGACGGTCATCGGGCCCAACACCGGCCTCGGGAACTCGTCCATGATCCTGATGATCGAGTCCCAGCTGAACTACATGGCGGACTACCTGCGCCAGCTGAACGTCCTCGGCGGCCGCACCGCCCTGGACGCCCGCCCGGCCGCCGTGCGCAACTGGAACCACCGGGTGCAGGAACGCATGAAGCGCACGGTGTGGAACACCGGCGGCTGCACCAGCTGGTACCTGGACGCGGCCGGCCGCAACACCACCGTCTGGCCCGGCACCACGTCCGAGTTCCGGCGCGCGACACGGCGCGTGGACCTCGCGGAGTACGAGGTGCTGCGCCCGGCCCCCACCCCGGCGAAGGCCACCGGCGCGAACGCGGACGCGGACGCCGAGGTGAGCGCGTGAGCCGCCTGCTGCACGTCGCCGACGGGCCCTACGCCCCGCCCGTCCCCGCCCACGAGCTGACCGTCACCGCCGCCGACGGCGCCCGCGTTCACGTGGAGGTACACGGCCCCGAGAACGCGCCCGCGGTCGTCCTCTCGCACGGCTGGTGCTGCTCGACCGCCTTCTGGGCGGCGCAGATCCGCGAACTGGCCACCGATCACCGGGTCGTCGCCTACGACCAGCGCGGCCACGGCCGCAGCCCGGCGAACCCGGCCTACGGCACCGAGCCGCTCGCCGACGACCTCGAAGCCGTATTGCGGGCCACGCTGGCGCCGGGCGAACGGGCCGTGGTCGCCGGGCACTCCATGGGCGGGATGACGTTGATGGCCGCCGCGAGCCGGCCCGCGGTGCGCGAGCACGTGGCGGCCGTTCTGCTGTGCAGCACGGGCAGTTCGCGGCTGGTCGCCTCCGCCACCGTGGTGCCCCTGCGGGAGAGCCGGGTACGCACCTGGCTGACCCGGCGGGTCCTCGGCTCCCGTGCACCCCTCGGACCGGTCACGCCTCTCGCGCGCCGGGTCCTCAAGTACGGGACGATGGGCGCTGGTTCGGGCCCGCACATGATCGAGGCCTGCGCCCGGATCGTGCACGCCTGCCCGCGCCGGGTGCGCCACGGCTGGTCGCACGTGCTCGACCTGCTCGACCTCGACCACGGCGTACGGGAGCTGCGGATGCCGGTGGAGGTCGTGGTCGGCACGGCGGACCGGCTGACCCCGCCGGTGCAGGCCCGCGCGCTGGCCGCCGCACTGCCCCACTGCGTGGGCCTGACGGAACTCCCGGGCGTCGGACACATGACGCCGGTGGAGGCGCCGGAGCTGGTCACCGGGAAGATACGGGCCCTCGCCGCCGCCCACATATCCAGCGCACGCGACGAGCGTGCCGTACACGCCGAGGAGAGCGCATGAGCAGGGTGAGCCTGGAAGGGCGGGTCGCCGTCGTCACCGGAGCCGCGCGGGGCGTGGGGGAACTGCTGGCCCGCAAGCTGTCCGCGCGCGGGGTGAAGGTCGCGCTGGTCGGCCTGGAACCCGACGAACTCAAGCAGGTCTCCGCCCGGTTGCACAGCGAGAGCGAGCACTGGCACGCCGACGTCACCGACCACGAGGCGATGGCCCGGGTGGCGGCCGAGGTCAAGGAGCGCTTCGGCCGGATCGACATCGTCGTCGCCAACGCGGGCGTCGCCAGCGGCGGCCCCTTCGTCGACTCCGACCCCGGCTCCTGGCGGCGGGTGATCGAGGTCAACCTGATCGGGTCGGCGGTGACCGCCCGCGCCTTCCTGCCGGCGCTGCTGGAGAGCCGCGGCTACCTGCTCCAGATCGCGTCGCTGGCCGCCATCACCCCCGCGCCGATGATGACCGCCTACTGCGCCTCCAAGTCCGGCGTCGAGGCGTACGCGCACAGCCTGCGCGGCGAGGTCGGCCACCGCGGCGTGAAGGTCGGCGTGGGCTATCTGTCGTGGACCGACACCGACATGGTGCGCGGCGCCGACCAGGACGACGTCATGCGGGAACTGCGGCAGCGGCTGCCCTGGCCCGCCAACAAGACCTATCCGCTGGGCCCGGCGGTCGACCGGCTCGTGGAGGGCATCGAGCGCCGCTCCGCCCACGTCTACGGGCAGCGGTGGCTGCGCGGCATGCAGGGCGTGCGCGGGTATCTGCCGGCCGTCATCGGCACCGTCGGGCAGCGCGAGATGCGGCGCTTCGGGGACCGGCTCAACGGCCTGCGCATCGGCCTGGTCGGCGCCGGCGGAGCGGCCGACGAACAGGGCCGGACCAGCACGACTACAGTCCGTAAGTGATCGACATGCGCACGGTCACGGCTCATGTGAATCTGATCGAGCCCGGCCGATCCGGTCGGGCCCGATCACCACAGGAGTGAACCCACATGGGTATGAAGGACCAGTTCCAGGACAAGGCCGAGCGCATGCAGCAGCAGGGCAAGCAGCGTGCCGAGCAGGGCAAGGACCAGTTCCAGAACCGCGACCGTCGTCGCGACGAGGACGAGGCCGACCCGTCCTCGCGTCGTCGGGAGGCGGACGAGCGGGACCCGTCCTCGCGCCGCCGGGACGCGGACGAGCGCTTCGAGGAGAGCTTCGACGCCTGACGCGCCGCCGCTGAAGAACTGAAGGGGCGCCCACCGTTCGCACGGCGGGCGCCCTTTCTCATGCCCGGGGCGGCAGCGGCGGGCGGGACCGGTCCGGTACGGCGTCGTAACCGGGGGGCGTGGCGGGCGGGTTGATCTCCAGCAGCTCCAACGCCAGCCGGACCGCCTCGTCAAGGACCGGGTAGCGGCCCTCGGCCCAGTCGAGCGGCGTGCGCAGCGCCTCGACGTCGGGGGCGACGCCGTAGTTCTCCACGGACCAGCCGTACGCGTCGAACCAGGCCGCGTTCATCGGCACCGTGATCACCGTGCCGTCGCCGAGGCGGTGCCGGCCGGTCATGCCGACCACGCCGCCCCAGGTGCGCTGCCCGACCACCGGGCCGAGGCGCAGCAGCTTGAACGCGGCCGTGATCATGTCGCCGTCGGAGGACGTCGCCTCGTCGGCGACCGCGACGACCGGACCGCGCGGCGCGTTGGAGGCGTACGACACCGGCTGGGCGTCGCGGGTGAGGTCCCAGCCCAGGATGGTGCGGGTCAGCGTCTCGACGACGAGTTCGCTGATGTGCCCGCCCGCGTTGCCGCGCACGTCCACGATGAGCGCGGGCCGGGACACCTCCATGCGCAGGTCGCGGTTGAACTGCGCCCAGCCGGAGCCGCCCATGTCGGGGATGTGCAGGTAGCCGCACCGGCCGCCGCTCAACTCCCGTACGACCTCGCGGCGTTTGGCCACCCAGTCCTGGTAGCGCAGCGGCCGTTCGTCCACGAGCGGGACGACGGCGACCCTGCGGGACGGTCCCCGGGCGCCCTCGCACGGCGCGAAGGTCAGCTCCACCGTCGTGCCGCCCGCGCCCGCGAGCAGCGGCGACGGGCCCGCCACCGGATCGACCGGGCGGCCGTCGACGTGGGTCAGTACGGCCCCGTCGCGGATGCCCGTGCCGGCCAGCGGGGAGCGGGCCTTCGAGTCGGAGGAGTCGCCCGGCAGGATGCGCCGGACCAGCCACTGTCCGTCGCGGCAGGCGAAGTTGGCGCCGAGCAGGCCCTGCCAGCGCTGGTAGTGCGCCGGGCCCTCGTTGCGCCGGGCGGCGGTGACGTAGGCGTGCGAGGTGCCGAGTTCGCCGAGCACCTCGCGCAGCAGGTCGGCGAACTCGTCGGGGGAGGCGACCCGTTCGACCAGGGGGCGGTACTGGTCCAGTACCGCGTCCCAGTCGATGCCGCACATGCCGGGGTCCCAGAAGTAGGCGCGGGTCAGGCGGCCCGCCTCGTCGTACGCCTGGCGCCACTCGGCGGCCGGGTCGACCTCGTGCAGGATGCGCCGCAGGTCGATCCAGGTGGTCGAGTCGCCGTCGCCCACCTCCGTCGCCGGTACGGCGCGCAGGTCGCCCTCGTCGAGCACGACCAGGCGGCTGCCGTCGCCGCTGACCCGGAACCAGTCCAGGTGGTCGACGAGTTCGGACTTCTTGGCCTTGGCGAGGTTGAAGTGCTCCAGCGTGGGCCGCTCGCTCGGATCCGCCGGGTTCGCGAAGGTCTCGCCGAGGGCGCCCGAGATCGGCCAGCGCAGCCAGACCAGGCCGCCGCCCGCGACCGGACACAGCGCCGAGTACTTGGAGGCGGTGACCGGGAACGGCGTCACCCGGTTCTCCAGACCCTCGACCTCGACGGTCACCGCGCCGCCGTCGCCGGGCTCGTCCTCGAGCGGGTCCAGGCCGCCGGCCGCGGGGCGGCCCTCGGGGTTGAGCGCGAAGGGGGAGGGGGTCGCCGAGGACAGCGGCACCAGGTAGGGGCGGCAGCCCAGCGGGAACGACAGGTCCCCGGTGTGCACGTCGTACACCGGGTCGAAACCGCGCCAGGACAGGAAGGCGAGGTAGCGGCCGTCCCTGGTGAACACCGGGTTCTCGTCCTCGAAGCGGCCGTTGGTGACGTCGACGACGAGTGTGCCCTCCGGCCCGTCGATCCGGGCCATCTTGATCTGCCGCAGGGAGCGTCCGATGCCGGGGTGCGACCAGGTGAGCCAGGTCCCGTCGGGGGAGAAGGCGAGGTCGCGCACGGGCCCGTTGACCGACCGGATCAACTCGGTGACCTCGCCTGCGGCGCTGCCGGTGTCTTCGACGTCTCCTGTCGTCCGGGTGTCACCGGCGTCTTCGTCGCCCCCCGCACCCTCCGGGTCCAGTGCCAGGGCGGCCTCCGTGTCCTCCTCCGTCACGTCGAGGATCAGCAGCCGACCGTCGTGCGAGGCGACGGCGAGGCGGTCGCCCGCCGGGTCCGAGACCAGCTCCAGGACGCGGCCGAGGCGTCCGGAGGCCAGCCGGCGGGCCGCGCGGCGTCCGGTCGCGCGGGGCAGGTGGGAGATCTCGACGGCGTCCTCGCCCTCCGCGTCCGTCACGTACGCGATCCGCCCGCCGGCCCCGAGCATCTCGGGCAGCCGCACGCGGACGCCCGGGGTGTCGGCGAGAGTGCGGGCCGGGCCGTCGCGATGGGTGAGCCAGTACAGGCTGCCGCGTACGACGACGGCGCTCGCGCGGCCGGTCTCGTCGACCGAGATGCCGCCCACGTGCTGCGCGGCGGGCACCTGGTACGTACGCCGTCCCGCGCGTGGACCGCTCAGCCGCACGTCCAGCCGGCGCGGCGCCGAGCCGGAGGCGAGGTCGTCCACGATCCACAGGTCGCCCGCGCACTGGTACACCACCCGGCCGCCGTCGCTCGCGGCGTTGCGGGCGTAGAACGCGTCGTGGTCGGTGTGGCGGCGCAGGTCGGAGCCGTCGTGGGCGCAGGAGTAGAGGTTGCCGACGCCCTCGTGGTCGGAGAGGAAGGCGATCCGCTCGCCGACGAACATGGGGGCGGCGAGGTGTCCGCCGAGGTCGGGAAGGAGCCGCTCGCCGTGCAGCCAGAGCCGGCCCGTGGCACCGCCCCGGTAGCGCTTCCAGGCGGCGGGCTCGTGCGGCGGGGTGCCGGTGAGGAGAAGTGTCCTGCGCTCCCCGTCGAGGTCGGCCGCCTGGATGTCGGTGACCGGCCCCCAGGGCAGCTTGCGGCCGGGGTCGCCGTCGGGGGTGACCTTGTAGGCCCAGGTGAGGTGGGAGAAGGGCTCGCCGTGCGAGGCGACGGCGAGGACGGCGGTGGTGCCGTCGGCGTCGGGCGGCGACCAGCCGCAGACCCGGGTGTCGAAGCCGCCCCAGTGGGTGAGCTGCCGGCCGGGGCCGCCGTCCACCGGCACGAGGTGGACCTCCGGCACCAGACTGCGCCAGCTGGTGTACGCGATGTGGCGGCCGTCGGGGCAGAAGCGCGGGTGGCCTGCCTTGGTGCGGTCGACGGTGAGCCGCCAGGCCCGGCCCGGACCGTCGAGGGAGGCGAGCCAGAGGTCGTCCTCGGCCACGAAGCACAGCTGGTCGCCACTGAGGTGCGGAAGGCGCAGATAACTCACCCGCCCCATGCTTTGCCGGGGCCCGGACCCCGGCAACTTATGCGTAACCGACAACCGTGACCCAGAACACGAACGAAACCGTTTCGTTTCGCTAGGGGGTGGGGTACATTCGTCTTGTACGAAACGATGTCGTTCTGACTGAGTGGGACGAAGAGGAGTGAGCGAGATGACGGAGGCCGCCACCGCGCGCCGCAGTCGGATCACTCCCGAGCGCGAGGCCGAGCTCTACGAGGCCGTGCTCGACCTGCTCCGCGAAGTCGGCTACGACGCCCTCACGATGGACGCCGTGGCCGCCCGCACGCGGTCCAGCAAGGCGACGCTCTACCGCCAGTGGGGCGGCAAGCCGGATCTGGTCGTCAAGGCCATGCGGCACAACAAGCCGGGCGAGATCGGCGACGTCGACACCGGCTCGCTCCGCGGTGACCTGCACGCCCTGATGGCGCGTGAGGACGACTGCACCATGGAGCAGAACTCCGCGCTGATGCGGGGCGTCGCCATGGCGCTGCACCAGAACCCGGACCTTCGCCAGGCGTTCCGGGAACAGCTCATCGAACCGGAGATGGTGGAGTTCCAGCGAGTGCTGCAACGCGCCGTCGACCGCGGTGAGATCAGAGCGGACTGTCCGGCGCTGGACTTCCTCGTGCACATGATGGTCGGCGGTTTCGCCACCCGCACGCTGCTGGACGATCAGCCACCGACCCGGGCGTTCCTCACGTCCTACATCGACGCCGTGATCCTCCCCGCACTCGGCGCCTCCACCAACTGACATCCCCACGCCCCACCTGAGCCCCACCTGAGCCCCATCTGACGTCACCTCCCCCACTGCCTTAAGGGCGTGGGCGGTACCCCCAACGTCGTCGGGCCGATCACCCCTGCCCTGAAATTCCCACGACCTGACCGGGAGTACGCCCCCGTGGCCACGTTCCTCTACAAACTCGGCCGGCTCGCCTTTCGCCGACGGCATTTCGTCGCCCTGATCTGGGTGGCCCTGCTGACGCTCGCCGGCGTCGGCGCGGCCAGCGCCCCGCCCGCCGGCAACTCCTCCTTCTCCATCCCCGGTACGGAGGCCCAGAAGGCCTTCGACCTGCTGGAACAGCGCTTCCCGGGCCAGAGTGCCGACGGGGCGACCGCACGCGTCGTCTTCAAGGCACCGTCCGGCGAGAAGATGACGGACGCCGGGAACAAGGCGACCGTCGAGAAGACCGTCGACGAACTGGCGGACGGCTCCGAGGTCGCCTCGGTCGCCGACCCGTACACGGGCGACGCCGTCAGCAAGGACGGCACGATCGCCTACGCGTCGGTGAAGTACGACGTCTCCGGCATGGAGCTGGAGGAGTCCACCAAGGACGCCCTGGAGGACGCGGCCCAGCAGGCGCGCGACGCCGGGCTGACCGTCGAGGTGGGCGGTGACGCGCTCCAGGCCGTCCCGGAGACCGGCGCCACCGAGATCATCGGCATCGCGGTCGCCGCCGTCGTCCTCGTCATCACCTTCGGCTCGCTGGTCTCGGCCGGACTGCCCCTGCTCACCGCCCTGATCGGGGTGGGCATCGGCGTCTCCTCGATCACCGCGTTGGCGAGCGCGCTCGAACTGGGCTCGACCACGTCCATCCTGGCCATGATGATCGGCCTCGCGGTCGGCATCGACTACGCCCTGTTCATCGTCTCCCGCTACCGCGCCGAACTCGCCGAGGGACGCGAGCGCGAAGATGCCGCCGGACGGGCGGTCGGCACCGCGGGCTCCGCGGTCGTCTTCGCCGGCCTCACGGTGGTCATCGCCCTGGTGGGCCTCGCGGTCGTCAACATCCCGATGCTCACCAAGATGGGCATCGCGGCGGCCGGCACCGTCGCCGTCGCGGTCCTGATCGCCCTGACGATGATCCCCGCACTGCTCGGCTACGCCGGGCGCAGGGTCAAGCCCGCCGGCGCGAAGGGCAAGCTCCTCGGCCGCTCCCGCAAGGGCGCGCAGAAGCCGCAGGCGCAGGAGAAGCCACGGGGGCAGGGGCAGGGACAGCCCAAGGCCAACCTGGGCACCCGCTGGGCGAGCTTCGTCGTCCGCCGCCCCCTCGCCGTCCTCCTCCTGGGCGTCATCGGCCTCGGCGCCGCCGCGATCCCCGCGTCCTCCCTGGAACTGGGCCTGCCCGACGACGGCTCCCAGCCGACGTCCACGACCCAGCGCCGCGCCTACGACCTCCTGTCGGACGGCTTCGGCCCCGGCTTCAACGGCCCGCTGATGGTCGTGGTGGACGCCAAGGGCAGCGACGCCCCGAAGGACGCCTTCACCGACGTCGAGAAGCAGATCAAGGACCTCGACGGCGTCGTGGCGGTAGCCCCGCCCGCACCCAACAAGGGCGGCGACACCGCGACGATCACCGTGATCCCCGACTCCAAGCCGTCCTCCGTGCAGACCGAGGACCTGGTGCACTCCATCCGCGACGCGGGCGGCGACATCAAGGCCGACACCGGCGCGGAGACCCTGGTGACCGGCTCGACGGCGATGAACATCGACGTCAGCGAGAAGCTGAACGACGCGCTGGTGCCGTACCTGGTCCTGGTCGTCGGCCTGGCCTTCCTCCTGCTCATCGTGGTCTTCCGCTCTATCCTGGTCCCGCTGAAGGCGGCCCTCGGCTTCCTGCTCTCCGTCATGGCGGCGCTCGGCGCGGTCGTCGCGGTCTTCCAGTGGGGCTGGCTGTCCGGCCTGATGGGCGTCGAGGAGACCGGCCCGGTCATGTCGATGATGCCGATCTTCATGGTCGGCGTGGTCTTCGGCCTGGCCATGGACTACGAGGTCTTCCTGGTCACCCGCATGCGGGAGGCCTACGTCCACGGCGAGAAGCCCCACCAGGCGATCGTCACCGGCTTCAAGCACGGCGCGCGGGTCGTCACGGCCGCCGCGGTGATCATGATGGCGGTCTTCGCGGGCTTCATCGGCTCCAGCGAGTCGATGGTCAAGATGATCGGCTTCGGCCTCGCCATCGCCGTCTTCTTCGACGCCTTCGTCGTCCGCATGGCCATCGTCCCGGCGGTCCTCGCCCTGCTCGGCAAGAAGGCGTGGTGGCTGCCGAAGTGGCTGGACCGCGCCCTGCCCAACGTGGACGTCGAGGGCGAGGGGCTGCGCACGGCCGACGAGCGGGGCGCCGACCCCGACGAGGACCGCGAGCTGGCGCGCGCCTGACGCACCGCGCCTGACGCACCTCCTGACCGGAGGACAACAGACCAGCCGGTGAGGGTTCCGTGGGGACGGGGCTGCCCTCACCGGCTTTCCTCTGTGCGAGGCCCTGTGCGCGGGCCCCGTAACCGGGTCGCATGCGGGCTACACGTACCGCTACGGTGCCCTCCATGACGACGACCGACGACGCCTCCGAGGCCTCCGCCGCCCATCCCCGTTTCGCCGCGGCCCTGAGCGAACTCGGGCTCGGTGACCTGGCCGGACGGGCCCGCCGCTTCCCCGAGGCCACGCGCACCGCCGCCGAGGCCGCCGCCGCGATCGGGTGCGAGCTGAGCCAGATCTGCAAGTCGCTGATCTTCGCCGCCGACGGCGTGCCCGTACTCGTCCTCATGGACGGCGCCTCCCGCGTCGACCTGGACCGGGTCCGGGAGGAACTCGGCGCCGGGAAGGTCACGCGGGCCAAGGCCGACGTCGTACGGGAGACGACCGGCTACGCGATCGGCGGGGTGCCGCCCTTCGGACACCGGAGCAGGACCCGGGTGCTCGCCGACCGGTCCCTGCTCGCCCACGAGGTCGTCTGGGCCGCCGCCGGCACCCCGTACGCCGTCTTCCCGATGGAGCCCAAGGACCTCGTCGCCACCGCCGGCGCCACCCTCGTGGACGTGCGCGAGCGCTCCGAGTGACCCCCCTGGTCACCGCCGCCGTCCTGCTCGCGGCGGTCACCCACGCCAGCTGGAACGCCATCGCCCACCGGATCACCGACAAGCTGACCGGGTTCGCGCTGATCTCGGGCGGCGGGATGCTCATCGGGCTCGCGCTGCTGCCCTTCACGGCGTTCCCGGCGTCCGGGGCATGGCCGTATCTCCTGGTCTCCGCCGCCATTCACGTCGCGTACTACGCGCTGCTGATGCGGTCCTTCCGGCTGGGCGACTTCGGCCAGGCCTACCCGATCGCCCGCGGCAGCGCGCCGCTGCTGGTCACCGTCCTGGCCGCCGTGTTCGCGAACGAGGTGCCGGACGGCTGGGCCACCGGGGGCATCCTGGTGTCCTGCGCGGGACTGACCGGCGTCGCCCTGTGGGGACTGCGCGGGCGCCGGCCCGACTGGACGGCCATCGGCGCCGCCCTGGCGACCGGCGTGACCATCGCGGCGTACACGGTCGTCGACGGCCTCGGCGTACGCGCCTCCGGGTCCTCCCTCGGCTACATCGCCTGGCTGATGGCGGTGCAGGGGACGGTCCTCCCGGCGTACTTCCTGTACCGCCACCGCGCGGGGACGGCCTGGGCGCTGCTGCGGCCGCACGCCCGGCTCGGGCTGCTGGGCGCGGCGCTGTCCGTCACCGCGTACGCGTTGGTCCTGTGGGCGCAGACCCGCGCCGAACTCGCGCCCATCGCCGCCCTGCGCGAGTCCTCCATCCTGGTCGGCGCCGCGATAGGGGCCCTCTTCTTCAAGGAACGGTTCGGCGCGCCCCGCATCGCGGCGGCCGGCCTCCTGGTCGTCGGGATCGGGCTGATGCTGCACACGGGATAGCCGGGACGCCGCCGCGCCCACGCCGCCGTGCCGCGATGGTGCGTACGACGGCCGCCGGGCGCACCCTGGAAGCAGGTGTTTCCGGAGGTGATCGTCATGATGCACACCGCAGTGGGATGGCATGTCGAGCTGGAGTTCACGGAGGACGACCAGCACACGCGGGCGGCCGCGATGGTGCGGCTCCCCGACGGCAGCGAGGTCCGCGCGCACGGCCACGCCAGCCGGCACCGGGTCGACTCACAGCAGCCACGGGTCGGTGAGGAGGTCGCGGGGGCGCGCGCCTTGAACGAGCTGGCGATGCTGCTGCTCACCAAGGCGCACGACGAGATCGACGCGGCGTCGGGGAGGACCTCACACCCCATCAACGTCTGAGCGGCCGGTCCGGCCCAGCGACGCCCGTACCGCCCGCACCAGCGCCTGCGCCCGCGGGTCCGCCGTCACGGTCTTGCGGAAGCCGTTGGTGACATAGCCGAGGGCGATCCCGGACTCCGGGTCGGCGAAGCCGAGGGAGCCGCCGCGGCCCGGGTGGCCGAAGGAGCCGGGGGCCAGGAACGGGGACGCGCTGCCGTGCAGCATGTAGCCGAGGCCGAAGCGGGTGCCCACGACGAGGATCCGGTCCGGCCCCGCGGACTCCTCGGCACGGGCCCGTTCCATGGTCGCCGGGTCGAACAGCCGCACGCTTCGCGTCACCCCGTCGACCTCGCCGATCAGCGCCGCGTAGAAGCGGGCCAGCCCGTCGGCCGTCGCGATGCCGTTGGCGGCCGGGAGGGCGGCCGCGCGGTACACCGGGTCGTTCTGGTCGGGGAACGGCGTGATCGCGGCGAAGGCCCGGCGGGTGAGGGAGTCCGGGTTCTCGTACGCCTCGGTGACCGACCGCTTGGGGCGCAGGCGCGGCCCGTTCGCCGGTCCCGACGGCTCGGGGTCCTCGATGCGTCCGACGCGACCGGCCCGGCCCGCCGCCTCCTCCGCCGCGGGCAGCCCCACCCACAGGTCCAGGCCCAGCGGCCGGGCGATCTCCTCCGCGATCCACTCCCCGGCGCCCCGCCCGCCCGTCACCCGGCGTACCAGCTCGTCGAGCAGCCAGCCGTACGTCAGCGCGTGGTAGCCGTGGTCGGTGCCCGGCTCCCAGACGGGCGCCTGGGCCGCGACCGCGGCGGGGCCCCGCAGCGGGTCGAGGGCCTCCTCGGGGGTGAGCGGACGGTCCAGGACCGGCAGCCCGGCCCGGTGGTTCAGCACGTGCCGGACCAGCACCCGCTCCTTGCCGCGCGCCTTGAACTCCGGCCAGTACTCGCCCACCGGCGCGTCCAGGTCCAGCTCCCCGCGCCGGTGCAGCAGCAGCGGTACGGCGGCGGCGACGCCCTTGGTCGCCGAGCGGACCACCTGGGCGGTGCCCCGGCGCCACGGCTCGGTGCCGGCCGTGTCATCGACGTTCCTGGTGCCGCCCCACAGGTCGACGACCTTGCGCCCGTCCCGGTAGACGGCGACGGCCGCGCCCCGCTCGCCGAGCACGGTGAAGTTCCGTGCGAACGCGTCCCTCACCGGCTCGAAGCCCTCGGCCACCGTGCCGTGCACGTCCACGTCCGCGTCCACTTTTCGTACGTCCCTTCCGATCGCCAGTGACAGTGGGTGCAACCGCCACCGACCGCCCGCGATTCCGCAGCCGGTCGTCAGCCGCTCGCCCGCACGGAGCGCGGGTCGAAGCCGAAGGGCAGTTCCAGGCGGTGGGCGCGCATCAGCGCGTCGTCCGACAGCAGCTCCGCCGTCGGGCCGTCCGCCGCGATCACGCCGTCGCTGAGGATCAGGGCGCGGGGGCACAGCTCCAGGGCGTAGGGCAGGTCGTGGGTGACCATCAGCACCGTGACGTCCAGGTCGCGCAGGATGTCGGCGAGTTCGCGTCGGGAGGCCGGGTCGAGGTTGGAGGAGGGCTCGTCCAGGACCAGGATCTCCGGCTCCATGGCGAGCACGGTCGCCACCGCCACCCGGCGCCGCTGGCCGAAGGAGAGGTGGTGCGGGGGCCGGTCCTTGAACTCCGCCATGCCGACCAGCGTGAGCGCCCGGTCCACGCAGGCCTCCAGCTCCGCCCCTTTCACCCCGGCCGCCGCCGGTCCGAACGCCACGTCCTCGCGCACGGTCGGCATGAAGAGCTGGTCGTCGGGGTCCTGGAAGACGATGCCGACCCGGCGCCTGATCTCCGCCATGTTCCGCTTGTCCACGGGCAGCCCGGCGACCGTCACCGTGCCGGTGCCGCCGGTCAGGATGCCGTTGAGGTGCAGGACCAGGGTCGTCTTGCCCGCACCGTTCGGACCGAGCAGCGCGACCCGCTCGCCGCGCGCGACGGAGAAGTCCACGCCGAACAGGGCCTGGTGCCCGTCGGGGTAGGCGAAGGCGAGGCCGGAGACGTCGAGGGAGGCGGGTGCGTCGGTCACGGGGCTGCTGGTCACAGGGTGGTCGGTCACAGCGTCCATCCCAGCAGACACACGACCAGCGCCGCACACGGGAGGGCCAGCGCGTACGACCACTGCGCCCGGTCCGCGGTCACCTCGTCGATCACCGGCATCGAACCGGCGTACCCGCGGCTGACCATGGCCAGGTGGACGCGCTCGCCGCGCTCGTAGGAGCGGATGAACAGCGCCCCGGCCGACTTGGCGAGCACGCCCCAGTGCCGTACGCCCTTCGCCTCGAACCCGCGCGACTCCCGGGCGATCCGCATCCGCCGCATCTCGTCCGCGATCACGTCCCCGTACCGGATCATGAACGACGCGATCTGGACCAGCAGCGGGGGCAGCTTCAGCCGCTGGAGACCGAGGAGGAGTTCGCGCAGCTCGGTCGTGGAGGCCAGGAGCACGGAGGCGGCGACGCCCAGGGTGCCCTTGGCCAGGACGTTCCAGGCGCCCCACAGGCCGTTGACGCTCAGGGACATGCCGAGGACGTCGACCCGCTCGCCCTCCGCCACGAACGGCATGAGCACCGCGAACGCGACGAACGGCACCTCGATCAGCAGCCGCTTGAGCAGGAAGGGTGCCGGGACACGGGCCGCGTACGCCACCGCGCCGAGCAGCAGCGCGTAGAGCCCGAAGGCCCACATCGCCTCGCGCGGCGTGGACACCACGACGACCACGAAGGCGAAGACCGCGGCGAGCTTGGTGTGCGGCGGCAGACCGTGCACGGGGGAGTGCCCGTGCCGGTAGAGCCGGTGGGCGTGTCCGGCGCCCACGTCAGACGGTCGTTTCCGTGTTGGTCGGGGAGGCGTCCTCGCCGCGGCGCCTGCGCACCGCCCAGAACACGGCGCTGCCCGCGACGACGGTGACGCCGACGCCGATCACTCCCGCGAGGCCTCCGGAGAGGCGGGCGTTGGTGATGTCCTCGACGCCGTAGTCGGCGAGCGGGGAGTCGGCGTTCGCGTGCTCCTCGGCCTTCTTGTCGATGCCCTTGTCGGTGGCGACCTTCTCCAGGCCGTCGGGGTTGGCGGAGGCGTAGAAGCTGACGAAGCCGGCGAGGACCAGGGAGGCGACGAGGCCGGTGATCCACACCTTGCGGTGCGAGCGGGCGGCGACGGGCGCGGGGGCGGGGGACGGCTCGGCGCCGGGGGCGCCGGGTGCGTCGGGTGCGTCGACGAGTTCGCCGTTCACCCGCAGCTTGAGCCGCTGCTGGAGCCCGCGCGCCCCGTACACCAGGTCCGGGCGTACGGCGATGACGGCGCCGACGGTCAGCGCGGTGATCGCGGCCTCGCCGATGCCGATCAGCACGTGCACGCCGATCATCGCGGTGGCGACCTTGCCGATGGAGACGTCGGTGGTGCCGCCGATCCAGTACAGGAGCGTGAAGGCGAGGGCGGCGGCCGGGACGGAGACGAGCGCGGCGACGAAGGAGGCGACGGTGACCGAGCGGCGGGTGCGCGGCAGGACCTTCACCAGGCCCCGGAAGAGGGCGTAGGCGACGACCGTGGTCACGATCGCCATGTCGGTGATGTTCACGCCGAGCGCGGTGAGGCCGCCGTCGGCGAAGAGGATGCCCTGCATGAGCAGGACGACGGAGACGCAGAGGACCCCGGTGAAGGGCCCCACGAGGATGGCGGCGAGGGCGCCGCCGAGCAGATGTCCGCTGGTCCCGGCCGCGACCGGGAAGTTCAGCATCTGCACCGCGAAGATGAACGCCGCCACCAGCCCCGCCAGGGGAGCCGTCCGCTCGTCCAGTTCGCGGCGCGCGCCGCGCAGGCTGACCGCGATGGCGCCGGCGGCGACGACTCCGGTCACGGCGGAGGTCGGGGCGTTGATGAATCCGTCAGGTACATGCACCGTTCGATGATAGAGGCTTGTTGCGAACCTCTCGCAAGAGCAAGGTGCTCGTTATCTCACGGATGAGATAGCCCGCTCCCGAGAAGGTGTGATTGCGAAAATATGGGACATTGGAGTGGGGGTGGACGCACAGCTTTCGTACGGGTGGCACAGCGTAAGGGGCGATCCGATGTCCGTAGTCGAACAGTACGTACGAGCCCACATCCTGACGGACGCGGACCTTCCCGACCAGGACGACGGCGGGGCGATACCCGTCGTACTGCGCTACGACCCCGACCGCGACCCGCGAGCGGTGTGCGTCGCACTGCCCGCACGGGGCCGCGCGCCCGGCTCCCGTGAGTGGACCTTCGACCGCGCACTGCTGGAACAGGGCCTGCGCGCGCCCGCCGGGAGCGGCGAGGTGCGGGTGTGGCCGTGCGGGCGGGTGCAGGCCGTGGTCGAGTTCCACTCCCCGCAGGGCTGCTCGGTGGTCCAGTTCGAGACCAAGGCGCTCATCCGGTTCCTGCGCCGCACCTACAAGTCGGCCGCGCAGCCGGTGGCCCACTGAACCACCGGCCGCGCACATCCGGATCGCCGGGTGTCAGCCGCCGGCCTTCAGCAGCGCCGCGACGATCGGGCCCGCGGTGTCGCCGCCGTGCCCGCCCTGCTGGACCACGCCCGCCGCGGCCAGGTCGCCCCGGTACGCCGTGAACCAGCCGTTGGGCTTCTCCTGGCCGTCGACCTCCGCCGAGCCGGTCTTCGCGCCGACGTCACCGCTCACGCCGGCCATCGCCTCCGCGGCGGTGCCGTACGCCGCCGTGTAGGACATCAGCTCGCGCAGCGCGCCGAGCGTCTCGCCCGACATCGTGCGGGAGGCCGTGGCGAGCGCCCGCCCGTCGACCGACGGGGCGACCAGGTACGGCTGGTGGAAGCTGCCCGACTTCACGGTCGCCGACACGGACGCCATGTTCAGCGGGTTCATCCGCACGCCGCCCTGACCGATCAGGGCGGCGGCCATCTGGGCCTGGCTCTCCACGGGCACCCTGCCGTCGAAGGTGGGCACGCCGACCGTCCAGTTGTTCATCGACAGCCCGAAGACCTCCTTGGCCTGCCGGGTCAGGTCGTCGTCCTTCAGCTTCGGGGCCTGGCTGATGAAGGCGGTGTTGCAGGAGCGGGCGAAGCTCGCCTTGAAGGTGCCGTCCTTGATCTCGAACTTGTCGTCGTTCTGGAACTTCCAGCCGCCGTGGGTGAAGTACTTGGGGCACGGGTGCTTCTCGTTCACGGACGCCAGGTCCTTCTCGAGCAGCATCGAGGCGGTGATGACCTTCATCGTGGAGCCGGGCGCCAGCGAGCCCTGGAAGGCGGTGTTGAAGCCGTGCCCGCCGTTGGCGGCGGCGAGGACCTCGCCGGTGGAAGCGCGCAGCAGCACGACCGACGCCCCCTTCTTGCCGTCCACCTGCTTCTCGGCGGCGGCCTGGAGGTCCGGGTCCAGGGTCGTCTTCAGCGTGCCGGGCGTGCCCTCGCGCAACTCCAGCAGCGTCTTGTCGGAGGCGGCGCCGGACTCGGAGTCCGTGGCCCCCTTCGCGTCCTCGGCCGTCTTGCCGCGCACCACGCGCAGCTCGACGCCCGGGGTGCCGCCGGCCTTCTTGCCGTACTTGTCGCGCAGGCCGTCCAGGACGGTGCCGAGGGACGGGTACTTCGCGGCGGTGATCTCCGCGCCGTCCCGGTCCAGCGCCTTGACCGGCGGGTCGCCGGCCTCCCCGGTGACCAGCTTGTCGCCGTCCTCCAAGTCCGGGTGGACGACGGCCGCGTGCCAGTCGACGCGGGGCTCGCCGTCGCCGGCCCGGCGGACGACGGTCAGCGCGCTGTCGTACGCCAGCGGCTCGGTCGCCTTCTCGTAGGCGACGGTGGCCTTCACGGAGAACGGGACCTTCTCCGCGGCCGGGGTGCCCGCGGTGAAGGTGGCGTCCTTGACGCGGGCGTCCTTGGCGTAACCGGTGAGCAGCGCCTTCGCGGCCTCGGCGTCGTCGGTCGCGGCGGCAGCGGCGGCGACGTCGCCCTTCTGCCAGGCGGTCAGGAACCGCTGTGCCGTGGTGGTGACCTCGGCGGCCGTCAGGGGGCCCGACTTCACCTTCTCCGCGGCCGCCGCGGACTTCGTCCGCGCGGTGTCCTCACCGCCCGCGTCGCCGCCGTACATCGCGTAGGCACCGAACCCGGCACCGGCCACGACCACCGCGGCCACACTGCCGATCACGGCGGGTTTCGTCCTGCGTCGCTCGGCGGCGGCGCCCCTTCTGCTGCCCACTGCGTCCCGTTCCTCGGTGACTTCGGTGACTTCGGTGACATTGGTGCCTTCGGTGCCTTCAGCGTCGGATGCTTCAGGCAACGGCGACCACAGTAGGGCCACCCATGGCCACTGGTCCGCCTCAGCCGCCGACTCGTAGCACGTCTGCGACGATCGGCCCGGCCGCGTCGCCGCCGTGGCCGCCCTCCTCGGTCATGGCCGCCGCCGCGACGTCGTCCCGGAAGCCGGTGAACCAACTGTTGGAGGTGGTCTGTCCGTCGACCTCCGCCGACCCGGTCTTGGCGCCGATGTCGCCGCCGAGCCCGGACATGGCGTTCACGGCCGTGCCCTGGGTGGCGGTGAGCCGCATCATCTGCTTGAGCTGGTCGACGGTGCCCTGCGGCAGCCCCTTGGCGGTGGCCGGTTTCCGGTCGTCCAGGTCGAACGGCACCAGGTAGGGCTGGCGGAAGTCGCCGGTGATGGCGGTCGCCGTCACGGAGGCCATGTTCAGCGGGTTCATCTGGACCTGGCCCTGGCCGATGGCGTTGGCGGCGCGGTCGGGGCCGCTCACGGCGGGGACCTTGCCGTCGAAGGAGGTGATGCCGGTCTGCCAGTTGTTCTGCCCGAGCCCGAAGCGCTCCTGGGCCTCCTCGGTCAACGAGGAGTCGGTGAGCGGCTTCTCGTCGATGAGCTTGATGAAGCCGGTGTTGCAGGAGCGCATGAAGGTGTTGGCGAGCGTGGCGCTCATGTTGGGCTTCATGGTGGTGATGTTGTGGAAGGTCTGGCTCTGCCAGGTCGCCGTCTCGGGGCAGGGTGCCGGGCCGTTCATCGAGGTCACCCCGTTGTCGATGAGCATGGCCGCGGTGATGATCTTCATGGTGGACCCGGGGGCGACCGTGCCCTGGAAGGCCGCGTTGAACCCGTCCGCGCGGTTGTTCGCCACGGCCAGGACTTCACCGGTGCTCGGCTTCACGGCGACCACGGAGGACTCGCCGTACCGCTTCACCCCCTTCTCGGCCGCCGCCTGCACGCTCGCGCTGAGCGTCGTCTTCAGCTTCCCGGGCTCGCCCTCGGTCAGGGTCAGCAGCGGGGTGTCGGGAGCGTCCCCGACCGTGTGGCGGACCGCCAGTTCGACGCCGGGGGTGCCGCCCGCCTTGTCGCCGTACTTCTCCCGGAGTTTGGCGAGGACCGGCCCGAGCGAGGGGTACTTCTCCTTCGTCAGCACGGCGCCGTCCCGGTCCACGGCCTGGATCTGCGGGGTCGCCGACTCCGCGGTGACGAGGGTGTCCCCGTCCTTCAGATCCGGGTGGACGACGGACGGCTCCCAGTCCACCAACGCCCGCCCACTGCTCTCACCGCGCACCACCGTCAGCTTGCTCTTGTACGTCAGCGGCTTGGTCGTGCCCTCGTAGGACACCTTCGCCTTCACCGTGAACGGCACGGCGGTACCGGCCGCGGTGCCCGGCGTGATCTCGACGCCGGTGATGTGCGCCTCGTCGGCGTAGGCCGTCAGCAACGTCCCGGCGATCGAGGCGTTGTTGGTGTAGGACGCCGCCGTCGTCGCGTCGCCCTTCTCCCAGGCCGTGAAGAACTTCTCCGTCGTCTCCTCGACCTCGTCCCCGCTCGGCGGCCCGCTCTTGGCCTCCGACGACCCCGAGCCCCCGCCGTCGTCCAGCGCCGACACCACGTTGTAGGCGCCGTACCCGGCACCGCCCACCATCACGGCGAACACCCCGCCTATGACGGCGACCTTCACCCCCCTGCCCATCGGCAGTCCCCTCCCCGTCAGACCTTCCGCCCGCCTTCTTGAACGCGTTCAGAAGCAGTTGTGGTTGCACTCTAAGCGCAGGGAGTGACCAGCGGTACGGATGTTTCCGTTTGGTGGCCTAAAGGAGACCCGGGCCGTCTCTGATGCCGACCATGGGTGATGTGTACGTGTACGTGTGCGTACACGGATAGAATGGGGAGCCTGGATACAGCCCTACACACATGGAGCGGCAGAGCATGTCAGACGCCACCATCCGAGCCCGGTCCGAGACCCGCGACCGACTTGCCTCCGTTGCCGAAGCCGAGGGGATGAGTCTGCGTGCCTGGCTCGACCGGCTCGCGGAGACGGTCAGGACCCCGGCCGAGCGGGCCGAGGAAGCCGAGCGCACGCGGCAGGTTCTCCAGGAGTGGACCGGATACGACCCTGCCGTACCCGATACCGAGGCGGATGCGGTCCTCGCTCGTCGTATCGCGGAGGCCACGACGGCGTGAACGATCTGCACATCGTGCTGGACACCGGCGCGCTGGTCTCCCTGCGAGGCAATCCGTTGGTGTCCCGCCTGGTCTACCAGGCCACCAGTAGCCCCGGGACGCGTCTCTACGCGGCCGCGTGCGCGCTGGTGGAGGCCGACCGGAGATATCCGGGGCTGGCTGAGCACGTCGCACAGCTTCCGGCGGTGGACATCCTCTCCTTGGACCTCAGCGCCGCGCTGAGCCTGACCGGTGCGGACGGGTGGGGGCTCCCGCACACGCAGCATGTTGCCCAGCCGTCGGAGGAGCGCCCGCACGGCGCCGTTGTGGCGACCACCAGTCCTGCGGACTGGAAAGGGCGCCCGGTACGGTTGCTTTCCTTGGCCCCGGACGAGTGACCCGGTAGCCCCGGTTTTGCGCCGACGGGTGCTGCGGGCGGTTGAGTTGCTGCCAGTCGTCGTCGCAGGCCGAGGTCTTTCGAGGACGGATGGAAGGTGACTTCGAGTCGCGTACGCCTACCCATGAGCTGTGGGCAGCGACCTCGACGCACTCGTTGCCCTCACCGCCGCGGTTCTGCGCGAGCGGCACGTGTTACGGCAGCAGGAGGCTGCGCCGGCCCTTGCCGATGCCTCCGACGAAGGCTCGGTAGCCGGCCTCGGAGACTATGAGTGCGGGGGCGTCGGGATCGCCGATGTCGTTGGAGTCGCGCATGGCGACTACACCGTCGACGAAGGCGACCTCCAGGCAGTTGTCGCCTCCGTCACTCAGGCCGCCCTTGGCCCAGGAGGCGTTGGTGAGGTCGACCTTCTTGTTCATGTGTAGCGGTCCCTGATCAGACGGCGTGACCGACGACGGCAGGAGCGGCGATACGCCGGAGATCTGCGCGTCGGCCGGTGGGTCCGGGGCGGAGTGCGAAGGCGGGCGCGGTCTGTTGATCATCGATGCGCTGACCGCCAGGTCGGGGACGCGGCGGACAGGTGGAGGGCTGACGGTCTGGGCCGAGGTGGACGTCGGCGCCACGGCTGGCGCCTTGGCCGGTTCCGGGTGAGCGAGGACGCGTGCCAAAAGCGCCGTTGGCGACGGCGGGCCGTCAGAGGCTGCCGGGGCCGGCCGCTGCTATGGCCTCCTTCGCCACCCGCCGCAGCGCACGGTTCGTAATCCAGCTGTTCTTCCCGCCGGTCAGATACGCCACGGCGCGGCCCACCCATTCCGGGTCGCCGAGCAGATGGAGCTTTCCCTCGTCGATGAGCTGCCGCATCAGACTCTCCAGCCGGATGGCGTCCACCGCCCGGTAGGGGCGCTCATGCTGGTCGAAGCGCAGCTGTTGGTCCTCGTACGGGTGGCGCAGCGTCAGGTGCATCCAGCCGCCGGCGCGCTCGGCGACCGTCCCCTTCGGCGTGTACACGCCCCGGTTGTTCGTGTTCCAGGCGTGCTTGCCCCAGGTGAGCCAAACGCCGGTCATGATCCTCGACCACGGGATCGGCCGTCCCTCGGAGTCCGGCTCGTGCTGGTGGAGCCCGTCCGGGCGGAACTCCACCCAGTGGGTGCCCGGTCGTGAGGCGTCTCCGACTCCCCAACGCCCGCCGGCCAGTTCCAACGGTCCGAGGGATGTGCCGTCCTCCACCATGCGCGTCATGGAAGCACGCCTTCCGCGGCATGCCGCCGTGTCCTCATGACGTGCCCGGCCGGCTAGACCCACGTATCCAGCCACATCCGCGCCCGCCAGTCGTCCATCGGGATCGCCGTCCCCGTGTAGAGCGGCCAGAAGTAGATGAAGTTCCAGGCGATGAGCAGCACCAGGACGCCCGCGCCCGTCGCGCCCGCGACGCGTCTGGCGTCGCCGCAGCCCGGGCGGCCGATGATCGCGCCCAGCAGCATGGCCACCGCGAGGCAGAGGAAGGGCAGGAAGACCACGGCGTAGAAGAGGAAGATCGTGCGCTCCTGGTACAGGAACCAGGGGAGGTAGCCCGCCGCGATGCCGCAGGCGATGGCCCCCGCGCGCCAGTCGCGGCGGAAGAGCCAGCGCCACAGGACGTAGAGCAGGGCGAAGCAGCCCACCCACCACAGCAGGGGCGTGCCCAGGGCGAGGACCTCGCGGGCGCACTTCTCGCCCGCGTCGACCGGGCAGCCGTCCGAGCCCGCCGACGGCGACTCGTAGAAGTAGGAGACCGGGCGGCCCAGGACGAGCCAGCTCCAGGGGTTCGACTGGTACGTGTGCGGCGAGGTGAGGTGGGTGTGGAATTCGAGGACCTGGGTCTCGTAGTGCCACAGGCTGCGCCACCAGTCGGGGAACAGCCACGACCAGGAGCTGTTCGCGCCGTCCTTCGTCGCCCAGTCGCGGTAGTAGCCGCCGGTGCCGTCCGAGGGGGAGAGGATCCAGCCGAGCCAGGAGAGGACGTACGTCGCCAGCGCCACCGGGACCGTGGAGAGGAAGGCCCAGCCCAGGTCGTGCCGCAGTACCGCGAGGTGGGGGCGGTGGGCGCCCGCGACCCGGCGGGAGCCGACGTCCCACAGCACGGCCATCACGCAGAAGGCCGCCATGATGTAGAGGCCGTTCCACTTGGTGGCCGCCGCCAGGCCCAGCATCAGGCCCGCCGCCAGCCGCCAGGGGCGCCACCCGAGCCGGAGCGTCTCGGCGACGTGCGCGTCCGGGCGGACCCTGCCGTCGTCGTCCACCGGCAGCGCGGCGGCGAGTTTCCGGCGGGCCCGGTCGCGGTCGACGACCAGGCAGCCGAAGGCGGCCAGCACGAAGAACATCAGCACGCTGTCCAGCAGCGCGGTGCGGCTCATCACGAAGTGCAGCCCGTCCACCGCCATCAGTGCGCCCGCCAGGCACCCGAGGAAGGTCGAGCGGAACATCCGCCTGCCGATCCGGCACAGCAGCAGCACCGACAGCGTGCCGAGCAGCGCCGTCATGAACCGCCAGCCGAACGGGTCGAAGCCGAACAGCTGCTCGCCCAGGCCGATGATGTACTTGCCGACCGGCGGATGGACGACGTACGCCGCGTCCGTCGGGATCGGGACGTCGCCGCCCGAGTTCAGGATCAGGTCGTTGGCGTTCTTGTCCCAGTTGACCTCGAAACCGCGGTGGATCAGCGCCCACGCGTCCTTGGCGTAGTACGTCTCGTCGAATATCACCGCCTTCGGGCTGCCCAGGTTCCAGAACCGCAGTACGCCCGCCAGCAGCGCCACCAGCAGCGGTCCGCCCCACGACGACCAGCGCACGATCCGGTCGGTGAGCGGCTTCGACAGGCCCAGGAAGGCCCACAGGCGCGGACTCGGGCTCGTGTACGGCGGCACCAGCCGGTCGCGGACGTCGCCGGCCGCGGGCCCCGCCGTGTAGCCGAAGCGGCGCAGCCGCTGCTGCCAGGTGGGCCGCTCGTCGTGCGGGGCCTGGCCCTGCCGGGTGTCCGTGGAGGACGCGGTACTGGTCACCGCGCCATCGTAGGGAACCGCGCTGTGCACGTCCCGCGCATGGCCCCCACCGGTGCGGTTCGAGGGGTGCCCGGCCAGTGCTGGGAGGATGGGGGAGTGACTGGAACCCTTGTACTCGCGGGCACCCCCATCGGCGACGTCCAGGACGCCCCGCCCCGGCTCGCCGCGGAACTGGCCGGTGCGGACGTCGTCGCCGCCGAGGACACCCGGCGGCTGCGCCGGCTCACCCAGGCGCTCGGCGTCGCCCCGGCGGGGCGTGTCGTGTCGTACTTCGAGGGCAACGAGTCCGCCCGTACGCCCGAACTGGTCGAGGAGCTGGCCGGCGGAGCGCGGGTGCTGCTGGTCACCGACGCCGGGATGCCGTCGGTGTCCGACCCGGGCTACCGCCTGGTCGCCGCCGCCGTCGAGCGCGGCGTCCGCGTCACCGCCGTGCCCGGCCCGTCCGCCGTGCTCACCGCGCTCGCCCTGTCCGGGCTGCCGGTCGACCGGTTCTGCTTCGAAGGCTTCCTGCCCCGCAAGGCCGGCGAGCGGCTGACCCGGCTGCGCGAGGTCGCCCAGGAGCGCCGGACCCTCGTCTACTTCGAGGCCCCGCACCGCCTCGACGACACCCTCGCCGCCATGGCCGAGGTCTTCGGCACCGACCGGCGGGCCGCCGTCTGCCGGGAGCTGACCAAGACGTACGAGGAGGTCAGGCGGGGCGGGCTCGGTGAGCTGGCCGCGTGGGCCGCCGAGGGGGTGCGGGGCGAGATCACCGTCGTCGTCGAGGGGGCGCCGGACAAGGGGCCCGAGGAGCTCGGCGCCGAGGAGCTGGTGCGCCGGGTGCGGGTGCGCGAGGAGGCGGGGGAGCGGCGCAAGGAGGCGATCGCGGCGGTGGCCGCCCAGGTGGGCGTGCCCAAGCGGGAGGTGTTCGACGCGGTGGTGGCGGCGAAGAACGCGGGGGTTTGACGGTCCGCCCTTGACCCGCCCCTGACCTTGCGGGCCCTTCGGCCAAGGGCACCCCAAATCGGCTCAAATACTCGGCAGCACCTGGTGCTTTCCCGCTGGTGGAGGAGTCCACTGGAGGAAGGAACAGGACGAACCGAAGGAGCCGGGATGAGCATGAGTGAGAGCGCCGCGCGAACCGGAGTGCGTGCCGGTGCCAGTGCCGTCGTCCACGAGTCGTACTCCTTCGCCTGCATGCGCTGCGGACACGGCTGGGAACAGTCGTTCGAGATCGAGCACCACACGGACACCGACGGCCACGAGTTCGTGCTCTACGTCGCGGACGGCCGCGTCGTGCCCTCTCCGCTGACCCGGCCGACCTGCGCCAACTGCGACAACCACGTCGTACGGATCATGCGCCCGGGCCGGGTCGCCTCGGTGCGCGGCACCAGCCACGGCGTCCACCGGGTGCCGCCGGCCGGTCCCCTGGAGGTGCCGCGGGTGCCCGAGGCACCGGGGCCGGGGGCGCCGGGACTCGACGACGGGGGCCGGCACTGGCACCTCGCCGACCTGCTGCACGCCCTGCACCTCCACCGCAGGGCGAGCTGACCCGTCGGGGAGCCGGTCGGGTCCGGTCGGGGCTTTCGTAGGATCGAAGGCATGCCTTCGAACGCCTCGGGCCGGTCCGACAAGGACGCCGCGCCCCCGCTCCCCGAGCCCCTCCGGGTGCCGGTCGCCGACTCGCACACCCACCTCGACATGCAGTCCGGCACCGTCGAGGAGGCACTCGCCAAGGCCGCGTCGGTCGGCGTGACGACCGTCGTCCAGGTCGGCTGCGACCTCGCGGGTTCGCGCTGGGCGGCCGAGACCGCGGCGGCGTACGACGCCGTCCACGCCACCGTCGCCCTGCATCCCAACGAGGCGCCGCGGATCGTCCACGGGGATCCTGGGGGCACCTCCCAGCCCCCCAGGGCTGGGGGAGGCTGGTCGAGGCAGGGTGCGCGGCAGCCCGGCGGGGACACGGCGCTCGACGACGCGCTCGCGGAGATCGACCGGCTCGCGGCGCTCCCGCAGGTCAAGGGCGTCGGCGAGACCGGCCTCGACCACTTCCGCACCGGCCCGGAGGGCAAGGAGGCCCAGGAGCGCTCCTTCCGCGCCCACATCGAGATCGCCAAGCGGCACGGCAAGACCCTCGTCATCCACGACCGCGACGCCCACGCCGACGTCCTGCGCGTGCTGAAGGAGGAGGGCGCCCCCGAGCGCACCGTCTTCCACTGCTACTCAGGCGACGCGGACATGGCCGAGATCTGCGCGCGCGCCGGGTACTACATGTCCTTCGCGGGCAACGTCACCTTCAAGAACGCCCAGAACCTGCGCGACGCCCTCGCCGTGGCCCCGCCGGAGCTGGTCCTGGTCGAGACCGACGCGCCGTTCCTGACGCCGGTGCCCTACCGGGGGCGGCCGAACGCCCCCTACCTGGTGCCGGTCACGGTGCGGGCCATGGCCGAGGTCCGGGGCGTCGACGAGGACACGCTGGCGGCCGCCCTCGCCGCGAACACCGCCGGCGCCTTCGGCTACTGAGCGGCGATCCCGCCGCGAGCAGGTGTGCGCCACGCTGCGTAGTCGCGTCGCTTTGGAGAGTGACGAGCGCTCCGCTAGGTTCTGGGGGCCCGATCCGGACCCCTGGAGCGTTGTCGGCGTGAGCAGAACGCAGTTCGAGCACTCAGAGGCATACGCGCCACACGAGGCGTACGCGCCACACCAGGCGTACGAGGCGTACGAGTACCTCGCGCCGTACGACGTGCACAGCGCGCCGACCCTGCCGTACGGGGAGACGTACCGGCCCGCGCTCCCCCGGCAGGGCGCACCGCAGCCGCCGACGGTGCGCGCGCCGGGGGACGGGCGGGCCGGGCGCCGGCGCCGGGCGCAGTACGCCGGGCGCGCGGACGCCTCCCTGCGCCGGCTGCTGCCACGCGCGCTGGTCGTGGCGTTCCTCGCGGGCGGCACCACCGCCTTCGTCGCCAAGGACAAGGCCGTCGAGCTGACCGTCGACGGCGCCCCGCGCACGCTGCACACCTTCGCCGACGACGTGAGCGAACTGCTCGTCGAGGAGGGCGTCGAGGTCGGCGCCCACGATGTGATCGTGCCCGCCCCCGGCACCCCGCTGACCAGCGGCGAGGACGTCGCCGTCCGGTACGGCAGGCCCGTCCTGCTCACCCTCGACGGCCACCGGCGCCAGGTGTGGACGACCGCGGAGACGGTGGACGGCGCCCTGCGGCAGCTCGGCGTACGGACGCAGGGCGCCCACCTGTCCACCGAGGGCTCCCGGCGCATCGGCCGCGAGGGCCTCGCCCTGGTGGTGCGCACCGAGCGGGTGGTGACCGTCATGGCGGACGGCCGGGCCCGCACCGTCCGCACCAACGCCGCGACCGTGCGGGAGGCCGTCGAGGAGGCCGGGATCACCTTGCACGGCGAGGACACCACCTCCGTCCCCGCCACCGGCTTCCCGCGCGACGGGCAGACCGTCACGGTGCTGCGGATCACCGGGTCCCAGGAGGTCCGCGAGGACCCGATCCCCTTCGACGTACGACGGACCGAGGACGCCTCGCTCTACCGCGGCACCGAGGTCGTCCGGCAGGCGGGACAGCCCGGACTGCGGCGCACCACGTACGCCCTGCGCAGCGTCAACGGCGTCCGGGAGAAACCGCGCCGGCTGCGCACCGAGGTGGTGCGCGAGCCCAGCCCGCAGCTCGTGCGGGTCGGCACCCGGCCCCGGCCGACGTCCGTCGAGGGCGCCGACCACCTGAACTGGCAGGGCCTGGCCGCCTGCGAGTCGGGCGGCCGCCCGGACGCCGTCGACCCCTCGGGGACGTACGGGGGCCTCTACCAGTTCGACACCCGCACCTGGCACGACCTCGGCGGCGAGGGCCGCCCCCAGGACGCGTCGGCCACGGAGCAGACGTACCGGGCGAAGAAGCTGTACGTACGCAGCGGCCCCGACGCCTGGCCCCACTGCGGCGCCCGGCTGCGGGGATGAGGCCCGCCCGCCCCCGGCTACCCTTGCCGGGTGAGCAGCCCCACCCCCGACGCCCTCCTGGGTCCCGCCGACGTCCGTGAACTCGCGGCAGCCCTCGGCGTACGGCCCACCAAGCAGCGCGGCCAGAACTTCGTCATCGACGCCAACACCGTCCGCCGTATCGTCCGCACCGCCGAGGTACGCCCCGACGACGTGGTGGTCGAGGTGGGACCGGGCCTCGGCTCGCTCACCCTGGCCCTGCTGGAGGCCGCCGACCGGGTCACCGCCGTCGAGATCGACGACGTCCTCGCCGGCGCCCTGCCCGCCACCGTCGCCGCCCGCATGCCCGAGCGCGCCGACCGGTTCGCGCTGGTCCACTCCGACGCGATGCAGGTGACCGAGCTGCCGGGTCCCGCCCCGACCGCGCTGGTCGCGAACCTGCCGTACAACGTGGCGGTCCCCGTCCTCCTCCACATGCTGGAGACCTTCCCGGGCATCGAGCGGACCCTCGTCATGGTCCAGGCCGAGGTCGCCGACCGGCTCGCCGCCGGACCCGGCTCGAAGGTCTACGGCGTGCCCTCCGTGAAGGCGAACTGGTACGCCGAGGTCCGCCGGGCCGGCTCCATCGGCCGCAACGTCTTCTGGCCCGCGCCCAACGTCGACAGCGGGCTCGTGTCCCTCGTCCGGCGCAGTGAGCCGCTGAAGACCACCGCCTCCCGGCGCGAGGTCTTCGCCGTCGTCGACGCCGCGTTCGCCCAGCGCCGCAAGACCCTGCGGGCCGCCCTCGCCGGGTGGGCCGGGTCGGCCGCCGCCGCCGAGGCCGCGCTCGTCGGCGCGGGGGTGTCGCCGCAGGCGCGCGGAGAGGCGCTGACCGTGGAAGAGTTCGCGCGTATCGCCGAGCACAAGCAGTAGGGAGTGACGAGCAAGTGAGCGTGACGGTCCGCGTCCCCGCCAAGGTCAACGTCCAGCTCGCGGTCGGCGCCGCCCGCCCCGACGGCTTCCACGACCTGGCCAACGTCTTCCTCGCCGTCTCCCTCTTCGACGAGATCACCGCGACCCCGGACGCCGACGGGCTCCGCGTCACCTGCGAGGGGCCGGACGCCGACCAGGTCCCCCTCGACCACACCAACCTGGCGGCCCGCGCGGCCCGGGCGCTGGCCGCGCGGTACGGCCGCGAACCCGACGTCCACCTCCACATCGCCAAGGACATCCCCGTCGCCGGGGGCATGGCGGGCGGCAGCGCGGACTGCGCCGGCGCGCTGGTCGCCTGCGACGCGCTGTGGGGCACGGGAGCCTCGCGGGCCGAGCTGCTGGAGATCTGCGCCGAACTGGGCAGCGACGTGCCGTTCAGCCTGGTCGGCGGGGCGGCACTGGGCACGGGGCGCGGCGAGAGGCTGACCGAGCTGGAGGTGGGCGGCGAATTCCACTGGGTCTTCGCGCTGGCCGCGCGGGGACTGTCGACCCCGGCCGTCTTCCGCGAGTTCGACCGCCTGGGAGAGGGCCTGGACATCCCGGAACCGGTCGCCGACCAGACCGTGATCGACGCCCTCGCCAAGGGCGACCCCACCGCGCTCGCCGTGGCCCTCACCAACGACCTGCAGCCCGCGGCCCTCTCGCTCTTCCCGGAGCTGTCCGACACCCTCGCGGCCGGGCGGGCGGCGGGCGCGCTGGCGGCGCTGGTCTCGGGCTCGGGCCCGACCACGGCCTTCCTCGCCCCGGACGCCAGGGCCGCGTCCGACGTCGCCGGGGTGCTGCGAGCGTCGGGGACCTGCCGGGACGTGCGTACGGCGGTGGGGGCGGTGGCGGGGGCGACGGTGGTGTGAGGGTCAGAGGTTGTCGATGGCGGCCAGGTCGATGTCGATGTCGTAGGGGACGCTGATCTTCAGATGATCGTGGTGGATGCCGGTGAGGGCATATGCGCCGGTGACCTTGCCGCGCTCGTAGACGTGGACGACCGGGCGGTCTTCCGCGCCCTCCATCTCGACCAGCCAGAAGTGGGGGATTCCGGCGGCGGCGTACTTGTGCGGCTTCGTGTCGCGGTCGCGGGACTCGGAGTCGGGGGAGACGACCTCGATGGCGAGGAGGACGTCGGCCGCCGCGTAGCGAGTCTTCTTCCGTCCGACCGCCTCCGCGCGAAGAACGCTCACATCGGGCTCAGGGCCGTTCCGCCGGTCGAGGACGATGGTCATTTCCCGTCGCACCCGCAGCTCGGGTGGCAGTGTCGCGCGCAGACCGTAGACCAACATGTCCATCACGATGGTGTGAAAATCTCGCTGCGGACTCACGAAAACCAGGCTCCCGTCGATCAGCTCGGTGTGCGGCGGGAGATCAGGCAGCGTGAACAGGTCGTCCACGGTGTAACCGTCCTGTGGCGGCATCGGCCACTCGACGCGGCGCTTGACGGACTCGGCGGTCATGGTTCCTCCCATGGACGGGATCCTGCTGCCCACTCACCACGGTAGCCGGGCCTTTCGCATCACGTCACTACAACGAGTGACGACCCCCGCCCGCCTCACCCCACCCCCCGGAGGGCCTACGCTTGAAGGCTGGTAGATCCCCCAGTCAGGAGAGAAATGGCCGTCAATCTGGTCAATGTCGAGAACGTCACCAAGGTGTACGGCACCCGTGCGCTTCTCGACGGCGTGTCCCTCGGCGTCTCCGAGGGGGACCGCGTCGGTGTCGTCGGCCGTAACGGCGACGGCAAGACGACCATGATCCGGATGCTGGCCAAGCTGGAGGAGCCCGACACCGGGCGGGTCACCCACTCCGGTGGGCTGCGGCTCGGCGTGCTCACCCAGCACGACTCGCTCGACCCCGAGGCCACCGTCCGCCACGAGGTCATCGGCGACATGGCGGACCACGAGTGGGCGGGCAACGCCAAGATCAGGGACGTACTGACCGGGCTGTTCGGCGGACTCGACATGCCGGGGTTCCCGCAGGGCCTCGACACCGTCATCGGGCCGCTCTCCGGTGGCGAGCGGCGCCGGATCGCGCTCGCCAAGCTGCTCATCGAGGAACAGGACCTCCTCGTCCTGGACGAGCCCACCAACCACCTCGACGTCGAGGGCATCGCCTGGCTCGCCCGGCACCTGCGCGAGCGCCGCTCCGCGCTCGTCTGCGTCACCCACGACCGGTGGTTCCTCGACCAGGTCTGCACCCGCATGTGGGACGTGCAGCGCGGCGACGTGTACGAGTACGAGGGCGGCTACTCCGACTACGTCTTCGCCCGTGCCGAGCGCGAGCGCATCGCCGCCACCGAGGAGACCAAGCGGCGGAACCTGGTCCGCAAGGAGCTGGCCTGGCTCAGGCGCGGCGCCCCCGCCCGCACCTCCAAGCCCCGCTTCCGCGTCGAGGCCGCCAACGAGCTGATCGCCGACGTGCCGCCGCCCCGGGACAGCAGCGAGCTGATGAAGTTCGCGTCGTCCAGGCTCGGCAAGACCGTGTTCGACCTGGAGGACATCACCGTCCAGGCCGGCCCCAAGGTGCTGCTCAAGCACGTCACCTGGCAGCTCGGCCCCGGCGACCGCATCGGCCTCGTCGGCGTCAACGGCGCCGGCAAGACCTCCCTGCTGCGCGCCCTCGCCGACGCCGCGACCAGCGACGGGGACCAGCAGCCCGCGAGCGGGCACGTCAAGGTCGGCAGGACCGTCAAGCTCGGCTACCTCTCCCAGGAGGTCGCCGAACTCGACCCCACCTGGCGGGTGCTGGAGGCCGTGCAGCGCGTCCGTGAGCGCGTCGACCTCGGCAAGGGCCGCGAGATGACCGCCGGGCAGCTGTGCGAGACGTTCGGGTTCGGCAAGGAGAAGCAGTGGACTCCGGTCGGGGACCTGTCCGGCGGTGAGCGCAGGCGGCTCCAGCTGTTGAGGCTCCTCATGGACGAGCCCAACGTCCTCTTCCTCGACGAGCCCACCAACGACCTCGACATCGAGACCCTGACCCAGCTGGAGGATGTCCTTGACGGCTGGCCCGGCTCGATGATCGTCATCTCCCACGACCGTTTCTTCGTCGAGCGCACCACCGACCGGGTCTTCGCCCTGCTCGGCGACGGCGCCCTGCGGATGCTGCCGCGCGGCATCGACGAGTATCTGGAGCGGCGGCAGCGGATGGAGGAGGCGGCCGCGGCCAATGTCCCGGCCGCGCCGACCGGGCCGGCCGCCGCCGTGCCCGAGAAGAGCGCCGCCGACGTGCGCGCCGCCAAGAAGGAGCTGCAGAAGATCGAGCGGCAGCTCGACAAGGTCTCCGAGAAGGAGACCAAGCTGCACGCCCGGATCGCCGACAACGCCACGGACTTCGCGAAAGTGGCCGAACTGGACGCCGAGCTGCGCGAACTCGTGGGACAGCGGGATGAGCTGGAGCTGCGCTGGCTGGAACTGGCCGAGGACGCCTGAGTCTCTGCGTACAGCGGGCGCGGATGATGTAAGGAGCGCGTGAAGGCGCGTAACAGTGGCATCACGGGCCGGTCCTCCCTTGGGAACAGGGGTGGACGCGGCCCGGTGGTCGCTCGGCGCCGGGTGATAGAAAGGCCGTCCGAGGACTGTCCCGTGCTTGCCCGGGACGGTCCGAACGATCGCCTGCAGACGACTCCGGGGCCAGCGCGTACCTCGGGGCGTGGCTAGAAATCAGTAGTAATAAGGGGGAACGCGCTGATGAGCCAGCCGCCGAATCAGCCGCCGCAGCCTGGTGGCTTCGGAGCACCGCAGGATCCACCGCCGGGAGGCTTCGGGGCCCCGACCCCACCGCCCCCGCAGGGCCCGCCGTCCGGTCCGCCGCCGCAGCCGGGGTACGGGTATCCGCAGCAGCCCGGGCAGCCGGGGCCGTACGGTCAGCAGCCCGGACCGTACAACTCCGGCCCGTACGCCCAGCCCCAGCAGCCGGGGCCCTACGGCCAGCAGCCCGGCTACGGCTACCCGCAGCAGCAGTACCCGGGCCCGCCCGGCACCCCGCCGCCCGGCGGCTCCGGGTCCCGCAACCCCTTCAAGGGCAAGCCGGGCCTCGCCATCGGCGCCGCGGTCCTGGCCCTGCTCGTGATCGGCGGCGGCGTGTGGGGCATCACCGCGAGCGGCGGCGACGACACCAAGGACAAGAAGCCCGTCGCGGGCAAGAGCGACGACCCCAAGCCCTCCGGCTCCAAGGGCGGTGCCCCGGTCAACCCCGGTGACGGCGGCGGCGACGGCGGCGAGGACCCCGAGGACCTCAACGAGGGCCGCCAGGCCGGCGAGTCCAAGGTGCTCTGGTACAAGGAGGCGCCCGACGCCCCCGGTTCCGGCGCCGACGCCAACGGCATGTGGATCACCGACAAGGCGGCCGTCAAGGCGGCGTACAAGCAGGTCTTCGCCTACAACGTCGGCGACGGCAAGCCCGCCTGGGACCCGATCGCCTTCCCGGAGAAGATCTGCGCGGTCACCCCGGAGAAGACGGCCGACGACAAGATCGTCGTCGTCTACATGAGCGGCTCCAGCGACCGCGCCAAGTGCAACAAGATGCAGGAGATCGACCTCGCCACCGGTGCGAAGGGCTGGACCGAGGAGATCGGCGACGGCGAGCTGTTCGACTCCACGCTCTCCGTCGAACTCTCCCTCAGCGGCACCACCATGATGGTCGGCCGCTCCCAGTCCGGCACCGCCTACGACGTCACCAGCGGCAAGAAGCTGTACGACAAGAAGAAGTACGGCGACGCCTGCTTCCCCGCCGGATTCGCGGGCAGCGCGACCAAGCTCGTCCAGGTCGCCTCCTGCGGCGCCGGCGGCAACAACGCGCACGACGAGCTCCAGGGGCTCGACCCGAAGACCGGCAAGGTCCTGTGGACCTACAAGTACGACAAGGGCTGGCGGGTGTCCCGGACGTACTCCGTCGACCCGCTCGTCGTGTACGCCACCGACGAGGACAAGAAGGTCTGGAACATCTCCACCTTCACCTCCGCCGGCAAGGTCCTCGAACAGGTCGGCGTCGAGGAGGACTTCGCCCCCGAGTGCGGCTGGGCCATCCTCGAACGCGACCTCCAGGGCTGCTCGGGCGTCGCGGTCGCCGCGGGCACGCTCTACCTGCCGACCGAGGCGACCAGCGGCGCCAACGAGATCGTCGCGATCAACCTCTCCACCGGCAAGGAGAAGTGGCGTACGAAGTCCCCCGCGGACGAGTCGATGACGCCGCTGAAGGTCGAGGGCGACCAGCTCGTCGCGTACGTCCAGCCGTCCTACGACGCGGGCGGCCAGGTCGTGTCCATCGCGACCGGCGGCAGCAGCCACAAGCCGGCCAAGCTCCTGCAGAACCCGCAGGGCGTCGCGGACATCGAGAACAGCTTCTACTCCAAGGACATCGACTGGGTCGACGGGCGGTTCTACATCTCCAGCACCCGCCTGACCGGAAACGACGAGTCGAAGGAGAAGTTGATGCTCGCCTACGGCAAGTGACCTTCTTCCTCCGCTCGCCCCGTCCCCCGTCGTCTCCGCTCTCCGAGGTACTCACGTCATGACCCAGCCGCCGCCCCCGCCGCCCAACCAGCCCCCGCAGGGGGGCGGCTTCGGTCCGCCGCAGCCGCCCACGCCGCCCTCCGGGCCCGACTTCGGCAAGGCTCCCGAGCCGGGCTACGGATACCCGCAGCAGCCCGGGGGCGCCCCGCAGACGCCGCCCCAGACGCCGCCGCAGGCGCCCGCGGCTCCGCAGACGCCGCCGGCGGGTCCGCCGCCGCAGCAGCCGGGGTACGGGTATCCGCAGACTCCGCCGCAGCCCCAGCCCGGGTACGGCTACCCCGGTCAGCAGCCGGGGCAGCCCGGGCAGCCGGGGGCGTACGGGCAGCCGACGCCGGCCTACGGGCAGCCGGGTCAGCCCGGTCAGCCCGGCTACGGCTATCAGCAGCCGACCGCGCCCATGCAGCCCCAGGCCGGCGGGCCGGGCGGCGGCCGGAAGATCAACGCGCAGATGGCGATCATCGTGGCGGCCGTCGTCGCGATCGCGCTGATCATCGGCGGCGGTGTCTGGTACGCCGGTTCCTCCGACGACGGGGGCAAGGACGACACGGCCAACTCCAGCGGCGGCAAGGGCGGCGAGGGCGGCACGGAGGAGAAGGGCGGCGACGACGGCAAGTCCTCCGGCGGCAAGGAGAAGGCGCCCGCCGACCCCGCCGCCAAGGTGCTCTTCCAGGTACCCATGCCCGCGGTGAGCAAGGACGACAGCAGCGTCGTCGTCTCCGGCTCGTGGCTCACCGACACGGTGTACGCCAAGAGCGGCGTCGCCGAGGTCGTCGGGTACGACGCCGACAAGGGCAGCAAGAAGTGGACGATCAAGCTGGAAGGTCCCGTCTGCGCGACCACCCCGCACGTCACCGACGACAACAAGACGGTGATCGTCCACCAGCCCGCCATGCCGACCAAGGCGGAGCCCTCGCACGGCTGCACCCAGGTCGCGGTCCTCGACCTGGACACCGGCAAGAAGGTGTGGACGAAGACCGCCGGTGACGGGCCGATGTCCTTCGACAACGTCACGATCAGCGGTGACACCGTCGCCGCGGGCAGCACCGACGGCGGCGTCGCCTTCGACATCGCCAAGGGCGACGTCCTCTGGTCCCCGAAGACGACCGACACCTGCTACGACGCAGGCTACGGCGGCGGCGAGAAGCTGGTCGCGGTGCGCAAGTGCGGCTCGTACGACGCCCGTCAGCTGAACATCCAGACCATCGACCCGAAGAGCGGGAAGGTGATCTCCGAGTACAAGATGGCCAAGGGCATCGAGTACGCGGGCGTCGTGTCGACGGACCCGCTGGTCGTGGCCGCCGACGTCGGCGACTCCGCCGGTGACGGCAGCGGCATCTCGGACTTCTTCTCCATCGACAACAAGACCGGCAAGCTGCTCACCCGCATCTCCGCGCCCGGCGACCAGTTCGCGGCCCGCTGCGACAGCATCAGCAAGACCGAGAGCTGCAAGGGGCTCGCGGCCGGCAACGGCAAGCTCTACATCGCGACCGAGGAGCACGAGGGCAGCGGCGAGTCCTACAGCCAGGCCAACGAGGTGGTCGCCTTCGACCTGACCACCGGCAAGCAGACCGGGCAGCGCGCGGACTCCGGCGAGGACTACACGATCACCCCGCTGCGCATGGACGGCGGCAACGTGATCGCCTACAAGCGGCCGCCGTACGACAAGGGCGGGCAGGTCGTGAGCATCGACGGCGCCACGTTCAAGCAGACCACGCTGCTGGAGAACCCGGCGACGGAGGCGGTGCGGGACGTGGAGTCCAGCATGTCGCCGGACTACTCCGAGCTTCTCTACTCGCAGGGGCACCTGTACATGTCGCAGGTGTACGCCAGCGAGCCGACCAGCGCGGACGAGAAGGAGTACCTGGCGATCGGGTTCGGCACCAGCGGCTGATCCCGTCCGTCTCGCGTCTCGCCGTCGTGTCCTGGGTGTCCGTCGCGGCCCCGTCCCTCGTTGAGGGGCGGGGCCGTTTCGGTGGGTGCGGCGGGGGTGTATTGCGGGGGATTTCGGCGATCCGGGGCGGTTCTCGCCGGTAGGGGCAGCGCGAGGTCCGGCAAGCGTGTAGCTTCCGGGTTCATGCCGGGGGCATGCATGCCGGGACCGGGTGACTGGGGGGTTGCTCCATGGGAGTACGGCTCATGGTGGTCGACGATCACCGATTGCACGCCGAGGCGCTGGCCTCGGCGCTGAAGCTGAGGGGGCACCGGGTGCTGGCCGCGGCGGCGCCGGCCGCGGGGGCGGCGGAGCTGGTGATCAGCCGGGCGCCGGAGGTGTGCCTGCTGGGGACGGCGGCGCCGGCCGAGCCGGGGATCTTCGATCCGGTGGTGCGGGTCAAGCGGGAGCGTCCGCAGGTGGCGGTGCTGGTGCTGGGGCCGGTGCCGAGCCCTCGCGGGATCGCGGCGGCGTTCGCGGCGGGGGCGTCGGGGTACGTCCGGCACGACGAGCGCATAGAGGGCGTCGAGCGGGCGATCATGAAGGCGCGGGCTGGGGAGGCGGCGGTGGCGCCCGCGTTGTTGCAGGGGGCGTTCGGTGAGCTGCTGAACCCGGCTGCCCAACCGGACGACGAGGGGCAGCGGCTGTTGCAGATGCTCACGCCGCGGGAGGTGGAGGTGCTGGTGCGGGTCGCGGACGGTGAGGACACGCGGCTGATCGCGGCCGGGATGGGGATCGCTCCGTCGACGGCGCGTACGCATGTCCAGCGCGTGCTGATGAAGCTGGGCGTGGGGTCGCGGTTGGAGGCGGCCGCGCTGGCTGCGCGGACGGGGTTGCTGGATCGGGCGGGTGCCTCCGGCGGTTGAGCGGGGGTGCCTGCGGCGGCCTGTGCGGGTTCGGCGGTTGGGCGGGGGTGCCTGCGGCGGCCTGTGCGGGTTCGGTGGGGGTGCGGGGTGCCTGCGGCGGCCTGTGCGGGGTGGGTGGGGGTGCGCGTAGCGCGTTCGGTTCGGTGGTGGGTCGGTGCCGCGCCGGGGGGTGTCCGTCCTCGGAACGGCGCGGAATCGGTCGGCCACAGATGCGGGACGCGTTGACGCGCCAACCGCTGCGGGCGGACACCCCCCGACACGACCCCTTCCCGCCGTACGCGGCCAACCCGCCGCCTCGCTTCCGCCCACGCCCCCCAGCTGCGGGCAGTCGTGCCTCCCCCAGTGCCTGAACGGCCTGGGAGGTACCCCCAGGGCGGCACGGGTGGGCGCAGCGGCACCCCGCTACGCCGGGCTGCGTCACCGCCCGCCCCGCACCCACCCCCGCGCCGGACCAGCCGTCGGCGTCAGGCGCGGACCGTCACTCCTTCGGGGCCTCTTCCAGCGGTGGCGGCGGCGGAGCAGTCGGCCGTAGCTTCAGCCAGGCCAGGAAGAAGACGCCGAGGACCAGCATCGCCAGACCGGTCCACAGGTTGATGTTCACCCCCTGCGCCTTGTCGATGTCGTCGTCGGACGCCACGAAGCCCGCGATCGTCACGATGACGCCGTAGACCACGAACAGCCCGCCGATGATCCGCCGGATGTCGAAGAGACGCGCGGCGGTGACGGACTTGGTCTCCAGCTCGGAGACCTCGTCCTGGAGGTTCTTGTCGGAGTAGGAATCAGACATGTTCTCTCAATCCTCCCGCGATCAGAACGAGAACGGGATGTAGCAGGCGGCGGCCAGTACGACCGCGCCCCAGCCCAGCAGCGCCGGCTTGCGGTACCACGCGTCGTCGCCCTTGGCGGGTGCCTCCGTCATGCCGGGGGAGGTGGTGCCGTAGACCAGGCCCTGGAGCTCGGTGGTGGGCTTCGGGGCGGTGAACAGGGACACGGCGACCATGACCACCGCGCCGGCGACGAAGCCCGCGATCGCGGAGACGAAGTTGGCGCCCTGGTCGGAGGGGATGTCGATGATGCCCTGCTTGTAGATGACGAAGTAGTTCACCATCGCGGCGGTCGTGCCCGCGACCAGGCCCCAGAAGCCGGACTTCATCGACGCGCGCTTCCAGAACATGCCGATGATGAAGACCACGAACATCGGGACGTTGAAGAAGGAGAAGAGCGTCTGGAGGTAGCTCATGATGTTGGAGAACGACGAGGCCAGGAACGCCGTGCCGATGGAGGCGAGGACGCCGATCACCGTGATCAGGCGGCCGAAGCGGACGTAGTAGCCGTCCTCGCGGTCCTTCACCACGTACTTCTGCCAGATGTCGGTGGTGAAGACGGTGTTGAAGGAGGAGATGTTCGCCGCCATGCCGGCCATGAACGCGGCCAGCAGGCCCGTCACCGCGATGCCGAGGACACCGTTGGGCAGCAGCTGCTGCATCAGGTACGGGATGGCGTCGTTGTACTGGAGGTCCGAGCCGGGCGTGCCGATCTTCGGGACCAGGACCGCGGCGACCAGGCCGGGGATCATCACCACGAAGACGATGAAGATCTTCGGGAAGGCGGCGATGAGAGGGGTGCGCTGGGCCGCCGAGAGGTTCTTCGCGGACAGGGCGCGCTGCACCTCGGCGAAGTTCGTCGTCCAGTAGCCGAAGGACAGGACGAAGCCCAGGCCCAGGACGATGGTCAGCCAGTTGGCGCCCAGCGGGTTCTCGCTGCCGATGCCCGTACCGCCCCACGCCGTCATGAAGTCGGAGCCGTGAGACTGGGAGAGGGAGTCGGACAGGCCGTCCCAGCCGCCGACCTTCTTCAGGCCCAGGATGGTGACCGGGATGAGACCGGCCAGGATCACGAAGAACTGGAGGACCTCGTTGTAGATGGCCGAGGAGAGGCCTCCGAGGGTGATGTACGCCAGGACGAAGAAGCCGGCCACCACGATGGCCACCCACTCCGGCCAGCCGAGGAGCGCCTCGACGACGATCGCGAGGGCGTAGAGGTTCACGCCCGCGATCAGGATGGCGGCTACGGCGAACAGGGCCGAGCTGAGCAGGTGGGAGGCCTTGTCGAAGCGGAGGAGCAGGAACTCCGGGACCGAGCGGACCTTCGAGCCGTAGTAGAACGGCATCATCACCAGGCCCAGGAAGACCATCGCCGGGATGGCGCCGATCCAGTACCAGTGGGTCGTGTAGACGCCGTACTGGGCGCTGTTGGCGGCCATGCCGAGGATCTCGGTGGCGCCCAGGTTGGCCGCGACGAAGGCGAGGCCGGTGACCCAGGCGGGCAGTGAGCGGCCGGACAGGAAGAAGTCCAGGCTGGTCTTGACCGAACGGCGGGCGGCGAAGCCGATGCCCAGGACGACCAGGAAGTAGATCCCGAGGATCGTGTAGTCGAGCCAGTTGGTGGGGAGTCGAAGCTCTGCGGCTAGGTATGTGGGGCTTGTGGGGGTTTGCATTAAGCACTCGCTTCGTTCGCGAACTGATCCGGAGCGGAACCTACGCCTCCGCGTTCAGTAATTGAACACTTCTGGTGATGTTCTTTGTTTGATTGTGATGAGCGGCGTGGGTGGTCGGTTGTGATGTGTTATGTTTGATTGTGTTGGGTGGTTGGTGGTTGTCCTTGGTGGTGTAGAGGAGTGCGGCAGTGAAGAAGACCTCGACCCGGCTGGCCGACGGTCGTGAGCTCGTCTACTACGACCTGCGCGACGACACCGTGCGGGACGCCGTGGACCGCCGTCCGCTGGAGCGGACCGTCACCACCTCCGAGGTCCGCCGCGACCCGCTGCTCGGCGACTCCGTCGCCATCGCCTCGCACCGGCAGGGCCGCACCTACCACCCGCCGGCCGACCAGTGCCCGCTGTGCCCCTCGCAGGGTGAGCGGCTGAGCGAGATCCCGGACTCGTCGTACGACGTGGTGGTCTTCGAGAATCGTTTCCCCTCGCTGGCCGGCGACTCCGGCCGCTGCGAGGTCGTCTGCTTCACCTCCGACCACGACGCCTCGTTCGCCGATCTGAGCGAGGAGCAGGCCCGGCTCGTGCTCGACGCCTGGACGGACCGCACCTCCGAGCTGTCCCATCTGCCCTCCGTTGAACAGGTGTTCTGCTTCGAGAACCGGGGCGCCGAGATCGGAGTGACGCTGGGTCACCCGCACGGGCAGATCTACGCCTACCCGTTCACCACCCCCCGCACCGCCCTGATGCTCCGTTCACTCGCCGCCCACAAGGACGCGACCGGCGGGGAGAACCTGTTCGACGCCGTCCTGACGGAGGAACTGGCCGGTGAGCGGGTCGTCCTCGAGGGTGAACACTGGGTCGCCTTCGTGCCGTACGCCGCGCACTGGCCGTACGAGGTGCACCTCTACCCCAAGCGGCGCGTCCCCGACCTGCTCGGTCTTGACGAGGCGGCGCGCACAGAGTTTCCCCAGATCTATCTGGAACTGTTGAGGCGCTTCGACCGGATCTTCGGCGAGGGTGAGCCTCCGACGCCCTACATCGCGGCCTGGCACCAGGCCCCGTTCGGGCAGCTGGAGGAGTTCGACGGCGTGACGCGGGACGACTTCGCGCTGCACCTGGAGCTTTTCACCATCCGCCGTACGTCCGGCAAGCTGAAGTTCCTCGCGGGCTCCGAGTCCGGCATGAACGTGTTCATCAACGACGTGCCCCCGGAGCGCGCGGCCGAGCGACTGCGAGAGGTAGCGAGTTCATGAGCGGGAAGTACCTGGTGACGGGCGGGGCCGGTTACGTCGGCAGCGTCGTCGCCCAGCATCTGGTGGAGGCCGGCCACGAGGTCGTCGTCCTCGACAACCTCTCGACGGGTTTCCGCGAGGGCGTGCCCGCCGGTGCCTCGTTCATCGAGGGCGACATCCGCGACGCCGCCAAATGGCTGGACGCCTCCTTCGACGGCGTCCTGCACTTCGCGGCCTTCTCCCAGGTCGGCGAGTCGGTCGTCAAGCCCGAGAAGTACTGGGACAACAACGTCGGCGGCACCATGGCCCTGCTGGAGGCCATGCGCACGGCGGGCGTGCGCCGGCTCGTCTTCTCCTCCACGGCCGCCACCTACGGCGAGCCCGAGGAGGTGCCGATCGTCGAGACCGCGCCGACACGGCCGACGAACCCGTACGGCGCCTCGAAGCTGGCCGTCGACCACATGATCACCGGTGAGGCGGCGGCCCACGGGCTGGGCGCGGTCTCCCTGCGGTACTTCAACGTCGCGGGCGCATACGGGCAGTACGGCGAGCGCCACGACCCCGAGTCGCATCTGATCCCGCTGGTCCTCCAGGTGGCGCAGGGCGGGCGCGACGCGATCTCCGTCTTCGGCGACGACTACCCGACGCCGGACGGCACCTGCGTGCGCGACTACATCCACGTCGCCGACCTGGCCGAGGCCCACCTGCTCGCCCTGGCCGCGGCCCGGCCCGGCGAGCACCTCATCTGCAACCTGGGCAACGGCAACGGCTTCTCGGTCCGCGAGGTCGTCGAAACCGTCCGCAGGGTGACGGGACACCCGATCCCCGAGGTCGTGGCCCCCCGCCGGGGCGGCGACCCGGCGGTCCTGGTGGCGTCCGCGGACACCGCCCGCGAGAAACTGGGCTGGAACCCGTCCCGCGCGGACCTCGCGGGGATCGTGGCGGACGCGTGGGAGTTCGCGCAGCGGCGCGCGGGCTAGGACTTGACGAAGGGTGAGGGGTCAGGGCATGGGCGAGGCTGTAGCCAAAACCGTCGGCGAGCGGTTCCGGGAGCTGTACGGGGCGGACCCCGAAGGGGTGTGGGCGGCGCCGGGCCGGGTCAACCTCATCGGCGAGCACACCGACTACAACGACGGCTTCGTCATGCCGTTCGCCCTGCCGCACACGGCCGTCGCGGCCGTCTCCCGGCGTGACGACGGCATCCTGCGGCTGCACTCGGCCGACATCGCGGCCGACCCGGTCGAGCTGCGCGTGGCCGACCTGACCCCCGGCTCGGACAAGACCTGGACCGCGTACCCCTCGGGCGTCGTCTGGGCGCTGCGCGAGGCGGGCCACGAGCTGACCGGCGCCGACGTCCACCTGGCCTCGACGGTCCCGTCGGGCGCGGGACTCTCGTCCTCGGCGGCCCTGGAGGTCGTCGTGGCGCTGGCGTTGAACGACCTGTACGCCCTCGGGCTGCGCGGCTGGCAGCTGGCCCGCCTGTGCCAGCGCGCGGAGAACGTCTACGTCGGCGCCCCCGTCGGCATCATGGACCAGACCGCGTCCGCCTGCTGCGAGGCGGGCCACGCCCTCTTCCTCGACACCCGCGACCTCTCCCAGCAGCAGATCCCCTTCGACCTCGCCGCCGAGGGCATGCGCCTGCTCGTCGTCGACACCCGCGTCAAGCACTCCCACAGCGAGGGCGAGTACGGCAAGCGCCGCGCCGGCTGCGAAAAGGGCGCCGCGCTGCTCGGCGTCGACGCGCTGCGCGACGTGCCCTACGCCGACCTGGACGCGGCGCTGGAACGCCTCGGTGACGAGGAGGAGGTACGCCGTCTGGTCCGGCACGTCGTCACGGAGGACGAGCGCGTCGAGCGGGTGGTGGGGCTCCTGAAGTCCGGTGACACCCGCGCCATCGGCCCCGTCCTCGTCGAGGGCCACGCCTCCCTGCGCGACGACTTCCGCATCTCTTGCCCCGAGTTGGACCTGGTCGTCGACACCGCCCTCGCCTCCGGCGCCCTCGGCGCCCGCATGACCGGCGGCGGCTTCGGCGGCTCGGCGATCGTCCTGGCCGAGGCCGCCGACGTGGACACCGTCACCAAGGCGGTCGAGGACGCCTTCGCGGCGGCCGGCTTCAAGACCCCGCGCGTGTTCGAGGCGGTGCCTTCGGCGGGGGCGCGCCGGGTGGGGTGACGTCCGGGCGGCGTGGGTAGTGGGGTGGCATGGCGTGGTGGCGACGTTCGAAGAAGCCGGATGCGCGGGAGCCGGATGCGCAGAAGTCGGATGCGCAGAAACCGGGCCCGATCGCGTTCTCCGTGTTCGACGCCTCGTCGCCCGCCGGGCCGTTCCGGCGGGCGGGGCTGCTGCTGGGCGAGCGGCAACTGCCGCCGATCACCGCGCGGAGCTTCACCGACCGGGTCACTGAGCAGACCCGCGCGAGCTGGCCCGCCGGCACCGGACCGGTGGACTCCCACCTGCCGCACAGCCTGTTCACCAAGGACAGGACGGTGGCCTACGTCGGGGTCGGCGACCGGGCCGCGATCGTGGTCCGCCTGACACCCGACCTGCGCGCGGACCTGTACGACCTGGGCGAGGCGATCGCCGACTCGGGTGCGTCCTTGTACCTCGACGCGCACGCGGGCTTCCTCCGCGCCTCGCTGCTGCTTCCGCTGACGGACTTCGACCTGGACGTCGGCATGCTGCTCGGTGAAGGGGACGTCCAGGAGTTCCTGCGGGCCGCCCACGCCAACGAGACCGTCGAGCTGCACGTCGACCACGCGACGCACGACCGCGTGCTGGCCTTCACCTGCTCGGCAGCGGGAATCCGCGCGGCGGTGGACGCGGGCTTCGACCTGCTCGCCGGTCCGGCACCGACCGACCTCCAGGCCGCGATGGCGGCCGTCAACGGGTCGTTGAACCCCTCGGCGCACATTCCCCTGCGGGTCACCGGGCGCGCGGCCCTCGCCGTCACGGTCGAGGTCGAGGTCTGACGGGCGGGGTCAGCGGACGCGCCGACCGCTGTCCCCCGGGGGAGCTACGCGCAGGTGTCCACCGCGGGGTGACGATCCGGGGCGGCCGGATCCATAGAGTTTTCATCAGTCGCCGGGAACGCCAGGCCGGCTGAGACAGACCCCGGGAACAAGCCCCGAGAAACCCCCGAGTAGCCGATCCGTACCCCACCCTTGCCTGCTGGAGGCCCCCCATGTTCCGCACCTTCGCCAAGGCGATCGCCGCCATCGCCGTCGTCTGCACCGTGGCCGGCGCGGGACTCGTCCTCAACGAGGAGTTCGGCAAGGACGACTCCGACGGCAAGGACAAGGCCTCGGCGGGAGCCTCCTTCACCGGCACGAAGAAGATCCGGATCGACGGCCACTCGGTCAACGTCTCCTGCTCCGGCCGCACGGATGCCGACGAGCCCCTGGTGATGCTGATGGCCGGCGGCGGCGAGGGCCTGGACAACATGGCCGCGCTCCAGAAGTCCCTCAGCAAGACCTCCCGCGTCTGCTCCTACGACCGCCTCGGCGAGGGCAAGAGCGACAAGCCCGAGGCGGGCAGCCTGCAGACCGTCAACGACACCGGTGTCCTGCTCACCAAGGTCCTCGACCACCTGGCCGGCGACCGCCCCGTCGTCCTGGCCGGCCACTCCCTGGGCGGCTACATCGCCGCCCGCTACACCCCCGACCACGCCGACCGCGTCAAGGGCCTGGTCCTCCTCGACGCCACCGTCCCCCACCTCACCCGCGACATGAACCGCACCATCCCCGCCGACGCCACCGGCCCGGCAACCCAGGTCCGCGACGGCGCCATCGCCGCCAACGAGGGGCAGAACCCGGAGCAGTTCGTCATCGCCGACGGCCCCGTCCACTCCGCCGGAGACCTCCCCGTGGAGATCCTCAAGCACGAGTCCCAGTACGCCGAGGTCCCCGAGTACGGCCCCGCCCTGGAGGAGATGTGGGCCAAGGGCCAGAACGAGTGGCTCAAGATCTCCACCCACAGCGAGCTGACGACCGCCAAGGGCAGCGGCCACTACATCCACACCGACCGCCCCGACCTCGCCCTCAAGGCCGTCCAGAAGGTCACCGGGCAGCTCTGACACCCACCCCGCCCCACAGACCGGCCCCGGGCCGTGGCTTCCCCCGCCACGGTCCGGGGCCTTCTCAGGCCAACCGCTTCACCAGCGTGTACTCCGTGATCCCCGGCGGGTAGTCGGGGATCACGCACACCACGTCGTAGCCGCGCTTCGTGTAGAAGCCCGGGGCCTGGAAGTCCCAGGTCTCCACGCGGGCGGCCGCGCAGGCCCGTTCGGTGCGGGCCGTGCGTTCCGCCTCGTCGAGGAGGGCGGAGCCCAGGCCCGAGCCCCGGCAGCCGTCGGCGACCCAGAGGTAGGTCACGTGGAGCCAGGTCGCCCAGGTGTGGCCGACCAGGCCGCCCGCCAGGGCTCCGGTCTCGTCCAGCACCCAGACGTGCAGCGGGAATTCGCGTTCGTGAGGGGTTCCGCGCAGGGAACGCAGGATCGAGGACGCCGCCGTGTTCGTCTCCCGCAGCCGGGTGCGCAGCAGATCGCGCCGTTGTTTGTCGACTTCTGTCACAAGACGAAACATGCGGCTCACCATAAACGCGCCGGGCAGTCAGTTCTGCAAATAACCTTCCGCTCCCGGCGCCCGCCCGTACTCTGATGAACAGCACCGGTGGGGGCCGGTGCCGTTCAGGGGGCGAGACAGCCGGGTACGACGCCCGGGGCGGGGGGGAGCGGTCACCGCACGGCGGCGGCCGTGCGGCTGCGGCTACCCGTCCCGGAGTACCGAGCACAACAGCACAGCTGGATGCGGGGCCCTGGGCGTCGTACCCGTGCCGGTGCCGTCATCCGAGGACGGACAGACGATGGGTATCCCCTGCTCCGCGCGGAGCTCGGGGGAGGGGGTGTGGAACTGCCGTGGTTCGTATCCGAGTCCTGGTCGTCGACGACCATCGCATCTTCGCCGAGTCGCTCGCCGCCGCACTGGCCGCCGAGCCCGACGTCGACGTCTCCGCGGCCGGCAGCGGTCCGGCCGCCCTGCGCTGCCTGGAGCGGGCCGCGTCCGAGGGACGGCGCTTCGACGTCCTGCTCGTCGACGCCGATCTGGGCGGCCACGTGCCCGGCACCCGGCCCGCCGTGCCCGTGCGGGACGGCAACGAGGACGGGCTGGTTGACGGTATCTCCCTGGTCGCCGGGGTGCGGTCGGGGCAGCCGAGCGTGCGGATCGTCGTCCTCGCCGAGAAGGACGACCCCCGGCGGGCGGCCCTCGCGCTCGGGGCCGGGGCCTCGGGGTGGGTGGCCAAGGACTGCTCGCTGTCGCGGCTGCTCAGTGTGATCCGGGGTGTGCTGCGCGACGAGACGCATCTGCCGCCCGCGCTGCTCACCGGCGTCCTGCGCGAGCTGACCGCCGCCCGCAAGCACCGCACCGAGAGCGAGATGCTGGTGGAGTCGCTGACCCCGCGCGAGCGCGAGGTGCTGCGCTGCATGGTCGCCGGGCTGGGGCGCAAGGCGGTCGCGGAGCGGTTGTATCTGTCCCCGCACACGGTGCGCACCCACATGCAGAACGTGCTGGGCAAGCTGGGTGTCCACTCCACCCTGGCCGCCGTCGCGCTGGCCCGCAGGGCCGGGGTGGGGCCGGCCGATCTGGATCGGCCCTCAGCCGGGGATGTTGTCGAACGGGGCGGTCAGCTGGCGTAGCAGGGCCGCCAGTTCGCTGCGCTGGGCGCGGGAGAGTTCGCCCAGGATCGCGCGCTCCTGGGCGAGCAGGCCCGCCAGTGACTGGTCGGCGCGGTCCCGGCCCTCGTCCGTGAGCCGGACCAGGACGCCGCGCCGGTCGCTGGGGTCGGGCAGGCGCTCCACCAGGCCCTTCTTCGCGAGCCGGTCGATACGGTTGGTCATCGTGCCCGAGGTGACCAGGGTCTGGGTGAGGAGCTGTCCCGGAGAGAGCTGGTACGGGGTGCCCGCGCGGCGCAGCGCCGTCAGCACGTCGAACTCCCAGGGCTCCAGCTGGTGTTCGGAGAAGGCCAGCCGGCGTGCGCGGTCCAGGTGCCGGGCCAGCCTGCTGACGCGGCTCAGCACCTCGAGTGGTTCCACGTCGAGGTCCGGGCGCTCCCGGCGCCACGCTGCGACCAGCCGATCGACCTCGTCCTCCATGGCGATCAGTGTAGTGGTTGTGTCGACGTGAAGTCTCTTGAGGTCAACTGTCTTGACGTCGAGAGAGTTTCGGGGTGACGCTGGGTACCCGTCCCGTACGGCCACCTCCTGGAGGCTCCATGCCCGCCACCGCCCCCACCTGGGACCCCGCCCAGTACCTGCGCCACGCCGGCCACCGCGCCCGCCCCTTCACCGACCTCCTCGCCCGGGTCCAGGACCTCCCCGCGGACCCGCCCCGCATCGTCGACCTCGGCTGCGGCCCCGGCAACGTCACCGTCCTGCTCGCCGACCGCTGGCCCGCCGCCCGCATCACCGGCTACGACAACTCGCCCCAGATGCTCGAACGCGCCCGGCAGCACGCCGGCCCCACCCCCGGCGGCGGCCACCTCGACTTCGCCCCCGCCGACGCCCGCACCTGGACCCCCGCCGAACCGTGCGACCTCCTCGTCAGCAACGCCACCCTCCAATGGATCCCCGGCCATGCCGACCGCTTCCCCGACTGGATCGACCGGCTCGCGCCCGGCGGCACCCTCGCCCTCCAGGTGCCCGGCAACTTCGACGCCCCCAGCCACCGCCTGATGCGCGAACTCGCCGGCTCCCGGCGCTGGCGGGGTCGCCTCACCGGCGTCCTGCGCCACGACGACGCCGTCCTCACCCCCGAGGCCTACCTCGCCCACCTCACGGACACCGGCTGCACCGCCGACGTGTGGGAGACGACGTACGTCCACCTGCTGCCCGGCGAGGACGCCGTCCTCGACTGGGTGAAGGGCACGGGACTGCGGCCCGTACTCGACGCGCTCGACGACGACCCCGAGGCCCGCGACGCGTTCGTCGAGGAGTACCGGAACGTGCTGCGCGCCGCCTATCCGGCCAAGGCGCACGGCACCCCCTTCCCCTTCCGCCGCGTCTTCGCCGTCGCCCGCAAGCCGGAGAGGACGACGCAGCGGTGATCGCCGGCATCGACCACGTGCAGCTCGCCGCACCGCCCGGCTCCGAGGAGCGACTGCGCGCCTTCTACACCGGCGTCCTCGGCATGACCGAGATCCCCAAGCCGCCCGTGCTCGCCGCCCGCGGCGGCTGCTGGTTCGGCGCCGGCCCGGTCCAGCTCCACCTGGGCATCGAGACGAACGGCTTCCGGCCCGCACGCAAGGCCCACCCCGGACTGCGCGTCACCGGAATCGAGGCGTACGCCGCCCGGCTGGAGGCCCACGGCACGCCCGTCACCTGGGACGACGCCCTGCCCGGCCACCGCCGCTTCTACTGCGCGGACCCCGTCGGCAACCGCCTGGAGCTCCTGGAACCGGACCCGAGCCCCTGACCCCGGCGGCAGCCGGCCACGCTCACGCCACGCCCTGCGCGACCAGCGCGTCGATGGCCTCGCCGGACAGGCCAAGACCGCCGAGTACCGCCCGGGTGTGCTCGCCCAGCGCCGGTACCGCCTCCATGCGGGGCGCGTCCCCCGTCGGGCCGGGCGGGGCCAGCGCCGGCACGGGACCCACCGGCGTCGGCACCTCGTGCAGGCGCCCGCGCGCGGCCAGCTGCGGGTGGTCCCACACCTCGGCCAGCGAGTTCACCCGCGCGTTGGCCACCGGCACCGCCCCCAGCAGCTCGATCGCCGCGGAACTCGTCAGCTCCGCGAACCGGGCCGCGATCAGGCCGCCCAGCGCCTCCCGGTGCGCGTTGCGGTCCGCGTTGGTGGCGTAGTCGGGGTGCCCGGCCAGCTCCGGCCGGTCCAGGAAGCCAGTGCAGAAGCCGCGCCACTCGCGCTCGTTCTGCACCGCCATCATCACGACCTTGCCGTCACCCGCCGTGAACGGCCCGTACGGATAGATCGTCGCGTGCGCCGCGCCCGCCCGCGGCGGCGGCTCGGCCCCCTCGAACGAGTAGTAGAGGGGGAAGCCCATCCACTCCACCGTGGCCTCCAGCATCGACACGTCCAGCTGCGCGCCCCGCCCCGTCCGGCCGCGTTCCAGCAGCGCGCCGAGGATCGAGCTGTACGCGTACATCCCGGCGGCGATGTCCGACACCGGGATGCCCACCTTGGCCATGTCGGCCGCCGCGCCCGTGACCGACAGCAGCCCCGCCTCGGACTGCACCAGCAGGTCGTACGCCTTGCGGCCCTCGTACGGTCCCGGCGCGCCGTAGCCGGAGATGTCGCACACGATCAGCTCCGGATGCCCGGCCCGCAGCTCCTCGGCACCCAGTCCGGCCCGGGCCGCGGCGCCCGGCGCCAGGTTCTGCAGGAAGACGTCGGCGTCCGCGATCAGCCGGCGCAGCAGCTCCAGACCCCGCGGATCCTTGAAGTCCAGCGTGAGGGACTCCTTGTTGCGGTTGACCCACACGAAGTGCGAACTCAGACCCCGCACCCGGGTGTCGTACGCCCGGGCGAAGTCCCCCGCCCCGGGACGCTCCACCTTGATGACCCGGGCGCCGAGATCGGCGAGCTGACGGCTGGCGTAGGGAGCGGCGATCGCCTGCTCCAGCGAGACGACGGTGACTCCGCGTAGCGGCTGCATGTGTTCCGTTCCGCGCTGTCGACGCGCTAGCTCTTGCGATGCCCTATCAGCCGCGGCTTCGGCTCCAGGCCGTCCAGGCCGTGCCACGCCAGGTTCACCAGGTGCGCCGCCACCTCCGCCTTCTTCGGCTTGCGCACGTCCAGCCACCACTGGCCGGTCAGCGCCACCATGCCGACCAGCGCCTGCGCGTACAGCGGCGCCAGCTTGGCGTCGAAGCCGCGGCTCTTGAACTCGCGGCCCAGGATGTCCTCCACCTGGGTGGCGATGTCCGAGATGAGGGAGGCGAAGGTACCCGTCGACTGGGGGATGGGGGAGTCGCGGACCAGGATGCGGAACCCGTCCGTGTACTCCTCGATGTAGTCCAGGAGCGCGAAGGCCGCCTGCTCGCACAGCTCCCGCGGATGCCCCGCCGTCAGCGAGCCGGTCACCATGTCGAGCAGCCGCCGCATCTCACGGTCCACGACCACCGCGTACAGCCCCTCCTTGCCGCCGAAGTGCTCGTACACCACCGGCTTGGACACCCCGGCCTTCGCCGCGATCTCCTCCACCGACGTGCCCTCGAAACCCTTCGCCGCGAAGAGGGTGCGGCCGATCTCCAGCAACTGCTGGCGGCGCTCGGCACCGGTCATCCGGGTGCGACGTGCGCGCCGCGGCTTATCGTTGCTTGGGGTGCTGCTGGAGTCGGTCGCCACGGCGTCAATCATGCAGCCTTCGCCGTCTCCTTCCGGCGGCGGGCACCGTCCTGATCCGTGTTGCGGCGCGAATCGATACGCGAGCGTGACGGCCACCGCACGTCGTACGCCCACCCCAGCCGCTCGAACCAGCGGATCAGCCGGGCGGAGGAGTCCACCTGCCCGCGCATCACCCCGTGCCGCGCCGACGTCGGATCCGCGTGGTGCAGGTTGTGCCAGGACTCACCGCAGGACAGCACCGCCAGCCACCACACGTTGCCCGAGCGGTCCCGCGACTTGAAGGGGCGCTTGCCCACGGCGTGGCAGATCGAGTTGATCGACCAGGTCACGTGGTGCAGCAGGGCCACCCGCACGAGTGAACCCCAGAAGAACCCGGTGAACGCCCCCCACCAGGACATCGTGGCCAGCCCGCCGATCAGCGCCGGCAGGGCCAGCGACACCAGGGTCCACAGGATGAACTGCCGGGAGATCGCGCGCAGCGCCGGGTCCTTGATCAGATCCGGCGCGTACTTGTCCTGCGGCGTCTGCTCCTCGTCGAACATCCAGGCGATGTGCGCCCACCACAGGCCCTTCATCAGGGCCGGCACCGTCTCGCCGTACCGCCACGGCGAGTGCGGGTCGCCCTCGTCGTCGGAGAACTTGTGGTGCTTGCGGTGGTCGGCCACCCAGCGCACCAGCGGCCCCTCCACCGCCATCGAGCCCGCGATCGCCAGCGCGATCTTCAACGGCCGCTTCGCCTTGAAGGAACCATGGGTGAAGTGACGGTGGAAGCCGATGGTGATGCCGTGGCAGCCCAGGAAGTAGAAGAAGACCAGCAGCCCCAGATCCACCCAGCTCACGCCCCACCCCCACGCCAGCGGCACCGCCGCCACCAGCGCGAGGAACGGAACGGTGATGAACAGCAGCAGCGTGATCTGCTCCAGCGACCGCTTCTGCTCACCACCCAGCGTGGCGGAGGGCGCCGGGCCGCCGTCGGGGCGCGGCTGCGGAGCGTCTGGGATCACATCGGAACTCGTGGTCATGCGTGTCCCCTGTGGGGTCGAGGGTGGGGTCGGGGTGTCCGTTTGTCCGGCTGCCGGGCTTCTGGAACCAATGCACGGTTTCCTACGGTTCCGTAACCTACGGCGACGTAAGTATGGCAGTGCGTGGCCGCGCGGCAAGAGCCCCAGAGCCTGCGCGTCCCGGCCGACACCTATCCTGGAAACCGGTCGGACAGCGCGGTCCGCTCTGATTACTTCCCGGACGTCCGGCCCGGTAAGCGGCGCCCGCCGCGTGAGACGGCCGTCCGGGTTCCCTCCAGACGAGCTTCAACACTGCAAGGAGCCGCACCTGTGAGCAGTGCCGACGACCAGACCACCACGACGACCAGCAGCGAGCTGCGCGCCGACATCCGCCGACTGGGTGACCTCCTCGGAGAGACCCTCGTCCGGCAGGAAGGCCCCGAGCTGCTGGAACTCGTCGAGAAGGTACGCCGACTCACCCGCGAGGACGGCGAGGCCGCCGCCGAACTGCTAAGCGGCACGGAACTGGAGACGGCGGCCAAGCTGGTCCGCGCCTTCTCCACCTACTTCCACCTCGCCAACGTCACCGAACAGGTCCACCGAGGCCGCGAACTGGGCGCCAAGCGCGCCGCCGAAGGCGGACTGCTCGCCCGCACCGCCGACCGCCTCAAGGACGCCGACCCCGAGCACCTGCGCGAGACCGTTCGCAACCTCAACGTGCGCCCCGTCTTCACCGCGCACCCCACCGAGGCCGCCCGCCGCTCCGTCCTCAACAAGCTGCGCCGCATCGCCGCCCTCCTGGACACCCCGGTCAACGAGTCCGACCGCCGCCGCCTCGACACCCGCCTCGCCGAGAACATCGACCTCGTCTGGCAGACCGACGAACTGCGCGTCGTACGCCCCGAGCCCGCCGACGAGGCCCGCAACGCCATCTACTACCTCGACGAACTCCACGCGGGCGCCGTCGGCGACGTCCTCGAAGACCTCACCGCCGAACTGGAGCGCGCCGGCGTCAAGCTCCCCGACGACACCCGCCCCCTCACCTTCGGCACCTGGATCGGCGGCGACCGCGACGGCAACCCCAACGTCACCCCCCAGGTCACCTGGGACGTCCTGATCCTCCAGCACGAGCACGGCATCAACGACGCCCTGGAGATGATCGACGAGCTGCGGGGCTTCCTCTCCAACTCCATCCGCTACGCGGGGGCGACGGAGGAGCTCCTGGCCTCCCTCCAGGCCGACCTCGACCGGCTCCCCGAGATCAGCCCCCGCTACAAGCGGCTCAACGCCGAGGAGCCCTACCGGCTCAAGGCCACCTGCATCCGGCAGAAGCTCGAGAACACCAAGCTGCGCCTCGCCAAGGGCACCGCCCACGAGGACGGCCGCGACTACCTCGGCACCGCCGAACTCATCGGCGACCTGCGCATCGTCCAGACCTCCCTGCGCGAACACCGCGGCAGCCTCTTCGCCGACGGCCGCCTCGCCCGCACCATCCGCACCCTGGCCGCCTTCGGCCTCCAGCTCGCCACCATGGACGTCCGCGAACACGCCGACGCCCACCACCACGCCCTCGGCCAGCTCTTCGACCGGCTCGGCGAGGAATCCTGGCGCTACGCCGACATGCCCCGCGAGTACCGCGCCAAGCTCCTCGCGAAGGAACTGCGCTCCCGCAGGCCCCTGGCCCCCACCCCGGCCCCCGTCGACGCGCCCGGCGAGAAGACCCTCGGCGTCTTCCAGACCATCAGGCGCGCCCTGGAGGTCTTCGGACCCGAGGTCGTCGAGTCCTACATCATCTCCATGTGCCAGGGTGCCGACGACGTCTTCGCGGCAGCCGTACTGGCCCGCGAGGCCGGACTCGTCGACCTGCACGCCGGCTGGGCCAAGATCGGCATCGTGCCGCTCCTGGAGACCACCGACGAGCTGAAGGCCGCCGACACCATCCTGGAGGACCTGCTCGCCGACCCCTCCTACCGGCGTCTGGTCGCCCTGCGCGGCGACGTCCAGGAGGTCATGCTCGGCTACTCCGACTCCTCCAAGTTCGGCGGCATCACCACCAGCCAGTGGGAGATCCACCGGGCGCAGAGGCGTCTGCGCGACGTCGCCCACCGCTACGGCGTGCGGCTGCGCCTCTTCCACGGCCGCGGCGGCACCGTCGGCCGCGGCGGCGGCCCCACCCACGACGCGATCCTCGCCCAGCCCTGGGGCACCCTCGAGGGCGAGATCAAGGTCACCGAGCAGGGCGAGGTCATTTCCGACAAGTACCTCATCCCGGCCCTCGCCCGGGAGAACCTGGAGCTGACCGTCGCGGCCACCCTCCAGGCCTCCGCCCTGCACACCGCGCCCCGCCAGTCCGACGAGGCCCTCGCCCGCTGGGACGCCGCGATGGACGTCGTCTCCGACGCGGCCCACACCGCCTACCGCAAGCTGGTCGAGGACCCCGACCTGCCGACGTACTTCCTGGCCTCCACGCCGGTCGACCAGCTCGCCGACCTGCACCTGGGCTCGCGGCCCTCCCGCCGCCCCGGCTCCGGCGTCTCACTCGACGGACTGCGCGCCATCCCGTGGGTCTTCGGCTGGACCCAGTCCCGGCAGATCGTCCCCGGCTGGTACGGCGTCGGCTCCGGGCTGAAGGCGCTGCGCGAGGCGGGCCTGCGGCAAGAAGGGGACACGGTCCTCGATGAGATGCACCAGCAGTGGCACTTCTTCCGCAACTTCATCTCCAACGTCGAGATGACCCTCGCCAAGACCGACCTGCGCATCGCCCAGCACTACGTCGACACTCTCGTGCCGGACGAGCTCAAGCACGTCTTCGACACCATCAAGGCCGAGCACGAACTCACCGTCGCCGAAGTCCTGCGCGTCACCGGCGAGAACGAACTGCTGGACGCCGACCCGGTCCTCAAGCAGACCTTCACCATCCGCGACGCCTACCTCGACCCGATCTCGTACCTCCAGGTCGCCCTCCTCGGCCGCCAGCGCGAGGCCGCCGCCGCGAACGAGGAAGCCGACCCGCTGCTCGCCCGGGCCCTGCTCCTCACGGTCAACGGCGTCGCCGCGGGCCTGCGCAACACCGGCTGACCGCAACCGGCGTACCGACGACGGTGCCCCCGCGCTCACCAGGAGCACGGGGGCACCGTCACGTTCACGTCGTACGCCGGAGCAGCAGAAGCAGCAGAAGCAGCAGAAGCAGCCGGAGCAGATGGAGAGCAGCCGGAGGCGTCACACCGCGAAGAACGCCGCCGTGAGCAGTGCCACTCCCGCCCCCGCCATCCCCCACGCCACCCGCGTGCGCCGCAACCCACCGGCCACCACCACCGACGCCAGCAGCAGCGCCCCGCCCAACGGCACCCACGCGTACAGCACCCCGGCCGGACCCGAGCGCACCACCTCGTCGCTGCCGGGCTTCACCACCACCGAGTACGTCCGGCCCTTCGCCACGGCGACCGAGTCCTCGACGACCACCCGCTCCCGCGCCTGCGACCCCGCCGACACCGGCGAGTACGGCCCACTGCACGAACCGCCGCCGCACCGCGTCACCTCGACCGTGCCCTGCTCCCGCCCCTTGGTCAGCAGCACGTACTGCGCCGTACCCCACGACGCCCACACACCCGCGATCAGGATCAGTGCCGTGACCGTCCCCATCCCCGCGATCCGGCCGAACCGCAGCAGAGCTGACGAGGCCTGACGAGGACGGGCGGCGGCAGAGGCAGGCATGGCCGGGATCATTGGCCATACCTGCGCGCTCGGTCAACTCACCCGCGAACCATCAGCGGACAAGTCAGGAGTTGTACGCGCTCTGCGCCCGCTCAAGACCCTCGATCACCAGAGCCTCCACCGCGTCCGCCGCCCGGTCCACGAAGTAGTCCAGCTCCTTGCGCTCCGCCGACGCGAAGTCCCGCAGCACGAAATCCGCCACCTGCATCCGCCCCGGCGGCCGGCCGATCCCGAACCGCACCCGGTGATACTCCGGACCCAGCGACTTCGTGATCGACTTCAGCCCGTTGTGCCCGTTGTCCCCACCGCCCAGCTTCAGCCGCAGCACGCCGTAGTCGATGTCCAACTCGTCATGGATCGCGACGATGTTGCCGACCGGCACCTTGTAGAAGTCCCGCAACGCCGTCACCGGCCCGCCCGACACGTTCATGAACGACATCGGCTTCGCCAGGATCACCCGCCGGCCGACCGGCCCCGGCGGACCGATCCGCCCCTCGACCACCTGCGCCTGCGCCTTGCCGTGCCGCTTGAACCGTGCCCCGATCCGCTCCGCCAGCAGATCCGCCACCATGAAACCGACGTTGTGCCGGTTCGCGGCGTACTCGGGGCCCGGATTGCCGAGCCCGGCCACCAGCCAGGGAGCGCCCGCGTCCGTCGTCACGTCCATGTCTCCTCACCTAGGACCTGTCCACACATACGCGTCGGCCGCTGCCCCGCACGGGAACAGCGGCCGACCAAACGATGACCGTAGGGGAGAGGGATCAGGCCTCGGCGGCCGTCTCGTCCTCGCCCTCGGCAGGGGCCTCCTCGGCCTGCGCCGACAGGACCTGCAGCACCACGGTGTCGCCCTCCACGTCCAGCTTCACACCGGACGGCAGCGCGATGTCCTTGGCCTGGATCGAGTCGCCGGCCTCCAGACCCGCCACCGACACGGTGACCTGCTGCGGAATGTGGGTGGCCTCGGCCTCGACCGGCAGCGCGTCCAGGACGTACTCCAGCAGGAACCCACCCGGGGCCAGCTCGCCCTCGGCCTGCACGGGGATCTCGACCGACACGGTCTCGCCGCGCTTCACCAGCTGCAGGTCGACGTGCTCCAGGAAGCCCTTGATCGGGTCACGCTGGATCGACTTCGGGATCGCCAGCTCGTTGGTCTTGCCGTCGATGTCCAGCGCGATCAGCACGTTCGACGTACGCAGCGCCATCAGCAGCTCGTGACCCGGAAGGGTCAGGTGCAGGGGGTCCGAACCGTGGCCGTACAGCACACCGGGGACCTTGTTGTCACGACGGATACGACGCGCGGCACCCTTGCCGAACTCGGTACGCGTCACGGCGGTGAGCTTTACCTCGGACATGATCACTCCTCGTAGAAAAATCAGGAACGGACGTGGTCACCCGGCCACGAACGGCCTGCTACGAAGAGCGCGTCGATAACGGACCGCCGTACACACGCCTTCGAAAAGACGCGTACGGCCTCCCTCGCCGAGCAACTTCAGCAGTCTACTCGCAGAGGAAGGCCGTACCCAAAACGATCAGAGGTCACGCAAGGAGCGAACCCTGCAGAACGGTTACTGCACGACGCTCACTGCTCGTCGAACAGGCTCGTCACCGAGCCGTCCTCGAACACCTCACGCACCGCACGCGCGATCGTCGGCGCGATCGACAGCACCGTGATCTTGTCCAGCTCCAGCTCGTTCGGCGTCGGCAGCGTGTCCGTGAACACGAACTCACTCACCTTCGAGTTCTTCAACCGGTCCGCCGCAGGACCCGACAGCACACCATGCGTCGCCGTCACGATGACGTCCTCCGCACCGTGCGCGAACAACGCGTCCGCCGCCGCACAGATCGTGCCACCCGTGTCGATCATGTCGTCGACCAGGACACAGATCCGGCCCTTCACATCACCGACCACCTCGTGCACCGTGACCTGATTCGCCACATCCTTGTCACGCCGCTTGTGCACGATCGCCAGCGGCGCGCCCAGCCGGTCGCACCACCGGTCCGCCACCCGCACCCGGCCCGCGTCCGGAGACACCACCGTCAGCTTCGAACGGTCCACCTTCGCGCCCACGTAGTCCGCGAGCAGCGGCAGCGCGAACAGATGGTCCACCGGGCCGTCGAAGAAACCCTGGATCTGATCCGTGTGCAGATCCACGGTCAGAATCCGGTCCGCACCCGCCGTCTTCATCAGATCGGCGATCAGACGCGCCGAGATCGGTTCACGCCCCCGGTGCTTCTTGTCCTGTCGCGCGTAACCGTAGAACGGCACGATGACCGTGATGGAGCGGGCCGACGCGCGCTTCAGCGCATCGATCATGATCAGCTGCTCCATGATCCACTTGTTGATCGGAGCCGTGTGGCTCTGGATCAGAAAACAGTCCGCACCTCGCGCCGACTCCTGATAACGCACATAGATCTCACCGTTCGCGAAATCGAAGGCCTTCGTCGGGACAACCCCGACACCCAACTGCTGGGCGACCTCCTCGGCAAGCTCGGGGTGGGCGCGGCCGGAAAAGAACATCAACTTCTTCTCGCCGGTCGTCTTGATCCCGGTCACAGCACTTTCTCCTCAGAGGTTTCGCAGCTGAGCGTCCTGAACGCTCTCCCGGCTGGGTGCGGGAGGCGTCTCAGCTGGTGGGGTGCGGATGTGCACTTATCACGGTACGCCGTGTTCGACGCGCCGGTTTCCGGTCAGTCCTCGCCGCCCGCCTCACGGGACACCGCCTCGGCCGCCTTCGCCGCCGCGCTCCCCGGACGCTTCCGAGCCACCCAACCCTCGATATTCCGCTGCTGGCCACGGGCCACGGCCAGCGAACCGGGCGGCACATCCTTCGTGATCACCGAGCCGGCGGCGGTGTACGCACCGTCCCCGACCGTGACAGGAGCCACAAACATGTTGTCCGAACCCGTCTTGCAGTGCGAGCCGACGGTCGTGTGGTGTTTGTTCTCCCCGTCGTAGTTCACGAACACACTCGCGGCACCGATGTTCGTGAACTCCCCGATCGTGGCGTCACCCACGTAGGACAGGTGCGGGATCTTCGTCCCCTCACCGATCGACGCGTTCTTCGTCTCGACGTACGTGCCGATCTTGGCCTTGCGGCCGAGACGGGTGCCCGGACGGAGATAGGCGTACGGGCCCACGCTCGCCTCCGGACCGACGTGCGAGCTGAAGGCGACGGTGTTGTCCACCCGCGCGCCCGCACCGACCCTGGTGTCCGTGAGACGGGAGTTCGGCCCGACCTCGCAGCCCTCGGCGAGATGCGTCGAGCCGTGCAACTGCGTACCCGGGTGAACGACGGCATCCTGCTCGAACGTCACCGTCACGTCGACCCACGTGGTCGCCGGATCCACCACCGTCACACCGGCCAGCATCGCCCGCGTCAGCAACCGGTCGTTGAGAATCCGACGGGCCTCGGACAACTGCACACGGTTGTTGATCCCCGCGATCTCCCGATGGTCACCGGCCACCGACGCACCGACCCGGTGCCCCGCCTCACGCAGGATCCCGAGAACGTCCGTCAGGTACTCCTCACCCTGACTGTTGTCCGTCCGCACCTTGCCCAGCGCATCGGCGAGCAGCTGCCCGTCGAAGGCGAACACCCCGGAGTTGATCTCCCGGATCGCCCGCTGCGACTCGGAGGCGTCCTTGTGCTCCACGATCGCGGTGACGGCACCCGAGGCACCGTCCCGCACGATCCGGCCGTACCCCGTCGCGTCCGGCACCTCCGCCGTCAGCACGGTGACCGCGTTTCCGTCGGAGGAGTGCGTGGCGGCGAGGGCCTTGAGCGTCTCGCCGGTCAGCAGCGGGGTGTCACCGCAGACGACCACGACGACCCCGTCCACGGCACCGCCCAACGCCTCCAGGCCCATCCGCACGGCGTGCCCGGTGCCGTTCTGCTGCTCCTGGACGGCGGTGCGTACGGCGGGGGCGACCTCGGCGAGGTGCGCGGTGACCTTCTCGCGGGCGTGCCCGACGACGACGACCAGGTTCTCGGGGTCCAGCTCGTCGGAGGCGGCGAGCACGTGCCCCACGAGGGACCGGCCGCACAGCTCGTGCAGGACCTTGGGTGTGGCCGACTTCATACGGGTGCCCTCACCCGCTGCGAGAACGACGACGGCTGCCGGGCGAATGGCGCTCACGGGATGCCCTTCGGCTTTGAGGGGGTGGGGGTGGACATCCGCAGGATACCGGGGCGGTTTGTGGCGGACATGAGTGCGGGCCCCGACAGTGATGTCAGGGCCCGGAAGCGACAGCTCCCCCATCAGGATTTGAACCTGAACTTAAGGGACCAAAACCCTCAGTGCTGCCTGATTACACCATGGGGGATGAAATTCGACTGAACCGGACATTTGGTCAGGTCGTCGAGTCGGCACCCAACACTATGCCGTACCAAGAGCCTTCGATGCGACGGTACAGATCGGCGCTTTTGCGGACCGACGGGTTCGAGCAGGTGGTGAACGGCCCGGGGTTCGCCAGTTCGAGGGATATCGCGTCCTATCGTTTGTCGAAAGTCACCGGAAAAGGGGCGGTGCGCGCCCGTAGGCTGGAGGCATGACCACGACGGGGGAAGACCACGTGCCGGCCCGGGGTGGGCCTTGGTGGTGGGACAGGCGGCGCGGCGCGGTGCTCGATGTGAGCCTCGGTGTCGTGTCGGCGTTGGAGTGCGCGGCGGAGGGGGTTCCGTTCGCGCGGGACGCCGGGATTCCGCTGGCGATGGGTGTGCTGTTCGGGCTGCTGGCCGGTTCGGTACTGGTGGTGCGGCGTAAGTGGCCGATCGCGGTGGTGCTGGTGGCGATCGCGATCACGCCGGCGGAGATGGGCTTCCTGCTGGGCATCGTGGGGCTCTACACGCTGGCGGCGTCGGAGTTGCCGCGGCGGATCATCGGGGCCCTGGCCGGGATGTCGTTCCTGGGGACGTTGATCGTGACGTTCGTCCGGTTGCGGCAGGGCATGGGCCGGGACGGCGTGGACCTGGGGGACTGGTTCTTCCCGTTCGCGTCGATCGGGTCGTCGCTCGGCTTGACCGCGCCGCCGCTGTTGCTGGGTCTGTACGTGGGGCAGCGGCGGCGGTTGATGGAGAGCCTGCGGGAGCGGGCGGACAGCCTGGAGCGGGAGTTGCAGTTGCTCGCGGAGCGGGCGGAGGAGCGTGCCGAGTGGGCGCGTGGTGAGGAGCGGACGCGGATCGCGCGGGAGATGCACGACGTGGTCGCGCACCGGGTGAGTCTGATGGTGGTGCATGCGGCGGCGCTGCAGGCGGTGGCTCGCAAGGATCCGGAGAAGGCGGTGAAGAACGCGGCCCTGGTGGGGGACATGGGGCGGCAGGCGCTGACGGAGTTGCGGGAGATGCTCGGGGTGTTGCGCAGTGGTGGGGAGGGTGCGCGGGCGGAGCGGGCGTCGGTGCCGTTGGCGGCGGTGGGGGTGGCTGCTGCGGCGGCGGCTTCGCGGGCTGCGGAGGACGGGGAGTCGTCGGACGGGCCGTGTCTGTCGGAGTTGGACGAGTTGGTCGGGCAGTCCGAGGCGGCCGGGATGGTCGTGAATCTGTCCGTGGAGGGGGAGGAGCGCGCGTATGCGGCGGAGGTGGAGTCGACGGCGTTCCGGGTGGTGCAGGAGGCGTTGACGAACGTGCACAAGCATGCGGCGGGTGCGAAGACGCATGTGCGGCTTGCGCATCGGGTCTCGGAGATCGCGATGCAGGTGGAGAACGAGCCGCCGCCGGAGGTCTCGGCGGCGTCGTCGGCACGGTTGCCGTCGGGTGGCAATGGGCTGGTGGGGATGAAGGAGCGGGTGGCCGCGCTGGGTGGTGTGTTCGTGTCGGGGCCGACCGATGCGGGGGGTTTCCGGGTGTCGGCGGTGATTCCGGCGTCGTAGCCCGGCCGTCGTGTGGTCGTCGCGTGGTCGGGTCAGCCTGTGGTGAGGCGGGCCGGCTGGGTGCCGGAGACGAGGGTGGCGAGGGCGGTGTCGATGTCGGGGCCGAGGTACCAGTCGCCGGTGTGGTCGAGGACGTAGACGCGGCCTTCGGCGTCGATGGCGATGAGCGCCTGGCTGTCGGTCTCGGTGCCGAGGGGGCAGGTCTGGGTGTCGAGGGCGCGGCCGAGGTCCCCGAGGGTGCGGGCCATGTGGAGGCCGTGCAGGGGGTCCAGGTGCAGGGTGGCGGGGGCGATCTGGCGGCCGGGCCCTGTGGGTGCGAGGTGGAGGCCGCCGAATTCGGCCCAGGCCTCGACCGCGGCGGGGAAGACGGTGTGGCGGTGTCCTGCGGGTGAGGTGTGTTCGCGCAGGGTGTCGGCCCAGATCTCGGCCTGTTTGATGTCCCAGCGTCCGGGTTGCCAGCCGGCGTCGCGCAGTGCGGCGTCGACGGGGACGGGGAAGCGGGTGGTGGAGGTGCGGTCGGCTTGCATCGGCCCTTGGTTCGTCTCGGTCGGCTCTTGCGGCTCGGTCGTGTCGTTCGTGTCGTGTGGCGCGGCTCGGTCGTGTGGGGGTGGCGGGTGGCCGGGTGTCAGTCCTCGCTGGTCGTGGGGTCGACGACGCGGACGCCGAAGTGGGCGCTGAGGGCGGTGCAGGCGCGGCAGGGTGCGGCGAAGGCGCCGTGGAGGGGGTCGCCGTCCTCGCGGATGCGGCGGGTGGTGAGTTTGGCGTGTTTGAGTGCTTTGCGGGCTTCGCCGTTGGTCATGGGTTTTCGTGCGGCGCGTTTGCTGCGGGCGGCGTCGGCGGTGGCGAGGTGGCGTGAGATGAGGATGGTCTCGGCGCAGCGGCCGGTGTAACGGTCTCGTTGACCGCTGGTGAGGGTGTCGAGGAAGTCCTGGACGAGATGGTGCAGAGCGGGCGGCGCGTCGGCGCGTGTCGCGGTGCCGGTGAGGGTGGTGCCGCGTACGGAGAGGGCGGCGGCGACGGTGGGGAGTATGCCGTCGCGGCGGTGCCGGAGGGTGGGGGCGTGCTGGGCGTCGGCGCTGCTCCAGCCGATGCGGGGGTCGCCGCCGCGGGGGTCGTCGGACCGCCCGGTGTCGGGTCCCGTCTGTGTCGCACTCATGATCGTCTTCCCCTCCTGAGCATCCCCCCGAAGGTCACAGAGTGCCAAATCCCGTGGCTGCTGTGGAAGCTGGGGCGTGGCGACACGCCCGGGTATGGGCGGTGTGTCACGGGAGGGTGACGGCTGGTCACGGAAGCGGAGGCGTGGGTGTCCGGCGCGGGGTCCGGTGCCGGTGACCCCTCTCGCCGTACCGCATAGGCTGTCGGGACCGCGATCGTATGCGGTGACCAGACAGTGCAGACAGATCAGACAGACGCCGCAGGGGGCAACCGCCATGACGACAGGTCGGCTCGGGCAGCAAGCCGCGCCGCCGAACGCGGCCTATGCCGGGCAGGTCGTGCATTTCCCGGATCCGGTGCGTGCGGCCCGTCACCCGAGAGGGGTACGGGTGGACGAGGGTGGTTACCCCGTCTTCGCGCCGTACGCCCGTGCGGTCGCGGAGATCGCGGATCCGCCGGAGGGGTTCGGGGTCGACGAGTTGCGGCTGACGGACTACGTGTCGGCCAACGCGGCTCTGTCGGCGTCGGGGCACGAGCTGTGGGACACGGTGCCGGCGGTGGCGACGCCGCACGGCTGGACGTGGCACCACGTGGCCGGTTCGCGGCGGATGGAGCTGGTCCCGGTGGAGGTGAAGGCGCTGCTGCGCCACCACGGCGGGATCTCGACGGCGGCGGTGGACCAGGGCAAGCGTGGTACGCGGCCGTTGCAGGAGACGCGTCCGGCGCATTTCGGTCTGCCGAAGTCGGGTGTGGCCGTCACGGAGCAGCAGGTGCAGGGTGTCGAGGAGGATCTCGGGTACCGGCTGCCGGGTGCGTACCGGTCGTTCCTGAAGGCGGCGGGTGGCTGCGCGCCGGCGGGCACGGCGCTCGACGCGGAGCTGGGGCTGCTGGTCGACCAGCCGTTCTTCACGGTGCGTGAGGAGGCGGCGGTCAATGACCTGGTCTATGTGAACAAGTGTCTGCGGGACCATCTGACGAAGGACTATCTGGGCGTCGCGTTCGTCCAGGGTGGTCTGCTCGCCGTGAAGGTGAAGGGCGAGCGGATCGGTTCGGTGTGGTTCTGTGCCTACGACGACGTGCGGGACGTGGATCCCTCGTGGCCGCCGGCGGAGCGCGTGGAGCGGCTGCTGGCGCCCTGCGGTGAGGACTTCGACGCGTTCCTGTCGCGGCTGGCGGGGTCCCCGCCGGAGCTGGAGACGGTGGCGAACCTGATGGTGGACGGCGGTTTCGCGCGTGCGGTGCCCGTGACGTCGGCGTCTGTAGGGGAGTGAGCTGACGATGGTGACGTACGCGCAGGCGCAGGAGCGCGCGGAGGAGTGGGTCAACGGCGAGCTGCCGGCGTATCAGCACCGTGAGGTGCGGGTGCGGGAGTTCGACCTCGGGTTCGTGGTGTGGGCGGAGGACCGGACGGACGGTCCGCGTTCGGACGGGGGTGCGCAGCGGCTGGTGATCGCCCGGGACAGCGGTGAGGCGACGCTGTGGCCCTCGCTTCCGGTGGGTGAGGTGATCCGCCGGTACGAGGAGGAGTACGGCGGTGCCGACGAGGCCGCGGCGTCCGCGCCGGCGCCTGCGGCGCGGGTGGATCTGAATCAGACGTCCTTCTTGCTGAGTCCGCCGGAGTGGTTGCAGGAGGCGGCGGACAGGATCGGCATTCCGGATCGCCGGCGGGGCGACGAGGGCGGCGGTGACACAGGGGGCGCCGGTGGTGCCGGTGGTGTCGGGGCCGGCGCCGGTGTCGGGTCGGGGGCCGGTGCCGCGCTTCCGGAGACGCAGGCCGGTGTGCCGTCGGCTCCCGCGGCGTCGGCGGATGCGCAGGGGAGTGGTCAGGGGAGCGGTGCGGGGTGGCCGGCCGCCGGGGCGGGCGCCGGTGGCTCCGGCGCGGGTGCGGGGGCGTCCGGTGCGCCGGGTGCGCCTGCCGGGGCGACTCCGTGGGCGGGGACGGACACCAACGCGGACGCCGGTGAGGACCGTTCCGTGCCGCTGCCCCAGACGGTGTTCGCGCCGCCGCTGAGCGGTTCCGACGACGACACGCCGCCGCCCTCCGTGACGCCGGACGCCAAGACGGCGCTGATGTCGGGCGGCAGCCGGCTTCCGCCGACGGCGCTCTCCCCGGCGCTCGGCGACCCGAACGCGCCGGCCGCGCCCGCCGGGGCGGGTACGCCGCCGCCCGCGCCGCCGACGCCGCCCGTGGTCCAGCCGTCCGCCGCCGCGGGTGCGCCCGCCACGCCGCCCCGGTCGCTCGCGCCGAACGCCGGGGACATCGCGGACGCCGCGACCAGCAAGGCGGCGCCTCCGCCGCGCCGTGGCGGTGGAGCGGGCACGCCGCCTCCGCCGAGCGCCCCGGGTGTGCCGGGCGCGCGTCCGGGGAGTACGCCCGCGCCGTCGGGGACTCCCGCGCCGGGTGCGCCGCCGGCGGGTGGCTACGTGCCGACGCAGTTGGTGTCGTCGCTCGGCCCCGAGGGGCCGGGCGGTCCGGGTACGCCGCCTCCGCCCAACGCGCCGCAGCCTCCGGCCGGGCCGGGGGCACCGGGTACGCCGCCTCCGCCGAGCGCTCCGGGTGCGCCGGGTACCCCGCCTGCGCCGAGCGCTCCGGGCGGGACGCCGCCGGGCGGGATGCACCATGCCGCCACGATGCTGGCCGACCCGGGCCGGACGGGCGGCGGTGCCCCTCAGCCTCCCGCGCCTCCAGGGCCTCCTGGTGCCCCCGGCGCTCCTGGCGCTCCCGGTGTGCCGGGTGCGCCTTCCGGGCCGGGTGCGCCGCCGCCTCCGCCGGCCGCTCCCGGGGTTCCGGGTGGCGCGTCCGGTGCGCCGGGGCCGCAGGGTTCTTCGGGTGGCGCGGGCGGTGCCGTGCACCACGCGCAGACCATGCTGGCCTCGCCCTCGGTGGGCGGTCCCGGTGGCATCGGCGCTCCGCCGCCGCCTCCGGGCGCGCCGGGTGCCCCCGGTGGCGGGCAGCCCATGCCGCCCGGTGCGGTGCCGCCGCCCGGGCAGCCCGGGCCCGGTCAGCCGCCGGCGTACGGCTATCCGCCGCAGCCCACCGGTCAGCCGACCGTCGGTCCCGGCTACCAGGCCGTGCTGCGCTACCGCGCGCAGGACGGCTCCGAGCAGCAGCTGATCCGGCGTTCCGCGCCGGGTACGCCGCACCCGGAGTGGCAGATGTTCCACGAGCTGCGGGCCATGAACGTGCCGCCGGACCAGGTGCTGGAGCTGCACACGGAGCTGGAGTCGTGCGAGCTGCCGGGTGCGTACTGCGCGCGGATGATCCGGGAGCAGTGGCCGCAGGCGCGGATCACCTCCATCGCGCCGTACGGTCTGGACCACGCGAGCCGGCAGCAGGGCATGCAGCAGCTGCTGGCGCACCAGGGCGAGTTGCACCAGGTGGCCGACGGTCCGGCACGCCCGGCGCCGGTGCGTGCTCCGCTGCCGCAGGTGCAGCCGGTACCGCCCGTTCCGCCGGAGGCCGTCGGGCAGGAGCTGGCCGGTGCGTTCGGTCCCGGGGTCTTCCGGTTCGAGCAGGCCGCGGTGTCCCGGCAGGGTGTGCCGCCGGTCGTGGCGCACACGCTGGTGGCCGCGGGGCTGCCGTCGGACATGGGCCCGTTCTTCTGGGCGCAGGCCCAGCCGGGGCGTCCGGTGCCGACGCTGGCGGAGCTGGCGGCCGAGCGGGGCGTGCAGCCAGCCTCGGACGCGGGGTCGTACCTCGTCGTGGGCAGTGACTTCGGCCGGGCGATCTGTGTGCAGTACGGCACGGCGGCCATCGTGGCGGTGCCGGTGGAGGCGGGTCCGGGCGGTGCGCCGGTGCCGCCGCAGTTCGTGAACACGGGGCTGCCGGAGTTCGCGCGCTGCCTGGCGCTGCTGGGCCGGATGTGGCGGCTCAGGTTCGGTCTGAACCAGGAGCAGGCGGGTCGCTGGACGGTGGATTTCCAGGCGCAGTTGGCCGCGCTGGACCCGGCGGCGCTCGGCTCGCCGGAGAGCTGGTGGTCGGTGCTGCTGGAGCAGATGTGGGACGGGCTGCTGTGAGGCGTTCGCGCCGCTGACGTGTCCGACGGGCGGGGCCCGGTCGACCTGTGAGGGTGACCGGGCCCCGCCCTTTGTGCGCGGTGTGTCGGACTATGAGGGCTTACATCCGATCCATAAAGTCGGTTAAGTCCATTTAGTACGGCAGGTTCACCACAGGGGTGTGATGAGCATGAGCGGCGCGGCGGCGTCTCCCCACGGCTTCGTGACCGTACGCGGGCGCGAGCGCGGCTACCGTCCCGAGCAGGTGGAGGAGTGCGCCGCGGGTCTCTCCGAGGACCGTGACGCGGCCTGGGAACGGGCCGCCCGCCTCACCGTGCTGGCCCGGGAGATGGAGGAGGAGCTCGAGGACCTGCGGGACGTGGTCGCACAGCTCACCTCGCAGGACTACGAGACGCTCGGGGAGCGCGCGCGGCACCTGTTCCAGCTCGGCCGGGAGGAGGCCGAGGCCGTACGTGAGGGGGCGCGCGGTGCGGCCGAGGGGCTGATGGAGGAGGCGCGGGAGTACGCGGCCGGGGTGCGGGAGGCGGAGGGGGCGCACGCCGACGCCGTACGCGACGAGGCCGACGAACGGGCCCGGCAGCGGCTGCTCGCGGCGCGCGCGGAGGCCGACGAGGCGCGGATCGAGGCGCGGCGCGAGGTGAAGGCCGCGCGCGGGGAGGCGCTCTCCGCGCTGCGCGAGATGCGCAGGCGCACCACCGGGATGCTGGCCGAGCAGCGCCGGGGGCTCGCCGAGCGGTGGGCCGCGGCGGAGCGGACCGAGCACGAGCGCGCACAGGCCCTGGACGCCCACCACGAGGAGTTGGTGGCGCGCGCCGAACAGGGGGTGCGCGAGGCGGAGCAGGACCTGGCCGACGCGCGGGAGGCGGCCGGACGGCGGCAGGAGGAGGCCCGGGCCCGGGCGGCCGAGGTGGTCGCCGAGGCCCGGGTGTGTCAGGAGCGGATCGCCCGCGAGACGGAACGGGTGCTGCGTGAGCACGGGGAGCGGTGGGACGAACTCCAGGCCCACATGGCCTCCGTGCGCAGCAATCTCAGTTCGCTGACGGGCCGGGCGGTGGAGTGAGGCCGAGGGGCCACTTCCCCGTCCCCGTCCCTGACGCCGGTGCTGGCGCCGACGCCGATGCCGGCACCCACGCCGTCAGTCGCCCCTGCGGACCGCCCCCGCCAGGATCCAGCTCTCCACCGCCTCGTAGTGCCGGCGCTGCTCCTGCGCCTTGCGCCGGCCGGAGAGCATCGTGCCCAGCCAGCCGCAGGCGAAGCCCAGCGGGATGGTGACCAGGCCCGTCGTGGTGAACGGGAACCAGTTGAAGTCGGCCTCGGGGAAGGCGGAGACCGGTGAGCCGGAGACCAGGTTGGTGCCCGGCATCAGGAGCAGGACGGCCAGCGAGCCCCCGATGAGGGTCCAGAGCAGGCCGGCACGCGTGTAGCGGCGCCAGAAGAGGCCGTAGACCAGGGCGGGGGCGATGGCCGAGGCGCCCAGGCAGAAGGACAGGGTCACCAGCGGCTGGAGGCTGCGGTGCTGGACGAGGGTGGCCAGGACGATCGCGGGGATGCCGACGGCCAGCGCCGAGACACGGGCCAGGGCCATCTCGCGGCGCGGTGACATCTCCTGTACGCGGGTGGCGAAGACGTCGTGGGCCAGGGAGTTGGCACAGGCGAGGATCATGCCGCCGACGGAGGCGAGCAGGGTGAGGAAGACGGCGGTGGTGACCATGGTGAAGAGGAACGTTTCCGCGGTGGACACCTGCGCGCCGAAGGCCGCCTGGGAGCCCAGCAGGTAGGCGGTGTTGCCCTGCGGGTCGATCCCCGCGACGACCGCCCGCCCCACCAGCGCCGTCGCGCCGAAGCCGACGACCGTGACGACCAGCACGAACAGCGCCACGCTCGACACCGCCCAGGACATCGAGCGGCGCACCTGGCGGGCGGAGGACGCGGTGTACATGCGCATGGTGACGTGGGGGAGGCAGGCGCCGCCGAGGACGACGGTCAGCTGCGAGGAGATCATGTCCGCGTCGGGGTGGGGGCCGCCGGCGAACTGGAGTCCCGAGTTCAGGAACGCCGAACCCACGCCGCTGCGGTCCGCCGCCGTGTCGAACAGCGCCGCCGGGTCCCAGTCGAAGCGGTTCAGGATCAGCACGGCGACCACGGCGCCCGAGCCGAGCAGCATCACGATCTTGAGGATCTGGATGAGGGCGGTGCCCTTCATCCCGCCGATCGCCGCGTAACTGATCATCAGCACGCCCAGGCCGATGATGCAGCCGGTCTGCAGCGACTCGCCGGAGAAACCGAGGACGAAGGCGAGCAGTTGGCCGGTGCCCGCGAGCTGCACCAGCATCAGCGGCAGGAGCGCCGCGATGGTCACGGCGCAGGCCGCGATGCGTACGCCCCGTCCCGGCATCCGGCGGGCCAGCGCGTCGCCCATCGTGAACCGGCCCGCGTTGCGCAGGGGTTCGGCCAGCAGGAACATCAGCAGCATCAGCGACAGCGCGGTGCTGAGCGCCAGCACGACCCCGTCGTAGCCGAAGAGGGCGATGACGCCGCCCGTGCCGAGCACGGACGCCGCCGAGATGTAGTCGCCGGCGATCGCGAGACCGTTGCGCATGGGGGACAGGGAGCTGTACCCGGTGTAGAACTCGTCGAGGTCGTCCCGGTCGGGGCCGGTCATCACGCACAGCAGCAGCGTGACGGTGGCGACGGCGGTGAAGCCGACCAGGGACATCGTCTGGGCGTTGCCGCTGAACTCCGTCATCGTCCCGCCTCCCGCCGGGCGTCCAGTTCGGCCTCCTTGCGGATCCGGTCCGCGAGCGGGTCGACGCGGCGTCGGGCGGTGTGCTCGTACAGCGCGATCGCCAGCCAGGTGACGGGGAGTTGGACCAGGGCGAGCAGCAGCCCGGTGGGCAGCCCGCCGGCGGCGGTGCCGGTCATGAACCCGGGCGCGTACGCGGACAGGATCAGGAACAGCGTGAAGTAGCCGAGCGCGGTGAGCGTGGCGGTGCGCCGCTGCCAGCGGTAGGCGCTGCGCAGGATCCGCAGGTCGCTGTGGCGCCCGAGCGGATCACGCCGGGGAGCCCTGTGGGTGGCCGGCGGTGGGGCGTACGGAGGTGGGGGGTACGACGGTGGGGCGTACGACGGTGGGGCGTACCGCGGTGCGGGGTTCTGCGGTGCGGGATGCGGCGGGGTGGAGTACGGCGGTGGTGGTCGGTGCGGGTACGACGGGGACGGGTCGTAGGACATCCCGGTTCTCCTTGCGCGGCTTGGGTCCGAGCGGCGGACCGCAGGAGGTGGGGGGCGGGAGCCCCGCACGTTACTCGCGGGTTGTGTAACGCGCTGCGTTTTGGCCAAACTGATCGGTCGGTATGTGGCCCCCGGAAGTGCCCGCTTGAACCTGACGCGGCGGAAGGGTGGACGCTCGGTGCGTCTCAGGGTGGAGAGCGACCCCGAGGCCCGCTCCACCGGAGGGTGGACTGCCCCTAGGGGTACCTCCGTACTACGGCTCGGGGAGGGTTCGTACCGGCGGAGGACGAGACGGACCCGGTGGCGTCCTTAATCTGGCTTTACGCCGCTGGGGGGTGGCGAACCGGACCCGCGGGGGTGGGGTTTTCCCCAGCAAAAGAGTGCGCTGAACACCAGCGCGGTCGACCCCCTGTTGCGGACAGACTCTTCGAGACAAGCAGCACGGACACCACGACGTCACGACACCACGACGTGACGACACCACGACGGTCGCGGCAGCGTACGCCGCCGGCACCGGCGGCTCACCCGATGACCGACATAGGAGACTTGACATGACATCGGCCGTAAGTATTCCCACGCACGGGAGCACTGGAGGGCGTACGGCCGTTGCCGCGCGAGCGCGGCAGGTCGTGAAGGCCTACGGATCGGGTGAGACCCGGGTGGTCGCCCTCGACCACGTGGACGTGGACATCGCCCGCGGCCAGTTCACCGCCATCATGGGCCCGTCGGGATCCGGCAAGTCCACGCTGATGCACTGCCTGGCCGGCCTGGACACCGTCACCGGCGGGCAGATCTACCTCGACGAGACCGAGATCACCGGCCTGAAGGACAAGAGGCTCACGCAACTGCGCCGGGACCGGATCGGCTTCATCTTCCAGGCGTTCAACCTGCTCCCGACGCTCAACGCGATCGAGAACATCACGCTGCCCATGGACATCGCCGGCCGCAAGTACGACCGCGCGTGGCTGGACCGGGTCGTGGAGACCGTGGGGCTCGCCGGCCGGCTCAAGCACCGGCCCACCCAGCTCTCCGGCGGCCAGCAGCAGCGGGTCGCGGTGGCGCGGGCCCTGGCCGCCCGGCCCGAGATCATCTTCGGTGACGAACCGACCGGAAACCTCGACTCGCGGGCCGGCGCCGAGGTGTTGGGCTTCCTGCGCCGCTCGGTCACCGAGCTGGGCCAGACCATCGTGATGGTCACCCACGACCCGGTGGCCGCCAGCTACGCGGACCGGGTGCTGTACCTCGCCGACGGCCGGATCGTGGACGAGATGCTCCAGCCGACCGCGGACGCCGTGCTCGACCGCATGAAGGACTTCGACGCCCGGGGGCGCACGTCATGACCGTCGTGAAGACCTCGATGCGCAACTTCTTCGCGCACAAGGGCCGCATGGCGCTCTCGGCGGTAGCGGTGCTGCTGTCGGTGGCGTTCGTCTGCGGCACCCTGGTGTTCACCGACACGATGAACACCACCTTCGACAAGCTCTTCGCGGTCACCTCGTCCGACGTGACGGTCATGCCGAAGGACGCCAAGAGCGACGACAGCCCGCAGAGCGGAGTGCCCGAGGCCCTGCCCGCCTCCGCGCTCGAGCAGGTCCGGGGCGTCGAGGGCGTCAAGTCGGCCGAGGGCGCGGTCAGTTCGATGAACGTGACCGTCGTCGACAAGGACAACGACAACGTGGGCGCCACCAGCGGCGCCCCGACCATCGCGGGGAACTGGACGAAGAACGACCTGCGGTCGATGGAGATCACCTCCGGGCACGCCCCGCGCGGGCCGACCGAGGTGATGGTCGACGCCGACACCGCCGACAAGCACGACCTGAAGATCGGCGACGAACTGCGCACCATCGCGCAGACCGGCGACTTCAAGACGAAGATCGTCGGCGTCGCCTCCTTCACCGTGACCAACCCCGGTGCCGCGGTCCTCTACTTCGACACCGCCACCGCCCAGCGTGAACTGCTCGGCGGCGCCGGCAAGTTCACCCAGCTCAACGTCACCGCCGCCGCCGGCGTCTCCGACGCGCAGCTCAAGCAGCACGTCACCGAGGCCCTGGGCAGCGGCACCTACAAGGTCCAGACGGGCAAGGAGAACGCCGACGAGAACCGCGAGGGCATCGGCGAGTTCATGGACGTCATCAAGTACGCCATGCTCGGCTTCGCCGGCATCGCGTTCCTGGTCGGCATCTTCCTGATCATCAACACCTTCTCCATGCTGGTCGCCCAGCGCACCCGCGAGATCGGCCTGATGCGGGCCATCGGGTCCTCCCGCCGGCAGGTCAACCGATCGGTGCTGGTCGAGGCCCTCTTCCTCGGCGTCGTCGGTTCGATCCTCGGTGTCGCGGCCGGTGTCGGAATCGCCGTCGGCCTGATGAAGCTGATGTCGGCGGCGGGCATGAACCTGTCCACCGACGACCTGACCGTCAAGACGGCGACCCCCGTGCTCGGCCTGGTCCTCGGCATCGTGGTCACCGTCCTGGCCGCCTACCTCCCGGCCCGCCGCGCCGGCAAGATCTCCCCGATGGCCGCCCTGCGCGACGCCGGCACGCCGGCCGACGGCAAGGCCGGCTGGATACGCGGACTGATCGGCCTGGTGCTCACCGGCACCGGGGTCGCCGCCCTGCTCACGGCAGCCTCCGCCGACAAGGCGAGCGACGGTTCGATGATGCTCGGCGCGGGCATCGTGCTGTCCCTCATCGGCTTCGTCGTCATCGGCCCGCTGCTGGCCGGCTTCGTGGTGCGGGTGATCAGCGCGGTGCTGCTGCGGGCCTTCGGTCCCGTGGGCCGGCTGGCCGAGCGCAACGCCCTGCGCAACCCGCGCCGCACCGGCGCCACCGGTGCCGCCCTGATGATCGGCCTCGCACTGGTGGCCTGCCTCTCGGTCGTCGGCTCCTCCATGGTCGCCTCGGCCACCAGCGAGCTGGACAAGACGGTCGGCGCGGACTTCATCGTCCAGGGCAACCAGCGGATCGTGCCGCAGGCCGAGAAGGCCATGCAGGACACCCCCGGCCTGGAGCACGTCACCCGCTACAAGGTGCTCGACGCCACGCTGACCTCGCCCGACGGCAAGACGGACGACGACGGCGTCACGGCCGCGGACCCGACCTACGCCCAGGACGTGCGCCGTGCGACGACGGAGGGCAAGCTCACCGCCGCCTACGGCACCGACGCCATGTCGGTCGGCTCGGACTACGCCGAGAAGCACGGCGTGCACGTCGGCGACACCCTCTCCGTCGCCTTCAAGGGCGGTGAGAGGGCGAAGCTCGAGGTCGCCGCGATCACCAGCGACGACGTGGCCATCGACCAGGGCGCCCGGTACATCAGCCTCGAGACGATGCGGAAGTACCTGCCGGCCGACAGCGTCCCGCCGAACACGATCATGTTCGCCAAGGCGAAGGACGGCCAGGCCGACCAGGCGTACGCGGCGCTGAAGAAGTCCATGGACGCCTACCCGCAGTACCAGGTGGCCGACCAGACCGACTACAAGCAGGAGCTGAAGGACCAGGTCGGCCAGCTGCTGAACATGGTCTACGGCCTGCTCGCCCTGGCGATCATCGTCGCCGTCCTCGGTGTGGTGAACACCCTGGCGCTGTCGGTGGTCGAGCGGACCCGCGAGATCGGCCTGATGCGGGCGATCGGCCTCTCCCGCCGCCAGCTGCGCCGCATGATCCGCATGGAGTCCGTCGTCATCGCCCTCTTCGGTGCCCTGCTGGGCCTCGGGCTCGGCATGGGCTGGGGCGCCACCGCGCAGAAGCTGCTCGCCCTGGAGGGACTGAACGTCCTCGACATCCCCTGGCCGACGATCATCGGCGTCTTCATTGGCTCGGCCTTCGTGGGCCTGTTCGCCGCCCTGGTCCCGGCCTTCCGGGCGGGCCGCATGAACGTCCTGAACGCCATCGCGACGGAGTAGCACCCCAGAGCCACCGCACACGGGGGTTGCGGGGGAGGGCCCGGCGCCGACGTCCCAGGGGGACGGAGGCGCCGGGCCTCTTTTGGGTCACACTTCTGAACCCACTGAGTCGGGTGGCCGGTGGGCACAGGCCGGGGGGCCAGGGGGCGGAGCCCCCTGATGCGGCCACTGCGGCGCCGGCCACCGCGTACCCGGCGTCATCCACAGCCCCGACGCCGGCGAGCAGACCGACGTAACCTGGAGACCCCCGACCCCCACCGAGTCGGGCTATTCGTGTTGTCCCACCCCAGGACGGAAGCGCCCCCTCCATGAGCCTGCACGGTCTGCTCGACGCCGTCGTCAAGGACACCGCCCTCGCGGAAGCGATCTCGGCTGCCGCAGACGGCAACCGCATGCACGTCGACCTGGTCGGCCCGCCCGCGGCCCGCCCCTTCGCGATCGCCGCCCTGGCCCGCGACACGGGCCGCCCGGTGCTTGCGGTGACCGCGACGGGGCGCGAGGCGGAGGACCTGGCCGCGGCCCTGCGCTCGCTGCTGCCGCCCGAGGGCGTCGTGGAGTACCCGTCCTGGGAGACCCTCCCGCACGAGCGGCTCAGCCCCCGCAGCGACACCGTCGGCCGCCGCCTGGCCGTCCTGCGGCGCCTGGCCCACCCCCGCCCCGACGACCCCGAGACCGGCCCGGTCTCCGTGGTGGTCGCACCCGTACGCTCCGTGCTCCAGCCGCAGGTCAAGGGCCTCGGCGACCTGGAGCCGGTGGCGCTGCGCACCGGGCGGAGCGCCGACCTGGAGGAGATCGTCCAGGCCCTGGCGGCGGCCGCGTACGCGCGCGTCGAGCTGGTGGAGAAGCGCGGCGAGTTCGCCGTGCGCGGCGGCATCCTGGACGTGTTCCCGCCGACCGAGGAGCACCCGCTGCGCGTCGAGTTCTGGGGCGACGACGTCGAGGAGATCCGCTACTTCAAGGTCGCCGACCAGCGCTCCCTGGAGGTCGCCGAGCACGGCCTGTGGGCCCCGCCCTGCCGCGAGCTGCTGCTCACCGACGACGTGCGAGAGCGGGCGCGGGTCCTCGCCGAGGACCACCCCGAGCTGGGCGAACTGCTCGGCAAGATCGCCGAGGGCATCGCCGTCGAGGGCATGGAGTCCCTGGCGCCCGTCCTCGTGGACGACATGGAACTGCTCCTCGACGTGCTGCCCAAGGGTGCGATGGCCCTGGTCTGCGACCCGGAGCGGGTGCGTACGCGGGCCGCCGACCTGGTCGCGACGTCGCAGGAGTTCCTCCAGGCGTCCTGGGCCGCCACCGCGGGCGGGGGCGAGGCGCCGATCGACGTCGACGCGGCTTCCCTGTGGTCCATCGCGGACGTCCGGGACCGGGCCCGCGAACTGGACATGATGTGGTGGTCGGTGTCGCCGTTCGCCGCCGACGACGCGCTGGACGACGCCGACACCCTCAAGCTCGGCATGCACGCCCCCGAGACCTACCGCGGCGACACCGCCAAGGCACTGGCCGACACCAAGGGCTGGCTCGCCGACGGCTGGCGTGCCGTCTACGTCACCGAGGGCCACGGCCCCGCGTCCCGCACCGTCGAGGTCCTCGGCGGCGAGGGCATCGCCGCCCGCCTCGACAACGACCTCGGCACCCTCAGCCCCTCCGTCGTCCACGTCTCCTGCGGCTCGATCGAGCACGGCTTCGTCGACCAGGCGCTCAAGCTCGCCGTGCTCACCGAGACCGACCTGACCGGTCAGCGGGCGGCCGGCCGCGAGGGCGCGCGGATGCCCGCCCGGCGCCGCAAGACCATCGACCCGCTCACCCTCGAGGCGGGCGACTACATCGTCCACGAGCAGCACGGCGTCGGCCGCTACATCGAGATGGTGCAGCGCACCGTCCAGGGCGCCACCCGCGAGTACCTGGTCGTGGAGTACGCCCCCGCCAAGCGCGGCCAGCCCGGCGACCGGCTCTACATCCCCACCGACCAGCTGGAGCAGATCACCAAGTACGTCGGCGGCGAGGCCCCCACCCTGCACCGCCTCGGCGGCGCCGACTGGACCAAGACCAAGGCCCGCGCCAAGAAGGCGGTCAAGGAGATCGCCGCCGACCTGATCAAGCTGTACAGCGCGCGGATGGCGGCGCCGGGCCACGCGTTCGGCGCGGACACCCCCTGGCAGCGCGAGCTGGAGGACGCGTTCCCCTACGTGGAGACGCCGGACCAGCTCACCACCATCGCCGAGGTCAAGGACGACATGGAGAAGACGGTCCCGATGGACCGCCTGATCTGCGGCGACGTGGGCTACGGCAAGACGGAGATCGCGGTGCGCGCCGCTTTCAAGGCCGTCCAGGACGGCAAGCAGGTGGCCGTACTCGTCCCCACGACCCTGCTGGTGCAGCAGCACTTCGGGACGTTCGGCGAGCGGTACGCGCAGTTCCCGGTGAACGTGCGGGCGCTGTCCCGCTTCCAGACCGACACCGAGTCGAAGGCGACCCTGGAGGGCCTGCGCGAGGGCTCGGTGGACATCGTCATCGGCACCCACCGCCTGTTCTCCTCCGAGACGAAGTTCAAGGACCTGGGCCTGGTCATCGTCGACGAGGAGCAGCGCTTCGGCGTCGAGCACAAGGAGCAGCTGAAGAAGCTCCGCGCCAACGTCGACGTCCTGACCATGTCCGCCACCCCCATCCCGCGCACCCTGGAGATGGCGGTCACCGGCATCCGCGAGATGTCCACGATCACCACCCCGCCGGAGGAGCGCCACCCGGTGCTGACCTTCGTCGGCCCCTACGAGCACCGGCAGATCGGCGCCGCGATCCGCCGCGAGCTGCTGCGCGAGGGCCAGGTCTTCTACATCCACAACCGCGTCGAGTCCATCGACCGCGCGGCGGCCAAGCTGCGCGAGATCGTCCCCGAGGCGCGCATCGCCACCGCCCACGGCCAGATGTCCGAGCAGGCGCTGGAGCAGGTCGTGGTCGACTTCTGGGAGAAGAAGTTCGACGTGCTGGTCTCCACGACCATCGTCGAGTCCGGCATCGACATCTCCAACGCCAACACCCTCATCGTCGAGCGCGGCGACAACTTCGGCCTCAGCCAGCTCCACCAGCTGCGCGGTCGCGTCGGCCGAGGCCGCGAGCGCGGCTACGCGTACTTCCTGTACCCGCCGGAGAAGCCCCTGACGGAGACGGCCCACGAGCGCCTGGCGACCATCGCCCAGCACACCGAGATGGGCGCGGGCATGTACGTGGCGATGAAGGACCTGGAGATCCGCGGCGCGGGCAACCTGCTCGGCGGCGAGCAGTCCGGCCACATCGCCGGCGTCGGCTTCGACCTGTACGTACGGATGGTCGGCGAGGCCGTCGCCGACTACCGGGCCTCCCTGGAGGGCGGCGTGGAGGAGGAGCCGCCGCTCGAGGTCAAGATCGAGCTGCCCGTCGACGCGCACGTCCCGCACGACTACGCCCCCGGCGAGCGGCTGCGGCTCCAGGCCTACCGGTCCATCGCCTCCGCGAACAGCGAGGAGGACGTCAAGGCCGTACGCGAGGAACTCGTCGACCGCTACGGCAAGTTGCCGGAGCCGGTGGAGAACCTGCTGCTGGTCGCGGGCCTTCGCATGCTCGCGCGGGCGTGCGCCGTCGGCGAGGTCGTGCTCCAAGGCAACAACATCCGCTTCGCGCCGGTGGAGTTGCGTGAGTCCCAGGAGCTGCGGCTCAAGCGGCTCTACCCCGGAAGCGTCATCAAGGCGGGCACGCACCAGGTCCTCGTGCCGCGCCCGAAGACCGCGAAGGTGGGCGGCAAGCCGCTGGTCGGGCGGGAGCTGCTCGGCTGGGTGGGGGAGTTCCTGACCTCGATCCTCGGGTCGTAGCGCCTCCACCCCCGGGTCGTAGCGCCTCCACCCTCGGGTCGTAGCCACCGATGGGGAAGCCGTCCACGGGACCTGCCCGTGGACGGCTTCGCCGTAGGTCGAGGTACGGGAGCGGGTATTACCGCTCCGGCCCGTCGCCGCCCCGCTCGCGACCGAAGCCGAGCTTGCCCTCGGCCTGCTGCTGCGCGGAGTCGACCTGCTTCTCGTACTTGCCGCCAGTCCTCTGGTTGACCTGGCGTTCGGCGGCGTCGGACATCTTCCTTGACTTGTCCTTGTCCTTGCCGGCCATGCTCTTCATCTTGTCGAGGATGCCCATGCAGAGCTCCTTCCGAGACGTGACTCACTGTCGACGGTACGGCAGATATGTCCAGCATGCCCACTAAAGCCCTCTATGGTCTGGACCTCTCGCTCGGTACGGTGATGTCGGCGAACGGCAAGGGGAGGGGCGCGCATGACGCGGCACGGCAGGATTCGTACCGGATGGGCCGCGGGCGCGGTCCTCGCCCTGGCCCTGGTCAGCGGGTGCGAGGGCCTCGACGGCGACGGGGTCTCGTCCTCGGGCAGCGGCGCCGAGGCACAGGCCCCCGAGGGCCACGCCGTCAGCCCGCTGGACAACCCGGACGGAACCGAACCCGGCCTCGCCCCGCTCACCGGCGACACCCGCGAGGCGACCGCCCGCAAGCTCATCGACGGCCTGAAGACCAAGGGCCGCGGTCCCAAGACGGGCTACGACCGTGACGAGTTCGGTTACGCCTGGATGGACTCGGCCGACGGCGTGCCGCTCGCCCGCAACGGTTGTGACACGCGGAACGACCTGCTGAAACGCGACGGCCAGGACCTGCGTTTCCGCTCCGGCTCGAACTGCGTGGTCGTCGCCATGACGCTGGCCGATCCGTACACCGGCAAGAGCATCGAGTGGCGCAAGCAGGAGGCGAGCGAGGTCCAGATCGACCACGTCGTGCCGCTGTCGTACAGCTGGCAGATGGGCTCCTCGCGCTGGCCGGAGGGCAAGCGCGAGCAGCTGGCCAACGACCCGCTCAATCTGCTCCCCGTCCAGGGTCGTGCCAACTCCGCCAAGCGGGACTCCGGACCGGCCTCCTGGCTGCCGCCCGACAAGTCGATCCGGTGCGCGTACGCCGTCCGCTTCGCCCAGGTCGCCGTCAAGTACGAGCTGGCGGTGACCGCCCCGGACCGGCAGGCGATGCTGCGTCAGTGCGGCGGCTGACGGGCGGACCTGGAACCCCACGCCCCGTCGAGGAGCACGCCCGCCGTCTGCGCCCCGGGCGCCTTCACCGCGGCGGTGCCGTGAGGGCCTCGATGGCCGGCCGCAGCAGGGCGGCGACGTGCTCGGCCGGGGCGTCGCGAAGAGGGGGCAGGCTGAGAAGCTGGTGGCCGATGGCGACGCCCAGCAGCGTGCTGACGACGAGTGCGGCGCGCAGTTCGGGATCCGTGGCCGACGGCGGCAGGGCGGCGCCGACGCTGTCGATCTGCCGGCCGAGGGTGCCGCGCGCGTGATCCGCCGCTGCCGGGTCGGTGAGCATGGAGCGCATCATCGCGAGCGTGCCCTCCGGCAGGCCGCCGAGCTTGAGGCCGAGCGTGGCCAGCAACTGGTCGACGAGCGCGTCGGTGTCGGCGCCCGCCGGCGGCACGGGGACCGCCTGCACGGCTGCGGTGAACAGTTCGCGCTTCGAGCCGAAGTACTGCATGACCAGCGCCGGGTCGACGCCCGCCGCGGCTGCCACGGCGCGAATGGTGGTGCGGTCGAAACCCTTCTCGGCGAACAGCTCCCGCGCGCTGTCGAGGATGCGCGCCTCGGTCGCTCGGCGGCGGTCGGCACGGGAAGTGGGCACCGGGCAACCCTACCTCCTTCGCTCAACATCCGTTGACCAAAACCTCGAGCGGTTCTACGGTGGTTGGGTCAACAACTGTTGAGCGAATGGAGTGGTCATCGTGCCGCACACGGACGCCCCCGCTGCCCGCACCCCTCGCGAGGTACTGGACCGCTACTACCGGGCCATGCTCGACAAGTCCGCGGACGATCTCGCCGACCTCTACGCCGTGGACGCGGTGCACGAGTTTCCTTTCACCGCCCCCGGCTTTCCGCCGCACTTCGAAGGGCGTGAGGCCGTGCGTGCGGGATACCGGGCCGCCTGGGGCGCCAGTCCCGTCCGGGTGGAGGAGATCAGGAAGGTCGCGGCCCATGAGACCGCCGACCCGGAAGTGATCGTCGCCGAGCACGTCGTGGTGGGGACGCTGCCCGCGGGGCGCACCGCTTTCACGGTCCCGGGTCTCCTGGTGCTCCACGTCCGCGGTGGACTGATCGCGCGGGCCCGCGACTACATGGACGGTTTGGGAGTCGTCAGGGCCAGAGGGTGAATGACCGCCGACGTCGACGGTGGGCGCTCGCCGGCGCGGTGGTCCCGTCAGACGTGGTGGCCCCTGTCAGAACTGGCCGTTGCCGAGCAGCTCGCCGTCGGCGTCGTAGATGGTGACCAGGCCGTTCTCGCTGTCCTTCCAGTCGGCGAACGCGGAGGCCAGGAGCTTGGCGGGGCCCGTGCCCTCGCCCATGATGCCGCCGGTGAAGTCGGTGTAGACGTCGGCGGCGTCGAGGATGTCGTTCTGCTCGTCGGCGCCCTGCACCTTGGTGACGTGGGCGACGGCGTCCTTCTCCTGTGCTGTCCCGTTCTTCTGCACGAACGCCTTGAACTGCTCGGCCTGGGACGCCTTCTCGGCGGCCTTGTCCTCGGCGGGCTTGTCCTCGGCGGGCTTCGCGTCGGACGCGCCGCCCGGCTGCTCGCCGTCCTGCGCGCCACCGGACTTGTCGCCGCCGGACTTCTCGCCCGAGCTCGCGGAGGTCCGGCCGTCGCTCCTGCCGTCGCCGCCTCCCTCGTCCGAGTTCGCCGACACCGCGCCGATGACGACGAGCCCCACCACAGCACCCAGCACGATCTTGGTCTTCATCCCCATGACGTCAGTCCTCTCCCCAGAGACAGCTCAGTCGACCGTGAACCGAGACCCGCTCGGACCGGCCCGTTCGATGTGTCAATCAGAACAGAAGCTGTGAACCGAGTCAACACGGTTCACGAGGCGCGACTGGTACACGATGTGAATCGAAGGGGGCGTGTATCCGTCGGTAGGATCGAGATCACACACCAGGACGAGGGGGTCGCACGGTGCAGGACAACGGGACAGAGGTGACCGCCGCCGGAATCGCGCGGCTCGCCGGCGTCGGCCGGGCCGCCGTGAGCAACTGGCGCCGCCGCCACGGCGACTTCCCCAAACCGGTCGGCGGCACCGAGACCAGCCCGTCCTTCGCCCTCGCCGAGGTCGAGGGATGGCTGCGCGCCCAGGGCAAACTCGCCGAGGTTCCCCCGCGCGAACGCGTCTGGCAGCAACTGGCCGGCCACCCCGAAGGACCGGTCACCGCCCTCCTCCACGCCGGCTGCGCCCTCCTGCTCATCCACGACCGCCCGACCCGCTGGCTGGAACTGAGCGCCGGCTCCGACGCACGCCTCGCCGCGATGCTGCCCGCCGCCCTCGACGAAGTACTCGACACCCGCTTCGGCGCCGGCCCCGACCGCACCGTCCCCACCCCGATCAGCCCCCGGCTGCTCCCCTCCGCACCGCTGCTGCGCGGCACCGCCGAACTCGCCGCGGGGCCGGGCGCCCGCAAGACGTACGAGTTCCTGCTCGGCCGGCACCTCGACGCCAACCCGCGGCACTACACGCTCACCCCGGAGCCCCTCGCCGACCTGATGGCCGAACTCGCCGGCCCCGCCCGCACCGTGCTCGACCCCGCCTGCGGCACCGGAACCCTGCTGCGCGCAGCGACAGCCGGAGCGACAGCCGCAGGCGCCGCCACCCGCCCAGGCCAGGAGCTGTACGGCCAGGACAGCGACCCCGCACTGGCCGCACTCACCGGACTGCGGCTCGCCCTGAGCACGGACGCCGCCGTGCGCGTCGCCGCCGGTGACAGCCTGCGCGCGGACGCCCGCACCGGCCTGCGCGCCGACGCCGCGCTGTGCCACCCGCCGTTCAACGAGCGCAACTGGGGCCACGACGAACTCGCCTACGACCCACGCTGGGAGTACGGCTTCCCGGCCCGCACCGAGTCCGAACTGGCCTGGGTGCAGCACGCCCTGGCCCGCGTCAGGGACGGCGGCACCGTCGTCGTCCTCATGCCGCCCGCCGCGGCCTCCCGCCGCTCCGGCCGCCGGGTCCGCGCCGACCTGCTGCGCCGGGGCGCGCTGCGCGCCGTCATCGCCCTGCCGGTCGGCTCGGCACCCCCGTACAACATCCCGCTGCACCTGTGGGTGCTGCGCCGGCCGGAGAAGGCGCCCGCCCAGCCCGAGGTGCTGCTCGCCGACGCGGGGCAGTTCGCCGGGGAAGGGCGCGGCGGACCGGACTGGCGGTCCGTGCGGGACGCCGCACTCGACGCCTGGCGCGACTTCGACCGCACCGGCCGGCTCGACGAACGGCCCGGCCTGGCCCGCTCCCTGCCCGTCATCGAACTCCTCGACGACGACGTCGACCTGGCCCCCGCCCGCCACCTGCCGCCCCCCACCGCCACCGACGGCGCCGGACGGCTCACGGACGTACGCGAGCGCCTCGACGAGACCCTGCGGCTGACCGCGGACCTCACCCCCGCGCCACCCGGCACCGGACGCCCCGCACCCCACCGGCCGCTCACCACCGTCGGCGAACTCGCCCGCGGCGGCGCCCTCGTGCTGCGCACCGGCACCAACGGCGGCCACGCGCGCGTGCCCCTGCTCACCGACCACGACGTCCTCGCCGGCACCGGCCCCTCGGGCACCCTCCCGGAGAGCGACGAGGAACCCGTGCTGACCGAACCCGGCGACGTCGTCGTGCCCGTCCTCGGCGGCGGCTCCGTCGCGCGCGTGATCGACGACGCCACGGCCGGCGCCGCCCTCGGACGCAACCTCGTGCTCCTGCGCCCCGACCCCGCCGCCCTCGACCCCTGGTTCCTCGCCGGGTTCCTGCGCGGCACCGCCAACCACCGCCAGGCCAGCAGCTACGCCTCCACCGCCAGCCGCCTCGACGTGCGGCGCCTCCAACTGCCCCGGCTGCCCCTCGACGCCCAGCGCGGCTACGGCGACCGCTTCCGCGCCCTCGACGAGTTCGAACGGGCCCTCAAGCTCGCCGGCCGCCTCGGCGAACAGCTCGTGCGGGGCATGTACGACGGGCTCACGGACGGCACGGTGGACCCCGGCCCGTGACCGGCCGGTGACCGGCCGGTCAGCGGCCCGACAACGGTTCGGTACAACCGTGACCCGTTGTCCGTGCGGGCCTATACGCTCGGACTCCCACATCGAACGGCCCGGCCCGTTCGACACGTCGGCATCACCGGTCCAGGAGCAGTCATGTACGGCAACAGCGCCGGGCCGCCGCCCTCCCGCGGCGCGGCCACTGTCATCACCCTGCGCGTGCTGTTCGCCGCCGCCGGCTTCCTGACGTGCGGCCTGCTCGCCTGCGTCCCGCTGTTCAGGATCGCCGTCCTGCGCGGCCGCTGGTACGACTGGACGACGGCCTGGGTGAGCCTGCCGCTGTCCATCGCCTGTCTCGCCGTGGTCGGTTCGCTGCCCGAGACCGACCACCGCACGGACGCCGCCATGGCCGGGCTCCTGCTGATCGGAGCGGCCGCCGCCGCGTACTTCCTGGTCGTCGACATACGCCTGCACGCCGCCCCGCGCCCCTTCACCGGCTACGCGCCGCCCCCCGCCCACGCCCCCGTCGCCGGCCCGCACTACGGCCCGGTGCACCCGGTGGTGGGGCCGTACACGCCCCCCGCCCCGGCCCAGCACCCCGTCGCCCCGGTCCCGCACCCCGTCGCTCCGGCCCAGCACCCCGTCGCCCCGCCGCCGCAGCACCAGCCGGCCCCCGCCCGCATCGACCAGGTCCGCGCCGAACTCGACGAGCTCAGCGACTACCTGCGCAAGCACGACGGCGGCAACCACCAGGGCGGAAGGTGACCGTGGCGACGGGACGCGTCGTCGCCGGCCGGTACGAGCTGTCCACGCTCATCGGCCAGGGCGGCATGGGACAGGTCTGGACGGCGTACGACCGGCGGCTCGACCGGCGCGTGGCGGTGAAGCTGCTGCGCCCCGACAAGGTCGCCGGCCAGGAGGCCGACGAACTGCGCCGCCGGTTCGTGCGCGAGTGCCGGATCACCGCACAGGTCGACCACCCCGGCCTGGTCACGGTGCACGACGCGGGCAGCGAGGGCGAGGAGCTGTTCCTCGTCATGCAGTACGTCGACGGCGCCGACCTCTCCGACCACCTCGCCGAGCACGAGCCGTACCCGTGGCAGTGGGCCGTCGCGGTCGCCGCCCAGCTGTGCGCCGTACTGAGCGCCGTGCACGCCGTGCCGATCGTCCACCGCGACCTCAAACCGCGCAACGTGATGGTGAAACAGGACGGCACCGTCACCGTCCTCGACCTCGGCGTCGCCTCCGTCATGGACGCCGACACCACCCGCCTCACCCACACCGGCACCCCCATCGGCTCGCCCGCCTACATGGCACCCGAGCAGGCCATGGGCGGCGCCGTCGGCCCGTACACCGACCTGTACGCCCTCGGCGTCCTCCTGCACGAACTGCTCAGCGGCGACGTCCCGTTCGCCGGCTCGACGGCGCTCGGCGTGCTGCACCGGCACCTGTACGAGCCCCCGCTGCCCGTGCGCCGCATCCGCCCCGAGGTCCCCGAGGCCCTCGAAGCCCTCGTGCTGCGCCTGCTCGCCAAGGACCCGCAGCACCGCCCCGACTCCGCCCAGGAGGTCTACGAGCACCTGGCGCTGCTGCTGCCCGCACGCGGCATGCCCACCGGCGGCCCGCTCGACCCCACCCGCCCCTTCGTACGCCCGCACGCCCCCTGGCCCGACCGCGCCCGCACCCCCGCGCCCCGGCCGGCACCCCTCCAGCCCGCCCCGGAGGCCGAGAAGCCGGACGTCGCCCGCGCCGTCGACGACGTCAAGCGCCTCCTCGGCGAGGGCCGCATCACCCAGGCCGTCGACATCCTCGGCGCGATCCTGCCCGCCGCCGCCGAACAGCACGGCGAGCGCTCCCCGGTCGTGCGCACCCTTCGCAAGCAGTACGCGGCCACCCTCATGGACGACGGCCAGTACCGCCGCGCCCTGCCCGAGCTGCGCCGCCTCGCCGACGAACGCGCCGCCGAGGCCGGCCAGGCCGACCCGCAGTCCCTGCGCCACCGCTACGACGCCGCCCAGTGCCTGGAACAGCTCGGCGAACCGGCCGCCGCCCTCGCCGAGTACCGCGCGCTGCTGCCGTACTACGAGAACCAGTACGTGGCCGGCGACCCCGACCTCGCCCACGACGTCCGCCGCCGCATCGGGCACCTGCTCCTCGCCCTCGGCGACCGCGCCGCCGCGCACGAGACGCTGGCCCGGCTGCTGCACGACGTGGAGCGCGTCCACGGACCCGGTCATCCCCTCGCGGCCGAGATCCGGCGCACCCTCCAGTGGCTCGGCCAGGTACGCGGCTGAGGGCCGTCACTCGCGCGGGACGGTGAGGCGGTGCCCGAAGTCCTGGTGAATCGTTGGTCCAATGGGTTGGCCAGAGCCGGGCCACTGCCTAACATCGATCACCGCAAGACCTTGTGCACCGACGCACAATCTCCTCGGGAGGTTTCCTTGCCCCGCCGCCGTCGTTCCGCGCTCCTCCTCACCGCCGCGATCGTCGCCGCGGCACCCCTGCTCGCCGCCTGCGGCAACGACGCGCATCCGGGCGCGGCAGCCGTCGTCGGCGACCAGCGCATCACCGTCTCCCAGCTGGAGAACCGCGTGGACGAGGTGCGCGAGGCCCAGCGCGCCGCCGTCCCGGACGACGCCCAGTACCAGCAGGTCGTCGCCAAGACCGGCACCCTCACCCGCGACACCCTGCACGGCATGGTCCTCGACCAGGTCCTGCACCGCGCCGCCCAGGACGCCGGGGTGAGCGTCAGCCGCAAGGAAGTGCAGCAGATGCGCGGCGGCCTGGAGGAGCAGGCGGGCGGCCCGAAGCAGCTGGAGACGGTCTGGCTCCAGCAGTACGGCGTCGCCCCCGAGCGCCTCGACGAGAACCTCCGTCTCCAGCTCGAGGCCCAGAAGCTCGCCCAGAGCCTCGGCACCGACACCAGCAGGCCCGAGTTCTGGCAGGCCCTGTCCAAGGCCTCCGAGAAGCTCGACGTCGACCTCAACCCGCGCTACGGCGCCTGGGACGTCCAGAACAGCAGCCGCGTCGACACCAAGGTGCCGTGGCTGCGCGAGGTCACGTCGCCAGAGACCCAGCAGCCGGCGTAACGCTCCTGCCGGTCCCGCGTGCGGCCCCCTGTGGACAACTCGGGGGGCCGTCGGCAGCGTGCGTTAGGTTCGGGGAGTGAACGCAACCACCGCCGACGCGACCACCGCGGACCCGGGCCGCATCGTCCTGCTCACCACCAGCCACCGCGTCGCCCCGGGCCTGCTGTCCTGGCCCGCCTGGCAGGCCCTGCGCACCGCCGACCGCGTGCTGTGCGCCGACGGAGCCCACCCGCAGCTGCCGTATCTGCGCGAGGCGGGCATCCGGGTCGACGAGGCCGCCCCGGCCGCCGAGGAGCTGGTGGACGCCTGCGCCGGCGGCCGCACCGCGGTGGTCGTCGCGACCGGCGAGGGCGACCCCGCGCTCACCGACGGCCTGGCCCGCCTCGCCGGCTCCGGCCGCGTCCACATGCCCGACCTCGAACTGCTCCCCGCCTCCTACGACCTGCCGGGCGCCCGCCTCCTCGACCTCGTCCAGGTCATGGACCGCATCCGCCTCGAATGCCCGTGGTCGTCCCAGCGCACCCACAAGGGGCTGGCCAAGTACGCCATCGAGGAGGCGTACGAACTCGTCGAGGCCATCGAGGACGGCGACCGCGAGGAACTGCGCGAGGAGTTGGGCGACGTACTCCTCCAGGTCGTCTTCCACGCCCGCATCGCGGAGGAGGACCCCGACGCCCCGTTCTCCGTCGACGACGTGGCCGGCACCATCGTCGCCAAACTGATCCACCGCCACCCCCACGTCTTCGGCGACGAGACGGCCTCCACCCCGGAGGAGGTCCGCGAGCACTGGCTGCGCACCAAGGCCGCCGAGAAGCAGCGCACCTCGGTCACCGAAGGCGTCCCCCTCGGCCAGCCCGGCCTCGCCCTCGCCGCCAAGCTCGCCTCCCGCGTCCGCACGGCCGGTCTCCGGGTGCCGCTGCCCACCGGCGAGGGCGTCGGCTACGACCTCCTGGCCCTCGCGGCCCGCGCCGAGGCCGAGGGCACCGACCCGGAAGCGGCCCTGAGAGCGGCCGCCCGGACGTACCGGGACGCGATCAGGCAGGTCGAGGCCGCCGGGGGATGAGCCGGTCAGACAGCGGTGAACCGAACCGGGAGGTCACGCAACCCTCGCATGATGAGCCCGCCTCGCCAGCGCAGGTCATCAGGATCGGCCGCCGGCTGGAGGTCGGGAAGGCGTCGTAGCAGGGTCTCCAGAGCCGTACGGCCTTCCAGGCGGGCGAGAGGCGCGCCGAGACAGTAGTGGATGCCGTGTCCGTATCCGAGGTGCTGGCTGTCACGACGGCTCAGGTCGAGGGTGTCCGGTTCGCCGAAGCGCGCCGGGTCACGGTTCGCGGCTGCGAGGACTACGAGTACGGGGTCGCCCGGGGCGATGCGCTGTTGCCCGATGACGAGTGGTTCAGTGGCGAAGCGCCAGGTGGCCAGTTCCACAGGCCCGTCGTAGCGGAGCAGTTCCTCGACGCCGCTGTCCAGCAACGCCGTTTCACCCCGCTGGATCGATTCCTGCAGCCGAGCTCGTTCCCGAGGGTGCCGCATTAGGGTGTGCACGCCATTACCGATGAGGTTGATGGTGGTCTCGAAACCTGCGAACAGAAGCACGAAGCACATCGCGGCGGCCTCGTTCTCGGTGAGGTGCTCGCCATGGTCGGAGGCCCGGATCAGGCCCGAGATCAGATCGTCGCCGAGGTCGTCGCGCTTACGGTGGATGAGCTCGCCGAGGTAGGCGCGAATCTTCTTGACAGAGCGTGCCACGCCGCCACGCTGTCCCCCACCATGGCGGATCATCATGCCTGCCCAGTCGCGCAGGTCGTCCTGGTCCTCGCGAGGAACGCCCAGCAGCTCACAGATCGCGTAGATGGGGAGAGGGAACGCGAAGTCGTGGATGAGATCTGCCTCGCCCTGTGAGGCGAAACGGTCGATGAGGTCGTCCGTCAACTCCTGCACGCGGGGGCCGAATTCCGCGATGCGCCGTGGAGTGAACGCTTTGGAGACGAGGCGGCGCAGGCGCGTGTGGTCCGGCGGGTCGATATTGAGCAGGTGCGTCATGAGATTGGCGCTGCGCTCACCTGGAATGCCGGTCTTGTTCTTCCCTCCGGCGTCTTCGGCGTGATGTTCCGGATTCTTCGAAAGCCGACCGTCGGCGAGAGCCTCGCGCGCGTCGCTGTAGCGGGTCACCAGCCATGCCTCGACCCCGCTGGGCAGTCTGGTCCAGTGGACGGGGGAGTGCCGACGCAGCCAGGCATAGGCCGGATACGGGTCGGTGGCGAACTCCCAGGTGAAGAGTTCGGGGGCGGTGTTCGGGTCGTTCACGTTACGACCGTAACGGGATCGCGCGATCCCCGTGCCCGTGACGACGGAGAGAAGAACCGATTCCGCGACCCGGGACAAGCTGAACCTCTACCCCGGTGACATCGAAAAGCAGCGTGAGCGCGTGGCTCGCTTCACGGACGCGCTCCAGGAGAAGGAGGCGGGCCTGGCTCGCGCCACTACGACTTTGGCCGCATCCGGCCTTGACCAGGCCGTGAGGGACGCGGCCCTACGGCAGCTCGCGGAAGACGTACAAAGCGCCAGGGCGATGCTTGCCACGGGGCGTCAGGTGCTCGCGGGCCAGGAGGCCGCAGCAGTCGCCGTCCGAACCGCCCTTTCCTTGGCCCAGGCTGTCAGGGGAGCACCTCACGTCGAGCTGGCCGACATGGGAGCGGTGATCGGTCTTTTGGACATCACTGTGAAGCCGCTCGGAGAGGTGCGGAAGCGTTCTGGGGTCAAGTGCAAGGTGACGGCGTGGCATGAGCGGACCGGAACGCCGATCCCAGCCGCGGTGGCGGAGTCGGAATGGCCGGTTGTCGAGGAGCTCATGACTGCCTACTTCGCGCGCCGCCAGTTCGTCCGTGGAGCCGTGGACGTCCGGACCCAGCTGAACGGGGCTCTGCACCGGTTGCGTACAGGCTGTCTCTGGGACGAGCTTCCTGAGTGCTACGGCACCTGGCAGCTCGCCAAGGAGCGGCAGAACACCTGGTTCAAGAAGGGATTCTGGGCCGTTCTGATGGACGAGCTGAATCGGCGGGGGGAGACCACACCGGTTCGGTGTGAGCCGCAAGCGCCGCCGCTCGAGGTCACAGGGGCAATCGCACCTGGGACGTTCAAACATGACACGCGCTCAACTCTGTGATCTTCACGTGATCTGTGCGGCATGAACTTGTGACAAGCGATCATCTGCCTATACGTTCACGGATCAGTGTGGCGATGAGCATCACGCGCCGCGCGGTCCCCGTCGTCTTGTGAAAGGTCGTCGCATGCTCTCCGGGAACGGTCGTCACCGCCGCCCCCGCCAGGCTCCCGCCCTGGTCGTCGCCGCCGGAGTGACCGGCTCCGCCATCGCGATCCCGCTGCTCGGCGCCACCGGCGCCCACGCGGCCGACGCGGCGAACTGGGACCAGGTCGCCCAGTGCGAGACCGGCGGCGCCTGGAGCCAGAACAGTGGCAACGGGTACTACGGCGGCCTGCAGCTGTCCCAGGAGGCCTGGGAGCAGTACGGCGGCCTGGAGTACGCCGCCAGTGCCGACCAGGCCAGTCGCTCCCAGCAGATAAGGATCGCCGAGAAGCTGCACGCGGACCAGGGCATCGCGGCCTGGCCGACCTGCGGCCTGCTCGCGGGCATGGGCAACGACTCGGGGCTCACGGACAGCGGCTCGGACACGGCCGGCGACGGCGCGTCGCGGGGTTCGGACGCCTCGGGGCAGACGGACACGTCCAAGTCGTCCGAATCGCCCGCCACCACGGAGAAGCCCGAGTCGTCCCGGGGGTCCGGGTCGCCCGCTCCGTCCGGCTCGACCGAGGCGCCGGAGTCGACTTCCAAAGCACCCTCTTCATCCCCTTCGCCCTCTTCCTCACCCTCCTCGTCCGCTTCTGACGCCCCGTCCGACGACGCGGACCAAACCGCCAAGCCGGGCACATCGCCCGAAACCGACTCCTCGGCGAGTGCCGAACCGCAGGGCACCGACGGCTCGTCCGGCGCGGGCCGGCATCGCGGCGGCAGTGCGGACGAGGGCACGGCGCAGAGGGGCCTCACGGACGGCACGGCAGGACGGCACGCCTTGACTGACGGCGAGTCGCGGGAGGCGGACGGAGGCTCGTACATCGTCCGCTCCGGCGACAACCTGTGGGCCATCGCCGACTCCCTTGGCGTCGACGGCGGATGGCGTGCGCTGTACGCCGACAACGAGCGGGTCGTCGGCCAGGACCCCGACCGCATCCTGCCCGGTCAGACGCTCACGGTAGCGGGCGAATCGGGCCATAAGTAGAGGGAGTTCGCGTCACGGTTAGAGGCTGTATGTCCGTTTTGGATCTCGTGAGAGATAGGTCTCAGAAGCCGTGATCGTCTTTGAAAATCCGCGGAGCGCGTGTCTACGGTCATGACCGCTCGCCATCGCGGGCCCCGACAGCCGCAACGCCGAATCCTGCCAGCGGCCGTACGGGAACAGTCGTCGCGTCAAGCGCCGAAGGCAGGAGCGGGGGACCCAAGGTAAGTGCCGCACCGGGCAGTTGAGCCGGAGCGGCTAGGGGTGAAGCCGAGTTCCGTGAGGAACCCGGCCGGGCAACTCAACCGGCCCGAACCCGACAGCTCACCTCGCAGGCGTCGGTGAGGGGATCAACCATGCTGTTTTCCGGCAAGGGCAAGCACCGTCGCCCGTCCAAGGCCACCCGTGTCATCGCCGTCGCCGGCGTCACCGGTGCCGCCGTCGCCGCCCCGCTGATGGCGGCCGGCAACGCCTCCGCCGCCACCGCGTCCGAGTGGGACGCCGTCGCCCAGTGCGAGTCCGGCGGCAACTGGTCCATCAACACCGGCAACGGTTACTACGGCGGTCTGCAGTTCTCCAGCTCCACCTGGGCCGCCTACGGCGGTACGCAGTACGCCTCGTCCGCCGACCAGGCGAGCAAGACGCAGCAGATCGAGATCGCCGAGAAGGTGCTCGCGGGCCAGGGCAAGGGTGCCTGGCCGGTCTGCGGCACCGGCCTGTCGGGCGCCGCGTACAGCGGTGGCGGTTCGCAGGACAGCGGCTCCAGCAGCTCCGAGGGCTCGCAGAGCCAGAGCAGCGGCTCCACCGCCGAGCGCTCCACCGAGCAGAAGGCCTCCCGCTCCTCCGAGCGCCCGGCCGCCGAGCCGAAGGCCGAGAAGCCCGCCAAGAAGACCGTCACCACCCCGACCGGCAAGAAGGTCGAGAAGGGCGACGGCGAGTACAAGGTCGTCAAGGGCGACACCCTCAGCTCCATAGCCGAGAAGCACGACGTCGAGGGCGGCTGGGCGAAGCTGTTCAAGCTGAACGGCGACATCGTCGACGACGCCGACCTGATCTACCCGGGCCAGCAGCTGCACCTCAAGTAAGCGGCAGCGGCTCCCGCGACTCCCGCCCCGGTGCGTGTTCCCCCGTACGCACCGGGGCGGGACTTTTCGCGTTCCGCGTTTGTTCCGTTCGGAAACAATTTACTCTCGGTTCTGTCCAGCGGGTGGGCGATCGGCTGGCCGATCGCCCGGAGCCGGTTAGGCTCGGTCCCGCAGAGCCGCTGCGGTCCTGTGGACCCGCGCGTCACACCGAAGCGTCACATTGAAGAAGGAGATGCTCGTGCCGTCCATCGACGTCGTCGTAGCCCGGGAAATCCTGGACTCCCGAGGCAACCCCACGGTCGAGGTCGAGGTCGGCCTCGACGACGGCAGCACCGGTCGTGCCGCCGTTCCGTCCGGCGCCTCCACCGGTGCCTTCGAGGCCGTCGAACTCCGTGACGGCGACCCGAGCCGTTACCTCGGCAAGGGTGTCGAGAAGGCCGTCCTCGCCGTCATCGAGCAGATCGGCCCGGAGCTGGTCGGGTACGACGCCACCGAGCAGCGCCTGATCGACCAGGCCATGTCCGACCTGGACGCGACCGACAACAAGGGCTCGCTCGGCGCCAACGCCATCCTCGGCGTCTCCCTCGCCGTCGCCCACGCCGCCTCCGAGGCCAGCGACCTGCCGCTCTTCCGCTACCTGGGCGGCCCCAACGCGCACCTGCTGCCGGTGCCGATGATGAACATCCTGAACGGCGGCTCGCACGCCGACTCCAACGTGGACATCCAGGAGTTCATGATCGCCCCGATCGGCGCGGAGTCCTTCTCCGAGGCCCTGCGCTGGGGCGCCGAGGTCTACCACACGCTGAAGAAGGTCCTGAAGAACAAGGGCCTGGCCACCGGCCTCGGCGACGAGGGCGGCTTCGCGCCGAACCTCGGCTCCAACCGCGACGCCCTCGACCTCATCCTCGAGGCGATCAAGGAGGCCGGCTACACCCCCGGCGAGCAGATCGCCCTCGCGCTCGACGTCGCCGCGTCCGAGTTCTACAAGGACGGCTCCTACACCTTCGAGGGCAAGACCCGCACCGCCGCCGAGATGACCGAGTACTACGCCGAGCTGGTCGAGGCGTACCCGCTGGTCTCCATCGAGGACCCGCTGTTCGAGGACGACTGGGACGGCTGGAAGGTCCTCACCGACCAGCTCGGCGACAAGGTCCAGATCGTCGGCGACGACCTGTTCGTCACCAACCCGGAGCGCCTGGCCCGCGGCATCGAGGACGGCGCCGCCAACGCGCTGCTGGTCAAGGTCAACCAGATCGGTTCGCTGACCGAGACCCTGGACGCCGTGGAGCTGGCCCAGCGCAACGGCTTCAAGTGCATGATGTCCCACCGCTCCGGCGAGACCGAGGACGTCACCATCGCCGACCTGGCCGTCGCCACCAACTGCGGCCAGATCAAGACCGGCGCCCCGGCCCGCTCCGAGCGCGTCGCGAAGTACAACCAGCTGCTGCGCATCGAGGAGATCCTCGACGACGCCGCGGTGTACGCGGGCCGCAGCGCCTTCCCGCGCTTCAAGGGCTGACCTCGCCTTCGAGGGCTGACCCCGCCTTCGAGGGCTGACCGCCCGTAAGAGGCAGCGTCGTACGTACGTCCCCGTACTCGGTCCCGTACCGTGTGCGGGGACGTACGCGCGTATGACGACGTGAAGGCGGAGGCGGGGACAGACATGGCGGTGAAGGACCGGGACCGTTTCTCCACCGCGACCAGGATCCGGATCATCGGGGAACAGACCGCGGCCCGGGTCTACCGCTCGCAGAGCAAGCGCCAGGCCCGTCGCTCCCGGCTGACCGGCCGGGCCGCGCTGCTCGCGATGGTGCTCTGCTCGCTCGTCGTGGCGCTCGCGTATCCGATACGGCAGTACGTCGCCCAGCGCGCCGAGATCGCCGACCTCCGGCGGGAGCAGCAGGAGACCCGCGAGCGGGTCGAGGACCTGCGCGACCTCAAGGCACGCTGGCAGGACGACGCCTACGCCGAGCAGCAGGTCCGGCTGCGGCTGCACTACGTGATGCCGGGGGAGACGGGGTTCGTCGTCGTCGACCCGGACGCGGCCGAGCAGGCTCGCGCCGAGGGCGGTGCCGCCGACCGCCCCTGGTACCGCAACGTGTGGGACGGGGTCGACAAGGCCGACGCCGTCTCCCGCCGGCAGTGAACCGACCGTGCCGGCCGTGACTCAACAGGAAGACCAGCAGAAGACAGTCATGCAGACTCCCCCGCCGACCACCCCGCGCACCGAGCCGACCGACGCGGACGTGGCGGCCTTCAAGCAGCAGCTCGGCCGGCCCCCGCGCGGCCTGCGCGCCATCGCGCACCGCTGCCCGTGCGGACAGCCGGACGTCGTGGAGACGGCACCGCGCCTGCCCGACGGCACGCCCTTCCCGACGCTGTACTACCTGACGTGTCCGAAGGCGGCCTCCGCGATCGGCACGCTGGAGGCGAACGGCGTGATGAAGGAGATGACCGAGCGGCTGGGCACCGACCCGGAGCTGGCCGCCTCCTACCGCGCCGCCCACGAGGACTACGTCCGGCGCCGTGACGAGATCGAGGAGCTGACCGGCTTCCCGAGCGCGGGCGGCATGCCGGACCGCGTGAAGTGCCTGCACGTGCTGGTCGCCCACTCGCTGGCGGCCGGTCCCGGCGTCAACCCGCTGGGCGACGAGGCGATCGCGATGCTTCCCGAGTGGTGGCGCAAGGGGCCGTGCGTGACGCCCACCGACCGGGCCGGCCAGACCGGCCAGACCGGTCAGGAGGACGCCCAGTGACCCGTGTCGCCGCGATCGACTGCGGTACGAACTCCATCCGGCTGCTGGTCGCCGACGCGGACCCGGCCACCGGTGAGCTGACCGACCTGGACCGCCGCATGACCATCGTGCGGCTCGGCCAGGGGGTCGACCGCACAGGGCGGCTGGCGCCGGAGGCGCTGGAGCGGACCTTCGCCGCCTGCCGCGAGTACGCCGAGGCCGTCAAGGAGCACGGCGCCGAGCGGCTGCGCTTCGTGGCGACCTCTGCCTCCCGGGACGCGGAGAACCGGGACGACTTCGTGCGCGGGGTGCTGGACATCCTGGGTGTGGAGCCGGAGGTCATCTCGGGCGACCAGGAGGCGGAGTTCTCCTTCACCGGCGCCACGAAGGAACTGGGCGGGCGGGACCACCTCGACAAGCCCTACCTGGTCGTCGACATCGGCGGCGGCTCCACCGAGTTCGTCGTCGGCGACGACCACGTGCGCGCCGCCCGCTCCGTGGACGTCGGCTGCGTGCGGATGACCGAGCGGCACCTGGTGCGCGACGGCGCGGTGACCGACCCGCCCACCGAGGCGCAGGTCGCGGCGATGCGGGGCGACATCGAGGCCGCCCTGGACCTCGCCGGGGAGACGGTGCCGCTGCGCGAGGCGCGCACGCTGGTGGGTCTTGCCGGGTCCGTGACGACGGTGTCCGCGATCGCGCAGGAGCTGCCGGAGTACGACTCGGCGGCCATCCACCACTCCCGGGTCTCCCGCGACCGGGTCCGGGAGATCACCGACTGGCTGCTGCGCTCCACCCACGCCGAGCGCGCGGCGGTCCCCTCCATGCATCCGGGCCGGGTCGACGTGATCGCGGCCGGGGCGCTGGTGCTGCTCTCGATCATGGAGCGGACGGGCGCCGAGGAGGTCGTCGTGAGTGAGCACGACATCCTCGACGGCATCGCGTGGTCGCTCGCGTAGGGCCTCCCGCGACAGCGGTCTGAGCAGGACGGACATCGATTGAGCGGGCATCGGGGGGCCTCTCGGGCCCCTCGGTGACGTCGCGTCGGGAAAGTTCGTGAAGTTCTTCACAAGGAATTGGGCCCTGTCGGACGGCGGAAGCGCGCTCGTTGACCCTTTTGGGGTTTCAACTGCCCTTTGAACGTGTTCAGGACGGTGTTCCGAAGGGGTCCCGCAGCGGCCTCGCGGGAGGGTGGTCCAGCGTCCCGGAAGCGCGGAGGTGCAGCTCACGAGGCATTGACAACGGGGTCCCCTACACGCTGGTTCCTCCACCCGCCATGATCTCCGTCACGTGGGTCGCGGATGGTAGCACAGGCACCACCAAAGCTTGTGAAGGGGCGCACGAACCACCCCCCTCAACCGGGTGGATACTCGATGGCATGAGCACCACGGAGCGTCCCAGGATCCTCGTAGTAGGCGGTGGGTACGTAGGCCTGTACGCAGCTCGACGCATCCAGAAGAAGATGCGTTACGGCGAGGCGACCGTCACCGTCGTCGACCCGCGGTCGTACATGACCTACCAGCCCTTCCTCCCCGAAGCCGCCGCCGGCAGCATCTCCCCGCGGCACGTCGTCGTCCCCCTGCGGCGCGTGCTTCCGAAGGCGGAGGTCCTCACCGGCCGGGTCACCACCATCGACCAGGACCGCAAGGTCGCCACGATCGCCCCCCTGGTGGGCGAGGCGTACGAGCTGCCGTTCGACTACCTGGTCATCGCGATGGGCGCGGTCTCCCGCACCTTCCCGATCCCCGGCCTCGCCGAGCAGGGCATCGGCATGAAGGGCATCGAGGAGTCCATCGGGCTGCGCAACCACGTCCTGGAGCAGCTCGACAAGGCCGCCTCCACCACCGACGAGGAGATCCGCCGCAAGGCGCTCACCTTCGTCTTCGTCGGCGGCGGCTTCGCCGGGGCGGAGACCATCGGTGAGGTCGAGGACATGGCCCGCGACGCGGCCAAGTACTACAACAACGTCTCCCGCGAGGACATGCGCTTCGTCCTGGTGGACGCCGCCGACAAGATCCTCCCCGAGGTCGGTCCCAAGCTCGGCCAGTACGGCAAGGAGCACCTCGAGAGCCGCGGCGTCGAGGTCTACCTGTCCACCTCCATGGACTCCTGCGTCGACGGCCACGTGGTGCTGAAGAACGGGCTGGAGGTCGACTCCAACACGATCGTGTGGACGGCCGGCGTCAAGCCCAACCCGGTGCTCTCCCGCTTCGGTCTGCCGCTGGGCCCCCGCGGTCACGTCGACACCCAGGCGACCCTCCAGGTCCAGGGCACCGACTACATCTGGGCCGCGGGCGACAACGCCCAGGTGCCGGACCTCGTCGGCCGCAAGGCGGGCAACGAGAACGCCTGGTGCCCGCCGAACGCCCAGCACGCGCTGCGCCAGGCCAAGGTCCTCGGCGACAACGTGATCTCCGGCATGCGAGGCTTCCCGCAGAAGGAGTACAGCCACGCCAACAAGGGCGCGGTGGCGGGCCTCGGCCTGCACAAGGGCGTCGCCATGATCGTCATGGGCAAGATGAAGATCAAGGTCAAGGGCCGGCTCGCCTGGTACATGCACCGTGGCTACCACGGTCTCGCGATGCCGACCTGGAACCGGAAGATCCGCGTCTTCGCGGACTGGACGCTCGGCATGTTCCTCAAGCGCGAGGTCGTCTCCCTCGGCGCGATGGAGACCCCGCGCGAGGAGTTCTACGAGGCCGCCAAGCCGGCGCCGAAGGCCGCCGCGCCCAAGGCCGCCGACCAGGGCGAGAAGGCCGCGAAGGCCGCGAAGTCGGAGAAGACCGAGGCGAAGGCCTCCTGACCTCCGGCCGACCGGGACCGTAGTCCCCGCAGGACCCGCAGTACCCCGAAGGGGCCGCCCGCCATCCGTGGTGCGGGCGGCCCCTTCGTGCTGCGTTCGAATCCGTTGGTGTGTACAGCTATTTTGCCGAGTCGTAACGCGCGCCGGGGACTGTACGGCGGGCTCCCAGGTGTTTACGTGGTGTTGGACATTCCGGGATCGCTCGTCACGGAGGACGCCATGGCTGACGCCGCACTGCGGCTGCAGAACCTCTTCGAACAGTTGCTGGGAACACCCCTCCCGGTGCGCATCCGCGCCTGGGACGGTTCGCAGGCGGGCCCGCCGGGCGCGCCGACCCTCGTCGTCCGCAACCGCAGGGCCCTGCGCCGCCTGCTGTTCAAACCGGGTGAACTGGGCCTGGCCCGAGCCTGGGTGGCCGGCGACATCGACATAGACGGTGACCTCTACACCGCCCTCGGCCTGATGGCCGGCCTCATCTGGGAGCGCGGTGACGACGCCCGCGGTCTCGTCGAGGCGCTGCGCGACCCCGAGGTCAGGGCCGCCGTACGCGGGCTGGCGAAGCTCGCGGGGCCGCCGCTGCCGCCCGCCCCGCCGCCGGAGGAGATCCGCCGGGCCCGGGGCCACCTGCACACCAAGCGCAGCGACAGACGAGCCATCAGCCACCACTACGACGTCGGCAACGACTTCTACGAACTCGTCCTCGGCCCGTCCATGGTGTACTCCTGCGCCTACTGGCCGGCCCTGCCCGCCGACGGCGGCACGCTGGAGGACGCCCAGCGCGACAAGCTCGAACTCGTCAGCCGCAAGCTGGGCCTGAGCCCCGGTCAGCGGCTGCTCGACGTGGGCTGCGGCTGGGGCTCCATGGCGATCCACGCCGCCCGCGAGCACGGCGTGAGCGTCGTCGGCGTGACCCTCTCCCAGGAGCAGGCCGCCTTCGCCCGCAAGCGCGTCGCCGACGAGGGGCTCACCGACCGGGTGGAGATCCGCGTCCAGGACTACCGGGACGTCGCCGACGGGCCGTACGACGCCATCTCCTCCATCGGCATGGCCGAGCACGTCGGCGCCGAGCGCTACCTGGAGTACGCCACCGACCTGCAGCGGCTCCTCAAGCCCGGCGGACGGCTGCTGAACCACCAGATCGCCCGCCGCCCCCAGCGGGACGAAGCCGCCTACAACGTCGACGAGTTCATCGACGCCTACGTCTTCCCCGACGGCGAACTGGCCCCCGTCGGCACCACCGTCACCCAGCTGGAACGCGCCGGGTTCGAGGTGCGCGACGTGGAGTCGATCCGCGAGCACTACGCGCTCACGCTGCGCCGCTGGGTCACCAACCTGGAGGCCGGCTGGACGACGGCCACCCGGCTCGTCAGCCCCGGCCGCGCCCGTGTCTGGCAGCTGTACATGGCCGCCTCCGCGCTCGCCTTCGAGCGCAACCGCATCGGCGTCAACCAGGTCCTCGCGGTGAAGACCCCCGACTCGGGCGGCTCGGGTCTGCCGCTGCGCGCCCGCACCTGGAACTGAGCGCACGTCCGCGTACGCGAGAGGGCCCCGATCCCACCCGGAATCGGGGCCCTCTCGCGTACGTGCCGGCTACTCCGCCTTGATGGCCTGGAGCATGTTCAGGCGGGCCGCGCGGCGGGCCGGCCACAGCGCCGCGAGGACGCCCACCACGGCGGCCAGCAGCAGGAAGACGCCCATCCGGCCCCAGGGCAGGACCAGTTCGTAGGTCGCCATCGTGGTGCCCATCAGCTCACCGGCAGCCCAGCCGAAGAACACGCCGAGGCCGATGCCGAGCACGCCGCCGAACAGGGCGATCACCAGGGACTCCAGGCGGACCATCCGCTTGATGCCCTTGCGGTCCAGGCCGATCGCCCGCAGCATGCCGATCTCCTGGGAGCGTTCGAAGACCGACATGGCCAGGGTGTTGATGACACCGAGGACGGCCACGATCACCGCCATGGCCAGCAGGCCGTAGAGCATGTTCAGCATCAGCGTGAACATCTTCGCGATCTCGTTGGAGATGTCCTGCTTGTCCTGGATCTTGATCGCCGGGTTGGTGTCCAGCGCCTGCGTCAGGCTGTCCTTCGAGGCCGACGAGGCCCCGTCGGACATCTTCACCATCACCTGCATGTCGACCGGGTCCGACAGGTGCGGGGTGAGGGTCGGAAGGTCGACCATGATGCCGCGGATCATCTCGTTGCCCTCGTAGACCCCCGCGACCTTCAGCTGCTGCTTCTTGTCGTCCTCGTAGGAGGCGGTGAAGGTGGAGCCGGCCTTCCAGCCGTGGTCCTTCGCGGTGTCCGAGTCCACGACGACGTCGGTGCCGCCGACCTGGAAGGCGCCCTGCTCGACCTTCAGGTCGGTCAGCTCGCCGATCGTGGAACCGTTGACGCCGGTGAGGTACTCGGTCTCCCCGCCGATGCGGGACTCCGCGTTGCGCAGCGGGCTGATGGCGGTGATCCCGTCGGCCTCGGCCAGCTTCTCGGAGACGTCCGGGTCGAGGTAGTTGCCGTTGGCCATGGAGACCACGTAGTCGGCCTCGATCGACGCCGACGCCATCTTGTCGATCGACTTCTGCAGGCTGCCCGCCATCACCGTCATGCCGGTGATCAGGGTGAGGCCGATCATCAGCGCCGAGGCGGTGGCGGCGGTGCGGCGCGGGTTGCGCACCGAGTTCTGCCGGGCGAGCTTGCCGGAGACGCCGAACAGGCGCAGCACCGGGGCCGCGGCGGCGATCAGCGGGCGGGAGAGCAGCGGTGTCAGGATGAACACGCCGATGATCAGCAGGACCGCGCCCATGCCCATGGGGGCCTGGCCGTCCGAGCCGCTCATCGTCGTGGCCGCGAGGACGACCACGATGCCGGCGCCCGAGAACAGCGCGCCCAGCGTGTTGCGCAGCACCAGCGACTTGGTCGTCGCCTTGGCGTGCACGCTGCTCATCGCCGCGACCGGCGGGATCTTCGCCGCCCGGCGGCCCGGCAGCCACGCCGCCAGCATGGTGACCAGGACGCCGACCGCGAGGGCCGCGACGATCGTGTTCGGCGAGACGACCAGCGGCCCGTCCGGCACGACCGCGCCCATCGAGCCCATCAGGGAGCGCATCCCGGCGCCGATGCCGATGCCCGCGAGCAGGCCGGTCACCGCGGCGACGACGCCCACCACGAACGCCTCGATCAGCACCGACCGCGTGACCTGTCGGCGGGAGGCGCCGACCGCCCGCATCAGGGCCAGCTCCTTGGTGCGCTGGGCGACCAGCATCGTGAAGGTGTTGGCGATGATGAACGTGCCGACGAACAGCGCGATGCCGGCGAAGACCAGCAGCCCCTGCTTCATGCCGCTCATCGACGAGGCGATCAACTCCGCCTGCTCGTCGGCGAGTTTCTGTCCGGTGGTGGTCTCGACGAGGTCCTTCGGCAGGGCCTCGTCCAGCTGCGCCTTCAGCGCGGCCTGCGTGACACCGGCCTTCGCCCGGACGTCGATCTCGTCGTACGTGCCGGCCTTGCCGAACAACTTCTGCGCGGTCGCGGTGTCGAACAGGGTGAGGCTGCCGCCCGCCGCGACATTGCCGTCGTCGGTGGTGAAGACGCCGGCGACCTTCGGGGTGATGACGGGACCGTCGACGGACATCCGGACGGTGTCGCCGACGCCGAAGCCGGTGCGCTCGGCGGTACTGGAGTCGATGAGGATCTCGCCCTCGCCCTTGGGGGCGTGCCCGTCGACCAGCGGGTACCGGGAGTCCTTCGCGCCCCAGTAGTTGCCGCCCTTGGTGCTCCAGCCGTCGCCGATCAGGTCGCCGTCCTTGTCGGCGACGGCGGTGAAGCCGGACACGACGCCGACGGCGGAGGCCGCGCCGGGTACCTTCGCGCTCTTGTCGAGATGGGCCTGCGTCAGCTCGGGCACCTCGCCGACCTTGTCGCCCTCGGCGTCCTGGTACTCGGTCGTGACGGCGACGTCGACCTGGTCGAAGCCCTTGGCCGAGCTGTTCTGCAGGGCGTCGGAGATGGTGTTGGTGAAGACCAGGGTGCCCGACACGAACGCCACGCCGAGCATCACGGCGAGCACGGTCATCAACAGCCTGGCCTTGTGCGCGAAAACGTTGCGCAAGGCAGTACGGAGCATGGGTCTTCTCTGTCCAGACGTACGTACGAGTCGGTACGAGGGGGGAAGGAGGCGGGCAGGCGGGCGGAACGTCAGCTGGTGCGGCCCTTGGCGTCGAACCGCTTCATGCGGTCGAGCACCGAGTCGGCCGTCGGCCCGTACACCTCGTCGACGATGCGTCCGTCCGCGAGGAAGACCACCCGGTCCGCGTAGGCGGCGGCCACCGGGTCGTGGGTCACCATCACCACGGTCTGTCCCAGCTCCCGCACCGAGTTGCGCAGGAAGCCCAGCACCTCGGCACCGGAACGGGAGTCGAGGTTTCCGGTCGGCTCGTCGCCGAAGATGATCTCCGGTCGGGAGGCCAGCGCCCGGGCGACGGCCACGCGCTGCTGCTGCCCGCCGGAGAGCTGGGAGGGACGGTGCCGCAGCCGGTCGGACAGGCCGACCATCCGGATCACCGAGTCCAGCCACTGCTGGTCGGGCTTGCGGCCCGCGATGTCCATCGGGAGGGTGATGTTCTCCAGCGCGGTGAGCGTCGGCAGCAGGTTGAACGCCTGGAAGATGAAGCCGATCTTGTCGCGGCGCAACTTGGTGAGCTGCTTGTCCTTGAGCGAGCCAAGCTCGGTCTCGCCGATGCGTACCGAGCCGGACGAGAAGCTGTCCAGTCCGGCGACGCAGTGCATCAGGGTGGACTTGCCTGAGCCGGAGGGGCCCATGATCGCGGTGAGTTCGGCCTGCCGGAAGTCGATGGAGACGCGGTCCAGGGCGACCACCTGGGTCTCGCCCTGGCCGTAGATCTTGGAAAGCTCCGTGGCGCGCGCGGCCACGAGGGTGGACCGGTCGGCGATGGGTGCGGTGGTCACGGGAAGGGCGCTCCTGTCGGTACGGCGTGTGCTCGGGGACGTCATCCATCGTCCCGGCCGTGCGGTGCCGTGTAGTCAGCCGCTGTTCCGGTTTAGGGGGGCGACTTCGGTCGGACGGCCCTGGGCCGGTGTCATACCTGCGGATGACGGGGGACCCCGACGGACCCGCGGGCGCACCGGCGCATGGAGGGGGAGCGAGAACGGGGCGGGCGCCCTCGTCGGGACGGTGAAATCCCGTCATTCCGCATACGCCGCCGCCCCTCGCACGCAAGGCTGTTGGCATGTGCTGATGGCCTGGCCCGGTACCTGATGCCCACTCAGGCGCCAATAAAATAAGACAACATCGGTCGTCCCGCCCACGGTCCGGGAGGGGCGTCCCGATAGGCTCAAGGCGCGCGACGCGGAGCCCATGGCCTGCCCGGATGGTGGAATGCAGACACGGCGAGCTTAAACCTCGCTGCCCCTTCGAGGGCGTGCCGGTTCAAGTCCGGCTCCGGGCACTCTCCCCGCGAGCGGGACGTGTCAGCGCGCTTCCCAGTGTGGCGAGTCTCCGGTGGAGCTCCGGATCGTGGGCCGGGTCCGGGGCCCGCGGCGGTCCGGGGAGGGCAGCCCGGAGGCCGGGTGAGCCGGGCAGGCCCGAGCGGGCGCCGCGGGCCAGGGCGTCCACGTAATCTCCGACCGCGGTGGCGTCGTCGGGGGAGGGCGACACGGGGCCGCCGAGCACGGTCCAGGACAGCAGGCGGCGCACCGCCAGTACGGCAGGCCAGAGCCGGTCCGCGGTGCCGGTCGTGCGGATCTCCTCGGCGGGCACGGCGGCGTGCATGTCCCACAGTTCCGCCATCCGCTGCCAGGAGACCCCCTCGGAGGCGACCCGGACCGTTCCCGTCCGCAGGCGCTCCTGCACCGCGGCCCCCGTCGCCGCCACGGCGTTCGCCACCGCCGCGCACACCCGGCGCCGGGGCACACCGCGCACCAGCAGCGCGGCGGCCACCCCGAGCGCGAGCCCGAGGGTCAGGTCGAGGAGCCGGAAGGCGGCGAGCGTTCCCAGGCCGGCCGAGGAGGCCGCGTCGACCAGCAGCAGCGCGACCGGCGTGTTCAGCATGGTGCGTACGAAGAGGGCGCCTGGGGGTACGCCGCGTGAGACGGCGTGCGCGACGGTGGCCACGGCGACCGTCGCCCAGGTGCCCGGCTGGTAGGAGTGGAAGACCAGGGCCGTGACCGCCACCCCGCTCACGGTCCCGACGAGCCGTGCCTGCGCGCGCTGCGCGGGCTGCTGACCCGGCCCGCCCTGGAGGGCCGCGGCCGCGCCGACCGCCACCCACGCCGGGTGCAGGAGCGGAAGCACGGAGCCCAGTACGGTGCCCACCGCGACGGCGAGCCCGACCCGGAGGGCGACCGGGAGGGCGGGGGAGGAAGGGGACAGCAGCCGGCGCAGCTCCGCGCCCACGCTCTTGCGGGGCGGAAGCGGCACGGGCCACAGCTCCCGCGCGGCCTCCAGGAGCTCCCGGGAGGCGCCCCGGTCGTCGCGGCCGTCGGGGCGGGGCGAGGCGGAAGCCGCCGCGGCGCGGGCCCCGGCGGGCCTCGCGGGCCTCGCGGCGAGGGCCCCGCCGGGCGTTCCGGTGTCCGCCCCGGCGGGACAGGGCTCCGGCATCCGGCCCGCCGCGATCTCGGCGGCCGCGCTACGGAGCCACGCGGCCCGACCGGCCGGCCCCGGGCCACCGCCCCGTTCCGCCGCGTTCTGCACCGTGTCGAGCTGGACCTCGAGGCCGGTCATGAGGGCGTAGAGCAGCATCCGCCGAGGCGCGGGCGTTTCGCGCCGGCCGCCTCCGCCCCCGCGGGCGTCGTCGAGCGCCGCCCACGCATCGTGCACGGCCGCACAGGCGCGCCGCCCGGCGGCCCCGAGGTCGCCCGGTGGCTTCCCCGTCCCGGAACCGGCCTGCGCGTCCGCGAACGCCGCGACCGACCGGAAGGCGGCCGACACCGCCCGCTCCTCGGGCCCGTACGGTCCGGACAGCCACTGAGACATGCTCGCCGCCCAGGACAGGGCCGCCCCGAGGGCGAGGCAGCCGGCCCGGACCGCGGTGTCCGCGGGGCCGGCCGGCGGCAGGAAGGCCGCCAGGGCGGCGACCAGGATGACGAAGTAGCTGCCCGGCCCGCTCAGATGCAGGGTCCGTACGAACAGGGTGGCCGCGACGGCGACGACGGAGAGCACCCCCACCATCGCCCACACGTCGCCCGCGGCCGCCGACCCCGCGACGAAGGCCACGACGAGGGCCGCCGAGAGGCTCGCGAGCAGCGGGCCCCGCCGGGGGTAGGGGTCGCGGGCCCCGTAGGCGTCGGCGTAGCAGCCCATCGCCGCGAAGACCCCGTTGTGGATCCCGGCGACCGCCGTGACCGCGCCGAAGGAGAGCCCGAAGGCCACCGCCGACCGCGCCACGCGCCCCCGGTCGAGCCGGGGCAGTGCGGCCCGCCACCTGTGCGCCGTCCGGGTGGCGGCCGTGATCACCACAGGGCCTGGGCGACCGCCATGCCCGCGAAGGACAGGCCGAGACCGAGGGCGACCGTCACGAACACGTAGCCGGCGGCCCCGGCGGCCTGTCGGGCGCCGGCCATGGAGTGGACCTCGTTCGAGAACGTCGACCAGGTGGACAGGGCTCCGCAGAAACCCGTGGACAGCAGGGCCTGTCCGGACTCGCCGAGCGCTCCCTCGGTGCCCGCCTCGACGAGGAAGCCCAGGAGCAGTGCCGCGGCCATGTTGGCGAGGAACGTGCCCCAGTGGAAGGAGGGCCGCAGGTGCTCCCGCGTCGCCTTGCCGATGAGATGGCGGGCCGGCGCGCCGACCGCTCCGCCCGCCAGGACCAGCAGCCACTCACCCATCAGGAACCACTGCCCCGTACGGTCCGCGCGCGTCCGGGGCGGGTCAGGGCCAGGCGGGCGACGGCCACGCCGAGGACCACCGCGGCCAGGGCCGCCGCCACCGTCAGCAGGAGGTTGGCCACGGCGGCGCCCGGCTGGTCGTTCTCGAACAGCCGCCGGGTGTCGTCGGTGTAGGAGGAGAACGTGGTGAAGCCGCCGAGGACGCCGGTGCCGAGCAGGGGGTTCAGCAGCCGGGGAGCACGGGTGAACCGCTCCTTGAGTGCGACGGTGAGCACGCCCATCAGGAAGCACCCGACGACGTTGATCAGCAGGGTCGTCCAGGGGAAGGCGGCCTCGCCGGTATGCCACAGCAGTGCGGAGTCGCTGCCGTTGCGCCACACGCGGGAGGCCCCGTACCGCAGGAGGGCGCCCACCGCCCCGCCGACCGCCACCGCGGCGACCACGGGACCCTGTGAGCCACCCGTGTCGTCAGGGTGACGGTGGAGGTGCATGTCCCCAATAAGGTGCATATCGTCACATTAGCTGGCGGTCGATCAAGCGGCTCCGTACGGGACGACGACAGCTCCGCATTCGGCCGACGGCCCGTCAGAGGCCCTCAGTCCTCCGTGAAGGAGTCAACGTGGCCTCTCAGCCACTCGGGCAGGGCGCCGAGTCGCCGTCGCGTTCATGGCAGGGGACGGCGCTCGGCGCGCTGCGCGGAGTGGGTCAGGTCGACTTCCAGGCGAGCGTGTGGACTTCGCTGGTCATCCTCGTCGCCCTGTGGGTGGCGGGCTGGGAGATCGGCCTGTTCGCCACCATCGGCGCGGTGGTCTCCACCCTGACCGCGCGGCTGCTCGCCGTCGCGCACGACTCCGTGGACCAGGGGCTGATGACCTACTGCGGGGTACTGGGCGCCATCGCCATGGTGGTGTACCTCGGCCACCACCCCTCCACCTACGTCATGGCCGTGAGCGCGGCCGTGACGTGCACGCTGGTGACCGCCGCCCTCGGCAACCTGCTGAGGCCCTTCGGGCTGAAGGCGTTCACCGGGCCGTTCTGCCTCGTCTCCCTGGTGATGATCCTGGGCGCCCCCTCGTTCGAGCGCGTCTGGCACGGAACCCCCGAGTCGGCGGTCACCCGGGCCACCTCCAAGAGCCCCTACGTCAGCTGGACGGACCTGTGGCAGGGCTTCTTCTCGAACATCTCCCAGATCTTCTTCGTCGAGACCTGGTACGTCGGCCTGATCATGCTGGCCGGCCTCTTCCTGGCCGGGTGGAAGGTGGGGCTGTTCGCCGTGCTGGGCAGCGTCGTCGGCATCCTCACCGCATGGGCCCTCGGCGCCCCGGCCGCGCTGATCGGCGAGGGGATCTACGGCTACAACGCGGTCCTGACGAGCCTCGCCTTCGGCGTCGTCCTGCTGCGCGACACCCCGTGGAACCACGCCTACACGGTGCTGGCCGCCGCCGCCAGTACCGCCCTGACGGCCTCGCTGTCGGTGCTGTTCGACGTCTTCGGCAGCCACACCTTCACCTGGCCGTTCAACATCACCACCTGGGCCCTGCTGGCGGCCGTGCCCGTCCTGTCCCGCATCACCCTGCGCGCCGACGACTCCTGAGACCCGTACCGCCCACGACCGTGTCACGCCCACGCGTCACCGAGGAAGGCAGTCCCCATGAACCTGGCCCCCCGAGAGATCGACAAGCTGCTGGTGTACGTCGTGGCGGACCTGGCCCGCAAACGTCGCGAGCGCGGCCTGCGGCTCAACTACAGCGAGGCGGTGGCGCTCATCACCGAGGCCATCCTCGAAGCCGCCAGGGACGGCAGGAGCGTCGCCGACTGCATGGAACTGGGCCGGCAGGTGGTCGCCGAGGAGCAGACCATGCCGGGCGTGCGGGAGATGCTGCCGCTGCTCCAGGTGGAGGCGACCTTCGACGACGGCAACAAGCTCGTCTCCTGTCACGACCCGGTCGGCGGCTGACCCGTGCGCCGGGGCACGGTGATCGCCGTCGGCGGTCACGAGAGCGACGACGGGCGCGCCGTACGCCGACTGCTGGACCCTCGGGTGCTCTGCGTGCCCGGTGGCCGTGAACTGCTGCGGTGCGTCCGTGCGTCGCGCGCCCGGGGCGAACCCGTCTGCGTGGTGCCGATGACCCTGGGCCGCGACCCGGAACTGGTCGCCGACGCCGCCCGCACCCTGCTGGGCCTGGACCCGCAGGAACGCGCCGGGACCGTACTGGCCGAGCCCTTCGGCACCGCCGAGCACCTGGTCGGCTGGCTCAGGGCGACGGCCGCGCGGGTGCCGGAGGACCGGGCGCTCCTCGTCACCGCCCCGTCCGGCGACCCCTTCGTCGACGCGGACCTCTTCCGCCTCGCGCGTCTGGTGCGGCAGTACGGGCGGCACCGCACGGTCGAGGTGGCCCTCACCGGAGGCGACCCGGACCCGGCCGAGGGCGTACGGCGCTGCCGTGCCCTGGGCGCGGAACGCGTCGCCGTGCTCCCGGCCGCCTGGGTGACTCCGCGGTTGCCGGACCCCGAACACTGCGAGTCCGGCGGGCCCTTGCTGACGGCGTCCGCGACGGCGGGCGTACTCGACGCGCGCGTCGCCGACGCCTGGCACCGGCACGACCGGCACGGCGACGACGGCCTGCCCCGGGGCCTCACCGCGGCCCACACCCACGGGCACTCCCACAGCCACGGTCCGGGCGGCCACGAACACGAGCACGGTGACCACGCCCACGGTCGGGGTGACCACGCGCACTCACACGGCGGACGCGACGCCCAGGGGTCGCAGGCCGTCCCGGCCGCCGTCTCCCATGCCCTCCCCTTCAGCAGGAGTCTTCGATGAAACTTCCCCCTCGATACCAGTACGGCGACGGCGAGATCGAGATCAACGCGGGCCGGCGCACCCTCGAGGTCACGGTCCGCAACACCGGCGACCGGGCGATCCAGGTCGGTTCGGACTACCACTTCTTCGAGGCGAACTCCGCCCTCGACTTCGACCGCGACGCCACGCTCGGCATGCACCTCAACATCGCCGCCGGCACCTCCGTGCGCTTCGAGCCCGGCGGCACCCGGGAGGTCCAGCTGTGCACCTACGCGGGCACCGGGCGGCTCACCGGCTTCAGCGGGCTCCTCAACGGCAGCGTCAAGTCGCACCCCGCCCGGGTGGAGGCCGTCAGCCGGGCGCTGCACCGCGGGTTCCGGGGCTCGGGCGCCGCGGCCGGACCCAAGAAGGACGAGAAGGGAGAGAGAGGCGGAGGCGAGAGGAGCGAGAGCGGCGAGAGGGGCAAGAAGGACAGGAAACAGGAGCCGGACAAGGGCGGCGCCAAGAAGAACAAGAAGAAGGGATCCCACTGACATGCCGACCCTCTCCCGCAAGCAGTACGCCGACCTGTTCGGCCCCACGGTGGGCGACCGGTTCCGGCTGGCCGACACCAACCTCGTCGTCGAGGTCGAGAAGGACGTCCGCGAGGGCTCGTACGGCGACGAGGTGGTCTACGGCGGCGGCAAGACCATGCGTGACGGCATGGCCTCGGACCCGCAGGCCACCGCCGCGCAGGGCGCCCTCGACCTCGTCATCACCAACGTCGTGGTCATGGACCCGGTGATCGGCGTGGTCAAGTGCGACATCGGCGTCAAGGACGGGTTCATCGCCGGCATCGGCAAGTCCGGCAACCCGCAGACGCAGGACGCCGTCGACCCCCGGCTGGTCGTCGGCACCGGCACCGAGGTCATCGCCGGCGAGCACCTGATCGCGACCGCCGGGGCGATGGACTCGCATGTGCACTTCATCTCGCCCCAGCAGTGCGAGCAGGCGCTCAGCAACGGCATCACCACGCTCTTCGGCGGCGGCACCGGACCGACCGACGGCAGCAACGGCACGACCTGCACGCCCGGGCCGTACAACATCGCCCGCCTCCTGGAGGCGGCCGAGGACCTGCCGGTCAACATCGGCATCATGGGCAAGGGCAACGGCAGCCTGCCCGCCGCGCTGGACGAGCAGATCGAGGCGGGCGCCGCCGCTCTCAAGGTCCACGAGGACTGGGGCTCCACCCCCGCCGTCATCGACAACGCGCTGGCGGTCGCCGACCGTCACGACGTCCAGGTCGCCATCCACACCGACACCCTCAACGAGGGCGGCTTCTTCGAGGACACCCGGTCCGCGATCGACGGCCGCACGATCCACACCTTCCACAGCGAGGGCGCGGGCGGCGGCCACGCCCCCGACATCCTGCGGGTCACCGGCGAGCCGAACGTCCTGCCGTCGTCCACCAACCCGACGCTGCCGTACACCAAGAACTCCGTGGACGAGCTGCTGGACATGGTGATGGTGTGCCACCACCTCAGCCACGACATCCCCGAGGACGTGGCCTTCGCCGACAGCCGGGTGCGGGCGGAGACCATCGCGGCCGAGACGGTCCTGCACGACCGGGGCATCATCAGCATGATCTCGTCCGACTCCCAGGCCATGGGCCGCATCGGCGAGTCCGTCACCCGCGCCTTCCAGATCGCGCACGTGTGCAAGGAGGCCTTCGGCCCGCTGCCCGAGGACTCCGAGCGCAACGACAACCAGCGCGTCCTGCGCTACCTGGCCAAGGCCACCATCAACCCGGCCGTCGCCAGCGGCGTAGGGGACTACGTGGGGTCGCTGGAGGCGGGCAAGCTGGCGGACATCGTGCTGTGGCCCATGCACTCCTTCGGGGCCAAGCCCAAGATGGTCATCAAGGGCGGCATCGTCTCCTGGGCGCAGATGGGCGACCCGAACGCCTCGCTGCCCACCCCCCAGCCCGTCTACTACCGGCCGTCCTTCGGGCAGATCGGGCGTGCCATGCAGTCGACGCACGTCACCTTCATGTCCCAGGCCGGCATCGCGGCCGGGGTGCCGGAGAGGCTCGGGCTGCAACGGCGGGTCCTGCCGGTGCTCAAGACCCGCACGATCGGCAAGCACAACATGGTCCGCAACGACGTCCTGCCCGAGATCGAGGTGGACCCGGAGACGTACAAGGTGACGGTGGACGGCAAGGTCGCCACCATCGAGCCGGCCCAGAAACTGCCCCTCAACCAGCTGTTCTTCCTGACCTGACCCCATGTACCGCGACGAGACGACAGGGGCGGCCGAGACGGCCGCCGCAGACGGTGCGGCGCCGGGCGGCCCCCACCTGGGCCCTCACCCGGGCCTCCACCTGGACCACCTCCTGGTCAGCCTCCAGCTGACCGACTCGGCGTTCCCCAGCGGCTTCTACACCCTGTCCCACGGCCTGGAGGGCTACGTACAGCAAGGGGCGGTCGACCACGACTCCCTGGCCGCGCTGCTCCACGACGTCCTCAGGCACGGCGTCGGCCCGGCCGACGCCACCGCGCTCGCCCTGGCCCACCGGGCCGCCGCGGCCGGCGACTGGGACACGGTGGCCGCGACGGACCGCCGGCTGCACGCGACGAAGCTGAGCCGCGAGATGCGGCAGGCGGCGACCCGCACCGGGCGCCAGCTGCTGGACCTCGCCGCCGAGGTCTTCGGCGCGCCCGGCATCGCCCGCTACCACCGCACGGTGACGGCCCGTCGGGCACCGGGCACCCAGGCCGTCGCCGCCGGGGTCGTCTACGCGGCGACCGGAGTGCCCGTGCGGCAGGCCGTCGCCGCCGACCTGTTCGCGTTCTGCGCCAGCTTCGCCGGAGCGGCGCTGCGGCTGCGGCTGACCGACCACCGGCTGGCCCAGGGCCTGCTGCGGCGGACGGCCCCGGTGATCGAGGAGACCACCCGCGAGGCACTGGCCCGCAGTCTCGACGACCTCGGGGCGACCACCTTCGCGGCGGACGTCATGTCGGCCCGTCACGAGCGGGCGGAGGCACGCCTGTTCGCCAGTTGACCACCCGCCGGCCGTCACGGCCGGCAACCGGAGAGGAAGAGAAGTGCGAGACAACGTGCTGCGCGTGGGGATCGGCGGACCCGTCGGATCGGGGAAGACCGCTCTCATCGAGGCCCTCGTCCCGATCCTGATCGAGCGGGGCCGCCGGCCCGCCGTGATCACCAACGACATCTACACGCAGGAGGACGCCCAGCACATCCGCCGCACACTCGACGGGGTGCTGGACGGCGACCGCGTCGTCGGCGTCGAGACGGGCGCCTGCCCGCACACCGCCGTCCGCGACGACCCGACGATGAACCTGGCGGCGGGCGCGGAGATGCTGGAACGCTGCCCCGACGTCGACGTCCTCCTCTACGAGAGCGGCGGCGACAACCTGACGCTCACCTTCAGCCCGGCCCTGGCCGACGTGTTCGTCTTCGTCCTGGACACCGCCGAGGGCGAGAAGATGCCGCGCAAGCGGGGGCCGGGCATCACCGACTCCGACCTGCTGGTCATCAACAAGATCGACATCGCCCGGTATGTGCGGACCGACATCGGCGTCATGGAGTCCGACGCCCACAAGGTGCGCGGCGACGGGCCGGTGGTGCTCACCGACTGCCTCACCGGCAAGGGCGTCGACGAGGTCCTCGCCTTCCTCGAGTCCCGGCGCAAGGTCCTGATCTGACATGCCGGCCGTCCGCGACCGGCTGGCGCCGGAGCACTACGAGCCCGTCCGGCTCCCGCCGGAGCTGTCGGCGTTCTCGGCCGCGCCCGAGACGCTCGGCCCGGGCTCGCCGGCCAAGGTCGGCATCCTCGACCTGGGCTTCGTCCGCCGGGGGGAGCGCACCGAGCTGGTCGAGCGGTACCAGAAGTCGCCGCTGGAGATCATGCGCCCGCTCTACGTCGACCCGGCGCTGCCCGGCATGGCGTTCACCTACGTGATGGCCACGGGCGGCGGCATCGCCCAGGCCGACCGCTACCGCCAGGACCTGCGGTGCGGTCCGGACACCCAGGCGCTGTTCACCACGCAGGCGGCCACGAAGGTCTACCGGATGGAGCAGGACTACGCGACGCAGCTGGTCCGTCTGTCCGCCGCCGAGGGCGCCTACGTCGAGTACCTGCCCGACGCACTCATCCCCTTCGGGGGAGCGCGGTTCCACCAGAACGTCGTGCTCACCGTCGACGAGGACGCCACCGTCGTCTACGGCGAGACGGTCACCGCCGGCCGGATCGCCCGCGGCGAGCGGCACGCCTACACGGTCCTCGCCAGTGACCTGGAGATCCGCCGGCCCGACGGCACCCTGCTGGCGGTGGACACGCTGCGGCTCAGCCCGGAGCGGTCCGGCGGGGTGGACGGACCGGGCGTCTTCGCCGGGCACGACCACGTCGCCTCGCTGTTCGTGGTGAGCGGCCGGTGTCCCGCCGCCGAGATCGCCGACGCCCTCCACGCGTCCCTGGCGGGCCACGAGGTGCTCCACGGGGCGAGCGTGCTCCCGGACGACTGCGGGGCCTGGGTGCGGATCCTCGGCCACCAGGAGCCCCGGGTCACCGGGGCCGTCCGCGCCGCATGGGACGCCGTACGCCGGCTGCTCACCGGCCATCCCGCACCCGACCTGCGTAAACCGTAGCCCCACCGCCACCGCCCCCGCGCCCAGGAGACCATGCCCGTGATCACCGCACCCGCCCCCATGCCGCCCGCCTACGACTCCGGTGACACCGCCTGGATGCTGGCGGCGGCGGCCATGGTGCTGCTGATGACCCCCGCCCTCGCGTTCTTCTACGGCGGCATGGTCCGCACCAAGCACATCCTGGTGATGCTCAAGATGAGCTTCGCCTCGCTGTGCTTCGTGACCATCCTCTGGTACGTCATCGGGTACTCGCTCGCCTTCGGCCCGGACGTCGGCGGCGCCGGCCTGATCGGCAACCTCGACCACGCCTTCCTGCGCGGCATCGAGCCGAACACCCTGAGCGGATCCATCCCGACCTACGTGTACGCCACCTTCCAGATGGGCTTCGCCATCGTCACCGTGGCGCTGATCAGCGGATCCATCGCGGGCCGGGCCACGATGCGGGGGTGGCTGGTCTTCTCGGTGCTGTGGCTGCTGATCGTGTACGTGCCGATCGCGCACTGGGTCTTCGACACGGACCACGGCTGGATCACCAAGCACCTGGGCGCGCTGGACTTCGCCGGCGGTCTGCCGGTCGAGCTCAACTCGGGCATCGCCGGGCTGGCCGTCGCCCTGGTGATCAGAGGCCCGGCGGACTTCCGGCGCAAGGAGCCGACCCCCAACAACATCCCCCTGGTCATGATCGGCGTGGCGCTGCTCTGGTTCGGCTGGCTGGCCTTCAACGCCGGGTCGGCCGTCCGAGACACCGGCACCGCCGCCACGGCCTTCATCAACACCCAGCTCGGCGCGGCCGGCGCGATGGTCACCTGGCCGCTGGTGGAGTACTGGCGCACCCGGCGGGTCACCATGATGGGCGTGGGCTCGTCGGCCGTGGCCGGCATGGTGGCCATCACCCCCGCCTGCGGCGAGATCGACCCCACCGGCGCCCTGGTGACCGGACTCGTCGCCGGCTTCGTCTGCGCGTTCGCCGTCACCCTCAAGTACCGGCTGAACGTCGACGACACGCTGGACGTGGTCGGCGTGCACGGTGCGGGCGGTCTGGTCGGACTGGTCATGGTCGGCCTGTTCGCCACCTCCACCGTGAGCGGCAAGGAAGGCCTCTTCTACGGGGGCGGCGGTTCCCTGCTCTGGAAGCAGATCGTCGCCATCCTCGCCGTGGCCGCGTTCTCCTTCGTCCTGACCTGGATCCTCGCCAAGGTCGTGGACGCCGTGGTCGGCTTCGCCCAGAAGGAGACGTACGCCGCCGTACCGGGGCAGGACGAGGAGCGCGCCTACGACTTCCGCACCGCCGAACGCCTGGACGCCCTCGCGGGCGGCGGCCGGGGCCTCGACCGGGAGACGCTGGCCGAGATCCAGCGGCTCCTGCGGGACCGCCGGGAGGGTTGAGGGGGACTTCGCAAGGATGTCCGGTTCGCCCGTTGACAGCGGCGCGTGGGGAGGCCGAGACTCGGCGCATCAAAGGTGAAGGAATTTTCACCATGCGAACATGCGGGGCAATCGCATGCCCGAGCAAGGCAACGACGCCGATCGAAGGGAACGACCGATGCGCACCACCGTCGGCATCATCGGGGCCGGCCCCGCCGGACTCCTGCTCGCCCGGCTGCTCCACAACGCCGGGATCGAATCGGTCGTCCTGGAGAGCCGCGATCGTGCCTACGTCGAGCGCAGGCAGCGCGCCGGGATCCTGGAGCAGGGCACGGTGGACGTGCTGCGCGAGGCCGGGGCCGGGGAGCGGATGGACCGCGAGGGGCTGCGCCACGACGGCATCGAACTGCGGTTCGCCAAGCGGCGCCACCGCGTCGACTTCCCCGCGCTCACCGGCGGCAAGTCCGTCATGGTCTACGCCCAGACCGAGGTCTGCAAGGACCTCATAGCCCTCCAGCTGAAGTCGGGCGGGCCGCTGCTCTTCGAGACCGAGGCGCTCGCCGTGGAGGACGCGGAGACGGACCGGCCGCGCATCCGCTTCCGGCACGGCGGGGCGGAGGGCGCCGGGGGCGCGGAGGGTGCCGGGGGCGCCGAGGACGTGCTGGAGTGCGACTACGTCGTCGGCTGCGACGGCTTCTGGGGAGTGGCCCGCGCGGCCGTCCCGGACGGACGCACCTTCGAGCGGACGTACCCCTTCGGCTGGCTCGGCATCCTCGCCGACGTCGCCCCCTCCCACGACGAGCTGGTCTACGCCCGCCACGACCGCGGCTTCGCCCTGCTCTCCATGCGCTCACCCTCCGTCTCCCGCCTCTACCTCCAGGTCCCCGCGGACACGGACGCCGACAGCTGGAGCGACGAGCAGATCTGGGACGAGCTGGAACGCCGCTTCGAGACCGACGACGACTGGACGCTGAGCCGCGGCCCCATCACCCAGAAGTCGGTCACCCCCATGCGCTCCTACGTCCACGAGCCCATGCGGCACGGCCGGCTCTTCCTGGCCGGGGACGCCGCGCACATCGTGCCGCCCACCGGCGCCAAGGGCCTCAACCTCGCCGTCGGCGACGTCGTCACCCTCGCGCGGGCACTGGCCCACCGCACCGAAACCGGCTCCGACGACCTGCTCGACACCTACTCCGAGACCTGCCTGCGCCGCGTCTGGCAGGCCGAGCGGTTCTCGTACGACATGACGACCCTGCTGCACGGCGCGCCCGGCGCCACCCCCTTCGAGGACCGTCTCCAGCTGGCCCGCCTGGACCGGATCGCCTCCTCGCGGGCCGCCGAGACCGACCTCGCCGAGGCCTACACCGGCTTCCCGATCGGGTGAGCGGCGCCCGGCCGCGCGCGACGACCCCGACCGTGAGGGGAATCACTGATCGGCGTAGCGTGTTGTCCCGCAAGGCGAGGGAAAGATCCTTCCTAAGCAGTAGGGTCATTCCTTTGCCGTTCTATTACTCTTGAGCCAAGGCTGCGCCGTGTGGCCATGGAGGAGTGAAATGAGGAGCAGAAACCCGGTCTTCTCGCGACGGGGGTTCAGCCGCGACAACGGCTACGCGGGCTTCAACGCCGCGCCGCAGGCCGGGGGACCCGCCGTCGCCACGCAGGCCAACCCGTACGCGCAGGGCACGCAGGGCAACCCGTACGCCCAGCCGTCCGCCGGCAACCCGTACGCGCAGAACCCGTACGCCCAGCAGGACCTTCAGTACGGCGCGCCGCCGCAGGCGCCGGCCACCACCGGCCGGATGACGATGGACGACGTCGTCATCCGTACGGCGAGCACGCTCGGCGTGCTCGTGGTGACGGCCGCGCTCGCGTGGGCGCTGCTGCCGGTGGACGACGCCAACATCAGCCGTTCGTACGGCATCGGCATCGGTGCCGCGCTCATCGGCATGGTCCTGGCGCTCGTCCAGTCCTTCAAGCGCAAGCCCACGCCGGCGCTGATCCTGTCGTACGCGGCGTTCGAGGGTGTCTTCCTCGGCGTCGTCTCCAGCGTCGTCGACAACCGCATCGCCGACGGCGCGGCCATGCAGGCCGTGATCGGCACGATGGCGGTCTTCGCCGGTGTGCTGATCGCCTACAAGGCCGGCTGGATCCGCGTCAACCGGCGTTTCTACGGCTTCGTGATGGCCGCCGCGCTCGGCTTCGTCTTCCTGATGATGGTGAACCTGCTGTTCGCCGTCTTCGGCGGCGGTGACGGCCTCGGCTTCCGCAGCGGTGCGCTCGGTGTCGTCTTCGGCATCGTCGGCATCATCCTCGGCGCGTGCTTCCTCGCCCTGGACTTCAAGCAGGTCGAGGACGGGCTCGCCTACGGCGCCCCGCGCGAGGAGGCCTGGTTCGCCGCCTTCGGCCTCACGCTGACGCTGGTCTGGATCTACCTCGAGTTCCTGCGCCTCATCGCGATCCTGAACAGCAGCGACTAGTACGCCGCGCCGCACACGAGTGCGACGGTGCGACGTGTGAAGGGCCCCGGGCTTGTGCCCGGGGCCCTTCGCGTCGTGGGGCCCGGCGCACGCTCACAGCAGCTTGCGCGCGGCCCTTCTCAGGTCGTACTCGTGCACGATCGCCTTCGCGTGGCCGTACGCGAGGTTGTGTTCGTGGCGGAGCCAGCTGACCTTCTCCTCGAAGCGGAAGAGGGCGGGGCCGTCCTCGACGGCGCGCAGCCAGTCGGAGATCTCACGGCCGGTGCACTGGGGGATACGGGCGAGCAGATTGCGATGGGTCTCCTCGGAGAAGACTTGGGACATCGGCGCCTCCGGGCGAAAGGGGATGTAAGCCGGTCCTTCAGGTCACCGTGCCTGAGCGTTCGCCCGTTGGCAACAGTCCCGCACGGCCGCGTACGCTCGCGCCGTGGTTGATACGACGCCTTTGACCCGTGCCGTGGACGACTTCGCCGACCGGCTGCGGGCCGCCCCGCAGAGCAGACTGCAACGCGGCGCCGCCGCCGAGGCGCTGGGCCTGGCCAGGGAGTTGGCCCGGCGCGCCCAGCTCGTGGAGGAACCCGGAGCCGAGCCGCGGGAGATGCCGGACGCCGGCATGTTCGCGGCCGCCGACCAGATCGCCGTCGCCGCACACGACTTGGCCCTCGTACTGGAGGACGAGGGCCAGGTGGAAGAAGCGGCGGGGCTGGTGGAGGAGGCCCGCAAACGGGCCGGGGTCTGAGGCCGCGCGCGGACGCCGGCTGGAGGGAGCCGCTTGCCCCACGCCTTCGAATTCCGGACCGAGACGTACTTGCGTTGGAGTGCACTCCAACTCCTAGGTTCGTAAGCGTGCGATACATCAAACTCGGAACGACCGGACTGGAAGTCTCCGCCATCACCCTCGGCTGCATGGGCTTCGGCGAGCCGGACCGGGGCGGCGAGCCCTGGTCGCTGGGCGTGGACACCAGCCGGGACATCATCAAGCAGGCCATCGAGGGCGGCGTCAACTTCCTCGACACGGCCAACGGGTACAGCGCCGGAAGCAGCGAGGAGATCGTCGGCCGGGCGGTCAAGGACTTCACCCGGCGCGAGGAGGTCGTTCTCTCCACCAAGGTGTGGATGCGGATGCGCCCCGGCCCGAACGGCGCCGGGCTGTCCCGCAAGGCGATCTTCGCCGAGCTCGACGCCTCCCTGAAGCGACTGGGGACCGACTACATCGACCTTTACCAGATCCACCGCTGGGACTACGACACCCCGATCGAGGAAACCCTCGAGGCGCTGCACGACGCGGTCAAGTCCGGGAAGGTCCGTTACATCGGAGCCTCTTCCATGTACGCCTGGCAGTTCGCCAAGGCCCTGTACCTGGCTGACCTGAACGGCTGGACCCGGTTCGTGTCGATGCAGGACCACTACAACCTCATCCACCGAGAAGCAGAGCGGGAGATGCTCCCGCTCTGCGTCGACCAGGGCATCGGCGTGATCCCGTGGAGCCCGCTGGCGCGGGGCAGGCTGACGAGGGCCCGGGACACCGCCACGGCGCGTGCCGAGACCGACGAGGGCGGCAGGATCCTCTACCGCGACGAGGACCAGGCGGTGGCGGAGCGCGTCCACGAGATCGCGGGCAGGCGGGGTTTGTCCCCGGCTCAGGTCGCCCTGGCCTGGGTCATGCGCAACCCGGCGGTGACCTCGCCCATCGTCGGGGTCACCAAGCCGGCCCAGCTGGCCGACGCGGTCGCCGCGGTGGACGTCGAACTCGACGAAGACGAGGCCGCCTACTTGGAGGAGCCCTACCAGCCGCACGAGGTCGCCTACCTGGAGGAGTCCTTCTACAAGCCGCAGCCTGTGGCGGGCTCCCGGTAGTCCTGGCTACCGCCGGGCCTTCGACGAGTCCTCGGCCTCGGCCTTCACGGCCCTGTGGTCGGCCCGGCGGTGCTCGCGGGCGGTCGCGCGCAACTGCGTGATCCGCGTGCTGCGCGCCGAAGCTCGGCCCTCACCCCGCGTGCAGTCCACTGCTCACCCTCTGGTGAATTGCGGGTCAAGTCTCAGAGGGACGCGATGACGCGGTCCGCCAGGATGTAGACGTTCTCCTCGCCGCAGGCGAAGGTCAGCGTGTAGGCACCGGAGATGCCTGAGCCGCCGAGGAGGAACGGCGTCTGGCCCGCGCCCAGCGCGGCGGCCAGGCGCTCCGCGGTCTCGCGGTGGCCCGGGGTCATGCACAGGGTGGTGCCGTCGGCGAAGACGTACACGTCGAGGGTGCCCAGCGGGCCCGGACGGACGTCCGCCAGCGCGACGCTGGACTCGGCCAGCTCCTCCAGGGTCGCCACGGTGCGGTCGTGGTCGTTCACCGAGGGCGACGGATTCGGCACGAAGTCCGGGTGCGAGGGGTGCCGGCGGCGGGCGGCGGCCAGCTCGGCGGATTCCCTGGGACCGGCGTGGCCCGCGTCCTGCGAGGACTCGTCGCTGTCCGCGACCGGCTCGACCACGGGCTCCAGGCCCACGAGATCGGCCTGGCGGGGCAGGAACAGCTCACTGTCGGACAGGCCGAGCAGCAGGGGCGCGTCGGAGGCGTCCCGGGACTCCTGGGCGGCCCAGAAGGCCCGCGCCTCGGCGAGTTCCCGCTCGCGCTCCTCGGCGAGTGCCTCCGCGACGGCGGCGCGTATCTCCTCGGCGTCGGCGGTGGTGCGGGCGGCGGGCACGCGGCCCCGCGTGGCGGTGGCCCGGCTCTCGGCCAGCTCCGCGCGCAGGGCGGTCACCTGCCTGCGCAGCACCAGAATGCTGCGCAGGACGGCGACGCCCACGGCGCCGGTGGCGGCCGTGGTGAGCAGCAGGGCGATCGGCATGGCGCTCACTGACGTACTCCCGGTTCAAAGTCGACCCCCGACTTCCTACATCAGCTTGAAGGCAGGACTAACCGTCTGTCAGTGCGTAACGTCACGAAACGGACAGGACTTTGGGCCCGGAGGGTGGGGGTGATGCTGGTCTGACCTGCGTAAATCAAGGGGGCAGGAGAGGTAGGTCACATCCTGGGGGAGTTTGGGTCACAAAACGGCCCAGAACCCTGGGGTGAACAGGGTCCCGGGCCGCGGTGTCACGCTGGGTCGGCGGGGCGCTACTGACGGTCCCTCAGTGGGTCCCGGTGAGGTGTCAGCTCAGGCGCTCGATGACCATGGCCATGCCCTGGCCGCCGCCGACGCACATCGTCTCCAGACCGAACTGCTTGTCGTGCCACTGGAGGGAGTTGATCAGCGTGCCGGTGATGCGGGCGCCGGTCATGCCGAAGGGGTGGCCGACGGCGATGGCGCCGCCGTTGACGTTCAGCTTCTCCAGCGGGATGCCGAGGTCGCGGTAGGAGGGGATGACCTGCGCGGCGAACGCCTCGTTGATCTCGACCAGGTCGATGTCGCCGATGCCCAGCCCGGCGCGGGACAGGGCCTGCTTGCTCGCCTCGACCGGGCCCAGGCCCATGATCTCGGGGGAGAGGCCGGAGACGCCCGTGGAGACGATGCGGGCGAGCGGGGTCAGGCCCAGCTCGCGGGCCTTGGTGTCGCTCATGATCACGAGGGCGGCGGCGCCGTCGTTGAGCGGGCAGCAGTTGCCGGCGGTGACCAGGCCGTCGGGGCGGAAGACGGGCTTGAGGCCCTGGACGCCCTCCAGGGTGACGCCGGCGCGGGGGCCGTCGTCCTTGGAGACCACCGTGCCGTCCGGCAGCGTGACCGGGGTGATCTCGCGCTCCCAGAAGCCGTTCTTGATGGCCTCCTCGGCGAGGTTCTGGGACCGGACGCCGAACTCGTCCATGTCCTGCCGGGTGATGCCCTTGGCGCGGGCGAGGTTCTCGGCGGTCTGGCCCATCGCGATGTACGGGTCGGGGACGAGGCCGTCCTCGCGCGGGTCGTGCCAGGTGGTGCCCTCCTGCTGGGCGACCTCGGCGGTACGGGCCTCGGCCTCGGCGAAGAGCGGGTTGCGGGTGTCCGGCAGGCTGTCGGAGTTGCCCTTGGCGAACCGGGAGACCATCTCGACACCGGCCGAGATGAAGACGTCGCCCTCGCCGGCCTTGATGGCGTGCAGCGCCATGCGGGAGGTCTGCAGGGACGAGGAGCAGTACCGGGTGACGGTGCAGCCGGGCAGGTGGTCCATGCCCATCTCGACGGCGACGATCCGGCCGAGGTTGTTGCCCTGCTCGCCGCCGGGCAGGCCGCAGCCGAGCATCAGGTCGTCGATGTCCCTGGGGTCGAGACCGGGGACCTTGGCCAGGGCCGCCTGGATGATCGTGGCGGCCAGGTCGTCGGGACGCAGGTCCTTCAGGGAACCCTTGAAGGCGCGGCCGATGGGGGAGCGGGCGGCTGAGACGATCACGGCTTCGGGCATCACGGCTCCAGTGGCGAGTCGGTGTGGGCGCGGGCGGGGGCTGCTTTTGGGAAGTTACCCGTACGTATGGCCTGGGTCACGGGGGCGACGGTGTGACATGGACCGCAACTGTCTAAGCGCTTGCTTTTGCCTTCCTGTGGCGGTGGGGCGGGGCCCCTGAACGGCCTCCTCCTCAGACGCCGGACGGGCTGGTGGGCTCCGCCTCCGCCACACGGCGTCGCCTCCGGCGCTTCAGCAGCGCCCAGGGCCCCCGCGGCCCCGTGGGCATCGCCGCCGCGACCTCCGTGCCCGCCTCGGACGCGGCCTCGGCCGCCGCCCGGGCCACCGGCAGGAAGCCCTCGCGGCGCAGGGCGTCGGGGTGCTCCTCCTCGGCCGGCCACAGGCCGAGTGCCGCGCACACCGACGGCAGTATCGCCATCGCGGCCGTGGCGTACCCCTCCGCGGAGGGGTGGTAGTTGTCCGGGCCGAACAGCTCCCGCGGATTCTGCGCGAACTCGGGGCCCAGCAGATCGCCCAGCGACACCGTGCGCCCGCCCTGCTCGACGACGCCGATGGTCTGCGCCGCCGCCAGCTGCCGCGAGGCCCGCCGGGCCAGCCAGCGCAGCGGCTGCCGCACCCGCTCGATCGTGCCGAGGTCGGGGCAGGTGCCGACCACCACCTCCGCGCCGGCCGTGCGCAGCCGTCGTACCGCCCCGGACAGATGCCGCACCGAGCGGGTCGCCGGCATCCGGTGGGTGACGTCATTGGCGCCGATCATGATCACGCAGACGTCGGGCACCCGGCCCGGATCGGCGAGGACCAGCGCCACCTGGCGGTCCAGGTCGTCCGAACACGCTCCGGGCGCCGCGACCGATCCGAGCCGCACCGGCCGCTCCGCCACCGCCGCGAGCCCCGACGCCAGCAGCGCGCCCGGCGTCTGCCCGGCCCGGTGGACGCCCTGCCCGGCGGCCGTGGAGTCGCCCAGCATCATCAGCCGCAACGGCGGATCGGCGGCCGTGGGCAGGGTGCCGCCGTACAGCCCCTGCGCGTTCGGCACCCGGGCGGGCGTGCCGATGCCCACCCGGCGCCTGGCCAGCTGCACCTCCGCCACCACCAGGCCGACCGCCGCCGCCCCGGCCAGCCCGATGCCGCCGCCGCCGTACGCCGCCCCGGCCGCGATCCGTCTGGCCACCCTCGCCCTCGACATGCTCGTCATACGTCGACGCCACCTCCTGAAACCCGTACACCCTCTCCTTGCCCCGTACGGACGGTCGCCCAATCTCAACGCAGGGTGAACGACCGTCACGGGGCATGCGCGGGCCGGCAGGCCATAGGCTGGCCGAACCGATATCGACCCTTCATTTGCGGCATCCGGAGACCACGGTGCAATTCCACGACTCGATGATCAGCCTCGTCGGCAACACCCCGCTGGTGCGGCTCAACAGCGTCACCAAGGGCCTCAGGGCGACCGTCCTGGCCAAGGTGGAGTACTTCAACCCGGGCGGCTCGGTCAAGGACCGCATCGCCCTGCGCATGATCGAGGCCGCCGAGCAGAGCGGAGCGCTGCAGCCGGGCGGCACGATCGTCGAGCCGACCAGCGGGAACACCGGCGTGGGCCTCGCGATCGTGGCCCAGCAGAAGGGCTACAAGTGCATCTTCGTCTGCCCTGACAAGGTGTCCACCGACAAGATCAACGTGCTGCGCGCGTACGGCGCCGAGGTCGTCGTCTGCCCGACGGCGGTCGACCCCGAGCACCCGGACTCCTACTACAACGTCTCCGACCGGCTGGTGCGCGAGACGCCGGGCGCCTGGAAGCCGGACCAGTACTCCAACCCGCACAACCCCCTCTCCCACTACCACTCCACGGGCCCCGAGCTGTGGGAGCAGACCGAGGGGAGGATCACCCACTTCGTCGCGGGCGTCGGCACCGGCGGCACCATCTCCGGCACCGGCCGGTACCTGAAGGAGATCAGCGACGGCGCGGTGAAGGTGGTCGGCGCCGACCCCGAGGGCTCCGTCTACTCCGGCGGCTCCGGGCGCCCGTACCTGGTCGAGGGCGTCGGCGAGGACTTCTGGCCGACGGCGTACGACCGCGACGTCGCGGACGAGATCGTCGCCGTCTCCGACAAGGACTCCTTCCAGATGACCCGCCGCCTCGCCAAGGAGGAGGGCCTGCTGGTGGGCGGGTCCTGCGGCATGGCGGTCGTCGCGGCGCTGGAGGTGGCGGCGCGGCTCGGCGAGGACGACGTGGTCGTCGTACTCCTCCCGGACAGCGGGCGCGGCTACCTCAGCAAGATCTTCAACGACGAGTGGATGGCCGACTACGGCTTCCTGGAGGACGCGGGACCCAGCGCGCGTGTCGCCGAGGTCCTGAACCACAAGGAGGGCGGCCACATCCCCTCCCTCGTCCACATGCACCCGGACGAGACCGTCGGCGAGGCCATCGACGTGCTGCGCGAGTACGGCGTCTCGCAGATGCCGATCGTCAAGCCCGGCGCCGGCCACCCGGACGTGATGGCCGCCGAGGTCGTGGGCTCGGTCGTCGAACGCGAGCTGCTGAACGCCCTGTTCGCGGGGCGCGCCTCGCTGGAGGACCCGCTGGAGAAGCACATGTCCGACCCGCTGCCCCAGGTCGGCTCCGGCGAGCCGGTCGCGGACCTGATGTCGGTGCTCGGCGCCGCCGACGCGGCGATCGTCCTCGTCGAGGGCAAGCCGACCGGCGTGGTGAGCCGGCAGGACCTGCTGTCCTTCCTCGCCAAGGGCAAGTAGCACCTCGGGGTCCTTGTGGTCCTCGTGATCTTCGTGGACTTCGCGGAAGTGGTACGCGCGCGTCATGTGCACGCAGCAGTCGCTTAACACGGGACCGGCAGAGTAGTCGGTGTCGGCGTCACGGACCTTCCGGAGCGGCTCCCGGACCTCCAACGACGCCACGGACGCGCCGCCCGGGCCGTGAGGCCCGGCAGCGCGCGCGTCCCCGCGGGGACCGCCGTCGTCCCGCCCCCCAGCGCTGGGGGTGCGGCGGTCCCCGCGCAGTCTCCCCTCGGCCTTCCCTCAGTCCTCCCAGTCGCCCCGGTCGGCGCGGCGGCGGCGTCCGAACAGGTCCGGATTGGTCCGGGCGACCTGGACGACGTTGACCCCGACGATGCCTGCCCAGGCGACCAGCATCCCCGGGAGGTTCGCCACCCCGCCGCCGATCGCGGACAGCGGGACCGCGAGCACCAGCGAGACGATGCCGAAGCCGAAGCGCTCGCCGAAGGAGTCCGTGGGCCGCGGCGACCGGCTGTCCCGGGCCACCGTCATCTGCTGCTCCGCGAGCTGCCGGCGCACCCGGCGCTCGACCGCCCCGTCGATGCGCTGGTCGACCTTCTCCAGGAACGAGTCGACCAGCGCGGACTCGTACTCCTCACCCAGCTCCCTGCGGGTCTGCAGGGTGGCGTCGAGTTCCTTCTTGAGTTCGGCGTCGCGCGCGTCCATTCCCGTCATGTCCCCCACGCTAGGCAGCCACGACCCCTTCGGCACTGGGGAAAGCCCCCGTTTTCGACGGGGGAGGACCCGTAGGGGTCGGCCGGTGCCGCCGCCTCGCTGTATAACGGTATGCAGAAGCCGGGGCGTGTGAATAGGTCGAGGGGGCCATGTCGTGAGCGGGTCGAGCGGGACCGGTGGGGTCGACGGGGCCGGTGGAGCCGGCGGAGCCGACAGTGCGGCCGTGCGGCTGCAGGCGCTCTTCGAGGGGCACCGGCTGACGCCGACCCAGCGGCGCATCGCGCACAGCATGGTGCGCCGCGCGTCCGACGTGCCGTTTCTGTCGAGCGTGGAGCTGGCCGAGCTGGCGGGGGTGAGCCAGCCGTCGGTGACCCGCTTCGCGGTCGCCCTCGGCTTCGACGGCTACCCGGCGCTGCGCCGCCATCTGCGCGAGGTCGCACCGGCGGAACCGGTCGCCGACGCCGGCTCCCGCAACGAGTACCAGCAGGCCGTGGCGGCCGAGATCGAGAACCTGCGGCACCTGGCGGAGGTGCTGGCCGACCCGGGGCCGGTGCGGGAGGCCGGCCTGCTGCTCGCCGGGAGCCGGCCGCTGCCGGTGCTGGGGCTGCGGGCCGCCGCGGCGCAGGCGCACGGCTTCGCCTACTTCGCCGCCAAGGTGCACCCGGACGTCCGGCTGCTGGGCGAGGGCGGCACGATGCTGCACGACCGCATCGACGCCGCCGTCCGGGCCGGGGCGAGCACCCTGCTCTGCTTCGCCCTGCCCCGGCACCCCCGTGAGGTCGTCGAGGCGCTCGCGCACGCCAAGGAGGCGGGGCTGACGGTGGTGACCGTCGCCGACTCCGCCTTCGCGCCGGTCGCCAAGGTGTCCGACCTGCTGCTGCCCGCCGCCGTCGGTACCGGTCTCGCCTTCGACACCGCGTGCGCGCCGATGCTGCTCGGCAGGGTGCTGCTGGAGGCGATGTGCGACGACCTGCCGGACGCGCAGGCCCGGCTGGAGGAGTTCGACGCGAAGGCGGCGGCGCGGGGGCTGTTCGTCGAGTGACACTCGCTCAGTGACCCGGACGGCGGACGCGTTCTCAGACTCGTCTCAGCTTCCCCCACTACAGTGCGGCGCCTGACACACCCTTCAGACGCATGACACAGGCAGGAACGGGACGGGAGGCAGGACGTGGCGCGCGGAGGACAGGTGGGGCTGGCTCGGGTCGCCGTCGTCGTACGGGCGGGGGCGGCACCGCTGTGGTGGCTGGGCGTTTTCGCGGCGGGCATCGGGGTGCTGGTGCCGGGGCTCACCGGACGCCGCATCGGGGTGCTGGCAGGTGCCGCCCTCTTCATCGTCGCCACGGCCGTCGTGGCGTCCGTGCGCCGCAGGCGCTACACCGCCCTCGCCGCTTCGGCCGCCCGCGCGGGCAAGCACGACGTGCTCCAGGATCGCGCGGTGACCGTACGCAACTGGCGCCGGGGCCACCGCTGGTGGCTGCTGCTCGCCTTCCTCGCCGCCCTGGGCAGCGCCTTCGCCGTGCCCGCCGCCGCCGGACTGCTGATGGCGGGCTGCGGCGCCGGGCTGTGGCTGAAGTCCTCCTGGATCGGCCGCCGCGAGCAGTCCGGAGACGCCCTGCTGTGGGTCCGCGTGGACTGGCTCGCCGGCAACACCGGCCGCCCTGCGGGCAAGGCGGTCAGGGCCTACCGCAGCACCGGCATCGCGGCGGGCGACGCGGCACCGGGCGGGGCGAGGCGGAAGACGGCGGCGCTGGTCTGACCGGCGTCCGCCCCCGCCCCTTTGCCGGGCCGACGTCAGTGCATCCGACGTCAGCGCATCGACGTCAGCGCATCGACGTCAGCGCATCGACGTCAGCGCATCGACGTCAGCGCATCGACGTGTGCCGCGCCCGACTCGGCCACGATCTCCTCGACGGTCTGAGCCTCCCGCACGGTCGCGAAGGCGACGCCCGCGTCCGCCCGCGCCACGAAGCCGTGGACCGCGGGACGGGCGAGCGAGTTGTACGCGTAGTGGTGCGCGAAGTAGTACGCCCCCGTGTCCAGCGCCGCCGCGTAGTCCCCCTGCTCCAGCAGCGGCAGCGCCCGCCCCGCGGCCAGCAGGTCGCCCGCGAAGCACGCCGGACCGGCCACGTCCTGCACCACGTCGGGCCCCTCCTTCGGCCGGCCCTTGCCGCCGTACGCGGCGATCCGCAGCGGCCACGCCCCCGGCGCGTACACCGTCCGCGTCGCGACCTGCACGCCCGCGTGCGTCACCGCGACCGGCCGTCCCCCGGCGCTCTTGGCGTACTCCACGCGCGCCACGATCGTGCCGTGCTTGGCCAGCAGTGACCGCCCGAACTCGGTGACCAGCCCGTACCTTCCGTCGAACAGTCCCGGCACCGCCTCGCGCAGCACGCGCGCGTACTCGGCGTACGTCGGTGTCGTCTCGTCCGACGCGAAGTTCACCGGGAGCCCGCCGCCGATGTCGAGCGTGTCGACCTGACGGCGGCCCGCCCGCTCGTTGATCTCCTCGGCGAGCGCGTACGTCTCCCGCACGCCCTCGGCCATCAGGGCCAGCGGGATGCCCTGGGACCCGGTGTGCGCGTGCAGCCGGGTCAGCCACGGCCGGTCCAGATACGCGCTCACCACCCACTCGCGCGCCCCCTCGTCGCGCAGGGCCACGCCGAACTTCGAGGTCGCCGTCGCCGTCGACAACGCCTCGATGGAGCCGCCGCCGACCTGCGGGTTCACCCGGATTCCCAGGGGCGAGGCGGTGTCGGGGGAGGCCTTCACCAAGGCGTCCAGGCGCTCCAGCTCCTGCGGGTTGTCCGCGTTGACGGCGATGCCCAGGGACAGGGCCTCCGCCAGCTCGCCCGGCGTCTTGGCGGGCGAGTCCAGCACCGTCCGCTCCGCCGGCACCCCGGCCGCCCGCGCCAGCGCCAGCTCGCCCGGGCTCGCGACCTCGGCGCCGATGCCCGCCTCGTGCAGCAGCCGCAGCACCGGAACCAGCGGAGACGCCTTCACCGCGAAGGCGTGCAGCACGGGTGTCCCCGGTGCCGTCACCGCCTCGAACGCCGACCGCAGGGCCGCCGCCGACTCCCGTATCCCGGCGACGTCCAGCAGCCCGACGATCGGGGCCTCGGGGCCGAGCAGCCCCTGCTCGACGGCCGCCCGCACCGCCTCGTCCCGCCGCGCCGCCCGCTGCGCCTCGGGGCCGCCGAGGTCACCGCTCATGTCCGTGCCGTCGCTCACGCCATCCTCCATACCGTCGCTGTCCGCCCCGTACATCCAGCCAAACACTCGCACGCGCCCGGGGCAGGACACGAACGTATTGACTAGTTCTATTCACGAAGCGAGGATATGAATATCCGTAGCAACAATCCGCCGGGATCCGCCGGGAGCAAGCCACCAGGAGGCAGACCATGTCCGGACCTCGTCCTGTCCGAGCGCCACGCGGTACCGAGCCGAGCGCCCTGGGCTGGCAGCAGGAGGCCGCCCTGCGGATGCTGCAGAACAACCTCGACCCCGAGGTCGCCGAGCACCCCGACAAACTCGTCGTCTACGGCGGCACCGGCAAGGCCGCCCGCGACTGGCGCTCCTTCGACGCCATGGTCCGCACCCTGCGCACCCTCAAGCAGGACGAGACGATGCTCGTCCAGTCCGGCCGCCCCGTCGGTGTCATGCAGACCCACGAGTGGGCCCCGCGCGTCCTCATCGCCAACTCCAACCTCGTCGGCGACTGGGCCAACTGGGAGGAGTTCCGCCGCCTGGAGGCCCTCGGCCTGACCATGTACGGGCAGATGACGGCCGGCTCCTGGATCTACATCGGCACCCAGGGCATCCTCCAGGGCACCTACGAGACCTTCGCCGCCGTCGCCGCGAAGAAGTTCGGCGGCACCCTCGCCGGGACCATCACCCTCACCGCGGGTCTCGGCGGCATGGGCGGCGCCCAGCCCCTCGCGGTCACCATGAACGACGGCGTCGTGATCTGCGTCGACTGCGACCCGCGCGCCATCGACCGCCGCATCGAGCACCGCTACCTCGACGTGAAGGCCGACTCCCTCGACCACGCCCTCCAGCTCGCCACCGAGGCCCGCGACCGGCGCAAGCCGCTGTCCATCGGCGTCCTCGGCAACGCCGCCGAGCTGGTCCCGCAGCTGCTCGCCATGGGCGCCCCGATCGACATCGTCACCGACCAGACCTCGGCCCACGACCCGCTGGCCTACCTGCCCACCGGCATCGTCTTCGAGGACATGGCCGACGCCGCCGCCAAGGACCCGGCCGGCTTCACCACCCGCGCCCGCGAGTCCATGGCCCGGCACGTCGAGGCCATGGTCGGCTTCCAGGACGCCGGCGCCGAGGTCTTCGACTACGGCAACTCCATCCGCGGCGAGGCCCAGCTCGCCGGCTACGACCGGGCGTTCGCCTTCCCGGGCTTCGTACCGGCGTACATCCGCCCCCTGTTCTGCGAGGGCAAGGGCCCCTTCCGCTGGGCCGCCCTGTCCGGCGACCCCGCCGACATCGCCAGGACCGACAAGGCGATCCTCGACCTCTTCCCCGAGAACGAGTCGCTGGCCCGCTGGATCAAGCTGGCGGGGGAGCGGGTCCACTTCCAGGGCCTGCCCGCCCGGATCTGCTGGCTCGGCTACGGCGAGCGCGACAAGGCCGGCGAGCGGTTCAACGACATGGTCGCGAGCGGTGAGCTGGCCGCCCCGATCGTCATCGGCCGCGACCACCTCGACTGCGGCTCCGTCGCCTCCCCGTACCGCGAGACCGAGGCCATGCTCGACGGCTCCGACGCCATCGCCGACTGGCCGCTGCTCAACGCCATGGTCAACGTGGCCTCCGGCGCCTCCTGGGTCTCCCTCCACCACGGCGGCGGCGTCGGCATGGGCCGCTCCATCCACGCCGGACAGGTCACCGTCGCCGACGGCACCCCGCTCGCCGGGGAGAAGATCCGCCGAGTCCTCACCAACGACCCCGGCATGGGCGTCATCCGGCACGTCGACGCCGGGTACGACATCGCCGAGTCGGTGGCGGCCGAGCGCGACGTGCGGGTGCCGATGCGCGAGGGCCGTGAGGGCGACGACGCGCGCGAGGGTGGCGCCACGCGCGCGGGTGGCGACGCGTGAGCTTCCACAGCATGTGGGCGGAGCTGCTGCCGGTCGGGCGCAGCTCCGCCTCCGGCGGCTACCGCCGCTACGCCTGGACCGGCGCCGACACCGACTGCCGGACCTGGTTCCAGGAGCAGGCCGAGGCACGCGGCCTCGCCTACGAGAACGACCGCAACGGCAACCAGTGGGCCTGGCTCGGCGACCCCGCCGCCGGGAACGCCGTCGTCACCGGATCCCACCTGGACTCCGTGCCGGACGGCGGCGCCTTCGACGGACCCCTCGGCGTGGTCTCCGCCTTCGCCGCCCTGGACGAACTGCGCGGGAGGGGAGCGCGGTTCACCAGGCCGCTGGGCATCGTCAACTTCGGCGACGAGGAGGGCGCCCGCTTCGGCCTCGCCTGCGTCGGCTCCCGGCTCACCGCCGGCGCGCTCACCGTCGAACAGGCCCACCGCCTCACCGACGGCGACGGCATCACCCTCCCGCAGGCCATGGAGTCCGCCGGGTACGACCCGGGCACCCTCGGCCCCGACCCCGAACGGCTCGCCCGCATCGGCGCCTTCGTCGAACTCCACGTCGAGCAGGGCCGCGCCCTCGACCTGTCCGGCGACCGCATCGGCATCGCGTCCGCCATCTGGCCGCACGGACGCTGGCGGTTCGACTTCCGGGGCGAGGCCAACCACGCCGGCACCACCCGCCTCGCCGACCGGCACGACCCGATGCTGTCGTACGCCGAGACCGTCCTCGCCGCCCGCCGCGAGGCCGAACTCGCCGGCGCCGTCGCCACCTTCGGCAAGATCACCGTCGAACCGAACGGCGTCAACGCCATCCCCTCCCTGGTGCGCGGCTGGCTCGACTCCCGCGCCGCCGACCAGCCGAGCCTGGACACCGTGGTGACCGGCATCGAGAAGGCCGCCCGCGAGTACGCCACCGCCCACGGCGTCGACCTCGACGTCGTACGGGAGTCCTTCACGCCCGTCGTCGAGTTCGACCACGTTCTGCGCGACGAACTCGCCCGCATCCTGGACACGCGGACGGACCTGAAGGTCCCCGTCCTCGGCACCGGCGCCGGACACGACGCCGGGATCCTCTCCGACCGCGTCCCGACCGCCATGCTGTTCGTGCGCAACCCCACCGGCGTCTCGCACTCCCCGGCCGAGCACGCCGCCGAGGACGACTGCGTGGCCGGGGTGAGCGCACTCGCCGACGTACTGGAAGGGCTGGCCTGCACGTGACCTCCACCGAGCGGACCCGGACGTACTGGCTGGAGCACGCCTGGCTCGGCACCCACGTCGAGCCGGGCGTCGCCGTGACGGTGGCGGACGGCCGCATCTGCGCCGTCCGTCAGGACGTACCCGCCCCACCGCCCGGTGCCGAGATCCTGCGCGGACTGACCCTCCCGGGACTGGCCAACACCCACAGCCACGCCTTCCACCGCGCCCTGCGGGGCACCGTCCAGGTCGGCTCCGGCACCTTCTGGACCTGGCGCGAGGTCATGTACTCCGTCGCCGACCGGCTGACCCCCGAGACGTACCGCGACCTCGCCCGCGCGGTGTACGCCGAGATGGCACTGGCCGGCATCACCGCCGTCGGTGAGTTCCACTACGTCCACCACGCCCCCGGCGGCACGTCCTACGCCGACCCCAACGCGATGGGCGAGGCCCTGATCGAGGCCGCCGCCGAAGCCGGCATCCGCATCACCCTCCTCGACACCTGCTATCTGTCCTCCGGCTTCGGCGAACCCCCGAACACCCACCAGCTCCGCTTCTCCGACGGGACGGCGGAGGCCTGGGCGCAACGCTCTTCACTTCTCAAGGAACGGGATCACGCACGGATCGGGGCCGCGATCCACTCCGTACGGGCCGTGCCCGCCGACCAGTTGGCGACGGTGGCGCGCTGGGCCGAGGAGCGGCGGGCCCCGCTGCATGTGCACCTGTCGGAACAGACCGCCGAGAACGACGCCTGCCACCAGGCCCACGGGCGCACCCCGGCCGGGCTCCTCGCCGACCACGGCGTGCTCGGACCCCGCACCACCGGCGTCCACAACACCCACCTCACCGACGAGGACGTCGCGCTGCTCGGCCGCAGCCGCACCGGCACCTGCATGTGCCCGACCACGGAACGGGACCTCGCCGACGGCATCGGCCCCGCGGCCGCGCTGCAGCGGGCGGGCTCGCCGCTCTCCCTCGGCTCCGACAGCCACGCCGTCGTCGACCTGCTGGAGGAGGCGCGCGCGATGGAGCTCAACGAGCGCCTGCGCACCCGCACCCGCGGCCACTGGACCGCCGCCGCCCTGCTGCGCGCCGCCACCGCCGACGGCCACGCCGCCCTCGGCTGGGACGACACGGGACGCATCGAGGCCGGAGCCCGCGCCGACCTCGCGACGATCGCGCTGGACTCGGTCAGAACCGCGGGACCGCTGCCCAGGCTCGGCGCCGAGACGGCCGTATTCGCCGCGACGGCAGCGGACGTCCGGCACACGATCGTGGGCGGGCGGCACGTCGTACGCGACGGGGCGCACGCCCTCGTACCGGATGTGCCGCAGGCCCTGGCGCGGGCCGTCGAAGCCCTGCGCGCCTGACGACCAGCCCCCGCACCCGCCCCCACGAGGACACCAGGGACCCCATGAGCAGCAGCACCGTCATCACCAACATCGCCGCACTCGTCACCAACGACCCCTCCCTCGGCGACCACTCCCCGCTCGGTCTGGTCCGGGACGCGGCCGTCGTCATCGAAGGCGACCGCGTCGCGTGGACCGGTGAATCAAGCAAAGCACCCGCCACTGACAATCGCCTCGACGCCGACGGCCGGGCGGTCCTGCCCGGCTTCGTGGACTCCCACTCCCACCTCCTCTTCGCGGGCGACCGCACCGACGAGTTCAACGCCCGTATGTCCGGGCGCCCCTACAGCGCCGGCGGCATCCGCACCACCGTCGCCGCCACCCGCGCCGCGAGCGACGCGGAACTGGAGGCCGGCCTCACCCGTTACCTCGCCGAGGCCCTGCGCCAGGGCACGACGACCTTCGAGACCAAGTCCGGCTACGGCCTGACCACCGCCGACGAGTCCCGCGCCCTGCGCGTCGCCGCCCGCCACACCGACGAGGTCACGTTCCTCGGCGCCCACATCGTCGCCCCCGAACTCGCCGACGACCCCGCCGCCTACGTCGACCTCGTCACCGGCGAGATGCTCGACGCCTGCGCCCCGCACGCCCGTTGGATCGACGTGTTCTGCGAGAAGGGCGCCTTCGACGGCGACCAGGCCCGCGCGATCCTCACCGCGGGCAAGGCCAAGGGCCTGCACCCCCGCATCCACGCCAACCAGCTCTCCTACGGCCCCGGCGTCCAGCTCGCCGTCGAACTCGACGCCGCCAGCGCCGACCACTGCACCCACCTCACCGACGCCGACGTGGACGCCCTCGCGGGCAGCCGCACGGTCGCCACGCTGCTCCCGGGCGCCGAGTTCTCCACCCGCGCCCAGTGGCCGGACGCCCGCCGCCTGCTCGACGCCGGCGCCACGGTCGCCCTCTCCACCGACTGCAACCCCGGTTCGTCCTTCACGTCCTCCGTGCCCTTCTGCATCGCGCTCGCGGTACGGGACATGGGGATGACGCCGGACGAGGCGGTCTGGTCGGCCACCGCGGGCGGCGCCGCGGCCCTGCGCCGCGACGACGTAGGCCGCCTCACCCCGGGCGCGTACGCCGACCTGGCCCTCCTCGACGCCCCCAGCCACGTCCACCTGGCCTACCGGCCCGGTGTGCCGCTGGTCGCGGGCGTGTGGCGACGGGGGGTGCGTAAGGTGTGAGCAACGTGTGGACCGGCGGCGGAGGCGGCATGGCCAAGTACTGGTGGACGCCGTTCCTGGTGAACGTGCTGCTCGGGATTCCGGGCGTCGTGCCGTTCTGGCTCGTGTGGTACCTGATGGCCAACTGGCCGCTGGCGGAACTGGGCTGGACCGTGCGGGAGCCGACGGAGAACGACGGCATGGCGCTCTGGCTCGTGATCGTCGTCCCCGTGGTGGCGGTCTTCACGATGATCTGGTGGCTGGTCAACGCGCCGTTGCGGCGCCGGACGTCCCTCGCGCCGCGCACTTTCTGGCTCCTGTGCGGGCTGGCCCCGCTGCTGCCGACGGCGGCGCTGATCGCCAACTCCCCGTGAAGAGCGGCGGCAGCCCGAAGGGGGGCGGCCCGGCCTCGGACCGCCCCCCTTCAGGGCAAGCGTCACGCGGTGAGGATCACTCCTCGACCGTGAGCCCCTTGCGCAGCCGTACGAGTGTCCGCGACAGCAGACGTGAGACGTGCATCTGGGAGATGCCGAGTTCCTCGCCGATCTCCGACTGGGTCATGCCCGCGACGAAACGGAGGGAGAGGATCTTCCGGTCCCGGGAGGGCAGCTCGGCGATCAGCGGCTTCAGCGACTCGACGTACTCGATGCCCTCAAGCCCGTGGTCCTCGTAGCCGATGCGGTCCGCGAGGGCGCCCTCGGCGTCGTCCTCCTCGGGCTGGGCGTCCAGCGAGGAGGCGGTGTAGGCGTTGGACGCCGCCATGCCCTCGACGACCTCGTCCTTGGACAGGCCGAGGTGCTCGGCCAGCTCGGAGACCGTGGGGGCGCGGTCGAGGCGCTGGGCCAGCTCGTCGCCGGCCTTGGCCAGGTCCAGCCGCAGCTCCTGGAGGCGGCGCGGGACGCGCACGGACCACGAGGTGTCACGGAAGAAGCGCTTGATCTCGCCGATGATGGTCGGCATCGCGAACGTGGGGAACTCCACACCGCGCGACAGCTCGAAGCGGTCGATCGCCTTGATCAGGCCGATGGTGCCGACCTGGATGATGTCCTCCATCGGCTCGCTGCGCGAGCGGAAGCGGGAGGCGGCGAACTTGACCAGCGCGAGGTTCAGCTCGACGAGCGTGTTGCGTACGTACGCGTACTCGTGGGTGCCTTCCTCCAGCGACTCCAGCCGCTCGAAGAGGGTCTTGGACAGGGCCCGGGCGTCCGCGGGAGCGACCTCGGCGTACGCGGGGATGTCCGGAAGCCCGGCGAGTGCGCCGTCGTGGTCGACGACCGCGTCATGGTGCTCGATGGGATCCAGATGTTCCGGAGGGAGTGTCGACGTCGCTTCGTGGGTACGCGATCCGTCGAGCCGGGGTGACATGATGTCCTCCATCGTTCTCGGCATACGGCTGCCGAAGCCAGTTGCGTGCACTGCGGTGTGCGGCGCCTCCAAAGCCGGCCGTGTCGGTTTACGTGTCCTACTAGCCCTACCGGGTTTACCGAGTGGACCGCAAGTGTGTTCTGTGCGGGTATGTCCGTTTGTGTGCGGTTGTTCGGGTGTCGGAGTGCGGTGGGAAGGCGTAGTGTTCGAGGGCGTCAGCAAGCAGTCACGACCTCGGGAGAGAGAAACGGCATGGACCGCGGGACGGTCGGCAGTGCCCAGTCGGGCCGGCTTCTGGTCGAGGTACGGGAAGAGGGCCCCAGCGCCGTCGTGACCCCGGCGGGTGAGTTGGACCACCACACCGCCGATCTGTTGCGGGAGCCGCTGGAGGACTGTCTCGCCAAGGGATTCAATCGGCTTGTCGTGGACTGCTCGCGCCTGGAGTTCTGCGACTCCACGGGACTCAACGTCCTGCTCGGCGCGCGGCTGAAGGCGGAGGCCGCGGGGGGCGGTGTGCATCTGGTGGCCATGCAGCCGGTGGTGGCGCGCGTGTTCGAGATCACGGGGGCCGAAGCGGTCTTCACCCTTCATGACACGCTTGAGGCCGCCCTGGCCGACGAGTCCGACTGAGCTGGTCCTTGTCCGGCCGGCGGCGGGTTTCGTGCGCTTCCCGGGGCGGGCGTTTTCGCCCCGTCCCGTGTTTCGTGCCGAATACAGGGGTGTTCGTACGGTCCGGTCGGGCAGGAGAGACCCTGAGTTGGCTGTGTACGACTTTGCTGTCTACAGACTTTGAAACGTGAACTGGTGAATCGGTGAGGTGAAGCGCTGATGAGCACCACCCGGCCCTACTCGCCGGGCGACCGCGGTCCGGAGCCCAGCGGCGCTTCCGGGGCGTCCGAGGGGGGCGTGCCCGAGACCGGGGAGTCCGAAGGGGACGTGCCCGCCGGGCAGGCTGCCGTGATGGGGGCGTCCGGGCCCGCGTCCGGGGCGTCCGTGCCCGCGGCGCAGTCTTTCGGGCGGCAGGCCCGCAGGCTGAGCTTCGAGGACGCGAGCGGGGTCGTCCCGCTGGCCCGTGACTTCACCCGCGAGGCGCTGTACGCCTGGGGCTGGCTGCCCTCCGCCACCGCTGACCAGCGGGCCGCCGCGGAGGACGTACTGCTCGTGGTGTCCGAGCTGGTCACCAACGCCTGTCTGCATGCCGAGGGTCCGGACGAGCTGTGGATCACCTGCGAGAAGAAGGTGATCCGGCTGGAGGTCTCCGACCGCGGCACGGGCCAGCCGGCACCGCGCACCCCGCACCGGGCCGGGCGGCCCGGCGGACACGGCATGTTCATCGTGCAGCGGCTGTGCCTGGACTGGGGCGTCGTACGGACGCCGGGGGTCGCGGGCAAGCGGGTGTGGGCGGAGCTGGGCGCCCCGGCGTAGGCCTGCGGCGCTTGTGCAGGTCTTTGCCCACCCGCGCACCCGTCTCGGTCGGCCAAGAGGCCGCCGTCCCCGGGGATCCGTCCCGGGCCCCGGTAGGGACCGTTGCTCCGCGCTACCCCCGCACCTCGAACCAGAGCAGCTTCCCGGCACCGCGCGGGAGCACGTCGTCGCCTAGCGACCACCCGCCCCACGAGTCAGCGCACGCTTGCACGAGCTGCAGCCCGCGCCCGCCCTCCACGTCCCCCGGCGGGGCGGAAACCGTGCGGAGGCTTCCCGGCAGTTCTGCGAATGGGGAGGGGACGTGCGGGCTACTGTCCCACACCCCGACCCGCAGCCGCCCGTCACTCAGCGCGGTGAGCCGCAGCGAGCACGGGCCGCGGGTGTGCCGGTAGGCATTGGTGACCAGCTCCGACGTCAACAGTTCGACGGTGTCCAGCACTTCGTGCCGCCAGTGCCCACCGAGGGCGGCCCGTACGGTCACTCGTGCGACCCGTGCGGCTCTGGGGTCGTGCGGCAGGCGGAGGGCGTACGCCCAGGTGTCGGACGGGGATACGGTGCCCATGAAGGGCCTCCAGGAGAGAGTGGATCGGTTTGCCCAACGGCCGCGGCTGCGGTGGCTGTGGGCTGGGTGCAGAACTGCGCAAACTCCGAGAGCGGGCTGGGTTCACCGCCACGAGCGCCGCCGGGCTCCTGGGCGTCAACCAGGCACGCGTCAGCATGATCGAGACCGGACGCACACCGATCAGCTCCGACCGGCTCCGCTCGATGGCGCATGTCTACGACTGCAGTGACGAGGAACTGATCGACGCCCTCGCCGCGATGACGGGCAAGCGGACGCGTGGTTGGTGGGAGGAGTACCGTGACCATGTCCCGGTCGCCTTGGTCGACCTGGCCGAGCTGGAGCATCACGCCTTCGGACTACGCGTGGCACTCCTGATCCACATCCCGGCGCTGCTCCAGACCACCGACCATGCCCGCGCCCTGTTTCGCGCAGTGGTTCCACCGATGCGTCAGTACGAGATCGAGCACCGCCTCACACACCGCATGAAGCGGCAAGGCATCTTGCACCGGGCGGAACCACCCCCATACACAGCGGTCCTTCACGAAGCGGCACTTCGCATGGACTTCGGCGGCCCGGTCGTCGCGCGTGAGCAGCTCCAGCACTTGCTCGACATGAGTGAACTGCCCCATGTCACCGTCCGGGTGATCCCTTTCGGCACGAACCACTTCCCCACCACCGGCCAGTCCTTCGACTACGTGGAGGGGCCTGTCCCTCAGCTCGACACGACCCAACTGGATTCGCATCACGGTGCCTGCGAGTTCCTCGATGCCGAGGCTCAGCTGTGCAAATACCGGGCCGTACTGGACCGCATGGAGTCCTGCGCACTGGACCGCGCCAAGACACGCGACTTCATCCACCAACGCATCCAGGACTTGTGAAGGAACGACTCATGCAGACCCTTGACTGGCAGAAGTCCACGTACAGCGGCGACGGTTCGAACTGCGTCGAGATAGCCACCACCCCGGCCGCCATCCTGGTCCGCGACTCCAAGGACCCCGACGGTCCGCGGCTCGCCCTCCGCCCCGCCACCTGGGCGGACTTCGCCCCGTACGCGGCCCTGGGGGACACCCCCGAACGCCCGGAGGGTCACCCCATCCGACGGATGAGGTGACCCTCCGAGAAGAAGCGGGCGTGCCCGCAGGGCTCAGCGCACGTCGCCCATGAGTTCCTTGACACGCTTGCGGTACATCCAGATCGCGATGCCCGCGACCACGGCGAGCGTGGCTTCCGCGGCGACGATGCCCGTCCTGTTGAGGTCGACGCCGGCGATGGAGAGCAGACCGGTCGTGGCGTCACCGGCGGTGACGGCCAGGAACCAGACGCCCATCATCTGCGAGGCGTACTTCACCGGCGCCATCTTCGTGGTGACCGACAGGCCGACCGGGGAGAGCAGCAGTTCACCGCAGGTCTGGACGAAGTAGATCGCCACCAGCCACAGGGCCGCCGCCTTGTGGCCGCCCTCCGCGATGCCCAGCGGGGCCAGGAAGAGGAAGAAGGACGCGCCGACCAGGGCCAGACCGAAGGAGAACTTGACGATCGTGCTGGGCTCCTTGCCGCGGCGGGCGAGGGCCAGCCACAGCGTGGCGAAGACCGGGGCCAGGGCCATGATGATGACCGGGTTGACCGACTGGTACCAGGAGACCGGGAAGTCCCAGCCGAAGACGCTGTTGTTGGCCGAGGAGTCGGCGAAGAGCGACAGGGTCGAGCCGCCCTGGTCGTAGATCATCCAGAAGACGGCCGCGGCGACGAAGAACCAGATGTACGCCGACATCTTGGACTGCTCCGCGCGGTCCAGGGACTTGTCGCGCTTGATGTTGGTCAGCACCAGCACCGGGATGATCACGCCGAGCAGGGTCAGCGGGACCAGGATCCAGTTCAGGGTGTAGTTGCCCGAGAAGCCGACGATCGCGTAGAAGACGAGGGCGATCGCGGCCCAGAACGCGGCCTTGCGCAGCGTCGAGGTCTTCTCCTGGACCGACAGCGGCTTGGGGACCACGCTCGAGTGGGGAGCCAGGTGGCGGCTGCCGAGCAGGAACTGGATGACGCCCAGGCCCATGCCGACCGCGGCGAGCGCGAAGCCCAGGTGCCAGTTGACGCTCTCACCGATGGTGCCGATGGTCAGCGGCGCGAAGAAGGCACCGAGGTTGATGCCCATGTAGAACACGGTGAAGCCACCGTCGCGGCGCGGGTCGTCGGGGCCGTTGTAGAGCTGGCCGACCATCGTGGAGATGTTGGCCTTCAGCAGACCCGAGCCGATGGCGACCAGACCGAGCCCGGCGTAGAACGTGCCGGAGGACGGCAGCGCCAGCGTGAGGTGGCCCAGCATGATCACACCGCCGGCGATGGCGACGGTCTTGCGGGGACCCCAGACCCGGTCGCCGAACCAGCCGCCCGGCATCGTGAGCAGGTACACCAGCGAGAGGTACACGGAGTAGATCGCGGTCGCGGTGCCGGCGCTGAGGCCGAGGCCACCCGGGGCGACGAGGTACAGCGGGAGGAGAGCCCTCATGCCGTAGTAGGAGAACCTCTCCCACATCTCGGTCATGAAGAGTGTGGCCAGTCCGCGGGGGTGGCCGAAGAAGGTCTTCTCGGAGCCGGGGGTGCCCGGGGTGACCGAGTCCTTCGTCAGGCTGGACGCCATGGTCGATCCTTGCTGGTCGGGACGCGCTCATGAGGCGATGCGCGCCCGGTGGGGGGCGGCCGGCACCGGCGGCCTTCCCCACCCGTCCCACGCCTGGGGGACTCCGCTCCGGATTGCGAAGCGGTGGGCGGCGGCCACCGGGATCCACGCCTCGGCGCGCGTCGGTGCACGCGGTGAGGCCCGGCCACAGGTCATTCCTTTCAAGGCCGGCCGTGGGGGCCGGCCCGCACACAAAAGAGACCTTCAGCGTCGAACTGTCGCCAAAGGTCCCCTGGGTGCTACAGGCGCTGATTCACCATACGGCAGGACACCGCCCGGTATGGAAGGACTTGAGACGCGGATCACAGGTAATAGTGGAACCGCGAACGATCTTTCGAAGGTCCTCCCCAGGATGGCACCCCACAGCCGCAGGTTCGCACCGGGGGTCGACGGGGCAGGTCGCGCGGCGGATGCCCGGCTTGTCCGTAGGTAAGAGGCCCTCGGCGCGATCATGCCCCGGGCGTTGGTCCGAGCGGTCTACCATCAGCTCATGACCCGTGTACTGCTCGCCGAGGACGACGCGTCCATCTCGGAGCCGCTGGCCCGCGCACTGCGCCGGGAAGGGTACGAGGTCGAGGTGCGTGAGGACGGCCCCACCGCACTCGACGCCGGGCTGCAGGGCGGCATCGACATGGTCGTGCTCGACCTCGGTCTGCCGGGCATGGACGGTCTCGAGGTCGCCCGCCGGCTGCGGTCCGAGGGCCACGCCGTGCCGATCCTGATCCTCACCGCGCGCGCCGACGAGGTGGACACCGTCGTCGGCCTGGACGCGGGCGCCGACGACTACGTCACCAAGCCCTTCCGCCTCGCCGAGCTGCTCGCCCGGGTCCGGGCCCTGCTGCGGCGCGGTGCCGTCGAGCCCGCGCAGCCGCCCGCCACCCACGGCGTGCGCATCGACGTCGAGTCGCACCGGGCCTGGATGGGCGAGGAGGAGCTCCAGCTCACCGCCAAGGAGTTCGACCTGCTGCGGGTCCTGGTGCGCGACGCCGGCCGGGTCGTCACCCGCGACCAGCTGATGCGCGAGGTCTGGGACACCACCTGGTGGTCGTCGACGAAGACCCTCGACATGCACATCTCCTGGTTGCGCAAGAAGCTCGGCGACGACGCGGCCAACCCCCGCTACATCGCCACCGTGCGCGGCGTGGGATTCCGTTTCGAGAAGAACTGAGCGGGCCCCCAGGGGCCGCGCACGGGCAACCGGGTAAGAGGACATGCGCCGCCGACTGATCCAGTCCACGCTCGCCGTGGTGCTCGTCGTGATCGCCGTCTTCGGCGTCTCCCTCGTCATCGTCGAGGCCCGGACGATCAGCAGCACCGCCCAGGAACGGGTCGACCTGGAGGCGGTGCGGCTGGCCAGCATCGTGGACAGCCGGCTGATCGGCACCGGCTCCGTCGACGCCGGGTTCCTGCGGGAGCAGATCCGCGACGCCCGGTACGCCGTGATCCGCATCCCCGGCGAGCCGGTCATCGAGGTCGGCAGCAAGCCGTCCGGTGAGGTGCTCCAGGGCAAGGCCACCGGCGAGGAGGGCGAGACGGTCCTCGTCGAGGAGCCCAGTTCCTCCGTGACCCGGGAGGTCGGGCGGACCCTGCTGATCATCGGCCTGGTGGCGCTGCTCGCGGTGATCGCGGCCGTGGTGCTGGCGATCCGGCAGGCCAACCGCCTCGCCTCCCCGCTCACCGACCTCGCCGAGACCGCCGAACGCCTCGGCTCGGGCGATCCGCGCCCCCGCCACAAGCGCTACGGCGTTCCCGAACTGGACCGGGTCGCGGACGTGCTGGACTCCTCCGCCGAGCGCATCGCCCGGATGCTCACCGCCGAGCGCCGCCTCGCCGCCGACGCCTCCCACCAGCTGCGTACGCCGTTGACGGCGCTGTCCATGCGGCTGGAGGAGATCACCCTCACCGACGAACCGGAGACGGTGAAGGAGGAGGCGACGATCGCCCTGTCGCAGGTGGAGCGGCTGACGGACGTCGTGGACCGGCTGCTGACCAACTCCCGTGACCCGCGCAGCGGCTCCGCCGTCACCTTCGAGCTGGACGACATCATCCAGCAGCAGATCGCCGAGTGGCGCCCCGCCTACCGCAGTGAGGGACGCGCCATCGTCAGCTCCGGCAAGCGCCATCTGACGGCCGTGGGCACCCCGGGCGCCGTGGCGCAGGTGCTGGCCGCCCTGATCGAGAACTCCCTGATGCACGGCGGCGGTACGGTCGCCCTGCGGACCCGGGTGACCGGCAACCAGGCCGTGGTCGAGGTAACCGACGAGGGTCCCGGCGTCCCGGGCGATCTGGGGGCGCGGATCTTCGAGCGGGCGATCAGCGGACGCAACTCCACCGGCATCGGCCTCGCCGTCGCCCGTGACCTGGCCGAGGCGGACGGCGGCCGCCTGGAGCTGCTCCAGGGCCGCCCCCCGGTCTTCGGCCTGTTCCTGTCCCGCACGCCGCCCTCGAAGAAGTCCGCCGGGGACGGTGGGGAGACGGTGCGCTGAGCGGAGCGGGTCAGCGGTGGGCGGCGGGGGCGCCGTCCGCGCTGCGCACCACGGTCGGGTGCTCGTGCTCCAGGAAGGTCTCCGCCCGCGTCACCGGCTCACGGGCGGGCAGCGCGCGGAAGACCCAGCTGCGGTACGACCAGAAGCGGAACAGTGTCCCGATCCCGATGCCGAGGAACTTGAAGATGTTGCTCTGCAGCGGGCTGTCCCAGCCGAAGCCGTACGTCGCCGTGTAGAGCACGCCGTTCTCGATCACCAGGCCGACCGCGCTGAACAGCAGGAACAGCGACATCTCGCGGGTCCGGCCGCTCTTGTCGCGGTCGCGGTAGGTGAAGTAGCGAAAGCCCAGGTAGTTGAAGATGATCGCGACGACGGTCGCGATGATGCTGGCGCGCACCACCTGGAGGTCGGTCACCTGCCGCACGAAGTTGAAGACGAGGAGGTTGACCAGCACCCCCGCGCCGCCCACCGCGCCGAACTTCACGACCTCACGCACCAGGCGGTCGAACCGCTCCCGCATCCCGCCGCGCGGAGCCTGCGGCGCGGGTGGAGCCGTATGAGCACCCGAGGAACCATGTCCCATGGTCGTGCAGGCCCCCGTCCATCGGTTGGCGTCAATCCGTTCATGCTAACCACCCGGACGCGCGATCTTCCTGCGGAAGGCCTTCGGAGGACCGGAACGGGTGCCGGGACCGCTGGGAAACGGCCGGTAAACAGGTGGGCGCCGCGCGGCCGATACGCTAGGGGTGTGACGTTCCCCGTAGTCGGCATGGTCGGCGGTGGCCAGCTCGCTCGTATGACACACGAGTCGGGCATCCCGCTGGGCATCAGGTTCAAGCTCCTCAGTGACACCCCTCAGGACTCCGCGGCGCAGGTCGTGAACGAAGTCGTCATCGGCGACTACCGCGATCTGGACACGCTGCGCGAGTTCGCGCGCGGCTGTGACGTGATCACCTTCGATCACGAACATGTGCCGACCGAGCACCTCAAGGCCCTGGAGGCGGACGGCATACCCGTGCGTCCCGGCCCCGACGCGCTCGTGCACGCCCAGGACAAGGGCGTGATGCGCGCGAGGCTCGACGCGATCGGCGTGCCCTGCCCGCGGCACCGGATCGTGAGCGATCCGGCCGACGTGGGTGTCTTCGCCGCGGAAGGCGCCGCGGAGGGCGAAGGCTTCCCCGTCGTCCTCAAGACGGTCCGCGGCGGGTACGACGGCAAGGGCGTGTGGGTCGTGGACTCCGTGGCGGAGGCCGCCGAGCCCTTCCGCGCCGGTGTGCCCGTGCTGGCGGAGGAGAAGGTCGACTTCCTCCGCGAGCTGGCCGCCAACGTGGTCCGCTCCCCGCACGGCCAGGCGGTGGCCTACCCCGTCGTCGAGTCCCAGCAGGTCAACGGCGTCTGCGACACGGTGATCGCGCCCGCCCCCGACCTCGACGAGGCGCTGGCGCTCAGGGCCGAGGAGATGGCGCTCAGCATCGCCAAGGAACTGGACGTCGTCGGCCACCTCGCCGTCGAGCTGTTCCAGACCCGCGACGGCCGCATCCTCGTCAACGAACTGGCGATGCGCCCGCACAACTCCGGCCACTGGACGATGGACGGCGCGATCACCTCGCAGTTCGCCAACCACGTCCGCGCGGTCCTCGACCTCCCCCTCGGCGACCCGCGCCCGCGCGCGAAGTGGACGGTGATGGTCAACGTCCTGGGCGGCGACTACCCCGACATGTACTCCGCGTACCTGCACTGCATGGCCCGCGACCCGCAGTTGAAGATCCACATGTACGGCAAGGACGTGAAGCCCGGCCGCAAGGTGGGTCACGTCAACACCTACGGCGACGACCTGGACGACGTGCTGGAGCGCGCCCGTCACGCTGCCGGCTACCTGAGAGGGACGATCACCGAATGAGCCAGGCCAGCCCGGTCAGCCCGGTCGTGGGCATCGTCATGGGGTCGGACTCCGACTGGCCCGTCATGGAGGCCGCCGCCAAGGCGCTCGACGAGTTCGAGGTCGCCTACGAGGTCGACGTCGTCTCCGCGCACCGCATGCCGCACGAGATGATCGCGTACGGCGAGCAGGCCGCCGGACGCGGACTGAAGACGATCATCGCCGGGGCCGGGGGCGCCGCCCACCTGCCCGGCATGCTCGCCTCGGTCACCCCGCTGCCGGTCATCGGCGTACCGGTGCCGCTGAAGTACCTCGACGGCATGGACAGCCTCCTGTCCATCGTGCAGATGCCGGCCGGCGTACCCGTCGCCACCGTCTCCGTCGGCGGCGCCCGCAACGCCGGTCTGCTGGCCGCCCGCATCCTCGCCGCCCACGACGAGGAACTGCTGGGCCGCATGCGCGAGTTCCAGCAGGACCTCAACGACCAGGCCACCGAGAAGGGCAAGCGACTGCGCAACAAGGTCGAGGGCTCGGCGGCCGGTTTCGGATTCGGAAAGTGACCAAGTGACGGAGAAGACGGAAGGCACGCGGATGACCTCGCTGGACCGGGCCCGGGAGCTGCTGCGCGAGTTCCCCGTCGTCGACGGGCACAACGACCTGCCCTGGGCACTGCGCGAGCAGGTCCGCTACGACCTCGACGCCCGTGACATCGCCGCCGACCAGTCCGCCCACCTGCACACCGACCTCGCCCGGCTGCGGGCCGGCGGCGTCGGCGCGCAGTACTGGTCGGTGTACGTCCGCTCGGACCTGCCGGGCGCGGTCACCGCGACGCTGGAGCAGATCGACTGCGTACGGCAGCTCATCGACCGCCACCCCGGCGAGCTGCGGGCCGCGCTGAGCGCCGCCGACATGGAGGCCGCGCGCGCCGAGGGCCGGATCGCCTCCCTGATGGGCGCCGAGGGCGGTCACTCCATCGACAACTCGCTCGCCACGCTCCGCGCGCTGTACGCGCTCGGCGTGCGCTACATGACGCTCACCCACAACGACAACAACGCGTGGGCGGACTCGGCGACCGACGAGCCCGCCGTCGGGGGTCTGTCGGCCTTCGGCCGCGAGGTCGTGCGGGAGATGAACCGCGAGGGCATGCTGGTCGACCTCTCGCACGTGGCGGCGACGACGATGCGCGCCGCGCTGGACACCTCCACGGCGCCGGTGATCTTCTCGCACTCCTCCTCCCGCGCCGTCTGCGACCACCCGCGCAACATCCCGGACGACGTCCTGGAGCGGCTGCCCGCCAACGGCGGCATGGCGATGGTGACGTTCGTGCCGAAGTTCGTGCTCCAGGCGGCCGTGGACTGGACGGCCGAGGCCGACGCGAACATGCGCGCGCACGGCTTCCACCACCTGGACAGCAGCCCCGAGGCGATGAAGGTCCACGCCGCCTTCGAGGAGCGCGTCCCGCGCCCCGTCGCCACCGTGTCCACGGTCGCCGACCACCTCGACCACATGCGCGAGGTCGCCGGCGTCGACCACCTCGGCATCGGCGGCGACTACGACGGCACGCCCTTCACCCCGGACGGGCTCGGCGACGTCTCCGGCTATCCGAACCTGATCGCCGAGCTGCTCGACCGCGGCTGGTCGCAGGCCGACCTGGCCAAGCTGACCTGGAAGAACGCGGTCCGTGTCCTGGACGCCGCCGAGGACGTGGCCCGTGGGCTGCGGGCGACACGGGGGCCGTCCAACGCCACCATCGAGCAGCTGGACGGCTCGGCAGTCGGGCAGTCGGGCGGCTGAGCCGCCCCGCTTCCCGCCCGGGTGGGGCGCGCGTACCCCCGAACGCCCCACCCACCAGGAAGCCCTTTCCGCTCCGTGCGACGGTGGCCGTAACTCACGACGACCGTACGGAGCCCGTCATGGCAGACCTCCAGGACGACCTGCACACCGGCACCGAGGCCAGTGGGCTCGACGACCTGCCCGTGCCGCTCACCGCGGAGGTCTTTCCGCCGGAGCCCTACGCGCCCGTGTCCGACCCCGACGACGAGCCGCTGACCCGGGCGCACGCCGTGCTGGCCGCCCATCCCGTCGCCGACGGCTGCAACGGCCTGCCCTGGGCGCTCAAGCACCTGCCCTGGTACGACCTGGAGCTGGGCGAGAGCGCGGTCGACACCGATGTGCCGCGGCTGCGCGAGGGGCACGTGGGCGCGCTGCTGTGGTCGCTGCACCTGCCCGAGTCCTTCGACGGGGACCGTGCGGTCGGCGCCACCCTGGAGCAGCTGGACCTGGTCAAGACGGTCGTACGCGCCCACCCGGAGGGGCTGCGCCTGGCGTACGACGCGGGGCAGGCCATCGACGCCCGCAACTGCGGCCGCATCGCCGTGCTGCCCGGCCCCGCGGGCGCCGCCGCCCTCGGCGACGGTCTCGGCATCCTGCGTTCCCTGCACGCCCTCGGCCTGCGCGTGCTGACGCTGTCCGGCGTGACCTGGGCGAGCGAGGAGGGGCTGACCCGGTTCGGCGAGGAGGTCGTCCGGGAGATGAACCGGCTCGGTGTCGTCGCCGACCTCTCCGGCGCCAGTGCCGAGACCATCCGCCGTACCTTCGCGGTGTCCAAGGCGCCGGCGCTGTGCACCCGCTCCGCCGCCCGCGCCCTGCGCCCGCACCCCGCCAACCTCCCGGACGACCTGCTCGTGGAGCTGGGTGCGGCGGGCGGCCTGTGCATGGTGCCGCTGACCGCCGAGCAGACCGGCCCGACCGTCCGGGACGTCGCCGACCACCTCGACCACGTCCGCACGGTGGCAGGACCGGAGAGCGTCGCCCTGTCCGGCACCTACGACACCGGTACCGCCCACCCGCTGGAGCTGGGGGACCCCTCCTGCTATCCCCGGCTCGTCGCCGAGCTGCTGCGCCGCGGCTGGGACGAGGCGGACGTGGCCCTGCTGACCTGGGGCAACGTCCAGCGCGTCCTGCGCGCCGCGGCCTTCACCGCGCGGGCCGCACAGCTGCGCCGCGAGCCGTCCACGGCGACGATCGCCGACCTGGACGGCTGAGCACCGGCGGAGCCGGGGTCGGCGTGGCCGAGGTCAGGTGTGCTCGATCCGGCACAGGCAGAACGGATGCCCCGCCGGATCCGCGTACACCATGAAGTCCTTCTTCTCCCGGTCCTCCAGATCCAGCGGCCGGGCACCCAGCGCGAGCACCCTCTCGTGCGCCGCGTCCATCTCGGCCCAGGTCGATCCGCCGTCGAAGTCGAGGTGGAACTGCTGGGCGTTGCGGTCCGAGCGCGGCCACTCGGGCGGGGTGAGTCCCGGCGCCCGCTGGAAGGACAGCCGGGGCCCGCCGGACACGTCGAGCACCACCCAGTCCGGGTTCTCCTCGTCGGGGGTGCCGCCCCCGACGGCCGCGTAGAAGCGGGCCAGCTCGCGGGGCTCGGGACAGTCGACGACGACGGAACGGAAACGGGCCGCGGGTGCCATGGGGATCCTCCGAGTGCCGATGGGCCGGTCTCAGCAGGCGCAGAGGCAGAACGGGTGCCCGGCGGGGTCGGCGTAAACCCGGAAGGTACGGGTGCGGTCCTCCGCGTCCAGCGGCCTCGCGCCCAGCTCGAGGACGGCCTTCTCGGCCGCGTCCAGGTCCTTCACGGTGAGGTCGAGGTGGAACTGCTGCGAGTCGTCGGGCGTGGGCCACTTCGGCGCCACGAACCCGGGGGCGGCCTGGAACGCCAGGCCCGGCCCGCCCGGCACCTTCAGGTCGACCCAGTCGCCCTCCCCCTCGACGGTGCCGCCGAGCACGCCGGCGTAGAAACCGGCCAGTGCGCGGGGATCGGGACAGTCCAGGACGACGACACCCAGTTCGGCGACAGCCATGACTTCCTCCTTGAAGCACGCGGTCTGTGGTTACCAACAAAGGGCGGTAACCGGTAACGGTTACTGCATGCTGCCCTATTGGCGGTAACGTCGCAAGCATGAGTGAGAGATCGCCCGCACCGGGCGGCCTGGAGCTGGTCGAGGCCCTGGTGAACACACTGCTGGACATCGAGACGGGCGCCGACTCCCTGGACACCCCGGCGGGCCGGGCGCCGTTCGGCCTGACGGAGGACGAGGTGCCGGCCGCGCGCGAGCTGCGCGAGTCCCTGCGCGCCACGCTGCTCGCCCACGCCGGCCACCCACCCCACCGCGCGGTGACCCCGCTGGGCGAGCTGCTGGCCGCCGTCCCGCTCGTCGTCACCGTCGACCCGGCCGACGGCTCCGCCGCGCTCGCCCCCGCCCGCGACGGCTCCCTCGCCGCCCGCGTCGCCACCGCCGTCGCCGAGGCGCTGGTGGCCGGCACCTGGACCCGCTTCAAGGCGTGCGAGGCCGCCGACTGCCACTGGGCCTACTACGACCGCAGCCCGGCCGGACGCGGCCGCTGGTGCTCGATGCAGGTGTGCGGGGCCCGCGCGAAGATGCGGCGGTACCGGGCCAAGGAGGCGTAAACCACAAGGGGTTCACCGTCCGCCGCGCCGCCCGGTGGGGCAGAATGCCCACGACGCCGGTTCGGCCGACTGAGCCTCGGCCGAACCGGCGTCGCCTTCCGCGCCGTCAGGCGGTGGGGCGGCCCATCGCGCGGTACGTCCAGCCGGCCTTCCGCCAGAGCGCCGGGTCCAGGGCGTTGCGTCCGTCCAGGATCACCCGGGCCGCCGCGGCCTCGCCCAGCGCCTCCGGGTCCAGCTCGCGGAACTCCCGCCACTCCGTCAGGTGCAGGACGACGTCGGCGCCCCGCACCGCCTCCAGCGCGGAGTCGGCGTAGCCCAGCGTCGGGAAGAGCCGCCGCGCGTTCTCCATGCCCTTGGGGTCGTACACCGTCACCTGGGCGCCCTGGAGGTGCACCTGCCCGGCGACGTTCAGCGCGGGGGAGTCCCGTACGTCGTCCGAGTCGGGCTTGAAGGTGGCGCCGAGCACCGCGATCCGCTTGCCGAGGAAGGGGCCGCCGCCCAGCGCCTGCCGGGTCAGCTCCACCATCTGGCCACGCTGGCGCATGTTGATCGAGTCGATCTCGCGCAGGAAGGTCAGCGCCTGGTCCGCGCCCAGCTCACCGGCGCGCGCCATGAACGCCCGGATGTCCTTCGGCAGACAGCCGCCGCCGAAGCCGATCCCCGCCCGCAGGAACTTCCGGCCGATCCGGTCGTCGTACCCGATCGCCTCCGCCAGCTTGGCGACGTCGCCGCCGGCCGCCTCGCAGACCTCCGCCATCGCGTTGATGAAGGAGATCTTGGTGGCGAGGAAGGAGTTCGCCGCGGTCTTCACCAGCTCGGCCGTCGGGAAGTCCGTGACGATGAACGGCGAGCCCTCCGCGACCGGCGTCGCGTACACCTCGCGCAGCAGCTTCTCCGCCCGCTCACTGCGCACGCCGACCACGAGCCGGTCGGGGTGCAGCGTGTCCTTCACCGCGAAGCCCTCGCGCAGGAACTCCGGGTTCCAGGCCAGCTCGGCTTCGTCGCCGGCCGGCGCGTGCTCGGCGAGGTAGGCGGCCAGCCGGTCGGCGGAGCCCACGGGCACGGTCGACTTGCCGACGACCAGCGCCGGGCCGGTCAGATGCGGCGCCAGCGAGGCCAGCGCGGAGTCGACGTACGACATGTCGCAGGCGTACTCGCCGTGCTTCTGCGGGGTGTTCACGCACAGGAAGTGCACGTCGCCGAAGGCCGCGACCTCCGCGAAGTCGGTGGTGAAGCGCAGCCGTCCGCTGGAGCCCTCGATCCCCGCGACGTGCTTGTGGAGCAGCTCCTCGAGACCGGGCTCGTACATCGGGACCCGGCCCCGCTGGAGCATCTCGATCTTCTCGGGCACCACGTCGAGGCCCAGTACCTCGAAGCCCAGCTCCGCCATCGCCGCCGCGTGGGTCGCGCCGAGATAGCCGGTACCGATCACGGTGATCTTGAGGGCCATGGGTGCTCCAGAGGTGTACGGCAGGCGTGCGCGCCCGAGCATATCCGGGGCTTGGCGGAACGCTTCGGCGGGCAGGTTTCCCGCTGTCGTCAAGCTCACCTATCCACGAACGTGGATGGAGCCTAAAATTCGGAGTTACTTAACGGTAGTTAGCGTCAGTACGCAGTGTTTTGGAGCGTGAGAGACCTTGGCCGGATCGGCTGATTTCGACCTGTACCGCCCGTCCGAGGAGCACGACATGCTCCGGGACGCAGTCCGCTCGCTGGCCGAGGCGAAGATCGCGCCGTACGCCGCCGCGGTGGACGAGGAGGCCCGCTTCCCGCAGGAGGCGCTCGACGCCCTGACCGCGAACGACCTGCACGCGGTGCACGTGCCCGAGGAGTACGGCGGCGGCGGCGCCGACGCGCTCGCCACGGTCATCGTGATCGAGGAGGTGGCCCGGGTCTGCGCGTCCTCCTCCCTCATCCCGGCCGTGAACAAGCTCGGCTCCCTGCCGGTGATCCTCTCCGGCTCCGAGGAGCTGAAGAAGAAGTACATGACCCCGCTCGCCAAGGGCGACGGCATGTTCTCCTACTGCCTCTCCGAGCCCGACGCGGGCTCCGACGCGGCCGGCATGAAGACCAAGGCCGTCCGCGACGGCGACTTCTGGGTGCTCAACGGCGTCAAGCGCTGGATCACCAACGCCGGCGTCTCCGAGTACTACACGGTGATGGCCGTCACCGACCCGAGTAAGCGCTCCAAGGGCATCTCCGCCTTCGTCGTCGAGAAGTCCGACGAGGGCGTCTCCTTCGGTGCCCCGGAGAAGAAGCTCGGCATCAAGGGCTCCCCGACGCGCGAGGTCTACCTCGACAACGTCCGCATCCCCGCCGACCGCATGATCGGCGAGGAGGGCACCGGCTTCGCCACCGCGATGCAGACGCTGGACCACACCCGCATCACCATCGCCGCCCAGGCCCTCGGCATCGCCCAGGGCGCCCTCGACTACGCCAAGGGCTACGTCAAGGAGCGCAAGCAGTTCGGCAAGCCGATCGCCGACTTCCAGGGCATCCAGTTCATGCTCGCCGACATGGCCATGAAGATCGAGGCCGCCCGGCAGCTGACCTACGCGGCAGCCGCCAAGTCCCAGCGCGTCGCCGCCGGAGGTGGAGAAGGGGACCTCACCTTCCAGGGCGCCGCCGCCAAGTGCTTCGCCTCCGACGTGGCCATGGAGGTCACCACGGACGCGGTGCAGCTCCTCGGCGGCTACGGCTACACCCGTGACTACCCGGTGGAGCGCATGATGCGCGACGCCAAGATCACGCAGATCTACGAGGGCACCAACCAGGTCCAGCGCATCGTCATGGCGCGCAACCTGCCGTAACGGTTGGCCTGTTGACCGAGGGGCGCCCGTGTGCGGGGCGCCCCTCCCTCTTTGCGGACCCATTGTCAGTGGTGGGTGAGACGGTAGGAGCGTCGAGTCGGAAAGAGGGGGAGCTGCCTTGTCCGGAAGCCAGAACTACATCAACCACGTCGCTCTCGTGCTGGATGCCAGTTCGTCGATGCGCCGTCTGAGCGGCAAGGTCGTCGAAGTCGCCGACCAGCAGATCGCCTACCTGGCCCGCCGCTCGCAGGAACTGGACCAGGAGACCCGCGTCACGGTGTACGTCTTCGCCGACAAGGTGGAGTGCGTCATCTACGACAAGGACGTGCTGCGGATGCCCTCACTGAAGCAGATGTACCGGGTCGGCGGCATGACGGCGCTGCTGGCGGCCACGCTCAAGTCGCAGCGGGAGCTGGCGCAGACGGCTCAGCTGTACGGAGACCACAGCTTCCTGACGTTCGTCCTCACCGACGGGCAGGAGAACGTGAGCCATCGCAGCCCGGACGCCCCCGCCAGGGATCCGCGCGCACTGGTCGAGGCCGTGTCCCGGATGATCGAGACGCAGGAGGACAACTGGACGCTGGCCGTCCTGGTCCCGGACCAGATGGGCAAGCGCGAGGCCATGCAGTACGGCTTCCCGAAGGACAACATCGCCATCTGGGACGCCACGAGCACGCAGGGCCTCGAGGAGGCCGGACAGGTCATCCAGGAGGCCACCGAGAAGTTCATGGTGGGCCGGACCAAGGGCATCCGGGGCTCCCGGGCGGTGTTCTCCACGGGCGCGGACGCGGTCAACAGGGACACCATCAAGGCGGCCGGCCTCACCCCGGTGGACGCGGCGAAGTACGAGCTGGTCCCGGTGACCCGGGACGCGGCGATTCGGGAGTGGGTCGTCGAAAGCGGGCACACCTACCGCACCGGCGGTGCGTTCTACCAGCTGAGCAAGTCGGAGAAGGTCCAGCCGAAGAAGCAGATATCGGTGCTGGAGAAGAAGACCGACCGGGTGTACACCGGGCCCGAGGCCCGGGCCCTGCTCGGCCTGCCGGACGTGGAGGTCCGCATCAAGCCGGACCACAACGACGACTTCACGATCTTCGTGCAGAGCACCAGCGTGAACCGGAAGCTCGTACCGAACACACGGCTGCTGCTGATGCTCTGAAACGGCCCGTCGGTCGCCCGTCAGCCACCCGTCAGTCGTCGAAGCCCTCCGCCACCCGTCGCTCCCGCAGCTCCATGATCGCGCGGCGGCGGGCCAGACGGTGGGTGCGGCGGATCTGGGCCTCCTGGTAGCGGCGCCTGTCCTTCTCGGTCTCCGGGAGGACCGGCGGCACCGTGCGCGGCTTGCCGTCCGCGTCCACCGCGGCGAAGACCAGGTAGGCCGAGCCGACCTGGGTGGCCGGGGTGGACTCGTTCCAGCGCTCGGCCAGGACCCGGACACCGACCTCCATGGAGCTGCGCCCGGTCCAGTTGACCTGGGCCTTCACATGGACGAGGTCACCGACGCGGACCGGCTCGAGGAACGCCATCTCGTCCATCGACGCGGTGACGGCGGGTCCGCCGGAGTGCCGCCCGGCCACGGCGCCCGCCGCGTCGTCGACGAGCTTCATGATCACACCGCCGTGCACCGTGCCCAGAAGGTTGGTGTCGCTGTGCGTCATGATGTGACTGAGGGTGGTGCGGGACGCCGAAGTCGGCTTGCCCGGGATCTCCGGTGTCGCCGAGTACGCGGCCGAGGCCTGTTCTGCCTGGTCTGTCATGCCCTCCACCTTATGCGGGGGCGACATCCGCGTAATTTTGTGTCAGCTTCGCAACAGCGCTGCTCTGATTTTCCGACGACCCTTGTATCGCCCGCAGTGCGGACCTGCACACTGGTGCGCATGAATGATTGGCCCGAGGGATGGTCCGGTGACAACCGCGGCGGCCGGTACGGACGCGGCAGCGCGAGCGCACAGCCCGAGAGCGCGCGCGTGATGCGCCAGGTCCGCCGCGGCACGCCGCCGCCCGGCCCGGGCCAGTCCGCCCCGCCGTACGGCGCCGGAGTGCCGCAGCAGCCGTCGTACAGCGACGGCCGCGGCCACGGAGACGACGGGTACGACAGCGGCTACAACACCGGACAGGTCTACGGCGGTCAGGGCGGCCAGGGCCCCGGAGCCGGCGGCCCCGGCCGGCCCGCGCCGAACTGGCGCCGCCGGATCAAGTGGACCGCGATCACGGTGGTGACCGTGCTCGTCGTCACCACCGTCGGCACCTACTTCTGGGCCGACTCCAAGCTCAACCGCGAGGTCGACCTGTCCAAGGTCATCGAGCGGCCCGAGGCCGGCGAGGGCACGAACTACCTGATCGTCGGCTCCGACAGCCGCGAGGGCATGTCCAAGGACCAGATGAAGGACCTGCACACCGGTGACGCCGAGGGCAAGCGCACCGACTCGATGATGATCCTGCACACCGGGGACAACGGGTCGACACTGATCTCCCTGCCCCGCGACTCGGACGTGGAGATCCCGAGCTTCGTCGGCTCCGAGTCCGGCAAGACGTACAAGGGCACCGGCCGGCACACGAAGCTGAACGCCGCGTACGCCGAGGACGGCCCCGAGCTGCTGGTGCGCACCATCGAGCACAACACCGGGCTGCGCCTGGACCACTACGTGGAGATCGGCTTCGCCGGCTTCGCGAACATCGTGGACGCGGTCGGCGGCGTCGACATCGACGTCCCGCAGGACATCAAGGACAAGAAGTCGGGCGCCGACTTCAAGAAGGGCAAGCAGACCCTGAACGGCGAGGAGGCCCTCGCCTTCGTCCGCACCCGGTACGCGCTGCCCGGCTCCGACCTCGACCGGACGAAGAACCAGCAGAAGTTCCTGTCGGCGCTGGCGAGCCAGGTGGCCACCCCCTCGACGGTCCTCAACCCGTTCAAGCTGTACCCGACCATGGGCGCCGGCCTTGACTCCCTCATCGTCGACAAGGACATGGGCCTGTTCGACCTGGCGAGCATGTTCTGGGCGATGAAGAGCGTCAGCGGCGGCGACGGCACGTCGATGAACATGCCGATCTCGGGCAGCGTCGGCGGCAACCTCAAGTGGGACGACACGAAGGTGAAGAAGCTCGTCCAGGAGCTGAAGAACGACGAGCAGGTCACCGTCTCCGGCAACTGAGCCGGCGCCCGCTGCGTTCTCACTCCCCGCCGCAGGTCACCTCGTCGCCCCGCACCACGGTGCCCGACTCCTGCGGCGGGTCCGCCGGCTTCACCTTCACGACGCTCTTGAAGTCGGCGCCCGCGATCACCTTCAGCGTCGCCCCCTGTCCCTTGACCGGCTTCAGCTCGCTGCCGGGCAGGGCGGTGGCCAGGGACTTCGCCGACTGGTCCCAGCGGGGGTCGTAGGCGACGACGGTCCGCCCGACGGCGCGGTCGGTGGCGTTCCGCGGTGCCTTGGTGGTGCGGAACCCGGTCGCGGCCAGCGCGTCGTCCACCCGCTTGCCGAGCCCGGCCGTGCGGGTGCCGTTCTCCACCTGGACGCGGATCTGCTTCGGGTCCACCGGGACCCGTACCGGAGCCGGGCCCTTCGGCTTCGGCTTGTGCGCGGCCAGCGGCCTGTCCTCGCGCAGGGCGTCGAAGATCCGCTTCGACTTCGCGGGGTCCCACTTGAGGGTCGAGCCGACGCCCTTGACGGCGTAGCCCATCTGCCCGATCGGCACGGTGGTGAACTCGGAGGAGGACGGCGAGAAGTTCCGCATCGCCCGCCCGAGCGTCAGCAGCTCGTCGGTGCCGAAGCCCTGGTCGGCCCGGACCGAGCCGAGCACGGCCCGGGTGACGTCACGGAACTTCAGCGGGTTCAGCAGGATCCCGGAGGAGGTCGCCCGGTCGATCAGGGCGGCCAGGAAACGCTGCTGGCGCTTCATCCGGCTCAGGTCCGAGGCCCCGTCGAGGTGGCGGGCCCGCACGTACTGCAGCGCCTGCCCGCCCATCAGGGTGTGGGTGCCGGCCGGCAGGTCGAGTCCGGTGTAGCTGTCCTTGAGCGGCTGGACGGTGCAGATTTTCACACCGCCGAGGACGTCCACGGTCTTCATGAAGCTGGTGAAGTCGACCTCCAGATAGTGGTCGATCTTCACGCGGGTCATGTTCTCCACGGTGCGGATGGTCAGCTGCGGGCCGCCCTCGGCGTAGGCCGCGTTCAGCTTGAGCGGGTGCCCCTTGTGGTGTTCGCCGGTGGTGCGGTCGGTGTGCCCGGGCGTCTCGGCGTACGAGTCGCGCGGCAGGCTGACCACGCTCGCGCGCTCCCGGTCCTCCGAGATGTGCACGATCATGATGGTGTCGGTGCAGTGGCAGGGGGCGCCGCCCAGTCTGTACTTGCGCCGCTCCTGCTCGCTGATGCTGTCCCGGCCGTCGGTGCCGACCATCAGGACGTTCATGCCGTCGCCCGCCTGCGGCCGGTTCTTCATGTCCTTGAAGGCGTCGACCCGCGAGATGTCCGAGTCCAGGCTCGAAAGCACCGCGTGCCCGATCCCGGCGGAGGCGAGCACCACCACCGACAGCGCGGTCACCGTCCGCATGGCCCAGCGCGGCTTCTTCCGCCTTACGGGGGGCCTCGGCGGACGCCCGGACGGCCGGGGGCCGCCGCGCTGCGGCGGAGGCCCGCCCCGGGTGGTCGAGGCCGGAACCCGGGACGAGCGGGGCGGCGTGGGCAAGGTGACACCTCCGCGGGGGACGGGTCCTTGGGCGTGGACCGTGAGGCCGGACGTGGGATTCGTGAGCACCGTAGGCCCATACGATCTGCTGCCCGGGCCCGTGACCCCCGCGGCGCGCACCCGTGTCCCCCGTTCGCGGTAACGTGAGCACCGATGAACGCCAAGTCCGACGTGCGGCCGCCCGCCGTTTCCGTGATCATGCCCGTCCTCAACGAGGAGCGGCACCTGCGCGGCGCCGTCCGCGCCATCCTCGCCCAGGAGTACGCCGGCGAGATGGAGGTCGTGATCGCCGTCGGTCCCTCAGCGGACCGTACGGAAGAGATCGCCGCCGAACTCGTCCGCGAGGACCCCCGGGTCCACACCGTGCCGAACCCCACCGGCCGCACGCCCGCCGCGCTGAACGCCGCGATCAAGGCCTCCCGCCATCCCGTCGTCGTCCGCGTCGACGGCCACGGCATGCTGTCGCCGAACTACATCGCCACGGCCGTACGGCTCCTCGAGGAGACCGGCGCGCAGAACGTGGGCGGCATCATGCACGCCGAGGGCGAGAACGCCTGGGAGGACGCCGTCGCGGCCGCGATGACATCGAAGGTCGGCGTGGGCAACGCCGCCTTCCACACCGGTGGCCAGGCCGCGCCCGCCGAGACCGTCTACCTCGGCGTCTTCCGCCGCGAGGCGCTGGAGCGGCAGGGCGGCTACAACGAGGAGTTCATCCGCGCCCAGGACTGGGAGCTGAACTTCCGCATCCGTGAGGCCGGCGGTCTCATCTGGTTCTCGCCCGAGCTGAGGGTGTCCTACCGCCCCCGGCCCAGCGTGCGGGCGCTGGCCAAGCAGTACAAGGACTACGGCCGTTGGCGGCACGTCGTCGCCCGCTACCACTCCGGCTCCATCAACCTGCGCTACCTCGCCCCGCCGACCGCCGTGTGCGTGATCGCGGCCGGCGTCGTGGTGGGCGCCGCGCTGACCCCGTGGGGCTTCGTCGTGCCCGGCGGCTACCTGGCCGCGATCGTCGCCGGCTCGCTCCCCGCGGGCAAGGGGCTCGGGCTGAAGGCGCGGGCGCGGATCCCGGTGGCGCTGGCGACCATGCACATGTCCTGGGGCTGGGGCTTCCTGACCAGCCCCAAGTCGCTGGCCAGGAGGGTCATCGCCTCGCGGCGCCCGGCGGTCCAGCCGGACCAGGGAACCGCCGACGCCGCCGGGGCCCGCTGACGCGGCTCGGGGGCCGGTCCTCGGGTCCGGTCCTCGGGGCCGGGCTCAGGACCAGGTGAACGCCGGGCTCACGTGCATGCAGGCGCTGTCGTCGGCGCCGTTGAGGGCCTTGGCCGACTCCGGGGTGCTGTTGTCGGCCTCGGGCGCCCGGTACGCCGTGTCCTCGCGCCAGTCGGCGCCCACGACGAGCGTGACGCCCGAGACGTCGGTCGACCGCCGCACCGAACTCGCCGGGAGGCCCAGGGACTTGGCGACCCTCCACGCGTCGCCCTCCAGGTCGGCGCTCGGGTAGCGGACGACCGTACGGTCCTCGCTCGGCAGCACCGACGGGTCCGCGACGGCCTTGGCGAAGCCCTGCTCCACCAGGAGCCCGGCGACCGTGTTCGCGCGTCCGGGGGCCGTGCCGAGGTCGTCGGTGCGGGTGCCGTTGCGGACCTGGACGGCCATCTCGTCGTCGGGGGCCGCCGGGTCGGCCGGGGCCTTGGTCTCGGGCGCGGGCTCCGTCTTCCGCGCGTCCTTGCCGTCCAGCGCGATGTCCTCGCGCACCAGCCGGAACAGCTGCTCCGCGTCCTCGGTCGGCTCCACGCGCTCGCCCACGTACCGGTTGGGCATCGTGGTCATGGTGATGCGCTCGGGCTTCACCTTGCGCAGTTCGTCGCTGAGGTCGTACAGCTTCTTGACGGTGTCCAGGCCCGGGTCGACGGTGAGTGCCGCGGTGGCCTCCTCGGCGAGCCTGCGCAGCTTGTTCGGGCTGCTCAGGGTCGCGTTCTCGCGCAGCATCCGGACCATCGAGTTCAGGTACATGTGCTGGGCCTTCGACCGCGCCAGGTCGCTGCCGTCCTCGAAGCCGTACCGGGTGCGCAGCCACTGCAGGGCCTGCTCGCCCTTGACCGGGTGCGTGCCCTTCTCCAGCTTCAGGCCGGAGCCGTGGCCCTGGCTGTCGCGCGAGTGGATGTTGGCGTCCACGCAGACCGGGACGCCGCCGACGGCGTCGGCCATCGACACCACGCCCGCGAAGTCGACCATCACGAAGTGGTCGATGCGGATGCCGGTCAGCTCCTGCCAGGTGGCGACCGTGCAGCCGGGGCCGCCCCGTCCGAGGCTCTGGTTGGTCATCACCCGGCCCTCGCTCGCCGGATAGACCTCGCCGTCGTCCGGGTCGGTGCACTTGGGTATCTCGAGCAGGGTGTCGCGCGGCATGCTGACCACCGACATGTTGCTGCGGTCGGCGGACAGGTGCACCAGCATCTGCACGTCCGCCAGCGGCGTGGAGCCGAACGTCTCGCGGGCGCCGCCCAGTTGCTGGTTCTCCTCGCTGTCCCGGGCGTCCGAGCCGATGACGAGGATGTTCAGCGGGGTCTGCCCGGCCGCGTTCGGTGTCGGTGCGGCGATCTTGTTGTCGCCCAGGTTCAGGGCGTCCTTCTCTATGTTGTCGTTGAGGTGCTCGTAGTAGAGGTAACCGGCGCCCGCCGTGCCGGCCAGGACCGCGGCGAGCAGCACCGCGGTCCAGCGCAGCGCACGACGCCGTCGGCGCGGCCGGCGTCTGCCGGTCTCGTCCCCGCCGCCGGTGCCGTCCTTGCCGTCGTTACCGTCCCCGCCGTCGTTGACACCGTTGTCCTCGCCGTCCCCGACGGTGTCCTCCGCACGCTCGGGGGCGTCCGGTGCGCCCTCCCGCGTGTCGTCCCCCTGCACGCTGTTCCGCGTCACTTCCGCGTCCCTCCCCACCCCCGCGCCGCCCGCGGGCCCGTCGCCGTCCTGTGAGACGTACGACAGGCCCCTCAGGTCAACTGGCGCACAGCTTCTGGTCGGCCGTGGACTCGGTGTCCAGGTCCGGCTTCTTGACGGAGGCGGAGTCGAGCTTGACTCCGGCGCCCCTGAAGTCCCCGCCGAGGGTGAGGGTCATCGTGGGCAGGCCCTGGGAGTTGGTGACGCTCTCGCCGGGCTTCATGGCGGCGCCGGACAGGCCGAGGATCTCGGCGAGGGCGCGGGCCTGGTCGGCCTGGTCGGGGGAGTACTCCAGGGTGGTCTTGGCGATCTCGGCCGGGGCGTTGCCCGCGTTCTCCGACTTGGCGACCCCGGCATCCGTCTGGAGGTAGGCCAGCTCCTGCTGGGCGCTGCCCGCGGGGGCGCCGCCGTTCATGACGCGGACGCGGACCTCGGAGGGCTCGGACTTCTCGCCCTTGAGGCGGGCGGCGACGGCGGCCGACTCCTTCTTCTTTTTCTGCTTGACCTCGGTGAAGGAGATGTCGTTCTTGATCATGTCGAAGACCTGGGGGCCCTTGGCCTCGTTCACGACCACCGTCGCCTTGACCTTCTCGGCGGGGTTGTCGATCACCGGCACCGTGGTGAACGTGATGTTCTTCGTCGGCACCTTCTTCAGCTCCAGGGCCATGTCCTTGAGCGTGCCCACCTTGCCGATGGCCTTGTCCACGGTGAGGGCATTGGTCGCGGCCTCGGCGAGCTTCACCAGCTTGGTGGGGCTGGTGAGGGTGTCGCTGGAGGACATCTTGCGCATGAGCGAGCCCAGGAACTGCTGCTGCACCTTGATGCGGTCCAGGTCGCCCTCGTTGCCGAAGGCGTGCCGGGTACGGACGAAGGCGAGCGCCTGCTCGCCCTCGACCCTGGACTCGCCCGCGGGCAGCTTGAGGTGGGACTTCGGGTCGTCCACCGCGTGCTCCACGCAGACGTCGACCCCGTCGACCGCGGTGGTCAGCGTCTTGACCGCGTTGAAGTCGGCCATCATGAAGTGGTCGGGCTTGATGCCCGTCGTCTCCTTCACCGTGCGCATGGTGCAGCCCGCGTCCCGGCCCAGGTCGCCCAGGCTCTGGTTGAAGCGCACGCCCGAGGAGCCCTGGATGACCTTCTTCGTCCCGTCCTCCTGAGTAGTCTCGCACTCGGGGATGTCGACGATCAGGTCGCGGGGGATGCTGAGCGCGGTGGCGTTGGAGCGGTCCTTGGACACGTGCAGCAGGATGTTCGTGTCCGCGTGTCCGACGCTGCCCTTGTCGCCGTAGCCCTCGTTGCCCGCACCGGTGCGCTTGTCGGTGCCGATGATGAGGATGTTGAAGGCCTCGTCCTTCTTGAAGCTGCTGCTTCCGGCGGTGCCGACGTCCGTCGTCGAGACGTTGCCCTCGAGGTGCTTGAGGTAGACGTAGCCGCCGACACCCGCCACGAGGACGACGAACGCCATCGTGCCGCCGGTCCACAGCAGGACCCTCTTGCCCTTCGACTTCTTCTTCTCCGGGCGGCGTCCACGCCGGCCCGGCACCGGCTCCTCGGGCGCCGGACGGCGCCGCCGCTGGGGCGGCACCTCGCGGGGGGAGTCCGGGGTGGCCCTGCGGGGGCCGGGGACCGGCGACTGCGGTGCGGAGGGGGACAGTCGCAGTTCGTATTCACCGGTGCGTGGATTGAGTACCCACTGGTCTGCGGGATCGACGTCGTCTGCCCGCCCACGTCCTTGCGCGTCCACGGTCTCCCAATTCTCCGTCGGGGGCCACGCGGCACCTTCCCCTGAAGGCGCACGATAAAGGGTCAACAAGTGCACGACGCCAGGGCGGACCTCGCGGCAGGGGCACCGGAGCGCTCACACTATCCGCCCGGTTCGGCGTCGAACGACACTGGTGTCTCAATCGACACTCCTACAACAGGGCAATCCCTCCTATTTTCTTGAACTCCTACCATCGGTAGGGCTTGTAGACGTCCATGCACTTGCTGGCGTCCGAGCCGTTGAGGGCGTCGCTGGTCTCCGGCAGGTCTCCGGCCTCGGGTGTCTTCTGCTTCGGATAGGACGTGCCCGAGCGCCAGTCAGCTCCCACGACGAGCGTGATCCCCGACACGTCCGTGGACTTGCGCACCGCGTTCGCCGGAATTCCCAGCGCCTCGGCGACGCGCTGTGCGTCACCCGCCAACTCGGCCCCGGGATAGCGGATCACGGTCCTTTCCTCGGAGAGCGCGGCCGAGGTGTCCTTCGTCGCCTTGGCGAAGCCCTTGTCCACCAGCGTCCCGGTGACCGCGCCGGCGCGGCCCGTGACCGGACCGAGAGTGGCGGATCGGGTCGCGTTCTGGACGAGGACGCCGATCTCGGAGTCGGCGGCGGGCTCGTCGGAGGGCTTGTCGGTGCCGCCCTCCGCGGCGCCGTCGCCTCCGCCGGCGTCCTTGCCGGAGCCCTTCTTGTCCTTGCCGCCCTTGTCGTCGAAGGACACGTCGTCGCGGAGCATCGCCCACATCTTGTCGGCGTCGTCGGCCGGCAGCAGATGGTTCTGGTCCTGGGGGTCCTCGATCGTGGGGATCGTCGTCATGGTGATGCGGTCCGTGGGCACCGTCTTGAGCTGTGTTCCCAGGTCGTACAGCTTCTTGACCGTGCCGATCTCCTCGGAGACCGTCAGCGACTTCGTGGCGGCCTCGGCCAGGTCCATCAGCCGTCCGGCGTCCGTGAAGACGTTCTGGCCCTTCAGCGTGCGGATCATCGAGTTCATGTACATGTGCTGGGCCCGGGCCCGCAGCGGGTCGCTGCCCCAGGCGTGACGGGTGCGCAGCCACTTGAGCGCGTCCTCGCCCTGCACCTTGTGCCGGCCTTCCGTCATCTTCAGGCCCGAGCCGCCGGGCACGCCGGGCAGCGGGCGGTCCCACACGTTCTGGTTCACACACACCTCGACCCCGCCGACGGCGTCCGCCATCGAGACCACACCCGCGAAGTCGATGGTCATCCAGTGGTCGATGTAGACCCCGGTCAGGTTCTCCCAGGTCGCCAGGGTGCAGCCGGCGCCGCCCCGGCCCAGGGACTCGTTGATGATGGTGTTGGCCGCCGGGAACTTCTCGCCGGTGTCGGGGTTCTTGCACGCGGGGATGTCGACCCGGGTGTCACGGGGGATGCTCACCACCGCGGCGCTCTTGCGGTCCGCGGCCAGGTGGATCAGCATCTGTACGTCCGCCAGCGGCGGGTTGTCGCGGTGGTTCTTGCCGCCGCCCAGCGCCACGTTGGCGTCGGAGGCCCGGCTGTCCGAGCCCAGCAGCAGGATGTTCATGGGCGTCTGTCCGGCCGCGTTCGGCTCGGTCCGGTGCGCCTTGGAGTCGCCGCTGCTGCGCTCGCCCTTCTCGATGTTGCCGTTCAGGTGCCGGTAATAGAGGTATCCGGCGCCGGCCGTGCCGAGTATCAGGACCGCCAGGGTGGTCGCCGACCAGCGCAGCGCTCGGTGCCGGCGCCCGGCACGGCGCCGTTTGGAGCGTCTGCCGTTCCCGCCGGGCGGTCCTTGCCGCCCCGCCGTTCCCGTGCCGCCCTCGTCCCGGCCGCCGCCGCGCCTGCCCCGGGCATGCCGGACCGCGTCCGGTCGCGTTCCCTCCCCGCGCACACTGCTCTGCGTCATGTCCCTCTCCCACCCTCGGGCCCGCGAACGTGCCCCTGCACGCGACGTGTTCGCACAGTTGGACGTCCGAAGCCTCTCGTTGGCTGTACGGCCGCGCCGGTGGATTGTTCGCCGGTGGACCGTTCACCGATGGACTGTCGTACTGTCAGACGCGCGCGGGGCCCGTCAGGTCACTTCGCGCACTCGACCTTGTCCGCCGTGGACTTCTGAACCCCGTCGGGCGCCTTCCCGGAGGTGGCGTCGAGTTTGACTCCGGCGCCCTTGAAGTCCTTGCCGAGGGTGAGGGTCATCGTGGGCAGGCCCTGGGAGTTGGTGACGCTCTCGCCGGGCTTCATGGCGGCGCCGGACAGACCGAGGATCTCGGCGAGGGCGCGGGCCTGGTCGGCCTGGTCGGGGGAGTACTCCAGGGTGGTCTTGGCGATGTCGGCGGGGGCGTTGCCCGCGTTCTCCGACTTGGCGACGCCGGCCTCCGTCTGGAGGTAGGCCAGTTCCCGCTGGGCGCTGCCGGCCGAGGCGCCGCCGTTCATGACGCGGACGCGGATCTCGCCGGGCTCGGACTTCTCGCCCTCGAGGCGGGCGGCGACGGCGGCGTCCTCCTTCTTCTGCTTCTCCTTCTCCTTCTGCTTGACCTCGGTGAAGGAGACGTCGTTCTTGACCATGTCGAAGACCTGCTGGGCGGGCCCCTCCTTGAGGACGACGGTCACCGGCGTCTTCTCGGCCGGGTTGTCGATCACCGGCACCGTGGTGAAGGTCAGGTTCTTGGTGTTGAGCTTGCCCAGCTCGAGCCCGAGGTCCTTCAGCTTGCCGATGCTGTCCAGCTTGGAGTCGACGGTGAGCGCCTCGGTGCCCGCCTCGGCCAGCTTCACCATCTTCGTCGGGCTGGTGAGCGTGTCGTTGGACTTCAGCTTGCGCATCAGCGAGCTGAGGAACTGCTGCTGGATCTCGATGCGGCTCAGATCCCCGCCGAAGCCCACGGAGTGCCGGGTGCGTACGAAGGCGAGGGCCTGTTCGCCCTCGACGGTGTGCTTGCCCGCGGGGAGCTTCAGGTGCGAGTCGGGGTCGTCGATGTCCTTCGCCAGGCAGACCTCGACCCCTCCGACCGCCGAGGTCAGGGTCTTGACCGCGTTGAAGTCGGCCACCATGAAGTTGTCGGGCGTGACCCCGGTCAGCTCGGTGACGGTCCGCATGGTGCAGCTGGGCGTACGGCCGCTCTGGCCGAGGCTCGTGTTGAACCGGACGCCGGAGGAGCCCGGGATGACCTTCGTACTCCCGTCCTCCTGCGCGGTCGGGCAGTCGGGGACGTCGACGATCAGGTCGCGGGGGATGCTGAGCGCGGTGGCGTTGGAGCGGTCCTTGGCGACGTGCAGCAGGATCGTGGTGTCGGCGTGGCCGGCGCTGCCGGTGTCGCCGTAGCCGTCGTTGCCGGCGCCGGTGCGCTTGTCGGTGCCGATCAGCAGGATGTTGATCGCCTTGTCCTTCTGGAACCCACCGGTGCTCGCCCCGTCGTCGGAGACGGACTGGATGTTGTCGTTGAGGTGTTCCAGATAGAGGTATCCGGCCGCGCCGACGGCGAGGACGACGAACGCCATCGTGCCGCCGGTCCACAGCAGGATCTTCTTGCCCTTCGACTTCTTCTTCGCGGGCCGCCGGCGATCGCGCCGTCCCGGCGGCGGTTCCTCGGGCGTCGCACGGCGCCGGCGCGGCGCGGGAACCTCCCGCTCCGGAGCCGGGGCGGGCGTGGCGCGGCGCTGGCCGGGGACCGGTGATTGCGGTGCGGAAGGGGACAGTCGCAGTTCGTATTCGCCGGTGTCCGGATTGAGTACCCACTGGTCTGCGGGGTCGATGTCTTCCGCCCGCCCACGGCCTTGCGCGTCCACGGTTGTCCGAATCCTCCGTCGGGGCCACGCGGCGCCCTCCCCTCAGGGCGCCCGGTCTCGCTCAACTCGCACCGGATCGCTCACACTAACCGTCCCGTTCGGCGCGGGGGGATGGCAGTGACACATTCCACGAACCTTACAACTGGGCAATCCGGCCCATTTCTTGGACAACTGTCCGTTCTTTCGGGTCTCCCTTGCGCACGCCTTGCCCCGTCTTGGAATGCGCTTTACCCGCAGATGTCCTCCGCGGCGGTGTTCCCGCTGAACGTCGGCGCCGGGGAATCGGCGTCGCCGGGTTCCCCGGGAATTGCCGAAGCGCCCTCCGAGTCCCGCGAGGACGCGGCGATCGCCACGGGTTCGTCCGTCCGCAGGCGGGTGAAGAGCTTCTCGGCGTCGGGCTGCACGAGCTGGTCGCGATTGGCGTCGCCCGTGTACGACTCACGGGGGACGGTCAGGAATTGCACGCGCTCGGTGGGAATCCCCCGCAGCCCGCGCACAAGGTCGTACAAACCACGCAGACTCGCCAGATCCGGGTCCGTGGTGAGAGACGACGTGGCGGCGTCCAGAACGGGATACAGCTTCACCGGATTCAGCAGCACGTCATTGCTCTGCACCTTGTTCACGAGCGCCCCGAGAAAACGCTGCTGCCGGTCCATGCGGTCGGTGTCGCTGCCGTCACCGAGCGACTTCCGTGCGCGGACGTAACCGAGCGCCTGCTCCCCGTCGAGGGTCACCCGGCCCGCGGGCAGTTTCAGTTCGGCGTCCTTGTCGTCGACGGGCTTTCGCAGGCAGACCTCGACGCCGTCGAGCGCGTCGACCATCTCCTTGAAGCCCTGGAAGTCGACGACCACGTGGTGGTCGATCCGGATGCCGGTCAGCTTCTCCACGGTACGGATCGAGCACGCCGAGCCGCCGGCCTCGAAGGCGTAGTTGAACTGCTCGAACACCGGCTCGGTGCGGGACCCGTCCGGGCGGTGGCAGCCGGGCACCTTCACCATGAGGTCGCGGGGGAGGGAGACCGCGGTGGCGCTGTCCCGGCCCGCGGCCAGGTGCAGCAGGATCGTGGTGTCCGACCGCTCGGTCCCGGAGTCCCGCCCGTAACGCGCGTTGCCGTCCCCGGACCGCGAGTCCGACCCGATCAGCAGTACGTTCTGCGCGCCGCGCACCAGGGAGGTGGGCCGCTCCTTCTCGTACCGGGCGAGTTCGGCCGCCGCCGCCTCGTCCGCCGTGATGTTGCCGTTCAGCTTGGCGTACACCGCCCACCCGACGCCCACGGCACCCGCGGCCAGTACGACGACCACGCCCGAGGCCAGCCACAGCCGCCGCCTCCGACGCCGGCGCCGCAGACCGCCCCCGGTCGCGGACGCCCCGTGCTCCGGACGCCCGTCGCCCCCACCGGAGGCCGCAGTGCCCGCGTCATCGCCCACGTATCCCTCCGTCCACGCTCCTACGACCATGCCCCGAACAAACACGGGACGGAGACCGCACCTGAGCCAAACGGGTCACGCCGGCTCAAGGTCTGCCCCCACCGCAGCCTGCGGGCAGTCGTGCCTCCCCCAGTGCCTGAACGGCCTGGGAGGTACCCCCAGGCGGCACGGGTGGGCGCAGGCGGCACCCCGCCAGCGCCGGGCCACCGCCCCCATCCCGCGTCGACACCGACGCCGGGTGGCGAATCAGTGCAGGGCCGCCGCCCCCATCCCGCGTCGACACCGACGCCGGGTGGCGAATCAATGCCGGGTCACCGCCCCGACCCCGCGTCGACACCGACGCCGGGTGGCGAAGCACCGCCGGGGCACGAGCCCACCCCGCCCCTCACCTCAACCCCGCGAACCAACCCCCCCCGGGACACCTCACCGCGCTGTAGTCGAAACCCGCTCCGCCTCGATCCGCTGGTCCACCACACCCGCCCCGGCCAGCTCCAGGTTCCGGCACAGCACCACCGACCCCCCGCTAGCGAGTGGCCCGTACAACCCCGCGCTCAGCCCCTCCCACGTGTCGTACGGCAACCCCGACAGAATCCGCGCCCCCGGCCCCGTGAGCCCCAGCCCCGACGCCTCCGCCCGAGCCCGCTCCACGACCTCCGCGCCGCTGAACTCCCGCCCGGCCACGATCAGCGCCGGCTCCTCCGGGTCCACCGGCGCGTACGGCACGAACCGGTCTCCCTGCCCCGGCACCTCCACCGCGTAATCGGCGAAGCCCTCCGGCGGCGCCGGCGCGAACCGCCCCCCGAGCGGCCGCAGCGCCAGCGCGAGCCGCGGACCCGAGCACGCCCGCGCCGCCTCCAGTGACTCGGGCTCCGGACCGCTCACGACCACGTCCGCCGACCCCGGATCGCCCGCCACGTCGGCGACGACGCCCACCGACGCGCACGCCAGCAGCCACACCGCCGTCTGCCAGTGCGCGGGCAGCAGCAGCGCGACCCGGTCGCCGGGTTCGACGGACAGTTCGTCCTGGAGCAGGTTCGCCGTCTTGGCCACCCAATTGGCGAAGGTGGCCACGGACAGTTCGACGCGTTCGCCGGTGGCGTCGTCGTAGAAGGTCACCAGGGGGCGTACCGGGTCCGCGTCGAGCGCGGAACTGAGCAGGTCGGCAGGGGTGCGGTCGGTCGCGTTCATCCGCGCAAGGGTACGCGGGCCGGGCGGCGCGCACCGAGCGGACGGCGTACCGCACCACCACCGGATCGGACCAAAACACCCTACGGCCCGTCAGATTCCAAATGGACATATTTGTCTGACGATGTTCAGTATCAGGGGCATGCGTGGATTCCTTGCTTCCTCGATCGGTGTCACGTGCGCGGCGGCCCTGGCCCTCCCGCTCGCCCCGCCCGCGGCGGCCGCCACCTCCTCGCCCCCACCCACGACCGGTGCAACGGCTACGACAACCGCTGAGGCACGGGCCGAGGCCCACGCCTTGGGCGGCACGCAGTCGCTGCCCCTCGCCCCCCTCGCCCGCGACCGGGCACCCGGCGCCGCCGAACAGGGCCTGCCCCGCCGGGACGTACGGCACTTCTCCCTCGTCGGCGTCATCTGGGACAACCCCGCCACCCGACTCCACGGCCGCGTCGAGGTCCGTACCCGCGCCACCGCCACCGGCACCTGGTCCGGGTGGCAGGAGCTGGAGACCCACAACGCCGACCACGCCGCCGACCCCGGCACCCCCGAGAGCACCTCGGGCCGGGTCCGCGGCGCCACCGCACCGCTGTGGGTGGGCGAGTCCGACGGCGTGGAGGTACGGGTACGGGCGGAGAACGGCCCCGAGACCACCCGTACCGTCCCGGCCGCCTCCCGGCTCCCCACCGGCCTGCGCCTCGAACTCATCGACCCCGGCGAGGGCGCGCCGCCCCCGGTCCCGGGACCGGGGGAGGGGTCCCGCACCACCGCGACGAGCGGCGTCACCGAGCTCCCGGCCCTGAGCCGCGCGCAGACCGCGGCCGAACTCCCCGCGGGGCAGAAGGCCAAGCCGTACGTCGGCGCCCGCCCGAGCATCACCACGCGCCGCGGCTGGGGCGCCGACGAGAAGCTGCGCGAGAAGAAGTTCGTGTACACGAAGAAGGTCAAGGCGGCCTTCGTGCACCACTCGGCCACCGGCAACAACTACCGCTGCTCACAGGCGCCGTCAGTCATTCGCAGTATCTACCGCTACCACGTCAACAGCATGGGCTGGCGTGACCTGGGCTACAACTTCCTCGTCGACAAGTGCGGAAAGATCTACGAGGGCCGGGCCGGTGGCGTGTCCAAGGCGGTACTGGGCGCCCACACCCTGGGGTTCAACTCCAACAGCATGGGCATCGCCGTACTCGGCACCTACGGCTCGAAGAAGCCGTCGGCGGCCGCCGTGAAGGCCATCGCCCGGCTCACCGCGTGGAAGGTCGGGCTCTACGGCATGAATCCGCGCGGGAAGACATCCCTGAAGTCCGGGGGTGGCAACCTCTACCGAAAAGGTAAGAAGGTACGACTGAACGTCATCTCCGGTCATCGCGACGGCTTCGCCACGAGCTGCCCCGGCAGGAAGCTCTACGGCAAGCTCGGCTCGACCCGTTCGAAGGCGGCGAAGTACCAGGGCCGCTGAGGGCGGAACACCGCACGGTCATCGAAGGCGCCACGGAACGGTCTGCATACACTGGCCGGCCGAAAGACAGTTCGGCCGGTCCCGGCAGGAAGCAGAGACGACGGTGACAGAAGCGATCCTCCTGGTCGGCGGCAAGGGCACGCGGCTGCGCCCCCTCACGGTGTACACGCCCAAGCCCATGGTCCGGGCGGCCGGAGTACCGTTCCTCACGCATCAGCTGGCGCGGGCGAAGGCGGCCGGCGTCGAGCACATCGTGCTCGCGACGAGCTACCTGGCCGAGGTCTTCGAACCGTACTTCGGCGACGGCTCGGCACTGGGCCTGCACCTCGAGTACGTCACGGAGGAGGAGCCGCTCGGCACCGGCGGCGCGATCCGCAACGTCGCCTCCCGGCTGCACTCGGGCCCCGACGAGCCGGTCCTGATCTTCAACGGCGACATCCTGACCGGCCTCGACATCGGCGCGCTGGTCCGCACCCACGAGACGACGGGCGCCGACGTCTCGCTGCACCTGACGCAGGTGACCGACCCGAGGGCGTACGGGCTGGTCCCCACGGACGACACGGGCAGGGTGCTCGCCTTCCTCGAGAAGCCCCAGACCCCCGAGGAGATCGTCACCGACCAGATCAACGCGGGCGCCTACGTCTTCCGCCGCTCGGTCATCGACTCGATCCCGGCGGGGCGCCCCGTCTCGGTCGAACGCGAGACCTTCCCCGAACTCCTCGCCACCGGTGCGCACCTCCAGGGCATGGTCGACTCCACCTACTGGCTGGACCTCGGCACCCCGGCGGCCTTCGTACGCGGCTCGGCCGACCTGGTCCTGGGCCGCGCCCCCTCCCCGGCGATACCGGGCCGCTGCGGCGACCGCCTCGTCCTGCCCACGGCGCGGGTCGCGCCGGACGCCAAGCTGGCCGGCGGCACGGTGGTCGGCGAGGGTGCCTTCGTGGCGGAGGGTGCGCGCGTCTTCGGCAGCACGATCCTGCCGGGCGCCGTCATCGAGCCGGGCGCCGTGATCACCGACTCGCTCATCGGCACCCGCGCCCGCGTAGGCACCCGCTCGATCCTCGCCGACACGGTCATCGGCGACGGCGCCGTCATCGGCGCCGACAACGAACTCCGCTCCGGCGCCCGCATCTGGTGCGACGCCCACATCCCCCCAGCATCCCTGCGCTTCTCACCGGACGCGTAGCTAAGCTGCGGGCAGTCGTGCCTCCCCCAGTGCCTGAACGGCCTGGGAGGTACCCCCAGGCGGCACGTGGGCGCAGCGGCACCCCGTAGCGCCGGGCGCGCGACCCCACCCCCACGCACGCACCCCGGCCGACCGGGGAACGCCGGCCCACCTACAACCGCTCAATCCCCCGCGGAGCCATCCGCGGCGCCCGCCGCCCCGGCACCCGCCCACTCAACAACACCAACCGAGCCGCCCGATGCCGCTGCCCCGCATACGGCTCCAGCAACCGCAGCATCTCGGCGTCGTCCGCATACCGGTCCCCGCCCAGCGCGAACCCCACGATCCCCGGCAGATGCAGATCCCCCACCGTCACCGCGTCCGGCGCCCCGTGACTGCGCTGCACGGTCTCCGCGGACGTCCACGGCCCCACCCCCGGCACGACCTCCAGCCGCTCCTGCGCAGCCGCCGGCTCCATCCCCGCCGCCTCCTCGAGCCGCGCAGCGACCCGCACGGCCCGCAGGATCGTCGCCGCCCGCTTGTAGTCCACCCCGGCCAGATGCCACTCCCAGGACGGGATCAGCGCCCACGTCCTGGCCGCCGGCATCACGGACATCCGCCCGGGCGCGGGCCCCGGCGCCGGCTCCCCGAACTTCCGCACGAGCAGCCGCCACGCCTGGTACGCCTCCAGCGTCGTGACCTTCTGCTCCAGGACCGAGGGGATCAACGACTCCAGCACCAGCCCGGTCCGCGTCAGCCGCAGCCCCGGCCGCCGATGCCGCGTCACCGCCAGCAGCCGGTGCCTCGGCACGAACGCGGAGGGATCGTCGTCGGCGCCCAGCAGCCGCGGCAGCCGCTCCAGCAGCCACTCCGCCCCCGGCCCCCAGGCCTCGCCCCGCACCTCACCGCCGCGCGCGGTGACCCGCAGCGTGCCCGGCCCGCCGGGCGTCCGGCTGGCCCGCCACACCGACCCGTCCGGCATCGTCCGGAACGTCGGATCGCCCGGCCCGCGCCGCAGCGGCCCGAGCACCAGGCCCAGGTCCAGCGGCCCGTCCGGCACCCACACCCGTGCCTTGCCCGGCGCGGCGGCCTGCCGCGGCACGCCGGTCTCCCCGCCGCGCACCGTGGTGCGCGCGGGCCGGGGAGCGAAACGTCCTGCCACGAGCGAGGTCCTTGGGAGGGGGAGGAAAGAGAGTGCCCAACGACAAAGAGGGAGCCCTCCCAGGAAAAGAGAGAGCCCTACGAGAGTAGAGGCCTCACCGCACCTCGATGAACGCCCCCGCGTCCCGCTCCGGACGTGCCTTCGGCTCTTCCGCCGGATGCCCGACCGCCACCGCCCCCATCGGATCCCAGTCGCCCGGCAGCCCCAGCACCTCCCGCACGACGTCCCGGCAGAACATCGTCGAGGACACCCACGCGGAACCCAGCCGCTCCCCGGCGAGCGCGACGAGCAGGTTCTGCACGCCCGCACCGGTGGCGACCACGAACATCTCCCGCTCGGCCCCGTCGCGCCGCGCGTCCCCGTACGTGTGCGAGCCGTCCATCACCAGGCAGGGAACGACGAGGTAGGGCGCGTTGCGCAGGACGTCGCCGCGCCGCACGCGCTTGGCGACGGACTCCTCGCTCTTGCCGTCCCGCCGCAGGTCCGTGATCCAGGCGTCCCGCATCGCGTCCAGCAGCCGGGTGCGGGCGTCCTCGGACTCCAGGAGCACGAAGCGCCACGGCGTCGTGTGGTGCGGCGCCGGCGCGGTCACGGCCGCGGCCACCGCCCGGCGCACGGCACCCGGATCGACCGGCTCGTCGGTGAAGGCCCGTACCGTACGCCGCTGGGTGACCGCCTGGCGTACCGCCTCCGAGGTGCCGAGGCGGAACATGTCGTCGCGCGCGCCGCGCAGCATGGCCCGCGCGCCCTCGCCGTCGTCCTCGGCGACCACCTGGGGCAGCCCGCGCACGACGGCGACGGGCAGGCCCGCGGCCTTGCCCTTGACCAGGTCGCCCGCGGCGGCCAGCTCGTCGGCCGTGGCGACGACGGTGGCGCCGAGCGGATTGCCGTGCGCGTCCGTGCCGCCGCGCAGGTCGTCGAGGACCCGCACGCCGGCGGCGCCGATCGCCACGTCCGTCAGCCCCGCCCGCCAGGGCCGTCCGAAGGTGTCGGTGACGACCACGCCGACGTCCACGCCCAGCGTGTCGCGGAGTCCCTCACGGACGGCGCGCGCGGACGCGTCGGGGTCCTCGGGGAGCAGCAGTACGGTCCCGGACGGGGTGTTGGAGGCGTCGACCCCGGCCGCCGCCATGACCAGACCCTGACGGTTCTCCACGATGCGCAGCGGGCCGCGCCGGGCCACCACCCGTACGGTCTCCGCGTCGATCGCGGCCTCACGGTCGGTGGCCCGGACGACACGGCCCTCGGCCTTGGACACGATCTTGGACGTGACGAGCAGCACGTCCCCGTCGGCCAGCGCGGGCTCGGCCGCCGCGATCAGCTTGGCGAGGTCGTCGCCGACCTGCACCTCGGGCAGGCCCGGCAGGGCCCACACCCGGTAGCCCGCGCGGTGGGCGGGAGCGTCGTCGCGCGTCTCGTCGCTCACGCCTCCCGCACCTCCTCCGCCAGCGTCAGCGCCTCCCGGGCCATCTGCGCCGTGGCGTCGAGGTCGCTCATCAGCAGCGGTACGGCGCGGCAGAGGATGCCGGCCGCCTTCACGCGGGTGACGGCGTCGGCGTCGACGGTGTCGACCAGCCAGCCGTCGAGCAGGCCCGAGCCGTAGTGCTCGGCGACCGCGGCTGCCGTGGACTCCACGCCGACCGCGGCGAGCACCTTGTCGGCCATGCCGCGCACGGGCGCGTCGCCGACGATCGGGGACAGGCCCACCACGGGCACCCCGGCGTCGGCGATCGCCTCGCGGATGCCGGGCACGGCGAGGATCGTGCCGACGGACACGACCGGGTTGGAGGGCGGGAAGAGGATCACGTCCGCCTCCGCGATGGCCTCCAGCACGCCGGGCGCCGGCTTGGACTGCTCGGCGCCGACCGGCACGACCGCCTCGGCGGGGACGGAGGCGCGCAGGCGTACCCAGTACTCCTGGAAGTGGACCGCTTTGCGCTCCCCCTCCAACTCGACGGCGACGTGTGTCTCCACGCGGTCGTCGGTCATCGGGATCAGCCGCACCCCGGGCTTCCAGCGGTCGCACAGCGCCTGCGTCACCGCGCTGAGCGGAAAACCCGCGGTGATCATCTGCGTCCGCACGATGTGCGTGGCGAAGTCCCGGTCGCCGAGGCCGAACCACTCGGGGCCGACGCCGTACGCCGCCAGCTCCTCCTTGAGATGGAAGGTCTCGTCGGCCCGCCCCCAGCCCTGCTCCTCGTTGATGCCGCCGCCGAGGGTGTACATCACCGTGTCGAGGTCTGGGCAGACCTTCAGCCCGAAGAGGTGGATGTCGTCCCCGGTGTTGCCGATGACCGTGACGTCCGCGTCCGGCGCGGCCTGCTTGAGACCACGCAGGAACCGGGCACCGCCGATGCCGCCTGCCAGAACCACAATGCGCATGGCCCCAGTCTTGCAGGCGGGTACGACAGTGCGTCAGGCAGTCGTCACCGTGCCGGTACGGCGTCGGAGCCGGCGTCCGCGTCGCGGGCCGCGGCGGCCGAGCACTGCGGGGAGTGCATCGGCATCTCGGTGAGGCCGGGGTAGTAGACGTGCAGGCTGACCGCCGGCTCCAGCGTGTCGTTGACGACCTCGTGCGCGTACCCCGGTGCGAACACGCGCTGTGTACCCGTCACCAACGCGCGCGTGCCGCGCTCCGTGTGCTCGGTGAGGGCCCCCTCCAGGACCGTCCACACTCCGGAGGAGGGGCCGTGGTCGTGGCGTCCGCTGCCCTGCCCGGGCACCCAGGACAGCAGCCAGACCTCGTACCCGGGGCCGGTGCGCAGCCGGTGGTACCAGCGTGTCGTCGCGTCGTACCGGACGAGGTGCTCCCACTCGGAACGGTCGGCCGCGATGGAGCGGGCCAGGCCGGCGAACTCGGCGACGGTGGCCAGGTGCTCGCGCGGTGCCTGGAGGAGGTGGGGGACTTCGAGGATGTCGCCGGCGATCTGGAGGTCGCTGTCGCTGTTCATGGGTGCGGTGGTTCCTCGGCGGAAGAGTGCGGTGGAGCGGAGCGAATGACGAAGAACGCCCTGGTGGGGCGGGAACGCAGAAGTCGAGTCGCGTGGACTCGGGAACAGCCGGAGCGCGGTTGGCTCAACAGCTGGAACAGCGGCAACAGCTACAGCGAGCGCGGGCAGCACCGTGGGACCCGGCGGTGCGGGTCGAGGCGAGCGCCAAGTTCGCGAGCATGCCCACAAGCACAGCGGTTCACACCAGCACTGTCAACTCGATGCCCGTTATGTGGGACATGTTTCACCTCATCCGGTTCATCGAGCTGGCGAAAGGTTTGCTCAGTCGACTTCCGGGACACATGGCGCACAAGCCGGGCGCACAACCCCCGTTGCGATCCCGTGATCCGAATGTGATCAGGTTCGCTTCGGCGTGTGTATCGGAACGGGATCGAACGCCGGGGCGTCTTCCCTGTTGCGGTGTGAAACGGGGCGGGCGCCCTGGTGGGCCTCGTTGGTATGTCAAGGTTTATGGCGATTTGAACACTTTCTGCATGGCCTTGGTTCCGCAGAGTGAATAAGGGACCCAATAGCAGATCTCGGCTTGACTCGCCCGGAGCTGCACACTTGTAATTTCACTCGTGTCGTTCAGCCGGAATCGGTAACGGCTAGATCACGGGGACGCGAAAGACAGACGAGGGGCGCACATGACCGAGCTGGTGCAGCAACTGCTGGTCGACGACGCGGACGAGGAACTCGGCTGGCAGGAGCGCGCACTGTGCGCCCAGACCGACCCCGAGTCCTTCTTCCCCGAGAAGGGCGGCTCCACCCGCGAGGCCAAGAAGGTCTGCCTCGCCTGTGAGGTCCGCTCCGAATGCCTCGAGTACGCCCTTGCCAACGACGAGCGCTTCGGCATCTGGGGCGGCCTGTCCGAGAGGGAACGCCGCCGGCTGAAGAAGGCCGCGGTCTGAAGCCCGCTGCCTGACGCAGCGGCAGATACGGTCCGAGCAGCGGGAACGGCCCGTCGCGGGTGGGTTGTCCACAGGCGGCGGGCCGCCTCTGTGTCCAGCCGATAGTGTGGGCGCTCGTCCGAGACGCCCCGCCACCCCACCACAGGCACGGGCGTCCACCGCAGTCCACCGAACCGGGGCCCGTACCTCGATGTCCGTGCAGAGTCACACGGCAGCCCAGCAAGACCTCGCTGCCACACCTGAGTTCCCGCGCCACGTCGTGACCGCGGTCCTCGTCGCCCACGACGGAGCCCGCTGGCTGCCCGACGCGCTCGCCGGGCTGCTCGGCCAGGAGCGCCCGGTCCAGTACGCCGTGGCCGCCGACACCGGCAGCGCGGACGACTCCGCGCGGCTGATCGGCGACGCCTTCGGCCACGACCACGTGCTCCACCTCGCCCGGCGCACCGGCTTCGGCCAGGCCGTGGAGGAGGCCGCCCGCACCGCCCCGGACCTCACGCCCGAGGAACTGCCGTACCTGAGGCGGCCCAGCGGCTGGGACCCCGTCACCCGCTCCTGGCGCGACGACGCCTACGACCTGCCGGAGCTTCCCCACGGAGAGCCGGTCCAGTGGCTGTGGCTGCTGCACGACGACTGCGCCCCGGAGCCCGACGCCCTCGCCCAGCTGCTGCGCGTCGTGGACACCGAGTACGAACTCGGCCGCGACGACGTCGCCGTCGTGGGCCCCAAACTCCGCGGCTGGTACGACCGCCGACAACTGCTCGAGGTCGGCGTCTCCATCGCCAACTCCGGCCGCCGCTGGACCGGCCTGGACCGCCGCGAACAGGACCAGGGCCAGCACGACCACGTCCGGCCCGTCCTGTCGGTGTCCACCGCCGGCATGCTGATCCGGCGCGACGTCTTCGAGCGGCTCGGCGGATTCGACCGCCGGCTGCCCCTCATGCGCGACGACGTCGACCTGTGCTGGCGGGCGCACGCCGCCGGACTGCGCGTCCTCGTCGCCCCGGAGGCGGTCGTCCGCCACGCCGAGGCGGCCTCTCGGGAACGCCGCGCCGTCGACTGCGCGGGCCGCACCACCGCCTCCCCGCACAAGGTCGACAAGGCCGGCGCCGTCCACACCCTCCTCGTCAACGTCCGTACGGCCGCCCTGCCCTGGGTGCTGCTGCGCGTGGTCCTCGGCACCCTGCTGCGGACCCTCGCCTACCTCGTCGGCAAGGTCCCCGGCCAGGCCCTCGACGAGATCCGGGGCCTGCTGGGCGTCCTGCTGCGACCCGAGCGCGTCATCGCCGGCCGACGTGAACGCGGCCGCCCGCAGGTCGAGAAGGACGAACTGCGCCCCCTCTTCCCGCCCCCCGGCGCGACCATCCGCGTCACCGTCGAACAGGTCGCGGGCGATCTCTTCGGCAGTTCCGACGCCGAGGCCGCCGCGGGCGCCGGACGGCACGGCGGGGCCATCGAGTCCGGACCCGGCGGCGACGACGCCGACTTCATGGAGATCGAGCAGTTCGCCCGCCTCAAGCGCGTCGCCCGCAAGCCCGGGCCGGTGCTCTTCCTGGTGCTGCTGCTCGTCTCCCTGGCCGCCTGCCGCGCGCTCCTCGGCGGCGGCGCCCTGGCGGGCGGCGCGCTGCTGCCCGCCCCGGCCGGCGCCGGGGAGCTGTGGTCGCGGTACGCGGACGCCTGGCACACGGTCGGCACCGGCGGCACCGCATCGGCGCCGCCCTACCTCGCGCTCGTCGCCGCGCTCGCCTCCCTCCTGCTCGGCTCGACCGGACTCGCCGTCACCCTGCTGCTGGTCTGCTCGGTGCCCCTGGCGGGCGCCACCGCGTACTTCGCCTCCCGCCCGCTGGTCCCCTCCCGGCTGCTGCGCGCCTGGGCGGCCGTCGCCTACGCCTTCCTGCCCGCCGCCACCGGCGCGCTCGCCGGCGGCCGCATCGGCACCGCCGTCCTCGCCGTCCTGCTGCCGCTCATCGCGCGCGCGGGCGTCACCGCGGCCGGCCTGACCCACTCGTCCGGCGCCCGTGGCAGCTGGCGCGCCACGTGGGCGTACGCGCTGCTGCTGACGATCACCACCGCCTTCACGCCCGTCGTGTGGCCCGTCGCGCTGGTCCTCGGCATCGGGGTCCTCGCCCTGCGCCGCGGCGAGATCACGGCGTACGGGCTGCGCTTCCTCGCCCAGCTCGGCACCCCGCTGCTGCTCCTCGCCCCCTGGTCGCTGTCGTTGCTGCCGTTCGGCTTCTTCGAGGAGGCCGGACTGGAGTACGGCTCCTCGGCCGCCTCCGCCCTCGACCTGCTCGGCACGAGCCCCGGCGGTCCCGGCACGGTCGGCGGGCTGGTCCTCATCGGCATCGTCCTGGCCGCGCTGGCCGCCCTGCTGCGCTCCGAGCGGCAGTCGGGCATCCGTACGGCCTGGGTCGTCGCCCTGGTCGCCCTCGTCTTCTCGGTCCTCTCCAACGGCTCCGCCTGGGCCGGGCCCGCCACTCTCGTCTACGGCATCGCCCTGCTGGCCGCCGCGACCCTCGGCGCCGACGGCGCGCGCTTCCGCGTGGCCGAGCAGAGCTTCGGCTGGCGCCAGCCCGTCGCCGCCCTGATCGCGCTCGCGTCGGCCGTCGGCCCGCTGATCGCCGCCGCCGGCTGGGTGATCGGGGGCGCCGACGGCCCCCTGGAGCGACGCGACCCCGTACAGGTGCCCGCCTTCGTCGCCGAGGAGAGCCACACCCGCGACCAGGCCCGCACCCTCGTCCTCGACAGCGACTCCGCCGCCCACGTGGGCTACATGCTGGTCCGCGGCTCCGGGGCCCGCCTCGGTGACGGCGAACTGGCCGACGGAGACGGCGGAAACGGCACCCTCGACAAGATCGTCGCCAACCTCGTGGCGGGCTCCGGCGCCGACCAGGCCGACCAGCTCGGCGGCTTCGCCGTGCGCTACGTGCTCGTGCACAAGGGCGCGCCGCGCGAGGTCACTCGCGTCCTGGACGCCACGCCCGGCCTGAGCAGGCTCAGCCAGCAGGACGGCAGCGGACTGTGGCGGGTGGACCAGGAGGTCGCGCGCGCGACCGTCGTGTCCGGCGAGAAGGCCGGTGCCGACAAGCCCCAGCCCGTGGCGGCCGGACCCGTCGAGATCCACACCGAGATCAAGGCGGGCTCCGACGGCCGCGTGCTGCGCGTCGCCGACACCGCCGCCGAGGGCTGGACGGCCACCCTGGACGGCAAGCCACTCGCCCGCACCACGGTCGACGGCTGGGCCCAGGGCTTCGAACTCCCCGCCTCCGGCGGCAGGCTGGACGTCACCTACGACGCCCCGTTCACGCACACCGTCTGGCTGTGGGCCCAGGGACTCCTCGCCGTCGTCCTGGTCGTCCTCGCCCTGCCCGGCAGGCGCCGCGACGTCGACGACGACCTGCCCGACGAGCCGGTCGTCCCCGCCCAGGCCGTCGAGGGCGAAGGACGCCGGGCCCGGCGACTGCGCGCCCAGGCCGAGGCCGAGGCCGAGGCCGGGGCCGGGGTCGGGGTCGGGGCGGGCATGGAGCCGGACCCCGAGGCCGGGGCCGACGCCGCCGAGGAGCCCGGGCCGCCGGTGGAGGCACCGGCGCCGGTGCCACAGCAGCAGGCGTACGGCGAGTGGGACTCCGCTGGGTACGCCGCGGTCGAGTACGGCTCCTACGGCACCTACGGGGACGCCCCTTACCAGGACGCCCAGCAGCAGTACGACCCGGGCGGGTACGGACAGCAGCCCTACCAGGGAGACCCGTACCAGGGAGACCCGTACCAGGGAGACCAGCAGCAGACGGACGCCTACCAGGGCGGTCACGCCGGCCAGGGCGCTCAGTACGAGGCGGGCCAGTACGACGCGGGCGGATACGACCCGTACGCCTACGGCGATCCGGCGCAGGCTCAGGAGGGCGGGTACGACCCCGCCTACGACCAGGCGTACGGCCAGAACGGATACGAGACGCCGTACGACCCTTCCCAGCCCCAGCAGCCCCACGGCACGGGCAGTGAGCGTCCCGACGGGAGCCAGCAGTGAAGCGCACGACCCTGTCCCTGATCGCCTGCGCGACCGCGCTCGCCGCCGTCACCGGCTTCGCGGCGGTGTCCGCCCCGGGCGACTCCGGCACGGACACCGCGGCGCCCGCCGCGCGGCTGCCCGTGGAGCGGACCAGCCTGCTGTGCCCGGCGCCCAGCACCTCCGACCTCGCCGAGACCGCGTACACGTCCTTCACGCCCGTCACCAAGGGCGCCGACGAGAAGGGCGGCGCCGCACTCGCGACGGCGGAGTCGGGCGACGCCACCGAGGACGGCAAGGACGCCGGGAAGTCCGACGACAAGGGCGACAAGGACGAGAAGGACGACAAGGACGACAAGGACGCGAAGAAGGAGAAGCCGGCCGTCGAGCCCGAGGAGCCCGGCACGCCGGCCACCGGCAAGACCTCCGGAGCCGACGCGCCCGCGCTCATCGGCACCGCCGAGGGGAACAGCGCGCCCGGCTGGACCGTCCAGCAGACCACGGAGGTCGCCGCCGGAACGGGCCGCGGCCTTCAGGGCGTCAACTGCACCGCCCCGGACACGGAGTTCTGGTTCCCGGGCGCCAGTACCGCGGCCGACCGCACCGACTACGTGCACCTGACGAACCCCGACGACTCGGCGGCCGTCGTCGACATCGAGCTGTACGGCAAGGACGGAGCCGTGAAGTCCACGGTGGGGGAGGGCGTCACGGTGCCGCCGCACGCCAGTGAGTCCCTCCTGCTGTCCACGCTCAGCGACGTGAAGCAGACCGACCTGACCGTGCACGTCGGCGTGCGCAGCGGGCGGGTCGGCGCCGAGGTGCAGGCCCTGGACGACAAGACCGGCGGCGACTGGCTGAGCGCGGCCGCGGACCCGGCGAGCGACCTCGTGATTCCGGGCATCCCGAAGGACGCCACCGCCGTACGCCTGGTGCTGTTCACGCCGGGTGGCACCGACGCGGACCTGAAGGTGCGGCTCGCCTCCCCGTCCGGGCTGATCACGCCCGCCGGTCACGAGACGGTGCACGTCAAGGCCGGCATGACGACGGGCGTCGACCTCGGCGAGGTCACCCGCGGCGAGGCGGGCTCGCTGGTGCTGACGCCGACGGGCGGGTCGGTGCCGGTCGTGGCCGCGGTCCGGGTCCTGCGGGGCAAGGGCGACGAGCAGGAGTCGGCGTTCATCCCGGCCTCCGGCCCGGTCGGTGCGCGCGCGACCTCCGCGGACAACCGGGCCAAGAGCACGACCCTGTCCCTGTCGGCACCCGGCGAGGCCGCGAAGGTGAAGGTCACGGCGTCGGCGGGCAGCGAGGGCGGCACGACGGAGACCAAGACGTACACGGTCAAGGGCGGTACGACGCAGAACGTCGACGTACCGGTCCCCGCCGGCCTCAAGGGCTCCTACGCGCTGACGGTCGAGACCGTCTCGGGCGGCCCGGTCTACGCGTCCCGCACTCTGACCGGTTCGGACGACGACGTGGCGTCCTTCACCGTCCAGACCCTCCCCGACGACCGGGGGACGGTCTCGGTACCCAACGCGGACGAGGACCTGTCGGTACTCCAGAAGTAGCGGCGACGGCGGGCGTACGGGTCGAGGCGGCCTCACCGGGCCGTCGCGCACGGCGCCCGCCGCTCAGTCCTCCCCGTACCGCGGATCGACCGTCTCCGGCGTCAGCCCGAGCAACTCCGCGACCTGCTCGACGACGACCTCGTGGACCAGTGCCGCGCGCTCGTCCCGCCCCTTGGTCCGGATCTCGACGGGCCGCCGGTACACGACCACCCGCCCGCGACGCCCGTCCCGCGAGGGGACCGTGCCGCCGAGCGGAACCGCCTCGTCGTTCCACGCCTCCCCGGCCGCGGCCGTGCGCGGCACGTCGAGGACGAGGAAGTCGATGTCGGCGAGCTGCGGCCACCGCCGCTCCAGGCGCTCCACGGAGTCCTGCACCAGGTCCGCGAACACCTCACCGCGGCTCGCGGCGAGCGGCACCTGCGGGGGTGCGACCGGACCGCGCATGCCCCGACCGTGGCGATCACGACGGCGGGGCCCTGGGCGTCCGGCATCACGGGGCGTCACGGGGTTGTCCATCACTGGTGAAGGGTAGTCCCCGGCGGAGGTCGCGTGCCCGACCGCACACCCACACCGGGCGGTGTCGGGGCAGACCGCTCCGCTTGTCGCCGGATGACCATTCCAGCCAAGGTTGGGCTCGATTCCGTATCTCTCCGCGACCGCGGAACTCAAGGCAAATGTCGCTGTTTGTATCGGGTCGTGACCGCCTCCGGAGCCGCGCGGCGTCCAGGACACCGGTGTCCGCGCAGGTCAAAGGGGTGTGTTCCGAGAGGGCCGTGGTGCGTTTCACGCCACGACACGGTGGTGTGACCCGGTGGAGAGTCGTCGCGGCCCGCTCAAGAGTGCGGTACCGTCCAACATCGTGAGCCCTGTACGTCGCTGTTCGCGCACCGCCTGCGGCCGTCCCGCCGTCGCGACGCTGACGTACGTCTACGCCGACTCGACCGCGGTCCTCGGCCCGCTCGCCACCTACGCCGAACCCCACTGCTACGACCTGTGCGCCGAGCACTCCGAGCGCCTCACCGCCCCGCGCGGCTGGGAGGTCGTCCGCCTGCTCGACGGCTCGGCCCCGGCCCGCCCCAGCGGCGACGATCTGGAGGCCCTCGCCAACGCGGTGCGCGAGGCGGCCCGCCCCCAGGAGCGGGCGGCCGAGGCCGGTGGCGGGGCGCGCAGGGCGGACCCGATGGAGGTCGCACGCCGCGGCCATCTGCGCGTGTTGCGCTCGCCGGACAACTGAGCCGCGCGGGTCACGCACCCTCCAACCGGCCGCGTGGGTCGCTCACTCTCCAACCGAGCCGCACGGGTCGCTCACCCTCTTTTCTGGCCACTTGACCCTCTTCACCGCCCTCGGCATCCGCCACATCCGTTGCTGCACACCCATTGACGTCCCCTTGTCGCGGACACGACCATTCCGGGAGCCGCGAGAAAACGCTTTCGCATGGCGGAATTCGGGGAGGCGCCCGTGTACGTGCAGGAACTGGAACCCGTCGCCGGTTCGCTCGGCCTGTCCGCCCTGGTGGCGGCCCTGCCACTGGTGATCGTCCTCGTCCTGCTGGGCGGCGTCCGCATGAAGGCGCACCTGGCGGGCCTCACCGGACTCCTGGCGGCCGTGCTCGTCGCCTGGCTCGCCTACGGCATGCCGCTGGACCAGACGGCCTCCAGCGCCGTCCAGGGAGCGGTTTTCGGCCTCTTCCCCATCCTGTGGATCGTCGTGAACGCCCTGTGGGTCTACCGGATGACCGTCCGCACCCGGCACTTCGACATCCTGCGCCGCTCCTTCGGCCGGCTCTCCGACGACCCCCGTATCCAGGCCCTGGTCGTCGCCTTCTGCTTCGGCGCCCTCCTTGAGGCCCTCGCCGGGTTCGGGGCGCCCGTCGCGATCTGCTCGGTCATGCTCGTCGCCCTCGGCTTCGACCCCGTGCGCGCGGCCGTGGTGTCCCTGGTCGCCAACACCGCGCCGGTCGCCTTCGGCGCGATGGGCACGCCCGTGGTGACGCTGGCCCAGGTCACCGGCCTGCCGCTGGACGACGTCGCCTCCGTGGTCGGCCGTCAGACGCCCCTGCTGGCCCTCGTCGTACCGCTGCTGCTGGTCGCCCTGGTCGACGGGCGGCGCGGACTGCGCGAGACCTGGATCCCCGCGCTGGCCTGCGGGGTCGCCTTCGCCGTCGCCCAATTCGTCGCGTCCAACTACATCTCCGTCCAGCTCGCCGACATCGTCGCCGCGCTGGTCGGCGCCGGCGCCCTGGTCGCCGTACCGCACTCCCGCCGGCCCGCCGCCGAGCCCGTACGGGCGTCCGTGCTGACCGGCGTACGGAGCGAGGAGCTGGACCAGGAGGACTCCCCCCGGGAGGTCGTGCGGGCGTACGCGCCCTACGCGCTGATCGTCGCCGTCTTCTCCGTGGCGCAGATCCCGGCGGTCAAGGACTGGCTGGCGAAGGCCACCCAGAGCTACGACTGGCCGTTCCTGGACGTGGCCGACCCCGAGGGCAATCCGGTCGGCGGCAACGTCTTCTCCTGGCCGATCGTCTCCACCGGCGGCACGCTCGTGCTGTTCGCCGGGCTGGCCACGGCCGTCGTCCTCGGCGTGCACGCGCGCGTGGCGGTCAAGGAGTGGCTCGCTACCGTGCACGAACTGCGGTTCGCGATCCTCACCGTCACCTCCGTGCTCGCCCTCGCCTACGTCATGAACCTCTCCGGGCAGGCCGCCACCATCGGCCACTTCGTCGCCGCGGCCGGTGCCGGACTCGCCTTCCTGTCACCCGTGCTCGGCTGGTTCGGCGTCGCCGTCTCCGGCTCCGACACCTCCGCCAACGCGCTCTTCGGCGCCCTCCAGGTGACCGCGGCGCGGGAGTCCGGCCTGTCGCCCGAACTGCTGGCCGCCGCCAACAGCTCCGGCGGTGTCCTCGGCAAGATGATCTCCCCGCAGAACCTCACCATCGCCTGCGCGGCCGTCGGACTCGCGGGCCGCGAGGGCGACCTGCTGCGCAAGGTGCTGCCCTGGAGCCTGGGCCTGCTGCTGATCATGTGCCTGATCGTCGTCGGGCAGTCCACGGTGGTCCTGGGCTGGATGCTGCCCTGACCGGTCGCGGTCCCGCCCTGACCGGTCCCGCCCCGACCGTGCCCTGACCTCGGGTCCGTGGGTGCTTGCGGGTAGTTTGTGGGCTCCGACAGGACTTTCAGGAAGGTTGGCCGTGGCTGCTGATCTGTCGCAGATCGTGAAGGCGTACGACGTGCGCGGTGTGGTCCCGGACCAGTGGGACGAGTCGCTGGCCGAGCTGTTCGGCGCGGCCTTCGTCGAGCTGACCGGCGCGGGCGCCGTCGTGGTCGGCCAAGACATGCGGCCCTCGTCCCCGGGCCTGTCCGGCGCCTTCGCGCGCGGGGCGGCGGCCCGCGGCGCCGACGTGACCGAGATCGGCCTGTGCTCCACCGACCAGCTGTACTACGCCTCCGGAGCGCTGAACCTTCCGGGCGCCATGTTCACGGCCTCGCACAACCCGGCCCGGTACAACGGCATCAAGCTGTGCCGCGCGGGCGCCGCCCCGGTCGGCCAGGACACCGGCCTCGCCGAGATCCGCGCCCTGGTGGAGCGCTGGAGCGACACCGGCGCCCCTGAGCCCTCCTCCCGGCGGGGCACGGTCACCCGGCGCGACGTCCTCGCCGACTACGCGGCCCACCTGCGGTCCCTCGTCGACCTCACCGCCATCAGGCCCCTCAGGGTCGTCGTCGACGCCGGCAACGGCATGGGCGGCCACACCGTCCCCTCGGTCTTCGCCGGCCTGCCCCTCGACCTCGTGCCGATGTACTTCGAACTGGACGGCACCTTCCCCAACCACGAGGCCAACCCGCTCGACCCGGCCAACCTCGTCGACCTCCAGCAGCGCGTCCGCGAGGAGGGCGCCGACCTCGGCCTCGCCTTCGACGGCGACGCCGACCGCTGCTTCGTCGTCGACCAGAACGGCGACCCGGTCTCCCCGTCCGCCGTCACCGCCCTGGTGGCCGCCCGCGAGCTGGGCCGCAACGGCGGCACGGGCACCGTCATCCACAACCTGATCACGTCCTGGTCCGTCCCGGAGGTCGTGCGGGAGCACGGCGGCACACCCGCACGCACGCGCGTGGGCCACTCCTTCATCAAGGCGGAGATGGCCAGGACCGGCGCCATCTTCGGCGGCGAACACTCCGCGCACTACTACTTCCGCGACTTCTGGAACGCCGACACCGGCATGCTGGCCGCCCTCCACGTCCTGGCCGCCCTCGGCGAGCAGGACGGCCCGCTGTCCGGCCTGGTCGCCCAGTACGACCGCTACGCCGGCTCGGGCGAGATCAACTCCACCGTCGCCGACCAGCAGGGCCGCCTCGCCGCGATCCGGGCCGCGTACGAGGGCCGCGACGACATCACGCTCGACGACCTCGACGGCCTCACGGTCACCGCGGCCGACTGGTGGTTCAACGTCCGCCCCTCCAACACGGAGCCCCTGCTCCGGCTGAACGCGGAGGCGCGCGACGAGGCGACGATGACGAAGGTGCGCGACGAGACGCTGGCGATCATCCGGGCGTAGCCGGGGCCGGGGCCGGGACGCACCCTTCGACCCCCGACACCCGCCCCACGACCGGCGGTACCCTGACCAGCACATCCGCACAAGCCCCACCGCCCCCGAAGGGAACCCCCATGCCGCTCGAAGCCGGCCTCCTGGAGATCCTCGCCTGCCCCGCCTGCCACGCCCCCCTCAAGGAGCAGGACGCGGAACTGATCTGCACCGGCCAGGACTGCGGTCTGGCGTACCCGGTGCGCGACGGCATCCCCGTCCTCCTCGTCGACGAGGCCCGCCGCCCCGAGTAGCCGACGGCCAGGCGAACCGGCACCCCGGCAACCCGGCGACGACCCCCGCGCAATCGAACGAACGCCCCGGCGATCGGAGACCTGCCGCCATGCTCGACGAATCGCTCCTCGACGCACCGGAGCGCCTCACCGAGGCCGACCGCCGCGGCCTCCTCCGCGGCGCCGCCGAGGCCGGTGCCCGCGTACGCACCGCCGCCCGGCTCGCCGCCGAGGCCGGCGTCGGCACCCTCAAGCCGGACGGCCGCCCCCGCGCCGTACTGATCGCAGGCCCCGGCGCCGCCGCCACCCACGCCGCCGACCTCCTCGGCACCCTCGCCGGCGCCGGCAGCCCCGTCACCCGCCTCGCCCCCACCGGCGTGGCCGCGGCCGCGGGCGCCCTGCGCTGGGAACTGCCCGGCTGGGCCGGCTCCGTGGACCTCCTGCTGATCGCCACGCCCGACGGCAGCGAGCCCGGCCTGTCCCTGCTCGCCGAACAGGCCTACCGCCGGGGCTGCACGGTCGTCGCCGTCGCCCCCGCCCGTTCCCCGCTCAGCGACGCGGTGAGCGCCTCCCACGGCCTGTTCATCCCGATGGCGACCGCGCCCTACGACCACGACGAGCCCCTCGCCGGTGCCGCCCCCGGCGTCCTGTGGGCGCTACTCACCCCGCTCCTCGCGCTGCTGGACCGCACCGCCCTGCTCGACGCGCCGCCCGAGGCCATCGAGAAGGTCGCCGACCGCCTCGACACCATCGCCGAACGCTGCGGGCCCGCCATCGTGACCTACAGCAACCCGGCCAAGACCCTGGCGTCCGAGCTGGCCGACTCCCTCCCGGTCGTCTGGACCGAGGGCATCTCCGCCGGACCCGCAGGGCGCCGCTTCGCCGCCGCGCTGGCCGAACTGTCCGGCACCCCGGCCGTCGTCGCCGAACTGCCCGAGGCGCTCGCCGCGCACGGCGCCCTGCTCGCGGGTCAACTCGCCGCCGGCGCCGACCCCGACGACTTCTTCCGCGATCGCGTAGAGGAGGCACCCGCCCTGCACGCGCGCGTGGTGCTCCTGCGCGACCGCCCCAGTGGCGGCCTCACCGCCGCCCCGGGCGCCCGTGACCTGGCCCTCGGCCACGACACGCCGATCAGCGAACTCGAGCCGGAAGCGGGCGGCGAACTGGAGACGCTCGCCGAACTGATCGCCATCACGGATTTCGCCGCCGTTTACCTGGCGCTCGCCTCGGGCGCCTGATCTCGTACGAACCAGGAAACACGCACCGCGCACGCACCGGCAGAGAGAGCCCATGGACCGCCTCGACAACACCGTCCGCCCCTACGCCTGGGGTTCCACCACCGCGATCCCGACCCTGCTCGGGACCGAGCCGACCGGCGAACCGCAGGCGGAGATGTGGATGGGCGCCCACCCAGGCGCCCCCTCCGGCACCGGCCGGGGCACTCTCGCCGAGGTCGTCGACGCCGACCCCGAGAAGGAGCTGGGCGCCGCCTCCGTGGCCAGGTTCGGCCCCCGCCTGCCCTTCCTTCTCAAGCTCCTCGCGGCCGGCGCCCCGCTCTCCCTCCAGGTCCACCCCGACCTCGCCCAGGCCAGGGCGGGCTACGAGGACGAGGAGCGCCGCGGCGTCCCCCTGGACGCGCCGCACCGCAACTACAAGGACGCCAACCACAAGCCCGAACTGATCTGCGCCCTCACCGAGTTCGACGGGCTCTGCGGCTTCCGTCCCCCGGCCGAGACGGCCGACCTCCTCGACGGCCTCGGCATCGCCTCCCTCAAGCCGTACGTCGACCTGCTGCGCGCGCACCCCGAGGACGCCGCCCTGCGCGAGGTCCTCACCGCGATCCTCACGGCCGACCCCGAAAAGATGTCCCACACGGTCGCCGAGACCGCGGCCGCCTGCGACCGCCTCGGCGGCGCCTACCGGCCGTACGCCGACATCGCCCACCACTACCCGGGCGACCCCGGCGTCCTCGCCGCGATGCTCCTCAACCACGTCCGGCTGCAGCCCGGCGAGGCCCTGTACCTCGGCGCCGGCATCCCGCACGCCTACCTGAACGGCCTCGGCGTCGAGATCATGGCCAACTCCGACAACGTCCTGCGCTGCGGGCTGACCCCCAAGCACGTCGACGTCCCCGAACTCCTGCGCATCGTCCGCTTCGAGGCAGGTGACCCCGGCATCCTGCGCCCGGAGGCGTCCCCCGACGGCGAAGAGGTCTACGACACCCCGAACGACGAGTTCCGCCTGTCCCGCTACGTCCTGCCCGAGGGCGCCGCCGTCCACGACCTCACCCTGCCCACCCCGCAGATCCTGCTCTGCACGGCCGGCACGGTACGGGCGGGCGAGCACGAACTGGCCCCCGGCCGGTCCGTCTTCGTCCCGGCACACGAAAAGGCCGAAGTGTCCGGAACCGGCACGCTCTTCCGCGCCACCGTGCGCGTCTGACGCGGGCCTGACGAACGCACGAAGGGGCATCCGGCACGTCGGGGCCCGCGAGGGCTGCAACAATGGCGCACCGCAAAGGAGGGGCAAAGCCGGATCACCGGCCGAGCCCCCACCAGCGTACGGACGCAGACGAGCAGATGCAGGCCAAGCAGATGCAGGCGAAGGGACAACGCGACACATGAGCGCGTCAGGCGGAACCAGGGCGATCGTGGCGGCACTGCTCGCCAACCTCTCGATCGCGGTAGCGAAATTCGTGGCGTTCCTCTTCAGCGGATCGTCGTCGATGCTCGCCGAGTCCGTGCACTCCCTCGCCGACTCGGGCAACCAGGGGCTGCTGCTCCTGGGCGGCAAACGCGCCCAGCGCGAGGCCACCCCGCAACACCCCTTCGGCTTCGGCCGCGAGCGCTACATCTACGCCTTCCTCGTCTCCATCGTGCTCTTCTCGGTCGGCGGCATGTTCGCCCTCTACGAGGGCTACGAGAAGATCAAGCACCCGCACGAACTGGAGCACTGGTACTGGCCGGTGGGCGTCCTGGTCTTCGCGATCATCGCCGAGAGCTTCTCCTTCCGGACCGCCATCAAGGAGTCCAACCCCCTGCGCGGGCAGAAGTCCTGGAAGGAGTTCGTCCGCCACGCCAAGGCCCCCGAGCTGCCGGTCGTCCTCCTGGAGGACCTCGGCGCCCTCATCGGCCTGATCCTCGCCCTCGGCGGCGTCGGCCTCGCCCTGCTCACCGGCGACGGTGTCTGGGACGGCGTCGGCACCCTGTGCATCGGCATCCTGCTCATCCTGATCGCACTGGTCCTGGCCGTTGAGACCAAGTCCCTGCTGCTCGGCGAGGCCGCCGGCACCGAGGCGGTCCAGCAGATCGAGGCCGCGATCGTCGCCGGCGACACGGTCACCGGCATCATCCACATGCGCACCCTGCACCTCGGCCCCGAGGAACTGCTCGTCGCCGCCAAGATCGCCGTCCGCCACGACGGCACGGCCACCGAGATCGCCTCCGCGATCGACTCCGCCGAATCCCGGATCCGCGAGGCCGTCCCGATCGCCCGCGTCATCTACCTGGAGCCGGACATCTACAGCGAGTCCGAGGCCGCCAAGGGCCCGGACCCCGAGGCGACGCCCGGCGGCCCGACCACGCCGCCCGCCGCCCACTGACGGTCGTCCCCCCCAACCGCCGTCACGTTTCGTGAACGTCCGGAAGTGTTCGGAGGCGGACTGGGGACGACGGCCGCCCGCGGTGTAGCTTGGGACGGAGCCAGACGTCGCTGCTGATGGCGGTCGGGCGGTCCAGGACGGACCGGCCGAGGGAGAGAGGGCCTCCGACGGACTGCGCTGCGCGCACGCGGGCATGCCTGTGTCCTCTTCGGGGCACCCCTGTGTCCGCCGCCGCGCAGGTCAGCCGTACCCACCTCGACCCAACCCGAGGAGCAGCCCGCAATGACGACTGTCGACAACCGACAGGACTTCAAGGTCGCCGACCTCTCCCTGGCCGCGTTCGGCCGCAAGGAGATCACCCTCGCCGAGCACGAGATGCCGGGCCTGATGGCGATCCGCAAGGAGTACGCCGAGACCCAGCCCCTCGCCGGCGCCCGCGTCACCGGCTCCCTGCACATGACCGTGCAGACCGCCGTGCTCATCGAGACCCTGGTCGCCCTGGGCGCCGAGGTCCGCTGGGCCTCCTGCAACATCTTCTCCACCCAGGACCACGCGGCCGCCGCCATCGCCGTCGGCCCGAACGGCACGCCCGACAACCCGCAGGGCGTCCCGGTCTTCGCCTGGAAGGGCGAGACCCTGGACGAGTACTGGTGGTGCACGGAGCAGGCGCTGACCTGGCCGAACACTCCCACCGGCGGCCCGAACATGATCCTGGACGACGGCGGCGACGCCACCCTCCTCGTCCACAAGGGCGTCGAGTACGAGAAGGACGGCAAGGTCCCCTCGGTCGACACCGCCGAGTCCGACGAGCACCGCGTCATCCTCGAACTCCTCACCCGCACGGTGAGCGAGAGCCCGCAGAAGTGGACCCAGCTGGCGTCCGAGATCCGCGGCGTGACCGAGGAGACCACCACCGGCGTCCACCGTCTGTACGAGATGCACCGCGACGGCACCCTCCTGTTCCCGGCCATCAACGTCAACGACGCGGTGACCAAGTCGAAGTTCGACAACAAGTACGGCTGCCGCCACTCCCTCATCGACGGCATCAACCGCGCCACCGACGTCCTGATCGGCGGCAAGACCGCCGTCGTCTGCGGCTACGGCGACGTGGGCAAGGGCTGCGCGGAGTCCCTGCGCGGCCAGGGCGCCCGGGTGATCATCACCGAGATCGACCCGATCTGCGCCCTGCAGGCGGCGATGGACGGCTACCAGGTCACGACGCTGGACGAGGTCGTCGACAAGGCCGACATCTTCGTCACCACGACCGGCAACAAGGACATCATCATGGCCTCGGACATGGCCAAGATGAAGCACCAGGCCATCGTCGGCAACATCGGCCACTTCGACAACGAGATCGACATGGCCGGCCTTGCCAAGACCCCCGGCATCGTCAAGGACGAGGTCAAGCCGCAGGTCCACACGTGGACCTACCCCGACGGCAAGGTGCTCATCGTCCTGTCCGAGGGCCGCCTGCTGAACCTGGGCAACGCCACCGGCCACCCGTCCTTCGTGATGTCCAACTCGTTCGCGGACCAGACCCTGGCCCAGATCGAGCTGTTCACCAAGCCCGACGCGTACCCGACCGACGTCTACGTGCTGCCCAAGCACCTGGACGAGAGGGTCGCCCGGCTCCACCTCGACTCTCTCGGCGTCAAGCTGACCACGCTCCGCCAGGAGCAGGCCGACTACATCGGCGTCAAGGTCGAGGGCCCGTACAAGGCGGACCACTACCGCTACTGAGCCCGCCGGCTCCTTCGAGACAGGCCCCCGCACCCCCGTGTCGGGGGCCTGTCCCGTCGGCCCCGCCGGAGCCTCAGCGCCGGATCAGCACCCGGACCAGCAGCCCGTCACCACCCAGGACCCCCATGCCCCGCGGCCGGTATTCGCTCCACGATCCGCACGACCACACCCCCCTCGCGGAAGAACACTTCCAGTGCGCCCCCGGCCCCTCCGGCTGGCGCTACGTCTCCCGGCTGACCACGCCCGCCGGTGACCACCACGGCTCCGTCGACCTCGCCCTCGACGAGCTCGGCCGCCCCATCCGCCTCGAACTCCACACCGCCGACTGGCAGGTGCGCGGCGCGGCCGTCGACGGCATCACATGGGTCCGTACCGACCCCACCGGAGTCCACGCCACCGAAGGCAATGTGCGCGCCCACGCCTTCACCGGAACGTCCCCGGCCTTCCTCGTCGCCGTCGCCCGTCTCCTGCGTCTCACCCCCTCCGCATCAGCCACCCGCGTACGCCTCGTCGCCCTCACCGACCCGGTCCTCGCCCCCCGCACCGTGGACCAGTCCTGGACCTTGCTGAAAAGAGAAGCACACGCCACTGACAACGGCCCCCTCACCGTGGACGAATACCAGGTCACAGCCCTGGACACGGGCGAGCAGCACTCCGTGCACCTCGCCGGCGACGTCGTCCTGGCGGCTCCCGGCATCGAGCTGGAGGACCTCGAGACACCGCCGTCCGTGTTCCCCGAAGACGCGTAGGGCGGCCAAGGTGCGGGCGGGACCGCTCGAGCGCGCAGCCTTCCGCGGCTACGCCGGCGGCACGAACCCGTTCCCGGGCCGGACGTCCGACGGCACGTCCCGCGGCGCCCCGGGCCGACCCTCCTGCGACGGCCCGGCGGGCGGTGCCACGGGAGGCGCCGACGGCGGCTGTACCGGCGGTGTCATCGGGGCAGCCTGCGGGGGAGACGCCGGCACCGGCGCCGCAGCTCCCTCACCCGCCGCCGCGCCGCCGAACGCCCGCCACGCCTCCCGGGCCTGCCGCTCGTGCAGCACCGCCGCCAGATACGCGGGCGGCGGAACCTCCTGCGGCACCGGGGCACCCGTACGAGCCGCCACATCGGTGGCGAGCCGTTCCGCCATGGCCCAGCCGACACGGGGGTCCAGCTGCCCCATCCGCGTCAGGTACTGACGGACGGCAAGCCACAGATCATCGGGCACCGCGGACAGGTCAAGTCCCGAGAACCGCCCCGCCAGCCAGGGCGGAGGCGGCGGCATGAACCCCGCCGAAGAGACCGGCACGCGCTCCCGCACGACCAGCGTGCCCGCGAACACGTCACCGAGCCGACGCCCCCGCGCCGACACCAGCGAGGCGATACAGGCGACAACCCCGAACGTCATGAGGATCTCGATCACCCCGATCAAGCCCCGCACCAGCGAGTGCCGGAACCGGATCGGCCCGCCGTCGTCCCGCACCACCCGCAGCCCGCACGCCATCTTCCCGAGCGACCGCCCATGGCTGAGCGTCTCCACGGCGATCGGCCCGCCCACCAGTACGAGGACGAAGGTCGCGATCGACAGAGCGGTCTGCGCCGCCAGGTCCAAGGAGGAGGTGGACGCCATCAGCGCGACGGTCACCGCCACGTAGACGGCCAAGGCGACCGCCAGATCGAGCAGAACGGCCAGTGCCCTGCTGGGCAGCCTCGCGGGGCGCAGCTCCAGCGCCACCGCCTCGCCCGTCACCAGCTCACTCACGCCCGCCGCCCTTCCCCTGACTGCCCCCGTCCCCGCCAGTCTGCCAAGCTGAGGACGCACCGCGCCGCAGTACGACAAGCTGATCCACGACGAGCCGCCGACGATAGCCGAGGAGCAGGCACACCGATGGACCTCGACGTCTTCGTCTCCGCCCACCGCGCGGAGTGGGACCGCCTCGACGCCCTCCTCCGGCGCCGCCGCCGACTGACCGGCGCCGAGACCGACGAGCTCGTCGCCCTCTACCAGCGCACGGCGACCCATCTCTCCCTGATCCAGTCCAGCGCACCCGACCCCCAGCTGACCGGACGGCTCAGCCAACTGGTGGCCCGCGCGCGCAGTGCCGTGACCGGCACACGACGCGCCTCCTGGCGCGACGTCACCCGCTTCCTCACCCAGCAGTTCCCGGCGGCCGTCTACCGAGCCCGCCACTGGTGGGTCCCCACGGCGCTCCTGTCGACCGCGGTCGCGGCGCTCCTGGGCTGGTGGATCGGCGCCCACCCGGAGGTGCAGTCCACCATCGCGGCGCCGAGCGAACTACGCGAGATGACTCGTCCCGGTGGCCAGTACGAGACGTACTACTCGAGCAACCCGGCCGCCTCCTTCGCCGCACAGGTGTGGACGAACAACGCCTGGGCCGCGGCGCTCTGCCTCATCCTGGGCGTCTTCCTGGGCCTGCCCGTCCTCTGGATCCTGTTCCAGAACATGCTCAACCTCGGCGTCGGCTTCGGCCTGATGTCGTCGGCCGGCCGCCTCGACACCTTCCTCGGGTTGGTCCTGCCCCATGGCCTGCTCGAACTGACGGCGGTGTTCGTGGCGGCCGGCACGGGTCTGCGTCTGGGCTGGACCCTCATCGACCCGGGGCCCCGCACCCGCCGCATCGCTCTGGCGGAAGAGGGCAGGGCAGCAATCGGCATGGCCGTCGGCCTGGCCCTCGTCCTCTTCGTCTCCGGTGCCATCGAAGGCTTCGTCACGCCTTCCGGCCTGCCCACCTGGGCCCGCATCACCATCGGAATCGTCGCCGAACTGGCCTTCCTCGCCTACGTCTACGTCCTGGGCGGCCGTGCCGTACGCGCCGGCGACACGGGCGACGTCGAGGCCGCCGAGCGCAGCGCCACCGTGCCTACGGCCGCCTGATGTGCATCGGGCCATCCTGAGCTGCTAGTGTCCTCTTCGTTCCCGCAAGCGCCGTTGACACGGGGTGAGCGGGGAGGTAGATTTGAACAGTTGCCTGCAGACGGGTTCACCCCAGAGGGTGACGGTGAACATCTACGAGCTTCTCCGAATCACTGAATTCGACGAAGCAATCTCCCGATGAATCGGAATCGAGTGGCCGGTCAGACCGGCTCGGAACTTCTGATAAAGTCGGAGTCGCCGGAAAGGGAAACGCGAAAGCGGGAACCTGGAAAGCACCGAGGAAATCGGGTCGGAAAGATCTGATAGAGTCGGAAACGCAAGACCGAAGGGAAGCGCCCGGAGG